>JAKLGA010000009.1 GCA_022710975.1 Myxococcota bacterium | reverse complement strand
CACGAACTTCACCCTCTCGTCGTAGCGGTCGGTCTCACGCCATGGCATAGGCGACACCTCCAGGCCTCAGCCTGGTGTCACCTATGTCCCCGGTCTACTTTGTCACCCATGTGCCCGGTTCAGACCCACCGAGCTCCCCTGGACCACCATCCTGGCTGCGGTGGGGCTGGTCTACGTGGTGAGTCCGGTGGACGCCATCCCAGACGTGCTGGTGCCCATCGGCTTCGTCGACGACGCGGCCGTGATGGCCGGGGCCATCGCGGCCCTGTCCCACGACCTCGGCATCTACGCCCGGAAGAAGGGCCTGGACCCGACCGAGTACGGGCTGTGAGCCCGAGAGGTGCGAGATGCTGGGCAAAATCATCTAAGCCGTGGTAGTGGCCGTCGTGGCCGACGTCGTCCGCCGCCTGCTCCTAAAGATCTAGGAGCTCCGACCAGCGCTCTCGAGCGTCCGGACGTCATGGATTCCGGGGCGCTACGAGGGCGCCAGTACCCATATGAACGCTCCTCCTGGGGCTCCACGCAGTACCCACCGGCTACCGAAAGTCCTACCTCCTTGCATTTCCAAATCAGTCGTGAGATGAAGAAATCAGATCAATTTCCCCGTCTTAGGTTCGTATTCTGAGCAGAAGGGGTGGATCCAATGGCTGACAACCCAGAAACTCTTGAGCAACGCAAGATCGATTTCGAGAGTCTCTTCGAAATCGGGGAACTCAACGGTGGTGATATTCTTAAGTTTCTCGAAGCTTGCGAATGCCGAGTCAGATGGGTCAATCCGCTCGACCCTAATCGCAATAAAGTTTGGGCTATTCTCGTAAGACCAGAATCGAATGCGCTAGTAGATGGGTTCGGCCTTGGCCGCGAGGTATTGGTATTATGTTCGAACCACAAAGATCTTCAGGCACGTCTTCTTGATAATATCGAGATTGTCGACAGGCTAATCAAAACTCCAAATCGAAGGCAAGAAGACCTAGTGATTGTTGTGTCCGATGCTCCCAATACAACTTCAGTTCTTGAGAAACTTGAGGACACTACGACCGTCTATCTCCCTCTGGATTCATGCAGGATGAAGTCATGGATGTCATCAGGACATCCAAGCGAGGAGTTTAGGGCAATCCTTCAGGAAAGGATGTACGCACGGGATTTCTTCGACCGCTCTGGGCCGGTCAACGGCCGTGAGTTTTTCGGACGTAAGCGTATACTTCAAGATATTGCATCACAACTCAGCAGGGGCAGTCATCTCGGGCTCTACGGCCTTCGTAAAGTCGGTAAGACCTCGATAATCAAGACGCTCCTCGAACGTCGGGAATCGCTCTGCCCGGACTTATTCTTTGTGCATCTCGATCTGCTTGCAGCACCAGAAACCAATAGAACACACCACTTTCTCCTCCATTTAATCGCGAAAAACATGAAGGAAGCTGTCGAGGCTAGCCCTGCTCGCTCATGGTTCAGAAGTATCGGACACCAGCCACGCTATGACCAGATTACCGACTTCGAGACTTTCGAGAGGTCATTCGATTCCGACATACGCACCATCCTTTCCGAATTCAGCGACCAGAAGAAAAGATTGGTAATAATTCTGGACGAAATTGAAAGACTTTTCCCGCTTGGGACGAACTCTGGCTACACAGGCTATGATAAGTTTCTTGAATACACAAGAGGACTGTCGCAAGCCGTTGGTCCATTATCGCTTATGGTTGTCGGCGTAAATCCATACATTTCGGAGGCACATCATCTGGGTAAACACCAAAACCCAATGTTCGGGTTCTATACCACGCGCTATGCAACACCTCTCGTAAAAGATGAGCTCCAGGAGATGATTCGAGTTCTTGGACGATCTTCGGGTGCATATTTCGAGGCTGAAGCGATCACCGAACTTGATAAAATGTTGGGCGGTCACCCATACCTTACCCGCCGATACTGCTCTATGCTGATCAGCGATAAACAGAGACCTGTCAATGTCACGAAGCCAATGGTTGTCGAAGCTCGAGAGAGGTTTCTTCGACGGGAATCTTGCGCGCTTGCGGAGATGGTATCTGTAGTCAAAGATATCTATCCAGATGAGTTCACGACACTCCAGCGGATCGCCGATGAGAATGGGGTTGAGTCTGACAGGATCAGCAGGCAAACCTTCGCACACCTGGAAGGCTACCAGCTTGTCGAGGAACTTGATGGCAGAATCATCATTCGTAATGGTCTGGTTCGTGATTGGCTTACGGGCATTTCGAGACCCCTAATAACAACCTGCGATAGCCGTAGTGAATCAGTACAAGCCACCAGCTCGGCTCAAGGTGTCAAATCATCGCTGAAAAAGGAGGAACTCGAAGAACTACTCAGAAAGACTGAGGCCGATCTCCGAAGAACGGTCAAAATGACTTTACATCGAAGATGGGCGGGAAAGACATCTTCAAGGATCCGGAGCTCCGTCGGTGAGGAAGCTTTTATGAATGCGCAACAGCGTCTTGAGAAGTCACTTCGAAAAGCTCCTGAGGATGACTTCAGTAGCAGGACTGAGATCCTTGACTACATGTACCTCGGCGATCTCAAGAAGATTATTATTGGTGACGAATGGCAGGAGTTTCGTGGGATTTTCGACGACAAGAAGGAACTCACGCGTAATCTTTCGATTGCGAACGATGCAAGTATCGAACTCCGGCATGGACGCCAAATGTCGGAGAAAGAGATGCTTCGAGCTCTCCTCTCCGCCTCGGATCTACAAGAACAACTCAAGAAATTCGGCTTGTAGGCCTGATGAGATCCTTGCTCTTCGCGGCTTCGGCAAGCCTGCCGACGATCACCGCCTCCTCCGCGAGCAGACCCAGCAGGGCGAGTGTGAGCGCCTGCTCCGAGCGATAGGTCTTGTCGAACTCCTCCTGGGACATCCCGGAGTCGAGCTTCGCCGAGTGGGCCACCTTGCACACCGCCACCTCTCCGAAGACCTCCCAGACCTGCTTCTGGACCGCCTCCGGGTCGAGCTCGGGGTGTCGATCCTGGTGGTACTGGACGATCTCCCGGAGGACCGGCGCCTCTACGTTGAGCACCACGGTCGGTCCCTTCTGATCGTTCGCCACCCACATCGCCAGATGCCAGGGCTTCTCGAAGTCCTCCGCCTTGCCGAACCGGTAGACCGGCACGTCCACCGGGCTCTCCATCTCCTGGCCCTGCACGGCTCCGGCCGGTCCCAGAACTCTGCGCAGCACCCTGGACTTCTTCCGTTGCCTGTCTGACGGGTTACCACCACCTCCGCCTCCACCCGGGAGGGACGGCGGCGGCTCGTACACCGGGACATCGGCCCCGGGTGCCCCGCCCGTGGCCTCCCCGCCCGGCTGTCCGGGCGGCGGCGCCACCACGACCTTCCTCCGCCAGCGATCGCCGAACGTGTCCTGGAGCCGCTTGCGGTAGTTCTCGTCCTTCACGGTGCCACCGAGCTCGCCCTGCGCCTGCCGGATGGCCTCGCGGATCGACTCGGGCATGGCCGCCGCGAACTCCTGCCCCCAGTCGGACATGGGGAGCTGCACGCCCTTCTCGCCGTCGCCGGTGAAGATCATCCGGTTGCGGCTCTGGTCCGGGTGGACGCCCCAGCACCCGTTGCCGGCCTTGTAGAGCTGAGGCTCGAGCACCAGGGTCAGGTTCTGCTGGACCTTGCTCTCCACCACTCCGAAGGTGCGGAACAGGGCCTTGCCCTTGGAGAGGTCGAACAGCTCCCCGTGGTAGCGGACCGCGATGTAGCCAGGCTTCTGGGCGTAGGAGTGGATGGCGGGCCGCTCGCCCTTCCACAGGTACCACTCGAGCCGAACCCTGCCGCCAGCCATGGTGACCTCGCCCGAGACGTCGAGCTCGCCCTCGTCGTTGACCTGCTCGACGAGCCAGTGGCGCGCCCCGAGGATTCGGCGGACGTTCGGCCGGCGAGAGTTGTCGCGATCCTCGGGGCCCTCGGGCCACTGGGTGGGCTTGGGGCTGCGGAGCTCGGCCACCTTCACCCCGATGCCCGTGAGATCCCAGAAGCGGCTGTTCAGGTAGACCGACAGCCCCTTGATGTCGCCTTCGCCGGCCTCCGGGTTGCCGAGCACGGTGTGCGGGTTCTCCCCGCTGCCCAGGAGCACCACGATGGTCCCGTGATCCTGGAGCCAGTCCGGCTTCACCGCCGCCCAGTCGATCCCGTCGTCCAGGGGGCCCGGCGGGATCACGCACCGACGCCCACTGCCGACCTCGAACTCGACCAGCTCGTACTCCGCGGCGGCCTCGTCGAGGACGATCCAGATCATCGAGCCCTGGCCGCCCTTGTAGGAGATGACCACCACGCCCTCGGGGTTCCAGGGCAGGGCGGCGATCTTGGCGCCGACGCCAAAGTTGTCGTGAACCCCGCCGATCTTCTTGGCACCCGCGCCGAGCGTGGAGAAGAAGCCCAGCAGCTCCTCACCGTCCATCCCGGCCCCGTCGTCGGCCACGGTCCGGCGGTACTGGCCGTGCTTGGCGACGGCCTGCCACTCGATGCCGAACTCGACCCGCGTGGCGCCTGCCTCGATGGAGTTCTTCAGGAGCTCGCGGGCCCACTGGTACTTGCCGCAGGCCTCGAACATGCGATTGACGAAGTTGGAAGCGCCGGTGATCTCGAGCTTCATGGCCGATTCTCCTCTCTCGTTTGCCCTCGATCACACGGACGGGCGAAGCCTGAATGCTCTGACAACCTCAGACTCAGTCCTCCTCGAACGGCACCACCTCCCCTGTCACCAGGTTGACCTGCAGGAGCTGAGTCTCACCGTGCAGCGGGTGGACCCAGCGGGCGGACACGGCGCGGCGGACGCCTGGAACAGGCGTCTCCAGGTCGTACATCAGCCCCTGCGGGGTGTACCTGTGGCCCAGCACCACCACCTCCTCGGGGCCAGTGCCGTTCCGGTAGATGGCCCGCTCGCCGGGGGCGATCACCACCGCCACGTCGCCGCCCGACCCCGCCGCAGGCTCCGGGCCTCGGCCCGAGACAGGCGCGGGGACCAGCCCGTCGAGGATCTCGGCGAGCTCCTCGAGCTCGACCACGGCGCTCGTGGAGTCGTCCGCCTCGGCCTGGCGAAGGGCAAGCGCCAGCACCTCCGGCAGCCGGGTGGCGAGCTCCCGGGTCAGCCGCAGGCCGCCGTAGGCCGCGTCGAAGAAGCACACACCGCGGCACCCCTCGCCTCCCAGGGGCCCGCGGTTGGCGCAGAAGTTCCCCACGCCCACATCGTGCTCGTGCACACCGGCGAGGTGGCAGAAGGCCGCTCGCAGGCGCTGGCCCACGTCCGCGGTGAGGCCTCGACCGTCGGGCAGGCGCAGGCACACACCCGTGGTGGGGAAGAAGTTCACCAGGGGCTGCTGGGAGTAGATCGAGCCTGGACCGTACAGGTGCTCCGACCTGTTCTTGCCAGCCTTCTCGATGAAGCCGAGCAGGCGCTCGCTCACCTGCAGCTCCACCTCGGCCAGGAACGTCTCGCCCGCAGACCACAGCGCGAACAGACCGCCCGTGAAACGAGGGAACACGGCGGTCTGCAGGAGCGGATCGGTGGTCAGGTATCGTTCCCGACGGGCGAGGATCTCCCGCTTGCGCTGCCGCCACTCGAACACCCGGTAGGGCATGCCGAGGAAGTAGTACACAGCTCCGGGGAAGGCCTCCCGCATGGCCTGGCCCTTGTCCACCGTACCCAGGGAACGGGCCTGACCGTTGTGGATGCTGAACTGCTCCATCACCCCGTTCCGCAACGGGAACTCGTGGTGCGGATCCGCGCCGCCGCGCTGCTTGAGGTGGAAGAGCTCGTCGTCCACGGGCGTGGTCGGATCGAGTTCGTTCGCCAGGAGCGCACGGAAGCCCACGGGCAGGGTCCGAAAGGGTGCGGCATTCGCATCGGCGCCCACCAGAGCACACTCGTAGGCGGAGCAGAGGGCCGCGATGTACTGCAGGTATTGGTTGTCCAGGTAGAGCCGGTTCTCTTCCACGGGCTGCTCGAAGAGGCCCTCTAGACCGTCCGCGCCCAGCACCGCGCGGTCGTCCACCACCAGGCAGCTGCCGGAGACCTGCCGGCCAGCTCGGCCCGCCCTCTGCCAGAAGGCCTGCATGGTGGGCGGCAGCCCGAGTAGCACCACCGTGTTGATGTCCCCGATGTCCAGACCGAGCTCGAGGGCGCTCGTGCTCACCACCCCGCGCAGACGACCGGCCCCCAGCGCGGCCTGGATCGCCCGCCTGTCCAGATCCTCGTAGCCAGCCCTGAAGGGCAGAACCCGCGCGTCCCTGGGGAGCTCGCCCACGGCTGCCTCCACCGCCTCGTCACCGGGACGCACCTCCTCCGGCTGATCATCGCCAGCATGCGCGCCCCGTCCAGACGCGGCCACCAGTCGCTCCACCATCTTCCTGGAGTTTCCGAACACCAGGAAGCGGCTGGACTGCCTGGCAGAGAGCGCGCGCACCAGGGCCGCGGCTGCCTCGAAGGGCTTGCGCCCGTCGGGCCGGAGCAGCAGGAAGCGCTTCGCCGGCGCGCCTGCGCCGTCCTGATCCGCACCGAGCACGCGCACGGTGCGGCCGGTCAGCCGCTCCAGGAACGCCTCGGGCGCACCGACCGTGGCGCTGCTCCCGAACAGCCGGAACCGAGGGGCGGCGACCTCGAGCCGCCGCATGAGGAAGGCCATGTTGGAGCCGAACACCCCCTCGTACACGTGGGCCTCGTCGAGCACCACGAGCGCGAGGTGGTCCAGGAAGCTGCGCAGGACCGGCTGGGCCTCCTCCCGGAGCAGCCAGGCGTGGACCACGTCCGGGGTCATCAGGAGGACCTGGCAGCGAGCGAACACGCTGTTGCGCTCGCCCACGAGCACCCCGCCGTCCACGAATCCAGCCCGGAGGCCGAGCGGGTCGAGGATCTCATCCCACTTGCCACGCTGGTCCTGGATGAGGGCCTTGGCAGGGTAGAGCGCGAGCACGCGCGCAGCCGGGTCCCGGGAGACGAGCTCGGCCGCGGCGGCCATGAAGGCCAGGCTCTTGCCCGATGCCGTGGGGGTGGCCAGGCACACGTCTTCGCCGGCCAGGCAGGCCTCGATGGCGAGGGTCTGGTGCAGGAAGAGGCCGCCGGGGTGCCGACCCTCGAGGTGAGCGATGAGCGGGGCCGAGAGTCCGGCCGGGATCGGGCTCAGCCTGGCCTCGCGGCCGGGCAGCGTGCGCTCGTCGCGGATGTCGTAGCCGCAGTGCAGGGCGAGGTCGAGCAGGTCGTCATGGGCGCGGTTCGTGGGGCTCATCGTCGTCCTCCTTCGAGCGCGATCGCAAACCGCGGCGTGCTCGTTGAATGGGAGGACGTGAAGCCCACGCTGTGGCTGACAGGTGCCCAGAAAAATAACTTCCTGAAAGCTGTCAGCTCGTGTTCGCACCCTCGTCCTTCATCATGTGGCGACCAAGCGAACAGGGAGGTGCCCGATGACCAAGCGCGTGATCGACGAGGAAGGGACGCTCCGGACCGCGGACGATCTGCTCCGGCGCATCGGCGAGCTCGAGCACATCGCCGAGGTCGGGTTTAAGGCGATCCTGGACTGGAAGGCGCGCGACTTCTTCATCTCCCGCTGCCAGCAGCTCCGCAGGGACCTGACCATCCACCGCGGCGAGTTCCTGAAGGCGGAGCCCTGGCGCTTCCCGAACGACTGTCTGGACCGCCACATGCTCGCGGAGTTGCACGCCCACAAGCGCCGCTGCGCGGAGGAGATCGACAGTATCCGCGAGTGCGTGATCGAGCTGGAGAAGACGGTGGAGGAGATGCTCCAGCGCGTGGTCGATGGGAAGGGTGAAGAGAAGAAGGCGCTGTGGAGCACGCTGAAGGCGGTCAACCAGCGCATGTCCTTCAGCCCCAACGCCTGGGCCATGGGCGACTTCGACTACGCCAACGAGATCTGAGGCGTCAGTCCGCGCCGCCACCGGGCGTCTTCGACTACAGGAGGTGACGAACATGGCACCAGCCGAAGAGCCGAAGCGGAACGCTCGTCGAAAGCAGACCTGCAAGGCGTGCGGCCAGCACGCGGCGCTGTTCTGGGTGAACGGCCGTGTCAAGGCCGACCCCGACCACGACCTCTGCCCGCGCTGCGCCCGGCGGGCGTTGAACCGGCTCAGGGCCCAGCAGCTCGAGGCGGCCTGAGCCGCAGCGCCAGCGCACAAGCTCGTTCTAAATCATGAAGATCTTGCCGCACTTGGGGCACTTGCCGAACTTGGTGATGCCCAGTGCCGCGAGCGCCCCGCCGATGATTGCTCCCGGGACAGTGCCTGCAATCGCACCGATCGGCCCTCCGGCAATCCCGACCATGCTGCCGGCTGCACCTCCAGCCACTGCGCCAGCTGCGGCGGCACCGGCAGTCGCCAGGTGATTGGTCGGATCGAAGGACTTCCCGCACTCAGGGCAGTTCACAGTTGCCACGTGACCCTCCTGCCAGCAGTGGTTGGCTACACTCCAGCCTCCGCTCGACCGGGGATCTTCTCAACAGACGATGAGTAGCATCCGCCTCAACTTCTTCAGCCGCTTGTTCGCATCCCGGATCGACAACTTCCCATGACAACTTCCCACATAACTTGATCGTCGAAGGAGGGAACGAAGAACTCGCATGGTGGCTGCCAAGGAAAACGCGAAGCTAGCTAAGGTTGAACTCTTTCCGAAGCCGGCTTAGAATCTTCTGCTCCTTGAAGATATGGCCGTGGCCAGATTCCATTGCGACGAAGACTGCCTGGGACGGCATTATCCTGTTAAAGATGAAGATCTCATCTCGTTTGCATTTCTTGCAGGGGTACCTGCGAAGCCATGGCTGCAACGAGTGGAAGACACCTTTCCGGTCAAGAATGCCGATGGCATCCTTGTCGAGGGCCTCTTCGACAACCCGTTCCTCGAAACGAAAGACCGAGTGAGATCCTACCAGCATCTCGTACCTAGCACGCTTCTCTCCGCTGTCGGGATCGCTCGCGTAGTCGCGCACCTGGACCAGCGGATACGATTCCAAGAAGAGAAGCCTATCGATAATTACGTTCATGGCCTCGTCAAGCTCTTTCGACTTCTCTGGGTAGTCGTCCTCGGTAAGTTCGTGCAGGTGTGAGGCCTCGTTCCTCCATTCCACGAGCAGGGCTTCGGCGTTGGCCCACTTGCCATCTTCACCCTGGATGGCATCCTTCAAAAATGCGAAATCTGGGAAACCGTGCTCCAGCACAGGCTTCTCTGCAATTCTGGTCAAGACGTTGATCAACAAGTTCTTTGCCAACCCCCAGCTCAAGTGAGCCTTGATCTTTTTCTCGCGACCCGCCCAATCAGCGACCAACCTCTGTGCTTGCTCGGTGCTCTCTGGGGCCACTGCCTTCAATGCCTTGTATGCGATGAATGTCACGAACTCGTAAGCGAGTTCGATGCAGCGCAGCGAGGCCTCAATCCTTTCCCTGCCGTATTCCATGAGAGAAATCTTCTCTAGGCGATAGGCCACTGGGTGCGGCATGCGATTGAGAATTCGGGCCTCTCGGCTCACAGCGTACTCTGCGGCCCTGATACGCGCAGAGTGTTCCATTTCTGCCTTCAAAAGTTCTTCAGATGTCCAACGATAGGTTCGTGCGCTGAAACTGCCAAAAAGGCTTTCTCGCTTTTCTTTCAATGCCGCTGATAATTCCGAGTACTTGGCTTCAAGCTTCACCAATACGCTCATCGCATGCATAACTTGCATGCTAGGCCTCGGAATCGGCAGATAGCCAAGTGCAACTGAATCAAGAAGACTATCGCCCTTCAGGCGCGCATTATAGACAGCCAGGTACTCTCCTACTTCCCTTGAACGAAGATAATCCGAAACAGGTTCGTTACGTTCGTCTTCATTCTTGAATCTGATAACCACCACTCTACTTCCAACTGCCGGCAAGTCCTTTGCACTGATCCTTGCGGTTGGCAGCAGTGTTCCCGAGTAAACCGAAGGAACCAGAATATCTCCTTCAAGAAGAAGGTTGTCCTTGTCAACAGAATCCCTAGGAACATAGCGGCTAGGATTCCTTAGCGTTCCGTCCGCGCAAACATCAGAGCCACAGTAGCATGGGACACCTTTATCCCCAGGTGTCGACTCGTCTTCATCAATATCATCTTTTCCGAAAGCACCCTTTGCGATTGGGCGGAGAAGGGCAGCTACATCACGAAGGTGCACCGCCTCTCCAATCTTGATCAGCTCGCTAAAGGCCCCGAGATTTTCAAAGTGGTCTTTTTGAAAGCTGCCAAAGAACCAAGGCATACCCGGAAGTAGCGATTCACTAGATGCTATGATAATCGTCCGTCCATAGTCACCGACTGATTTCATCCTTCGGCACTCTCTAATCCTATCAACTGAGGCTGTAAGATCGTTACCCATAATCGAAGCCACCCGAAGCAATGGCGGAGTCGAACTACCCTTCGCAATGGCGCGAATAAGAACTAATCTAGAAATCACGGCAGGAATAGAGCAAGTCACTCTCTCGTTATCAATCCAAACCAACCATCGAATGTAGTAGTGTTTCAACAGGAATGCCCTAAAAGCCATCGACCCCGACAACCAATTTGCATCGCAATAGATGGATAGTGACCTCGGCAGCCGATCGATCTGTTGGGTGAGGCTTCCGATAGACATCCGCTTTATACCGAATACACAATGTCGCAGAGGGTTCGCTTCAGATTTCGCATCCCTCGTGCTAGCAGACAACAAAGCGTTTTCAGCGGAACATAACTTCGGCTCAAGTCCGAACAGCTTTGGGAAAGCAAGCCTCGCCTTTTCTGCTTCAGCCAACCGTTCACCAGAATCTACAGGTAGGAACAGGATGATCGAATCGGGTCTCTCACAAGTGATCTCAATAATCTCCTCCAGTGCAGCTTGATTTCGCTCGAGTTCTTCCTCGAGACCCATGGAATCCACCTCCCTCTTGCGCCACGGCTTCAGCGTCGGTTCCTCGCCAGAGCACCAACGAAGTGGAATTCTAGCACACTCGCACGCCGTTTTCTCTGCCCAACCGGTCAGATTCCCACGCCCATGGTCGTCCTCCCTTCCAGTCGGGCAGAAGTCTGGTCCCGCCCATGATGACTATCGGCTGTAGAAGCCGAGGCGGGTCGGGCACTACGCTCGGAGGAGACCCTTCCGCGACGATCCACGAGGAGGTGACATGAGGGCGTTCCTGCGACCCATCCTGGCCATGCTGCTCCCCGCGCTGCTCACCGCGCAGCTGCCGGGCTGCATGGCGCAGAACGTCACCACGCGGGACGAGTGGCGCGAGATCGGCCGTTTCGACGGCGCCGAGACGCCCACGGGCAAGACCGAGCTCCTCGGGCAATGCCAGGAGGAGCCAGGCATGCAGGCCGTCTGCAGGCTCACGCGCCGCGAGGAGTGCGCCCTGCCCCACTTCGTGAAGAAGGCCGGCACCCACTTCGTGGTCCGGGAGCAGGCCGGCGGCTTCGGCCCCTGGTTCCCGGCGGTGCTCGGGGGCTTCCTGCTGATCGGCGGCTCCATCCTGGCCATCGTGGGCGCCGCGGCCGAGCCCGATCCGGTCGACGGCCCGTCCGAGACGACGCTCGAGGTCCTGAAGTGGGGCGGCGTGGGCGGGGTGGGCGCGTCGGTGCCCGTGCTGATCTGGTTCACCGCCGAGGCCGCGCGGAACGCGGACTACGAGGAGGAGATCCCCGAGGTCACCGTCGAGAAGGGCCGGGACCTGCGCTGGTGCCGCGAGACGCCGGCAGCGGACGTGGAGCTCTCCCTGGTGCACAGGAGCCTGGAGAGGCCGCTGCCGCTGGGCAGGACCGACGCCCGCGGCGAGCTGCGCATCGGGCTGAAGGAACGCCTGCGCAGGGTCTGGGAAGAGCCGTCGGCGTGGGAAGACGCGGTGATCCACTCGGAAGGCAACAGGCTGGCCACCCTCCCGCTGCACAAGCTCAAGGCCGTGGCCTTCACCGCCCAGGCCAGGGTAGCCATGGAGGCGGGCGGGCTGGACAAGGCGGAGGCCGCCCTCCGGAGCGCCGACACCTTCGACAAGGACACGGCCGGCCTGGCCGAGCTGCGGGTCAGGCTCCAGCAGGCCCGCGCCTCGGAACGCCAGAAGCAGGACGAGATCGATCGCGCCGAGCGCCAGCGCCTGGTGGCCGCGGCCGTGAAGCAGATCGAGAAGGCCCTGGCCAAGGGCGATCTCGACGCGGCCGCGGAGACCACCGACGAGGCGGCCGCACCGGCCGGGCTGCTGCCCAAGGACGACCCCGGGGCGCTGGCCCTGGCAGCGCTGACGGCGAAGGTGGACCTGCGCCGCGCGGACGCGCAGCTCGCGAAGGCGAGGACCGTCCTGGCGCGAGGCGATCTGGAGGCGGCCCGGGAGGCGGCCAACGAGTGCCTGGGGATGGACTCGGAGCGCCACACGAAGAGCTGCCAGGCGGTCCTGGACCAGGCGGACGCTGTCGAGGCCAGGCGCGAGGCCGCGGCCGAGCGCGCCGAGAAGCAGGCCGAGCGGACGCTGCTCGCATGGGGCAAGGCCCACCACCGGGAGGCCAAGCTGGCCGCCCGGAGCGAGATCCTGGAGAACCTGCGCTCGCCGATGGAGGCGGTGTTCCAGGTGGTCAACGTGGTCGCCAACCGCGGTGACCTGTACATCGTGCACGTCGTGGTGGACGCGCCGAACGCCTTCGGCCAGATGATCCGGGACAGCTTCTGCGTGGCCCTGAGGCTGGACCGGAAGAAGCCATCCATGTACCACGTAAAAACCGGCATGGCCGTCCAGGAGTGCTCTCGCTACCCCGACCCGTCGGAGTTCGAGGCCATGAAGGGCCTCAACGGCTGGCCCAGCGAGTGACCTGCCGCTCACGCTACCTGTCCGCCGTGGTACACTTCCCACGGCGAGAACATCTCGGAGGGTCGGGCATGAGGCGGCTAGTCTTGCTGGCGGTCATTGGCCTTCCCGTATGGCCCAGCGTGGCCCAGGGGCAGAACCTGCCCCTCGTGGCCGTGTTCGACATGGAGGACCGCGGCTCGGGGCTCGACCCGAAGACCCGGCAGAACCTGACGGAGTTTCTCTCGGCCAGCCTGGCCGAGTGCGGATTCGGCCTGGTTCCCCGCGAACAGATCAAGGAGAGGCTGGTCCAGCAGAAGAAGGACAGCTACAAGGCCTGCTACGACGCGAGCTGCCAGATCGAGCTCGGCGGGGAGCTGGCCGCGCAGAAGACCCTCTCCTCCCAGATCCTGAAGATCGGCAACACCTGCCAGGTGACCGCGACACTCTATGATCTGAAGAAAGCCGCCACGGAGGGCGCCGCGACGGGTGATTCCACCTGCAAGGAGGAATCACTGCTGGCGGCCATCAGGACGATCGCCGCGAAGCTCTGCCAGCCCGCGAAAGCCAGGGAAGCGGGCTCCACACAGGCGGTGCTCGAGTTCGAGGAGCTACTCAAGGACACCAGGAATGCCAAGGAGCTGCAGGAAGAGATAAGGAGCAACTGGTCGTACCTCTACTCTCTGGCGAAGGATGAGTCCGTCCAGCTGGAAACGAGAGTGCGCTTGCTCCATCATTTCCTCTCCGCGTACGCCGGCGACAATCCCTACGAGGCAGAGGGGCAGAGGCTGCTGCGGGAGATCGTTCCGGGACGGCTCACGGTCACGACGGAGCCGGCTGGCGCCTCTGTGCTGATCAGCGGCTACAACAAGCTGGGGCCTTCGCCCATCCTGGTCGCGCTGCGCGAGGGCACCTACAAGGTGACCGCGGAGCTCGAGGGCTTCGCCGCCAACCAGTACCAGGTGACCGTGGAATCCAACAAGGACACCACCCTGAAGATCACCCTGAGGAACACCCAGCCCGGTGTCTTGTGGGTCACCTCGGAGCCCAGGGGGGCCAATGTGTCGCTGGAGAACTCGGAAGGGCAGACCCTGGCCGAGGCTGAGGCCCCCTTTGCGGCCAACAACCTGGAGGCTGGTTCGTACTTCGCGGTCATCGAGATGGAGGGGTACCTGCCCGAGAGGCGGGAGTTCGTGATCGCCAACGGGATGCGAACCGAATTGAAGGTGGCCTTGCGGACGATTCCGCCGGCGAGCCTCGTCGTCGAGACGGATCCGCCCGGTGCGCTCGTCGCCATCGGCCAGGAGCCGGGCGCCTCCGCCCCCCTGAGGAGGGATCTCCCTGCGGGGAAGTACCGGATCGAGGCCACGCTGGAGGGCCACGTGGGAGTGGTCCAGGAGGTCGATCTCCAGGCGGGGCAAGAAGCCGTGGTCGCCCTGTCCCTGGCCCGGATCTACCCCATGAACCCGATGGCCAGGTGGGCTCACGGGCTCTTCTGGTCGGGCGTGGGGTTGTCGGTGCTCGGAGCGGCCGCGACCGGCCTCACCTACACGTACGGGGATGACGACAAGGCAGGAGACCCGGACGCCGCCGGGAAGAGCCGGACCTGGGCGGGCGTCATGTACGCGAGCTTCGGCACCGGCTTCGCCCTGCTCGTGGCCGGCGCCGTCCTGTGGTTCATGGCGCCAGAGGACAGGGAGTGGTTCAAGGACCACCCGGAAGCGCTCTCCATCGTCCCCACCGACGGTGGAGCGACCTTCTCCTTTGGGGGGAGGTGGTAAGATGCGCAACTCCACGCTCGTCATCCTGGCTTCGCTGCTGGCCGGTGCCGCAGGCTGCGACATCGGCCTCCACGGGGTCGGCCACTCCGGCGAACCGTGCAGGGACAACGGTACCTGCAACAGCGGCCTGGCCTGCGTCGACTACCGATGCTTCGCGGCTGGAAACCTCGGCGAGCCCTGCTACTCCGATGGCACCTGTGATGGGGACCTGTACTGCACGCCAGCCAAGGTATGCATCGACGACTGCGCTGGACGGTTCTGCGGTCAGTCGCCGAACATCGGAAAGCTCTGCGGCAGCTGTTCAGGCCCGACCCAGTACTGTGTCCCTGCCGGAAACCAGTGCATCGACGACTGTCTGGGCCGGTGCGGGACCTCGCCCGTGGCGGGGTTCGACTGCGGCGGATGCGAGGGAGAGGATGAGTACTGCTCGGAGGAGGGGGCCTGCGTGGATGACTGCGCGGGCCTGGAGTGCGGCCTCTCCCCGACGCTCGGCCACACCTGCGGGACCTGCAGCGGAGAGAACGACTACTGCACGGCCGCGGGGCAGTGCCTGGACGACTGCGCTGGCAGGGTCTGCGGTGCATCCCCAAACCGTCCGGGCTTCTTCTGCGGTTCCTGTGCTCTCCAGACAGAGTACTGCGATCCAGAGGGCCATTGCATTGACGACTGCGTTGGGCGAATTTGTGGGCTGTCGCCTACACTTGGCCTTTCATGCGGGGTATGTTCAGTGGCAGACGACTATTGCTCCGATGGCGGCCAGTGCGGTGACGATTGCCTTGGAAGAGTCTGCGGTCCTTCGCCTCACTTGAGCCTTGATTGCGGGAGTTGCCAAGGAGTGACGGATTATTGCACAAGCGCTGGTCAATGCGTTGACGACTGCCTGGGCCGAACTTGTGGACCGTCGCCCAACGATGGACATAACTGTGGAACATGTGGCGGGGCGACAGAATACTGCACTGCTGCTGGCCAATGTGAGGATGACTGCATCGGTCGAAGCTGTGGGCCATCTCCCAACGCAGGATACAGTTGTGGTACTTGTCCGGGTGCAACTGAATGGTGTGATGCTGATGGCCAATGCTTCGATGATTGCGTCGGGAGGCTGTGCGGTCCTTCGCCGCGCGGTGGGTTCGATTGCGGAACATGTGAGGCTGGCGAACTCTGCGATGCCAGTGGAAGCTGCAACTGCGGCTGGGTGGTCTGCAACGGAACATGCTGCCGTGAAGGAGAGTCGTGCATCAATCAGAGCATCTGTGTTGACATATCCGAGCTCTATTCACCTGAGCCCTCAGAGTATGGATACTTTGGGACGGGGGTAGCAATTGATGGGGACTATGCGATAATCGGTTCCTATGGTGTGGACTCGAATGCTGGCTCAGCGCACATCATCCACAGGACTGGGCCGAACATGTGGGACACTGGGACAAGGGTGTACTCCCACAATCCTGAAGTGAATTCGAATTTCGGCATGTTCGTCTCGATCAGTGGTGACTATGCAATTGTCGGTGAACACCGGAAAAATTCAGCGTATATTTTTCACAGAACAGACATCAATTCCTGGGATGCTGGAGTAAGGTTCCAGGGAGGCGCCTTCTTCGGAGCCGCTGTCTGCCTCAGTGGTGACTATGCCATCGTTGGAGCCCGGAACGCCAACACAGCGTACATATATCATCGCACTGGAGAAAACACTTGGGATGCTGGCACGGTCATCGCCGCGCCGGGCGGGCAAGGCTTTGGATCCTCAGTTGCAGTCGATGGAGACTACGCAGTCGTCGGCGCTAGTGGAGGGGCTGGAACGGCATTTGTGTTTCAACGTACCGACGTAAATTCGTGGGGTAACGCCACTGAGATCGTGGCTTACGACGCTGCAGCCGACGACAATTTCGGCTTTGCGGCAAGTATCTATGGCGACTGGATCGCCATGGGAGCGCAAGGAAAGGACGGCATAACGACCGGTTCCGGAGCTGTTTACATCTTCAGGAGAACGGGGTCAAACACATGGGAGCACGAGGCTAAGGTATTACCAAGCTCACCAGCCCAGAATGGTTTTGGCCTATCTGTAAGCCTGTTCAATGACACTCTAGCTGTCGGAAGTAGCCATACCGAAAACGACGTTCACTTCTTCCGCCGCAATCCAGACGCAACCTGGAGCCTGCTCCTGCGTGTAGATTCACCTGTGACCGAAGGGATCGACTCCTTTGGAAACTCAGTTTCGCTCAGCGGGAGCACTGCAATCGTTGGGGACTACACGCAGGATACTCTTGGAACCAACTCTGGGGCGGTGTACATCATCGCCATCGAATAGCTCTCACGCCGCCCTCTTCCGAATCGTCCGATCGCGACCCCACCTCCCGCAGCCTGAGCAGCAAGCGACTGACAGAGGTCAAATGGGAGGCAAGACCTGGCGGCACCTCGCCGGGTACGGTGCTGACCTTCACTCCCCCTCCTTCCCCGCCTCCAGCGCCCTGGGCACCAGGTCCACCGGCTCGAGGACCGGGATCGCCTTCTCGCTGCCTGCGCCCAGCTCCTCCAGCCTGCGGGCGGCCGGGAGGAGCCGCGACTCGAGCGAGCCGACCGCCTCGTTGTAGCACGCGGTCAGGCTGTGGATCTGCCCACCGAACTTCGCCAGGAAGCCGACCAGCTTGGCCAGGCGCTCGTGCACCTGCCGGCCCGCCTCGCTGATGCGCTGGGCGTTCTCCGCGAGCTGCTCCTGGCGCCAGCCGTAGGCCACGGAGAGCAGCAACGCGATGAGCGTGGTCGGGGTGGCCAGCACGACTCTGCTCGCCATGCCGTCCTCGATGAGGGTGGGGTCCTGATCCACAGCCGCGGCGAAGAAGGACTCCCCTGGAATGAACATCACCACGAACTCCGGGGTGGGCTCGAACTTGCTCCAGTAGCTCTTCGAGGCCAGGGCGTCCATGTGCTTCCGGGTCTGGCGGGCGTGGTCCGCCAGGCAGGCCTGGCGCGTGGCCTCGTCCGGGGACTCGACGGCGCGCAGGTAGGCCTCGAGCGCCACCTTGGAGTCCACCACCAGGTTCTGCCCGCCCGGCAGGCGCACCACCAGATCGGGCCGCTGCCTGGCGCCCTCGGCGTCCTGGACCGTGACCTGCTCGTCGAAGTCGCAATGCGCGCTCATGCCGGCGAGCTCCACCACCCGCCGCAGCGTCACCTCGCCCCAGCGGCCGCGCACCTGGGGGTGCTGGAGCGCGTTCGCCAGGTTCTTGGTCTCCTTCTGCAGCTTCTCCTGGCAGCCGGTAAGGCCGCTGATCTGGCCCTCCAGCCGGGTGGCGGACTCGAGCCGGAGCTTCTCCAGGACGTGGAGGTGGTCGTCGAAGGCCTTGAGCTTCTCGGCGATCGGGGCGAGCAGCCCGGTGAGCGCCTCCTGGTGCTTGCCCAGGTCGCCCCGGGTCTGCACCGCCATCTGGCCGAGGTCACCCTGGGCCTGGCCGACCAGCTTGGCGAGGCGCTCCTGGGCGAGCTGCAGGAAGGCGGCCTGGTTCGCGCTGAGCGCGTCGCCGGCCAGCGCCTTGAAGGCGTCGGTGAGCCGGGTCTGGGCCTCGGAGAGGAGCGCCTTCTCCTCCTCGAGCCGCCGCCCGGTCTCCTGGGCTTGGCTCTCCACCCGGATGCGCCCCTCGCGCTCGACGGACAGCAACCCGGCCAGCCGGGCGAGCTCGGCGCTGGCGGCCCGGCGCATGAGGAGCGCGGTCACCAGGAAGGCCAGCACGCCACCCACCAGGAACGCCACCGCCGCGCTCGCGATCGTCTCCATGGTCCGGGACCTCCTTTGTCCCTACGGGAACAGACGATCTGTACGCCAGGGATCTGACTCTCCCCGGGTGCCCCTAGCAGTCGGGCAGCAGCGGGGCCGGCGCGGTCAACAGGATCTGCGCCAGCTGGTCGAGCTTCGGGAAGGTCCGCGGGTCCGGCTCGACCCACGGGTCCTTCTTGCTCATCAGCACCCGGTAGTTGAACTCGCTCGCGCACTTCACCAGCGACACCTGTTGCGACGACAGGTCGGTCAGCTCACCCTGCCTGGCTTTCGCGTACATGGGGGCTCCTTTCCTTGCTTCTGAGAATACCGACGCCGGGGTGGGCGGGGATCTGACAAACGGTGCGATGGTCGAGGCACCGTGTCTGGAGTCTGGTGGCTGGTTCAAACCAGACACCTGCCACCAGACACGGTGTTCAGTCAGATCCCACATCCCGCAGGCGTCGACAGGTTCAGGCCACCTCTCCCCTCCGGATGGCCCGGATCAAGCCTGCTTCGTCCCTCACCCAGCCAGGCACCAGGGTCAGGCAGGCCGGGATCAGGCCGAGGTGCTCCGGGTGGTGGGCGTCCACGCCGGCCACGCCCGGGAGGCCCGCGGCCCGCATGGCGGCCAGCCCGGCATCGCCAGGCTCGCGGTGCCGGGCGCCCACGACCTCCACCGCATCCACGCCCCACTCCTTTGCCATCCGGGGCGGGATCTGCCAGCGAACGTCCCAGGGATGTGCCAGCACCACCGCGCAGCCAGCCCGGTGCAGCGCCTCGACCAGGGCCCGGGTCTGGCCTGGTCCCATCAGCTCCGGCGCAAGCGGTGGCAAGGCGCCCACCACCAGCAGGTGGGCGTCGGGCAGGCACAGCTCCCGGCCGCCCAGGGGGACGGTCCTGGCGGCCTCGGGCCCGGCGGCCGCGCGGAGCTCGGCCAGGGCCGCAGGGGTCCAGGATGCGTCGTGCTCGGTCAGCACCAGGAAGTCCGCCCCGGCCGCGGCGGCCATGCACAGCGCGTCGACTGGATCCAGGGAGGCGTCCGAGGAGCGGGGCCGGGTGTGCAGGTGCAGGCAGACCCGCACCCGCCCGTCCTCGATCCTCGCACCAGGACCGCCCTGCGCTGGGACAATCACCTTCAAGTGCCCTGCCCTCTCTCCCCAGGAAGACTGACGACCGAGGCGGAGCGGATCGGACATGGATCCTCCGACCTTTTCCATTTCCAAGGGAGGGTGCTCAGAATCTGATGACCCGGAGTCTCATCCCCCGCTGAACGGCCTTTCAGCCCGGGTCCAGCCCGGATCCCCTTTGCGCCGGGGCGTTCCGCGCGTGGGAGCCCGCTGGCACCGGCCTTGCTCATGCACCCTCGCAGTGGCGCGCGGATGCGAGAACCCGCGCTGGAGGCCGCATTGCTACTCGGAGTCTGTAGACCGATCGCCAAGGTGTGGCCTACCGTGAGGTGCGCATGGACCCCGACCTCGTGACCCTGGGGAGATGGATCCGGGACCAGCGCCAGCAGCAGGGGCTGACCCAGGAGGAGCTGGCCTTCCGCTCGGGCCTCCACCGCACCTACGTGGGCAGCGTGGAGCGCGGTGAGCGGAACCTGAGCGTGCTCAACATCATCCGCCTGGCCCGCGCGCTCGGGGTCCAGCCAGCCGAGCTGCTCCAGTGCCTGGGACCGGAGAGCGCGGTCGCGGTCGGCCAAGGAGGAGAACCATGAGGAAAGGCAAGTGGACGATTGCGCTGATGCTCGTTGCCCTGCTCGCCGGCTGCGGCGGCGAGGGAGGCAACGCGGAGGACGACTGCACCAGGGTGGCGATGCAGGTGTACCAGGCAGTAGGCACCTACTGCCTCGGCCGCGACTGCTGTCAGTGCGACTGTGTGACCCAGGGCAAGTACCCCTTGGTCTACGACGGCGACTGCACCTGCCTCACGTACGGGGATGACCACACCTTCGAGGACGGAAGCTGCACCCTGGACCTCATCGACTATGTCATCCCCGAGAACATCCTGTCCGGGTGCATCGAGAGCTCCGCCTGCGGGAACAACATCGTCGACGTGCTCGACAACGACGGCTGGTGCGGCTCGTGCACGCCCGCCACCTGCCCCCAGCTCGGCCACGAGTGCGGCTCCTGGGACGACGGGTGCGGCGGCCAGGCCGCGTGCGGCAGCTGCCCGACCGGGGAGACCTGCGACGGGAACGGCCTGTGCGTGGGCGGCTGCACCCCGACCTGCACCGGCCGGGAGTGCGGCCCGGATCCCACCTGCGGGCAGTCGTGCGGCACCTGCCCCACGGGCCAGGGCTGCGACGCCACGGGGCGCTGCACCTGCGCGAGCCACGCTGTGTGCGACTCGAGCTCGCTGTGCATCGGCGGGGACTGCGTGCCGGCCTACGGTCGGCGGTACACCTTCACCATCGTCTCGGCCACGGTCTCCGACTACGACCAGTCCGGCGACGCGTGGGACTTCCCGGGCGGCATGCCCGATCCGATCGTCCGCGTCTACCGCAACTCGGACCCGGACACCGGGCAGCCAATCTTCAGCACCACGGAGAAGTCGGACAACTACAACCCCGTGTGGAACGAGTCCTTCCAGGAGGACATCTACGCCACGGATAGCTGGATGTTCATGGCCTACGACAGCGACGTGACCGACTACGAGTTCATCGGGGGGGTGCAGGCCGACCCGCTGAGCTTGAGCTCCCTGAAGGCTGGCGGCTTCACCTGGACCCAGGGCGCCTACCTCACCCGGCTCGAGGTCAGAATCGTCCCCGTGCCGTGAGCGGAGGCCCCTGATGGGCAACGCACTGATCGTGGCGGTCGTCCCGGAGGAGAGCCTCGCGCCCAGCCACCTGGTGGAGGGCCCGGCCTGGCCCGGCCAGCCGCCGCCGCGCTTCCTGTCCGAGCTGTATGACCCCAGGAGCTGGGACCAGCTGCTGGCCGACCGGGAGCACCTGCTCGCCCTCCACCCCGAGGCCTGCTACCTGGTCCCGGTCACCTGGGAGGCCATCTGGGAGCCGCCGGCCGAGTACCTGGAGATCCCCACCTACCAGCCGCCCTCCAGCTCGAAGGGGGCCTACACCCTATTCACCCAGCTGGTCGGGCTCAGCCTGGAGCGGTTCCTGAACGCCCGCCTCGGCCTGCTGCGGCGCATGCTGCGGACGGGCGCGTGGGTGCTGCGCGAGGTCGGGGTGAAGGTGACGAAGATGGAGGGGTGAGCTCACGCCGGCGGGGCCGTGGTCTCGGCGATCTCGAGCATGCTGCGGGCCTTCAGGGTCCCGCCCACCCGCTCGGCGCGCACCAGCAGATCGGTCACCTGCTCCTTGATCATCAGCGTCTCGACGTCGTTCGGCTCGTACTCGTCCAGCAGCAGCATGACCGCGTTGGGCAGGATGCCCGGGTAGCCGCGCATGCACTGGGCGATCTTCCGGATCAGGAACCGGCCCGTGTACCCCTTGGGGCGGGTGTCGTCCGGGTTCTTCCGATCCGGCCTGTGGAACTCCAGATAGACCACGATGTTCTTCCAGTCGAGCAGCGGGTCGTCCGGCTGCACGTCGATGCGGCGGCAGCCGGAGATCACCGGGTGCTCGCCCGCGAGCTCGATGTACTGCCAGTCGGGACAGGTCACGTAGGCGATGGACATCACGCACCTCCTGCCTGGAATCCCAGGGCATGCACGTTCGTCTTCTGCAGCCTGCCGCCGAGCTCGAGCGCCACGGCCTTCTCTAGATCCGCCATGCGCACCCGCGCCCTCGGCCCACGCAGGATGGCCAGCCGGGCCGCGTTCAGCACGGCGTTCTTGATCTCCCCGCCGCTCAAGGCCGCCTCCGCGAGGCGCGCCAGGTCCACGTCCTCAGCCAGCGGCAGCTTCCTCGGCAGGAGCTTCCGCCAGATCTTCTCCCGGGCCACGCGGTCCGGCGCGCTGAACTCGACCTTCAGGGTCACCCGCCGCTCCAGGGCCGCGTCCAGGCTGCCAGGCCGGTTGGTGGCCAGCACGCACACCCCCTCGAAGCGCTCGAGCTCGGTCAGCAGCACGTTCACGTCGCGCACCTCCCAGGGGCGCTGGCCCTGGTCGCGGCCGTAGAACATGGCGTCGGCCTCGTCCCAGAAGAGCAGCGCGTGGGCCCGTCGGGCGCGCCGGAAGGTGGCTGCGATGTTCTTCTCGGTCCCGCCCACGAACATGTTCTGGATCTGGGCGTAGTCGGCCACCAGGATGGGCAGCCCGAGCTCGCGGGCCAGCCCCTCGGCCGCGGCGGTCTTGCCCACACCGGGTGGGCCGGAGAACAGCAGGGTCACCCCCCGGCCGTAGGCGATGCTCTTGCCCAGCCCCCAGTCCCCGAGCATCACCCGGCCGTGGCGGGCCTGGGCGAGCGCCATGCGCAGCGCGAGCCGCACAGCGGGCGGGAGCACGAGCTGGGACAGTCGCACGCGGGCCTCGCGCACCCCTTCCGCCCCGGCGCGGGCCTTGCGCGCCTCGTCCAGCCCCAGCAGCTCGCGCGCCCGGTCGCCCAGCTCGAAGGCGACTTCGGCCAGCGCGGACGGGTGGTCGGACAGCAGCTCGGCCGGCCCGTCGCAGGCCTGCACCAGCCCGGTCCCGAGCAGGGTCCCCCGCGGGGACAGGGCCCCCAGGCAGTCGGCCACCCGGGCCTCGGACGGGGCCAGCACCCGCGCCAGGCCGAGCCCCAGGTACAGCGGGTGATCGGCCGGCAAATGGCCGCCGTCGCGGCCGAGGAGCACGAGGAGCGCCATGCGTTCCCCGTTCCCGAGGCCGGGCTGGGCGAACAGGGTGGCGAGCGGCCAGTCTGGGTGCGCGCCGAGCGTGGCCTGGACGGCCTGGAACAGGCACTCGAGCCGGTAGATGCGGCGCGGCAGCAGGCCCGGGGAGCGGCGCATCATCATGGCCCGGGCGCGGTCGGACAGCGCCTCGGCCTTGGCCTGGGCGGCCCGGGTGAAGCCGGTCAGGGCCCCGAACAGCGCCTCCTGGCTGTCCACCTCGAGCCCGCGCGGCTCCTCGCCCGCGGTCGCGTCCGGGCCGAGCAGGCGGGCCAGCAGCTCGGGCGCCGGGAGCGGGGTGCGCTCGGAGGGCTCCTCGTCCGGGTCCTCGAAGCACACCAGCCCAGAGCGGACCAGCCGGCTGTCCTCGCCGAGGGCGCGCAGCGCCTCCAGGGCGCGCATGCCCGGGGTGCGCACCTCGTCCACCAGGTCGCCGATGTTGTTGATGCGGGCGCGGGTGGCGCCGAGCTGGGAGAGCAGCAGGGCCAGGAGCAGCTCACGTTCGAGCGGCAGGAGGCCGGCCTCCAGCACGCGGCGGCAGAGCACGAGCCGGTCCTTGCTGCGCTCGAAGCTGGCGTGGAACCAGGCCGCCCAGGACTCGGACAGCTCCCAGGCCGCGGCCACCTGAGCCGGGTCGCGCTCCGGGCTGCGCTCCTGCTGCTCGGCCTGGCGGCGGGCGTGGGCGCGGGCCTCGAGCATGCCCAGCGCGCCTTCGAGCAGGTCGTCGTGGGTGGCGAAGCGCGTGACCTCGGCCGGTGCGGCCACGGGCGTCCTGGCCGGCGCGGCTGGGAACCTCTGCATGCGGAACGGCCTGCCCATGATCTCCTCCTGAAAGCCCGCCTTCTCGGCCCACCAGGAGGACTGACGCCCTGGACTGGAGCGCTCTGACATGCCCGGACGAGAAATCCGCGAGGGGGCAGAAACAGGCCTGGGCCGGGTCAGAAAGGTACGCGCAGGTGCGTCGAGGTTGGTGGAGGTGGGAGATGGCGGAAGACAAGAAGGACAACGTGGTCCTGATCAGACAGCCCCCTCTCAAGAGAGGAGACCGGCGCCTGCTCGAGCGGGCCCAGGCGCTCTTCGAGCTGCAGGAGCAGCTGTGCGTCGCCACCAGCGCGATCCGACGACTGCAGGCGCTCGACGACCAGGAGGCCGACGAGCTGGCGACTGCCCTCGGGCAGATCACCTCCAGACTGGAGGAGCTCCTCACCGAGGCCCAGGACCTGCTGATGAAGCACTACAGGAAGTGAACGGAGGCGCGCCGTGGAACGAGCCAACCTCGAGTGGTTGAAGGAGATGGTGAACAAGCCCCGGCGACGCGTGGTACCCCGGCTCGCGTGCCTGCGCTGCCGGACCGTGGACGGTGAGGTGGTGCCGGTCCAGTTCGAGGCCGGCCTCCGGACCCTCTGCCAGGCCTTCCTCGGCGAGGGCGGCCGGCCCTTCCCCCTGGCCTTCGTGCGGGACTTCGAGGGGCTGGACACCGGCGCCCACCTGGCCTGGCTCGAGTTCGAGCTGCGCGCGCTGGCGCAGCCGCCCCCGGAGACCCCGCTCGTCCTGCCGTTGAAGCGCCGCGGGGCGATGCAGCGCAGCACGCCCTGCTACACGGGCCGGGTGCTGGTCAGGCAGGTCGAGCATGTGGCCTGCCACCACCCGGGGCTGCTCAGGGGCTTCGCCGCGGTCACCATGCTGCCGGGCGTCCTGTGCCCCCCGGAGCACGCGCGGGTGCTGGAGGAGGCGGCGAAGATCGTCTCCGACTTCAACGACCGCCACCTCGGCCCCGACCCGTATTCCCTGCTGTGAGACCCCCTAAAAAACCAGGACCAACGGCTGGGACCCAGGGACTGGTGGGCCTACCATCCGACCTTCGGGTTGAAAACCCTACGACGACGCCGAAAACGTGGACGGAACTTTGACGGAACCCGCGTGCATTCAGGGGCTCTGGCGTGGACTCCCGTGGACTCGACCCTAAGGTCAGGTACCCGGACTGCCTGAAAATTCGAACAAAGACGCCCGCTTGCCGAAGTGCTTTACGCGACCTCATAACCCGAAGGTCGCTGGTTCAAATCCAGCCCCCGCTATAGCAAAGCAAAAGGCCCCGGTTCCTACCGGGGCCTTTTGTTTGCTAAGGGGTTGGAGTTCGAGTTTTCGCGTGCTGGCCTGAGCACCCGCGCAGCGGGTGCGATGGTCCGTGGCCCACCAAGGTGGGCCACGGGTCAAATCCAGCCCCCGCCCTCCCCTCCTCCTAGAACCGCTCCTCGAGATCCAGGATCTGCTCCTCGACGGCCGGGGACACGCTCTCCCCGTCGAAGTCGTAGCGGTTCGGGTCCGCCGCGGGCGCGCGCATCCCGGGCCGGGCGGGCTGGGCCGCCTTGGCCGCCCGCCGGCGGCTGGTCTCGATCATCAGCTCGGCCGGGTACTCGATCTGGTAGCCGAGCCGGAGCTCCCTCTTCTCCCCGGGCTTCAGCGTGAGCTCCCAGTGGACCAGCCCCTTCGAGTCGGGTTTCACCGACGGGCTCAGGGACACCTTGTCGATCCGGATGTCCTTGTTCTCGGACACCGGGACGCGGTCGGCCAGGGTGAGCGTGGCCTCCTCGGCGCCCAGGTTCTCCACCGTGACCACGAAGGCGACCTGCATCTGGCTGCGGGTCTTGCGCACCAGCCGGCTCTGCTTGCGATCGAGCTCGCGCGACAGCTTGAGCTGGTCGGCCACGCTCAGGAAGAGCGCGAACTCCTCGGCCTTGGCGATGAACTCGATGTCGGTCATGCCCAGGAAGGCGCCGTCCTGGTACAGCGCCACCCGGCCGGGCAGCAGGGGCCGGCCGGTCGAGTTGGTCATCACCAGGGTGCGCGCGGCGTTCAGGCTCTGCTCGGGCGCGGCCACCAGCCGCTGCCGCGAGGCGAGCACCTGCCGGCCGATGAGCAGCCGCACCGGGTGGCCGTCGCCGCGCACGCTGGCGGCGGGCTCCGCCCGGAAGTGCGCCGTGGTCCCGCGCCGCTCCAGGCTCTCGAACAGCTTGACGGTCCGGCCCTGGACCACCTGCAGGTACTGCAGGTTGCTCTGGAACACGGACTCGAAGCTCTCGCGGGCGCGCTCCGCGCTCTTGTCCCCGTGGACCTTGTTCCACAGCCCGCTCTGCCCCTTGAAGGCCTCCTCGGCCCGGGTGAAGGAGGACACCTGGCTGGTGAGCACCCGCGTCGCGGTGGTGGTCTCGCCGAGGACCAGCGCCTCGAGCTCCGGGATGCGCACCGACTTGGTGGTGGACTGGGTGGAGAACACCAGCTCCGCCCCGCCCCAGTCCTCGCCGCTGGTCTGGGAGATGGCGGCGAAGGAGGTGACCTCGACGCTGCCCGCGTCCGCGGTGCTCGCCCGCAGCTCGTGCAGGGGCTCCCAGGTCGCGCCCGGCAGCATGTAGGTGAGCTCCAGGGTGCAGTCCGCGGGGGCCGGAGCCTGCAGGCTGACCAGCACCACCGTCTCCTCGAGCTGCATCATCGCCTTGGCGTCCTCGAGCCGGCGCTGGCTCGCCTGGAGCTCGGGGGCGAGGTCGTCGAGCTGCTGCTGGACCGCGCGCCGGGCCTCGGCCGTCCCGCGCAGCGAGTCGCCGATGAAGCGCAGCAGCTCGCCGTAGCTCGACACCTGGATGGTGCCGAGCAGGGTGTCCTGGTTGATCTTGGCCGTGGAGAAGGCCTTGAGGGCCTCGATCTGCTGCCGCTGGGCCTCGAGCACCCCGAGCTCGTCCCGCAGCACGGCCTGCCGCCCGGCCAGCTTGCGGTGCTCGGCCTCGAGCTTCTGCCAGCCCGCGTCGCTCGCCCGGGACAGGAAGCGGCGATCCACGCGCACGTCCACGATGCGGCCGGCGCTGGCCGAGACCTGCACCGAGCCGTCGTCCACCCAGCCCGGCAGCCCGCGGAAGGCGAACACCGCGGGCGCGGCCGGGACCTCCGCCCGGGCCTGGCGGGTCACCCGGGCGCGGTCGGAGTAGACGGTCACCCGGGTCACCTTCGACTGGAGCTCGCGCGCGTCGCTCTCGGCGTCGGGCACGTCCTGGGCCTGGACGGCGGGCGCGGCCGTGGGCTCTGGCGCCGCGGCCACGCGCTCCGGGCCGGCCGCGGCCTGTGCGTGGGCGCAGCCGGCCGTGGCGAGCAGGACCAGGGCGAGCAGCGAGGAGCCGACGGGGGCGAGGCGCGTCTGGAGCATGGCGTTCCACCTTTCCTGGGTTGACCTGCCTGCAATGGACGGATCATCCCGCGGAATCGGCCTGCAGGTCTCAGCGGCGGGTCAAGCGTTTGTAGAAAGATCGTAGGGCTCGAGCGTGGCCTTGCCCCGGGTGGCGTCGGCCAGGGCCGCCCGGAACGCCTCGAGCGCCCCGGCCTCGAGCGAGATCCGCAGCACCAGGCCGGCCTCCGAGTAGCTCTCCGCGAGCTTCTGGGCGCCGCAGGCCTCGAGCACAGGGTAGACCGCCCCGGTCAGCGCGAAGGGCGCGGTCACCCGGAGCTCGACCCTCGGGCGCACCTCGAGCCGCTGCGCGGTGCGCAGGCACTCGGCCGCGGTCCCGCCGTAGGCGCGGGCGAGCCCGCCGGCGCCCAGCTTGATGCCGCCGAACCAGCGGGTCACCACCACCGCGACGCAGTCGAGCCCCTGGCCCTCGATGGCGCGCAGGATGGGCTGCCCGGCCGTGCCGCCGGGCTCGCCGTCGTCGCTGAAGCGGTAGTCCGGGCCGATCCGGTAGGCCCAGCAGTTGTGGTTGGCCTTGGGCTCACCGGCCTGGGCGATGAAGGCCATGGCCTCCTCGCGCGTCCCGGCCCGCGCCGCCCGCGCGATGAAGCGGCTCTTCTTGATCTCCACCTCGAGCGCGCAGGGTGCAGCCAGGGTGAGCACGGCCACAAACTAACCCGGGCGGGAGCTGCGGATCAACGCCCCTACTTGGCCTTGGCGACCGCCTCGGTCAACTTGCGCTTGATGTTGGTGTCGCACTTGTCGCCGCACTTCGTGAGCATGGCCTCGAAGGTGGCCTTGGGCGCGCCCAGGCCGAGCAGGGACTCGATGCCGCCGTTCCTGGCCATCCAGTTGGCCTGCGGGTCCTCGATCACCTGCTGGAGGACGGCCAGGAGCTTCTCCTGCTTGTACCAGGTCGCCTTCGCCTTCCAGGCCTTGACCTTGTCGCTGTCCTGGCCGAGGTGCTTGAAGTTGTCCATCAGGATCCACGGCGGCAGGTCCTGGGAGCGCGGCTTCGCGGCCAGCCGCTTCAGCGTCAGCTCGTAGGCCTTCTGGTTGGCGTTCTCGAAGAACGGGAAGGAGACCCACATCTGCGCCAGGCCCTGCATGCAGGCCGAGTAGAGCTTGGCGTCCTTGGCGTTCGCGGTGAGCTTGTCATAGACCTTGAGCAGCTTGTCGTCGGCCAGCTTGCCGGCGTACTCGCAGGCGAAGCGCTTGACGTCGGGATCCGGATCGCCCTCGATCTTGGCGATCAGCTTCTCCACCCCGCCCGGCAGCCCCTGGTTGAAGCTCGTGGTCAGCCAGTTCAGCGCCGCCTTGCGCACCACCGGGCTCGGGTGATCGGCCTGGGCCAGCAGCATCTTGCCCACCTCGGGGTTCGACTTGCCCTTGGAGCCGACCACCTCGATCATCGCGCGCAGCACCGCCGGCTCGGCCTCCTTGGCGATGGCCTCCAGGATGACCTGCTGCGTGCCGGCGTCCGCGCCGAACATCGAGCCCATGAGCTGGGCCGCCTTGACGCGCACGGCCGCGCTCTCGTGGCCGATGTGCTTCTTGCCCAGCGGGCCCATCATCCCGGCCAGATCCTTGAGGGCGGTCTTCGCCCTGCGGGCCTGGTCGAACTCCTTGAGGGCCGGGCAGGCGCCGTCGATGTGGCCGGTGTCCGTCACCTTGCAGCTCGCCAGCCCGAGCAGGAGCTGCTCGTACTGCGCGGGGGTCAGGGCCGGGGCCTCGGTGTCGGTGAGCGCGGTGGCCTTGTCGGCCACGTCCTGGGCCTTCCTGGCGAGCTCGTCGGGCACGGGCAGCGCCTGGCCGGCCGCGGGCGCGGCCGGAGCCGCGGGGGCGGCCGGTGCCGCGGCCGCGGGCTCGGCCGGGGCCGCCGGTTGCGGTGTCTCGGTCTTGTTGCAGGCGGACAGGGACAGGGCGAAGAGAAGCGGCAGCGCGAAGCGGCTCATGCGACACCCTCCTTGGGTTTGGTGGTCCGCTCCACCTATCCCAGACCCGGGCGCGGCCTGTCAACCGGCGGGCGCGGCGCGCGGTCCACCCTTGACGCGGCCCGGCTGGAAGGCTAAGGTGGCGCCCGACGCCGGCCAGGCCGGCGTGGTCGTTGGTACCGGAGAGGAGCCCCGCCGTGAAAGCCATGCCGAAGATCTTGATAACCGGGGCACCGGGCGTCGGCAAGACCACGCTCATCAAGAACATCGTCGAGAAGCTGCTGGCCGTGAAGGCCGCCAACATCCACGCCGCCGGTTTCCTCAACCTGAACGCCGAGAACGAGAAGGGCAAGCCCATCCGGGTCATCCGCACCATGGACGGCCAGGAGGTCCCCATCGCCACCTCTGGCAAGGGCCGCGGCACCCGGGTCGACAACTTCTACGTGGACGAGCAGGCCATCGAGGCCGTGACCCTCGAGGCCATCTCCTTCCGCATGGGCATCGACCTGTACGTGATCGACGAGATCGGGCCGATGGAGACCATCTCGCGCACCTTCTCGGTCATGGCCAAGATGCTGATGAAGAAGGACGAGGTGGCGGTGCTGGCCAGCGCCGCCAAGCAGGGCCGCGGCTTCGTGCGCGAGGTCAAGTACATGCCGGGCATCGAGGTGCACGACCTCACCGCGGAGAACGCCGCCCAGATCGAGGACCAGGTCTGCCGCAGCCTGCTGGCGGCCTTCGCGGCCCGCCCGCCCCAGCCGCCCGTGACCGTGCCGCCCCTGTCCACCCCGCCCAGCGCCTGAGGCGCGGCGGCGCTCTTTCGCCTCCCGCTCCCCGCCCCTCTTTGGTACAATCGCCGCCCAGCAGGCAACGAACCAGGAGGTTCCCCTTGAGCGCGACCTGGACCCGCATGGACTGCCCACGCTGCGCCGGCTCCCAGCTCCAACCCGGGCTCACCAAGCCCGGCGTGGAGGTGGACACCTGCCCGGCCTGCGGCGGGGTGTGGCTGGACAAGGGCGAGATCTACTACTTCGCCGCCAAGCCCAAGGTGCTGACCGCGGAGATCAACAAGGCCCGCGCCCTGGCGAAGCCCGGCGACCTCAAGAGCCCCAAGACGGGCGCGCTCATGGACCGGCTGACGCTGTTCGACGAGGTGGAGATCGACCAGTGCCCGGGCACCAAGGGGCTGTGGCTCGACCGGGGCGAGATGCGCCAGATCCTGGCCCGCTCGGACGCCAAGCTGGCCCTGGAGATGGACGCCCGGGTTGCCGCGGTCAACGCGGTGCCGGCCGCGGCCATGCTGCCCGCCTCCCTCAAGGCCTACGCGGCGGCGGGCAAGGGCTTGCCCAACCTGACGCTGCGCTCGGTGGGCGTGCTCACCTTCCTGTACGGCCTGCTGGCGGCGCTGCTCATCTTGCTGGTCGAGGTGGCCGGGCTGCCGCCGGGCGGTGCGGTGATGATCGGGGTCATCATCGCGGCCCTGCAGTTCGGCCTGGGCCCGATCATCATGGACTGGTCGCTCCGCGGCCTGTTCCAGTGCCGCTGGGTGACGCCCGACGAGCTGCCGGCCCACCTGCGCGAGTTCGTGCAGAAGGTGGTCGACAAGCACGGCAAGAAGTTCCCGCGCATGGGCATCATCCAGGACGGGGCGCCGAACGCCTTCACCTACGGCCACCACCCCAACAACGCGCGCGTGGTGCTCACCCGCGGGCTCATGGAGATCCTCGACGAGAAGGAGCTCGAGGCGGTCACCGCCCACGAGCTCGGTCACGCGCTGCGCTGGGACACGCTCATCATGACCATGGCCTACCTGGTGCCGCTGATCGCCTATTACGTCTACCGCGTGGTCATCCGCATCCGGGTGCGCGGCAAGGACAAGACCGCGGCCGCCCGCCTGGCCATCGCCATCGGCGCCTTCATCGTCTACATCATCTCCGAGTACATCGTGCTGTGGCTGTCCCGCACCCGCGAGTACGGGGCCGATCGCTTCGCGGGCGAGGCCACCGGCGAGCCCAACGCGCTGTCCAGCGCGCTGGTCAAGATCGGCTACGGCCTGGCCGGCCGGCCCACCAACGCCAAGGAGCGCGAGAAGGCCCAGGCCCGCGGGCAGGCCGAGGCCGCCCCGGCCCGCGCCACCGGCCTGGAGGCCATGGGCGCCATGGGCATCTTCTCGGCCGGCTCGGGCCGCTCGCTGGCCATCGCCTCCGCGCGCGTGGGCGCCGGCGGCAGCACGGTGGACACGGACAACCTCAAGGGCGCCATGCGCTGGGACCGCTGGAACCCCTGGGCCAGGTTCTACGAGCTGGGCTCGACCCACCCGCTGATCGCCTCGCGCCTGGACCACCTGAGCCGGCAGGCGGCCACCAAGGGCCAGGCGCCCTACGTGATGTTCGACGACAGGAAGCCCGAGTCCTACTGGGACGAGTTCCTGGTGGATCTGTTCGTGCTGTTCCTGCCCTACCTGCTGCCCATCGCGCTGCTCGTGTACGGCGGCCTGCAGAACGACGAGCGCATTATGTTCCTGGCCATCTCGGGCTACGGCGCCGGGCTGCTCCTGCGCACGCTCTTCAGCTACCGCGGCGGCGAGTTCCCGGAGATGAGCATCGCGGGGCTGCTGAAGAACGTGAAGGTCTCGGGGGTGCGCGGGGTGCCCTGCACCATCCGCGGCACGGTGATCGGCCGCGGGGTGCCGGGCCTCATCCTGAGCGAGGACTTCGTCATCCGCGACGACACGGGCATCATCTTCCTGGACTACCGCCAGCCGCTGCACTTCATCGAGCTGCTGTTCGGCCTCATGCGCCGGGGCTCGCTGGACGGCCAGGAGGTGGTGGCCAAGGGCTGGTACCGCCGGGCGCCGGTGCCCTTCATCGAGCTGCGCAGCATCGTGGGCGGCGGCAGGACGCGCGGCTGCTACGCCATGCACGCCAAGATCGTGTGGGCGCTGCTGCTGGTGGCGGGCGGCATCGTCGCGGCGGTGGCGTCCAGGATGTGACGGTCACTTCGGCAGCTTGGCGTGGTGCTCGCGGATGGTGCGCTCGAAGCCCGGCCAGGACTTGTCGACCTCCTTGAGCACCATCTTCTCGGCCTGCCCGCCGATGAGCGGGATCTTCACCTCGACCTCGAAGGTGTTGGTGAGCCGGCAGCCGGCGCCGTCGGCCTCGACCTTGATGGTGCCCCACACCTTGACCGGCCCGAGCTGGGCCGAGGGGTGGTAGGTCCAGGTGGCCTTGCGGGCCTTCAGGTCCCACTCGTAGTCCGCGCGGTTGTCCTCGATCTTGGACTTGTCGATGCCGGTCATCCCGCGCGCGTAGTCCTTGGTGTGCATCGAGTAGACGAAGCGCTCGGCGGTGCGGCTCTTCTCCTCCACGCGCGACTCCAGGGAGCCGTTGGCCTTGTCGCGGGCCACCTGGAAGCCGGGATCGAGCAGGACCTGCATCAGGCGCTCGGGGGGGAAGTCGAAGCGGATCACGTTCTCGCTCTTGCGGGCCATCGGTAGTCCTCCTCGGGCCAGAGGGGACCACAGCCCGGAGCGGGGATCAAGGGCGAACTGGGCGGCGCTCAGATCCGCTCAGATCCCGCCCAGCTCGACCTCGAACAGCTCGAAGTCGATCCCCTCCGCGGCCCCGACCTCGGGCACCTCGACCGGGCGATCGCCCATCTGGAGCAGGTTGGGGTAGGCGCCCATGGCGATCGGGTCGGTGGCAGGCCGGTCGGCCTCGCCCAGCACGGCCATGACCTCGTAGCTGCCCGGCTCGAGGCCCGTCACCTCGTACTCGAAGCGCTGCACTTCGAAGGCGACAGGATCGTAGATGCGGAACGCGTTGGGCCAGGTCCAGGTGGACCAATCCGTGGACGCCCAGGGCTCGACCACCACCAGGACGCCGAGCGTGGGCCGCGACAGCCCCTCGAGCCCTCGCCCGCGGTAGGTCAGCTCGCCCCGCACGCTCTGCCCGAAGCCCCCGTCCGGCAGATCCACCCCGCAGCCCGCCACCAGGCTCGCCGCCAGCGCCATCGAGGTCAGCAGGTGTCGCCGCATGTCGCTCCCTCCCCGCCTAGAATCCGCCGGCGCGCACGCCCAGGAGCAGGCTGCCGCCGATCGGCTGTGCGTAATCCATGGGGATGCCCTGCAGCCCCTGGGCTTCGCGGAAGAAGCCGGCCAGGTTGCGGGCCATCAGGAAGATCTCCACCGTGCCGTCGAAGAGCCGCTTGCCGAGCCGCAGGTCCACGCGGGCCTGATCCGCGGCCTGGCGGGGCTGCCACTCGATGCGCATGGTGCCGAGATCCGGGGTGATGGGCACGGCCACCAGCGGGCGGTAGTCGAACTGCAGGCCGGCCTGCACGCCCAGGCTGAAGCCCAGGCCGAGCTCGACGTCCGCACCCAGGGACCAGAGGTGCATGGGCCAGTCCTTGACCACCGCGCCCGTGTCCGCGTCCAGGCTGTAGATGAAGGTGTAGCTCAGGGAGGCGCGCACCCGGTCCGGGTCCAGGTAGCGCAGCGACAGCTCCAGCCCAGCCTGGTGCACGCTCTGCACGTTCTCCTTGAAGATCGGCGCGCGCGTCTCCCGGGTCAGCCCGACCAGATCGTCGACGCGCTGCCCGAACACCACCGCCTCCAGACGCAGCCCCTGCCACAGCTTGCCCTGGTAGCCGAGCTCCAGCCCGTACAGCCGCTCGGGCTGCAAACGGGGGTTGCCGACCAGCACGTGGGCTGCCGGCCCGTCCGGGCCGCCCGGCCGCACCTGGAAGTCGATCGAGGTCTCGGCCGGCTGCGGGGTGCGGAAGGCCGAGCCGCCCGACAGGCGCAGGCTGTGATCCGGCGCCGGCTTCCAGATGAGCGCCGCCTTGGGGCTCAGGTGGCGGTAGCGTATGTCGCCGAAGGATCCCTCGTGGGAGCGCACGTAGTCGAAGCGGCCGCCGAGGCTGATGATCAACGAGCGATCGTCCAGCAGGACGAGGTCGTTGTTCAGCAGCACCCCGCCGAACAGCATCCAGGGCCGGGAGGTGTAGTCGGCCACGCCGAAGTAGGTCACCTCCCCGGCCAGGCTGAGGAGCTCACGGTCCTCCCAGAGGCTGGCGTCGAGCTGGAGCCTGAGGTGGGCGTCGTAGCTCTCGCTGGGGATGCTGAACAGGTCGAAGGGCATGAGCACGAACAGCGAATCATCCTCCTGCGGCAGCGACACGAACTCGACCGTCATGCGGTGCGCGTCGGCGTCCAGCCGCAGCCCGAGCCAGTCGGCGCCCAGGTGCCTGCGGCTGTAGTGCAGATCCAGGCTCTGCGCGGACACGGGGTTGCGCACCGGGAAGAACACGAACACCCGCATCGTCTCCGCCGCCGCGTGGGCGAAGTTCAGGCGCAGCTCCGAGTACGGATCGGGCAGGAGCTGGAGGCTGGCCCGGACCTGGTAGGCGAACGGCCCGTTGGCGAAGTCACCGGCCTGGTTGGACCACTCCGGCTCGTGGTTGAAGCCTCCCGAGACGCGCAGGCCCAGCTGCCCCGAGGGATCCACCCAGCCGTAGGCCAGGCTCGCCCCGCCCCCGTTCTCCATCCAGACGCGCGGGGAGGACCCGTCTGGCTGGCTGCCGAGCAGGTTGAACAGGCCCCAGCCCGAGGCCTCGAACCCGGCGTGATCGAGCGGCCGCCGGCTGACCAGGTTGATCACCCCGCTCAGCGCGTCGCTGCCGTAGAGCATCGAGCCCGGGCCGCGGATGACCTCGATGCGCTCCAGATCCGCGGGCAGCAGGGGCAGGATGGGCCACAGCTGCAACCCGGTCAGGCGGTCGTGGAACGGGCTGCCGTCGACGTGCAGCATGGTGCGGTTCGTGCCCAGGGCCGACAGGCCGCGCAGCCCCACCCAGTAGGTGTTCGCGCCCTCCTGGAGCACGAGCGCGCCCGGGAGCCGGGCCAGGAGCTGGGCCACGTTGACCGCGCCGCTCGACTCGATCTCATCCCGGGTCAGCACGGACACGGTCACCGGTGAGTCGAGGATGGACTGCCGCCGCAGGGACGCCGACTCGACCAGCGGGAGCTCGAGGAGCTGGCCGAGATCCAGCTCGGAGTAGTCGCTGACGCCCTGGAGCAGGCCGTCGAGGACCCCGGCCTGGCCGTCCGACTCGCCCTGCTCTTCGTCTACCTCGCCATCCTCGCCTGGCTCGCCCTCCCTGGCAGCGGCAAGTGGCCCTGTCAGGAGGAACGCGAGGAATGCACATGACTTCAGCCCTGTCGACCACACACACCCACGGAAAGCGTGCGACCGCATGCCCGCCCTCGCATTTGCCACGGTCCGGGGCCTCGCGGGCTCCGCGGCCGGGCCAACGCCGGAACCCCATCTTTCCGGGTGACCAGGCGAAAGTACCCTGTGCGGATCGGGAGGATCAATTCCCCATTTGGGGCATGAAACTCGGGGTGTGCTCTCGAGGGCCATGCCCGTCCAGGGGTGCCAGTGCGATCCCGGACGGGCCCACCCCGGCGGGCTAGAAGTCGTACAGCTCGAAGTCGATGCCCTCGGTGACCTGAGCCTCGAGCACCTCCACCGGGCGATCGCCCATCTGGAGCAGGTTCGGGTAGGCGCCCACGGCCACCGGCTCGGTGCTGGGACGGCCCTCGACGCCCAGGAAGGCCAGCACCTCGTAGTGGCCGGGCTCCAGGTGGGTCAGCTCGAAGTCCAGGCCATCGGGCGCGAGCGGGGCAGCCTCGTAGATGCGGAAGGCGTTGGGGAAGGTCCAGGACTCCCAGTCGTCGAGAGACCAGGGCTCGAGCAGCACGACGATGGAGAGCCGCGGCTCCGTCTGCCCCTCCAGCCCCTGGCCGCGGTAGACGATGTTGCCCTGCACCACCCCCAGCAGCCGCTCCGGGGGCAGGTCCGCGCCGCAGGCCACCGCGCCGCAGGCCAGGACGCCCGCCAGCACCACACCAGAAAGGCGCACCAGGCAGTCGCGCATGTCTCGTCCCTCCACGTTCACCAGCCGCCCAGGCGCAGGCCGGCCAGGACGGTGCCGCCGATGGGCAGGGCGTAGTCCTCCGGGATGCTCTTGAGCCCGGCCGGCTCGCGGAAGAAGCCCACCAGGTTGCGCACCATGAGGAATACCTCCACGTGGTCGTCGAACAGCCGCTTGCTCAGGCGCAGGTCGATGTGGGCCGCGTCGGCGGCCTGCCGGGCGCTCCAGTCGAGCCTGCCCACGCCCGTCGTCGGCGAGGAGGCCGAGGCCACCAGGGGCCGGTAGTCGAACACCAGGCCCACGTCCAGCCCGAGCCGCACCTCCGCGGGCAGCGCGGCCTCCAGGCCGAACGACCACAGGTGCGTGGGCCAGTCCTTGACCGCGTCCAGGCTCTCGGCGTCCAGGCTGTAGACGAAGGTGTAGTTCAGGTAGGCGCGCAGGACCTGCGCCAGGCTGTAGCTCAGCGCCAGCTCCAGCCCGACCTGGTAGAGGTCCTGGACGTTCTCCATGAACAGCGGCACGCGCGTCTCGCGCACCATGCCGACCAGATCCTGCACCGCCTGGCCGAACAGCACCGCGTCCAGGCGCAGGCCCTCGTAGAGCAGCCCCTGGTAGCCGAGCTCGCCGCCGTACAGCCGCTCGGGCAGCAGGCGCGGGTTGCCGATCAGCACGTGGGAGGGCGGATCGTTCGGGTCGGTGGCGTGCACCGACCAGTCGATGAAGGTCTCCATGGGCTGGGGGGTGCGGTAGGACGAGCCGCCCGCCAGGCGCAGGCTGTGCTCGCTGGTGGGTTTCCAGATGAGCGCCGCCTTGGGGCTGAGGTGCTGGTAGAGGATCTCGCCGAAGTCCGCCTCGCGCGAGGTCACCGCCTCGTAGCGGCCGCCCAGACTCAGGATCAGCGAGCGGTCGTCCAGCAGGGTGAGATCGTTGTTCACCAGCACCCCGCCGAACACCATCCACGGCTGGGTGTAGAACTCCTCGACCCCGAAGTAGGTCACCTCCCCGCCCACCGACAGCACCTCGCGCCGGTCCCAGAAGGTCAGATCGAGCTGGGCCCGGACGTGCGCGTCCCAGGTGACGCACGGCATGCGGAACATGTCGAGCGGCAGCAGCTGGAACAGCGAGTCCTCCGGGTGCGGCAGCGCGATGTACTCGATGGCCTGGCGGTGCCCGTCCACGTCCAGCCTGAGCGTGAGCCAGTCCACCCCCAGCTCGCGCTTCTCCAGGTGCAGGCTGAGGGTCTGCACCTGCATGGGGTTGCGCACCGGGATCCAGTTCTGCACCCGGTTGGTCTCCGCCGCGGCGTGGCTGAAGCTGGCCAGGACTTCCAGGTTCTTGTCGGGCCGGTACTCGAAGGTGGCCCGCAGATCGTAGGCCAGGGGACCGTTCTCCTGGGTCGCGATCGTGGGGCTCCACTCCGGGTCCAGGGCCAGCCCGCCGGCCAGGCGCACCCCGAGCGTGCGGCCCTCGTCCGCCCAGGCGTAGGCCAGGTGCGCGCCGCCGCCGTTGGCCATCCAGACGTCGTCCGCGCTGCCGTCGGGCCTGTCCGCCATCAGATCGAGCAGACCCCAGGCCGTGGCCTCGAACCCGGGGTGATCGACCGGCCGCTTGGTCACCAGGTTGATCACCCCGCTCAGGGCGTCGCTGCCGTACAGCGTCGCGCCCGGCCCGCGGATCACCTCGATGCGCTCGAGATCGCCGGGCAGCACCGCCAGCGCCGGCCAGAGCTGGAGCCCGGTCATGCGGTCCATGGCCGGGCTGCCGTCGACCAGCAGCAGGGTGCGGTTGTTGCCGAGCGCGCTGAGCCCCCGCACCCCGACCAGGTAGGCGTTGGCGGACTCCTGCAGCACCAGCACCCCGGGCAGGCGCCGCAGGAGCTGGGCCACGTTCGTCGCCCCGCTCGACTCGATCTCCTCGCGGGTCAGGACCGAGATCGAGACCGGCGAGTCCAGGATGGACTGGCGCCGGAGCGAGGCCGACTCGACCACGGGCAGGCCCAGGAGCTGGCCGAGATCGAGCTGGGAGTAGTCCTGCACACCCTGGAGCAGCCCGTCGAGCTCGGGTTGTTCCTCGTCCGCTGCCCGGCCCGCCTCCGCGGGCGGAGCCTCTTCCTCCGCGGCGCGCGCCCCTCCCGCGGCCGCGAGCCAGCCCAGGACCCCGACGAGCAACCACCCATCGACCACCCGATCTCTGGCCATCATGGGCTCATGAATACCGCGCGCGCGGGGTTTGGCCAGTGGAAACTTCGCTGTTCCAGGAAACGGGGCCCGATTTCAGTCGCGCTGTAGCCATGCGGCCCCCAGGCCGCGCGCAGGGGGAGTCTCCCGAGGAATCCACGCAGGGAGGAGCCTCAGGGCGTGCAGCCTTCGGAGCAGATGCAGTTGTTGACGCCGCCGCAGACCATGCTGCAGCCGGAGGGGCAGAGGTCGAGCACGCAGTTGCCGGTCACGGCGCAGTTCAGGGTGCAGCCGCCGCCGGTGCAGTCGGTGATGCAGTTGCCGGTGCCGTTGCAAAGGAACTGGCAGCCGCCGCCGTCACAGCTGAAGTTGCAGTTGCCCAGCCCCTCGCACACCAGGTTGCAGTCGCCGTCCGGGCAGTCTCGGTCGCAGATGCCGATGCCGGTGCATTCGCAGGTGTGGCCGGCCCTACAGGTGCCGCTGGTGTTGCCGATGCAGCCGCCCAGGAGCAGGGCCAGCCCCAGGAACATCACGGTCCAGATCATCGAGCGCATCACGTGCCTCCTCGTGGTTGGCGGTCTGGCCCCCTCTTCCCGCTCGAGTCCTTGGACGCCGCGGCCCCCGCCGATGTTCGAAGTCTTCCGCCTCGGCTGGATAGCCTCACGATTCCGGTCTCCTGCGTCAGGGCTCGAGCAGGTACGCGAGCGCCTGCCGGGCCGCGTCGCGCTCGGCCCCGCAGTCCTCGCTGAAGCGCTCGGCCGCCTCGAGCGAGCTCCGGAGGGCGGCCAGGGCGCGGGTGGCGATGGCCAGGCGGTCGGTCCGCTCCTAGAGGAGCCGCATGCGCGCGTCGGCCTCCTCGGGCACCTCGCGCCGGGCCGGGGCCAGGCGGAGGGCCGAGTCCGGGATCTGCCCGGACAGCCCGTGGACGAAGTCCTGCCCCTCCTGGGACCGGACCACCCGGGCCGCGGGCTGGAACAGCGACGGCGCGCGGGCCTCCGCCCGGAAGGCGCGCAGGCGCTCCTCGAGCGCCCTGGCCGTGGGAGCGCAACCCCTGGCCCGGGGGTCCAGGGCCGCGGGCAGCCCCTCCAGGTACGCGAGCTCCCGCCAGGCCTCGGGCCCGGGCTGGAGCGGGTAGTCCTCCCGGGCCTGCGAGAACCCCGCGGTCTCTCGCTCGAACACCTCCGCCACCCGCAGGAAGGTCCGCGCGTTGAAGGCCGGCGGCCGCAGCCAGAGCACGAGCGCCAGACCCAGACCGGCCAGCGCCAGGCAACCCAGCCAGAAGGGCCAGGTCGGCCTCCGCCTCGCGGGCAGGAACGCCTTGGTGTTCTGCGAGGGCACCGCTCTCCTCCCACGCTCGGCCGCGCTCGGCCGCGCTCAGCGCAGCGCCCGCGCCTGCCCGTCGTCGAGCTCGAGGACGCGGCGGCCGCTGGGCGGCCAGACCGTCCAGGACAGCTCGGGAGGGTCGGGCTGGTACTCGAACTCGGCGAAGCACAGGCGGAAGCCCGCCCGGGGCACGGCGGGCAGGTAGCGCGGCACGAGCTGCTCGAGCCGCTCGGGCCAGGCGCCCTGCTCGGCCCGGTGGCGCTCCAGCGCCCGCGCCAGCTCGCCCGCGCGCTCGGCGCCGAGCTGCCGGTCCAGGCCGGTGAGCACCAGGCACGCGGCCACCGCCAGGGTGAAGGTCGCCATGCTGAGCGCCAGCCGGAGCAGGCGCCGGCGCTGGCGGCGCAGCATGGCCAGCACCAGGCGCGCGCCGTGGACCACGCACAGCGCCACGCTCGCCAGCAGGCCCGGCACCGGCAGGCCCAGGACCAGGACGTCGAGGGCGACCAGGGCCGCGGCCAGCGGCGCCCACCAGGCCGGGTGCAGCGGCAGCGCCGGCCGGGGCGCCTGGTTGCGCGCGCGGCCCATCGTCCTCAGCGGGCCTGGAGCGTGTCCAGCAGCGCGCGCAGCTGGCGCACCAGGTGGTTCGGGTCGTCGTTCTTGACGATGTAGCCGTCGGCCCCGCTGTCCTGGACCAGCCGCTCGAGCTCCTGGGCCGGCAGCACCGAGTACAGGATGACCGGGATGCCGCGGGTCTGCGGGTCGGCCTTCAGCGCGCGGCAGATCGCGTCCCCGCTCTTGAAGGGCATGTTCACGTCCAGCAGGATGGCGTCCGGCCGGGAGCGCTCCACGAACTGCTCGGCCAGCTCGGCGTCCTGGCAGGTCTCGACCTGGTAGTTCTCGGCCGCCAGCACGCGCTGCACCCACATGAGGGTGATGGGGCTGTCGTCCACCAGGCTGATGCGCACCTGGCGCGGCGCGCCGTCCTCGCTCCTGGGCTGCGTGCCCAGCAGCCGCTCGAGCCTGTCGCGCAGCACGGCCGGATCGCCGGTCTTGTGGATGAAGCCGTCGGCTCCGCACTCCTTGGCCAGCCGGGCCAGCTCGACGGGCTCGATGGAGGAGTAGAGCACGACGCGCGTGCCCGCCATGCGCGGGTTCTTCTTGATGAGCGCGCACAGGGCGTCGCCCTTCAGGGCGGGCATGTCCACGTCCATCAGCACCACGTCGGGCTTCCGGGTCTGGATGATGCTCTGGGTGCCGAAGGGGGTGGGGTTGGTCTCGACCTCGTAGCCCATCGACTCGAGCGTCATCTTGGCGAACTCGAGGGCCAGCACGCTGTCGTCGATGACCAGGATCTTCATGAGGGTGCTCTTACGTGTCTCATCGGCGCCTGTCCAGGACAAACTCGCCGCACGCTACCTCAAACAGAGGCCCACCTCAAGGAAGATTTCAGCCGAGGCGGAACGCGGACCATCTCACTCGATCTGGCTGAGGTCGATCTCGGACAGGAGCTTCTGGATCTCGGGATCCTGGAAGGCCTGGTTGACGCGCGGGTTGCCGAGCAGCGCGGCCGGATCGCCTCCCTCGGAGGCGCGCAGGACGGCCTCGTCCCCCAGCAGGCCCTGCAGCTTGGGGTGCTGGAGCAGCCGCTGGACCTTGGGATCCTTGGCCACCTTCTCCCTGAAGGTCGGGTCGTGGCTCAGCCGCGACAGGGCGGCGAGATCCCCGACCACCGGCAGGTGGAGGCTGGACAGGAGGTTGTGCTGGCGCGCGAAGGCCACGGCCACGGAGCGCTCGTAGCCCAGCTCCGAGCCGCGCAGCGCGTCCCGCAGCGGCCCCTCCACCAGCACCAGGCCGCACAGGATCAGGTAGCACAGCAAGCCCGCCTTGAGCAGGCCGAGGCCGGCCCCGGCCAGGCCGTCCCAGCGCTGGCGGCGCTTGGCCGAGGCCTCGTCCTTGGCCTTGCGGCGCCGGCGCAGGATGGCCCAGCCCACGGTGCCGAGCACCAGGTAGAGCCCGATGAAGGCCAGGAAGGAGGCGGCCGCGAGCCCCACCAGGGGCGGGATGCCGAGCGCCCTGGCCAGCGGGAGGCCGAGCGGCTGGCCGATCACCGGGGCCAGGAGGTAGGCGCCCAGCATGACCGCCAGGCGCATGATCTGCATCCAGAACCCGGACAGGAACCCGAGCAGGCCGAACAGCAGCACCACGCCCGTGACGATCAGGTCAAGGGGCGTCATCGGCGATCTCCCCCAGGCGGGCCTCGATCCCGGCGCGCATGCCCTCCCAGAAGGCCCGCGCGGCCGCGGCCCGATCGGCCTCGAAACGGCCGAGCCACTCGCCCAGCCGGGCGTCCCCGGGCGCATCCTCGCGGAGGTTCACCAGGTACGCGTGGATGAGCTCGGCGATGCGCGCGCTCTCCCAGGCCACCGGCTGGCCCTGACGGTGGAGCTGCCTGGCGAGCCGGGCGTGGTGGCCGGGGTAGTCCACCTCGACCTGCAGGTGGCCCTGGACGATGTCGGGCCAGAGCTTCTCGCTCCAGCCGCGGTGGAAACGACACACGCCTGCGTTGTCCGTGCCGAGCTCGACCAGCATGCGCTCGGCCGACTGCCGCCCGAGCTCCTCGGGCGGGCGGAACTCATAACCGTAGTCCGTGTAGTAGCGCCCCATCAGCCACTGGGGGCCGAACATGCCGGGCGTCCAGTACTGGTTGGGCACCATCCAGCCCTCGGGCCCGTTGGCCAGGTACACGGCCCGGTCCCGGGCGGCCGGCCCGAGGGCCCGGGCCGCGGCGCGCATGCCGCGCGCGAGCAGGTGACCGGGCCGGGCGCACAGCTCGAGCACGGCCAGCGCCAGCCGTCCGTTGTGCTCGGAGTGCGCCACCGGGTCGAAGCCCCGGGGCTCGAACACCGGCCGGGGCGGGACGTCCCCGGGCAGCCCGAGCTCCGCGGCGCTCACCAGGCCCTCGTGCAGGCACTCGAGCACCCAGGCCACCTGGCCGCCGATCTGGATGCCGTCGAAGCCGAGGGCGTCCGCCCGGTGGTTGAGCGCCTCGGCCACGCGCTGGTCGAACACCCCCGCCAGCGGGCCGAGCACCTGGTAGGGCTCGTAGTCCTTCTTGAACTCGTCCTTGAGCTTCTTGCACACCGCCGGGCAGGGCTCGCCGCACTGGGACTGCTGCTTGCCCTCGATGGTCTCGGCGTTGAACTGCGCGAGGTAGTGATCGCGGACCAGCCGCTCCCAGAGCGCCTGGCGCTCGGCCCTCGGCCAGCCCACCGAACGGTAGTTGAAGGACAGCATGAGGTCGGCCAGCCTGGAGTAGTTCACCCCGAAGGTCCCGCCGGAGTGGAACTTGGGGTCGTAGCGGTACTTCGTGGTGGCCTCGAGGTCGACCAGCTTCATCTCCTTGGAGAAGCGCTTCTGGAAGTACCCGTTGGCCTCGGCCCGGTCGACCAGATCCTGGTCCTCGAAGTCGCCCCCGTACACCAGCGCGCAGATGTTGTGGCGCTGCAGCAGGCGCGAGCCCAGCCCGCCGCGGCCGGCCCAGCAGTCGACCGGGGTGAGCGCGCCCTGGCGCGTCTTGGACGAGCCGATCGCGCCGCTGGCGGTGTGCAGCGCGGCCGGACCCACGGCCAGCACCCGCGGCGTGCCCTCGGCCTCCCACAGCTGCTCGAACACGTGCTGCTGCAGGGCGTAGAACCCCCCGGGCCCGCGCGGGTCGGCCCAGATCGCCTCGAGATCCACGGGCACCAGGGTGACCCTGGGGAACTCGCCCTCCACGCCGCGCAGCACCAGCGCGCTGGGCCGCGCGGCGCGCCCGCCGATGGCCAGGAAGGACAGCCCCGTGCCGTCCCACAGCAGCGCCGCCCCGCCCATGGTCGAGACGTAGAAGCCGCCCCAGGCAGGCGACTGTCCGGTGAACACGAGCCGGTTCGAGCCCGGGATGATGCTGCCGGCCAGCACGCCGGCGCCGATGCACACGTAGTCGCCTTCGCGCGCCATGGCCCAGCCGAAGTCGACCGGCCCGATCACCTGGGGGAAGGGCAGCTCGCGCAGCTCGTGGGATCCGTCCGCCGCGTCCACGACCAGGGCGTACTGCAGGAGCTCCGGCATGGGCACCTCCGGCGGGCGCGGCGGGCTACTTGACGGTGTAGTCCACCTTGATCTTGCTCTGGGCGTCCGCCAGGGCCTTCTTGAACAGCTCGTTGTCCGGCTCGAAGACCAGCGCCATCTTGAAGGCGCGCTCCGCGGCGGGGAAGTTGCCCTTCTTCACCTCGGCCTGCCCCTGCTGGAAGCTCTTGCGGCCCTTCTCGGTCTTGCCGGTGACCTCTTCCTTGGCCTTCTTCTGGGCCTTGGCCGACTCCTCGGTGTAGCGCAGCTTGGCGCCCTTCGACGCGGCCAGCTGCTGGTCGTACTGGGCGCGGCTGCCCGGCTCGCGCAGCACCACGTAGGCCTCGGTGATGCGCTTGGAGATCCTGTAGATGTGGGCCTTGAAGGAGCACTCGGGCAGGTGGAAGTAGCGATCCGGGTGGTACTGCCGCGAGAGCTGGTGGTAGGCGGAGCGCACCTGGCCGGCGCTGGCGCGCGGGTCCACCTGGAGCACCTGGTAGTACGACAGGCCCTCGAGCTGCAGGGCCAGGATCTCGACCTCCGCGGCCAGGGCCGGGTCGATGGGGGCTTCGCTCATCGCGCTTCACCTCGGGGCCCGGGGCTCAGACGAGCTCCGCGCCCCTCACCCGCTCGGCCGAGGCCTGGATCTCGTCCTCGGTCAGGCCGCTGGAGAGGGTCACGGTGGTCGAGGCGCTCTGGCCGGTCTCCGGGTCCCGCGCGGACACGTTGACGATGCCGTTGGCGTCGATCTCGAAGGTGACCTCGATCTGCACCTCGCCGCGCGGGGCGGCGCGGAAGCCCGCGAAGGCGAACTCGGCCAGCATCTCGTTCTGCTCGACGCGGTTGCTCTCTCCCTGGAAGACGCGGATCTGCACGCGCTCCTGGCCGTCGCGCGAGGTGGTGAAGGTGCGGGTGCGGTCGATCGGCACCGGCGAGTTCTTGGGGATGATCTGCTCGCTGTAGCCGCCCACCGTGCCCAGGCGCAGCGTCAGCGGGGTGACGTCCAGCAGGAAGGCGCTGGCGTTCTCGTCCACCAGGGAAGCGCCCTCGATGGCCGCGCCCAGCGCCACCACCTCGTCCGGATCCACCTCGGTGTTCGGCTCCCGCCCGAAGTAGTGCCGGGCCGAGTCGCGCACCAGCGGCAGGCGCGTCGGCCCGCCCACCAGGATGACCGCGTCGACGTCGTGCACGGACATGCCTGCCGACTGGAAGGCCTCGTCGCACACCTTGAAGGTGCGCTGCACGAGGTCCATGGTCAGCTTGGTGAAGGTCTCGTGATCCACGACCGTCTCGAAGTTGTGCACCCGGCCCTGCGGGTCGGTGAACACCTCGGGCACCTGGACCTTGACCTTCTTCTTCTGGCTGAAGGCCTTCTTGGTCTCCTCGGCCACGTCGCGCAGGCGCTGCAGCGCGCTCACGTCGGTGCGCAGGTTGATGTTGGTCTGGGACATGAACAGGTCGGCGAAGTAGTCCAGCAGCCGCATGTCGATGTCGTCGCCACCCAGGTAGGTGTCGCCCGCGGTCGCCAGCACCTCGAAGGTGTCCTGGCCTATCTCGAGGATGCTCACGTCGAAGGTGCCGCCGCCGAGGTCGTAGACCACGACGCGCTGGTTCAGGTTCTGGCCGAATCCGTAGGCCAGGGCCGCGGCGGTGGGCTCGTTGATGATGCGCAGCACGTCCAGGCCGGCGATGCGCCCGGCGTCCGCGGTGGCCTGGCGCTGGTTGTCGTTGAAGTAGGCCGGCACGGTCAGGACCGCCTTGCTGACCGGGTGGCCGAGGTAGGCCTCGGCGATCTCCCGCATCTCCTTGAGCACCAGGGCGGAGATCTGCGGCAGGCTGAGCACCTCACCCAGCACCTTGATGCGCACCGCGTGGTTGGGGCCCTCGACGATCTCGTAGGGCGCGACCGCCTTGGCCTTCTTGACCTCGGGCGAGAAGAAGTACCTGCCGATCAAGCGCTTGGCCGAGTAGATGGTCTGGCGCGGGTGGGTCAGTAGACGGCGCTTGGCGTCGTTGCCCACCATGATGCGCCCGTCCTCCATGAAGGAGGCCACCGAGGCGTGGTTGCGTTCGCCCCACTCGTTGGGCAGCACCACGGGCTGGCCGTCCTGCATGATGGCCACGCACGAGTAGGAGGTCCCCAGGTCGATGCCGATCACCACGTCGGATTCTGCCATCGCGTCGTTGCTCCCTGGCTGGGAATCGTTGCGCGATCCTAGGAGTATCTCGTCGGGGTGTCAACGGGGCAGGCGATCGCGGAGCTCTCTCTCCACGCGGTGGAACGTCTTGTCGGCCTCGCGTCCCGCGCGCTCCAGCGCCTGCTCGCCCCGGCGCTGCAGCCGCTCCCAGTCGATCGGCTCCGCGCGGGGATCGAAGGGTCGGACCTCCGGCGGCGTCCGGCCGGGCAGGACCGCGGAGCGCTCTCCGGCCCGGAGCCGCACGCTGCCTCCGGCCAGCCGGGCGGACAGCTCGACCTGCCCCTCGAACACCCGGACCTCGGTGGACCGCCCGGCGCGCTCCTCGACCACGAAGGAGGTCCCGACCACCCGCACCTCGGCCAGGGGGGTGCGCACCGAGAAGCCGCCCCGCCCGGGGTCGACCTGGCACCAGACCACGCCCTGCTCGAGCTCGAGGCGCTCCTCGTCGATCAGGCGCGCGCGGGTGCCCGGCAGGAGCTTCAGCAGGCCACCGCGGGCGAGGTGCAGCTCGCGGGTCCCCTCGAGGGACTGCCCGGGTGCGCCCACCTCGAGCTCGGGCGGCCCGGCCGGGGCGAGCCACCACACCAGGGCCAGCACCAGCACCAGGCCCGCCGCGGCCAGGCCCGCCAGGCGCAGCCCCGAGGCCCACACCAGGCCGTCGCGCCACGAGCCACGCCCGGCCGATGCGGGCTGAGCGCCCAGCCCCGCCCGGCCGAGCACCAGCCGCTCCAGGCGCGCCTGCTCCTCGGCCGTCGGGCCCTGGGGCGCGCCCTGCAGGCCGCGCAGCAATCGCACCAGCTCATCGTACTGACCGCGGCAGCGCTCGCAGACTCCCAGGTGGGCGCGCAGGCGGCCCTCCCGCCCGGGGGGAAGTCCGTCCAGCAGGTAGCGATCGATCTCGGCCCGGCTACACATGGGGAGCCCCTCCCGCGCCGACGTCCAGCCCCAGGACCCGGCGGAGCCGCGGGCTGCGGCGCGCCCTGGCGGCCAGGACCCGCTTCATGTACTTGCAGCGGATGCGGCCCAGGGCGAGCTGGCGCGCGGCCTCCGCGCAGTCCTTGCCCTGGATGAAGCACAGCTCGAAGAACGCCCGCCAGGCCGGGCGCAGGCGGGCCTGGAACTCCTGCAGAGCGGCCTGCACCTCCGCGAGCTCGAGCTGGCCCGGCTGCTCGGCCGGGACCGCGGCCCGCTCGCCGAGCTGCCCGGGGTCCTGGCTGGTCTCACGCGCCTGGATGCGGCGCTCCCGGCGCAGCAGATCGATGCACCGGCGGCGCGCCAGCACCCGCAGCCAGCCCTCGAACTCGTCCAGCCGCTCCGGATCCAGGCGCTCCCGCTGGTGGTAGGCCAGCAGCCAGATCTCCTGCATGGCCTCCTCCTGGCGGAAGGCGTCGCGGAAGAACCCGCGGGACACGGCGCGCACCAGCCCGGCGTAGGCCCGCATGACCTCCGTGAAGGCCTGGCCCTCGCCGCTCCGGAACCGCGCCAGCACCTCGCGTTCGACCGCCAGCTCGGTGCGCATACGGGCTTCGCTGCCCATCCTCTCACCAGTACGCCAGCCCGGGCCCCGGAGGACAGGTTTTTCCGGGCGCGATTGACAGGGCCGGGAAGGGCTGGCTACCCTTCCAGCCATGTCCGACGAAGCCCAGCCCGAGCGCCCGGCGCCCCCGGTGGACGCCAGCCCGCCAGCGCCCGCGCAGGACGCCCCGCCCCCCACGGCGGACGCCCCCGCGCCGGGCTACGCCCCGCCGCCCCCGAGCGCGGAGGGCCCGCGCGGCCAATCGGTGACCGAGGTGCTGCTGGCCGGCACCCGCGACATGGCCATGGCGCTCCCCAAGAAGATGCTGGAGATCGACTTCGATCTCAGCGACACGCGCGAGGAGATGCGCAAGAAGATCGCCTGGATCATCCGCGTCCGTTTCGTGGTCAACCCGTCGGTGTTCGTGCTGATGTTCCTGACCAACTGGCAGGGCATCACCCGGGGCTCGAGCCCGCTGTCGCGCGAGACGCTGCTGTCCACCGGCCTGGTGGCGGTCATCTCCATCCTGCTCAACGGCCTGTACTTCCTCGAGCTGCGCAGGCAGCGCTGGGACCTGCGCAAGTTCATCTGGCTCCAGCTCGCGCTCGACGTGCTGGTGTTCTCCGCCTACGTGTGGCGCACCGGCGGCGTGACCAGCCCGTTCTCCTTCCTGTACTTCCTGCCCATCATCGGCGGCAGCATCCTGGTGGGGCCGGCGGCCGGCATGACCATGGCGGCGCTGGCCGGCGTCGTCTACTCGGCCATCGCGGTGCTGGTGGTCACCGGCGTCCTGCCCCACGTGTCCTACTTCGTGGCGCTCGACAACTTCGCCCACCGCGGCAGCTACATCATCCTCATGATGCTGGTGAACTTCTTCGCCTTCGCCGCGGTGGCCAGCGCCTCGGGCTTCCTGATCCGGCAGGTGCACAAGAAGGCCCGCCAGCTCCGGGAGTCGAACCTGCTGCTCGAGCGCCAGGCCGGCCTGTTCCGCATGCTCTACCAGGTCAGCGAGGTGCTCCAGCACCACCGCAACCTGGAGGAGGTGGTCGACCGCATCTGCGAGGTGCTGGTCACCGGCCTCGAGCTGGACCGGGCCCTGATGTACGTGGCCGAGGGCGGCGAGCTCAAGCTGCGGCGGGTGGCCTACCACAGCCGGGTCCCGGAGAGCGCGCGAACGCCCATGCGGGTGAACATCCCGCTGCGCAGGGAGGAGGGCCTGACCGCGCGCTGCGCCCTGGACGACCAGGCCTTCAACGTGACCGACCCGCTGAGCTTCGAGGGCATCAACCGCGAGCTGGCCAAGAAGATCGGCCTGAACCCCTTCGCGCTGGCGCCCATGACCTACCGCGACAAGGTGCTGGGGGTGCTGGGCATCGACCGCTCGGAGAAGCTCGGCACCATCACCGAGCGCGAGTTCGAGATGCTCATCCTGTTCGCCCGCCAGGCCGGCCAGACCCTGGCCTCGGCCCGCGCCTCGGTCTACTCGTCCCGCACCGGCTCCATGCCCAAGTCCAGGGAGTAGCCGCCGGCGGCCCGGCTGTGGACCGCTGGTCCCGTAGGGGCGGACCCATGCGTCCGCCCCGAACCACGGACGACCAAGGTCTGGGGCAGACACGTGGGTCTGCCCCTACAGAGAATCGGCCCTGGGTCCCCACGACTTCTGGCGTGCGTGCGGCGATGTCTGGAGTCCAGCCGACGACCTCTGGGGCGCGTGCAACGATGTCTGGCGTCCAGCCGGCGACCTCTGGGGTGCGTGCAGCGATGTGTGGCGCCCAGCCAGCGACTTCTGGGGTGCGTGCAGCGATGTGTGGCGCCCAGCCGACGACTTCTGGCGCCTGTCCAGCGAGCTCGCGCGCGGGTGGGAGGACCCAGCCCCGACCGTCCATCTTCCCTTCCTCTTCCTCGAAGAGACGTGTTCCTCCTGGATGGAAGCTTGTTCCGCCCGTGGGCATGTGCGGCACGCCTGTGAGGATACGCAGCGCAACCGTGGCGGAGGTTAGACCGCCCGTGAGGATCCGCCTAGCGGGCGGCAGGAAGCGTGGGGGCTTTGGCAGGAAGCGTGGCGCGGGTGGAGTCGATCCTGGCGCCCGCGAGAGTCAGGCTGCCGCCGCGGGCGGAGCGGGTGCTCTGGCCTTGAGGAGCTTGAGGATGCCGACGACCAGCAGGATCAGCCCGAGGGCCGCGACCCCGATGCCGGCGTAGGTCAGGATGTCGTAGGCCAGCCGGTAGTCCCCGTCGGCCATGATGGCCATGCCCGCGAAGTTGCTCTCCCTGGAGCTCATGCCCAGGCTGACGAACTCGACCCGGAACAGGTAGGCCACACCGCCGAGCACCAGCATGATGACACCGAAGATCGCCGTCTTCATTCTCTTTCCCTCCCCTTGTCGAACGGTTCGGATCGTTCGGACGGATCGACCGTCCGCCTACTCGCTGATCTTCAAGGTGATCGCTGCCTGGGTGCGATCGCCGGGTTCGTACGCCAGCACCTCGATCCCCCGCACCTTGCCCGAGGTGGTGGCGACTGTACCGCGAGCCGGGTCACAGGTGCAAGCCGACCCGGTCCGGAGCTGGTCGCGCTGAAGTCGCCCACCGCCCGCCTGGCGTTGGCTGATCCGCCGTGTGTGGATCGCCCAGGACATTTCAACGAGGGGTGAAGGGCAGGAGGGCGATCCCCCCCTGATGCAGCCGACTGGCACCTATCCGCGGGCAACCCAGCCCCCCGAAGGGGGGCTTGCCGGAGGCAGCGAAGCGGTCCCCGAAGGGGGCCGCGCAGCAGTCCAGCGCCAGCTGGGCATCGTGGCCGCGGGCTCAGCCCGCGGCCCGCGGCCCGCCCGCGGCCCTGCCGCGGCCGGCCGCGACCCCTTCCCCCACGCGCGCAGCGCGGTGGGGGACCCCCCAGGGCGGGGGCTACTTCGTGGAGGCTGGGATGGGGGGGCGCCCGGGTTCCCGTAGGGGTGGACCCATGCGTCCGCCCCCACTTGATGCCCCCGATCCCGAGTGCTAGACTGCCTCTGGTCCAGCCAGCGCAACCCGCAGTCCCTTCAAGCGATCCAGCCTGGCCGGACGGGAGGATGCCGTGATGCGCGCGCGAATCCTGGCCAGCCTGTGCCTGGCCTGCCTGGCGGCCGCGGGGACCGGGCTCGCCCAGGAGGCCCCGGGCCTGGACGACTTCGGCGTGGTCCCGCTGGTGGACGAGAAGGCGCCCCGCCTGGTGGTCTGGTTCGCGGCCGGTCCGGGCATCAAGGCCGAGGACGCCCGCGCGGTCGAGACCCAGGTGCTCAAGGACTTCGACAAGCGCCGCGACTTCCGCCTGGTCCCGCGCGCGCGGGTCAAGACCGAGCTCAAGGAGGCCGGCCAGCCCGAGCTCGATCGCTGCGACGGCGGCGACGCCTGCCTGCTGGCCATCGGCAGGCTGCTCAAGGCCGACCGCATGATCGGCGCCGAGCTGCAGCGCACCGCCAGCGGGTACCGCCTGGTGCTGAAGTCCATCGATCTCAAGCGCAAGCCCCCGGCCAAGCTCAACTCGGTGGTCGAGGGCAGCGTCTCGGAGCTGCTCATGGGCGGCCTGACCAGCGGGGTGGCGGCCACGTTCGACGGGGACGTCGAGCCGGTGCCCATCGCCGAGGAGGGCGCCGCGCCCGCGCCCAGGCTGGCCACCCGGCCCGAGCCGGTCGCGCCGACCCGGCCCGGCCCCAAGGCCGAGCCCGCGCCCGCCGTCGAGCCCGCGCGCGAGCCGGGACCCGGGCCCGGGATCGCGGACGGCGGGAACGTCAAGGTCGAGCGGCTCGAGGGCGCCGCGCCAGGCGCCGAGGTGCAGGCCGGGGCGCCCGAGCGGCCCGGCTTCTTCAGCCGCCACCTCGGCTCGGTGATCAGCCTGGGGATCGGCCTGGCGGCCGGCGGGGCCGGCCTGGGGCTCGGGCTGGCCTCCATGGACGCGCAGGACTCGGTCGAGCAGCAGTGGGATCCCTCCACCGACAGCTCCGGCCGCGACCAGGCGCTGGCGGCCAACATCCTGTTCGGCGTGGCGGGCGCCGCGGCGATCACTGCGGTCGTCCTGTTCATCCTCGAGCCCGGGGCCGACGACGCGCCGGTGGTGGAGGCCGCGCCCGGAGGGGCGGCGATCCGATTCTGAGTGGCGAGGGGCGAGGTAGGATGAGGAACCGAAGCATCAACGCGCTCTGGTTGCTGGTCGCCGGCCTGGCCGTGGCCTTGGCGGGCTGCGTGTACCACCCGAGCTACGAGGGCACGAGCTGTGCGGCGGGCGGCGGGTGCCCCTCGGGTCACGTGTGCAACGGCGGCGTATGCGTACACGAGACCCCTCCGGACGGCGGCCCGGACGGCACCGACGCCGACGCGGCCGACGACGGGGACGCGGGCCCGGACGGCGTGGACGAGCAGCCCGACGGCGCCGACGAGCAGCCCGACGGCGCTGACGAGGAGCCCGACGGCACGGACGAGCAGCCCGACGGCGCCGACGAGCAGCCCGACGGCGCCGACGGGGCGCCCTGCCCCGACGGCTGCCTGCCCAGCCAGTACTGCGACGAGGCCACTGACCAGTGCAAGCCCTGCGAGGACTCGACCCACTGCGGCTGGGCCTGCCTGCCCTGCGACAACGGCGCGGGCGAGACCTGCCAGAACCTGGGCGCCGACGGCTTCTGCTGCCTGGGACCGTGCGACTTCGCGCACGCCTGCCAGCGCAGGGACTGCAACGGTACGGTCTACCTCTGCCTGGCCGCGGGGTTCCAGCAGCCGATCACCTACAGCTGGGTGATCGCCGGCGCCGTCGGCCGCGACCTGTACTGCGCCCTGGCCGATCAGGACGGCATGCTGCCGGAGCGGCGCTGCGCCGCGGACTCCCCGACCCTGCTGGTCAACTGCCCCTGGGACGGCAAGTGCGAGCCCGGCGGCACCTGCCAGCTCGATCCGACCGTGCTGCGGGAGCACGCCTGCGGCGCGGTGTTCGGCTGCCAGGACGGCGCCTGCGGCCTGCACTTCCAGGACGGTCAGGCCTGCCTCTACAACTTCGACTGCGCCTCCTACTGCTGCTCGCGCGCCGAGAACGCCACCTGCCTGCCGGCGGCGAGCGCCGAGGACCAGTGCAAGGCCCGCAACGCGCGCTACTACGACGGCGGCGAGCCGCGCTGTTTCCGCGCCTGGGACGCGAACGACCCGCACGACATGGGCGCCTGGAGCTCGGACGACGACTGGGGCATCGACTGCGCCAGCGGCTGCGGCAGCGACCGCGACTGCGACAGCGGGGACTGCGGCGACACCCTGGGGGGCAAGCGGTGCTGGATCAGCGCCTGCGGCGGCAACGAGGGCGACATCCGCGGGAACTACTTCTGCGCCAGCGGGGACAGCGCCGGTCACCTCAGCGCGGTCACCAACGGGGCCGCCGAGCCCGCCACCCCGCCGAACTGCGTCTACTGACTCAGCGCGTCTCGTCCAGGCGCACCGACAGCGGCCAGGGCCGCGGCACGAACAGTGCCTCGAACAGGCGCAGCGCGTAGCGGTCGGTCATCCCGGCCAGGAAGTCGCCCACGGCCCGGCGGCGCTCGAGGGCGTCCTCCGGCAGGCGCTGGCCGGTGAGCCTGGCGAAGCTCTCGGGCGCCTCCAGGAACGAGTGCATGAGGTCGCTGAGCACCTTGCGGCACTTCAGGAACTCCTCGTGCACCAGCGGGTTGTCGTACACCCGCTCGTACAGCACCTCCCGCATGCGCGCCAGGGCCTGCTCGATCTCCGCGGACAGCCGGATGGGTCCGCCCTGATCGAGGCGGGTGTGGCCCAGGACGTCCATCACCGCCCGGCTGATGCGCTCGGAGTGGGACCCGCCCAGCGTCGACAGGAGGTCGGGCGGGATGTCCTCCAGCCGCAGCACCCCGGACCGCAGGGCGTCGTCGAGGTCGTGGTTCACGTAGGCCACGATGTCGGCCAGCCTCACCAGCTGGCCCTCCAGGGTCATGGGCAGCTCGTCCCCGGCTCCGGCCAGGATCGAGCCGCGGCCCTTGGAGTGCTTGCCGATGCCGTCGACCACCTCGCGGGTCAGGTTGAGCCCGCGCCCGTCCCGGGCCAAGAGCTCCACCACCCGCACCGATTGCTGCACGTGCCTGAACCCGCCCGGCAGGAGCTCGTCCAGCACCGCCTCGCCGGCGTGCCCGAACGGGGTGTGGCCGAGATCGTGGCCGAGCGCGATGGCCTCGGTGAGCTGCTCGTTCAGCCTGAGCGCCCGCGCCAGGGTGCGGGCGATCTGGGCCACCTCGAGGGTGTGGGTCATGCGGGTGCGGTAGTGGTCCCCCTGCGGCGAGAGGAACACCTGGGTCTTGTGCAGCAGGCGCCGGAAGGGCTTGGAGTGCAGGATGCGGTCGCGATCGTGCTGGAAGGCCGGCCGCACCGGGCAGTGTGGCTCGGGCCGTGCGCGACCCCGGCTCTGATCGGAGAAGGCCGCGCGCGGGTGCAGGCTCTGGTGCTCCTGGGCCTCGAGCATGATGCGGATCTCGTCGCTCATGGGCGCGCCTCCGGGACGAAGGTGAGCTCCACCTGCCGGCGGGCGAGCGACACGGACTCCACCCGCACCCGCACGGCCTGGCCCACCTTGATCACCCGGCCCGTGCGCCGGCCGCGCAGGCGCAGACGCTCCGGGTCGTGTTCGTAGTAGTCGTCGTCCATGCGCGCGATGTGCACCAGGCCCTCGATGCCGCTGGGCAGGAGGCGCACGAAGGCGCCGAACTCCGCGGGGTAGGCGACCACCCCCTCCATCACCTCGCCCACGCGCGGCTCGAGGAAGGCGGCGTGGTACAGGTTGGTCGCCTCGCGCTCGGCCAGCACTGCCCGCCGCTCGGCCCGGGAGCTCTGCGCGGCCACGCGGGCCGCCTCCTCCGCGCTGACCGGGAAGCTCCCTCGCCGCCCAGGGGCGCCAGCCGCGGCCTGGCCGCGCAGCGGCAGCTCCAGGCCCTCGGGACCGGCGCGCTCGAGCAGCCCGCCGAGCTGCCGGTGCACGCACAGGTCCGGGTAGCGCCGGATGGGGGAGGTGAAGTGCAGGTAGCACTCGCTGGCCAGCCCGAAGTGGCCCTCGCACTCCGTGCCGTAGCGGGCCTGCATCAGGCTGCGCAGCAGGTGGTGCTCGAGCACCTCGGCCCCGGGCCGGCCGTGCAGCGCGGCCAGGTAGCGCGAGAGCGCGAGCGCGGTCGGCTTCTCGCCGAAACGCGCCGGCGCGCCCAGGGTCTCGGCCAGCTCGGTGAACTGGGCCAGCCTGTCCGCGTCCGGCGGCAGGTGGGTGCGGTAGACCAGCGGTGCGCCGAGCCCGCGCAGGCCCACGGCCACGGCCTCGTTGGCCGCCACCATGAACGCCTCGATCAGCCGGTGGGCGAACAGCCGCCGGGCCGGACGCACCTCCCGCGGCCGCCCGTCCGGGCCGAGCAGGACCTCGGACTCGGGCAGGTCGAAGTCGAGGGCGCCCCGCGCATCCATGCGCCCGAGCAGGCGCCCGGCGCACTCCGCCATCACCTCCAGCTCCGGGCCGAGCGCCTCGGCCGGGCCAGCGCCAGCCGCGCCGTCGAGTGCCGCCTGCACCTGGCCGTAGGTCAGGCGAGCGCGGGAGCGGATGCGGGCGCGGCGCGCGCGCGCTGCCTGCACCCGCCCGGCCTCGTCCAGATCCAGCTCGAGCAGCATGGCCGCGCGGGTCTCGCCCGGGGCCAGGCTACACAGGCGCTCCGACAGCGCCGACGGCAGCATGGGGAAGACCGTGCCGGGCAGGTACACGCTGCAACCCCGGCGCAGGGCCTCCACGTCCACGGCCGAGCCCGGAGGCACGAAGGCGGCCACGTCCGCGATGGCCACCCACAGGCGATGCCCGCGCCCCTGCCGCTCGACCCAGACCGCGTCGTCGAAGTCCTTGGCCGTGTCGGGGTCGATGGTCACCAGCGGCTGGGCGCGGCAGTCCGCCCTGCCCTCGTCCGCGGGCTCGGCCGGCGCCGACTCCAGCTCGGCCAGCACCTCCGCGGAGAACCCGCGCTCGAGCCCGTGCTCCAGGTGCAAGCGGCCGAGCTCGGCCGTGAGCGTGCCGGGCCGGCCCAGCACCTCGACCAGCCGGCCGTGGGGCTTGGCGAGCGGCCGCGGATCGTCGAGGCTCACCGCCACCAGGTCGCCGTCGGCCGGCGCGGCGGCGCCGGCCGGCAGCGCCGCCAGGCGCACGGGCGGGCACAGCTCGTCGTCGCCCGGCAGCACGAAGGCCGCCCGGCCCTGGCGCCAGAAGGTGCCCAGGATGGGGCGGCCGCCGCGCTCCAGGATCTCCTCGACCCGGGCCGTGGGCAGCTCCCGGGAGCCCGCCTCGAGCACGGCCCGCACCCGATCGCCCGGCACCGCGCCCCCGCGCGCCTCGGCAGGCACGCGCGCGAGCGAGCGCCCGTCCGTCTCGGCCTCGATCGTGCTCCAGCCGCGGCTGCCCGCCGCAAGCCGGCCCGTCACCTCGGCCCGCGCGCGAGCGAGCCGGTAGCGGCCGCGGCCCTCGGCCACGACCCGCCCCTCCCCGACCAGCCCGCGCAGCAGGCGCGTCACCCCGCGTCGGGCGTGCGGCGGCAGGTGGAGCGCCTCCAGCAGACGCGCCAGGGCCAGCCCGCCGGGCCGGTCTCCGTCGGCCAGCGCCTGGCACAGGCGCTCGGCCAACGCGCGCTCGTCGGTGTCCCTCACGGCGTCCCGCCCAGGAAGCTCAAGGCGTGGTCGTGCACCACCGCCCGGATGGTCGCGTCGTCCGCGCCGGCCTCCTCGAGCGCGGCCATGGCGGCCGGGAGGGCGAACAGGTTGGAGGGCTGGGCCCCGAGATCCGAGTCGAGCACGAAGCGCCGGGGGCCGTGCTGGACGACCAGCGCCGCGGCCTCGGCCGGCGAGAGCTTGGCCGGGTGCACGCTCAGCCCGAGCCAGCAGCCCGAGCCGAACGCGAGCGGCAGGCAGCTGGCGTCCAGGTGATCGAGCAGCACCCGCCCGGGCTCGAGCGGCGCGCGCTCGAGCAGCGCCAGGATGCGCTCCAGGGAGCGGCGCTTGTCCTGAACCGCGGTGTGCACCACGCACGGCAGCCCGAGCTCGCCGGCCACCTCGAAGGCGCGGGCGAGCGCCCGCTCCTCCTCCGGGCTGCCCCGCGACAGGCCCACCTCGCCCACCGCGTCGGCGTGGCAGGCGCGCAGCGCCTCCGCCAGGTCCGCGAGCAGGCCGTCCAGATCGCGCTCGGGCAGCCCGGCCGGGTGCGGCCCGAGGGCCACCCAAGCCCGCAGGCCGGCCCGCTCGACCCGCCCGCGGTCCAGCGTGTCCAGGCGGCGGAAGTGATCGAGGACGGAGTCGGGGCTGCGGTAGCCCGCCCCCGGGCCGGCCACCAGCACCAGGCCGGCGCAGCCCGCGGCCGCCAGGCGCTCGAAGTCCTCGCACGAACGGCTGTCGGCGTGCACGTGCGGATCGATGAAGGGTCTGGGCGTCAGGGCGTCAGGCATCGGCCCGCATGCTAGCGCCGCGGGTCTCGGGGGGTCAAGGTCAGACGTTGAACTTGATGGAGATCACGTCGCCGTCCTTGACCGGGTACTCCTTGCCCTCGAGCCGGAGCTTGCCGGCCTTGCGCGCCTCCTCGAAGCCCTGGTGCTCCAGCACCGTGTTCCAGGGCACCACCTCGGCCTTGATGAAGCCCCTGGCGAGGTCGGAGTGGATCTCGGCCGCGGCCTCGACCGCCACCCCGCCCTTCCTGAGCGTCCAGGCGCGCACCTCGTCCTCGCCCACGGTGAAGAAGCTCTGCAGCCCGAGCAGCTCGTAGCCCGCGCGCAGCACGCGCTCCCGGGCCGGGGCTGCGATGCCGTAGTCCGCCAGGAAGGCGCGCGCGTCCTCGGGCGGCAGGGCGGCGATCTCGGACTCGAGCTGGCCGGCCATGCCCAGCAGCGCGCCGTTCACCCCCTGGCGGGCCGCGCGCACCGCCGCGGGCAGGGCCTGGAGCAGCGCCTCGCCCGAGCCCTCGGCGGTGTTGAGCACCGTCAGCATGGGTTTCGCCGACAGGAAGGCGAAGGAGCGCAGCGCCTCGGTGCGCGCCAGCTCGGGCTCGCTGCGCAACGGTCGGCCCTCGGCCAGCACCGCCCTGACCCGCTCCAGCAGCTCGGCCTCCTGCTTGGCCGGGACGGCCTTGAGTCCCTCCTTGCGCAGGCGCTCCAGGCGCTTCTCGACCTGGGCCAGATCCGCCAGCCCCAGCTCCGTGTCGATCACCTGCACGGCCTCGGCGGCCGCCTCGGCCGCGGCCTCGGGCACCGAGAACCCGTCCAGCACGTGCAGCAGCGCGGCGGCCGGGCGCACGGCGTTCAGGAAGCGCTGGCCGAGCTCGGAGGACTCCTTGCGCATGCCGGCCGCGGCGCCGAGGTCGAGGAACTCCACGCTGGCGTAGATGGTCTTGCGCGGCTTGTAGAGCGCGGACAGCTTGTCGATGCGCTCGTCCGGGACCTTGACCGAGGCCACCGCTTCCTCGGCGGAGGCGCCGGGCTGGTTGGTGAGCGACCGGAACACGGTCGACTTGCCCGAGGTGGGCAGCCCCAGGATGGCGATGCGCATGGCTCCTCCGATCCGGCGAACCCGTGGATCCGTACCCTGGTCGGCTTGCTACCCCGTCCCCCCGCCCAGGTCAAGTTCGGCGAAATCATGGGAACCTTTTTCCTCCAGGCACCTCGAACGGCAAGGTCCCGAACCCCAGGGAGGTGGACATGGCGAGCGTCAGCGCACCGGGCGGCCGCGGCCACGGCAAGAAGCCGCTCAACGTCGAGCTGAACCTGGTCCCGTTCATCGATCTGCTCACCTGCCTGATCTGCTTCCTGCTCATGGCGGCGGTGTGGATCCAGATCGGGAAGATCTCGGTGGCGCAGGCCGGCCAGGGCCCGAGCCCGGACGTGGCCCGCGAGGATCCGCTCTCCCCGAGCTTGGTCGTGGCCATCACCCCGCAGAGCTACCTGGTGACCGGCAACGGCCAGCCGCTGGCGGACATCCTGAAACGGGACGATCGCTACGACACGGCGGCCCTGGGGCGCAAGCTCCACGAGCTCCACGGCCTTTACCCGGACAAGAGCGACATCGTGGTCATGAGCGAGGACAGCGTCGCCTACCAGGATCTGATCGACGTGATGGACGTGTGCCTGGCCAGCTCCTTCCCCCGCATCTCGGTCTCCAGCACCCTCTGACCCTGCCCCGGCCTCCCAGGCCCTTGTGCCCCGCCCGGGGATTCCGTAGGCTCGAAGCGCTCCCTACCCAGGAGGTCCCATGCGGGTCGCGCTGCTCGGATGTCTCGCCTCCCTGGCCGCCCTGGTGGCCGTCCCGTCCCGGGCTGCGGATCCGGCGCCCGCCCGCCCCGGCCTGCCCCGCCTGGCGCCCGAGCTGCTGCCGCTCCTCTCGGGCCAGACCCGCCCGGGCGGGCCGATCATCCTGCGCGCCCTCACCCGCCCCGGGGCCGCCCCGGAGCCCGCGCTCCAGGCCGTGCGTCACCTGCTGCCGCCGCGCGGCTTCCAGGCGGCGGGGACCGACGCGGCCGGCTGGGGCTGGGTGTGGCTGCGGGTGGGCGAGGACGAGGTCCAGGCCGCGCTCGAGTCGCTGGCCGCCCGCCCCGACCTCGCCTGGATCGAGCGCTACGTGCCCATGCAGTACCTCAACGACAACTCCTCCTGGCTGATCCAGTCGGGCGACGAGGAGGTGAACGGCCGCAGCATCTGGCGCCACGGGCTGACCGGCACCGGCCAGGTGGCCGGGGTGGCCGACAGCGGCCTGGACGCGGACGCCTGCCAGTTCCGCCTGTCGGGCGAGCCGGGCGCCGTCACCACCTCCGCCATCTTCCCCCAGCCGCCGCTGGCGAGCGAGCCAGCGCTCGGCAACAAGGTGCTGGCCTACTACCTGATCGGCTCGGCCGAGGCCTACGACGACGCGGCCGGCGGCTTCCACGGCACCCACACGACCGGCAACGTGGCCGGGGACAACTACATGAACCTGGCCACCCCGACCGCGGCCGGGCACGACGCCCAGGACGGCATGGCGCCCGGCGCGCGCATCGTGTTCCAGGACATCGGCGCCCACGACGGCAGCCTGCGGGGGCTCATGGGCGTGTCCATGTACGACCTGTTCAAGCAGGCCTACCAGACCGGCGCGCGGGTGCACAACAACTCCTACGGCAGCTCGGTGATCTCGATCGGCTACGACGCGGACTCCGCCTCGATCGACCGGGCCGCCTGGGAGCTGAACGACCTGCTGGTGGTCTTCGCCGCGGGCAACGCGGGCAGCGACGACCAGGGCAACCCGGTGCAGCGCTCCCTGGGCGGCACCGGCTCCACCGCCAAGAACAGCCTGGTGCTGGGCGGCTCGGGGCCGGTGGAGCTCGACATCTACGGCTCGATCTTCCGCCTGCAGGAGGATCTGCTGGTCTTCTCCAGCCAGGGCCCCACCGGCGACAACCGGCTGAAACCCGATCTGGTCGCGCCGGGCATGGTGTTCTCGGCCAGCTCGGACGAGGACGCGGCGGTGGACCTGGGCTGCTGCGACGTGTACGGCAACCCCAAGCGGGCCAGCAACAACCAGGACGGCAACTGCGACGTGGACTCGGGCTGGGGCACCTTCGGCACCTCCTTCTCCTCTCCCATCGCGGTGGGCGCGGCCCTGCTCGCCCGGCAGTACTTCGTCGAGGGCTACTGGCGCACCGGCGTGCCCGACCCGCAGGCCGGCTTCAACCCCACCAACGCGCTGCTGAAGGCGGTGCTCATCAACGGGGCCAAGCCGCTGACCGGCGCCATCCGCGGCATGGGCGACGACAGCCCGCTCACCCAGCCGCCCAGCGTGGCCCAGGGCTGGGGGCGCGTGCACCTGGACAACGCGCTCACCTTCCAGGGCGACACCCGGATCGGCCTGGTGCTGACCGACGTGCCCAACCCGGCCCCGCAGAACCCCATGCTCACGGCCAGCCCGGCGCCCTTCCCCGAGGGCGGCGCGGCGCTCGGCACGGGCGACGAGCGCACCTGGGAGCTGCCGCTGGCGGCGAGCGACCAGCCGCTCAAGCTGACCCTGGCGTGGAGCGATCCGCCCGCGGCCGCCGGCGCGCTGCCCGCGCTGGTCAACGATCTGGACCTGGAGCTCGTCGCGCCGAACGGCGAGCACTTCCTGGGCAACCAGGAGTTCGACGAGGCCGGCTTCTCCATGCCCGACTGGCGCGGCGACACCGATCAGCGCAACAACGTGGAGTGCGTCTTCCTGGCCCAGCCGGACGCCGGCGCCTACCAGGTGCGGGTCCGCGCGCGGTCAGTGCCTGGCAACGGCGACCCGGGCTCGGACGCGCAGGGCTACGCCCTGTTCGTCAGCGCCGGCTTCCTGGCCCCGCGGGTGACCTCGCTCGAGCCGTCCTCGGCCGCGCCCGGAGACGTGCTGGAGCTGGTCGAGGTGCACGGCCAGGACTTCGCTCCGGGCATGCAGCTCGATCTGGGCCCGGATGTCGCGTTCCAGTCGCTCGAGGTGGTGGACGCCGGCCTGGTCCGGCTCACCGGCCTGGCCGTCTCGCCCACGGCCGAGCTCGGCCCCCGCGATGCCATCGCCAGCCACCACGCGCTGCTCACCAGCGTGGCCGAGGACGCCTTCGAGGTCGCCTCCCCCGGCGGGGCCGGCTGCGGCTGCGGCGGCGCGGGCGCCCCGGCCGGGCTGGCAGGCCTGGCGGGCCTGGCCCTGGCGCTCAGGCCCAGGTCGCGGTCCAGGCAGGTACCGCGGCCGTGAGCCCACGCACCCTCCGCCTGGCCGCACCCCTGGCGGCCGCTGGCTGCCTGCTGCTGCTGTGCCAGTGCCGCGACACGCCGACCGACCCGCCAGCCGCCGCGCCCGTCCAGGCCGCGCCGGAGCGCGGCCAGCCGTGCAGCGTGCAGGTGGCGGTCAACCGCACGGGCGTGCCGCTGCCGCAGGCCGAGATCGAGCTGCTGGGCGACGGGTTTCCCCTCCGGCGCCTGAGCGCGCGGAGCGACGCCTCGGGCGTGGCGGCGTTCCAGGTCCCGCCGGGCCGCTACCACGCCACCGGCGCCCTGCCAGGCTTCGGCCTGGTGCAGGGCGACCAGCTCCGCTGCCTGGGCCGCGGCGAACGCCTGCGGGCCTCCGTGGCGTTCTTCGAGGCCCGCACCCGCGTCCGCCTGCGGGTGACCGACGCGGCCGGCGCCCCGCTGGCCGACGCCCTGGTGACCACCCGACGGGTGCGCGGCGAGAAGCAGCAGGGCGTGAGCGCGGTCCACGCGACCGGCCCGGGTGGCCTCCTCGAGCTGGGGTTGCCGCTGGACGCGGCCGCCTACGACCTGGTCGTCGAGGCCGAGCGCCACCTGCCCGCCACGCGCTCCGTCCCGGCGGATCAGCCCGAGGTCTCCATCGAGCTCGCGCTCGCACCCAGGCCCTGAGCGCTCACTGCCCCTTGGACTTCTGGACGATCTGGCGAACCTGCTCGGCGTCCGGGCCGCGGGGGCTCAGGCGCAGGTAGGACTCGTAGGACTGCACGGCCAGCTCGGTCTTGCCCAGCGCGGCGAACATGGCGCCCAGCGCGCGGTGGGGGTGCGGGAAGCCCGGGTCGATGCGCTGCGCGGCCTGGTACTCCGCGATGGCGCCCTCGGCGTCCCCGGCGAAGGCCAGGCGGTTGCCGAGCCCGTAGTGCCGGAGCGCCTCGTCCCGGGTGCGGTACGGGGACGGGTCCGCCGCCGGCACGATCGGGTTCTTCAGCCCCTCAGCCGGAAACACGCGGGAGCCCACGTCCTCGGTCCGTCCGAGGAACAACCACAGGCAGGTGACCACGGCCAGCACCACCAGGCCCAGCACCGCGGCCAGCACCGGCGGGTTGGCCAGCTTGCCCAGCCAGGCCGCCTGCAGCCTGGGCCGGCTCGGGACCCTGGGCTGCTCGGCCGGCTTCTGCGCCCGGATCTCCTCGGCCGCCCGCGCCGCCCAGCCGCCCACCGGGGGCGCCTCCGGCACCTCCTGGATCTCGGATTCCGAGAGCGTCAGGATGTCGGCGTCCGAGACCTCCACCGTGTCCGGACGCGCCTCGGCCAGGACGGCCCCGTGGGGCGTCGTGCGGGTCGGTCCTGCGCTCGGGGGCACCGCGGCCACGGTGGGCGGGGAGTCCTTGGGTTGCGCCCGGGGAGGCTGGACCGCCACTGTCGGCGGGGAGGCCTCCGCGGAGGAGTCGGGGATCGTCGCGCCGCCAGAGCCCTTGATGAAGCCCGGCATCTCCTCGGCCTTGAAGCCGCTCCTGGCCCAGCGCTGGGCAGCCTCGGCCCAGTCGTCGTTGCTGGCCAGCCCGGAGAACACCCCGGAGTCGTCCCCGGAGGCGGCCTGCGCGGCCAGGCTGTCCACCTCCACGGTCTCGCCGGTGATCTCCCGGGCAGGGGCGGCGTCGAGGTCCAGGGGCTGGCGCGCCTCGGACCGCCCCGCCTCGGCCTGGCCGGCCTCCTGCCCGGGGCCGGGCCCGGCCACCTCGGCCGGTGACTCGCCGGGCTGGTCCCCACCTCCGCCCCCGTCCTCCTCCGATCCTGCCGCGGCCGGTTCCTCCCCCGCCTCGGTCTCCTCGGCGCCCTCGGCCGCGGTCAGCTCACCCTCCAGGGACGTGGACAGGCCGTCGAGGGACTCCTGGAAGCCCGCGCCCTCCTCCACGGCCCGCTCCAGATCAGCCGCGGAGGTCGCCGGGTCGGCGAGCGCGCCGAGGTCCTGGGACATCTCGTCCAGGCTGTGCTCGGCCACGGTCTGGTCGGCCAGGGTGCGGTCCTGGAGCGCCACCTGCATGGGCGGGAGATCGAAGCCCCCGTCCGAGATCTCGGGCGACGAGGGCTCGGCCGACGGCTCGGGCTCCGCCCGCGGAGCGGGCTCGGCCAGCTCGCGGGCCGCCACGAAGGGCGAGTTCATCACCTCGGTGGGCAGCGCGGTGTCCTCGGTCTCCAGCGCGGGCTCCCCCTCGTGGGGCTCGCGCGTGTCGTCGACCGACACGGGCGCGGCCCCGTCCTGCGCCTCGCCCGCCTCCGCGTCCAGGCCGAGATCGCCCAGCCCGAACCCGCCCGTCTGGCCGTAGGGCTCCTGGCCCGGCTCGTCGTCGTGCCGGTCGGTGGACAGGTCATCTTCCTTCGAGGCTGGCTGGCGGGGGTCCGTGGCCGGATCGATCCGTAGGCTTTGGGCGCAGTGCGGGCAGGCCGCCGCGCCGCCCATGCGCAGGTACTCGGCGTCGATCTTGAAGCGCTTGCCGCAGGCGTCGCAGAAGGCGTCCACCTCTTCCGGACCGGCCACGGGAGCCGCCGGGCGCAGGTCGGGGGCGATGCGCGTCGGGGCGCGCTTCGGGTGGCGCCGGGAGCGCGGCTGGGCGTCCGCCGGCTCCGCGCTCCCGGCCGGGGCGAAGTCCAGGTCGAGCATGCAGTGCGGGCACTTGGCCTTGCCGCCCATGGCCAGGAACTCGTCGCTGATCTCGTACGTGCGGCTGCACTCCGGACAGCTACCCTTCATGCGTCCATCCTCTCGCAGCCCATCTCACCGTCCCCGCCTCTCGCAGCCCGGCCCCGCACCGTCAGAAGTCCTCGTCTCCGTCGTCCGCCCACACGTCCTCCGGCTTGTCGTCGCCCGGGGTCTTCTTCTTCTCCTCGGGCTTCTTCTTCTCCTCGGCCGTTTTCTTCTTCGCCGCCGGGCGGGGCTCGTCCGCGGCCGGGCTCTTCTTCGTGTCCGTGTCGAGCTTCTTGTCGCTGTCCTCGTCCTCTTCGCCCTTCCAGGAGTCATCGTCCGGCGCGAGCGCGTCCTCGTCCCTGTCCTTCTCCTGCTTCTCCATCTCCTCGCGCTTCTTCTTAAGATCTCCGGTGGCCTCCCAGGGAAGCAACTCCTTGTTCTTCTTCTGATCGTCGGGGAAGAGGTTGTCCTGCTTGGTCTCCTTCTTGGCCTGCTTGAGGACCTCCATGGCGTACAGCTCCTTGACGAAGGCGTCGACCGCCTGCGTGACCGCCTCCTGCGGCCCCTCGGGCACGATCAGGAAGAACTCGCGGAAGGTGTCCTGGCGGGCGACCAGGGCCTCGATCTCGGCGTCGCTGAGCCCGTCCGCGGTGGAGTCCTCCTCGCCCTCGAAGTCCATGCCCTCGTGCGAACGGTACTCGTAGCCCACCCGCAGGGCCCGGTCGTAGCCGTCGGCCTCGAACGCGACGCTGTCCCGCTGCAGCTTCATGTTGCTGACGAGCTTAACCCCGTGGGGCGCGAGCTGGCGCTGGATCACCTCCTCGGCCTCGGCCTCACCCAGGTAGGACGCGTTGGCCTTGGGCCTGCGGGTCTGGGGAGAGTAGTAGCAGCCGGCCAGGCAGGCGGCGCCGACCAGGACCAGGACCGGGAGGGATCGCTCGCGCATGCTCGCTCCTCGCCCCCTGGCGAAAGGCCGGGGTGCCTCGGTTGGTTGTAGACCCTGGCCCGCGCCCCTGTCAACCGCCCGTCCGGGCGACGGGATCTCCGTCCGGCCGCCGGAAAATGGACGCTTGACATCTGGCTATCCAGCGGATTTCCTTAGGGCCGTCCGAGGGCATCCGCCCTGGAGAGTGCGCCGCATGGGCTTCGATCTCGGCATGGTGCTCGGCTTCCTGGTGGTGAGCGGGGTCGCGCTGCTGGCCCTGCTGCTCCTGGGCAAGCTCCTCCGGCCCCACCGGCCCGAGGCGAGCAAGCGGGTCACCTACGAGTGCGGCGAGCCGGCGGTCGGGCCAGCCTGGTTCAACTTCAACAACCGTTTTTACGTCATCGCCCTGGTGTTCGTGGTGTTCGACGTGGAGGTGGCGCTGGTGGTGCCGGTAGCCGTGGTGTTCCGCGAGGCGGTGGCCGCCGGGGCCGGCCTGCTGGCCTTCACCGAGATGTTCCTCTTCCTGGCGGTGCTGCTCGTCGCGCTGGTGTACGTGTGGGCGCGCGGCGACCTCACCTGGGTGCGCGCGCTGACCGCCGGGGAGTGCCGCGAGGTCGAGGTGGGCCCGAGGAGCCCCGCGCCATGAGCGCCGCCGGCGACCGCCCGATCATCGAGGCCGGACCGGAGGGCGGCTTCGCCCTGGGCCCGCTCGACGGCCTGCTCAACCTGGCGCGCAAGCACAGCCTCTGGTACCTGCTCTTCGGCACGGCCTGCTGCGCCATCGAGCTGATGCAGACAGGCGGCCCGCGCGCGGACGCCGACCGCTTCGGCTTCCTGTTCCGGCCCACCCCGCGCCAGGCGGACGTGCTCATCCTGGCCGGCACCATCACCTACCGCATGGCCAGCCGCATCCGCAGGCTGCACGAGCAGATGGCCGAGCCTCGCTACGTGATCGCCATGGGCTCGTGCGCCAACACCGGCGGCCTGTTCCAGGGCAGCTACAGCGTGGTCAAGGGCGGGGATCTCATCGTGCCCGTGGACGTGTACATCCCCGGCTGCCCGCCCCGGCCCGAGGCGCTGCTCGAGGGCCTGATGCTCCTCCAGCAGAAGGTGGAGCGCGAGCCCTACCTCCGGAAGATCCGCGGCGAGCTGCCCCTGCCGGCCGATCCCTGGCCCGCGGGCAAGGAGTGCAAGGAATGAGCCCGGCCGAGGAGCTGGCCACCTGCCAGGCGGCCCTGGCCGGCGCGCTGGGCGAGGCGCCCACGGTGGGCGGCGCCGCGCCCGATCCCGCGGGGGCCGCCGCGCCCGCGGGCGACGCCTGGCTGGAGGTGCCCGCGGCGCGCTGGCGCGAGGCCTGCCGCGCGGCCCGCGACCTGCCCGAGCTCGGCTTCGACTTCCTGCGCAGCCTGGCCGGCGTGGACCGCCCGGAGGCCGGGCGGATCGACGTGGTGGCGCACCTGTTCTCCTACCGCCACCGGCGCGCGCTGGTGCTGCGCACCTCGCTCGAGCGGGCCGCGCCCGAGCTGGACAGCGTGGCGCAGGTGTGGCCCGCGGCCGACTGGCACGAGCGCGAGCTGTGGGATCTGCTGGGCGTGCGGCTGCGCGGCCACCCGGATCTCCGGCGCCTGCTGCTGCCCGAGGACTGGCCGGGCCACCCGCTGCGCAAGGACTGGCAGGAGCCGGCGGAGTACCGCGGCATCCCCACCCGGCGCGAGGCGCGCGCGACCGCCGGCGAGCTGGCCAAGCAGACCTACCTGGCCCCCCGCGGCCTGGGCCGGGATCCGGCCGGCGGCCAGCCTGACGGCGGAGGCGGCGCATGAGCCCCGAGCTGCAGCAGGTCGGGCGCGAGGAGTTCGTGCTCAACATGGGGCCGCACCACCCGGCCACCCACGGGGTGCTGCGCTTCGTGCTGCACACCGACGGCGAGATCATGCGCCGGGCGGTGCCCGAGGTGGGCTACCTGCACCGCGGCCTGGAGAAGCTGGCCGAGGCCCACACCTACGCGGCCTACGTGCCCTTCACCGACCGCATCAACTACCTGGAGTCGATGTTCTGCAACCAGGTGTGGTCGATGGCCGTGGAGCGCCTGCTGGGCCTGCAGGTGCCGCGCCGGGCCGAGTACCTGCGGGTGATCGCCTGCGAGCTGAACCGCATCGCCAACCACTGCATCGCCCTGGGCTCGATCGCCATGGACGTGGGCGCCTACACGCCCTTCGTCTACCTGCTGCGCGAGCGCGAGGCCATCAACGACCTGCTCGAGGCGCTGTGCGGCAACCGCCTGACCTACCACTACGTGCGCATCGGCGGGGTGGCCCACGACGTGGACGAGGGCTGGCAAGGCAAGGTGCGCGCCTACCTGGATCACCTGGAGCCGATCCTGGACGAGCTGCACTCGCTGGTCGGCGGCAACGAGATCCTGGTGCGCAGGCTGGGGGGCGTGGCGGTCATCTGCGCCTCGGACGCGGTCGGCTGGGGCCTGGTCGGCCCGAACCTGCGGGCCTCCGGCGTGGACTGGGACCTGCGGCGTGACCGGCCCTACTCGGTCTACCCGGAGCTCAGCTTCGAGGTGCCGGTGGGCCGCGGGGAGCAGGGCCAGGTGGGCGACTGCTACGACCGCTGGACGGTGCGGGTGGCCGAGATGCGCCAGAGCGTGCGCCTGCTCCGGCAGGCGCTGGAGCGGCTGCCCGCGGGCGACATCCTGGCCAAGGTGCCCCGCTCCATCAAGCCGCCGGCGGGCGAGGTGTACCAGCCCGTGGAGGGCGCCCGCGGGGAGCTGGGGCTGTACCTGGTGTCCGACGGCAGCCCCAAGCCCAGCCGGGCCAAGTGGCGCTCGAGCTCGTTCGCCGCGCTCAGCATCGTCGAGCACCTCAGCCGGGGGCTGATGATCGCGGACCTGGTGGCGCTGATCGCCAGCCTGGACCCGATCGCGCCCGAAGTGGATCGGTGAGGCCATGGAGAGCCTCGTCCAGCACCTCTCCGCGCGTTGGTCCCTGGGCCCCTGGGGCCAGGAGCTGCTGGCCGCCGCGGCCATCCTGCTGGTGGCCGCGCTGGTGTTCGTGGTGGCGCTGACCTACGCGGGGATCATCACCTGGGTCGAGCGGCGGGTGGCCGGCCGCACCCAGAGCCGTGTCGGCCCGAACCGGGTGGGCCCCTTCGGCTTCCTGCAGTGGCTGGCCGACGGCGCCAAGATGATCCTCAAGGAGGACGTGATCCCGGCCCAGGCCGATGGACCCATGTTCCGCCTGGCGCCCTACGCCTGCATGCTGGGGGTGTTCACCGCCTTCGTCAGCGTGCCCTTCGGCCAGCTGCTGATCGCCGCCGATCTGAACGTGGGCATCCTGTTCCTGCTGGCCATCACCTCGCTGGTGGTGGTGGGCGTGCTGATGGCCGGCTGGGCCTCCAACAACAAGTGGAGCCTGCTGGGCGGCGTCCGCTCGGCGGCCCAGATCGTGTCCTACGAGCTGCCGGCCGGCCTGGCGGTGCTGGTGGTGGTCCTGGGCGCGGGCAGCCTGTCCATGCAGGACATCGTGCGCGCCCAGGGCGGGGCGCCCTGGAACTGGTTCGTCTTCCGCGATCCCTTCTGCCTGGTGGCCTTCTTCCTGTACTTCACCGCCGCGGTGGCCGAGGGCAACCGCACGCCCTTCGACCTGCCCGAGGCGGAGAGCGAGCTGGTGGCCGGGTACAACACCGAGTACTCGGGCATCCGCTTCGGCGGCTTCTTCCTGGGCGAGTTCGCCAACATCTACCTGCTGTCCGCCATCGCCACCAGCCTGTTCCTGGGCGGCTGGCAGGTGCCGGGGGTGAGCCCCGCCGAGCAGGCCGGCTCCGTGTGGCTGCAGCTGCTGGGCTTCGCGATCTTCTTCGCCAAGGCCTGGGCGCTGGTGTTCGTGGTGGTCTGGCTGCGCTGGACGCTGCCCAGGCTGCGGGTCGATCAGCTCATGGGGCTGTGCTACCGCTACCTGATCCCGCTGGCCTTCGCCTGCCTGCTGGGCACCAGCCTGCTGCTGCTGGCGGTGGTCCCCGGCTCGGCCCTCGACCTCGGCCTGCGGCTGGGGACGACCGGGCTGGGCGCGCTCGGTGGGGCGCTGTTCGCCTGGCGCGTGGCCCACCACATCCGGCGGGCGGGCGACCGCGTGAGCCTGGACGTGCTGCAGCGCGGGGCGCGCGGCGCGTTCGATCCGGCCTGGCAGACGCGGCGCTACGGCGCCTTCCGCAAGGCCGCCCGCGGCCAGGAGGAGCGCTGATGGGCGCGCTGGCGAGCTACCTCCGCGCCATCGGCCGGACCGTGCTGAGCGTGGGCGACGGCCTGGCGGTGACCTTCTCCTACCTGCTGCGCGCGCCCGTGACCCTGCAGTACCCCGACCGGATGCGGGTGCCGGTGATCGAGCTGCTGCCCGAGCGCAGCCGCGGCATGCTGGAGGTCGATCTCGATCTGTGCACCGGCTGCGCCGCCTGCGACCGGGCCTGCCCCATCGACTGCATCGCGCTCGAGGTGGTCAAGCACGCCGAGCGCGGCCGGCTGATCCAGCGCTTCGACATCGATCTGGGCAAGTGCATGTTCTGCGGGCTGTGCACTGAGGCCTGCCCCACCGGCGCCATCCGCCACAGCCACGAGTTCGAGGGCGGCACCGGTGACGTGCGCGCCCTGGTGGTGCCCTTCGTGGACGCGCCGCGGCAGCCGGCCAAGGCCAAGCAGGAGCCGCCGCCCGCGCCCAAGCCGCTGGGCTCCATCCTGCGCGCCCGCATGCCCGGGCCCTGGGACCGGCCGCGGCCGCCCGCCCGGCCAGAGGGAGGCGAGCATGCCGGCTGATCCGGGCCTGGTGGAGCGCGCCTGGTCGCTCGCGGATCTCGCCTTCTACGGCCTGGCCGCCCTCAGCGTGGGCTGCGGCCTGTACGCGGCGCTCTCGCGCAACATCGTGCGGTCGGTGTTCTCGCTGCTGGGCACCTTCCTGGGCGTGGCCGGCCTGTACGCCTGCCTGGCCGCGGACTTCGTGGCGGTGGTGCAGCTGCTGGTTTACGTGGGCGGCATCCTGGTGCTGATGCTGTTCGCGGTCATGCTGACCAGCCGCATCGAGGTGGCCTCCCGCTCCAACCGCTACCCGGGCTTGCCGTCCACGGCCCTCGGGCTGCTGCTGGGCGCGGGGGCGGCGGTGATGCTGGTGGCGCTCGCGCTGCTGGCGCCCTGGGCCCCCGCCGAGGCGCCCCTGCCCTACGCGCCCACCACCGTCGAGCTGGGCCGCATCCTGCTCACCAGGGGATTGCTGCCCTTCGAGCTCCTGGGGCTGGTGCTGCTGGCCGTGGTGATCGGCGCGGTGGTGATCGCCAGGCGCGAGGAGGGCGGGCGATGATCCAGGTCGGCCTGCCGCACTTCCTGGTGGTGGCGGCGCTGCTGTTCGCCGCGGGGCTCGCCTGCGCGCTGGTGCGCCGCAGCGCCATCGCGGTGCTGGTCGGCATCGAGCTGATGCTGAACGCGGCCGGGCTCAACCTGGTGGCCTTCTCGCGCTACGGCTCGGGCACGCTCGACGGCCAGCTCTTCGCCCTGTTCCTGATCGTGCTGGCCGCGGCCGAGGCGGCCGTGGTGCTGGCGCTGGTGCTGGCCATCCACCGCCGCACCCGCGAGGCGGACGTGGATCACCTGGACACCCTGAAGGGCTGACGCGCATGCTGGTGGCCTCGAACAGCCTGTGGTTGATCCCCGCCCTGCCGCTGCTGGGCGCGGCGCTGACCTTCCTGTTCGGCCGCGGCCTGCAGCGGGCGCTGGGCGAGCGCGCGGCCGGCCTGCCCGCGGTGGCGCTGTCCTGGGCCGCCTGCGCGGTGGCCGTCGCCTCGTTCGTCGAGCTGCTCGGCTTGCCCGAGGGCAGCGCGCTGTGGTCGCGCCTGTGGCCCTGGTTCCAGGTCGGCCCGGTGGGCGTGGACCTCGCCTTCGCCATGGATCCCCTGTCGGCCATGATGGCGCTGGTGGTCACCTTCGTCGGCAGCCTGATCCACGTCTACAGCCTGGGCTACATGCACCGCGACCCGGCCTTCTGGCGCTTCTTCGCCTACCTGAACCTGTTCATGTTCTCCATGCTCACCCTGGTGCTGGCCGACAACCTGCTGCTCATGTTCGTCGGCTGGGAGGGCGTGGGGCTGTGCTCCTACCTGCTGATCGGCTTCTGGTACACGGAGCTCGCCAACGCCCGGGCCGGCATGAAGGCCTTCGTGGTCAACCGGGTGGGCGACTTCGGCTTCCTGATCGGGCTGATGATCCTGTTCTGGAGCCTGGGCGGCGACTGGACCGCCTCCGGCTGGCGGCCCGCGGGCGGGGCCTCGCTCACCTTCCGCGAGCTGCCGGGTCTGATGGCCGCGGTGCAGGGCAAGGAGCTGTGGGGCGTGGCGGTGCCCACGCTGGCGGGCCTGTTCCTGTTCCTGGGCGCCACCGGCAAGTCGGCCCAGATCCCGCTGTACGTGTGGCTGCCCGACGCCATGGCCGGCCCCACCCCGGTCTCGGCGCTGATCCACGCCGCCACCATGGTGACCGCCGGCGTGTACATGGTGGCCCGCATGAACTTCCTGTACGTGCTGTCGCCCGAGGCCATGACGGTGGTGGCCGTGGTGGGCGTGGGCACGGCGCTGTTCGCCGCCACCATCGGGCTGCTGCAGCACGACATCAAGAAGGTGCTGGCCTACTCCACGGTGAGCCAGCTCGGCTTCATGTTCCTGGGCGTGGGGGTAGGCGCCTTCTGGGCCGGCAGCTACCACCTGCTGACCCACGCCTTCTTCAAGGCCTGCCTGTTCCTGGGGGCCGGCTCGGTCATCCTGGCCATGCACCACGAGCAGGACATGCGCAGGATGGGCGGCCTGGGTCAGGTCATGCCCATCACCCGCTGGACCTACTGGTTCGCCTGCGTGGCCATCTCGGGCTTCCCCATCGCCGCGGGCTTCTTCTCCAAGGACGAGATCCTGTGGCAGGCCTTCAACGCCAACAGCCTGTACGTGCCCGGCTGGAGCCTGTGGCTGGTGGGCGCGCTCACCGCCGGGCTGACCTCCTTCTACATGTGGCGCTCCTACTTCCTGACCTTCACCGGCCCGCTGGCCAGGCTGACCGCCCACGGGCACGACCACGCGGACGGTCACGGGCACGTCGACGAGCCGCCGGAGCCCGAGGAGCAGCGGCCGGTCATCACCGTGGTGCTGGTGGTGCTGGCGGCGGGCGCGCTGCTGTCCAGCTTCCTGGGCCTGCCCGAGGTGCTCACCGAGGTCCACCCGACCCTCGAGCACTTCCTGGCCCCGGTGTTCGGCGCCGCCGAGGGCCTGGCCCGGGTGTACAGCCCGGAGGAGGCGCACGGCCTGGAGCTCGCGCTGATGCTGGCCTCCGTGGCCGTGGCGACGCTCGGCCTGGGGCTGGCCTGGTGGCTGTACCGTGGGCGCAAGAGCGACCTGCCCGCCCGGCTGCAGGCGCGCCTGCCCGGCCTGCACGGTTTCGTCTACCAGAAGTACAAGGTGGACGAGGCCTACCAGGCCACGTTCGTGCTGGGCACGGTGAGCCTGAGCCGGGTGCTGGCCTGGTTCGACCTCAAGGTGATCGATGGGCTGGTCAACCTGACGGGCGTGCTCACCCGCGCCTTCGCCTGGGTGGACGGCTGGATCGACCAGCACCTGGTGGACGGGCTGGTCGACGCCGTGGCCCGCGTCACGCGCGGCGCCGGCGGGGCGCTGCGCAGGCTGCAGACCGGACGCCTGCCGAGCTACCTGGTCGGCCTGGCCCTGGGCCTGCTGCTGGCCGCGGTGTTGACCCGCTTCCTGGTGGATCTGGCCGCCTGAGGCCACGCACGGGGTACGCGACACGATGCCAACCCTAAGCAATTCGAGCCTGCTCTCGTGGATCACCTTCGCGCCGCTGCTGGCCATGGGCGGCATCGGCCTGCTGCTGCTCACCCGGCCGCTGACCCGGCTGCCGCAGGCCGTGCTCGACCAGGCCAGCCGCGCGCTGGCGCTGCTCGGCTCGGCGGCCTCCCTGGGGCTGACCGCCGTGGTGTGGCTGGGCTTCGACTCCCGGGCCTCCGGGCTGCAGTTCGTCCACCACGCGGTGTGGATCCAGGCCTTCAACATCGAGTACTTCATGGGGATCGACGGCCTGTCGATCACCATGGTCATGCTGACCGCGCTCGTCTCCTTCATCGCCGTGCTGGCCTCGCTGCCCTGGGGCATCCCCAGGGACGACGCGGGCCATGCGAGCCCGGTCCCCGGGGCGAAGAACGGCCAGCACTTCTCCCGGCGCTCGGTGCCGGGCTACATGGCGCTGCTGATGCTGCTGGAGACCGCCATGTTCGGGGTGTTCTGCGCCCTCGACTTCTTCCTGTTCTACGTGTTCTGGGAGCTGATGCTGCTGCCCATGTACTTCCTGATCGGCATCTGGGGCGGCCCGCGCAAGGAGTACGCCGCCATCAAGTTCTTCCTCTACACCCTGGCCGGCTCGGTGCTGATGCTGCTGGGGATGCTGGCGCTGTACTTCGCCTCCAATCCGACCACGCTGGTCGACGGCTCCCCGGCCAACCACACCTTCAACCTCATCAAGCTGGCCACCGAGAACGACTTCGGCAGCGTGGGCAACCTGCTGGGCATGGCCTTCCCCAAGGTCGTCTGGGTGGGGCTGTTCATCGCCTTCGCCATCAAGATCCCCATGTTCCCCTTCCACACCTGGCTGCCGGACGCGCACGTGGAGGCGCCCACCCCCATCTCGGTCATCCTGGCGGGCATCCTGCTGAAGATGGGCGCCTACGGCATCCTGCGCCTGAACTTCGCCATCCTGCCCGAGGCGACCGTCTGGGCCCAGTGGGGCATGGCCATCTTCGGCACCATCAACATCGTGTACGCGGCCTTCGTGTGCATGGCGCAGAAGGATCTCAAGAAGCTGATCGCCTACTCCTCCGTCAGCCACATGGGCTTCGTGCTGCTGGGCATGGCGGCCTTCACCGAGGCCGGCATCGACGGCGCGGTGCTGCAGATGTGGAACCACGGTATCATCAGCCCGGCGCTGTTCCTGATCGCCGGGGTGATCTACGACCGCGCCCACCACCGGGAGATCCTGGGCTTCGGCGGCCTGGCCAAGGTGATGCCGGAGTACACCGCGATCATGGGCCTGACCTTCATGGCCTCCCTGGGCCTGCCCGGGCTGAACGGCTTCATCAGCGAGGCGCTGTGCTTCCTGGGCGCGTTCCCGGTGTTCACCGTGCTGACCGTCATCTCGGCCAGCGCGGTGATCATCACCGCGGCCTACTACCTGTGGACCATCCAGCGCATGTTCCTCGGGCCGCTGAACGAGAGGTACAAGGGGCTCAAGGACCTGCTGTGGCGCGAGCGCCTGACGCTCTACCCGCTGGCGGCGCTCATGCTGCTGCTCGGCTTCTACCCCATGCCCATCCTGGACCTCATGCAGCACGGCCTGCACGAGCTGGTGGCGCCGCTGGCCCGGGCGATCGGACTCTGAAGCCATGCAAGGACCGCTCAGCAGCCTGGCCAGCCTGCCCTACGTGACGCCCGAGCTCCTGGTGGGCGGCGCGGCGGTGGTGGTGTTGCTGCTCTCGGCCTTCGTGCGCGGCCCGGCCGGCCGCTGGCTGTTCCCCCTGCTGAGCTTGGCGGCGCTGCTGGGCGCGCTCGCCTGGCTGGTGTGGTTCGGCCTGGCCGGCGGCTGCCTGGGCCTGCTGTTCGGCGGGCTGCTGGCCTGCGACCGGCTGGGGCTCGTCTTCCGCGGGCTGGTGCTGGCGGCCGCGGCCCTGGCCCTGGTGCTGTCCGCCGGGAGCCCGACGCTCGCGCCCGCGCGGCGCGGGGAGTACCACGGGCTGGTGCTGGCGCTCACCGCGGCCCTCGGGCTGCTGGCCTGCGTGAACCACCTGCTCATGCTGTACGTGGCGATCGAGTCGGTCAGCCTGCTGTCCTACCTGCTCACCGGCTGGGACAAGGCGCGCGGGCGCAGCCTGGAGGCGGCCCTCAAGTACGCGCTGTACGGCGGGGTGGCCTCGGCCGTCGGCCTGTTCGGCATGAGCCTGCTGTACGGGCTGCTGGGCGACCTCAGCCTGCAGGGGCTGCACACCGCCCTGGTGGAGGGGACCGCGCTGGCCTCCCCGGCCGGGCAGTGGGCCGCCTGGGCCGGGCTGGTGTGCCTGCTGGCGGGCCTGGGCTTCAAGGTGGCCGCGGTGCCCTTCCACATGTGGGCCCCGGACGCCTACGAGGGCGCGCCCACGCCCTTCGCCGGGCTGCTGTCGGTGGCCCCCAAGGCGGCGGCCTTCGCCGTGCTCCTGCGGGTGCTGTGGGGCCTGTTCTCTCCGCCCGGCAGCCTGGGCCCGGCGCTGGACATGCCCGTGCCCTGGCTGGCCCTGGTGGGGGGCCTGAGCGCGCTCAGCATGACGCTCGGCAACCTGACCGCGCTCGTCCAGGACAGCGTGAAGCGCATGCTGGCCTACTCCTCCATCGCCCACGCGGGGTACATCCTGCTGGGCGTCCTGGCGGGCGGCCAGGACGGTTTCGAGTCGGTCAGCCTGTACCTGATCGTGTACGCGCTGATGAACCTGGGGGCCTTCGCGGCCGTGTCCGCGGTCAGCCGAGCCCACCCCGACCCGGTGGCCGGCGAGCAGCTCGGGGCCTTCCGCGGGCTGGGGCGGCGCTCGCCGCTCCTGGCGCTCGCCCTGGCGGTGCTGCTCATCTCGCTGATCGGCCTGCCGCCCACGGCCGGCTTCGTCGGCAAGCTCTACCTGTTCGCCGCGGTGCTGTGGAAGGGCGGCTTCTGGTACGTGCTGCTGGCCGTGGTGGGGGTGGTGAACGCGGTCATCTCGCTGGCCTACTACGCCCGGGTGCTGAAGGCCATGTACCTGGAGGCCGGCCCCGAGGGCGCCCCGGCCGTGCCCGCGGGCAACACGGCCGGGCTGGTGGCCGTGGTGACCGCCGTGGCCGTCCTGGCGCTGGGCGTGTTCTGGCAGCCGCTGGCGGTGCTGGCCACCTGGTCCACGCAGGTGTTCTACTAGCCGAGCTTCAGCTCGACCTGAGCGTCGCCAGCGCGCGCTCGCGGGCGGCCGGGGAGAGCTCCGCGGCCTTGCCCTGGTAGAGCCCCGCCCCGCCCCCGCCCCGGCCGCCGAGCGCCGCGGCCACCTGGGGACCGAGGGCCTTCAGCCTGTCCGCCGGGCCGGCCAGCACGAACAGGCCCTTGCCCGTCAGCAGGGCGAGCCCCTGCGGACACAGCTCCAGGAAGGCCCGGGCCACGGCCTGCAGGCAGGCCATGTCGGCCTCGGGCCGGTGCAGGCTGGCCGGCTGCGGGCCGCGGGACAGCTCCCGCGCCAGGTGCAGGGCCAGCTCGGACTGGAGCTGGCGGCGCTGGACGCCCGCCTCGCGGAGCTCGGCCTGCAGGCGCGAGACGGCCGCCGGGTGATCCGCCGGCGGGCAGGACAGCAGCTCCCCGAGCGCGCGCTGGTGCGCGACCGCCTGGCCGAGCTCGCGCAGCACCCGCCCACCGGCCAGGAAGAACACCCGCGTGCCCCCCCTCAGCCGCTCGGTGCCCGTGAGGGCGACGGCCTGCAGCTCGGCGGTGGAGGCCACGTGGGTCCCGCCGCAGGTGTTGAGATCCACGCCCTCGATCTCCACCAGCCGGTAGGGGCCGGCGAATCCCTCGGGCAGGATGCGGGAGCGCACCGGCAGGGTCTGGAACTCCTCCGCGCTCACCCAGCGGGTGCGCACCGGGCGGGCCTGGCGGACGATCTCGTTCGCCCGCGCCTGGAGGCCGGCCAGCGCCGCCAGGTCGAGCCCGTCCTGACCCAGCTCGAGGTCGGAGCGGTCCGGCCCCAGGTGGAAGGCCGTGGTGGGCCAGCCGAACTCGGCCAGCGCCAGCGCGGTCAGGATGTGCTGGGCGGAGTGCTGCTGCATGTGATCGAGGCGCCGCGCCCAGTCGAGCTCCAGCGCCACCTCCCGCCCGACCTCGACGGCCTCGGCCAGGAGGTGCAGCACCCGCCCGTCGGCCGTCTTCTGCAGGCCGAGCAGCGCCTGCCCGTCGAGGGTGCCGGCGTCGGCGGGCTGACCCCCGCCCTCGGGGTAGAAGAGCGTGTCCTCGAGCTCGACCAGGAAGCCGCCCTGCGCGGGCGCGCAGGCGACCGCGCGGGCGCGCAGCGAGGTCAGGTGGGCGTCCCTCTGGTACGCATTCAGGCGCGGCGCGTCCATGGACACCAGACCTACCACAGCCCGATACCGCTGCACACCCTTCCCCCTGGTGACAAAGATCGCCATGGGTTAGCCTCAGGGGGTCGTCGGGTGGAATGCCTCGAGCGCCGGAGGTTCTGCATGCCCTCGAAAGCCATCGCGATCCCGTCCGCGGCCCTCGTCCTGCTCGCCCTGGTCGGCCCGTCGTGCGACGGCGCGGGGGAGCCGGGCCCCGGCGTCTCCACGGAGGAGCTGGCCGTCCAGAAGCCCTCGCCGCGGCGCGCCGGAACGAAGGCGGCCTGGGTGGTGGACGAGGTCCTGGTCACCCTGCGAGCAGGGCAGGAGGAGGGTGCCGCGCAGGCCATGGCCGGGGCGCTGGGCCACCGCGTCGAGCGACGTCTGCGGTTCGAGTCCGCGCCGGAATCCACGCTCAACCGCACCTACCTGCTGCGCCTGACCAGCGGCGTGGACGTCGAGCAGGCCATCGCGGAGCTGACCAAGCAACCCGGGGTGGAGGCCGCCCAGCCCAACTACCTCTACTTCCCCAGCGAGGTCCCCAGCGATCCCTACTTCAACATGGCCTGGGCCCACCGGAACCTGGGCGGCAACGCGCCCTTCCAGGGGAACGCCGGCCTGTACAACCCGGATCCGCGCGTGGCCGACATGGACATGGACACCCCGGAGGCCAACGACGAGATCGCCCGGCGCGGCTTCACCCCGAGCACGATCATCGTCGGGGTCATCGACTCCGGCGTGGACTACACCCACCCGGACCTGGCCGCGGTGATGTGGCCGGGCCTCGGCTACGACTTCTACTCGAACGACACGAACCCGATGGACGAGGACAGCCACGGCACCCACGTGGCCGGGGCCATCGCCGCGATCCACAACTCGATCGGCGTCTACGGCACCACGACCAACGTCCAGATCATGGCGCTGCGGTTCATCGGGCCGACCGGCGGCAGCACCGCCAACGCCATCGCGGCGATCAACTACGGCGTCACCAACGGCGCCAAGGTGCTCAACAACAGCTGGGGTGGCGGCGCCTACGACGCGAGCCTGGCCGCGGCGATCGCCGCGGCGCGTGACCAGGGTGTGGTCTTCGTGGTCGCGTCGGGCAACGACGGCACCGACAACGACACCACGCCCTCCTACCCGGGCAACTACCCCTACGAGAACGTCATCTCGGTCGGCGCCTCCAGCGCCTGGGGCGACGGCTCGCTGTTCTCCAACTACGGCCTGAACACGGTCCACCTCTACGCCCCGGGCGAGGAGATCGTCTCCACCACCCCGAACATCCTGACCGGCTACCCCGAGAGCCTCTACCAGATCTGCATGTGGGACACCGCCAACAGCGTCTGGCTGTCGTGGAGCGGGACCTCGATGGCCGCGCCCCACGCCTCGGGCGCGGCGGCCATCGTGTACGGCCTGGCGCCGAACCTGATCACCGGCTGGGCGGGCATGACCCAGGTCCAGCGGGTGAGCGCCATCCGCCAGCGGCTCATGGATCGCAGCCAGCGCTGGGCCTCGCTGGCCGGCCTGTCGGTCACCGGTGGGCACCTCAACGTCTTCAACCTGGTCGAGGAAGACGCGACCGCCCCGGCCACGCCCACCCTCGGCGTGCACCTCACCCAGAGCCGGCGGGTGCTCCTGCGCACGACCGCCACGGGCGACGACGGCAACGCGGGGCAGGCCAACTACTACGACCTGCGGGTGGCCGAGGGCGCCACCTTCGACTACGCCACGGCCGAGCCGATCCTCGGGCTGTGGACCCCGTCCCCGGTCGGGCAGGTGGACAACTTCACCATCGGCGGCCTCTCGCCGGGGACGACCTACCGCTTCGGCCTCGAGGTGGTGGACAACGCCGGCAACCGGAGCGCCCTGTCGAACGTGGTGGTCATCACCACACCCGCCGAGACCGTCCTGCTCGACGACGACGTCGAGGGGGGGCTCAACGGCTGGACCGGAGACTGGGGCCAGGTCACCGCTCAGAGCCACAGCCCGACCCACAGCTGGACGGACAGCCCCGGGGGCAACTATCCGAACAACGCCAACCTCTACCTGGTCTCGCCCGAGATCGTGGCGAACGATCAGCTGATCCGGCTCAGTTTCTGGCAGCGCTACGATCTGCAGGCCAACGCGGACTACGGCAGGATCCAGATCCGCACCTACGACGGCGCCACCTGGTCGGCCTGGACCAGCGTGGATCAGGTCACCGGCACCAACACCACCTGGCACGAGTGGGCCGGCACGATCCTCGCGACCGGCCAGCGGGTCCAGCTCCGTTTCTGGCTGTCGTCGAACGCCAGCACCCGCCGGGACGGGTGGTACCTCGACGACATCCTCGTCACCGCGGCCGGCGACGCGCCCGACACGCTGGTCGTCGACGAGACCTTCGGCAACGCGACCAACTGGACCCTGACCCCCACCTGGGCCGTGCAGGGCGGGGTGCTGGACGACAGCCCGGGGGCCAACTACCGAGACAACAACCGCTCCTCGGCCACCTTCTCGGCCGGGGTCGATCTGAGCGACGCGGTGTCCGCCTCGATCAGCTTCGACCTGGTGTCCTGCGCCTACGAGCAGAACTATGACTGGTTGATCTGGGAGTACAGCCTGGACAACGTCCAGTGGCGGATCATCACCGGCTTCACCGGCACCGCCAGCGGCGCGCAGGAGGTGAACCTCACCCCGCTGATCGGCTACGACACCGTCTACTTCCGCTTCCGCTCGTACACCGACTACACCGTCAACCAGGCCGGCTGCCGGCTGGACAACCTCCAGATCTGGATCAAGGAGCCGGCCACCTGTACCGGCGATCCGGACTGCGACGACGGGGACGCCTGCAACGGTGCGGAGACCTGCGTGGTCGCCACAGGCAGCTGCCTGCCCGGCACCCCGCTGGTCTGCGACGACGGCAACCTCTGCACCACGGACTCCTGCGTCCCGGCCACGGGCTGCAGCAACGTCACCAACACCCTGCCCTGCCCGGACGGGAACCTGTGCAACGGGAACGAGGTCTGCGCCGCGGGCTCCTGCCAGGCCGGCACCCCGCTGGTCTGCAACGACGGGAACGTCTGCACCACGGACTCCTGCGTCCCGGCCACGGGCTGCAGCACCGCGAACAACACCCTGCCCTGCCCGGACGGCAACCTCTGCAACGGGAACGAGGTCTGCTCCGCGGGCTCCTGCCAGGCCGGCACCCCGCTCGTCTGCAACGACGGCAACGTCTGCACCACGGACTCCTGCGTCCCGGCCACGGGCTGCAGCAACGTCAACAACACCGTCCCCTGCCCAGACGGCAACCTGTGCAACGGGAACGAGGTCTGCGCCGCGGGCTCCTGCCAGGCCGGCACCCCGCTGGTCTGCGACGACGGCAACCTCTGCACCACGGACTCCTGCGTCCCGGCCACGGGCTGCAGCACCGCGAACAACACCCTGCCCTGCCCGGACGGCAACCTGTGCAACGGGAACGAGGTCTGCTCCGCGGGCTCCTGCCAGGCCGGCACCCCGCTGGTCTGCAACGACGGCAACCTCTGCACCACGGACTCCTGCGTCCCGGCCACGGGCTGCAGCACCGCGAACAACACCCTGCCCTGCCCGGACGGCAACCTCTGCAACGGGAACGAGGTCTGCTCCGCGGGCTCCTGCCAGGCCGGCACCCCGCTCGTCTGCAACGACGGCAACGTCTGCACCACGGACTCCTGCGTCCCGGCCACGGGCTGCAGCAACGTCAACAACACCGTCCCCTGCCCAGACGGCAACCTGTGCAACGGGAACGAGGTCTGCGCCGCGGGCTCCTGCCAGGCCGGCACCCCGCTGGTCTGCGACGACGGCAACCTCTGCACCACGGACTCCTGCGTCCCGGCCACGGGCTGCAGCACCGCGAACAACACCCTGCCCTGCCCGGACGGCAACCTCTGCAACGGCAACGAGGTCTGCTCCGCGGGCTCCTGCCAGGCCGGCACCCCGCTCGTCTGCAACGACGGGAACGTCTGCACCACGGACTCCTGCGTCCCGGCCACGGGCTGCAGCAACGTCAACAACACCGTCCCCTGCCCAGACGGGAACCTGTGCAACGGGAACGAGGTCTGCTCCGCGGGCTCCTGCCAGGCCGGCACGCCGCTCACCTGCAACGACGGCAACCTCTGCACCACGGACTCCTGCGTCCCGGCCACGGGCTGCGCCTACGCCAACAACGCGCTGCCCTGCCCGGACGGCGACCTCTGCAACGGCAACGAGGCCTGCTCCGCGGGCTCGTGCCAGGCCGGCACGCCGCTCACCTGCAACGACGGCAACCTCTGCACCACGGACTCCTGCGTCCCGGCCACGGGCTGCAGCAACGTCAACAACACCGTCCCCTGCCCAGACGGGAACCTGTGCAACGGGAACGAGGTCTGCGCCGCGGGCTCCTGCCAGGCCGGCACCCCGCTCGTCTGCAACGACGGCAACCTCTGCACCACGGACTCCTGCGTCCCGGCCACGGGCTGCAGCAACGCGAACAACACCCTGCCCTGCCCGGACGGCGACCTGTGCAACGGGAACGAGGCCTGCTCCGCGGGCTCGTGCCAGGCCGGCACCCCGCTCGTCTGCAACGACGGCAACGTCTGCACCACGGACTCCTGCGTCCCGGCCACGGGCTGCAGCTACGCCAACAACACCCTGCCCTGCCCGGACGGCGACCTCTGCGACGGCGCTGAGGCATGCTCCGGCGGCTCGTGCCAGGCCGGCACCCCGCTCGTCTGCAACGACGGCAACGTCTGCACCATGGACTCCTGCGTCCCGGCCACGGGCTGCGCCTACCCCGCCAACACCGGCCCCTGCGACGACGCCGACGATTGCACCATGGCCGACGCCTGCGCGGCCGGCACCTGCCAGGGCGACCCGCTGGACGCGGACGGCGACACCTACGTGCCGCTGGCCTGCCTCGGCACGGACTGCGACGACACCGACCCCGCCGTCAACCCCGGCGCCTTCGAGGGTGGGCTGGGCGATCCCACGTGCGCCGACGGGCTGGACAACGACTGCGACGGCAACACCGACCTGGAGCAGCCGTCGTGCTCGGTCTGCTCGGGCAACGGCGACTGCTCGGACGGCAACGCCTGCAACGGCGACGAGATCTGCGCCGCCGGCTCGTGCGAGGCCGGCACCCCGCTCACCTGCGACGACGGCAACCTCTGCACCACCGACTCCTGCAACCCGGCCACGGGCTGCGCCTACGCCAACAACACCCTGCCCTGCCCCGACGGCAACCTGTGCAACGGCAGCGAGGTCTGCGCCGCGGGCGCGTGCCAGGCCGGCACTCCCCTGACCTGCAACGATGGGAACGTCTGCACCACCGACTCCTGCGTCCCGGCCACGGGCTGCAGCTTTGCCCCCAACACGGCCTCCTGCGCGGACGGCGACCTCTGCGATGGCGCCGAGGTCTGCTCCGGCGGCACCTGCCAGGTCGGCACGCCGCTCACCTGCAACGACGGCAACGTCTGCACCACGGACTCCTGCGTCCCGGCCACGGGCTGCAGCTTCGTCCCCAACACGGCCTCCTGCGCGGACGCCGACCTCTGCGACGGCGACGAGGTCTGCTCCGGCGGCACCTGCCAGTCTGGCACCCCGCTCGTCTGCAACGACGGCAACGTCTGCACCACGGACTCCTGCGTCCCGGCCACGGGCTGCAGCTTCGTCCCCAACACGGCCTCGTGCGCGGACGGCAACTTGTGCAACGGCAGCGAGGTCTGCGCCGGCGGCGCCTGCCAGGCCGGCACCCCCCTGACCTGCAGCGACGGCAACGTCTGCACCACCGACTCCTGCGTCCCGGCCACGGGCTGCAGCTTCGTCCCCAACACGGCCTCCTGCGCGGATGGCAACTTGTGCAACGGCAGCGAGGTCTGCGCCGGCGGCGCCTGCCAGGCCGGCACCCCCCTGACCTGCAACGACGGCAACGTCTGCACCTCGGACTCCTGCGTCCCGGCCACGGGCTGCAGCTTCGTCCCCAACACGGCCTCCTGCGCGGACGGCGACCTCTGCGATGGCGCCGAGGTCTGCTCCGGCGGCACCTGCCAGGCCGGCACGCCGCTCACCTGCAACGACGGCAACGTCTGCACCACCGACTCCTGCGTCCCGGCCACAGGCTGCGCCTTCGCCAACAACGCGCTGCCCTGCTCGGACGGCGACCTCTGCAACGGCAACGAGGCCTGCTCCGCGGGCTCGTGCCAGGCCGGCGCCCCGCTGGTCTGCGACGACGGCAACTCCTGCACCACGGACTCCTGCGCCCCGGCCACGGGCTGCAGCTATGCCCCCAACACCCTCTCCTGCGCGGACGGCGATCTCTGCAACGGGGACGAGGCCTGCTCCGCCGGCACCTGCCAGGCCGGCACACCGCTGAGCTGCAATGACGGCAACGTCTGCACCTCGGACTCCTGCGCCCCGGCCACGGGCTGCAGCAATGTCCCCAACACGGTCTCCTGCTCGGACGGCGATCAGTGCAACGGCAGCGAGGCCTGCGCGGCCGGCACCTGCCAGGCCGGCACCCCGCTCGTCTGCGACGACGGCAACTCCTGCACCACGGACTCCTGCGCCCCGGCCACGGGCTGCAGCTATGCCCCCAACACCCTCTCCTGCGCGGACGGCGATCTCTGCAACGGGGACGAGGCCTGCTCCGCCGGCACCTGCCAGGCCGGCACACCGCTCGCCTGCGACGACGGCAACCTCTGCACCACGGACTCGTGCGACCCGTTCACGGGCTGCGTGCTAGTGGACAACACCCTCTCCTGCGCGGACGGCGACCTCTGCAACGGCGCCGAGGTCTGCGCCGGCGGGAGCTGCCAGCCGGGCACGCCGCTCGCCTGCGACGACGGCAACGCCTGCACCACGGACTCGTGCGCCCCGGCCACGGGCTGCGCTTACACCGGCAACGCCGATCCATGCGACGACGGCGACCCCTGCTCCGAGGGCGACACCTGCGCGCTCGGCGCCTGCCAGGGCGCGCCGCTGGACGCGGACGACGACGGCTACGCGCCCTTCGCCTGCGGCGGCGTGGACTGCGACGACGGCAACGTCAGCGTCAACCCCGGGATGTTCGAGGGCGGCCTGGGCGATCCGACCTGCAGCGACGGCCTGGACAACGACTGCGACGGGAACGTGGACGCGGAGCAGCCCTCGTGCTCGGTGTGCGCGCAGGACCTGGACTGCGACGACGGCAACGCCTGCAACGGCGACGAGACCTGCGCCGCCGGGAGCTGCCAGGCCGGCACGCCGCTCTCCTGCGACGACGGCAACGTCTGCACCACGGACTCCTGCGTCCCGGCCACGGGCTGCGCCTTCGAGCCCAACACGCTCCCCTGCCCGGACGGCGACACGTGCAACGGCGACGAGGCGTGCGCCGGCGGCGCCTGCCAGCCGGGCACCCCGCTCGTCTGCGACGACGGCGACGCCTGCGACGGCCTCGAGGGCTGCGACCCGGCCTCGGGCTGCGTCCCGGGCACCCCGCTCATCTGCGACGACGGCGACGTCTGCGACGGCCTCGAGGGCTGCGATCCGGCCTCGGGCTGCGTGGCCGGCACCCCGCTCGCCTGCGACGACGGCGACGCCTGCACCGGCGCCGAGAGCTGCGACCCGCTCCTCGGCTGCCAGGTGGGCACCCCGCTCGTCTGCGACGACGCCAACCCCTGCACCGACGACGGCTGCGAGCCCGCCGCGGGCTGCGCCTTCTCCCCGAACAGCGCCCCCTGCGACGACGGCAACCCCTGCACCGGGGGCGACACCTGCGCGGCCGGCGCCTGCCAGCCCGGAGCCAACACCTGCCAGTGCAGCGCGGACGCGGACTGCGCGCCCTTCGAGGACGCGGACCTGTGCAACGGCACCCTGGTCTGCCAGAGCCCCGCCTGCGTGGTGGATCCCGCGACCGTGGTGGTGTGCGATCCCACCGCCGACACGGACTGCCGCCAGGCGGCCTGCGACCCGGCGACGGGCGCCTGCTCCCTGGTGGACCGGCCCGACGCCACCCCCTGCGACGACGGCGACGGCTGCACCTCGGCCGACGCCTGCCTGGCCGGCGTGTGCACCGGCACCCCGCTCGCCTGCGACGATGGCGACACCTGCAACGGCGTGGAGAGCTGCGATCCGCTCCTCGGCTGCCAGGTGGGTGCCCCGCTCGTCTGCGACGACGCCAACCCCTGCACCGACGACGGCTGCGAGCCCGCCGCGGGCTGCGCCTTCTCCCCGAACAGCGCCCCCTGCGACGACGGCAACCCCTGCACCGGGGGCGACACCTGCGCGGCCGGCGCCTGCCAGCCCGGAGCCAACACCTGCCAGTGCAGCGCGGACGCGGACTGCGCGCCCTTCGAGGACGCGGACCTGTGCAACGGCACCCTGGTCTGCCAGAGCCCCGCCTGCGTGGTGGATCCCGCGACCGTGGTGGTGTGCGATCCCACCGCCGACACGGACTGCCGCCAGGCGGCCTGCGACCCGGCGACGGGCGCCTGCTCCCTGGTGGACCGGCCCGACGCCACCCCCTGCGACGACGGCGACGGCTGCACCTCGGCCGACGCCTGCCTGGCCGGCGTGTGCGCCGGGACCCCGCTCGCCTGCGACGACGGCAACCCGTGCACCGAGGACGGCTGCGAAGCGGCCGACGGCGCCTGCCGGCACGCAGCGCTCCCGGAGGGGACGGCCTGTCCGGACGGGACATGCCAGGCCGGGGTGTGCCAGCCCGGACAGGACGGGGGCGACGGCGGCGCCAGCGATCCGGACCTGACACACGTGAGCGGCGGCGGCTGCGTGTGCGGAGCCTCGAGCTCGCCCCTGGAGGCCGGCCTGCTCGGCCTGGGGCTGGCCCTGGCGCTGGTGCTCCGGCGCAGGGCGCGCTGACCCCCGGGCGCCCGCTCAGCCCGGGTACGGACGGAGCAGGTAGACGTAGTAACCCACCCACTCCCGGAGCAGGCTCCAGGGCTCGTGCCACTCGGGCCTCACCGGGGCGTGAGCGGTCGAGACCGGCCCCAGACCGGCGCGGGTGAAGGCCAGCCGCGCCCGCGGCAGGTGGTAGTACTGCGAGCACAGCACCACCGTCCTGAGCCCGAGCGGGCCCAGGAGCGCGCGGGCCTGCACGGCCGAGTCGTAGGTGGTGTACCCCTGGCGGTCGACCAGGATGCGGTCCGCGGGCACCCCGCGGGCCAGCAGGTAGTCGCGCATCACGTCCGCCTCCTCGTGGCCCGTGCGCCCCTGTCCGCCGGTGACCAGCAGCATGCGCACCAGCCCGGCGCGCAGCAAGCCGGCGGCGCGATCGAGGCGGCTCTTCAGCCGGGCGTGGGGCGTACCGTCTGGCAGCACCTCGTTGCCCAGCACCACGGCCACGTCGGCGGCGCGCACGTCGTCCGCCAGGCCGAGCGCGGCCACCAGCAGGCTGTGTCCCCCGAACCAGGTCGCCCCGATCACCAGCCCGGCTGCCAGCCAGCGCCAGCGGATCCGGCGACGGGGCTGGGCGTGCAGCCAGCGATCGCCCTGGCCGGCGGCCAGCCAGCCGGCCAGGCGCCAGACCACCAGGCCCGCCACCGCCAGCGCGCCCGCGACGAGCAGCGGCACGCCGAGCTGCCACAGGTCGCCCATGCCCGGGCCGGCCGGCGGGGTGGCCGCGGCGCGCTCCGAGACGAGCCCCCAGCCGACACCCAGCGCCCCCAGCCCGAAGGTCGCGCCCAGCGCCCCGAGGGCCCAGGCCCGCCCGGAGGGGCCGCGGCGCGCCCGCCTCGGGGGCGCCCCCACCCGCCGTTCCAACCGTTCCGTCGCGCCCGCGAGGATCCTGGCCGACAGCGTGGGACTCATGGCGCGTGTCCTCCAGGCTGCCAGACAGCAAGCTCCGTGCCTCGCACAGGCGCGTGCGACGATCTCTCCTCCTGCGCATTCCCCTGGGAACCCAACTCCTTGAAGGAAAGGATTTCTTCGAGGGTGAAGGCCAGAGGCAGGTGCCGGTGGATGGGCGTTGCGCTCGTTGCGCGGCGTGGGCGACTCGAGTCGGAGGAGGACCGGGGAGGACGAGCAGCGTGTCAGCCTGGCCACGGCGGAGGAACGGAGGTGGACGGGGTCAGGTGCTGGACGGCTCGCGGTCGGTGGACTTGCCAGGCAGGTGGTCGCCCAGGCGCGCCGCGCGATCCAGGCCCTTGAGCGCGTAGTCGACTGCGTTGTCCACCAGCATCTCGGCGGTCGTGGCCGTGTCCACCAGCGCGCCCTGGATGCCGGTGCGGGCCGCCTCGCGGAAGACCTCCAGCGACTGGCGGGCGAATGCCAGCGCCCCGACCTTCTGGAAGTGGGTGCCCTCGCGGTGCTGCTCGGAGGCCATCAGGTAGGCCCCGATGGCGCGCAACATGCTCGGCTCCACCAGCGGCCCGAGCTGGTTCACCAGCAGCCGGGCGAAGGCGGCCTCGTGGCGCCGATCGCGGTGGGGCCGCAGCGCCTGGACCTGGCTGCGACCCTGGTAGACCACCTCGCTGCGCACCTTGCCGCTCTTCCTGTGGCGGAACAGGTGCACCCGCACGTTGGGCGTGCCGGTGCCCCACAGGCCGAGCAGCACGAAGTCGCGGCCCAGGCGCTCGGGCATGAGATCGGGGGCGTGGGCGGTGTCCAGGTAGTGGCGCAGCACCAGGGTGAAGAACACGACCAGCCGCTCGAACACCTCGGGCTGCTGGCGCAGGTGCTGGGCGTGCTGCGGCTCCTGGAGCTCGGCCAGGCTGAACGAGTCCAGGAGCTCCTCGCCGTCCCTCGGCTGGGCCTCCGGGGTGGCGTAGAAGGTGTACAGGATGTGGGGCGGCCGACGGTAGATCTGCGGCCGGCCGGTCGCGTCCTGCAGCCCGGTGCGCGAGGTGTAGTCGTGCAGCACCCCCTGCATGGCGGCGAGCACGACCTCCTGCTCGGCCTCGGCCAGGTCGCCCAGCACCGCCTGGGTGACGCCCATGGCGCTCAGGTGGCCGCGCAGGTTGGTGTTCCGCCGCGGGGCCTGCTCCTGGCCGCGGGCGGAGCGCACCAGCACCCCCAGGGCGTGCCCGAGGAACGACAGGGTGGTCTGCCCGCTTGGCAGCTCGGGCACCTCCAGGTCGAAGTCGGGGTTGTCGTGGTGGCAGTCCAGGGCGGCCAGCGCCAGGCGCACCAGCCGATCCTGGCCGAGCGCCGTCGCCAGCTCCGGCGGCAGCTGCTCGGCCACCCGCGCGGCGAACAGCTCGGCGGCCCGCTGGCAGTCGGCCTGCATGGCGGCGAGCTCCTGCGCCTCGAGCTCCAGGTCGGGCAGGTACAGGCTCACGCGCGGCGAGAGGAAGCTCGCATCCCCGTGGCGCTCGAAGCAGGCCGCGATCTGCTCCCGGGCCCGCTTCCAACCGAACCAGGGGTGGCGCGAGCCGAGCGCCCAGCGGGCGGTGTCCCGCAGCCCCACGGTGGCCCGCTTGTCGAAGAAGGCCCTCAGCTTGCCCACCGTGGTGCCGTCCAGGGGATCCTCGCGCAGCCGGGTCTGGAAGCGGCCCAGCTCTGCCTCCCCGTCCGCCTGGCGGTGGAAGTCCTCGTCCAGGCGCAGCAGATCGTAGACCGTCCAGCGCCGGGGCGGGCTCTCCTCCTCGAGCAGCACCGGCTCCAGGCGCAGCGCCTCCTCGCCGGCCAGGGCGGCCCGCACCAGCGCGACCGGGTGCGGCAGGATCTGCTCGCCGATCCCACCCGCGCCGAAGTAGGCCACCTCCCTGGCTGCGTCGAACGCCGCCTGGCGGGCCTGGCGCCGGGTGGGCAGCAGCTCCGTGCCCACCACCCCCAGGAGCTCGGCCAGGAACCAGCGCGGCACCTTGACCTCCCCGTGCATCCAGCGCACGGGCACGGGATCCGTCCGCGACACGCGCAGCCGCACCCGCCCGGCGAAGTCCGCGGCGAAGCGCTGCACCAGCCGGCGCGTGGTCCGCACGCCCGCCTCCCGGGCCAGCTCCAGCAGCCGCGCGGTCAGACGCTCCGGGTCGAAGGCCAGGTGGCGGAAGCGCACGTCCCAGGCCGGCCCCTCCTCGAGCGGCACGGCGGCCTCCAGCAGCGCGCGCAGGATCTGCCGATCGCCGAGTTCCGGAGACGGCGTCGGGTTCGGGCTCGGCTTGTGTACAGGCATGGGGGGCTCCTCGTCGGGTGGGGCGCTCAGACCAGGAACCGCAGCTCCCAGGGGCCGACGCGATCGTGGCGCAGGTGCTTGTCGGCCGGCCGCAGCCGCAACCCGGGCACCACGAAACGCAGCTCCGGCCCCGCGCTGATCACCAGGCGGTCGGTCGGCTCGTACACCTCGCCGTCCAGGGTGTAGGGCTCCGGGTGGTCGAGGACGAGCTCCAGCCGGCGCACCATGTGCCGCTTGATCCCCTGCAGCGGCCGGATGGAGCCCACCCACAGGAAGGGCAGCGCCTTGACCACCAGGGCCGGGTGGCCCTCCACGATCAGCACCTCGAACAGCTTCTCGTCCCAGCCGGCCCGCGGGAACAGCTTGAAGCGCAGGCTGAGCTCCTCGATGAAGGAGGCGAAGACGGAGTGGGGTTGCATCTCGATCTCGGCGCCGTCGTCCAGCCGGGCGCGGATGCCGATGGTCGCGGTCAGGCCGCGGGCCACCACGCCGCCGCGGGCCGCGTCCACCCCGTACTCCCACAGCAACGAGGCGGCCCCGGCCGGGGTGGTCTTGCCCCGGCGGTAGTACTCCTGCAGGAAGCGTGGACCGATCCCCAGGCCGAACATGAAGGAGTGGTGCTCGTTGACCTTGAGCACGTTGCGCCGCAGGCAGCGCATGGGCAGGTTGTGGCGGTAGCGCGCCTGGGCGAGCAGCAGCGTGGCCACGCCGCTGTCGCGGATGCCGAAGGAGCCGGGCACCATGTTCTGGGTCCCGGTCGGCAGGAGCAGCACCGGCGGCAGCGGGTCCTGGCCGTAGGTCTTGATCAGCAATTCGATGGTGCGGTGGGCGGTGCCGTCCCCGCCCGAGATGGCCAGCATGTCGATGCCCACCCGCTTGAACTCCTCGATGGCCTGCTGCGCGTCGTCCAGCGAGCCGGTCGAGGCCACCTCTCCACCCCTGCCGACCACGAAGGCCATGCGGTCCTTGAGCTTGGGGTAGAGCTTGTTCAGGCGCGCATTGCGGTTCGAGATCACGCCGATGCCCGGCATGCAGACCTCCAGGGAATCGGCCTCTGAGGATAGCCCGAGCCCCAGGCTGGTTCAAGGGCGAAGGCGGCGCGCGCGCTCCCCGGCCGAGCTGCCCGGCCGCGCTGTTCAAATGCTCGTAAACAGGTTAGAATCTCCCCAGCAGATCGGTATGCCGAGAGGAGACCGGACATGAGCCAGTCCCGCCTTCGCTACCTCATGTTCCTCGCGCCGTGCCTCGGGCTGGGCAGCTGCGATCCCGGCACCATCTCGTCCCAGTGCCCTGACGGCGTGGTGGTCAACGGGCAGTGCCTGCCCACGACGTGCGAGGATCGGACCTGCCCGCCAGGCTCGGTCTGCCTGGGCGGGATCTGCCAGGAAGTGGCCTGCCTGTGGGTGGAGTGTCCCCCGGGAGAGGGCTGCGCCAATGGGGTCTGCTACCCCTCGGCCTGCAACTGGCGCAACTGCCCCGGCCTGGGCGAGGTGTGCGTGGAGGAGGAGTGCACCCCGGCCTCCTGCATCGCGGTCCAGTGCCCGGCCGGCCAGGTCTGCGCCGCGGGCCGATGCTACCCCAAGGACTGCCCCACCAAGGTGTGCGCCGGCTACGGCGAGGTGTGCATCGAGGACGAGTGCCAGGAACGCTCCTGCGCCGGGGTGACCTGCCCCGCCGGGCAGACCTGCTCCGGCGGGCGCTGCTACCCGACCGAGTGCGGCCTGGAGAACTGCCACGGCTACAACGAGGTGTGCGTCGACGGCGTGTGCTCCGAGCGCACCTGCGCCAACGTCGACTGCGGCGACCTGCAGTGCGCCAACGGCTGGTGCTTCCCGGCGGACTGTACCGAGTCCGGCCAGGACTGCCTGGACGGGCTGGAGATCTGCTTCGAGGGGACGTGTGTCCCCCGCTCGTGCGCCCACGTGACCTGCGGCGCCGACGAGGCGTGCGCGGCTGGTGCCTGCTACCCGCTCACCTGCGGAGACACCCCCTGCCCGTCGGGCGAGGTCTGCGCCGGCGGAGCCTGCGAGCTGCGCCTGTGCGTGGGGGTGGACTGCGCCACCTGGCAGCGATGCGAGGCCGGCGCCTGCTGCCCACCTGAGACCTGCACCCCGGGGTTGCAGTGCAGCACGAGCGCCTGCGGCTGGGGGAACTTCCGCTGCCAGTACGACCCGGCCACGCAGCAGACCGTGTGGGCGACCGAGGGGGAGGACTGCACCGACAGCGACGGCTGCACCCAGGGAGACGTGTGCGCCCAGGATGAGTGCCGGGGGACGCCGCTGGCCTGCAACCAGCCGCCGCAGCCCGAGTGCCGGGGCGACCAGCGCGTGAGCTTCCGCTCCCCGGGGACGTGCGTGGACGGGAGCTGCCAGTACGCCGAGGTGGTCGAGGACTGCCCCGAGGGTTGCACCGACGGGCAGTGCATCGGCGCGATGTGCAACGGGATCCAGTGCTCTCCCAACGAGCAGTGCGTGGGGACGGAGTGCCGCTGCGGCGGCACCGGCCCGGACTGCGCCGGCGACACCTCCAGCTTCTGCTGCGGCGCGGTCTGCGTTGACCTGACCCAGGACAGCCAGAACTGCGGCGGCTGCGACAACCTGTGCGGCCCGAACGGGAGCTGCGCTGGCCAGATCTGCGGGTGCCAGCCCGGCTTCGGCGACTGCACCCTCGACCCGGGCTGCGAGACCACGCTCGGCAGCCTGACCTTCTGCCGCGATTGCCAGGAGAGCTGCGAGGACAACAACCCCTGCACCGACGACAGCTGCGACGCGCAGCTGGGCTGCCAGCACGCCCCCAACACCGGGGCCTGCGACGACGCCAGCGCCTGCACCGACAGCGACACGTGCTCGGGCGGCACCTGCCAGGGAGTTCCCAAGGACTGCAACGATCTCAACGCCTGCACCCAGGACGACTGCAACCCGGCCAGCGGCCAGTGCCAGCACGTGAACGACGACGCGGCCGCCTGCAGCGACAACGACGGCTGCACCACGGGCGACCACTGCCAGGGCGGCGTGTGCGTGTTCACCGGCGGCTCGAGCTGCGACGACGGCAACCCGTGCACCGACGACGGCTGCGAGCCGGGCACCGGCGAGTGCACCCACGCGAACAACACGGGTCCGTGCAGCGACAGCAACGAGTGCACCCAGGGCGACGCCTGCTCCGGCGGCGCGTGCCAGGCCGGGGCGCCCCGGACCTGCACGGACGGCAACGACTGCACCGACGACGGCTGCGACCCGGCCACGGGCTGCACCTACAACCCGAACGCCGACGCCTGCGACGACGCCGACGAGTGCACCATCAACGACGCGTGCTCCGGCGCCGCCTGCAGCGGCGCGCCCAGGAACTGCGACGACGGCAACCCCTGCACCACGGACGGCTGCAATTCGGCCAGCGGCTGCACCCACGCCAACAACACCGCCCCCTGCAACGACGGCGACGCCTGCACCGCGGGGGACACCTGCGCGGGCGGCGCCTGCGCGGGCACCCTCATCGACGCCGACGGCGACGACCACCAGCCGCCGCCCTGCGGCGGCGACTGCCTGGACGACAACCCGAACGTGAACCCCGGCATGCCAGAGGGCCCGCTCGGCGCGCAGGTCTGCTCGGACGGCCTGGACAACGACTGCGACGGCACCACCGACGGCGCGGACTCGACCTGCCAGAGCTGCACCCTGCCCGAGCAGTGCGACGACGGCAACGCCTGCAACGGCGTCGAGGGCTGCAACCCGCCCAACTGCACCTCGGGCACAGCGCTCGACTGCGACGACGGCAACCCTTGCACCACGGACTCCTGCGATCAGGCCCTGGGCTGCCAGCACGTGAACCTGGCCAACGGCACCGAGTGCGGCGCGCGGGTATGCAACGCGCTCGAGTGGCGGGTGCCGACCTGCCAGGCGGGTCAGTGCACCGGCAACAGCCTGCTCGAGAACTGCGCGGACGCCAACCAGTGCACCAACGACGCCTGCTCGGCCGCCACGGGCTGCAGCCACCCGAGCTTCCCCAACGGCACCGAGTGCGGCTCGCGCTCCTGCAACGGCCTGGAGTGGCGCATGCAGACCTGCCAGTCGGGCACCTGCTCGGGCACCGCCGTCGCCCAGGACTGCAACGACGGCCAGGCGTGCACCAGCGACGCCTGCGCGGCCGCCAGCGGCTGCACCAACTCGGCGGTCGCCAACGGCACCGAGTGCGGCGCGCGTTACTGCAACGGCCTGGAGTGGCGCCGGCAGACCTGCCAGTCCGGCGCCTGCACGGGCAACGCGCTCCAACAGAACTGCAACGACATCGAGGACTGCACCAGCGACTCCTGCAACGCCGCCAGCGGCTGCACCAACGTCGCGGTGGCCAACGGCATCGAGTGCGGCGCGCGCTACTGCAGCTCCCTCGAGTGGCGCCGCCACACCTGCCAGTCCGGCTCCTGCTCGGGCTCCGCGCTGCAGCAGAACTGCAACGACGGCCAGGAGTGCACCAGCGACACCTGCAACGCGGCCAGCGGCTGCTCCAACGTCGCGGTGGCCAACGGCATCGAGTGCGGCGCGCGTTTCTGCAGCTCGCTCGAGTGGCGCCGCCAGACCTGCCAGTCCGGCTCCTGCTCGGGCTCCGCGCTGCAGCAGAACTGCAACGACGGCCAGGAGTGCACCAGCGACACCTGCAACGCGGCCAGCGGCTGTTCCAACGTCGCGGTGGCCAACGGCATCGAGTGCGGCGCGCGCTTCTGCAACGGCCTCGAGTGGCGCCGCCAGACCTGCCTGTCCGGCGCCTGCTCGTCGAGCGCGCTGCAGCAGAACTGCAACGACGCCAACCAGTGCACCACCGACTCGTGCGCCGCCGCCAGCGGCTGCTCCAACCCCAACGCCTCCAACGGCACCGAGTGCGGCTCGCGCTACTGCAACGGCCTGGAGTGGCGCATGCAGTCCTGCGTGAGCGGCGCCTGCAGCGGCAACGCCCTGGTGCAGAACTGCAACGACGGCCAGCAGTGCACCAACGACTCCTGCGCGGCCGCCAGCGGCTGCACGAACGCGAACGTCGCCAACGGTACCGAGTGCGGCGCGCGCTACTGCATCGGCCTGGCGTGGTACGCCCACACCTGCCAGAGCGGCACCTGCTCCGGCGACATGGGGCTGCAGAACTGCAACGACGGCATCGAGTGCACCAGCGACTCCTGCGCGGCCGCCAGCGGCTGCACGAACGCGAACGTCGCCAACGGCACCGAGTGCGGCTCGCGCTACTGCAACGCCCTGGAGTGGCGCCGCCAGACCTGCACGTCGGGCGCCTGCTCGTCGAGCGCGCTCATCCAGAACTGTAACGACAGCCAGCAGTGCACCAACGACTCCTGCGCGGCCGCCAGCGGCTGCACGAACGCGAACGTCGCCAACGGCACCGAGTGCGGCTCGCGCTACTGCAGCGGCCTGGAGTGGCGCCGCCAGACCTGCACGTCGGGCGCCTGCTCGTCGAGCGCGCTCATCCAGAACTGCAACGACGCCAACGTGTGCTCCACCGACTACTGCAACGGCGGCTCGGGCTGCAGCTACGTGCCCAACACCAACCCCTGTTCCGACGGCGACGCCTGCACCGGGGCCAACGACTACTGCAATGGCGCCCAGGGCGAGGCCTGCTGCCACCCGCAGTTCGACCCCAACGTGACGCCGCCCTGCAACGACGGGAACATCTGCACCTACGACGACTGCTACCCGGCCACCGGCTGCGCCTACCCCGCCAAGCCCGGTCCGTGCGACGACGGCGACCCTTGCACCACCGGCGACTACTGCTCCGGGGGCAACTGCACCGGCAGCCCGCTGTGCTCCTACAACCAGATCTGCGTGGGCGGGGTGTGCCAGTGCCCGGCCGGCCTCGAGGACTGCGACTACGACCAGATCTGCGAGTGCGACACGAACTACTACTACTGCTGCTACGACGAGTACTACTACCCGGGCTGCAGCGGCTACATCACCTGCTACTACTGAGGCGCGGTTCGCCCGGGACCGCCGCCGGGCCTGGCTCCGGGCCTGGCTCCTGCCCTCGCATCGCGGATTCCGCCGATCTGGGCTAGAATGACCCCGTCGTCATGCAGACGAGGAGCGGAGCGATGGCACTGCGCGTCATGCTCGCGGTCGCGTGCCTGTCCCTGGTGCTGGGTCCGGCCGGCTGCGACTCCGGCGAGATCGGGAGCTGCCCGGACGGGATCGTGGTCCGGGGCGAGTGCCTGCCCACGAGCTGCACGGATCGGAGCTGCCCGCCCGGCCACGTCTGCCTCGGAGAGACCTGCCAGGAGGTGGCCTGCCTGTGGGTGGAGTGCCCCCCGGGCGAGGGCTGCGCCAACGGGCACTGCTACCCGTCGGCCTGCGACTGGCGCAACTGCCCCGGGCTGGGCGAGGTGTGCGTGCAGGAGGATTGCACCCCGGCCTCCTGCCTCGCGGTCCAGTGCCCGACCGGCCAGGTCTGCGCCGCGGGCAGGTGCTACCCCAGGGACTGCCCCACCAGGCTGTGCGCCGGCTACGGCGAGGTGTGCATCGAGGACGAGTGCCGCGATCGCTCGTGCGCTGAGGTGGTCTGCCCGACCGGCCAGGTCTGCAGCGGCGGTCGCTGCTACCCGAGCGAGTGCACCGAGGAGCTCTGCAGCGGCCACGACGAGATCTGCGTGGACGGCGCCTGCGTCCAGCGCAGCTGCGGCCAGGTCGACTGCGGCGCCCTCGAATGCGCCAACGGCTGGTGCCTGGAGGCGGACTGCCCGGAGCTGGACTGCGTCGAAGGCCTCGAGGTCTGTTTCGAGGGCGCCTGCGTCCCGCGTTCGTGCGCCCAGGTGACCTGCGCCTCGGGCGAGGAGTGCGCGGCCGGCGCCTGCTACCCGCTGGCCTGCGGGGCGACGCCCTGCGGCGCGGGCGAGGTGTGCGCCGGGGGGGTGTGCGCGCCCAGGCTCTGCGTGGGTGTGGAGTGCGCGGACTGGCAGCGCTGCGAGGATGGCCTGTGCTGCCCGCGTGAAATCTGCACCGAGGCCCTCCAGTGCCAGGCGCGTCAGTGCGCCTGGGGCACCTTCCGCTGCCTGTTCGATCCGGCCGCGCTGCAGCCCGCCTGGGCGCCCGGGGGCCAGGATTGCACGGACGGGGACGCCTGCACCCAGGGCGATGTCTGCCAGGCCGAGGAGTGCCACGGACAGCTCCAGGGCTGCGACCAGCCGCCGCCGGCCGAGTGCCGCGGCGACGCGCGCGTCCGCTTCGAGGTCCCCGGCCAGTGCGCGGACGGCGTCTGCCAGTACACGGAGGTCCCCGAGGACTGCCCCTACGGCTGCGAGGGCGGCCTCTGCAACGGCCAGGCCTGCAACGGCACCACCTGCGACAGCGGCGAGCTCTGCACCGGAGCGACCTGCGCCTGCGGCGGCACGGGGCCGGACTGCCCCGGGACCCAGGCCAGCTTCTGCTGCGGCACCGCCTGCGTCGATCTGAGCAACGACCCGCAGCACTGCGGCTCCTGCGAGCGGGTCTGCGGCTCGCGCGCGACCTGCCAGCTCAGCGCCTGCGCCTGCGAGCCCGGCTAGGGCGACTGCGACGCCAGCCCGGGCTGCGAAACCGCGCTGGGCTCCCCGCAGGCCTGCCGCTCGTGCCTGGAGCGCTGCGACGACGGCAACCCCTGCACCGACGATCTCTGCGATCCCCAGCAGGGCTGCTCCCACGTCTCCACCGGCGGGGGCTGCGACGACGGCAACGCCTGCACCGAGGGCGACACCTGCGTCGGCGCGAGCTGCCAGGGCACGCCGCGGACCTGCGACGACGGCGACCCCTGCACCCTCGACACCTGCGACCAGGGCGCGGGCTGCGTCTTCAGCCCGGATGCGAGCGCCTGCGACGACGGCGATCCCTGCACCGACGACGGCTGCGACGCGAACGGCTGCACGCACAGCCACAACACGGCGCCGTGCGACGACCTCGACGCCTGCACCAGCGGCGACGCCTGCGCCGGCGGGACCTGCGCCGGCCAGGCCATCGACGCCGACTCCGACGGCCACGCCCCGCCGCCCTGCGGCCAGGACTGCGATGACCAGAACAACACCATCCACCCGGGAGCGACCGAGGGACCGCTGGGCTCGGCCACCTGCGCGGACGGGCTGGACAACGACTGCGACGGGGCCGTCGATGGTGCGGACACCGTCTGCCAGTCCTGCACCTCGGACTGGCAATGCGACGACGGCAACGCCTGCAACGGGCCGGAGCGGTGCGAGAGCCCGAGCTGCGTCGCCGGCGTGGCGCCGGACTGCGAGGACTGGAACCCCTGCACCAGCGACGTGTGCGACCCGGGCTCAGGCTGTGTCCATCCCCCGGTGAGCGACGGGATGGAGTGCGGAGCGCGCTCCTGCAGCGGGCTGGAGTGGCGCCGCCAGACCTGCCAGAGCGGGCAGTGCGGCGGGAGCGAGATCATCCAGGTCTGCGGCGACCCCAACCCCTGCACCGCGGACAGCTGCGACGGGGGCGCCGGCTGCAGCTACCCGGCGGCGGGCGACGGCCTCCCGTGCGGCTCGACCTACTGCAGCGGTCTGGCCTGGTACGCGCAGACCTGCCAGGGCACCTCCTGCAGCGGCGGCGCCCTGCTCGCGAGCTGCGACGACGGCAACCCCTGCTCGGACGACTACTGCAACGACGGCTCGGGCTGCAGCTACGTGCCCAGCACCGCCGCCTGCTCCGACGGCGACGCCTGCACCGCGGGCGACACCTGCAACGGCGCCGCGGGCGAGGCCTGCTGCCAGAGCGGCTCGAAGCTGAGCTGCGACGACGGCAACCCCTGCACCGACGACGAGTGCTGGCCGGCCGGCGGCGGCTGCGCCAACCCCCCCAACGCCTCCCCCTGCGACGACGGCGACGCCTGCACGATAAGCGACCACTGCTCCGTGGGCGGCTGCACCGGCAGCCCGCTGTGCTCCTACAACCAGATCTGCGTGGGCGGGGTGTGCCAGTGCCCCGCTGGCCTGGCGGACTGCGACTACGACCAGATCTGCGAGTGCGACACGAGCTCCGGCCAGTACGTCTGCGGCACGGAGTGCTACTCGTACGTGTACGGCTGCTGGGAATACTACAACACCTGGGAGTACGGCTACTGCAGCTGAGCGCCGGTCAACCCAGCCTGCGGGTCTTGCCGCCGTCGATCACCAGGGTGGCGCCGGTCACGTAGCTGTTGCGCGGGGAGCACAGGAAGGCGGCCAGGTCCCCGACCTCCTCGGGACGGCCCGGACGGCCGAGCGGGATGTCCGCGCAGAAGGCCCGCAGCCAGGCCTCCTCGGTCACCCCCTCGGCCCGGGCGCGCTCGCGGCCAAGCTCCCGGATGCGGTCGGTCAGGAAGATGCCCGGGCAGATCGAGTTGACCAGCACGCCGTGGGGGGCCACCTCGCGCGCGAGCGCCTTGGCGCAGCCGAGCACCGCCGGCCGGGAGGCATTCGACAGGATCAGCCCGTCCATGGCCTCCAGCCCGGCGATGGAGACGATCTGCACGACGCGCCCGAAGCCCCGCCGCCGCATGCCCGGCAACGCCAGCCGGCACAGGTGGGTGAGCTGGCCCAGGCTGAGCTCGAGCGCGAGCTGCCAGTGCTCGGCCGGGTGGGCCTCGAACGGCCCGGGCGGCGGGCCGCCCGCGTTGGCCACCAGGATGTCGACCTGGCCGAGCGCGCGCTCGGCCGCGGCGAACAGCGCCTCCCGATCCTCGGGCCTGGCGAGATCGGCCGGGTGGAGGTGCACCCGGGCGCCGGGCAGCCGGCCGAGCTCCGCGGCGGCGGCCTCCAGGGCGGGCCGTCCGCGCGCGCTGAGCAGCACCTCGGCGCCCTCGGACACCAGGGCCCGGGCCACCGCCAGGCCGAGCCCCCGGCTCGCCCCGCCCACCAGGGCCCTCTTGCCTGTCAGCCCGAGGTCCATGGCACGCCTCCCGGGGGTGTCACTGCTCCTCGAGGTAGGTGTAGCCGCCCAGGCCGGTCTCGAAGTGCTGCATCAGGTTGCGCACGTCCTCCGGGGTGATCTCGCCCCGGCGCAGCGACTGCTCGGCGGCCGTACGGATCTTGTTGCTCAGCACGCGCTTGTCGTAGCGCATGTAGCCCAGCACGTCGGAGACGCTCTCGCCCATGACCACGGTGGGCAGGTTGTAACCCTCGTCCTCCAGCTTCACGTGCACGGTGTGGGTGTCGCCGAACAGATTGTGGAGATCGCCCAGCACCTCCTGGTAGGCGCCCACCATGAAGATGCCCAGCACGTAGGGATCGCCGTTCAGGGGGTGGAGCAGCAGCGTGTCGCGCACGTCGTGCAGATCGACGAACTGGTCGATCTTGCCGTCCGAGTCGCAGGTGAGATCCGCGAGCGTGGCCGGCCGGGTGGGCCGCTCCTTGTGGCGGTGGATGGGCATGACCGGGAAGAGCTGCTTCACCGCCCAGTGATCGGGCACCGACTGGAACACGGAGAAGTTGCAGTAGTAGGTGTCCGAGACCGCCTTCTGCAGCCCCTCGAAGTCGTCCGGGACGTAGTCGAACTCCTTGATCACCTTGAGGATTTTCTGGGCGCAGGCCCAGGCCAGCTCCTCGGCGTAGGCCCGGCCCTTGAGATCGAGCTCGCCGTGCAGGTACAGCGCCAGGCTCTCCTGGCGGTACTCGAGCAGGTCGTTGTAGGCCTCCTGGTAACCCTTGCGGTTGATGGACTGGAGCGTGTCCCACAGCAGGTGCAGCACCTGGTGCTCGCTCTCGGAGGGCGGCCGCGGCGCCTCGCCGATGCCCCGGGAGTTCACCCCCAGCACGTCGAAGACCAGGATGGCGTGGTGGGAGGTCACCGCCCGGCCGCTCTCGGAGATGAGCGTCGGGTGACTGAGGTTCGCCTCGTCGCAGGCGTCGCCGATCTGGGAGACCACGTCCGCGGCGTACTCGGCCATGGTGTAGTTCATCGAGGAGTGGAAGTTGGTGCGCGAGCCGTCGTAGTCCACCGCCAGGCCGCCGCCGATGTCGAGGTACTGGAGCTTCGCGCCCATCTGGCGGAGATCGACGTACAGCCGGCCGGTCTCGCGCAGTGCGTTCTTCACCGTGGCGATGTTGGTGATCTGCGAGCCCAGGTGGAAGTGCAGCAGCTCCAGGCGGTCGAGCAGGTTCTTCTCCCGCAGCATCTCGACCGCGCGCATCAGCTCGTCGGCGGTCAGGCCGAACTTGGAGCGCTCGCCGGCCGACTCGATCCACTTGCCCGAGCCCTTGGCGGACAGCCGGGCGCGCACGCCGATGCGCGGGCGGATGTTCAGCCGCTCGGCGATGGTGATGATGTTCGCCAGCTCGGCCAGGCGGTCCACCACCACCACCACCTGCCGCCCGAGCTTCTGCGCCAGCAGGGCGGTCTCCAGGTACTCGGCGTCCTTGTAGCCGTTGCACACGATCAGCGCGTCCGGATCGTCCACCATGGCCAGGGTCACGAACAGCTCGGGCTTGGAGCCGGCCTCCAGGCCGACGTGGAAGTTGCGCCCGTACTCCAGCACCTCCTCCACCACGTCGCGCTCCTGGTTCACCTTGATCGGCAGCACCAGGCGGTAGTCGCCCTTGTAGTTGTTCTCGCGGATGGCGGCCTGGAAGGTGCCGTAGATCTCGTCGATGCGGTGGCGCAGGATGTCGGAGAAGCGCAGCAGCACCGGCAGCGAGAGCCCCCGGCGCACCAGGGAGTCCACCAGTTCCTTCAGATCGATGCGCCCGCCCTTGGGCCCCAGCGGGGCGATCTCCACGTGCCCCTGCTCGTTGATGTTCACGTAGGGCGCGCCCCACGAGTCGACCCCGTACGTCTCCAGGGCGTCCCGGATGGTCCAGGCCTCGAGCGCCTCCATGCGGTCCATCTCTGCCGACCACCTCCTGCCCGGAGGGCTCCCCGGACGTGCGGAGGATACCGGCCCCCTCCCCGACCGTCAATCGAAACCCTCCGGCGTCCGCCGCGGAAGAGAAGAGAGGAACTGGCAAGCCCCGTTGGGGCTTGGGGGGAAGGAACAGGAAAAGGATTCTTGAAGGGAAATAGGATTCTTAGAGGGTTAGGATCCGGGCCAGCAGGCTGTGCGAGTGCTGTGAGCGCTGCTCGCCGCGAAGCCCCTCCAGCCCTGCCCTCCCGCGCTGCCCAAGCCTTCCTGCCCTCCTGTCCTACCCTCAAAGAACTCCTTTCCTTCCTGCCTCACCCTTAAAGAACTTCTCTCCTTTCCTCGTGTGCTAGGCTCTGTCCACGATCTCGATGCAGGAGGAAGCATGTTCAGGGCGACGCTGGGTCTGGTTTGCTGGCTGCTCCTCTCCTGGCCGGCCCTGGCCGGCCAGGCCAGCTCCCCTCGCCTGCCCGCGAGCGGCTCGGCCCTGCCGCTCGAGGGGACCTGCGAGCTCGCGGTGGCGGCCGACGGCATCCGGCTGGCGGGCAAGCCGGTGGTGCCGCTCGCGGACTGGAAGCCGGCCTCCGAGCCGGGGCTGTGGTCCGGGAGCATGCTGCTCGCCCCGCTCCACGAGGCCCTGTCCAGCCTGCAGACCGAGCGCAAGAAGAAGGGCGAGCAGGGCGCGCTGTGCCTGGCGATCGATCGCGACACGCCCTACGGCCTGCTCACCCGGGTGCTGTACACCGCGGGCCAGGCGGAGTGGGTGCGCCTGGTGTTCGCGGTGCGCGCGGCCGACGGGCAGGCCCGGGCGCTGCCGCTCGAGCTGCCGCGCCTGGCGGCCGCCGCGAGCAGCGACGATCCCGGGGTGCGGCTCGGCCAGCCCGGCGACGCGCCGGAGCCCTTGAACCTGACCGTGGCGGTGATGAAGCGCGGGCTGCTCGTGTTCGGCGCCGGGGGGCGGCTCGAGCCCGAGACCGAGGCGGACGGGAAGACCGGGGATCCGGCCGCGCCCACCCTGGGGCTGCTGGACCAGCCCGGGTGCAAGCAGGCCCCCACCCCGACCGCGGCCTGCCTGCCGCTCGCGCGCCTGGGGAAGAAGCTCGCCGAGATCAAGCGGACCTTCCCCGAGGAGCGCCGGGTCATCGTGGTGGCCATGCCCGAGCTGCGCTTCGGCGATCTGGTGGCGCTCCTGGACGCGCTGCGCGGCAGCCCCGAGAAGCCCCTGTTCCCCGACCTGCTCCTGTCCGCCGGCATCCAGTGAGCCCGCCACAGCGCTTGTCTGGCGCCGCCCTGCGGGGTACCCTGCTCGCATGGGGAACGAACGTCGCACCGGGGATGGGGCGAAGGGCCGGGTCATCGGACTGCTCGTGGCCATGGCGGTCGGCTCGGTGGTTTCCTGCTCCAAGTCGTCCAGCCACGCAGAAGATCGTCCATGGAGCCCGGAGCCGGACAGCAAGGCCATCGAGGTCCTGCTGGAGTCCTGGCAGCGTCAACATCCCGATGGACTCATGCCACTTCCGGCCGAGCAAATCCTGGCGGATGAGCTGAGAGCCGGGAGGAGCATCGCGGAAGCTGGCAACAAGGTAGCCTCGGCCCTTTCCCTCCCCGCCTCCCAAGCTCGTGAGCTGGTGGACCTGGTCCTCGGAAGGGAGTGGATCTCCAGACCCGATTTCGATCCAGCGCGCAGGAGCGAACTGGTCGCAGGCCTGCGGCGCAGGTTCGTCGATCTCCTCCGAGCCAGCACCTACCACGAGGCCGTGGTCGCCGAGGTGCTTGCCGCGGTCTCCAGACTCTGGGGCTGTACCCCTGAGATCTTGGAGGAGATCGCTGCGAGAGCCCCGGAACCTCTCCAGTTGGGAATGCGTCTCACGAAGAACGCGCGCTGTCCGATACTGCTGGGTCAGCTCCATACGCTCGCACCGGAGAACCGCGCAATCCTCTGGGCGCTGGCATCCGACAGTCTCATGGTCAGCCCGTGGCGGAGGCTCGCCCTGCTCGAGGATCTCAGCAAGCGTCTGAAGGGGACCATCACCAAGGATGATCCGCTGTTCGTGCCGACTGTGGCTGTGCAGCGCGCGTTCATCGACCTGCTGCTGGATGCCGGAATGACGTCCCGGGCCATCGAGGTCCACGCGGCCCTGAGCAAGGAACTCCAGGCGGCGTTGCTCGTCGCGGAACCCAAGACCCTCGAGCCCACGGTGGACGGTTTCGCATTCACGATTCGTTTGAGCGGCTCGTTGCTGCCATGCCCAGGCGAGAAGTGCAGCTCGATCCTCCTCGACCTCGCGGCTGCCCACGAGTCGCTCGGCCAGAGAGCAAGGGCCAAGGAGCTCTTCCAGCAGACTCACGTCAGCCTCGTACCGCGGGCGCCGATCACCTGGACCATCCTGGATCGTCTGCTGAGCGATCCAAACGACGATCCATTCGTCTGGGCGAAATCGGCATTGGGCTGCAGTCCACACGCAACGGATCTCCCCTCTCGGCTGTGGGCGGGACTGGCATTTCGAGCCTTCACCGGCGACGGGTTCCAGCAGACCAGGTGGAGAATCGGGCGAAACTGGGAACGACGCTGGATCGTCGATCCCACCCGCGGGCATCGAGCCGAGAATCCTGCCACCTTCCGGGACTTCGGCGAGGACTTCGAACGACGGACCGAGCTGTACCACCAGCACTTCCTCGGCGCCGCTCGTGGCTTGATCGAGCCTGGCGCACCGCCACCCTCTCTGACTGTCCATCGACCCGCGGAGCGCACCAGGGGCATGTTCGGTGAGAAGTCCATGCCGGATGAGCAGCGCACGCTACGAGACCCGAAGGGCGGCCGCCGCATCGTGCCAGTCCTTCCACCAGGGGTAGCACCGCTCCCACCGGATCAGCGATTGATGCGCTTCGAGGCGGCTGGCGACCAGGCGGTGGCCATCACGGCGACCGGGTACAAGGAGCTCGACGGCGACAGCCGCGGGAAGAGGGTTCACCTGTCCAAGGATGGCGGCAAGAGCTGGACCGAGTCCCTCTACCTCCACCTCGGCAGCGGATCCTGGTCCTTCATCCTCCCGGACTCGAAGCGTCCTCTGCTCTCGGGCGACACCCTGGAACCCGAGGTCCAGGAACTCTTCCACACGAATACCTACCTGGAGATTCCGCTCGCGGACCTCCGTATGGACACGGACAGCGATGGCCTTGGCGATCTCCTCGAGAAGCGGCTCCTCCTGGACCCGGCAAACCCTGACTCGGATGGCGACGGCCTCCTGGACGGCGAGGACCCGATGCCCAACGTGGCCCTGGCCCACGATGGAGGTCCAGACGCCGGTTGGCGCCTCGAGGTTCTCAGGGCTATCTTCATGGGCAGAAATTGCAACCATATGATGTGGGACAAAGCACCCGAGGGACCGCTGAACGAAGTGCGCACCAGAATCCAGGCTTACGGCTACGACAAGAACCGCCCTGCTGTCCTGCTGATCGGTGAAGGCAAGGACTACCAGTCTTTCTTGCCCGATCGGCGGGTCCTCGTGTTCACCGAGGCCGAGTTCGCACGCCATTGCGAGGCGCTCGGTGAGGACTCCTCCTCGCCGAGCCTCCAACCCGTCAGCTTCCCCGTGGTGGTCTTCAATCGTGATCGCTCCCAGGGCTTCATCTCGTGGAGGTGGGGCGCCGGCCTCGGCATGAGGGGTGGGACCTACGAGTTCACCCGCACCGAGGGCGGCTGGACGGTGAAGTCCATCTGTAGCTGGATATCCTGATGACAGGCGACGCGATCAGGCGGGCGTGAGGGATGGGCGACCCTCCCCCGGTTGACACCCGGTCGGGGGGATCGGTACGCTCGAAGCCCATGGCGAACCCCCGGAACCCGAGCCGTCCGCCACCTCAGGAGGTCGAGGTCATGGCCGAGCGCGACGTCCGCGAACGCGACATCCTCATCGCCCCGAACGAGTACGCCTACGTCCAGGATCTGACCAAGGGCGACATCGTGCTCTACGTCGGCCCCACCAAGATCAGCCTCTCCAACACCGAGCGCCTGGTCGAGTTCCGCGAGGAGCGCTTCGTGCCGGTGCGGGCCGAGGACGGCGCCTGGGGCGTGCACGCCAACGTGATGGCCACCTCCTCCCAGTACATCATCCTGTCCAACCCCCCCAAGGACGCGGGCGCCCGCCCGGTCAAGGGCAACAACTCGGCCATCGAGCTGCTGATCGGCCGCCGGGTGGTCATCCCCGGGCCGGCCAGCTTCCCGCTCTGGCCGGGCGAGCAGGCCGAGGTGATCGACGGCCACAAGCTGCGCGAGGACCAGTACGTGGTGGTGCGGGTGTACGACAAGGTGCAGGGCGACGACCGGCCCATCGGCACCGAGACCATCGCCAAGGGCTCCGAGGTGAGCTTCTACATCCCGCGCACCGGCGAGGAGGTCGTCCCGGGCAAGGACGGCTACGTGCGCACCGCGGTCACCCTGCTGGACGGCGAGTACTGCATCCTGTTGAAGCCGGACGGCCGCCGCATGTACGCCCGCGGCCCGGCCATCGTGTTCCCCGAGCCCATGGAGGAGTTCGTCGAGCGCGAGGGCAACAACGTCTTCCTGGCCTACCCGCTGCGGCCCAACACCGGCCTGCACGTGCGGGTGGTGCGCGACTTCGCCGCCGACGAGGGCGACCAGATCCCCTCCGGGGCCTACCAGGCCGGCCAGGAGCTGTTCATCAAGGGCCGCGAGGGCTTCTTCTTCCCCTCGGAGCACCTCGAGGTCATCGGCGCGGTGGAGGCCACCCCCATCTCCGACAAGGAGGGCATCTACGTCCGCGACATGGCCACCGGCAAGATCTCGACCGAGGTCGGCCCGCAGAACTACCTGCCCGACCCCACCCGGGTGGTGGTGGTGGCCCGCAGCCTGGAGCCCGAGCTGGCCAAGCTGTACGGCGTGGCCCCGGGGCTGCAGCCGCGGGCGCTGTCCATCTACATCCCGCCCTCCTACGCCGTGCTGGTGACCGCCAAGAACCGGCGCGAGGTGGTGCGCGGGCCGCAGACCCGCATCCTCAACTTCGACGAGGAGCTGGAGATCCTGACCCTGTCGACCGGCAAGCCCAAGAACGACGAGGTGCTGCTGCGCACCTGCTTCCTGCAGACCGACGGCAACAAGGTCTCGGACATCATCCGGGTCAAGACCAGCGACCACGTCGAGCTCGACCTGCTGCTCTCCTACCGGGTGTCGTTCCAGGTGCGCGGCGAGCTGGGCGCCGAGCGCTGGTTCAACGTAAAGAACTACGTGGCGCTGATGTGCGATCACCTGGGCTCGATCGTGCGCGGCGCGGCCCGCGGGGTGCCGATCGAGGACTTCCAGTCGAACAGCGCCGAGGTGGTGCGCAACGCCATCCTGGGCGAGAAGCCGGGCGACGGCAAGCGCCAGGGCCGCTTCTTCGAGGAGAACGGCATGTGGATCTACGACGTCGAGATCCTCGACGTGAAGATCCTCGACGCCGAAGTGAAGAAGCTGCTGGACGACTCCCAGCGCACGGCCATCGTGGCCGATCTCAACACCAAGCGGGAGGGCTTCCGCCTCAGCGGCGAGCAGCTCAGGGAGCGGGTCAACCAGGACATCCTGCTGGCGCGCATCGCCACCCTGATCAAGGAGCGCGAGAAGGAGGCCGCGGCCGGCGCCCTGGCCGAGGCCCAGGCGCGCTCGACGGTGGAGCTCGAGCGCATCGAGCGGGTCGGCAAGGGCCAGGCCGAGGCCGAGGCCCTGGCGGTGCTCACCGAGGCGCGGGTGACCGCGGCCCGCCGCCAGAACGAGGTCGAGCAGGCGGCCATGGCGGCCCGGGTGGAGGCCTTCGGGCGCGAGATGGCCGCCTTCCAGCCCGAGCTGCTGGCGGTGCTCAAGACCCTGTCCGCGCGCGAGTTCACCGCCGAGGTCAGCCGCAACCTGTCGCCGCTGGCCATCCTGGGCGGGCAGAGCGTGAGCGAGGTGCTCGAGCGGCTGCTGAAGTCGCTGCCCATTGGCTTCGGCCCGACGCCCCTGCCCCCGCCCCACGCGGCGCCGGTCGCCCCCAAGAAGTAGGCCGGCGCCCGTGCCCGCACCCGCCATGCAGCGCGTCGGCCTCGCCCTGGCCGTCCTGCTCGCCTCCGGCGCGGTCGGGGCCGAGCCCTTCCGCCTGAGCGCCTGCCCCGAGGTGGCGGTGCTGCTCGAGGATCCCGTCGATCCGCACGGCGAGGTCGGGCCCAAGCTGGCCGAGATCGCCTGCCAGAAGCTGGCCGACCTGGCGCCGCGCTTCGGGCTCGCGCTCGATGGCCAGGAGATGGTGCAGATCCTGATCGCGGACGATCCGCGCGCCTTCCACGAGCGCACCGGGCGCACGCTGTCGACCGGCGCGGTGTACTCCTCGCGCCACGGCATCGTCACCCAGGCCACCAAGATCGTGCGCCGCATGTGGAAGCAGCGCCTGCTGCCGGGCATGCTGGCCCACGAGCTGACCCACTACCTGGTGTTCCAGGTGTCCCGGGGCCACTGCCCCACCTGGCTCAACGAAGGGCTGGCCGAGCACTTCGGCGGCGAGCGCGTGCGCGCGGCCCCGCCCCCGGACGAGGCCAGCCTGCAGGCCATCGAGCTGCGCTGGCGCGCCCAGGGGAACATCCCCGACCCGGCCCTGTACCTGGCGAGTCACGCGGCGGTGGCGAAGGTCCTCCAGGCCGCGGGCGAGCAGCCCCTGCTGCAGGCCCTGCCCGGGCTGGTTGGGCTCCGGGACCCGCTGGCGCTGCGCGTGGGAGACCGCGCCCTGCGGGCCTGGCTGTTCGGCGGGGACGACCCGGGCGTGGAGCCCGCGGAGCCCGCGCCGCCCCCCGAGCCGCCCGCGGACGGCGTCACCAGGCTGCCCCTCGACGAGATGCTCAAGAAGGCCAAGCAGAAGCCTGGCGGCGAGCGGCCCTGAGCCCTCGGCAGGTGTTGATTTCCGCCCCCAAACAGGTACCATCCGGCCCTGGGTCGCGGACGGAGGAGCGAGAAGGCATGGCGAACGAGCTCGAGTTGACCGTGCGGGGTAAGACCTTCCGGGTGCGCGTCGAGAGCCTGGGCGCCGAGGCCGCCGTGGTGGACGTGGACGGCGAGCGGCTCGAGGTGGCCATCCGGCGGGAGTCGCCGGCGGTCCAGCCGCAGGCCGCTCCGTCCGGGCCGCGGCCACAGGCCCCCGCGCCCCGGCCGGCGGCGGCGCCCGCGTCCGCCCCGGCGGCGGCGGGCTCGAACGTGCTCACCGCGGTGATGCCCGGCGTGGTCACCCGCATCCTGGTGAAGGTCGGCCAGGAGGTGAAGCCGGGCGAGGTGCTGCTGTTGCTCGAGGCGATGAAGATGGAGAACGAGATCCGCGCCAGCCGCGCGGGCCGGATCGAGAGCATCCTGACCGCGGTGGGCAAGCGGGTCCAGACCGGCGAGGGCTTGCTGGCCTTCGCCTAGCCCCATTCTCCGCGCTTGCCTGGAGGCCGACGTGCTCATCGTGCTGGTGGTCATCCTCGGGCTGCTGGTGCTCGCCTTCAGCTGGGAGTACCTCGGGCTCCGGCGCTCGCAGGCCAGGGTGCCCATCCGGGTGCACGTCAACGGCACCCGGGGCAAGTCCTCGGTCACCCGGCTGATCGCCGCGGGCATGCGCGCGGGTGGCATCCGCACCTGCGCCAAGACGACCGGCTCCCGGCCGCGCATGATCCTCGAGGACGGCAGCGAGTACAGCATCCAACGCCAGGGGCGCGCCAACATCATCGAGCAGGTGCGCGCCCTGGCGGTCACCGCCCGCCGGGAGGCCCAGGCCCTGGTGGCCGAGTGCATGGCGCTGAACCCGCGCTACCAGCACCTGTGCGAGCACACCATGCTGCGCTCCCGGGTGGGGGTGATCACCAACGCCCGGGCGGACCACCTGGACGTGATGGGGCCGACCGTCCGGCACCTGACGCTGGCGCTGTGCGGCACGGTGCCGCGCAAGGCCGACCTGGTCACCGGCGAGACCGATCCGGAGCTGACCGGCATCATGCGCCAGGTGTGCGAGCGGGAGGGTTCGCGCCTGCACGTCGCCACCCCGGAGTCCGAGGGGGTCACCGAGGAGATGCTGCGCGGCTTCTCCTACGTCGAGCACCCGGACAACGTGGCGGTGGCCCTGTGCACCTGCAAGCAGTTCGGCATCGATCCGCGGGTGGCCCTGGAGGGCATGTGGCGCTGCGCGCCGGACATCGGCGTGCTGCGCATCATCCGCCTGGCCTTCTACGCCAAGGACATCAGCTTCATCAACGCCCTGGCGGCCAACGATCCGGACTCCACGCTCGCCATCTGGCAGGGCCGCATCCTGAAGCTCTTCCCGGGCGAGCTGCGCCGGGTGGTCATGCTCAACTGCCGCGCCGACAGGCCCCACCGCTCCCTGCAGCTCGGCGAGATGATTCACCGCATGCAGGGGGTCGACTGCTCGCTGTTCACCGGCACCGGCACCCGCCTGGCGCTCGAGGCGGCGCTCAAGGCCGGCCTGGACCCGGAGCGGCTGATCGACATGGAGCGGGCCGACCCGGCGCGGGTGTTCGAGCGCGCCATCGCGCAGATCGGCAAGCGCGGTCTGGTGTTCGGCATGGGCAACATCGGTGCGGGCGGCAACGAGATCATCGAGTACTTCGAGAATCGGGCGGCCACGCCCGAGCAGGCAGCCTGACAAGGAGCAGAACCCCTTGGAAGACCTCATCCCCAACGCCATCGGCATCGGCCTGGTGGTCAGCCTGGTCTTCTCGGAGACCCTCGGGCTGGCCGCGGGCGGCATGGTGGTGCCAGGCTACATCGCGCTCAACCTGACCAACCCGGTGGCCGTGCTGATGACGCTCGTGCTCGGGGTGGTGGCCTACCTGATCGTGCGGGTCATGAGCACGTTCATGATCCTCTTCGGCCGGCGTCGCACGGTGGTGATCATCCTGGTGGGCTTCATGCTGGGTATGCTGTTCCGCGGTTTCATGCAGATCGACCTCGGCGGGCAGACCTACCAGCTCCACGCCATCGGCTACATCATCCCGGGCCTGGTGGCGATGTGGCTCGACCGCCAGGGCGTGGTGGAGACCTCCGCCACCCTGCTGACCTCGGGCGTGCTGGTCAAGCTGCTGCTCATCATGATCTACGGCGGGGAGATGTACGAATGGCTATGATGTGGCGGCCTGGCAAGGCCTCGCGTCCGGTCCTGGCCCTCGTGGCGCTGCTGTCCATCATCGGCTACATGCTGGTGGAGGGCCTGCCGCAGAAGACGCGCAAGCCCTACTACAAGGAGAAGGTGCAGGCGGCCAAGCTGATGGCCCGCGGCATCGAGGTGATCAAGCGGGCGCGCATCTCCATCTTCGGCCGCATCGACACCGAGCACGACCCCCTGGCCACCGGGATGATCGGCACCGGCCTCACCCCGATCACCTCCAACACCGGCATCCTGGCCGCCAAGCAGACCGCCGCCAACCCCAACTTCGCCGCGGTCCTGGTGCAGATGTACAAGCGCGCCAAGCTCAAGGAAGGCGACGTGGTGGCGATGGCCTTCAGCGGCTCCTTCCCCTCGCTCAACCTGGCCGCCCTGGTGGCGGCCGAGACGCTGAAACTCCGGCCGGTGATCATCACCTCCACCTCGGGCTCCAACTGGGGCGCCAACGATCCGGAGCTGACCTGGCTCGACATGGAGCGGCTGCTGTTCGAGAACGGCGTGATCCACAACCGCACGGTGGCCGCCTCCCTGGGCGGCGAGCAGGACCGCGGGGTGGGCCTGCCGGCCGAGGGCGTGCGCATGCTGCGCGAGGCCATCAAGCGCAACGGGGTCGAGCTGATCGACCCGCCCGACCTGAGCTCGTCCTTCGATCTGCGCATGAACATCTACCGCGAGGAGGCCGGCGGCCAGCCCATCGCGGCCTACGTGAACGTCGGCGGCGGGGCGGGCTCGGTGGGCTCGTCCATGATCAAGAAGATGTTCCTGCCGGGCGTGAACAAGGAGCTGCCGACCTCGGAGCGCATCCGGGACTCCGTCATCACCCGCATGTCCCGCAACGGTGTGCCGGTCATCCACCTGGTGTTCGTGGAGAAGATCGCCAAGACCTACGGCCTGGCCAAGGCCGGCGCGCCGCTGCGGGTGGGCACGGGCGACGTGTACGCGGCCATGGGCTACAACATGTTCCTGGTCTGGGGCGTCTTCCTCGGGCTGGTGCTCGCCATCTTCGTGCTGCTGCGCATGGATCTGCGGCACTACGGGACCAAGGTGACCGGCCTGTGGGGACGGCGGCGCCCGCGGTCCTCTCCGCCGCCAGGCCCGCCCGCGGCCACGCCGCCGCCCGCGGTCCCCGCGGGGGACCTGTCCAAGCTGGATCCTTCCAACTGAATCACAGGTTCTCGAGCAGGAACTTGGTGAGCAGATCCTCGTCCGAGGACGCGTCGGGCTTGCCCGCGGTGGGCTTCGCGCCAGGCTCCGCGGCCGTGGCCGCTGGCGTCGCGGGCGCCCTCGCGGGCGCGGCCGGGCCGTCCACCGCCACCACGGGCAGGGAGGGCTGGGTGCGGGCCGCGGAGAGGTCCCGGCGCTGCACGGGGATGCGCAGCACCGCGGCCCTGCCAGGCTGGTCGGAGGCCTGCGCCGTGGCTGCCGCGGCCCGGCGCACGGCCGCCTGGCGCACGGTCTCCTCCAGGGCCGAGCCGGTGTCCACGGGCGGTTCGGGGGCCGCTGGCGGCGCCGGCGCGGCTGGCACGGCCGCCATGCCGCTGAGCGTGGTCATCGGGGCGATCGGGGTCTGCCCGGTGTCCAGCGCCCCGCTGCGGACGAAGACCTCGCCGATGAAGCCCTCCTGGACCTTGTAGGCCGCCTCGCCCAGGATGACCGAGTCGCGGTACCGCTCCCCGCCCGCGGCCACGATCTGCTCGTCGGTCTTGACCTTGCCGACCATGCCAGCCGTGTCCTGCCCCTCGCCCTCCAGGCGGATGAAGCGCACGGCCTCGAGCAGGTTGAAGCGCCGCCCGTCGGCCTTGATCGTCATCACGTGGCCGTCGAAGGCCACCTTGTCCTGGTCCTGCCAGGCCACCAGGGTATCCTGGGAGATGAACAACTGCCGGGCCATGCCGCACCGCCCGAGAAACGCCATAACCCCCCAACCTGCCTTTATTAACCGTGCATCACCGGCCCGGATCTGTCAAGGAACCATTCCGGTTGATCCCGCCCCCGCGATGCCCTATCCTCCCGCCGAGCGCATGGCAAGGGAGGACGTCGGCATGCTGATCGAGTGCGGCGACCACAACTTCGAGTCCGAGGTGCTCGGCTCCGACCTGCCCACCCTGGTGGACTTCTGGGGCCCGAACTGCGGCCCGTGCAAGGCCATGGAGCCCATGCTCGAGCGCCTGGCCGCGAGCCACCAGGGCCGCCTGCGCGTGGCCAAGGTGAACGTGAACCAGAGCCCGAACACGGCGCTGCGCTTCCACGTCTTCTCGCTGCCCACCCTGATCCTGATCAAGGGCGGCAAGGTGCTCGACCAGTACAGCGGCGCGCCCTCCCCGCAGGCGCTGGAGAAGTTCGTCCAGCGCGCCCTGTGAGGGCTCCGGTCACCTCGCGCTGCGGCGCATGGAGATGCTGAGCAGCAGGCCCACGCCCAGCATGACGGCCAGCACCGAGGAGCCACCGTAGGACCACAGCGGCAGGGTGATGCCCACCACCGGCAGGGCCCCGATCACCATGCCGATGTTGATGAAGGCCTGCCAGAAGATCAGCCCGGCCATGCCCACGCCCACCAGCGCGCCGAACCGGTCCCGGGCGCTGGATGCCAGGTTGATCACCTGCACCAGCAGCGCCAGGAACAGCGCCACCACCACCAGGCAGCCGACGAAACCGCGCTCCTCGGCCCACACCGAGAAGACGAAGTCGGTGTGCTGCTCCGGCAGGAAGTGGAAGGCCGTCTGGGTAGACTGGCCGTAACCCTTGCCCCAGGCCTGGCCCGAGCCGACCGCGATGAGCGACTGCAGGGCGTGGTAGCCGGTGCCCATGTTGTCGCTGCCGGGCGAGAGGAACGACAGGATGCGGTCCTTCTGGTAGGGCTTGAGCACCAGGTACCAGGAGGCGATGGACGCGGCGGTCAGGCCCGCCACGGCGATGAGGAAGGAGCGCGGGCGGACCTTCATGAACAGAATCATGGTGCCGCCGATGGCGAACAGCGACAGCGCCGTGCCGAGGTCGGGCTGGCGCATGACCAGCAGGGCCGGCAGGATGATCAGGATGACGGGGCTCAGCAGGTCGTGCCAGGTCGTGTGCCCCCTGCGGAAGGCCCACAGCACCGACAGCGCGGCCCAGGCCAGGCAGATGCCGATGAGGGCGATGCGCAGGCCCCCCAGGGCCGCCAGGGGCTCCTTCTCCCAGTAGAGCACCAGGGCGCCCAGGGCGCCCAGGGGGTAGAGCGGCGTGGCCGGCTTCACCAGCTGCCACAGGCTGTAGCCCCGCTCGGGCACCTCGCTCTCGTCGCTGAAGTACTTGGCCAGCGCCAGGATCAGCGCGATCTTGGCGAGCTCCGAGGGCTGGAAGTTGAAGAAGCCCAGGTGGAACCAGCGCCGGGCGCCGGACACCACCCGGCCGAAGACCAGCACGGACAGCAGCATCACCAGCGTGAGCACGAACAGCGGGTAGGCCAGCTTCTCGAACCAGCGGTAGTCGAAGGCCGCCAGCACGAGCGCCAGCAGGGTGCCGACGCCGAGGTAGATCGCCTGCACGATGGCCAGGTTGCGCTCCAGGTCGCGCGCGGCCGAGGACAGGTTGAGCAGCCCCAGCCCGGCCAGCAGGAGCACCGTGCCCAGCAGCCACCACTGGAAGGGGGACCGGGTCGGGGAGGCGAGCTGGTTCACGGGCTGGGCCCTTCGGGCCGGCCGGCGGCCGCCTCCTCGGGCGGCAGGGCGCCGGGCAGCACGTCCACGGGCACCTCCTCGTCCGGCAGGACCTCCTGGCTGGGCGCGGGGCCCGGCTCCGGGAGCTGCGCCTGGAGCGGGCTCCCGGCCTCGGGCACCTGGCCCAGGTGCTCCAGGTAGTAGGTGATGAGCTCCATCACCAGCGGCGCCGCGGCGCTGCCGCCGAAGCCTCCGTGCTCGACCAGCACGGCGACGGCGATCCGCGGATCCTCGGCCGGGGCCCAGGCCACGAACCAGGCGTGGTCCTTGAACTCGTAGGGCAGAGAGCGGCCCCGATCGGCGCCCTGCTTGACCACCTGGGCGGTGCCGGTCTTGCCGGCCACCTTGAAGTCCACCTTCTGCGGGCGGCGCCAGTAGGCCGTCCCGCCGGGCTCGTTGACCACGCCGGTCAGCGCCGCGGCCATCAGCGCGAGGTGCTCGGGCGGCGCCAGGACCTTGCGCCGCAGCTCGGGCTGGTAGGCCCGCGCCAGGCTGCCGTCGGGCCGCTCGCTGCGCAGCACCACCTGGGGCCGCCAGAGCGAGCCCCCGTTGCCGAGGGCGGCGTAGGCGAGCGCGAGCTGCAGCGGAGTCACGTTGACGTCGCCCTGGCCGATCGAGTCGGACACCACGAAGCCCGGCAAGAAGCCCGTGCGGGTGTTCTTCTCGTACCAGGCGCGGTCGGGCATGATGCCGGGCACCTCCTGGCACGCGTCCAGCCCGGTCAGGGAGCCGAAACCGAAGCTCCAGGCCATCTGGGCCAGGCGATCCATGCCGGCCCGGATCCCGGCCCGGTAGAAGTACACGTCGCAGGACTGCACCACCGCCCGGTGCAGCTCGATCTTCCCGTGGCCGCTGGCCCGGAAGCAGCGGAAGACGTGATCGCCGAAACGCATGCCGCCCGTGCACAGCTCGCGCGTGGCGGGGGTGAAGTCCTCGGCCCCCAGGGCGGCCAGCCCGGTGAAGGGCTTGAAGGTGGAGCCGGGCGGGAAGTGCTGCTGGGTGGCGCGGTTGGACAGCGGCCGATCCAGGTCCTCGACCAGGGCCTTCCAGGCGCGCGCGTCGGCCCGGCCTGCCACCAGGTTGGGATCGAAGGCCGGCTTCGACATGAGCGCCAGCACGAAGCCGTTGCGGGCGTCGAGCGCCACCACGGCGCCCTCCAGGCCGGGGAAACGCGCCTCGGCCAACGCCTGCAGGCGGGCGTCGAGGGACAGCACCAGGTTGAGCCCCGGCTCGGCGGGCGCCACCTCGGGCTGGGTGTGCAGGATCTCCCTCGCCTGCGCGTCGGGCACCCGCTGACCGCGCGCGTCCACGACCACCCGCAGCTTGCCGTTGCGCCCGCGCAGCGGCTCCTCGAAGGCCTTCTCCACCCCGGCCTTGCCGACCACGTCCCCCTGCAGGTAGCCCTGGTCCTTGAGCAGCGCGAGCTCGCCCGGCGAGACCTCGCCCACGTAGCCCAGCAGGTGCGCGGCCAGGTTGCCCTCCGGGTAGCCGCGCTGGGTCTCGGGCCGCACCTCGACGCCGTCCAGGAGATCGCGGTGCTGCTCGACCATGGCGAGCTCCGTCCAGGATATGCCGCGCCGCACGGACAGCGGCAGGAAGCGATCCAGCCGGCGGGTGCTGGAGAACACCTCCCGCACGCGGCCGATCTCCTCGTCGCTCAGCCCGAGGTACTCGGTCAGGCGCTTGATCGTCGGCTCGAAGGCCTCCGCCCGGCAGAAGGCCGGGGTGAAGTACAGGTTGAAGGACGGCCGGTTGTCGGCCAGCAGGCGGCCGGTGCGGTCGTAGATCATCCCGCGCAGCGCCACCTCGCGGCGGATGGACACGAAGTTGGCCCAGCTGAGCTCCAGGTAGCCTGGCCCGTCGACGAGCTGCACCTTGTAGAGGCGGAAGGCGAGGATCAGGAAGGCCAGCGCCATGAGCAGCAGGACCCACACGAAACGGGTCTTGAAGCGCCCCAGGTCGGCCTGCTCCGGCGCGAACAGCGGCACCCCGCGCCTCCTCTGGCTAGGCCGTGCCCAGCCGGCCAGTCGCCTCGGCCTGGCCGAGCAGGCGGCGGACCGCCGGCCACAGCAGCAGGGCCAGCAACCCGTTCCACAGGCCCACCGGGATGGCCCACAGGCCGAGATCGGTGAGCAGCGCGTCGCCCGCCTGGAGCAGGCGCGCCAGCAGCGCCAGCAGCACGGCGGCCGCCAGGCTGGCGAAGAATACGGCCCCGGCCTGGACCGACCGGCGCCCGGGCACCAGGAAACGCAGGGCCACCCGCACCAGGCCGTAGAGCGGCAGGTAGAGGCAGGCGCCCAGGCCGACCGGCGAGCCCGACATGGCGTCGGCCAGGCACCCCAGGGCGAACACGCTCCAGACGGCCAGCGCGTCGGGCTGGAACGCCAGCACCACCACCAGCACCAGGACCGGATCGGGCTTGACCATGTCGATCCGCCAGACCGCGAGCAGCGCGCCCTCCACGGCCAGGAGCAGCCCGGCCAGCGGCAGCAGCAGCAGGCTCCTCACGGCGCCCTCCCCTCGCCCGCTCCGCCGCCCTCGCCGGGGCGCGGCGCGGGCACGGGCGCGCGCACGACCAGGAGCTCCTCGAGCAGGGCGAAGTCCACCGCCGGGGTCAGCTCGGCGTCGCGGAACACCCCCACCATGGGGGTGGTGACCGAGAGCACCGTGCCGACGCGCAGCCCGGACGGGTAGGTCCCGCCCAGGCCCGAGGTGACCAGCTCGTCGCCGACCTGGACATCCGCGGTGCGCACCAGATGATCCACATCCACGCCGCGCAGATCGCCCCGTCCCCGCACGATTCCCCTGGCCCGGGAGCGCTCCACCACCACGTCCACCGCGGCCCGGCTGTCCACCAGCAGCAGCACCTCCGCCCAGCCACCGCTCACCCCGGAGACCCTGCCCACCAGGCCACCACCGGCCACCACCGCGTCGCCGACCTGCACCCCCTCGCTGGCGCCCGCGTCGATGCGCACGACGCGCGAGACGGGCGAGGTGCCCAGCCCGATCACCCGCGCGCCGGTCACGGGCAGCGCGCCGAGCTGGCTGCGCATGCGGGTGAGCTCGCGCAGCCGCTCGTTCTCGGCCAGCAGGGTGCGCTGGTCCGTGAGCGTGTTGCGCAGCGCGGCCAGCTCGGTCCGCAGGCGGGCGTTCTCCTCCTCGACGTCGACCAGCCAGACGTAGGAGCGCCACAGCGAGGCCCCGCCCTCGAGGCTCCAGCCGACCGCCTTCTGCAGCGGGGCGGTCAGCCACAGCACCACCCGATCGATCCAGTTCTGCTCGTGCGGCGCCCGCAGCTGGGCCGCGAGCAGCAGCAGGGCGAACAGGCTCAGCCCCAGGGCGGCCAGCCAGCGCCGGTTGCGGGGCGGGTTGGACATCAGTCCAGGGAGACCTGCTTGAGCAGGTCGAGCTCGTCGAGTACCTTGCCGCAGCCGAGCACCACGGCGGAGAGCGGATCGTCGGCCAGCATGACCGGCAGCCCGGTCTCCTCGCGCAGCAGGATGTCCAGGTTGCGCAGCTTGCCGCCGCCGCCGGCCAGCACGATGCCCTTGTCGGCGATGTCGGCGGACAGCTCGGGCGGCGTGCGGTCCAGCACCTGCCGGACCGCGTCCACGATCACGTTGATGGGCTCGGACAGGGCGTCGCGGATCTCGTCGGAGGTCACCACGATGGTCTTGGGCACGCCGGCGACGAGATCGCGGCCGCGCACCTCGATCGTCAGCACCTCGCCGTCCGCGTTGGGGTAGGCATTGCCGATGTTGATCTTGATGCGCTCGGACGAGGCCTCGCCGATGAGCAGGTTGTACTTGCGCTTCATGTGGGCGATGATGGCCTCGTCCATCTTGTCGCCGGCGATGCGCACGGACTTCGAGTTGACGATGCCGGCCAGGCTGATCACCGCCACCTCGGTGGTGCCGCCGCCGATGTCCACAATCATGTTGCCCGACGGCTCGGTGATGGGCAGGCCCGCCCCGATGGCCGCGGCCATCGGCTCCTCGATCAGGTAGACCTCGCGGGCGCCGGCCGAGTAGGCCGATTCGCGCACCGCCCGCTTCTCCACCTCGGTGATGCCGAAGGGCACGCCGATGACGATGCGCGGCCGCACGAAGGTCTTCCTGTTGTGCGCCCGGATGATGAAATAGCGCAGCATCTCCTGGGTGACCTCGAAGTCCGCGATCACCCCGTCCTTCATGGGCCGGATGGCCTGGATGCTGCCGGGCGTGCGGCCCAGCATGTCCTTGGCCTCCTTGCCCACCGCCAGCACCTTGCGGCCTCCGCGGGCGTCCTTCTGCACGGCCACCACGGACGGCTCGTTGGACACGATGCCCTTGCCCTTGACGTACAGCAGCGTGTTGGCCGTGCCCAGATCGATGGCCAGATCGTTCGAAAACAGTGCGTAGAGCCAGTCGAAGAGCATGCGCGCCTATCTCCACCGGGCGAGGCCCGCGAGCCCACCCGCGTGTCATGCGACCCAGCTGCCACCTGGCAGCCCCCCGTGATTTACAAAAAACCCAGGGGGTTAGCAAGTAAAATGCGGCCCGCCCCGAAGGTGAGAATTCTCTTGAAACGGCGGCTTGCCCGGGTATCATCTACGCTCCATCGAGCGCCCCCCAGGGCGGCGGGCGCGAGGAGAGGCGGAAATGCTCGACAAGATGCGCACCCAGGCCCAGTCGGCCATCGTCATCCTGCTGTTCGGGTTCATCATCTTCGTGTTCGTCTTCTCGTTCGGCGCAGGCTCCGCCGGCTTCCGTTCGGGGGGCTGCAGCGGTATGCCGGTGGCCGCCATGGTCAACGGCGAGCCGATCACCGAGGACACCTTCCTGTTCGCCTTCCGGACCGATCTGCGCAACACGCTCGCCAACCGCAAGGAGCGGGGCCTGAAGCGCGAGGAGAAGCTGGCCATGCGCCAGCGGGTGATCGAGAGCCTGATCGAGCAGACGCTGCTCATCCAGGCGGCCCGCGAGGTGGGCCTGCGGGTGAGCGACGAGGAGCGCAACGCCGACATCCGCAAGTCGCCCATGTTCCTGGACGACAACAAGCGCTTCGACTTCAGCAAGTACAAGCTGATCATCCAGCGCTACTTCGAGACCTCCCCGACCGTGTTCGAGGAGATGTGGCGCCAGCAGATGCTGGCCCAGCGCATGTCCGGGGTCATCCAGGAGGCCGCCCGCGTCACCGACGAGGAGCTGGAGCAGAGCTACCGCCTGCACGAGTCCAAGGTCGACGTGGAGTACGTCCGCCTCTCGAGCGCCATGTTCCGCCAGGACGCGCAGGCCACCGACGCCGAGGTGGCCGAGTTCCTTGGAGCCAACCGGGCCCGCGTCGAGGCGGCCTACAAGGAGCGCGACGCGCAGTACAACAAGCCCAAGAAGGTGCAGGTCGCCCACGTATTCTTCGAGACCGAGCAGGGCGCCAGCGAGGACGTGGTCGCCGACCGCAAGGAGCGGGCCGAGCTGACCCACGAGGACCTGGTCAAGGGGGCCGAGATCGCCGCGCAGGCCAAGGAGTACTCCCAGGACGACGCCACCCGCGAGAAGGGCGGCGAGCTGCCGCTCATGGGCCGCGACGAGCTGACCGCGCGCTGGGGCGCGCCCCTGGCCGAGGCCGCCTTCGCCCTCAAGGAGGGGGAGCTGAGCGGCGTGGTCAAGTCGGACAAGGGCTTCCACGTGTTCAAGGTGCTGAAGGTGGTCGAGGCGGAGATCACCCCGCTGGAGAAGGTCGAGCAGGAGCTGGCCCGCGGGTTGCTGCTGGAGGAGCGGGCGGGGGCCAAGGCCAAGGCCGAGGCCGAGCGGCTGTTCGCCGAGATGAAGGCCGGCAAGACCCTCGAGGAGCTCCTGCCCAAACCCGCCGAGACGGCGGACCCGGCCCAGCCGGCGGACGCGCCCAAGGCGCCGCCCGCGCCCAAGCCCCAGGCCCGCAAGACGGGCCTGGTGGCGCGCATGATGGGCTACCTGCCCCAGCTCGGCCTGGACAAGGCGCTCGCGCGCGCGGCCTTCGCGCTGACCAAGGAGCAGCCCTACCCGGAGCAGGTGTTCGAGGTGGACAACCCTCTGGGCGGCAAGGAGTACGTGGTCTTCCGCCTGGCCGACAGGGCCGAGCCCGACATGGGCATGTTCGCCCAGGCCAAGGAGGATCTGCGCCTGGAGATCCTGCGCGGCCGCCGCGCGGCGCAGCTGCGCACCTGGCTGTCCGATCGCCTGGCGCAGGCCCGCGTCGAGACGAACGAGAGCCTGCTCACCGACGTCGATCCGCAGGCCATTCGTCAGGGCCGCCGCCCGTCGGCCCCGATGCCCGTCGACGACTACTGACCCGGTCCGCCCCCCCGCTCCGCCCTGACCGCCGTCCGGCCCGGCCCCGGGCCCGCACACGCTACCACATTGACCCAGCGCGGTTTTTGTTCTAACTTGTAGCCAGGGATGAGTCGGCTTTCCAGGAGGTCCACGATGAAGCGCCTGACGCTTGTGGTGTGCGCGCTGATGGCTGCCGCCCTGGCCCTCCCGGCCTGCACGGGCAGCAGCGGCGAATGCCGCTACGACACCGACTGCCCGCAGACCGGCTACGTGTGCGACACCACCACGAACCGCTGCGTGGTGGATTCTCGCTACAGCCGCATGGTCCTGGGGCAGTGCACCACCGACCTGGACTGCGACACGGTCATGCAGCGCTGCGACCAGGCCCTCGGCCGCTGCTACGAGCTGTTCGGCGGCAACGATCAGGACCACAACGAGAACGACAACGCGGACCGGCCGCCGCCTCCGGGCTGCGAGCCCCAGCAGCCGACGGCCGGCGCCTGCGCCACGGACGCGGACTGCTCGGGAGACGCCTCGATCCTGGAGGGTTTCGTGTGCGAGGTGGCCACCGGCAGCTGCATCCCGGACTGCTCCGCGGCGGGCACGATGAACCAGGGCCGCGATCGGGACATGGATGGCTGGGGCGACTGCTGCGACTGCCTGGACGTGCAGGGCGACGCCAACAGCGTCAAGGTCAACCCGGCGGCCTCCGAGGTCATCTACAACAACCTGGACGACGACTGCGACCCGACCTCCCGCGACGGGGACGTGGACGGAGACCTGCACAACGCGGTGTTCGTGGGCGGCGATGACTGCGACGACCGCAACGCCGCCGTGAACCCCGAGGTCGCCGAGCGCTGCGACAACATGGACAACGACTGCGACGGGCAGATCGACGAGATCCCGGAGTGCCAGCAGACCAACGACACGGTCAACCCGGAGCAGACCCCGACCTGCCCGGATCTCAGCGGGCTATACAACATCACCTCCTACTGCCTGCAGATCTCCAACGCCCAGAACGTCGAGTTCACCCAGACCGGCTGCACGCTGACCTTCAGCATCGACGCCATCTACTGCACGGGCCACATCGACTCGCAGATGAACTTCTACGTCGAGTGCGGCGGGCTGGGGTTCCCCTGCAGCGCCAAGGCCAGCCTGACCTCGGCCTTCACCATCGTCTGCTCGCCGCAGTGCTCGTTCATCCTGGAGCGCCAGGACGAGGGCACCGCCTGCACCTTCCACCAGGATCCGGACTGCACCACGGCCGGGCAGCTGTGCGGCGTGGTCGTGGACGAGACCTCCACCCAGCTGGTGACCGAGTGCATCGAGACCATCCCCGGCAACCGCCAGCCGGGCTACTACTGCGACGAGAACGCGGGCATCCTGTGCGTCAACTCCCTGTGCATCTCCCGCTCCTGCGGCGCGATCTGCGAGGACGACCTGCACTGCGCGGACTACGAGGGGACGACGTGCCAGACGGTGTCCTACACCCTGGCCGAGGTGACCGGCAACATCCAGAGCTGCATGCCGGAGGTCAGCGGGGAGACCATCTGCCGCCGCTCGCCGGACTGCTCCATGTCGCGGGTGTGCTCCTTCCGCCAGACCAACACCGACGTGCTCACCCTGTGCCGCTCGCCCAACGCCGGCGGGCAGCAGGCCGGCGGGACCTGCACCTCCAACTCCGACTGCGAGAACAACCTGTGCGTGTGCGGTGACCGCCTGTGCGACGGCGCCGCCACCGGCACCTGCTCCGACATGTGCGTGACGAACTCGGACTGCGTGCAGGGCACCGTGTGCGGAGGGGTCTACATCCCGGATATGGGCGGCACGGATCACCTGGTCTACGCCTGCACGCGCGATCCCAACTCCTGCGGGCGGAACGCGGACTGCCCCGCCGGCCGCTCCTGCCAGGTGTTCCTCAACGCGGACGGGCTGTCGCTCATCACCGAGTGCCAGTACGGCTCCGGCCCCGGCTACGACAACACGGGCGCGCCCTGCTCCAACCCGACCAACTGCTTCTCGGTCTGGTGCGGCAACTGGGGCTACTGCCTGGGCGTGTGCGTCTCGGACGCCGACTGCCCCACCTTCGAGACCGCCACGAGCTGCGCCAACGACGAGACCTGCCAGCTCGGCTACCTGTGCGAGGACAACCTCTGCAAGCGGGAGTTCACCTGCTGGACGCAGGTTTTCTACCTGGGCGACGACAACTCCGGGCAGCCGGTGTACGACACGACCAACCTGTGCAAGCCGGAGAAGCGCCCCTGCACGGTCAACTCGGACTGCCGCTCCGGGGAGGCCTGCGAGATGGACTACAACCAGACCGGCACCGCGGCCCTGTACCTGTGCGACGTCGGCGGGCCGGGCTCCGGCCAGCTCGGGGCGGATTGCCAGCTGGGCGCGGAGGTCTGCTGGACGGGCCTGTGCCTGATCGAGGGCGGCGGCGGCGCGGGTATGGAGTACTGCTCCCAGTCCTGCGCCACCGACGCCGACTGCGAGCCCGCCGACACCTACTCCTGCCAGGCCATCCGCGTGGACGTGCGGCCCGGCTTCGTCTCCTACGTCCCGGCCTGCGCCCGTCGCTCCTGAGGTCGGCCGGGCGGACCGCCCGGGTTGACACCCCCGGTCCAGGACCCGATAATCCGCACCATCCCATGGCTGGGTGGGCAGGCCGGCAGGGTCGCCCTCCCGCGAGGTGAGCGCGCATGAGCGAGAGCCAGGATCGGTCCACCGAGCAGCTCCCGGCGGTGGTGGAGCTGCCCTCCGCGGATCTCCCCAAGTCCGACCTGATCATGGGCATCGACCTGGGCACCACCTTCTCCTGCGTGGCCATCGTCGAGGACGACTTCCCCAAGGTCATCCCCTCCCGCAAGGGCCTGCGCACCACGCCCTCGATCGTGGCGCTGGACGAGAAGAGCCGGCTGCTGGTCGGCGAGGACGCGCGCAAGCAGCTGCTGATCAACCCGACCAACACCATCTACGGCGCCAAGCGCTTCATCGGCCGGCACTTCTACTCGGACGAGGTGTCCACGCTGGCCAAGTACTTCTCCTACGAGATCGTGCCGATCGGCGAGATGGAGGTGGGCGCCAAGATCGGCGGCGCGATCTACAGCCTGCCCCAGGTCTCGGCCATGGTGCTCAACGAGCTCCGGCGCAACGTGTGCGACTACCTCAAGAAGAACGTCTGGCAGGCGGTCATCAGCGTGCCGGCCTACTACTCCGAGAACCAGCGCGAGGCCGTGCGCGAGGCCGGCCGCATCGCGGGCATCGAGGTGGTGCGCATCATCAACGAGCCCACCGCCGCGGCCCTGGCCTACGGCATGAACAAGAGCTTCGAGAAGCGCATCCTGGTCTACGACCTCGGCGGCGGCACCTTCGACGCCTCGGTCATGGAGCTGTACGGAGACGTTTTCAAGGTGCTGGCCACCGGCGGCGACACCTTCCTGGGCGGCGTGGACTTCGACGAGCGCATCGTGGAGTACATCCTGTCGGAGTACGAGCGCACCCAGAACGACATCCTCCAGTGCGACAGCGTCATCACCCAGCGGCTCAAGGACGCCGCGGAGCGCGCCAAGATCGAGCTCTCGGCCAAGAGCGTCGCCACCATCGACCTGCCCTACATCACCATCTCCAAGGGCAAGTTCAAGGACTTCCGCTGCGAGATCACCCGCGAGCAGCTCAACGACCTGACCGGCGAATTCGTCGACCGCACCATCGAGGTGTGCATGGAGGTGTTGGACGCGGCCGGGATGCAGCCGGATTCGGTCGACTCCGTGCTGCTGGTCGGCGGGCAGACGCGCATGCCGCTGGTGACGGACAAGGTCTCCAGGTTCTTCGCCAAGCAGCCCACCAAGGGGGTCCACCCGGACGAGGTCGTGGCCTGCGGCGCCGCGCTCATGGGCCACTCGCTGGGCTCCCAGCGCTCGGTGCGGCTGATCGACGTGCTGCCCATGAGCATCGGCGGCCGCCAGCCGAGCGGCGCCTTCAAGGTGCTGTTCCCCGCCAACTCGACCCTGCCGGCCGAGCGCGAGATCGGCGTGGCCACCGTGCACCCTGGGCAGGACGCCATCGAGGTGTTCCTCTACCAGGGCGAATCCCCCCGGGCCATCGACAACGAGTTCCTGGGCGCCTTCGTGGTCACCGGCTTCCCCAAGGCGCCGGCCGGCCAGGTGCGCCTGGCGGTGACCCTGTCGCTCAACCAGGAGTCCATCCTGGACGTCTCCGCGCGCAGCCTGTCCACGAGCCTGCCCATGCACGTGCAGATGGTGGCCCGCGCCCCGGTCAGCGCCGAGAGCGCCGGCCTGGAGCCGATCGGCCCGCCCCCGCCGGACGCGCCCGCGCCCCAGGAGCCGGGCTCCGACCAGGCCAAGCGCAAGGAGCGGCTGTTCTCCGGTCTGCGCGGCTTCATCCGGCGCATCAAGAGCTGACCGGCTCCCCGCCGCCCGCGGGCGGGGCGCAGCAGACCCGATCCCGGCCGCCCTGCTTGGCCCGGTAGCAGGCCGCGTCCGCCCTGGCCAGCAGGGCGGCGGGGCTGTCCGCGGCCGGGCCGGCCAGCGCCACCCCCACGGAGGCGGTCACCCTCAGGCGCGCTCCCCCCGGACCGGCCACCTCCAGGCCGGCCAGCTCCCGGCGCAGCTTCTCGGCCGCCTCGCGGGCCTGGGCCGGATCGCACTCCGGTAGCAGCACCACGAACTCCTCGCCCCCCACCCGCGCGGCCAGATCGGAGGCGCGCAGCTGCGCGCGCAGCACCTGACCCGTCGCCCGCAGCACGGCGTCTCCGGCCGCGTGGCCGTGCGCGTCGTTCAGGCTCTTGAAGCGATCGAGGTCGAGCACCAGCAGCGCCAGCCCGCGCCGGTAGCGCCCGTGGCGCTCCAGCTCGCGGGCCAGGCGCTCCTCGAGGCTGGGGCGGTTGTGCAGGCCGGTCAGGGCGTCCCGCGTGGCGCGCAGGTAGAGCTGCCGCCACAGGCGGCCCTCGTCCGCGCCGCTCCAGCGCACGGCCAGCCGGCAGTCCCCGAGCTGCAGCCGGTCTCCGTCCAGCAGCGCGGCCCGCGGCACCCGCTGCCCGTTCCACCACAGCCCGTTGGTGCTGCCCAGATCCTCGGCCTCGAGCCGGCTGGCGCGGGCGATCAACCGGGCGTGCCGCCGGGAGATGGCCGGATCCTCCAGGCGCAGACTGGCGCCCGGCCCCCGGCCGAGGATGTGCTCGCCGCGCGCGATGGCCAGCACCCGCCCGGCCTCCCGGCCCGTGAGCACCACCAGGCACGGCACCCGCCGGGTGGGCGGGTTGCGCTCCGCCAGCACCCGGGCGGTGCCCTCGGCCCCGTCCATCAGGCCGCGGCCCCGGCCCGGGCCGCCAGGCAGGCCTGCTCCAGCTTGGCGAGCAGCTCCGGGCTTCCGGCCAGCAGGTCGCGCACGGCGTCCCGGCCCTGGCCCAGCCGCTCACCGCCCCAGGACAGCCAGCTGCCGCTCTTGTCCACCACCCCGGCCTCCACCGCCTGGTCGATCACCTCGCCGGGCCGGGAGATGCCCACGCCGAACAGGATGTCGAACTCCACCTCCCGGAACGGGGGCGCCAGCTTGTTCTTGACCACCTTGACCCGGGTGCGGTTGCCGATCAGCTCCTCGCTCCGCTTGACGGCGCCGATGCGGCGGATGTCCAGGCGCACCGAGGCGTAGAACTTGAGCGCGTTGCCGCCCGTGGTGGTCTCCGGGTTGCCGAACATCACCCCGATCTTCTGGCGGATCTGGTTGATGAACAGCACGCAAGCCGCCTGCCTGGACACCTGGGCGGTGAGTTTGCGCAGCGCCTGGCTCATCAGCCGCGCCTGCAGACCCATGTGGCTGTCGCCCATCTCGCCCTCGAGCTCCGCCTTGGGGACCAGGGCGGCCACCGAGTCGATCACCACCAGGTCCACGCCGCCCGAGCGCACCAGGATGTCGGTCACCTCGAGGGCCTGCTCGCCGGTGTCCGGCTGGCTGAGGAGCAGGTCCGCGACCTTGACCCCCAGCTTGGAGGCGTAGGTCACGTCGAGCGCGTGCTCGGCGTCCACGAAGGCGGCCACGCCGCCGGCCCGCTGCACCTCGGCGATCACGTGCAGCGCGAGGGTCGTCTTGCCCGAGGACTCCGGCCCGAACACCTCCACCACCCGGCCACGCGGCAGCCCGCCCACCCCCAGGGCGAGGTCCAGGCCGAACGAGCCGGTCGGGATGACCGCCACGGGCTCGACACCCGCCTCCCCGTCACCCAGGCGCATGATGGCGCCCTTGCCGAACTGCTTCTCGATGGTGGCCAGCGCCGCCGCCACGGCCTTGATCCGGTCCTTGAGCTCACCCATCCCTCACCTCCCTTGGTCGCGCCAGCCCCGGCCCCGCGCCGGGGTGCCAGCTTGCCTTGCAAGCCTCGGGCCAGCGACCCGGGCCAGGGAAAACAGGCAGTTACGCGGCGGCGGGGGAGCGAGGTGTCCGCAGGGGTGTCCGTAAATCGGTCACGGGCCGGGCTCGAGCCGGGCGCGGAGCGAGTGGACGAGCTCGGTCAGGCCGCGCTGCTCGGCGAGCGCCAGGGCCTCGCGGGCCACCTGCGCCGCCCGCGCCCGCTCCCCCCCGCAGAGCAGCGCCAGCGACAGCGTGTCCAGCATGGCCGGGTCCTGGCGCGAGGTGAGCGCCACCGCCCGCTCGCCGAGCTCGACCGCCCGCGCGCAGTCCACGGGCGAGGAGCGCTTCCCCTCCCCGCCCGCCAGCAGCCAGGCCAGATCGTTCAGTGTGGCCGGATCCGCCTGGCCCAGGTCCACAGCCTCCGCGAGGTGCGCCTCGGCCGCGGCCGGGTCCCGGCGCTGGAGCGCGAGCCGCCCGAGCTGGCTGTCCAGCCCGGCCAGGTTGGCCCGCGCCTCGCGGAACCCGGGCTGCAGGGCCAGGGCGCGCCGGTAGGCGGCCAGGGCCTCCCGGGGGCGGCCGTGGGACTGGTGGTACGCGCCCGCCCCCAGGTGGAGCTCGGCCTCGAAGGGCCCCTGCTCCTCGCAGAACGGCCCCGGCGCCCAGGCCAGGGCGCCCACGCCCAGGAGGAGCGCGACCGGCGCCAAGAGCTCGCGCCAGCGCCTGCGCCGCGCGCGCTCGACCAGCAGCAGGGCGCCGGCCGCGGCCGGCGCGGCCAGCACCGGCACGAGCACCACGCGGTAGCGGTCGGCCACCAGCACCCACACCAGCGAGGCCGACCACAGCCCGAGCAGCAGCCAGACCGGCCCGGGGAAGCTCGGCCGGAAGAAGACGAGCCCGAGCGCGGCCAGCGGCAGCAGCAGGCCGAAGGGGAAGCCGAAGCCGCCCGCCTTCCACACCAGCACCCGCAGCAGTGGCGCGTACCCGGCCGCGGTGTACACGTCGGTGTTCCGCGGCAGCTCCCGCCCGCTCACCAGCCGCAGGGCCTTCGCGCCCAGCCCGCGGGCGAAGCCCAGGGGATCGGCCGCGGCGAAGCCCCAGGCCCGGCCCGCGAAGTGGGCCTGCTGGGCGAAGGGATCCTGGCCCGCGCCCGCCGCCTCGGCCTCGTGGACCAGCTCGTCCCAGCCCGCCCCGGGCCGGAGCGTCAGCCCGCGGCACAGCTCGGGCTGGTTGCCGAGGTGCAGGTTCAGGCCCCCGGACAGGGGCAACAGGGCGGGCCGCCCGAGCGCGTGGGCCGAGGCCAGCCCGAGCGCGCCCAGCGTCACCCCGAGCGCGAGCGCGGCCAGCCCGACTGGGGCCAGCGCCGCCAGGCGCGGGGTCAGCCGCCAGCGCCTCCACGCCAGCCAGGCCAGGCCGGCCAGGCAGACCGGCGCGAAGGTCGGCCGGGTGAGCCAGCAGAGCCCCAGCAGCAGCCCGGCGCCCAGCCCGGCCAGCTTCCCACCGCGCTCCGCGACGTGGAGCAGCGCGAGCACCAGCGCCGGGGCCAGGAGCGCCGCCCAGCCCTCCGCCAGGAGCTCCCCCTCGAAGTAGACCAGCGGCCCGTACAGCGCGACGCACAGCCCGGCCAGCCACCCGCCCGCGGCGCCGACCAGCCGCCGGCCGAGCCGCCAGGCGAGCAGGGCCGTGCAGGCGCCGGCCAGGGCCTGCACCAGCTTCGCCAGGAGGATCGAGCCGCCGCTCGACGCGTACAGCCCGGCCAGCAGCAGCGGGTAGGCGGGCGGCTGCCAGTAGAGCTCGGCGCCCGGGTCCTCACCCGCGGCCAGCGCCCTGGCCAGGTGGTCGTAGCGGGCCGAGTCGATGATCGGCGCCGCGAAGGTCGGGCTGGCCTGGGACTGCCACAGGATCACCAGCCGCACCGCCAGCGCCAGGCCCACGACGATCAGGGCGGGCAGCCAGGGACGAGCCAGCAGCCTGGAGCCTCCAGCAGACGCGGCGAGCGGCGAGGCAACCATGCGTCCAATCCTACACCAGCCCGCCGCTAGGCTTGAATCGGGCGGTCCAGGGAGCGGTACTGGATGGCCTCGGCCAGGTGCTCGGCCCGGATGTCCGGGGCGCCCTCGAGATCGGCCGCGGTGCGGGCGACCTTCAGGATGCGGTCGAAGCCGCGGGCCGAGAAGCCCAGCCGGCGCACGGCCATCTCCAGCAGGGCCTGCTCGGGCGCGCCCAGCTTGCAGCAGCGCTCCACCTGGGCCGGGCCGAGGTGCGCGTTGCAGGCCGAGGCGGCGGTGGGCTCGAACCGGCCGCGCTGCCGCTCGCGCGCCCGTAAAACCCGCGCGCGGATCTCCTCCGAGCCCTCGCACGGCCCGGCCTTCACCAGCTCGCCGCAGGCCACGGCCGGGACCTCCACCTGGATGTCGATCCGGTCCAGGAGCGGCCCGGACAGGCGCTCCCGGTAGCGCAGGATGGCGCCAGAGGAGCAGGTGCAGGCGTGCCGCGGATCGCCCAGGTTCCCGCACGGGCACGGGTTCATGGCCGCCACCAGCATGAAGCTGGCCGGGAAGGTGATGGTGGTCTGGGCCCGGGCGATGGTCACCAGGTGATCCTCGAGGGGCTGGCGGAGCACCTCGAGCACGTGTTTCCGGAACTCGGGCAGTTCGTCGAGGAACAGCACCCCCCGGTGCGCGAGGGTGACCTCCCCGGGCCTGGGGATCCCCCCCCCGCCCACCAGGCCGGCGTCCGAGACCGTGTGGTGGGGAGCCCGGAACGGGCGGGCCGCGAGCAGGCCGGCGCCCGCGCGCAGCAGCCCGGCGATGGAGTGGATCTTGCTCACCTCGACCGACTCGGCGAAGGTCATCGGCGGCAGGATGGTCGGCAGCCGCCTGGCCAGCATGGTCTTGCCCGAGCCGGGCGGGCCCACCATCAGGAGGTTGTGGCCCCCCGCGGCCGCCACCTCGAGGGCGCGCTTGGCGCTCGCCTGCCCACGCACGTGGCAGAAGTCCAGCGGCATGAGCCCCCCGCCCTGGAGGGGCGCAGCCGGCGGCGGGCAGGGCTGCAGGGGCAGCGCGCCGGTCAGGTGGTCGACCACCTCCCGGAAGGTGCGCACCGGGATCACCCGCAGGCTCTCCACCACGGCCGCCTCCGCGGCGCACTCGACCGGGCAGATCACCTCCTCCAGCGCCTGCTGCTGGGCCAGCAGCGCCATGGCCAGGGCCCCGGGCACCCGCCGGACCTCTCCGGCCAGCCCCAGCTCGCCGAGCACCAGGGTGCGGGCCAGGCGCTCGTCCGGGATGCCCTCCCCCGCGGCCACCAGCCCGAGGGCGATGGGCAGATCGAAGGCCGAGCCGGACTTGCGCACGTCGGCCGGGGCGAGGTTCACCGTGATCCTCTTCTGGGGGAACTCCAGGCCGGAGTTCTTGAGGGCCGACTCGACCCGCACCCGGCTCTCCCGCACCGCCCCTTCGGCCAGCCCGACCGTGGCGAAGTTGGGCAGCCCCCGGGCCATGTCCACCTCGACCTCGACCTGGAAGGCATCCACCCCGAGAATGGCACCGGAAAACACCCTGGCGAGCATGGCCCTCCTCCCCGGCGGGCTGGATGCCCGCCGCCTCTGGCGCTAGCAAAGCCAGGGCCAAAATGCATCCTCTTGAAGATCAAAGCGTTAGGCGCTCGACTCCCCTCCGGAGCGCCCACCGTGTCCGATTTTTCCGGTCACACCGGCACCCCCACCTGGGGACATCTTTTCCCTTGGCAGCGGGTCCGGAACCAGTACATAAAAAGACAGAACCAGGCTGGTTCCTACTCCGTCGGAGGTAGTGCGATGCTGCAGGTCGGGGCCAGGGGATGGGAGGGAGGCGGAGCGGTGGTGGAAGAGAAGAAGTGGCGGGTGCTGGTGGTGGACGACAGCCTGACCACCGCCATGCTGATCCGGGGCGAGCTCAGCGAGCAGAACTTCGAGGTCCACACGGCCGCGGCCGTGGACGAGGCCACCCGGACCATCCTGAACAAGGCCACCCGGCCGGATCTCGTCCTGCTGGACGTGATGATGCCCGACGTGGACGGCCAGAGCTACTGCCGTTTCCTCAAGGGCAACGACATCTTCAAGGGCATCAAGGTGGTGCTCTGCTCCGGCATGGACGAGACCGAGCTCAAGGAGCTGGCCAGGACCTGCGGCGCGGACGGCTACGTGCTGAAGAGCAAGATCCTGGGGAAGTGGCTGGCCCAGGAGCTGAACCCTGGCGGGTCCGCCGGCGCCTCGACCGCGAAATCCTGACCGCCCCCCGAAGCCCGACCACGTCCTGACGTTGGCAGACCCTCCGGGTGTGCCCGAGCGGGGGTCTCCCTGACGGTCCGAGATGTCTGAGCCTCCACAGCCGACCGCGCAGGTGAGGGAGTGAGCAGCCTGAGCACTGGACGCCGAAGCCTGCGCGGGACCGATCCGCGAGTTTCGAGGACCGGAAGGGAGACTCCCGCGAAGGGCTCTTCCGAGATGGGGTCCTCGTCCTGACGTTGGCAGACCCTGCGTGTGTGATTCGCTCAGGGCATTCTCTCAGGGGAAGGTCAGCCAACGCCTGGATGGTAGTTGGATGGTGCCTCGCAGGGAGGTCAGGCCCTGCGCCGCAGCCCGAGGAGCGCGAGGGCGAGCAGGCCGAGCGCCAGGCCAGAGCCCGGGCCGGTCGCGCAGCCGGCCTGGGGCTCCCCGGGCGCGGCGGCGTCCTCGCCCACCCGCAGCTCGCCCCCGGGCTGGCCCAGCCGGTCCAGCGACGGCCCGGCTGGCCGGTCCGCGGCCACGGGCAGGTCGCGCGGGGGCGCGATGTCCACCCGCACGAGCGCGGGGCTGGGATCGAGCGAGCGGTAGGCGCCCGCGGTGCGCGCGCGCACCTCGATGCGGTGCTCGCCCCGCAGCGCCAGCACCGGGCTCCTCACCACCAGGCGCGGCCCGGGCTGGAACACGCTCCAGCCCCCGCCGTCCAGGCGCCAGGAGTACTCGGCCGGGCCGGCCCGGTCCGCGCCGACGTCCAGCGCCACCTCGGGGTAGGCCGGCCCGCCCGGGGCGTGGATGGACATGGCGCTCCAGGCCGGGGTGCGCACCTCGCGCACCCAGGCGCGGGTCTCGCGCGGGGCGGGCGGGGGTGCGGAGACCAGGCCCAGGTTGGCGTACAGCGCCAGGTGCTCGAAGCCGGCCGAGCCGTCGAGCTTCGCCAGCTCCCCTCGCACCGCCAGGATCTCGAGCAGGAAGCCCTGGATCTCGGGGATGTCGATCACCCCCAGGGACTCCGTCAGCATGGGCAGCGCGAGCCCCAGCAGGGTGGGCAGGAGCTGCTCGAGCGCGGCTGGGTCCTCGGCCAGGAGCTCGTAGTTCGACGCCACCACCTCGCCGATCTCGATGGAGTTCGCGTCGAACACCGGCAGCACCCGGTTGTCCGGCAGGAAGTCCATGCCCAGGAGCAGGCGGAGATCCTGGGTGAGAGTCACCACCCGCGCCCAGCGCTCGTCCACCCGCACGTAGAAGTCGAGCGCCACGTCCGGCAGCTCGATGGTCAGCAGCGGATCGTCGATGATCTTGTTTCCGAGGTTGTCCACGGTGAAGGTGCCCAGGCCCACGATCAGGCCGGGCACGCCCTGGGGCCGGAGCGCGATGCGCACCGGGGCGTTCTGGCCGCGGGTGAGGGTGTCCAGCGAGCCCATGAGCATCGCCAGCGTGCCCGAGGAGAGCATGTCGGACAGGCCCGAGTCGAGCGACAGGCACAGCGCCCCGCCCAGGTAGGCCTTGAGGAGCGCCCGGTCGAGGAACGCGTCCGACACCCCCACACCCAGCATGAACGGCACGGCGCTGCCCGGCACCAGGTTGTCCGCGGCGAAGGGCAGCCGCGGCGCCGGCGCGACCGGCGGCAGCTCGGCCGGGTCGGGCTCGGGCACGCAGCGGTTCCGCTCGGCGTCGAACGCGCCGATCATGCGCAGCTCCAGGCCGTCGGCCACCACCAGCGGGTCCACGGCCGGCTCCGCCTGCTGGCCGGCGGCCAGGAACACCTCGAGCTCGGCCGACAGCCCGGGCACCACCGAGGCCAGCAGCGCGCCGACGTCCAGGCTGCCCGCCAGCCCCAGCGGGTTGGTCAGGCACACGTCCGCGCCGTCCAGGCAGTACTCCCCGTCGCAGGCCGAGCCGCCCGGGCAGCCGCCGGTGTAGAAGCCGCAGGCCAGGCAGGTGGCCTGGTCCAGCATGCCGCCGAGGGCGCTGTCGAGCTGGCCGCTGATCTGCTCGTTCATCATCTGGGTGAGGAAGCCCTTGAGGGACTCGACCAGCGCCCCCAGCATCCCGTAGCACTCGAGCTCGTAGTCCTCGTCGGTGATGGCGACGGTCAGGCCCTGCACCCCGAAGGACAGCAGGCCGTCGCGCGGATCGACGCGCAGGATGACGTCCGCCTCCACGGGCTTCTGCTGGATGGCGATGGGCACCTTGCACTCCACGTCGCCGCCCAGGGTGAGCAGGCCCGTCAGGTTGGCGAGCGCGGTCAGGTGCAGCCGATCGGGCTCCACCCGCGCGAGCGTGGCGCCGGCGATGTCCGCCTGCAGCTCGCAGCCGGCCTCGCAGATGTCGAGCGACAGGGAGAAGATCCAGGCGTCGAACTCCTGGTGCATGGGCGGCACCGGGAAGGCGAGCCCGCCGGGCAGCATGCTCGCCAGCAGGCCGGGCAGGTTCTGTTCGAGGAAGTCGAAGGCCTGCGGGGTCAGGCGGAGCTGGACCGCGTCGAGGACCTGCTCCTCGGCCGGGACGGGCCCGCCGAGCGGCTGGACGCAGTCGCACTGGGTGCCGCCGCAGGCCAGCGAGCCGAGCAGCAGCGCGGCCGCCGCGATCGGGCGCCAGGGACGAATGTGAGCCGTGTGCATGTTCTCCTCCCGCTCCAGGCGCCGCGGACTAGCGCAGATCGCCGCTGATGATGGTGTTGCCACCCTGCCGGGTGACCTGCTGCGGATCGAGCGCGATGACCGTGCCCGGCGGCAGCGTGGGCAGCGCCGCGCTGAGATCGATCTCCGGCAGCGGGATGGTGGCCAGCGCGCCGCCCCCCAGCATCTCCATGAGCGTGTCGGTCAGCAGCACCTCGAGCCCGTCGCCGATGAGGTCGATGAGCCCGATCAGGCTGTCCTGCTGCACCTCGAGCTGGGTCTCGATTGCGTCGATCTGGGTGATGGCGATGGCGATCTCGCCGTTCTCGGCGGTCACCTGCAGGCCCATGGTGGCCGTGGCCCACAGCACCAGGTCGACCGGCAGGCCGGCGAACTGGAACGAGGCCCGCAGGCTGAGGTCGCCGATGAAGATGCGCAGCTGCCCGTCCGGCCAGCAGTCGGTGGCGGTCGGCGCCAGCATGGCCGAGAGCGACATGCTCATGTTGGTGATGCCGTACTGGGCGAAGTCGATGTCGCCCAGCAGCTCGGGCGGCACCGGGAACTCCATCAGCCCGCCGTTCCAGGCGGCGAAGAACAGGGAGTTGAGCGTGTCGTCCGCGAGCGACAACTCGAAGGGGAAGGCGCCCGGGACCACCAGGGTCTGGACGCCCGAGCCGCAGCCGGCCCGGCCCGGCACGCCCAGGTTGTCGTAGGGCACCGCGTCGACCGTGTAGCCCACGGCCCGCAACCCGATGGCCCCGCCGCCCGGGTGGAAGCTGGTGTAGGAGAAGTCGGTCACCAGGTTCACCGAGATCACCTCGCCCGAGCCGTCCAGCCGGGGCAGGTCGAACGACTCGTTGAAGGCCAGCGCCGAGAGCGCGTCCTGCAGCATGGGCGCGAGCTGCCCGGTGAGCTGGCTGTTCAGCTCGGCCTCGAGATCGGCCACCAGGGAGTCGCGGATGAAGGTCTCCACGATGCTGAGCAGGAAGTTCGTCCAGCCGTCGTCCGCGCTCACGTCCAGGTTGTTGATGGAGGTGACCGGGTTCGCCACGGTCACCACCAGGGTGTGGTCCGCGGCCACGGACAGCAGCACGTCGGCGCTGATGGTGATCGAGTCGATGGCGATGTCGCCGCCGCCGTCGCCGCCGGCCAGCTCGCAGTACCACTCGGTGCAGTCGAAGTAGAGATCGCCGTGGATGGTGTTGAGCGCGGCGTCGATGCGCATGCCTCCGTTGATGGCCGTCAGGTTGGCGGTGGCGGAGGCGTAGGTCAGCCCGGTGACGTAGATGTCGAAGCCGGCCTCGCTGGCGATGGGGGTGGACGGATCGATGAACGAGCCGATGTCCAGGTCCGCCAGCACCAGCTCGAAGATGGTGGCCAGATCGTCCGGGGGCAGGCTGTGGTCGCCGTCGTCCAGGATCTCCTGGCTGAGCCAGATGCCCATGCCCGGGTCCACCATGCCGCTCTTGAGGATCAGGATGTCGGGCTTCAGGTAGCGGTCGGACCACAGGAAGGCCTGCACGCGCTTGCGGTAGGTGCCGAGGGCGTCCTCGGCCTCGTACACCAGGGTGTTGCCGCCGGTCATGGCCTGCACCGGCTGGCTGAAGCTGCCGTCCGCCGCCACCGCCACGTCCGCGCCGTTGATGCGGAAGGAGGTGATCGGCCCCGCCCCGCTCCACACGTGGCCGGTGGTGGTCACCACCGGGTCGCCGAGCGCGCCCTGGAGGGTCGCGCCGCGCGGCGGGTAGTCCACCTCGATGTTGGGCACGCAGTCCTTGTTGGCCATCAGATCGCTGCGGCAGCCCTCCAGCGGCTCGCAGATGTCCTCGGTGCAGGCGTTCCCGTCGTCGCAGGAGACCGGCGCGCCGCTGCAGGTGCCGGCCGCGTCGCCCTGGCAGGCGTCGTCCTGGGTGCAAAGGCTCAGGTCGTCGCAGGCCGTCAGGATGCCGGCGCCGTCGTGCACGCAGCCCACGGCCGGGTCGCAGGCGTCCGCGGTGCACGGGTTGAGATCGGCGCAGTCGGTGGGGCCGCCGCCGCCGCAGGTGCCCGCGGCGTCGCCCTGGCACAGCTCGCCGGTCGTGCAGGGGTCCCCGTCGCTGCAGGCGCGCGAGATGTCCGTGCCGTCGTGCACGCAGCCCTGGACCGGATCGCAGGTGTCGACCGTGCACACGTTGGAGTCGTCGCAGGCCGAGCTCGGCTGGAACACGCCGGCGCAGGTGCCGGCCGCGTCGCCGTGGCACACGTCGCCGCTGGTGCACACGTTCTTGTCGTCGCAGCCGTCCACCACGCCGGTGCCGTCGTGCACGCAGCCCGCGACCGGGTCGCAGCTGTCCAGGGTGCAGGTGTTGGCGTCGTCGCAGCTCGTGGGCACGGTCCCCAGGCAGGTGCCGTCCGCATCGCCCTGGCAGGCGTCCATGCTGGTGCAGGGATCGCCGTCGTCGCAGGCCGCGGTCACCCCCTCGCTCGCGTGCTGGCAGTCCAGCAGCGGGTCGCAGGTGTCCGCGGTGCAGGGGTCGCCGTCGTCGCAGCGCTCCAGGCCGAGGTCCGTGCCCCGGCAGGTGCCGGCCGCGTCGCCCTGGCACACGTCGTCGGTGGTGCACACGCTGAGGTCGTCGCACGGCCCGCGCTCGCCCGTGCCGTCGTGCCGGCAGCCGAGCTCGAGGTCGCACAGGTCCCGGGTGCACGGGTTGCCGTCGTCGCAGTCCGCGTCCACGAACTCGTGCCCCCGGCAGGTGCCGGCCCGGTCGCCCTGGCAGGCGTCCCCGGCGGTGCAGGGGTTGCCGTCGTCGCACGGCCCGGCCAGATCCGTGCCGTCGCTCAGGCAGCCCGCGGCCGGGTCGCAGGAGTCGGCCGTGCACGGGTTGCCGTCGTCGCAGGCGGCCGAGGTGTCCGCGTGGGCGCAGCCCGTGACCGGGTCGCAGGTGTCCGTGGTGCAGGCGTCCTGGTCGTCGCAGACCTCCTCCGGCGAACCGGGGCGGTGCACGCAACCCTCGACGGGATCGCAGCGATCGAGGTTGCATGGATCGCCGTCGTCGCAGTCCAGCCCGTTCATGCACTCGGGCAGCCCGCCCGAGTCGCTGCAGCCGAGGCTGCCCAGGGCGAACGCCGCGCACAGCAGCGCCAGGGCCAGGGGACGGAAGCGCGCCGACCGGTCTGCGTTCCTGCGCAGGGACATGGTCACCTCCAAGGGTCCGGGTCCACCGGAGAGTCGAGAGGATTCTAGCAGAAACGGGGCGGAGCGCCCACCCTCCCCCGGGGAGGGCGGCCAGGGGGGTGGGCCGGGCTCACAGGTCGAGCCGGGAGCCGCCCGGGGGCAGGGTCAGCGAGGTCACCTTCACTTGGAACTCCTTGCCGTCCCAAGTGATGTCCTGGCGCCGGAGCGCGATGGGGTTGCGGGAGACGGTGCTCCTGAGCTGCGCCCGCAGGGAGGCCTGCTCGAGGTCGGCCGGCGACAGCAGCACCGCGGACAGCCCCACCGGGGCCGCGTCGGTGGCCTCGCCGAACGCGGCGGCCGTGTCCCCGCGCAAGGTCAGCAACGCCAGATCCGCGGTCAGGTCCTCCCAGGAAAGCACCACCAGGGTGCCCGCCCCGCGGAAGAGCTGCAGCTCCTTGAGCTTCGACTTGAGCCCCTCGCGCACGCGGGCCGGATCCAGGCCGGGCACCGCCGGCGGCTCGTGCAGCATGCGCGCGAGGCGGGCGGCCGACCACAGCCGGGCCCACAGGCGCGGGTCCGCGGGCCCCGGCCGGCCGGTGGCCCGGGCCACCTGGCGCTCGATGCGCAGCGCCTCGTCCACCCGGCCCGCCCCGGCCGCCGCGCCGGCCAGCCGGAGCTGGAACTGGGGCTCCTCGGGCGCCAGCTCGGTCAGCGCGCGGAACTGCCGGTAGGCCGGATCGAACCAGCCGTGCGCCAGGTAGATGTCGCCCAGGAGCTTCCGCGAGGGCTGGCTGTCGGGCGCGAACTCCACGATCTCCGAGTAGGTGCGCACGGCCTCATCCGACATCTGGTTGCGGGCCAGCACGTCGCCCAGCTCCCGGGACAGGAACGGGGTGGCGAGACCCGTGTCGCGCAGCCGCCGGCCCAGGATGAGCGCCTCCTGGACCTGGTTCGCCTCCACCAGCAGGTGCACCAGCCGCAGGACGCCGTCCGGATCGTCGGGCGAGCGCGCCAGCACCTGGCGCAGCCGCTCGATGCGGGCCCCGGCGTCCTTCAGGCCGGCCAGCTCCAGATCCACGCTGGTCCACTGGATGCGGTCCTTGAACAGCACCCGCTCGACGGCCGCCACCAGGCGCGGCTCGGCCGCCCGGCGCAGGATGAGCCGGGCCAGGTACTGCTGCACCTCGGGCTGCCCGTCGAAGGCGTGCAGCACCACGGCCACGTCACCCTCGGTGCGCACGCCCCGCTCCAGCACCCGCAGGAAGGTGGCCTCGGCGCGCCAGTCCGGGATCTCGCAAGCGGCCCGCACGGCCTGGTACTGGGCGACCAGCCCGTAGCCGTCCGCCGCGCTCCGCAGCCGCTTCCTCCACAGGATCACCCGCTCGCGCAGCGGCCGCGCGGCCGCGTCCGAGCAGGTCAGCAGCTCGGGCGCCGGCCGCCCGCGCGGGGGCCGGCCGAGCGAGCCGATGCCCCCCCGGCCGTCGTCCAGCTCCCCGCCCCGGGCCTCCTCCCGGGCCGGCTCGGCCTTGGCGACCGGGGCCGGCCCCGGCTTGGCCAGAGCCACGTCCCCGCCGGACAGGCCGCCCAGCGCGCCGCCGGGCGCGCCGCCGTAGCCCTCCGCCGCCAGCGAGGGCGCGGCCGGCGCGGGGGCCGGGGCGCGGGCCTCGCTCTCGGCGAAGTCCCGCATCGCGCGGTGGCCGGCCATCTTCTGCTGCTCCACGGGCGCCGGCGCGAGCTGCGCGGCCGGCATCGACTCCTGGGGGCTCTCCAGGGCGCAGCCGAAGCCCACCGAGTTCGACAGGCGCTGGAGCGCGGCCAGGCGGCCGTCCTCGCGCTCCAGGAGCGCGGACAGCCTTACCCCCCGCAGCGGCGAGCGCAGGCGCGGGATGCCCTGCTGCTGGTAGGCGGCCTCGCTCTCCAGCGCCAGGATGCTGGTGAAGGGAGTCAGCAGCCCGTACTCCACCCCGAGCTGCAGCACCCGGCCGCGCTGCTCGTCGGGGTCGGCCACCGAGCCGAGCACCCGGCGCAGGTAGTCGGCCGCCCACAGCTTGGGCACGAAGCTCGAGAGCGGGCCGCTCTCCTCCTGGATGCCGTACTCGCGGCTGAACGCCTCGCCGTTCACCCGCCCCTTGACCTTCAGGCTCCCGGGCAGCCGGTGGTGGGTGCGGGCCAGCACCCGCACCTCCTCGCCCTGGCGCACCTTGCCCTGGGCGCTGACGAACACCTCGTCCAGCGCCGCGCCGAGGTCGATCTCGAAGTCGGTCAGCGTGGGCGTCTTCAGCGCCGCCACCAGCGACAGCGCGCGCTCGCTGGCCGCCTCGGGCTCGTCGATCTGGAACACCTGGCCGCCGCCGTGGTCCGCCAGCGAGCCGAGCAGCGCCTGGCTGGCCTGCGGGCCCACACCGACGGTGAACAGGCGCGCCCGCGAGGTGGCCAGCGCCCGGCGCAGCCGCGCGACCAGGGCCTCGCCGCCCGTCTCGCCCGAGGTGGCCTGGCCGTCGCCCACGTAGATCACCGCGGGCTGCTCCGCCCCGTGCAGGAGCGGCAGCGTCACGTCGAACATGGCGCCCAGATCGGTCGCGCCGCCGGCCGCGTGCTCGGACAGCCGCTCCAGCGCCGTGGCGATCTCCTGATCGGTCGCGGCCGCCAGGCCCTCTGCGGGGTGCAGCACCACCGGGCTCACGTCGAGGGCGACCAGCGCGAAGCGATCGTCCACCGCCAGCGCCCGCAGGATCGACTCCGCGGCCGTGACCTTCAGGCTGCGGCTGGCCTCGTCGGCCCCGGCCGAGGTGTCCACCACCACCACCACCGCGGCCTTGCCCGCGGCGCCCGGCTTCCACTCGAAGTCCGGCGTGTAGCGCACCATCACGTAGTCGGCCGCCTCGCCCCCGGGGCTGAAGCGCCAGGCGCGGGCCGCCTCGGGGCTCTGGTCGAGGGTCGCCTCGAGCAGGAAGTCGGCCCGCGGCACGTAGCCCGAGCGGCGCATGACCACCCGGCTGCCGCCGTCCTCGACCAGTGCGTCGGCCAGCGTGGTCAGGCTCATGTCCTTGCCGGCCGGGCCGAGGTCCACGCCCAGGCTGAACTCGCCGATGCGCACCGGCTCCGGGCTCTGCAGCGGGTAGAGGTAGCGGAAGGTCCCGGCCACCACCGGCAGCATCTGCAAGTAACGCAGCACCACCCGGCGCGTGCCGACCGCGGGCACGGGGAAGATGCGCGCGCGGAAGGTGCGGCTGTCCACCCACTCCAGGATGGCCGGCTCGTGGCCGGTGGCCACGGCCCGGTCGTAGCCGGCCGAGGCCGCCCGGCGCTCGATGAACTCGCCGTCCACCAGCACGCCGTCGGTCTCGACCGCGAAGCCGGTCACCACCGCGTCCTCGGGCACGGCGAACCAGTACCAGCCCTCGACCGCCCGCTCGCCGGGGTTGAAGAAGGTCTGGTCCACCTCGGTCTCGGCCAGCCCGTCGCGGATCACCGCCCGGATGGCCTGCCGGCTGATCTCCAGGGGCCTGGCCGGGGCGCCGCTGCGGTCGGACAGATCCACGCCGTAGACGCGCCCGGCCCCGGCCCCGCTGAGCCCGCCCGCCACGCGGTTGTCGGCCATGCCGCCGGTCCAGTCGTCCCAGAAGGCCACCGGGGTGACCGCCGGCGCGGCCGCGCCCTCGACCACGGCCTGCTCGCCGGCCCTGAGCTCCACCCGGCCGCCCGGGGCGCTGATGGTGGCCACCCCGCGGGCCACGTACACCACCGCGCCGCCCGCGTCGGTGCGCCGGATGTCGAGCCCGGCGTCCACGCCGTACACGGTCACCTCGCCGACCTTCTGCACCGGGGCGTCGCGCTCCGACTCCGGGGCGTCCACCCACACCTCGCCCGCCTCCAGGCTGACCGCGCCGGCGGCCAGCCGCAGCCGGGTGTCGCCCCGCAGGAAGATGGCCGCGCCGTTGGAGAGCCGCACCAGCGCGCGCGCCCCCTGGCCGGTGCGCACCCCCGCGTCGGCCAGCAGCGCGTGCCCGGACTGGGCCAGCGCGGTCTGCCCGCCCTGCTCCACGCTCACCTCGCCCGCGGCCAGCTCGAGGCGGGCCTGGAGCGGTTGCGAGCGCACCGGCTCTCCGCAGTTCGCGGCCAGCAGCGGCAGCGCCAGCGTGCCCGCCAGCGCGAGCAGGAGGGCGCCGCGGAGCGCGCCCCTGGAACCCCGGAAGAAGCCCTTGCCCTGGGAACCCGTGTGCATGTCGGACCCTCCCTCGGCGGCAGGCCGCCAGGCCTCAAGACGCGCCAGGCGCGCGGAAGATCCCCGCTCCCGACCACGCGGCGCGGGCTGCGCTGGCTGTCAGGGGCGAGCAAATCACGCTGGGGTTCGAGCGTCAACCGGGCGGGAGCACGGGGGAATCAGATCGGCGCTCGCCGCAGGCGCTCCTCGACGAACCCGGCCAGGCCGGGCTCGAGGTCCCCGGCGGCGGCCCGGAAGCGGGCGGCGATGCGGGCGGCGTCGAACTGGCCGTCGGCCACCAGCACGGGGCTGGCCTTGGGGGTGAGCGGCCCGCGCTCGCCGTCGTCCACCCCGCCGTGGGAGTAGCCCCGGCCCTCGTCCCAGGTGAGCAGGCGCTCGAACCGGCGCCGGTCGTAGGCGAGCTGGAGGCGGACGATCCGCCCCTGGTCGTCCTGCCAGACGAAGAGGTCGAACTCCTCGTCCTGGAACCAGCGCCTGGTGGGCTCGCCCGGCGCCTGGGCCACGGGCTGGATCTCGCGCAGCATGGGGGGAGCTTACCCGGGCTGCCCGCTCCCGGGCAAGGGCCGTGACCCTTCCGCCCCGCACATGGGCGGCAGCCCCTCACCCACGAGGCCCCGGCTGCGGACCGGGGCGGCAACCCGCCGTCGACCTCCCTGCTTGCATCTTCGCCACCGCGGTGCGAGCCTGTCGGCAGCTCTCGGGAGGTCGTGGTGGCCGACAGCATCCTGATCGTCACGCAGCCGATCGCCCGGAGCGAGCTCGCGCGCCTCACGCGGCTCTACTTCGGCGACATGGTCAAGCTGGTGGTCGACGTCCGCCGCCGGGTGGTGGCCGTGGGCGGCGAGCTGCACGCCGACGCCGAAAAGCTGCTGCTCGAGGACGGCAGCCAGCAGGCGGACCTGTGGGGCGCGAACTACTACCCGGGTCAGGGGCCCGACGGCTGCCTCGAGCACACCGCGCTCATCAACATCCGCCCCAGCCGCGGCAACCCCTCCATGGAGATCACGGATCCCGCCATCCGGGCCGCGATCCGGGAGATCACCTTCGCCCTGATCGGCCAGGGGGAGGACCTCTGATGGCGGGACAGCACGCAGGCCTGTCGCCCGCGCGCTGGGCCGAGTTCAGTCTCGGCGAGCAGCTGCTGATGATCGGCAACGAGCTCCACCGGGCCTCGCGGGCCCTGGCCCAGGACGGCGGCGAGCGGCTCCGCGCGTGCTACGAGCGCGCGCTCGCGCTCACCGATCTCACCGTGGAGGTCCAGCCGCGGCCCGGCCTGCGGCGCGAGCTGCTGCGCTGGCGCGATCTCCTCGCCGCGCTCTTCCTGGAGCCACACCCCGCATCGCCCGAGCCGCACCGGCGGGTCTTCCGCGCGCTCCTGCTGCTCGACCCGATCACCTACCGTCAGCTCCCCCACGTGCTGGGCCCGCGGACGCCCTGACCGTGACTGTGCCCTGCGCCCTCCCGAAACCCTGCCTGCTGGTGCAGCCGCCGGGGCAGAAAGTTGGGTCTGCCCCTACAGAGAATCGGTCCGGAGTCCCACAGGGGCGGACGCATGGGTCCGCCCCCGCGACGGCTGGCGCCTGCGGGTCGGGCGCGCCCCTTGGTTTCAGGCGTTCTATCTGGTAGCCTCCCCTGGTCGGGAATCATCTTCACGGAGGTCGGGGACATGCGGGAGAAGGGATTTCCTCGAGGGGTCTGCCGCGCGGCGCGCGCGGCCGAGGGTGTCGCGCTGGCCGGGCTCCTGTCCGCGCTGCTGCTGGTCGTCCTTCCCTCCAGCGCGGCCGCGATGTGCCCCGGCGCGCCCTGCTGCTTCGAATGGCAGGAGAATTCCATGGTGGCCCAGGCCGAGGTGACGGCGGTCCAGACGGACGGGCTGAGCATCAGCCTCCTCCAGACGCCGATCTACTGCGATGGCGGGCTCGAGTGCCCGGCCGTGGACTTCCCGGTGGAGTTCTCCTGGGGTGCAGGGACGCCGTGCGAATCCGGGTGCAACCGCTGCACTCCCCTGGCCGTGGGCGAGCGCGGGGTCTTCGTGATCAGCAAGAGTGACGGTTGCCTCCTGGCGAGCTTCAGGGTGGACGGGACGGAGGTGGATTGCGACCTCTACTCCGCCCCGGTGGAGTTCGTCCTCGCGCAGGCGCTCGACCAGTCCTGCCATTTTCACACCATCGAGGCGGGCTACTGGCACACCTGCGACGACACGGAGGACTGCTCCGACTCCACCGCGGGCCAGGGCGGCGGGCTGGTGCTGGGGCTGGTGATCGGGCTGGGGCTGCTGCGCCGGAAGCCGCGCTAGGCGCGAGCCTCGAGGAGCCCGGCTCCGGGTGGCTGGCACCTGGCGCGTGGGCGAGGTAGCCATGGGGTTCAAGAGTCTCAGCAGATCGACCTTCCTCGAACCCTATATTGTAGTTCGAAGAGTCTCTCTGCTTGTCTCAATAGTTGCCATTCAATGGCTGTTCCTTGGATGCAGCGATCTGGAATCGCCTCCTGATTCTGGGATGGATGGTCAAGACGGCAACGATGGAAACGCTGCGGGTATTGGCGACTTATGCGCCAAAAACGAAGACTGTGAATCACAATTCTGCAAGTATGGCCTCTTTGGGCCCTCCATGGGTCTTTGTACCATTCCATGTGATGCCGATTCTGACTGCTTGGACATACTAGATGACGGAAGTCCTATGTGCTGCGTCAGCCAACTTGGTGAACCGTCGTTCTGCGAGAAGATAGCTCTCGGGGCAGAATGTGGTTCACGAGAAGGCACCTGTGGCACACCCTGTACTGACCAACAGCAGTCAGCCTGTGGAGAAGGTCTTTTTTGCGATGGTGACCCACAAAACCCACAAGCATTCTGTTCGCACCTTTGCGAAGACCAATCAGACTGCGATGATTGCAAGTATCCAGGAAACGCGACCTACGGCCTTCCCTGCATCCCAGTCCAGGGAGGGCGCAGAATGTGCTTTTTCATTGACTAGCTCGTGATTGTTATCCGCCATGAAACGAGACGGCGCGTGGCGCGACGGGACCACGGAGGCCTGAAGTTCCGGCCGGAGGGGGGCTGGAACCTGCCTGGCACCTCGCCCCCTGCCCTTCCCGCCTGTCCTTCGCCTCCATGAAATGCCCTGGGCGATCCACGCACGGACGGCCTGCCAACGCCCCGGCTGCAGGTGGGTGGCACCTCAGGAAGGGACCGGATCTTCCGCATGACGCCGGGAAGAAGAGGCCTTCGCCGGGCTCCGGGTGGCTGGCACCTGGCGCGTGTGTCCGATTTCCGGTCACGGTGTCCGGGAAATCCGGTCACCCGCGCAGCGCCGAGGGCCGCCTGGCAACGTAACCCCCCGGATTCGTGGATCCAGCATCGTAGCATTGTTCTTGCTCGGGAACGCCGTCCGTGGGAGGGCACGCGAGGGTTGATTCCACCCGCGAGGCCCGCTACCCTGGAGGCGCCATGGAACAGGATCAGGTCGCCATTCTCCTGGAGAACATCCAGTCCTCCATCCAGGCCGTGGCCGAAGGCGTGCAGATGAACGGCGAGCACCTCGCCCGGCACGACAGGCGCTTCGACCAGCAGGACGCGCGCTTCGATCGGCTCGAGGTCGCGGTGCTCGACCTGGCAGGCGACGTGCGGGTCCTCAAGCAGGACGTGTCCGTGCTGAAGACCGACGTGTCCGTGCTGAAGACCGACGTGGCGGGCCTCAAGGCGGACATGGTCATCGTCAAGGCCGACATCTCCGAGCTCAAGGCGGACCTGAACGCGGTCAAGGCGGAGGAGCCACCCGCGCGCCTGCACTGAGCTGCCTGCTCCGCCGCCCCGCGCCAGCCCTCTCTCCTCAGCCCACTAGTGGCAGTCGCCAACGGGAAACTCCATCGTTCTGCATTGCGGGTTCAAATCGACAGTGCCGAATTCTTTAGTAGGCATTGCGACCTTCACTCCAGGAATTCCCAACTTCTCCACTGAATCTAGCGCTCCACAGGCGGTGTGAAATCCCGCTTCAGGCAAAATGATGTCCAACGCAACGCCCTGGTATGGAAAATAGCAACTAGGATAGCAATTCCCATACGGCTCTTGTCCGAATCCAACAGATACTATCCTGCCGAGGGTGCCACCCGTGGCTGCCACGATCTTGGTGAAATACTCGACAGGGGTGCGGTCGACGTAGACAAGGACGTGGTCCAACTGCACAGATTTTCCACAATCGAGTCGACAGACCACCTTTGATGTCCAGGAAGACTCCTCCTTGGTGCCATCTGTCACCAGAATGCTCCTGGTACCTATCACCTGTTTCCCATTGAAATAGTTCACATCCACCCACCCCTGCACATCGGTCTCCACATCAACCGTTCCCAGAAATACCGGGGCCCAATACATGGTTCCCGCCAAGCTGCCCAGGTCATCAGCAAAGCCCACCCTGGTGAGTGATGCCTTCTCATGCAGTACTTCTACAGAAAATTCTGCTTCTCCATTCGCATTCTTTTCTCTAATCAACACATCATCTTCCACTGCCAGATAGATTTTTACTCTCTCGCCACTCTTTATGATTCTCGGAAATAGATAGAATTTCTGGGGGTTCTCCCAGTCGCCATATTGATACTCAGGGCAATCGAACTCCAATCCTCTCCCCACGATCTTCGCCCCTCCCATGCCGCCAGAGTAGCGCCCTTGACCTGCTCCTCCAGTACAGGATTCTGCGCCAACCATCAGCAAGGGTATCGCAAGCGCCGCATACCACCCAGCATGGATGATCGATTTCATGACCTCGAACTCCAATCTCGTCATTCAGCCCCGATTCCCGGATGCCCATCTAGTGTGGCTGGCACCTGCCTGCGGGGGTCCTTTCGGCGGGGGATGTCTCTCTACTTCCCTTCGGATCCATCGGAGCCGTCAGGGTCATCAATGGCCGCACCATCATTCTGCCGACAAGGATACGTATCGGCCTCCAACAGCGCAGAAAAGTCGCCCACCGCAACGGCATCGAACAGCTCAGTCACCTCGATTTCCAGCGCTACACCGCATCTGGTATTCGAGGGTCCAACTTTTACCTTCGAGTCCACGACCTCCAGCATCTCAATAAGATATGGCCGATTCAGGTATATGTTGTTCTGCGCAAAAAAGAGTGCGGTCGGATATGCAAGTAGATTTTGTGTTCCTCTTTCAAATTCTGCAATTCGCATGCATTCATCATGGTAGGTCGCCAATTCATCGCCCCAAGGCGGTGTTGCCTCTTCATTGTCGTCTTGTCTTACAGCCACGTTGAGCGTGTCAATGGTTGCCACACTGAAGATAGTGCAAAAAAAGAAGTCCTCAGGCGGGATAACTGCAGTAGCTAACGCCTCGAAAAGCACTTTCCTTGCTTCTACCGGTCTGCCAAGAGCTACATAGTCCGAAAATAGTAGCAGTTCATCGATGGCAAGCCGATAAGAACAGTAGCCGTTTCCATTTGTGCCACCATCGACGCCCGCAACCTGCTCGGCACAGCCCGTGGCCAGAAGAATCACAAGAGCCAAGACTGTAGCCCTCACCAAATTCGCCTCCTCCGCATCTCCAGGATCCCGACCTCCACGCACGCCCTCTCGTTCGCCTGCCGTCTGGCTCCCTCATTGTACTTCGGATGGTAGCGCGGCGATAGCAGGCGGCTGGCACTCGCGGGCTGGGCCCTCTCCTACTTGAGGATCGAATCTCCAGGGTTGACCGCCGGGCCGCCCAGGAAAGCGGTGGCGGTCCAGGAGTGGAGCACGGGCGGGTCGAGACCCTGCGTGCTCCTGCCCAGTGCCTCCACCACCACGTGGTACTCGGTAAGCTCGGCTGTCAAGGGCAGGTCGGAGATGATCAGCGGGAACGGATCCGTGAGGCGCTCGGGCTGGACGTCGAGGTGGCCAGAGCGCTGCGGCACGGTCTCCCCGTCCGCGGTGATGGTGAAGCGAAACGCCTCTGCCGCGGCGGCCTGGGACCAGTCGGCCGGCGGGGACGCGAAGCTGATCGTGCCCGGACGAGCGTCGGTGCGCGACAGGTCTACCGCGATGGGTAGGGAGGCGCCCGGCTCGAGCTCGAAGGCGGAGGTCGAGCCCTCGGCCAGCAGGCCATCCATGTCGGTGGTCGAGTCCCACAGGCTGACCGAGACCCGGAACTCGTGGTCTGGTTCGAGGCCCGAGACCAGGATCGTGCCGCCCGCGCAGGCCAGGGGGTTCGTCTGGAAGAACTTGCCGTACTCGTGTTGCTCCAGGGTGTCGTGGGAGTTCTGGGCGCGGATCATCAGGTGGGCCGCGCCCAGGCAGGAGGCGCTGCCGTGGTCCTGGAGCTCGATGCGAATCTCCGAGAGGGAAGCACCCTAACCGCAGCCGGAGAATGAGAGCAAAGAGAGGGCGAGCCCCATCGCCAAGGCCCCACGGATCGCTGGCATGGGTAACCTCCATTCTCACAGGGACGATGCTCTCCCCTGGACAATTTTCGCGCGTTCAGACCCGCAGCGCAATCTGCACATCTTCAGGCAGCCGGTACCTCTCGTGGGACCGGATCTTCCGCATGACGCCGCGAAGAAGAGGCCTTCGCAGGTGCCACCCGAGTGCCGCGGGTGGCCGCGGGTAGCCGGGTTCCTCGATAGATCGTGGGTCGGGTATCGGCAAACCCCTCGAAGGCTGCCCTGAGAGATTCGCACACGCAGGGTATGCCAACGTCCTGCCTGCAGGGGACGGCTACGGGAGGGGGACGCAGTAGCAGTCGCCCGAAATGTCGATCGGCTCGAAGCCAGTAATGCAGCCGCCGTTGGTGCACGATTCCGAGCAGAAGGACACGCCGCAGCCGCCGTCCACGCAGTCGGGGTTCCAGGCGGCCGCGTAGAAAGCCAGACAGTCCCCGTCCCCCGCGGGACAGGGCGTCTCGAGCGGGTCCGGGGGGATACCCAGGCAGAGCAGGCTGGCCTCGCAGTTGCCCGCCTCGGAGTTCACCTGGTCCCACGCGCAGGGGTCGCCGGGCAGGCCCGGGTCAGGGTCCTGCCAGTAAGGGATGCACATGCACAGGCCGCTGATGTACTGCGGCTGGAAGCCAGGGTCGCAGGCGCCGTTCTCGCACTCCGGCGAGCAGAAGGAGGCGCCGCAGTAGCCGCCCACGCAGTCCGGGTTCCAGAGGGGGTCCAGGAAACTGACGCAGTCGCCGTCGGTGGTGCAGGCCCCTATGGTGGGGTCCGGAAGGACACCCAGGCAGACCAGGCCGGTCATGCACTCCCCGGCGCCCACGTTCACCGTGTCGAAGTCGCAGGGCTCGCCGGCCTGCTGGTTGCCCGGGAGCACGCACCGGGCGGTCGCGTCGCACACCTGCATCGGGGCGCAGGTGCCGCAGCTCCCGCCGCAGCCGTCGGGCCCGCACTCCTTGCCGGTGCAGTCGGGCTGGCATTCCCAGACGCAGATGCCGAGGTCGTTGCACCATTCATCGTACGCGCAGGTGCCGCAGCTCCCGCCGCAGCCGTCGTCCCCGCACTGGCGGCCGGTGCAGTCGGGGGTGCAGACGCCCTGGCACCGGCCGTTCGCGTCGCACCACTCGTCCATCCCGCAGGTGCCGCAGGACAGTCCCAGGCACGGATCCGGCCCGCACTCCCGGTTTTCGCAGCAGGGGGCATCGCCCATGCAAATGCCAGATGGGGTGCATGGCATGCCCGCCATGCATTCACCGCACGAAACACCCGCGCACGGATCCGGCCCGCACTCCCGGTTTCCGCAGCAGGGGGCTTCGCCCTCGCACATGCCCGCTGGGGTGCATGTCTCGCCCGGCAGGCAGGCGCCGCACGACACACCCATGCACGGATCCGGCCCGCACTCCCGGGTTTCGCAGCAGGGGTAGTCGCCGCCGCACACGCCCACAGGGGTGCAAGCTTCTCCTGCCGGGCAGGTGCCGCAGCTCCCGCCGCAGCCGTCGGGCCCGCACTCGCGGGCCGAGCAGTCGGGCGAGCATGCGCCGAGGCACTGTCCGCCCTGGCTGCAGGTCTCCCCCGCGGCGCAGGCGCCGCAGCTCCCGCCGCAGCCGTCGGGCCCGCACTCGCGGTCCTGGCAGGCCTGGATGCAGGACATGGGACGGCAGATCCCCTGGGTCAGGTCGCAGACCTGCGCCCTGCCGCAGTCGGAGTCGGACTCGCAGGGGACGGTCCCCTGGTAGTCGACGCAGCCCGGGCAGGCGAGGACGGCCCCCAGGCACAGGGCCAGTCCGAGGGTCGCGCGGACCGGACGAGAGCGGGTTGCGAACCGCGTGATCCCCATCGGAGTCCCTCCTGAGAGCGCCGGGCCAGGCCTTCCGCGATTGTACCTCCACGGGAGGAAGGAAAGAAGGAGGTGGCGGGTGGCGAGCCGCGGAGCGAGCGAGTCCTCGAGCGAAGCGGAGCAGCCCCCGAAGGGGGTGACGAGTCGCGAGTGTCTGGTGGCCCCTACCGCGAATCGGCCCGCCCCTCCTCGAGGAAGGCGAGCACCTTCCGGTTCACCAGCTCGGGGAAGACCGCCGCGAGATCGTGCCCGGCGCCGGCGATGACCTCCACCTTGACCCGGGGCGCCACGCGCGCGAGGTGGGCGACCGCCTTCGCCGGGTGGTAGTGCTTCTCGTGCTCGCCCACGAGCACCAGCATCGGGGTGGTGAGGCGCCGCCACTCGGCGTCCTCGAGCCTGGTGGGGAGCACCACGTGCCGGGAGATGCACTTCTTCGACAGGGCGAGGCCGTCGTCGGCGATCTCCTCGACGAGCTGCCTGGAGCGCGGGCCCTGCTCGTAGGCGTCGCGGAGCGTCCAGCGCGCGAAGTTCTGCGAGAGCCTCCGATCGAGCATCGACAACAGGCAGCGCACCACCCAGACGAAGCGCACGTTCTGCACCGTCAGGGCCGGGACCAGCAACACCGCGCGGGCGACGCGCTCGGGGTGGGCGAGCGTGTACTTCGCGGTCAGCCACGCGCCGTAGGACATGCCGACCAGATCGATCCCGCCCGCGAGCCCGAGCGCGGAGAGCGTCTCGTCCAGCCAGGCCACGTAGTCGTCGACGCTGCTCGCGTCGCGCGCGTAGACGCTGCGGCCGACGTCGTAGGGGTTGTCGATCGCGTAGGTGCGATGACGCTCCGACAGCCCCTGGATGTTGCACTCCCAGCTCAGGGAGTTGGTGGCCGCGCCGTGCATCAGCACCAGCGGCGGCCCGCCGGCCAATCCGCCCACGCGGACGAAGGTCCGCGCCCACGAGGTCTCGACGACGCGGTCCTCCGAGGGGATCGGCCAGCGCCGCTCGCGCGGCTCGAGAGAGGCGAAGTACTCCGCGCGCGCCTCGGCCGAGCGGAACGGGTGGAACTCGGTCCAGGCCGTGTGGGCCCGCGGGTCGAGCCGACGCTTCGCCTTCATCAGCAGATCGACCGACTTGCCCTTCATCGCGACCCTCGCTGGTGGTTGCGTGTGCAGCGGACCACCCAGCCTTGCAGGCGGCTGGCACCTACGGCCCCGGGGGGCCCGGCGAACCTACGGCGCGCTCCTCCAGTCCGGCTCCAGGTTGTTCCAGCCGTCCGCGAGGAGCGCGTGAGCCCCGCTGCCGTCCGCCCCGCAGGCCCAGATCTCACCGCCGGAGCCCGCGGACCGCCTGAAGATGAACCCGTCCTCGGTCCAGTCCACGCTGACCGCCCTGGTGTCGACCGGAGGGTCCAAGGTGATGGTCCGGGGCGGCCCGCCAGCCCGGGCGATCACCTTGAAGCTGCCTGTCGTGGAGTCCTCGAGCGAGTACGCGATCTCCTCGCCGGTCGGCGACCACCTCGGCGAGGCGACCCCGACCCCGGCGCCGAGGAGGGTCGTCTCGGCGCCGCCGTCCATGGCGCGGAGGCGCAAGCCGCCCCAGTCGCCGCCGGTGTTGTAGGCGATGTACGCGAGCGTGGCGTCCACCGGGTTGACGTCCGGGGAGACCGCGATGAGGTAGCCGTCCGGGGTGTCGTCCAGGACCACCCGGGTCGCGCCGGTCGCCAGGTCGACGCCCAGGATCTGAGAGTTCATGAAGAGGTCGAGCTCCTGGAGGATCGCGGTCCCGTCCAGGCTCCAGGCAATCAGCTCCCAGTAGGTCCTGATCGCGTGGGTGACCTCCCGCAGGTCCGTCCCGTCGGCGTTCATCACCATGGTCCGCGTGCTGTCCGGCGTCGGGTCCCCGGCGCCGTACAGGAAGGCGATCCGGGCGCCGTCCGGCGACCAGCGCGGCGAGTGCGCGCCCATGCGCTGGGTTTCGTCGGGCGCGCTGAAGGTGAGCTGCCGCTGCCCGAGGCCGTCCCCGGTCATCACCCAGATCTCGTACCGGCCGCTCCGGTTGGTGACGTAGGCGATTCTGGAGGGGGACGGCTGCTGGAGGGGGATGCAGTAGCAGGTGTCCATGATGTCATAGGTCCCGAAGCCCGCGGGGCAGGCGCCGTTGGTGCACGTTGCCGAACAGAAGGACACGCCGCAGCCGCCCACTGCGCAGTCGGGGTTCCAGGCGGCCGCGTAGAAAGCCAGACAGTCCGCGTCGCCCGCGGGACAGGGAGTCGAGCTCGGATCCGGCAGGATCCCCAGACAGGTCAGGCCGACAGCGCACTCGGTCGCGGTCGGGTTGACCTGGTCGAAGGGGCAGGGATCGCCGGCCTGACCGGTGGCCTCCGAGGTGTCCGGGATGCAGTAGCAGGTGCCCTCCGATTCGATCGGCAGGAAACCGGGGTCGCAGTGGCCGCCGTTCACGCAGAGGCCGGCGCAGAAGGAGAAGCCGCAGAAGCCTTGGACGCACTCCGGGTTGTAGACCTGGTCGTAGCCGAAGTTCACGCAGTCTGCGACGGTCGCGCAGGCTTCAGCGCCCTGGGCATTGCCCAGGCACACGAGGTCCGGAGCGCACGGCCCGTCGTCCGCATGGACCTGCTCGAAGGGGCAGGGGTCGCCGGGCTGGCCAGTGCCGATCTGGTCGCTGGGAATGCAGAAGCACTCGCTGCCCATCACAATCGGCTGTAGGCCGTCGGCGCAGGAGCCGTCTGCGGCACAAGGGCCGACGCAGAGAGACGCGCCGCAACTGCCAGCGACACACTCTGGGTTGTAGGAGGCAGGGAGGAAGGCCAAGCAGTCGGAGTCATCCGTGCAGGGCATCTCGTTCCAGTACGGCCCCATGCCAAAGCACTCGAGGCCTGGGACGCAGGCGCCCTCCTCGGTATGGACTGGATCGAAGTAGCATGCGTCGCCCACCTGGCCGTCGTTCGGGCCTGCGTTCGCCGGGATGCAGTAGCAATGACCCCCGACCATTTGTGGGCTGAAACCTGAGTCGCAGTCCTCCGCCACGCAATCGGCGACGCAGAAGGAACCCCCACATCCACCGTCAGAACAATCCGGGTTATGGAAATCCTGGAGATACAGCAGACAGTCCTCGTCGGCCGAGCACGGAGAGCTGTAGGGTTCGGGCGCAAGGCCCAGGCAGGTCAAGCCCTCGGCGCACACCCCGGCGTCCGGGTTGATGCTCTCGAAGGGGCAGGCCTCCCCCACCTGGGCGGCCGCCCTGCATTGGCTTGCCGCACTGCACCATTCATCGTACGCACACGTGCCGCAGCTCCCGCCGCAGCCGTCGTCCCCACAGCTCTTCCCGGTGCAGTCGGGGGTGCAGACGCCCTGGCACTGGCCGCTCGTGTCGCACCACTCGTCCATCCCGCAGGTGCCGCAGGGGGCGCCCGCGCACGGATCGGGCCCGCACTCGCGGATCCCGCAGCAGGGGTAGTCGCCCTCGCACATGCCCCCAGGGGTGCATGTCTCGCCCGGCAGGCAGGCGCCGCACGACACACCCATGCACGGATCCGGCCCGCACTCCCGGGTTCCGCAGCAGGGGTAGTCGCCGCCGCACATACCCTCAGGGGTGCAAACTTCTCCCACCGGGCAGGCGCCGCAGCTCCCGCCACAGCCGTCGGGCCCGCACTCGCGGGCCGAGCAGTCTGGCGAGCATGCGCCGAGGCACTGTCCGCCCTGGCTGCAGGTCTCCCCCGCGGCGCAGGCGCCGCATGTCCCGCCGCAGCCGTCGGGCCCGCACTCGCGGCCCTGGCAGGCCAGGACGCAGGACATGGGACGGCAGATTCCCTGGGTCAGGTCGCAGGCCTGCGCCCTGCCGCAGTCGGAGTCGGACTCGCAGGGGACGTTCCCCTGGTAGTCGACGCAACCCGGGCAGGCGAGGAGGGCCCCCAGGCACAGGGCCAGGCCGAGGATCGCGCAGATCGGGCGGAGGCGGGTTGCGAACCGCATGATCCCCATCGGAATCCCTCCTGAGCGTGCCGGGTCAGGCCTTGCGCGATTGTACCTCCCCGGGGTGAAGGAAAGGAAGGAGGTGGCGAGAAGCCAGTGGCTGGTTGCGAGTGGCCGGTGTCTAGTTGGAGGCAGGACTCCTCGAAGGCTGCCCTGAGAGATTCACACACGGCGGGTCTGCCAACGCCCCGGCCGCGGTCCGCTTGCATCCGGCCCGCGGATCTCCCAAGATACGGGGCCGGACAAGGAGGTGCCACATGGCGGATTTCCAGGGCTACCAGGGGCAGACGGACCTGGGCGCGGGCGCGCGCGCCATCACGGCCGAGAACGCGTTCCTGTGGGTGGTCTACCGCTGGATGACGGTCGGGCTGGCGCTGACCGGCGCCATCGCCATGCTGGTGCCGGCCGAGTGGGCCTGGCAGATGGCCCGGAGCGGGGTGTTCTACGCGCTGCTGGTCGGCGAGCTGGTGCTGGTGCTGGTGTTCTCCTGGGCTGCCAAGCGCATCAACTCCGCCACCGCCATCGCCCTGTTCCTGGCCTACGCGGCCCTGAACGGGCTCACCTTCGCGGTGCTGTTCTTGTTCTTCGAGCTGTCCGGCATCGCCGCCGCCTTCTTCGTGACCGCCGGCACCTTCGGCGCCACCTCGGCCTACGGCTACTTCACCAAGCGGAGCTTGAGCGGCGTGGGGCACTTCGCCATGATGGGCCTGTTCGGGCTCATCATCGCCTCGGTGGTGAACCTGTTCTGGGCGAACAGCACCCTGTACTGGGTGACCACCTACGCCGGCGTGCTCATCTTCGTGCTGCTGACCGCCTGGGACACGCAGAAGATCAAGCTGATGGGCGAGGTTGTGGACTCCGGCACCGAGGCGGGGCGCAAGATGGCCATCCACGGCGCGCTGGTCTTGTACCTCGACTTCATCAACCTGTTCCTGCTCATCCTGCGCATCGTCGGCGGCCGGCGCTGAGCGCCCCGCGGGTCCGCCCGTAAGCCCCCTCCCCCACCGCCCGACCGAGTCGTGCCGGTCAGCCGGGCCGGGGGAAGGGAGTGCAACAACATGCGCTGGACACGACCCGAACCGAACATCGCCCTGTGGGACCGCATCTTCCGCCTGCTGCTGGGCCTGAGCCTGGCGGTGGTCGGCTTCGCCCTGTCGACCTGGTGGGGGCTCCTGGCGCTGTGGCCGCTGGCGACCGCCGCCGCGGGCTGGTCCCCGCTCTACCACCTGTTCGGCTTCACCACCTGCCGCTACCGCTTCGACCAGAACATCTGCGACGAGAGCCGTCTCTGACCCTTCCAGGTTGACTCCGGGGCCGCCACGGGCTTGAATGGGGCCTCGATCGAGGAGGTCCCCATGAACATCCGTCGCCTGATCCCGGTCTCCACCCTGGCGCTCACCCTCCTGGCCGGCGCGGCCTGCTCCGAGGACTCGCCCAAGGACTACGAGCTCGTGGTCTACCACCAGAACGATCGCCACTCCCACTGGCTCGGCCAGCCGAACATGAGCTACACCGGGGCCATCGGCGACGGCACCCTGGGGGGCATGGGCCGCTGGGCCAAGCTCTACGCCGACGACCCCTCCCCCGCCAAGCTGCTGCTCGACGCCGGCGACTTCAAGATGGGCACCCTGTTCGGCGGGGCGAACGGCGCGGGCGGCGACCTCGATCTGCTGGCCGAGCTCGGCTTCAGCGCGGCCGCCATCGGCAACCACGAGCTCGACTGGGGCCCCGCGGGGCTGGTGGGCATGATCGACGCCTCGCAGGCGCCCGGCGTCCCGCTGGTGTGCGCCAACATCCGCTTCGACGCCGACGACGCCGGGGACGACGCCCTGGAGGCGCTGTACGGCCCCGAGGGCGTGGCCGGCAAGCGCATCCACCCCTACATCCTGCGGGAGGTGGGCGGGGTGAGCGTGGGCATCACCGGCGTGCTCGGGCCGGTGTCCTACAGCACGGTCACCTACAACGCGGTGCCGGTCACCTTCGCCACCACCATCGCCGAGCTCGCGCCCGAGGTCCAGGCCGTGGTGGACGAGATGCGCGCCGAGGGCGCGGACGTGGTCATCGTGCTGGCGCACATGGGCATCACCGAGCAGGCGGGCCAGCCGGCGGGCGACACCATCGAGCTGCTCCGCCAGGTGCGGGGCATCGACCTGGCGCTGTCCGGCCACGAGCACACGGTGAGCTCGTCGCTGGCCGCCATCACCGGCCCGGACGGCGAGACCGCCTGGGCGCTGGAGGCCGGCGACTACGGCCGCTACCTGTCCCACGTGGTGCTCACCCGCGCGGGCGGCGCGCGCGCGGCCACCGGCGAGCTCCTGGCCATCGACGACAGCCTGGCCGCCGACCCCGCCAAGTCGGCGCTGGTCGACCCGCTCATCCAGTCGATCGAGCAGGAGCTGCTGCAGAGCTTCCCGGTGCTGCCCGCGGCCGACGCGTTCCTCACGGGCGAGTTCGACCAGTCGCTCACCACCTCCGGCTTCCCGCTGGAGCGGACCTACTTCGACGCCCACAACCTGGGCTACCTGGTGGCGGACGCCGCGCGGCGGGCCTCGGGCACCGAGGTCGCCGCGGTCTCCAACGGCGGGGACGTGCGCGACGACATGCTGCTCGGCCCGGGCGGCGCGCTGGGCCTGCCGGACGCCTACATCGTGACCCCGCTGGGCATCGGCCCGGACGGGCGGCTGGGCTACCCGCTGGTGAAGTTCTACCTTAGCTGGGCCTCGCTGAAGCTCATCCTGGAGGCCACCAGCGCCTCGGCCGGCATGACCAACAACGACTACTTCATGATCACCTCGGGGCTGCGCATGGAGATCGACTCCAGCGCCCCGCAGTACATGCGCATCAAGAAGCTGACCACCTACACCGCGCTGGACGAGTCGGACGCGGGCACGGTGGTCTACGACGCCAGCGCCAACCCGGACTGGAGCCTGGATCCGATGACGGAGCTGGTCGAGCTCACCACCACCTCCTACATCGCGGCCTTCCTGGCGTCCTTCAACCTGCAGCCGCTGGACCAGAACGGCCAGCCCGCCGCGCCGGCCCTGGTGACCGACGGCGCGGGCCACGAGATCAAGCTGTGGTACGCGGTGGCCGGCTACCTGGCCTCCATGACCGGCGGCGTCCCGGCCCAGTACGCACCGGCCGTGCCCGCGAACCCGGTCGGCCCTGCCTGGCGCCGGGTGTGGGACCTGGCCCGCCACCCCCGCTGAGCAGCGGCCGCTCCCGAGGAGGCGACGTGGAGAAGAAACGCATCAAGATCGGCGTGATGGGCTCGGCCTCCGGGCCCACCATCCGGGACCCGAGGGCGCAGGAACTGGCCCGCCGGCTGGGCGAGGCCGTGGCCGACCGCGGCTGCATCTGCATCACCGGCGCCTGCCCCGGCCTGCCGGACCACGCGGCCGCGGGCGCCAAGGCCCGGGGCGGCTTCGTGTTCGGCGTGTCCCCGGCCTTCAGCGAGGCCGAGCACCTTCAGGTATACGGCTCGCCCATGCAGCACTACGACATGATCCTGTTCTCGGGCATGGGGCTGATGGAGCGGGACATCGTCAACATCCGCTCCTCCGACGCGGTGGTGATCGTGGGCGGGGGCATCGGCACGCTGAACGAGTTCACCGTGGCCTACGAGGAGATGAAGCCGGTGGGGGTGCTGACGGGCACGGGCGGCATCGCCGACCACATCGGCGACATCCTGGCCAAGGCCGGCCGGCACGCGCCGCCCGAGCGGGTGATGTACGAGCCCGACCCCGCGCGCCTGGTCGAGCGCCTGCTCGACGTGCTCACCAGCCACAAGCCGCCCATGCGCGAGAGCGACATCGGCGGCGAGAAGGAAGCCCCCAGGAACGAGAAGGTCGCCAGCGTCCTGCAAGAGCAGCGCGAGGCCCACGACCGCGCCAAGCGCAAGCGCGCGGACAAGGAATACGATTGAAGGGGGCGAAGCGGCCTACGGGTTGGAGCGCTGGCCGCTGATCTCGAACAGGGCGGTGCAGTCGATCCGCGTCTGGTTGACCTCGCCCCAGGCGTGCGTCTCGCTGCTGCCGGTCATCTGGCCCTGGCCGTCGATGGCGCCCTCGCCCAGGGTCACGATCTCCACCGAGCCCGAGTTCTGCGTGGCGTAGCCGCCCACCAGGAAGGTGCCGTCCTGGTCGAGCCCGCCCTCCATGCGAGGGACCAGCAGGCTCGGGCCGACGATGAGCAGGCGACCGTCGGTCTGGGTCACGCTGACGGTCGCGTCGTCCGTGTTGCCCACGTCGCAGATGGACAGGGAGTAGAGCCCCATGTCGATGAGCGGGCAGGCGCCCTTGCAGGCGGTGGTGTAGAACTCGAGGTCGTAGTTGCCCGACAGGGCGCTGCCGGTGGCGTCCCCGGCGGGCAGGTCCTCGACGTCCTCCCGCCCCAGGTTGTCGCCCCCGCCACAGCCGGCCAGCGCCAGCGTGAGCAGCACGGTCCAGGCCATCGCACGCGGCATGGGAACCTCCTTGCGCTCCATGGACGAGGGGAATCTGCCACACGAGGGCGGCCGGGGGCAAGACCCGGGGCCGGACCTACCAGAAAACACCTTCGAGGAAGGAGAGTTACCTGGCAGGCCCCCGATCTGGAGGCCGCACCCCCCAAGAACGGCCCGCGCAGCCTCCGCCAGGGCCTTCACGAAAACCTCGGGCTTTCATGCGGTTGGGCGGTGCGCTCCCGGCTGGTCTGCTTCCTGCTTCGCACACCCCGCGAGGCGCGGAGCGAACCCAATCGAGCGGAGGGAGCGACGATGAACACGATGATGAACGCGATGAGAGGCTTGCTGGCCGGTCTGGTGATGGTTGCGTTCGCGGGCTGGGCGACGGGCTGCGTGGACTACGACCCCAGCCCGAGCGGGGACCTGAACGGCGACGGCCGGGTGGACGTGCAGGACCTGGCGGCGCTCCAGGCCATCCTCGACCAGGGCGGGGGCGATCTGGCGGGCGATCTCAACGGCGACGGGCGGGTGGACGCGGCCGACCTGGCCGTGCTCGAGGGGATCGTGTGCGAGCTCCTGGGCGGGCTGATCGCCGACGACGGGCGCTGCTGCACGACCGCCGCCGACGGCACGGTCTGCTGCGACGAGGAGCTGGACGGGACCTTCAGTGAGTGCGATCCGCCGCCCCTGACCTGCCGCGGAACCGCGGACTGCCAGGCGCTCAACTGCCAGGCTTACTGCGGCTCGGACGAGCAGTGCCACTGCGTCGACATGTGCGCGGATGACGAGGACTGCCAGGTGCTGAACTGCCCGGCCTTCTGCAACGCGGAGCGGCGCTGCGAGTGCAAGGTGCCCTGCCAGACGGACGAGCCGTGCATGACCATCCAGCACTGCCCCTCGGTGTGCGACGAGGCGGCCGGGCACTGCGTGTGCGAGCCGAACTGCGTCGAGGCCGGAGAGCGCGCGGTGAACCTCACCCCGGCCCAGACCCCCTGCTGCGAGGGCCTGGCCGCCCGCGAGTACACCCCCTACGATCCGGCTGGCGGGGGCTGCGTCTCCTTCGACGCCCTGGTGACCGTGTGCGTGGCCTGCGGCGACGGGATCTGCGGCGCGGGCGAGGACCCCTGCATCTGCGCCGAAGACTGCGGCGAGTGCGTGCCCGGGGGTGTGCGCCCTTACGCCTGCGCGGACGGCACCAGCGTGCCCTGGTGCACCTGCGGCGCGGACGGGCGCTGGGAGTGCGTCGGCTCGCCGGAGCTCCAGTGCCAGAGCGACTGCCACGGGCTCGGCGACCGCTTCGTGGACTTCGACGGCGCCCAGCGCTGCTGCGAGGGGCTGGAGAAGATGACCGACAGCATGCCCATGGTGGTCCAGGGCGAGCTCACCTGCGACTCGTTCGACTGCCTGTGCTACGTGTGCCTGCCCTGCGGGGACGACGTGTGCGGCCCCGAGGAGAACTTCTGCACCTGCGGGGCGGACTGCCCGGTGCCCGAGTGCGTGCCCGGGGAGACCCAGCCCTGCGCCTGCGGCAACCACCTGGCCGAGGAGCCGGGCTGCTACAGCTGCGGCCAGGACGGCAGGTGGTACCCCATCGAGTGGTTCGCCGATCCCTGCCTGTGCCACGCCTCCCCGGCCGGCTGCGCCGAGGGCTTCGTGTGCCAGCCCGCGGACGGTCAGTGCGTGGTGGACTGCCGCAACACGAACTGCTCCGGGCTCCCGGACGCGGCCACCTGCGACGCCTCGCCCATGTGCACGGCCGCCTGCACCGGCATCTGCGACTGCACCTGCCCGGGACCGTACGGCGCCGAGGGCTGCGGCTGCGAGGGCTGTGACGCCTCTTGCTTCATCTTCCAGGCCTGCCTGATGGACGGCGTGTGCGGCGACGGCCAGTGCGACCCCCAGACCGGCCTGTGCGTCGAGCCGGGCTGCGTGGCCGAGGGCGGGCAGTTCGAGGACCCGGACACGGAGGGGAAGTGCTGCGCCGGCCTGACCCCCATCCCCTTCACCGTCCTGGACGACGTGACCCTGGCGTGCATGGGCGTCAACTGCCCCTGCTTCGTGTGCGCCCGCTGCGGGGACGGGACCTGCGGCCAGGGCGAGACCCGCTGCAACTGCCCGGGGGACTGCGTGGGCAGCGAGGGTTGCGACGCGGTGTCCTGCCCGCAGGTGGCCCGCTCCTACTGGGTGAGCGGCGACTGCCTGGCCGGGACGGCTCCGCCCGAGCTGCCGATCCCGGTGGCGCAGACCGGGTGCAGCCTGGCCTTCGAGCAGGTCGCGGCGGACGTGCTGGGCGCGGGCGGCTGCATCGATCACGAGACCATCTACACCGCCAGCGGCTGCACCGGCACGGTCAACCCGATCATGGCCTCCATCACCATGTACTTCACCTGCCCCCGGGCCGACGGCTCGGTCTGCACCCTGTTCATGGACGACGGCATCGACTGAGGATCCCCCGACCCAGGCCCGCCCGGCTCAGCGCTGCTGGCCATCCCTGCGCAGATCGAAGAAGCGCTTGAGGACCTCGTCCCGGTCGAGCTCGACCTCGGCGTCCAGGCGCAGCTCCAGCTCCGGGTTGACGAGGGTGATGGAGTGGCGGCCGGCCCGCAGGCGCAGCCCCTCGACCGTGGGCGTGGTGGCGCCCGTGTCCCGGCCGTCCACCAGGATGCGCGCCCACGGCTCGGAGTTGAGGAACAGGGTGCCCTCCCCCGCGGGCGTCACCGGGCCAGGCGCCGGCCGCCCGGGCTTGGCCCCGGGCCGGACCGGGGCGGGCTGCGCGCCCGCGCAGGCGTGCAGGCAGCCTCGCCCCTGGCGCAGGCCGGGCGCCGCCAGATCGGCTCCGCGGTCGGGGGAGGTCGGGGGCGCCGCGGGGGCAGCCACGGCGCCGGGCCGCGCCACGGGCGCGCCCTCCTCCGGGGACAGGAACCTCCAGCCCACGGCGGCCGCGCCCGCGAGCAGCACCACCCCGAGCCCGAGCCAGGCCCCTCGCCCGCCGGCGCGCCCGGGGGCGGAGATGGGCGCGACCGCCCGGGCGAGCGGGAGGGTCCCGACCGGCGCGGCGGACGCGGGCCCGAGCTCGATGCAGCCCGCGCCCGCCGGCAGCGGCTCGAGCCGGGCGGGCGGCATGGCGCGCGCCAGCCAGTCCTCGAGCTCCGCGGCCGAGCCGCGCAGGCCGGCCTCCAGGGCGGCCGCCTCCAGCGCCTCGTCGAACGCCCGGGCGCTGGGGTAGCGCCCCGCGGGGCAGGGTGCCAGCGCGCACCCGACCACCGCGTCCAGCGTCGCGGGCAGCCCGGGCCGCAGGCTGGAGGGCGCCGGGGCGGGCTCGCGCTCGAGGGACACCACCCGCCGCAGCACCGCCGCCGGCGAGTCCCCGGCGAAGAGCGCTCGCCCGACCAGCAGCTCGTGCAGCACCACGCCCAGGGAGAAGAGATCCGCGCGCTGATCGAGGGGCTCCCCGGCGGCCTGCTCGGGCGGCATGTAGGCGGCCTTGCCCCGGATCAGGCCGGCCTCGGTGTGGATGGCCCGGTCGCGGGCCTTCACGATGCCGAAGTCGGTCAGCTTCACCTGGCCGGCGCGCGAGACCAGGATGTTGCCCGGGCTGACGTCGCGGTGCACCAGGTGCAGCGGCTGGCCGTCCGCGTCGCCGAGCTGGTGCACGAAGTGCAGGCCCGCCAGCACCTGCCGGCAGATCCACACCGCCAGGCCGGGTGGGAGCTCGAGGCCGAGCCCGGGCAGGTGCCGCTGCAGGCTGGCCAGATCCGCCCCGTCCACGAGCTCCATCACCAGGTAGTAGTCACCCCCGGCGCGGCCCAGGTCGAGGACCTGCACCAGGTTGCCGTGGGCCAGCCGGCTGGCGACCCGGGCCTCCTCGACCAGCAAGCCGGTGAGGGCCGGATCCCGCGCCAGCGAGGGCAGGATGCGCTTGATGGCCACCCGCTTCTCGAAGCCGGCCTCCCCCAGGGCCAGCCCCTCGAAGACCTCGGCCATCCCTCCGGCCCCGATGCGGCCGATGAGCCTGTAGCAGCCCGGCACGGCCTACCTCGGCGGGCGGGTGATGACCACCTGCAGCCCGGGATCGCCCTCGCCGGGGGCGAGCAGCACGCCCAGGGCCGTGGCCGCGCCGCCCAGCACGGCGGCGCCGACCAGCGTCCAGACCCACCAGCGTTCGTACCAGACGGTCTCCACCGGCGCGGGCGCCGGCTCGGGCGCGACCAACGCGCGCGGCTCCAGGGCCGGCAGGGCGGCCCCGGGCGCCGGCTCGGGCGCGGCGGCGGGCAGCGCCACAGGCTCCGGCCCGGCCTCGGCCACGAGCGCGAGCTCCACGGCGCGCTCCTCCCCCGGCGCCAGGCGCAGCACCAGCGCGCCCGGCCGGTGGCCGGGGGCGCGCGCGACCAGGCAGTGGTCGCCCGGCGGGAGCGACAGCGGGCCCGGCGGCGCGCCCAGCGCGCGGCCGTCCAGCGCGAGCTCCGCACCAGCGGGCGAGAGCCGAAGCGGCGAGAGCCGGGCCTGGGGCAGCGCCTCCCGGCCCGCGCGCGCCTCGGCGAAGGCCGCCACCAGCTTGGGCGACCACTCGCGCGGATCGGGCGCGAGCGCGGGGCTCACGGCCACCGCCTGGCCGAAGGCCTCCAGCGCCCGGGCGCGCTCGCCCGCGGCGAAGCGCACCTGCCCCTCGAGCAGGAAGGGCGCGCTGGCGAGCTCCTCGTCCAGGGCCGGGCAGGCCTGGGCCCAGCGGGCGCGCGCCGCCTCCAGCCGCTCGAGCGCGGCCGGCAGCTCGAAGGCGCGGTAGCGCTCGCGGGCCTCGGCCACGAACCGGCGGGTCTCCAGGGCGGCGGCGTCCGCGGCGGCCTGGTCGAGCCCGTCCGCCCGCCCGGGCGCCGCGGCCCCGGCGAGCAAGGCCAGGCCCAGGAGGACCGCCGCCCGCGCGCTGTGCTTCGTCCACCTCAAGGAAGCTCTCCGGGCGGGAGTCTACCAGCAAGGGGGCGCCCGGCGGAAGCGCCCGGTTGAAGCTTCCCAGGCCGGCTCGCGGCGGGTAGAATGGCGCCGCATGAGCCAGGACGACTCCAGGACCACCAGCCTGCTAGCCGGGCCGAGCGAGGACGTGCGCCGCGACCTGGGCGCGCTGCGCCTGCTGGTGGTCGAGGGACCGGACGCGGGCCGGGCCTGCGCCGTGGGGCCCGAGCCCATCCAGATCGGCACCGATCCCGCCTGCGAGCTGGTGCTGGTCGACGGGACGGTCTCCCGTCGCCACCTGCTGGCCAAGCTGGCGCCCGGAGGGGTGTGGCTCCAGGACCCGGGCAGCACCAACGGCACCTTCTACGAGGGCTCGAGGGTGCGGGAGCTGGTGCTGGCCCCGGGCGCGCTGGTGCGGCTCGGGCAGACCGCGCTCAAGATCGTGCCGGAGGAGCGCGGGCTGCGCCCGGCGCCCCTCGAGGCGTCCAGCTTCCACGGGGTGCTCGGGCAGAGCCGCCGCATGCGCGAGATCTTCGCCACCGCCGCGGAGGTGGCCGGCAGCGAGGTCACCGTGCTGCTGGAGGGCGAGACGGGCACCGGCAAGGAGGCGCTGGCCGAGGCCATCCACCGGGCCAGCCCCCGCCGGGACGCCCCCTTCGTGGTGTTGGACTGCACCGCCATCCCCCGCGATCTCGCAGAGAGCGAGCTGTTCGGCCACCGCAAGGGGGCCTTCACCGGCGCCCAGGCCGACCGGGCGGGCTGCTTCGAGCAGGCCCGCGGCGGCACCCTGCTGCTCGACGAGGTCGGTGAGCTCGCGGCCGAGCTGCAGCCCAAGCTGCTGCGGGCGCTGGAGCGCAAGCAGATCCGGCCGGTTGGCGCGGATCGCCCCGTGGAGGTGGACGTCCGGCTGATCGCGGCCACCCACCGCGAGCTGCGCCGCGAGGTGGCCGAGGGGCGCTTCCGTGAGGACCTGTTCTACCGCCTGGCGGTGGTGTCCCTGCGCCTGCCCCCGCTGCGCGAGCGGAGCGAGGATCTGCCCCAGCTCCTGGCGCACTTCCTGGTCCGGGCGGCTGGCGAGCGCGAGGGCTGGCGGGCCGAGGCGCTGCCGGCCGGGGCGCTGACCGCGCTGCAGGCCTACCCCTGGCCGGGGAACATCCGTGAGCTGCGCAACGCGGTCGATCGCGCGGCGGCGCTGCTCGGCGCCGCCAGCGGCCGCCCGTTCGAGCCGCGCGCCTTCGTGGCCGAGCTCGAGCGCGCCATCGGGGAGGGCACGGCCCGCCAGGGGGGCGCCGCCTTCAAGGACGCCAAGGGGCGGGTGGTGGACGCCTTCGAGCGCGCCTACCTGCTCGATCTCCTGGCCCGCCACCGCGGCAACCTGTCGGCCGCCGCCCGCGAGGCCCGGCTCGATCGGCACCACCTCAAGGATCTGCTGAAGAAGCACGGCCTGGAGGGCCGCTGAAGGGCATGCGCCTGCGCCTGACCGCCCTGCTCGGCCTGTCCGCGGCGTGGCTCGCCGGCTGCGCCAGCCAGGCGGCGGACGAGCTGTTCGTCAACCTGGTGCCGGTGGGCGAGGGCGCCATGGACGGCTGGACGGAGCTGTCGCTCGGCCTGGTCACGCCGGACGGCGCCGTCGAGCCCGGGCTCCGCGCGCCGGGCGGCGGTGGCAGCACGCGCCTGGGGCCGATCCACCCCGCCGGCCCCTTCCGCCTCGAGCTGCTCGGGCTCACCGCGCAGGGCCAGCCCCGGGCCTGGGCCTTCAGCCCCGAGCTGCGCGAGGGCGAAGGCCCCCTGCTGGCGAGCCTGTTCCTCACGCGGGTGGAGGCCGCCGTGGTCCACGCCGGTCCCGCCCTGGCGGATCCCGCGGCCGGACTCGAGCCCGAGGGGCTGCCGTGGAGCCTCCGGCTCGGGCCGGCCGAGGTCAGCCTGGCCGCCAACCGGCGCCACCTGTTCCTCGACGTCCGCCTGCGGGGGGCCGGCGCCACGCACGGCGAGGATCTGTGGACCGGCGACGCGCTGGTGGTGGCGCTCGACGGGCTGGCCGACAGCCTGGAGGACGAGCGCGGCGCAGACGATCTGGTCCTGGCCCTGGGCCCCGAGCGCTACCAGGAGCTGTGGAACCCGCTCGGGGTGAGCGTGCTGCACGACTTCACCGCACTGGAGGACGGCGCGCGCTACTTCGCCGCCGTGCCGATCGACCAGCTCGAGGCCAACGACGGGCCCGGGCCGAACCGGCGCATGCGGCTCGGGCTGGAGCTCCGCCAGGTGGACGGCCAGGGCGCCCTGGCGCTCACCCGCTGGCCCGGCGCCTGGGCCGGCGGGCCGGCCTACGACCCGGCCCTGGCCGGCGAGGTGTTCCGCAAGACCCGCCTGCTCGACGCCCGGGCGGTCCCCCGGGACAGCGCCGCCTTCGCCGAGGAGCCCGGGGCCTACCTCTCCAGCGGCGCCGCGCCGCTGGCCCTGCGCCCGGCGCCCGGGCAGGAGGCGGTCGAGGTCCGCGCGCTGTGGGATCCGACGGCGCTGGGGCTGGCCGTGAGCAGCCGCGACGAGACCTTCTGCGCCCAGCAGCGCGGCGAGGGCGATCGCCAGGCCATCCAGCGCGATGACGCCGTGGAGTTGACCCTGATCCGGGCGAGCGCGGGCGGGGAGCGCGTGTCCCGCCGCGCCCTGTTCGACCTGTCGGGCAGCACCGCCTTCGACGCCCTGGGCGGCGGGGCCTGGCAGCCGGTCGGGGTCGACTTCCGCTTCGAGCTCTCCGGCCAGCGCCCCGAGGACGACTGCCGCGAGGGCCAGGGCTGGACCTTCCTGGCGCGCATCCCCTGGACGGAGCTGGGCTACAGCGAGGCGCCGCCCGCGAGCGGAGAGGTGTTCGCCTTCGATCTCGTGGTCTACGACAACGACCGGGGCGCCCGCACCCGCCAGGCCTTCTCCCCGCTGGGCCCGAGCGAGGACCCGCAGGAGCTGGCCGAGCTCAGGTTGTTCGAGTACTGAGCCGCCGTCGCGCTCAGTCCTCGCCCAGGAACATCCCCAGGGTGCCCTCGCAGTAGTCCAGGATCAGCCAGCGCTCCGCGCACACCGGCTGCCCGGAGCAGCCCTGCTGGTCGCAGGTGTCGGGCACGCACGACCCGCCCTCGGTGCAGTCGTAGTCCGAGTAGCAGGGGTCGTGCGAGATGGAGCAGCGGCTGCCGCAGTCGTAGTCGCTGAAGCAGGATGAGTCCGAGCCCACGCACTGGCCCGGGCAGTCCGAGTTCTCGAAGCACTCGAGGGTGCTCCCGGCGCACACGCCCGGCTGGCAGTAGCTGGTGGCGCAGTCCTGGTCGCCCTCGCAGGGCTGCCCCACGGCGCGCGGGGAGGTGCAGGCGCCCGCGCCCTCGCCGTCGAACTTGCAGAACAGGCCCGCCTGGCAGAAGGAGGAGTCGTTGCAGGCCTGGCCCGAGCCGAGCTGGTTCTCGCAGCGGTAGGTCCGCCGGTTGCAGAACAGGCCCGCGGCGCACACGTCGTCGCACTCCTGCCCCGGGCCCGGCAGGGCCACGCAGCGGGCGTCCGGAGCGCAGAAGCCGCCGTTGGCGCACTCCCACCCGTACACGCAGGCGCCGCCCGGCTGGACCGTGCCCACCACCTGGTCCGCCTCGCAGGCCTCCTCCCAGGGAATGGTGCTCACGTGCTCGAAGCAGGCGCCCCGCACCAGCATCAACTGCAGGCACCCGCCGATCGCCAGGGTGTCGACGCCCACCGAGCCCTTCTGGGCCGCCCACAGGATCGGGGCGAAGCGCTCCTGGCAGAGCAGCGCCATGTCCCGGCGGCAGTCCGCGGGCTCGAGCGAGATGGCGATGCCGAGGACGTCCTCGATCTGCTCGCCGGTGCAGCAGGTGAACATGTTGTAGCAGCTCACCTCGGCCATCTCATCGCACAGGTTCGCCAGGGTCACCTCCACCTCCGGCAACGGCAGCGGGTCCTCGGAGCCACCGCAGCCCCCCGCGGACCAGGCCAGGCACGAGCAGGTCACCACGATGGCAGGCAGGATCGAGCGCATGGGTCTCCTCCCTCGTAAGAGCTCACCGCACGAGACGACGGAAGCATGGCCCGAATTCAGCCAGGCGCTGTGATTCCGGTCACGCCCAGCGGCGGGCCGCCTCACCACTTGCGCGAGGCGCCCCCGCCGCCAGAGCGGCCTCCTCCGAAGCCACCCGAGGACGAAGACGAGGAGGAGGATCGCGAGGAGGAGCTCGAGGACGAGCGGGAGCCGCCCGAGGACGGGCTCGGGCGAGTCAACCGGGGGGTGGAGTGCGTGTGCGAGGAGTGGTGGCGGCAGTTCGGGTTGTGGCAGGTCTCGTCCACCCGCACCTCGCCGCCGTGATCGTAGGTGGCGGAGCGCAGGGTCGTGCGCTTGACGATCAGGGTGCGCCGCTTGCACTTGCCGCAGCGCGAGGCGCCGCCGAGGCTCACCTCGATCTTCTCCTGGGCGCCGCAGCCGGGGCAGTTCCAGAGCTCCCAGTCCGCGCCCCCGATGCGCTCCTCGGCCTGCTCCTCGGTGCTCAGCAGGGCGTCGTCGGCCTGCTCGTCCACCAGGTCCATGCGCGCCCTGCACTTGCCGCACGGCCGCCGGTAGCTCTCCATGTGGCGCCGCAGGCGGCGGCGCAGCAGGAAGTGCAGCGTGGTGAACAGCCCGCCCGCGCCCAAGCCGACCCCCACCGGCCAGGTCGCGTCGTCCGTCTCCGCTCCGACCGCGATCCCCCCGGCCACGGCGCCGCACCACAGCAGCACGGGGAAGAGCACCCCGCGCCCCAGCGTCTTCTTCTTGCCGGCCCGCGTGCGGCGCAGCAGGACGATCAGCGACAGCAGCCCCGCGCCGAGCAGGCTGAAGCCCGCCATGCCCGCGCCCAGGGCCAGCCCGCCCAGCATCTGCTCTTCTCGCCGCGCCTCCGCCCAGTAGTCCCGCGGCGCCTCCGCGGTCTCTGGCGAGGGCGACCCGCCCGCGGCCGACGGTCCGGGCGGCGCCTGGACCGGGGCCGCGGGCTGCGCGTGCGCCGCCTCGGCTGGACCCCCATCGGCGCCGGCGGGCGGGCCCTCTCCGGCCTCGGCCCGGATGAGCCCCTGCGCGCGGGCCTGACCGAGCGCGACAGCCAGGCCTCGCGCGAGATCGAGGAGCCCGGCCGAGGTCTGGCCCGCCTTGAAGCGCGGGATGGCGTGCTGGTCCAGCAGCGCCCCGGCCTTCTCGTCCGTCAGTACCTGCAGCAGCCCCGCCCCGACCTCGATGCGGATCTCGCGATCGTCCCGGGACAGGAGCACCAGCACGCCGTTGTCCCGCCAGCTCTTGCCCAGGCCCAGCCGGTCGAACAGGCGGCGGGCATACACCTCGACCGCCAGACCCTCCAGCCGGTCCACGGTCACCACAGCCAGCTCGACGCCCGTGTCCCGCTCGAGCCTGCGGCAGGTCTCGTCGAGCTCCCCGGCCGTGCCCGGGTCCAGCACCCGGGCCGCGTCCATGACGAAGCTCCCGGCCGCGCGCATGGGATCGGGCACGTCCTCGACCCGCATGCCCAGGCTCCACACACCCAGCAGACCGACCGTCAGGCACCCCAGCCGCTGCATGCTCCCTCACCTCCCGTGCGTGCTCGCCCCGAAGGGGCGGACGGCGATCATGCCGAGGTAGCCCTGCTCCCGGAGCAGGGCCTCCAGGGGCTCGATGACCACGCGCCCAGCGAAGGGGCTGGCGTGCAGGCAGCGCCCCGCGCCCAGGTACAGCCCCACGTGGGCGCTGCGCAGCGCCAGGCCCGCGGGCGTGCGCTGGAGGACCTCGTCCTCGATCTCCCAGGGCCAGGAGAGGATCAGCACGTCTCCGCGCCGCAGGTCTCCGGGGCAGGGCGGCGGCGCCTCGTCCCAGGCCCAGCGGCCGACCTCCGGCCCGAGTTGGCGCAGGCGCAGCATCCGGCTGGGCACCACGGAGTAGTCGCGCCAGGAGCCCCCCACGGCGCGGGCGTGGGCCAGGAAGATCAGACCGAGGCAGTCGAGCCCGGGCAGCCGCCGGGTGAGCCGCCCGCCGAAGCGGTACTCCGTGCCGAGCCGGGCCTCGGCCCAGGCCAGCATGCGCTCGAGGCGCGGGTCCGCCTTCGCGGGCGGGACAGCGGGCTGCGCCTGGAGCCCGCCCGCGAGCAGACCCGCCAGCGCCAGGCACGCGGCCGCGCAGGACACGGGAAGTGGAAGGACGGAGCGCATGCCGGCAGGCATCCTACCAGGATCGGCCGGGGCGGGTGAACGGAAACGCGGCTCAGGCAGGTCGCCGGGCCACGAGCATCAGCCGGGACGGGCGCACGCGCAGGGCGGCCAGCGGGGACTCGCACAGCTGGCGCAGCCCCGCCGGCGCGAGCCCGAGGAGCGCGCCCGCCACCCGATCCGCCGCCCCGCCGAGCCGCGCGAGCGGCCCCGGCGCGCCCGCGCCGCGCAGATCCCAGGCGCGGACGCCGAGGCGGCTGCCCGCCTGCCCCTCGAGCAGCACCCAGCCGGCGCCGCGCAGCAGGCGGGCGCAGGCGGCCAGATCGTGCGCCTGGCCGTCGAAGAAGAACACACCCAGACCGCCAGGCCGCGTGTGGCGGAGCAAGCTCAGAAGGGTCTGCGCGGCGCGCGCCCGCGGTTCCAGCCCGTCCGAGGCGATGACCACGTCGTAGCCGCTGGAGGGATACGCGGGCCCGCCGTCCCGAGCCGACAGGGCTAGCATGCGCTCGCGGTACCTCGCCAGGCGCGCGTCGTGCCCCAGCGCCAGCACGCTGGCCTCGGAGGAATCACAGCCGTGCAGGCTGCAGCTCGGCTCGAAGCGCAGCAGGAGCTCACCGGCGCCGAAGCCCAGCTCGAAGACCTTCAGGTCGCGAAGCGCCAGCCCCTGGCGGGCCAGCCCGCGCTCGAGCTGGCGGGCGCGGTGGTGGTCGTCCTGGCGCAGCCAGGAGCGAAGCCTCTGGAGCGTCCGCCCGTAGCGCCGGTCGTACAGCGCCCGCTGGCGGGGATCGGTGAGGTCGATGTGGACCTGGGGCTCCCCGGTCTGGGGCGCGAGCTTGGGTGCAGCACCGAGTTGGGTTGCGCAGGCTTCCATCCGAGAGCTCCTCCAGAAGACCGTGCCAGAAGACGGGCAGAATCGATTGCCTCTTCAAGGGCGTGTCTTCGTTGAGCGATTCCTCGGCGACTTCCAAGCAAATTCCGGGCCAGAAAGAGGCCGAGGGGACTAGCATTCGACCAGATGGAGGAAAACAAGACTCGATGTCCGCCTCAACCTGGCCAGGTGCTGTTGTCAGGATTCACAGTGGCCGTGAAATTCACACCACACACCCTGCTCTCAGCTCGCCGGATCGGGTAGAATCGGCCCCATGGAACCCGACGATCTCCTGCACCTGGCAGTCCAGGCCGCCCAGATGCTCACCGAGCGCCACGCCGCACGCCTGCGGGCAAACGAGTCCATCACCCTCGTCTTCGGGCACCACCAGGGCGCCCGGCGGCTGGAGCTGCGCCTCCATGACCTGCCCGCCGATCGGCTGATGGAGTTCATCCTGGACGTGCCGGACCTGCCGGACGACCGGGCCATCTCGCTCGGGCTCGACTTCCTGGACGGCGCGCTCGCCCAGCACCTGCAGGGCGAGCGCGAGGCGATCCCCCGGCTCGACCCGGCGCCCTGCTCGTTCGAGGGGCACAAGCTCTACCTGCACGGCGGCCTCCGCCGGCCCGACCTGGAGGCCCAGGCCGACGCCCTCCTGGCCGCGCACCCCTGCGCGGACTCCCCGCAGGATCCCGAAGACGGCTGACCCGCGCCTCACGCCCGCGGCCGGCGCCGCACCCACAGCCACCCGAGCAGCACGGACAGCAGGGCGCCCGGCGCCTGGCCCGTCCCCGCCCCGCACCCACAGCCGCCCTTCATGGCGGGCTCCTCGCAGGGGCAACTCGGGTCGCACAGGCGCTCACCCGGCGCGCAGGCGCCCGCCAGGCAGGCGCCCCCCGCGGTGCACGGGTCGCCATCGTCGCAGGCCGCGCCCTCGGCCGACGTCCAGGCCCGCGGCGCCGTGCCGGGCTGACAGGTCAGGCAGGCGTTGCCCGGCGAGGCCTCTCCCGCGAGGGCGCAGACGCCGTCCACCAGGCAGGCCCCGGCCGACAGCGAGCTGGAGCAAGCGCTCTGGCCCGCGTCGCACGCGTCCTGGGTGCAGGCGAGCCCGTCGTCGCAGTCGGCCGCCACGGTGCAGCAGCCCGGGCTGAGCTGGCCCACGCAGGCGCCCGCCTGGCAATGGTCGCTGGTCGTGCAGGGCCGCGCGTCGTCGCAGCCCGCCGTGTCGTCCGGGCTCCAGGCGAGCGGGTCCAGCCCGGGCTGGCAGGTCCGGCAGGGGTTCCCGGGCTCGGCCTCCCCGGCGGTCGCGCACACCCCGACGATGGCGCACCAGCCCGCCTGGGGCACGTCGCAGCGCTGCCCGGCCTCGTCGCAGGTGTCCGTGCAGGCCAGGCCGTCGTCCTGGCAGGGCGCCGCGCCGGCCTGGCACGCGCCGGCCAGGCAGGTCTCCGCGCCGTTGCAGTAGAGGCCGTCCTCGCAGGCCCGGCCATCGTCCGCCGTCCAGGCCAGCGGGTCCAGCCCGGGCTGGCAGGTCCGGCAGGGGTTCCCGGGCTCGGCCTCCCCGGCGGTCGCGCACACCCCGGCGATGGCACACCAGCCCGCCTGGGGCACGTCGCAGCGCTGCCCGGCCTCGTCGCAGGTGTCCGTGCAGGCCAGGCCGTCGTCCTGGCAGGGCGCCGCGCCGGCCTGGCAGACGCCGCCCTGGCAGGTCTCCGGGCCGTCGCAGAACTCCCCGTCGCCGCAGGTGGCGCTGTCGTCGGGGACCCAGGCCGAGGGATCCACGCCCGGCTGGCAGGTGCGGCAGGGGTTGCCGGGCTCGGCCTCGCCCGCCGTCCTGCACACCCCGGCGATGGCGCACCAGCCTGCCTGGGGCAGGTTGCAGCGCTGCCCGGCCTCGTCGCAGGTGAGCGTGCAGGCCAGACCGTCGTCCTGGCAGGGCGCCGCGCCGGCCTGGCAGGCGCCGGCCTGGCATGCCTCCGCGCCGTTGCAGTAGAGGCCGTCGCCGCAGGCCACCCCGGAGAGCGGGCTCCAGGCGCCGGGCTGGCTCGCCGCCTGGCAGATCTCGCAGGGGTTGGCGGGGTTCAGCGTGCCATCGGGGATGCACTCCCCGCCGATGAGGCAGACCGGCGTCCCGGTCACCTGGACCGTCCAGATCTGGCGCTCCACCAGGAGCGACGAGGGGTCGGTTCGCACCAGCGGAGTCAGATCGGCGATCTCGGCCTCGAGCTGATGGGCGCCGATCGACAGCCCGGAGGCGTCCAGCTCGAACCCCGCGCCACCCGTCTGGACGACCTGGCCGTCCACGCGCCAGGTGACCTCCACGGTGTCCGGCACCGGCCGCGGGTAGGCGACCTCGAAGCTGGCCAGGTCGCAGCTCCCGAGGCTGACCGGGCCGGCCGGGGAGGCGCTGTCGAGCGGCGAGACCTGCTGGTAGACCGACAGCACCAGGGCCTCCTCGCACACCTCACAGAACGGGACTCCGTACTGGCGCATGAAGCAGGCCTGCTTCGGGCGGAAGACACCCGTGGTCTGGTAGCGGGCTCCCTCGAACACCCCCACCGCGTCCCAGTAGGTCCCGGTCTCGGGCGTGGGAACCGGCGTGGCCGCGTCGATCCACGGGTTCCACTTGACCTCCTCGCGCACCGTCCGGGTGGTCACGTTGGGCTCCGGGCAGTCCGAGCCGCAGCCCGGGTAGCCCGGGTAGGCGTCCTCGTACTCGTCGGCCAGCCCGCCGAACGAGTGCCCGAACTCGTGGATGGCGATGTCTCCAGCCAGGGCGTGCACGGAGAAGACCGAGATCGAGCCCCCGGAGCCCCCGTATTTGGGATCGTTCACCATCACGAACAGGAAGTCCCACTCGGGCGCGTCCGCGTTGGCCGCCTGGTACACGGCCCAGGTGTCGAGGCAGATCAGGCGATCGATGTTGTAGCAGTTGTAGTAGGCGCCCAGGGCCGTGTCGCGCACCGCGCCGTACGAGCCGTTGTCCGCCCCGTTCTCGTTCGAGATGACGTGGATGAGCTTCACGTTGAAGAAGTTGCGGTACTCCGCGTAGGGGGTCTGCTGCCAGAAGCGCGTGAGGAAGGACTGCACGTCGCTCGTCAGCTTGGCCTGGTCCTCGACCCTGTAGCCGTCCCCCAGGATGACCAGATCGATGCGGTTGGCGGAGTCCCCGGAGGTCTGCACGGTCTCCACGTCGTAGGCCGCGGCGGACAGCGCCAGGCCCAGGCTGACCAGGCAGGCGGCCAGGGCCGCGCGCGGGCGGCTCACGGCGCCACCCCCGGGAGCTCCACCGCGCCGACGCCCTGCCAGGCGTCCTCCGGGGCCCGCCGCTCCCGCGGCCGGGCGGGATCGAGCCGCTGGAGCTCGAGCCGGCCTGCGGTCAGCGGCAGGCGCAGGCAGAACACCACCGGGCCCTCCCGGCGGACGCGCTGGGCGCGGATCCGGCCCGCGTCGTCGGCGTGCTCCACGCGCAGCTCGGTGGGATCGCCGAGGCCGAGGGTGTGCAGCACCGCGCCTCCGGGGCCGAGCAGCCGGGCGCGCCAGGGGTGGCCGGAGCCGACCGCCTCCCCTCCCCGGCGCTTGGGCAACGGCAGGGGGACGACCTGGGAGGCCAGGACCCGCAACGCTGGCCCGTCGAGCTCGAGCGTCACCAGCCGGTGCTGCTGCTGCACCGGTGCGGCCGCCGGATCAGCGGCCAGGGCCAGGCCAGGGAGCATCACCAGGAAGAATCCCGCCAGGGGAGCTGCTCTCACCGGAATCCACCTCCGCGTGGGCGACAGCCGATGCTACCCGTTCGGCTCCAGAATTGGAACCAGTCTCCGGAAATGATTGAAGATAGGTATTGCAAAAAGGGCGATCCTGGCATACACCAAGTCCGGTACATGAACACTTGCCCCGAGAGAACGCGCGCATGCTAACGCCACTCCGGTTCGTCTCCATCCTGGTTGCCTCGATCGGGTTAGGACTGCCTCTGGCTGGCCAGGCCGAGGAGGAAGCGCAGGGCGACATCGGGGATGACGTCAAGGACTTCGAGGAGTTGAACCTCGAGGACCTGCTCAACGTGGTGGTCTCGGCCACCAAGACCGAGCAGACCGTCGAGGAGGCTCCGGCCGTGGTCACCGTGTTGAACGCCCAGGAGATCCGGGCCTGGGGCTACGACTCCGTCGCGGACGTGCTGCGCCACGTGGCCGGGGTGTACCTGGTCGACAACCACATCTCCCCGGACGTGGGCGTGCGCGGCGTGGGCAGCGGGCTGCGCTCCGAGAGCGGTCTCATCAAGGTGATGATCGACGGCCACACCGTAGCCATGCGCCAGACCGGGGCCAACTGGCTCGGCCCGGAGCTGATCCCCATGAGCGCCATCGAGCGGGTGGAGGTCATCCGCGGACCGGCCTCGGCCTTGTACGGCGCGGACGCCTTCCTGGGCGTGGTGAACATCATCACCCTCAAGGGCGACGACCTCGCGGGCGGCCGGGTGATCCTGGGCGGCGGCTTCGACGGGACCAAGCTTGGCGGGAGCACCGACCTGGCGGTCGGTTTCAAGACGGGCGAGCTGGACGTCCTGGTGGCCGGGCGGCTGGGTTACCGCGACCTGTCCGAGCTGACCCTGCCCGGGTCTTCCCCGTCCCCGAAGCTGCCCGCCTCGCGGGCCAACGACACCCGGGCCGAGGGCCTGGAGCAGACCTCGGGTACGGGCTTGCTCAAGCTGGCCTATGGCCTGGGCGACGCCGGCCAGGTGTCCATGACCGGCTACATGTCCTACCTCGATCGCGGGGCGGAGTTCGCCGACTGGCTCCAGCTCGGCAGCGGCCTGGACGAGTCCGGCCGCACCATCGATAACCAGGTCTCGATCCAGCAGGGATACGTCGACCTGCGCGGCGAGTTCAAGCTGTCCACGGACTGGCGCCTCGAGGTGGACGGGCTGTACTTCCGCGGCAGCCCCGGCCCCCGCGACCGCATCGAGCTCGGCAGCGACATCTACTACGTGGAGCGCAAGTACCGCTACCAGGGCGGCGAGCTGCACCTGGGCGCGCAGTACCAGGCCCTGCCCTCGCTGGCGTTCGTGGCCGGGGTGGGCGTGATCTACGACGAGGAGCTGCTGCCCTCGTACCTGCACGTGCTCAAGACGAAGGTCGGCTCCCTGGAGCCGGGCGACGTGCGCGAGTCCACCTCCACCCACGCCGGCATCGAGGCCTTCCTGAACCCGGACGCCTACCTCCAGGTGTCCTGGACGCCGATCGAGAAGACGCTCAGCCTGACCGGCGGCATCCGCTACGACTGGCACAACATCTACGGCAGCCAGGTCAGCGGCCGCGCGGGCGCGGTGTACCAGCCGCTCGACAAGCTCTACCTCAAGCTGCTGTACGGCCACGCCTTCAAGGCGCCGGCCCCGCTGCTGCTGTACGGCGAGCCCATGCGCTCGGGCGACATCCAGGGCAACCCGGACCTCGAGCCGCAGCGCGTGGACACCTTCGAGCTGCAGGTCTCGTACGAGCCCTGGGACTTCCTCCAGGTGAGCACCGATCTGGCCTACTCCTACCTGCAGGACAAGGCCGAGTTCACCCTGCAGGGCGTGAACAAGGTGGCCCGCAACGTGGCCGAGATGGGCCTGCTGTCCTGGGAGACCGAGATCAGGGCGCGCTGGAAGCGGTGGATCCAGGGCTACCTGAACCTGTCCATGGCTTACCTGGTCCGCGACCTGGGGCAGCCGGGCTACGTGGCCGACCTGCTCGGATCCGAGAGCAGCACCTACCCGACCTGGCTGATGCACGCGGGCGTGCGCGGCCAGCTCCCCTGGCTGCCGCTGCGGCTCACGCTGGAGCTCAGCTACGTGGACACACGGGACGCCAGCGACGAGAACGCGCTGGAGGCGGGCGAGGTCTACGCGCTCGATCCGTACGTCATGCTGAACGCCTCCCTGGCGCTCTTCGATCTGGAGCTGCTGCAGGGGCACAAGTCCGAGATCCGGCTGATCGGCACCAACCTGATCGGCGTCGAGGGTCCGGACCCCGGCTATGGCGGGGTCGACTACCCGCTGGCGCCGCGCACGATTTACCTCCAGCTGTGGATGGAGCTGTGACCATGAGCACCGAACGCTGCCCGGCCTGGCTGGCGCTTGGCCTCATCCTCCTGGCCGCGGGCTGCGTGGAGCCGGCCGGAGGCCCTCCCGCGGACGCCCTCAAGGTGGGGGCGCTGCTGCCCTTCACCGGGGACATCGCCTCCGAGGGCGCCAACATCGAGCGCGCCATCCTGCAGGTCCTCGATCAGGTCAACGAGGCCGGCGGCATCGCCGGGCGGCCCCTGTGGCTGGTCACCAAGGACACCCACTCCGATCTCAGGCGCGGCTTCGACGCCGCCCAGGAGCTGATGGACGAGGGCGTGGTGGCCATCCTCGGGCCCCAGGACGAGGAGATGGGCAAGCAGCTCGCGCCCGTGGCCGCCACCCGCAACGTGGTGGTCATCTCGGGCGGAGTGACCTCGCCCTTCTTCAGCACGCTGGCCGACAACGGCTTCTGGTTCCGCACCTGCCCCACCGCCCGCGAGCTGGGCCGCGCCATGGCCGAACGGATGCAGGCCGACGGGGTGCGCCTGGCCCAGATCATCTACGTCGGCGATCTGTACGGCCTGGGGCTGAACAACATCCTGGTCAACGAGCTCATCGGCCGCAACATCCAGACCCTGACCTCGGTCTCCTTCCAGCCCGGGGTGCCGCCCGACTTCAACCGGCTGCTCACCCCGATCCTGGAGTCCAAGCCCGACGCCATCGCGCTGATGTCCTACGCCAGCACCGGGGCGCAGATCGTCCAGGAGTGGAGCGTGCGCGGCGGTCAGGCCCGCTTCTACCTGGCGCCCGCGCTCAAGGCCGACGTGTTCCTGGACAACGTGCCGCCGGGCGTCCTGGACGGCGCGGTGGGCGTGGCGCCCGCGCTGGGGCAGGCCTCGATCACCGACGCCTTCGCCGAGGACTTCGCCAGCCGCTGGGAGGGCGAGGCGCCGCTCAACGCGGCCTACTTCTACTACGACGCGGCCATGGTCCTGGTGCTGGCCATGGCCCGGGCCGCCGAGGAGTCCGGCGCGGCCCCCTCGGGCGCCGCGATCCGCGACCAGGTCGGCCAGGTCGCCTCGGCGCCCGGAGAGCAGCTCGGCTGGAACGATCTGGAGCAGGCCATGGAGCTGGCGGCTCAGGGGATGAACCTCGACTACGAGGGGACGACGGGGACGGTCGACATGGACGAGCGGGGGGATCTGATGGACGGGCGTGTGGACCTATGGACCATCCGGCAGGACCGGATCGAAGCCCTCGAGTAAGAGGGAAACGCAAGAGGGAGGACGACATGCGTTCCAAGATGTGGGGTGTGGTTCTGGGCGTGTTTGCGTTCGGCGGCCTGATCGCGGCCTGCGACGACGGCGGAGACGAGGACACCACGACCAAGGCGGCCTGGGTGTACATCAGCCAGCCCGGTGATCTGGGCTGGACCTACGCCCACGACCAGGGCCGGCTGCAGGTGGAGCTCGAGGTGGACGACGTGGAGACCACCTACGTCGACAGCGTGGCCGAGACCGCCGAGGCCCTCGGCCCGGTGCTCGCAGATCTGGTGGCGGACGGCAACGACATCATCTTCACCACCTCCTTCGGCTACATGGATCCCACCGAGACGGCGGCCGCGCAGTTCCCCGAGGTCAAGTTCGAGCACTGCTCGGGCTACAAGGCCGGCACGAACCTGGCCAACTACTTCGGCCGCATGTACCAGGCCCGCTACCTGACCGGCATCGTGGCCGGGCGCATGACCACGAACGGCCGCATCGGCTACGTGGCGGCCTTCCCCATCCCCGAGGTCATCCGCATGCTCAACGCCTTCACCCTGGGCGTGCGCAGCGTGAACCCGACCGCCACGGTCGAGGTGCGCTGGACCTGCACCTGGTTCGATCCGACCCTGGAGGCCGCCGCGGCCGACGAGCTGCTGGCCGCCGGCTGCGATCTCCTGGCGCAGCACCAGGACTCGACCGCCACCGCCGAGCGCGCCGCGGCCGCCGGCGCCTGGGCCATCGGCTATGACTCGGACACGCTGAGCTTCGTGCCCACCGCCATCCTGACCAGCGCCGTCTGGCACTGGGGCCCCTACTACTCGCGCCGCGTGCAGGCGGTCAAGGACGGCACCTGGACCAGCCACAGCTACTGGGGCTCGATCGCGGACGGCATCGTGGCCGTGGGCGCCTACAACGACGCGGTGACGCAGGCCGTCCGGGACGAGGTGGCCACCAAGCAGGCCGAGCTCGTGGCCGGCACCTGGGACGTGTTCTACGGCCCGATCAACAAGCAGGACGGCAGCGTGTGGGTGGCCCAGGGCGTGGACATCCCCGACAACGAGAAGCTCTCGATGATGGAGTTCGTCGAGGGCGTGATCGGCGCTCCGGCCGGCTGCAACTGATCTACTCCCCGCCTCCCCGCTAGTACGCCCAGGACAGATCGAGGAACAGCCCCAGGCCGGGCTGGCGCTGGGTGAGGTCCAGGATGTCCTCGCCCACCGGATGCTCCACGCGCCAGTCGAGCAGGTTGCGCGCGCCCAGCGCGTAGCGCAGGCCGAACGCGTCGAGCTCCCCGGACAGGGTGGCGTCCCACAGCACGGCCGTGCCCGTGCGTCCGCCCTGGCGATCGAGCCGGCCCGCCTCCACGGCCAGCCGGGTGGCGAGCTGCAGGTAGCGCCCGGCCAGCGGCACCACCGCCCGCACCCCGGCCAGGTGCTCGGGCGAGTTGGGCAGCTCGGCGCCGTCGAGCAGGCCGTCCACGCGGGTGCGCTGGTAGGAGTACTGCAGCCCCAGCATCCAGCCCTCGCGGAACTCGCGCCGCAGCTCGAGCTCCCCGCCCAGCGTCCAGACCGCCTCGTCCTGGTTCACGTAGTACAGCGGGTCGCTCTCGTCACCGGAGCCCCGCTGGGCGATCAGCTCCTGGATGTAGTTCAGGAACACCGCCGCGGTGATCGAGAACCCCGCGGGCAGCCGGCGGGTGTACTCCAGCTCGCCGGTGTAGATGCCCTCGGGCTCGAGCCCCGGGCTCTGCACCTGGGTCAGGCCCCCGTCCCAGTAGGTCAGCTCGTAGATGGACGGGGCGCGGAAGGCGGTGCCGGCCATCAGCTTCAGGGTGTCGTCCGCGCCGGGCTTGAAGATCACCGCCAGGCGGGGGTTCACCGAGTACAGGAAGCGGTCCTCGACGCCCCCGGCTTCGTCGGGCAGGTCGGACAGCAGCGAGCCATCGAAGCGGGCCCCGGCCGAGAGTGCCAGCCAGTCGAGCGGGGCGTAGTCCAGCACCAGGTAGCCGGCGAAGGTCTGGAACGGGTGCAGCTCGCGGTAGTACACCTCGCCGGTGGCGCCGTACACGCCCACCCCCGGGTTGGCGAAGTGCTGCTCGAACGCGCCGCCCACCGTCAGGCGCAGGCCGTAGCCAGGGGTGACCAGCCCGCGCAGCTCCAGGGTGGTCCAGTCGCCGCGGTAGAACTCCCGGGCCAGGCCGGCGTCCGGATCGTCGTAGGCGAAGGCGCCGTCGTAGCCGTAGTGATCGTAGGACAGGCGCCCGAGGAGCTGGAACGTCTCGCCGAAGCGGGGCTCGTAGCGCAGCTCGACGAACGAGCGGGCGTCGTCGCTGTGGGTGCGGGTGTCGCCGAAGATGGTGCCGAAGGAGGCGCTGGGCACCTGCTTGTCGCGCAGGTGGTGGTAGAACTGCAGGGTCAGGTCGCGCCAGAAGACCTTGCCCAGCGCGGAGGCGGCCACGGCCTCGCCCATCCCGTGGGCCACCCCGTCCGGCGCCTCGGCCGAGCCCACCCTGGCCGGCGAGCGGTAGTCCTGCCCCTGCCCGTACAGCCCGCCGGCGCTCAGCCAGAAGCCCGCCTCCTCGCCGAGGGAGGCGCTGCCCGTGGCGCGCCCCCGCAGCGTGCCCGGGCCGACCAGGCCGAACCCCCCCGAGACGTACTCCTCCCGGGTGCGCTGGGGGGACACCAGGTTCAGCACGCCGAAGAAGGCGCCGGTGCCGTACAGGGCCGAGCCCGGGCCGCGGATCAGCTCGAGGCGCTCGACCGCGCCGAGATCGCTGAGCAGGTCGAAGCCGATGTAGGACGAACCGATCCAGTCGTCGTTGAGCGAGTGGCCGTCCAGCTGGACGAGCAGGCGGTTGCCGTACTGCCCGAAGGGGCTGTAGCCCCGCAGCCCGATCGACTTGTAGGTGCCGTCGTCGGTCAGGTACACGCCCCGCTGGCCGGTCAGGGCGTCGGCGGCGCTCGAGAAGCCGAAGGCCTCCAGCTCGCGGCGCGGGATCAGGCTGACCGAGGCGGGCGCGTCGCGCACGCTCTCTTGGAGGCGCGAGGCGGCGGCCACGTCCTCCACGATCTGCAGCGTGGCCTCCACCACCACGCGCGCGTCGGGGGCCACCTCCACCTCGGTGCGGAAGGGCAGGAAGCCATCCTGGCGGACGACCACCTCGTGCCGGCCGACCGGCAGCCGATCGAGCACGGCCGGGGTGAAGCCCGCGGGCTTCCCATCCACCAGGATCAGCGCGTCCCGCTCGGCGCTCTCGACCAGCAGCGTGCCGGTCTGCGGCGCCAGGCTCACCTCCAGGCTCTCGGTCTGTCCGACCTCGATGCGCACGCTGCGCTCCAGGGGCTGGAAGCCTTCGCGGGTGATCACCACCCGGACCGCGCCCGGGCTCACCTCCAGCTCGGCGGGCAGCGCGCGCACCAGGGTCCCGGCCGGATCCTCCACCCGCACCTCGGCCCCGGCCGGCTCGCCCAGCACGCGCAGCCGCCCCACCAGGCGCGCCAGCTCCCCGCGCACCGCCACCTCCCGGCCCACCGCCGCCACCGCCGCCGCGCTCTCGAAGTCGCGGTGGCCGTCCCGCGCCAGCAGGACCCGGTAGGTGCCCGGGGCCACGGCCAGCACGGCCGGGGTCAGGCCGTAGGAGCCGAGCTCCCGCCGGTTGAGGAAGATGGTCGCGCCCGGCGGCTGGCTCTCCACGCGCAGCAAGGCCACGAAAGGCCGCATGCGGGCCAGCGCCTCGTCCAGCGCCTTGCGCTCCGCGTCCTTCAGCGCGCCGCTGCCGAACACCTGGTAGTAGCGGTACGCCTCCACGTGCTGCCCCAGGGCCTCGAAGCAGCGGGCCAGGTTGTAGACCACGTTGCGGTTCGGCGCCAGGCGGTTGGAGGCGAAGTAGTGGGACAGGGCGCTGCGGAAGTCCTTGCGCTTGTAGGCGGCGTTGCCGAGCTCGAACTGCACGTCGGCCTCGTCCGCGTCGAGCGTCGTGCCCCCGGCCTGGGCCGCCACGGGCGCCGGCAGCGCGGCCAGGACACACACGAGCCAGCCCACCAGCCCCAGGCGCACGGCCATCGATGTCATGTGCTCTCGCCCCGCGCTCAGCGCTCGAGCTTGATGTCGAGCGGATCGGTCTTGGGATCTCCGGGCTGCTTCGGGCCCACGGGCGGCTTGACCTTCTTGCGCTTGCCCGCGGGCGGCCTGGGCGCGGGCCTGTCGTCCGCCGCCGGCGGCCGGACACCCGCGTCGGCCCCCTCCGCCTCGGCCGCCCCGGCGTCGGGGACCACGGCATCCGTCCCTTGAAGACCCGGGACCGCAGGGCCGGCGTCGAGGGCCGCGGCGGGCCCGGCGTCGAGCGCGGGCTCGCCGGCCAGGCCGGCGTCGGTCCCGGCGGCCGGGCCGCCGAAGTCGTAGAACAGGACGAAGAGCCCGCCGGCCACCAGGGCCAGCAGGCCGGCCAGCAGCAGCCAGGCCAGCGGGGTGGGTCCCCGGCCCTTGCCCTTGCGCTTGCCGCGCAGATCGCGGGTGATGCCCTCGGTCCCGCCGGTCAACCCCTTGCTGAGATCCACCTCGAAGGGCTTGGTGCGCTCCAGCATCGGGGCCGCGGCGTCCGTCGCGCCCGGGGTGGCCGGCAGCTTGGCCTTCAGGGCCCGCAGCCGCTCCCGGTTCAGCTCCACGTCCTCGGAGAACAGCTTGCGCATGAAGGCCGACAGGTGGGCCGAGGTGGCCAGCAGGCCGGTCGCCTGCATGACCTCCTCCACGGCCAGCTGCATCTCCTGGGCCGTCTGGAAGCGCTTCTTGGGCGAGCGCTGCAGCGCCCTCAGCACCAGCTCCTCGACCGGCTTGGGCACGCTCGGATCGAGCTTGGTGGGCGGCGGGATGCTGGTGCGGATGACCGCCTCCAGGGTGGCCATCTCGGTGTCGCGCTTGAACAGCCGCCGGCCGGTGATCAGCTCGTACATCACCACGCCCAGCGAGAACAGGTCCGAGCGGCCGTCGAGGCTCTCGGCCTGGACCTGCTCCGGGGACATGTAGGCGCACTTGCCCTTGATCACGCCGGTGCGCGTCTTGGAGGCGCCGGCCATCGCGCGGGCGATGCCGAAGTCGATGATCTTGGATGCGCCGTCGAAGGTGACGAGGATGTTCTGCGGGCTGATGTCGCGGTGCACGATCCCGGCCGGCAGCCCCTCGGGGGTCTTCCAGTGGTGGGCGTAGTGCAGCCCGTCGCACACCTGGGCCGTGACCCTCAGCAAGATGTTGAGCGGGATGAGCTGGCCCTTCTCCAGATGGACCAGCAGCAGGTCGCGCAGATCGTGGCCGTGCACGTACTCCATGGCGATGTAGTAGGTGCTCTTCACCTCGCCGAGGTCGTAGGTCTGGGCGATGTTCGGGTGGTGCAGGTTGGCCGCGATGCGTCCCTCGTCCAGGAACATCTGCACCACGCCGGGCTCCTCGAGGTTGTCCTCGAGGATGGTCTTGATCACCACCTGCTTGGAGAAGCCGGCCATGCCCTTGCGCTCGGCCAGCCAGATCTCGCCCATGCCGCCGCGCGCCAGCCGGCGCTGGAGCTCGTAGGGACCGAAGGCCTGTCCGGGCTCGAGGTTCGACACCTGGGCACCTCGCGGAGAACGGGGGGCAGGATACCACCCAACCGCGCGGGTCACAACCGAAACGGGGGGATCACCGCAGGACCTCGAACTCGGCCTCCAGCACCCGCGGCCCAGGCTGCCACCCGGCGCGCACCTGCTCGAGTGCCAGGCGCGCCTCGGCCTCCGCCAGCGGGGCAGCGCTCAGCAGGACGAACAGCGCGTGGCGACCCGCCGGGTGGTCAGAGCCCACGAGGGCGCCCCGGCTGGCCAGCCCGCCCGGACCGACCACCAGGCTAGCCACCCCGGCGGAGGGGAAGTACCAGCGCACGGCGCCGTCGGGCCCCAGGGAGGCCGCGGACAGGTAGTGCTCGCCCCGCCTCGTGGCCGCCTTGATCGAGAGCAGGTCTCCCACCCGGCAGGTGCCATCCGCCTGCGGCAGGGGCCCGGGTCCACCCGGGCGCAGGCAGTGGACCGCGACCGGGGGCGGCTGGGTCCCGCCGTCTTGCGCCAGGAAGTCCGGCATGCGCCCGGCCGGATCGTCCGGCTGCGACGGGGGCCAGGCGAGCAGAAGGGCCAGGGCCAGCCCCGCGGTGACGAGCCCGGTGAGCGGTGCCCACAGCCACACGCGCAACCCTCGAGCGTCCTCGGGCATGGGCGCCTCCTCTCCACCGCTAGCATGTCCAGGCTCGCGGGACTGCGCAAGTGCCCGTGCAGCACGAACCTATTGCCTTGCGACCCAAACGGACAGTAGTATGCGCCCCATGTCCGTACGGGAGGTCGCCATGCGACTGAAGCTCGGTCACCTCAACATGCTCGCCAGGTTCGTCGCCGCGGCCGCGGCGTCTGCACCCCACGCCCTGGTCGTTCCGTTGCCCCTGACCCTGCTCGTGACCCGGCGCTACCGGCGAGAGGAGCTCCTCAAGAAGCTCCACATGATGGTGCTGTGGGCCAAGAACGTCCGCCGCTACGTGCTCGGCATCAAGCTCGAGGTGACCGGTCAGGAGAACCTCCCCCGGCCGGACAGCCGCGGGATGATGTTCGTCTCCAACCACCAGAGCTACGTGGACATCCCCGTGCTCATGGAGGCCCTGGACACGGTGGCCTTCCTGTCCAAGGACCTGGTCGCCTACCTGCCCTTCATCGGGATGCACGCCTACGCGGGCGGGACCATCTTCATCAAGCGGGGCAGCAAGGAGAGCCGGCGCAAGGCGCTGGAGAAGACCCTGCGCATGTGCAAGGAATCGACCGCCGTGGTGGTGTTCCCCGAGGGGACGCGCTCCGCGGATGGCCAGCTCCGCCAGGAGATCCGCACCGGCTCCATCGAGGCGGCCCACGAGCAAGGGCTGTCCATCATCCCGGTCGGCCTCGACGGCACCTACCGGGTGGTGCCCAAGACCATGGACCGGGTGGTGACCGGGGAGCAGGTGGCCGTGGAGGTCGGCGCGCCGCTGCATCCCAAGGACTTCAGAGATTCCAGCGAATTCGCGAAGGCCGTGTGGGCTCGCGTGAACGAGCTCCACCTCCGCTGCCGAGCCAGGATTTCGTAGCTCTGAAAGCAACTCCGTCCCCGTTTTGAAAACCGGGCTACAAGAAATAAACAATAGTAAATTCAGAACCATAAGAGAACACCAGCGTTCGAAGGATCAATTTCAGGCTACAGGATCACCCCGGAGCACAACATCCTACACTGCAAATTACTCTATGAATTCAGTGGATTGAGATCTTGGCCGGGGCGCCTGGGGCTGGCATGAGGCTTGAAGTGACGGCGTGTATCCGTAGGCTATTGACGCCCTGCACCAGGGGCAAGAAAATTCTGGATTTCGGGAAAAGGTAAGTCTAGGGTCGGACAGTTCGAAAACGGTCGGAACGGAGGAGAGTCTCATGCGGCGGAATCTGATGCTGGTCGCGCTGGCGCTCGTGGGTGCGGTGGCCTTCCAGGCCTGTGGTGACGGCCTCACCACCGAGAACAACCTGGTCAAGCACCAGAACGCGATCTACAACGGCTCGCCCGCCTCGGGCGGTGAGTACGACGCGGTGGTCTCCCTGCACCAGAACTCCAGGCAGGGCATCAGCATCTCCCCCTTCTGCTCCGGCACCCTGATCACCCCGAACGTGGTGCTGACCGCGGCCCACTGCCTCAAGGGCACCCGCGCGTCGGGCCTGGCCATCTACCTGGGCCAGAGCTCGATCCGCGAGTACAACGCCGGCACCCTGAGCTACAGCGACTTCTACATGGTGTCCGCGATCGCGGTGCACCCGGGCTACAGCTCGACCACCATGGCCAACGACATCGCCCTCGCCCGCCTGACCAGCGCGGTGCCCGCGAACGTGGCCAGCCCGGTCCCGGCCCTGCCCCAGAGCCTGGGCTTCACCGCCGCGGACGAAGGCCACCTGGCGCTCGACTTCGCCGGCTTCGGCACGGTCGAGAGCGGTTCCCAGTACGCCTTCGGCGACAAGCTGCACGTGGTGGGCACCCTGGACCACCTGCTGAGCACCGACCGGCTCTACTACTACCAGCCCCTGTCCGAGGGCGGCCCCTGCTCCGGCGACTCGGGCGGCCCGGCCTTCGTCAGCCGCAACGGCACCGTGTACGTGGGCGGCATGACCAGCTACGGCGACGCGGCCTGCCTGGACTACGGCGTGAGCAGCCGCGCGGACACCTTCGAGAGCTACATCAACGCCTTCACCGGCAACACCCCGGCCCCGGACTGCTCCGCGAACGGCGTGTGCAACGCGGCCTGCGCCCCGGGCGCCGACCCCGACTGCGAGCCCACGGGCGAGGTGTGCGGCAACGGCGTGTGCACCGGCGGCGAGACCTGCGCCGCCTGCGCCGCGGACTGCGTGCGCAAGGGCGCCTGCTGCGGCGACGGCGTGTGCAACACGAAGAAGGGCGAGAACGCGACGCGGTGCCCGGCCGATTGCCAGTAGGCTGAGCGACCGGACCGATCGGTCGGATCGGTCCACGCCAGCCCTGCTAGGCCTCTCCTTCTCCGCCGTCCTCCTCCTGCAGGTTCGCATCCACGGATCCCTGGGCCGGGCCCCGGGTCAACAGCTCGGCCGCGGCCTTGAGCTGATCGCCGGTGCCTACCAGGAACACCCTGTCGCCCATCTCCAGCCGGCTGTCGGTCACCGAGCCGCCCACCAGGTTGCCATCCCGCCCCAGGCCCACCACCCAGGCCCCGGTCACCGAGCGCAACCTGAGCTCGGCCGGGGTGCGCCCGAGGGCCCACGCCTGCGGCGGCACCCGGTAGGTGTCCACCTTGAGGGCGGCCAGCTCGGGGATCTCGATGAGCTGCCTGCGGGGGATGGTCAGCTTGCGCACGGCCGGCTGGTGGCGGCGGCGGGCCAGGCGTAGCTGGTCGGCCAGCTCGTTGCTGCCGACCCCGAGCAGCCGCAGCACGCGGGCCATCAGCTCCATGCCCGCCTCGAGCTCCTCGTTCACCACGTCTGTGGCGCCGAGCTCGTGGAGCGCTTGCGTGTCGGCCAGGTAGCGGGTGCGCACCACGACCGGTGTGTCCGGCGCGTTGCGGCGGGACTCGATCACCGCCCGGCGCGCCGCCTCCGGATCGTTGATGGATACGATCACCACCCGGGCCTCCCTCACCCGGGCGTGGGCCAGGGTCTCGGGGCTGGTGATGTCGCCGTAGTAGGCCGGCTCGCCGGCCATCCGTGCGGCCCGCACGGTATCCGCGTTGAGCTCGATGATCAGGTAGGGCTGCCCCGTCTCCCGCAGCGCCGCAGTCAGCAGGCGCCCCGCCACGCCGTGGCCCACCACCACCACGTGGCCGTGCAGCGCGGCGTGGTCCGGAGAGACCTCGGTGATGCCGCGCGCGCCCAGCAGGCGCTCGAGCGGCCGCAGCAGCGCCGCGCCGGCGGCCAGGCGGGGGAAGAAGCGCAGGGTGAGCGGGGTGACGAACATGGTCAGGACCCCCGCGGCCAGCAGCAGCTCGGCCTCCACGGCGCCCAGCAGGCCGGCCGCCTGCGACTCCTTGGCCAGCACGAAGGAGAACTCGGAGAACTGGGCCAGGGCCAGCCCGGATAGCGCGGCCACCCGGGCCGGGAAGCGCATGGCCAGGCCGGCCAGCGCGGCCAGCAGGCCCTTGCCCACGAGCAGGGCCAGGAACAGCCCAGCGACCCACAGGGGGTGCTCGAGCACCACCCGGGGGTTGAACAGCATGCCCAGCGACAGGAAGAACACGCTGGTGAACAGGATGCGCATGGGCAGGATGTCGCCCAGGGCGCGGTGGGAGAAGTCGCCGTCCGCGAGCAGCATGCCGGCCAGGAAGGCCCCCAGGGCGAGCGACAGGCCCGCCAGGTGGGTGAGGTAGGCCGTGCCCAGGCAGACCACCACCACGGACAGGAAGAACACCTCCCGGGAGCGGGTGCGATCCACCCGGCGCAGCAACCACGGCAGCGCCAGGCGCGCCAGCAGCACGAGGCCGGCCAGGATGACCACGGCCTTGCCCAGCGCCCAGGCCAGCCCGGCCACCGAGGGGCCGGAGCCGCCCGCCAGCAGCGGTATCACCAGCATCATGGGCACCACGCACAGGTCCTGCAGCACCAGCGTGCCCACGATGAAGCGCCCGTGGGGGGCGTCCACCTCGCCGCGGTCCTGGAGCCCGCGCAGCACGATGGCCGTGGAGGACAGCGCCACCATGAAACCGAAGGCCAGGCCTCGCTCCCACGCGCCGCCGAACGTCACCACCACGGCCAGCACCGCCAGGCTGGTGCCGGCCACCTGCAGCAGGCCCCCCAGCGCCGCGGTCCAGCCGATGCGCGCCAGCTTGGCGAGCGAGAGCTCCAGGCCCACGCTGAAGAGCAGCAGGATGACGCCCACCTCGGCCACGGTGGCCACGGCCTCGGAGGAGGTCACCAGGGCGAGCCCGTGCGGCCCGGCCAGGGCGCCGGCCAGCAGCAGCCCGGCGATGACCGGCAGGCGCATGCGGGCCATGACCAGGGCGGCCAGCACCCCCACCCCGAGCAGCACCACCAGCTCACCCAGGCGTCCCACTTCGTTCACGGCGCGCAGGACCTCCCTGGAGCCCATGGATGCCACGGAACCGCCCGCGGCGCAACGCTTCCCGGCTACGCTTGCGCCCGCCGGAGGTCCGGGGCACAATGGCGCCGACGGGGAGGACCCATGCCGCTGGCCGGCACCTTCGACAGCCTGGCGCTGACCGATCTGCTCCAGATCGTGCACCAGTCCCGCATGAGCGGGAACCTGACCGTCAGCGCGGAGCTGGAGGAGAGCCGGCTCGCCTTCCGCGAGGGCGTGCTCATCTCCCTGGTGGTGGGCGACCCGGTGCGGGCCGACATCCGGCCGGCGCTCCTGTCCTGGGGCTACCTGAGCGAGGCGCAGCTCCAGCGCACCCTCGAGTCCACCCTGCGCGGACAGCCGCTCCTGGCCGCGCTCCGCTCCCAGGGGCTGGTGTCCGCGGGGGCGCTGCGCCGGGTGCAAGCGCTGCACGCCTTCGAGACGGCCATGGACCTCCTGTTCCAGGGCGAGGGCAGTTTCCACTTCGCCCCCTTCGGCAGCGGCTTCCGGGACGACGATCCGCTGCCCGAGCAGGAGCTGCTGCCCGCGCCCGTCGACACGCGCGAGCTCCTGTTCGAGGCGGCCCGCCGCCGCGACGAGTGGGCCCGCATCCGCACCGTGCTGCCCCACAGCCGCGTGCTGGTGCAAGCCCGCGGCTGCCGCCCGCCAGAGGAGGCGGCCGCCGATCCGCCCCACTCCGTGCTGCGCGAGCTGGAGGGGCTGTGCTGGCCCATCTCGGTGGGCAAGCTGTGCCTGCGCATGGGCGGCAGCCGGTTCCGCATCCATCAGCAGCTGTTCGAGGCCCACCGCCAGGGCTTCGTGCGGGTGGATCCGACCGCCTCCGCGGGCATGGCCGCGGTCGAGCAGCTGGTGGAGCGCGGCGCGCAGCTGCTGCTCGGCGGCCGGGCCGAGGAGGCCCTCGAGCCGCTGGCGACCGCCATGGGCCTGGAGCCCGACCACCCGCGGGCGGCGCAGCTCCAGCTGCGGGCCCGGGCCGAGCTGCTCGAGGCCCTGTATTCGGCCCTGCCGCCCGCGGCCGTGCCCGAGCTGGCCGGACCGCGCCTGCGCCTGGCCGAGGCGCGCCTCGGCCCGCGCGAGGTGCACCTGGCCATGCGCCTGGACGGCCACTCGAGCGTGGCCCGCCTGGTCAGCTCCACGGCCTTCGGCGAGCTGGAGACCCTGCGCCTGCTCCAGCGCCTGATGGACAACGGCCTGATCCGTCTGCGGGCGGCCTCGCCCTGAGACGCCGGACGCTCGCGAGGGGAGGCACGGGATGCCACCGCCGGTCCGACCCACCCAGGCCAAGCAGGAGCGCGTCCCTTGCCCCTACTGCGGGGAGCCGAACGTCAAGGGCAGCAACATCTGCGGCCAGTGCCTGCGCAACATCCGCGAGGTGGCCAACCCGGAGCGCGCCGACCTCGAGGAGACCGTGTTCGAGCACACCCCGCCGCCGCGGGTGAGCCTGTGGCGACGGCTGTGGCGAAAGCTGTGGAGGTGAGCTTGGACGAGCGGACCCTGGTGATCCTGGTGGTGGCCGGGCTGATCAGCCTGACCGCCTTCTTCGTCTGGCTGGCCTGGTTCCAGGCCAAGCGGCGCCGCCAGGCCTGGATGGCCGCGGCCCTCGAGCTGGATCTCCGCTTCCAGCGCGAGGATCCGTCCCTGGTGGCGCGTTTCGGCACCTTCAAGCTGTTCACCCTGGGCCACTCCAAGCGCGCCCGGAACGTGCTCACGGGCGCGGTGCGCGGCGGCCAGCTGTGCCTGGCGGACTACAAGTACGTGACCGGCCACGGCAAGAACCAGACCGTCCACAACCAGACCCTCTGCATCTTGCAAGCCCCGCGCCTGAAGCTGCCGCACTTCTTCCTGCGGCGCCAGCGCGCCATGCTGGACTTCCTAGGCAAGCTGTTCGGCGGCCAGGACATCAACTTCGAGGAGGACCCGCAGTTCTCCAGGGCCTTCGTGCTGCAGGGGGCGGACGAGGCCGCGGTGCGCGCGAAGCTCCAGCCGAGCCTGCGCCTCTCCCTCATGCGCTACGCGGGCACCGGCCTCCAGCTCGAGGGGCAGGGCGACACGCTGCTGTTCCACGAGGGGCGCAACCATGATCCGGACAAGGCGCGCGAGCTGATCGAGCGCGCCCACGAGCTGCTGAACCTGCTCGGGTGACTCAGGCGGGCTTGGCCTGGCAGGCCGGGCAGATGGGCGCCTGGCCGCCGGCCTGACCGTGGGGCCGGTACACCCAGCCCGGGGAGAGCTCCAGCACCTTGGCCTCGGTCACCCGGCCAAGCTCGTTGAAGGTGATCTCCACCTTGCACTCGCCCTCGGCCCAGCAGGTCCGGCAGTTCACCACGCGCACCGAGACGTTCTTCACCTCGTCCATGGGCGCATGCTGGCCCAGAATCGGGCCGAACACAAGGCTTGCGAGCCGGGCCTGGCTGGACTAATCGTCGGGTGGAGGTACGCATGGATCCCAAGCGACAGGTGAGCGCCAGCCTGGCCCCGTTCGGCACCTCCATCTTCACCGAGATGACCCAGCTCGCCAACCGGCTGGGAGCGGTCAACCTGTCCCAGGGCTTCCCGGACTTCGACGGCCCCGAGGAGCTCCGCCGCCTGGCGGCCGAGGACCTCCTGCGGGGCCCCAACCAGTACGCCCCCAGCCCCGGCGTGCCCGAGCTGCGCCAGGCGGTGGCGGCCAAGCTCCGGCGCTTCCACGGCCTGGAGGTGGACCCCGAGCGCGAGGTGACGGTGACCGCCGGGGCCACCGAGGGGCTGGCCTCGGCGCTGCTCGGGCTGCTCGACCCGGGCGACGAGGTGATCCTGCTCGAGCCCTTCTACGACCTGTACCCGGCCATGGTGGCGCGGGCCGGGGCGCGGCCGGTGTGCGTCCCGCTGCAGGGCCCGGGTTTCGAGCTGGATCAGCGGGCGCTGGAGCGGGCCTTCAACCCCCGCACCCGGGCCGTCCTGGTGAACAACCCCCAGAACCCGTGCGGCAAGGTGTACTCGGCCGAGGAGCTCCGCTTCCTGGGTGAGCTGTGCCAGCGGCACGGGGCGGTGGCCATCGGCGACGAGGTGTACGAGCACCTGGTCTACGACGGGCGCCGGCACGTGAGCCTGCTCGAGGTGCCGGGCCTGCGCGAGGCGAGCATCGTCATCTCCTCCACGGCCAAGACCTTCTCCATGACCGGCTGGAAGGTGGGCTACGCCGTGGCCGCGCCGCCGCTCACGGCCGCGGTGCGCGCCGCCCACCAGTTCCTGACGTTCTGCACCCCGGGCCCCCTGCAGCGCGCCATGGCCGTGGGGCTGGGCTTCGCGGACGACTACTACCGGGAGCTGCTCGAGGCCTACACCCGGCGGCGCGCGCGGCTGTGCGACGCCCTGACCGAGCTCGGCCTGGAGGTGAGCCGGCCCGCCGGCACCTACTACGCCACCTGGCGCATCGGGGGCCTGGGGGCCACGGACGATCTCGAGTTCTGCCGCCGGCTGGCCGCCCAGGCCGGGGTCGCCGCCATCCCCTTCTCCGTGTTCTACCAGGAGCGGCGCGGGGGCCGGGATCAGGTGCGCCTGGCCTTCTGCAAGCGGGACGACACCCTGGAGGAGGCCATCGCCCGTCTGCGGCGCTGGCGCCGGTCATGAAGCTGGCCGCGCTGCAGCTCGAGGTGGCCTGGGAGGATCGCCAGGCCAACTACGCCCGGGTGGAGGGCTTCGCCGCACGCGCCCGGGCGGCGGGGGCCGAGCTGCTGGTGCTGCCGGAGATGTTCGCCACCGGCTTCTCGCTGAACCCGGCCTTCACCGCCGAGGCGGACGACGGGCCGACCACGGCCTTCCTGCGAGCCCTGGCCCGGCGCCACGGGCTCGCGGTGCTGGGCGGGCTGGTGCTCGCCGGCGCGGCCGGCCGCGGGCGAAACGCGGCCAGGCTGGTGGGCCCGGACGGCGAGCTCCAGGCCACCTACGTCAAGAGCCACCTGTTCGGCTACGCCGGGGAGGATCGCCAGCACGAGCCCGGTCCGGGGCCGGTCACCTTCCCGCTCGGCGGCGGCCGCGCCTCCGCCTTCGTGTGCTACGACCTGCGCTTCCCGGAGCTCTTCCGCCTGGTGGCCGAGGAGTGCTGGCTGATGCTGGTGATCGCCTCCTGGCCCGACACGCGCCAGCGCGCCTGGGACACGCTGCTGCCGGCCCGGGCGGTGGAGAACCAGTGCTGCCTGGTGGGGGTCAACCGGGTGGGCCAGGGCGGCGGGCTGACCTACGCGGGCGGCTCGGCCATCTATGGCCCGCTGGGCGAGCCCCTGGCCGCGGGCGGCGCCCAGGAGGGCCTGCTGCTGGCCGAGCTCGAGCCGGCCCGGGTGGCCGAGGTCCGCGCCCGCCAGCCGTTCCTGCGCGATCGCCGCTTCTGATCCACCCGGCTCACCAGGCCCGGATGCGCCACTGGGTGCTCTTCTGCGCCAGCTCCAGCGTCTGCTGGCTGGCGAACTCGCCCCGCGTCCGGAGCACGCACAACTCCACCTCGCCCTTCGCCCGGAAGCGCTCGACGGCCTGGCGCAGATCGTCGGTCGACACGGTGAACAGGGGGCACAGGCGCAGGCTGAACCCGTTCTGGCGGTGCTTGCGGAGCTCCTCGAAGGTGGCCTTCGGGCCGCTCGACGACATGTCCCCAGGCTGGAACCACTCCTGGGCGAAGGCCAGGGGGTTGCCGGCCTCCAGCCCCTGGAGGGCGCGCTCGACCGCCTGCACCGCCCCGGCCCGGGCCTCCAGGTAGGCCCGCCGCTCGGGGCTGTCGGGCAGCTCCTCGGGCAGGGCCGGCTTCACCTCGAAGGGCAGGGCCTGCAGGCGGGTCCCGGCGCCGCTCTTCTCCATCTCCAGCCCGCGCGCGTGGGCGGCCTTCAGCAGCTCGAGCTGGTCGACCAGGGCGAACCACTCCAGCAAGCGCAGCCGGGCGTCCCGCGCGCTCCCCTCCTCGGTGGCGGTCCGCACCTGCAGCCGGGTGTCCGCGTCCACGGCGCCCGGGATGGCCCAGAAGGTGTTGAGCTTCCGCAGGAACATCGGCGCGAGCGGGGTGATGGCCAGGTCCTCGAGCAGCGCCCGGCGCTCCTCGACCAGGGCCGGGGCGTAGGGGCCGCGCTTCAGGCTGGCCACGTAGCCCTCCGCCCGCCGCCGGAAGTCCGTGAGCTCCAGGGGGGCGCGCTCGACCGCCGGCGGCGGCGCCACCAGGGCGCTCGGCACGCGCACCCGCGGCCGCTGCCCGAGCAGCCGGTCCACCAGCGGGCCGACCTGGGCCGGGGCCGCCTTCAGGGAGTCGAGCTGCGCGGAGACGCGCGCCGTCACCCGGGCCTCCTTGGCCTCGATCAGCACCAGGCTGAGCACGTACTGGTCCTCGAGCCGGCCCACGCTGCCGCCCACCAGCCAGTCCGCCCCCAGGGCGCCCACCAGGCTGACCATGCAGGCCTCGTCGTAGCAGCCGAGCAGCCGCTTCTGCTCCTCGGCCTGCAGCAGCGTGCGCATGTCCGAGGGGCCCAGGGCCCGCAGGCCGTGCCGGTTGAGCAGCCCCTCCAGCACCAGATCGCCCAGCACCTGGGCGGCCCCGTCGGGCACCCCGGCGTGGGCCTGCAGGCCGGGCATGACCACCCGCACCGGCTCCTCGGCCCCGGCCGGGCGCAGGCAGCCCAGCGCGAGCACGGACAGCAGCAGGCCCAGGCCGGCCAGCGCCGGCCGATGCAACCGGTTCATGTGCATGCTCGGTCCCTCCGCGTCCCCCGCGCGAGCATCCGGCCGCCCGCGGCGGTCTGTCAAGCCAGCAGGCGCGCGGCCGCGCGGTGCAGGTCCGCGAGCTGCGCGCGCACCGACCGGGCCAGGGCGAGCTGCGCGCGGGCGCGCGCCAGGTTGTGCTCGCCGGCGCCCGGGTAGCGGCCGCGATCCCAGCCGAAGTAGGACTCCTCCAGGGCGTCGGCGCAGAACCTCGCCGCGAGCTCCAGGGCGATGAGCTCCACCGCGCCGGGGATGGCCTCCCGCTCAGCCGGGGTCGGCCGCGCGCCGACCGCCCGCGCCCAGCCCGCCAGGCCGGCCTCGAAGAACTCGGGCGCGAAGGCCGCCTCGACCTCCTCTCCCCGGGGGCTGCACCAGGAGCGGAAGGCGTCGCCGAGCTCGAGCGCGAGCGGCATGCGCGCCAGGGTGTCGAGGTCGATCCACGCCAGGGCCCGGCCGTCCGGGCCGAACACCACGTTGGACAGCTTGGGGTCGCCGTGCACGATGCGCGCCGGGAGGGCCGCCGGCAGCGGACAGCGCCCGGCCGCGGCCAGGATCGCCTCGCCCAGCGGCGCGGCCTGGTCGAGCAGCCGGTGGCCGCGCCCGGCCGCGAGCGCCGCTCGCAGGTGCGCCAGGTGTCCGGGGGTGTCGTGCACCCCCGGGCGGGTGTGCAGGAAGCGGTGCGGGTGCTCCCACAGGGCGGCGTGGAAGCGCCCGAGCAGCTCGCCGGCCGCCGCGGCCCGCGCGGGCGAGTCCGCCTCGAGCAGCAGGTCCCCCTCGATCCAGGTCATGACCCGCCACACGCCGCCGTCCGGCCCGGGCGCCCACAGCCCGCCTGCCCGGGTGCGCACCAGGCGCGGGGTGACCAGGCCCTGGCCGGCCAGGTGGGTGGTGAGCGCCTCGATGTCCTGGTTCACCTCCGGGCGGAAGATGGGGTTGACCCACTGCAGGGCGAAGCGCCCCTGGTCAGCCTCCACTCGGAAGGTCAGGTTGATGTGCCCGGCGACGATCGGCGCGGCCGCGCGGGGCGAGAGCGCCCAGGGCGCCAGCGCCGCCAGGGGATCGGGGTTCTCGGGCCGGGCCATGCGGGTCACCTCTCCTCAGGGCCTCACGCGGTAGACCGTGGTCTCCCGCAGGTGCCTCGCGTCGTCGTCCACGTCCGCCGGGGCGCGCAGGTTGGCCAGCGCCTCGAGGTCCGCGGTCGCCAGGTACCCGCGCCCGGGATCCGCGAGCAGCACCTCGCGGCCCTGCCCGGCCAGCGAGCGCAGCCAGGCCAGCACCCGACCGGCGAAGGCGGGCTCGTAGGCCACGTCGCCGGCCAGCACCAGCTCGTGCTCCTCGCAGCCCTCCCCGATGGGATCACGGGTGGCGGTCGAGAGCGCCACGCCGTTGAGGGCCGCGTTCATCCGGGCGGCCTCGGCGGCCCAGGGGTCGATGTCCACGGCCAGCACGCACGCGGCGCCGGCCCGGGCCGCGGCGATGCCCTCGACCGCCCCGCCGGACCCGAAGTCCAGCACCCGCCGCCCACGGGCGAGCTGAGGGTGATCGAGCAGGTGCCGGGCCAGCGCCTGGCCGCCGGCCCAGCAGAAGGCCCAGTAGGGCTCGGGGATGCCGAGCGCCTGCACCTCGGCCTCGCCGGCCCGCCACAGGTGGCACTCGGCGGTGATGAGGTGCAGCCTGAGCTCCGGGCAGAGGAGCGGCGAGCCCACCCGGGTGTGGGTGCGGATGAACCCGGCCATGTCGCGCTCGGGGGCCGCCACGCCCGCGCTCCTCCTGCCCGAATGTGTCCCGAATCCCGCCCGGCATCAAGGGCCAGCGCGCCGGCGCCGCCGCAGCCCGAGCCCCAGCCCCAGGGCCAGCAGGACCCACCAGCCGGACGTGGCCTGGGCGTCGCGGCACACCCAGCGCAGGTAGACGCGCTCCACGCGGTCGAGGTACTCGGTCGCCGCCCGGGGCCGCAGGCGCAGGTCCGTGGTCAGCCCGGTCGCGTGCAGGCGCGCCTGGAACCGCTGCACCCAGGCGGCGTCGTCCCGCACGAGCTGCAGCTCCGGGCACCAGGCGTCGGGCCGCGCCAGGCCCAGCGCCGCGAAGTCCACGCAGCCGTACTGCCAGCCGCACACCTGGCCGTCGAAGCCGCCGGTCTCCCGCGGCGAAGCGCTGTAGAGCAGCGCCAGGCCGTCCGGGTCCTCCAGGTAGATGTCCCCCAGGGCCGCGTCGAGGGCCGCCGCATCGTCCAGCGCGGGTGGCGGCGAGGCGACGCGGCGCTCCGCGGGCAGCCAGTCCTGTCCCAGCGGGGTGATCACCCACAGGCTGAGGTCGAGGTGCTCGCCGGCCGGGACCCCGGCTGCCGTCAGGCGCAGCGGGTAGGCGGGGTTCTGCAGGCCGGGCAGCAGGAAACGCAGGCTCGGCAGCGGCAGGTCCGGATCGACGCCGGCGGACAGCCGGGCGGCGAAGAAGAAGGCGCCCTCCCGGGCCAGGACCCTCACGGGGATGATGGCGGTGTTCGGCACCGCGTACCCCTCGGCCCGCAGCCAGGCCAGGAGATCGTCTCCGTCCCTGGCGGACAGGATCACGTAGTCGAGCGTCCCGACCTGGCCGCGCTCCCACACCTCCGGCGCGGCCGTCCCGGCGCGGACCTCCCCGGCGGTGTCCGAGCTCCCGCCCTGGCCGAAGCAGGACTCCTCCTCCGGCCGGCACACCTCGAGGAACACGGGCGCGGTCAGCAGCTCGAGCTGGTCGAGGAAGTCGGGGTTCCCCAGGCTCACCTCGGGCCGCACCGCGAAGGGCACCACCCAGGCCGCCCGGCCCGCCTCCCGCTCGAACACGGGCTGCAGGTGGAGCTCCCACACCCCGCGCCGCAGCCACAGGACCGCCCGCTGGGCCGTGGGCCGCACCTCGGCCTGGCCGCCCTCCACCCGGAACGCCAGCCCGTCGGCCCGGGCCACGGACCCGGCCCCGAGCAGGGCGACGAGCAGCGCGAGAGACGCCGGCCGATCCACGCGAGCCTCCCCGACCCGGTCACGCCCGCCGGCGCAGGCGGAGCGCCACGCCCGCCGCCAGCAACGCCACCCAGGCGCCGGCCGAGCCCTCCTGGCGGCAGGTGAAGCGGGTGTACACGCGGGTGACCCGCCCGAGGTACTCGTTCTCTGCGAGCGGCCGGAAACGCAGGTCTGCCTCCAGGCCGCCCGCCCCCAGCCGGGCCTGGTAGCGGTCCACGAGGTAGGGCGGGCTCCGGAGGTACTCCATCTCGGGCGCCCAGGCCGCGGGCGCCTCCAGCCCGACCTCCGCGTAGCCCACGCACGGCAGCATCCATTCGCACACCTGGCCCTCGAGGGCGCCAGTCTCGTCCAGGGTCGCGCTGTGCAGCAAGACCAGCGCGTCCGGAGCGGCGGCGAAGAGCTCCTCCAGGGCCCCGTCCAGGGCCGCCCGGTCCGCGAGCTCCCGGGAGGGCTGCCGCACCTCGCGGCCGTCCGGCACCCAGCCTTCGTTGTTCGGGAAGATCACCCACAGGGTCAGATCCAGGCTCTGCCCCGCCGGCACCGCCGCCGCGGTCAGCCGCAGCGGGTAGCTGGGCGGGTCGAGCCCGGGCAGCTCGAAGCGCACCGGCGCGAGCGGCAGGCTGGGGTCGAGGGTGGCCCCCAGCCGCGCGGCGAAGAAGAAGGTGCCCTCCAGCTCCAGGTCCGCGAGCAGCTCCGCGGCCGCGGCCGGCACCTCGAAGCCCTCGGCGTCCAGCCAGGCCACCAGGTCGTCCCCGTCCTGGGCCGAGAGGATCGCGTAGTCCAGCCCGCCCACCTGGCCCCGCTCCCAGACCCGCACGAAGGAGCTGCCGTCCAGCACCTCCCCGTCCCCGACCCCGGCCGCGTCCATGCAGCCGAAGCAGGAGGAGCCGCCGCCCTCGGCGCACACCCGCAGGAAGACCGGCGAGGTGGCCACCTCGAGCTGGTCGAGGAAGTCCGGGTTGCCCGCCGACACGGTGGGTCGCACCGGGAACGGCACCACCCAGGCGGCCGCGCCCTGCCCGCGCGCGAAGACCGGCTGCAGGTGCAGCTCCCAGGTCCCGCCGCGTTGCCACAGGACGGCCCGCTGGGCCGTGGCCCGCACGTCGGCGTCGCCGCCGATCAGCCTGAAGGACATGCCGTCCGCCCGTGCCAGGCCAGGATTCCCCGCCAGCGTCAGCCAGGCGCCCAGCACCAGGACGAGCACACCCCACGCGCTGCGGCCCATGCGCACCTCCCGAGGCTGACCCATTCTGTGGTATTCCGCCCGCGCTGGCAACAAAGGGCCAGGTCCGCTCCGTCAGCTCTCTCCCGTCCGCCGCCGGCCCACGGCCGCCAGGCCGACGAGCAGCAGCAGGCCGAGCTCCGCGCCCGGACCGCCTTCGCCCGACGCCGCGCAGCCGCAGCCGCTGGCATCGTCCGGCTGGCGGTCGCACACCCCGTCCTCGTCCGTCTGCCCGTCGCAGTCGTCGTCGGCCAGGTTGCACTGCTCCGCGGCGTCCGGGTTCACGCCGGGCGCCAGGTCGTTGCAGTCGGCACCGCCGCAGGCCTGGTCGGCGAACCCGTCGCCGTCGCCGTCGGCGCAGCCGCCCTGGCAGGTCCAGCTCGCGCCCGAGCGCACGCAGCTCTCCCCCGCGGCGCAGGCGCGGTTGCAGGCCCCGCAGGTGCCGGCCTCGGCGAGCGAGCGCTCGCAGCCCGAGGCCGGTTCGAGGTCGCAGTCGGCGAAGCCCGGCTCGCAGGCGCTCAGCGCGCAGGCGCCGGCCAGGCAGGCGCCCTGCCCGTGGGGAAAGAGGCCCCGGCAGTCGTCCCCGCAGCCGGCGCAGTCCGCGTCGGTGCCGAGCTGGACCTCGCAGCCGTTGCCCGGCTGGCCATCGCAGTCCTCGAGACCCGCGGGGCAGGGCTCGTCGCGGCACAGGCCGCCCTCGCAGGTCTGGCCCGCCGCGCAGGCGGTCTGACAGTCGCCGCAGTGGGCCTCGTCCGTGGCGTGCTCGCTCTCGCAGCCGTCCGCCGCGCTCCCGTCGCAGTCGCCGTAGCCGGCCGCGCACGGGCCCAGCGCGCAGGCGCCCTGGACGCACGCGCCGGTGGCGTGGGCGAACCGATCCCGGCAGTCGTCCCCGCAGCCGGCGCAGTCCGCGTCGGTGCCGAGCTGGACCTCGCAGCCGTCGCCCGGCTGGCCGTCGCAGTCCGCGAGGCCCGCGGGGCAGGCCGGGACCTCGCACAGGCCGCCCTCGCACACCTCGCCGTCCGCGCAGCTCGTCAGGCAGCCGCCGCAGTGCGCCTCGTCCAGGCGGAGATCCAGCTCGCAGCCGTTGGTCCGGTCGCCGTCGCAGTCGCCGTACAGCGCGGCGCAGGCCCCGTAGTCGCAGGCTCCCGCCGCGCAGGCGAGCCCGGTGGCGTGCTGCACCAGGGCCGCGCAGTCGACCCGCTGGGCGCAGGTCGTGCCGCAGGCCCCGGGCTGCCACAGGTTCGCCTCGCAGCCGTCCTCGCGCTCCCCGTCGCAGTCGCCGTAGCCCGCGTCGCAGCTGGCGTAGTCGCAGGCGCCGGCCGCGCAGCCCTCGCCCGCGGCGTGCTGCAGCTCGCTCGGGCAGTTCACCAGCCGGGCGCAGCTCGTGCCGCAGGCGGCGACCTGCCACAGGTCCTGCTCGCAGCCGTCGTCCGCCGCGCCGTCGCAGTCGCCGTAGCCCGGGTCGCAGCTGACGATGCCGCACACCCCGGCCGTGCAGGCGTGCTGGTCGACCTGGGGCAGATCGCAGTCGGCCGGCGTGGCGCAGCCCAGGTCCTCGATGAACGGGATCTCCTTGGTGATGCAGTGGATGGAGCCGCCGCTCAGGATGGGCTCGTCGGTGTTGAGCAGCGCGACGGTGTAGCCCGGCAGGGCCTGCTGGTAGACGGCGCGAGCCGCTGCGTCCTGGCCGCCCGAGTAGGACGGGACCAGGACGGTGTCGTTGATGATGAGCGAGTTCGTGTACGTGTACCAGACCCCCCACCAGCCGTCCGACTGGTACCAGCCCGGCACGCGCAGGACCTGGTAGTTCTGGCCGGGCACGCACTCGAGGCCGGCGAAGGTCGCGGCCGCGGCGTCGCACACCGCGGCGAAGGGCGCGTCGTCCGTGTCGACCACCAGCACCACGCAACCGGGCAGCAGCTTGGCGAACATGTCGATGTGCCCGGTGCCGTCGGCCGGATCGCCGTACTCGTCCACGGCGTAGTCGAAGACGTGCAGGCTCTGGGCGCCCAGGTAGTCCCGCAGCAGCTGGTTCACCTGGGCCTCGCTGAGCTGGCTGTTCCAGTCGTAGATGCGCCGGGTCAGGAAGACCGAGCCCCGGCCGTCGGTCATGTAGTTGCCGCCGTCCAGGATGAGCGTGGTCGTGTGGCAGGCGGCGCCCGCCTCCACGGCCACCCGGCAGGGGATGTCGTCGTCGTCCGGCCGGCTGGCGTAGTGGCGGTAGGTGGGATCCACGATGCCGAGCGTGTGGCTGGCCTCGTCGATGCCGACCGGGCCGTAGTCCCGCGACCAGACCGAGTCGTAGGGCCAGGCGAGCCGGCGGTACTGGGCGGCTGGCACGCCGGACATGCTGGCCGGACCGCCCACCATCCAGACCTCGGCCCCGGCCGAGGCCACGTAGGGCGCGATCTCGTCCAGCAGGTAGTCGTAGGAGGTGTAGGTCATGACCACGGCCTGCGTCGGCTCGTACTCCGCCGGCACCCGGTAGCCCGCGGCGGGCGCGGCCTTGAGATCATCGGCGGGCGGCGGGGCGGCGCGCAGCGCGGCCAGGCGCTCCTGCTCGGTGGCCCAGATGGGCAGGATGGGCCGGCCCTGGCGGTCGAGCTGCGCGGGCCGGAGCGGGCCCAGCCGCTCGTGGAGGGTGGGGCCCTCGGGGCCGCAGCTGCCCAGGCTCGCGGCGACTCCGAGGATCCCCAGGAGGGTCGTCAACCTGGAAGCGAGCATGTCGGGCGCCCTCTCTCCTCCCCTGCAGGACCTTAACCCGCCAGGCGGAGATTTGCCACCCCGGGCAGCGCGCCCAGGCCGGGGTGCCGGAGAGCGAGCGCTCGACCCGGGCCGGGCCGGTGCGGGGCTCAGGCCCCCAGCGTGCGCATCAAGCCCTCGATCTCGGAGGCGATTTGCTCGTCGGTGAAGTGCCGGCCCTCGATGGCGCCCGAGGGGCAGGCCGCCACGCAGGTGCCGCAGCCGCGGCACATGGTCTCGTCCACCCGCGCCTGCTTCAGCTCCTCGTCGAAGGAGATGGCGCGGTAGGGGCAGATGTCCAGGCAGGTGCGGCAGCCCGAGCACAGGTCGGTGTTCACCCGGGCCGCGGTGGACTCGAGCAGCACCTTGCCCTGCCGGAGCACGGTCATGGCGCCGGCCGCGGCCGCGGCGCCCTGGGACACCGCGTTGGGGATGTCCTTGGGCCCGGCGCAGGTGCCGGCGATGAACACGCTGCCGTTGGGGGTGCCGAACGGGTTCAGCTTGGGGTGCTGCTCGATGAAGAAGCCGCCGGCGTTGCGCGAGACGCCGAACAGGCGGCCCACGTCGTCCGCGTCGGGCTGGGCGCTGATCCCGTTGGCCAGGATGACCATGTCCAGCGGGATGCGCCGCACCACCCCGGCCAGGGTGTCCTCCACCCGGGCGATGAGCTTGCCCTCCTCGCTCGGGTCGCGGGCGTCGTTCGAGACCTCGGCCACCTTGCCGCGGATGAAGTGCACCCCCTCCTCGAGCATGCGGTTGTAGAACTCCTCGTAGCCCTTACCCACGCAGCGCAGATCGATGTAGAAGTTGTACACCTCGGCGCCGGAGTGCTCGCGGATCAGGTGGGCGAACTTCATCGAGTACATGCAGCAGACCGAGGAGCAGTGCACCATGTGGTTGGAGTCGCGGCTGCCGGTGCAGTGGATGATGCCCACGGCCTTGGGGTGGCTGCCGTCGGCCAGCTTGATCTCTCCCTTGGTGAAGCCACCGGCGTTCACCATGCGCTCGAACTCGAGGGCCGAGATCACGTTGGGCAGCTTGCCGAGGCCGTAGCGGGTGACCTTGGCCCCGTCGTACACCTGGTGGCCGGTGGCCAGCACCACCGCCCCGACCTCGATCTCCTCCAGCCGCTCCTCCTGCTTGAAGTCGATCGCGTTGTTCTTGCAGAACTTCTCGCACACGCCGCACTTGCCGGTGGTGAAGTAGCGGCAGGCCGCCTTGTCGATGATGGGCTTGTTGGGCACGGCCTGGGGGAACATGGTGTAGATGGCCTTGCGGTTGCCGTGGCCCTGCTCGAACTCGTTGGTCGCCTTGCCCGGGCACTTCTCCATGCAGATGCCGCAGCCGTTGCACTTGGAGTGGTCGACGTAGCTGGCCTTGCGGCGCACCTTGACCTTGAGGTTGCCGACGTAGCCGCCCACCTCGGCCACCTCCGAGTTGATCATCAGGGTGATGTTGGGGTGCTGCCCCACGGTGACCATCTTGGGGGTCAGGATGCAGGCCGCGCAGTCCAGGGTCGGGAAGGTCTTGTCGAACATGGCCATGTGGCCGCCGATCGACTGCTTCCGCTCCACCAGGTAGACGTGAAATCCGGCGTCCGCGCACTGCAGGGCGGCCTGGATCCCGGCGATGCCGCCTCCGACCACCAGCACGTTCTGGCTGACCGACACCTCGCGCTCGTTGATCGGGCGCAGGAAGCAGGCCTTGCCCACGCCGCCGGCGACCAGCGCCTGGGCCTTGTCGGTGGCCTGGACCTTGTCCTCGGTCACCCAGGAGCACTGCTCGCGGATGTTGACCATCTGCATCAGGTACTGGTTGAGCCCGGCCCGCGAGCAGGCCCGGCGGAAGGTCTTCTCGTGCATCAGCGGCGAGCAGGCGCATACCACCACCCGGTCCAGGTTGTGCTCTCGGATGTCCTTCTGGATCAGCTCCTGCCCGGGCTCGGAGCACATGAACATGTAGTCGCGGCTGACCACCACACCGGGCAGCTTCTTGGCGGTCTCGGCCGTGGCCTTCACGTCCACCTTGCCAGCGATGTTGGTGCCGCAGTGACAGACATAGACGCCGATCTTGGGAGTCATGTGATTCCTCGCTTCGTCCCTTGGGGGCCGCTCAGGCGGCCGTCTCCCGGCCCATGGTGCGCAGGCAGCGCTTGGCGTTCAGCGAGCGCTGCAGCCCGAGCTCCTTCACCGACTTGCCCATGGCCAGCCCGATGAGCTGGGTCACGGCCAGGATGGGCAGCTTGGTCTTGTGGCCGAGGAACTTGGGGGTCTTGCGCTGCACGATCTCGAGCGTCGCCTGACACAGGTTGCAGGGGGTGACGACGAGGTTGGCGCCCGAGCGCTCGATGGCGCGCAGGATGTCCGCGCTCATCTGGTAGCCCACCTCGGGTCGGGTGGCCACCAGGGTGCCGCCGCAGCAGGCCGACTGCAGCGGGAACTCGGCCACCTCGGCCCCCGTGGCGCGGATGATCTTCTCTAGATTTTGGGGGTGCTCGGCGTCATCGCCCTGGGCGTACGGCCTCAGCACCTGGCAGCCGTAGTAGGGGGCCACCTTGAGCCCCTGCAAGGGCTTGCCGGCCTTCTGCTGGATGGCCTCCACGCCCACCTCGTTCACCAGCACCTCGAGCAGGTGCCGCGGGCGGATGGTGCCCTTGTAGCTGTAGCCGCCGGCCTCGAGCGAGGCGCGCACCTTGCCCGCGATCTCCTCGTCGTCGGCCAGCGCGTGCTGGGCCTTGTGCAGGGCCAGCCAGCAGCTCGGGCAGGGGGTGACCAGCTCGGTCAGCTCGCCCTGGCCCTGGGCCTCGGCCAGGGCCAGGTTGCGGGCCGCCAGGCTCAGCGCCAGCACCTTGTTGACCGCCATCACCGGGGTGGTCCCGCAGCAGTTCCAGTCCTCGACCTCCTGCAGCTCCAGCCCCAGGTCGGCGGCGATGGCGAGCAGCGCCTCCTCGTAGGCGCGGGAGGTGGCCTTCTGCGAGCAGCCCGGGTAGTAGAGGTACTTCTTCATGCTCACACCCCCTCCCCGAGCTCGAGGGCCTTGGCGGCCATGCGCCGCAGCCCCTCGCGATCCTTGATCTTCTCCTGCGTGAGCGGCATGCGGCCCTTGAGCATCAGGCGCATGCCCAGGCCGCTCTGCTTGGCCATGGCGACCGGGTGGTGGAACATCATGTAGCGGCTGAGCAGGCCCATCTCGTGCGAGCGCCCATGCCTGGAGACGATGCGGGTGAAGATGCTGGCGAAGCGCTGGTAGTCCGAGCTCCTCGCCTTGCGGCCGGCCTGGATCGCCCGGCGTTTCAGCGCGTACATCACCTCGGTGATCTTGATGCCCGCCGGGCAGTTCACCGTGCAGCGGTAGCAGCTCGAGCACACCCAGGGCGTGGCCGCGTCCAGCACCTCGTCCGTCATGCCGGCGCGCAGCATGGCGAACAGTCGCCGGGGCGAGTGGTCCAGCAGCGGCGTCACCGGACACATGCCGCCGCAGGTCCCGCACTGGATGCACATCTTGACCTTGGCGCCCTCGGGCAGCTTGTCCAGCTCCGCCAGGAACTGGTGGTCCTGCTTGCGTTCGAACAGGGTCTTCAGCTCCGCCGAGGGCTCGCCAGGCGCGGCCGCCCCCTGGAAGACCTTCTCCTGCCTGCTCTCGGTCTCTGGCTGTGGCGACATGACCTTCCCGTCCTCCCGCCCCGCGGCGACCTCAGACCACCATCTCCTGGACCAGCGCCTCGGCCAGGGCCTGCTCCGTGCGCCCGTCGAGGGCGAGCGGGCCCACGCCGCCGGCGGGCTGGACCACGAAGGCGACCGCCTTGCCGGCGGCCTCGCCGGAGGCCTGCACCAGCTCGCTGCCGGTGTTGCGCCCCAGGCTGCCGGGCAGCCTGCCTGCGTCCCCCACCTCGAGCACCAGGATGCGATCCGCGTCGTTGGCCTCGGCCTGGATCTCCATGGGGGTCAACTCCTCCCGTCCCAGGGTGACGCGCACCGGGAACGCCCCCCGCAGCAGGCGCTCGACCAGCTCCCGGCCGACCCCGCCGCTCTCCAGCAGCACGCCGCCCGAGGTGAGCAGCGACACGGCCTGGCCGTGCCGGTTGGTGATGCGCACCCGGCGCACGAAGCTGGGCAACCCGCCGGCGGCGGCCTGCCTGGCCGCGCCGCGGACGACCGGGCGGAACGCGGAGGCGAGCAGATCGATCAGCTCCCGCTCGGACACCGGCTCGGCCGCGTAGTAGAACAGGCGCCTGGAGCGGTACTGCTTCTCCAGCTCGGCCTGGGGCTCACCCAGCGCCACCACCTTGGCCTCGGGCGCGAGCGCGTTCACCCGCCCGACCAGCTCGGGGCCGCGGGCGCCGAAGCCCTTGCCGTCCACCATCACCAGGGCGCCCTTGGCGGTGCGCAGGTGGGCGGCGATCTCCGCCTCGTCCTTGGCGTGCAGCACCTCGCAGCCCAGGCCGCCCAGCGCGTTCGCGCGGGCCTGGCAGGCGGCCTTGTCCGGACAGGCCAGCACCACCACGCGGTGGCCGACCGACTTCAGGTCGCTCGGCAGCCGGCTCGGTCGGATGCGGGCGATCCAGCCCTGGCGGCAGGGCTCCTCCCACGCCAGGCTGGGACGGGTCGCCAGCGCCGGGTTCACCTCCACCACCTCGCCGGTGACCGGCGAGGGGACGCTGCGCGGCTCGCTGCCCGCCTTGCGGAAGCCGACCAGCGGCAACCCCTGGAACACGTTGTCGCCCGGCCTGGGCAGCACCACCTCGCGGGCCTCGCCGCCCTCGTCCTTCGAGAGGAAGGCGCCGGCGCGCACGGTCCCGTCCTGCCCGACCTGGATCCAGCTCTCTCCCAGGAACAGGAACTCCTCGGACATCGGGGTGAAGACGCCCGGGGCCGGCGCGCTCGCGCTGGCGAGCGGCCCGGCGGCCGGCCGGGCGGTGTGGGTGGCCGCGCCGCCCAGGACGCGGCGCACCGCCCCGGTGATCTCGTCCGGGGTGAAGGGCTTGGAGACATAGTCCGCGGCGCCCAGGCGCATGGCCGTGGCCGCGCTCGGCACCGAGGGGTAGCCGGTGACCATGATGACCGGGGTCCTGGGGTCCTGCTTGCGCAGCTCGGCCAGGAACGCCAGCCCGTCCATCGCGGGCATCTTGATGTCCAGCAGGATCACGGCGTACTTGCCCTTGGTCGCCATGGCGAGGCCCGCCTGCGGATCGGTGGCGGTCTCGACACGGTAGCCCTGCCCCTCGAAGATCCTGGAGCAGGTCTTGCAGACGACTTCCTCATCGTCCACGACCAACAGCCTGGGCTCGACGCTCATGACGAAGCTCCTTGGTTCCGATTCCCGTGGCCTCGCGGTCCCGTCCCGAATTCGGGTCCGGACCGGCAGCGGGGGCACAAGCAAGGCACATGCCACGGGTCAAGAGCACCTTCGAGGCAGATCAACGCATTGAAATAATAAAGTTTTCATGGATATGGAGGGGTAGGTGGGGACTGAAAAACGCACGCGCAGGGGCCCGGTGCGGGACCGGCCTGAAAAAGAAACTATCTCGTTGAAATCGTTTGGTTATCTATTTCCGGTGCGGAGTCGCCCCGAGGCGGTGGGTGTATGATGGGAAATGACAGCGTATGAAAGCTCTCTAGTCGAGCTCGGGATCCTGCGGGGGAGGACCCGGGACCTCCGTCCCCTCGTCCTGCTCCCCGCCCAGCCCGTACTTCCGCAGCAGCTGGTGGAACTGGGTGCGCTGCATGCCCACGTCCTCGGACGCCCGGGAGACGTTGCCGCCCGAGCGCTGCAGGGCCTCCAGCAGGAAGCGGCGCTCGAGCTCCTGCACGGCCGCGTCGCGCACCTGGCGCTTGAGCTCCTTGAAGGTCTCCCAGTCCCGCGGCAGGGGCCGCAGGCCGGTGAGCCCCCGGGCCTGGCGGATCTCGGGCGGCAGGTGCTGCGGCTCGATGCGCTCGGCGTCGCACAGGATGGCCAGGCGCTCGACGATGTTCTTCAGCTCCCGGACGTTGCCCGGCCAGCGGTAGGACTCGAGCAGGCGCATGGCCTCGGGCGAGAACCCCTTGACCTGGACCTCGTTCTGCCTGCGGAAACGCTCCAGGAACAGGGTGGCCAGCCGCAGCACGTCTCCCTCGCGCTCGCGCAGCGGGGGCAGGTGGATGGGCACCACGTTCAGCCGGTAGAAGAGGTCCTCCCGGAAGGTCCCCTCGCCGACCATCACCGCCAGGTCGCGGCTGGTGGCGGCGATGAGGCGGATGTCCACCTCGCGCTCCTCGGTGTCTCCCACGGGCTTGACCCGGCGCGCCTCGAGCACCCGCAGCAGCTTGCCCTGGATCTCGTAGGAGATGTTGGACACCTCGTCCAGGAACAGGCTGCCGCTGGAGGCGGCCTCGAACAGGCCCTGCTTGGCGCCCAGCGCCCCGGTGAACGAGCCCTTCGCGTGCCCGAACAGCTCGCTCTCCAGCAACGAGGGGGCCAGCGAGCTGCAGTCACAGGCCAGGAAGGGTCGGTCCCGCCGGGGGCTCTGGTCGTGGATGGCGCGGGCCACCATCTCCTTGCCGGTGCCGCTCTCGCCGGTGATGAGCACCGTGCCCTGGGTCGGGGCGACGCGGCGGATGAGCCCGAACACCCGCTCCATGGCCCGGCTGGCCCCCACGATCTCTCCGTTGCCCTGCTGGCGCTCGAGCTCCACGCGCAGCCGGGAGCACTCCTTGAGCAGGTGCGAGCGAGCCAGGACCCTCGCCATGACCAGCTCGAGCTCCTCGGGCGAGAAGGGCTTGAGGATGTACTCGGCCGCCCCGAGCTTCATGGCCTCGACCGCCGTGGTCACCGTGCCATAGCCGGTGATGATGACCACCTCGGCCGCCCCTCCGCCCTCGCGCAGGCGCTTGAGCACCTCGAGGCCGCCCATCTCGGGCATCATCAGATCGAGCAGGATCACGTCGAACGGGTCCCGGGTGGCCAGCTCGAGCCCCTCGAGGGGGTTGGTGCGGCACTCGACGCGGTGGCCGCCCGCGGTCAGGATGCGGCTGATGCTCAGGCACACGACCGACTCGTCGTCGATGACGAGGATGCGCTGGCCCGGGACAGGTGCCGGGGTCTCGCTCATGCCTTCCCTCTCCACGTCCAGCGCGGGTCAGCCCGGCGGGACGGGCGCGGGCGCCGCCGCCTGGCCGGTCAAGCCGCCCGCCCAGTCGACGAGATCGCGGAGCACCTCGCAGAACAGGCCGAGCCGGATCTTCCCCTCCCAGGCGAAGGGCATGCCGAAGAGCATGAACAGCTCGACCACGGAGGTCTGCTCCATGGTCAGCTTGCGTTCGCCGAGCACCTGCCCGGACGGATCACGCAGCTCGGCGGTGATGAGCAGCTCCTCGGTCACCATGGCCGGCAAGACGGTGCCGCTCAGCACGCACAGCACCGTCAGCCACACGCGACCCTTGCGTTCGCTGGCCAGGTGCAGGGCCAGGACGTGGCCGCCCTCGGCGCGGTCGGCCAGGCGGAAGCTCGGGCTGGCGGCCAGGACCTCGACCGCGGCCGCGCGAACCTGCCGTGTGCCCTGGAGATCGCGGCCCTCTGGGCCCTGGTAGTCGATGGTCACCGCCAGGGGGAGGAGGGCCTCCGGCGCCACCGCCTCGGCCGGCGGCTCGGCCGCCGGGAGCGGCCGCGCCGAGGTCGAGCCGAACGCCACGCACCCCCCCGTCCAGGCGCCTGCCCAGCCCAACCCGCAGCCCAGGAGCACGGACGCTCTCAGCGCACCGATCAGCCTGAATCTCATGACGAACCTCTTCCTTGTCCTGGGGGGCAGCCTACCCGGGCGCCCGGTCGCTGTCCACCGTCTCGGCGCGGTCCTCCGAGCCCCGCCCGAAACGTGGTAGGATGCTAGAAAGATCCAGGCGTGGCGAATGCCCGCCGGCGCCGCCTGAGGAGGTCCCCATGCTGCGTTCCTCGTGGCTCACCTGCTGCCTGGCGCTCCTGGTGAGCGCGCTGGCGATGTCCTGTTCGGACAACTCCGGCATCCCCGGCGAGGACGGCGCCACCACCTGCCAGCGGGATGACGAGTGCCCGATCGGCCAGACCTGCGAGCAGGGCATCTGCACCACGCCGGGCGCCGACGGGGATCCGATACCCTGTGGCCAGGGAGACAGCTGCCCCTCCGGGCTGGTGTGCCGGGACGGCTTCTGCGTCGAGGGCGCGGACGGCGGCGACGGCGACGACGGCGGGGACGAGCTGCCCGCCGGCCCGGAGCTCGAGATCGTCGAGCCCGCCGCCACCGGCGACCCGCCGACGTACGTGCTCGACTTCGGCTCGGTCCTGGTCGGGCTACCGGTCACCCGCAGCGTCCGGGTGGGGAACACCGGTACCCAGGATCTGCGCATCTCCGACCTGGCGTTCGAGAACGGCACCGTGGCGGACTTCGTCCTCGATCCGGCCACCGCGGCCCGCCTGCCCATCCTGATCGCCCCGGGCGCGGAGACCAGCCTGGACGTGATCTACACGGCCTCCGACGGTTTCAACGACTTCGGGGTGTTGGACATCATCTCCAACGACGCGGACGAGGCGCTGGTGCGGATCCAGCTGCGCAGCGAGTTCAAGGGCGAGGCCGACATCGCCGCCGAGCCCGCCGCGGTCGCCTTCGGCGATGTGACCCTGGGCGGCACCGCCCGGATGCGGGTGACCCTGAGCAACCAGGGCACGGGCAACGCCGTGCTGACCCTCGAGGCCGTGCAGCTCGCCAGCGTGGCCAGCCCGACCTACCAGCTCGAGGGCCTGCCCAGCCTGCCCGTGTACCTGAACCGCGGGGACGTGCTCGAGCTCGACGTGGCCTACACCCCGGGCGCGGCCGGCGAGCACCTCGACACCCTGGTCGTGGTCAGCGACGATCCCGACGAGCCCCAGCTCGACCTGGCCGTGACCGGCCGCGGCGTGCAGCCCGATCTGGTGGTGGACCCCGCGCCCATCCAGTTCGGGCTGGTCCGGGTGGACGTCGCCAGCACGCTGGAGGTCGGCATCGCGAACCAGGGCCTGGCCCCGCTGGCCGTCACCGGCCTCGGGCTGGCGGGCGCCTCCGCCGAGTTCGGCCTGGCCTCCGATCCGGCCACGGGCTTCGATCTCCCCAGCCTGTCGGAGGCCACGCCACAGGTGCTCCAGCCGGGCGAGCGCCGGATCGTGAGCCTCACCTTCCTCCCGGCCGACGAGGGGGCCGAGACCGCCCAGCTCGAGGTCTACTCCCCGGACGTCACCCCCTCCCCGCGCCGGGTCGGGGTGAGCGGCGAGGGCTTCATCCCGCCCGCGATCGGCGTGGACCCGCTGCAGCTCGACTTCGGCAACGTGCACGTGCGCGGCAGCCGCAGCCTCGACCTGCAGGTGACCAACCAGGGCCAGGGTTTCCTCGAGGTGCCCGACCTGGCGATCCAGGGCGGCGGCGGAACCTTCTCCGTGGTGCCCACCAGCCTGCCGAACCTCGGACCGGCGGACTCGTCCAGCCCGCGGGTCTCCTTCGCGCCCCAGACCATCGGCGGCCGCGAGGCGATCCTGGGCATCACCAGCAACGACCCCGACCACCCGCAGGTGGAGGTGCCGCTGCTCGGCAACGCCATCGATCCCAACATCTTCGTGTCGCCCATGGCCTCGCCCATCGAGCTGGGCAGCGTCTACCGGGGTCAGTCGCTCGAGGTCACCATCTACGTGACCAACGTGGGCGTGGGTCCGCTGGACGTCACCAGCATCTCGCTCAACGCGGGCTCGAGCCCGGACTTCTCGCTGGTGGACCTGCCGGCGCTGCCCGCGGTGCTGGCCTCGGCGGCCGACATGCTCACCTTCCGCGTGCTGTACGCGCCCGAGGTGGTCGGCCAGGACACCGGCGCGGTGCGCATCGAGTCCACCGATCTGGACGCTCCGGTGCGGCTGGTCGAGGTGCACGCCGAGGCGGTCGGCTGTCCCCAGGGCCAGTGGGACGTGGACGGGGACCCCACCAACGGCTGCGAGTACGCCTGCGTGCTCACCAACAACGGCGTCGAGGCCTGCGACACCATCGACAACGACTGCGACGATCAGATCGACGAGACCTTCGACCTGACCGACGATCCGCTCAACTGCGGCGCCTGCAACCAGGCCTGCAGCTACCCGCACGCGACGGGCAACTGCGTCGACTCGGGCTGCGAGCTGGGCGCCTGCGCGAGCAACTACTGGGACGCCGACCACGATCCTGCCACGGGCTGCGAGTACGCCTGCGTGCTGTCCAACAACGGCGTCGAGGCCTGCGACACCATCGACAACGACTGCGACGACGAGGTCGACGAGGACTTCGAGCTCGCCACCGACGAGCTGAACTGCGGGGCGTGCAACAACATCTGCAGCCTGTTCCACGCCAGCGCCGAGTGCGTCGCCAGCGCCTGCCGGGTGCTCCAGTGCGAGGCGCCCTGGGACGACTGCGATGGCCAGGACGTCAACGGCTGCGAGCGGAACCTCGAGGCGGACCCCGAGAACTGCAACGGCTGCGGGAACGTGTGCACCTTCCCCAACGCGCCGGCCCTGTGCGTGGCGGGGGTGTGCACTCCGGGCGAGTGCGCCCCGCCCTTCATCGACTGCGACGGCCTGGAGCCCAACGGCTGCGAGACCAACACCGACATCGACGAGGCGAACTGCGGCGGCTGCGGGCTGCCCTGCTCCGATCCGGCCGAGTCCTGCACGGACGGCCTGTGCCTGTGCGGCGGCGTCGGCCCGGACTGCAACGCGCTGCAGCTGTGCTGCGGCATCGACTGCATCGATCCGCTCAGCGACGAGGAGCACTGCGGCGACTGCGCCACCGCCTGCCAGGCGGGCGAGAGCTGCGAGGACGGCGGCTGCGCCTGCGGCGGCACCGGCGCCGACTGCAGCGCGCAGGAGATCTGCTGCGGCGCGAGCTGCTTCGATCCCCTGACCGAGGAGCAGCACTGCGGCGACTGCGACACGCTGTGCGACCCGAACGAGGGCTGCCTCAACGGCCTGTGCCGCTGCGGCGGCGGCGCGCTCGACTGCCAGCTGCCGCTGGCCTGCTGCGGCCAGAGCTGCGTGGATCTCACCGGCGACGAGGCGAACTGCGGCGGCTGTGGCGTGATCTGCGCGCTCGACCACGCCAGCGAGCACTGCGCACCCGCGGGCTGCGCGCTGGACGGGTGCGAGCAGGGCTGGGGCAACTGCGACGGGCTCGTCCCCACCGGCTGCGAGGCCAACATCTGGCAGACCACCTCCTGCGGCCTGACCTGCGCGGGCCGGGTCGACTGCACCACCCAGGTGCTGCACGCCACCGGCACCGCCTGCGCCAGCGGCGCGTGCGACTTCAACCAGTGCGTCTCGGGCTTCGGCAGCTGCGACAACGATCGCTCCAACGGCTGCGAGCAGCAGCTCAACACCATGGTGCACTGCGCCGCCTGCAACACCGGCTGCAGCCTGCCCAACGCCACCGCGACCTGCGCCTCGGGCAGCTGCCAGGTGCTGAGCTGCAACCCGGACTGGGGCGACTGCACCCCCAGCCCGGGCTGCGAGACCAACACGGCCTCGGACGAGACCCACTGCGGCGACTGCGCCACCACCTGCCTGGCCGTGCACGGCACGAACGAGTGCCTCGTCGGCCTGTGCAGCCCTAGCTGCGACTCGGGCTTCGGCGACTGCGACGCGAGCCGGCCGAACGGCTGCGAGGCCAACATCTGGCAGACCACCTCCTGCGGCCTGACCTGCGCCGGCCGGGTCAACTGCAGCACCCAGGTGCTGAACGCGGTCGGCCCCTCCTGCGCCAGCGGCCTGTGCGAGTACCTGTCCTGCAACACCGGCTTCGGCGACTGCGAGGGCAACCGCACCAACGGCTGCGAGGCCAACCTGTGGCAGACCGCGGCCTGCGGGACCGCCTGCGGCAACCGGGTCAACTGCAACACCCAGGTGCTGAACGCCTCGGGCGAGAGCTGCTCGTCCGGCGCCTGCAACTACACCACCTGCGACGCGAGCTTCGGCGACTGCGACGCAGATCGCACCAACGGCTGCGAGGCCAGCATCTGGCAGCTCACCTCCTGCGGTCCGAGCTGCGCGACCCGGGTCAACTGCAGCACCCAGGTGCTGAACGCCTCGGGCGAGAGCTGCGCCAGCGGCCTGTGCGACTTCAGCGCCTGCGACCCGGGCTTCGACAGCTGCGACTCGAACCGCACCAACGGCTGCGAGGCCAACATCTGGCAGACCAACTCCTGCGGCACCACCTGCGGGAGCCGCCTGGACTGCAACAGCGAGGTGCAGAACGCCACCGGCAAGAGCTGCGCCAGCGGCGCCTGCAACTACACCACCTGCAACGCAGGCTTCGGCGACTGCGACGCGAACCGCACCAACGGCTGCGAGGTGAACATCTGGCAGGTGGCCTCCTGCGGCTCGACCTGCGCCACCCGCGTCAACTGCGGCACCCAGGTGCAACACGCCACCGGGCTCACCTGCACCGGCGGCGCCTGCGGCTACACCAGCTGCAGCCCGGGCTGGGGCGACTGCGACGGCGACCCCACCAACGGCTGCGAGACCGACCTGTGGCTGCCCGGCGCCTGCGGGCTGGCCTGCGCGGGCCGGGTCGACTGCACCCTCCAGGTGCAGCACGCCTCGGGCGAGACCTGCGCGAGCGGCGTGTGCGACTTCGGCCTGTGCGACCCCGGGTACGACAGCTGCGACGCGAACCGCGCCAACGGCTGCGAGCTGAACATCTGGCAGACCAGCTCCTGCGGCACCACCTGCCTGAACCGGGTCAACTGCACCACCCAGGTGCTGAACGCCTCGGGTGAGACCTGCGCCAGCGGCGCCTGCGACTACACCACCTGCGACGGAGGCTTCGGCAACTGCGACTCGAACCGCGCCAACGGCTGCGAGCTGAACATCTGGCAGACCAACTCCTGCGGCACGACCTGCCTGAACCGGGTGGACTGCAACAGCGAGGTGCAGAACGCCAGCGGCAAGTCCTGCAACGGCGGCGCCTGCGACTACACCACCTGCAACCCGAGCTTCGGCGACTGCGACGCGAACGAGGCCAACGGCTGCGAGACCAACATCTGGCAGGTGGCCTCCTGCGGCCCGAGCTGCGGCGCCCGGGTCAACTGCAACCTCACGGTGCTGCACGCCTCGGGCATCACCTGCGGCAACGGCACCTGCGGCTACACCGCGTGCCTCAACGGCTGGGGGGACTGCGACGGCAACGCCGCCAACGGCTGCGAGACCAACATCTGGCTGGTCGACGGCTGCGGCGGGACCTGCGCCAGCCGGGTGAACTGCAACGCGACCACCCAGCACGCGACCGGCCAGACGTGCCTGGGGGGCGTGTGCGACTACGGCGCCTGCGTCGGCGGCTACGGCGACTGCGACGGCAGCCGGCCGAACGGCTGCGAGGCCGACCTCAACGCGGTCAGCGCCTGCGGCACCACCTGCGCCGGTCGGATCAACTGCACCACCCAGGTGGTGAACGCGACGGGCACCTACTGCAACGCGGGCTCCTGCGACTTCGCCAGCTGCAGCCCGGGGTTCGACACCTGCGACTCGAACCGGGCCAACGGCTGCGAGATCAACACCACCAACGACGTGGGCCACTGCGGGAGCTGCGCCACCGTCTGCAGCAACCCCCACGGCACCACGACCTGCTTCGGCAGCGTGTGCAGCCCATCCTGTGACACCGGCTGGGACTCGTGCGACAGCAACCCGGTCAACGGGTGCGAGACCGACGTCACCGTCAGCGTGAACCACTGCGGCTTCTGCGGCAACGTCTGCAACCTCCCCAACGCCACCGAGGCCTGCGTGTCGAGCGCCTGCGTGGTGCAGTCCTGCAACGCCGGTACCTGGAACGTCGACGGGCTGAACCCGAACGGCTGCGAGTGCATCGACACCAGCGACGTGGGCGACACCTGCGCCAACAGCCCCTACAACGTGGGCACCATCGGTCCGGGCAGCATGATCGTCGACCGGCCGGGGGTGCTGGTCTACAAGACCGGGCTGCGCGAGGACAACGACTGCTATGTGCTGGCCTACAACCAGCCGAGCCCGGGCGCCGGCACCCTGCAGGTCACCTTCAGCCCGGATCCGGGCAACCTGAGGCTCAACGTGTGGCGAGGGAACTGCTCGACCCAGGAGTGCGTCGACAGCGTGCCGCCCTTCCAGACCACCTGCTACTCCCTGCCGGGCGGCGGTTTCAGCTGCCAGACCGGCAACTCCAACACCTTCTACGTGTGCGTGAAGCCGGCCACCGGCCAGAACAACCTCTGCCAGAGCTACACGGTCCGGTTCCAGCGCTATTGACCCGGGCGCAGCCCGACCTGGCGGGGGGCGCAGCCGCGGGGCGGATCGCTCACGGCTGACCGAGATCCTCGAAGCCGCGGATGGTGCTGCGCACGGTCTGCGTGTACACGCAGTTCGGGCACAGCTCCAGGTAGCGCTTGTACAGCCGGAAGGCCTCGGCGCGGTTGCCCTGCAGGGCGTACACGTTGGCGAGCAACCGCACGTACTCGGGCTCGTCGGGCTCGAGCTTGCGGGCCCGCTGCAGGCTCTCGACGGCCAGCGTGTGGCGGCCCTGCTGGCAGGCCTCGTTGGCCTTCCGCACGAGCTGCTCGGCGCTGAGATCCGGCGCGAGCTCGGCCAGATCGGCGGCGGAGGCCTTGGCCGGGGCCTGGCGCTTCGCCTTGGTCAGCTTCTCGCGCAGCTCGTCCACCTTCGCCTTGACCATGGCGTCGTCCGGCTCGACCGCCAGCACGGACAGCAGGTGCGCCTCGGCCGACTGGAGGTCGGCGCCCTGCTCCGCCAGGCTGGCCTCGCTCAGGTGGTGTTTGCGGTACTCGTCGCGCACCCGGGCGCGCAGCTTGAGCAGCTCGGGATCCTTCTCCAGCGCGTCGGGCGGGAGCCTGTTCACCGCCTGCAGGGCGCCGTCGAAGTCCTTGGCCTCCAGATCGTCCTTCGCCAGGCGCGCGTTGCCCGCCACCTGGGCCTGGAGCTCGACCTCCTCCAGCTTGGCGCGGGCGGCCGCGTGGCGCGGGTCGGCCAGCAGCGCCGCCCGCAGCATGACCGCGGCGTCCTCCCAGCGGCCCTGCTCGGTATAGTCCATCGCCTCCAGGTAGCGCGCCTCCGCCGGCCCGAGATCGTCCTGGGCCTCGGCCTGGGCCGAGGCCTGCGCGGTCAGGCTCGCCAGGCTGCGCTGGGCGGCGAGCAGCATCAGCAGGACCACCACCAGAGCGATGGACAGCCCCAGGATGACGGCCACCAGCACGGCCTTGGTGTTGCCGCCGCCCGCGGGGCGGGCCTTGTGGGTGCCGTCGAGCACCCGGCCCTGCACCTCGGTGACCTGGTCCAGCGCAGGGGTGCCCCCGCCGTCGGTGGTCTCGGCCAGCGAGTCCAGGCGGAAGCCGCACCACATGCAGTAGTCGCCCTCCTGGAGCGTGCGCTGGCCACAGCCCGGGCACAGCAGGCCCTTGCGAGGCTGGGTGAAGATGCTGGACGGATCGGCGGGGCCGTCGCCGCACTGCGCCCCGCAGTAGGGGCAATGGACGGCCTGCTCGGGGATGTCCTGCCCACAGCCCTCGCAGCTGAACATGCCAGCACCTCCGGTCCGTCTAGGCGCGCTCGCCGGCCGCCTCCGCCTCGCGGTCGAGCCGCTCCTTCTGGGCGATGATGACCTCGCGGACGTCGGCCATCAGCCTATCACGATCGCCGGGGGCGTAGCCGGACAGGTCCATGGGCGCGCCGAAGTGCACCCGCACGGTGCCGGGCCGCGCGGCCAGCCTGCCGCGCCGCATGAGGCGGTCCGAGCCGCTGATCGCCACGGGCACGATCGGCACCCGGGCCTCGAGCGCCAGCACGAACGCGCCCTTCTTGAACGGGCCCACGTTCCCGTCCCGGGTGCGGGTGCCCTCGGGGAAGCTGACCACCGGAATCCCAGAGCGGATGAGCTCGCCGGCGTGCTGCAGGGAGCGGATGGCCTCGCGGCGGTTGCGCCGATCGATCAGCGGGTAGCCTGCCAGGTACAGGTACAGGCCGAAGAAGGGCACGTACAGCAGCTCCTTCTTGGCCACGAAGCGGAGGTTGTGCGGCAGGCAGTCGAAGATCACCGGTACGTCGGCCAGGCTCTGGTGGTTGCTCATGAAGATGTAGGCGCCCCGGGGATCCAGGCGCTCCTGGCCGGTGGCGACCACCTCGATGCCACTGCCCTTGAGCAGGCCAGGCGCCCAGATGCGCCGCACGATCCACTGCGAGAAGGCGCCCTTCGGTGAGAGCGGCAGCGGGATGGTCACCATGAAGAAGCACATCGTGGTCCAGGCGGCGGTGAACCCGGTCGAGAAAGCTTCTCGCAATGTGTCGGAAAGCTTGGGCATGTCGGTCCCTCCCCGGACGTTCAACCGCCTGGTTTGTAGACCAACCGGTTGGTGAATAGCAACTGGAAAGAGGTCGCTCCCGCGGGAGGGCCGTTGACGCGGGGGCGCCACCTCGGGGAGACTGCCTGGGAGCCCGAACCCTCGCGAGGTCCAGCCCATGGCGACGCGCCTCCTCCCCTGCCTGTGCCCGCTGCTCGCGCTGGCGACCGCCTGCGGCGGCGGCTCGGCCGAACCCCGCGTGGAGGCAGGCGCCTGGAGCGTCGCCTGGGACGAGGCGGGCCCCGGCCTACGCCTCCAGCGAGGGGACGAGCTGCTGCTCGACCTGCCCGCGGACGGACTCCAGCTCGGGCGGGTGGACGCCCTCGAGGAGGACTTCAACTACGACCCCCACCCCATCCTGGTGCCGGACCCGGTGTTCGTGTTCCACCCGCCCCTCGGCCTGCGCTGGCTGAGCGTCACCTCGGGGGAGGTGGTCGAGCGCTCGGCTCAGGCCCTGGGCGTGCGCCTGCTGTTCGGGCCGCGGGTCGCGGCCCTGCTGCGCGTCGAGGCCGTGGCCGAGGGCCGCTTCCGCCTGAGCCTGGTGCCCGAGCCCGGCGGCGACGCGCTGGCCTACGTGCGCCTGCGCCCGCGCCTCGACCCCCAGGAGGGGCTGTACGGCCTGGGCGCCCACGAGGACCAGGTGAACCAGCGCGGGGCCGTGCGCGCCATGCAGCTCGAGATGGACCCGCAGCTCGAGAGCGGCTACAACGAGGCCCACGTGCCGGTGCCCCTGGTGCTGGGCACGCGCGGCTGGGCGCTGTTCGTGGAGAGCGACGCCCCGGGGGTGATCGACGCGGCGGCGGCCGCCGCCGATCGCCTGGACGTGCTCTTCGGGACGGGCCCGGCCACGGCGCAGGGACTGGTCTTCCACCTGTTCGGCGCCGAGCACCCGCTGGACCTCACCCGGCGCTACTTCGACGCGACCGGCGACCCCAGCCTGCCCGCGCCCTGGGCGCTGGGCCCCTGGCTGTGGCGCGACGAGAACGCGGATCAGGCCGAGTTCGTCGCCGACCTGCAGGCCATGCGCGACCTCGACTTGCCCTGCACCGCGGCCTGGGTCGATCGGCCGTACGCCAGCGGGGTGAACACCTTCGACTTCGAGGCCGCCCGCTTCCCCGACCCGGCCGGGATGATCGCCGAGGCGCACGAGCTCGGCTACCGGGTGGCGCTGTGGCACACGCCCTACCTAGACAGCCAGGACCCGGCCTGCGACGCGCTGCGGGGCGAGGCGGAGGCGCAGGGCTACTACCCGCCCCAGACCGGGCTGCTGCTCAACCACTGGGGGAAACCCGTCGACCTCACCAACCCGGCCGCCTTCGCCTGGTGGCAGGGGCTGATCCGGCGCTACACGGACATGGGCATCGAGGGCTTCAAGCTGGACTACGCCGAGGACGTGGTGCCGGGCGTGCCGGGCGCGCGCAACGTGTGGCGCTTCCACGACGGGCGCGACGAGCGCAGCATGCACCACCACTACGCCAAGCTCTACCACCAGGTGTACGCCGAGACCCTGCCCGCCACGGGCGGCTTCCTGCTGGGCCGCGCGGGCAAGTGGGGCGACCAGGTGAACGTGAGCGTGATCTGGCCGGGCGATCTGGACGCGGATCTCGTGCGGCACGGCCAGCAGGTCAGCAAGGACGGCGAGACCTACGTGGCCGTGGGCGGGCTGGCCGCCTCCATGTTCTACGGGCTGACGCTCGGGCCCTCGGGTTTCCCCTTCTACGGCGCGGACACGGGCGGCTACCGCCACTCCCCGCCGGACAAGGAGACCTTCACCCGCTGGTTCGAGCAGACCGCGCTGTCCTCGGTGATGCAGATCGGCAACAGCGCGAACACCGTGGCCTGGGAGCCCGACGCGGCCACGGGCTACGACGAGGAGATGCTCGGCTGGTACCGGACCTACACCCGGCTGCACCTGCGGCTGTGGGCCTACGCCTGGACGCTGGCCCGGCGCCTGGCCGTGGACGGGCGGCCCCTGCAGCGCCCGTTCGGGCTCCAGGAGCCGGCCCAGGGCGAGCACCCGGACGACCAGTACTTCTTCGGCGACCACCTGCTGGTCGCGCCGGTGCTCGACCGCGGGGTGCGCGAGCGCGAGGTGATCTTCCCCGCGGGCGGGTGGATCGACTGGTGGGACGGCTCGGCCCACGCCGGGCCGGGCCGGGAGACGATCGCCGCCCCGCTGGAGAAGCTACCGCTCTACCTGCGGGCCGGGGCCGTGGTGCCGCTGCTCCGGCCGACCATCGACGCCATCGCGCCCACCACCCGGGCCGCGCAGGTGGACTCCTACGCGAGCTCCCCGGGCCTGCTGTGGCCGCGGGTGGCCCCGGGGCCCGAGACCCAGCTCGAGCTCTTCGACGGCACCCTGCTCGGCCAGGCGCCAGACGGGGCCGGCCTGGTGCTGACCCTCCGCCCGGGCACGGACTTCACCCTGGGCGCGGTGTTCGAGGTGGTGGCCTTCGGGCACACCCCGCCCGCCCGGGTCCTGGCCCAGGGCCAGGCGCTCCCCAGGCTGCCGAGCCTGGCCGAGCTCGAGGCCGCCGGGGCGGGCTGGACGCTCACCGCCGAGACCGGCGGCAGCCTGTTCGTCAAGGTGGGCCCGGGCGAGCAGCGCATCGAGGTCGTCCCCTAGGAGGCCGCGTGGGCGACATCCGTACTGCGATCTTCGACGTGCTCTACCGGCTCGGCCAGCAGCTGCCCGGCTCCAGGCTGAGCGAGCGCACCTACGAGTGGGTGCGGGGCGGCGGGAACCACAGCCAGACGGTGGAGTGCGACCAGGCGACGCTGGAGACCGCCTGGCAGGGCCGGCCGCTGCTCGTCCAGTTCCAGACCGACCCGCCCCCGCCCGACCTGCCGGGGGCCGAGCTGTTCCTGTCATCCAAGCAGGTGGCCTTCGACCTCAAGCTGCGCCCGCGCGGGTTCTTCGACTGGCTGCCCTGGCTGTCCGGCCTGCGCCCGGAGTCGCCCAGCCTGCGCTCGCAGTACACCTTCCTGTGCCCCACCGCCGCCCACCACCCCGCCGCGCGCGAGCTGCTGAAGCGCGCCGCCGAGCTCGAGGAGGAGCTGCCGCGCCTGCCCTGGGGGCTGCTCGCGCGCCTGGACTTCCAGGAGGGCGCCGGGCTGTCGGGCCGCTACCGGCCGCACGTGCTGCAGCTCATGGACCGCGCCTGGCTCGACCAGCAGGCCGAGGTGCTGGCCCGGCTGCTGCTGCTCTGCCCCTGAGGGGAAGCGTGGCCGCGCGCCTGCCCATCCTGGTGTCCCTGCCCCACGCCGGGCTCGAGGTGCCGCCCGAGGTGGCCGGGCTCCTGGCCATCGGGCCGGAGGAGCTGCGGCAGGACAGCGACGAGGGCGCGGCCGAGATCTACACCCCGCTGGCGGAGCTGGCCGTGGAGCTCGTCAGCACGCCCATCGCGCGGGCGATCGTGGACGTGAACCGGGCCGCCACCGACCGCCGCCCCATCGGGGCCATCAAGGGCCACACCTTCTGGAAGAAACCGGTGTTCCGCGCGCCGCTCCCGGACGCGCTCCGCGCCCTGCTGCTCGCCGCCTACCACGCGCCCTACCACGCGCGGCTGGCGTCCCTCGCGCCGCGGGCCGCGCTCGGGCTCGACTGCCACACCATGGCGGCCGAGGCCCCGCCAGTCGGGCCCAGGCCGGGCCAGCGGCGGCCGCGCGCCTGCCTGGGGAACGGCGGGGTGACGCTGCCCGGGAACTGGCTGCGGCTCATGGCCGAGGCCCTGGGGCGCCACCTGGGGACCCGGGTCGCGCTCAACCGGCCGTTCCCCGGCGGCCACATCACCCGCTCCCGGCCAGGCGGCATCCCCTGGGTGCAGCTCGAGCTCTCGCGCGAGCCCTGGCTGAGCCTCGAGCAGAAGGCCGCCGCAGTGCGGGCCGCGCTGCTCGAGGTCGCGCCCCGGCTCACGGCGGGGGCTCCTCGCCCTCCGCCTCCACGAACAGGGTGAGGCCGCGGGCCCGGCGCACGCGCACGCGCTGGCCGGCCTGGAGCGGCGGACCGCCGGCCACGGGCTCGGCCCGCCACAGCTCGCCCCGCACCCGCACCTGGCCGCCCGCGGTGACCACGCCGACCAGCTCGAGGGGCTCGGGGGTGCGCGCCGAGGGGCGGTCGTCGAAGGCGCGCCACAGCCAGGGGAAGAGCAGCGCGTCCTTGGCCACCCACACCAGGCAGGGCAGGACCACGAACCAGGCGCTCAGCGCGTAGGCCTGCTGGAGCCACACCAGCCCGCCCGCGAGCAGCCCCAGGCCCGGAAGCTGCAGCAGGGCGTATTTCAGCATGACCCGCCGGGTCGGCCGCCGCTCCTGCTCTACCTGTCCGCGCTCGTCCATGGCCGGGCCACTGTAGCCCGAAAACCAGGAAAGGAATTCATAAAGGTGAAAGACAGGAGGGGAGGGAAAGCGAGGGATCTGCGCTACAATGGCCCCATGGTTTGGGCTCGAATCCTCTGCTCCATGATGCTGCTGGCCGGCCTGGTCGGATGCGACGCCGGGCAGGTGGGCATCGATCCCCCGGACGCGGACGTGGACGCCGAGGATGCGTGCTGCGCCGAGGATGACGGGGGCGCCTCGGAGGACGACGCGGGGGTTCCGCAGGATGATGGAACCGTCGAGGAGGATGAAGGCGGGGCGCTCGAGGACGACGGCGCGGCGGGCGAGGACGAGGGCGCGGCCGAGGATGACCCGGGTCCCCCGCCCGCGCGCTTCAGCTTCGCCGCCTTCGCCGACAACCAGTTCGCCACCGAGAGCTGCACCTCCGGGGTGCCCGAGCGCCTGGCCGTGCCCGAGGCCATCCTGGCCGCCGACGTGGATTTCGTGCTCGAGGCCGGCGACCAGATGGATCACGGCTACGACGACGGGGCGTACGCCAAGCTGGTCGAGTGCTACGCGGGCATGCTGGCCGCTCTCCCCTACTTCCCCGCGCTCGGCAACCACGACGCGGGCTCGGGCGCGGTGTGGGACTTCAAGGCCTACCTCGAGGAGCAGCTCTTCACTCGCAACCCCGCGGTCTGGGGCGCCGGCTACGCCGAGGCCTTCCCCACCGTCTACGAGGACGACCCCACCAGCTACTCGACCGATCCCTCGAACCCCGTCTCGGGCACCAGCGTGCCGAGCGGGTTCTCGTTCAAGACCTTCTACACCTTCCGCCACCAGAACACCGTGTTCATCGCCTTCGAGATCGGCACCCGCTGGTGGTCGAACACGCCCCGCACCTGGCTGGAGGAGCACCTGCGCACGGCCCGCGAGGATCCCACGGTCGAGCACGTGGTGGTGTTCATGCACCACCCGCTCTACTCGACCACCATGGCCGAGAGCGGGGACGGTGAGTGCATCGAGCCGGTGCGGCGGTACTACGGGGCGCTCTTCCACCAGTACGACGTGGAGCTGGTGCTCTCGGGCCACGCCCACGTCTACGATCGCTTCTACGTGCCGGACGACGGCGCCGCGACCCGCGCCCGGCCCCCGCCCGCGAGCTACCCCTGGGGCGCGCAGGCGGTCCACTACATCGTCTCCGGCGGCGGCGGCGGGCCGCTGCCCTCGGGCTGCGACCCCGCGCCCGGCGAGCGGCAAGAGCTCTCCTACGACTTCTCCCAGGCCCGCGGCTGCGGCTTCCACTTCCTGCGCGTCGAGGTTGAGGGCCGCCGGATGCGCATCCAGGTGATCGGCGTGTCAGGCTCTGCCTCCGACTACGCCACCGCGGTCTGGGACGAGTTCAGCATCGAGCCGTGATCGTCCAGTCCTGTTCTTCCTGAATACAAACCCTTTGAGGGTGAAACAGGAGGCGTCAACCGATGCCTACGGAACCCTCGAATGCCACCAGCCGTAGGCGGAGTGGGTCTCCTCCGCGCGAGGGGCAGTTTGGCAGTTTCCTCAACTGCCCGAGCGCGGAGGAGGCCCGCGGAGCGCAGGCACGGCCCACTGCACGGGTCTGTGGACCGGGGTCAGGGCGGGTTGCCGCAGGCGGCCTGGTCCCAGGCGATGCGCGGCCGTTCGCGCCCCGCGGGCACCTCGACCCTCTGCTCCAGGCCGCGCAGCCGTGCGTAGATCTCCGGGTCGCAGGGGTGGAGCTCGAACAGGGTCAACTCGTGCTCCAGAGCCTTCCAGAGCCGCCCCGCCTGCTCGTAGGCCAGGCTCTCGGCGCGGTGGAACTTGGTGAGCTGCTCGACGCACCGGGCGATCTTGTCCTTGGCGATCCTCGCGAAACAGCCCTCCGCGGGCAGCTTCCTGAAACAATCGTAGGCCGCCTGCCATCGATCATTCGCGAACAGGCCCAGGCAGGCGACATAGAATACGAAATCAGATTCTTCGGCGCAGTTGCGGGCTCTACAATCGCTAAAAAACGGCAGATTGCACCTGGCGCCAATGTGAAGGCAACCTTCCCTGACAGCTTCCTCCACCGCCGAGACCTCGAGGTCCGTGGAGCTGCCGACAAGATCCCAGGCATAGCGGTGCAGGACCATGTGCGCGTCAGAGTCTCCCCTGCCTGGTAGCTCACCAGAGTCCGCGGCCACTGGACTCACCTCGCTACCGAGCGGGCCCCGGTCCGGGTCACTACAGCTCAGGCCGAGGACACCCAGGCCCAGCACCAGCCCCATCCACACGTGGCGGATCACCATGGCCCCATTGTACCAAGCGCCAGGTCCCTCACCCCAATAGGAATTCGGACCGGGGTCAGGACTGGGGTAACCCATTAGTGGCTCCCAGATTTCCACAGAAACGGGCGATCGCCTTCTTCGACAGACGGAGGGCGCTTCAACGTCCCCCGCATCGCTCTCTGCACTCTCGAAGCCTGTTGTCGATATCCTCATGGAAAAAGGATGTGACCCACCACGGCATGATCATCGCATCAGCATCAAGCGCCTGGAGGGCTTCAAACCTCAAGCAAGGGCACCACCCCATCCTCGAGCAGCTTGCACCTTCACCACCGAATATCAATTCGAGCGGGTCCGAGTCGTAGTAGCCCTTCACTATGCGCATGTGGATCCCAAGCGTGATGGCCTTCTGTCTCAGAGCTTCGTCCGTCGTTCTCTGCATGAAGGTATTCAGCTCCCGCAGCGATGTCCGCACCTTGCCCTCGCTGTATCCCTTCACCGCGGCTGAAAGCGCCGGCTCGGGGTACATCCGCTCGATGGACCTCTGTGCCAGGCCAAGCTCACCGGAGTTCAGAGGCTCGGCTTGGCGATGGACACACAGTGCGACCTCGGCTCCGACATTGGGCGTTCTGTGAGTGCAGGAGAGCCTCTTGAAGCAATCGCAGGCAGCCTGCCAGTGTTCGAGATCGAACTCGACCAGGCACTGGTCACGGATGGCTCTTTCATCGGCTTCAGCGCAGACTGCCTTTCGGATCCGCTGCAGGTCACGGTTGTTGGGATCAGCCACCAGGGCTTGATCCAGAGTTCCAATCCATGGCTTCAGGTCGGAGAATTCGTCATTGTAGGCATGAAGAATCTGCAGATGCAGATCTCCATGTTCAAGGTCTCGGTGCGGGTGTCTACTGGCAAGAGGGCCACCGGCGTCTACGCTCGACTTGCTCGACCCGCTGTCGCCAGAGCCAACCTGACCCTCCGTGCAACCCATGCCCAGGAGGCCGAGCCCCAGCACGAGCCCCATCCAAAGGTGGCGAATCACCATGGCACCATTGTACCAAGGGCCCGTTCCCCCACCCTAATAGGGTTCTTTCTGTCAGGCTCGGGGGCGCATCTTGCAGGTGAAGGCCAGCAGCACGATCGAGATGAGGGCGCAGCCGAGGATGCTCCACAGCACCGCGTCCCAGGCCGCGTCCGCGCCCGCGGTGGCGGTGATCTCCTTGGACATGAAGCCGAAGCCCTTGGCCTGGGCCGTGCGCCCCAGGTAGCCGAACAGCCCCACGAACCCAGCCGCGGTGCCGACCGCCTTCTTGGAGGTGAGATCCAGCGCCGACACCCCGAGCAGCATGACCGGCGGGTAGATGAAGAAGCCCACCACCCCCAGCAGCGCGTAGTCCAGCCACAGCCGGCCGGCCGGGTTCCACAGGATGCCGCCGAAGGCCAGCACGATGGGCAGCATGCACAGGAAGCTGACCAGCCCGCGCCGGCCGCCCCAGCGATCCGACAGCCAGCCCATCAGCAGCGTCGAGGGGATGCCGGCGAACTCGATCACCATGACCGCCAGCCCGCCGCCCTCGAGGGTGCCGCCCTTCACCTCGCGCAGGTAGGTCGGCCCCCAGTCGAGCATGCTGTAGCGCACGATGTAGACGAAGAAATTGGCCGCGGCGAACAGCCACAGGGCGCGGTTCCTGAGGATGTGCACCACCAGCAGCTCGCGCGTGGTGAGCTCACGCTCGTGGGTGTGGCCCGCGGTCTGGTCGGGCGGGTAGTCGTGCCGGTGGGCCTCGATCGACGGCAGACCCTCGCTCTGCGGGGTGTCCCGGAGGCGGAGCAGCACGTACACGGCGCCCGCGATGGCGATGGCCGCGGGCACGATGAAGGCGTAGCGCCAGCCCCAGCTCCCCGCGCTCCAGGCCGCCACCATGCCGGCCGCGCCGCCGCCCACGTTGTGGGCGATGTTCCAGAAGGCGAACACCGTGCCCCGCTCGCGCACCGAGAACCAGTGGCCGAGCGTCCGGCCGCAGGGCGGCCAGCCCATGCCCTGGATGAAGCCGTTCAGCGCCCACAGCCCGAGGTGCACCCAGTAGTTGTCCACCGCGCCGAAGGCCAGGTTGCACAAGGCGGTGAGCAGCAGCCCGGTGGCCATGAACACCCGCGGGTTGGCGCGATCCGAGAACGCGCCCATCACGAACTTCCCCAGCCCGTAGGTGATGGCGGTGGCCGCCAGGATGTTGCCGATGTCGTTGTTGTCGTACTGGAGCGCGGCGCCCATGTCCTTGGACACGACCGCCAGGTTGTTGCGCACCAGGTAGAAGACCGCGTAGCCCAGGAAGGTGGACTCGAGCATTGCCCAGCGCAGCCAGGGGTAGCGCCGGCGGACCTCCGCCTCCGGGAGCGGTGGCCGGTGCGGGGCCGGCCCGAAGATGCGCCTCAGCAGGCCTGGCAAGGCTGGGTCCTCACGGCCCCTCGTGGGTCTTGTTGACGCGCACCCCGTAGACCCTGGAGGTCACCCAGGGGAAGTCGGGTGCGGGCACGTCGCGGATGCGCACCGTGAGCCAGCCCTCGCGCCGGGCCACCTCGGCGATGCTCTCGGTCGAGCCCACCTCGACGTGCTCGTCGGGGTTGACGATCAGCTTCAGGCCCCGGCTGTGCTCGATCATCTCGCGATCGCCGCGGCTGTTGCCGCCCACCAGCAGCGGCCTCTCCTGGATGAAGGTCTCGATGGCCTGGAGCTTGCCGGCGTCCTGGGGCACGGGCGGCACGATCTCGTCGGTGACCACGCCGCCGCGGATGATCGACTTGACCCCCACCACCCGCAGCGGGGGGATGCCGAGCCCCTCGGCGATGAACTGCTGGTAGAGCGCCTCGGGCGAACCGGTCACCACCCACACCTCGAAGCCGTGGGCCTGGAGGAGATCGACCAGCGCGCGCATGGGAGGGTAGAACTTGTCCGCGTAGTGCTCCCGGAAGCAGCGCACGCCGAGCTGGCGGAGCTCCACCAGGCTCAGGCCGGCCAGGTAGCGCACGCGGTCCTGGACGTAGGGGATGGACACGTTGACCTGCTTGCTCATCGCCTGGATGAGCTCGGGTTTCCTGTCGGGGTGGGCCTGGGCGTGCAGGTACAGGCACTCGTCCGCCAGGTAGTGCGGCGCCTGGCCGAACACCGTGCCGTCCCCGTCGAACACCGCCACCTTGCGGCCGGGCTCGGCCCGGGTCTCCTCCAGGAAGCGGGCCAGGCGCTGGTTCACCTCGTCCGGGAAGCCGGGCACGGGCTGGAAGGCGGGCTCCGCGCGCACGGCCTGGGCGGGCGCGCAGCAGGCCCCGGCCCAGAGCGCCAGGGCGAACAGGCCCAGCAGGCGTGGCAGCCTGGACATGCGAACCTCCTCGTGGGGGCGCGGTGGCCCTACTTCTTCTTGCCGTCGCCCTGCCGCAGCATCTGCACGGCCTGGGCGGCCCGCTCGGCGCGGGACTCGGGCTTCCGGGCCGCGCCGACCCAGTCGATGTACTCGCGCTGGTCGGCGGCCTCCAGGCAGTCGAACGCCCTGCTGGCGTCCCCGTCCGCGGACAGGGCCATCAGCAGCTCGACCGGCAGCTTGATCGTCGCGGTGCTGTCCGAGATCTCTCTGTCGCATTCCTTGTTCGCCATGGCGCTCCTCCGTCATCCCCGGGTCAGCTTCTTGTACTTGATGCGGTGGGGCTGCTCGGCCTCGGCACCCAGCCGGCGCCGGCGGTCGGCCTCGAAGGCCTGGTAGTTGCCCTCGAACCACACCACCTTGCTCATGCCCTCGAAGGCCAGGATGTGGGTGGCGATCCGGTCGAGGAACCAGCGGTCGTGGCTGATGATCACCGCGCAGCCGGGGAAGCCGAGCAGCGCCTCCTCGAGCGCGCGCAGCGTGTCCACGTCGAGGTCGTTGGTGGGCTCGTCGAGCAGCAGGAGGTTCCCGCCGCTCTTGATGAGCTTCGCCAGGTGGACCCGGTTGCGCTCGCCGCCCGAGAGCGCCCCCACCTTCTTCTGCTGGTCCCCGCCCCGGAAGCCGAAGGCGGACACGTAGGCCCGGGAGGCCATGGCGCGCCGGCCCATCTCGATCGAGTCCCGGCCCTCGGCGATCTCGTCCCACACGCTCTTGTCGGCGTTCAGCGCGTCGCGGCTCTGATCCACGTAGGCCAGCTTCACCGTCTCGCCCAGCTTGAGCTTGCCGCCGTCCGGCTTCTCGACCCCGGTGATCATGCGGAACAGGGTCGTCTTGCCGGCGCCGTTCGGGCCGATCACCCCGACGATCCCGCCGCGCGGCAGGCGGAAGCTGAGATCCTCGATGAGCAGCTGGTCGCTGAAGCCCTTCTGCAGCCCCTCGGCCACCACCACCTCGTCGCCCAGGCGCGGCCCGGGCGGGATGCACAGCTCGAGCTGGGTCTCCTGCTTCTGCGACGCCTCGTTCTCGGCCACGAGCTGCTCGTAGGAGCGCACGCGGGCCTTGCTCTTGGCCTGGCGGGCGGTCGCGTTCATGCGCACCCAGGCCAGCTCCCGCTCCAGGGTCTTCTGGCGCGCCGAAGCCTGCTTCTCCTCGTCGCTCAGGCGCTTCTGCTTCTGCTCCAGCCAGCCGGAGTAGTTGCCCTTGAAGGGGTAGCCCTCGCCGTGGCTCATCTCCAGGATCCAGCCGGCCACGTTGTCCAGGAAGTAGCGGTCGTGGGTGACCGAGATGACCGTGCCCGGGTACTCCTGCAGGTGGTGCTCGAGCCAGGCCACGCTCTCGGCGTCCAGGTGGTTGGTGGGCTCGTCGAGCAGCAGGAGATCCGGCTGCTCCAGCAGCACCCGGCACAGCGCCACCCGGCGGCGTTCGCCGCCGGAGATCTTGCGCACGTCCGCGTCCCCGGGCGGGCAGCGCAGCGCGTCCATGGCGATGTCTATCTTGCGGTCCAGGTCCCAGGCGCCGGCCGCCTCGATGGCGTCCTGCACCTTGCCGTACTCGGTCATGACCTTTTCCATCTCGTCCGGGCTGAGCTCCTCGGCCATCTTGACGTTGAGCTCGTCGAAACGGTCGAGCAGCCTCTTCACCGGGGCCACGGCCAGCATCACGTTGCCGCGCACGTCCAGGCCCTCGTCCAGCACCGGCTCCTGGGGCAGGAAACCGATGCGCACCTCGGGCGGGTGCCAGGTCTCGCCGTGGAAGGAGCTGTCCACGCCCGCCATGATGCGCAGCAGCGTGCTCTTGCCGGCCCCGTTCCCGCCGATGACCCCGATCTTGGCGCCGGGCAGGAAGGCCAGGGTGAGATCCTTGATGATCTCCTTGCCGGACTGGGAGACCTTGCGCAGGTGAGACACAGTGAAGATGAACTGGTGCGCCATGCGGACCTCCTCGCGGGGGTCCCTTGTACCAGCAACCCGGCCGGCGCGCAAACCCCGCCAGCGGCTTGCCAAGCCGACCCTGGCGGGGTAGAGATCCGCGCGCATGGACCCCTCCCCCGCCACGCCCGCGACGGTCTCCCACCCGCTGCGCGCGGACTGGCTGCCCGGCCTGCTGGCCGGGCTGGTGCTGGTGGCCACCTCCGTGGCCGGTTTCTTCCTCACCCTCCACCTGAAGGACGGGCTGGGCTTCAGCGGCCTCCAGATCGGGCTGCTGTACGCCCTCCAGGCGGCGATGGGCGTGCTGGCGGCGCTGCCGGCGGGGCTGGGCAACGACCGGCTGACCAGCCGGACCCTGGTGGGCGTGGGGCTGCTGGGGCAGGCGCTCGGGCTGTGGGGCATGGGCGCGGCCCGGGCCTACCCGCTGTTTTTGCTGGTGTTCGTGGTCTACAGCCTGTCGAACTGGGTGTTCAAGCTGAGCCTGGACGTGCAGGTGCTGAAGACCGACTGCGGCGAGCGCACCGGCGCCCGGCTGGGCCTGTACCAGTCGCTGCGCTACGGCCTGCTGGCGGTGGGCACCGTGGCCACCGGCTACCTGCTGGCGCGGCTGGACTTCACCTGGACGATGTTCGCCGTGGCCGGGCTGTCCGCGCTGCTCGCGGGCCTGGCCCTGGCGTTGCCACCCACGCGGGTGGCGCGCGTGCGCCTGCAGGACTACCGGGCCGATCTCGGAGATCGGCGGGTGCTGCTGTTCGCCCTGTGGCTGTTCCTGTTCACGCTCCACTGGGGCGCGGAGACCACCTCCTACGGCCTGTTCCTGCGGGTGGACCTCGGCCTCGGCCTGGAGGGCATCGGCTGGTACCTGGCGGTCGAGTACGCGGCCATCATCCCGGCGGTCCTGTGGGCCGGCCGGCGCGCCTGCGACCTGCCGCACCTGCGGCGCCTGGCGGTGCTGGGCCTGCTGGCCTCGGGCCTGGGCCACGTGGGCATGGTCTTCGAGCCGGTGGCGCTGAGCGTCTCCTTCCGGGCGCTGCACGGGCTGGGCGACGGCATCATGCTGATCGTCATGTACTTCGGGATCGCCCGGCTGTTCGCCCTGGAGCGCCTGGGCGGCAACACCGGCTTCATCAACACCTGCACCATGCTGGGCTTCGTGGTCGGCTCGCTCGTCTTCGGGCCGCTGGGCGAGGCCTGCGGTTACGGCCTGCCGCTGTGGACGAGCGGCGTGCTGACGTTGCTCCTGGCGCTCCCGCTGGTCGTCTTCCGCCGCGCCACCCAGGCCGCCCTGGCGGGTCCGCCCACCGCCTGAGCCCCCCGATTGCCCCGCCGCGGGCAGGCGTGGTAGGAGACGGCATGGCCCTCTACGCCCTGGCCACCTTCCTGGGGGCCTTCCTGCTGTTCCAGATCCAGCCCATCCTGGGCAAGCACCTGCTGCCCTGGTTCGGCGGCACGCCCGCGGTGTGGACCGCCTGCCTGCTGTTCTTCCAGCTCCTGCTGCTGGGCGGCTACGCCTGGGCCCACCTGCTCTCGACCCGGCTGCGGCCGCGGGGCCAGGCCCTGGCCCAGGGGGCGCTGTGCGCGCTCGCGCTGGCGGCGCTCGTGGCCCAGGCCGCGCTGTGGCAGGCGCCGCTGCTGCCCGGGCCCGCCCTCCGGCCCACGGCGGACACGTGGCCGCTCGGCTGGCTCATCCTGCTGCTCGGGCTGGGGGCCGGCCTGCCCTACCTGGCGCTCTCGGCCCTGAGCCCGCTGCTGCAGTCCTGGTTGCACAGCGACCGGCCGCGGGCCACGCCCTACCGCCTGTACGTGCTGTCCAACGCGGGCTCGCTGCTGGCGCTGCTCAGCTATCCCTTCGGGGTCGAGCCCAGCCTGCCGCTGGCCGCCCAGGCCTGGGTCTGGGCCGCGCTGTTCGGGCTCCTGACCGTGGGCCTGGTGGCCCTCGGCTGGCGCCTGGCCCGCGGCCAGGCACCCGCCCCGCGGCCGGACGCGCCGCGGCCGGGAGCGCCGGAGGAGGCGCCGGAGCCGCTCGGGGCGACGCGCGTCGGCATGTGGCTGCTCCTGCCGGCGGCCGCCTCCACGCTGCTGGTCGCGGTCACCAACCAGCTCTCGCAGGAGGTGGCCGTGGTGCCCTTCCTGTGGGTGCTGCCGCTCACCCTGTACCTGCTGACCTTCATCCTGGCCTTCGACTCCGAGCGCTGGTACCGGCGGGTGGTGTTCGGCCCGGCCTACGCGCTGGCGGCCCTGGCCACGGCCTGGCTGCTGTACACCGGCGCCGAGGCCACCCCGGCGGCCATCCTGGCGGTGCTGTCGGCCGCCCTGTTCACCGGCTGCATGCTGTGCCACGGGGAGCTGGTGCGCCTGAAACCCCACCCGCGGCGGCTCACGGCCTTCTACCTGTGCCTGTCCGCGGGCGGCGCGGTGGGCGGCCTGTTCTGCGCCCTGGCGGCGCCGCTCCTGTTCTCCGGCTTCTTCGAGCTGCACGTGGCCCTGGTGGCGGTGGCGCTGCTGGCGCTGCTCGCCTGGGCGCGGGCCGGCGCCGGCCCGGAGGCCCACCGGCGGGGGGCCCGGCCGGCCATGGTGGCGGCCCCGGTGTGGGCGCTGGCCTTGGCGGTCACCCTGGGGCTCCAGGTGAGGGACCACGGGCGCGACGCGCTGGCCACCGCCCGCAACTTCTACGGCGTGTTGCGGGTCGAAGCCCGCGAGCAGGGCACGCCCGACGAGCACCTGGTCATGCTGCACGGCTCGGTGGTGCACGGTGGCCAGTACGTGCACGACCGGCCTTACCCGGCCACCGCCTTCGGCCCGGGCAGCCTGCTCGCGGACGCGATCCGCCTGCACCCCAGGCGCCTGTCCGGCCAGCCCCTGCGCATCGGCGTGGTGGGCATGGGGGTGGGCACCATCGCCGCGTACGGCCTTGCCGGGGACGTGCTCCGGCTGTACGAGCTGAACCCGCAGGTGGCCGCCTGGGCCCGGGGCGAGGGCGGGTTCTTCAGCTACCTGAGGGACACCCGGGCTGGCTGGGACATCCGCCTGGGGGACGCCCGGCTGGTCTTGGAGCGGGAGCGCGCGGCCGGCGACCTCGGCCAGCTGGACGTGCTGGTCATCGACGCCTTCAGCTCCGCCTCGCCGCCGGTGCACCTGCTCACCCTGGAGGCCTTCCAGCTCTACCTCGCGCACCTCCGCCAGGGCGGCGTGCTGGCGGTCCACCTGTCCAACGCGAACCTCGACCTCGTCCGCCTGGCGGCCCGCCAGGCCGAGCAGCTCGGGTTGCCGCGCGTCTTCCGGGAGCACACCGAGCAGGGCCACACCTGGGGCGCGGCCTGGATGCTGATGACCCGCAACGAGGAGCTGCTGGCCCGCCCGGAGCTCGCGCCCGAGGTCAAGCGGCCGGGGGCGCCGGACGCGGATCTCACGCTCGCCCCCTGGACCGACGGCTTCTCGAACCTGTTCGACATCCTCTACTGAGGGCAGGCGGTCGGCCCGGCCTCGAGACCTCAGGCCAGCGCCTCGATCCGCTCGCTGACCTCCACCCCGCGCTCGCGCAGGCCCGCCAGGATGCGCTCGTACAGCCCGGGGCGCGTGGCCAGCAGCTCGGGCGGCAGCACCCCGGGCGCGGCCAGCTCGCCCTCGGCCAGCAGCCGGGCCACCAGCGCGCAGGGGAAGCCCGTGGTGCGGGCCATGGAGCTCTCCCCGCGCGCCGCGTCCGTCTCGTCGAACAGCTCGTAGGTGCGCCGCTCCCGGGCGCCCGCCCGGAGGCCCTCCACGATCACCCGCAGCGAGGTGAACTCGGGCTCGCCCGGCAGCAGCCGCCAGCTCTCGAACAGCAGCTTCGAGCTGAGCGCCAGCGGGCTGACCTTCACCCCGCCCACCTCGACCGGGGCCGGGTCGAGGAAGCCGCTGTCGCGCAACGCCCGCATCAGCGCGGCGTGCCCCGGGTAGCGCATGGTCTTCTCGCGCAGCTCGGGCGCGTCGATGGTCTCGAGCAGGCTGCGCAGCCCGTCGGTGTTGAAGGCCTCCAGGTGCCCGACCTGGGGGATGTCGACGAGCTCGGGCTCGCTCAGCGCGGGCAGCGCCACCACGCGGCCGCCGACCTTCATGCGGGCGGGGCGGGTGTACTCCTCCAGCACGTCCGCCGGGGCGAAGGGCGCCTTGTACTCCCAGGGCCAGCGCCTGACCCGCGGCAGCCCGCCCACGTAGAAGACGGCCGAGTCGGTGCGCTCGAACAGGGCGTGGGCGTGGCCGATCAGCAGGTTCGCCAGCCCCGGGGCCACCCCGCAGTCGACCACCGCGCACACCCCGCGCTCACGGGCCAGCCCGTCCAGCGCGAGCGCGCCCTCCGGCATGAAGGAGATGTCGCAGTAGGGCTTCCGCGCCTCGAGCACCGTCCGCAGCGTCTGGAACCCGAAGCGGCTGGGCAGGGCGCCCACCACCACGTCGAACGGGGCGATGAAGCGGGCCACCGCCTCGGGCGAGCCCAGATCGGCCTGGGCGGGCTCGAGCAGGTCGCGGCGCGCGAGCCCCTCCAGCCGGCGCGTGTCGCGATCGGCCGCGGTCACGCGGTAGCGGCCGTCCTCCGACAGATCCCGGGCGATGGTCGCCCCGACCAGCCCACAGCCCAGCACACCGATGCGTTTCATGCGAGCTCCCCTTGCGCCAGTCGAGGCCTAGCGCCCCTGGCGGTAGTCCTCGAGGGACAGGTAGCGGGCGGGCTGGCCCTCCTCGAGCCAGACCACCTGGTTGGCGTCCACGTCGCGCAGCACCACCTCGCTGCCCTGCGCGTTCGGCCAGCGCACGCGCACCTCGTCCGCGCGGCAGGCCTCGCCCAGGCCGACGATCAGCAGGGGGTCGTGCTGGAAGCCCCCCAGCCCGTGCGGACCTTGCTTCTCGGTCGCGAAGCGGCGCCCGCCGGCGATGATGCTCACCCGCGCGCCCAGGGCGTCGCGGCTGGCGCCGCCGGCGCCGCCCGCCCCCACCAGGTGGAGCAGGAGCCGGTTGCCGTCCTGGCCCACCTCGTTGCGATAGACGTGCACGAAGGCGTCCTCGGGGGGCGGCGGGGTGTCGCCGGCCGACCAGCGCGCCAGCGAGGTGCCCACCACCAGGTCGTAGTCCCCGTCGCGATCGTAGTCCACCCAGGCCAGGCCGTGCGCCCGGTGCTGCCGCACCCCGGCCTCGAGCCCGACCTCCTGGAAGACGTGATCGGGCCGGCGCTGCCACAGCAGCAGGTGCGTGCCCGGGTAGTCCGAGGAGGCGATCAGTGCCTCCAGCCAGCCGTCGTTGTCGAGATCGACCAGCGCGGCGCCGAGGTCGCCCTCGTTCCAGCTCAGGATGTGCTCGCGCACCAGGCCGGTGGCCTGGTTGCCCGGCCGCCTGAACTGGGCGGCAGGGAACCCGCGGTTCAGCAGCAGCTCGCTCCTGTCCGAGGACTGGCCGATGTGCCAGTGGGCGATCTCCGAGGTCAGCAGGTCCAGGTCTCCGTCCCCGTCCACGTCTCCGCACGCCACGGTGGCGGAGTTGCCCCCCAGGCGCCAGGCCTGGTCATCCACGCCGCGGGACCAGTTGTTGCCCTGGCAGGTGATCTGCGGCGGGTCGGCGTCCGTGCAGTAGAGGGCATCGCCCAGGCCCAGGGCGCAGAAGCAGGCGTAGAACTGGTTGTCGGTGTAGTCGTACACGGCGTCGCTGGCGTAGCCCGAGGCCATGCTCAGATCCTCGAAGGCGCCGCCGGCGTTGCGGTACAGCGCGTTGAACATGCGCCCGTAGGAGTTCACCAGGAGATCGGGCCAGCCGTCCCCGTCGAGGTCGCAGGCGGTCGCGCCCCAGGAGGGCCGGTGGGTCTTGCCCCGGGAGGCCGCGTCGAGGCTGAAGGACTCGGTGGTCAGCCCGGCCGGGCCGGTGGCGTCCTCGAAGGCGCCGTCCCCCAGGCCCCGCCACAGGTTGTCCTGGATCATGGTCTCGAGGTAGCCGTAGCGGGCGTAGTGGTGGGCGGTGAACAGATCGAGCCGGCCGTCGCGGTCGTAGTCGAGCAGCACGGCCGAGGCCACGGGATCGTGGTCCTGGGTGGTGAAGCGGAAGACCGGCCCGGGCGTGAACGTGCCCTGCCCGTCGTTCAGGTAGACGTCCGAGTGGTCGAGGAGCGCGGCCTGGTTGTCGGTCGTCTCGTACACGCCCAGGAAGGCGTCCTGATCCCCGTCGTTGTCGAGGTCGCCGAACACGGCCAGGGAGGCCACCCGACCGGGGGTGTCGTCGCGGGCGTCGAACAGGCCCGAGCTCCAGGTCCGGTCCGCGAAGCCCGCCTCGCCCTGGTTCTCGAGCAGGCGGTAGAGGCCGCGGGCGGCGGCCGGATCCTCGCGCTCGCTCGAGCCCTTGACCAGGGCCAGGTCGGGCCAGCGGTCGCCGTTGAGATCCACGACCGTCACCTGGGTACCGGTGGCGCGCAGCCCGGCCGGACCCAGCCCGAGCTCTTCGGTGACGTCGGTGAACAGGAGCGGCCGGGGGCCCGGTCCCGGGAACATGCAACCGGCCGGCAGCTCGTCCGCGCCCTCGTCCGCCCCGTCGTCCAGCCCGCCGTCGGCCCCGTCCGGGGCTCCGTCCCCATCCGATGCGTCGGCTCCGTCCCCATCCGCCGCGTCGGCTGCGTCCCCGTCCGCCGCGTCGGCTCCGTCCCCATTCCCCTGCCCGTCGCAGCCCGCGCCCACGAGCGCCAGCACCCCGAACCCCACCGCTGCCCACAAGCCTGCCAACCTCATGAGTTTGCTCCTCACTCTGCCCACACGAACGCCGGACCGAGCAGGCCGCTGGCGATACGGGTCGCGCTCTTGCCCTGGAACTGGGCGGCCAGCGGATCCCCGGCCTCCGCCAGGCCCACGAGTCGGTTCCTGCGCGGGACCTGCACCTCGACCTCGAGCGCGTTCTCCCCCGGCCGGGCCAGGCTCGCGACCTCCAGCCGGAAGGGCGGAACGAGCAGCTCCCCGGCGGCCTGGCCGTTCACCCGCACCCTGGCGGTGCCTTGCACCCAGCCCAGATCGATCTCGACCCTGGTGAAGCCCTCCACGAGCTCGAACGCGGTCGTGTACGTGCCCGGACTCCCGCAGGACTGCAGGCCGGGCAGTCCACGCCAGTCCTGGAGGGCGTCCAGGTCCGCCTCGAACATGCCTCCCTCGACGTCCGCCCCCTCCACCCTCAGGTGCCAGGCGGTCAGCGGCTCCGCGCGCGCTCCGTCCCCGAGGCGGCGCGCCCAAGCAGGCCGGTCGAGCGTGCCGGGCGGCTCCGCGCCGTCCCCGCACACGAGGAACACCGACTCCAGCGCGCCCAGCCTCAGGGGGACGAGGCCCTCCGAGTCCACCGCCGCCCTGGAGATCTCCCCGGCCCAGGCGTCCCAGAAGCGGGCCTCCGGGCAGCCGCCGCGGATCTGGAGCCGCCCGCTCGAGTCCTCGAGGGACGGGTTCCGCACGAAGAACAGGTACCCCTCCTGGCTCAGGCGCCGCGCCAGGAGGCGCCACTCCGGACCCGCTCCGTCCCCGGGTAGCACGCCCACGCCCGGGCCCGCCCCGACGTCTGGCAGCGCGGCCAGGAGCTCCGGGGCGTCGCGCACCAGCCTGGAGCGCGAGCCCGCCTCCAGGCGCTCGAACGAGCGCGCCACGCGCGCGTCGCCCGCCTCCCGGTCGCCGTAGCCGGGCTGGCTCGTGGGCGCCGGGCCCATCGAGAGCACGGCGGCGCCGTCTCCTCCCAGCGCGGCCAGGTGCGCGGCCGCGGCGGGCTCCATCCACGGGGCCTGGAACACGAGCAGCGCGCCGTAGGAGGCCCCGGCCACCTCGAGCCTGCCCGCGCGCAGCCGGAGGGCCTCGAGGCGCTCGTCGTTCACCCACGCCCAGGTCACGCCCGCGCTCTCCAGCGCGGCCAGGACCGGCGCCAGGGCGAGCAGCCAGGCGGTGCGAGGCGCGGTGATCTGGGGCCCGAACAGCGCCGCCAGCGAAGCGAAGGGCATCTCGCGCAGCTCGGGCTCCATCCCCTCGAGGTAGCCTCCCAGCAGCGGCTCCAGGTAGGTCGGCTCCAGGGCGAGCGAGGAGGGGAAGCCCAGCCAGGGGTAGTACACCAGCAGGTCGGCCACGGGCCGCCCCTGGCGCAGGAGCCACTGGCAACGGCCCAGGTAGGTGTTGAGCGCTGGCAGGAACTCCCACAAACCGCCCTGGGGACCGAAGTGGGCGGCGTAGGTGTTCGTCCCGCCGTGGGGGGAGGAGAACGGCGTCCAGCCCGAGGGGCCGTAGGCCCCGGCCGCGTCGTAGGCGAAGCCGTGCAGCACGAGCTGGTTGATCCCGGCGCCGAAGGCCTTGTCGGCCAGCGCCCGCAGCTTGGCCGGCGTCAGCATGTGGTCGCGGCCCGGGCTCACGAAGGCCTCGGCGGACACCAGCGAGCGCCCGTGGAGCTGCGCCCCGGAGGCGGCGACCTTGAGGAACAGGTCGCTGCCCCCGGCGTAGAGCTGCTCGCTCTCGGGGATCGATACCGCGCCGGCCGCCTGGAGCACGTCGATCTCCATGCCGTGGTTCTGCACCCGGGTGAGCATGCCCCGCGCGCCGGCCCAGGCCTCCCCGGTCCGCAGGAACCGCTCGACGAACAGGTCCGACACCGTCCGGGCGTAGTCATGCCGCACGCGGCCGTCGTCCGGGCCCAGGCTGAACTCCGCCGCCCGGTCCACGCGACCCACCTCGTAGATGTAGTTGTCCGCGCCGGGCCACAGCATGGCCGGCAGCCAGGGGGTCAGGTCGTAGCCGCGTCGCTGCCGGAACTCCTCCAGGAAGTCGGCGGCGAAGTGCCGATCCGACTTGAGCTCGAAGGAGTCCGAGAACACCGCCCGCACGGGCGCGCCGTGGTACGGCCCCAGGCCCGCTCCGTCCCCGAGGTAGCGCTCGAGCAGGGCCTCGACCTCGGCGGCCTGGAAGTGATCCAGCAGCCACCCCTCGCCGGCCTGGGCCACGAGCTGGGGCACCTGACCGTCGGGCCCGTCGAAGAAGGCCACCACCTGCCAGCGGCCCTCGGGCACGCTCCAGCGCAGCGCGCCGTCCGGCCCGACCCGGTCCGTCAGCACCTCGAGCGAGGAGGCGCTCAGCTCCAGGCAGTCCTTCAGGTCGAGCACGGAAGCCGAGCGGGCGCCGCTGCGCACCCTCGCGGCCAGCACGGCCACCAGCCGGGCCTCCTCCGGCAGGAACCTGGTCATCCGCTCCCCGACCAGCTCCTCGGCCAGCTCGGCCACCTGGTAGAACCCGTGCGCCGCCGGCGCCAGCGAAGGCAGCACCACCTCGGTCGGCCCCTCGAACGACCACTCGTTCCACCACAGCGCCCGCAGCGACTGCGCCGGCTGGAGGTGCACCCCCGAGGCCGGCCAGCCCGAGCCCAGGGTGAGATCGACCCCGAGCCCCTGCTCGGCCGCGCCGTCCAGGGCCACGCGCAGGTGGGCCAGGAAGTCCGGGGAGTCGTAGGACAACCGGCGGGCCAGGGCCTCCGGCGGCAGCCCGGGATCGAGGGCCGCGTCGAACGCCTGCAGCTCGAAGCCGCCGAAACCCGCGCCGGCCAGGGCGGCGATCTCCGCCCGGAGCTCCCCGTCCTCGACGTCCCCGCCCGGCCACCAGAAACGCACCCAGGGCCGGGCCGCCGGCGGCGGCGCGCGGAACTCGCCCGCGGAGAGCACCGGCGGCTCGGGCCAGGCAGCCTCCGTCCCCTGGCAGCCCGCGCAGGCTGCCGCGGCGGCCGCCACGAGCAGCCACCGCGCGCCCGCACCTGTCTCTGGTCCGTCACGCCGCTTCATGTTACCTTCCAGCGCGAACCACTCTACGGCCGGTCCCCGGGGACAGGCTAGCAGGTTTCGCCGTCATGGCAGACAAGAAAGCGAAGTACCTGGAGGCCGCGGCCAGGTTCCTGGAGAAGGGCCGGCCCGAGAAGGCCATGCAGGAGTACCAGCACCTCCTGGACGAGGATCCCAACGATCCGGACGGCCTGCGCCTGCTGGGCGAGCTGCTCGTGCGCCAGGGGCAGCCCTCCGACGCGGTGCCCTTCTTGTTCAGGCTGGGGGCCGTCCTGGCCCGGGCGGGGGCCCAGCTCAAATCGGCGGCGGCGTTCAAGACCGTGCTCAAGATCGACCCGGAGTGCGTGGACGCCTACCGCTACCTGGTGGACATCCACCTCAAGCTGGGCATGACCGCCGAGGCCTCCGAGTTCCTGCTCGCGCTGGCCGAGCTGTCGGAGAAGCTCGGCGTCACCAAGGACCACCTGGCCATCTACCGCAAGCTGGTGGAGCTCGATCCGAAGAACATCGCCCACCGCCTGCGGCTGGCCGAGCTGTGCTCCGCCCAGGGCCAGCTCGACGAGGCCGTCCAGGCCTTCCGGCAGGCGGCCAAGGCCCTGCAGGAGCAGGGCCGGCTCCAGGAGTACCTCAAGGTGGCTGAGCGGCTGCTGCGGCACGTGCCCTCGGACACCGGCCTGGCCAAGGAGCTCGCCAACATCTACGTGCAGATGGGCGACACCCGCTCGGCGCTGCAGAAGCTCCAGCTCGCCCACAAGCACGAGCCCACGGACACGGAGACGCTGCTCATGCTGGCCAACCTGTTCGCGCAGCTCCAGCAACCGGCCAAGGCGGTGCACATCCTCAAGGTGATGGCCCACGTGCACATGCAGGAGGGCTCGGTGGACGGGGCGCAGCAGGCCTACCGGCGCGTGCTCCAGATCTCGCCCGACGATCCCGATGCGCTCAAGTTCTTCGGCGGCTGACAAGGGGAGGAGGACCCATGCACGAGCTCGCGGTGGCAAGGTCCGGCTTGAGCCTCGCCCTGGCCTGCCTGGCGGCGGCCTGCGGCGGCGGCGGAAACGGGCAGGACGCCTGCGCGGAGGTGACCTGCTCGGGCCACGGCGCGTGCAGCGTGGAGGCCGGGCAGGCCAGCTGCACCTGCGACGCAGGCTACGTGCCCAGCCAGGACGGGCTGGGGTGCGAGCTGGCCAACCAGACGGCCTGCACGGGCGAGACCTGCTCCGGCCACGGGCGCTGCCGGCTGGACGCCGACGAGCAGCCCTACTGCGAGTGCGCGGCCGGCTACTCCCCCGCCCCGACCGGTCTCGAGTGCGTGCCGGACAACTGCCCGGGCGACTGCGGGGCCTACGGCTGCTGCGGCGACGCCTGCTGCCAGCTCGTGCCCACGAACGCCGCGGTCCTGGGCGGCTTCCAGGCCACGGGCCTCACCCGCAGCGCCTCGGGCGAGTTCGACACCGGGACCCAGTGCTCGGCGGGTTCGTCGCTCGGCGACTGCCAGGTGGTCGTCCAGGCGGGAGGCCCCGGGGTGTGCGTGTGCCGGCTGGACGAGCTGACCGTCCCGGCCAGCCTCCGGGTGACGGGCCCGAACGCGCTCGCCGTGCTGGCCGAGCGCAGCATCACCGTCGGCGGTACGCTGGAGCTCTCGGGGCGCGGGGACGAACCGGGCCCCGGCGCGGAGGGCCCCGGGCCCGAGGCCAACTCCTGGTACGGCGGCTTCGGAGGCTCGTTCGGCAGCCGGGGAGGCTCGAACGGCCCGGCCGCGCGAGGCGACGCGCGCCTGTCCCCGCTGCTGGGCGGCCAGACCGGCCAGCCGGGCTGCGGCGGCAAGGCCGGCGGAGGGGGCGGCGGGGGCCTGCAGCTCTCCGCCCGGACGCGGGTCGAGGTGAGCGGCGCGATCCTCGCCAGCGGCGCGGGCGGCCTCGGCGGCGGCCCCGACGAGGACGGCACCTGCCTCGGGGGCGCGGGCGGGGGCTCGGGCGGCGCGGTCCTGCTGGAGGCCGAGCAGGTGGTGATGAGCGGACGGATGACGGCCGACGGTGGCGGCGGCGGCGGCGGCGGGAACACCGAGGGCTCGGCCGGCGGGGACGGAGCAGCCGCGAGCCCTGGCCAGGCGGCCGCGGGCGGCGCGGGCCGGGATGGCGCGGGTTGCGCGCTGGTGGGCAACATCGAGGGTGGGGACGGGGGTGAGGGCTCCGTGGATGGCCTGCCCGGTGGCGACGGCCAGTCCTACGACACGAACGACTGCGACTTCCACCCCTACGTGGGCGGCGGCGGCGGCGGCGGCGGGGCCGGGCGGCTCACGACCAAGTCGTTGCTGCCCTGCGACTGCTCCGGTGACGCCTCGCCTGGCGTCGAGCAGCTCGCGCCTGCTCGCGGATGACGGGCCCAGGCCGGGAGGTGCGCGGTGGCGACTCGGGTCCTGATCGAGGGGATCGGCGGTATCGGCGGCATCCTGGCGGGTGCCATGGCGCGGCGCGGGCTGGCGCCCGTGCTGGTGACCGGCAACTCCGCCATCCGGGACGCGATCCGCACCAGCGGCCTGCGGGTCACCACGCCGGAGGAGGCCTACTGCGTGCAGGCGGAGGCGTACGGCGACCTGGACGAGGTCCCCCGCCTCGCCGGCGGCTACCGCGCGGCGTACCTGGTGATGAAGGCCGATCGGGTCGTCGAGGCGGCCCGCCGCACGATGCCCCTGCTCGATCCGGCGGATGGCCACGTGGTGACCTACCAGAACGGGATCGTCCAGGATCTCGTCGGCGCCGCCGTGGGGGCGGAGCGGGTGATTCCTGGCATCGTGGGCTGGGGCGGCAGCATGCACGCGCCCGGCGTGGTGGAGCGAACGGGACCCGGCAGCATCCACCTGGGCGAGCTGGACGGCCGGCGCACGGCGCGCCTCTCCCAGGCCGCCGAGGACGCGCGCGCGGCCTCTCCCGTGGTGCTCACCGACAACATCCGCGGGGCCCAGTGGTCCAAGCTGGCCATCAACTGCACCATCACGACGCTCGGCGCCTTGACCGGCCAGACCCTGGGCGAGATGCTGGGCAGGGCCGACGCCAGGCACGCTTTTCTGAGGATCTACAGCGAGGTGATCGACACGGCCCTGGCGCTGGGCGTCCGCCTGGAGCGGATCGCGGCCGCTCCCATGCTGCTCTACCTGCCCAGGGATGCCGGGCCCGTGAAGCGGCTGGCCAAGGACCTGCTCGCCCGGTTGGTCGGACGTCGCTACCGGCGGCTGCGCTCGTCGAGCCTGCAGAGCCTGGAGCGGGGCCGCAAGACCGAGGTGGACTGGTTGAACGGCCACGTGGTGGCCGAGGCCAGGCGGGTCGGCCAGGCCACCCCCTTCAACGCCAGGCTCACCGAGCTCATCCACGAGATCGAGTCCGGCGCCCGGCCGATTCGCCCGAGCAACCTCGACGATCTGCTCGTGGCAGGCTGAAGGAGACACCCGCGTGAAGACCCACCGCTGCCTCTCGACGCCGGCGTCCCCGGCGATCGCCCTCGGCCTGGCCCTGCTGGTGCTGGGGTGCCCCGCCTCCCCACCCGACCCGGGCCCCCGCGGGGACGGAGCGCCCCCTGGCGGCGACGTCTCCGGGCTCGCCGAGCAGCTCATGGCCGCCCTCCGCGCACGCGTGCCCGACGTCCAGGTGACCCGAAAGGACGCCGGGACGCTCCTGGTGACAGGGGCCAACGACATCCAGCTGACCCTCAGCCTGGACAACCTCAGCCTGCGCTGCCGGTCGGACCCGGCGAGCTGCCAGGCCGGGGTCGAGCAGTTCGCGGGCACGGTCCAGGAGAACCTGAAGGCCCTGGCCGCCGACACCAGGCCCACCCGGGACATGGTCCGCGCACAGCTCAAGGACGACGGCTACATGCAGAAGGTGCTCGGCCTGCTGGCCTCGGCCCCGCAGGACAAGGCCCAGGACAACGCCATCCTCTCCCGGCGGTTTCTGGGGGACCTGTGGATCGCCTACGTGCTCGATCGCCCATCCTCCACCTCCCTGCTCACCCGCGCGGACCTGAAGAAGCTGGCCCTGCAGGAGGACGAGGTGCCCGCGCTGGCGCTCGCCAACCTGCGCAAGGCCTGCCCGGACGCGCCGGCCAAACCGCTGCCAGACTTCCCCGGCGTCTGGGCCGTCGAGACCGGCGACTCCTACGAGGCCGCCCGGCTGCTGCTGCCCGAGCTGTGGGCGGGCCACAAGGCCAGGCTGAAGGGCGACCTCGTCGCCTGCGCGCCGATCCGGGACGTGGTGCTCTTCACCGACAGCGAGGACCGCAAGGCGCTCCAGGCCATGCAGCTCCTGGCCGGTCAGCTCGTCGCGGCCGAGGCCTACCCGCTGTCCAGGAGGCTCCTGCGCTGGACGCCCGAGGGGTTCGTCGAGTTCATCCCCCACCCCGTGCCCTGAGGTGCCGCATGCCGCTGCCGCTCCACGCTCGGATCCTCCTGACGGCGTGGGTCTCCTGCGCGCTGTCCCCGCTCCTGGCCGCGGAGCCCGCTGCGCCGCACGAGGTGCAACGGTTCGACGCCTCGCGCGACCCGGAGGCGGACCTCGCCGCGGCCGAGGCCACCGCCGCCGCGTCGGGCAAGCGCATCCTGCTGGAGGTCGGGGGCAACTGGTGCCCGTGGACGCGGAGGCTGGACGGGCTGTTCGAGACGGACGCAGCGATCGCGACCGCGCTGGCCAAGGGCTACGTGCACCTGCGGGTTCACCGCAGCAAGGATCAGCCCAACGAGGTGTTCCTGGCCCGGTTCCCCAAGGTACCTGGCGTGCCACATCTGTTCGTGCTCGACGCGCGGGGCACCTTGCTGCACTCCCAGGACACGGGCGCGCTGGAGGCCGGCGACCGGCACGATCCGGCCAAGGTGCTCGCCTTGCTGAATGCCTGGTCCCCGCCCGCGACCGCCAGGTGAGCCGACGGCAGCGCCGCGCCGCCGGGGTCTACGAGAAGCGCACGAAGTAGTTGGCGCACACCCGGTCGAGGACGTCGGGGGTCAGCATGGGCGGTTGCCCCCGGTAGGCGCACAGGTCGGTCACCTGGGCCAGCAGGTCACGCGGCTCGCACGCGTTGAAGGGCAGGTTGCGCGGCTTGTACTGCTGCCCCACCAGGTACTTCACCGCCCCCGGCTCGTAGGGGATGCCCCTCTTCTTGCACTCGGCCTCGAAGATCGCGGTGAACAGCCCCTCGTCGGGCCGGCTCACCTCGAGCTTGTAGCGCACCCTGCGCAGGAAGGCGGCGTCGACCAGATCCTTGGGGTCCAGGTTGGTGGAGAACACCACGAACACGTCGAAGGGCACCTGCAGCTTCTTGCCCGTGTGCATGGCCAGGAAGTCGAACTCGCTCTCCAGGGGCACGATCCAGCGGTTGAGCAGCTCCTTGGGCGACATGGTCTGGCGGCCGAAGTCGTCGATCAGCAGCATGCCGTTGTTGGCCTTCAGCTGGACGGGCGCCTCGTAGTAGCGCACCTCCGAGGAGTAGCGCAGGTTGAGGTCTTCCATGGTCAGCTCGCCGCCCACGATCACCATCGGCCGGTGGCAGCGCACCCAGCGGCCGTCCAGCGGCGGGTCGCCCGGCCGGAGCGGCTGCGGCCGGTGGATCGTCTCGTCCAGCACCTTGATGACGAAGTCGTCCACGATGATGGCGTGGGGCACGAACACGTCCCCACCGAAGCAGTCGGTCATGCGCTGGCAGATGGCGGTCTTCCCGTTGCCGGGCGGGCCGTAGAAGAAGAGCGCCTTGCCGCTGTTCATGGCCGGCCCGATGGCGTCGTACACCTCGTCGCGCATGACCAGATCGGTGAAGCGCGGGGCCAGGTCCTCGCGCCGGAGCCGGTTGCCGCGGATGGTCTGGGCGGCCACGGCCTGCTGGTAGTAGGCGAACGGCACCGGCGCCGGGCCCACGTACCGGTCGCGCTCCATGCTCAGCTCGCAGTCCGCGTGGCCCGCCTCGGTGAGCCCGTACACCATCCGGCTCTGCCCCAGCCCTGTCCCGCCGCCCTTGAGGTCCACGAACTTGAGGCGCTTCAGCCGCCCCAGGATCTCGTCGATGACGGTCGAGGGCAGGCAGGTGCGCTGGACGATCTCCCCGCCCTGCAGGTCCCCGGCCTGGAAGAGGTGCTTGAGCACCAGGTCCTCGAGGTACGAGTAGCTCAGGCCGGTGGCGGTCACCGTGCGGGGCTGCTCGGGCATGAAGGTAGGCTCCGAGGCCGCGCGCGGGCGCCGGACGGGCGCCAGGTTCGGGTTCGTGCGCGGGGCCTTGTCGTGGCCCGCCCGGGGCGACGCGGGCGCCTCCTGCGCGGCCGGGAGCGCCTCGGCCGGTGCCCCGTCCCCACTTCCCTCGTCCACCGTCACGGCGGTCATGCCCACCAGCGTGCTACCGGTGTCGGGCTCCGGGGACTGGTCACGGCTCATGCGAATCCTCCTGGCCGGCCGGGCTCATCCGGCCGCGGGCGATGTCCACGCCGGGCAAGCCTCGCAGCGCGCGCTCGAGCGCCTCCACGGCGGCCTCGACCCGCGGGGCGGCCCCGGGCTGGTAGCGCACACGGATCACGTCCTCGCGGGCCGGCGGCGGCCCGGGGCTCGCGGCGTCCGCGGCCTCGCACCGCAGCATGGCCCGCAGCCGCGGCCAGTCGGTCACCCGCTTGTCCGGGTCCTTCACCAGCGTGCCGCGGACGAACTCCACCAGCCCGGCGGGCAGATCGGGGCGCAGCGCCCGGATGTCCGGAGGCGGGGTGCGCACGTGGGACTGCAGCAGCTCCATGACCTTGAGGGTGGTGAACGGCAACCTGCCGGTCAGCATCTCGAAGGCCATCACACCCAGCGCGTACACGTCCACCCGCCCGTCGGTCTGCCGGCCCAGGGCGGTCTCCGGCGCGATGTACTGGGGCGTGCCATCCACGCTCTGCGCCCGCTCGCTGCCCAGCACGGCCGGGATGGGCCGCGCCAGGCCGAAGTCCATGAGCTTGACCCGGCCCCGGGCGTCGATGACCGCGTTGGCGGGCTTCACGTCCCGGTGGGCGAAGCCGCGGGCGTGGGCGAACTCGAGCGCGGCGGCCATCTGATCCAGGATGGCGCCTGCCTCGGCCGGCGGCAGCGCCCCGCGCCTCTCCAGCACCGCGGCCAGATCCGTGCCGTCCAGCTTCTCCATGACGATGAAGTAGGTGCCGAAGGCCGCCTCGGTGTCGAACACCTGGATGATGTTCGCGTGCGCCAGGCTGGCCACCAGGCGGGCCTCCTCGAGGAAGCGGTCGCGGAACTGGGTGTGGAACACCAGGGCGTGCGACAGCATCTTGATAGCCACGGTGCGCTGCAGCACGGGGTGGACCGCCTCGAACACCTGGCCGGTCGAGCCCTCGCCCAGCTTGCCCAGCAGCCTGTACTTGCCCACCCGATCGATGCCGCCCGACTGCTCGATGCGCCGGCCGAGGATGTCCGACAGGAAGCGGGCCAGCGGCGGGTGATCGGCGAGCAGCGGCATGAGCGAGCGGCGGTGGATGAGGAAGGCCTCCACCTCGGTGTCGGCCACCACGTCGTTCCGGCGGGCGTCGCCGGTCAGCAGCGCCATCTCACCCACCAGGTCCCCCGGGCCGACCCGGTAGACCATCTTCTCGTGGCCCTCGGCGTCGGTGATGGGCACCCGGAGCTGGCCGCGGCGGACGACGAACAGGGTGTGGCCCTGCTCGCCCTTGCGGATGAGGAACTCGCCCGGGGCGAACGCGCGGAAGGTGGTGCGCTCGGCCAGCCGACGGAGATCGTCGGGCTCGAGCGCCTGGAAGCCGCGCACCGTGGCCAGGAACTCGGCGGCGTCGACCGGTGGCGGCATGGCGCTCCCCTGGGGCGGCTCAGCCCGCCTGCTCGGCGGGCTTCTTCTTCTTGTTGGGCAGCTCCAGGCCGTAGCCGCGCTTCTTGTCGGTCGCCTTCAGCACGAAGGCCAGGGCGATGGCGCACACCCCCAGCACGGCGAAGATGAGCAGGGCGTAGGTGTAGTTGTACTTCACGCTGGTGTCGCCGGCGGTGATGCGCTCGGCCACGCCCGGGTTGGTGGCCTCGAGCACCTGCCCGACCAGCCAGGGGAAGAACATCAGGCCGATGTTCTGGATCCAGAACACCAGGGCGTAGGCCGAGCCCAGGTAGCGCTCCTCGACGATCTTGGGCACCGACGGCCACATCGAGGCCGGGATGAGCGAGAAGGCGATGCCCAGCACGATGATGGCCGTGACCGCGATGAACATGTTCAGCGGGATGAAGGCGAAGGTCAGGTGGGCCGCGGTCAGCAGGGCGGAGCCCAGGATCATGATGGAGGCGCCCTTGCCCTTCTTGTCCAGGTAGGCGCCGAAGATCGGGGTCAGCAGGATGGTGCCGACCGGCAGCAGACCCGAGATCATGCCGCCCACCTCGGCCGACACCCCCAGCTTGTTCTGCATCATGTACACGGCGTACTTCAGGAAGGGGAACACACCCGAATAGAACAGCACGCACAGGGCCGCGATGGCCAGGAAGCCTGGGTTCGTGATGATCTTCCCGAGATCCCTGAGGTGGAACTGCTCGCTGGGGTCCTCGTCCGACAGCCGGCCGGTCTGCCGGTCGAGCTTGCGGTCGAAGAAGGTGTACACGAAGAAGGTCAGCAGGCCGATGCTGAGCAGCGCCACGCCGAGGTACAGGGGGTTGAGCACCGAGCCGGTGGCGGCGCCGTTGGCGGCCTGCTGGTAGCCGGCCAGCGGCGCCGAGAAGAAGAAGGCCACCGAGGCGCCCAGCCGCGCCGTGGCGAGCTGCATGCCCATGGCCAGCGCCAGCTCCCGGCCCTGGAACCACTTGACCACCGCGCGGGAGGTGGTGATGCCCGCCATCTCCACGCCGATGCCGAAGATGGCGTAGCCCAGCGACGCCAACTTGGCCGTGGCGGGCATGTCGGTCCAGAACGAACTGAAGAACTCGTAGCCGAAGCCGCCGTCCCTGAAGTATCCGGTCAGAGCGTAGGTCTTGAGCAGCGCGCCCGTCAGCATGACCGCGCAGGCGGTCAGCCCGGTGAAGCGGATGCCCATCTTGTCCAGGATGATGCCCGACAGGATCAGGAAGCCGCACACGTTCAGCATGTACTCGGAGGCGCTGAAGAATCCGTAGTGGCCGGGTTTCCACCCGTAGCCCTGCTCGAGCAGCGACTGGAGCGGGGCGATCGAGTCGACGAAGTAGTAGGCCGCCAGCATGGTCAGGGAGACCATCGACAGCGTGAACCAGCGAATGGCCTTGGAGTCGGCGATGACCTGTTGAAGCTTCTCGTTCATGGGTTCGAGGTTCCTTTGGTTCGCTGTCGGAGCGAGGACCTCAACGGTTTGGGATCTTTCAGTTGGCGGGCGGAGTATACCAGAGCCTGCTCCGGGAGCAACACCCAATAGACCGCCCAATAGAACGGGGACGGAGCAGGGGGCGACCGTTGCCATCGCAGCCTTTGCCGAGGTATCCTGCGCCGGTCTCGTGGGCACCCCCAGGAGGTCCGCATGCGCTACTACTTCCCCATCGCCTGCCTCGCATTCCTGAGCCTCTCCCAGGTCCAGGCGGCGGAGCCTGCCAAGGCTCCCGCCCTCAAGACCGTGGCCGACTACTACCTGGCCCTGCCCCAGGAGGTCCTGGGCGTAGGCGGCGCGAGCCCGGCCGAGCGGCGCAAGCTGATCGACACCGAGGATCTCAAGAACGGCTACCTCCACCTGTCCTCGGGCGACTGGGAGGGCCACGGCGAGGTGGTGCTGTGGCGTAGGCCCGACAAGACCTTCCTGCTGGGCGTTGGCCTGGCCCACTGCGGGCCGGAGTGCGGCCAGCACCTACGCTTCTTCGAACACCGGGATGGTGGCTTCCGGGATGTCACCTCCGAGGTCTGGAGCCCGCTGTCCGAGGCGGACATCGGCGCGCGCTTCGAGAAGGTGACCGGCAAGAAGTACGAGGACGGAGGAGCCCCTCCCACGCTGGTCAAGCTGCCGCGGACAGGCACCAGCCTCCTGCTCCAGACCCAGGAGGCCTTCACCGGCGGCCTCCACACCCTGGCCACCTGGGCCTTCCAGGGTGGCAGGTTCGTCCTCCAGCCCTGAGGCGAGCCGGGCCGACGTCCGGGAATTCGGCCTCCATTCTTCGGTGGATCCCCCGGACCGAGCCCGGCTAAGGTGGGCCCATGGAAAGCCACCCGACCGCCCTGCCCCCCCGCGACGAGATGCTGGCCGCCCTCATGGAGCGCGACGCGTCCTGCGACGGCCTCTTCCTGGCCGCGATCACCACCACGGGCATCTTTTGCCGGCCGTCCTGCCCGGCGCGGAAGCCGAGGCCGGAGCACGTCGAGTTCTACCCGACCGCCCGGGCGGCCCTGCTGGCGGGCTTCCGTCCCTGCCTCCGCTGCCGGCCGCTCGAGGACCGAGGGCGCACGCCGGAGTGGGTCTCGCGGCTGCTCGCGCGCGTCGAGGCGCGGCCGGACGAGCGCATCCGCGACGGTGACCTGCGGGCCATGGGGCTCGACCCGGTCCAGGTGCGCCGCCACTTCCTGCAGACCTTCGGCCTGACGTTCCAGGCCTACAGCCGCGCCCGGCGGCTGGGCAAGGCCTACGCCGCGCTCCGCTCCGGCCGGACCATCGACGACGCCGTGTTCGATCACGGCTGGGAATCCCACTCCGGCTTCCGCGCGGCCTTCGCCAAGCTGGTCGGCGCGGCGCCCGGACGCTCCGCCTCGGCCCGGGACGACCACGTCCGCCTGGCGTGGCTCGACACTCCCTTGGGGCCCATGCTGGCCGGGGCCACCTCGGCCGCCGTGTGCCTGCTCGAGTTCACCGATCGCCGGGAGGTGGAGGCCCAGCTCGCGGCGGTGCGAGATCGGCTCGGCCTGCCGCTCGTGCCAGGCGAGTCGGAGATCCTGGACAAGCTCCGCGCCCAGCTGGCCGAGTACTTCGCCGGGTCAAGGCGCGCCTTCGAGTTGCCGCTCCACGCGCCGGGCAGCGCCTTCCAGCAGCGGGTGTGGGACGGCCTGCTGCGCATCCCCTACGGCCAGACCCGCAGCTACGCGGAGCTGGCGAGGGAGCTCGGCCAGCCCGGCGCCGCCCGCGCGGTGGGCCACGCCAACGGTCAGAACCGCATCGCCATCGTCATCCCCTGCCACCGCGTGATCGCCGCGGGCGGCGGGCTGGGCGGCTACGGGGGTGGGCTGTGGCGCAAGCTGCGCCTGCTGGAGACCGAGGGCGTGGCCGTCAGTCCTTGATCTGCACGCTCAGGTTGCCGACCGAATCCACCTGCTCGTTCCAGGCGAAGGCCTTGAGACGGTAGCTGCCGACGGACAGGTCCGCGGGCACCTCCAGCGTCGCGCTGAACACTCCGTCCCCGACGTCTGCCTCGGCCGCCACGACGACCTTGTCGTTGGCCTTCGCGTGGTTTGAGGCGTAGGTGTCGGGACCGGGCGGGTCCAGCACACCGAGCACGACCGTGCGGCTGGCCTCGAGGGTCACCCGCACCCTGCCCGCGGCCATGGGCAGGCGGCCCTCCTCAGTCCCCACCCTGCCGGTGACGAGCAGCCGACCTCCGGGACGCGCCTCGCCCCCGGGCGGATCGAACCGCACGCGGCCCGGCGGCAGGTGGGTCGGGGCCGCGGGATCGCCGAACAGGTTGTACATGGTCACGTGGCTCTGGATGCAGTCCGGCATGGGCTCGTCCATGTAGGGCGCGGCGAGCTGATCGAGGCTCAGCCGCAGGTCGTCCTGGCGCTCGACCATGTTGCGCTTGGCCACCAGGACCGCCTCTCCGTAGGTTCGGGCGTGCAGATCGAGCACCGCGTGGCCGAGCTCGCGCGGCAGGATGGCGTTGGCGTAGGGGTGGGAGACGTCCGAGGCTGCCAGGATGGCCACGGGTCCGCCCGGCCTGGCCAGCAGCTCCTCGGCCAGGCTGCCCGCGCCGTCGGACTGGTACTGGCCGTCGCTGCAAGAGAAGAAGCCCAGGAGCCCGGCGCGCCGCGGGGCTTCGCGGCAACACTCGACCGCCCCGAGGGTGTGTCCGATGTAGGGCTGGATGACCGCGCCGGCCAGGTAGCGCTCGGCGTAGTCCGCCTCCCAGGCCCCCGGGGGGAGGTGGTAGGAGGAGCTGGCCGAGGCGTAGGTCATGGTCATGTCGAAGTCGTAGGACATCTCGTCGAAGATCCAGCCAGCCGCCAGCTCCAGCATGCCGTCGACCTCGACGCCGAACCCCCCCTCGCCGGCGAAGGCGGCCAGGGTCCTGTTCCAGGTCCCAGGCAGGTAGCCCGCCTCGCGGAGCCGCACGCGCTCCAGGTAAGCCCGGATCTCCTCCGCCGTGCTGAACGGCAGCCTGCCGACGGCCAGCTCGGGCAGGCCATCCGCGTCCAGGTCGGCGTAGGGCGTGTCGCCCACGTCGCCGCGCGGTCCGACGGTGGCGGGGACACGCGCCGTCGAGTCGGGCTGGAGCTCGTCCGCGTCGCCGAGGATCAGCACGAAGCTCTCCCGACCCTCGTCCGCCTGACCGAACTCCAGGACACGCCGGGAGATCTCGGCCCTCAGCCCATCCAAGGGCGCCCTCCCCCAAAGCTCACCCATGGTCACCACCTCGACCTCGAACCCGCCCTCCTGGCGGAAGGTAGCGTACTCGTCGGCCGCCTCGGCCAGGGGGTCGGCCGCCAGGATCAGCATGCGCTGCGCGACCGGTCCATTCACTCCATCCCCCTGGGGCCCACAGGCGGTCAGGCCGAGCACCAGGGCCGCGCCCGCCAGGCAGGCTCGAGGAACCGTACGCGTGTCCATGGCCCAACCTCCGTCCCCCGCCAGGCCCAGGCTACCACCGGCCCCCCTTGCGTGCCACCCGCCCGCCGTGGTGCACTCTGGCGAGCCCCGACCCGCCGGGCATGGAGGATGCCGCATGAACGATCGCCTGCAGCACAGGACCCAGCGCCGCGTGACGTCCGGCCACCCCTACCCGCTCGGCGCCACGCCGAACGGGGACGGAGTGAACTTCGCCCTGTACTCCCGCTACGCCGAGGCGGTCTTCCTGCTGCTGTTCGATCGACCGGACGGACCGCCCACCGACGTGATCGAGCTGCCCGAGCAGACCCGGCGCATCTGGCACGGCCAGGTGCGCGGCCTGAAGCCAGGTCAGCTCTACGGCTACAAGGTGCGGGGCCCCTTCGAGCCCGCCCGCGGCCTGCGATTCAACGACGCCAAGCTGCTCCTCGATCCTTACGCCAAGGCGCTCACCGGCAAGGCCAGCAACCAGGACAACCTGCTGCTGGCCTACGACGCCATGTCGCCGGAGCGCGATCTGAGCATGGACCGGCGGGACAGCTCCCCCGTGGTCCCCAAGGCCATCGTGGTGGACGACGCCTTCGACTGGCAGGGCGACGCCCCCCCGGGGCACGCGCTGGAGAAGCTGTTCATCTACGAGGTGCACCTGAAGGGCTTCACCGCCCACCCCTCCGCGGGCACCCGGCACCCCGGCACCTACCTCGGGTTCGTCGATCGCATCCCCCACCTGAAGTCGCTGGGGGTCAACGCGGTCGAGCTTCTGCCGCTGCACGAGTTCTACGTGGAGGACTTCCTGCGCGGCCGGGGGCTGACCAACTACTGGGGCTACAGCACCCAGAGCTTCTTCGCCCCCGAGGTGTCCTACGCGACAGGGCGCAAGCTGGGCGGCCAGGTCGAGGAGTTCAAGACCCTGGTGCGCGAGCTCCACCGGGCCGGCATCGAGGTGATCCTGGACGTGGTGTACAACCACACCTGCGAGGGTAACGAGCTGGGGCCGACCCTCAGCTTCAAGGGCATCGACAACCCGAGCTACTACCTGCTGGCCGACGCGCCCGGCCAGCCCGGCCGCTACTACATGAACTTCACCGGCTGCGGCAACTGCCTGAACCTGGCCAGCCCCCCGGCGCTGCGCCTGGTGATGGACTCCCTGCGCTACTGGGTCGAGGCCATGCACGTGGACGGTTTCCGCTTCGACCTGGCCTCCGTGCTCGGGCGCGAGGCCGGCGGGTTCCGTGCCTCGAGCTCGTTCTTCGACGCCGTGGCCCAGGACCCGGTGCTGGCCCGGGTGAAGCTCATCGCCGAGCCCTGGGATCTGGGGACCTACGAGGTGGGCAACTTCCCGGTGGACTGGTCGGAGTGGAACGGCCGCTTCCGCGACACCGTGCGCGGCTTCGTCAAGGGCGACGCGGGGAAGGTCCGGGAGCTCGGCTGGCGCCTGGCCGGCTCGGCCGACCTGTACGGCGACGACGGCCGCTCGGCCTTCAACAGCGTCAACTTCGTCACCTGCCACGATGGCTTCACCCTGTGGGACCTGGTGTCCTACAACGGCAAGCACAACGAGGCCAACCTGGAAGACAACCGGGACGGCTCGGACGACAACCACTCCTGGAACTGCGGCTGGGAGGGCGACACCGAGGACCCCCAGATCCTGCTGCTGCGCCTCCAGCTCGCCAAGAACCAAATGTGCGCGCTGCTGTTCTCGCTGGGGACGCCCATGCTGCTGGGCGGTGACGAGTTCCTGCGCACCCAGCGGGGCAACAACAACGCCTACTGCCAGGACAACGCCCTGTCCTGGCTCGACTGGGGCGCGGCGGAGCGCAACCGCGGCTTCACCGAGTTCGTGCGCCGGGCCATCGCCTTCAACAAGCGCCACACCATCCTGCACCGGCGCAAGTTCTACTCGGGCGCCGACACCGGCTGCAACCGGGTGCCCGACCTGGAGTGGTTCGGCCCGGACGGCGGTCCGCCCCGCTGGGACGACCCGGAGGCGCGCTGCCTGGGCTACCAGCTCGACGGCAGCGAGGAGCCGAGCGCGCTCGGCGACTACCGCCTGTTCTTCATCTACAACGCGGACCACCGCATGCAGGGCTTCCGCCTGCCCGCGCCGCCCAGGGGCATGCGCTGGTACCGGGTGGCGGACACGTCGCTGCCGGCAGGGCCCGACTTCGTGGCGGAGGGCGAGGAGACCCCCCTGGAGCCGAGCGATCACTACCTCGTCAACCCCCGGAGCACCGTGATCCTGGTCGCCCGCTAGCCGCGCCGGTCCGCCGCTCCCACTCCGTCCCCTCCCGTCCGTCCGCTCACGGGACGCGGTTCCCGTTGTGTTCACGCGGCGGTTGGCGCTAGGCTCGGGCCATGCCCACCCCGCTCGCGCTCAGCTTCTGGGACCAGCTGGCCTGGACCGTGTCCGGGCTGGGCATCAAGCCGACCTACATGCTGCTGGCGCTCGCCCTGGCGGTGATCCCGCTGCGCGGGGTGCGCGATAGGGATCTGCGCCTGCTGCGCTGGGGGCTGTGGGGGTTCTTCGTCGGCGAGGCGTTCTGCGCGGTGAACGCCATGCTGCCTGGCGGCGAGAGCGATCTCGTCGACCTCGGCCACGTGGCCGGCATGCTGGTCATGTGGTCGCTGTTCCCCTGGGCGCTGTTCCGCATCCTGGACGACCGGGCCCTGCGCTTCACCGACCCCGAGGCCCCCTGCGCGCTCGTGCGCCTGTGCCGCCGCTGCTGGAAGAAGGAGCCGGTGACCTGCGGGCTGCACAGGCTCATGCTGTTCACCGCGCCGGTGCTGGCGGTGGTCTCGCTGTTGCCGCTCGCCGCGCCGCTCCTGACCCTCGATCTGTCCGTGGACGTGTTCGGCTCGCACCTCCTCTACCAGGTCACCCCGTTCCAGGCCCTGACCGTCGACCGGGTGCTGCCGCTGGTCGGCGCGGCCGGCTTCCTGCTCGCCACCGGCTGCCTGCTGGCGGGCCGACGGGGCCTGCGCTGGGCCGAGCTCGGCTTCTTCGCGGCGTTCGGCTTCTTCGGCTTCGGGCTGATGCGCTTCGGCCTGCTGCGCGTCTTCCGCGAGGTGCCCATGTGGGCCGACTTCTGGGAGGAGCTGCTGGAGCTGTTCACCATCGTCGGCATCGGTGTCGGCCTGTGGCTCTTCCGCCGCCAGCTCGGCGTGTTCGGCCAGCCCCGCCCGGCGGCCTGAAGGGAGCGCGCGTGGGCCTGGTGGACATGGCGAGGCTCCTCGGCCTGCTGCGGCGCCTGGCCCGCGCCCCGGAGGGCGGCGGCCCGGACCCCCGGGTCGAGGAGCAGCGCGCGCGCCGCACCTCGGCCGGCATGCCCTACGACCTCCTGCTGCCGCGCCACCAGCCCGAGGCGGTGCTGATCGCGCTCCACGGCGCCACGCTGAACGGCAAGGACGACGCGCGGCTGCAGCACTTCGCCCGCCAGCTCGCGGTCTCGGGGGCGGCCTGCGCCGTGCCGAACCTGCCCGGTATGAGCCGGCTCGAGTGGCTGCCGAGCGACCTGGAGGCCCTGGCCGGCCTGATCGGCGAGCTGCACGCGGAGACGGGCCACCGGGTGGGCCTGGTGGGCTTCTCCTTCGCCGCGGCCTACGCCCTGGTGGTCGCCACCCGTCCCGAGGTGGCCGAGCGGGTGCGCTTCGTGCTGTCCATCGGGGCCTACCACTCGTTCCCCGAGCTCTACCAGCACTTCCTGCGCACCCGCCACGACCCGGCGGAGGACGAGGCCGCCGAGGACGACCTCATCTACCGCGACGCGATCGGCGCCTGGCGCCAGCGCGCCGCGCTGGGACTCGACCCGGCCCGGCTGGCGGAGCTCGAGGCGCTGCTGCGCCGCTTCTGCCACCAGGCCTCGCCCGAGGAGAAGCGCGCCTTCCGCGAGCGCTGGCTGCTGCCGCGCGATCCGGTGGCCCTGGACGTGGCCGCCCAGGATCGCGCCGCGCTCGAGGCCCTGTCCCCGGCTGGCAAGCTGGCCGGGCTGCGCTGCCCGGTCAGCCTGATCCACGATCCGCACGACCACATCATCCCGGTCTCCCACGCCCGCGCGCTCGAGGCGGAGCTCGGTGCGCTGCCCGACGGCGGCCGTCACCGGGTGCTGGTGACCGGGCTGTTGAAGCACGTGACGCTCAGCGGGGCCTTCAACCTGGGCGAGGCGGCCCGGCTGCTGGCCGCGCTGCAACCCCTGGTCCAGACGTGAGGTGACTGCCATGCGGGGACGTACACTGGCCGGTTCGGGATGGGTGCTCGCCCTGACGCTGGCGCTCGCGCCCGGCTGCTCGGGCCCCGCGGCCGGCGCCCGGCCGGATCCCGGCGCGGAGGTCGACGTGGACACGGATCCCTTCCTGTGGCTCGAGCAGGTGGAGGGCCCGCAGGCGCTCGCCTGGGTGGCCGAGCGGAACGCCGAGAGCCGCAGGGCCCTGGCCGAGGGGGCGGATTTCCCGCGGCTCCAGGCGCGCCTCCTGGCCATCCTGGACTCGGACGCGCGCATCCCGTACGTCGAGGAGCTGGGCGGGCGGTACTACAACTTCTGGAAGGACGCCCGGCACGAGCGCGGCATCTGGCGGCGCACCACGCCCGAGGAGTACGCGAAGCCCGAGCCCGCGTGGGAGACCGTGCTCGACCTCGACGCGCTGTCGAAGGCCGAGGGCGAGCAGTGGGTCTGGCACGGCGCCGGTTGCCTATGGCCCGAGGAGCGCTACTGCCTGGTCGCGCTCTCCCGCGGGGGCAAGGACGCGGACGTGACCCGGGAGTTCGACCTGCAGGAGAAGCGGTTCGTCGAGGGCGGCTTCTCCCTGCCCGAGGCCAAGGGCGGCCTCTCCTGGATCGACCACGAGCGGGTGTACGTCTCCACCGACTTCGGCCCGGGCAGCCTGACCGAGTCGGGCTACCCGCGCATCGTCAAGGAGTGGCGCCGGGGCACCCCGCTGGCCGAGGCGCGCGGCGTGTACGAGGGGCAGCCCCAGGACATGTCGGTCTCCGCCCTGCACGACCCCACCCCGGGCTTCGAGCGCGACCTCGTGGTCCGGGGGATCACCTTCTACACCGACGAGGTCTTCCTGCGTCGGGGGACGGAGCTGATCCGGCTGGACAAGCCCGCGGACGCCAACGCCTCGTTCCACCGGGAGATGTTGCTCCTCGAGCTGCGCTCCGACTGGAGCGTGGGCGGCCGGACCTACCGGGCGGGCTCGCTGCTCGCGGCCGAGCTCGAGGGCTTCCTCGGGGGCGGCCGCCAGCTCGAGGTCCTGTTCGAGCCCACCGCGCGGAGCTCGCTGGGCGGGTTCAGCGCGACCCGGAGCGCGCTCGTGCTCCAGGTGCTCGACAACGTCCGCTCGCGCCTGGAGGTGCTGCGCAGGGAGGGAGGCGCCTGGACGCGGACGATCATCCCGGGCCTGCCCGAGTACGCCAGCCTGATGGCCTGGCCGATCGACCCGATCGAGAGCGACGAGGTGTTCATCTCCTCGACCGACTTCCTCACCCCCAGCCAGCTCTTGCGGACGTCGGTCGCCCCGGCCGCGGGCGGCCTGCGAGCGCCCGAGGTGCTGAAGGCGCTGCCCGCCTTCTTCGACGCCCAGGGGCTGGCCATCGCCCAGCACCAGGCCACGTCCAGGGACGGCACCCGGGTGCCCTACTTCCTGGTGAGCCGGGCGGACCTCCGGGCCGACGGCGCGAACCCCACCCTGCTCTACGGCTACGGCGGCTTCGAGGTGCCCATGCTGCCTGGCTACAGCGCGCTCAACGGCGCTGCGTGGCTGGAGCGGGGCGGCACCTACGCCCTGGCCAACATCCGCGGCGGGAGCGAGTTCGGCCCGCGCTGGCACCAGGCGGCGCTGCGGGAGAACCGCCAGCGGGCCTACGACGACTTCATCGCGGTGGCCGAGGATCTGATCGCCAGGAAGATCACCTCGCCGGCCAGGCTGGGCATCGAGGGCGGCTCGAACGGCGGGCTACTCGTGGGCAACATGCTGGTCCAGCGGCCCGACCTGTTCGGGGCCATCGTGTGCGCGGTGCCGCTCCTGGACATGCGGCGCTATGACAAGCTGCTGGCCGGGGCGAGCTGGGTGGCCGAGTACGGCGATCCGGACAAGCCCGAGGACTGGGCCTTCCTCCAGAAATACTCGCCGTATCAACTGGTTCGACCGGGGACGGAGTACCCGCCGACCTTCTTCTTCACCTCGACCCGGGACGACCGGGTGCACCCTGGCCACGCGCGCAAGATGGTGGCGCGCATGCTGGCGCAAGGTCATCCAGGGGTGCTCTACTTCGAGAACACCGAGGGCGGGCACGCGGCGGCGGCCACCAACCAGCAGAGCGCCTTCATGTGGGCCCAGGCCTACACCTTCCTGTGGCAGACCCTCGGCCGCTGACCTACTCCGTCCCCGTCTCCCCCGCCCTGAAGAAGCCGGAATCGTCGAAATGATCCGAGAAGTTCCGCAGTGCCACGAAGGCGCCATGGCGCTGGAGCACATGGTAGACCGCCACCCAGGAGGTGGGCTGCTCGGGGTAGCCCTGGCCGGCGCACAGCCCGGCCAGGGCCTCCGCGGGCAGCGTCACGTCCAGGCGCGGCCGCTCGGGCGCGTTCCGGTCCGAGACCGCCACCAGCCAGGCCGCGGTCGCGGCGGCCTGGATCTGACGCCAGCGCTCGGGCACGTGCAGGCGGCCCGAGTTGTAGACCAGCGAGGCGATCACGAACTGCTCCTCCAGGCTCCTGCGCTCGAGCGGCGGGAGCCCCTGGTTCAGGAGCTTCCGGGCGGCGATCTCCTTCTCCCACAGGTACATCAAGGCCGTGCCCGCCACGGCCTCCTCGAAGGTCATGAAGCGCCGGAGGTACGCGTGGGGACCTCCGTCCCCGTGCGGGTGCTTGAGCAGGCGCAGGTGGCGGGGCACCGGGCCCTCGGCGGCGAGCGCGGCCACCTGGGTGTCGGCCCAGCCGACCAACCCCTGCAGGTCGGTCCCGGCCTCGCGATCGATGCGCGCCTGGAGCCCGGGCAGGTCCGAGAAGCCCAGCGCCACATCGTCCAGCCCCACCTCGAAGACCGGGTGCAGCCGGCCGAGCAGATCTTGCCGCTCCCGCAGCAGGATGGCGCCACCCTCGGCCAGGAAGGTCACCACCACCTCGAGGTCGCTGATCCGGACCGGGTGCCCGCGCTCCGCCTGGTAGGCGTTGGAGACGGCCACCACCCGGCGGGTGATGTCCCGGAGCCGCCCCTCCAGGGCGGCGGTGTCGTTCCGCCGGTCGAGGTAGCCGAAGTAGCGCTTGGGGAAGACGCCCGAGCGGACGAAGCGGACCAGCTTCCAGGCCTCGAAGTCCAGGACCGTGCGGCGGAGGTCGCCGGCCCCGCGCGGCAGGTCCTCGCCCCGCGCCAGCCGCTGGCGCCGGTCGGCCAGGCGCGCGACGACCTGCGCGAGCACGAGCTCCCGGGTGACCCGGCAGGCCCCGAGCGGACGGAGCTCGCGCTCGGCCCGGCCGGCGACCTCGAGCAGGTGGTCGAGCAGCGCCCCGGCCTCGGCCGGCGCGAGCGCGCGCAGCTCGACCAGGGCCTGGACCTCCAGCGGAGCGGGGAAGGCGGGCAGCAGGGCCAGCCACAGACATCCCGCGCACCAGGCGTGCATCCGATGGCCTCCACATCCGAGCATCCTACTTCTCCTCCCAGAATCCCATTTCCTTTCTCGGGGATTCCTGTTTTCCTCTTCCCAGGCTCGAAAGGGGACGGAGCATGAGCACACAGGCACCGGAGAGCGCGCTCCTCAGGGCGCTCCGCGAGCGCTGGGCCGAGGGGCCGGGGCTGTACAGGCAGCACGTGAACCCGGGCTTCGCCGAACTGCTCGACCTGGCCGGGTTCGGCCGGCGCTACGTGCGCGCGGAGGGGCTCGAGCTCGAGGACGAGCGCGGCGAGCGCTACCTGGACTTCACCGCGGGCTACGGGGTGCACGCGCTCGGCCACAACCACCCCGCCGTCCGGGCCGCGCTCCACGCCATGCTGGACTCGGGCGCGCCGGGCTTCACCCAGGTCGAGGCCTCGACCCTGACCGCGCTCGGGGCCGAGGCCCTGGCGGCCACCCTCCCGGCCGGGCTCGACAAGGTGTTCTTCTGCTCGAGCGGCTCCGAGGCCATGGAGGCGGCCCTCAAGCTGGCCCGGGCGGCCACGGGCCGGCGGAGGATCCTGGGCATCCGGCGCTCTTTCCACGGCACCACCCTGGGCGTGCTCGGGCTCCTGGACGCACCCGCCCGACGCGAACGCTTCGGGCCACTGCTGCCCGGCCTCGAGCTCCTCCAGTTCGGGGATCGCAGCGTGCTCGCGCGGGCGCTCGGGAAGCGCGACGTGGCCGCCCTGGTGGTGGAGCCCGTCCAGGGCGAGGGCGGCTGCCGCCCCCAGCCCGAGGGGTACCTGGCGGAAGCCGCCCGGCTGTGCCGCGAGCACGGCGCGCTGCTCATCGTGGACGAGGTGCAGTGCGGCCTGGGGCGCACGGGCCGCATGTGGGCCTTCGAGCACGAGCCCGGGCTGGTGCCCGACGCGCTGGCGACCGCCAAGGCGCTGGGCGGCGGGCTGATGCCCGTGGGCGCGCTGGTCGTCCGCAGCGAGGTGCACGCGCAGGCCTACGGGGCGATGCGCCACGCGCTCGACCACAAGACCACCTTCTCCGGGGGACCGCTGGCCATGGCCGCGCTGCACGAGACGCTGCGGGTGCTCCGGGACGAGGGCCTGGTCGAGAACGCCCGGGCGCGCGGGGCCGAGCTCTCCGCCCGGCTGGCCGCGTTGGCCGCCAGGCACCCCTCGACCGTGAGCGAGGTGCGCGGCCGGGGGCTCCTGCAGGGCATCCGCTTCCACGACGCCACGGGCGGGCTGCTCGGCCGGGGGCTGTGGGGCAAGCTCGGCGATCTGACCGCCGGCATGTTCGCCCAGCACGTGTCCCTGGGCCTGCTGGCCGACCACCACATCGTCACCCAGGTGGGCGCCTGCGACCTGCCGACCCTCAAGCTCACCCCGCCCCTGACCGTGACCGCCCAGGCCATCGAGCGGGTGGCCGACGCGCTCGACGAGGTGCTGTCACGGGGCGGGCACGCCCAGGCCGTGGTGGCGCTCGCCGGCCGGCTGCTCGGCGCGCGGCAGGACCGCGACCCCTGAGCCCTGGAGGAGAGACCCGATGGCCACGGGCTCCGCGCCCAGGTTCCGCTGGCTGAAGGTGCGGCCGCTCCACGAGCCCCGCGCCTCACCGGTCTGCAGCCTGCTGGCCGACGGCCGGGTGCGGGTGGTCGGCGGCAGTTACTACGATCTCGGCACCTACCGGATGCGCGAGGCCGGGGTCGAGATCTACGCGCCGGCCGAGGATCGCTGGACGCGGGGCGATCTTTCCGGGGTCGGGAGGCTCACCGCGTCGCCCCGGGCGAGGCCGCCCGGCCACTCCGGCGCGCCCCTGGCGAAGCGCGAGCGGCCGACCTGGACCCGGCTGCCGTCCGGGCAGTGGCTGGTGACGGGCGGCTTCGAGACCACCTGCCGCTTCGACGGGGAGGAGGACGACCATTCGTTCGGCCAGGCGGAGCTCTTCGACCCGGGCACCCGGGCGGTGTCGGACGCGGGCCGGCTGCCGGTCGCGACCCACGACCACGGGGTGGTGGTGCTGGCCTGCGGCGCGCTCCTGGTCATCGGCGGGAACGAGGGCGACACCCAGGGCTCGCGCGCGGTGCAGCTGGGCGTGCCGGCCGGGCTGGACCTGGCGGCCCTCGGCCCCGCGCTCTCGCGGCTGGCGAGGAAGGAGTTCCTGGGCCAGCAGCGGGAGGAGGCCATCGAGGAGGCCCACCGGCTCAGCGCGGCCGGGCAGCACGACGCGGCGCTCTCCCTCGCGCGCGAGGCCGCCGCGGCCTCCCCGCGGAGCGCCGACGCCTGGCGCGCGGTCGGCCTGGCGCTCGCGGCCGCGGGCCTCCACTCCGAAGCGCTGGAGCCCCTCCGGCGCGCGGCGGCCCTCGAGCCCGGCTCTCCCTTCCTGCAGGCGGAGCTGGCCGACGCGCTCTTCGCCTGTGGCCGGCGCAGGCTGGCCCGGCGGCGCTACGAGCGCGTCCTCGCGCTGTGCAGCGACGATCCGACCTGGACCTGGCTCCCGCTCCAGCGGGCCCGCCAGCAGCTCCAGCTCCTGGCCCTCGAGGACGGGGAGCTCGAGCGGGTCGCCCGCGAGCCCGGGCCCTCCGCCACCAGCCTCGAGTGGAACAACGCCGGCGTGGCCGCGCAGCGGCTCGGCCGCGACCAGGACGCCCGCGAGAGGTTCGCCCGGGCGGTGGAGATCGACCCGCAGAACGACTTCGCCTGGTGCAACCTGGCGTCCAGCCTGGCCGCGCTGCGCCGGCCCCAGGAGGCGCTCCGGGCGGCCAGGCGGGCGATCGGGCTGTGCGTCGATCCGCTCAGGCTGGCGCAGGCGCACCTCTCCCGCGGCGTCGCGCTCCACGACCTGGGCAGGTACGCCCGGTCGATCGAGGCCTACGACGCCTCGCTCAGCTCGCATCCGCTGCCCGAGGCCTGGCACAACCGCGCCAACTCGCTGCGCAAGCTGGCGCGCGACGACGAGGCGCTGGCGAGCTACGGCGAGGCCTGCGCGCTCGGCCACGCCGCCGCCTTCTGGGGCCGGGCGTGCATCCTCGCGCTGCGCGGCGATCTCGCGAGGGCCCGGGCCGAGGTGGCGCGAGCCGTCCGCCTCGATCCCGCGCTGGAGCGGCAGATGCGCGCCGATCCCGAGCTCGCGCCCCTGTTCCCCGAGGTGCCCCGGGCCAGGCCCGGGTCCAGGCCCAGGACCAGGCCCAGGACCGCCCCCGGGCCGAGCGCGAAGCCCAGGCCCCGGCGGAGGCGCTCCTGAGGGGGTCTCGGTCTCCCCGGCCCACCAGCGAACCGCGAACCGGGCACGGAGCAGGTGACGCGGCATTTGACAACCGGCCCGCGGCGGTGCATGAGTGCCGCGCTGTAGGTCTGCACCAGGAGCGAAAGCATGGCCCCCGAGCGTCTCACCCACCTGCGCAACGTCGCCATCGTGGCCCACGTCGACCACGGCAAGACCACCCTGGTCGACGCCCTGCTCCGCCAGAGCGGCCTGCTGAAGGGCAGCGGGGAGGCGACCGAGCGGGTCATGGACAGCTTCTTCCTGGAGCGCGAGCGCGGCATCACCATCCTGGCCAAGAACACCGCCGTCACCTACCGCGGGGTGAAGATCAACATCCTCGACACCCCGGGCCACCACGACTTCGGCGGCGAGGTCGAGCGCACGCTGACCATGGCCCAGGGCATCGTGCTGCTGGTGGACGCGGCCGAGGGCTGCCTGCCCCAGACCCGTTTCGTGCTGGAGAAGGGGCTGGCCAGGCACCTGCCGGTGATCGTGGTGATCAACAAGATCGACCGCAAGGACGCGCGCGCGGCCGAGGTGCTGGACGAGGCCTACGACCTGTTCATCGACCTCGGCGCCGACGACTCGCAGATCGACTTCCCGGTGCTGTACGCCAACGGCCGGGCCGGCCTGTGCGCCCGCCGGCTGGAGGACGCGGCCGGCGCCACGGATCTCAAGCCGCTGTTCGAGGCCATCCTGGAGCACATCCCGCCGCCCATCGACCGGCGCGAGGAGCCCTTCCGCCTGCTGGTCAGCAACCTGGGCTGGGACGACTACGTGGGCCGGCTCATGCTCGGGCGCATCGAGTCCGGCTCCGTCCGCACGGGCCAGGTGGTCTACGTGCTGGGGGACGCCGGGCGGGTGCAACCGGGCAAGGTCATGCGCCTGTACACCTACAACGGGCTGACCCGCACCGAGACGGAGTCGGCCAGCTGCGGCGACATCGTGTCGGTGGCCGGCATCCAGGAGGTCACCATCGGCGACACGCTGGTGACCGACGCGCAGGTCCCGGCCCTGCCGCGCGTCCGGGTGGACGAGCCGACGCTGGCCATGAACTTCTACGTCAACACCTCGCCCTTCGCCGGCCGGGACGGGACCTTCGTCACCAGCCGCAACCTGCGCACCCGCCTGGAGCGCGAGGCCCTGGCCAACGTGGCGCTGCACGTCTCCCCCATCGAGGGCGGCGAGGGCTACCGGGTGGTGGGCCGCGGCGAGCTGCAGCTCGCCATCCTGGCCGAGACCATGATCCGCGAGGGCTACGAGCTGATGCTCTCCCGGCCCGAGGTGGTCACCCGCGAGATCGACGGCAAGCTGCACGAGCCGGTGGAGCTGCTGACCATCGACTGCCCGGACACGGTGCTGGGCACGCTGACCGAGGTGCTCGGGCGGCGCAAGGGCCGGCTCATCGACATGTCCCGCACGCGCGGCCGGGCCCGGCTGACCTTCCGCATCCCCACCCGCGGGCTGATCGGCTTCCACTCGGACTTTTTGACCGAGACCCGCGGCGAGGGGCTGATGAGCACCGCCTTCGACGGCTGGATCCCCTGGCTGGGGCCGATCGTGCTCAGCCGCAACGGCTCCCTGGTCGCCGACCGCGAGGGTGAGACCGTGGCCTACGGGCTGTTCCACCTGCAGGCGCGCGGCACCCTGTTCGTCGGCCCGGGCGTCCCGGTCTACGAGGGCATGGTGGTGGGCGAGCACACCCGCAAGAACGACCTCAACATCAATTGCACCCGCGGGCGGAAGCTCACCAACCTGCGCGCGGCCGGCAAGGACGAGAACATCATCCTGACCCCGGCGCGCGAGCTCAGCATCGAGAGCGCCATCGAGTTCGTGGGCGAGAACGAGTTCGTGGAGCTGACCCCCAAGGCCATCCGCGTACGCAAGAAGTTCCTGCCCGCCAACATGCGCTCCAAGGACATCCGCCGCGGCCGCAAGGACGACAAGGACAGGGACGACGACGAGACCGACTGAGCCCGCCCGTCCACGAACACAATCCCGTACGTCCTTCTGTCAGGGTAAGGACCCGATCAGAATTACCCGCCGTGCCACGGCCTGAATTTCTAGACTGCTGGGAGCGCCGGGGTCGCACTCCCTCGAGATGGAGGCGGAAACCTGGTCAGCGGCGGCGGGGACGGCGGGTCGCGGGAGCTCGCTCGCCTGGCCTCTCCGCGGCGCGGATGCGCAGGCGGCCCGTGGAGTCCGCCGTCACCAGCGCGCCGGTCGCGAGGTCGACCGCACAGCGCTCGAGCACGTGCAGGCACATGATCGCCTGCTGGCGGGCGGCGAAGCCCACCAGGCGGAGGATGCCCGCGTGGGCCTGCCGATGGACCACCGCGAGCTCACCGAAGTCCTTGTCCAGGGTCACCAGCACACGGCCGCGCCGATGCGCCCAGCGCAGGATCTCGTCATCACCGGGGTCCTTGGGCCAATCTCCCGCCCAGACCACATCGTGGCCAGCCAAGCGCAGGGCCTTGGCCGTCCCGCCCCACACGCAGGAATCTAGCAGGACCTTCATCCCCGTGTCCGGATTCGAACGGCCTCGACGCGCTCGTGGCCCACCAGGCGTCGGGCATAGACCAGGCAAGCCTGGATGTCCTCGCGCTCCATCCAGGGGTAGCCCTCCAGGATGGTGTCCGCCTCGTCACCCGCGGCCAGCATGCCCAACACGTGCTCGACGGCTAGGCGGCGGCCACGGATGATGGGCTTGCCGCCGAAGATGCGCGGGTCGACCGTGATCCGCTTGAGCAGCTTGTCCTCGCGGCACATCCGTCCTCTCCCTCGGGCCAACCTTCCTCGGCCCGAAGCTGAGCATAGCCGATGCGACCCGCGGTCACAACCTGGAAGCCGTCCCTCCCCGCCTTCGCCCTCCACTTCGAAGAGGCCTCCTCCTCGTATTTCTTGTGCGGGACGACCGGGCCAGCCGTGGTAACATGCCCGTCCATGCTCCGGTTCCGCGCCATGATCGCCCCGAGGTTCGCCCTCCTGCTGGTGGGTCTCCTGGTCGGCCCGGCTGGCGGCCCGATCGGCTGCGAGGCAGCCCAGGAGCCCAGCCACGTGGAGCTCCTCGAGCTCACGGGCACGCCCTACGAGCGCGGCTTCCAGCACGGGGCCGCGGTGTCCAGCAAGCTGCGCTCGCTCTACACCCAGCTCCTGTCCACCTCGATCCTGCCCTACCTGAACCGCGAGCGGCCGAGCATCGCGGACTTCCTGCTCGAGTACCAGGACGCGCGCTACGACGACGGCCAGTTCTCCTACCTCATCTTCCTGGAGTCCGCGCAGAGCCTCGAGGCCACCATCCCGGCCGAATACCGCGAGGAGCTGCGCGGGGTGGCCGACGGGGCGGACGTGCCCTACGAGACCGTGCTGATCCTCAACACCTTCATGGACACCCTGGTGGCCTTCCGGGCCATCACCTACTTCCTGCGCGACCAGTCCTCCCCCCACCTCACCCGCGTCACCTTCGAGGGCGCCGAGGCGGACGGGGCCGACAACGACGGCGACGGCGAGCTCGACGAGCCGGGCGAGAGCGCCATGGAGTTCGAGCCCGCCCCCTACGTGGCCCGGGTGGAGATCCCCACCGGCGCCCGCCTGCGGCTGTGCCTGGAGGACGAGGACGGGGTCGATCCGCACCAGGTCCGGCTGCAGATCCCGGGGGCCTCCTTCGTGCCCGGGGACGAGGGCGTGGGCCTGGGCTCCTGCGGCCAGGCGGGCGCGGGGCTCGAGGTCACCCTGCGGCCGCCCGGCGGCTTCCCGCCCGCGGCCTACACCTCCGTGATCGTGTCCGCGGGCGACACCGCCTGGATCACCGATCCGCCCCCGGCCAAGGCCAACATGGCCCGCGAGGTGCGCTTCGGCTTCACCACGGCGGGCTTCGGCAAGGCGCCCTGGGAGGTCCCGGAGGAGTCCTTCGACGACGGGCGCAGCCAACCCGGACCGTTCGGTTTCGCCGCCCGGGGCCCGGCCACGGCCGGCGGGGACCCGCTGCTCGCGCACCACTTCAGCCTGCTGGACTCGAACACCGCCCACAAGCACACCGCGGTGCTGGTGCACCGGCCGGACGACGGACTGGCGCACGTCACCCTGGGCTGGACCGGCGCGGTGTTCGGCTACTCGGGGATGAACGAGGCGGGCCTGGCCTTCGCGGCCAACCCGTGCGACAGCCTGGACAACCCGCTGGTGGCCGAGCTCCGGGAGCACCTCATCCTGGCCAGGCTCGTGTCCAGCGGCGTCCCCATGGGGCTGCTCGGCCGCGACATCCTCACCCACGCGACCAGCGTGGCCGAGGCGCTCGAGCGCCTGCGGGGGGCGCCCTACACCTTCGGCTGGTGCTTCCTGCTCGCGGACGCGGGGGGCGACCTCGCCCTGGTCGAGGCCGACAGCGACATCCTCGGGGACGGCACGGGCTTCCGCGTGCTGCGGCCCGAGTCCCAGGAGCCCGCCGGCTTCGACGCGCACGGCCGGCGCCTGGGCGGCGAGGGCCCGGACGATCTGCGGCTGAACGTCCACTTCCGGCTGAACCCGGAGGATCTCGACCTGCGCCTGCTGAACTGGACGCTGCGCCCCCAGCGCTACTGGACCAACTACTACTTCCGTTCGGTGCGCTCCGGCCACCTGCTGGGCCAGGCCGTGCGGGCGCGGCTGGGCGGCCTGGACGCGGCCGCGGCCGAGGAGCTGCTGGCGGTCCCGGAGCTGGTGGACTCGCGCGACAGCATGAACGCCGCGATCATGGAGCCGGCCGCGGGGCTGCTGCACTACGCCCTCGGCCAGGTGCCCGCCACGGACGGAGCGTTCCGCACCCTCGACCTGCGCGCGCCTCCCGGGGAGGCGGCCCGATGAGCCCGCGCCACGCGCTGCCCGCCGCGGCGCTGCTCGCCGCGGGCCTGCTGGCCGCCGCGCCGCCGGCCCGGGCCGGGCGGCCCACCGAGACGCTGCCGGCCGAGACCTTCCTGGTCGACGTGGCCTACCTGCACTCCTGGTTGACGAACGCCTACGACGACGAGGGCGGGCGCACCCAGCTCCTCGACAAGCTCTACCGCTACGAGCCGGGGGGCGGGCTGCAGGGCATCATCATCCCGGACGCCTCGGTGACCTACCAGGTGCTGATCGCCAAGCTGCAGTACGGCATCCTGGACAACCTGACCCTCGGGCTGGGCGTGCCGGTGGTGCTGCGGACCACGGTGGAGCCGCGCCTGTCCTGGGTGCCCGGGGACTACATGTGGTGGCTGGGGCGGACCTACACCGAGGAGGACTTCTGGGAGTGGGCCCAGAGCATGGGCCAGCCCCGGCCCGGCACCTGGGTGGGCAACCGCGGAGTGCTGGCCGACATCATCCTCGGGCTGCGCTACCGCCTGTCCGACTACCTGCCGGCGCTCACCGATCAGGGCGTGGGGCTGGCGCTGACCGTGCAGGGGGCGCTGCCCACGGGTCGGCCCAAGGATCCCGAGGAGATCGTCGCCTCGGGCACCACGAGCTGGGAGCTGCACGCCCAGGGGGAGCTCGGGCTCCACCTGGCCCTGGACTACCGCCCGCGCGAGCTCGACGAGCGCCTGACCGTGGGCCTGGATCTCTTCTACGAGGCGCTGTTCGAGCACACCTACGACGCGCCCACGGGCCGCAAGAACCCGCTCATCCTGGACCTGGCGCCCTACACCGGGGAGCGCTACTCGCTGGACCCGGGTGACTTCCTCGGCTTCCAGCTCGTGCTGGACGTGGTGGCCTGGCGCGGGCCGGTGCTCGAGACCTGGCTGAGCGGGCAGGTGGCCGACCCGGACAGCCTGCCTCCGCTCGTCAGCCTGAGCGTGGGCTACGCCTTCACCTGGCTGTTCCAGTCCGACTGGGAGTCCGAGTCGGAGCTCTGGGACTGGACCCAGGAGAAGCTGTGGCGGCCGGGCTACAAGAACCGGCTGACCGCCGAGCTGGTGGTGTCGCTGCTCCGGGTGGGGGCGCCGCTGCAGCTCTCGCTCACCTACAGCAACCTGTCCTGGATCCCCGGGCGCAACAGCCGGGCCACGGATTCGCTGAGCGTCGGCCTCCGCGGCCCGTTCAAGCTCTTCTGACCCGGGGGAAGGGAGGCCACGCACATGTCCCCGACCGCACGCGCCACGCGCTCGCTCCGCCTGCTCGCCGCCTCGGCCCTGCTGGGCCTGGCCTCGCTCGGGTCCGCGAGCTGCGCCCTGTCCGCCTTCCTGGGCTACCAGATGAGCCCCGACTACCCGCGCCCGGACACCGAGACGCTGCGCCTGCCGGGCCTGGAGGCGCCGGTGGAGGTGCTGCTCGATCCCCAGGGCGTGCCGCACGTGCGGGCCAGGAGCGAGCGCGACCTGGCGCGGGCCACCGGCTACGTGCAGGCCCGCGAACGCTTCTTCGAGATGGACATGATCCGGCGCATCGCCCGCGGCCGGGTGAGCGCGCTGGTCGGCGAGCAGCCGCTGCTCGGCAGCACCACGGTGGAGTTCGACCTGGCCATGCGCGGCTGGGGCCTCGACGAGGCGGCCGAGGCGGACGCGGCCGCGGTGGACGAGGAGGCGGGCGCGCTGCTCCAGGCATACGCCGACGGGGTGAACGCGGCCCTGGCCCACCAGACGCCCCTGGAGCACCGCCTGCTGGGCCTCACGCCCGAGCCCTGGCGGCCGTCCGACACGTTCGCCGTGGGCCGGCTGACGGCCTGGAGCGTGACCCACAACTGGTCCCAGGAGCTGTCGCGCCTGATGATCGCGCTGCACCAGGGCCCGGACCGGGCCGAGGCCCTGTACCCCTCGCGCCCCTGGGACGGCGGGGTGAGCGTACCGCTCACGGGCGAGCTCCGGGCGTTGCCGCCGGCCGTCGCGCCGGAGGTGCGCGCGCTCCTGCCCACGGGCCCGGGCGCCCTGCCGCCCGCGGCGGACCCGCGCCCGGCGGAGCACGCCGCCTGGCTCCCCTCCCCCGGCGCCTTCGGACTGGGCAGCAACGCCTTCGCCGTGGGCGGGGCCCGCACCCGCTCGGGCAAGCCGCTGCTCGCCAGCGACCCGCACCTGTCGCACCTCCTGCCCTCGATGATGATGCAGATGCAGCTCGCCTGCCCGGAGTTCGACGTGATCGGCATCAGCGTGCCCGGCCTGCCCTACGTGCTGATCGGGCACAACCAGCAGGTGGCCTGGGGCATGACCTCGGCCGTGGCGGACGTGGTCGACTTCTACCTCGAGTCCGTCGATCCGGCCGACCCGGGCCGGGTGCAGACCCCCGCGGGCTTCCAGCCGCTCGCCCGGCGCGAGGTGGAGATCCTGGTGCGGGACGGCGACGAGCTCCAGCCGCGCAAGTTCGTCCTGCGCGCCAGCCGCAACGGGCCGATCCTCCAGGACGTGTACCCGGGCAAGCTGCCGCAGGGCGCCCCGCTCGTGGCCCTGCACCAGGACCCGGGCTCCATGGTGGACAGCCTGGCGCGCCTGCGGCGCAGCCAGTCGGCCAAGAGCGCCGCGGAGCTGCGCGCCCTGCTGGCCGGGGTGGCCGCGCCCTCCAGCGTGTACACCGCCGCCGACGCGCAGGGCGGGGTGGAGCTGTTCGCCTGCGGGCGCATCCCCGTGCGCGAGCGGCACCTGGGCACCTTCCCGGCCCCGGGCTGGCTGGACGACTACCAGTGGAAGCGCTTCGCCGCGCCGGAGGAGCTGCCCGCGCTCACCGGCGGCGCCGACGCCCTGGTGGGCCACGCCAACAACCTGCTCTGGGATCCCGCGCGGGCGACCGTGCCCTTCCACGTCGACAGCGCACCCTCCTACCGCCTGGATCGCATCGTCGAGTTGCTGCGCGCCACCCCGAAGCACGACCTCAGCACCTTCGCCCGCATCCAGCGCGACGTGAAGGTGAAGCGCGCCGAGCGCGTGCTGCCCTGCCTGCTGGAGGACCTCCTGGCCCTCACCCCGCGCAGCGAGGCCGAGGACGAGGCCCTGGGGTTGCTGATCGCCTGGGACCTCGAGGCCAGGTCCGAGGCCGCGGCCCCGACCCTCTTCTTCGAGACCTACCGCCAGGCCGGCCTGGCCGCCCTGAGCGACGAGCTGCCCGAGGCCCAGCGCGAGTTCGTGCTGCAGCAGCGCTACTCGACCCACATGATGGACGTGTGGTTCTTCGAGCCCGAGCACCCGGTCTGGGACGATCTGTCGACCCCGCGGCGCGAGACCCGGCGCGAGGTGGTGCAGGCGGCCTTCCAGAAGACGGTGGCCGAGCTGGGCGAGCGGCTCGGCCCGGCGCCCGCGGGCTGGGCCTGGGGCCGGGTGCACTACCTCGAGCTGCGCCACCCCTTCGGCGGCAAGGCGGCCCTGGCCGAGCTGGTCAACCTGCCCCGCCAGCCCATGCCGGGCGCGCTGGACACGGTGTGGAAGGCCCACTTCGACATCGGCGACGGCCGCGACCCCTACAAGGTGGTGGCCGGGCCGGTGCACCGCATGCTGGCGGACCTGAACGACCTCGGCCGCAGCCTGTGGATCCTGGACACCGGCGCCTCGGGCTGGCCCGGCTCGCCCCACTACGCCGACCAGCACGCCCGCTGGCTGCGGGGGGAGTACGTGCCCATGCTCTCGGACTGGCGCGAGCTCGGCAAGCGCGCCCGCGGCGTGCTGACCCTGGCGCCGGGCGGAGAGTGAGCCCTTGGCGATCGCCCTGCTGCTCGCGGCCTACCTGCTGGCGCCCGCGCTGGTGCTGTGGCTGTGCGCCCGCTTCACCCTGGCCCGCAAGGTGGGCGCGGTCATCCTGTGCTACCTGATCGGCATCGCGGTCGGCAACAGCGGCCTGGCGCCGGCGGGCCTGAAACCCGCGCTGGGCACCCTGCAGGACGTGGCCGTGGCGCTGGCGTTGCCGCTGCTGCTGCTCAGCTCGAACGTGCGCCGCTGGGTGCCCACGGCGGGGCGGGCGCTGCTGGCCTTCGGCTTCGCCGTGCTGGCGGTGGGCCTGATCACCGCGGCGGGCTGGCTCTTGCTGCGCGATCGGCCCGACGCCTGGCAGCTCGCCGGCATGAGCTTTGGGGTGTACACCGGGGGCACCCCCAACCTGGCGGCCATCTCCAAGGCGCTGCAGGTGCCCAACGACACCTTCATCGTGTTCCACACCTACGACACCGTGGTCTCGCTGGTGTACATCCTGTTCATGGCCTCCCTGGCCCAGCGGCTGTTCCTGAAGCTCGGCCTGCTCCGGGCCTACCGGCCGCGCGGCGCTGGCGCCGACGCGGCCGGCCTCGAGGTGGAGTCGCTCTCGGCCTTCCAGGACATGCTGCGCCCACGGCGGGCGGCCTGGCTGGCCTTGGCGCTGCTCGCGGCGGCCGGGATGATGGCCATCGCCTTCCTGGCCGGCCAGCAGGTGTCCACGGACGCCCGCACCGCCGTCTCCATCCTGACGCTCACCACGCTGGGCATCGCCGCCTCGCTCGTGCCCGCGCTGCACCGCATCCAGCGCACCTTCCAGCTCGGCTTCTACATCCTGCTGGTCTTCTGCCTGGCGGTGGGCACCCAGGCGCGCCTGGACTCCCTGGTCACGGTGCAGTGGGAGCTGGCCGGCTTCGTCGCCCTGGTGATCTTCGGTTCGCTACTGGTGCAGGCGCTGCTCTGCCGTCTGGCCCGGCTGGACGTGGATACCTGCCTGGTGACCCACGTGTCCGCCATCTGCTCCCCGCCCTTCGTGCCGGTGGTCACGGCCGGGCTGAAGAACCCCGAGCTGCTCCCGGCCGGCATCACCACCGGCATCATCGGCTACGCCGTGGGCAACTACCTGGGCATCGGCCTGGCCTACGCGCTCCGGGGCTGGACCCCGTGAGGAGGGATCGCGCATGACCCGCCTGAGCTTGCCGACCGAGGGCCGGCCCCGCGCCGAGGTGCTGGCCGAGCTGGACGCCATGGGCCGGGGAGACGCCGACTGGCGCGGGGCGCACACCTGGAGCCTGGTCTACCACGCGGGCGAGGAGCACACCCGGCTGCTGCGCGAGGCCTACGGGCGGTTTTTCAGCGAGAACGGGCTGAACCCCATGGCCTTCAAGAGCCTCAAGCGCCTGGAGACCGAGGTGGTGCAGATGGGCGCCGGCCTGCTCCACGGCGGGCCGGGCACGGTCGGGCTGCTCACCTCGGGCGGGACCGAGAGCATCCTGCTGGCCATGAAGACCTACCGCGATCGGGCCAGGCGCCGGCTCCGCCTGCCGGGCCGGGCGGTGGTCATCGCGCCCGAGTCGGTGCACGTGGCCTTCGACAAGGCGGCCGAGTACTTCGACCTCAGGCTCCGGCGCGCCCCGCTCCGGGCCGACATGCGCGTGGACGTGAAGGCCGTCCGGCGCATGCTCTCCGCGCGCACCATCCTGGTGGTGGGCTCGGCGCCCTGTTACCCCTACGGGGTGGTGGACGGGATCGAGGAGCTCTCGGGGCTGTGCCAGGCCAGGGGCCTGCCGCTGCACGTGGACGCCTGCGTGGGCGGCTTCCTGCTGCCGTTCGTCGAGCGGCTGGGCCGGCCGATCCCGGCCTGGGACTTCCGCGTGCCGGGGGTGAGCTCGATCTCGGCCGACGTGCACAAGTACGGCTACGCGGCCAAGGGCGCCTCGCTGCTGCTGTACCGCGACATGGAGCTGATGAAGCACCAGTTCTTCGCCACCACGGACTGGTGCGGCGGGGTGTTCGCCTCGCCCGGCCTCCTGGGCACCCGCCCGGGCGGGGCCTACGCCGCGGCCTGGGCCGCCCTGCAGTCGCTCGGCGAGCGCGGCTACCTCGAGCTCCACGGCCGGGCGCTGGACGCCACCCGCCGGCTGCTCGAGGGGATCGCCGCCATCCCCGAGCTGGAGGTGCTCGGAGCGCCCGACGCCACCATCTTCGCCTACCGCGCCCGGGATCCCCAGGTGAACATCTACGCGGTCGGGGATCGCATGACCGCGCGCGGCTGGCACATCGATCGCCAGCAGCACCCGGCCTGCCTGCACGCCATGGTCACCCAGGCCCACGCCGGGGTGGTGGACGCGTACCTGGCGGATCTGCGCACGGCCGTGGCCGAGGTCAAGGGCCGGCCCGAGCTGGCCACCCAGGGGGAGGCGGCCATGTACGGACTCGTCGCCCACGTGCCGCTGCGGGGCATGGTGAAGAAGAACGTGCTGCGGATGCTGGAGGCCATGTACGGCCCCGAGGGCACCCCGCCCGACCTGGGGGCCGAGGCGGGCAGGCCCGGCGATCGCCTGACCCAGCTCGCGCTCAAGGCCCTGCCGAGGCTCGAGAAGGTGTCCGGACTCCTGCGCCGCCTGCGACGCCGCTGAAGCGAGGAGGCCGATCACGTCGAACTCGACCCGGCCAATCTCCCTGATCTCGGCCGCGCTCGCCACCTGCCTGGCCCTGGCCGCCTCGGCCTGGGCCGGCGAGCCGGCGGCGGGGCGCAAGGAAGCCGCGGCGCGGAACACCCGGCCCCCGGCGCCTACGGGCCGCTGTTCGAGCTGGACTTCAGCGAGGACGGCAAGGTGGTCCTGAAGGGCAAGGAGTTCGTCGAGGACGCCATGACCCCATACGAGAAGAGGGGCACCTTCAAGGTGGAGGACACCCGCATCGAGCTGAAGCTCGACGGCAAGGTGCTCAGCGGCGCCCTGAGCGCAGAGGGCGCGCTGAAGATCGAGGGGCTGGAGGGGGAGGCCTCCGACGTTCCGAGCGAATGCAGCGCCTGAGCCAGCTCACTTCTGGATGTTCTCCTTGGCGATCTTCTTGCTGACGATGCGGTCGGCGCACACCCACTTGCCCAGGGTCTTCCACTTCGGGCCCACGGTCAGCTTCTTGAGGGTGTAGAACACCAGCCGGTGGTGGGGGCCCGCGTCGGCCTTCGCACCCGCGACCTTCGACGGGCCGAAGGGGCTGGCGTCGAACCTCTCGGCCAGGGTCACCTGGAACTCGTCCCACTCCTCGGTCCAGTGCCAGATGCGCAGGTACTCGCCCTCGACCTTGGCCTCGCTCTTGCGCTCCGTCTTGTGGGCCGGGCCGTAGTTGATCACCATGCGCTCGTAGGGTCCCACCCCGCACTTCGCCACCACGCCCTTGGCCACCTGCAGCAGGCCGGCGTCGCTGGACTTGGCCGCCGGCATGCGCACGTTGGCCATGGCCTTGGTGGCCCCGGTCTGCAGGCGATCGAGCAGCGCGTGGCAGTCGGCCGCTGCCTTGCGGTAGTCCGCGTCGTCCTGGCCGAGGTACTCCTTGGTGAACAGCGCCAGCGCCTCGGCGGCCTGCACCCCGAGCTCGGCCTCGGCGAGCTTGTCCTCCATGAGCTGGTCCCTGGAGAGCATCTCCTCGGTGATCACCCCGGGTTTCAGGTACCGCTGGGCCCGCTCGAGGTGGAAGGCCATCTTGCCCTGGTAGCCGCTCGGGCCGTCCTGGTAGTGCAGGGTGGTCAGGCCGATGTCCCGGGCCATGCGCTTGGGCATGGCCTGGGTGAACCAGTAGCGCAGGTTCTTGATGCGCTGGTTCTGGGCGTAGCCGGGGTGCTCATGGACCACCTTGTCGAGCAGGTTGAGCCCCTTCTGCTTGAGCTGGTCGTACTCCTTGAGCTGCGCGATCCACTCCCCCACGCGCTCGCCGGTGAAGGGCGGCTCCAGCTTGCAGCTGAAGGTCTCGGGGTTGAAGAAGGTCTCGATCTCGGCCAGCTGCGTGTCGACCTCTCCTGCCTCGGCCGTGGCCGCGGCCTTCTCCGCGGCCACCAGGCGCCGGCCCTCGGCCTGACGCACGCCGAAGACCCTCTCCAGCTCGACCAGCGCGGCCCGCGCCTGCTGCACGCCGGGGTGGGTCTGGTTCTTGATCCTGGCCAGCGACTTCTGCATGCGCTCGAGCGGGCCGGTGACCTTGCCGGCCTGCCAGTCGTCGGCCCAGGCGCGCGGGTCCGAGGCGTTGACCATGCGCGCGGTGTCCTTGAAGGTCGGCTCGAGCTCCGAGGTGAAGACGTACTTGTCGTTGATGTCCAGGCCCTTGCCCAAGTCCTCTGGCAGCATGGCCACGGTGGGCAGGCCGCCCGCGGCGCCGGGCGCGGCCGGCTGGCCCTCGGCGTAACGCGCGCGCGCGGCCTTGTCCAGCGCGTCGGCCCGGGCCGCGGCCTCCTTCCAGGCGGGCTGCGAGCGGTCCAGCGACTTGCGCAGCAGGTCGCGCACCCCGTTGAGGCGCAGCACCAGGGCGTTGGTGGTGGCCGCGTCGCCGGGCTTCAGCGCCGCGAGATCCTTCTCGACCAGATCCAGCTCGGCCACCGCCTTGGGCGTCCACTCGTCCGGCCCGGCCGCGGCCGGCCTGGGCTGGCCCAGGGCCTGCGCCCGAGTCCAGGCGTCCAGCCAGTTGGCGCGCTGGCCCTGCTCCGCCCAGCCGGGCTGGGAGCGATCGCAGGTGTTCAGCTTGGCCTTGGCCTCGTTGATCTCCTTGATGAGCGAGTTGGCCGTCTTGCCGTCGCCCTTCTTCAGCGCGGGCACCTTCCGCTCGATGCCATCGAGTGAGCTCTTCACCCCGGCCAGGCAGGCGTCCTGGGCGGAGGCGGGCGACGGGCCGAGCGCGATCCCGAACAGGCAGCCGGCCAGCACCAGCAAGGCGATGTGTTGCATGGACGTTCCTCCCCCGCGCCTTTTACTTGAACTGCTTGTGGCAGGCGTCGCAGCTCTCGCCGATCGCCTTGATGGCGGCCTTGGCCCCGGCGGCGTCCTGGCCCTTGGCCGCGTCGCGCATCTTCCCCCCCTCGGCGGCCAGGGCCCTCGAGATCACCCGGAAGCCCTCGGCACGCTCGGCGCCCAGCTTGTCCCCGAGCACCGTGCCGACCGCCTCCAGCTCCTCGCCCACCTTGACCAGGAGCGCGTAGTCCGGCTCGGCCAGGGCCTCCTGGCCCTCCAGCCCCCAGATGCCCTTCGTCTCGGCGTAGGCGTAGCGCATCAGCTCGTGGATGTCGTCGATGTCCTTCACCTGGGCGGCGGTGTAGTTCATCTTCGGGCCCGGCACGCAGGCGGCCAGGCACACAGCACACAGGGCGCAGGCAACGAGGGCGACGATCTTCGGCATGGTAAGTCCTCCCTGGACTGGTTCCTTCGAGTCGAGGCGGTCTAGTACGTCAAGCGATCCACGAGCCTTCGTAGGGTCTTGACCACCTCGCCCTCGGCGCACCGGCTCATGGCCGTCACCGCGCCGACGGCAGTGCCCTTCTTGAGGTCGAAGAGGGTCAGCGTCGAGGAGCACTCGTCGCCGATCTTCATCACCTTGACTGAGAGCGTCTGCTCCGCGGCCAGCTCGCGGCCCAGCTCGATCTGGCAGGACTGATCGTAGCATGGCTTGTAGGAGCCGGCCTTCACGTCGGTCAGGCGCTTCTTGAGATCCTCCCGCGGCACAGCCTGGAAGTAACCGGTCTCCACGAGTTGGATGGAGAGCAGTTCGCTCAGGTTGGCCTGGGTGGCCTTGCCCATGCTGGCGCCCTTGAGCTCCACGTCGAACACCGCAACCACGGGCAACTTGGCCGGCTTCTCGCGCCGGGGCCCGGGCGGCACCCAGTCGTCCACACCCTCTCCGCCACTGGCTGTCCCACCTACAGCCGGAGCAGCCTCGATGCGCGCGGCCGCGATCTTCGCGTCGGCCAGCACCTTGTCCGCCTCGGCCTTGTTGCGCGCCTGCTCCGCCCGGAGCTGAGCATCCCTCACCTCAGAGGCCTTGACCTTGCTCGCCAGCAACGCGACCAGATCTTTCCGCTTCGCGGCCACGGCCTGCTCCAGCGGTGTCCGGCCGACGGTGTCCTTGAGGGCCGGATTCGCGCCGTGCTCCAGCAACATCCTCACGATGTTGGCATCCCCGCGGTCCACCGCCAGGTGCAGAGGCGTCGAGCCCTGGGAGTCCTGCAGGTTCGTGTTGATGCCGTCGGCGAGCAGGAGGCCCACCACCTCGGTCTGTCCGGCTTCGACCGCATTGTGGAGCGCGACTCTTCCCATGCCACCGTACAGGACGTCCGGATCCACCTTCCCGAGGAAGGCCTTCATGGCGCGCGGGGACTCGATGCACAGCTTGGAGTAGCAGCAGTAGGTGAAGGGAGTGAACCCGCCCGCATAAACCTCGTTGGGATCGAATCCACGCCGCATGAGGGTCTCGATACACGCCTCCGCCACCGCCCTCTTTTCCCGATTCGAAGCCAGGCGGGAGACCACGAGGTACAGCGCGGATACGTTGACATTGGGATTCGGGTTGAATCGTTGTCCGCCATCCACCTTCTCACACAGGCCAGGGAGTAGATCCCACTGCCCCTGCTGAATTGCCTGCGCAAGTTGTCCAGGGCCGACGGCACCGACACCCGAGAGCTTGGCGATGATGGCCTGATTCCGAAGTCGCATGGCCTCATCGATGGGCTGGCTGTCCCACTGGCTCGACTTCAGCCTGGCGCCGTGGTCGACCAGGTAGCCCACGACCTGAGCCATCCCTCCCTGAACAGCCAGGAAGAGGAGTGACTTGAAGGATGCATCGAAGTCGGCCTTGAGGTCGAGCCCGCCCTGGACGAGCACCCCCAGCACTTTGATAATGCTGGCTTCGTCTCGCAAGGAGCCACCGCTGCCCGCGGGCGTGGGGAGAACCAGGCCAGAGGATGGTCTGCGGCCATCCGACGGGCCGAGCAGGTAGGTGGCCACCGGCAGACCGCTATACTCCGAGTTCGGATCCGCGCCCTGCTGGAGCAGGTAGGCCACCAGGTCGGGGTTCAGCTGAGAGGCCATGAGGGTCTCGCGCAGCAGCTTCGTCAGGGCCTTCGGCAACCGGCCGTCCTGCGCCGCGTAGGCCACGTCCTGACAGGCCCGACCCTCCACGCACTGCTGCCACAGCGAGCGGTCGGCGCTGTCGCGCACCACGGCCCACTCGAGCGGCGGCGCGCACGCCCCCAGGGCCGCGCCGCACACCAGGACGACCCACATCCATCGATTCGACCACAGCCTCATGCCCGCCTCCCCGGCTGCGCCGCCCTCTCCGGGAAGGGCGGCAGATCCAAGCGCTGAAACATGCATGTTCGCAGGGACGCCGCCCAGCAAATCACGAAAACCGGAGACGTGCAAAAGCGGGCGCTGGTAGGCAGGCTACAGGCTCTTGGCGCAGCGGAAGCCGATGTCGTCCGCCACCTGCTCCTCGCCGTACTGCGAGCGGGAGGAGGCGCGCATCTCCTTGATCCCGTACTTGTACGAGCCGCCGCGCAGCGAGCGCTGGCTGCCGCTCCTGGGGCCGGTCGGGTCCGCGCCCGGGCTCTTGGTGTAGTAGTCCTCGGCGTACATGTCCTCGACCCACTCCCACACGTTGCCCGCCATGTCGCACAGCCCGAAGGGGCTGTTGCCCTCGGGCCGGGAGCAGACCTCGGCGGTGCCGCCCTGGCCGCAGCCCTCCCCGTTCTCGTCGTCGCTCATGACCGCCCGCTCACAGGTGGGTGGATCCATGCCCCAGGCGTAGAGCACGCCCTTCGGGCCGCGGGCGGCCTTCTCCCACTCGGCCTCGGTCGGCAGGCGCTTGCCTGCGTAAGCGCAGTACTCGCGCGCCTGGCGCCAGGTGACCCCGTTCATCGGGTGGTTCTCGCGGCCGGGCTGCTGGAAGTTGAGGCCCACGCCGCCCGAGCCGCCCGCCGCCCCGCCGAAGCTGTAGGCGTAGCCGAAGCCGTAGGACGAGGCCGCCTGCATAGCCGCGGGATCGGGCTGGCTGCAGCGCCCGGCGGACACGCACTGCATGTACTGGGCGACCGTCACCTCGGTCTTGTCGATGGCGAAGGCCTTGAGCTCGAGGAGCTTCCCCGGCTGCTCGTCCTCGGGGCAGTCGGGATCGATGCCCTTGTTGCACCCTCGCCAGGCGAAGCCCCCGGGCACGTCGATCATCTCCACGCCGGGCGCGGCGGGCGCGGCGGGCGCGGGCCTGGGGGGTTCGGGCACGGGCCTGGGCAGCGCGGCCACGTCCGGCCCGCGCGCCTTGACGGGCTCGGGCGGCGGCGCGCCGGAGGGCAGGGCCAGCTTGTGGATGGCCCTCTCCAGGGCGGTCAGCAGCGCGTCCTCGTCCTTGCAGTTCGCCTTCTCGGAGGTGGCCGCCTTCTCGGTGGTGGACTTCTTCAGGTCGTACAGGGTGGCGTTCACCGTGCAGTAGGAGCCTATCTTGATCACCTGGATGGCCAGGCTCTTCTCGGCCGCCAGCTCCTTGCCGATCTCGAGCTGGCAGCTCTGGTCGTAGCAGGCCTGGTAAGAGGCGCTCTTCTGCTGGGTGAGCCGCTCCTTGAGCTGATCGCGCGGCACGACCTGGAAGCTCCCGGCCTCGGTCAGCAGGGCGGCGGCGTGGTCCGCCAGCGCGTCGGCCAGATCCTTGTCCAGCTTGATGCGCTTGCCCTCCACGTTGAAGACGGCCAGCACCGGGCGGTTGTCGGCCGCCTGGGCGCCCGCGGCGACCAGACACGGGAGGAGGGCGATCCAGGGCGCGCATCTCATCGGAGCAGGCCTCCTGGGGAGCGGGGTTCGGGGCCCATGCTAACCGCTTCCCGCGACCGAGGTCAACGACGGAGGCGCGCGGAGCTTTCCAGGATTCCCGAGCCTAATCCAGCCGTTTCCTGGCGGTGATCGAGGTGCCCTTGCCCGGGCTGGAGTCGATCACCACCTCGTCCATCACCTTGCGCACGTAGGCCAGGCCCAGGCCCATGCCGGTCTTGGAGCGGTAGCTGCCGTCCAGGACGGACGCCAGGTCCCGGATCCCGGGGCCCGAGTCGATGGACTGGATCTGCAGCACGCTCGGCTTGCCCTCGAGCACGGTCAGGGTCAAGACCCCGGAGCCCGCGTACAGGACGATGTTGCGCGCGAGCTCCGAGATGACCGTGGCGAGCGTCACCTCGAGCGCCCGCGCCACGCCCTCGGTGCGGCACATGTCGCGGACCACGGCCCGCGCGGTCACGATGTCGGCGTCGATCTTGACCTGGACGGTGCGCAGCCGGTCCTCGGGCCTGGGCGCGGGCAGGTCGCCGAGCAGCACGTCCTCGAGCTGCTGGCTGCACTTCTCGAAGGCGGTGCGGTTGGCCATGTAGAGGTTCACGCTGCGCTGGAGCTGCTGCAGGAGGTTCTTCCGATCGGCCATCGTCACCACCTTGGGGTCCGGGACGGCGCGGCGCACGGCCGTCCGCAGCACCGCCGGGACGATGACCTGCGACAGGTAATCGGACAGGACCAGCGTGAGCTTCTTCGACAGCTCGTCCAGCGTTCTGACGTCTTCCATCGGGTTCAACCCTCCTGCGCCGAACGTCCGGGCCACCGGCCCCGCACGCGCCGCTTGGTCGCCCGGATCCTGACCCCGCCCTCGGGCCGGTTCGAGATCTCCACCCCATCCATCAGGCGCTGCACCGCGCCCAGCCCGCAACCGAGGCCGCGTCGGCCTGCCACCTGGCCGGCCGCGCCGCTCACCCTGCGCCCTTCCGAGACGCCGTCCTGCAGCGCCGTCGGCAGATCCTGGATGCCCGCGCCCTCGTCCTCCACCACGATCACCAGCAGGTCCGGCTCCGCCTCGTCGAGCTCGAGCACGAGCCGCCCCAGGCCGGCGTACTTGAGCACGTTGTTCACCAGCTCGCTCACCGCCAGGCCGATCCGCGAGGGGTCCTCCCCCGGGAAGCCCTGCTCCTCGGCGAAGCGCCGCGCGCACCCGCCGAGCCACAGGGCGTCGGCCGGACACTGGATGCGCCAGGACTCTCGCACCTCGCCTCCTCCCTCACCCGGGGGCCTAGCAGCGCACCACCACGCAGGTGGCGTCGTCGTGCCGCTTGCCGTGCTCCGCCAGCAGGGCCCGGGCGAGGTCATGGGGCCGCAGGTGGCGGTACTGGTCCAGGCTGAAACGGCTGGACACCCCGTCCGAGAACAGGGCCAGCAGCTCGCCCGCGGCCACGGGGAAGGCGTCCACCCTGACCCGCGGCCTGCCGCGCCCGAGGATGCCCGGTCGGCAGAAGGGCTGGATCGCGCTGTTCAGCAGGCTCTTCAGCTCGATGTTCCCGATCCCGGAGAACTCGAGGCTCCTGGCCTGGCTGTCGATGCGCACCAGCGCCCCAGCCGCCCCGCGCGTGTGCGCCAGGGCCTCCGAGGCCTTCACCAGGATCTGGTCCAGCGGCTCGGCCCGATGGGCCGCGGCGAACTCGCAGAACGGCCGGGCGGCCTCGGCCGCGGCCGGGCCGTGGCCCAGCCCGTCCGCCAGGGCGATGAACAGGCTCGGCCCGTCCACGACGGTGAGCGAGTCACCGCACACGAGCTGGCCCGCGGCCGGCCGCTGGATGGAGCCGATCTCGAACGCCATGCCCACTGCGATCCGCCCTCCGCCCCCGCCTCAGCCTCAGCCCGCCCTGCCCGCGCGCGGCGCCGCCCTCCGCTGTCCCCGCCTGCGCCGTGGCCGCGCGGCCACCTCGTTCAACCGGTCCAGCGCCACGTCGAGGTTCAGCGCGGTGTGGACACCGGAGAAGTCCAGGCCCATCTCGACCAGGGTCATGGCCACATGGGGATCCATGCCGGCGAGCACCGTGGTCACCCCCATCAGCTTGCAGATCACGCTCAGATCCCGGATGGTCCTGGAGATGTAGCTGTCCATCACGTCGATGCCGGACACGTCGATGATCAGGCCGGTCACGCCCTGGGAGCGCGAGACCTTCTCGGCCACCGTCTCCTTGAGCGCGTTCACCGCGGCGTCGCTCAGCTCGCCCTGCAGCGAGAGGAGCAGGTTGCCGCGCAGCCTAACGACCTGCAGGTTGCCGAGACCCGGCATCGCGCACGCTCGCTTGCGTCTGGATCTTCATCTCCGAAATGGCCTGGACCTCCTTCAGCCGCAGGCACTCCTTGAGCCCCTCCGACAGATCGCGCAGCGTCAGGATCGAGGTCAGGTCGACCCCGATCTCGACCAGGGTCTGCGCCACCGCGGGCTGGATGCCTGACAGGACGCAGGTGGTCCCCAGCAGCTCGGCCGCCTTGATCACCTTGATGAAGTGGTCGGCGGTCTTGGTGTCCACCAGGTCCACGCCGGTGATGTCCATGATCACGTAGCGCGCCTGCTTCTCGACGATCTGGTGCAGCAGCCGCTCCATGATGTCCAGGCTGCGGCGCGAGTCCACCAGGCCGATCACCGGCAGCACCAGGATGTCGTCCCAGAGCTGCAGCACCGGAGTCGACAGCTCGTGGATCACGTTCTGCTGGCGGCTGATGTTCTCGATGGTGGCGTTCAGCAGCTTGGCCAGCTGGGCGATCAGCTCCTCGGGTGACTCCTCCACCTGCTTGCCCACCCGCGCGTCGAGGTTGCCCTGGCAGACCTTGGTCAGCACCTCGAAGCTCTCGGACAGCCCGAGGGCCATCTCCATGCTCGACTGGTGGTTCTGGCTCCGCTCCTGCTCGAGCTCCCCGGCCGCGCGCCGCAGCTCCGCCTGCAGCCGCTTGGCCGCCAGGCACACCGGGTCCAGCCCCTCGACGCCGGCCGCCGACGGCACCGGGACGTCCAGGGTCCCCTGGGCCAGACCGTCCAGCGCCTTCGCCAGCGCCGCGCAGGTCCGGTGCGCGGTCTGGAGGTCGCCTGCCTGCTTGTCCTTGCTCATCGCCTGGGTCCTCCCCGCCTCAGAACTGGATGCGCACGGTCACCACCGCGCCGTCCCGGTTCACCGCCAGCAGGGTCTTGCCCATGCGCTGGCACCACTTGCGGATGTCGTCCTCGAAGGTGTGGCAGTCGCCGATCACCTCCAGCAGGTCGCCGGCCTTCAGCTCCGGCGCGCGCGCGGCGACCTTGAGCACGGGCTGCGGGCAACGCATTCCCTTGGTGTCCATCTTGATCTCGGCCATCGGTCAGCTCCTTTCCGTGGGGGCCCCGTCATCCCTCCAGTAACGCGGAGATCTCTCCGCCCAGTTGCTCCGCCGTGAAGTGCAGGGCCTGGATGGCCCCGGCCGGGCAGCCCGCGGCGCAGGTCCCGCAGCCCCGGCACAGCACCTCCGTCACCTGGGCCGCGCGCCGCTCCTGGTCGTAGCGCACCGCCTGGAAGGGGCAGGCGCCCACGCAGGCGCGGCACCCGCCGCACAGGGCCGGGTCCACGCGGGCCACCGCGGGCTCCAGCTTGAGCTTCCGCCCCGGCACCAGCGCGGACAGCAGGGCCCCGCTCGCCCCGGCCGCCTGGGCGCTCGACTCCTGCACGTCCTTGGGCCCCTGGGCGCAGCCGGCCACGAAGATCCCCTCCACCCGCGTGCGGTAGGAGGCCAGCCGGTCGTTCTCCTCGACCACGAAGCCGGCCGGATCCAGCCCGAGGCGCATCCGCCCGGCCAGCGCCTCGACCTGGCTCGCCCCCTCCATGGCCGTGGCCAGCACCACCAGCTCGGCCTGCACCACCTCCAGCCGCCGGCCGCGCCGCAGCTTCAGCCAGACCGAGTCCCCACGCTCCTCGAGCCCCTCGAGCCGCTCGCCCGGCAGCAGGCGCACGCTCTCGACGCCCGGCGCCCTGAAGGCGTCGCGCACGAACTCGCGCGCCCCCTTGCCGCCCGCGCACTCGTCCCAGACCAGGCGCGTGAGCTTGGCGTCCGGCAGCCGCGCGCGCAGCGCGTGGGCGTACTTGGCCAGGGCCTGGCAGCACACCTTGGAGCAGGTCGGTGCGGGCGCCCGGCCATCCGCGGTGGCGCAGTGCACCAGCGCCACCGAGCGCGGCGGCGGCAACCCGGCCGGGCGGAGCTCCCCGCCGGTGGGCCCGGCCGGGTCGAGCATGCGCTCCAGGGCGGCGGCGGTGATCACCCGGGGCATCCGCGCGGCCGCGCCCCGCAGGGGGGTGTCGGCGCCCGTGGCCACCACGATCCCGCCCACCCGCCGCTCGAGCACCGCCTCCTGGGCCTGCAGGTCGATGGCGCCGAAGGGGCAGGCCTTCTGGCAGGCGTCGCAGGCCTGGCCGGTCCGGCGCAGGCAGCGCTCGGCGTCCAGCGTGGAGACGTTGGGCAGCGCTCCGGCGTAGGGCAGGTAGATCGCCTTGCGCCGCCCCAGGCCCTGCTGGTGCTCGTTGGGCCCCTCGACCGGGCAGGCCGCGTGGCAGGTCCCGCAGCCATAGCAGGCGGCCGGATCGACGAACCGGGCCCGCCGGCGGATGCCGACCTGGAAGTTGCCGAACGAGCCCAGCACACGCTCGACCTGGCTCGAGGTCAGCACCTCGATGTTCGGGTGGTGCAGCACCTCGTCCATCAGGGGCACCAGGGCGCAGGAGGCGCACTCGAGGTGCGGGAACAGCTCGGACAGCAGCACGGTCCGGCCGCCGATGGCCGGGGCGCGCTCCACCAGGACGACCCGCCGATCGGCCCGGGCCAGCAGCAGCGCCGCGGTGAGCCCGGCCACGCCCGCGCCGAGGACCAGGGCGTCCGGGCAGCAATCGATCTCCTGCTCCTCGAGCTCCTGCTGCAGCCTGGCCCTGGCGATGGCCGCCCGGCCGAGCGCGATCGCCTTCTCCAGCGCCCGGGCCGGCTCCCGCGTGACCCAGGCGCACTGCTCGCGGACGTTGGCGATGGCCAGCAGGTAGGGGTTGGTCCCGGCCCTGCGGCAGACGTCCATGAACGTCCGGCCGTGCTCGCGGGGCGAGCAGGCCACCACCACCGGGCGGCAGCCCGGGTGGGCCGCGAGTTCGCGCCCGAGCCAGGCCTGGCCCTCGGGCGAGCACAGGGTGGCCTGCCGCTCGACGGCCTCGACCCCGGGCGCGCCGGCCAGGGCGTGGCCCAGGGCGGCGAGATCCAGGGCCTCCCGGAGGATGGGCCCGCACTCGCACAGGTAGACCCGCACCGGGGCGGCGTCCGGCCGGCTCATGGCGCCACCTGCCCGCCGCCGAGCCCCAGCGGGCCGAGCGCGCGCATCGCGTCCACCGCCTCCTGGGCGACGCGCGAGAAACGCTCCCCCTCGCTGGCGCTGACCCACTCGAGCCGCAGCCGGCCCGGCGCGATGCCGAGCTGCGCGAGCACCCGTCGCAGCAGGCCGACGCGCAGGGCGGCCTTGCAGTTGCCTCCCAGGTAGTGGCAGTCGCCCGGGTGGCACCCGCACACCAGCACCCCGTCCGCCCCCTGCAGGAAGGCGCGCAGGATGAGCTCGGGCTCGACCCGCCCGCTGCACATCACCCGCGCGATGCGCAGGTTCGGCGGGCAGGGCAGCTTCGCCGCGCCGGCCTGGTCCGCGCCGGTATAGGAGCACCAGTGGCACAGGATGCCCAGGAGCCTGGGCTCGAAGCCCTCGATATGGCAGACAGAATCCAAGTGCGCCCTCGCCAACCCCGAAGCCTATCTCCTCACTTCTTAAGAAAATCTGAACCCGTTCGACTCCGTAGTCAACCCTGAGTGGAGCCCGGGCCGCAGCTCGATCGGCGGGTCACGGCTGGGTGGGCACGGGGAACCTACCCGGGGCCGGGACGGGACGGCCCGCGGGCGCCGGGCCGGACGCCGGCGCGGCGCGGGCCGCCAGGAGCGCCGGCAACACCGCCTGGCCGGGTGGCACCAGGGTGAGCCGGGCGCCGCTCGCCACCAGCGCCTGGTTCTCCAGCACCTCGAACAGCGCCTCGCTCACCTCCGCATCCTGGCCGATGCGCCGGAGCGCCGCGCCCACGATCTCCGGCCGGAGCGCCGCGGCCTTGGCGAAGTCCACGGCCGCCTCGCGCTCGGCCGCGCTGGAGATGAGGCTGACCTGGTTCTGGCCCTCCTGCCGGATGGCCGAGGTGACCTGGCGCAGGCGGTTCACCACCTTCTCCTCGATCTGCGCGATCATGCCCGCGTCGCGGAAGTGCACCTTGCGGATGTACACCGAGCCCAGCCGGTAGCCCCACTCGTGGCTCTTGGGCGAGACCTCGTTGCGCACCGTCTCGGACATGAGGTGCCGGGTCTGGAGCATCTCGCCGAGCTTCATGTTCGACAGGCAGCGCACCGTGGCGTTGGACACGTTGGCCCGGAGCGACCCGCGCGGGTCGGTGTTCTTGAACAGGAAGGCCAGCGGGTCCGAGATGTACATCTCGTACCAGATGCCGATGCCCATGGGGGCGCCCTCCTCGGAGTTGACCGGCTGGGAGCGCATGTAGGTCTGGTCGAGCCGCATGTCCACCACGTACAGCTTGCCGATCCAGCGCACCACCGGGGCCTTCAGGCCCATCTTGAGCCACAGGAAGTGGAGCCCGGGCTCCTCGATCACCGTGACCACCTTGCCGAACAGCACGTACACCTGGCAGGTGCGCTCCTGGACCACGGCGTAGAAGCCGAGGAAGCGCAGGAACCCCAGGAAGATGGGCACGGCCAGGAAGAAGCCGCCGAAGGCGATCCCGGTGAGCAGCCAGCCGTTCTCGCTCATGACCGCACCTCCTGCACCACCTGGCCGGCTTGCTTGAAGAGCTCCAGGCGCACGAAGCGCCGGTACGCGGCCAGCGCCTCCTTGCCCCCGGCCGCCTTCAGCGCCGCGAGCTGCTCGGCCTGGGCGGTCAGCGGCGACACCTCGGCCTGGGCCCGCATGGTCTCGATCTCCACCGCCCGGCGGGACTGGACGATCTTCTGGTCGGCCCCGGCCTGGGCCAGGCTGATGTCGGAGGACACCTGGTTGTGGGCGGTGTTGATGGCCGCCAGGGCCGACTCCACCTCGGGCGGCGGATCGATGCCGGTGATCAGCGAGGCGTCCAGCAGGATGCCGTAGCGCGCCTCGGACGAGCGGCACTCGCGGTCCATGTGGTCGTTGATGTCGCGCAGGTTCTTGCGCAGATCGTTGATGCTCACCCCCTGCACCATGGAGGCGTCCATGGGCAAGCCAGGCAGCGCGCCCGGACCCGCCTGGGCGGCCGGGGCGGCCGCGGTCTTGGGGGCCTCGAAGTTGGCGATGCGCTCGCGCAGCACGGACACGAAGTAGCCCATGACGTGGGCGATGGGCCGCTTGACCCCGAACAGGTAGGCGTACAGGTTCTGCTCGCTCACCCGCCAGCGGATGTCGCCCGTGAGCCCGGTGTTGAGCTGGTCCTTGGTGACCGCCTCCAGCATGGTGCCGTTGTGGTTGGCGGACGGGGTCTCCGGATCCCAGGCCATGTTCACCGTGCGGGTGGCGATGCTCACCTTGTGCACCCGCTGCCAGGGCCACTTGAAGTACCAGCCCGGGCCCATGACCCGCACCTGGGGAAACGAGTAGCGCTTGCGCTGGTCCGGGCTCAGGACCTCGGCGATGGGCAGCGCCAGCGTGGTGGTCTGCCCCAGGCGCAGGGCCCGCCCGAAGCTCGTCTTCACCGCGCGCTCGTTCTGGTCGACCACGATGAACCCGAGCAGCACGTGGCGCACGAAGAACCAGGCCAGGAAGCCCAGCCCCAGCGCCTGGGCGAAGTCCGCCCAGCTCATCTCCAGCCCGAACAGATCGACGTCCATGGAGCGCCTCCCCCCGCCGCCTGGGCGAGATTGTTCAGCGGGCCAGCCCGACGTTGCGCATGCAGGCCGGCAGCATCCGGCCATCAGCCTGCGGGTAGTGGTTGCAGCACTTCATGGCCCGCGACAGGTCGAAGGTGTAGCGGTCCATGAAGCTGTGGATGAAGATCGACTTCACGTTCGTCAGCCCGAGCTCCAGGCCGTCCCGCAGCGGGCCGCGCGGATCCACCCGCTGGAGATCGAGCAGGAGCTGCTTGACCGTCGCCAGCACGTCCTCCCGGTCCGGTATCACCCCGCTCGACGACCACAGCTTGTAGAGCGCGTCCTTGACGGCCTGCAGCCCCTCGGGGTCGGTGCGCAGCAGGGCCTGGTTCTTGATGGCGTCCAGGTAGGTGTCCGCGTCCACCAGCCTGGGCAGCGACACCAGCTTGCCGCCCCGGGCGCGCAGCAGGTAGGTGAGGGAGAAACAGGCCGGGTGCGAGCAGGGCAGCGGGGTGAGGTCCCGCGGCTCGAGCACCCCGCCGGAGGCGGCCACCAGCAGCCCCACCACCTCGGGGGTGGTCAGGCCAGCGCGCACCTCGCGCAGATCGCCCGCCGGGGCGCGCCGGGCGTGGGCCAGGGGCTGGACCATCAGGCTCAGGATGGCGTCGTTCGAGAAGAGCAGCGCGAGCACCTCGGCGAGCCCGGCCTCGTTCACTCCGCGCTCCAGGGTGTAGACCAGGGACAGCCGCCCTCCGGCCGCGAGCACCCGCTCCAGCGCCCGGCGCTTCAGCGCGGCCAGCCCCGGCCGCCCGCGCAGCGCGAGGTCGCCCTCCCCGGCCAGCCCGTCCACCTGCAGCGAGACCACCACCTTGAGCTCCGCCAGCCGCCGGGCCAGGCGCTCGTCCTCGCCCAGCCGCAGGCCGTTGGTGGACACGCTGAGCACGCCGATCTCCGGCCGGGCCGCGAGCTCCTCGACGATCTCCAGGAAGCGGGGGTGGGCGGTGGGCTCGCCGCCCGAGAGGTTCAGCATGTGCAGCCGCCCCTCGTAGCCGAGCAGCGCCGCCACCACCCGGCGCACGTCCTCCAGGCCGAGCTCGGGCTGGGCCTGGCCGTGCACCAGACACACGGGGCAGTCGAGGTCGCAGCGCCCGGTGAGCTCGAGGATGGGCACGCAGGTGTGCTGCTGGTGGGCCGGGCACAGCCCGCACGAGCCCGGGCAGCCCCGGTAGTCCCGTACGGCTCGCGCGCGCGGATCCTGGCCGGGCTTCACGAAGCCGAGCGACAGCAGGTAGCCAGCCCGGTCGGTGGAGACGAGCGTGCGGCTCGGGCCGTGCTCCAGGCAGTGCTTCTCCAGCCAGACCTCCTCGCCCTGGAAGGCGATGCGCGCGTCGGTCAACCGGCCGCACAGGTTGCACAGCGCCCGGGTGGCGGCGAAGGTCTCCACCGGCGGGGGGAGCGGCCGGGCGCTCATGGCGCTGGCTCCTGCCCGCAACCCCCGGCCTCGCGGCCGGCGCAGCCGGGCTCCACCCAGAAGCGCTCATCCCGCATGCGGTAGAACAGGTTGTAGTTGCAGGCGCCGATCAGCCGCTCGGCGTCCACCGGCACCTGGTCCGGACAGCGCATGGCCCGGCCCACCTCCCAGGTGTCCTCGTCCATGTGCGCGTGCACGTACAGCGTCTTGACCGTGGACTCGGCCCGGCGCTGGCGCTCGGCCACGCCCAGCGACTGCCCGGTCGGGTAGATGGTGGTCAGCATGCTCTTCAGCGCCCGCAAGAGGCCGGGCTCGGCCCCCTCGGACCACAGCCGGTCGATGGCGTCCCGCAGCGAGGTCTCGAGCTCCGCGGTCGGCTCGAGCAGGTACCCTCCCACCAGGCTACGCGCCAGCACCTCGCGGCTGAGCAGCCGGGCGAAGGGGTGCAGCCCGGCCCGGGGCTCGCACACCAGGTAGCTCACCCCGTAGCACAGCGGGTGGGCCGAGGGCAGCGGCATGAAGTCGCCCGGGCGCAGCCAACCGCCGCTGGCCTCGGCCAGCATGCGCTCGACGCTCTCCACCGGCAGGTGCCGGCGCGGCAGGAAGGCGCCGCCGCCCTGGCCGGTGTAGGTCATGCACTGGATGGTCAAGGAGCGCACGTGCTCGCGGCGCATGGCCAGCTCGAGGACGGGGGCCAGGTCGGCCTCGTTGATCCCGCCGGCCAGCACCATCAGCAGCGTCGTGGGCACGCCCGCCGCCTCGAGCGCGTCGAGCGCGCGGCGCTTCTCGTCCACGATGTCCCGCCCGTGCAGCCGCAGGCTGCGCTCCCGGTCGAGCGTGTCGAGCGACAGGATGGCGTAGGCGCCCACCCCGGCCAGGCGCCGGGCCAGAGACGGGTCGGCGGCGATGGCCAGCCCGTTGGTGTTCACCGTGACGCGTCCGATCTCGGGCCGCCGCGCGAGCGCCAGGAGCTCGAAGAGCCGCGGATGCATGAACGGCTCGCCGCCGGTCACGTTGACCAGGTGCGTCCCGCCGGTGGCCCGGACCACGAACTCGATCTGGCGCTGGAACTCCTCGGGCGGCATGAAGTACAGGCGGTCGGCGCGGTTGTAGGTGAAGCAGATCGGGCAGCGCAGATCGCAGGCGTTGGTGATGGAGAAGACCGGCAGGTGGCAGGCCTGGGCGTGGAAGCTGCACGGCCCGCAGCTCTCCGGGCAGCCGGCGCTGCGCGGCCGGGCCTGCGCCGGCGGGCGCGGGGCCATGGGGGCCCGCAGCGCGTCCTGGAACCAGGCCAGGCTCTCGGCCACCCGGGCCCGGGCCGGGCCGTGCTCGGGGCACAGCCGCTCCAGCCACACCCCCTGCGCGTCGGCCAGGTAGCGGGCCGGCACCACGCGCCGGCACTCGCGGCACAGGCCCTGGGACAGGCCCAGGTAGATGGGCAGCTCACCGGGCGCCACGGGCATTCCTCACAGCCCCCCGTCGAGCTGGACGCTGACCGCGTTCATGTAGCCGGCGCGCGGGGAGATCAGGAAGGCGGCCAGCTCGGCCACCTCCTCGGCCGTGCCCGGTCGGCCGAGGGCGCAGTAGCGGTTGTACTCGGCGAGCTGGCGCTCGCTGACGTTGTCGCCGATGCCGCCCTGGATGAGCCCCGGCGTCAGCTCCAGCACGCGGATGCCGTAGCGGGCCAGCTCCTTGGCCAGCGAGATGGTGAACCCGGTCACCCCGGCCTTGGCGGTGGCGTAGTGCACCGGCACCTCCAGCATGCGCCGGCCGGCCAGGGAGCCCAGGTTGAGGATCACCCCCGCCTTGCGGCGGATCATGCCCCGCACCACCGCCTTGGAGAACAGGAACATCGACTTGAGGTTGAGCGCCAGGGTCTCGTCCCAGTCGGGCTCGTCGATCAGCGCGAAGGGCAGCACCTGGGTGCCGCCGAGGTTGTTCACCAGCGCGTCCAGCGCGCCGAGCTCCGTCTCCACCCGCTCGCAGAAGGCCTGGATGGCCGGCCCGTCGGTGGCGCCCACCCGGCCGTGCAGCGCGCGCACGCCCCGGCCCTGGAGCTCGGCCGCCAGCGCCCCGGCCTCCGCCTCGCGCCGGTTCCAGGTGAAGGCGAGATCCGCCCCCTCCCGGGCGAAGGCCCGGCACATGGCCCGGCCGATGGAGCCCGTCCCGCCGGTCACCAGCACCCGCATGCCCCGGAGCGTTCCGTCTTCGGCCACGTTGACTCCTCCTCGCAGGCCGGGGATGATCCCACACGCCGCGGCGGTCGGCAACCACGCCGCGGGGAGGCGCCATGTCCGAGAGCTACGCCCGGCTGCTCGAGCTCCTGCGCGGGCGGCGCTCGATCCGGCGCTTCCGGCCCGAGCCGGTGCCGGCGGAGCTGGTCTCGAAGCTGGCCGAGGCGGCGCGCTGGGCGCCCTCGGCCGGAAACCGCCAGGCCTGGCGGCTCCTCGCGGTGAGCGCGCCCGGGCGGCGGGCCGCCCTGCGGGCCGCGGTGGACGAGGCGCTGGCCCCCTTCCGGGCCGGGCTCCGGCCCGAGGCCGCGGAGGACGCCAACCGCTACCTGGACGCCTTCTGCTTCTTCGACCAGGCCCCGCTGGTGCTGGCCTTCGCCCACCGCCCGGGGCCCGATCTCCTGGCCGCCAGCCAACAGCGCCGGGCCCGGCCCGCGGGCAGCCCGGCCGGCCGCCAGGCCGAGGACTCGCTGGCCTCGGTGGCGGCCGCCGTCGAGAACCTGCTCCTGGCCGCCCACGCGCTCGGGCTGGGGGCCTGCTGGATGACCGGCCCGCTGGTGGCCGCGCCGGCGCTCGGCCGTCTGCTCGGTCTTCAAGACAGCTGGGAGGTGGCCGCGCTGGTGCCCGTGGGCTACCCGGCCGAGGCGCCCGCGGCGCCCCCGCGCCGGGCCGCCGAGCGGCTGCTGCGCGTCCTGGATGCCGGGGACGACGGGGAAGACGGCCCGCGCGAGGGAGGGTGACGACGTGCGCTACGTGCTGCTCGATCGCATCGAGGAGGTCAAGCGGGGGGAGTACGCCGAGGGCCTCAAGGCCGTGGCGCTGAGCGAGGACTGCTTCGAGCACCACTTCCCCGGTCAACCGGTCTACCCCGGCGCGCTGCTCATCGAGAGCATGGCCCAGCTCGGCGGGGCGCTGCTCGAGCTGTCGCTGAAGGGCGAGCTCGGCTACAGCCCGCGCTGCGTGCTGAGCTCGGTCAAGGCCAAGTTCCGCGACTTCGTGAAGCCAGGCGACCTGCTACGCCTGCGGGCGGAGATCGTCTCGGCCCACGAGGACTCGGCCCTGGTCAAGGTGCTCACCAGGCGCGGCGAGCGCCGGGTGGCCCAGGCCGAGATCCTGTACGTGTTCCTCAAGATCGAGGACAAGCGCCTGCAGGAGGCCCGCGAGGGCTACCTGGAGATCCTCACCCGCGAGGCGAGGTTCATCGAGTGAGCGCACCTGGGCGCACCCTCGTCACCGGCGCCGGGTTGCACACCGCCTTCGGCGACGGGCCCGAGAGCCTCGCGGCGCTGCAGGCGGGCCGGCGCGCGCTCCGCGCCTTCGAGCTGGCCGGGGCGCCGGGCTTCCCCGCGCTGCCCGGGGCCCCCTGCCCGCCCCCGCCCACGTCCGGGTTCCTGGCGGATCGCAAGCTGCAGAAGTACATGAGCCCCACCGCCGAGCTGGCCGTGGTGGTCTGCGCGCGGGCGCTGGCCGCCGCGGCGCTCTCCTCCCCGCCCGAGGACACCTCGCTCTACCTGGCCACCGGGCTGATCGCCTTCGACCTCGCCGCGGTCTACCCGACCATGGCCGCGGGCCTGACGGCGGACGGACGGCCGGACTACGCCTACATGGGCGCCGAGGGCATCCGCCGCTGCAACCCGCTCATGCCCTTCAAGATGCTGCTCAACATGCCGCTCGGGCTCGCCAGCATCGCCCTCGGCCTGCGGGGCGAGAACGCCATCCTGTACCCGGGCGCCGGCCAGGCCGGCGCCGCGCTGGAGGCCGCCCTGCGCGGCCTCCGCCGTGGCCGCGCCGGCTGCGCCCTGGTCGGCGGCAGCGGCCAGGCGCTGTCGCTGCTGCCCCTGTGCACCGCGCTGCGGGCGGACCAGGTGCCCACCACGGCCGAGGCCGCCCGGCCCTTCGCGCCCGGCCACCGCGGCCTGGCCCCGGCCGATCAGGGCGCGGCGCTGGTGCTCGAGCAGGAGCCGGCCGCCCGGGCGCGCGGGGCGCGCCCCCTGGCCGCGCTCGAGCGCGTCAGCGTCGCCTGGGGCCCCCGGCAGGCGGCGGGCGCGACGGACCTGCTCGCGGAGGTCCTGCGGGACGCGAGCGGGGGACCGCCGCCCCCGGTCCTGCTGGTGACGGGCAGCCCGGACGCGGCCGGGGACGCGGCCCTGGTGTCGCTGTGCGCGCGGCTGTGGCCCGCCCGGCCGCCCGCACTCCTGAGCCTGGACGGGCTGCTGGGCTTCTCCGAGCCGGCCGCCTTCCCCGCCGCCCTGGCCGTGGCCAGCCTGTGCCTGGCCGCGGGTGCGCCCCTGCCCGGCGACGGTCCGCAGGCCGGCCCCCCCTCGCCGCCTACCCCCGACCGGGTGCTGGTCACGGCCGTCGGCCCGGACGGGGGCCTGTCCGCGGCCCTGCTGGCCGCCCCGGAGGTGGGCGCGTGAGTTCGTCGAGCGCGCGCCGCCGGGTGGTCGTCACCGGCTGCGGGGTGGTCTCGCCCATCGGCGTGGGCAGGCAGGAGTTCTTCGCCGGCCTGCGCGAGGGGCGCTCCGGGATCGGGCCCATCCGCAGCTTCGACGCGGCCACCTTCCCGACGCGCATCGCCGGCCAGGTCCCGCCGCTGCCGCGCGCGGAGCTCGACCTGCCGGCGGACCAGCGCGCGGCGCTGCTCCGGGATCCCAAATCGCTCTTCGGGCTGCTGGCCGGACGCGAGGCCCTGGCGCAGGCGTTCCCCGGCAGCCGGGCGAGCGCGCACCACGCCCCGCGGCGGGTGGGCCTGGTCCTGGCCGCCGGCCTGGAGATCTTCAACCTGGGGGACCTGGCCGAGCAGGTGCGCGCCGGGCGGCTCGACTACGCCCTCCTGGCCGAGGCCGTGCGCGCCCAGCGCGAGCGCTCGCTGGTGCAGATCCCGGCCGATCTCGGCGCCCGCTGCCTGGCCGCGGAGCTGGGCGGCCAGGGCCTGTTCGCGGTCAACCTGTCGGCCTGCGCCGCCGGCAGCCAGGCCATCGGCGAGGCCTTCCTGGCCGTGCAGGACGGGCTCCTGGACTGCGCGCTGACCGGCGGCTACGACTCGATGGTCAACCCGCTGGGCGTGGGCGGCTTCTGCATGCTGGAGGCGCTGTCGCGCTCGAACGAGCTCGGCCCGGCCGCCTCGCGGCCCTTCGACCGCGCCCGGGACGGGTTCGTGCTGGGCGAGGGCGCGGCCGCGCTGGTGCTGGAGGAGCGCGAGGCCGCCCGGCGCCGCGGGGCGCCCATCCTGGCCGAGCTGCGGGGCTACGCCTCGACGCTGGACGCCTTCCGCGTGTCCGACCCGGCCCCGGACCAGGCCCAGGCCGCCCGCGCCATGCGGCTGGCGCTGGAGCGCGCCGGGATCGCGCCCGGCGAGCTCGACTACATCAACGCCCACGGCACGGGCACCCGCAAGAACGATCCGTCCGAGGCGGCCGCCATCCGCCAGGTGCTGGGGCAGGCCGCCCCGCGGGTGCCGGTGTCCTCGACCAAGAGCCAGCTCGGCCACCTGATCGGCGCGGCCGGCGCGGTCGAGCTGGTGGCCGTGCTGTGGGCCCTGGAGGCGCAGCTCCTGCCCGCCACCCTGAACCTGACCGATCCGGATCCCGAGTGCGCCCTGTGCCACGTGCCGCTCGCGCCGCGCTCGGCCCGGGTGCGCACCTGCCTGTCCAACTCGTTCGGCTTCGGCGGCCAGAACGCCGCCCTGGTGGTGAGCCGGAGCCCGGCCTGAGACGGCTGCCGTGCGTGCCCGGCCCCGCGTGCGCCTGGACCGGCGCCTGGCGGGCGGGGCGCGCGGCCCGCGTGAGCCGCCTCACTCCAGCCGGGCCTTGGCCATGGCCGCGTCGGCCGCGGCCGGATCCCGCGGCACGCCCACCCCGAAGAAGAGCTTGAGCCCGAGGTCCAGGCAGCGATCCGGATCCCCGAGCCGGCACACCTGGGCGAGGATCCCCGCGTCGGTGCCCACGCGCGCCTTGAAACCCGAGTCGCTGGCGAGCAGCGCCTCGAGCCGGGCGCAGTCCGTCTGCCCGCCGGCCCGGCAAGCCTTCCACCACTGGCGCACCTCGCGTTCGCGCTGCGCGGCCACGGCCTGGGCATCGGCCGGCGCCGGCTCGGCTGGCGGCCGCTCGCAGCCGGCCAGCAGGAGGATCACCAGCCCCACGCAGGCGCTCCACGTGCTCCGCACGGACCACCTCCCATGGCTCACCCCCCTGCGGCAGCATGCCACGCCCCCGGTCGCGGGGCCAGCGCTTGCCTGGCGCCTGCAGGTGCGGGTACAAGGAGGACACACTCCCCGGGAGGCGGCAGGGCATGGTGATGACGGGCGGACGGGTGATCCTGGTGAGCGGGGCCTCGCGCGGCATCGGGGCGGCCGTGGCGCGCCGCTTCGCCCGGGCGGGCGCGCGCCTGGTGCTCAACCACCGCGCGGACGAGGGGGCCATGCGGCAGGTGGCCGAGGGCTGCCGCGCGGACGGGGCCGCCTGCGAGGTGGTGCGCGGCGACGTGGCCGATCCGGCCACGGCCGGGCTCCTGGTGGCGCGGGCACTCGAGGCCTACGGGCGGCTGGACACGCTGGTGAACAACGCCGGGGTGGCGGCCGAGAACCTGCTGCTCTCCCAGCCAGACGAGGAGATCCGCCGGGTGGTGGAGACCAACGTGCTGGGCCAGGTGTGGCTCGCCCGGGCGGCCCTCGAGCCCATGCTCAAGGCGCGCGCGGGCTGCATCGTCAACCTGAGCTCGACGCTCGCCAGGAAGCCCAGCCGGGGCGGGGCGGTGTACGCCGGCACGAAGGGCTTCGCCGAGGCCTTCACCCGCGCCCTGGCGGTCGAGGTGGGCCGTAAGGGCATCCGGGTGAACGCGGTGGCCCCGGGCATCGTGGAGACGGGCATGACCGCGCCGCTGCGGGCGCTGGCGGGCGAGGAGCTGCGCGCGCGCGTGCCGCTCCGGCGCTTCGCCAGCGCCGACGAGATCGCGGCCCTGGTGTGCTGGCTGGCCTCGGACGAGGCCGCCTACGTGCACGGCGCGGTGCTGGACGCGGACGGTGGCTTCGCCGGTGGGATGTGACCCGGAAGGCCAGGACCTCCCAGGGTAGGTCAGGAGGAAGACATGATGCCGACGAATCTCTCCCGGGCGCTGAGGGCGGTCGCGCTGGCGGGGGTGTGCTTCGCGTCAATCGCGGGCGGAGGCCAGGCCGCCGCGGGCGAGCCGCCCACCGTGGGCCTCGGCCCGTGCCCCACGGCCTGGACGCGCTCGCCGAGCTGCCCCGGCCACCAGCCCGAATTGGGCGCGCGGCTCGGCCGCGAGACGCTCGCCGGGCTGGCCGAGCTGAAGGCCGTGCGCCAGGTCCAGGACGAGCAGGCCAAGGCTCGCTGGCTGCTGTCCTCGGAGATCATGTGCATGCCGGCCCACGTGCAGTGGAACCTGAGCCTGGTGGACCCGGCCACGGCCGAGATGGTCTGGATCAAGGCCTTCGAGGCGCGCAGCACCCGAGAGCTCGCGGGGTCGAGGTCGCGCGCGGTCCGGCTGCTCCTGGCCTTCCTGCGTGAGGGCAAGGCCCCGGACGAGGTGGAGCCCGAACCGGACGCGCTGGCGGGGGAGGAGGACACGGGGCAACCGCGGGCACACGCGATGCAGGTCCCGGCCTTCGAGCTCGGCCTGGCTGGCGCGAGGAAGGCCCTGCGGTCGCTGCCTCGCTGAACGCGGGGGACCCGGCGCGGCCTACTTGACCACCGACACCTCGACGCGGCGGTTGAGCGCCCGGCCCTGGGCGGTGGCGTTGTCGGCCACCGGGCGGGCCTTGCCGAAGCCCTTGGCCTGCAGTCGCTTCGGCTCCACCCCGTGCTTGGTGAGCCAGCCCATCACGCTCTTCGCCCGGCGCGCGGACAGCCCCAGGTTGTAGGCGTCGGTGTTGGTCGAGTCCGTGTGCCCCTCGATGAGCACCTTGACCGCGGGGTCGGCCTTGAGCGCGCCGGCGAGCTCCACCAGGGTGGGCTCCGACTCGGGCAGCGGCACGTCCGCGTTCACCGCGAAGTGGATGCCGTAGAGAACCGCGCGCCCCTTCTTCTTGAGCATCGCCCCGAGCTGGCCCTCCCTCCTCGGGGTGCAGGTCGGGCCCTCGTCCTTGGGCGCGCGCGGGCCCTCCCAGATGCCCTTGAGCTCACCTCCCTCGTACCAGATGCCCCACAGCTCGCCGCTGCCCTTGACCGCGAAGGTGGCCGTGCCCTCGCGGGTCGAGCCCTCGCTCGCCTCGAACCACACCACCCGCGCGATGCGCCCGCTCACCGAGCCCCACACCGCGGAGGTGACCGCGGCCCAGTCGTAGCAGCCGAACAGCGCCTCGCCGTCCTGCACGAAGCGCATCGGGCCGTAGTTGGTGGCGAAGTCGCCGCCGAGCTGGGCCGTCGCCACCGCCCCGACGCGCGCGCCCAGGAGATCGAGCTCGGCGATCTCGGTGTACTCCTTGTGGCCGTGGTTCCCGGTGACCACCAGCTTCACCTGCCTGGCCTGGGTCCCCTTGGGCAGGGGGAAGGCCTTGCGGGTGAGCCTGGCGATCTCGAAGCCGCCCAGCTTCTGCCAGGCCGCGCCGTCCGGGGACACGAACAGATCGACCGACCTGGCCGAGATGCCCGGGTAGCCGTCCTCCTGGACGTTCGCGGTCGAGAGCACGAAGGTGTCGAGCCGCCAGGTGGTGTCCAGCTCCCACACGAACGTCCCCCCGGTGATCTCCTCCGCGGGCGAGCACCAGCCCATGGCCTCGTCGCCGTCGGTCAGGCGCCAGGCGCTCCAGGAGCCCACCCCGTCGCCGTAGCTGCCGGTCTCCGAGAGCAGGATGGCGCCGTTGTCGAAGTCGAGCGCGTCGAGCGCGGCCGCAGGCGGGGCCGCGGCCAGGGCCAGGAGAGCCAGGGACAGCAGGGTGTTCATGCGGGCACACCTCCGGTGGGTTGGGGTCCGGGAGCACCCTAACCCCTCCCCCGCCGCTTGGCAACGCGCTTGCAGTTCGCCCGCGGGCTGGGTAGTCTCGCCGGCCGAGCGCAGGAGGTCCCATGCCCGTCCCCACGCCCGTCCCCATCCCCACCGACACCCTCGAGCGCGTGCGCAAGCGCGTGGCCGAGGTGCTGGCCCTGCAGGTCGCCGAGGTCAGGCCCGAGAGCCGGCTGATGGACGATCTCGGAGCCGAGAGCCTGGATCTGGTCGAGCTGATGTACCTCCTGGAGCAGGAGTTCGGCCTGCGGCTCTCCCGCGAGGACATGAGCCTCTCGGCCCAGCTCGGCATCCCCGAGGAGGAGATCCACAAGGACGAGGTGCTCACCGAGCGGGCCCTGGTCGCGCTCCGGGAGCACTTTCCCCACGCCCGCGACTTCCTGAAGCCCGGCCTCACCCGCCGCCACCTGGCCCAGCTCCTGACCGTCGAGGAGATCGCCCGCGGGGTGCAGAAGAAGCTGGGGACATGAGGACCGCGATCACCCGCATGGCCGCGTGGCTCGTGTGCCTGCCCGCCGCCGCGACCGCCGCCGACTGGCACGTGGCCCCGGGCGGCGTGGACGGGGCCGCGGGGAGCGAGGCCGCGCCGCTCGCCTCCCTGGCCCACGCCCTCACCCGCGCGGGCGCGGGCGATCGCATCCTGCTCCAGCGCGGCGGGACCTACCCGGCCAGCGGCCTGGACCTCGGCAGCGGCCTGGCGCTGGACGCCTACGGGCAGGGCGCCGATCCGCTGCTGACCGCGAGCGAGCCGGTGGCGCTCACCGGCGTCTGGGCCGCGGACGAGCGCGTGCGCACGGCCGCGGTGGCCGGGCCGGTGCTGGCCTGCTACGTGGACGGCCGCTTCGTGCCGCTCGCGCGCTGGCCGAACCAGGGCTTCCTGCGGGTGGACAACGACGACGATCCGGACCGCATCGTGGACGCCGAGCTGAGCGCGCGCCCGGGCGTGGCGGCCGGCCGCTGGACCGGAGCCCAGGTGCGCTGGCGCCGCTGGAGCTGGTGGTGGGAGACGCGGCCCGTCACCAGCCACTCCGCGGTGGACACCCTCGAGCTGGGCCCGGAGGGCCGCTTCCAGGACCCCTTCAGCGACCCGGGCTCGGGCTACTTCCTCGACGGCGACCTCGACGAGCTGGACGCCCCCGGCGAGTGGTTCTGGGAGGCGGGCACGCTGTACCTCTACCCGCCCGCCTGGGCCGACCCCGCGGGCATGCGGGTCGAGGTGCTCACCCGCGACGAGCCGGGGCTCACCACCCGCGGCACGAGCCTCAGCCACCTGCAGCTCCAGCGCTACGCCGGTCCGGCCCTGCAGCTCGACGGTCCGGCCACGGTCGAGGCCTGCACTTTCGCCGAGATCGAGACGAACGCCGTGGGCTACGGCTGGAGCAGCCAGCCCTTCACCATCCGGCGCTCGATCTTCCGCGACGTGCGCAACGTCGCCATCCAGGGCTGGGCCGACGCCGCCGGGCCGGCCGGCTCTCTCATCGAGCGCAACCTCTTCCTGCGCATCGGCCACGAGCGCGGCTACGGGGGCAGCGGCTCCTGGCACGCGGCGGGCGTCATCCTGGGCCAGACGAACGCGGCCACCTTCCGCCTGAACCGGGTGGTGGACACGGGCTACGCGGGCATCATCCTGGGCAGCGACGGCCAGACGGTCGAGCGCAACGTGTTCGTGCGCACCATGGGCACGTTGAACGACGGGGCGGCCGTGTACACCAACTGCAACGCCTCGATCATCCGCGAGAACATCATCCTGGACACGCTCGGCGACCTCGAGACCTCGCACCCCTGGTGGCCGCTGGGGAACGGCATCTGGCCCGAGTTCCTCGAGGACTTCCACGACTCGGTGATCGAGGACAACAGCATCTACGGCAGCAACGGCCAGGGCATCTTCCTGCCCAACAACTTCACCTGCAGCGTGCGCGGCAACCACGCGGTGGACGACCGCGTGGCCGGGCTGGGGCTGTCGGGCGACGCGGGCGACTCCCAGGGCCACACCATCGAGGGCAACACCCTGGCCGCGCTCTCGCCGAGCCGCCGGCTGGTGCGGCCCGAGAACCTGAACCAGTGGTGGCTGCCGCCCTACACCCCGCCCACGCCCGTGGCCCTGCAGTACCAGCCCGACCTCGACTACGGCCTGATGACCGCGACCACCCTGATCGCCTCGGCCGAGGGCGCCGGGGTGATCCGCCCGGAGGGAGGGGCAGACCTCGACACGCTGGCGGCCTGGACCCAGGCCGCGCCCTGGGCCCGCGCCGACGGGAGCCTGATCGTGCGCGCCAACGCCTTCCTGGTGTTCAACGACACGGAGGCGCAGGCCGAGGTCCCGGTCCTGGCCGGCGTCTGGACGCTGCCCGATGGCACGCCCGTGGGCGGGAGCGTCCCGCTCGCGCCCTTCCGCAGCGTGGTGCTGGTGTCCGCCGCGCCCGTGGCGAGCGACCCGCCCTACCTGGCGGCCTCGGGCATCGACTGGCGGGCGGAGGTCCCGGTGGAGGTGCCGCTGGGGGAGGTGGCGCAGGACGGATCGGACGGTGGGACGGACGGCGCCGACGGGTCGGACGGATCCGACGGATCGGACGGATCCGACGGATCGGACGGCGCCGGGGATCCCGACGGGCCGGACTCCGGGGTCCAAGACGACCACGGGACGGCCTCGCTCCACGGCTCCGGTTGCGGGGGCTGCGCCTCCGCGGGCGGCTGCTCCCCTGCCCTGCTGCTGTTCGTGGGCCTGGCCTGGCTGCGGCGGCTCTACTCGGTCTGATCCTGCATCTGGCTGGCGGGCTGGATCTGCGCGTCGCGGATCTCGAACACCCTCCACACCCGGCCCGGGCCCGGGGCGACCTCGAAGCTCTGGACCAGCCCGTGATCGTTGAACACCATCACCCGTGCCCGGCTCTTGCCGAACTCCTGGAAACCGCTGTCCGCCCGGTGGGTGTAGTCGTGCACGTAGCAGGTGTAGGCGCCAGCGAGGTCGAGCCGGGCGAGGGTCACGGTCTCCGGCCCCTCGCCGTCCGTGTCGTCCCGGTCGAGCCAGGCCTGGTCCTCGTACTTGCGCATGTCGCGGTAGGAGATGTGGTAGCGGCCCTGCTTGACCAGGTGCAGATCCAGGTCCGCCGGGCTGGTGCCCCAGTCGAGCACGACCCGGTAGCGGCCCGCGGGCAACGTCGGGGAGATCGAGTAGCGGTGCAGGAACACGCTGTCGAGGATGATGTGGATGCGGATCTCGCTGGTGATGTAGCCCTGCCGCTCGAAGACGGCCGTGACGTCGCCCTCCTCCCGGCCGATGCGCGGGAAGGTGAACATGGCCTTGCCGGTCGGATCGGTGGTGGCGGTCTCCTCGCCGAGCGTGACCCTGCCACCCTGGATGGGTTTCCCGGTCAGCGCGTCGTAGAAGCGCAGGCTGAGCTTGCCCTCGACCTCGTCGAAGTTGAAGTCGGCGTTGTCGCGGACCGTGCCGTGGTCCTTGCCGGCCTCGTCGAAGTCGTCGAACGGCCCGGCCCAGGACGCGAGCGGCAGGAGGGCCAGCGCGCACAGCACGGGGAGCATGAGACTCCTACGCATGTCGACCTCCAGGGTCCGGGTGGACATTCGCCGGGCATTCTACGCGCCCAGGTCTTGGACGGCAAGCGCGGCCGAAGCTTCTCCCAGGGACTGTCCTCCAGAAGAGAAGCGCGTTATCCTCCCGGATCCATGAGTCCATTCTCACAGAGAATCCGAGGGTTGGTCTGGGGTCTGTCCCTCCTCTGGGCGGCTGGCTGCACGCGCTCCTCGCCCCCGGCCCCGCCCGCGCCCGACAGGCTCCAGGTCTCGGTCCAGGCTCCGGGCTTCGGGCCCGGGGAGGTGGAGACGCAGATCCTCCGGGTGCTCGAGGAGACCATGGCCAGGCTGCCGGCGGCGGCGGCGCTCGAGGGCGAGGCCCGCGAGGGGCAGGCCCGGCTGGTGGTGGAGCTGGCGAAGGGCACCGAGCCCCTCTCCGCGGCTCAGGCCGCGCGGGAGCTCCTGATCTCGGCGGTCAGCTCCCTGCCCGACGCGGCCGGGGCGCCGGTCCTCGAGGTGCTGCCGGGCGAGGCCGGCGCCGGGCAGGCCTGGCTCCTGCGGGCCGAGCGCCTGTCGCCCGCGGAGCTGCGCGAGATCCAGGACCGGGTGGTCCGTCGCCGGCTGGAGGCCGTGGCCGGCGTGCGCCGTGTGGAGGCCTGTGGCGGCATGCTGCCCGAGGTGCGCGTCGAGATCGATCCGCGCCGGCTGCAGGCCCTGGGCGTCCGCTTCGAGGAGGTCCAGGCGGCCCTGTCCTCGCTGAACGCGGGCCTGCCCGGCGGCTCCCGCCCGCAGCGGACCGGGCTCGACCTGCTCGCGGATCTCGTGGTGCACCGGCAGGAGGACGTGCCCATCCGCCTGCGCGACCTGGCGCAGATCGTTCACGACCAGCGGCCCACGGGCTGCCTGGCGCGACTTCGCGGGAGCTGGGTCGTGCAGGGAGAGGCCCGGCTCGCGGCCGGTGCGAGCCCGGATCCGGTCCGCGCGGCCCTGGCCGAGCTCCCCCGGTCGCTGCCCGCCGGGCTGGAGCTTCGTCCCTGGTCGCCGGGGGAGGCCCTGGCCTTGCGGGCCGAGGTCGCGCCGACCGAGGAGGACAGGCGCGCGCGCCTGCTCGAGGCCGTGGAGGCGGCCCTCGAGGAGACGGGGCGCGGGCCCTGGCTCCTGCGCCTCGCTCCACCCGAAGCGCCCGGCCTCCCACGCCAGCTGGAGGCCAGCTTGCTGCCGCAGGCGGACCCGGCCCAAGGACGGCCTACCCCGCAGGATGCCGCGGCCGCGCTCCAGGTGCTGGCGAGCTGCCCCGGGCTCGGGCCGGCCTGGCGGGTCGGCGACGGAGCCCGCGAGCTGACGCTGTGGCTCTCGGGCGCGGACCGGGACGCCCTCGAGGCGCCAGCCCGGGCGCTCCTCGAGCGGCTGAAGGGGGTCCCCGGGGTCCGCGCGGCGCGCCTGCGCGGGGTGGAGCGCGCGCCCGGCCTCGTCCTGCGGCTCGAGCGCGAGCGCCTGGCGGCGCTGGGCCTGACCCCGGCCCAGGCCACCCAGGCGCTGGCGGCCGGGCTGGCCGGCGTGGAGGTCGGCCGGGTCGAGCCCTCCGGCGAGCCCATCCGCCTGCTCCTCGGCCCGGGGGGCCGACGGCCGGCCGAGGCGCTGGAGCTGCCGGTCGTGCCGGGCATCCCGCTCGGCCAGGTGGCCCGCCTCGAGCAGACCCTCGCGCCCGCGCTCCTCCTGCGCCGGAACCTGCGCCCGGCGGTGGAGCTGCGCCTGGTGGTGGAGGAGGCGCAGCGCGCCGCCGCCTGCGAGGCGGCCACCGCCTCGCCGCTGCCCCCGGGGATGACGCTGCAGCTGCCCTGAGATTTCTTGAATGCCCTCCCCCGCCGGGGCGTCTCAGATCCCGTGCGGCGAGCCTTGACCCGCGTCCCGGGGAGGGATAGTCTGGCCGGGCTTCGACGCGAGAATCATGGAACCATTGGATATTTCAAGAGGAGGCAAGGGAGCATGAAGACCCTAGGCAAGTTGCTCGGCGGCGTGGTGGTGCTGGCGCTGGCCCTCGGCGCGCTGGGCTGCGAAGGCGGCGCGCGCACGGTGGACTCCTGTGACGACTGCATCCAGGACACGAACGAGTGGCACCGCACCGAGTACTGCGTGTACGGCGACTACTCCCAGCTCTACTGCGCCAACCCCTGCTACAGCGACCTGGACTGCGAGCCGCTCTACGACTGCGTGCCGCTCACCGACCAGGGCACCTGGTACGATCCCAGCGGCACCGGCGACACCCGCTGGGTGTGCATGCCGCACAGCTTCTACGTGGATGACGGTCGCGTGTGGCGCTGGGCGGACGACTGCTCGACCGGCATGGGCCACGAGTGCGCGGCTGGCATGACCTGCCTGTACGACGACTCGGGCCTGGACGACATCTTCTTCTGCTCCGACCCGTGCACCTACGACGAGGACTGCCTGACCGACTGCTGCTACGACACGGGCACCGGCGACTACTGCGCGCCCTACCGCTACTGCGACTGAGCGACCGCCTCCGGCCACTCCGCCCCGTGACCAAACCATGACCCGCGCGTGACGCGCCCGTGAGGCGGGTGCGGTAGCCTGACCTCATCCCGGGGCCCGCCCCGGTCTCTCCTCCACCCAACCCTCCCGGAGCGGGCCCCGGGCCGTGTTCAGACCTGCCATCCGCCTGGATCGGGGCCGCTCGCGCTGGAACAGGACCTCACGGCGCTCCCGTCCGGAGCCGGCTTCAGAGCGTGGGCCGTTCCAGGGCCGAGCGCACCGCCCGCGCCAGCGACGCCATGTCGAAGGGTTTGGGCAGCAGGGGCAGGCCACGCGCGGCGCGGGTCGAGGTGGCGTCCAGCGCCTCGGACCAACCGCTCATCAGCAGGGCCCTGAGCCCCGGCCGCTGCGCCTGCAGGAGGTCGGCGAGCTCCCGGCCCGAGAGGCCGGGCAGGACCACGTCGGTCAGCAAGAGGTCGGGCTGCAGCGCGGGCTCGGCGTCCAGCGCCTCGAGGGCCGCGGCCGCGTCCCCGCAGGCATGCACCCTGTAGCCCAGGGCTTCCAGGAACCGCCGGGTGAGCTCGCGGACCTGCGGCTCGTCCTCCACCAGCAGCACGAGCTCCTGGCCCCGGGCGGGGGCTGGCGCCCTTCGGTCGCCAGCGGGCACCTCGTCCGCCCGGGTCGAGTGCGGCAGGTAGGCGCGGAACTCCGAGCCGCTCCCCTGGCTGGAGGCGACGTCCATGAAGCCACCGTGCTGGGAGACGATGCCGTACACCGTCGAGAGCCCCAGCCCGGTGCCCACGCCCTTGGGCTTGGTGGTGAAGAAGGGCTCGAACAGCCGCGCGCGCACCGCGGGCTCCATGCCCACGCCGTCGTCGGCCACGCTCAGGTAGACCCACTCCCCGGGCGCCGCGCCTTGCAGCCGGCCGGCGGCCTCCTCGTCGAGGACCACGTTCCCGGTCGACACCCGCAGCGTGCCCCCCCCGGGCATGGCGTCCCTCGCATTGGTGACCAGGTTGAAGATCACCTGCTCGACCTGCCCCGCGTCGGCCCACACCCTCCACAGCTCCTGGCCCAGCGAGAGCTCGACGCGCACGTCCTCTCCCAGCAGGCGGCGGAGCATGCGCTCCACCCCGCCGAGGATCGCGTTGAGGTCCAGCGAGCGCGGCGCGATCACCTGCTGGCGGGAAAACGCCAGGAGCTGCCGGGTCAGCTCGCCCGCCCGCTCGGCCGCGCGCCGGATCTCCCACAGGTCCTGACGGCCAGGCGAGCCGGCCGGGAGCTCCGTCTGGAGCAGATCCGCGAAACCGCCGATCGCCGTCAACAGGTTGTTGAAGTCGTGGGCCACCCCGCCCGCCAGGCGCCCGATGGCCTCGAGCTTCTGCGCGTGGAGGAGCTGCTCGCGCATCCGGTCCCGCTCCGCGAGCGCCCGTCGCTCGGCGGTCACGTCCCTGAGGTGCTCGACCACCCGCGTCACCCGGCCACCCTCTTCCAGGATCGGGTAGGCGGACACCTGGTAGATCCGATCCAGCTCGGGGCTCTCCCGCTCGATGCGCGCCACGCGACCCGTGGCGATCGCCTCCCGGGTGGCGCAGTCCGCGCAGGGCGCCTCGTGCCCGATGAGCTCGTGGCAGCGCCGTCCATCGACCGCCTCGGGCGGACCCAGGAGGTCGTAGCCGGCCTTGTTGTAGCGCAGGATACGGTGCGCGGTGTCCTGGACGCCGAGCACGTCGGGGATGGCGTCCAGCACCGTCTCGAGCAGCAGCTCGTCCGCGCGCTGGTGGCTCACGTCGTCGAACACGGTGAACACCTCGCGCGGCGCGCCGCCGCCGGGGGGGGAGAGCGGCACGGCGTCGATGCGGATCCAGCGATGGCGGTCCTCGGCCGGGAGGTAGACCCCCATGACCACGCCGCGGATCACGGTGCCCTCCCGGAGCGCCCGAAAGGCCGGTTGCTCCTCGATCGGGAAGGGGCTGCCGTCGGGGCGGAGCGGGCGCCAGTCGGTGGAAGCCGCGCCGCGACCCAGGAGCGCGGCGCGTGGAAGACTCAGCAGGTCCTCCGCGGCCGCGTTGACAGCCACCACCGCCCCGGTCGCGTCCTGGATGACCACGCCGAGCGTGAGGCCCTCGAAGACATCGCGGTAGCGGGATTCAGAGTTCGGCCTCATGCCACCCCCGGTGGACGCGAACCCAGGCACCCAACGGGCCCAAGCTTAACGGGCCGGCCACCCGGATGCAAGCTGGAACGAGAGAGCCCTTCGAGCTAACCTCGGCGGGTATGGACGCACCCCTCCGCAAGCTCGTCCTGGCCTCCACCTCGCGTTACCGCAGCGCGCTGCTCGAGCGCCTGGGCCTGCCCTTCGAGGCAGCCCGGCCGCCCTACCAGGAGCAGCACGACCTGCCGCTGCCGCCCGAGGAGCTGGTGCTGCACCTGGCCCGCGGGAAGGCCCGCTCGCTCGCGCCGCTGTTCCCGGACGCCCTGCTGCTGGCCGCCGACCAGGTCGCCGAGCTGGACGGCCGGGTGCTGACCAAGCCGGGCGACGAGGCCCGGGCCGTGGAGCAGCTGCGGCTGCTCGCCGGCCGCACGCACCGGCTGCTGACCGGGGTGTGCCTGCTGGAGGCCCGCAGCGGACGGCTCGAGCAGGCCCTCGACGTCCAGCGCATGAGCATGCGGCCGCTCGCGGAGGAGCGCCTGCGCGCCTACGTGGCCCTGGACCGGCCCTTCGACTGCGCAGGCTCCTACAGGGTCGAGGGCCCGGGCATCGCGCTGTTCGAGCGCATGCAGGGCGAGGACTTCACCGGCATCATCGGCTTGCCGCTGACGCGGGTGGTCGACCTCCTGGCCCGATTCGACATCCAGGTCCCGTGATCTGAAACCAGGGCACTCGGATCGCGGTCTCCCCCCGGTCCATCCCGCGCCAGCGGGGGCTGGGTTAATCTCAACTCCACGCAAATAAACAACTGTGGCCCATGGCACACACGTTGCTTCGCATCCGGTCAAACCAAGCCAAGGAGCGATTCCATGGGACGAAACCGGATCGAGATGTCAGGGTGGGCGGTCTGGGCGCTGGCCCTGTGGATGCTGGGTGCGGCCGGCTGTGGCCTCGCGGACGCGGGCATGGGCGGGGGGGGCGGCGAGTTCGGTGCCACCCAGGGCGGAGTGCAGGACATGCAGTTCGCCCGGGAGCTGGTGGAGAACGGCCAGGTCCCGCCTCCCGATGCCTTCCTGGTCGAGGGCATGTTCTCCGAGCACGACCTGCCGCTCACCGGCGCCCCCTGCCAGAACCTGCTGTGCCTGCGCACGGCCTCCGGGGCCGCCCCGACGCTGGCGGGCGAACCGGCCGCCTGGCTCCAGGTGGGCATGTCCTCGCTCATCGATCCGGACACCTTCGTGCGGCCCTCGCTCGCCGTGGTGGCCGTGGTGGACGTGTCCGGTTCGATGGGCTGGGATTACTCCAGCGAGGAGGCCGAGTACCCGACCCCGGGTTGTCTGGCCCGCATGCTGCTCACCCGCATCGCCGGACGGCTCGGGGCGGGCGATCGCATCGCCATCGTCGCCTACGGCACTGACGTGAGCACCCGGCTCGGCTGGACACCGGCCGAGGACCGGGAGCGGGTGGACGCGGCCATCGCGGGGCTGGGCACCGACGGCAGCACCAACATGGAGGCCGGCCTGCGACGGGCCTTCGAGCTGGCGCGCCAGGCCCGCGCCGAGGGGGGCACCCAGGAGGTGCGGGTGATGCTGTTCACCGACGTGCAGCCCAACGTGGGCGCCACCAGCCCCAGCGAGTTCCAGGCCATGGCGGCCGACGGCGCGGACCAGGGGGTCGGGCTGAGCGTGTTCGCCCTGGGGGTGGGTCTGGGCGCCGAGGTGCTGGAGGCGCTGGTGCAGCTCCGCGGCGGCAACGCCTTCAGCCTGTTCGGGCGCGAGGATCCCGATCGGCTGCTGGGCGACTCCTGGCCCTGGCTGGCCAGCCCCATCGCCTACGACCTGCGCCTGAACCTGGTGGCCAGCGAGGGGTTCCGGGCGAAGGAGGCCTACGGCTTCCCCGGCGAGCCGGACGGCGAGTTCGGCCTGCAGGCCGCCACCGTCTTCCTCAGCCGCCGCAAGGGCGCGCTGCTGGTGCGCCTGGGCGCGGAGGAGGGCGCGCGCTGGGCCGACCTCCGGGTGCACGGGGAGCTCGGCTACCTGACCCCGGCGGGCGAGCGGATCACCCAGACGGTCGAGCAAGGCTACCCGGCCATGGCGCCTGACGAGCGCGGGATGGCCTTCGAGCAACCCGGCGTGGAGAAGGCCGTGGCCCTGGCCATCCTGGTGTCCGGGCTCCGGCGCGCGGCCGAGCTCTACCCGCAGGACCCGGCCGGCGCGGCCGAGCTGGCCCGGCTGGCCGCCCGGCGCATCGCCGAGGACGCCGAGGCGCTGGCCGATCCCGCCCTGGAGCCCGAGGTGGAGCTCGGCCGGGCAGTGGCCGAGCTGATGGAGCGCCGCGCCCCCCAGGGAGACCTGTACGGACGATACTGACGCCCGCTTCCCCTTCGTCCCCACCTGGAATCACCCTGCCCCGAAAAGATTTTGGTTGAAGCCGCGAGGGGACCTGTGCAAGTGTCACGCCTGGCCAGAGGGTTGGCCCACAACTACCCGGAGCTTTTCGTCTCTCGCGCAAAACCAGGGAGGAGCGCAGATGAACATGAATTCGAAGCGGGCCGTGTTCGGAGTCCTGGCCGCTTGCCTGGCACTTGGCCTGGCGGCGGCGGGCTGCGGCGACAAGTTCTCGACCGACAAGTGCAAGGACCTGCCCGAGGCGAGCGTGTGCGCCGGCGCGGGGCTGCAGCGCTGTGGCGCGACCAGCCCCGAGGTGTGCGCCCCGAACGCCGACGGCTGCCTGGTGTGGAGCGCGGGCGTGCCCTGCGCCGCGGGCCAGACCTGCAGCGAGGCCGACGGCCAGTGCCGCTGCAGCAACACCTGCAGCGCGGTCGGCGGCACCGAGTGCAACGGCACCGTGATCCGCACCTGCACGGCCGACGCGGGCGGCTGCCTGGCCTGGGTGAACGGCGAGGACTGCGCGGCCGGCGGCCAGGTGTGCGACGAGGGCAGCGGCGCCGCCCAGTGCGCGGCCACCTGCACGGACGCCTGCAGCCCGGCCGGCACGCGCCGGTGCGCGACCGGCGTGATCCAGGGCTGCGGCCAGGAGGCCAGCGGCTGCCTGGGCTGGATCGATCTGCAGGACTGCGCGGCCGAGGACGCCTCCTGCGTGGTCGTGGACGACGAGCCGACCTGCGCGGAGAACTGCCAGGACGAGTGCGTGGCGGCCGAGTACCCGCAGTGCGACGTGGCCAACAACGCCCGCCTGACCTGCAGCACGCAGATCGACGGCTGCACCGACCTCATCACCACCCCGTGCGGCGCCGGGAACGTGTGCGACCCGGCCCTGGACCCGCCCGCGTGCGTGCTGGACTGCACCGGCCAGTGCACCCTGGGTGAGACCGCCTGCGGCGCGGACGGCTTCTCCCTGGACGTGTGCAGCGCGGTGGCCGACGCCTGCAACGCGGTGGTCAACACGCCCTGCGAGGCGAACCAGATCTGCGACGCCACGGCCGTGCCGCCGGTGTGCATCGCCTGCACCCCGGACTGCGCCGGCAAGGTGTGCGGGCCGGACGGCTGCGGCGGCGAGTGCGGCCCGGGCTGCGTGCTCCCGCAGGTCTGCAACGCGGACGGCACGGCCTGCGAGGGCTGCGTGCCGGACTGCGCGGGCAAGGTGTGCGGCGACGACGGCTGCGGCGGGAGCTGCGGCAGCTGCGGCGCCGACGAGACCTGCGCCGAGGACCAGGCGAGCTGCGACTGCACGGGCGGCCCGGACGCCATCGTGGACGGCTCGTTCGAGACCGGGGGCACCTGGACGGAGTACAGCTCGGCCTACGGCACGCCGCTGTGCACCTACCCCGGCTGCGGCCAGTCGAACGTGGCCGTGGAGGGCGTGTACTGGATCTGGATGGGCGGCGGCGACGCGGACGACGCCTACGTGGAGCAGGCGGTGACCATCCCGGCGGCGAACATCGCCACCCTGTGGTTCTACCTGTACGCGGGCGGGGCCACGGCCGGCGACTTCTTCGAGGTGACGCTGGACGGGACCCAGGTGGTGCAGTACGCGGTGGAGGACCCGATCTACGGTGAGACCTGGCACCTGATGGAGGTGGACGTGTCGGCCTACGCCGACGGCGCGGCCCACACGCTGCGGCTGCACGGCACCGTGAGCGCGGGCGGCAGCGTCATGCTGGACGTGGTCCAGCTCATCACCTGCGCTGGCGGCGGCTGCACGAACGACTGCAACCCGGCGCTGTTCCCGGCCTGCAACGCGAACGGCAACCTGGACACCTGCGTGATGCAGGGCGACGGCTGCACGGACCTGTTCTCGACCCCGTGCGAGGCGGGCCTGAGCTGCCAGGGCGCGGCGGGCAGCGCCGAGTGCCTGGCGGGCTGCGCGGACGACTGCGTGGCGGCGAACTTCCCGGCCTGCGCCGCCGACCTCCTGGCCATCGAGACCTGCGCCGACACCGACGCCGACGGCTGCACCGAGCTCACCACCACCGCCTGCAACGCCGGCGAGGCCTGCGAGCTGGTGGCCGGCGTGCCCACCTGCGTGGTCGGCTGCGCGGACGACTGCGTGGCGGCGAACTTCCCGGCCTGCTCCGCCGACTTCCTGGCCATCGAGACCTGCGCCGACACCGACGCCGACGGCTGCACCGAGCTCGCCAGCACCGCCTGCAACGCCGGCGAGACCTGCGAGCTGGTGGCCGGCGTGCCCACCTGCGTGGTCGGCTGCGTGGACGAGTGCGTGGCGGCCAACTTCCCGGCCTGCTCCGCCGACTTCCTGGCCATCGAGACCTGCGCCGACACCGACGCCGACGGCTGCACCGAGCTCGCCAGCACCGCCTGCGGCGCGAACGAGGCCTGCGAGCTGGTGGCGGGCGCGCCCACCTGCGTGGTCCAGGTCCTCCAAGGCGACACCTGCGCCGACCCGATCTTCCTCGACGTCAGCTCGGGCAGCGCCAGCGTGGTGGTGGACAACACCCTGTTCTCCGACTCCTTCTCGGAGTACAGCTGCAACCCCGGCCAGACCGGCGCCGACGTGTGGTACAGCTTCACCCTCGCGGCGGACGCGGGCGTGACCATCGAGACCTCGGCGCCCGGCCTGATCGACGACACGGTCATGGCGCTGTTCAGCGCCTGCGGCGGAGCCGAGGTCGCCTGCGACGACGACAGCGGGGCCGACTTCTACTCCCTGATCAACATCGGCTTGACCGCGGGCACCTACTACCTGGTCATGGATCCCTACACCCTCCTCGATCTCGGCGACTGGACCCTGACCGTCACCGCCGCGCCGGTCATCTGCCCGGCCGGGACCACCCAGTGCAACGTCGGGAACAACCTCGAGACCTGCAACGCCATCGGCACCGCCTGGGTCGAGACCGTGTGCCCCGTCGGCTGCGGCGACCTCGGCGGCGGCGTCTTCGGCTGTCTGACTCCGGACACCTGCGCCACCGCCCAGGTGCTCGACCTCACGACCGGCACGGCCACCACCGTGGTCAACAACACGAACGCCGTCGACGACTTCAGCGCCTACAGCTGCTCCGGCAGCCGGACCGGCTATGACGTGTGGCAGACATTCACCCTGACCGAGGACGCCGACGTGGTCATCGAGACCTCGGGCCCGGGCACGGTGACCGACACGGTCCTGGCGCTGTTCGACGGCTGCGGCGGCACCGAGCTCGAATGCGACGACGACGACGGCACCGGGGCCTACTCCGTGATCGCCCGCCGCCTGCCGGCCGGCACCTACTTCGTGGTCTCCGAACCCTACTCGATCACGAGCCGCGGGACCTGGAACCTGACGGTCACCGCCACCGTCCGGGCCCCTGTGACCCAGTGGAACTTCGAGGCGGCCGCCCCCGACCAGCTCGTGCCGAACATCGGTACCGGCGCGGCCGTAGCTGGCGCTGGCAACGTGACCGCGGCCACCTTCCCGGCCGGCAACGGTAGCGTGGCGTCGTGGAGCCTCGTGGACTGGAACGTCGTGGCGTTCGATGCGACCCGCTACTTCCAGTTCTCGACTGACTTGACCGGCGCGACCTCCGTGCTCTTCACCTTCGACCATCGCCGGTCGAACACGGGCCCGACGACCTTCGAGCTGTACTACAGCATCAACGGGACGGACTTCGCGCAGGTCCCCGGCTCGGTCACCGCCACGGCAGCTGGCGGCGCCTGGGGTTCGAGCACCTTCGACCTGTCAGCCCTCCTGGACAATCAGGCCAACGTGACCCTCCGCATCCACGGCTACGGCGCAAGTGGACCTACGGGCACCTGGCGCATCGACAACGTGACCTTCCGCTCGTTCTGAGCCCTGCTCTGACCTGACCCCATGGCCCGCCCCCGGATCCCGGGGGCGGGCTTTTTCGTTTCCGGATCTTGGGCTATACTGCGCCGCAACCAATCCCGGAGGGTGGAGTCATGAAGGCTTTCTCGAAGCGAGCTGTGCTGGGTGTCCTGTCCGCCTGCCTGGCGCTGGGCCTGGCGGCGGCGGGCTGCGGCGACAAGTTCTCGACCGACAAGTGCAAGGACCTGCCCGAGGCGAGCGTGTGCGCCGGCGCGGGGCTGCAGCGCTGCGGCGCGACCGACCCCGAGGTGTGCGCCCCGAACGCCGACGGCTGCCTGGTGTGGAGCGCGGGCGTGCCCTGCGCCGCGGACCAGACCTGCAGCCAGGCCGATGGCCAGTGCCGCTGCAGCAACACCTGCAGCGCGGTCGGCGGCACCGAGTGCAACGGCACCGTGATCCGCACCTGCCAGGCCAGCGCGGCCGGCTGCCTGGCCTGGGTGAACGGCGAGGACTGCGCGGCCGGCGGCCAGGTGTGCGACGAGGGCAGCGGCGCCGCCCAGTGCGCGGCCACCTGCACGGACGCCTGCAGCCCGGCCGGCACGCGCCGGTGCGCGACCGGCGTGATCCAGGGCTGCGGCCAGGAGGCCAGCGGCTGCCTGGGCTGGATCGATCTGCAGGACTGCGCGGCCGAGGACGCCTCCTGCGTGGTCGTGGACGACGAGCCGACCTGCGCGGAGAACTGCCAGGACGAGTGCGTGGCGGCCGAGTACCCGCAGTGCGACGTGGCCAACAACGCCCGCCTGACCTGCAGCACGCAGATCGACGGCTGCACCGACCTCATCACCACCCCGTGCGGCGCCGGGAACGTGTGCGACCCGGCCCTGGACCCGCCCGCGTGCGTGCTGGACTGCACCGGCCAGTGCACCCTGGGTGAGACCGCCTGCGGCGCGGACGGCTTCTCCCTGGACGTGTGCAGCGCGGTGGCCGACGCCTGCAACGCGGTGGTCAACACGCCCTGCGAGGCGAACCAGATCTGCGACGCCACGGCCGTGCCGCCGGTGTGCATCGCCTGCACCCCGGACTGCGCCGGCAAGGTGTGCGGGCCGGACGGCTGCGGCGGCGAGTGCGGCCCGGGCTGCGTGCTCCCGCAGGTCTGCAACGCGGACGGCACGGCCTGCGAGGGCTGCGTGCCGGACTGCGCGGGCAAGGTGTGCGGCGACGACGGCTGCGGCGGGAGCTGCGGCAGCTGCGGCGCCGACGAGACCTGCGCCGAGGACCAGGCGAGCTGCGACTGCACGGGCGGCCCGGACGCCATCGTGGACGGCTCGTTCGAGACCGGGGGCACCTGGACGGAGTACAGCTCGGCCTACGGCACGCCGCTGTGCACCTACCCCGGCTGCGGCCAGTCGAACGTGGCCGTGGAGGGCGTGTACTGGATCTGGATGGGCGGCGGCGACGCGGACGACGCCTACGTGGAGCAGGCGGTGACCATCCCGGCGGCGAACATCGCCACCCTGTGGTTCTACCTGTACGCGGGCGGGGCCACGGCCGGCGACTTCTTCGAGGTGACGCTGGACGGGACCCAGGTGGTGCAGTACGCGGTGGAGGACCCGATCTACGGTGAGACCTGGCACCTGATGGAGGTGGACGTGTCGGCCTACGCCGACGGCGCGGCCCACACGCTGCGGCTGCACGGCACCGTGAGCGCGGGCGGCAGCGTCATGCTGGACGTGGTCCAGCTCATCACCTGCGCTGGCGGCGGCTGCACGAACGACTGCAACCCGGCGCTGTTCCCGGCCTGCAACGCGAACGGCAACCTGGACACCTGCGTGATGCAGGGCGACGGCTGCACGGACCTGTTCTCGACCCCGTGCGAGGCGGGCCTGAGCTGCCAGGGCGCGGCGGGCAGCGCCGAGTGCCTGGCGGGCTGCGCGGACGACTGCGTGGCGGCGAACTTCCCGGCCTGCTCCGCCGACCTCCTGGCCATCGAGACCTGCGCCGACACCGACGCCGACGGCTGCACCGAGCTCACCACCACCGCCTGCAACGCCGGCGAGGCCTGCGACGCCTCGAGCGGCACCCCGACCTGCGTGCCCGCCGTCCAGCGCGTGGACATCACGGTCTGGGACTTCGAGGCCAGCAGCACGGCGCCCTCGGTGGGCGCCGGCACCGCCACGGCCGGCGCGGGCCTGACCGTCCCGGGCAGCGGCGAGTTCCCCACGGGCTTCGGCGGCGTGGGATTCTCCTGGACCCGGGACGGCTGGACCACCGCCACCCCGGAGGACGTGACCGACTACTTCGCCTTCGCCGTGGATCTCACCGGGCGCACCCAGGTCCTGTTCTCCTTCGACGAGCGCCGCTCGAACACCGGCGTCCGGGAGCTCAACCTGGCCTACAGCCTGGACGGCACGACCTTCACGGCGGTCCCCGGCTCGATCACCCCGCTGCCCGACGACGCGAACTGGCGCTCCTGGGTCTTCGACCTCTCGGCCCTGGTGGACAACCAGGCCAGCGTGACCGTCCGCGTCTACGGCTACCTGGCCGAGGGCGCGGCCGGCACCTGGCGCATCGACAACGTGGCCTTCCGCGGGCTCTAAGCCCGGATCTCTCCCCTGCGCTTGACAGGTCCGGGTGATAGGCCGTATCACCTCCATGGTGTTACCGCGTAACACCGTGGAGGCGCCATGCCCTCGCCCAAGCAGGAGATGATCACCTTCAAGGTGGACGCGGCGCTGGCCGAGGCCATGCGCGGGGTCCAGAACCGCTCGGAGTTCATCCGCGGGGCCATCCTGGCGGCGCTGGACGGGGCCTGCCCGTTGTGCAAGGGCACCGGCATCCTGAGCCTCGAGCAGCGCGAGCACTGGAAGGGCTTCCTCGAGGATCACTCGGTGCGGGAGTGCGAGTCCTGCCACGCCGTGCACCTGGTGTGCGAGTGCGACGGCCACCACGAGCGCGCCGCGCGCCACCGGGCGCCGGCGCGCGCGCGAACCGCAAAGGCTGGCTAGGGAGGGACGGCATGCCGCGACTGGCAAAGCTGGCGCTGGCGGCTGGCCTGAGCCTGCTGCTCTCGCCGCCCCGGGCACAGGCGGACGGCGAGGGGGTGGATCCCGACCTGGCCGCGGCCGAGGCCGAGGATGGGGCGACCCGTCCACCTCCTCCGCCCGTGAGCCTGCTCGCGCCGCAGGCGCCGGTGGGCCTGCTGGCCTCGCTCGGCCTGGACATGAGCCTCATCCTGGACGTGGCGCTGGGCTGGTTCACCCAGGACGACCACCTGCGGCTGGGCGGCCACGCCCCGGACCACAACGGCTTCACCCTGCAGGGGCTCGAGTGGGTGGCCTCGGCCGCCGTGGATCCCTACTTCCGCTTCGACCTCAGCTTCCAGCTCGCCCACCTGGAGCTCGAGGAGGCCTACCTCACGACCCTGGCGCTGCCCTGGAGCCTGCAAGCCCGGCTGGGCGTGCTGAACGCCGCCTTCGGCCGGGAGAACCCCCGCCACCTGCACACCTGGCACCTGGCCAGCCCGTCGCTCATGCACGCGCGTTTCCTGGCCGAGGAGCACTTCGGCGGCCTGGGCGGCGAGCTGAGCTGGCTCCTGCCCCTGCCCTGGTACCTGCTCCTGCTGGTGGAGGTGCTGGACACCCACGCGCTGACCGACTTCCGCTCGAGCTCCTTCGCCGCCGTGGCCGAGGGGGAGGACCTCCGCGATCCGGGGCAGCTCGTCTACCTGACCCGCCTCGAGTCCTTCGTGCCTGGCGGGGATGACTGGTCGCTCGCCCTCGGCGCCTCGGGCGCCTGGGGGCCGAGCGTGGAGCTGGCCGACACGCGCGCTGCGCTCTATGGCCTCGACCTGTACCTGCGCTGGCGGCCCCTGTCCGAGGGCGAGGACGCCCTGGCCGTGGGGCTCACCCTGGAGTACGTGCTGCGCGACAGCGACTCCCCCGAGGGCCACGTGCTGGATCACGGCGGCTACGTCCAGCTCGACGTGCAGCTCGACCGCCGCTGGCTGGTGGCGCTGCGGGCCGACAACACCGCCCGGCTTCCGGGGGAGGCCTGGGGGACCACGGCGCTGGCGACCTGGGCCTGGCGTGGCTCGGCCGCGGTCAGCTTCCTGCCCACCCACTTCTCCAAGCTGCGGCTGCAGGCGGACCTGGGCCGGGCCCCGGGCATGGACGGGCCCTACGCCGCGGTGTTCCTGCAGCTCGAGATCAGCGCGGGCGCCCACGGCGCCCACGCCTTCTAGGCCCGGAGGAAATCGCCATGGCACTCGCCCCCATCGCCGCCGCACTCGCCCTGTTGCTCGCGCCCGCCGCGGCGGGCGCCGCGTTGCGGGTGGTCACCACGCTGCCGGACTTCGCCGAGCTCGCCCGCGAGCTGGGCGGCGATCGGGTGCAGGCCGAGGCGATGGTGCGCGGCAGCCAGGATCCCCACTTCGTGGACGCCAAGCCGTCCTTCGTGCTGGCGCTCAACCGGGCCGACCTCCTGGTCAGCAATGGGCTCGGCCTGGAGGACGGCTGGTTGCCCGCGCTGCTCCGCCAGGCGCGCAACCCGGAGGTGCTGCCCGGCGGCCGAGGCCACCTGGACGCCTCGCGGGCCATCCAGGCCCGGGACGTGCCCTCGGCGGTCGACCGGTCCATGGGCGACGTGCACGCGGGCGGCAACCCGCACTACTACACCTCGCCCGAGGCCCTCTTCCAGGTGGCCCGGCTGCTCGAGGAGAAACTGCTGGAGCTCGATCCCGAGGACCGCGCAGGCTACGCGGCCCGCTGGCGGACCTTCGAGGCCACCTACCGCGAGCGCTCGGCCGCCTGGCGGGCGCGGCTGGCCCCGCTCCAGGGCATGCCGGTGGCGGTCTACCACCGATCCTGGGACTACCTGCTGGACTGGGCCGGCCTGACCTCGGCCGGCGCCCTCGAGCCCAAGCCCGGCATCCCGCCCTCCGCGGCGCACGTCACCCGGCTGCTGGCCGAGACCCGGGGCCGCGGGGTGCGCCAGGTCTGGCAGGAGGTCTACCACCCCACCAGCCTCTCGAAGGTCTTCGCCGAGAAGGCCGGGGCGCGCCTGCTGGTGCTGCCCTCCATGGTCGGCGCGTTGCCCGGCACGGACCATCTGTGGACCAAGTTCGACCGGCTGGTGGAGCTGGTGGCAGGGGAGCCGAACGGGCCATGAGCCGCACGCTGCTCGAGCTCGAACGGGTGATCCTGGGGTATCGGACGCCCCTGCTCGGGCCGATCTCCCTGCGGGTGGAGCAGGGCGACTTCTGGGGGATCGCGGGCCCGAACGGCGCCGGCAAGACCACGCTGGTGAAGACGCTGCTCGGGGTGCTGCCGCCGCACCGGGGTGAGCGCCGGGTGGCCGAGCCCCGCCCGCGCTTCGCCTACGTGCCACAGCGCCACCACGTGCAGCCCGACTTCCCCCTGCGCGTGCTCGACGTGGTGCTGCTCGGGCGCACCGACCGTCTCGGCCTGGGGCGTGGACCCGGCCCCGCGGATCGCCGCGTGGCCGCGGAGCAGCTCGAGCGGCTGGGCATGCAGGCCTCCATCGGGCGACCCTTCGCCACCCTGTCCAGCGGCCAGCAACAGCGGGTGCTGCTGGCCCGGGCGCTCACGGCCGAGCCGGACGTGCTGGTGCTCGACGAGCCGACCGAGGGGCTGGACCTCCAGGGAGAGGCCGACATCCTGGCCTTTCTGCGCTCCCTCCACCGCGAGGGGCGGCTCACCACCCTGATGGTCGGGCACCGCCTGGGCGAGGTGGTCAACGTGGCGGACCACCTGTGCCTGGTCAACCACCTGACCGGGCTGTTCGAGTGCGGGCCACTGGCCGAGATGCTGACCGAGGAGCGCCTGTCCGCGGTCTACGGCCAGCCGGTGGAGATAGACCGCTGTGCGGAGCGGGTGAACGTCCACCTCAGGGAGCCGGGTCCATGAGCGAAGGCGTCCCCTTCTGGGAGAACTGGCCCATCTGGTGGGAGGCCATGCTGGTGGCGCTGCTCGCGGGCGCCGGGCTGGCCTACCTCGGGGTGTGGGTGGTGCTCAAGCGGGTGGTGTACGTGCCGCTGGCCCTCTCGCAGGTGGCCGCGGTGGGCGTGGTGGTCGCCTTCCTGATCGAGGAGGCCGCCGGGCTCACGGGCGACAGCGGCTGGCACTGTCTGTGCGAGCCGTCCTGGATCGCACTCCTGTTCGCCGTGGCGAGCGCCTTCTACTTCGCCCGAACCGAGGCCGGGGGCGAGCGCGCCACCGGCGTCGCCTACCTGGTCTGCAGCGCGCTGGTGCTGACGCTGGGCGCCTTCGTGCGCCGGGATCTGCACGACATCTCGGGTGTGCTGTTCGGCCAGGCCGTGCTGGCCCAGCTCAGCCAGGTGGTGACCACGGCCGCCGCGCTGCTGCTGGTGCTCGGGAGCCACTTGCTCTGCCACCGCCGCCTGCTGTTCGCCGCCCACGACCCGGCCGCGGCCGGCGCGGCCGGCCTGCGGGTATACCGCCTGGAGGTCTTGCTGTACGCTGGCTTCGCGCTCATGCTGTCGGTGGCCACCCGGGCGCTGGGGGCGCTGCCGGCCTTCGGGCTGTGCGTGCTGCCGGCCCTGGCGGCCCTGCGGGTGGCCCGCGGCATGGGCCAGGCCCTGGCCCTGTCCACGGCGTTCGGCCTCGTGTCGGCGGGCCTGGGCTACTACCTGAGCTTCGCCTTCGAGCTGCCGGCCGGCGCCAGCATGGTCCTGGTGGCAGGCCTGCTGCTGGCTGGCGCGAGCGCCTTCAAGAAATAATCATCCAACTGCCCGCGATGCCTTGACAACTGCACGCAACATGGTTACCCCTGTGCACCGAACGCGCAAGGCAAACCTTCCAGGAGGTAGATCCGAATGAAACTCAAGCCGTTGCAGGACCGTGTGGTGATCGAGCGACTGAGCGGAGAGGAGCGCACCAAGGGCGGGTTGATCATCCCCGACACCGCCAAGGAGAAGCCGGCCCAGGGCAAGGTGATCGCCGTGGGGCCCGGCAAGCGCGACGAGGACGGCAAGCTGATGCCGCTGGACGTCAAGGTCGGCGACACCGTGCTGTTCTCCAAGTACTCCGGTAACGAGATCAAGGTCGACGGCAAGGACCACCTCATCCTGCGCGAGGACGAGATCCTCGGCGTGCTCGAGTGATCGGGAGGACGAAGTCATGGCAGCCAAGGTCATCAAGTACGGTGAAGAGGCCCGGCAGTACCTGCTGCGGGGCGTGAACAAGCTGGCGGACGCGGTCAAGGTCACCCTCGGGCCCAAGGGTCGCAACGCGCTGCTGGAGAAGAGCTGGGGCTCGCCGAACATCACCAAGGACGGGGTGACGGTGGCC
>JAKLGA010000008.1 GCA_022710975.1 Myxococcota bacterium | reverse complement strand
AAGTGCGCCGATAGTCGCCCAACTCTACTTGCGAAAACTCGGTCGATAGGTCCGGGATCGTGAGGTTCATCCACCGGTTTGATCACATCTCGAGCTTCAAGGGAAGATGTGAGGGATCTTTAGGTTTCGATAACCCGCCCCTACGGCATGAACCAGATGTCGGCGACGTCCTGGAGGGTGGGGTCGGGCGTCCACTCGCAAGCCACGCTCGCCCCGAGCTGGGCGCCGGCTGCGTCGGTGGCGGCGAACGTGTACCGCCCGCCGCCCGCGTCGACTGGCCCGGACAGCGTCACGGCGCCGCCGGCAGCGCAGCCCGGGGAGCCCGACAGGCGCAGGCCGTAGACGCCCACCGTCTGGTTGCCCGTGAGGTCGAGGCGGATCCCCAGGTCCGGGTTCCTGGCGGCCGCGGGCAGCGCGTCGCCGAGCGGCAGGCACAGCTCCTGGCACTCGCCCCCCAGGCCGAGCGGGGCGTCCTGGGCGAACACCACCTGGTAGCCGGTCCCGGCGTCCACCGCGATGGCGAGCCCGTCGCCCGCGGCGGCCCCCAGGGAGCCCATCTGGAAGCAGAGCTCCAGGCCGCCGTGCAGCCCGGAGGCGTCCACCCGGGTCTCCAGGCTGGCCGCCGCGCCGTCGGACACCACGCCGGGCCGCCAGACGGTCTGGTTGCTGCAGCCGGTGGAGTCGCAGGCCACCGCGCCGGACAGGACGCTCCAGGCGCCCAGATCGCAGCCGTCGAAGGTGGCGTCCAGGGCGGTGACCGGCGCGGGCGCGCAGCCCGCCGACCAGGCCCGGAGCGACACGCCGCCGAGGAAGATCTGCTCACCGTCCGCGTTGGAGTGCGCGCGGACCGTCAGGGTCACGGCCGCGTTGCCGTCCGCCCAGGCCGGCAGGTCGGCGCACCTGGGGGTCAGCGCGTTGTTCACCCCGGGCTGGGGCCCGGCCAGCAGGCAGGCCAGCGCCACGGTGGTCTGGCCCGGGGCGGAGGCGCTCACCGACAGCCCCGAGGACACGCTGGCGCCGTCGTCGGCGGCCTCGAAGCACACCTTCGCGTCGCGCAGGCCGCTGAGGTCGAAGGTGCGGGTCAGGCGCCACTGCTTGCTGCCCCCGCCGCAGTTCGTGGCGCTGTCCGAGCGCAGCACGGGCCGGCCGAAGGAGGCGGTGTCGCACAGGCTGCCCAGGGTGCTGCAGCAGGTGCGGTTCAGGGTGCCCTGGCTGCAGTCCGCGGGCAGGGTGTTGTTGCAGGTGCCGCCGCCCGAGACCAGGCTCCAGCCGTCCAGGGTGCAGCCACCGGCCCCGTCGTCGAAGGTGGTGCGGGCGAGCAGCACGTCGCCGAGCGCGGCCTGGCAGGCCAGGCAGGCGCCCTGGCCCGCGCCGCCCGGACCGGAGAGCTGGAGCTCGCAGGCGGAGTCGGTGCCCGCGCCCAGATCCACGGGGCTCTGGCAGGTGAGGGCCACGCCCGTGGGCGCCAACACGCAGCCGCTCGCGTCCGCGCTGCAGTCGGGCAGGCACAGGCTGCCTGGGCTGAGCGCGTCGCAGTAGGCGTCGTCCTGGACCGTGCCCACGCACTGGCCCGCGGCGTCGCACTCGTGGTTCGTGGTGCAGTCGACGCCGTCGCCCGCGCACGCGGCGCCCGGGCTGACGTCGCAGGCGCCGGTGCCCTCGTTGCAGGCGCCGCACTCGTCCGCGCCGCAGGGATCGCCGGGGGGGATGCAGGCGCCGGCGGCGTCGCACTCCTCGGCGCCGTTGCAGAAGACGCCGTCCTGGGTGCAGGGGGTGCCGGGGGCCGCGGGCGTGCAGGCGTTCGCGTCCTCGTCGCAGCCGGCCACGCAGTCTCCGCCGCAGGGCGACGGGACGCCGCCCACGCAGGCGCCCGCCTGGCAGAGGTCCGTCGCGCTGCAGAACTGGCCGTCGTCGCAGGGTGTGTCGTCCAGGACCGGCACCGGCGCGCAGGTGTCCGCCAGCTCGTCGCAGGCCCCGGTGTTGCACGGGTCGGCCACCCCGCTGCAGTCGCGCGCCACGCCGCCGCACAGGCCGCCGACGCAGGTGTCCGGATCGGTGCAGTACTCGCCGTCGTCGCAGCCGGTGCCGTCGGCCACGTCGACGTTGCCGCACACACCGGCCGCGCAGGTGTCCGTGGTGCAGGGGTTCAGATCGTCGCACTCGTTGTCGTTGGTGCAGGACACGCAGGCGGTGTCGTCGGCGTCGGTCAGCCCGTCGCAGTCGTTGTCCAGCGTGTCCGTGCAGGTCGCGTCGCCCACCGGGCCCTCGGTCCCGGGCGGCTCCGCGAGCGGCGGGTTGTCGCAGCGGTCGAAGTCCTCGTTGCACACGTCCTGGGTGCACGCGTCGTCGTCGGAGCAGGCGCGCGGCGTGCCGTCCGCGCACGAGCCGGCCGCGCAGGTCTCGTCGCCCGAGCACCACAGCCCGTCGTCGCAGTCGCCGTCCAGGCTGCACTCCGCGCAGTCGTCGTCGGCGCCGTCCGTCAGCCCGTCGCAGTCGTTGTCCAGGGCGTCCGCGCAGGTGGCGTCGCCCGGGGCGCCCTCGGTGGGCGGGGCGGTGGTCACCGGCGGGTGATCGCAGCGGTCGTCCGCCTCGTTGCACACGTCCTGGGTGCAGGCGTCCGCGTCGGCGCAGTCGCGCGAGCCGGCCTGGCAGCGGCCGTTCAGGCAGGTCTCCTCGCCGTCGCACCAGTCGGCGTTGGTGCAGTCGGAGGTCTGGGTGCAGGGCGGGCCGACCCGCACCAGGGCCAGGGTGACGGTGTCCACGTCGCCGCTGGCCTCGGCGGCCAGGCAGCCGTGCACCACCGGCGCGTCGGCGGTGTCCAGGCCCAGGCCGTAGAACAGCACGGGCCCCGCCTCGGCCACCTCGAGCGCCCGCGCGCCCTCGAGGGAGGGCAGCAGGACGGTCAGCTGATCGAGCACCTCGTAGCCCGCCGCGCCGGGCGTGGCGCTGCCGTCCAGCAGGGCCGCGCAGTCCGCGCCGGCCCCGGGGCGCATGACCGCGAGCTCCAGCCGGACCGTGTCCTCGCGGGACTGCGCGTCCGGGAAGACCACCTCGAGGGAGACGTGGGTCGCGCCGCCGCCGCAGGCGGACAGCGTCAGGCCGAGGAGCAACCAACCCAGGGAGCGATGTTTCATTGCGCGCATGAAGCCACCCCGCTCAGCGAATGACCAGGTCGTAACGCAGGCCGCCCTCGTCGCCGCCGGACAGCCCGACGCCGAGCCCCGCGGCCGCGCCGCCCACGACCACCACGCCCACGATGGTCCAGAACCACCAGGAGGTGTACCAGGCTCCGGCCTCGGCCGGGGGGGCCTCCTCCTCCGGGGGCGCGGTCGGGTCCCCTTCGATGGGGCCCTCGCCCCCGGGCTTCCGCACCAGGCTGGGCGCGCCCGCGCCCTCCGCGACCGCCTTGGGCTCGGCCTTGAGCTTGAAGGGCTGGACCCGGCTGCCCAGCGCCAGGAGGTTGGCCTGGCCGGCGTTGACCGCCTCGAAGTGGTAGTGCAGCTCCGGCAGGTCCAGGCTGGAGGCCATCTTGAACACCACCGGGCCCGGTCCCTTGACCGGCCGCACGACCTCCTGGGGCGCGCCGCCCGGGGCCGAGTACACCAGCCGCAGGCCCTGCACCAGCTCCAGGGGATTCGCCTCGATCTGGACGGCCAGCTCCACCCCGGCCAGCTTCTCGGGGGCCGCCGGCGCCTGGTGGGTGAGCTTCAGCGTGCCGAGCTTCTCCGCCGCCTTCAGGGCCTTCTGGAAGGGGGCCTGGATCTTGGGCGAGACCGCGGGCGACAGGCGGTAGGCCGGATCCAGCACCAGGAGGCGCTGGAAGGCATCCACCGCGGCCTTGTCCCTGCCCAGGGAGGCCTGGCACTGGGCCACGATGTCGTACGCCCCGCGCACGTCCTCCGGGCTGGCGCCGGCCGTCTTGAGCACCCCCTCGGCCAGCTTCAGCGCCTCGACGTACTTCATCTGCATCGAGAGGAGCTGGGCCTTCTGGATCTCCTCTCCGGCCTGGGCGCCGAGCGGGAGCAGGAGCAGCAGCCACATGCACACCAGCCGTCGCATGCTCAGCCTCCTTGGGAACCCTGCCGGGGCAGGGTGGGTCGCATTCCTCGTGTGTATCACAGCCGCGCGTCGGGCTCAACCTGGCGCCGGGATTCGATTTCTTGCATCCGGTACGCGGGCGGGGCTACGATCCCTGACCATGGAGGAGAAACGCCGCACGCTGAAGGGCATGAAGGGCCAGTACGAGTTGCTCCTGCCGCTCGCGCGGGATCGGCTGGCCGACTACTTCCTCGGCCTGAACGCCTCGGTGCAGGGGGACGACCGCTTCGTGGTGGTGCGGGAGGTGCTGCCCGAGATGAGCGGGGACAAGGAGCGGGTGAGCGCCTTCCTGTCCGAGCTGCGCATCACCTCGCGCTTCACCCACCCCAACCTGGTGAGGACCCTGGAGACCGGCCGCACCAAGATCTCCTACTTCGCCATCGAGGAGTTCCTGCTGGGCGAGGGCCTCGGCCGCGTGCTGCAGGCCTCCCGCGCGGCCGGGGTCGAGATGGCGCCCTGGCTGGCCGTGGGGCTGGTGGCCCAGGTGTGCGACGGGCTGGAGTACGCCCACCAGCTGCGCGACTCCAAGGGCAACCCGCTGCAGGCCATCCACCGCAACCTGTGCCCGACCCACATCGTGGTGTGCTTCTCGGGCCGGGTGAAGCTGCTCGACTTCGACGTGAACGAGACCGCCTTCCAGCTCGTGGACGGGGTCACCCGGGGCGACCTGGCCTACCTCGCTCCGGAGCAGGTGGAGCGGCAGGGGCTGAGCCCGGCCGCGGACATCTTCGCCCTGGGGACGGTCCTGTGGGAGCTGCTGGCCGGCCGCAGCCTGTTCCGGCGCGGGACCGATCTGGAGACGCGGCAGGCCGTGCTGGCGGCCCAGATCCCACCGCTGGACCGCGGCCGGGGCGTGCCCGGCGAGCTCGAGGCGGTGCTCGCGCGGGCCCTGCAGCGCAACCCCCGCTCCCGGTTCCAGTCCGCCGCCCAGCTCGGCCAGGCGCTGCGCGACTGGCTGCGCCAGGCCAACAAGGAGGTCGGCGAGTACGAGATCGGCACCTTCGTTCGCAGGGTGCTCGGCGAGCAGGAGAAGAAGAAGCGACGCCTGCTGGAGCAGGCGGTGAAGGCCGAGCTCGCGTCCGGGGACATCACCTCGCTGGTGCCGGATCGCAAGACCCGGCTGTCCTTCGAGGCCCCGGCGGTCGCGGGAGGCGGACGGCCCCCGACCCCGCCGCCGGGGTCGAAGAGCCAGCGGCCGCCCAGCCTGCCCAGCCTGCCGCCCATGCCGCCGCCCTTGCAGGAGCTCGAGCCGGTGGCCAAGCCTCCGCCCCCGAAGGTCGAGCCGCCCTCGCCCCCGGCTCCGAAGAGCCCGCCCCCGAAGGCCGACGCACCGGCGGTCGAGCCTCCGAAGGCCGAGGCTCCGCGCGGGGAGACCGGCCAGGCCGCCCCTCAGGCCGCCGGGGCGGGAGGTCCGCCGGCGCCGCAGGTGCCCGCGGCACCGCCCGCGGCACCCGACGTGCCCTCCTCGGTGGACATCCAGGTGGGCACGTTCAGCTCGAAGCCCCCTCCGCAGGAGGACGCGGCGGTGGTCTCCTCGTCGCCCAGACCCCCGGCCGAGCCGGCCCCCGCGGTGCCGGCCGCGGCGCCCCCTCCCGAGGAGGCGCCGAAGTCCGGGCGCGCTCCGCTGGCCGAGGACCAGGGGCCCAGCATCCGGGTGCGCATGCCGGGCGAGGCCGGCGGACGCAAGGGTCCGCCCTGGACGGCCCTGTTGCTGGGCCTGGGCGGCGTGATGCTCGCGGCCCTGGGGCTGTACCTCCTGCTGCGCGACCGGGGACCCGAGCCCGCGCCGGAGGGGGCGGATGCGGGTGTCGCCGCCACGGGCCCGCAGGCCACCCTGGAGGTGCGCTCGACCCCCGCGGCCTGCGCCGTGTTCCTCGACGGCCGCGACCTGGGGCGGACGACCCCCATCGAGTCCGAGCCGGTGAGCCCGTCCGTGGCCCACGAGGTCGCCGTGGTGTGCGGCGGGTACACCCGCCAGGTCCAGACCTTCCAGTCCGCGCCGGGCGAGCGGGTGGTGCTGGCCTTCCGGCCCGAGGTGGCCGAGGCGCCCGACGCCGGCCCGGCCGTCGGGCCGGACGCCGGGACCGCGCTGGCCGTGGCGGACGCGGGCGCGGCGCTGCCCGCGCCGGACGCGGGGATCGCCCGACCCATCCCTCCCAAGCCCATCCCCCCCAAGCCGATCCCTCCGAAGCCCCCGAAGCCCGTCCCGCCCGCGGGCGGCACGGGTTTCCTGCAGGTCAACACGCTGCCCTGGACCGAGGTGTGGCTGGGGAACAAGAAGCTCGGCATCACCCCGCTGCTGGGCTCCAGGCTCCCGGTGGGCAAGCACGTCATCAAGCTGGTCAACCCCGGCGCGGGCATCTCGAAGACCCTGGAAGTGACCATCCAGGCCGGCAAGACCACCAGCATCTTCAAGCAGCTCCAGTAGCTCGCCCCGGGGCGCCTTCACGCTTGCCCGGCCCACGCGCCTGAGGCATCCTGTCCGGCGGAGATCCAAGGAGGTCGCCATGCCCATCGCACTCCGTCGTTTCGTCTGGCCGCTGGCGTGGATCCTGGCCGGGGCGGCGGTCCCGGCCCTGGCCGCGCCGCCCGCGCCGGTGCCGGGGCCCCAGCGCATCAGCGCCGCCGTCTTCCCGCCCAGGGCGGAGGACGCCGAGGGGCGCCAGCTCGCCATGGGGCTGGCGGACCGGGCCGGTGGGCTGCTGTTCGCCTCCGGCTCCTACGACCACTTCCACCTGAAGCAGCTCCTGGCCATGACCCGCCGCCACGTGCTGACCCTCGATCGGCTGGAGGCCATCGACGGGCCCGAGGGCGCCCTGCAGGCGACCTCCATCCTGGGCGCCCGCGCCGGGGTGGCGGGCTCGCTCGCGCGGCGACCTGGCGGCGGCTGGGTGCTCGCGCTGACCGCCTTCGACCGGGACACGGGCCAGCGCAAGAGCGCGCGGCTCGAGCTGCCGGCCGACACGGCGGCCGCGGTGCGGGAGGGCGGCCGGGCCATGGCCGAGGCGCTGGCCGGGTTGCACGGCACGCGCCTGCCCGGCGACGAGGGCATCCACCCGGGCACCGCCTCCGGCCCGGCCATGCAGGCCTACCTGGGTTGCTTCGCCACCCTGGTCAGCCAGCCCATGGGCCTGCGGGCCTCCCAGGTCCTCGACCGGCAGGCGCTGGGCGGCGCGCGGGCCGCCTGCCAGCGCGCGGTGGAGCTCGACCCGGGCTTCGCCGCGGCCTGGGCCACGCTCAGCCTGGCGCTGGCGCTGTCCTTCGAGAACGAGGAGGCCGCCCGGGCCCTCGAGCGCGCCCAGCGCGCCCCGGGCTACCTGCCCTTCGCCCGCCTGTCGCGCTACTGGCTGGCCACCCGCTTCCAGGGCCACGACGACGGCGCCCGGGTGCTGCGCGACGCGCTCGAGGCCCACCCCGGGGCGCTCATCTTCCTGACCAGCCTGGGCGAGCACCTGAACGTGTCCAAGCGCTACGAGGAGGCGCTGGAGGTGTGGGAGCGCTACCTCAGGCTCGTCCCCAGGAGCGCCTTCGGCCTGGCCCAGCAGGGCTATGCCCTGGCCCGGCTCGGGCGCCTGGAGGAGGCCATCAAGCTGTCCCGCCAGGCCTGCGATCTGGACACCGGCAGCCTGGAGCTCAAGCTCGAGCTGGCCAGCCGCCTGGTGGACGCCCAGCAGCTGCCCGAGGCCGAGACGCTGCTGCTCAGCCTGGCGTCCTCCAAGCGCGTGTACGGGGAGATCCTGCTGCGGCTGGGCTACCTGTACCTGCTGCAGCGCAAGGACGAGCAGGCCCGCACGCACCTGGAGAACGCGCTGCAGCTCGCGCGGGGAGCCTCCGAGTGGCGCACCCGCGGCCGCACCCGGGTCGATCTGGCCGTGCTGGCCGCCCGGCGCGGGGACCAGGACGGCGCGCAGAGGCTGCTGATCGAGGCCGCGGACGAGGGCTTCGGGGTCGAGGATCTGCTGGCTCAGTTCGAGGAGCTCAAGCCCCTGGCCGCGAAGCCGGCCTTCGCCGAGAAGCTCAAGGAGCCCAGGGCGAAGGCCAGGGGGGAGCTGATGTTCGTCACCCCCTTCCCGGTGGACACGCGCGGCGAGACCCGGCTCGACGGCGCCCGCCCGCCGCCCATCACGGGGATCCGCTTCTGACGCGCCTGGCGCCGGCTCGGGGGGCTAGCGCAGCCGGCCGACCGGCCGGTGGCGGAAGCAGCCCGCCAGGTGATCGTTCACCAGCCCCGCGGCCTGCATGTAGGCGTAGCAGATGGTCGAGCCCACGAACTTGAAGCCGCGCGCCCGGAGCGCCGCGGACAGGGCGTCCGACTCCCGGCTGGTGGGCGGGATGTCCGCCAGGCTCCGCCAGGCGTTCTGCTTCGGGCGGCCCCCGACGAAGGACCACACGAAGCGGTCGAAGGAGCCCTCGGCCGCCTGCAGCTCGAGGAAGGCGCGCGCGTTCGTCACCGCGGCCGCGAGCTTCAGGCGGTTGCGCACGATGCTGGCGTCCGACCGCAGGCGCTCGAGCCGGGCGGGGGTGAAGCGCGCCAGGCGCGCCGGGTCGAAGCCGGCCAGCGCCCTGCGGAAGGCCTCGCGCTTGTCCAGGATGATGGCCCAGGAGAGGCCCGCCTGGAAGGCGTCCAGCACCATGAACTCGAAGTGCTTGCCGTCGTCGTGCACCGGCACGCCCCACTCCTGGTCGTGGTAGGCCCGCATCCTGTCGTTCACCTCGCACCAGCCGCAGCGCGTCCGCATGCTCGCCACCTCCCGGTCCGAGGCTACCAGGCCCCCGCCCTCCGCTCCAAGTCCGCGGTTGACAGCGGGACGCCGGCCGTGGTCTAGTGCCGCCGGTTTTCGCCAGGAGGTGCCAGCATGTCGACCAAGAAGACCAACCCGACCGGCCGCAACCGCCGCAAGACCGCCCGCTACCGCGCGGCCATCAAGGCCCACAAGAAGCGGACCGTGAAGCTGAGCGCCAACGCCAAGCACCGCTAGCGGCACCCGGCCCCGCGCCGGGTCCGATTCCGCGTGACCCGGCCCGCACCCTGAAGTATCATCCGCCGCCATCCAGCCGGGCCGGCCCCTGAAGCCGCGCCCACAGGAAGGACGGTGAGCCCCGATGTCCGATCCCAAGTCCGCTCCCAAGACCGATCCCAGGACCGACGCCCCCGCCGCCGGCGAGGCCGGGCCCGAGCAGAAGCCCAGGGACTTCATCCGCGAGGTGATCGAGGAGGATCTGCGCAGCGGCAAGCACGCGCGCGTGGCCACCCGCTTCCCGCCCGAGCCGAACGGCTACCTGCACATCGGCCACGCCAAGTCGATCTGCCTGAACTTCGGCATCGCCAGGCAGTACGGCGGGACGTGCAACCTGCGCTACGACGACACCAACCCGTCCAAGGAGGACGTCGAGTACGTCGACGCCATCGAGGCCGACGTGCGCTGGCTGGGGTTCGACTGGGACGATCGCAAGTACTACGCCTCGAACTACTTCGGGCCGCTGTACCAGTTCGCCGAGGAGCTCATCCAGAAGGGCCTGGCCTACGTGGACGATCAGAGCGCGGAGGAGATCCGCGTGAACCGCGGCACGCTCACCCAGCCGGGCAAGCCGAGCCCCCACCGCGACCGGACCCCGGCGGAGAACCTGGACCTCTTCCGGCGCATGCGGGCCGGCGAGTTCCCCGACGGGTCCCGCGTGCTGCGGGCCAAGATCGACATGGCCTCCCCCAACATCGTGATGCGCGATCCCACCCTGTACCGCATCCGCCGCGCCCACCACCACCGCACCGGGGACGCGTGGTGCATCTACCCGATGTACGACTTCACCCACTGCATCTCGGACGCGCTCGAGGGCATCACCCACTCGATCTGCACGCTCGAGTTCGAGATCAACCGGCCGCTGTACGACTGGGTGCTGGACCACGTCTCGGTCCCCTGCCACCCCCGGCAGATCGAGTTCGCCCGGCTCAACCTGACCTACACGGTGATGAGCAAGCGCAAGCTCCTGCAGCTCGTGCAGGACGGGCTGGTGCGCGGCTGGGACGACCCGCGCATGCCCACCCTGGCGGGCCTGCGGCGGCGCGGGGTGACGGCCGAGGCCCTGCGGCTCTTCTGCGAGCGCATCGGGGTGGCCAAGCGCGACAGCCAGGTCGAGGTCGAGCTGTTCGAGCACTGCCTGCGCGAGGATCTCAACACCCGCGCCCGGCGGGTGATGGCCGTGCTGCGGCCGCTCAAGGTGGTCATCGAGAACTACCCCGAGGGCCAGGTCGAGGAGCTGGACGCGGCCTACTTCCCTGACGACCCACCGAAGATGGGCTACCGCAAGGTGCCCTTCTCCCGCGAGCTGTACATCGAGCGCGACGACTTCATGGAGGAGCCGCCCAAGAAGTTCTTCCGCCTGGCGCCGGGCCGGGAGGTGCGCCTGCGCTGGGCCTACCTGCTCAAGTGCGAGCGGGTGGTCAAGGACCCGGCCACGGGCGAGATCGTGGAGCTGCGCTGCAGCATCGATCCGCACACGCTGAACCAGAACCCGGCCGACGGCCGCAAGGTCAAGGGCACCATCCACTGGGTGTCCGCCGCCCACGCGCTCGAGGCCGAGGTGCGCCTGGTCGACCGCCTGTTCAAGGTGGAGCGGCCTGGCGAGGAGCGCGACTTCCTGCAGGATCTGAACCCCGCCTCCATGGAGGTGCTGCCGGCCGCGCGCGTGGAGCGGAGCCTCTCCGAGGCCGCGGCGGGCGAGCGCTTCCAGTTCGAGCGGGTGGGCTTCTTCGCCATGGACGCGGACAGCCGGCCCGGCAAACCGGTGTTCAACCGCATCGTGTCGCTCAAGGACTCCTGGGCCAGGATCGCCAAGGCCGAAGCCGGCAAGTGAGCGCGGGCGTCAGCGGCCTGCGGTCAGGCGGCTGACGGCCCGGCGGAGCGCCTCCAGCAGCTCCCGCTCGGAGCAGTCTCGCTGATCCTCGGTGGCCGAGCCCTCGCTGGCCTCGCTGCGCAGATCGTAGAGGGTGAGGGAGACCGAGCAGGCGTTGCCGAAGCGCAGCAGCTTCGTGGCCAGCGACTTCTCGGCCGCCATGGCCTTGCCGAGCTCGATCTGGCAGCTCATGTCGTAGCACTCCTGGTAGGTCTGGGTCTTCTCGCGCTGCAGGCGCGTGCGGAGCTGATCGCGCGGCACCACCCGGAAGGCGCCCTGCTCGGCCAGCTTACCGGCCAGGTACTCGCTGAGCTGCTGGAGCTGGGCGGGCTTGTAGCGCTTGCTGTCGTCCTGGATGTCGAACACCGCCACGATGGGCGCGGGCCCCCTGGGCTCCGGCCTGTCCCCCCTCGGCGGCGGGGCCACGGGCTGCGCCACGACCGGAGCCGGCGGCTCCGCGCGCGCCGGCGCCGCCGGCTGGGCCACGGCCGGGGCCGGTTCGACCCGGGCCGGCGCGGGAGCGGGGTCGGGGGGCGGGCGGCCGGCCTGGAGCCGGGCGGACGCGGCCTCGAGCAGCTTGTCCACCAGGAAGGCCAGGGCGTTGTCCACCTCGTAGCAGAAGCCCTGCACGTCCTGGTCCGCCGACCAGGTCGGCCGGTCGGTGGCCCGGGCCGGGTAGGGGTTGTCCTGGTCCCAGGCCAGCGCCCACGGACCCACGCGGGTCGAGGTGTTGCCGTCGGTCAGCTCGAGGGTCGCCACGCCCTCGACCTTGCGGCTGCCGTATGACTTGCAGTAGTTGAGGTCGAGCCTGGGCCGCAGCTTCAGGGTGGAGTCCTCGCTGTGGCCGAGCGCGCGGAACGCCACGCCCTTGGCCGCCAGGTGCCTGGCCAGCATGCCCTGGGCCTGGTCCTCGATGGCGCGCACGAGCTCGTAGTAGTCGCTGTCGGTGCAGTCGTCGTCCTGGGGGCTCACCAGGCCGTACCTCGCCAGCCCGAGGGCCGCGTCGGGGGAGCCGGCGGGGATGGGGACCACGCGCACGGGGGCCCGCGCAGGCTCTTCGATGGGCTCTTGGGCGGGGGCGCGTGCGGACACGAGCAGGCCGGCGAGCAGCAGGGCGGCAGGGAGGGAGCGGATTCGCATGTGCGCACCTCGGCCCCCCCGGGGCGGATCCAGGCTAGCCCAGCCGGGCGCGCGGATCAACCGGCCCGCGGGGCGGCGCCTGGGCCGGCCAGCTCCCAGGCCGGGATGCGCTCCTCGCGCTTGCCGTGGACCTCGCCCACCGGCCGGGCCTCGGGGAACTCCGCGGCCACCGCCTGCTGGGTGGCCTGGCCCATGAGCAGCGTGCCAGGCCGGGCCGCGGCCTCCAGGCGCTGGGCGCGGTTCACCTCGTGCCCCAGCACGGTGTACTCCATGCGCCGGGGCGCGCCCACGTTGCCCACCACCACGGGCCCGGTGTTCACCCCGATGCGGATCTGGAGGGTCGGGCGGCCCCGGGCGGACCAGGCGCGGTTCAGCTCCTCCACCGCGATCAGCATGGCCCGGGCCACGCGCACCGCGCGCGCGGCGTGATCGGCCTGGGGCACGGGATCGCCGAAGAAGGCCAGCAGCCCATCGCCGATGAACTTGTCCACCGTGCCCTCCTCGGCGAACACGCAGGCCACCATGCGCTCCAGGTACTCGCCGAGCAGATCGTGCACCTGCTCGGGCTCGAGGCGCTCGCAGGTATCGGAGAAGCGCACGATGTCCGAGAACAGCACGCTGACCACCTTGCGCTCGGCGTGCGCCCCCAGGCTGTCGGGCTGGGCCAGGACCTTGTCCAGCACGGCCTGGGACAGGTAGCGGCCGAAGGTCTGCACCACCTGACGCCGGGCGCGCTCCGCCCGCCACAAGCGGGCGCCCAGGCCGCCCACCCAGGCGAGCACGACCGCCAGGCCCGGCGCGGCCACGGGCAGCACCCAGCCGCCCCAGGCGAAGGCCCCCTGGGCAGCGAGTGCCCAGGCGGCCAGCGCCCCCGCGGCGCACGCGTGCAGCGGCCAGGCGCGCCGCCCGCGGGCCAGCCAGGCCAGCCCCAGGCCGCTGCCGAGCGCCAGCAGCCAGCCCAGCCAGGCCGGGGCCTCTCGCAGGCTGCGCCCGGCCAGGAGCTGGTCGAGCAGGCTGGCCAGCGCCAGCACGCGCGGGGCCGGCGGGGAGACGTCGAAGGGCGTGGGGGACAGGTCGGTGCTGCCCGAGCCGGCCATCCCCAGGTAGACCACCCGCCCGGCGAGCTGGCGCTGCAGCTCGGCGCCCAGCTCCGGCTCCTGGCTCACGCCCAGCACCCGCTCGGCGCGCACGATGGGGAGCGGCTGTCCGTCGAAGGGACCCAGGAAGTCGATCAGCGCCTGGCCGCGGGGATCCGTGGGCACGCGCAGCTCACCGCGGCCGTCCGGGAGCGGCACCACCACCTCGTGCCCGGTCCAGGCGAGCGCGCCGCCCGCGCCCAGCCGGAGGCGCAACGCCGCGAGCGGCGTGCACGGCAGCACGCGTCCGTCCAGATCGGCCACCAGGGGGAGGCGCCGGAGCACCCCGTCCGGGTCCAGGCGCGCCCCGATGTGCCCCAGTCCCGCGGCCGCCGCCGCCAGGGGCGGGTAGGGCGCCAGCGCCCGATCCACGGCCAGGGCCTCCCCCCGGGGGAGCACGACCGGGTCGAAACGCGCGAGCAGCGCGGGCGGCAGGGGCGCGTCCTGCTCGTCGATGGCGCCCTGGAGCGGCCAGTCGCCGGGCGGGAAGAAGTCCACCCCCAGCGGGTGCACCACCGGCAGCGCCCGCTGGGCGTCCACCAGGGCGGCGGCGTCCTGGCCCGCGTGGCGGAAGAGGACGTCCGAGACGACCAGCTCGACCCCGAGGGCCCGGAGGGTCCACAGCAGGCGGGCGTGCGCGCCCCAGGTCGAGACGGTGGCGAGGCTGGTGTCGTCCAGCAGCACCAGAGCCACCTGGCCGCTCGCGGGCCGGGGGCCGCGCAGGTGGAAGCGTGCGTCCAGGGTGGCCAGCTCCAGGGAGGGCGCCAGGAGCGACAGCAGCGCGGCCAGCAGGCCGGCACCCAGGCCGAGCGCCAGCGACACGGGCAGGCCCAGGCGGCCGGGCACGGCGGTTGGTTTCTCGGCGGGCGGCATGCCTCAGCGGTGCTGGAAGCTCACGGTGCGCACCTCGACACCGTCGTTCTCGAGCAGCCGGCGCAGCTCGCTGCCGGAGTCGTCGCCGCGCACCACCCCGGCCAGCAGCATGGGCCGCCGGAACGGCGCCTGCCGGTCGGGATCGTCTGCCGGCGGGCTCCGGGGCGGCTCCGCCGGTCCGCCCCCGTGGCGCTCGTCCGGGCGGGCCAGGCCCTGGCCGCCCTGCCCGGAGGCGCGGGCTGGATCGGGCACCTCGTGCGGTCGGAGCACGCCGCCGCGGGTCAGGTGCTCGGCCACGGTCTGATCCGCCCGCGCCGTGGCCCAGCCCGGGCCCAGGGCGCTCAGCCGCGCCAGCAGGCCAGGCACGTCCGCCAGGGGCTCGGGGCTGGCCAGCAGGTAGATGCTCTCCTGGCCGGGCTCACCCTCCAGGGTGAACCAGCTCCCGGCCAGCGGGATGTCCAGTGACTTGCCCGCCGGCAGAGGGTTCTGCAGCGGGAGGTCCGGGCTGGGGAACAGCAGGCTGGCCCGGGCGCGGCTGTCCAGGTAGATGGCCAGCACGTGGGCCGGCCGCGCGAGCTCCAGGGCCAGGCGCAGGCCGTCCCCGTTCTCGAGCGCCTCGCCGTCCGCGAGCACGTCGATGCGCGCGCCGCCCGGGAGGCGGCGCTCCACCAGCACGGCGGCCTGCAACCCGACCCGCGCCGCGGCCAGGTCCGGCGCGGCGGCCCGCGGCCGCTCGGCCTCGGTGCGCTGCGCCCCGGCGCAGCCGGCCAGCAGGGACAGGGCCGCGAGCGCGAGGGAGGCACGGGAGGGGGTCCTCATGCCGGGCAAGGTAGCACTGAAACCCCCTTCTGTGCCACCCTCGGCAGCATGCGCACCTCGATCCTGTGGCTCGTCACCCTCCTGGCGCTCCCGGCCGTGGCCGAGGAGGCCCCGCAGAGCGTGGATCCGGTCGAGCTGTTCCGCCAGGGCCAGCAGGCGCTCGCGGACGGGGACAACCCGAGCGCCCTGGGCATCTTCAGGCGCGTGTCCGCCCTGCTGCCCGAGGACGACGGGGTGCTGGCCGCGCTGGCCCAGACGCTCGTCAACCTCGGGCAGCTCGACGAGGCCCGCGACGTGTACCGCCGGGCGGCCCGCCTGGCGGCGGGGCACGGGGCTCGCGATCGGCTGAGCATCCACCACCAGAGCCTGGTGATGCTGGCGTCGCAGTATCCCCAGGAGCTGCAGGCTGCCCGCGCGGCGGCCTCGGCCCTGCCGGACACGCCCCCGGTCCAGCAGGCCCTGGCCGAGTTCGGGCCGCTCTCGCAGCAGGTCGCGAACCTGATGGCCATGGGCCAGCTCGCGGAGGCCCGGCCGCTCGTCGAGCGGGCCCTGGCGGTGGCCCGCCGGGGCTTCGGCCGGGACCACCCGAGCACCCTCTGGGCGCTGAACTCCCTGGCCGATGTCCGGCGGGTGCAGGGCGACGCCAGGCGAGCCCTGCCGCTCTACGGGGAGGCCGTCAAGGGCTGCGCCAGGCGGTTCGGGGGGCAGGACTTCCCCGATTGCCTGACCTACCGCAACAACCAGGCCACCTGCCTGCGCGAGCTCGGGCGGCTCCGGCCGGCCCTGGAGATCATGGAGGCGGTCTACCGGGCCAGCGCGAAGGACCTGGGGGGGAAGCACCTGCTGAGCCTGATCTACCAGGGCGAGCTGGGCCTCCAGCTGAGCTCGGCCGGGCAGTCGCTCCGTGGGCTTCACCTGCTGGCGGAGGCGATCGATGGCTGTGCCGGCGCGCTCGACGGGAGCAACCCGCACTGCCTCGCCATGCGGGCCAAGCTGGTCACCGTGGCCCAGCGGTTCGGCCTGTACGAGCTGGCGCGCGAGCAGGCCGACCGGCTGCTCGAGGATGGCCGCGCCAGCCTGCCCGAGGGGCACCCGCTCGCCATCGAGGTGGAGAAGCTGCGGGCCGGGCTCTCGGCGCGCAGCGAGGACCTCGACATCCAGGTGGAGGCGTACGCGGCGGACCTGAAGCGGGCGCGCAGGCGGCACAGGTCGGGCTGCGGCTTGCTCGACGCGACCTGGAAGCTGGCCGGCGCCTACCACAGCCAGGGCCGCCTCGAGGAGGCCCTGCCGCTGCGGCGGGAGGTGCTCGCGGACCTGCGGCGCTGCCTCGGCCAGGAGCATGCTCTGGTGCCGCGGGCCGAGAGTGAGCTGGCCGAGGTGCTGCTCCAGCTCGGGCAGCCCTTCGAGGCCGTGCCGCTGCTCGAGCATGCCCACGCCGCGCTCCTGGCGCGAGAGGGCGAGGCGGACGCGGACACCCTGTCGGCCGCCGGCAGCCTGGGCTACGCGGCCTTCCAGGCGGGCCAGCTCGACCGGGCGCGGAGCGTGCTGGAGCGCGGGCTCACCCTGGCCCGCGAGCGACTCGGCGCGGATCACGAGGCGAGCCTGTTGTTGCTCAACAACCTGGGGTTGGTGCTGAACGCCCTGGGCCAGAGCGAGCGCGCGCGCCTGCTGTACGCCGAGGCGTGGGAGGCCCTGCGCCGGCTGGGCAAGGGCGAGGAGGAGGGCGGGCTGCGCGCCCGGCACAACCTGGCCCAGACCCTGCGCGAGCTGGGCCTGCTGTCCGCGGCCGAGGTCCACGAGCGCGCGTCCCTGGAGGGCCGCACCCGGCGGCTGGGCCGCGCCCACCCGGCCACGCTCTACTCCCTGCACGGCCTGGGCCTGGTGCTGCTGGAGCGCGGCCACCTGGCCGAGGCGCGGCTGAGCCTGGAGGAGGCCCTGAAGCTCAGGCGCGAGACGCTGGGCGAGCGGCACCCCGAGACCCTCAACAGCCTGGCGGTCCTGGCCCAGGCCGCGGCGGCGGGTGGCGATCCCGAGGGGGCCGTGCGCTCGCTGCGGCAGGCCAGCGCGCTCACGGCCGAGGTGCTGGGCCCGGACCACCCTCGTAGCCTCGAGCTCCAGGGCCAGCTCGCCTTCTTCCAGGTCGAGGCGGATCCGGCCCATGACCCGGCGCCCCTGCGGGCGGCGCTGGCGAGGCTCTCGGGTGTACTCGGCGAAGCCAGCCCGACCGTGCTCGTCTGGCGATTCTGGGAGGTGATATGGAGGCTGGGGCGCGAGGACGCGCGGGCCGTGGAGCCGGCCCTGGTCGCGATCCACGCCGGGATCGGGCAGGCGTACGATCCGGGCCATCCCTTCCGCTCGCAGGCCAGCGTGATCCTGGGCCTGGTGGAGTTCCAGCTCGGCAAGCATGCCGAGGCGCGCGCCCTCATGGAGGAGGCGCTGCCCTGGCTGCTCGCCACCGAGGGGCCGGACGGCCGCGACGCGCTCTCCGCCCGGCAGGTCCTGGCGCAGCTGCGGGGGCTCGCCGGAGACACGGGCTGCTGGCAGGACTGGCGCGACATCGTCCGCTCGCGGGCCAGGCGGCTGGAGGCCCAGCTGTGGGCGGCCGATGATCGCACCCGGGGCGTCCTGCTCGAGGCGGAGGGCGATCCGCTGCGGATCATGCTCAGCGGCCTGGTCGCGCTCGGCTCGCCCGAGGCGGCCCGCCTGGCGCTGGAGGTGGCCTTCGCGAACAAGGGGCTGGCGCTGCGGGCCGCGGCCGAGGTGGCGGCGCTGTCGCGGGCCCAGGCCGATCCCGCCCTGGCGGGCCAGGCCCGCGAGCTGGCGGAGCTGCGCCGGGAGCTGGGCGAGCGGCTCGCGGCCGGGCCGCGCGGCGAGCCCCTCGCGGACTTCGAGGCGCGCCTGGAGGCGTTGCGCGGTGGGGTGCGCGAGCGCGAGGTGCGCCTGGCGGCCTCGGTGGTCGGCCTGCGCCAGGCCGCCGAGCGCCCGTCCTTCGACGCCGTGGCCGCCCGCCTGGGCAAGGACGAGGCCCTGGTGGAGTACCTCGTGTTCCGGCCGCTGGAGGCGGGCGCGCGCTTCGGACCCGAGCGGCTGGCGGCAGCCGTGCTGGCGCCGGGCGCCTCGCCGGAGACCGGCCTGGTGGATCTCGGCCCGCTGGCCGAGGTGTCCGAGCGCACCCAGGTGCTGCGAGGCCTGCTCGGCCTGCCCGATCTCGGCGCGCCCGCGACCCACCTGGAGGATCAGGCCCGGCGCCTGCACGCCCTGCTGTGGGAGCCGCTCGCGCCCTGGCTGCGCGGCCGCACCCGCGTGTGGCTGGTGCCCGAGGGCCCGCTGAACCTGCTGCCCTTCGCCGCCCTGCGCGGGCCCGGCGGTCGCTTCCTGGTCCAGGACGTGGAGCTCGGCCTGCTGGGCAGCAGCCGGGAGCTCCTGCCGCGGCCGCCCTCCGCGCCCGCGCCGGCCGCGGGCAAGGCCCTGGTGCTGGCCGGGCCCGACTACGGCCCGGCCGGCCCCGTGGAGGCCGCCGGGGCCAGCGAGCTGGCCGGCCTGCAGTTCAGCGCCCTGTCCGGGGCCGCGGACGAGGGCGAGCAGGTGGCCGCGCTGCTGGAGTCTGGCGGCCGGAGCGTGAGCCTGCTGCGCGGGGCGGAGGCCAGCGAGGGCGCGCTGCGCCGCGCCCGCCAGCCCGAGCTGGTGCACCTGGCCACCCACGGCTTCTACCTGGACTCCTCGGGCCCCGCCAGGCCCTCGACCTCCGCCGGAGGCGAGCTGGTGGCCGGGCTCCGGGGGCTCACGCTCGCCCCCCGGCCGGCCGCGCCGGGCGCCGCAGCGGCGTCGGCCCCCCCCGCCGGGCCGCGGCGCGATCCGCTGGTGCGCTCGGGGCTGGCGCTGGCCGCGGCCAACGAGGGCGTCCGGGGCGGACACCAGGCCGACGGCAACGACGGGTTGCTGCTGGCGCTGGAGGCCCTCGACCTCGAGCTGCAGGGCTGCCGGCTGGTCGTGCTGTCCGCCTGCGAGACCGGGCTGGGCGACGTGCGCCAGGGCGAGGGTGTCCAGGGCCTGCGGCGCGCCTTCCTGGAGGCCGGCGCCCAGGCGGTGCTCTCCAGCCTGTGGCAGGTCTCCGATCAGGGCACCCGCGCCTTCATGCTGCGCTTCTACGGCCACCTGCTGGCGGGCGAGCCCGCGCCCAGGGCGCTGACCCTCACGCAGCGCGAGCTGCTGGGGGACGCGGACCTGTCGCACCCCTTCTTCTGGGCCCCCTTCCTGGTGGTCGGCGCGGGCCGCTGAGGCTGGCCAGGCGGGCCCGGGGCGTGGTACCTTGGCTGACGGCGAGGGAGGCCCAGGCAGAGCATGTCATCGATCAACCTGCACACCCGCGAGATCCATATCAAGATCGTCTACTACGGCCCCGGCCTGTCGGGGAAGACCTCGACCCTGCAGTACCTGCACCGGGCGCTGAAGCCGGAGCTGCGCGGCCAGCTCGTGTCGCTGGCCACGGGCATCGACCGCACGCTGTACTTCGACTTCCTGCCGGTCAAGCTGCCCAAGGTGCGGGACTTCACCGTGCGCCTTTCGCTGTACACCGTGCCCGGGCAGGTGCACTACAACGCCACCCGCAAGCTCGTGCTGCAGGGCGCCGACGGGGTGATCATGGTGGCCGACTCCCACCCGGACCGGCGCGAGGCGAACCTCGAGTCCCTGCACAACCTGGACGAGAACCTGCGCTCCCACGGGATGGATCCGGACATCGTGCCGCTCGTGCTGCAGTACAACAAGCGCGATCTGCCCAAGGTCATGTCGCTGGAGGAGCTGGACCGGGATCTCGACCCGCGCGGGCTCCCGCGCTTCGAGACCTGCGCCCTGAAGGGCGTGGGCGTGCACGAGGCGCTCAAGGCCATCACCCGCCTGGTGCTGGCCGACCTCAAGCGCAAGGGCCTGTACCGCGACAAGGCCGAGAAGGGCGCGTCCGAGCAGCCCCGGCCGGTGGTGGTCCCGGCCAAGGTCGAGGAGGGCATCGTGGCGGCCCTCGAGAACCGCGCCGAGCCGGCCGCCGAGCCCCGGCCGGTGGCCCGGCCGCCCAGCCTGAGCGAGCTGTGGCCAGCGGGCGCGGCGCGCAACTCGGTCCAGGCCCTCGAGGCGGACATCGCCCGGGGCGAGTTCGTCCAGGCCGTCCAGCGCGCCGAGAGCTTGCTGCGCTCCAGCCTCGGCGCCGGCCAGGATCCAGCCTCGGGCTGCGAGGCCATGCTGCTGCTCGGCGTGCACGGCCCGCACTTCCAGCGCTTCAAGCGGGTGACCACCTCCGGCGCCCCGAGCCGCGAGGACGCCCTGTTCTGCCTGTTCTTCGTGTGCGATCTGGCGCTGCGCATGCAGGCCGCCGGCGTCCAGGAGTGAGCCGGCCTAGCCCAGGAACTTGACCAGCCCCGCGTGCAGCAGCTTGGCCAGCACGCGCAGGGTCTCCAGCTCTCCCACCGGGGTGGCCACCACCAGGGTGGCCACGTCCAGGTGCCCGTTCAGCCGCGAGGCCAAGTAGGTCTCGCGGGGACCGAGGGCGTACTCGCTGAGCTTCTCGTGAGGCACGGCCAGCACCGGCACCCGGTGCGGCGGGACCTGCTGGTAGAGGTGCTGCAGCTGGGCCTCGCGGGCCTGCTGCAGGAGCTGGTGCGGGCGGGGGTGGTCCGGGTCGAGGTTGGCCGCGGTGCCCAGCACCTCCTTGGCCTCGTCGAACTGCTCCTCCTGGAGCAGGGCCTCGGCGGTCTGGAGCAGCAGCTCGACCGGGTTGGTCGGGGTGGCGGTGGAGGGCCCGCTGGGCGGCTTCTCGACCGCCAGCGACCCGGCCTGCTGGGCGGCGAACAGCTCCTGGTGGATGCGGAAGCGGCTGCCGCCCAGGCGCAGGCACAGCTCGCCCACCGAGATCGGGTGGCCGATCTGCAGCAGCTCCTGGATCACCCGGTTCCTGGCGGCCGCCGCGTCCAGCGGCAGGCGCGCCGCGACCAGCACCAGCAGGCTGGGGAACACCTCGCGGATGCGGGCCCACTCGTCCACCCGGCGCATGCCCTCCATGAGCAGCTCGCCAGTCGGGATGGGCCGCCCGAGGCGGTTGACCAGGGGCGTCTCCGGCAGCGACAGGATGCTGGGCGAGGATCTGTTGGTGAAGTGGAAGCTGCCCTCGTTCTGGAAGAAGAGATCCAGCACCGTCTCCAGGGCGTGATCGATCTGCACCGCGGCGATCTGCTCCGCGCCGAGCAGCCCGGTCTGGGCGAGCACGTCCGCCAGGCCGCGCTCGACCCGCACCAGCCGCAGCGCGGCCTGCAGCTCGGCCTCGCCCAGCAGGCCCCGGCCGAGCAGCATCTGGCCGAGGTCGGTGCGCAGCGGGTCGTCGGTGCCGAAGGCCTCGAGCTGCCCGTGCTGGAACGTAAGGTAGGTCTCCTGGGTGTCCACCGTGACGGTCAGGGTGCCGGTCTTCTGGGCCGAGTGGATCCACTGCATCAGATCGCACAGCGGCATCATGTCGAGGGTCCCGGTGATCGGCATGTCCCCAACCTACTCCGGGTCCGGCTCCGGGGCCAGTTCCTGGCCGGCCCGCAGGCGGGCCGCCCGGCAGGCCACCAGGTGGCGCTCGGTGTCCGCGATGACCTCCTGCTCGAAGCCCAGCCGGCGGAAGTCCGCCGGGCCGAGCAGCGCGAAGCTGCCGCGCGCCTTGGCGCACAGCCGACCCTCGGCGTCCCGGAGCTCCGCGTCCAGCTCGGCCCGGTCGGGCCGCGGCCTGCTCAGGATGCGGGCGCGGGCCTCGAGCGGCGCCCCGGTGCGCACCGGCCGGACGAAGGTCACCTGGAGCTCGCGGGTCACCGCCAGGCGCTCGAGCAGCGCGATGGCCGCGTTGGCCATCACCTCGTCGAGCAGGATGGACACCACCCCGCCGTGGGCCACGCCGCGCCAGCCGCACAGGTGCCCGGGCACCTGGGTGCGCGAGCGCAGCACCTGGCCGTCGGTCTCGAACTCCATGCGCAACCCGTGCGGGTTGGCGTGCCCGCAGGCGATGCAGGGGTGATCCGGCTGGACCGGCAGCCTGGCGAAGGTCATGCGGCCGAAGATACGGTCCGCGCGCGCGCTTGGCAATGCCTCAGTCGCGCCCGCGCCTCCGCGCGGCGCGCAGCCCGACCAGGCCCAGCAGGCAGAGCGCGGGCCAGGCGGCGGAGCCCGGGCCGGGGCTGGCGCAGCCGCCCCAGAAACCCTCGTCGGGCGGGCGCGGGTCGGCCTGGTCCGCGGCCTCCTCCGCGCCGCCGTCCGCGGCGCCGTCCTCGCCAGCCTCCTCCGCGTCGTCCGCGTCGCCGTCTGGCTCCTCCGCCGGAGGTTCGTCCTCGACCGCCGCGTCCTGGCTCTCCTCGGCGCCGTCCGCGCCTCCGTCCGGCTCCTCGTCCGGACCGCCGTCGGCCGGGGGCTCCGCCCGGGTGATGCGCAGGGCGTCCACCAGGATCTGGCGGCGCTCGGCGTAGGGCTCGCCGGTCGCGTCGGAGAGCTCCACCCACTGATCCGCGCCGGCCGCGAAGGCGAAGGTGCCGAGCTGCAGCCAGCCGCTCTGGGCCTGGGAGAGCACCAGGGCGGCCTCCTGGCCCGCGTGGCGCACCAGGTAGGGCACGCCCAGGGAGCGGTTGCCGAACTCCTCCACCCAGGCCTCGAGCCGGTAGTCGCCGGCCTCGGCGAAGGTGAGCCGCCAGCGGGCGGTGCAGTCCGGGGCGCCGTCCCAGGCGTAGGTCCAGAAGAGGTGGCCGCCGTGCCCGAGGGCCTCCTCGTGCCAGGAGTCGCAGGAGGCGCGCACGAAGCACGAGTCGCCGTCGTCCACCAGCGCCTCGGCCCCGGCCACCTCCGGGCTGCAGGCGCTGGGGGTCACGCAGGCGCCCTCGGCCTGCACGGGCTCGGCGTCCATGCCGTAGTAGAAGGCCAGGATGTCGTGGTGCAGCCAGCCGGCCTCGGCCAGGCAGTGGGCGCCGTTCTGCGACTGGCAGCCCCGGTTGCGGTGGTTGCCGGGGTCGACCCAGCCCAGGCTGGATTGCTCCACCGCGGCGCCCGACAGCCCCCAGTTGTAGGTCACGTAGTGCTCGGTGCCGTGCGGATCCTCGTCGCCCGCCGCCGGCACGCAGTCGGCCGTGCTGGGGATGGCCCCGGACACGTAGAAGGCGAACACCACCACGTCCAGGTACCAGAGCACCTCGCCGGAGGTGTCGGCCACCGCCGCCACGTGCTCGGGGCCGGGTTGGCGGGCGCAGGTGTACACCTGGTCCGACTGGCCGTCCTGGATCTGCCCGGCCGACTCCATCTTGTTGTACAGCACGCTGCGGGCGGCCACCGCCTGGGCCTTGAGGGCCTCGTAGTCGGCCGAGCCGTTCTCGCAGGCGATCACGTGGGGCAGGTAGTCCGTCTCGGTGTCCACGGCGCCCACGCCCACCACCTGGGCGGTGCACCAGGCCGTGACGGGCTGCCGCAGCTCGGCGAAGGGCGAGGGCCCCGCGGGGCCGCAGGCGGCCAGCGCGAGCAGGCAGAGGAGGCCGAGCGAGGCGCGCGTGGTCCGCATGCCATGGAGTCTAGCACCCCGCGGACCCCTTGCGGGAGCGTTGCGGCGGGGGTGGATTCATGCTGAGATGGCCTCCGGCCGGCGGCCCGGTTCGCCGCCTGGAGGGATGTCATGAGAACGCACGCGCTTGGCTGCCTCGCGGCGCTCGGGCTGCTCGCCGCGGGCTGCGGCCACGCCGGGCTGGAGGCCGCCCGGCAGGGGGATCTCGAGGGCCTCAAGGCCTGGCTCGACTCGGGCCCGGAGCTCGAGGCGGCGGTCGGTCCCCGCGGGGGCACCGTGGTGCACGCGGCGGCGCTGGCCGGCCAGCCCGAGGCGATCGCCTTGCTGCTCTCGCGCGGCGCCAGGCCCGACACCCTGGACGAGGGTGGGGACACCCCGCTGTGCCTGGTGGCCCGGCAGAAGGAGCCCAGGAACGGCGGCGCCGTCGCGGCCGCGCTGCTGTCGAACAAGGCCGATCCCAACCTGGCCTGCAACGGGGAGGCGCCCCTGCACTACGCCGCGGCGCAGTACAGCTGGGACGTGGCCCGCGAGATCCTCCAGCGCGGGGGCAAGCTGGCGCGCACCTACGACAAGGCCGACGAGCCCCTCAGCCGCGCCGCCCTGTCCGCCCGCGCGGACGTGGTCGGGTTGCTGCTGAAGTCCGGGGTCGACCCCGACATCCACGAGACGGCCGCCATGTTCGACGCGCTCAACACCCCGCAGAAGGACTCCACCGAGGTGGTCAGCCTGCTGGTCAAGGCCGGCGCCGACCTGGGCGTGCGCCAGAAGGGCGACGGCACCGGCGACACGGCCCTGCACCGGCTGGTGATCCTGCGGACCTACGGCGCCGACGGGCTGGTGGACCTCATGGTCAAGCACGGCGCGGACACCTACGCCGTCAACGACCAGGGGCTGCTGCCGCTGGACACCGCCCTGGAGAAGAGCGAGGCCATCGCCGCCAGGATGATCAAGCACATGGCCGATCAGCTCCCCGAGAAGGGCAGCCTGAAGGCGGCCTACGACAAGGCCACCGTGGCCGAGCCGCCGGCCAGGGTGCTGGCCACCCTCGAGCGCATCATGGCGCTGGCCGGCTACATCCACACGCAGGCCAAGCTGCTGCGGAGCGGCGGGGCCGGCGGGGCGGACGAGGACGAGGCCAAGGCCTACGACGGCATCGTCAACTTCGCCGGCGCGCTGATGGGCGCCCTGGCCAACTCGGCCGTGTCCGGCGAGCTGACCCAGGCCGCGGCCAACGACGCGCTGCAGAGCCTGAGCGCCACCACCCGCGAGGAGCTGGACGGCGTGGCGGCGACCCGCGAGCGGCAGAAGCTGCCCGGCTCGTCCGCGGGTGCCCGCATCAAGGCGGTCCTGGAGTTCGTGCACAAGCTGCAGCGCGGCTAGGCCCGGCGGCGCGATGGAGCCCACCACCCCAGCCCCGACCGCGGACGCAGGTCATGCCCTGCTGTGCGCCGAGACCCTGCTCGCGCACCTGGAGGCGGTGCGCCTGGAGATCCCCGGCGTGCGCCTGTCCGAGGACCCGGAGTGCGTCCACCGCATGCGGGTGGGCAGCCGCCGCTTACGCACGGCGCTCGGCCTGTTCGAAGACCTGCTGGGCAAGCCCGCGCGCTCCTGGCGGCGGGCCACCCGGGCCGTGACGCGCGCGCTGGGCGAGGCGCGCGACCTCGACGTGCAGCTCGCGCTGGTCGAGGAGCTCCGCGCCGCCCACCGCGCGGACCGGGCCAGGGCCGGGCTGGAGCGGCTGGCCCTGCGGCTCCGGCAGGCGCGCGGGAGGGCCCAGGCCGACGTGCGCGAGGCCCTGGACGGACTGGAGGCCTCGCACCTGCTCGACGAGGTGGCCCACAGCCTGCAGCAGCTCCGGGTGCGGGCCGAGCTGCAGGGCGCCGGCGCCCGGGCGCCCGGGGCCTACACCCTGCTGCGGGCCCGTCAGGCCAGCGGGGTGCTGGTCGAGGACCTGCTGGCCTACGACCCCTTCGTGCGCGATCCGACCGCGATCGAGCCGCTGCATCGCATGCGCATCGCGGCCAAGCGCCTGCGCTACACGCTCGAGGTGTTCGTGCCCGCGCTGCCGGGAGCGCTCGAGCCCTACGTGGCCGCGGTCAAGAAGGTGCAGACCCTCCTGGGGGAGCTGCACGACTGCGACGTGTGGCTGGCCTACGTGCCCGGGCTGCGCGAGGCCGAGCGCCAGCGCACGCTCGAGTTCCTGGGCCACACGCGCTCCTTCGGGGCGCTGCTACCCGGCCTGGAGCTCGTCGAGAACGACCGGCGCGCCCGCCGGGAGGCCACCTACGCCCGTTTCGTCGCCCTGTGGGACGGACACCGGGAGGCGCGCCTGTGGCCCGAGCTGCTCGGCCTGCTCGGCCAGCGCGCCGAGGGAGGGGCCGCGTCGTGAGGGTGGCAGCCCTGGGCGACGTCCACGGCAACCTGCACGCGCTCGACGCCGTGCTGGCGGACATCGGACGCCGGAGGGTGCAGGGCGTCTGGTGGCTCGGGGATCTGGTGGGCTACGGCGCCTTCCCCGGGCAGGTGGTCGAGCGGCTGCGCGCCCGCGGCGACCCCGCCGTGCTCGGCAACTACGACCGCAAGGTGCTCGACTACCCGGCCCGGGCCGCGGCCTGGGCCGGGAAGAAGCGGCCCGAGAAGCTGCTGGCCTTCCGCTGGGCGCACGCGCAGCTGTCGCGGGCCGCGCGCGCCTTCCTGGAGCGGCTGCCCGAGCGCCTCGCGCTCGAACAGGCCGGGCTGCGGATCGCCCTGGCGCACCGGGGGCCCGAGCCCTTCGAATTCGTCGGACCGGCCCTGGACGCGCGCGAGCTCGGGCTGCTGCTCGATTGGGCCGGGGCGGACCTGCTGCTGCTGGGGCACACCCACCGGCCCTTCGCGGCCGAGGTGGGAGGGCGCTGGGTGGTCAACCCCGGGGCCGTGGGGCGCCCCGAGGGCGGCGACCCGCGGGCGTGCTACGCGCTGCTCGAGCTGGGCTCGCGCGGGCGGGTGAGGGTGGAGCACGTGCGCGTGCCCTACCCGGTGGAGGCGGCCGCCCGGGCCATCCTCGACGCCGGGCTGCCGCCGGCCTTCGCCGACATGCTGCGCTGCGGCGCTCCCCTGGACGCGCTCGAGCCGGCGCCGGTGGCCGCGCAGGGTGCGCTGGCCGAGGCCAGCCAGGCCCTGGCGCGGCGCCTGGTGCCCGCCGAGCTCGGGCACGCCCGGCAGGTGGCCCGGCTGGCGCTGGCGCTGTTCGACGAGCTCGGCGGGCTGCACCGGCTGCCCGCGCAGACCCGCGCCTGGCTGGCGTGCGCCGCCTGGCTGCACGATCTGGGCTGGGTGGAGGGCGCGAGCGGACATCACAAGGCGTCCCAGCGGCTGATCCTGGCCGATCGCAGCCTGCCCCTGGGCGGGGCGGAGCGCGCGCTGGTGGCCTGCGTGGCCCGCTACCACCGCAAGGCCATGCCCAGCCGCCGGCACGCGGAGTACGCGGCCCTGGGGCGCGAGCGGCGCCGCTGGGTGCGGCTGCTGGGGGGCATGCTGCGCCTGGCCGACGGGCTCGATCGGGGTCACGCGGGAGCGGTGCACGGGCTGCGCTGCCGGATCGGCCCCGGCCGGGTGCGGGTGAGTTGCCAGGTGGCCGGGCTGGGCGCGGGCGAGCGGGCCGCGGCCCGGGACAAGGCCGACCTGCTGCGCGTGGCCCTGGGCCGGGAGGTCGTCCTGTCCTTCGAGGCGCTCGAGCGAGGAGGGCTGCATGGCCGCCAAGGAGCATGACGCGCAGCGCCCGGGGCGCAAGCGCAAGGTGCGCAAGGTGAAGCTGGGACCGCTGAAGGGGCTGGAGTCCGATCCCAGCCACGGGTTGACGGCGCGCGAGTACCTCAACCGGGAGCTGAGCTGGCTGGAGTTCAACCGCCGGGTGCTGCACGAGGCGGCCGACGAGCGCACGCCGCTGCTGGAGCGGGCGCGCTTCCTGGCCATCTTCACCTCGAACCTGGACGAGTTCGTGATGAAGCGCTTGAACCTCCTCAAGCGCCAGGTGCAGGCGGGCGTGCTCCGGCGCGGCCCGCACGGCATGGACCCGCAGGAGCAGCTGCAGGCCATCCGCAAGGCCATCCTGCCCATGCTGGCCGAGCAGGCCCGCGTCTACCAGGAGCAGCTCGTGCCGGAGCTCGCGCGGCAGCAGGTCCACCTGCTGGGCTGGGACCAGCTCAGCAAGGAGGAGCGGGGCGAGGCCGCGGCCATCTTCCGCCAGCGCGTCTTCCCGGTGCTCACCCCGCTGTCGGTGGACCCGGGCCACCCCTTCCCCTTCCTGTCCAACCTGTCCACCTCGCTCGGGGTCAGCCTGCGCCACCCGGGCCACAAGGAGAAACTGTTCGCCCGCATCAAGATCCCGCCCAACCTGCCGCCCTTCGTGCGCCTGGACGCGGCGGGCACCGGGCACCGTTTCCTCAGCATCCTGGCGCTGGTCCAGCAGTTCGTCCAGGACCTCTTCCCCGGCATGGAGATTCGCAACCAGATGCCCTTCCGCATCACGCGCAACGCCGACGTGGAGCGGGACGAGGCCGACGCCGACGATCTGCTGGAGCTGATCGAGCAGGAGCTCAGGCAGCGCCGGTTCGAGCGCGCCGTGCGCCTGGAGCACGGCCCCGACCCGGTGGGCTGGATGCAGCGCTTCCTGATGGAGGAGCTCGAGCTCGCCGAGGAGGACGTGTACGTCATGCCGGCGCTCCTGGACTACGGCGCGCTGAAGCTGATCGCCGATCTGCCGCTGCCGGAGCTGCGCTACCCGCGCTGGTCACCGCTTCCGCCCAAGGCCCTGTCCGACGAGCGCGTGGACATCTTTGCCGCCATCCGGCGGCGCGATCTGGTGGTGCACCACCCCTACGAGAGCTTCGAGCACAGCGTGGAGCGGTTCGTCACCGCCGCGGCCGAGGATCCCCAGGTGGAGGCCATCAAGATCACGCTCTACCGCACCGGGGACGACAGCCCGTTCATCCCGGCCCTGGTCCGGGCCGCCGAGGCCGGCAAGCAGGTCGTGGCCATCGTCGAGCTCAAGGCGCGCTTCGACGAGCAGCGCAACATCCACCTGGCCCAGATGCTGGAGGAGGCCGGGGTGCACGTGGTGTACGGCATCGTGGGGCTGAAGACCCACACCAAGACGACCCTGGTGGTGCGCAACGAGCCCGAGGGCCTGCGCTGCTACGCCCACATCGGCACCGGCAACTACCACGTGGCCACCGCCCGGCTGTACACCGACGTGAGCCTGCTGACCTGCCGGCCCGAGCTGACCGGCGATCTGGTGGACCTGTTCCACTTCCTCACCGGCCGCTCGCTGAAGAGGGAGTACCGCAAGCTGCTGGTGGCCCCGGTGACCATGCGCGAACGCCTGCTGGGGCTCATCCGGCGCGAGGCCGAGAACCGCAAGGCCGGCAAGCCGGCCCGCATCGTGGCCAAGATGAACCAGCTCGAGGATCGCAAGATCATCGCCGCGCTCTACCAGGCCTCGCGGGCCGGGGTGCCCATCGAGCTGGTCGTGCGCGGGTTCTGCTGCCTGCGGCCCGGGGTCAAGGATCTCAGCGAGACCATCCGGGTCAGCTCGGTGATCGGGCGTTTCCTGGAGCACGCGCGCGTGTTCCACTTCGCCGCCGGTCAGGACAAGCCAGCCGAGGGCGAGTTCTACCTCGGCTCGGCCGACTGGATGTACCGCAACTTGCAGAACCGTGTGGAGCTGGTGACCCCGGTGGAGGACACCCAGGCCCGGGCGCGCCTGTGGGAGCTCCTGGAGGTCATGCTGCAGGACCATCGCTCGGCCTGGGACATGCGCCCGGACGGCAGCTACCAGCAGCGCAAACCCGCCGAGGGCGGCGGGCCCGGGGCGATCGGCACGCACGCCGCGCTGATGGAGCGCGCCCGCCGGGCCCTGCTGCCCGAGTGAGGCCGCTCAGCGCCCCTTGCGCTCGGTGCCGGCCTCCGCGGCCGCGACCACCGTCTCCAGCACCTTGATGCGGGCGAACTCCTTCTGGTTGGACTCGACGATGGTCCAGGGGGCGAAGGTGGTGGAGGTGCGCACCAACATCTCGTCCACGGCGTCCCGGTAGGCGTCCCACTTCTCGCGGTTGCGCCAGTCCTCGCTGGAGATCTTCCAGCGCTTGGAGGCGGTGCGCTGGCGCTCGCGGAAACGCCGGAGCTGCTCGGCCGCGTCGATGTGCAGCCAGAACTTGACCAGTACCACCCCGAAGCGGGTCAGGTGCTGCTCCATGGAGTTGATCTCCCGGTAGGCCCGGCGCCACTCCGCCTGGCTGCAGAAGCCCTCCACCCGCTCCACCAGCACCCGCCCGTACCAGGAGCGATCGAACATGGTGATGTGGCCCGTCTTGGGCACGTGAATCCAGAAGCGCCACAGCCAGTGATGATCCTTCTCCAGATCGTTGGGCGCCGCCACCGGCACCACCCGGTAGCCGCGCGGATCGAGGTTGCTCGTCAGGCGGCGGATGGCGCCGCCCTTGCCGGCCGCGTCCCAGCCCTCGAACACGATCACCAGCGGCACCCGCCGCGCGTACAGCGTGTGCTCCAGCTCGCGCATGCGCGCCTGGAGCAGCTCCAGCCGGCGTTTGTATGGGCGCGGGCCGATCGTCCGGGTGAGGTCCACGCTGGCCAGCACCGAGGCGTCCAGGCCGGGCGGGCCGGGGTCCGGCGCCTCCGCGACGGGCCTGCAGGCGGGGGCGGCGCGGCGCGGGCGGGTGGCGGCCTCGAGCGCGCGTACGCAGGTCTGCAGCACCTTGACGGCCGCGAAGCGCTCGTCGTGCGCCTCCACCACCGTCCAGGGCGCGTAGTCCGTGTCGGTGCTCTCCAGCATCTGGTCGATGGCCCGGACCCAGCGCGGGTAGCGGCGCTGCTGGCGCCAGTCGGCCTCCGTCACCCGCCAGGCGACGGCCGGGTTCTGGGCCAGCCGCTCGAGGCGCTTGTGCTGCTCCTTGCGATCGATGTGCAGGAAGAACTTGATCAGCACAGCCCCATCGTCGGCCAGGTAGCGCTCGAAGTCGCGGATCTCGGCGAAGGCCTGGCGCAGCTCGTCCGGCTCCAGCCCGTCGTTGATGCGCTCGGCCAGCACCCGCCGGTACCAGGAGCGATCGAAGATGGCCATGCGCCCGCGGGCCGGAGTGCGGCGCCAGAAGCGCCACAGCAGGGGCCTACGGCGCTCGCCCGCGTTGGGCTCGCCGATCGAGTGCACCTCGAAACCGCGCGGGTCGAGCGGCAGGATGAGCTTGTTGATCAGCGTGCCCTTGCCCGCTGCGCTCCAGCCCTCGAAGACCACCAGCACCGGCAGGTGCTGGTCGCGCGCGCGGCGCTGCAGGTCGGCCAGGCGCAGCTCCAGCCGGGCCATGGCCGCCCTGGCCTCCCTCTTCCCCAGCCGCTTGCGCAGATCGATGGCCTCCAGCATGCCCACCCCCCCGCAGATCACTGGAAGCACTTCGAGCGCGCGCAGTCGAGCTCCAGGACGAGCTGGCGACGGGCGTCGAAGTACTGGTTCTTCACCAGCCGCCCGTTCGTGGCGCGCACCACGCGCACCGCGTGCCAGGCGGTGTCCGGGCACTCCACCCCGGTGAAGCAGCCGCCGTAGCGGGCGGGGCGGTCCTGGGCGTCGAACAGCAGCACGCCGAACAGGCGGTGGCCACGGTCGTAGAGCTGGCGGCGGATGGCCAGGCCGAGCGACTCGACCAGCTCCCCGCGCTGGTCGAGCGAGCGGGTCTCGCTCAGGTGGTCGTAGTTGTCGTAGCGCAGACGCCGCTCCCAGGTGCTCAGGTTCCGCGCGCGCCGTCCCTGGCTGTCGAGGAAGGTCTCGCGCACGCTGCGCCCGGCCTCGTCCGGCTCTCGCACGATCTCGTGAAAGCCGGTGGAGCCGCAGTCGACGGGCTCCCCGGCGGCGTCGTAGCAGGCCTCGCGTACCTGGTTGCCCCAGCCGTCGTAGCCCAGGCGCACCTCGAACACGCCGTAGCCGGCGTCCTGCCCTGGTGTCCCGTCGGCCGCGTAGGCGCGCACGGACACGAGCTGGCCGCGCGCGTCGTAGCGCTGCTCGAGGCGGGCGGGCCGGCCGGGGCCGCAGGCGCACGGCTGGCCGGCCGCGTCCAGGCACGTGTCGGACAGCTCCAGGCAGCTCTCGTCCACCAGGAAGCGGTGGCCGGCCACCCCGTGGACATCGGCCTGGGGCGCGCCTGCCGGGTCCTGGAACTGGCGCAGCGTCAGGCAGCCGCGCGCGTCGTGCTCGCGCCGCTCGACGGTGATGCCCTGGGCGCCGGGGGTGGGGCGCCCGGCCGCGTCCAGGCAGGTGAGCTCCTCGGGCAGGCCGCGGGCCGAGTAGCGGGTGCGCCTGGCCGCGCAGCCCTGCTCCGCGGAGAGCACCGGCTCGTGGTCCAGCCCGCGGAAGGCTTCCAGGACCACGCGGCCGTTCCCGTCGCGCTCGAGCTCGGCGCGCTGGACCCCGAAGTGGTCGGCCAGGGGCTCGCCGGCCAGGCCCAGGTTGGAGATGGATCGGAGGAAGCCGCCCTCGTCCCGCTCCATGCGCCGGGTGGCCACGCCGGTCGCGTCCAGCATGGGCCGTCCGCTCCACTCCAGGCAGGTGAGGGCCGCGATCCTGCCCCGGTCGTCGGGCTCGAGCCGCACCGACCCGCAGCCGGACAGCCGGTTGGCGCCGTTGCGCAGCCGCTCCCCGTAGCGCCGGCCCTGGTCGCTGAACTCCCGCACCCAGTCGAGCGCGCCGAACTCGTCCAGCCGGGCGATCCTGAGCGCGGTCCCGTCGGGCAGGCGGGTCAGCACGAGGGTCTCCGCCACCCGGCCGTCGGGCCGGCGGTGCTCGACCAGCACGGCCTGGCTGCCCTGGCGCTCGACCCGGTGGTGGCTCGCGCCGGGCGGAGGCTCTGAGAGGGCCGGCGAGCAGATCACCTGGTTGCCCTCCAGCTCGCAGTAGGCGTGCGCCGTGGCGGTGAGCCCGCGGCGGTCGGGCACCTCGACCGCCTCGACGCGCGGGCTGCGGGGCGGCTCCTCCAGCAGGAACACGGCCTGGGTGCCGGCCGCCTCGGGCGTGGGGAAGTCCGGGTGGGCCGGGGGCGCGGGCTCCTCGGGCCAGCCCCCCTCGTCGTCGGCCTCCGCGGGGCGGGACGATCCGGGCGGGGCCGTCGGCACCACCAGGTACAGGATCACCAGGGGGATCACGGCCAGCACCAGCCCGGCCAGCACGGCGCCCATGCGTCTCTCCGCCATCGGCGAGCCTCCTCGGAGGCCGACTGTACCACGCCGCCCGCGCGCGCGGTGACCGATCCGTGACGCGCCGATGATGGCGGCATGACCCCGCCCGCCTACCCTGGCACTGAACCCTGCCGAAGGAGGAGGAGCATGAAGGCCACCGCGTTCGTCCTGTCCGTCCTGGTCGCGGGCCTGCTGGCCGGCGGCTGCTGCAGCTCGATCCTGTGCCAGGCCACCCGCGCGGCCGAGCCGCAGCTCGCCTGCGGCGACGAGCAGCTCAAGGTGGAGAACCTGACCAGCCAGGTGGTGCGCGAGCCCGCCGACGCCCGGCGTTTCCTGCGGGTGAGCGGCTGCGGGCGCCAGGAGGTGGTGGCCTGCGCCGCGACCAACCTGCCGCCCGAGCCCGCGCAGAAGGTGCGGGGCCAGAAGCCGGCGCGGGTGACCGGCCTCGAGGTCAAGTGGGCCTGCGAGGCCATCCCGCAGACCGCGCTGCGCTTCGTCGAGGGCGGCGTGGTGGGCAGCGCCAGCGCGAACTGAGCCCTGGATCCCGGCCGCCAGCCTCCGCCCGGACCAGGGGCAGACGCGCCCCGAGCCGGACGGGCACGTCAGACGTGTGCCTGCGCTGCACACTGCCCGCCAGGGCGACGTGCATCGTTTCCGACCACCTGCGAGATCCTTCCGGGCTGGTCCAGGCTTTGCTACCTTGCCTGGCAGGTTCCTTCAACCCGAGGAGGCCGTGATGAAGACCCTGAGCACCCTGTCGATCCTGGTCCTGCTGCCGACTGCGCTGGTCCTCGCCGCCTGCGGGGAGGAGAGCGCCAACGAGCAGCTCATCGGCGCCGAGTGCGCCACGGTTGCCGATTGCGACGACGACGACGACGACACCCCGCCCCTCGAGTGCCTGACCCAGTTCGGCGGCGGATACTGCGGCCGGGCGGGCTGCAGCGCGGACGCCGACTGCCCCGAGGATTCGCTGTGCGCCGTGCTGGAGGGGGCCAACTACTGTTTCCTGGTGTGCACCGACAAGGCGGACTGCAACCAGAACCGGGACGTGGCCGACGAGGCCAACTGCTCCTCCAGCGTGGATCCCATCTCGGGCGGGGAGGCCAAGCTGTGCATCCCGCCTTCCTCCGGGGCCTGAGACCGGCGGGCCCGGCCCGCGCCCTGCCCTGACGCGCCGCGTTCACACCCCACCCCCTTCCTCGCGTAGCCCGCTTCTCACCCGCGGGTGTCTGGGTGGATGTCCCACCTCGCCGAACAGGTCTTGTTCAAAAGGCTTTCTCGGTGGGCCGGGGTGCGCCCCCGCGCTGGCACAGGTCTTGAGTCCACGTGGGACGTGGCCTGACCGCTCGAGCGAGGAGGTGGAGCATGACCTCGTCCCTGCGCTGCCAGATCCTGACCGCGCCGCCCGCCCGCCAGGGGGTGTTCGAGCAGCGGGTGGCCATCGTCATCCCGGCCCGGAACGAGGCCCGCCACCTGCCGGCGTTGCTGGCCGCCTGCCGGCAGGTGGAACCGGCGGTGATCCTGGTGGTCGATGACGCCTCCGAGGACGCCACCGCGGAGGTCCTGGAGGCGGCCTCCCGCGGGGCCGGCGCGTCCCTCGCCTTCCTGCGGAACGAGGCCAGGCTCGGCAAGCAGGGCGCGGTTCGGCGCGCGCTGCGGGCGCTCGAGCCCCTGGCGCTCGACGGCGTGGCGCTCATCGACGGCGATGGCCAGCACGACCCGGGTGAGCTGCCCGGGCTGGCCGCGCTGCTGCGTGGGCACGACCTGGTGCTCGGCGTGCGCGCGCGCACCGAGATGCCGCTCTCCCGGCGGCTGTCGAACTGGCTGGTCGATCGAGCCTTCGCCTGGCTGGCCGGCGTGGAGCTGGGGGATGTGCAGTCCGGGCTGCGGCTGATGCGGAAACCGCTGGCCGACGCGCTGGCCGCCAGGCTGCCCGGCGCCGGCGGCTACGCCCTGGAGCACGAGTCCCTGGCCGTGCTGGCAGGCTGGGCCGCCGAGCGCGGCCAGGCGCTGTCGCTCGTGGCGGCCCCGATCGCCTGCCGCTACCGGGGCTCGCGGAGCGGGATCCGCCCCTGGCACGTCGTGCAGCTCGGGGCCGAGTCGGTTCGCCAGGCGCTGCGCCTGCGGCGCGCGGGCGAGGCGCTCACCCGGCGGGAGGTGCGGCCATGCCAGCCGCTCGCCTGAGCCCGGCCGAGCGCGTGCTCACGGTCGAGATCCACGACGTGAGCCCGTGCACCTGGAGCGAGGTGCGCACGCTGCGCCAGGCGGTGGTGCGGGTGGGCGTGCCGCGGGTCAGCCTGCTGGTCATCCCGGCCCACCTGGACCCGACCGGCCTGGCCCACGATCTGCGCGCGGCGCCCGCGCTGGCCGGCTGGTTGCGCTCCGAGGCCGCCCAGGGCAGCGACATCGTGCTGCACGGCCTGACCCACCGCGCCCCCCAGCCTCCGCCGGCGGGCTGGCTGGCCTGGCTCGGCGATCGCTGCTTCGCGCGCGGCACGGCCGAGTTCGCCCACCTCCGGGCGGGGGAGGCCCGCCTGCGGCTCGAGACGGGCCAGCGCATCCTGGAGGAGTGCGGGCTGCGGCCCCAGGGCTTCATCGCCCCGGCCTGGCTGCAGAGCCAGGGAGCGCTGGAGGCGGTCGCCGCGCTCGGCTTCCGCTTCACCGCCTTCCTGAACAAGGTGGTCACCCTGGGTGGCCTCCCGCGCACCTGGCCCACGCCCGCGCTGACCTTCGACGCCCCCAACGCCCTGGTCGACCTGGGCAAGCGCGCGGTCATGCGGGGGCTGGAGGCCCTGGCCCGGGAGGCGCCGCTCGTGCGGGTGGCCCTGCACCCGGCCGACCTGCACCACGGCCGCCCCCTGGGGCACATCCTCGACCGGCTCGAGGCCCTGCTCGGCGTCCGCCGGCCGACCACCTACGCCGAGCTGCTGGCGGAGGCGGCCTGAGGGCCGTCCGGGGAGGACACCATGCGACCGCCCTCCCTGGCGCTCCGCCTGCGCAGCCTGGGGGTGAGCCTGGCCTCGACCGCGCTCGACCTGGGCCTGTTCGCCCTGCTTAGCCTGGTGCTGGTGGGCGCGCGCGGCCTGGTGCTGGCGCGCTGGGTGTGCGGGGCGCTCGGCGCCGCGGCCAACTTCCTGGCGAACCGGCGCTTCGCCTTCCGCGCCTCGGCCGAGCCCTGGGCCCGCCAGGCGGGGCGCTTCGCCGTGACCGCGGCGGTGGCGGTCAGTCTGGCCACCCTGCTGTGGTGGGCGCTGTGGCGCTGGACCGGCTGGGATCCCCGGCTGCTGCACCCCATGAGCCTGGCCGCGATCTGGCTGCTGTTCACCTTCCCCGCCATGCGTGTCTGGGTGTTCCGCGCCGTTCCCCGCGCCGGTCGGGTGTGATAGCTTGGCCGGCATGCGCGCGCTCCTCCTCGCGGGCGCGGCCGCCGTGCTCCTCGTGGGCGGGCTGGTCGCCTTCATGCTGTTCGACTCCTCCTCCGGCCCCGGCGGGCTGCCGGAGCCTGGCCCGGACGGAGACGCCGCTGCCCCAGCCCCTCCGCCGCGGGAGCGTGGTCCGCGCCCACCGGCCAGGCCGGTCGGCCTCGACGCCGGCCAGCCGCCGGCGCCGGCCGAGGCCGAGGACGAGGGCGAGGTGACCGAGCAGAACGTGCAACGCTTCGGCCAAGAGTTCGAGCGCCGCTGGTACGCCGATCGCGAGCGGCTGGGTCGCGCGCGGCACGGGGAGCTCGAGCGGCTGTGGTACGAGGGGCGCCGGCCGCGCGGCGACGCCGGGGCCCGCGAGAAGCTCGAGCGGTTGCTGGCTGAATTCCCCGACACCAACCGGGCGGGCTGCGCGGCGCTGGAGCTGGGACACCACAGGCTGCGCGACCGCGGCCTGAGCCTCGACGAGCGCCGCCGGCTGGCCGCGGACGCCTGGCGGCTGGTGGGCGAACGGCACGCGGACGCGCTGTGCGAGTACAACGCCCCGGCCGCGGGCCTGGCCAAGCTGGCGCTGGCGAACCAGGTGCTGCGCTACACCGATCCGGCCGAGGCCCGCCGGGTGCTCCAGGAGATCATCGCCAAGCACCAGGGGGAGACCGACCACCTGGGCCAGCCGCTGGAGACCACCGCCCGCAAGCTGCTGGACCTGATCCCCTGACGCGGGTGTGGCCGCCCTTCACGCTGTGCAGGCCGGCCGGGCCGGCCTCCGGGGGGGTGGCTGCCGGGATCCGGGCAGGGCTCCCCTGTGCTCTCGCGCAGTTCCCGGCCTGCCCGGCCGCGGGCATGCTCCTTGCTCGGTCACCGCCCGGCAGGAACGAACTGGTCCGCAAGCGCCAAGGGGATTCGCATGCCCAGATGGCTGTGCATGGGTCTGGTCTTCGCCCTGGCCGCCCCGCTCGTGGGCGCCTGCACCTGGCAGCAGTTCCGCGCCTCGCAGACACTGGAGGACAGGGAAGCCGGCACCCACCCCCGCGAGCTGCCCAGGCTCACGCTCCGCACCGAGGACGGCCGGGAGCTGATCGGCGAGGTGATCGGCTCGCGCGACGGCTGCGTGGTGTTCCTGCCCTTCCCCTACTTCGGCAACCCCGAGGTGCTCCTCGACCCCCTCGACATCCGCGATCTGGAGCTGATGCGCGAGGAGGGCACCTGGTCCGGACCGCTGGCAGGCTGGGGCGCGCTGGCAGGCGGCGGTCTGGCCTTCCTGGTGTCCGGGGCGATCGGGCTGGCCGGCGCGGACAGCTACGAGTACGGTGAGGTCCTGGGCGATTCGGCCCTGATCGCGCTCGCCGCCGGGGCAGGCTCGGCCCTGATCGGGCTGGTGACCGGGGTGGTGGTGGACCAGGTCCAGCAAGGCACGGCCGAGCTCGAAACGCTGACCCGCGGCGAGCGCATCGCGCTCCTGGAGGAGATCACCGGCCTGCCCGGACCGGAGGTGGGCTCGCGCTGCAGGTCCGCGGAGGAGGATCCCGGGCCGGCGCCTGCTTCGGTCCCGGCGGAGGAGCCCGCTCCCGCACCCGCGGCGGAGCCCGCTCCCGCGGAGGAACCCGCGCCCGCTCCCGCGGAGGAGCCCGCGCCCGCTCCCGCGGAGGAGCCCGCGCCCGCTCCCGCGGAGGAACCCGCGCCCGCTCCCGCGGAGGAACCCGCGCTCATCCCGGCCGTACCGCAGTGCCCTCAGGGCACCCGGGCCGCGGAGATCGCCCGGGGCGGGGGGCGGACGCAGCTCTGCGTCCGGATCGGGGAGCGCGGGATCCCCATCCCGCATGGGCCCAGCGTGGAGTGGTTCGCGAACGGGGGAAAGGCGGCCGAGGGCGAGTACCTGGACGGCGCCATGCACGGGCCGTGGACCGCCTGGCACCCCGGCGGCGGGCTGCGCATGCACGCCCTGTACGATCATGGCCGGCGCTGCGGTATCTGGACCGAATACGACCCGGCGGGCGAGGAGCAGCGCGTGGTGGAGTTCGCCCCGTGTGCCGGAGGGAGGTCGCCATGAGACCCTGCCTGAAGCGCGTCGTGGCCCTCGGGCTCGCGGCCCTGTGGCTGGCCGGGTGCACCTCCGGCAAGTACGTCTCGATCCACGAGCCGGAGCGCATCGCCTCGGCCGACTCCATCCGGGTGACCACGGCGGACAAGGGCGAGCTCGAGCTCGACCAGGCGCGCGTGGAGGGCAAGGCCCTGGTGGGCCTCGGTCCGGACGGCAAGCCGCTGGTGCTGCCGGTCGAGTCGATCTCCTCGATCTACGCCACCGACTGGAGCCAGACCCGCATCGCCGTGGCCCTGGTGGCGCTCGGCATCCTGGCCGCGGCGGTCGGGGTGGGCGCCGGCCTGCTGGCCGGCGAGGACGACTACGGCGACTGACCAGCCCGTCTGGAGCGGCCGCGGGAGAGGAGCCATCCCAGAGCCAGGAGCAGCCCGCCCGGACCGGGGCCGCCAGCGCCGCAGCCGCACCCGCCTCCGAGCGAGGCGTCCGCGTCGCCCGCGGAGTCAGCGCCGGCGCCGTCGGCGTCGCCGTCCTCGGGGCCGGCGTCGGCCTCCTCGCCGGCGTCCTGCCCGTCGTCTCGTCCACCGTCCTCGGCGTCCGCGCCCCCATCCCCTCCGTCGTCGGGGGTCTGGCCGAGCAGCTCCTCGATCCTGTCGGCCAGACCGGCCCGGGCGGCGAGGAGCTGCTGCGGCGTGACGGAGGCGGCCTCGTAGGGCGCGGGGAAGAGGGCGTCGGCCGCCTGGTGGGCGTACGCGCAGTCCCCCAGCTCACACAGCAGGTGGAGCAGCTCGTAGTCCTCCAGGCCCTCGCGCACCAGCTTCAGGCGGATCGACTCGATCGGGATGTGCTCGCTGCCGCCGATCCGGTCGGGCGTGCCGGGGTAGAACAGGGTGCCGTCCCCGTTGCCCGAGAAGTCGCACTGGTCGTCCCAGGCGGTGGGCAGCGCGTAGGTGCTCTCGAAGTACAGCTCGCCCGTCACCTCGAAGCGGAAGGAGAGCCACTCCATGGCCCGGTTCTGCACGGCCGACGCGTCGATCATCAGCGAGGGCCAGCCGGTGAAGTAGGCGTCGTCGGTGGGTGCGCACCCGTCTCCGCAGCCGTGCGACATGCAGGACTGGTACATCCACAGCTCCTTCTCCGGCCCGAGGGCCAGGAAGGCGTCGTAGTCCGGCCGCCGGTTGCTCCCGCCGCGGTCCTGCATGTAGTTCACGATCGGCACCGCGATGTCGATGGAGCCGGCCAGGGCCTGCGCCTCGATCTCGTCGATGTCCGTGGTCACCAGGGTGCGCAGGCCGGCGGCGTGCGGTCCGGCGGCCAGCGCGGGGATCTCGTCGAAGCCACAGCCCTGCGGCGGCTCGTCGCAGGTGTAGTCGAAGAGCCGGTCGAGCCAGCCGCGCGCCTGGAAGTGATCGCGCCACAGGATCATCTCCGCCGGGTCGCCCGTCTGCAGGCGCAGCGTCGTCTGCCTGGCGCCGGCCAGCCGGGTGGTCGCCGTGCCGTCCAGCAGCGGCGCGTAGGCGGCGTCGAACCGGCTCCAGTCCTCGCCGTCGGGTCCGTAGTACACCACGCTGTCGAGGGAGACGCGGTGCTCCAGGGCGGCGCGGCCGTACAGGACCAGGAAGCGCTCGGTGCCCGGATCGCCGCAGGCCTCGTACGAGCCGAGGTGGGCGGCGCAGACGTTCCAGCGCACCCCGAAGGCGGACTTGAGGGTCGCGGTCGAGGGCAGCGCGAAGCCGCGCACGCGCAGCTCCACGGGCACGGAGGTCGCGGGCAGGCCGACGCCGGTGACGGTCAGGGCGCCCGCGTACCGGCCGGCCGGGGCGCCGGGGGGGACGAACACCTCGGCCCACACGGCCCGCAGCTCGCCGGCGGGCACGTCGAAGGGGAAGGCGTCGCGCGGCTCCCCGAAGTAGGCGTCGCGGGCGGGGATGAGCGGATCCGGCCAGGGGCCGGTCGCCCCCTCCGCGTTGGAGGGGACCACCACCTGGTAGAGCCCCTCGCGGTAGAGCAGGACGTGGTCCGCGCCGATGGACGCGCCGGCGGGGCCGACCAGATCCGAGCTCGCGACGCTCACCTCCGTCACCCCCGTGTCCCCGCCCTGGATCCAGACCTGGAACGGCTCGAACTCGTTCCGGGCGGCGTCGAGGGAGGCGCTGGCCACCGGGGGAGGGGAGTCGCCCGGCCGCAGCTTGACCAGCCCGGAGGCCACCCCGACCGAGGGTGGCGCAGCCTGCGCCTGGACCGCGAGGCAGGTGAGGATGCAGGTGAGCGCGAGATCCCTGGTGCCCATGTCCCCTCCTTGGGCCGACGCCCGTCCTGAGCAGGCAGGCCGGAGCGCGGGTCAGAGCGGCCCCACGCTCTCCTGATCCAGGAGAAGGTCGACCACGTTCCCCAGCTCGCGGGAGATCATGCGGAAGACCTCGGCGGCCTTGCCGGAGGCGCGCAGCTTTTCGAGCTCGGCCACGAGCTGCTGCAGCCGCGCGACGGCCTCCGCCACCCGGGCGGCCGAGTCGGGCTCCTGCGCCGGCGCCGGTCCCGCCTTCAGCGCCGCGAGCCTGAGCTCCGCCGCGTGCAGATCCTCGGACAGCATGCGCAGGTGGTCGGCGAGCACCTTGTTCTGGTTCCGCACCCAGCCGCGCTCGATGGCCGCCTCGATGCGCTTGACGATGGCGGCGATCTCGGTGAAGGGCTTGGTGACGTAGCTGAAGGCCCCCAGATCCATGGCCTGGATGGCCGACTCCATCGAGCCGTAGGCGGTGATGACGATGAACTCGGTCAGGGGCCACAGCGCCTTGCCCTGGCGCAGGACCTCCAGCCCGTCGAGCCCGGGCATGTTCTTGTCCAGCAGGACCAGGTCGTACTCCTTGGCCTTCAACGCCGCGAGGGCCTCGCTCCCGTCCCCGGCCTCGTCCACCGACAGGTAGCCGTGGGCCTTGAGGATCGAGCGCAGGAGCTTGCGGGTGGTCTCGTCGTCGTCCACCACCAGGATCTCGTAGAAGTCCTTGGGGGGCTCCTCGATCTCCCAGGCCTTGGCGGTCGCGGCCGCCTCGGGGACGTCCTCGGACCTGTCCGGCGGATCGGCTGGCTGCATGCCTGCCATCCTCGACGAGCCCGGGGCGATCGTCAAGGGGACCGCGCGCGGGCGTGGCCTGGCCCCAGCCTGAATTCGGTTGGCACCCAGGCGGGGCTGTGGCATGGTCCGGACCATGGTGCACGCGCGCACGCGCCTGGCCGTGCTGGCCTCGGGCTCGGGCACGAACCTCCAGGCCATCCTGGACGCCTGCCAGGATCCGGCCTTCCCGGCCGAGGTGGCCGTGGTGCTCTCCAACGTGTCCGGGGCCAGGGCCCTCGAGCGGGCCTCCCTGGCCGGCGTGCCGGCCCGGCTGGTGCCGCACCGCGGGCAGCCCGATCGCGAGGCCCACGAGCAGGCGGTGCTGCGGGTCCTGGCGCCCCACCAGCCGCTCGACTTCCTGGTGCTGGCCGGCTACATGCGCGTGCTGTCCCCGCTGCTCATCCGCGCGTTCCGCCGGCCGGACGGGCTGCCGGGGGTCGTCAACATCCACCCGGCCGACACGCACGCCTACCAGGGCGCCCACGGCTACGAGTTCGCCCTGGGGCTGCTGCCCGGGCACCCGGCGCGCTTGCCCGGGACGCACATCACCGTGCACTTCGTGGACGAGGGCGTGGACACCGGCCCGATCATCGCCCAGCGGCCGGTGGAGGTGCGCCCAGAGGACGGGCTGGACGAGCTCCGCGCGCGCGGGCTGGCCGTGGAGCACGACCTGTACCCCGAGGTGATCCGCTGGCTGGCCGAGGGCCGGGTGCGGCTCGAGGGCGGCGAGGTGCGGGTGGACGGCGCCCGCCGGGAGGAGAGGGCATGAGCGTGAACGTGGTCCGGGAGGCGGACAAGTGGGTGCGCGTGCGGCACGCGCTCGTCAGCGTGACCGACAAGCGCGGGCTGCAGATCCTGGCGTCCGGCCTGTTGAACATGGAGCCGGACTGCCGCATCTTCTCTACCGGCGGCACCTACGCCGCCCTGCGCGAGCTGCTGGGACCCGAGCGCGCCGCGCGCCACCTGGTGCAGGTGTCCGACTACACCGGCCAGCCCGAGACCCAGGGCGGCCTGGTCAAGACGCTCGACTTCAAGATCTACCTGGGGCTGCTGACCGAGACCTACAACCCGGACCACCAGGCGGATCTGGCCCGCACGGCGGCCGTGCCGATCGACATGGTGGTGGTGAACCTGTACCCCTTCGCCCAGACCGTGGCGCGGCCCGGGGCCACGCCGGAGGAGGCCCGGGCCAACATCGACATCGGCGGCCCCTGCATGATCCGCGCCGCTGCCAAGAACTACCTGCGGGTGGCCGCGGTGACCGATCCGTCCGACTACGAGCCGCTGGTGCGCAGGATGCGCGCGAACGGCGGCCGCCTCGATCTGGCCGCGCGCTTCGAGCTGGCGCAGAAGGCCTTCCGCCACACGGCCGAGTACGATCAGGCCATCGCCGCCTACCTGGCGGCCCGGCCGCCGGCCGAGGTGGAGGCCTGCTACCAGCTCCGCGGAGGGCAGTGACATGGCGCAGGACCTCAAGGCGGCCTACCGCACCATCGTCGACGAGCACTTCCCCGAGCGGCTCGAGATCGCCTACGTCTGGGAGGAGCGCCGGGAGCTGCTGGTCTACGAGAAGGTGCGCTGGGACGTGGAGGGCGAGCGGCGGGGGCTGCGCTACGGGGAGAACCCCGGGCAGCCGGCGGCGCTCTACCGCCTGGTGAACGGCAACCTGGTGGTGGGCGACGTGCGCGTGGTGGGACCGGGCCAGGGCCTGGTGACCGACGCCACGCTGCACCAGTTCGGCAAGCACCCCGGCAAGATCAACCTGACCGACGCGGACAACGCGCTGAACATCCTGCGCTACCTGACCGACCGGCCGGCCTGCGCCATCATGAAGCACAACAACCCCTCGGGCGTGGCGCTGGCGGAGCGGCTGGTGGACGCCTACCTCCGGGCGGAGGCGGCCGATCGGGTGGCGGCCTTCGGCGGCTGCATCGCCCTCAACCGGCCGGTGGATCGCGAGACGGCCGAGGCCATCTCGGCGCGCTACGCCGAGGTGGTGGTGGCCCCGGGCTTCGAGGCGGGCGCGGTCGAGGCGCTGGCCCGCCGCAAGAACCTGCGCATCATGGAGATCCGCCGCATGGCCCGCCTGGCCGAGCTGGCCCCGCAGCGCTTCGTGGACGTGAAGAGCTTGCTGGACGGGGGGCTGGTGCTGCAGCTCAGCTACGTGCCCGAGGCCAGGCGGCCCGAGGACTTCAGGACGGCCGAGGTGGTGCACAAGGGCCAGACCTACCGGGTGGCGCGCGAGCCCAGCCCGCGTGAGCGGGTCGACATGGCCTTCGGCTGGGTGGTCGAGGCCGGGGTCAGCTCCAACTCGGTCCTGTACGTCAAGGACGGGGTGACCGTGGGCATCGGCACGGGCGAGCAGGACCGGGTGGGGGTGGCCGAGATCGCCCGGGACAAGGCCTACCGCAAGCTGGCCGACCACCTGTGCTTCGAGCGCCACCAGAAGCCCTACCACGAGATGGCCGACCTCGAGGCGCGCGCGGCCGTGGACGCCGAGGTGCGCGCGGCGCACGGCGGGCTCGAGGGCGCGGTGATGATCTCGGACGGGTTCTTCCCCTTCCGCGACGGGCTGGAGGTGGGCCTGCGCGAGGGCGTGCGCGCCGTGGTCCAGCCGGGCGGCTCGCTGAACGACCACGAGGTGATCCAGGCCTGCAACCAGTTCGGCGCGGCCATGGCCTTCACCGGGCAACGATCCTTCAGGCACTGAGCGGGCGCGGGGCATGCGGTCCACAGGGGACGAGCAGCGCCTCGAGCAGGGTCAGCGCCTGGGGCGCTACCTGATCCTGTCCACGCTGGGCGACGGCCCCTCCGGGGTGGTCTACGCGGCCTACGATCCGGAGGCGGATCGCAAGGTCGCCCTCAAGCTGCTGCGGCCCGCGGGGGAGGGGGCGGCCCGGGCCGAGGCCCTGGCCACCGAGGCCCGCAACGTGGCCCGGCTGGCTCACCCCAACGTGGTGCGCGTGCTGGACGTGGGCCGGCACGGGGCCGACTGCTTCGTGGTGATGGAGTTCGTGCGCGGCCTGAGCCTGGACGCCTGGCTGGCCCGGGCGGGGGCCCACTGGCGGCCCCTGCTGGAGGTCGTTCGCCAGGCCGGGCGCGGGCTGGCCGCCGCCCACCGGGCCGGGCTGGTGCACCGCGGGTTGAAGCCGCAGAACATCCTGGTCGGTGAGGACGGCCGGGTGCGGGTGACCGACATCGGGCTGACCCGCACGCTGGAGCCCGAGGCGCGCGCCGGCGCGGCCGACCCGGCGGTGCTCGGGTACCTGGCCCCGGAGCAGCTCGCGGGCGAACGGGCGGATGCCCTGTCCGACCAGTTCGCGCTGTGCGCCACGCTCTACGAGGCGCTGTACGGGGTGCGTCCGTTCGCAGGCGCGGGGCCGGGCGAGCTGCGGGCCGCCATCGCGGCGGGTCGCCTGCAGACGCCGCTGCGCTCGGCCATCGTGCCGGCCTGGTTGCGGGAGGCCGTGCTGCGCGGCCTGCAGGCCGAGCCGCGCCGCCGCTTCGCCAGCCTGGATGCGCTGCTCGACGGCCTGACTCCGGCCCCGCGCCGGCGCCGGCGCTGGTTGCTGGCGACCGGCCTGGTGGCGCTCGGCTGCCTGGGCGCGCTGCTCGCCCTGTCGCTCGGCCTGGGCGCGCGGCCGGACTGCCCGGACGCGGCCGTGGAGGCCGCCGGGCTGTGGGACCCCGCCCGCCAGGCGGCCGGCCGGACCGCCTTCGCCGCCTCCGGCCGCGCCCACGCGCCGGCCACCTGGGAGCGCGTCCGGGCGGTGCTCGCGGCCTGGGCCGGGCGCTGGGGCGAGGCCCGCCGGCAGACCTGCCTGGCGGCCGGGCCAGGCGCCCGCTGCCTGGCGGTGCGCCGGGCGGAGTTCGAGGCCCTGACCGGGGCGCTGGAGTCCGCCGACGGGCCGGTGGTGGATCGCGCGGCGCAGGCGGTGGATGCGCTGGGCGACCCGGGCGCCTGCCTCGCCGCCGGGGCCCCCGGCGGCGAGCCCCCGGCGGAGCCCCGGGAGGACGGCGTGCGGGCCGAGCTGGGCAGGGTGCGGGCCCTGTGCGCCATCGGGCGGGGGGTGGCGGCCTGGGAGCTGGCCGAGCGTGCCCTGGGGGAGGCCCGGCAGCTCGCCCGGCCGGAGCTCGTGTCGGCGGCCCTGCTCGAGCGCGCCCTCACGCGCCGGGCCGCGGGGCCCGCGACCGTCCAGGGCCAGGACGCGGACCTCGAGGACGCGCAGTGGGAGGCGCTGGCCGGGCGCGATCTGGCGGGCGCCGCCGCGGCCGCGGTGGCGCGGGTCGAGCTGGCCGCCGACGCGGGGGCCCTCGGCACGCGCCAGCGCTCCGCCGAGGCCCTGCTGCGCGGCCTCGCGGGCGCGTCACCGCGGGAGGCTCGCCGGCTCGAAGCGGACCTGGCCGAGGGCCTCGGCCGCGCCGAGGCGCGTCTGGGGCGACTCGGGCCGGCCGCGGAGGCGTACACCCGGGCCCTGGGGCTGCGGGAGCAGCTGCACGGGCCGCAGGCCTGGCCCGTGGCGGAGGCGGCCCGGGCGCTGGCCGACGTGCTGGACGAGCTCGGGCGGGGGGCGGAGGCGCTGGCGCACCGGCGCCGGGCGCTGGAGGCGGCCGAGGCCAACCTGGGCCCAGAGCACCTGGCGCTGCTCGACTTCTTCCTGCCCTGGGCCTCGGGGTTGCGGGCGGCGGGCCGCCTCCAGGAGTCGCTGGAGGTGGCCACCCGGGCGGCGGCGCTGGCCGAGGCGGCCCTGGGGCCGGCCGATCCGCGCGCGCTGCGGGCCGCCGTGGAGCGGGGCCGGGCGCTCCAGCGGCTCGGCCTGGTGACCGAGGCCCGCCCGATCCTGGAGCGCGCCCTCGGGGCGCTGGCGAACCCGACCACGGTCGGGCTCGAGGGCGAGCCCGAGGCCCTGGAAGCCCTGGGGTGCTTCGGCCTGGAGGCCGGGGACCTGGAGGCCGCCCTGGCCGCGCTGGAGCTCGCGCTCGCGTCCCGGCGCGCCGTCCAGGGCGAGGACTCGCCGGACACGGGCCGCCTGCGCGTGCTGCTCGGCGACGCGCGCCGGCTGCGCGGGGAGCTGCCCGAGGCCTTCCAGGAGTACCAGGGCGCGCTGGCCTGCCTGGAGCGCGCCCTGGGGGCGGCGCACCCGGCGCTGGCCGCGCCGCTGCTGGGGCTGGGACGGGTGCACCTGGTCCAGGGGCAGGCCGACGCCGCGGTGGCCCCGCTGGAGCGGGCGCTCGAGCTGCGGGAACGCGCGGCGGGCGAGCCGCGCGGCCTGGCCGAGGCGCGTTTCGCGTTGGCCAGGGCGTTGCTGCGGGCCCGGCCCGGAGAGCGAGCCAGGGCGCGGAGCCTGGCCGAGGCCGCCCGGGCCGACTTCGCCGCGGAGGGCGAGGCCGACCAGGCCGCCGAGGTGCAGCGCTTCCTGGCCTCGGCGCAGCCTTGAGACGGCGGCTGGGTTTTTGACAGGTGCGCACCTGCGTGACATCGTGAGCGGAGTGAACCCTGACCTCGCACCCGCCTTGGGGGAGGCGGGTGCACCATGAGGTCGCCGTGACGCGCTTCCGCCTCCTGGCCGTGCTGCCCTTCCTCTACCTGGTGCCGTTCGTGGCCCTGGAGCGCTGGCTGGCTGGCGGCGAGTCCTACGGGCTGTTCCTGCGCGTCGAGATCGAGCTGGTCAAGCTGATCGGCCTGGCGGGAGGCCTGGTGGCCGCCTGGTCCTTCAGCCGCGGCGAGTACCTGCGCCGGGCCTGGCTGTGGACCGCGGCCTGCAGCGGGCTGCTGCTCGTCGCCGACGCGGCCCTGCTGCTCTCGTCCGCGGGCGCCCCGATCGCCCTGGTCGGCCCGCTGCGGGGCGGGCTGGTGCTGGCGGCCAACACCTTCCAGGCCATCGGGCTGTACATGCTCGCCAACGCCTGGGCCCGGGCCGGGCTGGAGCTGCCCGGGCCGCGCTGGACCCGCCCGGCCGCCTACGCCGTGGCCTGCGCGCTGGCGCTGGCGGTGGCCGCGCCGGCGCTGGTGGTGGAGGGGCGCGGGTTGCTGGCCGGCGACTGGGAGAGCGCCGTGGGCACGGCCTCGAGCCTGGGCGACGCGGTCTGCCTGACGCTGCTCGCCCCGCTGCTGCTCTCCTACCTGGCCTTCCGCGGCGGGCGCATCGGCTGGGTGTGGCTGCTGCTGGTGGCCAGCGGGCTGGCCTGGCTGGTGTGGGACGGGGTGGTCGCCTACGGCCCCGCCCTGGGCCTGCCCGGAGACATGGTCGACCTGGTCAGCGAGAGCTGCCGCGCGCTCGGGTGCTGGCTCACCCTGAGCGCGGGTCTGGCCCAGCGCTGGGCCGTGCAGGGCTGAGACCGGCGCTGCCCGCGGAGAGCGATCCACGTGCTCTGCCTCTTCACCTCGCTGTGGCTCGTGTGCTCGGCCGCCGCCGTCGCGGCGCCCGCGGCCGCGCACGAGCCCTGCGCGCCGCCGCCCGCGGGGATGGTGTGCGTCCCCGGCGGACCGGCCGTGCTGGGGGACGAGCGCAGCCCGGGCGCCAGGCCCCGGGTGCGGGCGGAGGTGTCCACCTTCTACCTGGACCAGCGCGAGGTGACCAACCGGGCCTACGCCGCCTGCGAGCAGGCCGGCTCCTGCCCCCGCCGTCCACCCCTGCCGGCCATGTGGCAGGGCCAGGCCGGGGACGACCAGCCCGCGGTGGCGGTCTCCTGGGAGGGCGCCCGGCGCTTCTGCCTGTGGGCCGGCAAGCGCCTGCCCAGCGAGGCGGAGTGGGAGAAGGCCGCGCGCGGGGGGCTCGAAGGGCGGAGCTACCCCTGGGGGGAGGAGCCGCCGAGCTGCGAGCGGGCCGCCTTCCGCGGCTGCGAGCCCGGGATCACCCGGCCGGTGGGCTCGCTGCCGCCCGGGGCCTACGACCTCCACGACCTGGCCGGCAACGCGGCCGAGTGGGTCCGGGACTGGGCCAGCCCGTGCCGGACCGGCTGCGCCGGGGCCTGCGGCCCGGCCTGCCAGGGCCGCGACCCGCTCGGGCCCTGCCGCGGTCTGGCCAAGTGCCCCGGCAGGACCAGGCGCCTGGCCAAGGGCGGCTCCTTCGCCCAGCCGGGCGAGACGCTGCGGGCCGCGGCGCGCATGCCGCTCCCCCCCACCGCCACGCTGGCCGGGGTGGGTGTCCGCTGCGCGTCGGACTCCCCGCGGCTGACGCCCTGGCCGCCGCTGCAGCTCCGCGATCCGCTGCCCCCGCCGCCCGATCCCGCGCCGCCGAGCGCCGAGGAGCTGGCCATCTTCCGCGCCGTGCCGCCCGACCCCGACGTGCTGAAGATCCCCAGGTGCGATCGGGTGGGCAAGGCCACCTCGACCTGCCGCGATCCGATGACCTACCTGTCCACCAACGAGAAGGCCCACCGCGTGTGGGCTCCCTACATCCGCAACCTGGGCGGCGGGTACGTGGGGCTCGGCCCGGCGCAGAACTACCACCTGATCTCCGCGGCCCGCAGCCAGTGGGCCTGGCTGTTCGACTACGACCCCTTCGTGATCCACATGCACTGGCTGCTGCGCGAGGTGGCGCTGCTCGAGCCCGACGTGGAGTCCTTCGTGGAGGCCTTCTCCCTGCGGTCCTGGCAGCGCACCCGCGCCCGGGTGGCCGAGGCGATGAAGGACCGGCCCAGGGAGCGCCGCAAGGCGCTGCAGATCCTGGAGTGGGCGCACAAGCTGCTGCACTTCAACCTCCACAAGTACAGGAGCCCCGAGCGCTGCGTGGATCCGGGTTTCGGCTGGCTGTGCAACCAGGAGAACTACCGCTACGTGCGGCTGCTCTTCCAGCAGGGGCGCATCCTGGCGGTCGAGGGCAACATGCTGACCGACGTGGCCCTGCCGGCCATCGCCCGCGCGGCCGAGCGCCTGGGCGTCCCGGTGCGGGTGTACTACCCCTCCAACGCCGAGGAGATGTGGGCGCTGGCCCCGCGCTACTGCCAGAACGTGCGCGGCCTGCCCTTCGACCTGCGCTCGGTGGTGCTGCGCACGGCCTACTCCGCCAACCGCCCCGGGACCCACGACGGGCTGTGGCACTACCTGGTGCACGGCGGCCAGGCGTACCAGCGCGCGCTGGCCACGCGCTGCGGGACCTGGGTGCAGGGCTTCCTCGACGAGCGCCTGCCGACCCCCGAGCCGTGGCTGAGCGTCATCCGCTTGCCCGGGGCGGAGACGCCTGGCGGGGCGAGCCCATGAGACCCGGCTCGCTGCACCTGGGGTTGCTCGCCGGGCTCGCCGTGGGGCTCGGCGCGGCGGGCGCGGGCGCCTTCCCGGCGGCCGCCCAGGGCGAGGAGGAGCGCGTGCCGCTCGGGCCGGCCGGCCTGCTGCACGGACCCTGGCTCGAGGTGGACGGCGCGATCAGCCTCGAGCCGCCCACCCCTGGGCGCCACCTGTGGCTGTCGGCCGCCTCGGCGGAGGGGTTCGTGCGCGCGCGGGTGCGCGGCGCCGGCCGCGCCGACCTGGCCATCCTGTTCCGCGCCCAGCTCGTCCGCCCCGAGCTGGCCCGCGTCCAGGGCTACGGCTTCTCGCTGCAGCAGGAGAAGGGCTACATCGACTTCCTGCGCTGGGATCCGGTCGGGGTGCGCGACCCCGGGGTGCGCCTCGCGGTCCCCGCCCTGGTGGGCCGCGGCGAGCTCGAGGTGTGCCTGTGGCTGGCGGGCCCGCGCTTCGTGGCCCAGGTCTACGACGGGGTGTCCAAGGAGCTGCTGGGCAGCCTGGCCTGGAGCGATCCCAGCTACCGCCAGGGCGCGCTCGGCCTGTACCTGCGCCTGCGGGAGGGCGAGGCGGCGCCGCGGGTGGAGGTCCGCACCCTGGCCCCGGCCCTGGAGGGGAGCGCGCCCGCGGAGCGCCCCTGGCTGGCCAGCCGCTGGCTGACCCGGCTGCCGAAGGCGGACTGGGCGCGCGTGCCGCCCGAGGCGCGGGTGCGCCTGCGCCGGGCGCCCGACCCGCGGGCCGGGCCGGACGAGGTGGCGCTGGTGACCGACGAGGTCGGGCTCGAGGTGCTGCGGGGGCTGGGCCTGGGCGCGCAGCCGGCCACCCCCGGGGTGCCCTACCGGCTGGAGGCCGGCTCGCTGGCCGCGCGCGGCGCGCCGCGGGTGGCGCGCGGGCGGGTGGAGCTTCCCCGCGGGCTCCGGGATCCGGAGCAGGTCGCGGCGGCCATCCGGGCCATCGCCCGGGCCCACCCGCGGCGGACCCGGCTGCTCGAGCTGGGGCCGAGCGGGGAGGGCCGGCCGATCCTGGGGCTGCGCCTGGCCGACGACCCCGACGACCGCCTGCGGCCGGCGGTGCTGCTGACCGCGGCCCACCACGGCCGCGAGCTGGCCACGCCCGAGTTCGTCCTGGACGCGGCGCTGGAGCTGCTGCAGGGGGACGATCCGCGCGCCCGGGCGTGGCTGGCCGGCCTGGCCGTGGTGGCCGTGCCGCTGGTCAACCCCGACGGGGCGGAGGCCTTCTGGCACCTGGGCGACCAGTTCGGCCGCAAGAGCCGGCGCGTGGCCGCCTCGGGCCAGCGGCTGAACAGCGGTGTGGATCTCAACCGCAACTACCCGTTCCGCTGGGGCAGCCTGGAGACGCGCTTCAACACCTCGCTCGCCGAGAGCGACTTCTACCGCGGCCCGGCCCCGGCCTCGGAGCCCGAGGTGCAGGCCATGCTGCGGCTGGCCGAGGCCGAGCGCTTCGTGGCCAACCTGTCCTACCACGGGGCCGCCACGCGGCTGCTGGTGCCCTACACCGTGCCCGGCGTGCCCGATCCCGCGCCCCACACCGCGCTCATCCTGGGCGAGGAGCTGGTGCGCGGGCTGGAGCACCGCTTCGGCTCCCAGCGCTACACGCTGGTGCGCGGCCTGTACCCGGTGGACGGCGTGGAGCAGGACCACCTGTTCCACGCCTTCGGCACCCTGGCCTACCTGCTGGAGGTGCCCTGGAACCGGCCCGAGGCGAAGAAGCTCGAGGAGGAGCTCGTCCACAGCCGGCCCGCCTGGCAGTACCTGCTGGAGCGCTGGCTGGCGGGGCCCTCGCTGACGGTGGCCGTGCGCGACGCCCAGGGCGCCCCGCTCGAGGCGACGGTGGAGATCGCCGAGCTCAGCCTGCGGGCGGGCGAGCGCTGGACCACCCAGCCCGGCACCGGGCTGCTGCACCGCTACCTGCCCGCCCCGGGCCGCTACACGGTGCGCGCCGAGGCGCAGGGCCGGCGGGCGGAGGGCCGCGTGGAGGTGCTGAAGGGGGTCGCGCGGCTCGAGCTCAGCCTGTGAGCGCGCGGGGCGCGGACGCGGGCGGGCTCACTCGACGCAGTAGGCGACGGTGCGTTCGTCCTCGTCCACGCCGGTGGCGCAGCCCGAGAAGCCCTCGGCCCGGCAGTCCACCTGGCGGCGCTCGCCCAGCAGGCAGAAGCTCACCACGCCACCCTGGCAGGTCTCGTTGCCCGACATGACGCACTCCTGGCTGGCGGGCTGGCAGATGGCCGAGCCGGACTGCTGGTCGAGCGCGCACTCCATGTCCGGGTGCATGAGCTTGCAGTCCAGCCCCGACTCCTTGCCGCGGTTGCAGGTCACCATGCGGGAGCCCTCGCAGCGCCCGGTGAAGGTGGCCTCGTCGCAGACCGCCCCGGTGCCGATGCAGGCCAGGCCGCCGTCCTCGGGGTCGGTGCCGCAGGTGCCGCCGGCCCGCGTCTTGCAGATCCAGGTGCCGCCCGAGGTGGTGCAGCCGTAGCCGAGGTAGAAGGTGCAGTCGGTGGCCTGGACCACGCCGCTGTCCTCGTCGCAGCGCCGGAGCACGCTCCCGTCGCACACGTCCGGGTCGGTCCCGAAGGTGCAGGGCTCCAGGCCGCAGCCCGCGCCGGCCTCGGTCTGGCCGCACACCTGGCCGGCCGCGGCGCAGTCCCAGGCCTCGGGCGTCTCCGCCGGGTAGCCGTCGCACTCGACCAGCACGTCCCCGCTGCAGCGCTGGCCGGGGCCGGCGCCCTCGCAGGCCTGGGCCTCGGAGGCGCTGGCCAGCACGCAGGCGCGCATGGCGTCGCAGTCCGCCGCGGCCCAGATGCACGCGACCATGTCCTCCACCGCCGCGGCCATCGGGTCGCCCAGCAGCGTGGCGAGATCGCCCTCCTGGTAGACCAGCAGCGTGTTGCAGATGTCTCCCAGCGAGGTGGCCCCGCCGGCGCAGGTCGAGGCCATGGCGCAGCGGTGCAGCAGGCCCGCGGGGTCCGAGCGGCTCTTCTCGTCGCAGGAGAGCGAGGCGGCCCCGAGCGCCAGGAGCCCCAGGACGACGGACACGGATCGCAGCGTGCGGCTCATCGTTCACCTCCCGGGTCGGACATCGAGGGACGCAGGTAGTCTAACCCGCGCGGCGCTCGGCGGCCAGCACGGTGTTGTGCATCAGCATGCTGATGGTCATGGGGCCGACGCCGCCCGGCACCGGGGTGAGGAAACCGGCCTTCTCGGCCACCGGCCCGAAGTCCACGTCCCCGCACAGCACGGCCTTGCCGCGCGCGTCCAGGCCCACGCGGTTCACCCCCACGTCGATGACCGCCGCGCCCGGCTTGACCATGTCCGCGGTCACCGCCCGCGGTTGGCCCATGGCCGCCACCAGCACGTCCGCCCGGCGGCAGTGCTCGGCCAGCCCGCGCGTGCGCGAGTGGCACACGGTCACGGTCGCGTCCCCGCCCGGACCCTTCTGCGACAGGAGGATGCTGAGCGGCCGGCCCACGATGCGGCTGCGGCCGAGCACCACCACCTCGCGGCCCGCGAGCGGCACGCCCGCGCGCACCAGCAGCTCCCGCACCCCGGCCGGGGTGCAGGGCACGAACCCGGGCCGGCCGAGCGCCAGGCGGCCGGCGTTGACCGGGTGGAAGCCGTCCACGTCCTTGTCCGGGTCGATGGCCTCGATCACCCGATCCTCGTCCACCTGGGCGGGCAGCGGGAGCTGCACCAGGACGCCGTGCACGGCCGGATCCGCGTTGAGCCGGGCGAGCAGCTCGAGCAGCGCCGCCTGGGGCGTGTCCGCGGGCAGATCGTGATCGAGCGCCCGGATGCCGAGCTCCGCGGCCGCCTTGCGCTTCCCGCGCACGTAGGACTGCGAGGCCGGATCCGCTCCCACCAGCACCACCGCCAGCCCGGGCACGACGCCGCGGGCGGCGAGCGCTACCACGCGCGCGCGGATCTCCAGGCGCAGCGCGCTGGCCACCTCGGCGCCGCGGATGAGGGTCGCCGCCATGTCAGGCCTCCTCGCCCGGGCGCGCGCCGACGGGGCCCAGCGCGGCCTCCAGCGCCGCCCACTCCTCGTCGGGCATGCGGAAGGAGTGCGCCTCGTCCGGGAAGCTCCGGGCGCGCACCTCGGCGCAGTACGCCCCCAGCGCGCGCTCGATCTCCCGGCCGAGCTCGGCGTAGCGCTTCAGGTGCCTGGGCTGGAAGTCAGGCTCGAAGCCCAGCAGATCGTGGAACACCAGCACCTGGCCGTCGGTGCCGGCGCCGGCCCCGATGCCGATGGTGGGGATGCGCAGGCGCCGGCTCACCAGGGCGCCCAGCCGCGCCGGCACCAGCTCGAGCACCAGCAGGAACGCGCCGGCGGCCTCGAGCTCGAGCGCCCCGTCGAAGATGCGCCTGGCGGCCTCGGCCGTGCGGCCCTGCAGCTTGTAACCCCCCAGCATGCCGGCCGTCTGCGGGGTGAGCCCGAGGTGGCCGACCACCGGCACCCCGGCCTCGGTGAGCGCCCGCACCGTGGCCACGTGGGGCCCGGCGCCCTCCAGCTTCACCGCCTGGGCCCCGGCCTCCTTGAGGAAGCGCACCCCGTTGCGCACGGCCTCCTCGCGCGAGATCTGGTAGGAGCCGAAGGGCATGTCGGCCACGACCAGGGCGCGGCTCGCGCCGCGGCTCACCGCCCGGGTGTGGTGCAGCATCTCCTCCATGGTCACCGGGAGCGTGTCCCGGTGCCCCAGCACCACGTTCGACAGGCTGTCGCCTACCAGGATGGCGTCCACCCCGGCCCGATCGGCCAGGCGGGCGCAGGGGGTGTCGTAGGCCGTCAGCATGGTGATCGGCCGGCCCGCCCGCTTCATGTCCAGGAAGTCCGTCAGCTCGACGCGGGTCGTGTCCTTGGCGTCCATGGGCAGCTCGCTTTCTGGTCGCCGCCCGGCGCAGCGGAGCGGAGCAGGGTCGGCGCCAACGCCAGTCATTCCAAGCCGGCCCGCGGATGTCAACCCCGGGCGGGCGGCGGCGGACCAGGGCGGTCGCAGCGCCCGCCGCCCGGGTTGACCCACGACGACGGGCGGGCGTACAGATCCCTCATGCGCGTGGCGGTGATAGGCCCGGGCGCCCTGGGCTGCCTGTTCGCGAGCGTCCTGCAGGAGGGCGGCCTGCCGGTGACCCTCCTCGACCACCGGCCGGAGCGCGCCGAGCGGCTGCGCCGCGAGGGGCTCCGGCTGCGGGAGGGCCCGGCCGGGAAGGCCCGCCGGGTGAAGCTCGCCTGCACCACCGCCCCCCGGCACATCGCCGGCGTGGGGCTGGTCATCCTGTGCACCAAGGCCCAGCACACGGCCGCGGCCCTGGGCCCGCTGGCTGCGCGCCTCGGCCCGGAGTGCCTGGTGTGGACGGTGCAGAACGGGCTGGGGAACCTCGAAGTCGTCGAGGCGGCCGTGGGGCCGCGGCGGGCGCTGGGCGGCACGACCGGCCAGGGCGCCTACTGGGACAACCGGGGCGCGCTGGTGCACGCCGGCCGGGGGCCGACCCGGCTGGGCGCGGCCGCGGGCCCACCGGACGCCAGGCTGCTGGCGCTGGCCCGGACGCTCACGGGCGCGGGCCTGCCAGTCGAGCCCGTGGCGGACGTGCGCCGCGAGCTGTGGCTCAAGGCGGTGGTGGCCGCGAGCGCGCTGCCGCTCACGGCGCTCTTCCGGGTGACGAACGGGGAGCTGGCCGCGCGGGCGGAGCTCCGGCGCGCGGCCGAGGCGCTGCTCGACGAGGCGCTCGAGGTGGCCGCCCGGCAGGGGCTGGCGCTCGCGCGCGAGGAGGCCCTGGCCAGGCTCTGGGACGTGGTGGGCGCGAGCGCCGCGAACCGCTCCAGCATGCTGTCCGACGTGCTGGCTGGCCGGGAGACCGAGGTGGAGGCGCTGAACGGCGCGCTGGCCCGCCTGGGCCCGGCCCCGCGGCACGCGCTGGTGGCCGAGCTCGTCCGCGCCCTGCACCCGCGGGGCGTTCCGTAGTACACTCCGACCGCTGGGGGCTGGGGTCACGGGTGGTGCATGAGGTCCGGCCCGCTTCCGATCCTGAGCTCGCTGTGGCTGGCGGCCTGCGGACTGCCCGCCTGCGAGCGTGCGCTGCCGGTCGTGCCCTTCCAGCCGGCCGCCGAGCTCGTGTACGTGTCGGGCGGCGGCGGCCTGGGTGAGCCCGAGCAGACCGGCGTGGTGGGCAGCGAGCTGCCCGTCGCCTTCACCGTCGAGGCGCGCGACGAGCACGGCAACCCGGTGCAGGGCGCGGCGATCCACTTCGAGATCGTCGCGGACCAGGTGAACGGGAAGCTGCTGGACGCAAGCAGCGTCGTCAGCGACGCGGCCGGCCGGGCCGCCAGCCGCTACCAGCTCGGCGAGCGCGTGGGCGAGAACCACGTGCGGGCCTACGCCGGGGGGCTGGAGGACCAGCCCGTCGAGTTCCACCCGGCGGGGCTGCACGGCAGCCCGCACGCGCTGCGCTCGGACTTCGTCACCCCGGAGGCTGGCGTCGTCAGTCAGCCTCTCGCCGAGCCCGTGGTGGTCGAGGTGGTCGATCTGTTCGGCAACGGGATCGCGGGCATCGAGGTGCTCTTCAGCGCCTCGGACGGCGGCCGGGCCGATCCGGACAGCGCCGTGAGCGACGCGGCCGGCCAGGTCTCCTCCACCTGGACCCTCGGCCCGGAGTCTGCGCTGGCGCCAGACTTCCAGTGGCTCAGGGCGAGCGCGCTGGAGCTCCAGCCGCTCGAGTTCACCTGCCAGGCAGACCACGGCCCGGCCGTCCTGGTCGAGATCGTGGCCGGTGACCACCAGGTCAGCGGTCTCGGCGCCCACTTCACCCTGCCCCTGGCCGTCCGGCTGAGCGACGCCTTCGACAACCCCATCGACGGCGCGGAGGTCGCCTGGACGGTGGTCGAAGGCCAGGCCGAGATCTCCAGATCGGTCGATCAGGAGGTGGCGACCGACGGTGACGGCCAGGTGTTCCGCTGGCTCACGCCCCTGGCGCTCGGCGCCATCCGGGTGGAGGCGAGCTACCCGGGCGCCGCTCCCGCGACCTTCTCGGAGACCTGCTCCGACGAGGTGCCGCACCTGGTGCTGGTCTCGCCCCAGAGCCCGGCCCAGGCCGTGGCGGGCGGGCCACTCGAGCTGACCCTGCGCGTCGAGGATCAAGCCGGCGCGCCCCTGGAGGGGTGGACGGTCATGTGCCTGGCCGACGCCGCGCTCGGCGAGACGCCGGGCGACTTCCCGGTCGATCAGGTGCTCACGGACGCGGCGGGCCTCGCCGTGCTCACCATGATCCTCGGCCCGAAGGCCGGCGCGGGCCTCCAGTGGGCGCGCTGCTTCGTGCCTGCCTTCCCGGACGACGAGGTGCGGCTGGACGTGACCGGCCTGGCCGACGTGCCCGCTCTGCTCACCGCGCTCGGCGGGGACGGGCAGAGCGGCTCCTTCGGGCAGCCCCTGCCGGGGCCGCTCATGGTCGGGGTCCAGGATCGCTTCGGCAACCCCGTCCCGGGCTGGGGCGTGAGCTGGTCGAGCGCCACGGGCGGGACGGTGACCCCGAACCCATCACCCACGGACGGCGCGGGCGTGGCCCAGGGCGTGGCGCGCCTGGGCAGCGACCCGGGCGTCCCGGAGCAGACCTTCACCGCCGAGGCCAGCGGCCACCAGCTCACCTTCCACGCCCAGGGGCTGGGGCTGCTGGCGCGCATGCTCGAGCCCGCCTGCCTGTGGCCCGGTTATCCCGACCCGGCGGATCCCGACCCGGCCGCCACCCAGGTGCCGTTCCGCCTCCTCGGCGCGGGTTTCGAGGCCGGCGACCTGATCGTCTGGGACGCGGCCGAGGCGCAGGAGCTGATCACCCCGGACCAGTTGCTGGCGGACGAGATCCAGTTCTCCCTCGGGGCGGACCGCTTCCTGCCCGGCCTGGAGGGCGAGCTCCAGGTCCTGGTCCGGGCCGCGGCCGGGGGGGAGACTGCGCCGCTCGCCTTCCGCCTGCGGCGCGCCAACCCGGACAGCGGCCAGGGCGTGGATCAGTGCACCCTGTACGACGGCCCCAGCGACGCCTGGTCCTGGGTCCACTGCGACACCATCGCCCTGGGCGCGGCGCTCTACGGCCAGGACGGCCACCACCACCTGGCGGCCGAGCAGCCCGACTACGCGCTCGAGCAGCCCGGCTCGGTGCTCGACCGCAGCACCGGGCTGGTCTGGGCGCGCTGCCCGGTGGGCCTGGGCGGGGCCGACTGCGAGGGCGGCCAGCTCCGCCCCTCGACCCAGGCCGAGGCGCTGGCCCACTGCGCCGACCTGTCCCTGGACGGCGCGGACGACTGGCGCCTGCCGACCCTCGTCGAGCTGCTGAGCCTGCTCGACCTCGGCACGCAGTTCCCGGCCGCCGACACCGCCGCCTTCCCCGGCACCCCCGAGGCATGCCTGTGGACCCGCGAGGCCTACGCCCCGGACGCGGCCCAGGCCCACCGGGTGGACTTCGACGGGGGCGGCGCGGACTACGCGCCCGTGGCCGAGCCCGGCACCTACGCGCGCTGCGTGCGGGCCGGCTTCCCTGCGGACGGCGCGCGCTGGCTGCGCTCCGCCACCACGCCGGCCGAGCCGGTGGTCGACGACTTCCAGGGCGGCCTGACCTGGCAGGGCTGCCCCGCGGGCCGCGGCGGCGCGGACTGCTCCGCGGGCTCACCCCTGGCCCTGGACTGGGCCGGCGCGCTGGCCCACTGCGAGGGGCTCAGCTGGGCCGGCCACGACGACTGGCGCCTGCCGCAGGTCAAGGAGCTGGCCTCCCTCCTGGTGCTGAGCCTCGACTGGCCGGCGGTGGATCCGGCGCTCTTCCCGCGCACCCCCGCGACCTACGCCTGGAGCTCGACCAGCAAGGTGGGCACCTTCGAGGACTGGGCCTGGCGGGTGGGCATGGGCGACGGCTACATCGGCGCCATGACCAAGAGCCAGAGCGCGCTCACCCACGTGCGCTGCGTGCGCGACGCCGACTGAGGGAGCCATGCCGCGTTTCCTCTCCACCGCTTGCCTGCTGTGCCTGCTCGCGGCGCCCGCGTCGGCCGCCCAGCCGGCCCCGGCCGCTCCGGCGGCCAGGCAGAAGATCGCCGTGCTCGAGCTTGCCGCCCGGGGGGTGGCCGGGGACACGGCCCGCTCGCTGACCGACGTGGTGGCGCGCGAGGTGGATCGCTCGGGGCTGTTCACCACCCTGTCTGCGGACGACATCCGGGCCATGCTCCAGCACCTGGAGCACCGGCAGTCGCTGGGCTGCACGGACGAGGCCTGCCTGGCCGAGCTGGGCGGCGCCCTGGGGGTCGAGCTGGTGCTGTCCGGCGCCGTGGGCAAGGTCGGCGAGACCTGGGTGGTGAGCCTGACGCTGCTCGACGTGCGCCGCGCGGTGGTGATCGCGCGCGAGGAGCGCACCGCCCACGGCGCGGCCGACGCCTTGCTCGTGGAGGCCCGCTCGGCCGCCAGGGCGCTCCTCCGGCCGCTGCTCGCCCAGGCCGAGGGCGCCCTCCGGCTCGAGTGCGAGGAGGAGGGGGCCGAGGTGTACGTGGACGAGCTGATGATCGGCACCACGCCCCTCGAGCTGCGCAAGCTGCCCGGCGGCCACCACGCCCTCAGGGTGAAGAAGGAGAGCTTCGTGGTCTTCGCCCGGGACGTGCTGGTGGAGCCCGGCCGGACCGTCACCGTCCAGGCCCGCCTGCTGCCCTCGGCCGACTTCGTGGAGCGCTACGAGGCGAGCGCCCGGACCTACCGGGCGCTGGCGTGGACCTTCACCGCGCTCGGCGCGGCGGCGGCCGGCGCCTCGGCCGGGCTGGGGATCTGGAACCAGGGCCGCCTGGAGGACTACCGGGTGGACCGGCGGCGCTTCCTGGAGGAGGGCAGCGGCGATCCGGCCGAGCTCAACGCGCAGGCCGACTCCATCAACCTGGTGGACTCGCTCACCTGGGCGGTGGGCGGGGTGGGCCTGGCCGCGCTCGCCGGCGCGCTGGTCTTCTGGCTGACGGGCGATCCTCCCGGTCGCTACGACGGGATCGTCCCGGCCGGCGGGGAGCAGACCGGCCTACGGCTCCTGCCCCTGGCGGGCCCGGACGGCCTGGGCGCTTCGCTCGAGCTGTCCTTCTGAGGGGTCGCATGCAGATCCCCGAGTTGCCCGAATCGCCCCCCTCGCCCGACAGCCGCCGCCGGGAGATGGTGATCCTGGCGGGCATCCTCAGCCTGGCGTTCACCGCGCGGGCGCTGTTCCTGTCGAGCTGGGCCGAGAGCCCGCTCTTCCACCTGCTCTACGGCGACGAGGGCAACTTCCACCGCACCGCGCTGGCCATCCTGGGCCAGGGCGGAGAGGCGGACGCCTTCTTCTACCAGCCCTTCTACAGCCTGTGGCTGGCCCTGGTGTACGGCCTGTTCGGGGTGGACACGGTGCTGGTGCGGAGCCTGCAGCTCGGCCTGGGGCTGGTGGGCGTGGGGCTGGCCTACGGGCTGGGGCGCGAGCTGGGCGGCCGGCGGGTGGCCGCGGTGAGCGGGCTCCTGGCAGGGCTGTACGGCCCGTTCGTGTTCCTGGAAGGGCAGCTGCTGGCCGAGTCGCTGGCCGTGCCGCTGCTGACCGGCGCCCTGTGGTGCCTGGTGCGCGCGGGCCGCCGAGAGCGGGTCTGGCTGCTCCTGCCGGCCGGGCTGCTGGCGGGGCTGACCTGCATGGCCCGGCCCAACCTGCTGCTGGCCTTGCCCGCTCCGGGGCTGTGGTGGCTGCTCGTGGCCCGGGGTTGGCGGCGGCGGCTCGCGGGCGCGGGCCTGGCCGTGGCGGGCGTGCTCCTGGGCCTGAGCCCCTCTTGGATCTTCAACCTGGCCCGCGGGCAGGCCGCGACCCCCATCTCCTCCTCGGCGGGCATCTCCTTCTTCCTGGGCAACAACCCCTCGGCCACGGGCCGCTTCCACGTGCCGCGCGGGCTCAAGATCGACGCCTCCAGCCACGCCGCCTACCAGCGCAGCCTGCAACACCTGGCCGAGGAGGCCGAGGGCCGCCCACTCAGCCCGGCCGAGGCCTCCTCCCACTGGACCCGGCGCGGGCTCGCGTTCTGGGCGGAGACCCCGAGGCGCGCGCTGGCGCTCTTCGGCCGCAAGCTCCTGCTGGCGGTCAACGCCGAGGAGATGCCCATCCACCACCCCTACTTCGTGGTGCGCGAGCAGGTGCCGGTGCTGGGCTGGCTGCTGCCCTTCGGGGTGATCTTCCCGCTTTCGGCGCTGGGGCTGTGGCTGGGTCGCCGGCGGCGCGGGGTCGGGCTGCTCCTGGGCTGCCTGGCGGCCTACACCCTGACGCTGGCGATCTTCTACGTGGCCGATCGCTACCGGGTGCTGCTGGTGCCCATGCTCCTGCCGCTGGCGGGGCTGGGGGTGGTGGCGCTGCATGAGTCCGTGCGCGCGCGCGGCGCGTTGCGCTCGGCGCCGGCGCTGGTGGCGCTCGCGCTGGCGGCGCTGCTGTGCGCGCCGCGCCTGGTGCCGGAGGAGACGCGCGCGCGCTCCTTCTACCTGACCTACGTGCTGATGGGCAAGGCCATGGGCGACCAGGGCGACCTCCAGGCCGCCGAGGGCCACTTCCGGCGGGCCATCGAGGTGGCCGGGCCCGAGCACGGCGCCACCGCCCGGGTGAACCTGGGGCTGGTGCGCGAGCTGCGGGGCGATCCGCAGGGCGCCCGCGAGCTGTACCGGCAGGCGACCCGCATGGACCCCGAGGAGCGCGGCGCCTGGCGGAAGCTGGCCGTGCTGACCGAGCGGCTGGGAGACAAGGCCGAGGCGCTCGCGGCCTGGCGGGCGCTGGCGGCGCTGCAGACCGAGCCCGCGGAGGAACTCCGCCAGGCGGCCCGGCTGGAGGCCGAGCTGGCCCCGCCCCCCGAGCCCCCGCCCGAGCCGGTTCCCTAGAAAAATGCCTCGACGCCGATGTAGCCCACGGGCACCTGGAGCTGCACGGTGTCCTTCATGTAGGGGCCGTCGAGCCAGGCGTACACCTGGACCTCCAGCCCGAGGCTGATGGCCACGCTCTTGTTGAGCGCCAGCAGCACCCCCATGGGGACGGCCACGAAGATCGCGGTGGAGGTGTCCACGTCTGTCTCGTCGTCGGACGGGATGAGAAAGGACGCGCCGAACTTGCCGCCGAAGTAGGGCGAGACGATGGTGCGGGTGTCGATCACGTAGCGCACCGAGAAGAACAGGTTGACCTGGCTGTTGAACATGTCCTCGGCGTCGCCAAACCAGGCCGTCGCACCCAGCCCGCCGCCGATCTCCAACCCCTGGGCCACGAAGGCGGCGAAGGTCGGCTGGACCGACAGCAGGTAGAAGGTCTCGGAGTCGCCCTCCTCGGGCACGAACACCATGCTGGTGAAGGTCAGCGAGCCGCCGAGCTGCATGGTGCCGGCCGAGAGATCGAGCGACTCGGCCGCGGCGGGCGCCGCGCAGAGCGCGGCCAGAGCGACCAGCGCGATGGCGAGCGGGATTCGGTGGTTTCGCATCTCATCCTCCCTGTGTGGTTGGTGGGCCTCGGGCCTGGGCTCAGACGACGGAGGCGCCCGCGGCATTCACCCGCAAGGCATCCACGCAGTCCTTGCCTCCGTAGAAGGCGCCGGCGAAGGGCATGACGGCCTGGGCCGCCGCCACCATCTGGCCGGCCAGCGCGCGGATGTCCCACTGGGCCTCGGCGTCGCAGCGCAGCCTGGCGAAGTGCCCGAGCGCCCGGCCGTTCAGCCCGACCAGCACCCGTCGGCGGTGGGCGTTGGTCAGGCAGTAGGCCGCCGCGGCCGGGCTCACGCGCGCGGCGCGCTCCCACAGCTCCTCGCAGCGGCCGAGCTCGCGCTCGAGCGCCCCGGTCAGGCCGGCCCGCCGCACGCTCTCGGGGATGGTGCGGCCGAGCCCGGGCTCGTAGGGCTGCGCGAGCTGGGTGCTCATGCGGTGGCGCTTGAGCTGCCCATAGGCCGCGGCGCTGAGCACGAGCTCGTAGGTGAAGGTCACCGCCTCCCAGGCCCGCGGCAGCGCGTCCCAGGGCTGCATGCGCCCGTAGACCTCGGCGAACAGCGCCCGCAGCCCGGCCGCGTCCAGCGCCCGGGCGGCGGCGAGGCACTCCTCGAGCCCGGCCCGGCCGTGGGCGAAGAGCAGCGCGGTGGCCACCGCCCGATCGGGCTCGGGGCTGTGGCCCGCGAGCCGCACGGCCGGCTCGCCCGGGCTCTGGGCCGCCACGCGGGCCGGCAGCAGCCGCTCCGCCTGGGCGGCCAGCGCCGGGCCGGTGTCCCGGCTGAAGGCCGTGGCCTGGGTGTAGCGGATGACGGAGGGCGCCACCCGGGCGACCGCCGCGTGCAGCGCCAGGCCGAGCTGGCGGGCCTCGGCCAGCTCGTGGCTGGCCAGGCGGGCGATGATGAGCTCCAGGCTGCGGGCGTTGACGGTCATGCCGAGCTGGGCCTCGGCGCACAGCGGCAGCGCGTAGCGGGCGTCCTCGTTGGCCCGGGACTCGAGCGCCCGGCGCGCCGCGCGGCCCCTGGCGCCGCCGCCGTCCTGGGCCTCGGCCGCGGCGGTGAGCGCCCGGGCGAGCTCCTGGTAGAGTCCGCCCAGGGCCTCCACCCGGGCGCGAAAGTCGGCCTCCAGCGGCCCGCCCTGGAGCTCCTGGGGCACCACGTGCTCGCCCTCCAGGCGGGTGTAGCGCTGGCTCTTCTCGGTGAAGGACACCAGGCGGTGGCGCTCGAGCGCCTCGACCGCCAGCCGGGAGAGGCCCAGCACGTCCAGGTTGAAGGTGGCGTGCTCGGCCACCGAGGCGTGGCCCATGTCGAAGATGATGCTCTGGTTCGAGCGCCGGGCCCGGTCCACCTCCCGGCGGGACTCGGCCCGCAACACGTCCACGCTGCGCGGATCGCGGCTGATGCGGGCGTAGGCCGCGGACAGGGTCTCGGGCGAGAGCGCCCCGGCCTCCTCCTCGCGCTCGCCGGCCAGGCGCAGGTCGAGCGCCTGGCGATCGACGTTGTGGCCGGCCAGGATGACCTTCAGGCCCAAGGTGTGTCCCTCCCGCGGGCGGGCCCCCGGCCTACTGGGCGTCCTTGCCCTTGAGCGGCTTCTCGTTCGGGCGCATGAAGCGGACGCGGATGGTGGCCTGCCGCGGCACGGCCACCCAGTCGCCGGGTTTCAGCTCGAGCGGGCTGCGGGCCGGCGGCGTCTTGTCGTGGTCGGTCAGCGGCACGATCTGGAGCTTGTTGGCGCGCTTGGCGAACTTGGCGGACACCAGCGCCAGGCCCACCTGCCGCTCGGGCGTCGAGGCCGCGCTGGTCACGTAGCCGGCGTACTCGCCCTTCTTGGCGTCCAGCACCGGGTTGCCGGGCCGGAGCACCTTGCCGCCCTTCTCGTCCACCTCGTAGCGCACGATCACCCGGTCGCGGTTCTGGTGCCAGCCGAGCGCGGCCGTGCGGCCGGCGAAGAACGGCTTGTGCAGCTTGACGAAGGCGCCGTAGCCCGCCTCGACCGGCTGGATGGCGTGCGGGCCCGCCAGCTCGTGCCCGTGCAGGGGGAAGCCGGCCTCGGTGCGCAGCGAGTCGCGCGCCCCCAGGCCGCAGGGGGCCAGGCCGTGCGGCTGGCCCGCGGTCAGCAGCTCCGCCCACAGCCTGGGCGCCCGCTCGGGGTGCACGTACAGCTCGTAGCCCTCGGAGCCGGTGTAGCCGGTGCGGGTGGCGATCACGTCCATGCCCGCCAGGCGCACCCGGGCCAGGAAGAACTTGCGCAGGCGCTCGAGCGCCAGCTTCCCGGCCGGCCCGTCCACCAGGGCGCGCAGGATGTCCAGCGCCTTCGGGCCCTGCAGGGCGAGATCCACCCGGGCGTCCTCGCCCGCCTGGGCCACGTCGCGCAGGTTGCGGATCACGCACTCGCCCATGGCGTGCACGTCTGGACGCTGGTCGTCCAGCCGGACCCGGCCGGCCAACACCGCGCGCAGCCAGGCCTCGTCCTCCTCGGCGTTGGAGGCGTTCACCACGACCATGAAGTGGTCGCCGCCCAGGCGGCCGATGATGATGTCGTCGATGCAGCGCCCGTCCGGGGCCAGCAGGTAGGAGTAGTGGCCCTGGTGCTCGGCCAGGTTGGGCACGTAGTTGGTGGTGACCAGGTCGAGGAAGCGCTCGGCGAACGGGCCGCGCACGTCCAGCACGCCCATGTGGGTCACGTCGAAGAGGCCACAGCGCTTGCGCACCGTCTCGTGCTCCGCCAGGATGCTCTCGTACATCACCGGCATCTTGTAGCCGGCGAACGGCACCAGGTGCTTGGCGCTGCACAGCTTCTCGTGCTCGGGGTACAGGCAGGTCTTCCTGGGCTCCGCGAGCTCGGGCGCCTTCCACTCGAAGGCGGGGCGCGCCTCGGCCTGCGCGCCCGAGCGGCGCACCGCCTTCTGACCGACGAAGAAGGGCTTGGACAGCCTGAGCCAGTCCCGCCAGGGAGCCGCGCCGAGGTCGGTCGTGGACTCGAGCGCCGGGCCCGGGAGCGCCTGGACCATGGAGGCGCAGCCGACCGGCTTCGCCCCGGCCTCCAGCAGCCGCGACCAGGTGGCCGCCGCGCGGCCGACCGGGACGAACACCTCGAAGCCGGGGCTGGCGGGCGCCGGGCGGCTCACCAGCCACAGCCCGTCCTGCTGGATCGCCTGGCCGGGCGCGGGCGCCTGGCAGCCGAAGGCCTTGGCCAGCGCCTCGGCCGCCCTGGGCCCGCGCAGGCCCAGGCAGGCCAGGCGCTCGCCGCCGTCCGAGCGGTCGGCCAGATCCTCGACCACCGCGGGGCCCTCGGTCTTCAGCCACACGTCCTCGTCCTGCATCAGGTAGCCGTCGGACAGGCCGCGCAGCCAGCGCAGGCAGCGCTCGGGCTCGGGGGTCGAGATCTTGACCCAGAAGCGATCGTAGCCGTCCTCGTCGTCCGGGAGCCGGACGACGAGCGCCCGGCCCAGCGGCTTGGCCGCGCCGTCGAGCACCAGGCCGGCCGCGACCCGGCCCGGCAGGAGCTGGGCCACCTCGGCGCTGCAGGCGCCCTCCAGGAGCGCGGCCGCGTGCCCGGAACCCACCTCCAGCAGCAGGGCGCCGCCCGCGTCGACCAGCGCCGCGCCCCCGCGCACCGCCTCGGCCTCGGCGGCCGGGTCTCCGAAGCGCTCGGGCACGCGCCAGCCGTCGCGCTCGACGAGCTTGACGCCCTGGCTCTTGTGCAGGGACTCCAGGGCGGTGGCCCGCGCGCCGCGCTCGGGCCCGACGAAGTGCGGGAAGGCGCTCACCCGCTCGGCGGCCGAGTAGGTGTGGTCGGCGTCCTCGATCAGCCGGTCCACCTCGCGGGCGGCCTCCTCCAGCGAGGCCTGGGGCAGCTTGCCACGGCCCCACTCGACCCGCCCGCCGATGTAGGAGAACGGGTGCACGCTGCGGAGCAGCCTGGCCACGATGCCGGCCAGGCGGCGCATGTGCTCCGGGCGGAAGCCGCGCTGGGTGGCCCAGGTGGTGCCGAAGCGCAGGCCCGAGGGGTGGATGGCGTTCGCGTCGCCGGCGATGGTGTTCTTGTTGCAGGTGATGCCCGCCAGATCCAGCAGCCGGGAGGCGATCTCCCCGGTCAGCGGCAGCCCGTTGGGCGTCTGGAAGGAGCGCAGATCCAGCAGGCACAGGTGCGTGTTCGTGCCGCCGTAGGCGAGCTGCAGGCCCTCGGCCTCGAAGCCGGCCGCGAGCGCCTTCGAGTTCTCCAGCACCCCGCGCTGCAGGGCGCGGAACTCCTCGGTGCGGGCGAGCTTCATGGCGACCGCCTTGGCCGCCAGGGCGTGGATGTGCGGGCCGCCCTGCTCGCCGGGGAACACGCCGAAGTCCAGCTTGCCGGCCACCCACGGATCGGTGCACATCAGCATCGCGCCGCGCGGGCCGCACAGGGTCTTGTGGGTGGTGAAGCTCACCACGTGGGCGTGGCCCAGCGGGTTGTTCAGCAACCCGGCCGCGACCATGCCAGCCAGGTGGGCGATGTCGGCCAGCAGGATGGCCTTGACCTTGTCCGCGATGACGCGCAGGCGCGCCCAGTCCACGTCCCAGGGGTAGGCCGAGAAGCCGCTGATGAGCAGCTTGGGCTTGGCCTCCAGGGCCAGCGCCTCGATCTCGTCGTAGTCGAGCTTGCCGGTGTGGGAGAGCTGGTAGGCCACCACCTTGTGGTTGGCGCCCGAGCGGTTGACGCTGGCGCCGTGGGTCAGGTGGCCGCCGTGGCTCAGGGCCGCGCCCATGACCGTGTCGCCGGGCTTCACGAAGGCGTTGTACACGGCGTTGTTGGCCGCGGCGCCCGACAGCGGCTGGACGTTGACGAAGATCTCCTCGGGCTTGACCCGCTCGCAGGAGAAGGCCTCGGCGGCCCGCCGGCGGCAGGTGGACTCGAGGATGTCCACGTACTCGCAGCCCTTGTAGTAGCGCCGGTTCGACAGGCGCCGGAAGTGGCTGAGCTGGTGCTGGAAGCTCGAGAGCTTGCGGGCCGGCTCGAAGTAGGTGCGCGGCGAGGGGTAGCCCTCGGCGTAGATGTTGCCGAACTCGCAGGAGAGCGCCTCGCGCACGGCCGGTGGGCAGATGCTCTCCGAGGCGATCAGGATGATCTTGCGGCGCTGGCGCTCGGCCTCGCGCCGGATGATGTCGGCCACCACGGGATCGAGGTCCTTGAGGTTCTGGCTGGGGATGAGCTCGCTCACGGAAATCTCCTTCCTGGTCGGCAGATTCCGGCCTTGCGGTCTGCCCCTTGCCTACCACCCGCCCCCGGGGCTGTCAACGCTTGCCGGCCCGTCCCACGGGCCGATTGACCGCGGTGGACCTGTCCGGCTAGCATCAGACGACCGTGGGGAATTCCGCCCTTCGCACAGGAGGCTCGCCATGAAGCGCTGGGTCGTGCTCGCCGGGGTGTTCGGGTTGTTCGGCTGGCTGTCGGGCTGCGACTCCGGCGGAGGCCCGTGCGGGAGCTGCGACGACGGGGTGGCCTGCACGGTGGACACCTGCGACGAGGCGCTGGTGGAGTGCGCGCACGCCCCCTCGGACGAGCTGTGCGCCCAGGGCGAGCGCTGCAACGCCGAGACCGGCTGCGAGGCGGCCCCGGCCTGCGAGGTGGACGCGGACTGCGACGACTACGTGTTCTGCAACGGCGCCGAGACCTGCGGCGGCGGGACCTGCCAGGCCGGGACCGTGGCCTGCGACGACGGGGTGGCCTGCACCACGGACACCTGCGACGAGAACATGAACCAGTGCGTCAACGAGCCCGACGACGCCCGCTGCGCGGCCGACCAGGTGTGCGACCGCGACCAGGGCTGCATCCTGGCCCAGCCCTGCAGCCTGGACTCGGACTGCGACGACGACGACCCCTGCAGCAACGACACCTGCGTGCAGGAGGTCTGCCGGCACGCGGCCAACAGCGGGGCCGCCTGCGACGACGGGCTGTACTGCACCGACCCGGACACCTGCGCGGCCGGGGTGTGCATCGGCGTCCCGCGCGACTGCGGCCCGGCCGAGTACCCCTGCGACGAGAACGTGTGCGTCGAGGCGGACGGCGGCTGCGTGACCCGGCCCCGGGCGCCCGGCGCGGCCTGCGACGACGAGGACTACTGCACCGTGGGCGAGACCTGCCAGGACAGCGAGTGCACGGGCGGCACCCCGCGCGACTGCGCGGGCGAGCTGGGGCCGTGCCAGACCGGCGTGTGCGACGCGGACGCCCAGGCCTGCGTGGGCGAGCCGGCCAACGATCTCGAGCCCTGCGACGACCAGGACCCCTGCACGCTCGACGACATCTGCTACACGGGCGAGTGCGTGGGCGAGCCCGACCCGTGCGACGACGAGAACGCCTGCACCCTGGACAGCTGCACGACCGACGACGGCTGCGTGCACGATCCCGATCCGGCCTGCAACCCCACCGGCTCGGCCTGCGAGAGCTGGCAGGGCTGCGTGGGCGCGGTGTGCATGGCCCCGGAGGAGGGCTACCCCGAGGGCATGTGCTCCCAGTACTGCACCCCGGGGGCGGTGGCCTGCGTGGGGGACGCGGTGTGCGCGGAGCGCGACGGCGACTTCATCTGCGTGGCGACCTGCGCGCTCACCGGCGGCGACACCTGCCCGCGGCCCGGCTACCAGTGCGCCAACGTGGGCGGTGCCCAGGGCGGCTGCGTGCCGGGCGAGGACCTGTGCGAGGACGGCCAGGACAACGACATCGACGGCCAGGCCGACTGCCTGGACTACGACTGCGCCGTGGCGGACAACTGCCTGCAGACCTGCAACGCGGGCTCGCTGCTCACCTGCGGTCAGGTGGTGAACACCCAGCTCACCAGCGCCGCCTCGGTGTACGGCTTCTACCCGGGCTGCTCCACCCACTTCTACGGCGGCGCGGAGCACGTCTACCAGTTCACCGCGGCCGAGGACGGCGTGCTGACGGTGACGCTGGACACGGACGGCTTCTACGGCGCGCTGTTCGTGCTGAGCGAGGCCTGCACCCCGCAGCTCACCTGCGCCGGCATGGACGAGCAGTTCGGGGTGGACACCGAGCGCGTCAGCGTCCCGGTGGTGGCGGGGCGGAGCTACTTCGCCGTGGTGGAGGGCTACGACCTCGGCGAGCAGGGCCAGTACACGCTCGAGGTGATCTGCGGGGAGCCCGAGCTGTGCACCGACCTCGCGGACAACGATCTGGACGGGGCCATCGACTGCGCCGACGCGGACTGCGTGGCGGATCCGGCCTGCGAGGGGCACGAGTTCATCTGCAACGACAACGAGGACAACGACGGGGACGAGGAGTACGACTGCTTCGACACCGACTGCGAGGCCAGCCCGGTGTGCCTGCCCGAGGAGCCCTGCAACGACAACCTGGACAACGACCAGGACGGCGACACCGACTGCTGGGACTGGGACTGCGTCTCGGCCCCAGCCTGCGCGGCCGAGCACGACTGCACCGACGGGGTGGACAACGACGCGGACTCGCTGCTCGACTGCTACGACGACGACTGCGCCGAGACCTACGACTGCTCGGCCGAGCACAACTGCAACGACGGCCAGGACAACGACGTGGACGGCTGGCCGGACTGCGAGGACAACGACTGCCTGGCGAACCCGGTCTGCATCCCCGAGGCCGAGTGCACCAACACCCAGGACGACGACCTGGACGGGCTGATCGACTGCGACGACCCGGACTGCTCCGTGGACGTGGCCTGCGCGGACACCTGCGCGGCCAGCGGCGTGGCCGACGGCTGCTGGGATCAGATCAACGGCAACACCGGGGGCCAGGCCAACAACTTCGAGACCTACGCCTGCGACGACTACTACACCTTCTCCGGGCCGGAGCGGGTCTACAGCTTCACCCCCACCGAGAGCGGCACCATCTACTTCTACATCGGCTCGAACGCCTTCGACGCCTACCTGTTCATCCTGAAGGACGCCTGCATCCCCGCCTCGCTCGACGCCTGCGTGGGCTACACCGGCATCACCGCCGGGACCAGCGACAGCATCGAGCTCATCGTGGAGGCGGGCCACACCTACTACGCGGTGATCGACTCGCTCGGCATGGCCGAGGCCGGCGCCTTCACCTTCCGCCCGGACTGCATGGGCGAGGAGGTCTGCAACGACGGGGCGGACAACGATCTCGACGGCGCCACGGACTGCGCCGACCTCGATCCGGGCGACTGCATGACCTCGCCGTTCTGCGTGGACACCTGTACGGCGACCGAGGAGCTCACCTGTGACATGTGGGGAGACGCGAGCTCGACCACCTCCTCGAGCGCCATCGACGACTACATGGACGTGTGCCCGGGCACCGACTACCCCGGCGGCGAGAAGATCTACCACTACCGCGGGGCGACCACGCAGGTGGTGGACGTGCGCATCGAGGCCTCGCTTTTCAGCGACATGGCGGTGGCCGTGGTGACCGACACCTGCACCCCGTCGGTGACGACCGAGTACTGCGAGGACGACCGCACCGGCATGGAGCCCATCGCGGTCAACGAGCACGTCTACTTCCAGGCCGAGGCCAACGTGGACTATTACATCATCGTGGACTCCATCCAGTCCGGCCGGAAGTACTTCATCATTACGGTCGGCTGCAACAACCCGTAGGCGGCGAGCCCGGGGCCTGTCCGGCCCCGCGGAGCGCGATAGAGCCAGCCGGGGATGGGTGGGGTCGATGACCTACCTGGACACCTTGATCGAGCACTACGCCAGGTGGCTCGGGACCCCTGGGGCCCTCGAGAGCCCGAAGGAGCGGCGCAGGCGGGAGATGCCGGGTGACTACCGGGTGCTGGTGGCCAGGCCTCGCGGCTGGGGAGGGAAGCACTTCTATCTCACCTGCGGGATGTCGAGGCCGGACGACGAGAGGAAACTGGAGCTCTTCCTCATCGCGAACACCTACGACCAGTCGCTGGTCGATCTGCTGAGCGCCGTGGCCGCGTTCCATATCCATGGAGAGAGGCTGGGGCTCGAGCACACGGTGGACTTCGGAGAGCCATGGCTGCCCGGCTCGAAGTGCACCTGCGGCTACATCTCCTGGCCCTACCTGCTCGGCGGCAGTCCCTTTGCGAAGATGAAGTCGGAGCACGGCACGACATACGTGCTCTGCCTGATCCCCATCACCCCAGAGGAACGTAGGGTCAAGATCGAGTCGGGCGCGGAGGCGCTCGAGCTGCTGTTCGACGAGGGCAAGGTGGACTTGGCGGATCCGCTACGGGACTCGCTGGCCGGGCTCGGGAATCTGGCCAGACCGCTCGACCAGACCGGGCCCATGCTCGCAGGCATCGCCAGGAGCTACCAGGATGCGCTCATCAGGCACTACTCGGTTCACCTGGGGAATCGCGGTGAGCTCGTGAGGCTGAAGGATGGGCGGCAGCTGGGGCTGCCCGAGGACTTCGGGGTGGTGATCGTCAAGCCAGCGCGGCTGGCGTTCAGGTTCTTCCACCTCACCTGTGGCATGTCGCGGGAGGACGAGACCGAGAAGCTCGAACTGTACTTCGTGTCGGGAAACCACGAGGTGGGGCTGGTCGACCTGCTCGGCGCCCTGGCGCTCGGCCACCTCCAGGGAGGCCGGCTGGGGCCGGGGATGATCGTGGATCTCGGCGGCCCCTACCTGCCTGGCTCGACGTGCACTCACGGGTTCCTGTCCCGGGCCTTCGTGCCCGAGGATGGCATCGGGGAGCTCGAGTCGAAGTACGGGACCACGCGGGTGCTCGAGGTGGTGCCGATTACGCCCGAGGAGGCGAGGGTGGGGAGGGAATCCGGTCCGGAGGCGCTCGAGAAGCTCCTGAAGGAGGGCGGGATCAAACAGCTGGATCCGCTGCGGCGATCCGTGGTGTGACGCTTCGACCTTGGGGGGTTCGCGGCTGGGTTGGGCCGCCATGAAGGTGCCTGGCCCCTGGTTCGATGGCTTGCTGGAGGTTGATACTGAGGAGCTCTATGTCCAGTCACCATTTGGCTCGCGATCTTGAGATCGCAAGGAGCCAGGCAGTCGACAGACTGCTGCCAGATCTTGATCTGCATGAACTCGGACTTGTCCGAGAAATCTACATCGAGGGGGATGTTTGGGATCGCTGGAGCAGCACAATGGAGTTCAAGGTAGCCTGCAGGCGGGAAGGAAAGGACTACCTTCTCACGGTGGTCTTTCGTTCGATTCGAAAGGCGGTTCTGCCGAATCTGGATCCGACCTTCATGTTCGAGGAGCTGGAGATCGAGGACGTCTCCAAGGACAGCCTCGAGGGCATCAGGTTTCGCGCAGAGGATCTCGGGAAGACTGGGTTCGAGGTGTTCTGCGAGAGCATCGAGTTCACCGATTGTGTCTTGCTCGCTGATGGCAGTGAATCTGGTTCTGTAGGCTGTCGGTGACCGGATGGTACTAAGATGGTCCGCACGGTAGAGTTCGAGCGCGACGCCTCTCTGATAGCATGAGGTGGGGGACGGAGAGGCCCCCAGCCAGGTGCCCGGCGGCTTTCAGAAGGGAGGTCTGGCATTACTACTTTCATCAAAGTGCGCGAATTCGGAGCGACAGTGAGCCAGGCAGTCGAGCGGCTCTTGCCAGATCTGGATCTCTTCGAGTTGGGACTAGTCAAGGCGATGCACGTCACCTGGGATGGGCAGGATCGAGCAAGCAGCAAGATGGAGCTCGAGGTCATTTGCGAACGAAAAGGCACGAAGTACCTTCTCACGGTGGTCTTTCGTTCGATTCGGAACGCGATTCTGCCGGACCTGGTTCCTACCTTCATGCTCGACGAGTTGTTTGTCGAAGTCCTATCCAGAAGCAACCGCGAGGGTATCAGGTTTCGGTTCAACACGGAGGGTATGAGTCGGTTCGAGGTGTCCTGCGAGAGTGTCGAGTTCACCGATTGCGTCGTTCTTGGAGGCTGACGCGGAAATCGGCTGGCGCCTCGCTGGGTAGGGTGCCATGTGTGCAGTAAGCGTTGGAGGGTCTCAGGTGAAACTCGTTCAGTTCGATCTGGCTGCAGCGGACGTCTCCAAGGCGATTGGGAATCGGTTTCTTCAAGAAACGCGAGGTGTCACCGCACTGTTTGAGCGTGTTTTCCCTGGCCTTCGCACGGAGGACGTGTGGAAGGTCCGGGTAGAGTGCCGTGATAAGGCAGAGGACCACGAATGGGCCCCTGCACTTGGCGTGCAGTTCGTAGATGTGGATTGTGACGTGACGGCGGTGCTGGCTCTCGAGAGGGAGGAGCGGAAGAGAAGATTCCTGGAGCTGCTGTGCTCGGGGCTGGAGAAGGTCGCCGCGAGGTATGGATGGCCGTGGGAGCCCTTCGAGGAGGCGCGAAGGAAGGCGCTCGATCTGGAGCTGCGCAACGAGTGGACCTGGAAGAAGCAGCGCTGGAGCAAAGGCAGGAGGCTCGTGGGCCGGCTGCGTTGCGTCCACGAATTCGAAGCCTTCCGCGCCTGGCTGGTTGTCGAGGGACGAGATGGCGTAGAAGTGGCGCGCAAGCAGGTGCTGGAGACGAGGCCCGATGAGTTCGCATTCGCCAGGTTCTTCGGCGACATTCGCTGGATCTCTCCCGGGCGGGTCGCGCTCCTGGCCAAGAATGGCTCCGAGGTGGGCTGCGTGGAGGTCCCGCGCGCGCTGCTCGAGGGCTCTGCCGAACGGAAGCCGAGGAAGGAGAAGGAGCCCAGGTCGCGCAGCAAGCGCTCCTCGCCTTCGTCATGACCTGGATGTCCCGGGCCCGCTGAAGATTGGGTGGTACCTGGAGCTGTGGGAGATGAAATGACCTACCGGGACGCACTGCTCGCGCACTACACTCGGTGGCTCGGACGCCTCGAGGGTGTGGTCCGGCCGGAAGGGGAGCGCTTCAAGGACATGCGCCCAGAATTCGGTGTCGCGGTGGGCCGGGAGAAGAGATTCCCACATCGGTACTTCCACCTGACCTGCTGCATGTCGAAGGAAGATGACGCGAAGAAGGTGGAGATGTTTGTGGTCTCGGCGAAGCGCGAAGGTCGACTGGCCCAGATCCTCGGCGATCTGGTCGACTACCACCGCGAGCGCGTAAGCCAGGGTCAAGTAGGGCTGGGTCTGGGACACACCATCAACATGGGCATACCCTGGCTGCCAGGTTCCAGGTGCACGTGCGGTTACCTCTCCCATGTGTATTTTGACTACGGAGGGGACCTGGAGAAATGTGACACTGAATATGGGGTGACGAGGATCCTCTGGCTGTTGCCGATCACCCCCGAGGAGAGGAAGCTCGCCCTGGATCAGGGCTACCAGGCCCTCGAGGCGCTCTTCGAGAAGGGGCCTTTTGACTACACGAACCCGTTGCGGGATTCCCTTGTCTAGCGAGATGGGGTTGACATCCCCTCCGTCCAGATGCCAGGCGGCTGACAGTAGGGGGGAGCGAATAATGAATCACGATGAGATGTTGGCGATGAAACCAGAGGATTTGCGTCAGGCCTGGATGACGAAAGGCAATCCGAACGTGCAGGAGTTCGACCGGAACGAAGCACTCTGGGAGTACTGGCGGAGGGTTGCAGATTGTGAAATCGAGTACTCGTTCGAAGATCTGGAGGCCGCATTTGCCTCGGGCCTGCCAGATATCCAGCAGGGGGTGAACAGGCTGATAGAAAGGATGCGGCTACCCCTGGAGGACTTTCCCAGGGTCCGGATGCTCGCGACCCAGCTCTCGCCTGACTCCGCCGTGTATGTCCGGGCATTCCTCAACGCGCGAGAAGCGCTCGAGGCCATCAAGGCAGGGGCCTGCTTGGGAAGAGGAACCTTGCTGGATGACTTGCTGGAGAAGGGAGTCTGGTGGGCCGCCATCGAGTCCATGCCCTACCTCCAGCAGGAGGAGAGGGACTACCTGATTGCCTCGGCGGAGCAGCGGAAGGTGTTTTCCCGCGGGTGGCGACACGAACTGCGGGCGGTCAGGCAACGCTTGGAGAAGAAGGAAGGCCAGGGAAAGACCCGGAGGACGAAGAAGCCGCCGGATGGACAAGAGAAGTAGGGGCAGACCCATGGACTATGATGGTCGGGAACCATCGATTCCAGATGCGCCCCCTGACGCATGGTGCCGAGGACCGGCCGGGGCCCTACCGGCCCCGCAGAGCGCGATAGAGCCAGCCCGGGGCTAGCTCCGCCGGGGCCGCCGCCTGAGCGCCGCGAGCGCCAGCCCCAGCCCGAGCCCCAGCGCGAGCCCGCCCCCCTGGCCCGCGTGGGCGCAGCCCGGGCGTGATTCGTCGTGCTCGCACTCCTCCGGGGTGGTCTCTCCACCGTAGGTAGTTGCGCAGGTGGGGAGCAGGAACTCCTGGAGGCAGGCGGGGAGCGGGACGTAGACGCCGTCGCAGTCCACCCCGGCCATGGTGACCGGGACGATCCGCCGCAGGCAACCCAGGCTGTCGACCCAGAGCACGACCACCAGGTCCTGGGCGATGTCCTCCCAGCCCGCGATCTCGCCGGGGCACTCGGGCGTGGCCCAGGAGTAGGCGAGCGCGAAGTCCTCGGGCGAACACTCCAACCCGCCGGCGCAGTAGACCGGCGTCGGCATGAGGACGACGTCGACCCTGTGGGGCAGGATGCGGGTGATCTCGGCCTGGGCGACCGAGCCGAGCCCGCCGTCGGTCAGGTCACAGCACACGTAGGCCGGGCAGGGCTCCTCCGCGGCCTTCACCGGCGCCAGCAGACCGGGCAAGCCGGCGAGCCCCAGCGCGATGACGAGCACCCAGACCGAGCAGCCCCGCTTCCGCATGTCCCCATCCTCCTGGCGAAGTCCCTCAGGGTGGCCAGAGGCTAGCAGAAGACCCCGGGCAGTGGAAGGAGTATCCTGGGGCGGATTCCGCCGGGAGGTGCGAGATGGGCATGCGTGAGACGGTGCGTTCGATGCGCGCTTACTTCATCATCGCCGGCCTCGGGGTCTGTGGGTACGCGGCGCTGAACCTGATCGCCTTCCTCGAGGCGCGTGCCATGCCGCTCAAGGTTTGGCTCAAGGTGTTCTTCGTGTCGATGCAGGCGATTGGCCTCCTTGTGGGGCTCGCCCTGCTCTACGCGGGGGTCATGGCCCGGCGCCACCTCGACCGGGGCGAGCCGCGCCGGGTGCAGCAGATCGTGCTCTTCGCAGGCGGCGCCGAGGTGGTGACCGGGCTGGCCGTTACGGGGGTGGACCTGTGGCTGACGGGCGGGCAGAGCGTGGTCTTGAACGCGATCGTCCTGGGCGTGTCCCTGGCCATCACCTGGTACCTCTACGTCAACGCCCGCCGCCTGGCCGCCGAGGCCCGCGAGCGCCGCGCCCAGACCCAGCCCGAGCCCCCGCCGGCTCCGCCGGTATAGATCCATCTTCCTGGGGGGCTGGGGGCAGAGCCCCCAGTGAGGCGCCGCCAGGCGACGCGGATCCCTGGCAACCCATGCCAGGCCTCTGCTACGCGATGCGCCTCTTTCGCGGGCCATGCCCCCAGCGCCCACGCCTTCTCGAAACATCCTTTTCTCCGAACGCGAGAGGGAAGGGAATGCTGCTAGAATGCAAGCTGCAGATGCGGACCAGAGGCAGGAGGGAGTCATGAAGGCGAGCGGCATCCTGGGGACCGCGCTCCTGTCGGCGCTGCTCCTGGCCGGAGCGGGCTGCGGATCTGTGGGCCTCGAAGACCTCGAGCAACCAGTCCTCTACTGGGACCAGCGTGACGGCCTGTGCAGCCAGATCCTGGCCGTGGACAGGTCGCGGACGGTGTGGATGGACCGGGGCTGCGAGGAGCCCTACGACTTCGGCGAGCAGGGGGGGGCCGATGAGGCCGAGGTGGAGACGCTGCGCCGGGCCTTCGGCGCTCTACCCCTGGCCGTGGGTCCCGATCCCCTGGAGTGTGATTGGGGCCTGCATGCCTTCTGCGAGAGAGACCACGGAAGCACGCGCTGCGCGCGGGCCTGCAGAGCTGGCCCCGGCTACGACGACACCACGGGCCTCGAGGAGCCGTTCCTCGCGGCGGCCCAGGCCTTCCTGGCGCTGGAGTAGGCGTATGCAGCAAGGACAGGGAGCGGGTGGATGACGAACGAAGACATCTTGCGGGCGCAGTGCGCTTCCGACCCGGCCGCGGCCGCCGCCCTCGACCGCCTGCTCGCCCGCCTGGCGGCGGCGGAGAAGGTGTGCGGGATGGTGAAGACCAGCCTCTCGCCCAAGCTGCGCAAGGCCGCCCCGAAGAAGCTCTACTGGTGGGACGTCGGCGCGGCCGTCCAGGAGTGGGAGACACTCTGCGGCTGAGGGGCACCGGCAGTGCCTGCGCTGCGTGGTCCTCCTCCGTCGAGGGCGCCAGAGGGCAAACTGCCATGTCGCCCTCGCCGGCGGAGGACCACTCCGCCTACGGTCTGGGGCATTCGCAGGATCCGTAGGCATCTGAAGTGGATCCGCCCCTGGTAGAATCCGGCTGGAGCTTTCTTCTCGGGGACAGGAGGGCCAGAATGCGGGCAGGACGAGGGAGGTGCGCTTGAGCCCGGGTCGCGTCACATATGTCACCGGCCTGGCCGCGCGAGTCCCGGGAGCGGCGGGGTGACGAAGAGCCAGGTGATCGAGCGCCTCCAGCGCTGGTCGCGCGCCTACTGGTCCAGCCGGCCGGTGCGCAGCTTCCTGCTGCGCTACGGCGTCTTCGTGCTGGCCTGGCTCACCTACTGCCTGGTGAGCTCGGGCTACACCCTGGCCTTCGAGCGGACCCAGTGGCTCACCGAGCTGCCCCTGCTGCTCCTGCTGTACGCCTGGCTGCAGCTACCGCTCCGGCGCAACCGCTTCCGCGGGTTCGTCGCGGCCGTGCCCCTGCTTTGGCTGTACGCGGTCCACGACGCGATCCTGGCGGCCATGGACACGGTCTGGAGCCTCGCGGACTTCGCCATGCTGCCCGAGCTCTACCGGCACATGGCGGTCGTCCCCCTGCTGCTCGCCAGCCTGGCCCTGGCGGCGCCGCCGGCGCTGTGGCTGCTGGCGTTCGACTGGCGCGCCCGCTGGCTCCGCCTCCGCAACTTGCCGCTGGCGGCGGGCGGCCTGGCCTGGCTCGGGCTGGTCTACCTGCTGCCGGGCCCCACCTACGAGGCCATGAACCAGCTCACCCCGGACGAGGAGTGGTCGGATCGGCTGACCGCCGAGCACTGGGGGCGGGTGTACACCGTCTTCATGCGCGACGCCCGGCGGCTCGCCTTCCTCGACGAGCTGGCAGAGGTGCAGAGCCCGGCCCAGGCCGGCCTGACGCTCGACGAGGCCCTGCGCCGCGAGCTGCGCCCGCGGAACGTCCACCTGATCGTGCTGGAGAGCTTCCTGGACGTGCGCCTCCTCGACGGCGTGCGCTTCAGCCGGCCGCCGCTCGACGAGGGCTTCACCGCCTGGCTCGGGGACGGCGCCAGCCCGTCGCTCTCGCCCAGCTTCGGCGGCGAGACCGCCCGGGCGGAGTTCGAGCTGCTGTGCGGTGTGCCGTCGCTGCGCCTGTACGGGATCGAGTTCCTGGCCTTCGGCGGGGCGGCGGCGCCCTGCCTGCCCAACCACCTGCGCGGGGCGGGCTACCGGACCGTGCTCAGCTTCTCCGGGGGGCCGGTGTACTCCAACGCCCGCAAGGCCTACCCCGGCCTGGGTTTCGCCGAGCGAATCTTCGGCGATCGGTTCGCCGCGGCGGGGGAGCCCTCCATCCGGCTGGAGAACGGCGATCCGAACCTGTTCGACGGCGACATGCTCGCGCAGAACCTCGAGCGGGTCCGCGGCCTGGTACGGGAGGGCCGGCCGTTCCTCAACTACGTGCTGACCCTGTATGGCCACTGGCCCTTCACCACCGACCTGCGGCGCTTCCCCGACGCGGTGGAGGTGGAGCCGCGGCTGGCCGAGCTCCACCGCATCGCCAACCAGATGCACCACCGCACCGCGGCGCTGCACGCGTACCTGCAGGAATTGCTGCGGCTCGATCCCGAGGCGATCGTGGTGGTGGTGGGCGATCACCTGCCCACGCTCCCGGACGGCGAGCGCGACTACCAGCGGCTCGGCTACCAGGGGCGGGCGGGCCTGGCCGCGCGCGCCCCCGAGCTGCTCCAGCACGAAACCTTCCTGCTGCTGGTGGCGGCCGGGCAGGTGAAGCGGGTGCCGCTCATGCACCACTTCGACGTGCCCCACTGGATCCTCGACCAGCTCACCGGCGGCGCCTGGTGCCGGGCCCGGCCCGGGCTGTGCGACTTCGGGCGCCTGCCGCTCGACCGCCAGGGCTGGCAGGAGCGCTACCGCGCCGTGCTGGCCGCCGCCGCCCGCTGAACCTCACGCTCTGGTCTGCCCACACCGTGCCTGTGCTCCGTGGGCCTCCTCCGGACTCGGGCGGTTGAGGAAACAGCCAAACCGCCCTCGCGCGGAGGAGGCCCACTGCGCCAACGGCTGGCATCATTCAGGGGTACCGTTGGCATCGGGAAGCCGATCCGTCCATGCTCTGGTCCGCCCACGCCCTGCCTTCGCTTCGTGGTCCTCCTCCGTCGAGGGCGCCAGAGGGCAAACTGCCATGTCGCCCTCGCCGGCGGAGGACCACTCCGCCAACGGTTGGTACCGTGCTTGGGTTCCGTTGGCATCGGGAAGCCGATCCTTACCCTGAGAGAACCCTTCCTGTTTTCCTCTAAGAGAATCCTTTCCTGTTTTTTCCTGGCCCTCCCTGCGAAGCAGCCAATCCTTCCTGCCCATCGAGCTGGGCGGGGAGTCGGGTCCGTGGTAGAGGTGGGGCGAGGACGCAGATGCTCCCCGACGAACCCCTGTGGCGCCTCCAGCTCAAGCAGACCTTCGCCGCGCTCGGCCACCGCAACTACCGGCTGTGGTTCATGGGGCAGCTCGTGTCGCTGCTGGGCACCTGGATGCAGGGCACGGCCCAGGCCTACCTGGTCTTCGAGCTCACGCACTCGAGGGCCTACCTGGGCTACGTGGCCTTCGCCGCCGGCATCCCCTCCTGGCTGTTCATGCTGTACGGCGGGGTGGTGGCCGACCGGGTCTCGCGGCGCAAGCTCCTGCTGGTCACCCAGGCCTGCATGCTGGCGCTGGCCGCCGTCCTGGCGGTGCTCGCCTTCACCGGGGTCGTCCAGGCCTGGCACATCCTGTGCCTGGCCTTCGCCCTCGGGGTGGTCAACGCCTTCGACGCCCCGGCGCGGCACGCCTTCGCCGCCGAGCTGGTCCCGCGCGAGGATCTCACCAACGCCATCGCGCTGAACTCGACCATGTTCAACACCGCCACCGCCGTGGGCCCGGCGGTCGCCGGGCTGACCTACGACTGGTTCGGGCCGGGCTGGTGTTTCGCCATCAACTCGGTGTCGTTCGTGGGGGTGATCGTCGCGCTCGCGCTCATCCATCTGCCGCCCTCGCCCCCGCGCCCGCCCGCGGGCCCGGCCGGTCGCGAGCTGGCCGAGGGGCTGCGCTTCGCGGCCGGCCACGCGGAGATCCGCCTGCTCCTGGGGCTGATCGTCGCGCTCAGCCTGTTCGGGCTGGCCTTCGCCACCCTGATCCCGGCCTGGGCGGTGAACGTGCTGGGCGGGGGCGCCGCCACGAGCGGGTTCTTGCAGTCGGCCCGCGGCTCGGGCGCGCTGATCGGGGCGCTCCTGGTCGCCTCGCTGGGCCGCATCCGTTTCCACGGCCGGCTGCTCACCTGGGCCACCTTCGCCTTCCCCGTGGCGCTGCTCGTCTTCTCCGCGGTGCGCCAGCAGGCGCTCGCGCTGTCCGTGCTGGTGCTGGCGGGCGGGGCGATGATCGTGTGCTTCAACCTGTGCAACGCGCTGGTGCAGACGCTGGCGCCCGACGCGTTGCGGGGCCGGGTGATGGGCATCTACAGCCTGGCCTTCTTCGGCTTCGTGCCCGTGGGCGGGCTGCTGGCCGGCTCCCTGGCCGAGCGGCTGGGGGAGCCGCTGACGGTCGTGCTGGGCGCCTCGGTCTTCCTGGCCTTCGCCCTCGGGGTGCGCCTGCTCCAGCCCCGCCTCAGCCGGCTGCAGTAGGGGAGGGGTATCCGTTCCGCCCGTCCGGGCTCACTCCCGCTTGAGCTGGGGCAGGAGCTTCTCGACCTTGGCGCGGAGCGAGCCACGCGGGGCGAGCTGCTGGAGCACCTCGCACAGCTTGTAGGCCTGCTCGGGATCCGCGACCCGCAGCTTGTACGCCTCGTCGTAGGTGCGCTGGAGGAGCGCCTTGTGCTTGGCCGCCTGGGCGCGGGCGGATCTCAGCGTGCCGTGGAGCGCCTTCAGCAGCCCCTCGGCCCGGGCGATCTCGGGGCTCGCCTCGGGGGCGAGCTGCAGCGCCCGCAGCGCCAGCGCGGTGGCCAGCTCCTTGCGGGCCTGCTGCAGCTCCTCCGCCAGCGCCAGCATCTCGCCCGCGCGCGCCTCGTCCGCAGCGCTCCGCGAGCTCGCCCCCGGGCCCTGGCCCGTTCGCTCCGGGTTGGTCTCTCCGCCCAGGACGGCGCGCTCCTCGAGCAGCGCCCGCACGCCCTCGGCCCCGGGGCAGGACGGGCAGCGCTCGAGGTAGGTACGGTAGCGCGCCTGCGCCTGCTGCCGGTCGTTGAGCAGGTCGTAGCAGGCCCCGGCCAGGCGCCACAGCTCCGCGTCCTGGGGGGCCAGCCGCAGCGCGGTCTCGATCTTGTCGGCCGCCTGGGCCGCCTGTTTCCGGCCGGCCAGCGCCTGGGCCTCCCGCATGAGCGCGCGGGCCCGGAGCTGGGGGCTCTCGGCCCGCCCCTGGCCGGGCGCGAGCAGCGCGCCGGCCAGGAGCGCCGCGAGCGGCCAGGCGAGTCGCGCGGCGCGCACCTTCACTCCTCCCCGCTCTCCAGGCGCTCGAGCAGCTTGACCGCCTTCCAGTGGTAGATGTCGCCCTCGGGGGTGAGCGAGATGGCCTCCTCGAGCTTGCGCTTCGCCAGCTCGGGGTTCGTGCCCTTGAGGACGTAGGCCTCCTCGTAGCGCCGCTTGGCCTCCCGGATCCCTTCCTCGGTGTAGCCGCCCCGGGCCGGGGCCTCGAGCGGCGGGGCGGGCATCCAGGCGATCTCCTGGTACAGCTCGCGCGCCTCGGCGTGCAGCGCGTGGCCGCGCGGCAGCCGGCGCAGCGCCTCCAGGCAGTTGGCCAGCGCGCCAAGAGGGTTCCGCTTGCGGATGGTGCGGGCGTTCGCCAGCAGCCGCCGCGCCATCAGCTCGTCGCGCGAGGTGAGCTCCGGGGTCATGGCCTCCTCGCGCTCCGCCCGCCGGGCCTCCAGCTCCGCCTGGAGCTGGTCCTGGCGGGCCTGCTCCTCGGGCGGCAACGGGGTGAGCGGCAGGTCGCTGGCCGCCTCGTAGTCGCGGATGATCGACCTCACCTGGGGGGCGTACATGCAGCCCGGGCACTGCCGGGTGTACTCGCGGTAGGCCTCGTAGGCGCCCTCGCGATCGCCCTGCATGGCGCGGCAGGCGCCGATCTGGCGCAGGAGCTCGTGCTCCTCCGGGGCGAGGCGCAGGGCGCGCTCCAGGGCCTCGCGCGCCTGGGTGTATTGCCGCTGCTTGTAGAGCGCGGCGGCCTCGTCGCGGAGCTCGGCGACCTCGCGGTGGTGATCCCCGGCCTCGGCCGGGACGCTGGCCAGGAGCAGGGCCGCGAGCAGCTTGGCTGCAAGCAGCGAGGCCGGCCGTGCGCTGGCCTGGCTCACGGGCTCACCCCCTCGCTGGGCTCCAGCTCCCCGAGCAGCCGGAGCGCCTTGGAGTGGTAGACGTGGTCCTCGGGGGTGAGCCTGAGCACCTCCCGGAGCTTCTGTCTGGCCGACTCGGGGTTCGTGCCCCGGATGACGTAGGCCACCTCATAGAGGCGCTTGGCCTTCGCGATCGGATCTTCGTCCACCTGGGCGGGGGCGGGCTCCGGGGCGGGGGCCCGCTTGTGCACCGTCGAGCGCGGCCGCGCGGGCGGGCCCGACTCCTCGTGGCCCTCGAGGATCTTCTTGACCTGGGGCGCGTACATGCACTTCGGGCAGCGGCGGACGTACTCGCGGTAGGCCGCGTAGGCGCCCAGCTGGTCGCCCATGATCGCCTTGATCGTACCGATCTGGCGGAAGGCCTCGTGGTTCCCGGGGGTCAGGCGGTGCGCCCGCTCCACGCAGTCGAGCGCCCTCGGGTAGTCCTTGGCCTTGTAGGCCGCGGTGGCCTCGTCCTGGAGCCTCGCCGCCTCTCGCTTGTCTTCCTTCGAGGGCCCACCGGCTGCGCCCGCCGGGCCGAGCGCGAGCGCCAGCGCCAGCGCCGCCCAGGAGCCATGCCGCAATCTCATCCGCCACCCCCTCGCCGCAGGGCGTTCAGCCCACCTTACCACGCCGGCGGGCGGCCGGGGGAGGCGCGGCGAGCTCGGGATCCGGGCCGGAGTCGATGCGCGCGTAGGCCGAGTGGGCGTGGATGCTCTCGTGGTTCTCCACCTCGACCGAGAACCACGACAGGCCGCCATGCCTGCGGAGCTTCCTGGCCACGGTGCGGGCCACGTCCTCGACGAACATGGGCCGGTCGTAGGCCCGCTCGGTGACCCACTTCTCGTCCTCCCGCTTGAGCACGCTGTAGATCTCGCAGGAGGCCGACGACTCGACCATGTGGATGATCTCCTCGGGCCACACGAAACGGGCGAAGCCGAAGCGGACGGTGACCAGGCCGCGCTGGTTGTGGGCCCCGCGCTCGCTGATGGCCTTGGAGCAGGGGCACAGGGCGGTGATGGGCACCCGCACCTCGGCGGCCAGGCGCACGCCGCGGGCCGTGCCCTCGCCCTGGACGACGCACTCGTAGGACATCAAGCCGGCCGCGCCGGAGACCGGGGCGCGCTTCAGCAGGAAGTAGGGGAAGCGCGCCTCCAGGTGGGCGGTCTCGGCCTTGAGCCGCGCCCGCATGGCCCGCAGGATGCTGGGGATGGCGGAGGTGCTCATGTCGCGGCAGTGCTCGTTCAAGAGCTCCACGAAGCGGCTCATGTGGGTGCCCTTGAAGCGCTGGGGCAGGTTCACCGTCATGCTCACCCGGGCCACCGTGTGCTGGTGCCGCGCTTCCCGGTCGAGGACCGTGATGGGGTAGAGGATGTCCTTCACCCCGACCTTGTCGATGGCGATGTGGCGGTGATCGCGCTGGCCCTGCACGTCCGCGACCGGCTTGGCTGGCTTCCTGGGCATCCTGGCTCCTCCCGGGGTGGCGGGGCGAAACTAGCACCGGCCGGACCCCGCGGACAAGCCGCGTTGAACGGGAGCGCCGCAGATGCTAGGCTCGGGCCGGAATTCTCCGGAGGAGCCGATGCGCAGTTTCCAGCTCACCGTGGCATGCCTGGCCCTGCTGGCCTCGGGCGCCGCCCTGGCCCAGACCGCGCCGCCCATCGTGGCGGTCTTCCGCGTCGAGGACAAGGGCGCCGGCCTGGATGACAAGACGATCGATCAGCTCACCAGCTACCTCGAGGCCGCGATCTCCGAGGGCAACGTCTACCGCATCGTGCCGCAGGCGACCATCAAGAAGGCCCTGGTGGAGAAGAAGCAGGAGTCCTACCAGGAGTGCTACGAGCTGAGCTGCCAGATCGAGCTCGGCCGGGAGCTAGCGGCCGAGAAGTCGTTGTCCACCGCCATCCTGCGCATCGGCGAGGGTTGCACGGTGACCGCGGCGCTGTACGATCTGAAGACTCAGGTCAGCGACGCCACGGCCAAGGAGCCGATGAAGAGCTGCGATCAGCAGGACCTGCGGGTGGGCATCGACAAGGCCGCGACCAAGCTGAAGGCTTACCGCGGCGGCGGCGACAGCGGCTCGGGCTTCCAGGAGGGCCGCATCGGCGCAGGCGGCGAGACCTGGCAGGTGGGCAAGGGCAAGAAGGCCATCGTGTCCTTCGCCTCCACGCCGGTCTCCGCCATGGTCATGGTGGACGGCAAGGTGGTCTGCGAGCGGACCCCCTGCAGCCGGACCGTGGCCGAGGGCCTGCACGAAGTGGCCATGCTGAACGAGCGCTACCAGGCGCACCGGGAGCGGCTGGCGCTGGCCAAGGGCTCGAAGGTGGACTGGGAGCTGAAACCGAACTTCGGCTGGCTCACGGTGCGCTCCGAGCCGGCCGGGCAGAGCGTGCTGGTGAACGGGGAGTCGCTGGGCGTGACCCCGCTCGAGCGCCGGGAGCTGGCCCCGGGCGGCTACGAGGTGCTGGTGAAGAGCCCCTGCCACGCGGAGGCCGGGGAGCGGGTGGTGATCGAGCTCGGCGAGGAGAAGGAGGTCTCCATCCGCCTCGCGGAGCGCCAGGCCGCCGTGGAGGTCTCGGCCAAGGACCAGGACGGCAACGACCTGGAGGCCGAGGTGCTGGTCGACGGGGTCAGGCTGGGCGAGACGCCGGACACGTTCAAGGTCAGCATCTGCGCCCGCACCCTCGAGGTGCGCCACGCGGACAAGGGCGCGAAGCAGGTCGAGCTCGGCCTGTCCGAGCGCGAGGTGAAGCCGGTGGCCGTGGTGCTGGAGCCCGCGCCGGTGGCCGCGCCGGTGGAGGTCCCCCAGCCCAGCGACCAGCCGGCGCAGCCCGAGGCCCCGGCCACCCCGGTGGTGCGCACGCTGTACCTGGGCGTCAAGATCGAGGCGGCCTTCGATCTCGCCGGCGCGGTGCGCGGCGAGGACTCGGACTGGAGCCAGGAGGCCTTCACCTTCGCCTCCTCGACCGGCATGCTGGCAGACCTCACCTTCGACGTGAAGGTCTCGGACATGCTGCTGGTCGGCGTGTACCTGGGCTTCCTGTACGCCGGCGCGGAGAGCCCGCAGCACCCGAGCGACCAGCTCGGGTTGTTCGATCTGGGCTGCCGGCTGGGCATGATCCTCAGCCTCGCGGACTCGGTCGACGTGGTCATCCTCATGGGTATGGGCGCCAGCATGCTGATGTCCGAGCTGAAGGGGAACGGGCGGGACTCCAGCGCGGCGCTGGTCGCCTACGACTTCGGGGCCGGCTACATCGCGCTGAACCTGAGGCTGGCGTTGGCGGTGAACTGGTTCTTCCTGGAGAACCTGGGGCTGAGCTTCGAGGCCGGGACCTACTTCGCCCTCAGCGGCGAGTCGAACGCCGGCGTCGCCTTCGACTTCGGCCCGCTGGTCATGGCCGGGCTCGGGATCGTCTACTCCCTGTAGCCTGGCGTGGCCCTCAGGGCTGCCGCTCCAGCCGCAGCGCGAGGTCCCCGAGGAAGGCGGGCACCGCCAGGGTGGCCGCCCCGCCGCGGACCGCGGCCTCGGCCGGGGCCAGCTCCGCGCCGGTCCAGGTGTCCACCCAGCGCCCCCGCCAGTCGCCGTCGGCCAGCCCCGCCAGGTGGAGGCTGAGGCCCTCGACGGACGCGGGCGCGAGCCCGCTCGACCACAGCGCGCCGCGATCCTTCAGCCACGCGAGGTAGGTGCCCCGCCCGCGCAGCTCGAGGGCCACCAGGGGGCGCTCGCCCGCGCCCGTGAGGGCGGCCTGGCCGACCAGGAAGGACTCCTGGTCGAAGGCGAGGCCCGCGACGAAGGCGGCCGCGGCCCCCAGCAGGCCGTACAGCCCGCGCGGGGCGATCAGGTTGTCCCACCACCAGGTCATGCCCGTGCCGGCGGTGCCGGCGAAGATGCCGGACCAGATCAGGTCGCGCAGCCCGGCGAAGGTCGGATCGCGCGCCAGCGTCTCGGCCGGACCGCGGTAGTCCACCCCCAGCTCCGCGGCCAGCACGGGCTTGCCGGTCGCCCCGCGCACCGCCCCCAGGCGCGGCAGGACCTCGCTGAAGTCCGGGTCCGAGCCCGGGAAGCCGTACACGTGGATCTGGGCCAGCGCCAGCCCGGGGAGCGCGTCGAGCGCCTCGTCCAGGCCCAGCAGCGGGGCCATGAACTGCGAGGTGGAGGTGGTCACCATGCGCCCGTGGGGGTCCTGGGCGGCCAGGAAGGCGGCCATGTCCGCGTGCCAGCCGGCCACGGCCTGGACGTCGAGCTGGGCGGTGAGATCGACCTCGTTCCACAGCTCCCAGGCCATGAGGTTGGGGAAGGCGCCCCAGCGGGCCACGGCGTAGCGCAGCCGGCGCTCGAACAGGGCGCGCGCCTCGGGCTGGGTGAAGAAGTCCTCCGGCGCCGCCAGCGGGCCGCCCAGGGCCTGGTTGTAGGGGTTCACCGCCCACTCGCTGTTGTGATCCAGCGAGAACATGCCGTGGTTCTGCAGGCACAGCATGACCTGGATGCCGCGCAGGCGCGCCTGCTCCAGCACCCGATCGAGCTGCCAGGCGCGATCCAGGCGCCGGGTGTAGTCGCCCAGCGTGCTGGCCGTCCCGGCCAGCGGATCGTCGTCCATGGCCTCCAGGCCGAAGGCCCAGGCGGGCATCCACAGGCGCACGAAGTTGGCCCCGGCCGCCTGCAGCGCGTCGAGCCACTCGTCGTAGGCGAAGGTCCCGCGGCCGTCGTACCAGCACAGGTTCTCGCCCAGGGCGAAGTAGCTCGCGCCGTCGTCGAAGCGCAGGTAGCGCGGATCCGCCGGGCTCGGGCGCAGCAGGCCGTGCGCGCCGCTCTCGGGGGCCGTGGCGCGGAGCGCTCTCCAGGGGGTGAGGGACTCGAGCGTACCCGCCCGCGCGCCCAGCCGCACGCGCCAGCGGCCCGGGCTGTCGAGGCTGAAGCGCACGCGGAAGCCCGGCTCGCCCGCCGGGCTGAGGCGCTCGACGCCCTCCAGGAGCTCGCGCGTGAAGGGCTGGTGCCAGAACCCGGCCACCTCCCGCCGCGGGCCCTGCGGGGGCTCGAGCTCCAGCCACACCGCGATCTCGGCCGGATCGAAGGGGTTGTCGAAGGCGAGGTCGGTCCGCAGCCCGAGCTCGACCGGGCGCCAGCACGGGACCTCGGCCGGCACCTCGGGCAGCCAGGCGTGCTCGGGCGCGGACGGGCCACAGGCCGCCAGCAGCGCGAGCCACGCCGCGGCGGCCGCCGCCAGGCCAGGGTTGCGGGGCATGGAGCTTCCTCCCGCTCCAGGCTAGCGCGGGTGGCCCGGGCTTTCCAGGCGCCAGCCTTGAGGGACCTGCGGGCCTGTGTTATTGCTGGCAGGCACGAGGAGCGGTGTCGCTGCGGAGGTGAGACGCCATGCCTGCCTGTCGCCTGATCGGGTTCGCCCTCGGAGCGTGGTTGGCGCTCGCCTGTGCGGGGTTCGCCCCGGCGCGGGCCGAGGGCGTGGTGGTGGCGAAGTTCAGCGACAGGAGCGGCAAGCGCCTGGGCGCCAGGGCCCGGGCCGCCCTGGTCGACGCGCTCACCGAGCGCGGCCTGCAGCTCGTGCCCTTCGACAGCTACCAGAAGGCCGCCCGCAAGCGGCACCTCAAGCCGAAGCGGATGTTCGGCCCGCCCGCGGTGCGCAAGGTGGCCCAGGCCCTGCGGCTCGACGGCGTGGTGCTGGGCAGCGTGTCCCGGGCCCGGGGCCGGTACGCCATCCAGCTCCGGCTGCTCGGCCCCAGGGGGCAGCTGCTGTGGAGCGAGACCTACCGCGAGCGCCGGCCGGCGGTCGACGCCCGCAAGATGGGGCACGCGGCCGAGCAGATCGTGGCGCAGCTCGGCCCCCAGGCGGTGGCCAGCGCGCCTGGCGCCGAGCCGCCCGAGGACGTCGCCGAGCCGCCCGAGACCGTGGCCGACCCGGCCGTGGCGGAGTCGTCGGGCGCCCCACCGCTCGAGGAGGCGCCCAGCCCGGGCAAGACCTCCTCCCGGCCCCCGCTGGAGCCCGCCTCCAGCGCCGGGGAGCGCGACTGGGCCGCCGACGAGCGCGAGCCCGCTCCCCGGGCCGAGCGCGCGCCGGCCGCCGACACCCGGGCCGAGCCCGCCCCCGCCGCCGGGCGCCCGCTGACCCCGGTGCACGACGCGCTGATCACGGTGGGCCCGTCCATGCACCTGCGCTCGGGCCTGGCGCCGACCCACACGGCCAGCCTGTTCCCGGGCCTGCGCATCGACGGCCAGCTCCTGCTGGCGACCTTCCTGGACAAGGGCTTCGCCCGGGGCCTGGGCGTGTACCTCGACCTCGACTTCTCGCTGGGGCTGGAGTACGGCTACCGCACCGCCTCCGAGCGCTGGCCCGCCCAGCAGGTGCAGGGGCACGGCGGCCTGCTCTACCGGCTGGACTTCGACGTCGCCACCCACCCGACGCTGCTGCTGCGCCTCGGCTTCGGCGGCACCTCCTGCAGCATCGACACGGACGTCGCCCAGGTGGTCTCGGCCCGCTACCTGGCCCCCGAGCTCGGCCTGGGGGCGAGCATCTTCGTGTGGGAGCCCTACCTGCGGCTGGGGGCGCGCTTCAACTTCCTGGTGCCGGTGATCGCCGGCGACGAGATCAGCGGCACGGGCTGGGGCTGGTCGCTGGGCGCGGGCCTGGACGCCGCCCTGTTCGACTTCCTGCACCTCGGGCTGGGCTACGAAGTCTCCCAGATGCTGCTCGACGAGGACAGCATGGGGCAGGTCAGCGACACCTACCAGGGCTTCTTCCTGCGGCTGGGCTACGCCTTCCGCTGACCCGATCCCCGGGTGAGGAACCGTGGTTTCGTGGCCATCAGGATGGCCGGCATGATGGTCAGCGCCCCGAGGCTGCTGACCAGCATGGTCACCGGGACGAGCGTGCCGAGGTGGATGTGGACGAGGAACCCCGAGGCGCACATGCACGCATAGCCGAGGGCTACCGAGGTGGCCACGAACAGAATGGCCTTCCCCGAGTTCATCTCCGAGATCTCGAGGCTCCGCGCCCAGCTCTCGCCCCTGGACAGCTCCTCGCGGATGCGGAACATGAAGTAGATCGAGTAGTCCGCCCCGATGCCCAGCGCCATGGCCGTGATCGTGGCCGTCGAGACACTCATCTCGATCCCGGCCAGGCCCATCAGGCCGAGGTTGGCCAGCACGGCGATCAGCAGGGGCAGCAGCACGAGCAGCCCGCCGAGCAGTGACAGGAAGACCACGCTCGCCACCCCGAAGATGACCCCGCACACCTGGAGGATGTTCTTGATCTTGCCCTGGATGATGACCTCCGTGAGCGGGAGCATGTTGGCGATGCCGCCCCCCACCCGGTAGGTGAGCTGGCTCCCGGCCAGGTGGGTGGCGATGAACCCCTCGATGCTGTCGGTGAGCGCCTTGATCTTCAGGTAGGTGTCGTACCGGTAGTAGATGGTGATGACCGAGCGCTGGTAGCCGAAGTCCACGACGCGATCGAAGTCGCCCGGGTCCCCTGACATGGAGTAGAGCAGGAGGTACTGGGCGATCAGCTCGCTCGTGTCCGGCAGCACCTCGAAGCGCGGGTCGTCCCCGTTCAGGGCCTTGTTCATCTTCTTCATGAAGTCGACCAGCGAGACGACCTTCCCCACGCCCGGCTGGGAGGCCGCGAACTCCTGGATCCGCTCCATCTCCCGCAGAGCCTGCGGGTCCTTGAGCGCGTCCTCGCCCTTCCCCTCCACCAGCACCTGGACCACGAAGGCCCCCGCGCCCTCGGCGTTGATCGCCTCCATGTCCTGCATGACCCGGGAGGACCCGGCGAAGAACGTCGACAGGCCGTTCTCGATGACGAGCTGGCTGATGCCGGCCAGGGCCAGCGCCACCACGGCGACGAAGACGCCGACGATGTACTTCGACTTCCCGCCGTTGATCCAGCCCGCCAGCGCCGAGAGGAACGGGTCGAAGATCCTCGTGCGCTGCTCCTTCCCCAGGTGAGCCTCGTCGGGCGCCCTGAGCAGGGCGCGGATGGCCGGGATGAAGGTCATCTCGATGACCAGCGCCGACAGGATGCCCGAGGCGGTGAGCATGCCGAACGCCGAGAAGGTCGGTACCCGGAAGGTGATCAGCGAGGCGAACCCGGTCGCGGCGACGATCCCGGCGGTGAGCATGGCCAGGCCGATGCGGCTGGTGGACTCGATCACCGCCGCGCGGTTGTCGCGCAGGCGGTGGAACTCCTCGTAGTAGCGCTTGAGGATCTGCACGGAGTGCCCGGCGCCGATCGCCAGGATCAGGATGGGCGTCATCACGTTGAAGGGATCCAGCGCCCAGCCGATGAGCCCCATGATCCCCAGGCCCCAGACGACGCTCAGGATCGCCGTCAGCAGCGGGATGATCATCCCCTGGACGGTGCGGAAGACCCCGTACAGCAGCAGGGCGATGACCAGCAGGGCCAGCGGGAACACGTACTTCATCCGCTCGGAGTAGACCTCCATCTGGTGGAGCTGGATCGGCAGGCCCGCCAGGTGGATCGCGGTGTTGGTGTCCTGCTCCGGCTCGATGATCTCGCTCACCCGCCGGTGGATGCCGGCGAAGCCCCCCGGCTTCTCCGTGGAGGAGAAGTCGATGATCACCAGGGTCATCTTCTCGTCGGCGGAGACCAGCAGGCCGTGGACGAGGTCGTTGCTGCGGACGCGCTCCCGGAGCGCCGTGATCCCCTGCTCGTCGCCGGGCACCTCCGCCATCACGCGCCGGATCTGCATCCCGTCCTCTGTGCCGGTGATGTCCTTCACGTTGACGGCGCTGAGCGACAGGATGTTGCTCGGGATCACCCCGGGGATGTCCCTGGCCCTGTCCGTGATCCGCTTGACCCGGTTCAGGGTCGCCTGGTCGTAGATGGTCCCGTCCCGCACCTCGAGTCCGACGACGACCACGTTCTTCCCGCCGAAGACCTCGGTGATCCTGTTGCCGAGGATGACCAGAGGGTGCTCGGGAGGGAGCGTCCGGTCCGGGTCCAGGTAGAAGCGGAGGTGCCTGAGCTGGGTGGCCAGCAGGGCGGTGGCCAGGATCACGAGGGCGACGACCCAGCGAGGGTGGCCCGTGATCCAGGTGACGTACCTCCGCAGGACTCCGGTCCTCTGCTCGGCTTCCATGGTGCGGCGCCCCTCTCGTCGGCGGTCGGATCGTCAGAAGCTGTACTTCAGCTCGAGGAACACCGAGCTGTAGTCGTCGAGCTGGCCGAACAGCGAGTCGTCCGGTCCCTCGTAGATCTCCGCGCCGAGGACTCCGCTGAGCGCGTCGTTGAAGGCGTAGGAGATCAGGGGCCGGATCAGGTAGTCCTCCTCCTGGAAGTCGTACACGGCGAGCAGCTCGATCCGCATCGCGTCCTGGAGGAAGGTGTAGGCGATCCTGGCGCTGAGGGACTCGAGGTGGCTCCTCTGCTGGCGGTGGTAGAGGTTGTTCTTGCTCGCCACCTCGAGCAGGAACGGGTCGAGGTACTCGCCCGCGGGCTGGTAGCCGGGGATGATCTTCTGGATGAACTGGACGATGAGCGACAGCCCCTCGACGGGCGTGGCCTCGAGCCCGAGCACGTAGTAGACGTGGCTCTGCTCGATCTGGGGGGTCTGTCCCTCCTCGTAGTCGGTCAAGACGTATGCGCCCTCGCCGCGGAGGATGAACAGGCCGAACACCTGCCAGGCGAAGTCGAGGCCGAAGACCTGCCGGCGATCGTAGGTGAAGCGGAGATCGATCAGGGGCGGTCCCGGCGGAGCGATGGTCACCTGAGCGATCTCGATTCCCGGGAAGGTTCCATAGCCGTTGAAGTAGCTCACCGAGAAGTCGATGCTGCTCAGGCTGACGTCGAGCCTGAGCGCGCCGCCGATGTGGCGGACGTCCGGCTCGGGTACCGCCGGGTCCACCATGCTGACGTTCGGCGGGGGGAAGTCGCCCAGCAAGAGCACACTGGGCCGGAAAGCCGGGATCACCACCCCGGTGAGCTTCACCGGGTCGAGGCGAAGATCGATCTTGAGAGCGGTGGCGCCCATGCGTCGGTCATCCTCTTCCGGCGAGAAGACGGTCATGTCCTTGCCGCAGAGGTTGTCGGTCGGATTGAAGCCGTCGGCCCGCCCCCAGGCGATGATCTGCCGTCCCAGCCGGATGTCCACCGGCCCGAGGTAGAGGTCCACGTAGACCTCGCGGAGGTCGAGCCGGACCTCGCGGGTGACCTCGTCCGCGATCAGGCGGGCCTCGGCGAGGGCGGCGGCCTTGTCCCCGAAGCTCGGCGCGACCTTGAGCATGAAGGTGGCGCCCAGGAAGTTGAACGGGTCCTTGTCGCGCTTGGTGGGGACGAAGGCGTCGGCGCGGGCGAACCCGTTGATCTCGAGCGGGTGGGAGGCCTCTGACGACTCGCTGGGCGAGGAGTCGAGGGAGGGCTCGGCCGGCGGCGGTGGGGGAGGCTCCGCGGCGGGCTCGGCCTCCTGGGCCGGCGCCCTCGCGGTGAGCAGGGCGGCGACCAGCCCAACGGCCAGCAGGGCGGGCCTCATCATCGGCCCCGCTCGAGGTTGGCGGTGGAGAACACGTCGTCGCCAACCCCGACGTTGACCTTGATGTCCTTCAGGACCAGCTCGCTCCGCCGCTTGGTCTGGTGGTTGCTCATCACGCGCACCAGGGGCAGCCACTTGTGCGCGGTCTTGTCGACCTCATGGATGTTCCTCGCCGTCTGCGTCTTCAGCAGCGCCCCGGTCTTGTCGTAGAAGTCGATCTGAGACGCGACGAAGTTGTCGCCGCGGATCCAGCTCACCTTCTTCGCGTAGCCGTGCTCGTCCTTGATCGCCGCGCTGGTCGGGACCGACTCGATCTTGAAGCACTCGACGCCCTCCAGGGCCACCTTGCCCACGAGCGTGTGCGTATAGTCGTCGACCTGGGGATCGAGGATGTCCACGTACGAGAACTCGCTGCCCATGAAGGTGTTCGACTTCTCCTGGGAGACGATGCGCCTGACCTTGCGCAGGGCCGGCAGGTAGATCCAGATGTCGTCGTCGCCGTCGTGGTGCTCCACGGTGAGCAGGCCGGTGCCCTTGACGTCCGCCGGCGAGACGAAGCGGATCAGCCGCTTCTGGTCCCTGCCGTTCGGGTCGAGCTTCCCCACCTGGGTCGTCTCGCGGACGCGCTTGTCGCCCGATGCGTTGTAGAGGGTCAGGACGCCGACGCCGGTCGAGTCCTGGACGCGCGAGACCTCGTAGCTCTTGACCATGATCTCGCGCGCGGTGAGGTCCGCGGCCCTGGCGGCCGGGCTCCCGAGCAGGAGACCGAGGACGATCAGGTCGAGCACCCGGGTCAAAGCCTGCAGGGTCGCCGTCATCGGGACACCTCCATGGTTTTCTCCTGCCGGGACAAGAGCAATGCGTGTGCCATGCAGAAGAGATGGAAAAACAGCACGTTGGTTGAATTAGACCCTGTGAATTGACACGGGCGGTAACGCGATTTACCGTCCGCGGTAGAATTCCCAAATCGGAGACCCGCGTGATCGACGCCAACGAGTTCTTCAAGGAAGCGACGAAGGCGATCAGCAGCAACCTTAAGATCGACACCGCCCTCCACCGCTTGCTCCTCGTCCTGCAGTCCGCCATGCCCACGGACGAGGTGTTCCTGGGTGTCTACGACCCGGAGTCGCTGACCGTCCGGATCATCGCCAGGGCCCTCCCCGGCGGCGGGCAGCTCCTGGAGAAGGTCGTGTCGATCCCGAGGGGGGCGCTGGCCACGATCGCGCGCCGCCTCGAGGAGGCGGACCCCTCCGGGCTGACTTTCATCCTGCCCGGCGGGGACGGCGACGCGGTGGGGAGCGTGATGGCCGCGGCCTTCGACAAGCGCGGGGACTACTCCGCCCTGGCCAGGCTGCTGTTCATCGAGGGCCAGCGCGCGGCCCTGCTCGTGCTGTACTCCGCGGGGCCGGGGCGGTACACGGCGGAGCACGCGCGCCTGATCGACCAGGTGAACGATCCGCTCTCGATCGCGGTGACCAACGCCCTCCGCTTCCAGGAGCTGGTCCGGCTCAAGGACTCGCTGGAGGAGGACAACCGCGCCCTGCGGAAGGAGATGCACCACCTGGTCGGCGACGAGGTCGTGGGCGCGCAGTTCGGCCTGCGGGGCGTGATGGAGCTGGCGAGGAAGGTCGCGCCGCTCGGCAGCCCCGTGCTGCTGCTGGGCGAGACAGGGTCGGGCAAGGACGTGATCGCCAACGCCATCCACCGGATGTCCGCGCGGCGTGAGCGTCCCTTCGTCAAGGCCAACTGCGGCGCGATCCCCGCGTCCCTGATCGACAGCGAACTCTTCGGCCACGAACGCGGGGCCTTCACCGGCGCGGTCGCGAGGCGGCGGGGCCTGTTCGAGCGCGCGGACCGGGGGACGCTGTTCCTCGACGAGATCGGCGAGCTGCCGATGGACGTCCAGTCCCGGCTGCTGCGGGTGCTCCAGACCGGGGAGTACCACGTCGTCGGCGGCTCGGCCTCGATGCGGGTCGACGTGCGCCTGATCGCGGCCTCGAACCGCGACCTGCGCCGGATGGTCCAGGAGGGGCGTTTCCGCGAGGACCTCTGGTACCGCCTGAACGTCTTCCCGATCACGCTCCCACCGCTGCGCGAGCGGCTGGATGACCTCCCTTCCCTGGTCCACCACTTCCTCCAGCGGAAGAGCGCCGAACAGCGACTGGCCAGGGTCCCGCCCCTCGGGCCCGGGGCGCTCCAGCGCCTCCTCGCCTACCCGTGGCCGGGCAACGTGCGCGAGCTGCAGAACGTGATCGAGCGAGCGCTGATCCTCTCACCCGAGGGGCCGCTGTCCTTCGCGGACCTGCTGCCGCTCCCTGCCGGCGGCGCGTCAGGAGGCTTCTCGGCGCCCGGCGACGGGTCGGTCCGCCTCGACGACTTCGAGCGGTGCCACATCCAGACCGTCTTGGGCCGGGTCGGAGGGCGGGTCAACGGGCCGCAGGGGGCCGCGGAGCTGCTCGGGATCCACCCGAATACACTGCGGCACCGCATGCGCCGGCTCGGCATCCCGTTCGGACGGAGGGCTACGCGCCCGTGAAGGGGTGGGCCCGCACCTGTCAGGGCGCGCGGGAGAGCTGGTACAGATCGGCCTTGCGCACCACGCGCGGGTAGACCACCTCGGCGCCGTCGGGCGACAGGTCGAAGTCCAGCGTGTGCGTGTCGTCGAGCCTCCGCAGCAGCTCGGGCTCCGCCCCGGGCCGCGCGCGCCACAGGGCGGCGCCCCCGGGCAGCGCCTCGGCGTACACCAGGCCCTGCGGGGTGAAGGCCAGGCGGCGCTGGGCGCGGCGGAAGCTGGGGTGCGCGGTGATCCGCTCGGCCGGCCGGCCCGCCAGGCCCGCCAGCCTGAGCTCGGCCTCGCCCCGGCGCTCCTCCGCCGGCGCCCAGCGGTAGGCCAGGCGTTTCCCGTCGGGCGAGAAGGCGGGGTAGTCGGAGACGCCGTCCTCTCCGGCCGGGAAGGGCCGGGCCTGACCGTCCGGGCCGAGCAGGTGCACCCGCAGCGGGTCGCCCGGCCTGGACCGGCCGTGGAAGGCGATCAGGCCCGAGCTCGGGTGGCAGGTGGGGGCGAAGGTGCGGTCGAAGCCCGTGAGCACCACCTCGGCCCGCCCGCGCTCCGCGCCCGGGGCCAGCGAGAGCAGGCCGAGGGTGCGCCGCTCGTCCTCGGTGGCCACGTACACCAGCTTGTCCGGCCCGCAGAAGGCGAAGTCGCGCAGGCCCACCGGTCCCGTCAGGCGCTCCTCGGCGCCCCCGCCGAGCTCCAGCAGGACCAGGGTGCGCTCCTCGGGTGCGTCGGCGTTGCGCTGCACCCGGTAGGCCACGCGCCGGCCGTCGGGCGAGAAGGCCGGGAAGCGATCCAGCCACACGTCCCGGGTGAGCGCGCGGGGCTCACCCCCGGTGAGCCCCGCCAGCGCGATGTCCACGGCCTCGGAGCGGGAGGTGAACACGAGGCGCGCGCCGTCCGGGGACACGTCCGGGTGGCGCTGCTCCTCGACCGCGCCCGGGGCCAGCGGCGTCGAGGCGCCGCCGTCCCGCGGCACGTGGTACAGCGCCAGGGCGCCCGTGCGCTTGGAGGCGTACACCAGGCCGCGGCCGTCCGGCATCCAGGCCGGATCGGTGTTGGCCGCCTTGGCGCCGGCCCCGTCCCGCGTGAGCAGCTCGAGCTCACCGCTGTCCGCGTCCACCAGTCCGATGTCGGTCGTGGAGCGGTACCCGGCCTGGTGCACCACCAGCGCCAGGCGGGCGCCGTCTGGAGACCAGCGCGGCTGCAGGAAGGAGCGCGAGGGCTCGGGCGGGAGGAGCGCCCGGGCGGCGCCGCCGTCCGGCGCGCCCAGCCACAGGCCGGAGCGCCCCTCCGCGTCCCGCTCGACCCAGGCCAGCCGCTGGCCGTCGGGGCTGAGGTCGGCCGCGACCGCGCCCGGGCGCAGCGGCCGCAGGGCGCCGTCGCGCGCGTCGGCCACCAGGGTGCCGGGGGGCTGCTCGCGGGTGGAGCTGAAGAGCAGGCCGCCGCCGTCGCGGGTCCAGCACAGCCCGGACAGGCCCTCGTCCAGGCTGGCCTGCGCCGCCTGGGTCAGGCGAGCCTCGTCGCCGTTCGCCTCCAGGCGCCACAGCTCGCCGTCCCGCACGAAGGCCAGCGTGCGCCCGTCGGGCGAGAAGCGTCCGAGATCGTCCACGGCCTGGCTGGAGACGAGAGGTCTCGGGCTGCCGAACGCCGGGGCCTGCGGCTGGCCAGCGGCCCACAGCCAGGCCGCGGCCGAGCCCGCCAGCAGGCAGGCTGCGGCCAGGGAGGGCAGCAGCCAGCGGCGGCGGGGGCGCGCCGCGGAGGCCTGGGGGTCGAGGGCCCGCCAGACCGAGGGCGCGTCCGGGAAGCGCTCCGCCGGGGCCTTGGCCAAGCAGCGCAGGATCACCTGGGTGAGGCGCGCGGGCAGCTCGGGGCGGAGCGCCGCGGGCGAGGCCGGCTCGACCTGCAGGTGCTTCATGGCCACCGCGATGGGGGTGTCGGCCTGGTGCGGGGGCTGGCCCGTGGCCAGCAGGTACAGGATCACCCCCAGCGCGTAGACGTCGGTGGCAGGGCCGACGGGGTCGCCGCGCACCTGCTCCGGGGCCATGTACTCGGGCGTGCCCAGCACGCTCGAGTCCTGGAGCCCCCCCCGGACCGCGGCCAGCTCGGCGATGCCGAAGTCCATCAGCACCACCCGGCCGGTGCGCTCCTCCAGCATGATGTTGGCCGGTTTCAGGTCGCGGTGGATCACCCCCTGGGCGTGGGCCGCGTGCAGCCCGGCCGTGATGCCGCCGGCCAGCTCGAGCAGGCGCGCGACCGGCAGGGGAGGCTGGCCCTGCAGCGCGGCCTGAAGGGTCTGTCCGCGCAGCAGCTCCATGCACAGGAAGGCCACGCCGTCCATCTCCTGGAACTCGTGGATGCGGCAGACGTTGGGGTGGGTGATGGCCCGGGCCAGCTTGACCTCGCGCTTCAGCCGCGCGATCGCCTCGGCGTCGCGCATCAGCTCCGGCCGCACGAACTTGAGCGCGATCTCCTCGTCCAGCGCGAGATCGCGGGCGCGCACCACCTGGCCCATGCCGCCCTCGCCCAGCTCGGCCAGCACCTGGTAGCGCCCGCCCAGCACGCGGCCGGGCTCCACCCGCAGGCGGGCCAGCGGGACGGGCGCCGGGGCGTCCGGATCCCACAGCACCTCGTACACCTCGAGCGGGGCCTCCTTGCCCTTGACCCGCACGGCGTCGAACAGGCTGCGGCGGAAGGGGAAGCCTGGCGGCAGCGCCAGGTTGGCGCTGGCCGAGAGCAGGATCTGCGCCCCGCCCGCCAGGGCCTCCACGCGCGCCGCGGCGTTGACCACGTCGCCGAAGACGTCCTCCAGGTGCAGGATGACCGAGCCGTGGTGGATCCCGATGCGCACGGCGATGCGCTCGTCCGGGGCCTGGGAGGCGTTGTGCTCCTTCAGGGCGGACTGCATGCCGACCGCGGCCGCGACCGCGTCCTGGGCCTCGGGGAAGAGCGCCATCAGCGCGTCGCCGATGGTCTTGACCAGGCGCCCGCCGTGCTCGGCGATGCGCGGAACCAGCAGGCGGTGGTGCCGCTCGATCATCGCCATGCCGGCCTGGTCGCCGTGGCGCTCGAAGAAGGCGGTCGAGCCCACGATGTCGGTGAACACGATGGCCCGCACGGCCTGGGTGTAGGAGCCCTCGGCCCGGGGCGGCTCCGCCAGCATGCGCTCGATCTGGGGAGAGGTCGCCAGCGCGCGGCCGAGCAGCGTCTTGGGAGGCGTGGTGGTCATCGGCAAGCGGGGAGCGTACCACCCTTTCCGCGGGCGTGCGACCCCGCTTGTGTCCCGCGTGGGGCGTTGGTAGATTGCGGCCGCCCGGGAGGTGCGCGCATGGACAAGCTCTGCAGCGGTTGCCTGACGCGCTACCCCGAGGGCCACTGGGCCTCGGGGCGCGAACGCTGCCCGGCCTGCGGGCAGCCCCTGCGGCCGGCCGGGCCCAGCCTGGACCAGGAGCCCTTCGAGCGCTACGACTCCTCGGCGGACATCCGCTTCGACTTCAGCGAGCTGCTCACCCCGGAGGCGGCCCGCGAGGCGCGCCTGATCGGCTGGCTGGGGCTCGGACTGATGCTGCTGGCCTTCGCCGGGCGCCTCGGCCTGGTGGCCCTGCTCCGGCTCGAGGGGCTGTGGGGGCTGCCGCTCTGGCTCGACCTGCTGGCCGTCGGGGCCCTGCTGCTCGGCCTGGGCATGGCCGCCTGGAGCGCGCGCCGGTTGTGGCGCCACCGCCAGGCCGTCCGCCGGCGTTGAGAGGCTACAGCCTGGCCAGCTCCGCGAGGTAGGCAGCCCGATCCAGGCCGCCGCCCGACCGCAGCATGCCCATGGCCTGGCGGGTGACCACCACGCCGATGCGGTGCACCGCCTCGTGGCGCTCGAGGCCCCGGGCCAGCAGGCGGTCGAGGGCCAACCCCACCTCGGGGGGGTCGTCCTCCAGGAGCTGTTTCTCCACCAGCTCGTGCACGATCAGGTGGGCCCTGAGCGCCTTGGGATCCAGGCCCGAGCGCTCCCCCAGGTGGGCTGCGGCCAGCGCGGCGCGGATGGCCTGCGGATCGGCGGCCAGGGCCCGGCTCATGGCGTCCCTCCCTCGGCCGGCGCGGCCGCCAGCTCCCAGACGGCCAGGTGCGGGCCCAGCCCGACCACCAGCCTGTCGCCGTCCAGGACGAGCAGGGGGCGGTCGCCGGCGCCGGCCGCCTCGGCCGGGAAAGGGGTCTCGGCCAGCCACAGGCTGAGGCCCGTGCTGGCCGACAGGGCGCGCAGGCGCAGGGCGGCGTCCGGGCGCGCGCCGCGGCACAGCACGAAGAGCTGGCCGGCCGGGCTGGCCAGCGGCCCGGACACGGGCAGCACCTCGGTCCTCCAGCGCTCGGTGCGCCTGTCCAGGCGCAGCACCCGCAGGCCGGCCACGAGCGCCAGCCCGTCCCCGCCGAGCGGGGCGGGGGCGAAGGCGGCCAGGCCGGGCACCTCGACCAGGGAGACCACGCAGCCCGGGGGCGGGGCGTGCTCCACGTCGAGGTCCGGGCTCCCGTCCGCGGGCTGCGGCGGCAGGCCGAGCCGCAGCGGCCCCTGCGAGCGGCACAGCGGCGGCTGCAGCACGGCCACCTGGCCGTCCACCACCAGGGCCAGGTGCCCGCCCGAGAGCAGGCTCACCTCCCCGAGGGAGCGGCGGGCCTCCAGCTCGAACAGCACCCGCCCGGTCGGCTCCAGGGCGCGCAGGCGCTCGTCCGCCGTCACCAGGTGCAGCCCGCCCGGGCCGGCGTGCAGGGGCTGGACGGACTGGAGCGGCCCCGCGCCGGGCACGTCCCAGGACTCCAGGCAGCCGGCCCCCGGGCTCGCGCAGCGATCCGGGCTGAGCCAGGACAGCCGGCCGTCGCTGCGGAGCAACAGCACGCGGGCTCCGAAGCGGGCGGCCTCCACGGCCCAGGCCCCGTCGGGCAGGGAGGCGCGGAAACGCTGCCTGCCGGTCAGGTCGTCGAGGCCGAGCAGCGCGCCGTCCCGGGTCCCGGTCACCAGCCAGCCGCCCCCGGCGTCGAGCAGCCAGCCGGCGGCCTCGGCCCCGAGCTCGGTGCGCCAGGTCTGGCGCCCCTCCGCCAGGCCCAGCGCTGCCCTGGGGGTCAGGCCGATCACCTGGCCGCCCGGCCGGGTGACCAGGGCCTGCAGCGGCTCCTCGAGGCGCAGGCTCCAGCGCGGGGCCGGGCCGTTGCGCTGGGGCGCGCTGCTCACCAGGCCCTGGGATCGGGCGTAGGCCGCCGCGCAGCCGGGCGACTCAAGGTCTCCGCGCAGCAGGCAGCCGCGCAGCGCGTCCGACCAGCCCAGGCACTCCTCCACCAGCCCCCCCCGGGAGCGCAGGAAGGCCTCGGCCTGCTGCGGGGACATGCAGCGGGTGGGCTCGGTGGGGTGCTCGGCCAGGCAGGCCGCGGCCTGCTCGCCGCCGGCGGCCTCGACCAGGGCGAGCAGGGCCGGGTCGCGGCTCTGCAGCGCGGTGGTGGTCGAGATGAGCAGCTCGCAGGCCGCGCGGCGCTCGGCGTCGGTCGGCGCGGCCGGGTCGGGCGGCGCCTCCCCGGGGCAGCCGGCTCCGAGCGCGGCCAGCAGCGCGGCCGCGAGCGCGCCCGGGCCCCTCACGACCCCGCCCCCTGGGCCGGCGGCAGCTCGAACAGGCTGAGCTCCGGGCCGTCCGCGATCAGCAGCCAGCGCTCGCGCAAGCGGAGGCTGGGCCACACCTCGGTGAAGTCCGGCCGGCGCGGGTAGGGCAGGGCGCTCTGCCACAGGACCTCGCCGTCGGCGGTGTCGAGCGCCACCAGCGCCGGCGCCCCGGTGAGCAGGTAGGCCAGCCCGGGCCCGCCGGCCGTGGCCGCCACCGCGCCGAGCCGCGACCGCCAGAGCACCTCGCCCTGCCGCACGCGCAGCACCATCCCCTCGTCCGCGCCGAGGGCGAGCACGCCCTGCCCGGGGCCCAGGTCCGCGGGCGGCAGGATGGCGAGATCGTCGAGCTCGACCTCCCAGGCCAGGCAGCCGGGCGGCAGGGCCTCCGACTCGTGGTCGTGACCCACGTGCAGGGAGGCGGGCTCGGGCATCCTGAGGGGCTCCTCGGAGCGGCAGGCGGCCGGGTCGATGGCCAGCACGCGCCCCGCGTTCAGGGCGTGCAGCCCGACCAGGACGAAGGTCCCGTCGGACGAGGCCACGGGGGCCCCCAGCCGGTCCACGGAGCCGAAGCGGATGCGGAACAGCTCCTCCCCCGTGCGCTCGATGCCCAGCAGCTCGCGCGAGCCGCCCACCAGCCGGCGCCCGCCAGGCGCCATGGACCAGGTGTTGAAGCTGCCCAGCTCGTCGATGAACAGGCGCTCCGGGGCCCGGAAGCAGCCCACCTGCCGCTCGGCGCACACGCCGAGATCGAGGCGCAGCAGGCGGCCGTCGCTCGAGCCGAGCAGCAGCTGCTCCCCGTCCCGGGTCGCGTTCAGGGCCAGCGGGTGCGGCGCCTGCTCGGGGGCGCCGCCGGCCTGCAGCCTGGCCTGGCGCAGCTCGGCCGGCAGCGCCTTCAGCTCCTCCTCGTCGTCGGCGCGGGGCAGCCGGCGGAGCGGCAGCTCGCGCCGCCAGCGGATCTGGCCGCTGGCCAGCTCGAGCAGCGCCACGTGGCCCTCGCGATCCGCGACCACCACCCCGTCCGGCTCCACCGGCAGCAGCCAGCCCAGGGCGCCTCCCGGCAGGTCGGCCGCCCACACCTGCTGGCCGTCCCGGTGGCGGGCGATCTGCCCGCCGGCGGCGCTGAGCACGCTCCCGTCCGGCAGGAGGTGCACGGCCTGGGCCGGCGCGGGCAGCGTGAGGTGCCAGCGGGCGTCTGGGCCGGGGCGCGCGGGCCGGCTGTCCGCCAGGCCACGCAGGCGATCGAAGGCCCGCTCGCAGGCCGCGCCGGGCCGCTGGTCCCGGAAGCAGTCGAACAGCTCCTCGTCCCACTGGGAGCACAGGGCGACCGCCGCCTCCATGTCCGCGAGCAGCTGGGATGGCACCTCGGTCTCCAGGCAGGCGCCCGGCATGTCCGGCAGCCGGCTCAGGCACTCGCGCAGCCCCCCGCGCCGGTACGCCCGGATCTGGTCGCGGCGCAGCTCGGGCAGCTGCTGCATCACCATGTGGATGCCGCCGGCGCTCTCGGTGAACATGGCCCGGCAGGCCGCGGCGCGTCCCGCGGGCGGGCCGCTCGGCCGGGGCGGCCCGTCGCAGGCCGCCACGGCCAGTGCGCTCGATAGCAGGCCGGCGAGGATCAGGCGGCGGTGCATGGCTCTTCCTCCCTCCGCACGACGCCCCCAGCGTACTTGCGGCGGGCCCCCGGCCGCAACCAAAACCGCGCAGGCGCTTGCCCCCCGGCGCGCGGCGGGGTTAGGCTCGGGGCGGGTTGGGCGAACGGAGGTGCACGGTGCTCAGACATGCATGGTCCCTGGCGGCGGCGCTGGCCTGGCTGGTCCCGCTCGCGGTCCCGGCGGCGGAGCCGGAGGGAGGCGCGACCATGTTCCTGACCGAGGCGGACGTGATGGCGGTGTGCGGTCAACTCGAGGCCAAGCACGGCGCCGCCGAGCGGGAGCGCATCGCCATCGGTGTCCGCCAGGCGGCCCGCCTGTGGACCCAGGCCGACGGCAGCCCGGGGGAGTTCGCCCGCTTCGCGCTCGAGCAGTACCGGGTGGGTCCGGAGCTGGAGGTGCTGCTCGGGCGCTTCGAGGCCGGCCTCGAGAGCCTGGACGGCCACCTGAACTCGCTGCTGCTCGAGCTGCGCACCCCGAGCGACGAGGACCTGGGGCCGGAGCAGCCCGTGGACCTGCTGTTCGCCGGGCTCAACCTGGGCGATCACCTGGTGGATGACATGTTCCGCTCCAAGCTGGCCTTCGTGGCGCTGCTGAACTTCCGCGCGCTCTCCCTCCAGGAGCTGCTCGCGGGCGGCGCCGGGCTGAGCCGCGCCCGCTGGGCCGAGGCCCGCCTGGCGCGGGCCTACTCCCACCGCGTGCCGGCCGAGGTGCTGCAGAAGATCACCCTGGCCGTGAGCGCGGCGGACAACTACATCGCCAGCTACAACATCCACCTGGGCCGGGTGGTGGACGGGCAGGGCCGGCCGCAGTTCCGGGAGGGGCTCAAGCTCATCAGCCACTGGGGCCTGCGGGACGAGCTGAAGGCCCTGTACTCGGATCCCAAGAACCTGCCGCTGCAGGAGCTGATCCAGACCGTCATGCTGCGCATCGTGCGCCAGGAGATCCCGGCCGGGGCGGTGGACAACCCCAAGGCGGCCTGGGATCCCGTGGCCAACACCCTGGACGGCAAGCCCGCGGCCCGGGAGCCCGATCGGCGCTACGAGCACCTGCGCCAGGTGTTCCTGGCCCTGCGCGGCCTGGATCCCTTCTACCCGGACGCCCCGACCCACATGGATCGCGGCTTCCTGCTCGGCCGGGAGATCCCCGAGGCCGAGGTGGAGCGGCTGCTCACCGCGGTGCTCGCGGCCCCGGCCTCCAGGGACGTCGCCTCGCTCGTCCAGAAGCGGCTGGGCCGGCCGCTCCAGCCGTTCGACATCTGGTACGACGGCTTCAAGGCCCGCGGCTCCATGGACGAGCGCGAGCTCGACCGTGTGGTGCGCGAGCGCTACCCGAACCTGGCCGCCTTCCAGGCCGATCTGCCCGGCATCCTGGGCAAGCTGGGCTTCGCGGCGGACACCGCCCGCTTCCTGGCCGAACGCATCGAGGTGGATCCCGCCCGCGGCTCCGGCCACGCCTGGGGGCCACAGATGCGCGGCGAGAAGGCGCACCTGCGCACCCGCCTGCCGGCCGAGGGCATGAACTACAAGGGCTTCAACATCGCCATGCACGAGCTCGGCCACAATGTCGAGCAGGTGTTCTCGCTGTACAAGCTGGACCACAACCTGCTCAAGGGCGTGCCCAACACGGCCTTCACCGAGGGCTTCGCCTTCGTGTTCCAGAAGCGCGACCTCGAGGTGCTCGGACTGGCCAGGCCCGATCCCCAGCGCGAGGCCCTGGAGGCGCTGGACGACTTCTGGATGACGCGCGAGATCGCGGGCGTGGGCCTGATGGACATGCGCGTGTGGCGCTGGATGTACGCCCACCCGGAGGCCAGCGCGGCCGAGCTGCGCCAGGCGGTCGAGCAGATCGCGGTCGAGGTGTGGAACCAGCATTACGCGCCTGTCTTCGGCGTGAAGGACTCGCCGTTGCTGGCCATCTACTCGCACCTGATCGCGAACGCCCTGTACCTGCCGGACTACCCGCTCGGACACATCATCGCCTTCCAGGTCGAGGACTACCTGCGCAAGCACCCGCTCGGCCAGGAGATGGAGCGGCTGTGCGCCCAGGGCCGGGTGACCCCCGATCTGTGGATGCGGCAGGCGGTCGGCGCGCCCATCTCGGCCCAGCCGCTGCTCGACGCGGCCGCGCGGGCGGTCAAGACGCTGAAGTGAGGCGCGGCTCCGACCGATCGGACCGATCGGTCGGATCGGTCGGATCGGTCAGAAGGTCACGTTCAGCCCGAAGGGCGAGGGCGTGACCCGGGTCGGGCCCAGCTCGAAGGACAGCGGGTTCTCGGCCTGCTTGCGCTCGGGCACCACGTCCTCCGGGCCCGGGGTCGCGGCCAGCACGAACACGCCCGAGGTGAGGATGGCGAAGGCCGCCACCGAGGCGATGATGTAGACCTCCATGTTGGGGTGCTCGTCGAAGCGCACGTCGCCGCCGAACATGACCGTCACCTCGATGATCGGCGCCAGGATGGCCAGGCCGATGCAGGACCAGCCGACCACCTGGTTGGAGCGGCGGCGCTGGTGCATGTCCAGCCACTCCTCGAGGCTGGCCTCCATGCCGACGGCCCGCTGGTACTCCTCGGGCTTGAGGCCGGCCGCCTGCCACTCCTCCTTGGTGGGCGGGACGTAGACGTCGGGCGGCGGCGCCGCGCTGTCGTCGGTCGCGGTGATGGCGGTGGAGCCCGGCGGGGCGGCGTCGGCCGGGGCGGCGTCTTCCGCCGCGGCGGAGCCAGGGAGCAGGAGCGCCAGGCAGATCAGCGACAGGACCGGGAGCCAGCAGTGCGAGCGCATGTCCTCACCTCGGGCTTGTCATCCTCGGTTCGGGCCCTCAGGATCGTGAGACGCTGGGCAGTGTACCGCGCCCGGCCGCCTTTCGGCAACATTCCTGTGGGGGTGGACGGCGCGGCCGGGTCCGGGTAGGCTCGGCGGCATGGCGGACGTGCGGGCCACGCTGGTGCTGTGCCTGGGCCTGGTGGCCGCGGAGGCGCAGGCCATGGACATCGCCGCCCACCGGGGGGCGTCGCACGACGCCCCGGAGAACACCCTGGCCGCCTTCCGCCTCGGGTTCGCCCAGGGCGCGGACGCGCTCGAGTGCGACGTGCACCTCACCCGGGACGGGGCGCTGGCGGTGATCCACGACCCCCGCACGCTCCGCACGGCCGGGGAGGACCTCGAGGTCGCCAGCCAGGAGTTCGCGCGCCTGGGGCGGCTGGACGTGGGCCGCTGGAAGGCGCCGGCCTTCGCCGGGGAGCGCATCCCCGGGCTCGAGCAGGTGCTGGCGCTGCTGCCGCCCGGCAAGCGGGCCCTGGTGGAGCTGAAGTGCGGCCCGGAGGCCCTGCCGGCCCTGGCCAGGGTGGTGCGCGCCAGCGGCAAGGCCGGGCAGGTGTGGCTGATGAGCTTCCGCGAGGACAGCCTGGCCGCCGCGCGGGCGGAGCTGCCCGAGCTGCCGGCCATCTGGCTGCACAAGGCGCCCCGGGACGCCCGGGGCGCGCCGGGCCCGTTCCCGCCCGCCCTGGCCGGACAGGCCCGGGCCAGGGGCTTCCAGGGGCTCGGGCTCCAGTCGCCGGGCCTGACCGCCGAGCTCGCGCGGGCTGCGCGCGAGGCGCGGCTGCTCGTCCTGGCCTGGACCGTGGACGAGCCCTCCGAGGGCCGCCGCCTGGAGGCGCTGGGCGTCGACGTGCTGATCACCAACCGGCCCGGGTTCATGCGGGCGGAGCTGGGGAGCGGCGCCGGGCGCGGCCCCGGCGCGGAGGGCGAACGATGAGCGCGCGCGTGTGGCAGGTGTGGGGCGGGCTGCTGCTGGGGTTGCTCGGGGCGGGCTGCATGGCGGGCGCGCAGCTCGCCGAGGAGCAGCTCCAGCACCCGGGTCAGCTCCTGTTCAACGGCCACGCCAGCCCCGAGGTGGACTGCTACCGGTGCCACGGCGGCGACGGCCTGGGCTCCGGCCGCGGGCCCGGCCTGGCCGCGCGGGTGGCTGCCCTGCCGGACGAGGCCATCCTGAAGGTCATCGACCGGGGCGCGGCCTTCATGCCGGCCTACCGGGGGCGGGTGAGCCCCGAGGAGCAGGCCCAGCTCCTGGCCTGGCTGCGCAGCGCGTTCGGCGGGGGCCAGGCCTCCGCGGCCGCCGAGGTGGAGGCCGAGGAGATCGAGTGAGCGCGCCTCAGAACCTCACGTCCACGTTCGTGTTGAAGATCCAGACCGCGTGCTCGTAGCCGCCGGTGATGGGCGGATCGGCCTCGCTGCGCTCCACGTCCTTGTGCAGGTAGCGCACCCAGGTGAGCCCCAGGGAGAGGGCCACCCAGTCGTCGCGGCCGAGCTCTCCGCCCGCCAGCCACTCCAGCAGGGGCACGACCTGGAAGCGGGTGCCGCCTGCCAGGCCGAACTTGGGCGCGTCGTACAGATCGGGCGTGGTGGTCACGGTGGGCGCGGCGTCCATGTCGTAGCCCCCGCCCACGTACAGCATCCACCAGGTCACGGGGAAGAAACGGAAGCCGGCGCGGATGTCGATCGCGTCGCGGTAGTCCCGCCGGGAGCGGAACTCGCGCACCTCGCCCAGCGTGCCGCCCACCGGGCCGTCCGCGTTCTCGAAGCGCAGGTGGGAGACGACGACCTCGTCGTAGTCCGACCAGAAGGCGGTCTCCACCACCAGCCGGAAGACCAGCCAGTCGGTGCAGTCGAGGTGCAGGCCCGCGCGCAGCACGGGCGGGAGCCGCATGCCGAAGCGGGCCCGGGAGTCGACCCGCGGCCCGTAGGTGGGCTCCAGGACCGGCGGCAGGCCGATGCGCGCGCTGCCCGCCAGGTCGAGGTCCACGCCCGAGGTGAAGCTCAGCCCCAGCCGCAGGCGGGCGCTGGGGCGGGCCAGCGCGCCCAGGGACCAGGCCCAGCCGTGTCCGGCGAAGTCGAGCTCGACCAGGCCCGAGTACTCGACCGTCTCGATGGGCAGGATCCCGGGCAGGATCTCCTGGGAGAAGTCGCGCGCCCGGGTGGAGTCGACCAGGGCGTACACCCAGCTCACGCCCCCCCCCAGCCACAGCCAGTCGGCCACGCGGAAGGAGGCGGCCGCGGTGGTGAAGAGCGTCTTGATGCCGCCCTGCAGGGTGTGGAAGGCCTGGGCGGGGACGAACTGGTCCCCGGCCGGCTTCTGGCGCTCGAGCTCGATGTCCCAGCTGGGCCAGTCCGAGCGGTGGCCGAAGGGCACGTAGAACGCCAGCCCCAGGGTGAGCCAGTCGAGGCCCGGGCGGGCCGTGCCCGCGAGCATCGGCAGGGTGTCGTAGGTGGACATGGTGCCCGGGTGGCTCGGCCGCTCGCCCGGCTCGTACCCCTCGGGCCAGGTGCGCTCGAAGTCGAGCGAGCGCCAGATCATGTTGACGTCCAGCAGCAGGCTGCCGGGGGCCTCGATCGTGCCGATGGCGGCCGGGTTCCAGAACACCGAGGCGGCGTTGTCCTCGGTGGGCCCCGAGGTGTCCCCGCCCATCTTGGACACCATGAACCCGCTGCCCGAGGCGAGCGCGGGCGCCAGGCAGACGAGCGTCAGCAGGCCGAGGGCGGTGGCGCGAGGCATGCGGCCATTGTGGACGGGCCGGGCGGCCGCGGCAAGTTCCCCGCCGGAACGTTGACCTGCCCGACCGTCTCGCGCATCCTGGGGGGCATGGGCCCGCGCCGTCGCCTGCTCGCCAGCCTGTCCGTGTGCCTGCTGTGCGCGGCGGCGCCGGCGGCCGCCAGGCCGCCGCCCGAGCCCGACCCCGAGGAGTACGCCGACTCCGGCTTCGGCCTGGCGCTCACGCTGCACGCGGTGCTGAACTTCTCCTACCACGAGCCGGGCGGGGGCGTGGGCTTCCAGGTGGCCTACCCGGTGGTGCCGAACGGCTTCATCCCGGACGAGTACTTCCGCGACGCGCTGCTCCTGGAGGGCGGGCTGGACTACGTCTACTCGCCGGCCGACCTCGGCGGCCACGAGGGCGGCTTCCACTGCCTGTCCAGCCTGGTGGGCGCGCGCTACAGCGTGTACGTGCACGACGTGCTGGCGCCCTTCGCGGCGGTGCAGATCGGCTACGGCGGCGGGCTGTGGGACGGCGAGGGAGTGGCCGACGTGCACCGCTTCGGCTGGGCCACCACCCTGGGGCTGATGTGGGACTTCGTGGACTGGGCCTCGCTGCGGCTGGATCTGGGCTACGGCCACCTGCACGAGGTCGTCCGCCTCGGGGTGATCTTCCGCCTCTGAGCCGCCCGCGGGCTACTGCCCGTCACAGGTGTCGATCACCTTGGCGACGCACTTGAGGTTGGCGTCGCACTCCAGGCCGGCCTCGCACTCGGCGCTGGCGGCGCAGTCGGCGTTCAGGGCCTTGCGCGCCACGCAGTTCGCCCCGTCGCAGTAGAGCCCGGCGGCGCAGTTGGGATCGCTGTTCGGGGTGCAGGCGTCGTTCAGCGCCAGGTAGGCCTGGCAGGTGCTGGCGACGCACTTGGTGCCCGCGACGCACTCGAAGGTGCTCGCGCACGGCGCGGCGGCGGCCTGCAGGCCGCGGTACATCCCCTCGCAGTCCTCGGCCAGCGCGGTGATGTCGTTCTGGGGCGAGCCAGCGCAGCCGCGGGCGGCGAAGGTCGCCTCGCAGGAGCCGGCCACCTCGGCGTCGTACTCGCCGCGCCCGGCGGCGATGGCGGCCTCCGTCGGGTCGACCATGGTCGAGTTGAAGATGTCGGTGAAGTAGGTGATGCAGGAGGCCAGGTCGGTCCAGTAGGTGCCGCGCAGGTCGTCCATCTCGGCCGTGGTGCAGCACTCGTAGGAGCGGTTGCAGATGTCGGCCGCGAAGGCCGCCGCCGCGTCGGTCAGCAGCAGGGTCTTCTTCGATTCCTCGCCGCAGGCAACCAGGGCCATCCCCGCGAGCGCCAGGCCGGCCACCGCGATCGTCAGCTTGCGCGTCATCCGAGACCTCCTTTGCTTTGAACTGCCTGAGGTTACATCGTTTTTCGTGGCGTCGCTCAGCATTCTAGCGCCCGCCCTGCGCGGGGTCAAATCCGCGCGCCGGGCGCGGCCCGGGGGCGTGTCAGGGGGGGCTGCTACAAGGGAGGCAGTCGAACGAAAGGAGCCCCGCGATGTGCGCCATCCGCCGAGCCATGAACCCCGCCGAGCATTGCCCTGAGTGCGGCGCCCTGTGGACCGAGTCCGGGGATCTCCGGGCCTGCCCCCACTGCGGCCTGGAGGAGCAGCTGGAGCGCGACGCGGACACCCGCCTCGAGGCGGTCGCGCTCCCGGCCTGGGAGCCCCTGGATGATCGTCGCGCCGCCTGAGCGCGAGCCTCACAGGACCGGCGACAGCATGCGGCTGAGGGACTCGGCCATGCGGGCGCGCCGCGGGCGCTGGCGGCAGGACTCCAGGGTGATCGGCCTGGAGTTGTCGAGGTCCCGGAGGAAGATCTCCTCCATGCGGTGGGCGAACTCGGCCCCGAACACCAGCACGTTGACCTCGAAGTTGAGGCGGAAGCTGCGCATGTCCATGTTGGCCGAGCCGATGGTGCTCCACACCCCGTCGATCACCATGGTCTTGGCGTGCAGGATACCCTGGCGCAGCTCGTAGATCTTGACCCCGGTGTCCAGCAGCTCCTGGTAGAACGAGCGGCCCGCGAGCTGCACCAGCCACATGTCCGAACGGCCCGGGACGAGCAGGCGCACGTCCACGCCGCGCCAGGCGGCCGCCTTGAGCGCCAGCAGGATGGGCTGGTCGGGCACGAAGTAGGGCGTGGTGATGTACACCCGGTGGTTGGCCTCGTTGAGCGCGGTGAAGAAGACGGTGTGGATGGTCTGGTGATCGTGGTCCGGCCCGCTGTCGACCACCTGGACGAGGTCGGGGCCGCAGGCGGTGACCGGAGAGAAGTGGACCGCGTCGGCCAGGCTCTCGCCCGTGGTGTAGCGCCAGTCCTCGGAGAACACCTCCTGCAGGCGCCGCACCGCCGGGCCCTGGAGCCGGAGGTGGGTGTCGCGCCAGGGGGCGAACTTGATCTTCCGGCCCTGATACTCGTCCCCGATGTTCATCCCGCCGGCGAAGCCCAGCTCGTTGTCCACCACCAGGATCTTGCGGTGGTTGCGCAGGTTGGGGCGGAAGTGGGCCCGGCCGCCGAACACCGGCATGAAGCGGCCGAACTTGCCGCCGGCCGCGAGCAGCGGCTGCAGGAAGCGGCGGGTGACCTCGCTGCCGCCGATGGCGTCCACCAGCAGGCGCGTCTCCACGCCCTGCCTGGCCTTGTCCACCAGCAGGTCCCTGAAACGCCGGCCGGCCTTGTCGGCCCGGTAGATGTAGGACATGAGGTGGACGTGCCGCCGGGCGCCCTCGATGGCCTCCTGCATGCGCTGGTAGGCGTGGTCGGCGTCGATGTACACCTCGGTGCGATTGCCCGGCATGAGCGGGCTCTGCGAGACGCCCACCGCCACCCGGGCGATGTCCCGGCCAGGCTCGGGCAGCTCCTCGAGCTTGGGATTCAGGGGACAGTCGGGCGAGGTCGGCAGGCCCTGCAGGCTGCGCTTGAGGTCGGCCCGTATCTCGAGCCTGCGCCGCGAGCGGCGGCGGATGCGGTTCCGGCCGAGGAACAGGAACGCCAGCGCGCCCAGGTAGGGCAGGAACAGGATGATCAGCACCCAGGCGAACGTGGCGCCCGCCTCGCGCCGGTCGAGCACCACCCGCGGGATGAGCAGGAAGGCCAGCACGTAGCCGCCCATCGTGGTGGCCAGGGTGACGACGTAGGCCCAGGAGATGCCCTCGAGCATGGCCGCATGGTAGCAGAGGGCCAGTCCGCGCGCCATCGACCCGGCCGGAGTGTTTACTTCCCCCGGAGGCTGTGGTCCACTGGGAGCCCCGGGCCGGGTATCCGACCCGCTGTGAGGTGACCGCCATGGCCTTCAACCCCAACAACGTTCCCTGGCTCACCGTGGTCGGGCTGCTCGGGGCCGGGATCGGCTTCCTGGTCGGCAGGCTCATGGGCTACGCCGGAGATCCCATGGTCCCGCCGCTGTACGGCTTCTGCGCGGGCATGGTCGGCGGGGTGATCACCCGCATCGTGGTGCGCCAGCGCTGGCAGCGCCGCCAGGCCGCGGCCGCGGGCCAGGACGGGGCCGGAGACAAGCCGCCGGCTTGAAGCCTGGCGCGACCCCGTGCGAGAATCACCTCGACTGCCTGAGGTTCAGATGCACAGGGTGCTGAGGTTCATGTGGGTCGTGCTCCTGCCCGGGTTGGCCGGTGGCCTGGGGCTGGCGGCCTGCGACTACAGCCCGAGCTATGACGGGACCCGCTGCGGCGCCGATGGCGCCTGCCCGGACGGCTACACCTGCGTGGCGGAGGTCGGGCAGGACGTGTGCCGCCCCGCCGGTCTGGTGGAGGAGCCGGACGGCGAGGACGGGGGGGACGGCCAGGACGGGTCCGACGAAGTGGACGATGTGGACGAAGTGGACGGCCAGGACGGAGCGGACGACGCGGACGAGGCGGACGGCGCCGACCCGCTCGACACCGACTGCCCCGACGCAGACGGAGACGGGCACCGCGACCAGGCCTGCGGCGGGGCCGACTGCGACGACGGCGATCCCCAGGTGCGGCCCGGCGCCCTGGAGGTGTGCGACGGCCGCGACAACGACTGCGACGGGGCGATCGATGGCGCCGACGTGGAGCCGCTCCCGCCGCCGTGCAGCAAGCAGTTCGGCGTGTGCCTGGGCGCCCGCCACGCGCCCGCGGATTGCGTGTCCGGGCAGTGGGCCGAGTGCCCGACGGAGACCTACCTCGAGCACCACGCGGCCTACGCCTACACGGAGCTGAACACCTGCGACGGGCTGGACAACGACTGTGATGGGCAGACCGACGAGGAGCTGAGCCCGCCCGCCTGCCCGCTGCAGGCCGGGGTGTGCGCCGGGGCCCTGCAGCGCTGCCTCGGCCCGAGCGGCTGGAAGACGACCTGCGACCAGGGCGAGTACGGCGTGGACTTCGAGGAGGCCGCGGAGCAGCGCTGCGACGGGCTGGACAACGACTGCGACGAGCTGGTCGACGAGGACCTGAGCCGCGCGTGCGCGCTCGCGCACCTCGGCCAGTGCGCCCTCGGGGCCGAGACCTGCCAGGCGGGCCTGTGGTCGGGCTGTCCCGAGCCGCAGACGGAGCTGTGCGACGGACCGCAGGCGGACGAGGACTGCGACGGGTACGTGAACGAGGTGTGCGGCTGCGCGCCGCTGGAGACCCGGCCCTGCCCCCTGCAGCAGGGTGTGTGCGCCGGGAGCAGCGAGTCCTGCAACGCCGAGGGCACCTGGCCGGGCTGCGACTACGGCGGGAGCTACGAGGTCAGCGAGGCGAGCTGCGACTCCCAGGACAACGACTGCGACGGGGCGGTGGATCAGCTCACCCGCGGTTGCGAGGTCGGCCACACCGGGCGCTGCGCGGTCGGCCAGGAGCTGTGCGACGCCGGGCTGTGGGCCGGCTGCCCGGCGCCGGCCGCCGAGCTGTGCGACGTGGAGGGCCAGGACGACAACTGCGACGGCACCGTGGACGAGGGCTGCGAGTGCTTCGACGGCTGGCAGAGGAGCTGCGACAACCAGCAGGGGGTCTGCCAGGGCACCGTGCAGGCCTGCCAGGCGGGCGCCTGGGTCGCGTGCGCCTACGCGGCCCAGCCGGGGTACGAGGCGACCGAGGCGAGCTGCGACAGCCTGGACAACGACTGCAGCGGGCAGGTGGACGGGATGCAGCGCGCCTGCAGCGTGGCCCACACGGGCCGCTGCGCCCAGGGCGACGAGGCCTGCAGCCAGGGCACCTGGAGCGGCTGCCCGGGTCCCGAGGACGAGGACGACCGCGATCGCTGCACCGACGACGTCGACAACGACTGCGACGGGGAGACCGATCGCGACGACGGTGACTGCAACTGCGCCAGCGCCGGGACCCGCGGCGCGCCCTACCTCGGGCTGCTGCTGCTCGGGCTGGCGCTCGTCCGCCGGCGCCGCAGGGGCCGGCCTTGAGCCGCAGGCTCCGCGCGCTGTCCGGGCGGCTGGTCAAGGGCGTCAAGCGCCTGAACGCCAGGCTGGTGCCGCCCGAGACCTTCATGGGCACCCTCACCCTCGGCCTGAGCGCGGTGGAGGAGGCCTACTTCGTCACCAAGAACTTCATCGACGGCTCCATCCACGTGTCCGAGCGCGTGCTGTACGAGCACGACTACCACGAGCGGCGCCTGCGCGACTACGCTGGCCAGCGCCGGCTGGTGCTGTTCGTGCCCGGCTACATGCAGTCCCCCGTGTGCTTCTACCGGCTCGAGCGCTACCTCGGGCTGGAGATGTTCGACACCTTCACCTACACCTGGGGGGACTTCGCCTACAGCCAGGATCTGACCCTGACCGCCCAGCAGCTCGAGGACGTGCTGCGCGACCTGGTGGGCCGCACGCGGGTCTCCCAGATCTTCCTGGTCGGGCACTCCCAGGGCGGCATCGCCATCCGCACCATGGTCCAGCACGGCCAGGGCCGGGATCTGCCGATCAAGAAGTGTCTGTTCCTGTCCTCGCCCCACCAGGGCACCTGGGCCGCGCTGGCCGCGCTGCCGCACTGGCCGCTGCGCTCGGTGGCTGGCCTGCTCCCGTACGTGCGCAAGGTGCAGGGCGAGAGCGGCATCCAGCTCATGCCGGGCAGCGACTTCCTCAAGGTGCTCAACGGCCGTCCGCTGCCGGAGGGCATCCGCTTCAGCTCGATCTACTACGCCCTCGACCCGATGATCTGGCCCCCCGAGAACGCCATCCTGCCCTACCCGGAGGCCGAGAATCACTTCATCCCCAAGATCGGGCACGCCCAGCCGCTGTACTGCTCGCGCGCGGCGCGCATCGCCATGCGCAGCCTGTTCGGGGACGCGGTGTGCGCCTGCCTGGAGGACGAGCGCGACGAGGTCGGATCGGCCGGCGCGGGGATCTGAGGCTCTTCAGGGCAGCGTCACGGTGGCCGCGGGATCGTGCCGGCCCAGGCCGTCCTGCTCGCCGCCGGAGGTGAGCGCCACCGGCACCGCCACCGCGGTGACCACGACCGCGCCGGCGATGGCCCAGATCCACCACTCCTTGTACCACTCGTCGGTCCAGGAGGCCGGGGGCGGGACCGCGCTGCCGGGCGGGATGGCGGCCGCCTCGGCCTGCAGCTTCTCGGCCGCCAGGCGATCCTGCTCGGCCTTCTCCTTGGCCGCCTTGGCCATGGCCTTCACGTCGTCGGAGAAGTCCTCGAACGGCGTCAGCACGCCCTCCACGAAGTGCTTCTGGCCGGCCTGGACGGTCACCTCGGTGGCGAAGTCGTTGTAGCCCTCCTTGATCATCACCACCTTGTGGTTGCCGACCATCACGTCCTTGATGAGCGGCGTCGCCCCGAACATCTTGCCGTCCACGTACACCTCGGCGCTGGCCACGTTGCAGCTGAACTTGACCAGGCCCGAGTACGGCATGAGCTCGATGGTCAGGGGCAGCTTCTGGCGCGCCTTGACGACCACATCCAGCTCGAAGCTGGTGAAGCCGGGCTTGCTGGCCTCGATCTTGTGCTTGCCCGGGCGGACCGGCACAGGCGCCGGGAGCGGGGTCTTGCCCAGCAGCTTCTTGTCCAGGTAGACCTTGGCCCCGTCCTCCATGCACTCGATGATCAGCTGGGCCTGGTTCGGGTTGGCCTTGGGCTTGGGCCTCGCCTTGGGAGGCCCGGCCTGCGCGCTCGCGACCCAGGCCAGGACCAGGAGCCAGCCGAGCAGGAACGAGAGACGGCGATGGAAGGCCATGTGCGACTCCACTCTGGGCCCTGGGGCGGGGGGGCGTCTCAGCCCGCGCCGCGTTTCGGGCCCGGCGACTCCTTGGCCAGCGCGTCCAGCATGTGCTGGAGGGCCTCTGCGTATTCCTGCCCCTGGACCAGGCCCTTCTTCAGCATCAGGTGTAGCAAGGCCCGGAAACGGATCTCCAGGGCCAGTGTGCGCTGCGGCGCCGGCGCGACCGTCAGCGCGGGCGCGGCGGTCTTGCGAGACTCGGACGCCGCCGCGGCGCGTCCGAGATCCTCGGCCTCGGCCAGCAGGAAGGTGAGGGTCTGCTCGTGGGTCGACTCGGCCTCGGCGTACGGATCACCCGGCGGGGGCAGGGGCGCCTCGTCCGGATCGGTGGCGGGCTCGGAAGGGCCGCCGTGGTAGTGGACACGGATGGCCTTCTGGATGGCCGAGAGGCTGGCGAGCAGCGCGGTGACCTCGCAACCAGCCAGATCCTGCATGCGCTTGATCACCGAGTGGTTGAGAGGGTCGCTCATGGCCACCTGCAGGCTGCGTCCCTTGCCCTTGCCCTCGAGCCGGAGCGGGATGAGGTCGAACCGCTCGGCCAGCCGCGCGGGGATGAGCCGCAAGGCCTCCCGCGTCGGGCGCTCCTTGGTCAGGTCCACCAGGGGCATGTCCAGGGCCTTGCTCAGCGCCTCGGTGAGCTGCCATTCGGCGATGATCCGCAGCGCCACCAGGGCAGTCCCGAGTCGGTAGCCCGACTTCTCCTTGTAGCGCAGCGCCTCGTCGAGGTCGGCCTGATCGATCAGGCCTTCCTCCATCAGGACCTCGCCGAGCCGCCTTCGGGGCATGCCGCCTCCTCGATCCCTCGCATGTTGGACGGACCACGCGCGGGTGTCAAGCCTCTGTGGCTCTATCTGCTTGTTTTCCCTTCGGATGAGGAATCCGGTGGTTTTCTTGCCTACCTTGTACTACATGTAGTACAAGGTAGGCATGGCCAGCTCATCCTCCACCTCACCTCCGCTCGAGCTCGAAACTCCTCGCACCGCCGAGGCACGCGCCGAGGACCGGCGCGTGGAACGGCGAATGGACAAGGTGTTCGCCGTGTACATCGCCGGTGCGTGGGGCTCCTCGTTCGGCATCGCCCGGAACATCTCCGAGGGCGGCATGTTCCTGGAGGCGCCCGACCCTTACCCGCTCGGCGGGCGGATGGAGATCACCTTCTCCTTGCCGGGCAGCCCGGTGGAGTTGACGGTGATCGGCGAGGTGGTGCACTTGTGCTTCCTCAACCGGACCGCCGGCGGGAGCCCTCGCCGCCCGGTGGTGGGGCTGGGGTTGCGCTTCTGCGGCTTCCTGGAACCCGGCCAGGAGAACCGCCTGGAACCCGCCGCCGGCTGGCTGCACTGAGTCTTTTTTTCCTTGCATCCCGGCCGGGTTTTGCTAGATTGCGGCGCCGGTGCGCGATTAGCTCAGTTGGATAGAGCGTTGGCCTCCGGAGCCAAAGGCCGCAGGTTCGAGCCCTGCATCGCGCGTATCGCCCGACCATGGGGGGATGCCCCGATGTCGTCTGCCGATCGTCGCCAGAGCCCGCGCGTCCCTGTTTCCATCTGGGTGGAGGAGTACAAGGGCGAGGACCTGTACCTGCAGCAGGCTGGCAATTTGTCCGTGGGCGGGGTGTTCTTCGAGCGCACCATCCCGCACCCGATCGGCACGCGCGTGCGGCTGCGCTTCCAGCTGCCGGGCCGGCCAGCCCCCATCGAGGCCTCCGGCGAGGTGGTCTCCACCCGCCTGGAGTCAGGCGTCGGGGCAGGCATCCGCTTCGTGGATCTGCCGCCCGAGATCGAGCAGGCCATCCAGGCCTACGTCTCGCAGCAGATCGGCGATCAGGCCTGAGCCGCTCCGTGCGCCCCTAGAGCCTGTTCATGGTCAGCGCGACCTGCACCGGCTCCGCCGCGTCGGGATCCACGGCGATCACCCCCACGATGCAGCCGTGGCCGATGGGCAGGTTGTTGAGATCGTAGCCGCGGGCGTAGATTCGCCAGACGTTGCCCCGATCCGGGAGCCGCAGCTCGGCCGTGTCGCCGGAGGCGAACACGATGGTGGCCTTGGTCTGTTCCCCGTAGGACTTGTAGGCTTCCGAATTGGTCAGGAAACGGTCGCAGACGGGCTCATGGGTCGTGCGGTCGGTCTCGTAGGCGTAGATGGTCACGCTGACGAGATCCGCGGCCAGATCCTGGGGCAGGTAGAGGGCGGCGGACACCCCCGCCAGGCCGTCCGGGCCAGCGTCCGGGCCGCAGCCGGCCAGGGCCGCGAGCGCCAGCCCGAACAGCCACAGGCCGCAGGTGCTCCGGCGCGCAGCACGCGATCGGATCGACGGCGCCATGCTCACTCTCCCACCGGGTTGATCTGGACCCGCACCAGGCCCGTGGACTCGCTATCGCCGCCCACGGTCAGGCCGATGGCCAGCCCGGCGCCCAGGAGGACCACCCCCACCACGGGCCAGAGCCACCAGTGGATCGAGGGGCCCGAGTCGTCGTCCTTCTTCGGCGGCGGGGGGGCCGGGAGCGTGGCGAAGGCGACCTGGAGCGGCTCGTCCTCACCCCCGGCCTGGGCCTGGCGCTGACCATCCCGGTCCAGCACCTCCAGGAAGTACTCCACCCGCCGGTCCGCCGGCGAGGCCGGCGCAGGCAGGCTGGCGGTGAAGCGGCCGCCGTCGGCGGGCGTCATCCGCAGCCGGCTCCAGTCCGAACGCTGGTTGAAACGGTACGCCACGACCACCTGCCCGCCCTCGGGCAACCGGGCGACCCTGGCCTCCACATCGACCGAGCGGGGCTCTCCCCCGCCCGGCGGGGCCTGGTGCTTGATCGTCGGCGGTTCGGGAGGGGGGGGCGGCGTCCGGGTGGCCTTGACCTCCTCGAACAGATTCGAGATTTTGGGCGGGGTGCCCGCTGGCAGGACGAAGTCCGGCCGCAGGGTCAGGACCCGGTCGAAGGTCTGCCGGGCGGACTCGACGTCCCCCATGGCGACCTGGCAGAAGGCCAGGTACTGCAGGGCTCCGAGCTTGCGGCCGGCGTCCAGGTCGGGGCTCTCCAGGGCCTTCAGCAGGGCCTGCTCGGCCTTCTGGTAGCGGCCCTCGTAATAGAGCTGGATGGCCTGGTCCACCTGCTTGGCGCCGGAGGGCGCCGCGGGCCGGGGACCGGCCTGGGCGGGCGCGCCGAGCGCTCCCAGACCCAGGACGGCGAACAGCAGCAAGCTGGAAACCCCTCGCATGGCCTAGGTTGTACGCCTGCCTGCCGGGGGGTGTCAACCGCGTTGAAACCTGTTGCGCCCAGGTCGCGGGTGAGTATACTTGGCCGGCTGCGGTGGACCCCCCGTTGGGAAGGGACCCGAAGGAGCAGTCTTGCAGGTCCACTTGAACGAGATCGGCCCGGACGGCAAGCTGGTCGTCCGCGCGCTGGAGCAGGCCTGGCTCGAGGAGCTGCTCCAGGGCGGCGAGCCTTACCCCTACCACGCGGTGCGCGGGGCCGAGGCCCCGGTGCACCTGCGCAAGATGGGGCTCGAGGTCCTGGTCGAGGCCGACTTCCGGGTGCCCCTGGAATCCGCCTGCTCGGCCTGTCTCAAGGAGTACCAGCTCGAGGTGCCGGTGGCGTTCCGGGTCAGCCTCCAGCCCGCCTCGGCCCGCCCGCGGGCGCTGCCGGCCCAGCTCGAGCTGACCGGAGCGGACGTGGACGCCGACTTCTACGAGGAAGAGTTCATCCAGGTGGATGACATCCTGCGAGAGCAGATCCTGCTGGCCCTGCCGATGGTACCGCGCTGCGGTGACGATTGCCGCGGCCTGTGCCCGGTGTGCGGGATCGACCTGAACACCGAATCGTGTGGCTGCTCCACCGGGGAAGTGGATCCCCGCTGGAGCTTGTTGGTCTCCATGAAGGCCTCGTCCTCCAAGGGCGACGAGCGCCCCTAGCCGCGGAGTCTGGTCATGACAATCCCGAAGAGGAAAAAGTCCACGAGCCGGCGCGACAAGCGTCGGGCCAACTGGAAGATCGAGCCGGTGCAGACGATCGACTGCCCGCAGTGCACCGAGCGCATGCTCCCGCACCGCGTGTGCCCCAAGTGCGGGTACTACAAGGGCCGCGAGGTCGTGCCGGTCGAGTGAGCCCGGGGGGCGCGCTGAGCGATGGCGGCCGCGAACGAAGCGTCCCCGTCCCCGAGCCGCGTCGGCCCCGCCTTCCTGTTCCCCGGCCAGGGCGCCCAGCACGTCGGCATGGGCGAGGCGTTGCGGCGCGAGAGCGCCGCCGCGCGGAAGGTGTTCGCGGAGGCCGACGAGGTGCTGGGCTGGTCGGTGACCCGCCTCTGCCTGGAAGGGCCGGAGGACGAGCTGACCCGCACGGAGAACCTGCAGCCCGCGCTTTTCACCGTCTCCATGGCCGCCGTGGCCGCGCTCGCGGAGCGCGGCCCGCTCCGGCCGTCGGCCTGCCTGGGACACTCGCTGGGGGAGTACGCCGCCCTGGCCGCCGCCGGTGCGCTGAGCTTCGCCGACGCGCTGCGGCTGGTGCGGCGCCGGGGTGAGGCCATGGGCGCGGCGCTGCCGGCCGGGCAGGGCGCGATGGCCGCGGTGCTGGGGCTCGACGAGCAGGCGGTGGCGACGGCCTGTGCCCAGGCTGCGGGCGAGGACGTGCTGGTGGTGGCCAACCTGAACTGCCCCGGCCAGGTGGTGATCTCGGGTCACGCCCGGGCGCTGGCGCGGGCCGAGGGCCCCCTGCAGGCCGCGGGCGCCAGAGGCATCCTGCCGCTCAAGGTGTCCGCCCCCTTCCACTCGGCGCTGATGCGCCCGGCGGCCGAGCGCCTGCGCGAGGCCCTGGCGCAGGTGGCCGTCCACGCGCCGAGCGCGCCTGTGCTGTCCAACGCCTCTGGCTTGCCCCACGGCGATCCGCAAGACATCCGCCGCGCGCTGGAGGCGCAGCTCGTCTCGCCGGTGCGCTGGAGCGCGTGCGTGGGCTGGGTGCTGGGCCGAGGGGTGAGGCTCTTCCTGGAGCTCGGTCCGGGCAAGGTCCTGGCCGGGCTGCTCAAACGCATCGACCGGCAGGCGAGATGCCTGTCCGTGGCCGAGCCAGCCGACCTGCCGGCGGCCCTGGCCGCGCTGGAGGCGGCGACATGAGCGTCGAGGAACGGGTGCGCGAGATCGTCGGCCGGGTGCTCAACCTCGCCCCGGCCACCATCCGCCTGGAGGCCAACCTCAAGGACGACCTGGGCGCCACCTCGCTGGACCGCTACGCGGTGCTGATGGACGTGGAGGAGGCCTTCGCGCTCGATCTGAGCGACGTGCCCGAGGAGGTCCTCGAGACGCGCATCCAGAGCGTGGGCGACATCGTCACCTTCCTCGAGGAGCGCAAGGCATGAACGCCGCCAGCGCGCTGCCGGTGGCCGTGGCCAGCGACCATGGGGGCCTCGGGCTCAAGGGGCTGGTCGTGGCTCGCCTGCAGGCCTGGGGCCACCAGGTCGAGGACCTGGGCACGCAGGGCACCGCGTCGGTGGACTACCCGGACTTCGCCGCGCGTCTGGCCGCGGGCGTGGTCGCGGGCCGCTACCGGCTGGGGGTGCTGGTGTGCGGCACCGGCATCGGCATGTCCATCATGGCCAACCGGTTCCGCGGCGTGCGCGCCGCCGTGTGCGGCTCCGCCTACACCGCCCGCATGGCCCGCGCGCACAACGACGCCAACGTGCTCTGCCTGGGGGAGCGCGTGACGGGCCCCGGGGAGGCCGAGGACATCCTGCGCGCGTTCCTCGACACCCCCTTCGAGGGCGGCCGCCACGCCCGGCGCGTGGAGAAGCTGGACGGGCAGGCGTGAGCACGCGACCCGACTGGGACACCTACTTCATGGACATGGCCCGCCTGGCGGAGCGGCGCTCCACCTGCCTGCGGCGGCGGGTGGGCGCGGTGGTGGCCAAGGACAAGATGGTCATGGCCACCGGCTACAACGGCACCCCCAAGGGGGTGACCCACTGCGAGGTGACCGGCTGCCTGCGGGAGAAGCTCGGCGTGCCCTCGGGCCAGCGCCACGAGCTGTGCCGCGGGCTGCACGCCGAGCAGAACGCCATCGTCCAGGCCGCCTACCACGGGGTGAGCATCCGCGGTGGCACCATGTACTGCACCTTCCGGCCGTGCGTCATCTGCGTGAAGATGATCATCAACGCCGGGCTCGAGCGGGTGGTGTTCCTGGGCGACTACCCGGACGACCTGTCCGCTGCCATGGCGGCCGAGGCCGGGCTGAAGATGGTGCGGCTGACCGAGCCCGCGGGGGGGACGCCATGAAGTGCCCGTTCTGCGACCACCTGCAGAACCGCGTGATCGACTCCCGCCTGAGCAAGGACGGCCACGCCATCCGGCGGCGCCGCGAGTGCGATCTGTGCGCCCGACGCTTCACCACCTACGAGCGGGTTGAGACCATCACCCCGATGGTCATCAAGAAGGACGGGCGGCGCGAGCCCTTCGACCGGGAGAAGCTCAAGAGCGGCATCCGCATCGCCTGCCAGAAGCGGCCGGTCAGCGTGAACACCATCGACCAGTTCGTGGACGAGCTGGAGCGCAGGGTGCTGGAGAGCGGCGACCGGGAGGTCACCAGCCAGGTGCTGGGCGAGGACGTGATGCGCTTCCTGCAGGCCACCGACGACGTGGCCTACGTGCGTTTCGCCAGCGTCTACCGCTCCTTCAAGGACCTGAAGGAGTTCATGAGCGAGCTGCAGGATCTGGTCCAGCCGAGCCGGCCTCGCAAGGGGGAGCGCAAGTGAGCCCGACCCGCCGCCAGGGATCGGCGGGCCCCGAAGGCTTCATGCGGCTGGCGCTGCGGCTCGCCCGACGGGCCGGCCAGCGCACCTGGCCCAACCCACGCGTGGGCGCCGTGGTGGTGCGCGGCGGGCGCGTGCTCGGCCAGGGCTACCACCACCGGCCCGGGGCCGCCCACGCCGAGATCCTGGCGCTGGACGAGGCCGGGCCGGCCGCCCGCGGCGCCGATCTGTACGTGACGCTCGAGCCCTGCCACTGCCAGGGGCGCACGCCGCCATGCACCGAGCGGGTGCTCGCGGCCGGCCTGCGCCGGGTGATCATCGGCACGCTGGACCCCAACCCGCGCGAGTGCGGGGCGGGCGCGGAGCGGCTCCGCCGGGCCGGGCTCGAGGTGCGCGCGGGGTTGCTCGAGGACGACTGCCGGGAGCTGAACCGCGAGTACAACGTGTTCATCCAGCGCGGGCGGCCCTACGTGGTGGTGAAGGCGGCCTCCAGCCTGGACGGCCGGCTGGCCCCGAGCAGCCGCGACGCCCGCTGGGTGAGCTCCAAGGAGTCCCGCGTCCACGCCCACCGCCTGCGCGCCCGGCTCCAGGGCATCCTGGTCGGGATCGGCACGCTACTCCAGGACGACCCGGCGCTCAACGTGCGCCACCTGCGCGGGCGCGATCCCGTCGTGGCGATCCTGGACAGTCACCTGCGCACGCCGGCGCGCTCGCGGGTGCTCACCACGCCGCGCGGGGCGCCGGTGTGGATCTACTGCTCCCCGCGGGCCCCGCGAGCCCGGGCCGTGGACCTGGAGCGCGCGGGCGCCCGGGTGGTGAGGGTCCCCGCGCGGGCTGGGCGGCTGGAGCTCCCCGCGGTGCTGGCCGATCTCCTGGACCGCGGGGTGCATAGCCTGCTGGTGGAGGGTGGCTCGCAGGTCCTGGGGGCGGTGTTCGCGGCGCGGACGGTGGACTGGGTGGAGCTGGCCGTGGCCGGTTGCCTGCTGGGGGCGGACGGGGTGCCGTTGCTCGGGGCGCCCGGCCCGGCGCGGGTGGCCGACGCCCCGCGCGTGGAGCCGCTCGGGCTCCGGCGCTGCGGGCCGGACGTGCTGCTGTCGGGCCCGGTCCGCTGGCCGGAGGGCGAGGCACGTTTCTGCGCGACGGTCGGGGAGGGGGAGTAACCCGATGTTCACCGGGATCGTCGAGGACGTCGGCCAGGTGCTCGAGGTCCGGCGGCGGGACGAGGGCCGCGGGCTGGTCCTGGGCAGCCAGCTGCCGACCGGGGAGCTGCGGCCCGGGGACTCGCTGGCGGTCGACGGGGTGTGCCTGACGATCACCCGCCTGGCGCCCGGGCGCATCGAGGCCGACGTGGGCCCGGAGACCCTGGCCCGCACCAGCCTGGGCCGGCTGCAGGCCGGCGCCCGGGTCCACCTGGAGCGCGCGCTGGCGCTGGGCGCGCGCCTGGGCGGTCACCTGGTGCTCGGCCACGTGGACGGGCTGGGCGAGGTGCTCGCCCGGCGGGCGCGCGGCGACAGCCTGGAGCTGGAGCTTTCCGCGCCGGAGGCCGTGCGGCCCTACCTGGTGCCCAAGGGCTCGGTGGCGGTGGACGGCGTCAGCCTGACCATCAACGAGCCGTCTGGCGGCCTGTTCCGGGTGACGCTGGTGCCGTACACGCTCTCGGGCACCACCCTCGGGGAGCGGCGCCCCGGGGCGCAGGTCAACCTGGAGTCCGACATCCTGGGCAAGTACGTGCGCCACTTCCTCGGCCCGGGCGGCGGCCAGGGCGTCGACGAGCGGCTGCTGCGCGAGCACGGCTTCCTGCCGCCCGAGGAGCCCTGAGCGGGCGGCCGCCCTTGAACCTGCCCCGAGGCTTGGAGTAGGCTCGGAGTCCATGAGTCCGCAGGTAGACACCACCAAGGCCATCGAGCGCGTCGCGCGCGCCCTGGCCGAGATCCGCGCCGGCCGCATGGTCATCCTGGTGGACGACGCCGACCGGGAGAACGAGGGCGACCTGTGCATGGCCGCCGAGCTGGTCAGCCCGGAGGCCATCAACTTCATGGCCCGCTTCGGGCGCGGGCTGATCTGCCTGGCGCTGACCACCGAGCGCATCGAGCAGCTCCGGCTGCCGATGATGGTGGACGACAGCTACAACGAGAGCGCCTTCGGCACCGCCTTCACCGTGTCCATCGAGGCGCGTCGCGGCGTGACCACCGGCATCTCGGCCGCCGACCGGGCCACCACCGTCCTGGCCGCCGTGGCCGACGGCGCCCGGCCCGAGGACATCGTCCGGCCCGGGCACATCTTCCCCCTGCGCGCCCGCAAGGGCGGGGTGCTGGTGCGCACCGGCCAGACCGAGGGCTCGGTGGACCTGGCCCGCATGGCGGGCCTGCGGCCGGCCGGGGTGATCTGCGAGATCATGAACGAGGACGGCTCGATGGCGCGCATGCCGGACCTCGAGGTGTTCGCCCGCACGCACGGCCTGCACATCGTCACCATCGCCGATCTGATCCAGTACCGCGTGCACCGCGAGACGCTCGTGCGCCGGGTGGCGGAGGCCCAGGTGCCCACCCGCTACGGCGGGCCCTTCCGCGCCATCGCCTACGAGAACGACGTCGATCGGCAGACGCACGTGGCGCTCATGCTGGGCGAGCCGCGGCCCGACCAGCCGGTCCTGGTGCGGGTCCACTCGGAGTGCCTGACCGGGGACGTGTTCGGCAGCCTGCGCTGCGACTGCGGCAACCAGCTGGCCGGGGCGCTGGCGCAGATCGAGCGCGAGGGCTGCGGCGTGCTCCTGTACCTTCGCCAGGAGGGGCGCGGCATCGGGCTGGTCAACAAGCTCAAGGCCTACGCCCTGCAGGACCAGGGCGCCGACACGGTCGAGGCCAACCAGCGGCTCGGCTTCAAGGCGGATCTGCGCGACTACGGCATCGGGGCCCAGATCCTGCTCGATCTCGGCGTCGGCAAGATGCGGCTGATGACCAACAACCCGAAGAAGATCATCGGGCTCGAGGGCTACGGACTGAAGGTGGTGGAGCGGGTGCCGATCGAGGTCCCGCCCACCGCGGAGAACGCCGACTACCTGCGCACCAAGCGGCAGAAGATGGGCCACCTGCTGCGGCAGGTGGGTGGCGCGCGGGACGACGACGCCCAGGGCTGAGGCGTCGGGAGGTTTTCACATGCCCCGCATCGTGGAAGGAAGTTTCGACGCACGCGGCCTGAAGGTGGCCGTGGTGGTCAGCCGGTTCAACAACTTCATCAGCGAGCGCCTGCTGGAGGGCGCCCTGGACGCCCTGGTGCGCCACGGGGCCCTGGACGAGGACCTGCAGGTCGTGCGCGTGCCCGGCGCCTTCGAGCTGCCGGCCGTGGCCCGCCACCTGGCCGCCATGGGCAAGCACGACGCCATCGTGGTGCTGGGGACTCTCATCCGGGGCGGGACCTCGCACTTCGACCTGATCGCCGCGGAGGTGTTCAAGGGCGTGGCCGCCGCGGCCATGGAGCACCGCGTGGCGATCGGCATGGGGGTCATCACCGCGGAGACCCTGGAGCAGGCCATCGAGCGGGGCGGCTCGAAGATGGGCAACAAGGGCTTCGACGCCGCGGTGGCTGCCCTGGAGCTCGCGAACCTCTACCGGCAACTGGGTCCGCGCACGGCCCCCTGATCCCGAATCCCCATGGGCTCCCGCCGACGATCACGAGAGTCCGCGCTGAAGGTGCTGTTCGCCCGAGAGGTGAGCCGGCTGCCCATCGGCGAGGTGCTCGAGCTGCACTGGCTGTACCTCGAGGAGCGCCACGAGGGCGCCGAGTACGCCGAGCAGCTCGCCCGGGGCGCGGCCGAGCGGATCGAGGAGCTCGACAAGCGCATCCAGGGTGTGTCCACCCACTGGAAGATCAGCCGCATGGCCTGCGTGGATCGCAACATCCTGCGCCTGGCCGCCTGGGAGCTGTTCCACGCCCCGGACGTCCCCAAGCGCGTGGCGCTCAACGAGGCCATCGAGATCGCCAAGCGCTACGGCGCCGAGGACTCCTGGGCCTTCATCAACGGGATCCTGGACAAGCTGGCCGAGGATCTGCCGTGAAGCGCGCGCGCAAGCCGGCCGGGTCCGCCCCGCGCCTGCGGCTGGTGACGCTGCGGCTGGAGACCCTCGACCGGCTGGGCGTGGACGCCCTGGTGCTGGGCGTGTGCTCCGACGATCGCCCGCTCCAGGGCGCGGCCGGCCTCTGCGACTGGCGCCTGAACGGCCGCCTGAGCGCGCTGGTGCAGAGCGGCGCCTTCACCGGCGCGGCGGACGAGGTGCTGCTGACGGACACCGGCGCCCGCATCGGCACCGCCCGCGTGCTGCTCCTGGGCCTCGGGCCCAAGGGCGGGCTCGAGCTGGCCGCGGTCCGGCGCGGGCTGCGCCAGATGCTGGTGGTGGCCAAGAAGGCCTGCCTGGCCCGGCTGGCCCTGGAGCTCCCTGGGCTGGGCCGCCCCAACGGCCCTGCGCCTGCCGAGCTGGCCGCGCTGACCCTCGAGGTGGTGGACAAGGCCTACGCCGAGGTGGAGCTCGAGCTGCTGGTGCCCTCCCGCGAGCAGGGAGAGGCCCTGCTCCACGGCCTGGGCGAGGGGCACGCGGAGTGGCGCGAGGAGCCCAGCTCACCCCCCGCGCCCGCCTGAGGCGGGGCTTCCGCCGGACCCGCTCCCTGGCTAGACTGGGGCAGGAGGTGCCGGGTGCGCCGCGCGCGAGTTCATCGGCCGATCCGCCTCGCCGCCGCGGGCGGCGCGACGTGGTTGCTGCTCGCGGGCTGCGGGTTCGACTTGGACCTGGGCGGGCGGGGCTACACGGTCTGCGATCCGGCCTGGGGGTGCGCGGCGCCCTGCAGCTGCTCGGCCGCCGTCGGGGTGTGCCTGCCCCCGCCGGGCGGCGATCGGCGCGCCTGCCAGGCGCTGGGGCCGGTCTCCGCGGACCTACCGGGCGACCTGCCGGGCCTGCCCTGGGGAGATCCGGCCTCCACCCTGGACCTGCGGGTCACCACCCCGGAGGACGAGGACGGCATCACCGCCGAGCGCGATCTGGCCAGCATGCGGCTCGAGGCGGAGGGCGGCGCGGGCCTGTCGCTCCGGGAGGCGCTGCGCCTGGCCCGGGGGACCGGCCTGCCGGTGCGCATCCGGTTCCTGGCGGGGGCCTTCGGGGCCGCGCGGCCGATCCGGCTGGGCTCCGGCCTGCCGCCCCTCTCGGGCGTGGCCGTGCTCCTGGACGGTCGGGGCGCGGAGGTGATCCTGGAGCCGGCCGCGGGCATGCCGGCGGCGGCCCCGGGCCTGAGCATCACGGGCCAGGTGGTGGCCGTGGTCGCCCTCACCCTCCGCGACTTCGGCGCCGCGGGGGTGATGGTCAGCGGCGCCCGGGCGGTGCTGCTGGCCGGGCTGGTGGCCCAGGGGAACACGACCGGGGTGATCGTCACGGACGGCAGCCAGGCGGTGACCCTGGGCGACGGGAGCGAGCTGCTGGATGGGCAGGGCCTGGGCGGGTGCGTGCTCCAGGCCAACGTCGCCGGGCTGCGGGTGGTGGGCACGGTCCAGGCGCCGGTGACGGACGTGAGCGTCTACGCCAGCGAGCTCGCGGCCAACCAGGACTCGGGGGCGAGCCTGTCGGGCGCGCTCGAGCGGGTGACCATCGGCCCGCCGCCCGGGCGTGACGAGCTGGGCCTGGCCGGCAACCGCATCGTCTGGAACCAGGCGGTGAGCCAGGGCGCCGGGGTGCACCTGCAGGGGGTGCGGGGCGAGGTGCTGGTGCGAGGCAACCTGTTCCTCGACAACCCCATCGACGTGCGCGCAGACAGCAGCGCCGGCGATCTGTGGATGCTCCACAACTCCTCGCTGGCCACGCAGGTGGCGCTGCTGAAGGTGTACGGCAGCCAGGGCGGAGGGGTGGAGGTCCTGCGGGTGCGGATGTTCAACCACGCCTCATCGGGGACGCCATCCGAGCACGTCTACTGCGATCTGCGCGACCCGGGCCAGCTCGATCTCCAGGCCGGAGAACTGCTGACGGATCAGCCCGAGCTCCTGTGCGTGTGCGAGCCTGCCTGCGGCCAGTGGCTGGCTGGGGCGCCGGTGCTGTACCTCGGGGTGAACCCGGCCCTGGTCGAGTGCGACGGCTGGTACTGCCTCACCGACTCCAGCCCGGGGCAGGACGGGGGCAGCGAGCAGACGGCCTGGGACGGGCTGGGGCTCGATCTCAACGGGCCCGCGGCGGGCGCCTTCTGCGGCGAGGCGCCCGACATCGGCGCGAACGAGCAGTGCGAGTGATGAGCGGGGCCGGCGCCCGGGGGGCTCAGGCCCTGCGGCGCAGGAGGGCCAGGCCGGCCAGCAGGCCGAGCAGCAGGCCCGCCAGCGAGGCGGACCCTCCAGCGGAGGCGCAGCCGGCCTGCGGCTCCAGGGCCTGCCCGGGCCCGGCCGCCAGCGGCGCGGCCTGCGTGCCGGCGGCGAGGGCCAGCTCGTGGGCCAGGGCCACGGCGGCGGCGGGGGTCCGGGGCAGGCGTGCGGCCTCGAGGGCTGGGGCGGGGGTGGCCACCTCGAGATCGACCCGCGCCGGCTCGGGATCCAGGCTGGTGTAGTCGCCCACGCTGCGCGCGCGCACCTCGAGGCTGTGGCGCCCGGCGAGCAGCAGGCGCGGGCTCTGGACGCGCAGGCGTGGCCCGGGCTGGAACAGGCTCCAGCCGCCGCCATCCAGGCGCCAGGAGTACTCGGCCGGCCGGTCGCCGTCCGCGCCCACCTCGAGGGTGGCCACCGGCGCGCGCGGGCCGCCCGCGGCGCGGATCGACATGAGCGCCGGGTCCGGGATCTCCAGCGCGGCCAGCCGCGCCGTGGTCCGGCGCGGGCTGGGCTGGACCGGGGCCAGGCTCAGGTTGGCGTACAGGCCCAGGTACTCGTGGTAGGGCGTGCCCTGCCGGTCGTAGTCGCCTTGCACCGCGGCGATGCTCAGCGCGAAGCCCTGGATGGGCGGCAACGCGATGGGCTCCAGCGAGCCGGTCAGCAGCGGCAGCGCCATGTCGATGAGGGTCGGCACGAGCTGCTCCAGGCTGGCGGGGTCCTCGGCCAGGAGCTCGTAGTTGCTGGCCCGGACGTTGCTGATCTGGATGCTGTCCGCGCCGAACAGCGGCACCAGCTCGTTGTCGGCGGTGAAGTCCAGGGCGAGCTGCAGGCTGATGTCCTGGGTGAGCGTCACCACCCGCACGAAGCGTTCGTCGATCATCACGTAGAAGTCGAGCGCCAGCCCGGGCAGGTTCAGGTAGAGCAGCGGCTCGTCGATCACCCGGTTGCCCTCGGCGTCCGTGCTGAAGGTGCCAGCGCCGATCTCGGCGCTGGGCACGTGCTCCGGACGCATGCGCAGCATGACCGGCGTGTTCGCGCCACCGGTGAGCGTCGCCAGCGAGCCCATCAGCAGGGAGAAGGTGCCCGAGGACAGCATGTCGGTGGTGTCCGACCCCAGGCTCAGGCACAGCAGCCCGCCCAGGTAGCCCTGGTACAGGAACCAGTCCACGAAGCGGTCGGAGACGCCGATGCCGGCCATGTAGGGCACGGCGGTGCCCGGCACCACGTCGGTGAAGCCCAGGCGGGGCGGGGGCGCGGCGGAGGGGATCTCCTCGGCCGGGGGCGTGGGCACGCACCGGTCGTGCTCGGTCGCGGCGCCGCCGATCATGCGCAGCTCGAGGCCGTCGTTCTTCACCAGCGGATCGATGGTGGAGTCCTCCCACTGGCCCACGGCCAGGAAGAGGTCCAGGCTGGCCTGCATGCCCGGCGAGACCGAGGCCAGCAGCTCACCCAGGTCCATGCTGCCGACCATGCCCAGGGGCTTGGCCCGGCAGCCCTGGCCGTCCTCGCAGTACTCCCCGTCGCCGTCGCAGGCCGAGCCGGCCGGGCAGCCCAGGGAGTAGAAGTCGCAGTTCAGGCAGCGCGCGCCGTCCAGCGCGTCGGCCACCGCGGTGTCGAGCTGGCTCTGCAGCGTGCCGTTCAGCAGCGGGGTGATGACGTCCGTCAGCCAGCTGGTGATCGGGTCCATGAGGAAGTCGAACCAGCCCCAGTCGCAGTCGAGATCGTAGTCGTCGCCCGCGATCTCCACCAGCAGGTCCTGGACGTCGAAGGTCAGCACGTGGTCGCGGCCGTCGATGCCCAGCACGAGGTTGGCGCTGATGGGCTTGTTCTGGATGTCGATCGGGACCTCGCAGTCGGGGATGTCGCCGGTGATGGTGATGGTCCCGCTCACGTTGACCCGCGCGTCCAGGGCCAGCACGTTGGGGGCGATGCGGTTGAGGTTGACCGAGACGATCTCGATGTTCAGCGGGCAGGGCGTCTCGCAGATGTGCAGCACGATGGTGACGGTGAACAGCCCGGCGTCGAACTCCTGGGTGGCGTCCACGTAGGGCACCTCGAAGGCCAGCCCGCCCTCCATGAACTGGCTGATGATCTCGGTCAGGTTGCCCTGGATGAACTGGAAGGCGGTCGGCGCGAGCCGCAGCTGGACCGCGTCGTAGACCTTCTGCTCCTCGGGCATGGGCTGGGCGAGCGGGGCCCCGCAGGAGCAGCCCGTGTCGCCGCACCCCAGCGCCAGGGCGAGCGCCAACCCGGCGGGCAGCAACCGCATCCACATCCGCTGGCGGAGCGTCATCGCGCACCTCCCGGACATTTCGGTTCCTCCGTCAGACTAGCACGGGCGGCGGTGGTCGGGAAGGCGCGCGATTCGCCGGGCCCGCAGTCCCTCCAGCCACTCCGCCGGGACCGGCGGTTCTCCCAGCCGGATCTCGGGCTTGGCCGCGCCGTGGAAGTCCGAACCCCCGCTGGGCAGCAGCCCGAGCCGGGCGGCCTCGGCCGCCAGGTCCGCGGCCCAGTCGGGGGCCAGCTCGGGGTGGCGCAGCTCGATGCCGTCCAGTCCCGCCCGGGCCAGGGCGGCGAGCTCCCCGAGCTGGCGGGCCCGCTCCCCGCGCCAGGCCAGCCCGGGGTGGGCCAGGATGGTCAGCCCGCCCGCGCGGTGCAGCACCTCGATGGCCTCCTCCGGTGACGGCCGCACGCGCTCCACGTACGCCGGCCGGCCCCGGGAGAGCCAGCGCGCGAACGCGTCGGCGACCGTGGCGGCGTGCCCGCCGGCCACCAGCGCCTGGGCCACGTGGGGCCGCCCGATCACCGGTCCGCCGGCCTGCCGCGCCACCTGCTGTGGATCGAGGGGCATGCCCAGCTCGGCCAGGCGCGCGAGCAGGCGCTGGTTGCGCTCCACGCGGGTCGCCTGCTGCCCGGCCAGCCAGGCGCGCAGCCCGGCGTCCGTGGGCTCCAGCCACAGCCCCAGCAGGTGCAGGCTGCCCAGGCCGTCCCTGCGGGTGGACAGCTCGATCCCGGGCACGACCTCGAGCCCGAGCCGGCGGCCCTCGGCCAGCCCCTCGGCCAGCCCGTCCAGGCCGTCGTGGTCGGTCAGGGCCACGGCCCGCAGCCCCAGGCGCGCGGCGAGCTGCACCAGCTCGGCCGGGCGCAGGCTGCCGTCGGAGGCCGTGGTGTGGGCGTGCAGATCGATGCGCTCCATGGGCCCGAGTGTACTCGGTCAGTCGACCGTTTGACACCTTCGGAAGCGTGCTGCTACCGTCGTTGCGTGGATCTCACCAGGTGGTTCCGCGCCGATCTCTCGGCGAGCCCGGAGGGCGGGTGGCGGCGGCAGCGTTTCGTCACCCGCGCCCGGACCCTGTTCTACGCCCGCCTGGCGTTCCTGTTCATCGGCCTGGGCATCCTGGCGATACCCCGCTGGGCCGCCTCCTTCGGCGCCCAGAGCCCGGTGGCCTTCGGCGTCTACTTCGCCATGATCGCCTACAGCGTGGCCTGCTACCTGGTGGTGGAGCGGGGCCCGCTGGGCAAGGCGCTGACCTTCTTCACCCTGTGCCTCGACCTGCTGGTGCTGGTCTACATGATCTCCTTCTCGGGCGGGCTGAAGAGCCCGGTGCTCCCGACCCAGGTGGTCTACACCATCTTCTTCGCCCTGCTGTTCCCCAACCCGCTGTCCATCCTGCCGCCCCTGCTGACCCTGCCGATCGTGGCCAAGATCGACACCGAGATCCCCGGGCGGGTGCTCGAGCTCGAGGACGTCTTCCTGCTGATCTGGTACTCGGCGGTGAACTTCATCGTGGTCTACGTGATCGTCTACCTGAACGAGCGCGAGGAGAGCCAGCACAACCAGATCGTCTCCCTGGAGAAGGAGCTGGGTCACCTGGCGGTCATGGAGGAGCGCGCCCGGCTGTCGCGCGAGATCCACGACGGTCTGGGGGCCTCGCTGTCCTCGCTCATCATCCAGTCCGAGTACCTGCACACGCTGGCCAAGGAGCCGGAGCTCAAGAACGAGATCAGGGAGCTCAAGGAAGTGGCCGAGGAGAGCATCGACGAGCTGCGCCGCTCGATCTCCATGATGCGCGACGACTTCGAGCTGGTGCCGGCGCTGGAGGACTACTGCGCCAACTTCGGCCAGCGCACCGGCATCCAGGTGGAGTTCAGGATGACCGGGCGTCTGCCGCGCCTCGACGGCGAGCTCTTGCTGGCCGCCTTCCGGGTGCTGCAGGAGTCGCTGACCAACGTCCGCAAGCACGCCCAGGCCAAGCGGGTGGAGGTGGCGCTGTCCCACCTCGAGGGCCGCCTGCGCCTGTCGGTCCAGGACGACGGCCGCGGATTCGACTTCCAGGGCACGCTGAAGGGGCACTACGGCCTGACCAACATGCGCGAGCGCGCCCGGCACTACGGCGGTGAGGTCACCATCCAGAGCGCGCAGGGCCAGGGCTGCCAGGTGGTGTTCGAGATCCCCACACACAAGTCGCCGACGGACACGAGCCCGCCGGCGCCGAGGGCCGCGGAGGGCCGCGACGCCGAGCCGACCTGAGGCTCAAGGAGCAGGCGCATGGAAACCGTCCGGGAGACGATCCGCGTGTTCGTGGTGGAGGACCAGCCCAAGATCCTCAAGAACCTGGAGAAGGTGCTGGGGGCCTTCCCCGAGGTCCAGGTGGTGGGCAAGGCCCTGTCGGGGGAAGAGGCCCTGGACACGCTGGCGGCGGCCAACCCCGAGGTGCTGCTCCTGGACCTCGGCCTGCCCGGCATCAGCGGCATCGAGGTGACCAAGGCGGTCAAGGAGCGCTGGCCCAGGATCGAGATCCTCATCTTCACCATCTTCGAGGAGGAGGAGAAGGTGATGAGCGCCATCCAGGCCGGCGCCTCGGGTTACCTGCTCAAGGGCATGGAGGCCGAGAAGATCGTCGAGGCCATCAAGGAGGTCCGGGCGGGCGGCTCGGTGATCCAGCCCAGCCTGGCGCGCTCGCTGCTGCGGCACTTCCGGGTGGAGCCCGCGGCCAGCCAGCAGGAGGAGGAACCCGGCCCCAAGCTGACCGCCCGCGAGATCGAGATCCTGCAGGTGATCGCCAAAGGCCTGTCCAACGCCGAGGCGGCCGGGGTGCTGAAGGTCAGCCGGGCCACCATCCGCACCCACCTCGAGCACATCTACGCCAAGCTGAGCGTGTCCAACCGGGTGGAGGCCATCACCGAGGGCATCCGCCAGGGCCTGATCGACGTCTAGACCCCCCCGAGGCGGAACCATCCTCAGGCGTGAGTCGAGTCCTCCCGAAGGCTCTCACCCAGGCACATCGGGTCTGGTGCCGCGAAGTGGGCGGCGTTAGAAACTCGAGCGCGCTGGATTCTCAAGCGCCGAAGGCGCGCAGAGAAGCCTGGCGCGCGAAGAGTTTCTTACCCGGGTCGCGAAGCGACCCGGGCAGCCTCGAGCGCGATTCCCCGGCGCCTGGCGGTGTCAGGGCGGGAAGGGTGAGCCATCCAGGCGGGCGCCGGGCGAGCGCGGACCCGCCGCCCCGGGCAGCGCCGCGTGGGGGCGGAGCGGCCGGTCGCAGCCCGCGTCCGCCGGGCGGGCCACGGACTCGCCCGGCGCGCCGGTGGACGGCAGGGCGAAGCCCCCGAGCTCCAGGCTGGCCCCCGCGGGCGTGGACAGGGCGAGCTCCAGGCCCCGCGCGCCGGCCGCCAGCCAGGGCGCGGTCCGCGCGCGCCCGAAGGCCTGCGCGGGGAAGGCGCCGGGTGGAGGCGGCGCGCCGTTGAGCACCAGCAGGGCCTCGCCCGGTTCCAGGCGCACCTGCTCGTCGAACAGCGCGCCGCCGCCGGCGGCCCACAGCACGAGCCCCTGCAGCGCGAGCGGGTAGGGGCCCGCGTTCAGCAGCTCCACGTACTGGTCCCCGGCGTCCGCGCGTCCGTCCCCGTCGAGATCGGCCTCGCCCGGATCGAGCAGGGCCTCGTTCAGGCACAGCTCCCCCGGCTGGGGCGGCACGGCCAGGCCGGGGGTGAGCGGCGCGCGCCGGACCTCGAGCCGGTAGGCCAGCGGATCCGCGCCGCGAGCCTCCACGCAGGCCGTCCAGCCCTGCCCGCGGCCGGCCAGGGCCGGGAGGCCAGCCAGCGTGGAGCCGCCCTGGTCGTCGTTCCAGGTGAGCGTTCGGCCCGCGTGATCCCACAGCAGCAGGATCGTGTCCGGCGGCTCGCCGGGAGCGCCGGCCCAGGTGACGAGCTCCAGCGCCTCGCCCAGCGGGCTCTCGAGCCGGAAGCAGTCGGCCTCTCCGGCCGCGGGCGAGAGCGCGCCCCGCAGCACCAGCTCGCCCGGCGGCAGCGGGGCGGCCTCGTCCGGGGCGGCGTGCTCGCCGGGCGGCTCCTCGAGCTCGGGCGCCGGCAGCGCGTCGGCGCTGAGCTCGAGCTCCACCGCGTAGGCGGGCCCGCCGCCTCCCTCGGCCTCCGTCAGCCGGAGCCAGATCGGGCCGTCCGCGGCCGGGCTCCAGCGGATCTCGGCCGCGCCCTGGTCGCTGCCCACCGCGCTGGCCCGGGCGTAGAGCGGCCAGCCGCCCTGGCCGCGCAGCGCCAGGGCCGGGTGGGCCGCCGAGCCGGCCGCCGGGCGCGCCACCGCCCTCAGGCGGACCGCCCGCAGGCCCTCCAGCGAGAACCAGCGCGGCCGGCCCGGCTCGAGCTCGAGGTGCAGCGGGCCGGGGAGCAGCGGCTCGGGCCGCGGCGCGGCCGGAGCCGCCGAGAGCGCGAAGGTCCGCCCGGCGCCGGACCGCGGCGCGCAGCCCGCGCGATCCTCGGCGCGCTCGCGCACGCGGGCGAACAGCCGGACCCCCGGCGCGGCCAGCGCCTCGGCCGCCGCGCTGCCGGCCGGACCGGCCTCCGCCAGGCCGAGGCTCTGCGGGGTGGGCGCGCCCGGTGCGCAGGCGAGCAGCTCCAGGGCAGGCGAGAACACCGCGGAGGTGGCCTCCACCTGGAGCGGCGCGGCCGCCGCCTCGCCCAGGGCCAGCAACCTCGCGCCCCCGGCCGCGGGCAGGGCCGCGTCGCAGGCGCCGCCGGCGCAGCCCACGGACGACTCCAGGCGGAGCTCCAGCGCGGCCGGCAGCTCGGGCGGCTGGCCCGACAGGCCGACGCTCTCCACCCACAGCTCGACGGGGCCACCCTCCAGGCAGAGCTGCAGGCGCGCGTCCCGCAGGTCCGCGCACGCGGGCTGGTTGTCGGCCGTGGCGAGCAGGCGGCCGGAGCCGGCCTCCAGCACCGCCAGGGCGGGGTCCCACAGCCCGCCGCCCCGCAGGCCCACCTCGAGCAGGGCGGGCCCGCCGGGCTGCAGGCCGAAGCCGGCCAGCGTCCCCGCGGGGAGCTGCACGACGAACGGCGCCTGGGGCAGCTCGAGCATCGTCGTCGGGCGCGCGTGGCGCGAGAGGCGCAGGCGCCAGGTGCTGCCGACGTCGCCCTGCGGCGCCTCGGGCGCGAACCAGTTCTGCGCCGCGGTGACCAGCACCAGGTACTCGCCCGTGGCCGGCATGACGAGCTCGAGCAGGGCGTCGCGCGTGTCGCCCCGCCCGGCCGGGCCATCGTCGGCCAGGCGCATGTAGGCGCCGCCCTGGGTGTCGCGGTCCATGACCACCAGCAGCGGGTCGAGGCTGGAGGTGTCGGGCCAGGCCAGGGCCTCCAGCCGCACCCGGTCTCCGGCCCGGGCGCGGAAGAAGGCCCAGTCCTGGTCGGCCTCGGGCGTGGGTGGGCCGATCACCCCCTCCAGCCAGCGCCCCACGGCCAGCTCGGGCGCCCGCGCCGGGAGGTCGTTGTAGGGCTCGCGCTCGCGCTCGGCCTCGAGGTCGCAGCCCAGGCCCAGCCCGTCCCCGTCCGCGTCGGGCCCGCGCGGGTCGGCGAGCTGCGGGCAGGGATCGCACACGTCGCCCAGGCCGTCGCCGTCGCTGTCGAGCTGATCGATCAGCGGGGTGTCCTCGTCCGGCGCCCAGGCCGGACAGCGGTCCAGGAGATCGGGGACCCCGTCGCGATCGCCATCGCGGTCGGGCGGGACGCAGGCCCCGGCGACGCAGCGCTCTCCGCCCGGGCAGTCCACCGGCCCCCGGCAGGCGGGCGAGGAGTCGCAGCCCGGGAGCCACCCTGGCAGACCGACGACCATGGTCAGGACAGGCAGCCACCGCATGGGCCGATTGTCCGCCCCCGCGCCCACCCGCGCAAGCTGGCAGGTGGGCCCACCCGGCGGCGTGATCCCGCCGGGTCCTGTCGGTGAATCAATGGTTACTTGGCCGGGGCGAACTGCTTGAGGGTGGCCTTGCAGTTCTCGGCGAACTCGCCGGCGGGGGCCAGCTCGAGGTACTTGGTGCACTTCTCGACCGCGTCGGCCTTGCCGTCCGCGTTGCTGGTGTCGACCGCGACGGTCCACAGGTAGTAGGGCGGGGCGAAGGAGGCGTCGATCTCCAGGGCCTTCTTGAGGATGCCCACGAACTCCCTGGCCCGGCCCTTGTTGCGGTAGATCTTGGCCAGCTCGTAGCAGGCCTCGGCCGCCTTGCGCCGCTCGCCGATGGCGCCCAGCGAGGTGACCGCCAGCTCGAACTCGGCCTGGGCCAGGTCTGGATCGGGCTTGGGTCCGTTCAGGTACAGCGTGGCGAGCTGCCAGTGGCTGATGGCCTCGGTGTCCTCGAAGCCGCGCGCCTTCTCGAGGTACTCCTTGGCCTTGTCGAAGTTCTTCTCGCCCATGTAGGCCTGGCCCACGGTGAGCGCGCTCTGGCCGCTCTCGGCGTCCATGGCCTGCACCCGCAGCGCCCGGGCGCGGGCCGACTCCCAGTCCTTCAGCGCCAGGAAGATGGCGGCCTCCTCGAGCACGAAGTCCGGTCGCGAGGAGTCGATGCGCAGGGCCTTCTGGATGGTCTCCTTGGCCTCGTTGAGCTTGTCCTGGCGGCGGTACTCGCGCGCGGCCACGAAGTGCAGCTGGGCGTTGGTCTGATCCTTCTTCAGCATCTCCGCCAGGGCCTTGTGGCCCTCCGCCCGGGTCTTGGGGATGCGGAGCTTGATCACCGTGGTCAACATCTCGGCCAGGGCCTTCTCGCGCTCGGAGGCGGTGGCCGCGAGCTCGGCCTTGAAGCGGTTGAGCACCGCGTCGGCCGCCTGGGTGGAGGCCAGATCGTCCCCGCGCAGCACCGCCACCAGGCCCATCTTGAGCAGCGAGCCCACGTGCTCGCGATCGGTCTGCTGCACGCGGTTGTAGAACTGGACCGCCTCGCGGTACAGCGAGCGCCGGGTGGCCCAGTCGCCCAGGCCCATCAGCGCCCGGGTGTCGCCCGACTTGGCGCCCTCGAGCAGGTGGTCCTTGGCGATGCCCAGGTCGCCCTTGCTGAGCAGGATCAAGCCGAGCGCCGTGCGCATGTTGGAGGCCTCGGGCGTCTCGCGGATGCCCTTCTCTAGCAGCTTGATGGCGTCCGCCTGGCTGCCCCCGCCGTAGAGCGCCATCATGGCCTGGGCCACCATGTGGGCCGGGCTCTTGTACTCGAGCGCCATGGCCTCGCGCACGTACTTCTCGGCTTCCTTGGTGAGCTCCCGGTTCTCGCCGTGCTCTCCCATGAGCACCGCGATGGCGAACGGGGCCCGCGCCAGCGCCTCGACCTGCTCCTTGTCGAGCTTGTAGATGGCCCGGTAGTTCTCCAGGGCCTTCTTGTAGCCGTCGTAGGTGTCGCGGTTGAAGGCGAGCCGGCCCGCCTCCAGGTTCTTGTTGATCTCGGCCTGCTTGATACCCGCCTGCCAGGTGTAGATCAGGTACACGGCCAGCACCACCAGCAGCACGCTGGCGAGCGCCACGGTGTACTTGAAGCCCTTGCGGCTGGGCTTCTTGGCCTCCTCGCGGGCCTCCATCTCCTGGACCATGTCGGCGATGCGCTTCTGGGGCCGGGGCGGCAGCGGCTGGGGAGGCGGGGGCCTCCGGGCCACCGGGACCTTCTGCGTGGGGCGCTCGGGCGCGGCCTGGCCGCCGTTGCCCCGCGGCCGGGGCTGTCCGGCCTGAGCCCGGGCCACGGCCTCAGGCACCGGCGAGAGCTCCCGCATGGTGACGGCCTCGGGGACCGGCGCTGGCTCGGGCTCCGGCGCGGGCGGCGGCGCCGCGCTGGCGGGCAGGTAGTCGATGCCGCGCTTGAGCAGCTCTTCCTTGGCCTCGGCGTCGTTGGGATCCGCCTCGAGGGTCTTCTTGAGGTAGTCGATGCCCTCGGCCTCGCGGCCCATCTTGAGGTACAGCTTGCCCAGCAGGCGGAAGGCGTCCAGGTTCTGCGGGCTGAGCTTGAGCAGGTTGTTCAGCTCGTCGATGGCCTTCTGGTGCTTGGCCTGATCGGCGTAGATGTGCGCCATAATCAGGCGGCCGGTGGGCAGCTCGGGGTGGGCCTTGATGCCCTTCTTGCAGACCACCATCGCCTCGACGAACCGGCCCATCTTGAGGTAGGCCTGGGCCAGAGGGATGAAGGCCTCCGAGTTGGGATTGGTGGCGAACTCGTACTCGAGCTTGGCCAGGTCTTGGGTGGAATCGTTGGACATCCGCTCTCCGCACACTCCATGCAGACGCCGTCAAGAGAAAGGAAGTATCCCAGCCGGGTGGTTTAGTCAACGGATTTCCCGGTTCCCGGGCGAGCGGTTGCTTGCGCCCGGGACGGAACCTCTTGCCATCTTCTCCGCTGTGAGTAGAATCCTGCCGGTGACGCGGTGCGCCACCCCAGGAGGTACCCGTGGACCGCTGGAGCGACTTCAAGAAGATGCTGGAGCAGCGCCGCCTCGGCTTCGAGGCCGAGGAGATCATGCGGGGCACGCATCGCTTCGCGCCGGGCGCCGGCGCCGAGGGCGAGCACCCCTTCGAGTTCCGGGTGCGCTGGGGCGCGCGGCACCTGGTGCCGTGGCTCAACCCGTTCGGCCAGGAGTTCATGTCCAACTGGCTCGAGGGCACGGTGCACGTGGGCGGGCTGGTGGACGGGGCCGCCTGCCAGGGCACGCTCGACCTGCGCTACTTCCAGGAAGGCAAGATCCGTTACACCTTCGACTTCAAGGACGCGGACGGTCGGGCCTACCGCTACGTGGGCGAGAAGCGCGACATCCGGCCCTGGAACCTGCACCGCACCCACACCACCTGCTACGGCACCGTGACCGACCTGGCCAGCGGCCAGGTGGTCTCCGAGTCCGTGGTCTACTTCGAGCTCAAAGTGGCGCTCGACTTCATGCGCAGCTTCCACATGGCTTGACCTGAGAGGTTCGATGCCTGACACGCAAACCGTCCCCGGAATCGCTCCCGACCGCCCCGACGCCTTCGACCGCGCTGGCCTCAGGCCGGAGATCGCCGCGGCCCTACGGGACATGGGCTACCAGGAGCTGCTCGAGGTCCAGCTCGCCTCGCTCGAACCGCTGCGCGCGGGCCGCAACCTGGCCATCCGCTCGCGGACCGGCACGGGCAAGACGGCCGCCTTCGGCATCCCGCTGCTCGAGCGCATGGCGCTCGAGGGGCGCACCCCCCGCCTGCTGGCGCTGGCCCCGACCCGCGAGCTGGCCAACCAGATCGCCGGCGAGCTCTCGGCCATCGGCCGGCACCGGGGCGTGCGGGTGGTGCCGATGGTGGGCGGCGCGCCCGTGGGCGAGCAGCGCCGCGCGCTGGCCGAGGGCTGCCACGCGGCCGTGGGCACGCCGGGGCGCCTGCTCGATCTGCTCGAGCAGGGCGCGCTCAAGCTGGCCGGGGTCGAGGTGGTGGTGCTGGACGAGGCCGACGAGATGCTCTCCATGGGCTTCTTCGAGGACGTCACCCGGCTGCTGGACGCCTGCAAGGCCCGGCGCCAGGTGGTGATCCTGTCGGCCAGCCTGAACGAGCTGACCGAGGGGCTGATCAAGCGCTACGCCCCGGAGGTGGTGCGCCTCGACCTGTCGGCCGACAGCCTGTCGGTGGACGAGATCGACAACGTCTACTACCGGGTGGGCGAGGATCTGCCCAAGCACCACTACCTGCTGCACGCGCTCCGGGCGGAGAAGCCCTCCTCGGCCATCGTGTTCGTGAACACCCGCTCGGACTGCTCCCTGGTGGCGACCCTCATGGCCCGCGAGGGCATGCAGGCCGAGATGCTCTCGGGCGAGCTGCCCCAGTCCGAGCGCGAGCGGGTCATGGCCGCCATCCGCGCCGGGCAGCTCCGCTACCTGGTGGCCACCGACATCGCCGCGCGGGGCATCGACATCAGCAACCTGTCGCACGTCATCAACTACAGCCTGCCGGACGAGGCCCCGGTCTACCTGCACCGGGTCGGCCGCACCGGCCGGGTGGGCCGCCGGGGCACGGCGGTCAGCCTGGTCACCGGGCGGCACGTGCGCACGCTCGGCACGCTGGAGAAACGCTTCAACATCCGCTTCGAGGAGCGGCACTTCCCGGAGGCCAGCCAGATGATCGCGGAGCGCTCCGCCGCCCTGCTCGACGATCTCATCCAGGCCGCCGAGTCGGCCATCTGCGATGGCCACCTCGAGGCCGCCCGGGCCGTGCTGGCGCACAGCCAGGCCGTGCAGGTCGTCGCCTACTTGCTCAAGCGCCACGCGGACATGCTGCACGACGAGCACCGCGCCGCAGCCAACCAGCCCCAGCGCCGCGCGGAAGGGGGCGGGGGAGGCGGCGGCGGGGGCCGGGGCGGCGGCGGCCGGCGTGGCGGTCCCCCGCGGCGCCGCTCCGGACGGCGCTGATCCCTGTCTTGAATCCACGCGTTGGGGGGGCTATCATCCTTCGCCCATGAGGAGGGTGAACATGCTTACCTTCGACCGTCTCGTGCTGTGGCTCGGTCTGTTCGCGGCGCTCTCGATGCTGGGCTGCAAGCAGGGCGAGGGCGGACCGGCGGCCCCGGGCGGTGGCGCCGGGGGCGGCGCTGGCGGCGGCGACAGCCTGTTCGGCGCCTTCGACCCCGCGGCCGAGGTCAAGGCCCTGCAGGGGGCCTGGAAGGTGAAGGACAGCGCCTTCGCCAGCGAGCCCAGCCTGTGGACCATCCAGGGCGAAAAGCTCACCATCCAGGCCGGAGACAAGAAGAAGGAGGGCCAGATCGAGGTGACCATGCCAGGCGAGCTGGCCTTCGTGCAGCAGGAGGGCGGGGGCACCTCGCGCGAGTACTTCGCCTACGCCCGGGACGGCGAGGCGGTTTACATCGGCCTGGGCGTGGCCGGGGTCAAGGCGGGCGAGCGCCTGATGCTGCGCGACGACGGCCTGGTGGCCTTCCAGGGCGGGGCCTGCAAGTTCCACGCGAAGCAGATGTTCGGCGGCTGGGAGGCCCCGGTGGAGGTGAAGTGCGCGATCGAGGGCGACCAGTTCAGGTACGAGGTGCCGGACCGGTTCAAGAAGGGCGAGCTCAAGCAGGGCAGCGCGAAGATCGTGGGCAACCTGCTGCTCAACGACCAGATGCAGGGGCACAAGGCCGAGAAGGCCCAGCCCTGAGTTTCCGAGGAGGCCTGCGATGGCGAGGATGATCCGGGTCGCGGTGGGCGTGGCGGTCCTGGGCGGGCTCGTGGCCGGGTGCGCGACGAGCGGCAAGGCGGTCATCGAGCAGTACCAGAGCGTGACCCCGACCCGCTTCGAGGGCGCGGTGGCCGTGGTGCTCGAGGACCGCGCCGTGAGCACGGTGGACGACCAAGGCGAGTCCTTGGTCCAGGAAGGTTTTCGGCGTATCAAGATCCTGGACCGCAAGGCCCTCGACTGCGGGCCCGAGGCCCCCAACTGCAAGACCCAGCGCCACGTGTGCTACAACGAGACCTTTGACAAGATCGAGCTGCTGGAGGCCCGCACCATCACCCCCGAGGGCGAGGTGATCCCGGTCCCCAGGGACGAGATGGTCGACCGCACCTTCACCACCTGGAATCAGCCCGATTCAGACTTGCGCTGCTTCGTGTGGTCGGTGAAAGGCGCAACCCCGGGCTCGATCTTCGAGGAGAGGTGGCGCATCCGCTCCACCAAGATCATGATCGTGGGATACATGTTCTTCCAGGATCTGGATCCGGTCCTGGAGATGACCTTCACGGTGGACGCCCCGGCGGACTACCCTTACCGCTGGAAGGTCTCCAACGCCGACATCCAGCCCACCGAGGAGAAGGTCGGCAACCGGCTGCGGCGCACCTGGACCGCCCGCGAGATGGCCCCGATCATTCCTGAACCCGGCATGGTCGCTCCGGATGACGTGCAGGCCAAGCTGATGGTGGTGAACGAGAACCTGTCCGCCTATGGGGAGTTCCCGACCTGCCGCAAGATCAAGACCTGGGAGGACCTGGGCACCTGCTGGCAGGAGATGCTGGTCAAGCAACAGGAGATCACCCCGATCGTCAAGGCGGTCGCGGATGAGATCGCGGCGAAGGCCACCACCGAAACGGAGAAGCTCAAAGCAGTCTGGCAGTACCTGAACAAGAACGTTCGCTACGTGGCGCTCTCGCGTGGCTTGCAGGGCTTGATCCCGCTCTCGGCCCACGTGGTGTGCGACAAGAAGTACGGCGACTGCAAGGCCGTGGCCGGTCTGATCTCGGTGCTGTGCCGGGCGGTCGGGCTGAAGGCCGATCCGGTCATCATCGGCACCCGGTCCGAGAGGGGCGCAGTCGACCTGGACTTGCCGGGGCCTTTCCAGTTCAACCACTCCATCGCCCGGGTCGAGGCCGACGGCAAGGTGTACTGGATGGACGCCACGACCCGAACCTTCGATCACGCCACCATTCCGGACGCGGACCAGGGCGTGGACGTGGTGGTGGCCCGGCCCGGCGCGCCCTTCCTGGACAAGGTCCCGGTGCAACCTCCCGAGGCGAACGTGAGCGAGACGAAGGTCTCGTTCACCCCGGCGGCCGAGGGGGCCATGAGCCTGGAGCTCGACATGAGGAGCACCGGCAACTTCGCCGGCCGGTTCCGGGCGGGCGCCTTCGAAATGACCACCGACCAGGTCAAACAATGGTTGGAGGGCATGCTGTCCGAGACCTACCCCGGCGCCAGCCTGCTGGAGCAGTCCATCTCCGGCCGGGAGGACAACGAGCTCCCCATGGGTGTGCGCCTCAAGGCCTCACTCCCGAAGGCCATGCAATCCAGCGGGACCGGGCTCACCTTCGAAGTGCGCCAGCCTCTGGGCATCGGCACCTTTGGCTACTTCAACCTGCCCAAGCGGCGCTACGCCCTGGATCTCGATTTTCTGCGTACCTACGAGACACGCTTCGAGGTGCAGATCCCGGCCGGCATGCAACCGGCCGGCCTGCCCAGGAACGTCATGCTGGACAGCGAGTTCCTGAAGCTCGAGCGCCTGAGCCAGATCGAGAACGACCGCCTGGTGACCGAGTACAAGCTGGTGGTCAAGATGCTGATCATCCCGGCCGACAAGTACCTGAGCGCGCGCGAGGCCTTCCTCAAGGCCCAGGACGCCAGCAAGTTCGTGGTGCTGTTCGAGCCGGCCAAGCAGAAGGGCGCCAAGGTCGGCGCGGCCCGCTAGGAGGAAGCCATGGCATCCCGTCGCAACCCCTGGACCGTCCTGCTGGCCGCGGCGGCGCTCGCCGGCTGCGCCGAGACCGCGGACCTGGTGGTCATCCCGCCCGAGGTGGAGGCCGCCACCGTCCCGGAGGCGCTCACCAAGAACGCCCACGCGGTGTACTTCTACGACATCGGCCAGGTGCACTTCGACCCGGTGGACATCGACACCAGCCGGGGCCGTTTCTACGCCTTCACCCGCTACGTGAAGCTCAAGCTGCTCGACCGGGCCGCCACCGAGGGCTACCGCTACGGCAACGTGGTGCTGCGCCACATGGGTGAGCTGATCGCCATCCAGGCCTACGTGCAGAAGCCGGACGGCAAGCGCGTGGAGCTCAAGCCCTCGGACTTCATCAAGACCGTGCTGGTCAAGGACGCGGCGCCGAGCTCGAACCAGCCCATCGACCTCCTCGAGACCGCCATCATCTTCCCCGGCCTGGAAGCCGGGGACGTGATCGGCTACCAGTACACCCAGCGCGGCCCCGAGACCTCCTGGCTGTTCAACAAGGTGGACGCGCCGGTGATGTACTCGCGCTTCATGATGGCCCGGCCGCCCTTCCGGGTGGAGATCCAGCCCGTGCTGGTCAACCGCCACAACCTCGACATCCAGGCGACCGAGGAGAAGGGCATGGCCACCGGCCTGTCGGGCCGCGTGGGGGTGAGCCAGCAGGCCATCTTCGACGTGTGGACCGCCCGGAATGTGCCCGCCATCCAGGAGGAGGAGGGCATGCCGCCCGCGGTGGATCTCGCCTCCTACGTGGGGGTGCAGTGGTTCGGCCGGCGCTACGCCTGGTCGGAGCTGGGCGAGGTGTACGCCAAGTGGTTCGGCCACTACGGCCGGCCGCCGGCCAAGGCCAAGGAGCTCGCGGACCAGGCCATCGCCGGCCAGAGCGACCCGCGCGCCCGGGCCAAGGCCATCCACGACTGGGTCAAGGCCAACCTGAACGTGCAGGAGTATGGCCGGCTCACGGGCGTGCCGCGCGAGATGGAGGTCGAGACGGTCGACATCGACAAGCTGCTCAAGGAGAAGACCGCCACCCCCGAGGAGGCGGCCAACCTCATGTACGTGATGATGCTGTCGGTGGGCGTGGAACCCGGCCTGGTGCTGACCACCACCGAGGACGATCCCCCGGCCCTGGAGGAGATCCCCTCCATGGAGCAGTTCACCCACGTGCTGCTGTCGCTGCCCGACGGCGCGCTCATCGATCCGACCAGCCGCTTGTGTCCCTTCGGCGTCCTGCCCTGGTCCTTCGAGGGCCGCAAGTCGCTGTGGATCAAGGGCGGCACGGCCGCCCTCAAGGACCTACCCGTCAGCAACCCCGCCGACAACCGGCGCAGGATCGAGGTGCGCGGCGAGCTGGGCATGGAGGGCCAGGCCAAGGTCACCGCCAAGGTGGAGCTCGTCGGCCAGATGGCCTACGCCTTCCGGCGCCTGCTGGTGCCGCAGAAGCCCCAGGAGCGCGAGGAGGTGGTGCGCTCGCTGGTGAACGCGGCGGCCCAGGGGGCCGAGCTGGACTCCTTCGAGTTCGGCGGGCTGGACACCCCGGACACACCGCTCACCCTGAGCCTCGTGTTCCACGCGCCGCGCTACGCCGAGGTGCTGCGCGACAAGATGGTGGCCAAGGCCGGCGCCTTCCTGGGCCTGGGCGGCTGCCCCTGGGGCATCTGCCCCCAGCCCGACACCGAGACGCGGGTGAACCCGCTGCGCTTCCCGTTCAAGCGGCTCGACGAGTACGACATCCAGGTGGCGCTGCCGGCGGGCTTCCTGCTCCAGGCGCTGCCCAAGGGCTTCCGCACCCGGGATCTCGAGAAGGGCACCGCGGTCGGCCTGCAGACCTCCTACGGCCTCAGCGAAGACGGCAAGAGCCTGCTTATCCCGCGCAAGCTGTCGGTGAACGAGCGGCTGATCGATCTCGGGGCCTACACCAAACTGCGCGCCTTCCTGGGCCGCTTCATGGCCCAGAAGGACACCCTGCTCACCCTCGAGCTGCCGAAGATGGATTGAGATCGTGCGGCGAACTGCGTGCTGCGTGCGGCGCTCGCACGTCGCACGCCGCACGCCGCACGAAGCGCTCAATCCGGACTCAGCAGCCGCACGATGGGCCCGAGATCGGCCAGGATCTCCGCCAGCCCCCTGAGGTGCTCCCAGCCCCCCACGTGCACCAGCCGACCCGCGCCAGCCTGCGCCCGGATGCGCCGGGCCAGCCCCCGGTCCATGCCGGCCAGGCGGGCCACGGCGTCCGAGCCGAGCGGCGGCCCTGCCCGGTGGTGGCCGCGGGCGCGCTGCCACTCGGTGCGCACCTGCTCCCGCAGCGGCGGCTCGTCGCGCGTGGCGAGCTTCACCAGGTTGTCGGTCACCATGAGCTCTCGCTCCAGGCGGAAGAGCAGCCGGCGCGAGAGCTGGCCGTCGCCCACCGCTGCGAGCGCGGCCCCTGTCCGCCCGGCGTAGGCCGCGGCCGCGCTGTGCTCGAAGGGCGGCAGGAGCTGGGCCGCCACCGCGGCCAGGCCGTTGGGCAGCCGGCCGTCGGGCAGGCGGAAGGGGTCGAGCCGGGCGAGCAGCTCCGGGCCCAGCGTGCGCCGGAACTCCAGGGCGTACTCGCTCACCTCGACCGTGACCGCCTCCGGGCCGAGCTCCTCGAGCAGCCGGGTCAGCAGCGCCGGGCCGTCCGGATCCAGGTGGACCGTGCCGACGAGCGTGAGCTGGTGGTCTGGGGGTGGCATCGGGCGGAGGAGCTCAGCTCCAGGTGGCCTCGTAGCGTTGCACCAGTTCGCCGGCCTCGATCAGCAGGACCCTGGCGTCCTCGGCCCCGGCCGCGACCAGCGCGGCGCGGAAAGGGCCGGCCAGGTTGATCCTGGCCTCGGGCATGTACAGCCAGGGCGGGAAGCGCAGGGTGCCCACCACCCGGTTGGGCTGCACCTCCACCTCCAGGCTGCTGCCGCGGTGGAAGGCCTCCCAGCGCTTGCTGGCAGCCCGCAGCATGCTCTCGGGCCTGGCCAGCACCATCAGCAGGCGATAGAGCGGGCCCCGGAAGCGTTCCAGGTCGTGCCGGAAGGCCCACTCCTCGGCCTCCGCCTGGCTGGCGAAGTGCTCGTCGGCGCAGGCTTGCAGCACCGCCTCGATGAGCATCTCGGGCATCCACACGTTGACCGGGGGGGGCGAGCGCAGCAGCTCCACCACCTCGGCCGGGAGATCCCGCTCGACACGCTCGAGCGGGTGGCCCTCGATCACGTCGCGTAGCAGGCCCGTCTTGACCTGGCACCCGGGGTGACGGTCCAGCCGGCCGCAGTGCAGGTCGAGGTAGCGGGCCACGGTGGGGAAGCGTCGGGCGTTGACCTGTCCCATTCGGGGTAGCTCCTGACTGCCAGACAGTACTGGCTCGGGGTCCGGCCGTCAACGCCGGGTACCCGGCCGCGCTTGGACTGCGGTCCCGGCGCGGGTATACTGCCGCCCGCCCGGGGGTGGGGCGGAGGTGGGTGCGGTGGCGCGAGGTCTGGTGATGGCAGGCGAGCAGGCGGCGACGGGGGCCCTGGGCCAGGGCGGGGCGCTGGGCGTGTACCTGGCGGCCTGCGGGCTGGACGGAGAGGTGGAGGTCTGCCTGGTCGGCGCGGACGGGCAGGCGCCGCCGGACCTCGCCGCCCATGACTGGACCTGCGAGCGGACGGCGCGGGTGGGCTGGCGCAACCTGGGGATGGGCGCGAAGACGCTCCCGCCGCCGGTGGACGGGTGCGCACCCGCGCTGCGCCTGGTGGCCACCACCGCCCGGGTCGAGGGGAGCCGGGCGCTCAAGGCGCTGGCGGCCAGGCTGTGCAGGGATGCGACCTGCCCCGCGCTGCTGCTGGCCGGGGCCGCGGAGGCGCCCGATCTGTGGGCGGGGTACGGCGCCGCGCTGGGGAGCCTGCTGGAGCTGGTGAGCTGGGAGGAGCCGGTGGCCGAGCGGCACACGCTGTCGCTGGTCGGGCTGCTCGTGCACCGGCGCGAGGCGGAGCAGGTCGCCAACCTGGGCGAGCTGCGCAGGCTGGTCGAGGCCCTGGGGGTCGCCATGGGCCCCTCCTTCCTGGCCGGCGAGCCCCTGCCGGCCCTGCTCCAGGCCTTCCGCTCGGATCTGTTGCTGCGGCTGCCCTACGCGGGCACGAGCGCGCGCGCCATGGCCGAGCGCACCCGCCGCAAGGTGCTGGACTGCCCCCTGCCGCTGGGGGTGACCGCCACCAGCCGCTGGCTGCTGGCCATGGGCCGGCTGCTCGCCCTGGACGCGGAGCTGGTGCAGCGGCTGCTCGAGCGCGAGGAGAAGAAGGCCTGGCCGCGTATGGAGACTGCCCGGCGTGCGCTGGCGGGCAAGCGGCTGGCCATCGTGGCCGACACGGCCAGCGCCGCGGCCTGGACCGGCCTGGCCCTCGAGCTCGGCCTGTGCGTGGGGCCGGTCCTGCTCCTGGACCGCAGCCAGGGCGGCGAGGCGGCCTTCGACAAGCTGCTCGGCTCCGCCGGTCACAAGCGCCCCGAGGGGCTGGCCCTGGGCGCCCCCGCCGAGCTCGGCGCGCTCCGCGCCGCGCTGGACGGCGCGGCGGTACTGCCCCAGCTCGTGGTCCGGCCGGATCTCGAGCTGGGCGACTCGCGCTGGGCCGGCCTGCCCACCGTGGAGGCCGGCATCCCCGCCCGGCGCAAGCACTACATCTACCCCCTGCCGGAGCTCGGCTACGCCGGGGCCGTGGCCCAGGCCCAGCGGCTGCTGGACGCCTGGATGGGCGTGCACTAGCAATTCGAGCCCGAATCCCCGGGCGAAGAATTGCTTGTCCCGCGGCGCGTAGCGACGCGGGGCTAGAAACTCGAACGCCTTGCCCGTGTCCGGCCCGTCTGCTACGGTGGCCGGGCATCATCCCCGGAGGAGGGCCCATGGCCTACAAGGACAACATCCCCGCCGAGTTCCAGGACCCCAAGTACAAGGTGCGCCGCTTCCAGAACTGGATGCTGGTCGGCGTCCTGTACTCGCTGTTCTACATGACCCGCTACAACTTCTCGGCCCTGGCGCCGGTGCTGCAGGGGCTGTTCGGCTGGACCAAGAACGATCTCGGCCTGTTCGAGACCATCCTGCCCCTGGTGTACGGCCTGTCGGTGTTCTTCAACGGACCCCTGGCCGAGAAGATCGGCGGTCGCAAGGCCTTCCTGATCGGCGCGGTGGGCGTGGTGCTCGCCAACGGCGCCTTCGGCGCCATGTGCCTGACCGTGCTCCAGCCGGCCGTGATGAGCGGCACGGGCCACGAGCGCACGGTGCTCGAGGCCGCCTCGCTGGCCTGGGGCGTGGACGCCCGCACTATGGCCTGGATCATGGCCATCATGTGGGGCGTGAACGGCTACTTCCAGAGCTTCGGGGCCCTGGCCATCGTCAAGATCAACGCCCAGTGGTTCCACATCCGCGAGCGCGGCGCGTTCAGCGCCATCTTCGGGGTGCTGATCCGCTTCGGCCTGATCCTGGCCTTCTCCGGCGCGCCCTTCATCGCCGCCTTCCTGCCGGTGCAGTGGGCCTTCTGGATCCCGGCCCTGCTGGTGGCGCTGTTCTTCTTCCTCAACCTGTTCTTCGTCAAGGAGACGCCCGAGGAGGCCGGCTACCCGTCCCGCGACACCGGCGACGCCGTGGTGGGCGAGGCGGGCCAGAAGGTCACCACCAAGATGGTGCTGATCAAGATCTTCACCTCCTGGCACATGTGGATGATCGCCATCGCCTCCATGATGATCGGCCTGGTGCGCCGCAGCACCGTGGACTCCTGGTGGCCCATGTACTTCAAGGAGTCCTACGAGATGAGCGGCACGGACTTCGTGCCCCAGTTGCTGTCCTGGAGCATCGCCGCGCTGGGCATCGCCGGCGGGTTCGCCTTCGGCTACATGTCCGATCGCATCTTCAAGAGCCGCCGTGCGCCGGTGGTGGTGATCGGCTTCATCGGGATGGTCGTCTGCCTGGTGGCCTTCTATGGGTCTGACGCCCTCGCGCTGGGTCCCTACGGGGCCGTGGTGTGCCTCGCGTGCCTCAGCTTCTTCGTCAACGGCGCCCACGGCATGATCGGCGGGGCGGCCTCCATGGACTTCGGCGGCCGCAAGGGCGTGGCCACCGCCGCCGGGCTGTTCGACGGCATGCAGTACCTGTCCGCCGCCGTGACCGGGGTCGTCGTGGCCTGGGTCACCACGAACCACGGCTGGCAGTGGTGGAAGCTGTGGGCGCTGCCCTGGGCGGTCATCGGCGGCATCGTCATGGCCACCCTGTGGAACGTCATCCCGCGCGGCAAGGGCGGACATTAGGCCCAGGCCCGGCCAGCGATTCCACGTTCTGTAGAATGTAGAAACTAGGGCAGCAGGCGGGCCAGGGTCGCCTTGATCTCGGCCTGCTGGGCCGGATCCTGGCTGAGCCGGAGCGCGCGCTCCCAGGCCTCGAAGGCCTTGTGGGTGAAGCCGGCCTGCTCGTACAGCCGGGCCAGGTCGAGGACGTGCGCCAGGCTGGGCTCCAGCTCGGCCGCCCGGTCCAGGGCGGCCAGCGCGCGGTAGACCTCGCCGATCTGCTCGTAGATCTTGCCCAGGCGGGAGTGCAGGGTCGCGGCGAAGGGCGCGGCCTCGATGGCCGCTTGCAGGTGCTGCACCGCGCCGGCCAGATCCCCCTGGCGGTAGGCCAGGGCGGCCGCCTCCAGGGACTGCCGGGCCTGGGCGGTGAGCTCGGCCTGGCTGTGGACGGTCTCGCGGCTGGCGAGCGCCCGCTCCACCGCCAGCTTCAGCTCCTCGAGCCGGAGCGGCTTCTCCAGGAAGTCGTCGGCCCCGTAAAGCTTGCGCACGTCGTCGGCGTAGCGCCAGCCGCGGTACACCGCGCTGACCATGATCACCTTGATGTGCCGGGTGGCCGGCGAGGACTTCAGCCGCTTGCACAGATCGAAGCCGTGGATGCCCGGCAGCATGGCGTCCAGCACCAGCGCGTCCGGGAGGTGAGCGCGGAGCTGGGCCACGGCCGCGTGGCCGTCCGCGGCCTCCGCCACCTGGTAGCCGGCCTTGCGCATCACCTCGGCCAGCAGGAAGCGGATGTCCGGCTCGTCGTCCACCACCAGCACCGAGGCCCTGGGGGCGGGCGGCTCGGGCGTGGTGGGCGGCCTGGCGGGCGCCGGGGTCTGCCTGGGCGGCGCCTCCCGTGGCGGGGCCGGGGGCTGGCCCGGCGGGGCCGCCGGGGGACCCCCCTCGCTCAGGTCGGAGACCCAGTCGAGGTCCAGCGTGGTCGCGGCCGGGTGGGCCTTGGGCGGCCTGGGCGATGCGGGCGGCGGAGCGCCGGCCGCGGCCGCAGGCATGGGACCCGGCGTGGGGATCGGGGTGGTGCCGCCCACGGCGATGGCCAGGTGGCCCTGGGGGCTCGGCGGCACGCGCGCGTCCAGGTCCAGCCCCTGCCACATCTTGATGCTGCCCATGTCGAGCATGCGGTAGGTCTGGCCGATGGCCTCCAGCAGCGGGCCGTGCAGCGCCCCGTGCTCCACGATGCTGAGCCCGGTCAGGAAGCGCAGCTCGTCCACCACCGTCTTGTGGCGCGGATCGGCCAGGGCCACGAACAGCTCCTGGCCGTCGCGGAACACGGGCAGCGCCTCGGCCTTGGCGGCCAGCTCCCGGGGGAAGCCGTCGAGCAGCGCGAGCGAGACGGCGGAGGCGGACAGCACCACGAAGGGCACGCCGAGCTGGCGCGACAGGTGCATGGCCAGCGTGCGCTCGTCCGTGGCGCCCAGCCCGAGCAGGGTGCTGGCCAGGCGGTCGCCGTGTCGGCGCTGGGCCTGCAGCGCCTCCTCGAGCTGCTCGGCGTTGATCGCGCCGGCCTCGAGCAGGATCTCACCGATGCGCTTGGGCATGCGGGCTCCCAGGTTGACTCCGGCGGTGAGGCTACCACGGCGTCGGGACCGGGCGCCACTGCGGATCGCCCGGCGGGTTGACTTTGGGCCCCGTGGCTGGCACCATGGCTTCGCTCTGTCGCTCCTGGCGTGGGTGGCTCCGTGCAATGGCGCATCGGAGTTGGTGAAATTCATTCGAGGAGGTACTCGGACATGCGGCGTACTCTGGCGGTGTGCTTGGCCCTGGCGTGGATGGCGGGGCTCGGGCTGGTCGGGTGTGGTGAGGAGGAGACCTGCACGCCGGAGTGCGGGAACCGCGTGTGCGGCACGGATCCCGTGTGCGGCCAGAGCTGCGGGAGCTGTCAGGCGGGCGAGACCTGCAACGCCAGCGGCGTGTGCGAGGGCGGCTGCAGCCCGGACTGCGGCGCGCGCGAGTGCGGGCTGGATCCGGTCTGCAACACCCAGAGCTGCGGCACCTGCGGCGCGGGCGAGACCTGCAATGCCAGCGGCGTGTGCGAGGGCGGCTGCAGCCCGGACTGCGGCGCGCGCGAGTGCGGGCTGGATCCGGTCTGCAACACCCAGAGCTGCGGCACCTGCGGCGCGGGCGAGACCTGCGACGCGGCCGGGGTTTGCCAGCCCGACCAGCAGGCCAGCCTGACGCTCACCCACGCGGGCGTGGACTACGACTCGGGCAGCAGCTACAACGTGCCCGACGACAACGATCCGGCCTCCAGCAACATCGCGCTCTTCAGCGAGCAGCTCGACATCTTCTCGGTGCGTAACCTGGGCGCGGCGGCCCTGACCCTGAACACCCTCACCCTGACCCCGGCGGCCGGCTCCCACGCCGAGGAGTGGAGCCTGCGGGACGCTAACGATCTCGCTCACCCGGTGCTGGTGGTCCAGGACGTGCAGATCGCGGCCGGAGCCACCTTCGACTTCTATGTGCGCCTGTATCCGGTCTACTCGGGGGAGCGGCGCGCCAGCCTGGCCCTGACCTACACCGACGCCGACGGCGCCAAGTCCTACAGCCTGAACGTCACCGGCTCGGGCCGCCCGAGCGACGACGCCCGGCCGTTCACCGGCGCCAGCCCGGTCCTGCACAAGCTGCTGGGCATCACCTCCACCGACGAGCAGGCCACCGCCATGGTGGCGGACGCCTCGGGCAACACCTTCATCCTGCTGCAGACCAAGGTGGTGCCGGGCTACGACGGCTTCTACTACGATCTGGTGCTGGCGCGGGTGAACCCGGAGGGCACCCTGGCCTGGGCCAAGATCTACAGCCGCCAGAACGCCTGGGAGTGGTGCACCGATCCCGGTCAGAACGACGAGACGGGCGGCAGCCCCAACGCCCTGGTCTACGGACCGGACGGCTACCTGTACGTCGCGGCCGCGGCCAGCAGCGGCAACACCAACAACAACAACGGCGCCCTGGTGCTGAAGATCGATCCCGCCGACGGCGCCATGCAGTGGCAGAGCATCTGGCGGCCCGAGTGGGCGGCCTCGCCGCTCGATCGCATGAGCGCCACGGGCTACGCCCTGGCGGTGGCCGATGGGCGCGTGTTCGTGACCGGCACCTCGGGCGACGGCAACGCCCACGGCACGCTGGGCTCGAACTCCTCCGTGTTCCTGGTCGGGCTGGACGCCGTCGACGGCGGGTTGCTCTTCCAGCGGGCGGTCGACGTGGCGGTGGGCTACAACGACCGCGGTTACGCCGTCGTGGCGCTGCCCGACGCCAGCGCCGTGTTCGTGGGCGGGCTGACCAACGGCCGCGGCCTGCTGATGCGGTTCACCGGCACCGACGGGGCCGATCCGACCCTGGCCTGGACCAAGCAGGTCGACATGGGGCTGGGCTCCAACGTCTACGGCCTGGCGCTCGACGGCGCGGACGTGGTCGTGGCCGCGGATCGCCGCGGGGCGAGCACCTACTTCAGCGTGCTCAAGATCGCCGGCGCGGACGGCAGCCTGCTGTGGGGCAAGACCTACCCCGCGGGCGCGAACGACAGCAGCAACACCAACGTGGTGTACGTGTCCGGCCAGCACGTGTACGCCGGCGGGCGCATCGGCCTGAGCGTGTTCGACGCCCAGCAGGGCGACGGCATGCTGCTGCGGCTGGACAAGGACACGGGCGCGTTCTCCTTCGGCGGCGTGTACTACACCGGCAAGGGCCCGGACGAGATCGAGGAGCATCGCATCAAGGGCCTGGCGGTCGCTGGCTCGAGCCTGTTCGTGGCCGGCCAGGTGTACACCGGCTCGACCGGAACGCCCGGGTACCGCTACGACGGCTACTGGTACGAGGCGGACGCGGCGCTCGAGGACTACGCCCCCGCGATCTCCGACATCGCCGCGCCGGATCTGTACACCTGCTCGAACGGCGCGGTGCAAGACGCGGCCACCCAGGTGGCCGCGGCCTGGGACCCCCTGCCCGCCGAGGTGCTGTGGCAGGACGCGCTGGCCAAGAAGGAGGGCCACGGCGCCACCGTGGACGAGGACTTCTTCTGGATGAAGCTCGACCTCGCGCCCTGACGGCCCGGGCTCAGGGCAGGGTCTTCCAGCCCCGCGCGCCCTGCATGGGGGGCGGCTCGGCGGCCAGCAGGTACTCGGCCCGCCGGTTCTGCAGCTCGTCCGTCTCGTCCGGCGTCTCCACCTTGAGCAGCCGCTCGCCGAAACCCTGGTAGAAGATCGGCTGCCTGAACCCCTTGGCGCGCAGGTAGCGGGCGATGCTGAGCGCCCGCTGCTCGCTCAGCCGATCGTTGGTCTCGGCCGCGGCCACGGTGTCGGTGTGGCCGGCGATGTACAGCTTGATCGGCAGCAGCTTGCCGTACTTGGCCAGGCCCTCCTGGATGAGCTTGTAGGAGCGATCGAGCTTGGGCGCCTCGGTGGGCAGGACGTCGGCCTGGCCGGTCTCGAACACCAGCTCCTCGTGGGGCACGCTCCAGCGCCAGGGGAAGAGGTCGAGGCTCTCGGTGAAACCCTCGCCGTCCCGGGCCAGCAGCGCGATCTTCAGCACCGTGCCGGGGTTCTGCTCCCAGCCCAGGCGCACCTCCCGCGCCGGGGCGGGCGGGCTGAAGGTGCCCTGGCCGAGCTCCAGGCCCTCCTCCGAGGTGACGCTCCAGTCGACCGAGGCCACCGGCCTCGCCGCGCGCAGCAGCAGGCTGCGCCGCTCCAGATCGAGGTCGCCGGCCGATACGCGGAGCTCCATGGAGGCCATGATCTCGGTGGTGAAGTCGAGCGGCATGGCCCCGCCCGTGCCGTCCGCGAGCTTCACCTCCAGGCTGCCCCGCCAGCGCACCTTGCCGGGCTTCACCTGCGGCAGGGGGAAGGAGCGGCTCGACTGGCGCGGGATCCTGGCGCGGCGCTCGCTCAGCGCGAGCCCGCCGTCGCCCTTCAGGGTGAGCACCAGCGAGTCGAGGTCGGCCTGTGCGTCCACGCTGAGCGAGGGCTGCTGGCCGGGCACCACCTTGTCGGTCAGGCGCACGTCCACCACGTTGCCGGCCCGGGCCACCGGAGTGGCCGCGAGCAGGCAGGCCATCGCCACCCAGACAGCGCGGAGCATCGTCGTCCTCCTCCCTCCCAGCAGGAGGATTAGCACGCTGCGCGGGCGGTGATCAACGCGCGCTCAGGACTTCGGGCGGGGGCGGAAGAGGAGCCGGAGCGTCCAGGCGAGCAGCGCCAGGGCGAGCGCGCCGATGCCGAGCTGGAGCAGCAGCGCGTGCTTCTCGCTCCAGGGGCGGGTGTCCGGGCCGGCCTCGACGGGGCCCACGGGCAGGGGCTCGAGCGGGCCCAGGCTGCACGGGCGGGGCTCGCCACCGCTGCCGCGAGCCAGCAGCTCCGCCAGGTCGTAGCGCGGCGCCTGGGCGCGTGGATCGCCCAGCCGCAGCTCGTGCGGCCCGGCCTGGCGGGCGCGGAACACGAGCTCCTCGGGCAGCCACAGGCCGCGCACGGCCGTGAGCCTGAGCGGCGGGTCGTCCCCGTCCAGCACGATCAGCCGGAGGCGCGGGCGCTCCCCGGGCTCCAGCCACACCTCCAGCGACTCGTCGGTGAACCCGGAGGCCGCGCGGCGCACCCGGTAGATCACCCCGCCGCCCACCTCGAACCAGGCCTCGCCCCGGGTGGTGGCCTCGACCCGCACCCGGCGCACGAACTCCTCGTCCTCGACCGCCAGGGCGAGCGCCGTGAGCGGCAGGCCCGGGGGCCGGTCGGCCAGCGTCCAGGCCGAGCGCCGCGGTTCGCCGGGCAGGACCGGCAGGCTGGCCGGGCTGGCCGCCAGCGCCAGGCTGCGCCAGGGCGGGCCCGCCGGCGCGGCGTCCGGCGCCTCCACCCTGGCTGACAGCACCTGCAGGGGCTGGCCGTCCCGGCCGGGCAGCAGGCTCACCCTCAGGTAGCGGGCGTGCGTGGCGGGGAAGCTCACCCGCGAGCGCTGGGCACGCGGCCCGCCGGTGGCCACGTCGAACACGTAGGCCCCCTCGGCCAGCAGGCCGAACTCGCGCCCGTCCAGGCTGGACTCCACCCGCACCGCGCGCAGGTAGTCCTGGCCAGACAGCGTCAGCTCGAGCCCCGCGTGCGGCCCGGGCAGGCCCTCCAGGTCGAGCACCGCCCGCGAGCTGCCGTCGGGCAGCAGCACCGGATCGAGCACGCGGGCCGCGGCCGGCCCGGCCGGGAGCGGCGCTCCCGGCGCCACCGCGCGCAGCACGTAAGGCACCTCCTGGCCAGCGGGCCCGAACAGCCGCACGTCCTGGAAGCGCGGCCGCGTGGCGCTGGCGCCGTACATGGGCGGATCGAGCTCCACGCGCCAGTCCCCGGCGGCCTCCACCCCCAGGATCGCCCGCCGCTGGAGGGCGGGCGCCTCGGGCGCGGCCAGGCCCGCAGCGCACACGAGCAGCCAGGCCATCACGTGGATCATGGCTTTCCGCCTCCGTCGTCGGTGAGCAGCTCGCGGATGCGGCCGGCGAAGCGGCCGTACAGGAAGGCGCCGGTCAGCAGCAGGGCGGCCAGGCCGCCGCCGACCGCGATCTGGTACAGCGTGCCCAGCGACCAGATGTCGTACAGCCCGAGCTTCAGCAGCGTCACCCCGAACAGGCCCAGGCCGAGCAGCCGGTGCAGCCGGTCGCGCAGTCCGAAGCCCAGCCCCAGCAGGGTGAGCGCGTACAGCCCGAGGACCAGGGTGGTGGACATGTCCAGGCGCGTGGAGGCCGCCTCCACCACGGTCTGCCAGCGGCCGATGGCGGCGTGCAGCTCCTCGGCCGGCAGGCCGGCCAGCGCGCCCGGGGCCGGGGAGAGCGCCAGGCGGGTCTCGTGGATGGCGAGCGCGAGCAGGCTGAGGTGCGCGAGCACCACGCAGGCCAGGGCCGACAGGCGGAAGGCGACGCGCGCGCGCGCCCGGCCGAGCGCCCGGGCCGAGACCCCCATGGCGACGGCCAGCCCGAGCAGCGCCCAGGCCAGGGGGTGGCCGAACGGGCTGGCCAGCAGCAGCCCCTGGCGCCCCCCCGAGCTCCAGAAGACCCAGTACTGCTCGTCGAGCCAGGGCAGGTCCACGCTGAGCAGGTGCAGGCCGGCCAGGGTGAGCACGGCCAACGCGGCCATCAGCCAGGCCGGGTGGCCGGGCGGCTGATCGGGCTGGGCAGGCGCCTCGCGCGCGGCCAGCCAGGCGAGCAGCGCGCCCTCCACGGCCCAGGCGATGGTCAGGCTGGGGCCGGCCAGCAGGATCGACAACGCCAGGCTGAAGGCGGCCACCGCCAGGCCGAGCGGCAGCAGCGCGGCCTCGCCCACGGCCAGGCCCTCGGCCCGCGTGCGCAGCCCGACCAGCAGGTACAGCACCCCCGTGCCCAGCGCCAGGCCGGCCCGGAGCGCCGTGGCCGTCTCGGGGGTGGCCAGCAGGACGAAGGCCAGGAAGCCCACCCCGGCGCTGGTGAGCAGCGCCTGCCGGGCGCGGGTCCAGGGCGAGCCGAAGACGAACAGGTCCAGGCCGATCGCCCCGACGTACAGCAGGCACCACACGCTGGCCGCCGCGATCAGCCCGGGCTCGACCACGCTCGGATCGGCCGCGCTCGCCAGGCCGAGCAGGGCGGCCGGCAGCAGGCAGCCCAGCAGGATGGCCGAGCGGGCGAACACGGCCAGGGCGAGCAGCAGGCCCGACAGGCCCGTTACCAGCCAGGCGTAGCTCACCGGGTGGCGCTCGACGAGGTACAGCCCGCCGACCAGCGCCAGGCCCAGCCCGGCCCCGGCCAGCAGCCACAGCGCCTTGCCGCTGGCCAGCCAGCCCTCGCGGCGGGCCGTCCACACCACCGCGCCCGCGTACAGCGTGGTCAAGGTGCCCGCCAGCGACAGCAGCGGCAGCAGGCGGCCGGCCTCGGCCTGGTCGGTCAGCCCCATCAGCACCAGGAAGGAGAACGCCATGGGCACGCCGAGCCAGGCCGTGGCCCTCTGCCAGAGGAGGAACGCGGCCGAGCCGAGGGCGAGCGCGCACATCACCGCCGCCAGCAGCACGGCGTGGTCGTAGAGCAGTGCGGTGGTCGCCGCGTGCGCCGCGGTGAGCGCGGTGAGCGCCAGCGCCAGGCCCAGCTTGCGCTGGCCGCGGACCCGCAGGCGCCAGGCGGTCAGCAGCCACAGGAGCGGGAATAGCGCGGACGCGGCCAGCGGGGCCGCGCGGGCGAGGAGCCCGAAGTAGGCGCCCTGGCGCTCGGCCGCGGGCAGGTCGATGCCGTCGCCGGCGTAGGCGGGGCTGGGGTCGAAGAAGGTCGCGTACCAGCCGATGAACAGGCCGATCACCCCGAGCACCGCGCCCGCGAGCGCCAGCCGGAACTGGAGCCGCACGCACACGAACAGGGCCCCGCCGGTGACCAGCAGCAGGTAGGAGAACAGCGCCAGCGGCCGGTCCACACCCGTGGACAGCATGACCGGGTTGGCCAGGGCCGCCAGCAGCGCCAGCCCCAGGATGGCCTCGGCGCGGTGGCGCCAGGCCAGGGCGCCGCCGAGCGCGCTCAGCACCACCACGCTCCCGAAGGCCACCCCGAGCGGGACCAGGTGGTAGAAGGCGAAGGAGGCGTAGGCGCTGACGAGCAGCAGCGCCAGGCCCAGGCCCATCAACCCCTGGACGAACACCGGATGGGTGCGACCCTTGCGGCCGAGGAGCTCGCTCCACACCAGCAGGCCGCCGCCGGCCAGCGCGCCCAGGGCCACGCGGCCCCAGGGCCCGATCCAGTCGTTGTCCACCATGTACTTGAAGAACCAGCCGGCTGCGGCGATGCCCAGGATGGCCCCGAGCCGGGTCAGCCACACCAGGCCGATCTTCTCCTCCAGCGTGCTGGGCGCCCTGGCCGCGCCCCGGGGCGGGGGAGCCGGAGGGCGCGGGGCAGGAGGAGGAGCCTCGAGGGTGGAGGCCGGAGGAGGGGAGGCCGCGGGTGCGGGCGCCGGCGGGGCGGCCGCGGAAGGCGGCGACGCCGGCGCCTGGGGCGCGGCGGGCGCCACCGCGGGCGAGGGAGGGCTGGCAGGGGGCTGTTCGACGGCGAGCGCGAGACGCGCCTCCTCCTTCGGGGCCTGGAGGGTCACACCCCGCTGGGCCTTCTCGAGCACCCGCAGGCGATGCTCGACCTGGTCCAGCGACGCCAGCGCGTCCCGGGCTGCCCGCCTGGCCCGCACCGCCAGCACGGTGGACACGATGGGCAGCACGACCAACGCGGCGCCCAGGGCCACCAAGAGCAAGACCAGCAGCGCGATGAGTCCGTCCATGGGGGCCCTCCCTCGGTGAGATCCCTTCTACCGCGTTCGCAAGGTGCGTACCAGACCCGTTCGCGGCGGCCGGTCGGCCCGAAACCCGTGGGTCCCCAAGGGGTTCCTCGCTGGCGTGTGCAGCGGGCCGGAGGGCCCAGGCGCGCAGGGCGTTGCCGGGTCCGCCACCCGCGCTTCGCGTCAGGCGGGGCGCGCGGCGATGCGCCGCACGGCCTCTCCGGCGGCGCCCGGCGGGAGATCCAGGTGGGTCACCAGGCGGATGGAGGTCTCCCCGAGCGAGAAGCACAGCACGCCCAGCCGGTTCCAGAGCTCGACGGCCCGGCGCGTGGTCTCTGGCGTGTCGGCGTGCACCAGCAGGATGTTGGTCTCCGGCGGCTGCACCCGGAAGCGGTCGTCCAGCACCCGCGCCAGCCCCTCGCCCAGGGCCCGGGCGGTGGCGTGGTCCTCGGCCAGGCGCTCCACGTGGTGGTCCAGGGCCCACAGCCCGCAGGCGGCCAGGACCCCCGCCTGGCGCAGCCCACCGCCGAGCATCTTGCGCAGCACGCGGGCGCGCTCGAGATCGGCGCGGTCGCCGACGAGCAGCGAGCCCACCGGGCAACCCAGCCCCTTGGACAGGCAGCAGCACAGGCTGTCCACCTCGGCCGCCCAGGCGGACAGCGGCACGCCCGAGGCGATGGAGGCGTTCCAGATGCGCGCGCCGTCCAGGTGCAGCTTGAGCCCGCGCTCCCGGGTGAACGCGCGCAGCTCCCGCAAGCGCGGGAGCGGCAGCACCCGGCCGCCGCACAGGTTGGCCGTGTTCTCCAGCACCAGCAGGCGGGTGCGGGGCTCGTGCACGTCCAGCGGGCGGATGGCCCGGGAGACCATGGGCACGCTGAGCAGCCCGTCCGGGCTGTCCAGGGGGTGGAAGCTCAATCCGAGCAGCGCCGCCGCGCCACCCACCTCGTGCGAGTAGGAGTGGGTGCGGCGCTCCAGCACGAGCTCGTCACCCCGCCCGCAGTGCAGGCCGATCCCCAGCAGGTTGGCCATCGTGCCGCTGGGGACCAGCAGCGCGCCCTCACGCCCGAACAGGGCCGCCACGCGCTCCTCCAGCCGGCGCACGCTGGGGTCCTCGCCGAACACGTCGTCGCCGACCTCGGCCTCGGCCATGGCCTGGCGCATGCCGGGCGTCGGGCGGGTCACCGTGTCCGAGCGGAAGTCGAGCGCAGCGCGCGTCAGATCCATGGGCCGGGCCTCCGTCGAGCTGTCAGCCCGGGGCGTCGCGGCCGAGCAGCAGGTGGAAGTTCATCGACTTGAGCGCGTCCAGCAGATCGCGGTAGCGGCGCATCAGCGTGTGGCGCGCGACCAGGCGCTTGAAGCGCGGCAGGAACAGCTCACGACCCTCCATGGGCCGGAGCAGCACGTCCGCGCTGCCGCTGCCCAGGATCTGCGCCAGGCTCTCGAGCCGGGGCTCGCCCAGGACGAGCAGGCAGGCCAGGCGCCGATCGATGGCCCGGGCCCGCTGGGCCAGCTCCAGCCCATCCACGCCGCCCTCGCCGTCCACCACCACCAGCATCTGCACCTCCCCGGCCTGGAGCTGCTCGAGGGCCTGCTCGGCCGTGCGCACGAGCCGCACGGGCCGCACCTGCTGCTCGGCCGTCTTGGCGAGCTGGGGCGGTCCGAGCAGCAGGGTGGGGTAGGTGTCCGTGCGCTCCCGGAAGGCGCGTAGGGCGGCCTGGACAGGCTCCACGCACGAGCGCGCCTCGTCCCGACCGCGCTCCTCCGCCAGGCGCTGGCAGGAGTGGCCGAGCTGCCGGGCGACGGTCTGGGCGCGGATCTCCTCCCCGTAGCGGGCCAGCGCCCACTGCACCCGCAGGCTGGCGTAGATCGGGTTCGGGATCGGCCTGCTCAGGAAGTCGATCAGGCCGGTCTCCAGGGCGGGCAGCAGCTGCGCCAGGTGCTGCCCGTCCCCGTGGACCAGGCGCTGCAGCGCCGGCCAGCCCTGCTGCGTCTGGGTGACGAGCTCCAGGCCGCTCATGCCCGGCAGCGCCGGCGCGGTGACCAGCAGGGCGTAGTCCTTGGCGCCCAGGCGCTCGAGGGCCTCCTCGCCCGAGGGCGCCACGTCGGCCAGGATGCCGTGGTGCGAGACGATGTCCAGCAGTCCCCCGGGTTCGCCGCCGTCCTCGTCCACCAGCAGCATACGCTGGCTGACGGTGACCTGCGCGAAGAGCTCGCGCAGCGTGCGATTGAAGACCTCGACCATGCGGACCGGCTCGGCCGGGCTCGGGCCGGGCGGAGCCGCCCTGGACGTGGGCTCGTCCTCGACCTGCTCCAGGTCCTCCCCCGAGAGCACCGGCTGCGCCTCGAGCTCGAGCTCGAACACGGTGCCGGGCGCCACGCGCCAACCCAGGGCCAGCGGATCGCCCAGGCGCAGGGCGCCGCCGTTGGCCTCGGCCAGCCGGCGGGAGATGAACAGGCCCAGGCCGGTGCCGCGCTCGCCCTTGGTGGTGAAGAACGGGGTGAACAGCCGCTCGCGGACCTCCGGCGGGACGCCCGGGCCGCTGTCGGTGAACACCAGGGTCAGCCGTCCGCGCTCCGCGTCGTGCACCCCCGCCACGCGGATGGCCTTGGTGGGGGCCTCCGCCAGGGCGTCCATGGCGTTGGCCACCAGGTTGACCAGGATCTGCACCAGGTGCTGGCGCGAGACCAGGGCGGCGGGCAGGTCGGCCGACAGGGCCGTGGTGAGCTGGACGCCCTGCTTGTCCAGGCGGTTGCGGAAGAGCGCCAGGGCCTCGTCCAGGGCCGCGGCCAGCGGGGTGGCCGTCCGGCGCGGCGGCTCCTTGCGCAGCAGGCCGATCACCTGGAGCTGCAGCTCGTGGATGCGCTGCGCCTGCTTGCGGATCTCCTGGGCCCAAGTCTGCAGGCGCTCCGGCTCGGCCTTGCCGAGCTGCTCGGCCAGCAGCTCGGCGAACCCCTTGATGCCCACCAGCGGCTGGTTCATCTCGTGGAACACCGCCGCCGACAGGGTGCCCAGCTCGGCCAGCCGGCCGGCCTGGGCGAGCTGCTCCAGGTTGTCGGTCGCCTGGGCCTCGAGCTCCCGCCAGCGCGCCTCGATGGCCTGGGCGCGCGCCTGGAGCTCGCCGCCGGCCTCCACGGTGGTGGTCGAGCCGGCCAGGCGGCGGGCCAGCGCGACGAGCGCCTGCAGCTCTGGATGCTCGCTGGGGGCCATGCGTTCTCCCTGGTAAACGCCGCCGGCCATCTTAGCACCGCGGGCGCGTCCTTGGCCAAAAACAGGGCCCTGGGTCGGCCGCTTGCGCGTCACCCGGGCCTGCGGCTACGATGACCCATCGACCGCGGAGCTGGGAGGAGACCGGCATGAAGGGCCTCAAGGGGCAAGTCCTGGAAGTCGATCTGGGCACGGGCGCATCGCGGCGGCGGAGCATCCCCGAGGAGCTGTGGCGGCGCTTCCTGGGCGGGGCGGGCATGGCCGCGCGCCTGTTCTTCGAGGAGGCCGATCCCCGGGTCGACCCCCTGGGCCCGGACAACCCGCTGCTGGTGATGCTCGGCCCGCTGGCCGGCTCGGGCGTGCCCGGCTCCTCGCGCTTCTCCATCTGCGCCCGCTCGCCGTTGACCGGCCTGTGGGGCGAGAGCTCCTGCGGCGGCAACCTGGCCGTGGAGATGCGCGCGGCCGGCCTGGACGGGGTGATCGTCCGCGGCCGCGCGGCCGAGCCGGTGGTGCTCTGCCTGGACGACGGCAGGGTGGAGCTGCGTCCGGCCGGGGCGCTGTGGGGCCTGGACACCTACCAGACCGTGGACGCCTTGAAGCCGAGCCTGGGCCCGGGGCGGGAGCCCAAGGTCCTGTGCATCGGGCAGGCCGGCGAGCGGCTGGTGCGCTACGCCGCCGTGTGCCACGACAAGCACGACTTCGCCGGCCGCACCGGCATGGGCGCGGTCATGGGCGCCAAGCGCCTGAAGGCCATGGTGGTGCGCGGCAGCCAACCCTTCGAGGCCCATGACCCCGCGGCTCTCAAGGCGCTGCGCCTGCGCCTGTTCGCGCAGATCAAGGAGTCGGTCCCGGCCGAGAGCCTGAAGCAGATGGGCACCGACTCGACCATGGATCTGAGCATGATCATCGGGGACGTACCGCTGAAGAACTACCGCCTGGGGGAGGCGCTGGAGGTCTCGGCCGCCATCGGCGGGCCGACCATGACCGAGCGCTTCCTGGTCAAGCCGGACGCCTGCCTGCACTGCCCGATCGCCTGCCGGCGGGTGATGAAGAACGACGAGCCCGGCCCGTACCAGGTCGAGACCGGGCCGGGACCGGAGTACGAGACCTGCGCCTCGTTCGGCGCGCTGTGCATGAACTCGGACGCCGCCTCGCTGCTGAAGATCAACGAGATGTGCAACCGCTACGGTTTCGACACCATCACCGGCGGCTGCACGGTGGCCTTCGCCATCGACTGTGTCGAACAGGGCATCCTGTCGCGGGACGAGGTGGACGGCCTGGAGCTCGGCTGGGGCAACGCCGAGGCCATCCTGGCGCTGGTGCACAAGATCGGCCTGCGCGAGGGCGTGGGCGACCTCCTGGCCGAGGGCAGCCGGGAGGCGGCCCGGCGCATCGGCCGCGGCGCCGAGGCGCTCACCGCCGAGGTGAAGGGCCTGGAGCTGCCCATGCACGATCCGCGCGGCTCCCACGGCATGGGGCTGGCGTACATGATGTCCAGCCGCGGGGCTTGCCACAACGCCCACCTGATGCACCCGGTGGAGCAAGGCATGGCGAGCTGGCCGGAGCTCGGCTTCGCGCCTGACTACCAGGGGCAGGTGGACGAGGGCAAGGCGGCCGCGGTCAAGCTGGCCGAGGACTACGGGGCCCCCCTGGCGGCCCTGTGCATGTGCGTGTTCGACAACTGGACATTCAAGGCTGGCGATCCGGTGGAGGCGCTCAACGCGGTCACCGGCTGGGGCTTCAGCGTCCAGGACTACCTGCAGGCCGGCGCCCGCATCTGGCTGCTCCGCCGCGCGCTGATCAACCTGATGGGCGCCACGGCCGCCGACGATCGCCTGCCCGCCAAGGTGCTCACCCCCACGGCCGAGGGCGGCGCGGTCGGCTCGGTGCCTGACACCCAGAAGCTGTTGCGCGAGTACTACGAGCTGCGCGGCCTGGACGCGCAGGGCCGGCCGACCCGCGAGACCCTGGCGGCCGCAGAGCTGGCCGACGTGGCCGCCCGGCTGCACGGCCCCGCCTGAGACCCGCCCTCACGGTGCGGGCACCTCCAGCTCGATGGGCACGCGGACCTGCCCGCTGGAGAGCACCAGCTCGACCTTGCCCACGGGCAGCGGCAGCAGCGTTCGGGGGGTCTGCCCCTCGGGTCGCCCCTGGAGCGCGATGCGCATCCAGGGGCTGGAGCCCACGGTCACGCGCCAGCCCGCGCCCGCCCGGGCCGGCGGGCTGAGGCGCAGCAGCACCTCCCACGAGCCCGCGCCGGGTTCGCGGGGCGCGAGCTTGACGAGGTGCGGCCCGCGGGCGTCCAGGCGCAGCCGGGCACCGGCGGCCGGCGCGTGATCTACCTCGGCCGCGAGCGCCGCGGGGAAGCTCAGCAGGACGCCGGTCGCGACGGGCTGGGCCGGGCGCTCGGGTGCGCGCACGGCCGGGGCAGGCGCGCCGGCGGCGTAGCCCGGCAGGCTGTCCGCCAGGCCCCTGCCCGCGGCCAGGGCCGCCGGCGCCAGGCGGGCCGGCGCCGGACGCTCCACCTGGGGCACGGGTGGAGGCGGCGGCGGAGGGCCAGGCGGCGTGTGCAGGCCCCACCAGGCCGCGGCCACGCCCCAGCACAGCCCGAACAGCCCCAGCCAGGTCCCGCGCCGGACGCGGGGCGCCGGCGCGGGCGGCTGGACCAGCGGCCGGGCCGCCACCTCGGTGCGCTCCGGCAGCTCGGCCTGGGCGGCCTCGCCGGCGGGCGCCACGCTCGCCACGAAGGCGGCCAGCCGGTCCGGGCCGCACGGCGGGCAGGCCGCCGCCAGCGCCTGGCCCATCTCGGAGGCCTGGCCGAAACGCCCCTCCGGGCGCGCGGCCAGGGCCTGCGCGAGCCAGGCCTGAGCGGGCGCCGGGAGCTCCGGGCAGGCCTCGCCGGCCGGGCGGATGCGCGCAGCGCGCAGCTCCTCGAGCATCGCGCCGGTCGGCTCGCGCGGCGGGTAGGCCCGCACGCCGGTGAGCAGCTCGTACAGCACCAGGCCGAGCGCGAACAGGTCGCTCTGGGGCCGCAGGGGCTCGCCGGAGGCCTGCTCCGGGCTCATGTAGCAGAGCTTGCCGGCCAGCACGCCGTCGGCCGCAGCGGCCGAGCGCAGGCGCGCCAGGCCGAAGTCCGCGAGCTTCACCTGGCCGTCGCGGGTCACCAGGATGTTGGACGGGCTCACGTCGCCGTGCAGCACCCCCATGCTGCGCCCGTGCAGATCGCGGCGCGCGTGGGCGTGGGCCAGGCCCCGCAGCGCCTGCACGCCGATCTCCGCCGCCACGTCCCCCGGGAAGGGGCGCGGGCCGTGGGCCGCGAGCAGGCGGGCCAGGTCCGGCCCCTCGACGTACTCCATGGTCAGGAAGGCGCGGCCCTCGGCGCAGCCGTGGTCGAAGGTCTGGACGATGTTGGCGTGGTTGAGCAGGGCCGCGAGCTGGGCCTCCGACTCGAACAGCTCGGCCAGATCCTCGCGGCAGGCGACGCTGGGCAGCAGGGTCTTCAGCGCCACCGCCTTGGAGAAGCCGCCCCCGCGTTCGAGCAGCGCCAGGTACACCTCGCCCATGCCGCCCTGGGCCAGGCGGCGCAGCAGCCGGTAGTCGCCCAGGCGCGCGCTCACCGGGGCATTGTACCCGCTCCCCGGCCCGGGTTGAACAGGGGAAAGGCTTCGTGCTACCTTGCCGTTCGGGCGAGCATCTGGACATGGAAGACCTGTTCAAACCGGGCCTGGCGGAGGAGCCCGACGGGGCCGTCGCCATCGTGCCCGACGTGGGCGGCGAGGGCTTCATCCAGGCCTGCCTGGAGGTCGAGCCGGGGGACTTCCAACCCGAGGCGCAGGTGGCCGCGGAGGAGGAGCTGCGCGGCGACTACGAACGGCTCCGGGCCGTGTACCTGTTCCACCGCTACACGGGCCACGAGCGCGATCCGCGCGCGCTGCTCCAGAGCCTGCTGGCCCTGGCCTTCGAATTGCTGCCCGCGGATCGCGGCGCCATCCTGCTGCGCGCCGACGAGGGCGCACCGCTGGTCCCGATCGTCTCGCGGCGGCGCCACCCCGAGCAGGATCACGGCGGTATCCGCATCCCCGACAGCATCCTGCGGCGCGCGGTGCGCGGCCGCTCGGCCATCCTGTCGGGCGATGCCCAGTCGGACCTGCGCTTCCAGGGCTCGGCCAGCGTGATCCGCGAGAACGTGCGCTCGGCCATGTGCGTGCCGCTGGTCGGGCAGAGCGAGGTGCTGGGGGTGGTGCACCTGGACACCGAGGAGGCCACCTCGGCCTTCTCGGTCCGGGATCTGCGGCTGCTCAGCACGCTGGCCGGCCAGGCGGCCGCCGTGCTCGAGCGGGCCCGCCTGCGCGCGCGGGTGGAGGCCGAGGCCCGGCTCCGGGAGCGGCTGGCCCGTTTCCTGGCGCCGGAGATCCTGAGCGAGGTGGTCGAGCGCGGCATCGACCTGCGCGCCGAGGGCCGCACGGACCGGGTCAGCGTGCTGTTCTGCGACATCCGCGGCTTCACCGCGCTGGCCGAGCGCCTGCCCCCGGCCGAGCTGGTGCGCCTGCTGAACGCCTTCTTCGAGCGCATGGTGGCGGTGGTCTTCCGCCACCGCGGAGTGCTGGACAAGTTCATCGGCGATGCGGTCATGGCCGTGTGGGGGGCGCCCATCCGCCGCCCGGATGACGCCCTGCGGGCCGTGCAGGCCGGCCAGGAGATGCTGGCCGTGCTGGCGGAGTTCAACCGCGGCGGGCGGGAGCCGGCCTGGCCAGAGCTGGCCGTGGGCGTCGGCCTGAACACCGGCGAGGCGGTCATCGGGACGGTGGGATCTTCCTTGCGGATGGAGTATACCGTGATGGGAGACGCGGTGAACCTGGCCGCGCGGGTGTGCGACCTGGCGCAGCCGGGCCAGATGCTGGTCACCGAGAGCACCTTCCAGGAGGCCTGGGCGGTGGCGGATGGCCGGCGGTTGAAGGTGCGTCCCCTGCCGGCCGCCCAGGTGCGCGGGCGCTCCCGGCCGGTCCAGGTGGTCGAGGTCCTGTGCCCGTAGCAGGGTGGAGCCGAGCCAGATGGTGATGCAACCTTGCCCGGCCTGCGGCGCGCACAACGACGTGAGCATCTACGTCAGCGGCCAGAAGAAGCCCTGCAGCGGCTGCGGCCTGACCTTCGAGGTCAGGCGCTCCGAGCAGACCGGGGGCGCCCCGGCCGAGGTCGAGGCGCGTCCCCGTCCGGTGCGGGCCACGCGCGCCCAGCCCCCCGTGGCGCCGCAGCGCCGTCCGGTGGCCAAGGTGGTCGAGGCCGGGGCGCAGAAGCCGGCGGCCCAGGAGCCGCCGCGGCCCGCGGCGCCGGCCGACAGGGGCAAGGCGGCGGAGCCGGCCCCCAGGGCGCCGCAGGCGGCCAAGACCGATCAGGGCGCCGCGGGGCTGGAGATCCCGGGCTTCGACCTGCACGAGGTGATCGGCAAGGGCGGCATGGGCAAGGTCTACCGGGCCGTGCAGCACTCGCTGCACCGCGAGGTGGCCATCAAGGTCCTCAACGAGGACCTGGCCAAGCACCCCAGCTTCATCAAGCGCTTCGAGAAGGAGGCGCACTCTCTGGCCGCGCTGCAGCACCCGAACATCGCCACCATCCACGACACCAGCCACGTCGGGCCGCACTACTTCCTGGTGATGGAGTACATCGGCGGCCTGAGCCTCCGGCACATGCTCAACCAGGGGCGCCTGCCCCTGGACCAGATCGGGGAGCTGTTCGGCAAGCTGTGCCGGGCGGTCGACCACGCCCACCGCAACCGGGTCATCCACCGCGATCTCAAGCCGGAGAACGTGCTGTTCACCCAGGGCGGTGTGCTCAAGGTGGTGGACTTCGGCCTGGCCAACATCCTGGATCAGAACGGCCAGTGGGAGCTCACCCGCACCAAGGTGAGCATGGGCACCGTCAACTACATGGCGCCCGAGCAACGCAAGGACGCCAAGCACGTCGATCACCGGGCCGACATCTACTCGCTGGGGGTCATGCTGTACGAGATGCTGACCGGCGAGCTGCCGCTGGGGCGTTTCGAGGATCCCTCCCGTCACCGGGCGGGCGTGCCGGCCGACCTCGATCGGCTGGTGGCGCGCATGCTGGACTTCGAGCCCGATCGCCGCCCGCAGAGCGCCGAGTTGGTGGCCGCCACCCTGGAGCGGCTGGCCAGCCGCGCGGAGGGCGCGGTGGCCGTGGGGCGGGCGCTCCCGGCGCCGGCCCCGTCCGACGCCCAGGCCGCCGGAGTGGCGCCGCCGGCCGCGCTCCCGGCGGCTGGCCCACCCGCGCCACCGGCCGCCGCCGTCCCGCAGCCCGGCCCCAGGCGTGCCCCGCGCCGCCGGCGCCGGCTCAGCGCGGCGCTCGTCTTCCTGCTGGGCGGCGCGGCGCTGCTGGCCCTGGCCGCGGTCTTCTTCTTCTGGCTGCTGCTGGGCCCGAGCCTGGCCGACAGCCCGGGCGACGTGATCCTGCTCGACGGAGAGGGCAACTCTCCGCTGGCGCTGGATCACCCCCACGTGACGAGCCCGCTCCCGACCGCCGAACGCCGCGCCCGCGGGGGGCTGAACGTCCTGCGCTACGACTTCAAGCCCAGCGAGCTGCCGACCACCGAGGTGGTGTTCCTGGGTGGCTCCTGGCAGGTGGAGAACGCCGCGCTCGTGCAGGACACCAGCCGGCGCGCCCTGACCGTCAACAAGGTGCCGGCCCGGGCGCTCTTCGGCGAACGGCCCATGAAGCACGAGGGGCTCAGCCTGCTGGCCCGGGTGCGGATCGAGCCCGCCCAGTGGACCCAGGCCGGCGTGTCGCGGCTCGCCCTGGACGTGGTGCGCGAGCGGTTCCTCGGCGCGGGCAGCCTGCTCCCGGTCGACCTCGAGCAGCGCGTGGGGCTCGGCTTCCTCGACGAACGCGGGGAGGCGGGCCTGCAGCTCCTGCTCCCGCTGGCCTCAGGCCGGGACGGGCTGGCCTGGCGGCGGGGGCCCCTGGACGGCAGCGCCGAGGAGCGCTTCGACTTTCCGGGCAACCTGGAGGACGGGCAGACGCACTCGCTCAGGCTCCAGATGAAGGACGACCGCGCCCGGCTGAGCCTGGACGGCAGGGATCTGTTCGAGGGCCGGGCCGGTTTCCCCTTGGGCTTCCGCGGCCTGCCCGCGGTCCTGTGCCAGAACGCCCGCTGCACGCTGAGCGAGGTGGAGATCACCACCCCGGCCGGGGTGGACTGAGCCTCAGTGCAGGCCCAGCACGAGCTGGCCGCCGCTGTCCTCGCCGCCGCCCATCCCCAGGCCGACGCCCAGGCCCACACCCGCGCCGACCACGACCACGCCGATGGCGGTCCAGAACCACCACTTGTCCGACAGGTAGGTCCAGGTGAAGGCCGCCGCGCCCGGATCGTCCCGGTCATCCCGGTCCTTCTCCCTGGCGGCCTCCTCGGCCACGCGCTTGGCCTGCGCGGCCTTCTCGCGCTCCTCCTCGGCCTTCACGGCGTCGGCGTCGCCCTCGCCCGTCTTGCCGTCCGCGGGCTTGGCGCCGTCGGGCTCCTTGCCGCCGTCGTCGCCCAGGTCGAGGCCCTCGCCGCCGCCCTCCACGCCAGCCACCAGCTTGGCCGCGTCCGCGGCGCCGGCGTCCATCTCCTCCTGCCCGGGCGTGGCGGAGAGCAGGCGCAGCAGGAACTCCTTGAGCTTGGCGTCGTACTCGGCGGAGGTGGTGTCCAGCACGACCTGGGCGCGGGTCACGCGCAGGGGGTCGCCCACGTTGGTCACGAAGCCGCGCAGGGTCATGGCGGCCTCCTCGCCCTCGAGCACCACCAGCGCCATGCGCTCCGCGCCCAGCAGCTTGCCCATGGCGACGCTGGCCTGGGCCGGGTCGCCCTTGAGCAGCTCGGCGGCCAGCGCCGCGAAGCTCTTGGAGAACTCCTGACGGTTGCCGGTGGGCTTGAGGGTGATCTTGAAGCGCTTGACCTTGTCCGCCTCGACCTTCACCCGGCCGCCCCAGGGGCGGTAGCCGTCCTTGATGGCGCGCACCAGGTGCTCGCCGACGCGCAGGTCCTCGACCTGCAGCGGCGAGCCGCCCCGGTAGGCGCTGTCCATGAACACCTCGGCGCCCTGGGGCTCGCTGACCAGGGAGACCTTGCCGCGCGTCGCGGTTTCGTAGGTCTGGCGGGCAGCCTCGAACACCTCCTGGATGTTGGGTGGGAACAGCTCGGTGTCCATGGTCTTCTTGCCGGGGATGTCGTAGGCCTGCAAGAACACCTTGGTGGCCTTCTCTGGCTCGCCCACCAGCACCCAGCTGGCGCCCAGGTACATGAGGGTCTCCACCAGCAGGCCCTGCTTGTCCAGGTAGCCATAGCCGAACTCGAACTTCTTCAGGGCGCCCTCGAACTTGGCCTGGGCCGCCTCCAGGTCGAGCTGCTCGTAGGCGGCCTTGCCCTCCTCGAGCAGCGCCTTGCCCTCCTCGATGGCCGCGCGCCGCTCCGGCGGCTCGGCTGGATCGAGCGCGGCGGACACGTCCAGCGGCTGGAGCACCCCGGTGGTGGGCGCCAGCTCGCGCAGCTGGTGCTGCACGTCCACCGCCAGCCGGGCCGCTGCGCCGCCGCGTCCCAGGGCGAAGGTGGCGGTGGGGACCGTGCCGTCCGCCAGGGCGGGCGGAGCGGCCAGCAGGCCGAGGCTCAGGGCCGCGAGCAACGCCGAGGTTCGGTTCAGGCGGCGCATGGTGCGTCCTCCCTCAAGGCCGGACATCCGGGGTGAACAGCTCGGCCGATCCCAGCAAGCCGTCCGGGCCGAGGCCGCCGGCGAACAGCGCGCGCCCGCCCGGGATGGACGCGGCCGCCAGACCCGCCCGCGGGACGCTCAGGCGCACGCTGCCGGAGGCGCCGACCGGCACGTCGAACTGGTTGGTCAGCAGGGCGAAGAGCTCCAGCGAGTCGCTCGGCGTGCCGCCCAGGTCCGAGAACCCCCCGGCCACCAGCACGCCGTCCTGCCCCACCGGCAGCAGCGCGGGCATCAGGTGCGCCGCGCCCAGCGAGTCCGTCTCGGTGGCGTTGGCGGTGGAGGCCGAGTAGATCAGCGCGTTGTTGGCGCTCGGGGCCAGCAGCGCGTCCGCGCCGTCGAAGTACGACCCACCCGCGAGCAGGATCTCGTCCGGCCGGAGCGGCAGCAGCATGGCCGCGTGGAAGAACAGGTTCATCGGCTGGCCGGTCACCGGCACCGAGCTGAAGGTGCCTCCCTCCGCGGAGGGGGCGAAGGTCTCGACAGGGCTCTTGGTGGGTAACGTGACCCCGCCCAGCAGCATCACCTGGTTGCCCACCACCAGCGAGGTGTGCCCCAGGCGCGCGGCGTCCAGCCCGTCGGCCAGCGCGATGAAGTCGCCCACGCTCTCCAGGGCCGGATCGAACAGGAGGCCGTCGGCCAGGGCCGCGGCGATCGAGGTGCCGCCGCCGGTCACCAGCACCCGCCCGTCGGGCAGGGCCACGGCGCTGTGGAACACCCGGCCCTGGCCCCCGGGCAGCGGCTTCTCGATCCACGCGTCCTCGCCCGGCAGGTACACCTCGAAGCTCGGCACCAGCTCGGTCGGGTCGATCTCGAAGGGGAAGCCGGCGCCCGAGCGCAGCCGCACCCGGCTGGCGCCGCCCACCACCAGCACGGCGCCGTCGGGTAGCCGGGTGGCGCTGGCCAGCAGGCGCGCCGAGTGCATGGGCGCGGCGGGCAGCATGAACCCCAGGCCCGGATCGAACCGCTCCGCGCTGCGGCTGGCGAAGAGCTCCACGCAGCCCGCGCCGCAGGAGTCCGCCCGCAGCTCGGTGCCGCCGCCCGCGAGGAGCACCTGCTCCTGGCCGAGCGGCGCGATCGCGCTGAAGGCGCGCGCTCGGCCGAGCGGGCGCGTCACGCAGGCCATGTCGATGGACGGGCTCATGAACACGTCGGTGTGGGTGGCGCGCCCCTCCTGGATCTGGAGGTCCTGCGCCCCGCCGGCCCAGGCGCTGCCGTCGCTGGCCGTGGCCACGACCTGCAGCCGGAGGTGCTCGCCTTCGGGGATGCCGCCGAAGGACGGCGCCGCGCCGGCGCGGACCGAGCCGCCGCCGTGGTGGTGCAGCGTCCCGTCCGCCTTGAACAGCCAGTACTCGAGGCGGGTGAGCGCGGGCGGCGCCGGGTCGGCCACGGGCTGCTCGGGGCAGGGCCCGTCGAGCGCCCGGGCGGCGAAGCCCAGCGACAGCCCACCTGCCTCCAGGGTGTCCTGGGGGCCGCAGGCGAAGGCGAGCAAGGCCAGGCCGGCGCCCAGCCAGGGGCGGACGGACGTGAGAGTCATCCGGAACCTCCTTCGAGCCACGCAGGCAGGAGTATACCTACCGGGGGGAAGGTCTGTCTACGGTTGGGCGGCGGGGGCCGCGGCCGGGGCCGCAGCGCCCTCCGGGGCCGGGGCGGCCGCGGGGGCGGGCCCGGGCTCCTGGAAGGGGAAGGTGGGGAAGTTCTTCCAGCTGTCCACGGCGTCGTCCCTGAGGATGACCTCGCGCTCCTTGCCGTAGAGCCAGGTCTCCACGCTCACCTCCCCCTCCTTCTTGCGCAGCATCTGGTCGGGGTAGCCGCGGGAGCGCATCAGCTCCTCCGCCCGCATGCCCTTGATGATCACCTTGCGATCGATGGCGTCGAGCACCTCGGGCCTCCGGGCGGCGAAGGCCGGGCGCGGGTCCTCGGCCACCAGGTACTGGCCGATCGCGTCCGCGAAGGCCTTGGGCGTGCGGAAACTCTGGGTCAGGACCATGACGTAGGGCAGCCCCCCTGGCTGGTCCAGATCCTCCATCAGCACCCAGGTGAAGTGGCGCGGCGACTTCAGCCTGCGTCCCTCCACCGCGCCGCCGGTGGGGAACTCCACCTGGGTGACACGCACCTTGCGCCCGAGCGGCAGGATGGCCGTGGGCTCGAGGGGCAGCATGGGCTCACCGCCCACGCTTTCGAGCAGCACGCGCTCGTCGAAGGCCCGCTCCGACACGAACAGCCGGTCCTCGTAGCGGTAGAAGGGGCCCACGAACCAGGGCTGCTTGAGGTAGAACGTCCCGCCCTGGTGGGCCTTCTGCACCGCCAGCTGGTCCGCCTCGCTGAGCAGCGTCAGCGTGGCGCAACCAGGCAGGCTCACCAGCGACGCTGCGGCCAGGGCCAACGCGAGCGCGACACGAGTCATGATCAGGACCTCCTGCGTGTGGGATGGCGAGTTCACCGTAGCGCAGCCGCAGGCCGGATTCAACCCGGCCTCTCCCCCGGACCGGGCGCCTGGCGGGCCCGCAGGTGGATCCAGACCAGCGAGCCGATCACCAGCGCCGCCCCCAGGGCGCTCCACGGGTCGGGCGCGGCCCCCCACAGCCCGAGATCCCAGCCCGCCCCGAACAGCGGTCCCAGGTAGCCCACCATGCTCACCCGGCCGGCGGTGTCGTACCGGTAGGCCGCGGTCAGGACGAGCTGGGCCGCCACGCCCAGGGCGGCCACCCCGAGCAGGGCGAGCCAGGTCGGGCCGTCGGGGGAGCGCCAGCCGAGGGCGGCCACGGGCGCGGCCAGGAGCGCGCTGGCGAGCGTGTAGTACAGCACCACCACCAGCGCGCGCTCCGTGCGGGCCAGCTTGCGCACGCAGATGTACGCCCCCGCGGCCAGCGCGGCCGAGGCCAGGGCGGCCAGGCCCGGCCAGTTCACCAGCGACAGGCTCGGCTTGAGCACCAGGGCCACCCCGGCCACGCTCGGCGGGACCGCCAGGAGCTGGGCGCGCGAGACGCGCTCACCGAGGAGCGGCGCGCTGAGCGCCAGCACGAAGAGCGGCGCGCAGCTGTTGAGCAGCATGCCGTCGGCCACCCGCAGGCCCGTCAGGCCGTAGAAGTAGAGCAGCACCGCCAGCCCGCCGAGCAGGCCGCGCAGCGCCAGCAACCCGCGCTGCTGGCCGCGGAGCTCCCCCAGCCGGCCGCCGCGTCCCAGGTGCCAGGCGAGCAGCAGCAACGCCCCGAGCAAGCTGCGGAAGAGCACCACCTCGGCGGGCGGGATGCGCTGGGCGGCCACCTTGGCCAGGGCCGCCATGCCGCTGAAGAGCAGGGCGGACAGGGCCATGAGCAACATGCCGTTCGTGCGCAGGCGTTCGAGGTGGGTCGGCATGCCCCTTCTCTAGCCCGTCCCCGGCGCAAGTCAAGCGCTGGTGGAGGGCAAAAAGGCGTTGACATCCCGGGGGTTCGAATCTACGGTGAACCGCGGGGCCACCCTGTCAAGCGAGGCGCAATGTGATCCCCTTCTGGAAGTACCAGGGCCTGGGCAACGACTTCGTCCTCCTGGACACCGCGCGGGGCGCGGTGCTCGTGGAGCGGGAGCAGGCCCGCCTGCTGTGCGATCGCCACAAGGGCGTGGGCGCGGACGGGGTGCTGACCGTGCTGCCGTCCGAGGCGGGCGCGGCGCGGATGCACATCTACAACTCGGACGGCTCCGAACCCGAGATGTGCGGCAACGGCATCCGCTGTTTCGTGAAGTACCTGGTGGACTCGGGCCGCGCGGCCGGGCCCGAGGTGCGGGTGGAGACGGCCCGGGGCGTGCTCACCTGCCTGGCCCACCTCGGCGCCGGCGGCAAGGTGGAGACGGTCACGGTGAACATGGGGCCGGCGGTGTTCGAGCGCGAGCACGTGCCCATGCTGGGAGGCACGGGGCCGTTCATCCTGCAGGAGATCGACGCCGGCGAGCTCAAGGCGACCGCCACGGCCCTGTCCATGGGCAACCCGCACCTGGTGCTGTTCAAGGAGGCCGACCTGGCCATGGCCCGGCAGTACGGGCCGCTGCTGGAGAGCCACCCGTGGTTCCCGGCCAAGGTGAACGTGGGACTGGCCGAGGTGAAGAGCCGGGGGGAGATCGATCTGGTGGTCTACGAGCGCGGCTGCGGCATCACCCAGGCCTGCGGCACGGGGGCCTGCGCGGCGACGGCCGCGGCCGCCAGGGTGGACAAGGTGGAGCTGGAGCGCGAGATCAAGGTCAACCTGCCTGGCGGCAGCCTGTTCATCCGCGTGGAGCGCGACTACTCCGCGGTCTGGATGCGCGGGCCCGCGTTGGAGGTGTTCCGGGGCGAGCTGGACCGCGTGGACAGCCCCGGCGTCCGCGCATGAGCAACGACGTCCGCATACTCCTGGTCGACGACGAGGAGTTCTACCTCCAGCTCTACACCGACGTCCTGGCGGGGCGGCGCTACCAGGTGCGCACGGCCCGCTCCGGCGCGGCGGCCCTGGCGCTGCTCAAGGCCGAGCGCTTCGACATCCTGGTGACCGATCTGCTCATGCGCGAGATGGACGGCCTGCAGCTGACCGAGCAGGTGCGCGCCGCCTTCCCCTGGATGGACGTGATCGTGGTGACCCAGCGGGACGACGTGCGCCTGGCGGTCAAGAGCATGCGCATGGGCGTGTTCGAGTACCTGGTCAAGCCCGTGGACCGGGACGAGCTGCTGCTGACCCTCGACCGGCTGCTGGAGCGCCGGCGCCTGATGGACGTGCAGACCAAGCTGCTCGACGAGAGCATGCAGTACCTGCAGGCGCAGACCATCTACCGGCGCTGCCTGGACATCCTGTCGACCCTGGACTTCGAGAACCTGTGCGAGGTGATCCTGCGCCACGTGGTGCAGGCGCTGGGCGCCCAGGGCGGGCTCCTGTGGCTGGCCTCGCCCGAGGCCCTGCCCGACGCCCTCGGCGCCGAGCGGCTGAACCTGGCCGGCTACCGCGGCCTGGTCGGCCTGCACGACTTCCCGGCCACCCTGGTGCTGCAGGGCGAGTCGCTGCAGGTGGTGCGCGCGGGCGAGCCGTTCTTCGCCCAGGCGGGCTGTCCGTTGCCTGGTCCGTGGAGCGGCTCGACCCACGCGGCCGGCCTGCTGGTGCCGCTGCTCGGTGACGGCCACCCGCTGGGCCTGCTGCTGGTGCTGGACAAGCTGCGCGGCGACTTCGCCGAGCGGGACCAGAACATCGCCAAGACCATGGCCCAGTTCTCGGCCATCGCGCTGAAGAACGGCCGGCGCTTCCAGTCGCTGGAGCGGCTGGGGCTCCGGGATCAGGGCACCACGGCCTACAACCTGACCTACTTCGTGGACTACGCCGGCAAGGAGATCTACAAGGCCCGTCGCTACAACCGGGCCTTCTCCCTGGTCACGGTGCACATCGACCGCCACGAGTTCCTGCGCGAGCAGGTGCCGGCCGACGTGGCGTCCATGCTGGGCCGCAAGGTGGCGGAGTGCCTGGCCCGCGTGGTGCGCGACTCCGACATCCTGGCGCGCGTGTCGGACGCGGAGTACTACGTGCTGCTGCCCGAGACGGACTCCTTCGGCGTGCGCATGTTCGTGCGCCGCGGGCAGGACGCGCTGGCCGCCGAGCCCCTGGTGCGCGAGCTGTCCGCGCGCTTGCCGCTGCACGTGACCATGGGCGTGGCCACCTTCCCGCAGGAGGGCAAGGACTTCGACGAGCTCCTGGCGACCTGCCGCGGGTCCGTGGAGCGCATCCGCCAGGGGCTCTACCGGCGGCTCAGGCTCTCCGAGCTGGACTTCTGGGAGGCGGTCGAGGTGCTGATCGGCAGCGAGGCCGAGCACCTCGGGCCGCTGCAGCGCGCGGGCGAGACCTTCCGCCTGGCGGAGGACTCCGGCGGCGCGAGCGCCCACGGGCAGTTCACCGCGCCGGTGGTGGACGCGCTGGAGGAGCAGGTGGCCCGCCAGGCCCTGGCCGTGCCCGACAGCCGCGCGCTGCTCTACAGCGTGGGCGGCGCGCTGGGCGCCGAGACCCGGCCCGTCGAGCGGGCCCTGGCGGGAGCGGAGCGGGCGCGCGTGTTCCTGGTGGGCCTGCGCGATCCCGCCGCCGGCGCGGGGGAGCACCCGCTGGTGACCCGCGTGCACCTGGACGACGAGCGCCTGGCCTCGCACCGGCTGCTGCTGGTGCTGGGCGAGCGCTTCAGCTACGCCTGCCTGGGCCGCCACGGCCAGGATGGGCGCCTGTTCGCCTTCCACACCTGCGAGGCGAGCGTCGTCGAGAGCCTGATCGCCAGGCTCCAGGATCACTACAACTTCCAGCGGCAGTTCTGACGGGTCGCGCATGGCCGAGAAGCGGAAACTCATCCTCATCGCCGACCCGGAGCGCCGCACGCTCAAGGCGCTCGGCAACGCGCTGCACGAGCGGGGCTACGAGGTGCGCGCCGCCCGTGACGGCGGCCAGGCCCTGGAGAAGTCCATCCTGTACCACCCGGACCTGGTGCTGTTCGACGACCAGAGCCCGCTGATCCCGCCCAAGAAGTTCATCCAGATCCTGCGCTCGAACCCGCGCACCGAGCACATCCCGGTGATCGTCATGTCTCTCGGCGAGGAGGACGACAGCCTGCTGTGGGGCTTCCGCGAGGCGGTCATCCGCAAGCCGTTCCACGCCGACGAGGTGCTGGCGCTGCTGGCGACCATCTTCCGGCGCATGGCCACCGCCCGGCAGGTGCGCGAGGAGAGCCGGCAGATCGAGGGCAGCCTGGAGCAGATCTCCCTGGTCGATCTGCTGCAGATCTTCTCGCTGAACCGCAAGAGCGGCCTGCTCGAGCTGAAGACCGAGGGGCTGGAGGGCGGCATCTGGGTGCAGGGCGGCAGCGTGGTGCACGCCACCCTCGGGCGGCTGCGCGGCGAGAAGGCGCTCTTCCGCCTGCTGGGCTGGCACGCGGGCAGCTTCGCCTTCGTGCCCGAGCGGGTGGCCACCGAGTCGAGCATCCGCCGGGCGACGGAGCCGCTGCTGCTGGAGTCCGCCCGTCAGGCGGACGAGCTGCAGCGCCTGCGGGCCGAGCTGCCGGCCGACCGCGTGCGGCTGGTGGTGGTCGCGGAGCGCAAGGCCCAACTCGAGGGGCTGCACCCGGTCACCGAGGAGGTCCTGTCGCTGCTCGAGTTCTACAGCACCGTGGGCGAGCTGGTGGACCACGCCCGGGTGACCGACTTCGAGGCCTGCCGGGCCATCCGCACCCTGCTGGACAAGGGGCTGCTGATCGCGGCGGAGGAGGTGCTGCAGGCCCCGGACTCGGCCCCGCTGCTGCCGGCCGAGGCGCTGTTCGAGCTCAAGGTGCGCCTGGGCGCGGACGGGCTGCCCGCGCCCGCCGGGGCGCCGGGCTTCACCCGGGGCAAGGTGGTGTTGGTGGGGCCCGAGGAGCGCGCGCTGCGCGAGCTGGTCGGGGCGCTCGGTCGCCTGCCGCAGGCCGAGCTCGACGGTCAGCGCGAGGCCCTGCGCGTGGGCTTTGGCCTGCTCGGCTGCCTCAGGTTGAGCGAGCAGCTGGTGATCGACCTGGTGCTGCTGCCCTTCGCCGCGCCGCTGCGCCCGCTGTGGCGACCGCTGGGGGATCGGGCGGCCGGCGCGCTGGCGGTGCTGGGCGCGTCCTCCGACGGGGACAGCTTCCGGTTGAACCTGCTGGTCAACCACCTGCGCGACGAGGTCGGCGTGCCGGTGCTGCAGCTGTGCGCCCCCGGGCTGGAGCCTCCGGCCGCCGCGCTGTGCGTGGATCCCGGCGATCCGGCCCAGGTGCGCGCGGCCCTGGTGCACCTGCTCGAGCGCATGCAGGTCGCCCCCCCCCGCCCCCTGCCGGCCTGAGGCGGTCTCCCACCCCGACAGAAGGGCGCAGCGAGCTGCGCCCCTACCGCTGCCAGGTTGGCGATCTGATCAGCCGGGGTAGGGCGAGAAGAGCAGCCAGGCGAGCTCCAGGAGGCCCTCCGCCACCAGCAGCCCGAAGCACAGCAGCCCCACGGCCATGGAGATGCGCCACCAGACCTTGCGCGCGGTCCACTCGGCCGGATCGCGGCGCCTGAGGCGGTAGCTCTCCCGGAGCTGCTTCGCCCAGCCGCGCGCGCCCTCCGGGAGCCGCCCCAGCCAGCGCCGGTGCAGGGCCACGACCACCAGCCCGGCCAGGACGCCCAGGGTGACGGCGAGCGCGCCGCCCAGCCAGTCCGCGCCGGCGAACGCGGCTACGGTCAGGCCGAGCCCGAGCACCAGCAGGCCGTTCCTGCGCCGCGCGCTGAACGCCAGCGACACGAGCCACAGGCCGAAGACGCCCAGGCCGGCCAGCCCCAGCCAGGCCGGGATGCGCAGCCAGGCGCGCAGGTAGCCGAAGCCGATCTCCAGCGGGCGCTCGCGGTCGATCCAGTAGCGCTGGTAGGTGAGGGTGACGCCGTCCTTGGGGATCTGGAAGCGCACCGGCATGGCCCCCGCGTCCGCGGTGTCCGCGGGCGCCCGGGGCTGGAAGGCCTGGCGGTCTGTCGCGCTCGGCCCGCGCGCGCCGGCCTCGTCGCCGCCGGCCGGCTGGAACCAGTCCGCCTGGCCCACCTGGCTCTGCGGCTCGATGTCGCTCCAGGCCCGCGAGTAGATGTTCTGGGCCGGCAGGTACAGGGTCCAGACCAGCGAGGAGACCGGCAGGTCCGCGGTCGGCAGGCTGAGCGACGGCAGCCCGAACCAGCCGAAGGCCGGCAGGCTGGTCTCCAGGATCACCGACAGGGTGAAGGGCTGCAGGCGGTCCTGGCCGCGGGAGCGCTTGAGCGGCAGCAGCAGCTTGCCGTCCTCGTCGCGGCTCGGGTTGAACGGTTGGCCGTCGAGCAGCGCGGAGCTGACCTTGGTGCCCTCGGGCAGGCCGAGCTTGAGGCTGTGCCGCAGCCGGTTGCGCAGGCTCAGGCGCAGATCGGTGATGACGTTGCCCTCCTCGGTGATCTTGGTGAAGGCCCGCACCCGGTCGATCGAGCCGCTCTCGGGCTCGATCTCCGGCAGGCGCGTGGCCAGGAGCTCCACGCGGGCCGCCGGGCTGTGGTAGCGGTAGGCCCTGAGGATCGGGCTGACCGCCGAGCGCACCATCTCCTCCGGGAGCTGGCGCACGTCCAGCGCCATGACCTCGGCCCGGCCCTTGTCCTCGAGCTGCAGCTTGCCGGGCACCTCGATCGCCAGCCAGCCCGACTCGCGCTCGACCCCCTGGCAGTGGGGCAGGGGGGCCTCGAAGGCCTTGCCCTGATCGGGGAGCTCGCGCCGCAGCCGCAGCGAGATCTCGTAGTTGTTGCGGATGGGGAACTCGGTCTCGCCCCGCAGCAGGGTGCCCTGCGGGTGTGGCTCCTGCACGAAGCGGAAGGCGCCCATGCCGTCGGCGCTGACCACGCTCATGCCGCCGGGCAGCAGGATGTCGAAGCTCTTGGCGCCGGCGTACAGGATGGTGTAGCGCACCACGGTGAAGAGCTCGAGCGCGCCCTCGTCCACCGACAGCAGGTTCATCGTCTCGGCGTACACCTTGGCCGCCTGCTCGGCCGCCGCGCCCAGGTCCTTGAAGCCGACCAGGTGGATGCGCGTGGTGGGCCGCAGGGTGGCGCGGACCAGGGTGCCGCCGCCCTCGGCGCGGGACTCTGCCTGCACGGCGGCGGTGATGCGCGGCTCGAGGCCGGCCACCGGGAACTGGCAGGCGAAGCGGGTGATCGGCGAGCGGGCCACCAGGAAGTCGTACTCGATCGAGCCGCGCGGCCCGCGGGCCGGCACCAGCACCTCGAGCTCGGCCTCCACCTCGCCGGTGCGCTGGGTGACCCACACGTGGTAGCCGCTGCGCCGCGAGACCGGCACGGGCTGGCCGCCCACCGCGGCGCGCACCAGCACCGCGTCGTCGCCGATCAGCGGCACGGTCTTCCAGGCGCCCGGCCGGCCCAGGGTGATCTGCAGGCTCACCTGGAGTCGCAGCGCGCCCTCGATGGCCTCGCCGCGGTAGTCCGCGGCGCCCAGCACCACCGCCGGGCCCTGCAGCCGGGCGAGCTTCTCGCGGGCCTTGTCCAGCTCCGCGCGCAGCGACTCGAAGGAGCGCAGCGGCAGCTCGACCAGCTCGCGTGCCAGCGGGGGCAGGGCCACCAGCCCCCCGCCCACCGGGGCGCGGTAGGCCTGCTCCGGCGGGAGGTCGACGTTCTTCAGGTAGCCCTGGCCGCGGCCCCAGCCCACGGGCGCGGCCGCGGCCGGGGCGTTGTTCTGCGGGATCACGATGGAGTCGAAGTTGGCCTCGGCCTCGGCGTCCCGGGCGCCCTCGGCCGCCTCGGCCTGCTCGTAGTCGGCCTCGTTCTCGTCGCCGGCCTGGGCCCAGGCCCGGGGCGCGAGCAGGCCCGCCAGCCCGAGCAGCGCGATCGCCGGCCAGGCGAGGTGGTTACGCATGGGCCACCTCCTGCCGGGCGGCCAGGCGGGCCTTGCGGCGCCACCACAGGAAGGCTGCCACCGCCGTCAGGCTGGAGAGCATGAGCGGGAACCACAGCGCCAGCCAGAGCAGCGCGCTCAGGCCCACCAGGAAGGCCAGGTTGCGCAGCGTGCACAGCTCGAGCGCGCGCCAGGGCTCCCGCGCCAGCCCCTTCAGCCCCTCCCACCAGGGCCGCCAGCGCAGGTGCAGCAGCGCGACGAGCAGCGCGAGATCCACCCCCCACAGCACCCGGCGGTGCACGCCGAGCACGAAGTGGGCCACCAGCAGCGCCAGCAGCAGACCACCCCCGGCGGCCAGCCAGGCGGCGGCCCGGCGCGGGCGCCAGAACAGGAACAGGCCCACGGCGAAGGCCAGCCCGAACACGCCCCAGCGCACCGGCCCGGCCAGGCCGCGCACCGCGTAGGTCACCAGGATGCGGGGCTGCTCCTGGCCGAGCAGGCTGCGGCGGAAGCGGTAGCGCTCGCCCACCAGGGGGAAGGTGGCCAGGACCACCTCGCCCGAGGTGCGCCGGGCGTAGTCGGACTTGTAGATCTCCTTGCGCTGCACCAGGATGCTGCGGTACTTGCCGCCCGCCCAGGCGTCGTGCACCCACAGCACCTGCAGCAGGTAGTCCCGCAGCCGGCGGAAGGGGTCGTAGCGGATGGCCGAGTACTGGGTCAGGTTGGCGTCGAAGCCGAGGGGATCGATCGACTCGGGCAGGTACAGGTGCCAGGTGGCCTTCATGGTGTCCACGTCCATGGTGGGCAGCACCAGCTCGCGCCGGCCGAACCAGCCCAGCGCCTCCCCGCCGGCGCGCTTGTAGGCCAGCTCCACCACGAAGCTCGACTCCTCGACGGTGACCCCCTGGGCGGCCGGGATGCGCAGCTGCTGGCCGGCCATCAGATCGGAGGCGTCGCCGAGCTGGTCCGGGTTGGCCTCCAGGATATTCCGGTACTGGCTGGGATCGGAGTAGTAGAAGTTGGCCAGATCGGACAGCGTCTCGCCCTCCCGCACCGTGTGATCGCGCTGGCCCGTCGCGCCGACCCGCTCGCTCTGCCGCAGCGGCAGCAGCAGGGCCGGGCCTCCGTCCGCCGCGGTGGTGGCGGGCCGGATGGGCCTGCCGTCCACCAGGGAGTGGGTCAGCACCGCGCCCGGGGGCAGGCGCAGCGTCAGGTACTGGCGGGTGTTGTTGCGGATGCGCAGCTTGAGCTTGGTGATCTCCGTGCCGTCCTCGATCAGCACGCTGGAGGCCTGCAGCTCGTCGATCAGCGTGCTGGTCAGCTGCACCTCGTCGTGGCGTTTCACCGCCAGGCGGATGGTCGGCGCGGCGGTGAAGCGGAAGCCGAACAGCAGCGGGCTGGCGGTCAGCTCGGTCAGCTCGGGCGGCAGATCGCGCTGCTCGAGCTGCTCGGCGCCCTGGACCTCGGCCACCTGCACGTTGAGCCCGGCCGGCCCGAGCACGCCCACCGCCCCGCGCACGGGCGTCTCGCCCGTCGGCATGGGCAGGCGCAGCTCCACCGGCTTGCCCGCCGTGGCCGGGAACTGGAAGCGGACGGCCAGGCGCACCTGCTCCTGGACAAGGTAGCGCAGCAGCACCGTCAGCCGGCCCCCGTCGGTCGGATCGGTCTGCCACTGCAGCACCGCATCGCCGTCCACGCCCAGCACCTCCATGTCGGCGGGCAGTCGCAGCTCGATGCGCGCGGTCTCGCCCTCCTGGACCTGGAAGTCGAACACGGCCAGGCCGGTGACCAGGGCCTCCTGGAGGGTGACCAGGGCGTGCAGGTCGGCCTCCAGGCGCACGTCCTGCTCCTCGCGGTGGGTCAGCCGCCGGGTCCAGGCCAGGTCGAGCTGGCCGGTGGGGTCCAGGTAGCCCTCCAGGCGCGTCCCCTCGGGGCCCTGCCTGCGGACGACCAGCGCCCCGTGGGCCAGGGTGGGCTCGATGTCCTGCTCGGGCACCAGCGCCTTCACCTGGGTGGGGCCGGCGTCGGGCAGGCGGAAGCGGATGCGCCGCTCGAAGCGGTCCTGCTCCTTGCCGTAGAAGAACTCCACCCGCACGGCGTAGGTGCCGGGCGCCTCGACGCCCAGGGTGTAGAGCGTGCCCTCGCGCAGCAGGGAGGTGCGCTGGCCGTTGAGCAGCACCTCGCCCAGCGAGGCCCCGCTGTCGAGCACCGGCACCCGCACGTGCCCGCGATCCTCGAGCACCTCGAAGCGCGCGCTGAGCGTGCCGCGGAACAGGCCCTTGCGGAACGTGCCCTCGACCGCCCGCTCGATCGGGCACCAGGCCAGGTCGGCCCGCTCGGGCTTCCGGGAGGCCTCGAGCTCGAGGCGCATGGCCTGCCACACGTCCAGCGGGAGCTTCACCTTGCCTTCCTGGGCCCCGGCCGGAAGGCTCCACAGCGTACACAGCACGAACAGGACCCCGATCTCCAGCTGGCGCATGGCGTCCTCCTCCCGTTTCCCAGACAGACGGATCAACCTGCGCCGGGAGTGTAGACAAATCGCGCCGGAGATGCACGCAAATCGGGAGGTGGGGGGAAGGGGCCGGGGGCCGGGTCAGGCCACGTCGCGCGCGGCCAGCGCCCGGCGGAGCGCGTTGGCCACCTTGCGGTTGCGGCGGAGCAGGCGGAGCTCGCGCTGGCTCAGGTAGGCCACCCGGCTGCAGTGGATCTCGTTGTTGCGGATCTGGAGGACCACGTGGCCGGGGTCCACGGCCGGTTCGATGCTGATGGTGTCGGTGTCCTGGGCCTCGAGGATGTCCTGCTCCAGGGCCTTCAGGTGCCGGTGGATCCGCAGCGCCCGCAGGGCGGTCGGGTCGGAGAAGTTGTACATTTTCTTCGGGTTGGAGCCGTCCTTGGGATCCTCGCGAAGCCGTTCCACGATGAGGTACAGGCGGTCTTCCTTCTTCGTCATCGGGTTCTTGGCCATCGGTGCTCCCACATCGCGCCCCTGGTGGATCCCAGGGGGAAGCTCGACCGGGGGGGTTGCAACCCGGGTGCCAAGCCCTCCTCAGGCGCTAACCGGCTGTAACGCCGGGTCAGGAAACACGTTTTCGGATGCGGACCATCCTCTGAACGTGAGGGGACCGAGGACGGATCACGACATCTCTGTCAGGTTTGGCCTGGAGGCAGGAATTTTTTCAGAGGTGGGACAGTGTAGTCTCGGGTCGGATGTCAGTGGAGTCCGTTCCAGGGCGAGGACAGCAGGGGCGGCTTGGCTCCCTGCTTCATCACGCGCTGCAACTCGATCTCGGTCATCAGCACGTCCGGCGCCGAGGTGGACACGGGCACGTAGCCGCTCTCGGCCCCGCAGAATCCGTTGAAGGTCGCGGTGCGGTCGGAGGTGGCCACGATCTTGTTGATGCTGGCGATGGGCGTGCCCACGATCTCGACCCCGCGCACCAGCTCCTCGCGGCCGTCGGGGAACACGCGGTAGACCATCTGCGGCGTGCCCTTGTAGGCCTGGTAGCCCCAGGTCGAGGTGTGGGTGGAACCGCCCACGATGTTCTTGAGGATCAGGCCGTAGGGCTTGCCCTGCCGCTTGACCTCCTCGATCAGCATCTCCTTGAGCCGGGCGAAGGGCACCTGGCGATCGGACACCACCAGGGTGTTGCCCATGCGCGCCCGCGGCATCTCGCCGCCCGAGGAGCGCCCGTGGCCGTTGGACTGCAGGAAGCCCTTGAGCGGGGTCCGGCTCATCAGGAAGCTCTTGAGCACGCCCTTGGCGATCAGCTCGGCGCGCTGGGCCGGCACGCCCTCGTCGTCGAAGCGGTAGAAGCCGTTCAGGGCCACGCCGTCGATGGCGGGCAGGGTGGGGTCGTCGATCACCGACAGGAAGGGGGGGATGATCTGCTTGCCGATCTGGCCCTTGAAGGTCTTGCCCTCCTCGTCGTCGAGCTGGCGCTCGCCCTCCAGCCGGTGGCCGATCACCTCGTGGAACAGGACGCCCGTGGCCTCCCCGTCCAGGATGCACGGCCCGGTGTAGGGCTCGAGCACCGGGGCCTTGCGCAGGGCCTCCAGGTCGGTGATGACCTGGTCCACCTTGGCGAGCACGCTCTTCTCGTCGGGCATGCCCGCGCCGTCCTTGGAGTAGAGCGTCAGCTGATCGGTCAGCAGCATGCCGTCCTCGGCGCGCGTGTTGGCGGTGACGCTCAGGTTGAACAGCACCAGCTCGTCCACGATGCGCGTGCCCTCGCTGGTCACCAGGTAGCGCACCTGCTTGGAGCCGTCCACGCTGACCGCGTGATCGAAGATGTCCGGGTGGCTCTCGAAGCGGGCCGAGGCGGTGCGGGCCAAGCGCTCCCAGCGCTCGCGATCGAACTCGATGGGCAGCACGGGGCCCTGGTAGGTGGCCGGCTTCTCCTTGGTGAAGCTGCCGGCGAACTCATCCACCTCCACCTCGGTCACCCGGGCGCTCTTGAGCTTGAGGTAGGACTTGAGCGCGGCCTTGTAGGTCTCGTCCGTCACCAGCCAGAAGGCGTTGCGCAGCGCGAGCGCGTCGTCGTCGAGCGGCCCGTGCCGCGGCGCGCGGTAGCCGGGCGTGAAGGAGAAGTCGAAGGCCTGCTCCTTGCGCCCCATGTTGTCCAGCTCGTGGTTGCCGACCCGCACCTCGACCCGCAGCCGGCGGTTCTTACCGCCCCCGGCGGAGTCGAGCGAGCCGGAGCGCGCCTGGACGCGGTTGGACTGGGTCTCCTCCAGCTCGTAGGCCATGAAGTAGGGGGCCTCGAAGCCCTCGATGCGGAGGCTGGACATGGAGCGCTGGAGCTCGGCCTCCATGGCCTTGAGCAGCACCGGCCGGTGGTCGAAGGTCGGCTTGTCCTCCTCGGCCTTGCACGGGGCCGGGGCGGCCTTGGTCTTGTTCTTGGGTCCGGCGAACACCAGGCCCGGCAAGCAGCCGAGCAGCAGCAGGCAGGCCAGGGCGCAGCGAAGCGTGGGCGTGCGGGCGTGGTGCATTTGGGGGATCTCCTGTCAGCCGGGGATGGCGGTCTTCGGTTTCGCGTCGGACTCCATGATCTCCCGGGTCTTCTCCAGACCTTCCTGGGAGAACCAGTACCAGTAGAGCAACCCGAGCACCGTGATGGCCAGCAGCGCGTACACCGCCAGCTTGAACACCGGCCAGGGCCGCGTCTGCTTGTCCTTGGCTCGTCTGCCCTTCAGCCTTCCGCCCACGGACCCTCCTCGCGCGGCGCGCGGCCCGCGGGCAGTCTACTACGACCCGGCCGCGCATCAAACCGTTGGATGCCTCGGTCCGGGCGGGGTTCCGCCGGGGCCGCGCCTCAGGGCCCGGTCACCAGCCCGGTGAGCTCCTCGAGGGGCGCCAGATCGCAGCCCACGGTCCAGGCGGCCGGGTCCGGGCCGCCGCCGTCCAGGGAGGGGATGGCCAGCTTCAGGCCGCAGGCCTGGCCGATCGGCGTGTCGAGCATGACCAGGAAGGTGCCGCCCCAGTTGTGGTGGGCGATCAGGTGGCCCAGCTTGAAGTAGTCGCGCTGGTCGAAGGCCACCCCGTCGAGCTCCCCGAAGCCGCGCGCGAGCACGGCCGGCGCCCCACCCCCCGAGGGCACGTCGTCCACCACGTCGTGCCACACCTCCATCCAGCCGCGGTCGAAGGTGGCCCGGTCCTGGCGGTGGGACTCGGTGTCGGGCCGGCAGGGCAGGAGCTGCCATGGGTAGGGGAGCTCCGCGTGGGTGAGCCGCAGGGAGGTGTACAGCTCGCCCCAGGCCTCGTAGCGGGTGAGCCGGTTGGACAGGACGAGCTCCGGGACGCCGGCCGCGGCGGAGTAGGTGTACATGCTGGCGGAGATCTCCACGGACCACGGCCGGCCGCCAGCCTGCAGTGGCTCCGCGAGCTGCCAGGTCAGGTGCTGCCCCTGGCCCGAGGGCTCGACCGCGACGGCCAGCCAGCCCTCGCCGGCGAGCTCCGAGCCCACCCCGCCAGGGAGCTCGAGGCAGGCCGGCAGCAGGCAGGCGGCCTCCAGGCCTTCGCGGGGCAGGGGGTAGGCGCCGGGCACCAGGCGCAGCCGGGCCTTCAGCGCGAGGTCCTCCTCCACGGTCGCGCCCTGGTTGAGGACGCAGTACAGGGCCTGGTCGTCCACCCGGGCCAGGTGGTCCCAGCCCCCACCGACGTAGGCCGAGGGGTCCGGGCACCAGGGCCACAGCCCCTCGGCGTCCCCGCCGTCGGGGACATCCGCCCCGGAGCCTTCGTCCCGCCCGTCTTCTCCCTGTCCGTCCGCCTCGGCGTCCTGTCCGCCGTCCCCGGGCTCCGAGCCACCCTGGCACCCGGGCCCGGCGCTGGCCAGGACGGCGGCGAGCGCGAGCGACGCGATCTGGAGGCGTGTCGACGCCTGCATGTGCTTCCTCCCTCCAGCGGATGCTAGCACACCAGGGCCGGCGCGGGCTGGGCCCGGGCAGCCCTCCCGCGGGCCGCCCACGTTGCATCGAGCCCGGCTTCCGGGGTTCAATGGGGGTGCTTCCCGGAGGTCTCGCCATGCTGCGCGCGGTGGGTTCCCTGGTGTGCCTCTCGCTCCTCGTGCTCGGGCTCGGTGGCTGCGCGGACCGCGCCCCCGCGCCGGACGGGGCCGTGGCCCCGGACCGCGCGGTGGCCGAGCTGGCCATGGTGCGCGGCGAGGTCGAGATCGTGCCGCCCGGCGGCGCGCCCGCGCCGGCCAGGGTCGGGGCCCAGCTCCGGCGGGGCGACAGCCTGCGGGTGGGCATGGGCGCGTTCGCCGTGCTGGCGCTCGCGAACGGCTACCTGGTCCGGGTGGACGAGGGCCAGACCCTGCGGCTGGCCGAGGTGGCGGTCCTGGACGCGCCGCCGGCCTCGGAGGGCGTGGAGAGCCAGCTCGCCCGCCTGACCACCGAGGACGAGCGGGCCGGCGCGGAGCGGGTCGCCGGCTGGCACGCCCGCATGCAGGCCGCCGACAGCGCCGCTCCGCTGGCGGACGCCCCCGCGCCGCCGACTCCGACCCCGAGCCCGGCCCCGCCGGCCACGGCGCCGCCCGTGCCCACGGACAAGGACAGGCCCGAGAAGAAGGAGGCCCCCGCGGCGGAGGCCGAGCCGACGAAGGCGAAGGCGGAGAGGCGCGCCGAGCTCGAGGCCAAGCTCCGTGAGGACTCGGCCGTCCTGGGCCTGCTGAAGTCCTCGGGCGGGGACGTCGCCGCCACGCTCAAACCGCCGCGGGAGCAGGTGGAGGTCAAGCGCGACGGTGGGCCGGCGGGCGGGCGCCAGGTGGGGCCCCCCGGGAAGAAACCGGCTCGAGGCCCGGAGCCGGGTCGGGCCTGGCGCCTCGGGACCGTGCGCCAGATTGCGCCCAGCGTGGGCACGGCGCCGGCGGAGGTGGTGAGCCGGCTGCGGTCGACGTTCGGGCCAGGGCCCCTGGCGGATTGCCTGGCGGCGAGCTTCGCGGGCACACCCCTCGTCCGGCTGGCCCTGCGGGTCGAGGGCGGCCAGGTGGTCGAGGTGGAGGTCGTGGGCGGCGCGGCCACGCCCGCCTGCCTCGGGCAGCTCCGCGCGCTCCGGCTCCCGGGGCCGGCCGTGGCCCGCTACCTGCTCGAGGTCTCACCCCGGTGAGGTGGCTGCGCAACCCGCTGGCGGTCGGGCTGGCGCTCGGCCTGTTGCTGGGCGCCTGGGTGTTCGCCCACCGGCTGGGCTGGCGCGTCCCGCTGCTGGGCGCGGCCCTCGAGATCCTCGAGCGCCAGGCGCTGGACGCGCGCTTCGCGCTGCGCGGGCCCGAGCCCGCCGGGGGCGAGGTGGTCATCCTGGCCTTCGACGACCGGACCCTGGCCGAGGCGCCGGAGCTGTTCGAGCGCCGGGAGGGCTGGCGGCAAGTGTTCGCGGCCCTGGCCGCCGCCCGGCCGCGCGTGGTGGGCGTGGACGCGCTGTTCACCGATCGCGAGGCGCTGCTGGCCGCGGATCTCGCCCGGGACCTGGAGGCCTGGGCGGCCGGGCCCGGCCAGGCCGAGGCCTGCCAGGCCTGCCAGGCCTGCGGCGCCGCCGCCCTGCTCGAGCGCGTGCTGTACGAGCTGCGGGCCGACCAGCGCCTGGAGGCGGAGGTCCGCGCGCTCGGCAACGTGTTCCTGGCCCTGCACCTGGCGGAGAGCGACGTGGGCGAGGCGGCCGGGACGGCCGAGGTCGAGCTGGCCAAGGCCAAGTACGGGCAGGCCGTGCTCGGCCCGCGGCCACCGGTCGAGGGCCGGCGGCTGCTCTCCTCCCTGCCCGCGCTGAACGCGGCGGCCCGCGGGCTGGGGCTGATCACCCTGCACGAGGACGAGACCCACGCGCTGCGCAGCGTGTGCATGGCCCGCAACCTGCGCGGCGGCACGCTCGCCCCGCTCTCGGTCCAGCTCGTGGCGGCCTACCGCGGCCTGCCCCGCTCCAGGCTGGCCTACCTGGGACGCAGCCCGGACGGCGGCGCCGAGGTGCGGATCGGGGACCAGCGCGTGCCGCTGGAGCCCGGGGACGAGCTGCTGCTGAACTTCCGCGGGCGTCCCAGGGGCGAGGCCTTCCCCACCCACGCGGTGGTGGACCTGGTGCGCGGGCGCCTGGGGCCCGAGGCGCTCGCGGACAGGATCGTGCTGCTCGGCTTCACCAGCCTGGGCAACGACAACGCCCAGACCCCGTTCGGCCGGGGGCCGGGGGTCGAGATCCACGCCACCGCCATCGACAACCTGCTGCGCGGGGATCCGCTGCGGCGGGCGGGCGCGTGGGCGGACGCGCTGGTGGTGCTGCTGCTGGCCGGCCTGGTGGGCCTGCTGTACTGGCCGCGCCTCGGCCTGCGCCTGGGCTGGCAGCTCGGCCTGTCGCTGCTCCTGCTCCTCGCCGCGCTGGGCGCCGGCCAGGCGCTCTTCGTCCGGGCCCAGGTGTGGCTGGGAGCGGCGGCTCCGGTGCTCGCCTTCGCGCTGGCCAGCGCCTGCGGGCTGGCCCTGGCCTACCTGGGCGAGGGGCTGAAACGCCGCCAGGTCAGGCGGACCTTCGCGCACTACCTGTCCGACCAGGTCATCGAGCGCCTGCTGGCCCACCCGGAGAACCTGCGCCCGGGCGGTGAGCGCCGGGTGCTCAGCGTGCTGTTCTCCGACATCCGCGGCTTCACCACGATGGCCGAGGGCCTGGAGCCGGAGGTGCTCACCGAGCTGCTCAACGGCTACCTGACCCCGATGACGGATCTCGTCCTGCGCAACGAGGGCCTGCTGGACAAGTACATCGGCGACGCGATCATGGCCGTGTTCGGCGCGCCGGTGCCGCTGCCGCAGCACGCGGCCGTGGCCTGCCGCACCGCGCTGGAGATGAGCGCGGCCCTGGAGACCCTGCGGCCGGCCTGGCGCGCCCGCGGGCTGGAGGGCCCGGAGATCGGCGTGGGCATCAACACCGGCCCCATGTCGGTGGGCAACATGGGCTCGGCGCGGCGCTTCGACTACACCGTGGTCGGCGATCACGTGAACCTGGCCTCCCGGCTGGAGGGGCTCAACAAGGTGTTCGGCACCCGCATCCTGGTCAGCGAGTTCACCCGCCTGGCGGCCGGGGACGGCTTCACCTTCCGCGAGGTGGAGCGGGTGGCGGTCAAGGGCCGCAAGGAGGCGGTGCGGGTGTTCGAGCTGGTGAAGCTGGGCCCGCCCGATCCGGTCGCGGACGCCTGGCTGGCCGAGTTCGAGCGAGGCCTGCTGGCCTACCGCGCCAGGCGCTGGGACGAAGCGCTGGCGGCCTTCGAGGGGCTCCAGCGCGCGCGCGGGGACCGGCCCTCGGTCCTGCTGGCCGAGCGCTGCCGCACCTTCAGGGACGCGCCCCCGCCCGCGGACTGGGACGGGATCTGGCACATGCTGGGGAAGTAGGGCGGGGCGGTCAGGGCGCCTGCGGCGGGATGCGCGCGCAGCGGAAGCCGAGGTTGCTGGCCCGGCTGAACGGCCCGGACGCCGACCGCTGGGTCAGCTCGATCTGGTAGTCGAGGTCGGACAGGCTGCCGCCGCGCAGCACCTTCACGCCGGTGTCGCCGGGGCCGGTGGGATCGTCGGCCGGGGAGACGGTGTAGTAGTCCCACTGGTAGAAGTCGCTCACCCACTCCCAGACGTTCCCGGACAGGTTGAACACCCCGTAGAAGCTCACGCCGGTGGGGTAGCGGTCCACCGCCACCACGTCCTGCTCGCACGGCTCGCCGGTGCACAGGTGGGTGTGGTTGGCGCGATCGCAGGCGACAGGCAACCGCACCTGCGCGCCGCCGCCGGCCGGGGTGGTGTACTCCACCGGCCCCCAGGGGTAGAGGTCGATCCTGGCGCCGGGCCCGCGGGCGGCCTTCTCCCACTGGGCCTCGGTCGGCAGGCTCTTGCCGGCCCAGGCGCAGTAGTCCTGGGCCTCGTACCAGTCCAGCCCGATGGCCGGGTGCAGGCCGCGGGCCTGGGTCATCCAGTAGAGCTCGTCGGTCTGCGACCAGGTGAACAGCGGGTTGTTGTAGCAGTAGCCGTCCATCACGCAGCGGCGGTACTGCGAGATGGTCACCTCGTACTTGTCCATGAAGAAGGTCTCCAGGGTGACCACGTGCTGCGGGGCCTGGTCGGCGTACGGGGTCTCGTCCACCAGCCGGCCCATGGTGAAGGGCCCGGCGTCCACGCGCACGTCCTCGTCCGCGCCCGGCCCGCAGCCCTCGTTGGCCGGCCCGTCGCAGTTGTTGTCGGCCGGATCGTGGCAGTCCTCGGCGTGGCCGGGGTAGGCCTCCGGGTTGCCGTCGGCGCAGTCGTCGCCGCCGGCCTGCACGGCGATGTGCCCGTCGCTGTCCGCGTCGATCAGGTCGGCGCCGTTGCAGTCCTGGTCGATGCCGTCGTAGGGGATCTCGACCTGGGCCGGGTTGATGCCGAAGGCGCTGCCGGCGTTGCAGCCGAGCACGGCCTCGCTGCCCAGATCGCAGCAGTCGTCGCCGCCGCTGATCACCGCGAAGTGGCCGTCGAAGTCGAGGTCGAGCTCGTCCACCATGCCGTTGCAGTTGTCATCGACCACGTTGCCCGGCACCTCGAAGGCGCCCTGGTTGATGGCCGGGTTGGCGTCGTTGCAGTCCATGCAGCCGTAGTAGGTGTCGCCGTCGCCGTCGCCGGTGCCGGTGAAGGTCTCGTCGACCGCCAGATCGCAGTTGTCGTCGATGTGGTTGCACGCCTCGGCCTCGGCCGGGTTGATGTCCGCGTTGGCGTCGTTGCAGTCCAGGCCGCCCGCGACCAGCGTGGAGGGGAAGCCGTCCCCGTCCACGTCGATCAGGTCCGCGCCGTCGCAGTCCTGGTCGACGTCGTCGTAGGGGATCTCGGCGGCGCCCGGGTAGGTGCCGGAGTCGAAGTCGTCGCAGTCGCAGCAGGACGGGTGGCCGTCGCCGTCCAGGTCGGGCAGGGCCTCGTCGGTCAGCCCGTCGCAGTCGTCGTCGATCTCGTTGCAGCGCTCGGCGGCCTGCGGGTGGATGAGCGGGTCCTCGTCGTTGCAGTCGATGCCCTCGGGCTGCAGGTCGGTCAGGTAGCCGTCGGCGTCGGCGTCGAAGGCGCCGCCCGCGTAGTCGCCGCCGTCGCAGTTCTGGTCGATGCCGTCGTAGGAGATCTCGGCCTGGGCCGGACCGATGCCGGCGGCGTTGGCCGCCGAGCAGCCCAGCGAGTCCTCGGTGCCGTCGTCGCAGCAGTCGGCGCCGCCGACCACCAGGGCGTCGACGCCGTCGCCGTCCACGTCGTTCAGCGGCTGGCCGTCGCAGTTGCGATCCACGCCGTCGTAGGGGACGTCCTGGGCGCCGGGGTTCACGTCCGGATCCGCGTCGTCGCAGTCCGTGCCGCCGGTGACCTGGGTCGCGTCGTAGCCGTCGCGATCGAAGTCGGTCATGTCCTCGCCCGAGCAATCCTGGTCGATGCCGTCGTAGGGAATGTCCTCGGCCAGGGGGTGGATGGCGGCGTCGGCGTCGTTGCAGTCCGCGGTCGGCGCCCAGCCGTCCCCATCCTCGTCGGTGAAGTCCGAGCCGCCCGAGGGGCAGCCCGGGGCGGCGGCGATCAGGGCCAGGCACAGGGTGGACAGGCTCAGGGATCGGATGTCGAGTCGCATCGTCTCGCTCCTCGGGGGTTGAGGATTTCGTCGGGGGCTAGTATGGCCGTCCCCCCGGGGGCTGTCAACCTACCCTTGACGGCCACCCTTGACGACCGCGCGCGCACGCGAATACGATGCCGGGGACCTGGAACCCATCCACTGGAGTTGCCCCTGGAGGGGCTGGAGAGGCCATGCGGGACGTCATCGCCATGATCCTGGCCGGCGGGCGGGTCGAGGAGCTGGCCGCGCTGACCCAGGCCCGGCCCAAGGCCGCGGTGCCCTTCGGGGGCCAGTACCGGTTCATCGACTTCGCCCTGTCGTCCGTGGCCCACTCGGACATCGGGCGCGTCGGCGTGCTCAGCCAGTACCGGCCCTCGTCGCTCATCGACCACCTGGGCACCGGCGAGCCCTGGGATCTGGTCGGCCGTGGCCGCGGGGTCAAGCTGCTGCCGCCCTTCGTGGCCGACGCCCAGAGCCACTGGTACCGGGGCACGGCGGACGCGGTCTACCAGAACCTGCACTTCGTGCGCAGGCACAAGCCGCGGGACGTGCTGGTGCTGTCGGGAGACCACGTCTACCGCATGGACTTCCGGCCGATCGTCGAGGCCCACCGCAAGAGCGGGGCCGATCTCACCATGGTGGTCAAGGACATGGATCCCGAGCTCGGCCGGGGCCGCTTCGGCTTCGCCGAGGTGGACGCGGGCGGCCGGGTGGTCGGCTACGAGGAGAAGCCCGAGCGGCCGCGCTCCCGGCTGGCCTCCCTGACCATGTACCTGTTCCGGACCGAGGTGCTGGAGGCCCGGCTGGAGGAAAACGCCCGCACGGGCTCGAGCTTCCAGCTCTACTCGGAGGTGCTGCCGGCCATGCTCGGGCGGGATCACGTGCGCGCCCACCGGCACGACGGGTACTGGAGCTACGCGCGCTCGGTGGACGCCTACCACCAGGCCCACATGGATCTGCTGGGCGAGCGGCCGGCCATCGACCTGGCGCGCTGGGAGATCCGCTCGCGCGCCGAGCACGCCGGGCTGGGCGATCCCGCGCCGGTGTGGTGCGCGTCCGCGGCCCGCTGCCAGGACTGCGTGCTCTCGCCCGGGGTGCGGGTCGAGGGCGAGGTGCGCCGCTCGGTGCTGAGCCCCGGCGTGCGGGTGGAGGCCGGCGCGGTGGTCACCGACAGCGTGCTGCTGCACGACGCGGTGGTGCGCTCCGGCGCCCGCGTGGATCGCGCGGTGGTGGACAAGTTCGGCGTGATCGGCGAGCGGGCCGTGGTGGGCGAGGGCCCGTGCGAGGGCGCGAACCGGGCGCTGCCGGACGCCATCCGCGGCGGGGTGAGCCTGGTGGGCAAGGGCGCCGAGGTGCCGTCCGGGCGGCGGGTCGGGCGCAACTGCCTGGTGGAAATGGGCGTCCAGGCCGGAGATTGGCGCGCGCCGGCGCTCGAGAGCGGCGCCAGCCTGGGCCGCGCGGGAGGCGTGTCGTGAAGAAACCGCTCGTCATGTTGCTGGCCGGCGGCGGGGGCACGCGGCTGGGGGTGCTGGTCAAGCAGCGCGCCAAGCCGGCCGTGCCCTTCGCCGGGCGCTACCGCATCATCGACTTCGCGCTCACCAACGTGATGCACGCCCAGCTCCCCTGGGTCGGGGTGCTCACCCAGTACAAGCCGCTGTCCCTGATGGAGCACATGGGCGTGGGCGAGGCCTGGAACCTGCAGGGCCGCAGCCGCGGGGTGCGCATCCTGCCGCCGCGCACCGGGGAGGCGGACTCGGACTGGTACCAGGGCACCGCGGACGCCATCTGGCAGAACGTGGACTTCATGGACTCCATGGCGCCCGAGCGGGTGGTGATCCTGTCGGGCGACCACATCTACCGCATGGACTACCGGCGCATGGTCGAGGAGCACGTGGAGCGCGGGGCGGCGCTGAGCATCGCCGTCATGGAGGTGGCGCCCGAGGACACCTCGCGCTTCGGCATGCTGTGGACCGACGCGCGGGGCCGCATCACGCGCTTCGAGGAGAAGCCCAAGGCCGCCGACACGCGCCTGGCCTCGATGGGCATCTACGTGTTCGAGTACCCGGCCCTGGTCAAGGCGCTGCAGGACATCGTGGCCACCAAGCAGGGCAACGACTTCGGCGCGCACATCATGCCGGCCCTGCTCGCCGGCGGGAACGTGTACGCCCACCGCTTCGACGGCTACTGGCGGGACGTGGGCACCGTGTCCTCCTACTTCCACGCCAGCATGGACTGCCTGGACGCCTCGAGCGGGCTGGATCTCGAGGGCTGGGAGGTGTGCAGCAGGCAGGAGACGCTGCGCGACGGCGACATGCCTCCGGTGCGCTTCGGCGCGCGCGCCGAGGTGGGCAAGGCGCGCCTGTCGGCGGGCTGCTGGATCGAGGGGCGGGTGCAGGGCTCGGTGCTCTCGCCGGGCGTCCAGGTGGGCCCCGGGGCCGTGGTCGAGGAGGCGGTCCTGATGGACGGCGCCGTGATCCGGCCCGGCGCCCGGGTGCGGCGGGCCATCCTGGACAAGGGCGTGGTGGTGGGCGCCGGCGCGGTGCTCGACGGGGGCCGTGACGAGGTGACCAACAAGGAATACGCCAAGTGCCAGATGGACGGGATGGTGGTGGTGGGCAAGGGCAGCCGCATCCCGGAGGGCTGCCGGGTGGGCTCCAACACGGTGCTGGAGGCCGGGCTGCAGGAGGCCGATTTCCCTGGCGACCTGCCGGACGGGGCCACCCTGGTGCGGCGGGCGCATCCCTGAGGGGCCGGCCGCGAGGCCGGCGCATGTGCCCGTCCCAGCGAGGGAATGGAAAGTTGACAGCCCTGGAGCGGGCTGGTATAGTCAGGCCGCGGGCTGAAACCCGTCGAAAAGATTGGGTTTTTCGGCACAGAGGGCAGGAGAGGCGAGATGGCGATCCCCTCGGGTGGTTCCAAACCGGTCAACGTTTCCGACGTGCTGTATTCCGTCTTCAAGACCATGGCGGACGAGTCCGGCCAGCGGATCGAGACCCTGGTCAGCCAGGCCATGTTCGAGATGGCGGTCCGCCTGGGCTACGTCACCCCCTCGGCCGTGGACGCGGCGCCGCCTGCCGGCGCGGACAAGTTCGAGATCGAGGACGGCGGGGCCGAGGCGCGTCCGGCCGCGCGGCCCGCGGCCAAGCCGGCCGCGGCCAGCGCGCCACCGCCCCCCAAGTTCGCGCCGGGCCGCACGCGCGAGGCGCCCGGGGCGCGCAAGACCGAGGCGCCGCCCCCGCCCAAGGCCGCGCCCCCGCCTCCCGCGGCCCGGCCCGCGGCCCGGCCCGCGCCGGCCTCGGCCCGGCCCGCCGCCCGCCCGGCGGAGGAGGCGGCCGGCCTGTTCATCGTCAACGAGGACGGCGACAGCGAGAAGATCGACAAGGACATCTTCATCATCGGGCGCTCGTCGAAGTGCGACCTGGTGATCAACTCGGTCAAGGTCTCCCGCGAGCACGCCATCATCACCCGCGAGCGGGGCGAGTTCTTCATCGAGGATCTCGGCTCGGCCAACGGCACCTGGTACAAGGGCGAGCGCATCGAGAAGATGAAGATCCGCGACAGCGACGAGATCTTCATCTGCGACGAGAAGTTCAAGTTCGTGATCAGGTGAGCCTGCCGTCCGGCCCTTTTTCCTCAATCCACGAAGTGTTTCGCCAGATCCACCTCGAACCCGGGAGGGTGGGCTGAGAAGGGCAGGCAGGGTGTCTTTCGGGCCTGCCCGGACGAGCGTGGGCCCTCTGGAGTGGATCGTTTTCACCCTCTTGGCTGCCCTGATAGAGAATGGGAATGGGAGGTTGGTCGTCGATGCAGGATCTCTCCCTCGCCCACGCGTTGCTCGTCTGCGCGGGCGCCCTCGCGGGCGCTGGCGTACTGATCTTCCTGTTCCGCCGCGCTGACCGCGCCCGGCGGCAGCACCTCGCGGCCGTCCTCGCCAGGCAGCCGGTCCGGGCCGGGGAGGCGTTCCGGCTCACCTTCGCCCGGTCCACGAGCGAAGCCCTCCGTGCCTACCTGCGCGTGGATCTCGAATATCCGGGCATCGAGGGCGCCTTTCGCGTGCGCTCGACCCTGCGGGCGCTCGCCGCGGGGCGCGTGGTGGCCGAGGAGGTGCTGGGCGCGTGGGGCGACCGGCTCCCCATGCAGGGCGTCACCCGCGAGTGGACCCGGAGGTACTACCTGGACACGCGTCCATGGAAGGACGGCTACCGGGACTCGGTCGTCCTCGAGCTGGCCCGCCTCGACCCTGGCCCGCCCGGCGAGGAGGTGGCGATCGAGGGCACACTCGAGGCCGAGCATCCGACCGTCGTCCGGGACGCGGAGGTCTACCTGGTGCCAGCCTCGCGGGGCGTGTGAGCACGGACGCCAAGGTTTCCAAGCGCGCCAGGCGCGCGCAGGAAGCCTAGCCCAGAGGGGGCACACGGGCGATCTGCAAACGCCCGCACCCTCCGCACATTGGGACAGGCCTTGTCGGCCGCGGGCGGCGCTGGTAGGCTCGGAGGTGCAGGCGGCCACGCAGCTCGGAGGTCGGGGACATGCGGGGATTCGGGATTCTCCTGGCGGGCTGGCTCGCGCTCGCCGCCGCTGCTTGGCTCGCGGCCTGCGGATCGGGGACCGGGGAGCCCGCCTGCCAGCCGCCGCTCGTCCGCTGCAACGACGGGCTGTGCCACGAGTGCTGCTTCCCCTCCGAGTGCGGCCCGGAGGAGTACTGCTTCGACGGGCACTGCGTCGGCCTCGACGAAGGGCAGGACTGCGAGTCTGACCGCGAGGCCTGCTTCGAGCCGCTCTACTGCGATCCCGATCTGATGATCTGTACCCGTCCCTGCACCCAGGACGCGGACTGCGTCGCCGTGGCGCTGCCCCACGGGGACAGCCGGGTGTGCTCCGCGGACGGCCAGTGCGGCTTCCAGCCCTGCCAGGCGGACGGGGACTGCCGCCCGGGGACGGTCTGCTTCGAGGACAGGTGCGTCGTGTTCGAGCCGTGCGCGCTGGAGGCCAGCCTCGAGCTGCTCCCGGCCGTGCTCGCGCTGCGGCCCGGGGAGACCGCGCGGGTGCTCGCCCAGGCCACCCTGCCCTCGGGGGCGCTGGTGCCAGGGCTCGCCTTGATCTGGTCCTCGGACGCGGAGGCGGTGGCGACCGTCGCCGAGGGGGAGGTGAGCGCGGGCGCCGAGGCGGGCCGCGCGCAGCTCACGGCCTCGGTGCCGGACTGCTCGCTCGTCGGCCGGGCCGAGGTGGTGAACCTGGGGCCGGCCCCGGTCGACGCGCTGAGGGTCGCGGTCCGGGACGGCCGGGACGGCGGGCCGCTGGCCAGCGCCTCGGTCGAGGTGGAGGGCCTCGGAGCGGGCGAGACCGACTTGGATGGCGTGGCCCTGTTCCCCGGGCTCGACCTCGCGGGCTCGCCGGCCAGGGTGCGGGTGACCGCCGCGGGCCTGACCCCGCTGGACCTCCTGAGCGCGGGCGGGAACGACCTCGCGCTGACCCTCGAGCCCTCGGTGCTGGAGGGTACGGGCGGTTTCCGGGCGCCGTTGTCGTTCGAGGAGCTCCACTGCGCCGCGGGCCAGCCCTGCGAGGCGAAGGTGGGGCTGGCGGGTCTGTCCATCCCCTGGAATCCCTTCGCCCGTCCGCTCGATGAGGTCTTCGGCGAGCGGCTGGAGATGCACCTCGTGCTGGGCGGGACCACGGCGGACGTCCGCCTGCCGGGCGGGACCGTGCTCGGGCTGAACGCGACCTGGTTCCATGAGCAGGCCGAGTCCACCGGCCCAGCGGGCCAGCGCCTGGCGTGGGCCCTGGGGCAGCGGCTCAACCTGTCCACGGTGATCGAGACCTTCGGCACGTTCATCACCGAGGATGAGCATCCCAGGCCCGGACGGGAGATCGCCAGGTTCATCGAGCTGTTCCTGGGGGGCGCGCACAGTGGCCTCGGCCCGGGCCGGGCGTTTCCGCCCCTCACCTGGGCCGCGGACGCGCTGGACCGCGACGGGGACGGCCGCGTCGACGACCTCGTGCCCGGCTACGACGGGCTGCAGGCCCTGCCGGGCGCCTCCCTCCGCCTGCCGGTGGGGGCCGGGGACAGCCTCACGGTGAGGCTGCCGGAGCCCGTGCTCCTGCCCGACGGGACCCTGGCGTTCGACGGGGTCGTCCTGGCGGCCCTGCTCGGCGTGCCCGGCCTCGGGCTGGTGCCGGTGGGCGCGGGCGGGAGCGCCCTGGAGTGCGATCCCGAGATCGCCGGGAGCTGCGTCGGGCTGATCGAGGAGATCGCGTTCGAGACCGCGGACCTGGCCGGGCGGCTGCCCTACGCGGGGGTGCGGCGTTGGGTGGTCGCTATCGCCCTGGGCGGCGGGCCCGGATCGCTGCAGGGCGCAGACCAGCCCTGGCGGATCAGCGGGCAGATCTTCCGCGTGGCCGCCTTCGAGGGGGAGATCGCCCTCCGGCCCTTCTCGCTGCCGCCCGCGGTGAGCCTCGACCCGCTCGGCGGCGCCCTCCAGGTGTCAGGCCTGCCGGCCGAGACGGACGCGCTGGCGCTCCTGGTCCACGCGCCCGAGGAGAGCCTGTGGCAGCTCCTGTCTCCCCCGCTGGAGGGCGCGCTCGCGCTGCCCGCGGCGCCGCCCGGGCTGGAGGGCATGGACGGGGTGGTGCTGGCCGGGCTGGAGCTCGCTGGCGGGCGGACCTACCAGGAGCTGCTCGCCGGCCAGGGCGCCTCCCTGGGGGAGCTCCTGCTCGGCCTGGACGGCTTCACCCTGGCCTGGTCGGAGGGCTCGAGGCCGGACTGCGGCTGCGGGGCGGGCGCGGCCGGCGGCGAGCGCTGGCTGCTCTGCGGGGCCGTCGCGATCCTGGCGTGGCTTCGCTCGCGTCGTGGGGGGTCCGCGCGCCCATCTGCCGGTTGACCGCGCGCGACCGTCCTCGACACCCTCTCCCCAGCCATTCCCCGGGGCGCTTCTCGGGCTCGGGAGCCAGCCCAGGTGCCAGCCCGACCCGTGACGACTCCGCCTCGCAGGTCTGGGGGTGGCCCGTCGCGCGGCTGGAGGAAAGGGACGGAGGGGAGTTACTCGGTCTCGGTCTCGGGCGCGGGCTCGGGCGTGGGCTCGGGCTCCGGCTCGGGCGGCGGCGCGGGCTCGGGCGTGGGCTCAGGCTCCGGCTCCGGCTCGGTCCTGGGCTCGGGCTCCGGCCTGGTCGTGGCCGGCGCGCTGGTGCCGGGCTTGCTGCTCGGCCGGAACCCGGGCTTGCCCAGGTCGGGCCGCGTGTCAGGCTTGGCGGTCATGCCCGGCCGGGAGCCCGGGGAGGCCAGCGGGGCGATGGTCGCGTTGCGCCCGCCGGCGCCACCCGCCCCGCTCGGCCCGCGCTGGGGCCGGAACTGCAGGTGATCGATGCGCCCGAAGAGCTGGTAGGTGAAGAAGCCGTCGTCCGAGCGCGCCTGGTTCATGCCGGTGAGCTGGATGAGGTCCTTGAACTTGGGGTTCTTGGCCAGGAAGTCCTCGGTCAGCCGGAAGCGCACCTTGCCGCGGGCGTTGGTCTGGATGAGCTCCTTCTGCAGCAGCAGGTAGCTCTCGGTCAGGTTGGCCTCGAGGTCGTCCGACTGCACCTTGAAGGTCTTCACCTCGGCCTTGCCCTTGGCCAGCGCCAGCTCGAGCTGGGTCTTGCCGAGCGCGATCTTGGGGATGCTGAGGCCCTTGATGCTGCCCTCGCCGAGCGTGCCCTGCTCGAGCGTCAGCGCCAGCGTGCCGGTGGTGGCCTTGAGATCCTTGGGGCTCACCTCCAGATCGATCTCGCCCGACAGCTTGCCGGCCAGCTCCAGGCCGAGCAGGTCCTTCCAGATGGGCAGCTTGGCCAGGTCGAGCGAGACGAGGGAGGCCTTCAGCTTGCGCTGGTCCCCGTCCAGGCGCGTCTCGCCGTCCACGCGGCCGGCGAACAGCTCGACCTGGAAGCTCACGTCCTGGTGCCCCGCCAGCAGGCCGAGCAGCGAGATGCGGGCCTTGACCCGCTCCACGGGCACCACCAGGCCGGGGCTGTCGTCGCCGGACTGCTTGGTCAGGCGCAGCTCGCTGGCCTGCACGCCGGCGGGGAAGAGGGTCTCCAGGCTGCCGGTGACCAGGCGCAGGCCGTAGCGCTGCTCGACGTCGCTGGTGAGCTTGTCGGCCACCAGCTGGATCGGGAAGCCCCGGACCACGAAGAAGGCCAGGCACACCAGGAAGAACAGGGTGTACAGCACGCCCTTGAGGATTTTTGTCTTCATTTCGCCTTGGCCTCGGCCGGCGAGGAGGAGGGGGCGGCCGGGGCCGGGGCCTCCTCCTCGACGAGCAGCTCGAAGTTCGACACCGTGAAGCTCACCTCGAGCTGGTCCGGCTGCTGGAAGTTCTGCCGCACGTGCAGCTTGCGGATGGCGACGGTCTTGGCGCGCCGCTCGAGCTCCTCCAGGAACTCCACCAGCCGGTCGATGGTGATCTGCTTGATGTTCACCTCGACCTTGTTCTCCCGGACCTTGGTGGCGGTGTCCACGCTCGGGGTGGCCTGCTTCATGTCTCCGATGTTGACGCCCTGCTGCTTGGCCAGCGTCTCCAGCATGCCCATGAGCTGGATCTCGCGGCCGCGGCGCATGACGTCCTGGGAGCGCTTCTGGACGGTCTTGGCCTCCTCGAACGTCTGGCGGACGCCGAGCATGGTCTCGAGCTTGGACGTCTTGTCGGCGATGCGGCGCTCGAGGCTGGAGAGCGACGAGGAGATCCACAGCGCCAGCAGGGTGCCCACGAACATGAGCACGGCCACCACCAGGCCGATGACCATCACCCGCTCGCGCGGGGACAGGCGCCCCAGGGCGGCGGTCAGGTTCTCGATGCGGTTCAGCTTGGGCGACATGTCGGTTCTCCGCCGCGGGCCGTCAGCACCCGCCCACGATGGTCAACTCGAACTCGACCTCCGACTCGTCCTTGGTCCTGCGGGTCCGGCCGGGCTCCACCTTGGTGAAGCACTTCTCCTTCTCCAGCTCGGCCTTCATGCGCTCGACCGACTCGAAGGAGTCGGTGTAACCCTCCAGGCGGATCTTCTTCGGGCTGATGTTGACGTCCTTCAGCCGCACCTTCACCTCCGCCGGCAGGCGCTCGTGGATCTGGCGCAGGTTGGCCAGCGCGGTCACCCGGGGCAGCAGATCCGCCTCGGGCGAGGTCTTCTCCTTGATGATCGAGAGGGCCACGTCGATGTTGTCGTAGGGCTTCCCCAGGATGGCCTGGGTCACCTCGCGGATACGGCCGTCGAGCGCCTGGTCCGTCGAGCGCAGGCCGAGCCACTGCACGACCGCGTTGCCCAGGCCGAGCAGCACCAGGATGAGCACCGCCACCACGCTGGTGAGCGCCACGCCCCGCATCTGGGCGAAGTCGCCCTTGAAGGCGAAGGCGCCCTTGCGCAGGTTGAGCCAGCCGTGGCGCCCGCCCTGGTGGGCCTGGAGCGCCAGGGCCAGGGCCTTGGTCCAGTCGGTGCCGACGGCCTCGCCCTCGGCCAGCCGCCCGGCCCCCGGCAGCTCGAGCTGGCTGGCCTCCAGGCGCGAGACGGGCAGGCCGAGCTCCCCGGCCAGGTAGCGGTCCAGGTTCTGCAGACGCGCGCCGCCGCCGCACAGGAAGACCCGGGCGGTCTCCCGGCCCGTCAGGTTGCGGTGGCTGCCGAGCGTCTGGCGTATCTCGCGCACCAGGCCGTCGACGGCCTTGCGCAGGGCGTCCGAGACCATGACCTGCTCGGGGGAGCCGGCCGTCTCGCCGCCCACCTCCAGGTAGCCGGCCCGGCGCTTGCCGTCCTCGGCCCGCGACTCATCCAGCTTGAAGGCCTCGGCCAGGCGCGCGGTGGCCTCCTGACCGCCTCCGCTCAGGGAGCGGGCGAACTCCACGCCCTCCGGCCCGAGGAAGCACAGGTTGGTCATGCGCAGGCCGATGTCCACGATCAGGCTGCTGCCACCCTCGGCGGCCGGCGCACCCCCGGCCCCGGCGGCCGGGAGCAGGTCCATCAGGCTGCCGTAGGCCAGGCTGTCCGCGCCCAGCAGGCGTGGGTCGACGCGCGCCGCCTGCAGCAGCTCCATCCACTGCCCCAGGCGGGCCTGCTGGCAGATGGCCACCAGCAAGCGCGCCCCGCCATCCGCCGGGCGATCCACCACCCGGTAGTCGAACACCACCTCGTCCAGGCCGAAGGGGATCTGGCCCTCCAGCTCGTAGCCGATGGTCTGCTGGATGCGGCGCGTGTCGGCGAACGGCAGCTGCAGGAGCCGCAGGCTGACCGCGTCGCCCGGCAGGCCGGTGGCCACGAGCTGCGCGTCGGCGCCCGGGCCGACCAGCGCGCCCAGCGCCTCGGCCAGCCGCTCCGGGTAGGGCCGCGCGTCCCGCGGCAGGGGCACGCTGGTGGCATCCAGCACCTCCACCTGGCGGAAGGTGGAGCGCAGCCGCACCCGCTTCACGGTGTCCTGGCCGAGATCCAATCCGACTGACACTTGCGCCATGGCTCTCCCTCGCCTACATCACCCGCCAGTACATGATCTCCTGGCCCGAGTTGGTGTTCTTGACCACCGCCCTGAGCACCACCCGCACCTCGCCCACCGAGCCCTCGGCCTGGATGGAGAACGTGTCGCTGAAGGGCGCCAGGTTCTTGAGGAAGTAGGGGCTGAGCGTCGCGCCCTGGCCGCTGAAGAAGCCGGCGATGGCCTGGGCGTTGGGCACGCTGAAGGTGCTCATCTGCATCAGGTTACGGAACTCGAAGAACAGGGCCAGCACCTCCAGCAGCTGCGGCAGGCCCTGCTCGGTGCACAGCGCCATGTTCTCCGGCTGCATGCACAGCACCGCCAGCATCATCATCGGATCGTTCACCGAGCTGAGGTTCAGCAGCAGGTTGGGATCCGAGTAGACGGTGAAGTGGCTGCCGAACTCGTCCATGAAGTCGTCGCCCACGCCGCGCACGTTGTGCAGCTCGTCCACCGTCAGCAGCGGGTTGTTCTTGTTCTTGTAGGGCGAGCGCAGCATGTCGTAGCGCGAGTCCTCGTCCCCGGTGCCCGGCACGAACACCCCGGACTGGGAGAAGGGGTCGGCCACCACGGCCTCGGGGTTGAAGGCGTCGGCGGTGTTGTCGACGTCGATCCAGTCGTGGATGGCCATGACCACGTCCGCCGGGGTGTGGGTCTGGCCCTCGGCGTCCTCGGCCTCCCACATGGGCTTGTAGCGCGGGGCGGCGATGAGCGACACGAGCTGGGCCACCGCCGGCGAGGCGATCGAGGCGATGCTGTCGAGGGAGTTGAGGTTGATCTTGGCGTACTCGTCCTCGATGGTGGCCGAGAAGCTCCCGTCGAACTGGCCGAAGCCGCGCTTCTTCTCCAGGCCCTCCGCCTTCAGGCCGAAGGCGTCGCCCAGCTCGCCCGAGGTGAAGGCCTTGGTGAGATCGCTCTCGATGGGGATGAGCTGGTAGAGCTTCAGGGTGCCGCCGCTCATGCGGTCGGCCTGCCCCTGGAAGTAGAGGATCAGGCGCGAGAAGTTGGCCGCCGAGCGGGCCAGGTAGTAGGCCTTGGCCCGGTCGCGCACGTTGGCCGCCGTCTGCAGCTCGACCCGGCTCTGGTGCAGGAACTCCACCACCGCCACGGTCAACATGGCGATGGTCACCAGGACCATCAGCAGGGCCATGCCGCGCTCGCCGTGGCGCGGGTGTGTGCGCCGGGTGCTCATGACGATGGCTTCATCCAGATCGACAGCGGTTTGGTGGTGAAGATGCGGGTGATGGTGCTCAGCGGCAGCTCCTTGCCGGCTTCGTCCAGGACCGTGAGCGTGATGCGCACCAGCTTGGGCAGCTGGTTCAGGCGCTCGATCTGGCTGCAGTCCCACTCCTCCACCCACTCCGTCTTGGTCTCGTCCCAGAACTCGAAGTGCAGCGACTCGATGCCGCGGCACAGGATCTCCGCCTGGCCGCCCTCCTCGGGCTCGCCGTCGATGCGGACCTTCTCCTTGCGCATCAGATCGGTCAGATCACGATCGTCGGGGTCGTCGTCGCCGTAGTAGGTCAGCACGCTCTGGTCCGACTCGTTGGAGTCCCGCACCATGCGCATGTGGGCGAAGGAGGTGAACACCAGCTTGTCCACGTCGCTCTGGCGCTCGGACTTGAACAGCGTGCGGAAGGTCTCCTCCCCGGTGGGGGAGTCCACCTCGCGGCAGTCGTAGATGAAGGCCATCGACAGCTCGCGCGCCAGGCGCTCGAGCGCCAGGCGCAGGTCGTGGTAGCGCGCCTGCGCGCCCTCGACGTAGTCGATCGCGTCGAACGTGCGGGCGAAGCTGCCGTACACCAGGCTGGAGACCATGGCCAGCAGGGTGACCGCCAGCAGCACCTCGATCAGGGTGAAGCCGGCCCCGGGCCGCGGCGCGCGGCGGGCTCGGGCGCGGGTGCTGGCGTGCGTGTGCTCCACCCTCGGGTCCCTCACTTGTTGACGGTGGGCTTGAAGGCGCTCGAGCCGCCGCCCCGGTTCGTGCCGGCCGGGCCCAGCGACCCGCCCGGACCGCCGGTGCCGCCGCGCAGGCTCGTGTTGTTGAGCGCGTTCGGATCGAGCCCGCCCGGCGCGCCCGGCGCGCCCGGCACGGCCGCCCCGCCGCCCGGGGCCTGGGGCACCTGGACCAGGTGCGTGGTCAGCGTCACCTGGTCGTCGGTCTCGCCGAACAGGACCGTGACCCGCACCTCGCGCAGGCTCTGCTCGAGCATGCTGGACAGCATCTCCACGCTGCCCGACAGCATCTCGGGGTTGAGCATGCCGGCCATGCCGCCGCCGGCCCCGCCCAGCGCGCCGCCCAGGCCGCCGCCCAGGCCGCCCGCGAGCTCCTCCAGCTTGCCGGACGTGGCCTGGTCCAGCCCCTGGCCGAGCCCGCCCAGCCCGCCCAGCGCCCCGGCCAGGCCGCCGCCCGCGCCGTCCTCGTCGTCGCCGTCCCCGCCCATGTTGGACAGCAGCTGGTTGAGCACCTCGCCGATGGGCAGCTCGACCTTGTTCACCTCGAGCTTCCAGCGGAACGAGGGGAAGCCCTGCTCCTCGAAGGTGCCGTCGTCCGTGTCGTCCATGTCCGGGAAGCCCTCGCGGGTCAGCTTCTCCTCCACCTCCTCGATCTTGGACTGGGCCAGGAAGGTGGCGATGGTGAGCTGCTTGCCGTAGGTGCTCATGCGGATGGCGCCGGCCTCGGCCTGCATCAGGGTGACGTAGGAGATGGCCAGGATGCCGATCGCCACCATCATCTCCAGGAGGGTGAAGCCCCGCGCGTCGCGCAGGCTGGAAACTCGAGCGAGCCTCCCCGCGCGAAGAGTCTCTCGTCCCGCGCAGTTTGCGGGGCTACTCATTGGGCACCTCGACGTACGACGGTGAGATGCGCACCCGCCCGGTCAGCCCCTCCACCTGCAGGCTGTAGATGTTCTCGTCCTCGTCCACCAGGTGGATCACGGCCCGCTCGGTCTGCCCGCTGGGGAAGAAGTACAGGTAGGCCTGGCCGACGCTCACCAGCTCGTCCTGGTGGGCGGTCCACACGCCCTGGATGCCCACCCCGTCGGGCAGCACCACCTTGGGCGAGAGCATGTCGCCGTAGGCGGCGAAGCCCGGCTCGTCCTTGGGCTTCCACATCTCCCCGCTCTCGATGTAGCTGCGGGTGACGAAGCGCTGCTCGCGCGCGCTCGGCTCGCTGGACAGGGCGCCGTCCTTGACCTGGACCTTCTCCCGGTCGAGGAGCACCTTGTCGGTGGAGCCCTCCACCCACCAGGCGCGCTCGTCTAGATCGAGCACCAGCCGAAGCGGCGTGCTCTTGCGCGCGGCCATCTCGTAGGTGTAGCGGATGGCGCCGGAGAGCTTGCGCGCCCCGGTGCGCAGCTCCAGCCAGGTCAGGTTGGTCAGGCGCGGCACCACCAGGCCGGTGATGAGCACCATGATCCCGACCACCATGGCGATCTCGATCAGCGTCATCCCGCTCTGCCCGCGCAGGCGGCAGCGCAGCCCCGTGGCGCGCCGGCCGGGCCGGCGGGCGGGCAGGGCGCGGGGGGTGGGGACCGGGTTCGCCATCGCGCGTCGCGAGCCTCCCTGGCGCTACTCCACCGTGAGATCGGCGTCGAAGCCCTCGCCGCCGGCCGCGCCGTCGGCGCCGTAGGACTTGATGGTGTAGGTCGACGCGGTCGAGCGGATGTACTCGAAGTCGCGCTGCCAGGAGTCCTTGGGCAGCGCCTTGAGCTCGCCGGCGGTGACCAGTTCCTGGAGCCCCTGCTCGGTGGTGGGGTACTGGCCCTTCTTGACCTTGTAGAGATCGAGCGCCTTGGCGATCTCGTGCATCTGCACCTTGCAGTTGTCGACCTTGGCCTGGTCGAGCTGGCGCACGGCGAAGACCGTGATGACGGTCGCCATCATGCCCAGGATGGCCACGACCACCATGATCTCGATGAGCGTCATGCCGCGCTGCCCGCGCAGCAGCCGGCGGGTCCTCTGCCTCACGTTCATGGGACTTCCCTCCTCTGGGACGTTTCCGGGTTGTCTGCCCGGGTCTTGGTGTACCAGCCGTGAATCGACAGGCCGGCCAGCAGCGCCACGCCGGCGGTGATGGCTGCGTCGGCCAGGTTGAAGGTCGGCCAGCGGAACAGGCCGTCCACCTGGAGCAGGATGAAGTCGACCACCTGGCCCCCGCGGAAGACCCGGTCGCCGAGGTTGGCCAGCCCCCCGCCCAGCACCAGCCCGAGCGCGACGGAGCTGGCCGGCCTGAGGCCGAGCGAGCGGATCACCAGCACGCACACGGCGGTGATGGCCACCAGGCTGAGCGCCACCAGCACCAGCAGCCGCAGGCCCTGGGGCAGGCCGGAGAACAGGCCGAAGGCGCCGTGCGGGTTCAGGTGCAGCTCCAGGCTCAGGAACCCGGGCACCAGCACGGCCGGCCGGCCGGGGCTGAGCGCCGAGAGCGCGATCCACTTGGTGAGCTGGTCGAGGACCACGCAGGTCGAGGATAGCGCCAGGAGCGCCGCGCCGTGCACCAGCCACCGGCCGCGCTGCGCGCGCGCCGCGCCGTCCTCGGCGGCGATGACCGCGCCCTGCGCCGCGCCGTCCGCCTGTGCCTCGTGCTCCGTCAAGCCCGCGCTCCTCGCACCCACCCGCTAGTGGGCGAACTCGTTCAGCTGCATGATGGGCAGCAGGATGGAGAACACCATGAAGCCCACGCCCCCGGCCATCACCACGATCATCAGCGGCTCGAGCAGCGACATGAGCGCGTTGATGCGGGTCTCGGCCTGGTACTCGTAGTTCGAGGCCACGTTCTCCAGCATGTTCTCAAGCTGGCCCGAGCGCTCGCCGACCGCGATCATGTGGATCACCAGGGGCGGGAACTGGCCGCTGCGCTTGAGCGGCTGGGCGATGGTCTCGCCCTCGGTGATGCTCTCGCGGGCGGAGTCGATGGCCAGGGCCATGGTCTGGTTGTTGACGATGCTGCGCACGATGCCCAGCGCCCCGATGAGCGGCACGCCGCTCTTCAGCAGCGTGGCCAGCGTGCGGGCGAAGCGCGAGATGGCCAGCATGCGCACGATGGAGCCGAACACGGGCATGCGCAGCTTGAAGCGATCCCAGCGCGCGCGCCCGTTCGGGGTGCGCTTGTAGCGGACGAGGGCGATCACGCTGCCGACCAGCGTGATGATCACCGCCCACCAGTAGCCCGCGATGAACTTGCTCAGGCCCAGCATCATCTGGGTGGGCAGGGGCAGGGTGGCCTTCATGTCCTCGAAGATCTGGGTGATCTTGGGGATGACCACCACGAACAGGATGGCCAGGATGACCACGCCCACCAGCACCATGATGGCCGGGTAGATCATGGTGCCGATGATCTTGGTACGCATGCGCGCCTGGCCCTCGGTGAACTCCGCCAGGCGCAGCAGGACCACGTCCAGGGCGCCCGAGCTCTCGCCGGCCCGGATCATGTTGCAGAACAGGTCCGGGAACACCTTCGGGTGCTGGGCCATGGCGTCGGCCAGCGACGAGCCCTCGTTGACCCGCTGCTTGACCTGGGACAGGACGAGCTTCAGGTAGTCGTTCTCGGACTGGTCCACCATCGCGGCCAGGCTCTCGACCAGCGTCACCCCGGCCTTCAGCAGGGTGGCCAGCTGCCGGGTGGTGATCGCCAGCTCCTGGGCGCTGACCTTCTGGCCGCGGCGCCGGCCGGTGGCCACCTTCTCGCCCGCCAGGGAGGAGGCGGTGGCGCCGCCCTGCAGCGCCACCTCGGTCAGGAAGATGCCCTCCTTGCGCAGCAGGGCGCGCAGGGTGCGGGGGCTGTCCGCGTCGCGGATGCCCGCCGTCGCCTTCCCGGCCGAGTTCATGCCCTTGTAGCGGTAGACCGGCATGGCTACCTACACCCTCCTCAGAGGGAGTCCTCCTGGGTCACGCGCAGGACCTCCTCGAGGGTGGTCTTGCCGCGGATGATCTTCTCCGCCCCGTCGTCGCGGAGCGTCTGCATGCCCTTGCCGACCGCGGCGCGCTTGATGGTGTTGGCGTCCACGTTCTTCAGCACCTGCTGGCGGATGTCGTCCTCCATGACCAGCAGCTCGTAGATGCCCAGCCGGCCGTAGTAGCCGGTCTTGAAGCAGCGCGGGCAACCGACGGCCCGCATGACCCGCGGCGGCAGGCGCTCCAGCCCGTCGCGGAGCATCAGCTTGCTCCACTCCTCGGGGGTGGGCTTCACCGCCTCCTGGCACTGGGTGCACAGCGTGCGCACCAGGCGCTGGGCCAGGATGGCGATCAGCGAGGAGGCCACCAGGAAGGGCTCCACCCCCATGTCGACCAGGCGGGTGACGGCCCCGGGGGCGTCGTTGGTGTGCACCGTGGAGAACACCAGGTGGCCGGTCAGCGAGGCCTGGATGGCGATCTCGGCCGTCTCCAGGTCGCGGATCTCGCCCACCATGATCACGTCCGGATCCTGGCGCAGGAACGAGCGCAGCACGTGGGCGAAGGTGAGGTCGATCTTCTCGTTGACGTGGATCTGGCCGACGCCGGCGAGCTGGTACTCGACCGGGTCCTCGACGGTCAGGATGTTGATCTCCGGCGAGTTGATCTTGTTCAGGCTGGCGTAGAGCGTGGTGGTCTTGCCGCTGCCGGTGGGGCCGGTCACCAGGATCATGCCGTGGCTCTTGTTGATGAGCTGGTTCATGACCTGCAGGTGCGCCTCGCTCATGCCGATCTCGTCGAGATCGAGCAGCACCGCCGAACGGTCGAGCAGCCGCATGACCACCCGCTCGCCGTGCACCGTGGGCACCGTGCTCAGGCGGATGTCGATGTCCTTGCCGGCGATCTTGATGCGGATGCGGCCGTCCTGGGGCAGGCGCTTCTCCGCGATGTTCAGGCCGCCCATGATCTTCACGCGCGAGGTGATGCTGGCCTGGAAACGCTTCTGCGTGCGCAGGATCGCATACAGCACGCCGTCGCGGCGGAAGCGCACGACGATGTCGCGCTCCATGGGCTCGATGTGGACGTCGGAGCAGCGCTCCTTGACCGCCTGGTAGAGCAGCGAGTTGACCAGGCGGATGATGGGCGCCTCGTCGTCGGAGTCGAGCAGGTCCTCGGGCTCCTGCAGCTCGTGGGCCACCGAGTCGAGGTCCGCCCCCTCGAGATCGTCGATCAGCGCCTCGGTCTCTCCGGCGGCGCGGTCGTAGAGCTTGTTGATGCCGTCGATGATCTGCTGCCCGGTGGCGATCACCGGGCGGATGGTGCAGCCGAGCAGCACGCGCACGTCGTCGAGCGCGAAGGTGTTGAGCGGATCCGCGACCGCCAGCACCACCTCGCCGTCGCGCTGGGTCATGGGCAGCACCTGCTGCTGCCTGGCGAAGTTGATGGGGATGCGCCGGGCCAGCTCGGGATCGGCGCTGCCGACGTCGAGCTCGTCCACCACCGGGAGGTCGAGCTGGGCCCCCAGGGCGTGGGCCACGTCCGCGGGCTGGACGGCCTTCATGCTCACCAGGATCTCGCCGATGCGGCCGCCCCGCTCCGCCTGGTGCCGGAGGGCCTCCTCGATCCTGTCAGCCTCGAAGCCCACCTGGGACTTGAGGATCTCGCCCAACCTGCGGGTGTCACCCATGACCGCGCCTCGCCTCTCAGTCCACGTCCAGGCGCTCGTCGCCGCCTTCGCCTTCCGTCGGTGTGTCGGCCGGTGCGTCGGCCGGGGCGTCCGCCGGAGCGTCCGCCGGATCTCCGGCCGGCGCGTCGGCCGCGGGGGCCGGCGCCGGCTCGGGGGCCGCGCCGCCGGCGGTGGGGGTGACCAGCACCTCGTTCTCCGTGCCGGCGCCGCCGTTCTCGAGCTTGAGGAGCTCGGCGCGGATGGTCAGGTGGATGTCGGCCAGCGGGCCGTGCTTGCGGCGGAAGTCGATGAAGGCCTCGTAATCCGGGCCGGCGTCGGTGAAGCGCTCGAGGAACTCCTTCCGCTCGCGCATCTTGCGCTCGAAGATCACCCGGAAGTCGTCCTGGGTCTCGATCACGTAGGGCGTCAGGAACAGCAGCAGGTTGGTCTTGGTCTTCTGCGATTTCTTGGCGCGGAACAGCCAGCCCAGGATGGGGATGTCGCCCAGGATGGGCACCTTGGTCTCGCCCTGATCGAGCTTCTCGCGGATCAGCCCGCCCACCACCACGGTCTGCTGGTCCTGGGCCACCACCACGGTCTTGGCCGAGCGCTTGGTGGTGGTGGGGCCGAGCGGGTTGGAGGTGTCCTTGACCTCGCTCAGCTCCTCCTCGAGCTCCATGCGGATGGAGTTGCCGGCGTTGATCTGCGGCTTGATCTTGAGGGTCAGGCCGACCTCCTGGCGGTTGATGGCGCCCATGCCCAGCCCGCCCAGCAGGCTGGAGTAGCCGCCCAGGCCGCCCATGCCGCCCAGGCCGGTGGAGGAGGTGCCGGTCCTGCCCAGGGCCGAGCTGGCCAGCCCGGCCATGGAGGACAGCGAGCCGAGCCCACCGCCGTAGCCAGCCGGGATGGGGATGTTCTCGCCGACCTTGATCTCGGCCTCCTCGTTGTCGGAGGTGAGGATGTGGGGCGTGGACAGCACGTTCACGTTGGAGTCGGTCTGCAGGGCCTGCAGCATCACCCCGAAGGCCGGGATGGAGATGCCGCTGAGCATGCTGGAGGAGGACTCGAGCTCCGGCCCCTGCAGGCCGGTCATGAAGCCCAGCAGGCTGATGTTGGGCACCAGCGAGTTGAAGTTCGAGCCCTGGACCTTGTACTGCGTGCCGAACATGAGCGGCACCGTCTCGCCGCCGATGTCGGCCGCCGCGCCGCCGTGGAAGGCGAAGCCTACGTCCTTCATGGTGTCGATGTTGATCTCCATGATGACGGCCTCGACGAACACCTGCCGGCGGGGGATGTCGAGCTGCTTGATGACCTTGAGCATCGAGCGGTAGTCGCTCTGGCTGCCGACGATCACCAGGGAGTTGGTGGGCTTGTCGGCCGTCACCTTGACCTCGCCCTGGAACAGCTCCGCCGCCTTCTGCGGCGTGCCGGGGGCCGCGGCCGGCTTCTTCCCCCCGCCGGTGCCGCCGCCGGGGCCCGGGCGGTTGGCGGTGCCCTGGGCCAGCGAGGTGAGGGTCGAGGCCAGATCCTCGGCGGAGGCGTGCTCGAGGTAGACCACCTGGATCTGCCCCTCGCCGGGGATGGGGACGTCCAGCTTGTCGATCAGATCCTGCAGGCGCGCGAAGGAGCGCTCCGTGGCGACCACGATGAGTTGGTTGGTGCGCTCGTCGGCGATGATCTTGGAGACGTTGACGGCCTCCTCGCCTTCGGGGGCCGCGCTCTCCGGAGCGGCGGCCGCCGGCGCGCCCTTGGCGCCCGGCGGCTGGGTGCCGGTCGGCCGCAGGCGGTTGCCCTGCGCCGCGTTCGCGCCGCCCGCCTTGGACTTCTGGCCGAAGATCTCGTCCAGGGTCTGCACCAGCTCGGTCGCCACGGCGAACCGGACGGGGATGATGCGGATCTCCTCCTGCCCGAGCTGGGTGTCGAGCTGGTCGAGGATCCGCATGAGGCGGTGCATGTTCGAGGCCGTGTCGGAGATGATCACCGTGTTGGTGGGGGCATAGGGGAAGGCGTCGCCGTCCTTGGTGGTGAGCTGCTTCAGGGTGCCGGTGACCGTGTTGGCGTCGATGTACTTCAGCTGCACGAGATGCGTGACCATGAGGTCGAGCTCGGGGATGTCCTCCGCCTTGCCGATGTACAGGGGCACGGTGTCCTTCACCGAGTCGCGCTTCATCTGGATCTTGTAGAACTCGCCCACCTTGACCACGGTCATGTTGTTCACGTTGAGCGCGGCCAGGAAGGCGCGGTAGGCCTCCTCGGCGGTGACCGGAGTGCGCGATAGGATGGTGATCTTGCCCCCGCGGATCCCGTCCCCGATGATGAAGTTCTTGCAGGTCTGCTCGCTGATCCACTGGACGATCTCGAGCACCTCGGCCTCGTTGAAGTTCATGCGCACCTTGACGTGGCGGGGCAGGGGCTTGCACTGCTTCTCCTTGTCCTTCAGCCCCGCGCCCTCGCCGGCCGCCGCGGCCGCCGCGGCGTCCACGGCCTCGCTCTTGGTGGGCTCGGCCTCCGGGCTCCTGAGCTTGTGCCCGGGGCCAGCGGCGCCGCCGGGCGCCAGGGCCGGGGCCACGCCCGGCCCGGCCGACGACGGGCCGCGCGGCGCCAGCCCGGGCTTCGGCGCCGCGCCATCGTCGGACTTCAGGCTGCTGCGATCGATGGCGCGCGGGCCGCCGCCCGTCAGGCCGGGGCGGACGGGCGGCCCACCGGGGCTCGCGCTCGGCTTGGCCGGGAGCGGGCGGGTGCCCACCGGAGACAGGCCGCCCGGGCGCTGGATCTTCTTCACGTTGGCGCCGGCGGGCGAGTCGGGCTTCTCGCTCTTCGACTTCTTCCCGTCGTCCTGGGCGACCAAGACGGGATCGCCCTCGGGGTCCTCCGCCGCGGAATCCTGGGCGCGGACCGGCGGGCTGAGCGCGACGCCAAGGGCAAGCAGGCTGATGAAGGTGGCTCGGAACATGGTCGCTGACTCCCGCAGTGGGTTTCGGATCACTGGATGTTGTACGTCATCTTCACGGTCTGGCCTCGACGGGTGAGCTCCACGTCGACGGACCGCGCGTTCTTGAGCTTCTGGTAGACCTCGAGGGCCTTGTCCGGGCTGTTCATGGGGAACCCGTTGATGCTGTGGACGATGTCCCCGTTCTGGATGCCGATCTTGCTGTACAGGGAGCCCGGCCGGATGGCGAACAGCTTGAACCCGTTCGACTCGCCGTTCTTGAACGAGGGCACGATGCGCGCCTGCATGGCGATGCTGTTGAGGTTGCTCAGCGTCTTGTCGATCTCGGCGCGGTCGATGGTGTAGTTCGTGTCGTCGATCTTCTTGATGCCCTCGCCGAGCGACGCGTCCTCGCCCGGCCGCGGTCCGGCCATGGCCACGGCGGACGGCTTGCCGTCCTTCTTCCCGGCCTTGTCCTGGAGCATGAGGTACTCGCGGTTGCCGTTGCGCTGGACCACCACGCGGTCGCTCAGGATGGCCACCACGATGGCGTCCTCGAGCAGCGGGTCGTGGATCCTGTACACGCCGGTCTCGGAGGCGGCCAGGTCGGTGATCATGGCCATGGACCAGTCCACCGGTTCGGCCACGATGGTGCCGACCAGGGCGGCGCGCAGGCTGGACTCGACCCCGAGGCCCTCGTCATCGAGCAGCTTCTGGGCTCGGTCCTCGTCGAGCTCCGCGCCTGTCTCGATCGTGTCCAGCGGCTTGGCCATGGCCGAGCCGAAGTAGTTCCGCTCGATGATGATCTGGTTGCTGGCGGTGAGGACATCCTCCCGGCCTGCGCGCGCCTTGGCCGGGCTGGCGCCGGTCAGGGCTGGCAACTCGCGCAACTTGTGGGCGATGACCCCGTTGATGGAGCCGGCCAGCATCCAGGCCCAACCTGCCAGGAAGAGCAGGTTCACCGCCCAGAAGTGTTTCTTCACCGTTTCCATGCAGCCTCCAGGCCCGAACCCGAGAGCCCCGCGCATGCATAGGCAACGAGTGTGCCAACTCCAGGCGGCCGGGTCCGATCCCGATAGCGTCAGAAACCATTCAGAATCAGATGGTTGGTGGTGTCGTGCGCGGGCCTCGGGGAGGGGGTCCCGGACCGGCCAGACAAATTGGCAGGGAGCCATCCCGGGCCTGAGGTGGGCTGACAATTTGTCAGGCGTCCCGTCCCCGGTTCGGCGTCCTCCGTCCCCGCCGGCAGGCACCCCGGGACGCCTTGCAGGCACGGATGGCACGTGCTAAGAAAACTGCGATGTCCTGGGCAGTTGCCAAATCCACGGGCGAACGCCGCCTGCGCGTCGGCCTGATCGGCGCGGGGTACTTCGGCGCCCGGCACGCCTCCAAGCTCGGCGGCCTGCCAGAGGTGGAGTTGGCGGCCCTCGTGGACGCCGACCCGGAGCGCGCCGAGCGCCTGGCGAGGACCTGCGGAGCCGCGGTGTTGCCCGGGCTCGAGGCCCTCCGCGGCCGGGTGGACGCGGTGGTGCTGGCGACGCCCGCCACGACCCACGCCCGGCTGGCCGGAGCGCTGCTCGAGGCCGACCTGCACGTGCTGGTCGAGAAACCGCTGGCCGAGACCCGCACGGAGGCCGAGGGGCTGTGCGCGCTGGCCGAGGCGCGCGGGCGGGTGCTGCGGGTGGGCCACCTGGAGCGCTTCAACCCGGCCTTCCTCGAGGCCGCCCGCAGCCTGCGCGCACCTCGCTGGCTGCGCCTGGAGCGCCTCGGGCCCAACCCCGGCAGGGGGCTGGACACGGACGTCGTGCGCGAGGTGATGACCCACGACCTGGATCTGCTGGGCGCGCTCGGGCTCGAGGCGCCCGACGAGGTCCGGGCCTGGGGCACGGCCATCTTCTCCGGGCGGGTGGACGTGGCCTGCGCCAGCCTGCGCTGGGCGAGTGGCCTCGAGGTGGAGCTGTGCGCCTCGCGGGCGCACGCGCGCGCCTCGCGGCGCCTGGAGGCCCTGGACAGCCTGGGCTGGCTCGAGGCCGACCTGGCCGCCCGCAGCCTGGCGCGGGCGGACGGGTGCGTCGGCCAGGCGCCCGCGGCCGCCCTGGCCCCGGAGCTCGACCCGCTGCTCGAGCAGGACCGCGCCTTCGCGCGCGCGGCGCTCGGCCTGCCCGGGGCGGCCGCCGGTGCCAGCGGCCGGGACGGCCTGCGGGCGGTGGCCCTGGCCGAGCGCATCCTCGCGAGCCTCGGGGCGGGGGAGGGAGCGCGGTGAGCCCGCCGCGGCTGCTGCTGGTGGCCGGGGAGTCCTCCGGCGACGCCCACGCCGCGCCGGTCCTCGCCCGGCTGCGCGCCCGGTGGCCCGGGCTCGAGTGCTTCGGCCTGGGCGGGGCCGCCCTGCGCCGGGAAGGGCTCGAACCGCTGGCCGAGGCCGAGGTGCTCAACGTGGTGGGCCTGAGCGAGATCCTGGGCCGCCTCGGCCGGGTGTGGCGGCTGCGCCGGCGGCTGCTCGCGGAGGTCGAGCGGCGGCGACCCCGGGTCGCCCTGCTGGTGGATCTGCCCGGTTTCAACCTGAACCTGGCCGCTCACCTGCGCCGTCGCGGCGTGCGCGTGGTGCAGTACGTGGCCCCGCAGGCCTGGGCCTGGCGCGAAGGCCGGGTGGCCAAGCTCCGCGCGCGGGTCGATCGGCTGTGCGTGATCTTCCCCTTCGAGGCTGACTACTTCGCCCGGCGGGGGCTGGCGGCCGAGTTCGTCGGGCACCCCCTGCTCGAGCGGTTCGCGCAGGCGCCGCCGGTCGCGCCCGCCGGGGCGGGCGCGCGGCCCGTGCTGGCGCTGGTGCCCGGGAGCCGGCCGCTCGAGGTGGCGCGCCTCCTGCCCGCGCTCGCCAGGGCCGCGCGGCTGCTGCAGGCGGAGCAGCCCGGGCTGCGGGTGGTGCTCCCGCTGGCGCCGCGGATCGACGCGGGGCACGTGCGGGCGCTGCTCGCCGAGGCCGGGCTCGAGGCCGAGCTGCTGCACGCCGACGCCTCGCGGGCCCTGGCCGGCGCGCGGCTCGGGCTGGTGGCCTCGGGCACCGCGGTACTCGAGGGCGCGCTCTGCGGGGTGCCGATGGTGGTGGTCTACCGGGTCTCCTGGCTCTCGCGCTTGCTGGCGCGCTGGCTCGTGCGGGTGCCCACCTTCGCCATCGTCAACCTGCTGGCCGGCCGCCGGGTGGTGCCCGAGCTGCTGCAGGGCGAGGTGCGGCCCGCCCGCATCGCCGCGGAGGCCCGGGCGCTGTGGGCGGAGGGCCCGGAGCGCAGCGCCGCGCTGGCGGGCCTGGCCGAGGTGGCGCGCGGCCTGGGACAGCAGCAGCCGTCGGCGCGGGTGGCCGCGGCGGTGGCCGAGCTGCTCGAGGAGTGAGGAGGCGGACATGGACGCGGCGCGCGGGCAGGACACGCTGGTCATCGTGCCGACCTACTGCGAGAAGGAGAACCTGTCCGCCCTGGCCGGGGAGGTGCTGGCCGCGCTGGCCTGCGAGCTCCTGGTGGTGGACGACGACAGCCCGGACGGCACCGGGCTGCTGGCCGACGGGCTGGCCGCCCGCGAGCCCCGGCTGCACGTGCTGCACCGCGTGGGCGCGCCGCGCGGCCTGGGACGCGCCTACCTGGACGGCTTCCGCTGGGCGCTCGAGCGCGGGTACGGCTTCGTGGCCCAGATGGACGCGGACTTCTCCCACGACCCGGCCGCGCTCGTCGAGCTCCGGCGAGCCTGCCAGGAGGCCGACCTGGCCATCGGCTCGCGCTACGTGCCCGGCGGCTCGACGCCCGGCTGGAGCCTCGGGCGGCGCCTGATCAGCCGGGGCGGGTCGCTGTACGCGCGCCTGGTGCTCGGGCTGCCGCTACGCGACGTGACCGGCGGGTTCAAGTGCTGGCGCGCGGAGGCGCTCGCGCGGCTGGGGCTGGACTCGGTGGAGGCCCGCGGCTTCGCGTTCCAGATCGAGATGAACCACCGGGCGGTGCGGGCCGGGCTCAGGGTGCGCGAGGTGCCCATCCGCTTCGTCGACCGGCAGCGCGGGGTGTCCAAGATGTCGACCCGCATCTTCCTCGAGGGGCTGGCGGCGGTCTGGCGCATCCGCGGGAAGGCGGGCGGATGAATCCGGGACCCTCGCAGCCGCGCGCGGACAACCGCCCGGTCTGGGCCCTGGGCGCGGCCTTGCTGGCGCTCACCGGCTTGCGCCTGTGGCTGGCGGCCAGCCTCGAGCTGAGCCCCGACGAGGCGTACTACTGGGTCTGGTCCCAGCACCTGCAACCCGGCTACTTCGACCACCCGCCCGCGGTGGCCTGGCTCATCCGGGCCTCCACGGCCCTGTTCGGACGGGGCGAGCTGGCCGTGCGCCTGCCCGCTGTGCTGCTGGGGCTGGGGACCGCGTGGATGGTCTTCCTGTCCGGGCGGCGCCTGCTGGGGCCGGGCGGCGCCGGGCCCGCGGCCTGGATCGCGCTGCTGGCGTCGCTCTGCCCGTTGCTGACGGTCGGGGCGGTCATCCACACCCCGGACGCGGCCCTGGCGTTCTCCTGGAGCCTGGCGGTCTGGGCTGCGCTCGGCGCCCTGGAGCGCGATCGGCCGGGCGACTGGGCCTTGCTGGGGCTGGCCGTCGGGCTGGCCGGGCTGGCCAAGGCGAGCGGGCTGGTGCTGCTGCCCGGCCTGGGCCTGTACCTGACCACCTGCGCCGCGGGCCGGGCCCACCTACGCCGGCCGGGACCGGCCATCGCGGTGCTGACCGCCCTGGTGGTGCTGGCCCCGGGCCTGTGGTGGGACCTCGGGCACGCCGGAGGCGCGCTCGTCTTCCAGGCCCGCCACGCGGCGGGGGGCCTGGGCCTGCGTCCCCTGGGGGCGCTGGAGTTCCTGGCGGGCCAGGCCGGCGTGGTGAGCCCGCTCCTGTGGGCGGGGCTGGTGGCCTTCGCCGCGCTGGGCTGGCGGCGCGAGATCCGCAACCGGCGCCCGCCGGCCTACCTGCTGTGGTGCCTGGCGGGGCCCTGGTTGCTCGGGCTCACGCTCCTCTCCGGGCTGCGCCCGGTGGAGGCCAACTGGCCGGCGCCCGCCTACCTGGCGGCCCTCCCGGGCCTGGCCTGGGCCGCTGGCGGGGGGCTGTGGTTCCTGCGCCGGCAGCGCCTGTGGCTGGCCCTGGCGCTCGGGCTGGCCTTCGCCTCGAGCGCCGCGGTGCAGCTCCAGGCGGTCGCGCCGTGGATGCCGCTCGGGCCGGAGCGCGATCCCACCGAGCGGCTGCGCGGCTGGCAGGTGCTGGCCGCGCAGGCGGTGGCCGACGCCGACGCCCTGGGGGCGGGCCTGGCCGCGGAGGGCTACGGGCCCGTCAGCCTGCTGCGCTACTACTCCGGGCGGGAGGTGTCCTACGAGCCGAGCTCGGCGCGGCGCTCCCAGTACGACCTGTGGCCGCCCGTCGCGCCCGCCGATCCCCTGCTCGTGCTGCAGCCGCTGACCTCGCGGGGCCCGCCGGGCCTGTGCGCCCAGACCCGCTCGCGCTGGCGCCTGCAGCGCGATCCGCGCGGGGTCGAGGAGCGCAAGCTGGGCCAGTTCCGCTTCTGGGTCTGCGAGGGGTTCCCGCCCGCCGGGGCGGGGGAGGTCGAGCATGACGGAACCTGACGAGCCCGACGAGTCCGACGAGCCCGACGAGCCCGGTGAGCCCGATCCGTCCGAGGTCCGGACGTCCTGGGCTGCCATCTGCGGGGGCGGAGCCGGCCTGTGCGTGGGCGTCAGCCTGGGGCTGGCCGCCGCGGCCGGTGTGCACGCCCTGGCCCCGGGCAGCGTGTGGGTCCAGGTGTCCTGGCAGGTGGCCGGCCCGCTGCTCGCCATCCTGGGCCTGCTGGTGGGCAGCCTGGCCTTCCAGCGCTGGTTCCGCGGGCAGGTGTTCCTGCCGGCCATGCTGTTCAGCCTGTGCCTGGCCGCCGGGCTGGCCCTCGCGTTCGGCCCGCTGGGCGTGCCCTGGAGCCCTCCGCCGGCCGCGCCTGCGACCGAGGCCGGGCCGCGTTGACAGCCCCGCAGGCGGGGTGTAGTGATCGGCGGTCGCCGGGCAGGGCGGCGCAAGGGAGGCGAGCATGCAGGAGAAGATCCAGGCGATCATCGAGGAGAAGATCCGCCCTTACCTCGAGGCCGACGGCGGGGGGATCGAGTTCGTCAGCTTCGACGAGGCGACCGGGGAGGTGCGCGTGCGGTTGAAGGGCGCCTGCGCCGGCTGTCCCGGCGCCCGCATGACCCTGTCGATGGGCGTGGAGGCGGCCCTCAAGGAGGAGCTGCCCCAGGTCAAGAGCGTGGTGGCCGTCTGAGCGGCGCCGTCAGGTGCCGAGCTTGCCCTTGTTCAGGCTGTCGTTCTTGAGGCTGTCGAGGCTGCCCTTGTTCAGGGCGTTCATCTGGGCCTCCTCAGCCAGGCGCACGCCCTCGCGCCACTCGAGGAAGCCGTACACCCCTCCGCCGATCAGCCCCAGGCAGACGATCACCAGGATCGCGATCTTGATCTCCCGGGCGTAGGAGCGCTTGGGCTCGGGCGGCTCCTCCGGCCGCGGCGGCCGCGGGCGAGCCTGGGCACGGGCCGGCGCGGCTGGCTCGGCCGGGGCGGCGGGCTTCGACCGGGCGGCGGGCCGCTCCTCCCCCTCGGGCTGGGCCTTGGCTGCGGTCCCGTAGTTGATCGGCACCCGGCGGCTCGCGGGCGGGGGCTTCTTGGCCGTGGGCAGGTCCACCAGCTCGTCCGCCTCGTACTCCTGCTTGGCCGCGGAGCCGCCGCCCGTGTCGAGATCCAGGCCGCTCGGAGTCTCCTCGACGCCCAGGTCGAGCTCGCCGAACGAGGAGGGGCCCTTGGGCGCCGCGGCAGGTGCCGCGCTCTTGGGTTGTCCCCGGCCCGCCGGGCTGGAGGGATCGCTCATGTTCGCATGCCTCCTGGCTGTTGCTGGCAGCTATGGTTGCCCAACTCGGGGCGGGGTTCAAGGGGGAAGCGGCGGGCAGGTTTCTTGCCATGGGTGGTCTGATGTAGTACCTTTGCTCACAGATGCTGGCCACCGGGAGGCTCCCATGCACGCGCGCATCCAGGATCGGAGACATCGCGGCGACCGGAGGCGGGCGCCCCAGCGCCGCCGGTACCCGAGGCTGCGCTGCCCGCTGGAGGGCTTCTTCGAGGGCTCCGAGCGCATGCTGCTCGTGCGGGTGACGGACCTCAACCTGCGGGGTGCGTTCCTCGCCACACCCGCGCCGGAGGGCCCCGGCCCGCTGGCCACCCTGCGGCTTCAGCTCCCGGGCAGCCCGGCCATGCTGCGCATGCAGGTCGAGGTGCTGTGGTCCAACGACGAGCCCCTCCGGGGGACGCTCGGCATGGGCGTGCGTTTCGTCGGGCTGCTGCCCTGGCAACTGAAGAGGCTCGCCGCGCTGCTCCTGGGCGCCGGCGGCCTGGACGCCTTCCCGCGACTCCACGAGGCGCGGGTGGCCTGAAGCGAGGAGGAGCCATGAGTCCACGCAACCCATCCTTCGGACCGTCCCGTCCCCCCCGGCCGTCCAGCGAGGTGCTGCGCTCGTTCTACGTGCACTGCGACGAGCTGGTCGAGCAGGAGTTCACCGATGCGCTCGAGGGTGAGCTGCAGGCCGCCCTGCTGGCGCTGACCCAGGGGCGCGACGACGGCTGGAGCTGGTAGTCCGCGTGCGGGTCCGCGAAGCGGGTCTTTCCTCCCGGCCTTTCTTTGTGGTACCGTGCTCCCCTGGACATGGCGCGACCGCCGCATGGCGCGGACGCGTTCGCGCCGGTCACGGGCGAGACGGGTGAGCGGCGCAGGCATCCAAGCATCCCAGGGCGAGAGGCAGCCCGAGCTGCCCCGGGGCGATTGGCTCTTCAAGCTCCAGGGCGAGGTGCTCGGGCCAGTGTCCTCCCGCGAGATCGTCGAGCGCATGTTCGTCGGCGAGATCGACGAGTCCACCCAGGTGAGCCTCGAGGAGGGTGCCTGGGTCAGCGTCCAGCAGCTGCCGGCCTGGCACCCCTTCCTCTACCAGGCCAAGGCCAAGCTGCGCGCGGAGCGGGCCCGGGCCGAGGCGGAGCTCGCCGCCAGGCGGCGCAAGCTGCGCCACCTCATCAACATCGGCATCGGCGCCGGGGCGCTGGTGGTCACCTCCTTCGCCGTGGTCTACCTGCTGATCGTGCAGAACCCCTACCGCAACGAGCAGAACCTGAAGGCCTGGGCCGAGCGGCACGTGCCGCTCATCGGGCTGCCGGCCGCCATGGCCGGGGGGAGCCGCGCCGGCCTCGGACCCTCCGAGGTGGAGTCGCCGGAGCTGCGCGCCATCAACATCGAGAAGATCCTGATCGAGGACGCGCCCGAGCTGGTGGCGCTGAAGCCCGACTCGGCCGGCGGCCGGCGCCGACCCCGGCCCGACCGGCCGCCCGAGGCGCGTCCCGACGCGGGCACGTCTGGGCGCCCCGACACCGCCGAGGTCGCCAACGTCGGCCAGCTCGGCCGGGAGCAGATCGAGTCCAAGGTCTACTCCTCCACCAACATGAAACGCCTCAAGGGCTGCCTGGTGGAGGAGATCCGCCGCAACTCCCAGCTCCCAGACCGGGTGGTGGTGAGCTTCTCGATCAAGAACGATGGCCGGGTCCACAACGTCCAGATGGGCGACGTACGGCTGGAGGAGGGCAACCTCCACCAGTGTTTCCGGCGGCAGCTCGACCTGCTCAAGTTCCGCGAGTTCCAGGGCCAGGTGCAGAACGTGACCATCCCCTTCGACTGGCGCTAGGCCGCCGGCCGAGCAGCAGGACCGCGATCAGCAGCGCGCCGAACGGCAGCCCCGGACCCGCCGCGCCGCCCGTGGCGCAACCGCTCTCCTCCGCCAGGCAGCGCCCCTCGTCGCCGCAGCGGTGGCCCTCCGCGCAGTCCGCCGGGGACCGGCACAGCCCGGTGCCGAGGCTCATGGCCACGGCCTCCAGCGCGTCGATCTTGCCGAAGCCCCAGGCGTCGTCCGGGAGGTCCTGGCCGGTGTGCCCGTCGCGCCGGGCCGTGGCGGCCAGGATCTCGGCCACCCGGGCGGGCTCCAGCAGGGGATCGGCCTGCAGCATGAGCGCCACCACGCCGGCGGCGTGGGGGCAGGCCATGCTGGTGCCGCGCATGACCAGGTGACCCTCGTCGAGCTGTGTCCCGTCGGTCATCTCGCCCGTGCTCTGCGACATGGCCGCGGCGATGAACTCCCCCGGCGCGGCCAGGAGGGGCTTCTGGCCGGTGCGCTCGGGATCGGCCGAGGGGCCGCGGCTGGAGAAGAAGGACAGGTCGCCCTCGGTGGTCTCAGGGTGGTCCTGCGCCGCGCCGTGCGCGTCGGTCCAGGCGGCGCGCGTGGCGTAGGAGCCGATGGCCAGCACGTCCCGGGCCACCGCCGGCGCGCCGACCGTCAGCCGGGTGTCGCCCGGCACCAGCCCCCCGTCGCTGCGATCCGAGAAGAGCGCCGGCGAGGTGAAGAACCCCGCCGCGGCGCTCCAGCAGTCGAACGCCCCGCTCCCCCGCGCCTTCACGTACCAGGCGTAGCCGCGGGCGTTCCCGGCGTAGGCGTTCTCCGTCGGCTCGATCACCAGGTCGAGCTGCTGCTTGCCGTTCTGCGCGTCCGGACCGGCCGCGGGCTGGAAGTCCACCCGCCCGAGAGGCGTGCCGTCCGCGTCCTCGAGCGGGTAGGCGCCGCCCGGGCCCGCCGCGGCGGTGAAGGGCGTCTCGGCCACCTCCTGGCCGTCCCGCTGCACGCCCACGGCGAACTCGAGCTGGGCGCCCGGCGCGACCCAGGTGTCCAGCAGCGCCGCGCTCACGTCCATGCCCCCGTAGATGGCGAGCAGGGTCTTGCCCGTGCCGCCTTGCGGATCGTAGCCGAGGTGGATGCGGTCGTTCCCCTCGTTGCCGGCCGCGGCCACGATGATGCGCCCGGGCCCGGTCAGCGCGGACAGCGCGCTGTCCTCGAGGGCGGTGCCGTCGTGGGGGCCGTAGTGCCCGCCCAGGCTCAGGTTGACCACCATGGGCTGGCCGCGCTCGGCCGCCTGCTGGAACAGCCAGTCCACCGACTCCACCAGCAGGGCGAAGTCGAGCGAGGCCACCGCCATGATGTCCGCGCCCGGCGCCATGCCGCGAAAGGCCTCGCCCGAGCTGGCCATGGTCGCGGTGACGTGCGTGCCGTGGCCCACCAGGTCGATGGAGGTGCAGGTCCCGCGCACCAGGCTGTCCCGGTCGCACAGGCTGCCCACGGTCTGGCCCGGGGGCGGCGCGCCCGAGCCGAAGGCCTGATCCCAGAGGAGCTGGACCCGGGTCCGGCCGCTCGGGCTGAGGAGGTCCGGGTGGCGGAAGTCGACCCCGGTGTCCACCAGGGCGACCAGCACGCCGCTGCCGTCCACGGGCAGGGGCAGGCCGACGCCCGCCTCGACCTGATCCGCCCTGACGTCGGGGCGGCTGAGGTCGAGCCGGGGCCGCAGCGGTGGCCGGGCCTCCAGCCGCCTGACCTCCGGCCTGCAGGCCAGGGCCGAGAGCGCCTCCAGGCTGGCGCGCACCGGCAGGACGCTGCCGATGGGCCTGGCGGCCCGTCCGCCGAGCTGCTCCACGGCGGCCGCCGTGGCGGCCGGATCGGCCGAGTCGAGCAGCGCCGGGAAGAGCGGCGTGCCCGAGGCGAAGGGGTGCGGCAGCAACTCCAGGCCCAGGGGCAGCGCCCGGAAACCGGCCTGCAAGCGGGTGGAGCGCTCGAGCAGGCGGAAGTAGGGGTTGGGCTCGGCCGCCGGGGCGAGGCCCGGGGCGAGCAGGGCGGCCAGCGAAACCGCGAGCAGGGCAGGCGCCGAGTGCATGGGACCCTCCCGGGTAGACGCTGGGGAGACTCTGGCACAGGGTAAAAAAAAAGGAAGGGCACGTGCGCGCGTGCCCTTCCGGCGGTGGGCCGACCGGACGGGGGAGGGACCCATCCGGTCAACCTCGGGCACCTTCCACTGGAGGGTGGATGTGCCACTCAATGCCTCATCTGACTACATGATACCACATGTAGGATGTCTGTCAAATTTTCTGCCCACCGCGCCTCCCATCTGCTAGATTTTCCAGCGCTGGAGAGAAGATGAAATCGTCCAAGGCATCGCCCCGGCGGGCGGTCCGGGGCTCGGTGGTGGGCGCCTCCGAGGCCTTCCAGGAGCTCGTCCACCAGTTCACGGACCCGTTCGCCTTCCTGCGCGAGCTCATCCAGAACAGCCTCGACGCGGCCTCCACGCGCATCGAGGTCCGCTTCCTGTACCGGGGCACGGGCGCGGATCCGTCCGCGGGCCTCGGCACCATCGAGGTGCAGGACAACGGCGAGGGAATGGACGAGCGCATCATCGACGACTACCTGCTGACCCTGTTCAGCTCGACCAAGGAGGGCGACCGGACCAAGATCGGCAAGTTCGGCATCGGCTTCGTCAGCCTCTTCGCCCTGGAGCCCGAGCTGGTGGTGGTCGAGACAGGCCGGGGCGGGGAGGCCTGGCGCGTGCGGTTCGAGCCGGATGGCCGCTTCGAGAAGGCCCGCCTCCCGGAGCCGGTCGAGGGCACCACGGTGCGCCTGCTCAAGTGCTTCTCGCGGCCGGCCTTCGAGGAGCTGCGCCGCCAGGGGGTGGAGGCCGCGCGCTTCTGGTGCAAGTTCGCCGAGTGCGACATCCTCGCCGACGGTCAGCCGATCCGGCAGGAGTTCACCCTGGACGCGCCGCTGGCGGTGCACCACCAGGAGGAGGGCACGGAGCTCTGGGTGGGGTTCGCCGAGCACCTGCCGGGCGGCCCGGACGACGGGGACCTGGCCCCGCAAGTCGGCCTCTACAACCGCGGCCTCACCCTGCTCGAGGACACCCGCCTGCCCGGCGCCGCCGCGGACCTGGCCGGGCTCAGTCTGCGGATCAAGAGCCGCGACCTGGAGCACACCCTGACGCGGGACAACGTGCGCCAGGACGAGGGCTACGACCGGCTGCTCGCCCTGGTGCGGCGGGTGGTGGCCGACCAGCTCAGGCCGCGCCTGGTGGACACCCTGGAGCGCCTGGCCCGCGAGGGCGGCGGACCGGGCGCGTCCGGGCTCACGCCGGAGGCCGCCTACCGGTACGCGCGGCTGCCCTGCATGCAGCTCGCGAGGTTCCTGCGGGACGAGCCCGTGCTGCCCGTGCTCCAGGGAGCGCCGCTGTCTCCTCGCGCGCTGGGCCGGCTGGAGGGCCCGGACGGCGCCCTGCTGCTCGCGGCCGCGGACAGCCGGGTCACGCAGCTGTTGCACGCGCAGGGGGTGCGCGTGCTGCGCGATCTCGACGGGTTCGGGCCCTTCCTGGCGCAGCTGAGCCAGCGCCCGGTGTGGCGGGCGGAGCAGGTGTTCTGCGCCCCCGCGCCGGTGGAGCTCGATCCGGCCGGCCAGGCCTTGGCCACGCGGGTCGGGGAGCTGCTGCGCGAGGCGGGCCTGAAGGTGGAGGCCGTCGCCCTGGGACGCCTGGAGGGCGACGGGAGCCCGTGGGCGGGGCGGGTGCACGTGCGCCAGCGCGAGGCTCACGGCCTGACCCGGCCCGGGCACGACGATCGCCCGAGCCTGCTGGGCGGGGCCCGCCAGGTGGTCCTGCTACGCGATGCGCCGCTGGTCGCGAGCTGCCTGGCGCTCGCGCCAGGCGCGCCGGAGCTGGCCGCGCTGCTCCTGGGCGCGGCGATCCTGCTGGCCGAGGGCGGGGACGGCGGGCGCGTGGCGTCGCTCGCGGAGCGCTGCCTGCAGGCGCGGGGGGCCGCCGATGGGGCGTAAGCCGCGATCGGGCAGGCGCCGCCCTGGGGCGAAGGCCGCGCCGGCCAGCCCGGCGGACATCCGCCCGCAGCCCATGCCGACGCCCACGCCGCCGCCCAGCGCGGAGCTGGAGCGGCTGCTGGCCGAGGCCCGCGGCGCCGGGGAGGTGGTCGAGGAGGGCCGCTTCCGCCTCGACCTGGCGCGCGCCCAGGAGAAGATCAAGAGCTTCCAGCTCGCCGACCCCCACATGTACGCGCTCGAGCTCGTGCGGGCCGGCGTGGCCACGGGCGCGCCGCAGGTGGACATCCGCATGGACTCCGACGATCTGGTGCTCACCTGCGCCGGCACGCCCTTCGGCCGCGAGGAGCTCGAGCACCTGTTCGATCACCTGTTCGCCGCCGACGCCCACCTGGCGCGGCTGCGCCACCTGGCCCTGGGGCTCGACACCGCGCTGGCCCTGAAGCCCAGGTGGCTGACGGTCGAGTCGGGCGACGGCGCCCAGGGCCTGCGCCTGCGCGTCGAGGGGCTGGGCGCGCTCACGCTCGAGGAGCTCGGCCCGGGCCAGGCGCCCCAGGGCACGCGCGTCCACCTGCGCGAACGCATGAGCTGGAAGGTGGTGCGCGAGGCGCTGTTCGTGCGCAACCCCGAGGAGCCCCTGCTGGAGGCCGGTTGCCGCTTCGCGTCCGTGCCGGTCACCCTGAACGGGCGCGATCTGCGCGCTGCGCTGACGCCCGACGCCGTCGCCCGCTGCGCCTTCCAGACCGGCCAGGTGCGCGGCGCGCTGGCCCTGCCCGCCGAGGCCGGGCTGGGCTGCCACCTGTGGCTATGCCTGGCGGGCGTGGTGGTCTCCGAGGCCGAGCTCCACGAGGATCTCCTGGCCCAGGCCGGCGCGGTGGGCTTCGTCGAGCACCCGGCCCTCAGGCGCAACGCCTCGCACAGCGACGTGATCAAGGACGGCACCTACCAGACCTGCCTGCGCGCGGCGCGCAACGCCTTGCCCCAGCTCATGCGCACCTGGCTGACCGAGGAGCTCTCCCGCCTGGGCCCGGGCGCGGGGCCCGCGGAGCGGAGCGGCTGGCGGCGCAGGGTGCAGCTCGCAGCGCGCCTGCTGCTGCGGCCGGACTCGGCGCCGGAGGGCGACGCGGGCTTGACGGCGCTGCTCGAGGTACCCGAGCTGCTGCCGGCGGCCGTGGGTGGGCGGCGCCTCACGCTCGGCGAGGTGTGGAGCCACCGGCGACGGGCGGGTTGCTGCCGGGTGGCCCGGCGCGCGTACGAGCTCGCGCCCGGGGAGCTGCCCGAGGGCTGGCTGGTGGTGTGCCTCGAAGGGGAGGGCGCCTGGCAGCGCGAGGCGCTGGAGGCGTGCCTCGGCCCGCTTTCGCACGTGGACGAGGAGCTCCAGGAGCGCGAGCGGATCGCCTCCAACCGGCGGTCGCGCGAGGCCGGGCGCGGACCCGCCCGGCTGCCGAAGGGCGACTGGCTGGTGCGCGTGCCCCTGGAGGACGAGGCGCTGCCGCTCTCGGGCGAGGCCGGCCTGCTGGCCGTGCCCCTGGAGGCGCACGCTTGCTGCGTGAGTTTCCGGCGCGAGGGGATCCCCCTGGCGCAAGAGCTGCCGCAGCCCGGCGCGGTCGCCTACGCCGAGCTGGAGTCGCCGGCCTTCACGCCCACGCCGGCCTGGGACGGCCTGCTCCAGGACGCGGCCTACCAGGCCGCCCTCGCCCGCCTGGAGGCCGCCGCGCCCGAGCTGCTCGCGGCCCTGGCCGGGCATTTCCCGGTGCTGCCCCCCCCCGAGCCCACGGCCCGCCTGCCCCGCTGGACCGCGCAGGGTCCCCGGGCGCCGCGCGATCCCCTGGCGGCGCGGCTCCGCTTCGGCCTCGGTCCGGAGGCGTCCCTGGTCCGCGCGCACGTCGACCGGCTGCTGGAGCGCTGGACACCCGCGCCGGAGGCCGTGCCCGACTGGCTGGCGGGCTGGCCCCTGTTCCACGCGCTGGGCGGCCGGGCGTTCTGCCTGGCCGACCTGCGGGCGGACCCGCGTCCGGCCTGGGCCTGCGTCGAGGCGCAGCCCTGGAGCGACACCGACGAGGACGCGCACATCCTCAACCTGAGCGGGCTGGAGCGGCGCCTGCTGCGGTCCTGGCTGGGTCCCGGGCGGCTGGCCGACGGCCAGGCGGCGCTGGCGGCCTCGCGCGCGGCCCGCGCCCTGGAGGCAGAGCGCAGGCGCAAGCGCGAGGAGAACGTGGCCGCGGCCGAGCGTCGCGCCCAGGCCCCGCGCTTGCCGCCGGGCGAGGTGACGGTGGCGCTCGACCTGCCGGCGCAGGTGGCGCCGGGCCAGGTGGGGGCGGCGATCTCGGGCAAGGCCGAGGGCCGCCTGACCTGTCTGCTGTTCGGGCTGCCGGTGTGCACCCTGGAGTTCCCGGCCCCGGTGCCGGTGCGCGCGGTGGCGGAGCTGGGCGGGATGGGGGACGTCTCGGCGAACGACCTGTTCGACGCCGTCCAGGGCCCCGGGGTCGAGCGCCTGCTGGGCGCGGTGCGGGAGCGCCTGCCCGCGCTGCTCGAGGCGCTGGCCGTGCGCGAGGACGTGCCGCTCGAGCTCCGCCAGAAGGTCTTCCGCGTGCGCCTCGCCCGGGCGAAGGAGCTGGCCGAGGTGCCGCCGGCGCTGCGCCAGGCCCGGCTGCTGCCCAGCGTGGGCCACGGCCTGCTGGACCTGGACGGGCTGGCCGCGCTCGTCGGCGCCGGCCAGGGGCGCCCGCTCGTGCGGTTCACCTCGCGCGAGGCCAGCCGCCAGCGCGATCCCCTGCCGATCCTGCGGGTGCCCTCCAGGCTCGCCAACCTGGTGGCCCGGCTTCTGGGGGGCGAGGCCCGCGATCACTCCCAGGCGCTCGAGGGCGAGCTGGTGGCGCTGGCCTTCCTGGATCAGGCCCCACGGCCGGCGCGCCTGGAGGTGGCCACCGCCCTGTGCGTGCCCCTGGCGGGCGAGGGGCTGACCGGCGAGCTGGGCTTGCCCCTGGAGCCCGCGGCGGGCCCGGCCTCGCTCGTCACCCTGCTGCTGGGGGGGCGCCTGGTCGGGGAGCGCCAGGTGGACCTCCTGCAGCTGCCGCTGTGCGGGGTGGTCTCGAGCGAGGCCTTCCAGCCGCGCGCGGACTTCCAGGACGTGCTCGCGGACGGCGCCTGGGCCGCGGCCGAGGCCGTCCTGCGCCGGGCCGCCGAGCAGCTCGTGCTGGCCGCGGTGGAGGCGCTGCACGGCGGCGCTTGCGGCCCGGGCGCCACCCAGGCCGTGCGCCTGGTGCTCCGCGACGGCCTGCGCGGGCGGTTCACGGGCAAGGCCGGGGAGCTCGCGGGGGCGGGGCTCGCGCCCTGGGAGAGCGCGCTGGCCGGGGCGCGGGTGTTCGAGGGGCTGAGCGGCGAGGTCTGGAGCGCGCGCGAGCTGGCGCAGGCGGTCTCGCGGGACGGCTCCCTGTGGGTGGTGGACGCGCTGTCCGGCAGGCCCGCGCGCGGCCGGATCATGTTGAGCGGGGCGCAGCCGCGCCTGCGCGCGACCCTCGAGGCCCTGTTCGGCCCGGGCGCCCTGCGGGACGGCGCGGAGCAGCTCCGCCTCGACGAGCTGGCCCAGCAGAGGCGCCTGGAGGCGCCCACGGCCGAGAGCCTGCCGGCCCTGCGCTGGCTGCGCCGGACCGCGCTCGAGCAGGACGGCGCGCTGCGCGTCCGCGGCCAGGTCGGGCTGTCCGCGGAGGGGCCCGCCAGCCGGGGCGGCATCGAGGCCCGCCTGATCGTGGAGGGGCGGCTGCTGTGCACGCACACCTTCCCGCACCCCCTGACGGGCCTGGCCGAGCTCGCGCTGGGGGGCCTGGCGGTGGACGCGGGCTGGGAGCGGCCGGCCGAGCCCGCCCAGCTCGCCGCGCTGGAGTCCCTGCTCCACGCGGCGCTGTGGAGCGTCGTGGGCCGCCTGGCGGAGGAGACCACCGCCCGCGGCGAGGCCACGCCCGAGGAGCGCGGGAACCTGATCGCGGCCCTCGAGGCGCACCTGGCCGGCCTGACGGCGGAGCTCGAGCCCATCCAGGCCGGCGCCGTCGGCCAGGCCCTGCTCGCGGCCCCCGTCTTCCCGGCCCTCGAGGGCTGGCCTCTGTCGGCCCAGGAGGCCGTGGCCGAGGCCGCGGCCGGGCGCCTGGCCGTGCTGTCCGCCGCGGTGCGGGGGCAGGCGCCGCTCCAGGGCGGCGCGCCGCTCGGGCCCTGGGCGCGGGTGATCAGGGCGGGGGAGGCCGAGCTGGCCGTCCTGCGGCGCCTGCTCGGCCGGCGCCTGGTGCTGGCGGACAAGGCCTGGCGCGCGCGCGCCCGCTTCGAGGATCCCGGCCTGCTCGGGCAGCTCCGCGCGCGCCTCGGCCGGGTCGGGCGCCGTGTCCTGCCGGCCCTGCGCGCCCGGCAGCTCGAGAAGTACCTGACCGCGCTGCGTCTCGAGCGAGGGGACGGCGCGCGGCTGATCGAGGCGGGCGGCGGTGGGCTGGATCCCGCGCACCCGCTGTGGAAAGCCGCGCAGGGCGCGCTCCAGGCCGGCCGCGCGCCCGACCCGTGGCCCTACCTGCTCGCGGCCGTGGTGAGCGCGCTGGTGCCCGACCGGGTGAGCGTCGAGGACGCCCTGGCCTTGCTGGCATCCCTGGCCGGAGGTGAGGCGAACGGCGACGCGGAGGGGGAGGACTGAGGCAGGCTAGCCAGCCCGCTTGCGGCGGCGCGGCTTGGCGGCTTCCTGCTTCTCTTTCTCGGCCCAGGCCTTCTCGACCTCGTCCACCGACTTGCCCTCGCGCAGGGCCTGGGCCTTGGCCTGGTAGGCCTTCTGCTGCTTCTCGCCTTCGCTGCCGCCCATCTCGCCGAACACCTTGCCGATGTCCTCGTAGACCTCGGCGATCCGGGCGCCGGGCTGGTTGGCCTTGGTCATCATGACGACCGCCTGCGCGAGCTTGTCCATGGCGGTGGTGAAGTCGTCCATGTCGAGGTACATCAGGCCCATCTGCCGGTAGACCTCGGGGCGCTCGCCGCCCGGCAGCATGATGGTGTTCTCGTACTCCTCGCGGGCCTGGTTGTAGATGGCGATCTTCTGGTCGGCCTTGGTCTTGTCGTCACCCAGCTTCGCGCCCTGGGTCTGGTAGGTGAGGGCCACGTGGAAGCGGGCCTCGGGGCTGAGCTCGTCGATCGCCACGGCCTTCTTGAACTCCTCCAGGGCGCCGTCCAGGTTGTCCATGCGCATGAGCAGCTGGCCGCGCTTGACCCGGTAGGGCACCGTCGGCTGGATGAACTTCTCGAACTCCGCCAGCTTGTCCACGGCCTCCTGCTTCTGCTCCAGGAAGAACATCGACTCCGCGCGGTCGAAGTAGATGCGCGGCAGGCGCGGATCGATCTCCATGGCCCGGGCGAAGGCCTTGGCCGAGGCGGCCGCGTCCTTGTCCAGGGCCGCCAGGCGGCCCTGCAGGTTGTAGGCCTCGGCGTTCCGCTCCCAGGCCTCCAGCGCCTTGGCCAGGAGCGGCTTGGCCTGCTCCGGTCCCTGCTCGGGATCGGCCAGGGCCACCTCGGCCCGCAGCGTGTAGAGCTGCCCGAGCTGGGGCGGGGAGAACTCCGCCTCCTGGTGCTTCTCCGGGTTGGTCAGCAGGCCGAGGATGGGTTTGGCGCCGATCAGCGCCCGGCCGTCCTGCAGGTAGGCCGTGGCCAGCCGCAGGTTCGACTGGATGTGGTCGGGGTTGACGCGCAGGGCGTCGCGGAAGTAGCGCACCGCGCGCGACAGGTTGCCCTCGCGCAGGTAGACCTCGGCGAACTCGGCCATGAAGTGAGGGCTGTCGCCGCTGAACTTGGCCGCGCGGCTGAAGTCCTCGCGCGCCTCGTTGGTCTTGCCCTGGGCCAGGTAGGCGTCCCCGCGCACGCCGAACACCATGGCGTTGAGGAAGATGTCCTTCTGCTCGATGGCGCGCTGGATGATGCCGGACAGCAGTTTCTCCGCCTCCTCGGCCTTGCCCTCCTGGAGCAGGAGCATGCCCTCGATGGCGTAGCGCTCGGAGACCTGGAGCTCCTCGGCCTGCATCCAGGCCAGGTGGTCCTTCAGCTTGGCCAGGCGATCGGCCTGGCCGTGGCGGCTGAACAGCAGGGACTGCACGAAGGACTGCCGGGTGCGCGCCTTCTCGTCGTCCAGGTCGAGCGCCAGGGCCTCGTAGAAGCCCTTCTCGGACTGCTGCAGGTCGTCGAAGTTGTCGCGCGGCATGAGCGCGGTGGCCTTCTTGTTGGCCTCGCGGATCAGGCTCTCGATGTGGACCACGTGCTGGTACCAGAAGAACAGCCCGACCATCACCACCGCCACGCCGACCACCTGCGCCACGGAGTGCCAGGCGGGCCGGGGCGGGACCTTGGTGGGGAACCGCTGGCGGCTGGGCCACTCCAGCTTGAGCTGGCCGTTCTCGCCCTTGAGCGGGGGCAGCTTCTCCTCGAGCGAGGTGAGCAGCGCCCGGGTCTGGGAGTCGCGCGGCTGGGCCTCGAGCGACCGGCGCAGCACCTCGAGGGCCTTCTGCTCCTGCTTGCGGTCGAGGAAGATCTCGCCCAGGGTGCGCAGCGCCACGGGGTGGTCGGGCTTCGAACGCAGCACCCGCTTCAGCGCCACCTCGGCGCGGGTGTCGTCGAAGGCGTGGTAGTAGCTCTGGGCCAGGGCCAGGAAGCCGTCCTCGGCGTCCGGCTTGCGGGCCAGGCCCCGCTTGCACACCGCAACGGCCTGCAACGGCAGGTTGCGCTCCAGGTAGGCACGGGCCAACGGCACGAAGCTGCCCGGATCCGCCTCGAACTCCGCCTCGAGCTTGTCGATGTCGATCGCGGTCCTCGTCTTCGCCTCGGCCATCGTGTCCTCCGGCAGTAAAAGGCTAGGACGTGCCAGCTGTTACAAGTGTCGCGTTTTGCATATCCCAGGCCTCGACCGCTGTCAAGCACTTAGGCCGCGGCCGGGAGGTTGACTCCCGCCCACGGTCTCACATAGCCTTCGCGGGGTCGTCGTCCACGTCCAGGGATCGCTGCGCCGGAGCTCTCCGCATGTGGAACAAGGTGTGGAAACGGCTGGTCCGCCCCTCCGGCTTCAAGCTCGGGCTGCTGCTCACCCTGTTGTTCTGCCTGGCCAAGAACGAGGTCAGCCTGCGCGAGGGCACCGGCGGCGAGGGCACCTTCTTCGGCTTCCTGGAGACCCTCGAGACCAGCATCGTCGACCTGAAGTTCAGGGTGCGCGGCGGCCCCGAGACCGCCGCCGAGCGCGCCGCCTTCCAGGAACGCGCCCACGTGGTCGTGGTGGCCGCGGACGAGAAGAGCACGCGGGATCCCGAGCTGGGCCTGTGGCCCTGGCCGCGCATGAAGATCGCCCAGCTGATCGAGAGCCTGGACCGCTGCGGGGTGGAGGCGGTGGGCTTCGACGCGGTCTTCTCCGAGCCCGACTCCATGCGCGCCGCGCCGCGGATCTCCGCCATCCGCGACCGGTACCTGGCCGAGCCGGTCCGGGATCCCGCCTTCGAGGCCTTCCTGGCCGAGCAGCTCGCGGCGGTGCAGGGAGACGCGAAGATGGCCGAGGTGCTGGCAGCCACCAGCAAGGTGGTGCTCGGTTACTTCTTCTTCACCTCGCCCGCGGAGATCCGGGATCTCGACCGGGCCGAGGTGATCGATCAGGCCATGGAGAGCATCGGGTTCGGCACCTACGCCTTCGTGCAGCGCCACAAGCGGAGCCGGCCGGAGCTCACCCTCCCCGCCGCCCTGGGCGCGCGCGCCAACCTGCCGGAATTCACTGACGCGGTGGAGCGCTACGGGTACTACAACCAGACCCCCGATCCCGACGGCCTGTACCGCCGGCTGCCGTGGATCTTCGCCTACCGACGCACGGCCAGCCGGCTGCCGCTGGCCAGGGCCAGCGATCCCGCGGAAGTGTGGAACGCCAGCCTGGCCATGGCCCGCGAGGGGCTGGACATCGGCCGGCGCAAGACCGAGGGCGCCGAGGACGTGATGCCGCAGCTCTTCCCGGCCCTGGCGCCGCAGCTGCTGTCCCAGCACTTTGGCCAGCCGGCCAACCTGTACCTGGACACGCCGGACGGCGAGGACTTCTGGCCGGGTTTCGTCTCGGTCAGCTTCGGCCCGCCCGGTCCGCCGACGGAGGAGCACTTCGCCGTCATGCTCGAGCGGGGGGGCTACTTCCGGCTGAACTTCTACGGCCCGGGCCGGACCATCCGCCACGTGTCGGCGGGCGACCTGCTGCGCGGCGATCCGCAGGCCTGCGCCGCGGTCAAGGGCAAGCTGGCGGTCTTCGGCGTGACCACGATCGGGGTCGGCGATCTGCGGCCCACGCCCTTCGACCAGCTGTTCCCCGGGGTCGAGCTGCACGCGACCGCCATCGAGAACGTGCTGTCGGGCGACACGCTGCTGCGGCCGCTGGACCTGCCCGACCTCGAGCTGCTGGCCATGGCGCTGGTGGGCCTGCTGCTGAGCTGGTTCCTCAACCGCTTCCGGCTGACGCTCGGCCTGGTGGTCACCCTGCTGTTCACCCTGGCCGAGATCCTGGGCGACTACCTGCTGCTGTTCCAGAACGGCATCTACTCCCACAACGTGCTGCTGCACGTGCAGACCGTGACCCTGTTCGTGGGCATCGCCGTGTTCCGCTACGCCACCGAGGAGCGCGAGAAGAGCAAGATCCGCCAGGCCTTCCAGTTCTACCTGTCCGAGGACGTGGTCAACGAGATGCTGCAGGACACCTCCAAGCTCAAGCTGGGCGGGGAGCGCCGGGTGCTGAGCGTGCTGTTCTCGGACATCCGCGGCTTCACCACCATCTCGGAGGGGTTGGCGCCCGAGGCGCTGGCGGAGCTGCTCAACGGGTACCTGACCCCCATGACCGAGCTGGTCTTCAAGCACCGCGGCACGCTCGACAAGTACATGGGCGACGCCATCATGGCCATCTTCGGCGCGCCCGTGCACTTCGAGGACCACCCGGCGGCGGCCTGCCGCGCGGCGCTGGAGATGATGGAGGAGCTGCACCGGCTGCAAGAGGGCTGGCGGGCGAAGGGCCTGCCCATCATCGACATCGGGGTGGGGGTCAACACCGGCCCCATGTCGGTGGGCAACATGGGCTCGGCCCGGCGCTTCGACTACACCGTGCTGGGCGACAACGTGAACCTCGGCTCGCGCCTGGAGGGGCTGAACAAGAACTACGGCTCCCACATCATCATCAGCCAGTTCACCCGGGAGATCGTGGGCGACCGGTTCTCCTACCGCGAGCTCGACCTGGTCGCGGTCAAGGGCAAGAAGGAGCCGGTGCGCATCTTCGAGCTGCTGCACGCCGGCCCGCCGGTCCCGGCCGACGCCTGGGTGAAGGACTTCGAGGCCGCCCTGGGCCAGTACCGCGCCCAGCGCTGGGACGAGGCCATGGCCGGATTCCAGCGCCTGGTCGCCGAGCGCGGGGATCCGACCTCCAAGATCTACCTCGGCAGGTGCGAGGAGATGAAGGCGGAGCCCCCCGGCGAGGGCTGGGACGGCGTGCTCAGGCTGAAGACCAAGTAAGCGGCTGGAGGGGCAGGGCACATGGCAAGCGGACGACCCCCTGGGGCGAGCGCGGACGCGCTGGAGTTGCAGACGCTGCGCGACGAGGTCAGCCTGTGGCGGGCGCTGGGGGAGTTCGACGCCGCCGGCACCCCGGTGGACCGCCTGCTCGAGCGCTTCCTCCGCCAGGCGCTGCGCCTGCTGCGGGCGCGGGCGGGCACGATCTTCTCCCTCGACACCGAGAGCGACGAGCTGGTGTTCCGGGTGGTGACCGGGCGGGCGCGCCGGCGCCTGCGCGGCCTGCGCATCGGGCGGCGCCAGGGCATCGCCGGGTGGGTCGCCAGCCATGGCCGGCCGCTGCTGGTGCGCGACGTGCGGCGGGACAGGCGCTGGTGGCCCGTGGTGGCCGAGCTGGTGCGCTACCCGACCCGCGACATCCTGGCCGTGCCGCTACGCGCGCGCTCCGGCGCCCTGGTGGGCGTGCTGGAGCTCCTCAACCACCGGCAGGACGCGGGCTTCGGCGAGGAGCACCTGGCGCGCGTGTCCCGCCTGGCCGGCGCCCTGGGGACGCTGCTCGAGAACGCGCTGCTGTGGGCCGAGGCCGGCCGGCAGAACCTGCGGCAGCGGCTGCTGGGGGAGCTGAGCCACCTGGTGGCCGCCAGCCTGGAGCCGCGCCAGGTGCACCGCCGCACGCTGCAGGCGGCGCTGCGCCTGGTGGACTGCGAGGCCGCCTCGCTGCTGCTGCGCGACGCGGCCACGGGCGAGCTGTTCTTCGAGGTGTCGGTGGGCGGGCGCGCCTCCCCGCTGCGCCGGGCGCGCCTCCGGCCCGGCGAGGGCATCGCCGGCTGGGTGGTGGCGCACGGCAAGCCGCTGGTGGTCCACGACTGCCGGCGCGACAAGCGCTGGAGCTCGCGCGTGGACCGCCAGTCGAGCTTCCGCACCCGGGACATGATCTGCGTCCCGGTGCTCTCCCGGGGCGAGACGCTGGGGACGCTGCAGGCCATCAACAAGCGCGCCGGCCGCTTCGACCGGGAGGATCTCGGCCTGATGCAGACGCTGTCCGACCGCGTGGCGGTGGCGCTCGACAACGCGCGCCTGTTCGCGGGGGTGCAGCGCACGCTGCTCGAGACCAGCGCGGCCCTGGCCGAGTCCATCGAGGTGCGCGACGCCTACACCGGCGGCCACACGCGCAGGGTGGTGGAGTACTCCCTGGCCATCGGCCGGCGCCTGGGCCTGCCGGAGGACGAGCTCGAGCAGCTCCGGCTGGCCGCCATCCTGCACGACATCGGCAAGATCGGGGTGGACGATCGGGTGCTGCGGAAACCCGGCGCGCTGGAGGGCGAGGAGGTGGGCCAGATGCGCCGCCACCCGCAGCTCGGGGTCGAGATCCTCAACCACGTGCGGGATCTGGCCGGGGCCCTGCCCGGCATCCGCTCGCACCACGAGCGCTACGACGGGCGCGGCTACCCGGACGAGCTCGGGGGCCAGGACATCCCGCGGGTGGCCCGCATCATCGCCGTGGCCGACACCTTCGACGCCATGACCTCCGATCGGCCCTACCGGCGGGGGCTGCCCTGGGCGACGGCCATGGCCGAGATCCGGCGCTGCGCGGGCAGCCAGTTCGATCCGTTGGTCGCGCGGGCCTGCCTGGCGGCCATCCGCCGGGGCGAGTTCGGCCCGGTGCCCCGGCCGCGGCGGGCCGGGGCGCGTTGACAGGCGCGGGTCTTCTCTGGTAGGCAGGCGGTTGACCTGTCAGGATCGGTCGGCCCACGGGCCGAGGGAGCCGCAGCCCATGTCCTCCGACAACGAGCGCCTCTTCGAGCGGTTCGGCCGGGAGTTCCCCGCGGGGACGGTCGTGTTCCGCGAGGGGGACGTGGGCAACGAGATGTACGTCATCCAGGCGGGCAAGGTGAACATCACCAAGAAGTCCCGCGACGTGGAGACGGTCCTGGTGACCCTGGGCCTGGGGGCCTTCTTCGGCGAGATGGCCATCATCAACCAGAAGCCCCGCTCGGCCTCGGCGGTGGTCCTGGAGGACGCGCGCCTGCTGGTCATCGGCCCCAAGACGTTCGAGGCCATGATCCGCGGCAACTCCGAGATCGCCGTGCGCATGATCAAGATCCTCGCCCAGCGACTGCAGGAGGCCGACGAGCAGATCGAGAATCTGCTGATCAAGGATCACAACAGCCGGGTGGTGCACTACCTCACCCACATGGCCTCGCGGGGCAAGGCGGTGGCCGGCGGTATCCTGGTGCAGGTCACGCAGGAAGACCTGGCCGTGAAGGTCGGGCTCAAGGTCCACGAGGTGAAAGAGGTCCTGGACAAGCTGCTGCGGGCCCGGCTGATCCGCGTGGACGAGGGCGGCGGGGGCGGTGCGCTGATCATCCACGAGGTGAACCGGCTGCGCGAGTTCCTCGAGTTCCTCGAGATGAAAGAGAAGTTCGGCGACATCTGACAGGCGGGCGCGACCCATGGACATCGAGGTGCTCGGCTGTCATGGTGAGGAGCGCTCCGGCTTCTTCACCCCCTCGCTGCTGCTGGACGGGCACGTGCTGCTGGAGGCGGGCTCCTTCGCCTGCGCGCTCGCCTTCCGCCGCCAGGTGGCCGTCGACCACATCCTGGTGAGCCACGCCCACCACGACCACCTGCGGGATCTGCCGGCCTTCGCCGATCTCATCATCGGCCACCGCCGCCGTCCGGTGGTCGTGCACGCCAGCCAGGGCGCCATGGACATCCTGCGCCGGGACCTGTTCAACAACCGCCTGTGGCCCGACTTCTTCTCCCTGCCCAGCCCCGAGGCGCCCATCCTGGTGGGCAGGGTGTTCGGGCCGCACAGCGCCTTCGGCGTCGGCGGGCTGCGGGTGCGGGCCATCCCGGTCAACCACCCCGGGGAGGCCGTGGGGTTCCTGGTGCGCGGCGGGCGGGGCTCCTTCCTCTACAGCGGCGACACCGGGCCCACGCAGGCGCTGTGGCTGGCGGCCAACCGCGTGCGCGACCTGCGGCTGGCCCTGGTCGAGACCAAGTTCCCCAACGACCTGCAGATGGTGGCGGACGCGGCCGGGCACCTGACGCCGCGCACCCTGGAGCGCGAGCTGGGCAAGCTGCGGGCGCAGGACCTGCCCGTGGCGCTCTACCACGTCAAGCCCGACCGGTTCGCGGAGGTCCGGCGCGAGGTGCGCGCGCTGGGCCGGCCCCGGGTGCGCTTCCTCGAGATCGGCGATCGGTTCCGCCTGTAGGTCCGCCCCGCCGTGCGCATCGAGGCCACCACCGCCTTCCTGTACGCCCTCAAGCCGCGGGGCATCCGCTTCGGGCTGGAGAACACCCGCCTGGTCCTGGAGAAGCTGGGGCGCCCCCAGCGGCGCTTCCGCGTGGTGCACGTGGCCGGCTCGAACGGCAAGGGCTCCACCTGCGCCTTCCTCGAGGCCCTGCTGCGCCGGGCCGGCCTGCGGGTCGGCCTGTTCACCTCGCCCCACCTGATCCACTTCCGCGAGCGCTTCCGGGTAGACGGGCGGGAGGCCGGGGACGACGAGCTCGGGGAGCTCATGGACCGGCTGCTGGTCGAGGGCCTCGAGGTCCCGGTCCAGGAGGTGCTCGGCTGGCTCGAGAGCTCGGACGTCGAGCGGCGCATGGCCGCCGCTTCCTGGTACCGCGAGCGGGGAGACGCCAGCCAGTTCACCCGCCTGACCTTCTTCGAGTGCACCACCATCCTGGCCGCCATGCTGTTCGAGCGGGCCGGGGTGGACGTGGCCATCATGGAGGTAGGCATGGGCGGCCGGCTGGACGCCACCAACGTGTTCGACCCGAGCGTGTGCGCCATCCTCCCGATCCACCTGGAGCACACCGCCTGGCTGGGGAGCACGCTGGCCGCGATCGCCGGGGAGAAGGCGGGCATCATCAAGCCCGGCGTGCCGGTGGTGGTCTCGCGCCAGGCCGCGGAGGCCGAGGCCGTGTTCGAGCGCGTCGCGGCCGAGCAGGGCGCGCCGCTCGCGCGGCTGGGCCACGAGCTCGAGGGCGCGGGCACGTGGCGCGCCGCCCGCTTCCGCGTGGCCGGACAGGAGCTGGGTCCCTTCGCGCTCGGCCTGGCCGGGGCCCACCAGGTGGACAACGCGGCGGTGGCGCTGGGCTGCCTGCCCGCCCTCGGCCCGCCCTGCTGGCCGCTGCCCGCGGCGGCGGTGGGCCAGGCGCTCGGGGCGGTCGAGTGGGCGGGGAGGGTGGAGCGCTTCCGCGAGCCCGGCTCGGGGCGCACGTGGATCCTGGACGGGGCGCACAACCCCGATGGGATCGAGACGCTGCGCGCCGTGCTGCCCGACGTGCTGGCCGGCGGCCCCTTCCGCCTGGTGTTCGGGGTGCTGGGGGACAAGGCCGTGGATGGCATGCTGCCGCCGCTCGCGGCCGGCGCCTCGGAGGTCGTGCTGATCCAGCCCGAGGACGCCCGCGGGCGCGACCCCCGCAGCTTCGCCTCCCTGCTCGAGGCGCCCCCGCGGCTGCTCGGCTCGGTGACCCGCGCGCTCGAGGTCCTGGCCGGCGAGCCCGGCCCGCCCGTCCTGGCTACCGGATCGCTGACCGTCGTGGGCGAGGCCCGCCGCTGGCTGCTGGCCAGGGGTGCCCGGCCTGCCCCCTGGGGCGGAATCGATGGCGAATCAGGCGGCTAGACCCTCCGGGGAATGATAATTAAGTAAAACTATATAGCCGGAAACTTGTCCCCCTTCGGGCGGCCGTGCTACATTGCACCCGGTTTCGGAACTCGTGGAGGATCGGGACATGACCCTCAGAGGACGAGCAGTTCTGGTCGTGGCGGCCCTCATCGGAGCGGCCTTCCCGCTGTCAGCCTTCGCCACCAACCCCAATCGCATCCACGGCCTGACGCTCACGCGCCAGGGGGACTCCTCCGTGGTGGAGATCGCCGGGGAGCGCGCGCCCAACTTCACCACCTTCAAGCAGGACGCGCCGCGGCGGGTGATCGTCGACGTGGCGGAGTGCGCGCTGGGGCAGGTGCCCGCCGACATGCAGGGCGACGGCGGGCTGATCGAGCGCATCACCACCGCCCAGTACGGCGAGCAGCCGCACGGCATCTCGCGGGTGGTCATCGGCCTGACGCGCGAGGCGGAGTACCGGGTGTCCACCCGCGGCGGGTCGCTGTTCGTGGTGATCTCCCCGGGCGCGGGCGGGCTGCTGGTGTCCGCCGGCGTCCCCAGCGCGCCCGAGCGACCCGCGCGCGCGGGCGAGGAGCTGAACCTGCCGATGGACGTGGCGCCACCGCCCGAGGCCGACGCGGAGGCCGCGCAGGGCGACCAGGACGCCGGCATGCGCGTGGCCATGGCCACGGAGGCCGCCGAGCGGCCGTCCGCCGAGGCGGCCGAGGAGCCGGTCGAGGAGCCCGCCGAGGAGCCCGCGGCCGCGGAGCCCGCGCCCGCCCCCGCGCCCGCGCCCGAGCCCGTGAAGGTCGCGATGGCAGAGCCCGTGGAGGAGCAGCCCGCCGCCCGGCCCGCGGAGCCCGCCCCGGAGCCGCCCCCCGCGGCGCCCGCCCCCCGCGCCCTGGCGCAGTCGGACGACTCGAGCAGCGACGAGGGCTCGAGCGAGGAAGGCGGCGCCGAAGAGGTCGAGGAGGTCGAGGAGGTGCCCGAGGTCCCGGCCGAGGAGGGCGGTGGCGAGGACGCTCCTCCGCCGGCCGCCGAGGAGGCGCCGCCGCCTCCCGCCGCCGAGGAGGCGCCGCCCCCGGCCGCCGAGGAGGCGCCGCCCCCGGCCGCCGAGGAGGTCCCGCCCCCGGCCGCCGAGGAGGTCCCGCCCCCGGCCGCCGAGGAGGTCCCGCCCCCGGCCGCCGAGGAGGTCCCGCCTCCGCCCGCCGAGGAGGTGCCGCCGCCTCCGCCCGCCGCCGAGGAGCAGCCGCGCTCCGAGGTGGAGGAGCGGGTGGAGATCTCGGGCGCGCTGAAGGACATGACCTGGGTCGGCTTCCAGCAGACCCGCGAGTCCTCGCGCGTGTTCGTCAAGACCAACGTCCCGGTGAAGTACCGGGTGGTGGAGGAGGACGGCAACCTGGTGGTCCTGGAGCTCGAGAACGCCCACATCCCGGTGCGCAACAACCGCCGGTTCCTCGACACCCACTTCTTCGACTCGGCCGTCACCTTGATCACCCCGCGCGAGATCGAGGGCGTCAGCAGGAACGTGCGCATCGAGATCCAGCTCCGCAACCGCGTGCCGTTCACCGCGGGCCAGGAAGACAACCTGGTGTTCATCAACTTCCAGCGCGCCAACTAGACTTTCAAGCGCCGCAGGCGCGCAGAAAGTCCTGTCCCGTGGCGCGCATCGACACGGGGCTAGCAATTCGAGCCCGCCTCCCAGGCCTCCCCACCTCCGGCGGCTTGCGCCGCGCCCCCGACTTGAACGAGAGTTCGGCTGGATGACCTCCCCGCATGCCACCCGCCCGCTCAGCGGTCTGGCCGCCGCCCTGCTGCTGCTGGCCGGCGGGGCCGCGGCGCAGCCCGTCCTGGACGGGCTGGATCTCGCCGCCGATCTCGCGGGTCCGGTGCGGGTCGAGGCCGGGCGGCTGGAGTCCGATCAGGGCGGGCGCCACCTGCTGCTGCGCGGCGGGGTGCAGGTCCACGCGCAGGACCTGGAGCTGGCGGCCGAGTGGATGGAGGTCTGGACCGAGGAGGAGCGCGCCACCCTGGCCGGCGGGGTGCGGATCCGGCGGCGCGGCTCGGCGCTCGTGGCCGAGCGCCTCGAGCTGGATCGCCGCCACGCCCGGGCGCTGCTGTTCCGGGCCACGGTCCTGGTCAAGGAGGTCCCGCCCCGCGACCTGCCCGGGAGCTGTCCGCCGGCCGCGGTGCTCGTGGCCGACGGACGCAACCAGCTGCGCCTGCAGGCCCTGCGCTGGCGGCGCGAGGGGGGGCGCTGGCGCCTGGAGGAGGCGCGCCTGACCGCCTGCGACTGCGGCCCGGACGAGGCGCCGACCTGGGAGCTGTGGGCCAGCGAGGCGGACGTGGTGCCGGACGAGCGCGCCTGGCTGCGCTGGCCGGTGCTGGCGCTGAAGGGCGTGCCCGCCTTCGCCCTGCCGCTCGCCTACCTGCCGCTCGGGGAGCGGCGCACGGGCCTGCTGGTGCCCGAGCTGAACTACTCGGGCCGCGATGGGGTGGTGCTGGGCGAGAGCCTGTTCGTCACCCTGGGCGAGCACGCCGACACCACGCTCAGCCTGGACTGGTTCCAGGAGCGCGGCCTGCGCGAGCGCCTGGAGCTGCGCGCGGCGCCCTGGCGGCGGGTCTGGCTGGAGGCCCGGGTGGCGCACATCGCCGACGACAAGGCCGAGGCCGAGGCCGCCCTCGGGCGGCGGGCCGGGCGGCAGCGGGTGTGGGGGGAGCTCGCGGCCTGGGCCGACCTCCCGCGGCGCGTGGACGTGCGGGCCGCGCTCAGGCTGTACGGCGACTCGGACATCCCGCGCGACTTCGCCAGCGATCTGCTCGGCCGCGCCATGGATCAGGCGCCCTCCGCCCTGGCGCTGGCCTGGCGCACCGACCACACCCAGCTCGGCCTGGACGTCGGCTTCCGGCAGGATCTGCGCGCGGGCGCGGTGCCCCTGTTCGGGGCGGACGACGAGGCGCTGCGCGCGCGGCTGGGCATGGATCCCGTGGGCGACGAGATCCAGCGCCTGGGCGCGCTGCGCTTCGACCTGCTGCCCTGGCGCCCGGCCGGGGACTGGCCGCTGCTCGTCGCCCTGTCGGCCGAGTTGGCCAACCTGTCCTCGCTCCAGGCGGCCTGGCGCGACTGGGGGCCGGACGGCACGCCCGATCCGCGCGAGCTGGCCTGGGCCGGGGCGCCCCCGGGCGATCGCGGGCTGGACGACGGCCCGGGCGGCGAGGGAGACGGCGCGCTGGGCCCCGGGGAGCTCCGGCGGGCGGTGCGCCTGTGGCTCGAGCCCGAGCTGCGGGTGCCCTGGCGGCCGCTCGACGGGTTGCTGCTCGAGGCCCGCCTGAGCCACCGGCAGCTGGTGTACCTGCCGCACGGGGCTCTCGCGCCCGCGCCGTCCACGCGCGGCACGACCTACGGCGGCCTGCGGCTGCAGGCCGATCTGGCCCGCGGTTACGGCGAGGGCGAGGAGCGGCTCGGCCACCTGCTGTCGCCGCGCGTGGAGCTGGCGGGCGCCTGGCGAGGCCTGAGCTCGGGCGGGCCCTGGCAGTCGCTGGACCACGAGGACCGGCTGGTGGCCGACGCGGCCCAGCTCCTGGCCGGGCTGGGGACGGGCCTGTTCCTCCGGCGCGGCGGCGGCTTCCAGCGCTTCCTGGGGCTCGAGATCCTGCAGGCCGTCGACCTGCGCTCGCCCGGGCTGGGCCAGGCCATGGCCAGCCTGGGGCTGGACCTGGATCCGGCCCGCCTGCGCCTCGGCCTGGGAGTCGACTGGGAGGCGCCGCGGCTCGCCGAGGTGGACGGCGGGCTCAGCTTGCGCGATCCGCGCGGAGACGTGCTGATGGCGACCTACCTCTACCTGCCCTCGAGCCCGGACGCGGCCGGGCTGCCGCTGCCGCTGTCCGAGCGCACCCAGCGCGAGATCGGCCTGCTGTTCGGCGGGGCGCCCGAGCCCTGGCGCGGTCTGGGCGACAGCCTGCACGTGCTCCAGCTCGACGCGCGGCTGGAGATCGCCTGGGGGCTGTGGGCCTCGGGCAGCCTGCACCTCAACCTGCGGGACGTGGAGCCGACCTGGTACGGGGGCGGGCTCGGCTACCGCTCCGACTGCCGGTGCTTCGCCGTCTCGGCCAGCGTGCGCATGCTGGCCGGCCAGGAGCTTCCGGACGTGTTCTTCTTCCTGGACCTGGGGCTGCTGGGCAGCGGGGGCGGCGGCACCAAGGCCATGTTCTGAGGCGGGGGCGCTCAGGCGCCGGCCGGCTCGGCGCGCGGGGCCCGCAGGCCCTGCAGGAACACGTCCGTGATGGCCTGCTTGTGGGCCTCGTAGGTCTCGCCGATGCTGGGCTCGATGGTGCCCAGCAGGTACCCCGTCAGGATCAGCTCGATCGAGCCGAACACCATGTAGGCCATGATCTTCGGCTCCAGGTCCTTGCGCACGTGGCCGGTCGCCTGGGCGCGGGCCAGGATGGTGGCCAGGTTCTGGAAGGCCTTCTCGAAGGCGTCCACCTTGGGCCGCTTGAGGAACTTGGAGGAGCGGGCGATCTCCATGACCACCACCTGGATCACGTCCGGCACCATGCGGTAGGCGTCCAGGATGAAGTCCACCAGCGCGCGCAGCTTGACCTCCAGGTCGTCGCCGCGCTCATCCGCGCTCGCGAGGACCTCGGTCAGCAGGCCCCAGTTCTCGTCGAAGATGGAGTTGAGGATCTCTTCCTTGTTCTCGAAGTAGTGGTAGACCAGCCCGTAGGCGACCTTCGCCTCGGAGGCGATGTCGGAGATGCGGCAGCGGTGGAAACCCTTCTGGGCGAACACCCGGATGGCGGCGTTGAGGATCTGGCGCCTCTTCTCGTGCGCTGCGGAGTTCTTCCTCCGTTTCTCGGTCATCCGCTGGCCCCTCCTGCGGCCCGCCCTGGGCGGACGGGCGTTGACTTGCGAGTCAAGCAAGCCACGGTTCTAGTCGGAGCGCTGCTCCGTGTCAAGCTCCACGCGCGGAACACAATGATTCATGATGTTTTACGACGAGATGGAATATACGTCAGGTGACCGATTGCGGGTCCACGCCCCGGAAGGTATAAACGGTCTTGCGATGGATGAGAAACAGGGTTCCGGCTTGCAGGAACTGGAAACCAAACCAAGGGAGGCTCTCATGAAGCTGCATGGACGTCGTGGCCAGGGTATGACCGAGTACATCATCATCGTCGCCCTCATCGCGATCGCCGCCATCGGTGTCGTGTCGCTGTTCGGCGACAACATCCGCCTGCTGTTCGCCACCTCGGCGAACGCGCTGGCCGGCAACGAGAACGCGAAGACCAACACCAAGGAGTCCGTGAAGAAGCTGCACGGGCACCGCGGCATGAAGGACTTCGCCGAGAACAACAAGCGCTAGTCAGGTCCTCGTTCCGGTCCGTGAAAGCCGCCTCCGGGCGGCTTTCTTTTTGGCCTTTCGGCTTGCCTTTGGCCTGCCTCCGGGCTAGCATCCCGGACCCATGGGGTTCGCGGAGATCGCGCTGGACGGGCTGCTCCTGCTGGTTTGCGCCGCGGGAGCGTTCACCGATCTCCGCCGCCACGTGATCCCCGACTGGTTGACGTTCCCTGCCATCGGCCTGGGGCTGCTGCTGCGCGGGCTGTTCTTCGGGCTGGGCGGCGTCTTCGACGCCGGCCTGGTCTCGGCCCTGTTCGGCGGCGTGGTGGGCTTCCTGGTGTTCGGCCTGTTCGCCATCTGGGGCAAGGGCATGGGCGGGGGCGACGTGAAGCTGATGACCGCCGTGGGCGCCCTGGCGGGCTTCCTGCACGGCCTGACCTGCGTCATGTGCACCGCGCTGGTCGGAGCCGTGCTGGCCCTCGGGCTGCTCCTGGCGAAGCGCAAGCTGCTCAGCACCGCCAAGGGCCTCTGGCGCCGGGTGTTCACCACCCCCCGCGAAGGGGAGGATCGCATCACCCTCCCGTACGGCCTGCCGATCGCCCTCGGGGTGGTGTGGGCGACGCTCATCAAGTACGGGATCCTGGCTGGATTCTGACGTCCCGAGGAGAGGGAATTTTCGCTTGACACTCCGGCTATCGTGGGAGACTGTCTAGGGAAAGTCGGACTGCGGGCGGCCGCGAGGCTCGCTCTGTACGGCCCCGGAGAGGAAGGAGCGGATCGCAATGAACAGGAGCATCCGGATCGCGTTTGCGGCGGTGGCTTTGGCGGTCGCCGTGGGCGCCGTGCCGATCCTGGCCGGGACCGCCCAGGCCCAGGAGGAGCGCGTCATCCGCATGGTCGTCGGCGAGCAGAAGACCATGTCCTTCAGCGGCGCCTACCAGGTCTCGGTCGGCAGCCCGAGCGTCGCGGACGTCAAGTCCCTGGGCGCGGACTCCTTCCTGCTGTACGCCGTCGGCGGCGGGCGGACCACGCTGCTGGTCATGCGGCGCGGCAAGCCCAACCTGACCTTCACCATCGTGGTCACCCAGGAGGACGTGAAGTCCCTGATGGCCGAGGTGAAGAAGCTGCTCGGCGACCGCGAGGGCATCACCATCCGGCCGGTGGGCGACCGGGTCATCCTGGACGGCCTGGCCTTCACCAGCGACGACTTCAACCGCGTGCAGGAGATCACCAACCTGTACCCGCAGGTGAAGAGCTTCGTGAAGGTCAACCCGAACGCCAAGAAGCTGGTGGCCAACCAGCTCAACCTGGCCTTCAAGCAGGCCGGGCTGAAGGACGTCGAGGCCAGCGTGGTCGGCACCAAGATCTTCCTGGAGGGCTCGGTCGAGTCCAAGGAAGAGCTGCAGAAGGCCGAGATGATCACCAAGGCCATCGGCGAGCAGGTCGAGAACCTGCTCACCGTGGGCATCAAGCGCATGGTGCTGGTCGAGGTGGACTTCGTCGAGGTGAAGAAGACCGGGCGCGACAACGTGGGCATCACCTGGCCGCTGGACTTCACCGGCACCGCGGTGCACACCATCCAGTTCCAGCACAACATGCTGTCGAACGCCATCACGCTCGCGCAGCAGGATCTGAACACCTCGGGCAGCACCAACTTCGGCCTGGGCTTCATCTTCACCGACGGCTACGGCCGCTACCTGGCCCAGCCCAAGCTGGTGTGCGCCAGCGGCGAGAAGGCCGAGTTCCACGCTGGCGGCGAGGTGCCCATCCCGCTGATCACCGCCAACACGATCGAGGTCGAGTTCAAGAAGTTCGGCGTGCTGCTGACCATCACCCCGACCGCCGATCGCCACGGCAACATCCAGATGAGCGTCATGAGCGAGGTCAGCGACATCGACCCGTCCATCGGCATCAACATCGACAACATCACCATCCCCGGCTTCCGCGTGAGCAAGGCCCAGACCAACGTGACCGTGCGCCACGGCCAGACCATCGTGCTGTCGGGCCTGTTCTGGACGTCCGAGGAGAAGAACCTCTCCAAGGTGCCCGGCTTCGGCCACATCCCCATCATCGGCGAGCTGTTCAAGTCGCGCGAGTTCGTGGAGAAGAAGTCCGAGCTGACCATCTTCGTCACCCCCCGCATCGTCAACCCGGACACCCCCAAGATCCTGAAGATGATCTCGGACATCAAGAGCCGCTACAAGCGCGCCAAGGGCGAGGTCGGGTTCGGAATCTTCGACTGAGCCTGCACAACGCGGGAGGAGGCGGGAGCCTGTTCCATGCTGAGCATCTCGATCAACGAGAAGGGTGGCGCCGCCAAGCGGCGTGACTTCCAGAAGGACGAGATCACCATCGGCCGCATCCAGGGCAACGACATCGTGCTGCCCCGCGGGAACATCTCGAAGAAGCACGCCCGCATCGTGGCGCGCGACGGCAAGATGGTCATCCTGGATCTCAAGAGCACCAACGGCACCTTCGTCAACGGCAAGCGCATCAGCGCCCCGCAGGTGGTCCGCCCGTCCGACAAGATCGCGGTCGGCGACTTCATCGTCCAGGTGCTCGAGCCCGGCGCGGCCGGGGAGGCCGAGGCGGACGAGGGCGCCGAGGAGCGCCCGGCCCGCGGCGGTCGCGCCGGCGAGGAGACCGACGCGCCCGACTTCACCGACGAGGCCGAGCCGCTCGAGGAGGACGAGGGGACCTCCGCGGAGGGCACCGACCAGAAGCCGCAGCCCCGCCCGCCGAAGGCCACGCCCAAGCCGGCGGCCCCCCCGCCCCCGGAGGAGAAGCCGCAGGTCGTCCAGGTCAAGGCCCGCGATCCGAAGGTGGAGAAGTACTCCGAGCTCCAGCGCGAGGTCCACCAGCGGCTGATCGAGTACCTCGATCTGCGCCGCATGGACATCGAGCAGCTCAACGACGAGGAGCTGTGGAACCAGACCGAGCGCGCCATCCGCGACATCATCGTGCAGATGGAGAACGACGTCGAGATCCCCGACTGGGTGGATCGCGAGCGCCTGGTCAACGACGTGCTCAACGAGGCGCTGGGCCTGGGGCCCCTGGAGGAGTTCCTGGCGGACCCGACCATCAGCGAGATCATGGTCAACCACTCCAAGCAGATCTACATCGAGCGCGCGGGCAAGCTCAGGCTGTCGGACAAGACCTTCTCCTCGAACACGGCGGTGCTGGGGGTGATCGAGCGCATCGTGGCCCCCATCGGGCGGCGCATCGACGAGAGCTCGCCGCTGGTCGACGCCCGCCTGAAGGACGGCTCGCGCGTCAACGCCATCATCCCGCCGCTGGCCCTGAAGGGCCCGTGCATCACCATCCGCAAGTTCAAGAAGGAGGCCCTGGCCGTCAGCCAGCTCATCAAGTTCAACACCCTGACCGCCGGCATGGGCGAGTTCCTGGAGATGTGCGTCAAGGCCCGCCGGAACATGGTCGTGTCCGGCGGCACCGGCTCGGGCAAGACCACCACGCTGAACTGCCTGTCGGCCTTCATCCCCGATGGCGAGCGCATCGTGACGGTGGAGGACGCCGCGGAGCTGCAGATCAAGCAGGATCACTGGGTGCAGCTCGAGTCGCGCCCGGCCAACATCGAAGGCAAGGGCCAGATCACCATCCGCGATCTGGTCAAGAACTGCCTGCGCATGCGGCCCGACCGCATCGTGGTCGGCGAGTGCCGCGGCGGCGAGACGCTCGACATGCTGCAGGCCATGAACACCGGCCACGACGGCTCGCTGACCACGCTGCACGCCAACACCCCGCGCGACGCGCTGGCCCGCCTGGAGACCATGGTGCTCATGTCCGGCATGGAGCTGCCGGTGCGCGCCATCCGCGAGCAGATCGCCTCCGCCGTGAACATGATCGTGCAGCAGACCCGCTTCTCGGACGGCACCCGCAAGATCACCAACATCACCGAGGTGACCGGCATGGAGGTGGACATCGTCACCCTCCAGGACATCTTCTACTTCAAGCAGGAAGGCTTCGCCGCGGACAACAAGGTCAAGGGCAAGTACGTGGCGACCGGCTTCATCCCCAAGTTCTACGACGAGATGCAGCGCAAGGGCATCCCGGTGAACATGGACATCTTCCGGGAGCAGTAGACCGCGCCCGGTGGGTGAGCCGTCCTGGCTGGCAGAGGCGCCCGGGCTGGCCGGCGCGCGCAAACCCCGGAGCCGGGCGCGGGCTCCGGCGGCTCTCGAGGACACGACATGAAGCTGACCCTGGTCGACTCCAGCGGACGTGAGCGGGTGGTGGAGCTCACCACCAAGCCCCAGGTGTTCGGCCGGGGCGAGGACAGCGACGTCGTCCTGGGCTCGCGCAGCGTGTCGCGCCACCACATGAAGTGCTGGCTGGACGGCGCCAAGGTGATGGTCGAGGACCTCACCGGCGGCGTCGGCATCAAGGTGGACGGGGCCGAGATCACCGGCACCTTCGAGCTGGAGCCGGGCGCCGAGATGCAGGTCGGCGTGTTCACCGTGACCGTCCCGGGTGGCCGGCGCGGCACGGCCTCGGACCTCGCGCCGATCGGGGAGGCGAAGGCGACGCCCACGCTCTTCGGCACCCGGGGCGCCACCAAGGGGCTGGAGATCGAGCTGCAGGAGGGGGACAACGACGTCGGGCGCGATCCGCACCTGTACCTGGTGATCGACGACGCCTCCGTCTCCCGCCAGCACGCGCGCCTGACCGTGCGCGGGGACAGCTTCCGCGTCGTGGACATGCGCTCCTCGAACGGCACCTTCCTCAACGGCAAGCGCGTGGAGCAGGCCGACGTCGTGTCGGGCGACCTGGTGCGCTTCGGCAACCTCGAGTTCAAGTTCGTCTGCGGCAAGGAGACCTCCAAGGGCGCCAAGGCCCGCAAGAAGAAGCTCATGCTGCTCGGCGTGGGCGGCGGCCTGATCCTGCTGCTGTTCCTGGGCGTGGCGGCCAAGAAGTGCTCGGCCCCGCCGCCCGAGGACATGGGCGGCGAGGACGTGGACACCGGAGGGGTGGACATCGAGAACGAGAAGGAGCGGCTGATGAGGGCCGCCAAGGCCGCCCTGGACGAGGAGCCCATGGACCTCAAGGCGGCCATGAAGTACGCCCAGGAGGGCCTGGCGCTCGATCCCATCGACAAGGAGTTCCGCAGGCTGAAGGTGGAGATCGAGGACGAGTCCGCGGCCAAGAGCATCTTCGACCAGTGCGTGATCGAGTTCGACCTCAACCGCTGGCAGGTGGCCTACGACTGCTTCCGGAAGCTGCCCGACAAGAGCCGCTTCGCCAAGAAGGCCAAGTACAAGGTGGCCGAGTGCGCGAAGCAGCTCTCGAATTACCACCGCACCGAGGGCAAGAGCTACGAGACCGCCGGCCAACTCTCCAAGGCCCATGACCACTACGTGGACTTCATGCGGCTGAACCCCTGCGACAAGGAAGTGTACAAGCGCCTGCAGGGGGTGGAGCGCAAGGCCAAGGGGGTGTACGGGCTCAAGATCGCCCCCTTCACCTGGACCTGCGAGGACGGCCAGGTGCTCGCGCCGGGCTCCGAGGGGGTCGATCCCGAGGACGCCATCAAGCAGAAGTACCCCAACGCGCTGGCCTCCGCGGTGCTGAAGTACCACCAGGGCAGGCTGCAGCCCGCCATGCAGGAGCTGCAGAAGCTGGGGTCCCTGTCCCGGGATCGGGGGCTGGCGGAGAAGGCCCGGGAGCTCCTGGGCTACATGCGGGTGGTGTACGGCAAGTACAACGAGGGCGTGTCGTCGATCAACCGCATGAAGGCGGCCGAGGCCAAGGCGCAGTTCGACCAGGCCCTGCTGACCGACGCCCGCATCATGCCCGAGGGCGTGACCTCCTTCTACCGCGAGGACATCGGCAAGCAGATGGGCCTGCAGATGTACAAGGACGGCCTGGAGTACTACAACCGCAAGAGCTTCGTGGACGCCTTCAAGTCCTGGTCGGACTGCCTGCAGCGCGCCCCGGGCGAGACCTCCTGCGCGAACGGCCTGCTGCAGCTCGAGCAGGAGGCCGAGGAGGCGTTCGCCGAGGTCGACCGCCTGGAGGCGGCCGAGAGCTGGCAGGACGCCGGGGCGCAGCTGAAGTTCATCCAGTCCATCACCCGGCCCGAGAGCCTGGCCTACAAGCGGGCGGAGAAGCGGCTGCGGGAGTACGAGCAGGAGTAAGGCTAGAGCGTCATCTTCTTCTCGACCTTGCCGGACTCGATCTCGCCCAGCTTCTTCTTCATCGCGGCCAGCAGCGCCGGGTAGCCTTCCTTCTTGATCTTGCGGTTGAACTCGCCGCGGTAGTGGCGCACCAGGCTGATGTCGCCGAACTCCACGTCGTAGATCATCCAGGCCCTGGAGGCCGGCACCAGGAAGAGGTGGAACAGCAGGTCCTCGCTGAGCGCCTTGCCCTTCTTGGTCTTGGCCGAGGCCACCGCGGCCACGTGCGCCTTGGCGCCGTCCTCCTCCACCTCCTCGGTCTGGAACGCCAGGGTGAAGTCCGCGTTGCTGCGGATGGCCCCGGTGTAGGAGGCCTCGATGAGGTCGCGCAGCAGCTCGACGAACTCGGCCCGCTCGGCCTCCGAGCGATCCTTCCAGTGGGGGCCGAGCGCCCGGGCGGACAGCTCCTTGTAGTCCAGGAACCCGTCCACCACCTTCTTGAGCTTCGCCTTCTGCTCGGTCTCGGCCTTGGAGCCCTTGGCGGTCTTGACCTTGAGCACGCCCCGGACGGCCTCGGCGCCGTCGGCGATGGTCTGCTGCGGCCCGGCGCCGGCCAGCGCCGGCGCGGCCAGGCAGAGCGACAGGCCCAGGCTGACGAGGGTGCGTGTGAGCTTCATCACGGTGTCTCCTCCTGTCTCCGGCGTTCCTCGCCTGGATGGACGCGGGTGGGGCGGCCGGGATTCAGCCCTCAGGGCAGCTCCCCGAGATCCTCGCCCAGGCTCTGGCGGAGCGCGTCCAGCGAGAGCAGCAGGTCGTGGGTGGCCTTGTCCTGGTCCATGCAGGACTTGGCGTAGGCCGCCACCGAGTCCAGGAGATCCTTGGTGTTGGTCAGCCCCACCCCGTAGCTCATCATGTTCGAGCGCATCCAGGCCTTGGCCGCGCGCTGCCCGTCCTTGCCCACCCCCAGGCCGGTCCGGGCCGCCTCGACCTCCCCGAGCCGCCGGTCGACGTCCAGGGCCACGGCGCGCTCCGCCAGCTCGAGCTGGGCCTCCACCTGGCGGAGCTCCGCCTCGGCCCGCTCCAGCCGGTAGAGCTTCTGCGGGACGTCGAGGGTCACCTGCAGCCCGAGCACCAGGCCGCCGCCATAGCGGGTGTAGCCGTTGTTCAGCAGCGAGTTCTCGATGTAGTCCTGGCCCGGGGAGTAGGAGCCCTCGAAGTAGCCCGCGATGCCGATGTCCGGGTAGAACATGCTCCGCTGCAGATCGGCCAGCGACTGGGCCGCCCGGCGGGCCGAGCGCAGCATGCGGATCTCGGGCCGCTCGCGCTGGGCGCGGGCCACGAGCTCCGCCCGGTCGAGCGGCGGCACGGCCGGCGGCACCAGGTCCACCTCGGCCAGCTTCTCCGTCTCCCCGAGCCCGGGCAGGTCGGTCAGGAAGCGCAGGGCCGCGAGCGCCAGGGCGCGCCCCTGGCGGGCCTGGACGAGCAGCCCGCGCACCTGGGCCGTGTGGTAGCGGAGCTTGAAGCGGTCCGTCTCGGTGACGCCCTCGTCGAGGTCGTCGAGCATCTTGTCGAGCTTCTCCGAGACCTCCTCGAGCTTCTTCTCGCCGTCCTCCAGGATCTCCACGGCCGCCGAGGCCAGGCGCCAGCCGTACCAGGCCTTGCGCACCTCGAGCGCCACCTCCTGGCGCTGGCGCTGGATGTCCTGCTCGCCCGCCTCGACCCCGGCCGCGGCCGCCTTCTTGGCCGCGGTGTACTTGCCGAAGGAGTAGAGCGGCAGCACGCCGGAGATCTTGCCGCCCACGGCGAAGGTCAGGTGATCGAGGCTGAGCGAGTCGAGGTTGTCGGTGTTACCCCGGAGCCTCACGCAATTCGGATCATCCGGGCAGTCCAGCTTGCGCTCGCCGATCGGGCCGCCGATGCCGAGCTCGAGCTGGATGACCGGGAAGATGGTCCACACGATCTCGTCGTGGCGGGCGCGGTAGGCGTCGAGCTTGGCGTGGGCGGCCTGGATGCGCTTGTCCTCCGACAGCGCCCGGGCCAGGATCTCCGCGAGCCCGAGCCCCTGGGGCGCGGCCTGCTCGCCCTCCTCGCCCTCGTCAGCGCCGGGCTCGGGGGCGGGCGGCACCACCTCGGGCGCCCTGCGCGGCCCCCCGACGGGCTCGGGCTCGGCCGGAGCAGCCGGCTGAGGCTCCTCCCCGCCGGCCAGGCCCGGCAGGGCCAGCAGGAGGGCGGCGAGCCAGGCGAACGGGGCGTGCGGGCGCACGGCGGATCCTCCTCGGGTGAACGAGACCGAGCCTAACCCAGCCGCCCGCCCCGGGCAACATCCGGGCCGTGTCCTCTCCCGCGTTGGCAGACCCTGCGGGTGTGAGCGCTCAGAACATTCTCTTGGGGTGAGGCAGGAAGGGCAGGGGAGGCGCGGAGTCCGGAGCCACATGAAGGGGCTTGCCCGAAGGCAGCGGAGCGGACCCTGAAAGGGGCCGCGAAGCAGTCCCAGAATGGGGGCATCGTGGCCGCGGCCTTTAGGCCGCGGCTGAGGAGAGGTCCGCGAGTGCGGGCCGCGGGTTGAAGCCGGCGAAGCCGTCCCATGGGGTTGGGGACCGCGGCTACGATGCCCAGCTTCGCTGGGCAAGCCCCCTGAAGGGGGCTTCACTCGAAGGGGTTTGACTGCCCGGGTTCCCTGCGGTCAACATGCGGGCGATGGGGAAGAAGAAGAGGACCAGCCGGGCCGAGGAGAAGCGGGCGCAGGCCCTGGCCCAGGCCCGCCTGGCGGACTCCGACCGGGTGGAGACGGTCCAGGTCATGTCCCTCAAGGACGCGTCCCAGGACCTGCCCGCGCTCCCGGCGCTGCCTCCTGCGGACAGGCGGTGGTCGCTCGACGCCCTGGCCTGGCTCGGGCTCGGGCTGGTGCTGCTCGCCTTCCTGATCGTCAAGTCCTTCTCCTTCCACTGGGAGGTCGGGGACGAGAACATCTACCTGTACATGGCCTGGGCCACGGTGGACCACGGCGCCATCCCCTACCGGGACTACTTCTTCGCCCACCCGCCGCTGCACCTGTTGCCCGGCATCCTGCTCTACTCGTTCGTGGACATCACCCCGTTCACCGCGCGCATCCTGCCGGTCGGCGCCAGCCTGGTCTCGGCCATGTTCCTGTTCCTGCTGGCCAGGCGCCGGGCGGGCCGGCTGGGCGCGGTGGTGGCCGCGGGGCTCTTCCTGCTGGCCTTCGACGTGCTGCGCGCCTCCAGCCACTGGACGGGCATCAACCTGTCGGTCATGTGGCTGGTGATCGGCCTGTGGGCGCTCCTCCGCAAGCGCTGGCTCCTGTCCGGCCTGGCCTTCGCCCTGGGGGTGTGCACCGGCAACTACGTGCTGCCCGGCGCCCTCATGGCGGGCGCGCTCGCGCTGCTCGACTCGCGCCGAGCCGGCCTGCGCTTCCTGCTCGGCTTCGGTGTGCCGTGGCTGCTCGTCCAGCTCGCGATGGCGATCGCGGGTGGGGCGGACTACTTCCAGGCGGTCTACGGCTACCACCTGGCCAAGCCGGGCAAGGAGGGCGTGTCGCGGGACATGATCGCACGGGTGCTGCTCGACAACTTCGCCCTGACGCTGGGCGCGCTGCTCGGGCCGCTGCTGGCCGCCCTGGACCGCTGGCTGGGGCGGGGCAGCGGGGCCCCGCCGCCGGCCGCCCCGGGTCCGCTGCCGGGCGGCTGGCTCCTGCCGCGGGCCTGGGCCTGGCTGCGGCGCGCGCTGTGGGAGGCCGAGGGCGGCCCGGCCCGGGTGGGCGGGCTGTGGGCGCTCGGCTACCTGCTCTTCATCCTGTGGCTGCCGCGGGTGTTCCCCTTCTACTTCCTGCTCCTGTTCCCGGGCATGGCGCTGGCGGGCGGCTGGGCCGCGGGCCGCGCGGCCCGGCACCTGGGGGGCCTGGTCCGCGCCGCGCGCACCCGGGGCCGGGCTTGGTGGAGCGCCGCGATCGTCCTGGGCGCGCTCCTCGTGGCCGTGGGCGCCGCCTACGCGGTGCGCTCGCCCGTCCAGCGCGCGCTGCTCCCGCGCTACGTGCGCGGGGCCGACGTGCCCATGCAGTGGCAGGACGCCCCGCTGCCCGGCTTGGTGAACGCGGCCATCCGGGCCTGCTGCTGGGACGACGTGGCCCGGGCGCGCCAGGAGTATGGCACCCTGCAGGAGGCGCTGTACCACGAGAGCCGCTTCTTCCAGGCAGCCACCGAGCTCGGCGACTACGCGCGCGCGCACAGCCGGCCGGGCGAGCTCCTGTTCGGCGACTCGTCCTCGGCCGGCCTGGTGGCGCTGCTCGCGGGCCGGCGCCTGGCCGACGACTTCGCCGACACGAACACGCTGCGCTTCTCCTCCGGCACCACCTCGGCCGCCGAGACCATCCGGCGCATCGATCGGCCGGAGCTGCGTTTCGTGGTGGTCTCGGGTTCGCCCGCCCGCGGACCGGGGGGCGAGGCGCGGGTGCGCTACGGCATGTTCGCCAGCCTGCCCGAGTTCCGCCGCTGGCTGGACGCGGGCTTCCGCGTGGCGCACCAGGTGCGCGATCCCGCCAAGGGCTGGTTCTTCCTGCTCGAGCGGCGGCCGTCAGGGTGACAGGCCGGCCTCGCGGGCGTGGTCCTCGCGCCGCAGCACCCACACCACGTTGCCCTCGCGCACGGCCACCAGGTCCTTGGCCGCCAGCAGCGCGCCCAGCGCCTCCGTCCAGGGGACCTCCTCGAGGGAGGTGGTGAGCTCGCCCTGGACCTCGTCGGCCAGCACGAAGTTCAGGCGCGAGGCGGCCGCCAGGCGCGCGAGCACCGCGCGGACGGGCTCCTTGTGCCCCGACAGCCGCACGCGCGCGGCCTGCGCCGGCCACTCGCCGAGCAGGCGCTGCCCCGCGGGGCCGGCCCGGGGTCCGGGCGGGTCGCCCTCCAGGAAGAGATCCCTCGAGGGGGAGACCGCGGGGGCAGGCGCCGCGCGGCCCCCGCGCGCCGCGTGCGCCGGCGCGGGCGAGCGGTCGACGGCCCGGGGAGCGGCGCAGGCCGCCCCCATCAGCAGCCAGACGAGCGGCCAGGCGAGGCGGGTGAGCGCCCGGGGTCCCATGCCCCCAGGCTAGCACGCCGGCGCGGCTGGATCCCGGGCGGCCGAATCGGCTAGCATGGCGGCCGTGACCCTGCGCGTCGATCACCCTCGCCGGCCCGCCCTGTACAAGCACCTGCGGCGGGCGCTGACCGGCCTCCTGGCGCTCGGGCTGCTGGGGCTGCTGGGCGGGGTGGGCTCGCTCGAGGAGTCGGTCTGGCCGCTGCTGGCCGCGCTGGCGGGCGAGGGGCTGGTGCTCGCCACCCTGGTGTACGTGCACCGGCTGCAGCGGCGCTACGAGTCGGCCTACCTGAACCTCGACGACCTGGGCCTGAGCGTGGGCGGGACCGAGGGCGTCACCCGGCTGGCCTGGGACGAGCTGGCCGCGGTGGAGGTGGTGCGGCTGGGCAGCCGGCTGGAGCTCCGCCCGCGCGCGGGCGCGCCGCGCTGCTTCCCGCTGGCCGCCTGGATGCGCCGCCAGGACGAGGCCGGGGAGGGTCGCCTGACGCCCGAGGAGCTGGTGGCGCTGCTCGCCGCGCGGGTGGCCGTGGAGGGCGAGCGCCCGGTCGGCGGGCCCGAGCCGGCGGGCGCGGGCCTGTGGCGGGTCGTGGACGCGCTGCTGCTCGGCCTGGCCGCGGCGCTGCTGCTGCTGCACGGCCTGGCGGAGGTGCTGGGGATCGCGCCGGGCGCTGGCCTGGCCCGGGCCGGGCTCGGGGCCTTCGGCCTGCTGGGGGCGCTGCTGGCGCTGCGCGGCCTGGCGCTGCCCGCGGCGGCCACGGCGCTGGGCTGCTGGCGCGGCCGCGCGGCCAGGGTGCTCGGCCTGGCGGGTCTGGGCGCCGCCCTGGCGGCGGCGCTGCTCATCGCCTGCCTGTGAGGGGAGCTCCCGCGGGCTCCGCGGCCTGGTCCGCGGCGCGCTTGGCCGCCCGCCGCGCCTCGACGAACGCGAGCGCGCGCTCGGCGGTCGAGTTCACCCACAGGGCCGGATCCAGGCCGGCCTCGGCCAGCAGCGGCCGGGCCAGCTCGTCCTGGCCCAGCTCGGGCAGCGCGTGGGTGTCGGAGGAGACCACCACCTGGGTGCCGTGGCGCTGGCAGGCGCGCAGCATCGCCAGCACGTCCTCCCGCCGCTCCTTGCCGTAACGCAGGGCGCAGTTGTTGACCTCCAGCGCCACCCCGGCCTGCGCGGCCAGGCGGGCCGCGTCCTCCGGCCGCAGGGGGAACGGCCGGATGGTCGGGTGGGTGATCACGTCCAGGTAGGGGTGACCGGCCAGCGCGGCGGCCAGATCCGCCGCCAGGCGCTCGGGCCCGTCCCCGCGGGCGCGGCCGGTGGGGTGGAAGCCCGCCAGGCACACATCGAGGTCCGCGAGCTTCACCGCGCTCGGCAGCTTGAGCGCGCCGCCGGCCCGGATGCACAGCTCCAGGCCGACCAGCAGGCGCACCCCCTGCCACTCGCGCGGGAAACGGTAGGACAGCACCCGGGTGGCGGTCCCGGGCCCCTCGTCGTGGTCGGTGATGGCCAGCACCTCGAGCCCCAGCCGGCGGGCCTCGGCGAGCAGCTCCAGCACCGTGTGCAGGCCGCAGCGCGAGGCCAGGCTGTGGACGTGGAGATCGGCTGCCAGCATGGATCCGGCCGGTTCACTCCTGCATGTAGGCCGCCAGGAGCTGGGCCTGGTCGAACACCTTGGAGCGGTGGCAGCCCCAGGCGGTGCAGATGGCCGCCATCTGGCCCTTGGACAGCGCCGGGGTCAGGTAGATGCCCACCAGCTCGGCGCCCTGGCAGCAGGAGCACTTCGACAGCCTGGGCAGCGGGGTCTTGCACTCCGGGCAGGACACCTGGACCAGCGTGCCCTCGGCGATGCCCTCGAGCCCGCGCCGGGTGTGGTCGCCGTGGAACGGGCTGAGGATCACCTCGCCGCTGCGCTTGCCGTCGGACACCCACAGGCTGATGCCAGGCTCGCCGTCGAAGAGCTGCTCGCGGTTGCGCACCAGGTTGTGGCCCTTGGGGCAGAAGGCCTGGGTCACCTGGATCACCACCCCCTCGGTCTCGGCCAGCTCCTTGATGAAGCTGTCCGCGGACGGCTTGGGCGCGTCCTGGGGCCGGTGGATCTTCTCCTGCTTGATGTCCTTCTTTGCCAACGGGTCGTCCTCCTCCCCCCGGGTCGCGGGCAGTATACCTCATCCCGGCCGCGGCGCGTGCGTTTTCCGCTGGAGGTGAGGGCGCCCTCCGGGGCAGAATGGGCGCGGAGGCAGCCATGAGAGACGGCTTCGACAGGTTCGCCGGCACCCGGAGCTACATCACCTCGCCCGAGCTCAGGCACGCGGTCAACGTGGCCGTGGCGCTCGGCCGGCCGCTGCTGGTCAAGGGCGAGCCCGGCACCGGCAAGACGCTGCTGGCCCACGCCGTGGCCGAGGACCTGGGCCTGGAGCTGATCACCTGGAACGTGAAGTCCACCTCCAAGGCGGCCGACGGCCTGTACGTGTACGACACCGTGCGGCGGCTGCAGGACAGCCGCTTCGGCGACAAGGACGTGTCCGACATCCGCCAGTACATCCGCCTGGGCCCGCTCGGCCGGGCGCTCGTGGCCGAGCGGCTGGTGGTGCTGCTGATCGACGAGATCGACAAGGCCGACCTCGAGTTCCCCAACGACCTGCTGCACGAGCTGGACGCCATGGAGTTCGAGGTGCTGGAGACCTCCGAGCGGCACCGGGCCCGCCAGCGGCCCGTGGTGGTGATCACCTCGAACGCCGAGAAGGAGCTGCCCGACCCCTTCCTGCGCCGCTGCGTGTTCCACTTCATCCGTTTCCCGGACGAGGCCCAGATGGCCGAGATCGTGGGGGTGCACCACCCGGAGCTCCCCAAGAAGATGCTCAAGCAGTGCCTGGAGCGGTTCTACTGGCTGCGGGAGGTGCCCGGGCTCAGGAAGCGCCCCTCGACCTCGGAGCTCATCGACTGGATCGGCGCCCTGGTGGCCGCCGGGCTGTCGCCCGGGGAGGTGGCCGGGGAGCTGCCCTTCCTGGGCACCCTGGTGAAGAAGCCCGAGGACGTGGAGGCGGTGGCGCAGGCCAGCGGCCGGGCGCGGGGGGGCGGGTACCGGTGAAGCCCGGCGGGCTGCTGCTCGGGTTCTTCTACCGGCTGCGCGCGCGCGGCCTGAAGGTCACGCCCCACCAGTGGCTGGCGCTGGTCGAGGGCCTGGCCCGCGGGCTGCACGGCTCCTCGCTCATGGGCTTCTACTCGCTCGCGCGCTGCCTGCTGGTCAAGGACGAGGGCGAGCTCGACGACTTCGACCAGGCCTTCGCCGAGCACTTCCAGGGCGCGCCCGAGGCGCTGCCCGGGCTCGAGGCCGAGGTCCTGGCCTGGCTCGAGAGCCCCATCCCGCCCTACCAGATCGATCCCGAGCTGCGGCGGGTGCTCGACCAGGTGGACGTGGAGGCCCTGCGCGCGGAGCTCGAGCGGCGGCTGCGCGAGCAGCAGGAGCGCCACGACGGCGGCGACTACTGGGTCGGCACGGGCGGCACCTCGGCCTTCGGGCACTCCGGCTACCACCCGGGGGGGATCCGCATCGGCGGCCAGGGCCGCTTCGGCTCGGCCGTGCAGGTGGCCGGGCAGCGGCGCTTCCGCGAACATCGGCGCGATCTGCTGCTGGACACCCGCCAGCTCGCGGTGGCGCTGAAGAAGCTGCGCGCGCTCACCCGGGTGGGCCCGGCCGAGGAGCTGGACGTGGACGGGACCATCGACCGCACCGCCCGCGAGGCGGGGGAGCTCGCGCTGCTCTTCCGCCCGCCGCGCCAGAACCAGCTCGGGCTGCTGCTGGCCATGGACGTGGGCGGCAGCATGGAGCCCTACCGGCGCCTGGTGGACGTGCTGTTCTCCGCGGCCCACGGCGCCCGGCACTTCAAGCGCTTCGCCCACGTCTACTTCCACAACTGCGTGTACGCGCAGGTGTACGCGGACGCGGCCTTCAGCGAGCCCATCCCGCTCGCCGAGCTCCTGCGGCGCTTCCCGGCGGACACCCGCCTGGTGCTGGTGGGCGACGCGCACATGTACCCGGGCGAGCTGCTGGATCGCCACGGCGCCATCCAGTGGGACGAGCGCAACGAGGAGCCCGGCCTCGTCACCCTGCGCCGCCTGGCCGCCCACTTCCACCACGCCGCCTGGCTCAACCCCATGCGCGGGCACCTGTGGGAGGCGCCCTCGGTGACCCTGGTGCGGAGCGTCTTCCCCATGTACCCGCTGAGCGTGGCCGGGGTGGCGGAGCTGGCCGAGGAGCTGGCGCGCAAGGCGCCGCGCGGGTCGCCCGTCAGGGGGCGGGCAGGCTCGGCAGGCACACGCCGGTAGGCAGGCCGGCGAACCAGACGCACTCCCAGGCGCCCAGCGCGGCGCAGTCGTCCTCGGCCCCGCACAGGGACACGCACCAGTTCTGGCCGGCGACGGCGAAGCACTGGAAGGGCGAGGGGCAGGGGTCGGCGGCCGAGCAGGCCCGGTTGCAGTAGCCCAGGTGGGCGTCGTCGACGCGCGTGCAGGTGAGCCCGTCCACGCAGCCCGTCTGCTCCTCGCAGGGCGAGCCGAAGGCGCCGCCCGCCGCGCAGGCGCCGTCCAGGCAGGTCTCCCCGTCGGCGCACGCGCCGCAGTCGATCCAGGTCCCGCAGCCGTCGTCGGCCTGGCCGCACTCCAGCCCCAGCTCCTGGCAGGACAGCGGCTGGCAGCCGCCGCAGGTGCCGGTGTTCCAGTCGCAGGGCTGGTCGGCGGGGCAGGGCATGGGCGGGCTGAACTCCAGGCACCCGTCCCCGTCGAAGTCGCCGCAGTCGAGCCAGGTCCAGCTGTCCAGGCACTGGCGCTCGCCGTCCGCGCACTCGTCCTGGCAGGCGCCCACGCAGCCGCCGGCCTGCTGCGAGCAGGTCGTGCCCGTGGGGCAGCGCACCGGCTCGGGCGACCACTCGGCGCAGGGGTCGTCGTCGTAGTCGCCGCACACCAGGTAGCGCCGCAGGCTCATGCAGCGCACCTCGCCCCGGGCGCAGTCGTCCGTGCAGGTCTGGGCGCAGCCGCCCAGGTCCCAGGCGCAGAACGAGCCCTCGGGGCAGCGCTCGGTCGGTGCCCACTCGGTGCAGCCGTCCCCGTCCCAGTCGTCGCAGAGCGCCTCGGTGTAGTCGTCCCAGCAGCTCTGCTGGCCCCACTCGCACTCGGCCTCGCAGCCGCCGCCGCACACCTCCCCGCTGGGGGACCAGCAGAGCCCCCCGTTCGGGCAGGGGGTGCCCTCGCTCCACTCCAGGCAGTAGTCGTTGTCCCACTGCCCGCACTCGAGGTAGGACCAGTCGTCGAGGCAGGTCCGCTGGTCCCAGAAGTCGCACTCGTCCCAGCAGCCGCCGGCGCACCGCCCGGTGGACCAGTCGCAGTAGCCCTCCGGACACCACGCCATCTGGCCCCACTCGGAGCAGCCGTCCCCGTCCCAGTCCTCGCAGCTCGCCTCGCTCATCTCGTCCCAGCAGGTGATCTGGCCCCAGGTGCACTCGTCCGAGCAGGCGCCCACGCAGGCGCCGGTCCAGCGATCGCACCAGCTGCCCTCCGGGCAGTACTCGCCCGGGCTCCACTCCAGGCAGTTGTCGCCATCCCAGTCCCCGCACTCCGCGGCGCGGCGGTCGTCCAGGCAGGTGGTCTGCCCCCAGAAATCGCACTCCGGCTGGCACGGACCGACGCACAGCCCGTCCGCGCTGCACCAGGAGTCCGGCGGACAGACGCCGCAGCTCAGCCCGCAGGCCCGGTCCGGGCCGCACTCGAGGCCGGCGCAGTCCGGTACGCACCCGCCGCACTGGCCGGTGAGGGGCTCGCAGGCCAGGCCGTCCGGGCAGGGCTGGACCGGGCTCCACTCCAGGCAGGGATCCGCGTCCCAGTTCATGCAGCTCTGGAACCCCCCGGAGCCGTCCTGGGCGCAGCGCCGGGTGGTGGCCGCGCACTCGTTGCGGCAGTCCTGCACGCACTGGCCCGCGTCGCTGCAGCGCTCGCCCTGGGCGCAGCCGCCGCAGCTCCCGTCGCAGCCGTCCGGGCCGCAGGCGCGGTCGGCGCAGTCCGGGCTGCAGACGGGCACGCACGTGCCCGTGTCCGGATCGCAGGCGAAACCCTCGGCGCAGCGCACCCCGGCGCACTTCTCGCCGCACAGCGCCGCGGGATCGGTCGTCCCGTCGCAGTCGTTGTCCAGCCCGTCGCCGCACAGCTCGTCGGCGCCGGGGCGCACCCCCGCGTTCTGGTCGTCGCAGTCCGCGCCGCCGCAGGCGAGCGCCTCGGCCCCGTCTCGATCCCGGTCGCACTCCACGCAGGTCCCGCCCAGGCACGCCTGCCCCTCGGGGCAGTCCGCGTCGCTGTCGCAGGCCGCGGCCGGGTCCTGGCACACGCCCTGCACGCACACCCGGTCGAGCTTGCAGTCGTCGTCGCTCCTGCAGCCCGGGCTCCACAGGTCGCTCGCCCCGCAGCCCGCGGCCAGCAGCCCCAGGATCGACCCCATCAGCGTGCACTGCGACCATCTCTTGCTCATGGCGTGCTCCTCTGCCCCGGCCCGGCGGCTTCCCTGAGTCTAGCCGTTCGTCCCGGGCCCGACAAGTCGGCGTCCAGCGGCCGTCCGGCGGCAGGTGCGATTGACTTCGCCGCGGGCCCTTGGGTACGGTGCCCGCATGAGCCCAGCGCCCACATCCCCGCTCTACCTGGTGGACGGCACGGCCTACATCTTCCGCGCCTTCCACGCCATCCAGCACCTGTCCAACCGGCAGGGCACCCCCACCAACGCCGTGTACGGCGTGACCCGCATGCTGCTGCGGCTCCTCGAGGACGAGCGGCCCGAGCGCCTGGCGGTGGTGTTCGACGTGGGCGGGCCCACCTTCCGCCACGAGCGCTTCGGCGAGTACAAGGCCAACCGGCCGCCGCTCCCGGACGACTTCCGGGTGCAGATCCCGCTGGTGCGCCGGGCCGTGGCGGCGCTGGCGCTGCCGGTGGTGGAGCGGGCCGGCTTCGAGGCCGACGACGTGATCGCCACCCTGACGGCCCGGGCGCGGGCCGCTGGGCTGCCGGTGGTGGTGGTCAGCGGAGACAAGGATCTGCTGCAGCTGGTGGGGGAGGGGGTCACGGTGGTCGACCCCATGGGCAAGGGGCGCTACGACCGCGACGGGGTGATCGAGAAGCTGGGCGTGCCGCCCGAGCGGGTGGTCGATCTCCTGGGGCTGATGGGCGACAGCGCCGACAACCTGCCCGGGGTGGAGGGGGTGGGGCCCAAGACGGCGGTGAAGCTGCTCGGGGAGCACGGCGACCTCGAGGGCGTGCTGCGCGCGGCCCCGGGCATGAAGCCTGGCAAGCTCCGGGAGCGGCTGCTCGGCCAGGCCGGCAACGCCCGCCTGTCGCGGGAGCTGGCCTGCCTGCGCCTGGACGTGCCGCTGGAGGTCGGGCTGGAGGAGCTCCGGCCGCGCCCGCCCGACCCGCAGACGCTGGACGACTTCCTGGCGGAGATGGACTTCTCCGGGCTGCGCAAGGAGCTGGTGGGGAAGCGCAGCCTGGACACCAGCGGCTACCGGACCGTGCTCGACGAGGCCGGCCTCGAGGCCGTGCTGGCCCGCGCGCGCCAGACCGGCGAGTGCGCCCTCGATCTGGAGACCACCTCCCTCGACCCGCTGCAGGCGCGCATCGTGGGCCTGAGCCTGTGCGCGGCCCCGGGGGAGGCGGTCTACGTGCCGGTGGGCCACGCCTACCCGGACGCCCCGGCCCAGCTCACGCTGGCCCGGGTGGTGGAGCTCGCGCGGCCGGTCCTGGACGATCCGGCCGTGAAGCTCTACGGCCAGAACATCAAGTACGACGCCGAGGTGCTGCTGCACGAGCTCGGCTGGCGCCTGCGGCCGGTGCACTGCGACGCCATGCTGGCCTCCTACGTGCTCGACCCGGGCCGCACCAGCCACGCCCTCGACAGCCTGGCCCGCGAGCTGCTCGGGCACGAGCCCATCCCCTACAAGACCGTCACCCAGGGTGGGGCGCTGGGGTTCGCCGAGGTGCGCGTGGAGGCGGCCACGGCCTACTCGGGCGAGGACGCCGATCTCACCCTGCGCCTGGGCAAGCTGCTGCGCGCCAAGGTGGCGGAGGCCGGCCTGACGGAGCTGCTGGAGGGGCTGGAGCTGCCGCTCATCGACGTGCTCATCGACCTCGAGCGCACCGGGCTGCTGCTCGACGTGCCGCTGCTCGAGCGGCTGTCGGCCGAGCTGGCCGGGGAGCTCGAGCGCGCCGAGCGGCGCTGCCACGAGCTGGCCAAGCACGAGTTCAACGTCAACTCCCCCTCCCAGCTGCGGGTGGTGCTGTTCGAGGAGCTGGGGCTCGAGCCGTCCAAGAAGACCAAGTCGGGGGCCTCCACCGACCAGAGCGTGCTGGAGGAGCTGGCCCCGCTGCACCCGCTGCCCGCCGAGGTGCTGGCCTACCGCTCGCTGGCCAAGTTGAAGTCCACCTACGTGGACGTGCTGCCCGGCCTGCGCAACCCGGAGACCGGCCGGGTGCACACGCGCTTCAACCAGGCGGTGGCGGCCACCGGCCGGCTGTCCTCCTCCGACCCCAATCTCCAGAACATCCCGGTGCGCAGCGAGGCCGGCAGGCGCATCCGCGAGGCCTTCGTGGCCCCGCCGGGCTGGGCGCTGCTGAGCGCCGACTACAACCAGGTCGAGCTCCGGCTGCTGGCCCACCTGTCGGGTGACGAGGCGCTGCTGGCGGCCTTCCGCGGGGGCGAGGACGTGCACGCCCGCACGGCCGCGCTCCTGTTCGACGTGCCCATCGAGCAGGTCTCGAGCGACATGCGCCGGCGGGCCAAGGCGGTCAACTTCGGCATCGTGTACGGCCAGGGCGCCTACAACCTGGCGCGCCAGCTCGGCGTCTCGCAGGCCGAGGCGCGCGACATCATCGACGGGCACCGGGCCCGCTACCCGCGCGTGGCCGCCTGGGTGGAGGGCGTGCAGCAGGCGGCCCGCGAGCGGGGTTACGTGACCACGCTGTCCGGCCGCCGGCGCTACCTGCCCGACATCTCCAGCCCCAACCACAACGCCCGCAAGAACGCCGAGCGCATGGCCCAGAACACTCCCATCCAGGGCACCGCCGCGGACGTGATCAAGCGCGCCATGCTCGACGTGCACCGGGAGCTCGGCCGGCGGACGCTGCGCGCGCGCATGCTGCTGCAGGTGCACGACGAGCTGCTGTTCGAGGCCCCCGAGGACGAGCTGCCCTTGCTCGAGGCGCTGGTCCGAGAGAAGATGGAGGGCGCCGCCCGGTTGAGCGTGCCCCTGAGCGTGGACGTGTCCGTGGGGCCGAACTGGGCCGAGGCGCACTGACCCCGGGGGACAGAGCCATGGCAGCGCAGGTCGATCAGCTCCAGGCTGCGCTCGCGCGCAGCGAGGGCCGCGTGGCCGCCATGGTCGACGTGGGCCGCAGCCTCACCGCCGTCCAGGATCTCGACGAGCTGCTGCGCCGGGTGGCCGAGCGGGTCACCGCGCTGATGGAGGCCGACCGCTCGACCATCTTCCTGGCCGACCGCGAGCGGGGCCAGATCTGGTCCAAGGTGCTGCAGGGCGAGGCCATGCAGGAGATCCGCATGCCGCTCGGGCAGGGCGTGGCTGGCTGGGTGATCGCCCACGGCCAGCGCCTGAACCTGAAGGACGCCTACCAGGACCCGCGCTTCAACCCGGAGGTCGACCGCGAGAGCGGCTACCGCACCCGCAGCATGCTGTGCGTGCCGCTGCGTGGCAAGCTCGGCGAGGTGCTGGGCGCCGTGCAGGTGCTGAACAAGCGCGGCGGGCACTTCCAGGTGGAGGACGAGGCGCTGCTGGAGGCCATGGCCTCCCAGGTGAGCGTGGCCATCGAGAACACCCAGCTCGTGCTGCGCCTGATGTCCAAGAACCTCGAGCTGCTCGAGGCCCAGGAGGCCCTGGCCAGCCGGCTGCGAGAGCTGGACGTGCTCTACAGCCTGGAGCAGGAGGTGGCCGCCAGCCTGCGGGCGGACGAGATCCTCGGCCGGCTGCTGCGCCAGGCGGTGGAGGCCGTGGGCTGCGAGGCCGGCTCCATCCTGCTCAGCGCCCAGGAGTCGGGCGATCTCATCTTCACCAACGCGGTCGGCAGCGCGGCCCAGCAGGTGCGGCACCTCAAGCTGCCCCGGGGCGCCGGGGTGGCCGGCTGGGTGGCCGAGCACGGCCAGCCGCTGGTGGTCAACGACCCCGCGCACGAGCCGCGCCACTTGAAGGAGCTGGAGCACAAGCTCGAGTTCCCGGTGCGCAGCCTGCTGGCGGTGCCGCTGTCGCTGGGCGGCGAGCGCATCGGCGCCTTCGAGCTGCTCAACAAGCGCGGCGGCGTCTTCGGCCCGGAGGACGAGCGCCTGGCGACGCTCATCGCCGGGCGGGCCGTGGCCGCGGTGCAGCTCGGGCGGGCGCGCGAGTCCCAGGAGAAGGAGGGCCGGCTGGCCTCGATCGGCCAGGCCCTGTCGGGCGTGGTCCACGACTTCCGCACCCCGATGACCATCATCTCCGGCTATGTCCAGCTCATGGCGCTCGAGGACGCCAAGGACGCCCGCGCGGGCTACGCCGAGACCGTGCTGAAGCAGTTCGACTTCATCAACGAGATGACCAAGGAGTTGCTGGCCTTCGCCCGCGGCGAGAGCCAGCTGCTGCTGCACAAGGTATACACCCACAAGCTGCTCCAGGAGATGGAGGAGCTCCTGCGGCGCGAGCTCGAGGCGAGCCGGGTGCGCCTGCACCTCGAGGACCGCTTCGCGGGCACCCTGCGCGTGGACGAGAACAAGCTCCGGCGGCTCATCTTCAACATCACCCGCAACGCCTGCCAGGCGATGCCGCACGGCGGCGAGTTCTCCATCCGCGTCCAGGAGGAGGGAGATGGGGTGCGCTGGGACTTCACCGACAGCGGGGTGGGCATCCCCGAGGAGATCCGCGATCGGCTGTTCCAGTCCTTCGTCACCTCCGGCAAGAAGGACGGCACCGGCCTCGGCCTGGCGGTCGTGAAGCGCATCGTGGACGAGCACGGCGGCCGGATCTGGGTCGAGCAGCCCGAGGGGGGAGGCACCCGCTTCGCAATCTGGCTGCCCAAGCGGCTGGAGCTGAGGACGGGTCAGGCCTGAGTCTCCGCGCCCCCGGGTGGGTTTCTTGCCTCGCCCCGGAGGGCCTGGTAACATCCCCCTCCGCCGGAGGCTCCGGCCGCTTTCTTGACAGGATGGGCATAGTTTATAAAATTTAGGTGAAGTTATAATAAATTTTATGAGCCATCTCCTCAGAAATACGCCGGTTCTTCTCTTCGCCACGGGCTGCGTCGCCCTGGCCGGGTGCGGCGCGCTCGACCGGCTCGCGGTCCGCACGGACCGGCTGGAGCAGGAGATCGCCGACCTCCACCAGGCCCAGCAGCGGCTGGACAGCCGCCTGGACGAGATCCAGATCGCCCTGACGACCCTCCAGGCGCGGCTGTCCGAGGCGGGTCCGGCGGCCAGGCCCGTGGCGACGGCCAGCCCGGCCCGGCCAGCCGCGGCGAGCGCGCGCCCCGCGCCGGCACCCGCGGACGAGAAGCCCGTGGTGCTGAAGCTCAGCGGGCGCGAGCCCAAGTCCGGCGAGGGCAGCCTGCGCCTCGAGCCCGAGGTGTCGGCCCCCGACCAGGGCGGGACCGTGGAGATCGGGCTGGACGCCCAGGCCATCGTGGCCCAGTTCCAGGAAGGGCTGGGGCTGTACCGCGGCAACCAGCTCGACCGCGCCCGCGACGCCCTCGAGACCTTCGCCCGGCGTTTCCCCGAGCACGAGCTGACCCCCGAGGCCGTCTTCTTCGGGGCCCAGGCGCGCCTGCAGCTGGGCGACACCGCGGAGGCCACCCGGCGTTTCGGCGAGGTGGCCTCTCGCTTCCCCAAGAGCAGTCGCGCCGCCGAGGCGTTGCTGATGCTGGCCCGCTGCCAGGAGCGACTCGGCCAGGCCGAACGAGCCCGGAGCACCTACCTCCAGCTGGTGGACGCCTACCCGTTGAGCGCGGAGGCGTCGGAAGCCAACCGGAGGCTCTCCATGATCCGTTGAGGAGGTCTTGACCATGCTGTCCAAGCTGCCGTATCTGCTGGCCGGCCTCTCGCTGCTGGTCGCGACCGCCGCCCTGGGGCAGGAGGCGGAGGTGCCCGAGCCCGAGGACATGGACACCATCCAGCCCGAGGGCGAGGGGGCGGACCAGCCCGCCGACAAGCCCAAGGAGAAGGCGGACAAGACCCAGGCGCAGGAGGAGCACACGGTCACCCCGGGCGACAACCTGTGGGACCTTTGCTCGCGCTACCTGAGCAACCCGTGGTACTGGCCGCGGGTGTGGTCCTACAACCCGGAGATCACCAACCCGCACTGGATCTACCCCGGCCAGGTGGTGCGCTTCTTCCCCAGCGGCGAGCTGCCCTCGGAGATGGACATCGTCGCCAGCCGCGACATCGAGGTGCCCGAGCCGGTCGAGGACGACATGGGCGAGGAGGTCCCGGAGGGCCTGGTGAGGGTCGTCGGGCAGGGGCACGTGCAGGGCAGGGCCATGACCACCATCCGCATCCTGCGCTCGGGCTTCGTCACCAAGGAGGAGTACGAGGACGTGGGCGTGGTCCGGGCCGCGCGCGAGGAGGTCGAGTACCTGTCCAACACGGACATCATCTACCTCGAGCTCAAGGATCCCGGCCAGGCCAAGGTCGGCGAGCAGTTCTCCATCTTCCGCACCACGCGGGAGATCGAGCACCCGGTGACCGAGGACGTGGTCGGCTTCCAGACCCAGGTGGTGGGCACCTGCGAGGTCACCAACATCTCCGAGAACCTGGTCTCCGCGGTGATCCTGAAGACGATCGACCCCGTGGTCCGCGGCGACAAGGTGGCGCCGCTGATGAAGGAGCTCAGCACCGAGGTGAACCCCAAGCCCAACGGGGTCGAGCTGCGCGGCTACATCCTGGCCGGCGAGGTGGAGCAGCTCACCATGCTGGGCGAGAACCACCTGGTGTTCATCGACCAGGGCAGCGAGCAGGGCGTCCAGGAGGGCAACGTGTTCGACGTGATCCGCCGCGAGGACGGCCTGTTCATGCCGGGCACGGGCAAGGAAGAGAACAAGTGGGACAAGGCGATGCCGGCCGAGATCTGGGGCCGGGTGATGGTCGTCGACGCCCGCAAGACCGTCTCCACCGCGGTGGTGATCGCCAGCCTGCGGGAGCTGCGCCCCGGCGATCGCGTGCTCATGTCGGTGCAGTGAGCCCCCAGCCCTCCGCGAACCTCCCCCTGCAAGAGGGGACTTGACTCCGGGCCTGATAACCGACTAGTCATGGCGCCCATGAAGGCCGCCGCAGACACGCCGCGCGTGCTGACGCCCGGCCAGCCGGGCTTCCCCCCCGAGCTGGCGGCGCTCCGCGACGCCCCCGCGTGCCTGTGGCTGCGGGGCGAGCTGCCGCCCGGGCCGCGCGTGGCGGTGGTGGGGGCGCGGCGCGCGGACGCCTACGGCCTGCAGGCGGCCGCGGAGCTCGGCGCCGGCCTGGCCCGGGCCGGCGTGCCGGTGGTCAGCGGCGGGGCCGCGGGCGTGGACACGGCCGCGCTGGAGGCCTGCCTGCAGGCTGGCGGCCGCCCCGTGGCCGTGCTGGGGACCGGGGTGGACGTGGCCTACCCGACCGGCAACCAGGCGCTGTTCGCGCGCCTGGCAGCCGAGGGGGCGCTGCTCAGCGAGTACCCCCCGGGCAGCCAGGGCCTGCGGCACCACTTCCCCGAGCGCAACCGGCTGGTGGCGGCCCTGGCGGCCGCGGTGGTGGTGGTGAGGGCCGCGCCGCGCTCGGGCAGCCTGATCACCGCCCGCCTGGCGCGGGCCCAGGGGCGGCCGGTGCTGGCCGTGCCGGGCCCGGCCGGCGAGGAGCTGAGCGCCGGCTGCCACGCCCTGCTGCGCCAGGGCGCGCAGCTCGTGGAGGGCCCGGCGGACGTGCTGGGGGCCCTGGGGCTGGACGGCCGGCGCGCCGCCGCCAGCGCCCGGCCGGCGGGCGCCCCGCCCGGGCCGGCGCTGGAGCCGGACGAGCGCGAGCTGTGGGAGGCGCTGGGCGCCGAGGCGTGCCCGGTGGACACGCTGGTGGATCGGACCGGGTGGGGCAGCGCCCGCGTGGCGGCGCTGCTGTTGCAGATGGAGTGCAAGGGCCTCGTGGAGCACCGGCCGGGCATGAGGTACTGCCGCGGCGCCCCGCGGGCCGCGTCAGGGGCGGGGCAGGGAGCATCCCAGGCATGACCAAGCTTCTGGTGGTCGAGTCGCCGACCAAGGCGAAGACGATCAACCGCTACGTGGGCAAGGACTTCAAGGTGCTGGCCTCGGTGGGCCACGTGAAGGACCTGCCCAAGACCCGCATGGGCATCGACTTCGAGCACGGCTTCAAGATGGAGCTCGAGGTCATCCGCGGGAAGAAGAAGGTGCTGCAGGAGCTGCGGCAGGCGGCCAAGAAGGCCGAGGAGGTGCTGCTGGCGCCCGACCCGGACCGCGAAGGCGAGGCCATCGCCTGGCACATCTTCGAGGAGCTCAGCCAGGTCAACCCGAACGTGCAGCGGGTCACCTTCAACGAGATCACCCGCCGGGCGGTGCAGGAGGCCATCCTGCACCCGCGGCCCCTCGATCACCACCTGGTCGACGCCCAGCAGGCCCGCCGGGTGCTCGACCGGCTGGTGGGCTACGAGCTCTCGCCGCTGCTGTGGGACAAGGTCCGCCGGGGGTTGAGCGCCGGGCGGGTGCAGTCGGTGGCGGTGCGCCTGGTGGTGGAGCGGGAGCTCGAGATCGAGGCCTTCCGGCCCCAGGAGTACTGGACCATCGACGTGGATCTCTCGCCCGCGGACACGCCCGCCCAGGTGTTCACCGCCCAGCTCCACTCGGCCGGCGGCGAGCGCCTGCGGCCGGAGTGCGAGGCCGACGCCCGGGCGCTCAGCGCCGAGCTGTCGGCCGCGCCCGCGCGGGTGGCGGAGGTGGAGCGCAAGGAGCGCGTGCGGCGGGCCTCCGCGCCGTTCATAACCAGCCGCCTGCAGCAGGCCGCCGCGGCCTCCCTGCGCTTCTCGGCCAAGAAGACCATGGTGCTCGCCCAGCAGCTCTACGAGGGCGTCGAGATCGAGGGTGAGCAGCTCGGGTTGATCACCTACATGCGCACGGACTCGACCCGCGTGGCCGGCGAGGCGATCACCGAGGTGCGCGACTTCATCCAGGCCACCCACGGCCGGGACTTCCTGCCCGCGGAGCCCAACCAGTACAAGGCCGGCAAGGGCGCCCAGGACGCCCACGAGGCCATCCGGCCCACCGACGTGCGCCTGACCCCGGAGCGCGTGCGGGCCAGCCTGGACGGCGACCAGCTCAAGCTCTACGACCTGATCTGGCGCCAGTTCGTGGCCAGCCAGATGGCCCCGGCCCGCTTCGACCAGACCAGCGTGCACGTGGCCGCCGGGCGCTTCGAGCTGCGCGCCTCGGGCTCGCTGCGCACCTTCCCCGGCTGGCAGATCGTGGCCCAGCCCGGCAAGGAGGACGAGGAGGAGGGGCGCGAGCTGCCCGCCCTGCAGCAGGGCCAGCCGCTGGGCGTCCAGGCCGTGCGCCCCGAGCAGCACTTCACCCAGCCGCCGCCGCGCTTCACCGAGGGCACCCTGGTCAAGGAGCTGGAGGAGCGCGGCATCGGCCGGCCGTCCACCTACGCCGCCATCATGGACACCGTGCAGGGCAAGGCGTACGTCGAGAAGCGCGAGGGGCGCCTGGCGCCCACGGACCTCGGGCGGCTGGTGACCGAGCTGCTGATCGAGAGCTTCCCGGGCGTGGTCAGCGTGGACTTCACCGCGGGCATGGAGACCAAGCTGGACGAGGTGGAGGCGGGGCGCGTGGACTGGGTCGCGCTGGTGAGCGCCTTCTACGAGCCCTTCAAGGGGGAGCTGGAGCACGCCCGCACCCACATGCGCGACGTGAAGCGCGAGGAGATCCCCACCGAGCACCGCTGCGAGCTGTGCGGCGGCGTGATGGTGATCCGCTGGGGCCGCAACGGCTTCTTCCTGGCCTGCTCCGCCTACCCCAAGTGCAAGAACACCCGCGAGATCAAGAGCCGGCGGGGCAACCAGGTCGAGCTGGCGCCGCTCGAGGAGACCGGCGAGGTGTGCGAGAAGTGCGGCAAGCCCATGATCATCCGCCGCGGCCGGTTCGGGCGCTTCCTGGCCTGCTCGGGCTACCCTGAGTGCAAGACCGCCCGGCCGCTGTCCACCGGGGTCGCCTGCCCGGTCTGCAAGCAGGGCACCCTGGTCGAGCGGCGCAGCAAGCGCGGGAAGCTGTTCTTCTCCTGCGGGCGCTACCCGGAGTGCACCTTCTCCCTCTGGAACCCGCCGCTGGCCGAGGCCTGCCCGCAGTGCGGCTTCGGCGTCCTGATGGTCAAGGAGACCAAGCGGGAGGGCCGCCTGGTGGTCTGTCCCCAGAAAGGCTGCGGCTACAAGCGCCAGGCGGACCCGGAGTCGGCTTGAGCTCCGACCCGGTGCACGTGGTCGGGGCGGGGCTGGCCGGCTGCGAGGCGGCCTGGGCCCTGGCCCGCGCCGGCCTGCCGGTCAGCCTGTGGGAGCAGAAGCCGCGCACGAGCTCGCCCGCCCACCGCTTGCCCGGTCCGGCCGAGCTGGTCTGCTCGAACTCGCTGAAGTCGGACGACCCGGACAGCGCCCACGGGCTGCTCAAGGCGGAGCTCCGGGCGCTGGGCTCGATCGTGCTGGCGGCGGCCGACGAGGCCCGCGTGCCGGCCGGCACCGCCCTGGCGGTGGACCGCGCGGGCCTCAGCCAGGGCGTGGCGCGACGGCTGGCCGGCCTGCCGGGGCTCGAGCTGCGCGCCGGGGAGGCGCTGGAGGCGCCGCCCGCGGGCGAGGTGGTGCTGGCCACCGGACCGCTGACCGACGGCGCCCTGGCCGGGTGGCTGCGGGCCCGGGTGGGGGACGGGCCGCTCTACTTCTACGACGCCCTGGCGCCGATCGTGTCGGCCGACGGCCTGGACCTCGCGCGCCTGTTCGCCGGCTCGCGCTGGGGCCAGGGCGGGCAGGGGGACTACCTCAACTCCCCCCTGGACGAGCCGGCCTACCGGCGCTTCGTGGAGGCCCTGCTGGCCGCGCCGCGGACGCCGCTGCACGCCTTCGAGGCCGCGCGCTACTACGAGGGCTGCCTGCCCGTCGAGGTGATGGCCGAGCGGGGCCCGGACACCCTGGCCTTCGGGCCCATGCGCCCGGTGGGCCTGGAGGTGGACGGCCGCCGGCCCTTCGCCGTGGTGCAGCTCCGGGCCGAGAACCTCGCCCGGACCGCCTTCAACCTGGTGGGCTTCCAGACCAAGCTCACCCAGCCCGCCCAGCGCGAGGTCTTCCGCCTGCTGCCCGGCCTGGAGCGGGCCGAGTTCTTGCGTTTCGGGGCGGTGCACCGCAACCTGTACGTGCGGTCCCCGGAGGTGCTGGACGACGGGCTCCGCCTGCGCGCGGAGCCCCGGGTGCGCCTGGCGGGGCAGATCACCGGGGCGGAGGGTTACGTGGAGAGCGCCGCGGTCGGCTTGCTGGTCGGTCACCTGCTGGCCGCCGAGCGCGCCGGGCGCCGGTTCGAGCCGCCGCCCGCGGAGACCGCCCTGGGCGCGCTGTACGCCCACCTGCGCGGCCGCACGGGCGCCCAGGTGTTCGAGCCGATGAACATCCACTTCGGCCTGCTGCCCCACGCGCCGGGCCGCGGCAAGCGCGCCCGGCAGGCCGCCGCCCTGCTCCGCGCGCGCCAGGCGTTCGCCGGCTGGCTGGCCGGCCAGCCCCTCCCGGGGGTCGGCCATGCCTGAGCTGCCGCGGGTCGAGGTGAACGAGCGGGCGGCCCGGCGCCTGCGCGACGGCCACCCCTGGGCCTTCCGCTCCGACCTGCGCCAGGACGGCGGCGCACAGCCCGGGGAGGTGGTGCGGGTGGTCGTCCGGCACCGGGCCGGCGGGCGGAACGGCCTGGGGCTGGCCTTCTTCAACCCCCGCTCGCAGATCGTGCTGCGCATGCTGGGGCGCGAGGAGACGCCGCCCGGGCGGGACTTCTGGGCGGCCCGGCTGGAGGCGGCCCTGGAGCTGCGCCAGCGGCTGGGCGGCGGGGACAGCGCCGGCCGGCTGGTGTTCTCCGAGGCGGACGGCCTGCCCGGCCTGATCGTCGACCGCTACGCCGACGTGCTGGTGCTGCAGACGCTCAGCGCCGGGGCCGAGCGGCTCAAGGGGCTGTTCGTGGAGCTCCTGTCCGCGCGGCTCGCGCCGCGGGCGGTGGTCGAGCGCAACGACTCCACGGCCCGGCGGCTGGAGGGCCTGCCGGAGCAGACCGGGCTGCTGGCCGGGGCGCTGTCCGGCCCGGTCGAGATCCTGGAGGGCGGCCTGCGGGTGGAGGTCGACCCCCTGGCCGGCCAGAAGACCGGGCACTACCTCGACCAGCGCGAGAACCGGGTGCGGGCCGCGGCCTACGCCCGCGGGCGCTGCCTGGATGTCTTCTCCTACCAGGGCGGGTTCGGGTTGCAGCTCAAGCGGGGCGGGGCGGCCGAGGTCACCCTGGTGGACCAGTCCGAGCGGGCCCTGCAGGCCGGCCTGGCGGACGCGCGCCGCAACGGGCTCGAGGTGCTGACCCGCGCGGCCAACGCCTTCGACTTCCTGCGGGACGCGCACGCGGCCGGGGAGCGCTACGAGGTCGTGGTGCTCGATCCGCCGGCCTTCGCCCGGAACCGCCAGTCGCTGGAGGGCGCGGCGCGCGGCTACAAGGAGATCAACCTGCGGGCCATGAAGCTGCTCGCGCCCGGCGGTGTGCTGATCACCTCGAGCTGCTCCTACCACATGCTGGAGGACCGCTTCGAGGCCATGCTGACCGAGGCGGCGCGCGACGTCGGCCGGGGCGTCCAGCTGCTCGAGCGGCGGGGACCGGCCCGCGACCACCCGGAGCGCCTGGGCTTCCCCGAGGGCCGCTACCTCAAGTGCTTCGTGCTGAGGCTGCCGTGAGCGACTCCATCCTCGAGGCGGACGTCCTGGCGCTGCCTGGCCTGCAGCACGGCTTCACCACCCGGCTGGGCGGGGCCTCGTCCGGGCCCTGGGGCTCGCTCAACCTGTCCCACCGGGTCGGCGACGAGCCCGCGGCCGTGGCCGAGAACCGCCGGCGCTTCGAGGTGCTGAGCGGGCGCGACTGGAGCCAGGTGGTGTGCCTGAACCAGGTGCACGGGCGCGCGGTGCTGGTGGTGGAGCGGCCGGCCGTGGAGCTGCCGCCGGAGGACGCCCGCCGCCACGACGCCTGCGTCAGCCTGCGCGCGGACGTGGTGCTGGCCGTGCGCACCGCCGACTGCGTGCCCATCCTGCTGTACGATCCTGTGCGGCGGGCGGTGGGCGTGGCCCACGCCGGCTGGCGCGGCACCCTGGCCGGCGTGGCCACGGCGGCGCTCGAGGCGCTGGTCGGGCTGGGCTGCCGCCCGGGCGACGTGCGCGCGGCGCTGGGGCCCTGCATCCAGGTCGCGGCCTACGGCGTGGGACCCGAGGTGCACGCCCCCTTCCTGGCCCGCTTCGGGCCGGAGGCGGCGCCGCCCGGCGGTCAGGGGCTGCGGGTGGATCTCGCGGCCGCCAACCGCCGCCTGCTGCTCGAGGCCGGGCTGGCGGCCGGGCACATCCAGGTGCTGCCGCGCTGCACCTTCTCCGAGCCAGCCGCGTTCTTCTCCCACCGCCGGGACCGCGGGCTGACCGGCCGGCACCTGGCCTACATCGCGCTGCGTTCGTAAGCGAGCTTGCTGGGCAGTCGACCCTCTGGCAGAGTGGGCCCGCGGGGCCGGCGCCCCGCGAGGAGGATCCCCATGGCCGCCAAGCGCCCGCGCTCCCGGGTCGCGGTCCTGCGCACCAGCCCCCGCACCGTGTTCGAGGACACCCACGCGCTGATGAACCTGGCCGGCTACCGCGAGGTGATCGATCCGGCCGTGGACACCGCGCTCAAGGTGAACATCTCCTGGCACCACTTCTATCCGGCCGCCTCCACCACCCCCTGGCAGCTCGACGGCGTGATCCGCGCCGTGCTGCGCGACGGCTACGCGCCGGAGCGCCTGCACGCCTGCCACAACCGCACGGTGGTGATCGACGCCCACCTGGGAGAGCGGGAGAACAAGCAGCTGCCGGTGGTCGAGGCGCACGGCCTGCGGAACATCCACCTGTACGAGGGCGAGGAGTGGATCGACGTGCGCGAGGTGGTGGGGGACCTCGTGGACGAGTTCCTGGTGCTCAACCAGGTGTTCCCGGAGGGGTTCTCCATCCCCCGGAGGTTCCTGGGTGAGAACATCATCCACCTGCCGACCGTCAAGACGCACGTCTTCACCACCACCACCGGGGCGATGAAGAACGCCTTCGGGGGGCTGCTGAACGAGCGGCGCCACTGGACCCACCCGGTCATCCACGAGACCCTGGTCGACCTGCTGCGCCTCCAGCAGCGCATCCACCGCGGCCTGTTCGCGGTCATGGACGGCACCTTCGCCGGTGACGGGCCCGGGCCGCGCTGCATGCTGCCGCAGGTGAAGAACGTGCTGCTGGCCTCCAGCGACCAGGTGGCCATCGACGCCACGGCGGCGCGCCTGATGGGCTTCGACCCCATGTCGATCCGCTACCTGCGCCTGGCCCACGAGCAGGGGCTGGGCTGCGCCGATCCGGCGGGCATCGAGCTGGTGGGCGACCGGGCCGCGGCCGAGGAGCGCTGGGGGTTCGTGGGGCCCTTCGCCGAGATGACCTGGGCGGCCAGGATGCAGCACCGCATCTACTGGGGCGATCTCAAGCCGCTGGTCGAGTGGTCGCTGAAGACCTGGCTGGCGCCCGCGGCCTACGTGGCCTCGGTGCTGTACCACGACGCCTTCTGGTACCCGGCCCACGGCAACCGCCAGGTGCTGGAGGCCCTGCAGAGCGAGTGGGGTCGCCTGTTCCACAACTGGGAGCGGTTGGTGCCCGACGAGCGGGGCTTCCCCGACGTGGGCCCGGCGCCGGCCGGACCGGTGAAGAGCACCCCGCGGCTGCTCGGCATGGCCGCGCGCATCCTGGGCACCACGCTGAAGGAGGCCCCGGAGGTCGCCGCCCGCATCCGCCGCCGCCCGCGCTGAGCTGCTCAACCGGCCAGGCCGCGATCCTGGGGATCAGGATGAGGGATCTCCTCGAGGGGTAGGCTAGGCAGGCCAGAGTGTCCCTGCGTGGCCGCCGCGACGGAGCCGGCCGGATCCAGCCTGTGCGTGCGGCCTCGCGCCTGGCCTGGATAGGCTGGCCGGCCACGCCTTGCAGGCCTGCTCGCCGGAGGCCCTGCGCGCCTCCGGTCACGACACCTCGAGGAGGTTTTTCTGAGCTCGGGGCGGGCGGAGGATCAGGGCTGGGTGACGGTGAGCACGTACTGATCCTTGGCGTTGCTCTCGCTGCTCGGAGAGCCGCCGACCAGGATCACGTACTCGCCCGGCATGAGCTCCTTGGAGAGCTCCTCCTTCTCCTCGCCCTTGCCCTTGGCACTCGTGGCGATCGCCTTGGCGTTGCCCTTCTCGTCCTTCTCCGGCCCGAGCAGCTTCAGGGAGATGTCCAGCTTGGGGATGCCGGTGCACTCGACCACGGTGTTGCGCGGCCCGTCCTGGCCCGAGAGGTCGAGCAGGTAGGCGTCCACGTCGCCCCTGGGGTGCAGGTTGCCGCGCATGCTCTCGCCGACCTTGATGGCCGTGGCCTTGGCCGCGGCGTCGTTGGGCTCGCGCTCCTCGCGCCCCTCGTCCGCGCGCAGGCTGACGCTCAGGCTGTAGGTCTCGTCCAGGTTGAAGAAGTCGCGCACCCACTTGCCGTCCACCTTCTTCCAGCTGCCCTCGATCCGCAGCCAGTTGGTGCCGGGCTGCAGGGCGCAGTTGACGATGGTCTCGGGCTCGGCCACCTTGCCGTCGTCCACCCTGAGCAGCTGGAAGTCTTCGTCCTTGTCCTTCTTGGCCGGATCAACCACGCTCAGGCGCAGGTCCACCCGGGCCGGGGCCACCAGCTCCGCGGACAGCAGGCTGGGCTTCTCCACCTCGAGCTTGTAGTAGTCGATGTCGTTTGGCGCGGACAGGTAGCCGCGCATCTTCTGCCCGTCCAGGAGCGGCATGGCCTGGGCGGCGGTGTCGTCGGGCTCCTTTTCCAGATCGTCGCCGCCCGCCTCGGAGGACACCGTCAGCTTGTAGGCCGCGGTCGGGTTGGCGGTGCGCACGAACTTCTTCGGCTGCGGGCCGGGCACCCAGGCCGACTTGAGCTGCAGGTAGACCGACACGGGGTTGGGGGGCAGGCCCAGGTTGCGCACGGTCAGCCCGCCGCCCGCCTCGCTGGCCTTGACCTCCAGCAGGGGGCGGCGCTCCTCCTTGTCGGCCACGGTGAGCTGGGGCCGCACGCCCTCCACCCCGGTCAGCTCGATGCGCAGCACGCTGCCCACCGGCAGCTCTTGCAGATCGAGCAAGTACCAGTCCTCGTCGGCCATGCAGCCCAGGAAGCCCTGCATGCCCTGGCCGAGCTTCAGCGGGGTGGCGTACGAGTAACGGCCGTTGTGCTCGAGCTCCTCGTCGGTGCCCAGGTCGCGGGCCGCCACGCTGAGCTTGTAGGCCCCGCCGGCGCCGCCCTTGTCCCCGGACACCTTGACGTACACGGCCTGCTCCACGGTCAGGTTGGGAAAGCGCTCGCCCTCGCCCGGGCCCTTGTCGTCGACCTCGAACATGGCGTTGAGATCGCGGTCCAGGAAGGACAGCTTGAGGTTCTGCTCGGGCACGCCCGAGAGCTCGAGGGACACCGCCTTGCGGGCGCCCAGCGCGATGCGGTACCAGTCGATGGCCGGCTTCTTGGGATCCGGAGCCGCCTCCAGGGCGGCCTCGACGACGCAGGGCTCCTTGAGCTCCATGGCCTGCTTGGTCGCTTCGTTGGGCTCCACTTCCTGGATCACCTTGGAGGGGACGGCCGGGGCGGCCACGCCGGTGGGCGGCGGGGCCACGACCGGCTCGGTCGGGGGCGCGACCACCGCCGCGCCGGCGTCCTCGCTGGCGGGCTGGTCGGGCGGCTGGCCCTGATCCGCGGGGCACCCGCCCAGGCAGAGCGCCAGCCCAGCGGCCACGATCGTCCAGGAACCAAGCGTTCGGCGGTGCATCCAGCAACCTCCTCCGGAGTGGGTTTGCAGCTTCGGGGTCGGGCCCATGAAATCCCGCCGGGGGAGGGAAGTCAAGGCGGGCACCCCGCGGCAGGGGACCGGCACGCGGGGGCTGGCGTCGGCCGCCGGTTCTGCTACCATCGCGGCATGAAGACGACCAAGCGGATCCTGGAGGCGGTGCCGGCGCGGGCGGTGGACGAGGAGGGGCGACCTCGCTTCGGGGCCTACCTGGGGCTCCTGGAGGACAGCTCCCTGACCGGGCTGGTGCCCGAGCTGGACCGGACGGGCCTGGATCGGGTGCTGCAGGAGAAGGCCTGGCACTTCGCCGCGTTCACCTCCGCACGCTGGGTGTCCGGCCTGGCCATCGTGCGGCTCGGCTACGCGGCCACCGGCTTCTTCTACCTGTTCGATCGCCAGGCCCGGAAGTTCCTGGCCGACGTGAGCATGCTCGGGCCGCCCCTGCTGTCGGCCCGGGTGGCCGATCGGCCGGGCGACGGGGCCGAGTCCGTCTTCCGCATGCCGGGCATGCACCTGTCCATCGTGGCGCCCCCGGGGACCGGCCAGTACCACGTGCGCGCGCGGCTGAGCGGCGAACGGAGGCCCCCGATCGACCTCGCCCTGGAGCTCGAGCGCGGGGCGGCGCCCGAGGCGGTCAGCGCCATCTGCCCGGTGCGCGGGCGCGGCTCGGTGCACCTGACGGTGAAGCAGGTGGCCCTGCCGGTCACGGGCCGGTTGCTGGTCGACGGCCAGCCCGCGGAGCTGGGGCCCGGACCCATGGGCATGCTCGACTACAGCCACGGCTACCTCGACCGGCAGACCCGCTGGATGTGGGCCTGCGGCGGCATGCGCGACGGGCGCGGCCAGCCCCTGGGGCTGAACCTGGTGGCCGGTTTCAACCAGGGGCTGGAGAACGCCATCTGGCTCGGCGAGCGCCCGCTGCCGGTGGGCGAGGTCCACTTCCGCCGCGGGACGGACGGCCCGCTGGCGCCCTGGGAGATCGAGTCGGACGACGGCCGGGTGCAGCTCACCTTCCAGCCCGAGGGCGTGCGCCAGGACGACCGCGACGTGGGGCCGGTGGCCAGCCACTACGTGCAGCCCGTGGGGGTGTTCTCCGGCACGCTGAGGGGCGAGCGCGGCCGCAAGATCCAGGTGCGCGACCTGCCCGGGGTGACCGAGGAGCACGACTCGCGCTGGTGAGCCTGCGGCACGGCCCCTGACAGCCGTGCCCCACATCCCGCGTTTGGCCCGTGTCGGGGGAGCCCCAACAGGACAGACAAATAGGAACCTCTTCAAGGGGTTGGGCTGGTCCGATCCCGGAGCCGAGGTCGGTCTGGCGCAGTGCTTGCAGAGGCTGCCGGCATCGGTTTCTTTTTCGCGGAGGAGCCATGCTGCGCCTTCCCTGCTTCACCTCGAAGAGCCTCTTCCTTGCCCTGGGGGTCGCCTGTGGGAGCGTCTGGGCGACCGGCTGCGGGGTCCCGCCTGTCTACCGGGTCGAGCGCGCGGCCCTGGTGCCCCCGCCCGCGCCGCCCCTGTGGAGCGGGCGCACCCAGCCCATCGGCTTCGGGGCGGGCAACTCCAGCGTGGTGTGGAAGGACCCGCCGCGCCGGGACGCCGGATCCCGCTCGGGGCTGTACGTCTCGGGCATCCAGTTCGACGGCAACCTGCACTTCGATCTCGGCCCGAGCGGCCGGCTGGCGCTGTGGGTGCCCCTGTCCTACGGCCTGAGCGAGCGCGCCTTCGCCGCGGCCCCCTGCCTGGTGGACACGCCCTCCGGCGGCGTGACCACCGCCGGCGTCGGCGTGGCCTACACCCAGATCTTCGACGAGCACTGGTACCTGGGCATGAGCCTGGAGACCATGCTGTTCTTCGTGCCCTCGCACGTCCACACCACCTGCGTGGCCAACTGCGATCCCTTCCTGCCGGCCGAGACCGACGAGGAGGACACCAGCGTGGTGCCCGTGCTGCGCCTGGGCCTGGCGGGCGGGGTGGAGCTGTGGGTGTTCCGCATCTTCGCCGGCTTCTACCTGCGCAACCACCCCACCAACGTGCAGGTGACCCATACGGTGACCTACGTGCCCTCGGCCGAGGACGGCGACGTGGAGTTCGGCCCGCTGTACGCGGTGCTGGGGCTGGGGGTGGAGGCCGAGATCGGCCCCTACGTGAGCGTCCTCGCCCAGCTCTTCGAGCCGCTGCCGCTCTACGAGCACGACGTGATCTACGGCCCCATCGTGGGCGCGCTGATCGACGTCCACGCCCCCCGGGACTGAGGCTCCGGGCGGTTGACCCTGCCGCGGGGCGCGTGGCAAGCTCGCGCCCATGACGAGCTCCGCCCCCGCCGCGCGCGCCCGCTGGCTGCTCAGCCTGGCCGCGCTGGGGCTCCTGGCCGCGGGCTGCCCGCGCCAGCCGGCCGAGCCGGCCGCCTACCCGCTCGCCTTCCAGGTCGTGTACACCGCGGGCGCCGAGCCGTCCCAGCGCCTGCCGATGATCGTCGCGCTGCACGGGCTGGGCGACACGCCCGCGCGGTTCGCCGCCCTGTTCGCCGGCTTCCCCGAGCCCGCCCGGGTGGTGCTGCCCGAGGCGCCCCGCCGCGCCCGGAACGGCGGCCGCTCGTGGTTCGGCCTGCGCTTCGGCGACGGGGGGGCGCCCGGGGTGCGCGAGGCCCAGGCGCGCCAGGCGGCCGAGCGGGTGGCCGCGCTGGTGGAGCGCCTGTCCCGGGAGCTGCCCACCGAGGGCAAGCCGCGCCTGTGCGGTTTCTCCCAGGGCGCGCTGCTGGCGCTGCTGCTGGCCTGGGTGGTGCCCGAGCGCTGGGACCGGGTGGTGCCGGTGGCGGGCTTCCTGCCCGAGGGGCTGTGGCCACCCGGGCCCGCGCCCGCGGGCCAGGCCCGGCCGCCCATCCGCGCGCTGCATGGCCAGGCCGACGGCGTGGTGCCCTTCGCCGCCGATCTGCGCACGGTGGAGCGGCTGCGCGCGCTCGGGCTGGATGCGAGCCTGGAGGCCTTCCCCGAGGTGCCGCACGCCATCGCGCCGGCCGTGCACGCGAGGCTCTACGAGTTGCTGCGGAGGAGGCCGCCCCCGGCCGCGGACCGGTAGCCTAGCGGATGTCGATCAACCCGGCCCGCAGGCGGTTCGAGCCGTCGGAGGGCGCGGGGGGCTGGAGCCGCATGCGCTCGTCGTCGTTGGTCTCGCTGTAGAAGCCGAGGTACAGCAGGTGGCGGCCCGCCGGGTGGGAGCGCGGCAGCTTGATGCGCACCCGGTCGCGGATCACGTCCCCGGGCATCCAGTGCTGGGTCGGGAACATGCCCCCGAGCGGTTTGTGGTCGCCGTTGAGCCGGTTGAGCTCGTTGCCCTGGAGATCCAGGTGCACGAAGATCTTCCAGTCGCGCCCCACCGCGCGGGTGCAGCGGTAGTACAGGCTGATCTCCAGGGTGTCGCCGGTCGCGGGCGTCTCCGGCGCCAGCGCGTAGCCCAGGAACTCGATCCCCTCGGCCCAGGTCGCGCTGACCGGGTGCGGCAGGTCCGCCGGCGCCTGGGTGAGCACGTCCTGGGCCAGCGGGCTGAGATCCTGCATGCCCGGGTCGAGCCGGTTCGAGGCCAGCGCGTAGCGCGCGTTGCTGCCGGGTAGCATGTGCAGGTGGCGGCCGGTCTCCTGGCGCACGATGCGGTCGATGCCCGAGAAGGCGTCGGCCACGCTGACGATGAACACCCGCCCCGGACCGCGGAAGGCGTCCTTCACCTGGGCCTCGCTGGACAGCTTGACGATGGTGTCGGCCGAGTAGAACACCTCGCCGCGCCAGTTCATCTGGTACTGGTAGAGCTTGTCCAGGGGGCGGCCCTGGTCGTCCCGCTGGACCGCCGCCTCGTAGGTGCGGAAGAGGGCCTCCTGGGACAGGGTGTCGCCGAGCGGCGCCACGTAGAACCAGCTCAGCCACAGCGCGCCCAGGCCCGCGAACAGGACCAGCCCGCGCCGGAGCCAGCGGCTGGGCGCCCAGCGCGCGCCGAGCAGCAGCCCGCCCGCGGCCAGGGCGAGCCCGAGCAGCAGCCCGCGCGGGTAGAGCGCCTCCGGCAGCGGGCGGTCGTAGGCGTAGGTGCACAGGTTCGAGAGGTGCTTGGGGCTGGCCACCAAATCGTTGGCCACCATGGCCAGGAGCAGCACCCCCAGCGGCGCCAGGAAGCGCCAGCCGGCGCGCTCCTCGTCCTCGGTCAGCACCAGGCCCACCAGCAGCGCCAGCGGCGGCAGGGCCGGAAACACGTAGTGGTGGAACTTGGTGATGATGAGCGTGAAGGTGGCGAAGGTCACCGTGAGCCACAGGGCCAGGAAGAGCTCCAGGCGCGCGGTCCGCGCCCGGGCCGCGCCGACCGCGTCCGGGGCCGCCAGGCGCACGGCCGCGGCCGTCTCGGGCCTGAGCAGCACGGCCGCCAGCCGGCCGAGGGCCAGCGGCAGGAGCGCCACCCAGGGGAAGAAGCCGTAGCCCATCTGCTCGATGAAGTAGGTGAACCCGCCGCGCTCGCCGTGCACCCCGGAGAAGGCCCGCTCCAGGTTGTGGCGCAGGAAGAACTCCTGGAAGAAGGTGCCCTGGTGCATGAGCAGCATGGTGACGTACCAGGGGCCGGCGATGAGCAGGAAGATCAGCGCGCCCCAGTGCAGGCGGAGCTTCTTCAGCACGTGCCAGTCGCCGGTGAGCAGCAGGTAGGCCAGCGCGACCGCCACGGGGATGGCCAGGCCCATGGGCGTCTTGCCCAGGGCGGCCAGCCCGGCGAACACGTACAGGCCGATCAGATCGCGGGTGCGCGGGCGCTCCTCCATGGCCACCAGGGCGAAGCAGCTCAGCACCCCGAGCAGGAACACGGCGAAGGGCATGTCGGTGATGGCCTGGCGGGCGATGAAGAAGTAGAAGGGCGAGGTGGCCAGCACTGCCGCCCCGGCCAGGCCGGCCCGCGGGCTGTGCAGCCTGGCCATGAAGCGGTACGCCAGGTACAGCCCCAGGATGGCCAGCAGCGCGAAGGGCAGCCGGGCGGCCCAGGCCGAGATGCCGAAGAGCTGGAAGCTCCCCGCCATCATCCAGAAGATCAGCACGGGCTTCGAGAAGAACAGCTCGTGGCGCCAGCGCGGGGTGATCCAGTCCCCGTCCGCCACCATGCGGCGGGCCACCTCGGCGTAGTGCGTCTCCCAGGGGTCCCACAGCCCGGCCGAGCCCAGGAAGGGCAGGAACAGGAGCGCCCCCAGCGCCACCACCCAGAAACCGGGCGAGCGCAGCAGGCCGCGCAGGGCATCCGCGCCGCGCTGGACCAGGCTCGGCGGCTGCACGCCGGACGGGAGCGGGGACGAGTTCACGCGCGCCTCCTTGGAGGGACGCGCGGCAGTCTACCCGGCCGTCGGGCGCGGTTCAACCGCTCTTCCCCTGACCGGCTGCATCTGCTAGCGTATTTCGTGGTCCGGGTGGGAGGAGGTGGGAGCCTTGCTGCGACGAACCCTGTGGTGCCTCGGTTGGTTCGCGTCCCTCACCCTGGCCGCCTGCGCTCCGGAGGACGAGGTGGTCTGGGGCACCTTCGGGCGGCCCATCATCAACGGCGATCCGGACAACGCCACGGCCCACCGCTCGGTGATCTACATGGAGAACAGCGCCGGTTTCGCCTGCACCGGCACGCTGATCGCCCCGCGCGTCGTGCTGACCGCGGCCCACTGCACCAAGAACCAGAACACCAACGCGACCTACCCGGCCAACACCTTCACCATCGTCTTCTTCAGCGACTCCGACACCCAGCTCGCCAGCCGCTCGGTGTCCGAGGTGCACCCCCACCCGAGCTACGATCCCGAGAACATCGTCAACGACATCGCCGTGCTGCGCCTGTCCAGCGACGCGCCGGGCACGGTCACCCCGACCCCCTTCCTGCCGTCCGCGCTCGGCATGACCAGCGCCGACCAGGGCACGAACGTGGTGTTCGTGGGCTACGGGGTGACGGAGAGCGGCTGGCCCTCGGGCACCAAGCTCAAGGTCACCAACGCCGTCGAGCGGGTGTGCACCACCGCGGGCGGCTGCTACGGCACCCTGGGCGGCGCCCAGGCCTACATGGCCCGCAACACCATCTGCTACGACGAGTCCCCGGGCGGGCCCTGCTCCGGCGACAGCGGCGGGCCGGCCTTCCTCACCCGCTCGGGCACCGAGTACGTGGCCGGGGTGACCTCCTACGGCGACCAGAACTGCGACTACTATGGCTGCAGCACCAAGGTGGACGCCTTCGAGAGCTTCATCTCCCAGTACGTCAGCGGCTCGAACGGCTCGAGCTGCACCGGCGCCGCCCAGTGCACCTCGGGCTACTGCGTGGACGGGCTGTGCTGCGAGTCGGCCTGCGACGCCAGCCCCTGCCGGGCCTGCGACACGGCCGCCTCCCCGGGCTGGTGCATGCCGGTCCCCAACGGCACGAGCTGCGGAGCGACCGACCCGTGCGTCGGCGCCCAGGCCTGCATGAGCGGCACCTGCACCAACATGGGGCCGCTGGACTGCGACGACGGCAGCGTGTGCACCACCGACTCCTGCGTCGCCAACGTGGGCTGCCGGAACACGGCCGTGGCCGACGGGACGGCCTGCCTGGACGGGAACGTGTGCAACGGCGATGAGGTGTGCGGCGGCGGGACCTGCCAGCCGGGCATCACCCTGGCCTGCGACGACGACGAGCCCTGCACGACCGATCGCTGCGACCCGGGCCTGGGCTGCCTGCACGAGCCGCTGCCCAACGGCCAGGCCTGCGGCCAGGGCAACGTGTGCCTGGGGGCGGCCTCCTGCCAGGGCGGCGTGTGCACCAGCGCCCAGCCGCTGGTGTGCACCGACGCCGATCCTTGCACCGCCGAGTACTGCGACCCGATCCGCGGTTGCCTGGCCCCGCCCATGGACTGCGACGACCACAACGAGTGCACCAGCGACTCCTGCCAGGTGGGCATCGGCTGCATGAACCTGCCCACCAACGACGGCCAGGCGTGCGGCGGCGGCTTCTGCGGGCAGGGCGCCTGCATGGCGGGCGTGTGCGGCGGCGCGGGGGTGCCGGTGTGCGACGATCTGGATCCCTGCACCCTGGACTTCTGCGATCCGGCCGTGGGCTGCCGGGCCCGGTACCAGCAGGACGGCGCGCCCTGCGGCCGGTGCATGCAGTGCCAGGACCACCTGTGCTCCCCCGACCTCGACTGCAGCCTGGAGCCCGAGGGCGGCTGCGGCTGCGGCTCGGGCCCGGCCGGCGCCGGGCTGCCCTGGCTGGCGCTGGGCCTGGCGCTCGGGTGGCGGCGGTGCCGTCGGGGCGCGCGCTAGACCTCCTCCCGGCCGCCCTGGCGCTGGCGTTGGCCTGCGCCGGCTGCGGCCCGGCGGATCCGCGCCTGGCCCCCCACGAGGGGCGCATCATCTACGGCTCGCTGGACACCGACCCGGCCCACGCCGCGGTGGTGGCCGTGACCTCCGCGAGTTCGCTGTGCTCCGGCACGCTGATCGCCCCGCGCGTGGTGCTCACCGCGGCGCACTGCGCCGAGGGCATGCAGGCGGCCGACATGCAGATCCACTTCGGCAACAACCTGCGCACGGCCACGGCCGTGGACGTGGAGGCCTTGCTGGTCCACCCCGCCTACGTCCCGCTGAGCGGGCAGGATCCCTCGCAGAACGACCTGGCCCTGCTGCGGCTGGCCGGCCCCCCGCCCGAGGGGGTGGTGCCCATCCCCAACCTGCCTGGCCACATGGGCCTGACCGAGCCGGATCTGGGGGTCGCGCTCGAGTTCGTCGGCTTCGGCGAGGACGAGTTCGGGGTCACCGGGCTGAAGCTGAGCGGGGTGAACAGCCTGCAATGGCTGTGCGTGGAGCCGCACGGCTGCACCATCGTGCTGGGCGCCACGGCCCCGCCCAACAGCCTGTGCTACGACGAGCGGCCGGCCGGGCCGTGCTCGGGCGACAGCGGCGGGCCCGCGCTGCTGATGCGCGGCAACCTCGAGTTCGTGGCCGGGGCCACCTCGTTCGGCGACGAGAGCTGCCGCTACTACGGCTGCAGCACCAAGGTGGACGCGTTCCAGGCCTGGATCGACGAGTTCGCGGCCGGCAGCCTGGGCGCGGCCTGCGCCGCGGACGGCGACTGCCTGGGCGGGGTGTGCGCCCGCGGCGTGTGCTGCGCGGAGGCCTGTCCCGGGGCGTGCTCCTCCTGCGGCGTGCCTGGCTACGCCGGGAGCTGCCGGAGGCTCCCGGACGGGGCCGCCTGCGGGGATGGGGACCCCTGCACCGGCGAGGAGAGCTGCCTGGCCGGCGTCTGTCTGGAGAGCGGCCCGCCCGCCTGCGACGACGGCCTGGCCTGCACCCGGGACAGCTGCCGGGCCATGTTCGGCTGCGAGCACCAGCCCATGACCGAGGGAGAGGCGTGCGGGGACGACGACGTGTGCAACGGCGCCGAGACCTGCCGGGGCGGCGTGTGCCTGGCCGACGCCCCGCTGGTATGCCAGGACGCCGACCCCTGCACGCTCGACCTGTGCGATCCGGTCGCGGGCTGCCAGCACCCGCTGGCCGAGGACGGCGCGGCCTGCGAGAGCGCGCGGTGCGGGCCGGGCACCTGCCAGGCCGGGGTGTGCGCGCCGACGGAGCCGCCGGCCTGCGATCAGGGCGGGCCGTGCGCCCCCGGCCACTGCGAGCCCGACCAGGGCTGCGTGTTCGAGGCGTTGGCGGACGGGACGCCCTGCGGCCCGTGCATGCTCTGCCAGGGCTCGCTGTGCGTGGCGGAGGAGGGCTGCACGCTCGAGACGGGCTGCGGCTGCGGCGCGCCCGGCGCGGGGCCGGGCGGCCTGGGCGTCTGCCTGGCACTCGGGCTGTGGCTGCGGTCGCGCAGGACCCGGCGCTGACTACTTCCCCTTGCGGCCCGGGTGGTGGGGGAAGATGCCGCGGCTGACCGAGCGGACGTCCTCGATGGTGTAGAAGGTGTCGGGCCAGCGCTGGCGGATCTGCCCCAGCACATCGCCGAGATCGCGGCGGCGCAGGACCGCCAGCAGGACGCGCACCGGCCCGGTCGCCCCCTGGGCGAGCATCACGGTGGCGCCGATGTCGTGCTGGTTGAGCTGCTCGAGCAGCGCGGCGGGGTCCTCGCGGGTGACCAGCCGCAGCAGCGCTGTGCCCATGGCGAGCCGCTCCTCGATCAGGATGCCCACGTAGTTGCCGGTGGCGAAGCCCGCGGCGTAGGCCACGAAGTGGTACCAGGCCCCCAGCCGGCCCAGGATCTGGCTGATGACCACCAGCCAGATGAGCACCTCGAAGAACCCCACGCAGGCGGCCAGCAGCCCCTGGTGGCGCGAGACGAAGATGATGCGGATGGTGCCCAGGGACACGTCCGTCACCCGCGCCAGGAAGATGAGCGCCGGCATCGCCAGGAGCTGGAACCACGCGGCCTCGATCATGCGCACCTCCCAGGGACCCCGGGTGGTGTTTACCCGAGCGGCCTGGCGCGCGCAAGCCGGTGGCGGGCGGGGCCGTCCTCTGGTAGGAATCCGGACAGGCCGGGGGTGGGTCGGGAGGTCCGGGTGCGCAGGCTCGGGACGTGGATCGCGCCGCTGTGTCTCGTGGGCGTGGGTTGTGGTGAGCCGCCGGAGCTCACCGGATCCGGGCGGCTCGGGCAGGCCATCATCTACGGCAGCCCCGACACCGACCCGGCCCACCGGGCGGTGGTGGCCGTGCTGAGCCCGCGGGGCCTGTGCTCCGGGACGCTGATCACGCAGGGGGCGGTGCTGACCGCGGCCCACTGCCTGGGCGCCCCAGCGGGCGAGCTCGAGGTGGTCTTTGGCGACACCTTCCGCTCCAGCGAGCGGGTCGGGGTGCGCGCGAGCGCGGCCCACCCGGACTACGACGCCGAGCGCGCGTTGCACGACATCGGCGTGCTGCTGCTGGACGGGGCGCCGCCCGAGGACGCCGTGCCCATCCCCGCCCTGCCCGCGTACCTGGGGCTCGACGACGCCGATCTCGGCCAGCCCATCGAGTTCGTCGGTTTCGGCACCACCGAGGCGGGCAGCGTGGGGCGCAAGCTGCGCGTCGTGGGCACGCTCGACTGGCTGTGCCAGGCGCCCTGGTGCGACTACGGCCAGGGCCGGGTGGCCATGCAGGACACCCTGTGCACCGACCAGCAGCCCGGCGGGCCGTGCTCGGGCGACAGCGGCGGTCCGGGCCTCATGGCGCGGGAGGGCCGGACGTACGTGGCCGGGGTGACCGCCTACGGCATCGACGACACCTGCCTGACCTTCGGCTGCTCGACCCGCGTGGACCGCCACTACGCCTTCCTCGAGGTCGCGGTCGGCGGCGCGGCAGGTGCGAGCTGCGCGGCGGATGGCGAGTGCCTGTCGGGGGAGTGCCTGGCCGGTCTGTGCTGCAACGCGGTCTGCGACGGGCCGTGCCGCTCTTGCGCCTTGCCCGGGCGCGAGGGCCAGTGCAGCACGCTGGAGAACGGCGCGCCCTGCTCGGACGGGGACGTCTGCAACGGCGAGGAGGACCTGTGCCTGCGGGGCGAGTGCACGCCGGGCGCCACGCTCGAGTGCCCGGACGACGGCGACCCCTGCACCGCCGACGTTTGCGATCACGGCCTGGGCTGCGTGCACCGGACGCGGCCCGACGGGGAGGAGTGCGGGCAGGGGCGGCAGTGCCAGGACGGGGCCTGCGTGTCCCCGCCGCCCGACCAGGGCGGGGGCGGCTGCGGGGCCTCCGGCCGGGGCCGGCCGGGAGGGCTGTGCGCGCTGGGCGCGCTCGGCTGGCTGGCCTGGCTGGGCCTGCGACGGTCCCCGCGCCGGGGGGGGCGCGGCGGAGCCTGCCTGGGGCTCCTGCTGGCCACGCTCCTGTCCGCAGCGGCGGCCCGCGCGGACGAGCCCCCGGCGCCGGATCTCGCCCGGGCCTTGCCGCTGCTCGAGCAGGAGCTCGATCTGTCGCTGCTGTCGGCTGGCCAGCCGCAGGACCGCTGGCGGCGCGCGCAGGCGCTGGCCCAGGGGCTCCCCCCCCTCGCGGCCCTCGATCCGCTCGCGGACAGCGAGGCGCTCGTACGCTGGCTGGGCGCGCTCGCGCTCGTCGAGGGCGCCGCGGCCGACGAGGTGGCCGCCGGCCGCGCGCCGCCGGGGGCCTGGTGCCTCGAGCTGGCCGGGCGCTACCGGGCGTTGCTCACCCAGGAGCCTCGCCTGCGCGCCCGGGCCGAGGAGCTGGCCGGGCTGGGCGCACTCCAGGGCGAGGGAGGGGCGGCGCTCGACGGGTACGCCGCGGCGCTCCTGGCGCTCTCGGCGCACGCCCGGGGGGGGCTGCGCTGGCTGGACGCCCATCGCCCGGCGGAGCAGGAGCCCACCGAGCTCGCCCGGGAGCTGGGGCTCGGCCTGGCCGAGGCGGTCCGGCGCGAAGGCGACTGGACCGGGCTGCTCGCGAGGGGTCGCGCGCTCGCGCCGGACCCCGCCGGGGCCGTGTGCGAGGCCGAGGCCCTCTTCGAGCTCGACCGGCCGCGCGAGGCGGAGGCCGCCCTGGCCCGCGCCCGCGCCGCCGGCGCCTCGCCGGCCGAGCTCGCCCGGGCCGAGGCGCGCCGGGCGCTGGCCCCGGCCCGGGCCGTGGCGCGGCGCAAGCCCTCGGGGGCGGCCGAGGCCGAGCTGGCCCGGTGGCTGCTCGCCCTGGGGGAGCCGTGGCGCCTGCTCGCGCGCCTGGACGCGGGCCGGGTCCGGGCGCTGGCGAACCCGGCGCTGGACGAGCTCTACCTGACGGCGCTCGGGGCCGAGGGGCGGCCGCTCGCGGAGCGCTGGGCCTTCGCCGTGGCGGCGCGTGGGCGCCCGCCGGGCCCGGCCTTCCTGGCCCGGCGGGTCGGGCTGGGGCTCCGGAGCGTGCTCGCGGGCGGATCCGGTCCACCCGCGGCGGACACCCTGGCCGCGCTGCGCCGGGATCTCGCGGCCTACCGCGCGCTGGACGCGGAGCGGGCCGACGCCACCCTGCTCGAGCTCGAGCTGGTGGCCGCCCTGCTCGGCGGGCAGCTCGGGGTGCCGGCGCTCAGGGAGGCCGCCCAGGCCCACCTGCGCGCGCACCCCGCGGATCCGGCCGGGCTCAAGGTGGCCTTCCTGCTGCGCGCGGCCACCGGAGAGGGCGAGCGGCCCTGGGAGCTCGTGCGGCGGCTGCGCAAGGCCCTCTTCCCGGCGCCCCTGCCGCCCGGGGTCTGGCCGCTGGTGGCCGCCTCGGCCGTGCGGGAGCTGCTGGAGGGTGGCGCGGGCGCTCCGCTCGAGGCGCTCGAGCTGCTGAGGCCGGCGCCCGGCGCCGTCGTGGCGCCCGAGCTCGAGCTGTGGCTCGCGCACCTGCACGCGGCCCTGGGGCTGGCCGCGGCCGGGCAGGGGGAGGGCGCTCCGCACCTGCAGGCGGCCGTGGACTCGTACACGCGGGTGCTCCAGGCGCCCGAGCCGGAGGCGGCCACGCGCTGTGACGCGGCGACCTCGCTGGCCAGCCTGGTGCTCGAGCAGGGGCTCCCGGACGGGGCGCGCGAGCTCCTGGCCCGCACGACGGCCTGCCACCAGGAGCCTGAGGCCCTGGCGGTGCTGTTGATCGCGGAGCTGGCGCGCGGGGCCGAGCCGGAGCAGGGCGCGCCGGACCCGGCCGGGCTGCTGGCCCAGGTGGCGCCCGGCCTGGGGAGCCGGCAGGCCATGCTCCAGGCCCACGCCTGGCTGGCCCTGACCGCCGAGGCCGGCGGCGACTCCGCCCGGGCCACGGCCGAGCGCGAGCGGGCGGCCGGAATCTACCAGGAGGAGCGCGCGCGGGGGCGGGCGCCCTTCCTGGCGCTGGATCGGCGGGCGCTGCTGGCCCCCTGGGTGCAGCTGCAGCTCTCGGCCGAGCCGGACCCGGCCGGCCCCTTCGGCCTGGTCCTGGAGGCCCGGCTGAGCACGCGCCTGGTGCTCTTCCCGCCCGCGGCCCTGGACGAGGCGCGACTGGGCGTCGGGTCCGGGCCCGCCCGGGGATCGGTCAAGTGACGTATCCCTGGAGGATGCCTAGACCTTTCGCGGAACCGGGGCGTCGGTAGGGGTATCATGGGAGTGACGCCAGGCCCCGGGGGCCGGCGACCGTGGAGGTGAGCCATGACCTGGACCTGCCCGCACTGTGGTGAAGCCGTGGACATCGCGGAGGGCACCGCGCCCAAGTTCTGCCTGGCCTGCGGCGAGCCGGTGGCCGCGGAGCCGACCGAGGTGGCCGCGGCGCCCACGCAGGCGGCCGCCGCGCCGGCGCGCGCGCCGTTCGCCCCCGAGTCGCCGCTCGACCAGCGCCTCGACCGGCTGCTGCGCCTGCTGATGATCGTGTTCGGCGGGCTGTGGCTGGCCTTCTTCTTCGTGCCCTGGGGCGAGGGCGGCCGGGGGCTGGTGTGGAGCTGGGATCTGCTGGCCAGCCGCCACTCCATGGCCCACCTCGTCTCCTGGCCGCTGGTCATGTCGCTGGTGTTCCTGGTGCTGGGCATCGTCAGCCCGCTGCCCGCCTGGCTGCGGCACGGGGTGGGCCTGCTGGGCGGCCTGGCGACCGCCGCGGTCGTGGCCGGCACCGAGGTGAACCAGGGCCCGGTGGCGCCGGATCTCGCCTTCGTGTTCATGGCCGGGCTGCCCTGGGCCTTCATGTTCGTGGTGCTGGGCGCGGGCCTGCTGCTGCGGGTGCGCGCGCCGGCCTCCATCACCGCGCGGGTGGTCATCGCCCTGGGGCTGCTGCTCGGCCTGGTGGCCTACCTGAGCCCGGCCGAGGGCGAAGACACGCTGGTCACCGCGCTGCTCTACCACCTGAAGGACTCGACCGCCGCCCAGGTGGTCAGCCGGGTGCTCATGCTGCTGCCGCTGTTCGTCATGCTGGTGGCCACGGTGGGCTTCCGCATGCCGTCGGGCGAGCGCGATCCGGCCCGGGGCTGGGCCAAGGTGGTGGGCCTGGGGCTGCTGGTGTACCTGCCGATCATGCTCGTCCTGCACGGCCTGACCCTCAGCGTGGCCGAGGAGGACCTGTGGTTCTTCCTGATCTTCCTGCGCCTGGCGGCCTTCGTGGCCGGCCTGTACGCGCTCATGGTGGTGGCCGCGGCCTGGTTCATGGGCTTCACCCAGCGCGTGCTCCTGCCGCTCCTCAGAAGGCCGGCCTGAGCGGTCCCCAGGCCGCTGCCGGGCCACGCACCACCTTGCGCGGGCCTGAAGCCCCGACCCGCCGCGCCTTGACGATCCGCGCCGGGGGGGGGTAGCATCTGCTCAGGTCTGCTACCCCCACGACGAGGAGCGGAAGCCATGCGCAGAACGCACGCATTGCCCTGGTTGCTCGCGCTGTTGTCGCTGGCCCTGTGGCTGGGGGCGGCGGCCTGCGACAGCGACTCGAACGGCCACGGCGACGGCGGGGATGACCCTGATGGCACCACCCACGCCGACGGCCAGGACGGCAACAGCGGCGGCGACAACCAGGGCGGGGACGGCTCGGGCGGCGACGGGCAGATGAGCGACGGCTTCCCCATCTGCGGCACCTTCGCGCTGGAGGCCTCCTCGGTGCCGCCCAACATGCTGCTGGTGGTGGACAAGAGCGGCAGCATGGACGACCTGACCTCGGCCGGCTCGAACCGCTCCAAGATGGACGATCTCAAGGACGCGGTGAACGCCCTGCTCACCCAGGGCGACGGCCAGATCCGCTTCGGCTGGATGGCCTACCCCAACGACAGCGAGTGCGAACCGGGGCGGGTCAGCGTGCAGATCGGCGACGACACGGTCGGCACCATCCAGAATCGCCTGGACTGGCTGAACGCCAACGGCGGCACCCCCACCGGGACCAGCCTGGAGGTGGCCGACGACTACCTGGTGGGGCTGGCCGACGCCATGCACCGCTCGTTCGTGGTGCTGATCACCGACGGCATGCCGACCTGCCCGAACGGAGACGGCAGCCGGCCCAACGACCAGGACAACCAGCTCGCGCTGGACGCGGTCACCTCGCTGCGCGGGCACGGCTTCGACACCTTCGTCATCGGCCTGGGCTCGAACCTGAACGACACCAACCCGGATCTGCTCAACGACATGGCCGAGGCCGGCGGCTGGCCCCAGGCCGGCGCGGTCAAGTACTTCCAGGCCAACAGCCTGGACCAGCTCAACGCGGTGCTGACCCAGATCGGCGGCCAGGTGATCGGCTGCAACCTGGCGCTGAACCAGGTGCCCGAGTACCCGAACTACCTGTTCGTGTTCTTCGACGGGGTGGCCGTGCCGCGGGACGGCAACTGGACCTACAACGCCGCGAACAACACCATCGAGTTCACCGGCGCCTACTGCGAGCAGCTGCGCGGGGGCACGGTGGGCAAGGTCGACGTGCTGATGGGTTGCCGTCCACCCGACTGAGCCGGCCCATGGCGCAAGACGACCCCCGCGCGCTCGAGACCCTCGAGAAGGTGGTGGCCGAGGTCGAGGGGCGGACCTCGGCCGAGGTGGTGCTGGTGCTCGCCCGCCGGGCCGAGGCCTACCCGGACGCCCCCTGGAAGGCCGGGGCGCTCGTTGCGCTCGCTGCCCTGGCCGCGCTGATCTTCCTGCCCTGGAGCTTCCGGGCGGAGTGGCTGCTGCTCGACACCGCGCTGGCCTTCGGCCTGGGCTGGCTGCTCGGCCGGGCGGGCTGGTCGCGCCGGCTGCTGACCGGCCCGCGGCGGCGCGAGGCGGCGGTGGCGCGCGCGGCGCGGGAACAGTGGACGGCGCGCGGGGCGGGCCTGACGCGGGAGCGCACCGGGGTGCTGGTGGTGGTGGCCTGGCTCGAGCGGCGGGTGGAGCTCCTGTGGGACGTGGGGGTCGATCGGCAGGTGCCGCGCGCGGCCTGGGCCGAGGCGCGCCGTGCGCTCCAGCAGCCGGCCGTGTTCCGCGACTACCCCGCGGGCCTGGGGCGGGGGCTCGAGCCGCTCGGGCGCCTGCTGGCGGAGCACCTGCCGCGCCAGGCCGACGACCGGGACGAGCTGCCCAACCGCCCGGTGGTGATCGGATGAGGACGCTCGGTCACCTCGCCCGCCGGCTCGCGGCGCTGTGCCTGGCGCTCGGGCTGCTCCTGTCCGTGCCCGCCCTGGCCCGCGTGGGCGGCGGCGACTCGTTCGGCGGCGGGGACGGGGGCGGGGACTGGGGCGGGGACGGGGGCGGGGGCGGAGACGGGGCGGGGGAGCTGTTCGCCTGGCTGCTGTACCTGGCCGTGCGCCACCCCTACGTGGGCGTGCCGCTGCTCGGGGCCGCGGGCGTGGGCTGGTACCTGATGCGCGGGCGGAGGAAGGGCGGGCCAACCCCGTCGCAGGGCGCGCTGCTCATGCGCGCGCGGGCCGGCGCGCTGGCCAGGCGGCGCGCGATCCTCAAGACCCAGCTCGAGCCGCTGCTGGCGGACGACCCCAACTTCTCCGAGCTGCTGTTCCTGGACTTCGCGCACATGATCTACACCCGCTTCCAGGAGGCCCGCGGTGCGCCGGAGGCCGAGGGGCTGCGGCCCTACCTGGCGGAGGAGCTGCTCGAGCGCCTGGCCCGGGTGGGGCGGCAGGTGGGCCCGGGCGGGCTCGGGGTCGAGGCCGTGGTGGTGGGCGCGATCCGGCTGGACGGCGTCGGGCGGGTGGGCGACTTCTGGCAGCTGTCCTGCGAGCTGGAGTCCAACTACACCGAGCGCAGCCAGGAGCGCACCCAGACCTACTACAGCCGCACCCGGCTCGCCTTCCGCCGCCGGGCGGGGGTGCTGTCCAAGGCGCCGGACGAGCTGCGCACGCTGGGCTGCCCGGGCTGCGGCAGCCCGGTCAAGCTGGACGCCGAGAACCTGTGCGCGTACTGTGGCCGGGCGGCCGAGCCGGGCCTGTTCCACTGGGAGCTGGCCGACGTCGAGGAGCTCCTGCGCATGCGCCGCGAGGAGGCGCCCCTGCCCGCGGGCGGCGAGGAGGTGGGCACCCGCCTGCCCACGGTGTTCGCCCCGGATCTCGACCTCCAGCAGAAGGCCTTCCTGCTGCGCTACCCCGGGGAGAGCCTCACCCGGCTCACCACGCGCGCCCGCGAGATCTTCCTGACGCTGCAGGCCGCCTGGAGCGCGGGCACCTGGGAGCAGGCGCGGGGCTTCGAGACCGACCGCCTGTTCCAGGCGCACCTGTTCTGGATGGATCGCTACAAGGCCCGCGGCCTGCGGAACCTGCTCGAGGACGTCGAGGTGCAGGAGCTCACCCTGGTGAAGCTCGAGCGGGACGCCTTCTTCGAGCTGGCGACGCTGCGCATCCAGGCCCGCATGCGCGACTACACGCTGGACGCCTCCGGCCGGGTGGTGGCCGGCCGCAAGGATCCGCCCCGGACCTTCAGCGAGTACTGGACCTTCATGCGCCGGGCCGGCTTCACCCCGCGCGAGGGCGAGGACGGTGGCACGCGCTCCTGCCCGAGCTGCGGCGCGCCCATCCAGGTGGGCATGCACGGGCGCTGCGAGCACTGCGACGCCAACCTGAGCGCGGGCCAGTTCGACTGGACGCTGGCGCTCATCGAGCAGGACGAGGCCTACGGCGGCTGAGCCTACTCGAGCACCTCGGCCAGGTTGCTGAAGGTGTCGGTCCACAGGCTCACGGGGTAGCGCGTGCGGGCCTGGTCCGGCCGCATGAGCTCCCGCTGCAGCTCGGGCAGCGCGAGCAGGCACTCGTCCTGGGTCACCAGCACCCAGTCGGACTCCAGGCTGTAGCGGCCGTCGCCCGGGTTGGTCACCAGGGCCGCGGGCAGCAGGAAGTGGTCGGCCAGGCGCGCCACCGCCACCACCAGGTTCAGGTGGTTGTTGCTCACGTGGAAGGCCAGCACCCCGTCCGGCTTCAGGTGCCGCAGGTACACGTCGAAGGCCTCCACGGTCAGCAGGTGCGCGGGGATGGAGTCGGAGGAGAAGGCGTCCACCACCAGCACGTCGAACTGCTGCGGCTCGCCGCGGGCCAGCTCGGCCTCGAGCTGCAGCCGGGCGTCGCCCAGCACCAGCTCGACCTCGGCCGGGCAGTCCGCCAGGTAGCTGAAGAAGCCGCCCTGGCCGCGCGCCAGCGCGAGCACGTGCGGGTTGATCTCGTAGAAGCGCAGCCGGTCGCCGGGCAGGCCGTAGGCCGCCAGCGTGCCCACCCCCAGGCCGACCACGCCGACCTCCAGCGCCCCGCCGGTGAGCGGATCCGCGCGCCGGGGGTGCTGGGTGAGGGCCAGGCCCACGCCCGTGTCCCGGCCGTAGTAGGCCGTGGGGATGGCGCGGTCGCGCGGGGCGGTGAACTGGGAGCCGTGCCGGATCTGCCCGTGCACGAGGTCCAGGCGCGCGCGGGCCGGGTCCTCGGGGTGCACGGACTCGACCCACAGCAGCCCGTAGAAGGAGCGCGAGGTCCAGACCGCCTTGCGCTGGGCCCACTGGGTGTGCAGGACCAGCCCCGCCCCGAGCACCACCACCCCCAGGCAGGCCAGGGCCCGGCGCAGCCGCGGCGCCCGCCCGCGCCGCAACCAGGAGCCCGGCTCGGCGGCCTGGAGCAGCCACAGCAGCACCGCGCCGACGAACACGCACACGTGCAGCTCCCAGAAGCCGACGAACACGAGCGGCGCCAGCAGCCCGACGAACAGCCCGCCCGCCGCCCCGCCCAGGGACACCATCAGGTAGAACGAGGTCAGGTGGCGCGGGTGGGGCTTCAGCCGCACCAGCTCGCCGTGGCAGATCATGCACACGGTGAACATGGCCAGGCAGAAGATGCCGATCTGCACCAGCACGCCGGCGGTGGGCCCCTCGAACAGCGCCCACAGGAGCAGGCCCGAGGAGGCGATCAGCCCCGGGCCGAACACCCTGCGCGAGTACCAGCGCTCGGAGTCGAAGGTCAGCACGAAGGACAGCAGGTAGAGCGCGAGCGGCGCGATCCACAGGAAGGGGATGACCGCCACCTCCTGGCAGATCTGGTTGGTGCTGGCGACCAGCATGGCCGAGGCGCAGGCCGTCATGGCCATCCACAGCAGGTGCCGGCCCAGGCCGGGCCGCGGGGGAGCGCCCTGCTCGGCCGCTTGCCGGGGGCCGTGGTCGGCCAGGGCCGGCGCCCGGCCCCACACGCGCGCGCCGCAGGCCGTGGCCCCGAGCGCGAACAGGCTGAACAGCCCGGCCCAGGCCAGCCCCTGCACCGGCAGCGGCAGGAACGGCTCCACCAGGAAGGGGTAGGACAGCAGCGCCAGCCCGGAGCCGATGTTCGACAGCACGAACAGGCGGTAGGGCGAGCGCTCGGGCGCGCTGGCGTGGAACCAGGCCTGCATGAGCGGGCTGTTGGCCGCCAGCGTCAGGTAGGGCAGGCCGGTGGCGAGCGCGAGCAGCGCCAGGATGAGCGGCACGGGGGCCTCGGCCCCGTCGGGCTTCAGCACCGCGGGCGGCAGGATCGGGCCCGGCCCGGTCAGCGCCTGGACCACGAGCAGGCCGAGCGCCAGCGCGACCAGCCCGAGGTGGAGCCCGACCTGGCCGCGCGGGCGCAGGCGGCTCACCAGCAGGTGCGCCCAGGCGTAGCCCGCGAGCAGCAGCACCTGGAAGAACAGCATGCAGGTGGTCCACACGCCGGGCGTCCCGCCGAACCAGGGCAGGATGAACTTGGCCACGATGGGCTGGACCTGGAAGACCAGGAAGGCGCCCAGGAAGATGGTCACGCCGAAGCGCAGCATGCGCGAGGCTTACCACCCCCGCCAGGGCGCTGACAAGCGCGCCACGCCTACTTGAGCACCTCGAGCAGGTTGGAGAAGTCGTCGGTCCAGGGGCGCACGCGGCGCGCCTCGTCGTCCACGGACAGCAGCCTGGCCGCGTCCAGCCCGACGAACAGGGCCGGCTCGCGGCCGAGCAGCATCCAGCGCGAGTAGTTGGTGACCTCGCCCCGGATGGCGTCCACGCGCGCCACGGGCCAGCCCAGCTCCCTGGCCGCCGCCCGCACGACCGGATCGAGGTCGAGGTGGCGGTTGGTCACGTGCAGCCCCAGGATGCCGCCCGGCGCCAGGTGGGCGTCGTACAGGCGCAGCGCCTCCTCGGTCAGCAGGTGGACCGGGATGGAGTCCGAGGAGAAGGCGTCCACCAGCAGCACGTCGAAGCGCCCGGGGCGCCCCTGGGCGAGCTCGCGCGCGAGCTCGAGCCGGGCGTCCCCCAGCACCACGCTCACCTCGGCCGGGCAGTCGCGCAGGAAGGAGAAGTGCCCGCCCGCGCCCTGGGCCAGCGCCGCCACCCGGGGCTGGAGCTCGTAGAAGCGGAAGCTGTCCCCGGCCTGGCCGTAGGCGGCCAGGGTGCCCACCCCCAGCCCGACCAGGCCCACCCGCAGCGACTCCCCGCGCAGGCGTTTGGCGTGGAACTGGAGCGCCAGCCCGGCCCCGCTGCGGGGGCCGTAGTAGGTGGTGGGCTCGCGCCGCCTGTCCGGGGACTGGAGCTGCGTGCCGTGGCGGATCAGCCCGTGGAAGAGATCCTTGCGGTGCAGCGCGGGCTGGTCGGCGTCGTACTCCTGCACCCGCAGCAGCCCGTAGAAGTCCCGGCTGGCCTCCTGCGCCTCGCCGCTCCAGCGCCAGGCGTGCGCCAGCAGGACGCCGGCCAGCGCCAGGGTGAGCAGCGCCGCGCCCACCCGCGCGAAGACGCCGCTCCTGCCGTGGAAGACCGAGCCGCGATCGGCCAGCAGCGCCAGCCACACGCAGGCCGCGGTGGCGAGCAGCCCCAGGTGCAGCTCGAACAGCCCGGAGAACAGCAGCGGCGCCGCCAGGCTGGCGAAGGCGCCGCCCAGCGCGCCGCCGAGCGACAGGGACAGGTAGAAGCCGGTCAGGTGCCGGGGCGCCGGGCGCAGGCGGTGGAGCTCCCCGTGGCAGCACAGGGCGCACACGAACACGCAGGCCGACCAGGTCGCGACCTGCAGGCCGATGCTGATCGAGGGGCCCTTCCACAGCGCCGCGGCGCACAGCCCCAGGACCACCGGCAGGACGGGCAGCAGGGCGCGGCGCGGGTAGCGGCTGGGCTCGGCGAACGCCAGCACGAAGGTGAGCAGGTACAGCCCGAGCGGCAGCACCCACAGGAACGGCCCGGAGGCGACCTCCATGGTCATCTGGTTGGTGGCCGCGGCCAGCACCAGGGAGGCGCTGGCCGCCAGCCCGATCCACAGCAGCACCCGCCCGGGGCCTGGCGCGGGCTCGGCGGCCGGGGCCGGCGCGGGGGCGGCTGGCGCGGGGGCGTCCGCCGCGGCGGGCGCCCGGGCCGCGCGCAGGGCCGCCAGGGCGCAGCCCACCACCGCCAGCGCGTACAGGCCGAAGCCCGCGGCCCAGGCCCAGCCCTGGGCCCTGAGCCCCAGGACCGGCTCGAGCAGGAAGGGGTAGGCCACCAGGGCCGCCAGCGAGCCCAGGTTGGAGAGCGCGTACAGCCGGTAGGGCGAGCGCGCTGGCGCGGCCCGGTGGAACCAGGCCTGCAGCAGCGGGCTGGTCGCGCCCAGCGCCAGGTAGGGCAGGCCCACCGACGCGGTCAGCAGCCACAGGACGTGCAGCGCGGGCGCGCCGCCCGCGGCCGGCGCGAGCCCCGCGCCGGGCAGGGTCGGGGCCGGCCAGGCCAGCGCCTGCCAGGCGAGCTGCGCCCCGGCCAGGGCGGCCAGGGCCAGGTGCACCCCCACCTGGCGCCCGAGCGAGCGCACGCGCTGCAGGGTGTGCGCGTAGGCGTACGCCACGAGCAGCACGAGCTGGAAGAACAGCAGGCAGGCGGTCCAGGTGGCGGGCGTGCCGCCGAACCAGGGCAGGATGAACTTGCCCAGCATGGGCTGCACCAGGAACAGCAGCAGCGCACCCAGGAAGATGGCGATGGCGAACGGCGGCATGGGGGGCATCATCCCAGGGGCTGGGGAAGGGATCAACCGCGCTGCGGCGGGGAGGGGGCGGGCGGGCCTACTTCACCCGCTCGAACAGGCCGGCCGCGCCCATGCCGCCGCCGATGCACATGCTGACCACGCCGTAGCGGCCGTTGGTGCGCTCGAGCTCGTACAGCAGCTTGTTGGTCAGGAACGAGCCCGTGCAGCCCAGCGGGTGCCCCAGGGCGATGGCGCCGCCGTTCGGGTTCACCTTGTCCATGTCCAGGTGCAGCACGTCCTCGCAGCAGTAGATGGCCTGGGAGGCGAAGGCCTCGTTGACCTCGTACACGTCGATGTCGGAGGTCTTCAGCCCGGCGCGCTTCAGCAGCTTGGGGATGGCGAAGGCCGGACCCTCGCCCATCACCTCGGGCGGCACCCCGGCCACCTGGTAGTGGCGGTAGATGGCCAGCGGCTTGAGCTTCAGCGCCTTGGCCTTCTCGGCGCTCATCACCACCACCGCCGCCGCGCCGTCGTTCATCTGGGACGAGTTGCCGGCGGTCACGGTGCCGGTCGGGTCGAAGGCCGGCTTCAGCTTGGCCAGGCCCTCCAGGGTGGTCTCCCGGCGCGGGCCCTCGTCCGTGTCCAGGACGACCTTCTTGGCCACGGGCCGGCCGTCCGGGCCGGCCGAGAACACCTCGGTCTCGATGGGCAGGATCTGGCTCTTGAAGCGCCCCTCGTCGATGGCCTTGAGGGCCCGCTGGTGGCTCCGCAGGGCGAACTGGTCCTGGCGCTCGCGGGTGATGTTGTGCCGCCTGGCCACGTTCTCGGCGGTCAGCCCCATGGGGCTGTAGGCCTCGACCCACTTGTCCACCAGCTGCGGGTAGGCCACCGGCTTGTTGCCGCCCATGGGCACGTGGGTCATGTCCTCGACCCCGCCGGCCACCACCACGTCGGCCTCGCCCAGCATGATGCGCTCGGCCGCCTGGCTGATGCTCTGCAGGCCCGAGGCGCAGAAGCGGTTCACGGTCACGGCCGAGGACTGGTAGGGCAGGCCCGCGGCGAAGGCCACCAGCCGGGCCAGGTTCATGCCCAGCTCGCCCTCGGGCATGGCGCAGCCGATGATGAGATCGTCGATGTCCATGGGGTCCAGGCCCTTGGCCCGGGCCACGGCCTCCTTGACCACCAGCCCGCCGTAGTGGATCGGGTGGGTCTCGCGGAAGTTGCCGCGCCCGCGGCGGGCGATGGCGGACCGGACCGCGCTGACGATGACAGCCTCTCTGGTCATGGCGTGTCTCCTCTTCTTCTCTCTGGCTGCCTGCGCTCAGTTCCGCAGCGGCTTGTTGTTGGTCAGGAAGTAGCCCATGCGCTCCTGGGTCTTCTCCTGGCGGCAGAGCCACATGAAGGCCTCGCGCTCGATGTCGAGCAGGTAGCGCTCGCTGACCGGCACGGCGGGCGAGGTCCGGCCGCCGGTGAGCACGAAGGCCAGCTTGTTGGCCATGACCTGCTCGTACTCGGTGATCTGGTGCTGCTTGGCCATCGAGTCGATGACCATCTTGAAGGTGGCGTAGCCCATGTCGCCCGGCAGCGACAGCTTGCGCTCCAGGGGCTGCTTGTAGCCCTCGAGGGCCATGGCCAGCACCATGTTCTTGGCGGTGCCGATCAGGTGGTCCTTGTTGGTGACGATCTTGTCGGTCGAGCGCAGGAAGCCGTTGGCCACGGCCTCGTGGGCGCTCATGCTGACCTTGGCCGTGCCGATGTCCTGGAAGACGAGCTGCAGGTAGGGGGTCAGGTTGACGCCCTGGGCCAGCTCGGGGATGCCCTCCAGGTGGCGGATGAGCAGCTCCTTGTTGCCGCCGCCGCCGGGGATGAGCCCCACGCCCATCTCCACCAGGCCCATGAAGAGATCGGCGTGCGCGCAGATGCGGTCGGCGCCCATGCTGACCTCGGCCCCGCCGCCGAGCGTCATGCCGAAGGGCGCGGACACCACGGGCTTGGGCGAGTACTTGCAGCGCATGAGCGTGTCCTGCAGCGCCTTGACCGTGCCCTCGAGCTGCTGCCAGATGGCCTCGGCCTCCTCGGGCTTCTCGGCGCTCTTGGCCTGCTGGATGGCCATGTAGACCAGCATCACGTTGGCGCCCACGCAGAAGTTCTCGCCCTGGTTGCCGATCACCATGCCCTTCCACTGGTCGTCGGCCTCGAGCATGTCCAGGCCCTTGCCCATGATGCTGATGATGTCCCCGTCGATGGAGTTCATCTTGCTGTGGAACTCGCAGCACAGCACCCCGTCGCCGAGATCGATCAGGCTGGCGGCCGTGTTGCCGGCCACCTCCTTGCCGTTGCGCTTGAGCAGCTCGAGGTCGATGTGCATGGGGTCCTTGGGCACCGGCTTGTAGCCCTTCTTCTTCAGGTCGAAGAACAGGACCTCGCCGTCCTTCTCCTTGTAGAAGGACTCGGCCTTGGCCTTCTGCATGGCCAGCGCGATGGGCGGCAGCTTCTTGCCGTCCTTCTTCATCCGCTCGCACACCTTGCCGAAGCCGACCGCGTCCCAGGCCTGGAACGGACCCATGTCCCAGTTGAAGCCCCAGCGCATGCCGTTGTCGATCTGCACGATGTCGTCGGCGATCTCGCCCAGGCGGTTGCCGGCGTAGATCAGCCCGTCGGCGAACACGCTCCAGGCGAACTGGCCGGCGCGATCGTCGGCGAACACGAACTCGGCCAGGCGCTGCCTGGGATCCTCGGTGTTCTTGGCCACCCCGATGGAGTCGATGCGCACCTTTTCGGCCGGGCGGTACTCGCCGGTCTTCTTGTCGATGACCAGCTTGGTCTTGCCGCCCTCGCTCTTCTCCTTCTTCCAGAAGCCGCCCTTGGTCTTGGCGCCCAGCCGGCCCTGCTCGATCATCTTCTGGATGAAGGGCGGCAGGGAGAACACCTCGCGCTCCTCGTCCTTGGTCAGCGCCTCGTAGCAGTTCTTGACGATGTGCCCGATGACGTCCATGCCCACCAGGTCGGCGGTGCCGAACAGCGCGGTCTTGGGCCGGCCCATGGGCTGGCCGACGATCGCGTCCACCTCCTCGATGGTGTAGTCCTTGTCCATCATCTCCTTGATGGCCCGCAGCATGCTGTAGACGCCCACGCGGTTGGCCACGAAGTTGACGGTGTCCTTGCCGTGGACCACGCCCTTGCCCAGCACGTTGGCGCCGAACTCGGCCATGAACTCGACGATCTCGGGGTCGGTCTCGGGGCCGGGGATGACCTCCAGCAGGCGCATGAAGCGCACCGGGTTGAAGAAGTGGGTGACCAGGAAGCTCTTCTTGAAGTCCTGCCCGCGCCCTTCGGTCATGGCGGTGATCTGCAGGCCCGAGGTGTTCGAGGAGACGATGGCCCCCTTCTTCATGTGCTTCTCGACGTTGGCGAACACCTTGCGCTTGATGTCGACGTTCTCGACCACCACCTCGATCACCCAGTCGCACTCGGCCAGCCAGCCCATGTTGTCGTCGAAGTTGCCGCAGGTGATCAGCTCGGCGAACTTGTCGTGGTAGAAGGCCGGGATCGGCTTGCGGTTCTTGATGGCGGCCTGCACGGCCTGCAGGGCCAGCTTGTTGCGGAAGGCCGGCGACTCCTTCTTGAGCCCGGCCTTCTCGTCCTCCGGGGTGTACTTCGGCACGATGTCCAGGAGCACGCTCCGGATGCCGCAGTTGGCCAGGTGCGCGGCGATGCCGGTGCCCATGACGCCCGAGCCGAGCACCGCCACCTTCTGAATCTTCCTCTTCATGGACCATCCTCCTCAGGTAGGAACGGATTGAAATCCGATCGGACTCGAGATTGACGCAGAGAGTCTAGGTAGGAATTGATTTCGGTGTCAACGGTAAAAGTTCGACCCTGGGCGTGCCTGGATTTTTCAGTCACGTGTCCGGAATCCGGTCACGCCAGCGGCGCCTGGCGTGGAGCCGGGTTCGATTCATCTGGTTGTAATTGAAGGGCATTCTTTATTCTCCGAAGATGGCACGCCGCTTGAATTGGCGTGGCCGCGATGGGAGCCGAGAAACGAGAGGGGGCCACCGAGCCCCCCAGCCAGAGGAAGCTCCGGCGCGCCCGGGAGCGGGGCGAGGCGCCCGTGTCCAGGCAGGCGCTGGCGGTGGCCTCGGCCCTGGGCGGGCTCGGAGGGCTCCTGCTCGCCCTGCCCGGCGCCCTGCTCGGGCTGCGGGCGCTTTTGGCGTGCGCCCTGGCCGGGCGGCCCGAGCCGCCCTGGCGCGACGCGCTCCTCGCGCTCCTCCGCGCCACGGCCGCGGTCGGCCTGGGCGCGGCGGCGGGCGCCTGCCTGGCGGGCGGGCTGCAGAAGGGGCTGCGCCTCCGCCTGCGGCTGGAGCTGGGGCGGCTCTCGCCCCTGGCGGGCCTCGGCCGGCTATTCGGCCGCGAGCGGCTGCTCGAGCTCGGCTGGACGCTCGCGCGGGCGGCCTGCCTCGTCCTGGCCGGCTGGGCCGCCCTGGCCGGCGCATCCGGGCAGGGCCTGGTGGCGGCCGCCCGGGGCGGCGCGGCCGGCGCGGCCCGGGCCGCGCTCGAGCTGCTCGCGCGCGGGGCGGCCGGGCTGATCGCGGCCCACCTGGCGCTCGCGCTGCTCGACCTCTGGCTCGAGCGCCTGCGCTTCCTGCGGCGCCAGCGCATGACCCGCCAGGAGGTGCGTGAGGAGCACCGGCAGGAGGAGGGCGATCCCGCGGTGCGGGCCGAGCGCAGGCGCCGGCACCGCCAGGCCGCCCAGGGGCCGGGGCTCCGCGGGGCCAGCGTGCTGGTGGTCAACCCCACCCACGCTGCGGCCGCGCTGCGCTACGCGCCGGGCGAGGACCCGGCCCCGGTGCTGGTGGCCGCCGGGGTGGGGGAGGCCGCCAGGCGCCTGCGGGCTGAGGCCGCGCGCCTGGGCCTGCCGGTCGTGCGGCACGTGGAGCTGGCCCGCGCGCTCCAGCGGCTGGAGCCGGGCGAGCTGATCCCGGAGAGGCTGTACGCGGCCGCGGCCGAGGTGCTGCGGGTGGTGGCCGCGGCCCTGGGGACGTCCGCCGGCGCGGCGCGCGCGGCCGGACGGGAGGAGATTCCATGAGGAGCGGCTGGCCGACCCGCTGGGGCCTGCCCGGGCGGAGCGAGGCGGCGGTGGGCGGGGCCCTGCTGGGGATCGCCGCCATCCTGGTCCTGCCGCTGCCCCCCTGGGCCATGGACGCGCTGTTGAGCTGCAACCTGGCGCTGTCGCTGGTGCTGCTGCTGCTGGCCGCCCGGGCCGGGGCGGCGCTCCAGGTCTCCGCCTTCCCCACGCTGCTGCTGATGGCCACCCTCTTCCGCCTGGCGCTCAACGTGTCCACCACCCGGCTGATCCTGGGCCGGGCGGACGCCGGCCGGGTGGTGCAGGCCTTCGGCGAGTTCGCCACCGCCGGCGACCCGGTGGTGGGCGGGGTGGTGTTCCTGATCCTGACGGTGGTGCAGTTCATCGTGATCGCCAAGGGCGCCGAGCGTGTGGCCGAGGTCACCGCCCGCTTCCACCTGGACGGGCTGCCCGGCAAGCAGATGAGCATCGACGCCGATCTGCGCGCGGGCCTGCTGGACGCCGAGGCAGCCGGGCGGCGGCGGCTCGAGCTCGAGCGCGAGAGCCAGTTCCACGGCGCCATGGACGGGGCCATGAAGTTCATCAAGGGCGACGCCGTGGCCGGGCTGGTGATCACCGCGGTCAACCTGGTGGGCGGCCTGCTGATCGGCTGCCTGCAGCGCGGGCTGGGCGCGGCCGAGGCGGCCTCCACCTACAGCGTGCTGACCATCGGCGACGGGCTGGTGACCCAGATCCCGGCCCTGCTCGTGTCCACCGCGGCCGGGCTCCTGGTCACCCGGGTGCGGCCCGAGCGGGCTGAGCAGGGGCTGGGGCGCCAGCTCGGCAGCCAGCTCGGCGCCCACCCCGAGGCGCTGGTGCTGGCCGGCGGGGCGCTCGCGCTGATCGGGCTGGTGCCGGGCATGCCTGGCCTGGCCTTCGGCGGGCTGGGCGCCTGCCTGGCCGGCGCGGGCGCCTGGCTGGGGCGGCGGGCCTCTCGCCGCGCGGCCGCGGCCGAGGTCCCGGCCCGCGGCCGGCGGGGCGGGTGCCTGGAGCTCCGGCTGCCCGCGGATCCCCCGGCGCCGGGCTTCTGGGAGGGGGCCGAGGCCCTGCGCCGGGCGGTGGGCGACGAGCTGGGCGTGCCGCTCCCGCCGCTCGTCCGCGGCCCGGGCGCCCAGGGCGGCCGCTGGACGCTGCTCCTGGACGGCGCCCCGGCGGCCGCCGGCGCGCTGGCCGCGGGGCCGGCCGGGCTGGAGGCGGGCCTGAGGCGGGCCGCGGCCCGCTGCGTGGGGGTGCAGGAGACGCAGGACCTGCTCGACGCGCTGGAGCGCGATCAGCCGGCCCTGGTGCGCGAGGTGGTGCCGCGGCTGGTGCCGCCGGTGCTCCTGTCCGAGGTGCTGACCCGGCTGGTGGAGGAGCAGGTGCCGGTCGCCTGCCTGCGGGCGGTGCTCACCAGCCTGGCCGAGCACGCCCGGCAGGAGGCCGATCCGGCCGTGCTGGCCGAGCGGGTGCGCGAGGGGCTGCGGCCGTTCATCTCGCACCGGCTGGCGCCCGAGGGGCGGCTGCGGGCCTGGCTCCTGGACCCGGAGCTCGAGCGCCGGGTGGCGGCCGCGGTCGTCCCGGGCGCCGCCGGGGCCAGCCTGGTCATGGAGCCGGCCGAGGCCGAGGCGGTGCTGGCGGGCCTGGAGCGCGCGCTGGGCGGGGCCCGGGCCGAGGGCGCACCGGTGGTGCTGTGCCGGCCCGAGGTGCGCCGGCCCTTCTGGCGGCTGGTCGGGGCGGTGTTCCCCGACGTGCGCGTGGTGAGTTTCCTGGAGCTCGAACCCCAGGTCGCCATCCAGCCCGTGGGCCGGGTGGGGCTGGGCGCGCCGTCCCCGGCGCGGGGAGGTGGGAGATGAGAGGCGTGTCCGTCCTGGCGCTGGCCGCGTGCCTGTCGGGCTGCCTGGGCGGCGGGGCCGTCCCCCCGGAGGCGGTGCGCATGAACCGCCTGGGGGTCGAGCGCCTGCGGGTGGGCGACGCCGAGGGGGCCCGGGCCGCCCTGCAGGTCAGCCTGGAGTACCAGCCCTGCTTCGCGGACGCGCTCGCCAACCTGGCGCTGCTGGCCTACCGGGCCGGCCAGCTCGAGCGCGCCGAGGCGCTGGTGGTCCAGGCGCTCGACTGCCGGCCGGATCTGGTCCAGGCCCACAACCTGGGCGGGGCGGTGGCCCGCGCCCAGGGCCGGCTCGAGGAGGCCGAGGCGCGCTACCTGGACGCCCTGGCCCTCGATCCCGGGGCCCTCGACCCGCGCCGCAACCTGGTCCTGCTCGGGCTGGAGCGCGGCGACCTCGGGGCGGCCGAGGAGCAGCTCCGCCGGCTCACGGCCCTGGCGCCCGACGACGCCTGGCTGCAGCCCCTGCGCGCCGCGCTGGCCGAGCTCCGCGCGGCCGGGCCGGGGAGGTGAGCCGTGGAGGCCTGGCTGGTGGCGCTGGCGCCCGAGGGCAGCCTGGCCGGCCTGCGGCGCGAGGTGCCGCTCGGGTCCGCGGGCGCCCTGCTCGGGCGAGAGGACGGCCTGGAGCTCGCCCTGCCCGACCCGAGCGTGTCGCTGCGCCACGCGCGCGTGGCCCCGGCCGGCCCGGCCGGCTGGACGGTGGAGGACCTGGCCAGCCGCAACGGCACCCGGCTCAACGGCCGCCGGCTCGAGCCGGGCCAGGCGGTGCCGCTGCGGCCCGGCGACGAGCTCGAGCTGGGGTCCTTCCGGGTGCGGCTGTGGGCGGGCGATCCGCTGGCGCTCCCGGACGCGCGGGCCACGGCCCGGGCGCTGGCCGGGCGGCTGCTCGCGCCCCCGGCCGCGCCTGGCCGGCTGGTGGTCGTGGACGGGCCCGGGCGGGGTGATCAGGCGCCGCTCCCGGACGGGGCCGAGCTCAGCCTGGGGCGGGCCGCGGGCTGCGGCCTGAGGCTGCCCGACCCGCGCGTCTCGCGGCGGCACGCCGCCGTCCTGCGCCGCGGGGCGCGGGTGCGGGTGCGCGATCTCGGCTCGGCCAACGGGCTGCGCGTGGCCGGCCACCGGGTGCGGGGCGAGGCGGAGCTCGGCCCGGGCGAGTGCTTCGTGCTGGGCGGCTCGCGCCTGCGGCTGGAGCTGGACGCGGAGCCCGAGCCCTGCCTGGAGTCCGCGCTGCGGCCCGCCCCGCGCGCCGTGGCAGGGCGGGCCTCGGCCCTGCCGTGGCTGCTCGCGGCCGCGGCCTGCTCGGCCGGTCTGGCGCTGTGGGGCGGCTAGCAATTCGAGCCCGCTGCCCAGGGCGAAGAATTGCTTGTCCCTCGGCGCGAAGCGGCGAGGGGCTAGCGAGGCGAGAGGCTAGCGAGGCGAGAGGAGGCTCACAGCAGGTCGAGCCGCAGCACCTGGTTGCCGATCTGGACCTTGTCGCCCCCCAGCAGGGGGGCGTTGCCCTGGATGCGCAGGTAGGTGCCGTTGGAGGAGCCCAGGTCCTGGAGGAAGCAGTCGCCCTCGCGGTTGATGAGCTGGCAGTGGCGCGAGGAGATGAAGCCGTCCTCGGGGAAGCGCACCTCGCCGTCCACCCGGCCGATGACGACCTCGGCCTGGGTGAGCAGGTGGATCTCGCCGATCTTGCCGCCCTCGAGCACCTGCACCAGGCGCGCCCACACGTGGGGCGTGGGGCTGCCCCAGAACTGGCTGTCGTCCCCCTGGGCCGTGGGCGCGGACACCGCCTGGAACTCGCCCGGCACCTCCAGCCTGAGGAGCTGGCGCCCGATGCGGAAGTAGGTGCCCGGCACGATGCGCTCCTCGGCGGTCATGCGCCGGTACACGCCGTTCAGCGAGTCCAGATCGGTGATGCTGAGCTGGCCGTCCTTGAACTGGATCTCGGCGTGCCGGGGGGAGATGTACGGATCCTTCGGGAACATGATCACGCCCTGGCTGCGGCCGATGGCGGTCTTCTCGGCCAGGGTGAACACCGTGCCCTCGCTGCCGTCCGGCTTGATCAGCACCATGCGCGCCTTCGGCTTGCTGGACGCCTCGGGGGACGCCTGGTGCATGAACATGGTGGCCCCGCGCCCGGGCGCGGCGCCCTTCATGTTGTTGCCGCAGAAGGAGCAGAAGGCCATGGTGGCCGGGATGCGGTTGTCGCACTTCGGGCACGCCACCAGGTCCGCGGCCGCGGCAGCGGGCGCGGGAGCGGGCGCGGGAGCGGGCGCGGCCGGTGCCGCGGCCGGCCTGGCGCCGGTCTTGACCTGGCCGGTGGCGGGCCGGGCCGTCTGGGCGGTGGGCGGGCGCGCCGCCGGGGCCCGGGCCGCGGGGGGCTCGGGCACGGCCGTGGCCTGGGGCACCGTGGCCGGGGCCGGAGCCGGGGCCGCGGCGGCCGCCGCCGGGGCCAGCGGGCTGCCGCAGTCCAGGCAGAACTTGAACGAGGAGTCGTTTTCCCGGCCGCACTGGGAACACTTGATCATGGGGATCACCTCTCTCGCGTGAGTGGGGGCCATTGAACCACCCGCCCGCGCGGGGTGTCAAGCCGACGCAGGGGTTGCAACCGCCCCGGGCCTGGGATATACACCCGCCAGATCCACGCGTTGGGGGTCTGGATGAAGTTCTGCCCGAACTGCGGAGAGAAGGCCGAGGACGGCGCGCGTTTCTGCCCCACCTGCGGCGGCGGGCTGCCCGTGGTCGAGCCCAGCCCGACCGACCCGTACGTGGGCCGCTCGCTCGACGGCAAGTTCCTGATCGAGAAGCTGCTCGGGGTGGGCGGCATGGGCCGGGTGTACCAGGCCAAGCAGCTCAGCCTCGACAAGACCGTGTGCGTCAAGGTGCTGCGCACGGGCATGATGCAGGACGAGACCCTGGTGCGCCGCTTCCACCGCGAGGCGCGCGCCGCCAGCCGCCTGAACCACCCCAACAGCATCACGGTGATCGACTTCGGCCAGGCCGCCGAGGACGGCGCGCTGTACATCGTGATGGAGTACGTGCCGGGCAAGGATCTCAGCAAGATCATCGCCCAGGAGTACCCGATCGGCGAGGCGCGCATCGTCCACCTCATGGACCAGGTGCTGTCCGCGCTGGCCGACGCCCACGCGGCCGGCATCGTGCACCGCGATCTGAAGCCCGAGAACATCATGGTGACCGATCTGCGCGGCACCAAGGACTTCGTCAAGGTGCTCGACTTCGGCATCGCCAAGCTCCAGGAGGCCGAGCCCCAGGCGGCCGACGCCAGCCTGACCCAGGCCGGCATGGTGTGCGGCACGCCCGAGTACATGTCCCCGGAGCAGGCCCGCGGCGAGGTGCTGGACGCCCGCTCGGACATCTACGCGGCCGGCATCATCCTGTACCAGTGCGTGACCGCCAGGCTGCCGTTCACCGCGCCCACCGCCATGGGCATCGTCACCAAGCACCTGGTCGAACCGCCCGTGCCGCCGAGCCAGCTCGAGGGCGTGCAGGTTTCCCCGGAGCTCGAGGCGGTGGTGCTCAAGGCCATGAGCAAGGACCGCAACGGCCGGCAGCCCACGGCGCTGGCGTTGCAGCAGGAGCTGGCCGCCTGCCTCAGCCACAAGGTGGCCCCGGGCCAGGAGCAGCCCGCGGGCAGCCAGCTCTTCGAGGACGCCACCGCGCCTGTGGCGAGGCCCCCGCGCCAGCCGACGGGCGTCTCCCCGGTCGCGCCCGGGCCGACCAGGATGCGGCCCGAGCCCGCCCCGGCCCCGGGCCCCGCGCCCAGGAAGTCCAGCCTGGGGCTGGTGATCGGGCTGCTGGTCGGGCTGCTGGTGCTGGGCGGCGGCGGGGCCGCGGCCTACTTCCTGTACTTCAAGGACCGGCTCGCGGGCTCCGACGCGGACGGGGGCGCCGCGCCCGCCGCCGACGCCGGGGCGGTGGCCGCCGCGGACGCGGGCGCGATCGCGCCTCCGGTCGAGCCGGACGCGGGCGCGGCTCCCGAGCCGGCCGACGCGGGCGCGGTCGCGCCGCCCGAGGTGGACGCCGGGGTCGCGGCGCCGACCGCGGACACCGGCGAGGCCGCGGGCCCGGACGTGGGCGCCGACGCGACCCAGGTGGCCCTGGTGGAGGGCCCGCCGGACGCGGGCGCGCCCGAGGCGGCCGATCCGGGTCCGCCCGTGCCCGAGCCGCCGAAGATCAGCGAGGCGGCCAGGATGCAGTTCCAGCTCGGCAAGGAGCTGACCGCCAGGAAGAAGTGGACCAAGGCGGCCGAGGCCTTCAAGAAGGCGCTCAAGGCCAGCCCCGGGTACGGCGACGCCCACAAGGCGCTGGCCACGTGCCTGGTGAACATCGGCGACCTGGAGGGCGCCAAGAAGCACTTCCAGCGCTACCTGGAGCTCGCCCCCGCCGACGCCCCGGACCGCGAGCAGATCCAGTCGATGGTGGACAGCCTCTAGGCCGGGTACGCCCCTAGCCGATCTCGACGCGGAAGATCTCGTCGCCCGCCAGCAGCTCGTCCCCGTTCCTGAGCACGGTCGGCCGCTGCAGGCGCAGGAACACGCCGCTGGTGGCGCCGATCTCCACCAGCCCGATGCCGGTGGGCTTCAGGTGCAGCTCCAGGTGGTGCGGGGCCAGGGCCGGGTCGGTGGGGAAATTGAGATCGCAGCCCCGCTGGCCGATGGCGATGATGGGCCCGGTGCGCAGGATCACCGAGCCGCCCACCGGCTGGCCGGAGGCCGTGGCGTGGTGCAGCCGCAGGGCCACGAAGAGCTGCTTGGGCACCGGGCCGCCGTAGGGGCGCGTGTCCTGGGACACGGGCATGCGCACGTCGGTGGTCGGTCCGCCCAGCCCGAGCAGCATGAAGCGCTGGTTGCCGGCGATGAACTCGGCGCCCTGCTTGATCTCGGTCAGCGCGCGGATGCGCAGGAAGGTGCCGTTCAGCCCGCCCTGATCCTCGGCCACGAGCGTGCCCTGGTCCAGCCGCAGCGCCAGGTGGCGGGGGGCCAGGAAGGGATCGTCGGCGATGCTCACCATGGCGCCCCGGCGGCCGATGGTCAGGCCCTGGGGGCCCACCGGGAAGGTCGAGTCCTCGCGCCCGTAGCCGCGCACCAGGCGCAGGCGGATGCTCAGGTTGGAGGCCGTCTCGTTCAGCGGCGGCGGCGGCGGCGCGATGCGCTGGCCGCAGGCCAGGCACACGCTCTGGCCGGCCGGCAGGGCCGCCCGGCACACCGGGCACAGGGAGGCCGAGGCCGGGACGGCCGAGGCCATGGGCGCGGTCGGGCGCTTGGGCACCAGCTCGATCGGCATGGTGCCCGTGGGGTTGGCCGCCTCGAGCGGCACCGCGCGCACGGGAGCCGGTGTGGCGGAGACGATCTCGAGCTGCCGGTGGGAGCTCGGCCTGGCCTCCGCGCGGGGCAGCGAGGCGGGGGTCGGGGCCGGGGTCGGATCCTTCGGAGCCGGGGTCGGATCGGGCCGGGGGGCCGGGGCCGGATCCTTCGGGGCCGGAGCCTGGGCCGCGGCCGGGGCGTCCACGGAGCGGATCAGGCCGGTCAGCCCGCTCAGGCTCTCGCCGCAGGCGGTGCAGCTCTTCTGGTTGGGCTCGTTGTAGGTGTCGCACTTCGGGCACACGATGCCGGCGTCGAGGAAGGAGTCGAGGTCGGGCGGGGCGTCGCTGGCCTGCGGCGCGCCGCAGGCCACGCAGAAGCGGGCCCCCTCCCTGTTCTCGGCGCCGCACTGCGGGCAACTCGGCATGCGCTCCTCCTCGGACCGTCCTCGGGCTCGGAGCTTACCCGCAACCCGCGCCGTCCGCAACTCCGCGCGCCGGCGCGCTTGCAAATTCCGGCGCCCTGTCGGATAAAGCCGGCATGAAACCGATCCTGTTCACCGTCCCGCTGGTCGAGTTGCCGGTGTACGCCTACGGCGTGATGCTGGGGCTGGCCTTCATCTCCGGCTGGTACCTGACCCTGCACTTCACCAACCGCCAGCGGCTGCCCTACCGCTTCGTGACCACCGGGCTGGTGCTGGCCATCATCTTCGCCCTGGTCGGGGCGCGCATCGCCCACATCATCTCCAACAACTCCTGGGACACGGTGCGCATGAAGGGGCTGGTCAACGTGCTGTTCGCCGGGCGCTGCGAGGGGCTGGTGGCCTACGGCGGCTACATCGGCGGCACGCTGGCTGTGGTGGTGTACGCCTGGCTGAAGAAGTTCGACTTCTGGAACATGGCCGACTGCGCCTCCCCGAGCCTGGTGATGGGGCTCGGCTTCACCCGCATCGGCTGCTTCCTGGCCGGCTGCTGCTACGGCCAGGTGACCGATCTGCCCTGGGCCGTGAGCTTCCCCCCGGGCAGCCAGGCCGCGCGCGAGCTGCTGGGCTCCACCGCCGGGGCCAACGCCTGGAGCCCTCACGTGCACCCGACCCAGCTCTACGAGTCGCTGCTCGGCTGGGCGCTCGTGCCCATCGCGCTGCTGCTGCTCAAGAAGCGGCGCTTCACCGGCCAGGCCTTCCTGATCATGATCCCGCTGTACGCGGTGGGGCGTTTCCTGCTGGAGCTGATCCGCGACGACGACGACCGCGGCACGGTGTTCGGAGCGCTCTCGACCTCGCAGTTCATCGGGCTGGTGCTGATCCCCGTGGCCATCGGGCTGATGATCTGGCGCTGGAAGGTCCACGTGGCGCCGGCCCCCTGGGCGAGCGCGGACGAGGTGCGCCAGAGCCTGCTCGAGCAGGGCGTGCTCTCCGAGGGCAAGAAGGCCGCCAAGAAGGAGGCGGCCAAGGAGGGCAAGAAGCGGGGAAAGAAGGGGAAGTGAGCGGGCGAATTCGTGCTTGACAGGGGAGGGGGCCTTTGCTAGAACGGGCCCTCGCGACGCCGGGAACCCGGCCTGTTCTTTTCCATTGTGGGGCTGTAGCTCAGCTGGGAGAGCGCTTGAATGGCATTCAAGAGGCCGTCGGTTCGATCCCGATCAGCTCCACTCTAAGGGCCGGTTTTCTAAGGGAAACCGGCCCTTACTTTTTTTACCACCACCCGAAAAACACCCTGGGGAACGATTCGAACTCATTTCATTCCCCACTTTTCAGCCCGCCACCAGGTGCAGCTTGCGGGTCCTGGCCCGGTCGTCGGCGCCGCGCTCGGTGTAGTGCTCCTTGGTCACGGACGGGTTCGTGTGGCCCAGCTCCCTGGCGACCACGTGCGCCGCAACGCCCGCGTCGGTCGTCAGCGTGGCCCAGGTGCCCCTCAGACCGTGCGGGCAGACCCTGGGCACCCCTGCGGCCTTGCAGACCCGCCTGACGGCCTTGCGGAGCCAGGTGGCCTCCCGGTGGCCCGTGCCGGCCGCGGCCGAGGGGAACAGCCAGTCCTCCTTGGCCCGGGTGCCGACGAGCCCCAGGAAGAGCCCTGCCAGGGGCTCGGGCACCTCCATGAAGCGCCTGGCCGCCTCCGTCTTGCCGGCGTCCACCCACAGGAGCACGCCCTCGTCCGACTCGTCCACGTCGCGCACCTGCCGCAGCCGTAGCTCGCTCGAGCGGAGGCCCAGGATCAACGCGGCCAGGGCCGCCAGGGCGCCATCGTCGCCACCCTGGGCCATGAGGAGCGCCTTGGCGGCGAAGGCCTTGGCCTCGCCCTTCCTGAGCTGGGCCTTGCCACGTCGCCTTCGGCCCACGGGCTCGACCTTCTCCGCGGGCGAGCGGGTGATGAGCTCCTGCGCCACGGCCCAGTTGAAGAAGGTCTTGACCACGGCCAGCTCACCGCGGTGCGAATCCGCGGCAAGGTGGCTGGCCCGCTCCTGGTACGTCTTCTTCATCTGTCCCTCGGTCACGTCGGCGATGGCCTGGTCCTCGTCGAGCCACTTTCGGAGGCGCCACAGGTTGTGCGCGATGCTGCCCGCCTTGTTGCCCTTGCGCCGCTGGTGCTCCTCGTACCGCTCCAGCGCGCGCCCGACCGTCATCCGGCCTGGCGCTTGCCGTCTGAGCACCCGCGCTGCCGCCTTTGCCTCCGCTTCCGTTCCAAACGTCTCCACGCTTCGGTCGCCTTCTGGTCCGAAAAGAACGATTCTCCATCGGGCTCGGTGGGCGTAGGGTCCGAGGACCCGGTAGCCCTTGCTCCGTCGCGCCATGTCTCATCCCTCCTCTCCTGGCGCTCCGGATCAGCAGCACCAGGAAGAATACCACAACGCCTGGACAGCTCGGCCTGCAGCTCCAGGAGGAGCCCAAGGCTCTCGGCAGCGTCGGCCAGACCGCGTATCGCGATCGTGTTGGAGGTCGGCCCATCGACCATCGGCAGGAGTCTGGGATTGGGTTCGATCACGTACGGAACACTGGCAAGGGTCGTGCCAGCGGACGATCCGAAGACGAGGCGCGCACCGTAGGACAACGCCATGGCGCGGAAAATGGTGTCTGCTTTGGTTTCTGGAGTTCGCTCCCCCGCGATCCAGGCTGCTCGTAAGACATCGCGAATGGAGGCGGCCACCAAGGGTGGCCGGTTTTCCGGCCGGGAGTGGCCGGCCATCCGGCCACCCACCCGCATGGCTGCGTAGACCGGGTTGCCCCTACCGCCTGATGGCCCGGATGGCGGCCGCGCGCTTCTCGAGGGGTTCGGCCTCAGCGTCCCGACCGGTCTTGCGGTAGAGCCCGGCCAGGCTGTCAAGGCATGTGGCCACATGGGGGTGATCCGGGCCCAGGGCCTTCTCGGTGACGGCTGCCGCGCGCTGGAAAAGAGGTTCGGCCTGAGCATACTGGCCCTGGTCGCGGTAATGGGCAGCGAGGTTGTGTAGGCTGTTGGCCACTTCGAAGTTCTCCGGACCGAAAGCCTTCTCGCGGATCGCCAGTGCGCGCTGGTGGAGGGGCTCGGCTACGCTGTACTGGCCCAGGCTGGTGTAGAGCAACGCGAGGCTGCTCAGCGCTCTTGCGACCTTGGGATGCTCAGGGCCAAAGGCCTTTTCCGCGATGGTCAACGCGCGTACCAGAAGAGGCTCGGCCTTGAAGAGCTGGCCCTGATCTAGGAAGCACATGGCGAGGCTAGTCAGGATCCTCGCCACCTCGGGATGCTCCGGGCCGAGCGCCTTTTCGTCGATCGCCAGCGCGCGCATGTACAGCGGCTCTGCCTGAGCATACAGACTCTGGACGCGGTAATGCACTGCGAGGTTGCCAAGGCTCACTGCGACGCCGGGATGCTCGGGGCCGAGGACCTTCTCACTGATCTCCAGCGCACGTTTGTAGAGTGATTCGGCGTGTCCGTACTGACCTCTGCCGTCGTACAGCACCGCAAGGCCGTTCAGACTCGCGGCCACCTCGGGGTGCTCCGGTCCCAGCGCCTTCTCCCGGATCGCCAGCCCACGCAGGAGGAGTGGTTCGGCCCGGTCGTAAAGGTTCTGGTCGAGGTACAGTGATGCCATGCCGCGAAGGCACGAGGCCACGCGGGGATGCTCCTTGCCGAGCGACTTCTCGAAAACCGCCAGCGCGCGCAGCAGGAGCGGCTCGGCCGCCGAGTACAGGCCCTGCGTTCGGTGGATCATCGCGAGGCTTGTCAGGCTCTCGGCCACGTCAGGATGCTCAGGTCCTAGCGCCTTCTCGCGGATCGCCAGCGCGCGCTTGAAGAGAGGCGCGGCCTTCGCGTACTGGCCCTGGGCAAATGCAGCGAACCCGGCGAGGTTCAGGCTCTCGGCCACATCAGGATGCTCCGAGCCGAGCGATTTCTCCCTGATCGAAAGCGAACGTTCGATGTACTGCTCGGCTTGCACGAACTGGCCCTGGACATAGGCCAGGCTCGCGAGGTTCTTGAGGCTCTCGGAAACCTCGAGGTGCTCCGGGCCGAGGGCCCTCTCCTGGATCGCCAGCGCGCGCAGGAGGAGCGGCTCCATCTGAGCGTACTGGCCCAGATCTCCAAGCAGCTCCGCCAGCGTGTTCAGGCTCGTGGCCACCTCGGGGTGCTCCGGACCGAGGACTTTCTCTTGGATCGCCAGGGCGCGCCTGGCGATCTCCTCGGCCTGCGAGAAGCGCGCCTGAGCGCGGTGCAGCCTGGCGAGCGTGTTCAAGCACCTGGCCACGCCAGGATGATCGGGACCATGGGTCTGCTCGGCCAACTGCAGCGCCTTGTTCGCCGCGACCAGCCCCTGGTCGTACTGGGCAGCCTTCAAGAGGGAATCAGCCTCAATCTGGAGCGCTTCCCACTCGGCGACAGCTCCCTGGTTGGGTGGAGGGCCGTCGGTCCGCTCCTGGCAGGACACCACGACGAGCGCAACACAGATCCACAGGTCGAGCACAACGAGCTTGCCGACCATCCCTGCCCCGCGTCCCATGGCGGCCCTCCTCGAACGCTCATCAGGAACCTGGGTCCGAGCGTAGCTGACGGGAGCCAGGAGGACAAGCACAGCGGACTGCCCGGCGGACTGCAGGACCCACTTCGCGCGGGATGGTTCAGGTGCATGGAGCGCCACGCGGATGATGGGGCGAAGCTCAATGGATCTTGATCGCTTCGCATGATCGCGCGCCCCAGCTTTTCTGTTTCGGCCTGGGGTCCCCCCAGCCCCCTGTATTCGGTCCACACCCAACGCAACCGTTGTTTGCAGGCCAAGTCCAGGGGCGGAAAACGGAAAAGCGTAGGACAAGGGCGATCGTCAGTAGATTACAAAACGTTGGACAAATTGCGCCCGCGCAACTCCTTTTGTCAACCGCGTGCACCAGTTGTGGGTTGGACACTTGGTACGACGGGCGCGACAAAAATTGTGGCCGGTGGCCGGCCGGATTTCCGGACACGTGGCCGGAATTCCGGCCGCGCTGATGTCCGATGTGAGTCCATCGGTGGGCCAAATCCGTGGACTTGGCCGGTCCCGATCGCGAGGCACGTTCCTTGCTGAGCACGACCCCAACCACTCAGGAGGAGACCATGCCAAGTGTGACCATCCGGATGTCCAAGCTGCTCCACTCGCGCGTCCAGGCGACCTCGTTCCAGGACCGAACGAGCCTCTCGGAAACGGTTCGATTGCTCCTCGAAGAGGCGCTTGCCAAGCGCGGACCAGGGTGCGGCGACCCCGTCACCATGGACGATCTTCAGAAGCTCGCGGTCAAGTGGGAGCGGCTCATCGTGGCCATCCTCGCGACCGAACAGATGGTGGTCAGGTGCCTCGATCCCCACCGGTCGGTGATCCCCCACGCGGGCCAGAAGGCGATGGAGCTGGCTGCGGAGATGCTGGGGACCAGCCGCCCGAAGACGGCTCCTTGACTGCCTGAAGCCTGCCTTTCAGCGGGGCCAATGGTCTAGGTGCTGCCGGGCTTCTTGACACGTCGTGCACGGGCTGGTTTTGGAAGCCGGGATGCAGACCGCTTGCCGGCCACGGTGGACTTTCTGCCCACGGGTCTCAACGGAGTCTGGAACCTGGGAATGAAGGACTCGTCGGTCACCCGCAAGTCGCGAATGTCGGACACCGAGAAGGCCTTGATCTGGCCCGCTTCGAGCTCCCAGGCATACAGCAGCAGGTTCCCGTTCCCCGCCCTATGGAGGTTGTATGGCTCGGCCCTGCGCCGCTTCCCGTGGTACGAGAACTCCACCAGGAGCCGGCTCGTGGAAGCGAAAAGCAAGGTCTCGGTACCCGAGCCCCAGGACCCCATGCCGGGCTGGAGCACGACCTCCTCGGGCTTGGCAGGCAACGACGGCAGCACCTCCGAGGAATGCTGCGTGGAGGCCTCCAACCAGCGCAGCGCC
>JAKLGA010000007.1 GCA_022710975.1 Myxococcota bacterium | reverse complement strand
GAACTTCGTGCCGAAGGACATCGGGCACCTCGAGGAACGGGTCCATGAGGCCCTCGAGGGAACGCAGGCGGAGATGATTCGAAGCGCGTTCCGCCATTCAGGCCTCAGACTACATGGTCGTTAGACGTTGGTCGCAAGAGTCAATAGAATGATTGCATTGAGAATTGCGCTAAAAAATGCGGGATATGACGAGGCATGTCAGGCAGTGCAGAGGGTAAACTCTCTTGGCATCGCAGGTGTGAATGCATCGTTGGATAGTTTGCCTGCACTTGAACTGCAGGATGGAACGCACAGTAATTAGGCTGATGGGACAAAGCGACGGGCCACGAGAGTGGCTCCGAACGTTTGCTTTTGGGAGAGGTTCGGGCTTCACCCCTTGCTCGGACCCAGGCGCGCGGCCTGCAGCAGCCCCTCGAGCAGGCCATCCAGCCCGCCGTGGACCGACAGGCTGCCCACCTTTTCGGCCAGGCGCTCGACCGTCTCCAGTTCCTTGAGCCGGAGCAGCACCGGGTTCCCCTCCAGGAGCCGGGCCGTGTTGAGCAGCGCCCGCGTGGCGGCGGTCTCCTCCCGGCGCTGGATCATGGTGGCCTGCGCGCGCCGCTCGGCCTCGATCACCTGGTTCAGGATGGCGCGCATCTCGCCCGGCAGGATCACGTCCCGCACCCCGGCGCCGAGCAGCGTGAGCCCGAGCCCGGCGGCCGGCTCGCGCACGCGCGCGAGCACGGCCTGGCCCACGGCCTCCTTCTGCTCGAGCAGCTCGTCCAGCGTGCGCGCGCCCACCTCGTTGCGCAGCGCGAGCTGCAGCTCACGGTAGAGCGCCTCCTTGGCGTCGGCCTGCTGGCGGACGGCGCGCTCGGGGTCGGCGACCTTGAAGCGCGCGCTCAGGTTCAGGCGCAGCGAGACCTTGTCGCGGCTCATCAGCTCCTGGCCCTGCACCTCGAGGTTCTGCTCGCGCACGTCCACCAGGGCCACCTGGACCTGGACCAGACCGGTCCAGAACTGGTAGCGGCCGGGCTCCAGCAGGCGCTGGGGGCGCTGGTCGTGGTAGAGCAGCCCGCGGTGCCCGTCGGGGACCAGGTGCTCGACCACGAAGTCCCTGGCGTTGGGCGCGCGCAGGATCTGCTCGCGCCGCGGGTGGGTGAGCTCCACGCCGGAGATGTCCACCACCTCCACCTGGAAGGCGGCGGCCGGGGACTTGAGCAGCACGTGCAGCCCGGGCCCGAGCAGGGCCTGGAAGTTGCCGTCCTTGAGCAGCAGCCCGCGCTCGCTGTCCTTCAGGCGCACGGTCTGCACCCGGCTGGCCACCTCGGCGTGCTTCACCAGGAACTCGGCGTCCGGGAAGGCCAGGCGCGGCTCGAGCAGCGAGGCGCGGCGCACCTCGACCCCGGCCCGCAGCCAGACCCGGTGCTCGCCGGGCTCCAGCAGCCGGTCGAACCGGCCCTGGCGGTAGAGAAAGCCCAGCTCGTGCTCGGCGATGTGGATGCTGGCCATGCGATCTCCTCCCGTCCGCGTGAGACGGCTTGCCCCCCGGGACCTGCCCGGACGCGCGCCCCGTCTCCGCGGGCGGAGGCTCCCTTGAGGCCGGGCCCGCGCGGCGGGTCGGTCGGGCGAGCGGTCCGCCCGGCCTGGACGCCGTCTGGGTCTGGCCGGTATCCGGGGGCCTGCAGGGCCCGAAGACACGGTGGAGCTAAACTGCCTCCCGGCGCGCGCCGGTCGGGCCCCGGAGGGCCCGCCGCCTTGCCATGGGGATTCGAACCCCCGGGCTTTCGCCCGTACCTGTAGGGGCAAGCGCGGACTGGGACATGCCGGGGACCGATGGTGACAGGCGTACCGGCATCCCTCGAGGGCAGAAGATCTCGTACGATCCGCTGCCTGCCCGGGCCGATGCTACCAGCCCTGCCCGGTACAATCCATCCCTTCAAATGCAAGGCCACGCGCGGCGTAGCGTACGCTCTCCTCCACGTCCCTGATCACGTGCCTTCGTCCGGGCGCCGGGGTCGCTTTTCCATGAGGGTGGGGGGGAAGGGCAGGAGGCGGCAGGGCGACAGGGCAGGAGGGAAGCAGAGAAGCAGGGAAGCTGGGAAGCAGGGAAGCTGGGAAGGAGGGCTGCTGCCCGGCCTGCCTCCGATCTTACCCTCGAGGAAATCCTCTGCGACCGGTGGGTACCCGGCGGAGGCAGGTGATCAGGGACGTGTGAAAGGGCGTGCTCAAGGGCGATCTTGAAATGGAGGGAGGGGATCGGGCAGGCTCACGACTGGAGGGCGGTATGGGCAAGCGCAAGGCGGACATGGGCAGGAAGTACCGGGAGCTGGACTCGAAGGTGAAGATCGCTGTCTCGGGCGAGGAGGCCATCCGGCCCGAGCTGCTGCTCGCCTTCCCCTACGAGCGGCAGGGCACGGAGATCGAGGTGCGGGTGGACACCGAGGAGTTCAGCGCGCTGTGCCCCTGGACGGGCCTGCCCGATCTCGGCCGGCTGGAGGTGCGCTACGTCCCGTCCCGGAAGCTGCTCGAGCTCAAGTCGCTGAAACTCTACTTGCTCTCCTACCGCCAGGTCGGCATCGTCCAGGAGCACGCGGCCGCGCGCATCCTGGCCGACCTGGTGGCCGCCGTGGCCCCGCGCCGGATGAGCCTGGTGCTCGACTACCGCGTGCGCGGCGGGCTGCACACCGCGGTCCACGCCGAGCACCCCCGCCGGCGTGGACGCTGAGCGGCGCCTCCAGACTCCCCAAGTCGGATCTTGACCGCCTCGCTCGAATAGGGTACAGAGCGCGAATGTTCTCCGCGATTTTCTCCCGTCGATTCCTATTTTGACCTGGCTCTGGCCGCTGTACCCCATCTCAAGCAGGAGAGAGAGACGATGAGTACCGGGTATTTTCGGATTTTTCTCTGGACGGTCTTGCCGCTGATCGCCCCGGCCGCCCTGGCCGGGGACGAAGGCGAGGCGAGCGAGCCCGCCCCCGGGGCGGAGGCCGAGACCAAGCCGGAGGCCAAGCCCGAGGCAGGCGCCGCAGCCGAGGGCGACTTCGCCGACCTGTCCATCGAGGACCTGCTCAAGGTGCAGGTCTCGGCCATCCAGGCCGAGAGCCTCTACGACACCCCCTCGATCGTCTCCATCCTCGATCGGGCCACCCTGCAGCTCTACGGCTTTCGCCGGGTGTCCGAGGCCCTGGAGACCCTGGCCGGGGTGAGCATCATGCGCACCCACCTCAAGCGCCAGATCCCGGTCCTGCGCGGCGTGCTGCAGGACCACTACGCCAACAAGGTGCTGGTGCTGGTGGACGGGATCCCGGCCTGGAACGCGGTGACCGGCGAGGGCAGCCTCGACCGCCTGGCGATCGACGAGGTCGAGCGCATCGAGGTCCTGCGCGGGCCGGCCTCGGTGCTGTACGGCACCAACGCCTACTCGGGCGTGGTCAACGTGGTGATGCGCAAGGCCCAGGACCGCCGCTTCGAGGGCCACGGCGGCGTCGTGTCCGGGACGATCGGGGACCACGGGCTCATCCGCGGCACCGGCGCCTACTACTACCGCACCGAGGACCTGGCGCTGACCTTCAGCGCCTCCGGCACGGACGAGCGCGGCAAGCCCTACGGCTTCGTCGACGAGCAGGACGTCTACGGCGTGTACGAGGAGTACCTGCGGGGGGCCGACTTCAACCTGGGGGCGAGCTACAAGACGGGCTGGGGCAGCCACACCCTGGCGTTCAACGGGTTCCACGGCGAGGAGAGCTACCTGGGCGTGACCCCGCGCTGGAGCGCCGGGGTGGACAGGGGGCACGAGGTCGAGGGGTACCTGGGCGCCTACTCCTACCAGGTGGACCTCGCCGACATGGTCGATCTGCGCTTCCGCGCCCTGTTCGACTGGCAGCACCGCGACCTGGGGCGCACCGCCGCCGACAACATCCGCTCCAAGATCACCGGCTGGCGCACGGGCGGCGCGCTACAGGCCGTGGTGAAGCCGCTCGACTACCTGCACTTCGAGCTGGGCGTGGACGGCGACTACCGGCGCAGCGTGGAGTACGCCAACTACACCACCCTAGATCGGGCGGTCACGGACGACAACCAGATGGCCGACAGCGGGGTGTACGAGATCTCCGTGTTCGGCCAGGCCAAGTTCATGCTCGAGCCGCTGGTGCCGTCCGTGCCGCTGACCCTGATGGGCGGCGTGCGCTGGACCGACAACCAGGAGTCCTCCTCCAACGTCTCGGCGCGCGGGGCGCTGGTGTACAACGTGTTCGAGGGATCCTCGCTGAAGCTGATCGCCGGCCAGAGCTTCCGCGCCCCGACCCTGTTCGAGCTGTACTTCGAGACCACCCCGGGCACGGTGTACGGCAACACCGACCTGGACCCGGAGGAGGCCACCACGGTGGAGCTGGCCTACCTGATCGGCACCCACGGCTTCTTCGCCCAGGTGCTGGGCTACTGGGCCGAGTACGACAACAAGATCTTCCGGGTGCGGCGTAACCCGGACGATCCGGCCGACCTGACCTACATGTACGTCAACGGCGACGCCTTCACCGCCTGGGGCCTGGAGCTGGAGCTGCGCTACACGGATCCGGACATCCTGGATGCCTTCGTGACCTACACCTTCGTGCACGGCGACCAGGGTGACGAGCAGAACGACGACGGCCACTACAACTTCCGCTACATCCCCGCCCACGAGCTGTCCGTCGGCCTGGGCAAGCGCTTCTTCGGCTTCAGCGCCTCGACCGTGCTCAACCTGGTGGGCCCGCGCGGCGCCCCGGACGAGGACCTGCCCGCCCAGGTGACCTGGGATCTCAACCTGGCCTACGAGGGGAGCTTCTTCCGCCACAGCCTGTCGCTGAAGAACGTGCTGGACGAGGAGGTGCTGGTGCCCGAGTTCGTGCGCCGCAACCTGAACTCGGTGCGCGACGGGTTCGGGCGCACCTTCTTCTACACCTTCGAGGCCACCTTCTGAGGGCCGCCCCGCGCCCCCCCGGCGGACGCTCGCCGGGCGGCGGTGTCTTTCCAAGAACCCCCCGTTCGTAGTATGGAAAAGCCATGGCCAGGGCGAGCAAGGGCGACAAGGACGCGAAGCGATACGTGGCGGCCCTGGCCAAGCTGCTGGGCGCGGTGCCGGGGGAGGCGCTGCGTTCCGAGCCGCCGCTCGGCGAGGGCGGGGGCGCGGACGTGGCCACGCTGTCGGGCTACCACGGCGGCCTGGCCCACGTGACCCTGGGCCTGGTGGGCTCGGCCCAGCCCGCCCAGGAGGGCGGCGGGCAGGTGGAGCTGATGCTTTGCACCGAGGGGCCGGCCGCCTGGGCGCCGGCCCTGCTGTCCGCGCTCGGCCGCCAGAGCCTCGGCAGCACCTTCGTGCCCGGCCAGGTGATCGACCTGCCGGCGCTGCCCGGCTCGAAGCTCACCGGGCTCCTGTTCACCTCGTTCGGCATGCCCGCGGACGCGTTCGAGCACGCCGGCGCCCGCGGGCGGCTGCTCCTGGCCATCGGCCTGGCCGCCAGCGAGGTCGAGTCTTGCCGCAAGGTCGGCGCGGAGCTGGTGGCGCAGACGCTCCACGACGACGGCGTGTTCCCCTTCACCGACCTCAGGCGCCGGGGCGTGGCCCACCCGCAGAAGATGCGCAAGCTCGTGCCCGCCGCGGCGCCGGCCCCGAAGCCCGAGGACGACCTCGAGCGCCGCAGCGCCCTGCTGGTCGAGAGCCTGCTGGACGAGGGCGCCCTCGAGCCGGTCAACCAGCGCGCGCGGGTCTCCCTGGCCTCCAAGCTGGCCGATCTGCTGCAGGGCCTGCCCGACGATCCCGGCCCGGCCGCCCTGGCCAAGGCCTCCGCGGCCGTGCTGGACCTCCTGGTCGACGCGCCCGAGGTGGCCGAGGTGTTCGCCGACGAGCCCCAGGTCTCCGCGCTGCTGAAGGCGCTCTGGTCGCCGCACTGCTGAGCTCCCGCCGGGCTTGTCCCGGCCTCCCCACGGATCTAGGATTCCCGCGCGACAACCCGGAGGAGGTGTTCCCATGCGCAGCCTGAAGAGCCCCGTTCTGATCCTGTGTGCGCTCGCCTGCGGCCTGGCGGCCGATCGCGCGCGGGCGACCGACTGCGATCACAACACGCGCCAGGACGAGGACGACATCGCTATCTGGGGCGCCGCCGACTGCGACGCGGACGGCGCGCTGGACGTGTGCGAGATCTTCCCGCTCAGCTACGCCGGCGCGGGCCGTACCCCGCTGGGCGTCGGACCTGCCTTCCTGGCCGCCGGCGACGTCGACGCCGACGGCGTGACCGATCTGGTGGCGACCCTCGGCGAGGGCGCGTTGCCGGTGATCGTGCTGCGCGGCGACGGCGCCGGGGGGTTCCAGCCCTCCCAGGCCTTCGCCGGGCCCTCCAGCCCCCAGGGGCTGCGGCTCGCCGATCTCGACGGGGACGGGCGGCCCGAGGTGCTGGTGACGAGCTACGATGGGCTGAGCGTGCTGCCCAACCTCGGCGGGGGCTCCCTGGGCGCGGCCGTGCTCTACCCGCCGCTCGGCGCCCTGCCGCCGGGCGCGCTCGCGGTGGCGGACCTCGACGGGGACGCCGGCGCGACCCTGGACGTGATCTCCGCGGTCTGGGCCGAGGACCGGCTCGAGATCCGCCTGAACCAGGGGGACGGGACGCTGCTGGCCCTGCCGAGCCTGGCGACCTGCGCCACCCCGAGCGGCCTGGCCGCGGGCGACCTCGACGGGGACGCCGACGCGGATGTGGTCGTGATCTGCACCGGCGGCGCGGAGGGCGAGGCGCAGGTGCTCAGGAACGACGGGCTGGCCGGCCTCGAGCTGGCCGGATCGTACCCGGCGGGGTCGCTGCCGTCCTCGCCGCTGCTGGCGGACCTGGACGGGGACGGCGATCTCGACCTGGCCCTGGTCCACGACATGGCGCCCGGCGTCGACGACCCCAGCAAGGTGCGCCTCCTGCGCAACGACGGGCTGGGCTCCTTCGGCGCGTCGGAGCTCTTCGCCACCGGCTGGCAGCCGCACGCGCTGATCGCCGCCGACCTGGACGCGGACGGCGACCTCGACCTGGTCAGCGCGGACATGGGGGGCGACACCCTGACCGTGCTCGAGAACTCCGGCGCGGGAGACTTCCACGCCTCGGTCAGCTTCGAGAGCGGCGTGCGCCCGGTGGGGCTGGCGGCCCTGGACCTCGACGCCGACGGGGCGCTCGAGCTGGCCAGCCTCGAGGATCCCTTCCCCAACCCCGACGGCGGGCTCACCCTGCTCGCGCGCGTCCCGCCGCGCGAGGCGGACGAGGACGGGGACGGGGTGCCGGACGTGTGCGGCGCGCCGACCTCGCTCGAGCCGCAGCCGGACACCGGCGGCGACATCGGCCTGGTGACGGTGTGGCTGCGCGGGGGGAGCTTCGCCCCGGGCAGCGTGGTCGAGCTGCGCCGCGCGGGCCAGACGAGCCTGGAGGCCTGGTCGGTGGCGGAGGCCGCGGACGGGCGCTCGGCCCGCGTCACCTTCGATCTGCGCGGCGTGGCCCGCGGGGCCTGGGACGTGGCGGTCGAGAGCGCCGGCTCGCCGCTGCAGCTCTGCGCCGGGTGCTTCACCGTCGAGGCCGGGGTGCCGCCCAGGCTGTGGACCGAGCTGCTCGGCCGCATGACCGTGCGCGTGGACTACGAGCAGGGCTACACCCTGGTCCTCGGCAACCTCGGCAACGTGGACGCGGTGTCCCTGGTGATCTGGCTGCACCTGCCGCCCGGGTGCGACTTCACCTCCGTGGACCCGCTCGAGCGCCCCTGGCCGCCCGGGGGGGAGCCCAGCGGCTACTCGCCCGAGAGCGTCCCGGTGAGCTTCCCGGCCTCCGAGGGCGGAGGCGCCGTGGTCCCCATCTACAAGCCGCTGCTGCCGCCCGGGCGGCCGTGGGAGTACCGCTTCCGCCTGCGGCCTCGCGACGAGGGGGCCTCGAACCTGGGGGTCACGGTGTCCTCGCTCCGGCCGGAGCCCGGGAGCGACGGTGAGGGCGACTGCGTCAGCGCGGTCCTGGACGCGCTGGCGGCCGCCGCGCTCGAGAAGGCGCTCGGGATCGCGCTGGGCAGCGAGTGCCTGACGGGCGTGGCCTCCAACGCCATCAGCACCATGGACGCGCTGGAGCAGGACGCGCGCGAGGCGCCCGAGGGGGCCGATCGGGCCTTCCAGGCCGCCGACATGACCATGGGCTGGCTGAGCGCCGGGCTGTCCTGCGCCGGGACCGTGGTCCCGGAGCTCAAGCTGCTCGAGGCGGCCATCGCCGGGCTGCAGCTCCTGTCGACCGGGGCGCAGCTGCTGGCGGCCTGCGGAGGCCTGCTCGGCTCGGTGGGCTCGGCCTTCCTGGCCGTGCTGGCCATGGATCCCAACGAGCTCTCCGGGCCGCCCGGGGCCGGGCCGGAGCGCGACCTGCGCGGGGACTCCCCCTTCGCCTACACGGTCACCTTCGAGAACCTGGCGACCGCCTCCGCCCCGGCCCAGGAGGTGCGCGTGCGGGTGCCGTTCCCCGCGGAGCTCGATCCGGCCAGCCTGGCGCTCGGGCCGGCGGGCTTCGGCGAGCGGCTCATTACCCCCGAGCAGGGCGGCGCGGGCATCTCCACCCGGGTCGACCTGCGCCCGGCCCAGGAGCTGCTGGTCGAGGTGCAGGCGGGCTACGACGCCGTGGCCGGGGAGCTCGCGTGGACCTTCCGCAGCCTGGATCCGGCCACCCTGGCCCCACCCGACGATCCCCTGGCCGGCTTCTTGCCGCCCGACGTGAACCACCCGGCCGGCGAGGGCTTCGTCACCTTCTGGGCGAGCGCACGGCCCGGGCTCGCCACGGGTGATCGCATCGCGGCCGCGGCCGAGATCGTGTTCGACGCGAACGCCCCCATCGCCACCAACACCTGGTCGAACCGCATCGACCTCGACCCGCCCGTGACCACCCTCGCCCCGCTCGCCGCGGAGTCGCCCGCGACCTTCGAGCTGGCCTGGACGGTCGCGGACGAGGGCGCCGGCCACGCCGACACGACCGTGCTCGTCTCCAGCGACGGCGGGGCCGAGGAGGTGTGGCTCTACCGCGCCCCCGGCCTCGCGGCCACCTTCCAGGGCGAGCCCGGCTCCTGCTACAGCTTCCGGGCCCGCTCCCGCGATCTGGCCTGGAACGAGGAGGCGGCCCCGTCCCAGGCGGTCGAGACCTGCGTGGCGGAGGCGGAGGACGGGGGGTTCTGGGACTGCGCCTGCGGCGCGGGGCGGCCCGAGGGGCTGCTCGGGTTGCTCGGGCTGCTCGCGGCCCTCGGCCTCCGCCGGCGGGGCTGAGCCTCAGTCGTCGTCCGTCGAGGGTGCGGCGCCGGCGCGCAGGCGCCGCAGGCGCTCGAGCACCAGCTCGAGCTCGGGCGGCAGCGGGCAGAGGACCTCGATCCGCGCGCCGTCCGGGGCCGGGAAGGCCAGGCGAGCCAGGTGCAGGAAGGGACGGCCGAGCGCGCAGGTCTCGGCCAGGAAGCGGTTGGCGCGCGGCTCGCCGTGGCGCGCGTCGCCCAGGATGGGGTGGCCGATGCGCGCCAGGTGGCGGCGGATCTGGTGGCGCTTGCCGGTGCGCGGGCTCACCCGCAGCAGGCCGTAGCCGCCCACCACGTCCTCCCGCCGGAAGCTGGTCTCCTCGTCCGGTCCGCCGTCGTCCTCGCCGCCGCGGACGCGCCCGCGCTTGTGCGGCACCCCGCGCACCAGGGCCAGGTACTCCTTGTCCACCTCGCCGGCCTCGAAGGCCTGGCCGAGCGCGGACAGGGCCTCCGCGCGGGCGAACAGCACCGGGCCCGAGGTGCCCACGTCCAGGCGGTGCACCGGCTGCAGATCCGCGCTCCCCAGAGAGCGTCGCAGCGCGTCCCGCAGGTTGGGCTCGCCCGGCGCCTGGGGGTGGGTGGGCAGCAGCGCGGGCTTCACCGCCACCGCCCAGTCCGCGCCGCGCGCCAGCACCGCGGGCCGGAAGGCCCCGGGCGCGCGCTCGAGCAGCACCACGCACTCCACCTCGGCCGTGCCGGCGAAGAGATCCACCGGCACCACCCGGCGCGGGGCCAGCCCGAAGGCGAGCAGCGCCTCCACGTCGCGGGCGGCCGTCTCGGGATCGCAGGCCACGTAGGCCGCGCGGGCCGGCGCGCCCAGGCCGACCGCGCGCAGCACCCCGGCCTCCACCCCCCGGCGGGGCGGATCCAGCACCAGCCGGTCCGGGGCCAGGCGCTGGAGCTCGTCCGCGAAGTCCTCCACCCGTCGGGTGATCACCTCGAGCGGGAGCTCCGACAGGGCCGCGCTCCGGCGGGCGTCCTCGGCCGCCTCGGCCACCGCCTCGACCGCCAGCGCGCGCTGCGCCGTGTCCGCGAGATCGAGCGCGAAGGCCCCCACGCCGGCGAACAGATCGACCAGCAGGCGGGCCGGGCCGGCGGCCGGGTCCGCGAGCCAGGCGCGCACCACCGCGTGCAGCCGCTCCGCCGCCCGCGGATCCACCTGGAAGAAGGCCCCGGGCGACAGGTTGAAGCGGCGCCCGGCCAGCGCCTCGACGAGCGCCGGCTCGCCGAGCAGCGGCTCGGTGCCGCCCGACAGGGCCCGCGGGGTGCGGCCGCCCGTGCGGCGGAGCCCCACCCCGGCCAGCGCGGGGCAGCGCGCCCGCAGCGCCCCGGCCAGCGCGAGCAGCGGGGCGCGCGGGACCCGCGCCTCGGCCACCAGGGTCAGGTGCGCCCGCCGCTCGAGGAGCGACCAGCGCGCGTCCACGTGCCGCAGCGCCGCGCCGGCCTGGGGAGCCAGCTCGCGCAGCGCCTCGAGGATGGGCAGCAGGTCCGGGTGGGCCACCCGGCAGCCCGGCAGATCCAGCACCTCGTGCGTGCCGGGGCGGAAGAGGCCGACCCGCAGCCGGCCGCGGCCGGGCGCGCAGGCGAGCTTCAGCCGGGTGCGGTAGCCGAAGCGCGCCGGGGCCGGCTCGCAGGCGGCCACCTCCAGCCCTGCCAGGGCCGGGAAGCGGGCGAAGGCGCCAGCCACCCGCGCGCGCTTCTGCTCCGCGGCCTGGTCCGGCGTGAGCTCGAGCAGCGGGCAGCCCCCGCAGGGCGGGCGGTGGGGACAGCTCTCCGGCTGGGGCAGCGTGGGTTCCATGCTAGCCGGAGAGGTGCCTGATCACCTCGCGCAGCGAGTGCGCCTCGGGGAGGGCGAGTTGGAGGAGCAGCCCGGCCAGGGTGAAGAACGCGAGCACCAGCAGGAATGGGGTGCGGGTGCGGCGCCAGGCCGTGGTCAGCCAGTCCCCGCCCGGGGTCCCGCGCAGCCGGTGGTACAGGCCCGCGCTCACCGCGGCGTCGAGCAGCACCTCGGTCAGCAGCTCCGGCGCGATCACCACCACGTAGATGCCCGCGCCGAGCGCGACCACCGCGGCCACCAGCAGCATCAGGATCGCGGTGCCCTCGTCGCCGTCGAGGGGCAGGTCGATGCCGTCGCCCGAGGAGCCCTTGTCCCGGTGGGCTCCGGGGAAGGGCTCGGGCTCGGGCTCCTCGCCGCCCAGCGCGCGGGCCACGGTCTGGCGGCTGCCCTCGTGCACGAGCCACAGCCGGACCAGGAGCAGGAAGGCGCCGTAGGCCAGGACCACGGCCAGGGGCCAGCGGGCCAGCGGCCAGATCAGCCCCGCCCGCAGCGCCAGGAAGCTGGCCAGCAGGCCGGCCGCCCCGGTGGCGGTGACCATGAGCAGCACCATCAGGCGCGGGCTGCGGTGCCGCTCCAGGAAGGCCCGCAGCCGGCCCCGCTGGCGCGCGCGACGCGCGGGAGCCTGGGGATCCACGGCGCGCTCAGTCCTTGATGAGCAGCACGCTGACGGCCTTGACCAGGATGCGCACCTTGTCGCCCTTCTTCAGCGCCAGCGCCTTGAGCGAGTCGAGGGTCATGACCGACTCCATCACGCTCTTGGCCGGCACCGCGACCTTGACCTGGCACATCACCGTGCCCTTCTTGATCTGGGTCACCTTGCCGACCAGGTTGTTGCGCACGCCGATCTTCATCGCGGGCTCCTTTCATGCCCCCCGGGGATCGGGAGGCTGGGTTCGTAGGATACCACCTGGACGCGGTTCTTGCCCGCGTGCTTGGCCTGGTACATGGCCTGGTCCGCGCGCTGGATGAGCTCCTCCTGCCCGCGGCCCTGGGTCGGGCCCCAGGCCAGCCCGACGCTGGCCCCGAGGTCGGTACCCGGGTAGGCCTCGGCCAGCGCCCGCACCTGCGCGACCAGGCGGGCGCCGATCTCCTCCAGCGCCTCGGGCCGGGGCTCGGACAGCACGAAGGCGAACTCGTCGCCGCCCATGCGCGCCAGGGCGTCCTCGGGGCGCAGCGCCGTCCGCAGGGTCAGGGCGATCTTGCGCAGCAGGGCGTCGCCGGCCCCGTGGCCGAAGCGATCGTTGACCCGCTTGAAGTTGTCGAGATCCAGGTAGCCCACCCCCAGCGGCTGCCCGATCCGCCGGGCGCGGGCGATCTCGCGCCCGAGCTGCTCCTCGAAGGCGCGCCAGTTGGGCAGCTCGGTGATGGGATCGGTGCGCGCCAGCGTGGCCTCGCTGGCCAGCAGCTCCGACAGCCTGCGGTTGGCCGCCAGGATCGCCTCGCGATCGCGCCGGATGCGGCCCACCAGCAGGCCCACGCTGACGAAGATGACCAGCAGCGAGAGGGTGTTCCACAGCACCGCCATGGGCGTGTCGATCGGGCGCCAGGCCAGCTCCGAGAGGAACCAGGCCGCGGCCGCGCACAGCCCCACCACCACCGCCGCCGCGCGCCCGAACCACCAGGCGGTCAGGCCCACCGGCGCCAGGTACAGGAACGACAGGGCGTAGTCCGGACCCGTGGTCTCGTTCAGCCACTCCAGGCCGGCCAGCGCGAGCAGCGCCAGCAGCATGCCGCCGATGCGGAACGCCAGCCGCCGCACCCGCGGCGTGACCTGCAGGTCGTCCGCGGCCATCAACGCCCCTCGCCCCAGCGGGCCGGGTCGGCCACCACGGCGCAGTCGACGAGGGCCGCCCCGGCCGGGTTGCGGAAGGGCGACCAGCAGTACTCGAGCAGCAGGGTGAGCTCCTCGACCCGCACCGCCTCCGGGACCCGGGCGGGCTGGAAGCCGCTCCTGAAGTCGTACACCCCGTCCGGCACCCCCGCGTCCCACAGGTCCCAGTTGGGGAAGGCGCTGTACAGCTCCACCGCGCCCAGCAGGTAGCGCTGCACCTCGCGGGCCTCCCGGGAGGTGAGCGGCAGGCCGAGCGCGGCCGCCTCCAGCAGCAGCACCGACAGGTCGCGGCCCCAGCTCGGATCGCTCTGGCCGGGCTCGCCGCTGGCGGGATCCTGGTAGCGCTCGAGCCGCGTGACCAGGCCATCCAGCAGCTCGCGCGCCATGGCTGGCTGGCCCCGGGTCAGGCTCAGGTGCACCGCGTTCAGGTGGAAGCCGTCCACGATGGAGTAGTTGTAGTAGTGACCGCTGCAGGCGATGAGATCGTAGGGGCTGCCCTGGCCGCTGCCGCAGTCCTGGTCGAGCGGGGTGCCGCCGGCCACCAGCGCGGTGGCCAGGCGCGCGTCGCACTCGGCGTCCGGGAACGCGAGGGTGTAGCCGACGAACGTGGCCAGATCCTGGTCGGGCACGTAGGGCTGGCCCTGGGCGTCCTTGGTGCGGATGAGCCAGCCCGAGTCCACGATGTCCTGGGCGAAGCCCTGCATGTGCGCGAGCGCCTCCGCGGCCGCCTCGCGCACCTCGGGCGCCGGGCTGAGCTCGACGACGTACGGGAGCCAGGCCGTGGCCCGGTACATCCAGGGCAGGTCGTCCTTGGAGCGCATGGTGGTCACGTACAGGTCGCCCCAGGTGGGGTTGTCGGGGTAGTGCACCCGGTTCGCGTTCCAGCCCTCGTAGGTGGTGAACCACTCGGAGTAGTCGACGGCCTTGCGCTTGCCGCTGGGCAGGGTGAAGGCGTGGTTCTGGGCCACGATGTTGCGGCTCATCAGGAAGTGCAGCGGATCGGCCGGGTCGTGGACGAAGCCCTCCATGACCGCGGTGAAGCTCCTGGCGAGCTGCTCGACCGCTTCCCCCATGACCGGATCGCCGGTCAGCAGGTGGCCGGCGATGGCCTGGGTGAGCGCCAGCGAGGTGGGCTCGGCGTTGTTGTGGCTGCCGCCGTGGCGGGCGGCGTTCTTGAAGGTGACCAGGTCGCCCGTCTTCACCGCGTCCACGTCGTGCCACCAGATCTGGTAGTCCGGCAGGCCGGTGGACGCGTCCACGCCGTGGGTGGTCTCCAGCAGCCAGGTGAAGTAGTCCACCCGGCGCCACAGCCCGGTGATCTCGGCGGTGAAGTCGGCGATCTCGGCCTGGCTGAGCGGCGCGCCCACGTCGGGCCGGGAGTAGGCGAAGGGCAGCTCCATGGGCAGGTCGGTCTCGGGCCCTCCGTCCCCACCGCCGCACGCGGCCGCCAGGCCGCTGGCCAGGACCAGGATCACACGGGAGATCGCGCGCATGCCTTCACCTCGCAGGGACCGCGCCGTCCGGTGCCGGCATTGTAACCGCTTTGGAGGGAAGGTGCGATTCCCGGGCGGGCCTGACTCACTCCAGCTCGAGCTCCACCAGGCGCAGCTCGGACATCAGGAAACCCGTGGCGCGGGAGAAGGTCAGGTACTGCACCCGGCCGTCCTCGCGCGCGAGCTCGGGGTGGGGCAGGGCGTCGTAGATCCAGCCCGAGCCCTCGGTCGGCGCCAGGCACTCGAAGGCCTCGAGCGGCGCGCTCCACGGCCCCTCGGGCCGCGGGGCGGTGCGCAGCATGACCCGGTGATCCATCGGCTGGTTGTAGACCGCCAGGAAGCGCTCGAGGTGCCGGTTCCAGCCGACCGCCAGCATGTCGTTGCCCTCCATGACCGGCTCCGCCCGCGCGGGCTCGTCCACCCAGCCCGCCTCCCCGGCCCAGAACTCCCAGCGCGCGCGGTCGAGCGCGTCCGCGAGCGGCGCCCGCCCGAGCCGGCAGGGCTTGGCCACCCAGTCCGTCTCGCAGGCGTAGGCGTACAGCCGATCCTGGTCGACCAGGGCGGCCGAGCCGAAGGCCGGATCGGAGAGCGGGAACAGCTGGGTCGGGTGCTCGGCGCCCGGGGCCAGCTCCGGCCGCTCGGGCGCTGCCTGGCCGTCCGGCCAGACCGCCAGCGAGCTGCCCACCCGCGAGAAGTTGAAGTCCCCGGGCTCGGCGTAGATCAGGTGGTAGAAGGCGAGCGCCCGCGCGCGCTCCGGATCGTCCACCACCGCCCCGGGCCAGACCGCGTAGCGCGCGCCGCAGGGCTCCGTCTGGCAGGGGTCCCCCTGGTGGGCCAGGTTGAAGGCAGCCTCCTGGGCCGTCCGCGGGAAGCACTCCACGGGCGCGCCCAGGGCGTCCTCGCGCTCGACGAACCCGCCGAGCCCGTCCCGGGCGTCGAGATCCGCGCTGGCGGCGCAGGTGTTGTTGCGCCAGCTGGAGCCGTCCTCGCCCGGGGAGGCCAGGATGGTGTCTCCGAAGAAGAACACCGCCTGGCCGTCCCGCAGCAGGCTGTAGCCCCCGTCCCGGCCGCGGATGCTGGCCGCGCTCTCCACCAGGCCCAGATCGCGCGTGGCCCGCACCGCCGCCTCGGGCGGGGGACCCTCCTCGCCGCAGCCCGCGAGCAGGCCCAGGGCCAGGCCAGAGACCAGGAGCGCCTCGTGTCGCATGGCTCCACCTCCGCCTGGTTAACACGCGGGCCGGGGGGATTGTCCCTGGATCAGGGCGCGGGGGCTGGCGCGGCGGGCGCGGCGGGCGGCGCGGGGGCGGCCGGCGCCTCCCCGCTCGCGGCCGGGGCGTTCGCCCCCAGCAGCGCGGTGGAGCGGGCGGCCTCGGGCAGGAAGCCGTCCAGCTTGCCCAGGTACCAGAGCAACGCCAGCACGACCAGGGCGGCGAGCGTGATGTACAGCCACCAGGGCTTCTTCTTCTCGGCGAAGGGATCGCGCGTGGTGCGGCTGGCGCCCTTGGGCAGGGCGGCCACCGCGGTCAGCGACCGGCCGAAGGGGATGTTGATCTTGACCGGCACGTTGATGGCCCAGCCGTTGGCGTCCAGCACCGGGCCCAGGTTGCGCTGGCGGAGCTTCTGGTAGGCCAGCACCATGCTGGGCCCGGAGAACACGAGCAGCAGCCCCAGGAAGCCGACCGGCATCCATATGCCCAGGCCCATGAAGGCGCTCAGGATGCCGGTCACCATGGCGCCGATGCCGCCCACGGCCACGCCGATGGCGGCCACCGTGCCCACGTCGATCTTGGGCTTGGGCTTGTCGGCCGGCGCGGCGGGCTTGGCCTTGTCCGCGTTGACCACGCCCTCGGCCGTCGCGCCCAGCTTGGCGGTGGAGGCCTCCTCGGCCGCGGCCGCGCGCTTGGCGGCCTGCTCCTCGATCATGCGGGCCAGCTTCTTGTAGGGCGACCAGAAGGCCTGGCGAATGCTGATGGGCTGGGACACGATGCGGGTCACGGTGGCGTCCCAGTCGCGCCCCTGGCGGTCGTAGAACACCCCGTTCCGGCCCACCAGCAAGTTGTCCGGGTTGCCCTCGGTCAGGGCCGCGGCGATGGTGCGCTTGGCGCACCCCGCCCGCGTGCAGTCGCAGTAGAGCAGGAAGGTGGAGGACATGGGCGCCATGGTGGCGTGCTTGGCCGCGTCGGTCACGTCCACGCACAGGTCCATGCTCTTGCCGTCCAGGTAGAGCGTGCCGACCTTGAAGGCGGCCTTGCGCTGGCCGTAGAAGTCGCCGAAGTTGACGAAGTTGTGGGCCAGGCGCACGAGGTCGCGCTTGAGCCGCAGCAGGGTCTCCAGCTTTGTCGGCAGGGCGGCCTCCGGGGCCCGGGCCGAGTCCTCCTCGACCAGCTTCCCCAGGGCCGCGCGCAGCTCGGGCGCGGTGAGCTCGGCCAGCCGCGCCGGGGACAGCTCGGTCAGCCGCGTGGCCGGCCGGGACGCCAGGTGCGCCAGGTAGGGGTCGAGGGCCGCGCACAGCGCGCGGAAGCCGGCCTCGTCCAGGCTGTCCGCGCTGGCCCCCAGCAGCGGCCGCACCGCGCGGTCCCGGAGCGCGCGCAGCGCCTCGGCCCAGGCCGGGTTCAGCCCCTCCGACAGCGGCAGCGGCTGGCCGGGCGCCACGCGCGCGAGCGGCAGCGCCTTGAGCCCCGCGGAGCCCGCGGCGAGCTCGGTCACGGCCAGGGCCTTGAGCGCGTCCTCGGCGCCCTGCATGATCGCCCCGGCCCGGGTGTCGTAGGCGGCCAGGCGGCAGCGCAGGAAGTAGTCCTCGATCTTGGCGCGCACCGCCTGCAGGGCGGCGGCGGCCGCGTCCGTGCCCGCGGCCAGGGGGTGCAGGGCGGCCTCGGCGAGGCCCTTGGCCTGCCAGGCGGACAGCGCCTTGGCCTGGGCGTCCAGCGCCTCCAGGGTGGGCTTGTCGATGCCCTTGGCGCCGCCCTTGTCGTCCGCGCCGCCGAACAGCGCGACCAGCTCCTCGATGGCCTTCTTGAGCTTCTCGTCCGGGGCGCTGGCGGGCGGCACCACCCCGTCGCCGTTGAGCCGCGCGCTGGCCTGGGCCTTGACCGCGGCCTCGACCGGCTCGAGCTCCAGGGCGTCGGCCCCGGCCTTGCCCGCCGCCTTCAGCAGCCCGCGGGCCGCGTCGAGCAGCTCGCCCTCGCGCATGTCCGCCAGGCGCAGGCTCGCGGTCCCCTGGAGCAGCAGCTCCGGGTCGCGCAGCGCCGCCTGCACGAGCGCCACTCCGGCCAGCAGCTCGGGGGCGCGGATGCGCCCGTCGTGGTCGGTGTCGAGCAGCTCCAGGGTGCGCGTGTCGAACTCGATCCCGTGCGTGGGCATGGAGAGGGCCACCCACAGCTTGCGGTCGAGCTGCTCGAGGGCCAGGAGATCGGCCCCGGTGCGCAGCACCACCTGGTCCACGCCTCCGGAACGGAAGAAGGTGAAACGATGTGCCTCGGTTCCCATGGACCCCTCCTTCTGGTTGGGCCCATCTTGTGCCCGACATCCCTTCGGCGCTAGGTTTTTCTATTCTCATCCCGGGAGGTTGGCATGGCGGCGTCCGATCTCGAGGCCAGGCTGGCTGCGGTGCAGGCCGGCGGGCAGTTTTCCCCGGGGGCGCTGGCGCGTTTCGCCGAGCACCTGCGCGCCGCTCCGGAGGAGCAGCTCTACAGGATGAGCCCGCTGCGCTACGCCGTGACCGCGGGTCTCGACGAGCGGACCGCCATCGATCTGTTCCTGCACGCGACCCACGCCGGCGTCCTCGAATTCAGCTGGGGCGTGCTGTGCCCGGCCTGCGCCTCGTTCCTGACCACCGCCGCCGGCCTGCGCAGCCTGGCGCGCGAGCAGCGCTGCAACCTCTGCCAGATTCCCGTGGCGGGCCTGCTGGACGACAACGTCGAGGTGGCGTTCACCGCCTCGCCGTCCGTGCGCCACCTGCGCTTCCACGAGCCCGAGGCCCTGGATGTGGGCCGGGATGGGTTCGCGGTGCTGTTCTCCTCGAGCCTGGGCCAGGACAGCCTGCTGCGCAGGTTCATCGGCGAGAAGACGATCTGGTCCGGGCGGGTGGCCCGCGGCGAGTCCCAGACCGTGGCGATCAGCCTGGCGCCCGGCCGCTACGTCCTGCTCTCGCCGGCCAACCACGCCGCACTCCACTTCGAGGCCGTCCAGGGCGGCGCGCGGGAGCTGCGCGCCGAGCTGCTCGAAGATCGGGCCGTGCCCGAGCAGGGCCGGGTCGGCGCGGGCCGCGCGGTCCTCTCGTTGCAGAACCGCGCGCGGCACGCCGCCCTGCTGCTGCTCTTCCCGGATCCCCTCCCGCCGCCCGAGGAACGCCACTGCGCGGCGCCGCCTGCCCACACCCTGAGGCCCTACCTGACCGGCAAGCGCCTGCTCACCTCGCAGGTGTTCCGCGAGCTGTTCCGGGCCGAGAGCATCCCCTCCGAGGGCGGCCTGGAGCTCAAGAGCCTGACCCTGCTGTTCACCGATCTCAAGAGCTCGACCGAGATGTACGAGCGCATCGGAGACCTGCGGGCCTTCGACCTGGTGCGTCAGCACTTCGACAGCCTGCGCGAGGCGGTGGCCGCGCACGGCGGCGCGGTGGTCAAGACCATCGGGGACGCGATCATGGCCTCCTTCGCCGAGCCTCAGCCCGCCCTGGAGGCGGCCGTGGCCATGAACCGCGCGCTCGGGCGCCTGGGCGGGCGCGAGGAGCTGGTGCTGAAGATCGGGCTGCACGCCGGGCCGTGCATCGCGGTCGAGCTGAACGATCGGCTGGACTACTTCGGCCGCACGGTCAACCTGGCCGCGCGGGTTCAGGGCCTGGCCGAGGCCCGCGAGATCGTTTGCACGGCGGAGACCTACGCGGCGCCCGGCGTGGAGGCGGCCAGCCTGGCCGCGGGCCTGGCGCCGCGGCGGGAGGCGGCGCGCATGAAGGGCATCGCCGAGGCCATCCCGGTCGTGCGCCTGAGGGCCTGAGGGCCGGGACCGGGGTCTTGCGGCCGCCTGACCGACGCGGTAGCGTGGAGCCTCCACGGGATGGACTTCGAGCGCGGGGCGTGCCGGGAGGGCCAGGGCCTTGTCCGATCGGGAGCAGGATCCGCGTGACGGGCGCGAGCGCGCGCTGGAGGCGCTGCGGGAGGCCGAGGCTCGCCTGCGCCAGATCATCGACAACATCCCCTGGGGCACCCACACCTACGAGCTCGACGCGAACGACCGGCTGGTGTTCGTGGCGGGCAACCCGGCCGCGGATCGCATCCTGGGCGTGGACCATCGGCGCTACGTGGGCATGTCGATCGAGACCGCCTTCCCCAGCCTGATCGAGACCGAGGTGCCCAGCCGCTACAAGCTGGTGGCGGACGAGGGCGGGCGCTGGGAGAAGGAGCTCGTCCAGTACCAGGACGAGCGCGTGTCCGGCGCCTTCGAGGTGATCGCCTTCCAGACCGGCCCGCGGCGGATGACCGCCTTCTTCCGGGACATCACCGAGAAGAAGCGGGCCGAGGAGGAGCGCGCGCGGCTGGAGGGCGAGCTCCGGCAGGCCGGCAAGATGGAGGCCCTCGGCCGGCTGGCCGGCGGGGTGGCGCACGACTTCAACAACCTGTTGACCGGCATCCTGGGCCACCTGGAGCTGGCGCTGCTCGAGCTGCCCGCGGCCGCGCCCGGCCGGGACGGCCTGCTCGAGGTGCGCCGGGCGGCCGAGAGCGCCGCCGCGTTGACCGGGCAGCTCCTGGCCTTCTCGCGCAAGCGGGTGGTGGAGCCCCGGGTGCTGGATCTGAACGAGCGCATCCTGGCGCTCCACAAGATGCTGGCCCGGCTGATCGGCGAGCACGTGGAGCTGCGCCTGGTCCTGCCGCCCGGGCTCGGCCGGGTCCGCATCGATCCCGGCCAGCTCGAGCAGATCCTGGTGAACCTGGCGGTCAACGCCCGCGACGCCATGCCGGACGGCGGCAAGCTGTGCGTCGAGACCGGCGAGGTGGAGCTGGGCGCGCCGGGCGGCGAGGAGGGCCCGCCGCTGCCCCCCGGCCGGTACGTGCGCCTGACGGTCGCCGACACCGGCTGCGGCATCGCCGAGGAGCTGCAGGCGCGCGTGTTCGAGCCCTTCTTCACCACCAAGCCCCACGGGCAGAGCACCGGCCTGGGGCTGTCCACGGTGCTCGGGGCCGTGCGCCAGGCCGGCGGGGACGTGCGCCTGCGCTCGACGCCCGGCGAGGGCTCGACCTTCGACATCTTCCTGCCGCGGCTCCAGCAGGAGCCCGAGCCGCTGGCCGCGCGCCCGGAGCTGGACGCCGCCCGCGGCGGGCAGGAGACGGTGCTGGTGGTGGAGGACGATCCGCACGTGCGCGCGCTCGCGGTGCGGGTGCTCGAGCGCTTCGGCTACCGGGTGCTGTCGGCCGCCGACGGCGCGGCGGCCTGCGCCCTGGCGGAGAGGACCCCGGCCCCGCTCCACCTGCTGCTGACGGACGTGATCATGCCGGGCATGAACGGCCGCCAGCTGGCCGGCGAGATCCGCGCCCGCCACCCGGAGACCCGGGTGCTGTTCACCTCCGGCTACCTGGAGGACGACGTGTTCCACCACGGGGTGCTGGAGGACGGGCTGCACTTCGTGCCCAAGCCCTACAGCCCGCAGGAGCTGGCCCGCAAGGTGCGCGAGGTCCTGGAGGGCTGAGGCCTACTTGCCCTGGAAGCTGGCCTTGCGGCGCTCGAGGAAGGAGCGCACCCCCTCCATGGCGTCCTCGGTCTGCAGGAGCGCCTTGAGCTCGGGCTCGAAGGCTGCCACCGCGGCCGCGTCGCCCTGCTCGAGCGCCAGGCGGCAGTTGCGCAGGGTGGCCTGCACGGCGAGCGGCGCCTGGGCGGCCACCTCCTCGGCCAGGGCCTGGGCGCGCGCGAGCAGCTCGCCCGGCGCGGTCACCTCCTGCACCAGGCCGATGCGGTGCGCCTCGTCGGCGTCGAAGAAGTCGCCGGTCAGCATGTGGCGCATGGCGTTGCCCCAGCCGCACTGGCGGGGGAAACGCAGGGTGGCGCCGCCGAAGGGCATGATGCCGCGGCCGACCTCGAGCTGGGAGAAGCGGGCGCCGCGGGCGCACAGGCGGATGTCGCTGGCGAGCAGCAGCTCGACCCCGATGGTCAGGCACCAGCCCTGCGCGGCCATGACCACCGGCTTGGTGCGGCGGGGCGGGTGACAGTCCATGGGGTCGACGAGCCCCGCGGGCATGAGCGTCTCGCCCTGGGCGACCGCCGGGCCGACCTCGCCGAGGTCGAGGCCGCCGGTGAAGTGCTCGCCGTGGGCGTGGAGCAGCGCGCAGCGCGCCTCGGGCTCGTGCTCGAAGGCGTCGAAGGCCTCGGCCAGCCCGCGCAGCATGGCCAGGTTGAAGGCGTTGCGCTTCTCGGCTCGGTTCAGGCCGATCCAGTAGACGTGGCCGCGCAGCTCGGCGGTGATCAGTGGTGCTGTCATCTCGTCCCCTTCAGGGCAGCCGCACCAGGTGCAGCAGGTTGTTGTCGGTGCCGTCGCGCGAGAGCACGTGGACCCGGCCCAGCGGGTCCAGGGCGATGGCGTTGCCGGTTCCCAGCGAGGCCGGTCCGGGGAGCTGGTTGAAGCTCCAGGCGCCCTGGTGCCGCTCGGCGACCCGCAGGTGGGTGGAGTAGCCGATCAGGTTGCCGTTGATGTCGTAGACCGGGACCCGGCCCTGGTAGGCCACCCGCAGGGCGCCGCCCGGGCCGGCGGCGATGGCCGTGTACAGGCCCACGTCGGCCGAGGCGTCGACGACGGCCAGCGACCAGCCCCCGGCGGCCAGGCGGGTGGCCACCTTGAGCCAGCCTCCGCTCTCGTCCCGGTAGGCTACCTGCGGCAGGCCGTCCGCGTCGATGACCAGGGAGGTGTAGGTGCCCACGTTGCCCGTGGTGTCCACCATGTCGAATGCCCAGCCCGTGCCGGGCACCCCGTGGACCACCCGCAGGTTGTCGGACGTCGCGTCGTAGTAGGAGATCCACACCACGCCGGCGGGATCCACGCCCACGGCGGCGTGCAGGCCCATGTTGTCGGTGTTGTCCACGGTCTCGAGGGTCCAGGCGGGCTGGCCGGCGCCGAGCCGGGCCAGCTTGAGCGCGGAGCTGGTCTCGTCCCGGTAGGCCACCACCCAGCCGCCCTGGCCGTCAGGGGCGATCGAGGCGTCGTCGCCCACGTTGGCCGCGTTGTCCACCTGCTCCACGAGCCAGGCCGCACCCGGCCCGGTGCGCCGGGCCACCTTGAGGGCGGAGTTGCTCGCGTCGCGGTAGGCGATGGCCACCTCGCCGGCGGCGGACACGGCGATGGAGCTGTCCGTGCCCACGTCCCCGGCGGTGTCCACCGGCTCGCTCAGCCACAGGTGGCCGATCTGCAGGCAGGCCAGCAGCAGATCGTCGCCGGTCGCGTCCCGGTAGGCCACGTGGACCGCGCCCTCCGGGCCCACGGCGATCGAGGTGTACGAGCCGCGGTCGCCCGGTGTGTCGACCGTGGCGCGCTCCCAGGCCTGTGCGCCCGGGGCGAGGTGCAGCACGACCAGATCGTTGTCGGAGCTGTCGTAGGCCGCGGCCCATAGCCCGCCGGCCGGGTCCATGGCCAGGGAGGCGTACTGCCCGAGGTTGTGGGCCGAGGGGATGGCCGCGCTGGTCCAGGCGCCGCCGACGGCGCCGTGGACGTACTTCATGTCGGTCGCGGTCGCGTCGTAGTGCACGATGTGGATGCCGTCGTCGGGCGCCACCACCAGGGCGGCGTGCTGGCCGACGTTGGCCGCGTTGTCGAGCTCCGAGCTGGTCCAGGTGCCGTCGAGCGCCCGGCTGCTCAGCCGCAGCGCGGTGCCGGTCGCGTCGTGGTGGGCCACCACCACCACGCCCGTCGACAGCACCCCGATGGCGGTGTCGTTGCCCACGTTGTTGGTGGACTCGGCGGTCTCGACGCTCGTCGTCCCGCCCCGGCGCAGCGCCACCTTGAGGTCGTTGGCCGAGGCGTCGCGGTAGGCGATCCACACGTCGTCGCCGGCCACGGCGATGGAGGCGTCCGTGCCCACCGAGGCGGCGTTGTCCACCAGCTCGACGGTCCAGAAGCCGGCTGGGTCGCGCACCGCCAGCTTGAGCGAGGTGGCGCCGGCGTCGTGGTAGGCGACGAACACCTCGCCCCCGGCGCCCAGGGCCAGGGCGGCGTGCTGGCCCACGCCGGCGGTGTTGTCCACCTCCTGGAGATCCCAGCCCCCGCCGGGCGCCCTGCGGCCGTAGCGCAGCGAGGAGCGCGTGGCGTCGTAGTAGGCCACGTGCAGCACCCCGGCCCCGTCCACCGCGAGCGCGCCGTGCTGGCCGACGTTGCCGCTCTGGTCGACCGCCTGGATCGACCAGTGCCCGAGCGGTGCGTGCACGGCGTAGCGCAGGTCGTTGTTGCTCTCGTCCCGGTAGGCGGCGTGGAGCACGCCCTGGGCGTCGATGGCCAGGGACGGGTCTCCACCCACGTCGCCGACGGTGTCCACGGGCTCCAGGCGCCAGCCGGCCGCGTCGCAGCTGCAGCCCTCGTCGATCGGCCCGTCGCAGTCGTTGTCACGACCGTCCAGGCACTGCGGGCCCTCGAGCGGGCCGTCGGGCGCGCCCGGGTGGACCTCCGCGTCCCCGTCGTCGCAGTCGTCGCCCGCGCAGTCGAGCGGCGGGTGGCCGTCGCCGTCCCCGTCCGGCCGCCCCGCGCCCGGCTGGCAGCTGCCCTGCAGGCAGGCGTCGCCCAGGCTGCAGGCGTCCTGGTCGTCGCAGGGGGCCTGGTTGAAGCCCGCCGAGCAGCCCTGGGCCGGATCGCAGGCCTCGTCGGTGCAGGGATCCTGGTCCGCGCAGTCCTCGAGCAGCGCGTTCGCCTGGCACGCGCCCGCCTGGCAGCGCGGCTCGATCCGCCGGAGCCCGTCGCAGGTGGCCGCCCCGCACGGCGAGCCGTCCGCGGCGTCCGTCCGCTGGCAGCCGAGGGCCGCGTTGCAGCCGTCCAGGCTGCAGGCCAGGCCGTCGTCGCAGTCCTCGATCAGCGCCTCCGCCGCGCAGGCGCCGCCCTGGCACACCGGCCCGGTGAGGCGGAGGCCGTCGCACCAGGCCGCGCCGCAGGGCTCGCCGTCCGGCCCCGGCTGGGAGCTGCAGCCCTGACCGGGCACGCACGCGTCCTGGGTGCAGGCCTGGCCGTCGTCGCAGGCGTCGCCGCAGAACAGGCAGCTCGCGCCGGTGCCCAGCGAGGTCTCGCAGCCCGAGTCCCAGCTCCCGTCGCAGTTGCCGAAGCCAGGCAGGCAGGCGCAGTGGCCGCCGGCGCAGCCCGCCTGGTCGCCGCAGGGCCGGGCGCACCCGCCGCAGTGCAGCGGGCTCGTGGCCGGATCGACGCACTCCGTCCCGCAGCACACGAGCTCGCCCACGCAGTCCGGACCCACGCCGCCGCAGCGGCAAGCGTCCGCCACGCACTCCTCGCCCGGGTCGCACTGGCCGCTGCCGCAGGGGGGGCCCAGGCAGGCGCCGCCCTGGCAGCCGAACTCGCAGGGGGTCACGCTCTCCTCGTAGCTGCACACGCCGTCCGCGCAGCTGCCCTGGAGGGCGTAACCAACCCGCTCGTCGCCACGGCAGGTGGCCGCGGGCGGCTGGTCGCAGGCGAGCGGCGTGCCCAGGCAGGCGCCCGCCTGGCAACGATCGCCCAGGCTGCAGTCGTCCTGATCGTTGCAGGCCATGCCCTCGGCCAGCCAGGCCGCCTGGCCCTGCAGTTCGTCCCACAGGCAACGAACCGTCCCGGTCTCGCAGGCGGCCTCGGCGCACTGGTTGTCCGGGCCGCACGGCTCGGCCGGACACGGCCCGGGGCACTCACCGTCCCGGCAGGTCCCCCCGTCGGCGCACACCACGCCGGCGCAGGCCGGATCCACGCACGCGGACTCCACGCACACCTCGTGCTCCTCGCAGGTGGTGGACGGGCAGTCCTGGGGGAAGCAGTGGCCGCCCGCGCACAGCGTGCCCGCAGGGCAGGACACCCCCACGCAGGTGTCCTGGACGCACGCGCCGTCCACGCACACCTCGTCGGCGCCCGGGCAGGGCGCGTCGCCGCAGCGGGTGGGGTAGCAGGCGCCCTGGGCGCAGCGCTCACCCGCGGGGCAGCTCACCCCGAAGCAGACCGCCGCGGTGCACTCCTCCTCGACGCACACCTCGCCCACGCCGGGGCAGGTGCGCGAGGCGCAGTCCCGGGGGTAGCAGCTCCCGGCCGCGCAGGCCTGCTCCGGCGGGCAGGTGAGCCCCTCGCAGGAATCCGCGGGCAGGCAGAGGCCCTGGCGGCAGACCTCCTCCGGGCCACAGTCCGCGTCCAGGGTGCAACCGGTGCCGTCGTCGCAGGCTGGCAGGACACCGGCGAGCAGCGCGAGCAGGCCTGCCAGCGTGGGCCAGGTGGGGCGGTGCATGCGATCTCCTTGGTTCATCAGGGCCGTCCCATTGTACAGCCCCGCGCCTCGTGGGAGTAGCCGAGGACCCAGGGGACCACCCCTTAACCACATGGTTGACATCGTGAACCATCTGGTTAACATCGACAGCCGTATGGAGAACACCTCCAACTCGGTCCAGCCTGTGGTCGCTGTCGAGCGTGAGCCCGGCCATTCCCGGCGCACCGTGCTGCGCTGGCTGTACTTCCCCTGGACCTGGCTGGTGTTCATCCCCTTCCTGCTGGTGACCACGCTGCTGTGGGGCTGCCTGGCGGTGCTGACCAGCTTCGCCAGCCGCCGGGTGGCCTTCCACTGCGGGACGGTGTGGGCCTGGTGCCTGTGCCTGATGAACTTCACCTGGGTGAGCGTGCGGGGCCGGGAGCGCGCGGATCCGAAGCGCTCCTACGTCATCATGAGCAACCACCAGAGCCACTTCGACATCCTGGCCTTCTACGGCTTCTGGGGGCGCCAGTTCCGCTGGGTGATGAAGCAGGAGCTGCGCAAGGTGCCCTTCCTGGGCTGGGGCTGCGCCGGGGTGGGGCACATCTTCATCGATCGCTCGGACCGGGAGAAGGCCATCGCCAGCCTGCGCGCCGCGCGTGGGCTGCTCGAGGGCGGGGTGTCGGTGATGATCTTCCCCGAGGGCACCCGCAGCACCAGCGGGCGGCTGCGCGAGTTCAAGAAGGGCGGCTTCATGCTGGCGCTCGAGCTCGGCCTGCCCATCCTGCCGGTCAGCATCTCCGGCTCGCGCCACGTGCTCCCGAACCGCACCAAGCGGCTCCTGCCCGGGCGGGTGCGCATCCAGGTCCACCCGCCCATCGAGGTGGCCGGGCTCGGTGTGGAGGCGCGCGACGAGCTGATGGCCAGGGTGGCCGAGGCGATCCGCTCGGGCCTGAGCCCCTGGGAGCAGCAACCGCTCGAGCCGAGACCGGGCTCCACGTCGAGGTAGCTGCCTACGCTTCGGTCCTCGGGGTGTCCCCGCTCCGGGCCTGCGGAACTTCCCTGCTTCGCAGGGACGACCTCCCCAAGGGGAGGTTAGTTCGGTAGGGATTGATCGAGGCCCCCACCCGCGCTGGCTGGGTCGGAGGCTCAGACAGTCCTCGGCCCTTCGGGGGACACCCCTCGGGCCGGTTTCATGGTCGCTAGCCGCGCGGATCGAGGGTGCGGCCGAGGAACAGGATCGCGCCGGTCTCGCGATCGCGGATCAGGTAGATGAAGGGCCGGTCCAGGGTGACGGTCAGGAACTCGGGTGCGCTGCCGCCCTCCATGATCACCGCCGTGGCCGCGGCCGCCTCGGTGCCCGCCTCGTCCACCGCCACGAAGGCCTTGTGGATCACCTCGCCGATGTAGAGCTCGTCCGTGTTGGCCATGCCGTTGAAGTCGGCCGCCGAGGTGAAGGCCACCTCCATCCCCAGCGCCGCGAGCAGCTCCTTGAGCTTCAGGCTCTGCGAGGTGAAGGTCCAGCGCGGCATGCTCAGGGTGACGCTCTTGCCGGTCAGGGAGGCCAGGATGGCGTCCAGGCTCTCGGCGCTCAGGCCGGCCTCGAAGTCCGCGAAGGTGCCGGCGTCTGGCGCGATCACCACCATGGAGGTGAGCTCCCCGTCGTAGGGCAGCTCCACCGCCTGGAAGCCGTCGCCCTGCAGCCCGGGCGCGCTCAACCCCTGGTGCATCACGGGCACCTCGAGCGCGGTGCCGTCCAGCAGGGTGAAGGGGCCCGGCGCCGTGTCCTCGAGCTCGAAGGGCGAGTCCCAGGCGGCGCTGAAGTAGATGGCGTTGACCAGCACCAGCCGGGTGAGCTCGTCGATGCAGCCCGCCGGGATGAGGTCCAGGATGCGCTCGTGGGTCTGCCCGGCCACCCAGTCGTTGATGCCCAGGCGACAGGCCTCGGGCGCGAGGTCGAAGTCCATCAGGCGCAGGCCCGCCCCGTAGTACAGGGCCAGCGTGTCCAGGAAGGCGGCCTCGAAGGGGTAGCCGCGCAGGCCGAAGAGCTGGTTGACGACCCTCAGCACGAAGGGCCGCTCGTCGCTCTCGGCCGCCTGGGCCCGGCTCATCAGCTCGAGGTCGAGCAGGTCGAAGGCCGGGTGCAGGCGCTCCTGCGGGAGCTCGAAGGACAGGGCCGCGGCCATCTCGTCGGCCGTCGCCCCGCGCGCCCCGGCCCAGGTCATGGCCAGCGCGATGGAGATCGAGTGGGGCGAGAAGAACAGGTTGCCGGTGTACGTGGCCCGGAGCTCGCGGTAGGCGGCCAGCGCGAACTCGGTGTCCCCGGCCACCAGCGCCTCCAGGTCCGCGGGCGGGACCTGCGGATCGGTGATGCGGGCCTGGTCCGAGCGCAGCTCGTCCCCGGGGTCCGCGGGCTCGCCGTTGCCGCTGCCGCAGCCCGCGAGCATCCCGGCCAGGGTCAGGCCCGCCAGCGCGCTCTTCCACGTCCTCGTCCACATGGTCCCACCTCCATCGGGCGTCGGGTTCGACGCCCTGTGCAGCAAGGCCCGGGCCAGCCCCGGGCCTTGCTCTAACTCAATGATGGATCAGCGGGTTGCGGATCGGTAGGGGTTGGGCCCCGGCTCGTCCTGGCCCAGAAAACCCTGGGCATTCTCAGTTTTCTGCCGCGACCGCAGGGCCTGCAGGGTCGGGGAGAACCTGCGCTGGCCCTGCGAGGCCGAGGGCCGGGAGCGGTTGCCCTGGGGCGGCCTGCCCTGGGAGCGGCCCGCCTGCGGGCGGCTGCCCTGGGGGCGGTCGCCCCGCGGCCGGTTGCCCTGCGCCTGCTGGCTGCGCGGCCGCTGGCCCCGGGAGCCGGGCACCTCGCGGGGGGCCGGGATGGGCTTCACGCCCGCGGGCAGCGGCGCCTCGGGCAGCCGGTGGTGGATGAGCCGCTCGATGGCGCGCAGATCGTCGCGCTCCTCGCTCGCGCAGAACGAGATGGCCAGCCCGCTCGCGCCCGCGCGACCGGTGCGGCCGATGCGGTGCACGTACACCTCGGGCTCGTGCGGCAGGTCGTAGTTGAACACCGCGCTAATGTCCTCGACGTCCAGCCCGCGCGCGGCGATGTCGGTGGCCACCAGCACCCGCTGGCTGCCGTCCCTGAAGCCGTCCAGCGCCCGCTCGCGCTTGCCCTGGGACTTGTTGCCGTGGATGGCCGCGGCCTGGATGCCGGCCCGGGCCAGGCACTTCACCACCTTGTCCGCGCCGTGCTTGGTGCGGGTGAAGACCAGCGCGCGGAAGATCCCGGGCTCCACCAGCATGTGGGCCAGGAGCGCCGGCTTGTCGCCCTTCTCCACGAAGTGCACGCGCTGGGCGATGGCCTCGACCGGGGTGGCCGCGGGCGTCACCGAGACGCTCACCGGGCGGGACAGCAGGAAGCCGGCCAGCTCGCGGATCTCGGGCAGCAGGGTGGCGGAGAACAGCAGCGTCTGGCGCGCCCTGGGGAGCGCCGCCGCCACCCGGCGGATGTCGTGGATGAAGCCCATGTCGAGCATGCGGTCGGCCTCGTCCAGCACGAACACCCCGACCCGGTCGAGGCGCACGTGGCCCTGGTTCATGAGGTCGAGCAGCCGGCCGGGGGTGGCCACCAGCACGTCCACCCCGGCGCGCAGCGCCGCGACCTGGGGCGACTGGCCGACCCCGCCGAACAGGACCGCGGTGCGGAGCGACGTGTTCGCGCCGTAGGTCTTGAAGCTCTCCTCGACCTGGGCGGCCAGCTCGCGGGTGGGGGTGAGCACCAGCACCCGGATGGGGCGCGGCGCGCCGGCGACGGGGTGCTCGACCAGGTTCTGCAGGATGGGCAGCGCGAAGGCCGCCGTCTTGCCGGTGCCGGTCTGGGCGCAACCCAGCACGTCGTGGCCGGCCAGGACCTCCGGGATGGCCTTCGCCTGGATGGGCGTGGGGACGTCGTAGCCTTGCTTCTGCACGGCCGCGAGCAGGGGTTGGATCAACTTCAGCTCTTCGAAACGCATCATAGGGAAACACCTTCTCCTGGTACGTCCAGGACGACGGCAAACGCTACGGCATCATGCAAAGGGGCGTGAACGTCACGCGGGCTTGGGCAGATGGGGCGCCTGCAGTAGTTACGCGGGCACTTCTACGCCGATCCCCCGCGCAAGTCAAGCTTGTGTTTTTCGCGTGGGCTGATGGTGCCTCGGATTCATCGATGCCGCCTAGTCCGGGGTGGCTAGGGTGTGGGTCTGTAGTCGTCCAGATCGACAACTGCAAGCCCCGGGCGGTCGCCGGAGCAGAGCGTTGCCGCCCATCGCTCGGTCGGATCCACGCGAATCGCCCCTTGCACGACTCCCTCGCAGAGGTGACCGAGTTCGAGTTGTCTGCCGGCGATGATGTCGAACAGACCGAAGTCGTCGGTGTGGTAGCTCTGCTGCGCGACCCAACCCTCGCTCTTCACGAATTTCCAGGCGTCCCAAGTGGTAGGCCAGGAGCCCGTCGCCACGTTCTCGAAGCCCGGAAACCCGAGGACCGTCCATGCTTCCCGCGAACCACCAGTGTCAGAGACGAGTATCCGCCCGATTTCGCGGAATGCGTCATACCCTGGCCAGGCGAATGCGCACAATGCCTTGCGCCCAAGATCCTCGCCGGTGCCGAGGTCCATGCTCCGGATTTCCCAGCAGCCGTCGGAGCGCTCCGCTCCCACCACCACCGCCAGACCATTCTCCCCCATGGAATAGCCGCCGCCCCAGCTACGGTCCGGGATGCAGCGGACCTGTTCGATGCTGGGGCCCGTCAGATCCACCAGCTTCATGGTGATCCCGGTGCACACGTTGGGGATGGCGCCCGTGAGCATGGCGATGTGGTCCTCGTCCAGATACAGGTACTCCGCTGGCGCCACGAGGATGGCGCCTTGCATGATGTCCACTGCGCCCAGGAGCTCCGCCGTGGACAGCCGGTACACGCGGACCTCGGCGGGGAACTCCGTGTCGATTGCGGTGATCGCCTGGTACTCGACCCAGACAAGGCGATCTTGCGCCGGCTGGATGAAGAAGTCGAAGTACGCGGTCTGCCCTGGGTCGAGGTACGCCCTGAGCAGCTCTCCGGTCGTGCCATCGAGGGCGATCACCCGGTCCTTGTGCAGCCGGAAGAACATGGTGTTGGGGCCGGGATCGCACTCGTAGAGATGGGGCCAGGTGGGTCCCCAGGGTGAATCATGGGGAAGCGGCCACTCGGTGCCGACGTGCGTGGCGAGTTGAACGTCCTGCGCGATGTCCCATGCCTCGAGCGTGTACTCGAGCCCGTCCTGAGCCTGGCGATCCACATCGAAGATGACGACGTGATCGTCCGCGCAGGAGAAACCGTTCCCGATCGTGGAGTCGGCCTCGAATTCATGGATGGGGACCCAGCCCCCGACGTCGATGACAGCCAGCCAGTCGTGCCAGTCCTCGATGGGCCCGGTGACGGAGGTCTTGCGGAAGTTGACGAACGCCTGCTTGCCGTGGTCGGCGAAAGCGAGCCGGAACACGTCATCGACGTCCTCGCCGACATCGACCAGGTTGACGGGGGGACCCGAGCCCGAATCGCATGCGGGTAATGACGCGATGAGGGCGAGACAAGCGAAGCACAGGACGGGTCCTTCGCTCGGGCGATCGGTCAGGCGGCCGTTGGTTCTGTTGGCGACAGACATGTTCTCAATCCTGGTGTGTGGCCAGAGGAATGCATCTGAGGTCGAGCCATGGCACGAAAGCATTGCCCTCCATGTCGGACGGACAGTCGACCACTCCCCACCAGGACAGCCTGGGACGCATGCACCGTCCCTGCAGATCCCCAAGACCAGTCCCTTGGCTCAAGCACGCCTCACCCTCTTGGTGAGAGGCACACTCGTGCTCGGGAAACTCGGAGAGGGGTCTACACTCGCTCTTCGGTATGCCCTCGACCCCCTTGAGCAAAAGGCAGCTATCGCAGCCCGAGGCTGGCGCAATATCGTGGTAGAAAACGAATAGCGCATTCCCGTCCACAAAGAAGCGCGGGGCACCCCAGGTTTCTGCGGGGCATTTCGGATCTTGGTAGTGGCAGTACCCGCCTGTACCAAGGATGAAGTGAGCTGCCCATTGGTCCTCGTCCGTTTGGACGTTGAGTCTCTCTTGAATTGTCGGCCCAGTGGGTTCCCTCCTGTATTCATGTTTATGCCCGCTGAGGATCAGGTCAACGCAGGCTTCCTGGAGGAAAAGGAGCAAGCGTGCGCGTACAGGATCCTGTTGGTCTTCCTCCATCCAGTACGAGCGAACGAGGGGTGCGTGAAGGAACACGACCTTCCAGATCTCGTCATCCTTCGAATAGGGGAACAGATCTCTTTTAAGCCAGACCATCTGTTCGGCGTCTTTCTCTTTTCCAGAAAGGCCGAGACGTTCGACCCAACTGGAGTCAATCTGGTAGTTCCATTCTCCGATGTGAGCTGCCTTGTCGACTTCAGGGTCGTGAACCGTGGTCATGTCGGTTGCGGGCGCCTTCAGGAAATGCGCCTCGTGGGCACCGCCCAACGAGACGATATGCATATTGCCATAGTCGAAAGAGTATGAGGATGCACCGTACTTGAATCGTCGATAGAGCTGGCTCTCCAGGTGTCGATACGGAGGGAACAGGTTGTTCATCTGAACGGAGGCATCTCCACCCTCGACGACCCACTTGCCCTTGAACCAGTCTGGCGGCTCCTCCGTGCCGTGGATTCCACCGCTGAGAATGAAGAGCATTAGCGTCCAGAAGCTGAACTCGCTGTGGTAGCACCCGCTCCAGTTGTGATTACCCAGCGCAGCATAGAGTGGGACCCCCATCATGAAGCCGTTGCTTAGGATGGCGCCGCCCTGCGGGTAGCCCTTCACACGGTTGAACTCGCCGAAGACATACGCCTCGAAGTTGTCCGCGTTGTAGGTCGTCTGGGCTAGGTCGCCTGGGGCGAGCCAGAAGTCTGGCGCTTCGCCGAAGTCGGGCATCGTCATCTGTGCTAACTCGCTGGCAACCATCGAGTCCTCGTATGGCTCGCGCTTGATCACGCACTCCTCGCTGCAACAGATGCTGCTGTCAAAGGATCGTTCGATGAAGCACTTGGCGATTCCGAGGATATCGTTCTCGACTTGGGGTGCGAAGTCCCCGAACGCTACGAACTCCAGAGGATCGTCAGATGCCAGCGGCGCGGTTCGGAAGTGGGCATCCGTGGCCAGTTCGAAATCCCAGAAGTGAGGAAGGTCGCCATAGACCACAGTGTCTTCCCGGACCTTATAGTGGTACCAGGTCGATGGGCGTAGGTCAGACAATCTGATGGCGTATTGGCAGTCCGGATACTTGTCCTTGTCGCTCACACCAGCTGAGGGCAGCACGGCTGAGCACTTGTCCATCGGTTTCCCGGCCTCGCCCAGACAGAAGGTCATGGTCGGCAGGAATACGATATCAGCCCCATTGGGAAGGTGAATGTACTTGGGCTCGCACTGGCTTCGCCACACGACGAGGGCGGAGTGGTCTGTCACGTCCTGGATATAGGGGAAACGGAAAGGAAAGTTCTGATCGTGCATTCCTTGCACTGGAGTATACCAGTCATTCCCCTCTAGGTGATACCGATTCCCCATCGCGTTGGGATCCTGGTTGCCGTGCTCTCCGGGCCGGCACCTCGGCGGGCATGAGGGCGCATTCGCGGTCCGAAAGCGGGTCAGGTCGGAAAAGCGAACCTCATCCATCGCGCCGGTGAAGGTCCGATACTCGATCATTCCAGCCGGCCGGCCGAGAACGAACGGCCGAATTGTCGTGCCCGGTGCTCGGGGCCAGCCTGGCCCGGTCTGGATGTCTGCCGCCGTGATTTGGTGACCCAGAGAGGAATCGAACACGTTGATCCCGTTCCGGTTGACACGGCCGTCCACGTAGATGCGTCCCTTGAAATGGCCGTCGTATAGTGCCACCACGTGATGCCATCCCGAACCCGGGGATGTATCGTCTGTGGTGGTCGCGACCCGCAGATAGTCGCTTCGGTTCGCGTCGTAGACCTCCAGGTGAAGGATGTTGACTGCGCCACCAGCAGCCAGTGATCGCTCGGCCACGAGCCTGAAGTTCACGGTTTGCGCTGCGACGATGGTACGCTCGCCAGCGCCGAGTGTGTCGATTCGGAGCCACATCTCGATCGAGAATGCTTTGGGGATGAGCCCGATATCCGCCTCCAGCCTGCCTGCCCGGAACGCGATAGCGCCGCCGTAGACGCCGCCCGCGATGAATTGTGCGTCTCCGATGAGGCGCCCTGCATTGCCATTGAGGCTCGAGTCGACCGCGACAGGGGATCCGAAATGATCATTGAGGGTGTAGTGCAGGAGATTGTAGGCTTCGTGATCCGCTGCGAATCCGGAAGGTACAGGCGCAGGACCTCCCGGATCGGCAAACCCGAATGTCGGCATGTCGAGTTCCAGAGCCGGCCTCAGCTCAATGTCTAACGGTTCCATTGGAACCGTGGGGATCCGCCACCATCGCCCCAGGTTCCCTCCGAGAGTCTGGATCCTTCCGTCGTCCCCGGAAACCTCAAGGAGTAGGTCCCTGCCGTTGGCGCCTGCGAGCTGCAGCGCCTGGATGTCGATTGGCATGCGAACCCGCAGGTGTCGTGTGTCACTCAGTGGGGTGTCGGTCGTCAGGTGAACCCCGGGTCCCATAGTGCTTGCTGGACCGTTCGGCACACTGGGCCTGGCCGGCTCGACGTGCAACAGAGTCTGGCCTGAACTGCCTGGCAACTGGACAACCAAGTCACGCAGGATGTGTTCTCGCTCCAGTACCTCGACTCTACGGCCCGATGGCCCTACAAGGTATGTGAGCGGCTGGTACGAAAAACCTCCGGGATGGTCCTTGAGAACGATTTTCTCGAGGATGAGACCGACCCCTCCATGGTCGTAAACCGCGAATGAATATCGGCTGTCCGCACTGGCTTTGAATTCCAGGGTCTTGGGATTCTCGGCGGGGCGCCCCCAAACCAGTCCTTCCGCCTCGACGAACTGCTGGCCACCCCGCTCACGGATGACCAAGACCCGGCCGACCGGTTCGCCATCCGACCGCTGTCCGTCGGTTTGGACATGGAACTGTACCCAGCGCCGGCCCGCACTCACCAGGGTGTGCGGGCCGGCGCTGAGCCAGCCCACCTCGTCCGCGCCAGCCACCCAGGCAGTCTCCTCGGCCCGACCCACCTCGTGGGTCAACGAGGGGTCGTTGCCGGGCCACACCGTCCGCGGTTGGCGGAGCGCGGTCCCGTACACCTCGAGCTCGCTGACCACCGTGTCCCCGCTGCCCTCGGTGCCCTCGTTGACGAAGCGTACGAACCGGGTCTGCGTGTCGCAGAAGTCCTCGAGCCCCACCTTCACCGCCTGGGTGCGATGGGCCACCTGCTCCCAGGCCGAGGTGAGATCGTTCCAGATCTCCAGCCGGTAGGCCTGCGGGAAGGGGCCGACCACCCGGGCGCCCTTGATGACCTGCCGCGCTCCGAGGTCCACCACCAGCTCCGAGCCCTCGCCTGGCGCGACCCAGGCCGTGCCCTCGTCCCCGTCGAGCGCGAGCCCGGCCCCGGTGCAGCCCGCGCACGCCGTCGATCCTGTGGGACCAGGCACAGGCCTCGCCCCGAGCGAAGTCAGCGCCAGGTTCGTGCCCTCGATGCCGCCTTCCTCCCGGCAGCTCTTGGCGCAGGGCCCGACCTCGGCGAGCAGTTCCTGACCGGCCGCCGCCCAGGCATCGGCCAGATCGGTCGGCAGCCATCGGCCGGCCCTCCCCACCTCCTCGAGAAATCCTCTCAGCGCCTCTTCCTTGGCCAGGCAGGTCGTGGCCTCCATCGCCTCCTCGAGCAGCCGGGCGAGGCGCCGCCGCTGGCCCTGAGGGATGGGCGCCGTGCTCACCGCGGAGAGCAGGCTGGAGACCCCCTGGTCGGGCAGGCGGGAGCGGACCAGGACCAGCACCTCGTCCGCGCCCGTGGCGCCCTCCGGATCCATGACCAGCAGCTTGAAACCCAGCGGGGTCCCGTCCGGCGCCTCCGGGGCAAAGAACCCGGGCGTGGCCGAGGAAGGCTCGTCGAGCTTCACCCGCGGCCCCTCGGTCTGGGTCCACAGCAGCCCGATCTCCTGACCCTCGGGATCCGCGCTCCCGGTCGCGTCCAGCGTCACCCAGTCGCCCTCGTAGACCTCCTGGGCTTCGCCGGCTTCGGCCACGGGAGTCTGGTTCTCGGGCCCCGCGGGCGAGGCGCAGAACTCGTAACGCACCCAGTCCCAGTGCACGATGCTCTCGGCCATGCCGAACTGGCTCAAACCGAAGCTCTCTTCTCCTGGCGTGCAATCGGTGAGGTCCGCGTAGGGGTGCTCGATGATCAGGTTGCCGTCCACGTACACCCGGGCCAGGCCGGCGCGGACCACCTCCAGCCGGTAGGCGTGCGGCTCGCTCCAGTCGAGCTCCACCTCGGGCGCTGGCCAGGACAGGGTCTCCAGCCGCACGAAGCGCCGGCCGTAGTCCGGCCAGTCGAACAGGATGATCCGCGGGGACTTGATGCCGTCCTTCCCCCCGATGAGGATCCCCGCCCGGCTTGCGTCGGGTTGCGTCTGTTCGAGCCACACGCGGGCCGAGAAGGCGTAGGCATCGGAGTTCGCCATGCGCTCCTCGCCGCGGTCGTAGACGACCGAGCCGTTGGCCTGGGCCACGATGGTCAGGATGCCGCTCTCGACGAAGGCCAGCACGTCGCCTGTGACGTTGGCGATCCAAGGGGCGACAGGATCGTCCTCGGGCAGGGTGTCGGCCTCGTACGCGACCTGGACGAGCGGCTCGTCGCACGGCACGGCCGCGGGTGCGGTCAGCGGAGAGATGAGGACGGCGAGCGGCAAGAGCAGCGGCAGGACGAGCTGGAGCCCGGATGGGCTACCGTGACGCCCCCCCTGCAAGGAACAGGCCTTCGATGAGTCGAACCCGCGCCGCTTCGCCGCCGTCCCGATCATACGTCCCTCCCGGGTGGCGCCGCCGGCGAGGGATCCATCCCCGAGACAATCCGCCCGCCGTTGGCTGGTCCGCTGACAGATCGATTGTGCGCGCGGGCGTGTGGGTGGGTCAAGGTAGTCCAGTCACGTCTTCTTGCCGAGGAAGAAGCCCAGGAAGCGGGAGCGGACCTGCGTCTGGGCCAGCGCGCGCTGCGCCGCCGGCAGGCGGGTGAGGGCGTCGAGCACCTTGCCCAGGAAGCGCCCGCCCGCCCCGGCGTCGTCGAACAGGAGCGCGCCCAGGTTGCCGCGCTCGAGCGCCATGGCGGTCACGCGCTCGAAGGCGCTGGCCGGCACGGTGGGCTGCTTCGGCCGGCGCACGAGCGAGAGCGCGTGCTGCGGGCAGGCGCGCGCGCACACCCCGCAGCCGATGCAGCGCTCGAGATCGACCACCGGGGCCAGCACCTGGCGGCGCTTGGCCACCCCGGGCGTGGGCTCGAGCGCGATGGCGCCGATGGGGCAGGAGCGGGCGCAGCGGCCGCAGCCCTTGCAGGCGGCCGGGTCGGACGTGGGCTGGAAGCCGCTCGGGTTCACCGCCGGCAGGCCGTGGCGGCGGATGGCCTGGAGCTGCTCGCAGCAGCAGCCGCAGCAGTTGCACAGGAAGACCGGCCGGCGCTGCACGTTGTCGGCGAGCTGCACCAGCCCGGCCTCGCGGCTGGCCTCGAGGATGGCCTGCGCCTCCTGGCGCTCGATCGCCCGGCCGAAGCCGCGCCGCACCACGAAGTCGGCCCCGCTGCCCAGCGACAGGCACACGTCCAGCGGGGCGTCGCAGCGCGGGCCCAGGTGCTCGGCCAGGTGGCGGCAGTAGCACAGGCTGACCGCCCGGTGGCTGGCCTCCGCGATCACCGCGCTGGCCCGCTCCCAGTCGAGCACCTCGGGCGCGTCCCCGAGGCCGCCCTCGTCGGCCAGCGCCCGGCCGAACTTGGTCGGCCGGGCGAACAGCTCGCGGGCGAAGGTGTCGTCGCCCAGCAGGTACGCCTCGAGCGCCTCGGCCAGGCGCTTCTTGGGGATGTGATCCTGGGCCCGCATCATGGAGAACTCGAGGAAGCCGCCCAGCGGCGGGGAGAGCATGAAGCGGACCTCTCCGCTCTTGGGGTGGATGAGATCCATGACCAGCCCGCGCTCGCACAGCTCCTCGAGCCGCGGGGCGAGCTCCGCGGCCGGCAGCCCCAGGCGCGCGGCCAGCTCCTCCAGCCGGGCGGGCTTGTGCGGCATGCGGGCGGCCAGCGCCGCGTCCTCGGGCCGGTAGAGGATCTCGAGCGCCTCGCGGAAGCCCGCGAAGGCGCGCTCGTCCTCCGGCGCCGGGAAGGGCATGAAGCTCGCGTCCAGGCGCTGGACGAGCGCCCGGTACTCCGCCTTCAGCTGTCCCAGGTGTCCCACGGCGGCCTCCTCTTCTGCGCGCTCAGTCCAGCACGGCCTGCTCGGCCGTGCGCAGCACGTCCAGCACCTCGGCCTGCGTGCTGGCGGTCAGCAGGCGCTCCTTGACGAACTCGCTCTCGTTGACCAGGGTGACGATGACGGACTGGAGCTGCTGGTGCACGCGCGGCTGGCCGGCCGGGGTGAGCAGCACGAACAGCAGCCTGCCCTTCTCGGTGGTCCCGACGCAGGGCACCCCCTCGGGGATGCGCAGCACCAGCATGAAGGGCTTCTGCAGGCCGTTGACGCGGGCGTGCGGCATGCCCACCCCGTCCCCCAGGTAGGTGCTGACCAGGTGCTCGCGCTCCTCGATGGCCTTGATGATCTGCTCGGCCGGCATGGGCAGCGACTCGGGCGGCATGGTGGCCAGGGCCGCGCGCAGGGCGGCGATGGGGGAGTCGCCCGCGACCGAGAGGTGGATGCGATCGGCGGCCAGGCTGTCGGACAGGCGCGCGGGCTCCTCGTCCTCGAACTCGTCGCGGATGGTGCCCACCAGCTCCTCGATCACGTCCTCCAGGGTGATGAACCCGGTCCAGCGGCCCTCCGCGCCGGTCACCAGGGCCAGGTGCAGCCGGCGGCGCTGCATCTCGGCCAGCAGCCCCTCGAGCGGCGTGGCCTCGGTCGTGGTGAGCATGGGGCGCACCAGCTTGCGGAGATCCGGCTCCCCCTCCACGGGGCGGATGATCAGGTCCTTCAGGTGCACGAAGCCGACCGGCTTGTCCCCGTCCCCGGTCACCAGCGGGTAGCGGGTGAAGCGGGTGGCCCGGATGACCTCGAGGTTGTGGGCCCAGGGCTGGCGGGCGTCGAGCGCGCGCACGCTCGAGCGCGGGCGCATGGCGTCCCGGGCGATGAGCCGGCCGAAGTCGAACACGTTCTCCATGAACAGCAGCCTGCGGAAGCTCATCAGCCCCCGCTCCTGGCTCTTCTCGAGGATGAGCCGCAGCTCGTTCTCGCTGGGCTGGGAGCCGACCGCCGCGCGCGACATGCCCAGCAGGCGCAGCACCCCGCGGGCGGCCATGGTCAGCAGCCACAGCACGGGGAAGAACACCGCCCGCGAGATGCGCAGCGGCTTGGCGCAGGCCAGCGCGGCCCGGTCGGCGATGCGGATGGCGGCCGACTTGGGCACCTGCTCGCCCAGCACGATGTGCGCGCCGGAGACCAGCAGGTAGGAGGCGGCGATGGCCAGCGTGTAGGTCCACAGGGAATGGTCCGGGTGGCCCATGATGGCCTCGGTGAGCTTGGTGCCCACCATGCCCAGGGCCACGCTGGCGAAGGTGATGCCGAGCTGGCACACCCCCAGGTACTCGTCCATGTGCTTGAGGACCTCGGCCAGGGTGCGCGCCCGGGGGTCACCCTGGTCCTCGAGCTCGGCCACGCGCGAAGGGCGCACCTTGACGATGGCGAACTCGGCCAGCACGTAGAAGGCGTTGAGCGCGAGCAGCAGGACCAGCACCAGGCTGAGCACGAAGATGTCCACGGGGCCTCCCGGGCCCATCCTATCCCCGGCCGCCCGCCGGGCTCAATGGCCGCGCGCCGATTGATCGCCTCCACCGTCCGGTGTAGCCTCCAGGCCCGGAACGAACCCGAGGAGGCGAGAGACCATGCAGGTGCAGAACATCGTGGTGGCGGGCAAGAGCGGGGCCGGCAAGCAGCCGCGCATCGACGTGCTCCTCCAGCTCTACGGGCTGAAGCAGCTCTCGACCGGCAACATCTTCCGCGAGTACCTGGGCGCCTACGGCAAGGTGCGCGAGGCGCTCGGCGACGAGAGCGCGCTGGCCGGCCTGTGGCGGGACGGCGCGCTGGCGCCCGACCAGGACATCCAGAAGGCGCTGCGCGCGGCCGCCAAGAAGGCCAAGGTGGAGCTCGCCTCGGCCGTGCTCGGCTTCAAGGCCGCCCAGTACGTGGACCGGGGCAAGTTCGTCCCGGACCCCATCACCAACGAGCTGCTGGCGGCCGCCTTCCGCGCCGCGGGCGGCAAGGGCCTGGTGCTGGACGGCTACCCGCGCACGCCCGAGCAGTCCGACTTCCTGCTGGCGCTGGTGAAGGAGTGCGGCACGAAGCTGGATCTCGTGCTGGTGGTGGACAACGAGGACGAGGCCATCGTGAAGCGCACCGTGGGCCGGCGCATCTGCTCGAGCAAGGCCTGCGGCAAGGTGTTCCACCTGGAGCACAAGCCGCCCAAGGCCGACGGCACCTGCAGCGCCTGCGGGGCCAAGGTGATCCAGCGCTCGGACGACACCGAGGAGAAGATCCGCACCCGGCTGCAGGAGTTCCGCGACAAGGCGCTCCCGGCCATCGAGCGGCTGGTGAGGTCCGGCGTGCCCCAGGCCAAGGTGCCCGGCAACCTGCCCGTGTTCACCGACGAGGCCGTGCGCGAGAGCGTGCGGACGGCCATCCGCCCGGTGCTGGGCGGCTGACGGCCCGGCCGATCCCTACAGCGCGAGCTTCTCCGAGGCGACCGGCTGGCCCAGGAACACCTCGGCCAGGCGGTCGAAGTGATCGGCCACGTCGGTCGTCAGGTAGCGGCAGGAGCCGCCCCGGCTGAGGCGCCGGTCCATGTCCGGGTGGCGCCGGAGGTAGTCGGCCAGGCTGGGGGCCACCAGCGCGTCCTGGGCGAGCAGCGCCACCCCGGGCGGCACCAGGGCGCGGATGCGCGGCTGGATGAGCGGGTAGTGGGTACAGGCGAGCAGCAGCAGGTCGGGCGCCGCGCCCGCGGCCGCTGCCCGGGCCGCGGTCTCCTGCCAGTACTTCGAGATGAAGTGATCCAGGCCGGGCCCCTCCAGCTCGCCGGCCTCGACCAGCGGCACCAGCAGCGGACAGGCCTGCTGGGTGAGCCGGACGCCCGGCGCGTGGTGGGCGATCTCGAGCGGGAAGCTCTCCGAGCGCACCGTGCCGGGGGTGGCCCACACGGCCACCTGGCCGGTCCGGGTGTGGCCGGCGATGGCCTCCACCGTGGGCCGGATGACGCCCAGCACCCGCCGGTCGGGGAAGGCGGCCGGCAGGTGGCGCTGCTGGATGCTGCGCAGCGCCTTGGCGGACGCCGTGTTGCAGGCGATCACCACCAGCGGGCAACCGAGCGCGAACAGGTGGTCCACGCACTCCTGGGTGAAGCGCAGGACCACCTCGAACGAGCGCTGGCCGTAGGGCGCGCGGGCGTTGTCCCCCAGGTAGACGTAGTCGTAGTCCGGCAGCAGCTCGCGCACGCGCTTGAAGATGGTCAGGCCGCCGAAGCCGGAGTCGAACACGCCGAGGGGGGCTGGGGCGGGCATGCGGGCACGATAGCAGCAAGGCGCATGGAGGCTCAAGCGCCATGGCCCGCGGCGCATGGCCCGCAGCGCATTGCCTCGCAGCCCGAGCCCATGCGACCCTCGTGGGCAGGGAGGACGCATGCGCTCCGCGCTCGCCTTGCTGTGCCTGGCGTGGATCTGGCCCGGGCTGGCCCTCGGCTGGGGCGCGGACCTGCACGCGCTGGTCGACTGGCAGGCCCGCCGCGACGCCCGGGCGGCCGGTCAGGCCGGCGGCCCGGTGTTGACGGGCCTCGACCTGCAGGCCTACCTGGCCGGCGCCCCGGGGCCGGACCTCTGGTACACGGCCGGCTACGCCGGGGTGACCATCCCGCCGGGCATCGAGGAGGACGGGGAGTACGTGCGCCTGCTCGTCGCCCGCAGCCTGACCGTGCGCGAGCTCTCCTTCGCGCTCGGCTACCACGGGCACATCCTCGGCGACGGACCGGGCCACCGCATCTACATCAGCCCCCACGGAGACGCCGCCCGCCACCTGGTGCGGGACGCCTCCCTGGCCTTCAGCCTGCTCGGTGAGCACGAGGGCTACCCGCAGCTCAGCTGCCCGCTCGAGCTGCTGCTCGGCTGGGGGCTCGACGCCGAGCCGGGCGCCTGGAGCTGGGGGACCTTCGACGACGGGCTGCTGGCCCTGATGCAGCGCGCGGCCGACGACTGGTGCGCGGCGCGCGGCGGGGGCGAGGGCTGCCCGGTGACGCTCGAGACCCTCGGCAAGCTGCGCGCGCAGATGCTGGCCGCGAACAACGACGCCGTCTCGGCCCTGACCTTCCCCTTCGCCTGGGGCGACGATCGCCGGACCCTGGAGCTGGCCCAGATGGTGCGCGCGCTGGACGAGGCCGAGTTCGGCCCGGGCCAGGGGCCCGCGCTGCTCTCCGAGGCCGTGGCCGCCTCGGCCGAGGAGGTGCGCCTGGGGGTGTTCTCGGACGAGGTGCGCGCCTGGCTGGAGGCGAGCGACGCCCCGGCCGCGGAGGTGCAGCGCCTGCTCGAGGGCCCGCCGCCCGACGGCCAGGACGAGCTCGAGCACCCAGGTGGCCAGGACGCGGACGCCGGCTGCGCGAGCGCCGGGCAGGCGGTCGGCCAGGGGCTGGCCCTCGGCCTCCTGGCCCTGGGGCTCCTCGGCCGAGGGCGGCGCGGCCCCTGAGATCCTTGCGGTTTCTCCCGGGAGCCTGTATCCAGGGGCAGCCGCCGCGGTCCGCGGCGCGAGGAGTCACCCCGGCATGACGTCTGCGCCCGTTCCCACGACCTCGACCTTCGACGACATGGGCCTCGATGCCGCGCTGCTGCGCGCCGTGCGCGAGCTGGGGTTCGAGCGCCCCACCGCCATCCAGTCCGTGGCCATCCGGCCGCTGCTCGACGGGCGCGACGTGCTGGGGGCGGCCGCCACCGGCTCGGGCAAGACGGCCGCCTTCGGGCTGCCCATCCTGCACCGCCTGCTCGGCAAGCCGCGCGGGGTGACCCGGGCGCTGGTGCTGGCCCCGACCCGTGAGCTGGCCGCCCAGATCGCCGAGCACCTCAACCTGCTCGCCCAGCACACCCGGCTGCGCGCGGCCTCCGTGTTCGGCGGGGTGGGCATGTCTCCCCAGGTGGACGCCTTCCGCCGCGGGGTGGACGTGATCGTGGCCACCCCGGGCCGGCTGCTCGACCACATGCAGCACGACTACGCCCGCCTGTCCGGCCTGGAGATCCTGGTCATCGACGAGGCCGACCGCATGCTGGACATGGGCTTCCTGCCGGACGTGAAGCGGGTGCTGGCGCAGCTGCCGACCCGCCGGCAGGGCATGCTGTTCTCGGCCACCATGCCGGCGCCCATCGTGGCGCTCTCGCGGGAGCTCCTGCACCAGCCGGTGGCGCTCAACATCGAGCGCAAGAGCGCCCCGGCCAGGGGCATCACCCACGAGGTCTACCCGGTGGCGGACGACCTCAAGCCGGATCTCCTGGCCGCCATCCTCAAGATCGGCAAGTACGACAGCGTGCTGGCCTTCACCCGCACCAAGCACCGGGCCAACCGCCTGGCCGAGATGCTCGAGCGCCGCGGGGTGCCCTGCACCCGCATCCACGGCAACCGCAGCCAGACCCGGCGCACCGAGGCCCTGGCCGGCTTCAAGGACGGAACCTTCCGGGTCATGGTGGCCACCGACATCGCCGCCCGGGGCATCGACGTGGAGGCCCTGGCGCTGGTGGTCAACGTGGACGTGCCGCACATGGCCGAGGACTACATCCACCGGGTGGGGCGGACCGCGCGGGTCGATCGCACCGGCGTGGCCATCACCCTGGTGGCGCGCGAGGAGGAGGGCGACCTGGCCCAGATCGAGCGCCACCTCGGCCACCGCCTGCCGCGCCTGAAGCTGCCCGGCTTCGACTACGACCACCGGCCCGCGGAGCGCTTCGAGGTGCCCATCGGGGTGCGCATCGCCGAGATCCGCAAGCGCAAGGCCGAGGAGCGCGCGCGCTCCCGGGAGAAGGCGCTGCGCAAGTCCGAGGCCGCGGAGTCCCGGGCGCGCGCCGAGGCGGGCCAGGAGCGCCGCCGCGAGAGCCGCCAGGACGGCCGCACCGACCGCAGGCCCGACGCGACCCCCGGGCGGAACCCGTACGCCACCAGCTCCGGCCGACCCGCCGCGGCCGCCGCGCGGCCCGGGAGCACGCCACCGGCCGCGGGCCAGCCCGCCGGCCGCCGCCGCCGGCCGCGCCGCCGGCGTCACCCCGCCCCGGGCGTCCCGCTGTGAGCCCGGTCAGCCGCCGCGGATCATGCTGAGCAGCATCTTGAAGCGCTGCACGGCCCGGACGCCGTGGGGCACGTTCGCCGGCATGAGCGCGATCTGCCCCTTGACCACGCGCACGGGCTGGCCGCCGATGACCAGCTCCGTCTCCCCGTCCAGCACCTGCACCAGGGCGTCGAAGGGCGCGGTGTGCTCCGACAGGGCTTGGCCCTGATCGAAGGCGAACACGGTCAGCGTGCCGCCCGGGCGCTGGAGCAAGGTGCGGCTGACCACCGCGCCCGGCTGGTAGGCCACCAGCTCGGCCAGCTCCACGGCCGTGGAGGGGACCAGGCCGCTGGCGAGCTCCCCGGGTCTCTTCGGCTCCATCGGGCACCTCCTGCGGACGCCGCCGCCTGGCCAGGTCTACCCCGGGCGGAGGCCGGGCTTCAAGTGGGCCGTGTGCCTGGGGTAGCATGGGCGGGCATGCGGACCTTCCTCCACCGCCACCCGTGCGCCGGAGCGCTGCTCGGGCTCCTGGTTCTGACCGCAGCCGCGCGCGGCGCGGAGCCCGTCGCGCCCCCCGCGCGGATCGGCTTCCGGGCGCTGCAGCCCGGGGTGGAGTACGCGCGGGTCGATCTCGCGGGCCAGCCCGGGGCCGGGCAGGGCGAGCTGCACCTGGTGCGGCTCGACCCGGCCGTGGCGCCGCTGCGGCTGCTGCTCGCGGGCGAGCTCCAGCTCGAGCCGCGCAGCGCGGCCGACTGGGCGCGCGAGCACCAGCTCAGCGTGGTCGCCAACCTGGGCATGTTCGCCACCGACGGCCGCACCCACGTGGGCCACGTCCGGCGTGGGCAGCGCCTGCACAGCGCCACCTGGGTCAAGAGCTACCACCAGGCCCTGGTGCTCGGGCCGCGCCGGGCCGGGCTCGCCCCGGCCCGCCTGCTCGATCTGGACAGGGCGCCGGAGCGCGCCCTGCTCGAGGACTACGCCGAGGTGGTGCAGAACCTGCGGCTCATCCGCGGCGCCGGGGAGAACGCCTGGCCGCAGGGCGCGCGGCGCTGGAGCGAGGTGGCCCTGGCCGAGGACGACCAGGGCCGGCTGCTGCTCGTCTTCCTGCGCGCGCCGCGCTCGATGCACGCCTTCAACCGGCTGCTGCTCGACCTGCCGCTCGGCGTGCGCCGGGCCCAGCACCTGGAGGGCGGACCCGAGGCCTCGCTGTCGGTGCACGCGGGCGGGCTGGACCTCGACCTGTGCGGCAGCTTCGAGACCGGCTTCCTGGAGGACGAGAGCAACCGCGGCCAGTGGCCCATCCCGAACGTGCTGGGCGTGGCACGCCCCGCGGGCGAGGAGCAGCGATGACGCACCTGTGCCCCTGGTGGCTGACCTACACCTTCGACAACCCGCTGCGGCGCCTGCTGCACGATCCGGCCCGCATCCTCGGGCCCCACCTGCGGCCGGGCATGCGCGCGGCGGACATCGGCTGCGGCATGGGCTACTTCACCGCCGCGCTGGCGCGCCTGGTGGGCCCGGGCGGGAGGGTGCAGGCCGTCGATCTCCAGCCCGAGCAGCTGGCCCGGGTCGCGCGGCGCGCGGCCCGGGCGGGGGTGGCGGAGCGGGTCGAGTGCCTGCGGGCCAGCCCCGAGAGGCTGGGGCTCCAGGGCCCGCTCGACTTCGCGCTGGCCTTCTGGATGGTGCACGAGGTGCCGGAGCAGGACCGCTTCTTCGCCGAGCTGGCCGCGGCGCTCGCGCCGGCCGGGCGGGTGCTGGTGGCCGAGCCGCGCCTGCACGTGGACCGGGCGAAGTTCGAGCGCGGGCTGGCCGCCGCCGCGCGCCAGGGTCTCGTGGCCCGCCCCCTCGACGGCATCCGCCTGAGCCGCGCCGCGCTGCTCGGCCGCCCGGGCTGAGGAAGAACGGGCTCCTTGACCGCTGCGTCCGCCATGCCCGCCCCGTCCGCCCGGGTCTCGCGCGCGGGCCTGCTGTACGGCGTCGCGGCCTACGGGCTGTGGGGGCTGCTGCCGCTGTACTTCAAGGCGCTCGGCGGGGTCGGCCCGCTCGAGGTGCTGTGCCACCGCGTCCTGGGCTCGGCCCTGCTGCTGTGGGGCTGGGTGTGGCTGCGCAGCTCGCGGCAGGAGGTGCGCGCCGCGCTGCGCCCGCGCGTGCTCGCGCTCCTCTCCCTGACCGGGCTACTGGTCGCCTCCAACTGGCTGGTCTACATCTGGGCGGTGATGAACGGCCGGGTGGTCGAGGCCTCGCTCGGCTACTTCATCAACCCGCTGCTCAGCCTGGCGCTCGGGGTGGTCTTCCTGCGCGAGCGCCTGCGGCCCCTGGCCTGGGCGGCGGTGGGCCTGGCGGCGGCGGGGGTGGGGCTGGAGGCGTTCCAGCAGGGAGGGCTGCCCTGGCCCGCCCTGGCCCTGGCCTTCAGCTTCGCGCTCTATGGGCTCCTGCGGAAGCTCGCGCCGGTCGAGGCCGCGCTCGGCCTGGCGGTCGAGACCGCGCTGCTCGCCCCGCTGGCCCTGGCCGCGCTCGCCTGGCTCGGGCTGGACGGCCAGCTCGCCTTCCTGCGGCGCAGCGGGCTGCTCGACGGCCTGCTGCTCCTGGCCGGGCTGATCACCGCCGTGCCGCTGGTGTGCTTCAACCGCGCGGTGCGCCTGCTGCCGCTGTCCACGGCGGGCTTCCTGCAGTACCTCGCGCCCAGCGGGCAGTTCCTGCTGGGCGTGCTCGCCTTCCGCGAGCCCATGCCCGAGGGGCGCTGGCTGGCCTTCGCGCTCATCTGGGCGGCCCTGGCGCTCTTCTCGGTGGATCTGGCCCGGCGGCGAGGTTGATCCCGCCCCGCCAGGCGTGGGAAGGTCGGGCCCGGGAGGCGGCATGGCGCGGTGGCTGGGCGGGTTCCTCGTGGTCGCGCTCTCGGTAGCCTGGACGGCTCCCGGGTGGGCCGAGGAGCCCGCCGCTGACGCGGAGCCGGCGTTCGGCTACGACAAGGGCTTCTTCGTCCGTTCGGCCGACGGAGACCACCTGCTCCGGCTGAATGTCCGGGCCCACACGCTCTTCAGCCTCCAGAGCCTGGACGGCGCGGACGGGCGCGACCAGGAGTTCAACTTCGCCATCTCGGTGGCCCGGCTGATGTTCACCGGCCACCTGATGGGGCCCGAGCTCGAGTTCCGCTTCGAGGTCGACTTCGCCAAGGGAACCATGGTGCTGCTCGACGTGTACGCGAACTACGCCTTCCTGCCCCGGGTCCTCGAGCTGCGGGTGGGCCTGATGAAGCGGCCCTTCGCGCGCCAGTTCCTCCACTCCTCGGGCCGCTACCAGATGGTGGATCGCTCCTTCGCCAACACCTTCTTCGGCGAGGGCTACGATCTCGGGCTGATGCTGCACGACGGCTGCGAGCGCGCCGGCCTGCTCGAGTGGTCGGTCGGGGTGTGGAACGGCTCGAACGCCGACAAGCCCTGGCTCGAGGGGCGGGTGGATCTCGAGACCGGCGAGATCCTCTCCGGCGCCTTCACCAACGTGCCCGACGAGCTCCACCCGCTGCTGGTCGCACGGCTGGGGCTGAACCTCGGCGCGGTGGAGCCCTACACCGAGACCGACTTCGAGGGCGGCGGCCCGCGCCTGGGCCTGGGGGCCAGCCTGATCCTCGACCCCGACGCGGACGGGGGGGAGGACGCGGCCGTGCGGGCCGAGCTCGACTACCAGCTCAAGGCGTACGGCTTCTCGCTGGGCGGGGCCTTCTTCGTCTCCGCCCGCCAGCGCGCGGCGGGCGCGGGCGGGGAGACCGGTTTCGCGGACCAGGAGCTCGCGGCCAGCGGCGCCTACCTGCAGGCGGGCTACCTGATCGCGGAGCGCGTGGAGCCGATCGTGCGCTACACCCTGGTGGTGCCCGAGGGGCGCAAGTCGGCCCAGGAGGCGGCCGCGGCGGTGTCGGTCTACTTCCACAAGCACGCCTTCAAGTGGCAGACGCAGTACGCCGCGCGGGTGAACCCGGGCGTGCTCTCGGGCCAGGATCCGGGCGCGGACGATCGCCTCGACCACCGCGTGCTGAGCCAGCTCGTGTGGGCGTTTTGAGCACCCGCACCTCCACGACCCACCCGCTGCGGGTGGACTGGTTGCCCGACCTCGGGCTGCCCGGGCGGGTGGGGCTGACCTTCGCCCCGGGCAAGCGCTCGGTGTCCAGGTACCTGGGCGGCGCCTGGGCGCGCGACCTCGAGGCGGACCTCGCCCGGCTGGTCGAGGTCGAGCGGGTCGCGGTGCTGGTCTGCCTGCTCGAGGACCACGAGCTCGCGCGGCTCGCCATCCCGGAGCTCGTCCCGCGCGCCGAGGCCCGCGGGCTCGAGGTCTGGCGCCTGCCCATCCCGGACGGCGGGGTGCTGCCCGATCCTGCCCCGGTGCGGCAGCTCGTCCTGCGCATCGACCGGGCCGCGGCCGCGGGCCGGCGGGTGGCGGTGCACTGCGCGGGCGGGCTGGGGCGCACCGGCACGGTGGCCGGCTGCTGGCTCCGCCTGCGGGGGCTCGGCCCGGAGGAGGCCCTGGCCACGCTGCGGGAGGTGCGCAGCCCCGACTGCCCCGAGACCGAGGCCCAGCGCGAGCTCATCCGCCGCTTCACGCCCCAGTCCCAGGGGGAGTGAGGCGGCGTGGAGTTTCCGTCTTATGGAGGGGGCGCTGCCCGCCGCGGCGCCGCCAGGACGAGGGCCTCCGCAACCATGCCGACCCCGCGAGCACGACCACACCTCCGCCTGCCTCCGGGCCTGCTGCTGCTCGGGCTGAGCCTGGCCGCCTCGCCGGCAGCGGCCAACGGGCTCAGCCTGCGGGCGGACAGCCCCGCGACCAACTTCGGGGTCGGCCCGGGCGCCCCCCTCGACGGCGCGCGCATGGCCGTGGAGCCGGACGTGGCCTGCCAGACCGAGCGCCTCGAGATCGAGCTGCGCAGGGAAGAGGCGCGGGTCGAGGTGGACTACACCTACCTCAACCACGGGGCCGACAAGACCCTCACGTACGGTTTCCCCTTCGTGCTGATCCGCGGCCGCAGCGCGCGCGGGGGCGACTGGCTGGCGGGCAAGCCGCGGCGCTACTCCCTCGAGGTGGACGGCCGGGAGGTCGAGAGCCGTTTCGTGCTGGGCGGCCCGGTGCCCGAGGAGGTCGCGCCCCGCTGGCGGGCGCGGTTCGTGCGGGCCGGGTTCGTCGAGGACTGGAAGCAGGCCGCCCCGGAGGACACACGGCGCTGGGGCTTCTTCGCCAGCGAGCTCCGTTTCCCCGCGGGCCGGCCCGTCAGGGTGCGCGTGCGCTACGCCGTCGACACCCTGGTGACCCAGGACCCGCTGGGACGCGAGCGCGTGTTCAGCTACCTGCTGTCCACCGGCGGCGCCTGGCGGGGAGGGCGCATCGGCCGGCTGGAGGTCGTCCTCACCGCGCGCGGGGTGTTGCTGCCCGAGCTGGAGGGCTTCCGGCGCGCCGGGGACAGCCTGGTCCGGGAGCAGACGGATCTCGCGCCGCGCGTGGCGGACGACCTGTTCATCCCGGTGGAGCGGGATCTGCGCGAGCGCCTGACCAAGCGGCTGAGCGTGTTCCGCTGGCTGCACCGCGACGCGCTGGACGTCCGCGGCCCGGCCCCCATGTTCGCCCCGGGCGACCTGCGCCCCGTCCCGGGCACCTGGACCCTCCCGGCCGCTGGCCCGCGGCTCGGCGATCAGCGCGTGGACCTGCTCCTCACCCGGGGGGGCGTCCGGGTCACCGCCCGCTACTCGCTCGTCAGCCCGGAGGAGGACGCGCCGGTGACCCTGGGCGTTCCCTTCGCGGTCCTGGTGGGCGAGCAGCCCGGGCTCGGCCTGCCCCGGGGCTTCCGCCTGACGGCCGAGGGCCAGGCCCTGCCGACCCGGCTGCTGGTCGCCGGCGCGGCGCCGGAGCCCGGGGCCCTGCCGGACGACCTGAGCCTGTGCCTCGGCTCCCGGGAGGGTGTCTGCCGGGGTGTGCGGCCCGCGCGCTACCGCCGCGAGTACGCCGCCGCCGAGCTGGTCTTGCCGGCGGGGCGGCCGGTGCGGCTGGAGGCCAGGTACGAGCTGGATCCGCTCGCCGAGCACGACGGCCTGGGCGACAGCCTGCTGTTCGATTACCGGCTGGCGCGCGGGCTGCGCGGGCGGCCCGACCAGGGCCGCTGCCTGGTCACGGTGCGGGCCGAGGGGGTGACGTTGCCCCCCCCGGAGCTGGTGGGGTATGGGCTGCGCTTCGCCGCGCGAGGCGGGGGGCTCGCGGCCGACTGCGCCGCGCTCCCGCCTGGCGTGCACCGCGTGCGCGGGCGCTACTTCGCCGATCAGGCGGAGAGCGCCGCCTACCTGGTGGCGCTGGCGCGAGTGCGCGAGGCGGCCGAGGGGCTGCTCGCGCTGGACAGCGCCGAGGGCCAGCCCACCGATCTCGAGGACCTGTGGCTGCACCTGTTCCAGTGCGAGCGGGCGCGCTGGGCCCACCTGCGCGCGGTCGACCCCGAGCCCTTCCAGGGCGAGGCCGAGTGTGCTCCCGCCGCGGAGTGAGCGCGCGGCCCGGGGAATGCCCTGGCCGCCAGGGCGGTTGGCGGGCCACGACCAGGAGGTGGAGCATGCAGGCGAAGGCTCCGGACCGTGACAGGCAGAGGGGCCGGCTCAGGGACGCGCTGAAGCTCCTCGCGCTGCTGCTGGTCCTGCTGGCGGCGCGCTCCTCGCTGGCCGATCACAACGTGGTGCCCTCCGGCTCCATGCGCCCGACGCTCCTGGAGGGCGACCACATCCTGGTGGACAAGCTGGCCTACGGGCTGCGGGTGCCCTTCAGCCACCTGGTGGCCTGGGACTTCGGCGGCCCGGCCCGGGGCGACGTGGTGGTGCTCGACTCCCCGGTGGACGGGGAGCGGCTGGTGAAGCGCGTGGTGGCCGTGCCCGGCGACCGGATCGCGGTGCGCGGGGGACGGCTCGTGCTGGAGGGCAGGCCCGTGCCGCTGCGGGCCGGCGCGGGCGGCCTGGTCGAGGAGCTGCCCGGGCGAGCCCACCTGCTGAGCCTGGACCGCGGAGGCGGGCCGGACCTCGGGCCGCTCAGCCTGCCGCCCGGGCGCTACCTGGTGCTGGGCGACAACCGCGGCAACAGCGCCGACGGGCGCGTGTTCGGCCTGGTGCCCCGCGAGCTGATCGTCGGCCGGGCGGTGGCCGTGTGGTGGCGGGACGGGGGCTTGACCTGGCTGCGCCTGTGAGTCGTGGTATCCTACGCGGCATGCCCGATCCCAAGACCACCCCCTTCGGGGACGACTGGCGCGGCCACTTCTACCTGCACAGCTTCGTCCAGCTCAGCCTGGCCGATCGCCAGATCGAGCGGCGCGAGCAGGTGTGGATCAAGCGCTACCTGAACGACCACGGCCTGGCCCACCTGCTCCCGCACCTGGCGGAGCTGATCGCCTGCGGTGGCTGCGACGAGCACGAGCTCGAGGAGCTCACCCGGCGGGCGGCGGCCGAGCTCAGCATGGCCGAGAAGCGCCGCTTCATCTACAACCTGGCCCAGCTCGTCCAGTCCAAGGGCGCCTTCAACCCCGAGGAGCACGGGAGCATCCTGGATCTGGCCGAGCGCCTGGGCGTTGCCGACACCGACGCGGACGCGATCATCCGCTCGGTCTACAGCATCAACGACACCTTCACCGCCATCCTCGGCCTGCTGGCCATCGGCGTCATCCTGTACTTCACCCAGGCGGTCATCGTGCCGCTGGTGATCGCCATCTTCATCACCATGATCATCCACAAGGTCGAGGGGCTGGTGGCCCGGGCGCTCGGGCTGCGCCGCTTCCGCTGGCTGAACAAGATCGCCGCCATGGTGCTCATCCTGGGGGTGCTGTTCGGCCTGGTCATGGCGGCCGTGGTCTCGGCCCGGGACATCGCCACGCGCTTCCCCTACTACGAGACGCGCATGTCCCAGACCCTGCAGGAGTCGCCGACCGCCCAGGCCGCCCTGGCCTGGATGCAGGAGAACGGCGTGCTGGAGCAGCTCAAGCAGCTGCCCATCGGCTCCACGGTCAGCGGATTCCTCGGCTCGCTCATCAAGCTGCTGGGGAACTTCGTGCTGGTGGTCATCTTCACCGGCTTCCTGGTATTCTCCACGACCTCGTTCACCGGCGTGCTGCAGGAGATGAACGAGAAGATCAGCGCCTACATCACCATCAAGACGCTGATGAGCCTGCTGACCGGCCTGGTGACCTACCTGCTGTGCTGGGCGTTCGGGGTGGACTTCGCGCTGTTCTGGGCCACCTTGGGCTTCCTGCTCAACTTCATCCCCAGCGTGGGCTCGATCGTGGCCACCGTGCCGCCGATCCTGCTGGCCATGGTGCAGCTCGACTCCTGGGCCGCCATCGTCGGGTTCGCCGGGTTGTTCGTGGTGCTGCAGGTGCTGATGGGGCAGGTGCTCGAGCCCAAGCTGATGGGCACCCGCCTGGCGATCAAGCCGGTGGCCATCCTGCTGGGGCTGATCTTCTGGGGCTTCCTGTGGGGCATCCCCGGCATGTTCCTGGCCACCCCGCTGGTGGCGCTCATGCGTATCCTGTCCTCCTACTTCAACTTCAGCCGCGGCCTCGAGCGGCTGCTGGCGGCGGACAAGAGCTGAGGTGGCCCGCGTGGAGCCGCAAGCCCCCGGGGCGCTGGGCGGGGACCTCGGCGCGCGCGCGTTCCTGCGGGACTTCCTGACCGGCAGCGGCGGGGGCGAGGCGGAGGCGGGGCGGCTGCGCGCGGCGGCCTGGGTGCGCCTGCTCCTGGTCGTGCCGTTCATCGCCCTGCCCACGCTGATCGGCTTCCTCGAGGGCCTGCGGGCCCCGGAGGCGCACTGGCTGGCCCGGCCGGTGTTCGCCGTCTGGTGCGCCGAGTTCGTGGTGTACATCCTGCTGAACGCGGCGACCCTGGCGCTGCGCGGCCGGGCGCTCCGCTTCCAGGTCGCCGCCAGCTACGCCTCGCTGGCGATCGAGCTGACCACGAACCACGTGATCATCTACTCGTTCGGCACCCTGACCAACCCGGCGGTGGTCAACATCGTGGTCGCCATGGCGGTGTACCGGGTGTTCTTCGACTACCGCATGGGCCTGAGCGCGGTCGCGCTGGGCGGCTGCCTGTACCTGACCACGGGCTCGCTCGAGCTGGCGGGGCTCATCCCGGTGGCGCCGGGGATGACCTTCCCCCTGGTCCACCCGGCCTACGCGCAGGGGGGCGCGCTCAGCCTGGTGGCCATCGCCGCCAGCCTGCTCATCGCCTTCGGCGCGGTGAACTACGGGGTGAACCAGACCGTCAAGCTGCACCGCTACATCACCGAGTCGGTCCTGCGCCGCTACCTGCCCGAGCCCCTGGTGCGGCGCGCCGCGCGGGGGGAGCTTCGCCTGGACGCCCCGCCCGACCGGCGCGTGGTCACGGTCATGTTCACCGACATCGTCAGCTTCACCCCCATGTCCGAGCGGCTGGGCCCGGAGGCGCTGGGCCGGCTGCTCAACCACTACCTGACCTGCATGTGCGAGATCGCCCACCGCCACCAGGCCACGGTGGACAAGTTCGTGGGCGACGCGATCATGATCGTGTTCGGCGCCCCCGAGCCGCTCGAGCCCGCCGAGCAGGCCCGGCGCTGCGTGCGCCTGGCGCTGGAGATGCAGGCGGCCATCCCCGCGGTGGCCCCCGAGCACGGCCTGCGGGCCCGCACCGGCATCAACACCGGCGAGGCGGTGGTGGGCAACTTCGGCTCGCTGGTGCGCTCGGACTACACCGTGCTCGGCCCGGCGGTGAACGTGGCCGCGCGGCTCGAGTCGCGCTCCCGGCCGGGCCGCATCCTGATCGGCCCGGAGACCGCGCGCCTGCTGGGCGACGCCTTCGCCCTGGAGCCGGCCGGCGAGCTGGAGCTCAAGGGCGTCTCCGGCAAGGTGGCCGCCTCCTTCGTGCAGGCCACGCCTTGCCAATCCAACGACGAACCGCGATAGTCGAGGGAGGACACACACCGGAGGGTGAGCCATGCGGGGCCGCCTGCTGTCCCTGATCCTCGGGTGGTCGCCGTGGCTGGGGGCCCTCGCCCTCCTGGTTCCCGCGGGAGGCTGCGAGGCGGGCACGGTGGCGGAGGACGCCTGCGTGGGGCTGGCCTGCTCCGGCCACGGGCTGTGCCAGGCGGTGGACGGCGAGCCCGTCTGCCGCTGCGACCCTGGCTACCAGCCCGAGGGGCTCGAGTGCGCGCCCACCCCCGCCGGGCCGTGCGACGGGGTGGACTGCGCCGGCCACGGCGCCTGCCGGGTGGTGGCCGAGGCGGCCGCCTGTGACTGCGAGCCTGGCTACCACGCCGAGGGGCTCGCCTGCCTGGTCGACCCGGCGGATCCCTGCGAAGGTCAGACCTGCTCCGGGCTGGGCGCCTGTCAGGTCCAGCAGGGCGCGGCCGTGTGCGTCTGCCCGGGCGGCACCCACCCGGTCGGCCTGAGCTGCGTACCGGACGATCCCTGCGCCGGGGTGGGCTGCGGGGTGAACGCCCACTGTGACGCCGGGGCCTGCGTCTGCGACCCGGACACCACAGGCGATCCCCTGGCCGGTTGCCAGCCGCCCTCGTCCGAGGAGGAGCGGGTGCGCGCCCGGCTGGTCGAGATCGCGCTCGCCGAGGTGGGCATGTGCGAGGGGGTCGACGAGCGTCCGTACATGCTGGGTCAGCCCGGGTTGTGGTGCTACGACTTCGTCGACTGGGTGTACGCCGAGTCCGGCGAGGGCCTGACGCAGCCCTACTACCTGCCCCAGCGGCGGGTGGGCGAGCTGCCGGCCGGCTGGCGGCCCCGGCCCGGGGACCTCGTCAAGTACACCTTCCAGCACTACGCCATGGTCAAGGAGCTCTCACCGGACGGGTCCACGGTGTACACCATCGAGGGCAACTTCAACTCCTGCGTCACCGAGTGGTCCACCACCGACGCCCAGGTGGAGTACTACGGCACCCTCGAGGAGCATTTCCCCTAGTCGCTCCCGCCCTCAGCACGTCCCCAGGCTCAGGTGCTGCTCCGCGCACGCGGGGGACGAGCACAGGCTCACGGGCACCTGGAAGGCGTGCGCCAGCGTCTCGGCCAGGCGGCGGTGGATGCGGCCGAGCAGGCCCTTCTTCTCGGGCACGCCCAGGAGCACCCGGTCGACCGCCTCCCGCGTGGCGAAGACGGGCATGATCTCGGTCGCGCGGCCCTCGAGCACCGCGGTGCGGTGCCCGGCCTGGCCGAAGCGCAGCCGGCGTTCGATCGCGCGGAGGTAGTCGGCCGCCTCGCGCAGGGAGGCCTCCTCGGCCTGCGCGAGCTGCGCCGGGCTCAGCACGTAGTCGTAGATCACCGGGGCCATTGTCTCCTCGGCCCGCGCCAGGATGACCTCGCGGACCTGGCCGCAATCGAGCATCTGCTGCAGGAGCGGGAGGACCTGCTCGGCCGCCTTCGTCCCGTCCAGAGGGACCAGCACCCTTTCGGACATGGCCCACCTCCTCCGGGCCCGCGCTCGGGCCCGTCTGCCCGTCCGGGCGCGTGCCCGGACTCGCACCCCCCCCGTATACCTAGTCGGGTTGCCCAGGCTTTGCTGACGATCCGGCTGGCTCAGCTCTCGGCGCCGATCGGGTCGGGGCAGGCGCGGCGGAAGGCGCATCGCGGGCAGTGCTCGCCCCGCCAGAAGGCGTCGTACAGCTCCTCCAGCGGGCGCACCAGGGCCGGGTCCCGCGAGAACACCCCGATCTCGAGGTTCCGCCGGCGCTCGTTCCTCGCGCCCAGGCCGGCGCCGGTGAAGTTGGCCGAGCCGCAGTAGGCCGCCCGCCCGTCCACCAGCACCATCTTCCAGTGCGAGCGCGGGCAGATCTGCAGCTCGAGCCCGCCGCCCGTGAGGCGCGGGAAACGCTCCAGGGTGCGCCGGAAGGGCCGCGAGGGGAGGTCCGCGTGCACCAGGCGGAAGGCCACCCCCTCGGCGGCCAGCCGATCGAAGGCCTCCAGCACCGGCTGGTAGCGCCCGGCGGCCATGGCGAGCTGCATGTCCTTGAGGTTGGCGGTGGCGATCCACACGCGCTTCCTGGCCGCCAGCAGGGTCTCCTGGATCACCCGCCGGTGCAGCGCCTCGCCGCTGAGCAGCTCGAGCTCCATGCTCCTCCTAGCCTTGGTCCCGCGCCCGCTCCGGCGCGCGCGGCACCTCGAGCTCACGGAAACAGGCCGGGCAGACGGTCCGCCCCCCGCGGAACCGGCTCGACAGGTGGAGCTCGCGCCCGCAGCCGCAGGTGATCGAGACGCCCTCCCCGGGCGGGCCGGCTGGTGGCGCGGGCGGGGGCGACGGCGCGGGCGGGGGCGACGGCGCGGGCCGCGGCGGCGAGGGCAGCGCCGCGCGTCCGGGCCGGGCCTCCGGCGGGCCCGCTGGGGCCGGCTCTCCGGGCCCCCGGAACAGGGGGCGCTCGAAGGCCTCGAACCTGACCCGGCCGGCCCGCGCGAGCAGCGCGGCCAGCAGGAACCCGCTGGCGAACCCGCCCACGTGGCTCAGGTAGGCGATGCCCGGCGCGCCCAGGAGGGCGCCCAGCAGATCCAGGCAGAACCAGGAGCCGAGCAGCCAGGCGCTCTGCACCCGGATGGTCCCGCCGCGGTACAGCACCACCCACAGCATGGACACCCGGGTGCGGGGGAACAGCACCAGGTAGGCGCCCACCACTCCGTTGATGGCCCCGGACGCGCCCACCGCGGGAGCGTCGGACAGGAGCACGTGAAATGCGCTCGCCGCCACCCCCGCGCCGAGGAAGAGCGCCAGGAACACCAGGTTGCCCAGGCGCGAGGCCACCGCGTTGCCGAACACCCACAGGAAGACCAGGTTGCCGATCAGGTGCCACCAGTCCGCGTGCAGGAACATCGAGCCGAGCAGGCCGGCCGGGCTCCAGCCCCGCAGCACCAGCGCCTCGGGCAGGCCCTGGCCGCGCGCAAGAAGCACCGCGTGGACGGCGACCAGGCAGGCGAGCAGCAGGTGGTTGGCCCAGGGTCTGCGGTCCTCGAGCGCGTCCACCCTGTAGGGCAACAGCAGCAGCATGGTGCTCAGGAGCCCTTCTTGGGGTAGAGGCGGTCCGCGCAGGCCGGACACAGGGTGTGGCTGAAGTCCGCCTCGGAGTGATCGCGAATGTAGGCCTCGAGCTGCCGCCAGCCGCCCTCGGGGTCGCGGATCTTCTTGCAGGCGGCGCAGATGGGCAGCAGGCCGCTGAGCTGCTTGACCTGCTCGAGGGCGCGCTCCAGGCGCTCGAGCACCGCCTGGCGCTCGAGCTCGGCCTGCCGGCGCGTGGAGATGTCCATGCCGCACTCGATGATGTGGGTGAGCTGGCCGGCCGCGTCGAGGATGGGGAAGGCGTGCACCTCGATGGTGCGGGGTTGGCCGTCGGCGTCGAAGTGCGTGTGCTCGACCACCACCGGCTGGCGGGTCTCGCGGATGAGCCGCACCGGGCAGGGGTGGTCGCCCTCGCAGGGCGTCGGGCTGTGGTGGGTCAGCGCGTGGCAGGTGGTCTCGCCGGTCAGCGCGCCCAGCCGCGCGGCCGCGTTGGCCAGGACGATGGTGTAGTCGTCCGCCTTGATCACGTAGAAGGGGTGGGGGAGCGCCTCGAGGATCCGGACCAGGAAGTCGAACCCGACCGGCGCCTGGCTGTCCTTCATGTCTGGCCGACCTCCGCGGCTCCCAGCATAGCACCCTCGCCGGCCGGTCCGCGCGCCCGGCGGACCTCAGCCCGCGGCCAGGATCCAGCCCCGGCCCAGCACGCGCTCGCCGTCGTAGAAGACGGCGGCCTGGCCCGGGCTGACCGCCCGCACGGGCCGCTCGAAGGTGGCGCGGGCCTCGTCCGCGCCGGTCCGCTCGAGGTGCCCGGGCACCGCCGCGGTCCGGTAGCGCACCTGGATCTGGCAGGCCAGCGGCCCGTCCGGGAGCTGGCCGTCGATCCAGCGCACCCCCCGGACCGTCAGGCCGCGGGAGTCGAGCTCGCGCTCGTCGGCGGTCAGCACCACGGCCGCGTCCTCGGTCCGCAGCGCCTTGACCCAGCGGCGGCTGGCCGCCGGGATCCCCAGGCCCTTGCGCTGGCCGACCGTGACCAGGTGGATGCCCGGGTGCCGCCCGAGCACGCTGCCCGCGCCGTCCAGCACGGGGCCGGGCCGCGCCTCGGCCCCGAAGCGCCTTCGCAGCACCTCCGCGAAGGCCTGGCCGGGCTGGCGCAGGCAGGCGTCCTGGCTGTCCGGGGCCTCCGCGCTGGCGAGCCCCAGGCGGCGCGCCAGGGCGCGCACCTCCGGCTTGGCGAGCGCGCCCAGCGGAAAGCGCAGGGGCTCGAGCTGCTCGGCGGTCAGGCCGGCCAGGAAGTAGGACTGGTCCCTGGCGGCGTCCTGGCCGCGCAGCAGCTGCGGCCGCCCGCGCGCGTCCCGCTCCAGCCTGACGTAGTGCCCTGTGGCCAGGGCCTCGGCGCCGAGCCGGCGGGCCCAGGCGAGCAGCAGGCCGAACTTGATGTGCTCGTTGCACAGCAGGCAGGGGTTCGGCGTCCGGCCCCGGGCGTACTCTTCCCAGGCCGGGCGCAGCACCAGCGCCTCGAACTCCCGCGCGACGTCGAGCGTGTGGAGGGGGATGCCGAGCTGACCCGCCACCACCCGCGCGCGCTCCAGGCCGTCGGTGCCGCCGCACGCACGGCCGGCCCGGGGCTGGAGCTGCAGGCTGAGGCCCAGCACCGCGTGCCCCTGCTCCCGCAGCAGGGCCGCGGCGACGGAGCTGTCGACCCCGCCGCTCATGGCGACGGCGATCCGCTCGGGCGCCGGAGTCGATCCGGCCGCTGGCCTCGCGTCCGGCACGCTCAGCTCGCCTGCGCGTCCTCGAACAGGGCGGTGCTGAGGTAGCGCTCGCCGGCGTCGGGCAGGAGGGCCACGATCAGCTTGCCCTTGTTCTCGGGCGCCGCGGCGTAGCGGTGGGCGACCGCCACGGCCGCGCCGCTCGAGATGCCGCAGGTGATGCCCTCCTCCCGGTGCAGGCGGCGGGCGAACTCCAGGGCCTCCTCGTTGGAGACCGTGGCGATGTCGTCGACGAGCTCGAGATCGAGCACGTCGGGCTTGAACCCGGCGCCGATGCCCTGGATCTTGTGCGGCCCGGGCCGGGGCGGCTCGCCCTTGCGGATGGCGGTCAGGACCGGCGAGCTGGCCGGCTCCACGGCCACGGCGCGCACAGCCCGCCGCTGCGCCTGCTTGAGGTAACGCGTCACGCCGGTGAGGGTGCCGCCGGTGCCGACCCCGGCCACGAAGATGTCCACCAGGCCGTCGGTGTCGTTCCAGATCTCCGGGCCGGTGGTGGTGAAGTGGATCTCCGGGTTGGCCGGGTTCTTGAACTGCTGGGGCATGAAGTACCTGGCGGGGCTGGAGGCCACGATCTCCTCGGCCTTGGCCACCGCGCCCACCATGCCCCTGGCCCCCTCGGTGAGCACGAGCTGCGCCCCGAAGGCCGCCAGCATCTTGCGGCGCTCGAGGGACATCGTCTCCGGCATGGTCAGCAGCAGCGGGTAGCCGCGCGCCGCGCACATGAAGGCCAGCGCGATGCCGGTGTTGCCGCTGGTCGGCTCGATCACCGAGATCTCCCGCGAGCCTGGCTTGAGGGTGCCCGCGCGCTCGGCCGCCCACAGCATCGCGGCGCCGATTCGGCACTTGACGGAGTAGGCCGGGTTGCGGCCCTCGATCTTGACGAGCAGCGTGCCCGGCAGGCCCTGGGTGAGCCGGTTCAGCCGCACGAGGGGCGTGTTGCCGATGGTCTGGCCGTTGTCCGCGTAGATCTTCGACATGTTTCCTCCTGGCTCAGATCTGGTAGTTCGAGGTCGCGGCGCGACCGGCTTCCTTGTCGCGCTGGCGGCGGGCGAGTTGCTCGAGGGTCAGGCCCGCCAGGACCCGGTCCATCGCGGCGGCCACCTCGCACCAAACCTCCCGGGTCGCGCACTCCGCCGAGCGCTTGCAGCCGGCCGCGTCCAGCACGCACTCGACCGGGGCGCTCGCGCCCTCGAGCGCCGCGACCACGTCGAGCGCGGTGATGGCCGAGGGGCTGCGCGCCAGCGTGCAGCCGCCGTTCGGCCCGCGCACGGTGTTCACCAGACCCGCGGAGCGCAGGCTGCTCACCAGGACGTGGATGTACTTGGCGGAGATGCCCTGGCGGCGGGCGATCTGCTCGACCCGCAGGGCGCCCTGGCCGCTGTGGCTGGCGAGCTCCAGCATCACCCGCAGCCCATAACGACCCTTGGTCGAGATCTTCACCGCACACCTCCGGTCCGGTCGCAGAGGAATTCTCGATTCAAATTGTCCTGAAAGTCAATCAAAATGGTGTACATTTGCTTATGGCTTGGAATTCGATGGTAATTCGTGAATCACTGGGCTCCAGGGCGCCTCTCCGCCCAGCGCCCCCGGGACGGGAGACATTCCTGGTGACCCCGCGCCGCTGTCCCGGGTACAATGCCCGGATGGAAAGCAGCCAACGCATGCTCGAGCTGTGCGGCGCCCCGCGGGCGCTGATCGGGATGTTGCACGTGGGCGCGCTGCCGGGCACGCCGGCCGCGAGGGAGCCGCTGGCGGCGCTCGCCGAGCGCGCGGTGCGGGAGGCGCGCGTCTACCGCGACGCGGGCTTCCACGCGCTGCTCCTGGAGAACATGCACGACCGGCCCTACCTCAAGGGCGCGGTCGGCCCGGAGATCGTGGCCGGCATGACCGCGGTCGGGGTCGAGGTGCGCCGGGCGGTCGCGCTGCCGCTGGGGGTGCAGGTGCTGGCCGGGGCCAACCGCGAGGCCCTGGCCGTGGCCCTGGCCATCGGGGCCGTCTTCGTGCGGGTCGAGGGCTTCGTGTTCGCCCACGTGGCCGACGAGGGGCTGATCGAGTCCTCGGCCGGCGAGCTGCTGCGCTACCGGCGCGCGCTCGGGGCCGAGGGCATCCGGGTCTTCGCCGACATCAAGAAGAAGCACTCCGCCCACGCCATCACCGCCGACGTGAGCCTGGCCGAGACGGCCCGGGCGGCCGAGTTCTTCCTGGCCGACGGGTTGGTGGTGACCGGCGCGGCCACCGGCGATCCGGCCGATCCCGCCGACGTCGAGGCGGCCGCCGCGGCCGCGTCGCTGCCGGTGCTGGTGGGCTCCGGCGTCCACGCGGACAACCTGGGCCGCTACCAGGGCGCCGCGGGCTTCATCGTGGGCTCGTCCGTCAAGCAGGGCGGGACCTGGGACCGCCCCCTGGACGAAGCCCGGGTGGCCGAGCTGGTGCGGGCGGCCCGCGAGCTGCCTCCGCCCGCCCGCTGAGCCCGCGGGGCCCGAGGAGCCATGCCGAGCGAGCTGGTCTGCCTGGGCAACTTGGTGGTCGACGATGTGGTCTTCCCCGACGGGGGGACGCGAGTCGGGCAGGCCGGCGGGGCGGTGCTGTACGTCGCCCTGGGCGCCGCGGCCTGGGGGGCGCGGGTGGCCGTGGTGGCGCCCGTGGGCGAGGACTACCCGGCGGAGGCCCTGGCCGCGCTGGCCGGGCGGGGCGTCGATCTCTCGGGGCTGCGCCCCCTCTGCCGGCCGGGGCTGCGCGCCTGGCTGGTGTACGCTCCCGAGGGCCGGCGCATCGTGCCCCGCGAGGGCCGCCCCGGGCACGCCGAGGGCTCGCCCGGGCCCGCGGACCTGGCCTGCGCGGCGGCCCGCGGGGCGCGGATCTACCACCTGGCGCCCCAGCCGCGCGCGAGCCAGGCCGCGCTGGTCGCCGCTCTGGCCCGGGAGCGGGGGGCGCTGCTGTCCCTCGACCCGTGCGAGCAGGTGACGCCCGCGACGCTCGGCGCCTGGGGCGAGACGCTCGCGGGGGTGGACGTGTTCCTGGCCAACGAGGAGGAGCTGCGCCTGCCCGGGGCGGGGGAGGAGCCGCTGCGCGCGCTGCGCGCGGCCGCCGGAGGGCGGCTCCGCCAGGTGCTGTGGAAGCTGGGCGCGCGGGGCGGGCTGCTCCACGACGGCGCCCTAGGGGTGAGCACGCCCTGGGCGGCGCGCGCCGCGGCGGTGGTCGACGTGACGGGGGCCGGCGACGCCTTCGCCGGCGGGTTCCTCGCGGGGTTGCTCGCGGGCGAACCGCCCGCCGCGGCCCTCGAGCGCGGGGTGGTCTCGGCCAGCTTCGCGCTCGAGGGCTGGGGCCCCGCGGGCCTGCTGGCCGCGACCCCCGCGGCCGCGCGCGCTCGCCGCGCGGCCTGGTTCGGCGCGGCCTGACGGGCCAGGGACTTTCGCTGCGCCCTCCGCGCGCGCTAGCATCCCGGACATGTCGCTCGCCTGGCTGGACTGGCTGGTCATCGGCGCCTACTTCGCGCTGTCGCTCTTCCTCGGCCTGCGCCTCACCCGCCGGGCCGGCCAGGGCGGCAGGGACTACTTCGTGGCCGGCCGTGCGCTGCCCTGGTGGCTGGCCGGCACCTCGATGGTGGCCACCACCTTCGCGGCCGACACCCCGCTGGCGGTCACCGGGCTGGTGGCCGAGCACGGCCTGGCCGGCAACTGGGTGTGGTGGAACATGGTCGCGGGGAACCTGCTGACCGTGTTCTTCTTCGCCCGCCTGTGGCACCGCGCGGGGGTGAGCACCGACGCCGAGATCACCGAGCTGCGCTACTCCGGCCGGCCGGCGGCCATCCTGCGGGGCCTGCGCGCGGCGTACCTGGCGCTGCCCATCAACCTGATCATCATGGGCTGGGTCAACCTGGCCATGGTCAAGATCCTGGCCATCACCCTCGACCTGCCGCCCTTCGCCGCCATGCTGGGCATGCTGTGCGTCACCGGCCTGTACGTGGCGCTCTCGGGCCTGTGGGGCGTGGTGGTGACCGACGCGCTGCAGTTCGTGGTGGCCATGCTGGGCTGCGTGGCGCTGGCCGTGTTCGCCGTGGGCGCGGTGGGCGGCCTGGACGAGCTGGCCGCGCGGGCCGCCGAGCGCTTCGGCTCGCGCCAGGCGGCCCTGGGCCTCCTGCCGTCGGCCGACGGCTTCATGCCGCTCGGCGTCTTCCTGATCTACCTGACCGTGCAGTGGTGGTCGGCCTGGTACCCGGGCTCCGAGCCGGGCGGCGGCGGCTACGTGGCGCAGCGCATCTTCTCGGCGCGCAGCGAGCGCGACGGGGTGCTGGCCTGCCTGTGGTTCACCCTGGCGCACTACGCCGTGCGGCCCTGGCCCTGGATCCTGACGGCGCTGGCGGTGGTGGTGCTGTACCCCGGCCTGGCCGACCCGGGCAGCGGGTTCGTGCGTGCGGCGGTCGAGCTGCTGCCCCCGGGGGTGAAGGGCCTGCTGCTGGCGGCCTTCGCCGCGGTCTACATGTCGACGCTCTCCACCCAGCTCAACTGGGGCGCCGCCTACCTGGTGAACGACCTGTACCTGCGCTTCGTGGCCCCCGGGGCCCCGCCGCGCAGGGTGGTGGCCGCCTCCCGGCTGGCCACCGCGGGGCTGATGCTGGCCTCGGCCGGGGTGACCTGGTGGCTCGCGCAGGTGGGCTCGGTGGAGGGCGCCTGGCGCATCCTGATCGCGCTCGGCGCCGGTTCCGGGGCCGTCTACATCCTGCGCTGGTTCTGGTGGCGCATCAACGCCTGGAGCGAGATCTCCGCCATGCTGGCCTCGCTGACCGCGTTCGTGGCGCTGACCGCCTCGGGCGTATTCGATCCGGCCGACGGCCGGGAGGGCGCGCTGCTGATGCTGTGGACCACCGGGCTCACCAGCCTGGTCTGGGTGGCGGTCACCCTGCTCACCCGCCCGGAGCCGCCCGCCCACCTGCTGGCCTTCTACCGCCGGATCCGGCCGGGCGGCCCCGGCTGGGGGCCGGTGCGCGCCGCGGCGGCCCTGCCGCGCGAGCCCCTGGGCGGCGCCCCGGGTGCCCTCGCGCACCTCGGCCTGGCGCTGGTGGCTGTGTACGGCTCGCTGTTCGGGCTGGGCCGGCTGCTGCTCGGGCCGCGCTGGGAGGCGCCGCTCTTCCTGGGCGCCGCGGCGCTGGCGCTGGCCTGGCTGGCCTGGCGCCTGCGGCCCCGCCTGGAGCCGGGCTTGCCTGGCGGGCCGTCCTGACCTATCACCTGGGCATGCGCATCGAGCTACCCGGCCTGGTCCTGCGGGACTTCGTGGAGGCCGACGCGGCCAGCCTGGCCCGGCACGCGAACAACCGCAAGGTGTGGCGCAACCTGCGGGACGGCTTCCCGCACCCCTACCTGCTCGAGGACGCCCGGCGTTTCCTGGCCAGGTGGCGGCAGGGCGCGCCGCCCAGCGTGCTGTGCCTGGAGGTGGGCGGCGAGGCGGCCGGCGCCATCGGCTACCACACCCGGGAGGACGTGGAGCGCTTCAGCGCCGAGCTGGGCTACTGGCTGGCCGAGCCGCACTGGGGGCGGGGCCTGATGAGCGCGGCCGTGCGGGCGGTGAGCGAGCTCGCGCTCGGCGAGCGCGGGCTCGAGCGCCTGGTCGCCACGCCCTTCGCCTGGAACCCGGCCTCCTGCCGGGTGCTGGAGAAGGCCGGCTTCCAGCTCGAGGGGCGCCTGCGCCGGGCGGCCTTCAAGGACGGCCAGTGGGTCGATGAGCTGGTCTACGCCAGGCTGCGGGGCTAGAAGGGGCGCGCAGTCGTGTTCTTCGCGGGCATCCTGGTGCTTTGGAGTCTGGCGCACGCCTACGTGGCCTGGCACCTTTCCGGGGCCTGGCCGCTCCAGGGCCGGGTCCGGCGCCGCCGGGTGGCGCTCGCGGCCCTGGGGCTGTGGGCGCTCTTGCCGCTCGCCCGCCTGGCGAGCTGGGCCGGCCTGATCGAGTGGTTCGGCATGCACTGGCTGGGGGTGATGATCCTGCTCACCCTCTGCCTGCTCCTGCACGACGCGCTCGCGGTCCTGGCGCTGCCCGTGCTGCGCCGGAGGCTGCTCGGCCTCCTGCCGCGCACGCGCGCCGTGGCGCTGGCCGCGGGGCTGCTGCTGTCCGGCCTGGCCCTGGCGCAGGGCCTGCGGGCGCCGGTGGTCTCGGAGCACGAGGTGCGGCTGGCCGGGCTGCCCCCGGAGGCGGACGGCCTGCGCCTGGTGGCGCTGAGCGATCTGCACCTCGGCGGCCTGCTGGGCCGGGAATGGCTGCAGGCGCGGCTCGCGCAGGTCCGGGCGCTCGAGCCGGACGTGGTGGTGCTGCTCGGCGATCTGGTCGAGGGCCACTCCGAGGCGCCGGACGAGCTGCTCCAAGATCTCCGCGGGCTCGCGCCTGCCCTGGGGGTCTGGGCCGTGCTCGGCAACCACGACAACCACGGCGACCCCGAGCAGGTGGTGCGCGCCCTGGAGCGGGCCGGGGTGCGGGTGCTGCGCGACGGCTGGCGGGAGCTCCGCCCCGGGCTGCTGCTGGCCGGGCTGGAGGACTCCGGGCACATGGGGCGGGGGCTGGCCCCGGGCCGGCTGGGCGTCGCTCTGGCCGGTCGGCCCGCGGGCGCGGCCACCATCCTGCTGTCCCACCGGCCCCAGGGCGAGGAGGAGGCGGCCGCCGCAGGCGTCGGCCTCATGCTCGCGGGGCACACCCACGGCGGGCAGATCTGGCCGTTGGGCTACCTGACCCGGCTGGGCTTCCCGCGCCTGGCCGGGCGGTTCGAGCTGGGTGGGATGACCCTGCTGGTCTCCCGCGGGACCGGCACCTGGGGGCCGCGCATGCGACTGTGGCCGCCGGGGGAGATCCTGCGCGTGGTCCTGCGCCCCGCCTAGGAGGCCGAGGAGGCGCCGGGGCCGGGCAGCCTGGCGTGGAACCCGGCGATGGCCCGGCCGATGGCCTCGGGCTGGTCCTCGGGCAGGAAGTGCTTGCCCGGGCCCACGCTCTCGATCTCGAGCGCGGTCAGGTGCTCTCGGGCGTAGGTGAGCGTCGGCGCCGAGACGGCCATGCCCGGCTCCCCGTGCAGCAGCAGCTTGGGCAGGCTGGAGCCGCGCAGCCAGGTGGCGCCCTGATCGATCTGCTCGACCAGGTCGCCGGGGGCCCGGGAGACGGGTCGGATGGAGCGCGGCCCGGCGCCCTCCAGCCACACCTTGCGGCGCACGGCCGGGTCGCGGAGCGGCGCGCGGTAGGCCTCCAGCTCCTCCGGGGTGTAGCGGCGCAGCGTGCCCCCGGTGAGCATGCGCTCGACCACCCGGGTGCCGCCGCGCACGATCATCAGCTCGGCCAGCCAGCGCGGCCGGGAGAGCGCCAGGGGCACGCGGCTGGCGAGCGGCAGGGCCCGGTAGGCCTGCGCCATGGGCTGGATGAACCCCTCGAGGAGCACCAGCCCGCGGACGTCCGCCTCGTGCTCGCGCGCGTAGCGCAGCCCGACCAGCAGGCCGAGGTCCATGCCCACCACCAGCGCGCCAGCCAGCCCGAGGGCCTCGACCGCCCCCGCCACGTGGCGCGCCTGGGTGGTCAGCCCGTACTCCACGTCGAGCGGTTTGTCCGACTGGCCGAAGCCCAGCAGGTCGAGCGCGACGCAGCGCGCCCGGGGCGCGACCCACGGCAGGACGTTCCGCCACAGCCCGGCGTGGGTGGGGATGCCGTGCAGGAAGAGCACCGGCGGGCCGCCCGCGCCGGCCTCCAGGCAGTGCAGCCTGTGGCCCAGCACCTCGACGAACCTCGAGGCGCAACCCGGGGGGGCGGTGGGGGCGGTCTGCGGCACGCCGGGCTCCTCAGGGGTAGCAGCGCGCGAGCGCCGTACCCGGGTAGTAGTGCGCCAGGATCGCCTCGTGCGCGTGGCCCTGGCAGGCCATCACCGCGGCGCCGATCTGGCACAGGCCCACCCCGTGCCCCCAGCCCGCCCCGCGCAGCACGAAGGCCTCGGGCCGCGCGGCCGGCCCCTCCGCGTCCACGGCGAAGGCCGAGCTCAGCAGGTGGCTGTCCGACAGCGCCCGGCGGATCAGCAGCTCCTTGCCCAGCACCAGCTCCCCCCGCTCGCCCCGCAGCCGCAGGCGGTGGAGCCGGCCCGAGGGCCCGCGCGCCAGGGGCTCGAGCGCGAGCAACCGCCCGAGATCGCGCCCCACGCGCTCACGCACCAGCCGGCCGGCCTCGTCCGCCGGCAGGCGCACCCGCCAGCGGAAGAAGTCCCGGGTGCCGAGGTCGTAGCTGTTCAGCACGCGCGCCAGGATGTGCGGCTCGGCCTGGGCGCAGTAGGCCGCTGGCGGCGCCGACAGGAAGGCCCGTAGGCCCGGCTCGGTCTCCAGCCCGGGCAGCGGCCCGGCCGGACCGGCCTGATCCCGCACCGGCACGAGGTAGGGCACCGGCTCGTCGCCCCAGGCGGTGCGGAAGTCCTCGCTCACCCCGCCGCAGCACTTGCTGAAGCGCGCGTCGCAGGCGGCGCCGCCGTGGGTCAGCACCACGCCGCGCGTGGCGGCGATGGCCTCGGCCGCGGCGGGCGCCACCCGGCTGAGCCCCTGGTAGCGCTGGCAGTGGTCGTCCGCGCACACGTCGAAGTCGGCGTGGGCCTGGCGATCGGTCCAGCGCCGCAGCTCCCCGGGCTCGTCGAGCATCCCGGCCGCGGCCCGCGCCTGCGCGCCCCGCCCCGCCAGCTGGGCGAGCAGCCAGGAGCGCGAGATGATCGCGTGGGCGCGCGCCAGCGCAGGCGGCGAGGCGGCGTTCATCTCCGAGCCGATGACCGAGCGCAGGTAGGTCTCCAGCGGCACCGTGTTCACCAGCGTGAGCCGGCCGCGGCGGGCGAGCACGCGCAGCCCGCCCTGGAAACGCTGGAGCTCGCGCTGCTGCCAGTGAAAGTCGATGCCGATGGTGGCCTCGAGCGCGAAGGCCGCGCGCCCGGGCTCCTCGGGCTCGAGCCGCAGCTCCGCGCCGTCGGGCAGGCCCGGTCCCCCGGCCTGCAGGCGGAGCTCCCCTGGCCCCGCGCGGCTTCCGTCCGCGGCGCGGAAGGCGCCCTCCAGGCGGAGCGCGAGCTCCGCGACCCCGTCGAGCAGGCCCACCTCGATGCGCGGCTCCTGGCCGGTCGGCGGCGCCGTCATGCCAGCTCCTCGGCCAGCCGGGCGAAGGGCCCGGCCTCCAGGCAGACCTCGGCGTAGATCGCCCGGGCCGCGGCGGCGTCCAGCCGATCGAGCTGCTCCGGCTCGGGCACCACCAGCACGCCGGCCATCTCCAGGGCGGCCGGGCTGACGCTCAGGCGGGCCGCGCCCTCGGCGGAGAAGCAGGCCGGACGGTGCGCGCGGCGGGGGAACACCACGCTCCACAGGCGCCCGCCCCGCGCCAGCAGGAACAGGTTGAGCATGGGCTCGTCCTCGCCCGGCTGCAGCCGGGCGAGCGCCAGGAGCGCGGCCTCCAGGTAGGCCCGGGCGGCCCGCGGGTCGCGGTGCACGGCCAGCAGCATGCGCCGCCCGAAGCTCTCCCAGGCGCGGCGCTCGTCGGCCAGGCCCTGCAGCGGGAGCTGCTCGAACAGCGGCACCGCGCGCGCGGCGACCACCTGGAAGTGGGCGTGGTCCGGGGCGGACGCCCCGCAGCGCGGGCCGTTGTAGAACACCGTCAGCTCGGGTCCCAGCGCCCGGGCCAGGGCCAGCATGCACTCCAGCCGGCCGGCCAGGCGCTGTGGCGCGTGGACGCGCGCGGGCACGGTGCAGTGGCGCGGTAGCACGGGGAAGGGGTTGGGCAGCAGCACCAGCTCGCCGAAGGGCAGCCCGCGCTCCTCGGGCGGCAGGTTTTCGGGGCACAGGAAGCAGGGCCGGGCGGCGATGGCCTGCGGCTCGACCCGGGCCTGGGTCGAGGCGCGCCGGCCCGGGTTGGCCTGGGCCACGACCCAGGTCCCCTCCTCGTGGAGCACCCGGGTGCGCAGGCCGGCCAGGGCTGCCTCGCCCGCGCGCAGGGCCGGCCAGCGCGCGCGCTGATCGGCGAACAGCGCCTCGAGCTGCGCGCCCAGCCCGGTCGGCTCGCGGGCCGGCTCCAGGGCGACCTGCTCCCAGCTCAAGGCGCGACCCCCGGCTGGCCGCCGCGCGCGAGCGCCTGGCGGGCGGCGAGCTCGATGGAGCGCAGGCGGTCCTTGTAGGCCAGGTGGCGGTTGCTGGCCTCCAGGCTGAGCGCGCTGTCGGTGTTGCCCTCCCAGCGCCGGCACCAGTACAGCGAGTCGTACAGGCGCCCGATCCGGTGGCTGCGGCTGAGGCGCAGCGCGACCGCGTAGTCCTCGCCGTAGCTGACGTTGGGGAAGCCCAGCGCCCGCAGGCTGGGCACGTGGAAGGCGCGCGGCGCGCCCAGCCCCGCCACCCGCAGCGCGTTGTTGTGGCCGTTCTCGTCGCTCCACTCGCGGTGGTCCACCAGCCCGGGCGGGAGCTCCCGGAGCTGGAAGTCGACCGTGGTGTAGGCCCCGATCACCAGGGCGAAGGGCCCGCGCTCCAGCTCGGCCACGACGCGCGCCAGCACCCGGTCGTCGGCGTACAGGTCGTCGCTGTCGAGCTGGACCGCGTACCGGCCGCAGGCCGGCGAGAACACGGCCTCGTTCCAGCAGCCGCCGATGCCGAGGTCGCGGCGGGCCGGGACGAGGTGCACCAGGCGGGCGTCCTGGGCGGCCAGCCCGGCCAGGGCCTGGGTGGTGCCGTCGCTGGAGTGGTTGTCCACCACCAGCAAGTTGAAGGGGAACGGGGCGCGCTGGCCGAGCGCGCTGCGGGCCGCGTCCAGCACCGTGCGCGCCCGGTCCTTGACCGGGATGACCACGCTGGCCACGACCGGGAAGGCGCCCGCGTCCGCGGCCCGGGGCGCGCGGGGCGGCGGCAGCCAGGCGCCGATGCGCCGCAGGTGGGCCGTGGCCACCAGCTCCAGCTCGCGCTGGCGGTCGCGGTTGCGCGGATCCACGTAGTCGAAGATCTGCTGGCCGCTCGGCCGCTCCGCGCGGGCCGGCAGGACGCACACGGGCTCGGGCAGGCGCAGCAGCGCGCCCCGCTCGGACAGGCGCAGGCGCAGGTCGTACAGCCCCCCGAAGCGCAGCCCGGCCGCGTCCGCGGCCAGGCCCTCGGCCAGGCCGGCCAGCCCCCGCCGGGAGCAGAGCAGCAGGGGGCCGAAGTCGAAGTCGTCGCGCAGGCTGCCCGGCTGGTAGTCCAGCAGCGGGTGCGGGTGCAGCGCGCCGTCGGCGCCGCGCTCGAGGAAGTCCCCGTAGACCAGGCTGGCGCCCGTGTCCTCGGCGGCGAGCCGCAGGCGGCGCAGCCCGGCCGGGTCGAGCTCGGCCGCCGGGTCGAGCAGCCACAGGAGGTGCTCGGCCCCGGTGCCCTCGAACCAGCGCAGCACCTCGAGCGCCGCCGCGCCGCTGTCCGGGCTCGGCGCGCGCAGCAGCCGCGCGGCGCCGGCCGGGGCGTCCAGGCCGGGCGGCGCGATCACGGCCAGCGGCCCGGGCAGCGCCCGCGCCGCGGGCTCCGCGCCCGCGCCGCTCCAGGGGAGGACGGTGGCCAGCGCGCTCATCGATGCTCTCCACCAGGCAAGGGCCCGGCCAGGGCGAGGCCGCGCGTGCGGTTCCGCCGCAGGAACGCGCCCAGCGGCTCGGCCGTCACCCCGCCGCGGCTGCGTGAGGCGTGGATCAGGACGCGCGCCTCGAGCGCCTGCCCCGGCGCGTCGCCAAATAGCAGACCCGTGTGGAAGAAGTCCAGGCCCGCGCGCAGGGAGGCGAAGGCCACCAGCGCCGACTCCGGCAGCCGCGCGCGCGCCCGGGCCAGGGCCCGGCGAGGCACCACGTGGAAGCGCGCGGTCCGGGCGGGCAGCCCCTCCAGGACGGCCAGGCGGGGCGTGAGCTCGCGCGACCCGGGCCCGGCGCTGAGCAGGCGCAGCGCCCCGCGCCGCCGGTTCCAGCGCAGCCAGTCCGAGAAGTAGTGCAGCCGGTCGGGCCAGCTCACCCGGCCGTGGCGGTAGCGGGTGGCCACCAGCTCGGCCAGGAAGCCGTCCCCGTCCGCGCTGCGCGCGAGCGCCAGGCAGGCCTCGACGAAGGTGACGCAGTCGAAGGCGTCCAGCCGGACGACCAGGCGTTCGGGCAGCGCCGGGCCGCCGATGAGCGAGCCGGCCAGGTAGGGCCGGCCGCACAGCTCCCGGGCGGCCAGGCGCAGCCGGGCCGGCGCGCCCGCGGCCGGCGCGAGCTGGCGCAGCAGCGCGGCCGCCGCGCGCCGCCAGGCTCCACGGGTGGGTTCGCGTGCAGGCATCTCGCGCGGATTGTAGCAGGCCGGACGCCGCGGGTCATTTCCGGATCAGCGTTGGCTGGACAGGCGAGGGAGCATCCGCGAGAATGCACCCCATGAACGACTGGCTCCACGGTACCCCATCGGCCTTCCCCGGAAAACTGCTCTTCCGCCTGGGCCTGGCGGCCAACTACGGCCTGGACGAGGGTGGCGTGCGCCTGGCCATGGAGCGCGGGGTGAACCTGTTCCTGGTGACCGCCCGCGGGGCGGGGCTGCGCGCGCCGCTCAAGGAGGCGCTGCGCTCCCGGCGCGAGCAGGTGGCCGTGGTGGCCTACGCGAACATCGGCTGGTTCGGCTGGGGCGTCCGCCGGGGCGCGGAGAAGGCGCTGGCGAGCCTGGGCACGGACTACCTGGACGTGCTGCTGCTCGGCTGGCTGGGGGTGGGGTCCGCCTGGAGCGCGGCCACCGAGCGCGAGCTGCTCAGGCTCCGCCAGAGCGGCCAGGTGCGGGCCCTCGGGGTGAGCATCCACGATCGGCCCCGGGCCGGGCGGCTGGCCGCCGCCTCGCCGCTCGACCTGCTGATGATCCGCTACAACGCGGCCCACCCCGGCGCGGAGCGGGACGTCTTCCCCCACCGGCGCGAGGGCCGGCCGACCATCCTGGCCTACACGGCCACCTCCTGGCGCAAGCTGCTCCGGCGGCCGCGGGGCTGGGACGGCCAGGTCATGACGGCCGGCGACTGCTACCGCTTCCAGCTCTCCAGCCCGCACGTGGATCTCGCGCTCAGCGCGCCCAGGAACCGGACGGAGCTCGAGCAGAACCTGGCCGCCCTGGAGCGCGGGCCCCTCTCTCCGGACGAGGAGCGCTGGATGCGCGACTTCGGCCGCAAGGTGCACGGCTGAACGCATGCCGGGGCGCAAGGACCGGGAGATCGTGCTGCGCGGCGCGCGGGAGCACAACCTGCGCGGCTTCGAGCTGCGCCTGCCGCGCGAGCGCCTGACGGTGATCACCGGCGTGTCCGGCTCGGGCAAGTCCTCGCTGGCCTTCGACACCTTGTTCCGCGAGGGGCAGCGCCGCTTCCTGGAGACGCTGCCCGCCTACGCCCGCTCGTTCGTCGGCGGGCTCCAGCGCCCGGCCGTGACCAGCCTGGAGGGGTTGGGGCCGGCGGTGGCCGTGGGCCAGCGCCTCCAGCTCTCCAACCCGCGCTCGACCGTGGGCACGCTCACCGAGGTGTGGGATCTCCTGCGGCTGCTCTTCGCCCGGCTGGGAGACGCGCCTGACGGCGTGCGCCCCACGCGCGGGCTGTTCTCGTTCAACGCGGCGAGCGGCGCCTGCCCGCAGTGCCAGGGCCTGGGCGTCGAGGATCGCCTGGACCCCGCGCTGCTGGTGGCCGACCCGCAGAGGTCGCTGCGCCAGGGCGCGCTGCGGGTGAGCACCCCCAACGGCTATCTCATGTACTCCCAGGTCACGCTGGCGGTGCTCGACCAGGTGCTCCAGGCCCACGGCGGCAGCGTGGACATCCCCTGGCAGGAGCTGTCGGACGAGGCCCGCCAGGTCGTGCTGTACGGCTCGGAGCGCCTGACGGTGCCCTACGGCAAGCACCCGCTCGAGTCCCGCATGAAGTGGACCGGGATCACCGCCCGGCCTCGCCAGGAGGGCTTCTACCGCGGGCTCGTCCCGGTCATGGAGGGCATCCTGCGCGGCAAGCGCAACGACTCCATCCTGCGCTTCGTGCGCAGCGCCCCGTGCCGCGCCTGCGGCGGCGCGCGCCTGCGGCCCGAGGCGCTGGCGGTCCGCTGGCAGGGCCAGGGCATCGTGGAGCTCGCGGCCCGCACGGCCGATCAGCTCCGCGGCTACCTGTCGGGCCTGGACCTGCCGGGGGCCGCCGGGGCCGTGTTCGCGCCCATCCGCGCCGATCTGCTGGCGCGCTGCGCCGGGATGGCCGAGCTGGGGCTGGGCTACCTGGCGTTCGACCGCCCCGCGCCCAGCCTGTCCCCGGGCGAGGCCCAGCGCCTGCGGCTGCTGGGCCTGGCGCTCGGCGAGCTGCGCGGGCTGCTGGTCGTGCTGGACGAGCCCTCCGCCGGGCTGCACCCCCGGGAGGTCGAGCGGCTGCTCGGGGTGCTCCACCGCCTGTGCGCCCAGGGCCAGACGGTGGTGGTCGTGGAGCACGACCCGGCGCTGGCGCGCGGCGCGGACTGGCTGGTGGACCTGGGGCCGGGGCCCGGGCGGCAGGGCGGCCAGCTCCTGTTCAGCGGTCCGCCCGGGGCCCTGCTCGCGGAGGACGGCGGGCCCGGGACCAGCGCCACCCGGGAGTGGCTGACGCGGGCGCCCGCGCCGCCCCCCCCGCGCGCGGACCGCGGCCGCCTGCGCCTGGAGCACCTCGCGCGGCACAACGTGCTAGACGCCGAGGTCGAGCTGCGGCTGAACGCGCTCAACCTGATCGCCGGGCCGTCCGGCGCCGGCAAGACGGCGCTGCTGGAGGCGACGGTCGAGCGCCTGCGGGCCAGCCCGGAGCCCTTTCCGCGGGTGGTGCTGGTGGACGCGGCCCCGATCGGGCGCACGCCGCGCTCCAACGCGGCCACCTACACCGGCGCCTTCGATTTGATCCGGGACGTGTTCGCCGCCACGCCGCGGGCCAGGGAGCTGGGCCTGGGGAAGGGCAGCTTCTCCTTCAACACCCCCGGCGGCGCCCGCGGCAAGCAGCCCGGTCGCGCGGCCGCGGGGCGCTGCGAGGCCTGCCAGGGCGCCGGCGTGCTCGAGGTGGGCATGCGCTACCTGGGCAGCGTGGAGCTGCCCTGCGAGGTCTGCCGTGGCCGGCGCTTCCAGCCCGCGGTGCTGGAGGTCTGCCACCTCGGGCGCAGCATCGCGGACGTGCTGGAGTCCAGCGTGGCCGAGGCCGCGGCGCTGTTCGCCGAGCACCCCAGGCTGCGGCGCATCCTGGGCGCCCTGGTCGAGCTGGGGCTCGGCTACCTGAGCCTCGGCCAGCCCGCCACCACGCTCTCGGGGGGCGAGGCCCAGCGCATCAAGCTGGCCACCGAGCTGGCCCGGACGGGACGCGGACCCGCGCTGGTCGCGCTGGACGAGCCCAGCACCGGCCTGCACCCCGCGGACGTGGCGGTCATGCTCGCGGCCTGGGAGCGGCTGCTGTCGGCGGGGCACACCCTGCTGGCGGTGGACAACGATCTGCAGGCGGTGCGCGCGGCGGATCGGGTGCTCGAGCTCGGCCCCGGCAGCGGCCCCGAGGGCGGCCGGGTGGTGTTCCAGGGCAGCCCCGCGGAGCTGGCCGGCCGGCCCGACTCGCCGACCGGCCTGGCGCTGGCCGGTGAGGGGGAGCGCGTGCGCGCGGGGGCCCTGGCCTCGCCGGCGCCAGGCGCCGGACCACCGCCGCCCATGGAGCTCGTGGGGGTGCGCACCCACAACCTGCGCGGGCTCGACGCGTCCTTCCCGGCCCGGGGGCTCAGCGTGGTGACCGGCCCCTCGGGCGGCGGCAAGTCCTCGCTGGTCTTCGACACCCTGCTGGCCGAGGCGCAGAGCCGCTTCGCCGATCTGGTCGCCCCCTGGGCCCGGCGCCTGCTGCCCAGGCGCGGCGGCGCCGAGCTGGAGGCCGCCCGCAACCTGCAGGCGACCGTGGCCGTGCCCGCGCGGGGCGGCCGGCGCAACCCGCGCTCCACGCTGGGCACGGCCGCGGAGCTCGATCCGCTGCTGCGCCTGCTCTACGCGCGGGCCGGCGCGCGCCCCTGCCCGGGCTGCGGCGCCTGGGTCGAGGGCGGCGCCTGCGCCTGCGGCCAGGAGCTGCCGCCGCTGTGGGCGGGCTCCTTCTCCCCCAACTCCGAGGCCGGCGCCTGCCCGGGCTGCCGCGGGCTCGGGTTCGTGCAGCGCTGCGATCCGGACGCGCTGGTGGCCTTCCCCGGGCGGCCCCTGGACGGCGGCGCGCTGGATGGGACCCGCTTCGGCGCCTACCTGGGCGAGGCCGACGGCCAGCACATGGCCTGCCTGCGGGCGGCCGCCGAGGCGCTCGGACTCGACCTGCGGCCGCCCTTCCGCGAGCTCGGTCCGGAGGCGCGGGCCCTGGCCATGCACGGGGCCGGCGAGCGGGTGTTCGAGGTGCTGTGGCGCTACAGGAGCGGCAAGCGCACCGGGGAGCACCGCTTCCGCTCCGCCTGGCGCGGGCTGTGCGCCCTGGTCGAGCAGGAGCACGAGCGCACGCACGCCGACGCCCGTGGCGAGGCCCTGGAGGGCCTGCTCGTCGAGCGGACCTGCCCGGCTTGCCAGGGGGAGCGGCTCCAGCCCGAGGCGCGCCGGGTGGTGTTGGCCGGGCGGCGCCTGCCCGAGCTCGAGCGCGCCAGCCTGGACGAGCTGGCCGGCTGGCTGGACGGGCTGCAGGGCGCTCCGCGGCAGGCGGGCCTCTCCCCGCGCGCCGAGGCGATCAGCGCGGAGCTGCGACTGGAGCTCGCCCGGCGGCTGCGATCCCTGCGGGACGCGGGCCTGGGCTACCTGACCCCGGCCCGGGAGATGGCCAGCCTGAGCGGGGGCGAGGCCCAGCGGACGCGCCTGGCCACGGCCCTGGGCGGCGGGCTGGTGGGCGTGACCTACGTGCTGGACGAGCCCACCCGCGGCCTGCACCCCCGGGACACCGCCCGCCTGGCGGAGGTGCTGCGGGGCCTGGCGGACGCCGGCAACGCGGTGGTGGTCGTGGAGCACGACGCCGAGCTCGTCGCCCGCGCCGATCAGGTGCTCGAGGTGGGCCCGGGCGCGGGCCCGGACGGGGGGCGGCTCCTGGCGCAGGGCCCGCCCGGCGACCTGGCGCCCAGCTCCTACACCGCCCGGCTGCTCGCGCGCCGGGGGCGGGCCCCGGTCCGGGCCGCGCGGGCCTTCCGGCCCGGCGTGAGCCTGCGCGGGGTGGCGTGCCACAACCTCGCGCTGGAGGAGCTCACCTTGCCCGTGGGCGCCCTGGTGGCCGTGACGGGCGTGTCCGGCAGCGGCAAGTCGAGCCTGGTCGCGGACGTGCTGGCGCCCAGCCTGCGCGCGCGGCTGGCCGGGCGCGCGCCCGTCGGGTGCCGGGAGCTCGAGCTGCACGCCCCGCTGGCCGAGGTGCTGGACGCGGAGCAGGACGGCCCGGCCGCGGCCGGGGCCAGCACGCTGGCCAGCCTGGCGGGGGTGTCGGAGCCCTTGCGCAAGCGCTTCGCCGCCACACCCGAGGCCCGGGCCGCGGGGCTCACCGCCCGGCACTTCTCCAGCGCGGCCTCGGGCGGCCGCTGCGAGGCCTGCGAGGGGCGGGGCGTGGTGACCGTGGCCATGGATCTCCTGCCCGACGTGACCGTGGGCTGCGAGGTGTGCCAGGGCCGCCGCTTCCGGGACGAGGTGCTGGCCTGCCGGCTCGACGGCCGCGATCTGGCCACGCTGCTGGAGGCCTCCGTGGCCGAGGTCGGCGCCTGGTTCGAGGGCGCGGCCTCCATCGGGCGGCCGCTGGCCGCGCTGGCCGGGCTCGGGCTGGGCTACCTGCGGCTGGGCCAGGAGGGGCGCGCGCTGTCCGCGGGCGAGCTACAGCGCCTGCGCCTGGCGCTGCTGCTGGCCCGGACGGGGGCCGCGCCGACCGCGGTCCTGCTGGACGAGCCCTCGCGCGGGCTGGGCTTCGAGGACGTGGAGCGGCTGGTCGCCGGCCTTCAGCGCCTGGCGGAGGCGGGCCACCTGGTGGTGGTGGTGGAGCACGACCTGGAGCTGATCTCGGCCGCGGACTGGGTGATCGATCTGGGCCCCGAGGGCGGCGCGGGCGGTGGGCGGGTGGTCGTCCAGGGGACGCCGCAGGCCGTGGCCGCGGCGGAGGGGTCTCACACCGGGCGCGCGCTCGCGGGGCGCTGGCGCGCGGTGGGGCTTGTCCCGGCCGGAGGTCGAGGCTAGAGTGGCGAAAAAGGAGAGGACCATGCGGAAGATCTCGATCGGTCTGGCCCTGCTCGCCTGCCTGCTCGTCGTGCGCGCGCAGGCCAGGCCGGGGGCCTACCAGGAGCTGGGCGGTGGCTGGGACGGCGTGGGCGGTATGGTCGGGCTGGACGGCAAGCTGTACGTGATCTCGGGCGGCAAGCTGTGGGCCACCGAGAAGGACGGCAAGTACCAGGATCTCGGCGGCGGCTGGGACAATATCGGCGGCATCACGGCCCTGGACGGGAAGCTGTACATCATCTCGGGCGGCAAGCTGTGGGCCACCGAGAAGGACGGCAAGTACAAGGACCTGGGCGGCGGCTGGGATCAGATCGGCGACCTGGCGGCGCTGGACGGCAAGCTGTACATCATCTCGGGCGGCAAGCTGTGGGCCACCGAGAAGGACGGCAAGTACAAGGACCTGGGCGGCGGCTGGGCCAAGATCGGCGGCATGGCCGCGCTGGACGGCAAGCTGTACGTGATCTCGGGCGGCAAGCTGTGGGCCACCGAGAAGGACGGCAAGTACAAGGACCTGGGCGGCGGCTGGAGCACGATCGGCGGCATGACCGCGCTGGGGGGCAAGCTGTACGTGATCTCGGGCGGCAAACTGTGGGCCACCACCAAGGACGGCAAGTACCAGGATCTCGGCGGCGGCTGGGACCAGATGGCCGGGCTGGCGGCCCTGGACGGCAAGCTCTACGCCATCAGCGGCGGCAAGTTGTGGGCGGTCGAGACGGAGTAGGCGCCGGCCGCGCCGCTCACCGCGGCCGCCGCCGGCCGTCCAGCAGGTGCAGGATGGCCAGCAGCGGGTGGCGCCACAGCATGCGCGGGCCCGCGAAGCGCATCACCCTCCGGATCTGCTCCCGCCGCTCGGGCTTGAAGCAGTGGACCGTGCACCTCTGGCAGGTGGGCTTGTCCGCGCGGAACGGGCAGCGGCCCACGCGCGCCTGCACGTAGCCCCACAGCTCCTCGCACTCCGCGCACAGCCCGCGCCGGCTGCCGTGCGCGGCGCGGCAGTGGAGCGCCAGCATGGCGCGCACGGTGGCCAGCTCCCGCCTGAGCCTGCGGGCAGAACGCTCGTCATCACGGGGGCGCGTGTCCATCGCTCTCCTCGGGTCCGGCCTGCATCTTCCCCGAGCCCGGCGCGAGGATCAATCGCCACGTCCGCCGCCGCTGGATCCGCCGGGGAAAACGACGTAGGTAGGATCCGTGGAATCCGCGCGGTCACCCTCGGCCCGGCCAGGGGAGCAGAGCATCGCCCTGACCCGGGACTTCCGGCTCCTCCAGAAGCGGCGCGGGCACCGCTACTCCGTGGACGACATGCTGGTCGGGCACCTGGCCGGCACCCGGGGCGGCGCGCCGCGGCGGGTGCTGGATCTCGGGTGCGGCCTGGGCTCGGTGCTGCTGATCACGGCCTGGGCCTTCCCCGAGGCCGAGCTGGTGGGCCTGGAGCTGAACCCGGAGCTGGCGGAGTTCGCCAGGCGCAACGTGCTGCTGAACCGCTGCGCGCCCCGGGTGCGCATCGCGGCGGGCGACCTGCGCGATCGCGCGCTCCTGGCGTCGCTCGGGCGCTTCGAGCTGGTCACCGGCTCCCCGCCCTACTTCGCCCCGGGCTCCGGCACCCCGTGCGCCGACCCGGCCCGGGCCGCGGCCCACTTCGAGCTGCACGGTGGCATCGAGGAGTACGCCCTGGCCGCCAGCCAGGTCCTGGCCCCCGGCGGGGTGTTCGCCGCCTGCGCCGGCGCGGCGCCGCCGGGCCGCGACCGCGGCGCGCTCCTCCGGGCCGGCCTGACCCTCGTCCAGCACCGGTACGTGCTGCCCCGGGAGGGCAAGGCGCCCTTCCTGAGCCTGCTGGTGGGCGCGCAGGCGCCCGCCCCGGCGGCCGAGGCGGCGGACGCCGCGCCGCTCGTGCTGCGCCGCGCGGACGGCCGGCGCACGCCGGAGCACCTCGCCATCCGCGCCTGGACCGGGATCCCGCCCCGGGGCGAGGGCTGAGGCGGCCTGTCCGCGTCAGCGCGCTGCGCCCCCGGCCAGGCCCGCGCGGGTGAAGCTTTCTTGGAGTCGCTCGAAGGTCCCGATCAGCCCGGCCGCGCGGATGGGGTGCCGGGCGGGGCCGTCGGGCAAGTCGTCTCCGGAGCAGTGCCCCTCGGCCAGGACGTACTTGCGCCACCTGCGGTTCTTGACCACCAGCAGGTCGCCTTCCGCGCTGACGCCGCCGAGGACGGAGGAGTTGGTGCAGCCGACGAACAGGCTCACGCGGCGCGGGGCGGGCGGCGGGCGGCCCGACAGCTCCGCGGCCAGCAGGGCGGGGAAGTCGCTCTGGTTGTAGAGCCCGGGCTCCTCCCGGGGGGAGAGGCCGGGGTTGACGAACAGCAGCGGCAGCCGGTAGACCCAGCGGCGCTGCCGGTACTCCCAGTCCCGGATGCCGTGGTCGGAGGTCACCACCAGCAGCGTGCGCTCCAGCTCGCCCCGGGCCTGCAGGTGCTCGACCACGGCCTGCAGGTGGTCCCCGTAGTAGGCCGTCGCGCTCTGGCCCGTGGCGCGGTAGTAGTCGCCGATGTGCCCGTACACGCCCTCCTGGAGGACGAAGACGCGCGGGTGGGCGGCGAGCGTGGCCAGGATGCGGGGCAGGAGGATCTTGTCCTCGCAGTCGTGCTCGAACTTGTAGGGGTTGAAGCACAGGAACGGCCCGTGATCCTCGAACTGCGCCTGCGACAGCACCAGCTGCTCGTCCCAGGAGGGCAGCTCGAACACCACCAGCTCCACGTCGGTCTGGGCGGCCGCCACCGCGGTGGCGAAGCCCTGCGCGGACAGGCGGTCGACCAGCGACGGCTCGGTCTTCAGGAACAGGTAGCGGCGGGCGTCGCGCTCGGTGTAGGCCTCGAAGGGGATCAGCCGGCCGAACAGCATGGCCAGGAGCCCCGTGCGGCTGTCCTGGTTGGTGGTGAAGTAGTTCGAGTACACGTGGGCGTGCGCCAGGTGACGGTTGAAGAAGTGCTCGGGGGGCAGCTCGCGCCTGCGCTCCTGCAGCTCCCGCCAGGGGACGCTCTCCATCACGAAGACCAGCACCTTGTCGTAGGCGATCGGCCCGGACCAGTCCGCGGGGCGCCCCACGCCGGCGTCGGCGAGCTCCTCGGCGCGCGGCGCACCCTCCACCGCGGGGTGGGAGTAGGCCTCGATGACATCGCGCCCGACCTCCCACAGCACCGTGGGGTAGAACTGGCACAGGGCCTGGTGGATCAGCACCAGGCAGGTGAGCGCGCCGGCCACCAGGAGCATCGGCCTCCGCGGCGGGATGGCCACCCGGCGCCGCAGGAGCCACGCCGCCGCGACCAGCGCCAGCAGGACCCCGGCGCCCGCGAGCAGCAGCTCCGGCGGGGTGACCTCGCGCAGGAAGAAGAGCACGGCGTCCGGCGTGGCGTCCAGCAGGGAGAACTGCCGGGCGGTGGCCTCCTCCAGGAAGAAGGTGTGGGTGCCGATCGTCAGGAGCGCCGGCAGCTGGAGCAGCCCGAACACCAGCCCCCCCAGGACGAGCTTCCTGGGGGGCCGGGCGCCGCCCGCCTCGACGCCCAGCCAGCACAGCCAGAACAGGAAGCAGCAGTCGGCCACCCAGGAGGAGAACAGCGGGAAGGCCGCCTCCGCGTTCCAGCCCTGGATCATCTTCAGCGGCAGCAGGAGCAGGCAGGCCCCCGCGGTGAAGAGGTAGCGGAATGCGCCGGGCGTGCTCATGCGGTCCCGGTGAGCTCGGGCGGTCGGGTGGGCGTCGGGGACACCGAGCCCTGGCGATCCAGCTTGCGCCAGCCGTGGCGCATCCCGCGCAGCGCGGCCACCATGGCCTTCAGCGAGACCCAGTACATGATCTGCCGGTAGCAGAAACGCTGGATCAGCAGCAGCAGCAGCCACCACTTGGGCTTCCTGTCCAGCCAGAAGGCGAGCAGCGAGGCGCACAGGTCCATGGCCAGGAAGGCGAGGTAGCCGGACAGGAAGGCGTTCCAGTCCCCGCGGATGACGGAGAAGACCATCACGGCGTCCCCGATGGGGCTCAGGGCCGGGAACAGGATCTGGAACAGCACGATGTTCGGCAGCCCGACCCAGCCGAGGGTGCCGCGGCCGAACGCCCGCTTGTGCTTCCACAGGCACTGGTAGGTGCCGTACGTCCAGCGGAAGCGCTGCCTCAGGAAGCCGCCCATGGACTCGGGGGCCTCGGTGCGCGCGATGGCCTGCGACTCGTACACCACGTGTCCCCCCGACCTGAGGATGGTCAGGGTGAGATCGGCGTCCTCGGTCAGGGTGTCCTGGCTGTAGCCGCCGGCGGCCAGCACCGCCGCGCGTCGCCAGGCGCCCAGCGCCCCGGGCACCACCGAGATGCAGTTCAGCGCCGAGAAGGCCCGCCGATCGAAGTTCTGGCTGGTGACGTACTCGACGGCCTGGAAGGCGGTCAGCCAGGAGTTGACGTTGCCCACCTCCACGTTGCCGCACACCGCGGTCACGTTGGGATCGACGAAGTGGCGCACCAGCTTCGGGATGGCGTCGGGCGCCACCAGCGTGTCGGCGTCCACGGCCACGATCACCTCGCCGCGGGCCTCGCGCAGCGCGTGGTTGGCCGCGGCGGCCTTCCCGGAGTTCGGCTGGCTGAGCAGCCGCACGCGCGGGTCACGCGCCGCGATGGCGGTCACCACCTCGGCCGTGCGATCCTTCGAGCCGTCGTCGATGACCAGGAACTCCGCCTCGGGGTAGCCGGTGGCCTGGAGCGAGGCCAGGGTGGAGGCGATGACCTTCTCCTCGTTGAAGGCCGGGATGATGACCGTCACCAGCGGCTGGTACGCCTGGGCGGCCTCCGCCTGCTTGGCCCGCCGCAGCATCAGGTGCTCGAACAGCACCATGGCGCCCAGGAAGAGGATGCGCAGCGCGGCCAGCACCGTGCAGGCGAAGAACAGCACGGCGATGATGGCCCAGGCCCAGGAGCGCAGCCAGGCCAGGGCGGCGTTGCCCCAGGAGATGACCCGCTCGCCGAGCGGCATGGGCGGCTCGATCTCGCTGCGGGGCAGGCCCAGCAGCTTGTCGAGCGGCACGATCTCGTAGCCCCGGGTCCGCAGGGCAGGCACCAGCAGGCGCACCGCCTCCACGGTCGCGCTGCGATCCCCGCCGCCGTCGTGGAACAGCACGACCTGCCCAGCGCCGCGCTCGATCTCGGCGACCACGCGCGCGGCGATGGCCAGGCCGTCCGGCAGCTTCCAGTCCTGGCTGTCCACGTTGGCGCCCACCACCACGTAGCCGGCCTCCAGGGCCGTGCGCATCGGGGCCAGCCCCTTCTCGTCGTCGATGATCACGTCGGCGGTGTAGGGGGCGCGGAACAGGGAGGTGCGCCTGCCGGTCAGGCCCTCGATCAGCCGCTGGGTGGAGGCCAGCTCGGCCAGGGACTCCTGGGGGGTGAGCTCCTCCAGGTGCGGGTGCAGGAAGGTGTGGTTGCCGATGAAGTGGCCGGCCTCCGAGGCGTCCTCCACCAGCTCGGGGAAGCGCAGCACCTGCTCGCCGATCACGAAGAAGGCGGCCGGGGCCTTGGTCTGCTCCAGCACCTCCAGGATGCGCGGCGTCCACTCCTCGCTGGGGCCGTCGTCGAAGGTGAACACCACCTGCTTCGGCGGCCCGCCCCGGCGCTCCACCAGGAAGCCGGTGGGCACCTGGGCGTAGACGCCGCTGACGATGCGCCCGTCCTCGGCCGTCTGGATCTCGCGGTGCCCCGGCTGCGGGCGGTTGCGGACCGTCAGGATCTCGCCCTCGCCGTAGAACTCCACCGTGCGCCCGGCCGGGAGCTGGACCAGCTCGTACGGCTGGTCCGGCGGGTGATCCTGGCCGAGGAAGCTCCACAGGGTCTCGTCCTCGGTGCCCAGCCGCCACAGGCCGAACCGGGTGAGCTTGCCCTCGCTGGCGAGCCTGGCGAGCTGCACCTGGTTCCACAGCGTCAGGGCGTCCTGGAACCAGACCTCGTGGGTGTCGCCGTCCTCGTCCTTGTAGGCGAAGTGGGCGTTCTCCGCGCCCTCGGCGAACCGCGGCTGGCTGCCGGCCGCCCGGGCCAGACCCACGGCGGTCAGGAACGAGATGCCCTCGGCCAACTCCTTGGGCCGATCCACGTTCCAGCCGTAGCCGTAGGCGCCCAGGACCATGACCAGCCGGTCGGCGGGGATGCGCGGCAGGATGTCGTCCAGGGATAGCTCCAGCCACGGGCGGGAGGCGATCGGGCCCGGCACCGACGACGGGAAGTGCTCGTCGTAGGCCATGACCAGGACGGCGTCCGAGACCTTGCCGATGTACTCGTAGTCGAAGGCCGGATCCTGGAAGGGGACGTCCACGGTCAGGCGCAGGCCGCTCTGGTGGAGCTCCTTGCGCAGCTCGACCAGGAACTCGAGGAAGGGCTCGGAGTCCTCCGGCGACAGGTCCTCCAGGTCGACGTTCACGCCCGCGGCCTTGAGCTCCACGAGCCGCTGGACGAGCTTTCTCACCAGGCAGGCGCGGGCCTCGTCGCTGGCCAGGAACTCGCCCGTCTCCTCTCCCCGCCACTGGCCCTTGTAGAGGTTGGCCAGCCGCGGCAGCACCAGCACCTCGGCGCGGGCCAGCAGCCGGCGGAGCCGCTCGCCGCTGTGCTCCACGAGCTCGCAGCCCGGGCCGGGCAGCTCGAACCAGTCCGGCACCACCACGTCGAGCTGCCCCAGGTTCTTCTCCAGCGAGGCGACCGAGAGCGGGTCGTCCTCCAGGACGAAGGCCACCAGGGTGCCCGCGGCGAAGGGCATGGCGCCCTCCCGCGCGTCCCGCACCAGTCGATCCCGGCGCCAGCGGTTCCTGGCGCGCATGCGGTCCAGCCGGGCGAGCTGCTCCTTGGTGAAGCGCGGCTTGATGGTGCGCTCCATCTCCGCGCGGACCTCGGCCTTGGAGATGATCTTGTGGCGGAGGAAGGTGTCCGGGATGGGGGGGGGCATGAGCAGCCCGGCCCCCACCAGGCCGGTGATCACCAGGCCGGTGAGAGCCACCGCCCCGAGGAGCATCAGGGTGTAGCGCCAGCGGCGCTGTCTGGGATCCTCGAATATCACCGCGACCGCTCGGCTTTCCTGTCAGTTGACGGCTCGGGTGTCGGCGGGGGGGTGGTGCGTCCAACTGGCGGGCAACTGTCTACCGTGGCAGGCCGCCGGTGTCAACTCGCGGCCTGGGCCTCACTCGTCGTAGGTCGAGACGCGCATGTAGGGCTTGCCCTTCTTGAGCGCCTCCGCGTCCTTGTCGCTGACGAGCGACTTGCTGGCGGACAGCCCCTTGAGCTGGGTCATCGCCTTGAGGGTCTTCAGCTCGACGCCCTTCGTGCCGGCGATGTCGAGGTACTCGACCGACTTCAGCTTGGCCAGGAACGCGCCGTTCTTCAGCTTGGGCCCGCGCGCGAGGGTCAGGTTGGTCAGCTGCTTCATGCCGACCAGCAGCTTCACGTCGGTGAAGGTGGTGCCCTCGAGCGACAGCACGTGCAGCTTGGTCGCCTTGGCCAGCGGCTCCCACTTCTTGATCTTCGAGCCCTTGATCTTGAGCTCGCGCAGGGCGGGCATGCCCTTGATGAAGTCGAGGGTGTCGAGCTCGGAGTCCAGGGCGGTGATGTCCTCGAGCTTCGTGCACTTGGCGAGCGGCCTGTAGTCCGCCAGCTTGGTGTAGTTCAGGCCGATCGTGGTGAGCTCGGTGAGCCCGGCGACCGGGGCGATGTCCTTCTGCGTGCTGCCCAGGATCAGGACCTTGAGCTGCTTGAGATCCTTGAGGAACGAGAGGTCCTCGACCGCGGTGCCCTCGACCCCGAGCTCCGCGAGGTCGGGCGAGCCCTTGAGCGGCGAGAGATCCTTCACCTTGGTGGCGAACAGGATCAGCGTCTTCAGCTTGGGCTTGTCGGCCAGGCCCGCGGAGTCCACCGGGTCGACCGAGCGCTTGGTCCAGATGCGCAGCTCCTCCAAGCCGGCCAGCGGCTTGAGGAAGTCGAGGTCCTTTCCCTCCATGCCATCGACCTGGAGGCGGCGCAGGTCGTCCTTGATCTGGGCCAGCAGGGCCAGCTCCTCGTGCACGACGTTGTAGACGACGAGCTTCTTCGTCGCCAGGTGGCCCTCCTGCTTGACCTGGGCCAGCACCTCCGCGGACAGGTGCTCCTCGATCTTGCAGTCCAGATCGCCGCACTCCAGCTTGATCTCCGGCTTGGACGGCGCCGCGGGCTCGGCCGGGGCGGCCGCGGCGGGCTCGGCCGGGGCGGCCTTGGCGGGCTCGGCCGGGGCGGCCTTGGCGGGCTCGGCCGGGGCGGCCTTGGCGGGCTCGGCCGGGGCAGCCGCGGCGGGCTCGGCCGGGGCAGCCGCGCCCGGCTCCTGGCCGCCCTGCTTGCACGACACGGCGAAGAGCATCAACCCCGCCAGCACCAGACACTTCCTGAGCATGGGTCCTCCCTCCATGTGATGTCCGGCCCTCCCGCCGGGCCCTCCCGAGGCGGGGGCTGGAGCCGATCTGCAGCCTGCACGGAATCTTGGAACCCACCATCTCACCGCCGCGCGGCGGCGTCAACCCGCCCTGGCCGCGGAGGCCGCTCAGCGGCGCAGGGCCCGCTCCTGGAGGTGGGTGAGCAGCGCCTCGCGCGCCTCCGCGATCTGGGCGCGCAGCCGGTAGGCCTTCCTGAGGCCCAGGGCCGCGACCAGCAGGGCCGCCAGCCCCAGGCCGAGCTCCTCGGGCCGCGGGGGGACCCCCGGCAGCGCGGCCGACACCGCGGCCCCGGCGAACAGGGCCAGGGCCAGCCAGGACAGCCAGGTCCAGCCCAGGACGGCGTGGCCGATGCCGCCGGGCTCGTGCTCGAAGGCCTCGCGCAGCGCGCGCGAGTCGGTCGTCCCGGCCTCGTGGGCCTGCAGCATGCGCCGGACGCCCCGGGCCAGCGGCACGGACGGGACGGCGCTGCACAGCTTGATCGCCCGCGCGAGGTTGTCCGAGTCGAGCAGCTTGACGATCGCCGCCAGGAAGGTCTGCGAATGGATCTGGAGCCTGAACACCAGGCGCGCGAGCGGTGGCGCCCCCGCCAGCAGGGCTGCGCCGGCCAGGACGTGGACCCAGGTGAGCGCGAACATGGGGCCTCCCGCGTGCCCGAGCTGTCTGGCCGCGCCATCATCCGGCGGGGCGGGGCGGACCGTCAAGGGCGGCGGCTGGCCGGAGGGGTCACTCGAGCCGGTAGGTGTGCTTGCGGGGTTGGCCGCGGCGCTCGAGTTGCACCACGAGCTCGCTCGCGGTCCGCAGCCTGGTGTAGGCCTCCAGCGCCTGCTCCGGCGAGCTGAGCTCGATCCCGTTGACGGACTGGATCACGTCTCCGTTCATGATCCCGAGCTCGGCGTGCAGCGAGCCGGGGCGTATGGCGAACAACTTGAAACCGTTCGGCTTGCCGTCCTTCAGCGCGGGCACGATGCGGGCCTGCGAGGCCAGGCAGCTCGTCCGCTCGGACCAGCCGCCGGAGGTGCCGATCCGGACCGCCCAGGTGGTGTCGTCGAGCTGCCGGATGCTGCCCGGGGGCACGGCGTCGCAGGCCGCGGAGGCGCGAACGCGCGGCGCCGCCTCGCGCTCCTCGGCCCTCACGATCTTGACGAACTTCTCCTCCTCGATGGCCGCCAGGCCCTCGAGCTGGAGGGCGAGCAGGAAGCCGCGGTAGGCCTCCTCCGGGGTCACCGGGGTGGCCGAGATCACGGTCAGCCTGCGCTCGCGGAGCGCCTGCTCGACCACGAAGTTCTTCCCGGTGAAGGCGCTCACCTGCTTGACCGCCTCTGCCAGCGGCACCCCGTCGAGGTTCAGCTTGAGCTTGCCGTCCTGCGGACCCTTGGCCTGGACCGCGCCGGGCGAGACCAGGGCGGCGAGCAGCAGGACGGTGACGAGCCCAGGACCGGTCGGGGTTCTCATCGGGGTACCCTCCTTGTTCGCGGGTCTCCACGCCTCCACGCGCACGGCCAACCGCAGCCAGCAAGCCGCGTGCCAACGCCACGCCAGGCGCGGAACCGCCCAGTTTTCGCGGCGCCGGCCGGCCAGGTCCCGGCGTGGCGCTGACACAATGTCCGCCGCGGCGCCGGGGTGGAGGTCGGCGCTGACATTATGTCGGCTGGCCGCCACCGGTCCAGCCAGGATCCTGCCCAAAAGACCTTGACCTGGGGCCGTCCGGGCTTGATAGATTCTGGCCAACCGGAGGGACCGACATGGGAATGAGCCTGACCCGGAAGATCCTGGAGAAGCACATCGTGGAGGGGAGCTGGAGTCCCGGGGAGGAGATCGGCATCCGCGTCGATCAGACCCTGACCCAGGACGCCACGGGCACCATGGCCTACCTGCAGTTCGAGGCCATGGGCATCCCGCGCGTCAAGACCGAGCTGTCGGTCAGCTACGTGGATCACAACACCATCCAGATCGGCTTCGAGAACGCCGACGACCACCGCTACCTGCAGAGCGTCGCCCGCAAGTACGGCATCCACTTCTCGCGGCCCGGCAACGGCATCTGCCACCAGGTGCACCTCGAGCGCTTCGGCAAGCCCGGCCGCACCCTGCTCGGCAGCGACAGCCACACCCCGACCGGCGGCGGCATCGGCATGATCGCCATCGGGGCCGGCGGCCTGGACGTGGCCATGGCCATGGGCGGCGCGCCGTTCTACCTGGCCTGCCCCAAGGTCATCGGCATCCACCTGCGCGGCAAGCTGCGCGACTGGGTCTCGGCCAAGGACGTCATCCTCAAGGTGCTCGAGTTGTTCAGCACCAAGGGCAACGTCGGCTGCATCTTCGAGTACCACGGCCCCGGCCTGGAGGGCCTGAGCGTGCCGGAGCGTGCCACCATCACCAACATGGGCGCCGAGTGCGGCGTCACCACCTCGATCTTCCCCAGCGACGGGGCCACCCGCGCCTTCCTGCGCGCGCAGGGGCGCGAAGCCGACTGGACCGAGCTCCTGCCCGACGCCGACGCCGCCTACGACCGCGTCGTCGAGCTGGATCTGTCCACGCTGGAGCCGCTGGCCGCCACGCCGCACTCGCCCGGCAACATCAAGACCGTGCGGGCGCTGGCCGGCCTCAAGGTCGACCAGGTCTGCCTGGGCTCGTGCACCAACTCCGCCTACACCGACCTCGTGCGCGTGGCCCGGATGCTCGCCGGCAAGACCGTGCACCCGGGCGTCTCCTTCGTGATCACCCCGGGCTCGAAGCAGGTGGTGCAGACGATCGCCCGCGACGGGCACCTGGCGACGCTGATCGCCGCCGGCGCGCGCATGGTCGAGCCGACCTGCGGCTTCTGCATCGGCAACAGCCAGAGCCCCAACTCCGGCGCGGTGAGCCTGCGCACCAGCAACCGCAACTTCGAGGCCCGCTCGGGCACCAAGGACGCCCAGGTCTACCTGGTGTCCCCCGAGGTGGCGGCGGCGGCCGTGCTGACCGGCGCGGTGACCGATCCGCGCGACCTCGGGCTGCGCTACCCCGAGGTCCAGATGCCCCAGGCCTTCGTGGTCGAGGACAACCTGATCATCCGGCCCGAGGAGACCGAGCGCCCGGCCGAGGTCGCCATCCAGCGCGGCCCCAACATCGGCGAGCCGCTGGTGAATCCGCCCTTCCCGGCCAGCCTGCAGGGCGTCGTGGCCATCAAGGTCGGCGACAAGATCACCACCGACCACATCATCCCCGCCGGCGCGCGCATGAAGTACCGCAGCAACATCAAGAAGTACTCCGAGTTCGTGTTCGAGAACGTCGACGCCGGCTTCCCCAAGCGCGCCGCGGGCTACCGCGATCAGGGGCTGCACAACGTGATCGTGGGCGGGGTGAGCTACGGCCAGGGCTCCTCGCGCGAGCACGCCTCGATCTGCCCGAGCTTCCTGGGGGTGAAGGTCGTGCTGGCCAAGAGCTTCGAGCGCATCCACGCGGCCAACCTGCTCAACTTCGGGATCGTGCCCCTGACCTTCGTGAACGAGGCCGACTACGACGCCCTGCAGGCCGACGACCGGCTCGACTTCGGGGACATCCGCGCGCGCCTGGCGCGGGACAACCGCTTCGGCGTGCAGAACCGCACCCGGGGCACGACCCTGGAGGTGAGCTGCGAGCTCACCGAGCGCCAGCGCCAGATCGTGCTGGCCGGCGGGGCCCTGTCGGCAGTGAAGAGCCAGGCCCGTTGAACCGCTGGACGAGGCAACCCGGCTGGGCAACCCAAGGAGGAACCGATGGCGAAAGGCAAGGCGAGTTCCAGGTCGAAGATCGAGATGAAGAACCCCATCGTCGAGATGGACGGCGACGAGATGACCCGGGTCATGTGGCAGATGATCAAGGACAAGCTGCTGCTGCCGTACCTTGATCTGAAGACGGAGTACTACGATCTGGGGCTGAAGAGGCGCGACGAGACCGATGACCAGATCACCATCGACGCGGCCAACGCCACCATGAAGCACAAGGTGGCGGTCAAGTGCGCCACCATCACGCCCGACGCCGGACGCGTGAAGGAGTATAGCCTGAAGAAGCAGTGGAAGAGCCCCAACGGCACCATCCGCACCATGCTGGACGGGACCGTGTTCCGCTGCCCGATCCTCACCCCGCGCATCAAGCCGGCCGTCAGCGGCTGGAAGAAACCCATCGTCATCGGCCGCCACGCCTACGGCGACGTGTACCGCAACGTGGAGATGAGCATCCCCGGGCCCGGCAAGGTGGAGCTGGTCTACACCCCGGCCGACGGCGACCAGGAACGGCGCATGGTGGTGCACGAGTTCAAGGGCCCGGGCGTGAGCATGGGCATGTACAACCTGGTCGACTCGATCACCAGCTTCGCGCGCGCCTGCTTCACCTACGCGCTCGATCACAAGATCAACATGATCTTCTCCTGCAAGGACACCATCTCGAAGATCTACCACGCCCAGTTCCGGCTGATCTTCCGCGACCTGTTCGACCGCGAGTACAAGGCCAAGTTCGAGGCCGCCGGCATCACCTACACCTACACGCTGATCGACGACGCCGTGGCCCGCATCATGAAGTCCGAGGGCGGCATACTGTGGGCCCTGCGCAACTACGACGGGGACGTGATGAGCGACATGGTCGCCTCGTCCTTCGGCTCGCTGGCCATGATGACCTCGGACCTCATCTCGCCGTACGGCTACTTCGAGTACGAGGCGGCCCACGGCACCGTCCAGCGCCACTACTACCAGCACCTCAAGGGCGAGAAGACCTCGACCAACTGCATGGCGCTGCTGTACGCCTGGACCGGCGCCCTGTGCAAGCGGGGCGAGCTCGACGGCACCCCCGAGCTGGGGAAATTCGCCGAGCTGCTGGAGAAGGCCGCCATCGGCACCATCGAGGGCGGGGTGATGACCAAGGATCTCATCCCCTTCGCCGATCCGAAGCCGGAGAAGTTCGTGTACACCGAGGAGTTCCTGGACGCGATCAAGAAGAACCTCGACAAGCTGCTCTAGCTCGAGAACAGGAGCACAGACCATGGCCAAGCGAGCGATCCGGGAGTACGACGCGAAACGCATGCTGGCGAAGGGGCTGGCCGAGATCTCCGGCGGCCGCTTCAGCGTGGACCCCAGGCTGGTGCTGGTGTCCGCGGACACCGACCTCGACGGCCTGCCGCAGGCGCACCCGTGGCTGAAGACCACCAAGCTGGTGGTCAAGCCCGACCAGCTGTTCGGCAAGCGAGGCAAGAACAAGCTCCTGTGCCTCGACGCCTCCTTCGACGACGCCAAGAAGTGGATCCGCGAGCGGCTGGGCAAGGAGATCACCATCACCCAGACCACCGGCCAGACCACGGGCAAGCTGACCCACTTCCTGATCGAGCCCTTCGCCCCGCACGGCAAGGAGTACTACATCGGCCTGACCACCGCCCGGGACTACGACTCGATCTACTTCTCCACCCAGGGCGGCGTGGACATCGAGGAGGCCTGGTCCTCGGTGGTCGAGACCCGGGTCGGCCTCCTGGACGACATCGACAAGGTCGACGTCAAGCTGCCGGCGGATCTCGAGGACAAGCAGACCGCGACCGCCTTCGCCAAGGCGCTGTACCGGTTCTTCGTCGACTTCCACTTCACCTACCTCGAGATCAACCCCTTCGCGCTGGAGCAGGGCAAGGTGGTGCTGATGGACCTGAAGTCGCGCGTGGACGACTACGCCGCCTTCCCCTGCGCCGAGAAGTGGGGCGCGCTCGAGTTCCCCAAGCCGTTCGGCACCACGCTGACGCCGGAGGAGAAGCGCATCGAGGAGCTCGACGAGCGCACCGGCGCCTCGCTGAAGCTCAACGTGCTGAACCCCGACGGCCGGATCTGGAACCTGGTGGCCGGCGGCGGGGCCTCGGTCATCTACGCCGACACGGTGGTCGACCTGGGCCTGGCCAAGGAGCTGGCCAACTACGGCGAGTACTCCGGCGATCCCTCGATGGAGGACACCTACGAGTACACCAAGACCGTGCTGGACCTCATGACGCGCCACAAGGACAAGCAGGGCAAGCCCAAGTTCCTGCTGATCGGCGGCGGCATCGCCAACTTCACCGACGTGGCCTCGACCTTCACCGGCATCATCAAGGCCATCGAGGAGTACCGCGATCGCCTGGTGGGGGTGAACGCCCGCATCCTGGTGCGCCGGGGCGGCCCGAACTTCGAGACCGGCCTGGCCAAGATGCGCCAGCTCGGCGAGCGGCTGAAGCTGCCCATCGAGGTGTTCGGCCCCGAGACCCACATGACCAAGATCGTCCGCATGGTCCTGGAGGGCTGAGCCATGGCGAGCTACGACCTGTTCCACAAGGGCACCAAGGCCTTCGTGTACGGCAACCAGCTGCGCGCGGTGCAGCGCATGCTGGACTTCGACTACATGTGCCGCAAGGACGCCCCCTCCGTGGTGGGCCTCATCACCCCCGAGCAGGGCGGTTTCGAGAAGTTCTTCTGGGGCACGAAGGAGATCGTCATCCACCGGTTCCGCAAGGTCCAGGACGCCGTGAAGGCGCACCCCGAGGCGGACACGGTGGTGAACTTCGCCTCCGAGCGCTCGGCCTACGCCTGCACCAAGGAGATGCTGGAGACCGAGAGCATCCGGGTGGTCGCGGTCATCGCCGAGGGCGTCCCCGAGCGCAACGCGCGCGAGCTGCGGCTGCTGGCCAAGCAGCGGGGCAAGTGGCTCATCGGGCCGGCCACCGTGGGCGGGATCAAGGCCGGCTGCTTCCGCATCGGCAACACCGCCGGCACGCTGGAGAACATCCGCGAGTGCAAGCTCTACCGGCCGGGCTCGGTCGGCTTCGTGGCCAAGAGCGGCGGCCTGTCGAACGAGGCTTACAACATCGTGGCGCGCAACACCGACGGCATCTACGAGGGCATCGCCATCGGCGGCGACGCCTACCCGGGCTCCGGCCTGCTCGACCACCTGCTGCGCTACGAGGCGGACCCCAACGTGAAGATGATGGTCTGCCTGGGCGAGCTGGGCGGCCGGGAGGAGTACGACATCGTCGAGGCCCTGCAGCAGAAGAAGCTCACCAAGCCGCTGGTGATCTGGGTGACCGGCACCTGCGCCCCGATGCTGGCCGGCGGTGTCCAGTTTGGCCACGCCGGCGCCAAGGCCGACAGCGCCAGCGAGGGCGCGCAGGCCAAGAACGCGGCGCTGAAGAAGGCCGGCGCGGTGGTGCCCAACTCCTTCGACGACTATGACCAGAAGATCCACGAGACCTACGAGGAGCTCAAGCGCAAGGGCGTCATCAAGCCGGCGCCGGAGTTCGATCCGCCGCCCATCCCCATGGACTACGCCGACGCGCTCAAGCGCGGCCTGGTGCGCAAGCCGACCAACTTCATGTCGACCATCTGCGACGAGCGCGGCGAGGTCCACAACTACTGCGGCGTCCCCATGGACGAGGTGATCAAGCAGGACTACGGCATCGGCGGCGTGATCGGGCTGCTGTGGTTCAAGAAGAAGCTGCCCAAGTACGCCTGCGACTTCATCGAGCTGGTCATCCAGATCATCGCCGATCACGGCCCAGCCGTGTCCGGCGCGCACAACACCATCGTCACCGCCCGCGCGGGCAAGGGGCTGATCGAGTCGCTGATCTCGGGCCTGGTCACCATCGGCCCCCGCTTCGGGGGCGCGGTCAACGGCGCGGCCGACCACTTCCGCCTGGGGCTGAACAAGAAGCTCGGCCCGCGGGAGTTCGTCGAGTACATGAAGCAGCAGAACATCAACATCCAGGGCATCGGCCACCGCCTGCACAGCGTCGACAACCCGGACGCCCGCGTCGAGATCATGATCGCCTTCGCCCGCAAGCACTTCCCCAGGACCCCCGTGCTCGACTACGCCCTGTCGGTCGCGGACGTCACCTCCCGCAAGAAGAACAACCTGATCCTCAACGTCGACGGCTGCATCGGCGTGCTGTTCGTGGACCTCCTGCTGGCCATCGGCTACAGCGACCAGGACATCCAGAAGCTCACGGACATGGGCTTCTTCAACGCCGTGTTCCTGCTGGGCCGCTCGATCGGCTTCATGGGGCACTACTTCGACCAGAAGCGGCTCAACCAGGGGCTCTTCCGCCACCCGCTCGACGACATCCTCTACGACGTCCCGGCTGCGCCCGAGAGCGTGGACTAGGGCCGCCCGGACCCACGCCCGACCCCGGACGCGAGCTGCAACAGGCGGACGACGTTGCGGGCGTCGTCCAGGCCGCGATGCGGGCGGCCCTGGAACTCGAGCCCTGCCCGCGCCAGGGCCCGGCCCAGGCCGAGGTTGCGGAAGCTCCGGGTGGCGGCGGCGTAGAGGTGCTTGAGATTCAGGTGGCGCGCGGGCAGGGGATCCGGGCGGGCCTGCCGGGCCAGGTCCTGGGCCCATTGCCGGCGGTCGTAGTCGCCCCACGATCCCCAGGCCAGCTCCTCGAAGGGCCGCAGCCAGGCGCCCAGGTCGGCGAGCGCCTCCGCCAGCGGCCGGGCCGCGTCCACCTGGGCCTGGGTGATGCCGGTGAGCCGGGAGCAGAAGGCGCTCAGCCGCGGGTGCCGGGCCGGCCGCACCAGGGCGCCGAACTCGCCCAGCGTCGCGAATCCGGGCGCGGGGGCGACGAGCACCGCGCCGATCTCCAGGATCTCCATCTCCTCCCGCGGCAGCGCGCCCCGCTCGTCGCAGGTGGCCTCCAGGTCGACCACCAGCAGGTGGCGGGGCGGCGGGCCAGGCGCGAACAGCCGGGGCTCGTGTGCGGGCGCTGTCATGCACCACCCTCGGCGGCGGGAGCGCCGCGGGACACGCCCATCATGGCCGATGGGCCGCCTGCCGGTCCAGGTCTGCGCGAGGGGGTTGACGGGGACGCCCGCCGGTGCGATGGGGAGAGGCATGAGAGCCGTCCTCGCCTACCTCCACGCACACAGGCGTCAGCGGCGCTGGCTCATCGGCGTGTCGATCGCCGTCGCGGTTTACTCCTTGCTCGGCTTCCTGATCGTGCCCTGGATCGCCCGCTCGGTGCTCCAGTCCGAGCTGACCGAAGCGCTGGGCCGCACGGCCACGATCGAGGACGTGCGCTTCAACCCCTACTCCCTGGTGGCCGAGGTCGAGCGGCTCGCCATCGCGGAGGCGGGCTCGGCGGAGCGCTTCGTCGGCTTCGACCTGCTGCGCGCGAACCTCAGCCTGTCCTCCCTGTTCCGCTGGGCGCTGGTGCTCGAGGAGCTGCGGCTCGAGCGGCCGTTCGCGCGGGTCGAGCTGCGCGAGGATGGGCGCTTCAACTTCTCCGACGTCGTCGACCGGCTGGCGCAGGCCCCGGCGGAGCCGCCGCCGCCCGGGGCGGGGGCGGAGGCCGCCAGCCTGCCGGTGATGCTGGAGAACCTGCTGATCCAGGGCGGGGAGCTCCAGTTCGTCGACGCGCCCAGGGGCCAGCGCCATGTGCTCGACCAGCTCGAGGTCGTGCTGCCGCTGGTCTCCATGCGCGAGGACGATCGCGCGGAGGACGTCCGACCGTCGGTCAAAGCGCGGCTCGACGGCCGGACGCTCGCGCTGAACGGGCGCAGCCAGCCCTTCCACGACACCCTCGAGTCGGCCTTCAACTTCGAGCTGTCCGGTCTCGACCTGGTCCCGCTCTGGGAGTACGTCCCGCTCGACCCGAAGCCCAGGCTGGAGTCCGGGACGCTCTCCTGCCGGCTGGCCCTGAGCTTCCGACAGGAGACCCGGCCCGAGCTGGACCTGACCGGGAGCGTGACGGTCGAGGGTGTCGCCCTGTCCGGCGGGGCCCAGGAGCCGCTGCTGTCGTTCGAGGCCCTGGCCGTGGAGATCGATCGCTTCGACGTGTTCGGCCAGCGGCTGAGCCTCGGCGCCGTCCGCCTGACCCGGCCCACGCTCGCCGTCACCGTCGATCCGCAGGGCGAGCTCCCGGCGCTGCGCTTCCTGCCGCCCTCCCGGCCCGAGCCGGCCCCGCGCTCCGCGGGAGAGCCCTTCCGGGTGACCGTCAGGGCGCTCGTCCTGGAAGGCGGCTCCGTGCCCTTCGCCGATCGCCGGCCGGGCTGGGAGTTCCAGAAGGACGTCGGGCCGATCCAGCTCGACGTCACGGACTTCGACAGCTCGGCCGGCGAGGCCGGGCTCGGGCTGCGGGTCGGCGCCCCGGCCGGGGAGCGCCTCGAGCTCCAGGGGAAGTTCGCGGTGGCGCCGCACTTCTCGGCCTCCGGGAAGCTCTCCCTGCAGGCGGTCTCGGTGCCCGACTACGCCGTCTACCTGAGGGACCTGCCCGCGCTGATCGAGTCCGCGAGGCTGGCGACGGGCACGGACTTCAGCGTCGCGCTGAGGCCCGAGGCGCCGGTCGAGCTCGCCACCCGGGACGGCTGGCTCGAGCTGACCGGGGTGGCCGTGACCTCGCCCGACTGGCGGGGCGCCAGGCTGAAGTGGGACCGCCTGGGGCTGACGGGCCTGTCCTTCGCGCTCGCCTCCCGGGAGGCCGCGGTGGCCGCCATCGAGCTGCGCAAGCTGGTCCTGGACCTGCCGGCCTTCACCCGGGCCAAGCCGGGCCGGGCGCGGCTCGCCTCCCTGAAGCTGTCCGGGCTGGCGGTGGGGCTGGAGCCGCCGCGCGTCGAGACGCAGGCCATCGATCTCGGCCGGTTCTCGGTGCGGGAGAAGGCGGGCGTGGAGCTGGTGGTCGGGTTCAGCAGCGCGGGTCTGCGCGGCGCCGTCTTCGACCAGGCGGCCGCGCTGGTCACGGTCGGCAACGTGTGGCTGCAGGAGCCCGTGCTGAACGCGGCCCTGGAGCCGTCCGGGGGCTTCAACGTGGCCCGGGTGCTCTTCGGCCCGCCGGCGCCGAAGGCCGAGGACACGCCGGCCCCCGCGCCGGCGGCGCCCGCGGCGGAGCCCGGGCCGGCCTTCAGCCTGCCGCGCATCGCGCTGCGTAAGGGCCAGGTGCAGTTCGTCGATCAGAACCTCACGCCGCCCTTCGTGGGCGTGCTCAAGGACCTCGAGGTCGAGCTGCGCGGCTTCTCGACCCTGCCCGGCAGCCGCGCCGCCCTGACGGCCAGCGCGGACGCGGGCGCGCAGGGCCGCATCGCGGTCGAGGGCGCGGCCAACCCGAACGACCGCGGGCTGAACCCCATGGTGGACGTCAAGATCAACGGCGCGGACGTGACCGCCTTCTCCCCGTACACCCTACGCTTCATCTCTCACCCGGTGGCGACGGGCAAGCTCGACCTGCACGTCCACCTGGAGGTCGCCGACGGCAAGCTCTCGGGGCAGAACAAGGCGGTGTTCTCCAACTTCACCCTGGGCGACGAGCGAGAGAGCCCGGACGACGTGGGCATCCCGGTCGGGCTGGTGCTGATGCTGGTGCGGGACAGCGACAACGGGATCGAGCTGGACGTGCCGGTGAGCGGCGACCTGGACGATCCCGAGTTCGCGCTGGGAAAGGTGATCTGGCGCGCGATCGCCAACGTGCTCACCAAGATCGTCACCTCGCCCTTCACCTTCCTGGCGAGCCTGGTGGGCGGGGAGGACATCGACCTCCTCGCCATGGAGCCGGGGACGACCCAGCTCCAGGCAGGCTCGGCCGAGAAGGCCGGGCTGCTCATCCAGGCCATGAAGAAGAGGCCCGGCGTGCGGCTGGCGATCGCGCCCATCATCGACCCCGCCCTGGACGGCGAGGCGCTCACCCGACAGCGGGTGGAGCAGGCGCTCAGGCGGCAGAAGCACGCCGAGCTCGAGGACAGCGGCGCCCCCCCGACCAGGCCGGCCGACGTGGTGTTCGCCCCCGCGGAGCGCCCCCGCCTGGTCGAGCAGGTGGCCCTGGCGTCCGGCTGGGCGGCGCCCGCGGGCGAGCTGACGCCCGAGGCGCGGCAGGGGAGCCAGGAGGAGTTCCTGCGCCAGAGCCTGGCCGCCGGGCCGGAGCAGCTCCGCGAGCTCGGCCTGGCGCGGGTCGAGGTGGTCATGCAGGCGCTGCGCGCGGATCCGGCCATCTCGCCGGAGCGGCTCTTCGTCCGCCAGCCGGATCCGAAGGACCAGGAGAAAGCCGCCAAGCTCAAGAGCGGCGTGTTGATCGACATCCGTTGACGGAGTCGGGGGGGGGGCGCCTTGAGGCCCGGGACCGCCAGCCGCACCGCGGAGTACGCCGCCGCCTTCCGGGCCCTCGAGTCCGTCCGCCGCCCCGCCAGCGCGCGCCTGTTCGAGGATCCCTTCGCGGTCCACTTCCTGGACGCCGGCCTGCGCCGCTTCGTGTGGCTCGCGGGCCTGCCGGCCGTCGGCCCGGCCGTGTTCACCTACGTGGACCGGCGCTGGCCGGGCGCGATGACCTCGGGCATCGCCCGCACCCGGCTGATCGACGATCACCTGCGGGCGGCGCTGCGCGCCGGGATCGCCCAGGTGGTGCTCCTGGGCGCGGGCTTCGACTGCCGCGCCCACCGCCTGCCGGAGCTGGCGGCCTGTCCGGTCTTCGAGGTGGATCACCCCGACACCCAGACCCGCAAGCGGGCGTGCCTGGCGAGGCGCCCGACGCCGCCGCGCGGGCAGGTGAGCTACGTCGGGGCGGACCTGGCCCGGGAGGAGCTGGGCGGGGTCCTGCGGGCATCCGGCCTGGACGCGCGCGCGCCCGCCCTGGTGGTGTGGGAGGGGGTGACGCACTACCTGGGCGCGCAGGCCGTGGACGCCAGCCTGCGCGCCCTGGCGGGCCTGCTCGCGCCGGGCAGCCGGCTGGTGTTCACCTACCTCCACCGCGGCCTGCTCGCGGGCAGCGCGGAGTTCGCCGACGCCCGGACGTCGCGCGAGCAGGTGGCGCGAGACGGCGAGCCGTGGATCTTCGGGCTGGAGCCGGCCGAGCTGCCCGCGTTCCTGGAGGCGCGCGGCCTGGCGCTGCGCGAGGACCTCGGGGCGGAGGAGTACCGGGCGCGCTGCTGGGGAGAGCGCGGACGCCGGATGCGGGGCTTCAGGTTCTACCGCGTGGCCCTGGCCGAGGTTCCTCCCGCCCACTGACGCTCGCCCGGCTCACCCTCCGGCTGGAGGCAGCGGCGTCGCGGGCGGTGGTGGCGGACCCAGCCGTGCGAGCTGGCTGGTGAGGGTGTCCGGCTCGGCGGTGGGCAGCTCACACGCCTGGCGCCGGCAGACGAAGGCCGTCGCCTCTCCCTGGAGCACCCGTTTGCCTTCGAGCAGCGCCACCAGCTGCCGCTGGCGCAGTATGTCGTCGCCCTCGATCGCCACCACCAGGGCCCGGTTCGGCACGAAGACGCGGTGGAGCACCTCCTCGAGCGCGCGGGTCGAGCCGGGGCGCGTGCCCACGAGCACCACCTGCACCGGACCGTCGAGGTCGTGGTCCAGGGCGCACAGCAGCTTGGCGGCGCCCAGCCCACGCTCCAGCTGGGCCGCGGCAGCGCGCAGCGCGCGCGCCGCCAGATCGCGCAGGTGATCGTCACCCGTGAGCTCGGCGAGGCGCAGCAGGTTGAGGATGGCCACGGCGTTCCCCGACGGCTCGGCGCCATCGGCATCGGCCCGGCCTCGCACCAGCAGCTCTTCGTGCTGGTCCGAGGTCTGGTAGTAACCCCCGTGCGCCTCGTCCCAGAAGTGCAGCTCGAGGTGGCGCTGGAGCGCGAGGGCCGCGGACAGCCAGCTCACGTCGTGCGACGTCTCGTACAGGTCGAGCAGCCCCTGCACCAGGCAGGCGTGATCGGACAGGGTGCCTGGGTTCCGGCTGACGCCGCTCATCCAGGTGCGGTCCAGCCCCTGCCCGGACCGCATGTGGCCGAGCACGAAGCCGGCCGCGCGGGCGGCTCGCTCCGCGTAGCGCGGCTCGCCCAACACCTGCGCGCCCCTGGAGAGGGCGGAGATCATCAACCCGTTCCAGGCCGCGATCACCTTCCCGTCACGCGCGGGCGGGGGACGGCGCTGCCTGGCGGCGTACAGCTCCTGGCGGGCTCGCGCCAGCGCGGTGCGGACCTCGGCGGGCGACAACCCGAGCCCGGCCGCGACCTGGTCCGGCGGCCGCGGCGTGTGCAGGACGCTGCGGCCCTCGAGCTGGCCCTGCGCGTCGACGCCGTAGTACGCGGCCGCGACGCGGCTGAGGTCTGGACCCAGCGTCGCCTCGAGCTCTCGCGGTGTCCAGGTGAAGTACCAACCCTCCGTCTCCCGGCCGGCGCCCGGCACCGGGCTGTCGGCGTCCGTGGCCGAGTAGAAGCCTCCGGCGGGGTCCGACATCTCGCGCAGGACGTAGTCGAGCGTACCGCGCGCCACCTGCGCGAAGTCTTCCCGCCCCGTGAGCTGGGAGGCCTCCAGGTAGACCACCGCCAGCTGCGCGTTGTCGTACAGCATCTTCTCGAAGTGCGGCACGAGCCAGGCGTCGTCGGTGGCGTAGCGGTGGAACCCGCCGCCGATCTGGTCATGGATGCCCCCGGCGGCCATCCGCTCCAGGGTGCGAACGAGCATGGACAGCGCCTGCGCGTCGCCCGAGCGGCGGTGGTGACGCATCAGCAGCTCGAGGGTCGTCGGCATGGGGAACTTGGGCGCGGCGTGGAAGCCGCCGTGGTTGGGGTCGAAGCCCCGCGCCAGCTCGGCCACGGCGGCCTGGATGGCGGCGACCCCGGGCACCGCCCCTGGCGGGGCCGGCCGCGCGGTGGCCTGCAGGCGCTCGGTCGCCAGGCGCGCCGCGGTGGCGATCCGCGCGGGCGCCCGGGCGTACTCGTCGCGCAGCGCGCGCAGCAGGCTGAGCAGGCCGTAGGTCGCGCCACGCTCGCCGTCGCGAGGCGGGAAGTAGGTCCCGGCGAAGAACGGCTGGCGGTCGGGCGTGAGGAAGACGGTCATCGGCCAGCCGCCGCTCCCGCTGAACAGCAGCACGGCGTTCATGTACAGCGCGTCGATATCCGGCCGCTCCTCGCGGTCCACCTTGATGGCGACGAAGTGCTCGTTCAGGATGCGCGCGATCTCCTCGTCCTCGAAAGACTCCCGCTCCATCACGTGGCACCAGTGGCAGGTCGAGTAGCCGATCGACAGGAACACCGGCCGGCTCTCGGCGCGGGCCCGGGCGAAGGCGGCATCCCCCCAGGTGTACCAGTCTACCGGGTTGTGGGCGTGCTGCAGCAGGTAGGGGCTCGTCTCCAGGATGAGCCGGTTGGTGTAGGTCGGCGAGCCGTCCGGCTCGAGGTGGCGGGTACGCGGCGCGTAGCCGGGCCCCTTGGCCCGGAGCGCTTCCGCCAGTCCCGTGGTCGGCGCGGACTTCACGGCCATGGCCCGCTCCCTCGCCCTAGCCACGCGTGTGTCGGCCGAAACCCGCGCAATCTTGCACGGCTCCGCGCTCGTTCCCAGCCCTGCGCGCCGCGCCGCAGGAGCCGGCGCCTCACCCGTACCGGGCCGCCTAGCTCGAGTCCTTCTGGTAGTCGAGCAGGGTGTACAGGCCGCAGTCCTCGCAGCGGAGCTCGCCGGTGGTCTCGTCCACGCCCATGGCGATGGCCGTCCCGCCGACCGCGAAGCAGAGGGTGTTCCGGCTGCCGCAGGCCGCGCAGCGGCCGTCGTAGGCCCCGTAACCGCTGCCAGGGTGCGGGGCGCTGCGGAAGAACTCGTCGGTGCCGGGCTCGAAGGGCGGGTGCGCGTACGGGCCCGCGCCCGGCGGGAGCGCCCGCACCACGGTCAGGGTGATGAGCGTGTACCTGTCTCGCTTGACCCGGACGCGGACCACCTGGCCGCCCGCCGGCGTCTCGTCGGTCCAGCCCTGCCAGTACGTGTCCCTGTCGTCCATGCGGGTGCCTCGAGACGCCTACCACAGCGCGCCGGTCAGCCGGTCCAGATCATCCACGTACGACAGGCCGGCGGGCAGGTTCAGGCTGTTGTTGTAGAACGCCAAACCGCAGAAGCGGATGTGCATGCCATCGTGGTTGCTGTAGGCGCCCGAGGAGGGGATGGAGAAGAGGACCGTGCTGATCTGGTTCGCCGGCAGCGTGAGGGTGACGGAGGCGGCGTTGCTGGTGCCCGTGTTGGCGCCGTTGCTGTGCCAGATCTCGCCGCCGTTGAGCGCGACGCCGGCGTATTCGGACCAGCTGCCGAAGGCGCTGTAGTAGAAGTAGGGCGTCCAGTCGATGGCGGCGTCCGTGGAGTTGCGGATCCGGAACATCAGCACCACCACCTTCCCGTTGGTGGAGCTGTACTGCCAGTAGGTCTCGGCGTAGACGTTGGCGTTCGGCCCTGCGTACCCGCGCCGGGTCAGCAGAGACTTCAAGGTGTCGGCGTTGTTGGTCAGGTGAACAGCCCGGTAGTTGCCGTCGGTCCAGTTGGATGGATTCACGCCGCCGAACAACTCCGCGCGATTGTCGAAGGCCCAGCCACCGCCGATCCACTCGGCGTAGGTGCTGAAGACGGTCCAGCGGTAGACCGGGCCCACCGGCGCGCGCTGGTAGTTCTCGAGGAGCGCTAGCAGCTCCTCGCGGAGCAGCGGGACGGCGTCGGAGCGGGCCGCGGTGGCGTCGGTGCCTGCGCCGGCGAAGTCGACCGCGAAGGTGTTGCCTGCCAGCGTGAGGCCCTCTCCCGCTGCGTAGGTGGTGTCGTCATCCGGCTCGCAGCTCACCGCGCCCGTGGCGTCGATTGCGCGGATCGAGCTGCCGGCGCTGCAGGGCGCGTCCACCCGGGCCTGCACCTCGGCGGCGTCGATGTCCGCCCCGGTGATGGTCCCGTCCACGATCATGTCCGAGGTGACGCTGCTCGGCTGTCCCTCGTTGACGTAGGCTGCGTCGTGATGGTGGTCGCTGCGCGCCGCGGTCGCGGCTGCGCCCGTCCCGGCGAACGCCACCTCCAGGGTCACGCCGCCGGCTGCGCCGCCTCCGGTCAAGCCGGGACCGGCGCCCACCTCGGTGATGTCGCCGCCCGAGTCGGTGTCTACGTCGTCCGCACAGGCCCAGGCCAGGCCGTCCCACTTGGCCGTCTGACCCGGGTTGCAGGCTAGCGAGGTCAGCGTGTCCGCGTCGCCGTCCAGCAGGGTGTCGGGCACGCCGTCCAGCTCATCCCAGCCCAGGAGGTCCGCGCCCAGGCGGTAGTCCGAAGCCGGGCGCCCGCCCAGGGTCTGCGTGTCTCCGGCGTACTGGGCGAAGCCCGCGTAGGGCACGGAGCCCAGGGACAGCCGGGGCTGCATCTCGGCCTCGGCTCCTACCTGCAGCCCCAGGTAGAGCGCGCCGTGATCGCGGAACAGTGAGAGGTCCAGGGCCGGGTCGCCCTGCGCGCCCAGGTACGCGGTGAAGAATCCGTCTTCCACCAGGACCGCCTGCACCTCGCTGAACACCACCTGGCCGCCAGTGATGTCGTCCCAGACGCGGCATGTGAGGATCACCTCGTCGTCCACGGGCCGCCCCTCCGCGTCCGTCAGGAAGCCCTGTACGGGCATGAACCCCGGCGCCGCGGCCAGGGCAGAGAGCGACAGGGCAAGGACGGCCACGAAGGGGAGGACCACTAAGCGATTGGACATGCGAGACCTCCTGGGTTGCTTCGCTGCTTTCAACAATGCCTCAGACGCCGGGTTCAGGGTCTGGCGCCAGCTCCGGACTCGAGCGCACCGCCCGGGCCGCTGGCCGTGCTCAGGGGCTGCGGCGCACCCACGTGCAGCCTCAAGGCCATCGCAGACTCCATCCGACTCAGCGACCCGAGCAGGTGCATCGCCTCGACCTCCAGCGGTCGACGAATCGGGAATGGCCTCGGGGCGCGACAGGGCCGTTGGGGTTTCATAGCGCGCGCTTCGCCATCCGGTCAATCCGCGCCGCTTCAGGCCATGGCGCCACGGGGTGGCTTGGCAGCCGGCCGGGGAGCGGCTATCCTCGGGGCGTCGGTGAACGCCCACGGCTCGGAGGGAACGATGAGAGCGCGCGCTTCGACGATCGCCGCCCTGGCGGCACTGGCGCTCGTGGTGGCCCTGGACGGCTGCGGCCGGCGGGCCTGGTACGGCGCCTACGGCATCGAGGACGAGGACGCGCTGCGCGCGCCCGCCAACATCCCCAAGCTGCTCCGGGCGCTCGAGGACGGGTACTGCCAGGCGGCCGACGAGATCGGGCGCATGCGCGCCAAGGCCAGGGAGGCCCTGCCCGACCTGGTCGACGCCATGGCGCGGGAGATCTGCTTCGCCGAGGGTCTGCAGGCCGTCGAGCGCATCTGCGACGACGGTCCGGAGACGATCGACGCCCTGCTCAAGCTCGGCGCCAAGGGCCGCTGCGAGGCCTTCGGCGAGCTGGTCAAGCGCGCCGAGCGCGCCCGGGCCAGGGCGGACGGGCTGATCGCGGCGGCCGGCGGCGAGGTCTGCGCGCCCGCCGCCCTGAGGGCGGCCGCCGCCCTGGCCCCCGACGCCCCGGGGCTGCTCGCGGCCGGGCTGCGCCGCCTCGAGCGCATCCAGGTGGACACGGTCGACCGCGTCAAGAGCCTCAGCCTGCACGGGGTGAAGTCCACGACGGAGCTGGTCGACGACGCCCTGGAGGCCCTGCGGCCGGTGGTGCTGCGGCGGCGCGAGGAGGCGCTCGAGCCGCTGGTGGGGCTCCTGGGGCACGCCCACTGGGAGGCGCGCTACGGCGCGGCCATGCTGCTCGCGGCGCTCGAGCTGCGCTCCGACAACGTGCTCGCCGCCCTGCAGCGGGCCAAGGAGGATCGCAGCGGCGAGGTGCGCCGGGCGGCCGAGGGGGCGCTCAAGAAGCTCGAGTTCGCCGCCATGGCGGCCGACGAGCGCACCGTGCTGGCGCTGTTCGACGTGGCCGATCCGGGCGGGCTGCTGCAGCCGGCCGAGCGCGACGCGTTGACGGATGAGCTGCTGGCCCAGCTCGCCGCCCAGCGGCGCTTCCGGGTGGTCCCGCGCGCCCAGGTGCGCTCCCAGCTCGACGCGCAGAAGGTGGCCTCGTACCAGAACGGCTACGACGAGAAGACCCAGGTGGAGCTCGGCCGGGCGCTGAACGCCGGGCAGCTGGTGGTCACCGGGCTCAGCCGGCTGGAGGGGGGCTGCGCCGTCACCGCCACCCTGTTCGACATCGCCAAGAGCGCCACCGAGCGATCCGCCTCGGTCAGGTGCGCCTGCACGGCGCCCGCCTTCACCCAGGCCATGGCCGCGCTGGCCGGCCAGCTCGCCGGGCGCTAGGGCCGGCCGGCGAGCCGCACCGCCGCTTCCGGCGCGTGGGGCCAGGGGAACAGGGGCGTCGCGGGCCACGTGGAGTTCGCGCGCGCCCGGAGGCGGCTCGTGCCCGGGCTCTGGTGGGGGGCTTCAGCGAGGCGGGCGGCTGGTGCCCAGGCGCGCCAGGACGCGGCAGATCGCCAGCGTGATCCAGCGCTGCTCGGCGCGGGCCCTGGGCGAGTCGGTGGCGCTGCGGTGGAGGCGGGAGTAGCTGCCGAGCCACAGCCCGGAGGGCTGCTGGTGCGCCACCAGCCAGGCGAGGCCCCGGGAGACATCCCCGTCCCCGGCGGGCAGCCCGAGCAGCGACAGGCAGTCGAGGGCCGAGACCAGGTTGTTCCACCAGAACGGGAACTGGAACCTAAGCCAGTGATCGGCCGCCCGGTAGGAGGAGTAGGGGTCCTGGCTGAAGAATCCGGACTTCAGCAGCCGCGCGGCCGCCAGGACGTCCGGGTGCCGTCGCCAGCCAGGGTGCGCGGCGAAGGCGCGCAGGACCATGCCGGTCCAGTGCGGGGAGGACGGGGCGCTCCGATCGTGGTCGGTCAGCGTGGGCAGATCCCGCGAGGTCAGGGCGGTGGTCTCCGCCCAGGACAGCCGGCCGAGGCTCATCAGCCGGTTGGCGACCCAGCCGCCGTCGTCCTGCCGAGAGGCGAGCAGCCAGGCCAGGCCGCGGGCGGTGCGTGGGTCGTCCGCGTAGCCGGCCCGGCACAGCAGCGCCAGCACCGCGCCGGTGTAGTACATGGCCACCTGGTTGCCGAGGAAGCCGCGGACGTCGCCCTCCTCGGTCTGGCGGCTGAAGACGAACTCGGCCGCCCGCGCCACGGCCGGGTGCCGGCGATCCAGCCCGTACTGGTCCACGGCGAAGCGGAGCTGCTTCCAGGTCTCGATGAGCGCGTAGTCGACGCGCGGGTGTCGGGCCTGCCGGTCACCGGTCGGCTTCCAGGCGCCGTCGGCGCGCTGCCGGCGCAGGAGGCGGGCGACCTCGGGCAGCGGCCACACCGCTTCGGCCACCTCGCCAGGGTCCTCCCCCAGGAGATCGCGCTGCACCCAGTAGATCAGCGCTGCCTCCCCGCTCCCGAGCAGCGCGGGGAGCGGATCGACCCGCAGGCGCATCGGCCGGCCCATGCCTCCTCCCGCGCCGGACATTCTACCCGGCTGCACGGCTTCTCCTCCAGACCCTGTCCACCCGCCCAGGACCGCCCGTCCCCCCGGTCGAGCCGCCGGGGGAGAGAGGTGAGGCTCGCCGAGCGGGAGGTTGAACCGCGCGTCGGCGTGTGACAGTTTCCGGCGCATGGTTCGGGAGGAACAGAGGCGCGGCCCCCGGGCCGCGATCCGGATCGTGCGGTTCGCGCCGGGGGAGCGCCTGGCCATCTCTGCCTGCCTGCTGGGTGAGACCTGCCGCTACGACGGAGCATCGAAGGCGAGCCCGGGTGTGATCGCGCTGGCGGCTGACTGCAGGCGTGCGGGCGTCGAGGTGGTCGTCGTGTGCCCCGAGGTGCTAGGCGGCCTGGGCGTCCCCAGGCCAGGGGCGCACCTCGCGGGCGGTGACGGTCACGCCGCGCTCTCCGGGCGCGCGCGGGTCTTGACCGCGGAACAGGGGCTGGATGTCACCGCGGCCTTCCTGCGGGGCGCGGCGCGGGCCTCGGAGCTCGCGCGCGGCGCGCGGCTGGCCATCCTCAAGGCCCGCTCTCCCTCCTGCGGCCTGGGGCAGACCGAGATCGACGGCGCGCTCGCGCCCGGGGACGGGGTGCTCGCTGCCCTCCTCGTCCAGGCCGGCGTCGTGTGCACGACCGACGAGGAGCTCGCGGCTGGGCGGCTCCAGGTCGAATGCCCCGGATGAGGAGGCGCCCGCCCTGGAAACGCAGCGCGCGGTTTCGAACGGCGGTGCGGATCCGCACGCGGCCCTCCCCCGTGGGCCGTCCGCGGCGACAGGCAGGATCTCGTTTGAATCCAGCATGCTGCGGGTGGCTGGCACCTGCTGCCGGGCGTCGTCCGGCGGCACGGACCTTGCTCCCGGGTCGGGTCCTGAACGCGGGACCACCCCCCGGAGGAGAGACCCATGGCCGCCATGACCTCGACGCGTGACATCCAGCTCGGTGAGCAGGGCTTCCTCCGCAAGGTGGTGCGCCGCCGCAAGCTCGAGTCGGTGTTCCTGTTCGCCACGGTGAACTGCAACTCGAAGTGCCGCACCTGCTTCTACGCCAAGGAGACCCACCCGGGCGCGGACCTCACCTTCGCCGAGATCCAGCGCCTGTCCGAGACCGCGCCGCCCTTCGACAAGCTGTGGCTCTCGGGCGGCGAGCCGCTGCTGCGCGACGACCTGGTCGAGATCGTCGCGCTGTTCTACCGCAACAACGGCATCCGGACGGTCAACTTCCCGACCAACGGGCTGCTGGCGGACCGCGTCGAGTCCGAGGTCAGGCGGCTGGCCGACACCTGCCCGAAGCTGGCCATCCACCTCAACTTCTCCCTGGACGGGCTCGGGGAGGTCCACGACAAGATCCGCGGCGTGCCGGGCAGCTTCGAGCGCACCATGGCCGCGATGGAGCGGACGAAGAAGGCCTTCGCCGGGCACCCGCGCATCCACCAGAACGTCGCCAGCGTGGTGGTGGCCGAGAACATCGACGGGCTGCACGATCTGGGGCTGTACCTCTTCAAGCGCTTCAACCTGGCGACCCAATTCTTCGAGGCGGTGCGGGGCGAGAGCCGCGACCCGCAGCTCGCTCGCGTCGACCGCCGCCAGCTCGAGGGGCTCCACCAGCGGCTGCTGCCCCTGTACGACGCCATGGCCGAGCGGCTGTTCGGCGGTCTGCCCCGCGCCGTGCGCGGGCTGGCCAAGATGAGCTTCATCGGCATGACCCTCGAGCTCTACCGCCTGCAGCGCGCGAACCTCGAGGGCCCGCACCCCTGGGGCATGGACTGCACCGCCGGGGAGACCACGCTGGTCGTCGATCACGACGGCGGCTTCCGCGCCTGCGAGCTGCGGCCGCGCATCGGCCACCTGCGCGACTACGGCTTCGACCTCGCCGCCGCCCACGGCAGCCCGGCCATGCGCGACGAGATCCGCGCCATCGGCGGCGGGGCGCGCGCGAACTGCTGGTGCACGCACACCTGCTGGACGCTCTCCTCGACCAAGTTCAGCCCCCGCAAGATCGTCCTCGACGTCCCGCGCGGCTACCTGGCGGCCGCCTGGAAGGGCTACCCGAAGCTCGACCCAGCGCGGATCGATCTGGCCGACCTCGAGCGCCGCTACCACCTGGCGAGGGCGTGATGCGCGTCGTACTCGCCTCGGCCGGCTCGCGCGGCGACGTGCTGCCGATCCTCGAGGTCGCCGCCCTGCTCCAGGCTCGGGGCCACGCGGTGCGCGTCTTCGCCCCCCGCCTGTTCGAGGCGGAGGCGGCCCGGCGCGACCTGCCGGCCAGCTTCTTCTCCACCGACAGCCAGGCGCTCATGCAGTCGGTCCCCGCGGGCTTCCGCTCGGCGACCCGGATCCTGGCCTGGGCCGAGCAGGCCATGCGCGAGCAGTTCGACGCGCTGCTGCCGGCGACCGAGGGCGCCGACGCGCTGGTCACCATGGTCAACGAGCTCGGCGCGCCGACCGTCGCCGAGCACCGCCGCATCCCGCACTTCCGGGTGTGCTGTGTGCCCTGCCTGGTGGGGGAGCAGCCGCCGGCGGTGCAGCCGCTCCAGCGCCTGCCCGCGGTCCTGAACCGGCTCCTGTGGCAGGGGGTCGAGCTCGGCACCCTGCTGCTGTTCGGCCGGGCGCTCAACGCCAAGCGCCAGGAGCTGGGCCTCTCGCGGGTGCGCCGCTTCAGCGACTACGCCGCGGGCACCAGCCACAACCTGCTCGCCATGGACCCGGTGCTGAACCCGCCCGGGCGCGGCTGGCGCCACCCCTACGAGTACGTGGGTTACCCCTTCGGCGGCGATGACGGGGCGCTCCCGCGCCAGGTCGAGGAGTTCCTGGCCGCGGGCCCGCGGCCCGTCTACCTCGGCTTCGGCAGCGTGTGCCTGCCCCACCCGGAGCGGACCACGGAGCTCGTCCTGGAGGCGGTCGCGCGGGTCGGCTGCCGGGCGGTCCTGGCCGCGGGCTGGACCGGGCTCGGCGACGGCGCGCAGGTGAGCGACCAGGTGCTGGTGGTGCGCGACGCGCCCCACCGCCGGCTGTTCCCGCGCATGGCGGGCCTGGTCCACCACGGCGGCAGCGGCACGACCCACAGCGCCGCCCGCGCGGGCGTGCCGCAGGCGATCGTGCCCCACATGGTCGACCAGTTCTTCTGGGGCGAGCGGGTGCGCGTGCTCGGCCTCGGGCCCGGGCCCGTCCCGCACGCACGGCTCACGGTGGCGAAGCTCGCCCGGCTGCTGCGCGCGCTGCTCCAGCCGACCTACCGGCACCAGGCCAGGGTGGTGGCCGGGCTGGTGCGCACGGACGGGGTGCGCGCCATCGCGGAGAGCATCGAGCGCACCTGCGCGCCCCGGCCCGTGACCCGGGTGACCCCGGTCGCGCGGGCCCGGACCGCCCCGCCCCGCCGGCGGGCCGCGGCCGACGGCCTCGCTCACGCCTCGGCCTGATCCGATCCAGTCCCCGCGTGGCGAGGCTATCAATTCCAGGCGGGTGGCTCTACTTATCTCGAGTGAGTTGCGTTCTTCGGAAGGAGGCCCTGGAGTGACCATCCGAGGTTTTCCTGCCAGGCTGTTGGCGTGCTGGTCTTGACCGGGCCCGACCCCTCCCCCCGCCGGATTACTCAGTGTCGCGGTCAGCCGTGCGGTGTGGGGGAGGATGGGTGGGGGGCTGCCACGATGACCGGCCGGGCACATGGGTGACAGGTCGAACCGGGCACATAGGTGCCATCAGGCTCCTGCAGACCGGGCCGATCGAGGCGTAGGACCTACTTCTTGTCAGCCTGGGCGGGCAGCCAGGCGCCGTTCTTGTCCGCCACCCCGACGATCTCGATCTTCGGCACCTTCATGACCACGGCCTGGTCGCCCACGGGCAGGTCCAGGTTGATGCCGGTCGGCTCCCCCACCACGGTGGTCTGGTCGCAGACCTGCGGGCCGCAGGAGTAGGTGTACCCGGCCCCGCCCTCGTCCCGGCGGAGCTTGCGCTTCTTGACCCAGTCGTTGACCGGCATCTGGAAGACCATGGGCGCCAGGTCCGGGCCCGAGCCGGTGGCCGGGATCCACACCAGCCAGCTGGCCACCTTGTCGTCCGTGCTGAGCTCGCGGATGAACTGGACCGTGCTCAGGTCCAGCACGTAGTACCAGCCCTTGAGCTTGGCCCCTTGCTCGCGCAGGTCCTTGGCCGGGACGCGGTTGGCGCGCAGCCGCTTGTTCTGCGGGAAGCGGGCGTCCAGCTCCTTGTAGAAGGCCGCGGTGTCGGCGGCCTGGCCCGCCGCCGGCGGCTCGGCGCCCTGCGTGCCGGCCGACGCGAGCCCCAGGGCCAGGATCGCCGGGAGGATCATCCGACCACGAATCGTCCGCACGAGAGACCCCCTTTCCCAAGGAATCGACCTGCGCCAGCCTACCACTCCCGCCGGCGGGACGACAGGCCGTGCGCTTGCCCGTGCTCTTCCCCCACCGCGCTGTGCGCGGGGGGGAAGGGGTCACGGACGACTGCGGGTGGGTGTTCCTCGCCGGTGACGAGTCGCAAGAGTACCTTGACGATCCAGACAAACGGCACTCTTCGAGCAGCATGCGGACGGGCCGCCCGCCTACCTCCGCCTCCTGAGGAACAGGACGAGGTACCAGCTGGCGGTCACGGCCAGGAAGCCGAGGATGGTCGGCATGACGTAGCTCGTGCGCCCGCTGTCGAGGAAGCTCCCCACCAGGCCCGCCGTCCCCACGGCCAGGCACAGGTTCACCAGGTGCGCGATCCACACGTCCCGCACCCAGGCGAAGAGCGCGAGGCAGAGCAGCGCCGCCCCGATTCCCGGGGCCCTGCGCCGTGAGCGTCTCTCTGAGCCGGTCGTCCGCGGGTGGCATGCTCCAGCCTCTGGAGGATGGACGGAAGAGCGGCATCCTCTCCGCCGGGGAGGTCAGCAACACCGGGAGGGTCGCTCAAGGCGCCCTGTCTGTTGACCGGCGCGGGCGCCTGGACTAGCTTGGCCCGGCGAATGGACGCGCTGGACCATCCAGCCGGAGGACGCATGCGACGGATTCTCATGTGGGCGGTCCTGGGCCTTGCGCTGAGCGCCTGCGGCGCGGTGGGCGCCCAGCGACCAGACGACGCGCCGCCGACCTCGGCCAGGGGTGGGTACACCTTCGACCTGCACGACCAGGTGATCAACCCGTCCACGCCGATGATCGCCAAGCCCCTGGCAGGCAAGCTGTTCGTGATCATCGACCCCGGGCAGGTGGAGGACGCCTTCCTGATCGACAACTCCACCCACGGGGTGGTGGGGTTCCGGGCCTTCCTCGAGGCCGGACTGAGGCGGGCCCTGGCTGGCTACTTCTCGGAGCTGAGCTTCGTGGCTCCGGGCTTCGCCTTCCCGGACTCGTTCCACTACGTGGCGCAGGCCAGGGCGGACCGCATCTCGTCCAAGAACATGGTGCTCGGGTACCTGACGCACGCCGTGCTGGAGATGAACTGGGCCTTCGCCATCCGCCCCTCGACCCAGGCGGACTACCGGTTCTCCTTCTCGGGCGTGGCCCAGAGCGAGGTGTCCTACGAGACCCTGTGGATCGGCGCGCAGCAGCTCCTGACCTCGGCCATGAACGGCCTGCTCACGGCGTGGACCGACAAGAACGTCTACCAGGCCCTGGCCGAGACCGCGGCGCCCGGCGGCGCTGCCGACCCGGGCAGCCGGGCGGGCGCGGCGGCGCCGATCGTGCTGGCGGTGTTCGATGTGCAGGACGCCTCCCGCAACCTCGATCAGGATACGCTGGTCCAGCTCACCACCTACCTGAGCACGCTCCTGGTCCAGGACGGGAGGTTCAGCGTGGTCCCCAGGGATCAGCTCAGGCTGCAGCTCCTGGACGAGAAGAAGGGCAGCTACCGGCAGTGCATGGAGGAGGGCTGCCAGATCGAGCTGGGCAAGGCCCTGGCGGCCCAGGGTACGCTCTCGACCACGCTCATCAAGGTGGGCGGCAAGTGCGTGATCACCTCGACCCTGTTCGATCTGAAGACCGAGACGGCCAGGCGCGGCGCCACGGCGGAGACCGGCTGCGCGACCGAGGAGCTGCTGGAGGCCATGCGGCAGATCGCCAGGCAGCTCTAGCCGGCCGCCCGCACCCATCCTGACGGGAAGGAACTCCCTGTCTGGCTCCCGGTCCGAGCGGCTGGTCGCGCCGAGCTCAGGCCAGCGGCAGCCCGCTGCCCACGCGGGTCCGTTCGTCGTGCAGGGTGACGAACGGCTGCAGCTCGGGGTGGATGTCCGGCCTGCCCAGGACCTTCACCAGCTCGCAGGTGGCGAAGGCCATCTGGCGCCGCCGGTAGGCGGCGACCCACTCGGCGCAGCGCTCAGCCTGCCCGGAGTCCTCGAACGGGTAGCTGATGTGGATGGGCCGCTGCCCGCAGCGCCAGGGCTTGGGGGTGAGCCGGGCCCGGTAGCAGGCCTGCTCTCGGCACAGCGTGAGGTAGAGGGGATCGCCGTCGAGCGCGGTGAGCACCTCGAGGTTCTCCGGGCTGGGAACCAGCGGGGCCTGGGTGGCCAGGCCGCGCAGCCCGCCGAAGGTCCGGTAGACGCGGAAGGAGAGGTCCGGTCGCTCGCGGACCAGGCGCTCGAACCGCTCGAGGGCGCGGCGCTCCTCGCCGGCGCGCGCGCCGCCGGTCGGCAGATCGACGTCGACGAACATCACCCGCGCGGCGTTGAGCACCTCGCAGCCGTAGCCGTTGCGGGTCACCACCGCCACCGGCTTGCCGTCGGGCCCGGGGAAGGACGCCAGGATCTCCTCCCGCAGGGGGCGGACGCCGTAGGGGTAGCGGTCGAGGGACCCGCCCGCCGCGAGCTTCTGCTCGAGCCGCCTGGCCGACTCCTGGGCGGCCCGCCGCGCGAGCTCCTGGCTCTCGTCGGAGGTCTCCCAGCGATCCACGCAGACCTTGCGGCCGAGCGAGCACCTGGCGACCACCGTCTCCTTGGCCCAGAACTTCCCGATCTTCATGGGCTCCCTCCTGGCAGGGTGCGGGCGCGGCCGGGGCTAGCAGGCGCCGTCCAGGAGCTCGCGCAGCTTTCGCGCCAGCCCCTGCGGTGTGTACGGCTTGCCGAGGAAGCACAGCCCCTCGTCGACCACGCCGTGGTGGACGATGATGTTCTCGGTGTAGCCCGAGGTGAACATGACCCTCGTCTCCGGGTGCAGGGGAGCGAGCCGGTCGGCCAGCTCGCGGCCGCTCATCCCTGGCATGACCACGTCCGTCAGCAGCGCGTCGATGGGCGCCGCGCGCCCCTCGGCGAGCAGCAGGGCCTCGCCGCCGTTCCTGGCGGACAGCACCGTGTAGCCCAGCCGGCGCAGGACGCGCTCGGCCAGATCGCGGACGAGCTGCTCGTCCTCGACCAGGAGCACCGTCTCCTGGCCGGTCGGCAGCTCCTCGCTCTTGAGCTCCGGCTCCCAGCGGGTGGCCTTCTCGGCGACGGACGGCAGGTAGAGCTTGAAGGTCGTGCCCTGGCCCGGCTCGGAGTAGACCTCGATGGTGCCACCGGCCTGCTTGACCGTGCCGTAGATCGTCGCCAGGCCGAGCCCCGTGCCCTTGCCCCTGGGCTTGGTGGTGAAGAAGGGCTCGAACAGGTGGCCGACGGTCTCCCGGCTCATGCCCACGCCCGTGTCGCTGACCGCCAGCAGCACGTAGCGGCCGGGCCTCGCCTCCGGGTGGGAGGCGCAGTAGTCCGGTCCGAGCTCGACGTTGGCCGTCTCGATCATCAATGTCCCGCCGTCCGGCATGGCGTCCCGGGCGTTGACCGCCAGGTTGACGATGACCTGCTCGAACTGGCCCGGGTCGACCTTGACCGACTCCAGCTCCTCGCAGCGGACCAGGCGGAGGTTGATATCCTCGCCGAGCAGACGCGGCAGCATGCCCTGCAGGTTGGTGAGCAGATCGTTCAGGTCGAGCACCCGCGGCTCGATCATTTGCTTGCGCGAGAAGGCCAGGAGCTGGTGGGTCAGCGCGGCGGCGCTGCGGGCCGCCTTGGTCACCTCCCGCAGCGTGGCGGCGAGGGGGCCCGCCGGGTCGAGATCCATGAGCGCCAGGTCAGTGTTCCCGGTGATGCCGGTGAGCAGGTTGTTGAAGTCGTGCGCCAGGCCCCCGGCCAGGCGTCCAATGGCCTCCATCTTCATGGCCTGCTGGAGCTGCTCCTGCAGCCTGGCCTGCGCCTGCTCCATGCGCTTGCGCTCGGTCACGTCCTTGGACGACCCGATGATACCGACGACGCGCTGCCCTTGCGGGTCGAGCTCGGGCCTGGCGTAGATGTGGGTCCAGCGCATGCCTGCTCTCACCAGCGAGCGGCACTCGAGCTCGGCCGGCTGGCCCTCGGCGATGACCCGCCGCAGCTCGGCGGCGATCCTGGCGACGTCCTCCGGGTGGATGAACGCCCCCCAACTCGCGACGTCGGCCACCTGCGCCAGGGTCCAGCCGGTGATCTCGCTGAAGCTCTGGGAGGCGTAGTCCATGATGGCCCGGCCGTCCGCCTCCACCCGGAGGTGGAAGATGTAGTCGGAGGCCATCTCGGCTATCATCCGGTTGAGCCGCTCGCTCTCCAGCAGCGCCGCCTCGTGCTTCTGGCGCTCGGTCACGTCGCGCGCCGCGGCGTAGATGATCTTGCCGGCGGGGAAGGAGCGCCACTCGATCCAGCGGTAGGATCCGTCCCTGTGCCGGTAGCGGTTGGTGAAGTTGGCCACCGGCGCCTGACCCATCAGCACGGCCACGCGCTCGCGCGTCGCCGCGAGGTCGTCGGGGTGGACGAAGTCGAGGAAGGGCCTGCCGAGCAGCTCCTCGAGCCGGTAGCCGAGGGTTCGCTCCCACTCCGGGTTCAGGCGTCTGAAGCGCCCGTCGGTGTCGGCGATGCACAGCAGGTCCAGGGCGGAGGAGAAGAACCTGTCGATCTCCTCGGACTTCTCCTGCAGCTCCAGGAGCACCCGCTTGCGCTCGGTGATGTCCAGGGCGGTGAAGGTCACGCCCTCCGAGTGATCCGCGGGGTCGAGCGGGGTCGAGCTGAGCAGCACGTCGATGATCTCGCCGCTCTTCCGCTGCCAGCGCGTCTCGACGGTGCCGGTGCCTTTCTCCGCGATCTGCCGGTACTTCTCCCGGCCGACGAAGTCGAAGTCCTCCTGGCTGGGGTAGAGGATCCGCGCGTTCCGGCCCAGCAGCTCCGCGGCCGGGTAGCCGGTCATGCGGCACAGCTCGTCGTTGGCCTCGCGGATGACCCGGTCGACCACCATGCCGATGCCGATGGGCGCAGCGCGCAGGATGCTGCGGATCTTCTGCTCGCTCGCCCGCTGCGTCCTGTCTGCCTCCGGTCTCGAGTCCTGCATGCTGGACCCCCTGCTCCTCGGCACAGAGTATCGAGGGCCTCGCGATCCGGCGTCAAGGCCGGCTCCGGGAGCTCCTCGCCTCGAGCGCCTCCGGCGGATCAGCGCCCGGGCGGGTGGCCGAACAGCAGCCTGTTCTTGGGGGTGATCTCGGCCGGGATGAGCTGGGTGTGGACCCGGTAGCCGGCCCGCCGCAGCCGATCCGCACGCACCACGTCCATGGCCAGCGCCGGGTCGAGCCAGCCCTCGAGCCCGCCCCGGTCACCGCGGGAGAAACCGTGGCAGCAGGGCAGCACGGCCACCGCCGCGCGGGCGGCCAGGGCCAGGTCGAGGACCCGATCGGTCAGCTGCCCGCAGGCGTGCGCCGAGACGACCAGATCGTCGGGGCCGAGCTCGACCGACTCGATCGGGGCCTCGAGGAGCTGGACCCTGTCCCGCAGGCGCGGCCAGCGCGCGCACAGGGCCGCGCTCACGCGCCGGGCGCTGGCCGGGATGCGCACGTCCACGGCCAGCGCTTGCGGCGAGCGGTCGTCGAGCAGCAGCAGCAGGTGGGCGAGCAGCCCGTGCCCGGCGGCGAGATCCACGACCCGCCGGCCGGAGAACCGCCGGCGCACCCGGCGCGCCACCTCCCAGGACTCGTACAGCTCCTTGCGCGGCAGGCACTCCGCCTCGCACACGGCGCGGGCGACGCGGGAGAACAGATCCTGCCCGGGGAAGTTCAGGGCCGAGTTCGGCACCAGCTTGTTCTTGGAGGCCGGGTTGTGGTGGCGGGGGAGGCCCGCGCCGGAGCTCTGGCGGGGCTCGGAGGTCGCCATGCACCTTGGTACGGCCGGAGTCGTGCCGCTGTCAACCGCGTGGTAGGCTCTGGCATGCCCTGGCGCGCCCTCGTTCGGTGGTTCGCGACCGGCGCGGAGCGCCCGCGCCTGCAGGACCCGGCCCGGCTCGCGCGGCGCTACGCCCAGCTCCGCTGGCAGACCTTCTGCGGCGTGACCCTGGGGTACGCCTTCTTCTACACCACCCGCCTGAGCCTGGTCGTGGCGAAGAAGCCGCTCATCGACGCCGGCGTGGTCAGCGCCGGCGAGCTCGGCACGATGGGCTCCGCGCTGCTGCTCATGTACGCCGTGGGCAAGCTCGGCAGCGGATTCCTGGCCGACCGCGCGCACGTCGGCCGGTTCATGGCGGCGGGCCTCCTGGGCTCGGCGGTGGTGAACCTGCTGTTCGGTTGCACCGAGTCCGTGCCCTTCTTCACCCTGCTCTGGGCGGTGAACGGCTGGTTCCAGTCCATGGGCGCGACCCCGAGCGTCGTCAACCTGTCGCACTGGTTCAGCCCGCGCGAGCGCGGGACGCGCTACTCGATCTGGAGCATCGCCCACAGCCTCGGCGAGGGGATCACCTACTCGGCGACGGCGGCCCTGGTCGCCTGGCTGGGCTGGCGCTGGGGCTTCTTCGGCCCGGGCATCGCCTGTGCCCTGGTGTCCGTGGTCCTCGCCAGGGTCGTGCTCGACCGGCCGCAGACCCATGGCCTGCCGCCGATCGCCGAGTTCAAGGCGGACCTCCCCGCGCCGGAGGCCGGCGCGCCGTCCTCGGTGGCCGAGCTGCAGCGGCAGGTGGTCCGCAACCCCCGCGTGTGGATGCTCGGGCTCGCCAGCGCCGCCTTCTACGTCACCCGCTACGGCGTGAACAGCTGGTTCGTGCTCTACCTGCAGGAGGCCAAGACCTACTCCCTGGTCGAGGCCGGGTTCGGCATGACGCTGCTGACGGCCTGCGGCCTGGCCGGCACGGTGCTCGCCGGCACGATCTCCGACCTCGTGTTCGGGGCACGGCGGGGGCCGGTGCTGTTCAGCTACGGCGCCCTGCTGGTCGGCTCGCTGTTCGGGCTGTACGTCACGCCTGCCGGACAGCACCTGCTGGACGGCCTGGCCCTCGGGGTGTGCGGCTTCGCCACCGGCGGGCTGCTGGTGTTCTTCGGGGGGCTGCTGGTCGTCGACATCTGTCCCACGCGCGCGACGGGCGCGGCCATGGGCATGATCGGGGTGTTCGCCTACCTCGGCGCCGCGGCCCAGGACACGGTCAGCGGCCAGCTCATCGAGTCCACCCGGCGGGTCGTCGACGGGGCGGTGACGCACAGCTACGACAGCGCCTTCTGCCTGTGGATCGCCGCCGCCGTCGTGTCGCTCGTGCTCGCGTTCGCCGCGCTGGCCGTCCGCAGGCCGGGCTCCGGGTTGCCCGACCGGGGGGTTTCTGGTATGGAGACCGCGCCATGAACGCCGCGAGCAGGACCACCGACCCGCCGGCGCCGGCGCCTGACTGGGCGACCCGGCTGGAGGCGCTGCGCGCCGAGACCCGGGAGGTCGACGCGGCCGTGGCCGGCCGGCGCTTCCTGTCGGTGGGCGGCACCGGGTTCGTCGGCCGCTACCTGGTGGAGGAGTTGCTGGCCCGGGGCGCCGCCGAGGTGCGCATCCTGTGCCGCACGCCGCCGCGGGGCGCGCACCACCCGCGGGTGACCTTCGCCACGGGCAACGTCACGCGCCCGGAGGTGGCCCGGGCGGCCTGCCGGGGGATGGACGCGGTCATACACTCGGCCGCCGTGTACGGCAACCCGCCCTTCGGCAGCCTGGGACCGGGGCAGGACGTCGCCGACACCAACGTGCGCGGTGTGGAGAGCTCCCTGGCCGCGGCCCGGGCCGAGTCCGTGGCGGACTTCGTGTACACCAGCTCGGCCAACGTCGTCTTCGACGGCACGCCCCGCCTGGAAGCCGACGAGAGCACGCCCTACGCCATGGGCCGCCGGCTGGATCACTACACCCGCAGCAAGATCGCCGCCGAGCGGCTGGTGCTCGCGGCCAACGGGGGCGGCCTGCGCACGGGCATCCTGCGGCCCAACGGGATCTACGGCCCGCGCGAGCAGTACATTACCGGCAAGGTGGTGCCGCTGGTGCGCATGCTGCGCGGGCTGCCCTTCTCGCTCGACCCGAGCCAGCGCACGGACTGGACCTTCGTCTACAACCTGGTGTGGGCTCACCTGCTGTGGCTGCGGCGCGTGCGCGAGGCGCCCGCCGAGGTGGCGGGCAAGGCCTACTTCATCACCGACGGCGAGGCGGTGCACACACTGCAGGACGTCGTCGGCGCCATGGTGCGGGGCCTGGGGTACCCGGGCCGGGCGTTCGTGCGCGTGCCCCGCTTCCTCATGGTCGGCGGCTGCGCCGTGCAGGAGCGGCTGTGCTGGTGGCTGCGGGACCTCGGGTTGCGGCCGCTTTTCACCCGCACCGAGGCGCTCAAGGCCGTGACCACCAACACGCACTCCATCGAGCGGGCCCGGACGCTGCTCGGCTACCGGCCGCTCGTCGGCACCGCCGAGGGGCTGGGCTACATGGGCGCGGAGCTCCGGGCGCGGGGCGAGCCGGACGGGCACTGAGCCGCGCGGCATCCACGTCGACGCTCCTGGAGCCGGCCCGCCGGAGAACTCGATGACCTGGTGCACCGGAGACCCGACGTACGACACGCTGCTGACCGTGGCCCTGGCCTACGCGGCCTTCGCGGCGGTGGCGTCGGTCTTCATCCCGTCCCCCTACGGCCGCTTCGCCTCCGCCCGCTTCGGGCTCAACCTGAGCCCCCGCCTGGGCTGGTTCCTCATGGAGCTGCCGGCCGTGCCCGTGTTCTGCTGGTTCTTCTTCACCGGGCCGCGGTGGTCAGAGGCGGTGCCGCTTTTGTTCCTGTGCGTGTGGCTCCTGCACTACGCCAACCGGGGCTTCCTGTTCCCGTACCTCATCCGCGTGGCCCCAGGTGCCACGACCAGCTTCAGCCTGCTGGTGGTGGTGGCGGGGTGGGGGGCCACCGCGCTGCACGGCTACCTCAACGCCTCCTGGCTGAGCACGTACGGCGCGCACCTCACCACGGCCTGGCTGACCGACCCGCGCTTTCTGGCGGGCCTCGCGCTGTACCTCGTGTCGTACGGGCTGACCCTGCAGGGCGAGTCGATCCAGCGCAACCTCCGCACGAGCGCGGAGCTCGCCGCCGGGCAGCGGGTGTACCGCATCCCCCGGGGGGGGCTCTACCGCTGGGTCACGAGCCCCTGCTACCTCACGGAGCTGACCGGCTGGGCGGGCTTCGCCCTGGCCACCTGGTCCCCGGGTGGGCTGTTCATCTTCGCCATCAGCTGCGCGAACCTCGTGCCCCGGGCCTTCGCCACCCAGCGCTGGTACCGCCAGCGCTTCCCCGACTACCCGCCCGAGCGCAAGGCGCTGATCCCCTTCCTGCTCTAGGCCGGCCCCCGCGCTCAGCGCTCGGGCCGGCCGTCGACCAGGCGGCGGATCCCGTCCGGGTTGCCGTCCTGGAGCGCGGAGGGCAGCAGCCCGGAGGGGACCGACTGGAAGGCGACCGGGCGGACCCAGCGCAGGATCGCGGCCGTCCCCACGCTGGTGAACCTGGCGTCCGTGCTGGCGGGGAAGGGGCCGCCGTGCTGCATCGAGGGGCAGACCTCGACCCCCGTGGGGAAGCCGTTGGCCACCACGCGGCCCGAGATCGAGGCCGCCGCCTCGAGCCAGCCCGGGACCTCCGGGAGGTCCGCGTCGGACCAGTGGACCGAGGCGGTGAGCTGTCCGTGCAGGCTCGCGCACAGCTCCAGCATCTGCGCCGCGCTGTCGCACCCGACCACCAGCGCGGCCGGGCCGAACAGCTCCTCGCCGAGCTCCGGGTCGTCGCCGAGCGCCCGCGCGGTGGCCTTCCACAGCCCTGGCAGCGCGCGCCCCCCGCCGGCGTCTCCGGGCGGCAACAAGGCGGTGAGGGCCGGGTGCCGGCTCCAGCGCAGGCAGCCGGCCCGGTACCGGTCGTGGATGGCGGGTGTCAGCAGGGGCTGGGCGGGCGAGGCCCGGAGCCTCGAGGTGCACGCCTCGAGCAGCCTGTCCAGCCCCTCGCCGCGCACCGCCGCCAGGACGCCCGGCTTGGTGCAGAACTGCCCGGCGCCCAGCGTCATCGACGCGGCGAAACCCGCCCCGATCTCCTCGGCGCGCTCCCTCAGCGCGCCGGGCAGGACGAAGACCGGGTTCACGCTGCCCATCTCCGCGAAGCACGGGATGGGGCGCGGCCTGGCGGCCGCCAGGTCGAACAGCGCCCGGCCCGCGACCCGCGAGCCGGTGAACCCCACGGCGGCGATCGCGGGGGTCTGCACCAGGGCCTGCCCGACCCCGGCGCCGCCGTGGAGCATCGAGAACACCCCCCGGGGCAGGCCGGACGCCTCCAGCGCCTGGACCAGCGCGCGGGCGATCAGCTCCGAGGTGCCCGGGTGGGCCGGGTGGGCCTTCACCACCACCGGGCAGCCCGCGGCCAGCGCGCTGGCCGTGTCGCCGCCCGCGACCGAGAAGGCCAGCGGGAAGTTCGAAGCCCCGAACACCGCCACCGGGCCGACGGGGACGAGCCAGCGCCGGAGCCCGGGTCTGGGGGAGGGTAGGCGCCCGGGGTCGGCGAGGTCGAGCCGCGCCTCCACCCAGGAGCCCTCGCGGAGGAGCGCGGCGAACGCGCGGAGCTGGTCGCAGGTGCGCGCCCGCTCGCCGCGCAGGCGCGCGATCGGCAGGCCGGTCTCCGCGGACGCCCGCGCCAGCAGCGCGTCCCCGAGCGCCTCGATCCCCTCCGCGCAGGCCGCCAGGAAGTCCGCCCGGCGCGCCGCGGGCAGGCGGCGGTAGGGCCCGAACGCGCCCAGCGCCTCGGCGGCGGCCTCCAGGATCTGGCCCGGGTCGGCCTCGCGGAAGTCCGGCGGCAGGGGCCGCTCCAGGGTCGGATCGAACGCCGAGAACACGCTGCCTCGCCCCTCGACGAACGAGGCGGCGATCACGTTCTGTCCGCGCAGGAGGGGCGGGTCTCGATCCATCGGCGGGGGGCGGTCAGGCCGGGGGGGCCTCCTCTTCCTTCTTGGGCTTCTTCTCCTTGGGGGGCTTGGGGGCCTTGGGCTGGGCGGCCTCCTTGGCGGGCTTGGCGGCCTTCTCCGGCTTCTCGGCCTTCTCGACCTTCTCGACCTTGGGCTTCTCCCACTTGAGGGCCTCGATCACGTGCCTGACCTTCCTGGCCTCGGCCAGCAGGTGGCGCATGGTCGAGTCCTTCTCCAGGCCCTTCTTGTCGAGCCCCCGCTGCTCGAGGGCCTTCTTGCGGGCCTCGATCTTGGCCATCACCCGGCTCAGCCGGGTTTCGCGGGTCGCCACTTTTCTGTTGTTCATCAGGAACCTCTCTCGCGAAGTTGTTGGCGTTCGAGACGCCCCACCCTATGACGAGGCCGGCTGGCTTGTCAAAGCCATCCTGCCGGGTGGGGCCGGAGGCCGCGAGGCGCGAAAGAAGTCGCCTGCCGGCGAGAAACCTGGTAGGTGGTAGCGCCCGGGTGGAACCACAAGGAGCGCGACATGCCGGAGATCGAAGTGGGCGTCGTCAACAAGTACTTCGACAAGATCGGGGTGGGGATGATCCAGGTCACCCAGGGCGAGCTGGCCGTGGGTGACAGGATCCACATCAAGGGCAGCACCACGGATCTCGCCGCGACCATCGGCTCGATCCAGGTGAACCGCCAGGCCGTGCAGCTCGCCAAGCCCGGCGAGGAGGCCGGCGTCAAGCTGGACGGCAAGGTCAGGCCGAAGGACAAGGTCTTCAAGGTCACGGCGTAGCGGCGCCTGCCGGCGGCGAGCTCAGGGCCGCTCCCAGACCGCCACGGGGCCTGGCACGACGCGGAAGCACGGGTGCGGCCCGGGCCGCCGCCGCCGTTCGGCGGCCCAGCGCGGCCGGTCGCGGGCCTCGAGCTTGGCGAGCAGGTGGGACCACTCGTGCGCCAGCTGGCCCGCGGCCACGGTCAGCGCGCGGTGCCGGCAGCGCCGCGGGCGGATCTTCGCGCCGTCGAAGCGGTAGCCGCGCGCCCGCGCCTCGTCGAGCACCCGCGAGAGGTAGCAGTCGAGCGCGGCGATCGGGTCGCGGCGCGCCCGGAAGCGCTCGAGCTGCGGGTGGTGCCGGTAGCCGCGGGTCCGGCCCGCGAGCACGGCCCGGGCGAGCAGCCCCTCGCGCCAGAGGGCCACGAGCCCGCGGGCGTCGAGGTGGCGCGGGTGGAGTGACCAGAGCCTCATCCGTTCCCCTGCCTCCCGCCTGCTCGCCGGGCCGAGCCGCCCGCCGCCTCAGGCGGAGGCGCGGGCCGCGGCCCAGCCTCGCACGAGGGCGCGCGCCGCTGCCTCCACCTGGGCGGGCGTCGTCGAGCGGCCCAGGGACAGGCGCACGGCCCCGAGCGCGGTGGCGGCGTCGCGCCCCATGGCGGTCAGCACGGCGGAGGCAGTCTCGCTGCCTGCGTGGCAGGCCGAGCCGGTCGAGGCCGCCACCTGCTCGGTCGCGGCGAGCACCGCGCTGCCCCGCGCGCCGGGGAAGGATACATTCAGGGTGTTCGGCAGCCGTTCGAGCGGGTGCCCGTTGAGCGCGAGCCCGGGGATCTCCGCGCGCAGCAGCTCCCACAGCGCGTCCCGGAGGCCGCGCTGGCGCTCGCTCTCCGAGGCCAGATCCCCCGCCGCCAGCGCGCAGGCCGCGCCGAGGCCGACGATCGAGGCCACGTTCTCGGTGCCGGGACGCAGGCCGCGCTCGTGCCCCGCTCCCAGCAGGACGGGCGCCAGCGCCAGCCCGCGCCGGACGTACAGCGCGCCGACGCCCTTGGGCGCGTAGAGCTTGTGCCCGGCGATGGACAGCAGATCCACGCCGAGGGCGTCGACGCGCGTGGCCAGCTTCCCGACCGCCTGCGCCGCGTCGGTGTGGATCCGGCCGCCGCGCTCGTGCGCGAGCCCCGCCAGCGCGGCGATCGGCATCAAGGTGCCGGTCTCGTTCTGGGCCAGCATGACCGTGACCAGGGCGGTGTCAGCGCGCACGCCGGCGCGGGCCGCCTCGACCTGCACGCGCCCCGCGCCGTCCACCGGCAGGCGCGTCACCTCGATGCCCCGGCGCTCGAGCAGCTCGCACGGGCGGGCGGTGGCCGGGTGCTCGACCGTGGAGGTGAGGATGTGCCGGCGGGGCCCGGCCAGCTCGAGCAGCCCGCGGATGGCGAGGTTGTTGGCCTCGGTGCCGCCCGAGGTGAAGAGGATCTCGTCCGGCTGGCAGCCGAGCAGCCCGGCCACCTGCTCGCGCGCCCGGGTGATCGCCTGCCTGGCGCGCTGCCCGTAGACGTGGCCGCTGGAGGGGTTGCCGAAGTGCTCGCGGAGGTAGGGCAGCATGGCCTCGACGACGGCTGGGTGGACCGGCGTCGTGGCGTTGTGATCGAGGTAGATCGGGTCCAACGGCGCCTCCGTCCGGAGCGATCGGGCCAGCCCGGGCCTGACGGCTCGTGGCTCGAGCCTATCCCCGCCGGGCGCCACTTTCCAGCGGTGGACCATGTCTCCGCCGCCTTCGAGCCCGAGCCCGCGCGGGGGGAGGTCGCGGTTGACCGCCAGGCGCCTGGTTGATACGACCAGGAGCGGGCGAGAGGTGAGGGTCCCATGGGCGAGATCGGGAGATCACAGTGAAGACGCCTGCGCGCAGGACGAGGAAAGGAACCGTGCTGGGGCTCTCGGGCAGCCCGGTCCGGGAGGGCAACACCGACGCGTTCCTCGGGCGCCTGCTCGCGTTCGCCGAGGCGCGGGGCCTGGCGACCGAGGCGGTCAAGCTCTCGGCGCTCGGGCTCGGGGACTGCGTCCACTGCAACTTCTGCGCGCGGCGGCAGACGCCCGGCCGCTACTGCGCCCTCGAGGACGGCGGCCAGGCGATCTTCGAGAAGCTCGAGCGCGCGGACATCGTCGTCCTCGCGAGCCCCGTCTACCTCATGCGCCTCAGCGGGTACCTGGCCGCGTTCCTGGATCGGCTGCGCGTGTTCATCTTCGGCAACCTCACCGCCGGGAAGCTCCGGAACAAGATCGGCGTCAGCGCCGCGGTGTCCTGGCTCCGGCACGGTGGGGTCGAGACGACCCACCTGTCCCACCTGTACGCGTTCTGGGCCCTGGACATGATCCCTGCCACCGCCCACGACTGCATCAGCCCGCTGGGCGCGTCCGCCGTGGCCAGCCCCGGCGGGAGCGGCGAGTTCGTGAAGGGCGTGCGCCTGGGGGTCGCGCTGGACGAGCCCGGCCTGCGCTCGGGCGAGGCGATCATGGCCCGCGCCCTGGAGCTGCACGGGCGGCTCCTGGGTGAGCCCGGACCGCTCGCGTCGCGGCGCGGGCCTCGCCCGGGAGGGCGGCGCGGGCATCGGCCTTGACGCGCCGGCCAGAGCGCACTAGGGAAGAGATCTGGCTCGAGCCTGGTCTCTCGCGCGGATGCGCCGAGGACGACAGGTGAACGGCGGAGTCTCCATGACACGGACGGAAGCTCCCGGCGAGGCGGTCCCGAAGGGGCTGGGGGTGGTCCTCGTCTCCTCCATCCTGCTCTGCGCGATCGGCCTCCTCAGCGCCTGGCACCTGGTCGAGGTCTACCGCCAGACCCACCTGGACCCCGAGGAGTACCGGAGCTTCTGCAACCTCAGCGAGAGCATGAACTGCGACAAGGTGGCCCTCCACGACGAGTTCTCGGTGGTGCTGGGCACGCCGGTCGCCGTGTGGGCCATGGCGGGCTACGCCTTCGTCGCCCTGCTCACGGCGCTGGCCCTGGTCCGGGCCCGGTCTCGGTTCGGGCAGGGCTTCCTGTTCCTGAACGGGGTGCTCTTCGTCGGCGTCTCCCTGTGGCTCGTCTACGTGATGCACTTCGAGATCGGCGCGTGGTGCATCGTCTGCCTCGCCATCGATGTCATCAACCTGTCCCTGTTCGGGCTCAGCCTCGCCGCCATCCGCGTCTCGAGGGTGTCCGTGGCCGGGGCGATCCGCGCGGATGTCCGCAGCCTGCTGGCGCGGCCCCTGCTGGCGGCCGGGCTGGCCGTGCTGGGCGCGGGGCTGCTGGCCGGGGCGTGGTTCGGTGGGCAGCGCCTCCAGGACTCGATCGCGCAGGCGCGGGCGGCCCGGCAGGGACCGCGGAAGGCCGGTGAGGACCCGCGGCCTGCGCAGATGCTCTACGTCTCCCGGGAGGACGAGCGGCTGGAGGCGGACGCCTGGTCCAGGAGGACGCAGGACACGCCCCGGGACCAGGCCTGCCTCGACAAGGGCGCCGGGGCCGGCCCGGACGCACCGGTGCGGATCGCCTTCGGCACCAGCGCGGAGGGCTACCCCTGGAAGGGGGCCGAGCAGCCCAGCGTGGAGATCCACGAGTTCACCGACTTCCAGTGCCCCTACTGCCGCAGCGCCCACCTGCTGGTCAACCGCCTGGTGTCCCGCTACCCGGGCCAGCTGCGGGTCTACCACCGGCACCTGCCGCTGGACAATCGCTGCAACCGCAAGCTGGACCGACCCTTCCACCCCAGGGCGTGCGAGCTGTCGCTGATCGCCGTCTGCGCCGGCCAGCAGGGACGTTTCTGGGAGATGACCGACTACCTGTTCCACAACTCGCAGGCCATCCGCGCGCAGGGCCCGTCGGCGGAGGACATCGCCAGGGCGCTGGCGCTGGACCTGGGCAAGTTCAACTGCTGCATGGGCGATCCGCAGTCGATGCGCCCGGTCGAGGCGGATCTCGCGGCCGCGGCGTCGCTGAACCTGCGCGGCACCCCGGCCTTCGTGATCCAGGGTCAGGTCTACTACGGCAAGATCCCCGACGAGGCCCTGCGGGTGCTGGACCCCCCCTCGCCGTGAGCGATCCCGTCTGCCCGCGGTTGACAGCGTGGCAGTCATCGCTAGATTCCTACTGCCGAGAGGCGAGGAGGTGAGCGAGGCATGAGCGCGAAGAAGAGGGAGAAGAAGCTCCAGCAGGCGAAGCGCGCGGGCAAGCGGACCGCCGCCCGTGCCCCGGCCAGGCACAGGCCGAAGGTGAAGGCCGCCCGCGCCCCGGCCAAGCGCAGGCCGAAGGCGAAGGCCGCCCGGCCCGCGCAGCCGGTCAAGGGCCCGGTGATGCACGGGCTCATCGCGAGCTCCGGCGGCGCGGGCAGGTCGAACCGCGACTGGTGGCCGAACCAGCTCAACCTGAAGCTCCTCCACCAGCAGGCGGCGTCCTCCAACCCCATGGGCGAGGGCTTCGACTACGCCCCGGAGTTCAAGAAGCTCGACTTCCAGGCGCTGAAGAAGGACCTCTTCGCGCTGATGAAGGACTCGCAGGCCTGGTGGCCCGCGGACTTCGGCCACTACGGGCCGCTCTTCATCCGCATGGCGTGGCACAGCGCGGGGACCTACCGCGTCGGCGACGGCCGCGGCGGCGCGGGCACGGGCAACCAGCGCTTCCCGCCCCTGAACAGCTGGCCGGACAACGCCAACCTCGACAAGGCGCGTCGGCTGCTGTGGCCGATCAAGCAGAAGTACGGCAGCAAGATCTCCTGGGCCGACCTGATGATCCTGGCCGGCAACTGCGCCCTCGAGTCGATGGGCTTCAGGACCTTCGGCTTCGGCGGGGGGCGCGTGGACATCTGGGAGCCCGAGGAGGGCATCTACTGGGGCCAGGAGGAGACCTGGCTCGGCGACGAGCGGTACGCCGGTGACCGGGAGCTGGAGAACCCCCTGGCCGCCGTGCAGATGGGCCTGATCTACGTGAACCCGGAGGGACCGAACGGCAACCCGGACCCGCTGGCCGCCGCCAAGGACATCCGCGAGACCTTCGCGCGCATGGCGATGAACGACGAGGAGACCGTGGCGCTCATCGCCGGCGGCCACTCCTTCGGCAAGACCCACGGCGCCGGCGATCCCAAGCTGGTGGGGCCCGAGCCCGAGGCCGCCGGGATCGAGGCGCAGGGCCTCGGCTGGAAGAGCCGCTTCCGCACCGGCAAGGGGCCGGACACCATCACCGGCGGCCCGGAGGTCACCTGGACCACGACGCCGACGAAGTGGAGCAACAACTTCTTCTGGAACCTCTTCGGCTACGAGTGGGAGCTGACCAGGAGCCCGGCCGGCGCGAAGCAGTGGCGGCCCAAGCAGGGCGCGGGCAAGGGCACGGTGCCTGACGCGCACGACCCGTCCAGGCGCCACCCGCCCGCCATGCTGACCACGGATCTCGCGCTGCGCTTCGATCCGGCCTACGAGAAGATCTCCAGGCGTTTCTACGAGAACCCGGACCAGTTCGCGGATGCGTTCGCCCGCGCGTGGTTCAAGCTGACCCACCGCGACCTGGGCCCGTGCAGCCGCTACCTCGGTCCGGAGGTCCCGGCCGAGGAGCTGCTGTGGCAGGATCCCGTTCCGGCCGTCGACCACCCGCTCGTCGACGCGCTGGACATCGCCGCGCTCAGGGCCGAGATCCTCGCCTCCGGGCTGTCCATCCCGGAGCTGATCTCGACCGCGTGGGCGTCGGCCTTCACCTTCCGCGGCTCCGACAAGCGCGGCGGCGCCAACGGGGCGCGCATCCGGCTCGCGCCCCAGAAGGGCTGGGAGGTCAACGAGCCCGCCCGGCTGGCGAAGGTGCTCAGGACCCTCGAGGGGATCCAGAAGGCGTTCCACGCCGCGGGGGCCGGCGGCAAGCGGGTGTCGCTGGCCGACCTGATCGTGCTCGGCGGCTGCGCCGCCGTCGAGGAGGCCGCGCAGAAGGCCGGGCACCCGGTGGAGGTCCCCTTCTCCCCGGGGCGCACCGACGCCTCGCAGGCGCAGACCGACGTGGCCTCCTTCGCCGTGCTCGAGCCGGTCGCGGACGGGTTCCGCAACTACCAGAAGGCCAGGTTCAGCGTGCGGCCGGAGGAGCTGCTGGTCGACAAGGCGCAGCTGCTGACGCTGACCGCGCCCGAGATGACGGTCCTCGTCGGTGGCCTGCGCGTCCTGGGGGCGAACCACGGGCAGTCCCCGCACGGCGTGTTCACCAGGCGGCCCGGGGCGCTGACCAACGACTTCTTCGTCAACCTGCTCGACATGCGCACGGAGTGGAGGGCGACGACGAAGGCCGAGGACCTGTTCGAGGGGCGCGACCGCGCCACGGGCGAGCCGCGCTGGACGGCGACGCGGGTCGACCTGATCTTCGGCTCGAACGCGCAGCTGCGCGCCATCACCGAGGTGTACGCGAGCGACGACGCCAGGGGCAAGTTCGTGCATGACTTCGCCGCGGCGTGGAGCAAGGTGATGAACCTCGACCGCTTCGATCTCGGCCCCCAACGGCGCTGAAGGAGGAGGTGTGCCATGAAGCGAATTGCGCAGGCGACCTGGCAGGGCGGCTTGAAGGACGGCGCGGGCGCCTTCGGCGTACACAGCGGTGCGATCAAGGGTCTGAAGTACGGCTTCCGCACCCGGTTCGAGGACGCCCCGGGCACCAACCCCGAGGAGCTGATCGCGGCGGCGCACGCGAGCTGCTTCAGCATGGCGCTCTCCGCCCAGCTCGGCGAGCGCGGGATCACCCCCGCGGCCGTCGAGACCACGTGCGCGATCACCTTCGAGAACCTCACCCTGACCCGGAGCCAGCTCCGGACCACGGTCCGGGCCCCCGGCGCCGACAGGGCGAAGGTCGAGGAGGCGGCCGCGGCGGCCAAGACCGGGTGCCCGATCTCCAAGGTCCTGAAGCTCGAGATCGAGCTCGAGCTGACCGTCCAGGCCTAGCCGGAGCCGGCCCGCTGCCGGCCGACGCGCTCCGCGACGTCGAGGTGCTCGCCGCGCCTCACCACACCCGCGGCACGAGCCGCTTGCGGCCCCTGGCGTACTCGTCGTACCCGGCCAGCTCGAACAGGCAGGGCTCCTCGATGAGGATCCGCCGTACGACCATGGGCACGAACAGCCCGGCCCAGGCCAGCAGCGGAGCCCAGTGGGCGAACACCAGGGCGAATCCGAGGTGCCCCACCAGGGTGCCGAGGTAGGCGGGATGCCGCACCACGCGATACGGCCCGGTGCTCACCACGCGATGATCCTCGAGCAGGCGCACGCGGCGCGAGTAGAAGCGGCCGAGCGTCACGATGGCGCCGAGCCGGAACCCGCAACCGACCACGAGCAGCGCCAGCCCGATCGCGCCGGTGAGGACGCCGCCGCCCGTCCCCGGGAGCAACAGCGCCAGGATGACGACAGCGCCCTGGGCGAGGGCGTACAGCTCGCAGCTCCCCCTGTCGCCGCGGGCGTCCGGCAGCGAGGCCTCGCGGACCGACACGAGCAGGGACTCCGCGACGAGCCACGCCAGGTAGGCACACACGGCTGCGGCCTGGACGAAAAACCGTGCGTCCAGGCCTGGCGACATCCGCAGCGCTCCCGCCACGAGCACGAACACGAAGAGCGCCGACGACATCCCCAGCGGGATCATACCGCGCAGACCCTTCACGTCCCACCTCGCCTGCCCTGGTCGAGACGCTCGACGCCCGGTGCACGAATACGCCAGGCTGGCGGCGGATGCAACCCGGGTTCCCCTACGAAGGTGCCAGGCACCATCCACGGGCACCATCCACGACATCTTCCGCGAACCCCGGGGATGGCCGGATGGTCGGCTCATAACCTGTTGATTCTGCTAGATTGACGCGCGTCAAGTGCGCGTCATGAATCGGCAGGGCCGGGCCTGGAAGAGGCTGTGGCACCTGCGAGGGGTCGTGAAGCTCTTGCTGGGCGCCGCCATCGCCGCCGCCGGGTGCTCGACGACCACGACGGCGCGGCTCAAGCTGCCGCCGTTGCAGACGGTGCCGCGCGTGGACCTGGATCGGTACCTCGGCACCTGGTACGAGATCGCGGCCTTCCCGCAGCGCTTCCAGCGAGGCTGCACGGGCTCGACCGCGACCTACACGCTGCGCGCCGACGGGGAGATCGACGTCCTCAACCGCTGCCGGCTGGGCTCGCTCGACGGCGAGGAGAAGGTGGCCAGGGGCCGCGCGCGGGTCGTCGATCGCGCGACCCACGCCAAGCTCGAGGTCAGCTTCTTCCGGCCCTTCTGGGGCGACTACTGGATCGCCGACCTCGGCGCGGACTACGAGTACGCGGTCGTCGGCCACCCGAGCCGCGACTACCTGTGGATCCTGAGCCGGACCCCGTCGCTGGACGGCGCCGTCTACGACGCGATCGTCGCGCGGCTGCGCGCCCAGGGGTACGAGGTCGAGCGGCTTCAGCGGACGCTGCAACCCGGCGGTCGGACGTAGGCGGCTCCATACGGGCGCGGCGGAGTGCTTGACAGGTTGACCTCGATTCAGGGGATGCTGTTCGAACGCACCTTGCCGGTGTCACGGACAAGGAGGGGAACTTGATGACCGCAAGGCTCTTCACGCGGTGGCTCGCGGCGTTCGGGCTGGCCGTGCTGCTGACGGGGTGTGTTGCCATGGGGTGGCGGTTTGGCCCCGGCTTCCCGTGTTCCAGCGGAACGATGTTCGCGGCGCCACCGGTCGTCGAACACCGCGCGGATGGCTACTACCTCACCTGGACCCAGGGCGACTACCCGTTCTACTTTCTGCCCAACTACCAGGCCATGGACGGCCGCCTGGTCTTCGCGATGGTCGCCACCGCGAGCTCCGGGAACCTCGCCGGTCGTCACCGGGAGATCAAGATCGAAGGAGATGATCACCTGGAGGCGCTCCGGCAGGGTGGCGCGGTCTGGTGGGAACGCGAGCCCGAGCCGGATGGCCGCTTCGTCAGGCTGGAGATACGAGAAAGTGCGGCGGCCGATCGCTGATCCGAGGAGATACCGAAATGCCCGAGCTCGAGAATGGAACCTGGCGACAGCTCCTCCTGGACGCACGAACCCACAATGGCTGGAGCGATCATCCGGTCGACGCTGCCCTGCTGCGCCGCCTCTACGAGCTGGCGCGCATGGGCCCCACGGCGATGAACTGCCAGCCGGTGCGCCTCCTGTTCGTCAAGAGCCAGGCGGCCAAGGAGCGGCTGCGGCCCACGCTCGCGGCCGGCAACGTGGACAAGACCATGGCCGCGCCGGTGACCGCCATCGTCGCGTACGACACCGAGTTCTACCTGAAGCTGACGAAGCTCGCGCCGCACTCCCCCGACGCAGCCAGGAAGACCGGCGGGATGGAGCCCGAGGCCAGGCGGCGGATGGCGCTGCTGAGCGCCACGCTGCAGGGCGGGTACATCATCCTCGCGGCGCGCGGCCTCGGGCTGGACTGCGGTCCGATGGGTGGCTTCGACGCCGCCAAGGTCGACGCCGAGTTCTTTCCCGACGGAGCGTGGAAGTCGATCTTCCTCTTGAATCTCGGCCACGGAGATCCGACCAGGCTCCATCCGCGAGCCCCCCGCCTGGACTTCGACGAGGCGTGCAGGATCGCCTGACCCGAGGTCGAGTTGCCGAGGGCGAGGCCTCCCCCCTCCCGAAGGAGCCAGGCACCTTCCACGGCAGGGCTCGTCAGGCGACGCCGGGGCTCGTGTTCACTCACGGCGCCAGACCGCGTCGCCGAGATCGAGCACCGCAGGCGTCGGCGGCTCGGTCATGTCACGGACCCGCTCTCGTGCAGCTCTCGATGCTTCTTCTCGAGCTTGTGGAGCTGCCCCCGGGTCACGTAGATCCTCAGGTGAGCAGGGCCCAGGGGTTCCTGCTTCGCCAGCTTGGTCCTCTGGTCGAAACCCCAGTCGAGGATCCTGCGCGTTCGAAGATCCAGATCGATGAAGTACCTCGTCTCGCCATCCTCTCTTCGAGCCGTCATCGACTTCTCCATTGCCCATCTCGGGCGGCCTCGGTGAGAACTCGTCAACCTGCTTCAGCCCGCTCTCACGGAGGCGTTCGAGCTCGGCACCTTCGCGGCGGAACCGGGCCAGCACCTTCCGCTCACCCGCTCTTGTACCCGAATAGGGTGAACACGTCCCCCAGCGCCTTCTTGCGGCTCACCTCGATGGTGATCGGCTTCAGCTTGCCGCGCCCGGACTGCGCGCGATAGGCGGCCCTCAGCTCCGGAGTGATCGGCAATCGGTCGATCTCTTGGTCGCTCTTCATGGTGAAGTAGAACGTCGTCCGGAAAGCCTGGTCCCAGATCGACACCCAGCAGACGGTCTTCTTCTTGCGCACGACCTTGCAGAGCCAGGAGTTGCCGTCCCTGTAGAAGCGCCACTCGAGGGAGGCGTCGGGGAAGTCCGCCGCGAGGCGGGCGGTGAAGGCGTCCCAGGCGGCCTTCGCCTTGCCGAGGTGCCGTGCCAGCACCTCGTCGCTCGGGTACTCCGCTTCGTCCCTCAGCCGTGGCCCTTCCCTCTCGGCGTTCTGCTCTGGCATCTTGTCCTCATGGCCGGTTTGCTGGAGCGGCTCAGGTATACGTGGATGGACCGCCGGCGGTCAACGTCGACATCCCCGGCACGAGGAGGCGCGTCATGAAGATCATCGACCTCACCGAGAACAGGAAGGACCTCTTCTGCCTGTGCCTCGAGGACTGGTCCGAGGAGGCCAAGGAGGCTGGGCCGAAGCGCCGGCAGTGGCTCGACCGGAGCGAGAAGCTCGGCCTGCGCGCCAAGCTCGCCGTGGACGAGCAAGGCGTCGAGGGCGGGATGATCCAGTACGGCCCCATCGAGCACTCGAACGTAGGCGGTGACGGGCTCTACTTCGTGTACTGCATCCACGTCCACGGCCACAAGCAGGGGCGCGGCAACTTCCAGGGGCACGGGATGGGCACCGCCTTGCTGTCCGCGGCCGAGGAGGATGCGCGGCGGCTCGGCGCCAAGGGCATGGCCGCCTGGGGCGTGTGGCTGCCGTTCTGGATGAAGGCCTCCTGGTTCAAGAAGCATGGCTATCGCAAGGCCGACCGCCAGGGCATCTCGATGCTGCTCTGGAAGCCGTTCACCGAAGACGCGAAGCCGCCGCACTGGTTGCCGCCGACAGGGAAGAGACCGGAGCCGATTCCCGGCAAGGTGAACGTCACGGCCTTCTCGAGCGGCTGGTGCCTGGCGCAGAACCTGGTCTACGAACGCGCCAAGCGCGCGGCGGCCGAGTTCGGCGACAGGGTCGCGTTCCGCGAGATCGACACCTCGACGCGGGTCGCGGTGGCCGAGTGGGGCATCGCCGACGCGGTTCTGGTGGACGGCAAGAACCTCCAGAAGGGTCCGCCGCCGAGCTACGAGAAGATCCGCAGGGCGATCGCGAAGCGGGTGCGATGAGCGGCAAGCCGCGACCGGAGTGCGCGGGCAGGGTTCAGAGACCTTCGGGGTGTTTCGAGGGCCAGCGGGTACAGCGCACCTTGGGTTGTCCGAAAGAAAAATGCCCACCTTGAGGTGGGCATGGGATGGATGGCTCCCGAGGAGGGACTCGAACCCCCGGCCCAGTGGTTAACAGCCACTTGCTCTACCGGCTGAGCTACTCGGGAATGACGTGCTTCTCGGTCAAAGAGCTTGCGCAGACGGGGTTTCTAACCCGAGGGGAGGGGCGTGTCAAGCACGAACTGGCACGCTCACGGGGCCGGCGGCGCGGGCAGGTGCCGCTCGACGTGCAGCGCGCCCCAGGTGCAGTGCCCCGGCTCCGCGTGCTTCTCGACGGTGAAGTCGAAGCGCTGGCCCACGATCTCCTTCGCCTCCGCCAGGCCCGTGCCGCCGAACAGGAGCGCCGGGCTGTGGATGGCGAAGACGGTCACCTTCCCCGGGGTGAAGCTCGGATCCTCGGGCGCGACCCGCTCGACCTCGACCGAGAGCGCGAAGCGCGGGTCCGCGCCGATGGGGATGGCCTTCCCCTCGTAGTCGAACAGCATGACCAGCCCGGTCACCTCGCCGGTGAAGGCGATCTTCGTCTCCACGGGCTTCTCCTCCCCGGCAACGGCCGCAGCCGCCCCGGCCAAGACCGCCACCCACGCAAGCAGGCTCGCGCTCCTCATGCTTCCCTCCGGCTCTGGAGGATAATACCCTGTCATGGCGTCGGGTTCCCGGCTCATCGCCTCCTGGACCTCGAGGTGGCGTGAGCTGCGGCTGCAGGAGGGTACGGACATGGCGCGCGCGAGGGCTGGCTGGATCCTGGGGGCGTTGTTCCTGGCGGGGGGCTGCAGCGGCGTGGGCTGCGGTGGAGGGGACGGTGGGCAGACCCGCTCGTTCCGGCTCGCGCTGACCGGGACCCAGCTCCGCATCGACGCGCCCGTGGGGCTGCAGCTCACCGCGGCGGATCTCGCCGCGGACGCGGACGTGATCTCGCTCCACCAGGACTTCTATGGCCTGCCCTGGGAGGCCTTCGAGGCGGGCACCGCGCCCCCCGCCGAGTGGCTGGCGGCCCTGGACCGGCTCTCGGCCGTGGTCGCGGCCGCGGACAAGCCGGTCTTCCTGAGCCTCCAGCTCGTGTCCGGCACGGGCCGCCGCTTCCTGGCCAGCCGGGCGGTGGTGGTGGACGGCGAGCTGCAGCAGGAGGAGGGCTGGAGCGCGGAGTGCTACGACTTCTCCTCGGCCCCGGACGCGGCGGGCAGGCGCGCGGCCTACCTGGCCTACGTGGACTGGATGGTGCGGCGCTTCCAGCCCGACTGGGTCAATGTGGCCATCGAGATGAACCTCTTCTCGACCTGCCCGGCCCAGGCCTGGGACGCCCTGGTCGAGGTGGAGCGGGCGGCCTACGCCGCGGCCAAGGCGGCCCGGCCGTCGGTCGTCGCCTTCCCCTCCATCCAGATCGACGCGCTGCACGGCTACAGCGAGGGCTTCTGCCCCTCGGGCCAGACGCGCGAGGCCTGCTTCGAGGCCAACCTGGCCCAGCTCCAGGGGCTCGAGATGGACCGCTTCGCCCTCTCGACCTACCCGCACCTGATCCCGGAGCTCAGCCGGGTGGAGGACCTGCCCGCGGACTGGTTCACCCGGGCCGCCTCGCGCCTGGGGCTCGCCCCCGTGGTGGGCGAGGTCGGCTGGCTGGCGAGCGACGCGGTCGGGCTGCACCCCACGGGCTGCCTGACCGCGCTCGAGGGCGATCCCGGGGCCCAGGCCGCCTACTTCACCCGCCTGCTCGACGACGCCCAGGCCGCGGGCATGGAGCTGGTCACCTGGTGGTCGGACCGGGACCTGGTGCCGGCGGAGCTCATGACCGACTGCCCGTGCGACTTCGATCCGACCTGGTGCACGGTGCTGGACATCTTCCGCTCGGTGGGCGGCGACGACCCGCTGGCGCAGTTCTACGGCGAGATGACGGCCAAGGTCTGGGGCTCGATGGGGCTGCGCGACTACCAGGGCGTCCCGCGCGAGCCGATCCACGGCCTGTGGCAGGAGCGGCGCGCCCTGCCCGTCGCGGAGCCTGATTGAGGGGCGAACTGGCCGGGCATGGCACTTGCCCGAGGAGGGGCGGAGCATGAGCGCGAGGATCGAAGTGGGTGTGGCCCTGATCGGCCTGCTGGCCTGCGGGGCTGCCGGGGCCGAGCCGCTGTGGGCGGACGAGGCCGCGAACCTCGTCCTGCAGGGCTGGAGCACGGACAGCCGCTTCGTGGTGTACCAGCGCAACGCCTCCTTCATCGACGATCCCACGGGCGATGAGGGCGAGAGCTGCACGCTCGTGACCCAGGTGGTGCTCGACGGCGCGAGCGGCGAGCGCCAGGAGTTCCTCGAGTCCATGGAGGGCACCTGCGACAGGACCCGGCCCAAGGCGGCCAGGCTGGGCAAGGCCGAGGCCTTCAAGGCCTGGCAGGACGGGCATCCCCTGACCCTGCTCCAGGGCGAGAGTTCTCCGGACAAGAGGAGCCGGGCGGTGATCTCCGTGAAGGCCGGGGAGGGGTTCCAGGCCCGGGGCGCGTGGGAGCAGGGCCTGTTCAGGTGGGGCCCGAAGGACGAGAGCGACATCCTCATGCAGGCCGAGCTCGGCCTGTTCACCGAGGGCGGGGGCAAGCGCTGGAAGGTGGCCAGCCACTCCGAGGCCAGCGCCGGCAACCTCCAGGGGGAGGTGACGGTGGCCTGGTCGCCGGACGGCAAGCGCGCGGCCTGGGTGCTGCACCGGGGCTACGCCATGATGAACGACTTCGGCTTCGCCAGGCTCGCGGTCACCCCGGCGGCCGGCCCGCGCATCGAGCTCCTGGGCGCGAAGAAGGTGCTGGCCGCGGCCCGGGCGAAGGTCGAAGGCGCGCTCGCCAAGGGCGGCTTGGTGATCGTCCGCGCGGGCGAGGCGGTCAAGGAGCGCCCGAAGAGCGTAGTGTACGCGGCCAAGGGCCTGGAGGACGTGGGCGGGCAGGTGGCCGCGCTCGTGCCGGGCGGGGCCGCGGTCGAGGCGCTCACCTGGAGGGCCTTCGGGGATGTGGTGATCGCGCTGGGCGACTCGGCCGCAGTCCCCTGAGCTCCGCGCCTCCGCGGGTCGGGGTCCTGCCTGCTCGCTTCCCCCCCCGCCTCAGCGTCACCCCTCCCGTGATCCTCCATGAACAGCTCGTCGACTGCGCAGGCTAGTGGACTCGAGTGCCGGGCACATCCTCGCCCAGCAGCGCCAGCCGCAGCCGGTCCGGGACCAGCCCGTTCAGGATGAGCGTGGGCACGCCCGTCTCCAGCGTGCGCTCCACCTTGTGCAGCATGCCGCCGGTCACGTCCGCGGCGCCGTCCGAGGGCCGGAGGTCCGCGCGGACGCGGGGCAGGTCCGCCTGGGATATCTCGGGGAGGAGCGCCCCGCGCCCGTCCAGCACCCCGTCCACCTTGCCGACCAGCAGCACGCGCGTGGGCCGGAGCGCCCGGGCCAGCCAGCGGAAGAGCTCCTCGGTGGAGGCGATGGCGCAACCCTGGGCCTCGTCCACCAGCACGTCGCCGTACACCACCGGCAGCACCCCGGCCTGCAGCAGGAGCTCGAGCGGGCGCGTGTCCCAGCGCTCGATGCGCCCGGCCCGGGCCGTGGCGCCGGCCGAGGGGGCCAGCGGGAAGGGCCGCTCGCCGCCGAGCTCGAGCGCCCGGCAGACCTGCGCGTTCAGCAGGGCCGCGTCCGCGTGCACGCGCAGGAAGCCTTCCCAGGAGCGGTCGTCCACGGCTCCCTCGGCCGTGCGGTAGCGGCTGGCCGAGACGTGCGGGAAGGAGCCGCCGCCGTGGCCCAGCACCAGCGCCAGCGGGCGCTCCAGGCGCGCCTGGTGGATCTCCCGCGCCAGCCGCTCGAGCACCCCGGCCCGGAGCGTGTAGGGGCGGGACTTGTCGGTGATGAGCGAGCCGCCCAGCTTCACCAGGCAGCGCTCCGGGGCGGGGCTCACTCCCATCGCCGGTAGACCTCGCTCTCGACGCCCAGCAGCTCGAGCGCCTTGCCGCAGATCTGGTCCACCGCCTCGGCCAGGCTCGCGGGCCTCGTGTAGAAGCCGAGCACGGGCGGCAGGATGATCCCGCCGGCCAGGGTCACCAGGCGCATGTTCTCGAGGTGGATGAGCGACAGCGGCGCCTCGCGCGCGACCAGCACCAGCCGGCGCCGCTCCTTGAGGCACACGTCCGCGGCCCGCAGCAGGAGGTTGTCCGCGTAGCCGTGGGCGATCCCGGCCAGCGACTTCATGCTGCAGGGCGCGATCAGCATGCCGTCGCAGCGGAACGAGCCCGAGGCGATGGGCGCGCAGAAGTCGCGCGGATCGTGCACCCGGTGGGCCAGGGGGGCGAGCGACTCGGCGGTGCGCTGGCACTCGGCAGCGAGCACCGCCCGGGCCGCCTCGCTCACCACCAGGTGCACCTCGCACCCGGCCGCGTGGAGCAGCTCCAGGGCGCGCACCCCGAGCGGCGCGCCCGAGGCGCCGCTCAGGCCGAGCACGATCCGGCGCGGCTCAGGCACGGCGCACCTCGCCCCGGTCGGCGTCCACCTCGAGCGCCTCACCGTCCCGGAAGCCGTCGAGGGCCACCCGGTCCACGCAGGGGATGTCCGCCAGGATGGCGCCGGTCGCCACGATGGTCTCGGCCTCGCCCACCACCAGGGCGGCCGGGGCCACGCCGTTCCTGGCCAGGCCGTAGAGCACGTAGGAGCCGACCGTCGAGCCCTTGCCGGCGGGGAACACCAGCACCTGGCCGGCCACGCACCGGCCGCACAGCGGGTGGCCGCGCTCGATCACCACGCCGGTCGTCGCCTCCACCCCGCCGTAGAAGGAGATGGGCGCGGGCGAGACCAGGGCCGGGCCCGCGGCCCGCCCGGAGGAGATGGGACGGGCCTTCATGCCAGCGCCTCCTCGAGCAGCTCCTCCAGGGGCCGGAAGACCACCCGCTGCTGGCACAGGCCGGGCAGGTAGCAGGCCGCCTTGCCCGAGTCCACCCCGGTGCAGCGGAAGCCCATGCGCTCGATGGGCGCGACCACCGGGCAGGTGTCGGCCACCAGCCGGCCGCCGGCCGCCTCGAGCGGCCCGGCCAGCCCCAGGCGCCGGGCGGCCTCGCGGACGAAGGCCGAGGTGCACACCCACAGGGGCCGCCGGAGCCGCTTGCCCGCCAGCCGGCCGGACAGCGCGGCGATCTCCTCCAGGGAGGCGTGCGGGCAGCCGGTCACCAGCAGGTCGGGCTCGCCCGCCCCGTCCCCCGGGCCGAGCTCGGCGTACACCTGGTCGAGCTCGGCGCGGCCCACGCGGAGCTCGGGCAGCCCGGCCGGATCGTGCCGCGCCGCCTCGGGCGTGACCCCGGCCACGTGGTACATGGCCACCGCGCCGCTGGCGGCCATGGCCGCGCCCAGCGCCTTGAGCTCGTCCGCGCCCGGGCCGGCCGCGCCGAGCGCCTCGAAGTAGGGCACCCCCGCGCCCACCCGCCGGCCGACCCACACTCCCAGGGCGCCGTGGTCGGCCGTCGAGCCGAGCTCGGCCTCGACCCGCACCCGGTGGGTGGGCCGGCGCGCCTGGTCGAGGTGCAGGCCGTGCTCGGGGGTGCAGCCGCACACGGCCGCGGCCAGGGCCGAGGGTCCGCCCTCGCGGTTGGTGCGCGCGCCCAGGACCGCGTTGGCGAAGGCCACCGAGGACGACTCGGCCCAGGCCAGGTGCTGGCCGAAGCGGGGCAGGAGCCCGGCCTGGTAGGGGGTGCAGGTGGCCGAGCCGAGCACGCCCAGCCGGGCGAAGGCCGCCATGATGCGCGCCTGCCGCTCGACGAAGTCCGCGGGGAAGCCGAGCTCCGCCGCCCGCTCGGGATCCACCCCCGAGGGGTTCAGGCTGGTCAGCGCCCGCACCCGGGCGCCGCTCTGCGAGAGCTCCTCGAGGAAGGCGAGCCCGGGCTCGCCCAGCGACTTGTAGGACACGCCCGAGACCTGGACCGAGGCGACCGGCAGCAGGCGCCGGGCGCCGTAGATCTCCCCCAGCCGCACCAGCAGCCGCATCAGGCGCTGGACCCAGCCGCCCGCCTGGCCCGCCAGGAGCGCGCGCTGGCCGTCGTCGAGCTCGAGCCGGGTCGCGCTCACGGCGGGATCCCGTAGTCCTCGAGCCGCACCACGAGCGGCGGGGGGACCTTGCGGAACTCCGCGGCCCGGGCCAGGTCGGGGACGGTGAGGTCGAAGCCCAGCTTGGTGGTGTGGCTGGTGTCGAGGTCCGCGGACGGATCGAGCGACGAGCCCGGCTCGTCCTCCCGGATTACCAGATCCCGGTGCCCCTGGAAGCGGGTGGCCATGGCCCACTCGAGCTCGGCCGGCCGGTCGAGGTCGACGTCCTCGTCCACCACCCACACGTGCTTCAGCGAGCGGTGCCCGCGGAAGGCGGCCGCGATGGCCCGCCGGCCGTCCTCGGGCCCGCGCTTCCGGATGCGCACGGCGGCGTGCAGCCACGAGCAACCGCCCGGGGTGATGCGCACGTCCAGGCACTCGCACACCTTCGACACCTCGCGGAAGATGGTCGGCTCGCGCGGCATGCCCATCAGCAGCTTGTGCTCGAGGTCCCCGGGCAGGAGCGCGTGGAACAGGCTCGGCCCGCGGCGCACGAACATCCGCTCGACCCGCACCGCGGGCTGGGAGCGGACGATGTCCGGGGTCTCGGTCAGGTCCACGAACGGGCCCTCGTCCACCAGCTCGCCGGTGAACTCGCACACCAGCACCTGCTCCGCGGGCGGCACCCGCAGGCCGGCCAGCTCGACCAGCGGGCTGGGCGCGAGCGCGTGGGCCACCCCGAGCTCGTCCACCCCGAGCTCCACCGACATGGCGGCCGCCAGCAGCACGGGCACGGGGTTGCCGATGCAGAAGGCAAAGCGCGTGAGCCCGCGCTGGCGGTACAGGTGCAGGTGGCGCTCGACCAGCCTGAGCGCCAGCGAGCCCGGGCCGCGCAGCATGGCCCGGTGGAAGCTCGCGTTGCGGCCGTGCTGCGGATCGACCGCCACCGCCACGCCCGAGGCGATGTACGGCCCGCCGTCCTGCGGGTAGTGGGTGAGCACCGGCAGCGCGCCCAGGTCCACCGGGCGCTCCTCGTACAGGCCGGCCCCCGGCTCTACCGGCGGCGGGCGGGGCTCGTCCGCGGCCGCGCTCAGGCGGGGGAGCAGCTCGCCCGGCGCGCAGCCGAGCGCGCGGGCGACCAGCGCGCGGCTGGCGCACAGGTTGGAGGCCACCGGCAGGGCGTGGCCGCGCACGCGCTCGAACAGCGCCGGGCGGCCGCGCAGCGCGCGGATGACGGCGGCCAGCTCGAAGCGCGGGTCCACCTCGCGCGACACGCGCAACAGCATGCCCTCGCGCTCGAGCTGGGCGGCGAACTCGACCAGGCGCACGCGCTCTCCTCCTCCCGGGACAGCCGAGGAGTAGCCCACCCGGGCACCGCCGGTCAATGGGAGAAACTTCGAAACGCCTTTGCTGTCAAGGGGATCGTGCGAAATCGCACGTCGCGGGCCGTGGGGGCACAGGCCGGCGGCGCTACCGGTCGATGCGCACCGGCTCGACCTTCCACAGGTCCTGGCAGTACTCGCGGATGGCGCGGTCGGAGCTGAACTTGCCCGCGCGGGCGGTGTTGAGGATGCTCATGCGCGTCCAGCGGGTCGGGTCGCGGAAGGCCTTGGCCACCTGGCGCTGCGCCTCGAGGTAGGCGGGGAAGTCGCTGAGCAGCATGTAGTCGTCGCGCTGGGTGAGCGAGTCCAGCAGCGGGCGGAACAGCTCGCGATCGCCGTTGGAGAACTGCCCCTCCCGCAGCCGGCGGAGCACCTCGCCCAGCAGCGGGCTGCGGTCCAGGGCGGCGCCCGGGTCATTGCCCTGGCACCTGCGATCCGCCACCTCCTCGGCCGTCAGCCCGAACAGGAAGAAGTTCTCCGCCCCGACCTCCTCGCGGATCTCGATGTTGGCGCCGTCCAGCGTGCCGATCGTCAGCGCGCCGTTCATGGCGAACTTCATGCAGCCGGTGCCCGAGGCCTCCTTGCCGGCGGTGGAGATCTGCTCGGACAGGTCGGCGCCCGGGTAGACGCGCTGGGCGCTCTTGACGTTGAAGTCGGGGAAGAACACCAGCTTGAGCCGGCCCCCGACGCGTGGGTCGTTGTTGACCAGATCCGCTACGCAGTGGGCCAGCTTGATGATGAGCTTGGCCATGCGGTAGCCCGGGGCGGCCTTGCCGCCCAGGATGACCGTGCGCGGGGTGAGCTCGGCCCTGGGGTCCTCGGTGAGCTTGAGGTAGAGCGCCATCACGTGCAGCAGGTTCAGGTGCTGGCGCTTGTACTCGTGGATGCGCTTGACCTGCACGTCGAAGAGCGACGCCGGGTCCACCCGCACGCCGGTGCGCCGCTGGATCTCCGCGGCCAGATCGCGCTTGTTCGCCAGCTTCACCTGGCGCCAGGCCTCCTGCAGCCCGCGCTCGTCCGCCAGCGGCTCCAGGCCGCGCAGCCCGTCGAGCTCGCGGATCCAGTCGTCGCCGATGCGGGCCGAGATGAGCTCGGTCAAGCGCGGGTTGGCCAGCACCAGGAAGCGCCGCGGGGTGACCCCGTTGGTCTTGTTGGAGAACTTCTCCGGCCACAGCTCGGCGAAGTCCCGCAGCACGTCCTGGCGCAGCAGCGTGGAGTGCAGCCGGGCCACGCCGTTGATGGCGAAGGAGCCCACGCAGGCCAGGTTGGCCATGCGCACCGAGCGCTCGCCGCCCTCGTCGATGAGCGAGAGGCGCGAGACCTTGCCCGCGTCCCCGGGGTAGCGCGCGCGCACCTTCTCCAGGAAGCGGCGGTTCACCTCGTAGATGATCTCCAGGTGCCGGGGCAGCAGGCTCTGGAAGAGCTGCACCGGCCACCGCTCCAGGGCCTCGGGCAGCAGGGTGTGGTTGGTGTAGGCGAAGGTCTGCCGGGTGATCTCCCAGGCGGTGTCCCAGGCGTAGCCGTGCTCGTCCACCAGCAGGCGCATCAGCTCGGCCACCCCCACCGAGGGGTGGGTGTCGTTGAGCTGGACGGCGTACTTCTTGTGGAAGTCGTCCAGGTTCGGCTTGCGCTGCAGGTGGATGCGGATCATGTCCTGCAGCGAGCAGGAGGCAAAAAAGTATTGCTGCTGCAGCCGGAGCTGCTTGCCGGCCAGCGGCTCGTCGTTGGGGTAGAGCACCTTGGTGATGTTCTCGGAGACCAGCTTCTCCTGCACGGCGCGGTAGTAGTCGCCCACGTTGAAGGCGGAGAAGTCGAACGACTCGCAGGCCTCCGCCTTCCACAGGCGCAGGAAGATGGCCGAGCCCGTGCGGTAGCCCTGGATGGGCGTGTCGTAGGCCACGCCCTTGACCACGCGCTCGGGCAGCCAGTCCACCTTGAAGTTGCCGCCCTGGTCGGTGCGCGGCACGGTCATCCCGCCCAGCTTCACCTCGAAGGCGATCTCCGGCTGGTGGATCTCCCACGGGTTTCCGCTCCGCAGCCACTTGTCGGTGGCCTCCACCTGCCAGCCGTCCCGGATCTGCTGATCGAAGATGCCGAACTCGTAGCGCAGGCCATAGCCGATGGCCGGGATGGCGAGCGTCGCCAGCGAGTCCAGGTAGCAGGCCGCCAGCCGGCCCAGGCCGCCGTTGCCCAGCCCGGGCTCCTCCTCCTGGTCCAGCAGCTCGTCCAGGTCGAGCCCGAGGCTGGAGACGGCCTCGCGCACCTCGGCCTCGATGCCCAGGTTGACCAGGTTGTTGCCCAGGTGCGGGCCCAGCAGGAACTCGGCCGACAGGTAGCACACCGTGCGGCTGGCCTGCTCGAAGTAGGTGTGGGCCGTGCGCGTCCAGCGATCGAGCAGGCGGTCGCGCACGGCGTAGGCCAGCGCCAGGTAGTAGTCGTTCTTGGTGGCCACCTCGGGGAACTTACCCCGCAGGCACGCCAGGTTGTCCAGGATGGCCTGGCGGATCTCGATCGCGCTGGTGCCCGTGCGGACCGGACCCGAAGCTCCTGCGCCCATGCAGCGCTCGTCCATCGCTCACCTCGCTGGTTCTGTGTGTTCCGCCGTGCAGTAGAGCACACGCGGGCAGGGTTGAAAAGGGTCCGTCTACTTGCAAGGATGGCCCGAAAGGAGCTCCCCATGCCCACGCGTTGCCTGTCGTCCGTGGCCTGGTCCGTCCTGCTGGCGCTCGTCCTGTCCGGGTGCCCGAAGCGGCCGGCCGATCCCGCCGAGCTCCTGGCCGAGACGGCCGAGCCCGCCGCGCTCGAGCTCCTGCGGGCCGCCGGCGATCGGGCGCTCGTGGTGGCGCTGGTGCGTCCGTCGGCCTGGACCGAGGGCGCGCGGGCCGCGGCGGACCTGCTGCGGGGGCAGAGCCTCCCCGAGGCCGAGCGGATCCTGGCGCAGCCCGACCTGTGGGCCGCCGCGGGCGAGCTGGCGGAGCTGGCCCTCGGCCAGCGGCCCGCGGGGCTCACGGGCGTGCTGCCCGGCTGGGACCCCGCGCGGCCGCTCGCGCTGGCGCTGTTCGAGCCGAGCGTGGACGACTCGGTGCTGGCCGCCCGGGCGCTGATGCTGGAGGCCGCCGCCCTGGGCACGAGCGGGCTGCGGCACCGGGTGCTCATCCCGGCCACCGACAGCCGCGCGCTGCTGGGAGGGCTGCTGGAGGCGCTCGCCCCGCTCGGGCTCGCGGCCGACTCCGAGGCCCGCGCGCTGCCCGGCCTGCGGGGCGGCCAGGTGCTGCGCCTGCCGGGCGAGGAGGCCAGCCTGCTCCTGCTGGTGCCCGAGGCGCGCTGGGTGCGGGTGGAGATCCTGCAGGCCGACACCCGCGTGTTCGCCTCGCCCGAGGCGCGCCTGGAGGCCGTGGCGGCCCTGCTGGCGCCCCCGCCGCCGCGGGAGGGGCCGCTCACCCCGGCGCTGCTGTTCGCCGCGAGCCGTCAGGAGCTGCTCACCCTGTGGTTCCGCCCCTGGTGGCTACGCGACGTGGGCGGCCAGGTGGGTACCTCGAAGGTGGCCCAGGCGGTGCGCTTCGCCGACCCGTCCTACCGGGCCATGCTGCTGGCGGCCGGGCTCGCGGAGGTCAGCCAGGGTTACCTGGCGATGGATCCGCGCGGCGTCGAGATCGACGACTGGGCCTGGTCGCTGGGCGTGGCCCCGGGCGCGGACGCCCAGGCCGGGCCGCGCGTCCGCCTGGCCAGCGTGCTGTCGCTCACCGAGCAGGGCGCGCGCGTGTGGGCCCGCGGCCTGGAGGGCGGCGCGCGCCTGCCCGCGGCCGAGCTGCCGCAGGCCAGCCTGAGCTCGTGGATGCGGCTGGATCTCGCCGCGGCCGTGGCCGCGGCCGAGCTGCCGCCCGGGCTGGCGGACGCGAAGGACATGGAGGAGCTCGCCCGGCGGGTGCAGGAGTGCGGCGGCTTCTGCATGCTGCACTTCGGCCTGCGTGCGCCGCTGGGGCTGCTGAAGGCGCTGTGGCGCTTCCTGCCGGCCGACCTCCCCATCCCCCTGCCGCGCGGCCTGGGCCTGGCCGTGGGGTCGCTGCCGGCCGGGCTGGCGACCGCCCCGGCGGTGGTCGCGGTGGCCAGCCTGCCCGTGGGCGTGAACCTCGCGGCCCTGGAGCGGGCGGTGGGCGAGCTGCGCGAGGCCGGGGCCCGGGCGGGGCTGGGCGTCCTGTGGCGCACCGAGGTCCGGCCGGAGGACACCCGGGTGTGGTTCGGCCTGAACGAGTCGGCCGAGCGGGTGTTCCGTGGCCCGGAGCCCGCCGTCGAGGACGGGCCGGCGGGGCATGGGTTGCTGGGCGAGGTGCGTCTGGATCTCCGCGGCCTGGCCGACGGACTGCGGGGCGAGGCGCCCGAGGCGGCCGCGATCCTGGCGCGGCTCGGCGGCCTGCGCGGTTGGAGCCGGCTGCAGGGCCGCTGGCTGCAGGGCGAGGCGGTGCTCGGCCCGCCCGCCGAGGGGGAGGCGCCGGCCTGGGGCGCCGAGGGGGCCGTGTGGGCCTGGGAGTCGCCGGGCGCCCGGGCGGCGGCGGGGCGCGGGGCCGTGTGCCTGGCCGGGGTGACCCGCGGCATGACCGAGGGCTTCCGCGCGCTGGCCGCGGTGGACCCGTCGCAGAAGGGGCTGGTGCTGGCCCGGGCCATGGAGGAGGCCAGCCGGCAGCTCCCCTGCGCCCTGGCCGAGCCGGAGACCGAGCAGCAGGCGCGCCGCTTGCAGCGCAGCCTGTTCCTGGCGATCGCCGATCTCCACGAGGGCGAGCTGCGCCAGGACGAGCTCGCGCGGGTCCTGGCGATCGGCTGCGAGCAGGGCGTGGAGGAGGCCTGCGCGCGCAAGGCCAGGCTCTCGGAGACGCCGCGGCTCGAGCTCCCCAGGGTCGAGACCGTGTGCGGGACCGGCCTGCAGGGCTGGAAGCTCGCCCGGCTCCCGGCCGGGGGCGCGACGCCCGCGCTGCCGCCTCCGGGCGATGGGCCGTTCGGGCTGGCCGCGGATCGCCGGGCACTGGCTGGCCAGGCCCTCGAGGTCCTGCGAACCCTGGCCGGGCCGGGGACGCGCCTGCTCGTCCTGGCCGTGGCCGGCGACGGGGGCAACCAGGGCGTGAGCGTGGAGCTCCCGGCCGGCCCCGCGCCCGCGGCGGCCGCGCCGGCGGCGCCGCCGCCCGCGTCGCGCATGGGCATCGACGGCCGGCCGGCGGCCGCGACCGAGAGCCTGTGGGCACCCGCGGCGGAGGATCGCTTCGCCCGCTTCATCATCCCCGCGGAGGAGGGTCGCCAGGCGCTCGGCCCGGACGACTGCGGCCTGGTCCGGGTCGGCCCGGGCGGCCGGCTGGAGGTGGTGGGTGGCGGCGAGTCGGCCAGCCCCGCGCCGGTGGCCACCTGCCCCGAGGACCGGCCGTGCGTGGACGCGGGCTTCGCCGTCGACCAGCTCGCCCGGGTCGGGCTCGCGGAGGCGCCGGTCTACCTCGATCCGGCCCCGGACACCCCCTGGGAGGACGTGGCCGCGCTGGCCGGGGCGCTGGCCTGCAGGGGGCGTCACCAGCCGCGCAAGGTGATCCTTGGGCCCACGGACCAGGCCCGCTACGACCGGGCCTTCGGCAGCGGGCAAGCGGCGGTCCAACGCGCCGGCGGCATGCTCGACCTGCTGAGGGGCGGGGACGGTGGAGGCCTGAGCAGCGCGCTAGGCAGCCTCGACGGTGAGGGGGTCGGCGGCCTCGGGGGACTGGGCTGCCGGGACTGCCTGACGGGCCGCGGGCTGGGGACCGGGCGGCTGGGCAAGCAGCCCGTGGTCCAGGCGGGTGGCCCGCTCCTGACCGGCCCCCTGCCCAAGGAGATCATCCGCCGGGTGATCAAGCAGCACCAGGCGCAGGTGCGCTACTGCTACGAGAAGGAGCTGCTCCGGGACCCCAAGCTCGAGGGTAAGCTCAAGGTGAAGTTCGTCATCGGCCCGGAGGGCCAGGTCAGCCGGGCCGAGATCGTGGACGACGAGCTGAAGAGCCCGGCGGTCGCGGGCTGCGTGCAGAAGGTCTTCCAGCGCCTGCGCTTCCCCGCGCCCAAGGGCGGCGGGGTGGTGAACGTGACCTACCCGCTGGTCTTCAAGTCGGCGCAGTGACGGCGCGGGCCGCGCTGCGGCCGGCGTTGCGGCCGGCGAACACGCAGTCGGCGATGGACAGGCCGCTCACGTAGCCACCGGTGCACAGCCCCACGGCGTTGCGCCCGGCCGCGTACAGCCCCGGGATGGGGGCGCGCTGCGCGTCCAGCACCGCGCCGCTGAGCGCGTGGGTCCGCAGCCCGCCCAGGGTGAAGCACGGGCCCAGGAAGAGCTTGCTGTCGAGGTCGCACACGATGGCCAGGAAGGGCGGCTCCTCGAGCGGCGTGAGCAGCGCGGCGGGCTTGCCGAACGGATCCGGGCCGCCCGCGTGCGCCCGGGCGTTGTGCTCGGCCAGCGTGCGCTCGAGCGCGCCCACGGGCAGGCCGCAGGCCCGCTCGAGCCCTGCCGCGGTCCGCGCCTTGCGGCGGTTCACGGCCAGGTTGAGCGCGGTCGACAGCTTGCGGAACACGAGATCGTTGGCCTGGCCGCGCACGAGCTCGCCGAGCGGCCGATCGCGCAGGCGCTCGTCCGCCGCGGCCTCGGCGCGCACCGCGCGCACCACGGCCGCGTCCACGACGAGCCAGGCGTGCCCGCCGGGCTGCTCGGAGATGTTCCGACCGACGGTCGCCCCGTACTGGCTCTCGTCGCAGAAGCGCTCGCCGCGGGCGTTGACCAGCACGCCCCGCAGGAACGCCTCGGGCGGGTACATGAAGCGCCAGGCGGCGCAGCGGTCCATGGCGTCCAGGGCCCCCCCGGCCTCCGCCCCCAGGCGGATGCCGGCGCCGTCGTCGCCGGGCGTGCCGAGCGGCATGCAGCCCCGGAAGGCGGGCGCGTACTCCGCGAGCATGCGCACGTCGAAGGCGAACCCGCCCGCAGCCAGCACCACCCCGCCGCGCGCGCCGAAGGTCGTCGGACGGCCGAGCCTGCGCTCGAAGGCCCCGAGCGGCCCCATGGCCGCGCGCGAGGCGAGCGCCGCCCCGAACAGCGCGTCGTGTGCGGCCGCCGCGGGCCCGGCGCCGGGCAGGCGCAGGGCCTCCACGCCGGTCACCCGCCCCGCCCCGTCCCGCAGCAGCCGGGTGACGCGGTGGCGGGTGCGCACCTCGATCCCGGCGGTGCGCACCGCCCGCGCCAGCCCGGCGAAGATCTCCTTGCCGCGCTGGCCGTGGCCGTCCGGCAGGTGCCCGCGCGGCGCCTGCGGGGGCGGGCCGCCGTGCTCGTTGCCCGAGTAGTACAGCCCGGTCCCCTCCGGGGGGACCACGGACTTGTGCGGGTGGAAGGCGGTGGGGAAGTCGAGCCCGTGGGCGGCCAGCCAGGCCAGATCCACCCGGCTGCGCGCGCAGAAGGCCTCCAGCGCCTCCGGGTCCGCCTCCCCGCGCGTCTCCCGCCTCAGGTAGGCCAGCATGTGCTCGGGCCGGTCGGCGAAGCCCGCCGCGCGCTGGGCCGGCGTGCCGCCCCCGGCGTAGATCACCCCGCCGCAGCGGCGGGTCGAGCCGCCGCCGTCGAAGCGCTCGAGCACGAGCACCCGCGCGCCCTCCTCGGCCGCCTGCAGCGCGGCCGAGGCCCCGGCGGCGCCGAAGCCCACCACCACCACGTCCCAGGAGCCCTCGGCGGGGAGCGCGTCGGCGTGCATGCTCAGGGCTCCAGGTCCCACTCGCCCACCAGGAAGTTCTCCATGCCGCGGAGATCCATGAAGCGCGAGATGTGCATCCCCACCCGGGCCATGTTCAGCGGCGCCTTGAGCGGCCCGCCGAAGAGCCGCAGCGGGTTCAGCAGTTCCCCGGGCTCGCGGAAGGACTCGGTCACCAGCCCGTCCCAGGGCGGCGAGCCGGGCAGCAGGATCTCGGTGACGGTGTTGCGCACGTAGCTCCACAAGGGGTGGATCTCGAGCGACATGGGCGTGTGCTTGCCGTGCCACTCCTGCAGGAAGGCCTCGCGATCGAGGCGCGGGTGGCGCCGGAAGATGGTCAGCAGGCAGGCCCCGGGCGCGCGCTCGCCGATCCCCCAGGTGCGCGTGCGGGCCACCGGCACGGCCTCCTCGACCCGGTAGCCGGCCCAGGCCCCGGGCAGATCGTCCAGGCGATCGCCGGCCAGGGCCCCCAGCGCGACGTCCTCCCCGCGCACGGAAACCACGGCCAGCGGGCGGCGCTTGAAGGGGATCACGCCGGCGCGCGGAGGCGGCTCGGCGGTGACGTGCAGGCCGAGCTCCTGGGCGCCCAGGCCGCGCACCTTCTCGGAGACTTGCTCGCGGGCATCCTCGGCGAAGCCCTGCAACGGGGTTCCGCGGGGCGGGTTCCAGATGAACATCCACTTGGGCATCTCGCACCTCCCTGGACCCTCGCTTGTAGCGCAACCGGCGGCCCGAGGAAAGCCTCATGGATCTTGAAGACGCCCCGGCCTTCGGGGGAGGATGGGCGCCCGGAGGTGGAGGCCATGGGCGACGCGGGTCCGGTGCTGGTGGTGACGGGCGGGGCGGGGTTCCTGGGGCGGGCGGTGGTGCGGGCGCTCTGCCGGCCGCGGGGCGCGCCGGTGCTCGCGCCACGCGAGGTGCGCGTGCTCGACCTCCGGCCGGAGGCGGGCCTGCCGGACGTGCCGGCCGGCGGCCCGCGCCTCGTGCCGCTGGCCTGCGACGTGCGCGACGCGGCCGCCGTGCGCCGGGCCTGCGCCGGGGCGGACGCGGTGCTGCACCTGGCCGCGCTGATCGACTGGGGCGTGCGCCCGGCCGCGCTGGTCCGGGCGGTGAACGTGGACGGCACCCGCCACGTGCTGGAGGCCTGCCTGGCCGAGGGCGTGCCCGCGCTGGTGCACTGCTCGAGCGAGGACGCCGTGCACCACGGCGGTCCCATCTGCGACGGGGACGAGTCGCTGCCCTACCCGCAGAGCTACCCGAACACCTACTGCCAGAGCAAGGCCGAGTCCGAGCAGCTCGCGCTGGGCGCGGCTGGCCGGGCGCTGGCCCGGCCCGGGCCGGGCGGCCAGACGAGCCTCGGGGTCGCGGTCGTGCGCCCGACCAGCATCTGGGGCGGCGGGGACGCCTACCACCTGGAGTCCCTGCTGGAGCTCTCCCGGCGCTTCCCCCTGCCGCGCATGGGCGACGGCAAGGCCCGTTTCCAGGGCATCTACGTGGAAAACGCGGCCCACCTGCTGCTGCTGGCCGCGCGCGCGCTGCTGGAGGGCCGGCCCGGGGTGAGCGGGCAGGCCTTCTACGCCACCGACTACCCGGCCCGGAACTTCTTCGACTTCTTCGAGCCCGTGCTGAGGGCGCTCGACCGGCGCGTGCTACCCTGGTGGCTGGCGGTGCCCCGGCCGCTCGCCTACGGGCTGGGGGTGCTCAACGAGGCCGTGGCGCGGGCGCTGAAGCCGCTCGTCACCCTGACCCCCAAGATCTCGCGCTACGGGGTGGCCTTCGTGTGCCAGGACCACACCTACCGCACCGACAAGGCCGAGCGGTTGCTGGGCTACGCCCCGGTGTGCACCGAGGCCGAGGCCTTCGCCGAGACCATCGCCCACTACCGGAAGACCTGCTAGCGTGGGCCTGACGTCGAGCATGGGAGGAATCATGAGCAGCAGATTGCAGGGCAAGCTGTGCCTGGTGACCGGCGGCAGCCGGGGGATCGGCGAGGCCATCGCCACCGCCTGCGTGCGCGAGGGCGCGCGGGTGATCATCGCCTCGCGGAAACTGGACGGGCTGGAGGCGGCCAAGGTGCGCATCGCCGCGGCCGGCCCCGGGCCGGTGCACGCCTGCGTGTGCCACCTGGGCGAGCTGGATCAGATCGAGGAGCTCACCTCCTCGGTGTTCGAGGAGATCGGCGTGCCCGACGTGCTGGTGAACAACGCCGCCACCAACCCCTACTTCGGGCCCATGCTGGACGTCGAGGAGGCCGCCTGGCAGAAGACCTTCGAGGTGAACGTCCGCGGGCCGTTCGAGCTCACCCGGCGCGTGGCCCGGCGCTGGCGCGACGGCGAGAAGCCCGGCGTGATCGTGAACGTGGCCAGCATCCTCGGCCTGCGCGCCGCGCCGCTGCAGGGCGTCTACGGCCTGACCAAGGCGGCCATCATCTCCATGACCCAGACGCTGGCGGTCGAGCTGGCGCCGTTCCACATCCGGGTCAACGCCGTGGCCCCGGGCCTGGTGGACACGAAGTTCGCCTCGGCGCTGGTGGGCAGCCCGGACATCGTCAAGGTGTTCACCGACCACACCGCCCAGAAACGCTACGCCCAGCCCGCCGAGATCGCCGGCGCGGTCGTGTTCCTGGCCTCCGACGAGGCCGCCTACGTGACCGGCCAGGTGCTGTGCGTGGACGGCGGTTACACCGTCGCCTGACCCGGAGATCCGCCGAGCGCCGGAGGCCCCCTCCCTCACCCCTGGGACTGCTCGGCTGTCGCCGCCCCCCCTCTGGGGCCTTCCTGCCCTCACAGAAAGCTTTCTCCTGATCTTCCGACCAGAGGTCAGGAGGCCTTCGATGGCCATGAGGAAGTACGACCCTGATCGACCCATGACGCGGCGCAGCGTGCTGGAGTGGCTGGGCAAGGGCGCGGTGCTGACCCTCGGTGGGGCGGCCCTGGCCTCCTGCCTGGGGCCCGCGACCCCCCGGGGGGACGGTGGATTCCCGGACGACGGAGACGAAGACGGGGACGGAGCGGGCGGCGAGGGCGGGGGCGGGGACGCCGGCGGCGGGTTGACCTTCCAGCCGGGCGCAGAGGATCACCCTGTCTACCGCGGCTGGGGCGAGCGTACCGTGGATCGGCAGGAGCTGGAGTCCATCCTGTCCTCCTGGCACCTGCGGGTGGATGGGCTGGTCGAGATGCCCCGCGACTACACCTTCGCGGACCTGGTCGGGCTCGGCCCGCGCGAGTTCCTGGTGGACTTCCACTGCGTGGAGGGTTGGAGCATCCTGGACGTGCCTTGGGACGGGCTGCACCTCTCGCGCCTGTTCGACGCCGCCCGGGTCCGCCCCCAGGCCACCCACGTTACCTTCCACACCCTGGGGGGGAGGTACAACGAGTCCTGGCCTCTCGCGGTGGCGCTCGAGCCGCGCTCGCTCCTGGCGCTGGGCATCGGCGGCAACACCCTGCCCTTGAAGCACGGCTTCCCGGCCCGGGCGGTGCTGCCCCGCATGTACGCCTACAAGAGCCCGAAGTACGTCGCGCGCATCGAGCTGGCGGATCACCCCATCGAGGGCTTCTGGGTCGAGAACGGCTACCCCTACGACGCGCCGGTGCCGGCCACGAAGCTCAGGCCCGGGCGGTACTGAGCGCTAGGGCGCGGGCTCGCCCGGCGGGAGCGGCTGCCCGCGGCGACCGATCAGGGCCCGCAGCGCCTTCAGGCGCTGCGCGAGCGCCAGCCGCTCGGCGATCGGGGCGGACAGCGCGTCGGCATCGAGCCCCGGCAGGAGCCCGGCGAGCTCCTCGGCCGCTTCGGGCTCCAGGCGCGCCGCCAGGTGCTCGCGGACGAATTCCCCCAGCGAGCGGGCGTGGCGCACCATCTCCACCTTGAGGTGCAGGGCGGCGGGGGCGTAGGCCGCCAGCTCGAGCTGGCGCCAGGCGCGCTCCTCGTCCCCCGCGAGCAGCGCGAGCTTGGCCTCCTCCAGGGCCGCCGGGGCCTGGCGCCACTCGCGCGCCTCGATCCGCCAGCCGAGGGTGGCCAGCCCGGCCAGACAGACGACCAGCGCCACCAGCGTCAGGCCGAGCGTCCACCAGCCCCAGGCCATCACCATGCCGACCGCCGCGCCGCCCAGGCCGACCAGCCAGACGGGGATGAACAGCACGCGTGGCTTGCGCCCGGCCAGGCGCATGCCGGCGCCCACCACGAACAGGCCGAGCCCGACCAGGAAGGTCTCCATGGGCTCCCCGAGCTTGTCGGTCAGCAGGTGGACAGGGACGAGCAGCAGGGCGGTCAGCAGCACCGCCAGCAGGGCGTCGAGGTTGAGGCCGTGCAGGGTCACGCCGCGGGAGGGTCAGGGCTCAGGGCGTGCCGGGATCGTCGTACAGCGCCAGCTCGATGGCCGGGATGTTCTTGGCCGCGCCGTCGAAGTTGACCGGGGTGGCCATCGCGCCGACCCAGTCGATGCCCTCGACCGGGCTCATGGCGCCGCCGCCCTCGACCAGCAGCGCCACGGCCAGGTACAGGTTGCCGGTGAAGCCGGCCTGGTCGATGTTGGCCTGCTGGTACTCGAGCGCCAGGTTCGCGCCGATGGCCGGGTTGGCCGTGGCGTTGAACATGGCGCCTGGCATGCCCGTGGGCGGGAACATGGTGAAGCCGGTGACGTACAGGTTGAGCGGGGTGGCGTCGAAGGTGGCCGGCACCGAGATCACCCAGCACAGGGTGTTGGCCTCGGTGCACTCGAACACCTCCTCGCCGCCGTCGTCGCCGCAGGCGGCGAAGGGCAGGGCCAGCGACAGGGTCAGGGCCAGCAGGCACAGGTTCCGGATCTTCATGGTCTCGTTCTCCTCGTGGGTGGTTCGCCCGGGCCTTGGTCGACCCGGGCGGGCGGGACCTTATAGCAGGAAAGCCAGCGCCAGGCCAGCCCCCGTGGCCAGGCCGAGGCAGAGGCCGATGGTGCGGCCGAACCGGAGCCCCCCGGAGTACAGGGCGATGCCGGTCTTGACCAGCGAGTTCGAGACCACCGCGATGGTGATACCGATGGCGCCCACGTCGAGGGCCAGGCTCCGGGCGCCGACCCCCTCGGTGATGGACAGGGTGATGGCGTCCACGTCCGCCAGGCCCGAGGCGGCCGCGGCCAGGTACAGGCCCGAGTCGCCCAGGTACTGCTTGGCCAGCTTGGCCACCACCAGGATGCCGACGAAGAAGGCGGCGAACTTGAGGGCCGGCCCCACCGAGAAGGGGTTCTTCAGCTTGATCTGGCCGGTCTCCTTGAGGTGGCGCGACTCCCGGCTGGCGCGCAGCCACAGCACCAGGGCGGCGACGGCCGCCACCAGGGCCATGCCCCCCAGGCTCCAGGCCAGGCGCAGGGCCAGCGCCTGGTCGAGCAGCGCCACCACCACCAGCACCCGCAAGAACATGGTGGCGTTGGCCGCCACGGTGGAGAAGGCGCACACCGCGGAGAGCTGCGGGTTCTGGCGGGCCTGGGCGGCCATGGCCGCGGTCACCGCGGTGGACGAGGTCAGCCCGCCCAGGATGCCGGTCAGCCCGAGCCCCCGCTGGGCGCCCAGGATGCGGGTCAGGAAGTAGCCCACGAAGGACAGCCCCGAGATGAGCACCACCAGCAGCCCGACCTTGTACGGGTTGAGCGCCTCCCAGGGGTCGAGCGCCCGGTTGGGCAGGAGCGGCAACACGATCAGCACGGCCACCAGGAACTTGAGCGTGTCGGTCAGCTCCACCCGCCGCATCTTGCGCACGGTCTGGCGGGTGAAGCGTTTCATGGCGAGCAGCACGGTCAGCAGCAGGCCGAGCACGCCGGCCGCCTCCGGGGCCAGGCTGCACAGCGCCCCCAGCCCCAGGCAGGCCAGCGCGGCCACCTCCGTGGTGATGCCGGTCCCGTGCTTCTCGCTGGTCTTGTGGTACATGAGCAACACGAGCAGGCTGGCCGCCAGCAGCAGGACCGGGGCCAGGAAGGGGATCTGCGCCCCGGCCAGGGCCGCGCCGAAGCCGGTCAGCGACAGGATGCCGAAGGTGCGCACCCCCAGGTAGTCGATGTCGCCGGTGGGATCGCTCGGCGCGGGCGCTCCGCCGTCCAGCGCGCGCTCCGCCTGCCCCTCCCGGAGCTCCTGGTCGACCGCCCGCTCCAGGCCCACCAGCACCCCGATGCCGAGCGCGTAGACGACCTGCCGGTAGAACTCGGTGTCGAGGGTCATGGCCCTGGATCAGACCGGGAAGCGGGGGCGCTTGTCAACGCCCGCCGCGGGTGGCGAGCCGGGTGGTGGCGCGGAAGAGCCAGCCGTACAGCCCCGGGGCCGCGCGGTGCAGCGCGTAGAGCGGCCACATGGTGCCCGCGGCCACGAGCAGCGGCCGCCCGTCCTGGATGGCCGCCACGATGTCGGCCGCCATGCGCTCGGGGCTCGTGGCCAGGCGCTCGATCAGCCGGTCGATCACCTCGCGCGCCTTGCCCGGCAGCGCGATCTGGCTCCTGGCCAGGAGCTGGGTGCGCACCGCCCCGGGGCAGACCGTGCACACCTGCACGCCGCGGCCCGCCAGCTCGACCGCCAGCGCCTCGCTCAGCCCGACCAGGGCGAACTTGGAGGTGCAGTAGGGCCCCATCATGGGGAAGGCCATCAGCCCGGCCACCGAGGCCACGTTGACGATCACCCCCTGGCCGCGGGCCAGCATGTCCGGGAGGTAGGCGCGCAGCCCGTGGATGGGGCCCCACAGGTTCACGTCCACGCTCTGCTGCCAGGCCTCGAGCGGCAGCTCGTCGGTCGGGCCGCCGACGCACACCCCGGCGTTGTTCACCAGCGCGTCCGCCGGCCCGGTGGCCGCGCGCAGCGCCTGCCAGGCGGCCGGGTCGCGCACGTCGTGCGCGTGGCCGCGCGCGGCCGGGCCGAGCCCGGCCGCGGTGGCGACCACCCTGGGGTCCACGTCGGCCAGGTGCACCCGGGCGCCCGCGTCCAGGCAGGCCCGCGCGGTGGCCAGCCCGATGCCGCCCGCCGCCCCGGTCACCACGACTGTCTTGCCAGCCAGCTTCATGTCCGCTCCGTCGCGCCGCGGCCTTCCCTCCCTCACCCGCCCCGGCTTCGCCGGGGCTCCCTCTCCCGCGGTGCGGGGTTGGGGTGAGGGGTCGCTCGCTCGCGGGTTGAGCCCGAGCCCGAGCCCGGGTACGCTAGCGCACAACGGGGTGGAAGGGGAAGCGGCATGCACGAGCTCCTGACGGTGTCCGCGGGCGAGCTGGCCCGGCGCATCCGGGCGGGCGAGGTCACCTCCGCCGAGGTCGTGGAGACGCACATCGCCCGCGTCCGCGAGGTGAACCCGCGCCTGAACGCCGTGGTGGCCGAGCGGTTCGACGCGGCCCGGGCCGAGGCGGCCGCCGCCGACCGGCGCCTGGCCGCGGCGGGTCCGGACCGGGTGCCGCCCTTCCACGGGGTGCCCTTCACCATCAAGGAGAACTTCTCCACGCCCGGCCTGCCATGGACCAGCGGGCTCGTCTCCCGCCAGGGCCTCAGCCCGATCCGGGACGCGCCCGCGGTGGCGCGGCTGCGCGCGGCGGGCGGCATCCCCCTCGGGGTGACCAACGTGTCCGAGCTGTGCATGTGGATGGAGTCCCACAACCGCGTGTACGGGGTGGCGCGCAACCCCTACGACCCGACCCGCATCGTGGGCGGCTCCTCGGGCGGGGAGGGCGCCATCGTGGGCGCGGGCGGCTCGCCCTTCGGGCTGGGCTCAGACATCGGCGGCTCGTTGCGCTTGCCGGCCTTCTTCAACGGGGTCTTCACGCACAAGTGCACGGGCGGCCTGGTGCCCAACACCGGCCAGTTCCCCCTGGCCCACGGCCCGGTGCTGCGCATGCTGACCACCGGCCCGCTGTGCCGCCGGGCCGAGGACCTGATGCCGCTGCTGCGCGTGCTGGCCGGCCCGGACGGGCAGGACGAGGGCTGCCAGGCGCTGCCGCTCGGAGACCCCGCGGCCGTGCGGCCGGACGCGGTGCGGGTGCTGGACGCGCGGGCCGTGGCCCTGGGCGGCGCGGAGCCCGCCCTGCTCACCGCCCAGGACCGGGCGGCCGACGCGCTGGGGGCGCTGGGGGCCGCGGTCGAGCGGGTGGAGCTCCCGGAGCTGGGCGGGCCGGGCGGGCTGCTCGAGGCGCTGTCCCTGTGGGCCGCGCGGCTGCACTTCGAGGACGGCACCAGCTACAAGGAGCTGCTGGCCGATCACACCGGCCGCCCGGCGGTGAACGGCTGGGCCGAGGCGGCGCGCCTGCTGCTGGGCCGCTCGGACCACACCCTGCCCTCGGTGCTGCTCGCGCTGCTCGAGGATCTGGCCGGCCCGACCGAGCGGCTGCTCCGCAAGGCCCTCGTCCAGGGCCAGCAGATGCGCCGGGCGCTCGCCGAGCGGCTGGGGCGGGACAGCGTGATCCTGTTCCCCTCCTACCCGCGGGTGGCCCCGCGCCACCGCGAGCCGCTCCGGCGCCCGTTCGCCTGGGTGTACACCGCCCTGTGGAACGCCCTCGAGCTGCCGGTCACCCAGGTGCCGCTGGGCCTGGACGCCCGCGGCCTGCCGCTCGGGGTGCAGGTGGTGGGCGGCCCCTGCCAGGACCACCTGACCATCGCGGTCGCGCAGTGGCTGGAGCGCGAGCGGGGCGGCTGGGTCCCGCCACCCAGGTGAGCGGGGGTCAGGGCGGGCTGGGCGGGGGCTGGGCGGGCAGCGAGCGCGCCGAGGGCGGCGGGGCCTGGCGCGTGTCGTACACCAAGATGATGGGCGCCTCGTCCAGGTAGAGCCCGTAGACCGGCCGGCGGTGGCCGAGCCGGTTCCACACCCGGTACTCCGTGTCCACGAACTCGCGGTGGTACTGGTAGACGGTGAAGTCCGCGTGCTCGGGATCGTAGGCCGGGCGGAGGTCGGGCCGCAGCAGCCCGTCCCGCCGGTAGGCGTGGAAGCTCTGGCCGGTCACCTCGTGGAAGTACACCCGCGCGTTCGGGGGCAGGTGCTCGTTCAGCCAGGGCAGCACCCCGGTGACGTTGTTCGACCAGTACTGTCGCTGCATGCCCAGGTCCGCCCCGCCGCCCACCCCGCCGGCCAGCTCGTTGTAGAACGAGGTGCCGTAGGAGCCGATGGCGACCAGCCCGAGCAGCGAGGGCAGCAGGGTGAGCGCCGCCGCCCCGGCGAAGACCGTCCGGCGGCGAGCGAGCCGCTCGGGCAGCAGCCCGATGGCGCGCTCGAGCGCCAGCGCCCCCAGCACGCACACGAAGGGCATGGCGTGCATCCAGTGCTTGACCCCGCCGAAGATGGGCACGCTGGGGATGGCGATGATGAACACCGGGACGAAGGCGTTGAGCAGCAGCAGCCAGCCGTCGTCGCGAGACAGCCAGGCGGCGGGCGCGGCGGCCGGCTCGCGCGGCCCGCCCAGGCCGGCCAGGCGCGCGAGCAGCCCGCGCAGCGTGCGGAGCGGACGCCCCAGCCGCTCGCCCAGCGCGGCCAGGAAGCCCCAGGCGCCGAGCGCCAGCCAGACCGCCGGGAAGGTCAGCGCGGTGACGACGAAAGGGTACATCCAGGGGAAGGGCGGCTCGGTCAGCAGCGTGCCCAGGTACTCCCAGTAGTAGTTCACGTGGTGCAGGTGGAAGCCGAAGTACCAGCCGACACGGTTCAGGGTGTCGTGCCACAGGTAGGGCCAGTGGCCGACGAACACCAGCGGGCCGAGCACCAGCATGCTGAAGAAGGCCAGCGGGATGGGCGGCAGGGCCAGGCCGTCCCGCCCCAGGCGGAGCTCGCGGCCGCGGGTCAGCAGCCAGTGCAGCCCGAGCACGCCGGGCAGGAAGAACGCGTTGTGCTTGGTGGAGATGGCCAGGCCCCACACCAGGCCGGTGGCCAGGGCCCAGCCCCAGGAGGAGAGCCCCTTGCGGTAGGCCAGCACCACGGCCAGCCACATGGCCACGGCCGGCATGTCGAAGCACGCGAGCTGGGCGTGGTAGAAGTGGCGCGGCACCAGCGCGAAGGCGAGCGCCGCCACCAGCCCCACCCGCCGCTTGCCGGTCACGGCCGCGCCCAGCAGGAAGGTGAGCGCCACGGCCAGGGCCGAGAAGGCCTGGGAGGGGAGCCGCATGGCCCGGGCGAACACCCCGCGCCGGGCGGCGGGCCAGTCCGTGGGCGAGCGCTCCTCGTCCGCGGCCAGGGCCAGGAAGCTGAGCGCCATGAGGTTCTTCACCAGCACCGGGTGCTCGTGGTTGACCTCGAAGGAGCGGCGGATGACCGGCTCGCTGAAGGCCTGGCCGGGCTCGCGCGCGAGCGTCCTCCACCAGCCGGCGTAGGCCTCGGCCGCCTCGAAGTAGAAGCCCTCGTCGCGGGTGTAGCCGGTGCGGGGCGCGGCCAGCGCGAACACCAGCAGGCTCCCGAGCCCCAGGCCCAGGGCGATGAGGCCCGTGGCGTGCTTGCGGGCGAAGGCGCTCACCGGCGCACCTCCGCGCTCCAGCAGAAGTGGCGCATCCCGGCCCGCGGGGCGCTCACCCGGAAGGTGACCTGGTGCGGCTGGTCGGGCAGGGCCGAGAGCGGGACGTCGGCGGGGAAGTAGCCGGTGCGGTTGTCCTGCACCAGGCGCTGGAGCACCCGGCCGTCCACCTCCACGGACAGCGTCACCGGGCCGCCGTCCGCGGCCCGGGCCGCGGGCGGGGTGAAGCCGGTGTGCACCCGCAGCGTGCGCCCGTGGGGCACCTCGGCGAAGCCGATCGAGATCGGCCCCTCCTCGCTGGGGTGGGTCCAGATCACCTCGCGCGGATCGTCGCCAAGCTCGACGATCATCCGCCCCACGAAGTTCCAGTCCGCCGGGCTGCACGCCCAGCGGTCGGTGAGCCACAGGTCGCAGGGCTTGTCCGCCCCCCGGGCGCGCATGCTCACCTGGGCCCGCGCGAGCTCGGCCCGGAAGTCGTAGAGCACCTCGGCCGGCGGGGGCAGGCCGTAGCGCGCCAGGCGCAGGGGGCCGAATTCCGCCTCGGCCTCCAGGCGGTAGGTCCCGTCCCGGAAGGGTCCGCCCAGGCGATCGCGGTGGCCAGGCTGCTCGAGCACCCACAGCCGGCCGAAGCGGGACAGGTCCTCGGCCTCGAGGTCGCGCGCGAGCACCCAGGGGCGCTCGCCGAGGTGCTCCCGCAGGCGCTGGGCCCACCAGGGCCGCACGGCCACGGCGTCCCCCGGGCGCCACTCGGCCAGCACCCGCTCGGCCGCGCGCCGGGTGTCCTCCGGGTCGGGCTGGAGCAGGGGCCGGAGCAGCCAGGACCCGGCGCACACCAGGCTCAGGCCGAGGACGGCGGCCAGCGGTAGCAGCCGGAAGGCCGCCTGGGGGGGGAGTCGCATCGCCCCAAGGTGTTAGCGCAATCCGGGCGGGAAGGAAAGCCGGCCCGCGCTACATGAAGTCCGTCCAGCGGTGGCCGCAGCGGAAGCACAGGAAGTCGCCCTTGTAGATCTTCACGCTCGTCGCGCGGCCGTTCTCGGTCCGGGTGCCGGTGTGCGAGTACCACTTGCGCAGCACCTTGCGGGTGAAGATCCCGCGGCAGACCGGGCAGCGCCCGTGGAAGGCGAACACCAACCCGGCGATGAGGAACAGCCCCGCCCCGCCGATGGCGAAGCCGAACAGGTCGTTGGGGTAGAGCCACCAGGCGAAGTACACGCAGCCGAGGATGGTGGCCAGGAAGGCCAGGCCCTCGAGCAGGCCGGCGTGCAGCGCGCGGCGCTTCGTCTCCATGACGAGCCCTCAGCTTTCTCTGCGCCCGAGCCCGAGCCGGCGGGCCAGGTGATGGAGGTTGCCGCGGTCCATGCCCAGGGCGCGGGCGGCCGCGGCCAGGTTGCCGTGGTGCTCCTCGAGCACCGTCCTCAAGTATGCGCGCTGCTGCGCCCGCACGAAGTCGCGCATGCGCGGCCGGCCCGGCGCGGCGGCCGGGCCGTCGACTGGCGCGGCGCTCGGCAGGTCGGGCGCGCCCGCGAGATCGGGCGCCAGCGCGGCCGCCTGCAGGATGATGGCCTGCCCGCGCGGCACGCCGGCCGAGGCCCGCAGCACCACGCGCGAGACCACGTGCTCGAGCTCGCGCACGTTGCCCGGCCAGGCGTAGCGCTCGAGCGCCGCCAGCGCCCCGGCGTCCAGGCGCACCGGGCCCAGGCCCAGCCGCCGGCGGGACAGATCGCAGAAGTAGCCGGCCAGCAGCGCGATGTCCCCGCGCCGCGCGCGCAGCGGCGGGACCGCCAGGGGGTAGACGTGCAGGCGGTGGTAGAGATCGGCCCGGAAGCGGCCGGCCTGCACCTCCGCGGCAAGGTCGCGGTTGGTGGCGGCCAGCAGCCGCACGTCCACCCGCAGCGGCCGATCGGCGCCCACGCGCTGGATCTCCCCGGCCTGGAGGGCGCGTAGCAGCTTCGGCTGCACGGACAGCGGCAGCTCGCCGATCTCGTCCAGGAACAGCGTGCCCCCGTCGGCCACCTCGAATTTGCCGGCCCGCTCCGCGCTCGCTCCGGTGAAGGCCCCCCGCGTGTGGCCGAACAGCTCCGCCTCGGCCAGCGTCTCGGGCAGCGCGGCGCAGTTGACGTAGATGAGCGGCTGCTCCCGCCGCGGGGAGGCCGAGTGCACCGCGCGGGCGACCAGCTCCTTGCCCACGCCGGTCTCGCCGGTGATGAGCACGCTGTAGTCCGAGCGGGCCACCAGCTCGATCTCCTGGCGTAGGCGGCCGAGCTCCGGGCTCACGCCGAGGAGCTGGCTGCCCTGCTGCAGCAGCGCGTCGCGCATGAGGTCGCGGGCGATCTGCCCCTGGCGCTCCGCGGTGCGGGTGAGCGCCGCGATGAGCTGGCCGGTGAGCAGCTCCGCGGCCGCCAGCGCGCCGACGGCGGTCAGCAGGCGGACGTCGATCCGCTCGAAGGCGCGGGGCTCGAGCGCGTCGGCGGTCAGCACGCCCACGAGCTGGCCGTGGACCCGCAGCGCGCAGCCCAGGCAGGCGTGCACGCGCCGGGTGGCCGCGGGGTCCGCCGCCAGCAACCCGTCGAACGGGTCGGGCAGGGCCGTGTCCGGCGGGAAGCGCACCGGCTCGTTCGACTTGCACAGGATGTCGAGCCGGGGGTGCTCGCGCAGCAGGTAGCGCCGGCCGAGGGCGGACGGGGACAGCCCGTGCGCCGCCAGCGGGACCAGGGCGTCCCCGTCCAGGCGCAGGAGCGCCGCCGCGTCGAAGGGGATCACCCGCCGGAGCGCGCCGAGCAGGCTCTGGCTGCGCGCCTCGGCGCTCTGGGCGCTGGCGAGGTCCGCGGCGATGGCCACCAGGGTGTCGAGCTGGTCCATGATGCAGAACATACATCGAAGATGTGAATGATGCAACAGCCCAGAGATGCCAATTTTACATCCATTTTCCTAACCCCCCGTTCAAGATGACCTTGTTGCGAGGCACGCGAGTTGCTCTAGGAGGGTGCGAAACAGGGACGGAGGTGGACCCTTGAACCCGATCGATCAGACGCTGGCGCAGCTCGTGATCTCCAACCCCCTGGCCGCGGAGGTGCTCGCCCGCCGCGGGCTGGACTTCTGCTGCCGGGGGAGCCGCACCCTGGGCGAGGCGTGCCAGGGCGCGGGCCTCGAGGCGGGCGACCTGCTCGCAGAGCTCGCGGCCGCGGGCGCGGACCGACCGGCCGGAGAGTCCTGGGCCGTCCGGCCGCTGGACGAGCTCGTGGCGCACATCCTGGAGCGCTACCACGCGCCGCTGCGGCAGGACCTGCCCGGCCTGGTCGCGCTGGCCGAGACGGTCGAGCGGGTCCACGCGGACAAGCCCAGCTGCCCGACCGGGCTGGCCGCGCACCTGGCGCGGGTCCAGGCCGCGGTCGAGGACCACCTGGCCAAGGAGGAGCGCATCCTGTTCCCGCTCATCCTGGCCGGCCGGGCCGAGACCGCCCACATGCCCATCAAGGTGATGCAAGAGGAGCACGAGGACCACGGCCAGAACCTGCGCCGCACCCGCGCGCTCACCCGGGGGCTTGCGCCGCCGCCGGAGGCCTGCGCGAGCTGGCGCGCGCTCTACCGCGGGCTGGCGAGCCTCGAGCACGAGCTGATGGTCCACATTCACCTGGAGAACGCCATCCTGTTCCCGCGCGCGCTGGCGGGGTGAAGCAGGGCGGGTCGTTCACGAACGGAGGAGGAGACATGCGCGAGAACACGAGGCTGACGAATCCGGCGTGGGTCCTGGGGACCGCGCTGCTGCTGCTGACGGCCGCCGCGGGCGAGGCGCGCGCGCACTGCGACACGCCCGAGGGGCCGGTGCTGGTCGCGGCCCGCGCCGCCCTGGAGCGCGGGGAGGTGAACCGGGTGCTGATCTGGGTCCAGCCCGGGGACGAGGCCGCCCTGCGCGCCGAGTTCGACAGGGCGCAAGCCGCGCGACGGGCCGGCGGGCAGGAGCAGGAAGTGGCGGAGCGCCGCTTCCTGGAGACCCTGGTGCGCCTGCACCGCCAGGGCGAGGGGGCGCCCTACACCGGAATCAAGCCCGCGGGCCTGCCCGTGCCGCCGGCCGTGGCCGCGGCCGACCAGGCGCTCGCGCGCGGCGAGCTCGCGCTGGTGAGCCGCCTCGTGCCGCCGGCCAGCCAGGCCGGGCTCGAGGAGCTCTTCCGCGCGGCGCTCGCGCGCCGCCAGTTCTCCGCCGACGATCTGGCCGCCGGCCGCGCCTACGTGAAGGCCTACGTCGAGTACGTGCACTTCGTCGAGGGCGGCCAGGCGCACTCCGAGCCCGGCCACGCGCACGGCCAGCCCGCGCGCGACGGGCACCCGGCCGGACACGGGCATGCCGAGGGAGGTGCGCGATGAACGCCCGACCGGTGAGCGAGCGGGTGAGCTGGCTCGGCGCGGTGGACTGGGACCGGCGGCTGTTCGACTCGCTGATCCCCTTGCCCGACGGCACCAGCTACAACGCCTACCTGGTGCGCGGCAGCGAGAAGGTGGCGCTGCTGGACTCGGTCGACCCCAGCATGCGGGCCGTGCTCGAGGCGCAGCTCGCCGCGGTCCCGCGCGTCGACTACGTGGTCTCGCACCACGCCGAGCAGGACCACTCCGGGGCCATCCCCATGGTGCTGGAGCGTTACCCGCAGGCTCAGGTGCTGGCGACCCCCAAGGGCCGCGCCCTGCTCATGGAGCAGCTCGGGCTGTCCGCCGAGCGCATCCGGGCCGTGCAGGACGGCGAGCGGCTGTCGCTCGGCGATCGGACGCTGGAGTTCCTGCACACGCCCTGGGTGCACTGGCCCGAGACCATGGTGAGCTACCTGCGGGAGGAGGGCACGCTCTTCTCCTGCGACTTCCTGGGCTCCCACATCGCCCAGAGCGGGCTGTACGTGGAGGACGAGGGGCAGGTGCTCGAGGCGGCCAAGCGCTACTACGCCGAGATCATGCAGCCCTTCCGCAAGTCCATCGCCAAGCACCTGGTCCGGCTCGAGGGCTTCGACCTGCGCCTGGTCGCGCCCAGCCACGGACCGCTGCACGCGCGGCCGGCGCTCATCCTGGACGCCTACCGGGCCTGGGCCACGGGCGCGCCGAAGAACCTGGCCGTGGTGGCCTACACCTCGATGCACGGCAGCACCCGCGCCATGGTCGAGCGCCTGGTGCGCTCGCTCGGGGCGAAGGGCGTGGGCGTGCAGGTGTTCGATCTCGCGGTGACCGACATCGGCAAGCTGGCCATGGCCCTGGTGGACGCGGCCACCCTGGTCGTGGGGACGCCGACCGTGCTGGGCGGGCCCCACCCCGGCGCGGCCTACGCGGCCCTGCTGGCCAACGCGCTGCGGCCCAAGGCGCGCTGGCTGTCGGTGATCGGCTCCTACGGCTGGGGCGGCAAGGCGGTCGAGCAGCTCGCGGCCCTGGTCCCGAACCTGGAGGTCGAGGTCCTCTCCCCGGTGCTGTGCAAGGGCCCGGCCGGCGGCGCGGAGCTCGAGGCGCTCGACCGGCTGGCCGGCGAGGTGGCCGCGCGGCACGCCGCGCTGGCCGAGGGCGGAGCGGCTCAGAAGTTGTAGGCGGCGCCGACGCCGATACTCCAGTCGTCGGTCGCCACGTAGTCGCCGTAGGAGGCGCTGGTGGGGTCCTCGTCCAGGCGCCACACGCGCCAGTACTGGCCGACCACGTACAGGAAGGAGATGATCTGGTAGCGCGCCTCGGCCAGGAACAGGCTCTTCTCGTCGAAGTCGAAGGCGTCGCCGGCCCCCTCGAAGTTGTGGCGGTAGTAGTACGCCCCGAACTTGATGAAGTCGAAGGCCGGCACCGTGAGGTACATGCGCAGGTTCGAGTTGTACGGCCCGTCGTAGTCGTCGTACGAGCCGCCCACGACGACCCAGTCGTTCACGTTGATGGCCAGCTCGGCGTAGTAGCCGTTCAGCCCCTTGCCCTCCTGGGCGGCCAGCTCCTCCACCACCGCGGCCTTGGGCCGGTCGGTCACCTCGCTGTGCGCCGGGCCGAAACGGCCGTTCTCGTCCTTGAACGGGTAGTTGAACTTCTGGATCTCGTAGAACGAGTCGAAGTAGGAGGGGATGTAGCCGCGCTCCATCCAGCGGTACTCGATGCGGGTCTGCAGGCCCACGCTGATCACCGGGATGTTGAAGTTGGTCATGATGCCGCCGTGGAAGCCGAAGCCGCCGTCGATGATGCCGTTGAGGTCGACGTAGGGCGTCAGGTTGATCCACTCGAGGTTCAGCACCTTGAACTCGAGGTCGCCGCCCAGCACGGTGGCGGCCTTCTTGTCGGCCAGCACGATGTTCATGTCCTCGTCGAAGCGCTGGCGCACGTTGGGGAAGGTGGCCGGGTCGTGGTCGAGCGCGGCGGGCATGCAGGCGCCCCCCGGCGTCCACGGGCCGCCGGCCGTGTCCTGCTGCTCGAAGTCCGGGCAGTAGGGGGCGGCGTAGTCGGAGATGGCGGTGAAGCCGATGGCGAAGTTGTTCAGGTACGAGTCCTTGTCCCAGAAGGAGAAGGGCTTCAGGTACACGCGCCCGCCGATCAGGTTGGAGACGAAGGCGTTGTTCAGCAGCGTCTCCACGCCGGCGTAGTCCGTGTTCACGTCGAGGGTGACGCCCAGCTTGAAGTGGGCGAGATCCGTGTTGTTGTAGTAGCGGTTGACGATGCTGGCGTGGCCGATGGTCACCCCGGGCAGATCGCCGAGCTGCAGGAAGACCAGCTCGCCCTTGTGGCCGAAGCGGAAGTAACGGATGATCTTGAGGTAGTCCGTCCACTCGTCCCAGTCCTCGCGCCGCAGCACCCCGCCGTAGTCGTTGTTCTCGGGATCGTTGTCCTTCATCAGCAGCCGGAGCGGCGCCTGGATGCCGAAGCCGACGATGCCGAAGTCGAAGGTGAGCCCCAGGTTGAGGGTGGCGTACCAGTCCTCGCCGATCTTGCCGAAGTTCATGTCGCCGCCGATCGAGCCGGTCCAGCTCTCGACGGGGGCGCCGACCTGCTTCTTGATGGTCTCCGCGTCCTGGGCCGCGGCCAGGCCCACCCAGCCCAGACACAGCGCGGCCGCCAGGGTCGCCGTCCCACGCAGCTTCATGGCGTCTTCTCCTTGCCGGTGCCTTCCTGGTTCCGGTTCACGGGCTGGTCCACGCCCGGCGCGGGCGCCTCGGGCGGCTTCGCCGGGGGCTGCAGCCTGGCGGACACGTCCAGGATGAGCGTGCCCTCCAGGTGGGCCGGGCCGCCGAGCAGCGTGCGCCCGCCGTTGGCCACCCGCAGCTGCATGTGGAGCTGCGGCCGGACCGCCAGCTTGAGGGCCAGCATGTTCTTCTCGCCCGTGGCGTCCAGGCCCTCGAAGCCGACCGAGATGGAGCGGTTGCCCGGGAACTGCAGCTCCACGCTGGCCCCGCTCTGGACCTGGCTCTCCAGCTTGTCCAGCAGGCGGAACTTCGTGTAGGGCAGGTCCTTGAGCTCGGCCTGGATGTCCTTGAGGGCCGGGTCGATGCTGACCGGGCCGTCCTTGACCGCGAAGATCACCCGGATGGAGATCTGCGCGGCCTGCTCCTCGGCCTGGGCCGGGAGCGCGGCCCCCGCCAGGAGCAGCCAGGCAACCCACGCGATGGCGAGCGAACGGATCATAGGTCGTCCCCTTGGTCCTTGGCGCCGGCCTGGTTGTCGAAGTCGTACATCCAGATCACCGTGGTGTTGTTCTTCGAGACGCTGAAGATCATCGAGCGCTGGCCGCGGTACTCCAGCTCGTCGATGATCACCTGGTTGTCCACGCGGTCGCCGAGGGCGGTCTGGGGCCTGTCGCCGTCGGGCGGCCCGATCGGCGCGCTGGGGACGTCGGGGCCGCGGGTGAGCAGCGGCACCAGCACCAGCAACGCCACGGCCGCGGTGACCACGGCCGTCACCCACACCGGCCGCCAGGCGCGCTGCCACTCGCCCCAGGCCACCCGCAGCCGCTCGCCGAGCGGCGGCCGGGCCGAGCTCGCCACGGCCGCGAGCACCCGGTCCTCGAAGCCCGAGAAGTCCGCGGCCTGGGCCGGCTGCTCGAGCTTCTCGCGCAGCAGCCCCGAGACCAGCCGCAGGCCGTCGAGCGCCTGGCGGCAGTCCGGGCACGCCTCGAGGTGGGCCTCCAGCCGGCGCCGCTCCCGGGTGGAGAGCTCGCCGTCCAGGTGGCGGAGCAGCAGGCTGGTGTCGCAGCGCTCGGTGCCCATGGTCATGCTCCCGACGGGGTGGCCGCCTTGTCCGCCACCGCGTCCGTCTCCTCGCCCTCGTCGGCGTGCAGGGCCCCCGGCGTCCCGGCCGGCAGACCCTCGCCGCGCTCCTCCAGGTACCCCTGCAGCGCGGCCTGCAGGTTCTTGCGCGCGTGGTGCAGGCGCGACATGACCGTGCCCTTGTGGATGCCGAGCGCGCGGGCGATGTCCTCGTAGGACAGCCCCTCGATCTCCCGCAGCATGAGCACCGCCCGGTGCTTCTCGCTCAGGCCGGCGAAGGCCTGGGCGATGCGCTCGGAGAGCTCCTTGCGATCCAGGGCCGAGAGCGGGTTGTGATCCAGGAGCTTCGGCACCACCCAGGCCTCGGAGTCGTCGGGCGCCCGCCGCTGCAGCATGTCGTCGTAGTCCAGCGCGTCGTGCTTGGCTTCCTTGCGCATGTGGTCGATGCACAGGTTGACCACGATGCGGTAGAGCCAGGTGTAGAAGCTCGACTGCCCCTGGAAGGTCTCCAGGTAGCGGTACACCTTGATGAAGGCCTCCTGGCTGATGTCCATGGCAGCCTCGGAGTCCCGCACCATGCCGTACGCGATCGCGTAGACCTTGCGCTTGTACCGCTCCATCAGCCCTCGGAAGGCCTGCTGGTCGCCGCGCTTGGCGAGCCTCACCAGATTGCTGTCGTCCGCGCCCAACGGCGACCCCAGGTCCCACAGGCTTGGGACGGTTGAATCCGCAGGGTATTCATGGCCATGCCGACCCTGCCGTCTGCGTACCGCCGGATGCTAGCAGCGCTTTCGGCCCGAGGCAAGTGGCGTCCTCGGGCTCGTCCGCTCCTTGACACCCCCTGAAGGGAGACCCTAGCGTACCCCCTGGGGCGCGCTGGCGCGTCTGGAGCGTGTATGGAGCCCCTGGCGGCGGACATCCTGGGCTTCCTCGATCGGGTCCGGCAGCGAGAGCTCCGACTGGAGCTCGGGGCCGGGCTGTGCCTGGCGCTCGCCTGGCTGCTCCTGCTCGGACTGGGGCTGCTGGCGCTCGGCCCGGAGCCGCTGGGGCTGGGCTGGGTCCGCTCCCTCGCGCTGTCCCTGGCGGCCGCGGGGCTGCTCGCCGCCGCGCTGCGTCACGGGTGGCTGCCCCGGCGCCGGCTGGGGCACGGCGCCCACCTGGCCCGGGTGGTCGAGGGCCGGCTGGGCGGGATGGGGCTCGAGCTCGTGTCCGCGGCCGAGCTCGCCCTGCTGGGGGCCGAGCGCCTGGAGGCCCAGGGCATGAGCCCGGCCCTGGCCGAGGCGCACCTCGGGCGGGTGGCCGGGCGCCTGGCCGTGGAGCGGCCCGCCGGGCTCGTGCCGCCCGGGCGGCTCGCCTCCGCGGCCGGGCTGGCCTGCCTGCTGGCGCTCGGGCTCCTGGCGGCCGCGGCCGGGTTCCCGGAGCGGGCGGAGCAGGCCTGGGCGGCGCTCCAGGAAGGCGCCCGGGCGGATCCGGGCCAGGCGGTGGCGGGCCCGAGCTGGCTCGGCGATCTGGAGCTCGCCTACCGCTACCCGGCCTACTCCGGCCGGCCCGAGCGGGTGGTGCCCGGGGCCGACGGCGCCATCCTGGCGCTCCCGGGCACCGAGGTGAAGCTGCGGGCCCGGGCCGATCGCCCGCTCCGCGGGGGCGCGCTCAGGCTCGGCGAGCAGCAGGTGCCGCTCCGGCTGGAGGGAGCGCAGGCGGTCACCGGCAGCCTGCTGGTGATGGCCTCGGGGGAGTACCGCTTCGAGCTCGAGAGCGTCGAGGGCGAGCGCTGGCAGAGCCCGCGTGGCCTGCCCATCCGCCTGGAGCCCGATCGGCCGCCCGAGGTGCGCCTGATGGAGCCGGCCCGCGACCAGGTGGTGCGCGAGACGGACTCGCTGGAGCTCCTGTTCGACGCCCGGGACGACTTCGGCCTGACCGAGCTCGCGCTGGTGTGGCGGGTGGTCGGGCGGCCCGAGGGCGAGCAGCGCCGGCCGCTGGGCCGGCCCGCGGCCGGCTCGCGGGCCGAGCGGCGCGGCCTGCGCTGGGAACTCGGCGAGCTCGCGCTGCAGCCCGGGGAGCAGGTCCAGGTGGCGGTCGAGGCGCAGGACAGCGACACGGTCCAAGGGCCCAAGGCCGGCCGCTCGGCGGCCATCAACCTCAAGGTGTTCTCGGCCGAGGAGCACCACCGCGCGCTGATGGCGGAGGTGCAGGCCCTGTGGGAGCAGCTCGTGCTCCGGCTGGGCGACCACCTGGACGGGGAGCCCGGGGCGCGCGGCCCGGGCCCGGCGCCGGTCGAGGAGCTGGCCGCGCACCAGCGCCTGGCCGCGGGCCTGGACGGCCTGCGGCAGGAGACCGAGCGGCTGGGCCGGGCGCTGGCCAAGGACGAGCGCGCCTTCCGGCCGCTCGGAGAGGCGCTGGGCAACCTCCAGGCGGGCCTGGCCGGCCTGGGCCGGGAGCTCGGCTGGCTGCTGGAGTCGGCCGAGCGGCGCGCCGCGGGCGGCCGCCAGGACGAGCTGCGGCTGCTCGCCTCCCACCGCGGCCGGCGCATCCAGCGGCTGGAGCGGGACGTGCTGTACCTGGAGGACCTGCTGGACCTCGAGCGCCTGCGCGACATCGAGCGCCTGGCGGGCGAGATGGACGCGGCCGAGCGCCGGCTGCGCGAGCTGATGGAGGCGTACCGGCAGGCCCCCAGCGACGAGGCGCGCCGGCGCATCGAGGCCGAGATCGCCCGCCTCAAGGCGCGCCTGGGCGAGCTGCTGGCGCGCCAGGCCGAGGTGCTCAAGGAGCTGCGCGACGAGTACCTGAACCCGGAGGCGCTGAAGAAGCTGGCCTCCCAGCGGGACGCGCTCTCGGCCCTCGACCGCATGCAGGCCCTGCTGCAGGAGGGCAAGCTGGACGAGGCCATGCGCGAGCTCGGGCGCCTGCGGCAGCAGCTCGATTCCCTGCAGGGCGCCATCCAGCAGGCCCAGCGGGGCTACGGCGACGAGCGCTACCAGGAGCTCAGCCGGGCCGCCCAGGGGCTGCAGGCCGAGCTCCGCCAGCTGGCCGAGGCCCAGCGCGCGGTCGAGCAGGAGACCGGCGAGCTGAAGACCCTCAGCCTGGAGAAGCTGGCCGAGCTGCAGCAGAAGGGCCTGCGCGAGCGGCTGCGCGCGCTCGGGGAGCGCGCCAGGCGCCTGCGGCAGCACCTGGAGGCCATCCCGGCCGAAGACGTCGACGAGTTCCGCCAGCCGCTGCTCGAGCGGCTCCAGGAGGACGCCCGGGTGCTGGAGCGGGCGCTCGAGGAGGGTGAGCTGGCCCAGGCCATCGCGGCCAGCCGCGGCGAGCGGCTGGGGACGGAGGGGCTGCGCGAGGGCCTGGCCGCGGAGGCCGAGATGGAGGAGGCCACGGAGTCCCCGCGCGCCGCGCGCCTGCGGGAGGACGCCCGCCGGGCGGCCGCGGCGGCCGAGGAGGCCGAGGCCATCCACGCGGAGCTCGCCAAGCTCATGCCGCCCCCGGAGCGGCTGCTCTCGCCCGAGCAGCGCGGCCGGATGCGGAAGCTCGAGGGCCGGCAGCGCGAGCTGCGCGGCAAGCTGCGGGCGCTGCGCGGGGACATGGAGCGGCTGAACCAGAAGGCGCCCATCTTCGGCGAGGACATGCTGCAGGGCGCGGAGCGCGGCGGCTCCGAGATGCAGCAGGCCTCCGACGAGCTGGGGGTGTTCGATCCGCGCGCCGCCCACCCGCACCAGCAGGCCGCCCGGCAGCAGCTCGAGCGCATGCAGCAGGCCATGGAGCAGGCCGCCCAGTCCTGCCCGCGCGGGGGCGGCGGCATGCCGCTGCCCATGGGCTCGGCGGCCATCCCCAGCGCCCCGGACGAGGGCGGGGAGGGCCAGGCCAACGTCGAGAAGGTGCACATCCCGGGCGCGGAGGAGTACCGCCCGCCCGAGGCCTTCCGCGAGGAGCTGCTGCGCGGCATGAAGGATCCGGTGCCCGAGGACTACCAGCCGCTGGTGCGGCGCTACTACGAGGAGCTGGTGCGATGAGGCGCGCGCTCCGCCAGGCAGGCCTCGCGCTGCTCTGCTCCGCCGCCCTGCTCGGCCCGCCGCCTCCGGCCGGCGCCGAGGAGGCCGCGGCCGGGCTCGAGCGGAAGATCGCCGAGATCGACCGGCTGCTGGAGGCCTGGCAGCTCACCCCGGCCCGCGCGCTGGCGGAGGAGCTGCTGCGCGCGCACCCCGACCTGCCGGCCGTGCAGCTCGGCGCCGCCTGGGTCAAGTTCCACCAGGGTGAGCACGCCGCCGCCCGCGCGCTGGCCGAGCGCGCGGCCGCCGCGTTCCAGGGCGCCCTGGAGCGCGATCCGCGCCTGGGGCTCATCCGCGACACGGCCCAGGTGACCGCGGGCTTCAGCCTGTTCCGCAGCCCCGACGGTCGGGTGGAGGTGGCCTATGCGGCCGGCGTGGACGAGGTGCTGCTCCCGGACGTGGTCGAGGCGGTGGAGCGCACGCTGTCGGTGGTGGGCCGCGATCTGGGGCAGGTCCCCGATCACCCCATCCGGGTCGAGCTGCTGCCCGACTCCGAGGCCCTGTCCCGCCTGACCGGGCTCGGGCTGGAGGCCATCCAGACCAGCGGCACCATCGCGGTGTGCAAGTGGAACCGGCTGATGCTGACCTCCCCGCGCGCGGCGCTCATGGGCTACGGCTACCTGGACACGGCCAGCCACGAGCTCATCCACCTGCTGGTCTCCCAGCGCACCTGGAACCACACCCCCATCTGGCTGCACGAGGCCCTGGCCAAGCACGAGGAGGGCCGCTGGCGCGAGGGCGAACCGCTCTACCGGCCCGGGCTCAGCCCGCGCGAGGAGAGCCGCCTGTCCCGGGCGGTGCGCGCCCAGGCGCTGATCACCTTCGAGCAGATGCACCCCTCGATGGCGCTGCTGCCCAGCGCCGAGGCGGCCGAGCTGGCCTTCAGCGAGGTCTACACGGTGACCGCCTTCCTGCTGTCCCGCGGCGGCTACCCCAGGCTCAGGGAGCTGCTGGCCGCGCTGGAGGGCGGGGCCGAGGACATGGCCGCCATCCGCGCGGTGTACGGCTTCAGCCGCGCGGAGTTCGTGCGCGCCTGGCTCGACTTCCTCCGCGCCGAGCGCTTCGAGGAGCTCACCGGCGACGAGGAGCTCGAGGGCCCGGCGGCCGCGCGGAGGGAGGGCGGCAGCGACGGCGAGCGGCGGCTGCTCGCCACGCGGCGGCTGGAGCTGCGGGATCACTACCACCTGGGCCAGCTGCTGCGCGCCCGCGGGCGCACGGCGGCCTCGGCCGTCCAGTACCAGAAGGCGCGCGACCTGGCGGGCCGCCGGCACGCGGCGCTGTGGGTGGTGGCGGACAAGCTGGGGCTGGCGCTGCTCGAGCTCGACCGCAGGGCCGAGGCCCGGGCCGTCTTCGAGGAGAGCCTGCAGCTGCACCCCGAGGGGCTGGAGGCCCACCTGCACCTCGGCCAGGTGCTGCTCCCGGAGGAGCCCGAGGCCGCCTTCCTGCACGGGCGCGAGGCGGTTCGCCAGAACCCGCTCGATCCGCGCGTCCACCGCCTGCTGTCCGCGGCGGCCCGGGCGCTGCGGGCCCGGGGCGACGCGGACGGGCGCTGGGCCGCGGCCGAGGCCCGGCACACGGCCGCGCTGCGCATCCTGGGGCTAGCGCGCCTGGACGCTGACGAGGACGAGGATCGGGGCGCCCCGCCCGCGGCCGGCGCGGGCTCGGCGCCGCGACCCGGGACCGCCCCGGGGCCGGCCCCGGCCCGACTGCGGGTGCTCAGCCAGCCCTGGGCGCGGGTGTGGCTGGATCTGCAGGACACCGGGCTGACCACCCCGGTGCTGGAGCTCGAGGTCGCGCCCGGACGGCACTGGGTGGCGCTGGTGGCCGACTGCCCCGAGGGCCAGGGCGGCCAGGCGGTCGAGCTGGTGGACGCCCGGGCCGGCGAGCTCAGCGTCGTCGACCGGCGCCTGTGCGAGCCGGCCGGACCCTAGCGACCAGCAACCGCGCGCCCGAGGCTCATTCCACCGCGTATCCGAAGCACCCGGCTTGCTGGCCGGCGGGGTTGTCGAGCGACTGGCCGGGTGTGGCCGGCAGGCCGGCGGCCGCTCCATGGAACACGAAGGCTCCGCCCTCGTCGCTCAGGGGGTCGTCCTGGAAGGCGGCCCCCACGACGACGTCCGCGTAACCGTCGCCGTTCAGATCCCCGGCCGACGAGAGGGCTGCGCCGAAGGAGCCGCCGGCCTGGTCGGCCGGGTTGTCGAGCGCCGCCCCGGGCGTGGCCGGGATGCCGATCGGGGAGCCGTAGAACACGTAGGCCCCGCCCTCGTCGGTCTCGGGGTTGTCCTGCCCGCTGGCCCCCACCACGAGGTCGGAGTAGCCGTCGCCGTTCACGTCGCCGGCCGAGGACACGCCCATGCCGAACAGGCCGCCGGCCTGGTCTCCCGGGTTGTCCAGCGCGGCGTCGGGGTTCGACGAGAGGCCCGCGGCCGAGCCGTGGAACACGTAGGCCCCGCCCTCGTCGATCGCGGGGTGGTCCTGGAAGATGGCCCCCACGACGACATCCGCGTAGCCATCGCCGTTCACGTCGCCGGCCGAGGACACGGACGCGCCGAAGGACCCGCCGGCCTGGTCGGCGGGGTTGTCCAGGGCGACGTCGGGGCTGGGCGAGAGCCCCCCTGCCGCGCCGTAGTACACGAACGCGCTGCCCTCGCCGCTCTCGGGGTCGGCCTGGCCTTTGGCGCCCACGAGGACATCCGCGTAGCCATCCCCGTTCACGTCGCCGGCCGAGGACACGGACAGGCCGAAGTAGGCCTCGGCCTGATCGGCCGGATTGTCGAGCACCGCCGCGGGCGCGCTCGAGAGGCCCGCGGCCGAGCCATGGAAGAGGTAGGCTCCACCCTCGTCGGTCTCGGGGTTGTCCAGGGCGCTGGCGCCCACGATGACATCCGCGTAGCCATCGCCGTTCACGTCCCCGGCCGAGGACACGGACGCGCCGAAGAACCCGCCCGGCTGAGCGGTGGGGCTGTCGAGCGTCGCCCCGGGCGTGGTCGGGATGCCGGCCGACGAGCCATAGAACACGAACGCGCTGCCCTGGTCGGTCCCGGGGTCGTCCTGCCCGCTGGCCCCCACCACCAGGTCGGAGTAGCCGTCGCCGTTCACGTCCCCGGCCGAGGCCACGGAGATCCCGAAGAAGCCCAGGGAGCTGTCGGCGGGGTTGTCGAGCGTGGCGTCGGGCATGCCGGGGACGCCCGAGACCGAGCCCAGATACACGAAGGCACTGCCCTCGGCGCTCTCCGGGTTGGATTGCCGGTAGGCCCCGACGACGACATCGGAGTAGCCGTCGCCATTGAAGTCCTGGTCCAGGCGGCCCACGTCCAGGTAGCGGGTGGCGGTCCAGGGCGAGCAGGCCAGGCCGCGGCAGGCCCGGACTCGCCAGTAGTACCGCCTGCCCACCGGCTGGCTCATCGAGACGGCCAGGGCGTCCGCCGGCGTGTGGCTGGCCGCCTCCACCCGCGTCGAGATCTCCGGGCTGGGGAAGTCGCAGCCCGAGAACCCCGCGAGCCCGCAGGAGTCGTCGACCTGGATCTCGTAGTCCGTCGCCTCGGCCACGTGCTCCCAGCGGAAGGTCGGGCGCAGCGGCCAGGCGGCGTGGACGCTCCCGGTGGCCTGGCCGTTCCAGGGGAACCGCGCCGCGGTCGCCTCCGGCGCCGTGCACGGCTCGTCGCTCTCCCCGTCGCAGTCGTCGTCCAGGCCGTTGCACTCCTCGGGCTGCGGATCGACGCCGCCCTCGCACGGGCCCAGCCGGCCATCGACGCAGCGCTGGCTCCCGGCAACGCATTCGCCGACCTCGGTGCCGCAGGGGCGCGGTTCGCCTCCGGTGCACTCGCATCCCTCGTTCTGCCGCCCGTCGCAGTTCTCGTCGACGGCCTCGCTGTCGCAGATCTCGTCGACGGGCTCGACCGCACCCAGGCACTCGCCCCAGGAGCCGTCCTGGCAGGTCCGGGCGCCGTACTGGCAGGCGCCCAGATCCGTGCTCCCGCACGGCTGCTGGTCGCCGGCCTGGCAGTCCGTCTCCGGCCGGGGGCTGTCGCACCCGGCCAGGGCGAGAACGAGGCAGGCGAGCGGCGCGATGGCGCGGTCGATCCTCGCTGTCATCTCGAGCCTCCCATGCTGAGGCAGGGCTCACCCTGCCTGGTCGGTGACCCCGATGAGCTCGATGGGCTGGGCAGCGCCCTTGACCTGGACCGCGCCGGCCCCGAAGGCCATGGCGATCCGGGTGCGTTTCGCGGCGATGGTGCCCCACGCGATCTCGGGCTGTCAAGGAGGCCCGCGCCGGAGGATCCCCGGGATCTGGCCCGCGGGTTGCCTGGGGTGGCGGGCTCTGCTAGCGTGGCCTGCGTGCGAGGGTCTCACCTGGAAGGCGGCGAGGTCGAGCATGGAGGCGGTGCAGACGCAGACGGCGGCCGGCGGGCAGGGGACCGGGCTGCCGCTGGATGACCGGAAGGCGCTCGAGGATCTCGCGGCCGCGCACGCGGCGCTCGGCGAGCAGATCGGCCGGCGCATCGTGGGCCAGCGGCAGGTGGTCGAGCTGATGCTCACCTCGCTCCTCGCCAACGGGCACAGCCTGCTGGTCGGCGTGCCCGGCCTGGCCAAGACGCTGCTCGTCTCGACCCTGGCCGAGGCCCTCGACCTCCAGTTTGCGCGCATCCAGTTCACCCCCGACCTCATGCCGGCCGACATCACCGGCACCGAGGTGCTGGCCGAGGACAAGTCGACAGGCGAGCGCTCCTTCCGCTTCGTGCCCGGGCCGGTCTTCACCCAGGTGCTGCTGGCCGACGAGATCAACCGCAGCCCCCCCAAGACCCAGGCGGCGCTGCTGCAGTCCATGCAGGAGCGGCAGGTGACCGCCGGGGGCCGCACCCACGCGCTGCCGGCCCCGTACCTGGTGTTCGCCACCCAGAACCCCATCGAGCAGGAGGGCACCTACCCGCTGCCCGAGGCCGAGCTCGACCGCTTCATGTTCTTCATCGGGGTGGACTACCCGGACGCGGCCGAGGAGGCCCGGGTGGTGCAGTCGACGACCGCGGCCGCCACGACCACGGTGTCGAAGGTGCTGGGGCCCGAGCGGCTGCTGGCGGCCCAGGCGCTGGTGCGCCGGGTGCCGGTGACGGACGCGGTGGTGGAGTACGCCGTGCGCCTGGCGCGCGCCTCCCGGCCGGGCGAGCCCGGCGCGAGCGAGCGGGTGCGCGAGATGGTGGCCTGGGGCGCCGGCCCGCGCGCCAGCCAGTTCCTGATCCTGGGGGGCAAGGCGCGCGCGCTCCTGTCGGGGCGCGCCGTGGTCAGCGCGGAGGACGTGCGGGCGCTGGCGCGGCCGGTGCTCCGGCACCGCGTGCTGACGAACTTCCGGGCCGAGGTGGCCGGGGTCTCCTCCCTGGACATCGTCGAGCACCTGCTCGAGACCGTGAAGCCCTGATGAGAGCCTGGCTCGCGTGCACGCTGCTGGTCTGCGGGTGCGCAGGCCCGGCCGAGGAGGTGGCCCCGACGCCACCGCCGCCGGCTCCGGCCGCGGCCGACGCCGGTGCGGAGGCCGGTCCGGACGCCGGCCCGGACGGCGCCCTGGACGCCGGGCCCGAGGCCGCGGCGCCCGGCCCCGACGGGGACGCGCCGTCCGCGCTCCCCCTGCCCGAGCCACCCCCGCGCGAGGAGGCCCGGGCCCTGTGGGTCACCCGCTGGGACTACGCCTCGGCCGACGAGGTGCGCGGCATCCTGGCGCGCGCGCAGACCGCCGGCTTCAACCTGATCTTCTTCCAGGTGCGCGGGGCCGCCGACGCCTACTACCGCTCCAGCCTGGAGCCCTGGGCCGCGCCGCTGTCCGGCAGGCTGGGCCAGGACCCCGGCTGGGACCCGCTGCAGGTGGCCGTGGACGAGGCCCACCGGCTGGGGCTCGAGCTGCACGCCTGGGTGAACCTGGCGACCGCCTGGAAGGGCGCGCTTCCGCCCGGCCGCAGCACCCCCCGGCACATCCTGCGCGCCCACCCGGGCTGGCGGGTGCTCGACGCGCGCGGCCGGCCCATGCCGTACACGGACGCGGACTACGTGTTCGTGTGCCTGGCGAACCCCGAGGTGCAGCGCCACCTGGAGGCGGTGCTCCTGGAGCTGGCCACACGTTACCCGCTCGACGGGGTGCACCTGGATTACGCCCGCTACCCGGCCAGGGACACCTCTCACGACCGGGTCTCGAACCGCCTGTTCCGCGCGGCCAGGCAGCGCGAGCGCGGGCTGACCCGGGCCGCCTGGCAACGCGAGGAGCTGACCCGCTTCATCGCCCGCCTGACCGGGCGGCTGCACGCCGCCCGCCCGGGGCTCCTGGTCAGCGCCGCGGTGACCGGCATCTGGCAGGACCTGTGGGGCTGGGGTGGGGTCACCCAGGGCTTCCACGACTTCCACCAGGATTCCCACGCCTGGGCCACGCGCCGCGCGGTGGACGTGCTGGTGCCCATGATCTACTGGCGGCCGACCCGTCCGCCCGGGCAGCGCACCGACTTCGCCACCCTGGTCACCCACTTCGCCCCGCTCGGCGCCGAGGTCGGCGTGTGGGCCGGGCTGAACGCGGAGGCCGGCGATCTGCAGGCGCTCACCGACGAGGTGGAGCTCAGCCGGGCGGCCGGGCTGCCGGGCGTGGCGGTATTCGCCTGGAAGGCGCTCGCCGATCGGGGCTGGCTCGAGGCCCTGCCCCAGGGCGTGTTCGGCGGGCCGGCGCGCGTGCCCCGGCCGGCCGCTCAGCCCCCGGGAGGACCCGGGGCTGCTTCACCGGGAGAACCGGATGGTGCGGCCCCCGCCCCGGCCGGGCCGGACGGCGCGGCGCCGGTGGAGCCGGGCAGCTCGGGCCCGGACCCGGCCGTGCCCGAGGAGGGCAGCACCACCAGCAGCGTCCAGCCCAGGCGGGCGATGCGCGCGTGGCCGAGCAGGCTGGGGCCGAGGCTCGTCTCGAGCTCCACCGCCATCCTGGCGTCCGCGCTGCCGGCCAGCGCGCCGCGCCAGTAGGCCTCGACCGCCTCGCCCAGCTCGCCCACCCTGGCCACCTCGAAACGCTCCTGCCAGCGGCGCCGGTCGGCCGCGTAGGCCGTGTCGACCACCACCGAGCCGTCGTCGCGCACCAGCAGCCCCCGCCCGCCCTGGCCGGCGCCCTCGACGAAGCGCACCAGCATGTCCTGCAGCGTCTCCAGCGACAGCTCCAGGCCGACCACGCCCCGGCGCTCTCCCGCCACCTCGAGGAAGGCGACGCAGGTCAGCAGCAGCCCCCGGCCGCTCGCGTCCACGTGTGGATCGGTCCAGGTCGGGCGGGCGTCCGGCAGCCCCAGGCCGGCCAGATACCAGGGCCGCCGGGTGGGGTCGTACTCGGGCTTGTCCGCGAAGCGGCTGTAACCGGGGAAGGTGAGCATCACCCCGCTGCGCGTGCCGAAGACCGTGTAGGGCACGTCGGTGCGGGTGCGCAGCACGCCCTCGATCTGGGGCGAGAGCCGCGCGAGCCGGCGGGCGTCCTCGAGGGCCTGGGCGCGGGCGGCGCCGGCGGTGGCCCAGGGCGCCAGCTTGAGCGTGCCCTCCGACAGCGACAGGGGCTGCGCGTGGCCGGGCTGGGGGCCGAAGTCCGGCGGGCGGGTGCCCGGGGCGCGGTAGTCCTCGTCCAGGTAGTAGCCGGCGCGGCCGGCGGGCGTGCGCCCGCGCGGGGGCAGCAGCTCGGCGGGCATGCCGAGCAGCGCCTGGGCCGCCAGCCGGTGCTGGCCGACCAGCGCCTCCAGGTCCAGCAGGTAGCGGTCGACCAGCTCCGCCTGGGCGCGCACGGAGCTGCCGATCATCTGGCGGTGGGCGCGATCGGCGGCGCGCTGGTTCTCCCAGGCGAGCTGGCGCTGGCCCTCGATGGCCTTGAGGTTGTCGAGCACCAGGCTCTTCTGCTCGGAGATCAGGTAGAAGCCGCCGGCGATGGCCCCGGCCAGCACGGCGATGAGCGACAGCACCAGGTAGCGGACCACCTTGACCCGCCGCTTGAGCGCGGCCGCCTCCCGGCCGCGGGCCTCCACCGCCTGGCCCAGGCGCGCGCGGTGGGCGCGCACCCGCTCGCGGAAGGCGGGGTCCTCGGACTCCTGGGCCGAGAGGTCCAGCAGCTCCAGGCGCGAGCGGGCCAGGGTGAGATCCCCGCGCTCGAGCGCCAGCTTGATCTGGAGCAGGAGCGCGTGCAGCAGGCCGGTGTGCGCCTCCGCGTTGCCGGCCCACATCTGGATGGACTGGCGGAAGGCGCCGATGCACTCGGACAGGCGCCCGTACACCATGGCGGCCCACTCGGGGGTCAGCTTCTCCAGGCGCGGGTTCTCGGGATCGCCGCGGGCCGCGCGGGCCTGGACCTGCGCCAGCACCTCGCGCGCCCGGCGGCTGGCGGCCAGGCTCTCCTCGTGGCGGCGGTAGGCCTTGAGCTCCAGGACGAGCGCCTCCACGTTGGGGTAGCGGTCCTGCATGCGGGCCTGCAGCGCGCGCACGGCGATGCGCCCGAGCTCGGGTGAGAAGGGCTTCACCCCGGGCACGTCCTCGGGCTTCACCAGCTTGCCCGCGGCGGCCTGGCGCACGGCCTCCATGATGCCCGCGCCGAAGTGGGGCGGGTGGCCGGTCAGCAGCTGGTACAGGATGCCGCCCAGCAGGTACACGTCGGTGGGCGGGCCGAAGCGGGTCATCTCGCCGCGGGCCATCTCCGGCGCCACGTAGGCCGGCGTGCCCACGAGCTGGGCCGCCTTCTTGGGGTCCAGCACGTAGGGGTTGCGCTCGCCGAAGGGCATGGCCAGGCCCCAGTCCATGACCAGCACCTCGCCGTAGTCCCCGATCATCACGTTCTCGGGCTTGAGGTCCCGGTGCAGGACACCCCTGGAGTGGGCGTAGGCCACGGCGTCGCACACCTTGAGCAGGATCTCGAGGTGCTCCTCCAGCCCCATGGCCGCGGCCCGGGCCTCCACCCGCTCGCGCTCGGCCCGGTTGCGCACCAGCGCGGGCTCGAGCAGGTGCTCCCAGCTCACGCCGGTGACCCGCTTCATGGTGAAGAACAGCCGGCCGGTGGCGTCCCGGCACAGCGTGTGCACCGGCACGATGTGCGGGTGCTCCAGCGAGGCGGTGATGAACGCCTCGTTGGTGAACATCTCCAGCTCCATGCCGGTGGTGCCGGCCTCGTCGCTCTTGGCCTTGCGGGCCACCTTGAGGGCCACGTCCCGGCCCAGCGCCTCCTGCCTGGCCAGGCACACCACGCCCATGCCCCCGCGGCCGAGCACGTGCATGACCTCGAAGCCCGCCGGGGAGGTCGGCTCGCCCACCTCGACCTCGCCGGCCTCGTTGAAGCGCACCTGCCGGCCGGCCCGGTGGAGCACCTCCAGCGGGATGCGCTGGGAGGTGTCCTCGCCGCCGAGCTCCACGTCCAGCTCGGCCGGCGCGATGGTGGCGCCCACCCCGCGGCCCTTGGACTGCTGCACGCTCACCGCGCGCAGGATGGAGGGCTGGAAGGCGGGCGGGATGGCCGCGGGCTCCTGGGAGGACAGGTCGGGCGGCACGGGCCCGGGCTCCAGGGAGGACAGGTCGGGCGGCGCGGGCACGGGCTCCTGCGCGGACGGCTCGGCCTCCTGGGGCGACGTGTCGGGCGGTTTCTCCTCGTCCATTTCGCACCTACCAGAAGAAGATCAGCGTGAGCAGCAGAAACAGCGGGATCAGGATGCCCAGCGACCACAGCATGTAGCCGAAGAAGGAGGGCATCCTGAGCCCGCGCTCCTCGGCGATGGCCTTGACCATGAAGTTGGGCGCGTTGCCGATGTAGGTGTTGGCGCCCATGAACACCGCCCCCAGGCTGATGGCGACCAGCAGCGTCTGCTCGACGCCGGCCACGGAGACCGCGCCCGCGGACACGCCCACGGACTTGGCCAGGGCGAAGAACACGACGTAGGTGGGCGTGTTGTCCAGGAACGAGGACAGCGCGCCGGTCGACCAGAAGAAGGCCGCCGGGCTGGTGACCCCCAGCTCCGCGCCGCGCGCCTGCAGGATCAGGATGGGCGGGATCATGGTGGCGAAGATGCCGGCGAACAGCACCGCCACCTCGACGATCGGGTAGAAGGTGAACTTGTTGGCCGCGCGCACCTCGCGCCGGGTGGCGAACCAGGACACCAGCGCCAGCGCGACCAGCACCCCCTCGCGCGCCGGGAAGGGCACCACCCGCTCGGTCAGCAGCGCCACCGACAGCACTACGCAGAGGAGCAGCGGCCCGTTCAGCCAGGCGCCCTGGACGCGCATGGCCACCTGCTCGGCCGCGTCGCGCGCCAGCGCCTCGGCCGGCTCGCGCCGGTACAGGACCGTGTCCAGGGTGAAGTACACGGCCAGCAGCAGCCCGACCGCCAGGGCCCAGGCCGGCCCCAGGCGGAGCGTCCAGGCGAAGGGCACGCCCGCCAGGTAGCCCATGAACAGCGGCGGATCCCCGAGCGGGGTCAGGCTGCCGCCGATGTTGGCCACCACGAAGATGAAGAAGATGACCGTGTGCACCACCTTCGTGCGCTGGTGGTTGGTCTCGAGCAGCGGGCGGATGAGCAGCACGGCCGCGCCGGTGGTGCCCATGAGGGAGGCCAGCAGCGCGCCCAGCGCCAGGAAGGCGGTGTTGACCAGGGGCGTGGCGCGCAGATCCGCCCGCACGTTGATCCCGCCCGAGATGACGAACAGCGCGGCGAGCAGGAGGATGAAGCTGACGTACTCGCGGCCGGTGTGCAGGAGCGCGCCCGGATCCTGGCTCCCGACGTACACCAGCACGGGCAGCCCCAGGGCCGCGCACACCAGGGCCTTGTTGCGGTTGGGGTGCCAGAAGCGCTCCTTCCACAGGGGCACCACCGCGATGGCGAGCAGCATGAGCGCGAAGGGCAGGACCCACAGGAGCGACAGCTCCCGCCCGAGCGCGCCCGCGCCCTGGCTGGCCGCGGCCGGCCCGCCCAGCCCGAGCAGCACCGCCGCCGCGCTCGCCGCCACCAGACGGGGCCTCATCCTGCCTCCTCGCTCCCCGGGATCGGGCGCAAGGTACCAGAGCCGCCGCCGGATTCCAACCCCTGCGGGCCGGAAGGTGGGATCTTGGCAGGCCCGGCGTCGCCTGCTATGCTGCGAGAAGTTGGCCGGACACGACCCACGGGGATTCGGGGAGCGATGCAGGGAACGCTCGAGGAACGCAGGGATGGACAGGCGAGCGCGCCGGCGAGGCCGCGCGTGCTGATCGTGGAGGACAACCCCCACATCGGCGGCCGGCTGGTGCGGGTCTTCAACGCCGGCGGCCGGCTCGAGGCCAGCCTCGAGGCCAGCGGCCACCGCGCGGTCGAGCGCATCCTGACCGAGGTCCCGGATCTGGTGCTGCTCGACCTGGGGCTCCCGGACCTCGACGGCCTGGAGGTGCTGCGCCAGGTGCGGCCCTTCTACCTGGGCCCGGTGGTGATCCTGAGCGCGCGGGCCGAGCTCGAGGCCCGCGTCGAGGGGCTGCAGCTCGGGGCCGAGGACTACGTGACCAAGCCGTTCGAGGAGCAGTTCGTCAAGGCGCTGGTGGAGCGGAAGCTCGAGACCTGGCGGCGCTTCCGCGAGCAGGTCACGCCCGCGCCCGAGCCCGCGCCGGGCCCCTACGTGGTGGGACCGCTGCGGGTGGACCCCGCCGCCCGGGTGGCGACCCTGCGCGGCGCGCCGCTCGAGCTCACCGACGCGGAGTTCGATCTGCTGGCCATCCTGGCGCGCCAGCCCGGGGTGGTGGTCAGCAAGGCCGTGCTGCACGACCTGCTGCAGGTCGTGGGCTGCCCCCTCAAGGTGCGCCCGCTCGACATGCTGGTCTCCCGGCTGCGGGCCAAGCTGGGCGACTCGGGCGAGCGCCAGGGGTGCATCCGGACCGTGTATGGCCGGGGGCTGTGCCTGCTGCCCTGGCCCGAGCCGTGAGGGGCGAAACCCGGTCTCCCCGCCCGTGTGACAAATGTAATTTATTGTAATACCAGCCGAATTCGTATTGACGGGCGGGGCGGGCACAGGCGTACCCTGGAGCTGGGGGCCGATTCCTGGGGGAGGAGAGCCGGGAGCGGGGAGCATGGAGCTGTACCTGAACGTGGGCGGTCGATCGCGCGTGGTCGGCTACGACCTCGGCACGGACTACCTCGACGTCTACCTCCGGGGCGGCGCCTGCTTCCGCTATACGGCGCTCAGCGTCGGGCTGTACCACCTCTCGAGCATGAAGGCGCTGGCCCGGCTCGGCCGCGGGCTGGAGGCCTACATCGAGGAGCACCCCGCGGTGCGCAACGGCCACCTGGCCCAGCTCGCCTGAGGAGGGGTCCGCCGAACAGGAGGTGCGCGATGTTCCTGTGGAGCGAGGAGGGCAAGCAGGCCCTGTCGGCCTGGAAGGATCTGCGGCAGGGCTTCATCGTGCGCGAGGTGCTGCACGACCTGGTGATGCACGAGCGCTACGAGGTCGGCACCCGGGCGGAGATCCTGTCGCGCTACGCGGGCGAGCTGGCCGATGGGTTCCGGGTGATCGTGCTGAGCGACGCGGAGCTGCGGGTCGAGCTGGCCGAGGCGCGGCTGCGCTTCGAGCGGGCGAACCTGGCCTACTGGCGGTGCGTGGACGAGCAGGGCGCGCCGGACCCGGCCACCCAGGAGGCGCTGCTGCATGAGGCCGCGTGGGCCCGGCAGGCGCTGGATCAGGTGCTCGATCAGCACGCGGAGTACGAGCAGTCGCGCGCGCTCTGGCGCTCCGCCCACCCGATCGAGGAGGCGCCGCTGGCGCGGCCCGCGTGAGGTGATGGAAGCGTGCGCTTGGTCCCCTGCCGCTCGACCTCGCCCAGGTTGGCTTCCCCCCCTTGCGGCCACCGAACGGCAGGGGGCATTCTTCTTGGAGCAGCGCACCCCGCCTTGAGGCCCGTCCCTCGCCGGTGCTACGCTCGGCTCATCTCTCTGGGCTCTCGTGGGCGGGTCGCGAATGATGCTGCGCAGCCTCCTCTCGCTGCTTCCTGTGCTCCTCCTCCTGGCCGCCTCCGGTTGCGACCGGGAGGTCGCCACCGATCCCGACGGCTGTCCCTCCAGCGACCGCCCCCTGCCCGGCGAGTGCGGACTCCAGGGCACCTGCGTCCAGTGCAACGACGACTACGACTGCCAGGCAGTCGGCCCGAACCTGGTCTGCGCGGGCGCCGGCACCTGCGTCCCGCACCGGCATGTTTGCGAGATGGACTACGAGTGCCTCGGTCTACAGGACGGCCTGAAGTGCGTCGATTTCCATTGCGTCACGCCCTGCACGTTCGCCGGGGAGTGTCGCTACGGCTCCGAATGCGGCCCCGAGGGCTACTGCCAGACGCGGTATTGTCAGGCCGGCGCCTGCCCAGAAGGCTGGGTGCCCGTCGAGGGCTCCCTCGCCTGCACCCGCGACGGCTGCTCCGAGCTCGGCCTGCTCCGCGGGGCGTGCGGCCTGGCCGAGCAGTGCGTCGAGTGCTTCGCGGATGCGCACTGCCCTGAGGGCATCTGCAGCGACGCGGGCGCGTGCGTCCCGGTGGAGTGCGATCGCTTCGCGGACTGCCAGGCCGGCGTGTGCCTCGGGGGCCGGTGCGTCCAGGAGTGCGCCGGGTCCGCGGACTGCGCCGAGGACGAGCGCTGCACCATGGTCGACCTGCTTCTCAAGGGTTGCGAGGCGGTGCGTTGCGTCGGGGGAGCAGGCTGCGCGGAGTGGGGTTACCGGCCGAGGGAGGGCACTCTCCGGTGCGACTACAGGCCATGCACCGATCCCGCCGAACAGCCGGGCGTGTGCGGCCTGACCGAGCACTGCGTGCGCTGCCTCGACGACACCAGCTGCGAGGCCGGCAGGCGCTGCAACCGCTGGGGCCACTGCGAGCTGTTCCCGGCCTGCCCGTTCGAGGTGGGGTACACGAGCTGCGCGAAGACCGAGGTCTGCCTGGACGGGACTTGCACCGCGCCCTGCGCCGCGGACGTGGACTGCCGGCCCGAGCCGCAGGCGGACGGCACCGTTCGCGGGACCGGAGTTTGCGTGCTGCCGGAGGGCGGCTGCTTCTACGAGCGCTGCGACCGGAGCGGTCGCTGCCCCGTGGGTTGGGTGCCACCGCAAGGTTACACCGGGACGCTCGACTGCAAACGAAAGCCGTAGGGTGAGCCGGCCTGCAGCCGGCCGGCACCTGCCGCGCCACACCGTGAAATCCTGCCACGCCTCCGCACGTTGAATTCGCTGTGAGTTCAGGCTCCCGAGCCGGCACGGATCTTGTATCCCACCTGGCCCGGGGACGCACCCGGGGACGAGGAGGAGGTCGCCGTGAGGAACGCGCTGCTCGCGTCGCTCGTGATCGCGCTCGCCTGGGGTCCGGCCTGCGCGCCGCAGGTGAAGACCTACACGGGCATCTCGCTGGTCGGTCTGGGCAGCCTGTCCACGCTCATCAGCTTCGGCACCATCCTCCGCTGCCACGGCCACTCCTCGGACTGCAGCGTCGGCGACGGCGTGGTGAGCACCGACACGGCCGGGATCTGGCTCGGCGCGAGCCTCCTGGCCGTCGTGGTCGGCGCGGTGCTCTGGTACCTCGGCGCGGACGACGGCGCAGGGGACTCCGGCGCGAGCGACCAGGGGCTTGCGGCCGACGGGGGGGCGACGATCGACCTCGGCCCGTCCGGGCCCGAACCCGGAGCGGGGCTGGAAGGGGTGGGCCTCCTGCCCACCGCCGCGCCCTGATCCCGCGCCCCCACCCGCTCCCCTTCATCGCTTCTCCCTCAGAGAAATGCCCGGAGCGATATGCACACAGGAGGTCTGCGAACAGCCCCCGCCAGCCGTACGGTGACGAACGTAATTTCTTGTAGCGCGCTCTTCTTTCCCGTAGACGCGCGCACGCGGGCGAACGTAGCGTGGAGCTGGCTTAGTCCCCTGCCGTCGAGCCTGGGGTTCGAGTCCCCCCCTTGACCCAGACGCACGGCAGGGGGCGTTTTGAATCGCCGACTCCTCCGCGGGCGGAGGACGGACCGGAGCGGCCATGCGGGTGCAGAACGTCAACGGGAAGCACGGGCCGACCTGTTCGTGCGGGAGCTGGCTGGAGCACTGGATGGCGACCGCCCGCCGGCGGGTGGCCTTCTGCCCGGTGCGGGGCTGCTTCGAGCCGGTCGCGGCGGGCGCGCGGGTGCAGAAGGAGGGCGCGCCCGACGGGCGCTGGTACGTCGTGCCGCTGTGTAAGCAGCACGACGCCAGGGCCGGCGCGGCGCTCGAGCTGATCGACTCCGCGCTCCTGGTGCCGGCCGATGATGGCGAGTCGTGCGGGAGGTAGCGGCTCGGCCCGACTCCCTCCTCGAGGAACCGCCCTGGGCGATCCACACACGCAGGACCAGCCAACGCCTTGATCCGCTCCTGGTGCCAGCCAGCCGAGGTCGGCGTATGATCGAGCCATGGGGATGAAGTGTCTCCGCTGGATGGGATGGGTCCTGGGCCTGGGCGTTGTCGGCCTGGGTTGTCCGAGGGCGTGCCAGGACCCAGGGGAGGCCGGCGGCGGCTCCTCTGGAGCCGCGCTCGAAGAAACTGTCGAAGTACCTGACATCGAGCGTGGCAATCCTCTCATGCATCAGCTACATGAGGCTCTTTCCAGAGATCGGCTGGACCTCGAGGAGGCGCAGAGGCTGGCTGACAGGTGCCTGGATCAGGATCCGATCGACAGAGAATGCCGCAGGGCGAGGGCAGTTATCCTCGAGGAGAAGGCCGCGAAGGTGATCTACGACCAGTGCGTGGACGAGTTCGATCTCAACCGCTGGCAGGCAGCCAAGGACTGCTTCGAGAAGCTCCCCGAGGGCAGCCGCCTCGCCAAGAAGGCCAGGTACAAGCTGGCCGAGTGCAACAAGCAGCTCTCGAGCCGACACCGCGTGGAGGGCAGACGAGGCGAGGCTGATTCCGAGGGTGCCATCAAGGCGAAGTACCCCGACCCGCAGCTCGCCTTGGCGGTACTCAGGTACTACCAGGGCCGCACGCAACCCGCCATGCAGGAACTGCAGAAGCTGGCGGCCATGTCCCGGGACCGGGGCCTGGCGGACAAGGCCCTGGAGCTCCTGGGAACCATGCGGTTGGTGTACGGAAAGTACAACGAGGGCCTGTCGCTGATGCACCGCACGCAGACGGTCGAGGCCAAGGCAGCCTTCGATCTGGCCCTGCTGGCCGACGCCGCGCTCATGCCCGAGGGCGCGATGTCCTTCTACCGCGAGGACATCAGCAAGCAGCTCGGCCTGCAGCTCTACAAGGAAGGCCAGGAGCACTGCAACCGCAAGAGCTTCTTGGACGCCTTCAGGTCCTGGTCGGACTGCCTGCAGCGTTCGCCCTCCGAGACCGCGTGCGCGAACGGCCTGCTGCAGCTCGAGCAGGCGGCCGAGGATGCTTTCGAGGAGGTCGGCCGCCTGGAGGCGGCGGAGGACTGGCGGGAGGCCGGGGCGAAGCTGATGTTCATCCAGTCCATCACCCGCCCCGAGAGCAAAGCCTGGAAGCGGGCGGAGAAGCGCCTGCGCGAGTACGAGCAGTCGATGAGGCCCCGCCCGTGAAACCCCGCTGAGATGGCTCGACCGCCGAGAGGCGAACGATGCACCCGCTGCTGATCCTCTCCTCCTCACCTCGAAGCATGCCCGGAGCGATCCACGCACGAACGATCTGCCAGCGCCCTGACACGGCCGCGCCCTGAAGGGCGCGGCCACGATGCCCAGCTTCGCTGGGCAAGCCCCCTGATGGGGGCTTCTGAGAACCAGCATTCGCCCGAATGTCTTGAGCCCCTCGGGCAGGCGCCAGCCGGCAGGACCGAGGGGATCACGTTTCTTGCAAATCGGGAAACGTTTCCCATAATGCAAGGAGTGATTCCCCGGCTCCACCTCCCGCTGGTTCGCCAGAAGCTGAAGCGGAACCCCGCGGTGGCGCTGATCGGCCCGCGGCAGTGCGGCAAGACCACGCTCGCCCGGCAGCTCGGGGGCCGCTACTTCGACCTGGAGGCCGAGGGCGGCCGGACCCGGCTGGACGCCGAGTGGGACGCGCTGGTGGGAGGCCGCGAGCTGATCGTCCTCGACGAGGTGCAGCACGCCCCCGCGGTGCTGGCCCGCCTGCGCGGAGCCATCGACGCGGACCGCAAGCGCCACGGCCGGTTCCTCCTGCTCGGCTCCGTCTCGCCCGCCCTGATGGAGACTGCCTCGGAGTCGCTGGCCGGTCGCCTCGGGCTCGTGTCCATGAGCCCCTTCCTCCTGCCCGAGCTGTCCCCGGGCCAGCTCGACGACCTCTGGCTGCGGGGCGGCTACCCCGACGGCGGCGTCCTCGAGCCGGATCGCTTCCCGGACTGGCAGGGCGACTTCCTGGAGATCCTCGTCACCCGCGACCTGCCGACCTGGGGGCTCCCCTCCAGGCCGCCCCAGACCCGGCGGCTGCTGCGCATGCTCGCGGCGGTCCATGGCCAGGCGCTGAACGCCTCGCAGCTCGGGGCCAGCCTGAGCCTGGACCACAAGACGGTCCTGCGGTACTGCGACTTCCTGGAGGGGGCGTTCCTCGTCCGGCGCCTCGAGCCGTTCGCCGCCAACACCAGGAAGCGGCTGACCAAGACCCCGCGCCTGTACTGGCGGGACAGCGGCCTGCTGCACGCGCTGCTCGGCGTCTCCGATCTCGACCAGCTCTACCAGCAACCCTGGCTGGGCGCGAGCTGGGAGGGGTTCGTGCTCGAGCAGACCCTGGCGACGCTCGCGGCCCGGAACCAGCGGGCCCAGGCGTTCTTCTTCCGCACCTCGGACGGGCACGAGCTGGATCTCGTGCTGGACTGGGGCGCCGAGCGGTGGGCGGTCGAGATCAAGCTGACCTCCGCGCCCAGCGGCGAGGACGTCGGGCGGCTGAACCGCGCCGCGGATATGATCGCGGCGCGGCGGCGGTTCCTCGTGTGCCGCGTGGCCGAGGAGATCGAGAACGCCTCGCTGCTGGTGACCGACGTACCGGCCTGGCTGGGCCGCCTGGCCAGGCAGAAGTAGATCCGGGCGTGGCGCTGCCCCGGCGCTTGGAATCCTGGCCATTCGTTTGTTGGTCCTGCGTGTGTGTCCAATCTGGGCCTTCTTTTGGGGGTAGGGCAGGGCAGGAGGGCGCTGCGGTTTGGCTCTGCCCCCCTCGAGGAATGCCCGGGGCGATCCACACACGCAGGATCTGCCAACGTTTTGATCCCGGCGGTGATGCTCACCCCAGCCCTGCGGTCTGGAGCGCCGAGCGCACCTCCGCCTCCGGCACGTCCCGCCCGTCGAGCAGCACCTCCGGGGCGAGCGGGGCCGGGCGGCCGAGCACTCGCGCGAGCACCTTCCGCATGGCCGGCTCGGCCTTCACCAGGGCCCGGGCCAGCGGGTTCAGCCGCACGATCCTCGCCCGGGGCACCCGCGCGGGCAGCGCGTCCGGGTCGAAGGAGAGCGCCAGCGCCGTCCGGCTCGCCGGCAGGAACCGGTACCAGGTCTCCTCCCGCGGCGGGGCGTCCTGGCCGTCCGCCAGCGAGGCCAGCAGCTCGAGCGGATCGAGCAGCCGCCAGGGCGACCGCAGCCCGCGCGGCGTGCCCTCGCCGGGCGCCGCGTGGGCCAGGCGGTGCAGCTCCCACTCCAGGCGGAGCAGCGCTTCCAGGAAGGCGGCCGAGAGCCCGGTCGGGGCGAACAGCCGCTGGTAGAGCGCGAGCAGCGACGCGGGCGGCGCCGCGGCCGCGGCCAGCCCGGGCAGCTTGGCCGCGTGCTCCGCGCTCCAGCCGTCCAACCCCCGCCAGGCCCGCTCCTCGGCGCCCGGGTCCCGGCCGAGCAGCAGCTCGAGCGCCCAGGGGAAGGCCTCGTACGCCAGCGCCCCGGGCGCGGCCGCGCGCGCGAGCGGCTCGCCGAAGAAGGCCCGCAGCAGCAGGCTCGGGCTGCCCTGGCGCAGGTGCGCGGGGAAGCGCCGCTCGATCTCGGCCTGGACCGCGCCATCGTCGAGCTGCGGGGAGGCCGCCAGCGCCTCGCCGAGCCCGCGGTGCAGCTCGAGGTTCTGCCGGGTGCGCAGCAGATCGCGCGCGCACAGGCGCCCGGTCTGGAAGTACAGCCGGGCCTGGCCCAGGGTGAGCTCGAGGATGGCCCGGTGCAGGCCGTGCTCGTCGAAGGACGGGGTGCGGTAGCCGATGGCGGAGAGCCAGTAGGGCCGCTCCAGCCCGGCCCGGATGCGCGCCAGGCTGTCGAAGGTGACGGTGAAACCCCAGCGGGCCGGGTCCTCGAACAGCGGCGCGGCCGGATCCACGAACAGGTAGGGCAGGCTGAGCGCGGCCGAGGAGGGCGCCACGCGCAGCAGCTCGCCCAGCAGGCCGAGCTCGGCGGCGAGGTTCTGCGGGGTGTGGCCGGGCAGCAGGTAGGTGAAGAAGAACCAGGCCGAGATGTCGAGCGCCTCGCAGTCCCGGGCCAGCTCGAGCAGGGCCTGGTTGTCGAAGGTCTTGCCCAGCGCCGCGCGCAGGGTCGGGTGGCTGGACTCCGGGCTGAGCGACAGGTGCAGCTCACGGGCGAGCGGACGCCAGCCCGCCAGCTCCTCCCGGCGGGCCGGCCAGAACAGCTCCAGGAACAGGTCGAGGCGCGGGCCGAGCGCCCGCAGCCCCGCCTGCAGCGCGCGCACGTAGTCCTCACCGCCGAGCCGCAGGTCGCCGAACAGCTTGATGCCGCTCAGGCCGAGCGCGGCCGCGCGCCGGGCGTGGTCGAGCACCCGCTCCACCGGCAGCAGCTCCACCCGCTCGCGGAAGTAGCGCCCGCGGTAGGCCGAGCCGCTCCCGCCGCAGAACAGGCACTCCTGGCTGCAGCCGCGCACCACGGGCAGGTTGCAGAGCAGGGCGTCCCGGTCGAGCCTGGCCCGCTCGGGCGCGGGCCGCACCAGGCCGCGCTCGTCCAGGGTGTCCACCGCCTCGAGCGCGGGCGCCTCGCGCCGGCTCCGCCGCACGGCGCCCCCTTCGCGCCAGGCCAGGTTCGGGGCCGCGGACGGGTCGGGCGGGTCCGCGAGCAGCGCCGCGGCGATGGCCGGCATCCAGCCGTCGCACTCGCCCACCGCCACGCAGTCCACCGCCGGGTGCTCGCGCAGCAGCTCGTCCGCGAAGCAGGTGGCGCTCAGGCCGCCCAGCAGCACGCGCGCTTGCGGGTGAAGGCGCTTCAACCAGGCGGCCAGCTCGAGCGCGCCCGGGGCGTGGGCGGCCCAGTGCAACCCGACGCCGTAGAGCCTGGCCGGGTGGGCGCGGAGCAGCTCCTCGAGCGGTCCCCGGGCCGCCTCCCCGAGGGGCCGCAGCGGCTGCATGGCCTTGGCCAGGTTGAGCACCGCCACCCGGCGCCCGGCCCGGGCCAGCTCGTTGGCCAGGCTCAGCATGCCCAGCGGCATCATGGCCAGGAGATCGCCGGTCCCGGTGGCCGCCTCGAACAGCCCGCCCAGCGGGTACCGCAGCTTGGTGAAGGAGGTGGGCGGGTGGAGGAAGACCACGTCGAATTCTGCGTCTCGATCCAAGCGGTCCTCCGTGCTCCCCCCCCCGTTGCGCCCGCCTCGCCTGCCTTCGTCGAGCACCCCACCATACCTCGGTTTGAGGTATGCTGGACCCGGGAAGTTCTGGCGACGCCGCGGATGCGCTTTCGGGGGGGACCGAGGACGTGGGCCGTGGAGCGGGAGCGCAGGGACTCGAGCCGCATCCGGGTGGGGCAGCCCAGGGTCCGCGTGCTCGAGCCCGTGGTGTGGGCCGACGCCCACGTGGTGGAGCTGAGCGCGAGCGGGGTCGGGCTGGCGCTGCCCGCGGGGCGCTGGCCTGCCTTCGCCCGGGTCCGGCTGAGGCTCGGGCTGCCCGACGCCGGCGAGGTCGAGCTGGAGGCCGAGCCGATCCGGGCCGCGCCCGCGTCCGGGGGGCTGCTGGTCGGCCTGCGCTTCTGCGAGATCGGGCCCGAGGCCCTGGGCCGGCTGTCGGTGTTCCTGGTGGAGCGCTTCCGCCGCGAGGGCCAGGCGCGCGACCTGGGGGCCGAGGCGCGCGAGCGCTCCCTGGGGGTGAGCCGCCGGGATCTCGTGTTCCGCATGCTGTCCCACCACCTGATCGGCCAGGGGCGGCCGCTGCGGGCCCTGCGCGGGCAGCTCGAGCTGCCGGGTTCCCTGACGCCGCGCGTGTTCGACACCGTGTTCGGGCGCATGGTGGTGGAGGGCCTCGCCCGCGACGGGCTGGAGGAGACCCTGCGCGAGGGGGAGGAGCTCACCTTCTTCTTCCCGTCCTACCAGGCCATCGCCTTCTTCGAGGCCACGGTCCTGCGCCAGGCCGGCGGCCGGGTCTGGCTGACGCTCCCGGCCGACGTGCGACAGACGGGCTTCCGCGGGTCGGTGCGCGTCGCCCTGCCCACCGGGCAGCCGCTGGTCGCGGCCATCCCCCACCCGCGGCTGGCCGGGACCCACCTGTGGAAGGGCGTGCTCGAGGTGAGCGGGCGCGGGCTGGCCTTCCCCCTGGAGCCGCCGGGCGACCGCCTGTTCCCCGGGGAGCTGCTGCCCGAGGTGCGCCTGGAGCTGCCGGGCGGGACGGTGCTGGCGCGGGCGGCCCTGCGCTCGGTGCGGCTGACCGAGCCCGGCGCGGGGCTGGTGTGCGGGCTCGAGCTGCTCGACTTCGTGTCCGCGGACGGGGAGGAGCGCTGGGGGCGCTTCGTGTTCGAGGCGGGCCACCCGCGGGTCCGCCTGGGCGGCGAGGACAGCGTGGCGGACACCTGGGACGTGCTGGTGCGCGCGCGCTACCCCGAGGAGGTGGCCGAGGCCCTGCGCCCGAGCCTGGCGGTGAGCTTCGCCGGCGCCTGGCAGCAGCACGCGGACGAGCCGGCGCTCGGTCGCTTCCTGCTGGTGCAGAAGGACCAGCGCAGCGTGGGCACGGTGGCCGCCAGCCTGCTCTACCCGCGCACCTGGATGGTGCACCACCTGGGCATCGACGAGGCCGAGCGCCGGGCCGACCGGCAGGGGCTGTTCCGCCTGGCGCGCGACGCCTACTGCGGCATGGGCCACCTGCTCAACAACCTGGCGGCCATCGATCACTGGGTGATCTACGCCGAGGCCGGGCGACCCTGGAACGACATGCTGTACGGCCAGTTCGTGCTGCGCCAGCCGCAGCGCGAGGATCTGACCTACGACGGCTACGGGGTCTACCGCCACCTGCCGGCGCCGCCGGTGGACGTCCCGCCCGAGCGGCTGGGCGGGGTGCGCGCCGTGCCCGCCAGCGTCGACCACGCCGAGCGCCTCGTGCGGCACCTGGCGCTGAACGTCCCGGCCATCGAGTTCGCCGCCTACGCCTACGGCGACGACCTCGAGCTGGCCGCCTTCGGCCGGCGCTGCCAGGCGTTCGGCTACCGGCGCTCGCGCAAGGTGCTGGTGGCGGTCGATCCCGAGGGGCAGCCGCTGGCCGCGCTGCTGGCCGAGACGGGCGAGCCCGGGCTGAACGTGTTCGGGCTGCTCGACCGCTGCTGGATCGTCTACCTGGCCTCGGAGGCGGCGCGCGACGATCGGGTCAAGCTCGCGCTGCTGGACGCGGCCGTGCGCTACTACGCGGACGAGGGCCGGCCGAGCTTCCTGTACTTCGGGCACTGGGGCGGCGAGCCCATGGATCTGCTGGAGCCGCTGGGCTTCTTCTTCGAGGCGGAGGGGATGCGCTTCCTGGCGAGGCGAGAGGTGCTGCCGGCCTACATGGCCTACACGGACGAGCTGATGAGGATGCTGCGTGGCTAGGGTGCTGCTCATCACCTACGCGGGGCCGCCGGCGATGATCTCCTCGCTCTACCCGGACAACGGGCTGGCCAGCCTGGCCGGCACGCTGCTCGCGGCGGGCCACGAGGTGCGGGTCCACGACTACAACACGGTCACCCACCTGGCGCGCTGCGTTCCCGCGGAGCGCTCCGCGGAGCTGGCCCGGGTGCTGCCCGAGCTCGTCGCGGGCGGCGGTGTGGATCTCGGCCCGCGGTTGCTCGCGCTCCAGGCTGCGCTGGACACCGACCTCGAGCGGGCGCTCGGCTGGATGGTCACGGAGCTCCTCGAGGAGATCGGGGCGTTCGGAGCGGACCTGGTGGGCTTCAAGCTGTGGAGCGGGGACGGATTCCTCGCCAGCGTGCGGCTGGCAGAGGCGCTGCGCCGCCACCGGCCCGACCTGCGCCTCGTGGCTGGCGGGCCCGCGGTGCTCTACTCCGAACAGGCCCTCTTCGACCTCACCCGGGCCTTCGATGCCGTGGTCGACGGGGAAGGAGAGGAGGCCGTCCTGGCCCTGGCGCGATGGGCGACGGGGCAAGGAGCGCTCGCGGACGCGCCGAACCTGATCCTGCCTGACGGGAGGCGGACCCGGCGCTCCGCGGTCGCAGATCTGGATGCCCTGCCGCCTCCGTGCTACGGCACCGAGGTCTACCCGAGTCTGGCCGGCGATCAGCATCTCAAGCTGTTCGTGCTGGACGAGAGCCGCGGCTGTCCCATGCGCTGCGCGTTCTGCGTCCATCGCTCGGCCAGCGGGGACCTCTGGCGGGTCAAGGCCGTGCAGCGCGTGGCGCGCGAGGTGGCCGATCTCCAGGCGGCCCACGGGACGGGCGCCTTCCGGCTGGGCGGCTCCTGCACTCCCGCCAGGTTCTACCGCGAGCTGACCACGGAGCTCGCCGCGTCCGGGCGCAGGCTGAGGTTGAGCGGCTTCGGGCACCTCAATGATCTGTCGGCGGACATGCTGCCCGCCCTCGCCCGGGTGGGCTGCGAGTCCCTGTTCTTCGGGGTCGAGTCGTTCCACCCCGCCGACCTGCGGCGGCTGGGCAAGCGGGTGGACCCGCGCGCCGCCGAGGCGACCCTGCGGGCCTGCCAGGACGCGGGCATCGTCCCGGCGGTCTCCCTCATCGTCCCGCTGCCCGGCCAGACGGAGGAGTCCAGGGCGCAAAACCGGGCTGCGCTGCTCGGGCTCCAGCGGTCGGGTCCAGTGCCGGTGCAAATCTCGATCCCTGGCCTGGTGCCGCGCACCCGCTGGTTCGACGAGCAGGCGGCGTTCGGCTTCGAGCTCCTGGTGGGGGAGGGCGAGTACCGCCAGCGGCTCGCGCGGTACCGGATCCGACACATCATCCCCCCGAGCCTCTGGGAGCCGTTGCCCTATCGCCTTGACGGTCGGGACTTCGCTGGCTACGCTGGGCTCAGCGCCGGATTCCAACGCCAGGTCGCCGCGGAGGGAGTTATCGTCAACCTGTCTGACGACATGGTCGTGCTCGCGGGTGCGCTGGGGATGAGCCTGCACGCGTTCCGCCAGCAGTTGCAGGCGGTGTTCTTCACCCTCGACGCGGCCCGGTTGACCGCGCTGGTCCGGACCTTGAACGCCGAGCTCACCGCTCCGGTCTCCAGAGGCCGAAAATCGCCATGACCGAGGACCTCGCGCAGCTCGCCTTCCTGCTGACCAACCTGGTCACGGCCGGCATCCTGGTGATCCTGGCCTTCCTGTCCTGGGCACGGGGCGCGCGGACCCCGGTCATGCGCCTGTGGATCGCGTTTTGCATCATTGGCTCCGTCTACGCGGGCCTGCTCATCTACGGCAGCGAGGTCGAGTCGAGCGAGGGCGCCGACGTGCTCATCCGCGCCGGCATGACCGCCGGCGATCTGGCCATCCTGATCTTCGTGCTCTTCGCCTGCGCCTTCTCCTCCGGGCTCTCCAAGTTGCGCTGGTTGTGGCTCCCGCTCGGGGTCTGGGGCCTGGCCCTGCTGCCAGTCTTCTGGGCGACGGACTGGATCATGGGCGGCGCCGAGCCCAGCGCCGTCTCCAACTTCGCCCCGGTGGCCGGATCCCTGATGGGCCTGTACATGGCCTACATCCTGCTGGGCTTCGGTTCGGTCTTCGCCCTGGCCCTGCTGCTCTTCCGCCGCTCGACCGGCCTGCGCCGCACCCAGGCGGCCTACATGCTGGTTGCGTTCGCCTGCTTCGGCGTGGGAGCCAGCGGTTCCCTCCTGCCCGCGCTCCTCGGGCGCAACTCCTTCGTGGACTTCTTGCCGGCGCTGGTGCTGCCGCTCGGGCCGCTGATCATCACCGTCGCCATGATCCGCCACCGGCTGTGGGACGTGCGCACGGTGCTGCACCGCACCGCCGGCTGGCTGGTGGCGCTGGCCGCGCTGCTGGTGCCGCTGTACGCCCTGCTGTGGCTGATCGGACCCTGGCTGCGGGGCCTCGCCCGGCTGGACGCCACGCTGCTGCTGTCGCTGCTCTTCCTGGCCGGTTTCGCCTACCTGCGCGCGCTGAAGCCCCGCGTCGATCGGCTGTTCCAGAGGAGCGCCCTTGATCAGCGCCGCGAGCTCGACCTGCTGGCCCACGAGCTGGCCTCGCTGCGCAGCGTGGAGCAGGCCTGCACGGCGCTGCTCGAGTCGGCGGGCAAGGCGCTCTTCCCCCGCAGCGCCTGCCTGTGGGTGCGGCCGCGGCGCGAGGGCGCCTGGCGAGTGTTCGCCTGGCCGCCCGGGTCGCCCGCGCCGGCCTGCCCCGAGGGGGGGCCGCTGGATCCGGGCGGCGAGCTCGGCCGCTTCCTGGCGTCCAGCCCGAACGCGCTCGGCCGCGACCACCTCGCCGCCATGCCCGGGCTGGCGGGCGCGGCGGCCGAGGCCGAGGGCGCCTTCGCCCGGGTCGGGGCCGAGGTGGCCGTGCCGCTGGTGCAGGCCGGCGCGCTGGTCGGGCTGCTGACCCTCGCGGAGAAGGGCTCGCTCAAGCCCTACACCCGCGGGGACTTCGAGTTCCTCGACAGCCTGGGCGCCGCGGCCGCCACCGGGCTGTCGAACGCGCTCCTGTTCGACGAGACCGACACCCAGCGCCGCACCCTGGCGGAGATGGCCGCGGGCCTCGAGCGCCGGGTGGCCGAGCGCACGGCCGAGCTGGAGGACGCCAACCTCAGGCTGCGCGAGCTCGATCAGCTCAAGAGCCGCTTCTTCGCCAACATCAGCCACGAGCTGCGCACCCCGCTGTGCCTGATCCTCTCGCCCCTGGAGGCCATGCTCGAGGAGGGGCTGGGGCGCTACTCGGGCGAGCAGCGCCAGGAGCTCGACGGGCTCAAGCGCAACGCGCTGGTGCTGCTGAAGCTGATCGACGACCTGCTCGATCTGTCCAGGCTGGAGGACGCCCGCCTGCGCCTGCGGCTCGAGGAGGTGGACCTGGCCGGGCTGGTGGCGCTGCTGGTCGAGACGGCCCGGCCGCTGGCCGAGCGCAAGCGCCTGCGGGTGGAGCTGACCGCCGGCCCGCGGCCGATGCTGGAGGCCGATCCGGAGAAGCTCGAGCGGGTGGTGGTGAACCTGCTCTCCAACGCCCTCAAGTTCACCGACCCGGGCGGGCGGGTGGAGCTCGAGGTGGGCGAGGATCCCGGCCCGCCCGGCGCGGCCTGGCTGCGGGTGCGGGACACCGGCGTGGGCATCCCGGCCGAGGAGCTCGGGCGCATCTTCGACCGCTTCTACCAGGTGGACTCCTCGGCCACCCGGCGGCGGGGCGGCTCCGGCATCGGCCTGTCGCTGGCCCGCGAGCTGGCCGAGCTGCACGGCGGCGAGCTCCTGGCGGAGAGCGAGCCGGGCCGCGGCTCGTGCTTCACCGTGCGCCTGCCGCTCTCGGCCGACGGCCTGCCCGCGGAGCGCGTCGAGCGCCGCCAGCGGACCGACCAGGTGCCCGAGCTCCGGCGCGAGGAGGACGCCGGCCTGCCCGAGTGGACCGACCAGATCCGCGCCAGCCCGGACTACCGCTTCCTGGGCTTCGAGGAGGCCACCGAGCGGCGCGTGGCCCCGCGGCGCCAGGACGAGGGCGCCAAGGCCGCCCGGCTGCTGGTGGTGGACGACAACCCGGACGTGCTGCGCTTCCTCGAGCAGGTGCTGGGCGCCACCTACGACCTCTGGCCGGTCCAGGACGGTGAGCGCGCGCTCGCGCTGCTGGAGGCCCAGCGGCACGACCTGGTGGTGTGCGACGTGATGATGCCCGGCATGAGCGGCCTGGAGCTGTGCCGCCGGGTGAAGACCAACCCGCGCCTGCAAGACATCCCGGTGCTGCTGCTGACCGCGCGCAGCGCCGACGAGGGGCGCATCGAGGGCCACCAGGTCGGCGCCGACCACTACCTGACCAAGCCCTTCCACCCGGCCGAGCTCCTGGCGGCCATCGAGGCGCTGCTGGCGCGGCGCGTGCGCGAGAGCGAGGTGGCCGCCAACCGCCGCGCGGCCTCGCTGGAGACGCTGCTGGCCGGACTGGCGCACGAGCTGCGCAACGCCGCCCACCAGGCCCAGAGCGCGCAGCAGGCCGGCTGGCTGGTGGCCCGGCGCGCGCTGGGCGCGAACCCGGCGCCCGCGCTGGAGGCCGACCTCGGGCGCATGGAGGACATCGCCCGGCGGGCGCTCGGGCGCCTCAGCGCGGTGGTCATGTCGCTGCAGCGCTACGCCTTCCGCCAGCTCCACGTGCCCTGGGTCGAGCTGGACCTCGGCGAGCTGGTGCGCCAAGAGGTGTCCCGGCTGACCAGCGCCGAGCAGAAGGGCGTGCGCCTGGAGGTGGCCGCGGTCGAGGGGGTGCGCCTGCGGGGACCCCAGGAGGAGCTGCGCCAGCTCGTCATCAACCTGGTGGAGAACGCCGTCCAGGCCACCCAGCCGGGCGGGTGGGTGCGGGTGGCCGTCGGGCGCGAGGCCGGCAAGGCGCGCCTGGTGGTGGAGGACAACGGCTGCGGCATCCCGCCCGAGAACCGGGACCGGGTGTTCGATCTGTTCTTCACCACCAAGGACCCGGGCAAGGGGGTGGGGCTGGGCCTGGCCCTGGTCAAGCGCACGGTGACCGATCTCGGCGGCGCCCTCCAGCTCGACAGCGAGCCGGGCCGCGGCACCCGTTTCTCCCTCGAGCTGCCCAGCCTCGACCACCGTCCCGAGCCATCACCCGAACCGCCCGCCCCTGGGGACACGACGCGGAGGCAACCATGACCCACACCCTGCTCCTGGTCGACGACGAGCGCGACAGCCTGGAGCCCATGCGGCTCATGCTCGAGGATCACTACCTGGTGCTCACCGCCATGAGCGGGGAGAGCGCCCTGCGCGTGCTCGAGGAGAAGCCGGTCGACGTGCTGATCGCCGACCAGCGCATGCCGGGCATGACCGGGGTCGAGCTGCTCACCCGGGTCAAGGACTGGAAGCCGGACATCGTGCGCCTGGTGCTGACCGCGTTCACCGACTTCGACGCCATGCTGAAGGCCATCAACGAGGGCCGGGTGTACCGCTACATCATCAAGCCCTGGGACGTGGACGACATGCGCCTGACCATCCGCCAGGCGCTGGAGTGGCGCGACCTGCTGGTCGCCAAGGGCCAGCTCGCGGCCGATCTGCACGAGGCGCACCGAAATCTGCTGCAGCGCACCCGCGAGCTCGAGGCCGCCCAGCAGACCATCCTGCGCCAGGAGAAGCTGGCCGCGGTGGGCCGCTTCGCCTCCGAGATGGTCCACGAGATGACCAACTACCTGCAGGTGGTGATGATGCTGAACACGCAGCTCGCGGAGATGAAGCAGTCCGAGCTCGAGCAGGTCAAGCAGATCGAGCTGCAGGCCACCACCCTGGCCGAGGTGGCCGCCTCCATCCGCGACTTCGCCCAGGGCGTGGCCATGCCCTTCAGCCGGAGCCAGTCCGACCCCATCGCGCTGGTCCGGGAGGTGGTGCACCTGTGCTCCCACCACCCCGCCTTCCGCCACGTGCGCCTGGAGGTCGTCCCCGCGCCGGAGCTCGGCCTCTGGCGCCTCGATCCCCGCCAGCTCAAGCACCTGCTGCTGAACCTCTTCAAGAACGCGGCCCGGGCCTCCTCCAAGGGCCAGGCCATCGAGATCGGCCTGGCGTACGAGGCCGGCGCCCTGGTCGTGCGGGTGATCGATCACGGCGCGGGCGTCCCGCCCGAGCACCGGGCGCGCCTGTTCGAGCCCTTCTTCACCACGGACGAGCGCGACGGGACCGGCCTGGGGCTGCCGCTGTGCAAGCAGATCGCGGAGGCCCACGGGGGGCGGATCGACTTCGAGGAGACCCCCGGCGGCGGGGCCACCTTCGTCGTCCGCCTGCCCTGAGGCGCGGGCGCTAGCCGCGCGGCCGGGTCGGCTCGCGCAGCATGAGGATCAGCGCGTCCGGGTCCAGGTACTCGAACACGTAGCGCCACAGGGCGATCTTGTCGCCGGTCTCCAGCCGGTAGGCCCGGTGGGCCACCAGCTTGGCCCCGTTGAGGAGCGTGCCGTTGACCGAGCCGAGGTCCTCGAGCGCCAGCCCTGCCCGGTGGGGGACGAACGCCGCGTGGCGCTTCGAGATCCAGGTGGAGGGGATGACCAGCTCGTTGTCCGGCGTGCGGCCGACCCGCACCCTGCCCTGGCTCTGGGGGCCGGGTCTGAGCTCGATCACCCGGCGGATGTCCGGCCGCATCGAGGGCAGCGCCAGCTCGGGGATGCGCGACTGGCGGGTGCCGGCGCGGGCCGGCTCGTCGAAGGACGGCGGGGCGAACAGCACCAGCAGGTAGGCGTGAGGGTGCGCCCGGCGGAAGGGCGCCTCGCCCTGGGTCTCGAGCTCCCCCTGGAGCGCGGACAGCGGCAGGCTGGCGAGCTCGGACGAGGGCGTGGGGGCGGGTGCGTCCATGCGTCCCTTCGGCGGAGCCGCGGGCTCAGCCCTTGAGCACGCCGTGCTTGCGGCCCACCTTGACGAAGGCCGCGATGGCCCGCTCGAGGTGCTCGCGCTCGTGCGCGGCCGAGATCTGCACCCGGATGCGGGCCGCGCCCTTGGGCACCACCGGGTAGGAGAAGCCCACCACGTAGATGCCCTCGGCCAGCATGTCGCGGGCCATGTCCGCGGCCAGGCGCGCCTCGCCGAGCATGAGCGGCACGATCGGGTGGACGCCCGGCTTGATGGCGAAGCCCGCCGCGGTCATCTTCTCGCGGAAGAACCTGGTGCTGGCCTCGAGCTTGTCGCGCAGCGCAGTCGTGGCCGACAGCAGCTCGAGCACCTTGAGGGTGGTGGCGGTGATGACCGGCGCCAGGGTGTTGGAGAACAGGTAGGGGCGGGAGCGCTGGCGCAGCAGCGCGATGATCTCCTTGCGGCCCGTGGTGAAGCCGCCCGAGGCGCCGCCCAGCGCCTTGCCGAGGGTCGAGGTGATGATGTCCACCCGCCCCAGCACCCCGCAGTGCTCCACCGCGCCCCGGCCGCGCTTGCCCATGAACCCGGTGGCGTGCGAGTCGTCCACCATGACCAGGGCGTCGTACCGGTCGGCGAGGTCGCACACCTTGTCCAGCGGGGCGATGATGCCGTCCATGCTGAACACGCCGTCGGTGGCGATCACCCGTCGGCGCTTGCCCTGGCTCGCCTTGAGGTGGGCCTCGAGCTCGGCCATGTCGGCGTTGGCGTAGCGCAGCCGCTCCGCCTTGGACAGGCGCACCCCGTCGATGATCGAGGCGTGGTTCAGGGCGTCGGAGATGATCACGTCGTCCGGGCCGAACAGCGTCTCGAACAGGCCGCCGTTGGCGTCGAAGCAGGAGGAGTAGAGGATGGTGTCCTCGGTCTCCAGGAACTCGGCCACCTTCTTCTCCAGCTGCTTGTGGATGTCCTGGGTGCCGCAGATGAAGCGCACCGAGCTCATGCCGTAGCCGTGGGTCTCGAGCGCGCGCCGGGCGGCGGCCAGTACCTCGGGGTGGGAGGACAGGCCGAGGTAGTTGTTGGCGCAGAAGTTCAGCACCTCGCGCCCGCCGCTGACCTGGATGTGCGCCCCCTGCGGGGTGAGGATGGGCCACTCCTCCTTGGTCAGCCCGGCGTCCTGGATCTCCTTCAGCTCGGCCAGAAGCTGCTCCTTGACCTTCCCGAACATGCGCGCGCTCCCTTCGGGTAAATGTGCGCGCGGATTGTAGGGCGCGCCCCGCGCCGGGGTCAAGGAGGGTGTCTTGACACCCCCGGAGCGGACGGGCCAGAATGGCCGGACCGCTCCGGGCTGAACAGCGGGCGGAGGGGGCGCGTCTCATCCCCTGGGGAAGATCCGGGTCTGCACCGAAAGGAGCTCGCGGTGAAAAAACTCCTTGGTTTGCTTCTGGTTGGGTCGATGGTTCTCGCGGCGTCGCCGGCCTCGGCCGATCTCTTCAGCATGGAGATCGACGGGCAAGGGACCTACACCCGGCTGGGCAACGTGGAGGGGACGGTCGGCGGGAACCAGGTCTCCACGGACGTGAGCGGCTTCGGGGTGGGCGGCCGTGCCATGCTGGAGATCCTCATCATCCGGGCGGTGTTCGACTACCAGCACCTGTTCCCGGGCGCGGACTTCATCCACTGTGGGCTGGGGGTGGGCACCACCTTCGACTCCATCCCCATCGTCAACCCCTACATCTCGGCCACCGTCGGGCTGATCGCCCTCGACGCCGAGGCCCGCATGTTCCCGGGCGGCTCGGGCTCGGAGACCGCCGTGGACAACGCCCTGGGCTTCCAGGGTCGGGCGGGTGGCGGGCTCGATTTCCCATTTCTCGACGGATGGTTGGCTGCCGGGCTGGGGGCCGATGTCGGCGTCCACTACCTCACCGGCAGATGGGGCTACGACTTCTCCGTGAACCTGCACTTCGGGCTCCGGATCTAGATACTTGCTGCATACATTCGAGAGGATAGAGGGGCCGATCGACCCGCCTGTCAACGGTTGAATCTCACCTCCGGCGTCCATTATTCGTTTGACTTCCGTATCGACGGGGCGGTAAATTGCGACAAGGCCGGTCCCGATAAACGGTGTCGCGACAGGAGCCCCTCGATGAAGCTGTCGAAGTCGACCGAGTTGGCCCTCCACGGCCTGTTCCAGCTCGCCACCACCCGCCCGAGGCAGCTCCTGGTGGCGGAGATGGCCACGGCCCAGCACGTGTCCACCAGCTACCTCGCCAAGGTGTTCCAGCGGCTGGCCCGCAAGGGCCTGGTCAAGTCCACCCGCGGCAAGAAGGGCGGCTTCACCCTGGCGCGCGAGCCGGCGCAGATCACCCTGGCCGACATCGTGCGCGCGGTGGAGGCCGAGGAGCCGCTGTTCGAGTGCCTGGGCCCGCAGCGCGACTGCAAGGCGCTCGAGGATTGCCTGGTCCACGACTGCTTCAAGGCAGCGGAGGCGCAGCTGTTCCACACCCTGGAGGGCACCTCCCTCGGGGATCTGCTGCTCAGGAACGGCAACGGCGACCGCGCCGCCTGGCTGAAGACCTGAGCCCGTCCGGACCGGTCCGGCTCCCCACGCCCAACAAAGCCCTTGATCCAGGCGCGCGCCCGTCGTAACAGAGACGACCAACCCTTCGAGGAGAGGACCATGGACAAGTACACCTGCAGCGTCTGTGGCTATGTCTACGATCCCGCCAAGGGCGATCCGGACAACGGGGTGCAGCCCGGCACCAGCTTCGAGGACGTCCCGGCCGAGTGGGTCTGCCCGCTGTGCGGCGCGGACAAGAGCCTGTTCGAGCGCAACGACTGAGAAGGGCTCCCGCCGGAGGGACGTGGCATGGCCGAGCCGCTCGCGCTCGTCGAGGGCAAGCTCCTGCTCACCTGCGGCGCCTGCGGGCAGAAGAACGCGGTGCCCCCGGCCGGGCTGCGGTCCGGTCCGGTGTGCGGCAGGTGCCACGCGGACCTGGCCCCGCCCGACCGCCCGCTCGAGCTCGACGACGCCGGGCTCGAGCGCCTGCTGGCCGAGAGCGCCCTGCCGGTCCTGGTGGACTTCTGGGGCCCGCAGTGCGGCCCGTGCCGCATGCTGGCCCCGATCCTGGAGTCCTTCGCCCGCAAGGCCCGCGGCCGGGCGCTGATCGCCAAGGTGGACACCTCGCGGCACACCCGGGCCGCCGTGCGGCTCGGGGTGAGCAGCATCCCCTGCCTGATCCTCTTCCAGCGGGGGCAGGAGCTCCGCCGCCAGCTCGGGCTGGTGCCCGAGCGCGTGCTCGAGGGCATGCTCGCCTGCGCCCTACCGGCGTGAGCGGCGGCGCAGGCCGAGCCCCAGCAGCCCGCACAGGCCCAGCGCCCCGAGCAGGCCGGGCGCCCCGCCCGGGGACGAGGCGCAGCCGCAGCCGCTGGCGGCGGGCTCGTCGCCTGCGACCTGCACGGTGAAGTCCTGCAGGTCGGCCCCGGCCTCGTTCAGCACCACCAGGCTGACGTCCACCGCGCCGCGCTGCGCCGCCGCCGGCACCCAGGTGAGCGCGCCCGTGCCTGGCTCCACGTTCATGCCCGGAGGCGCGCGCATGAGCTCGCCGCCGATCTCCTTGCCCAGGCTCCAGGCGAGCGGGGCGGTGCCGGCCGCCACCGGCGCGTAGGTCCACAGCTGCCCGACCGCGGCCGTCAGGCGCGGCTGGGACAGGATGAGGGGCGGGTAGCGGCCGTCGCTGGAGACCGCCACCACCACGGCGGCCACGCTCTGCAGCCCCTGCTCGTCCGTGGCCCGGGCGCGCGCGCGGTGGTGGCCGGGCTGCTCCAGGCGCCAGGTGCGCTCGGGCGGGCCCGGGGCGAAACCGCCGCCCAGATCCCACTCCAGGCCGACCTGGCCGCCCTCCGGGTCGCTGACCGCGGCGCTCAGGCGCACCTCGAGCGGGGCCGGGCCGCGTGAGGGCACCGCCTCGAGGGCGAGGCCGGGCGGCTGCCCGCCGCCGCCCTCCACCGTCACCATGGCCGTGGCGGAGTCGAAGCGGCCCTGGTCGTCCACCACCGTGAGGGTCACCCCGACGGCGCCCGGCGCCTCGAAGGTGCGCTCGGCCAGCGGGCCCGAGGCCGGCGGGTGGTCGTCGGCGAAGGTCCACACGAAGCCGGTGAGCTGGCTGCCCTCGGCCGCCCGCGACGCGCTCCCGTCGAGCGACACCCACAGCGGGGCCGGCCCGCGTTCGGGGCTGAGCGAGAGGACGGCGGTGGGCAGATCGGGCTCGTCGCCCTGCACGTGTACCTGCACCTCGTCCGGGGCGCTGTCCTGCTCGCCGGCGCGGACGACGAGCTGGAAGGTGAGGGTCTGCTCGCCCGGGAGCGAGGGCGCGCTGAAGGCCGGGCTCGGGCCGTCGGCCCCCAGGAGCGCGACCGCGGGGCCGAGCGTCTGCGACCAGGCCCAGGTCAGGGCGCCGCCCGCGGGATCGTAGGAGCCCGAGCCGTCCAGGCTGACCGGCTCGCCCGGGAGCACGTCCTGATCCGGCCCGGCGTCGGCCACGGGCAGGCCGTTGCCGAAGAACACCTCGGCCTGGCCCTCGGCCGTGGACGGCGCGGCCGCGAACACCCGCAGGCGCGCCCGGCCCGGGCTGGTCGCGGAGCGCAGGGTGAACCCGAGCCGGCCGTCCAGGCTGACGAGCTGCAGCCCGGGCGCGGCCGGGTTGGCGTCGGCGGTGGGGATGCTCCCCAGGCTGCTCAGCGCGGTGAGCTGCGTCCCGTCGGCCACCGCGTTGCCGTCGGCGTCCCGCACCGGCCCGATCGCCACCTCGGTGCTGGCGAGCCCGTCGGCGGGCAGCACCTCCTCCGCGGGCTCGACCGGGATGAAGCCCGCCGGCAGGCCGGGCGAGACCTGCAGCAGGCCGGTCGTCCCGGCGGCCACCTCCGGCCGGTGGAACTCGGCCCGCACCCGCCCCTGGCCGGGCCGGGTGGGATCGAAGTCCACGGCGGCGCCCGGGCTGGGCACCGCCTGGCCGATGCCGCCCTCCACGCTCCAGGTGACGATCACCGGCCCCAGGGCGGCACCCTGGGCGTCCCGGCCCACGGCGTGCAGCCGGAGCGCGTCGTCGGTGGTCAGCGTGCGATCGCCCACCGGCTGGCCGCTGCCGTCCGGGGCGTCCTCCACCGCGATGGCGGCGAGATCCGCGGGCCCGGCGCAGGAGTCCCCGTCGCAGGCGTACGGCGCGCAGGGCAGCGTGTCCTGCAGCAGGCACAGCCCCAGGCCATCGCAGGCCGGCGGGCGCTCGAGCACCCCGTCCTGGCAGCGCTGGGGGCCGCACACCGTCCCGGCCGGCCACAGCCGGCAGGCGCCGGTCCCGTTGCAGGCGCCGTCCGCGCCGCAGGTGAAGGCCTCCTCGGCCGGGCACTCCTCCAGCGGATCCTGCCCCGCGGAGACCGGCAGGCAGGCGTCGCGATCGCCGGCGCACACCCGGCACGGGCCGCAGGCGTCGTCGGGATCCTCCCCGGCCGGCACGAGCAGCGCGCAGGCGCCCTGGCCGTCGCAGCGGGCGCACACACCGCAGGCGGTCTCGGGCCCGGGCACGCGGCAGCCGCCCGCCCCGTCGCAGGCCCCGCCGCACACCCCCTGGCCGCCGCACTCGGCGTCCGGGTCCTGCCCGTCGGGCACGCTCGAGCAGGTGCCCTCCGCCCCGGCGAGATCGCAGCGCTGGCACGCGCCCGGGCAGTCCGTGTCGCAGCACACCCCGTCCGCGCACGCGCCGCTCAGGCACTCGCCGGGGCGCCCGCAGGCCTCGCCGGCCGGCCGCAGCGGCTCGCAGGCCGGGCCCGCGCAGTAGCTTCCGGGCAGGCAGTGGGCGTCTTGCTCGCACGCCTCGCGGCAGCTCCCGGCGTCCAGGCAGGCGTAGGGCGCGCAGCTCACCTCGCCCGCGTCCAGGCAGGCGCCCGCGCCGTCGCAGGTATCGGCCGGGGTGAGCAGGCCGTCCTGGCAGGCCGCCGGGCGGCAGGTGCTGCCCTCCGCCCACAGGCGGCAGCCCCCCTGGCCGTCGCACGAGCCCAGGGGGCCGCACCCCTCGACCGGGCCCTCCGGGCAGTCGCCCAGCGCGTCCTCTCCCTCCGGCACCGCCCGGCAGGAGGCGTCCGTGCCCGAGCAGGCCCAGCAGGGCGCGCAGTCGTCGAAGGGGTCCGTCCCAGGCGCGGCGAAGGCGGTGCAGGCGCCCGCCCCGTCGCAGCTCGCGCAGGCGGCGCAGCGCGTGCCGCCCGGGGTGAAGCGGCAGCCGCCCTGCCCGTCGCACACCCCGCCGCAGGCGCCCACCCCGGCGCACTCGTCGCCGGGGTCCTGGCCGTCCGCCAGGCGGGTGCAGGTGCCCTCGAGGCCGCCCAGCGCGCAGCTTACGCAGGTGCCCGCGCACTCCGTCGCGCAGCACACCCCGTCGACGCACACGCCGCTCCTGCACTGGGCGTCCTGCTGGCAGGGCTGGCCCGGGTCGAGGTAGGCGATGCACGCGCCGTCCTCGCAGCGGGAGCCGGCCACGCAGTGGTCGTCCTGGCTGCAGCCGACGCGGCAGGAGACGGCGTCCAGGCACACGTACGGCGAGCAGCTCTGCGCGCCCGAGTCCGCGCAGCTCCCGCCGCCGTCGCACTGGTCGGCCGGGTGGTGCGCGCCGTCCAGGCAGGCCTCGGGCGCGCACTCGAGGCCGGGAGGCTGCCGGGCGCAGCCCCCCGCGCCGTCGCACAGCCCGGTCTGGCCGCAGCTCGCGGGCGGCTCCTCGACGCAGTCCTCCAGCGGGTCCTGGCCCGCGGGCACCGGCAGGCAGGCGCCCAGCCCGTCGCAGCGGGCGCAGGTCGCGCAGGGCGTGCCGGCCGCGGGAGGCGCCGCGCAGGCGCCCAGCCCGTTGCAGGTGGCGCCGCACACGCCCTCGCCGGCGCACTCCCCGTCGAGGTCCTGGCCGCCGGGGATGAAGCTGCACAGCCCCTCCGAACCGGGCAGCGCGCAGGTGCGGCAGGGCCCCACGCAGACGGAGTCGCAGCAGCGGCCGTCGACGCACAGGCCGCCCGCGCACTGGCCGTGCTCGGTGCACACCTCTCCGCCCGCGAGCTGGGTGACGGCCACCGCGATCGCCGGGCTGAGCTCGCCGAACCACAGCCCCGGGTCGTGCACCATGCGCCACTGGAAGGTGTAGTCGCTCGGGGTCACGGGGGCGGTGACGGTGAAGTCGAACACGGCCTGCTGGCCGGGCCCGACCGGGCCGGGCAGGGCGACCCGGCTCAGGCCCCAGGTGGTGTTGTCCACCGGGCCCTCGCTGCCGAGCGCGTAGCCGGTCGCCGGGGTCCAGGTGTCGGCGCCGTCGTTGCGGAAGATCACCTGCACCGCGACCTGCTGGCCGACCCCCAGGCTGGCGGGCGGGGCGCTCTGGCTGACGAAGGCCGCGCGGTGCTCGGGCAGCAGGTAGGTGATGCTCAGCCGCGGCCGGTAGGATGCGTCGGGGTAGTCGTCGCTGCGCCACACGATGAAGTCGCCGTCGTACTCGTAGGTGTCGGTGGGCAGGATGGACAGGCCGAAGTTCGAGGCCGGGTCCGCGACCCAGGCCGTGGTCATCTGGGTCACGTCCCAGGAGAACCACTGGCCGATGGCGTTCACGTAGGTGGTGGACTCGTAGATCAGGTTGTTCCAGTCCGGTGGCATGGTGTTGTAGGTGAGCCCGGCCTCGGTCCAGGCCGACAGCACCCGGTGGGAGGAGCCGTTGTGGTAGTAGCCGTAGGCGTCCTCGACGTACATCTCCAGGCTCGCGGACAGCACGGTGGCGCCGGCGGGGATCAGCCCCTGGAGGTCGAAGCGCAGGTAGGGCCAGCCGAAGTTGCCGTTCAGCCCCATCATGAACAGGGTGTCGTAACCGTAGTTGGTGTCCGGCTCGTAGGCCCACACGTCCGCGCCCGCGTGCTGGTAGCTCCCGTCCGGCAGGGCGCCCTGCTGGTAGACGACCGTGGCCTGGATGTCCTTGTCGCCGGGCTCCAGCGGCCGGGCCAGCTCCGCCGGGGCGGGCTCCTCCGGCCCGGGCTCACAGGCGGCCAGGCCGAGGATCTGGACGAGGGCGACGGCGACGGCGAGCGCGCGCTTCATGGAAACTCCCCCTGGCGGGTGGATGGCCCATTCTGCCCTCGCCCCCGCGGAGCTGTCAAAAGCATGGCGTTCGACTGTCAGGATGGTGCGCAAACTGTACGTGTGGCTACCAGTCCCGGTACTGCTCCAGGTTCACTGCGGCGAAACCCGCATTTCGGGGTTCGTCCGCCGGACCTTCCACCTCCGACCAGTCGCTGTAGCAGGCACCCAAGCCCGAGGAGACAACGCCAAGCTTCCCGGCGTCGAAGGAGCAGGGTTCACCTCCTGATCCACAGCTCGAACGGAGAGGTTCCGGCCCACGGACTGATTCCGAAGATCATCTCCGGGAGGAAGGCGTTGAAGGCGATGTTCCTGAGAGGTGGCACCACCTCTCTGGTCCAGGTCGCGCCGTCGTCCTCGGTTCGCCATTTGCCAGGGTGCAAGCTCTCGTCCCTGATCATGGCATACAGCACGCAACGGTCCGCGTAGGGAGCGTACCCGACGTACCAACCCTCGACCCCTTCGGCAGAAGGACCGGGTTTGTCCCAGCTCTCTCCACCGTCCGTGGACAGGTAGATCCCACCCTTGTATACCGCTGCGGCGATCCTCCGAGGGTCGGCTGGGCAGATGGCCAGGCTCGCGACGTTCTGGCCGAGGGCGTCAGCTCCCAGAAGATCGTGACCGATTTCTCGCCAGGTGGAACCAGCATCATCACTCACCAGGATAGGTGCTTCATCGCTGGTTCGATCGATGGTTCCCATTCCCAGCCAGACCCTGTCAGCCAGGACGGGATCCGGCACCAGCGCGAGAATGCTTCGGTCCTGGCTCACGACCTGGACGAACTCGAAGCCTGCCTCCGCTTCATTCCAGCGGAAGAAGGAGGCGCCAGCGGAGTGGTAGAGGGTTCCGTTCATGCCTCTCCGGGTCGATCCTGGATTCCGGGTGTGACCATCGAGATACTGAAGCTCCGTCCAGTGCGCTCCGCCGTCCCGGCTCCAGAAGAGGCCGCGCTCGTCCGTGGAGGCGAACAACACCTGGGGGGCGGCGGGGTCCACGTAGAGCGCATTGACCGTGGGAGCGAGCTCGCATTCGTAGCAGGTGTCTTGTCCGAAGGCATCGAGCCTGCCTATGCCCGCCCAGGCCGTGAACCAGGTCCGGCCGCCATCCACGCTCTTGTACACACCGGCCGCATGCGATCGGACCGAGGTCAGGTTCATCGCCAGGCCGACATAGAGCACGTCCGGGTTGACCGGGTTGACAGCCAGGCTCTGGACCTCCGCGTAGGAGGAAGCCTGCGGCGCGCAGCCGAGCGGCACGATGCTCTGGGAGCCCGTCCACAGGACCCACTCTCCGGTCAACGAGGCGGGATCCGGGGGCACGTAGGGTCGCTCCTCCTGCCAGTCCGGGCCGGGTCCCAGAAGGAACCGCTGCGGATCGCACTCGAGCTCCTCACACCGCCAGGCCCACTCCAGGAAACCCTCTCCTGCGGGCGGGTGCTCGAGGCCCGGCGAGCAGCGATAGGCACCCTCATCGCAGGTCGAAGGGGAGAAATCGCAGCTCGACGGCGAGCCGCCGGACGGTATGCAGTAGCCCTCGTGTGACGCGGGTTCCAGACAGTCCCGGTTACCCTCGCAGGCCTGGATGCCCGAGAGCACGAGCGGCAGTAGCGCGCGGGTCGCGGCTTGAAGGTAGGCTGGTCCTCGGCTCACGGTAGTATCTCGCGCTCGGAAGGGAAGCACTGCAGGTCCACCATGCCTTCATCCCGGATGCCGTCGAACTCCGAGGCATCGAAAGCCGCTTCGAGGTTCCTGGACCTTGCCCCGCCAGGGACCAGGACGTGATTGGTCAGACCGAGGATGGCCTGGTGCTCAGGGAGCATGCCGTAGAACAGCGGCCCCAGGGTCGTCGCCATGCTCCGGCCGATGTGCCGCACGTCGTCGTGGTCCTCGAGGTGGGCGTGGAACACTCCGTCGGCCAGGGGGAAGAACATGAAGCCCTGGTATAACTCGGCGTCTCCCCTGCCTACGTCGAATCCGATCGCGGCCCGGAGCTTGCCCTTGTATGAGGCCAGGCTCACGCCGGACTTCCTGGTCGCCTTGACTTGCCTCACCCCGTCCGGGGTCGCCTCCGAAATGGTCGAAAAGATCGGGCGGTAGCCTGCCTCGTCGTGTACGATGCTCGAGTGCATGCGCAGGAAGGGAGTGCCCTCCCCGGGTCCTTCGGTGTCGCCATGTAGCCAGAGGTGCCACCGCGGTTGACCGTCAGGGAGGCGCTCCACAGCAAACGCCGGTCGGCGGTCCGAGTAACTCGAGAACCTGTTGGTCCCTTCGACGATCACCGGGCGATCGAGCCAGGTCAGATCGTCTCGCAACCGCTGGTAGTAGAGGAAGGTGTCCCCGAGGCTCTGGATCGCGTGCATGGCATGCTCGGGGGTGATGGTGATGCCCACCAGGGATCCATCCCCGGGGTCCACGGCCATGGCCGGCGGCGCGATGGAGGTGAGCCCGGTCCAGTACCACTCCTCGGATCCCTCATCGAAGATCTGCTCCTGAAGAGGCCAAGTGAGCCACTGGCTGGTGTCGGCCGGATCCGCGGCTGACAGGACGACCATCTTCACCGGACCCAGCCCGGTGTTAGGGTCGGTCTCCCCTAGACCGAAGACCAGGATTCTGTCCCCGCTGGCCACGGCCGAAGGTGCCGAGGAGAGACCGGCCGCGGCGCATGCGGGTAGCGACCAGGATGAGCCCGCGCCGCTCAGGACGCACAACCTCCTGGCGTCATCCCGGTAATAGATGTCGATGAGGCCGGTCGAGGGGTTGTGCAGGGCACTCAGGTCACCTTCAGTGCTCAGAGACACCGGTATATCGTACTCGCTGGACCAGTCGCCGCACAGGGGCTGGTGGCTCTCGGGCAACCCCGGCTGCCCAACGTCGCCGATATACTCGGGATCGCAGTCGTCGCCCTCGGAGTAGATGCGGTAGCTGATCTCGGACCTTGACTCTCGGACATAGAGCACGTGGAGGGAGCCGTCGTACTCCACGAGCTGCGGACCGGAATCCAGGGCGCGGTCGAACTCCCAGAGCTTGAAGGCGGAGCTCTCTGCCACCAGCACGTCTGCCTTGGTCCAGGAGCCTGGGTCGATCTCGATGTCGCCGTCGCGATCCCAGTCGAACCAGAGGGACGCGTGGCGGTGTCCGGGATAGATCCAGCGGAACAGATCGTACCAGGGGAAGGGCCCCCAGCCGGTGACCCCGTGGGAGAGGTCGAAGGCCGTGGTCGAACTCCAGGACGGCACGTCCTGCCAGGGGTCACCCTCGTCGATGGCCGCTGGATCGATGGCGCGCTCAACTCCTGTGCGCCGCCCCTGTGCGTCCAGCACGTACAAGCGTTCGCCCTCGGAGAAGCGGAGGTTGTCCCGATCCCAGTTGCGGTCAACCGGATCAAGAGCCTCAGGATTCGGTGAACCGCCGTCATAGGCGTAGTTCATCAGACTGATGTAGTGTGGCTTGTAGTTGAATTCGTTGCCGGCGGCGTGGTGGCCGAAGTGCTCGAGGCCGAAGTTGTGGCCCAGCTCGTGGATGGCTCGCTTCCCTGGATCGCTGTCCGTTGGACCTCCGTTGCCGGAGCCGAAATAGAAGTACGGACCATGAATCACCCCCTGACCGCCTCCGCCCGGATAGCCGACACCGTAGTGGAAGACTCCTTTGCGGATGTCCCGCAGGTGATGTCGCCAGCCATACTCGTATTCATCCCAGGCGTCCTTCGGTACCCCATTCACCCCACCCCAATTCCCGTGTTTGGAGTGCAGCGGGTGGCCATCCCCGTCGAACGGATCGAGACCGTTGTCCACGTGGGTGGCGAACCCTGGCAGTCCATCCGGGTTGTCGAGGTAGTCCGGGCCACCCGAGCACTTCCCGGCCACGGACGCCATTAACACGGCTCCGCCAGGTGTCATCGGTTCCCCAGGGTTGGCGAGGCCAGAGCCATTGTAGAAGTCGGTCTCGATGAAAACGTCCTTGTGGAGAGGATCTGCGCCCCAGCTCGGCAGGGCCTGGTCGGGGTAGAGGCCGGCGCCCCGGATGCCGAGCACCTCGAATCCGTCGAGGATGCCGTCGCGATCCGTGTCCGGGTCGGCAGGATCCGTGCCGATGTCCAGCTCGAGCGCGGTTCCCAGCCCGTCCGAGTCGCCGAAGAATGCACTCCAGGCGTCGTTCAGGTAGAGTGCGACGCCACCGGGCTCACGGCTGCCGGAGGCGAGCACGACCACCGGATTTCGGGGCACGGATGGGCTGTGCCTCGCCCCGCCCCCCATCCCGTTACCGTTCACCCGATCCTCGATGTCGCCGTCTGCTCCAAGCAAGTAGACCACCGGGCTGCTGGCTGGCCGGACGGCTGCAGTCGCAGCAGCCCTCTCTGGGGAGGGAACGATCACGTCCAGTTCGTCGGTGGCGTCCCAGCCGCCTGTGAACGCCAGCCGGCTGCCGCCTACGGGGCCCTGGTCCAGGACCAGCAAGCGCTGGTAGGTGATCGTGCCGTTGCCTATCCTCTTGTACCAGAAAGACACCTGCCCGAGACCTCGGCTCGCGTCATCCCTGCCTCGAACCACCACCCTCGGACCCTGACCGGAGAAGTCCGTCATCACGCAAGCATCCCGACTCCCTCGCGGATCAGGGCAGGCGACCGTCTGGCCTGCTTCATCCTGGCATCGGACCGGGAACACGATGGGGCGATCGCCCTGGTAGATCCAGCTCTCCATACCAAACGGACAGTCATCGGACCATGCCGACTGTCGACCGGTGTCGGAGTTGAGCAGGTGGAGCACCGGGTCGCACTCGTCGCCAGGCTCCGAGCTCGGGCAGTCCGCGTGCACGAACCACCGGCCGTTCATGATCAACCAGCCGAAGTCCTCGTCTCGGGTGGGCATCACCCTGCCAACGTGGCTCCGCGCCACCTCGGTCTGCAGGGCCTGGGCCATGGTGCCCAGCTCCCAGTCCCACGAGGCGCTGTCGATCACCCGGGTCACCTCGAGGGTGCCGCTATCGTATTCGACCAGGTCGACGATCGCGTCCATGAAGTAGTCGTCGGCCTCGACGAGTCCTCCTGCGTCGGCCTCTCCCCCCCAGGTCACGTCGATGGGCAGAGCCTCGTAGGTCGGCCTCGACACCACGGGTGACTCGAGCGGGTGAAGCTCCGAGACGAGGCTCACGATCTCACCGCTCTCGGCCCGGATCACCCCGACCCGGGCGAGCAGGCCGAGCCGCCTGCGCCCGCTGAAGGCCCCGACCAGCGCGTTCCGATCGATGTCGACGAACAGCCGCAGCACTTCTGGCTGGGATCCAGGGATCAATCCCGGAGTCTTCGTCAGTCCTGAGACGATGCGGATCCTCTCTCGGTAGCCGTCCTCGCGGGTCACTTCCGGTGAAGCCGTGGTCCGGGCGAAGTCGAGCAACGTATCCACCCGGTCAGCCGGACTCTCAACCATCCCGATCATGCGAAGCAGGAACAGGTGTGCGCCGATGCGGTGGAGCTCCTGGGCTTGGGAAAGCCCATCGGTCAAGCCGGTTACCCTCTCGAGCCGCAATTCGAGCCAGCGTCGAACGAAGCGAGGGGCTTCGAGATCCTGCACCACCTCAACGAGACCAGCGACCTGCTCCTCGAGGGATGGCCTGACGACGACTGGAGGCGTGGCGCAGAACTCGTACCGCACCCAGTCCCAGTGCACGATGCTCTCGGCCATGCCGAACTGGCTCAAACCGAAGCTCTCTTCTCCTGGCGTGCAATCGGTGAGGTCCGCGTAGGGGTGCTCGATGATGAGGGTGCCGTCCACTTACACCCGGGCCAGGCCGTCGCGGACCACCTCCAGCCGGTAGGCGTGCGGCTCGCTCCAGTCGAGCTCCACCTCGGGCGCTGGCCAGGACAGGGTCTCCAGCCGCACGAAGCGCCGGCCGTAGTCCGGCCAGTCGAACAGGATGATCCGCGGGGACTTGATGCCGTCCTTCCCCCCGATGAGGATCCCCGCCCGGCTTGCGTCGGGCTGCGTCTGTTCGAGCCACACGCGGGCCGAGAAGGCGTAGGCATCGGAGCTCGCCATGCGCTCCTCGCCGCGGTCGTAGACGACCGAGCCGTTGGCCTGGGCCACGATGGTCAGGATGCCGCTCTCCACGAAGGCCAGCACGTCGCCTGTGACGTTGGCGATCCAGGGGGCGACAGGATCGTCCTCGGGCAGGGTGTCGGCCTCGTACGCGACCTGGACGAGGTGATCGTCGCACGGCACGACCGCGCGTGCGGTCAGCGGAGAGAGGAAGAAGGCGAGCGGCAAGAGCAGCGGCAGGACGAGCCGGAGCCCGGATGGGCTACCGCACGCCCCCCCTGCAAGGAACAGGCCTTCGATGAGCCGAACCCGCGCCGCATCGCCGCCGTCCCGATCATGCGTCCCTCCCGGGTGGCGCCGCCGGCGAGGGATCCATCCCCGAGACAATCCGCCCGCCGTTGGCTGGTCCGCTGACGGATCGATTGTGCGCGCGGTGGTCGTTGGTCGTCAACCGGCTCCTGGCGCAGGTCAGTGCAGGCGTGGATAGCCCCTCAGTATGGCGCGGGCCGGCCGAATTGACCCTCTCTTCCGGGGCGTGCTAGCTTCAGCAGCGGATCTTCATCACCTCCGGGAGCGGAGCCCAAAAACCCGTGGTGCGCCGCCTGCATACATGCCTGGTCGTGGCGAGCCTGCTGCTGCCCGCGGCGGCGCTCGCCGAGGACGCGCGCGTGCTGTGGCTCCCGCCCTTCGAGCGCGATCTGCCCGAGGGGCTGGCCGCCCAGGCGGCGGAGGCCCTGCGCGCCGCGCTCACCGCCCAGGGCGGGCTCGCGCTGGTGACGCCCGAGGAGCTGCTGGCCCGGCCCGAGGCGGTCCCGGCCGAGGTCGCCGCCGACCTGAGCCGGGCGAAGCGGGCCCACGAGCAGGGGCGGGAGCAGCTCCTGGAGCTGCAGATGGACGAGGCCATCGAGGCCTTCCAGACCGCCCGGGTGGGCTACCGCAAACAGGGCGCCTGGCTCGACGATCCGGAGCCGCTGATCGACGCCCTGATGGGGCTGGCCGAGGCGCTGGCGAGCGCGGGCGACCAGGACAGCGCCCGGGCGGCCTACGGCGAGATCCTGGTGCTGTCGCCCGAGTACGTGCCGAACCCCGCGGAGGTGCCGTCCCGCCTGCGGGGCCTGTTCGAGCAGGAGCGCGACCGGCTGCGCCAGGTGCCCGCCGGCCGCATCCGGGTGGCGGTCGAGCCGGCCGGGGCGACCGTGGTGCTGGACGGCCTGACCGCGGGCAAGAGCCCGGTCGCGCGCGACGGGCTGCTGCCCGGCCTGCACTTCGTCCGGGTCCACCTGGCGGAACGCGAGAGCCTGCGGGCGGCCATCGAGGTGCAGAGCGGCGAGGAGACGCTGGTCGAGGCCAGGCTCCTGCCGCGCGCCGTGCCCGAGCTGCTGCGGCGGCTCGTGGCCAGCCTGGGCTCCGCCGAGGCGCCCGCGCCCTCGGAGCGGCCCGAGGTGCTGGCCCGCGGCCTGGGCGCGGAGGGCGGCGTGGACGCGGTCGCCATGCTGCAGCTCGCCCGGGTCGATCCGACCGGGGAGCCGGTGCTCAGCCTGGCGCTGGTGCGCGCGCCGGCGCGCGAGGTGGACCCGGTGCGCGCCACGGCGGTGCAGGGCGTGCGCTTCCCGACCGAGCGGGCCGAGGGCATCGCGCGCCTGGTCGCCAGGCGGGTGCTGGCCTTCGTGGCCGCGGGCGAGGCGCCGCCGGCGCCGCTGGCCGACCTCGGCCTGGACTTCAGCGGCCACCTGCTGGGCGTGGCGCGGCCCGGCGCGCTGGTCGCGCCGGCCCCGGCGGTGAGGACCGGCGGGCCGCAGCGGGTCAAGGTGGAGGTGTTCCCGCCCGAGGAGCCCCCGCCGCCGCCCCCGCCGCCGCCCCCCGAGGAGCCGCTGTGGACCCGCTGGTGGCTGTGGACCACGGTCGGCGCGGTGGTGGCGGGCGGGCTGGCGCTCACCCTGGCGCTGACCCTCGAGCCGGAGCAGCAGATCATCCGCGAGCCGGATCGGATCCACATCCAGCTGGAGCGCAACCCATGAGGACCCGCGCCGGGCGAGCCGCCGCGGCCCTGCTGGCCGTGGCCGCGTGGTGCGGTGGCGGACCGGGCTGCGGCCCCGAGGTCCGCCGCGTGCCCGGCGACACCTCGGAGCTCCGCCTGAGGCTGCACCCGCCGCCCGCGCAGGACCCCTTCGAGGGCGTGGCCGAGCTCCGCCTGGTGCTCGCCCTCCCGGACGGGACGTCGCAGGAGTGGCGCCTGGACGGCTCGGCCAGCGAGGCCCTGGTGGTGGGCCAGCCGGCCGCCGGGGTGAGCCTGCGGCTCGAGGGGCTGGACCTCGACCACCAGCTCGTCTCCAGCGGGCAGAGCGCGCCGTTCGACCTGGACCCGCTGGTCCCGGTCGAGGTGGACCTCCTGTTCGCCCGGGCCGGCGAGTTCGCCCAGCTCGAGGGCCCGCTCTCCCAGGCCCGCTTCGGGCACAGCGCCGTGCCGCTGGGCGACGGGCGCGTGCTGATCGTGGGCGGGGCCGGGGCCGGGGACCTCGACGCCCCGCAGGCCCTGGCCAGCCCGGAGCTCTACGATCCGCGCCTGCAGAGCGCCTGCACTCTGGGCGAGGCGGGCTGCCCGGTGGTGGGCGAGGGCGATCGGCGCTTCGGCCAGGAGGCCTGCGCCACCGCCGACGGCGACGCCTTCGTGTTCGGCGGCCGGGACGCCGGCGGGCAGCTCGTCCAGCGGGTGCTCCTGTACCGGCACGCCGAGGACTCCTGGCTCGAGGTGCAGGGCATCAACCCCGCCCTGGTGCCGCCCCGCACCGGCCACGCCCTGGCCGGGCTGCAGGTGCTCAACGGCGAGACCGCGCGCGACGGCATCCTGGTGGCCGGCGGCGAGCTGGACGGCGGCGCGGTGACCGGGCTGGCGGCCCTGTTCGACGTCCAGACGCGCTCCTTCACCCGCACCAACCTGTCGCTCGCCCGGCCGCGCAGCGGCCTGCGCGCCGCGCGCCTGGGCGCGGGCGGCCACCGGCTCGTGCTGGTCGGCGGGCGGGACGCCGCCGGCCTGGTGGCGCCGGTGGAGCTGTTCGATGGCTCCAACCTCGGGCTGATCCAGCCCCAGGGCGCGTTGACCCGGGACAGCCTGCTGACCCCGCGCCTGCGCCCCGGCCTGGCGGAGGTGGGGGGCAGGGTGTTCGTGCTGGGCGGGGACGACGGCCTGCTGACCAAGGACGACCCGGAGGTGGTGGTGCTGGACGTCGAGGAGGGCAGCGGGGTGGTGCCGCTCCACGTGGCCGTCGTCCACGCGGACCACGTGGGCCGGCGGGGCGCGGTCGTGGCGCCGCTGCCCTCCGGGGCCGTGCTGATCGCCGGCGGCGAGGTCCTGAACGGCTTCGAGCGACAGCTCCAGGGCACGGCCGAGTGGATGATGCGCCCGGAGCTCAGCGTCGACGTCAGCTTCGTGGGCGCAGGAGAGCTCGGCCAGCCGCTGAGCTTCCCGGGGGTGGCGCTGCTCGCGGGCGGGGGCGTGCTGATCACCGGCGGGCTGCGGGTCGGCGACGGGGGCCTGGAGGCCACCGGCGAGGTGTGGTACTACAACCCGCGCTGAGCGGGGGGAGCCCGGGAGGCACCGCGTGGAACGCCTGCGCGACTTCATGAAGGTCACGGCCACGCTCTCGGCCGAGCAGTACGCGGAGCAGTTCCCCCACCCCCTGCTTTTGCTCGCCCCGGCCGGCGCTGCGCTGGCGGAGCTCCGCCACACCCAGCTCGCCTCCGTCGAGCAGGCCAAGGCCAGCATCGATCGCTTCAACGCCAGCCTGCTCGACTTCGAGCCGCTGTGGCCCAACCCGAAGCCGGGGCCCGAGTTCCCGCGCAAGGTGTTCATCGGGCGAGACGCCCGGCGGGACCTGGTGATCAACCACGCCACGGTCTCGGGCCGGCACGCCTGCCTGGCCCTCGACGCGGACGGGCTGCGCTGGCAGCTCGTGGACGCGGGCTCGACCAACGGCACCATGCTGCGCGGCAAGGAGCTCCGGCCCGGGCAGGCGGTGCCGGTCAGGGACGGGGACGTGATCACCTTCGGCAAGGTGGACACCCTGTTCTTCACCCCCGACGGGGCCTACCGGTTCCTGCGGCAATACCGGCTGTTCAGCGAGGCCATGCGCAAGTAGCTCCCCGGCCGGCGGCCGGGCAGGGAAGGAAAGGTGAGGAGATGGCCAAGCACATCGAGGTCGTCCGCAGCCACAACCAGCCGCTGGAGCAGGTGCGGTCCAAGCTGGACCGCCTGGCCGGCGAGATGGAGAGCCACTACGGCCTGAAGTTCTCGCCCTGGGCCGGCAACACCCGCGAGGGCAAGCGCACCGGCGCCAAGGGCGTGGTGCGCCTCGAGGCGGACCGGGTGGTGGTGTCGGTCGAGGTGTCGTCCCTCATCCCGGTGCCCGAGTCGAAGATCCGCTCCAGGATCGAGCAGCGGCTGGACGAGGCGCTGGCCTGAGCTCAGGCCGCCAGGTGGCGCGACAGGCTGCGCCTGCCGCCGTCCGAGTAGAAGCGGGTGAACTCCACACCGAAACCGCCCCTGCGGCCGAGCTCGCGGCTGGAGAGGCCGACCCGGCGCACCCGGCCCACCACCAGCACGGAGGTGCCCTCCTCGGGCAGCTCCACGGCCAGGGTGAGCGTGTCCGCCAGGACGGGCACCTCGTCGTCCGCCACCACGAAGGCGCCGCGCTCGCTGAGATCCAGCACCTCCACCTCGGAGAAGCGGCCCGCGTACTTGAGGGTCGCGTCCAGCACCCGGCGGTCGCGCCGGGAGCCGCGGCGGTCGGAGGCCTGCCTGTGCGTCAGGCGGATGCGGGCGAGCGGCTGGGCCATGGTTTCCTCCGGGGTTTCGGGGTGTGCCATGTGCCCATCTTATCCTACACCTGAATACCTGTCAAAAAAGCTGCTAGATCGGCGGTACTCACATGGAATCGAATAAGAAACTTGCCATCGTCCTGCTCTCGGGAGGGATGGACTCGGCCACGGTCCTGGCCATCGCCAGGCAGGAGGGCTACGCGGTCTGCAGCCTGGCCATCGACTACGGCCAGCGCCACGCGCTCGAGCTCGAGCAGGCCGCCCACCAGGCCCGGACCCAAGGGGTGCTCAGGCACCTGGTGATCCCGCTCGATCTGCGCGCCATCGGCGGCAGCGCGTTGACCGACGACCTGGAGGTGCCCAAGGGCGAGCCGCGCCAGGGCGACATCCCGGCGACCTACGTCCCGGCCCGCAACGCCGTGTTCCTGTCGGTGGCGCTGGCCTGGGCCGAGGCGCTGGGGGCCCAGGACATCTTCGTGGGCGCCAACCAGGTGGACTTCTCCGGCTACCCGGACTGCCGCGCGGAGTTCCTGCAGGCCTTCGAGCGCATGGCCAACCTGGCCACCCGTATGGGCACCGAGGGGCGCCCCATCCACATCCGCGCCCCGCTGCTCGATCTCGGCAAGGCCGACATCATCCGGCGCGGGCTGGCCCTGGGGGTGGACTACGCCCGCACCCTCACCTGCTACGACCCCGCGCCCGGCGGGCTGGCCTGCGGCCTGTGCCCCGCCTGCCGCCTGCGCCTGCGCGGCTTCGCCGAGGCGGGCCTGACCGACCCCGCGCCCTACGCGCGCCGGTGAGCCCGCCCTTTTCTTGTTGCCCGCGGTCGGGCGCCCTCCCTATACTGCGCCCCAACCCGAGACAGGGAGGTGGCTTCCATGGACATGAAGGGTCGCTCGATCGTGTCCATCCGCGACTTCACGCACGAGGAGATCGCGTCCATCGTGGCCAAGGCCCTGGAGGTGAAGGCGGGCAAGTGGCCGCAGGCCATGCGGGGCAAGGTCCTGGCCACCCTGTTCTTCGAGCCCTCGACCCGCACGCGCCTCAGCTTCGAGGCCGCCATGGTGTCCATGGGCGGACAGGTGATCGGGTTCGCCGATCCCAACGTGAGCTCCGCCAAGAAGGGCGAGAGCCTGGCCGACACCATCCGCACGGTGACGGGGTACGTGGACGTGATCGCCATGCGCCACCCGCTCGAGGGCGCCGCGCGCCTGGCCTCGCAGGTGGCCAGCGTGCCGGTCATCAACGCCGGCGACGGGGCCAACCAGCACCCCACCCAGACCTGCCTCGATCTGGTCACCATCCACGAGGAGTTCGGGCGGCTGGACGGGCTCACGGTGGGCATGCTGGGCGACCTCAAGCACGGGCGCACGGTGCACTCGCTCGCCCAGGCGCTCAGCCACTTCCGCTCCCGGCTGGTGCTCATCTCCCCGCCCAGCCTGCGCATGCCCGATCACCTCAAGCTCGAGCTCGAGGCAGCCGGCTGCGCCTTCGAGGAGGTGCCGACCCTGGAGTCGGTCCCGTGCAAGCTCGACGTGCTGTACGTCACCCGCATCCAGAAGGAGCGCTTCGCCGACTTCCAGGAGTACGAGCGGGTGGCGTGCGCCTACCGGCTCAACCGGGAGACGCTGGCCGGGGCCTGCAGCCAGGCGCGCATCATGCACCCCCTGCCGCGGGTGGACGAGATCGCCGAGGAGCTCGACGGGACCCCGAACGCGATCTACTTCCGCCAGGCCCACAACGGCATCCCCACGCGGCAGGCGCTGCTGGGGCTGGTCACGGGAGCCATCCGATGAACGACACGAGCCGCGCGCGCAAGGTCTACGCCATCGAGCGGGGCACGGTCATCGACCACATCCCCAGCCCCATGGCGCTGAAGGTGGTGCAGATCCTGGGGGTGCAGAAGCAGGGCATCCTGACCGTGGGCATGAACTTCCCCTCCAAGCGCCTGGGGGTGAAGGACATCGTCAAGGTCGAGAACCTGATCCTGTCCTCCCAGGCCACGGATCGGATCGCCCTGGTGGCCCCCACCGCGACCATCAACATCATCGAGGGCGGCCAGGTGGTGGAGAAGCGGCCGATCCACCTGCCCGCCGAGTTCAAGGGGCTGCTGCGCTGCCCGAACCCGCGCTGCATCAGCAACGCGGAGAAGGTCACCACCTGGTTCCTGAGGGAGGGAGCGGGCGCGGACATGGCCGTGCGCTGCGTGTACTGCGAGCGCGTCTACCAGAACCCGGCCGAGCTGGTGGTTTGAGCCGTCAGGGCGGGCCGAGGCGGCGTCCTCGCCGCCCCTACTTCAAGAGGATCTTCTTCTCGGCCAGGACCACGGGCTTGCCGCCCTTGGGGTAGTAGATCTGGAGCTTGTGCTCCTTGCCGGGGAACTCGGTCGAGTCCACCACGATGTCCGCCGACAGGGTGGTCTGGCCCTTCTGCCCCGAGACCTCGGCCGACGCCACGGGCTCCTTCTTCTCGTCCAGCACCACGATCCCCATGGCCTCGCCGGGCAGCGCCTTGTTGAAGAAGGCGCAGAAGTGCACCACCCACTTGCCGCCCTCGTCCTTGTTGAAGACCTTGCGGTCCTGCTTCTGGAGCTGCTTGAGGAACTTCGGGCCCTGGGTCGCGGGCACCTCCACGGCCTGGTTCGAGGTGATGATCTTGCCCTTGAGCGAGGCCGGGAAGCCCTGGGCCTGGGCCGCGGCGCCTCCGAGCGCCAGGCACACCAGGACGGACAGCGCGAGCGCGGCCTTGCGCGGGGTCGAGTTCATGGACCACCTCCCTGCCACCGTCTTCGACGGGTCCGGCTGACCTTTGATTCGCGGCTCGGAAGTTACGCCCTCCCCGCACGAACTGTCAACCCGGCGAAAAAGATCGGGGAAAGCCCGGAGGTCCTCCGTATACCTTGCAGCGGCGGACGGAAGGGCCGCCGCCCCCCAGCCGGGGGATGCTTTTTTGTTTTGACAACCCACGAAGCTTGGTGATACGAGAGGTGCGTTCTTTTGAAAAACGGTCTTGGGTTCTAACCCGGGTAACCCTACAAGGGAAAGGGAAGAGGAGGAATCATGAGGATCGCTGCTGGTGTACTGCTGATCGTCGCGTCGATTTTCAACGTGATCGCGGGTGCGGGCTACGCCCTGGGCGGCGCCGCGGCGTCGTACGGCTCCGAGGCCCTGGCCAAGATGGGCGATGAGGCCGTCAAGGCTTCCGGCACCGACTCCGCCGAGGCCGCCAAGTCGGTCGAGGAGGCCAAGGCGGCGCTGGGCGAGGTCGGCACCATGGGCGCCGGCCTGCTGTACTTCGGCTACTTCCTGTTCCTCATGTTCGTGCTCCAGATCGTCGGCGGCATCCTGTGCTTCGTGAAGAAGGGCAAGATGTTCATCATCATCGTCGGCGTGCTGAGCATCGGCGCCGAGATCGGTGGCATCGTGATGATCGCCTTCGGCTGGACCAACATCATCGGCTTGGTGGCTGGCGTGCTGGCCGTCCTCGGTGCGATGAGCATCGGCAAGGACGCGCCGGCGGCCCCGGCCGCGGCCTGATCGCGGTTCAGGCTTCGCCCTGACGTCCGGCCCCCTCGTCGAGGGGGCCGGATTTTTTTTACCCCGCTGGGGTAGAATGTCGCCAGGAGGCAGGCATGCGCAGCGGTTCCCACGGGTTGCTGGCGATCGGCCTGCTGGCCATGGCCTGGGCCGCCTGCGGCGGCGGGCAGGTGGATCTCGACGCCGCGGACGCCGCCGTCGGGGACGGCGACGGAGGACAGGCAGACGACGGCAGCGAACCACAGGAGGTGGATGGTGACGGCGGGCTGCCGGAGGACGACGGTGGGCTGCCGGAGGACGACGGTGGGCTGCCGGAGGATGACGGCGGACCGGACGGGGACGAGGGCGGGCCGGTCGAGGACGGCACGCTCGCGCACCCCATCCTGATCCCGGTCCGCGGCGAGCGCTACTACTACAGCGACGCCCGGGACACCACCCAGGCCGTGTCCGACGCGCTCGACAGCTACCCGCCCAACGCGCTGGACGAGAGCGGGCCCGAGTTCATCTACTACTTCGTGCTCGAACGCCCCACCCGGGTGACCGCCTGGCTGGGGGCGGAGCCGGCCGGCGTGGACGTCGATCTGCACCTGTGCCGCTCGCTCGAGCCCGTCGATCTCGTCGCCCGCGGCAACCTGGAGGTGGCGGGCGAGCTCGGGCCGGGCACCTACTTCCTGGTGGCCGACACCTACGTGGACAGCGGCACCCCGCTGCCCGGCCCCTACAGCCTGAACTTCCTCGCCCAGGTGCAGCACGCGGGCACGGTCGAGGACTCCATCCCGCTGGACCAGGGCGAGGACGAGCCGCTGCCCGTGCCGTTCGTGTTCGTGGACGCGCGCAGCACCGCGGACGCCTCGTCGGATCGCTTCGACAGCTATCCGCCCAGCGCGGCGGACGAGTCCGGGCCCGAGTTCGTGTACGCCTTCCGGGTGGCCGAGCCGGTCCGGGTGACCGTGGAGGTCGAGGCGCCCGAGCCCGACGGCGTGGACATCGACGTGCACCTGCTGTCCTCCCTGGAGCCGCCCGTGCTCGTCGCCCGGGGCAACTACGACCTGTACGCGGAGCTGCCGGCCGGCAAGTACTGGGCAGTGCTCGACTCCTACGCCGGGCTGGCGGGGCCCTACACGCTGGATCTCAGCGTCCGGCCGCTGGTGGCGCCGCCCGAGCAGCGCTTCAACGAGTGGGTGCTGCGGGCGGTGGAGTGGATCGACGCGAACTACGGCCGGCTGGGGTACGACTCGGCCGTGCTGACCCACGACGTGCCCTACGGCGCCGCGGGCTGGATCTCCGCCACCAAGCCGCCCCGGACCATGTGCGTGGCCGCGGTCATGGAGGTCATCTTGGTGGCCCTGCAGCTCTACGCGGCCGAGACCGGGGACACCTCGGTGTACGCCTACCTGCCGGAGTCCTCCTACGAGAGCCTGGGGGCCGGCAACCTCAAGGCGCACCTGTGGGTCAACTTCGACATCAACGCGGAGGGTAGCGGGCACGCGCTCAGGCACTTCGGCATGGGCATGACCGTGCCCTTCGAGTCTCTCGAGCCGGGCTCGTTCATCAACCTGAACCGCACCACCGGCACGGGCCACGCGGTCGTGTTCCTGGCCTTCATCGACCTCGACGGGACCGAGTACGCGACCTGGAACGACCGGGTGGTGGGCTTCAAGTACTTCTCCTCCCAGGGCGGCTACGACACCGGCGGGATGGACTACCGCTACGCGGTCTTCTCCGAGTACGGCTCCCCGAGCATGCCCTACCTGCGGGATCTGAACGTGATCTACTCGACCGACCAGCTCTACCTGAACACGGGCGTGCTGTACCACCCGGACTACTGGCTGCCCACCCACTACGTCATGGGCGGCCGGCGCGCCGCCGGCCCGGACTCGGTCTTCGATCCCGTGTACTTCGACGGCCGGACGGCCGACGACCTGCCCTGAGCCCGACCTACAACTGCTCGGAGATCTCGCGCAGGGCCTCCAGGACGGCCTGCACGCTGCAGGAGGAGGAGTCGGCCACGCCGCCGCCGAGGGAGGTCTCGCGCTTGGCGTCGATGATCGTCACGGTGACCGCGCACACGTCCGCCAGCTTCAGCAGCCTGGCGGTCACGAAGGCCTCCGCCCCGGCCCCGCGGGCCAGCCGGGCCTGGCAGGCGGTGTCGCGGCAGGCCTCGAGCTGCGAGCGCTTCAGCTTCCAGCGGCTGAACGGGGTGTAGGCGCCCGTGGCCGCCAGGCAGCCGGCCAGGTACTCAGCCAGCGGCTCGAGGTCCTCCTGCTTCAGCAGCGCCGTCCCGTCGTCGATCGACAGCACCAGCAGCTTGAGCCTGCCGGGCACGCCGCGGGCCTCGACCCCCTTGCCGCCGATGGAGCGCACCAGCTCGGACGGCACGAGCTCGACCACCCGCAGGTCGTCCACCTCGCAGGCCATCTGGCCCTCGATGCGCGTCCCCAGGCCGGTGCCGTAGAACGGCCGGGCGGCCACCCGGTCCACGTACTGCCCGTTGATGTACAGCAGCCAGCGCTCACCCTGCTTGCGCACGGTGAGCGTGTTGCGCGCGCCCAGCCCCGGGCGCACGGCGTCGCTCGACTGCCAGCCGGTCTCGTCCACCCAGTTGCCGGCGTCGTAGTGGAAGAAGCGGTACTGGCCCTCGTCGCCCACCTCGAAGACGTAGCCGTTGTCGCCGCCCTTGGCGCCGAACCACAGGCCGCAGCCGTAGTTGTCCTTGTCCGTGACGATGCGCAGGTTGACCTCGATGCGGTAGTCGTCCTCCTGGTGGATGCGCGCGTCCGTCCAGGTCGCCCAGCCGCCCGAGATCTTGCGGGTGACGAGCATGCGGCCCTTGGCCACCTCGGCCGCGCCGTACTCCTCGTCGCCCACCCACCAGGCGCGGCGGTTGTTGTCGAAGCGCTCGTCGACCACGACCAGCTCCTCGGCGGCCAGGGCCGACGAGGCGAGGAGCAGCAGCGCGGCTCCCACGCTCAGGGTTCGTCTCACGTGGCCTCCTCCCCGCACCCCGGTGGGGTGCGCAACGTCGGTCTCCAGCCCCGCATGCTTCGCGGGGTGAGACTCTCAGCGCGCCTTCGGCGCTCGAAAGCCTAGAGCTGCTTCACCAGCTCCTTGAGCGCGTTCAGCAAGCCCTTCATCTCGCAGGCCGTGTCCAGCGTGGCGGCCTTGATGGTGGCCTCCTTCTTCACGTCGAACAGGGTGGCGGTGATGGCGCACTCGCCGGCCACCCGCAGGAGCTTCGTGGTCAGCACCAGCTCGGCGGCCACGGCCTTGCCCAACGCGATCTGGCACGAGGTGTCGTAGCAGTCCTTGTAGCTCTCCTTCTTGGTGTCGGTCAGCGACTGCTTGAGGGTGTCCGTCGGCACCACGGCGTAGCCGCCCTGGGCGGTCAGGCGCGCCATCAGGTACTCGGTGAGGTCGCTGCGCTCCTGCTTGCTGAGGCGGTTCGAGGAGTCCAGCACCTCGAACACGGCCACCACCCTGGGCGCCGGGGCCGCCGGCTCGATCGGCGCCGGCCGCTCGGGGGCGGGCTCCTCCCGCGGGGGCGGCGCGACCAGGCCGGCCGGGCCGAACACGTTGGCCACGGGCGCCTCGGGCTGCAGCCGCGGCCCGAGGGCGACGACGCGCAGGTGGTCCACCTCGCAGGCCATGCGGCCCTCGAGGCGCAGCCCGATCCGGGCGCCGAACAGTGGCCGCGCCGGGACGCGATCGACCAGGGTCCCGTTCACGTACAGGAACCAGCGCTCGAGCGACTTGACCAGGCTGAGGTGGTTCTGGGAGCCCAGGCCGGTGCGCACGGCCGGGTGCTTCTGCCAGGAGGTCTCGTCCTTGTACACGCCGGCCTCGAAGCGGATCTGGCGGTAGAACCCGTCGTCGCTCACCTCGAAGGAGTAGCCGTTGTTCACGTCGCTCGCCCCGAAGAACAGGCCGCAGCCGTAGTTGTCCTGGTCCTCGAGCACCCGCAGCGACATCTCGATGCGGTAGTCGCCGAACATGTCGAGCACCGGCGCGATCGTCTGCACGTAGCCGCCGGTGGTCAGGTGGCGCACCATGAGCTTGCCCATCTGCATGCCCAGGCTGCCGCTCTCGTCGGCGGCCAGGGCCCAGCCGAGGGCGTTCGTGTCGAAGGGCTCGTCCAGCACCAGCCGCTCACCCGGGCCCGGGTAGGCGCCGACGGCGATGGCGCCGGGCGCCCGCGGGCCCTCCTCCTCCAGCACCAGCAGGCGATCGACCTCGCAGGTCATGCGGGCCTCGATGCGGAAGCCCACGTTCTGGCCGTAGAAGGGGCGGGCGGGCACCTGGTTGACGTACTGCCCGTTGATGTACAGGGCCCACTGGGCGCCCTGCTTGACCACCGACAGCGTGTTGGGGGAGCCGATGCCCTTGCGCACGGCCGAGCTCGATTGCCAGGAGGTCTCGTCCACCCAGGTGCCGTTGTCGTAGTGGAAGAAGCGGTACTGACCCTCGTCGCCCACCTCGAACACGAAGCCGTTGTTGCCGTCCCGGGAGCCGAACCACAGGCCGCAGCCGTAGTTGTCCTGGTCCTCGGTGATGGTCACCGTGGTCTCGATGCGGTAGCTCTCCTCCTGGTGGACGCGGGCGCCGCGCCAGGTGGCCCAGCCGCCGGAGACGCGCCGCGTCAGGCGCATGCGGCCCGCCTGGATGGAGGCGGCGTCGTTGCCGTCGTCGCCCAGCCACCAGCCGCCCGCGTTGTCGTCGAAGCGATCGTCGAGCACCACCAGCTCGCCGGCCAGGGCGGCGGCGGGGGACAGCAGCAGCGCGAGGGAGATGGCCAGGGAGTTCTTGATCCGCATGTGTACCTCGTTCGGCGTGCCAGTAAAACATGCGCCTGGCAGGGGGTCAACCGCGTCCGCGCCGCTTGCGCGCGGCCCGTCGTCCGCCCTCCGCCCGCGGCCCGCGCGGCGGCCCGGGCTTCGCGCCGGCGCCCGCGCCGGCCGGCTGGAGGTCCGGCACCAGGCAGTGCTTGCCCCGGCCGATCAGCTCCGCGCGCCCCATGGCGCGCAGCGCCGCGCGCAGCAGCGGCCAGTTCTGCGGGTCGTGGTAGCGCAGGAAGGCCTTGTGCAGCCGCCGGGTCCTGAGCCCCTTCGGCACGGGCAGCGCCGGCGCGGGCTCCCCCTCGGCCGCGGCCACCCGCGGGTCGAGGCCGGTGTGGTACATGCTGGTGCTGAGCGTCATGGGCGTGGGCAGGAAGGTCTGCACCTGCTCCGGCCGGAGGTCGTGGCGCTTCAGCCACAGCGCGAGCTCCAGCATGTCCTCGTCCCGGGTGCCGGGGTGCCCGGCGACCAGGTAGGGCACCAGGTACTGCTCGAGGCCCGCCTCGGCCGAGGCCCGCTCGAACAGGACCCGGAAGCGCTCGTACACCTCCGGGCCGGGTTTCTGCATGGCCGCGAGCGGGCCGGGCGAGATGTGCTCGGGGGCCACCTTGAGGTAGCCGCCCACGTGGTGCCGGGCCAGCTCGCGCACGTACTCGGGCGCGCGCGCGGCCAGATCGAGGCGCACGCCCGAGCCGATCAGCACCTTCTTCACCCCCGCCACCTGGCGGGCCCGGCGGTACAGCTCGACCAGCGGCCGGTGATCGGTCTCGAGCTGCGGGCAGATGCTCGGGTACAGGCAGGACAGCCGCGCGCAGGGCGCCTCGGGCCGCCGGCAGCCCATGCGGTACATGTTGGCGGTCGGCCCGCCGAGATCGGACACGTGCCCGCTCCACTGGGGGTGGACGTCCCGCACCCGGGCGATCTCCCGCAGCACGCTGTCCTCGGAGCGGCTCTGGATGCAGCGGCCCGCGTGCAGCCCGAGCGCGCAGAAGGCGCAGCCGCCGAAGCAGCCGCGCACGATGGTCACCGAGGCGGCGATCATCTCCCAGGCCTTGAGGCGCCGGCCCTGGTAGGCGGGGTGGGGCAGGCGGGTGTAGGGCAGCTCGTACACCCGGTCGAGGTCGGCCGTGGACAGCGGCGCGGCCGGCGGCCGGATCCACACCTCGCGCTCCCCGTGCCGCTGCACCAGCGTCTCGCCCCCGCGGCCGAGCGCCGCCCGGTGGGCCAGCCGGTCCGCCCGGGCGAAGGCGCGCGGGTCGCGCGCGACCTCCTCGAAGGAGGGCAGCTCGACCCAGCCCGGGCCCCCGGCGGGCGCCGCGCCGGCCTTCCGCACGCAGGCCGTGCCGGCGATGTCGTCGAGCGCCTCCGGCGGCTCGCCCGCGGCCAGGCGGCAGGCGATCGCCAGCACCTGCCGCTCCCCCGGGCCGTACACCAGCAGCTCCGCCTTGGAGTCCACCAGGATCGAGCGCCGCACGCTGTCCGACCACACGTCGAAGTGCGCCTGCCGGCGCAGCGAGGCCTCCAGCCCGCCCAGCACCACGGGCACGTCGGGGAAGGCCTCGCGGCAGCGCTGGGCGTACACCAGGGCGGCCCGGTCGGGGCGGAGGTCGGGCAGGTCGTCCGGCGAGTAGGCGTCGTCCGAGCGCCTGCGGCCGTCGGCCGTGTAGCGGTTGACCATGGAGTCCATGTTGCCGCTGGTCACCCCGAACATGACCCTGGGTCGGCCCAGCGCGCGGAAGGCCCGGGCGTCGCGCCAGTCGGGCTGGGCGATCACCCCCACGCGGAAGCCCTGGGCCTCCAGCACCCGGCCGATGAGCGCCGCGCCGAAGGAGGGGTGATCCACGTAGGCGTCGCCGGTGATCAGCACGACGTCGCAGGCGTCCCAGCGCAGCTCGCCGAGCTCCGCCTGGCTCATGGGCAGCACCGGGGCCGGCAGCAGCTTCCAGGCCCAGTGCCTGCGGCGGTGGAACAGCGCCTCGGCCACGCGCACCTCCCGATCCGGGGGCATGTTAGCCGATCGCGTGGCCAGGCGCAGCCTCTCTCTGCCGCGGGCGGGCACAGGCCAGCACCCGCTTGACCCCGGCCAGGCTCCGTGCTGGTCTTGGCCATCCCACCCGAGGAGGTCCGATGAGGCTCGCTGCGCTCGTCTGCCTGGCCGCCCTGGGGCTCGCCGCCTGCGGCGAGGAGCCCGCCGCCCTGGCGCTGACCCCGCCCGGGACCGGCCCGCGCATCGCCTGGGATCTCGACGCCCGCCCCTTCCCGGAGATCCCCTTCCCCAACGACGTGGCCACCCGCCCGGACCCCTCCTCGCCCACGGGGCGGCGGCTCAACGTGAGCCTGGTCGCCCCGACGCTGCTCGAGGCCGAGGTGCGCGAGGAGGTGGACCGGCTGGCGGGCTTCTCCACGATCGCGCCCATCTCGGTGCGCTTCGAGGCGCCGCTCGACGTGGAGGGGCTGCTCGCCCGGCACGGGGCCGACCTCGATCTCGCGGACGACGCGGTGTACGTCGTGGATCTGGAGACGGGCGAGCCCGTGCTGCTCGACGTGGGCGACGGCGCCTACCCGCTCACCCTGGAGCGGCCCGCGCGCTACTTCCCCCACGACCCGCGCGGCACGGGCACGAACCTCCTGTTCGAGACCGTGGAGGAGGATCTCGACGGCGACGGCCAGCTCGACCGGGGCGAGGACACGGACGCCGACGGGGTGCTCGACCACCCCAACACCCTCCGCCCGGGCGGCGACCCGGACGACGAGCTGCTGACCTTCTACGAGCGCGAGACGGACACGCTGGTGCTCCGGCCGCTGGTGCCGCTCCGGCCCGAGCGCACCTACGCCGTGGTGCTCTCCTCGCGGCTCACGGGCCTGGATGGGCAGCCGGTGCGCTCGCCCTTCGAGGGCGTGAACCACGCCGACCAGACCGAGGCGCTGCGCCCGCTCGTCGACCACCTGCCCGGGCTCGGCCTCGGCCGCGGCCAGGTGGCCTTCGCCTGGACCTTCACCACCCAGTCCACCACCCGGGATCTCGAGGCGCTGCGCATGGGGCTCTACGGGCAGGGCCCGTTCGCCTGGCTGGCCGGGCGCTTCCCGCCCGAGACGCGGCTCGAGGTGGCCTGGGACGACACGCGGACGCTCGACCACAACCCCTTCCTGCTGCCCATGCGGGAGCTGTCCGGGGCGGTGCGCCTGTTCGCCGAGGGCCTGTTCGGCCAGGGGGCGCTGGCCACGGCGCTGCTCGAGTCCTTCGAGCACATCGACTACCTCGTGCTCGCGCGGGCGCAGACGCCGCTGCTGCTGCGCGGGCTCACGGGCGGCTGGCAGCTGGACTCCGACGCGGGCCAGGCCGAGGTGGTCGACGAGGACCTGCCCTGGCTGGTGGCCATCCCCCGGGCGCGTCCGGAGGAGGGCATCGGCCCGCCCTACCCGGTGGCCATCTACGTGCACGGCACGGGCGGCTCGCGCATGGAGGCGCTCGGGTTCGCCGGCCACATGGCGCGGCTGGGCATCGCCACGGTCGGCCTCGAGGTGGTCATGCACGGGCTGGTGCTGCAGCCGGACGAGATCGACTTCTACCGGCTGCTGTTCGCCGGCTACAACCTGGGCGGCTTCATCGATCGGCTGGTGGACAGCCGGGCCGTGGACGTGACCGCCGATGGCTGGCCCGATCTGGCCGGCAACTTCTGGTCGTTCCACACCTTCCGCACCCGCGACACCGTACGCCAGGGCGCGCTGGACGTGCTGCGGCTGGTGCAGCTGCTGCGCGGCTTCGACGGCCAGCGGCGCTGGAGCCAGGACGCGGACGGCGACGGTCAGCCCGAGCTCGAGGGGCTGGCCGGCGACTTCGACGGCGACGGGCAGGTGGATCTGGCCGGCCCGGACGGCCCCTACTTCCTGTGGGGCATCTCGCTGGGCGGCATCGTCACCAGCCTGGCCGCGCCGCTCGAGCCCGCCTTCGTCGCCGCCGCGCCCATCTCCCCTGGCGGGGGGCTCTCGGACGTGGCCGTGCGCTCGCTGCAGCAGGGCGTGCCGGAGCTGGTCATGCTGCCCATGCTCGGCCCGCTGCTCATCGGCCGGCCCGTGGAGGGCGGCACCGAGCTCGAGTTCTACCTGCCCTCCAGCTTCAACGAGGTGGAGGTGCCGGTGCTCTCGATGCCGGCGCTCGCGCCCGGCGCGCGGGTGCGGCTCGAGAACCTCGACAACGGCGAGTCGGCCGAGGCCCAGGTGGACGGGCAGGGCGGCTTCCGCTTCGCCGTGGCCTGCGACCTCGGCGATCGGCTCCAGGTCTCGCTGCCCGGCGTGCCGAACGGCGCCTTCACCGCCTTCGACCGCGAGGTGACCTGGGAGGGGGCGGTCTACCCCGCGGGCAGCTCGCTGCGCGCGCTGGCCTCGGGCCACGGCGCGCTCCGGCAGACGCCCGAGCTGCGGCGTTTCGTGCAGGTGGCCCAGACGGCGCTCGACCCGGGCGACCCCGCCAACTACGCCGCCTACTACCAGGACCTCGAGCTGTACCAGGACTACCCGGGGGTCCACCGCGCCAAGGCGCTGGCGCTGCTCTTGAGCGCCGGGGACATGAACGTGCCCATCTCCACCGGGCTGACCCTGGCCCGGGCGGCCGGGCTGCTGCCCTTCGCGCCCGGCCAGGAGGACGCGCGCTACGGGCGCAGCCCGCACCGGGTGCTCCTGGACCACCACGTGGCCGAGGGGCTGGAGCGGCTGCGGCGCTTCGCCGGGCCGCCCTGGAACGACCCGCGCGAGATCCTGCTCGACCCGGACGATCTGTCCCAGGGGCTGGACGGTTTCGACGCCCCGCGGCTCGACCCGCCGCTCAGGCTCGGGCGGGAGCTCGCGGACGGGCGGCGGGCGGTGCTGCGCATCCTCTACCCGCGCCCGCGCGGCGCGCACGGCATCATGCCGAGCGATCCCTCCGAGGCCTACGACGTGAACCTGCACGCCATCCTGGCCGTGGCCCGGTTCTTCCAGACCGCGGGCCGGGAGTGGATCGACGACACCTGCCTGGGTGACGGGAGCTGCGCATGGATACCCTGAAGCTGCTGGCGCTCGGGCTGTCCTGCCTGCTGGCCGGACCGGCCTGGGCGGCCGGGGCGGACGAGTCGGACGAGGCGGACGAGGAGACCCCCGGCGAGGCGGGAGCCGAGGCCGAAGCCGAGGTCGAAGCCGAGGCCGGGCCGGAGGCGGCCCGGGACGTGCGCGAGACCGACTTCCATGCCGAGTGGCGCTGGGCGCTGTCGCGGGCCGAGGCCTTTCCGCTCGACGCGGCCGGCGAGCTGTCCGGCCTGGGCTGGACCCTGGACCAGCGCCTGCGCCTGGGCCTGGACCAGGAGGTGGACGGGATCCTGCGCTTCGAGGGGGAGCTCGAGCTGCTGGCCGGGCAGGTGGCCGGGGACTTCGATCACCTGGCGGCCGGGCTGCGGCCGGACGAGCGCGAGCAGCTCCGCGGCTGGGATCTGAAGAACGCCGAGCTGCGGCGCTTCGCCATCACCTGGCGGGCGCCCTGGTTCGAGCTGCGCGCCGGGCAGATGTCGAGCCACTTCGGGCTGGGGCTGCTGGCCCACGACGGCCGGGACACGCCCGAGCGTTTCGGGCACGCCAGCGGCGGCGATCTGTCCGACCGGCTGGTGCTGGCCACCCGGCCCTTCGCCACCCTCATGCCCGACAGCTGGGCCTCCAGGCTGGTGGTGGCGCTCGGCGGCGGCGTGGTCTACCGGGACGAGAACGCCGACCTGCGCGAGGGGGACGTGGGCGCCGAGGCGCTGCTGTCCATCTTCTACCGCGAGGCGGGGTTGTTCGCCGGGTTCTACATGGCCGGCCGCTTCCAGGACGATGAGGACGGGGACCGCCTGGACGTGGTGGCCCTCGACCTCGCGGCGCGCTGGGAGCCCGAGGCCGGGCAGGGCGGGCCGCTGCTGGCGGCCGAGGCGGCGCTGCTGGTCGGGCACACCAGCCGCGTGGTGCAGGCCGAGCACCTCGACGGCGTGGAGGTGCTGGCCTCCGGCGGCGTGGCCCGGGCCGGCTGGCGCTTCGTCACCTGGGAGATCGAGCCGGTGCTGGAGGTGGGCTACGCCACGGGCGACCCGGACCCGCGCGACGGCCGGATGACCCAGTTCAGCTTCGACCCGAACCTGCGGGTGGGGCTGGTGCTGTTCGACCACGTGCTGCGCCAGATGAGCGCCATGGCCGCGGCCGAGGCGGCCGACCCCGCGCGGGTGGCCGAGCCGCTGCCGGGCGTGGACCAGCTCGCCAGCGCGGGCCGCGTGTCCAACGCGGTGTACCTCTTCCCCACCCTGAGCCTGCGGCCGCTCGAGAACATGCGCCTGCGCCTGGGGCTGCTGGGGGCCTGGTCGGCGGTGGACTTCAGCCAGTCCTACCAGACCTTCCTCAACGGCGGCGTGCCGACCAACGCCTACGGCAAGCCGCACGCCGGCCGGGAGCTCGGCTGGGAGGTGGATCTCGGCCTGAGCTTCGAGCAGCCCTTCTGGGAGCGCCTGAAGCTCAGCATGAGCATCGAGGCCGGCTGGTTCTTCCCCGGCTCCGCCTTCGAGCGGCCCGACGGCAGCCGCCCGGGCACCTCGGCCCGGGTGCTGGCCTGGGCCGCGCTCGTCTGGTGAGCCCCCCTCCGCCCGCCCCGCTCCGTTCTATGGATGGCGGGCAACGCAGAACAATCTGCTGACGGAGCCTGGTTCGGCCGGATGATCTCCGGAAGATGGCTTTACTTGCAGACCGATGGCTGGTAACCTCCCGCCCGTGGACGACATCGATCTGAGGCTGCTGGCCGCCCTGCAGGAGAACGCCCGGCGCCCGAACGCCGAGCTGGCGCGCCACGTCGGGCTGGCGCCCTCGACCACCCTCGAGCGCGTGCGGCGCCTGGAGGAGCGCGGGCTGATCCGCGGCTACCGGGCCGTGCTCGATCCCCAGGGGCTCGGCTACCACGCGCAGGCCGTGGTGATGATCAACCTCACCGGCCACCAGGCCCGGTCGATCGACTCGTTCGAGGCCCAGGTGCGGGCCCTGCCCGAGGTGAAGCTCTGCCTGAACGTGACCGGCCGCTACGACTACCTGCTGCACGTGGTGGTGCGCGACATCGAGCACCTGCGCCGGCTGGTGTCCCACGAGCTGGCCGCCATCGGCGGCGTGCAGAAGCAGGAGACCTTCCTGGTGCTCGCCAGCGCCAAGGAAGACCAGGGCATCGCCCTGCGGGCGGAGCGCGCCGGGCGGCGCGCCGCGCGCCGCCGGACCCGAGCGTCGAGAACCTCAAACCAGGAGGATTGAGCCATGCCGGACACGAGCTCCAGCGCGGGAGTCGGTCGCTACGTCGCCGCCGCCGAGCGCGCCACCGCGCGCCGCGCCGCGGATCTGGCGGCCATGCGCCGCTGCCGCTTCGACACCCTCGCCGTGCACGGCCTGTACACCATGCAGGAGGCGCTCGACTTCAACCAGGGCTCGATCATCGAGCCCATCTTCATGAGCACCTCGCAGGCCTACCGCGACTCGGATGAGATGGAGGCCGCGCTGTCCTACAGGATCCCCACCTGGTGCTACTCGCGCATCGCCAACCCCTCCACCTACTACCTCGAGAACACGCTGGCGCTCCTCGATGGCTACGGCTTCCAGGGCGAGACGTCCTGCTGCGCGACCTCCTCGGGCATGGCGGCCATCCACACCGCCACCGAGCCGTTCCTGGCCGTTGACCCGAAGCGCCCGGGCGCCAGGCTCAACTTCGTGGCCACCTGCCAGGTCTACGGGGGCACCTTCCAGCTCTTCAACGTGCGCTACATGCAGGAGCGGGGCGTCGAGTGTCGCTGGATCAGGAACTCGGCCGATCTCGACGAGTGGGCCTCGAAGATCGACGAGAACACGCGCTTCCTCTACGGGGAGATGCCCTCCAACCCCGGCCAGGCCTTCTTCGATCTGGCGGCCGTCGCCAGGCTGGCCCACGCCCACGGGCTACCGCTCATCGTCGACAGCACCGTGGCCTCGCCCGCCCTGCTCCGGCCGCTGTGCCACGGGGCCGACGTGGTGGTGCAGTCGGTCACCAAGAGCATGACCTCCTCGGGGTTCGGCATCTGCGGCGCGGTCATCGCGCGCCACGGGTTGACCAGCCGCTTCGGCGGCGACGAGCTCCGGGCGAACTTCGCGGGCTACCTCAAGCTGCTGCCCAACCGGGATCTGGGCCCGAACCTGTCTCCGATGAACGCGATCCTGTCGTTGAACGACCTGCGCACCCTGCGCTCGAAGATGGATCTGCTGAGCCGCTCGACCATGCAGGTCGCCGCCTGGCTGGAGCGGCAGCCGGTGATCGAGGGGGTCGACTACCTCGGCCTGCCGAGCCACCCGCTGCACGCGCTCGCCTCGCGCTACCTGTTCCTGGTCGACGCCGAGCACGACGCCCAGTACGGCCAGCCGGTGAACCGCTACGGCCACCTCATGTCGTTCCGCGTCAAGGGCGGCCCGGCGCCCACCCGCAAGGTCTTCGACGCCATGCAGCGCATCTGGCGGGCCACCGATCTGGGGCGCATCAAGTCGGTGGCGACCATCCCGGCCATCTCGACCCACTCCCAGCAGGGCGAGGAGGGGCGCTGCCTGGCCGGCATCCCCTCCAACCTCATCCGGCTGTGCGTCGGCGGCGAGCACCCCGACGACATCATCGCCGATCTCGACCAGGCCCTGCGCGCGATCGACGGCAAGGTGCAGCGCGCCGTGCCGGCGGCCTTCTCCGCGGGCGGCGCTTCCCGCGAGCAACCCGGGCGCTGAGCCATGATCCGCTACTACAGCACCAACCGCAGGGCGCCCGAGGTGGACCTCGCCCAGGCGCTCATGCAGGGCCAGGCCGGCGACAAGGGCCTGTACCTGCCGCGCCCGCTGCCGCGCCTCGAGCGCGAGCTGCTGGCCCGGGCGCGCGACCTGGCCTACCCCGAGCTGGCCGCCCGGATCCTCGGCCTGTTCGCCGGGGGCGTCTTCTCCGAGGACGACCTGCAGGCGATCTGCCGGGACGCCTACGACTTCCCGGTCCCGGTCGAGCGGGTGGAGGGCAACCGCCACCTGCTGCGGCTGGACCGCGGCCCGACCGCCTCGTTCAAGGACTTCGCCGCCCGCTTCATGGGGCGGGCCCTGGGGCGCCTGGTGCGCCAGCGCGGGGGCGAGCTGCTGGTGCTCACCGCCACCTCGGGCGACACGGGCTCGGCCATCGCCCACGCCTTCCTGGGGGTCGAGAACATCCGGGTCGTGGTGCTGTTCCCCCGCGACGAGGTGTCCGCTCGCCAGCGCCGGCAGATGACCACCCTGGGCGGGAACATCGCCACGCTGGCGCTGGACGCCAAGTTCGACGATTGCCAGGCCCTGGTGAAGGCTGCCTTCAGCGATCCGGAGCTCGCCGATCTCAGCCTGACCTCGGCCAACTCGATCAACATCGGCCGCCTGCTGCCGCAGTCGGTCTACTACGTGCACGCCGCGGCCAGGCTGGCGGACGTGGCCGGCGGCGAGCAGGTGGTCTTCAGCGTGCCGTCGGGCAACTTCGGCGATCTGATGGGCGGGCTGCTGGCCCGGCACATGGGCCTGCCGGTGGCCCGCTTCGTGGTGGCTACCAACGCCAACGACGAGGTGCCGCGCTTCCTGGCGAGCGGGCGCTACCAGAAGATCGTCCCCTCGAAGAAGTGCATCTCCAACGCCATGAACGTCGGGCACCCCTCGAACCTGGCCCGCATCGTCGATCTCTACGGCGGCTGGATGGACGAGCGGGGCAACCTCGCGGAGCCGCCCGACCTGGACCGCATGCGCCGCGATCTCCACGCCGTCAGCGTCGACGACGCCCGCACCCGGCGCGCCATCGCCGACACCTACGCGCGGACCGGCGCGCTGCTCGAGCCCCACGGGGCGGTCGGCTGGGTGGGGCTCGAGGACTTCCTGGCCGCCCACCCGGAGCTCGCCGGCAGGCCCGCGGTCTCCCTGGAGACCGCCCACCCGGCCAAGTTCCCGGAGGAGATCCGCGCGCTCATCGGGATCGACCCCGAGCTGCCCGACAGCCTGCGGGGCCTGGACGCGCTCCCGGAGCACCAGCGCGAGCTGCCGGCCGACTACGCGGCCTTCAAGGCCTTCCTGCTCGCGGAGTACCGCCTGTGAAGGCCATCGTCGTCATCGGAGACGGCATGAGCGATCGGCCCGTCGCCCGCCTGGGTGGCAAGACCCCGCTCATGGTCGCCCGCAAGCCGCACATCGATCGCCTCGCCCGCGAGGGGCGGGTCGGCCGGCTGCGCACGGTCGGCGAGACCGGCCCGGCCGACTCGGCGGTGGCCAACCTGGCCGTCCTGGGCTACGACCGCTCGGTGAGCAAGGAGGGCCGCGCGGTGCTCGAGGCGGCCAGCATGGGCGTGGACATCGGCCCGGGCGACGTGGCCATGCGCTGCAACCTGATCAGCCTCGAGGGGCCGCCGGAGGCCCGCCGCATCAAGAACCACTCGGCCGGCCACATCTCGAACGAGGAGGCCTGCGCGCTCGTCGCCCGGCTGGACGAGGAGCTTGGCGGCGCGCGCGGACCGCTGCCGGTCAAGTTCCACCCCGGGGTCAGCTACCGGCACCTGCTGGTGCTGTCCGGCGGCTGGGCGTCCACGGCGCTCGAGTGCGCGCCGCCGCACGACCACGTCGGCGGGCTCGTGTCCGAGCTGCTGCCCCGGTCCGCCGGGGGCGATCCCGCCAGCGCGCGCACCGTCGGGCGGCTGCTCGAGCTGCACCGGCGGGCCGCGGAGCTCCTGGCCGCTCACCCGGTCAACGCCGGGCGCCGGCAGGCGGGCAAGGACCTGGCCGACTCGATCTGGACCTGGTCGCCCGGCCGCCGGCCGAAGATCGAGACCATGCAGGCGCGCTTCGGCGTGCGCGGCGCGGTCATCTCGGCGGTCGATCTGATCCGCGGGCTCGGGGTGTACGCCGGCCTGGAGGTGATCCAGGTGCCCGGCGCGACGGGGCTGCACGACACCAACTACGAGGGCAAGGCCCAGGCGGCCCTCGACGCGCTGGCGGACCACGACTTCGTCTACGTGCACGTGGAGGCCTCCGACGAGGCGGCCCACGCCCGCGACCTCGATCTCAAGATCCGCTGCATCGAGTACCTCGACCAGCGCCTGGTGCGGCCCATCCTCGAGGGGCTCGAGGCGCGGGGCGTCGCCGCCACGGTGGCCATCCTGCCGGACCACCCCACCCCGGTCGAGAGCGGCCAGCACGGGCGCGACCCGGTGCCCGTGGCCATCCGCCGGCCGGGCCAGGCCCCCGACGCGGTGCAGGGCTACGACGAGGAGCAGGCGCTCGGGGGCTCGCTCGGGCTGCTCGAGGGCGACGGCTTCATCCGCCTGGTGCTCGCCTAGCCCCTCAGCCGAAGGGCGGGGACTCCAGCCACGACCAGGCCACCGCCGCCAGCACGAGCAGGAGCACGGGGGTGGTGCGCACGAGCGTCCAGACCGGCCCGGCCCGGCGCGCCCCGCGCACCAGGGGCACGATCCAGCCCGCCAGCGGGGCGAGCAGCAGGAGAGCCAGGCTGACCCACGAGAGCGAGGCGTAGAAGGCGCCGGCGATCCCCAGCCCGCCCAGCAGGACGGCGAAGGGCAGGCTGGCCCCGCGCCCGGCCTGGCTCCCGGGTCTCAGCAGCGCCAGCAGGAACGAGAGCCCCAGGGCCACCCCCAGCGCGCCGCCGAGCAGCCCCCAGGTGGCTGTGCCCGAGAGCGCCAGCGAGAGCGCGCCCCCGCCCGCGGCCAGCGCCAGCCCCAGGGGCACGGCCGGGCCCGGCGCCCTCCGGGCGAGCCGCTCGAGCCCCTGCCACAGCCCCACGACGGCCAGCCCGAGCCCGGCCACCCAGCCCGCGGCCTCGGGCGCGCTCCACTCGTTCAGCGCGATCGGCCAGAGCACCAGGAGGGGCACGGCCAGGAGCGCGGGCAGCGCGAGGCCGGCGCGCAGCCAGCCCGGGGGCGCGAGCGCCTGGTCGAGCGCCCCGAGCAGCCCGGCCATCAGCCCGAGCCCGAGCAGCCAGTCGGCGGCCTCGAGCGGGGGCCAGGGCGGCAGGCCGCGCGTGGCCAGGTAGACCGCGGCGTAGGCCAAGGGCGGCGCCAGGGCCTCGGCCCAGCTCCCGTCCGGCCAGCGGCCGTCCGCCGGCCGCGCGCGCCGCCACGGCCGCCAGCCGGCCAGCAGCGGCAGGCCCGCGGCGGCCGCCGGGGCCGCGAGCCCGGACAGCAGGAAGTGGAGCGCCGCGCTGCTCACTTCTTCTTGGCCTCGACGGAGATCACCAGCTGCACCTCGTCGCCCAGCCCCTGGCCCACGCCGAAGCCCAAGCCGAACTCGCTGCGCTTGATGCTCAGCGTGGCCTCCAGGCCGACCAGGTCGCCCTGGGCCCCGGTGCGGGTCACCCGGGCGGTGACCGGCCGCGCGACACCCTTGAGGGTGAGCTCGCCCGTCACCTCGGCGCTGTCCGGGCCGGTCGGCTTCACCGCGCTGCTCTTGAAGGTGATCAGCGGGAACTGGCGGGCGTTGAAGAAGTCCGGGGAGCGCAGGTGCTGGTCGCGCTTCTCGTTGTCGGTCAGCACGCTCCCGGCCTTGACCGTCACCTCCACCGCGCTCCCGGCAGGCGCCGCGGCGTCCAGGCGGAGCGAGCCCGAGAAGTCGGTGAAGCGTCCCCACACGTGGCCCGCGCCCATGTGCTGCACCTTCCACAGCACCGACGAGTGGACCGGATCGATCTCGTAGCTGTCCGCGGCGCGGGCCTGGACGGCCAGCGCCAGGGCGGCGGTGAGCGCCAGGGATCCCAGCTTGCTCATGGTCGTTCCTCCCTCCGGCCGGGGCCGGGTCTCGTGGGTCTGTCGGCAGGAGGAGGCGGCGCCTTTCAGCGGGGCCCCCAGGCACGGGGCCGCGAGAGGCCTCAGAGATCCAGGGGGGCGAGCATCGCCGCGGGCACTTCGAGGTCCGCGGGGGGACGCGTGCGGTAGGTGTCGTCGACGTGCTGGATGAGCTCCTGGACGAAGGAGTCCTCGAAGCGCTTGGGCGGCCGATCCCGGCCCTTCTGGTTGGCCAGGAAGTTGCCGTCGAAGCAGTCGCCGTTGCGGCACTCGGCGTCCGGGAAGACCATGATGAACTTCTGCATCAGGCCCTCGCGCATGGGCCAGTCGACGAAGGCCGCCGAGACCGTCATCACGTCGGCCGACATGCCGATGCCGTGGATCAGGTACAGCACCGGGTAGCGCTTGTCGGGGAAGTCGTCGTAGCCCGGGGGCAGCAGGATGTAGTACTGCTTGTCCTCCCCGAGGATCTGGCTGGGGTAGGTCTCGTCCAGCACCCTGAGTTGCGAGGCGCTGGGGGTCAAGCGCTCGAAGTCCCCGTCCGGCCAGCGCCCGGACACGTAGGCCGCCGAGGTGGTGAAGCGGTTGATCACCTCGGTGCCGTTGCCCACGTGCCCGCCGTCGCCGTGCAGGATCTCGTACTCGCTGGCGTCCGCCTTGCCGTACGTCAGGAAGACGTCGCGGCCGAGCGTGGACCAGTCGACCGCCTCGGGCTTGTAAGGCTCGCCCTCGGGGTAGCCCTCGGGCAGCAGCGACTCGAAGCGCGAGCGGCGGTCGACCTCCCGGCCGCGCGCGCGCAGGATGCCGGCGAAGCTCTCGGTGGTCTCGTGGAAGCGCAGGTGGTCGCGGATGCCGGCGTCCAGGTAGAAGTCCAGCCGCGCCAGGTCGGCCAGCGGCGCCTCCCTCAGGATGTAGGCCGGGTCGCCCTCGGCGGACATGAGCTTGATGTTGGGGTTGTAGTCGAAGACGCCGTTCCCCTCGCCGAAGTCCCAGGGCGAGTCCCGGGTCCCGGCGACCCCGTCCAGGCCGTGGTCCAGGTAGGGCTCGCCCTCGTCGTGGCGGTGGTTGCCCTCGCTGCCCAGCGCGTTCTCCCAGGTGTCGAAGTCGTCGCCGGCCGGGTCCGGGTTCGAGGCCGCGTCGTAGCCGGGCTCCTCGTGCGAGGGCACGCCGTCCTCGCCGAAGTCGTCGAAGCGCTCGGAGCCCCAGAACAGGATCGGCTCGCCCGAGTCGCGCCGGCCGTTGTCGTTCAGATCGATGGCCAGGGCGATCTCCTGGGCGAAGGTCTGCTCGCGGGCCGGGTCGAAGTCGCAGTCCGCGGTCTCCTGGTTGTTCGCGTCGCAGTAGGTGATGGCCGGGTAGAGGCCCTCGGGGTTGTACCGCCAGTCGTAGAAGGCGGGCAGGCGCACGGGGTTCGCGCACATCTCGCGCTGCGACTGCTGCAGCCACTCGAGCGGCACCCCGGGCGGCAGGTAGGGGTGCGCGGGGTTGTAGGACATGAAGTTGCCCATGGCGATGGCGGCGTCCTTGTAGGCCTCGAGCGCGCTGGTGCGGTTGGTCAGCCCCGAGGCCGGCCCGCCGCAGTCGAGGTGCTCGTAGTGCTGGCGCGCGTCCGGGGCCGGGCACATCTGGCCCACCACGGGCGGCTCGCAGAAGCCGGAGAACACCTCCTCCTTGAGCACGCGCATGTAGTAGCCCATGTCGATGGGGCCGCCCATGGGGGCGATGATGTCGAAGAGCTGCCGGTGCTTGAGGCCGAGCAGCGCGGCCGTGGCCGAGCCCATGGAGAAGCCGCCGATGGCGCGGAACTCGTAGTGGCGGACGCGCGCTGGCCTCGACTCCTCCGAGCAGGCGCCCAGGAGCAGGCTCGCGGCCAGCAGGGCGCCGAGGACGCGGGTGATCATGCTGCGGCCTCCAGGGCTGGGGCTGTTCCTGGGCTGAATCTACCCCATTTCCATGCTCCCGTGCTATCTTCGCCCGAAATCCGCGCTGCGCTGCCAGAGGCGGAGGAGGCAGGGTGGAGATCCAGGAGATCATCAGCCACGCGCTGGGCGAGAAGCCGGCCGACCTGCTGCTGAAGAACGCCCGGGTGGTCAACGTGCTCTCCGGCGAGATCCACGTGTCCGACGTGGCCGTGGCCGGTGGGCTGGTTGCGGGCTTCGGCGCGCCCGGCCAGTACCGCGGGGCCGAGGAGCTCGATCTCGACGGCGCCTTCCTGCTGCCCGGGCTCGTCGAGGGCCACATCCACCTGGAGTCGGCCATGGTGCGACCGGTGGAGCTGGCCCGGGCGCTCCTGCCGCTCGGCTGCACCACCGTGGTGTACGACCCGCACGAGGTCGCCAACGTGCTGGGGCTGGAGGGCATCACCTACCTGCACCGTGTGAGCCAGGGGCTGCCGGTGGACTTCTTCGCCATGCTGCCCTCGTGCGTGCCCTCCAGCCACATGGAGACGGCCGGGGCCACGCTCACCGCCGAGGACATCGCCCCGCTGCTGCAGGAGCCCTGGGTGCTGGGGCTGGGCGAGGTGATGAACTTCCCCGGGGTGCTGGGGCGCGATCCGGGCGTGCTGCAGAAGCTCTCCGCCTCCCGGGGCAAGCGCGTCGACGGCCACGCCCCGCTGCTCGGGGGTCTCCGGCTCAACGCCTACGCCGCGGCCGGGATCGCCTCCGACCACGAGAGCACCCAGCTCGAGGAGGCCCGCGAGAAGCTCAGGAAGGGCCTGCACCTCATGATCCGCGAGGGCACCACCGAGCGGAACCTGGACGCGCTGCTGCCGGCGGTGAGCCCCGAGAACGCCCGGCGTTGCTTCTTCGTCTCCGACGATCGCAACCCGCTGGACCTGGTGCGCGGGTTGCACCTGTCGGACTCGGTGCGCCGGGCCATCGCCAGCGGCCTGCCGCCCATGACCGCCGTGCAGCTCGCCACGCTGAACACGGCCGAGTACTTCGGGCTGCGCGATCGCGGGGCCGTGGCCCCGGGCTACCTGGCCGATCTCATCGTGGTCGGCAGCCTCGAGCGCATGGACATCCGCCGGGTGTACAAGCGCGGGCGCCTGGTGGCCGAGGGTGGCCGGGCGCTCAACCTCGAGGCGCCGCCCAAGATCTACCTGCGCGGCTCGATCAACGTGCGCTGGATCGAGCCCGAGGACTTCTACCTGCCGGCCAACGGGACCCGGGCCCGGCTGATCGAGGTGGTGCCCGGGCAGATCGTCACCCGCGCCGGCGAGGACTCGGTCAGGGTGGCCGGCGGGCGGGCGCTGAGCGACCCCGCGCGCGACATGCTGAAGATCGCCGTGGTCGAGCGCCACCGCGGCTCGGGCAACACCTCGATGGGCTTCGTGCGCGGCTTCGGGCTGAAGCGCGGGGCGATCGCCTCGTCCGTGGCCCACGACGCGCACAACATCGTGGTGGTGGGCGCGGACGACCGCGACATGTTCGAGGCGGCCGTGCGCATCGTGAAGCAGAACGGCGGGCTGGTGGTGGTCGAGGGCGGCGAGGTGAAGGCCCAGCTGCGCTGCCCGATCGCCGGGCTCATGTCGGATCTGCCGCTGCAGGAGGTGGCCGACACCCTCAGGGGGCTGCAGGAGGCGGCCGCGGCGCTCGGCTGCACCCTGCCCGACCCGTTCATGGCGCTGTCCTTCCTGTGCCTGCCGGTCATCCCCAGCCTGAAGATCACCGACCGGGGCCTGGTGGACGTGGAGCGCTTCGAGTTCGTGGACCTCTTCCTGGACAGGCGCACATGAGCGGCCGGACGCTCAGCCTGGTCCTGCTCGCGCTGCTGCCGCTCCCGGCGCTGGCCGGGGGCTACTACCTGCCCGACCGCGGGGTGCGGGCCTTCTCGCGCGGCGGCGCCTTCCTGGTCGGGGCCGACGATCTGTCGGCCCTGTGGTACAACCCGGCCGCGCTGGCTGGCCAGCCGGGCACGCGCATCCACCTGGACGGGGCCATCATCGACTTCAGCCTCGAGCACCAGCGCACCACCCTCCCGGAGATCGGCGAGGCCTACCCGGCCATCGAGAACGACGCGCCGGTGCTGCCCGACCCGTCGCTCAGCCTGTCCTCGGACTTCGGGCTCGAGGACTTCGTGTTCGCGCTCGGGGCCTACGGGCCCTACACCGGGCTGTGCCGCTACCCCGAGCTCGGCCCGGAGCGCTACGCGCTGGTGCGCTCCGACAACTTCGGCTACTTCCTCGAGGCGGCCGCGGCCTGGGAGGCGACACCGGGCTTCAGGATCGGGGCGGGCTTCGCCCTGGCGACGCTGAAGATCAACAACACCATGGTGGCCTCCTCGTTCCCGGGCATCTTCGGCGGGCCCGAGGATCGCGATCAGGACGGGCTGGTGCAGTACATCGCGGAGGCCGCCTGGGTGCCGACCGGAGTGGTGGGGGTGTGGCTGGCGCCGGGCGCCTGGGTGGACGCGCTGGCCGGGGTCGAGCTGGCACTCTCCTTCATGCCACAGATGCACTTCGCGGCCGAGGGCAAGCTGCGCTCGCGGCTCCCGGACCACTACTACTACGACGGGGTCACCCTCGACCCGGCCGAGCCGCCGGTGAAGACCTCCTTCGACTTCCCCTGGGTGGTGCGGGCGGGCGTGCGCTACAACCACGAGATCGCCGCCGAGGCGGTCGAGCCCGAGGCCGGGGGTGCCGCGGCCGCCTCACCGGGGGCCAGGCGCTCGCTGTTCGACGTGGAGCTGGACTTCGTGTGGGAGGGCTGGTCGGTGTTCGACACCCTGGTGGTGGAGACCATCGGGCCGGCCTACTACCGGGACGTGCCCACGGTGGGCGACTACCTGGTGCTACCGCTGGTGCTGGAGCGCAAGTGGCGGGACACCTGGTCGCTCCGCCTGGGCGGGCAGTACAGCCCGCTCGAGTGGCTGACCATCCGGCTGGGCGCGTACTGGGAGACGGGCGCGGCGCCGGACGCCTACTACAGCGTGGCCTCCTCCGACGCGGACAAGGTCGGGGTGGCACTCGGGGTGGGCTTCAGGATCGGGGCCTGGGAGCTGGACGCGGGCTACCTGCATGTCTTCCAGATGCCGGTGGACGTGTCGGTGGAGGAGGCGCGCCTGACCCAGGTCAACCCCTCCAACCCCGAGGCCTCGACCTACGTGAACGCCGGCAGCTATTCGTCCAGCTACGACGTGTTCGGCCTGAGCATCCTGGTCCGGGTCAGTGACTGGTTTTAGAAACTCGAGCACTGTTCTCCGCGCGATGAGTTTCTTACCCCGTGGCGCGAAGCGACACGGGGCTGAGCCTACTGCCTTCGGTACTAAGCAGAGTAGAGTTCGCTGAACGAACTCAGGCAGGCGGTCCGGTGCTCCGGGTGCCGGTATCCGAACGGCAGCGAAGCGAGGAAGATCCTCACACGGCGGCGGCCCGAGGTGACGGATGCAATTGTGGTAGTGCGCTGCGTCTGGTCGCCGATTTGAGGATAGATGAGCACCGTGTCCACGAGCGGGGCGTCGGCCAGAGAGGCGTAGGCCAGAGCCTGGTGTAGGTCGGCCCGGTGCTGCTCCCGGACCTCCTCCTTGAGACCTTCCCAGCCATGCCTGCCAAGCAGCTCCAGGTGCGCCTTGTACTTTGCGTCGATCCAGATCACCCGCTCCGGGTTGCGAAGCTCGATGTCCGGGGCCAGCGAGCCCATGGATCTAACCGGGCCGCTCCAGCGCAGCGGGCGGCGGACGCTCTTGAACGTGCTGGCGGTCATGCCCAGCTGCCTCGCGAGATCCGCGGCGAATGCAGCCACCCATGCCTCCCAGACCTCATCGATCGAGAGATCCCAGGCCAAACCATCCAGGGTCCGGGAGCCCCCCAGCCCGCGTTCCTCTGCGACCCAGCCCATGGCCTCGACTGCCGACAGGACCCAGTCGGACTCAGCGAGGGGTGACCAGAACGGTGAGGGCCGCAGTGCCACTCCAGTTCCTGCAAGGACTTGGAGCTCGGCTGTGCGTTCGAGAAGGGTGCGCGCTGGCAGCGACCAGGGGATCGCGGCCAGCTCATCACCGATGCGGGCCAGTGTCCAGCGCACGGCCGCCATGAGACTTGGATCGTCATCCGGATCCGAGAAGGTGCACGGAAATGTCGTCCAGCGTCCGTGAGGGACGTCGAGCGAAGCCCAGCGCGTCCAGTCGACCCGTCCTCGCGGACTTGCGCGGGATTCGCTCCGTTCGATGAAACCTCGTCTGCGGTGGTTGAGCAGGGCCGCGAGGCGCTGCAACACGGGCCCCGCCAGGATCCAAGGTGGGACCTCCCTGGCGGATCCCGGGACCAACGCACCACCGCCGAGAGAGGGTTCCACCGAGAACCCGATGGCGTTGAACACCGACCCGAGTGCGACCCAGCGAAAACGTGGCTCCACCAGCAGCCCGGCCGCGACTCTTCGGGTCGAGGGATTCAGCAGCGGAATTGCACCGACCTTGGGACCTGGATGCAGTAGGACGCTGGGCCTGGGATCCACACGCACCTCGGGGCGCAAAGACAGCCTGGCCAGGGTTGAACGGTTCGCATCGAGGAAGGGTTCGACCCAGCGATCCCCGGTCAACCCCAGGTCCTTCTCTCGAACGATGATCGGATCACCATGATCGGTCGTGCGAAGAAGCTGGCGGGATGGGGTTTCCGTCGAGACCAGGTTCCCAGGGCGCAGTCGCCCCTTCTGAGTGCGGCCCCGGTTCATTCACGCCCCAAGAGCCGCGCCTGGATCCGGTCGGCCAGGCCCGCGATTGCTTCGCTGGCACCGCCGCAGAGTTTCTCGGTGAGGTAGTCCCGGAGGAGGGGCAGGAGTTCGAACTGGATCCGTCTGGCGACCCGTGCCTCGCGCTGCTCGGTGCTCAAGTCTTTGCGCGGGTCGAGGAAATAGGCGTGGCCGGGCACCAGGCGCATGGTGTCCTCGTCGGCATACTCGACGAAGGTGGAGATGGCGTCTGCGAACAGGTCCTCGGCCAGCTTCACGCCCTCGGACGAAACCGCGCTCAAGTCGGGCCACATTTCCAGGAAGGCGAAGCGGCGGCGAATGGCGATATCGATCCGCGCGATGGTTCGATCCGCTGTGTTGCGAGTGCCGAGGACCATGAGGTTTGGCGAGAGCTTGAACTCCTGCGGCTGACCTTCGGGAGCGTGGGCGAGCTTGACGCTGCGATCGGTCTCTCCTGGCTCGAAAAGAACCACCGCCTCGCCCAGCACCCGCGCCAAGTCGGCCCGATTGATTTCGTCCAACACCAAGAGGTGCGGCGCTCCCTGTGCTTTTCGGTTGGCTGCCAGCAGGTCACCGGGGCGCACCTCGAAGGCAAGACCTTGGACCGTGGGGCGAGGGAAGAGGCCCACCACGAAGTCCTCATAGGTTCGGGCCGCATGGAACTGCACCTTGGTCGCCGAACCGATCTTGTCAGCAATGCGGTAGGCCAGCCGGGTCTTGCCCGTGCCCGGTGGTCCCTCGAGCACGACGAAGCGTCGCTCCTTCAGGTGAGCAAGGACATCCACTTCACTGAGATGAGGGAAGACAGCACCTGCGATGGCGTTCTTCCTCTCAGCCCAGCGATCCTTGGCCTTGCCGGTCAGCGGGATCTTGTGCTCCTCGAAGAAGAGGTCAAGCAGGTCCTGCACTGGTTCGGCGTCCTTCGATCCCCGAACGGGGACGGCAGCATAGATGACCCTCGAGTAGGCCTTCAGCGCAGGCTGGATCTCGGGCCAGACTTCCGTGATGGGAGAGGGGACCTCGCCGGCGATTTCCAGGAGATCTGGTTTGACCCAAACCTTGCCCCGGTGAATACGCGAGAGCGCGCGAAGCCTGCGGCCATGGCCGGGTCGCCCGAGGATGGACGTGTCCGCACCGAACCCGTCGGTGCCGATGACCAGCACTGCTACGCTGCCTTTCTCACCGGGGAACCAGACGAAGGATGTGCCCTGGTACGGGCCCGAAGTCGGGTTCTCTGCCGTGATCCAGCCAGCGTAGGAGGCCGCATCGTCTTTCTTCTGGAGATTCACGCGTAGCTGAAATCGGTCCTTGAAGTGGGCAGCGCCGTGGTAGCGCTCCTCGTAGACCCGATGCATCAGGTCGCGTGCAGTATCCGCGTTGCCCATCAACTCCCAGGACCTACCTGCGGCCATTCCCCGAAGCAGTTCCTCGAAGGCTGTCATTCCAATGCCTCGCTATAATTGAGTTGGCGCAAACCGTTCCGCCAGCAGATGGCGGTGGCCGGGATCTTCTCCCTGGGCCTCCCGCTCATAACGCAGGTAGTTCAACAGGTGCTGCGCACGGAAGCCAACCAAGATCTCGATCGGTGGTTCCAGCCCCGGCGTTGCATCGTCGGGCTCGTGTTCCCAGGCGTGCCAGCCTCGACTGCGGATGGCATCCATCTCGTTGTTGCTGAACGCGAAGCGGGTCGGAGAGGTGAGGGGATCGTTGTATACCGCATCCGCACCCACGATCACGCCCTGCTCGATGTCGATTCCAACAAGATGCGTTTGCATCACTCCATAGGGATCTTTCCAGAGCGACTCTGTTCCGCAGCGCTCGCCTCCAAGATCAGCCAGGAAGGCGAAGCGGGGACCAGGTTCCATGGAGATCGGAAATGCGTAGATGGCTAGACCCAGCCGCTCGCCTGAGGGCGTTTGTACTCCCAGAACAAACGGCAGGTGCTGGCCTTTGGTTGCAACTGAATGGGTCACCGTATCGCCCTGCCCCTTCAGCGTATCCAGCAAGAATGCGAACAGGGCTTGACCGCCATTCCCCGCAACCGGGCGCACTCCTGGCGGCTGGATCCTCGTCGCCCCTTTGCTCGTTTGTTCCATGCATCTCCCCATGCAAAGAGTATCGACCACCGCCCTGACATTCAAGGGTCTGTGGCCAGGCCTTGGCGGGTAGCAACCGCTAATGGCGGAGGGCGCGCCACAGGCCCGCGAGAAGGAGCGCGCCGCCCAGGACGAGCGCGGGCAGGCCCAGCTCCCAGGGCACGTCCAGCCAGTGGCCGGCCACCAGGAGCTGGTGCGGCTTCTCGGAGTCGGCCACCGGCACGAGGATCAGGATAGCCCCCGCCACCAGGCACGCCAGCCCGAGGCTCAGCAGCCACCAGCGCCAGGGGCGCTTGCGCCCGCGGACCTCGCCCTTCACCCGCTGGCCGATGGCGACCATGCCGCCATTGTGCTTCGATCCGGCCAGGCGTACCAGCCTGAGGAACTCTTCGAGAAGGCGATGGGCGAGGCGGGTCTGGCATGGACCTGGCGCATCGGGGAGTCGCGGCCCTGCACGCGCCGATCTGGAGCTGAGGCGGCTCGCGGGGGGCGCTGCCCAGCTGGTTAGGGGGTGCCGGTGGGGTGTCCGGAAATCGGTCACGGTTGGGGCCAGCACCTGGGCCGGTGACGCGTCGCCGGGACTCGTGGAGCGGGAGCGCCGAGCAGGATAGCCGCAGGGAATCTCTGCGGAAGATCGACCCCGCGGCCGACGCCTGCGTGCGAGCTTGGTCGGTTGGCACAGCAGTTGCTCTGGCCACCCGGCGGCCTGGACACGGTTCGCCAGTTCGGGGAGACACGCATGGCCAGGAGCCCTGGAGGCCCTGGCAAGGAGGAGATCCTTGTTCGCACCGGTGTTCCAATGACCAGGCGTCGACCGACCGCCCTCGATCCTTTCGATACGGGCGATTACCTGGAGACCCTGCGCGACATCGCGGGGTTAATCCAGTTGGCGCGCGGCTCAGCGACCCGCGCCGTCAACGCGGTGATGACGGCCACCTACTGGATGGTCGGACGTCGCATCGTCGAGCAGGAGCAGCGGGGAGAAGAACGGGCGGATTACGGCGAGGCGCTGATCGACCGACTCGCTGCGGATCTCGGCGCGCGCTTCGGGCGTGGGTTCGGCAAGAGCAACCTCTTCGAGATGCGTTCCTTCTATCAGGCCTACTCCGACTGCTTCCAAGAACTGCCTGGAAGATCCGCCCAGCCGCTTCCTGCGCCGCGAATTCTCCAGACGGCGTCCGGAGAATCCTCTGCGGCGAAGGCGACGTCGAGCCTCTCGGCGCTGGCCGACGTCTTTCCGCTCTCGTGGTCACACTACGTGCTCCTTGTGCGGCGCAGCCGTTCGCCGGATGCCCGCCGCTTCTATGAGGCCGAGGCCCTGCGTGGGGGCTGGACCGTGCGCCAGCTCGCCCGCCAGATCGACGCGCAGTTCTACGAACGAACCGCCCTATCCCGGGACAAGGCAGCGATGCTGCGCAAGGGCGGGCTCGCAGAACCGGAGGACCGGGTGCTGCCCGAGCAGGAGATCAAGGATCCTCTGGTGCTCGAGTTCCTGGGCCTCAAGGACGAGTACTCGGAGAGCGACCTCGAAGAGGCGCTGATCTACCACCTGGAGTCGTTTCTGCTGGAGCTCGGCGGCGACTTCTGCTTCGTCGGTCGGCAGAGGCGCCTGCGCGTGGGCGACGAGTGGTACCGCGTGGATCTCGTGTTCTTCCACCGCCGACTGCGTTGTATGGTGATCATCGACCTGAAGCTCGGCAAGTTCACCCACGCGGACGCCGGCCAGATGCACCTCTATCTCAACTACGCCCGCGAGCATTGGGTGCGCGAGGGTGAGAACCCGCCAGTGGGGATCATCCTGTGCGCGCACAAGGACGAGGCCGTGGCGCGCTACGCGATCGAAGGCTTGCCGAGCAAGGTCCTGGCCGCCGAGTACCGGACCGCGCTGCCCGGCGAGCAGGAGCTGGCCGCGGAGATCGAGCGGACTCGGGCGCTTCTGATGCAACGCAGGTTACTGCAACCTGGCCGGAGCAGCGCCCATCGCGAGAGGAAGCGATCAAGATCTACTCCGCCCTGAGGATCCCTTCGAGGTGCGACGGGCGAGGCGGGCCTGGCGAGCGTCCGTCGCGCATCGGGGAGTCGCAGGCCTGGCGCACGCACATCAGGAGCCGAGGTCCCCGTAGGACGGGGGCTGGCAGTTCTGCGTCCTGGTTCCTGGGTCGTGGCGCACCTCCCGCCGTTGTGCTTCGATCCGGCCTGCGGCACCAGGGTCAACCGATGGCGGCTTGTGGCGCGGACAGGAGGGCTACATGAAGAGGCCAGCGATCGGGCAGGACGAGCCGAGGGTCGAGGCGAGGGACCGGGCCGCCTGGCGCGCCTGGCTGCGCCAGCACCACGCCAGCGCGCGGGTGGTCTGGCTGGTGATCTACAAGCAGGGCTCCGGCGTCCCCACGGTCACCTACGACCAGGCCGTGGAGGAGGCGCTGTGCTTCGGCTGGATCGACGGGCTGAAGCGAGCCCTGGATGGCCTGCGCTACCAGCAGCGCTTCACCCCCCGGCGGCCGGACAGCGTGTGGTCGGCCTCGAACAAGGAGCGCGTCGCGCGCCTGCTGGCGGCCCGGCGCATGACCCGCGCAGGGCTCGCCCTGGTGGAGGCGGCCAAGGAGCGCGGGCTGTGGGACGAGGTGCCCGAGGGGGCGCGGCCCATCCAGGGCCTGCCCGCCGAGCTCGCGGCGGCCCTGGCCGGCGATGACCGCGCGCGCGCCGGGTTCGAGGCGCTGGCGCCCTCCTACCGGCGCCTGTACGCGCGCTGGGTGGCCGCGGCCAGGCGCCCTGACACCCGCGCCCGGCGCGTTCGCACCGTCCTCGCCCGCGCCCGCGCTGGCCTCAGGCCCGGCCTCGACATGTAGGCTGGGTGCCCCCGGCTCACTCCGCGGTCAGGTTGGAGGCGGAGAAGCCCATCTCCTCGTCCACGGCGAACTCCTCGTAGTCGAGGTAGGCGCTGGTGGGGTAGCCCCGCGTGGCGTCGTAGGTGACGCGGACCTCGTGGGCGTCCCGGTCGATGGCGTCCCCGATCAGCTCGAACAGCCCCTCGATCGTCCGGTAGTCGGTCGGGTCCGCCGCGGCGCCGTCCGCCTGGTAGGTCACCGAGGTCACTGCGCCCGCCTGCACGTGCACCACGACCGGCCCGGTGAAGCCGGGCTCGCAGAAGCAGTTCCAGGTGAAGTCGTAGCGGTAGCCCGTGGGGGCCTGGCTGTGCCACAGATCCCGGGACTGCTCCAGCAGATCCCGCTCGGGTGAGTCGCCGCAGCCGACCAGGGCGAGCAACAACCAGGCTCCGAGCGCGGCCCGGAGCGCGCGGGCGAGGATCTTCGGGGAGCGGATGACACTCTCTTGCATCGCGGGACCTCCTCGGAAAGGTGAATCGGCCCCCGGGTTCCCCCGGGAGAGCTCCAGGCGAGGTGATGATGCAACTCTCGTTCCAGCCGCGGCCAGAGCGCGAACTGCCCGGAAGCGCATCGGCTGCGGGTGTGCTCGCGAACCTGGTGCGGGCCCGATCAGGGAAATCCCGAGGTGGATTTCCGAGGGGCGGCGGTTGGAATATCGCACCGTGTCGCCGTACCATGGCCGCTGGGAGGAATCGGGCATGGCGAAGCTGATCGCGCTGGGCGGTATGCTGCTGGCGCCTTTCCTCATCGCGGTCTGCGCCTGGATGGCGATCCACGCCCTGGTGGCCGGGGAGCCGCTGGACGGCGGCGACTGGCTGGGGATCGCCATCTACGGCGGGCTGCCGCTGGTCGTCCTGGCCATCGGGTTCGCGGCCTGGCGCGACCTGCGCAGGGCCGCCGCCTCGAGCTGGCTCGCGCGGGCGGCCGCCGTCGTCCTGCCGATCCTGTGGGCCGCGGCGATCGGCGCGGGTTGCCTGGCCGGGCGCTGGCTGGCCGTGGACCGGCTCGAGTCGCTCGCCAGCCATGATCAAGTGACCTGCGAGAGGCTCTTCGGCCACGGGGGTCTCCCCGGGCGCTGCCTGGAGCTCGCGCGCGCCTGCCGCCGCTCGGAGCTCGACCTCGGCGCGGTGGACTTCCCCATGGGCGTCCCGCCGCCGGGCGCCTGGCCCGAGGGGGTGCGCATCCCGGAACTGGACACCTCCCGGGCCGAGGTGCTGTGCCTGCACGCCCGCCGGGCCGAGCTGGGCGAGTGAGCGGCTAGGGCGACCCTGGGGCCCCGGCCGGCGCGGCCCGGGGCTCGAACACCCCGAGGACGATCAGGTCCCCGCGGCTGACGGGGTAACGGAGCTTCCGCCCGATGAACTGCTCGAGCTCGCGCGGCCTGATCACGCTCGGGGTGACGAACAGCTCGGGCACCTGCATCTTGGCCACGTGGTCGTAGTCGACGGCCACGCCGGCCTGGAGGTCCAGGCTGAAGACGAGCACCGGCACCAGCGTCCAGCCAGCCTTCACCTGCTCGATCTCGGACCGCTCGCAGGCGCGGACCAGGAGGCCGACCCCCACGCCGCCCAGGAGCAGGCCGATCACGCACCCGAGGATGACCCCGTTCTGCCAGTCTCTCTTCGCCAAGGCTCGCCCCTCGGAGGGAAGTTGTGGCCAGCATGCCACGCGGGCTCGAGGCTGTCGAGCGCCTGGCGCCCTCAGGGGTGTCCCTCCTCGGCCCTGCGGTGGACACCCCTGAGGACTGCTTCCCGGCCTCTTGGTCCCCCTGGCCTCTATTTGCCTTTGGGACGGTTGATCTCCTTGAGGTAGACTGAGGCATGCGAAGGTGCGTGCGTGCTGCGGGTCGGAGCAGGCTCCAGGCCTTCGGGGTGTGCTTCCTCTGGGCCGGGCTGGCTTGGGCCTGCTCGGGGCCAGGCGCGGCCGAGGCGATCGAGCGCGCCACCTCGCTCGGCTGGATCCTGTTCGGCGCCGCGGCCCTGGTGGCCGGGCTGGCGATGCTCGGGTTGCGGCGCCTGGGCTGGAGCTTCAAGCGCCTGCGCTGGGCTGCCCTGCCCGTGGCCCTCGATCCGGCCTGGTGGTGGAGCGCGCGGGCGGGGGACTGCGGCAGGACCCTGGTGCTCGGCGCCTGGATCTTCCTCGGCCTGACCGTACTCCTGGCGGCCATCCTCCTGGTGGTCGCCTTCCGCGGCCGCAAGGTCGCTCCGTCTGGCCCGACCCATTGACGCCCGGGCAGGCGGGGGCATACCCTGCCCCCGATAGGCCGGATCTCAACCCACAATCGGCAGAGTCGTGGAGGGAACCATGAAGAAGCTCATGCTCGTGCTGGTTTCGATCGCGCTGGTCGGCCTGTGCTTGCCCGCCCTGGCGCAGGACACCGCGGCGCCCGCGGCCGAACCCGCCGCCGCGCCCGCGGCCGCGCCCGCGCCCGCCATGGACATGACAGCCCTGGGCGGGGCCTCCCGGCCCATCAAGCAGGAGAAGCTGGTCAAGAAGGAGCTGGCCGCGTTCTTTAAGGCCCAGGAGGCGGCCATGCACAAGGGCGATCTGGAGGCCTGCTGGGCCGGGGTGGACTACCCGGTGCTGATGATCAGCGATGACGCCAAGGGCCAGGGCTCGGGCGTGATGATGACCCGCGACGAGTACATCGCCTCCATGAAGCCCTTCATGGAGACCCCACCGCCCAAGGGGTTCAAGATGAGCGCCAAGTACGACGTCACCGTGATCACCGACTCGCTCGCGGTGGTGGTCACCAAGATCACCATGAAGATGGGCAAGAAGAAGGCCAGCTTCAAGAACGCCTCCATGGTCATCAAGAAGGACGGCAAGTGGGTGTACAAGATGATGGCCGAGGGCGGCTGGGGAGACGCCATGGGCGCCCCGCCCGCGGACGCCCCCGCGCCCGCCGCGCCCTGACCGCAACCCCGCTCGGTTCTGTTTCCTGGTAGGGCCCTGCGGGGAACACCCCTGAGGGCCTTCACCTGAAGCATGCCTGCGCGGTAGAGTCGGGCGCGGGAGGGCAGGAAACATGCCGGAGACGTGCGGGCTGTGTGGGCAGGCGCCGATCGCCCCCGGGGAACTGGAGATCGCGGGACTCAGGCTGTGCGCGGAGTGCCACGCGGGCCGGCTCAAGGGCCGGCTCGCCCCGCGGGGGCTCGTGCTCCGTGAGCGGCGCTGGATCGAGGACCGCGGCGAGCACCAGCGGACGGTCTACGTGATCGAGCTGTGCGGCGGGGTGCCCTTCCGCCTGGAGCTCCAGGCGGAGCTGTGCGGCGAGGGCCTGGCCCACAAGCTGGCCAAGGTCTTCAAGCGCGAGGTGCAGACCGGAGACCCCGACTTCGACCCGGCGGTGTACATCGACACCCGCACCCGCGAGGACGTGGCCGCCGCGCTGGGGAGCCCGGGGCTGCGCGCGGCCGTGCTGGAGCTGCTGTCCGAGGACGTGCGCCTGCTCCTGGACGGCAACACCGCCTGCGTGACCGTGGCCGGCACGCTCTCGAACCGCGCGCCGCGGGCGGGCGCCCTGCAGCGCGACCTGGCCCTGGTGCTGCACCACCTGGCGGCGCGCGCCGCGGAGCTCGGCCTGCCGCCGCGGCCCGTGTCGCTGGCCGGCTACCCCGGCAGCACGCACTCCGCCAAGCCGGAGCATGATTGGGGCTAGGGGCAGCGCCCACCCGGCCTGGCCCGAGCACAACTGGGGCCTCTAGCTGCCGCTACCGTCTACCACCGGGTAGGCCCGGGATCTCCGGGCGTTCATCTCGGGATGGAAGAGGAAGGGCTGAGGGGAGCGCCACTCGGCCTCGAACTGCCCCGCTGGCATCGGGGTGCGGCCTTCGAGCGAGAGCTCGCGGGGGGCGGTCAGCGCTCCACGCAGGCGCCTGCGCAGGGCCACCCGCTCCTCACCGGCCGGCGCCCACTCCCCGCGCTCGAGGACGAAGGTCGCCATGTGCTCGCGGGCGATCAGCCCGTAGGTGCCGTCCCCGCACAGGGCCAGGTACATCGTGTTCGTGGCGCGGGGCGTGCGGTAGACGCGGTCGGGCCAGACCTGGTGGCGGTCGCCGACAGGCTCGCAGAAGGGCCCACCCAGGGGGTCCGGCCACAGCTCGACCCACAGGAAGAGCGCCAGCAGCAGCGCGGCCGGGCCGCAGGCGAGCGCATGCGCCAGCGGGTGGTGGCTGCGCGCGCAGAACGGATCTCGCTTCAGCCTGGCTCGCATGGGGCCAGGCTCGCACGCGCGTCCTGCCGCGCGCATCGGCCGGCGGACCTAGGTCGAAAGACCTAGGTCGAAAGACCTAGGTCGAAAGACCTAGGTCATCGGGCGGACGGGCCTCGGGCGGGTTTGACTTCCGGAGTCGCGGCGGACGACCCTGGCTGGGACAGGAGGTCCTGGAACCTGCGCGTCCGATCGGCTGCCATCGCCTCCTCGCGTGGATTGGGGTGGGTTCAGACAGTCCTCGGCCCTGCGGGGAACGCCCCTTCGGGTCCTCCCTCACTCGATGAACCCTATCTCTCCTGTCCGCTCTTTCCGGGGGGCAGGCTCACTGCTTGCGCAGCTTGGCCTGGATCTTGGCGGTGGGGCGGGCCTCGGTCAGGCGCACCGGTACGTAGTACACCTCGAACCCGTCGGCCTCCACCCGCACGGTGACGTCCTCGTCGAAGGGCAGGTCCGCGAGGGTGGCCGGGGTCCGTCCGGCCGGCTTGCCGTTGATGAACACGGCCGCGTCGCTCGGGGTGGATTCGACCTGGACGGTGCCGCGGGGGGCCGCCGCCGGCGCGGTCCCCTTGTCCGCGGGCTGGCCGCCCGGCTGCCTGGAGACCATCAGCAGGAAGGCGATCCCCAGCCCGAGCACCAGCACCGAGAGCAGGGCGATGACGATCAGGGTCCAGCGGCTGCCCTTGCGGGGGGATGGGCTCTCCGCCGCAGGGGCCGGCCGGACGGGCTGCAGCACGGGCGCGCTGTTCGGGCGCCCGCTGGGGGCCATGGGCAGGTTGCCCAGCCCGCTGGCCTCGTCCTGGTAGGGCTCCCAGGCCACGAAGGCCTCCTCGGACTGGGCCTTCTTCGCGGCCGCCGTGTCCGAGCGATCCTCGGCCTCGGCCCGCAGGCGCTCCTGGTTGAGGAGATCGCGGATCTCCTTGTACTCGTCCGGGAAGAGCTTCTTCATGAACTCGGACAGGTGCGGCGTACCCACGCCCCAGTTCGAGCGGTTCAGGTAGCCCTCCAGCGCCTGGTGCATCTCGTAGCCGGTCTGGAAGCGATCCACCGCCCGCTTGGCCAGGGCCTTCATGATGATGGCCTCGAGGTCAGGCGGCATGTCCCCGCGCAGCTCCCGCGGCATGGGCACGGGTTTCCGCAGGATCGCCTCCATGGTCAGCAGCTCGGACTTCTCCCGGTACAGGTTGGCGCCGGTGCACACCTCCCACAGCACGATGCCCAGCGCGAAGATGTCCGAGCGCGGATCGATCGGCATGCCGCGGATCTGCTCGGGCGACATGTAGGAGAACTTGCCCTTGAGGACGCCCTCGTCCTCCTCCTTGCGGTGCACCTTGGCCTTGGCGATGCCGAAGTCGATCAGCTTGGCGACCCCGTCGAACGTCAGGATGATGTTCTGGGGGCTGATGTCGCGGTGCACGATGCCCAGCGGCTGGCCCTGGGCGTCGGTCTTGGCGTGGGCGTAGTACAGCCCCTCGGCCACCTGGCTGACGATCTTGGCCGCGTAGGGCAGCGGCAGCAGCCGCCCGAACTTGCGCGTCTTCTTGGAGATCTGCTGCAGGTCCTGGCCGTGGGCGAACTCCATGGCGATGAAGTACTGCCCGTTCACCTCACCCAGCTCGATCACCTGGGCGATGTTGGCGTGGTTCAGGCACACCACCAGGCGCGCCTCGTCCAGGAACATCTCGATGAAGTCCTTGTGGGCGGAGTGCTGCGGCAGGATGACCTTCATGGCCACGGGGCGGGTGAAGCCGGCCATGCCCTTCTTGCGGGCCAGGTACACGCGCGCCATGCCGCCCGCGGCCAGCGGCTTGATGATGACGTACTCGCCGAATCGATCGCCGGCTTCCACTCGTCCGTCCCGCTGCGCCGTCCTCGAGCGCCGGCGCGGCACGACCCTCCCAGGCTGCGGTGTACCAGGAAGCCCATGCTGCCGCAACTATTTCGAGCCTTCCCGCGCTCCCCCGGCTGGGGTACACTGCCGGAATGAGTCCGGTCCGGCACATGCTTACGGGGGTCGCGACCCTGCTCGCCCTGGCCGGCGCGGGCTGCGGCTACGAGATCGACACCACCCGCCACCCCGAGGCGCGCGGCACCTTCGGCGAGGAGGTCCACCGCATCCTGAAGAAGGATCTGGACCGGCGCTCTCCGGCCGAGGGGGTGGCCCTGGGCGAGGAGCGCGAGCGCTTCGTGCGCGCGGTGGACGGCCTCATGCCGGAGGCCCTGCTGGACGACCTACAGTCCTGGGCCGAGGCCATGCTGCCGCTCTACGACCAGGGGCGGGTGCAGGCGGCGCTGCGCCCCGGGGGGTGCCTGCTCCAGGAGTTGGCCGCGGACGCGGCGCTGTGGGAGGCGCTCGCCTTCCAGCGCGCCCCCGCGGGGCTGGGCGACGATCGGGTGGTGCTGCCGCTCGCCGAGCGGCTGGGGGCCCGGCCCGATCTCGGGCCGCTGCTGACGGAGCTCGTCCGGCTCTACCTGGAGCACGACGGCCTGGATCTCGCCTTCGCGCCCGCGGCGGAGGACGACACCTTCGCCGCCCTGCTGTCCGACCTCAGCGGCTGGCTCGTGGAGCGCCAGGAGAGCGCGCCGGACCCCGCCTCGGGCTACTCGCGGCTGCTCGACTTCCTGCTCCAGGAGGACGCGCGGCTGCTCGACGGCGGCGCCGAGCCCCAGTGGCTGCTGCGCGTCGACCCGCGCGGCCGGGCCTGGCCCGCCCTCGATCCGGACACCCAGGCGCTGCGGGCGCCGTTCGCCGATCTCGACCTGGACGGGCTGGCCGACCTGGACCCGAGCGGCCGGTCGTACCTGGGGGCGGACGGCCAGGCCCTGGCGGTGCCGCCGCCCTTCGACGCCGCGGGCGCGCGACCGGTCCTCGACGGCCGGCTGGTGTGGCGCTACGTCGATCTGCGCGTGAGCCCGCTGGCCGCGCTGCTCGATCAGCTCCGGCCGCTGGTCGAGGACGGCGTGCTGTGGGACCTGCCCCGCGCGGCCCCGGCCCTGCTCGGGCCGCTCGCGGCCAACGCCGACGGGCAGGGCATCTACGCGGGCTACCGGGCCGAGGACGCGCCGCTTTTTGCGCTCGCGCACCTGCTGGCCGCGCTGGCGGACTACGACCGGCTGCCGGAGCTCCTGGACAGCGTGCTGGTCCTGGCGGACGCCGCCGAGCCGAGCCTGGCCAGGCTGGTGCACGAGCTGGACGACGCCGGGCAGATCGCGGACCTGTACCCGGAGCTGGCGCTGCGGGCGCACAACCGGCTGCTGGACGATCTGATGCCGCACCTGCAGGAGGCCTCCGAGCGCGGCATGCTGCGGCCGCTGCTCGACTCCTTCGACGACGCGCGCTGGAGCCGGCTGGAGGCCGGGCTGGCCGACATGATCCGCTACCGCGATCAGCTCAGCGACGCGGACATGGTCTTCCGTTCGCCCACCGACTGGAGCCGGAGCGACGAGGACTACGCCGGCCGCTCCAACCTGCAGCGCGGCATGCACCTGATCTACGACACCAACCTGTCGGTCTACAGCGCCAGCATCGATCTGTTCGGCTGGTGGACCATCCCCGACATGCTCGGCTTCTACATCGACTCCGCCTCGGGCGACTCGAGCTACGGCCTGTCCGAGGTGGACTGGGCCGTGGACACGGCGGTCAGCGAGTTCACCTCCACCACCCCCCCGGCGGAGGAGGTGAACCGGTTCATGGTCCACGACCACAGCGTGCTCGGCAACCCCGTGGGCAACGCGGGCCAGGAGCTGCGCGCCTTCAACGCGGACGCCCTGCTGGGCATGGAGCTCTCGGGCGCGCTCGAGGGGATGCGTCCGGCCTGGACGGCCTTCGCCACCCGGGCCCGCGGCGAACCGCGCCCGGGCACCCGGGTGCTGGCCGAGCTGCTGGCGGCGGTGCACCCGCACTACTCCTGCCGCACCCCGGGCGCCGCCTCGGCCTGCGCCGACGTGCGCCCGCTCGAGCCCCTGCTGCTCGAGATCCTCGACAGCACGGACGCCCTGGGCTCGGTGCTCGAGCTGCTGACCGCCGCCCGCGGGCTGAGCGCGCCCACGGGCGCCTCCGTGCCCGAGGAGCTGGATCGCTTCGTGGGCTTCCTGCTGCGGGACGATCCGGCCCTGCGCCGCCACGACGGCGCGACCAGCGTGCTGGGCGGCGACGGCGTCACCCCGGTCTTCCCCATGAACCGGCTGTACCTGGCGCTGGACGCGCTGCGCTTCACCGACGACACCGCCGCGGCCACGCCCGCGGCCGAGGACGCCTGGGGGCGGGTGGCCGACCTGGCCTGGGACCAGCTCTTGGAGGTGGAGCAGGACCCCGGCAGCGGCCGGTGGCGGTTCCGCAACCGGCGCGCCTGGTACGCGCTGCTCGACCTGCTGGTGTTCCTGCGCGATCGCAGCGCCGCGCTGCGCGCCGAGGGCCAGCTCGGCGCGCGGATGGCGGAGCTCGAGGAGGACGTGCGCACGCTGGTCACCGGCCGGGTGCTGCCGCGTGTGCTCGAGGCCTGGGGGCTCGTCTCCGACCACCCCAGCCTGCCGGCCCGCCTGGACGGGCTGACCCTCGAGCTGCTCGAGCGCGAAGACCCGTCGAGGTTGCTCGAGCTGCGGCGGCTGGCCGGCTGGGCGCTGCAGCACCTGCGGGTGGACCGGGTGACCGCGCCGGTGGCGCGCGCCCTGGGCCGGCGCCTCGATCCCCGCGCGCCCCGCTTCCGGCTGGTGCCCGGCGCGGGCTGCGCCAGCGTGGTGCACACCGACGAGGCCTCGGCCGAGGACGACAACCATCAGCGCCTGCCGAACCTGCGCTACCTGTCCGCGACCCTGGCCCTGGTGCACGATCTGCTGGTGCTGACGGTGCCCGCCGCGGACGGCGGCGCGAACCGCGCGGTGACCGTGGATCTCCTGGCGAACGCGCTCAGGCCGCACCCGGGGCGCGTGGCCGCTGCGGACGGGCCGCCCCAGCCCGTCGACGCCCTGGACGACGTGCTCGAGCTGGTCGGGCGCATCCACCGCCTGGAGCCCGCCCAGACCGGCCAGCTGTCCGGGGCCGACTACACGGAGGCGCTCGGCCAGGTGGTCGACTACCTGTTCGACGAGACGCGCGGGGTGGAGAAGTTCTACGTGCTGCTCGAGCGCCGCGACGGCATGTAGGTCACACGGGGTTCGTCGGCCCGTCGTCGTACTGCTCGTCGGCCAGCCCGCTGGTCTCGGTGACCGCCAGGAGCGCCCGCAGGCGATCGGTCAGCGCCAGGAAGATCCCGTGCAGCAGCTCCACCCGGTCGGACAGCAGGTCGAGGAAGTCGGGCCGCTCGATGACCAGCGCCTCGCAGTCGGTGGCGCACACCGCGCTGGCGGCGTGCGGCTTCTGGTCGAGCAGTGACACCCCGCCCAGGCTCTTGCGCTCGCCCAGGCAGAGCAGCTTGCGCGTGCCGCGCACGATGTCCACCTGGCCCTGGGTGATGATGTACAGCGCGTCGCCCGGCTCGCCCTCCTTGAGGACGTGGTCGCCGGCCTTGAAGCGCACCGGCCGGGCGATGGCGGCCAGCGCCGTGAGGTCGTCCAGGTTGTTGTTCTGGAAGATGTCGACCGACTCGAGGAACAGCACCTTGTCCATGATCTCCATGGTGGAGACCCCCTCGTAGAGCGCGCGGTACTCCTGGGAGCAGCCGTCGCCCAGGCGGCAGCGGGTGTGCACCGCGGTGGCGTGCAGCAGCGGATCCTTGGACTGGCTGAGCGTCACCAGCTCGCTGGCCACGCGCTCCAGGCCGATGTCCTCGGGCCGCAGCGGCTCGACCGCCAGCACGGCGTGGTGCCGCTCCAGCAGCGGCATGAGGCGCTCGCGGCTCTCGCGGTCGAGGACGTTGTCCAGCAGCTCCAGCGCGTCGGACTGGCTGTCGCGCGACGCGCTGCGGAAGCGGGCGTGGACCGACATGATGGTGCGATGCGGGTAGGTCAGCCCCAGCACGCGGAAGGCGACCTCGAGGTTCTGGACCAGGCGGTCGCGCAGCGCCCGCAGCACCAGCGCCTTGGGCGGCAGGTGACGGGCCACCCGCTCGTACAGCGCGCCGTAGAAGCGGTAGGACTCCGCCCGGCGATCGACAGCCTCCAGGGCCCACTTGCGGTCGAACTGCACCTCGGGGTGCTGCAGGCGGATGCCGGACAGGGCCAGCGCGATGCGGTAGCGCAGGAAGGCGTCGTCCTGGATGTTGGAGAACAGCAGCGTCTCGCTGGCCGCCTGGGTGCCGATCGTGCGGATGACCCGCGGGAGCCGCAGGCGCACGGCCAGTGGCCGGGAGCGGTCGTCGAGCCAGGCGCGCAGCACGTCGATCACCTGGTCGCCGTAGGCGGCCAGGGCCTGGCTGGCGGCCTGACGCGCGTCGCGGTCGGACAATAGAATCAGTAGCCGCTCGACGAACTCGGGCCGCTTGAGCCGGCCGCAGGCCTGCGCGGCCAGACGGCGCACCGACGGGTCCGGATCCTCGAGGTAGGCGCCCAGGTGGAGGGTGTAGCGCCCGTCGCCCAGCGTCCCCAGCAGCTTGGCGGTCTCCCGGCGCTGGGCCGGGCTGGCCTCGACCCCCAGCTCCAGCAGGTGCTCCAGCACGGGCACGGCCGGGTTGTCGGCGCCGTAGCCGCGCAGAGATACCAGCTGCGCGATGGCCGCCGAGACCAGCCCGGGCTCGTCGGCGCGCAGGTACGGCGCCAGCGCCCCGCTCGAGCGCTCCGGGTCGATGGCCACGATGGCCCGGATGGCGGCCACCCGGCAGCGGCGGGTGCCGGCGTTGATCATCGCCAGGAGCTCGAACAGGAACTCCTGGTAGCCGCGCTTGCCCACGGCCTCCACGGCCGCCAGGCGCACGGCCTCCGACGGGTGGGACAGCAGGCCCTTGAGCTGGGCGCGCAGATCCACCGCGGGTGCGTCCGCCACGAGCTGCAGCGCGGTCAGCACCACCGCCTCGTCGGCCGATCCGAGGGCCCGCTCCAGCGCCTGCCGCGCGCTCTTGTCCTCCACCCGCAGCTCGACCGGGCCGCGCGCGCCCACCCGCAGGCGCTCGTCCAGTGCGCTCACGTACAGGACCTTGAGCCTGACCAGCAGGGCCACGTAGGCGACCACCAGGCCCGCGATGATGAGCTGCCAGGCGGGCGGCGCGAGCAGCGGGGCCAGCACCAGCAGCAGGGCCCCGCCCACCGCGTAGCCCAGCTTGCGCATCAGCCCGTCCACCACCCCGCGCACCGGCGCGCGCAGCACCGCCGGCACGGGGTTGTAGAGCAGCTGCAGGCCGGCCTGGTTGATCGACAGGCTGCCCGCGTTCTCCACGATCTTCATGGCGTAGATGGCCCAGAAGGCGGGCACCAGCACGCTCACCCCGGCCACGGCGATCAACCCGGCGGGCACCAGCATGAGGTAGTAGAAGATGCCGATGCGCTTGAGGATGCGCGAGGAGACCAGGAACAGGAAGGCGACCGAGATGACACCCACGTAGGTGTTGAGGTCGCCGAACAGCACCGCGAGCTGATCCTCGCCCAGGAAGGTGCGGGCCGAGGTGCGGAAGAAGTAGTCCACGAAGGACGTCAGCACCATGCTGAGCAGCATGAGCAAGCCGAAGGTGCGGGCGTAGCTGTGGCTGGCCACGTGCTTGACGCCCGCGGCCAGCGAGGGGGTGGGGACCTCGCGCAGCCCGTCCGTCCGCCCGCGCTGCTTGGTCAGCAGCCAGGCCAGCACCAGGCACACGCCCAGGCTCAGCGCCGCGGCCAGCAGCAGCTGCACCGTGCCGAGCGGCGGCCCCAGGTGGTGGACGAACAGGCCGCCGAAGATGGAGCCGCTCATGCCGCCGCCGGCCAGCACGCCGAAGACGCGCTTGCCCTCCTGCGGGTCGAAGATGTCGCCGGCCACGCTCCAGAACTGGATGCTCAGCGCCGTGGAGGCCACCTCGCCGAACAGGTACACGAAGGGGCTGAGCGGCAGCAGGTCGAACCGCAGCAGCACCCAGCAGGCGAGCTGGATCAGGGCCACCGCGCCCAGGCTCCACAGCCGCAGCGAGCGGCGGCGCGGGTCCGCCAGGGTGCGCGAGGCGAAGGCCACCGCGATGGCCACGGCCAGGGCCACGCCGATGTACAGGTAGGGCAGGTGCCGGGGGTTGTGGCGGCTGAGGAAGAGCGCGTTGGACGCCGACTTGACCATCACCACCTGGGCCACGAAGAAGAAGTAGAACAGGGTGGCCAGCAGGGTGCGGCGGCCCTCCTCGGGGCGGACGCCGGCGATCTTGTTGAGCCAGGTGGTCACGCGGGCTGGTCCTCGGCGGCGCCAGCGGCGCCGCTGCGGCGCGCGGGTGACGGGGGAGCGTGCTTCAGGGGCTGGTGTCTCCGCTGGCGGTCAGGGTGGCGCGGAGCTGGCAGTTCTGGGCCGGATCCTCGGTGTCGGTCTTGGTCGCCGAGTAGGAGGCCGTGAAGCTCCGCGCGGTCACGGTGCCGTTCTCGTCCACCACCACCGCGGGCAGGCCGAACAGCCGGCTCGTCACCCGCTGGGTCCCATCGACCTGGCTGTACTGCACCGCGAACCGGTAGGTGCGCACGCCCGGGTCCGCGTTCGGGTTGGCCGCCAGGGTCTCGTTCTCCGCGCACACCTGGGCTGTGCCCTCGAACCGGGTCCAGTTGCCCTCCTGGTCGGTCATCCGCATGGAGACCCCGGCCGTGCTGAGCTTGCCGGCGGTGCCGTCGGTGGTCACTTCCACCATCACGTCCCCCTGGAGGACGGGCTCGTCGGTGCAGCTCGAGCTGGAGCCGGAGAACGTCCCCACGTAGTCCCCGCCAAAGTCGGGGCAGCCGGTGCCCGGCTCCACGTCCACGGTTTCTGGATCGTCCCCCGTGCAGGGCACGCACGCTTCCTTGGTGCCGCAGCCCAGGGCCAGGACGGCCAGCGCTGCGAAGGCGAGAGGGGCCACACCCCAGTGGTAACGCTTCGAGATCATGGACATCCTCCGGCGCGATGGAGCTTCAGCCTAGCGGCTGGGATGGCGGAAGTCAATTCGCGCGGTTGATCCCCGCGCCGCCGGCGTGTAACATGCCGCGCCCGGCAGGGAGCCGCGGACCCGCGAGGTGGTGTGCGTGGACGACGACAGGGCTGAGCACGACCTGGAGGCCGAGGCCGAGGCGGACGCTGCAGCCGAGGCAGAGGCCGAGGCGGAGGCTGCAGCCGAGGCCGAGACCGAGGCCCGGGCCGAGGCCGGCGCCTCGGCGGTCGCCAGCCGGGCGCTGGCCCGGTCCGATTCCGGCCGGCTCGCCCCCCTCGACGCGCTCCAGAGATACCTCAACGAGATCGGCAGGTTCGAGCTGCTCACCCCCGAGCAGGAGCGCGAGTTGGCCATCAAGCTCCAGGACTCGGGCGATCCGCAGTACGCCTACCGGCTGGTCACCGCCAACCTGCGCCTGGTGGTCAAGATCGCCCTCGAGCACCGCAGCTACTACCAGAACCTGCTCGACCTCATCCAGGAGGGCAACATCGGGCTGATGCAGGCGGTGAAGCGTTTCGACCCCTACCGCGGCGTGCGCCTGCCGACCTACGCCCAGTTCTGGATCCACGCCTACATCCTCAAGTTCATCCTGGAGAACTTCAGCCTGGTCAAGATCGGCACGACCCAGGCCCAGCGCAAGCTCTTCTTCCGCCTGAAGAAGGAGAAGGAGCGCCTGATGCGCGAGGGCTACGACCCGGACACCAAGCTGCTGGCCGAGCGTATCGACGTCTCCGAAAAGGACGTGACCGAGATGGAGAAGCGACTGGCTGGGCCGGAGGCCTCGCTGGACGCCACCCATCCGGTGACCGAGCGCTCCATGCTGGACACCCTGGCCATCCCGGGCCTGAGCCCGGAGGAGCTGGTGGCCGACGAGGAGCTGCGCGAGCACGTGCGCCAGGCCATGCAGGACTTCCGCGCGACCCTCGACGAGCGCGAGGCGGCCATCTGGGACGCGCGCATCGCCGCCGAGAACCCGGCCACCTTCCAGGAGCTGGGCGACAAGCACGGCATCACCCGCCAGCGCGTGCAGCAGGTGGAGCAGCGCCTGAAGCTGCGTTTCCAGGAGTTCCTGCAGAAGGACCTGCCCGATCCCGGCGGGCGGATAGACTAGAAACTCGAGCGCGCCTCCCCGCGCGAAGACTGGACTTTCTAGCGCCGAAGGCGCGCTGAAAGTCCTGTCTTGTCCGGTGAGCGAAGCGAACCGGGCTTCCGCGGCTAGGGTCGGTAGATGCGGCCCTCGCGCGCTGCCCAGGTGCGGCGGAACAGCCGCCGGGCCGCGCGCTCCATCCGGCCGATCTCGTCATCGTTGCGGTTGGGCTCGTGGTGGAACAGCAGCAGCGTACGCACCCCGGCCGCCCGCGCCACCTTGGTCGCCTCGCGCCAGGTGGAGTGGCCCCAGCCCTTGCGGCCGTGGCGGATCTCGTGGTCGGTGTAGGCCGCGTCGTAGATCAGGATGTCCGCGCCGGCCGCGTGGCGCACCAGGCGCTCGTCCAGCCGGGCGCCGTGCTCGGTGTCCGTGGCGTACACGATGGCGTGGCCGGCGTGCTCGATGCGGTAGGACAGCGCCTTGCCGGGGTGGTTGAGGGCCTGGGTGCGGATGGTGGCCGGGCCGAGCTCGAGGGTCTGGCCGGGGCCGACGTCCCGGACCTCGATCCTGGCCCGCATGGCCGAGAGCGGCACTGGGAAGTAGGGCATGGCCATCTGCCCGGCCAGGATTTCCTTGACCGAGGTCCGGCCGCGCCGCTCGCCCCACACGCGGAAGAGGTTCTGGGGCGCGTAGGCCGGGGCGAAGAAGGGGAAGCCGTGGATGTGGTCCCAGTGGTAGTGGGTGAAGAAGACGTCGGCCTCGATCCGCCCCTTCTCGCGCCGCAGGCTCTCGCCCAGCGTGCGGATGCCCGAGCCGGCGTCGAAGATGAACAGCCGGCCCTCGACGCGGACCTCCACGCAGGGGGTGTTGCCGCCGTACCGGTTGGTGCTCGGCCGGGCGGCGGGCAGGGAGCCACGGGTGCCCCAGCAGCGGAGGTAGAACGCGTTGCGCGGATCCAGGCCCAACGAGACCCTCCCGGATGGTTCGCCCGACGGGGCTCCCAACGCCTACCGCGGACTGGACCGGTTGGCAAGTCCGGCGCCGCGCGTGCGAGTCCGCACGATCCTCCGGAGCCCGGGCCGTGCGCGGTGATGCGGATCACGCTCGCGCCCGCCCGGACGGCCATTGACTCGGCCGGCCTGCGGTTGCTACTCTGACCGGCGAAGCGGAGGGAAACCCATGACCCAGTCCAAGCCCGACATGCCTGCCATCGTCCTGACCGCGGTGGTGATGCTCGGCGCCGTGGCCACCGTGGCCCTGGTCGCCAACTTCAGCGAGTCGCACACCTTCGGGGCGCTGTGGCCCGGGGTGGGCGCGGCGCTGGGGCTGAGCATGATCTTCTGGGGCTTCCTGGAGCTCGGGCTGGGCGTGATGGGCGTGTTCCTGCTGTGGCTGCTGGCCAACCTGGGCGTGCTGCCCGAGTTCTCCAGGAGCTGGCCGTTCACCCTGATCTGGGTGGTGATCTTGGTGGTGGTCGGCTACCTGCGCGCGCGCAACCGGACCGCCGGGAAGCCGGCCGCCTGAGCGCGCCGCGAACGCTCCGAACGCTCCGAACGCTTCCGAGGAGGAGATCATGAGCTTCTGGGAAAAAGTGTTGCCGGGCTACAAGGGCTACAAGGAGCGCGAGGAGGGCCGCAACACCGACAAGCTGCTGCGCGAGTTCCTGGCCAGCCGGCTCCGCGAGGCCCGCGGCCGGTTCGACGACTTCAAGGTCGAGCTGACCCGTCAGGGCGCCCTCGACCTGCTCACCCCCGCGGAGAAGGTCACCTCGACCCTGAGCCGCATCACCGATCGGCTGCGCTACGCCAACTACGGGTTCACCGGCAAGTGGTTCGGCGGCGACAAGATCGGGGCGACCGAGCTCGACAAGGTGCACGAGCACGACAAGCAGCTCGCCACCACCATCGACGAGATCGACAAGGCCACCAGGGCCCTCGAGGGCCTGTCGGACCAGGGCGAGATGAAGACCGCCTTGAAGGGGCTGCAGGATCTCATCCGCAAGGTGGACGACGGATTGAACGAGCGCGAGCAGATCCTGCGTACGTTCGGCGGCGCGGCGCTCGAGAAGTAGAGCGCGAGGGAGGCGAATCATGGGTCTCGGCATCGAAGTCGTCCAGAGCCTGGACAACACGGGGGAGCTCATCTGCAGCCGGTTCCCGGCCAGCGGGGAGGCGGATCTCAAGATGGGCGCGCAGGTGATCGTGCGCGAGAGCCAGAGCGCGGTCTTCTACCGCGGCGGCAAGGCCCTCGACACCTTCGGCGCGGGCCGGCACACCCTGACCACGGGCAACATCCCGCTGCTCGTGGGGTTCATGAAGATCCCCTTCGGCGGGGACACCCCCTTCAAGGCCGAGGTGATCTTCGTCAACCACAAGGTGTTCACCAACGTGAAGTGGGGCACCAAGGAGCCGATCCTGTTCCGCGACACCGAGCTGGCCATGGTGCGCCTGCGGGCCTTCGGCATCATGTCCTTCAAGGTCGAGGACGCCCAGCTCTTCGTGAACAAGATCGTCGGCACCAAGGGCACCTTCTCCAGCACCGAGATCCAGGACTTCATCAAGGGCATCGTGGTCGCGCGGCTGACCGACTTCATGGGCGAGACGCTGAAGACCGTCTTCGATCTGCCCAAGTACTACGACGAGATCGCCACCGGCACGAAGGCGCGGGTCAAGGACGACTTCGCCAAGTACGGCATGTACCTGGAAGACTTCCTGATCAACGCCATCTCGCCGCCGGAAGAGGTGCAGAAGAAGATCGACGAGCGCACCGGTATGGCGGCCATGGGCAACCTCGACCAGTACATGAAGTACAAGGCTGCGCTGGCCATGGAGGAGGCGGCCAAGAACCCGGGCGGCGTGGCGGGCGCGGGCATGGGCGCCGGCGTGGGCCTGGGCATGGGCATGATGATGCCCGGCATGGTCATGGGCGCGATGAACGCGCCGGTGCCAGGCCAGCCCCAGGCGGCGGCTGGCGGCGCCGCTGCGGCTGCGGCGGCCGCGCCGGCGGCGCCGACCGTCAAGTGCGCCAAGTGCGGCACGCAGAACGCGGCCACGGCCAAGTTCTGCGCCAACTGCGGCGAGAAGGTGGTCGTGCCGGGCGCCTGCCCGTGCGGCGCCCAGAACGCGGCCGGGGCCAAGTTCTGCGCCAACTGCGGCAAGCCCCTGGCCGGCCCGCCCAAGTGCTCCAAGTGCGGCGCCGAGCTCCCCCCGGGCACCAAGTTCTGCAACGAGTGCGGGACCAAGGCGGGTTGATCGTGCGACGTGCGGCGTGAGGATCGTGCGGCGTCGACGCCACGCGCCTTTCGCCGCACGCAGCACGCCGCACGAGACCTAGCTTCTCACCACAGGCAGCTCCCGGGGCGGGGTCTCGGAGTCGAGCAGCTCCTGGATGTTCAGCATGGCGGTCACCCCGTCGCCCACGGCCGCGGCGATCTGCTTCACCGACCGGCTGCGCACGTCCCCGGCCGCGAAGATGTGCGGGTGCGAGGTGCGCATGCCCACGTCGGTCTTCACGTAACCCGCGGGGTCGAGCTCCACCACGCCCCGGAGCAGCGCCGTGTTGGGCAGCACGCCGATGAAGACGAACACCCCGTCGGCCTCGAGCTCGCTCGGGGCCCCGGTCTTGACGTGCTTCAAGCGCACCCCCGTCACCTTGCCCTCGCCCCTCACCTCCTCGACCACCGAGTCCCAGCGGGGCTCCACGTTGGGGAGGGACAGCAGCTTCTCCTGCATGACCTTCTCGGCCCGCAGCTTGTCGCGGCGGTGGATCAGGGTGAGCTTCCTGACCAGGCGCGAGAGGTAGATGGCGTCCTTGACGGCGGTGTCCCCGCCGCCCACCACCACCACGCGCTGATCCTTGAAGAAGTTCCCGTCGCAGGTCGCGCAGTAGCTCACCCCGCGCCCCTTCAGCCGTTCCTCCCCGGGCACGCCTAGCTCGCGGTGGTGGGCCCCGGTGGCGACCAGCAGGGCGCGGGCGCGGTAGCTCCCGTAGGCGCCCGCGAGCGTCACCCCGCCCTCCCAGGGCTCGACCTTCTCGATCTGGTCGAAGGTCACCGCGACCCCGAAGCGCTCGGCCTGCTTGCGCATGGCCTCCTGGAGGTCGGGGCCGGAGATGGGCTCGGGGAAGCCGGGGTAGTTCTCGATCTGGTCGATGACGTTGAGCTGCCCGCCGCCGCCCATGCCGTCCACGAGCAGCGTGGACAGCCGCGCCCGGCCGGCGTAGATGGCCGCCGCGTACCCGGCCGCCCCGCCGCCCAGGATGGCCACGTCGTGCAGCGCGGGCTGCTCCCCGTCTCGCTTCTCGGCCTCACCCATCGCGCACCTCCGGCTGGACAGTCTAGTGGCTCGGGCCCGAAAGGCAAGCGTGGCGGCTGGACGCGCGGTCGCAGTGGGCGCTAGTATGGCCCGGCCTTTCGTCCCCTCTGGCAGGAGGTGCCTCGTGCGCCGCGCGCTCCTCGTCCCCGTGCTGCTCGGTCTCGTGCTGGTCGGGCTCCCGGCCCGGGCCCAGGACCCCCAGCGCTTCTCGCTCAGCATGTTCCACTTCAACGTGCAGTACGTCCCGGGCGGCACCACGGGCTTCCCCTCCGGGGACGACCCCAACCCGGCCTTCGCGCTCGACGACGAGCAAGTCCAGGACCTCATCATCACCGAGAGCTTCGAGCCGGTGCTGGATCTCTTCCTGGCTCACGCGGACTGGAAGGTGACCCTCGAGATGCAGGGGTTGATGGTCGAGGCCATGCAGGCCCGCCACCAGGGCGTGCTGCGGAAGCTCAAGCAGCTCTACGACCTCGGCCAGGCCGAGATCGTCAGCTTCCACTACTCCGACCAGCTCTTTCTGGCCTACCCGCCGCGGGATCTCGAGGTGTCCCACGAGCTGATGGAGCCCATCTGGGAGGAGGTCGGCATCCAGCCCTCCCCGGTGGTGTTCTGCCAGGAGGGGCAGTTCGGGGAGGGCATGATCGCCTTCGGCCGGCCGCGCGGGCGCACCCTCTTCGTGCTGCCCAAGAACCTCTTCCGCTACCAGCACCTCACGGCCTACGACACGGCCCCGCCGCTGTTCACCAAGGACGGCGCCGACATCGTGCTGGGCGGCCGCGAGGTGACGAACCCGCTCGTCGAGGCGCGCTGGAGCTTCTTCGACGACGGCGAGCTGCTGGCCACCGACGGCCGGAACCCCTACCTGGGCACGGGCTTCGAGCACGTGCCGTCCGCGGTCGCGGCCTACGAGACCGAGCTCGAGGAGGCCGCCGCCCAGGGCTACCGGATCGCCACCGTCCAGGAGTACGTGACCGCCTGCAAGGCGCTCGGGGTGGCGCAGCCCGAGCTGCCGGCCATGCTGGACGGCACCTGGCAGCCGCCGTCCACCGACAGCATGCACCGCTGGATGGGCGCCTCGGGCCTGCTGGACGCGGCCTACGGCGACGAGCGCGACGACCAGGTGCTGACCGGCAACGTGCAGGCCCGGCACTGGGTGCGGGTCGCGGAGACGCTGGTGGCCCACGCCGAGGAGGAGGGCCTCATCGAGGCGGGGGTCTACGACCAGGCCCTCCACGCCTGCTGGCGCAGCGCGCTGCTCGGCCAGGTGTCCGACGCCTCGGGCATCAACCCCTTCGAGGGCGAGGTGCGCTACGGGCTCGAGCGCGGCCTGGAGGCGGCCGCCTGCGCCAACACGATCCTGATGGAGCTGGGGCCCCGGGTGGGCGGGCCGGTGCTGGCCATCGACACCGGCCTGGGGCAGGTGAGCGAGCTGGACGATCTCCCGGCCACCCTGGCCACGCCGGCCGAGGCCCTGTTCGACGAGACGACGCCCTTCGCGGTGGACGCGCCCGGCCGCCAGGTGGAGCTCGTGTGGGAGCAGGTGGGGCTGGCGGAGGGGCTGGTGCGCCTGACGGTACGCGCCTCGGCCGCCGCGGCCGGCGAGCGCCGGATGCGGGTCACCTTCCCGCTCGAGCTCGAGGGCTTCTACCTCACCCCAGGCCTGGTCGAGCTGCAGGCGGAGTATCACCCCTTCACCGAGTTCGAGTTCCAGGAGGGCCGGGTGACCCTGCCGCTCGCCAGCGGGCTGCTCGGCCTGGATCAGGGCCTGTGGCTGATCAAGCAGACCAGCGCGGTGCACCTCGGGGCCACCTTCCCGATCGGCCAGGGCGTGGTGTTCTTCGAGGACCAGACCCTCGATCCCGCCGCGGAGGCGCGCTGGGTGTTCTGGCTGCTGCAGGGTGAGCAGACCGACGCGGTGGCCCTGGCCGACGCCCTCAACCTGAACCCGCGCGCCTACGTGCAGACCGGCGGGGACTCCGGGCGCGGCTGCGGCTGCGGCCCGGCCGGGCAGGCGCCCGGCCAGGCCCTGGCGCTGGCCCTGGGCCTGGCGGCCCTGGCCCGCCTGCGGCGGCGGCTCAGCTCTTGAGGCGCTGGAAGAAGCCCTTGCGCTTCTTGGCCACCGCCTTGCCGCCCAGGCTGGCGTACTCGCGCAGCAGCTCCTCCTCGCGCTCGCCCAGCTCCCGGGGGATGAGCACCTTGAGGTGCACGATCACGTCGCCGCGGCCGTAGGCCCGCAGCCTGGGCACCCCCGCACCGCGCAGCACCAGCGTGTCCTCCGGCTGGCTGCCGCGCGGCACATCGAGCGTCCTGGGGCCCTCGATCAGCGGCACCTCCACGCTGGTCCCCAGGGCGGCCTGGGCGAAGTCGATCTCCACCTGGGTGTGCAGGTCGTGGCCCTCGCGCACGAAGCGCGGATCGGGCTGCACGTGCACGAACACGTACAGGTCGCCGGGCGGTCCGCCCTGGGGGCCGGGCTCGCCGGCCCCGGACAGGCGGATGCGCATGCCGTCGTCGACGCCCGGCTCGATCTGCACGCTGAGCTGGCGCGGCTTGGCCACGCGGCCCTCGCCGCGGCAGGCGGGGCAGGGCGCCTCGAGCAGGGAACCCTGGCCGTGGCAGCCGGGGCAGGGGCTGGACAGGGTGAACGGGCCCATGTTCTGCACCACGGCGCCCGAGCCCCGGCAGCGCGGGCAGGCCTTCCGGCCGGTGCCCGGCTTGGCGCCGGTGCCTGCGCAGCTCTCGCAGCCCACCAGCGTTTCGAGCTCGAGCTCGTGCTCGCCGCCCAGCAGCGTCTCGGCGAAGGGGATCTCCAGGTCGTAGCGCAGATCGGCCCCGCGCCGGGGGCCGCGCTGCCCGCGGGCGCGTCCGCCGCCCATGCCGAAGAGATCGCCGAAGATGCTGCCGAACGAGGACAGGATCTCGTCCACCGAGGAGAAGCCGGGGTTGACGCCGGCCCCGCGCAGCCCGTCGCGGCCGTAGTGGTCGTACACCTGGCGCTTCTCGGGATCGCTCAGCACCTGGTAGGCCTCGGAGATCTCCTTGAAGCGCTCCTCGGCCTCCTGCGAACCCTGGTTGTGGTCCGGGTGGTACTTGACCGCCAGGCGCCGGTAGGCCTTCTTGATCTCGTCGATCGAGGCGTTCTTCTCGAGCCCCAGGATGGCATAGTAGTCGCTCTCGCCGGCCAAGGCTCAGCCCTCCTGCTCTGCCCCCACCACCACGCCGGCCGGGCTGACCACCTGGTCGCCCAGGAGGTAGCCCTGCCGGAGGACCTGGATCACCAGGCCGGCCTGGCCCGGCCCGGCCGGGGCGGTGGTCAGGGCCTCCATGGTGCGCGGGTCGAAGCGCTGGCCCTGGGCCTCGATCTTGCGGAGCCCGAGCGCCTGGAGCCGGTCGTGCAGCTTGCGGGCCAGCAGCTCGGCGCCCTCGCGCAGGGCCGCGGCGCCCGGGTCGCGGACCGGCTCCGCGCGGGCCGCCTCGAGCAGCCGGGCCAGATCCCCGAGCGCCTCCACGAACGGCTCGGCCAGGCGGGCGCGCTCGAGCTCCACCCGGCGCTCCACGTCGCGCTGCAGACGCTGGCGCACCTGGTCCATCTCGGCGCTCGCGTCCTTGTGGGCCACGATGAGCTCGTGGAGCTGGCGGTCCTTGTCGGCCAGGCGCGCCTCGAGGTCCTCGACCGCGCTGGGCCGGCGAGGGCCCTGGCCGTCCTTGGCCAGCTCGTCGAGGTCGGCGTCCGGCTGCAGCCAGGTGCGCCGGTCGCGGACCGTGAACCCCTTGTCGGCCTTCGGGGTTTCTTCGGGGGCCATGCGCGCGAACCTCCGCGGGCCGTGGAGACGTGGGCGCACGCAGTATAATCACGGACTTGCATCCGTCAAGCGCGCCGCCGGCTTGACCGGTGGGCCTGCTGCCCGTAGGCTCGTAGCAATGGAAAAGATCCGTCTCAGCTGCGTGTGCCTGCTGCTGGCCGCGCTGGCCGGCTGCCCCGGGGGGGAGGACGAGCCGGGCGGCCAGGACGCGGCCGTGGTGCAGCCCTGGGCCCGGGTGACCAAGCGCCTGGGCCAGGTCGAGGTCCGCGACACGGACGCGGGCGTCTGGCGCCCTGCCGTGGTGGGCGTACCGCTCCTGGAGACCGCCTCGCTGCGCACCGGTCCGGACGGCACGGCCAAGGTCGAGTTCCGCGACGGGCGGCAGCTCGACCTGCAGCCGGACAGCCAGCTCGACCTGGCGGGGTCCGGCGGCGAGGCGGAGCTCCAGCTCCAGGCCGGCGAGGTGGTGGTGGACTCCTCCACCGAGGGGGGCGGGTTCCGCATCCGGTTCGGCGAGGCCCGCGAGGTGGTGCGCCTGCAGTCCGGCCAGGCCCGCGTGCGCCGGGTGGAGGGCGGGGATCTGGAGGTCAAGGCCGCGCAGGGCGCCTCCTCGGGCTTCAGGCTGAAGTTCGGGGACGACAGCGGCGTGGTGGTCGCGCGCGACGGCAACGCCCGGCTCAGCGCGGCCGCCTCGGGCACCCAGATCCGCATGGTGATGGGAGACGCGACCCTCGAGCGCGGCGGGCAGACCACCGCGCTGCGCGAGGGCGCGAGCTTCCAGATGCGCGTGGGCGAGGGGGAGGTCGTGCGGCGCGAGGCCCTGCCCACCCGGGTCAAGGGCGTCAAGGGCGGGCTGCGCATGAAGCTGCCGGGCGAGGCAGACTTCAAGCTGGTGGCCGCGGCCGGTCCGCTGGAGCCGGGCGCCACGGTGCGCTCCGCCAAGCCCTACAGCCTGGAGGACGGCGCCGGCGGCAAGGTCGAGCTGTCCCCGGGCTCCGAGGTGGTGTTCGGCGGCGCCTTCCGCGAGGGCGGCGTGCGTCAGGGCACCCTCAAGCTCGAGTCCGGCCAGGCCCGGGTGCGCCTGGAGCGCGGGAGCGCGGCGGGCTCGGCCCAGGCCGTGGAGACCACGTACGCCACGGTGACCGCCAGGGCTCGCGGCGGCCAGGCGGACGTGACGGTGATGCGCAAGGCCGACGGCACCCAGGTCGAGGTGCGCTCCGGCGAGGCGGAGGTGAAGACCTCCTCGGAGACCATCTCGCTCCTGGCCGGAGAGAGCCTGAGCGTGGACACCGCGGGCAAGCTGGGCAAGCCCGTGCGAGAGCCGATGCCGCGCATCGTGGCCGTGGAGGGCGCCCACACCCAGGTGTTCTACGACCGCTGGATCCCCAGGGTGGCCTTCGCCCTGGCGCGGGCCGAGGACGGCGCCCAGGCCACCGTGGAGGTCGGCCCGAAGGCGGACTTCGCCAAGGTCTGGGCCCGCGAGCCCGCGCTGCGCGGCTACCTGGCCCAGAACGCCCGCGCCGGCCGCTCCTTCTTCCGCGTGCTGCGCCCGGAGGAGGGCAAGCCCCAGCCGCTGCCCGGGCCGGTGGGCAGCCTCGAGCTCAGCCCCGATCCGGTGGCCACCGCCGGCGGGGCGGCCAGCGTGAACAACGTGGTGCCCGACACCGGGGTGCAGACCCGCATCCTCTTCCAGGGCAAGGTGCCCAGGCTCACCTTCCAGTGGGAGGAGCACCCGGGCGCGGCCGGCTACGTCGTGCGCGTCTACGCCGAGGACGATCTGGAGACCCCGCAGATCGAGGAGCGCACGGCCGAGCGCAAACTGGCGCTCGCCCCGGGCCGGCTGCGCGAGGGCACCTACTACTGGTACCAGGCCGCGCTGGACGCGAGCGGCAAGTTGTTGAAGTCCAACCAGATGAACAAGCTGGTGCTGGTCTTCGACAACGCCGCCACCCTGATGCGCATCGACGCGCCCCGCCCGGGCGAGCGCCCCGCGGACGGACGGATCGAGGTGCGTGGCCGGGCCCCGGTCGGGGCCAGCGTGAGCGTGAACGGCAAGGAGATCCTGGTGGCCGACGACGGCCGCTTCGAGCAGGTCCTGGCGGACATCGCCCCGGGCAGCCTGCTGCTGTTCCAGCTCAAGCGGCCGGGGCAAGGACCGGTGTTCTACACCCGGCACCTGGGCAAGTGAGCTTCACCTGGGGACGGCCTGGAACTGCAGCGGGAAGGCGATGGTCACGCTCTTGTCCAGGTGACGGGGGAAGCGGAGCGACTTCACCCGCTGCAGCAGGCAGCGGCCGAAGTCCTGGGTCGCCAGGGCCGCGGGCTGCAGCGTGGCCTCGGTCACCCGGCCCTCGCCGTCGATGGTGAACTCCAGCACCAGGTCCACGGTCGTGCCGGTCTGGGCCAGGTGCTTGTCCGCGCAGGCCTGCAGCCCCTGGCCCTGGCGGCGCAGCACCTTGGCCACGTGCCCCCGGTCGAGCCGCACCCGTGGGGGCGGGGGCTTGTCCTTGTCCGGCTGCAGGGCGATCGCGCCGCCACCGTCGGGGGGCGGGCCGGCGTCCGGGCCGCCTCCCGCGTCCGGCGCCGAGCCCGCGTCCGGCGCCGGGCCGGCGTCCACGGCCGGGCCGGCGTCCGGGGTCGGCGCGGCGTCGGCCCCGTCGGCCGCGGGTGGAGGCACCAGCGCGCCGCGCCCGTCTCCGGCGTCCGCGACGTCGGGGCCGCCGAAGCGCAGGAGCCCGCCGAACCACAGCCCGGCTCCGGTGAGCCCGAGCAGGACCAGGGCGCCCAGGCCGAGCCACAGCCCGGTGTGGCCGCCGGGCCGCCCGGGCGGGGCCTTCTCCGGGGGAACACCCGGGACGGCCGGCGTGCGGGCGTCGGCCCGCGTGGCGGCGTCGTGCATCTCGCCGCTGGGCAGCGCGGGCGTGGCGTCCGGCCCTCCCTCGCTCACCTCCTGATCCGGCAGGTGGGAGAGGTGCTTGGCCTCGATGTCCACCTGCTCCCGGAGCTGGGCGCGCGTGGCGGGCGCCACGAACGCGAGCAGGGCGTCGCGGAACTCGCGCGCGTGCTGGTAGCGCTTGTCCGGATCCTTGTCCAGCGCCTTCAGCAGGATGGCGTCCAGCTTGGCGTCCACCTCGAGGCGGGTCTTGCCGATGGGCGGCGGATCCAGGTAGAGCACCTTCTGCAGGGTGTCCACGTCGGTCTGGGAGTGGAACAGGCGCACGCCCGACAGGCTCTCCCACAGCACCACGCCCATGGCGAATACGTCGGCCCGGTGGTCGGGCTTGCCGGTGAACTGCTCCGGCGCCATGTAGGCGAACTTGCCCTTGACCGTGCCCGGCTGGGTCTGGGTGATGCGGCTGGCGGCCTTGGCGATGCCGAAGTCGATGATCTTCACCCAGCCGTCCTGGGTCACCATGATGTTGTGCGGGGAGATGTCGCGGTGCACGATGCCTAGCAGCTCGCCCTTGCGATCGCGCAGATCGTGCGCGTAGGCCAGCCCGTCCAGCGCTTCGATGGCGATGTACAGCGTCATGGGCACGGGGATGGTGGCGCCCTTCTTGCGGTAGGTCTTCTGGATGGCCGACAGGGCCATGCCGGGCACGAACTCCATCACGCAGTAGAGCAGCTCGCCGCTGCGCTCCAGGTTGTAGACCTGGACGATGTTCGGGTGGTGCAGCAGCACGGTGATCTTGGCCTCGTCGACCAGGGCCTTGGCGAAGGCCTCGTCCCGCGCCAGGTGGGGGTGCAGCACCTTCAGCACCACCTCGCGCTCGAAGCCCTCGGCGCCGCCCATGGTGGCCAGGTAGATGTCGCCCATGCCGCCGGAGGCCAGCCGCTCCTTGATGGCGAACCGGCCGAGCTGCTTGGGCATCTGCGGCTCGAGCGAGGAGCGCACGTTGCCGCCGGTGACCTGGAGCCCGTTCGGTCCGGGCACCAGGATGATGATCTGCTGGCAGCCGCGGCAGGTGAGCTTGGAGGGGCGCAGCACCGGGCGGTCGTCCGGCAGCTTGTGCTCGGTGTTGCACTTGTCACACACGATGCGAAGCGGCATGCTGCGCCCCCGCGGGCCGCGCGGCCCGCGCGACATCGTCTCCAGTGTTAGCTCGAATCTGCCCCGGGGTCAAGAAAACCTCTGGAAATCAGGGAATTCCAGGACCGCCGCCCTCCGGGACCGGCGCCGGCGCGGGTAGCCGCACGGGGGTCAGCTCCAGGCGTCGATCCCAGTAGCCCAGGATGCCGGGGTGACGCTGGGCGACGAGGGCGGACGGCACGAGGCGCAGGTCGAGCCGGAGGCCCTCGGGGCTCGGCGGGAGCCGCGACAGGTCCAGCTCTCCGGCGGGCGCCGGCTCGGGGCCCAGGCCGCGCCCCTCCGCGGCCAGGGTTCCGACCCGGACCGGGTCCGCGCCGGTGTCCGCCAGGACGTCGAAGGCCAGGTCCACCAGGCACGCCGCGCGGCACGACACCCACAGCGAGGCGTGGTCCGGCCGCACGGTCAGCAGGAGCTCGCGCGGGGAGGCCGAGCGGGGCCAGACGACCAGCGGCCGGCCGCCCAGGTGGAGGCTGATCTCGAGCAGGTCCGCCGGGTCCGGGCTGGGGGAGGGCTCCGGCCGGACCAGCTCCCCGGGCCGCATGGCGGCCCGCTCGAAGGACACCGTGGGGCTGGCGAGCTCACCGCGCCAGGTGGATCTCCCGGCCTCGGTCGATTCGCCGATCAGCTCGGCCTGGAAGCGCAGCGCGAGCGTGTGCGCGCCCTCCTGGTCGATCGCGCTGCCCGCCAGGGTCCCCAGCTCCAGCCGCCGGGGCTCGGCCCGGCGCAGCGGCCACTCCATGGGCCAGGGCCTGGCCGGGAGCGCCTGCCCGTCGACCACGGCCACCAGGCTGCGGGTGCGCAGCCGCGCCTCCCCGGGCTCCGGGGCGACGACCCGGAGCTCGGCCCAGGCCTCGGCGCCGAGCGGGTAGCGCTCCCGCACCCGGAGCTCGAGGCGCAGGCCGTCCGACTGCGGGGAGCCGGCGTCCGGGTCGAGCGCGCCAGGGGGGGCTTCGCGGCCTAGGTCCTCGCAGCCCACGGCCAGGAGGAGCAGGCCGAGTGCGGCCGGGTGGGCGCGCCGGGCCGGCGGGCGCGGGTGCGGGCGGGGTCTCGGCATGCGCGGTCCTAGATGCAGGTCAGGTAGAGGGCCCAGGTGTTCAGCGTGCCCGAGTCGAGCTCGTACCAGTCGTGGATGGTCAGCGTCCAGGAGCCCTGCCCGTTGTCGCCGGTGAAGTCCGCCAGGCTGCCCGGCCCGTCCACCGGCAGGCTCAGGTCGTAGTTGCCCAGGATCGCGTCGCCGCCGGCGCCGCTGCGGTTGTGCAGGAAGATCACCGAGGCGCCGCCCGGCGAGGTCAGCTCCAGGGTCAGATCGCCGATCCAGGTGTGGGCGATGTTCATGTCGACGTGGACGTCCATCACGGTGCAGGCCGAGCCGATGGCGATGGTGCGCGTGAGCGTGCCGTACTGGCTCGTGTTGCACTCGCCGCTGCCGGGCCTGCTGCAGTCCGGGATGGCGCAGTTGCACACGTCCGTGCCGCTCAGGTAGGTCGGCAGGCTGCAATCGCTCGGCTGGCCGATGCAGTAGTAGCCCCGGTCCACCGCGCAGCGCGTGCAGCCGTCCGCGTCCACCGCGTTGCCGTCGTCGCAGTCCTCGCCCTCGCCCGCGTCGATCGCCCCGTCCCCGCAGTGGGGGCAGGGGCAGTCGAACGGGCAGGTGCGGCAGTTCTCGTGCAGCGGCTCGCAGCTCAGGTTGGGGCAGGCGGCCGCGGGCGAGACCTGCACGTCCAGCACGTAGTTGCCGCAGGCCCCGTTGGCGCCGTCCAGGTACACGTAGTACAGCCCGGCCTCGAGCGAGGTCTGGATGTGGGACGGCCCGTCGGTCGTCCAGCAGTCGTCGTTGCACTTGCGGATGAGGCCGGGAGGCGACGCGCCGCTCACGCCGGTCTGCATGACGTACAGCACCGTGTCGAAGCCCGAGCCGGCCGTGGAGATGTCCACGCCCGAGGCCGTGTCGAGCGCCAGGTAGAAGACCGCGTCCGGGCTGCCCCCGCCGTGGTAGGTGCACTTGTCGTCCGTGCCGTTGGGAGGCAGGGTGCAGTCCGTGGCCGCGTTCACCCCGCAGTCCGGGCAGTCGGCGTCGACCCCGTCGGCCACGCAGTTGGCGCAGGTCGCGCCGCTCCACAGGATGCGGTTGGGGTACTGGAAGTTGTCGGCCAACCCGCAGGTGGTCCCGGTGAAGGTGCCGCCCATGCTGATGTTGCCCGCGTTCGGGGCGGTGTCCAGGTCGACCGGGGTGATGGTCACGTCGAGGTCGTACAGCCCGCAGCTGCCGAGCGCGCTGTCCACCGCGCCGTAGTAGGTGCCGGGCGGCAGGCCGCACAGCACCATGGTCTCCGGGCCCGCGCCCTCCTGGCAGGCCTGCTCCGGCGTGGTGCCCGGCAGGCCGCACACGTCTGCGTTGGGCACCTGGAAGGTCTCGTTGCCGCACATGGTCGACGTCCGCAGCGTGGTGTCCAGGGCCGAGCCGGAGCTGTCCAGGGTCACGCGGGAGAACGAGGGCACGGTGAACTGGAAGATCTGCTCGGGCGCCCCGCCCAGGGCCGGGGCCTTGCAGGCCGGCCCGCCCGGGAAGCAGTCGCCCGGGATGTTGTCATCGTCGTCGCAGGTGGTCCCGGCCAGGGTGCCGCCGCCGGTCAGATCGGTGGCCGAGGCGCACACGTCCTCCAGGCACATCGAGCCGTCGCAGTCGCAGCGGTTGGAGGAGCAGCAGGTCTTCGAGTCCACCAGGCCGCTGGCGTCGCAAACGAACTCCGCGTTGCAGAGGTACTCGAGGTCCGCCCGGCACTCCACGCTGCTGGGCGTGCACTGGTTGCACTCGTCGCGCCCCAGGTTGCAGCCGTAGCCGCAGATGGTCAGCGCGGTCATGTTGCAGCTCCCGTCGCAGGTGGCCTCCTGGACCAGGCTGGCGCAGTAGGTGCCGGCGGGCGTGCAGCCGCCGCAGGTGTCGGTGGCCTCGGTGCACAGGCTGGAGCACGGATCCGCGGTGCACGGATCGCCGAGCCCGGCCTGGCAGGCGCCGGCCTGGCAGGTGTCAGGGGAGGTGCAGAACAGGCCGTCCTCGCAGGCCGTGCCGTTGGCGAGCGCCGGGTTCTGGCACAGGTCCAGCGCCTCGCTGCAGTTGTTGGCCGTGCACGGGTTGCTGTCGTCGCAGGTCCTGGGCGCCCCGCCGCCGCACACCCCGGAGCTGCAGGTCTCGCCCACCAGGCAGAAGGCGCCGTCGTTGCAGGCCACGCCGTTCATGGCCGCGGCGTCGTACGCGCAGGTGTCCCCGGCCTCGTTGCAGGAGTCCACGGTGCACTGGTTGCCGTCCGTGCAGGTGCGCGGCCCGCCCCCGCCGCACACGCCGGCGGTGCAGGTCTCGCCGGTGATGCAGTACTGCCCGTCCTCGCAGGGCGTGCCGTTGGCCACGGACGTGTTGACGCAGGCGTCGGTGGCGTCGTTGCAGCTGTCGCTGGTGCACTGGTTGCCGTCCGAGCAGGTGCGCGCCACCCCGCCGCCGCACACCCCACCGGTGCAGGTCTCGCCGATGTTGCACCAGGCCCCGTCGTCGCAGGCGGTGCCGTTGGCGACCGCGGCGTGGGCGCAGGTGTCGGTGCCCTCGTTGCAGGTGTCGTTGGTGCAGGGGTCGGCGTCGGCGCAGTTCCGCGCCAGGCCGCCGCCGCAGGCGCCGGCCGTGCACACCTCGCCCGTGGTGCAGTACAGCCCGTCGCTGCAGGCGGTGCCGTTGGCCGCGGCGGCGTTGTTGACGCACGTGTCGCCGGCCTCGTTGCACGAGTCCACGGTGCACACGTTGCCGTCGCTGCAGGTGTTGGCCGCGCCGCCCTGGCAGGCGCCGTTCAGACAGGTCTCGCCGGTGTTGCAGAAGAGCGTGTCGTTGCAGGCCAGGCCGTTGGCCGCCGGAGCGCTGTACACGCAAGCGTCGGTGGCCTCGCTGCACGAGTCTGCGGTGCACTGGTTGGCGTCGGCGCAGACGCGCGCAGCGCCGCCGGCGCACACCCCGCCCGAGCAGGTCTCGCCGGTGTTGCAGAAGAGCCCGTCGTCGCAGACCTGGCCGTTGGCCGCGGCCGCGTTGTTGACGCACACGTCGTTGGTGTCGTCGCACGAGTCCACGGTGCAGGCGTTGCCGTCGCTGCACCCCCGGGCCCCGCCGCCGGCGCAGGCGCCGTTGCTGCAGGCGTCGTTCAGCGTGCAGAACAGGCCGTCGTTGCAGGCCGCGCCGTTGGCGGCCGCCGCGTCGTGGAGGCAGGCGTTGCCCACCTCGTCGCAGCTGTCGACGGTGCAGGCAACGCCGTCCGAGCAGTTCCTGGCGCCGCCGCCGGTGCACGCGCCCGACAGGCAGGCGTCGTCGCTGGTGCAGAACAGGCCGTCGTTGCAGGGCGTGCCGTCCATGGCCGCGCCCTCGTGGGCGCAGACGTCGCCCGACTCGTCGCAGAAGTCGAGGGTGCAGCCGTTGCCGTCCGAGCAGTTGCGGCTGCTGGAGTTGCCGCACGCGCCGGCCTGGCAGGTCTCGCCCTGGGTGCAGTAGGCGCCGTCGTCGCAGGCAGTGCCGTTCGCCACGGGCGTGTTGACGCAGGCGTCGCTCACGTCATTGCAGGAGTCCGCGGTGCAAGCGTTCCCGTCCGCGCACGAGCGCGCCACGCCGCCGCCGCACACGCCGCTCGTGCAGGTCTCGCCCAGGGTGCAGAACTGGCCGTCGCTGCAGCTCGTGCCGTTCGCCACCGCCGTCGAGACGCACCCGTTCCCGACCTCGTCGCACACGTCGTTGGTGCAGGCGTTGCCGTCCGAGCAATCCCGGGCCGCGCCGCCGGTGCAGGTCCCGCCGGCGCAGGCGTCGGCCAGGGTGCAGTACTCCCCGTCGTCGCACGGGGTGCCCTCGGTCACCGCCGGGTGGTCGCAGCTGTCGGACATCTCGTTGCACACGTCCTGGGTGCAGGCGTTGCCGTCCGAGCAGTTCCGCGCGGCGCCGCCCCCGCAGGCGCCCGCCGTGCAGGTCTCGCCCAGGGTGCAGTACATGCCGTCGTCGCAGGGGTTGAGATCGGGCAGGTCCGCGTTCGCGCACGCGTCCGCGCCCTCGTCGCACGAGTCGGCGGTGCACTGGTTGCCGTCCGAGCAGTTGCGGGCCAGCCCGCCGCCACACACGCCGCCCACGCAGGCCTCGCCCACGTTGCAGAACTGGCCGTCGTCGCAGGCGGTCCCGTTCGCCACGGCCGTGTTCACGCAGGCGTCGCTGACCTCGTTGCAGGAGTCGGCCGTGCACACGCTGGCGTCCCCGCAGTCGCGGGCCGCGCCGGTGCAGGCGCCCGCGCCGCACGCGTCCCCGACCGTGCAGAACAGGCCATCGTCGCAGGCCTCGCCGTCCGCCGCCGGGGTGTGGGTGCAGGCGCCGGCCAGCGCGTCGCAGGCGTCCAGCGTGCAGGGGTTGCTGTCGTCGCACGGGTTGAGGCTCCCGCCGCAGGTGCCGGCGTTGCAGGTGTCGGCGACGGTGCAGAACTCGCCATCGTCGCAGCCGGCGCCGTCCAGGGCGGCGGCGTCGTTGGCGCAGGCGTTCGCCTGCTCGTCGCAGGAGTCCAGGGTGCAGTCGAGGGCGTCGCTGCAGTCGACGAAGGAGCCGCCGCTGCACACGCCGGCCTGGCACTGGGTCGCCAGGGTGCAGTACTGCCCGTCGTCGCAGGGCAGGCCATCCTGCTCGCGCGGGTGGTCGCAGGTGGAGGTGGCGTCGTTGCACTGGTCGGCGGTGCACGGGTTGCCGTCCTGGCAGTCGCGCGCCAGGCCGCCACCGCACACGCCGCCCGTGCAGCTCTCGCCCAGGGTGCAGAAGCGTCCGTCGGTGCAGACCGTGCCGTCCGGGACCGGCACGTGCGCGCACTGGTCGGCGTCGTCGTCGCAGGCGTCCGCGCTGCACTGGTCGCCGTCGGAGCAGTCCCGCGCCCCGCCGCCCTGGCAGCCGCCGCCCGAGCACACGTCGCCGGTGGTGCAGAACTGGCCGTCCTCGCAGGGCGTGCCGTCCACCACCGGCGGGTTCTCGCAGCTGTCGATGGCCTCGTTGCACACGTCGCTCGAGCACGGGTTCAGGTCGTCGCAGCCGCGCATCGCACCGCCGGCGCAGCTGCCCGCCAGGCAGGTGTCGCCCTCGGTGCAGTAGGCCCCGTCCTCGCAGGCCGTGCCGTCGGGCAGGGCCGAGCTGCCGCAGGCGTCCGCGTCCTCGTCGCACACGTCCCCGGTGCAGGCGTTGCCGTCGGAGCAGTTGCGGGGCTGGCCGCCCACGCACTGCGTGGCCAGGCAGCGCTCCCCGAGCGTGCAGTAGGCGCCGTCGTCGCAGGGCGTGTCGTCCGCCTTGGGGGTGTTGATGCAGAGGTCGTCGATCTCGTTGCACAGGTCGACGGTGCACGAGTTGCCGTCGTCACAGGCCTGCTCCTGGCCGACGCACAGGCCCGCGGTGCAGGTGTCGTTCACCGTGCAGAACTCGCCGTCGTCGCACGGGCTGCCGTCTTCCCCTTCGCACACGGCGATGTCGGGCACGCAGTTGGCCCGGTCATCCGGCGGGGTGTGGTAGCCCTGGGCGCAGACGCACATGGCCGCGCCGTTGCGCACCGCGCAGATCCCGTACCCCGAGCAGGTGACGCCCGCGCAGGGGTTCTCCACCACGTACTCCAGGCAGGTGAGCCCCTCGGCGTAGTAGCCCTCGTCGCATAGGCAGACGGGCGTGCCGGCCAGGTCCGCGCACGAGCCGTGGTCGGAGCAGGTCACCCCCCGGCAGGCATCGCTCTCGACCGGGTTGTAGCCTTCCCGGCCGCAGCCCGCCTGCAGGATCGCCGCTCCACCCAGGCCCAGGGCCAGGCAGACGATCGTGGAACGCAGACCGGTCATGGGATCCTCGCTTTCGGCGAGTGTCCGGACGGTGGCCCCGGTATGGGCGACCGCGCGGGCCGCTGTTCCTAGCTTGGACGGAATTCTGGCCTGGCGTCAACGCAGGGGTGGGAGCGCTGGCTACAGGCACTGCAGGTGAATGCCCCAGCTGTTGAGAGTGCCGGCGTCCCCCTTGAACCAGTCCTGCGCGGTGAGCGTCCAGGTGCCCTGGCCGGCGAGCCCGAGGAAGTCCTCCAGCTCGCCCGGGCCGTCCGTGAACAGGGTGGTCTCGTAGGTCCCCACGATGTTGTCGTCGCCGCCGCCGGTGCGGTTGTGGAGCGTGACCACCGTGCCCGTGGGGCTGCGGAGCGTGACCACCAGGTCGCTCTTGTAGGTGTGGGTGATGTTCACGTCCACGGTGATCCCGGCCACGACGCAAGCCACCGGCACGCTGACCGTGTCGTTCAGCGCCGTGCCCGGAGGGGTGTTGCCCGAGTCCGGGATGGCGCAAGCGCAGGTGTGGCTGTAGCTGCGTGGGGTGGGGACGCCGCAGGTGGACGGTTCGCCGTAGCAGGCGCAGCCGGCCTCGATCCAGCAGCTCGAGGCGCAGCAGTCGCCGGACTGCGTGTCCCCGTCGTCGCACGTCTCCCCCTCGTACTCCTGGATGGTCCCGTCGCCGCAGTGCGGGCAGGTGCAGTCGCCCGGGCAGCTCGAGCAGCTCTCGTACGGGCTCTCGCACACCAGGTTGCCGCAAGTGGCCGCCGGCGAGACCACCACCCGCATCACGTAGTTGCCGCACGCCCCGTTCGCGCCGTCTAGGTACAGGTAGTACAGCCCGGCCGGCAACGACGTCTGGATGTGGGAGGCGCCGTCGACCTCCTTGCAGTCGTCGTTGCACACCCGGTTGATCCCCGGAGGGTTGGGTCCGGTGGGCCCGGTCTGCATGAGGTAGATGACCGTGTCGAAGTTGGAGCCGTCGGTGGTGATGTCCACGCCCGAATCCATCGCCAGGGCCAGGTAGAACACTGCGTCCGGACTGCCCAGGCCCGAGTAGGCGCACTTGTCCTCGGTGCTGTTGACCGTGCAGTCCGCGGCCGCGGCGCTGTCGCACAGCGGGCACAGCGCGTTGCCCGCCAGGGCGGTGCAGTCGCCGCACACCGCGCCGTCCCACAGCTGGGTGTCCGGGAACTTGTAGTTGTCGGCCAGGCCGCAGGTCGTGCCAGTGAAGGTGCCGCCCCGGCTCACGTTGCCCGCCTGGGAGGCGAGGTCCAGGCTGACCGCGGTGACCACGGCGGTCAGCGTGTAGGTGCCACAGGTGCTGGCCGGGCCGTCCACCGCGCCGAAGTACTCGCCCTCGGGCATGCCGCACAGCAGCGCGCTGTCCGGCCCGGCCCCGGAGGTGCACGCCGTGGCCGGGCTCACCCCCGGCGTCGGGGTGTTGCACACCCCGGCGTAGGCCAGCTGCTGGCTCTCGTTGCCGCACACCGACGACAGCCGCAGGAACGTGTCCAGGGCCGAGCCCGAGGTGTTCAGGCTGATGTTGTAGAAACGCGAGGTGCCCAGGCCGTCGTCGAGGTCGAGGTGGAACATAGCCTCGGGCGCCCCGCCCCCGGCCGGGAGCTGGCAGGCCGTGCCGCCCGGGTTGCAGTCGCCGGGGATGTGGTCGGACTCCGTGCAGGTGGTGCCCGCCACGGTGCCGCCGGCCGACAGGTCCGCGGCCGTCAGGCACTGGTCCTCGAGGCACTCTGCCTTGTCGCAGGTGCAGCGGTTCGTGGTGCAGCAGGTGATCGAGGTCAGCAGGCCGTCCGCGCTGCAGGCGTGGTCCGCGTTGCACAGGAGCTCCGCGTTGCCCTTGCACTCGGCCACGGACGGCTCGCACTCGTTGCACTCCTGGCGGGTGGCGTTGCACTCGTAGGGGCAGATGGTCAGCGAGGTCATGTGGCAGGCCCCGTCGCAGGTCGCGGCCTGCGTGGAGCTCGCGCAGTAGGTGCCCGCCGGCGAGCAGCCGCCGCAGCTGTCCGTGCCCTCGTCGCAGAAGTTGGCGCACACGTCGGCGAGGCAGGGGTCGCTCGGCCCGCCCGCGCACAGCCCGCCCTGGCAGGTGTCGCCCAGGGTGCAGAACAGGCCGTCCTCGCAGGCCGAGCCGTTGGCCAGGCCCGGGTTCTGGCAGGCGTCCAGCGCCTCGTTGCAGTTGTTGGCCGTGCACGAGTTGCCGTCGTCGCAGGCCCGCACGGTGCCGTTGCCGCAGGCGCCGTTGGTGCAGGTCTCGTTCACCAGGCAGAAGTTGCCGTCGTCGCAGGCCGTGCCGTTCATCACCGAGCCGTCGTGGTCGCAGGTGTCCGTGGCCTCGTTGCACACATCCGCGGTGCAGAGCACGAGGTCCGAGCAGTTGCGCGGAGCGCCGCCGGCGCAGGCGCCGTTGAGGCAGCTCTCGCCCGTCACGCAGAAGGCGCCGTCGTCGCAGACCTGGCCGTTGGCGGCGGCCGCGTCGTTCACGCACACGTCCCCGGCTTCGTTGCAGGAATCCACGGTGCACGGGTTGCCGTCCGAGCAGGCGCGCGGGCTCGAGCCGCTGCACGCCCCGGCGGTGCAGGTCTCGCCCACGCTGCAGTACGCGCCGTCGTTGCAGGCGGTGCCGTCGGCCACGACCGGGTGGACGCACTGGTTGGTGACCTCGTTGCAGGAGTCCGCCGTGCAGGCGTTCGCGTCCGCGCAGTCGAGCGGCACGCCGCCCACGCAGGTGCCGGAGGTGCAGGCGTCGTTGATGGTGCAGTAGGCACCGTCGTCGCAGCCGAGCCCGTCGGCGGCCGGGCCGTCGTGCTCGCAGGTGTCCAGCAGCGTGTCGCAGGAGTCCGCGGTGCACACGTTGCCGTCGTTGCAGGGGTTGGCCGAGCCGCCCTGGCAGGCGCCGCTCAGGCAGGTCTCGCCCAGGGTGCAGAACAGACCGTCGTTGCAGCCGAGGCCGTCGGCGGCTGGCCCGTCGTACACGCACGCGTCGGTGGCCTCGCTGCACGAGTCCGCGGTGCAGGTGTTGGCGTCGTTGCACAGGCGGGGGATGCCGCCCGCGCAGATGCCGGCCGCGCAGGTCTCACCCGTGTTGCAGTACAGGCCGTCGTTGCAGATCGAGCCGTTCATGGGCGCGCCGTTGCCCACGCAGGAGTCGAGCACCTCGTCGCAGGTGTCGAGCGTGCAGGCGTTGCTGTCGTCGCAGTCGCGCGGGGAGCCGCCCGCGCAGGCGCCGTTCGAGCAGGCCTCGCCCACGGTGCAGTAGGCGTTGTCGTTGCAGGCCAGGCCGTTGGCGGCCGGGCCGTTGTGCAGGCACTGGTTCGTACCCTCGTCGCAGGAGTCGGCGGTGCACACGTTGCCATCCGTGCACAGGTTGGGCGTGCCGTTGGTGCACGCGCCCGCGCTGCAGGTCTCGCCCTGGGTGCAGAAGGCCCCGTCGTCGCAGGCCAGGCCATTGGCCGCCGCGGCGTTGTTGATGCAGGCGTCGGAGGCCTCGTCGCAGGAGTCCACGCTGCAGCCGTTGCCATCCGAGCAGGTGCGCGGCGAGCCGCCGGTGCAGGAGCCCGCGCTGCAGGTCTCGCCCGTGCTGCAGTAGGCCCCGTCGTCGCAGGGCGCGCCGTTCATCGGCGCGGCGCTGCCGACGCAGGTGTCCTGGACCTCGTCGCAGGAGTCCTGGGTGCAGGGGTTGCCGTCCGTGCACACCCGGGCGGCGCCGCCTGTGCAGACGCCGTTCTGGCAGGCGTCGCTCACGGTGCAGTAGGCGTTGTCGTCACAGCCCAGGCCGTCGGCGGCCGGGCCGTTGTGCAGGCACTGGTTCGCGCCCTCGTCGCAGGAGTCGGCGGTGCACACGTTGCCATCCGTGCACGGGTTGGGCGTGCCGTTGGTGCACGCGCCCGCGCTGCAGGTCTCGCCCTGGGTGCAGAATTGCCCGTCGTCGCAGGCCACGCCGTTGGCCCCGACCGCGTCGTTGATGCAGGCGTCGGTGGCCTCGTCGCAGGAGTCCAGGGTGCAGGGGCTGGCGTCCGAGCAGGAGCGCGGGCTGCCGCCGGTGCAGGCGCCCGCGCTGCAGGTCTCGCCCGTGCTGCAGTACATCCCGTCGTCGCAGGGTGCGCCGTTCATGGGCGCGGCCACGGCGGTGCAGGTGTCCTGGACCTCGTCGCAGGAGTCCTGGGTGCAGGGGTTGCCGTCCGAGCACACCCGCGCGACGCCGCCCTGGCAAGCGCCGTTCAGGCAAGACTCGCCCAGGGAGCAGTAGGCGTTGTCGTCACAGGCCAGGCCGTTGGCGGCCGGGCCGTCGTGCAGGCACGCGTCTGTGCCCTCGTTGCACGAGTCCACGGTGCAGGTGTTCCCGTCGCTGCACAGGTTGGGGGCGCCGCCCTGGCAGGCGCCGCCGAGGCAGGTCTCGCCCGTGCTGCAGAACAGTCCGTCGTTGCAGGTGAGCCCGTTGGCCGCCAGCGAGTCGTTCAGACAGGCGTTGTTGGTCTCGTCGCAGGAGTCCAGGGTGCAGGCGTTGCCGTCCGAGCAGGAGCGCAGCGCGCCGCCGGTGCAGGAGCCCGCGCTGCAGGTCTCGCCCGTGCTGCAGAAGGCGCCGTCCTCGCAGGGCGCGCCGTTCATGGGCGCGGCCACGGCCGCGCAGGTGTCCTGGACCTCGTCGCAGGAGTCCTGGGTGCAGGGGTTGCCGTCCGTGCACACCCGCGGGGTCCCGCCCACGCACGCCCCGTTCAGGCAAGCCTCGCCCTGGGTGCAGTACGCCGCGTCGTCGCAGGCCAGTCCGTTGGCGGCCGGGCCGTCGTGCAGGCACTGGTTCGTGCCCTCGTCGCACGTGTCCACGGAGCACGTGTTCCCGTCGCTGCACAGGTTGGGCGAGCCGCCCTGGCAGGCGCCGCCCAGACAGGTCTCGCCCACGGTGCAGAACTGGCTGTCGTTGCAGGTGAGCCCGTTGGCCGCCAGCGCGTCATTCAGGCAGGCGTCGTTGGTCTCGTCGCAGGAGTCCAGGGTGCAGGCGTTGCCGTCCGAGCAGGAGCGCAGCGTGCCGCCCACGCAGGCGCCCGCGCTGCAGGTCTCGCCCGTGCTGCAGAAGGCGCCGTCCTCGCAGGGCGCGCCGTTCATGGGCGCGGCCACGGCCGCGCAGGTGTCCTGGGCCTCGTCGCAGGAGTCCTGGGTGCAGGGATTGCCGTCCGTGCACACCCGCGGGGTCCCGCCCACGCACGCCCCGTTCAGGCAAGCCTCGCCCTGGGTGCAGTACGCCGCGTCGTCGCAGGCCAGTCCGTTGGCGGCCGGGCCGTCGTGCAGGCACTGGTTCGTGCCCTCGTCGCACGTGTCCACGGAGCACGTGTTCCCGTCGGCGCACAGGTTGGGCGCGCCGCCCTGGCAGGCGCCGCCGAGGCAGGTCTCGTTCAGGGTACAGAACTGGCCGTCGTCACAGGCCAGGCCGTTGGCCGGGGCCGGGTTGTTGGAGCAGGCATCGGCGAGCTCGTCGCAGGCGTCCTGGGTGCAGGGGTTGCCGTCCGAGCAGGTGCGCGGCGTGCCGCCGGTGCAGGCGCCCGCGCTGCAGGTCTCGCCCGTGCTGCAGAACGCGCCGTCGTCGCAGGGCGCGCCGTTCATGGGGGCGGCGTCGGTGGTGCAGGTGTCCTGGACCTCGTCGCAGGAGTCCTGGGTGCAAGAGTTCCCGTCCGAGCATACCCGCGGGGCGCCGCCTGCGCACACACCGTCCTGGCAGGCGTCGCTCACGGTGCAGTATGCGTTGTCGTCGCAGCCCAGGCCGTTGGCCCCCGGGCCGTCGTGCTGGCATGCGTCCGTGCCCTCGTCGCAAGTGTCCACGGTGCAGACGTTCCCGTCGCCGCAGGGGTTGGGTGCACCGCCTTGGCAGGCGCCGCCGAGGCAGGACTCGCCCTGCGTGCAGAACTGGCCGTCGCTGCAGGTCAGGCCGTCGGCCGCCGCGCTGTCGTGGGTGCAGGTGTCGGCCAGCTCGTCGCAGGCGTCCAGGGTGCAGGTGAGCCCGTCCGAGCAGGGGCGCTGGCCCCCGCCGGTGCAGAAGCCGGAGGTGCAGGTCTCGCCCGTGTTGCAGTACAGGCCGTCGTCGCAGACCGTGCCATCCACGACGGCTGCGTGGGTGCACTGGTCGCTGATCTCGTTGCAGGCGTCCACGGTGCAGGGGTTCGGATCGCCGCACTCCCGCGGGCTGCCGCCCAGGCACACGCCGTCCTGACAGGCGTCGGCCACGGTGCAGTAGGAGCCGTCGTCGCAGGCGGTCCCGTTGGCCCCGGCCGGGTCGTGCGTGCAAGCGCCCGCGAGCTGGTCGCAGGCGTCGGCGGTGCAAGGATCTCCGTCGTCGCAGGGGTTGGGTACACCGCCCTGGCACGCGCCCGCCAGGCAGGTCTCGCCCAGGCTGCAGAAATCACCGTCGTCGCACGGCCTGCCTTCGGCCAGCCCCTCGTCGTGCAGGCAGGTGTCTGCGTTCTCGTCGCAGGTGTCGAAGGTGCAGTCGCTGGCGTCCTCGCAGCCGCGCGGCGCACCGCCCGCGCAGAAGCCGGCCGTGCACACCTCCCCCGTGTTGCAGTACAGGCCGTCGTCGCAGGGCGCGCCGTCGACCGCCATGCCGTTGCCCACGCAGGTGTCCAGCACCTCGTCGCACATGTCGAGCGTGCACAGGTTGCCGTCGTCGCAGTCGCGCGGGCTGCCGCCCTGGCAGACGCCGCCGCTGCAGGTGTCGTCGATGGTGCAGAAGGCGCTGTCGTTGCACGGTACGCCGTCGGAGGCCGAGGCGTCGGAGACGCAGCTGTCCTGGACCTCGTCGCAGGAGTCCAGGGTGCAGCTGTTCCCGTCGCTGCAGTTGCGCTGGCCGCCGCCTGCGCAGATGCCCGATGCGCAGCGATCCTCCATGGTGCAGAAGCTTCCGTCGTCGCAAGGCTGGCCCTCGTTGGGCCCGCTCTCGTGCAGGCACTCGTTGAGGCTCTCGTCGCAGATGTCCAGGGTGCACAGGTTCCCGTCGTCGCAGTTCCGCGGCTGGCCTGCGGCGCACGCGCCGGCCAGGCAGGTCTCACCCTCGGAGCAGAACGCGCCGTCGTCGCAGGCCGAGCCGTCGTTCGCCGGCTCGTTCACGCAGCTGTCCGTGTCGACGTCGCAGCGGTCGTCGGTGCACGAGTTGCCGTCCTCGCAGTTGCGCTCGTAGCCCTGGGCACAAAGGCCGGCCTGGCACACCTCGCCCAGCGTGCAGTAGCGTCCATCGTCGCAGGGCGTCAGATCCGGAGCGGCCGTACCCACGCAGCGATCCTCGAGCTCGTTGCAGATGTCCACGGTGCAAGAGTTGCCGTCCGAGCAGTCGTTGGGTTGGCCGCGGCACAGGCCCTGCACGCAGATGTCGTCAACAGTGCAGAACTCGGTGTCGTCGCACGGACTGCCGTCCTCGCCGTCGCACGGATGGGTGTCGGGCACGCAATTGGCTCGATCGTCGGCCGGGTTGTGGTAGCCCTGGGCGCACACGCAGACCGCCTCTCCGCCGCGCACGGCGCACACGCCATACCCCGAGCAGGTGATGCCCGCGCAGGGGTTGTCCACGATGAGCTCCAGGCATTCGAGCCCATCGGCGTAGTACCCGTCGTCGCACACGCAGTAGGGTGCCCCGTCCAGATCGGCGCAGGTGCCATGCCCCGAGCAGAGTATGCCATCGCAGGGGGTCGGGGCGGCCGGGTCGTAACCTTCCCGCCCACAGCCCGCAGAGGAAAGGACCGCGGCGAGGGTGGCAGCCCAGGCGAACCGGGAGACCAGGCGACCCGTATCCATGGTGCACCTCGTCCCTGGAGTGGTGCCGCCACCGGTCCAGGGTTTTCCGGCGGCGAATTGTGCCTCGCACGGTGCGTCTGTTTCATGTTAGGTGCCAGCGTCCGGCCCGGTCAAATCCATCTCGCCGTCCTGCCTGCGCAGAATTTGACGATTTCTCGTGGGTTTGGCATGATATTGAACCAGCGTCCAACAAGGGAGGCGAGGTGGTGAGGACCGGGGTTGCCGCGTGGGCTGTCGGGGTGCTGGCGCTGGCCTGGACCTCCGCGGGCATGGCCCAGGCACCCCCCCCCCTCGCGCCGGCGGCGGCGCTGCCGGTGACGACGAAGAAGATGCCGCCAGAGCAGGCGGCGGAGCTGCAAGGCAGGCTCAGGCTCGCGCTCGAGGATCTGGGGCTGTTCCAGCTCGCGCCTGCCGAGGGTGTGCAGAAGGTCGTGGATCGGCTCAGCCAGGACAAGATCTACAAGGACGCCTGCCTGGAGCAGATGTCGTGCACCCGCAAGGTGGGCTCGAAGCTGAAGGCCACCTGGCTGTTCCACCTGTCCGCGGCCCAGGCCCTGGGCGGGGTGACGCTGACGGTGCGGGCCTTCGACGGGCGGACCGGCGAGCTGGTGCGCAAGGCGGCCCGCTTCGCCGGCGAGGGGCCGGGGGAGCTCGAGCGCGCCCTGGTCCAGGCCACCCGCCTGGCCGCCGGGCCCATCCTGACCGCCAGCCGGCCGGGGCAGGGACGGCTGGTGGCGGAGGTCGAGCCCGCGGACGTCGAGATCCTGGTGAACGGTGCGATCTGCATGAAGTGCGACGTCCCCGAGGGCGCGGAGTTCCCCAGCGGCGCGGTGGAGCTGGTGATCCAGCGCGTCGATCACCTGCCCCACGGAGAGGTGGTCCTCCTCCAGCCAGGGCAGCTCTCCCGGGTGAAGGTCACGCTCGAGCTGACCCCGGAGGCCAGGCGGGCTCGCGAGGCGGAGGCGGCCCGCAAGGCGGCCCTGGCCAAGCAGGCCCTGGCCAACGCGGAGCCCAGGCCCGAGCCGCCGCCGCCACCCCCGCCCCCCGAGGAGGCGGCCTTCTACGAGACCTGGTGGTTCTGGACCGTGGTAGGGGTGGTGGTGGCCGGGGGCGTGGGCGTGGGGGTGTACTTCGGCCTGCAGGACGAGGGCCCCTCCGGCAGCGGGGGCATCCACGTGGGCTGGGAGTGAGGCGCGCCATGGCGTGGCGAAGAGGGTCGGGTGCGGGCGTGCGAGCAGCGGGTCTGGCGCTGGCCGGGCTCGCGCTGCTCGGCTGCGGCGGCCCGGAGGAACGGACCGGGGACATCGCCGTGACGCTGCGCTGGCTCGGGCCGGAGACGCCCGGGACGCGCGGGGTGCTGAGCGGGGTCGTGGACGACGTGCGGCTGCAGGCGCGTCGCTCGGGGCGGGTCGAGGCCGAGGCGACCTGCGCCTACGAGGACTACGCCTGCGACCTGCTCGAGGTGGCGGCGGGTTCGGGCTACAGCGTGCTGGCCGAGGGCCTGGACGGTGAGCTGGTCGCCTTCCGGGGCGAATCGGCCAGCCTGACCGTGGCCGACGGCCAGGTGACCGAGGCCGTGGTGAGCCTGGCCCCGGCCTACAGCGTGGACATCTATGCCCCCGCGGCGGTGGACGACCTCGCCGGCGTCTGGACGGCCACGCCGATCTCCGGGCTCGAGCTCACCTGGCACGCCACCGGGAACGACGCCTGGCTCGGCCGCGCCTCCACCTACGACGTGCGCTGGTCCTTCAGCGCGATGGACGAGGTCGGGTTCGAGGGCGCCAACGTCGTGGATGGTCCGACCCCCAGCGGCTCGGGCGCGGCCGAGCGGTTCCTGTTGCGCGGTTTGCCCTCGGGCGACGTGTACGTGCGCCTGAGGGTGCTGGACAACGCGACCCCGACGCCCAACAAGTCTGGGCTGTCCAACGAGGTCATGGTGACCGTGCCATGAGAGGAGCGACCATGCGCGCTCGCGCCGCCGCCCGGATCGCTTGCCTTGCGCTCGGTCTCTGCCTGGCGCTGCCGTCGGGGGTGGCGCTCGCCCAGGTCAAGCCCCTGGGGAGCTACCCCACCAAGAAGCTCAAGGACGGGGGCAAGAACGCCGATTACCTGGTGCTGGCCAAGGACGGCTGGCTGCGGTTCCAGGCCAGAGGGCCGCAGGGGGTGGTGGTGCTGGTGCGCACGGAGGCGCGCGGGGAGGTGGTCTTCGAACTCGAGCTCGACGAGGGCCAGGTCGGGCAGGTGCGGCTCAAGACGGACGCCCGCATCTCGCGCGGCTTCTTCGTGAACGTGCCCAAGGGCGCCCACGAGGTGGGCATCCAGGTCCGCGGCGAGGCGGCCCTGCGCCTGCTGCCGGTCAAGCGCAAACCCATGAAGGATGAGGCCGTGGTGGCCTGGCGGGCCCGCCCGCCGGCGCCTGCCCCGGTCGAGCCTGCCAAGCCCGCGGAGCCGCCTCCACCTCCCGAGGAGCCGAAGCCGGCCGTGGCGGCCTTGCCCGAGCCGGTGATGAAGCCGGCGGAGAAGCCGGCGGAGAAGCCGGCGGAGAAGCCGGTCGACAAGCCCGTCGAGAAGCCAGCCGAGAAGCCCGTCGAGAAGCCAGCCGAGAAGCCAGCCGAGAAGCCAGCCGAGAAGCCAGCCGAGAAGCCAGCCGAGAAGCCAGCCGAGGTGCCAGCCGAACAGCCCGCTGAGACCCCGGTCGACCCCGGGGCGGCCAGGCCCGAGCCCGGGGAGCAACCGCCAGGGGAGGTGAAGGTCCGCGTGCAACCCCCGCCCGAGCCGGGCGTGGACCCGGCCGGACCGTCCCTGCTCGGCCCCTGGGGCCTGCAGCACACCTGGACGGCCGTGCCTGCGGCCGCCGGGTCGGTGCTGGTCGGGGCATCCCTCGGCTACTTCTACAGCCCGGATTTCCTCGTCGATGGAGACACCCAGCAGCGCCTGGTCGGCCGTCTGACCCTGTCGGGCGTGCCGGTCCAGGGCCTCGAGCTCTTCGGCGGGCTGGGCGCGGTCAGCAGCCAGAACGACGCCTTCAGCCCGAGCGCGAACCTGACGGTGGGCGATCCCCACCTGGGCGTGCGCTACGGCTACCAGGTGGTCGACATGTTCGGGCTGGGCCTGGGCGTGCAGGTGCAGTTCCCGACCGGGGGCGCGGGCTTCACCACCCTGTCCACCGAGGGCATCAGCACGCGCATCCTGGCCGCCTTCGATCTGCGGCCGCTGCCGGAGCTGCTGATCGCGCTGAACGTGGGCTACCTCTTCGACAACACCCGGTTCATCTTCTCGCACGCGCTGACCGAGGCGCAGCGCTTCGCCGCGAGCGTCAACCCCCACGATCAGGTGCTCGCCTCCCTGGGCCTGGCCTACACCTTCGGCCCGGTGGCGCCCTTCCTGGAGCTGGTCATGACCCCGGCGGTGGGTGGCGGCGCGCCGGGCTTCACCGACAGCCCCATGTGGATGACCCTGGGCCTGCGCGCCTGGCCGCTCCTGCGCCACGACCTGCACCTGGTGGCCTCGGCGGACATCGGCCTGCTGGGTGTGGACGCCCCGGCCGGCAAGGGCCGCATCCCGCCCTACGAGCTGCACCTGTCGCTGGCCTGGGACTTCGGCGCGGAGCAGACGCGGGTCGAGGTGCACGAGGTCACCAGGGTGGTCGTGCGGGAGGTGCAGGTCCCGGTGCCCCAGGACGTGGGCGCGGCGCAACCCTGCGCGGCGCCCGGCGCGGGCCGGGTGCGGGGCCAGGTGCTGGACGCGGCCACGGGCGAGCCGCTGGGCGGCGCGCGCATCGTGGTGGGCAGCCGCGACCCGATCACCTTCCTGTCCGATTCGGAGCAGGGCGGCTTCGCCACCTGCCCGATGGCGCCGGGCCCGGTCAAGCTGCGCGTGCTGCGCGACGGCTACCAGGAGGACAGCCAGGTCGTCCTGGTGGCCGACGCCCCGGAGACGCCGGTCACCATCCGCCTCCAGGTGGCCACGGGCAAGACCTTCGGCACGCTGCGCGGGACGGTGCGCACGGTGGCCGGCACCCCGCTCCAGGCGCTCATCGCCATCCCGGCGCGCAACAAGAAGCTCCGCGCGGACAAGGGCACCGGCAAGTTCGAGGCGCAGCTGGGGACCGGCACCTTCGACGTGCTCGTGTCCATGCCCGGCTTCGTCACCCAGCGCCGCAAGGTGACCCTCGAGACCGGCGATGTCATCATCCTGAACCTGGAGCTCGATCCGACCAAGTGATCCGCGGCCGGGCTTGACCCCCTCGCCTGGGCGGGTACGATGGGGCGGCGGTGCGGCGCGCCCGCGCAGCCGCTGGAGGCGTCATGGAGAAGCCCCGCTCGGTCCTGGCCGCGGTCTTGCTGAGCGTCCCCTTGCCGGGCCTGGGCCACCTGTACTGCGGCCGGGTGCTGTGGGCGCTCGGCTTCATCCTGCTGCACTTCGCGGGCTGGGCGGTCTTCCTGGGCGGCTGGGCCGGCCTGGGCTGGGAGCTCGGCTCGGCCGCGCGCGCGGCCTTCGCCGTGTTCGGCCTGGCGCTGGTCGCGGCCGCGGTCCACGCCGGCCTGTGCGCCAGGCGGACCGGGCAGGGCTACCGCCTGCGGGCCTACAACCTGTGGTACTTCTACCTGCTGGTCTGGCTGGCCGGCTTCGTCGCGCCCACCTACGGCCTGTTCGCCTGGGTGCGCGGAAGCGTGCTGACCACCTACCCGCTGCTGTCGGACGGCATGCAGCCGGGGCTCGTCCTGGGCGACTACGTGCGCGTGGACCGGCGCGAGTCGGCCCGCGCCTCCCTGGCGCCGGGCCAGGTGGTGGCGGTGCGCGATCCGGCCGATGGCCAGACGGTCCGGCTGCTGCGGGTGGTGGCGCTGGGGCCGCAGGAGGCGGAGCTCGGGTCCGAGGGGCTCGCGCTCGACGGCGCGCCCGTCCCGCGGCAGGCCCGCGGCGAGGTTCGCCAGCCCCGGCAGGGCACCACCGGCGAGTGGCAGGAGCAGGTCTATGCGGAGTCGGTCGAGCAGATCGGCGGTCGCGAGGTGCGGGTGCTGGACGAGCCGGATCCCGTCCGGCGCCGCGTGGGCCGCTGGAAGCTGGCCGCTGGGCAGGTGCTGCTGCTCGGCGACAACCGCGCCACGGCGGTGGACTCCAGCGTGTTCGGCCCGCTGCCGCGCGAGGCGGTGCTGGGGGTGGCCCTCACGGTGCGCTTCTCGCGCGACCCGCGCACGGGCGATTGGCGTCCCGATCGCGCCGGCCTGGACGTCCGCTAGGGGCGCGGATCGCCGCGCTCCGCCGGTCACCGCAGCCTAGATGAGGTGGCGCGCGGCGTGGTTGGCCAGGCCGCCAGCCAGCAGGATCTCGATCTGCCGACGCGACAGCCCGTGGCGCACCTTGAACTCGATGCCGCGGTCGGGGTTGCGCAGCGTGATGGTCTCGGACTTCTTCAGCTCGGCCGCGATCCAGGGCATCTCGAAGTAGTCGTCGAGGGTCAGCGCCTCGTAGGTGCGCTGGTCCAGGAAGGTCAGCGGCACCACGCCGTGGTTGATCAGGTTCCCCAGGTGGATGCGCTCGAAGCTCTTGGCCAGGATGACGCGCACGCCCAGCAGCGCCGGGCACATGGCGGCGTGCTCCCTGCTGGAGCCCTCGCCGTAGTGGTTCCCGGCCACGATCAGGTTGCAGATCTCCCGGGCCGCGTTCTCGCGGGCCCGCTGGACGAAGGTGGGGTCGATGCCCTCGAAGGTGTGCTTGGCGTACTCCTGCACGTTGGAGCGGTACTTGAGCCAGCGCCCGGCGGGCAGGATCTCGTCGGTGGACACGTGGTCGCCCAGCTTCAGCGACACCTCGACGTGCAGCGAGGCCGGCAGGGGCTTCTGCCGGGGGGGGTCGACGATGTTCGGGCCGCGCGGCAGCTCGCCCAGGCGGACCCGGCGGGGCGGCGGCAGGAGCAGGCCGTCGTCCACCGGGTAGCGACGCACGGCGCGCGGAGCCGGGGCGCGCAGCTTGAGATCGCGGGGGTCGGTCAGCACGCCGCGCAGCGCCGTGGCGGCCGCGGTCTCGGGGCTGACCAGGTAGACCTGGGCGCCCGCGGTCCCGCAGCGGCCCGGGTAGTTGCGGCTGGAGGTGCGCACGCTCACCCAGCCCGTGCCGGGCGCCTGGCCGTGGCCGATGCAGAAGCCGCAGGTGCTCTCGGTCAGCCGGCAGCCGGCGTCCAGGAGCGGCGCGAGCTGGCGCTGCTCGAGGAGCGTGCGCAGCGCCTGGCGGGAGGCCGGCGCCACCACCACGCTGACCTCCGGCGACACCCGCCGCCCGCCCAGGATGGCAGCCACGCGGGCCAGGTCCTCGTACGAGCCGTTGGTGCACGAGCCAATGGCGACCTGCTGCACGCTGACCCCGGCGGCCTCGCGCACCGTGGTGACCTTGAGCGGGCTGGAGGGCAGCGCCACCATGGGCTCGATCTTGTCGAGATCCACGGAGATCTGCTCGGCGTACTCGGCCCCCTTGGGGGGCTGCTGCCGGCGGTAGTCGCGGGTGCGCCCCTGGGCCGTGAGGAAGGCCTGGGTCACCTCGTCGGCCGGGAAGAGCGAGGTGGTCAGCCCCAGCTCCGCGCCCAGGTTGGCCAGGGTGGCCCGCTCCTGGACGCTCAGGCCCTTGACGCCCGGGCCCGTGTACTCGAGGGCCACGCCCGCGTTCTGCCGGCCGCCCAGCAGCCCGAGGATGTGCAGGCCGAGGTCCTTGGCCGAGCAGAAGGGGCGCAGCTTGCCGGTCAGCACCACGCGGGTGACCGCCGGGCAGATGAGGTAGTGCGGCGCGCCGGTCAGCGCCACGGCCAGCTCCAGCCCGCCCACGCCGATGGCCAGCTCCCCGATGCCCCCGAGCGTGGGCACGTGGCTGTCGGCGCCCAGCAGCAGCAGGCCCGGGGCGGCGAAACGCTCCAGGTGCAGCTGGTGCCCGATGCCGTTGCCGGGCCTGGAGAAGTGGACCTGGAACTTCTCGCAGGCCGCCTGCAGGAAGGCGTGGTCGTCGGCGTTCTCCGGGCCGTCGCCCAGGGTGTTGTGGTCCACGTAGCAGACCGCCAGCCGGTTCTTGGCGCGCGGCCGGCCGAGCTGCTCCAGGTGCAGGAACACCATGGTGCCCGTCCCGTCCTGGGTGAGCAGCTGATCGGCCCGGACGCCGATCTCCTCCCCCGGTCCGATGCGCCCATGCACCCGGTGCTTCTCGAGGATGGCGTAGATCGTGTTGCTGCCCATGCCAGCGCCCTCCAGCCGGGGCAGGGCGGCCCAGCCCGGCCTGCTTGGTCGATCCGTTCGTCGGGCGCAGTGTAGCCCGGGCGCCTGGCCCCAAGCCAGAGGTTTCTACTCCGGCTTCGGGGGGCGGGCGGCGGGGTCGCCGAGCGCGCCGGAGGCCTTCAGCCGCTGGTAGACCTCCTCGCGCACCAGGGGGCCGGGCTCGCGGCGGTCGAGGTACAGCACCCCGTCGAGGTGATCCACCTCGTGCTGGAAGATGCGCGCGCTGAACCCCTCCACCCGCTCCCGCACCCGGCTGCCGTCCCGCAGGGCGTGCTCCACCTCGACCGCGCGGGCCCGGCGCACCTGGGCGCGGAAGCCCGGCACGCTCAGGCAGCCCTCCCAGCCCAGCTCCGTCTCGGGGCTGCGCCAGGTCAGGGACGGGTTGCGGTAGGCGCGGATGGGCTGGTCGGGCTGGTCGAGGCGCTGCACCAGGATCACCCGGCGCGGGATGCCCACCTGGGGTGCGGCCAGGCCCACGCCCTGGGCCGCCCGCAGCGTCGCCAGCATGCGCGCCTCGAAGTGCTCCAGGGACGGATCGTCCGGGTCCACCTCGCGGGCCGCGCTGCGCAGCAAGGCGTCGCCGGCCGCCTCGGCCTGGGTGACCAGCTCCAGCGGGGCGTGCATGCCCCCGCGCAGCACCAGCCACTGCTCGGTCGGATGCAGCCCCGAGGCCAGGCGCGGCCCGTGGGCGGCCGGGGTGGTGCAGCCGCCGGCGGTCAGCAGCAGGGCCAGGCCCGGGAGCAGCAGGCGGCTTCGCGTGCGCATGGCTCCAGCCTTACGCGAAGCCCGGCCGCGGCGCAAGCCGCGCTTGGGCTCCGCGCCCGGGCGGGTGTAGGCTGCCGGTGAAGCCCGCACCGACGAAGGAGCGAGAGCGTGGAAGAAGCCGTCGAACGCGCCGCCTCGGGCATGGTGCCCCTGATGATCTTCCTGGGCGTGGTGGCCGGGGTGCTCATCGCCCTGGCCGTCCTCCTGCGCCTGCGCGTGTTGCGGGACCGGCACGCGGCCGGCGGCGCGCGCGCGACCCTGGGCGCCCGGCGCGGGCCGGCCCAGGCCGCGGCGGGGGACAGCGTGTCCGTGCTCGGGCGCCCCTACCGCGTGGCCGCCCGGCGCGAGCTGTCCCTCGACCGGGGCGGGGTGCACTTCCTCGAGCTGGAGGGCCCGGCGCGGCTGGTGCTGGATCTCGAGGGCGGCCGGGCCATGTGCCTGCCGGATCCGGTAGAGCCGCCCGCGGGCGAGGGCTTCCCGGAGCGCCTGGAGCGGCCCGAGGGCGCCTACGTGCGCCAGGGGCGCACGGCCGAAGAGGGCGACGGTCTGCGGCTGGCGCTGTACGCCGGGCCCCAGGAGCGGTTCCTGCTGCTCGAGCTCCGCGCCGGTGGCCGCGCGGCGTTCCGCGGCAAGGCCGTGCCCGGCGAGGGCGTCCTGCTCGTCGAGCGCGACTGAGCGCGAGGGCGGCCGGCTCAGCGCCGCGATCTGCGGCGGAGCCAGGCCAGGCAGGCCAGCAGCGCCAGCTCGGGCAGCCAGCGCTGGAGGGCGCGGAGTGGTCCGCCGCCCGCGCGGCGGGGGCCCGCGGCGGCCGCCTGCGCGTCCCCTTCGCAGCCGCTGCAGGAGGAGCTGGAGCCAGAGGTGTCACCCTCGCAGGAGTCCGTGCTGGCGGTCGAGCCCGAGTCCCCCTCGCACGAGTCCGAGCCCGAGGTGTCGTCGCCGGAGGTGTCGCCCTCGCAGTCGCAGCCGCCGCCCGCGTCGTCATCCTCGCTCCAGTACACGTCCCCGCCGCAGCCCAGGTCCACGTAGGTGTCCACCTCCTCGCCCGGCTCCACCAGGCCGATGCCGTAGTCGGCGCGGAGCTGGGCCGGGCTGGGCTGGGTGAAGACGTGGCCGCGCACGAGGACGCGCGAGCCGGGGAAGGCGCCCTGCGGGTCGGCGAACACGAAGGCGAAGTCGGCCTCGACCGCGCCCTGGTCGTCCTCGTGGAACAGGATGTCCACGATCCACACGTTCGCCAGCAGCGGCTCGCCCTGGAAGAGGACCTGGTCGCCGCGCTTCTCCACGTACAGCCCGCGCACCAGCTCCGCCGGCATGGGCGTCAGGCCGTCGAACGGGGCGTGCTCCAGGTCGAGGTCGAGCAGCAGCATGCCGTACCTCTCTCCGTCCGGCCCGTCCAGCGCGAAGCCCATCCACACGAACGCGCCGCCCTCGCCGAAGACCGATGCGTCCGAGGAGAAGTAGGCCTCGGCCCAGCCCGGGACGAAGAGCTCGGCGGCCGGCAGGCTCTCCCAGCTGTCGTAGACCACCTGGTCGTCGGCCAGGAAGTCGAAGGCGGCCTGGCCCGGGGAGTCGAAGGAGGCCTGGACCGGCGCCGCGGCCAGGGTGAGCAGCGCGGCCGGGATCCAGCGGAGCGCGCGGGGGAGGTGGTTGGCCATGGGTCGGCGCTCCCCGCTAGAAGTGGAAGCCCAGCGTGAGGTTGAGGTGCGACCAGCCGAGGTCCGCGCCCGAGCCCTCCTCGCCCAGCATGTGGGCGATGAGATCCCCGCTCTCCTCCTCGACCACCAGGGTGTAGTTGTAGAGCAGCCCGAGCGACAGCCAGCGGAACAGGCGCACGTTCAGCCCGGCGCCGAACTCGAGCACCGACAGGGTCTCGTCGTAGTCGCGGATGGGCAGGCCGCTCTCGCGGTACTCGTTCTGCGAGAAGGTCGCCCCGCCGCCGAACTCCAGCTCCAGGCGCAGCCGCCAGAAGAGCGGGATGACGGTGCGCAGCCCGCCGGTGACGTTGCTGTACGCCCGGTTCACCTCGCCGTGAGCGTCCCGCGAGGCCACGTACACCTCGTCGTCGCCGAACAGGGACCGGGAGAAACGGAAGTAGGCGTAGAAGCGCGGGGGGAAGCCCTTGAACTTGCCGCCCACGGCCAGCACCGCGCCCGCCTCGAGCCCGACCGCGTCCTCGAGGCTGAGGCCATGGCTGAAGGTCAGGCCGGTGGCGGGCTCCACCAGGAAGTGCGTTCCCCCCGCCTGGGCCGCGGGGGCCGCCAGCAGCACCGCCAGGCAGAGCGCCGAGAGCTGGAGGAATCTCGAAGTCATGCCGCACCTCGTTCCCGCAGTGGATTGTAGCTCGACTTCACGGTCCGGTGAAAAGCAATGCGCGTGCCAGGCCGGCAGCCAGTTGCGGCGCAAGGGGATTCCGGCCGGCGGAGGTGCGCCTCGACCCGGGGGCGCACCAAAATGGAATGGGGTGCGTGTGCCCCGCCTTCACGCCGCGCAGGCCGGCGTCCGGGTTGACTCGCCGCGCAAATCTTGCTTGATTCCAGGAGACATGAGCTCTCGCGCACCATCGATTCGCGGGCTGCTGCTCGGCCTGCTCGCCCTGGCGATCCCCGGTTGCGAGCGGGAGTTGCCCTCGCCGGTGGCCGACCTGCCCCCGCTCGCGGGGCTGACGCCGGATCCCGCGCGGTCGCCCTCGGGCGGGCCGGGCGGACTGCCCGAGGTGTTCCGGGCGTCCCAGATCCTGGTGCGGTACCAGGGCGCGCTCGAATCCGCCCGCTTCCTGCCCCGCACCCGCGCGGGCGCCCTGGAGCGCGCCCGGACCCTGGCGACCCTGGCGCGCAGCCAGCAGCACACCTTCGGCGCGCTGGTGCGCCAGTTCTCGGACGACACCCGCACCAGCATGCAGGCCGGCGACCTGGGTCCGCTGGCGCGCGGCGAGCTGCACCCGGACCTGGAGCAGGCGCTCGCGGGGCTGGCCCCCGGACAGGTGTCCGATCCCGTGGAGTCGCCCTGGGGCTTCCACGTGCTCCAGCGCACCGAGGCCGGGCTGGTGCAGGCGGGCGATCTGCTGATCGCCTACGACGGCGCCCAGCGCTACAGCCCACGCAGCCCGCGCACCCGGGAGGAGGCCGCCGCCCTGGCGGAGGCCATCCACCGCCGCCTGCGCGCCGGGGGCTCCTTCGTGGACGAGGTCGTGGCCCACTCGGACCTGCCCGACTTCGACCGGGGCGGGCTGCTGTCCCCGTTCGCCCCGGGCACGGTCCACCCCAAGTTCGAGGAGCTGGCCCTGGCCCTGCCGGCCGAGGGCGGCCTGGGGGAGGTGGTCGAGACCCCCAACGGCTTCCACATCGTCATCCGCCTGCCGCTGCGCCGGGTGCGCTGCCGCCTGCTGGGCCTGGAGGTGCGCCAGGCGCCCGAGCTGCCTGCCGACCGGCACCGCACGCTCGAACAGGCCATGGAGCGGGCGCACGAGCTGCGCGCCCAGGCGCTGGCCCCGGGCGCCGACTTCGCCGGCCTGGTGGCCCGCGAGTCCGAGCACCCCTCCCGCGCGCGGGGTGGCCTGCAGGTGTTCGAGGGGCGGGGGCGCTACCACCCGGCGCTGGAGCAGGCGGCCTTCGCCCTGGCCGAGGGCGAGCTGTCCCCACCCATCGAGGCCGAGGGCATGGTCTACCTGCTGCGGCGGGTCCCCTTCCAGCCGGAGCCCTGAGCACCGTGGCCCCGCTCGCCAGCCTCTGCCTGTGCTCCTGGCTGCTGCTCGCGCCCGCCTCCGGCGCGCCGGCCGAGCAGGGCGGGCTGGAGCTGTGGGTGCTGGGCGCGACCGAGCTCGCGCCCGGCGCGGAGGCCGCGCTGCGGGTCGTGGTCCGGCGGGCGGAGGCTCCCGTGGCGGACGTCGAGGTGGAGCTGTGGCTGGCGAGCGGCGGGCCGGAGCGGCGCCGCCTGGCCGCCGGGCGCACCGACTCCCAGGGGGGGCTGGAGCTGCGTTTCATGCCGCCCGCGCCGCCCCTGCCCGACGCCTCCGAGCTGATCGTGCAGCTGCCGGGCCTGGACGACGGGGTCTCGGCCCGGCGCGCCCTGCGGCTGCGGGACGCGGCCCGGCTCGCCCTGCAGCTCGAGCGGCGCGCGCTCGGGCCGGGCGAGCCGCTGCGGGCGCGGCTGGTGTTGCTCGAGTCGCCGGGCCGGCGACCGCTCCCGGACCGGCCCGCGCGGCTGCGGCTGCTGGCCCCGGACGGGCGCCAGCTCGCGGAGCAGGCGCTGACCACCGGCCCCGGTGGCGTGGCCGCCGCGCGCCTGCCCCTGCCCGCGGCGCAGGGCTGGCTGCGCGTGCGGGCGGAGGCGGCCTCGGCCGCGCCGGCCGAGCGCTGGGTGTGGATCGCGCCCGGGTCCGACGCGGCGCCGCGCGCGCCCGCGGCCGGTCCGCTGCAGGGGCCCGTGGGGCTCGAGCTGCCGGGTGACGCGCGCGTCTTCTCGCCCGGACAGAGCCTGCGACTGCGGCTGCGAGCGCCGGAGGCGCTGCGGACGGCCTACCTCGACGTGCGCCAGGACGGCCGCTGCCTGGCCAGCCGGGCGGTGCCGCTGGCCGGCGGCCTGGCCGAGCCAGGGCTCGCGCTGGAGGCCGGCTGGGAGGGCCCGCTCGAGCTCCTGGCTTACGCCCTGGGCCCCTGCGGGCGCATCTGGAGCGCCCGGCGCACGGTGCGGGTCGAGGTCGCCCGGCGGCTCGAGGTGACCGTGGTGCGCTGGCACCCGCGCGAGCTGGCCGGGGGCCAGGCGCGGGTGCGGCTCGAGGTGCGCGACGCGGCCGGCCAGCCCCGGGCGGCCTGGCTGGGCGTGGTGGCCGTGGCCGCCGACGGGGAGGCGGCGCTGGGCGAGGCCGGCTGGGAAGGCGAGGAGGTCCTGCCGATCCAGGAGGTGCCCGCGCCCTGGGAGACGGACGCCGCCGCGCCCGGCGGGGCCGGCTGCGCGCTCGAGGCGCTCGCCCTGCGCTGGCCCGCGCTGCAGGCCGAGCTGCACGCGCCCAGGCTGGCCCGCATCGGCGCGGCCCTCGAGCGCTACGGCCAGGAGAACCTGGCGTGGTGGCGGGTGAGCGCCTGGGACGAAGTGCGCGCCGCCTGGGCGCCCCCCGGGGACGTGCTGGGCCGCCTGGTGGTGCGTGGCCTGCTGCCCGCGGCCGAGGCTCGGGACGCGTGGGGGCAGCCGCTCGCCCTGGCCCAGTCGGCGGCGCCGCGCGGCGGCGGGCCGCTGCGCTACCTCGGGCTCCGCAGCCCGGGCGCCGATGGCCGGCCGGGGACCGCCGACGACCTGGAGCTCCCCCTGGGCGCGCCCGCCGCGGAGGCCGTGGCGGCGCCCGGCCAGCCGGTGCCGCCGCAGGGGCGCGGCCTGCTGTTCGCGCCGGAGCTCGCCACCGACGCCCTGGGCCAGCTCGAGCTCGACGTGCCCTTGCCCCCCGGGCCGTCCCCGTGCTGGCTGCTGGTCTCGGCCCACTCCGCGGACGGCGGGGCGGGTCTGGCGCGGCACCGCGTCCTGCTCAGACCGAGGTGAGCTCGACCCGCTCCACGGCGAACTCGGCCAGCGCCTCCAGGGTCGCGCGGGCCTCGCCCGCGGGCAGCCCGGCCAGCTCGGCCCGGGCCGCGCGGGCATGCCGGCGCGCCTCGTCCAGCGCGCGCGGGAGGGCGTCCGTGGCCCGCACCCGGGCGGCCAGCGCCGCGCAGCCCGCGGCCTCCGGCGACTCCGCCAGGCGCTCGACCTCCGGCAGCAGCCCGGGCTCGCGCTCGCAGGCCAGGAGCAGCGGCAGGGTGGCCTTGCCCTGCTGGAGATCGTTGGCGAGGTCCTTGCCGCTCTGCGAGGGCAGGGCGGTGTAGTCCAGCACGTCGTCGGCGATCTGGAAGGCCATGCCGAAGGCCTGGCCGAAGGCGGCCGCGGCCTGGGTGCGCGCGGGCACGGCGGCCAGCGAGGCGCCCGATCGGCAGGCGAAGGAGAACAGCCCGGCGGTCTTGCCGGAGATGATCTCGGCGTAGTCCGGCAGATCGAGGGTCCGCCGGCCCGAGCGCACGAGCTGCAGCACCTCGCCCTCGGCCATGGCGGCCAGCATGCGCGAGAACTCCCGCAGCAGCTCGAGCTCGCCGTGGGTCACCACCAGCTCCAGGCTGCGGGACAGCAGGAAGTCGCCCACCAGCACGCTGGCCGAGTTGCCGTACACACGCGGGGCGGCCTGCACCCCGCGCCGCAGCTCGCCGCGATCGACCACGTCGTCGTGCAGCAGGGTGGCGTTGTGCAGCAGCTCCACCGCCACGGCCAGATCGAGGCCGGCCTCCGCGCGCGCCCCGGCCGCCTCGGCCGAGAGCAGCAGCATGAGGGGGCGGATGCGCTTGCCGCCCGAGCCGATCAGGTGGCGCGAGACCTCGGGGATGAGCGCCACCGTGGAGCGGTAGGTCTCGCTCAGGCGACGCTCGAGCTCCTGGGCGGTCGCCCCCAGCTGCGCCTGGGCGCGCGTCAGCGGCTGCTCGGGAGCGGCCGCGGGGCTGGGTGCGGGGCGTTTCATCCGCTGCGGTCTAGCAGACCGGAGCGGGGCCGTCAACGGTCCGCGCCCGCCGGGCTGGACCGCGGGCCCCCGGGGGTGGTATTTCGGACCTCGGCACGTCCCTCGCGCCGCGGAGACCCACGCGCATGCCGACCGCGCTCCCGCCCCTGGTGCTCGAGCCCATCCCGCGGGTGCTCCCCTGGGGGAGCGAGCGCTGGCTGGCGAGCGACCTCCCCGGGGCCGAGAGCGCGGTGGCCCGGGGGCCGCTGGCGGGGGCGAGCCTGCGCGAGCTCATGGCGCGCCACGGGCCCGAGCTGCTGGGCCCGGTCCGGCCCGCCGAGGGCGGGCGCTTCCCGCTGTTGTTGAAGCTCATCGACGCGCGCGAGCGCCTGTCGGTCCAGGTGCACCCGGACGAGGACGCCGCCGCCCACCTGGGCCGCGGGGCCCGGCCGAAGACCGAGGCCTGGTGCGTGCTCGCCGCCGCGCCCGGGGCCGAGCTGGTGCTCGGACTGCGGCCCGGCTGCGGCCCGGCCGAGCTCGCGGCGGCCTTCGGGCACGATCGGCTCGAGGGTCTCCTGTGGCGCGTGCCGGTCCGGGCGGGGGAGTTCTACTACGTGCCCGCGGGGCTGGTGCACTCCATCGGCGCGGGCGTGCGCCTGGCCGAGATCCAGCAGCCCTCGGACACCACCTACCGGCTGCACGACTTCGGCCGCGCGGGGCTGGACGGCCGGCCGCGGCCGCTGCACCGCGAGGAGGGCCTGGCCTCGGTCCGCCACGGGCTGCGGGGCCCGGTCCCGGCGGCGGAGCCCGCCTCGGGACGCCCCGGGGTGCGCGGCCCGTTCTTCTGTCTCGAGCGGCTGGAGCTCCGCGCGGGGGAGCGCCTCGAGCTCCCCGGCGGCGCCCCGCGCGCGCTGTGCTGCCTGTCGGGCGTGCTCGCGCTCGGCGCCGCGAGCGGGCGGCTCGAGCTGGGCGTCGAGGAGACGGCGCTCGTGCCCGCGGCCCTGGACGCGGAGCTCGAGGCCGCGGGCCCGGCCGTCGCGCTCCTGGCGACGGGCCTCGGGCGGGAGGGAGGGCCCCAGGATGAGCGCTGAGCGCGCACGCTACCCGTGGTTCGCCGAGGGCGATCTGAACGGCTTCTTCAGCCTGATGCTGGACAACGTGACCAACCTGGTCCTGCTCAACGTCATCCTGGCCAGCGGGTTCGGCTTCCCCACCGAGTTCGTCTTCACCCACATGATCCCCGGCACCGCCTTCGGCGTGCTGGTGGGGGATCTGGCCTACACCTGGATGGCCCGGCGCCTGGCCAGGCGCACCGGGCGCGGCGACGTGACCGCCATGCCACTCGGGCTGGACACGCCCTCCACCATCGGCGTGGCCGTGGCCGTGCTCGGCCCCGTGTACGCCGCCTCCAAGGACCCCATGGTCACCTGGCAGGTGGGCATGGCCACCCTGATGCTCATGGGCGTGGTGAAGCTCGGCCTGGCCTTCGCCGGTGACTGGGTGCGGCGCGTGGTGCCCCAGGCCGGGCTGCTGGGCTCCATCGCCGGGGTGGGGGTGGCGCTGCTCGGGCTGCTGCCGCTGGTGAACGTGTACAAGCTGCCGGTGGTGGGCCTGGTGGCGCTGGGCATCGTGCTGTACGCCCTGGTGGCCAAGCTGCGCCTGCCCGGGCGCCTGCCCGGGGCGGCCGTGGCGGTGCTGGCCGGCACGGCGCTGTACTACCTCCTGGGCGCCACCGGGCTCCTGGGGGGCGCCTTCCACCTGCCCGCGCTGACGCTGCGCTTCACCCCGCCGGTGCCCACCCTGGGCTTCGTGGCGGGGCTGGAGCAGGCGGTCGACTTCCTGCCGCTGGCCATCCCCTTCGGCCTGCTGACCGTGGTCGGCGGCATCAACGTCAACGAGAGCGCGCGGGTGGCGGGGGACGAGTACCGCACCCGCGACATCCTGCTGGTCGAGGCCGTGGCCACGCTGGCGGCCGGGCTGACTGGCGGCGTGGCCCAGTCCACGCCCTACATCGGGCACCCGGCCTACAAGGCCATGGGCGCCCGGGCCGGCTACACCCTGGCCACCGGGCTGTTCATCGGCCTGGGCGGGGCGCTCGGGCTCGTGTCCTTCATCGTGGACGCGTTGCCGGACGCGGCCGTCGCGCCGATCCTGATCTTCGTCGGGCTGGAGATCCTGTCGCAGACCTTCGCGGCCTGCCCGCGCGCGCACTACCCGGCCATCGGCCTGGCCTTCCTGCCGGTGCTGGCCAGCCTGGTGATGATCTTCGTGGGCAAGTTCGGGGTGCGCGCGGACCTCCTGCCCCCGCACCTGGCCGCCGAGCACGCGGTGCTGGTCATGCTGGCGAACGGCTTCATCCTCAGCGCCATGCTGTGGGGCGCCATCGGCGCCCACCTGGCGGACCGGCGGCTGGGCGCGGCCGCGGCCTTCCTGGGGCTGGCGGCGGCGTGCTCGCTGTTCGGGGTGATTCACTCGGTCGATCCGAGCGGGCGGCTGGCCCTGCCCTGGGCCGCACCCGGCCCCCAGGGACTGCACGTGGCCGCGGGCTACGCGGCGGTGGCCGGGCTGCTGCTGCTGCTGCGCGCCATCGGGCCGCGCGCCCCGGAGGGGACCGCCGGATGAGGACGCGCCTGCTCGCCTGCCTGTGTCTGCTCCTGCCAGGCCCCGCCTGGGCGGGCGAGGTGTTCCTGTCCGGCGGCGCGCACGCGCTGCTGCTGGAGGTCGGCCCGGGCTGGGGCGCGGGCCTCGACCTCGGGCTGTCCGCCGCCTGGGCGCCGATCCCCGAGGTCGTGCTGGGCCTGGACGCCGAGGTGGTCGTGCCGCTGCCCAGCGGCCAGGACGAGCGCCCGGTGGACGCCTGCGTGCGGGCCGCGCCCACGGTGGGCTTGCGCTTCGGCAGCGACTCGGACTGGGGCTTCGTGCGCGCGGGCCTGGCCTTCCAGGGCGTGGTGGGGGACGACGGGTTCACGCCGCTGATGACCTTCGTGGCCGGCGCCGGGTACGCGGTGGCCCCGGAGGAGCTGCCGTTCTACTTCGGCTTCGAGCTGGTGGGAGAGATCGAGCTGGTGGGCGCGCTCCGCTCGCGCCACATCGGCCTGGGTGGGTTCCTCGGCGCCCGGCTGTGAGCCGGGAGGGAGGCGCGCATGGAGACCGAGACGCTGCTCGGCAATCGCAAGGTGTCGCTGCTGTTCTTCCGCCTGGTGCAGGGCCCGGCCCGGCCAGCCGCGCTGGCCCGGCGCGCCAGGGTCTCGGCGGCCGAGGCCAAGCGGCTGCTCGCGCGCATGGAGCGCGGTGGCCTGATCCACCCGGTCGCGCGCGGCGCGCTGGAGATCGACTGGGAGCGCTTCGTGCCCATCTTCGTGCGCTCGGCCATGAACATCTACGCCGTGGCCCTGCCGTGGCGCTACCTGGATCTGGAGGCGCTGGAGCGCGATCCGCACGGCTTCGTCGAGGCGGCCACCGCCCGCGCCGGCCGGGAGCTCGCCCGCATCAAGATGCGCCTGGCGGCCAACGATCTGTTCTGCGCCCTGCTGCGGGCCTACTTCGAGGTGCTGGTGGGCGAGATGGCCGCGCCCGAGGACTACCTCGAGGACCTGCGCCTGTCGGACGCCATCGACGAGTTCGAGTACAGCCTGCTGAAGCTCTTCCCGCTGCACCGCCGGCGCCTGGGCGCGAGCCCGGCCGCCCGGGAGCTCGTCCGCCTGCTGGGCGGCTGGTACCGCAGCATCCAGGCCTTCGACACGCCCAGCGGGGCCGCCCTGCGGGTGGCCTTCGAGACGCTCGCCGCGGTCTGATCCGGGCGGGGGCCAGGGGTTGACGCTCCCGGGCAAAGCCGGTACGGTCGAGCGGAATCGACCGCGATCCCGGAGGTGTGCTTGAGCCGCGCCGCCTGGAGCTTCCGCCGCTGGCTGCTGGCCGTGTGCCTGTGCGCGCTCGGGTCGCCGGGCCTGTCGGCCTGCACCCAGGGCGACCCGACGGTGGCCGTGGGGCGGGAGTTCCCCATGGAGCGCTCGGTGGCCGTCAAGAAGGGCAGCTCCAAGCGCGAGGTCGAGGATCTGCTCGGGCCGCCCTGGCGGGTGACCAAGCTGGACGAGCGCCGGGAGCAGTGGCGCTACTACGCGCGCATCGAGGTGCCGCAGCGCATCCTGTACGTCATCCCCAACCGCACCGACATCAAGGAGCAGGAGCTGACGCTGATCTTCGTCGGCAACTTCGTGGACATCATCGACAAGAACACGAACAACTACGCCGAGGAGTGAGGGCGCCCGCGCGAGCTCCCCGGCAGGAGGTGCCCCATGGCCGAGCTGGCCATCCTGGGTGGGCGCAAGACCTTCGACGACTTCTGGCCCGCCTGGCCGGTGTACACCGACGAGGATCGGGCGGCGCTCCTCGAGGTGCTGGAGTCGCGCAACTGGGGCGGCTTCCCCGCGCCCAACCAGCACGCCCGGGCGCTGGGGGCGGAGTTCGCCGCGGCCCACGACGCGCGGCACGGCATCTGCGCGGCCAACGGCACGGTCACCCTCGAGGTGGCGCTGCGCGCGGCCGGGGTGAAGGCCGGCGACGAGGTGATCGTGCCGCCCTACACCTGGATCGCCACGGCCGGGGCCCCGGTTGCGGTGAACGCGGTGCCGGTGTTCGTCGACGTCCACCCGGACACCTACTGCCTCGACCCCGCCAAGGTGCAGGCGGCCATCACCTCGCGCACCCGGGCCATCATCCCGGTGCACCTGGGCTGCGCCATCGCCGACCTCGACGCGCTCCTGGACATCGCCCGCAAGCACGGGCTGACGCTGATCGAGGACTGCGCCCACATGCACGGCGCCCGCTGGCGCGGCAAGGGCGTCGGCTCCCATGGCCACCTGGGCTCGTTCAGCTTCCAGTCCTCCAAGCTGATGACCGCGGGCGAGGGCGGCATGATCCTCACCAGCGACGACGAGCTGGCCCAGCGCTGCCAGTCCCACGTCAACTGCGGGCGCAAGGAGCCCGGCTACGACCAGTTCGAGGGGGACGTGTTCTCGGGCAACAACCGGCTGGGTGAGTTCCAGTGCGCGCTGTTGCGGGTGCGGCTCCGGTACCTGGAGGCGGAGCGGGTGGTCCGCGAGCGGAACGCCACCCACCTGAGCGGGCTGCTGGCGGACATCCAGGGCGTGCGGCCGCTGGTGCGCGACCCGCGCGTGACCCACCTCGGCTGTTACCAGTACATCTTCCGCTACGATCCGCACGCCTTCGCGGGCGTGCCGCGCGACCGTTTCGTCGCGGCCCTGGAGGCCGAGGGTGTGCCCTGCGACGGCGACTTCTACATCCCCATCTACCGGAGCCCGCTGTTCCCGGTGACCGCCGACCGCTACCCGGCCATCCGCGAGCGCTACGGGGAGCGCATCGGGCCCGAGGGCATCGAGTGCCCGGTGGCCGAGCGCGCGGCCTACCGCGAGGCGGTCTGGCTGCACCACCGCCTGTTCATGGCGGGCCGGGCCGAGATGGAGAAGATCGCGGAGGCCGTGCGCAAGATCCAGAAGCACGCGGGCGCGCTCCGCTAGGCGGCGTGCGGGCAGGAGGTCCTCGTCATGCGCGAGATCCGCTTGGGGATCGTGGGCTCGGGGTTCATCGCCGGCGTGCACTGCGAGGCGCTGGCCCAGGTGCCCGGCGCGAGGGTGGCCGCCCACTGCGACGTGGACACGGAGCGGGGCGCCGCGTTCGCCCGCGCCCGCGGCCTGCCGCGCAGCTTCCCCGACCACCGCGCCATGCTGGCGGGCGAGGAGCTCGACGCGCTGATCCTGTGCGTGCCCAACCACCTGCACCACCCGCTCGCGCTCGACGTGATCCGCGCGGGCAAGCACCTGATCGTGGAGAAGCCGCTGTGCCTGAGCCTGGCCCAGGCGGACGAGCTCCTGGCCGAGAGCCAGCGGGCGGGCGTGCTGCTGTGCTACGCCGAGGAGCTGTGCTTCGTGCCCAAGTACGCGCGTGCCAAGGAGCTCGCGGACCAGGGCGCCATCGGGCGGGTGTACCGGGTCAGCCAGGTGGAGAAGCACGGGGGGCCGTACTCGCCCTGGTTCTGGCAGCGCTCGAGCGCCGGCGGCGGCATCCTCATGGACATGGGCTGCCACGCCATCGAGTTCGCCCGCTGGTTCCTGGGGAAGCCGCGGGTCGTGGCGGTCACCGCCCAGCTGGCCACCGTGCTGCACGGGGACAAGACCGAGCTCGAGGACGACGCCATCCTGCACCTGGAGTTCGAGGGCGGCCAGACGGCGCTGCTGGAGACGAGCTGGGCGTTGTTGGGCGGCATGGACTCCTGCGCCCACGCCTACGGCACGCAGGGCGTGCTGCACGCGGATCTGCTGCGCGGGCAGGGGCTCCAGGTGTTCTCGCTCGAGGGCTACGGAGAGTACGCCCCCGGGGCGCGCGGCTGGACCTTCCCGGACTTCGCCTGGTGCTGGAACAACGGCTACCCCCAGGAGGACGCCCACTTCGTGGAGTGCATGCGCACCGGCGCCACGCCCCTGGAGAGCGGCCAGGACGGGAGGGCGGTGCTGGAGATCATGCTGGCCTGCTACGCCTCGGCGGCCGAGGGCCGGCGGGTGGCGCTGCCCTTCCGGCCGCCGGCGGACGTCGAGGTGCCGGTGGATCTGTGGCTCGGGCGCAGGCGCTGAGCGCGCGGCGCGCGGGGAGGCGGGCATGGCGTTCGTGCTGGGCGTGGACGCGGGCGGCACCAAGACGCTGGCCGCGCTGGCCGACGAGGGCGGCGACGTGCGCGGGCTGGGCCTGGGCGGCGCGGCCAACTACCAGGGCTGCGGCGTGCTAGGGGCCGAGCAGCAGCTCGGGCGCGCGCTCGCGGCGGCGGCGGCCGCCGCCGGGGCGGATCTCGGCGGGCTCGCCTCCGCCGCCTACGGCGTGTCCGGCGCCGACCGGCCCAAGGACTTCGGCGTCATCCGCGCCATCCTGGAGCGCCTAACGCCCTGCCCCCGGCTGCGGCTGGAGAACGACACCCTGGTGGCGCTGCGGGCCGGCACGCCGGACGGGGTGGGCATCGCGCTCATCGCCGGCACCGGGGCCAACGCCATCGGCCGCAACGCCCGCGGGGAGACCTGCCAGGTGGGCGGCCTGGGGCGCTGGAGCGGAGATCACGGCTCGGCCGGACAGCTCGGGGAGGCGGCCCTGGTGGCGGCCTTCATGGGGCAGGACGGCCGCGGCCCGCCCACCGCGCTCGGGGCGCGCATCTGCCAGGCGCTCGGGCTCGAGCGGCTCGAGGACGTGATCGAGTTCGGCTTCTACGACATGGAGCGCGGACCGCTGGATACGGGCGCGCTGGCGCCCCTGCTGTTCTCCGCGGCCCACATGGGCGACGCCGTGGCGCGGGACGTGCTCCGCCAGGCTGGCCGGGAGGTGGCCAGGGCGGTCAAGGTGCTGCTGGCGCGCCTGTTCCCCGGCGGGCAGGAGGTGAGCGTGGTGTTCGGCGGCTCGGTCTTCCAGCGCGGGGCGGATCCCACGCTGATCGACGCGGTGGCGGCCGAGACGCGCGCCGTGCGACCGGCCACCCGCTTCGTCCGCCTGGAGGACGAGCCGGTCCTGGGCGCGCTGCAGTTCGCCTTCGAGGACGCCGGCTGGGAGGTCACGCCCGAGGTGACCGCGCGTCTGCGGCGCAGCCTGGCCGAGGCGCTGGCCCTGACCCGGGAGGCCCGGCCATGAGGCTGCGCGGGGCCTGGGCGCTGCTCGCGCTCGGCGTGTGCGCCTGCGCGGGAGGGTCTCGCCCGTGGCCGGCGCCGCCCCCGCCCCCGAGCGCGGGGACCTGGTTCGACGACTTCCGCGCGGCGCGCGCGCGGCTGCCCGGCCCGGAGCTCCTGGCCGGCGCGGCCCGGCTGCGCATCACCCCGCCGCCCGGGGTGGTCATCGCCGGGCACGGCTTCAACAAGCGCTCGAACGGCGTGCTGGACGATCTGTGGGCCCGGGCGGTGTACCTGGACAGCGGCCCCGAGGCGGTGGTGCTGGTCAGCCTGGACGTGATCGGGCTCGGCCTGCCGCGCGTGGAGCGCATCCGCGCGCGGGTCAGCCGGCGGCACGGCGACCGCATCCTGCTCTTCTCCACCCACAACCACGACGGGCCGGACACGCTGGGCCTGTGGGGCCCGGCCGTGCTCCAGCTCCTGCCCGTGAAGAGCGGCCAGGATCCGGCCTACATGGACTGGCTCGAGCGCCGGGTGGCCCGGGTGATCCTGCGGGCCGTGGCCTCGGCCCGCCCGGCCCGGGCGCTGGCCGGCCGGTTCGAGGCGCCCGCGGAGCTGGCCATGAACCCGCGCGAGCCTGGCGAGGTGGACCGGCTGGCGAACGTGCTGCGGCTCGAGGACCGCCGCGGGGGGACCGTGGCGACCCTCGTCCAGTGGGGCTGCCACGCCGAGGCGCTCCAGGACCTCAACCGCTTGCTCAGCGCGGACTTCCCCGGCGTCTACTACCGCGAGGCCGAGGACGCGCTGGGCGGGGTGGCCATGTACCTCAGCGGCCCGGCCGGCGGCATGGTCGAGCCGCCCGACCCGCCCGCCGCACCGCTCGCCCGGCGGCTCGCCACCCGCGAGCGGCTGGGGGGGGCGCTGGCCGCCGGCGCCATCCAGCAGGCCATCGGCGGGATGGATGAGCTGCCGTCCCCGGCCCTGTCCGTGCGCGTGGCCCGGGTGGGCCTCGAGCTGCAGGTGGGCGGGCTGCTCGATCTCGCCATCGGGCTCGGGCTGCTCGATCCCCGCCCGCTGGTCGATGGGCGCATGACCACCGAGCTGGCCCTGGTGCGGCTCGGGCCGCTGAGCCTGCTGTCGCTCCCGGGCGAGCCCACCCCGGAGCTCGGGCGGGCCTTCGCCGCGCGCCTGCCGGGCGAGTACCGCTGGGTGGTGGGGCTGGGGCAGGACGAGCTGGGCTACCTGCTCAGCGATCGCCAGTGGGCCGACCCGCGCTTCGACTACGAGCGCTCCATGTCGCTGGGCCCCGGCGCCGCGGCGCAGCTCCTGAGCGTGGTGGACGCCCTGGTGCACGCCCCCTGAGGCGCCCCGCCCGGCCCTTGACCGGCCCCCCGGGGCGTGCTGGAGTCGGAGCGTCCAGCGGGGGGTGCGGGAGGCGAGCGCCATGCTGTTCGAGTCCGTCCGTCGTGACCGCCGTCCTGCGCCGCCGGGCCGCCTGGTGTGGGTGGGCGAGCTGCGCCTGCACGTCGAGGAGCGCGGCTTCGGCGAGCTGCCGGTCGTGTTCCTGCCCGGCTACCTGTCCTCCACCGACGCCTGGTACGGGGTCCTGGAGCGGCTGGGGCCCGACACCCGCGCGCTGGCCGTGGATCTGCCGGGCGCGGGCTACTCCGATCACCCGCTGGACGTGCCCTACACCGCGCCCTGGTTCGCCGATCAGCTGGCCTCGCTCCTGGACGCGCTGTGCATCCCGCGGGCCGTGGTGGTCGGGCACTCGCTGGGCGGCTCGATCGCGCTCCACCTGGCCGCGCGGCACACCGCGCGCGTCGCGGCGCTCGCGCTGGTCTCGCCGCTGGTGTACGTGCAGCCGGCCCCGCCGGGCCTGCGCCTGGCGCGGGTGGCGCCGGCCCTGATGCGCGCCTTCTTCCGCAGCCCGGTCGGGCGGATGGCCATCCCGCCCATGCTGAGGCGGGCCTCGTTCCTGAACGGCAAGGTGGACGCCCACGAGCGCAGCCAGGTGCTGCTCTCGCACCTGGACGCCCCGGGCGGCTGGGAGGCGGCCACCACCATGGGCCTGGCCGCCCTGACCCACGCCCCCGGGCCCGAGCTCATCCGCCAGGTGTTCCAGCCCTGCCTGATGTTCTGGGGCCAGCACGACCGCTGCTACGCGCCGGCCGAGAGCGCGCGGCTGCAGCGGGATCTGGGCGGTCCGACCCGGCTGGTGCTGCTCGAGCGCTCGGCCCACAACGGCCACGAGGAGGAGCCGGCCCGGGTGGCAGAGGAGCTCTGCCGCTGGCTGGCCGAGCTCCCCAACCGGCCGCAGGTCCGGGCGGCGCCCCGGGCCGCCGCCCAGGGGGGCCGCGCGCCGTGACCCAGGGACTCAGCCCGGCGGACATCGAGCGGGCGCGGGCCTTCCACGGGCACATGTGCCCGGGCCTGACCATCGGGCTGCGGGCCGCCGAGCTCGCCCGGCGTGAGCTGGGGCTCGCCGCGGGCGGGGTGGCCGACGAGGAGGTGGTGGCGGTGGTGGAGACCGACATGTGCGCGGTCGACGCCCTGCAGGCGCTGCTCGGCTGCACGTTCGGCAAGGGCAACCTGATCCACCGCGATCACGGCAAGGTGGCCTTCTCCTTCTACCGCCGCGCGGACGGCAAGGCCTTCCGCCTACTGTTCACCCCGCCGGAGGATCCCCACGACGAGGAGCGCGCCGATCTCCGCCGGCGCTCCCAGGCCATGGGGCTCGACGCTCAGGCCCGGGCCCGGGCCGAGGAGCTCCGGGCGGCCCGCATCCAGGCCCTGCTGGACGCCCCGCTGGAGGCCCTGTTCGAGCTGCAGCCGGCCCGGGGGCCGGCCCCGTCCCGCGCCCGGCTGCTGGAGAGCGTGGTGTGCGAGGCCTGCGGCGAGACGGTCATGGAGACGCGCGCGCGGCTGTTCCTCGGCCAGACCCTGTGCCTGCCGTGTTTCGAGGAGCGTGAAAGGCGCTGAGCTTCTGGAGGGGGCGTCCGTGTGTGCTGTCGCGCACACGGACAGGATTCTCTTCGCGCCGGACGGCGCTCGAGAATCCTGCTACTTCAGCTCGGCGGCGAAGGCGGCGGCCGACAGCTCGGCCCCGGTGGCAGCCTGGACGAAGGCGGGCCAGGCCTGCAGCATGCCCGGGGCGAACACCTTCTCCGTCAGCAGCTTGCCGAGGTCCGCGCGGCCCTTCCAGGAGGTGGCGCCGAAGGGCTGCCCGAGCCCCAGGTCGCGGGCCAGGCTCGCGCGGAGCTGGGCGGCGAACAGCTCGCCCAGCTGGTAGTTGTGGTAGTAGACCGGGGCGATGGTGAAGTGCGGCTTGGCAGCCCAGTCGGGCGCCTTGCGCCCGGCCGGGCGCTTGAGCAGCTGCAGCCGCTCGACCAGGTCGTACCACAGGCTGTCGAGGTCCTGCTCCGGGTTCTGGTACAGCGCGCGCTCGAAGTGCAGCATGACCATGGCCCAGCGGGCGAAGATGAGCTGCTCCCGGCGGCGCTGCTCCTGGATGGCCGGACCCAGCTTGGTGGCCTGCTTGGGGTTCGCGCCGGCGAAGTCCACCAGCCAGACCGGGCTCGAGCCCAGCGCGCCGAACAGCATGGCCACGGCCTCGGTGGTGAAGATGTGGGCCGAGTCGCGCAGGTTGAAGGGCAGGTCGCGCCGGATGAGCCTGGCGTACAGGGCGTGGCCGGTCTCGTGCAGCATGGTCTCCTGCCAGTCGGCCGTGGGCTTCACGTTCAGCAGCATGCGCACGTCGTCCGCGCGATCGACGCTGGTGCAGAAGGCGTGCTGGTCCTTGCCCTCGCGCTCGTAGAAGTCCGAGCGGGCGATCAGGTCGTCGGCCGGCAGCCCAATCTCGGCGTAGAAGCGCCGCGCCTGCTCGACCACGTCCTCCTTCTTCTTCCCCTTGAAGAACACGTTGAGATCCACGGCGGCCGACGGGGGCGGGGCCTGGAAGAAGGGGTTGTCGTAGTGCCAGGGCATCAGCTCCGCGGGCTTGAGCTTGAGCCGCTTTCCGATCTCCTGGTCCAGGGTGGCCTTCATGTCGCGGAAGGGCTGATCGGTGAGCTGCTCGAGCTCGGCGAAGAGCTTGAGCAGCCGCTCGGGGTCGTGCTCCTGGAGCCGCACCTGCATGTCCCAGAAGTCGCTGAACCCCAGGCTGCGGGCGGCCTCGTTGCGCACCTTGGCCAGCGCCACCAGCTTGGGCCCCACCTGGGCGCCCACCTGCTTGAGCGCCTCCCAGATCCGCTGGCGCTTGGCGCTCTTCTTCTCCTTCTCCAGGAGCGCCAGCAGGTCGTTGTTCGACAGCTTCTTGCCGTCCAGCTCCGCCCGGTAGGTGTTGAAGAGCTGGGTGATCTCGGCCTGGGCGTTCACCATCCTGGTGAGCAGCTCCTCCGGGAGCTGGTTGGCGCGGAAGGCCAGCGCGGCCACCTCCAGCGCGCGCGCCCGCTCGGGCGGGATGGCGTCGCGCTTCTCCAGCAGCGCGTTCAGCACCTGGAACTGGGCCTGGTTGCTGTGCAGCTTCTTGAGCTCCAGCTCGGCCGCCGCGGCGGCGTCGAAGTCCTCCTTCTTGCCGCTGTTGGATGCGGTCCAGGCGGCCAGGACGGCGGCCTTCTCCAGGCGGGCCAGATCGGCCAGGTAGCCGTCCAGGAAGACCTGGGCCTCGGCGGCGTAGTCCGGCGGCGGGGGCGCCTCCGCGGGCTTGGGCTGGCTCTCGACGGGTTGGTCGGGCACGCTGGCCTCCTTGGTCGGTCCGCAGGCGGCCACCAGGGCGGTGGCCAGCAGCAGGGCGAGTCCGCACAGCAGGGGCTTGGAGCTCATCGGCTTCCTCCCGCCGGGGCGCCGGGGATCGGCAGCAGGCCCTCCCGGGCCAGCGTCACCCGCAGCGCCTCCAGCTCTCGTTCGAGCACCTCGAGCCGCTCTCCGAGGTGCTCCGTTTCACAGCAACGCGCCTCGCGCTCCAGCACGGCCAGCGCGGCGCACAGGCGCATGGCGCCCAGGCTGCCGGCCGCGCCCTTGAGCCTGTGGGCCCGCGCGCGGAGCTGGTCCGGGTCGGGCTGGGCGAACGCCGCCCGCAGGCTGGCGAGCTGCCGGTCGGCCTCGGCCACGAAGCCCACCGCCAGGCCGGCCAGCACCTCCCGCTCGGAGCCGACCCGCTCCTCCAGGGCGGCGCGGTCGAACACCGGCGGCGGCCTGGCCGGCTCCGCCCCCGCGCCCTGCGGCGGTGGCTGCTCGGGCCGCAGGCGGGCGATGGCCGCGGCCAGCTCGCGCACCCGGTAGGGCTTGGGCACGTGATCGTTCATGCCCGCGGCCAGGCAGCGCGTGCGATCCTGCGGCATGGCGAAGGCGGTCAGCCCCACCACCGGCACCTGCGGGTCCAGCACCCCGTCGCCGGCGCGGATGCGCCGGGTGGCCTCGAACCCGTCCATCTCCGGCATCTGCAGGTCCATCAGCACCAGATCGTAGCGCTGGATCGAGAGCGCCTTCAGCGCCGCGCAGCCGTTGGCCACCACGTCCACCCTGTGGCCCAGCCTCTCCAGGCTGCGGACCGCCACCTGCTGGTTGGTCGGATCGTCCTCGGCCAGCAGCACCTGCAGCGGCCGCGCGGGCGAGGCCGGGGCGACCTCGGCGACCTGCAGCGGCTCGGCGGCCACCGGCAGCGGCAGCTCGAACCAGAACCGGGAGCCGAGGCCGGGCGCGCTCTCCAGCCCGAGCCGTCCTCCCATGGCCTCCACCAGCCGGTGGCAGACGGCCAGGCCCAGGCCCGAGCCGCCGGCGCGGCGGTCGAGCTGGACGAACGGCTGGAAGAGCTCGGGCTGCCGCTCGAGCGGGATGCCGGGGCCGGTGTCGATCACCTCGAAGCGCAGGCAGGCCGGGCCCGGGCCGTCGAGGGCCGGGGTCACGCGCACCTCCACCCGCCCGCGCTCGCTGAACTTGACCGCGTTGGCCACCAGGTTGCGCAGCACCTGCTGCAGCCGGGCGGCGTCCCCCAGGCGCCAGGTGGGTGTGGCCGAGGCCAGGTGGCGGGCGTAGGCCAGGCCCTTCTGCTGGGCCCGAAGGCTCATGGGGACGTCCACCGCCCGCAGCACGGCCTGCAGGTCGAAGGGGGCGGGCAGCACCTCGAGCCGGCCGGCCTCGATCTTGGAGAAGTCCAGCAGATCGTCGATCAGCGTCTGCAGGGACTCGGCCGCCGAGCGCAGGGTGGTGGCCATGTCGCGCTGCGCCTCGTCGAGCGGGGTGTCGCCGAGCAGCTCGGCCAGGCCCAGCACGCCGGACAGCGGGGTGCGCAGCTCGTGGCTCATGACCGCCAGGAAGTCGGTCTTGGCCCGGGAGGCGCGCAGGGCCTCCTCGCGCGCCTGGACCAGCTCGGTGCGCGTGCGCCGGGCGGCGGTGATGTCCCGCAGGCAGCTGACCACCAGGCGGCGGCCGTCGGGCAGGACCACGCGCGACTTCTGCACCGCCAGCACGCGCTCCCGCCCGCTGGGCCCCGCGTAGGTGAGCTCGGCCACCAGCGGCTCGCCGCCCTGCAGCACCTGCTCGTCCTGGGCGTGGACCGTGGCCAGCAGCGCGGGCAGGATGGCCAGATCGTCGGGCCGGCCCAGGAGCTCCTCCTGGCGCCGGCCGAGGAAGGCGCAGAAGGCCTGGTTGACGAACACCAGGCGGTGGGACTCGTCCTTGACCATCACGGGATCGGCCAGCCCGTTCAGCACCTGCTCCAGGGCGGAGTGATCCAGGCTGCGCGTGGTCTCCGGGGCGTGCTCCGCCGTGGTCATCGGACCTGGAGCCTACACGATCCCCCGGGGGGGTTCAACGCGCCCGCCTGGATTCTGTCCGCGCCTGGGCTACAATCGGCGTCCGAGGAAGGAGCTCCCCATGCCTGCGCTCGCGCCCTTGCCGTGGCCCGCGCCGCCCGCGCCCTGGCTGTCTCGCCGCCTGTGCCCGGCCGGTCCGGCCGTGCCCGGGGAGGTGCGCGCGGCCGGGGCCCGGGTGGTGGTCGTGCCCGGGCGCTACTCGGTCTCCTACCTGCTGGAGGGGCCGCGGGCGCTCACCCTGGTGGAGGCGGGCTCGCTGGCCGATCTGCCCCGGCTGGAGCGGGCCGTGGCCTGGCTGCAGAAACCGGTGGCCCGGGTGATCCCCACCCACCTGCACTTCGATCACTGCCTGGGCCTGGACCAGGCGGCCCTGGCCTTCGGCGCGCCGCTCGGCCTGCCGCCCGCGTCCCACGCGGCCGTGCGCGAGGGGCGCCCGCTCCGGCGGCCTCCCCCGCGGGCCGTGCCGGAGTTCTTCGTGCCCTGGGTGTGGCAGGGCCTGCCGGTGTTCGCCCCCGGGGACTTCGGCGCGGGGCTGCGCCTGGGGGTGTTCCGCTGGCGGTTCCGGCCGCGGGCGCGGGTGGAGCCGCTCGAGGACGGGGCCGAGCTGCCCGAGGCGCCGGGCTGGCGGGTGCTGCTCACCCCGGGGCACTCGGACGACTCGCTGTGCCTGTGGCACGCCGCGGCCGGGCTGCTGGTGGCGGGGGACACGCTACGCAACTACCAGGGCGGCGAGTGGAATCCCCTGCTGACCGATCTGGCCGCCTACCGCCGCAGCCAGGCGCTGCTCGGCGCGCTGCCCGTCGAGCTCGTGCTGCCGGGCCACGGCCCGGCCTTCGGCCCGCTCACCGCCGCCCGGCCGCTGCCGCCGCGGGTGGGCAAGTGACCGGGCCGCGCCCGGCTCACAGGTGGAACAGCAGCTCGCGGTACTTCGGGTAGGGCCACAGCCCGTCGTCGGTGAGCTCCTCCAGCGCGTCCACCACCTGGCGGAGCTCCTCCAGCGCCGGCAGCACCCGCCCGGCGCAGTGCTCGGCCGCGGCCTGCAGCTCGCCGTTGCCGGCGTGGGGCGCGCGCTCCGGCAGGACGGCCTCCAGGGCCCCGGCCGCGGCGCCCAGGCGCTCGGTGAGCTCGGCCGTGCGCCGGGCCTGCTCGCGCACCGCGCCCGCAGGCAGGGCGAGCGCCTCGAGCCGCGCGGCGGCCGCGCCCAGGTGCTCGAGCTGCCCGACGGCCGCGGGCATCACCCCGGTGCGGGCCATCTCCAGGGCCACGCGCGCCTCGATGTGCACGCGCTTGGTGTAGTTCTCCAGGCGCACGGCCTGGCGCGAGGCGAGCTCGCGGGCGTCCAGCACCCGGTAGCGCTCGAACAGGGCCCGGCTGGCCGGCGAGCAGAGGTGGCCGAGCGCCGCCGGGGTGTTGCGCTCGTGGGGCAACCCGCGCCGGGCGGCCTCCGCCTGCCAGGCGGCGCTGTAGTTGTCGCCGTCGAACAGCACCGGGCGGATCTCGCGCACCAGCGCCGGCAGCGCCTCGGCCGCGGCCTGGGCCAGCGGGCGGCCGCTCGCCAGGCCGGCCTGCAGCAGATCGCCCAGGTGATCCAGGCTCTCGGCCATCATGGTGTTGAGCGCCGTGTTGGTCATCGAGATGTTGGCGGACGAGCCCAGCGCGCGGAACTCGAACTTGTTGCCGGTGAAGGCGAAGGGCGAGGTGCGGTTGCGGTCGGTCGAGTCCCGGCAGATGGTGGGCAGGGTGCACACCCCGGCCTCGAGGGTGCGGCCGCGCTCCTCCGGGGAGGCCTGGCCGCGCTCGAGCCGGTCGAGCAGCGCCACCAGGTGCTCGCCCAGGAACACGCTCATGATGGCCGGCGGCGCCTCGTGCGCCCCCAGGCGGTGGTCGTTGGAGGCCGAGGCCACGGTGGCCCGCAGCAGCCCCGCGTGCCGGTGCACCGCCCGCACGGCGGCCAGCAGGAACAGCAGGAACTGGAGGTTCTTGGCCGGTGAGTCGCCCGGCTCCAGCAGGTTCTCGCCCCGGTCGGTGGCCAGCGACCAGTTGTTGTGCTTGCCCGAGCCGTTGATGCCGCGGAAGGGCTTCTCGTGCTCCAGGAAGGCGAGATCGTGCCGGGCCGCGGTGCGGCGGAAGGTCTCCAGCACGAGCTGGTTGTGATCGGCCGCCCGGTTGGCCAGCTCGAAGATGCAGGCGCACTCGTACTGGCCCGGGGCCGCCTCGTTGTGCCGGGTCTTGACCGGGATGCCCAGGCCCACCAGCTGGTGCTCCACGTCGGCCATGAGCGCCAGCACCCGCTCCTTGATGGCCCCGAAGTACTGGTCCTCCAGCTCCTGGCCCTTGGGGGAGGGCGCGCCGAACAGCGTGCGCCCGCAGGCCACCAGGTCCGGGCGCAGGTCGTACAGCGCCCGGTCCACCAGGAAGTACTCCTGCTCCGGCCCCACCGTGGCCACCACGCGCTCCACCTCGGTGCGGCCGAGGAGCTGCAGCAGCCGCAGCGCCGCGCGCGACAGCGCCTCCAGCGAGCGCAGCAGCGGGGTCTTCTCGTCCAGGCTCTCGCCGGTGTAGGCCAGGAACACGGACGGGATGCACAGCGTCTTCCCGTTCGGCCCGCTCATGAGGAACGCGGGCGTGGCCGGGTCCCAGGCGGTGTAGCCGCGCGCCTCGAAGGTGTTGCGGATGCCGCCCGAGGGGAAGGACGAGGCGTCCGGCTCGCCCTGGGCGAGCTCCTTGGCGTTGAAGCGCTCGAGCAGCAGCCCGCCCTCGAAGGTCAGGAAGGCGTCGTGCTTCTCGGCGGTGATGCCGTTCATGGGCTGGAACCAGTGCGAGAAGTGGGTGGCGCCCTCGTCCATGGCCCACTCCTTCATGGCGTGGGCCACCACCGGGGCCAGGCCCGCGTCGAGCGGCTTCCCGGCGTGCACCGTCTCGCGGTAGGCCTGGAACACCTCCTTGGGCAGGCGCCGCTGGGCCTCCTCGAGCGAGAAGGTCAGGGCGCCGAAGCGCTCCGAGTGCGGGCGGCGATCCTCGACCGTGGTCCGCGCCCGGCGCGCGGCCACCTGGACCAGGGCCTGGAATCGGCGTTCTGCTCCCATGGGGTCCTCCGGCGGTGTGCGGGTCGGGACGGGCGGCACTCTAGCCTCGAAGGCGGCCCCGGTCAAACCGCGCCCGGACGGCTGGCGCGCGGGCGGGCGGATTGGTATCCTGCCAAGCCATGGGCGCACAGAGGCTCCAGCTGCCGAGCGGCGACCTTTACGAGGGCGAGGTGGCGGACGGCAAGCCGCACGGCCGCGGCAAGCTCTCGTTCGTCAACGGCGAGAGCTACGAGGGGGAGTTCCGGGCCGGCAAGATGCACGGCCGCGGGGTGGGCACGCTGAGGGACGGCACGCGCTACGACGGCGAGTGGCGAGACAGCCTCAAGCACGGGCGCGGGGTGTACGTGTTCCCCGACGGCGCGCGCTACGAGGGCGAGTTCCGGGAAGGGAAGGAGAACGGGCAGGGCGCGCTCACCCGCCCGGACGGCAGCGGCTACACCGGCGAGTGGAGGGCCGGCCAGCCGCACGGCCGCGGGGTGGGCACCCAGGCGGACGGGGCGCGCTACACCGGCGAGTTCCGGGACGGCAAGATGCACGGCCAGGGCAGCATGCGCTCGGCCGACGGCGACGAGTACGTGGGCGACTGGGCGGGCGACGAGATGCACGGCGTGGGCACGCTCACCTGGGCCGACGGGCAGAGGTACACCGGCGAGTGGCAGCGCGGGGTGCAGCACGGCAAGGGCAGCCTGCTGCTGCCCAGCGGCTACAGGTACACGGGCGACTTCAGGGACGGCAAGCAGACCGGCCAGGGGGTGCTGGTGCTGCCCGACGGCACGCGCTACGAGGGGGACTTCCGGGACGGCCGGCGGCACGGGCTGGGCAAGCTCACCTACCCGAACGGCTCGGTCTTCCAGGGCGAGTTCAGGGACAACAAGTTCGTGGGGAAGAAGTGAACCCGGAAGCTCGACGCGCCACCTGGGCCTGCGCCCTCCTGCTCCTCGCGGCCCCCGCCCGCGGCCAGGAGGCCGCCCCGCCCGCGCCGGCGCCGGCCGTGGACAGGGCCTCGCTGCGGCTGAGGGTGGTGGCCGCCGGGGACACCATGCTGGGCTCGGATCTGCGGCGCGGGGAGAAGGGCGTGCCGCCGCGGGACGGGGAGGGCGTGCTCCGGCACGTGCGCGAGCTCTTCCTGGGCGCGGATCTCGCCTTCCTCAACCTGGAGGGCCCGCTGGCCGACGGCCTGCCGCAGAAGAAGTGCCGCCCGGACAGCCAGTCCTGCTACCCCTTCCGCATGCCCACCCGGCTCACCCGGGCGCTGACCGCGGCCGGCATCGACGTGGTGGGCAACGCCAACAACCACGCCGGCGATCTCGGGCCCGAGGGCCTGGACTCGACCATCCGCGCCCTGGACGCGGCCGGCGTCAAGCACGCGGGCAAGCTGGGCGACGAGGCCCGGCTCGAGCTGGGCGGGCTCAGGATCGCGGTGCTGGCCGCCCACACGGGCCACTGCTGCCTGTCGGTGCTGGACCTCGAGGCGCTCACCGCCGCGGTGCGGCGGGCGGCCGGCGAGGCCGACCTCGTCATCCTGTCCATGCACGCCGGGGCCGAGGGCGTGGCCGCGCGGCGCATCCCCGCGAAGATGGAGCGCGCCTACGGCGAGGACCGCGGGGAGGTGAAGAAGGCCGCCCGGGCGGCGATCGAGGCGGGCGCGGATCTGGTGCTCGGCCACGGGCCGCACGTGCTGCGCGGCATGGAGGTGTGGCAGGGCCGGCTGATCGCCTACTCGCTGGGGAACTTCGTGGGCTACCGCCAGTTCGGACTGGGCGGCGGGCCGACCGGGACCTCGGTCATGCTGGAGGCCACCCTGGACGGCGAGGGGAAGCTGGTCTCGGCCCGGCTGCACCCGGTGGCGCTCGACCGGGAGGGCGTGCCCCACCCGGACCGCAAGGCGCGCTACGGCCTCAAGGACGTCCGCGAGCTCTCGCGCCTCGACTTCCCCGAGACCGGCGTGAAGGTGGCCCGGGACGGGACGCTGAGCTGGTGACGCGCAGGACCCAGGGCGGTGCGAGGGGAGGACCGGGCATGGCGGCGCGACGGGACGCCTGGACGCGGCGGCGAACGCTGGTGGGGATCCTCTGGCTCGGCTGGCTGGCCGGCTGCTCGGGGGGCGGGGGAGGTGCGGACTGCCCGGACGCCGGCGCGGACGCCGGGATCGAGCTCCGGACCTGCGGGTCGACGGGGCCGGTCGGCGCGGGGCTGTTGGGGCCCGAGCACCTCGCCTACCGCGGGGCCTTCCGCCTGCCGGCCCTGGCCGCCGCCGCCCCCCTCAACTTCGCCTGGGGCGGGAAGGCCATGGCCTATTTCGGGGAGGGCGATCCGGCCGGGTCGGACGCGTACCGCGGCTCGCTGTTCGTGGCCGGCAACGACGCCGAGGACGGCTGGAGCGAGCTGCGCGCCTGCCTGGTGGCCGAGGTCAGCATCCCCGAGCCCTCCAGCGCCCGGGATCCGGCCGCGCTGCCGGTGGCCGGGCTGCTGCAGGGGCTGACCGATCTGCGCGGGGCCGCCCTGTACGGCGCGGACATCTACTTCGAGCTGCCCAAGCACGGGCTCCAGGTCCTGCGCCAGCAGGGCGTGGATCAGCTGGTGATGGCGTTCGGCCAGCACATCGAGGACGAGCAGGCGCCCGCGAGCTGCGCCGGGACCTCCGACCCGGCCTGCGTCGCGCCGCTCGCGGCCCGGCCGCTCGGGCCCCAGGGCCAGCTCGACGCGGCCGCGACCCTCGGGCCCTGGTGGGTGTCGGGCGCCTCGCTCTACAGCCTGAACGACTACCTGTTCGAGATCCCGGCCGACTGGGCCGGCCAGCACGCGGGCGGCCGACGCCTGGCCGCGGGCCGCTTCCGCGACGGCGGGCAGGGCAGCCAGGGCCCGGTGCTGGTGGCGGTCGATCCCTGGCTCGGCGGCGCGGCCCCGGCCCCGGGCGGGGAGCTCGCGGGGCTGCCGCTGCTCGTCTACGCGAGCGTGGGGCAGGCCGGCGGCCGGCTGGCGGGCTACCAGCACCCGGACGAGTGGGCCGGCGGCGCCTGGCTGACCGCGGGCGCGCGCGCCGCGGTGGTGTTCGTGGGCGCCAAGGCGGTCGGGCCGCAGTCCTGGTACGGCTGGCAGCGCTGCCCCTGCGGCCAGGTGCCCTGCGCGGAGCGCGAGGAGATCGGCGGCCCGGGTTGCTTCGAGGCGGACGGCGCCCGCTGCGCGCTGCCCGACGACCACTACTGCGCCTGCGGGGACTCCGGCTGCGATCCGGCCTGCTTCGGCGAGCGCGGCTGGTGGAGCCAGGGCTGGGAGGCCCAGGCGCTGTTCTACGATCCGGCCGAGCTCGCCCGGGTGGCCGCGGGCGAGCTCGGGCCCGACCAGCCCCAGCCCTACGCCTGCCTGTCCCTGGCGGACCGCCTGTTCCTCGTCAGCCTGCCCGGGACCGAGACCGGGCAGGGTAGCCCGCCCATGCGCCGCTACCAGCTCGGCGCGGTGGCCTACGACCGCGCCCGGAACCTCCTGTACGTGAGCGAGCAGCTCGCCGACCCGGACAGCCAGGGGCCGGTCGTACACGTGTGGCAAGTCCAGGAGTAGCGGGTCCGCTCAGGTCTGCTCGCGCGTCTTCAGGAAGCGCAGCTTGGGCCAGTCCTTGCCGGTGCGCTCGATGTGCCAGTCGTTCCTGGCCAGGAACACGGGCGCGCCGGTGTGATCCTCGGCCGCGTCGCCCTGGTTGGCGTTGAGGAAGCGCTGCACCTCGGCCGGCTCGTCGGCCTCGATCCAGCGGGCGGTCTGGAGGTTGACCGCCTCGAACTGGACCGGGACGTTGAACTCGGTGCGGATGCGGTCGGCGATGATCTCGAACTGCAGCGCGCCCACGACCCCCACGATCCACTGGCCGCCCACGGCCTGCTTGAACACCCGGGCCACGCCCTCCTCGGCGAGCTGCAGCAGCGCCCGGCCCAGGTGTTTCACCCGCAGCGGGTCCTCGGGCCGCACGCGCTTCAGCATCTCCGGGGCGAAGCTGGGGATGCCGGTGAAGCGCAGCGCCTCGCCCTCGGTCAGCGTGTCGCCGATGCGCAGCTTGCCGTGGTTGGGGACGCCCAGGATGTCCCCGGCGAAGGCCTCGTCGGCCAGCTCCCGGTCCTGGGCCAGGAACTGCAGCGGGGTGCGCACGAACAGGTCGGCGCCCGTGCGCACCTGGGTCAGGCGCATGCCGCGCTTGAAGTGCCCCGAGCACAGGCGCATGAAGGCGATGCGGTCGTGGTGGCGCGGATCCATGTTGGCCTGGATCTTGAAGACGAAGGCGGTCACCTTGGGCTCGTCCGGCTCCACCCGCCGGGTGGCCGTGGGCTGGGGCCGGGGCGGCGGGGCCAGCTCGACCAGGCCCTGCAGGATCTCGCGCACCCCGAAGTTGTTGAGCGCCGAGCCGAAGAAGACCGGCGTGCGGTGCCCCTCCAGGAACGCCTGGCGGTCGAGGGGCGGGCACAGCCCGCGCACCATCTCGACCTCCTCCCGGAGCGCCTTGACCGAGCGGGCCGGCAGCAGCTCGTCGAGCTTGGGGTCGTCGAGCCCGTCGCAGGCCACCCCCTCGGTCAGCGTGCGGCCCTTGGTGCGGGCCATCAGGATGAGGCGATCGTGCAGCAGGTCGTAGCAGCCCAGGAAGTCGGTGCCCATGCCGATCGGCCAGGAGGCCGGGGTGACCTCCAGGGCCAGCGACTGCTCCACCTCGTCCAGCAGGCTGAACATGTCGCGGCCCTCGCGGTCCAGCTTGTTGACGAAGGTCAGGATGGGCACGTCGCGCAGCCGGCAGACCTCGAAGAGTTTGCGCGTCTGGGTCTCGATGCCCTTGGCCGCGTCCAGCACCATGATGGCCGAGTCCACCGCGCTCAGCGTGCGGTAGGTGTCCTCGGAGAAGTCCTGGTGGCCGGGGGTGTCGAGCAGGTTGAAGGCGCAGCCCGCGTACTCGAAGCTCATGGCGGAGGTGGTCACCGAGATGCCGCGCTCCTGCTCCACCTTCATCCAGTCCGAGCGCGCCCGCCGCGCGTCGCCGCGCGCCTTGACCGCCCCGGCCAGCTGGATGGCCCCGCCGAACAGGAGCAGCTTCTCGGTGAGCGTGGTCTTGCCCGCGTCCGGGTGGGAGATGATGGCGAAGGTCCGCCGCCGCTCGATCTCGCGCTTCATGTCGCTCATGGCCGGGGCAGGAAACTACCCCATTCCCGAGCGGAGGGAAGGATTATTTTGCGCGCCGGGCGGCGCGCAGGAACTGCACCATGGCCGTGTCGACCTCCGCCAGGTGTTGCACCAGCCACTCCTCGAGGTAGCGCAGCACGGCCCGGGGCAGGCCGGCCTCCCGCTGCAGCAGCCGGGAGCGGAAGCCCGCCACCCGGGCCATGAAGCGGGCGTGCTCGGCGCGGTGGGCGTTCAGGCCCGGGTAGCCGTGCTGCTCCATCAGGCGCTCCTCGAGCTGGAAGTGCGAGCGGGCGTACTGATCGAGATCGTCGAACAGCGCGACCAGCCTGTCCTGGCCCTCTCCGGCGTCCAGGGCGCCCTGGAACAGGTTCACCCGGGCGATGATCTCCAGGTGCTGGCGGTCCACCTCGGGGTGGCCCAGGCGCAGGTTCTCGCGCCACTGGAACGTGGGCATGCCAGCCTCCTCTCCCGGGCGCCATTGACCGGGCCTCCCGGGGATGGGTAGTATCGGCTGACGCGCACACGCGATTCAAGCCCCTGCGACCGGCGAGGTGGAGCATGAGAACACGGGGAACCTTCTGGTGGTGTGGCCTTGCCCTGACCGCCGCCCTGGCCGCGGGCTGCGGCGACGCGACCGGCACCCCCGACGGCGGACTCACCTGCGGCGGGCCCGGAGACTGCCAGGCCGGCTTCACCTGCGTGGACGGCCAGTGCGTGGAGCGGCCGCCCTGCACCGACCTCGACCAGGACGGGTACTGCGACCGGCGCGAGGGGTACGACGACTGCAACGACAACCGGGCCGACATCCACCCGGGCGCCGCCGAGGCCTGCGATGGCCAGGACTCGGACTGCGACGGGACCGTGGACGAGGACTGCCCGTGCGAGCCGGGCGACACCCAGCCCTGCGGCTCGGACGTGGGCGCGTGCCAGCGGGGCAGCCAGACCTGCCAGGGCGGCCAGTGGGGCGAGTGCCAGGGCGATGTGGAGCCGGCCGCGGACGAGGCCTGCGACAACCAGCTCGACGACGACTGCGACGGCGCCGTGGACGACGGCTGCCCGTGCGCCGAGGGCGAGGGCCGGGCCTGCGGCGTCAACCTGGGCGAGTGCACCCCCGGCACCCAGACCTGCCAGGGCGGGGCGTGGAGCGCCTGCGCGGGCGGCACGCCGGGCGTGCCCGAGGTGTGCGGCGACGGGACGGACAACGACTGCGACGGCGCCGTGGACAACGGCTGCGTGTGCGCCGAGAGCGCCCGGCCCTGCGGGCTCAACGTGGGCGTGTGCCAGGCCGGCGTGCAGGGCTGCCAGGACGGGGTCTGGGGCCCGTGCGAGGGGGCCCGCTGGCCGGAGGACGAGCGCTGCGACGGCCTGGACAACGACTGCGACCGGGTGAGCGACGAGGGCTGCGAGTGCGTAGACGGCGTGCTGGAGGCCTGCGGCGGGGATCTGGGCGAGTGCCGCCTGGGCACGCGCACCTGCGTGGCCGGCCACTTCGGCCCGTGCGATGGCGGGGTGCTGCCCGTGGACGAGCTGTGCGATGGGCGGGACAACGACTGCGACGGCGCGGCCGACGAGGACTTCCCCGACCTGCGGCAGCCCTGCCAGGCCGGGCAGGGCATCTGCGCCCGGCCCGGGGTGATGATCTGCACCGCGGACAAGACCGGGCTCGTCTGCAGCGCCACCCCGGGCCAGGGCCTGGCCGAGGCCTGCAACGGCGCGGACGACGACTGCGACGGCGCGACCGACGAGGACTTCGCCGGGCTGGGCGAGGCCTGCGCCATCGGCCAGAGCGCCTGCTTCTCCACCGGGGTGACCGTGTGCGGGCCGCTGGGCGGCATCCAGTGCAACGCGCCGGTCATCCCGCCCCAGCCCGAGCTGTGCGACGGCCTGGACAACGACTGCGACACCCTGGCGGACGAGAACTTCCCGCTGGTGGGCCAGGTGTGCATCGCCGGGGTGGGGGTGTGCTACGCCCAGGGCCACTACCGCTGCAGCCAGGACGGCCTCAGCCAGGAGTGCGACGCCCAGGGCGGCCAGGCGGGCGCCGAGCAGTGCAACCTGCTCGACGACGACTGCGACGGCCAGGTGGACGAGGACTGGTACGAGGACTGCTCGACCCAGTGCGGGCCGGGCTACCGCTTCTGCGTCAACGGCGCGCCCGGGGCCTGCTCGGCCCCGCAGCCGGGCACTGAGGTGTGCGACTACATCGACAACGACTGCGACGAGCAGATCGACGAGAACGTGGCCAACCTGGGCGTGGCCTGCGAGACCGGCGCCGGCGCCTGCCTGAGCCGGGGCTACTACGTGTGCGCCGCGGGCGGCGGCACCCAGTGCTCGGCCGTGGCCGGCACGCCGCAGGTCGAGGGCGCGAACCTGACCTGCGAGGACGGGATCGACAACGACTGCGACGGCACGGCCGACGGCGACGACGACGACTGCGCCGGAGGCTGCCGCGGGTTGGCGCTGAAGGACCTGTGGGGCCTGCAGATCCTCGGCGTCGTGCTGGGCCTGGGCGTGGCGCGCCGCAAGCGGCGGGTCGCGCCGGGGAAGGGAGGTGCGGCATGAGGATCTCCAGCCTGTGCCTGTCGGCGGCGCTGCTCGCGGCGGCGCTCTGGGCGCCCGCGGCCCGCGCGCAGCCGTGCGAGACCCCCAACATGCTGATCGTGCTCGACCGCTCGGGCTCCATGGCCGAGCCCAAGTGGAGCCAGGCCAAGAACGCCATCCAGTACATTCTCGACAACTACGGGAACATCCTGCGCTTCGGGCTGGACATGTACTCGTCCGACGGCAACTGCGGCGCGGGCAACGTGCAGGTGCAGCTCGGCGCGGGCACGGCCGGCGCCATCTCCAGCACGCTCGACAGCTGGGACCCCACGGGCATGACGCCCACCGCGGCCACCCTGATGGTGCTCAACCAGTACGACGCGCTGAAGGACATCCACCGGCGCAACTTCGTCATGGTGGTGACCGACGGCTGCGACACCTGCGCCGCCGACCACATCAACGATCCGGTGCGGGCGGTGCAGGACCTGTACGCCAACGGCATCCGCACCTTCGTGATCGGCTTCTCCGAGGGCTCGGGCGACTGCGGCGAGTGGGACAGCATCCTGACCGCCATGGCCACCGCGGGGCACTCGGGCAGCTACTACCAGGCCGACAACCAGGCCGAGCTGCAGGCGGCCATGGACAGCATCGTGCAGGCCGCCCTGGTCGAGGTGTGCGACGACCGGGACAACAACTGCAACGGGCAGATCGACGAGAGCTGGCCGGACAAGGGCACGCTGTGCAACCTCCAGCAGGGCGGCTGCACCTTCCCCGGCGTGTACGTGTGCAACGCCGCCGGCGACGGCCTGGTGTGCAACGCCCAGATCGTCACCAGCCCCGAGGTGTGCGACGGCCGGGACAACGACTGCGACGGCGGCACCGACGAGGACTTCCCCGACGCGGACGCGGACGGCTGGTCGAACTGCCTGGACTGCTGCGACACGGGCGCGGAGGCGTCCCCCGGCTGCAGCCCGGCCAGCCGCCCGCAGATCAACCCGGGCGCAACCGAGGTGTGCAACGGCTGGGACGACGACTGCGACGGGGCGGTGGACGAGAGCGATCCGCAGCTCGGGGCCCCCTGCGGCGCGACCGACGTGGGCGAGTGCGAGCTCGGCGCCAGGCTGTGCCTGGACGGCGTGCTGACCTGCCTGGGCGAGCTCACCGACCAGACCGAGGTGTGCGACGGCCTGGACAACGACTGCGACGGCCAGGTCGACGAGAACGCCGTGCCCGAGATCTGCAACGACGGCCTGGACAACGACTGCGACGGGCAGATCGACTCCTGGGATCCGGACTGCGGCGCGTCCTGCCAGCCGGGGCAGCAAGAATTGTGCGGCATCGACACCGGCGAGTGCGTGCAGGGGGTCCGCACCTGCAGCCCGGAGGGCGCCTGGAGCGAGTGCGAGGGCGGGGTGGGGCCCGAGGCCGAGGTGTGCGACGGGCGGGACAACGACTGCGACGGCGAGGTCGACGAGGACGCGGTGCCCGAGGTGTGCGACGACGGCGTCGACAACGACTGCGACGGGCTGGCCGACTCCCTCGACCCGGACTGCGGCGTGTGCGCCCCCGGGGACACCCGCCCGTGCGGCTTCGACGAGGGCGAGTGCCGCGCGGGCCTGTCGACCTGCAGCCCGGCCGCTTCCTGGGGCCCGTGCGAGGGCGGGCAGGACGCGCGGCCGGAGATGTGCGACGCGCGCGACAACGACTGCGACGGGCTCACCGACGAGGGCGACCTGTGCGAGGGCTACGAGATCTGCCTGTGCGGCAGCTGCGCCGGGCCGTGCGCGGCCGGCGAGTGCCAGGCCGGGAGCTACTACTGCGTCAACGACTGGTGCGTGCTGGATCGCTGCTGCGGCCGGGCCTGCCCGGCCGGGCAGGAGTGCGATCCGGACCAGGGCCGCTGCGTGGACCGCTGCGTCACCGAGGGCATCACCTGCCAGCCCGGCGAGGTGTGCCGCATGGGCCTGTGCGTGACGCTCGACTGCTACCACCCGGACAACGCCTGCCCGGCCGGCGAGCTGTGCGTGGGCGGCGCCTGCCAGCCGGATCTCTGCGCCACGGCCGGCTGCGCGGCGGACGAGTACTGCGTGGGCGGCCTGTGCCAGCAGGTGGCCTGCAGCGACTGCGGCGCGGGCCAGGTGTGCGTGGCCGGCCAGTGCCAGGACAGCGCCTGCGCCGGGGTGGACTGCCCCACCGGCCAGGTGTGCGAGGCCGGCGAGTGCGCGGCCGATCCGTGCCAGGGCGTGTACTGCGGGCCGGGCGAGGCCTGCGTGGGCGGAGAGTGCGCGGCCGACCCGTGCGAGAACATCGCCTGCCCGGCCGAGAGCCACTGCGCCGAGGGCTTCTGCGTCGCGGACGAGCCGGCCCCAACGGACGGCGGGGTGGACGGCGCCGACGGCGCGGACGGGGCGGACGGCACCGATGGCGCGGACGCGAGCGACGGCCAGGACGCGGGCACGGACGGCGGCGCCGACGGGAACACCGGGGACGACTCGGGTCCGGGCGGCAAGGAGGACTGCGGCTGCGGGAGCGGCGGCGCCGGCGCGTCGAGCGGCGGCCTGCTGCTCCTCCTCGGCCTGGCCTGCCTGCTCCGCCGGCGGAGCTAGCCCTCCGAGGATCTACCCGAGCTCCTCGGGAGGGGCGGCGCTCCTCGACGGACGCCCTCGACCCGTCCCTTGTCGGTCTGCTTCGTGGGAGATCGGGGTCGGAGGAATTTCTTCGAGGTGGAGGCAGGGGAAGGCAGGCCCCCCTTCCCAGGTGCCGCCGATTTGCCTGAGGCACCTGCAGGCGGGGTGCGGGCGCGCAGGTGCGCGGTCACATGAAGAGGATCCGAGCTCTGATGCAGGAAGTTAATAACTTGACAACGTCCCCTATTGCCTTCTTTGGAGCAAGGCCCGACGGGGTGTCCCCCGAAGGGCCGAGGACTGTTTGAGCCTCCATAGCTCACCGCGCAGGTGAGGGAGCGAGCAGCCCGAGCCAGGCTCACCGAAGCCTGCGCGGGACCGATCCGCGAGTTCCGCAGGCCCGGAGCGGGGACACCCCGGAGGGCCGGGCTGAAAGGATGCAGGCAGTGTTGATCGTACCGCCACCCCCGCGGGTCACGGCTGGCGAGCCGGGAGATTACCTGTCTTGATTGGCAGACCAACGTCCCCAATTGGTCGCGAGGGGGGGCCGGGGGCGGAGCCCCCAGTGAGGCGCCGCGGAATTCTTGGTGGGCTTAGGCCGAGCATGGGCATCTCCCTCGAAGAAGGTCCGGAGTGGACACACACGGAAGGCCCGCAAACGCCTGGCCAGTTGGGGGCGTTCGCAGATCCTGCGTGTGTGAATCGCTCCGGACATTCTTGAAGGAAGGGGCGAAGGCAGGCCGGAGCGCCCCCTGTTACAAAAGGTCGGTACGAGTGTCCAGCAACCGACGATTTGTAACTTTCCGGACGAGAGGTCAAGAACCCGGACAGGCCAGGTGAGCTCTTCCGAGATCATGTCCCAAGCGGTAGTCGGCCAGCAGCGCCTCTGCGTCGTGGCAGGTGCGGCTTGCCCGCAGCGGCGCGGGCGGGGCGATCTCCACGATCTCCACCCCGGCCGGCGGGTGGTGGATCAGCTCCACCGAGGCCGTGTAGGCCTCGACCTTGCGCAGGATGGCCACGCGGAGCGCCGGGTTCCCGCGGAAGACCAGCGCCAGCACCCGCTGTTCCAGCCCGTCCTCCTTCACGTAGTCGCTGGGCCGGGTGCGGATCACCACCACCCGGGTGGCCCCGCGCCGCAGGGCCTCGGCCACCGGCAGCGCGTCGGTCACCCCGCCGTCGACGTACACCCGGCCCTGAATCTCCACCCCGCCGCGGTAGAGCAGCGGCAGCGCGCAGGAGGCCTTGAGCATCGCGCTCCAGCTACGCGCGTCGGGCTCGAAGTACACGGGCTGGCCGGTCTCCACCGAGGTGGCCACCATGAGCATGGTCTTCCCGCGCTCCCGGCAGTAGCTGGCGGCGGCCGCGTAGTGGAGCGGATCCAGGCGCTCGAAGGCCTCCCAGAACCAGTCGAGATCCATGTAGTGCCCGCCGCGCAGGTAGCCCGGCAGGTTGAAGAACCAGGGCAGGCACATGAGCCCGGTGTACACCCGGACGTTGCGGCCGCGCTGGCCCGCCAGGTGGGAGGACAGGTCAGCCGCGCCGGCCGAGACGCCCAGGTAGAGGTCGAAGGGGTCGTGGCCCGCCTCCAGCCAGGCGTCGAGCACGCCGGCCGGGAAGACTCCCCGCATCCCGCCGCCCTCCACGATGAGCGCCGTCCTGTCCGGGGCCATGGGAGGGTCAACCCACCAGGAGCGAGATGGCGGCCTGGAAGGAGATCACCAGGGTGGCCGCGGAGGAGGCCAGCATGAAGGTCGGCTCGAGCACCAACCGCGAGAAGCGGTCGAAGGGGCGGCGGGCGGGCCGGGCGGCCTCGGCCAGCGCCGCCTGGGCCAGCCTGCGGATCTGCTCCGCGCGCCAGGTGTCCACGTCGCGGGCGGGCAGGGTGGCCAGCGCAGCCAGGGGATCGTCCGCCGGGATGAGCTCGGTTCCGTCCTGCATGCTCTACCTCCTCGGCTCGATCAGTGCCTGCCCCAGCGCCGCCCGGGCGCGGGACAGCCGCTGGCGGAGCGCCTCGGGTTTCACGCCCAGCACCTCGGCCGCCTCGGCCGGGGTCAGCCGCTCGACCGCCACCAGCAGCAGCACCTCGCGCGCCTCGAGCGGCAGGCGGGTCAGCGCCCGCTCGAGGGTGCGCTCGGTCTCCGAGGCCGACGTCAGATCGAAGGGCGAGGGCGCCCCGTCGGCCGTCCGCTCGTCGGGCAGCGCGGGCAGGAACCGGCCGCGCTCCCACACGGCCCGCCTGCGCTCACTGTAGAACAGGTTGCGGGCCACGGCAAAGAGCCAGGCCCCCACCCGGCTGTCCTCGGCGAGCCCCGGCGCGGCGCGGGCCAGCCGCAGCCAGGTCTCCTGCAGCAGGTCCTCGGCCACGTCGCGCCGGCCGCACAGCCGGGCCAGGAAGCCGAACAGGCGCGGGCGGTAGTGGGCGTACAGGGCGTCGAAGGCCTCTGCCTCGCCTCGCCGCAGCCGCAGGAACAGCGCGTGCTCTTCGCCCGGGCTCATCGCCCTGGATCAACGCCAGAAAAACCCGCCCGTGACAAGGGCCGGCCGCTTTTCCCGTCACGCCCGCCCGGCTGGCGCGTTGAGACCGGTGAACGAACGACGAAAGGAGAGGGAACCATGCTGGAGTTCATGCGCGAGGGCGGCTTCGGGATGTTCGTGGTGCTGGCGCTCGGGTTGCTGGGGCTGGTGTTCGCCGTGCTGTTCGTCGTCAAGCCGCAGGAGAAGCGGGCGCTCTTCCTGCGCCACCTGTCCAAGGCGGTGCTGTACTCCGGGCTGCTGGCCACCGTCACCGGGCTGTCGGCCGTGTGCCACAAGGTGCCGGCGAACCCCGAGTGGGCGCACAGCCCGGACCTGGCGCTCATCGTGATGACCGGCATCGGCGAGGCCTCGGCCGGCCTGGTGCTGGCGCTGGGCTTCCTGACCGTGATGTGGCTGCTGAGCGCCTTCGGCGTCCGCCGCCTGCCCGGCTGAGCCGGCGCTTTCTCCTGCCCCCTGGTTCTGCTAGAGTGCCTCCCGCCACCCGGGAGGCGACCCATGAACTTCACCGCAGAGCAGGCGCGCGTGTTCGAGCCGGGCGAGATCGGCCCGCTGCGCCTCAGGAACCGCATCCTCCGGACGGGCGCCTTCGAGGGCATGACCCCGGACGGTGTCCCCTCCGACGCGCTCGTCGAGCACCACCGCCGCATGGCCGCCGGCGGGGTGGCGCTGACCACCGTGGCCTACTGCTCCGTGGCCCACGACGGGCTCACCTTCGGCGGCCAGATGTGGGCCCGGCCGGAGATCGTGCCGCAGCTCGGCCGGCTGAGCGGCGCGGTGCACCAGGAGGGCGGCCTGTGCGCCCTGCAGCTCGGGCACGCCGGCTACTTCGCCAACCCCGAGGCGACCGGGGTGAAGCCGCTGGGCGCCTCGGCGCAGGTGTGCCTGTACACCCTGTCCCGCTCGCGGCAGATGAGCCTGGAGGACATCCGGCGGCTGACCGACGACTACGGCCGGGCCGCCGGGCTGGCCCGCGAGGCCGGCTTCGACGCGGTCGAGCTGCACCTGGCCCACGGCTACCTGCTCAGTCAGTTCCTGTCCCCGCACACCAACCACCGCAAGGACGGGTACGGCGGCAGCCTGGACAACCGGCTGCGCTTCCCGCTCGAGGCGCTGGCGCGGGTGCGCGAGGCGGCGGGCCCCGGCATGGCGGTGCTGGCGAAGATCAACCTGGAGGACGGCTTCCGCGGCGGGCTGGAGCTGGCCGAGGCGGTCGAGGTGGCCCGGCGGCTGGAGGCCTCGGGCCTGGCGGACGCCCTGGTGCTGTCGGGCGGCTTCGTCTCCAAGACGCCGTTCTTCATGCTGCGGGGCGAGCTGCCGGTGACCGAGATGGTGGCCAACGAGAAGCACTTCACCCGCCGGGTGAGCATGCGCATGTTCGCCCGCGCGATCGTGGAGGAGTACCCGTTCGAGCCGCTGTTCTTCATGCCGGCGGCCATGTCGGTGCGCCGCGCGCTGAAGCTGCCGCTGGTGCTGGTGGGCGGCATGCGCTCGCTCGATCACTTGAGCGAGGCCCGCGCGGCCGGGTTCGACTTCCTGGCGCTCGGCCGGCCGCTCATCCACGATCCCGACTTCGTCAACCGCCTGGCGCGCGGCGAGATCACCGCCTCGCCCTGCGAGCCATGCAACAAGTGCATCGCCGAGATGGAGAACGGTGGGGTGCGCTGCGCCCACCCGACGCTCGGCCAGCCGCGGGCCCGTTGAGCCCGCTCACGAGGAGGAGGTCCGCCATGCCTGCCATCCGCCTTCGCCAGGCGCTCCTGGGCGCCGCCAGCCTGCTCGTCGCCCTGCCGGCCCTGGCGCAGATGAGCCCGCGCCAGATCTACCAGGAGCGCGCGCCGGCCACGGTGCTGATCGTGGCCGCCCAGCCCGGGGCCTCCTCGTCCTCCGCGGGCACCGGCTCGATCCTCGGCCGCGACGGGCTGGTGGCCACCAACTGCCACGTGATCTGGGACGCCGCGGCCAAGCAGACGCTGCCCGTGCTGCACGTGTTCCTGAAGCCCGAGCGCCTGACCGGCGACATGAACAAGGACCTCGGCCGGCACTTCTCGGCCGAAGCCCTGGCCTGCGATCCCGTGCTCGATCTGGCGCTCCTGCGCATCAAGGCCCCGCCCGCCGACCTGGCGGTCATGCCGCTCGGCGATCCCGAGGAGGTGGGCCCGGGCGACGACACGGCCGCCATCGGCATGCCCGAGCAGGGCGGGCTGTGGACCATCACCACCGGCCGCATCGGCAACGAGTTCCAGGACTTCAAGGGCGTCAAGGGCAAGCACGTGTTCCAGACGGAGACCTCGCTCAACCGGGGCAACTCGGGCGGCCCGCTCCTGGACACCTCGGGCCGGCTGATCGGCGTGAACACCTCCATCGCCCGCCAGGGCGAGGGCGGGCTGGCCATCGTGGGCATCAACTTCGCGCTCAAGGCCAGCGTGCTGCGGGACTTCGCGGCGAAGAACCGGGTCCAGCTCGCCTACGCCCCGCAGCTCGGCAAGGCGCTCCCCGACACCGCGGTGGCCATGGCCGACAAGCCTGCCAAAGACGCTGATAGGCCCGCGGACAAGCCGGTCGACAAACCCGCCGACGGGCCGGCGGACAAGCCGGTGGACAAGCCGGCCGCCCCCGAAGGACCGGGGACTGCGAAAGAGGCTGACAAGCCCGCGGACGGGGGCAAGGTCCTCGCAGATCCGGACGGGAAGGGGACCCTGACGGTCGAGGACGACCCCGAGTGCTGCTGTGGCGCCGAGGATGACGGGGCGCAGGGTGGCGTGATCGCGGGCGGCGACGAGGGCGGCGAGGAGTACGTGGTCAGCCGCAAGGACGCGCCCGCGGCCAGGCGGCCCGACGGCACGCCGGCCAAGCGCTTCGAGAAGGGCTTCAGGATGCCGCCGAGGCCCTACTCCTTCAGCCGCCTGTTCACCTCGGTGGACGCCATCCGCGGCCGCTCCGGCGAGGCCTTCAACGACCTCGAGGAGGAGATGAAGCGCCTCGGCTGGGAGTGACGCCGGTCTACTTCTTGAAGAGCTGATCGAGGGCCGAGAGCGCGGCGCCGCGCTTCTCCGCGCCCTGCTTCTGCCGGCGCGGATCGCGGGGCGGGCGCATGGACAGCGCCAGCCGCCCGCGCGCCTCGTCCACCTCGAGCACGCGCACCCGCACGCGCTGGCCCACCGCGACCACCTCGGAGGGGTGGGCCACGAAGCGCTCGGCCAGCTCCGAGAGGTGCACCAGCCCCTGCACGGGCAGCCCCAGCTCGACGAAGGCGCCGAAGTGGGTCAGGTTGGCGACCGTGCCGGTCAGCTCCATGCCGGGGCGCAGATCCTGGAGCCCGTGCACCATCGGGTGCACCTCCAGGCCGCGGGCCGCGGGCGAGGCCACGCGGCCGTGGCCGCGCTCCCAGGTGACCGCGGCGCGCACGTCCTCGAGGGCGGCGTGCAGCCGGGTGGCGTCCACCTGGTCCAGGTACTCGCCCAGGCCGAGCTCGTCCGCGCGGAGCTCGCGGTGGCCGTCGAGCGGATCTTGCAGCCGCCGGGCCGCCACCCGGGCGGCCTCGGCCTTGAGGGGCTGGTCCTGGCCGCGGGCCTGCTTCATCAGGCCCGCCTCGCGCACCCGCTCCACGGTCAGCCCGGCCGCGGACAGCGCCCGCAGCAGCCCGGACAGGTCCCGCCCGCGGCCGACGGCCGCCACCGCCGCGTGCCGCGCGCCCCGCGCCTGGATCCAGCCCGCGAGGCGCTCGAGCTCGCCCGGGCGGAGCTCCAGCGAGTCGCCGTCGGCCTCGCCCCCCAGCAGGTGGGCGAACAGGCGCTGGCCGTCGCTGACCACCCCGGCCACCGGCCCGGTGATCGGCGGGCGGGCGAGCAGCGCGTGCAGGGCGCCGGCGGCCGTGTCCAGGACCTGGGCCTCGGCCCGCGCGTGGAGCACCTCCCGGGCCGCCCTGGCCCCGGCCTTGTGGAGCTCCGCGTGGAGCTCGGGGGTGGCGAGCGGCCCGAGCGCCCGCTCCGCCTCCCCCTCGGCGGCCACGAGCTCGAGCGTGAGCCAGCCGTCCTCCTCGCCGCGGCGCGCGGTGAACCAGCGGTGGGGCGCGAGCTCGGCGCAGCCCAGGGTGTGCTCGACGAGCCCGGCGTACTCCTCGGGCGGCGCCTCGGGAGCCCTGTCCGAGGGCCGCCGGGCGTGCACCCGCAGCCGCCCGCGCGCGAGCAGCCCCGCGGCGTAGGCCGCCAGCGCGCCCGCGAGCTCGCGGCGCTGGGCCGCGTCCCGCCCCAGCCGGCCGCCGAAGCGCGCGGCGCGGATGGCGAGCGCGTCCAGCGCGGGCACCTCGAGCGCGCCGGCCTCCTGGCTGAGCGCCGCGAAGCGGTGCCAGGCCCGGCGCAGCCGCAGCAGGTGTGTGGGCTCGAGGTGGGCCGCGCGCACCTCGGGATCGTCGAGCTGCTCCCCGAGCGCGCGCCCCTCCCCGCACTCGCGGCCCAGGCGCTCGACGAGCGCGGGCTGGAGCCCGAAGGCGGCCTCCTCGCGCGCGGCGAAGCTGGCGAACCCGAGCGACATGCCCTGGTTGTAGCCTGCGCCGGTCGCGGAGGGAAGCGGACCGGTCTCCGGGGCGCTTGACGCTCCGCGTTGGAGGAGGCGAGGGCCCGGGCTCAGGTGCAGTCGGCCACGTCCCAGCCGCAGGTCGAGTCGCAGTCGCAGGTGCCGTCGCTCGCGTAGCCGCACGGATCGGTGATCTGGCAGCAGTCGCTGGCGCCGGTGTAGCCCGGGCAGAAGTCCGTTCCGCCAGCGCAGTCGTTCACGTCCCAGGCGCAGGTCGCGTTGCAATCGCAGTAGGCGTCGTCCGCCCATCCGCAGGGATCGCCGTTCTGACAGCACTCGTCGGCGCCGGTGTAGCCCGGGCAGAAGTCCAGGCAGGCCGGGTCGGCCGCGCAGTCGGCGTCGGCGCAGTCGGCCAGCCCGTCGCCGTCGTTGTCCGCGCCGTCGTCGCAGATCTCGAGGGCCCCGCCGCAGTCGGCCGCGTCCCAGGCGCAGGTGCCCTCGCAGTCGCAGTAGCCGTCGGCGGCCCAGCCGCAAGGATCGCTGTTCTGGCAGCAGTTGCTCGCGCCGGTGTAGCCAGGACAGAAGTCCAGGCAACCGGGGTCGGTGCCGCAGTCGGGGTCGGCGCAATCGGCCAGGCCGTCGCCGTCGTTGTCCGCGCCGTCGTCGCAGACCTCGGCCGCGCCGCCGCAGGTGCCGCAGCCCAGGGAGTCCACCTCTCCCACGCAGGAGGCGTCCCACTCGGTGTCGCAGCAGTAATCGTCCTGTGCGCACACACAGGCCGAGATGCCCGGATCCTCGCAACCCGGGGTGCCGTGGGCGACGCAGCAGCTCCCGGTGGCGCAGGCCGGGTCGGCCGCGCAGTCCGGATCGGCGCAGTCGGCCAGGCCGTCGCCGTCGTCGTCCGCGCCGTCATCGCAGATCTCGGTCGCGGCGCCGCAGGTGACGGTCACGGTGAAGTCGCCCGTCACTCCGCCGTAGCCATCGACCAGGACCGTGTAGGTCTGGCCAGCCACCGCGGGGAAGGTGGCCTCGTCGTTTCCGAAGGCCAGGCAACCCGCCGGATCGCAGTCGTCCCCGAGGATGAAGAGGTCCAGATCCGCGGTCATGGCCGAGAGGGCCATGGTGATCTGGCCGTCGGCCTGGGCCGTGAAGGTGTAGGCCACCTCCGGTCCGCTCTCGTCCCAGCCCACGCACGAGTAGGTGCCGTACGCGTTGGGTCCGGACCCGTTGTTGCTCGAGGCGACGCCGCCGCAGTCGAGCGCGTCGATCACCGGGCAGCCGACGCAAGCCGGGTCGCCCGCGCAGTCGGGATCGGCGCAGTCGGCCAGGCCGTCGCCGTCGTTGTCCGCGCCGTCGTCGCAGATCTCCGCGGCGGTGCAGGCCGGATCGAGCGTGCAGTCGGGATCGGCGCAGTCGGCCAGGCCGTCGCCGTCGTTGTCCGCGCCGTCGTCGCAGATCTCCGCAGCGGTGCAGGCCGGATCGAGCGTACAGTCGGGATCGGCGCAGTCGGCCAGGCCGTCGCCGTCGTTGTCCGCGCCGTCGTCGCAGATCTCCGCGGCGGTGCAGGCCGGGTCGAGCGTGCAGTCGGGATCGGCGCAGTCGGCCAGGCCGTCGCCGTCGTTGTCCGCGCCGTCGTCGCAGACCTCGGCCGCGCCGCCGCAGTCGCCCGCGTCCCAGGCGCAGGTCGAGTCGCAGTCGCAGTAGCCGTCCGCGGCCCAGCCGCACGGGTCGCCGTTCTGGCAGCACTCGTCCGTGCCGGTGTAACCCGGGCAGTAGTCCTGCCCGCCGCCGCAGTCGCCCGCGTCCCAGGCGCAGGTCGAGTCGCAGTCGCAGTAGCCGTCCGCGGCCCAGCCGCACGGGTCGCCGTTCTGGCAGCACTCGTCCGTGCCGGCGTAACCCGGGCAGTAGTCCGGCCCGCCGCCGCAGTCGTCCACGTCCCAGGCGCAGGTCGAGTCGCAGTCGCAGTAGCCGTCGCCCGCGTAGCCACACGGATCGGCGTTCTGGCAGCAGGTGTCGGCGCCGGTGTAGCCCGGGCAAAAGTCGGGGCAGGCCGGGTCGCCCGCGCAGTCGGGATCGGCGCAGTCGGCCAGGCCGTCGCCGTCGTTGTCCTGGCCGTCGTCGCAGATCTCGGCGCTGGTGCAGGCCGGGTCGAACGTGCAGTCGGGATCGGCGCAATCGGCCAGGCCGTCGCCGTCGTTGTCCGTGTCGTCGTCGCAGATCTCCGCCGTGCCGCCACAGTCATCCACGTCCCAGGCGCAGGTCGAGTCGCAGTCGCAGTAGTTGTCCGCGGCCCAGCCGCACGGGTCGCTGTTCTGGCAGCACGTGTCGGCGCCGGTGTAGCCCGGGCAGAAGTCGGGGCAGGTCGGGTCGCCCGCGCAGTCGGGATCGGCGCAGTCGGCCAGGCCGTCGCCGTCGTTGTCCGCGCCGTCGTCGCAGACCTCGGCCGCGCCGCCGCAGGTGCCGCAGGCCAGGGAGTCCACCTCACCCACGCAGGATGCGTCCCACTCGGTGTCGCAGCAGTAGGGGTCCTGGGCGCACACGCAGTCCGAGATGACCGCATCGTCGCAGCCCGGGGTGGCGTGAGCGGCGCAGCAATCTCCGGTGGCGCAGGCCGGGAACTCCGCGCAGTCGAGATCCGCGCAGTCGGCCAGGCCGTCGCCGTCGTTGTCCGCGCCGTCGTCGCAGAGCTCGACCGCGCCGCAGTCGCTCAGGGTGAGCACGATGCCGCCGTAGGCGTAGGCGTCGAAGCCGTCGATGAAGATCGAGTAGGTCGTGCCGGCCTCGACCTGGAGCTGGACCTCGGACTGCGACCCGGCCGCGTCGTCGTTGCAGCCGAGCTCCGCGTCGATGTCGGCGCACTCGCTGCGAACGTACAGCACCGTGTCGTACTCGCTGCCCTCCGTCGACACGAACACGCAACCGTCGGCCGGCGCGGTGAAGTCCCAGACCGCCTCCGGGCCGTCGCCGCCGCAGGTGCCCACGTCGGTGGAGTCGGCCGCGCCCGTGCTGCCGGTGTAGGTGCCCAGCTGGGTGATCGCGCTGGCCGTGTCGCAGGCGTGCCCACCCTGGGGCTGGCACAGGCCGTCCGCGTCGCAGCTCTCGCCCGCGTCGCAGGCGCCGCAGTCCAGGGTGCCGCAGACCGGGTCCAGTCCGCACTCGCGGCCCTGGCAGTCAGGGCTGCAGCCGGGCTGGCACAGGCCGTCCGCGTCGCAGCTCTCGCCCGCGTCGCAGGCGCCGCAGTCCAGGGTGCCGCAGACCGGGTCCATTCCGCACTCGCGGCCCTGGCAGTCGGGGCTGCAGC
>JAKLGA010000006.1 GCA_022710975.1 Myxococcota bacterium | reverse complement strand
GGCCACCGTCACCCCGTCCTTGGTGATGTTCGGCGAGCCCCAGCTCTTCTCCAGCAGCGCGTTGCGACCCTTGGGCCCGAGGGTGACCTTGACCGCGTCCGCCAGCTTGTTCACGCCCCGCAGCAGGCACTGCAGGGCCTCGTCGCCGTACTTGATGTGCTTGGGAGCCATCTGGATTCTCCTTCAGTTCTCGATGATCGCGAGGATCTCGTCCTCGCGCAGGATGAGGTGGTCCTCGCCGTCGATCTTGACCTCGTTGCCCGAGTACTTGGAGAAGAGGATGGTGTCTCCCTTCTTGACGTCGGGCGTGACCAGCTTGCCCTTCTCGTTGCGCCGGCCGGGCCCCACGGCCACCACCTTGGCCTGGATCGGCTTCTCCTTGGCGGTCTCGGGGATGATGATGCCGCCCTTGGTGCGTTCCTCGGCGTCCAGCCGCTTGATCAGGATGCGGTCATACAGAGGTCTGATCTTCATTCGAAATTCCTCCTCTCGAGGCGTGGGTGTCCATTCCGGTCCTTACGGGTAAGCACCGCGCGGGGGGTTGTCAAGCCGCCGGGACGAGGAGATTTTGCTGGACAGGGCGCGCGCCCATCGCCTAACCTGCGACCCGCAAAGAAGCGGGGCGCCTGCTACACCGTTCGAGGATCATGGTCCGGCTCCAGGACATCATCGACGAGATGCGTTCACATCACGCCAGCGTGAATGTGGACCAGATCAAGAAGGCCTACGTCTACTCGGCCAAGGTCCACCAGGGCCAGCTGCGCAGATCGGGAGAGCCCTACCTGGTCCACCCCCTGGGCGTGGCCCACATCATCGCCCAGCTCCAGCTCGACGAGGCCAGCGTGGTGGCGGGCATGCTGCACGACACCCTCGAGGACACGCTGGCCACCCCCCAGGAGATCGAGGAGCTGTTCGGCCCCACGGTGCGCCAGCTCGTGGAGGGGCTGACCAAGCTGGCCAAGGTCTCGTTCCAGTCGGGCGAGGAGCGCGAGGCCGAGAACGTGCGCAAGATGCTGGTGGCCATGGCCCAGGACCTGCGGGTCATCCTGGTCAAGCTGGCCGATCGGCTGCACAACATGCGCACCCTGGAGTTCGTCGAGCCGGAGCGGCGCACGGCCATCAGCCGCGAGACGCTGGAGATATTCGCCCCGCTGTCGAACCGCCTCGGCATCCAGTGGATCCGCACCGAGCTGGAGGACCTGTCCTTCTTCTGGCTGCACCCCGAGCAGTTCCGCGCCATCGACGAGAAACTGCAGCAGGTGCGCCAGGAGCGCCAGCGCTACATCGACGAGGTGATCGAGCTGCTCGGCAAGGCGGCCGAGGAGAACGAGATCCCCGCCCAGGTGTCCGGGCGCATCAAGCACCACTACAGCATCTTCCACAAGATGAAGCTGAAGGCGGTGGACTTCGACCAGATCTACGACATCATCGCCTTCCGCATCCTGACCCAGAGCGTGGGCGACTGCTACCGGGTCCTGGGCCTGATCCACGCCATGTGGAAACCCGTGGCGGGCAGGTTCAAGGACTACATCGCCATGCCCAAGATCAACCGCTACCAGTCCCTCCACACCACGGTGCTGGGGCCGGGCAACGAGCGGGTGGAGATCCAGATCCGCACCGAGGAGATGCACCGGGTGGCCGAGCAGGGCGTGGCCGCGCACTGGGTCTACAAGGAGGGCGGGGGCGGCCCGGGCGGCAAGGAGCTGACCCAGTTCGCCTGGCTGCGCGAGCTGCTCGAGCAGCACAAGGACGTGCGCGATCCGCAGGAGTTCCTGGAGACGGTCAAGGTCGACCTGTTCTCGGACGAGGTGTTCGTGTTCACCCCCCAGGGGGACGTGAAGGCCATGCCGCACGGGGCGACCGCGCTCGACTTCGCCTACAGCGTGCACAGCGAGGTCGGCCACCACTGCGTGGGTGCCAAGCTCAACGGCAAGATCGCCCCGCTCCGGCAGAAGCTGAAGAACGGCGACACCGTCGAGATCCTGACCAACCCCAAGCAGAAGCCCAGCAAGGACTGGCTGGGCTTCGTGAAGACCTCGCGGGCCAAGAACAAGATCCGCGCGGTGATCCGGGCCGAGCAGCGCAAGCGCTCCGAGGAGATCGGGCGCGAGATCCTCGAGAAGGAGTGCAAGCGCCAGGGCGTGAACCTGGCCCGGGCCTGGCGCGCGGGCGAGGTGACCAAGGCGGCCCAGCAGCTCGGCTTCAAGGACGTCGAGGAGATGCTCATCCGGCTCGGCTACGGACGCCTGGCCACCATCCGGGTGATCGAGCTGCTGCTGCCGCCGGACAAGGCCGAGGAGCGGCGCGAGGCCGAGCAGAAGAACCTGGACGAGCAGAAGCCGTCGCGCATCACCCAGATCTTCAAGCGGCCGGGCAGGAAGTCGAAGAGCGGCATCCTGGTCGAGGGCCTGGACGACGTGCTGGTGCGCTTCGCCAAGTGCTGCAACCCCATCCCGGGCGATCCGCTGGTGGGGGTGATCACCCGCGGCCGCGGGGTGACCATCCACAACCGGGGCTGCCGGCGGGTGGCCTCCTCCGACCAGAACCGGCTGATCGAGGTGAAGTGGGACTCCGACCAGGCGGCGGTGCACTCGGTGAGCATCCGCGTGCTGTGCGAGGATCGGCCGGGCATGCTGGCCAACATCTCGAACATCCTGTCCGAGCGGGGCATCAACATCAACCAGGTCAGCTCCCGGCCCGAGGACGGCGGCCGGGCCACAATCTCGCTGCGGGTGACCATCCTGAACCTGGAGCAGCTCAACGATGTGATCCGCCGGCTGGGCCGGGTGAAGGGCGTCCTGGACGCCGAGCGAGTCCTGGGTTGACCCCCGGGGAAATCGGAGTACACTCGGAGCGTTACGGAATCACGACCCACGCAGCACGCAGCCCGGATCGGGCGCTGGTGGGCTCGCACAGGGAGGCGATCCGATGCGCAAGTCTTCCAATCTGCTCGTGGGCGGCGTCCTGGGCTGTTTCCTGGTGATGAGCGCCTGGCTGGGGGGGTGCGGCGGCTCGGACTGCACGGACGAGTGCACCCTGGGCTCGCACACCTGCCAGGGCGCGACGCTGCGGACCTGCGGGGACTTCGACGCCGACGCCTGCAGCGAGTGGGGCAACGACTTCGCCTGCCCGGACCAGTGCCTGGTCGACCAGTGCGTCTCGAGCTGCTCGGACGAGTGCCCCGACGGCACCCGGCGCTGCCAGGGCACCGACTTCCAGGTGTGCGGCGACACGGACGGCGACGACTGCACCGAGTGGGGCGGAGCCCAGCCCTGCACCACCGGCCAGACCTGCGTGGCCGGCGAGTGCGTGGGCGAGTGTCCCAACCCGTGCCCGGCCGAGGGCCAGCGCGAGTGCATCGCCGGGCAGCCCAGCCAGTACCGGGTGTGCGCCTGCGTGGCCGGCTGCTGCCAGTGGGGCACCGCCCAGACCTGCGACGCCGGCCAGTCCTGCTCGAACGGGACCTGCGCCGCCTGCACCGACGACTGCAGCCCGCTCGGCCTGCGCGAGTGCACCGACAACGACAGCTACCGGGTGTGCGGCCAGGTGGACGCCGATCCCTGCAACGAGTGGGCCGCGCCCGCGGACTGCACGGCGCCGCAGGTGTGCGTGGGCGGCGCCTGCACCGCGGCCTGCAGCGACGACTGCGCCGGCGTGGGGGCGCGCAGCTGCACCGCGGACAACAAGGGCTACCAGACCTGCGGCAACTTCGACACCGACGCCTGCCTGGAGCTCGGCACGGCCACCGCCTGCGCGCCCTCGGAGCGCTGCGACCAGGGCGTGTGCGTGTTCTCCTGCACGGACGAGTGCGCGGCGGGCGAGAAGCGCTGCGCCGGGCCCGGCTACCAGCTGTGCGGCCAGTTCGACGCCGACCCGTGCGCCGAGTGGGGCTCGGTCAGCGACTGCAAGCAGAACGAGACCTGCTCGAACGGCGTGTGCGCGGCGGTCTGCCAGGACGAGTGCGCGGACGGAGACAGCGAGTGCTCGGGCTTCCAGAGCCTGCGCGCCTGCGGTGAGTTCGATCACGACCCGTGCAAGGACTGGGGCCCGCCCGAGACCTGCAACCTGTGGGAGCGCTGCCTGGACGTGGGCGGCCCGGCCTCCTGCGAGATCATCTGCTTCAACGACTGCGAGCCGATCGACGCCCGCCAGTGCGCCGGCGACGGCTACCAGATCTGCGGCGACTTCGACTGGGACGCCTGCCTGGAGTGGAGCGAGGTCACGGCCTGCGCCGCCGGAGAGCTGTGCTCGGGCGGCACCTGCACCACCGCCCCGTGCACCGAGGACTGCGCCCAGGTGGGCACGACCGAGTGCGTCATGACCCACAGCGTGCACACCTGCGGCCAGTTCGACTCGGACGATTGCCTGGACTGGAGCGCGGCCACCGCCTGCGGCGCCGGGCGCACCTGCCAGGGCGGCGCCTGCGTCACCACCTGCACCGACGCCTGCGACGCGGGCGAGGTCGGCTGCGCGGACACCGACACCCGCTGGAGCTGCACGGACGCGAACGGCGACGGCTGCCTGGAGCAGTCGCCCTCGGACTGCGCGGCCGGGCAGACCTGCGCGGCGGGGGTGTGCGGCTCGGGCTGCCAGGACGACGGCATGGAGGAGAACGACGCGAGCGCGCTGGCCTACGAGCTGGACGAGGGCCTGGTGTCCGGGGACATCTGCCCGGACGACGTGGACTGGTACTGGCTGGTCCTGCCGGGCGGCCAGTCCCTGCGGGTGACCATGAGCTTCGACGGCGACGCGGCCGACCTGGACCTCGAGCTCTTCCTGGATCCCGAGCTGCAGGTGCCGGTGGACGTGAGCGCCGGCATCTCCGACAGCGAGACGGTGATCGCCGCCTCCGCCCAGACCGATCGGCTCTTCTACGTGCGGGCCAGCGGCTACGACGGCGCGGCCGGGCCGTACGACCTGGACGTCCAGTTCCTCGGGGCCCAGGAGTGCGTGGACGACGGGCTGGAGGAGAACGACTCGCGCGGCGCCCCCATGTACATCCTCAACGGTGACTACCCCGGGCTGCAGCTCTGCCTGGACGACGAGGACTGGTACGAGAACTACATGTTCGTGGGCGAGACCCTCAGCGCGGACATCGCCTTCGCCAACGCGCAGGGCGACATCGACCTGCAGCTGACGGACGAGGGCGGCGCGGAGCTCGACTCCTCGACCTCGGTCGCCGACGGCGAGGCGGTGAGCCACGCCATCGAGGTCGAGGGCTACTACTACATCCGCGTGTACGGGGGCGTGGCCGGGGTGCAGAACGGCTACGACATGACGGTCGGCTACGGCGGCGGCGGCTGCGCCGACGACGGGTACGAGCCCAACGACGACGCCTTCGAGGCCCCGGTGATGAGCGCGGGTACGGTCAACGACCTGCAGCTCTGCAGCAACGACGAGGACTGGTTCGCGATCTACGTCACCGGCGGCGCGCTGATGGGCAGCATCGACTTCAGCAACGCCTCCGGCGACCTCGACCTGGCGCTGCTGGACGACTACAACACGGTGCTGGACTACTCCTACTCCACCGGGAACGGGGAGACGGTGGGCGTCGAGGGCCTGGCCACTGGCTGGTACTACCTGCGGGTGACCGGTTACCAGGGCGCGGCCAACGCCTACACGCTCGAGATCGTCGACTGAGGAGCCGGGGGGGGAGGGACGCGCGACAGCGTGGTCGAGAGCATCGGCAGGTACGAGCTGCTGAAACGCCTGGCCATCGGCGGGATGGCCGAGGTGTTCCTGGCGCGCCAGTCCGGCCCGGTGGGCTTCACCAAGCTGGTGGTGCTGAAGCGCATCCTGCCGCAGCTCGCGGCCCAGCCACGCTTCGTCAACATGTTCCTGGACGAGGCCCGCCTGGCCGCCCGTTTCAACCACCCCAACGTGGTCCAGATCTACGACCTCGGCCGAGAGAACGACGCCTTCTACATCGCCATGGAGTACATCCACGGCGAGGATCTGAAGGCCATCGTGCGGCGCTGCTCCGAGGTCGGCCGGCGCATCCCCAACGAGCACATCGTCAAGATCTTCTCCGGGGTGCTGGACGGCCTGTTCTACGCCCACACCCAGCAGGATCTCGAGGGCCGCCCCCAGGCGGTGGTGCACCGGGACGTGAGCCCGCACAACGTGCTGGTCGGCTACCAGGGCGGGGTCAAGCTGATCGACTTCGGCATCGCCAAGGCGCGCAGCGAGATCTCGACCACCGTGCCCGGCAAGGTGAAGGGCAAGCACGCCTACATGTCGCCCGAGCAGGTGCGCGGCCAAGAGCTGGACGGCCGCTCGGACCTGTTCGCGGTGGGCATCGTGATGTACGAGCTGCTCACCTGGACGAGGCTGTTCAAGCGGGTGAAGCCCCTGGAGACCCTCCAGGCGGTGACCAGCGATCCCGTCACCCCCATCCGCGAGCTGAACCCGAACGTGCCCGCGGAGCTCGAGCGCATCGTGATGAAGGCCCTCGACCGCGATCCCGGACGCCGCTACGCCACGGCGCGCGAGATGCAGCTCGAGCTCGAGGAGTTCCTGCTGCAGGCCGGCCTGCGCTCCAACCCGGCTCTGCTGGCCGTCTTCATGCAGGAGCTGTTCGACGAGAAGGTGCGCGCCCGCTCCAAGGCTCTCACCATGGCCAACGCCCAGAACCTCGAGTCCGCGGTCCTGGGCGCCCGGCAGGGCACCCCGGACCTGGTCTCCTTCCTCGACCAGTTCTTCGCTCCGGTCACCAAGCCGGACAACGAGCCCGGCAGCGCCCCGGAGTTCACCCCCTCGTCCGAGGAGGCCTCGGCCCAGCCCTCGGAGGCGATCCCCGCCCCGGTCGGCCCGATCCCCGTGCTGGGCAGCGAGGTCCCGCCCCGGCGCAGCGCGCCGCCCTCCACCGCCCCGTCTCTGCCGGCGGTCACGCCGCCCGGGCTGATGCCCACGCCCGCGCCCAAGGCGCCGCCCGGGCTGGAGCTGCTCATGCAGGCGCCCGGGACGAGGGCGCCGCGCGCGCCCACCCCCGCGCCCGCTCCAGCCCCGCGCGCGCCCGCGCCCGCTGCGACGCCGCGAGCTCCCACGCCCGCACCGCGAGCTCCCACGCCCGCACCGCGAGCTCCCACGCCCGCGCCGCAACCCGCGCCGCCCGAGGTGGCGCCGCTGGATCTCGGCCCCGCGTACGGGGCCCAGGACCTGCTGGAGATCGACGGGCTGAAGAAGGGCGGGGGGCTCAGGACGGTGCTCATCCTGGGCGCGCTGCTGCTCGTGGTGGCCGGCGTGGTCGCGGTCGTCCTGTTCCAGGACGAGCTGTTCCCGCCCGCCAAGCCGACCACCTGCACCCTCAAGGTGACCAGCGAACCGGCGGGCGCCATGGTCTTCCTGGGCGACGACCGCCAGCCGGGCGAGACGCCGCTGGAGATCGGCTACCTCGAGCCGGGCACGCAGCTCAGCGTGCGCGTCAGCAAGGACGGCTTCGAGGACTTCACCCAGCAGGTCACGGTCCAGGACCCGGCCGTGCCGGTGGAGATCGCGGCCGTGCTGAAGTCGCGCGGCACCGGCTGGGCCAGCAAGGTGGCCGGGCCGCCGGTCGTGGGCGGCGCCGAGGGGCAGGGGCGGGGCGGCCTGAAGATCGCCAGCCAGCCCGCGGGCGCGGTGATCTACCTGGACGGCGTGGACATCGGCCGGAAGACCCCCGCCGTACTCAAGGGCATCACCGCCGGCGTCGACCACCTGGTGATGGTGGAGCTGGAGGGCAACCGGCTGGCGGTCGAGCGGGTCAAGCTCACGGCCGAGCAGACGACCGAGCTGCAGCTCGCGCTGAGCGACCCGCTGCCGCCACCGCCCACCGCCCGCATCAAGGTCACCTTCGAGACCGAGCCCGACAAGGCCAAGGTCATCGTCAACGGCTTTCCCATCGGCAAGAAGACCCCGGTCGGGGTGGCGCTGCTGCTGGGTGCCGCCTCGGACATCGAGATCGAGCTCGACGGCTACAAGACCTGGGAGGGCCGGGTGCGGCCCGTGCCCGACGTCGATCTGACCGTCTACATCCCGCTCACCAAGAAGCGCTGACCGGCCGATTCAGCTCCGGTCGTCCAGGTCACACATTCCTGCGGACTGTTTGCCTGTGGTAGCATTCATCCATGCTCTCGCAGGCAAGCAGCAGCATGGGGATGCGTGGGCTCCTCTACGTTCTGTGCCTCGTGGGTCTGGCTGCTGGGGGCTGCCCCGAGGGAGGGACCGGCGTCCCCACGGCGAGCTGCCCGGCCTGCGTGCCCGAATGCACGGACAAGGAGTGCGGGGACGACGGCTGCGGAGGGATCTGCTGGAACTGCTCGCCGCTCGACAACACCTGCCGATGGGAACACTGCCTGTTCGAAGAGGGTCCGCCGGAATGCGGCAACCGGGAATGTGGCATGGATCCGATCTGGTACATCAAGCTCTGTGGCACCTGCCCCTCGGCATCCAACTGCAATACCGCGGCTGGCCAGTGTATCCGCGACCCGGACGACTGCAGCGGCATTCCTCACGACGGGCTCTGCTGGGAGGGGTGGCTGCTGACCTGCGAGGACGGCAAGCCCGAGCTCCGGAACTGCAGCCAGGGCTGCGAGTACGACCCCGCGACCACGGATGCCCGCTGCGTGCCCCCACCCGAGCCCGAGTTCCCGTGCCTGCCGAGGTGCTTTGGCCGGGAGTGCGGACCCGATCGGTGCGGCGGCACCTGCGGAGAGTGCCGCGCGGACCCCTGCGACCTGGCGCTCGGAAGCTGTGTGCCACTGCACGATCGGTGTGAGGACGTGACGGCGGAGGGGGCCTGCTGGGGCCAGACCGCGGTCTGGTGCGAGCAGGGCAGACGCCAGCAGGAGCACTGCCCTTCGCAGGGCCGGCTGTGCATGGCGCCCGCGCGAGGTCACCGTGCGAGCTGCTGCCCACCAGGACCCGAGGAACCCTGTGGAGATCTGCCGTCCTTTGGAGGTTGCTCGGGCTCCTTCCTGTTCACCTGCGAACAGGGGGTCATGCAGGTGACCCCTTGCGGGACCGAAGACCGTCAGCCCTTGTGCGGGCAGATCGAGGATCGTTTCGGATGCAGGCCGAGGTAGTCCCTGAGGGCGTCAAGGGAGATGGAGCCGGGCTCATCGAGCGAGCGGCGGGCGAGCTCCACGTCCAGGCGGTCCTCGAGGCCCTCGCGGGTGGTCCACGGCAACGGCGCTAGGTCGACCCCTGGCCCGGGCGCCCCCCGGGCAGCAGGCGGTCGATCAGGCAGCCGAGCGGCAGGCTGGAGAGCGCCACCACGGGCATCAGGAAGCGGTTCGAGAAGTGGGAGGCGTGGGTGTAGTCGTACTTGCAGTACAGCAGGAAGGTGAGCAGCCCGAACGCCGCCGCGACGAAGGCGAGCAGCCTGCTCCTCGTCCCGAGGCTGCCCAGCCCCAGCCAGCCCAGCACCCCGACGCTGGCGGTGGACAGCAGGCCGAGCTGGTCGTTGAAGAGCTGCAGCCGGACGCCGTCCCAGAAGGGCCGGGTGAAGCTGGTCACGTGGTCTCCGAGGCGCGACACCCCTCCCTCCACCACCCACACCCGCTGGTAGGAGGTCCACCAGGGGGCGCCGAACTGGTACCAGTTGAGCGCCGCGAAGGCGCCGAGCGAGATCGCCGCGCCGAGCGCGAGCCGCGCGAGCAGGCGCCAGTCGCGCGCGGCGACGAGCCCGAGCCCGAGCAGCAGCCCCGCCAGGGCGTTGGGCAGCTTGACCCACACGGCCAGCCCCAGCGCCAGGCCCGCCAGCGCTCCCCGGCGGTGCGCCGCGGCCAGGAGCCCCGCCACCACCAGCAGCGCGGACAGGATGTCCGGGCAGTAGGAGTAGGCGAAGTTGTGGAACATGGGGCTGAGGCCCACCAGCACCGCGCCGGCCGCCGCCGCGCCCGGGCGCGCGAAGCGCGCGGCCAGCCGGCGCATGACGACCAGCAGCAGCAGCAGGCTGGCCAGGTTGTAGAGCACCAGCCCGAAGCCGCCCCACAGGGCCAGGAAGGGCACGCTGAGCGCGGGCATCAGCACGGGGTGCTTCGGGTACCACTCGCCGCGCTGCCCGCGGGAGATGTTGCTGTTGGCCAGGGTGATCTGGGTCCAGGGCTTCAGCTCGGTGAAGATGCGCTGGTCGGTCTGGTTGCGTTGATCGAGGTCGTGGTCCCGCAGCAGCGACACGGCGGTGTTGGCGTAGTAGATCGAGTCCCCCTTCATGTAGGGCTCGACCGGCAGGCGCGTCGCGATGGTCTGGACGTAGAAGGGCAGGCACACCGCCACCACCGCCAGATCCTGGACCCAGCCCCGGGCCAGCAGGCTGCCCAGGGCGGCCCGGCGGGAGGCCGCGTCCCGGAGCGCGGCGCGCGCCTCCCGCCAGCACGCGCAGAGCCGCAGCCCGAACGCCAGCAACACCAGGGCCGCGCTCAGCCCGAGCAGCAGCGCGCGGCGGAGCTCGGCCTGGCCCTCCGCCAGGAGCTCCACCGGCGTGGGCGCGGCCGGGCGCACCCAGCCGAGCGGTAACTCGCGCCAGCCCTCGCCGGGCGGTTGCAGCTCGACCGTCAGGTAGCTCTCCCCCAGGTTCTCCGCGTACTCCAGGCGCAGGTCGTGCGGCCCGGCCTCCAGCCTCAGCCGGCCCTCGCGCAGCCGGCGCGGGTGGATGCCGGTGTTGTCCACCACCAGCCTTCCGTCCAGCCACAGCCGCGAGCCGTCGTCGGAGTCCAGGCGGAAGCCCCACTCGCCCTCGGCCGGCAGCTCGAGCTGGCCCTCGAGCACCAGGCACCACACCGTCTGGTTCGAGGAGGCCTGGTTCCCGTCCACGCTGATGGAGAAGCTCCGCTGCAGCAGGGTCCGGTCGGGCTCGCCCGCGGGCGCCAGGCTCCCGTCCCAGTAGCTGGCGCGCAGGCCGTGGCCGGGGTGCGCGGGCGGGCTCAGCAGGCTGGCCAGGAGGCCGAGCGAGAGCAGCGCGACCGCCGTCCAGCGCGAGCGCAGCAGGGGCTTCATGGCCAGGGGATCTCCCACAGGCTGAGCGGACCATCCTCCGCCCGCGGGGTCAAGCCCAGCCGGCCCAGCACCTCCCGCGGGCGCGGCGCGTTCGGCGCCAGCACGAAGCGCAGGCCGAGCGCGGCGGCCAGGCGCGGCGCCTCCCCGGGGGCCAGGCCGCGCTCGCCGCGCAGCGCCCGCAGCAGCGGGTGCGCGCGCACGAAGCGCTCGGCCTGGGCGGTGTTGCGCGCCAGGCAGCCGCCCACCATGGGGTGGGCGTGGAGGGTCTGGTGGTAGAGCGCCAGGTTGCAGTCGCCCAGCTCGTAGACGGCCTCGCCCGCGGGCGCGGCCCGCACCAGCTCCAGCCAGGTGGGCCGGACCAGCGGCGTGGCGGCGATCGGGCGCGGCAGGAGCTCGAGCAGCAGGAGCGCGAGCGCCAGCGCCTGGGCGGCGTGCGCGGCGGGCAGGCCGAGCCACCGGCGGCCCGCCAGGCGGTCCCCCAGGGCCGCCGCGCCCAGCCCGGCCAGCACGCTGGTCCCGAGCAACGCCAGGAAGTGCCAACGCCCGGGGGCGCCGCTCATGCGCACGGGCGGCAGGAGCCAGGCGAACAGATCGAAGGGCATGGGCAGGTCGACGACGCGCCCGCCCCAGTGGAGCGCGGGCCCCAGGGCGAGCAGCACCCCGAGCAACGCCAGCGCCGCCCAGGCCCACGGCCGGGCGCCGCGCGGGCGCAGCGCGAAGGCGAGCGCGCCCAGGCCGAGCGCCGCGTAGCCGAGGTACCAGCAGTTCTCGGCGGGGTTGCCCGTCCAGGCGCGGGAGAGCCCCGCGCCCAGGCCCGACCAGGCGGAGATCCAGCCCGGCACGAAGAAGCCCTGGAGGTCAGCGGACCAGAAGCGGGCGTCGTGCGCCTGGACGAACTCGGTGGTGCTCCAGGCCCACAGCACCCGGACGACCAGCCAGCCGCCCGTCAGCAGGAACACGCCCAGGCCGGCGGCCAGCGCGCGCAGCAGATCGGCCCGCAGGGCCTCGCGGCGGTGCGCGGCCAGGGACCAGGCGGCCGCCAGCGCGGCCAGGAGCGCGCAGTGGAGCCCGTAGTAGAGATCCCCGAGCACGGCCAGGCCGGCCGTCAGGCCGAGCAGCAGACCGTCCCGCACCCGGCGCCTCCGCCAGACGCGCAGCAGGGCGAAGGCGAACAGCGGCACCCACTCCATGCCCGTCAGGTTGAGGTGCCCCTGGGCGTGGGCGAAGTGGTAGTGCGAGAAGGTGAACGCGCAGCCGCCCAGGAAGGCCGGCAACCAGCCGGCGCCGAGCTCCCGGAGCAGCAGGTAGAGGGTGAAGCCCGAGGCCGCGAACGACAGCAGGAAGATCAGGTTGTAGGTCACGGGCTGCCCGAGCAGGGCGTCGAGCGGCAGGGCCAGCAGGCCGTGCAGCGGGGTGAGCGTGTGCAAGAGCAGCGTCGAGCCGTGCGGGTGGTGGAGCAGCGGGGTGAAGAACGGATCCTGGCCGGCCAGCAGGCTGCGCTCCAGCCACCACAGGTTCCACAGGTTCTGGTAGCCGTCCCCGCCGTGCCCGGCCAGCCGGCTGCCGAAGCCGGCCAGCACCTGCCAGGCGTAGGCGCACGCCAGGAGCAGGTAGGCCCCGGCGGCCGCGAGGTGGACCCGCGGGCGGCTGGTCGACGGCTGGGTGGCTGGCGTATCGGGCATGGGACGGGGCGGGGACGCGCGGGAGGCGAGGGTCGCCGGGCGCAGGCGGGCAGGCTCAGCCCTCGCCGGGCTTCTTCGCCCGGTGGGCCTTGACCAGCTCCTGGGCCTGCTTGACCGCCTCCATCATCTTCTTCTCGCGGATCCGCAGGCGCTCCTCCTCCTTCTTGGCGGAGTCGAGCTTCTGCTTCTGCTCGATGAGCTTGGCCTTGGCCTGCTCGAGCGCCTCGTTGTACTTGGCGATCTTCTTCTCCGCGGCCTGGTTGGCCTTCTCCACCTCGGCCGCCTTCTCCTCGGCGGCGCGGGCCAGGGCCTTGGCCTGCTCGGCCCGGAGCGCCTCGAGCTGCTTGCCCAGCTCGGCCTCGCGCTGCGCGAGCTTGCGCTGGGCCTCGGCCTCGACCTGGGCCAGGCGCTTCTCCATGGCCTTGTGCTGCTCGCTCAGCTTCGACTGCTGGGCGCTGCCCTGGGCCGAGGCGGAGGAGAGCTGGTCCTGCAGATCCTGGAGCTGGCGGTCCCGCTCCTCGAGCGCCTGCTGGGCCTCGGTGAGCCCGGCCTGCGCCTCCTCGAGCTGGGCGCGCAGCCCGTTCGCCTCCTCCTCCTGCTGGGAGAAGATCTCGTCCTTGGCCTCCTGGGTCGACTTGAGCTCGCCGAGCTCGGCCTCCAGGCTGGCGCGGGCCTGGCGCTCGGAGGACAGGTCGGTCTCCAGCCCGCCGATGCGGGCCGCGCGGGCGTCGGCGTCCTTCTGGACCGCCTCCAGCTCCTGGGTCTTCTCGGCCAGCCCGCGCTCCAGCTTCTTGGAGCGCGACATGAGGGACTCGAGCTTCTCCTCGAAGGCGGCGATCTTCTTCCTGGCCTTGTCGTGGTTCTCGGTGAGCTGCGCGAGCTCGGCCTGCTTGGCCTCCAGCTCTGCCTGTCCGAGCTTGAGCTGCTTCTCGCGGTCCTCGATGCGCGAGGACAGCTCCGCCTCCACCGTGGCGTGCTCCTCGGCGGCGGCCTCGGCCGACAGGCGGAAGGACTCCGCCCGCTGGCGCTGCTCCTCCAGGTCGTTCTGCAGCCGCTCGATCTGGGACTGGCTGTCGAGGCGGAGCTGGTCGTGCTCGCGCTGCAGCGCCTCGAACCGGGCGTGCTCGTCGCGGAGCTGCTCCGTGAGCCGGGTGCGCTCCTCGTTGGACTCCACGGTCAGCCGCTGGACGTGCTCCTCGGTCTCGCCCAGCGCCTGCTCCACCTGCCGCTTGGCCTCCTCGAGGCCCTTGATGCGCTCGTTCAACTCGGTGCGGGTGGACTCGAGGTTCTGCTCGACGAGCGCGAGGCTCTTCTCCCGATCGGCGATGCGCTCGCTCAGCTCGGCTTCCCGGGTGCGCGCCTGCTGATCGGCCTCGGCCAGGCGCCCGAGGAAGGACTGGCGCTCCGCCTCCTGCTCCGCGCGCACCTGGGTGAGGGCGGCCTGGTGCTCCTCGGAGAGCTGCTGCAGCTCGCCCCGCAGCTTGGCCTCCGCCTCGGCCCGCGCGGTGTCGGCGGCCTTGAGGGCCTCGCCGCTCTGGGTCTCGAGCTGGGAGTACATGGCCGCGGCTTCCTGCAGGGCGTTCTCCAGCTCGGCCACCCGGGCGTCCTGGGCCTGCTTCTCCTGGGTGAGGGCGTCGAGCGAGTCCTGGAGCAGATCGGCCCGGCCGCGCTCGACCTCCATCTCCTGGGACAGCTCGCCCTCGCGCTGCTCCTTCTCCTTCTGGGTCTCCTCCAGGGACTCCTGCAGCAGCTCGAGCTTGCGGTTGGCGTCCTGGACCTGCTCCTCGAAGTCCTTGACCTCGTCGGCGCGCTTTTGCGTGAGGAGCTGGAGCGTCTCCTGGAGGACGCGCAGCTTGTTGAGCTGCTCGTCCACGGTGGCCTGCAGCTCGTTCCGCTCGGCGGCGAAGCGGTGGACGTTGTCCTCGAGCTGCTTGGTCACGTCCTGGAGCTCGGCCTTCTGCTGCTCGAGCTCCTGCGCCAGGGCCGCGCCGCGCTTGTCCATCTGGGCGATGCGGCGCTCCTGGGCGCGGCTCGTCTCGGTGAGCTTCTTGGCCTCGAGCTCCAGCTCCTGTTTCAGGGCCTTGGCCGAGCCGGCCTCCTTGCGGGCGGTCTCCAGCTCCTTCTCGCGCTTCTTGAGGGTCTTGCGGAGGAACGACAGCTTGCCGTCGAAGCCCGCGCCCGAGTCGTCCTCCGGCTCGGGCTCCTCGGGCTCCTTCTCCACCACGCGCTCGGGGGGCTTGTCCGCGCCGCGCTTCTTCTTGGAGATCGGCGGAGGCGTGGTGGCCGGCGCGAACACGCCCTTGGCCGGGGCCACGGGCGCGGGCGCGGCGGGCGCGGACGGGGGCGCCTCGAGGACGTCGAGCGCCGAGTCGAAGTCTCCGTCCGAGGCCGCCAGCCCCGGCTGGCGCGCCGGGGGGGCGGGGGAGGGCGCGGCCTCGAGGTCCTCGAGCGGCTGCAGCTCCTCGACCTCCTCGATCGGCTCCAGGGACTCGAGCGGGAGCTCCTCGAGCGCCGCGGGGTCCTGGCCGGCCGGGAGCGCCGGGGCAGCCTGGCTGGCCGGATCGGTGTGCACCCGCATGGTGTCGAACACGTCGTCGAGCTCGTCGGCGCCCGGCGCGGCGGCCGGGGCCGCTGCCGGCGCGGCCTGCACGGGTCCTGTCATGCCCAGGATCTCGACCAGGTGCTGCGCGAGCGGCGTGGCGCCCTGGGTCTTCAGGAAGTAGGCGTCGGCGTGGTTCTTGTGCTGCTTGTGCGACTCGAAGGTCTCCGGGGTCTCGCCCGAGGAGACGATCAGCACCGGCACGGCCAGGAGCTCCTTGGTCTTCTTGAGGCGGTTGCAGACGGAGTAGCCGCTCATGCCCGGCAGCTCGGCCGACAGCACGATGCAGTGGGGCGGCTCGCGGGTGGCGGCCTCGATGCCGGCGTTGCCGTCGGCCAGGGTGAGGATCTGGGCCGGCCACCCGGTCAGGAGCTGGCGGAGCTGCGCGTCGAAGCCCGGATCGTTCTCGATGAGGAGGATGCGTCTTTCTTCCATGTTTCTCGGCGTTCCGGAGTGATGTGTTCCAGCTCCGGCATACTACGAACCCACAGGCAATTCAAGAAAATCGGGGCAGGGCGGGGTAGGCGGGCTCAGGGGGTGACGTACACGACCTCGAACAGCATCTGGCCCTCGGTGATCAGGTCGCAGGGCTGGTAGTGGGCGGCGAATTCGATGACACCGCCAGGAGAAGCCGGAAACGGGTTGCCTGCGTCGCCAGGGTGGTAGTAGTGCCAGGTCTCGACGCAGGAGCCCTCGGTGCAACCGGCAGCCCCTACTCCGCTGCACTCTTCGATACGCCCAGTCACGGTGCAGGAGTAGCGCGGCACCTCCACGTTGTTCAGCAGGATGTTGGCGAGCGCTGGATCGAGGAGTTGTTCACTCAGCTTGAAGAACTTCGGGCAGGTGACGAACTCGCCGATGTCGGCCATAAGTTGGCTGAAGTTGTCTTTGCAAATCGTGCCCACCATTCCGTTTCCGCCTTCCTGCAGCCCGAACAGCTGAGCCAGCTCTACGTAGCGGGTGCCAGGGTAAGCCTTGCAGGAAGTGTCCGAAGGAAGGGAGGGCACACAACCAGGAGTTGAACACGCCTCGAGGACCTTGGAATTGGACTGTGTGCCATCGAAGGTAATTTCAGTGGCACCCGGGTTGACCTCGTCCGTCACTCCAACCACCGCGGCGAACTTGACCATCCCGGAGCGGTCCCCCTTCAGCCCCATCAGAAAGTCGTAGTACTCCTGAACCGGGGTCAACCTGTAGGAAAGTCCTGCCTGGGGATCTACCACCGAGCCGTCCGGGCCCTGCCCCTTGGAGGCGTAGTAGCATACCTGTCCACCGATGCCGGAGATGTTTTCGGTAACGTCGCCAACCTTGCCGCAGTCATCCTCGTCCGAGACCACGATGATAGCCAGCGTGGCGTCGTTCCGCAGGAACCCTGCGCTGGTCGTTCCTGCGAGATCCGAGAGTGCGACTCGGATGGGCTCCAACCCTTTCTCGTAGCCACAGCCGTTGGTTCCCACGAAGGCGATCCCGCTACCATAGATTCCGCCTCCGGCGGCGTCGTAGAAGCAGGTCTTGTTGGCCGAGGTCACGATGCGGCAATTGGGGTCCGGAGGATCGAAGACGAATGTAATCGGATCCGTGCTCAGGTCGGTGATGCGGCCCACGCGCGATTGGAAACGGCCGTTCTCGCCGGTCTCGTTCATGCAGGACTGAGTAATGCCAGGTTGGCATTCTGGGCAGCCAGGGGACTCCATGCCCGTGGTGATGACCGCAATCTGATATTTCTCAGCACCGAACTCCGCATCCAGGATGTCGGTCAGGCTGCTGAAGCTCTGGGCGAGTTGCACCTGCTCGCCCACCATGGAGCCCGAGTTGTCGATCACGAACAGGATGTCGATGTCGGTCGCCACGCTGATGTTCTGCACGATGCGCTTCTCGCGGATGACCGAGCTGGGCAGCTCCTCGAAGGCGTAGTCCTGGCAGGCCCCCGCGAGCAGGGCGAGCAGGGAGAGCGCGCCACCGGCCAAGCTGGGACGAAACGCGCGGTCCGACATGAGATCCTCCCAAAGAGCGCCGACTCGCCAGTTCATCGTTCGATGGTCTAGAGGGTGACGTACACGACCTCGAACACCATCTGCCCTTCGGTGATCAGATCACAGGGCTGGTAGTGATCGGCGAACTCGATGACACCGCCAGGAGAAGCCGGAAACGGGTTGCCGGCATCGCCAGGCAGGTAGTAGTGCCAGGTCTCGACGCAGGTGCCCTCGGTGCAGCCCTGCGCGCCCACGCCGCTGCATTCCTCGATGCGCCCGGTCACGACGCAGGAGTAGCGCGGCACCTCCACGTTGTTCAGCAGGATGTTGGCCAGCGCAGGATCGAGGAGCGTCTCGCTCAGCTTGAAGTACCTCGGACAGGACACGAACTCTCCGAACTTCTTCATCAGCTCGGAGAAGTCGTTGACGCAGATCTTGCCCACGAGGCCGTTCCCGCCCTCCTGGAGCCCGAACATCTCGGCCAGCTCCACGTAGCGGGTTCCTGCGTTGGCAAAGCACCCGTCGCCAGAGCAGCCATCGGTAGTGCAGGCTGGGTTGACATCGGAGTTGGGCTGCGCGGATTGATAGGTGATCTCGGTGGCACCCGGATTCGCCTCGTCCGCCACGCCCACCACCGCGGCGAACTTGACCATGCCGGGCCGGTTTCCCTTCAACTCCATCAAGAAGTCGTAGTACTCTTGGACCGGTGTGAGCCGGTAGGGCAGGCCCGCCTTTGGATCCACCACCGTGCCATCCGGTCCTTCTCCCTTGGATGCGTAGTAGCAGACCTTGCCGCCAATTCCCGGAGCGAAAATATTCTCAGTGACGTCGCCGACCTTGCCGCAGTCCTCCTCGTCCGAGATCACGAAGATGGCTAGCGTGGCATTGTCCCGCAGGAATCCGGCGCTGGTCGTGCCCGCGAGATCCGAGAGCGCCACCCGGATGGGCTCCAGCCCCTTCTCGTACCCGCAGCCGTTGGTGCCCACGAGCGCGATGCCGCTCTGTGTCGCGCTGTCGTAGAAGCAGGTCTTGTTCGCCGAGGTGACGATGCGGCAGGCGGGATCGGGAGGATCGAAGGCGAACTCGGGCGGATTTGCAAGCGGGTCGACGATGCGGCCCCGGCGGGACTGGAAGCGGCCGTTCTCGCCGGTCTCGTTCATGCAGGACTGGTCGATGACCGCGTCGCAGGGCGGGCAGCCTTCGGATTCCATACCCGTGGTGATGACCGCAATCTGGTACTTGCCTTCGCCAAAGGTCTCGTCCAGCGTGTCGGTCAGAATGGAGAAGGAGTTGGCTAGCTGCACTTGCTCTCCCACCATGGAGCCCGAGTTGTCGATCACGAACAGGATGTCGATGTCGGTCGCCACGCTGATGTTCTGCACGATGCGCTTCTCGCGGATGACGGAGCTGGGTAGCTCCTCGAAGGCGTAGTCCTGGCAGGTGCCCACGGACAGGAGGAGGAAGGAGAGGGCACTGACACCCAGGGTGGAGCGAACCAAGCGGCCAGGCATGCCTTCCTCCAATGGGCACCAGGCCCTCCAGTCCGGCAACTGGACGAGGGTGGACCCGTGCGTGAGCCATTCTGGCCTCCTGATTGGGTCCTTGTCAAGTCAACTCTTCAGTTTCATGATGGGTTTCCTCCTGGGGGCGAGCTCGCCCGCCCGGCGTGATCGGCCGCACATCGAAACGGGGTCAATTTACCCCACTCGATACGATTCGCACACTCTGGCTGGAATCCGGAGAAAGGCAATCAAAACAATGCGGTAAAAAACTGCATTTCGGATTCCCTGAGTCTCTAGAAAATCAGGCCAGAAAACTGGCGAGATCAATTGCGGTCAATTTACCTCGAAACGCATTTCGGCCACCCTGGCAAGGGGCGCTAAGAATTGCTGTAACAAGAAGTTAATTCATCAATTTCTGATTTTCTTCGGGGCGGTCGTGGGTTGGTATGCAACTTGCTGAAGGACAGGCTGTCGCCTGCGTCGGGCACTGGAGGGCGGATGAAGTCGAGCTTCCACGCGCTGGCGCTGGCAGGACCTCTGAGGGTGCGCCAGTTGGCTTCGACGACCCTGATCGCGAACGAGCTGCGAAGGGCGAGGCGGCAGGTGGACGGAATCGCGGACGTCAGGACCCGGATCGCCTCCATGCGCAAGGCCGCCGTGCCCGCGCGCACCATCCAGGAGGAGGGCCGGGCGGCGGGGCTCCAGGAGAGCGTGCAGAGCCTCGCGGACGTGCTCTACAGCGTGCAGGCGCGCGGGCTGGGCCGGGCGGGCGTGGTGGAGGAGTCGAACGAGCACCTGATCTTGCGGGTGTTCGAGTGCGCCTGCTGCTGCAGCGGTGCGGTGCTGGAGGGCGGCTGCGCCTACGTGGAAGGTTTCCTGGCCGGCTGCCTGCAGTCGACGGGGCGCTGGGCCAGGGTCGAGGTGAAGGAGATCGAGTGCGGTGGTGGGCCGGGCGAGGTGTGCCTCTTCAGGGCCGAGCTCGGCAGCCGTGAGAGGTAGTCGTTCGGAATTGCAGGGGCAGGAGGTGGTTCCAGGCAAGGGATCGGACGGGAAAGCAGGTCGCCCGACTGGCAGGGTTGGTGGCGTCGTGGGGCCGGGTGCATGGTAGTCAGGGTGGTGGTGGGCTGGTGCGAGGTGCCCTGATCGGTCTGGCGAAATTCCCGTCGTGCCACCTGCAATGATTGCGAGCGGGTCCGGTCATATCCGGACCCGCTCTTTTTTTTGCCCGCGGGTTGACAACCCGGCCCGTTCCTGATGAGATGTCGCCGGGTTCGAGGGAAACACCACGATGGCGGTTGACGAGCGTCTGGCGCAGGAGATCGCTGCGCTCCAGTCGGCCCTCGCGGGCCAGCCAGATCCCATCCGCTTCGGCGACCTGGCCCAGCTGCTGGCCCGGGCTGGCAGGCTGCCGGAGGCGCTGCGCGCCGCCGAGCGGAGCGTGGGGATGCGGCCCGACCTGCCCGAGGCCCACCGGGCCTACGGCCAGGTCCTGGTCCTGTCCGGGCGCCTGGAGGAGGCCATCCGCTCGTTCGAGCGGGCCTGCTCCCTGCGCTCCTCGGACCCCGAGCTGTTCCTGGCCATCGCCCAGGCCCTGGTGGAGGCCGGCCAGCTCCCCGCCGCCGCGCCCTACCTGGACAAGGCCGCCCGGTTCGCGCCCGGCGATCCGCGGGTGGCCTCGCTGCGCGCCCTGCTCGAGTCCTCCGCCCAGGGCGGGGCAGGGCAGCCGCCCCTGGCGACCGACGAGTTCCTGGCGGACGGCGAGGAGCTCCTCTCGCCGCTGGAGGGCGCGGCCAGCCCCGCGCCCGCGCCCCTCGACGACCTGGATGACGACTACGAGCCGCCGACGATGTACCTCGACAACCCCATGATGCAGCAGCCGCCGCGGCCCGCGGAGCAGCCCGGGGCCCTGCTGCCCTCCCGGCCGGCCGCGCTGGACGAGCCTCCCACGGCCAAGCTGGACCTCGGCGAGGCCGAGGACCTCTCGGAGCTCGAGACCCGCATGGACTCCGGCGTGGGCTTGCGCGCCGAGATCTCCAACGCCGTGAACCGGGTGGCCGGCTTCCCGCGCTCCGACCGCGCCGACGAGCCGCCGACCCGCCTGGCCGAGCCGGCCGCGCCCGAGCTGGCGCCCTGGGATCGCGAGCCGTCCGTGCGGCAGGCGCCCGGCGGCGGGCTCGCGGCGGCGCCCGACACGCTCGCCATGCAGCCGCCGCCCGAGCCCGCGCCGCAGCGCGCCCAGCCGGCCACGCCGTCCTCGTCGATCTCGTACTGGAAGGTGTTCCTGGTGGTCGTGCCCTTGCTGCTGCTGGCGATCGTGGCCGGCGTGTGGGTGGGCTACCGGCACATCCGCGACGAGCAGATCGCCGATCTGCTCGATCAGGCCAGCGGCGCCATCTCGCAGGACACCATGGCCGGCTACACCGACGCGCGCGATCGCCTGCAGAAGCTGCTCGAGCTCCTGCCGGCCCACGGCCGCGCGCAGGCCCTGCTGGCGCTGGTGTCCGCCCGCATGCACGACGAGTACGGGCCGAACCTGAGCATGCGCGAGGACGCCGAGCGCCTGGTCGGGCAGGGGACGGACGAGAGCGCGCTCGAGCTGCTCACGGCCCGCCTGCACCTGGCGGCGCGGCCTCCGCCCGCGGAGCTCCTGGACGCCATCCAGGCGGCCCAGAAACGCAGCCCGACCGATCCCCGCCTGACCGCGCTCGCGGCGGAGAGCCTGGTCCGGGCGGAGCGGTTCGACCAGGCCAGGCCGCTCCTGGACGCCGCCCTGGCCGCCTTCCCCGCGGACGTGCGCCTGCTCGATCTGCGCGCGGAGGTGGCCGAGCGCACGGGCGACCTGCCGGCCGCCGCGGAGCTCGCGGCGCGCGCCCAGGCCATCAACGGGGTGCACGTGCGCTCCCTGCTGCGGCTCGCGCGCCTGCGCCTGGGCCTGGGCAAGGATCTGCCGCGCGCCGAGGAGGACCTCGGACGCCTGCTCCAGCTCCCGCTGGTGACCGACCGCCACCGCGCCCAGGCGCACCGCCTGCTGGCCGAGGTGGCCTTCCTGGCCGGAGAGCGCACCCGGGCACTGTCGGCCGTGACGGCCGCGGCGAGCCTGTTGCCCGACGACGCGGACTTCCGGCTCGAGCTGGCCCAGGTCTGCCTGCGCTACTTCGCCCTGGACGAGGCGGTCACCCACACCGCCCGCGTGCTCGAGCTGCGCCCCGAGGCCATCGAGGCGCGCCTGATGAGCCTGGCCGCCCTGCTGCCGCGCGGCAAGGCCCGGGAGGCGCTCAAGGGCCTGGACGCCCTGGTGGGCCAGAAGGTCCCGGCGGCGCCCTTCCTCGTGCTGCGCGGCGAGGCCCTGCTGCTGACCGGCAACGCGGCTGGGGCCGCCGCGGATCTGCGCCAGGTGCCGGAGGGCGCAGCGGAGCGCGCCCGGGCCTGCGCCCTGCTCGGGCTGGCGCAGCTCGAGGGCGGCGACGGGGAGGCGGCGCGCAAGACCCTGCAGGCGCTGCTCAAGGAGCAACCCGGGGAGGCCCTCGGCCACTACGCCATGGGCCGCTACCGGGAAGAGATCAACCTGCGCAAGGGAGCCGTGGCGAACTACCAGAAGGCCGTCGAGCTCGATCCGCGCTGTTTCCTGGCCCTCACGGCGCTCGGCTGGATGGAGTACGACGCCCGCCGCCCGGAGCAGGCCGAGGCCTGGGTCACCAGGGCGCTGCAGGCCAACCCGTTTGCCATCGATGCCCAGTTCCTGTTCGGGCTGCTGAAGCTGCGCGGCGCGGAGCCCCAGATGGCCCTGGAGGCCTTCGCCCGGGTGCTGACCGAGCGCCCCGAGCACGCCGAGGCCCTGGTGGGCATGGCCGAGGCGCTGCTCGACCTGGGTGACACGGACAAGGCGAGGGTGGCGGTGGCCAAGGCGCGCAAGATGGGCTGGAAGGACGCGCACAGCCTGCACGTGGAGGGGCGGGTGGAGCTGGCCAGCGGGCGTTTCTACCCCGCCGTGCGGGCCCTGCAGGCCGCGGCCGTCGAGGACAAGAACGATCCGGAGATCCTGGCCGATCTGGGCCTGGCGCAGCTCGGCGCGCGCTCCATCACCGCGGCCGAGAAGAGCCTCAGGGACAGCCTCCGCCGCAAGAAGCTGCTGCGCGCGCAGGAGGGCCTGGCCAGGCTGCTGCAAGCCAAGGGCAAGTGGTCCCAGGCCGCCGGGGCGTACGAGGCCGCGGCCGCGCTGGCCAGGAGGCAGGGCAAGCCCGCGGCCGAGGTCCACCGCCTGTTCATGCTGGCGGCCCGGGCGATGTCCAAGGACGGCGCCTCCGGGGACGGCCGCTGGGGCAAGGCCCGGCGCCTGTTCCGCCTGGCCTCCCAGAGCCTGCCCGAGGACGCCGAGTCGCTGTTCGAGGTGGCCGCCACCTTCGATCGCCAGGACAACCTGGGCGGGGCGCGCGCGGCCTACCTGAAGGTGCTCGAGGGCCACCCGGACCACGCGCCCACCCTCTTCCGCCTGGGGCTGCTCGAGTACGACGATCGCAAGGAGGCCAGGGCCAAGGAGCTGCTGACCAAGTTCCTCGACCTGCAGGCCAAGGGCCCGGACGCCAAGCGCGCCCGGGAGGTGCTCAAGCGCATCAAGTGAGGCAGCCGATGCAGGCGTCATCCCCCGCGGCCAGGTTCGTGGTGCTCGAGGGGCTGGACGGCGCGGGGACCACCACGCAGACACGCCTGCTCGGAGAGTGGCTGCGCGGCCTGGGCCTCGGGGTGCACGAGACCTACGAGCCGTCGCCCGGCCCGATCGGGCTGCTCATCCGCCAGGCGCTGCGCGGGCGCCTGGTGGCCAGGCCGGGCCGGGGCGAGGCGCGCCCGCCCGGCAACGACGTGATGGCGCTGCTGTTCGCCGCGGATCGCATGGATCACCTCGAGTCCGAGGTCCTGCCGGCGCTGGAGTCGGGCCGCTGGGTGCTGTCGGATCGCTACTACCACTCGAGCCTGCTGTACCAGTCGCTGGACGGGGATCAGGCCTGGGTCCGGGCGCTGAACAGTCACGCGCGCGCCCCGGACGTCACCTACGTGCTGGACGTCCCCGCGGCCGCCGCCGCCCGGCGCCGCTCCGGGCGCGGGGCCACCCCCGAGCTGTACGAGACCGATCCGATCCAGCTCCGCCTGGAGGGCCTGTACCGCGAGCTGCCCAGGCTCCTGCCGGGCGAGCCCATCGCGGTGCTCGACGGCAGCCGGCCGCCGGCCGAGGTGCTTCGCTCCCTCCAGGCCGACCTGCAGCGCCGCTTCGGCCTGGCGCACCCGGGGGCGCATGCCCCGGTATGACGCCATCGTGGTCGGCGCCGGCCACGCCGGCCTGGCCTGCGCCGCGGAGCTCGGCGGGCGCAAGGTGTTGCTGCTCGAGGGCCGCGAGAGCGTGGTGCAGAAGGCCCGCGGCTGCCTCGGGCTGGGCCTGCCCGTGGGCGCCCGGCTCGAGGCCCGCGGCGACGAGCTGGTGCTGCCGGAGCACCACCTGGCGGTCCCGGGGGGCGTGCGTGGGCTGATCCACCGCCTGGAGCTGCGCGGCCACCGCGAGCGCGCCTTCCTGCCGCTGGAGACCCCGCGGGTGGTGGTCGACGAGCGCCGGCTCAAGGGCGCCTGGCTGCGGCGGCTGGAGGCGTCGGGCATCGAGGTCCAGCTCGGCAACCCGGTGCGCGAGCTGCAGACCGACGGGCGCGAGGCCCGTGTGCGGGCGGACGTCGAGCACCAGGCGCGCGTGGTGGTGGGCGCGGACGGCGTGCACGGCCCCGTGGCCCAGCACGTCAACCCCCGGCGGGAGAAGCTCGGCGTGCTGTTCCAGCGGGAGGTCGAGGTCGATCGCCTGGAGGTGGGGCGGGGCACCTTGATGCTGCACCTGCTGGAGGCCGGCCGCTGGTTCCTGGCCATGGGGTTCGAGGATCGCTGCCTGGCCAGCGTGGTGGAGCTGCTCGGCCCCCATGGCGTGCCGGGGGACCTCGACCGGTTGCTGGCCGATCGCATCGAGCGGCTCGGGGGCCGCCGGCGCCTGGCCACGCGGGCGGCCGTGGTCCGCCTGCTGGCCCCCGCCCAGCACGCCTACCGGGCCAACGTGCTCGCGGCCGGGGATGGCCTGGCGACCTTCGGCTTCGCCAGCCTGACCGGCGCCCTGGCGGGCGGACACCTGGCCGGCCGGGCGGCCGGCCGGTTCCTGGCCGGCAGCTCCTTCGCCCTGCCCGACTACCAGCAGCGCTGGCGGCAGGCGACCGGCCAGGGCCGGCTCGAGCGCCTGCGCTGGCTCGCGCCGCTCGTCGGCCGGCTGGATCCGGACCGCCTCGACCGCCTGCTGCGCCTGGCCCGCCGGGAGCGCAGCCAGGACCTCCACCCCTGGGCCGCGGCGGTGCCGCGCTGGCTGACCGGTCTGCTGCTCGAGCCCCGGGCGTGATCCCGCGCACACGCGGCCTGCGCAGACGGGTGTGCGCCCTGCCACGGATGTCAGCCCTGTGACCCGCGGGCCCCCGGATCGCGCGGGTGTGCGCTCCCTCACAGGTCGCGAATCACGCGTCCGGACCGACGTTTTGGGGCGCGCGCGCCCGGGCCGAGCTGGCCCGGGGCGCCTGGCACGCGCCTTGCTCCTTTGCCAGCACGAAGGTCGACGGCGGGCCCGCACGGAGCACACACGACGCGGGCCGGGAAGGGAGGCGGAAATGTTCCACACCACCAGAGCGAGGCAGGCCATGAGACGCGCACAGGAGAAGGCCGCGCTGGAAGGCGAACCTCAGCGGTTCCCGATCCCGGTCGCCATCCGCGGGCGCGACGGGGCGTTCGTGGAGCACTACGCCCAGCTCGGCATCCAGGGCTTCTACTTCGAGACCACCGACTGGCCCCTGGTCGGCCAGGTCCTGCGGGTGCGCCTGCCGCTGGTCGGCCTGGGCGTGGAGGTGGAGACCCTGGCCACGGTCCAGCGGCTGCTGCCGGCGCGCGGACACGTGGGCGTGCTGGCCGCCTTCAGCGACGACATCCCCTTCGAGACCGAGCGGCTGATCGCGCGCTGGCTCGACATGATGCAGCGCGCGCACCAGGTGGCCGCGGCGGGCTAGGGCAGGGTGAAGGTGGTGAAGGCCACCGCCAGCCGGTTGAGCTGATCCAGGTCGTCCCCGTCGAACCCCACCAACCCCTCGAAGTCGAGCCCGGCGCCGAGCGCCATCGGGTCGAGCGTCACCCTGGCGCCGCTCGCCAGATCGTCCAGCCCGGCGGGCGGCTCCGGCAGCTCGAGCGCCACCGCGCCGCTGGCGGGCATGTACACCATCCACGCGCCGGCGTCGGTGCTGAAGGTCGCGCGGTAGAGCCCCGCGCCGGCGACGCCCGCGGACACCAGGCTGCGGAGCGCGGCGTCCCAGTGCGCGTCCTCGGGGAAGGGCAGGAAGCCAGTCGCGAAGTCGACCTGGGTCGGCAGGTCCGCGCCCGTGCGCATCACCCCGGCCACGCTGGTGGGCAGCTCCTGCTGGGTGCCAGGCGGGAAGCCCAGCACCAGCGTGGCGTAGGTACCCTGCTCCAGGCCGCCGTACGGAGGCGCCAGCTTCATCACCACCGGCGCGAGCTCGCCGTTGTCGCTCTGGGCCGAGGTCATGCCCAGCGGGGTGAAGCCGAGGGCGGTCAGCGAGCCCGCCAGGATCACCGCGGTGCGCACCTGCGCGCCGCCGAGCGTGGGCAGGGCGGGCGCGTTCACCTGCACGGCCAGGGACTGGGGCTGCGCCGGGGCCAGGTCCAGATCGGTGAACTGGGCCCAGTCGGGGCGCTGCTCGCCCGTGTCGCCGTCGCCGTCGATGTCGTCCGCGTCGGCCACCAGCGGCATGGCGAACACGTCCACCGTCGGGCGGACGCCGTGGTCGAGCAGCGAGAAGTAGGGCAGCAGCTCGATCAGCACCGCCTCGATCGAGCCGCTCCCGCCCAGGAGATCGAACAGCACCCCGCCGTCGATCCGGCCCCCCAGGGCCCAGGCCGTGCGCAGCCCCGGCTGGCCCAGCACGTAGTAGGTGTCCTTGATGGGGATCGGCATGCCGTTGTAGCTGTACATCAGCGTGAGCTGGGCCGGCAGCGGCAGGGTCACGGACTGGGCGCCGAAGCTGACGGTCACGTTGAAGACCTGCCCGAGCAGCTCGGCGAAGCCGAGGTCGACCAGGTTCCCGGCGATGCTGGTGCCGGCCAGGCCGAGCGACAGGCTCTCGTCGCCCTGGTAGGTCATCTGCCCCACGAAGCCGCCGGCGCTGGTGCGCAGCGAACGGGGCGCGAGCGGCGCCAGCAGATCGCGCGAGGTCGTGCCGACGATCGACAGGTAGTCGTGCTCGGCGGAGAACACGTGCACGTCCACCGGCCCGGCCGGGACCGCGAAGGTCGCCACGCCGTCCGCCGCGGACGAGGTGGTGTACTCCGTGCCCGTCCCGTCCCGCATCACCAGCGTGGCCGCCACGGGCGAGCGATCGATGGCCGACACCACGGTCACCCGCAGGGTGTCCGCGGGCTGCGCCCCGACGTTGCTGAACACCACCGGATCGCTCACCTGGGCCGAGCCCACGGCCGCGGCGGTCACGGCCGCGTCCCCGGCCTCGGCCTCGCCCGTCAGCAAGCCGGCCGCGTCCACCGACGCGCGGGCCGGGTGGGAGGACTCCCAGGTGAAGGTCAGCCCGGGCACCTCCTGGCCGGCCTGGGTCAGCGCCAGGGCCTCGAGCTGGAGCGTCTGGCCCGGGGCGATCGGCCCGCCCGGGGTCAGGATGATCACCTCGTAGACCAGGGCCGGGTTGCCGGCCGGGGTGCACTCGCCGGCCAGGCAGATCTGCTCCGCGGGGCAGTCGGCCGGGCCGCGGCACACGTGCGGCAGGCAGCGCCCGCCGATGCAGTCCTGCTCCGCGCCGCAGTCGGCCTCGGCCTGGCAGGTGGGCACGGGGTAGCAGTGGCTCTCGAAGCACACCTGGTCGGCCGGGCAGTTGTCGTCGATGGCGCAGGCCTGGCGCTCCTCGCAGATCTGCTCCAGGCACTCGTAGATCGGGTCGGGGCAGTCGGCGTCCACGCTGCAGGTCGTGTAGGTCTCGCAGCGCCCGGCCTGGCAGCGCACGTTCGCGCCGGGGCAGTCGGCGTCCTGGCTGCAATGGGCCGGGACGCAGATGGAGTCCTCGCAGATGAGGCCCGCCCCCTGGCAGGTGGCGTCCGTCAGGCACTGCTGGAAGCAGTGGCCGTCCTGGCAGGTGTGCATGGCCTCGCAGTCCCCGTCCAGCGCGCAGGGGCGCACGCAGCCCCCGCCCTCGCACACCGTGCCGGCCGGACAGTCCGGATCGACCGCGCAGGCGGGGGCCGCCTGGCAGAGCGAATCCAGGCACAGCTCGCCCGCCAGGCACTCGGCGTCCTGGGCGCAGGGCCGGGGAGGGCGGGTGACGCAGCGGCAGCTCTCCTCGCACATCTCCGAGGGCAGGCAGTCTGCGTCGGTCGCGCAGTTGCAGGGCCGCGGGCGGCACAGACAACCGTTCTCGCACACCTCGTCCGCCTCGCAGTCGGCGTCCTGGGTGCAGTCGCACTGCGGCTGGTCGGTGCACTGGTGCGAGACGCACCAGGAGCCCGCCAGGCAGTCGGCGTCCTGGGTGCACTCGGCGGTCTTGCAGTAGCCCGCCAGGCACACGCGGCCGTCCACGGAGCACTCGCTGTCCTGCGTGCAGGCGAGCGTGTCGTGGCACTCGCTGGCCAGGCACGCCTGGGTCGCAGGGCAGTCGGCGTCGGCCACGCAGGGGAGGTAGGAGGCGCCTCCTCCGTCGCACGCCGCCATGCACAGGCCGAGCAGCACACCCGCCACGCCGATCGCGAGCAGCTTTCTCATCCTCGTTCGCCTCCCGGTTCGATGGATGCTCGACGCTAGCACGCGCCCCGGCGCGCAGGCAAGCCGGCCCGCGCCAGTCTTTCTCTTTGAAATCGTTTGACAAGTCCGCGGGTGTGTACTATGCCTTCGAACGATTCACGGAGGTGGAGGAGATGCGCGCGCGGATCCTGTGGCTGGCGGTCGTCCTTTTCGGCGTGCTGGCGGTGGCCTCTCTGGGGGCCTGCAACAAGCAGAAGCCGCCCGTGCTCGACTACACCCAGAAGGAAGAGGGCTTCTTCACGCCCACCGGCAAGCCCGGCGCGGCCCACGTGGGCCGCTCGCCCCAGGAAGAGGTGCACAACGGGTTCCAGTTCGGCCCCGGGGACGCCTCGGCCAAGCCCGAAGACCCTGCCAAGAAGCCCGAGGATCCGAAGAAGCCCGCCGATCCGCCCAAGAAGGACGAAGAGGCCTCGAAGAGCTGAGCCGAGTCCCGGCTCAGAACGGCAGGAAGTCCGCGCCGAACACCATCTTGCCGCCCAGGTGGGCGGCGTAGCCCATCAGCCCCACCGCCCCCGCCAGCGCCAGGAGGAAGGGCCAGCGCAGGCCGCGCGGGAAACCGCGGCGGAAGCCGAAACGCGTGAGCGCCAGCGCGAGCGTCAGGCCGGTCGTGGTCCACATCAGCGCCCGGTGGGTGGGCAGCACGGCGGGGGAGGCGCCCGCGGCCAGGAGCTCCACGCTGCGCAGCCAGCCGCTCAGGGCCGCCGGGACGCAGGCCAGCCCGGCCAGGCAGCCCACGATCAGGCCGCAGGGGCGCAGCCCCTCGCGCCCCAGGCCGAGGGCCAGCCCATCGAGCAGCAGCCACAGCAGCAGCCAGGCGATCGGCAGGTGGACCAGGGCCGGGTGCAACCGGCCGGCCACCTGCGCCAGCCCGAACTCGGCAGGGGCGGCGGGCGCGGGGGCCCCGGCCGCGACGACCTCCACGTCCTCGACCTCCTCGACCGGAGCGCCCGCCGGGCCGTCCGCGGCGGAGGGCTCGGCGGCCCGCGCGGAGGCCAGCAGGCACGCCGCGAGGGCCAGCGCCAGGGCCCAGGCGCCAGGCAGGTGGGTGCGCGTCATGGGGGACCTCACTCCAGGCTGACGATGACCTTCTCGCCGGACAGCTCGGCCGGATAGGTGGTCAGCCCCCTGGGCGAGGGGCCGGACAGCACCTTGCCCGTGGCCAGCTCGAAGCTCGACTTGTGGCAGGGGCACACCACCTTCTTGGAGGCGTCGTCGTAGGTGACCTTGCACTTCTCGTGGGGGCACAGGGGGTCGAGGGCGCGCACGCTGGCCTCGCCGTCCCGCACGAACAGGATCTCCTTGTCCTTGAGCTTGATCAGCGCCTGGCCTCCGACCTTCTTGAGCGCCTCGGCCTTGTCCAGGCCGAAGGCCATCTTCTTGGCCCAGGCCTTGCCGGGCAGCGCCAGCCAGGCCAGGGCGGCGCCGCCGGCGGCGGCGACCAGACGGGCGAAGAACGATCTGCGGTCCATCATCGGGCACCTCCTGCTGCGTTGGACTCTACTCGTAGCGCAACGATTCGATCGGGTCCAGCGCGGCGGCCTTCTGGGCCGGCGCCACGCCGAAGAACACGCCCACGGCCATCGAGAAGCCGAAGGCCACGAACAGCGACCAGGGTGTGATCTTGACCGGGATGTCCGGTACGGCGGCGTGCACCCCCAGGGCGATCAGCGAGCCGAGCGCCAGGCCGACCAGCCCGCCCATCAGGCTGACCATGACCGACTCGATCAGGAACTGCAGCAGGATGTCGCGGCGGCGCGCGCCCAGGGCCTTGCGCACGCCGATCTCGCGGGTGCGCTCGCGGACCGAGACCAGCATGATGTTCATGATGCCGATGCCGCCCACCAGCAGCGAGATGCTGGCGATGCCCAGCAGCACCAGCGTCATGGTGGCGGTGATCTGGTTGACCGTCTCGAGCAGATCGGCCTGGCTGACGACGGTGAAGTCCTCGCGGTTGTTGTGGCGGTTCTTCAGGATGCGGCGCACGTCGTCGATGGCCGGCTGCAGGTTGGTCTGGTTGCCGGCCTTGATCCACACGCTGGTCAGGCCCTCGAGGTTGAACAGATCGAGCGCGCAGGAGACGGGGATGTAGACCATCTCGTCGAAGTCGTAGCCCAGCGACTGGCCCTTGGGCGCCATGATGCCGATGATGCGGAAGCGGGCGTCGGCGATCTTGATCGGCAGGCCCAGGACCGAGCGCTCGCCGAACAGCTCGCGTGCCACCTTCCGCCCGATGACCGCCACCCGGCGCTTGCCGTCCTCGTCCTCGGCCGAGATGAAGCGCCCGCTGCCCAGGGGGAGCGTGCGCACCAGCGGCATGTTCTCGTCCACCCCCATGACCAGCGACTCGCGGGACAGGGAGCCGTGCTCGACGGTCCCGCCGCCCATCACGATGGGCGCGACCGCCACCACGTTCAGCGAGCGCTGGCGCAGGGCCTGGGCGTCCTCCAGGGTGATCTTGCGCACCGTGGACAGGCCCTTGCCGGCGCCCCGCGTGTCGCGCTTGCCCGAGCTGACGAACAGGAGGTTGGAGCCCATGCCGGCGAAGATGTCGGCCAGGTAGTTGCGCATGCCCTCGCCGATGGACACCAGCAGGATGACGGAAGCCACGCCGATCACCACGCCCAGCGTGGTCAGGCCGGACCGCAGCTTGTTCGCCCGGATGGAGTCCGCCGAAGCGCGCGTCAGCTCCAGCCACTCCACGGCGCGCCTCAGCTCGTCAGGTCGGAGACGATCTGGCCGTCGATGATCTCCACCCGCCGCGGAGCCATCTGGGCCAGGTCCCGGTCGTGCGTCACCAGGATCAGGGTGACGCCCTCGTCGCGGTTGAGCCGCTCGAACAGCGCGATGATCTCGCGCCCCACCTTCTGGTCCAGGTTGCCGGTCGGCTCGTCCGCCAGCAGGATCGAGGGCCGGTTGACCAGCGCGCGGGCGATGGCCACGCGCTGGCGCTGGCCGCCCGACAGCTCGGCCGGCTTGTGCAGGGCGCGGTCGGTGAGCTCGACCCGCTTGAGCGCGGCCAGGGACTGCTCGCGGCGCTCCCTGCGGCTCACCCCGGCGTACAGGAGAGGCAGGGACACGTTCTCCAGGGCCGTCTGGCGCGGGAGCAGGTTGAAGGTCTGGAACACGAAGCCGATCTTACGGTTGCGCACGGTGGCCAGGGCGTCGTCGCGCATGTTCGACACGAGCTGGCCGTCGAGGCGGTAGGAGCCGGAGGAGGGGGTGTCCAGGCAGCCGATGATGTTCATCAGCGTGGACTTGCCGGAGCCTGACGGGCCGACGATGGCCACGAAGGCGCCCGCGGGCACGTGCAGCTGTACGTCGCGCAGCGCGTGCACCTCGCTGTCGCCCATCTTGTAGACCTTGGAGACGTTCTCGATTTCGATCACCGCTGCTCCCGCGTCTAGTAGGCGGCCTCGGCTGCCCCCAGGGCGCCGGCCAGCCGCACTCGCACGCCGTCGGCCAGGCCGGGCGCCTCGAGGTTGATCACCACCCGCTCGCCCTCCTGCAGGCCCGACTGCACCTCGGTGCGCTCCCAGTTGCCCACCCCGGCGGTGAAGGTCACCAGGCGCGCGCGGCCGCCGCGCACGGCGTACACCCGCTGGGCCTCGCCCAGCCGCATGACCGCGCTGGTGTGGACGTACAGCACCTCGTCGCGCCGCTCCACGATGATCTCGAGGTCCGCGGACATGCCCACCTTGAGCCGCGCCGCGGTCGCGTCCAGCTCCACCTCCACGGTGAGCTGGCGGTTCTGGCGGAGGTCGCGCAGCACCAGCGGCGAGATGTAGACCAGCTTGCCCTGGAAGGGCTCCCCGGGGAAGGCGTCGGTCACCACCCGCACCGGCTGGCCCAGCGCCAGCTTGCCCACGTCGGCCTCGTCGATGCTGGCCTCCACCCGCAACGCGCTGTCATCCACCAGCTCGAGCAGCGGCGTGGCCGGGTTGGCGGCGTCGCCCAGCTCCGCGTGCACCTCGGCCACCAGCCCGCCGAAGGGCGCGCGCAGGCGGGTCTCGTCGAGCGCGGACTGGGCCACGTCGAGCGCCGCCCGCAGCTGGACGAGGTTGGCCTCGGTCGAGGCCACCGCCTCCTCGGACGCCTGGAACTCGGTCTCGAAGCGCTCCAGGCCGCCCTCGGCCAGCATGCCCTTCTCGGCCAGCTTGCGGTTTCGCTCCAGGAGCTTGCGCGCGGCGTCCCGGCGAATCTCGGCCGCGCGCTGGGCGCTCTGCCCGACCAGCAGGTTGGCCCGCGCCAGCCGCACCCGGGCGTCCATGGAGTCGGACTCGAGCTCGACGAGCGCCGCGCCGGCCTGGACGCGGTCGCCGCGCTTGACGTGGATGCGAGAGACGCGGCCGGCGATCACCGGCCGCAGGCCGACCTGGCGGGCGGACTTGACCGTGCCGGCCTGGACGGAGGGGACGATCAGCTCGACCGCGCCGCGCTGCACCGAGACGGTCTTGACCTCCACCACGGTCTGGGGCCAGAACCACCAGGTGCCCAGGCACAAAAGGGCCACCAGCAGGACCTTGACCACCCCGCGGAACCAGCGCTCGGCCTTGCCGCGCTCCTTGGACAATGCTCGTCTCCAGGCTCACCGGAGCCGGCGGCATCTTACCATCGCGCGACCGGTTCGGCACAAGTTTCGGGACGTTCGGGGGTCCGCCTAGCCCCGTGTCGCTGCGCGCCACGGGACAGGCGATTCTTCGCCCAGGAATTCGGGCTCGAATCGCTAGCCGCCGGACGCCACGCGGAAGGGACGCTCTCGGTGATCCCGGCAGGTGATGCGGTTGCGCTCGTCGACCAGCACGACCCTGGGCGCGTGGGCGCGCGCCTCGGCGTCGTCGAGCTGCGCGAAGGTCGCCAGGATGACCCGGTGGCCGGGCTCCACCAGGCGCGCGGCCGCGCCGTTGACGCAGATCGTGCCGCTGCCGCGCCGGCCGGGCAGGATGTAGGTGGTCAAGCGGGCGCCGTTGTCCACGTCCCAGATGTGGACCTCCTCGTTGGGCAGCATGTCGGCCGCGTCCATCAGCTCCTGATCGATGGTGACCGAGCCCTCGTAGTCGACGTTGGCCTCGGTCACGGTCGCGCGGTGGATCTTGGACTTGAACATGGTGCGCAACATGGCACGCCCTCCCTCGACGCTGCTTGGATGAGGCCGCCGCGGAGTGAATCCGGGAGGAGCGCTCGTCGGCACCGGTCCTGGTCCCATCGGGATCCAGGCACGGCCTGCATCCACGCCGTCGATGGTTCACCGGCCGTGGCCCCCTCTGTGGGCCCGGCCTGGAACGGAATGTAGGCGCCGATGCAGCGGAATGTCAACCCGGACGCGCGGCCGGAACGACCCGCTTGACAGGAGGCCCGCACAGGGGCTAGAGCACTCTCCGGCGATGAGGCGGAACCTTCCCGATTCTATTGCTGAAAATGAGGATTCCGGCCCGGCCGGTCGGCCGTTCGGCCCAGGCGCCGTGCTGCTGCTCGGCCAGCTCAAGGTCGGCAAGAGCACGCTGTTCGAGGGGCTCGGCGCGGGGCGCGACCAGCGCCGGGTCTACCCGCCCACCGGGGTCGAGGTCCGGCACCGCCGGCTCGACGCCGGCAGGTACGACACGCTCCTGGACGTGCCCGGCTGCTACTCGCTGCTCGACCGGGGCGAGGACGCCATGGTGGTCCGGGACCTGCTGGCCAGGCGCAGGGTGGGGGCCGCGATCTGGGTGCTGGACGCCAAGAACCCGCGCCGAGGCCTGGGAATGGTGGGCGAGCTCTTCGCCTGCCGCGTGCCCCTGGTCGTGGCGCTGAACATGACCGACGAGGCCGCCTTCCGCGGCGTCGAGTTCCGCCCCCAGTCGCTCGAGGCGGCCCTGGGCGTGCCGGTGGTGCCGGTGGTCGCGAGCGAGGGGTCCGGGCTGGCGGCGCTGCGCAGGCGCCTGCCAGAGGCCCGGCCGCTGGCCGAAGGGGTGGTGTCGCCCGAGGCGCCCCTGGCCGGGCTGCTTTCGGGGCTCGAGGGGCTGCTGGCGGGTCACCCCTTCTCGGCCCCGGCGCTGGCGTTCCTCCTGCTGCACGGGGCCCAGGGCGCCCGCGACGTGCTCGAGGACCACGCCGAGGCCGAGCTGTGCGCCCGGGTGGAGGCCGCGCTCCGCTCCGCCGCGGGTGCCCTCGGACGCCCGGCGGAGCTGTGGACCCAAGAGGCCAGCCTGGCCGCGGCCGAGCGGATCGCCGCCGCGGCCTTCACCCTGCGCCCTTCGAACCGCGGGGCGTGGGCGCGGCGCCTGGCGGCCTGGACCCGCCGGCCGGGCACGGGCCTGCCCATCGCCGTCCTGGTGCTGGCCTGCATGTACGCCTTCGTGGGCTGGTTCGGCGCGGGCGTGCTGGTCGATCTGCTGGAGGGCCGCCTGTTCGGCGATCTGGTGTTGCCGGCCCTGCAGGGCTGGACCGCGCGCATCCCCTGGGAATCCGTGCGCGAGCTGCTGGTCGGCCCGTTCGGCCTGGTGAGCGTGGGGCTGGTCCTGCCGCTCGGGCTGGTGCTGCCGGTGCTGGCCACCTTCTTCTTCGCCTTCGGCCTGCTCGAGGACTCTGGCTACGTGGCCCGCATGTCGTTGCTGTTCGACCGGGGCCTGCGCAAGGTCGGGTTGAACGGCAAGGCCGTGCTGCCGCTGGTCATGGGATTCTCCTGCGTCACCATGGCGGTGCTGGCGACCCGCATCCTCGAGACCCGCAGGCAGCGGTTGCTGGCCGCGCTGCTGCTGACGCTGGCCTTCCCCTGCGCCCCGCTGCTGGGGGTGATGCTGGTGGTGCTCGGCCGCCTGCCTGCCCTGGCGGGGGTGCTGCTGGTCGCGCTGCTGGTGCTGCAGTTCGGGCTGGTGGGCTGGGCGGCCCACCGGCTCCTGCCCGGCGGGCGGCAGGACCTGGTGCTCGAGCTGCCTCCGCTGCGGCTGCCGCGCCTGCGCAGCCTGCTCGCCCTGACCGGCCGGCGGGTGGCCTGGTTCCTGCGGGAGGCCATCCCGTACTTCCTGCTGGGCACGCTGGCGATGTGGGCGCTCGACCAGCTCGGGCTGCTCGACGGCCTGCACCGCGCCCTGGAGCCGATCCTGGCGTGGGGGCTCGGCCTGCCGCCCGAGAGCGCGGACGTGCTACTGATGACCATCATCCGGCGGGAGGCGGGCGCCGGGCTGCTGGTCCAGCAGATGTCCGCCGGGCTGTACACGGGCGCTCAGGCCCTGGTCTGCCTGCTGGTGATGACCCTCATGGTGCCGTGCGTCAACACCCTGCTGGTGCTGTACAAGGAGCGGGGGGCGCGCGCGGCCACTGCCATCGTGGCGTTCGTCATGGTATATGCGTTGCTGGTCGGAGCCCTGGTCTCGCACGGGCTCCGCCTGGCGGGGGTGAGCCTGTGAGCGCGCGCACGCCGTCCGAGCAAGTGATCGACGAGCTGCTGGAGTCCATCTGGACCTGCCGGGAGAAGGGCTCCCGCGACGTGCTCGAGGTGCTGCGCTGCGCGCACGCCCAGGCCGAGCGCGCGGCGCTCGAGGCCCTGGCCGCCGAGGGGCTGGTGCGGATGAGCGGGGAGTGCGTCGAGCTCACGCCCCAGGGCGAGGACCGGGCCGCGGGGCTGGTGCGGCGGCACCGGCTGGCCGAGCGCCTGCTGTCCGACGTGCTCGGGTTGAGCGACGCCCACCTGGAGGAGACCGCCTGCGCGCTCGAGCACCAGCTCTCGCCCGAGGGGGCCGAGGGGCTGTCCCGGTTGCTGGGCGACCCGCTCCAGTGCCCGCACGGCAAGCCCATCCCGCCCGGCGCGCTGGCCTCCGGCGGGCCGGGCCAGGCTCCCGGAGCGCGGCCGATCCCGCTGGACGAGGCCCCGTGCCCCTCGCGCGGCCGGGTGGCCTTCCTGCGCTCCGAGGATCACGAGCGCATCCACCAGCTCCTCTCCATGGGCCTGGCCCCGGGCGTGCCCATCCGGCTCCACCAGCGCTCGCCGGTGCTGGTGCTGGAGATCGAGCAGTCCGAGCTGGCGCTCGACCGAGAGGTCGCGAGGGACGTGCATGTGTGGCTCGAGGAAGACTGACGCGGCCTGGCTCGGCCTGCTGGCGTGGCTCGGCCTGGCGGGGTGCGCGGGCCTGGGCGAGGCCGTGGGGCCGACCCCGGAGGAGCTCTACGGCCTGGCGCTCCCGCGCGTCGGCGGCGGAGAGGTCCGGCTGGCGGACCACCGCGGCCAGGTGTTGATGGTCGACGTGTTCGTGACCTGGTCCCAGGCCTCCGCCCTGGCCATCCCGGGCTACGCCGTGCTCCAGGGCCGGTACGCCGGGCAGGGCCTGGCGGTGGTGGGGGTGGCGCTCGACGAGATCACCCTGGCCGTGGAGCCCTTCGTGCGCGGGTACGAGGTGCCCTACCCGGTGGCGTTGGCGGACGAGGCGGTGCGCCAGGGCCGCTCGCCCCTCGGCGCGGTGGACAGCCTGCCGACCCTGCTGGTCTTCGACCGGGGAGGGCGCTTGCGGGGTGCGTTCCTCGGTCGGGTTCCCATGCAGCAGGTGGAGGCCCTGATCCGCAAGCTGCTCTGACGCAGACCGCCCCGAAACCCTCGGCCGAATCACCTGTTGCATCGCGGGCGTGGCATGCTACACTCCGCCGGGAACCGGCGCGCCCGGCGCGGACCGGCCGAGAGGTCTCCATGTGGGACGTGATCGTTCGCGGCGGCATCATGATGGCGCCGATCCTCCTGGGGTCAGTGCTGGCGCTGGCCATCGTCGTGGAGCGCCTGTGGAGCCTGCAGCGCTCCCGCGTGCTGCCGGCCGCCTTCCTGGAGTCCATGCAGCGGCTGCTCACGGAGGGCCGGCGGGAGGAGGCCCTGACCGCGTGCCGCCAGGCTCCCTCCGCCCTCGCCCTGGTGCTGGCGGCCGGCCTGGAGAACAGCTCCCGCCCGCGGGCCGAGATCGTGGAGGCGCTCGAGATCGCCGGCCGCAGGGAGGCCGCCCGGCTCTCGCGCTGGGTCGGGGCGCTCGGCGCCATCGCCGCGCTCGAGCCGCTGATGGGGTTGCTGGGCACGGTGCTCGGGCTCATCGCCGCGTTCCAGTCCGTCGAGCAGCTCAAGGTCATCGGCAACCCGAGCATCGTGGCGGCCGGGGTCTGGCAAGCCCTGATCACCACCGCCGCGGGCCTGTTCGTGGCCATCCCGGCCTACGCCCTGTACCGCTACCTGCGCGCGCGGGTGTCGGCCCTGACCCTGGAGCTGGAGGACGGCGCCTTCCTGCTGGTCCAGCGCCTGACGGCCGGCCCGGGCAGGGCGCGGGCCGAGGGGGGGACCCCGTGAGGTTCAGCCCGCGAGACGACGACGAGGTCGTGCTCGACATGACCCCGCTCATCGACATGGTCTTCCAGCTGCTGATCTTCTTCCTGCTGACGACGACCTTCTCCCTGAACGTCAAGGAGAACGGGCTGCTGCTCGACCTGCCGCAGGCCAAGGCGGCCCAGATCCCGTCCATGGCCAGCCAGGTCAAGGTGGGCGTGCTGGAGGACGGGCGGCTGATGCTGGGCGGGCAGGCGGTCTCGGAGGAGAAGCTGCGCGCGGGCCTGGCGGAGGTCGCCCGCCAGAACCCGGACATCATGCTGGTGCTGCAGGCCGACCAGCGCGTGGAGCACCAGCGGGTGGTGAGGGTCATGGACCTGGCCGCGGGGCTCGGCCTGCGGCGGCTCGGCATCGCGACCCTGGAAGAGTGAGCAGGCCTTGGGCGCGCGGGCGAAGATCGTGTTCGTGCTGAGCCTGGCGCTGGCCCTCGGCCTGCTGGCCTTCAGCCTCCTCGGCCCGGGCGGCGGCGCGCAGGTCGAGCTGCGCGGCGAGCTGGACAGGCTGGTGACGGAGAATGCCCGGCTGCGCGAGCAGAACCGCCGGCTGGCGCTCGAGGTGGACGCCCTGAAGAACCGACCCGACTACCTGGAGAAGGTGGCGCGCGACGAGCTGGGCCTGGTCAAGCCAGACGAGCTCATCTTCCAGCTCCAGTCCACGCCTGACGCCGGGCCGCAGGACGAGGGGGGGGAAGCGCCCGGCCCGTGAGCCGGGGCGCGACAGCATGCACGCGGGCCGCTCACTCGCCCTGGGCCTCGGCTGGCTCCAGCGCAACCTGCTGGTGGAGCTGTCCTGCGCGCTCTTCGCCTGCCTGCTGTGGCGCGGCGACGTGGCCGCGGGGCGCTGGCCCGGCCTGCTGCTCGCGGGCTGGCTGGCCGCGCTGCTGCTCCACCGCCTGTGGCTGCTGCAGGGGCGCCTGAGCCCCCGGCGGGTGGGCGCGCCCGGCGCGAGCGCCGAGCACCGCCAGGTCGGGCTGCTGCTGACCGCCTCGCTCTACCTGCTGATCGCGCTCACGGGCGGGCTGGCGAGCCCGGTCTACCCGGCGCTCTACCTGGTGCTGGCGGCGGCCGGCGGCCTGGAGGAGCGGCCCTGGAACACGCTGGTCGTCGTGGGCGCGGCGCTCGCCCTGGAGGCCCTGCTGGGCGCGCCCGCCTGGCCCGCGGGCTGGGCGCAGACCGCCTCGCACGCCGCGGCCATCGCCGGCTTCCCCTTCGTCAGCCGGCTGCTGGTGGCCGCCGCGCGGCAGCTCGTGCGGCGCGAGGAGGCGGCCAAGCTCGCCAAGGAGCGCGCGGAGCACGAGCAGGCGGCCCGGGAGTTCCGGCTGTCCGGCGCCGCCTCGCGCGACGGCACGCGGGCGCTGCGCGACGAGGAGCGCGCCGGGCAGCGCCAGCTGTCCTCCCTGCGCCGCCTGGAGGAGGGCATCCACAACCTGCTGGACGTGGTGTTCGAGGCGCTCCGGCCGCACAGCGTGGCCTTCTACCGCCTGTCGACCGACGACCGCAGCGTCCGCCTGATGGACGCCCGCTCGGACAGCGATCAGCTCGTGCGCACGCCCATGCCGGCCGGGGAGGGCGTGCTCGGGGCGATCATCAAGCGGCTGAGCCCCGTGTCCTTCGACCACCTGCGCGACGGCCACGAGCTGCTGACCTACTACGCCACCCGGGTGCCGATCCGCTCCTTCCTGGGCGTGCCGGTGCTGGACGGGGCGCACGTGCGCGGGGTGCTGCTGGCCGATCGCCGGGTGGACGTGCCCTTCAGCGACGACGACCGCCGCATGCTGTCCACGGTGGCCGTCGAGCTGCTGCACGAGATCGACACCGAGCGCGTGCTGGCGGACATGGACAAGCTCCTCAGCGAGTCCGCGTGCTTCTACGAGGCCAGCAAGCAGCTCAACCGCGCGCTCGGACTGCAGGAGGTCATCGACGAGGTGCTGAGCGCCGCACGCCTCGTCCTGCCCGGGGTGGACTTCGCCGCCCTGGTGCTGCGCGAGGGCGACAAGCTCGTGCTGGCCGGCGCGCAGGGGCTGGACGAGTACGCCGGCTGGCGCGAGAAGCACCTGCAGCAGGAGCTGCACGGCCAGAGCCACCTGGTGGCCCAGGTGCTCAAGGAGGGCTCGGTCCTGCCCGAGGCGCCCTTCCACCAGCGGGAGGGCGAGCAGCGGCTGGTCTTCGGCCGGCAGATGCCGCTGCCGCCGCTCGCCTCCCTCAAGATCTTCCCCCTCAGGGTGGCGGGCGAGCAGGGGCGCAAGTCTCAGTCCGGCAAGGAGCCGATCATCGGCGCGCTGGTTGCGGCCGGTCAGCGGCCGGGCCTGTTCCCGGCCAACAGGGACAAGAGCCGGGACCTGGTGGGGGTGCTGCAGACCATCGCCAACATGGCCGCCATCAGCATCCAGAACGCGCAGCGCTACCAGCAGCTCGAGCGCCTGGCCACCACCGACGGCCTGACCGGGCTCCACAACCACCGCCGCTTCCAGGAGCTGGCCGAGGAGCTGGCCAGCACGTCGCTGCGCTACCAGCGGCCGCTGTCGATGCTGCTGACGGACATCGACCACTTCAAGAAGGTCAACGACACCTACGGCCACCCGGTCGGCGACCAGGTGCTGAAGCGCGTGGCGCGGGTGCTGGGCGACCTGGCCCGGGCGACCGATCGCGTCTGCCGCTACGGCGGAGAGGAGTTCGCCGTGCTGCTGCCGGAGACCGACGCGGAGGGCGCGCGCATGCTGGCGGAGCGCATCCGGGAGGAGATCAAGCAGCAGGAGCACCAGGCGGCGGACGGCAAGCCATTCCGGGTGACGCTGTCGCTCGGCATCTGCACCATGCCCGAGCACGCCCGGCACAAGCAGGAACTCATCGATCGGGCCGACCAGGCCCTGTATCATGCCAAACGCAACGGCCGCGACAAGGCGGTCCACTACGCGGAGCTCGGCTCAGCCAAGAGCCAGGGAGCGTGACACGATGAAGAAGAACTTCGTCCTCGACACCAACGTGCTCTTGCATGATCCGAACGCCATCCTGACCTTCGGCGACAACGACGTGATCATCCCGATCTACGTGATCGAGGAGATCGATCGCTTCAAGAAGGAGCTGTCCGAGCTGGGGCGCAACGCCCGCGTGGTCGGCCGGATGATCGACGACTACCGCCACAAGGGCCACCTGTCCGACGGCGTGCCCACCCCCACCGGCGGGCGGCTGCGGGTGCTGTTCACCAACCAGAAGCTGCCGGCCGAGATGGGCATCGGGCAGACCATGGACCACCGCATCCTGGCGGTGGCCTTCGATCTCAAGGAGCGCGAGCCCGACAAGGCCACCATCTTCATCACCAAGGACACCAACCTGCGCATCAAGGCCGACGCCCTGGGCATCCGCGCCGAGGACTACGACACGGAGAAGGTGACCGCGGACGAGATCTACTCCGGCGTGGCCGAGGTGCAGGCCTCGGGCGAGGAGATCGACGCCTTCTACCGCCAGGGCAACCTGCCGGTGGAGAAGCTGAAGGGCTACGAGCCCATCGCCAACCAGTTCGTCCACCTGCGCGACGAGTCCAACGGCGCGCACGGCGCCCTGGGCCGCCTGGATCCGGAGGCCAAGAACCTGCTGCCGCTGCTCAAGGCCCGCGGCTCGGTGTGGGGCATCCAGGCGCGCAACCGCGAGCAGACCTTCGCCATGGATCTGCTGCTCGACGACCGCATCAAGCTGGTCAGCCTGGCCGGCAAGGCCGGCACCGGCAAGACCCTGCTGGCGCTGGCGGCCGGCATGCACAAGACCTCGGAGGAGGGCCTGTTCCAGCGCCTGCTGGTCTCGCGGCCCATCTTCCCGCTCGGCCGCGACATCGGCTTCCTGCCCGGCGACGTGGAGGACAAGCTGAACCCCTGGATGCAGCCCATCTTCGACAACGTCGAGCTGCTGATGAACCTGACCCGCAAGGACAAGCGCCAGGGCCGCTCGTACCGCGAGCTGATGGACATGGGCCTGATCGAGATCGAGCCGCTGACCTACATCCGCGGGCGCAGCATCCCCAACCAGTACATCATCGTGGACGAGGCGCAGAACCTCACCCCGCACGAGGTCAAGACCATCATCACCCGCGCCGGCGACCAGACCAAGGTCGTGCTGACGGGCGACCTGTACCAGATCGACAACCCGTACGTGGACTCCTCCAACAACGGGCTGTCCTACGTGATCAACCGTTTCCGCGGCAAGGCCATCGCCGGCACGGTGACCTTGCGCAAGGGCGAGCGCAGCGAGCTGGCCGAGGTGGCCAGCGATCTGCTGTGAGCCGCCGGGGCGGGAGAGGGCATGGAGACCGGCCGAGCGCGCCTGCGGCTGCTGGTGGAGGGCGTGGTGCAGGGCGTGGGCTACCGCTATCACGCCCGCCGTGAGGCCAGGGCGCTCGGCCTCACGGGCTGGGTGCGCAACCTGCCCGACGGGCGGGTGGAGCTCCTGGCCGAGGGCCCGCGCGAGGCGCTGGCTTCCCTGCTGGCCTGGAGCCGGCGGGGTCCGCCCGCGGCCGAGGTGGCCGGGGTGGAGCCCCGCTGGGAGCCGGAGGCGGGTGAATTCTCGGGTTTCGAGGTGCGTCCCTGAGGATGGGGCGCGCGGGCTCCGGGGAGGAGGCGTCATGCTGAATGCGCGTGCTGGCTGGACGATCGGGCTGGCCCTGCTCGGGCTGCTCGTGGACCCCGCTGCGCGGGCCGCCGAGGGCCTGCCGACGCTCCGCGAGGTGCTGCGGCACTTCGAGGTGGCCTACGTGGACACGGCCAACCCCGCGGCGCTGGCCCTGGGCGCGCTGCAGGGCCTGGCGCGGGTCGCGCCGGCTTGCCGCGCCGAGCTGCTGCCCCCGCCGGGGCTGGCGCGGTTGATCTGCGGCGAGGCCAGGCACGACATCCCCCTGGCGGCGCTGGCTGACAGCAAGGAGCTGGCCAGGGAGCTCGAGGCGTGCGCGGCCCAGGCCCTGGCCGCCCAGGCTGGGCTCACGCGGATCAAGCTCGAGCGCGCCATGCTGCGCGAGCTGGTGGCGCGCTGCGGCGACCACTGGAGCGTGTTCCTGGAGGAGGAGCTGGTGCCCAGGCTGGTGGACGATGGCAGCACGCCGGCGGCCTCGGCGGGCCTGCTGTTCGAGCCCAGCCCGTCCGGGCTGCTCGTCCTCGACGTGGTGGAGGGCATGCCCGCCGCCCGGGCGGGCATCCTGCGCGGGCAGCGCGTGGAGGCGCTGGGCGGCCGGCCGGCAGCGCTGCTGAACGAGCTCGAGGCCCTGGCCCTGGTGCGGGGCAAGCCCGGGGAGAAGGTCGAGGCGGTCGTGGCGGGCAAGACGTACACCCTGGAGCTGGCCGAGGAGCCCAAGCGCCACCTCAGCGTGAGCGAGCTCGGCCAGGGATTGGCCCGGGTGCACCTGTCCGACTTCAGGCAGCAGACCGGACAGAGGCTGGCCGGCGTGCTGGAGAAGCTCGAGGCCGGCGGCGGGCTGAAGGGGCTGGTCCTCGATCTGCGCGGCAACCCCGGCGGGCTGGTGACCGAGGGGACGGCGGTGGCCGGGCTGTTCCTACCCGCCGGGCCGGTGGTCAGCGTGGCGGGCAAGGAGCACCAGCGCATCCAGGTGGAGCGCAACCCCCAGGGCGGCCTCTGGCAACAGCTGCCCCTGGTGGTGCTGGTCGATCACCGCAGCGCCTCGGTGAGCGAGATCGTGGTCATGGCGCTGCGCGACGCGCGGCGCGCCAAGCTGGTGGGGGAGACCACCCTCGGCAAGGGCACGGTCCAGGACGTGCTTGAGCTCTCGGAGGGCTCGGCCTTGAAACTGTCCACCGGGCGGTACTACTCTCCGGCAGGCACCCCGAACTACGACGGCATCGAACCGGATGTGTCCGTCGCGTGGGACGGCCGCGGCGAGGACGTGCAGCTCAAGCGCGCCCTGGCGTTGCTGGGCAAGTGAGAGGCGGACTTCGCGCGGCCCGCGGCTGGGCCGCGCCGGGAGGTGACGGCATGGTACGCGTGGGTGGCATGGCACTCGTGGCGGCTCTGTGGTTGCTCAGCGGCCCGGCCCTGGCGCTCAGCGGGGACGAGGTGCTGGCCAAGGTGGATCAGGCCGAGTTCAGCGCCAAGGACTCCACCGCCACGGTGCGCATGGAGCTGGAGGACGCCGACGGCGCCAAGTCCTACCGCAAGATGGAGATGTACCAGCAAGGCACCAGCAAGCGGCTGATCCGTTTCCTCGAACCGGCGGACGTGAAGGGCATGGCCTTCCTCGACGAGGGCACGGACGGCGGCATGTACCTGTGGCTGCCCGCCCTGCAGAAGGTCAGGCTGGTGGCCGGACACGTGAAGAACGACAACTTCGCGGGCACGGACTTCTCCTACGAGGATCTCAGCAGCGACACGTTCGCCTCGCGGCTCACGGTCCAGGGGATGACCGAGGACGCCGAGCACCACGTGCTCGCCCTGCAGCCCAAGCCCGACAAGGACTCGGACTATGGCCCCGTCAAGCTGTTCGTGCGCAAGGCCGACTTCCTCTTCGACCGCATCGAGTTCAGCGACAAGTCGGGCAAGCCCTGGAAGGTCATGACCCGCAGTGACTTCCGCCCCGCGGGCAAGTACACCCAGAGTTACCTGATGGAGATCAAGGACGTGAAGAAGAACCACGCCACCCGCAACTTCGTGGAGAAGCTGCAGGTGGACACCGGGTTGAAGGACAGTTTCTTCAGCAAGCGGCAGCTCAAGCGCAACTAGCTCCGCCGGCCCTCCCGGCGCGCGGGTCCTCCCCATGACACATGCTCCCAGGTGGGCGGCGCTGTCGGCCTTCGGTCTGCTGGCCGTGGCCTCACTCCAGGCGCGCGCCGGGATGGAGCTGAACGGGGTGGTGGCCACCGAGAACTACATCGGGGTCCGCCACGGCGACTTCTACAACTTCCGCAACGCCAACTGGTTCCAGCTGCGCATCAAGGCCAACCCCGCCGAGGAGGTGGCCGCGATCGCGAATTTGGAATTGCGCAACACGAACTTCACCGACGTGCGGCTGGTGGACGACCTGTGGGACCGCGGCACCGTCGAGCCGGTGAGCTGGCGGGTGAACGAAGCCTACGTGGACTACTACGGCTTCCTGCTGGACAACGACTGGGTCAAGCTGGATCTGCGCGCGGGCAAGCAGGTTCTCGGCTGGGGCGAGGCCGACGGCTTCAACCCCACCAACCCCCTGGACGCCCTGGACCTCGAGAACCCCCTGGAGTTCAAGGCGCGGGTGGGCAACGTGGGGCTGAAGGCCGCGCTGACCCTCGGGGACGAGTGGGTGACCCTGGAGGGCGTGGTGGCGCCCCGCTACCTGCCCTCCGTCCTGCCGGTCGATCTGTTCCTCGGGGAAGACCCGCTGCAGAGCCCGCTCATGCCGGCCTTCGACCTGTCCGCGCTGGAGGATCCCAACCTGAGCCTCGTGCTGCTGCCGCCGGGTGCGGAGCAGCTGCGCACCCTCACCCCGGCCACCCAGGTGGACAACCTGCTGGGCGGCGCCCGGGTGCGCTGGACGCTGTGGGACTTCGAGTGGACCGTGTCCTACGCCCACGCCCGCGAGCCGGTGCCCTCGCCCCGCGCGGTGGCCGGCACCGCCACCTTCCGCAACCCCGGCGACGAAGGCTGCCCGGCCGGCGGGCCCACCTGCGTGGTGGTGGCGGTGGACGACGTGGAGCTCGCCTACCCGAAGATCGACGTGGTCGGCTTCAACCTGCGCGGCGCGCTCGGCGACGTGGGGGTGTGGGCCGAGGTGGCCTTGATCCTCCCGGAGGGCGAGGAGACCCGCATCACCGTGGCCTCTGCGCTGGGCTCGCGGACCCAGACGCTGACCGCCGTCGAGGACGAGCCCTACACGAAGTGGGTGCTGGGGGCGGAGTACACCATCCCCGGCGGCTACTACCTCAACCTCCAGTGGATCCACGGGTTCTTCGTCGAGATGACCGGCCACCGCCTGCACGACTACCTGTTCGTGTCGTTCCGCAAGGCCGTGTTGAACGATCGGCTGCGCTTCGAGCTCAACCTGGGCGGCGAGCTGGACACCACCCAGGGCCGCGACGGCCTGGCCGGCCTGCTGAACGCGCTCATCTCCTACAAGCCCTTCGACGGCTCGGAGGTGGCCATCGGTTACCTGATGGCGCGCGGCGAGGACGGCACCTCGCTGCAGCTCTTCGAGGCGCTCGACCAGCTCTTCCTGCGCTTCCGGGCCGACTTCTGAGCCGCAGCCCGGGTACGAGGGACCCTCCATGATGAACGCCTTCGCGCGCTGGGTCGTCCGCTACCGCCTGGCGGTGATCATCACCACCGCCCTGCTGACCGCGGCTGCCGCCTACGCCACCTTCGAGTGGTCGTATGTCGAGAGCGACGTCAGCAAGTACCTGCCCGAGGAGGACCCGGTCGTCATCCGTTTCACCGAGGCCGGCGAGCGTTTCGGCGGGGTGGACGTAGGCATGCTGGCGGTGGAGGTCGAGGACGCCTTCAGCCCCGAGTCGCTGGCGCTGGTGCAAGAGCTCACCCAGGCCATCCGGCAGATCCCCGGGATCACCTGGGTGGTCAGCCTGACCTCGATCGACGACGTGCAGGCGCGGGAGATCGAGGGCGAGAAGGCCGTGGTGGTCGGCAAGCTGGTCGACCCGGAGGCTCTGCCGCAGAGCGCCGAGGACAGCGCCCGGCTGCGCGCGCAGGTGCTGGCCAAGGAGGACATGGTCGGCCTGGTGGTCAGCGCGGACGGTAAGCTGGCCAACCTGATCTACAACATCTCCAAGGGGGTGGATCGGGTCTTGGTGGCCAGGGCGGTGGAGGACACGACCCGGCCGCTGATCGGCGCTCGCAGGGCGCACATGACCGGCTTCCCCTTTTGGACCAAGAACATGTCCGAGGTGATCATCCGGGACATGATCACCCTGGTGCCGATCGTCTCGCTGATCGTCATCCTGATCCTGCTCCTGGCCTTCCGCTCCCTCCGCGGGATCCTGCTGCCCCTGGCCACGGTGCTGGTCAGCGCCCTGTGGGCCATGGGCCTCATGGCGGCCTGCGACATCCCCATCACCATGCTGTCGAACGTGATTCCGACCCTGCTGATCACGCTGGGCACGGCCTACGCCATCCACCTGCTGCACAAGGTGGAGGAGGTTGGCCCAGCGGCGCACACCCCGGAGGGTCTCAGCCAGGCGCTCGGCGAGGTGATGGAACCCATCCTGATGGCCGGGGTGACCACGGTCATCGGGTTCCTGTCGTTCTGCACCTCCAACCTGGCCTTCGTGCAGCACACCGGCCTGATCGCCGCCTTCGGCACCTTCGTGGCCATGCTCATCGCGCTGACCTTCGTGCCGGCCGTGGTCAGCTATCTCAAGCCCCGCGCAGCCCGGCGTGACGCCAGGACCGGCGGTGACCTGGCGCCCGAGGGCGGTTGGCTCGACCGCCTGGGCGCACTGGTGGCGCGCCGCAAGGGCCTGGTCGTCGCCGGCTGGTTGGTGCTCACGGCCGGCGCGGCGGTCTTCTCGCTCAAGCTCGACCGGCAGTTCAACATGGTGACCTACTTCTCCGAGGAGAGCCCGCTGCGCAAGTCCGACGAGGTCATCCGCACCCGCCTGGGCGGCAACCTGCCCATCTGGATCACGGTCGACGGCGAGCCCAAGGAACCCTTCGTCCTGGAGACCATGTTGCTGGTCGAGAAGCACATGCAGGCCTACCCGGACGTGGGCAACACCCGCAGCCTGGGCAGCATCGTGGCCCAGATGAACAGCGTGATGAGCGATCACCGTTGCATCCCGGACACGCGCGAGGGGGTGGGCAACCTCTGGTTCCAGCTCGAGGGCAAGGACGTCCTCAAGCAGATGGCCGACAAGAGCCTGACACACTCGCTGGTCCAGGGCGTCAGCTCCTCCAATGACACCGTGCGCCTGCGGGTGATCGTGGCGGAGATCCAGGCGTTCCTGGACGCCCTGCCCCGCCAGGCGCGGCGCCTCACGCGCGCGACGGCCGACGCGGACAGCCTTCGCAGGGCGGAGGCGTTCGCTCTGGACCGTGCCAGCCTGGCCGTGGCGCTCGATCTTCGCCGCCGCCTGGGTGAGGGAGCCCTGGACCAACCCGCGGTGCGCCGGGCGATCGAGGAGGGGCTGCAAGCGCCGCTGCCCGCGGACGCCGGACTGCCCGCGGCGCTCGAGCGTTTCCTGCGCTCCGAGGAGTCGGACCTGCCGATCGAGGACGAGGCCCTGGCCAGGAGGGTGGCGGAGGCCCTGGCGAAGGCGGCCCAGGCGGGCAAGATCACCGCGGAGACGGAGACCATCCTGCGGCGGGAGCTCCCGGCCGCGCTGCTGGAGGAGGATCCCGAGGGCCTTGGCTACCTCGTTCGCTCGGTGGGGTCCCTGGTCGAGGAGCGCTCTCGCGGAGCGCGCGTGTCGGCGATGAAGGCGCGGCTCCTGGCGGCCCTGCCCTCGGCGGCGGCCGGTGACGCCAGGCTCGGCCAGGACCTCGATGGCGACCTGTGGCCCGCGCTCTCCCCGTCGCTGCTGCTGCCGCTCGATGCCGCGGCGGCCAGCGCCCTGCCGCCGGACGAGGTGGTTCGGGTCGAGGTCAGCCAGACCGGCATGCACTCCATCGCGGTGACCATCGACGATCAGCTCGTCTGGAGCCAGCTCAACAGCCTGGGGCTCGCCGCCATCATGGCCATGATCCTGCTGATGATTCAGTTCCGCTCGGTGCTGGCGGGCATCCTGGGCATGATTCCCATGTCGTTGACCCTGCTCATCAACTTCGGCGTGATGGGCGCCCTGGGGATTGACCTCGATCCGGCCACGGTGCTGATCGCCTCCCTGGTGGTGGGGGTGGGCATCGACTACACCATCCACTTCATGTCGCGCCTGCTGCTGGAGTCCCGGCGGCAGGGTTCACCCGAGGCGATGCTGCGCATGGTGCTGCGTACGGTGGGCCGGGCCATCCTGATCAACGCCATCACCATCATCGGGGGGATGCTCGTGTTCCTGTTCGCGGAGATCGTGCCGCTGCACTCCTTCGGCATCTTGCTGGCGCTCGCCATGGTGACCAGCGCGCTCACCGCCCTGACCGTCCTGCCCGCGGTGCTGCTCCACGCCCGGCCCAGGTTCCTGCGGGCGGGAGGGGCGACCCTCCCGCCCGTCGGTGGTTCCGCTTCTCCGCCGCCGCAGGTATAATCTGCCCGTTCCTCGAACCGCGGGAGGGAGACTCATGCTGCGTTCTACGATCAGTCTGGGGTTGGGCCTGCTCCTGTGCGCCGGCTGCAGCGGAGGCAAGTTCGACAAGCTGGCGGACGCCCCGGCCGACAAGCTCAAGGCCGCCCAGGCGCTGTGGCAGGACTACCGGACCGCGCTGGGCGACGAGAAGAGCGCCAAGGAGCCGCTCGCCCTGGCGCGCTTCTTCAGCCGCCCCATGCTGGCCGCCACCGCGCCGGAGGAGTTCGCCAAGCGCGTCGCCGCGGCCAGGAAGATGAAGTCGACGGGGCTGCTGGACAGCATCCGCATCACGGCGCTCAAGGCGGCGCCCGAGGGGCTGCTGCTGCTGCTGGAGTCCAAGGCCGGCGAGGCGGCAATCCCGCTGGCCGAGGAGTCGGGCCAGCTCGCTTTCGACGACCTGGCGGCGGCCAGCGGAGACTGGACGGCCGGACCCAGGCGCGCCGCGGCCGCCCTCCCGGCCGAGCCCTCGCTGCTCTACCTGGAGGCCACGATCGTGGACGAGCGCCTGCCGCTGGGCGAACGGCTCAAGGCCGCCATGGGGCTGGCCCGGAAGGAGACCCGCGGCACCCTGGTCAAGGTGCGGGCCAAGGTCTCCCAGCCCGTGGTGCGGCTGGGCCTGGGCCTGGCGCTCACCAAGGTGGACGGCCTGGACGAGACCTTCATCCGCGAGTTCCCCACCCAGGCGGACGGGCTGCAGGCGGTCAGGGCCGCGGACGCGGCGCTGTTCGAGGAGATGGTGACCAAGCTGAGCAACCTGGCGAGCTCGATCGAGGAGCCCCCGGCCAACGAGAAGCTCTTCCAGGCAGCCGCGGCGGCCGCGACCGCCCCGGCCGAGGTGCGGGCGCTGTTCGGCAAGGCGGTGTTCGAGATGGGCGAGCTCAACCCGACCCGCTTCGCCAACGCCGTCCGCGCCCAGGTCAAGGACATGTCCCAGGACCCCGTCCTGGGGCTGTACTTCGAGGAGCTGGCCCGGCGCGGCGCCAGGAACACCAAGGTCGAGGCCTTCCTGCGCAAGTTCGCCGGCCAGGGCGAGCCCGAGGAGAAGGCGCTGTGCCGCGGCCTCCTGGCGCGCTTCCCCAGGGCCCGCTGAGCCGCGGGCGGAGCCGATTGACAGGCGCGGCGGACGACCTTAGATTCCTGGCCAGGTCGGGAGCGAACACATGCCATTCGACGAGTGGGACCCGTTCCGCGAGCTGATCAGCCTCAGAAACCGTTTCGACGAGTTGTTCGAGCGGCAGCTCTCCCAGGCCTTCCTCGGGGGCAGCGTCCCGCGGCCGTCCTGGGCGCCGCCCGTGGACGTGTTCGAGGACGACACGCACATCGTGGTGCAGGCAGAGATCCCCGGCGTGGACGAGAGCTCCATCGCGGTGGAGTACCACGATCAGGTGCTGGCCATCCGCGGCGAGCGCCCCACGGCGGGCGACGGCGCGCGTAGCTACCACCGCATCGAGCGCCAGCGCGGGCCCTTCGAGCGCCTGGTACGCGTGGACACGCCGGTGGACGTGGACGCCATCGCCGCCCGCTGCGAGGCGGGCGTGCTGACCGTGCGCCTGCCGGTGCGCAAGCCCGGCGGGCGCACCATTCCGGTGGGCGACGGGGAGGGCGAGCGCTAGCCACAGCGCGCGCGAGCATGCGGACCTACTACGACATCCTGGGCGTCAAGCGGGAGGCCAGCGACAAGGAGCTCAAGACGGCCTTCCGCCGGCTGGCGCGCAAGCACCACCCGGACGTCAACCCCGGGGACAAGGGCGCCGAGGAGCGATTCAAGGAGGTGTCCGAGGCCTACGATGTGCTCTCGGACAAGGCCAAGCGCCAGGTCTACGATCAGGTGGGCCACGAGGCCTGGAAGGCCGGGTTGAAGTCCGCGCCGCCTCCGGGGGCGGGCCGGCGCGGGGGCGCGCCCTTCGACGGGTTCCCCGGCTTCGAGGGCATCCGCTTCGAGGGCGCAGAAGGGGAGGGGGCCTTCGGCGATCTACCGCTGGAGGACCTGCTGGGCGGGATCTTCGGGGGCGGGCCGGGGGGCCGCAGGCGCAGCGCCGGCCCGCGGCGCGGTCAGGATCACCTGAGCCGGCTGGCCATCTCCCTGACGGACGCGGTGCACGGCGCCGAGCGGCGCCTCACGCTGACGGGCGAGGACGGCCGCAGCGAGAACCTCAGCGTGCGCATCCCGGCCGGCGTGCGCGAGGGGCAGAAGATCCGCCTGGCCGGTAAGGGCTCGCCTGGCCGGGCCGGTGGCCCGCCCGGGGATCTCCTGCTGGAGGTGGCGTACGAGCCGGACGCCCGCTTCCAGCGGGAGGGAGAGCTGCTGGTGACCGAGGTGCCGCTGCCCTTCGGCGTCGCCGCTCTGGGCGGCAATTTGCGGGTCGAGACGCTGGACGGGGCCGTGGACCTCAGCGTCCCGGCGGGCACCCAGGGAGGCCAGCGCTTCCGCCTGCGCGGCAAGGGGCTGCCCCGCAGCGGTGGCGGCCGGGGCGACCTCCTGGTGCGGGTCAACGTGAACGTGCCGCGGCGCCTGGACGACCAGGGTCGGAGCCTGGTCGAGCAGCTGGCGCGCTACGAGTGAGGCCGGTCGGAGATGCCCAAGCACCTCACCATCACCCGGCGCAGCCTGGCCAGGCGCTTCGGCGTCGAGCCGGAGGTGATCGATCGGCTGGAGCAGCTCCACCTGCTGGAGCCGATCCGGCGCCCCGGGCGCGAGCGCCTCTACGACCAGCAGGGGCTGGAGCAGGTCCGCGTGTGGCGCCTCCTGGTCAGCGAACTCGAGGTGAACGCGGCAGGCGCCGAGATCATCCTGCGCCTGCGGCGCCGGCTGGTGGACGCCCAGCGCCGCGTGCGGCGCTTCCTCGACCAGGCCCGGGCCGAGGGCCTGCTGGAAGAGATCTTGCCGCTGCTCGAGAGCCTGGACGACGACTTCCCCGAGCCCCGCTGAGACGCGGGCACGCCAGAGGATCGGGAGCGCGGGAGGGCGGCGGAGCGGCTCAGCCGAAGTTGATGGTGAGCGGGCTCTTGTCGGCCGCCAGGATGGCCTGGCAGGTGGCCTGCGCGTGCGGCAGGTTGGTCTCCACGAAGTGCCGCATGCTGTGCAGCTTGCCGTCGTAGTAGCGCGCCTCGGGGTGTTCCGCCACCAGCTTGGCCTTGGCCTCGTCGGTCTTGGCGCCCGCCTGGGCGTAGAGCTTCTGCAGCGCCGCGTCGGCCTTGACCGCCATGTCCTCGAGCAGGTAGGCGAACACGATGGTGCCGAAGAGATCCAGGAACGGCGTGGCGTTCAGCACCGGGTAGTACATGTCGCCTTCCATGCCGGCCTGCTGGAACCGCATGACCACACCGGTCAGCGCGTCGCGCGCGGCCTCCAGCTTGGCCACGTAGGGGCCGAGCGCCGGGTGGCCCTGGTTGTCGTTGATGAAGCCGTTCATGCGCATGAGGAAGGTCATGAACATCAGGCCGCCCTTGCCCGACACCTTGCGGCCGAGCAGATCGAGCGCCTGGATGCCGTTGGTGCCCTCGTAGATCGAGGCGATCTTGGCGTCGCGGCAGTACTGCTCCTGCGGGTACTCCTGGCAGTAGCCGTAGCCGCCGAAGATCTGCACGCCCAGCTCGGTCATGCGGAAGCCCTGATCCGAGCAGTAGGCCTTGCAGATCGGGGTCAGCAGCTCGACCAGGTTCTGGTAGTTCTGGCGCTCGGTCTCGTCGGGGTGGTGCAAGGCCAGCTCGGAGAAGTGGGCGGTGGAGTACAGCAGGGCCCGCGCGCCCTCCACGAAGGCCTTCATGCTGAGCAGGTTGCGGCGCACGTCCGGGTGCTGGATGATCGCCACGCGGGGCGCGTTGACGTCCTTCATGTCCTTGATGTCCACGCCCTGGACGCGGTCACGGGCGTACTGCAGGGCCTCCTGGTAGGAGGCGGCCGAGGTGGCCAGGCCCTGCAGGCCCACGCCGATGCGGGCCTCGTTCATCATCCGGAACATGTAGTTGATGCCCTGGTTCTCTTCCCCGATGAGCCAGCCCTGGCACGGGCCGTCGCCGCCGAAGATCATGGTGCAGGTCGGCGAGCCCTTGATGCCCATCTTGTGCTCGATGTTGCCGCACACCACGTTGTTCTTGGCGCCCGGCTTGCCGCCCGCGGGCAGGAACTTGGGCACCACGAACAGGCTGACGCCCTTGATGCCCTTGGGGGCGCCCTCGATGCGGGCCAGCACCAGGTGGATGATGTTCTCGGTCAGGTCGTGCTCGCCCGAGGAGATGAAGATCTTCTCGCCCTCGATCAGGTAGTGATCGCCCTGGCGCTTGGCCTTGGTCTTGAGATCGCCGACCGCGCTGCCCGCGCTGGACTCGGTCAGGCACATCGTGCCGGCCCACTGGCCGGTGTACAGCTTCTCCACGTAGAGCTTCTTCAGCTCCTCGGTGCCGTAGGCCTCGATCACCTCGCCCGCGGCCGAGCTCAGGCCCGGGGTCATGGTGAAGGCCACCGAGGCGGACGCCATGATCTCCACGATGGCGGTCATGGCCGCGTGAGGCAGCCCGCCGCCGCCCAGCTCGGCGGACTTGCCCGGCGCGCTCAGGCCGTTCTCGCAGACCGCCCGGTAAGCCTCCTTGTAGCCCTTCGGGGTGGTGACCTTGCCGCCCTCGAAGCGCAGCCCCTCGCGGTCCATGACCGTGTTGAGCGGCGCGATCTTGTCGGTGGCCACCTTGATCATGGTGTCGATGGACATCTCGATCGTCTCGCGATCGAAGGCGCTGAACTTCTCGGTCGTCTTGCAGAAGTCGAGGAGGTTCAGGTACTCGAACAGGCAGAACTGGATGTCGCGCTTGTCCACCGCGAACGGGCTCATGATCTCCTCCTTGCGAGGGCCGTGGCCACTCGGAGTTGGGCAATGACGCAATGAGTCTAAGCACGCGTTGACACGGGAGTCAACCCCCTTCCGCCGACTTTTTTCGGGTGCGGGCTCAGACCCCGGTCTCGACCACTCCATCGCGCACCGGCAGGTCCAGGGCCCTCGCCGCCGCCGCCTGGGCGAGCAGCAAGGCCTGCCGCCCGACGTGCAGCCGCCCCGGTCCCGAGCGCGGCAGGCCATGGATCACCAGGCTGACGAGCTCCTCGCGCCGGGGGGGCCGCAGCGCCGGGCTGGCCCTGCGCCTCCAGGGCGAGCGCGAGGCCAGGTGGTGGTGCAGGACGCGCTGCCCGCAGGGCATGCCCGCCAGCCCGGGCCGATCCAGCACCCCGCCGTCCCACAGGGGACGCGCGTGGTCCCAGACGGGCTGGAAGAGCAGCGGCAGGGAGCAGGAGGCCCGCACGGCCGGCACGAGCGGCCCGGACGCGAGCACGCGCGTGCGAAGCGCCAGGGCGTCGAAGGCCGAGACCGCGAGCCTCCAGCGGCAGTCCTCGAAGCGCTCGACCGGCAGGAGCTCCGCGAGCAGCGCCTCGAAGCGGCGGCCCGCGAGCAGGCCGAGCCCTGGCGCGGGATCCCAGAAGTCCTCCCGGCGCAGGGACAGCAGGCGGTCGCGGATGCGCTCCGCGGACAGCCCGGCGGCCCACAGCCCGCCCACCAGGGCGCCGGCGCTGGAGCCCGAGACGAGCACGGGGGCGAGCCCGCGCCGCTCGAGCGCGACCGCCAGGCCGGCGTGGGCGAAGAACCCGAAGAAGCCGGAGGACAGGGCCAGCCCGAAGGGACCCTGATCCAGCCAGGCGCGCAGGCTGGGCGCGGAGGGAGGCATGGGCTACTTGCCGATCACGATGCCGGCCGGGTCGATCACCTCGCGCAGCAGCCGGAGCTGCTCCGCCGTGGGCGCGGGGCTCACCGCGACCCGCTCGGGCACGAGGATGGAGAAACCCGAGTTCTTCTGTACCGCGGCCACGTCCACCCCGGGGTGGAGCGAGTGCAGCCGCAGGCGCTTGGTGCCCTCGTCGAAGTCGTACACCGCGAGCTGGGTCACCACGCGGTAGGGCCCGTCCCCGACCGGCAGGCCCGCCCGCTGCCGCCCGCCGGGGCCGTCCAGGTGGCCCGGGGTGGTGAGGAAGTCGAGCTTGCCCACGAACGAGCGCTCCGACTGGCGCATGATGATGAGCGTGCGGTGGGCGAAGGAGGCCACGTCGTTGGCGCCGCCGGAGCCGGGCAGGCGCGCCTTGGGCAAGGCGTGGTCGCCGATCACCGTGGTGTTGATGTTGCCACGCGAGTCCATCTGGGCCCCGCCCAGGAAACCGTAGTCCACGAAGCCGGCCTGGGAGATGGACATCAGGTCGTGCATGCTGGAGGCCGAGATGGCCCGGTGCAGCGTACGCGAGTCGCCCACCGAGATGGGCAGGGCCTTGAGCTGCGGGCCGAAGGAGCCGGCCTCGAAGAAGATGAGCAGGCCCGGGGCGTGGGTGCGCTGCGCCAGCATGGTGGCGATCAGCGGCAGGCCGGTGCCGACGAACACCGAGCAGCCGTCCTCCAGGAAGCCGGAGGCCACGCAGGCCAGCAGCTCGGTGGGCGTGTAGCGCGGGTCTTGGCTGGTGGAGCCCATGGGTGTGCCCTCCTCCTGCTTCAGCGCTCGGCGGTGCACCAGGGAGCCACCATGGGCTCCTCGTAGCGCTCGATGCGGCGCAGCCTCTCCAGCAGGGCGGCGCCGCCCACCTTGTCCAGGTACCCGGCGAAGTCCTTCACCGAGAAGACGTACTTGTCGAGGTACTCCTGGACGCCCTGGTCGCTCTTCGACAGCGCCAGCCACTCGGCGATGTGCTCCTCGTCGAAGTAGTAGTCCTGCGGCATCTGGCACGGGTGGGAGCCGAAGGGCACCTCGCACACCGCGTCCACGACGAAGTAGGGGATGGCCGTGCGGTCTGGCTGGGAGCGGATCTCGTCGGTGTCCACGAGCTTCTCGGTCGTCACGATCAGCCGGCGGGCGCAGCGCGACAGCTCGATGTCCTCGACCACGCTGCCGTCGATCTGGCAATTGCCGTACTTGTCCGCGCGCTGCACGTGGATGAAGACCGCGTCAGGGTAGGCGGCCGGGATCAGGCAGATGGGCTTGCCGCTGAAGGGATCCTCGATCACCTTGGCCGAGCTGTAGCGCAGCGTGTCGGTGCCCAGCAGGTTGCGCGCCGGGATGAAGGGCAGGCCCATCATGCCCGCCAGGAAACGCCACTGGTAGCCGGCGTTGGAGATCTCCGCCACCACCTTGACCCGCCCGGTCTGGACCATGCGCCGCGAACCGGGCGACAGCCCGCGCAGCTCGTGGCCGAAGGTGTAGGCGGCCTCGACCTCGTCCACGCAGCCGGCGGACATGAGCACGTCCGCGTCGTGCACCGCGGTCTTGCCGGCCAGCTTCAGGTGGCGCTTCTTCTGCCGGATGATCTCGTACAGCACCGCCATGCCCACGCGCACGTGTCCGAAGCCGCCCGAGGCCACGTAGTCGCCGTCCTGGATCAGGCGGGAGACGGCCTCGCTCACGCTGCAGCGCTTGTCCACCAGCTCGCGGGTCTTGTGCTCGTGCACCCACAGGCGCTGCTCGTCCGGGTCGTGCCAGCCGAGGAGCTTCCCTGTGCCTTCTTGCAGAACCTTCATGCGCCCTCCAGGGTCGACAGGCCTGAGGCTTCGGAGATGGTGAGGAATACCAGACGGGCCGGGAGGGCGTCAATCGCGCTGGCGCCTCCGGGCGGACGGCAGCCAGGCCAGGAGGAGGAGCAGGAGCAGGCCGGCCGAGCCGGGTGCCTGGCTGGCGCAGCCGCAGCCACCCTCGGCCTCCCGGTCCTCCTCCGCGCCGTCGTCGTGCCCGGGCCCGTCTGCTGCGTCCTCGCCGTCCTCGCCGTCCACCTGCCCGCCGTCCTCGAGGTCCTGGGGACCCTCCTCCTCGAAACCCGGCTCTTCCTCGGAGCCGGGCTCCTCCCCGGACCCCTGGCACACCCCCTCCTGGCAGGTCTGCCCCGGCTCGCAGGGCTGGCTGCCCGGGTCCGGGGTGAAGGCCACGTCCAGGGTGAAGGGGCCCTCCAGCTCGACGGCGTTGTCCACGTAGGTGTCCACCACCAGCCAGTAGCGTCCGGGTTGCAGGTCCGCCTCCAGCGCCGTGTGGGCGCGGGCCAGGCAGGCGTCCTGGTCGGGCGCGGACAGCAGGTGCAGATCGGGATCGGCCGCGGGCTCGTCCGGAACCGTGGCGCTCAGGTGGCCGGGCTGGCACAGGTCGAGCTGGTAGACCCACTCCCGGCCCCACTCGGCCAGCTCCTGGTTGCAGCTGTAGTGGTTGAAGTAGTTGGACGGCCCCTGGCTGGTGTCGCGCGCGTCGTGGAAGGGGAAGGCCCCGATGGGCAGCGGGTTCAGCCGGTGGCCTGGCGGCGCGGCCGGAGACTGACCGAAGGCCTGCTCGAGCAGGTCCCACAGGGCCGAGTGGCCCACGTCGTAGTTCAGCGCCCACATGCCGGCGCCCCCCAGATCCTGATCGTTCACCAGCTGGAACTTGGCGGCCAGGCTCTCCTCGTCCTCGTGGTACACCTCGTGCCAGGTGCCGGACTCCTGCCAGCGGTACCAGGGCGCGCGGATGCCGGCGTGCCACAGCCTCTCGCGGCCGCCGGCCAGGTCCTGCATGGCGGCCGCGTAGGTCACGGAGCGCACGTTGTCGATGGTGGCGGCGGCCATGTCCCCGGAGGTGGTGGTCCACTCCCGGCCGTAGTAGGGCACGCCCAGCAAGATCTGGGCGCGCCGGGCGGCCGGCACCATGGAGGTGTAGTAGGCGACGCTACGCAGCTCCGAGTAGCCGGCGTAGGGCCGCCAGTCGGCGGTGGTGCGCAGGATGCCCGACGGTCCCGCGCGCGTCGAGCCGCCCCAGAAGTAGTCGTAGCCCATGATGAAGTAGTAGTCGGCGCAGTCCAGCAGGACGCCGAGGTCGAACACGTCCGACCAGTCCACCGCCGGCCCGGCGATGCTGATCTGGGCGTCCGTCAGCCCCCGGGCGTCCATGCCCTGGCGCAGCTCGCAGATGAACGTGGCGAAGCCGTCCCGGGCGTCCGCGGGCACGCCCTCGAAGTCCACCGACACGCCGTCGGCCCCGCCGGCCTGCAGCTCGTCGAGCATGCTCGTCACGGCCGTGGCCCGGTTGGCGGCGGAGTTCACCACGCTGCGGATACCGGCCGCGTCGAACAGGGTGAAGCACAGGTCCACGCGCACGCCGGCCGCGTGGGCCGCCTGCACCGTGGCGGTGTCCGGCCAGCCGTGCCAGGCGGTCACCACCCCGCTCGCGTTCATCTCCAGCGAGAACCAGGCCAGGTGGGTGAGGGCCGTCCAGCGCAGGCTGTCCAGATCGTGGGCCCAGTAGGGGTAGTAGCCGTACACCACCCGCTGGACCGCGCGCGGGCGCCCGCGGGCCAGCGGCCCGGGCTCGACGGCCCGGGAGGGCGGGGCGGACTCGCCCTGGTGCAGCCGCAGCTCGAGCTCGTGGATGGACGGGATCCGCTCCGGCGGGAGCGCGGGCCGCGCGGCAGGCCGCGCCCGGTCGGCCGCGGGCGCGGGCGGGGCCCAGGCCAGGCCGGAGAGGAGGACGAGCAGGGTGGGCAAACCGACGCGCGCTGGGGCCATGGCGGGCCTCCTTCCGGGGAGAATCCTTGGCATGGATCGCGCCCCGGCCGCAAGCCTCAGATCCCGGCGCGCGGCTGGTCCGTCCAACCGCTGGCGCCGGGGCCGGGCGGGTGTGGAGCCCGGGGGCGGCGCGGGCTAGAATCGGTCAGCGCTGGAGGATCGACATGGATTCCTGGACCGCGATGGGGTGGGTGATCCTGGGGGTGCTGCTGGTGGGGGTCGTCCTGCTGGTGGCCGGCGTGCTGCTCACCTGGCAGGGCCGGCGCCAGCTGGCCGGCTCGCTCAAATACCTGCTGGACCGGCTGGGGGTGGTGGAGGCCGACGTGCGCCAGCTCGACGAGGCCCTGGCGCTGTTGCAGGCCCAGCTCCGCAGGCGCGGGCTGGTGGACGAGGAGGATCTGCGCGAGGTGCGCCGGGAGCTCGTCGAGCAGCACCAGCGGGAGGCCGAGCAGCAGGAGCTGGTCCGCAGGCTGGCCGAGCCGGAGCTGGCCGCGCGCCTGGTGAAGAACCCCTCCGACACCCTCCACTGAGGGGCCTCACCCCGGGCGCCAGTCCGGGCGGTAGCAGCGGTAGTCCATCCCCGGGAACAGGTTGTGGCTCTGCTCCAGCCGGGCGAGCTCGGCCGGCGCGATTTCGCCGCCGCGCAGCATGGCGGCCAGGCTGGAGAAGGCCTCGAGGTGCTCGACCGTCCGGCGCACGGCGTAGCCCACGCTGGTGCCTGTCCGCATGATGAAGGCCCAGTCGGAGGCCTGGGCCAGCATGAGCTCGCGGGCCGCCTGATCGAGGGCGCGCCGGGGCAGGCCCTCGGCCGCGGGGTAGTCCGCGGCCAGGGCCAGCATGGCGGCGCTGGCGTGATCGAGGTGGTTGTAGATCCAGTCGTTGCTCTCGTTGAGCCACATCTCGCTGTAACCGCGATCGCCCCAGCTCGACAGGTGCAGCTCCACCTGCTGGTTGCTGGGTTGCTCGTCCAGGTAGGTGTCCGGGCTCAAGGCCGCGAGCGCACCGGGGCGGGCCGCCACCTCGCGCAGCACCCGCTCCAGGAACAGCGGGCCCTCGAACCACCAGTGGCCGAACAGCTCCGCGTCGTAGGGCGCCAGCACCAGCGGCCGCCGGCCGGGCATCCAGCGGGCGAGCTCCTCGACCTGCGCCGCCCGCGCCTGGGCGAACTGCGCGGCGTGCTCGGCCGCCCGGCGCGCGGCCAGCGCCGGCTGGTAGGGTTGCTTGTCCTGGCCGGGCCCCGTGATGCGGTGGTACTTGATGCCTGTGGCCTTGCGGGCGCCGGTGGCCTGCATCCAGGGGCGCACGTACTCGACGTCGAGATCGAAGCCGATGTCGCGGTAGAACTCGCGGTAGAGCGGATCGCCGGGGAAGCCGACCTCCGCGCTCCACACCTCCCGCGAGGAGTGCAGATCCCGGCCGAAGGCCGCCACCCCCTGCGGGCCGTAGACCGGGGCGTACACCCCGAAACGCGGCGCGGGACTGGCGTGCAGCACCCCGTGGGCGTCGAGGCAGAAGTAGCGCAGGGCGCACTCCCGCAGCACCGGCTCCACGGCCGGGTGGTAACCGCACTCGGGCAGCCAGATGCCGGCGGGGGCGCGCCCGAGCAGCCGGCGGTGCACCTGCAGGGCGGTGCGGATCTGCGCCGCCACCGCCAGCGGGCGGTGGGCGAGCAACGGCAGGTAGGCGTGGGTGGCGGCCGAGGTGATCAGCGCCACCCGCCCGCAGCCCTCCAGGCGCCGGAAGCCCGCCAGCAGGTCGCCCCGGTAGCGCTCGAGGAACAGGCGGCGGGTGCGCTTGAGGCGGCTGGCGTACATGCGGGCCACCGGGTGGAAGCGCCCGTCGGTGCGCGTGCGGCGGACCTCCAGGGCCGAGAGCTCGAGCAGCCGCTCGAGGTGGGCCAGGTAGCGGCGCATCAGCAGCTCGTCGGCCAGCATCGACAGCAGCGTCGGGGTGAGGCTCAGGGTGATGCAGCCCGGCACGCGCCCGTCCTCGAGGCGCTCCAGCAGGTCGAGCAGCGGCAGGTAGCACTCGCTGATCGCCTCGTACAGCCAGTCCTCCTCCAGGAAGCGCTCGTGCTCCGGGTGGCGCACGAAGGGCAGGTGGGCGTGGAGGACCAGCCCGATGTAGCCGCGGGCGCTCATCGGGGCTCGGCGGTCAGCCCTTCGCCTTGATCCAGGCGGTCTCCCGGCGCACGTCGATGCGCAGCTTACGGGAGAAACGCCGGTCGGGTGAGACGCCCTCGATGGGGAAGGGCAGGTGGCCATCGGGGAAGGCGAACCGGGCGATGAAGCGCCCGCCCTCGTCGAGCGCGATGGGCTCGCCGCCCAGGGTGACGCTGGAGCCCGGCACCGTGCCTCCGTACACGATCACCTCGGCGTCCGCCCACAACCAGTAGTCGGCGCCGGGGGCCGCACCGGGCCTGACGCTACCCGGCGCGTGCAGGGCCGAGGACAGCAGCTCCGAGGCCAGGCGGCCCTCGAGCCGGACCCTCAGCGAGGACAGGGCCTCACCCGAGGCCGGGCCGCCGATGCGGCCGCCGGCGCCGGAGGCGAGCTGGAAGCGCTCCGCGGGGGCCGTGCCCGCGGGGACCGCGCTCGCGGGCGCCACCTGGGCCTCGGCAGGCGCCTGGGAGCGGGCCGCGGGCGAGGCCACGGGCGAGGGGCCGACGAACCGCTCGGGCGAGGCAGGTCCCATCCCGGCCGGCGGCGTGCTCGAGGGGTTGGAGGTCAGCAGGGGCTCGAACCCGCCGTCCTCGCGGCCGAAGCCGAGCTGGCAGAGGTAGTCCTTGCCGGCCGCCTCGACGTGCAGGTACCAGCTCCGGGCGCCCTGGGGCAGCACGATGCGCTGGATCTCGCGCCCCTCCCGTCCGCTCCGCTCCAGCAGGCGCAACGCGCTCTCGCCGCCCGCGGCCAGGTGGCGCGCCTGCTCGGGCGTGAGGTCCCAGAAGCAGTAGAGCCACTGGGGATCGCGCGTCAGCAGCACCAGCCGCCCGTCGGAGTAGGCCTCCGGCAGGGACTCGGCTCCCCGCCGGGACGCCTTGGCCGCCGCCGGCTTCTGCTCGCGCGCCTTGGCGGGCTCGGGCTCGGCCTTGCCCCTGGGGGGCGCGGCCTTGCGCGGCGCGGCGCGCTCGGCCTCCCGGGCGGCGGGCTTGGCGGCCGGGGCCGCGGGCGGGCTGTCCGGCTGCTTGGCCAGGCGCCGGGCGAGCAGCTTGACCAGCTCGTTCTTCTTCAACTTCGAGTACCCGGACAGGCCCCACTCGCGGGCCAGGTCGAGCAGCTCTCGCAGCGTGCGGGTCTCGAGCTTCTTCATCAACCACCTCCCGATCATTTCTTTCTCCCGAAGAAGGACTTCTTGTCCTTCATCCTGCTCTCGAGCAGCCGCAGCTCGCGCTGCGCGTCCAGGTTGTTGCGATCGAGCCCGAGCGCCTTCTTGAAGGAGCTGGCGGCCTTGTCCAGGTCCTCCGCCGCCAGGTAGACTCGCCCGAGGAACAGGTACCCGGCCGGGACGCTGTTGTCCCGCATCTTGAGCCCCCTGAGGATCGTCTGGACGCAGTGCTCCCGGAACACCCCGTCCGGGTTCGCCTTGCTGCAGAAGGCGGCGTAGCCCCGGTAGATGTGGAACTCGCCCTCCTCGGGGTTGAGCCTGATGCACTCGTCCAGCAGCTTGAGCGCCTCCGGGAACTTGCGGTTGGTCACCAGGACCTCGGCCCGCTGGAACATGAGCTCGGCGTCCATGATCTTCTTCACGTCCACGCCGTCCGCCGCGACCTCGAGCTGCTCCAGGTACCCTTGCCGCTTCTTGTCGTCCGAGAGCACCTGGTGGGCCTCGTTCAGCAGGGCGAAGATGTCCGAGTGGATCTTCTTCAGCCGCTCCGGCGCGTCCACGGCCTGCTGGTCGGGGTGGTGCTCGCGGGCCGCCTTCATGAAGGCCTTGGAGGCCTGCGCCGCGCCCGCGTCGCGCGCGAGGCCCAGCTGCTCGAAGTGGTCCTTGGCCTTGAGCGCGTTGAAGAGGTCCAGGAGCTTCTTCTCCTCGAGCGAGCTCGGCGGGAGCGGCCTGATCGGGCCGGTGGCCGGCCTGGCCTCAGGAGCCGGGGCGGGCTCGGGCGCGGGGCTGGTCTCGCCCAGCATCTCGTCCCAGGCGGCGGCCTCCTCGCTGGAGGCCGCGGTCTCCGCGGCCTCCCCGATGCCGATCAGCTCGAGCTCGATGCCCAGGTAGACCATGGTCAGGACCGTGCGCTCGCTGTCGGGATCGGCCGCCAGCTGCTGGAGCACGCCCCCCAGCGTGCGGCCGGCGCTGATCGTCTTGAACACCTTGAGCTCGCGCGGGGTCAGCACGAGCTGGTTGAGGTGCACGTGGGCGTTGTCGTGCCCCAGCAGCATGTGGTTGCGCAGCGGTGAGAGCAGCTGCTGCAGCTCCTCCGGCTGGTAGCCGCGGCGCACGCCCTCGGCGATCATCTCCCAGGGGTTGAGGTTGAGCGGCAGGATCGAGCCCTTGTAGAGCTGGCCGTCGTAGAAACCGTAGCTGCCGACCCGCCAGGAGAACAGCTCGAAGACCTTCTCCAGCAGCAGCTCGCGCAGGATCTCGAAGAGCTGGTGCGGCTGCAGCAGGCCGCGGTGCACGACCATGTCCGCCAGGAGGTCGTCCTGGAGCCCGGCCTGCTGGTAGAGCTGCTCGATCTGCAGCGCGTTCAGGCCGGCGTGGCTGACCAGGTAGTGGTTGAGGCTCTCGGCCGGGTCGCTGGACAGGGCGGCCACGGCCTTGCCGTTCTGCAGGTAGATCTGCTTGCGGACGCTGTCGTTCTGCAGCACCAGCCGGCCGTTCGCCTTGGCCGCGCTGAAGGTGAACATCAGCTTGGGCAGGCTGACTTCCTCGATGTTGCCCGAGTACGTGGCCGGGGACTCGAGCAGATCGTCGCCCTCGCTCGCGTCGGGCAGATCGACGTCCACCGACAGCAGGGTGGCCAGCTCCGGGAAGGCCTTCATGGGCTTGAAGTCCGCGGCGTCGATCGACACCGGGGTGTTGGCCTTGAGCTGCCCCGAGCGAATCATCTCAGCGACGGCGTTGAGGCTGACCGGGCCGACCACCTGGCCGTTCACGGCCCGGAAGAAGTATCGTCGCGGCGCCATGTTTGTTTCCCCGAAGAACCTCAGGTCGGCCGGCACGCTACCACACGCCCGGGACGGATGTCACCAAAAATCTCACCCTGCTCATCGGGGCCGGCACGTAGTACACTGCGGGCGTGGGCGAGCCGAACGAAGCCATGGACTTCCAGGTGCTGGGGGAGTGGGACAGCCCCATGGAGTCCGAGATCTACCCGGCCGCCCTCCGCGAGCGGGAGATCCCTCATCGCACACGGCGCGGGGCGGCGGGCCGGCTGATCATCGAGGTGCCGGCGGACTGGCTGGCCGAGGCCAGGCAGGTCGTGGCGGACGCGGCCCGGGTCTTCTTCGGGGACACCCCGGAGCGCCCCGGGGCCCCCGTCGCGGTGGGCGCCGCGCCGCCGGGGAGCGGGCAGGAGGTCGAGGACGACGACGAGGACGACGAGGACGAGGAGGACGAGGACCCGGCGGCCGGGGCAGGAGACCTGTTCCGCTCGGCCGATGCCTTGCCGTCTGTCGAGTCCTTGCGCTTGCGGAAGGTGTGGGTGGCCCGCGCGCTGGCCGCGCTGCCGGGCCTCGGGCTCGGGCACTGGTACGCGGGGCAGGGCAAGGCGGCCTTGCTCCTCTTCCTGTCCACGACCTTCAGCGTCGGGCTGGCGATCTACACCGGATCCTGGTGGGCCGGGCTGCTGGGGGCCGGCGCCTGGGCCGTGGACTTGGCCCTGGCGCCCGGGTATGTCAAGGATGAGAACCAGCGCGCCCTGCATGCGCGTCACAAGGTGGCGGAGAAGGAACAGGAGTTCCTGGCGTCCCTGGGCGACCAGGGCGGGAGAAGATGAGCGGCATGGGCCCGAAGAGAGACCCGCGCGAGGCCGCAGGCGACGGCAGCCTGCTCGATCCCGACGCGTTCTGGAAAGAGGATGGCGCCGGCCCGGCCACCCCACCCGCCGGGGCGAGGCCGCCCCGGACCGGCCAGCTACCGGCGCCGCTGGTGCTCGAGGAGGAGGAGGACACGGACGTCCTCGTGGTGGGTGGACCACCCCCGGCCGCGCGGCCGCCCGCGGCCAGGACGCAGACGCGCCGCCCGGCTGCGGGCCCCGCGCCGGTCGGTCGGCCGGCCAGGCGCCAGCCCACGCCGGCTACGGCTGCGTCCCCCGCGCCCTTCGAGCCGCCGCTGCCCGTCCACGCTCGGCCCGGGCCGGCCCCGCGGCCGCCCGGCGAGGCGGGCCAGGGGACCGCCAGCATCTTCCAGCGGCGCGTCCTCCTGGTGCTCCTGCCCGTGGCCCTGCTGAGCGCGCTGCTGGGCTGGTTCCTGATCGGCCGTTTCGCCGGGGAGGAGCCCAGCCCGGCTCCGCCCGCCCCGCAGGCGGCGCCCGAGGCCGGCGTGGGCGCCACCGTCGAGCGAGCGGAGCCGGCCGCGGAGGCCCCCGCCAGGCCAGCGGCGCCCCCGAAGGCCGTGCCGACGAGTGAGCTGACGGTGCTGTCCGATCCTCCCTCGGCCGAGGTGCTGGTGAACGACCAGTTCCGCGGGTTGACGCCGGTGACCGTGCACGGCATCCCCCGCCAGGGCGAGATCGCGCTGCGCGTCCAGCTCGCTGGCTATCAGCCCTGGGAGCAGCGCATCGCCATGGCCGAGGCGCAGCCCGAGCTGCAGATCACCGCGGGGCTGGTGAAGAACGCCGGCTGCCCCGGGGGCCATGGCTGGGTGTACGTGACCAGCGAGCCCGCGGGGGCCAGCGTGGATCTGGACGGCAAGCGCCGCCCGGGCAAGACGCCGCTGGTCATCGACAAGGTGTGCGCCGGCGAGCACGACGTCCTGGTGCAGGCCGAGGGCCGGCAGGCCTACCGGGGCCAGGTCACGGTCCAGGCCAACGCGGTCCAGAACCTGAACCTCTCGCTCAAACCCTGATTCGCGCCCGCGCACAAATCTGTAGTAGACTGCCGAGGTACACTCAGCAGGAGGCGTTCCATGCGACCGCGCCGCCGACCTCTCGGCTTCCCCGGGGTGCTGACCCTGGGCCTGTGGCTCGCGCTGTCCGGCTGCGCCGACAGCAGCGGCCTGCCCGACGATGGCAGCGTCCCCTGCACCCAGGACTTCGAGTGCGGTGTGGGCGAGTACTGCGCCCAGGGGGTGTGCCAGCCCATCGGCGGAGACGACGATCAGCGGCCCTGCTCCTCGGATCTGCAATGCCTGGGGGATGAGATCTGCGAGGGCGGCCTGTGCGTGCCTGGCACCCGGGTGGACGGAGGGCTGGACGGCGAGGACGGGCCCGCGGACGGCAACGACCCGGGCGGCGAGGAGCAGGTGCAGCAGCCGGACATCGCCCTGGCCGGCGACGTGATCATCCGCCAGGACGCCCAGGGGACCACCTACGAGCTCAACTTCGGCAACGTGACCGTGGGCCAGCCTGTCGACGCCAACCTGCTGGTCCGCAACAGCGGCCAGGCCGATCTCCACCTGAGCGTGGTCAGCGTCGATCAGGACCCGCTGGACGAGTTCGACGTGGCCCCGGGCGTGCCGCCGGCGGTGACCATCCCGCCGGGCGGTGAGTCTGCGCTGGTGGTGACCTACTTCGCCGTGGACGGCTCGACCGACCGGGCCGTGGCCAAGCTATACAGCGACGATCCGGACCAGCCCGAGCTCGACGTGCAGCTCATCAGCGAGTTCAAGGGTGAGGCCCAGCTCTCCCTGGACCCGCTGCTGCTCGACTTCGGCGACGTGGCGGTCGGCAGCCCCGCGACCCTGGAGTGCCTGCTGTCGAACACAGGCACGGGCAACGCGGTCCTCGAGCTCGACGAGGTGGCGCCCGAGGTGAACATCGCCAACGCCTACACGCTGACGCTGCTCGACGCGGTCAGCCTGGAGCCGGTGTCCCTGCCTGCCTTCCTCAACCGCGGGGACGTGCTCGAGGCCCAGGTCACCTTCCTGGCGCCCGCGCGGGGCACCTACGACGGTGAGATCGTGGTGCTGAGCTCGGACCCGAACGCCCCCACGGCCAGCGTGCAGGTGCGCGCCCGGGCCGGCGCACCGAGCATCGAGGTGACCCCGGCGCGCGTCGATTTCGGCGAGGTGTCCGCCAACACCACGGCCCCGGGCGTTCCGGTCACCGTCCGGAACACAGGGGTAGGCTCGCTCACCCTGAGCGGGATCGATCTCCTCCCTGGACACACGGCCGAGTTCAGCCTCTCGGGCCTGCCGGCCTTACCGCTGGCCGTGCAGCCGGGCGGGGAGGTGAGCTTCGAGGTCGGCTATGCGCCGGTGGACGTGGGCGGGGACGCCACCCAGCTGGTGATCACCCACGACGACCCCGAGCACGCCCCGGACGTCCGCCTGGACGTGGGCGGCTCGGGGGTCCAGGGCAACGCCCGCCCCACGGCGGTCATCCTGGCCAACGGCGTGGACACGGCCCTGCTGCGGGTGGCCCTCAACAGCCAGGTCGGCCTGGACGGCAGCGGCTCGTTCGACAACGACGGCGCGCTGGCCGGCTACGAGTGGCGCATCATCCAGCAGCCCAACGCGAACCCCTGCGGCCAGCCGTCCACGCTGCCCGGCACGGCCAACCCGACCACGGCGCTGATCGTGCGTGAGGCGGGGCTCACGACCGTCGGCCTGCGCGTCCGCGACGACCAGGGCGCCTGGAGCGACGACGACAGCCTCGACCTCCAGGTCTACTCCGGGCCGCAGGCCGATCTGCGTGTGGGCGGGAACACCACCGGGTTCATCGAGGTGGACCTGGGCGACCTGGTGTCCTTCGACGGCAGCTACTCCACGGACTGCGACGGGTTCGTGCAGGAGTACCTGTGGCGCGTCGTGAGCTACCCGGCGGGGCGGGGGAGCGCGCCGGGCATCGTGGCCGGAGGCACCCCCGCGCTGTTCGCCAACGTGACCTTCGACTTTCCCGGGGACTACGTGATCGGCCTGGTGGTGCGTGACAACGACAGCCCGGTCAACGAGTCCACCGAGGCCACCTTCACGGTCCGGGTGCGCGGCCCGCAGTCCTTCCGCATCGCTGCCAACTGGATCGATCGGGGCCTGGGGGACAACCGGGTCGACGTCGACCTGCACCTGCTGCGCCCCGGCGCGAGCTGGGAGGCCGACAGCTTCACCAGCGACGACTGCCACCCCGGCAAGGAGGGCGAGGAGGCGGGCAACCCGACCCCCGACTGGGGTTTCCACGGCGCTCCCGTCTACCAGCGCGACAGCTGGGAGGACGGTGACAACGCGCTGGATCCCGGCAACGCCGCGGACGAGATCAACTTCCCCGATCCAGGGCTGGGGAGCTTCGGCATCTTCGTGTACTTCCGCTGCCACTCGTCGACCTCGCTGGGCGGCGACTACTGGTGCTGCGATGACATCTGCGGAGGCATGTGCAACTTCATGTGCCTGTGGTGCACGATCTCGGGGACGGACATGTGCCAGCGACAAGCCTACGGCGAGGTGGTGGTGGAGATCACCGAGTGGGACGGGAGCAAGCGCACCATCACCCGCGGCTTCAGCTTCCCGCACGAAGAGGGTTCGACAGAGCGGCAGATCGGGTTCCTGAGCTGGCCGAGCGGGACGTTCCAGTAGGGCTCAGTCCATCCACGCGGAGAGCTGCGCGGCCACGGCCAGGCCGGACAGGCGGGTCTCGAGCCGCTGGTCCAGGTCGCGGTTCAGCTCCGCGATCACCGACGACTCGGTCGGGGCCGGGCTGCTGCCCTCGGAGCCCTTCACGAAGCACAGCACCACCAGCGCCAGGGTCACGACGATCAGGATCCGCTTCATGACGAGCCTCCGGGTTAGGTAATCTCTGAGAGCACATTATCCTACATGTAGGATTCTGTCCAGAATTCCACCCGGAGGACATGGTTTGCTATTCGTTTACAGGTACTTCTCGATCTCTTTGAGCAAGTCGAGCTGGTGCACGATGTCGGTGATGTAGTCGAGCTTGTCGGAGCGGATCTCAATCCGGGGCGAGAGATCCCAGCGCTTGTACCAGTCCTCGTAGAGCCGGTCGAGCTTCTGCAGGTAGGCGACCGGGATGCTCTGCTCCATGGCCCGGCCGCGCTGTCGGATCCGCTGCCGGACGCTGCGCACCGAGCAGCGCAGGAAGATCATCACGTCCGGAGGGGTCAGGTCGCGCTGGATGGTCTCGTAGAGCTCCCGGTAGGTCTTGTAGTCGCGCCTGGAGATGAAGCGACCGTTGAAGAGGTTGCGGGCGAAGATCTCGGCGTCCTCGTAGATCGTCCGATCCTGGATGACGGTGCCCGGAAAGCGCTCGAGCTCGCGATGGAGCCTGAACTTGTGGGTCATGAAGTAGATCTGGGAGTGGAACGCCCACCGGCCCATGTCCTGGTAGAAGTCGGCCAGGTAGGGGTTGGTGTCGTTGGGCTCGAAGAAGGGCTTGAGCTTGTAGCGCTTGACCAGGAACTCCACCAGCGAGGTCTTCCCGGCACCGATGTTCCCGGCCACCGCGATGTAGCGCTTCACCTTGCCTCCCCTGGGGCCTCGAGTATCGGCCGCACCCCCGCGCTGATCAATCCTTTTGTGGGTGGGCTCGCGACCTCCGCGGCCCGCGCAGATTGTCTCCAGGGAGGGATCGTGCTAATCACCACTGCGATGGACACGCGAGGGTTCCTCTCCGGGATCGCGCTGGCCGCGCTGGCCCTGGCGCTCTGCGCGCAGGCCTGCGGACCGGCGGAGGAGCTCGGCCCGCCGTGCCAGCACGCCCGCGACTGCGGCGCGAGCGGCGAGGCCATGTGCATCGAGCTCCACTGCGTGTTCTTCGACCCCGGCGCGAGCCTGGCCAGCGCCAGCGTGGACCTCAGCTTCGGGCGGGACATGTACCAGGCCGCCGCCTCCGGATACGTGCACGTGCTGTGGGGGGACCTGTCCGACGGCGCCCCGGTCCTGTGCGAGGACATCCTGGCGGGTGCGCTGGCGCTGGACGATCCGCGCTTGAACCCCATGCACGCCAGCCCGAAGTACCTGGTGTTCAACTGGACCTCCGGCGCCACCTTCTTCCCGGACAACCTGGTCCAGCTGCTCCACCCCGGTCCCGACCTGATCGTGGCCGCGGAAGGTTTCGCCCAGCTGCAGGGCGGCGGGACGCGCACCGCGGTGGGTTGCAGCGCCGGCACCTGGCTGACGGTCAACCAGGTGGCCGACGTGACCGTGGCCCTCGTCAGACCGTGAGCGTCGTACGCGGCGCGCGGAGTCGAGCACATGCGAACGCCAAGGCAGATCCTGGAGCCGCTTCCCGCGCGCTGGAGCAGGCGCGCCGCCGCGATCACCGCCGCGGGGCTGCTGCTGTTCGGCGCGCCCGGCGCGCGCGGAGACGATCCGCTGGACGACACGGACGGCACCGAGGACTGGGACCAGGTGGCCCCGGCCTCCCACCAGCCCGCCCAGTCCGCGGACCAGGACGACTTCCGCCAGGAGATCTCCGCCTGGCAGGCCGTCAGCCAGCAATGGGAGCAGGCGCGCCTGCAGTACATCGAGGAGCGCACCCGGCACAAGCGCATCGCCGCCATGCCCAGGGTGCTGCCGCGCGCCGAGCAGCGTCCGGTGGGCTACCAGCCGGACGCGGACATCAACGACGACAACTACAACTCCGCCACGGGGGACGACGGCGACTGGGGCGCCCCCCTGGGCTCCACGCAGGTCGCCCCCAGCGGCGCCCTGGACCGCGCCATCGACAGCGAGCTCGAGGAGAGCGGGGCGCGCGACCAGCCCGCGCCGGCTGCGCAGCCGGCCGACGAGGCCCAGCCCGCCGGTCCTGCCGCGGGCGCGGGCGAGGACGACCGGGCCGAGCCCCCCGCGGCCAAGCCCGATCCCAGGGCGGCCGAGCTGGCCCGGCGCCGGGAGGCCGAGGCTCGCGCCAAGGCCGATCGGGAGGCGAAGCTGGCCGCGGAGGCCGCCGAGAAGGCGCGCGTGGCCGAGGAGGAGGCCCTCCGTAAGCAGGCGGAGGAGGACGCCAAGCGCAAGATCGCCGAGGAGGAGGCGCGGCGCGACCGGGAGGCCGCGGAGGGCGCGGCGGCGGCGGCGCGGTTCCTCCAGGAGCAGGCCGAGCGAGAGCGCAAGGAGGCCGAGGCGCTCCGCAAGAAGGCGGCCCTCGAGGAGGACGAGGAGGGCCAGGTGGTCGACCCGGAGATCAAGAAGGAGCTCGGTGAGGAAGACGAGGAGGAGAAGCCCGAGGAAGACTGACCCTCCCCGCCGCCCGCGCCTCTCCCCCCGCCCTCACCCCCAAAGAAAAACCCTCCCCCGGGTGTCCCAGGGGAGGGCAGGTTGCTCGGTCCGGACTGTCGAGCTAGGCCGTCACTTGGCGCCGCAGGCGCCGGCCGGGGCGGGGCCGCCCGCCTCGGGGCCGCTCAGTTTCTTGTCGCAGTTCTTGAGGTCCTTGTTGTACTTGCAGACCTGGGTCTTGATCTGGTCGGCGGCGATGCCCGAGAACTGGAACTTGTTGTTGGCCAGCCAGGTCGGGCTGGCGCCGATGCCCAGGCCCTCGGCCACCTTGAAGTTCTCCATCAGCAGCTTCTTGCCTTCGCCGTTGAAGCAGGACTCGATCACCTTGGCGTCGATGCCGTTCTCGCCGGTGCAAGCCTGCCAGTTGGCGGAGCGGATGTCCTTGTTGCGGCAGAGGATGTAGTCCATGTACTTGGCGTTCTTCTTGTAGTTCTTGATGGCGCACAGCTCGCGGATGTCCTCGTCCACCTCGGCCGGCCCGTGCATGGAGGTGGGCGCGTCGTTGGCCACGCCGCCGATGAAGTTGATGTTGAAGTCGAGCTTGCCCTCGAAGTTCTTCAGCACCTCGTCCACGGCGTTGAGCGCCTTCACGCCGAACGGGCACTGGGACATCACGAACACGTCCAGGCGGTTGGCGATCTCCTTGCGGCACACCAGGGACTGGGTGCAGTCCGGATCGTCGCAGTCGATCTTGCCGTTGGCGGTGTCGTCGACCTTGTTGTCGCAGATCTCCTTGGTCGGATCGAACTTGGCGCCGGCGCGGAACTCGAGGTAGTCGCCCTTGGGCGCCAGGAACTTCTTCACCCGCTCGTAGTTCTCGGCCTTCTCGACGTCCTTGCCGAACAGGATGGCCGGGAGCAGGGTCAGGCCGAGGTCGGTGTAGAACTTCTTGCCCTCGTCCGTGGTGTACTCCTTCACGGTGAACTCGGCGCCCGGGAACATGCTCTCCAGCCGGGCCTTCCAGAACTCGGCCTTGCACTCGTTGCAGCGCTGGTCGGTGACGATGGTGACCGGCACCTTGACCGGCGGAGGCAGGCTGGCGCAGATGGCGTGCTTGTCCTTGGGGAACGCCTCGCAGATGGCCCGGGTGAACGCCAGCTCGCTGCGCGGGCCGGTGTAGGGCTTGTTGGCGATGTAGATGGTGGGGCTGCCGCGGGCGCGCCGCTGGGCGGCCTTGGCGAAGGAGGCCTTCAGGAGGTCGTTGCCCTCGGCGCCCTCGTAGCAGGTCTTCAGCTTGGGCATGTCGAGGCCCGTCTCGGTGGCGCAGCCCTCCCAGTTGCCCGGGATGCCGCGGGGGTTCTTGTTCATGCAGTTGATGAACTTGAGCGACTGGCCCGGGAAGTACTTGAGCGCGCAGAGCTGGACCTTGTCGCCCTTGACCTCGTTCTCACCGTGCATCGAGGTGAGCTGGCCGTTGGCCTCGTTGCCGATGAAGTCGATGGTGAAGTCGATGTCCCCGCCCATCTTGTCGAGGACCGGGGCGATGCCCTGCTCGACCTGCACGCCGAACGGGCACTGGGACATCACGAAGAACTCGACCTTGGCCTTCTCCGCCACGGTCTGCTGCATGGCCTGGCCCACGGCGCCGGTCGCCGGGCCCTTGCCGCCATCCTCACCCCTTGGGCATCCAGGAGCCACCAGCAGCAGGCTGGCGACCAGCCCGAACCCAGCGATCGCGAGAGTCGTCCGCATCATTTCGCTCCTTTTGCAGGTCCTTCGGGTTATCGCTGAACTTCCATCCTCTTTGCGACGTTACCAACCGAGCTTCGGCGGGCAGAATTCCTAGCACCGTGGCGGTGGAGCGCGCAAGGAAAAAAAAGTGTGCCCGCCGGGGTGGGACTCTCCCCCCGGGAGAGCCTGCCGATTGACATGTCCGGAGCGCGGACACTATACTGAAAGCGTGTACAGGGATGACGAACCTCTCCCGATGCCCGAGTCGCCGCCGAGCCCCGGCCCGCCGGCCTCCCCGATCTCTCGCTCCCGGAGGCCGTGCGCGCCGAACGCGCACGTCGTCAACGTCGCCTACGGCTGCCAGTTCGGCTGCCTGTGGTGCCCGCTCCGATCCCGCCAGGGCGGCCAGACGGCGCCCGAGCTGTACACCGAGCTGCCCGAGCAGCTCGAGCGGGAGCTGCGCATCCGCCAGCGCACCGGCAACCTGCCCCGCGAGGTGCTGCTCAACCTGACCACCGACTCCTTCCAGCCCCTGCCTGCCCTGCTCACCCTGACGCACGAGGTCGCGCGCCTGCTGCTCGAGGCCGGGTGTCACCTGGTCCTGCGCACCCGCGGAGTCGTGCCCGAGGGCTTCGGCGAGCTGTTCCGCGCCCACGCCCCCAGGATCCACGCGGAGGTGGTGCTCTTCTCGCTGGAGCGCGAGCTGCTCGCGCTGTACGAGCCTGGTGCGCCCAGCCCCCGCGATCGGCTGGAAACCATCCGGCGCCTGAGCGCCTGGGGGGTCCAGGTCCAGGCCCGCATCGAGCCGCTGATCCCCTTCGTCTCGGACACGGTCGGCCACCTGGAGGAGCTGCTGCGCCACATCCGCTCGGCGGGCGCGGAGCGCGCCGCCGCGGCCTACCTGGTGCTCGAGCCGCGCATCCTCGAGCGCCTCGAGGCGAACCTGCCCTCGGCCCACCAGCACCTGATCAAGGGCAGCTTCCGCGGACAGCCCTGGAAACGCCTGGGGCTGCACCACGACCAGCGCTGGCTCCCCGAGCGCACCCGCAGGGATGGTTACCAGCGCCTGCGGGCCCTGGCCAAGCGGGCAGGCGTGGAGGTGCGCGTGTGCTCGTGCCAGAACCCCGGCCTGGGCGAGACCTGCCACCTCGCGCCCCCCGAGGCCCCCGCGCTCGTCGGCGCCCAGGCTGCCAACGGCCCGGCCGGCCCCCCGCGGCACCAGCTCGATCTGTTCGGCGAGGAGTCCTAGCGCGGCCCGGAGAATTCGGCTTCGAGACCGCGCTGCAAGGTTGACCCCCTCCGGGGCATCTGCTAGGTATGGGGCACTTCGGAGATCATTTCGAGGAGGTCTGTGGAGTTGAAGCCCCGGGCGTACGGCAAGACCGACGTCGGCCGGAAGCGCGACCACAACGAGGATGCCTTCCTGCTCGACGAAGCCCTGCAGCTCTACATCGTGGCCGACGGCATGGGGGGGCACGCGGCGGGTGAGGTGGCCTCGGCCACGACCATCGACGTCATCCGGCGCGAGCTGGCCGCCAACCGCCCCTTGCTGGCCGCGACCCAGGGCGACGCCCCGGGCACGGCCCGCAACCGCGTCCTGCAGCTGCTCGAGGACTCCGTCCAGAAGGCCTGCGCGACGGTCTACAAGATGGGGCAGGCCGAGGCCCAGAAGCGCGGCATGGGCAGCACGCTGTCGATGATGGTCATCGAGGGCAACGGGGCCTTCATCGGCCACGTCGGCGACAGCCGCATCTACCTGCTGCGTGAGAACGAGGTCCACCAGCTCACCGTGGACCACACCCTGATCAACGAGCAGGTCAAGCGCGGCGTGCTCAGCCAGGACGAGGCCCGCAAGGCCCGGTACAAGAACGTCATCACGCGCGCGGTGGGCATCCAGGAGCAGGTGCGCGTGGACACCATGCACCTGGACGTCCTGCCCTCGGACCGCTTCATCCTGTGCAGCGACGGCCTGCACGGATACCTCCGGCCCGGCGATCTCGAGAAGCTGCTGGCCGAGGGCCCGCCGGCCGAGTTCCCGGACCGGCTGATCGCGCTCGCCAACGAGCGGGGCGGCAAGGACAACATCACCGCCCTGTACATCGACATCCCGGACGACGAGAAGGGCGCCGCGGAGGAGCTGCGCCTGCGCATGGACACCATGCGCAACGCGCCGCTCTTCAAGTACCTGAGCTACCGCGAGCTGGTCAACCTGATGAACCTGACCTACACCCGCTCCTACGCCGACGGGGACACGATCATCGAGGAGGGCGTACCGGGCGACGAGCTGTTCCTGCTGGTGATGGGCGAGGCCCTGGTGCTCAAGGGGCAGCAGGAGATCGCCCGGCTGCCCCAGGGCAGCCACTTCGGCGAGATGGCGCTGTTCGACAACGCCCCCCGCTCCGCGGCCATCCGGGCCGTGGGCGTGTGCAAGGTCCTGGTCATCGGCCGCAAGCAGTTCTACAACTACATCCGCAAGGACACCGCCGCGGGCATCAAGCTGCTGTGGAGCTTCCTGCAGATCCTGACCATGCGCCTGCGCACCACGGACGAGCGGCTGAAGGAAGTCCAGGAAGAGCTGTCCATCCAGGAAGTCGAGCCCGAGTGGATCCTGCCTGACGACTGAGCCCACGCTCCCGGAGACACCGGCGGAGCGCTCGCAGGGTGCGCCTTGCCAGGCTCAGCTGCCGTTGTCGGCCTGCAGGAGGAAATCGTAGGCCTTGCGGCGCTCGGGGTGGGTCAGCGTGTCGGACGCCTTCTTGATCCTGTCCAGCGCCTGCGCCAAGCCCCTGGCGAGCTCGGGCGGAAGCTGGGAGGACGGCGCGCGCGGCTTCAACCGCTGGAGGAGCTGCCCGAAGGCCTGCCTGATCTGCTCCGCGCTCGCCTGGCGCGTGAGCAGCAGGACCTCGTAGTGCGTGCTCCCCTTGACCGCCTGGCGGTAGGCCGCGAGCGCGGCCTGGAGCTCGGCCACGTGCGCGGCCGCCTGCGCGGGCGGGAGCATCGCCGTGGACGAGGCCGGGCGCCTGGCAGGGGCCTCCGCGGGGCGAGCGGCCGGGGCAGGAGGCCTGGGGGTCTCCTCGTGCGCCAGCGCCCGCAGTCGCCCGCTGGCGTCCGTCACCTCGGGCTCCACGTCCACGGGCGGTCCATCCACCACCACGTCCAGCTCCACGTCCGCAGGCCCAGGCGCCTCGTCGCCCTTGAGCAGCGCGTCCAGCTCGCCGAGCAGGCTGTCCGCCTTGGCCTCCACGTCGCTCTTGGCCGCGGCCTCGGGCGCGCGCGCGGTGGCCGGGGCCGGTGGGGGCTCCCGGGCGGCGGCCGGGGGGCGGGCCTCGCCCTGCGCCATGCGCTCGACCAGGGCCAGCAGCTGCTTGGTCTTCGGGCGCGAGGCCTCGTCGAAGGCGACCGCCATGCCGGCCGGCTGGCCCTTGGCCCTGGCCTGCTCCGGGGAGAGGGAGCGGACCACCTCACCGCCCAGCACGAGCTGGGTCCCGCCTGGTTGCGGCAGGAACAGCGTGACGCGCTTGAAGATGGGCGCCGGGGCCTCAGTGCGCAGGAAGATGCCGCCCGGGCTGATGTCCCGGCTGACCAGCGACACCCGGCGCCGCTCGCCGGCCACCTCCACCTCGATCCCGATCGAGATCGCCATGCGCGGATCGGTGCGTTTGTCCCCGGGACCGCCTGGTGGGCTTGACCTGCCGTTGCTCGTCATGGAGCCGACTGTCACCTCGACCTCGAAGCTGCTCGGGATGATAGCACGCGGGGCCCGCGCGCATCACCCATTTCTCGGAGCGGCCGGCCCGGGGGAGCCGCCGCCAGGACGCCGCCGCCGGCGCCGCCGCCGGCGCTTGCGGTGATCGCCGCCGGTCCGCACGAGGTTGCCGTCCACCTCGGGTTCGGCCTCCACCAGGTTCCCGGTCGTCTCGTCGTCCTCGGGCTCTGGCGGGAGGCGGTTGCCGTAGTTCTCGTCATCCTCGAGCTCGGCCGGCCTCACCGGCGGGCGCGCGACGGGCGCAGGCGCCGGGCCCGCGGTCCCGGCAGGCGCCGCGGACGGCTCGGTCTCCGGAGCGCCGTCTTCCATTTCGACCTCCGGCCCGGCCGCCGCCTGGCTCCCCTCGGCCGATTGGGGGAGCGGGCCGGCGCCGTCGGACCGCTTCCGCCGCCGCCGTCTCCGACGCCTGCTGCGGCCATTCGGATCGGCCGGCGCTGCGCCCTCGGCCGGGGTCTCCACGGCCGGCGGGCCCTCCGGGCTGGCCGCGGCGGGCGCGGGTGGAGCAGGGGGCGGGGTCCGCGCGGGGCGATCCTCGCGCTCCGCGTGGTCATGGCGCCCGGGCCGGTCGTGGCGATCACGCCGCTCGGGGGGGTCGTTTCGCTCGGGGCGCGGGCTCCCGTCCCGGGACAGCCGATCGACCTCCTCCTGCCCCCAGGCCAGCGACGGGTTGCCGACCACGGAGACCTGGATGCCGAGCTGGCGCTCCACGGCCAGCAGGTCGGCTCGATGCCGGTTCTGCAGGTGTTCGGCCAAGGCCGGGTGGAGTCGCACGCGAACCCCCCCGAGCCCGCCCGCGGACGCCTCGGCCCGGATGCGCCGCAGCACGCGCAGGGCGACGCTCTCCTGGTCGCGCACCCGTCCGCTGCCCGTGCAGGTGGGGCAGGGGATGGAGCCGGTGCGCGACAGCGCGCGCCCCAGCCGCTGGCGGGTCAAGGTGCACAGGCCGAACGAGGAAATCTTGCCGAGCTGGTGGCGGGCTTTATCGGCCTTCATGGCGTCGCGCAGCGCCTTGTCGACCGCGGAGCGGTGGCTGGCGGCGGACATGTCGATGAAGTCGATCACCACGATCCCGCCCAGATCCCGCAGCCTGAGCTGCCTGGCCACCTCGCGGGCCGCCTCCAGGTTCGTCTCGTAGACGGTGACCTCCTGGCCGCCCCTGGACTTGGTCTTGCCGGAGTTCACGTCGATGGCCACCAGCGCCTCGGTGGAGTCGATCACCAGGCTGCCGCCGGAGGGCAGGGGGACGCTGCGGCCGTGGATCTGCTCGAGCTGCTGCTCCACGCCGAAGCGATCGAAGATCGGCTCGCGATCGCTGTAGGCCTGCAGGGTGTCCTTCTGGCGCGGCATGGCCAGCTTGAAGAACTCCTGGGCCTTCTCGAAGGCCTGAGGCTCGTCGATGTGGGTGCGGGTGATGTCGTTGGTGTAGTAGTCGCGCAGCACCCTCAGGATGAGCTCGGACTCGGCGTGCAGGAGCATGGGCTGCTTGGCGGAGTCCGCCTTGGCCTGGATGTCCTTCCACAGGCGCAGCAGGAAGCTGAGATCGCGCGACAGGTCGCGCTTGCCCTGGCCCAGCCCCGCCGTGCGCACGATGATGCCCATGCCCTTGGGCGGGTCGATCTGCGCGACGATATCGCGGTAGGCCTGGCGCTGCTCGGGGTCCTCGATCTTGCGGGAGACGCCGAGCGTCTCGCTGTAGGGCATCAGGACCATGTACCGTCCGGCCAGCGAGATGTTGGTGGTCAGTCGCGCGCCCTTGGTGCCGATGGGCTCCTTGTCCACCTGGACCACCAGGAGCTGGCCGCGGTGCACCCGGTCCCCGGGCGCGGCCTTGCCCTCGCCTGACTTCGACGACCAGCAGTGGGGCAGGATCTCATCCAGGGGCAGGAAGCCGTGCTTGGCCTCGCCGTACTCGACGAAGCAGGCGTCCAGGCTCTTCTCCACGTTGGCGATCCGCCCCACGTAGATGTTTCCCCGGGACTGGGCCTCCTCGTCGAACTCCTCGAAGTAGGCGTCCAGTCTGCCGTGATCGAGAATCGCCACCCGGATGTTGCCGGGTTCCGAGGCGTTGATCAGCATCTCCTTGGGCATGCTAGCTCCAGCCGCGCGGGTAGGAATCGTGCAACGCGGCGTCCGCGGCCGTCTGCGTAATACGAAGGGGAGTGGGTGTCAAGCGGACATCGCGTGTGGACGGAAACCGCGGGGCCGGGAGAAAATGAATTTTGGTGTTGACATGACATGAGAGCAATTGTAACGTATCGTCACTCCTCCACGTAAACCACGAAGACAGGTGGGGGAGACAGGAGGATCTGTGATGGTCGCGAAGAAGAAGCCGGGGAAGAAGGCCGCCAAGAAGGTCCGCAAGACCGCCAAGAAGCCGGGCAAGAAGGCCGCCAAGAAGAAGGTCCGCAAGGCTGCCAAGAAGAAGCCGGGCAAGAAGGCCGCCAAGAAGAAGGTCCGCAAGGTCAAGCGCGCGAAGCGCTAGCTAGCTGCTCATCTTGCGCGCCACACCGAGGCCCGGTCCCAGGACCGGGCCTCTTGCGTTTCGGCGCCAGCCTACCGGTCCACGGGCGCTGCCAGCAGCCCCATGCGCCTGAGAAAGCGGTGCAGGCGGACGTAGCGGTGGCCATCCAGGCCCTCCGCCTCCATGATCGCCAGGGTCGAGGACACCGCCCAGAACGCCGTGAGCAGGCTGAGGGTCAGGCAGGTCGCGACCTTGAGGAGGATGGCGTCGCGGACCGCGAGCTGCTCCTGGCCCGAGGCCCACAGGCCGACCCGCAGCGCCAGGTACGTCAGCGGCCCGGCCGCCAGCGCGTACCACACGCGCCAACGGGCCCGTCCGTTGCCCCTGGCGCCGGCGCCCTCGAGCTGGATCGGGCTGAGGAAGTCCACGCGCGTCTTGAGGCGGGCCGCGCCCACCACGAACAGCCCGATGACCAGCGCGGTCGCGCCGAGGTGCAGCGCCAGGGTGTGGGCGGACAGCTCCTCGCCCCGCCGGTAGACCGGCGCGAAACGCGAGAAGGCCACGCTCAGCCCGGCCGCTGCGTTGAACAGCGCGTAGGGCAGCACGTTGTGCAGCAACAGGTAGCGCCCGCGCGGCAGGCGCAGCGGGCCGCCCCGCTCGAGGGCGGCCACGAAGCGGGCCGCCGAGCGCCGCACGGCCAGCGGCGTGAGCCCGAGCGCCAGGAGCCAGGGCAGCAGGAAGGTGCAGGCCATGGTCCCGAGCCGGTCCAGGCTGCCGTCGGTCTCGAAGCCGGCCAGGCCGAACGCCAGGAGGCCGGCCGCCAGGGCCCCGAGCGCGGCCCAGGCGCTGGCCGCGGACCAGAACGCGCCCTGCAGGGAGCGGGCCGGCTCCCGCTCGAGCCGGCGCCACTCCTCGGGGCTGGGCTCCAGGCGCCCGAGCAGCAGCTTGCGGCGGGTCTGCAGGCTGGCCGAGCACCAGGTGATGAACACCGCGAAGAAGGCCGACCAGGCGGCCATGGGCAGCGCGCTGGACAGCGCGACCTGCCCGTCCACCTGGCTCCAGCGGAAGCCGTAGTGCCCGCTCCACGCCAGGCCCCACAGCCAGATCAGGCCGCTCCACAGGCTCAGCCGGGCCGCGTAGGGCCCGAGGCCCATGGGGCCGCGGCGGCGGACGGGGGCGGGGGTCTGCGTGGGGGCCTCCCGGGGCATGCGCGGGTCATAGCATCCCGGCGCGGATTTTTCTATGGCCGCGGCGCCGCGCTGTGCTATCGCCTGAGGGGACGAGCGGAGGGAGGTGCGCGTGAACCTGGGCGACCAGCTGCTGGCCGGATCCGCGGTGTTGCTGTGGCGCGGGCTGGTGCAGCGCACCCCACCCGAGGCGGTGCGCCTGCTGGGCCAGGCCCTCTTCTCCAAGTCCTGGAGCCGCTTCGAGGAGCACACCAGGCGCCCGCGCGAGATCCAGACGGAGCGCCTGCTGGACATGGTCCGCAGCCAGCAGGACACCGCCTTCGGCCGCGAGCACGGCTTCGCCGGCATCCGGGACGTGCGCGCGTACCAGCGCCAGGTGCCGGTGCGGCGCTACGAGGAGCTCGAGCCCTACATCCAGCGCATGACCCGCGGCGAGGAGAACGTCCTGGTCAAGGAGAAGGTGTACTTCTTCGGCCGCACGAGCGGCACCACCGGCGCGGCCAAGTTCATCCCGGTCACCCGCCGCTACCTCGAGGAGGTCCGCGTCAGCCGCAGGGTGTGGATGCGCCAGGTCTCCCAGGCCTTCCCCTCGCTCGTGCGGGGCACCATCCTGACCATGCACTCGCCGCGCATCGAGGGGCGGACCGAGGCCGGCATCCCCTTCGGCTCGATCACCGTGGCCATGGGAGGCGTCGATCAGGGCACCACGGGCCGGATCGGCCTGCTCGCGCCGCTCCAGAGCATCCCCATGGAGATCTTCCACCTGGAGGACTTCCAGGCCAAGTACTACACGCTGCTGCGCATGGCCGCCATCACCGACATCTCGCTCATGGCGGCCATCAACCCCTCGACACTGATCCTCATGTGCCGCAAGCTGACCGAGTTCGCCCCGCGCATCATCGAGGACTGCGAGCGCGGCGGCCTGGACCGGAGCTGGGAGTTGCCGCCCGGGCTGCGCGCCGCGCTCGAGCGCCGGCTGCGCCCCGCCCCGGCCGCGGCCGATCGCCTGCGGGCCTCCCTGGCCGCCCACGGGCGGGTGCGCCCCATCGACCTGTGGCCCAACCTGTGCGGGCTGCTGTGCTGGAAGGGCGGCTCCGCGCCCTTCTACCTGCGGCAGTTCCCCGAGTGGTTCGGCGGCCTGAAGGTCATGGACTACGGCTTCACCGCCTCCGAGGGCAACTTCACGGTGGTGCTGGGGCCCGAGGGCGCCGCGGGCGTGCTGGCCGTGGGCAGCCACTTCCTCGAGTTCGTGCCCGAGGGCGAGGACCCGGCCAGGGTCCCGGAGGCGCTCACCGCCGAGGGGCTGGAGCAGGGCAAGCGCTACCGCATCCTGATCACCGGCTCCCACGGTCTGTACCGCTACGACATCAACGACGTGATCGAGGTGGTCGGCCGGTACCGCAACACGCCCCAGGTGGTCTTCTGCCACAAGGGGGGCAACATGCTCTCCTACACCGGGGAGAAGATCGGCGAGAGCCACGTGGTGCAGGCGGTGTCCGCGGCCCAGGAGCGCACCGGCGTCGCGCTGGCGGGCTTCTGCGTCAGCGTGCGCCTGGACGCCGAGAACCCGCGCTACGTCTTCTACGTCGAGCCGACGGCCCCGCTGGCGGATCCACCGGCCCGCGCGCTGCTCGAGGCCTGCGAGCAGGAGCTGCGGCGGGCGAACATCGAGTACCAGGCCAAGCGCGCCTCGCTGCGCCTGGGCGCGCCTGCGCTGGCGCTGCTGCCGGCGGGCGCGTTCGAGCGCTGGCGCCTGGCGCGCATCCAGGCCGGCGCCTTCGACGCCCACGTGAAGGTGCCTCACCTGGCGGCGGATCCCTCGGCGCTCGAGCGCCTGGGGCCCGCGCGCTGGGTGGAGGCCGGCCCGTGAGCCCGGAGCGCCCCGCGCTCCGGCCCACGCTCCGGGCGGTGTGCGTGGATCTCGACGGGACGCTCTACAGCATCCGCCGCATGATGTGGGGGCACCTCCGCACGCTGTGGCCGCTGCGCGGGTTCTTCCGCGAGCTGAACCGGGTGCGCCGGGAGCTGCGCCGCGAGGGGCGCCTCGCGGACTACCGCGCCGAGCAGGCCCGGCGGCTGGCCCAGCGCCTGGGGGTGACGGCCGCGGAGGCCGAGCGCCGCATCCACGAGGTCGTCGAGCAGCGCTGGATGGCGGTGTTCGCCTCCACCCGGCCGCGGCCGGGGGTCGGCCGGGCGCTCACCGAGCTGCACGACCAGGGGCTCGCGCTGGCGCTGCTGTCGGACTACCCGGTGGGGCAGAAGCTGCGCGGCCTCGGGCTCGCGGAGCTGCCCTTCTCCGTGACGCTGAACGCCGAGGAGACGGGCGCGCTCAAGCCTGATCGCGCGCCCTTCGAGGCGGTGCTGGCCCGGCTCGATCTCCCGCCCGAGCGGGTGCTGCACATCGGCGATCTGGAGGCCACCGACGTCTCCGGCGCGCTCGCGGCGGGCATGCGGGCCGCGCGCATCCACGAGCGCCGGCGCCCGCCGCCCACCCGGGCCGAGCTCGTCTTCCGCGACTGGCGCGAGCTCCTGCCCCTGCTGCGCGCCCGCGGGATGTTGCCGCCCTGAGCGCCCGAGTTGCATCCGGCGGCCGGCTTGCGATAGCCTGCGGCTGACCTCCCCAACCCAAAGAGGAACGACGCATGAAGAAACTCTTGCTGCCCCTGCTCATGGCCGTGGTCGGCGCCGGCGTGGCGTACGTCTTCTGCCAGTGGACCATGAAGGCCGAGATCGAGAAGCAGGCGGGCTTCGAGGCCGCCCTGCTGCGCACCCAGCTCGAGTTCATCAGCAACAACGCAGGGCTGCGCCCGATCGTGGACATGGAGGGGCGGCCCGACCTGCAACGCTACCTGTCCGAGATCAACGTGCTGGTCAACTGGTACCAGAAGAACCCGGTCAAGACGCTGTTCGAGGCCTACCCCGACAAGGCCGACCCGGAGGCGGTGATCAAGGAGCACCGCCAGACCGCCGCCACCGAGGGCCCGCGCCAGAAGGCGGCGCAGGGCAACCTGCCCATCCGGGAGGAGGCCTACAAGATCACCCGGGAGATCTACGACGACTTCAAGGCGGGCACCTACCGGGCGGTGGCCAGCAACTACGTGGGCTCGGTGCGCCTCGACGCGGTCAAGGTGATCAACGTCGACAACAAGCTGCAGTGGCGCTTCATGGCCTGGGGCGGCATCGGCGAGCTGGTCTACAGCGGCTGGAACCTGCGCTGGTTCAAGAAGCCACCCCAGCAGGAGATCGACGACTACGAGAAAGAGGTGGCCCTGGCCAAGAAGAAGAACCGCCCGGTCGAGATGCAGGATCCGCGCACCCAGCACATGGCCGAGTCCACCTCGGCCAGCAAGGCCCCGGTGCTGCCGCCCTTCGACGGCTCGGACTACATCCACGACTTCCCGCCCGGAGCGGAGATCAACTACTTCGTGACGCCCACCTGCCCGCCGGACGCGGAGGAGCTGGAGATGAAGTTCATCGTCAAGGCCCGCGCCCTGGCCGGCGAGGACCAGACCATGGAGTTCATCTTCCGCATGCCGGTGGATCCCGCCTGGAAGGGGAGCTGGGACGGCGTGAAGACCATCGAGGCCGCGACGAACTACTGAACAACCCGGGATCGGGGGTCGGGCCGGTCTGACGTCAGACTAGGGGACAGGCTTGTCGGCCGGCTTGTCGGCCGGCTTATCCTCTGGCTTGTCGGCGGCCTTCTTGGTGTCCTCACCCAGGCGGAAGACCTTGTACTTGGCCTTGGTGCCCACGAAGGAGAGCACCGCCGCCATGCCGCGGCTCTCGGTGCCGTCGTTCATCGACCAGGCCATGGAGTCGGCCGGGCCCGGGTTCAGGAAGAGCGACTGCACGAAGGTGTCCTGGTGGAGGATGGTGGTCCCCTCGAGGTTGGTGGCCTTGCCGCCGGCCTCCTGGATGTTGCCGAAGGCGCCGAACTGGATGCCCGCCTTGCGGATGGCGTCGGCCAGGGCCGGGTTGCCGACGTTGGCGCCCTCGCTGACGGCGTCGATGCCGTTGCGGTCCTGCTGGCGCGGAGGGCCGTGCGAGATCACCAGCACCGGCGCCTTGGACTCCTTGGTCAGATCGAGCAGCGCCAGGGTGTCGCTCTCGAAGTAGATGCACTTGTCCCAGGGGCAGTGCACGTACTCGGGATCGTGGTAGCCGGGCATGCTGATGACGGTCAGATCGTCCAGCGCGACGCGCCGCACGAGGTTCATGTTGATGGCGTTGGGGAAGTCCTCGGTTACGGTGTCGAGGGCGCTGTTGAAGATGCTCTTGCACTCGCGGTTGCCGGACAGGACGAGCAGCGGCAGCTCCTTCTCGGCCAGCATCGAGACCATGTCCACGATGTCGTCGTAGCTCTCCTTCATGGTCTCCCGGCGCGCCTTGTTGATGGTCCGGCGCCGGAAACGCTCCTTGTCCTCCTCGGTGAGGGCCTTGCCCTGGTCGTCCTTCTCGGGGACGTCGATCTCCTCGGGCAGCGGGGTGATGCTGGCGATGTCGCCCAGGTGGATGATGGCCTGGACCTTCTCGCGCTCGAAGAACTCCAGGATCTGCTCGAGGTTCTTCTTGTTGTCCTCGGTGTTCTCCTTGGTGTCGGAGATGATTCCCACCACGATCTCGTCGTCGGGATCCTTGTTGAGCTGGGTGAGCAGGTAGCCATCCAGCTGGAACTTGGATTCGCCGAAGGCGATCTCGCGGGGCTTGCCGGTCTTGTTCAGCGGACCCACGCAGTCGTCCTCGGAGGCCTTGAGGACCGGCCTGACCTGCTTGGCCTGCTCGATGGCCGCGTCGGGCTTGGCCTCGGTGGCCTTGCCGTCATCGACCTTCTTCTCCACGCAGCCCGCCACCAGGGTGAGCGAGGTGCAAAGAGCGATCATGCCCGACCACAGAGCCACGCGCTTCATGCTGGCCTCCTCCGGTTGGACGCCGGAACTCCGCATTCTCCAGGACCTTTTTGACAGCCGGCGCCAGTATACACAACCCCTCCGGGGCCTCAAGGATTTTTCGCTCTGCGCCTCCCTGGCCGGGGTGGTATGGTGCGCGCATGTCCGCGCGCGTCGATCTGCTCGCCCGGGTTCGCCGGGCGCTGCTCACGGATGGGCTCGTGCCCCCCGGCGGGGAGGTCCTGGTGGCCTGCTCGGGCGGGGCGGACTCGACCGCGCTGCTCGATCTCCTCGACCGGCTCCGGGCCCCGCTCGCGCTGCGGCTCGAGGTGGCCAGCGTCGACCATGGCCAGCGCCCGGACTCGGGCCGGATCGCCGGCGCGGTGGGCGAGCTGGCGCGCGCCCGGGGGCTCGCCTTCCACCGCCTGCGGCTGAGCCCGCGGAGCGCCTTCGCCGGAGCGTCCGAGACCGCCCTGCGTGCCGCCCGGCTGGCGATCCTGGCGCGGCTGGCGCGCCGCCGGGGGCTCGCCCACGTGGCGCTCGGGCACACGGCGGACGATCAGGTGGAGACCGTGCTGCTTCGCCTGGCGCGCGGAACCGGGGTGGCGGGCCTGGCGGGCATCCGCGCCCGGGGCCCCGCGCCCTTCGTCCACCCGCTGCTCGGGCTCACCCGGCGTGAGATCGAGGCCTACCTCGCCTGGCGGGGGCTGGGCTGGCGGGAGGATCCGGCCAACCAGGACCTGCGCCACGCCAGGAACCGGGTGCGGCATGGGCTGTTGCCGTGGCTGCGGGCCGAGCTCAACCCCTCGATCTCGCGGGCGGTCTTGCGCCTGGCCCGGGCCGCGGCGCGGGACGAGGAGTGCCTGTCAGCCCAGGCGGACCAGCCCGCGATCGAGCAGGTCGGGGCAGGGGTGGAAATCGACGCGGCCTGCCTGCGCGCGCTCCCTCCGGCCCTCCAGGCCCGGGTGCTCCTCCGGCTGCTGGCCGCGCTGCGCGGCCAGGCCGCCCGCCTGGAGGCCGAGCAGCTCGAGGCGCTGCTCGCCCGCCTGGCGCGGCCGGGCCGGCGCTGGCGGCTCGGCCTGCCCGGTGGGCTGGCGCTGCGCTGCGCGCAAGGCCGCATCCGGCTGGAAGAAGACGCCCCAGGCTCGCCTTGACGCTCCGCGTGGCGGGCCCTATACTCCCCTAGCTCCAGGGCCAGGAGCCGGATGAGCGCGCGGCGCCCCGAGGGCGAGGAAAGGCAGGCAGTTTCTTGAAGCAGAGCACCAAGACCATCCTGTTGTGGGTGCTGCTGATTGCGATGTTCATCAGCTTCTACCAGATCTTCGCGACCGGCGGCCAGGAGGGGCGCGAGGTCACCTTCTCCGAGTTCTGGGAGGAGGTCAGCCGGGACAACGTGCGCACCGTGGTGATCAAGGGCATGGAGGTCAGCGGCGAGCTCGTCCAGGGCAACCAGCGCAAGTTCGTCACCCGGGCCCTGTTGACCGACGACCTGATCCGCGATCTCCGCCAGCACAAGGTCGGCGTCAAGGTGGACAAGCCGGACGACAACCCGTTCTGGCAGTCCGCCCTGCTGAGCTGGCTGCCGATGATCTTCCTGTTCGTGATCTTCATCTTCTTCATGCGGCAGCTCCAGTCCTCGGGCGGCAAGGCCATGAGCTTCGGCAAGAGCAAGGCCCGCATGCTCACCTCGCAGACCAACAAGGTCACCTTCGACGACGTGGCCGGGGTCGAGGAGGCCAAGGAGGAGCTGCAGGAGATCATCGAGTTCCTGAAGAACCCCAAGAAGTTCACCCGCCTGGGTGGGCGCATCCCCAAGGGCGTGCTGCTGATGGGACCCCCGGGCACGGGCAAGACGCTGCTCGCCCGCGCCATCGCCGGCGAGGCCGGGGTGCCGTTCTTCAGCATCTCGGGCTCGGACTTCGTCGAGATGTTCGTGGGCGTGGGCGCCTCCCGCGTGCGCGACCTCTTCGAGCAGGGCAAGAAGCACGCCCCGTGCATCATCTTCATCGACGAGCTGGACGCCGTGGGCCGGCACCGCGGGGCCGGGCTGGGCGGCGGGCACGACGAGCGCGAGCAGACCCTCAACCAGCTCCTGGTGGAGATGGATGGCTTCGAGTCCAACGAGGGTGTGATCCTGGTGGCGGCCACCAACCGGCCGGACGTGCTCGATCCGGCCCTGCTGCGGCCAGGGCGCTTCGACCGCCGGGTGGTGGTGCCGCGGCCCGATCTGCGCGGGCGGCTGGGCATCCTCAAGGTGCACACCCGCAAGACCCCGCTGGGCAAGGCGGTCGACCTCGAGCTGGTGGCCCGCGGCACGCCCGGCTTCTCCGGGGCCGATCTGGAGAACCTGGTGAACGAGGCCGCGCTGCTGGCGGCCCGCGAGGACAAGAACGAGATCGCCCAGCGCGATCTGGAGCTGGCCAAGGACAAGGTGCTGATGGGCTCCGAGCGCAAGTCGATGATCATCTCGGAGCACGAAAAGAAGGTCACCGCCTACCACGAGGCCGGCCACGCGCTGGTGGCCAAGCTGCTCGAGCACTCCGATCCGCTGCACAAGGTGAGCATCATCCCGCGCGGCCTGGCCCTGGGCGTCACCCAGCAGCTGCCGGTCGAGGACCGCCACACCATGTCCAAGAAGCAGGCCGAGGCCATCATCCGCGTGCTGCTCGGCGGGCGGGTGGCCGAGGAGCTGGTGCTGCAGGAGCAGACCAGCGGCGCCGGTAACGACATCGAGCGGGCCACCGATCTGGCGCGCAAGATGGTGTGCGAGTGGGGCATGAGCGGCAAGCTGGGCCCGCTGTCCTTCGGCAAGAAGGAGGAGCAGATCTTCCTGGGGCGCGAGATCGCCCAGCACCGGGACTACTCCGAGCAGACCGCCCTGGAGATCGACCGCGAGGTGCGCGAGCTGGTCGAGACGGCCCACGCCGAGGTGCGCCGCCTGCTGGAGGAGAATCTGGAGAAGCTGCACCGCATCGCCCAGGGCCTGCTGACCTTCGAGACCCTCGACGCGGGCGACGTGGATCGGCTGGTCAAGGGCATGGAGATCGATCGCCCCAAGCCCCTGGAGACCAGGCTCATCACCACCCCCCCGCCCGCCGCGGGCGGAGGCGGCCAGGCCCCGGACAAGCCCCTGCCCACCAAGCCCACGCCCGAACCCGGCGTGGCCTGACGGGCGACGCACGCATGCGCGTCCTGGTGGTCTCAGACACCCACGTGGCCGCGGCCCAGGTGCCCTGGCTGCTCGAGCTGCTGCGCCCCCACCTGGACGGCGTCACGCACATCCTGCACGCCGGCGACGCGGTGAGCGCGGAGCTGTACGACAGGCTGTCGGAGCTGGCCGAGGTGCACGCCGTGGCCGGCAACATGGATCCCGACGAGGTGCGGGAGCGCTGGCCGGCCCAGGACGTGCTGGAGCTCGGCGGCCGGCGGGTGGGCATAATCCACGGCTGGGGCGGGCCGCAGGACCTCCCGCGCCGGGTGCGGGAGCGCTTCCAGGGGCCCGACGGCCGCGTCCCTCTGGACGTGCTGGTGTTCGGCCACTCGCACCAGCCGCTGGTGGAGAAGCGCGACGGGCTGCTGCTGCTGAACCCGGGCAGCCCGGTGGATCAGCGCTTCGCGCCCTACCGGTCGGTGGCCGAGCTCGATCTCGAGCGCCTCACCGCCCGCCTCATCCGCCTGGGCTGAGCCCGACGGCGGGCCGCCTTGACTTCGCCGGGCCCGCGGGGCATGTGTTGGGCCATGCCGAGCCCTGCCCCCATCCCGTGCGGCCCGCGCGTGCTGCGCTTCGACGGCCGCCCGCTGGTCATGGGCATCGTCAACGTGACCCCCGATTCCTTCTCGGACGGCGGGCGCTTCCTCGACCCGCAGGCGGCCATCTCCCACGGACTGAAGCTGGTGCAGGCCGGGGCGGATCTCCTGGACGTGGGCGGGGAGAGCTCCAGGCCCGGGGCCGAGCCCGTCGCGGCCGAGGAGGAGCTCCGGCGGGTCCTGCCGGTGATCGAGGGCCTGGCGCGCTACTCGGCGGTGCCGCTCAGCATCGACACCACCAAGGCCGAGGTGGCCGGGCGGGCGCTCGAGGCCGGGGCCGCGCTGGTCAACGACATCTCCGCCCTGCGAGCCGACCCGGAGCTCGCCCGGGTGGTGGCCCGCGCGGGCGCGCCGCTGGTGGTGATGCACATGCGCGGCACCCCCCGGGACATGCAGCAGGGCGAGATCGTCTACCGCGACGTGGTGGCCGAGGTGCGGGCCTTCCTGGAGGAGGCGCTCGGGCGGGCCGAGGCCGCCGGCATCCCTCGCGCGCGGGTGATCGTCGATCCCGGCCTGGGGTTGTTCGGCAAGAGCGTGGCGCACAACCTGGCCCTGCTGGCCGGGTTGCCCGCGCTCCTGGAGCTCGGCCGCCCGCTGCTGGTGGGCCCGTCGCGCAAGGCCTTCCTGGGCAAGCTGCTGGGAGCCGAGGTCGGGGAGCGTCAGTGGGGCACCGCGGCGGCGGTGGCCGCGGCCGTGCTCCACGGGGCGCAGCTGGTGCGGGTGCACGACGTGCGCGAGATGCGCCAGGTGGTCGAGATCGCCTGGGCCATCCGCGCGGAGGGCAAGGCGCCATGAGGCGGCTGTTCGGCACCGACGGCGTGCGGGGCGTGGCCAACGTCTACCCCATGAACAGCGAGACGGCCCTCAAGCTCGGGCGGGCCGTGGCGCATGTGTTCCGCCTGGGCAAGCGGCGCCACCGCGTGCTGATCGGCAAGGACACCCGGCTGTCGGGCTACATGCTGGAGACCGCGCTGGCCTCCGGCATCTGCTCCCTCGGCGTGGACGTGTTGCTGGTCGGTCCGCTGCCCACCCCCGGCATCGCGCTGCTGACCCAGAGCATGCGCGCGGACGCGGGCGTGGTCATCTCGGCCTCGCACAACCCCTTCCAGGACAACGGCATCAAGCTGTTCGCCGCGGACGGCTTCAAGCTGCCCGACGAGGTCGAGGAGCGCATCGAGCGGCTGGTGCTGGAGAACGCCATCGACGATCTGCGCCCCACCGCCCACGCCATCGGCAAGGCCTTCCGCCTGGACGACGCGGCCGGCCGGTACGTGGTGGCGCTGAAACACGTGCTGCCGCGCGAGCTGACGCTCGAGGGGATCAAGATCGTGGTCGACTGCGCCCACGGGGCCACTTACAAGGTGGCCCCGGCGGTGTTCGAGGAGCTGGGGGCCAGGGTGTTCCCGGTCGGGGTCAAGCCCGACGGGCGCAACATCAACCACGGCTGCGGCTCGCTCCACCCGGAGGGCATGCAGCAGGCCGTGCGCCGCCACCGGGCGGATCTGGGCATCGCGCTCGACGGCGACGGCGACCGGGTGGTGATGGCCACCGAGCGGGGCGAGCTGATCGACGGCGACCACCTGCTGGCTATCGCCGCCCGCGCCATGCTGTCCCAGCGCACCCTGAGGAAGCGCACCGTGGTCGCCACGGTGATGAGCAACCTCGGGCTGGAGAGGGCGCTCGGCGAGCTCGGCATCCGTCTGCTGCGCACCCAGGTGGGCGACCGCTACGTGGTCGAGGCCATGCGCGCGCGCGGCTACAACCTGGGCGGCGAGCAGTCCGGCCACCTGATCTTCATGGACCACGCCACCACCGGCGACGGCATCGTGGCGGCGCTGATGACCCTCGCGGTCATGCTGCGCGAGGGTCGCCCGCTGTCGGAGCTCGCCAGCGTCATGCAGCCGGTGCCGCAGGTGATCGTCAACCGGGCGGTGAGCGAGAAGCGGCCGCTGCGCGAGCTGCCCCGGGTGCAGGCGCGCATCGCCCGCGTGGAGCGGGCGCTGGGCAAGCGCGGGCGCGTGTTGGTGCGGTACTCCGGCACGGAGAACAAGGTGCGGGTCATGCTGGAGGGGCCCGACCAGGACAAGATCGAGGCCTTCGCCGCCGAGATCGCCGACGCCTTCGGCGCCGGCGGCTAGGCGGGCCGCCTCTGGAGGAGCGCCATGGACGAGGCCAGGCTGGGCGTCAACATCGATCACGTGGCCACCCTGCGCCAGGCGCGCGGGACCACCTACCCCGATCCGGTCACCGCGGCCGCGCTGGCCGAGCTGGGCGGCGCCGACCAGATCACCATCCACCTGCGGGAGGACCGCCGGCACATCCAGGAGCGCGATCTGCGCATCCTGCGCGAGACCGTGCAGACGCGGCTCAACCTCGAGATGGCGGCCACCAAGGAGATGTCCAAGATCGCCTACGAGTTCAAGCCCGAGATGGCCACCCTGGTGCCGGAGAAGCGCGAGGAGCTGACCACCGAGGGCGGCCTGGACGTGGCTCTGCACCGCGACGCGGTCAAGGAGACGGTGCGCTTCCTCAAGGACGGCGACATCCGGGTCAGCCTGTTCGTGGATCCGGACATCGACCAGATCCGGGCCGCCCACAAGGTCAGCGCGGACGCGGTCGAGCTGCACACCGGCGCCTACTGCGAGGCCAAGAGCGCGGTGCTGCGCAAGGCCGAGTTGCAGCGGCTGCTGGACGCGGCCAAGACCTGCGCCAAGATCGGGCTGCCGGTCTACGCGGGCCACGGGCTGAACCTGGTCAACGTGGGGCAGGTCGCCAGCATCCTGGAGATCACCGAGTTCAACATCGGCCACTCCATCCTGGCGAGGGCCGTGTTCATCGGCATGCAGGCCGCGGTGGCCGAGATGAAGACCGCCATCCGGCAGGCCCGCCGCCCGGGCGCCTGAGGGCGAGCCCGGTCCGCAGGAGGCGCCATGGCCATCCCTGTGCTGAGCGCGGCCGAGATGCGGGCGATCGACGCGCGCACCATCGAGGAGATCGGCCTGCCCGGCCCGGTGCTCATGGAGCTGGCCGGGCGGGCCTGCGCCGAGGAGGTGGAGGCGCTGCTGCCCGCGCGCGGCCCGGCCCGGGTGGCGGTGGTGTGCGGCCGGGGCAACAACGGGGGTGACGGCCTGGTGGCCGCCCGCCACCTGCGGCACGCCGGGCGCGAGGTGGACGTGTTCCTGCTGGCCCGGCCGGAGGACCTGGGCGGGGACGCCCTGCTGAACCTCCAGATCTTCCAGCGCTGCGGCTTCTCGCTGCGGAGCCTGCCCGACGAACCGGCGCTCGAGGGCTTCTCGCTGGAGGGCTACGCCGTCATCCTGGACGCCGTCCTGGGCACCGGGTTGTCCAGCCCGGTGGGCGGGCACCTGGCCCGGGCCATCCAGGCCATGCGGGCCGCCCGCCAGGCCGGCGCGCGGCTGGTGGCGGTGGACGTGCCCTCGGGGGTCTCGGCCGACACCGGCCAGGTGCTCGGGCTGGCCGCGCAGGCCGACCGCACGGTCACCTTCGGGGCCCCCAAGCGCGGCCACCTGCTGCACCCGGGCGCGGAGCTCTCGGGCGAGGTGGTGGTGGCGGACCTCGGCTTCCCGCCCGGGCTGCTGCCCAAGGGGACAGGCGCGACCTGGCTGCTGGACGACGCGGATCTGGCGCCCTACCTGACCCGGCGGGCGCCGGCCGCCCACAAGGGCGACTTCGGCCACCTGCTGGTGATCGCGGGCTCGGCCGACAAGCCCGGCGCCGCGGGCCTGTGCTGCCTGGCGGCGCTGCGGGCCGGGGCCGGGCGGGTGACCCTGGCGGCCCCGCCCGAGGTGCTGGCCCGGGCTCTGCTCGGGCCGACGGAGGCCATGGGACAGCCGGCCGCGGACGTGCTCGGGCTGAGGGCCGCCTGCCAGGGCAAGGACGCCGTGGCGCTCGGGCCCGGGCTGGGGATGGCCCCGGAGGCGGCCGAGGCCGTGCGCCTGCTGGCCGCGGAGCTGCCCCAGCCGCTGGTCGTCGACGCGGACGGCCTGAACCACCTGGTGGGCCAGCTCGAGCTGGTGCGCAAGGCGGCGGGTCCGCGCGTGCTCACCCCTCACCCGGGCGAGGCGGCCCGGCTGCTGGCCCGGACGGCCGCGGACATCCAGGCCGATCGCCTGGGCGCCGCGCGCCAGCTCGCGGCCCAGGCCGGGGCGGTGGTGGTGCTCAAGGGCGCCCACAGCGTGGTGGCCGATCCGGACGGCACGGCCTTCCTGGTACCCACCGGCAACCCCGGCATGGCGACCGCCGGCAGCGGCGACGTGCTGACGGGCGTCCTGGGCGCGCTCCTCGGCCAGGGGCTGGGGGCGGCCGAGGCGGCCTGCGTGGGCGCGTTCCTGCACGGCCGCGCGGGGGATCTGGCGGCGGCCGCCCGCGGCCAGCGCGGGCTCGTGGCCGGCGACATCGCCGCGCACCTGCCGGACGCCATCCGGCGCTTCGAGGCCTGGAGCGATGAGCCCGAAGAAGAAGCCGCCAGCGGCGGGCGCTGACCCACCCGGGCAGGCGGACGTCCTGCGCGGGACGACCCGCTCGTCCGCGGAGACCCAGGCGCTCGGCCGGGCGCTGGGCGAGGCGCTCCGCGCGGGGGACTGGCTGGGGCTGACCGGCGAGCTGGGCGCGGGCAAGACCTGCTTCGTGCAGGGCCTGGCCCGAGGGCTGGGCGCGCCGCCCGAGCGGCCGGTGACCAGCCCGACCTTCGTGCTGCTGCAGAGCTACCCGGGCCGGGTGGCGCTGCACCACCTGGATCTCTACCGCCTCAAGGGAGGCGGTGAGCTGGCGGAGCTGGGCTACGACGAGCTGTGCGCCGCGGGCGTGTGCGCGGTGGAGTGGTTCGATGTGGTGGCGGGCGCGCAGGCCGGCGACGGGCTGGTGCTGAGCCTGGAGCTCCGCTCGGCGCGCGTGCGCGCCTGGGAGGCGCGGGCGCTCGGGCCCCGCGGCCGGGAGCTGCTCGGAGTGCTGGAAGCGGCCGGGACGGCCGGGAGGAGGCCACGGTGAGGAGCTTCGACGTGCTGGTGCTGGGCGGCGGACCGGGCGGGTACACGGCGGCCATCCGGGCCGCGCAGCTCGGCGCGCGGGTGGCGCTGGTCGAGGCGCGCGAGCTGGGCGGCACCTGCACCAACCGCGGCTGCATCCCCACCAAGGCGCTGGCCGCCAGCGCCCACCTGCTCGAGCGCCTGCACCAGGCGGCCGAGCTGGGGATCGAGCTGCCGGCCCCGCCCAGGCTCGACTTCGCCCGCGCGGCCGCCCGGCGGGACGAGGTCGTCCGGACGCTGCGGGAGGGGATCGCCGGGCTGCTGAAGGCCCAGCGCGTCGAGCACGTGCGCGGGCGCGGCCGGCTGCTCGGGCCGGACAGGCTGCGGGTGGAGGGGGAGGGCGGCGCGGAGGAGCTCCTGGCCGAGCGGGGGCTGATCGTGGCCGTGGGCTCGGAGCCCGCCCGGCTGCCCATGCTGCCCCTCGACGGGCAGCGGGTGGTCAGCTCGGACGAGGTCCTGGCCGCGACCGACCTGCCGCGCCGGCTGGTGGTCGTGGGCGGCGGGGTGATCGGCTGCGAGTTCGCCTCCATCTACCGGGCCTTCGGCGTGGAGGTGACGGTGGTGGAGCTGCTCCCCAACCTGCTCAGCACCCTCGATCCCGGCCTGTCGGCGGCGCTGAAGAAGGCCTTCCGCAAGGCGGGCGTCCAGGTGCGCACGGGGATCGGCGTGGAGGGCGTGGAGGCTGGCGCGGACGAGGTCCGCCTGCGCCTGCCGGGCGGCGAGGCGCTGGCCTGCGATCAGGTCCTGGTGGCCACGGGACGCCGGGCGGCCACCGCCGGGCTCGGCCTGGAGGAGGCCGGGCTGGAGCTCGAGCGCGGTCGGGTGCGGGTGGACGAGCGCATGGCCACGGCAGTCCCGAAGGTGTTCGCCATCGGCGACGCGGTAGGCCGCACCTGGCTCGCGCACACCGCCGCCCGGGAGGGCGAGGTGGCCGCGGCGAACGCGCTGGGGCACGCGGAGCGCATGCGCTACGACGCGGTGCCCAGCGTGGTGTTCACCTCGCCCGAGCTGGCCAGCGTGGGGCTCACGCCCGAGGCCGCCAAGCAGCAGGGCCGGGAGGTTGAGGTCGGCAAGTTCCTGTACAACGGGCTGGGCAAGGCGCTGTGCGACGGGGTGGCCGACGGGCGCGTGGAGATCGTGGCCGAGCCGGGCGGTGGCCGGGTGCTGGGCGGGATCATCGCCGGGCACGAGGCGGGCGCGCTCATCGCCGAGCTGACCCTGGCGGTCCAGCAGGGGCTGACCGCCCGCCAGGTGGCCGAGACCATCCACGCCCACCCGACCCTGCCCGAGATGCTCATGGAGGCCGCCGGCGACTGTTTCGGCCTGGCCATCCACCGCGCCCCGGCGCGCAAGCGGTGAGGGGTCCATGGACGTGCAGACCGCCGACCTGGTGCTGGAGAACATCGGCCAGCTCTTGACCATGGATCCGGCCTCGGGCGGGCCCGGGGACGAGGAGCACGATCCGGTCGCCGGGCTGGGGCTCATCCTGGACGGCGCCCTGGCGGCGCAGGGCGACCGCCTGGTGTGGGCCGGGCGTCAGCGCGACCTGGGCAGCCACGTGGCCTGCACGCCCGGCGCTCGCCGGGTCGATCTCGGCGGGCGGGTGGCCCTGCCCGGGCTGGTGGACTGCCACACCCACCTGGTCTTCGCCGGGTCCCGCGCGAACGAGTTCGCCCGGCGGGTGGGCGGCTCGAGCTACGAGGAGATCCTGGCCGCGGGCGGCGGCATCCACGCCACGGTGAAGGCCACCCGCGAAGCCTCGCCCGAGCAGCTCCTGGCGCTCGGGCTGAAGCGCCTGGACCGCTTCCTGGGGTTCGGGGTGACCACGCTCGAGGCCAAGAGCGGCTACGGCCTGGACACGGACACCGAGCTCAAGATCCTGCGGGTAGCCAGCGAGCTCGGCGAGGCGCACCCGGTGGACGTGGTGCCCACCTTCCTGGGCGCCCACGTGGTGCCGCGGGAGCACAGGCACGCGCGTGAGGGCTACCTGGACCTGGTGTGCCAGGAGATGCTGCCGCGGGTGGCCGAGGAGGGCCTGGCGCGTTTCTGCGACGTGTTCTGCGACCAGGGCGCCTTCAGCCTGCCGGAGGCCCGGCGGGTGCTGGAGGCCGGCCTGGCGCTCGGGCTGAGGCCCAAGCTGCACGGCGAGCAGCTCGCCCGCACGGGCGCGGTGGAGCTGGCGATCGAGCTGGGCGCGCTGTCGGTCGACCACCTGGAGCACGCGGACGCCGCGGCCGCGGTGAAGCTGGCCGCCTCCGGCACGGCGGCGGTGCTGCTGCCCGGGGCGACCTACTTCCTGGGGCGCAAGGACTACGCGGACGGGCGCATGCTGGCGGACGCGGGTTGCCGGGTGGCGGTGTCCACCGACTTCAACCCGGGCTCCTGCCTGACCGAGAACCTGCCGCTCATGCTGAACATGGCCTGCCTGCAGAACCGGCTCTACCCGCGCGAGGCCATCCTGGGCGCGACGCGCTTCGCGGCCGAGGCGCTCGGGCTGGGGGAGGAGGCGGGCTCGCTGGCGCCGGGGAGGCTCGCGGACGTGCTGGTGCTCGACACCACCGACTACCGGAACCTGATCTACCACTTCGGGGTGAACCACACCCACCTGGTCTTCAAGCGCGGGAAGCAGGCCTGGCCGCCGCCGGGCTGAGCGGGCGGGGGCGCGGCAGATGGGGACCCGCCAGGAGCTGGGCATCTTCGTGCTGATCGCGCTGCTGGCGCTGCCCGGCCTGCTCGGGCTGTGGGCGGGCGGGCAGGCGGGCGAGGGACCCTACGCCGCGCCGGACTGCCGCCGGGCGCTCCTGGTGCAGGGCCAGGTCGAGCGCGCGGGGCTGTGGTGCCCGGGCGTGCGCAAGCTCGGCCTGCTGGGGCTGCGCCGGGCGAGCGGCCTGCCGGAAGCCTGCGCGCTCCAGCTCGCGCCGGGCCGGCCCACGGCTCTGGAGCTCCGGGTCGGGCAGGACGGCGCCTGCAGCTTCACCTCCGCCCCGCTGCCCGGGAGCGCCAGCCTGCTGGCCGGAGTGGGCATCGAGCTCAACACGGCCACGGCCGAGGATCTGGAGGCCATCCCGGGCATCGGCCCGACCCTGGCCGGCCGCATCGTCCAACACCGGGAGGAGCACGGGCCCTTCGCCAGCCTGGAGGAGCTCGAGGAGGTGAGGGGGATCGGCTCCAAGACCCTGTGGAAGATCAAGCCGTTCCTTCGTTGACAAGCCCGCGGGGCGCCTGCTACCATCCGCCGCGATCGGCACCCTGTGGCCGCTTGCTGCGACCGAAAGGACGCGCGTCATGCTCATCGGGATCCTCGCGGACACCCACGATCGCCTGCCGGTCGTGGAGAAGGCGGTGGCCCTGTTCCGGGAGAAGAAGGTGGGCTTCGCCATCCACGCCGGGGATTTCGTCGCGCCGTTCTCCCTGGAGCCCATGAACAAGCTCGAGTGCCCGTGGATCGGGGTCTTCGGCAACAACGACGGCGACCAGAAGGAGCTGACCCGCGCCTCCCAGGGCAGGATCCAGCCGGCGCCCTACGAGCTCAACCTGGACGGCAAGAAGGTGGTCGTGGTCCACGACCTGACGGCCTTCATCCTGCACAAGCTGCTGACGGCGGGGGCGCAGATCATCGTCCACGCCCACACGCACGAGCCCAAGATCGAGCGCCGCGGCGAGTCGGTGCTGATCAACCCGGGCGAGACGTGCGGCTGGCTGAAGGGCAAGTGCACGGTGGCCTTCGTGGACACCAAGACCCTCGAGGCCAGCGTCGAAGAGATCAAGGTCCCCTGAAGGACCGCTCCGGCCGAACCCGCCCGAGGTCGCCATGCAGCCCGCAGCCCAACCAGGACGTCCGCTCGGACGAGGGTGGAAAAGCGCCGGCGCGGGGCAGGAGAGCGCGCGGGGCTCAGCGGAACACGGTGGCGAAGTCGTGGAAGAGCTGGCCGGTGAGCCGTCCGGAGCCGTGGTCGGCCCCGACCCGCAGGTAGTGGTTCAGCACCTTGCCGGTCTTGGGCTCGCGCCGCAGCGCCGGGTGGAACAGGTTCATCCGGTAGCGCAGCTCCCCGCGTTTCACCCGGTGCAGGAAGGTGATGGTGCCGTCCGGGTCCACGCGCTCGACGATGCCCACGTGGGTCAGCGCGTCGTCGGCCCTGCCGTTGCGGTTGCGATCCCAGGTGTGATCGAAGAACACCAGGTCGCCCACCTGCGGCACGCGGCTGCGGTGGAGCATGCCCCGCTGGCTGGCCATGCGGTGCAGCAGCGACACCCCGCTCGGATCCTCGGGATCCACCGGCAGCAGCGCCTCCAGATCGAGGCCGGCGCCGGCCAGGGCGGCCAGGGTGAACCCGGCGCAGTCCCGGGGGAACTCGCGCCCTCCGACCCGGTAGCGATCCCGGCCCTGGAGCCCCCGGGCGTGGGCGACCAGGCTCTCGCGGCAGCTCGCCGGCTCCGAGCAGCGCACCCCGCCCGACGTCGGCTCCGGCGCCGGGGCCCGCTCGAGGTACTCGCACCGGTTGAGCACGGGGTGGCGGAAGCCGAGCTGGCACTGGCTGTCGAGCTTCCGCGAGGGGGGCTGGAGGCGGAAGCCGCCGGCGCCATCGCCGCTGGAGCTCCGCGCCACGAGCGACTCCCCGCTGCCCGCGTCCTGGAGCAGCACGCTCCGGAAGCCGGGATCGCCGCCCAGCTGGCTGGGCCCAGCGCACCCGGTGAACGCGAGGAAGGCTGCGGCGAGGGGGGCGGCGAAAACGTTTTTACTTTGATGTTCCATGCCTTATCGTCGCATCGTGGTGCGGACCTGTCAAAAATTTGGACACATGTACTTACATGTAGGTGTTATGTCTCCACTATTCTGTGCACGACCCTCCTCCTGGCCCTGGTCCCCTCCGGGTGCATGACCGGGAGGTGGGAGGAGCTGAAGGACACGGACGACGTCGAGGAGCTGCGCCGCTTCATCCAGCGCAGGCCGGACGACTTCGAGGCGGGCGAGGCGCTCGCGCGCATCACCGCCATCGAGTACCGTCAGGCCAGGGACACGGGCACGCGCTACGCCTTCGCTGCCTTCATCGAACGCCACCCCGACACCAGCGAGGCCATCCAGGCCCGGCGCCAGCTCGAGCGGCTGGACTTCGACGCGGCCACGGCCGAGGCCAGCAGCCAGGGCTACCAGGCCTTCCTGCGCGCCTACCCGCAGAGCCAGCACGCGCCGGCGGCCCAGGCCGCCCTGGAGAAGCTGATGTGCGCCGAAGCTCGGGCCGCGGGCTCGCGCGCGGCGCTCGAGCAGCTCATCGCCGCGCGGCCGGACATCGCCTGCCGGGCCGAGCTCGACGAGGCGCTGCGGAGCCTGCGGCACGCGGAGGCGGTGGCCTCTCCCGCGCTCCGGCCGGCGCTGGAGTTCGTGGCCGACTACCCCGAGGACCCGCGCGCCCGGGCGCTCCGGGCGCGGCTGCAGGCCGCCGAGCTCGGGGTCCTGCTGCAGGCCGGACGGTTCGAGGCAGCGCGGGAGCGCGTGCTGGCCCAGGCGGACGCCGTACAGGCCCCTGCGCTCACCGCCCGCCTGGAGGCCGCCCGCCAGGCCTGGGAGCGGGCCGCGTTCTCGGAGCGCGGCGGCACGCGCGGGCCGGCCACCGGCCCGGGGCGGCTCGCCGAGGCCACCCGCCTGGTGCGCGCGGCCAGCCTGCCCGCGCCGCCCCTGCTGGCGCGCGAGCAGGATCCGCGGGCGCGTTGGCTGCTGGCCCGCTCGCTCGCCGCCTGGCCGGACGAGGCCGTCGCGGACGCGCTGCTCGAGGCGCTCGGGGACGCCTACCTGGCGGTGCGCGAGGAGGCCTGGCTGGCGCTCTCGGCGCTCGTGGCCGGTCTCGAGCCCCTGCGGGCCGAGGCCTGGATCGCGGGCCGGCGGCTGGCGCTGGCGCCCAACGCGCAGAGCGGGCTGCTGCTGCTGCGCCTGAGCGCCCTGGCCGAGCTCGCCGGCGACGCGAGCGAGGCGGAGCGGCTGCTCGACCGCCTGCTGGGCGAGCAGGATCCGCCCGAGCTGTTCGCGCTCCGCCGGGTCCACGCCCTGGCCGTGGCGCGCGGGGACGCCAGCAAGGCCGCCAGCCTGGCGAGCCGCTTCAGCGACGTGGCGGCCGACTTCTCGCGCCGCCGGCGGGAGGCCTGGGGCCAGGCGGGGGCGGAGCTGCGCGGCTCCGGGCAGGGCTTCCTGGTGCTGCGCCAACTCGAGGGTCTGGCCAGGCTGTGGTCGGCGGTGCTCGGCCCCTACCAGGCCGGGGCCGATCCTCGCGCGGCCACGCTGGGACCCTGGCTGGAGCGCTCGTCGAGCGGCCTGGCCGAGCTCCGGCGCTGGCTCGCCGACGAGGAGGATCGCTGGGCGCGCGCCCACCCCGGCTACCGGACCGGGCAGGCGCCGGCCGAGGCGCAGCCGGAGGCGGCGGACCAGGACGCGGAGCGCACCCTCGCGCGGGCGCTCGTCGCGCTGGCGATCGCCGGCGGGCCACGGGCCGCGCCGACGATGGTGGCCGCCGCCTGCTGCGCCCCCCGGCCGTGGCTCCGGCTGCTGTCGGCCGCGCTCCAGGCGGCCGCCGAGCTCTCCGGCCTGGCCGCCGGGCCGACGCTGTCGCCATGAAGACCTACGAGCTGCGCGCCCCGGCGCCTCCGGCCGGGGTGGACTTCTCCCGCGAGTTGAACCCCCAGCAGCTCGAGGTGGTCCTGGCGGGCGACGGCCCGCGCCTGGTGATCGCCGGGGCCGGCAGCGGCAAGACCCGCACCCTGACCTACCGCGTGGCCGCGCTCCTCGCCCGGGGGGTGCCGGCGCCGGGCGTGCTGCTGTGCACCTTCACCAACAAGGCCGCCCGCGAGATGCTGGCGCGGGTCGAGCACCTGGTCGGGGGCGAGGTGCGCAGGGTGTGGGGCGGCACCTTCCACCACCTGGCCAACCGGCTGCTGCGGGAGCACGCCGGCCTGGCGGGCTTCAGCCCGGGCTACACCATCCTGGACCAGGAGGACGCGCGCGAGCTCTTGGGCGACTGCCTGACCGCCCAGGCCCGGGGCCAGAAGAGCCTGGCCCAGCCCGCGGTGGTGGGCGAGCTGCTGGGGCTCTCGGTGAACACCCTGACGGGGTTCGAGCCGCTGGTGCTCGCCCGGGCGCCCGCGCTGGCGGCCCAGCTCGACGACCTCTCGCGCGCCGTGCAGGCGTACCGGGAGCGCAAGCGGGCCATGGACGCCATGGACTTCGACGATCTGCTCGAGCACCTACGGGCGCTGCTGGCCGCCCGGCCCGAGCTGGCCGAGTCCCTGTCGAGCCGCTTCCTGCACGTGCTGGTGGACGAGTACCAGGACACCAGCCCGCTGCAGGTCGAGCTGGTGGACCGGCTGGCCGCCGCGCACCGCAACCTGACCGTGGTGGGGGACGACGCCCAGTCGATCTACGCCTTCCGCGGCGCCAGCCCGGAGGCCATCCTGGGCTTCTCGGGCCGCTGGCCCGAGGCGCAGCTCCACAAGCTGGAGACGAACTACCGCTCGACGCCCGCGGTGCTGCTGGCAGCCAACGCCGCCATCCGCGCCAACCAGCGCCAGATCCCCAAGACGCTCCGGCCGGCCCGCCCGGAGGGCGGCCCCCGGCCGGCCCTGGTGCCCGTGGCCGACGCCGCCATGGAGGCGCGCTTCGTGGCCCAGCGCGTGCTCGAGCTCCGCGACGAGGGCCACGCCCTGGACGATCTGGCGGTCCTGTACCGCGCCCACCACCACGGGCTGGAGCTGCAGCTCGAGCTCACCCGGCGCGGCATCCCGTACCAGGTGCGCTCGGGCCTGCGTTTCTTCGAGTCGGCCCACGTGAAGGACGTGCTGGCCTTCCTGCGCCTGCTGGAGAACCCGCTCGACGAGCTGTCCTGGCTGCGGGTCCTGCGCCTCCAGCCGGGCCTCGGACGCGCGAGCGCCCAGCACATCTTCGGGGCGCTCCGGGAGACGCCCGATCCCTTCCGCCGGGCCCTCGAGCCGGCCCCGCTGCCCGGCGTCTCCGGCCGCGCCGCGCGGGCGCTCGAGGGGCTGCGCGCGCTGCTCGCGCGCCTGGACGCCGCCGAGGTGCGCGCCTCGGGCGCCGCGGCGATCGAGTGCGTGCTGGCCGGCGGCTACGCGGACCGCCTGCCTGCGCTGTACCCCGAGCCGGAGTCCAGGCAGGAGGATCTGCTCCAGCTCGCGCGCTACGCCGAGCGCTTCGAGAGCCTGCGCGCCTTCCTGTCCGAGCTGAGCCTGCTGGCCGGGGTGGGCGCGGAGGAGCTGCGCAAACCGGGCGCGCCCGAGGAGCGGCTGACGCTCTCGAGCGTGCACCAGGCCAAGGGGCTGGAGTGGTTCGCCGTGTTCGTGCTGGCGCTCGACGAGGGCGCGTTCCCCCACCCGCGGGCGGCGCTGGCGCCGGACGGGCTGGAGGAGGAGCGGCGCCTGTTCTACGTCGCCATCACCCGGGCCAAGGACGAGCTGTACCTGCTCACCCGGCAGATCGCGGACCGGCCCGGGCGACGGCAGAGCATCCAGCGTCCCTCGCGCTTCCTGGCCGAGGTCCAGGGGGAGGGCTGCCTGGAGCGCTGGTCCGTCCGTCCTGGCTGAAACCGGTCGAATCGGCCTTGTGGTCCTGCTCTTTCCGGGGTATCCTCGATGCGTGCATCACCGCCCCGCAGACCGCCGCCTGGCAGGCTTCGTTTCCCCAGCGATCCTAGTGACATGGGTGGTTTGCGCGGGCTGTGCTAGCGGCCCCTCGCCACGCGAGCTCTTCGACGCAGCCAGGCGTGACTACCAGCTCGGCGAGGTGCTGTCCGCCTACCGCACCCTCAAGCCGCTGAAGCTCGACGAGACCATCCCGGATGGGGAGTACGACGCCCTGCTCCGGGAGGTGGCGGAGGCCACGCAGTTCCAGGTCGAGACCTTCCTGGCGCGGGCAGACGAGAGCTTCTCCGAGGGGGACATCCTCCGGGCGGTGGCTTACTACCGCGACCTCCTGTCCCAGCTCCCGGAGACCGACGGGCTCCACCGCGCGGTCTCGAGCAAGGCCACGCCGGTGCTGGAGCGTGTCCAGGGCGTGATGCGGGAGGCGGACGAGCTGGTGGCGCAGGCCCGCGAGGCCTTCTCGGCCGGGCGCGTGGACGACGCCCGCCAGAAGCTCGAGGAGGCGCGCTGGCAGCTCCTCGAGGCGAGCCTGGAGGTGCCCATGACCCTCGAGCGCCTGCTGGACGAGTGCGAGCGCCGGCTGCCGGGAGAGGTCGAGGAGCTGGCCCAGGCCGAGGACGCCGCCCTCTCCCCTGGCGCGGGCGGCCCCCGGGACCCGGGCCAGACGCGTCCGCCGGCCGCGAAGCGCAGGCGCCCCACCTACCGGCCGAGGCCCGCTCCGCGGCGGCGCACCCCTGCGCCCGCCGAGGTGGCCGAGGCCCCGGCGCTGGTCGATCCGCTGGAGACCCAGGCCGCGGCCTTGCTGGCCGAGGGCCAGGCGCTGGCGAAGAAGGGCGAGACGGTGGGCGCCATCGTGGCGCTGCGCAAGGTGCTGCGCATCCGGCCGAGCCACCAGGCGGCCAAGAAGGCCCTGGCCGAGCTGGAGCCAGCCCGGCGCAAGCTGGTGGACGAGTGGATGGCCAAGGCCACCGAGCTGTTCGCCAAGGAGCGCCTCGAGGAGGCCGCGCCCTACTACGACCGCGTCCTGCAGATCGACCCGGACAACATCCGCGCCCGCGAGGGGCGCCAGATGAACCAGCGTTTGCAGGAGCTCAAGGCGCGTCAGAAGTAGCGGCGGCGTCCGCCGCCCGCAGGTGCACGAAGAACACGCAGCCCTGGCCTGGCTCGGAGGCCACCTCCAGCCGGCCGCCCATGGCCGCCAGCCCGGCCTCGGCCAGCGCCAGGCCGAAGCCCGCCGAGCGCCGCCCCCGGGTCGAGTGGTAGGGGGTGAACAGCATGTCCTGCTGCACCGCCAGGTGGAGCCCGGGGCCCGAGTCGCGCACCGTCAGCGTGGCGCCCAGCGGCCCGCGCTGGCTGGCGATCTCGAGCCGGCCTGGCCCGGGCTGCATGGCCTCCTGGGCGTTGTCCACCAGGGCCTGGATGGCGCCGCGCAGGAGCGCGGCGTTGGCCCGCACGCGCGGCAGGCCGGGCTGCAGGCGCTCCACGAGCTGGATGGCGGCCGCCTGCAGCGGCTCGCGCAGGAGCAGCAGGGCCTCGGATACGACGGGGTTCAGCTCGAGCGCCTCCACCTCCTGCGGGGTCTCGTGCAGCCCGGCCAGCTGCGCCACGCGCTCGAGGGCGTCGCGGCCAGCGCGCGACTCCTGCAGGATCATGGTCAGGTAGGTCTTGAGCTGGCCGCTGACGCCCGGCTGTCGCATGGCCAGCTCGGCGAAGCCGATCACCCCGGCCAGCGGTTGCTGCACCTCGCGCACCACGCCGGAGGCCATGCGCAGCAGCGCCTCCCGGCGGAGGGCGCGGGTCACCAGCCGCTCCGCCTCCTGGCGCTCGGCGTCGCGCTGGTCCAGGGCCGCCTGCAGCTCGGCCGCGGCCTCGGCCAGCTCCTGCAGCAGGCGGTGTGCGGAGGGGTGGATGGCGGGGGACTGCTCGGCCGCGAGCTGGTGGAAGGCCACGGCCAGCGCCCGGGCCTCGCGGAAGACCAGCACGGCCGCCCAGGTGCAGACGCCCAGCGCCACGAACAGCAACCCGGCCAGCAAGCCCACCGCCAGGCGCGACAGGCTGTCCGCCTGGACCGCGCTGACCACCAGGCCGAGCGCCATCAGCGACCCGAGCAGCAGGGCCACAGGCACTGGCAGCAGCGACCGGAGAGCGCGGCGCGAGAGGCTCATGCGTGCGAGCGAGTGTAGGTTCCGGCCGTGGCGCGAGTCAAGTCATCGGTCCCGCGTGGATCTTCGTGGCGCTGCGCGAAGCCCTTGACCCGGTACCCGCGCGGATCTACGCTCCGGCATCGTGCTCGACGCCTACGAAGCAAACTCGGAGCCCGCCATCCTCATGGTCGCCAGGGACGGGGAGAAGGGCCGGCTGCTCGGCATCCTGCTGGAGGGGTTCGGCTTCCGGGTGCTCGAGTGCCGCGACCAGCGCCAGGTGCGCGCGGCCCTGGCCCAGGACGTGCCCTCGGTGGCCATGGTGGACGCCGAGCTGGGGGACGCGCGCGAGAGCATGGCGCTGATCCACGAGCGTGGCGATCTGCCGGTCCTGCTGCTGGTGGGTGGCGAGTCCGCCGCCCCGGCGCGCCTGGCCGCCGATCTCGGCGCGAGCGCCTGGGCGCGGCTCGACACCCGGCCCGACGGCATCCTGCACGCGCTCCGCGGCCTGCTGACAGGCGCCGAGCTGCACTGAGCTCCCCGGGATCGTTCCTCAGGCCTTGGTCGAGCCGGGCGGCTTCGAGGCGGCCTGCGCGAGCGGGCTGGCGGTGATCAGGAAGGGCGGGGGATCGCGCCCGATCACCGCGGTGGCGGCCGCCTGGAGCTGCTCGACGTAGCTCGTCAGCACGTCCTCGGGCAGCGCCTTGCCGTCCATGCTGGCCGGCAGGATCTGCCGGCGGAAGAACCCCTCGGAGAAGAGGCGCTTCAGCAGCCCGCGCAGCTTCACCAGCTCGTTGGGCGCCAGCCCGAGCACCAGGTAGGGGGTCACCTTCTCCTGGAGGGTGAAGCCCTTGGGCTGCACCGGGGCCAGCGCGCGCACCTGGACCAGGCTGCCCACGTCCACAGCGGTGAAGCGATCGACGATCACCTCGCCCATGCGGGTGTCCTGCTGCAGCCGCGCGGCCAGGTTCACGGCCGGACCGCACACCGTGTAGTTCAGGTGCTGCTCGGTGCCGATGTTGCCCACGATCAGGCGCCCGCTGGCGACGGAGAAGCCGAAGTCGCAGGGCTCGACCTGGACCGGGATGCCGCGGCGGCGGGCGTCGCGCAGCAGCTCCCCCAGCGTCCAGACCGCGGCCCGCATGGCCACCGCGGCCAGGGTGGCGCGCTGGGCGTGCCGGGTGTCCCCGGGGCCCTCGGCCTCGAAGAAGGACATGATCGCGTCGCCCATGGTCTTGTCCACCACGCCGCCGTGGTGATGGACCACCTGGAACAGCAGGCCGAAGTAGGTGTTCAGGATCCACACCACCTCGGAGGGCGGGCGGGTGTTCGACAGCGGGGTGAAGTCGCGCATGTCGCCGAACACGACCGAGACGGCCTTGATGCGCCCGCCGGGCCGCGCCAGGCTCTCGTCGTGGGTCAGGCGCTCGGCGATGCTCTTGTCCAGGTAGCGGAAGAAGAGCTCCGTGCGCGCGGCCATACCGTTGAAGGCGGTGGCCAGCTCCCCGATCTCGTCGTGGCTGCGGACCCTCAGGCGGGTCGAGAAGTCGCCCTCGGCGATGCGCCGCACGCCGTCGATCACCCGTGCCAGCGGGCGCAGGTTGCGCCGCAGCAGCAGGAAGGAGATCAGGATCATGAACGCCGCGGTCACGGCGGTGACCAGCAGAACCCGGCTGGCCACCGCCTCCACTGCGCGCTGGATGGGGGCGCGGCTCATGCGCACCACCACGCAGCCGAGCCGCACCCCGCCGAAGGTGGGCGGCTCGAGGAAGGCCAGCCGATCCTGGATCAGGTCCTCGACCTTGCCCTGGCAGGTGGTGAGCTGCTCCTTCAGCCAGACGTCGGTGGCGATCTGCCTGGCGCCGGGCCCGCGCTCGGACAGGGGGCGGCCGTCCGCGTCCAGCACCAGCACCTCGATCAGATCGGGATCCTTGAGCGCGTTGTTGGCGGCCGCGGCGATCTTGGCCTCGTCCTTGCTGAGGATCAGCGGTCCCACGGAGTAGGCGAGCTGGCGGGTGAGGGACTCGCCGCGGGCCAGGAGCTGGTCGTGCACCTCGGTGCGCAGCAGGTCGAGCAGGAAGGCGAACAGCACGCCCGCCGTGCCCAGGATGCCGAGCAGCACCAGCATGGAGTACTTGACCGAGATTGGGACGCGCACGCCCCGAGGGAACCACGATCCGCCTTCCAGATCAACCCCCGCGCCCGCCTCTGGGGTACCCCGCCGGCTTTGACAGCCCCACCTGGCCGTGGAACGCTACCGCAGGGGCCGGCGGCCGGCCGGAGCGAGGTGAGCCCATGGAGATCGTGCACGAGCGGCGAGAGCTGGAGGCCCTGGACGCGCCCTTCTTCGCCCTGCCGGTCGCGGGGCTGGAGGCGGCCGCGGACCTGGGCCGGCGACTGGCCGGGTTCGAACCGCGGGCGCTCAAGCGCCTGGCCCGGGCCGAGGACTTCTCGGCCAGGGCGGGCCAGTCGTTGAGCCTGAGCGGACGCCTGCGCGGGGGGCCGGGCCTGTGCCGCCTGGTGTTCATCGGCGCCCGGATCGACGCCCCGGCCTCCCAGGAGGTGGCGTTGGCCGAGGCCTGCGCCCGGGCCGCGCGCCTGGCCCGCGAGCACGGCGCCCAGGAGTGGGTCCTGGGCGTGCCCGCGCTCGAGGGCCTCGAGCCCGCCACGGCCATCCGCCACGCCGCCCTGGGCGCCCTGGCCGGAGGGTACCGCTGGTCGGGCGTGCGCGCCGGAGGGCGCCGCCGGGTCGAGCGCCGGCGCGTGTGCCGGCTGGCCTGGACAGGCCGGGACGCGCCCGGGCTCGCCCAGGCCCTGCGCGCTGCCCGGGTGGGCGGGCGGGCCCTGCAGCTCGCGCGCGACCTGGTCAACACCCCGCCGAACCTCATGACCCCCCGCCTGTTCGCCAGCCGCGCCGCGGCCCTGGCGGGAGAGCACGGGCTCCAGGTGCGGCTCTGGGATCGCCGCCGGCTGGTCAAGGAGCGCTGCGGGCTGCTCCTGGCGGTGGCCCGCGGCAGCGCCGAGCCGCCCTGCCTGGTCCGGCTGGAGCACCGCCCGCGCCGCGCCCGGGCGCGCGGCCGCCTGGTGCTGGTGGGCAAGGGCATCACCTTCGACTCCGGCGGCCTGGCGCTCAAGCCCCAGGCGGGCCAGCTCGAGATGAAGGCGGACATGGCCGGCGCGGCGGTGGTGCTGGCGGCCCTGGCCGCGGCGGCCGAGCTCGATCTGCCCTGGGAGCTGCACGGGCTGATCCCGCTGGCGGAGAACATGCCCGGCGGGCGGGCGATGAGGACCGGGGACGTGGTCGCCTCGCGCGACGGGCGCACCGTGGAGATCAACCACCCGGACGCCGAGGGCCGGCTGGTGCTGGCCGACGCCCTGTGCCTGGCCCGGGAGCTCGAGCCCGAGCTGATCCTCGACCTGGCCACCTTGACCGGCGCCTGCAAGGCCGCGCTCGGGCCGACCACCGCGGGGCTGTTCTCCAACCACGACGGCTGGTGCGCGCGGGTGGAGGCGGCGGCCGCCCGGGCCGGCGAGGACGTCTGGCGCCTGCCGCTCGGGGCCGACCTGCGGGACGCGCTCAAGTCCGACACGGCCGATCTCCGCAACACCGGCGCGCGCCACGGCGGCGCCATCAGCGCGGCCATGTTCCTGCGGGAGTTCGTGGGCGACTCGGCCTGGCTCCACCTCGATCTGGCCGGGCCCGCGTTCCTGGAGCGCGAGCACGGGCTCCACCCCAGGGGCGGCACCGGCTTCGGCCTGCTCACCCTGCTCGAGCTGCTCGACCCGGGCGCCCGGCCCCCGGCCACACGGTGATCACGGCGCGCCGCCGCCGCCCGCCTCGCGGACCAGGCCGAAACCCTCCAGGCGAACGCCCGCGCGGGCCTCGGCCTCGCGCTGCAGCGCCAGCGGCGGGCGCTTCCACAGATCCAGCCGGAGGGACTCCAGGCGGATGAGCTCGCTGTCGTTCAGCGCCACCTCGGCGCCGTCCGGGGAGAAGGCGCCGGCCTTGACCTGCCCCGTGAGCCGGGTGACCTGCACCAGCGCCCGCGCGGACAGATCCCACAGCCGGGCGGTGTTGTCGTCGCCGCCCGACAGCAGCAGCCGACCGTCGGGCGAGAAGGCCAGCTGGACGATGGTGCCCTCCTCGACCTCGAGGCGCGCCAGGCGCTGTCCCCGCGCCAGGGACCAGAGCTCCACGGCGCGATCGACGCCCACCGCCAGCCCATCCCCGTCGGGCGCGAGGGCCAGCGCGTAGACCGAGGAGGGCGCCACGCCCAGGCTGGTGGGTTCGCCCGGGCGGTCGACGTCCCAGACCAGCAGGCGCGGATCCAGCCCGCTGGCCAGGACCCGCCGGTCGCCCGGCAAGAAGAGCGCGGACCACAGCTGGCCCCGGGACCCCGTCAGGGTCCGGGGAGGCCGCGCGCCCTGCGCGTCCCAGAGCTGCAGATCGCCCTCGGCGTCGCCGCTCAGCACCAGGTCTCCCCGATGGCTCGCGGCCAGGCACATGACCGGGCCCTTCATCTGGCCCAGCTCTCGGGCCAGGCCGTTCTCGCCCCAGACCATGACCTTCCGGTCGAGCCCGGCCGAAGCCAGCTCGCTCGGCCCCAGGAAGGCCAGGGCCTCCACCCCGCCCTGGTGCCCGGTCAGGCGGAGGGCCTCGCTGCCCGCGGGGAGCCCCCACACCCGGATGGTGCCGTCCCGCCCGGCGCTGGCCAGGCGCTGCCCGTCGGCGCGGTAGGCCAGGGCGCGCACCTCGCCGGTGTGACCCACCAGGGAGCGCCTGAGCGGGTTGGGCGTGCGCTGCCACAGCCGCACCTGCCGATCGGCGCCCGCCGAGGCCAGCAGCGCGCCGGACCTCGAGAAGGCCACCGCCAGCACCACGCCCGTGCCGTGCCGCAAGGTGGCGCTCAGCCTGCGCTCCTCGAGATCCCAGATCTTGACGGTCTGATCCCAGCTGGCCGAGGCCAGCCGCTTCCCGTCGGGGGAGAAGGCCAGCTGGCCGACCCAGCCCTGGTGACCCCGCAGCAGGCCGGCCGGGGTTCGCGACGGCCAGCTCCACAGGCGGATGTCCCGATCCCAGCTGGCCGTGGCCAGCAGATCCCCGGCGGGGGAGAAGGCCAGGCCGTAGACAGCGTCGGTGTGGCCGCGCAGCGCAGGCAGGTGCTTGCCCGTCGCGGTCTCCCACGCGTGGACCACGGGCTCGTTCCCCGCGCCCAGGACGTACTTGCCGTCTGCGGAGAAGGCCAGCCGCACCAGGATGTTGCCGGCGCCCGCCAGCGTGCGCCGCAGCGCGAGGCGCTCCACGTCCCACAGCCGCACCTCCTGGTCGCGGCCGGCGGAGGCGAGGCTGCGTCCGTCCGGAGCCCAGGCCACGGCCAGCACCTGGCGGGAGTGACCCTGGAGCTGCCCGGCGGGTTGCCAGGTCGGGACGCGCCACAGCCGGACCTGGCCGTCGAAGCCCGCCGTGGCCAGCAGCGCGCCGTCGGGGGAGAACGCCAGGCACGGCGTAAAGCCGTGACCGGCGTCGAAGCTCCGGGCGGGCGAACCGGGCTCCCGGAGAGGCTGGACCCAGACTTGCCCGTCCTTCCCGGTGGAGGCCAGCCAGGCGTCCCCAGGCGAGAAGTCCAGCGCGTAGACCGCGTCGCGGTGCGCGCCGAGGTAGGCCAGGTGGCCCTCCTCGCGCCGGGACAGCGCCGCCTGGAGCGTCGAGTGCGCGTCCACGCGGGTCCGCTCGGCGGCCGCCCGGGCCGGGGCGGGCAGGCCCGCCAGCCCTCCGCGCCCGAAGGGGTTGGCGGGGTTGTGCACCAGGGATGCGGCCGCGAACACCTCGGCGCCCAGCAGATCCCGCTCGCCCAGCAGGCGCTCGGCCTTCTCCTGGAGGCCCTGCGACAGGTGCTGGCTGTCCACGAGCCCGCTCAGCTCGGCCTCCGCCCGCGCCCGCTGCTCGGAGGCCAGGGCCGCCTCGCTCTGGCGCCAGGCGCGGAACACCAGCGCGCTGCTCGCGCCGATCGCCAGCAGCACCACCAGGCCGGCGATGGCCAGGATGCGGTGCTGACCGAAGAACCGCCCGAGCAGCTCCCAGGCCGAGTAGGAGTACGCCCCCACCCGCAGGCCGCTCTGGTAGGCCTCCAGCTCGGCGGCCAGCTCCCTGGCGGACTGGTAGCGCTCGCGCGGCTCGCGGCGCAGGGCCTTCTCGGCCACGGCCGCCAGCTCCGGCGGAGCCTGGGGACAGATCGCGCGGACCGGCTGGATCGGGTGCTGCAGCACCTTGCCGATGATCTCGAAGACGGTCTCGCCGGTGAAGGGCGGCCGGCCGGTGAGGAGCTCGTACAGCACCGCGCCCAGGCTCCAGACGTCCGAGCGCTCGTCCACCGCGTCCAGCTTCCCCAGGGCCTGCTCAGGGCTCATGTAGGCCGGCGTACCCAGGGCCGCGCCGTCCACGGTCTGGTTCGCCCCGGCCCCTTGCAGGCGCTGCAGGCCGCGCATGAGCTCCGCGCCTCGCAGGTCCTCCTGCCCGCGCAGCTTGGCCAGGCCCCAGTCCAGCACGACGGTCTCGCCGAACTCCCCCAGCATGACGTTGTCGGGCTTGATGTCCCGGTGGATCACCCCGCGGGAGTGGGCATAGGCCACGGCCTGGCACAGGTCGACCACGTGGCCGAGCAGGCCCAGCCGGCCCTGCAGATCGGCGGCCAGGGAGAGCGACGCGCCCAGCGTGCGCCCGCGCACCAGCTTCATGGTGTAGTACAGGCCGCCGTCCGGACGCCGGCCGAGCTCGTACACCGGCACGATGTTCGGGTGCTCGAGCTGCCCGGTGACCCGCGCCTCGCGCAGGAAGCGCGCCGTGGCGGTGAACTGAGGGCCGGAGAGCGCTTCGCCCTGGGTGCCGACGCCGGCGAGCAGCTCCTTCATGGCGACCTTGCGCCCCAGGTGCTCGTCCATCACCAGCAGCACCCGCCCCAGCCCGCCGCGGCCGATCTCGGCCGGCAGCGGCGTCCCGGCCGCGCCCGGCTCCTCCCTGGCCACCAGGCTGTAGCGCCCCGGCTGCTCCCGGGTGACCGCGAGATCCCCCGCGCCCGGATCCCCGGGCGGCGTGACCGCGGGCGGCGCGAGCACGAAGGAGCCCCCCAGGCTGCGCGCCAGGAGCTCCGGGCCGCCCAGGGAGTCCAGGGTGCGCCGGGGATCGCCGCCGTGCTGGGCCAGGGCCTCGGCCAGCATGCCCTCGAGCAGCGCGCGCTGCGCGCGGGAGAGGACGTGTTGCTGCTCGAGCTCCTGGGCCAGGCCGTGCTGCTCGGCGCGGGTCGACCAGGACGCGGCCGCTGCCATGATCTGGGCCGGCGTGGCGAAACCGAGCTGGACCGCCAGGACTCCGAGGAGCAGACCTTCGTCCCGCATGGGGTGTGCGTCCCTTCCGGGTTCGAGCCATGGGATTCTATCCCGGACTTCCAGGGGATCAACCGGATCTCGAGCTTGCGCGCCCCCGTGGCCCGATGCTAGGGTGGCGCCCGGACTTCCATCCCGCGAGGGCTGCATGCGTCGCGCCATCGAGCTCGCCGGCCGGCTTGGAGCACAGGGCTTCCGCCTCCTGCCCACCAACCAGGTGTCGCGCGTCTGGGGGCACGTGACCCGGCAGCCGGGCTCCAGGCACCTGATCCGCCCCTTCGCGCGGGCCTTCCGCATCGATCTGGCCGAGGCCGAGCTGCCGCTCGAGGCCTACGACACCCTCAACGCGTTCTTCACCCGCAGGCTCCGCCCGGGGGCGCGGCCCTTCGACCCCGCGCCCGCCACCCTGGTGAGCCCCGTGGACGGGCGCATCGCCGCCTGGGGCGACTGCCAGCAGGACCGCCTGCTGCAGATCAAGGGCATCGAGTACAGCCTGTTCGGGCTGCTGCGCGACGGCCCCATGGCCACCCGCTTCGAGTGCGGCCTGTACGCGACCCTGTACCTGAGCCCGCGGGACTACCACCGGGTGCACGCGCCGCTCGACCTGGAGGTGACCGGGATCGGCTACATGCCTGGCGCGCTGCTGCCGGTCAACGGGCCGAGCGTGCGCTGGGTGGAGCAGCTCTACACCCTCAACGAGCGGCTGGTGGTGTACGCGAACAGCCCGGCGGGCGCGCTGGCGGTGGTGTTCGTCGGGGCGCACTGCGTCGGCTCCATCCGCCTGAGCTTCCACGACTTCGTGACCAACCGCGGGGGCCGCGGGCCGTTGCGGCAGAGCTTCGAGCGGCCGGTGCGGCTGGCCAAGGGCGAGGAGCTGGGGGTGTTCGAGATGGGCTCGACGGTCGTGCTGCTGTTCGAGCGCGGGCGCGTCGCGCCCTGCCTCGGCCCGGTCGGAGACGCCGTGCGCCTGGGCCAGAGCCTGGGGAAGGTCCTGCCCCCGCCAGGGCCCTAGAAGGAGCCCACCACCGCCAGGCCGAGGCCCGGCCCGCCCGGGCCGAGCAACACGCTCACCCCGCCGCCCTCGTCCAGCTCGGGCGCCCAGGTCAGGTGCAGGGCGAGCCCGGTCACCAGGGCCAGCGCGCCCAGGCAGTAGCCGCCGATGGCCACGCCCAGCCAGGTGTCCCTCAGGCGCTCGCGCTCCTCGAGCTCGCCCTGGGTGTCGGTCTCGGGGCTGTCCACCAGCCGCGCGTAGTGATCCGAGGCCACGTGCGCGCCCGCGCCGCCGCCGACCAGCGCCAGCGAGGCCAGCGCGTACGGCCACCAGGTGCGGAACCACGGTCGTCTGCCCGGGTCGACCGGGAAGGGCGGTGCCTCCTGGCCCGGCCGCCAGGCCAGCTCGCGTCCGGGCGGCGCGGGCTCCGCCAGCACCAGCCCGTCCGCCGGGCGGCCCGTGACCGCGAACTCGGCCAGGGTGCGGGCGTCCGCCGGGACGTCCTGGGGCTCGAGCCAGCCCTCGCGCTGCACCCGGCCACGGGTGAGGTCCACCAGCGAGGCCGCCCAGCCCGGCCGCCCCTCGCCCTGGCGCCGGCTCACCACCACGGCGTACCGCAGGCCGAGCCGCGCCCCGAGCCAGGGCCACCACACGTCGGGCAGCGCCTCGGTCCCGGCGGGCAGGCGCACGCAGGGCTGGGCGCGCTGGAGCTCGAGGGCCGCCTCGAAGGCGAGCTGCAGGCGCACCTGCCGGGGCTCGGCCTCGAGCTGGACGCGGCGGGCGAGGGAGCCCGCCGGGCTCCGGAGCTGCAGCAGGTAGGAGCCCTGCGGCCACTCGCCGATGTAGGGCGTCACCCCGACGCGCACCCCGTCCAGGCTCACCTCGGCCCCGTCCGGCTCGGAGTCCACCGTCAGCCTGCCGCGCGGCAGGCCGGGCAGCCCGCGCCGGGCCGACTCCCACAGCGCGATCGAGCGCGGCGCGTACTCGGTGCGCGGCAGCTCCATGCCGGGGCGGGTGCGCAGCACCGCGGCGAAGGACTGCAGCGCGCCCTGCTCGTCGCCCAGGCCGGCCTTGGCGATGCCCAGGAAGACGTGGGCGCGCACGTACAGGTCCCAGCGCTCCTCGCTGTCGGGCAGCCCGTCCAGGGCCCGCAGGACCGCCTGCAGGCTGCCCACCGCGGCGGCGTACTCGAAGCTGTAGGACTGCAGGTAGCCCTGCCGGAAGAGCCCCCGCAGGCGCTCGAGATCGGCGGAGGCCGGTGCGGGCGGCGTCCCGCGGCCCAGCCTGCGCGCGGTCTCCTGGGCGGGCAGCACCTCCGGGCCGCCCAGGCCGGCCAGGGCGGCCTGCACCGCGGCGGCCATGTCCGCGGTGCGCTCCTCCTCGCCGGGGCCCAGCAGCCCCAGCACCGCCACCGGCCCGCTCAGGCGCTCGCCCGCCTGGCCCGCGCCCGGTGCCAGCAGGCACAGGCACAGCAGGCCGAGCGGCGTGGCGCACCCGCGGCGCGCCCGCTCACCAGGTGCAGGTGAAGTCGGCATCGGTGTTGTTCTGCCCGCACAGCTTGGGGCAGCAGCCCTGGTCCGGACCCTTGTCCGGGCCGCCCGCGCCGCCCTGGTTGCCGTCGCAGCAGAACTGCCCCACGGGGCAGGCGCTGGTGCCGGGCGCCCGGTGGGGACACACGCAGGCGCCGGCCAGGCAGGTGGTGCCCGCGGAGATCGCCGGGCAGTCGCCGTCCAGCCCGCAGGCGCAGGCGCCCGCCTGGCACGCGCCGGCCGTGCAGGCCGCGTTGCACACCCCGCAGTGGGCCCCATCGCTCGCGCCGTCGCGGCACACGCGGGCGCAGCACAGCGCGCCCTGGGCCGGGCAGCCCTCGGCCGTATAGGTGGCCGAGTCGAAGCGACAGCCGCACTCGTGGAAGTAGGGATCGCCGGCGTCGGGGCTCAGGCACAGCTCGCCCGTCTCGCGGCCGGAGCAGTCCTGGTCACAGCTCCCGCAGTGGACCGGCTCCTGCAGCCAGGCCTCACAGCCGTTGGCGCGCTCCAGGTCGCAGTCGTCGAAGTCGGCGGCGCAGGCCCCGGTGTAGTCGCAGGTGAAGGCGCCGGCCTGATCGGCGCAGCGCTTCTGGGCGGCCGGGACGTGGGTGACCAGCGCCAGGCAATCCGTGCCGCACTGCCCGCAGTCCTCGAGCCCCACCGGGGTCTCGCACCCGTTGTCGCGCCGGCCATCGCAGTCGAGGAAGCCGTGGGCGCACTCCCCGGCGTAGTCGCAGGCCCCGTCCGAACAGAAGGCCGTGTCCGCGGCCAGGTTGGCCACCGCCTCGGCGCAGGCGTGGGAGCACGCGCCGCAGTGCTCCCGGTGGGTCAGCGTGTCGAGGCAGGCCCCGTCGCAGCAGCGCTCCGCGCCCTGGCACAGGGCGCCCTGGCCGCAGGCGCACGCGCCGGCGGCGCAGGCGTCGGCCACCTGCAGGTCGCACTCGCCGCAGTCCGGCCCGCAGGCCCGGCGGTCGGTGGACAGGGCGGGCAGGGCCTCGCAGGCGCTCATCACCCCATCCCGGCAGGTGCGCGCGCCCTGGTGGCAGACGCCGTCCTGGGGCGTGTTGCACGCCTGCAGGGCGCCTTCCTGGCAGGTGACGATGGTCACCTGGAAGTCGCGCTCCACGCGCTCGCCGCCGCCGAAGCCGCTGTCGACGACCGCGACGCGGAGCGCCCCGGCGTCCACCGGCGCGGCCGGGCTGCCCTCCAGGCGCCCCGCGCTGCTCAGGCTCAGGAAGTCCAGGGCGGGATCGGCGGACACCAGCTCCCAGCGGTAGGGTGGGAGGCCCCCGGCGGCCGCCAGATCGACGCGGTACAGGAACTCCACCCGGCCCTCGGGCAAGGCGTCCGTGGTGATCTCGAGCGGCGCGGCCTCGACGCAGGCCTGGTCCTGGTCGCAGCGCTGGCCCGCGGGGCAGGGGTTGTCGAGCAGATCGCAGGGCGGGGGCAGATCCCCGTCCGGCCCGCCGTCCTGCCCGTCCCCGCCGCCGCCGCCGCAGGCCGCCAGCAGCCAGCCCGACCCCAGCAGCGTGGCCGCCAGCAACCCGACCCGCGCCCGACGCCCCCCCGAACGCTCCGTGCTCCTCATGGTTCCCTCGCTCCTCGCGTCCTCAGTACTGCAGGCACAGCCCCAGCCCGCCCGGCGCGGGCCGGAGCTCGAGCCGGGGCGCCTCGGACGAGCGCGGCGCCGCGGGCCCGCTGGAGGTGGCCGACTCGATGATGGCCACCAGGCCGGCCGCCAGCAGCCCCGCGCCGCCCACGCCGAACATCACGTAGGCCTGCAGGCTGCGGTCGTCGGCCCGCCCCTGCTCGGCGTCCGCCACCAGGTGCGCGGCGCGCAGCGCCTCCGCGTTGTCCTCGAGCACCCCGGCGTCCGCCAGCAGCACCCCGCCCGCGGCCATGCCGCCCAGCCCCACGACCAGCGTGGTCCAGAACGGCCAGTCCTCCCAGAAGGGCAGCCCGGCCTTCTTCACGTAGGCCGCGGCGGGCAGCACGACCACCACGCGCGCCAGGCGGTTGAAGGGCACCCACACCTCGCGCTCGAACGGCTGGTGCCCGTCCAGGCGCACCTCCACCTTGCGCAGGCCGGCCGGCAGGCGGGCCAGCGGGCCCACCAGCGGGGTCAGCCCCACGCGCTCGCCGTCCACCAGGACCTCGGCCCCGTCCGTGTCGCAGGCGAGCTCCAGCGAACCCAGGTAGCGCGCGGGCTCGAACATGCCCACCCGCAGCTCCTCGAGCTGCGGCGCGGTGAGCTCGCCCGAGGTCAGCACGATCGCCTCGCCGTCCTGGGCCTCGCTGGCCACCTCGATGCGCACCAGGCGCACCCTGAGCTGCCCCTCGCGCAGGCCGACCTCGCCGGACAGGACGATCCTGGCGCCGGCCTGCTTCCCCAGGCCGGCCAGGCAAGCCGCCCCGGTGCCGCAGCGCAGGTAGCGCTCGTTGCCCTCCACCAGCAGCAAGGAGTCCATGGTCATGGCGGGCAGGAGCTGATCGGCGTGCACGGCCTCGAAGGCCTTGCGGAGCTGGAGCTCCACCTTGTGCACCAGCTCGGGGGTGGCCCCGTCCACCGGGTTCAGGTGCCACAGCAGCACCCCCTTGGCGGCTGGCGCGAGGTCGAGCGGACCGGGGGCAGGGGCGGCGAGCAGGCTGATCAGGGCGAGCCCGGTCCAGGAGAGCGCTGGCATCGAGGACCTCCACGCGGTTTGTAGCGCGGGCCTTGCCGGGGTGTCAACGCGCGCGCGAGGCTCACGGCGACGCGCTGCAGGTCCCGGTGCCCGCCAGCACCAGCAGCCCCTGGCTGTGGTGACAGGAGACGGCGGCGTCCGGGATGCCGTCCGGGTTGACCTGCCCCACGGCCACGGCGGCCGGGCCGTCGCAGCCGAGCAGCTCGGCGAGGTCGTCGTCCTGCGGGACCTCGAACGCCAGGCCGGAGGCGCGGTTGCGCAGCACCCGCAGGTGGTCGGAGGCGTTGCCGACGGTGACGAGCTCCGGCCAGCCGTCGCCGGTCAGATCCGCGGCCGCCAGGCCGTAGGCGTCCAGCCCGTCGGTGAAGCCCAGGCAGCCGGCGGGGGTGGCGTCGCTCAGGGCGCCCGTGGGGAAGCCGCCGGCGAGCCCGCCGCGCAGCAGCTTGAGCGCGCAGGTGTAGTCGTTGCGGCACCCCACGGCCACGTCCTGCGCCCCGTCCTGGTTGAAGTCGGCCACCGCCAGGGCCACGGGTTCGTTGCACACGCTGGTGGTCGCGGGGGGGCCGAACGTCCCCGCGGGCCGCCCCTCGGCCGTCCGCTGGCCCAGGAGCACGGCCACGTCGTCCGGGTCGGAGCCGGGGTCGTTCTCGACCCCGCGGTTGGCCACCACCAGGTCGGGCAGCCCGTCGGCGTCGAGATCCGCCACCGCCACGTCCGCGGGCTGGCCCGAGTCGAGCGCCGGCTGGCCGGTGGCGTACGGGCTGCCGCTGCCGAAGGTGCCGTCGCCCTGGTTGAGGTGCACCGCCACCTGCTGGCCGAGCGTGGCGTCCGAGGCGACCACCAGATCCGGCCCGCCGCCGTGATCGAGGTCGGCCAGGACGAGCTCCCGGGCGTTGGGCAAGGTCGGCACGTCCGGTCCCTCGGTGAACCCCCCGGCGCCGTCGTTGAGGAGCAGCGCCACCAACCCCACGGGGAGCGCGCCGTGGCAGGCGACGGCCAGGTCGAGGTCGCCATCGCGATCGACGTCGGCGCCGGCCAGGCCGACGGGCTGGAGGCAGGTGGCAGGCAGCTCGTGGGCCACACCCGGCGAGAACGTGCCTGTGGACCGGCCGCCCTCGCCCAGGCCCGCGAAGACCACCAGCTCGTCGGCGCCGACCGCGGCCACGTCCTGGACCCCATCCCCGTCCAGGTCGGCGACCAGCGCCCCCTCCGGCAGATCCACCACGCCCTGCGGCACGGGCAGGGGCGCGAGGTGCCCGCTCCCCACGCCCCCCCGGCCCTGGCCCAGGCGGAGGAACACCGAGGAGCTCATGTAGTCCAGCAGCACCTGGACGTCGGGCAGCCCGTCGCCGTTCAGCTCGGCCACGCCCACCTGGCTCCACATGCTCGGGGCCCCGGTCGGATCTACGCTCTCGATGGAGGGCGCATCGAAGGCGCCCGTGCCCTGGCCGGGGCACAGCGCCAGGCCGAGCGGTCCACCGGCCGGCGAGGTGTGGTGGCTGGCCAGGAGGTCCAGCGTGCCCTGGCCGTCGAGATCCGCCGCCGCCAGGCTCGACAGCACGCCGGCCAGGACCAGCGCCGCTCCCGAGGTGGCGAAGCTCCCGTCAGGCAGCCCGTCGGCTCCGCGGCCTCCGAGCAGGGTGTGCACCTTGACCAGGGGGCCCGGGTCGATCTTCCAGTCGCAGGCCACCGCCAGGTCCATGGCCCCGTCCCCGTCGAACCGCCCGGCCACGAGCTCCCGCACCCCGGGGAAGCTGCCGCACGCCGGGAACGCGTCCTGGTCGAAGGTCAGGTCGCCCGGGTAGAGCTCGAGCCGGGTGCGCAGGACGACGACCTCGGGCGAGCCGGATCTCCCCACGGCCAGGTCGGGCACGGAGTCGCCGTCGAGCGGGGCCGCCGCGATCGCGCTGGCCCCGCTGCCCGCGCTGAACTGCAGGGGCGCCAGGAACGTGCCCGCGCCGCGCCCACCCGTGCCCTCGGCCAGGAACACGTGCACCTCCCCGCTGCCGGGGAAGGTGACCGCCGCGTCCGGGATGAGGTCCAGGTCGAGGTCGGCCACCGCCAGCCGGGCCGCGCCGTCCTCCGCGGAGGCGACCGCGCCCTGGGTGAAGCTGCCGTTGCCCAGGCCGCGCAGGGCCTGCAGCCAGCTCACGCCCAGCACGTAGAGATCGAGCTTGCCGTCGCGGTCGTAGTCCACCACGGCCAGGTCCACGCCGCCCGCCATGGCGTACTGGTTGCCCAGGCTGAAGGTGCCGTCCCCATGTCCCAGGCTCCCCTGGCCGAGGTAGACGCGCAGCACCACGGGGTCCTCCGCCAGCACCGCGAGGTCGACGATGTGGTCCCGGTCGAAGTCCGCCTGGACGAAGCGGGCCGCCTGCTCGCCGGAGATCGACAGGGTCTGCCCCGCGGCGGTCGAGCCGCGCGCGCCCTCGCAGGTCAGGCAGGCGGGGTCTGCCGCGTCGGTCCACCCGTCGCAGTCCTGGTCCGCGCCGTCGGTGCAGACCGCGTCCCCCATCCACCCCTCGGTCAGCCCGGTGGGGTCGAACACGTGGTCGCAGCCGTCGTCGGGGTTGGCCTCGCCGCAGCTGTCCCGCGTGCAGGCATCCCCGTCGTCGCAGCTCCTCGGATCGCCCCGGCAGGACAGGTTCCCGCCGCCCGCGTCCCGGCAGGAGTCGGCGATCGTGCACCGCAGGCCGTCGTCGCACATCGCGCCGGGCGTCCCGGGCAGGTGCGTGCAGGTGTTGGCCTCGCACACGTCGTCGGTGCAGGTGTCGCCGTCGTCGCACTGGGGGTCGGCCTCGCACTGCAGGCAGTCGGGATCCGCCAGATCGACGCTCCGGTCGCAGTCGTCGTCCAGGCCGTTCGCGCAGGTGCCGGCCAGGTTCAGGCCCTCCTGGTTGGGCCTGGGCTCGAGGGTGCTCTGGCACCGCTCCGCCAGCTCGTCGCAGCTCTCGCGCGTGCAGACGTCGTCGTCCTCGCAGGGCAGCGCGAGGCCCGGCTGGCACGCGCCGCCGCTGCAGAAGTCCCCCGAGGTGCAGTACGCGCCGTCCTCGCAGGGGGTGCCGCCGGGCACGTGGTGCGGCACGCAGCCCGGAGGGTCCTCCTCGCACGCCCCCACCGAGCACTCGGAGTCCAGGTAGGCGCAGGTCCGCGGGCCCTGGCACACCCCGCCCAGGCAGCTGTCCGGGTCGGTGCAGTAGAGCCCGTCATCGCATCCGGTCCCATCGGCGTACGCCTGGTTCTGGCAGCTCTGTCCGAGGCAGGCGTCCTCCGTGCAGGGGTTGAAGTCCTCGCAGTCGCCGTCCTGGTCGCAGACGATGCAGTCCGGATCCTGGCCGTCCAGCAGGTCGTCGCAGTCGTCGTCGAGCCCGTTCTGGCAGGTCCCGGCGACCTCCAGCCCCTCCAGGCCCGGGCTGGGCTGGAGCAGGTGCTCGCAGGTGCGGCCGGCCTCGACGCAGGTGTCCCGCGTGCACGGATCGAGATCGTCGCAGGGGCCCGGCGCCGGCACGCATTGGCCGGCCTGGCAGGTGTCCGCCTGGTCGTCCCCGCCCGTGCACCAGAGCCCATCCGAGCACTCGGTGTCGTCGGGCAGGGGCAGGGCCGCGCAGCGGTCCTGCTCCTCGCTGCACACGCCCTCGTTGCACGCGTTGGTCAGATCGCCGCAATCACGGTCCGGGCCGGTGCACGCGCCGGCCTGGCAGGTGTCCGTCTGCGTGCAGTACAGCCCGTCGTCGCACGGGGTCCGGTCGGGGAAGGGGGTGTGGCCGCAGCGCGCCTGGACGCACACGTCCGCGGTGCAGGAGTTGTCGTCGTCGCAGTCCTGGTCGCGCTCGCAGGTCTGGGTCGTGCCCTGGGTGTGCTCCAGGGTGGCCTGGGTGCCGCCGAGATCGCAGCCCGGGGCGAGGAGCAGGCAGGCCCAGGCCAGGCCGCAGAGCGTTCTCGCGTTCGACTGGAAGCGCATGGGCCGGACCTCCTCGGCTGACAGGCCCAGGATAGCCGCCGCCCGGATCCGGGGTCAACGGCGCTTGATCGCCGGGGAGGGGAACTCTATGATGCCCCCATGCCACGCCCGCTCCCCTGCGCCCTGCTCGGCCTGCTGCTGCTCGCCCTGCCCGCGCGCGCCCAGCCCCTGTCCATCGCGGTCACCGACTTCGCCTCCAAGGGCGGCATCACCCAGGAGCAGATGGAGGCCCTGTCCGACCTGGTGGCGGCCGAGATCCGCAAGCTGGGCGACTTCCGGGTGATCGGCAAGGAGGACATCCGCTCGGTGCTCGGGCTCGAGGAGCAGAAGCTCCTGGTGGGCTGCAGCGACGACGGCTGCATGGCCGAGATCGGCGGAGCCCTGGGCGTGGACCGCATGGCCGCGGGGAACGTCAGCGTCTTCGACGGCACCTACCTGCTCAACCTGAAGCTGATCGACGTGAAGCGGGTGCTGGTGCTGCGGGCGGTGTCGCGCCGCATCCGCGGCGACAGCGCCGACCTGCTGGGCGAGGTGCCCGGGGCCGTGGCCGAGCTCCTGGGCGTGGTGCAGGTGCCGGCCGAGGTGGATCGCTTCGAGCTGCAGGTGCAGGCGCAGCTCGGCGAGGCGCTGCTCGGCGGCGACGACCCGGCTTGGTGGGAGGAGAACGGCCTCGACCGCCCGGGGGTGTGGGGCCAGGGCTGGGTCGGCCTGGGGGGCCAGGCCGAGGCGCGCGGCATCAACACCGGCAAGGCCTGGGCGGTGGGCGCCCGGTTCGGGGTGCGCTTCGCCCAGCACCACCTGGCCTTCGCCCAGCTCGACTACCTGCGCGAGCATTGGCGCGGCAAGGCGGAGGTGCCGATCGAGGCGGGCCTCGAGTCCTGGCGCCTGAGCCTGGACCGGGACGCGCTGCGAGCCCTGGCCGGCTACCGATTCGCCTACCCGGTGCTGCCCTGGCTGGAGCCCTTCGCCGAGCTGGCGGTGGGGGTCGCGGCCGTGCTGCCGGTCTCGGTGTCGCTGGCCGGGACCCAGTCCAGCCTGTCCGCGCTGGACCTCGACACGCTGGTGCGCCCGGTCCTGCTCCTGGACCTCGGGCTGCGTTTCCCCTTCGCCGAGCGGTTCTTCGCCGCGCTGTCCTGGTGTTTCGACCTGCCGCTGGGCGAGGTGACCACTGGGGGGCTGGCGCTGGCGGCCGGCGCGCACTTCTGAGCCATGGCGCGGGTCGAGTGCCAGCGCCTGGACGACTTCCGCCTGCGCATGCCGCGGGTGGGAGCGATGCAGGTGGAGGCGGAGGTGTTCGCCTCCGCGGCGCTGCCGCTCGAGGCGGACGCGCTGGGGCAGCTGCGCGACGCGGCCTGCCTGCCCGGCGTCTCGCGCGTCCTGGCCACCCCCGACATCCACGTGGGCTACGGCGTGCCCATCGGGGCGGTCCTGGGCGCGCGCGACTTCGTCTCGCCCGCCGCGGTCGGCTACGACATCAACTGCGGCATGCGCCTGCTGACCACGCCCTGGCAGGCCGCCGAGGTGCCGGTGGGCCCGCTGGCGGAGGCGCTGCGCCGGGTGATCCCGCTCGGGGAGGGGAAGTCCAACGTGGTGGTCGGGGCGCGCACCCTGGAGGCGGTGCTGGCGCGCGGGGTGCCCGGGCTGCTGTCCGGGCTCAGGCACGAGGCCAGCCTGCGCCGGGGGCACCCGGAGCTGGCCACGGCCGATCTGGACCAGGAGGAGGCCAGCCTCCCGCGCATCGAGCGCGGCGGCAGCCTGGAGGGCGATCCGGCCGCGGTGCCCGCGCGGGCCTTCGAGCGCGGCCTGCCGCAGCTCGGCACCCTGGGCGGCGGCAACCACTTCGTGGAGCTGCAGCGGGTGGAGGCGGTGCTGGACGGGGAGGCGGCCCAGGCCTGGGACCTGCGCGCCGGCCAGCTCGTGGTCATGATTCACTCGGGCTCGCGCGGCCTGGGGCACGAGGTGGGCGGGCACTACATGCGCCTGGCGGCCACCCACGACCGGCGCCAGGGCATCCGCGTGCCCAACGATCACCTGGCCATCCTGCCCGCCGGGGAGCCCGAGGGGCTCCGCTTCCTGGGCGCGATGAACGCGGCCGCCAACTACGCCTTCGCCAACCGCCAGGTGCTGGCCATGCTGGCCCGGGGGGTGCTGCGCCGCGAGCTGGGCCCGGCCGAGCTGCCCTGCCTGTACGACGTGGCCCACAACCTGGCCTCCCTCGAGCGGCACGGCGAGGAGCGCCTGGTGGTCCACCGCAAGGGCGCGACCCGCGCCTTCCCGGGCGAGCGCATGCAGGGCACCCCCTTCGCGGCGCTCGGCCAGCCGGTGCTCATCCCCGGCTCGATGGGCACGGCCTCCTGGCTCCTGCGCGGGGTGGAGAGCGGCGCGCGCGCCCTGTTCTCGACCAACCACGGGGCCGGGCGGGTCATGTCGCGCACCGCGGCCAAGGGCTTCAAGGGCCGGGGCAAGCGGGGCAGGCGCCAGGGGGAGAGCGGGCTCATCTCGGACGCGGAGTTCCACAGGAGCATGGAGGGGATCGTGCTGGTGTGCGAGGACCCGCGCTCCATCAAGGAGGAGGCCCCGGCGGCCTACAAGGACATCGACGCGGTGATCGACACCGTGGTGGGCGCCGGCCTGGCCCGGCCCGTGGCGCGCATGCTGCCCCTCGCAGTGCTCAAGGGATAGTTCAGGATCCAGCGGGAACCAAAGGCAGGTAAAAGATTACTTGATGGTGAGGCAGGACAGGATAGAACCGAGGAGGTGGCGGTCATGAGAGGGACCCGGATGCTGGGGATGCTGGTGCTCGTCGGCGTGGTGTCCGCGCCCCTGGGGGCGCTGGCCGCGGACCACACCCCGGTGCTGCTCGGGCACGTCGAGAAGGTGCTCGGCATCCTGAAGCGCAACCTGCTCCAGTGCGACAAGGGCGTGGCCGAGCTCGAGGGCTACAAGAAGAAGAACCTGGCCGACTTCCTCAAGAAGAAGAAGGAGACCAAGGAGTACGTGGCCAGGCTGTCCGAGGCGCAGCGGGAGGCTCTGGGCAAGCGTTACGCGCCGCGGGTCAAGGCCCTCCTCGCGGACATGTTCGAGACCAGCGGCAAGTTCGGCAAGAAGTGCCCCAAGCACACGGGCAAGGTCTCCCAGATCTTCCAGGACTTCAGCCTCAACTGAGGCCCGGCGGCCCCGTCCCCGCGCCCTCCGCGCCGGAGTCAACGGCCAGAGTAGCCGCCCGTCGGCGGCGATGGTAGCATCACCCCCATGCCGAGGAAAATCGCACCCGGGGTGTTCCTGGTGGGCGGGGAGGGGTTCTCGGATCCCTCCGACTGCCTGTGCTACGGGCTGGACCTCGGCGCGCCGGTGCTCATCGACTGCGGCGCCTTCCCCGGGAGCTGGACCGCCATCCGCAAGAACCTGCGCCAGGTCGGGCTGGCGGCGGACCAGCTCCACAGCCTGGTGCTCACCCACGCGCACATCGATCACGCCGGCGCGGCCGCCCGGGTGGTGGCCGAGACCGGCTGCCGGGTGGTCGCCCACGCGCTCGACGCGGACACGCTGGAGCGCGGGGACCGCCTGCGCTCGGCCGCGGACTGGTACCAGACCGAGCTCGCGCCGGTGAGGGTGGACCAGAAGATCCAGGGCGAGGGCGAGAGCCTGGCCTTCCCCGGCGGCGTGCTGCACCTGGTGCACACGCCCGGCCACACCCCGGGCTCGATGTGCGCCTGGCTCGAGGTGGACGAGGGCGGCACCAGGCAGCGGGTCCTCTTCGGCCAGGACGTCCACGGGCCCTTCCACCCGGCCTTCGGCTCGGACCGCGAGGCGCACCGCGCGAGCCTGCGGAAGCTCCTGGCCCTGGAGGCCGACGTGCTGTGCGAGGGGCACCTGGGCGTGTTCCACGGCCAGGACGCGGTGCGCGAGTTCATCGAGGGCTACCTGTAGGCGAGGAGGGGGAAGGCTGTCATGAGGCGCGCTTTTTTGTTCGCGGTGGCCGCGCTGGGCGCGGCGGGCCTGCTGGCCCCGGGCTGCATCTTCGTGGTCGGCCCCTCCGGGCCGCGGGTGACCTACGGCGACGCGCTGATCGAGCTGCCCTACCAGGGCGGCGGGCTGGCGATCCAGGTGGCCGCCCAGGACCGGCGCGAGTACGTGCTCTCGGGCCAGACCGAGCCGGAGTACGTCGGCCAGGCCCGCAGCCGCTGGGGCATCCCGCACCACCGCCACACGGAGTCCGGCCGGCCGCTGGCCGCGGACCTGGGGCAGGCCGCGGCCGAGGCGCTCAGGCGCGCGGGCTTCCTGGTGGCCCAGGTGGAGCTCCAGCCCAAGGAGCCCGAGGTGATCGCGCTCAGCCGCCTGCGCCAGGGCGAGGCCGCCCGCAGCGTGTTCCTGGTGATCCACGAGTGGATGTACGACCGCTACCGCGGCTACACGAACCTGCTCACCTACAAGCTGGAGGCCCAGGTGCTGGACTCGGCCGGCCAGCGCCTGGCGAGCGTGGTGCGGGAGGCCGAGCGCCAGATCGACCGCCCGGCCGTGCTGGAGTACGCCGACATCCTGGCCGACCTGCTCACGGACCCGGAGCTGGTGTCGGCCCTGGAGGCGCGCTAGGAGGCCCGCGCGGCGCGGTGGCGGGCGCAGATCTCCGCGAGCTCGGCGTGGGCCGCGCGGTAGGCGCACGCCCCGTCCAGCCGCTCCCAGGCCCGCGAGCGCTCGCGGAGCTCGCGGAAGTAACCGCTCTCCAGGGCCTCGAGCAGGCTCACCTGGCCCAGGCGGAAGGGCGAGAAGGGCACGAGCGGGCAGGGGGTGATCTCGCCGGATGGGCCCAGGTGGAGCACCTGCCGGCCGGCGGCCGCGCAGCCGCCCATCACGGCCTCGTCCTCCGGCGCCAGCAGCAGCGGCCGCGCCAGGCGGGCGGCCAGCGCGCGGACCGAGGCCACGAGCTCCTCGCGCCTGGCCGCCGGCACGCTGAGCGGGTCGTCCTGGACGCCGAAGTCCGCCAGGTAGTCGAACAGGATGCCGAAGCGGGCGCCCCGCGCGTAGAGCGCCTCGAGCAGCTCGGGCCGCGCGTAGGCCTCGAGGTTCTCGCGGTGGACGGTGGCCGAGAAACCGAAGAAGCAGCGGCCCGCGTCGAGCCGCGCCAGCACCTCGGCGAGCCGCCGGGACAGCGCCTGGTCTGGCTCCGCGGGCCAGGCGCTGGCGTTGACCACCAGCGCGCAGTTCGCCAGGGCGCCCAGCCGAGCGATGAGCGCCTCGTCCAGGCGGCTGCCGTTGGTGAACACGGTGAAGAACAGATCCGGGTGCGCGGCCACCAGCTCCGCGGCGGCCGGGTGCAGCAGCGGATCGCCCCCGATCAGGGCGACGCGGCGGGCACCGAGCGCTTCCGCCTCGGCCAGGGCCCTGGACAGGAGGTCGGGCGGCAGCTCCCGCAGGGGCCCGCGGACCTGGTCGCCCACCCGGCAGAACCGGCAGCGCCGCTCGCAGGCCGAGGTCAGGCTCAGCGCCAGGGTCTCCGGCAGCTCGAGGCCGCGCCGCGCGGCCTCGGCCTGGCGCAGCGCCTCGCCCGCCGCGAGCGCTGCCATCAGCCGCGCGGCCGGCCCCGCCAGCTCCGGCCGCCCGGCCGCCCAGGCGGCCCAGGTGCCAGCCACGAAGTCGTTCTGGTAGGCGCCGGGCGCCGGCTGATCGGGCGCCGCGGATCTCACGGCGCGCTCCCCGAGCGGGGCACGCCCGCCAGCACCCCGAACCCGTCCACCGCGCGCTCCCAGTCCAGCTCGCGCAGCATGAAACGGGCGAAGGCGTCGTCGGCGGCGAGGTTCGCGGCCAGGTGGCGCCACTGCATGCAGGGCCGCCGCGACCAGGCCGCCTCCTCGTAGAACCCGGTCAGCCGCAGCACGGCGGTGCGCGCCCAGCCCGGGCGCTGCGCGGGGGCCGGGAACGCGACCTCCAGCGACTCGCCCTGGCTCAGCACCTCCCGCCGGCCGTCCGCGGACAGCAGCGTCTCCGGCGCGAGCGGCCCCGCGGCTCCGCCCCCCAGGTGCGCCACGCCCGAGAGCTGGATCGGCGAGCGCAGCAGCACCACCTCGGGCGCGAAGCTGGCCGAGAGCGCGTCCACCTCCCAGGCGCCCGGCAGCACGACCAGCCGCAGGCGCAGGCTTGGGGATCCATCGGCCGGCAGCGCCAGGCGCAGGCCGACCGTCTGCGGCGCCGCCGGGCCGACCGGCGCGAACGCGCCGGCGTCCCGCCAGCCGTCCGGGCCCCACACCTGGACCCGCGCGGTGAAGCCCGCCTGGTCGAGCAGCCGGGCAAGGGCCGGCCGGTACCAGCGCCACTCGCTGGTCAGGCGCATCAGCTTGGGCAGGCCTGGCCCGAACTGGCGCATGTAGGCGTGGTAGGCGTCCTGGACGCGCTGGGTGTTCCTCCCACGCAGGGCCAGCACGACCTGCTCCGCGCCGCGGGGGCGCGTGAACTCCAGCTCCACCCAGTCCCGGACGCGCGTGGAGCCGGCCTCCCAGCTGCGGCCATCCGCGGCCGCGAGCACGGGGCGCAGGTCGCGCCCGGTCGCGTCCACGGCCCGCCCGGGGGCCGCGAGCCCGCGGACCCCGACCAGGTCGGTGCCCGCCAGGCGGAGCACCCGGCTGCCCGGCGGGTGGTCCACCACCTCGAGCACCACGGCGTCCAGGTGGTCCAGCTCGGCTCGCTCGGTCGCCAGCCGCACGCGGTAGACCCCGTCGGCCGGCTTGGCCTGGTCGAGCACCACGGCGTCCTCGCGCTCGGCGCCCAGGTTGAGCGCGCCCACCAGCGACTCCCCCTCCAGGGCGAACCCCCGGCCGTCGTGGGAGTAGACGAAGGGGCAGGAGCCGTCCGAGATGGAGCAGGAGGGCGAGGAGTTGTCGAGCAGCAGCCTGCTGTCCCAGGTGATGCGCGCCGAGCCGCACTCGACGGTGTCGTCGTCGTTCGTGCAGCAGCTCAGCCACCCGTCCGCGCGGTCCTCGATGCCCTGGCCGGGCGCGATCACCACGGTCAGCTCGGCGCCCCCACCGGACTCGAACCGCGTGGACTCGCCGGGCGGCAGGTAGAGCGTGGTCTCGTCCGGGTGGAGCACGTGGACGAAGTAGGGGGTCTCGTTGGCGACCCAGACCGTGCCGGTCTCATCCCCGTCACCGCAGCAGCCGCCCACGGCGAGCGCGGCCAGCAGCGCCGCGGCCCGCGCAACACCTCGGAGGCATTCCCCTGGCTTCATGGTTCGCTCCCCACGCGGAAGGGCCAGAGCCGCAGCCCCACCGAGGCCGACAGGCCCAGGTAAGGCTCCGCCCCGGCGCCGGTGTGTCCGCTGCCCGGGAAACCCGTCCAGACCTCCAGCATCACCACGAGCTCGAGGCCCTCCAGCAGCGGGACGCCCGCGGACAGACCGCCGCGCAGCGCGAAGGACGGGTCGAGGAAGGAGTACGCGTAGCTGAGGCCCCGGTAGGCCTCGACGGACTCCTGCCCCCAGGCCTGGGTGTAGCCGAGCCCCAGGCGCGCGTCGAGGTGGAGCCAGTCGAGGTCCAGGAACATGGCCTCCATGTTGACGAGCAGGCTCCACTGCATCGCCTCGGCCTCGATCTCGCTCCCGTGCTCGGCGGCGAACGAGGTCCACTCGTCGGTCGAGAGCCAGCCCAGGTGCGCGGAGAACGACAGCTCGAACCACTCGAAGAAGACGTAGCCCACGTCCAGCCCAGCCCCGACGCCGGGACCGAACTGGTGGAGGTCCCGGGGATAGAGCTGCCCGGCGACGCTCTCGCCCGCGTAGCGGTGCAGGCTCCAGCCGCCCAGGGGGAACAGCGCCTCTGGATAGACGGCCAGCATGAACCCCCTGCGCTTGCCCGGGGGCGCAGGGGGCTCGTCCCCGGCGGGCGGTTCTTCCATGGCTTGAGGCAGCGCTGGTGGCAGGGCCTGCGGCGCGGGGTCCGCGGGCTCTGGGAGCCCGACGGAGGAGGAGAGCGGCGCGCCGCCCAGGCCGGTGCCCGGGACGCTCAGCGGGCACACCCGGACGGCGGCGGCGGGGGTGATCCGCACCAGGTGCCGGCCCGGCGGCACGGCCTGGAACAGCGCCACCGGGAAGGCCGCGGCGACCTTCTTCTCCAGGGACTGGGGCGCCTCCTCGTCGAGCTGGACCGCGAGGGTCAGGGTGCCGGTGCCCAGGCCCCGCACCAGGAGCTTGAGGGTCAACGGCCCATCCACCCGGATCGGCAGCGTCTGTCCGGCCTCCAGGCGCAGGTAGGTGTGGACGCGGCCGAGGTCGTCGAGCTGCTCGAGCTCGAAGTCGCCCTCCACCTCGAGTCCTGCGGGCAGCGCGGGCGCGGCGAGCGCTCCGGCGAGGAGCCACAGGGCAGGTGCCCAGGCCATCAGGACCGCGCCCATGTCGTCACCTCCCGCGGCGGGTGGATTCGCGCCGCAGCAGCATGCAAGGAGAGCGCCACGCGCCCGGGGACCGCCCATCCGCTGGTTTCGCAAGCACCTGAACCGTCCACCCGTCCCCTTGTCCGCGGCACGTCGACGTGCATCCGCCGCGACGCCGTGGCCGGATTTCACGCCCCCTCACCGGTACGGGCAGGTGGCGCCTCGCAGCAGGCCGCGGTTGTTGCCCTCCAGGCACTCGCTGCGCTGGCCGTCGTGGTCCACCACCACGGTCAGATCGGTGGGCGTGTCGATGGGCGCGTCCGCCCACAGGCAGGTGACCGTCTCGCACTCCCCCGGCTGCAGCGCCAGCGAGGTGGCGGCGTCGCACACGAGCTGCCCGCCCTGGGCGGGGTCGCCGTCGAAGAAGCCCACCGAGATGCCCGCGCCCACCGGGTTGGTGCCCCGGTTGCACACCCGCGCGTGCAGCGGCAGCGCGCCCTGGGCGTCGCACTGGGGCTCGAAGCTGCCCAGCCCCGAGGTCATGTCGGGCGAGTGGTCCGGATGCAGGTCGCCCTGGATGTTCTGGCGGAAGTTGTTCAGCCCGTGCACGGCCCAGTTGGGGTTGGCGACCGCCACCGAGGTGCGCGGCACCACGCCGTCCTCGCCCACGTGGACGATGGCGTAGGCGTGCTGGTTCCAGATGCTGCGCGAGCCCACCCAGCGGTCCAGGCCGTCGCGGTACACCCGCACCCCGCTCATGCTGCCCTGCCACTCGGCCCGGCAGGTGTTGCCCGCCCCGGGCGTGCCGGCCGGGGGAGGGGCGCACACGAACCCGCCACCGCCGCAGCCGGCGTCGTCCGCGCAGCGGCAGTAGCCCTGGTCGCAGGCGCCGCTCAGGCAGTCGGCCCCGTCCAGGCAGGGCAGCCCGGCGAACAGGGGGTCCATCGGATGGCCGGCCGGGCTGGTGGGGTAGGCCTGCCCGCCCATGGTCGAGGGCGCGGTGCCGCAGCTCCGGTTCGAGGGCACCACCAGCTCCGCGGTGTAGTCGCCGTCCACGTCGGCCACGATGGGGTTCTCGTTCCAGGTGCAGGAGGAGCGCCACTGGGAGTACAGCACCTTGCCGTCCGAGCCCCGGTAGACCCGCACGAAGCACTCGTCGGCGTACACCGCCTCCACCGGGCCGTCGCCCTCGAAGTCGAACAGCGAGGAGCCCGTGCGGTTGGAGGAGTGGTCCTGCGAGGGCTGGCTCCACAGGATGTAGTCCGCCCGGCCCGGCCCGCCCGGCGCGCAGAAGGCCGGATCGATCGCCCCGTGGCAGTCGAGGTCGAAGATGGTCAGCGAGTCCGAGCCGGCCGCGGCCAGCTCCGCCCGCCCGTCGCCGTCGAAGTCGCCGACGGTGGGCGGGCCGCCGCCGGTCGAGCCGGGCAGGGCCACGCTCATGATCACCCGCCCGGTGGTGGTGACCAGGTTGGCCACGCCCGCGCCGATGGTGGCGATCTCCGCCACCCCGTCCAGGCTGGCGCGGTCGTCGAGCAGCGCATCGGCGCCGAAGGTGCCGAAGTCCGCCACGGCCGCGTAGCCGAGCGCGGTCGCGCCCAGGCTCCACTCCTCGACCCAGGCGCGGGTGCCCGGGTCGAACTGCCACATGCGGTTGCCGCCCACCAGCTCCACGGCGCCGTCGCGATCCACGTCGGCCGCCACCGGGAAGCCCACCAGGTACAGGCTGGCCAGGCCCAGGTGGCCGTCCCACAGCAGCCCGTCCGGGCCGTACACGAGGCCGCCCGACAGCACCTCGGGGTAGGCGTCGTCGTCGAGATCCACCAGGCTCGGGCCGCCCCAGTCGGTCGGGCAGGGCGGATCGCCGGTGCCGTAGGTGAGCGGGGTGCCGGCCGCGTCGTGGCCCACCCACAGCTCGGTCCAGCCGCCGGCGGCCGCGTCGTAGCGGTAGGCCAGCACGCTGCCGGTGTTGCGGTGGACCACGATCTCGGGCCGGCCGTCGAGGTCCAGATCGCCGATGGCCGGTGGGTTGGAGCCGTTCAGGTACGGCCCCAGCGAGAACTGGGTCTGGCAGGTGGCGCCGTCGACGACGCGCAGCACCCCGTCGAGGGTGGTCTGGATGCCCGAGTCGCCGTCCAGGCCGTCGTAGGTCAGGAACACGAGCGAGGGGCGGGCGCTGGCCGGATCGCCGTCGAGGTCGAAGTCCGCGATCGCGGGCGTGCCCAGCACCTGGGTGTGCGCGTCGTACTCCCCGGCCGGCGGCGCCAGCCACTCGCACTGCAGGGACGGCTGGAACAGCCCGGCCACCACCAGCCGGGTGCAGTCCGGGTTGGTGTCGCCGCGCGGCCCGGTGCCGTAGGGGATGCACACCCCGCCGTCGCAGTAGGAGTCGGCCTGGCACTCGTCGTCCAGGGCGCAGGCGCCCAGATCGGGCAGGCACAGGTCCAGGTGGCAGATCTCGCCCGCGTCGCAGCAGGCCGGGCCGCACACCAGCCCGACGTCCGGGGCGCCGTCGCAGTCGTTGTCCACCCCGTCGCAGGTGGCGTCCGGATCGGAGTACTCGGGCGGGTAGGCGCACACCCAGGCGCCGCCCTCGCAGCGGCCGACGGTGCCCAGGCACACCCCCTGGTTGAGGCACACCCCCACGGCCTGCAGCTCCTCGTCCACCAGGCCGTCGCAGTCGTTGTCCTGCAGGTCGCACACGCTCTCGCCGCCCGCCTGGTAGCCCGGCGGGTAGTCGCACACCCAGTCCCCGAGCAGGCAGTGGGCCGAGCCCGCCGCGCACACCCCCGCGGTCAGGCAGGTGCCCGGCGGTGCGTCGTGCAGGCCCTCGTCCACGGCGAAGTCACAGTCGTTGTCCAGCCCGTCGCAGCTCGCCTCCTCGGGCTCGTACTCCGGTGGGTGGTCGCAGCCCCAGCCAGACGCGCCCAGGCAGGCCGGCGTCGTCAGGGCGCACACGCCCTCGCTGGGGCACAGGTTGGCCGGCGGCAGCAGCTCCTCGTCGAGCAGGCCGTCGCAGTCGTTGTCCAGCCCATCGCAGCTCGCCTCGCGCCCCGGCTCGTGGGTCGGTGGGTAGTCGCACTCCCAGCGCCGGCCCCGGCAGGCGGGGGCCGTGGCCGCGCACACCCCGAGGTCCAGGCACACGCCCGCGGGCGACAGCGGCTCGTCGTCCACGGCGCCGTCGCAGTCGTTGTCCTGCCCGTCGCAGAGCTCGTCGGCGGGCGGGACCTCGCCCTGACAGCCCGACCAGCTCCCGTCGGGCTGGCAGGTGCGCTCCCCGGCCTGGCAGGCGCCCACGTCCGAACCGCAGGGCTCGCGCGCCCCGGGCTGGCAGGCGCCGGCGTCCGCGCCGTCCTGGCCGTCAGCCCCGTCCTGACCATCGGCGTCGCCGCCGTCGGGCAGCCCGTCCGGACGGCAGAACCCCCCGCTGCAGTGCTCGCCCGGCTGGCAGTCCTCGTCCGCCAGGCAGGGCGTGCCGCCCGGGCCCGCGCTGTCCGCGCAACCGGCCAGGGCCAGCGCCAGCCCGAGCCACCCCAGCCACGACCCCGCCGATCTCGTCCGCGTCATGCTCGCACCCCTCGTGATCTCGCGCCGGGAGCACGCCAAGTGCTTGCATCTTAGCACAGGCTTGGGTAGCCTGGCCGAGACGAAAATCGAATGTGGCTTGCGTACTTTCGGGAGGCAAGGATGGCCGAACAGACCCCCACCAACAGGCAGTTGCTTTCCCAGGACGTCCTCGACATCGTGAGCTTCCTTTACGAGCAGGAGCGCGGCGGCCAGCGGGTGCGACTGCCCGAGGCGACCACGCTGTACGGCAAGAAGCTGATCCTCGACTTCTCGGACTACGTGAAGTTCTTGCGGCGCTTCCACTACCTGCTCATCCACCGGGCCGACCAGAGCCTGGTGATGACCGAGGAGGGCCGCGGCCTGGTGGAGAACGGGGTGGGCGAGGGCTTCGCGCAGGAGATCGTCCAGCACTTCGGCGACCTGGTCCGGGAGGCGCCAGAGGACGAGACGGTGCCCATGCCCGACGAGCCCGGCTTCGATCTCTCGGACGTGGCCGCCGAGGCGGAGGCGCCGCGGCCGCCGGTCCCGGCTCGCGCGGCCGCCGAGCCCCGTTTCGTCGAGAACCGCCCGCGCAGCGCCGAGGGGCTGCGGCCCGTGGCCGCCGAGGCGGAGACGCCGCGGCCGCCGGTCCCGGCCCGCGCGACGGCCCGGGCGACCACGGCCGTGGCCGAGCCGGCCGGCACGCCCATGCCGGCCGCCTCGGGCGGCAACAAGGTGGACGCCAAGTACACCCGCTACGACGCCCTGGGCTCGGGCGGCATCGGCACGGTCTACCGCGGGCGGGTCAGCTCCCTGTCGATGGACGTGGCCATCAAGGAGATCAAGGACCTGTTCACCTACTTCAACTTCCTGCAGCGCTCCGAGGTGGTGCGCCACCTGCGCGAGGCCGTCGGGCAGATGGCGCTGCTCAGCCACCCGAGCGTGGTCAAGATCCTGGACCAGAACACCGAGGTGGCCCACCCCTTCTTCGTCATGGAGTTCCTCCCCGGCGGCAACCTGCGCAGCGCCATGGCCGGCAAGCCGCTGGAGCTCGACCGGGCCTGCGGCCTGTTCGCGCAGATGGTGTACGCGCTGCGCTACGCGCACGCCAGCCAGGTGGTGCACGGCAACCTGAAGCCCGAGAATGTCCTGCTGGACGCCCAGGGCAACGCGCGCCTGACCGACTTCGGCATGACCCGGCTGCTGTCCACCGAGGCCGATCGCGTGGTGCCGCGGGTGATCACCGGGGCGATCGGCTACCTGGCGCCCGAGCAGATGACGCCCAGCGCCACCGCCGGGGTGACCAGCGACGTGTACGCGCTCGGCATCATGCTGTACGAGATGCTGACCGGCACGCTGCCCGGCCGGCGCTCGCCGCTGCCCTCGGAGGTGCGCCCGGAGGTGCCCAAGGCCATCGACGAGCTGTTCGACCGCACCACCAAGGACGACCCGTCCAAGCGCTACGCCGATCTGGACGCGCTGCTGGACGACTTCTACAAGGCCTTCCCCGACAAGCGCTTCCTGGAGAAGGGCCGGCTGGTGCTGTACGCCGGACCCGCGAGCTGATGCGCGCGCGGACCACCCCCACGTTGCTGCTGGCAGCCGGCTGGCTCGCGGGCTGCTGCTTGCCGGCCCGGCCCGTCCCGCCGGCGCTCGACCCGGGCGAGATCGCGCCGGCCTACGCCGGCAAGCTCCTGGCGGGGGACCTCGCCGGAGCCAGGCAGCTGCTGGCCGAGCCGCTCCGGGCCACGACCACCGAGCCGGAGCTGAGCGCCTTCCTGGCCGCCGGCGGCCAGGAGCTCCGCGCCCTGCTCGCGCAGGTCGCCAGGGGCGGCCTGGAGGTGGTGTCCTTCCGGGTGAGGCTGCCGGGCGGGGGCGAGGCCGAGATCCGGCCCGAGCAGGGCGGCGAGCTGCGCCTGGCCGGCGGCGCGCTGTGCCCGGCGCCGCAGGGCTCGCCGGCGGTCGCGCTGCTCGCCTTCGCCCGGGCGCTGGAGGCCCAGGACTGCGCCGCGTTGCTGACGACCGCTCCCCCGGCCACCCTGGCCCGGCTGGGACGGGACAGGCTGATGGAGGGTTGCCGCGCCAGGCTCGAGCGCTCTCGCGACCTGGTGCAGCCCCTGCGCGAGGCCGTGGCCCGCCTGCCGGCCCCCACCGGCGATCGCCTCACCCTCGCCCTCGAGCCGGCCGGGAAGCTCGTGCTGGTGCGGCAGGACGGCCGCTGGTTCGTGGAGGATCTCGACGCCCCCGCCGCGGCGGGGCAAGGAGGAGGGAACCCGTGAGCGACGAGAAGGATCCCCCCGGGGCCCAGGAGCCCGAGCCTTTGACCGACGCGGAGCGCGACGAGAAGGGCCGGGGCATCAGCGACTACATCAAGCGCGCGGTGCTGGCGGGCATCGGCGCGGTGTTCATGACCGAGGAGGGCGTGCGCGGCTTCCTGGGCGATCTCAAGCTGCCCAAGCAGACCGCGCAGTTCGTGCTCAACCACGTGGCCAAGACCAAGGAAGATCTCTTCCGCGTGGTGACCTCGGAGATCCGCGGGTTCCTGGAGTCCACCCAGCTCTCGGAGGAGCTCAAGAAGGTGCTGACCAGCATCTCGCTAGAGATCAGCACCAAGGTGCGCTTCATCGACGAGAAGAACCGCCTGCGGCCCGAGCTGGACCCCAAGATCCGGGTGGTCAGCGAGCCGCGGCGCAAGGGCCGCAAGGGGAGCAGGGACGGCGAGGCCCCCGCGGACGAGCCGGAGCCGCCCGCGGAGGAGCCGCCCGGCGGCGAGGCACGCTAGGTCGGAGGACCGCGGGTGAGCTGCCGCCTTCCCACCGCCGTCGCGCTCGGCCTGCTGTGCGGGGCGCTCTGCGGCTGCGAGCAGGGCTACCAGCAGGGCGACTGCGAGCCGGGCTACCTGGACGTGGACGGGGAGTGCACCCTGGCCGTGGGCCCGGCCTGCCAGGACGGCGGGGACTGCCTGTCCGGGCTGTGCGCCGCCGACGAGCAGGAGCGGCGCTTCTGCACGGTGCGCTGCCTCGAGGACACGCAGTGCCCGGCCGAGTTCTTCTGCACCACCTGGTCGGACCGCCGCTGCTACCCCGGCCAGCGGCCGCCGCCCTGCCAGGCCGACCCGGACTGCGGCGCCTGCATGACCTGCCTGGAGGGCCGCTGCCGGGCCACCCCCGGGTGCGTCCCCTGCGACCTGGACGACGAGTGCGGCGCCTGCGGCCGCTGCGAGGCGGGCGCCTGCCTCCAGGTGGCCGGGTGCGTGGCGTGCTCCGGCGACGCGGACTGCCCGACCTGCGAGCTGTGTCTGGACGACCGCTGCCAGCGGCAGGCGGGCTGCCTGCTGTGCGCCGGGGACCAGGACTGCCCCGGCTGCACGCGCTGCGACCGCGGGGGCTGCGCGACCCTGCCGGGCTGCGGCACGGACCCGTGCTTCAACGACCTCGACTGCCCGGCGCGCACGAGCTGCCTGGTGGATCGCCAGACCGGCCTGCAGGTCTGCCTGCCCGACCAGCTGGCCTACGGGGCGGACTGCACCCGCGGCGGCGATCCGGTCTGCGCGCAGGACGTCTGCTTGCTGACCTCGCCCGAGGCCTGGACCTGCTCGCGCGCCTGCGCGGGCCCCGGAGACTGCCCGGCCGGCGCGGAGTGCGCCCCGGACGAGGCCTGCCTGTTCGCCTGCCACCCGCCCAGCGCGATCCCGCCCTCCGGCGACTGCGCGGCCGACCGCGACTGCGACTACGGGTCCCTGTGCGGCCTGTGGCCCGCCGCCGACGGCCAGTCCTGGCAGCCGCGCTGCGGCGCCCCGCGCCTGTGCGCCGGCGCGGCCGGAGAGGCGTGCGCGCCGGACGACGCGCGGCGCGGCCGCTGTCAGAGCGGCGTGTGCACCGAGCTGGGCGCGTGCACCTCGGTCTGCGCCACGGACTTCGATTGCCCGGCCGGGACGACGTGCGCCGCCCTGCAGGCGCCGCTGCCCGCGGGCGGCCAGGCCGGGTACCCGGGCTGCGCGGCCTGGGGCGCGGGGCTGGGGGAGGTCGGTGAGCCCTGCCCCGCGGGCGAGGCCGACTGCCGCTCGGGCCTGTGCCTGGCGCCTGCCCACGGCGGGCACCCCGTCTGCAGCGCGGCCTGCACCCCGGGCCTGGCCGACTGCCCGGATCGCTTCGCCTGCCTGCCCGACTCGCAGGCGCCCGAGCTGTTCCGCTGCCAGCGCGCCCTGGTGCCGGGGAGCTGCCAGGCCGACGCGGATTGCCAGGCCGGGGAGGTGTGCGGCCTGCCCGCGGGCGCGGCGGCGCTGGCCTGCCTGACGCCCGTCGCCGGCGGGGCGGACCCGGGCGCGCCCTGCCTGGCGGGCGGGGACTGCGGCGCGGGCCTGTGCACGGAGCTCGGCCTGTGCGCGGCGTCCTGCCGGGCGCAGGCCGACTGCCCGGCCGGGCTGGCCTGTGATCTCGCCGCGCTGGCCCTCCCGGGCGGGAGCGGCTGGGCTCCGCTGTGCGGACCCGCGCCCGGCAACCTGTCGTTCTGCCGCCGGAGCGGCGACTGCGGGGCGGGCGAGGTCTGCGCGCCCTGGCCCGCCGCCTCGGGCGCGGGTCTCCAGGCCCGCTGCCGGAGCGCCTGGGCGGGGGGCGGCGCGCCGGGCGCGGCCTGCCAGGTGCCGGGCGAGTGCGCGGCGCTCCTGTGCGATCTCGGCGGTGCGTGCGGGGCCGTGTGCCTGGAGGCCGGCGACTGCCCCGCGCACTTCACCTGCGCCGACGTGCTGCTGGCGGACGGGCACCACGTCTCGAGCTGCGTGCCCCTGGACGCCGGTCTGGGCCAGGCCTGCCCGGGCGGGGACGGCGACTGCGCCAGCGGCTTGTGCCACCTGCCCGAGGGCGGCGCGGGCTACTGCAGCGCGCCCTGCGCGCTGGACGCTGACTGCGCGGAGGCGCCCGGGATGATCTGCGCGCCCGCGCTCGACCCCCGGGTGTGCGTGTTCCCATGAGCCAGCCCGCGGACCTCCCGCCGCCGCCGGCCGGGCCGGGGGTGCGCCGCTGGCGGCGGCTGGCCGGGATCGCCGGCCTGGCCGTCGCCGCGGCGCTGGTCGTGGCCACGCTGAACGGCGCACGCCGGCACGACGTGCGCCTGGTGGTGGCCCTGGACCCGGCCTTCCGGGCCGGGCTCGAGCGCCTGGTGGTCGAGGTGCTGGCCGAGGACGGGCAGGGCCGGTTCGGCCACGCGGACCTGCGCTTCCCCGACCCGCCGGCCGCGGCCGACCCCGAGCACACCTTCCAGCTGCGGACCGGGCGCTACCGGCTCGAGTTCTCGCTCTACCCGCGGGGCGCACCCGCGCCCGTGCACGCCTGGCGGATACTTGACGTGACCGGCGCCGCGCGGGTCGCGTTCGCGCTGCCCTGAGTCCGCCCAGGAGTTTGCCGCGGCCGGCCGCTTCGGCTAACGTGGAGTCACGTCCTTGGAGGAGGGGGGGCGAGGAGAGAGCCCTTGCCCCATGAACGCGTGCTGGACCCTGAAGAGATCGTCCTGGCGGGCAAGGTGCTGTCCATCCTGGATGACATGTCCAGCGTGGAGGCTCGCGACAGCGCCGCGCACCTGAAGGCGGTGATCGACCAGCTCGTGCGCCTGCGCCAGGTGGTGACCGCCTACCCCTCGATCCTGCTCACGCACACGGTCGCGGGCGAGCGGCGCGACGTGCACTCGCTGACCGACTCCATCTGCCGCTCGAACCCGTACACCATCGAGGCCTCCATGCCCAGCCGGGCGGTGGTGGGCCGAGCCTACCTGGTGGCCAAGTTCGGCTTCTTCCGCCTGCTGGACAAGATCGTCCGTCACCACAAGCTGGAGGACGGCGAGCCCCGGCAGCTCAGCCAGGACATCGAGCGCTTCGTGCGCCAGACCGTGCTCACCATCATCGCCGAGGACATCCTGGTGTCCATCGCCGCCGACCCCCTGCTGCACCTCGACCTCCGGCGCAAGTCCGTCTACCTGCTGGCCGATCTGTGGGAGCACCGCACGGCGCGCTCGGTGAAGGACTTCTTCCCGCTGCTCGAGACCATCTGGGAGGCCAAGACCCGCGTGCGCATCACCTACGGGGCGCTCACCGGCACGACCGAGGTGATGGATCTGCTGCGCGAGGGCTGCGATCCGGCGGTGATCGACTACTTCACCCGCGATCAGATCTCGGACGAGGAGCGCCAGGCCCTGATGGAGCTGGTCTTCAACGCGACCTTCGAGGAGCTCGAGACCATGCGCCGCTACATGAAGCGGCACCGCATGCAGGTGCTCGGCCCCGAGGACGTGGCGCAGATCTTCAACGTGCCGCTCTCCCGGCTGCACCAGACCATCGCCACCCCCAGGGACATGTTCTTCACCTTCCGCGAGCGGCAGGTGAACGCCTACCACCGGGCCCTGCACGACATGCTGGGCCCCAAGAAGACCGCGGAAGAGTACCTGATGATCTACTACCTCGAGCAGACCGAGGTGGCCGCCCCGGAGTTCGTCCCCGACCACGAGGGCGTCGGCCTGCGCTAGGGCGATCCGGGCTCCTCGAGCGCCCGGATGGCCTCCTCCAGCGCGCCGGCCATGCACAGGTTCTCGTAGAAGGGCCGTTCGCGGGCGCGGCGCAGCGGCTCGAGCGCCCTGGGATCGCGGAGCTCGGCCAGCTTGCGCGCTGCCCGCTTGCGGGTCGCGCAGTCCTCGGAGCGCTCGAGATCGACCAGGTAGACCGCCGCCTGATCCACCTCGCCGAGCCGGCCCAGGCGCTCGAGGGCGCGCACCGCGTTCCAGCGCTGGTAGTAGCGCGGCGCGGTGGTGGCCTCGAGCAGGCGCGGTACGGCCTCGTCCCCGAGCCCGCCGACCAGCAGCTCGAGGACCCGGGCCGGCTTCTGGCGGTCGAGGCAGCGCACCAGGTCGGCCTGCACCTGCGCCTCCGCCAGCAGCGCGGGATCGGCGTCCAGCGCCGCGAGCAGCAGCGCCTCGGCCTCGGTCACCCGCGGCGGCTGCTCCGCCAGCAGCCGGTGGGCCTGGGGCACCCTGGCGTCCGCGGTCCTGGCCGGCTGCTCGGCGGGGTCCGCGGCGCCCGGGCCGGAGGCCGGCAGGGCGTGGACCAGGGCGAGCACCAGGCAGGCGGCCGCCAGCAGCCCCGCCAGGCCGAGCCAGGCCCGGCGGGGCAGGGCCCGCGCGCGCCCGGCCAGGTCGCCCAGCCCGTCGCGCACCCGCCCCCACAGCCGGGCGCAGGTCCCCTGGGCCCGGGCCAGCGCCGCCCAGCCCCGGTCCCGCCCCTCGAGGCGGCCGAGGCCCAGCCCGCCGAAGGGGTAGGTGAGCGCCAGGCCGGGCTCGCGGACGGCCGGGGCCGCGCCGGCGCCCCGGGCCGACAGGCGGTAGTCCTCGCTGGGGGGCACGCGGTAGAGCCGCACGGGCTCGGGCACGCCCTTGAGGGACCGCAGGCCGACCTCCTCGGCCGGCACCTCGCTCTTGGTCATGGCCAGGTAGACCGCCTCGGTGAACCAGATCTCGCCGGCCGGCGCCACCCCCTCGACCCGGGCGGCGATGTTGACCGGCTCGCCGAACACGTCCCCGCGCTGTACGCGCACCTCGCCCGCGTTGACCGCCACCCGGACGACGATGCGCTCGGCTTCGGGCGCCGTGAGGTTGTGCTCGAACAGCCGGTCCTGGGCCGCCATGCCGAAGTGCAGCGCGTCGGTGGGGGAGGCGAAGGTGCACAGGTACGCGTCGCCGATGGTCTTCACCCGCCGGCCGCCGAAGGCGCGCACCAGGGGTAGCAGCAGCTCCTCGTAGCGCCGCAGCCAGGCCTCGCTCTCGGCCCGGCTCTGGCGCGAGGTGCGCTCGGTGAAGCCGGCGATGTCGACGAACACCAGGGTCAGGTTCTCGCTGCGCATGGCTGCCAGGAGAATACGCGGGCTGCCCGGTGGGTGGCACGAGAAATCCCGCCTGTGCGTTCGCTTCACGCCAGGCGCGCCCTCGCGCCGCGAGGACGGCGTCCGCCAACCTCATGTCGTCAAAGGAAAACAATGTCACCGCGGCCCTCCGGCGAGGCCTGGCCCGTGGCTTGCAGAGACACCCGCTCGAGAAACACGAACGCTCACGCTGCGCCAAGGAGGGAAGCCATGAAGCGCATCCTCAGCTCGGTCCTGGCCGTGGTCATGCTGGTGACGATGGCTTCGGCCTGTGACGGGGAGCACGACGACGACTCGGACGCCGGTGCGCTGCTGATCCTGCTGGCCTTGTTCGCGGCGGCCGACAGCCTGACCGCGGAAGAGGCTTGCCCGGTGGTGGACGAGAGCTGGTGCGAGCAGGACCAGGTCGTGCGCTGCGAAGCCGGCGACGAGGCGGGCGCGGGGGTGATCCGGATCCAGGCCGCGTGCCCCCCCGGGGCGTGCCTGGAAGCGGAGCGCGACGGCCGCATGCAGGCGGGCTGCCGCGAGGACTAGCCCGGACCGGACCCTTGGCTGGCTGCGCCCGCCGACCGGCGGGCCGCTAGTGGCTTCAGCCAGCCTTCCCGCAGCGGGCCGCCACCTCCGGGACGAAGTAGGTGGCCAGGAACTCCTGGTCGAACTGCTCGCTGGCGATGGCCGGCTCCACCTGCAGGATCTGCTGCAGCCAGTACTGGGCGATGGGCACGGTGCCGAAGTTGCGGGCCAGCTCGCGGGCCAGCCGGGCGGCCAGCTCCCGGTGGTAGCCGTCCCACAGCCGGCGGATGGCGTAGTTGTAGGCCGCGGGCTGGGAGCCCTCGCGGCGCTTCTCGATGAAGCCCTGCAGCTCGCCCAGCTCCCCGCTCTGCACCGCCCGGGCCACCAGCCTGTCCAGGTTGGGCCGCAGGATGCTCAGCAGCAGGAAGAAGAAGATGCCCGCGCCGACCCCGACTCCGATCCACAAACCCATGCCGACCTCCCAGCCGAGGTCAAAATAAGACACATCCAGTCCGAAAGCAAGGGGATCACATCTCCGCGCGGAGGAAACCGAAGTACCTGCCCATCCAGTAGGCCAGCAGGTAGTCCTCGGGGGACTCGAGGGTGCGAGGATCGGCGGGCGCCTGCTCCAGCTTGTAGGGGTTGTTGATCCACACGAAGTTGTCCATGGTCCGCTCGGTCACCGGGATGACCACGTCGGTGAGCGGGTCGCCGCTGCGGTCGGTGCACACCGTGGGGTAGCGCGACAGGGTGTCCACCGGCTGCGCGTAGCTCTTCCAGGCCGGGAAGGTCTGCAAGGTGCACAGGGCCTCGGCCGCCTCCGCGGCCGGCCAGGGATCGGTCGGATCCTTGTTCACCAGGTAGAAGAACGTGTACAGGGACTTCTTCTGCACCCGCATGGGGCGCTCCTCCTCGGCGTCCCACAGCGCGTCCCGCAGCGCCTGATGGTACACCGACCGCAGCGCCGGGTCGCGCTCCGTGCGCAGCAGCCCGTACATGCCGAGCTGGGCCATGTTGTGGTTGTTCCAGTTGGTCATGCAGCCGAGGTCCAGGCCCACCTGGTCCAGGTAGCTGGTGTAGGGCTGGGGCTGCTCGCTGGCCTCGTGGATGCACTCCAGGGGGCCGCGCCGCTGCAGCAGGCAGTCCTCGTAGAAGTCGAGGTAGCGCCCCTCGCCGACCGCGGCCGCCAGCCGCATCCAGGACAGGCTGAGCAGTGCGTTGAAGCCCGGGAAGTCGTTGAACGACATGGCGTACAGCATGCCGTAGGCGGTCACCCGGCCGTCGATGTCGATGAGCTTCAGCTCGTGGTCGATCAGGTGATCGCCGACCGCCTCCACCACCGCGCGAACGTCCTCGCGCACCTGGGGGTCCTGCACGAGCTCCCAGGCCACGGCCATGGAGAACATATGCGCGGCGTACTCGTCCTTGGACACGTCGTTCTTGAACCACCAGCCGGCCCAGGGCCCCTGGGTGACCTCGTTGAATCGCTTGCAGTGGCCCTGGGTGAGATCGCAGTCCGGGTACATGGCCGCGAGCTGCTCGCCGCTGGGGAAGCCGGGCAGCGACGGGTCGATCATCACCCGGGTGAACAGGCCGCGCACTCCGGTCACCTCGAGCATGTCGCGCTCGCCGCGGATGACCCGGCGCAGGTTGTCGAGCGCCTCGGGGTCGTCCGTCGCGGCGTAGCGGAAGGCCTGGGAGGCCGCGTACAGCGAGGTCCAGGTGCCCACGTTGTCGCTGAGATCCACCCGCTCGAAGGTCGCGAGATCCTCGGCCAGGCGCACGGAGTAGAGCTGGGCCTGGCCCGGGCGGACGTGCAGCGCCTGGGCCAGCCGGTCGAACTCCATGGCCTTCTCGCCGAGCGTCTCGGGCGTGCTGGCCGTGTCCGGGCAGACCAGCGGCTCGAACTGCGGCGTCCAGCCGTTGCCCCCGTCCACGTCGCAGCCCATGGCACACACCAGCCCGAGCCAGAGAGGCGCCCCACCCAGGAACCGTGTCGGTGCTCGCATGATCGCATTGTAGGACCATCTCCCGGGCCCGCCGCAAGGTCGGTCTTGCGTCGCGGCCGGTGGCCGGGGTTCAATGGGCGCCTGTCCCCTGGAGAACGCGACACACGGAGGTCCCGATGAGCAGGGCCGCTGACCTGGCCGCGAAGATCGAGGCGCTCACCCTGTCCGCGCTCGAGGACGGGACCCTCGCCCGGGACGGCCTGCGGCAGCTCGTCCTGGGGCTGGCCCGCACCCGGGACGCGCTCAGCCTCTGGGGCGCGGACCGCTGGGAGGACTACGGCGAGCACGCGGACGAGGCCGCCTTCGCGAGCCTGTCGCTGGCGGGCTTCCTGGACGAGCTGGACGCCGTGGTGATCGGCGCGGCCCGGACGCCGGACCCGGCGGAGCCGCCGCAGGCCGGCCCCGAGGCGCTCTACCGCCGTCAGCAGGAGCGCCAGAGGCTCGGCCTGCCGCTCGAGCACCCGGATCCCGAGATGACCCGTGCCCTCGACGCCCGGGTCGCGGCGCTGCGCGAGGACTGCCTCGAGGCCCTGCGCCAGGTGGCCCGCGGGGGGCGGCTGGGGGAGTTCCCCAGCCTGGTCGGGCTGATGCTGCAGGGCCTGAGCCCCTCGGGCTACGCGGATCTGGTGGCCTTCTACCACCCCGACGGGGCCGGGGAGCTCTTGCCCATCCACGAGCACCTCCCGCCCGACACCGACAGCTACGCCTGGGGCACGCTGCTGCCCGCCGGTGTCCGCATGTTCTACCCCGAGGGAGACGAGGACAGCCTGGCGGGCGGGGCCGGGGAGCCCCGCAGCCGCCTGGCGCGCTTCGCCGACATGCGTTACTTCCGGGTCGACGACGACGACGTCCACTACCGCCTGGCGGGCGATCTGGAGGAGGTCCGCCTGACCCACGGGCACTGCCACGAGGAGTGGGGCGGGCCGAGCCAGGCGGAGGTCGATCGCCGCCTGGGCACGCACTTCGGCGCTCACCCCGAGCTGGCGCTCGATCCCCTGCGGCCGCCGCTGCCCGACGAGGGTGAGGCCTTCGAGCGCTTCGTGGGGCTGTTCGAGGAGTGCCGCCTGGAGGAGGGCGGAGCCCTGGTGCGCGGGCTCGTCCAGCGGAGCGCGCTGGACGCGGTCCCGGCCTACCTCGAGCGACTGAGCGAGGACCACCCGGCGCGGGAGCGCCTGCTCGAGGGGTACGCCGAGGCGCTGCTGGAGGCCGGCCAGCCCAAGGCCGCGCTCGGGGTGCTGCAGTCCCTGGCACCGCAGCGCCGGCAGCGGGAGTGGCGCGAGGAGCTCGACTGCCTGCGCGCCCTGGGCCGCCACGCACGCGCCGTGGCCCGCGCGGACGAGCTCGCGCAGGGCTCGGACGAGAAGCGGGCCGAGGTGCTGCCCTGGAAGGCCCTGGCGCTCGTCGATCTGGGGCGGGCCGAGGAGGCGCTGGCGCTGCTCGCGGCCGAGGCCGGCCACGACGACCTGGATGCCCACCGCGCGGCCTGGGCCCGAGCCTACGCGCTCCGCCAGCGCGATCCCCTGGCGGCCGAGGCCGCCCTGGCCGAGTCCCTGGCGAGCGGGGACCGCTGGCTGCCCCGCGGGCGGCTGGACTTCACCGACGCCCCCCGGGCCCTGGCGCTGATCGAGCGCCGCCTGGCCCTGGACGCCATGGCCGCGGCCCACGCCGGCGAGCTCGCCCGGCTGGAGCGCCCGGTCGAGGCGCCGGCCCTGCCCGGCCCGGAGCCGGCGCTCGCGCTCGGGGCGTGCGAGGCCTTCCGCCTGGTGGCCCGCGCGGCGCGGCCCGAGGGCGGCCGGGACGAGGCCGAGGTCGGCCAGTACGGCTGGGTGTTCCGCGCCTCCTGGCGGGGAGGGCTCACGGTCCACCGCCGGTCCCCCGAAGGCGGCCTGCGGCCAGTGTCCACCGCCCGCAGGCTGCACGACGACGGGCTCGGAGAGCTCGCCCTGGGGCCGGGCTGGCTGGCGGTGGCCATGAGCCCGGGCGCGCTCATCTACGACCTCACGGATCCCGCCCGCCCCGAGCCCGTGGCGCTGCTCGGCCGGGGCGGGGAGGGCAGCCGCTCCCCGGTGGGGCTGGCCGCGCGCGGGGACTGCCTGCTGCTCGCCACGGGCGACGCGCTGATCACCGCCAGCCTGGCCGATCCGCGCGCCCCCCGCCCGCTGGCCCACCTGCGCTTCCCCGCGGAGCGCGGTCCGGGCCACCTGGAGCTGCACGACGACGTCGCGGTGCTCGAGTCGAGCCGGGGCGCCTGGCTGGTGGACGTGCGCGTCCCGGCCGATCCGCGCCCGTTCGGTTTCCTGCCGGAGGAGGTGCGCTACCACCGCTCGGCGCGGCTCGGCGACGAGCTCCTGGCGGTGAACGACCAGCAGCAGGTCTGGAGGGTGGAGGTGCGGGCCCCGGGCGGCCCCCGGATCACCGGCTGCCTGCCGCTCCTGCCAGCCGAAAACCAGGCAGGAGAAACCTCCCGTCAAGGTGACGAGGGGACCGAAGGGCTGGCCGCGGACCTCGGGCGCATGGGGGACCCGCGCACCGTTCGCCTGGACGGGGAGCGGCTCGAGATCCTCACTTCGAAGGAGGCCCTCATCTTCGAGCGCTGCGCCGTGGAGCCCGTGGCGCTCCCGGATCCGGCCGGAGCCCTGGCGGGGTTGGAGCCGCGCCTGGCGGCCTGGATCGAGGCCCGGCTCGAGGAGGTCCGCGCGGGGCGGGCCGGCTTCCAGCTCGGGGCGCTCATCCTGGAGCGCTGGGGCGACACCCTGCGGCTGCACCTGGACGAGCCCCGCAGCCTGCCCGGCCTGGAGGCCGGGCCGGTGGCGGAGGACCATCCCAATTGGGAGACCAAGCTGGCCGAGCTCGCCGGCGAGGCGGCGGGAGGCCACCTGCACGAGGGCGATCCGCCCCCGGGGCTGCCCCGGGAGGCCGGCCGCGCCTGGCAGGAGCGCGTGCAGCTCGCCTGGCTCGGGCTGCTCGAGCGCGCGCTCCGGGCCGCCGCGCGCAGCGCGCCCTTCCGGGCCCTGGCCGCGGGCCAGGTGTTCCTGGTGACGGCCGGCGGGCTCACTCGCCTGGTCGGGATCGCCCGCGATCCGTCCCGGCCCTGGGTGCCCGCGCGCCGGGCCGTGCCCGGGCGGCGGGTGCGCTCGCTGGAGGAGCTGCTCGCGGACCACGAGACCCGGGCGCGCGCCCTGCAGCGCCTGCGCGCGGAGCCCGGGCTCCGCGAGGAGCTCTGGACGCTCGCGGCCGGGGGGAGCCACGCGGCCGTGCGGGCCGCCGAGGAGCTCGCCGACCTGGAGCCGGAGCGCGCCGTGGAGGCCGTGCGCCAGGCCACCGCGGCCGGCGCCGGGGACGTCTCCTTCCTGGCCGGGCACCTCGAGCAGCCCGGGGTCCGGGACACGCTCGAGCAGGTCTACCGCCAGGGCCGGACGGGCCAGCGCCTGCGCGCGGCCGAGGCGCTCGGCCGCTGCGAGGAGGACGAGGTGCTCGGCCTGGTGCGCGAGCTCCTGTCCGACCCCGACTGCGCCTACGACAAGACCGATCTGGCCGGCGAGGTCCTGGAGCACATCGAGCGGCGCCTGCCCGAGCTGCTGCCCGACCTCGTGGGCTGGCTGGAGCGCGCCTCGGCGCGCGACAACCGCCTGCCGCTCGTCTGCCGCCACCTGTACCGGGCCGGGCTGCCCGAGCCGCCCGCGGCGCTCCTCGAGCAAGCGGCCCGCGAGAAGCGCGACGAGGAGTACCACAGCGTGAAGACCGGCATCCGCTTCCTCGACCAGGCGGACTGGAGCCAGGCCGAGGCCTGCCTGGCCGAGCGCCTGTGGACCGGCCGGCGGCTGGCCCGGCGGGTGCTCTCGCTCCGGGAGGCGGACGACGCGCGGGCCCCGCTCTGGGATCCTGCCTGGGCGCCCGAGCCCCACCCGGCCAGCTGGACCTACCTGCTGGCGTCGGCCTGGCCGCACCTCGAGGCGGCCGGCGCCGTGCCCTGGCTGTTCGCGCGCCTGGCCGAGCACGCCACGGCCGAGCCGGCCTACGCCACGGATCGGCTCATCCTGCTGCGGCTGGTGGAGCACCTGGCCGTGGAGAACGACGTACAGGCCCTGCTCGGGCTGTCCCAGGGCGTGCTGGCGGCGCCGGAGGGCGCCTTCGGCGACGACGACGAGCGGGTCCGGCGCCGGGTCCGCAGGCTCCAGCTCGGCGCGCGGGTGGTGCGCGGCTTCGCCCTGCTCAAGGCGGGCGGCCTGGCCGAGGCGCGCGCCCAGTGCGACGCCGCGCTCGCGCTCGGCCCGGACGACGGGCAGGCCCTGTTCCTGGACGCCCGGCTGGCCTGGCTCGAGGCGGGCTCCCCCGAGGCCGGCCTGGCGCGGGCCGAGGCGAATCTGGAGAGGACCGAGCAGCGCGACGAGGCCGGCCGGGGCCGGCTGCTCAACCTCGGGGGCTGCGCCCTGGACGCCCTCCAGCGCTGGGAGGAGGCCCGGACCTGGTTCGAGCGGGCCTACGAGGCGCACCCCGCGGATCCGATGTACCTGGCCAACCTGGCCGAGGTTCACGAGAAGCTGGGCGACCTCGAGGAGGCCGTGCGCTTCGCCTCCAAGGCCAAGCGCAAGGGTGTCCGCTCCGAGGTGGTCCTGCGCATCCTGAGCGAACACCCCGAAGGTGAGGATCGGGAAGGAGACGAGGATCCTCTGGAGGGCGAAGAAGGGGAACCGGAGGAGGGCGAGGAGGAATCGGAAGAGGAGGACGCCGAGGAGGACGACAATGACCTCGAGGATGTCTGAACCGAAATCTCGCATTGCGCTCCAGTCTCTTGTCATTTCTGTCCTTTTTGTCCCCTGTGTCCTCTCTTCTGCCTGCTCCAGTCCCCTGACCCTCCAGAGCCTGCAGGGCCTCTGGGAGGCCAGGGAGGCCCCCCCTGGCCCCCAGTCCCTGAAGGCCGGAGAGAGCCGGATGCTGCTCGCGGACCCGGCCATGATCGTGTTCAACGCCCCCGAGGTGTGGATCCGCTCGGCGCTGCGTTGCGCCGAGGGCAGCGAGGACACCCTGGAGTGCGACGCGGAGGACGGGGTCGGGAGCCGCCTCCGGTTCACCCTCCGGGAGGATCAGCTCGTGGTCCAGCTCTCGTCCCAGGGCAAGGGCATGCCCTACGGGACCTGGGTGCGGCGCGACGACCCGGCGCTCGAGGCGCGGCTCGGGAGCCTGCCCGCGGACGGGGTGGTCTGCGGCCAGACGCTGCGCTGCCAGGACCAGATCCTGGCGGCCCTGGGCGAGTCCTCGGGGCTCCGGCCGGTGACCCTCGAGCGGAGCCAGGCCGCGGGCTGCTTCGCCGTGCGCCGCCACTTCGCCGGCCTGCTCCTGAAGGCGGGTCGACCCGTCCCCCCGGACTGCCAGCCGCCGCCCGGCGCCCCGCCCCCCGAGCCCGCCCCCTGACCTCGCGCCCGCCGCCCAATTGCGTTTGACATCCGCCGCGATAGCTGGTACCTGCCTGGAGTCCACAGGAGGGTCTCTCGCATGGCTTTCGAGGTGCAGCGGATCGGTGTCATCGGCGCCGGGCAGATGGGCGCCGGCATCGCCCAGGTGGCGGCCGGGGCGGGCATCGAGGTATTCCTCAACGACGTCAACGACGAGCTGATCAGCCGCGGCCTCCAGGGCATCCACCACGCCCTGGAGAAGCAGGTGCAGAAGGGCAAGCTGGAGAGCGCCCAGGCCGAGGCCATGCGCAAACGCCTCCACAAGGCCTGCACGCTCGCGGACCTCTGCCAGGTGGACCTGGTGGTCGAGGCGGCCACCGAGCGCGAGGCGCTGAAGCTCGAGATCTTCAAGGGCCTCGATCAGGCCGTGGACAAGCGCGCCATCCTGGCCACCAACACCTCGTCCATCCCCATCACCCGCATCGCCGCGGTCACCCGCCGGCCCGAGAAGGTGATCGGGATGCACTTCATGAACCCGGTGCCGGTGATGAAGCTGGTCGAGGTGATCCGCGGCCTGCCCACCTCCGACGAGACCACCCAGCAGACCGTGGCCCTGGCCCAGCGGCTGGGCAAGACCGTGGCCTTCTCGCGCGACTTCCCGGGCTTCATCGTGAACCGCATCCTGCTGCCCATGCTGAACGAGGCCATGACCGCGCTGATGGAGGGCGTGGGCACGCCCGAGGACATCGACACCGCCATGAAGCTGGGCACGAACGTGCCCATGGGGCCGCTGGCGCTGGCGGATCTGATCGGCCTGGACACCTGCCTGGCGATCATGGAGGTCCTGCACCGCGGCCACGGCGACAAGTACCGCCCGTGTCCGCTGCTGCGGCAGTACGTGGACGCCGGCTGGCTGGGCAAGAAGACCGGCCGCGGCTTCTTCACCTACCCGGACTGAGGCGGGGGGGGATCGGGCATGGACTTCGAGCTCAGCGAGACCCAGCAACTCATCCGGCAGACGGCCCGCGACTTCGCCACGGCCGAGCTGGAGCCCGGGGCGGGGGAGCGCGAGCGCAAGGGGGAGTTCCCCGGGGCGCTGCTCAGGAAGATGGCCGAGCTCGGGCTGATGGGCGTCAACGTGCCCGAGCGCTTCGGCGGCGTGGAGGCCGGGGTGGTGGCCTACGCGCTGGCCATGATGGAGATCGCGCGCGCCTGCGCCTCCACCGCGGTGACCATGGCGGTCACCAACATGGTGGCCGAGATCATCTGCAAGTTCGGCGACGACTCGCAGCGCCAGGCGCACGTGCCGAAGCTCACCTCGGGCGCCTACCCGGCCGGGGCCTTCGCCCTGACCGAGCCCGGCAGCGGCTCGGACGCGGCGGCGCTGCGCACCACCGCCCGCAGGGACGGGGGCGGCTGGGTGCTCAACGGCACCAAGCAGTTCATCACCTCGGGCGCCCACGCGGGCGTGAACGTGGTCTGGGCGCGCACCGGCGGCCCCGGCCCCAAGGGCATCTCTACCTTCCTGGTGACCCCCGACACCCCGGGCCTGAAGATCGGGCCCGAGGAGAAGAAGATGGGCCTCAGGGCCTCGAACACGGTCTCGCTCGTGTTCGAGGACGCGCGGCTGCCGGCGAGCGCGCTGCTCGGGGAGGAGGGCCGCGGCTTCCCCATCGCCATGACGGCGCTCGACGGCGGGCGGATCGGGGTGGCCTCCCAGGCCATCGGCATCGGCACGGCCGCGCTGGAGGCCGCCGTGCGCTACGCCAAGGAGCGCTGCACCTTCGGCAAGCCCATCGCCGAGCACCAGGCCATCCAGTGGATGCTGGCCGACTCGGACACGGAGCTGGACGCCGCGCGCCTGCTGGTCCTGCGCGCGGCCTGGCTGAAGGAGCGGGGCCGCCCGTTCACCCGCGAGGCCTCCATGGGCAAGCTGGTGTCGACCGAGTCCGCCAACCGGGTGTGCGCGCGGGCCTTCCAGATCCACGGCGGCTACGGCTACGTCGAGGACTACCCGGTCGAGCGCTACCTGCGGGACTGCCGGGTGACCACCATCTACGAGGGCACCAGCGAGATCCAGCGCATGGTGCTGGCCCGCATGCTGCTCAGGGACTGACGCCATGGCCACCGGGAACAAGAAGCTCGAGCGCGGCTATGTCCAGATCCTGACCGGGGACGGCAAGGGCAAGACCACCGCGGCCCTGGGCATGGCGCTGCGCGCGGTCGGCCACAACCTCAAGGTCTTCATGATCATGTTCATGAAGGGCAACGTGGAGTACGGCGAGCTGGAGACCGCCCGCCGCCTGGCGCCTTTTCTAGAGATCCGCGAGATGGGCCGGGAGACCTTCGTCTCCAAGGAGAACCCCGAGGCCATCGACATCGAGTGGGCCCGGGACGGGCTGCGGCTGGCCATGAAGATCCTCGAGGAGGGCAAGCACGACATGCTCATCCTCGACGAGGTCAACGTGGCCGTGGACTTCGGGCTGATCCCGGTCGAGGACGTGCTGCGCGTCATCCGGGCGAAACCCGACCACGTGGAGCTGGTGCTGACCGGGCGCTACGCCCACGCGGACCTGATCGCCTCGGCCGACCTGGTCACCGAGATGACGTGCGTCAAGCACTACTACCAGCACGGCGTGGAAGCCCGCGTGGGCATCGAGCGCTAGGGCAGGAGGCCTGCATGCTGTTCGACCGCGAGGCGTTGAAGCAGATCATCCGCCAGAAGGAGAGCTGGACGCGGGACGAGCTCGAGCGGCTGCTGGCCAAGTCCCCCCCGCGCCTCTCGCGCTTCTCGACCATCTCCGACAAGGAGATCCCGCCGCTGTGCACCCCGGCGGACCTCGGGGACTTCGACCACGACGCCCGCCTGGGCCTGCCGGGCCGCTACCCCTACACCCGCGGGGTGCAGCCCAGCATGTACCGCGGCCGCCTGTGGACCATGCGCCAGTTCGCCGGCTTCGGCACGCCCGAGGACACCAACAAGCGCTACCGCTACCTGCTGGGCCAGGGCCAGACCGGGCTGTCGGTCGCCTTCCACTACCCGACGCTCATGGGCTACGACTCCGACCACCCGCGCTCCCGCGGCGAGGTGGGCAAGTGCGGCGTGGCGGTCGACAGCCTGCGCGACATGGAGGTCATCTTCGACGGCATCCCGCTGGACAAGGTGACCACCTCGATGACCATCAACGGGCCGGCCGGCATCCTGCTGGCCATGTACATCGCGGTCGCGGAGAAGCAGGGGGTGCGCCCGGATCAGATCGGCGGCACCATCCAGAACGACATCCTCAAGGAGTACATCGCCCAGAAGTCCTGGATCTTCCCCCCGCGCCCGAGCATGCGCATCATCACCGACATCCTGGCCTACTGCACCGAGCGGGTGCCGCGCTGGAACACCATCTCCATCTCCGGCTACCACATCCGCGAGGCGGGCTCGACCGCGGCCCAGGAGCTGGCCTTCACCCTGGCCGACGGGATCGGCTACGTGCAGGCGGGCGTCGAGGCCGGCCTGGACGTGGACGCCTTCGCCCCGCGGCTGAGCTACTTCTTCAACGCGCACAGCGACTTCTTCGAGGAGATCGCCAAGTACCGCGCGGCCCGGCGCATGTGGGCCCGCTTCATGCGCGAGCGCTTCCACGCCAAGGACGAGGCCTCCTGGAAGCTGCGCTTCCACTCCCAGACGGCCGGCTGCTCGCTGACCGCCCAGCAGCCGCTGAACAACGTGGTGCGCACCGCGCTCCAGGCCCTGTCGGCGGTGCTCGGCGGCACCCAGAGCCTGCACACCAACTCGCTCGACGAGACCCTGGCGCTGCCCACCGAGGAGTCGGTCACCGTGGCGCTGCGCACCCAGCAGATCATCGCCGAGGAGTCCGGCGTGCCCAACAACATCGACCCGCTGGGCGGCTCGTACTTCGTCGAGTGGCTGACCGACCAGCTCGAGGCCGAGGCCCAGCGCTACATCGACAAGATCGACGAGCTGGGCGGCATCATCCGGGCCATCGAGCTGGGCTTCCCGCAGAAGGAGATCGGCGACGCGGCCTACCACTACCAGCTCCAGCTCGAGAAGCGCGAGAAGGTGGTGGTGGGGGTGAACAAGTACGTGATGAAGGAGGAGCGCCCCATCCCCACCCTGAAGATCGAGGAGGAGGTGGAGCGCCGCCAGGTGGCCGCCCTGCAGGAGGTGAAGCGCAAGCGCGACGCGGCGGCGGTCCAGCGCCACCTGGCGCGCATCGAGGCGGCCGCCCGCGGCAGCGGCAACCTGATGGCCGAGTTCGTGGAGGCGGTCAAGGTGTACTGCACGCAGGGCGAGATCATCCAGACCCTCAAGGGGGTCTTCGGCGAGCACAAGGACCCCGGCATGCTGTGAGGCCGGGGAGAATCAAGGAGCGCGAGGAGCCATGGCAGAGCAGCGCAAGCTTCGTATCCTGGTGGCGAAACCCGGGCTGGACGGCCACGACCGCGGCGCCAAGGTGGTGGCCCGGTCCCTGCGGGACGCGGGCATGGAGGTGATCTACACCGGGCTGCACCAGACCCCGGAGATGATCGTCTCCACCGCCATCCAGGAGGACGTGGACGCGGTGGGCCTCTCCATCATGAGCGGCGCGCACAACGTGCTCATGCCGGCCGTGGTGGAGGGGCTGCGCGCCAAGGGCGCGGGGGAGATCGCCGTGTTCGGCGGCGGCATCATCCCGGACGACGACGTCGCGCCGCTCAAGGCCAAGGGCGTGCGGGAGATCTTCACCCCGGGCACCTCCACCGAGCACATCGTGACCTGGGTCCAGGAAAACATCCGCCCGCGCTGAGGCGGGCCGGAGCTCACATGCCCAAGAAGACCAAGAAACCCTCGACTCCCACGGTCCGCCGCCGGCCCGCCAGCGAACAACCTGCTCCAGCTGCTCCGGCCGCGCCGGCCAGCCCACCCGCGGCCGAGCCGCCCGTGGACAGCCGTCCGGCGCGGGACGACCGGCCGCCCCCCCGGCGGGACGACCGCCCGGACCACCGGCGCGACAGCCGGCCGCCCCCCCGGCGGGACGATCGCCCGGATCACCGGCGCGACAGCCGACCGCCCCCCCGGCGGGACGACCGGCCGGACCACCGGCGCGACAGCCGGCCACCCCCCCGGCGGGACGACCGCCCGCCTCCCCGGCGCGACGACCGGCCGCCCCCCCGGCGGGACGACCGCGACCGGCGCCGCGAGGGCGAGCAGAGCAGCCCGGTCTGGCAGCCCGATCGCGCGCGGCGCGACATGCGCCCCCCGCGTCCGGGCGGCGACGGACCCCGGCCCGCGCCCACGCCCGAGCTGGTCGAGGATCGCCAGTTCCTCCTGGCGGCCCGCTCCGGCGTCGGGCCCGGGGGGTACCTGCGCTTCTCGGACATCCCGGCCCACAAGCTCGGGCGGGCTGTGCGCGGCAAGCTGTACGAGCTGGCCAACGGCCTGGCCGAGGACGAGCGCAGCAACCTCGTCCAGCGCATCAAGGCGGCCGCCACCACGGTGACCGCCGCCCTGGCCGCGGCCTTCGGCGAGTCGCTCTTCCGCGCGACCGTCCAGCGCACCCTGGAGAGCCGCGGCGCGCTGTTCAGCCTGCTGGATCACCTGGAGCAGCTCCTCGACCTCGGCCGCCTGGACGCGGAGCGCTTCGAGGAGCTCAAGGCCGAGCTGGAGCGCGTGGTCCAGGCGCTGAACGAGTTCCTGGGCCAGCTCGCCCGCGAGCGGGAGCAGGCCAGCAAGGCCTGAGGCCGCGCCGTCACCTCGGGGGGCCGGAGGCCGGATCCCATGGACTTCGTCTCACGCCTGCTCGCCCGGGAGGTGCTGGCCGGCGCCCGGCTGCTGCGCTGGATCGACGACGGCCTGCCCGAGGCGCGCGAGACGCTGAAGCGCCTCTACCCCCACGCCGGCCGGGCCATGATCCTGGGCATCACCGGCAACCCGGGCTCGGGCAAGAGCACGCTCACCGACCAGCTCATCCGGCGCTTCCGCGCGCGCGGCAAGACCGTGGCCGTGGTGGCGGTCGATCCCTCCAGCCCCTTCTCGGGCGGGGCCATCCTGGGCGACCGCATTCGCATGCAGGACCACGCGCTCGACGAGGGCGTGTTCATCCGCTCCTTCGCCACCCGGGGCCACCTGGGCGGGCTGACCAACACCACCACGGACGTGGTGCACGCGCTGGACGCCATGGGCTGGGAGGTGGTGCTGATCGAGACGGTCGGGGTCGGCCAGGACGAGGTCGAGGTGCAGCGCCTGGCCCACACCACGCTGGTGCTCATGACCCCGGGCATGGGCGACGAGATCCAGGCCATCAAGGCCGGCATCCTGGAGATCGCCGACGTGTTCGTGGTCAACAAGGCCGACCGCGAGGGCGCCGACCGCACCGTGCGCGAGCTCGAGCACATGCTGGACCTCGGCCGCGGGGTGCGGCCCACGCTGGCCGAGCTCATGCACCACGGCGGGAAGGTCGCCCTGGCCGCGGCCGAGGAGGAGCGGGTGGCGCCAGAGGCCTGGGTGCCCCGCATCGTCAAGACCGTGGCCTTCCGCGGGGAGGGCATCGACGGGCTGATGGAGGCCATCGACGCCCACCGGGCCGAGTACCTGCGAGCCAGCCAGGAGCCGGACTTCCAGCGCGCCCGGCTGCGCCAGGAGTTCCTGGAGATCTACCGGCGCACGCTCATCGCCCGGGGCTGGTCGTACCTGATGTCCGAGGATCACCTGGGCCGGATCGTGGACAAGATGCGCACCCGGGTGCGCGATCCCTACTCGCTGGCCGACGAGGCCGTGGCCGACCTGGGCGCGCGGCCCCCGGCGCCTGGCTGAGCCCGGCTACCAGACCTCGCAGCGCTCCGCGCGCACCATCGCGTCCCCGGCCTGGCAGCCGAAGGCCGCGGCGAAGTCGGGCATGTTCGAGAGCGGGCCGTTCACCCGCCAGCGGGGCGAGGAGTGGGGATCGGTCACCACCCGGTTGCGGGCCTCCTCGGGCCGGGTCCTCGCGCACCACACCTGGCCCGCGGCCAGGAAGAACTGCTGCTCGGGCGTGTAGCCGCCGACCGCGGGCTCGGGCGGCAGGCCCGCCCTGGAGGCCCGGTAGGCCGCGAGCGCGAGCTCCAGGCCGCCGAGATCGGCGATGTTCTCGCCGAGGGTCAGCTTGCCGTTCAGCCGCAGGTCGTCCACCACCACGTACTCGCCGTACTGCCGCTCGATGCAGGCGGCCCGCTGCTCGAACTCCTGCGCCACCGACGGGCTCCACCACTCGGCCAGGTTGCCCTGGGCGTCGAACTTGCGCCCCTCGTCATCGAAACCGTGGGTCAGCTCGTGCCCCATGACGAAGCCGATGGCCCCGTGGTTGACCGCGTCGTTGGCCCCCGGGGTGTAGAACATCGGCTGCAGGATGCCGGCCGGGAAGACCATCTCGTTGAGCTGGGCCGAGTAGTAGGCGTTCACCGTGGGCGCGCTCATGAACCACTCGCGCCGGTCCACCGGCTTGCCGATCTTGTCGAGATCCCGCTGGGTCTCGAAGGCCATGGCCGCCAGCAGGCTCCTGAGCAGCGAGCTGCGGGTGATCTCCAGCGCCGAGTAGTCGCGCCAGGTGTCCGGGTAGCCGATCTTGTTGTCGATCGCCGCCAGCTTCTCGCTGGCCTTGGTCCGGGTGGCCGCGTCCATCCAGGGGAGCGACTTTAGATTTTCGCCCTGCGCGCGCTGCACGCCGCGGATGAGCGCCAGGGCCTTGTCCTTGGCGTCCCCGGCGAAGTGGCGGCGCACGAAGGCCTGGCCGACCGCCTCGCCCAGCAGGCTGTCGCTCAGGTCGGCGCAGTGCTTCCAGCGCGGCTCGAGCTCCTTGGCCCCGGTGAAGTTCTCGGAGCTGAAGGCGAAGGCCCGGTCCACGAAGGCCCGGGGCAGCGCCCGGGAGCGGACCAGGCCGCGCAGCACGTGCCAGCGCAGGTAGGCGCGCCAGGTCTCGGGCGGGGTCTTCCCCAGGAGCTCGGCCAGGCGCGCCAGGGCCTGCGGGGTCGAGGCGTTGAAGCGCTCGGGCGGGACGGCGCCGACGGCCTGGAAGTAGCTCGGCCAGTCGAAACCCGGGGTCTGGCCCTCGAGCCCGGCCCGATCCAGGGGGTGGAAGATCTTCTGCGGATCGCGCATCTCGGTGCGGCTCCAGTGGCTCTCGGCCATGGCGCGCTCGAGCTCGAACACGGCCCTGGCCTCCTCGCTCGCCCGGGCCTGGGGGACGCCGGCCAGCCCCAGCATGGCCTCGAGGTAGGCCAGGTAGCTCTTGCGGATCTGGGCGTTCTTGGGATCGTCCTTGAGGTAGTAGTCGCGGTCCGGCAACGACAGGCCGCCCTGGAACACCCCGGCGATCATGCGCCTGGAGTCCTCGAAGTCCTGCATCGCGCCGAAGTTGAACAGCACCCCGACGCCGCTGCGCTGGATCCGGCCGACCGCGGCGGCCAGGCTGGCGGGATCCTGGACGGCCTCGAGCTTGGCCCACTCGGCCTGCAGCTCGGCCAGCCCGCTCCTCTCGATGCCGGCCTCGTCCATGCAGGCGGCGTAGAAGTCGCCCACCTTCTGGCCGAACACGTCCTCGGGCGCGGACTTCCCGGCTGCGGCCTCCTCCAGCAGCTCCCGCAGCAGCCCGAGGTTGCGCTCCCCGAGCTGGTCGAACATGCCCCAGCGGGCCTTGTCGGGCGGGATCTCGTGATTCGCGATCCAGCCGCCGCAGGCGAAGGCGTAGAAGTCCTCGCAGGGCTTCGCGCCGGGATCGATGGCGGCCAGGTCGATACCCGTGATGGGGGGCTGGACGTGGGCCTGGCCGTCGCCGGCGGGCTGGGGTCCGCCCGCGCAGGCCAGGACCAGCCCGAGGGCGGTGGCGGCCAGGGCGGGGGTCAGGAGCAGGAGACGGGTGCGCATGGAGCCTCCTCGTGGTTTGAACATCCCTTCCTACCACCAAGTCTCATCCGATGGAACCTGGACCCCGGTTCGATTGACAGTTCCGGGGGCCATAGCTAGGATGGGCCAGGCTCGCGAGGGCCGCTTCCCCGGAGGAACTCTATGAAAAAGCTCTTCTTGTTGGTCCTGGCGGCCGCGGCGCTCGCGGGGCTGGCGGGCGGCTGCGGGCTGCTCGACATGAGCGATGACGTCACGGTCCAGCTCCCGGAACAGGAGTTCGCCTTCGATCTCGACGCGGACGTGGCCAAGGCCCAGCTCCAGCAGTACATCGAGACCCTGGACCCGCCCTTGAACACCCTCGACCTCACCAACCAGACCGAGATCCCGACCGAGGTGTGCTACGGCGGCACCTGCGTGGACGTGCCGCGCATCCAGCGTACCCTGACCATCTCGGTGCCCGCGCAGCAGGTGGACTACAGAAACGAACTTGCGCTGAAGGATGCCATCGAGACCGGGAGGGTCTCGAAGGTGAACATCGATTACATCAAGTACCAGATCACCACCAACTCCTTGAACTTCGACCTGCCCGCGCTGGACCTCTACCTCGACGACCTCAACACCACCTCGATCCAGGCGGACTCGGACAAGATCGCCCGGGTGGCCTCCATCCACGCGGGCGCGACCGGCGAGGACGCGGTGCAGTTCACGGTCGAGGGCCGCCAGATCATGAGCGACTACCTCATCCAGGACTTCGCCTTCGCCTTCATGAGCCAGGCCGAGTTCAACTTCGACACGAACGTGACCCGCTCCATCCCCGGCGGACAGCTCGTGGGTAAGGTCATCGTGAGGATCTCCTTCAAGGTCGATCCCTGAGGCGCCCCTTGTCACGCCGCGCAATCCTGGCCAGCGCCATCATCCTGACGATCGGCGCGATCGGCTTCGTGCTCTTCTTCACCCTCGGCTCGGGCCAGGTGGTGTTCGTGCGCGAGGACGCCGTGCTGGCGCGCGACCGCGGGGAGCACCTGCTGCAGCGCCGGCTGCACACCACCGATCCGGTCAAGAAGGCGGAGCTGCTGACCGAGGCCATCAAGGAGTTCCAGAAGGCGGCCGAGCTGAAGCCCGACTTCGCCGTGGCCTACAACATGCTGGGCCACTGCTACATCGAGCGCGGCCAGTGGGAGGACGCGCTGAAGCAGCTCGACCACGCCATCGAGCTGAAGCCCGACTACCCGGCGGCCAAGTACAACCGGGCTCGGGTGTACCAGCGCCTGGCCGTGGGCAAGACGGACCACGCCTACGTGGATCGGGCCATCGCGGACTACAAGGCGGCGCTCGACTCGCCGCTGGCGGCCAACATCAAGGGCGATCTCCACAAGGCGCTGGCCGACGCCTACCAGCAGAAGGGCGACCTGGGCCCGGCCATCGACATCCTGACCCTCTACCTGCAGGAGGCCCCCAAGGCCAAGGACGCGCCCACCGTGCGGCGCAAGATCCGCGGGCTGCAACTCATGCGGGACGGCACCGCCCCGCCCCTCGAGGCCCCCCTGGCCCCGGTCCCGCCCCCGCCCGAGGCGAACTAGGAAGAAACAGGAAGAGGATTTCTTGAAGGGTGGGGAAGGGAAGAGGGCAGGGGCAGCCTTGAGGCTCGTCTGGTGGCGATGGTACGCTCGGCCCATCGTCGATGGCGCTGCCAGGGGAACAGGGATGACACCACACGGGATCCGGCTCTCGCTCGCTCTCCTCTCGGCCCTCCTCGGCTTCGGCCAGGTTCTGGGATGCGCCCGTCCGCCGGCCGCGCCTCCTGGTGCGGCGCCCTCCGCGTCTCAGGAACCGGCCTCCTCTTCGGACCCATTTGGGCTCGGCGAGATCACGCCTCAGGAGCGAGCCAGGATCGTTCAGCAAGCTCAGCTGTCCGCCAGGGCGATGTACATGCTCAAGTCCGTGCAGCTCAGTCTCGCGGGCCATGAGCTCGAGAAGATCACCGACGGACTGGTGAAGACCGACCTCATGATCCTCTCGGTCTGCGCTGGCATGGAAGCCCCGGATGTGTCTATCCCGCTGAAGGAGCAGGAGCGGGTCCTCTTGTTGTACGCATTCGTCACCGGGGTACCGCAGGGGGGAATCGTGGCGCTGCTCCGTGAGCACGGCGAGGAGATCATGGAGATCCTGCAGGGCGAAGAGGATCTCGATTCGCTTCCAGACCCTCTCTGGAAGCTCATCGAGGGCCACCTCGGGATGGACAGGGAGGCGCTCGAGGCTTGGCCGGACGAGGTGGAGAAGGTGGTCTCAGCCGGTCTGGACTGTCCGAAGTGCAGGGCGCACCACGATTTCGCCAAGCTCTACCACGCGTTTGCAAAAGGGAATACGTACCTAGGCGTCAAGGAGATGGGACTCGATTTTTTACTCAGCTTCCGCTGCCCGCAATGCGGCGAGGAATTCCTCTGGGATCCGAGCACGAGGGGGACAGTCCCTGGCAGTAGCGCAACCTTCACGGTGGGTCACTGAGGAAGCGCGGCCTTGCCCTGGAAGGTGCCGGCGCACTTTGGTTCCCAGGTGCCCCACTTCCTGCAGCTGCCAACCTCCTGCACCGGAGGGGAAGAACCCAGGAGAGGAATTCTTAATGGGTGAAGATGGGGAAAGGGCAGGGGACCTGCACCGAGTGCGTGGGCAGGGGTCCGGGGGACGAGTCCTCGGTGATGCGTTTGCAGCCCCTGCGTGTCTGGCTCGCTCAGGGCATTCTTCAAGTGGAGGGGCGAAGGCGAGCGGCCGTCGTCCCGGTTCTGGCGAAGAAGGGGCACAAGCCCTAGGCCAGAAAGCCCCTTTCTGAGGGTGCCACCCTCCTGCAGCGGGGTAGGGCCATGCAGGGGTGTTCAACGCTCGTCTCCTGCTCCTCCCTCTCGAGGAACTGCCCTGGGCGATCCACACAGGCGGGATCTGAGAACGCCCCTTGCCGGCAGACCCACCCCGGCAGGTGCCAGCCACCTGCAGCGGGGAGCAGGGCGCAGCAAGAAGACTCCGCTCCTTCACGCCCGAGGCCGACACACCTGTAGATTCGTGCTCTCGGGCCCACACCAGGCGTGTCTCATGGGCTGTAGGCAAGGCGAACAGCTCCCTTCACCCTGACGGTCGCATCCGACCCGCCAGCCCGCAATCGCACGATGTTCCAGCCGGTTGCTGGGAGGCTGACACACAGAACGGAACGCAGCGCGGACCCGCTGAACATGTGGCACGGGACTTGTACCAGGCCTTGCAGCATGAACTCGAGGCCTGCCCTGAACAGACCGGCCTGCCGGCTCACCATGTTGCTTGGCCTCCTGGCCTGTGGCCCGGTCCTGGCCGGCGAGTTGGCGGATTGGGATTTGTTACCTCTCATGCGGCTGGTCCGGTTCGAGCCGGACAGGGTGCTGCTCGGCACCGCGGAGGGGAAGTGCCTGGCGCTCCTGCGTGAGTCCCGTCGGCTCGTACCCGTGAGGTGCAACACGGGGATCCTCTTCCAGTATGCCAAGCGGCCCAGACCTCCCCGCGGCCTGGTCCCAGGGGAACGCGGCGAGGATCCAGGAGAGGTCTACTTCGATTCCAACGGGGAACGCTGGACCTCGTTGACTGCCTACTGCTCTGAAGGCGCTCATTACAAGCCCCTCCTCTGGCACGAGAGGAAGATCTTCAAGGCGCGGATCGACCCATGCCACGGCGTGAGTGCGGTCGAGGTCCGCAACCGAAAGGTGTTCCTCGGCACGCTTCACGACGGAGAGTGGGGGCCCATCGAGGGCGAAGGGCTCCTGGTGCAGGATCTGGAGACGGAGGAGCTCCTGGGGCGACTGCGCAAGAAGGATGGCTTGAGCGGGGACCTCGTCCGGTGGATTCGCTTCGATCCCCACACCGACTCGCTCTGGGTCTTCTCGCATCGGGGCTACAACCGCATCGACGAGGACCTCCACATCCTTGAGACCGGCTACTTCCAGCTCGACTACCCGACGCGCACGGGCGAGACCCGCGTGGTGATCCGCGATACGTTCCAGCCGCTGAACCTGCTGGCCGCGGTGGCCGAAAAGATGGACATCCGCGACCGCCCGGCCTTCGCCCGGGCCGCCCGCAAGATCCCCCGATCCGCGCTTCACAAGCTCAAGACATGGCACCTGGAATGCATCTACTGTGGGCAGTGCGCACCTGGTGGCGGGCAGCTGCAGTTCCTGCCCGACGACTTCCTGCCGGTCTTGCCCTTCCTCCTCGAGGCGGCCGAGCGCGAGCTGAACACCGACACGCGGGTGGCGATGGCCAGCCTCTGCGCCTTCCGTGACCAGCGGGTGTTAGACTTCATGTACGCGGTGTCCGACAAACCGCACAACGATCGCGACATGCATGTGGTCACCGAGTGCCTCGTGAAATACTACCGGGTGGGGGAACAAGAACGCTGTGATGAAGACGCAGGTTACTCGGGGGCCTGGGAGCGATGCTCCCCGAGGCGGCGCCATAGCAAGCCGCCCCCTCGTTGATTCCTTTTCACCCTCTCCTGCAGGTGCCCGCCTCTTGCAGCGCCGGACTCCCGCAGCGGAAGGCGTTTGCAGATCCTGCGTGTCTGGCTCGCTCAGGGCATTCTTCGAGTGAAGGGGCGAAGACGAGCAGGAGGGTCATTCCGACCGGCCTCCTCCTCGAAGAACCGCCCCCCCGGCAGGTGCCAGCCACCTGCAACGAGGCCACCTGCAGCGAGGGACGATGCCTTCGTTGGCTGATCTCTCGTGTGCATCCACCCCGGACATTCCTCGAGGGGTAGGGTCATGCAGGGGTGCTCAACGCTCGTCTCCTGCTACTCCCTCTCGAGGAACTGCCCTGGGCGATTCACACACGCGGGATCTGAGAACGTCTCTCCTGATGGTGCCACCCTCCTGCAGCGGCGTGGCGCCTGCCCAGCCTGCGCTCCGTGAGCCTCTTCCGTCTCGGGCGCCAGAGGACAACGGCCATGTCGCCCGCGCCGGAAGAGGCTCTCTGCGCCACCGGCTGGTGGCCCGCACGGGTTCCGTAGGCATCGTGTCCCAGCCACACCTTCTCCCCAGATCCTCTCTCTGAAAGCCCTCTCCCTGAAGGCGCTACCTTCCTGCAGCGGAGGCTTGGACTTCTCCTACCCAATGAGAACAGCGAACGCGCGCGGTCGGTCGAGGCGGACTTGTTCCTGGTCCCCACCCGGGTCCGCAGGACCCGGGCCAGATCCCTATCCCCATCTCGCGAGCCACACTGGTGTTGACCTGGTGGCGGGAGTGGGGTTCCATCGTCTCGTCGGTGGGAGGCGAGGGCAGGGAGGTGCGCGGATGACGATCTTCCTTGGGGCCTGGGTGCTCGGGGCGGTGCTGGTGGGCGGGCTGGTGCCCGTGGACCCGCAGGTCATCCCGGACGACCTGATCTCCATCTCCTGCGTCGCCTCCAGGGGCTGCTGGCTGCTGGACAGCGCCGGCACCCTGTGGTTCAGCCCGGACGGCGTGGCCGGCCTCCAGCCGCGCGGGCGCTTCCCCGACCACGGGCTCACCCGGGTGCGCTTCTCCGGCCTGCTCGAGGGCTGGGCCATCGACCGGCCGGGCCGGCTGTGGCGCTCCCGGGACGGCGGGCGCACCTGGCAGAGCGTCGGCCTGCCCGCGGGGCTGGCGTTCGCGGACCTCGCGCTCGCCCCGGATGGCGAGGCGCGCCTGCTGGCCGCGGACGGCGGGGTGTGGCGGGCCGATCGGACCGGGGCGGTCTCGCTCCTGTTCGCCACCGAGGGCCGGCCCGGCCTGGCGCTGGCCGCGGGCCCGGGCGGGGCGCTGGCCGCGCTCGGGGCCCAGGGCGAGCTGCGGCTGTGGCCCGGGGGCGCCGCCGAGCCCAGCCGCAGCCTGCCGCTCGGCGGCCAGGCCGCGGGGCTGCTCCTCGGCGCGGACGGGGCGGTGTGGGTGAGCGCCTGCCGGGGCGAGGTGCGCATGTCCCGCGACCAGGGCCGGACCTGGCAGGACGCCCCGGTCCCGGCCGGGCCCTGGCAGGCCATCTGCCCCCGGCCCGCCGGCGCGTTGCCCGACGGCCGGGTGCTGCTGGCCGGGCCGGTCGGCGAGGCCCTGGTGGGCTCGGGCGGGGAGGGCGGCTGGACGCGCGTCCAGACAGGCCCCCAGCGCACCTGGCGCGAGGCCGCCCTCTGGAGCGGCGCGCTCCTGCTGGTCGGCGACGGCGGCGGTCGGGGCCGGTTCCCCGGCCGCGCGCCCACGGCCATCGACGCCCTGGGCCCCTGCCCGGGCAGCCTGCTGGCCCTCTCCTGCCTGGCGGGCGGGCGGGCCTACCGCCTGCACGCCGACGGCGGGCTCTACTTCAGCAAGGATCACGGGCTGACCTGGGAGGCCCGCAGGAGCGTGCCGGCCGCGCTCACGGACCTGGTGTTCTTCGACGAGCGCAACGGGCTGGGGCTGGACGCCCACGCGCTGTACGCCACCGCCGACGGCGGCGAGAGCTGGACCCAGCTCGGGCGCTGGCCCGAGCGGTCGCTGGCCGGGCTCGCGGCGCGCGACCGCAAGCGCATCCTGCTGGTGGGCGAGGGGGGCGGCGCGCTGCGCAGCGAGGACGGCGGCAAGAGCTGGAGCCAGGACCGCCTGCCCACCGACCGCGGCCTGACCGCAGCCACCTGGGCCGACGCCCGGACGGTCTACGCCGTGGGCGAGAAGCGCCTGGCCTTCCGCAGCCCGGACGGGGGCCGCACCTGGACCGGGGTGTCCTCCGGCAAGGGCGCGCTGCGGGCCGCACAGTTCCTGGACGCCCGGCAGGGCTGGCTGGCCGGCGAGGAGGGCATGCTGCTCGCGACCCGCGACGGCGGCGCCACCTGGGCCTTCAGCCAGGTGAAGACCACCGAGGCCCTGCGCGACCTGGTGTTCGTGGATCGCCTGCGCGGGCTGGCCGCCGCGGGCCGTGACGGGCTCCACCGCAGCGCGGACGGCGGCGAGAGCTGGCAGGCCTGGCCGCTGCCCACGCGCGCGGCGGTGACCCGGGTGGCCTGCTGGCAGAAGCCGCGCCGCTGCCTGGTGGGCGGCGAGCAGGGGTTGCTGTGGGTGGGCGATCCCTTCCGCGGTCCCCCGCCGGCGGCCCTGGCCCGCTGAGCGGCGAGCCTACCCGGCCACGCGCCGGAACAGCTCCACGTACCTGGGGATGACCGCGTCCAGGGAGAACTCGGCCTGGGCGCGCTGCCGGCCGGCCGCGCCCGCCTGCGCGCGCAGGGCGGGATCCCGGGCCAGCGCCAGCAGCGCCTCGCGCCAGCTGGCGTTGTCCGCGGCCAGGAACCCGTCCTGGCCGGCGCGCACCACGTCCCGGTTGGCCCCCACCGGGCTGGCCACCACGGGGATGGCGCAGGCCATGTACTGGATCAGCTTGAAGCCGCACTTGCCGCGGTTGAAGGGCGTGTCCTTGAGCGGCATGATGCCCACGTGGGCCGCGGCCAGCGCGCGCACCTCGTTCTCCGGGCTCCAGGGCACGAAGTCGACCGGCAGCTCCCTGAGGAAGCGCCCCTCCAGGCGCTCGGCCACGATCCGCAGCCGCCCGCCGGTCTCCCGCAGCACCTGCTGGAGCGCCGGCGCGATGGGCTCGAGCTCCACCAGGTTGTGGGCCCCCCCGGTCCAGCCGATGGTGAAGGGCCCGTCGCCGGGATCCGGGCGAGGCAGGTAGCGCCGCGTGTCCACCACCGTGGGGATGATGCTGGTGCGCGCCGGCTCGCCCACGAAGTCCGCCAGGTAGCGGTTGCCCACCACCACGTGGCGCACCAGCTTCAGGATGCGGCGGACGCGGAAGGCGTCGAGCCCCAGCTTGTTGTGGAAGATGGCGTCGTCCATGTCGAAGATGGAGGGCCGCAGCCTGGTGACGATCTCCTCGGGCAGGGTGGTGTAGTACTTGAGCATGGGCCGCTGCAGGTAGAGCAGATCGAAGCGGGTCGCCAGGTGGAGCTGGCCCGCCCGGCTGAGGACGCTGAGCGGGCGGAACAGCTCGCGCCGCAGGCCGTGGACCCAGGCCAGGTCCACGTCGCCATGCACGCTCGGCCTGGCCGGGAGGAGGGTGCCCTCGATGCCGTGCTCGGCCAGCCCCGGCAGGAGCTGGGCCGCGCGGAAGCGGCTCGAGGCGGTCTTCACCCCCTGGGTGTAGAAGGCGACGCGCATACCGTGCTCACCTCCGGCCGCGCCCGAGGAGCCGGCCCAGCCTGGCCCCCACGCGGGCGGCGATCTCGCGCTCCTCGGGCTGCAACCGCAGGGCGACCAGCGCCCCGAGGTACAGCCCGACGAGCAGCAACGTGCCCAGCCCCAGCCGGAGCGGGGCGGCCAGCCCCTCGAGCGGCGCGAGCTGGTGCATCACCCCCAGCGCCGCCGCCGCCGCCAGGCACACCTTGAGGAAGGCCAGCGAGAACGGCTGCACCCTGTGGAGCACGACCACCTCCACCAGGATCAGCACCTGGATCAGGCTGACCGAGGCCAGCGCCGCGATGCACGCGCCCAGCATGCCGTGGCGCGGCAGCAGCCAGAGCGACAGCCCCACGTTGCAGGCCGCGGCCGCCAGGTTGTTGAACAGGACCAGGCTGGAGCGGCCCGCCATGGCCACCACCCAGCCGCTCAACCCGAGCGTGCCGTTGACCAGGTGGCGCAGCAGGAAGAGCGGGAACAGCCCCGCGGCGACCAGGAACTCCCGGGGGAACAGGCCCAGCAGGTCGGCCTGGAACAGCAGCATGAAGCAGAACACGGGGAAGGTGAGCAGCGCCACCCAGCGCGTCATGAGCTTCAGGTTGTAGCCCAGGCGCGCCTGGTCCCGCTGGCGCAGGGCCTCGGACAGCACCGGGGAGGCCACCGGATCGAAGGCGTAGCGCACGTTGGCCACGATGCGGCTGATGGTCTCCAGGCCCGCGTACACCCCGACCGACTCCAGCCCGGCGAAGAAGCCCAGCAGGATCAGGTCCGCGCGCTGGAGCACGGCGTTCAGGAACTCCGCCAGCCCCATGGGCAGGGAGAAGCGCGCCATCTCCCAGTGCAGCCCGGGCCCCCGGCCGGACCGGGGCCAGAACAGCTCCCGGAGCGGCACCCCGCGGAAGACCCGGCGGGCCGCCCACACCGCCAGGAGCGCGGTCAGCGCGGTCGCCACCACGTTGGCCCCGCACAGGCCGACCAGGGTGGGGGAGAGCAGCCCGGCCGCCAGGGCCGCCAGCAGCAGCAGCAGCGGCTGGGCGATGCCGCGCACCAGCAGGTTGTAGCGCATGAGCTTGGCGCCCATGGTGGCCGAAATCAGCACCAGCACCAGGGCGGCGAAGGGGATCGACGGCGCGAGCAGGCGGATGGCCAGCTCCGAGCTCGGCTGGTTCTGCAGCCGGGCCAGCGGCCCGGCCAGGAGGAACGCCAGCGCCGCCAGGCCCAGCCCGCCCAGCAGGGTCAGCCAGCAGGCGGTGCGCAGGCTGGCGCGCTCGAGCTCCGGCTCGCCGGCCACCCGGTGCGAGGCGATGTGGCGCAGCAACCCCTTGTCCGTGCCCAGCGCGCTCAGCCGCAGGAAGGGCTCCAGGATGCCGTAGCCGAAACGGTACAGGCCGTAGGTGCTCACCCCGTACAGGTGGGCCATGATCGGCTGGAAGGCGAACTCCGACAACCCCGCGATGATCGTGAGGAAGTTCGTGCCCGCGCCCACCGCGGCGTGCCGGATGTCCCCGCGGCGGACCTCGGCCGGGGAGCGCGCGGGCGGGGACGGGGACGGGGTTTCGCCGCTCGGCTCGGACATGGCGGCGCATCTTAGCAACCCGGGTCGCCTCTGTCCAACCGCGCGTGCCTTCCAGCGCCTCGGCCGGCGGGCGCGCCAGGCTTGACAGCCATCCGCCGGGGATGGAATCGTGGTGCCCGGCGAACGCCTCGAAGAGGAGAATCCGGCCATGAAGGGCATCATCCTGGCGGGCGGCGCGGGCACGCGGCTGTACCCCTCGACCCGGGCCATCTCGAAGCAGCTGCTGCCGATCTACGACAAGCCCATGATCTACTACCCGCTCTCGGTGCTCATGCTGGCGGGCATCCGCGAGATCCTGATCATCTCCACCCCCCAGGATCTGCCCCTCTACCAGAGGCTCCTGGGGGACGGCACCCAGCTCGGGCTGCGGTTCGAGTACGTGGCCCAGAGTGCGCCGCGCGGGCTGGCGGACGCCTTCCTGGTGGGCGCCGAGTTCGTGGGCCGGGAGCCGGTGGCGCTCATCCTGGGCGACAACGTGTTCTACGGCCAGCGCCTGACCGAGATCCTGCAGCGCAGCACCGGCCTGCGCTCGGGCGCCCTGGTCTTCGGCTACCGGGTGAAGGACCCGCGCGCCTTCGGCGTGGTCGAGGTGGACGCCCAGGGCCGGGCCGTCTCGCTGGAGGAGAAGCCCCAGCAGCCCCGCTCCCACCTGGCGATCCCGGGCCTGTACTTCTACGACGACCAGGTGGTGGCGCTGGCCAGGGGCCTCCGGCCCTCCCCGCGCGGGGAGCTCGAGATCACCGATCTCAACCGGGCGTACATGACCCGCGGCGAGCTGCGCGTCGAGGTGCTCGGGCGCGGCATGGCCTGGCTCGACACGGGCACCTGCGAGGGCATCCAGGAGGCGGGCAACTTCGTCCAGGCGATCCAGCGCCGGCAGGGCTACTACATCGCCTGCATCGAGGAGATCGCCTTCCGTCAGGGGCTGATCGACCGGGAGCGCCTGCGGGCCCTGGCCGCCCCCCTGGGGAACACCGACTACGGGCAGTACCTGCTCGACATCGCCGGTGAGAGCTGAGAGGCCCGCATGCCCTTCCAGCTCGTCCCGTTCGACACGCCCATCCAGGGCCCGCGGCTGCTCGAGCCGCGGGTGTTCCGGGACGCCCGGGGCTGCTTCCTGGAGACCTACAGCCAGCGCGAGCTGGCCGGCCTGGGCGTGCCGGACACGTTCGTCCAGGACAACCAGTCCTGCTCCAGCCGGGGCACCCTGCGCGGACTGCACTTCCAGCGCCTCCACCCGCAGGCCAAGCTCGTGCGCGTGCTGCGCGGCCGGGTATTCGACGCGCTGGTGGACCTCCGGGCGGGCTCGCCCACCGAGGGCCGCTGGTGCGGGGCGCTGCTCGACGACCAGGCGCGGCGCGTCCTGTACGCCCCGGTGGGGTTCGCCCACGGCTTCCTGGCGCTGAGCGACTCCGTCGAGCTGGCCTACAAGTGCTCCGACTATTACCACCCCGAGGACGAGGGCGGCCTGCGCTGGGACGCGCCCGAGGTGGGCATCGCCTGGCCCCTGGCCGAGAGCGGGGCGCCCACGCTGTCGCCCAGGGACGCGGCCTGGCCCACGCTCGGCGGGCTCGGCTTCCGTTTTCCGGCGGGAGGCCGGCCGTGAGGCGCCTGCTGGTCACCGGCGCCCGCGGCCAGCTCGGCCAGGACGTGTGCAGGCAGGCGACGGCGCGGGGCCTCGAGGTGAGCGCCCTCGACCTGCCCGAGCTGGACATCGCCAGCCAGGAGGCGGTGCGGGCCTGCCTGCAGGCCACCCGGCCCGAGGCCATCCTCAACTGCGCGGCCTACAACGCGGTCGATCGGGCCGAGACCGAGTTCCACCAGGCCCTCGCGGCCAACGCCCTGGGCCCCCGCAACCTGGCCGTGGAGGCCGAGCGGCTGGGCGTCCCGCTCATGCACCTGTCCACGGACTACGTGTTCGACGGGCGCGCGACCCGGCCCTACACCATCGCCGATCCACCCAACCCGCTCGGCCGCTACGGGCTCTCGAAGCTGCGGGGCGAGCTCGAGGTGCAGGCGCTCGCCAGGCGCCACTACGTGGTGCGCCTGTCCTGGGTGTTCGGCGCCGGGAACGACAACTTCGCCCGGAAGGTCCTGGGCTGGGCCAGGGGCCGCGCGAGCATCCAGGTGGTGGACGATCAGGTGGCCTGCCCGGCCTACACCGCCGACCTGGCTCCGGCCCTGCTCGAGCTGCTCGGCTCGGGCGCCTTCGGCCTGTACCACCTGGCCAACCAGGGCCACTGCAGCCGTCACGCCTGGGCCGCGCACATCGTCGGCGCGGCCGGCCTGGGCGTGGAGGTGGTGCCGGTGAGCTCGCGGGCCTTCCCGACCCCGGCCGCGCGGCCGGCCTTCTCGGCCCTGGACACCTTCCCGCTGGATGGCATCCTGGGCAGACCGCTGCCGCCCTGGCAGGACGCGACCGAGCGTTTCCTGCGGGAGATCGGAGCACGGACATGAAACTCCTGGTCACCGGCGTGGCCGGCTTCATCGGCTCCAACTTCGTCTACCACATGCTGGAGGGCGATCCCGCGCTCGTGCTGGTGGGGCTCGACAAGCTGACCTACGCGGGCAACTACGACAACCTCTCCCGGCTCACGCCGGACCAGCGGGACCGCTTCAGCTTCGTGCGCGGGGACATCAACGACCGCGCGCTGCTCGCGCAGCTCTTCGGCCAGCACGACTTCGAGGGGGTGGTGAACTTCGCCGCCGAGAGCCACGTGGACCGCGCCATCCACGACGCCCAGGTCTTCCTGACCACCAACGTGCTGGGCACCCACGCCCTGCTGGAGGCGGCCGCGCGCGCCTGGCGCAGCGGCGCCGGCTGGCTGGCCGGGCGCCGCTACGTGCAGGTCTCCACCGACGAGGTGTACGGCAGCCTGGGTCAGCAGGGCTTCTTCAGCGAGCGGTCGCCGCTCGCCCCGCGCAACCCCTACGCGGCCTCGAAGGCCGGCGCCGACCACATCGTGCAGGCCTTCCACCACACCTTCGGCCTGCCGGCCTGCATCACGCGCTGCTCCAACAACTACGGCCCGTACCAGTTCCCGGAGAAGCTCATCCCGCTCATGATCCGCAACGCGCTGCGGCACGAGCCGCTGCCGGTCTACGGCGACGGCCGGCAGATCCGCGACTGGCTGTACGTGCGCGACCACTGCCGGGCCATCGAGCTGGTGCTGCGCCGCGGGCGGCCGGGCGAGGTGTACAACATCGGCGGGCACAACGAGCTCGAGAACCTCGAGCTGGTGCGGAGGCTGCTCCAGGTGCTCGGCCAGCGCACGGGCGACCCGGCCATCGGCGAGGGGCTCATCCGGCACGTCGCCGACCGCCCGGGGCACGACCGGCGCTACGCCATCGACGCCGGGAAGATCCAGGCCGAGCTGGGCTGGGAGCCGCTCACGCGCTTCGAGGGCGGGCTCACGCAGACCATCGACTGGTATCTGTCCAACCGCGAGTGGACCGAGCGGGTCATCAGCGGCGAGTACCTGGCCTTCTACGAGCAGAACTACGCGGCCCGGGGCTGAGCGGCGCGTTTTCTGTTGCAGCCCGGACGCCTTGATGGCATGACTCGGACGGCGAGGGCGGGAGCCATGTCGAACCAGCGCAACTGCGATCGCGCGACCTCCGAGATCCGGGTGGAGTACCGGACGGTGGGCTCGTTCCTGTCCGACTACGCCCTCAACCTGTCCAAGGGCGGCATGTTCATCCACTCGGAGCACCCGCTGCCCGTGGGCGCCACCGTGCGCCTGGTGTTCCTGCTGCCCGGTCTGCCGTTCATGTTCGATCTGTCCGGGCGGGTGCGCTGGGTGCAGGCCGAGGCGCTGGACGCCGAGCACCCCTGCGGCATGGGAATCGAGTTCATCCAGGTCGACGAGCGCGTGCGCAAGCGGCTCGAAACCCACGTGCAGCGCCTCAAGGACGAGGTGCCCGAGAGCCTGCGCGAGCCGACCGCCCGGCCGAGGGTGGAGGTGCTGCGCCCGGGCAGCGGCTCCGGCTCGCGCCAGCAGGAGACCAAGGTGGGCGAGCCCCCGCCGCCGTCCGGCGGGCGGAAGCCATGAGCCCGCGCGCCCGCACCCGCAAGGCCCCCAGGCCGGCCATCCACGCCGCGCTCGAGGAGCTGCGCTGGCGGCAGGTGCTGGTGCGCGCCAGCGGCATCGTCTACCGCGGCGTGCTGATCGGGGCCGACGACGACGACGTGTACCTCAAGGGGGAGCTGCGCTACCTGGTGCTGCCCATGGAGCGCGTCACCTCGATCCACCTGGAGGAGTCCAGGGACTCGCTCGACGCCAAGAAGTGCGTCCCGGCGGAGTTCTACCGCGAGCCACACGAGACATGAGCACCCCGGCCAGCCTGAGCACCTTCTTCATCCGCACCTTCGGCTGCCAGATGAACGAGCACGACTCGGAGCGCATGGCCCAGCTCCTGCTGGCCGAGGGGCTCAGCCGGGTGGACGAGCCACGCCTGGCGGACGTCATCATCATCAACTCCTGCTCGGTGCGCGCCAAGCCGGAGCACAAGGCGCTGTCCGAGGCTGGGCGGTTCCGCAAGGCCCGCCGGTCCCGCGGCGTGCGCATCATCCTGGCCGGCTGCGTAGCCCAGCAGGAGGCCCGGGCGCTGCTCGACCGGGCTGACTACCTGGACGCGGTGCTCGGCCCGGACGCCATCGCGCGCCTGCCCCGGGTGCTGGCGGAGCTGCGCGCCGGGCGGGGGCCGATCCTGGACGTGGCCGAGCACGACGCCAGCGCGCCCGGGTTCGTCCCGCTGCAGGCGCGCCGGGCGGAGGGGCCCGGGCCGGTGAGCCGGCAGGTGACCATCATGAAGGGCTGCGACAACTTCTGCGCCTACTGCGTGGTGCCCCTGGTGCGCGGGCGGGAGGTGAGCCGGCCGCTCGCGGACATCCTGTCCGAGGTCGAGGAGCTCGGGCGGCGGGGCACGCGCGAGGTCATGTTGCTAGGCCAGAACGTGAACTCCTACCGCGATCCGGGCGGCGCCTCCTTCCCGGAGCTCTTGCGCCGGCTCGACGCCCAGGCCGCCGTCCAGCGCATCCGCTTCACCACCAGCCACCCCAAGGATCTGGGGGAGGAGCTGATCGCTGCCATGGCCGGGCTGCCCCGGGTGTGCGAGCACCTGCACCTGGCCCTGCAGGCCGGGGCGGACGGCGTGCTCGCGCGCATGCGCCGGGGCTACACCCGAGAGGAGTTCACCCGCCGGGCCCTGCGCCTGCGCGCGGAGGTGCCCGCGCTCGCGCTCACCACGGATCTCATCGTCGGCTTCCCCGGGGAGCGCGAGGCCGACTTCCGGGAGACGCTCGAGGTGGTGGAGCGGGTGGCCTTCGACGGCGCCTTCTCCTTCAAGTACTCCCCGCGGCCGGGCACGCTCGCGGCCAGCTACCCGGACGACGTGCCCGCGGCGGAGAAGCAGTCCCGGCTCGAGCGCCTGCAGGCGCTGCTCACGAGGCTGGAGGCGGACAGCCTGCGGCGCCTGGTCGGCCGCGAGCTCGAGGTGCTGGTCGAGGGGCCGAGCCTGCGCGACCCCGCGGCGCTCACCGGTCGCAGCCGCTGCAACCGCGTGGTCAACTTCGCCTGCCAGGGGCCCGTGACCCCGGGCAGCCTGGTGCCGGTGCGCGTCCTCGAGGTGCGCGGTCACACGCTGCTGGGGGAGCGGCTCAGCTCAGCGTCTTCCTGAAGCGCAGCGCCGAGACACCCAGGATGGCCAGCCCGAAGGCGAGCAGGGCCAAAAACTGCGGGGCCAGCTCGGACAGCCCGGCGCCACGCAGCAGCACCGAGCGCATGATCTCCACGAAGTAGCGCACGGGGTTCAGGTAGGTGATGGGCACGATCCAGTCCGGCATGTTCTCGATCGGGCTGGCGAAGCCGGACAGCAGGATGGCGGGCATGATGAAGAAGAACGCGCCCAGCACCACCTGCTGCTGGGTGCGGCCGATCGTGCTGACGAAGATGCCCGTGCCCAGCGTGGTGAGCAGGTAGACGCCCGCGCCCAGCATGACCACGCCCAGGTGCCCGCGCAGCGGCACGTCGAACAGCAGGTGCCCCACGGCCAGCAGCACCGCCGCGTCCGCCAGCCCGATCAGGGCGAAGGGCAGGCACTTGCCGGCCATCAGGACGATCGGGTGGATGGGGGTCACCATGAGCTGCTCGATGGTGCCCAGCTCGCGCTCCCGGGCCAGGCCCATGGCGGTCACGATGGTGGTGACCACCAGCAGCACCATGGCCATCACGCCCGGCACCATGAAGATGGCGCTCTTCTGGGTCGGGTTGTACAGGAAGCGCGGCGCCAGCTTGAGCTGGGGCATGCTCGTGTCGCGGCCCAGGCCGGCCTGGACCGTCCGCAGCCGCTCCCGGGCGAGCTCGAGCCCGCGGCCGGCGAAGTACTGGCTGGCGGCCGCGGAGGCGATCTGGCCGCGGTTCGGCTCGCTGCCGTCCATCACCACCTGCACGCCCACGGGCCGGCCGTGGGCCAGGTCGCGGCCCAGGCCCCGGGGCAGGACCACCACCACCGCGGCCCGCCCGTCCTCCAGCCAGGCGCTGGCCTCCTCGGCGGAGCGGAGCTCGCCCACCACCCGGAAGGTGGTGCCCGCGGTCAGGCCGGCCACCAGCTCCCGGCTGGCCTGGCTGCGATCCTGGTCGCACACCACGGTGGGGATCTGATCCACGTCGAAGTCCACGGCGTACCCCAGCAGGCCCACCTGCAGGATGGGGGCCACCAGCAGCAGCATGGCGGTGCGCTTGTCGCGGAAGGCCTGGCGCAGCTCCTTGACCATGACCGCCAGCAGCGAGGTCCACATGCCGCCACCCCCCGGCCTCAGGCGAGGCGCCTGCGGAAACGCGCGGTCGCCAGCAGGACCAGCAGCACCGCCAGCCCGGCCAGCGACAGCAGCTGGGGCCAGAGGGCCTCGAGCCCGCTGCCCTTGAGCATCACGCCGCGGATGATCTGCATGAAGTAACGCGCGGGGAACGCGTAGGTGAAGGCCTGCAGGGCGACCGGCATGTTCTCGATGGGGAAGACGAAGCCGGACAGCAGCAGGGTCGGCAGCATCGAGGTGATCATGCCCACCTGGACCGAGACCATCTGGTTGCGGGTCAGCACGCTGATGAGCAGGCCCTGGCCCAGCATACAGGCCAGGAACAGGGCGCTCGCGCCGAACAGCGTGACCAGCGAGCCGCGGATGGGCACGTCGAACAGCCAGCAACCCACCGTGACCACCAGGAGCACCTGCACCATGCCCAGCACGATGTAGGGCGCGAGCTTGCCGAGCACGATCTCCAGCCGTCCCACGGGCGTGGTGAAGAGCTGCTCCATGCTGCCGCGCTCCCACTCTCGGGCCACGGTCAGCGCGGTCAGCAGCACCGCCATGATCGCCAGGATCATGGCGATCAGCCCGGGCACGATGAACTTGGCCGACTCCATGGCAGGGTTGAAGCGCGCCCACACCCGGGCCTGGATGGGCAGCTCGCCCACGGCGCCGGCCTCGCGCAGGATGCGCTCGGCCTCGGCCTGCACGATGCCCGCGGCGTAGCCCATGGCGATGGCGGCGGTGTTGCCGTCCGCGCCGTCCAGCACGAGCTGCAGCTCGGCCGGCTGGCCGCGCTGCAGGTCGCGCTCGAGGCCCCTCGGCAGGTGCAGGACCGCCTTGACCGCGCCGCGCCGCAGGGCCGCCTCGGCGTCGCCGGGCTCGACCCGGCCGGCGACCTCGAAGGCGCCCGAGGCGGTGAAGGCCTGCCCCAGGCGCCACGAGGTCGGGCTGCGGTCCTGGTCGTCCAGACCGAGGGACAGGCGCTGCAGGTCGAAGGTGACCGCGTAGCCGAACAGCGCCAGCAGCAGGACCGGCATGCCGAGCGCCATGTACACGGCCTGCCTGTCGCGGGACAGGTGCAGGGCCTCCTTGTGGGCCATGGCGCCGGTCCGCCGCCAGAAGGCGAACCTCATGGGCGGCCCCCCGCGTCCCCGTCGGCGTCCTGGCGCCTGGCCCCGCCGACCACGGCCAGGAACACGTCCTCCAGGCCGGGTTCGACCTCCTCGACCGAGACCCCGGGCGCGCCCAGCCCGGCGAGCTGCCGGGCCAGGCCCTGCGCGTCGGGCCCCCCTGCGACCAGGCGCACGTGGTGGCCGGCGCCGAAGGGCTCGACCGCCAGCACCCCCTCGGCGCGCGCCAGGGCCTGCGCCGCGGGGCCGTCCAGCCCGCGCACCCGCAGCAGCCTGCCGGGCACGTGCTGGCGCTTGAGGCCGGCCGGGGTGTCCAGCGCCGCCAGCCGGCCGTCCACCATCAGCCCGACCCGGTCGCAGTACTCGGCCTCGTCCATGTAGTGGGTGGTGACGAAGATGGTGGTGCCCGCGGAGGCCAGCCCGCGGATCAGCCCCCAGAAGCTGCGGCGCGAGGCGGGATCGACCCCGGCGGTGGGCTCGTCCAGGAACAGCAGGCGCGGACCGTGCAGCATGGCGCAGGCGAGCGCCAGCCGCTGGCGCATGCCTCCGGGCAGCGAGCCGGTCAGGGCGCCCGCGCGCGCGCCCAGGTCCACCTGGGTCAGCAGCTCCGCGATGCGGGCCGCGAGCGGCCGGCCGCGCAGGCCGAAGGCGCCGCCTAAGAACTCGAGGTTCTCGGCCGCGCTGAGGTCCGGGTAAAGGGAGAAACGCTGGGACATGTAGCCGATGGAGCGCTTGACCCGCTCGGGCGCGCGCAGCACGTCGTGGCCCGCCACCAGGGCCTGGCCGGCGCTGGGCCGCAGCAGGCCGCACAGCATGCGGATGGTGGTGGACTTGCCGGCGCCGTTGGCCCCCAGGTAGCCGAAGATCTCTCCGCTGGACACCTCGAAGGAGACCGCGTCCACGGCGGTGAAGGCGCCGAAGCGGCGGGACAGCTCCCGCACCTGGATGGCGGGGGCCGCGCTCACCGCGCCTCCCCGTGGACGCGGGTGCGCTCGAGGAACAGATCCTCGAAGTCCGGCCGCACCCGCTCGAGCCGGCAGCCCGCGGGGGCCAGCGCCGCGGCCAGGCCCTCCGCCTGGCCCTGCGCGACTACCACCCGCAGCGCCCGCCCCGCGGGCGAGAGCGCCACCACCTCGGCCCGCCCCTGCAGCAGGCGCTCGGCGGCGGCCCGATCGGCGGCGTCCACGCGGAAGACGGGGTGGGGGAAGTCCGCCACCAGCCGCTCCGGGCTCCCCTCGAGCAGCAGGCGCCCCTCAGACAGCAGCCCGACCCGGTGGCAGCGGGCAGCCTCGTCCATGTAGGGCGTGGAGATCAGCACGCTCATGCCCTCGAGCACGAACTCGCGCAGCAGGTCCCACAGATCCCGGCGAGAGACCGGGTCCACGCCGTTGGTGGGCTCGTCCAGCAGGAGCACCCGCGGGCGGTGCAGCAGCGCGCACGCCAGGGCCAGCTTCTTGTACATGCCGCCCGACAGCGCGTCCGCGCGCCGGTCGGCGAAGCGCTCGAGCCGGGTGATGCCGAGCAGCCGGGCGCGCCGTTCGTGGAAGACGTCCCGCGGCAAGGCGAACAGGGAGCCGAAGAAACGCAGGTTCTCGCCGACCGACAGGTCGCCGTACAAGCTGTAGGCCTGGGGCATGTAGCCCAGCAGCTCGCGCACCCGCCTGCTGTCCCGCACCGGGTCGCGGCCCGTGACCCGCAGCGCCCCGGAGGTCGGCACGAGCAGGCCGGCCAGCAGCCGGATGAGGGTGGTCTTGCCGGCCCCGTCCGGGCCCACCAGGCCGTACAGCTCCCCGGGCGCGACCCGCAGGCTGACGCCGTCCAGGGCGGTGAGCGCGCCGAAGCGCATGCCCGCGCTCAGGGCCTCGAGCGAAGCGTCCGGCGCCTGGCCGGGGGGCGCTGGGGCGGGACCGCTCAAGGCGCGCCTCCGGGCGCGGCCGCGCCGCCCGTGCCGTCGATGGTCACCTCGACGGGCATCCCGGCCCGCAGCTTCTCCTCGGGGTTGGGCACCTCGATCTCCACCGCGTACACCAGCCGATCGCGCTCCTCGCGGGTCTGCACGTTGCGCGGGGTGAACTCGGCCTTGGCCGAGATCAGCCGGATCACCCCGTGGAAGACCTGACCGGGGTAGGGGTCGGCCCGCACGCTGACGGCCTTGCCCGGGGCGGCCGCGGCCAGCTCGGCGTTGGGCAGGTAGAAGGTGGCCCGCACCTCGCGCAGATCGACCAGCGTGAGGAGCTGGGCGCCGGGCAGCACCGCCTCGCCGGCCTCGTGGTTCAGCGACTGCACCCTCGCGGCGCGCGGGGCGACCAGGCGGCACTCGGCCACGGCCAGCTCGGCCCGGGCGACCCCGGCGCGCGCCATCTCCACCTGGCCCTCGGCGGCCCGGATCTGGGCCCGGGCCATCAGCTCCTGGCCCTCGGCCGCGAGCGCGCGGGCCGAGGCGGCCTTCTTGTTCGACTCCATGCTGGCCACCTGGAGGGCCAGGTTGTCGACCTGGGTCTGGATCTGGTCCAGCTTGGAGGCCGAGACGGCCCCGGCCTGGCTCATGGACTCCACCCGGGCCTTCTCGCGCCTGGCGCCCTCGACGCCCACCACGGCCGAGTCCACCTGGGACTTCAGCGCCTCGGTGGTGATGCGCGCGGCCAGCGTGTTGCGGGAGGCCGCGCCTGCCCCGGCCTGGGCCGCGGCGAGCTGGCCCTCGGCGGCCTGGAGCTGGGCCCTGGCCAGGGCCAGGCCGGCCTGGGGCTCGGAGCAGTCCAGCTCGACCAGCAGCGCCCCGGCCTCGACCGGATCGCCCTCGCGCACGTGGACCGCCTCGATCCGGGCGGGGATGCGGGCCACCACGTCCACCTCCACCCCCTCGATCACCCCCGAGCCTCCGGAGGGGGCCTCGGCGCGGGCCCGCTGGTCCGAGAGCTTGAAGTAGAGCGCCACGGACAGCCCCAAGGTCAGCACCACCACGATGATCACGACCCTCTTCATGCGCGCTCCTCGGCCGGTGCAGCGGCCTCGCCCATCGCAACGCAACGAACATGCCACCGGCGCGAGCCGGCATCAATGCCGCTCGGGAGGCGGCACGGGTCTTGCTGGGCCCCGAAGGTGCGATGGATTCCCGACCGCCAAGGAAGTATCCTTGCACCGAAATCCCGCCCGGGCGGGGGCGGCGCCTGTATGGAAATCCGACACCCCTGTCGAGGAGCAGCCGCCTCCCGGAGGTCCGGCCATGAGCACCGCCGCCAGCGCGCCGATCCAGGACGATGAGGTCGAGCGGGCCACCCAGCGCATCGTCATCAAGCTGTTCAAGTACCGCTTCGTCATCTCGTTCCTGCTGGCCTTCGCCCTGGGGGTCTTCTTCCTGTGGGATCCCGTGCCCTGGAAGCTGGCCTGGATCGGCTGCGTGCTGCTGTTCCTGCTCGGCGTCTCCATCCTCGAGTACCGGCGGGTGCGGCGCATCGTCCCGGGGCCGCTCACGGTCCAGCTCAACCTGCTGGTAATGATGCTGGCCCAGGCGGCCATGGTGTACATCACCGGTGGCATCGAGAGCCCGCTGCTGCCCGTGTTCCTGCCCATGGCCTACGCCGCGGGCCACCTGCTGCCCACCCTGGCCCGGATCCTGCCCATCCTGGCCGCCGGCCTGGGCTTGCTGGTCTTCTTCGCCCTGGCCTCGCTCCACGGGCTCGTGCCGCGCGCGGCCCCGGCCTTCTTCGAGCTCGGCGCGGGCTTCGGCGACATGCCCGTGTACGTGTGGACCAAGGCCGGGGTGCTGACCCTGCTGATGGCGGTGAACGGGGTCATCTCGCACACGGTGCGCCGGGCGCTGCAGGGTCAGGTGCACGAGAGCCTGGCCGTGCGCCAGGCCACCGTGGACGAGCTGCACCAGCGCAACCGGGAGCTGCTCTCCGCCACCCGCACCCTGGCCCACGAGCTCAAGAACCCGCTGGCCTCCATCCAGGGGCTGGCGCAGCTCCTGGCCAGGGGGGCCGAGCCCGGCTCCAAGCTGGACGAGCGGCTCGAGGTCATGCAGCGCGAGATCGCCCGCATGGGCGAGGTGCTGGAGGGGTTCCGCACCTTCACCCGGCCCCTGTCCGGGCTCAACCTGGTGCGCGTCGATCTCCAGTCCCTGGCCCGCGAGGTGGTCCGCCTGCACGAGGGCCTGGCCGCCCGGCAGGGGATCGAGCAGGAGGTCGAGGCCGAGCCCGCCTGGATCGAGTGCGACCCGCGCAAGATCCGCCAGGCGCTCATCAACCTGGTGCAGAACGCGCTCGAGGCGGCCCCGCGCGGGGGCCGGGTGGTGGTGCGGGTCGGGCCGTGGGCGACGGGCACCGGCCCCAGCGGGGCGCGGCTCGAGGTGCAGGACTCCGGCGCCGGGCTCACGCCCGCGGTGCGGGCCCACCTGTTCGAGCCGGGCTTCACCACCAAGCCCGAGGGGTCCGGGATCGGCCTGGTGGTGGCCCGCTCCATCGCGGCCCAGCACGGCGGCACGCTCCGGCTGGAGGACGCGGCCTCGGGCGGCGGCCTGGCCGTGCTGCAGCTGCCGGCCAGGCCGGCCGTCCAGGAAGGAGAGCCTGCTTGAAACCCGTCATCCTGGTGGTGGACGACGACGCGGGCGTGCGCTACACCCTGCGCCAGGTGCTCGAGGACGCCGCGCTGGAGGTCCACGAGGCGGGCGACGGCGAGGCCGCGCTGGCCTGGCTCGCGGAGCGCCGCGCCGACCTGATCATCACCGACCTGGCCATGCCGCGCATGGACGGGATGGCGCTGCTCGAGCGCGTGCGCGAGCAACCCGGACCGCCGCCCGTGGTGGTGATCACCGCCCACGGCTCCGAGCGCCACGCGGTCGAGGCCATCAAGCGGGGGGCGCTGGACTACTTCTCCAAGCCCTTCGACATCGAGCTGGTGGTCAAGGTGATCGAGCGCGCGGTGGCCTCCCTGCGCCGCGACGCGGAGAACGAACAGCTCAGGGCGGAGCTGCACCTGGCCCGTTTCCTGGTGTTCGCCTCGCCGGCCATGTCCCAGGTGGCCCTGCTGGTGCACCGGGTGGCGCCCAAGGACGTCAGCGTGCTGGTGACCGGCCCGAGCGGCACCGGCAAGGAGCGGGTGTGCGAGGCCCTGGTGGCGGCTTCGTACCGGGCCGCGGCCCCGTTCGTGCGCTTCAACTGCGCCGCGGTCCCGCGCGAGCTGGCCGAGTCCGAGCTGTTCGGCTACGCCCGCGGGGCCTTCACCGGCGCGGTGCGCTCGCGCAAGGGCCTGTTCCGCGAGGCCCACGGTGGGAGCCTGCTGCTCGACGAGGTCGGCGAGCTGGATCTCGCCACCCAGGGGAAGCTCCTGCGCGTGCTGCAGGAGGGCCGCGTGCGGCCGGTGGGAGAGGATCAGGAGGAGGCGGTCGACGTGCGGGTCCTGGCCGCCACCCACCGTTCCCTCCAGGAGGAGGTGCGGGCCGGGCGCTTCCGCGAGGATCTGTTCTACCGGCTGCACGTCGTGCGCATCCACCTCCCGCCGCTGTCCGAGCGGCCCGAGGACATCCCCCCGCTGATCGACCACTTCCTGCGCAAGCACGCCGAGCGCTTCGGCCTGGGCGAGGTGCGGCTGACGCCCGAGGTGCGGGATCAGCTGCGGCGCGGGGTCTACCCGGGCAACGTGCGCGAGCTGGAGCACCGCATCGAGCGCCTGGTGGCGCTCTCGCCCGGCGGCGACATCCAGGCCGCCGATCTCCAGGCCGCCGACGCGACCTCGGGACAGGAGGAGGCCCTCGGGCTCAAGGAGCGGGTGGAGGCCTTCGAGAAGGGCCTGCTGGCAGCCGAGCTGCGCCGCACGGGCGGCAACCGCTCCGAGGCCGCCCGCCGCCTGCGCATCGGCCGCGTCACCCTCCTGGACAAGCTGAGGAAGTACGGCCTGCCCGCGGACGGGCGCGACCCGCCCGAGGACGGTTGACAAGCGGCCCCGCGTCTTGGTTGAGTGGGGCCGGAGGTCCCCGATGAGCGAGCCCAGGCGCCCTGCTTCCGAGGAAGAGCAGGTCCAGATGACGGTGGCCGGGATCACCCTCGACCCCACCAACAACATGCCCATCGTCCTCCTGCGCGACCTGGCCGAGACGGTGGCCATCCCCATCTGGATCGGGTTGGTGGAGGCCTCGGCCATCGCCACCCAGCTCGAGAGCATCCAGCTCTCCCGGCCCATGACGCACGATCTGCTCAAGAGCGTGCTGCAGGCGCTGGGCGGCAACCTGAAGCGGGTCGTGGTGTGCGACCTGCGGGAGAACACCTTCTACGCCCTGCTGTACCTCGAGCGCGACGGGCGGGTGCTGGAGGTGGACGCCCGCCCCTCGGATGCGCTGGCCCTGGCGCTGCGCACCGGCTCGGAGATCTTCGTGGCCCGCAAGGTCATCGAGCGCTCCCAGGTGCTGGACATGGAGCAGGTGCGCGAGGTGCTGAGCAAGCCGTCGCTGTCCAGGTCCGCCAACCCCGCGGAGCAGACCCGCGCGGAGCCGGGCGCGGCCGAGCAGGGCGAGAAGCCCGAGCAGGACCGCTGGTCCGAGATCCTGGCCAACCTGAAGCCCGACGACTTCGGCAAGTACAAGATGTGAGCCGCGCCCGCCCCATGGACGCCACCTCCGCACCGGCCCCCGAGCCCGACGCGCCGGCGCTGCCAGCGGAGGGGCCGCCCCGCAGACGGCTGCTCCTGCTCTACTGGCTGCCGCTCGCGCTGTACGTCGGGCTCATCTTCGCGCTCTCGTCCCTGTCCCGCTTCCCCTTCGCCTTGCCCCCGGTGCGCCACCTGGACAAGCTGATCCACGCCGCCGAGTACGCCGCGCTGGCCTTCCTGCTGACCCGGGCCCTGTGGGCCGAGCGGCCCCGGGCCAGGCCCTGGCTGCTGCTGGCGGGCGCGGTGCTCCTGGTGGCCGCCCTGGGGCTCGCCGACGAGCTCTACCAGCGCAGCGTGCCCAACCGCGACTCGGACGCGCTCGATCTGGCCGCCGACTGCGCAGGTGGGCTGGTGGGGGCGACCCTCTACCTGGCGGTCAGGCGCGTGTTCACGCGCGCGCGCAGCTGACGCGGGCGGCCTCGCGCGGGCTGCAGGCCAGCAGGGGATGGCAGGGGGCGCGGGCGGGGCAGGGGGGACTACCGGACGTCCGGGGCGATCCCGAGGTAGCGCGCCCTGGGCGCGGCCTGGTCGGCCTCCAGGATGCGCTCCAGGCGGGCCAGCACGTCCACCGTCTGGGCCTCGGTGCCCAGGCTCATGCGCAGCACGCCGGGCAGCTGGCTCGAGCGATCGCGCACGTGGATGCCGGCCTCGGCCAGCCGCTGGGCCATCGCCTTGGCGTCCTTGAACTCGAGCAGGATCCAGTTGGCGTAGGTGACCCGGCAGCGCACCCCGTGCCGGCGGCAGAAGGCCTCCACCAAGGCCGCGGAGCGCTTCACCTCGCGGACGTAGGCGCGGTAGTAGGACAGATCCTCGAGGGCCGCGGCCGCCGCCACCTGGGCGAGCATGTTCACGCTCTTGGGGTTGTACATCCGGCGCAGGTTCTCGATGACGCACTCCTGGGCCACCAGGTAGCCGATGCGCAGGCTGGCCAGGCTGAAGGCCTTGGAGAAGGAGCGCGTCACCACCAGGTTGGGCACCTCGTCCACCAGCTTGACGCAGGAGACGCCGGAGAACTCGAAGTAGGCCTCGTCGCTGATCACCAGCACGTGCGGGTAGCGCACGGCCAGGTCGAGCACCTCGGCCGGCAGGTACACGTTGCCGGTCGGGTTGTTCGGGTTGACCAGGTAGAGGATCTTGGTCCGCTCGTCGATGTGCTGCTCGAGCTCCGCCAGGGTGGGCTGGAACACGTTGCGGCACTTGACGCCCCGCAGCTCGGCCCCGGTCAGCTCGGCGAACTGGACGAAGTGATTGTAGGTCGGCTCCGGGAAGACCACGTTGTCTTCGGGGTCCAGGTAGCTCTGGCACAGGAGCTCGAGGGCGGCGTCCGAGCCGTTGGTGACGATGAGCCGCGAGATCCGGCTGCCGGTGTACTCGGCCAGCCGCTCGTACAGCGGGAGGTGGAACAGGTCGGGGTACCAGTTCAGCGCGCCGCCCTGGCTGACGAAGTTGACGAGGGCCTCGTGGACCTTGGGCGAGGGCTGGATGGTGCTCTCGTTCCAGTCGAGCTTGTGGTGCCGGATGGAGGGGTTGCGCTCGATCTTCACGCGCGAGGAGACCGCCTCGTAGGGCTTCAGGGTCTGGACGCGCTTGGCGATCTCCGGGCTCTGGGGGCGGAAAGCTTGTTCTTCCGGGCGCGCTTTCATGGTGTCTCCCACAACGCCAGGTGCTTTGACTTTGGCGTCGTCAGGAGTGCATGCAAGCCTCATGCCCCCCAGGGAGGAGAGGGGAGGAGAACTTCGGGGAGGAGAGAATCCCGGGCGCTGAAAATTTCACCATTTTTTTCAGTGTGTTACGATGGTCGTCGAGCAGGCTCTGGTCCTGTCGATCCACGGGGGTGCCCGCTCCGGGCTGTCGTCAAAAAGAACCACTGTCGCGTTCATGCAACACTGGTCTGCAGCGGCACATCGGTCCCACCTCAGCTTACACCCCGGGACCTCTGGGCCTCGAGCCGCCGCTTGCGCCGCTCGACGAGCGCCATGGTCGAGGGGATCATGACCAGCGCGGCGCCCAGGCTGGCGAACTCTCCGAGGATGGACAGGACGCCGAAGGAGAAGAGCGCCCGGTTGTCCGCGATGAGGAGGGAGGAGTAGCCGATCAGGGTGGTCATCGAGCACATCGCCACCGCGCCGCCGGTGTTGACCAGCGCCCTCTCCATCGAGCCATCACCCTCGAGCCGGTAACGCGTGTACAGGTTGACGGCGTAGTCGAGGCCGATGCCGAAGGTGATCGGCAGGGCGATGAAGTTGAGGAAGTTGAGGCGTTCCCCGAGTAGCACGAGCGGTCCGGTGGTCCACACCACGCCGTAGAACAACACGTAGCCCATCAGGGCCACCGGCCGCCAGCGCCGGTAGATGAGGATCATCAGCAGCATCACGCCCAGGAGCGAGGCGGCCACGGCCCGTGGACCGTCGCGCTCCATCGCGCGGATCATGTCCGCGAAAACCGTGCCCACACCCGCCGAGCGCACCTGCGAGCCGTCGGGCAGCCGGATCAACCGGCTGGCCTGGGAGAGCTCGGTCAGGAAGTGCCCGTCCCAGATCGAGCGGCCCTCGCGCCGCGGGTAGAGCAGCACCACCAGGCCCTTGCGGCCGTCGAGCTCGGTGAAGAGGCGCAGCATCGAGCCCGGTAGGTCCTCGATGCCGAGCGGCTGCAGGTCCTCTGGCGGGCGGTACTTGTCCAGCTCCTCCCGGTCCTCGTCGCTGAGCCAGCTCAGCGTGCTGGCCGAGAGCTGCTTGTTGATCTTCCGCAGCACCTCGATCTTCTTGTCCTGGTCCTTGGGCAGGTAGGAGTAGATGGACTTGAAGTCGTCGAACAGCTTCTGGTGCGGCCCTTCGTGGTTGTTGCGCTGCAGCTCGGCCTGGATGAGGGGCACCTGGTCCGGCCGGTCCGCCAGCACGAAGGCCGGATCGAGCCGCTGGGGGAAGATCGCGCCCACCCGGCGGTCCAGCTCGGCCAGCTTGCTGTTGCGGGCCGCCTGGTTGCGCAGCTTGCGGAAGTCGTATTCGAAGGGATCCTGGACGAGCTGCCAGGTGAGCGCGCAGCACGCCGCCGCGCTGCCGAAGGCGACCAGGTGCAGCCCGAGCCCCGAGCGCGCCAGCAGCCTGGCGACCGGCCGGCCGAGGCGCTCGGCCGGAGAGCGCGAAGGCGAAGCCGCGAAGCGCTGGGGCCGCAGTCGCTCGGCCAGCACGAGCAGCGCGGGCTGCAGGGTGAAGGCCGCCACCCAGTTGATCAGCATGCCCAGCCCGCCCATGTAGCCGAAGCCGGTGAAACCGCGGAAGTGGGTGATGATGAGCGCGCCGTAGGCGATGCTCGCGGCCAGGGCGGCGGTGACCGTCGAGATCGAGGTGAAGCGCATGGCGGTGGTCAGCGCCTCGTGCATCCCGCGCCCCGCGCGACGCTCCTCGAGGTAGCGGGCCAGCTGGATGATGCCGAAGTTGATCCCGTTGCCCACGATGATCGAGGCCAGGAAGGCCGTCGAGGTGTTCAGGAACTCCACGATGTAGATCGAGACGCCGAAGGTGATCACCGTCCCCATGGCCAGGGAGGTGCCGATGATGGGCACCGAGCGCCAGGTCCTGAAGTAGAGCAGCAGCAGCAGCATGTTGAGGCTGACGCAGATGGCGGTCACCAGGATGATGTCGTTGATGATCGCGTCCTGCTCCAGGATGGCGGTCACCATGCTGCCGAGGAAGTTGACCTCGGCCCCCTGGCCGAAGCGGGCCGCGCACTCGGACGCCAGCACGGCCCCGGGATCGAGCCCTTCTGTCAGGGCTCCGCCGTGGCACACCTCGGCTGCCGCGGCGCGGATCTCGCGCAACATCCGCCGGCCCAGGTCCACACCCGTGGAGTTGGCTGGCGGATACATCATGATCACCGCCAGGCGGCCCTCCTCGCCGGTCAGGTAGCCTTCCTGGTAGCGGTTGTAGGAGGAGCCCTTCTGCTCGTACTTGTCGCGGATGTCCTGGAGATCGAACTCGACCGGCTCGAGCTCCTCGCCGTCGAGATCCAGGTTGAGCACGGGGTTGTTCTTGATGCGCTCGTAGCGGATCTTGGCCTTCAGCCGGTCGTTGATCTTCTCCAGATCCTCGAGATCTGCATACAGGTGCTTGTACTTGCTATAGAATTCCTTCTCCTCGTGGACCCCGTACCGCAGATCGACCACGAGGTCCTTGGGCAGCCCGCGGAAACGCGCGACGAGCGCGTCCACGAATCTCCGGTTGGCCTCGAAATCGGGGCCGCTGACCACGGTGAGGAAGTAGGACGAGATGCCGCCGACCCGCGCCGAGGCGCGCTTGAGGTCCTGGATCGAGGGCTCGTCCTGGGGCAGGAGCTCGGCCAGATCGGTGCGGAGGGTGAACCGGGAGGCGGATAGACCGCCCAGGATGGCCAGCGCCAGGCCCACGAGCAGCACCCACCCGGCCCGCCGCTCCAGGAACAGGACGTAGCGCTCGACCAGCTTCGCGAAGCGGGAGTCGCTCATGGGGAGGCGACCTCCGCGGGCGCGACGACCCGCCAGGTATCACCCGAGACCCGCGCCTCGTAAGCGCCGCCGAAGCACAGCCAGGCGTCCGCGCGGTCCGGCTCGGGCGCGCAGGCGATGCCCTCACCGCCCGCGGGTCCGCTCCCCGCGGCGTGCGCGCAGCAGGCTCGCCCCGGCGCCGTGGTCCAGATCCCCCAGGATGGCGCGAGGTAGGTCGGGCCGCGCAGGAGGAGCACGCGCTCAGCGGCCCCCGCGGCGGCCAGCCCGAAGTCGAGCGGCAGCCCGGCGGCGACCTCGGGGGCGGCCCAGCGATCGCGCTCCGGCTCCAGCAGCCAGAACCCGCCCGAGGCTGGCACGGGGACGCCGTCCCGTCCGAACACCAGCAGAGCGCGTGACCCCGGGCGCCAGGCGAGCGCGGGGCGTCCGGCCATGCGCGGCCCGCCGTCGGTGGCGGCGCGCCGCCAGGTCAGGGACTGCAGCTCGAGCGCCCAGAGGTCCTGCAGGTAGGCGCCCGCGGCGCCCTCGGCCCGGGTGAACCCGCCGAAGACGAACAGGACCCCCTCCGCCACCAGGGCCGCGTGCCAGGCGCGGGGCGCCGGCGGACCGGGCACGTACTCACGGCTCCAACCTCCCGTCGCCGGGCGGGTCCACAGATCGTTGAGCAGCACGATCCGGCCCGAGGCGTCGGTCTGGTAGCCCCCGAACAGCAGGAGCCGCCCGGTGTCCGGCTCCACGACCAGGCTGGCGCCGCTGCGGGGGGAGGGGCCGGCGCCCTCGAGCTGTCGCCACTGGAGGCTCGCCAGGTCCAGGCTCCAGAGATCACCGAGGAAGCCCTGCTGCGAGCGCCCGCCGAACATGAGGAGCTGACGGCGCGCGGGATCGGCGGCGAGCGAAGCGTCTAGCCGGGCCGGGGGAGCGGCGCCGGTCTCGAGCCGCTCCCAGCTGGCGGGCGCGCAGGCGCCGCACTCGGCCCGGGCGTCGGGCGCCAGGCCCAGGGCGCCGCAGGTCAGGAGCAGCGTGCAGACGGCGGAACTCGGCAGACCGAGCAGGGATGAGCACATGATGGCGGCGTTCCCTTCAACCCACGGCCAGGCGTGGGACTAGGGGTTGACGAACACGAAGCGGTAGTACCCGTCCCCCTTGAGCTCCCGGACCTGACCGGCCTGCTTGAGCTGGAACTGGTAGCTGCAGTCCAGGGTGTAGTCGCGCGGCTTGGAGAACTGCTGCACGATCGTCCGCCGCACCCCGTCCAGGTTCGCGGTGGGATCGCGGATCTCCCGCACGCCCTTCATGAGGATCGTGCCGGTGAGCGTGTTGGCGCCGTCCGCCGCCACCAGCCGCAACCGGCGCGGGATGGAGTAGCCCCCGTCCTTGGACTGGGAGACGTAGCCGTCGTATTCGAACCGCGTCTTGGCGGTGGCCAGCACGCGCCCCTGGGCGTCGTACACCAGGATCCAGCCGCGCTGCGCGCTGCCCAGGTCCCGGGTGGCCTCCAGCTCGGCCATCACGATGGAGATGTCGGGGTTGATCAGCTTGAAGCGGAACCAGCGCCGGGCCAGCTTCTCCGGGGAGATGTCGGAGTAGGAGTGATCGCAGAAGCCGGGGCCCGCGATGGGGATGGTCCGCCCCGCCTGCACCACCTGGCCGGTGACGTTCGCCCGCGGGCTGGTGAACACGATGTTGTAGGTGCCCTCGACCTCACCGTCGTCCTCCACCCGCAGACCGCCGCTGCCGGGCTTCACCGCCGGGCCGGCGTTGGCGAACACCAGATCCGCGCTCAGCTTGGGGCAGCGCACCTTGAGGCGCAGGCCGGAGACGTCTCCGCTCAGCTCCTGGGCCCCGAAGGTGAGCTTGAAGCCTTGCTTGGCAGAGCTCCACTCGTCGTCATCGAAATCCTGCTTGCACTCCACCCGCTTGCCGTCCGGGTCCTTGAGCTCGACCCGGAAGCCGCCCTTGTGGTCGCCGATCCCGAGGTTCGAGATGACGAAGTCCACGCCGATGAAGTACCCGTCCGGGGTCCACACCCCGTGGCTCCACTGCTCCGTGTAGGACTCCGAGTCCCCCAGGTGAGGGCGGAGATCCGCCAGCCCCACGGGCTGCTCGGGCCCGTAGGCCGACAGGCCGACCGGCCAGGCGGGCAGGGCCGTGAGGAAGATCACGCCGGCGACCAGGCACTGGATGATGCGCATGTTCGTCAACCTCCAGCGGTTCGACGGAGTGCCAGGCCCCGAGGTTCAGCCTCCGGCTCCGGACAGCACGCCCTCGGCGAACTCGAGGATCGAATCCACCGTCTCGACGCCAGGGAAACGCTCGCGGAACTGGGCCCTGGAGAAGATCCCGGTCCGGCCCACGAACGGCACCCCGTGGGCCAGGGCCCGCTCGCCGTCCTTGAGCGAGTCGCCGCAGTACAGCACCTGGTCGGTCCTCAGGGAGAAGGTCTGCTCCAGGCGCAGGAAGTGGGGCCGGCCCTTCTCCAGACCCTGCCGATCGAAGCCCAGCGCCAGGTCCACCACCAGCGCGGGGTAGCGCCGCAGGTACTCCTCGACCAGCTCCTGGAAGTTGTTCGAGGAAACCACCACGCGGATGCCCGCGGCGCGCAGCCTGGCCAGCCCGTCCAGGGTGGGCTGGTCGGGCGGAGACAGGAACAGGCCCTCGAGCTTGCGAGCCTCGAACTCCTCCGCGCAGCGCGGGTTGGCCGGGTGGTCGGGCCGGATGAGCTCGAGCTGCTGGAAGAAGGGGATCCCGGAGGTCTCCAGGTAACGCCGGTGCCCCTCCTCGAAGGGCATGCCCAGGTGCTTCTGCATGGACTCGCCGGCGATGCGCGCGTAGCCCCACATGGTGTCGACCAGGGTGCCGTCGAAGTCGAAGGCGCACGCCTTCGGCAGGAAGCCGAAACGGTTCACGCGCTGACCTCCGCCGCCAGGTAGTCCTGCGGGCGCGTTTGGATCGCCTGCTCGGCCCGCTGGCGCTCGTCCTGGGTGTCGATCTCCAGCCAGCCCGGCCCGCTGATGTCCCCGATCTCGGCCGGCGCGCCCTGCGCCGCCAGGCGGGCCAGCACCTGCTCGACCACGGCCTTGTCGCCCTGCTCCGCGGCCACCTGGTCGAAGGCCCGCCAGTAGTCCTGGCGCCGCTCCGCCGGGCAGAAGGTCATGCCCACGTACCCGCGCTGGAACTCGGTCAGCGTCTTGGCGATGGCCGCCAGGCGGCCCTGGGGATCGAGCCGGACCTTCATGTCGTCCGCGCCGAGCTGCCGGTCCTGATCGCAGAAGGCGGTCAGCCCGCGGCACTGCGCCCGCACGCGCGCGGCCAGCTCGCGGTGGTAGACGTGGTCGGTGTTCAGCAGCAGGAATGCGCCGCCCAGCTTCGGCCGGGCCGCCCCGAGGGAGTACAGGTTGCCCTTGAGGAAGTCCGGGTTGTGCACCCAGGCGAGCCCGGGCAGGCCCTGCACCCGCGCCAGCAGCTGCTCGACCTTCTCCCGGAAGGCGCCGGTCACCACGACGATCTGCTCACAGCCCACGGCGCGGGCGAAGCCGAGCGCGTAGGTCAGCAGGGGGCGGCCGTTCACGGGGATGAGCGCCTTGGGCAGCGCCCGGGTCAGATCCTTGAGCCGGCTGCCGGTCCCGGCGGCGAGCACCACGGCTTGCATGTCGTCCCTTCCTCCCGCGCGCTCGGCCCAGGCCGATCCGGGCCGGCGGGTGGCCCGTTGTATCGCAACCCTGCCGGGCCCTCAAGACCCGCGGCCGCGGCCCTCCGCCCGCAGCCAGCGGACGAACCGGGCCAGCCCGTCTTCCAGGCGGGTGCGCGGCGCGTAGCCCAGCTCCTGGCGGGCCCGGGTCAGGTCCGCCCAGGTGCGGCTCACGTCGCCCACCGGGACCGGCCGTCGCGCCAGGCGCGCGCTCAGCCCGAGCGCCTGCTCGAGGGCCCGGATCAGCTCGTCCAGCCGCACCGGGCGATCGCTGCCCAGGTTGAACAGCCGCAGGCCCGCGGGCCTGCGGAGCGCCGCCAGCACCCCGGCCACGATGTCGTCGACGTAGGTGAAGTCGCGCTGCATGCTGCCATCGCCGAAGAACGGGATGGGCTCGCCCCGCAGCATCAGGCGGGCGAACTTGTGGATGGCCAGGTCCGGGCGCTGGCGGGGGCCGTAGACGGTGAAGAAGCGCAGCATGGTGATGGGCAGGCCGTAGGCCGAGGCGTAGGTGTGGCACAGCAGCTCCCCGGCGCGCTTGGTGGCCGCGTACACGCTGATGGGTTGGACGGCCGGATCGTCCTCGCGGAAGGGCACCCGGCTGGCGTCGCCGTACACGCTGGAGGAGGAGCCGAACACCACGTGGCGGATCCCGCGCCGCCGCGCCGCCTCGAGCACCTGGACCGTGCCCTCGACGTTGATGCTCTGGTAGAGCGCGGGGCGCTCCATGGAGGGCCGCACGCCGGCCATCGCGGCCAGGTGGATGAGGGCGTCGGCGCCCCGGCCGATGGCCTGGTCGAGCGCGGCGGCGTCGCGGATGTCCCCGCGCACCAGCCGGAAACGGGCCCCGGCCAGCAGCCCCGCCAGGTTCCGGCGCTTCACGGCCGGGCTGTAGAAGCGGTTGAAGCTGTCCAGGCCGGTGACCCGGTGCCCCTCGGCCACCAGGCGCTCGCACAGGTGCGAGCCGATGAAGCCCGCGGCGCCGGTCACCACGACGTGGGTCTTGCCGGTCTCCTTGGCCATGCGTTCCCTCCAGCCGATCCGGGTGGGGCGCCCTCAGCGGGCGGCGCGCCGCCTGCCGTCCTCGCGGAGCTGCCACACCCACTGCACCAGGCTGAGTACGAACAGCACCGCGCCCGCGCCCACGGAGATCCAGAAGCCCACGTGCAGGACGTCGAAGATCGCCAGCACCAGCAGCATGAAGATGTAGAAGTCACGCCGCGGCAGCTCCTGGATCCAGCCGAACACGGAGCGGCGCGGGGGAGGGGCCGTGGGGTCGCCCGGGGCCAGCTTCTTCTCGCTCTGGAAGAACCAGCGGTACTTGTCGATGGTGCCCGAGCCGCCGCGCCAGCGGATGAGCTGGAAGAAGGTGGCCGAGTCGCAGGTCGCCACCGCCAGCACGTGGAAGGCCGCCGCCCAGGCGTAGATCTCGTGGGCGCCGTGCCGCCACAGGCCGATGCCCACCCCGGCGATGAAGGCCGTGTTGTTCACCTCGTCCAGGACGTTGTCGAACCACTCGCCGAAGCGGCTGAACTGGAAGCGCAGCCGCGCCACCTCGCCGTCGCAGCCGTCCAGGACCGAGGAGACGTGGAACAGCAGGGCCCCGAGCAGCACCAGGCCGTAGCCTGGCCAGGCGAACATCAGCCCGATCGCCACCCAGCCGATGGCGCCGGCCAGGAAGGTGATGCCGTTCGGGGTCAGGGGCAGCTTGAGGAACACGTGCCGGGTCATGAACAGGCTGACCGGGCGGTTCAGCCAGCGCGAGACGATGCCGTCGGTGTTGCGCCGCAGGTGGCGGACGTGCAGGGCCTCGGCCCGCGCGAGGTCGGCCGGGCTGCGCAGGCGCAGGACGAAGCTGTGCGCGATCGGGCGTCGCCGGAGCCGCAGCCCCGCGACGCGCGCCGCCTCGAGCGCCTCGGCCAGGCTGCCCTGCCGGTCGCCGAGCGCCGCGAGCGCCCCGGGCGCGAGGAGCACCAACCCGGCGAAGCGTGAACCATCCGCACGCTGGGCGTGAAACGGATCATCGCTCGGGCGCTCGGGCTCGAGCACGCACTCGACGGCCTGGTCCGTGCCCGCGCCCTCCTGCACCAGGGCCTGCAGCAGGTTCCGCGAGTAGGCCACGTCGGCGAACTGGACCACCAGGCAGGCGTCGCCCGGCTGCTCGAGCCCGCGCAGGGCCTCCAGCTCGGACGCCGCAGCCGGCACCTCGCGGATCGCGAGCCCGTCGGCCCGGGACCAGTGCGCGCGCGCCTCGGCCACGAGGGCCTCGCAGCCCGGCGGGACCACCAGGGTCAGCCGGCCGGCGCCGCCGAAGGCCGCGTTCTTCACCAGGCGGCCGATCACGCTGAGCCCGGCCACGCGCTCGAGCAGGCCCGCGAGCCGCGGCGACTCCGCGGGCTGGCCCGCCACGAGCACGACCGAATGCCACGCCACCATCGGAACCTCCCGTTGCACCCTGGCCCTGGGACCTTAGCAACAAGCGTGCCGCCGGATCAACGCGCGCGTGGCAGGAGCCGCCCGCGCCTGGGCAGGGGTGACGGGGCGTGCATGCGGGGGCGCGGCCAGCGCGGAGGCGCTGCGGGGCAGGGGCTCAGAAGTCGTAGTACTCGTTGCCCAGGTGGGTGATGGGGGCCTCGCCCATCAGGTAGCGCAGCGTGTTCTTGAGCTTCATCTGCTGGATGAAGAGGTCGTGCTCGGGGTACAGCTTCGGCAGGTGCAGCGGGCTCTTGAAGTAGAAGCTGAGCCACTCCTGGATGCCCTTGAGGCCGGCCCGCTTGGCGAGGTCCATGAACAGGATCACGTCCAGGGCCACCGGCGCGGCCAGGATGCTGTCGCGGCACAGGAAGTCGATCTTGATCTGCATCGGGTAGCCGAGCCAGCCGACGATGTCGATGTTGTCCCAGCCTTCCTTGGCGTCGCCGCGGGGCGGGTAGTAGTTGATGCGCACCACGTGGCACAGGCCCTTGTAGAGGTCCGGGTACAGATCGGGCTGGAGGATGTAGTCGAGCACCCCGAGCTTGCTGACCTCCTTGGTCTTGAAGGACTCGGGATCGTCCAGCACCTCGCCGTCGCGGTTGCCGAGGATGTTGGTCGAGAACCAGCCGGCCACGCCCAGCATGCGGGCCTTGAGACCCGGCGCCAGGATGGTCTTCATCAGTGTCTGGCCGGTCTTGTAGTCCTTGCCGGCCAGCGGGCTGCCGGTCTTGTCCGCCAGCTCGAGCAGCGCCGGGATGTCGGTGCTCAGGTTGGGCGCGCCGTTCACGTAGGGGATGCCCTTCTTCAGCGCGGCGTAGGCGTACACCATGCTGGGGGCGATGTCGGGGTTGCTCTCGCGCAGGCCCTTCTCGAACTTGGCCAGATCCTTGTGGACCGGCTTCTCGGCCAGGAAGGCCTCGGTGCTGGCGCACCAGCACACCACCAGGCGGTCGACCTTCTCCCGCTTGGCGAAGTCGTCCATGTCGCGCATCAGGGCCTCGGCCTTCTCCATCAGGCTGCCCTTGTCCTTCACGTTGGTGGTGTCGCCCTTGAGCTTCTTCACGTAGCGCGGGTCGAACACGGCCGACATGGGCTTGATGCGCTCCAGGAAGGGGCGCAGCTCGTCCAGGTGCTGCTTGTGCAGCACCTCGGCGTGGTGCGCGGCCTGGTAGCAGTCATCGTGGAACACGTCCCAGCCGCCGAAGCGCATCGAGTCGAGGCCGGCCAGCGGGACGAAGTCCTTGATCAGCGGCGCGCGCTTTTCCGTGCGCTTGCCGAGCCGGATGGTGGACATCTGGGTCACGGAGCCGATCGGCTTGGCGATGCCACGACGCACGGCCTCGACGCCGCCGATCAGCGTGGTGGCCACGGCGCCCAGACCCGGAGTGAGCACCCCGAGCAGACCCTTGGCCGGAGCGATCGAGATCTTCTTGCCTTTGTCCGTCATTTCAGCACTCCTCCGTTTGCGATGGGGCTGCATCATCCTGCCAGCCCTACGCGTTGTCAACCTCCAAGCCAGCGAACGAGGATGGATCGTCCGTGGGCCAAGCAAGGCGCGTGCCAGCTTCCCGGCGCTCGCCGCGCGGGGTCCGGTTTTTCACTTGTATGTCGGAGCGCGTTTTTGCTATAGCTTCTCCGATGGCCGAGATCCAGACCCTGAAGGCCTGCTCGCTCTTCCGCGGCTTCACCGATCCTGGCTTGATCACCTTCGCCAAGATCGCCCGCGAGCGCACCATCCCCAAGGGCACTCCCATCTTCGTGGAGAACATGGTGGCCGAGAGCCTGTTCCTGCTGAAGTCGGGCGTGGTGCAGCTCAACCTGCGGCAGGCCGACGGCCAGGAGCGGGTGCTTGACAAGCTGCTGCCCGGGGATTCCTTCGGCGAGCTGAGCCTGCTGGTCGGCGGGCACCGGATGGTGTCGGCCATGGCCGAGACCGACTGCGAGACCGTCGAGATCACCCGGCGGGACTTCGCGGCCCTGCAGAAGCAGAAGCCACAGGCCTGCATCAAGCTGATGCTGAACATCATCAACCGTTTCAACACCCGGCTGACGGCGGCCAAGGATCACCTGAAGCCGCTGCTGCTGGCCCAGCTGGGTGGCTGAGGGCGCCGGAGGGTACATGCACATGCGCAGGTGGGCGAGGATTTTCATGGTGGCGGGCGCGCTGGGCCTCTTCTGCCAGACCGCCCTGGCGCAGGAGATCAGGGTCCACACCGGGTTCATCTTCTACTCGGGCAAGTACAGCGTGGACGAGGAGACCTTCGGCCTGTACGCCGAGGGCCACAAGCTCGCCGCGCTGCTCAAGGAGAGCCCCAAGGCCCTGGAGGCCTTCGAGTCCTTCGAGGGCTGGCACATGACAGCCAACGTGATGACCGGCCTGGCGCTGGGTGCCATCGTTCTCGGGGGGGTGTTCTACATCCCCGGCCTGGAGAAGAGCATCGACGCGCAGACGGCGGCCATCGCCTCGTTCGCCACAGGCGGCGGGCTGCTGATCTTCGGCCTGATCTGCGAGTTCGTCTCCTGGGGCCGCCTCTCGACGGCCGAGGAGCTGTTCAACAAGTCGGTCGATGTGGACGATGGGCCTGCCATGCAGTGGATCCCCGTGCCCTCCCTGGGAGTCGGCGAGCACGGCGGACAGCTCGGCCTGACCTGGGCGTTCTGAGCCTGCCACCCCGAGACCTCCTGCCCTTGACCCGCGCCCGGGCGGCGTTAGGTTGTGGAGTGCCCGGGCCCGCGGAGCCCGGGGGAGGTGAGCGATGTTCTTCGACCCCCTGTTCCTGCTCGTCGTCGGCCCGGGCATGTTGCTGGCGCTCTGGGCCACCTTCAAGGTCAAGACGACCTTCGACAGGTACAGCAAGGTGGCGCTGGCCTCGCGCATGAGCGGCGCGGAGATCGCCCGTGAGCTCCTGGCCCGCTCCGGAGTCCAGGGGGTGGAGGTCGAGTTGCACGAGGGCTTCCTCAGCGACCACTACCACCCCGTGGCCAGGAAGGTGCGGCTCTCGCGGGCGGTGTACGAGGGCCGCTCGATCTCGGCGGCCGGGGTGGCGGCCCACGAGGTGGGCCACGCCATCCAGCACCACCAGGGCTACAAGCTGATGGCGGCCCGGCAGGCGCTGGTCGGGCCCGCCAACCTCGGGACGAACCTGTCCTACCTCGCCGTCTTCGCCGGCTTCCTGCTCCACCTGGCCGGCCTGATCTGGGTCGGCATCATCCTATTCTCTGCGGTGGTCCTGTTCCAGCTCGTCACCCTGCCGGTGGAGCTCGACGCATCCCGGCGGGCCAAGGTCCAGCTCCTCGAGACCGGGATCGTGGGGCAGGCCGAGGGGCAGCACGTCGCCAGGGTGCTCAGCGCCGCAGCCATGACCTACGTCGCCGCGCTCATCACCAGCGTCATGACCCTGGTCTACTTCGTGCTGCGGGCCACCTCCAGACGCTGAAAAATCATTCTCTATCGATAAGGTACATGGGGACAGATGGGGGAGTCCCCCCTCTCGTCGCCGAGCCAGAATTCGATGAGAGGGGGAGGGGGTCGAAGAGGAAGGAGCAGGGTACGCTCGGATCGACGACATGTTCCGGACATCCAACGTCCGGTAGTCGTATCTATATGCCCCGTTCTTACCCTGTCAACTGTGAGAAAGGAGGAATTTTACCCGGCCGACGTCGGTCCGGGAGCGTCGGGGCTAGGGGCAACCGACCGCGGCCAGGCTGACCTCGTTGTTGGTTCCAGGGTTTCCCGAGTCCAGGCACTCGCTGACCCAGCCCGAGAAGTCGCCGGTTCCGAAGTCGTCCACGACCACCCAGACCGTCACGCCCGGGAGCAGGGGCGGGCTCGGCCAGAGGAAGGTCACCCGCTGGGCCTCGCCGGGGTGCAGGGCGCGCGTGGTGTAGGCCAGGCCGATCAGCGCGCCGCCCTGGTGGGGGTCGCCCTGGTAGAACGCCACCGGGACGCCGATCGGCGCGTCGACCGCGCCGCGGTTCTCCACCCACACCCGCAGGCCGAGGGAGCCCCGGCAGGCCGTGGTGACCACGGTGGGATCCGCGGCGGCCAGGTCGGGAGCCGAGACCGCCGAGCCCTCGTCGGGCGCGAGCTCGTTCTGGCGGTACGAGTTGTAGATCAGCCAGCCATCGGGCTCGAGGTCGGGGACGCTGGCGTCCTCGCGCACGTTGCTGATGTGGTAGGTGTGCTGGTTCCAGATCCGCCGTGTGCGGACCCAGTTGTCGGTCTGGTCGCCGAACACCCGGATGCCGCGCTGGGCGCCGAAGGCGAAGTCGTTCGCCACCACCACGATCTCGGCGTTGCCGTCGTTGTCCACGTCCGCGATCACCGGGTACTCGTACGCCGTGGCCGAGCCATTGGGCTCCTCGAGCACCACCTCGCCGGTCAGCCCGTCGTACACCCGCAGGAAGAGCTCATCGTTGTAGACGACCTCGGCGAACCCGTCGGCCTCGAAGTCGAACACCGAGGAGCCGGTGGCCGAGGAGGAGTGGTCCTGGGTCACGTGCTGCCAGGCGATGCTGCCGTCGCTGTCGAACATCACGTACGTGTCGCGGTCCGCCACGCCGATCTCGGGCTGGCCGTCCCCGTCGAAGTCGGCCACGGTGGGCGCGCCGCCGCGGCCCGCGCCCGGCAGCGCGACCGGTCCCCAGAGGGGGCTGCCGTCGTGGTTGATCAGCCGGATCGTGGTGTTGGACACGACCACGATCTCGGGGTTCACGTCGGCGTCGAAGTCTCCCAGCGCCACGAAACCGTCGGCCGAGGCGCCGCTCTGGTCCCAGTACACGCTCCCGTCGAAGTGGTAGGCGGTGCAGCCCGTGACCACCTCGGGTGAGCCGTCCAGATCGAGGTCGGCCACGGCCGAGAGCGGACCCACGCCGTTGTCCCCGATGCAGCCGGTGCCCTCCCACCAGAGCTGGCCGTCCGCGCGGTAGACCATGGCGCCGTAGATGATCTCCGGCGTCCCGTCGCCGTCGAGGTCGGCGATGGCCGGCGCGCCCCACTGCAGCCCCGCGTGCAGGCTGGCGTAGTCGTCGCAGTTCTGCAGCCCGGCCTGGGCGCAGCTCCACTTGAGGGCGCCGTCGTGCTCGAACACGACCAGCCCGCCGTTGTAGCGCAGCGTCGCCAACTCGGGCAGCCCGTCGTGGTCGATGTCCCCGGCGGCGATGTTGCCCGCCGGCGAGGTGGTGACCGCATCGGTGGCCCACAGGTCCGCGAACGTGTCGCCCCGGACCGCGCGCAGCACCGCCGAATCCAGGCACACGCCGCCACAGCCGACCGAGGTGCTGAAGGCGTTGAACACGACGTCCGGGCTGTCGTCCATGTCCACGACGCCGTCGCCGTTGTCGTCGGTCAGGTTGACCACGATCGGCGTGGACATGACCTGGTCCTTGGTGGGGAAGAGCGGGCTGCTCGACCAGCCGCCCTCCTCCATGGGGGTGAAGTCCGCGCGCGCCGGGCGGAAGACACAGCCGGGGTCGAAGGGACCGCCCGAGCGGAAGTCGTCCTCGTTGCCGTCGCAGGCGTCTCCCAGGCCATCCCCGTCCGTGTCGGCCTGCCCGGGGTTGTACGCCCCGGGGCAGTTGTCCTGGTTCTCGCACACGCCGTCCGCGTCGGCGTCGTCGCTGGCGTCCGCGGGGCAGGGGTCGCAGTCGTTGCCCTGGCCGTCGCCATCCTGGTCGGCCTGGTTGGGGTTGGACTGGCTCGCGCAGTTGTCCTGGGTGTCGCACACGCCGTCCCCGTCGCCGTCCTGGTTCGGGCTGCCCAGGCAGGGGTCGCACGCGTCGCCGCTGCCGTCCTGGTCCTGGTCGGCCTGGTTGGGGTTGGACTGGCTCGCGCAGTTGTCCTGGGCGTCGCACACGCCGTCCCCGTCGCCGTCCTGGTTCGGGCTGCCCAGGCAGGGGTCGCACGCATCGCCGGCGCCGTCCTGGTCCTGGTCGGCCTGCCCGGGGTTGGAGAGGCCGGGGCAGTTGTCGCCATCGTCGCACACCCCGTCGCCGTCCCCGTCGTCCTCCGCCCCGGTCGGGCAGGGGTCGCACCGATCGCCCGCGCCATCCTGGTCCTGATCGGCCTGGTCCGGGTTGGCCAGCTCGGGGCAGTTGTCGATGTCGCCGCACACCCCGTCGCCGTCCCCGTCGTTCAGCATCGAGCCGGGACAGGGATCGCAGGCGTCGCCCTGGGAGTCTCCGTCGGTGTTCGTCTGGTCCGGGTTGTACACGTCCGGGCAGTTGTCCTGCTCGTCGGGCACCAGGTCGTGATCGCGGTCCGGGATCGACACGCAGCGCCCCTGGTCGCAGCGGCCCCCGGCGCAGTCCGCGTCGGAGGTGCAGGCCCCGGCATCGTCACTGCACCCGGCGCCGCAGGCAGCCAGGCAGGCCAGAGCGAATCCAAGGGTCAGGTGAGACACACGCATGATCGTCCTCCAGGCTCCCGCGGGCCTCTCGCCACTCTTGGGGAGGAGCCGATTTCCCCGCAAGGGGCGCTTTTTCTGACACAGATCGCGCGACCGGTCAAGAGAGCCTGGCTGCGCGCTTGATCCCGTTGCGCCCCTGCGCTAAGTTCCTGCCACCTGCTTGCCGGCGAGGTGCCCGATGGATGCCAGGACGATCCCGGAAGGCCTGACCTTCGATGACGTGTTGCTCCTGCCAGGCTATAGCGAGGTGCTGCCCAGCGACGTGGACGTCTCGGCGCGACTCACCAAGAAACTCAAGCTGAACGCGCCGATCGTCTCGGCGGCAATGGACACGGTGACCGAGTCCCGCACCGCCATCGCCATGGCCCAGGCGGGCGGCATCGGCGTGCTGCACAAGAACATGTCGCTCGCCGAGCAGGTCTCCGAGGTGCGCCGGGTGAAGAAGTTCGAGAGCGGGGTGGTCCGCGATCCGCTGAGCATCGGGCCCGACGCGCGCCTGCGAGAGGCCGTCGCGCTGATGAAGGAGAAGGCGATCTCCGGCGTGCCCGTGGTGGAGGGAGAGCGGCTGGTGGGCATCCTGACCAACCGCGATCTGCGCTTCGAGCGCAACCTGGAGCAACAGGTCCGCGAGGTGATGACCACCAAATTGGTCACCGCACCCGAGGAGATCTCGCTCGAGGACGCCAAGGACCTGCTGCACCGCCACCGCATCGAGAAGCTCCTGCTGGTGGACAAGCAGTTCCGCCTGCGGGGCCTGATCACCATCAAGGACCTCCAGAAAGCCGAACATTTTCCGCACGCCAGCAAGGATCCGCGCGGCAGCCTGCTGGTGGCCGCCGCGGTCGGGGTGGGGGCGCCCGCCCTGGAGCGTTCCGCCAGTCTGCTGGAGGCCGGCTGCGATCTCCTGGTGGTGGACACGGCCCACGGGCACTCGCGCGGCGTGCTGGAGACGGTGCGCCAGCTCAAGGCGCGCTTCCCCGAAGCCGAGGTGATGGCCGGCAACGTGGCCACGGCCGAGGGCTGCGAGGCGCTCATCCAGGCCGGGGCCGACGCGGTCAAGGTGGGCATCGGCCCTGGCTCGATCTGCACCACCCGCGTGGTCGCGGGTGTGGGCGTGCCCCAGATCACCGCGGTCATGGAGTGCAGCCGGGTGGCAGATCGCAGCGGTGTGCCGGTCGTGGCCGACGGCGGCATCAAGTTCTCGGGCGACATCACCAAGGCGCTGGCCGCGGGCGCCGGGGTGGTCATGCTGGGCTCGCTCCTGGCCGGGACCGAGGAGAGCCCGGGCGAGGTGGTGCTCTTCCAGGGCCGCGCCTACAAGGTCTACCGCGGCATGGGCAGCCTGGGCGCGATGAAGGCCGGCAGCAAGGACCGCTACTTCCAGCAGGACGTGGAGCTGGCCGAGAAGCTGGTGCCCGAGGGGATCGAGGGCCGGGTGCCCTACCGCGGACCGCTCTCGGCCATGATCTACCAGATGGTGGGGGGGCTGCGCTCCGGGATGGGCTACTGCGGCTGCCGCACGACCGAGGAGCTGCGGCGCAAGGCCCGCTTCGTGCGCATCACCCAGGCGGGCCTGCGCGAGAGCCATGTGCACGACGTGATCATCACCAAGGAAGCCCCCAACTACTGGGCCGATCAGCAATGAGGGGACGCAGCCCGAGCCGCCGTCGCGGTCCGCCGGACCGCATCCTGGTCCTGGACTTCGGCTCCCAGACCACCCAGCTCATCGCCCGGCGGATCCGCGAGCTGCACGTGTACTGCGAGATCGCGCCTTTCTCCATGAGCCTGAAGGAGATCCGCGCCTTCGCGCCCCGCGGGGTGGTGCTCTCGGGCGGCCCCGCCAGCGTGTACGCCGAGGGCGCGCCGGCCTGCGACCCGGGGGTGCTCGGGCTGGGAGTGCCGGTGCTGGGCATCTGCTACGGACAGCAGCTCATGGCCAGCCTCCTGGGCGGCAGGGTGGTGGGCTCGCAGCAGCGCGAGTTCGGCCGAGCCCGGGTGCGGGTGCTCGAGGCGACCGGCCTGTTCGAGGGCTTCGACGCCGGGCAGCCGCTGGACGTGTGGATGAGCCACGGCGACCGGGTCGAGGAGCTGCCGCCCGGCTTCTCCGTCCAGGCGGGCAGCCCGTCCACGCCCTTCGCGGCCGTGTTCGACCCGGCCCGGCGCCTGGCCGGCCTCCAGTTCCACCCCGAGGTGGTGCACACCCCGCGCGGCCGCGAGCTGCTGGCCAACTTCGTCTTCGGCCTGTGCGGCTGCCGGCCGGGCTGGACCATGGAGGCCTTCATCGAGCGCTCGGTGCGCGAGCTGCGCGCCAGGATCGGCGGGGCCGAGGTGCTGTGCGGGCTGTCGGGCGGGGTGGACTCCGCGGTGGCGGCGGCGCTCCTGCAGCGGGCCATCGGCAAGCAGCTCACCTGCATCTTCGTCGACAACGGCCTGCTGCGGAAGGGGGAGGCGGCCTCGGTGCGCGAGGTGTTCGGCCGCCACTTCGGCCTGGAGCTGACCGTGGTGGACGCCAGCGCGCGTTTCCTGGAGGGGCTGGCCGGCGTGAGCGATCCGGAGCGCAAGCGCAAGATCATCGGCGAGCTGTTCGTGCGGGTGTTCGAGCAGGAGGCGCGGCGCCACCAGGACGCGCGCTTCCTGGCCCAGGGCACCCTCTACCCGGACGTGATCGAGTCCACCTCGGTGCGCGGTCCGGCGGCCACCATCAAGAGCCACCACAACGTGGGCGGCCTGCCCGAGGACATGCACCTCGAGCTGGTCGAGCCGCTGCGGGAGCTGTTCAAGGACGAGGTGCGCCGCCTGGGCGAGGCGCTGGGGCTGCCCCAGCACATCGTCCAGCGGCAGCCGTTCCCCGGTCCGGGGCTGGGGGTGCGGGTGGTGGGGCGGGTGACCGCCGCCCGGCTGGCGGTGCTGCGCGAGGCGGACGCCATCCTGCAGGAGGAGCTGGCGGCGTCCGGGCACCTGCAACAGACCTGGCAGGCGTTCGCCATCTTGCTGCCCGTGCGTTCGGTGGGGGTGATGGGGGACGAGCGGACGTACGAGGAGACCCTCGTGGTTCGCGCCGTGACCAGCCAGGACGGCATGACCGCCGACTGGGCCCGCCTGCCCGCCGACCTGCTTGCGCAGATCTCGGGGAGAATCACCAACGAAGTCAGCGGGGTAAACCGGGTGCTGCTGGATATCTCGAGCAAGCCTCCCGCCACCATCGAGTGGGAGTGATCCAGTCCGGTTCGCCCGGCCGCCGACTTGAATAACCCAGGGAGCATTCGGGTCTGAGAGGGTGGAGACGGGGAGCCCGGCCAGCGCGCCTTGACAGCGCGGCGCCGGTGGTGATAATACCCGAGAAAATTTTGGGAACTTCCCATTTTGACGATGGATCGCAGGAGGGCCCGATGAACAGAGCGCACGCCGCGAGCTTGTTCCTGGTGGTTGGACTGGTGCTGGTCCCGTTCCTGTGCCTGGCCCAGGAAGGGGGCGCCGTCACGGATGGCGACCTCAAGGTGGAGCACGGCGAGGTCAACTGGACCGAGCGGACCATCACGGCCACCGGCAGCGGCGCTCCCGATCTGAAGGCCCCGAACGTGGCCGTGGCGCGCCTCGGGGCCGAGCGCGTGGCCAAGCTGGACGCCCTGCGAAACATCCTGGAGGCGGTCAAGGGCCTGCAGGTCAGCTCGGACGTGACCATCGAGAACCAGATCGTCACCAACGAGAAGATGCGCACCAAGATCGAGGGCGTGGCCCGGGGCTTCAAGGTCATCCGCACCAAGTACTACGCCGACGGCGGGGTGGACCTGGTGGTGCAGATGCCGCTCGACGGCACCCTGGCCTCCTCGGTGCTGACGCCCGGCGCCAAGACCGGAGAGATCTCGGCCTCGGGCGAGGCCCGCAACACCGGCCTGATCATCGACGCCCGCGGCATGAAGGCCCTGCCGGCGCTCGGGCCCAAGGTGCAGGACGAGTCAGGCCGCCTGGTGTACGGCGCCGAGCTGCTCGACCAGGCCTCACTGGAAGCGAACGGCGTGGCGGGCTACTTCAAGGACCTCGAGGCGGCCAAGAAGAGCAAGCGCACCGGGGCCACCCCGCTCCTGCTCAAGGCGCTGAAGCTGGCCCAGGGCAGCAAGACCGATCTCGTGCTGTCCACCGCGGACGCCGAGAAGCTCCGCGATCCGAAGGCCAACCTGAAGTACCTGACCGAGGGTCGGGTCATCATCGTCGTCGATTGACGGCCGCCCCCTGGAGGAGAAGGCCATGAAGCTCGACCCCATCCATTTCGCCAAGTCGTCCCTGGTGTCCGTGATCGCGCTGCTGCTGGTGCTCGGCTCGGGGCTGGCCCTGGCGGCAGACGTGGAGAAGGTGGAGACCCGCGGCGAGGCCGCCATCGTCGGCGGCGACAAGGCCGCGGCCCGGGACAAGGCCATCGACGACGCCCTGCGCAAGGCCGTCGAGCAGGCCGTGGGCACGCTGGTCTCCTCCGAGACCATCACCGAGAACTACCAGCTCCTGTCGGATCGCATCTACTCCAAGGCCGAAGGCTACGTGAAGAACTACAAGATCACCGGCGAGCGCGAGGAGGACGGTGTCCTCATCGTCGAGATCCGCGCCGAGGTGTCCACCGGGGCGGTGGCGGCGGACGTCGAGGGGCTGCAGACCCTGCTCAAGCGCAAGGGCAAGCCCAAGATGCTGCTGATGATCGCCGAGCAGAACATCGGCATGGCCGACCCGGCCTACTGGTGGGGCAAGGGCGGCCCGGTCAGCGTGGACCTGCGCACGGTCGAGACCACCCTCATGGAGGCCATGGGCAAGAAGGGCTTCACCTTCATCGACCCCGAGGTGCTGAGCGGCAAGAAGAGCATCAACCTGCCGGTGGCCCTGGTGTCCGAGCAGCAGGCCATGCGGGTGGCCGACCTCACCGACGCCCAGATCATCGTGGTCGGCCAGGCCGTCGCCAAGGACATCGGGCGCACCTGGGAAGGCACGAACATGCGCTCGGCCAACGCCACGGTCACGGTGAAGGTCATCAACACCGACAACGGCCTGGTGATCGCCACCGCCTCCAAGGCCGGCGCGGCCTACCACCTGGACTCCCGGACGGCCGGGCAGATCGCGCTGAAGAACGCGAGCCAGGCGCTGGCCGACGAGCTGATGACCCAAATCGCCCAGAAGTGGTCGGCCGAGGTGGCCGGCACCCTCGAGGTGCGCATGGTGGTCAGCGGGGTGACCACCCGCAAGCAGCTGACCGAGTTCATCACCATCCTGCGCGATCAGGTCCGCAGCGTGAAGGACGTCCGCGAGGAGAGCAACTCGGCCGGCCAGGCCGTGCTGAGCATCGACCTGGCGGGCGAGGTGCGCGCCATGGCCACCGAGCTCGAGGCCAAGAACTTCGGCAGCCTGAAGGTCCAGGTGACCAAGGTCACGGGCAACAGCCTGACCGTCATCCTGACCAAGTGAGGTCGAACGCCATGCGCAGCAGAACCCTCCGGGCCGGTCCGCTCGCGCTCGTCGCCCTGGCGGCCTGGGCGCTGGCCGTACCCGCCCTGGCCGCGGACGCGGCCAAGGTCACCATCCTGATCGGCAACGCCACCGCGGCCTACCCGGACGGACGCTCCGAGGCGCTGGTCAAGGGCGGCAGCGTGGCGGTGGGCGCCAAGGTCCACACCGCCGCCAAGACCAAGCTGGAGCTCCGCCTGTCCGACACCAGCGTCATTCGCCTGGGCTCGAACAGCGATCTGGAGCTGCGGGCCGCGCACTTCTCCGGCAAGGGCACCAAGAACGTCAGCGCCGAGCTCATCACCGGCCAGGCCTACGCCTCGGTCAGCAAGCTGGTGGGCAGCGACTCGAAGTTCGAGATCTCGACCGGCACCGCGGTGGCCGGCGTGAGAGGCACGGCCTTCCGCATCGACGCCAAGGCCAACGACAAGAGCACCGTGGTGCGCGTGTACACCGGATCGGTGGCGGTCTCCAACGCGCCGCTCTTCCAGAAGAAGGCCGGTCAGGACGGCGTTCCGGCCAAGAAGAAGTGCCCGGGCGTGAAGCCCTGCCGCGATGGAGTGAAGGAGGTGGCCGGCCCGCGCGAGGTCACCAAGAAGGAGTGGGAGGAGTTCGTGGCCAAGGCCATGCAGGAGGTGCGGGTGGCCGGTGACGGCACCATGTCCGCGCCCGTGGCCTTCGACGCCCAGAAAGAGCTGCAGGACGACCCCGAGGGCTGGATCGCCTGGAACAAGGACATGGACAAGGCCCAGGCGGTCGAGTGACACTCCCCGCCCATCGAAAACTCGACGCTCCGCGCTCCCTCCGGTAACATCTCCAGCGATCCACGGCCGCGCGGGTGAGGTCTACCCGCCGAGCCCGGTGGGGGTGAGGGCACATGACGATGGAGCGTGAGCGTCCCCTGGTGAGCCGGCCGGTGTTCTACGGGCTGGTCGCGCTGCTTTCGCTGTGCGGTCTGGTCTACCTGCTGGGTGGGGTGCTGGCGCCCATCCTGCTGGCCTTCCTGCTGGCGTACGCCTTCAACCCGCTGGTCGGTTTCCTGGAGCGGCGCCGTTGGCCGCGCGCCCTGGGCTCGAGCCTCTGTCTGCTGCTGCTGATCCTGCTGGCGGCGGGGCTGCTGGCGCTGATCCTCCCGGCGCTGCACCAGGAGGTGCGCGGCGTGGCGGACAAGCTGCCGGCCTACCTGGAGAAGATCGAGCGCTCGGCCATCCCCTGGCTGCAGACGACGCTGGGGATCGAGTTCCCCAGCACCCTGGCGGAGACCCTCGCCGGCGCCAAGCAGGAGCTGAGCAGCCGCATGCAGGACCTGGCGGGCCCCATGGGCTCGCTGCTGAAGGGGGTGTTGTCCAGCGCGCTGGCGCTGCTCTCCTCCCTGATCTACCTCATCCTGGTGCCGCTGTTCACCTTCTACTTCCTCAAGGATTTCCCGCGCATCGTGGTCTGGTTCAAGGAGCTCATGCCGCCCCGCCACCGCGCGCGGGGGAACTCGCTCCTGGCCGAGGTGGACGAGGTGCTGGCCGGTTTCATCCGTGGCCAGCTCACGGTGGTGGCCATCCTGGCGCTGGTCTACAGCGTGGCCCTGGCCCTGCTGGGCGTGCCGGCGGGCATCACCATCGGGGTGGTGACCGGGCTGTTCAACCTGGTGCCCTACCTGGGCCTCGCCACCGGGCTGCTGCTGTCCGGGCTGTTCCTGCTCCTGGAGGGCGCGCCCTGGCTGAGCTTCGTGCTGGTGGGCGGGCTGTTCGCGCTGGTGTCGGTGGCCGACGGCCTGTTCCTCACCCCCAAGATCCTGGGCAAGCGGCTCGGGCTGGCGCCGGTGGTGGTCATCCTGGCCATCCTGGCCTTCGGCGAGGTGTTCGGTTTCGTGGGCGTGCTGCTGGCGGTGCCGCTGGCCGCGGTGGGCAAGGTGTTCGGCCGGCACGCGCTGGCGAGCTACCGCCAGAGCAGGGCGTTCCGCGGCGAGCCGGTGGCGATGAGCGACCCGCCCGAGGGAGCCGGGCAGTGAAGAAGCTAAAGCTGGTGGTCAGCGACTTCCACCTGGGGAACGGCCCCACGCTGCCCGACGGCTCGGTGAACCAGCTCGAGGACTTCGTGTACGACGAGCAGTTCATCGAGTTCCTCCAGCACCACTCCGCCCAGGCCGGCCAGGATGTGGACCTCGAGCTCATCCTGAACGGCGATCTGCTGAACATGGTGCAGCTGCTGCCGCACGAGCAGCACCTGGGGCTGCTGACCGAGCGGGCCGCCGTGGCCAAGCTGGAGGCCATCCTGGCTGGCCACCAGGCGCTCTTCGAGGCCCTGCGGACGTTCAACTCCGCGCCGCGGCGGAGGGTCGTGTTCATCATGGGCAACCACGATCCCCAGCTCCTGTGGCGCGACGTCCAGGAGCGCCTGCGCAGCGTGGTGGGCGGGGAGGTGGTGTTCGTCGATGACGCCTACCGCTTCGACGGCGTGCACGTGGAGCATGGCCACCAGCTCGAGCCCATCTTCGAGATGCGCAAGGACCGCTACTTCCTGACCAAGGGCTACACCGAGCCGGTGCTCAACCTGCCCTGGGGCGTGTTCTTCGTGACCGACTACCTGTACCGCATCAAGCGCAGGCGGCCCTACGCGGACAAGGTCGGGCCCTACCGCCTGTACCTGCGCTGGTGCCTGTGGAACGACTTCTGGTTCTTCGTCTCCGAGATCTTCCGCTACCTGTGGTTCATCGTGCGGACCCGCTTCGGTCCGCTGCCGCTGGCCCGGGCGGGCTCCCGCAAGGCCCTGCAGGCCGTCTTCCACCTGGCCCGCTCGCCGACCCTGGTCGACGGGGTGAAGAAGATCATCGCCCGCGAGCGCTGCCGCATCGTGATCCTGGGTCACACCCACATCCCGGTGCACCAGCGGTTGGAGGGCGGCGAGTACCTCAACCCCGGCTGCTGGAACGACGTGACGGGCCTGGACATCGCCAACCTGGGGCGCTTCAAGCGCCTGCTGTACGTGCAGCTCGAGTACCGGGACGACAAGCCGCAGGCCCGCCTGCTGGAGTGGATCGGCTTCCACCACCCCTCGCGCGCCGTCCGCCTGTGAGCCCGGCCGCCGCCCTTGTGCCCGGCGGGGCAGGGTGCTAGCTTGGACCCCGCCATGCCAAGAGCCACCCTGTGCGCGCTGACGGCTTGCGTCCTGGCCTGGGGCTCCCTCTCGGCGCAACCGGCCGCGCCTCCCGGGCCGGAGCTGCCCTTCCCGTTCCCCGTGGTCACCACGCTGTCGGTGCCCGACTCGGCTCCGCCCGAGCTGCTCGAGCGCTTCCGGGGCGTGCGCGGCCTGACCCTGGAGATCCGGACGCAGCAGGGCAACATGCTTCGCGATTCCCTGGTGCGGTCCCTCGAGACCGGGTTCACCGGGGCCGACAAGCGGGTCGTGATCCGCCCGCCGTTCAAGGCCGCTCAGATCGAGCAGCTCCGGCGGCTCGACCGGCTCGAGGTGGAGGTGCTGCTCGGCCCGGACGCGCTGGCGCCCGAGGACCGCCGGCTGCTCGAGCGCCTGGGCCCGGTGCGCGTCATCTACCGGTTGCCGGCCGGCTTCACCAGCGACCTGTGGGAGCAGGTCGAGACGGCCAAGCATGCCCTGGTGGCCTTCGAGCTCGGCCCGGCGGGCCTGGACTCCGCCCGCTGGGCGCTCCTGCTCCAGAAACCCAGGCGCCACCGGCGGTTCGTGCTGTCGGCGGGGCACCCGCCGTCCGGCATCTACCCGCTGACCCAGGCCGCCCCCCTGGCGCTCGAGCTCCGCACAGCCCGCAACGCCCTGCCCGCGCCGCTGCTCGAGGTCCTCAAGGATCTCCGGGGCGTGGATCTGTGCCTGGTGGTGGACGGACGCTTCACCCGCCAGCACGCCGACCCCTGGGATCGGCTCGAGCGCTTCCGCCTGAAGGTCGAGCTCGAGGGCCCCGGCGACCTCACTCCGGGCCTGGCCGCGCTGCTCGAGCGCATCGGCCCGCGATGATCGATTTCTGCTTGACAAATAAACTGTTCGCTGTTAGCAATCCGACGCTCGGAAGCAGGAGTGAGGCTTCTGGCGCTGGCTTTGGAAAGATAGGCGCGTAGCTCAGTGGAAGAGCACTACCTTGACACGGTAGGGGTCGGTGGTTCGATACCACTCGCGCCTATGATCTTCAGGCCGGGTTCACCTCCTGCTGGGTGAACCGGCTTTTTTTTCGTACCCGAGGTTAGCCGACATGGCCGCCGATCCCGCCATCACCCTCAGGCTCCCCGACGGCAAGCCACTGCCCATGCCGAAGGGTTCGACTCTGCTCGAGGTGGCCAAGGCCATCGGCGCCCGCCTGGCCAAGGACGCCATCGCCGCCAAGCTCGACGGCCGGATCGTGGACCTCAGCGAGCGCGTGCAGTCCGACGCCCAGGTGGCCATCCTGACCCCCCAGAGCCCCGAGGGGCTGGCGGTCATCCGTCACTCCGCGGCCCACGTGATGGCCAGCGCGGTCAAGCAGCTCTTCCCCGGCGCCCTGGTGACCATCGGGCCCGCGGTGGACGACGGCGTCAACGGCTTCTACTACGACTTCGACTTCGACCGCGGCTTCACCGAGGAGGACGTGGCGAAGATCACCGCCCGCATGGAGGAGATCATCCGCCAGGATGTGCCCTTCGCGCGCAGCGAGGTGAGCCGCGACGAGGCCCAGGCGCGCTTCGCCGCGCAGGGCGAGAGCTACAAGCTCGAGCTGCTGGAGGCCATCCCGGCGGGCGAGCAGGTGTCGCTCTACCAGCACGGCGAGTTCGTCGATCTGTGCCGCGGGCCGCACCTGCCGTCCACGGGCCGCATCCCGGCCTTCAAGCTGATGAGCGTGGCCGGCGCCTACTGGCGCGGCGACTCCAAGCGCAAGATGCTGGCCCGCATCTACGGCAACGCCTTCGCCAGCAAGAAGGACCTCGAGGCGCACCTGAGCCTGCTCGAGGAGGCGCGGCGCCGGGATCACCGCCTGCTCGGCAAGCAGCTCGATCTGTTCTCCTTCTCCCCGTCGGTGGGCGGCGGCCTCGTGCTGTGGCACCCCAAGGGCGCCCAGGTCCGCTACCTGATCGAGGACTTCTGGCGCCAGACCCACTTCGACTACGGCTACGAGCTGGTCAACACCCCACACATCGGCCGGGCCGAGCTGTGGCAGACCAGCGGGCACCTCGGCTTCTACAAGGACAACATGTACGCCCCGATGGAGATCGAGGGCAACCCGTTCTACCTGAAGCCGATGAACTGCCCTTTCCACATCGAGATCTACAAGTCGGCGCTGCGCTCGTACCGCGACATGCCGATCCGCTTCGCCGAGCTGGGCACGGTCTACCGCTACGAGGCCTCGGGCGTGCTGCACGGGCTGATGCGGGTGCGCGGCTTCACCCAGGACGACGCCCACATCTTCTGCCGGCCCGATCAGCTCGACCGGGAGATCCGCCGCTGCCTGCAGCACACTTTCTTCCTGCTGCGCGCCTTCGGCTTCGACAAGTTCGACATCTACCTGAGCACACGCCCGGAGAAGTTCGTCGGCGAGCCCGCCGACTGGGAGCGCGCCCAGGAGGCCCTGCGGTCGGCCATGCAGGCCGAGGGCCTGGAGTTCAAGATCGACCCGGGCGAGGGCGTGTTCTACGGGCCGAAGATCGACATCAAGATCCACGACTCGCTCGGCCGCTCCTGGCAGTGCACCACGGTGCAGGTCGACTTCAACCTGCCGCGCCGGTTCGAGGTCGAGTACGTCGATCAGAACAACACGCGCGTGCAGCCCTTCATGGTCCACCGGGCGCTGCTCGGCTCCATCGAGCGTTTCTTCGGCGTGCTGCTCGAGCACCACGCCGGCCGCTTCCCGGCCTGGCTGGCGCCGGTGCAGGCGGTGGTGCTGCCGGTCACCCGGGACCAGCAGGCGTACGCCCAGAAGGTCCAGGCTGCCTTCCGCGCGGCCGGCCTGCGCGTGCAGCTCGACGATCGCAGCGAGAAGCTCGGGTTCCGTATCCGCGAGGCCCAGCTTGCCAAGGTGCCCTTCATGCTCGTGGTCGGTCAGCGCGAGGTCGAGCAGGGTGGGGTGAGCCCCCGAGCGGGCGGGGGCGAGGATCTGGGTTTCATGTCTCTGGATGAGGCGATCGGGAGGCTGTCCCGCGAGGCGGCCCGCCCCGCGCGCCCTGTCGTGGAGGAGGTGTAGCCATCAACCTGGAGCAGAGAGATCCCAAGAAGGGGATGCCCGGGACCAACAACCGGGTCAACCGCCAGATCCGAGCGCGCGAGGTCCGGGTGATCTCGGGCGACGGCGAGCAGCTCGGCATCATGTCCATCGAGGAGGCCCTGCGCAAGGCCGACGAGCAGGGCCTCGACTTGGTGGAGGTCGCCGCCGTCTCCAGGCCGCCTGTCTGCCGGATCATGGACTACGGGAAGTTCAAGTACTCCCAGAAGAAGAAGCAGAAGGGCACCCGTCAGGCCAGCCAGCAGATGAAGGAGGTCAAGCTCCGCCCGAAGACCGAGGAGCACGACTACCAGGTCAAGCTCAAGCACATCACCCGCTTCCTCACCGAGGGGCACAAGGTGAAGATCACCGTGCGCTTCCGCGGCCGGGAGATGGCCCACAAGGACATCGGCCTGGAGATGCTCAACCGCATCAGCAAGGACGCAGGCGATCTGGCGGTGATCGCGGCCCCACCGCTCATGGAAGGCCGCTTGCTCCAGATGGTGTTGGCGCCTTCACCGCGGGCCCTGGTCATCAAGCGGGCCAAGGACGAGGAGCGGGCCAAGCTGCGGGAGCAACAGGCGCTGGCGCGCAAGGCCCGCGCGGACCGCGGCGAGCCGCCGTTGGAGGAGAAGGAAGAGGAGCCCGAAGAGGAAGAAGAAGACCTCGACGAGGATGACGACGACGAGGAAGACGACGAGGAAGACGACAAGGAGGGGGCCAAGGAGTGAGCTTCGCTCACCGGACCCCATGGAGGAAGGTGTCATGCCCAAGCTGAAGACGTGCCGCGCCGCGGCCAAGAGGTTCAAGGTGACCAAGACTGGCAAGGTCAAGGCCAAGCGCGCCTACATGCGCCACATCCTGACCAGCAAGACCCGGAAGGCCAAGCGGCGGCTGCGCAAGTCCACGCTGATCGCGGCCGTGGACGCCCCGCAGGTCAAGCTGATGCTGCCGTACGCCTGAAGCGCACGGCCTGAGCGAGCGAGGAGACAGTCATGGCTCGAGTGACCAACGCGCCGGCCCGCAAGGACCGGCACCAGAAGGTGATGGACCGCGCCAGCGGCTTCCGCGGCCGGCAGAGCAAGATCTACCGGGTCGCCGCCCACAAGGTGAAGCGCGCGGGCGTATACTCGTACAAGGGCCGCAAGATCAAGAAGCGGGACTACCGCGCGATGTGGAACGTGCGCATCAGCGCGGCGGCCCGCCTGCTGGGGCTGTCCTACTCCAAGCTCATCGCCGGCCTCAAGAAGGCCAGCGTGGAGCTGGACCGCAAGATCCTCGCGGATATCGCCCTGCACGACGCGGCGGCGTTCGCCAAGATCGCCGCGCTGGCCCGCGGTTAGGCGGCGATGAGCGACGACGACAAGAACGAGCTACCTGACAAGATCTACTTCAAGATCGGTGAGGTGGCCGAGATCGTCGGCGTCGAGCCCTACGTGCTCCGCTACTGGGAGACGGAGTTCCCGGCCCTGAGGCCGGGGAAGTCGCGCTCCCAGCAGCGGCTGTACCGCAAGCGGGACGTCGAGGTCCTGCTGCGCATCAAGAAGCTGCTGTACGACGACATGTACACCATCGCGGGGGCCAAGCGGCAGCTCGCCCGGAGCGGCGACAAGGGCCCCTCGCCCCAGATGGATCTCCAGCTCCCCGAGCGCCCCGGCGCGGCCTCCGGCGCCACGCCGATCGAGGCCGAGGTGCTGCACAAGCTCGAACGCGAGCTCCAGGAGCTGCTCACCCTGGCCGAGGCCGAGGACGCCTGATCTCACCCGCTCGGCAGGCTTGACACCCGTTTCACGGATCGTTATAGTGCCCCCGCTTTTGCGCTCGGGGTGTAGCGCAGCCTGGTAGCGCACTTGCTTGGGGTGCAAGTGGTCGCTGGTTCAAATCCAGTCACCCCGATCGAGAGGGCGAACGCTTCGAGCGGGCGCCCTCTTTTTTTGTGCCCGCGGCCAGCGCCAGCACCTTGCGGGTGAGCTCGGCCACCCCCAGCCGCCCGAGCCGCTCCGGCCCCTCGACCCAGCGGCAGCCCCTGCGGGCCCTGGAGCCACGCGCCAGAGCCTGGAAGACCCTGACGCGCAGCAGGCGGTGGGTCAGCGTGTGCTCGAGGCGTGGGGGCCTGCCAGGGGCCAGCTCGACGGCGCCCAGGCCAGGACCCAGGGCGCGCGCCAGCTCCTCGGCCGCGCGCCGGGCGCCTTGCCCGGAGGCCGCGCAGGCCCGCAGGGGCACCGACCACAGCCCGCCGAAGAGCCCCTCGGGCGGGTTCTTCCGCAGCAGCACCGCGCCGTCGGCCCGACGGACGACCAGCGCCGCCATGGGCTGGACCCGGGGGGCCCTGCGCGGCGCGCGCACCGGACGCTTGGCCTGGGTGCCCGCGCGGCGCGCCAGGCAGGCGGGCGCCAGCGGACACTCCTGGCAGGCCGGGGAGAGCGGGCTGCAGATCAGCGCGCCGAGCTCCATCAGGCCCTGGTTGAGCGCGCTCGGATCTCCGCTCGCGCGGACCAGGGTCTCGGCCTCGGTCCACAGACGACGCTCGCCGGCCGCGGAGTCCACGGCCAGCTCGAGATCGAGCAGGCGCGAGAGCACGCGTTTCACGTTGCCGTCCAGCACCGGCTCGGGCAGGCCGAAGGCCACGGAGGCGATGGCCCCGGCGGTGTAGCGGCCCACCCCGGGCAGCGCCCGCAAGGCCTGGGGATCGGCGGGCAGCGCGCCGCCGTGCACCTCGACCACCCGCCGGGCCGCGCGGTGCAGCAGGCGCGCGCGGCGGTAGTAGCCCAGCCCCGACCACATGGCCAGCACGTCGTCGAGCGAGGCCGCGGCCAGCGCGGCGAGGTCGGGGAAGCGGATCAGGAAGCGCTCGAAGTAGGGCTGCACGGTCTCCAGGCGGGTCTGCTGGGCCATGATCTCGGCCAGCCAGACCCGGTAGGGGCTGGGCGCGTCGCGCCAGGGCAGCGCCCGGCGAGCCCGCCGGTACCAGGTGATCAGCGCGTGGACCAGGTCCTCCATGGCCGTCACTCTGCCGGGAAGCACCGCCTGGATCAAGGCCGGACGGGGCCGGGGTCAGGTTGACTTCCAGCCCTACGCCAAGTAGCGTGCCAGGCCATGCGGCGCATCCTGCTCACCAACGACGACGGCATCCACGCCCCTGGCCTCGAGTGCCTGGCGCAGGCCTTCGCCGGGCTCGGCGAGGTGTGGGTCGTGGCACCCCACGTGGAGCGCTCGGCCTGCGGACGCGCGGTCACCCTGAACCGACCATTGCGGGTCCAGGAGCACGGCCCGCACCGGCTGGCCGTGGAGGGCACCCCCGCGGACTGCGTGTTGCTGGCCTGCCGGCACTTCCTGGGCGGCCCGCCAGACGTGGTCGTCTCGGGGGTCAACCAGGGCTATAACATCGGAGAAGATCTGGACTATTCTGGCACGGTGGCCGCCGCGGCCGAGGCCGCGCTACAGGGCGTCCGCCTGGCGCTCGCGGTCAGCGTGCGGTTCGACGCCGACGGAGCCTGCGCCGGGCGAGCGGCCCGGTTCGCGGGCCAGCTCGTGTCCCGGCTCGGGCCGGGCGGGCTCCCGGCCGGCACCTTCCTGAACCTGAACGTGCCTCCGGAGCCCACCCTGCGGGTCCGGCAGACCCGCCAGGGGAACCCGCTCCCGCCCGGGGACGTGCACCTGGGCCGGGATCCTCGCGGAAGGCCCTACTACTGGATCGGCAACCGGCCCGACGAACCCTCCCCGCCCGCGGACACCGACCGCGGCGCGCTGGCCGCAGGCTGCATGTCCGCCACCCTGGTCACCCTGGAGCGCACCCACCCAGGCGATTTCCGCCTGCCCGACCTGTCCGGCGAGGGTTTCACCGCGGAGGTCGAGTGAGCGGGCCGTCGAACCGCCGCCTGGACAGGTGCGCGCTGCTCGCTCTGCTCGTGCTGGCGACGGGCTGCCCGACGCGCACGGATCCGCTCCAGTGGCTGCGCCCCTCGCCGGAGGCCGAGGCCATCGGCGCCTTCCACCAGGTGCGCCAGGGCGAGACGCTGCGCTCGATCTGCCGCGCCTACGGCGCCGAGCCCCAGGAGGTGGCCGAGGTGAACGGCCTGGAGGACCCGAACAGGCTGCGGGTCGGCCAGCGGCTGTTCATCCCGGACGCGACCGAGCCGCGGGTGGTGCCCGAGGCCGGGGCGGGCGAGCCGGCGGCCGAGGTCAAGCAGGAGCCGGGGCGTTTCGTCTGGCCCGTGGACGGCGTGCTCACCTCGCGCTTCGGCCTGCGCGGCGGGAGGCGCCACGACGGCATCGATCTGGGCGCGCCCGCGGGCACGCCGATCCGCGCCGCGGCCGCGGGCCAGGTGCTGTACGCCGGTGAACAGGCGGGCTATGGTCTGATCGTGATCATCCGGCACGCGGACGGCTACATCAGCGTGTACGCGCACAACTCGGAGAACCTGGTCCGCGAAGGGCAGCAGGTGAAGCAGGCGGAGCCGGTCGCCAGGGTGGGGCGGACCGGCCGGGCGACCGGGCCCCACCTGCACTTCGAGATCCGCCAGGGCACCAAGCCGCGCAACCCGCTCTTCTTCCTGCCCCGGCCGAGCTCGTGAGAGGAGGCGATTTCACATGTCCAAGGCGCTGTCGAAGCTCATCCGCGACGTACCGGACTTCCCCAAGCCCGGCATCGTGTTCAAGGACATCACCCCGCTGCTCCAGGACGCCAAGGGCTTCCGCGCGGCCGTCCGCGCCCTGGCCAAGGCGGCCGAGCCCATGCAGCCAGAGGCCTTCCTGGGCATCGAGAGCCGGGGCTTCCTGTTCGCCGGGGCGCTGGCCCTCGAGCTCGGACACGGAGTGCTCATCGCGCGGAAGCCGGGCAAGCTGCCCTACCAGGCCCACCGGGTGTCCTACGACCTGGAGTACGGCTCGGCCAGCCTGGAGCTGCACGTGGACGCCGTGGCCAAGGGCCAGCGCGTGGTGATCGTGGACGATCTGCTGGCCACCGGCGGGACCGCCCAGGCCGCGGCGCGGCTGGTCGAGCAGCAGGGCGGCGTGGTGGCGGGCTGGCTGTTCCTGGTGGAGCTCGAGTTCCTGCACGGCCGGCAGCGGCTCGGCCAGGCGCCGGTGGCCTCGGTCCTGCGCTACGCCTGACGCCCCTCGAGGAGAGAGTCGGGATGCGCCTCGCCGCCCACGCCCCGCTGGGGCTCCTGCTCGGGCTGCTCCTCCCCGCGGCGGCCCCGGCCGACGACGGGCAGGCGCCAGTTCGCGTGCTGGCCCTGCTGCTGAGCCAGGGGGAGGGCCCTGCGGACACACCGCCCCTGCGCTACCCCGCCCGGGACGTGGAGCGGGTGCGCGAGGTGTGGCTGGAGCTCAGCGGGCTCCGGGCGCGGGACTGCCGCGTGCTCCGCGACGCGGGCGTCGACGAACTGCGCGCGGCCATGGCCGCGATCGACCTGGAGGCCCGCGCCGCCCGCGCGGCCGGCCTCGAGGTGCTGGTCCTGTTCTACTACGCGGGCCACGCGCGCGCGGACGCGCTGCTGCTGGGCCCGGACGAGTCGCTCCCCGCGCAGGAGCTGCGGGCCTGGCTGGCCGGCTCGGCCGAGGGGCGGCGGGTGGGTTTCCTGGATGCCTGCCTGCCCGCGGGCGCCGCCAGGCCCCCGCCCGACGCGGACGGGTCGTTGCTCAGCTCCTTCGCGGCCGACGCGGGCGAGAGGGAAGCCGACGACGCCGGCGGCTCCCGCTACTCCCAGACGCTGGTCACGGGGCTGCGCGGAGCCGCGGATCTGGACGCGGACGGCGTGGTGTCGCTGGTCGAGCTCCGGGCCTTCCTGGCCGGGCGGGCCGCGGACGAGGGTGACGACGGCCAGGCGATCACCCTCACGCGGCCTGGCGCGGGCGCGGGTCTGGTGTTCCCCGCGGAGCTCTCGGGCCGCTACCTGATCTACGCCCCGGAGGCCGACCGCTTGGTGGCCGGGCTGGAGAAGGCGGCTGGCTCGCCCCGGCGCCTGGCCCTCGCGCCAGGGCGGTACCTGCTCAAGAAGCCACGCGCGGACGACGCGCTGGTGGGCCAGCTCGACCTCGAGGCCGGTCGGGAGATCGAGGTGCGCGACGAGGACATGGGCCCGCTGTCCCTGGACGAGGACGTCACCCGGGACATCGGCGTGCTGGCGGCGGAGGGCGGCCTCCGGCTGAGGTACGCGCTGCGCTTCGGCGCCGAGGCGTTCTTCGACCGGCAGACGCGCGGGGAGCTCTTCCACTCCAGCCTGCAGGGCGGCCTCGAGCTGGCCCTGGAGGACCTGGTGGCCGAGCAGCTGACCCTGGCCGTGGACTTCCTGGCGGGCTTCGGACAGGAGGACGCGCGGATCGACCTGGGCGCTGGGCTGAGCGCGCGGGTGGGGGTGTCCTTCCAGCGCTACCTGCTGGGGCTGGCGTTGCTCTACCGCTGGGACTGGCCCTGGCTGGGGGTGTACCTCGGCCCGCGCCTGACCTTCCTGGTGGCCAGCCGGTCCTTCCACGCCCCTTACGAGCGGCTCCCGGCGCAGAGCCTGACCAGCCTGTGCCCGGGGGCCGGCGCGGGCCTGGCCGTGCACCTCGGACCCATCGACGTGCTGCTGGAGGGTCGCGTGCACTACCTGTACTACCACCTGGACGGCGGCCAGAGCATGGGCTTCGGCGGCGCCTACCTGGGCCTGGCCTACAGGCCATGAGGACGGCCATGCGCAGGACCTCGGGCATCCTCCTCGGCCTCGGCCTGGTCCTGGGCGCGGGCTGCGGGGACTACTCCAACGGGTCGCTGGCCGAGGACCTGGCCTTCCTGCAGGCGGTCCCGGCCCTGGCCGCGCTCGAGCTCCGGGTGGCCGTCACCTCCCCGCGGGAGCTCGACCTGGTGACCGGGGAGGCGGGGCTCGGCGCGCGCGGCCAGGAGCTGCTGGGGGAGCCAGCCGGCTACCTGGGCCTCGCCCGGGCCGTGGCCGCCGGCGTCGACCGGGACGTGCTCGGCCTGCTCCGGCAAGCCGAGTGGCTGGTGCGCGCCCTGCCAGCGAACGCGCGCAGCGCGGAACGCCGGGTGTGGGGACCCTGGCCCTCGGACCTGCCGGGCGTGGACATGCGCCTGTGGCTGGCCCGCGCCGGGCAGGACCGGTTCGGCTTCCACCTGCAGCTGCGGCCCGAGGCGCTGCGGAGCTCCCTCGGCTTCGACGAGGGCTGGTCCGAGTGTCTGAGCGGCGATCTCGTGCCGGCGCCGGACGCCCTGCGGCGCGGCCGCGGCAGCCTGATCCGGGATCTCACGGCCTGCTCGCAAGCCACGGGCAGCGCGGAGCGCGGGCTGGCGGGCGTGGCCTTCGACACCCGGCCCGACGGCGACGACCCCGAGGGCAAGACCGAGGTCCAGGTCCTGTTCGCCGGTTTCCTGCCGGCGGAGGAGCTGGCCCGGGGCCAGGACGCCCACGCCCTGGACGCGCTCTACACGTACCTCGAGCGCAGCGATCGCTCGGGCGCGCTCGGCCTCGTCGCCTGGACCGATCTGGACCTGGGTGAGCCGCTGCGCCCGGCCCGGGAGCGGGTGGCGCTCGAGGCCCGCTGGGACGGCGCCGGGGCCGGCCAGGTCACGGGCCAGGCCAGCGGGGGGGACCTGGGCGCCCAGAGCCTGGAGCTCCTGGAGTGCTGGGACGAGGCGCAGGCCAGGCTGCACTACCACGACAGCCTGGGGCTCAGGCCGACCGAGGGGGAGCCCTCCGCCTGCGGAGCCCCGCCTACTGGCAGCTGAAGCTGCCGACCAGGGTGCAGCTCCTGCTGCCCTCGAGGATGGTCAACGTCAGGCTGCCGTTCATGGTGGCGGCGGCGTCCGGGCCCTGATCGACCAGGTTGCCGGCCAGGGTGTAGACCACGCGCACGCCGTCGTAGTCCTCGCGGGAGAAGCCGGTGGCGAAGGCGTAGTGACGCGGGGGGGCGGAGTCCTCGGTCTGGCACAGGGTTCCCTCGTAGTCCTCACCGCCACCCAGGTCGATCTCGATGATCCCACCCTCCTGGCGGGTGACGTCGATCCAGTGGGTGCCGGTGACCAGGTACCAGCCGGTGCACATGTCCGCGGTCTCGGCGAACTCGCAGGAGTAGGTCCCGACGAACGAGGGGCAGTCGGCGTCACACTTCGTGCACTCCCCGGCGCAACCGCCCAGGACGAGCGCGGCGGCCCCGAGCAGAGCCAGCGCGCAGCAGACCCCGATCACCCTCGCCATGTCCTCACCTCTCTGTCCTGACGACAGCTCGAACGCTAGCAGGAATCCCTTGGATCCTCAAGGGCTGGAGCAACGCCCAGCAGAAAGGTTGCCGGCCACGCCGGGGCTCTGGTATTCAAGGGGACCAGAGGAGGGGAGTCATGCCACACGCACGCGACCGCTGGACCTGGATCGGCCTGCTGCTCACGCTGGGGCTGTCGACCGGAGCAGCCCAGTGCGACTGCGACTCGTCCCAGAACTGCAGCCAGGACGAGGACTGCGCTGGCATGCTGTGGACCGAGGACTGCGTCGGGCGTTGGGCATGCGTGGAGGGGGGTTGCCTGCCGGACTGTCAGGACGGGTGCGCCCAGCTCGCCGACTGCGAGGACCTCGAGTGGCCGGCGTCCATGGACTGCACCGAGGCCAGCGGCCACTGGGAGTGCCAGGCGCAAAGTTGCGTGCCGGTCTGCACGCCCGAGCCCGAGTGCGACCTGGCCGCGGACTGCGACGGCCTGACCTGGCCGGGTGACGCCGGCTGCGCCCAGGCCGACGGCCACTGGGAGTGCCAGCAGGGCGCCTGCGAGGGCGTGTGCGACGCGATCGAGTGCGACGAGCACGCCGACTGCATCGGCGAGGAGTGGCCGCTCGACAACCCGGGCCTGGACTGCACCGAGGCCACCGGCCACTGGGAGTGCGAGACCCACACCTGCGTGGCCTACTGCAACCAGGAGTGCACCTTCCTCTCCCAGTGCATGCTGCGCGACTGGCCGGAGGTCTGCCCGGGACACTGGAGCTGCGAGCTGGGGCGCTGCCGGGCGATCTGCGACCCCACCGGCTGCGGCGACGCCGTGTGCGATCCGGATCTCGGGGAGACCGAGACCTCCTGTCCGGCCGACTGCGTGGAGGCCTGCGCCAGCGTGAGCGAGTGCCTGGATCGCACCTGGCGGCTGCCCTGCATCGGGGCGTGGGCCTGCCTGGCGAACACCTGCACCCCCCTGTGCGACTACACCCAGTGCGGCGACGGGCTGTGCGACCCGGCGGCGGGCGAGGACACCGGCGGCTGCCCGGACGACTGCCTGACCGGCTGCGTCTGGCCGGAGGACTGCCTGGGTGAGACCTGGAGCCAGCTCTGCACCGGCCACTGGAACTGCTTCGCGGGCGCGTGCCAGGCCGTATGCGACAGCGTGCGCTGCGGCGACGGGACCTGCATGCCGGGCCAGGGCGAGGACGGCGCGAACTGCAGCGGCGATTGCGGCTATGGCCCGTGCAGCCAGGCCGAGGACTGCGCGGCCTACCCGTGGCCGGAGGGCTGCGGCGGGCGCTGGTCCTGCAGCGGGCAGGGCGCCTGCCAGAGCGCCTGCGACGCCGGCTGCGGCGACGCCGCCTGCGAGGTGCTGGCTGGTGAGACGCCCGATGGCTGCCCGGACGACTGCGCCGCCTACGCGTGCCTCACCAGCGGGGACTGCGACCCGCTGAGCCTGCCCGCAGGCTGCACGGGACGATTCCTGTGCGTCGAGCGCGTCTGCCGCCCGATCTGCGACTGAACGCGGCCCGGCCTCCGCCACCCGGCCAGAGGCCTCCCTTGACATCCATGGGCCAACCCACTAATAACCGGACAGGCTTGGTGCCCCCGTAGCTCAGTTGGATAGAGCATCCGCCTCCTAAGCGGAAGGCCACCTGTTCGAACCAGGTCGGGGGCGTTGCATCGAGGACGCCGCAGCCATGGACCAGACCGGCGACGAGCTCCCACCCACCCTGGACCTGGACTCCCTGGACCAGCTCCTGCACTGCGGGACCCGCGGCACGCACCTGCTGTTCTCGACCGACGTCATTCGCGAGGCCTTCGCCAGCCCCAGGGTCTGGGAGCTGCTCTCCCTGGAGGAGCTGGCCGCCCGGGTGCAGCCGGTGCTGGCCGAGGTGATGAGCCTGCAGGACCTCGAGTCCCGGCAGCACTTCGTCGAGGGGCTGGAGCCGCCGCTGCGCGATCTCCTGGTCCAGCTCTACTTCGGGTTCCTCGACCGGTACGCGGCTGCTTCGGGCGAGCACCCGGAGGTGCCGAACTGAGCCGCGCCGTCCCACTGCGACCTCCCCGTCACGTCCAGCGGGTGCTCGACCGACTGGAGGCGGCCGGTCACCGGGCCTACCCGGTCGGGGGCTGCGTGCGGGATGCCCTGCTCCACCGGCGCGGTGGCGACTGGGACGTGACCACCGGCGCGAGGCCAGAGCAGGTCCTGCCCCTGTTCGAGCACGTCGTGCCCACGGGCCTGCAGCACGGCACGGTCACCGTGGTCACCCCGCGCGGTGCCGTCGAGGTCACCACCTTCCGCGGCGAGGAGGGCTACACCGACGGGCGTCACCCGGACCGCGTGGTGTTCCTCGACTCCCTCGAGGAGGACCTCAAGCGCCGGGACTTCACCATCAACGCCATGGCCTGGGACGCCCGGCAGCAGCGCCTCGTCGATCCCTTCGACGGCCAGGCGGACCTCGCCAGGCGACTGGTGCGGGCGGTAGGGGAGGCCAGGCAGCGTTTCGCCGAGGACGGCCTCCGGCCGCTGCGGGCGATCCGCTTCGCCACGGTGCTCGCGTTCGAGATCCACCCCGACACGCTGGCGGCCATCCCGGACTCGCTGCCGGTGTTCCGGCGGGTGGCGCCCGAGCGCGTCCGGGTCGAGCTGCTCAAGATCCTGGCCAGCTCCAGCCCGCGCGCAGCCCGCGGGATCGAGCTGCTGCGCGAGAGCGGGTTGCTCGCGGCCATCCTGCCCGAGCTGCTGGAGGGCCGCGGTCACCCGCAGAACCGCTTCCACCGGGACGACGTGTACGAGCACGGCCTGCGCTGCCTCTCCAGGGCCGGCCGGGTCGACGCCCTGCTCCGGCTGGCGGTGCTGCTGCACGACGTGGGCAAGCCCCGCACCGCGGGCGGACCGCCGGGCGAGCACACCTTCTACGGCCACGAGAAGGTGTCCGCGGAGATGGCCGACGCGATCCTGGCGCGGCTGCGCTTCTCCAACCAGGAGCGGGAGCGGGTGCGCACGGTGATCGCCAACCACATGTTCCACTACGAGCCGGGCTGGACGGACGGGGCCGTGCGGCGGCTGGTGCGCAAGGTGGGAGCCGAGCGGCTCGAGGACCTGTGGGCCATGCGGCGGGCGGACGCCCGCGGTCGGGGCCTGGGGCTCGCCGACGAGCGCGCGCAGCTCGCGGCGCTCGCACGGCGCGTGCGGGCGGTCCTGGAGGTGCAAGCCGCCCTCAAGGTGACCGATCTGGCCATCGACGGCCGGCGGGTGATGCAGGTGCTCGGCCTCGGGCCGGGTCCGGCGGTGGGCCAGGCGCTCGAGCGCCTGCTGGAGCTCGTGCTCGATGACCCGCGGCTGAACACTCCGGAAACCCTGGAGCGCCTGCTCCGGGAGGAGCTCCCCCCGATCGCCAACTGAGCGTTCCTTCAAGGGTCCTGGTGAGCAACCCTGTCAAGCGTTTTTCCACAGCCATGATGCGTCGCGTTATCGACCGATTCTCGTCCATGCCTCGACGCCGGATGGATCCCGATTCCACGCCCAGTAAGAACCTATCTATTCGTAATATAGGGAAATATCAGGTCATCGCTCCAGGCTCCAGCGCCTGAGAAAAACCTCGAGATCATCGATGTAACCAACGATGACTCCTCTGGATGTGGATAACTTGTGGATTGTTCGTCGGGGGCCTAGCGCGTCACCAGCCGGCCGATCTTCCTGTCGAGGATGAGCTTCTCGAAGGACTGGGCCGCCTCCTGGGCCATCAGGTGCAGCGGGCTCAGATCCTGGGAGAAACCGGGCTCCATGGCGCAGTCGCCGTACAGGATGCAGATGGGCTTGTGCCGCACGCTGATGGGGATGAGCAGCACCTGGCGCGGACGGATGTCCCCCAGCGAGGCGAGGAAGATGTCGTTGGTGGCGCCCTTCGGCATGCTGCCGAAGTAGTCGGTGGCCGTCTCACGCGCCGTGCGGAACACCGAGGCCGAATCGAGGGGAATCAGGATGCCCTTGATCCGCTGGCCGTGGAGGCCGACGCCGGCCCCGAGCCAGCCCACCAGCATGTCCTTCTTGATGATCAGCAGCACCGCACGGGGCAGGAAGGTACGCGCGTACCGCACCAGGACCCTGGCGATGTCGTCGCGCTCGGTGGCCTCCTGGATGAGCAGCCGTGCCTCCTCGCTGTCATGCAACGCGGCGAGCTCGGGAGGCTCCTCGGGCCCTGGCGCAGGCGGCGGGGCCACGCGCGGGGCCACGGATTCCGGCGCCGGGCGCACCTGCGCAGCCGGCGCCGCAGGCTCCGCCGGAGGGCGCTCGGGCAGAGGAGCCACCGGCGGGCTCAGCACGGCGGCCGGATCCCGCGCCATGGCCGGGGCCAGGGCCGGAGGCGGCAGGGTCGAGACCGGCTCCGCCGGCGGCAGCGGCGCCACCACCTGGCTGCGCGCGGCCCCCGCGCCCTCGAGCGCCCGCAGCACCTCATTCTGCAGCGCCTCACCCAGGTTGCGCGGAGCCGCGGCGTCCTGCTCGAGACCGCTGGCGCGCTTCAGGCGGGTCAGGTGGATGACCTCCTGATCGGCCTTCGCGCCCCAGAAGAGCTCCTCGAGCTCGCCGTCCACCGCGGCCGCAGGCGGGACCCAGCGGATCTCCGGGTCGGTGCGCGGCCTGAAGGCGGCCTCGGCCTGCGTCTCGGGCGCGGGACGCGCGGGTGGGGGAGCCGGCTCGGGCGGAGGGACGGGCGCCTGCGGCACCTGCGCAGGCAGGCCAGGCAGCAGACCCATCTCGGGGATCGCGCCGTCGGGAGGAATGCCGTAGAGGTGCGCCATGGCCGCCTCGATCAGGGGCTCCGAGGCAGCCACCGGCCTCACCGAGTATCCCGTGAGGAAGGAGATCTCCTCCAGGGCCGCGCGGTTGGTCGGGTCGGACATGGCCAGGTGCAGCACTCCCCGGTGCAGCATGATGGGGATGACCCGATGGGTCATGACCACCTCGGCGGTCACCAGGCGGGTGATGAAGGCGGGCAGGCTGTCGAACTGGGCTGCCTCGGCCAGGGGGATCTCCAGCAGGCTGGACAGGCGCATGGACAGCTCGTCCGGCGGCACCAGCCCCAACCGCACCAGGGCCTGGATCAGGCTGCAGCCCGACTGCAGCGCGGCGGTCAAGGCTTGCCGCAGCTGGGCCTCGGTGATCAGGCCGCTCTGCACCAGGAGCGTTCCTGCCTCAGATTGCATCGCGCCGGCTCCAGCCTCCGGAGACCTCAGGTTATTGGCCTGGACCCCACCTGTCAATGGCGCTGACTCGCGCTCGACTCGGCTTGCGCCTGCGCGGTGCCCGGGGTACCCTGGGCCCGCCCCACGGGGCGAGGTGCGCGTGCGTCTGTGGATCAAGAGCCTCGGCTGCAAGGTGAACCTGGCGGACGCCGTCCAGGCCCTGGAGGGGCTGGACGGGAGCAGGCTGCAGGTGGTCGACCGGCCGGCCCAGGCCGAGGTGGCGCTGCTGCACACCTGCACCGTGACCCACAAGGCCGATCGCGATGTTCGCAAGGCGCTGAACTCGCTGTTGCGCGATCTGCCAGGCCTGCCCGTGGTGGTGGCGGGTTGCGCCGCGGTCACGGACGGCGAGCGGCTGCGCGCGCTGCCCAATGTCCGGGCTGTGCTCGGGCCGGGCGACCCGACCGCCGTGGCCCGCGCGCTGTCCGCGGCCGCCCACGAGGCCGGGGAGCCCGGCGACCCGAGCTGCGCGCGGGGGGCGTTCGCGCACCTGGGCCGGCGGCGGGCCGTGCTCAAGGTCCAGGACGGGTGCAGCGCGGGCTGCGCCTACTGCATCGTCCCGCGCGTGCGCGGCCCGGAGCGCTCCGTCGGCCTGGCCGAGGCGCTGGCCGAGGCCCTTCGCCGGGCCGGGCAGGGCCACCGCGAGATCGTGCTGACCGGCATCCACCTGGGCCGCTGGGGCCGCGAGCTCACGCCGCGCCGCACGCTGGCGGAGCTGGTCGACACCCTGGCCGGGGCCCTGGCACAGCGGAGCCCCGCCAGCCGTGTTCGGCTCTCCTCGATCGAGCCCCTGGAGTGGACCGAGGAGCTCATGGCGGTCCTGGCGCGCAGGCCCAACGTCTGCCGCCACTTCCACGTCCCCATGCAGAGCGGGGCCGACGGCGTGCTGCGCGCCATGGGACGGCCCTACGACGCGAGCCGCTACGCGGGCGTGCTCGGCGGGCTGCGCCAGCGCTTCCCCGACGCGGCCCTGGGCGCAGATGTGCTGGTCGGCTTCCCTGGCGAGGGCGAGGCGGAGGCCCGCGCCACGCTCGAGCTGCTGACCGCCTCGCCGCTGGACTACCTGCACGTGTTCACCTTCTCGGCCCGGCCCGAGACGCGGGCGGCCGGCCTGCCTGGGAGGCCGGAGCCGCGGGCCGTGCGGTCCCGCTCGGAGGCGCTGCTGGCGTTCGGCCGGCAGCGCTGGCAAGCCTTCCTGCGAGCGGGCCTCGGGCGCAGCCACGAGCTGCTGGTGGAGGAGCGCTGCGGCGAGGGCCTGCGCGGCCGCAGCCAGCACTACCGGCCGATCCACCTTCTGCCCGGCGCGGGCGCGGCGCTGGGCGACGAGCTCCTGGGCGGGCTCCTCGAGGTGACCGCCCTGGAGCTGCAGGCCAACGCGCTGCGCGCCTCCTGGTGCGTCCGGGCGCAGGCGTCGCGGCCCGGAGAGGTGTGACGGGCCATGCCGGCGACCATGGGCAAACCCGAGCTGGAGGCCGCCACGCGCCTGCTCGGCCTGCAGCCTTTCCACGAGCCCGGGCTGCTCGAGCGCGCGCTCACCCACAAGACCTTCGCCAACGAGACGGCGCCCGTGGACGAGGTGCAGCACAACGAGCGGCTGGAGTTCCTGGGTGACGCGGTGCTGGAGCTCGTGGTCAGCGAGCTGCTCATGCAGGCGCTGCCCGGGGCCGAGGAGGGCGAGCTGACCGAGCTGCGCGCCGGGCTGGTCAACCGCGATGAGCTGGCCGAGTTCGGCGCCGGGTTGGGCCTGGGCCAGGTGCTGCGGCTCGGGCGGGGCGAGGAGCAGTCCGGCGGTCGCGCCAAGCCCTCCCTCCTGGCCGACGCCTTCGAGGCCCTGCTGGGCGCGCTGTACCTCGACCAGGGGCTGGACGCAGCCCGGGCGCTGGTGCAGCGGGTGCTCGGCCCGCGCGTGGCGGGGCTCCAGGTAGGGCGACCCGCCACGAACCCCAAGAGCCGGCTCCAGGAGCTGCTGCAACGCCGGGGGGAGCGGCCACCCGAGTACGTGCTGCTGGGCACCAGCGGCCCGCCGCACGCGCGGGAGTTCACCGTGGCGGCCAGGCAGGGCGAGCTCGAGATCGGCCGCGGAACGGGCCGCACCAAGAAGGCCGCCGAGCAGGCGGCCGCCCGCCAGGTGCTGGCCGCGCTGGGCGAGGAGCCCGCATGAGCCGAAGGACGCGCCAGCCAGCGGGGACCGCCCCCGCCGGGGGGTTCCGCTCCGGGTTCGTGGCCCTGGTCGGGCGGCCCAACGTGGGCAAGTCCACGCTGCTCAACGCCCTGGTGGGCGAGCGCGTGGCCATCGCCACCCCGCGGCCGCAGACCACCCGCACCCGCATCCGCGGTGTGGTCCACCGGCCCGGCTGCCAGATCGTGTTCGTGGACACGCCCGGCATCCACACCCGGAGCTGGCAGCTCAACCGCTTCATGCTGGGCGAAGCCCGCGCGGCGCTCGGCGAGGTGGATCTGGCCGTGCTGCTGGTCGAGGCCCGCGGCCGGGGCAGCCGGCCCGAGGAGGACGACGAGGATCGCCTGGTGCTGGAGCTGCTCGCGGAGGCGGGGGTGCCGGCGCTGCTGGCCATCAACAAGATCGACACCCTGGCGGACAAGGGCCAGCTCCTGCCGCTCATGCAGGCCTACGCCTCCCTCGGCCGCTTCGAGGAGCTCATCCCCGTCTCGGCGCTGCGCGAGGAAGGCCTGGAGCCGCTGCTCGCGGCCATCGTGGCGCGCCTGGCGGAGGGCCCGGCCTACTTCCCTGAAGAGCTGTACACCGATCAACCCGAGCGGCAGATGGTGGCCGAGCTGGTGCGCGAGGCGGCCATGCTGCGCACCGAGGACGAGATCCCCTACTGCCTGGCGGTCCAGGTGGACGCTTTCGAGGAGCAGCCCGACCGCGGGCTGGTGCGCATCCTGGCCACGGTGTTCGTGGAGCGCGAGAGCCAGAAGGGCATCCTGATCGGCAAGGGTGGCCGTCACCTCAAGGAGATCGGCACCGCCGCCCGCAGGGCCATCGAGCAACTGCTGGAGCGCAAGGTGTTCCTGGGGCTGACGGTCAAGGTCGCGCCGGATTGGTCCCGCACCGCCGGGGGTCTGAGGAAGGTCGGATACGAGCCATGAGCGCCCTGATCGCCATCGTCGGCAGGCCCAACGTGGGCAAGTCCACCCTGCTCAACCGCCTGGCTCGCCGCCAGGCGGCGGTCGTCGAGGACGTGCCAGGCGTGACCCGGGACCGTCTGTTCGTCGACGCCGAGCTGGGCGGCCGGCGGGTGATCCTGGTGGACACCGGCGGCTTCGACACCCAGGCCGACGACGCGCTCACCCGCGAGACCGTGGAGCAGGCTCGCCTGGCCGTCGAAGAAGCCGACTTCGTCCTGTTCCTGTGCGACGCCGAGGTGGGCTTCCACCCCATGGATCAGGAGGTGGCCGACATCCTGCGGCGCTGCCGCAAGCCGATCCTTTGTGTGGCCAACAAGTGCGATCCCGGCTGCCACACGCGGGCGCCCGACGAGTTCCATCGGCTGGGGTTCGACGTGGTGGCGCTCTCGGCGCTCCACAACCACGGCCTCGACGAGCTGCACGCCTGGGCCGCCGCGCACCTGCCGCCCATCCCGGCCGAGCCCCAGCCCGACGCGGGCCAGACCCACGAGCTCAAGCTGTGCCTGCTGGGCAGACCCAACGTGGGCAAGTCCTCGCTGGCCAACCGCCTGGCGGGCAAGCAGCGCCAGATCGTCTCGCCCATCCCGGGCACCACGCGCGACGCGGTGGACATCCCCATCGAGTGGCGCGGGGCGCACTTCCTGCTGGTCGACACCCCGGGGGTGCGCCGCAAGAGCAAGGTCACCGGCAAGCTCGAGCACCTCAGCGTCGTGGCGGCGCTCCGCACCCTGGAGCGGGCGGACGTGGCCGTGGTGGTGCTGGACGGCAGCGAACCCTACTCGGATCAGGACGCCCGCCTGCTCAACCTGGTGGACGAGCGCGGGCGGGGGCTGATCGTGGCGGTGAACAAGGCGGACACCTGGTCGCCCGACGAGCGCAAGACCTACCTGACCGACCTCACCTACGGCGTGCGGCACGTGGACTACGCCCCCGTGCTGGCGCTCTCGGCGCGCACGGGCGAGGGCGTCCAGAAACTGCTGCCGGCCGTGCGCAAGGCCTTCGGGCAGTCGGGGCTGCGCATCGGCACGGGTGAGCTGAACCGCTTCGTGGCCGACGCCCTGGAGCACAAGCAGCCTCCGGTCATCAAGGGCCGCCGGGCCAAGATCTACTACCTCACCCAGGCCAGCGTCCGGCCGCCCACGTTCGTGGCCTGGGTCAACGACCCGGCCCGCCTGCACCTGAGCTACCGGCGCTACCTCGAGAACCGCCTGCGGGCCAAGTACGGCTTCCAGGGCACGGCGGTGCGCTGGTTCTACCGGTCCAAGTCGGGAGGCGAGGAGGACTCGGGCCGCAAGGAGCCCGCGCGGTGAGCAGCCTGAGGCGAGCCTGGACGGCCCTGCGCGGGTACCTGCTCGAGGTCGGGCTGGGGATCTACCACATCCCCTACCTGCACGGGGTGCTGGCGACCATCCTGCAGACCGCGCGTGGCTTCTTCCGCAACGACAGCCACATCCTGGCCGCGGCCATCGCCTTCTACGCCATCCTGAGCCTGATCCCCTTCGTGCTGCTGCTGTTCTCGCTGTCGGGCTACGTGATCGAGAGCCTGGTGCAGCAAAGCGCCGGCCAGGAGAAACTCTTCCTGGAGCTCGCGGAGTACGTGCGCGCGGTGGTGCCCTTCATGACCGACGACATCGTGCAGCGGCTGCAGAGCATCACCCTCAACCGCGAGGCCCTCGGCCTGACCGGCCTGGGGACCCTGGTGATGACCTCCTGGGCGGTGTTCCGCACGCTCGAGATGGCCTTCAACCGCATCTTCTGCTCCGAGCGGCGCCGCTCCATGCTGGTCTCGCACGGGTTGTTCCTGCTGTTCCTGCTGGGGGTGCTGTTGCTCTTCCTGCTCTCCCACCTGGCCGGGGTGCTGGGCCCCCTGGGCGCCGCGCGCAGCGAGACGGTGGCCGGCCTGCTCGAGAGCCTGCTCGGCAGCTCCGCCCTGCTGCGCGCCCTGGCCGGGCTCCTGGTGAGCAGCCTGGTGTTCGTGGTGCTGGTCAAGTACTTCTCCCACGAGAGGATCCGCCTCGGGCCGGCGGCCGCTGGGGGGCTGATGTTCGCCCTGCTCTGGCTGCTGGCCTCGCAGGCCTTCGGCTACTACCTGCGGAACGTCGCCCGCTTCAGCATGCTGTACGGCTCCCTGGCCTCGCTGGCGGTCATCATCCTGTGGTTCTTCTACGCGGCGGTGGTGCTGCTGCTGTGCTGCGAGTTCACCAGCGTGCTCCAGCACAGGCGCTGGCGTGAACCGGAGACGCCGGGGCTCAGTCCAGAAAGCGCATCCCCGCCCGCAGGTTGACCGTCAGGTACGCGGGGAATGCATCCAGGTCGGTCAGCAGTCCGTGGTACTCGACCGCGACCCCCAGGGTGAAGGAGTCGGTCCACAGGTAGTCGGCCCCCAGCGCGGCCGTGAGCCCCAGGCCCTGGGCACCGTCCTGGCCGTCCACGTCCCGACGCAGGTAGCCCAGCCTCAGCTCGAGGTAGGGGACCACCACCAGCACGTCCAGGCTGCAGGCCAGCCCCAGGCCGGCGTGGAACATCCTGGCGCCAGCCCCGGTTCCGAGGAAGTGATGGGAATACCCGCCGGCCGCCGTCAACGAGAGGAGATCGCTGATGCCCACCTGGAGGTAGGCCTGGCCGCCCAGGGCGTCCTGGTGTTCGGGCAGGAAGTCGGTTCCGAACAGGGGGCCCAGCCCGGCCTTGACCTCCCAGGCCTCGGCCTGGACAGGCTGGGCAGGTCCCAGCCCGGCGGCGCTGGCCAGGAGGAGGGTGAGCGCCCAGCGGCTCAGGGTAGGGGAGGCGCGCATCGGCCGGCATCCTACCACGCGGCCGCGGCTTTCGGCACCGGTTTTCGGTTGACAAGCAGAAGCGGGCTGGTCTAACGTACCGCTCCGATTTTCAAGCGACATCTCCGGCATCGCGCCGGGATGCCCGCCTGCCTGGAGGAGCCTCCTTGAACGACAAGATCAACCGCAAGGACCTCAAGTCCCCCGACGAGTTCATGTCCACCACCAAGAGCGCCGTGGACTGGCTGGTGGACCACCGCGTCCTGGTGCTCAGCCTGATCGGCGTCGCGACCGTGATCATCCTGGGCGTGCTCGGCGTCCGCTGGTTCCTGGAGGACCGCACCCTCAAGTCCTCGCAGGCCTTCGCCGAGAGCTTCAAGGTCCTCGAGGCCCGGGTGGTGGAGCGCGATGAAGCTCCCGAGACCAGCCAGGCGGACGGCACCTATCCGTCCGAGGCGGACAAGTTGAAGGCCTCCGTGGCTGCCCTCGAGGCCATGGCCAAGGAGCACTCCGGCTCCGAGGCGGCATCCCTGGCGCAGTTCTTCACCGCGGAGTCCAAGCGCCGGCTGGGCGAGCACGACGCCGCCGTGGCCGGCTTCGAGGCCTACCTCAAGGCCGAGGGCCTCGGCGCCGTCATGGCGCCCTTCGCGGTCGAGGGCCTGGGCGCGTCCTACGAGGAGCAGAACAAGCTCGAGGAGGCCAAGGCCCAGTACCAGCGGTTGACCGAGGCGCCGTTCCTGGGACACAAGGACCGCGGCCTGTTCCACCTGGCCAGGCTGGAGCAGAAGGCCGGCCGCGCCGAGGTTGCCGCCCGGCAGTTCCAGGCCATCGTGGACGAGTTCCCGCAGACCATCTTCCTGCCGGAGATCCAGGCGCGCCTCTCGGTGTTGCCCGAGGTGCCACACGTCGCTCCAGCCCCGGAACCTGCGAAGCCGGGGCAGGGGCTGCCCGAGAAACCCCCGGCGGCGGACAAGCAAGGCTAGCCGCGCATGATGAACGGAGCCCACGGAACCCTGCTGGTCGCGGCCCTGGCCCTGTCAGGTCTCGCGTGCGAGGGTTTCAAGGACCGCACCTACCTGCTGCCGCCCGAGCGGGCAGAGCTGCCCGAGTATCCGGCGGCCTCCGCCCGCCACCGGGTGCTCAACGTGCTGTGGCGCCACCAGCTCATGGAGGCCTCCGGCTTGCCGCTGGACTACAGCCACCACGGCAGCCCGGCGGTGGATCTCCAGGGGACCCGGGTTTACGTCGGCAGCCAGTCCGGAGCCTTCTCCTGCCTCGATTCCCAGACGGGCAAGGTCCTGTGGCGCAAGCTGGGCACCGGCCCGTTCGACGGACAGCCGGTCGTGGCGGGCGGCATGGTGCTGGCGGGGACGGGCGGGGGCATGCTGTACGCCTTCCGCGAGGCGGATGGCGAGGTGCTGTGGGCTCACCAGACCACCAGCGCCATCGATGGGCGCCCCATCTCAGCCGGTGAGCTGGTGCTGTTCACCACCAACTCGAACGCCTTGACCGCGCTCGACCTGCAGACGGGGGCCTGGCGCTGGGCCTACCGGCGCGATGTCCCTGCCGGCCGCTTCCAGATCAAGGGCTCGCCGAGCCCGCTGGTGCTCGGCGATCACGTCTACCTGGGCTTCTCGGACGGATACCTGGTCAAGCTGGCCCTGGCCGACGGCTCGGTGCTCGCGGCCCGTAAGCTCAGCGAGCAGAGCGCGCGTTTCACCGACGTGGACTCGGATCCCGTGCTGGTCGGCGACAGCCTGATCGTGGGGGTCTTTGGCCGCGGGGTGATCGGCCTGGACCCCGAGGATCTCAAGGAGCGCTGGGTCCACGAGGCCGACGGACCCTCGTCCTTCGCCGAGCGCAATGGCGTGCTGTTCTACTCCACGGGCGACTCCAAGGTCGAGGCGCTGAACGTCCGGGACAACAAGGTGCTGTGGCGATTCGACGCCAAGAGCGGCAGCCTGACCGCGCCGATCGCGGTCGGCCCCTGGCTGCTGGTGACCTCCAGCGAGCAGTCCCTGATGGTGCTCGACCAATCCTCTGGCCAGCTCCTCCAGGTGTTCAACCCGGGCAAGGGCTCCTTCTCCCGGCCGAGCGTGCAGGGGACGCGGGCCTACTGGGTCTCCAACGGGCAGACCCTGTACGCCATGAGCGTGGTCCGATGACCGCCCCGAGCATGCCGCCGAACGCCACCAAGCGCACGGTCAGGGTGGTCGCAGCCCTGGTCGAGTCAGGGGATGGTCGGGTGCTGATCACCCAGCGCAGGCCCCAGGCGTTCATGCCGCTCAAGTGGGAGTTTCCGGGCGGCAAGGTGGAGGTCGGGGAGACGGACCAGCAGGCCCTGGCCCGTGAGCTGCGGGAGGAGCTGGGCATCGAGGTCCAGGTGGCCGACCACTACATGGGCCTGCTGCACAGCTACCCCGAGTTCGACATCGACTTCCACGTGTACACCTGCAAGATCCTCTCGGGTCAGATCGTCCGTCTGGGCGTGCATGACTTCCGCTGGGTGAAGACCTCGGAGCTGACCGAGTTCGAGTTTCCTCCCGCCGACATGCCCACGGTCTCCAAGCTGCTGGCTTGACGCCAGCGATCGCCGAGGGGGAGAAATGCCAAGGAACTCCTTGCGAAACAGCCAGATGAGCCATTATCTCTAGTTGCCATAATATATCTTATCAGACCCTTTACCTGGGGCCTCGCCGCGGCGAGGCCGCGCTGGTTCCCTCAGGGTTCGCCCTTGATTCTGTCTATGATGGGCTCAGGGTCCAGGAACAAGGCGTACAGCTCATCCTCCCTGTACGCCCCGTTCAGGTCGTACAAGCCTGCGCAGATGGAGCTCAGCAGGCAGGCTGAACAGGCTCGACCCTTGTCGTGGAAGAAGTCGACCTGGCGGACCTCGCCCTTGGCGTCCAGGAAATGAACCGTGCGCTCCTCGCCCTTCACGATCTTGCGGGTCTCGGTCGAGGTGTGGGCGAACTCCGCCATGTAGCAGAGCGGCAAGCGCTCGATGCGGAAGGTCCGTGCGCACTCCTCCAGGAACCTCATCGCCCGGTGCAGCGACAGCTCGAGGTCCGCGAGCTTCGCCAGCGTGTGCGGGTTCTCGCTGACCCGGTTCATCTTGGGGTCGATGTTGTTCCACACGAAGTGATGGATGAAGGGAAACCGCTGTACCAAAAAGCGGACGTTCTCGTCCAGGTGATCGGCGTTCTGCGCGCACATCACGGTGTTCACGTCCACCGCGAGCCCCAGCTTCCCGGCGTTCTCGAAGGACCCGAGCAGGTTGTCCCAGGAGTCCGGGTTGCCGGAAAGAAACGCCTGAACTTCCTCGCGCACGGAGTGCACCGAGAAATGAAGGTGCGACAACCCTGCTTTCTTCAATTTTTTCAGATAATTCAAGTTGGAGGTCTTCTGCCCGTTGGTGATGATGCGGACCGCCAGTCCGACCTCTCTCGCCTGCCGGACGATCGTCTCGAGCTCTGGATGCATGCTCGGCTCGCCGCCCGTCAGGATCACCCCGTCGTAGTCGGCGGCCTTGAGCTTCTCCAGCTGCCTCCAGGACTCCTCCAGCCCGAGTGTGACTGGCAACTCAGGGTTCGAGCAGAACAGGCAGCGCTGATTGCAGAGCCTGGTCACCTGGATGTAGCCGAGGTTAGCCATAATTGTTCACATAAGCCTGCTACGGTCCACTATCTCGTCCTCTCAGGTGACGGTCCTGAATTCCGTCCAGCCGTACCGCTCCGGGTACTCCCGCCAGGGTCCTTCGCACCGCGCGGCGAGCGTGCACCTGGCGCAAGGCGCCCCCTTGGCCTTGCCCTCGGCCAGCCGGTAGGTGCGGTAGTCCTCGATCACCCCCTCCGCGTCGAAGATCCTCGTCGCCGGCATGATCCTCTCGCCGATGAAGCGCTCGCGGCCCTGCATGCAGCAGTACGGAATCGCCTCGGTCATCGAGCGTCGACCGGCGCGCTCGCCCACCTCGAGCGCGGCGTGCACGTGGGGCATGATGAGCTCGAAGTGCGGCACGATCGAGGCGAAGTTGGCCTCCGGTCCCGCCGAGCCGACGGGGTGCACGAAGGCGAGCTGGTACTGATCGACGCCGAGCCGGACGAGCAGCTCGGCCAGCTCGACCAGGTGCCTGAAGTTCGAGCGGGTGATCACGCTGTTGGTGATCACCCGCTGGCCCATCGCCTTGAGGTTCCGGATGCCCTGGACGGTCTGCTCGAAGGAGCCCACCACCGTGGTCAGGTGGTCGTGGCACTCCGGCCGGTGCCCATGCAGCGCGGGGGAAAACTCGTTCACGCCTGCCGCGACCAGCTCCTCGCACAGCCGCTTGTAGGCGAACATGCGGCCGTTCGACTGGACCTGGATCGAGCTGTAACCCAGCTCCCGGGCCCGGGCGGCCAAGCGCACCAGCTCGGGGTGGAGCGTGGGCTCGCCGCCGGTGAACACGACTCCCCGGTGGCGCGCTCTGCCCTCGGCCAGGAACCCGGCCAGCTCCTCGTAGGGCCGGCGCCCGAACCGCTCGCGCTTTCGGCCCTGGACGCAGAACAGGCACCTGTTGTTGCAGGCGAACCCGACCTTCACGTCGATGCGCTCGGGGACCTCCCCCGGCACCGGGATCTGCTCGCCAGCGCGCTCGGTCGCCACCGCGTCAACCTCCCCGGCTCCCCTGCCCCGCCGCAGCGCTTCCGCCCAGCATCACCCGACGCACCTCCTCCAGCTCCAGCGGCGTCGGGTCCTGGCACCCCTGCCGCTCGAAGCCCATGAGGTTCCGGGCGAGCTCCTGGAGCCGATGCGCTGCCTGGGTGCGCGGCCCCACGTCGAGGATCGAGCGCCGTGACAGCTCGGCGGCCTGGATGGCGGGCGTGCGCGGGATGACGGCCAGGATGCGCGTGTTCATCGCCGCGGCCAGCCGTCGAACCGGCTCGAGGTCAGCGCGGTTGTCCCGTCGGTTCACCACCATGCCAGCCAGGCACACGCCGTTGTCCCGGTAGTGGAGCACGGCCCGGGTGATGTTGTTGGCCGCGTACCCGGCCGCCATCTCCTCGGAGGCCACGATGATCACCTGGGGGGCCACATCCCGCCGCAAGGGGGCGGCGAAGCCGCCGCACACGACGTCGCCGAGCACGTCGAACACGACCGCGTCGTAGCGCTGCGGATCGAGCAAGCCCAGGTCGTCGAACAGTTCGAACATGCGCGAGATGGCGCGTCCACCGCAACCCACGCCGGATTGTGGGCCGCCCGCCTCGACGCAGTCGATCCCGTCCTTGCCAGGCATGATCAGATCCTCGCGCCGCAGGCCTCCGGCCGGCGACGCCAGGAGCCGATCCAGGACCGTCCTGATGGGGCCAGCCTCCACCAGGCTCAGCGTGGAGTCGTGCTTGGGATCGCACCCCACGTGCAGCACGCGCCGGCCCTGCCGCGCGAGGGCCAGGCTCACGCTGGCGGCGACGGTCGACTTGCCGACCCCGCCCTTGCCGTAGAATGCGATGCGCTCCATGTGTCCTCTTCACCCCGCCCACGGCGCCGGGCAAGCCAGTCTAACCTCGCGGTGGTCCTCACACAAGGTGAGCCGGGCTCGCGGGGTCAGCCGCCGGGCTCGGGGCGGCACTCGCGCAGGATGGCCTGGTGGCTGAGGGCGTTGGACATCACCTCGGCCAGGTGGAGCGTGCCCTGGATGCCGAGGCAGGCCGTGTCCACCAGCGCGTGTGTGTGGTAGGCGGGGAAGCCCCACTCCACGAAGGGGATCCCGCGCGACACCAGCAGGCCGGCCACCTGGCGCAGCGCGTGCGCGTTGAGGATCACCAGATCCAGACCGGCGCCTTCGGCCTCGGCGGCCAGCGCCTCGAGCAGCAGGGCGGGGCTCGGGTCGATCAGCAGACGGCCGGGCACCACCCGCTCCTCCGCCTCCACGCGCTCGGCGGCCGCCCAGTAGGCGGTCAGGCACACCTGGCAACCGAACTCCTCCACCGCGCTGGCCAGCGCCGCGCCCGCGTGGGGATCGGCCACGAGCGCCACCCGCTTGCCCTGCAGGTGGTGCGGCAGCAGCCACTCGAGGCGCCCAGCCGCGCGCCGGAGCTCCCGTTCGAGCAGACCCTCGAGGGACCGCTCTCGCCCGGTGGCGGTCGCCAGGCTCGCGAGGAACCCCTTGCAGGCGTCCAGCCCGAGCGGCAGCTCACACTCGAGCAGGCGCGCACCGACGCGCTCCGCCAGGATTCGGGCTGCGGCGCGGCCATAGGGCAGAGAGACCACCGTGCCCGCCGAGGCCGATCGCAGCAGGTCCGCGGCGGGCCCTCCCTCCAGCCACACCCCCGCCGGCTCGAGCCCCAGGCCCGAGATCAGCCGCTCGAGCTCGGCCACGTCGGCCCGCAGATCGGCCTCCTGGCGGTGCATCAGGTGTCCCACCACGGCCACCCGCTCGCGACGCGGGTCGGCCTGCGCCTCGCACGGCAGGTTCTCCGCCAGGGTCTGCAGCACGGCCGCGTAGCCCGCCAGCCAGTCTGACGTCAGCGAGCCGCAGGGGACGAACGCGACCGGCAGGTGCACCCGGGCGCGAAGCTCGCGCACCTGTCGGTCGTACTGGCGACCGGTCATGGCCGCGGGGCTCATCGCGCCCAGCAGGACCAGCCCGCAGTCGGGCCGCGCAGCCACCTGCTGCAGACGCTCCCTGAGCAGCCTGTCGTCGCCGAGCGCCAGCCGCTCGGTGGTGGCGTCGGTGTCCGCCACGCGGTGGAAGCCGTCGGCGCGGAACAGGTCCGCGCACCAGTCGTGGTTGCCCTGGAGGTGACTGGCCCGGAACATGGTGCAGTTGGGTCCGTCCACCACCAGGTAGGCGTCGCGGATGGCGCTGGCGGCCAGGAGCACGCCGATCTGGTAGGACATCTTGAAGGGAGAGAGGAAGGCGTCCGTCATCCCGGTTGCACCGCCTCCAGGTAGCGCGCGTAGCGCCGGTAGAAGGGCCAGCGGCAGAGCCCGAGCAGCCGCTCGACCGAGCGCAGTCCGCCTTCCAGCCCCGGCTCGATGAAGCCGAGGTGGAACTGCGCCTTGCCGACCCGTGTCAGGCGCGTATCGAAGGCCACCTCGGAGTAGAACGCAGCCGCGGGGCTCGCGCGCAGCCTGGCCACGAGCTGCGGGCGATCCTCGAAGGGCTCCAGCGCAACGCGCTCCAGGAGCGCCGACCGATCGCCGAGCTCGCCGGCGAGCGCCGCCCGATCGGCCCGGGCGCCCAGGACCAGCACCTGGAGCGAGAAACCCATGTCGAGCAGCAGCTCGGCGAGCGGCACGCCGTACTGCAGCTCGGGCCGCCACAGGCGTGGCCACTCGTCCGGGCTGACCACGAAGCCGAGCACGTGGCGGGAGGCCTCGGAGCGCAGCGCCCGCCAGCGCTCCTCGACCGCCGGCAGCCTCTGGTTCTCCCAGCGCTCGAGCCGCTCGGGTCCAGCGCCGACCGCGCGCAGGGCAGCCTCCATCCAGGCCCGGGTGCCCCGGGGCCCGAACGGCGCCGGCCCGCACTGCAGCGGTACCTCGCATGCTGCCAGCACCTGCTCCGCGAGGCGCAGCCAGGGCGCGTGAGGATAGATCAACCCCGCGCGGCCACCGAGGTAGCGGCCGATCGCCCCGAGCCCGAGCTCCGGAAGCAGCCAGGCGTTCACCTCCAGCCCGGCGAAGCCGAGCTCGGCGGCGAGCTCGGCCCGGCTCGGGCCAGGCGGGAAGCCCACCAGGTTGAGCCACCCGGCCTCCGGCGCGCTCCCCTCCGGCCGCCCGCGCCGCGCCGCCTCCAGCGCCTGCCGGACCAGGTCCTGGTAGGTCCGCTCGGGCCCTTCGAGATCGGTGTTGAGGTCGAGGATGGGCGGCTTGCCTGGCCCACCCAGGCGGCGGATGGCCGAGCGCGCGTCATCCCCGATGATCTTGGGCAGGCAGGTGTTGTTCAGCTGCACGCAGCGCACCCCGGGCACACCCAGGGCGGCCTCCAGCGCGCGCTCCAGCTTGCCGACTCCACCGAGGATGGCGTCCTCCTCCACCAGGCCAGTGAAGAAGGAGCGCGAGCCGCGCCCGCTCCGGCCCGGCTGCGGCCGGGGCCAGGGCAGGTTGGCGAAGCCGACCAGCGGGGTGAAGGGCTCTGGCTCCACGCCGATGCACTCCGCCTCGCCGTGCAGCACGAAGGCCACCGGGTCCGTGAACTGGACGCCGCACAGCCCGCTGCGCTCGACCTCGAAGTCGGCGAAGAACTGCCGCCACTGGAGCGGGTTGCCCCAGCGGGTCACGGAGACGGGCTCCCCGCCATGACCGCCCGTGGGCCCGCCTGCCCGCCCGGGCGCCGCGCTCCGCTCCAGGCGCATGCCGGCGTGGGTGGAGCGCGACAGCAGGAAGCCCACGAAGCGCTCGACCTGGTGGGGCAGCAGCCCGCGCTGTGCCTGGCCGCGACCGTCCTCCAGCAGGGCCAGCTCGAAGAGCGGACCTTGCAAGACCAGCTCCCCTGGGCCTGCAGCGCCAGCCTGACGGACCTCGAACGCGATGCCCGTGTGGTGGCTGCGGAAGCCCAGCCGGAAGGAAGCGGGCGCGTCCTGGTGCATCCACTCGAGCGCGTAGTCGAACCACAGCGTTCGCCCCGGGACCAGGCAATCGCCGAGCAGGGTGCGCACCACGCTGTCGTCGAGCACCAGGCGCGGGAGGGCCTGATTGCGGAAGGCGAGCAGGCTGAACTCCGGCCGGGCGAGGAGCCCGCCGAGCCTGGCCGACAGCGGCCCGAGCAGCGGGAGCAAGGCCTCGGCGCCGGCCGGCGCCACCAGGCCGGGTCGCGCGGGCTCGTCGAGGGGACCGCACCACTCCAGCCGAATCGGCCCAGGCTCGAGCTCGAGGTACAGGCTGCCGTCGATGCGCGGGACCGCCCGAAGACAGCGCAGGCCGTGCGGGCGCAGCAGACCCTCCACCTCGACCCGCAACGCCGTCAGCACCGCGCGAGCATCGAGGTGATCCCAGACTGTGGCTTTCTCGTTCAAACCAGCCGAAGTATACTTCAGCCCATGTCTGATCGCGAACTCGCCAGGCTCAACCAGACCGTGTGCGGGCTCGAGGGGATGGCCTCCCTGCTGGCCCGCACCCCGGGAGACTTCGCGGTGGTCATCCACGGGCCCGCGGACTGCGCCGGGCTCCTGCTCCAGGGCATGGATCAGCCCGGCAGCGAGCGATTCTTCTGCACCCACCTCGAGGAGGCAGATCTGGTGTCGGGCCGGGCCGGGCAGCGCCTCGGCCGCTGCCTGGAGGTGGTCAGCCGCGAGCTCGCGCCGGGTGTGGTGTTCGTGCTGGGGACGTGCGGCTCGGCCCTCATCGGAGACGACCTCAAGGGCGCGCTGGCCAAGGCCGCGCGCGCGACCCCGGTGCCGCTCATCTCGCCCCACGCCGGAGGCATGGGCTGGATCAGCCAGTCCGCGCTGCTCGACCGCTTCGGCCTGCTCATGCTGGAGGCCTGCGCGGCGCGGCCCCAGGAGCGCACTCCTCGCTGCGTCAACCTGATCGGCTTCGAGCCTGGCGCGGAGCTGCGCCGGGTGCTCTCCGGGCAGGCCCTCGAGGTGAACGCCGTGCTGGGACCCGGCGCGGCCTGGTCTGACTGGGCCCGCATGGGCCGCGCGAGCCACAACCTGTCGATCGACCCGGAGCTGTTCGGCGGCACCCTGGCGCAGGCGGAGCGACGGCTCGGCCAGCGCACCCTATGCGTACCCGCGCCCGTCGGCTTCGCGGGCAGCCTAGCCTTCCTGGCGGCCCTGGAGGCAGAGTGGCCCGCGCCTGGTGACCACCCCTGGCCGAGGCCCTCGCCCCCTGCCCTCCTGGCGACGGCCCGCGCTCGGCTCTCCGGTCGCAGGTTGGGCTACAACGTCGGCTCGACCAAGAACCTGGAGGCGCGCACGCTGGCCCTGGAGGGCCTCGGCGACCTGGCGGCCTTCCAGGAGCTCGGCCTCGAGGTGGTGCTGCTGGTCCAGGGGGATGACCGCCCGGCGCGCCTCGAGGCGGTCCGCAGGACGCTGTCCAGGCTCGGCTGTGGGGCCCCGCTGGCCGTGTTCGCCGACACCGTTCAGTTCGGAGCCCTCTGCAGGGAGCAGGGCGTCGAGCTCGTGTACGCCGCGGACCACCTGCGCTCCAGGCTGGACGGGTGCGGCGCCGCCTTCCTGCCCCTCGGTTGCCTGCGGCCCGGCCTGTGCGGGGTGGAGCCCAACCTGCGGGCCATGCTCGCGGCCGTCGATCCACCCACCGAGGTCACCGCGCCGTGAGGCAGGACCCCCTGGAGGCGTACGCGCTCAGGCCCCTCACCCAGGGAGGGCTGTTCGGCGTGTTCCTGGCCACCTGCGCCATCGAGGGCGCGCTCGACGTCCTGCACGCCGGGGTGGGCTGCAAGGGCAAGACCCAGCGGCTGCTCGTGGAGCACGACTGGGGCCGGGAGTCCCACACCCAGCTCGGCTGGACGGAGCTCGGCGAGGCCGAGTGGATCCATGACGCCGCCGAGCCCCTGGTTCGCAACGGCATCGAGCTCTGCCGCAGGCGCAACCCCCAGCTGATGATCGTGTCGGCCTCCTCCGCCGTGGAGCTGACGGGCGTCGACCTGGCCTGCGCCGTGGCCCGCCTGCGCGCGGCCGTGCCGTGCCCGGTGGCGTTCGTGCCCCACGCCGGGGACGCGCCCGATCTCTGGTCGGGCTACGCCGCGGTCCTCGCCGCCGTGCTCGAGCTGGTCCCCTGGGGCGAACCCATGGCCGAGCGCCACACGGTGTCGTTCTTCGGCCACTTCTTCCACCGGCACGAGCTGGATCAGGCCGCCAACCTGGTGGAGCTGCGGCGCCTGCTGGAGTCCCTCGGGCTCGCCCTGGGTCCGGTGTTCCTGGGCGGCGAGCCTCCGTCCAGCTTGCTCCGCGCCCACCGCTCCGACCTGCTCGTGCGCCTGCCGTACGCTGGTACGAGCGCGAGGGAGCTGGCCGAGCGCACGCGCCGCAAGGTCCTCGATGGCCCGCTGCCCCTGGGGCTCACCGCCACCAGCCGCTGGCTCCGGGCCATGGGTCGGCTGCTGGCTCTCGACGCCGCGCTGGTCGACCGTCTCGTCGAGCGGGAGGAGAAGAAGACCCGGCCCAGGCTCGAGCTGGCTCGCCGCGCCCTGGCCGGCAGGAGGCTGGCGGTGCTGGCGGACTCGCCCTCGGCGGCGGCCTGGTGCGGTCTCGGGCTGGAGCTGGGGCTCCGGCCCTGCCTGGTCGCGCTGCTCGATCGCTCGCTGGGGGGGGAGACCGCCTTCGAGCACCTTCTCGGCTCGGCCGGCCACGCGCGGCCACCGGGGCTCACCGTGCTCCAGGCCCCCAGCCTGAGGCGCCTGCGCGGCAGCCTGGAGGCTCTGGCGGAGCCGCCCGAGCTCGTCGTCCGGCCGGACCTGAGTCTGCGCGGTAGCCCGTGGGAGGCGCTGCCCAGCGTGGAGACCGGCTACCCTGCTCCCCACCACCACGCCATCTACCCCATGCCCGAGTTCGGGTACGCTGGGGCGGTGGCGCAGGCCCAGCGGCTGCTGGACGCCTGGCACAGGATCCACTGAGGCGCGGGTCGAGCCCGGCGGTGAGGAGCCCATGACCATCCCACGAGAGCGGATCGCACCGATGCACCCGGAGTGGATCGAGCTGGTGATGGGCTTCCAGTGCAACTGCCGTTGCAGCGTCTGCCCTGGCTCGCAGCTCTCCGAGCATCGGCGCATGAGCCGCTCCGAGGTATTCGACTGGCTCGAGCGCAGCCGCCGAGAGGGCGCCAGCGGGGTCTGGTTCGGTGGAGGGGAGCCGAGCCTGCACCCAGACCTGGTGGCTGGCCTGGAGCGCGCCAGAGCCCTGGGATTCCCGAGGCGGCGCGTCCAGACCAACGCTCTGCGCTTCGCCTACCCGGCCTTCACGGCGCGCACCGTGGCTGCGGGCCTGAGCGAGGTCTCGGTGTCCCTGAAGGGGGGTCGCGCCGAGACGCACGAGGCCGTGTCTCGAACCCCGGGCTCCTTCGCCCTGCTGTCGCAGGGCGTCCGCAACCTGGTCTCGGCCGGAGCGCGGGTGGAGGCCGACCTGCTGCTGACCCGCCCCATGCTGCCCGAGCTCGAGGAGGCGGTCTCCAGGTTCGCCGGCCTCGGGGTGAAGGCCTTCCACCTCTGGCTGCTCTCCCTGCACGGGCTCGCGCACTCCTCGCGGGCACAGGCCCTGCTCCCGACCTTCGCGGAGCTGGCGCCCTGCCTGCAGCGTGCCGGGGCGCGGGCGGACGAGCTGGGCGTGGAGCTGTCCAGCCTGCACACCCCGCCCTGCTCCTTGCTGCCGGCCGATCGCGGACGTTACCGGCCTGCTTCCACCTGGCGGCTGAGGGTGGCCCTGCCGGGTGGCGAGAGCTTCATGGCCGAGGAGTCGCCCATGGAGGGTGGCCACTACCTGCCCGACTGCGCCCGCTGCTCCGCCCGGCCCACCTGTCTCGGATTGCGCGGTGACTACCTCGCGGTTCACGGGCGGGCGGGCCTGGCGCCGCTGCGGGCCGATCAGCCTGGAGCCGGCCCATGAGCGAGCGACTCACGCGCCGCCTGCAGGCCTGGCGCACGGCCGCGGCCTCACGGGGCCTGGGCCCGTGGAGCTGCCTGTGGCTGCTCGGCCTGCTGGTCGGCCTGGCGCTCTGGGCCGAAGCGTCCCAGGACGACGACTTCTACTTCCCGGATGCCTGGCGTGCCCTGGGCCTGGCGCTGATCTTCGGCTTCCTGGCCAGCGCGTGGATCCGCAGGCCGTGGCTGCGGATCCAGCTCCGGCTGTTCCTGCTCGTGCTCCCCTGCCTCGGCCTGCTCACCTGGGAGATGCTCTCCGCCCGGCGTGACGAGCGCATCATCCACGAGCGTATTCAGCTCTCGGAGGACCGCCTGCTCCGGTACCACTACCGGCCGGGCGCGGCCACCGGCTCCGAAGATGCGCAGGGCAGGCCCCTGCCCATCAGCGCCGATGGCCTGTGGGATCTGCCACATGCCCGGCCCAAGCCCGCGGAGACCTTCCGCATCGTCGTCCTCGGCGATTCGGTGCCCAACGATGGCAAGCTCCCCTTCCCCGCGCGGTTCCATCAGCTCCTGCAGCAGCTCCTCCAGGGCACCCACGGCTGGAAGGTCGAGGTGGTGAACGTCTCCTGCGAGGGCTACAACACCCTCCAGGAAGTCCGGCTGTTCGAGCGCGTCGGTCTCGGCTTCCAGCCCGATCTGGTGCTCGTGGCCTACGTGCTCAACGATCCCTTCCTGCAGAACGGCGGACACCGCCGCCTGGGGAACTCCTATGTGGCGCACCGGATCGGGTTCCTGTGGCGGTACCTCCTGGGACGCAGCGCGTGCGAGGCCTTCCTGCCGCTCCACGACCGCTATGCCTTCGACCTGGTGGTCACCGCGGGCCTCGAACGACTCGCCCTGCTGGCCGAGCTGCACCACTTCCCCGTGCTGCTCGCGGTCCTGCCCATCGTCGAGGAGTTCGATGATCCGATCTGCGCGGGCATGTACCACCAGGTCTCGGCGCTCGGCGAGCGGCTGGGCATGGGCACCCTCGAGCTGGTGGAGGCCTTCCGCGGCAGACCGGCAGAGGACTTCCGCAAGCTCGGTGATCGCTGGGATCTCACCCACCCGAACGCCGAGGGCCACCGGTTGATCGCCGCGCGGTTGGCGGAGCGGATCCGGCCGCTGCTCGAGGCGCGCGCGCCGGCCGAGCCCCTCAACGCGAACGAACCATGAACACCCCGAACTCCGCGGCTTCGGCCGGCAGGAAGCGCCCCTCGTAGGTGGAACGCCGGGACCATGCAGTCCAGCGGGGCTCGAGGCGTCCACCCTCGAGCCAGCGCTGGCACTCCTCCCAGGGCAGCACGGTCAGCTCGTCGAGGATCCCCTCCATGGCCGTGTTCTTGTCCCAGGCGAAGCGCAGCACCAGTTGCCACCAGCTCCAGCCGCGGCCCCTGACCTCGTCGGTCAACGAATGGCCGAGGCCTGGCAATGGATACCCATCGTTGTAGCGCCTGCAGCCAGCGCTGAGGTAGACCAGGCTACCCGCCTGTTCGGGCAGCGGCTCCTCGGCCCCCACGGTCCGCACCGTGATCCCCAGCCGTTGCTGCAGCACCCGGGGAGGGACCACCAGGGTCTTGCGGGAATCAGCCGCGGGCGCCCACAGCGTGCTGCCCGGAGGGATGCGCCCCTCCAGCGAACGCCAGAATCGGTACTCCTGCTGCAACGTCGTCTCGACCGACAGCGCCGCGCTTGCCAGGGGTGCGGTCACCAGGGTCGCGCTGGCAGCGAGGATGGCCATCCAGGCGGCGCGCGGCACCCGCCTCACCCGGGCCACCAGCCAGTCGAGGCAGACGCTGGCGCCGAGCCCGGCGACGGGCACGAGCAGCATGATGCCCAGCCCCTGCAGCTTGATCCGCGCCGAGGTGTCTCCCATGAACAGGAGGTAGAAGACGAACGTCGGCCAGGCCACGAAGGTGAGGTAGCGCCGCAGCTCCAGAGACGCGGCGCGCGCGCGCAGGTACCCCAGGACGATCCCGGCCAGCACGACCGGGCTGCACAGCAGCGGATCCGCGAGCAGGATGTTCAGGTGCCCGACCAGGAACATGAACGCGACCGGGAATCGGCTCGAGGTCTCCCGATCGACCTCCACCACGGAGAGCAAGCGGAACAGGAGCAAGCCAGCGAGCGCCACGCCCCCCGCGACCAGCTCCACCCGGAGCAGTCCGCGACCGTGGCGCCGCCACAGCCAGACACCCAGCGCCAGGCACAGCAGGACCGCGGACAGGTGGGCCAGCAGCAGGCCGAGCATTCCCACCCCGAGCATCAGGCCGGCAGGCCACCAGGGCCGCACCGCGGGCGGCGCTGCCTGGACCGGCCGGGGGCCGGGATCGACGAGCACCCACAGGAAGGCGAGGCCGGCCAGCAGCGGCGCCTCCAGGCGGCCGTGGCTCGCGGCCACGAGCGCCAGGATGGCACCGGCCAGGCTCCACCTCGATCCGCAGCTGCGGTACCTGGCGGCCAGCACCAGCCCGAGCAGCAGGAACAACCGCAGCGCCGGCAGGGTCGACGGGCTCGCGTCGACCCGCGCCAGCGCCACCAGCCCCGCCGTGAGCAGGCCAGCGGCCCAGGCCGCCACCGCATCTCGCGTGAGCTGCCACGTCAGCAAGGCGAGCAGCGCGCAGCCCAGGGTCCCGCAGAGCAGCTGGCCCCAGACCAGCCCCTCCAGAGGATCGGACAGCCAGCCCAGCCAGGCGAAGCACGCCACCAGCAAGGGTGCCTGCGGGCCGTGGTCACCCAGGATGGCGGTGTCGATGTACAGCACATCCCTGCCGCTGGCCACGTGCGGCCCCCAGGGCGCCGCCATGCGCACCAGGAGCGCCAGGCCAGCCACGGCGAGCGCGAGCAGCAGCAGCCGGGCGGCCTGTCGCGGCGCCGCCCGGGCAGCGCGCGTGGCCTCCACCACGCCGAGCGCCACGGCGCCCAGGACGGCTCCCTGGCAGATCCACAGGCTGAAGGAGCCCGACGAGAACATCCCGCCTCCGTGGCGGCAGGCCGCGGTTGGCCGTGGGCCAGTGGGCTGTTATTATCCTACGCCGTGAGATCCTCGCAAGGGCAGCCACCATGACCGCGATCCTGGGCATCTCGGCCTTCTACCACGACGCAGCGGCGGCCGTGGTGCTGGATGGCCGCATCGCCGCCGCGGCCCAGGAAGAGCGTTTCAGCCGGATCAAGCACGACGCGAGCTTCCCCGGCGCCGCCATCGCCGCCTGCCTGCGCACGGCTGGGCTGCGCCCCGAGGACATCGACTACGTCGGCTTCTACGAGAAGCCCCTGGCCAAGTTCGAGCGCCTGCTGGAGACCAGCCTCGCGACGGCTCCCCGCGGAATGGGGACCTTCCTGCGGTACGCTCCGCTCTGGCTACGGAGGCGGCTCCACATCCGCGCGTGCCTCGACGCCGGCCTGGGCCTCGCCAGCCGCAAGCGCTACATCTTCGGCTCCCACCACCTGTCCCATGCCGCCTCGGCCTTCTACCCCTCGCCCTTCCCGGACGCCGCCGTGTTGACGCTCGACGGCGTGGGAGAATGGGCCACGACCTGCTGGGGGACGGCGTCGGGCAACCGAATCAGCCTGTCGCAGCAGCAGCGCTTTCCCCACTCGCTGGGCCTGCTCTACTCGGCCTTCACGCACCACTGCGGCTTCAAGATCAACTCGGGCGAGTACAAGCTCATGGGCCTGGCACCCTTCGGCCGCCCGACCTACGCCCGCCTCATCCTCGAGCGGGTGCTCGACCTCAAGCCCGACGGTTCGTTCCGCCTGGACCTGTCCTACTTCTGCTTCCACCACTCGGAGCACATGACCTCGCGCAGGTTCGACGAGCTGTTCGGCGGACCCGCGCGCCGGCCCGAGGCGGCGCTCACCCAGCGCGAGATGGACCTGGCCGCGTCCATCCAGGCCGTGTGCGAGGAGGTGCTGCTGCGCGCTGCGCGGCACGTCCAGCGGATGACCCACCAGCGCCGCCTGTGCCTGGCGGGCGGCGTGGCCCTGAACGCCGTGGCCAACGGCCGCCTGGCGCAGGAGGGCCCGTTCGAGGAGATCTGGATCCAACCCGCGGCCGGAGACGCGGGTGGCGCGCTGGGCGTCGCCCTGTACATCTGGCACGCGCTGCTGGATCGGCCCAGGCTCCCAGACCCGCATGGGTCTCAGGGTGCCTCCTGGCTCGGGCCCGAGTACTCCGACCTGGAGGTGCGAGGTTTCCTCGATTCTGCCGGGGCGCGCTACCGACACCGAGCCGAGGCCGACGGCCTGCTCGAGGAGGTCGCCCGGCTGCTGGCTTCAGGGCTGGTCGTGGGCTGGATGCAGGGCCGGATGGAGTTCGGACCACGCGCCCTGGGCGCTCGCAGCATCCTGGCCGACCCGCGGCACGCGGACATGCAGGCCCGGCTGAACCACAAGATCAAGTTCCGTGAATCCTTCCGCCCTTTCGCCCCGGCCGTGCTGGCCGATCGGGCCGCGGAGTACTTCACTCTGGGCCGGATCCGTGAGAGCCCTCACATGCTGCTGGTCACCCAGGTGGCGGAGGCCCATCGTCTCCCGCTCCCGGCCGACGCGGCCACGCGCCAGGGCCTGGAGCTGCTGCGCACGCCGCGCTCGGACATCCCCGCGGTGACCCACGTCGATGGCTCGGCCCGCATCCAGACCGTCGATCCGGTTCGGCACGGACGCTTCGAACGTCTGCTGCGCGAGTTCGCGCGGCAGACCGGCTGCCCGCTGCTCATCAACACCAGCTTCAACGTGCGAGGCGAGCCGGTGGTCTGCTCGCCCGGGGACGCCTGGCGCTGCTTCATGGCCACCGACATGGACGCCCTGGTCATCGGCGAGCACGTCCTGCTGAAGGCCGATCAGGCTGCCTCCGCCAGACCCAGCCCGGGAGGACCAGGCGCGGGCTTCCCGCTCGACTGAGGAGGGCATCCGCTGGACGAGACACGCTCCAGCCGACGCGCGCCGCGCGCGCTCGAGGTCCTGGTGGCCAGCCTGAGCCTGCTGGTCGTCGCAGGCCTGCTGGCCGCGCTCGCCTGGAGCACCTGGGGCTCGGCCGGCGTGGCCGTGGCCGCCGCGGCCCTGCCCGCCTGCCTCGGCCTCAGCCTGGCGCTCGCCCCGGCCACGCGCGCGCCCATCCTGCGCGGCATGCGCTGGGTGGCGCGACCGCTCGGCCTGGCGCTGACCGCCCTGCTGCTCGGGCTGGTCTTCTACCTCCTGCTCACTCCCCTGGCCCTGGTGTTGCGCGCGCTCGGCCGGGACACCCTGGGCCGCCGCCTGCGACCTGACACCGCCTCGTACTGGGAGGATCTCGAGCAGGGGGAGGATCCCGAACAACCCTTCCGCCTGTACTGAGCCTCGGGGTATGCTGTTCCCAGCATGGATCCGACCTCAGCCCCACCCGGCGCCCGGCCCTCCGGGGATCGCCCGACCCCGGGCGATCGCGCCGCGGACTTTCGCGCCCGGGCGAGCGCGCCGCGGAGATCGCTGGCCCGGGAGGTGCTCTCCTGGCTCGCCCGCACCCGCAAGTGGTGGCTCCTGCCGCTGGTGCTCACGCTCGCGCTGCTCGGCTTCTTCCTGGTGCTGGCCGCTTCTGGCGCGGGCCCCCTGCTCTACACGCTGTTCTGAGCCCTGAGGCGGGCGAGGATGCGCTCCAGGGTCGCGGCGGCCGCCCGGGAGAGCTCGGCCTCTCGCCGCCGGGCCTCCTGCCCGAGCCGGCCGGCCAGCGCCCGATCGGCGAGCAGGCGCCCCAGGGCCGCGGCCAGCGCGGCGGGATCGCCCGGCGTCACGCTCAGCCCGGTGACCCCGTCCTCGATGTGCTGGTCGAGCGCCGGGAGCCGGCTCGCGACGATGGCCTTGCCCATGCGCATCGGCAGGGCACAGCTCATCTGCCCCGCCGCCCGGCCCTCCTCGCGGAGCGGCAAGACCACCACGGCCGCGCGGGCGATGGCCTGCAGGTAGTCCGGGGCGGGCAGCGAGCCGCGCCAGAGGATCGGCCCGGCAGGATGCTCTCCGAGCTGCGCCAGGTTGCAGATGACTTCGGCCCGGAGCCCGGCCTCGCTCAACGCCTCGGCCAGCGTGGCCCAGTCCCGCGCATGGGAGCCGAGCGCCAGGATGCCCTCGACGGGCCCCTCGCGCTGCCGCGATCCGAGCGCGGCCAGGTGCCGATCCTGGCTGGCGACCAGGTCGGGGAAGAAGAACTCGATGGAGGCGCGCGCCATGGGCAGGTGGAACAGGCGCTCGGGGCACAGCCCGACGCTCCGATAGAAGTCCGCGCGTCCGGGCACGATGGTGAACCAGGTCACCTCCGGAGCCGTGAGGGCCTCGGGCAGGGGGTCCTCCCCGTAGTGCCGCAGGACGAACGCGCGGACCTCCTGCGCCTGCGTGAGGCCATCGACCTCGTTGACCAGCCACGGTTTCGGCGGCAGCCCGCGCCGGGAGCGGACGTAGCGCAGCAGCACCATCTCGGCGCTGTCGGAGAACACCGCATCGGCGCCCTCGATGTCGGCCAGGGCCTGCTCGAGGATCTCCCGGCGGACGCCGGTGACGCCCGGCCCGCGCGTGAGCAGATCATCCAGGCACCCGGCGGCGAAGCGAACCTCGTGGCTCGCCGCCCTCGACTCCCGCCCGATCTGCTGTCCCCCGTCACCGAACAGTGCCAGGATGCGGAGCGGCTTCACGGCGCGCGCTCCGAGGGCGCGAGCAGGTCCACGCCGAAGATCCTGGCGTAGCCACGCGACAGCCCGACGCAGTAGGGCTCGTGCCGGCAGCGCCTGCAGCGGCTCGGCTTGACGAACATCGTGTCTAGGAAGGTGGTGTCGACCTCGCGGCTGGGGAGCAGCACCCTGGCCAGGGTGGCGTACAGATCGAAGGCGTGCGCCTCCCACCCGGGCAGGATGCAGAGCGGATAGCCCATGAACAGGAGCGGCCAGCGGGAGCCTCCCTCGGCCGCGATGATCTGCCCCACCGCCTCCAGGCTCTCGGGCATGGGCATGAGGACCTCGTCCCGATTGTCCCAGGAGGAAGAGTACACGCAGCAGAAAGGGATCTGGTTGGCGAACCAGCGGAAGCCGGCCTGCCGCTGCCACTCCCTCGTCCTCCGGATGGTGCCCGGCATGCCGGCGACGGTCAGCCGGTTCACCACGCTGATCACCTCGATCGCTAGATGCGGGTGGCGGGCGAGGTTCTCCATCGCGGCCAACACCTGGGCCAGGAGATCGCGCCCCGTCAAGCGGTGGTACACGGCTGGGTCGAACGACGACACGTGCAGCACCAGCGAGGTCAGGCCCGCCGCCACGCAGGCGTCGACCAGGCCCCGGTAGGCGAACATCAGCCCGTTGCTGAAGAGCTGCACGTCCTCGAACCCGAGCCGCCGAGCGGTCGCGATCAGCGCCGGGAGGTCCTTGCGCAGGGTGGGTTCGCCACCTGTCAGGATGAGCCGCTGGCAGCCGCTGCCGCGGGCCTTCTCCAGCGCCGTCTGGGCGGCCTGGGCGTCCAGGCCATCGGCCGGATCCCGGCGGATGAAGCAGTACAGGCAGCGCAGGTTGCAGACCGTCTGCAGCTTGACCTCGACCTGCGGGAGCCGCTCCGCCAGGCGAGGCAATCGCTCGGCGAAGGGAGCCGCCAGCGCGGCCACGCGCCCCAGGCCAGGGTTCAGGCTCAGCCCCCCCACGTGGTCCTGCCGCGCGCGGCTCACCAGCAGCGCGAGGCGTCCGCCGGCGGTAGCGCCGAGCGCGTGGCCGAGCTCCGCCGCCCCGACCAGCTCCAGCCGGCCGTCGGGCAGCGTGGTCGCACCCAGCAGGCCTCGCCGTCGGAGCTCCTCGAGACAACCCTGGATGGACTCCGCCGGCAGGAGCTTCGCGTGGCGCGCGAGATCCTCCGCGCGGGCTGGGCCGAGCGCCAGGTTCAAGAGCACCTCGACGCCGGCCGGGGAGAGGCCAGCCTCGAGGAGCAACGGCTCCAGGTCGTTCTGCAGTGGCGCGCGCATCATGGCGACGACCCGGCCAGGCCCGGCCGAAAGCGGTCCTTCACCTGCGCCACGCTCTCGCGGTTCTCGCCATGGTGGAGCTCGCGCAGGCGCTTGGTGCAGCGCCGACAGCGCGGCGCGCCCCCGTTCGCGGCGATCTCCTCCACCCGCCGATCGATGTCCGCCAACCCCTCCCGGCCCACGCGCCCCAGGATGGTCTCGTCCAGGTAGTCGTCGTGGCACAGCGTGAACTCGCCCCGATAGTTCACCCAGTAGTAGGCGCCGCAGTAGGAGTACCAGCACGGTCCCACGCCGGCCTCGGCCCGCGTCGGATCCCAGTTGGCTTGCCGCCGGTAGAACTCGTCATCGAACAGCGGTCCGGGCGGCACCAGGCCGCCCTTGTTGTACACCAGCGAGATGTCCCAGGCCGTGTTGCCAGTCCGATCGAGGTGCCGGCGCAGGACCGCCATCTCGGCCTCGTTGATCTTGCTGGTCACGAAGGCGTAGCTCACCCTCAGGTCCGCGGCGCGGGTCTGCAGGTGGCGCAGGTTGGCGGCCACCCGGCTCAGGTCGCCGCCGGTCAGGCGGTGGTGGGTGTCCGCGCGCAGGCTGTGGAGGCTCACGTTGATGGCGATGTCGAGCTCGGGATCATTCAGCCGCGCCAGCGCGTCCACCAGCTCGGGGGTGAGCGCCAGGCCGTTGGTGAACACCTCGAAGTGGATGCCGGAGCGCTGGCGGATGCGCCGGACGTAGTCGAGGAAGCGCGGATGGACCAGGGGCTCACCGCGGCCGATGAAGTAGATCGTCCCGATGGGCTCCTCACGGATGAACTCGAGGACCCGCTCGAAGATCTCCGGCCGCATGTCTCCAGTGCGACGGCACCTGTCGCGGGGACAGAACGAGCATCGCGAGTTGCAGCGGTTGGTGAGCTCGATGTCGATCCCCCTTGGGCGGCGCGCGCGGACCTCGAGCTCCCGCCCGCCGCCGACCAGCTGCACATCCAGGCGGCGCTCACGAATCCAGCGCGCGAGCGCGCGGCGGGCCGCGGCGCCCCCGCGCGCTGGCCCGGGGCGCAGGAGCGGCCACGGGAACCACGTCCCCCCGCCGGTCCTCTCGATCGCCAGCCAGGCCTCCTCGCCGGAGCCCTGGAAGGCCTCGAGCCAGGCGCGCCACGGCATGGTGCGCAACAACCGAGGGGACAGGACCAGCGGGGCGCCCGGGGTCGCTCTCAGCGGCACGCCGAACAACCGACGCTGGCCCCAGGGGAAGGCGGGATCCTCGGAACCCTCCGGGAACCGCAGGCAATCCGAGCGCGGGGACGCCCGCAGGGCCTGGCGCAAGCGCTCGAGCGCCCCCTCCACGGGCTCGTGCCGGCCATCCACCACCAGGAGGTGTCGCCCCGGCGCCGAGCGCAGACCAAGTGGGCGGCCTCCGACCACCTCCGTCCGTGGCAGGCCCGCGGCCAGCCTGCGCAGCCCCCGCCCGAGCTCGGCCGAGGCGCCCCGCGCGGGGGCCAGTAGCAGCGGCTCGCGCGGCGCCAGCTGGGTTCGCCAGGCGGCGAGCGTCTGCGCAGCCCGCCCGAGCCCGCGCAGGATGACGAGCACGGCCATCATGGCTGCAGGAACCAGCCTCCGGCCTGGCGGAGATCGTCGGGGTTGTTCACGTTGACGTACCGACCGTGCAACCGCGTCGCCCACAGCGCGACGCCCGAGCCCAGCGCGAAGGCCAGGCCGTCGGTGATCTCCCGGCGGCCCTGCCGGTCCGGAGGGAGCTCGCACATGGCCTCGAGCAGGGCGCGGTCGAAGAAGTAGACCCCCAGCCCGCAGACCTGCTCGGGCCCGGGCTCGGCCGGCTTCTCCTCGACCGCCAGGACACGCTCACCGGCCAGTCGCACGGCGTAGTTCGCGCGCACCGCATTGCGAGCCGCCCCCGGCCAGACCGCCAGGCCAGCGAACGGCGAGGCAGGCCCAGCCATGCGTCCCGCGACCAGGCAATCTCCCAGCACCACCAGGAACCGCGCGGGCAGCTCGGCGGCCATGGCTGCCACGGCGGCGGCGGTTCCACGCGGCTCGGGCTGGAGGACCAGCCGACCCGGGATGGGTTGCTCGGCCAGCAGGCGCGCGAGCTCCTCGTCCTCCGAGCGGACGACGAGCCACAGCTCGCTGGCCCAGGGGGCCCAGGCCTCCACCAGCACGTCCAGCAGGCGCTCCGGGCGATCCTCGCGGAGCCGCAGGGCGACCTTGGATCGTCCGGCGGCCAGCCGGCCGAGGCGGCGGGCGCGCCCTGCCCCGAGCACGACCAGGGGCACCCGCCAGTCGAAGCCTGCCTCGAGCCTCATGGCACCTCCGCGCCAGACCCCGGAATCCTACGTTGCGGTGCACGCGGAGTCAAAGCGGCTCAGCCCTGCTGTCGCGCCTCCAGCTGCTCGCCGATCTCGCGGAAGGCGCCGAAGACCTCGCGCATCTGCTCGGCCGAGTAGCTGACCCGGCCGCCCTCATCCACGAGCTCGACCAGAGGCTGATCGAGGGTCCAGCGGTTCGTGCGTGGCTCGATCACCCGCAGGCGCTCGCCGCGCGCGGCCCAGGTCGCCAGGGCGGTGCCGGGGAAGGGGGCCACGTGCACGGCCGACAGCCCCGCCAGCAAGCCGCGCTCGGCCAGCTGCCGGCACCTGCGGACCGACAGGCTGTCGAGGCGAATCGAGGAGCCCGGGTGCCCTATCAGCATGAACAGGGTCACCCCGACCCCGGCCCGCCGCAGGCGCTCGAACGTCACCTCGACCCGCGCCAGGTGGGTCGCCGACAGGTTCTTGCCCATGGCCCGCAGGACCCGCGGGGAGAAGCTCTCCAGCCCCACCAGCACGTGGTCGATGCCCGCCCGCAGCAGCAGCTCGGGTGGGCAGCGCTCCAGGGACGGCTGCCTCAGCGGCGCCGTGAAGCGGCACGCCGTGAACCGCCCCAGCACGCCGCCCAGCGCCTCGAGCTGCCCGCCGCGCGGGTCGAGCATGTCCTCTGCCAGCAGGACCCGCCTCGCCCCCCCCGCCACCAGAGCGCCCACCTCCGCGGCGATCGCCCCGAGAGGCCGCGGACGTCGGCAGCCCCACATGCTCCCGCTGGCGCAGAAGTTACAGCGGTGGAGACACCCCCGGCTGGTCGCGCAGAGCGGCGAGAACCGGCTGGCCGGCGCCCAGCGCGGCAGGGCCGCCAGGCCCACGTCCACGGGCGTATCCAGCTCCTCCCCCCGGAGCGGCTCGACCTCGCGTCCCACGCGGATCCCACCGTCCTCGGCGCGCCGCGCCAGGCCGGGGATGGCGTCCCCCCGCGGGCCGCGGCGTAGCCACTCGAGGCAGCTCCGCTCGCCCTCCCCGAGCGCGACGCCGTCGACGGGCCACGGCAGGCCGAGCCAGCGCGCGGCGGTGTGCGTCGCGTGGTTGCCGCCGGCGAGCACGGGTCGCTCCGGCCAGCTCCTCCTCAGCAGCTCGAGGATGATCTCCGCGGCGCGCTCGTGGATGGCGTAGTTGATCGACAGCCCGAAGGAGCGGGGCTGCAGGCGGCGGACGAGGGCCTGCAGGATCCTGTCCGTCTCCGTGGCGAAGGACCGCCGACAGGGCTCGCCGCCGTCGTCGAAGTGGTGGAACCTGCCCTCCTGCTGGTAGAAGGCCTGCAGCGGAGCCACCATCACGCGCAGGCCGGCGCGCCTCAGGTAGCTGGCCAGCGCGAGCGCCCCGTAGGGCAGGTGCTCCTCCTCGGGGTAGGTCGGGATCCCCCTGTCGCCGGGCCGATAGATGAAGTCGGGGGGCGCGAGGATCAGCATGTCGAGGCCGTCTCCACGGGCCTCGACGCCGCCCCCGAGGTGGTCCGCCACCCTGTGCGCCAGCTCGATCTCGGCCGCGCTGGCCTGACTCCCGGTCAGCCCCAGGTTGAAGCGCGCGGTGCGCGCGAAGGCCGGTCGCAGGTCATCCCGGGCGGAGATCTGCAGCTCGATCGACGCCGTGGGTGGTCGGGTCGCGCGGAGCGACACCCGGGCCGCGTCCAGCCCGTGCTGCAGGGCATCCACCTGCCAGGCACCCTGCGGAGCGCGCAGCAGCTCCTCGAGCTCGGCCCTGGGGACGAAGGCCAGCCTGTCGAGATCCCTGATCGGCTCGAGCCCGCGCCAGCCGTACCGCTCCAGATAGGCCGCCGGTATCCCATCGCAGTGAGCGCGCAGCGCGCACTGGCGGCAGCCCGGTCGGTGCCTGAAGCCCCGCGGCGCAGAGCGAGCCCGGGTGCGTGGAGCCGCCCCGCCGTCGCCGAGATCGACCAGGTGGAAGTCCTCCCGGAAGCCGAGGTACTCGAAGGGCACCTGCCCGAGCACCGCGCAGTGAGGGACCTCCGACAGCGAGATGGGCAGGTGCCGGCCCGGACGCAGGCAGCGCCGGAAGCACTCGACCATGCGGGGGTACGGCAGCGCGAGCCGCTCCGCGTTCACGCTGGCCATGCCGCTGAGGAACATGGCGTTCAGCCCGTAGGAGTCGGGCGTGAACCCCAGGGCGAGCTCCACCATCTCGGGCAGGCGCTCGGCGTTGAGCGCGCACACGGTCGAGTGGAGCTTCAGCTCCACGGGGCGCCCCGCCGCGCGCAGCTCGGCGACCGCGCGGATGCCTTGCACGACCTGCTCGAAGGAGCCCCGGCACCCGGTGATGGCGTCGTGCAGGGCCGCGTCTGGCCCGTGGAAGGAGATGCCGATCCGGGTCACGCCAGCCGCGACGAGGCGAGCCGCCAGGTCGCCCCGGGCCAGAGCGCGGCCGTTGGTGATCACGATGATGCCGCGGTAACCGAGCTCGCGCGCCAGGGCCACGTAGTCCACCAGCCGCGGGTTGAGGGTCGGTTCCCTGCGGGTGAAGACCACCACCTCCAGCCGCCGGTTCCGCGCCAGGATCTCGCGGACCGTGTCGGGCTGCATGGGCTCGGGCTGGGCCGCCCGGCCGCCGTCACAGCAGAAGAGGCAGTCATTCTGGCAGGCGTAGCCCACCTGCACGTGCAGCGAGCTGTAGGTGGAGAAACGCTCCAAGGTCGCCTCCGGTCCCTGCCCCTTCACACCGTGCCAGGCCCGGCCGCCCAGGGCGGCGGCCGGCTCGTCAGCGAGTGTGCCTCCGCCTCCCCCCACAGATCCAGGTAGCTCTTCCAGAACCCCTCGCAGCCAGCCTCCCAGGTGCACTCGGCGCAGGCGGCGGGCTTGGCCTTGAGGCGATCGCGCTTGGCCTGGCCCCAGGAGAACCTCGCCAGGCCCTGCCCGTGTTCGCTGCGGGCGTCGCTGAAGATGGACACCCGCGTGGCGAGGTCGTGCTGTTCACCGACGTAGCGCTCCAGGAGCTCCCGGGACTCGAGCAGTTGCCAGGGCAGGACGCAGAAGGGGAAGTCGCCGAGCGTCAGGTGCAGGCGCCGGTCGCGCTCGTTCTGCGCGACGATCTCCAGCAGGCGCGGCTGCGCCTCCGAGAACCGCGGGCAGAGCGACCGGTCCTCTCGCCCGAGGGTCACCGGCCTCAGGCTGTTGATGCGCACATCCACGAGCCCGAGCGAGCCGAAGAACGCCAGCAGCCTCGGCAGGCGCACCAGGATCCTCCGGTGCAGGACGGGGTTCACCGCCAGGCCGTCGGGCAGGCCGCCGGCCTGGCGGACGGCCACGAGGTTCCTCAGGGCCGCCACCTTGCGGGCGAACGAGCCGGGGGTCCGCGTGAGCCGATCCTCGATGGAGGCGATGTCCGCGTGGATGCTCACCCCGACCCGGGTCACCCCGGCCGACACCAGCCGCTCGAGGAAGGCCCGATCCGCCAGCCGCATCCCGTTGGTCCCCAGGGCGATGCGCGTGTAACCCAGCTGCCGGCCATGACCGACGAGCTCGAGCAGGTGGGGATAGCGCGTCGGCTCGCCCCCCAGGAGGCCCAGGGAGGAGCAGCCCTGGGCCCGGGCCAGCTCGAGCTCGTGGAGCGCCTTGTCCAGGGGCAACCAGGCCCGCTCCGCCGCGGTGGCCTGGCGCGAGACGCAGAAGGTGCACCTGGAGTTGCAGGCGCGCCCCAGGTTCAGCTCGAAGTTATCCACCTCTCGCTCCTCAGCCATCCCAGCCCAGGGCGGGCGGACGCGGTGCGGACACCATGGACCAACCGGCCGGCCCCAGGCCCGTCAGGCCCAGCGCGCGCCACAGCTCGCAGTAGACGGCCTCGCTCACCTGGCCGAGCTGTGGGCAGCGGCAACAGGCGGTCCTCACCGGGCACTCCTGGCAACCCCTGCGGAGCTCCAGCCCGGCGTCCCAGGCCTGGATCTCCCGCTGTATGCCCGCCCAGCCGCGACCGGCCAGGGCCGGGCTGGAGGAGCACGTCCGCAGGCCTCCGGCGCTGGAGAGCGCGACCAGGCGCGGGCCGCGCGCGGGGCAGATCCCGGGCAGCCAGCGGCATACATCCGCCAGGACCCATCCGGCGGGCGCCACCGGCACGGGCCGCCGGAGCCAGGCCACGGCCGTGCGCGCGGCCTGGTCACCGGCCAGGTGCAGGACACGCAGCCCGCCGCCGCCGGCCGCGCGGGTGCGCTCCGCGGACCAGCGCTGGTGGCTGACGAGTGCGGTCTCCAGGGGCACCAGCCGCGCCGCGGGCCCGAGCGCCTCCGCCAGGCGGCGCAGCAGAGCGCGGTCCGCGCGCAGCTCGTCACGGCCGGCGAGGTGCAGCCGGCACGGCGACCCCCGCCAGGCGGAGACGAGCCGCAACCCCTCCTCGAGCCGCTCCGGGCCGACCATCAGGATGCGCTCGTCGGTCCCCCGCCCGTTGCCGGCCAGGGCCTGCGCCGCATCGGGCAGCGGCGCGGACAGCGCGCTCCTCACCCGCACGAGCCTGGCGTCGAGCCCCGGGAACGCATAGCCCACCTCGGCCTCGGCGCACAGCCCCTGACCGAGCTCGAGGTGTCGCGCCCGGAAGGCCGCGAACCCCCGCCGTACGTGGGTCAGCCCGAACCGCCCGGGTCGCTCGCCCCAGGGCGCGCCCGGCTCGATCTCCAGCGCGGAGTGAATCAGCTGGCAGCTGTGCCGGGACACGAGCGCGGCCTGCCAGGCGAGCGAGGCCTCGAGCTGCGCCTCGGTCTCCTGAGGCACGGCGGCGAAGTACAGGCTGGTCGCCAGCCCGAGCGCCTCGCACTCCCGCAGCGCGCGCTCCACCTCGCGGTTGGGGTAGCCGTACCCCAGGATGCGCCTGCGGAGCGTCTCGTCCGCCACCGTGGGCGAGAAGAACAGGCGGCTGCGGGCCGGCTGGAAGGTCCGCGCGAGGTCCTCGAGGAAGGCCCGCGGGGGGGGCTGGAAGCACTCGAAGACCAGCCCGATCTCGCGCTCGAGGGCCTGCCGCCGGACCGCCTCGAAGAAGGCCGGGTAGAAGGCTGCGCTCGCTGGCGGTGGGTCGAAGCACACGCAGAAGTCCCGCACTCCCTGGCGCGCCACGCGGGCGAGCTCCCTGGCCACGACGCCAGGGCTGCGGAAGACGACACCCCGCCGGCCGGACATCGCGCTGTGCGCGCCGCGCCCGCCGCCGCAGAAGGCGCACCTCCGGCTGCAGCCCCGCCCGGGGCAGAGGTAGAACACGGGCGGGTTCTCGAAGCGCCCGTCCACGGGCGCGAACTGGGCGTTGTAGGCTCCTCCGTGGCGCAGCAGATCGAGCCGGGCGAAGTCCAGCGAGTCGAGCTGCGGACGATCCGCCGGCGGCCCCAGCCGGTTGTGCACCCGAGCGCCGCCGCGCCGCCAGCTCAGGCCGGGCACCTCCTCCAGGTCTCCCCTGCCCTTGGCCCACAGCTCCACCAGCCGCACCAGCGAGCGCTCCGCCTCGCCGCGCAGCACCGCGTCGACCCCGGGCCAGGCGGTCAGGAGCTCCTCGGCGAACCACGTGGCGGTCATGCCCCCGAGGACCAACCGGACCTCCGGCAGCCGCCGGCGGATCGCCTGGACCGCCGCCTCCACGGCAGGCAGCTGCGGGTGCCAGTGCAGGCTCAGCCCGACGACCTCCGCGCGCTCGCGAGCCAGCGCCTCGGCCAGCTCGAACGGCGGCGCCACCCGGGCCTCGACGCCCGCGTGCCAGACCTGCACGTCGTGGCCCCCTCGGTCGAGCACGTCCGCCAGGGCCAGCAGGCCCACCGGCATCACGTTGATCCAGGCTCCGCGAGGCAGGCGCTCGTCCGGGCCCAGGCGCGGCAGGTGCACGAGGCGGATCCTCACCCGGCCCCCTCACCGGCCGGTCCGCGCTCGAAGTCCCAGTCGCCCCCACAGCTCAACGAGAAGGCGCAGCTCGCGCAACCCTGGATGCGCCGCCGCCGCTCCGCCAGGTACGCCCGCAGGTTGGTCGGCGCGCCGCCCACGAACAGCATCGCCCTGTCGCGCTTGCCGAAGTCCACCCGGGTCGCGCCCTCACGGCCGGGTAGCCGGCAGGGCGGACAGTTGATCACCTGCAGGCGGAGGCCCGCGGGGGGGGCCGCCAGCAGGCCCTCCAGCGCGCGCTGCAGTCCATCCTGCGCGGGCAGCAAACCGGCGTGGGCACGCCCGAACGGGGTCAGCAGCTGCAGGTTCCAGCGCGTCACGCCCTCGGCCGCCAGCCAGGCCCCCATGTCCCCCAGGCGCGCGAGGTTGCCGGCCACGACGGTCGTGTTGACCGCGATCCGCCCTGCGTCGCCCGCGGCCTCCAGCGCCGCCCGCAGTCCTCGCCGGGTCTGCTCGAAGGAGCCAGGCGCGCAGGTGAGCGCCTCGTGCACCGCGGCGTCCGGGCCGTGGACCGAGACCAGGAACTGGCCGACGCCGGCCTGGACCAGGCGCCTGGCGAACGCCGGATAGGACAGCCTGCGCGCGTTGGTGATCAGGGTGATCGTGCGGTAGCCGAGCCCGCGGGCGAGCTCGACCAGCGGCACGAGATCGGGGTGCAGGCTGGGCTCGCCGCCATCCAGGTCCAGCAGGTCCGTGCCGGCCTCGCGCTGGCTGCGCAGCGCCGCCTCCACCTCCTCGCGGGCGGCGTGGCGGCGGGGGCGATCGCCCACCGCGCAGAACACGCAGCGGTTGTTGCACAGGTAGGTCAGGTTGACGATCAGCTTGCCGGGCCCGGGCTCCAGCCGCCGGGTGAACTCGGCCCTGGCCTGCTCGAGGAAGGCAGCCTCGGGCGCGCCCGGGAGCGGCCAGGCGGCCTGCTGGAAGGAGGCGTAGGGCAGCGCCTCGGCCAAAGGGACCGCCGCGGGGTCCAGCCGGGCCGCGAGCTCGCTGCCCGGCAGGGGCACGGGGAACTGCACCAGCGGCTCGACCGCCTGGGCGTCCCGCAGCTCGGCCAGCAGCGCGAGCGTCTGCATGACCTCCGTGCGTGTCTCCCCGGGGAGCCCGATCAGCGCGTGCACCTGCAGGGCGAGCCCCAGGTCGTGGCAGCTCGCTGCCACCCGCACGGTCTGCCCGGGATCGAGCCTCTTGCCCAGGACCTCCTGCTGGACCCGCGGGCTCGCGCTCTCCAGCGACACCTTGATCCGATCGGTGAGCCGGCGCAGGCGGCGGAGCTGATCCTCCGACAGGAGATCCGCCCGCAGCCCGTTCGGAAATTCGAGCCGCAGTCCGAGGCGCTCGGCCGCGCCGAGCAGCGAGGTGAACCGCGCGGGCTCGAGGTTGGCGATCTCATCGAGCACCACCACCCGTTCGAGCTCGAGTCCGCGCCTCCAGTCCTGGAGCCAGGCGTCCACCCGGGGCCAGGGCACCGGGCGCACCTGCCGACGCGGCGCGGGCAAGCCCGGGTTCCGGGTGCAGAAGCAGCATCCGTAGGGGCAGCCCCTCGAGGTCTGCAGCGGCAGGGTCCGGGCGGGTCGCGGCTGCATCGACGGGGCCCGGACGCGGCTCGTCAGCACCCGCTGCAGGAAGTCGAAGTACGCTTCCAGCGGCAGCAGCTCCCAGGCCGGAGCCGGCAGGTCGTCCAGCGGGAAGGCCTCCCGCTCGGAGCGAACTCCTCCCTGGGCGGGCGCCCCGGCGCGGACCTCCTCCGCCAGCCCCCGCAGCAGCCGCTCGCCCTCGAAGCGCAGGATGAGGTCGAGCCCGGTCAGCCCAGCGAGCAGGCCCGGACCGTCGTAGTCGAGGTAGTGCATGCCGCCGGTGTACAGATCGGCCAGCACGCGCCGCCCGATCCGCCCGGGTCCCAGCCTCTCCAGCATGGCCCGCAGCCACGGGCGGGCCAGGCGCTGGATCAGGAACGGGCTGCCGACCAGGACCGCCGCGTCTGCCGAGGTCGCCTCCAGCCGCTCCAGGAAGCCGGCCGCGGGCTGACCGACCCAGAGCGCGTCCCCCTCCAGCCCGCCGGCCGCGGCCCTGAGGTCCGCGCCGGGCGCCGCCAGCCCGTCGAGCACCTCGACCTCCAGCCCGGCCTGCCGGACCACCGCCGCGGCCAGGTAGGCTGGCCAGGCCAGGAACGCGGGGCTGTCCACGAAGTCCCGGTCGAGCGCCAGCGGTGGCACGACGATGAGCATCCGGGGCGTCTTCACGGTCCCTCCAGGCCCAGCCCGCGACTGCCCGCGGCGCGGTAGGGTCCGAGGCCGAAGCGCACGCGTATCGACTCGAGCTCCCGATAGGCCGCCGCCATCTGCGCCGCCGGGTAGGTCACCCTCCCGCCACGGCCCACGAGCTCGATGACCGGCTCCGACAGGTTCCAGTGGTGCCGCCTGGGCTCCAGCAGCCTGAAGGACGTGCCCTCCTCCCGCGCCAGGGCCGTGCCCGGGAAGGGCGCGGTGTGGGCGACGCCGAGATCCCAGATCAGACCCTCCTCCGCCAGGCGCCGGCAGGTCTCCACCGTCCTGCCATCCTCGCCCGGTCCCCCGTGGGGATAGCCGAGCATGATGAGCAGGGTGGTCCGTACGCCCGCAGCCCGCAGGCGGCGCAGGGCACCGCTGAACGTCCGGAACCTGCGGCCCGTCATGCCCTTGTTCATCGCGCGCAGGACGCGCGTCGAGAAACTCTCGACCCCCAGGTAGACGAGCTCCAGGTTGGCCAGGCGAAGCGCCTCGGGGTCGACCCGATCGAGGTGGTCAGGCCTCATGAGGCCGCAGAAGCGCATGTCCTTGAACCGGCCGAGCACACCCAGGATCTCCTCGTAGCCGGCGGATCTCGGGATGAGGGCCTCGTCGGTGACGAACACCTGCCGCACGCCACGGCGGTGCAGCGCGGCGATCTCGGTCGCGACCGTCTCCGGATCGCGCAGCCGTCGCCGGCCCCAGATGTGCGGGCTGCAGCAGAAGGCGCAGCGCCAGCTGCAACCCCGGCTGAAGTGGACGTAGTGGAGGAGCTCCTCGAAGGAGCTCCAGCGGGGCAACGCGAGCAGATCGAGGTCCAGGGGATGCGACAGCTCGCGCGCTCCCAGGAGCCTCGGGGTGGGACGCAGCTCGAGGTGCCCCGCGGGCGTCCGCCACCCCAGCCCGGGGATGCCGTCCGCCTGGAGGTCGGCGGCCAGGAGCCGCCGGCAGGTCTCCTCGCCTTCACCCAGGACCACCCAGTCGGGTCCGGCCGGTCGTCGCAGCCAGTCCGCCGCTGTCAGCGTGGCGTGCACGCCGCCGAGCATCACCGGCAGACCTGGCTGGTCCCGCCTCAGGACCTCGAGCAGGAGCTCGACGGCGCGTTCGTGCAGCGCGTAGTTGAGGCTGATGCCCACGGCCCGGGGCTGCAGGCGCTGCACCAGGCTCGACAGGATACGTGCGGACTTCCACACGAAGCGGTCGACCGCCGCCTGACTCCCGTCGTCGTAGTCGAGGTAGCACCCTCGCTCCTGGTAGAAGTCCCGGAGCGGCGCGACCATCGCGCGGAGGCCGTGGCGCCTCAGGTGACTCGCCAGGTAGAGCGGACCCAGCGGGATGTAGCGCTCCTCGCGTATCGTGGCGACCGCCGCCTCGGGCTGCCGGCCGATGAAGTCAGGCGGGTGGAGGAGCAGTAGGTCGGTCTGCGCCATGCGGGTCCAGCCTAGCCAATGCCGGGCATGTGGACAAGCCCACACGCCGGCCCACGGCGCGCCGATGCTCGTTGCTCGACCCCGCCGGGTATGGGACAATACCGCTCCCATGGGCCGCGAAGGCGCGCAGCTCTCGATCGTCGTGCCAGTCTACAACGAGGCCAGCGGGCTGGCGCGCTCGGTCGACGAGCTCGAGGGCTGGTCGGCGGACCTGGGCGTCTCCTGGGAGCTCCTGCTGGTCGACGACGGCAGTCAGGATTCCTCGCTGGAGCTCATGCGCTCGTTGAGTCGAACCCGCCCCTGGCTGCGTCCGTTGCGCCTCGGCTGCCACCTTGGCCGCGGACGCGCCCTGCGCGAGGGCATGCGACAGGCCACGGGCCGCGTCCTGCTGACGACCGAGGCCGATGGGTCGTGGGATCCGCGCGGCCTGCGGTCCCTGGTGCGCAGCGCCCTGGCGGACGAGGCCGACGTCGTGCTGGCCTCCCCCCATCGGCGCGGCGCCGGGCTCGTCGGTGTGCCGCTCGGCCGCAGGCTCCTCTCGCGCGGCGCCAGCCTGGCGACACGCCTGCTGCTGGGGCACGGCTTGACCATGGCCACGGGCATGACCCGGGCCTACCGCGCCGAGGTCGTACCGCGCATCCTCTCGGACCTGCCGGGCAAGGAGTTCCACGCCGACGTGCTCTGCCGTGCGCTCCAGTCAGGCCTGCGCATCCTCGAGCTGCCCGTGCAGCTCAGCTGGAGGCCGGAGCGGCGGGCGAGGCGCTCGTCGGGCGGCCTGCTCGAGTGGGTGCCCAGCGCCTGCCAGCACCTGGCCCTCCTCGCCACCTGCGGGTGGGCGCTGCGCCGGGACGCCCGGCGGGCAGGTGCGCCGTGAGGCGGTGGATCTGCGCGAGCGTAGACCTGGATCCCGTCTCGGCCTACCTCATCCGGCGCGGGCGCGCACCTGCGCCGGCGGGCAGCGCGGATCCGGTGTACACGGACTGCCTGGAGCGCTTCCTGGAGCTGTTCGCGGCACTCTCCATCCCGGCGACCTTCTTCTCGCTGGGCGCACCGCTCGCCGCCGCCTGCAACGCCGCGGGCCTGATCCAGGCCGTTCGCGCGGGGCATGAGGTCGGGAACCACTCGAACAGTCACCCGAACGACCTCCGCCTGCTGGACGACGGGGCGCTGCGGGCGGAGATCGATCTCGCGGAGCAGGCCATCGTCACGCAGGTGGGAACTCGGCCGGTCGGATTCCGGGCCCCGGGCTGGAACCTGGACCGGCGGGTGCTCGTCCACCTGGCCCAGCGTGGCTACCTGTATGACAGCTCGCTGGTGCCCCTGCCCATCAAGCCCAGCCTGGCCCTGTGGAAACGCCTGTTGGGTCCGAGGCTGCCCTGGCCCATGCTGGCCGGGCAGCTCCGCTGGCCGCGTGGCCCGACCGCCCCTTACCGGCTCGACCTCGAGCGCCCCTGGCGGCCAGGCCGCGGAGCCCTGTGGGAGGTGCCCTGCGGCGCGGCCGGCCTCTGGCCGCTACCGCTGAACCTGTCGCTGCATCACCTGCTCGGTGACGGGTTGGCCGGCATCCTCGAGCGGCTGGCACCGCTGACCGCCCAGCCCCTGGTCCTGGTCATGCACGGGTTGGACCTGGCCGAGGACGAGCTGCTCCATGCTCTGGCGCTCGGCAAGGCGGGCCTAGACGCACCTCTGGGCCTGCGCCGGACACGCGTCCGCAGGTTCCTGGAGGTGCTGGGCCGAGGCCGGAGCTGGTGCAGCCTCCGCGACCTGGCCGTGCAGCGGGGTGCGGTCGGCCTTGTGGAGTCGCCGCGCGGGCGCTAACCTCGGGCCAGGAGGTCGGGCATGCAGACCCAGCATACCGCGCGGCGTCCGAGCACCCTGGGCTGGCTGTGCGTGATGGCCGCGCTGCTCACCCACGGCACCAGCCAGGCAGCGACCTGCACGGGCGAGGAGCAGGCAGCGCGCGAGCGCCTGCGAGGCCGCTGCATGGTGCTGCTCTCCGAGGCCGCCCGGGCCTTCGAGCTCCGGCTGCCGCAGCTCTGGCAGGAGACCGTCGCCGCCGTGCGGCTGGTCGCCGTCTGGCAGGCGCGGGCCGATTTCCTCGACGCGGTGGAACGCCAGCTGGACGGCACGCTGGTCCCCACTTTCACTTCCCTCCGGGGCACGCTCGGGCCTGTCTGGAACCGGGCCGGCGGCCTGCTCCATCGGGGCGATCCCTCCGCGGCCGAGAGCTGGGCCAGAGAGGCCGACACGCTGTTCCTGGCCATCTCGTCCAGCCTGGCGGTCTGCGAGGCCGTGCGCTCGGGTTCGTCCGAGCCATGCGGGCAGCTGCCGGAGGAGCCGAACCACGCGCGCGAGGAATGCGTCCAGCGGCTCGTGCTCTACGGAGTCCTGTTCCAGCATCGCTGCGGAGCCGCGGAGCTGGAGGCCGTGAGCCGCTCGACCGGAGCTTCACCCGAACAGGCGCAGGCGCTGAAGAGCTACTGTCAGGCCCTGGCCACGGGTGATCCGCGCGGCTGCGAAGGGCTCGCGGGCCTGCCCCCTCCCGAGGTGGTGCGTTGCCGGGCGCTCGCCAGCGTCGATCCGCAGGCTTGCGCAGCCGCCCAGGACGGCGACGATGCCACCGCGCGCTGCCAGCGGGTCGTCCGCGAGTACACCTATGCGCGCCGCCTGACCCACCAGCTACCTGGCTCCAGCGGTGACCTCGAGCGGCTGGATGTCGATCTGGCCCTGGCGAGCGTCCGGTATCCGGGCGAGCGCTGCGCCGCGCTGCTCGTCGAGGGGCTCAGGCGGATCACCGCTGTCCGCCTCGGCGGGCCTGCCCGTCGTCCGCGGGCGCCCATCTGAGGGAGGCAGCCGCGCACCATTCGTAGTAGGATGGCGTCGCATGCCATCTCGCGCCTTGATCAAGGTCGGCTACACCTGCAACCAGAACTGCGTCTACTGCCACTCCTCGCCTCACCGGGGCCTCGACCTCGGCACCGGGCCCTTGAAGAAACGCATCGACGAGGCGCAGCGGCTGGGCGCGGAGATGGTGGTGTTCTCGGGCGGCGAACCGACCGTCCGGCCCGATCTCCTGGAGCTGGCCAGGCACGTCCACGCCCGCGGGCTCGGCCTCGGGCTGGTGACCAACGCCCGCATGCTCGCCTACCCGGGCCTGTGCCGGCGCCTGCTCGATCTGGGCCTCGGCTATGTGTACCAGTCCCTGGCCGGCCCCGATGCGGCCAGCCATGACGCCGCGGTTCGGGCCCGGGGCGCCTTCTCCGAGAGCCTGCGGACCCTGGCCAACCTGCGCGCGACGCGGGTGGAGCGGACGGTCAACGTCGTGGTCACCCGCCAGAACGTGGCGCGCCTCGACGAGTTCCCTCCGCTGCTGGCCCCCCTGGCTCCGCTGCGGGTCAAGTTCTCGCTGATCGAGCCCGAGGGGAATGCCCTGGACGGCTTCGCCCGCCTCGTCCCGACCTGGAAGGAGAGCGCCGCGCGCGTGGCGCACGCCATCCTGCGAGCCCGGGATTACCCGGACTTGACGGTGGCCTTCGATGGTTGCCCGCTCTGTCTCCTGCCCGGGCTGGAGGACCTGGACGCGGGCCTGCGGGCGGATGGCTTCGCCTGGATGGCCGAGGCCTTCGAGACGTGTTTCCATCCCGTGGACGACCGCAACCGCGGGTTCGGGGGGCGATGCGCGGGCTGCAGCCTCCGCCGGCGCTGTCGCGGGGGGTTCCTGACCTACCTCGCCCGCCGGGGGGAGCGCGAGCTGCGGCCCGTCTCGAGGCAGGCCCCGAACTCCTTCAACCTGTCGCCCGTGGGACCACCCGAGGCGCTGCGCCTGTCGGCCTGCGCAATCCGGAAGGGGCGCCGACCGCCTCCGGATCCGATCCACGCCTGCCTCGTCATGCGCGCGCCGGGGACTGCCCAGCGCCACGTCGTCCGCGGCCGGGACTTCTCGGATCGGACCCTGGAGCGCACGCTGCGAGAGGAGCCGCAGGTCTACCTGGATCTGGCGCGGGGCCTGGTGCCCGAGGACTTCGCAGGCCAGCTACGACGGCTCGTGCCAGCGTCCACCTGCATCCGCTGTCCACGCCGTCCGCTGTGCGGGGGGTGCCTGAGACCAGACGCCAGAGATGGATTCAGCCGGGCGAGGCGGCTGCTCGACGTCTGGCTGCACCAGGTGCGGGGACACGTCCTGGACGTCGGCTGCGGCCAGGTCCCCATCCAGGGCGCCCTCGCCCGGGCATTGGAGGCCGGCGCGCTCGACTACCTGGGGCTCGACCCGGGCTTGCCACCGGATGCGCCCGGGCTGGCCGGGTTCTCCCGACGCCGGACTCGCTTCGAGGCCTGGCGCTGGAGCGGGAGGCCCTTCGACTGGGTCCTGTCGTTGCGCAGCCTCAACCACCTGCGCTCCCCCTCCAGGGCCATCACCCGGATGGCCAGCATGCTGGCGCCCCACGGCGGGCGTCTGCTGCTCGCCGAGGACGTGCTCTTCGGGCTGGTCCGCAGCGCTCAGAAGACGCAGGCGGTGGAGGACCATCCAGGGCTGCCCTTCGAACACCTCCACGACCTGGACGTGGCTGAGGTCGAGGCCTGGGGCCGAGAGGCCGGCCTGCGAACGCTCGAGAAGTTCGACGCGCAGGAACTCGGCTGCACCCTCTGGATTCTGGTCATGGAGCGCTGCGGGCGGCAGCGCTGAAGGGGCTCACCACGAGCCGTGAGAGCCGTGCGAGCCGTGGGAGCCGTGCGAACCGTGCGAGCCGTGGGAGCCGTGCGAGCCGTGGGAGCCGTGCGAGCCGTGGGAGCCGTGGGAGCCGTGGGAGCCGTGCGAGCCGTGGGAGCCGTGGGAGCCGTGCGAGCAGTGGGACAGGTCGACCCCCTTCAGCGCGGCAGCGCCGCCCTCTGCGGGCGCCTTGCCTGCCCCGACGGGCTGTGCGCCAGCCGTGCTGGCGGCAGCCTTGCCCGCCACCAGACTCGTTCCCGCCGCGAGCAGCAGCGCCGTGGCCGACGTCGAGAGGACGTCGCGCCGCGTGAGCTTGCGCTCCTCCGCCGTGAGGAAAGCGGATGGATCCTTGTCCAACTTAGGGAGCTTGTCCTTCGGCATGGCGGCGGCCTCCCGGGAAGACTTTTCCTATCCTACGGGCAGGTTACCGGAGTTGTCAAGGGCATCATTCGCCTGTAGACCGAGGAACGATCCCGGTTGATGGTCCAGCGGCGAAGCAGCGGCTCGAGGCCCGGCTCCTGGAGGCGTTCGAAGAGCAGATCCGCGATTCCCATCTGGATTCGGCAGCGATCGTTCTGCGGCCAGCGGGCCACCAGGTCCCCTTCCTGGACGTAGTTGTACACTGGGCAGACCCCGCAGTACGGGGCGTAGGCGCAATCCGAGCAGCCGGGCAAGCACTCCAGGCAGGAGGCCACGCACAGGGAGCGCACCCCGGGGTGCCTGATGATGTCCGCGTAACCACCCGCCTGCACATCGCCGATGCAGAACATGGGATCGCCCATGGCGGCCACCATGCGGCCCTCGTCGCAGGTGTAGACCTTGCCATCGTATCCGTAGGCCAGCTGGCCGATGCCAGCCCCGCACGGCGAGCGCAGGTCCATGTAATTCGGATCGTCGTCGGTCAGAATGCGGGTGAGCGCGAGCGCGGCGATCTTCTCCATGATCTCGACCCCGGCGCGGTTCAGCTTCACGATGTGATCGAAGGCCCGCCGGTAGAACGCCAGGTACTCCTCGGCCGTGTAGCCTTCCTTGGCCCAGATCTTCTTGCCCATGCCGAAGGGGTTGAGCGACCGCAGGTGGACGACCTTGCTGCCCAGGCGCACGTACTCGTCGACGAGCGCCTCGGGCTGAGCGAGGGAGGCGCGCGAGACGGTGGCCAGCAGGTTCACGAACGCCAGCTCCGGGTCGAGGCCACGCTTGGCGTACGCCCTGCGGAACTCCTCGATGCGAGCGAGCGTGGCCTGGTGGGCGCTCCTGGAGCTCCAGCGGCGGTTCCTGTCGTGCAGGGCCGCGGGCCCATCGATGGAGGAGCACACCATCACCCCGTGGTCCACGAGGAAGTCGATCTTCTCCTGGTCGAGCGGGCTGAGGTTGGAGACGAGGCTGAAGAAGACGCGCTTGCCGCTCGCGCTGGCTCGCCGGCTGGCCTCCTCCACCACGAAGCGCAGCACCTCGAAGTTCAGGGTGGGCTCACCACCCTGGAACTCGAGGGTGAGATCCGGGCTGGGAGAGGCGAACACCACGTCCAGGACACGGGCCGCCGTCTGCTGGCTCATGTCCACACCCTCGGCGCCTTCCCCCTTGCGGCTCGCGTGGCAGTACACGCAGGCCTGGTTGCAGCGCAGGGTGAGGATCAGGATGTGCAGGCCGGGCCCCCGCATCAGGTGCTCGCTCCTCCGGCGCAGGGCTGCGACGGTGTCGGTCTCTCCCTCTGCGGAGCGCACGAGCCCCGCGTTCCTCACCCGCGCAGCCGCCGGGTGATCGTCCGGCAGCGTGCCCGCCACGAAGTCTCCGAACTCCTCCCGGCTCAGGATGGCGAAGCGTCCGGCCAGATCGGTGACCACCACCGCGCGGCCCCCCGGCAAGAGCCGGAAGCGGAAGGGCATCAGGCCCGGGTTGCGGACCTCGGGCAGCTCGAAGCTCATGGGTTCACCGTCATGCACCCGAGCGCGTAGTTGGCGAACTCGTCGGGCAGGACCCCGGCCAGTTCGGGCTCGGCCTCGTGGAACTCGATCCGCAGGAGCTCACCCACCCGGCACACCTCGATCCGCGCCAGGTGGGCGAAGGCGGCCCGGGCCCGATCGACCGCGGCGCGCGGGTAGAGGTGCCCATCCAGCTCCAGCACCAGGCCCGCGCTGGACACGCCGGTCGCCTTGCAGGACGTGGCGCGTGGGCGCTTCGCGCCGGCCGGGGCTCGGCTCCTGGCTGTCACCTTGGCCTTGGTCTTGGTCTTGGTCCCGGCCCTGGCCTGGACCTCAGCTCTGGCCTTGCCCGCCACCGTTCTTGTCCTGGCCTTCGCCATACTTCTCCTCCCAGGGCACAGCGATGCCCAGCGGGTCGTCGAGGTAGTCCATGTCGGCTGGACCCGCCGAGTCCCCGCCAGGCGAGGCGGCCTCGGTCGGCGCGGGCTCGGCCGAGAACAGGGCCCGCCCCACGATGGCGTCCCGGAGTCCAGCCGTGCGTTCGGCCACCTGGTGGCGGAGGAGCTGGTGCAACAGCTCGTTCTGGAACTCCTCCGCCAGGCACTCGAGGGACGCCTTGGTGATCTTCTGCTTGCCCTTCAGCTGGACGATCAGGTGCTGCTTCCCCGCGCGCTCCAGCCGGATGTAGCATCGGTCCAGGAACCGGTAGGCGGCCGCGACGGAAACCGGACGGGGAAAGAGCTTCTCATCCAATTCAAGCCGAATGCTATCTTTTGTAGTTTCTCTTGATATTTCCATTTGTTATTTCCCCTTGGCAAACCCCACGAGGTGCCGTCCACCTCGCAGGGGAACACTACGCGTTCCGCGCAGCGCAAGTCAAGCCGGCGGTGGGTTCAGGGCACCAGGATGACGCGCAGCACATAGGGCTCGCAGGTGACCAGGCTGCTCACCCGGTAGACCTGGATCCAGTAGCGCGCCGAGTCGTCGTCCCCGCAGTAGCGGATGGACTGGTTCGGGTTGGAGGTCCCGCGCCAGCAGGGGTTCTGGCCATAGTGGTGGAAGTCGAGGGCGCCGTTCGCGTCGCACAGGAGCTGCTTGTTGCTGCAGTTCGGACCGGCGCCGTGGAAGCGGTAGATCTTGAAGGCGTACTGGGCCCCCGGGTTGCCGCTGCCGGCCTCGAAGAAGACGTGCAGATCGTGGTGGTCGACGCCGGCGGCCACGTCCGCGGAGAAGTCGTCCAGCGCGGTGAAGGTGTACCAGTCCTCGTCCTGGATCACCCCGGCCACCCAGGGGATCAGGTTGTTGGTGATGGTCAGCTCGAGGTTGCCGCCCGCGCCCAGGGAGCCGAGGTTGGTGACCAGGGCGTCCGCGCACAGGTCGGCCTCGCTGTCCTCGGCGCACTCGCAGCCGTTCAGCGGGTTGGTGTCGATGTTGTGGAAGCCCGCGTCGCAGGCCCCGAGCTGGCAGGCGGAGGCCGCGCAGTACGAGCCGGCGTGATCGAGCTGGCAGACGTGGCCGCAGTAGCCGCAATTCTGGGCGTCCTGGCTCACGTCGGTCTCGCAGCCGTTGGGGGCCTGGGAGTCGCAGTTGCCCCAGCCCGCCTCGCAGGAGCTCACCACGCAGGTGGAGCCGACGCAGCTGAACGTCCCGTGATCGTTGGCGAACTCGCACTGGTTGCCACAGCCGCCGCAGTTGTTGGGATCCGCGGCGGTGTTGGTCTCGCAGGTGGTCCCGTCCCCGTTGCAGTCCGCCCAGCCCGGGTTGCAGTCCGACACGCCGCAGGTGCCGTCGTTGCACACCGGGGTGCCGCCGGCGTCCGGGCAGTCGTTGCCACAGCCGTTGCAGTTCAGCGGATCGGTGAGCAGGTTCGCCTCGCAGCCCGTGTTCTCCAGGGTGTCGCAGTTGGCGAAGTCCTGCAGGCAGGTGTCGAGCCGGCAGAACCCGCCCAGGCAGATGCCCGTGCCGTTGGCGTACAGGCAGCGGATGTTGCAGTCGCCGCAGTTCTGCTCGTCGTCGTTGAAGGACACCTCGCAGCCAGTGTTGCTCAAGCCGTCGCAGTCCTTGAAGTACGTGTCGCAGTCGCCCATGACACAAGCCCCGCCCAGGCAGCTCGGCTCGGCGTGGGCGAACTGGCAGACCCGATCGCACTGGCCGCAGTCGCTGATGGTGGTGATGTCGGTCTCGCAGCCCGTGTCCTCGTCGTCATCGCAGTCGTCCCAGCCCGCCGCGCACTGGGCCAGGTGGCACTGCCCGCCGGAGCAGCCGGCCAGGCCGTGGAGGTAGGTGCAGTCATTGGCGCACGAGCCGCAGTGATCGGGATCGGTGTCCAGATCGAAGTCCTCGTCCGTGGCGCAGTCGCAGTCGTCGTCGCGGTAGTTGCACTGCTCGGCCCCGGCGGGCACGCAGGTCACCTCGCATCCGTCCTGCGGATCGTCGTTGCAATCCAGGGTGTTGACCGGGCAGGCCGCGCCGGTGCCGGTGAGGGCCAGGTCCACCCTGGGGTTGCCGATGTCCGACGAATCGATCAGCACCGCGCCCGCGTCCTGGGCGCCCTCCGCGGCGGGGACGTACAGCACGTCGAAGGTGAGCTCGGTCATGGCGTTGGAGATGACCATGGGGAGCTGCGGCAGGTTGGCCAGGCTGTAGGAGTTGGAGCTGCCCGGGCTGAGCGCGATGGCGTCGACCGACAGCGGGCCGCTGCCCGCGTTGCGCACGACCACCTGGCGGGTCACCTGCTGGCCCACGTACACCGAGCCGAAGGCGATGCTGGCGGCCGGGGTGACGAAGATGTTGGGATCGATGCCGTTGGCCAGCATGTCGATCTGCAGCCGGCCCGTCACGCCGTCCACCGCGATGTCCGGATCGTTGGTGTCCACCAGGAGCGCCCCCTGCTTGGCGCCCAGGGCGGCCGGGGTGAAGTGCACCGACAGCGGCACCGTGACCCCCATGTCGATGGGCGGGATGGAGGCCGGGCTGAAAGTGTACTCGATGCTGGTGCTGGCGGCGCGCTGGATGCTGTCGATGCGGAGCGGCTCACCGCCCACGTTGGTGAGCTCGACCACCAGCGTGCTGGTCTCCGCCTGGCCCGAACCGAAGTCGATCTGCACGTTGCCGTACTGGAGCACCGGGGGGTCGGGGTCGGCCTGCACGGCCGGCGGCACATAGCCGCTCGCGCTCACCGCGGCCGCGCGCTGCGGCTCGGCGCTCGAGTTGTCCACCAGGAGCTGGGTCGTCTCGTCGCCCGCGTCCGCCGGGTCGAACCCGAGGGTCACGTGCACGGCCTGGCCCGGGCTGAGCGTCAGCGGGTTGGCGGGCAGGCCGGCCAGATCCACCTCCGTGGACGCCAGGCTGAACTCCCCGCTGTGGGCCGCGAGCGCGATGCCTGACACCTGGAGCTCGGCCCCACCGGCGTTGGAGATGGTCACCTCCGTCTGGCCGTGCTCCCCCACCCGCACCCGGCCGAGGGCCACGGGGCTGGGCGCGATGGCGAGATCCCCGACCACCCCGCGGCCGGCCAGGGCCACCTCGAGCATGCTCTGCAGCGGATCGTCGGTCACGAACACGATCTCGTCCGCGTCCGTCTCCCGCAGCTGAGGGTGGTAGATCACCTGGACGTCCAGGGCGTCGCCGTTGTTGAGCAGCACCGGCGGCACGACCGTGGCGCCGCTCATGTCGCGCAGGCTCAGGCCGAAGTCCGGGTTGTTCAGCACCCCGAAGCGGACGTCGGACACCGTCAGGACGGCGTTGCCCGAGCCCATGTTGGACAGGGTCGCGGTGAGCGGCGCGCTCGCCTGGCCGAGCGGGACGTCGCCGAAGTCGAGCAGCTCGGGCGTGACCGCGGCCTCGGCCGTGCCCTTGAACTCGGACAGCAGGTGGATCTTGACCAGCGCCTCGTCCGGATCGTTGGAGATGATGTCCAGGATGCCGTGATCGGTCAGGCCGTCGCTGGCGGTGTACACGATGTCGATCGCCGCCTGGCCGCCCGGCTCGATCACCATCGGCAAGCTGTCCACGATCGCCTGGGGAACGCTGAAGTCCTCCACGTCGGTGCCCATCTCGAGGTTGAGCTGCAGGATGCGCAGGTTGGCGTCGCCGGCGTTGCGCAGCACGATCTGCTGGCTGGCGCTGATGCCCACCAGCACGTTGCCGAAGTCGAGCTGGTAGGTGTCGCCCGAGATCAGGGGGGAGACCACCTCGATGTCGGGCACCGGCGTGTCGTCCGCCCCGTCGCTGCCGTCCCCCCCGTCGCCGCCGTCCGGGGTCTCGGGGACGCACTGGCCGTCCACGCACACCTCGCCGTCGGGACAGGGGCCGCCGTCTCCACAGGTGGGGTTGATGGGCTGGCACACCCCCTGCTCGCAGGCCTGATCCACCGGGCAGTCCTCGTCATCGGTGCAGGTGATCACCGACCCGTCGGACGGCAGGCCCGAGGAGCCGTCACAGCCCCACACCACGAGCGAGCAGACGGCCATCGCCAGCCACAGGCCACGCGCCGAGAGCTTCATGAACCACCTCCGCGGAGCCGGTCTCCCATGTCCACTGGATCTCGACCGATTCTACGGGCGATCGACGAAACGGTCAATTCGACGTCTGGACGTCCGCCGGGCGCGGGACGAGACGCGCCAGGCCCAGCCATCGGGCGTGCTGGGCGGGCATCCCCGGACAGCGTGGGCGAAGGCCGCAGGAGGCGCAGCGGGCCGCGTGCAGGCCGTACTCCTCGCGCAGGTAGTGCTCCGCCAACCCGGGCAGGTCGAGGCCACCGTCCGGGCCCAGCGCCTCGCAGGACAGGCAACCGGGCTCCGCGAGCGGCTGGGCTGCCCGGGACGCGCACCAGGGCATGTCGCCTACCCGCATCGGAGACCCCGCCAGGGGCGCCAGGGCCAGGTGGGGGTCACAGCCCTGCTCGCGGGCGGCTTCCCGGGACGAGAACCGTTTGAGAGACAAGAGGAAACGGGCCGGACCCTGCGAGAGTCCGCCGGCCTGGTCTGCGACCCAGGCCGCGGACCACCGGTCGAGGATCACCTCCAAGGACGGGGTCCCCGCCGTCCACAGCGCCTCGAGGACTCGCGGGTCGGAGGAGGCCAGCCGGACGAGCCGGATCCCCCCGGGCTGCCCGGCGGCGGCGGACTCCCCGCCCTGCTCCCTCTCCGCCCCGGCCTGGAGCTCCAGGACGAGCTCCTCGGGCTGCCTTCCGAGGCCTGCGAGCCAGGCGGCGGCCGCCGCCCGGGACGGCGCCGCCAGCCACAGCCGGCGGGTCCGGGCCGCCCAGCGCCTGGCCTGCGGCGCGTCGCGCTGCGCCCACGCGAGCCGCAGCCCCTGGAGCATCCCCGCCCGGACCTGCTCGCGCCAGCGCTCGAGCGAGGCGCAGAACCCGCCCAGGAAGCACACGCCACAGCGCTCGGGATCGCGGCACGCCATGGGCTCGTCGCGCTCCAGCCAGCCCGCGAGCTCGGTGGCCCGGCCGCGCACCTCGTCGAGCAGCTTGTGGGGGTCCTGGATGAGCTCCTCCAGCCCCTCCAGGGCCGCCGCCGGGAGCCGGTTGGTCCAGACCACCGCCCCCGCCTCCCGGGCCAGCTCGATGGTCCGCCGGAGCGCCGGCGCGGCGTCCTCGGGCCGCACGAAGAGCTCCCGGCGGCGCTCCCAGGCTCGCCCGAAGGGCACCAGCCACAGCAGGTCGAACTCGCGGATGCCGCGCGCGAGCAAGAAGCCGATGATCTCGTGCAACACCGGCAAGTTCCAGGCGTTCAACACCACGTCCGCGTTGACCACCAGGCCGGCCCGCTGCAGGTTGTGGATGCCGGCCAGCGCCTGCGCGAACGAGCCGGCCACGCCGGTGAGCCGGTCGTGCAGCCCGGGCGTCTGCCCGTGGATGGAGAAGGTCGCCTCGCACAGCCCTCGCTCGGCCGCCTCCCGGGCGAAGCCCGGGTAGGCGAACATGCGCCCGTTGGAGACCACCTGGACCCAGCGGTAGCCGAGCGCCCGGCCGCGGGCCACCAGCTCGAGGAAGGCCGGGTGGAGGGTGGGCTCGCCGCCCGACAGGATGAGCCGGGCAGCGCCCTCCGCGAGGCCGGCCCGCAGCTCCGCCTCGAGCTCCTCCACGGGCCGCCGGGAGCCGTCGTGGCTCAGGCAGTCGTGGCAGAACACGCAGCGGTTGTTGCAGATCCGCGTGAGCCGGACCCACCGCCGTCGCTCCTCGGCCTGGTGCGGGCTCATGGGGTCACGGTCAGGGTGCCCATCTCGCCCGTGCTGAAGGGCGGCGCGCCGGGGTTGAAGTCGCAGAACACGTAGGTGTACCCGCCGTCGTCGCTGAAGCGGTAGACGTACGACCAGGTGCCGGTCACCGGCAGGTTGAACTGGCGCATGAACTCGTCGTTGTTGCCGCAGCCCACGCAGGACGGGTTCCAGTTCGCGGTCAGCCAGCGCCAGCCCACGCTGGAGCGCGGATCGCTGCCCAGCGGGCCGTAGCCGAGCTGGCCGGTGATGCCCGCTGGCGCGCCCGCCGGCTCGGTCACCCCGGACTTCCACACCCGGCCGAACACCAGCTCGCTGTCCGAACCCACCCGGGCGGTGGCGGTGAGCGGCCACTGCAGGTCGCACCAGCCGATGCCCGGGCTCCCGTCCACGCCCGTGAACCGGTAGGCCGCGGTGAGGGTGCTGGAGGCGGGGCCCTTGGTGACCGTCACGTCGCAGTCCGCCGGCGCGTGGGCCGCGGTCACGCAGGTGATGGCGTTGTCGTCGACCACGCTGAAGGAGGCGCACGCCGCGCCGCACACGCTGACCGCCGTGGCGCCGGTGAAGCCCGTCCCCTGCAGCGTCAGGGTCTCGCCGCCCTGCTCGATGCCCGACCCGGGGGACACGGAGGCGAGCGCGATGGAGCCCGCGCACAGGACGTTCATCTGGCCGGGCGTGCCGTAGTCCCCGCCCGGGAGCTGGTAGGCCGCGTTGGCCGGGGTCACGCACCAGTTGGCCAGGGTGTCGTTGGCCCCGTCGTCGTAGGCGCTCGGGTCGAGGCTCCGCGAGCGTCCATCGGTCGTGGTGGAGTAGTTCATCCAGTCGATGATCAGACCATCGAGGGTCAACACGATCTCGTCCCCGCCGGAGTTGGCCAGCTCGAACACGTTGCCGCCCTCGCCGTAGACGTAGTCGCACACCACCCCACCGTTCAGCTCCGGATCGCCGTTGCGGCAGAAGACCATGCTCTGCCCTGGCGCGATGATGAGGCCCGCAGGCGCAGCCACCTGGAACATGTTGGTGCCGTCGTCGCGGATGCGCCAGGAGTGCAGGTTCACGCTGATGGCGCTGTCGTTGTACACCTCGAACCACTCTCCGTAGGCGTCGCCGGGCAGGCCCGGGTTGGGGAGCAGCTCGGTCACGATCAGGCTGCCCACCGGGATGACGCCCTCGTCCACCAGCCCGTCGCAGTCGTTGTCGGTCAGATCCTGCACCTCGGAGGCGCCGGGGTGCGCGGCCGCGCTGTCGTCGTTGCAGTCGTTCCCGCCGCAGGCGATGTGCAGGTACCCGTCCTCGTCCGCGTCGCGGTCGTTCGTCACGCCCGAGCAGTCCTCGTCTCGGCTGCCCGCGTCCCCGCACACCTCCTCGCCGAAGTAGGCGCTGTGCGCGGTGTACTCCGAGTCCGTGCACGGCAGCCAGCCGCCGGCCACGCACTGGTTCAGGGCGTGCTCCGAGCCCGCGCACACGCCGGCCTGCAGCTCGCAGGGCGCGAGCTCGAGCGAGCCGTCCAGCGCGTCGGTGAAGCCGTCGCAGTCGTCGTCCTTGGAGTTGCACACCTCCAGCTCGCCGGGGTTGACGTCGATGTCGCCGTCCAGGCAGTCGCCCTCGCAGGGCGTGTAGCCGTCCCCGTCCCCGTCCACCTCGGCCGCCGGCAGTCCGCCCGAGCAGTCGTTGTCGACGCGATCGCACAGCTCCGCGGCATTGTAGGCCGGGTCGTTGAGCTCGTAGTCGGTCGCGTCGCAGGAGGCCCAGCCCGCCCCGGCCTGGCACAGGGAGGCCCGGTGCAGCGCGCCCGCGCACAGCCCGGTCTGGTTCTCGCACAGCGGCCGGATGAGCAGCGGATCCACCTGGTCGAGCTGGGCGTTGCAGTTGTTGTCCACGCCGTCGCACACCTCGTCCCCGTAGCGGGCGTCGTGGGCCTCGTACTGGGCCGCGCCGCAGGACAGCCAGCTCCCGCCGAGCTGGCACTGCGCCCGCGCGTGCAGGGCGCCGCTGCACACCCCGGCCTGGTTCTCGCACGGCGCCAGCGTCAGGCTGGGATCGACCGCGTTGGTCAACCCGTCGCAGTCGTTGTCCAGCCCCGCGTCGCAGCTCTCGACTCCGTAGCTCGCCCCGTAGTTGCTCGCGTTGCAGGCCGCCCAGCCGCCCGACACGCACTGGTCCGCCCGGTGGTAGGTGCTGGCGCACACCCCCAGGGTGAGCTCGCACGGGGTCAGCACGAGCTGCGGATCCGCGCCGTCCAGGTAGGTGTCGCAGTCGTTGTCGACGCCGTCGCAGAGCTCCGCCGCGCCCGGGTGGATGGCCGTGCCGACCGGCGGGCTGTCGTTGCAGTCTCCGCCGCAGACCCGGTATCCGTCCCCGTCCGCGTCGGCCTCGCTCGCCGGCACCGTCCCCGAGCAGTCGTTGTCCAGGCCGTCGCACAGCTCCGCCGCGTTGTAGGTCGCGTCGTGGGCCTCGTAGTCCGCGGCCTCGCAGGCCCCCCAGCCGAGCGCGCCGTTGCACAGCAGCGGCCGGTGCAGCGCGCCCGCGCACAGCCCGGTCTGGTTCTCGCACGGCGGGATCACCAGCGCCGGGTCCGCCTCGTCCAGCAGGCTGTTGCAGTTGTTGTCCGCGCCGTCGCACTCCTCATTACCGAAGCGCGGATCGTGGGCCTCGTAGTCCGCGTTGACGCAGGCCTGCCAGGTCCCGTTGAGCTGGCACTGCGCCCGCGCGTGCAGCGTGCCGTTGCACACCCCGGCCTGGTTCTCGCACGGCGCCAGCGTCAGGCTGGGGTCGCCCGCGTTGGTCAGTCCATCGCAGTCGTTGTCCAGCCCCGCGTCGCAGCTCTCGACGCCGTAGGCCGCCCCGTAGTTGCTCGCGTTGCAGGCCGCCCACACGCCGCCCGCGCCGCACTGGTCCGCCCGGTGGAGCTTGCTGGTGCACACCCCCAGGGTGAGCTCGCACGGGGTCAGCACGAGCTGCGGATCCGCGCCGTCCAGGTAGGTGTCGCAGTCGTTGTCGACGCTGTCGCAGAGCTCCGCCGCGCCCGGGTGGATGGCCGCGCCGGCCGGCGGGCTGTCGTTGCAGTCCCCGCCGCAGACCCGGTGCCCGTCCCCGTCCGCGTCGGCCTCGTTCGCCGGCACCGTCCCCGAGCAGTCGTTGTCCAGGCCGTCGCACAGCTCGACGTCGTCGTAGCGCGCATCGTGGGCCTGGTAGTCCGCCTCCGTGCACGCGTGCCAGGCGCTCTGGTAGCACAGGCCGGGACGCTTGGCGGCGCCCGCGCACAGCCCGCCCTGCTTCTCGCACAGCGGCAGGCTCAGGCTGGCGTCGTTGCCGTCGACCTGACCGTCGCAGTCGTTGTCCGCGCCGTCGCACTCCTCGACGCCGTACAGGGCGTCATGGGCCTCGTAGTCCGCCGCGGCGCAGGCCGTCCAGGTGCCGTTCGCCTGGCACTGCGCCCGCGCGTGCAGGGCGCCGCTGCACACCCCGGCCTGGTTCCCGCACGGCGCGAGCACCAGGCTCGCATCGGCGGCGTTGGTCAGGCCGTCGCAGTCGTTGTCCAGCCCCGCGTCGCAGACCTCGGCGCCGTAGCTCGCGCCGTAGTTGCTGCCGTCGCAGGCCGCCCACACGCCGCCCGCGCCGCACTGGTCCGCCCGGTGGAACTTGCTGGCGCAGACACCCTGGCTCAACTCGCAGGGTGCCAGTACGAGCTGGGGGTCGTTCCCGTCGAGGAACCCGTCGCAGTCGTTGTCGACGCCGTCGCAGGTCTCGACCGCGCCCGGGTGGATGGCCGCGCCGGCCGGCGGGCTGTCGTTGCAGTCCCCGCCGCAGACCCGGTATCCGTCTCCGTCCGCGTCGGCCTCGTTCGCCGGCACCGTCCCCGAGCAGTCGTTGTCCACCCCATCGCACAGCTCGGTCGCGCTGTAGGCCGCGTCGTGGGCCTCGTAGTCCGCGGCCTCGCAGGCCCTCCAGCCGAGCGCGCCGTTGCACAGCAGCGGCCGGTGCAGCGCGCCCGCGCACAGCCCGGTCTGGTTCTCGCACGGCGGGATCACCAGCGCCGCGTCGGCCTCGTCCTGCAGGCTGTTGCAGTCGTTGTCGGCGCCGTCGCACTCCTCGGCCCCGTAGCGCGGGTCGCGGGCCTCGTACTCGGCCGCGCCGCAGGCCAGCCAGGTCCCGTTGACCTGGCACTGCGCGCGCACGTGGAACGCTCCGTTGCACACGCCGGCCTGGTTCTCGCACGGCGCCGGCTGCAGGCCCGGGTCGCCCGCGTTGACCAGCCCGTCGCAGTCGTTGTCCAGCCCCGCGTCGCAGATCTCGGCCCCGTAGCCCGCCCCGTAGTTGCTCGCGTTGCAGGCCGCCCACACCCCGCCGGCCAGGCACTGGTCCGCCCGGTGGAAGGTGCCGGCGCACACCCCCAGGGTGAGCTCGCACGGGGTCAGCACGAGCTGCGGATCCTCCCCATCCACGAACCCATCGCAGTCGTTGTCGATCCCGTCGCACACCTCGACGGCGCCCGGGTGGATGTCCACGCCGGACCCCGGGGTGTCGTCGCAGTCCCCCGCGCAGGCCCGGTAGCCGTCCCCGTCTCCGTCCACCTCCCCTGCCCCCGGCGCTCCCGTGCAGTCGTTGTCCTGCCCATCGCACAGCTCGGTGTCGTCGTAGCGCGGGTCGTGGGCCTGGTAGTCCGCCTCCAGGCAGGCGTGCCAGGCGCCCTGGTAGCACAGGCCCGGCCGCTTGGCCGCGCCGGCGCACAGCCCGATCTGCTTCTCGCACAGGGGCAGGGTCAGGCTGGCGTCGCCGCTGTCGGCCTGCCCGTCGCAGTCGTTGTCCACGCCGTCGCACACCTCGTCCCCGAAACGCGGGTCGCGCGCCTCGTACTCGGCGTCCGTGCAGTCCTGCCAGACCCCGAGCGGAGAGCACTGCGCGGGGGCGTGGACGGAGCCGCCGCACAGGCCGAGCTGGTTCGCGCAGGGCTCGGGCAGCAGGTCAGGGTCGTCCGCGTCCGTGAGGCCGTCGCAGTCCGAGTCCAGCCGGTCGCAGGTCTCCGGTCCGTAGCTGGCCCCGTAGTCCAGGGCCGTGCACGCTTGCCACGCGCCGGCCTGGCAGAGCACGGCGCGGTGGACCGCGCCCAGGCACACCCCCAGGTCGAGCTCACAGGGCGAGAGGCGCAGGCTGTTGTCCGCCGCGTCGACGGCCGTGTCGCAGTCGTCGTCGGCCGAGTTGCACAGCTCGGGCTGCGGCTCCGCCGCGCTGCAGCCGATCCAGCCCTGCTCGTGGGCGCAGGTCTCCTCGCCGCTGCAGGTGCCGACGCCCGGGACGGCCCAGGTGCAGACGCGGGTGTCCAGCAGCTCGTCGCTCTGCGCGTCGCAGTCGTTGTCCTGCCCGTCGCACTCCTCGACGCCGCCGGCGCTCAGCTCGCAGGCGTACTCGCAGCCATCGGCGGGATCCCCGTTCGCGTCCCACCAGCCGAGCGGGCAATCCGAGCCCGCGCCGGAGATGGGCAGGGTCAGGCTGAACGCCTCGACGTCGCTGGTGGCCACGGTCAACTCGGCGCTGCGCGGCCCGGCGCTCTGCGGAGTGAAGAACACCTCGACCTGCACGCCCTCGCCGAAGGTGAGCGCCGCCGGCAGCGCGGGTGAGACCGCGCCCAGGGTGAAGTCCGCGCTGCCCACCAACCCCAGGCTGGTCACGCGCAGCGTGCCGAACCCGGAGTTGCGCACGATCGCCAGGCGCGGCCCCGCGGTCGAGCCCGGGTACACGGCGCCGAAGTCCATGGCCTGGGGCTCCAGGGTCGCGTCGGGATCCGTGGCCAGCCCATCGAGGGGCAAGGTCGCCTCGGGCCGCGCCGGGTCGTCCGAGCGCACCCTCACGAGGTTCGCGTCCGCGCCGATCCCGCCCAGGGGAGCGTAGACCACGTGCACCTGGGCCGCCTCCCCGGGCTGCAGGGCGGGCAGGGCCTGCTCGACCAGGGCGAACTCCGAGCCCGCCGTGACGAGCTCCAGGCTGGTCACCTGCAGCGGTCCCCCGCCCGCGTTGCGCACGCTGAAGACGAGCTCCAGGCTCTGGCCGAGCTGAACCTCGCCGAAGACGAGCCCCTCGGGGGTGAGCTCCAGCGCGGGCGGCAGCGCCGCCTGGCCGAGCAGATCCACCCGGGCCGGGCTGTCGGGATCGTCGCTGCGCACCTCGAGGATGTCCTGCTGGGCGCCGGCCTCGTCCGGGGCGAAGGAGGCGAGGATCTGGGCGCTCTCGCCGGGCAGCAAGGTCCAGCTCGCCAGGCCGCCCAGATCCAGGGCGAAGGGCCCGCTGCCATCGACGAGCTCGATGGCCACCAGGGTGAGGGCCTGGCCACCGAGGTTGCGCAGGGTCACCGGGAGCTCGGCCCGCTGCCCGGTGAACAGCGTATCGAACTCGATGGGGTTGGGCTCCACGCTCAGGTTGGGCTGGATGCCCTCGCCGCGCAGCACGACCAGCCGGACCTGCTCGTCGCCGTCCCCTGCCCCGTCCCCCTCGTCGTTGGCGATCACCAGGGTCTCCTGGATCGCACCGACCGAGGCCGGGGCGAAGTCGATGGCCACGCTCACCAGGCCGAGCACCTGGCCGGTCGGATCCAGGCACACCCCGGCCTGGCACAGGTTCCCTGCGCCGCAGTCCTCGTCCAGCGCACACGGGCCGGTCGACGGGCTCAGGAAGGCGGGCGGGGCCGGGTTCACCTCCAGGGAGAAGTGATCGCTGACCAGGGGGTTGGTGCGGACCTCCTCGATCTCCAGCACCGCGTTCCCGTTCCCGGCGTTCTTGATGAACACCACCCGGCGGCTGGCGCCGCCCAGCGCCACGGGGCCGAAGTCCACCTGCTGCACCGCGTCGAGCTCGGAGCCGGGCTCCTCCACCACGCTGATCTCCGAGACGCCCTTGTAGGACGAGCTCAACGGCACCTGGATCAGCGCCTGGGAGGGGGCATTGGTCGAGATGAGCAGCGTGCCGTAGTCCACGCTGCCATCCTGCGGCGCGTAGGTCACGCGCACCTCGAGGTTCGCGCCCGGCGGCAGGATCTCGTTCAGCTCCGTCCCCAGGGGCGCAGCCCCGAACTCGGGGCTGGTGTCGGCCGACATCTGGAGGGAGAAGACCGTGAGGTCCGCCCCGCCTACCGAGCGCACGCGCAGGATCTGCTCCACCACCTGGCCCACCCGGCCGTTGCCGAAGTCGATGAGCGCAGGCTCCACGGCCACCGCGGGCTCGGGAGGCGGGCCGTCGCCGTCCGCGGCGCCATCCCCGTCGTCGCCGTCCCCGCCGTCCGCCTGGTCGGTCACGCACGCGCCCAGCCGGCAAACCTGGCCGTCCGGGCAGTCCGCGTCGATGGTGCAGCCGCCGTCCGCGGGCAGCGTGCACAGTCCGTCCAGGCAGGTGAAGCCCTGGGGGCAGTCCGGGTCGCCCGTGCACAGCAGGATGCCAGAGTCATCTCCTGGCCCGGCGCTGTTCGAGCAGCCCCACGCCGCCATTCCCCCCAGCGCCACCCACAGGAGCCCTCGCAACCATCGCGTCTTCATCCTGCACCTCCAGCTTATGCCGACCCGGTCGGATTCTAACCCGAAAACCGCCCGTGGGCCACGCAGTTTACGCAGGTTGCGCAGGTTCATCATCGCGAATACCATGCCCGCATCATGAGAATCTGGGTGATGTGCCCCAGCTTGTGGCTGCACTGCGTGCTCCTGGCCAACCCGGTCCTGGCTCGGGCCCCGGTGATCGGACCGGGCCGAGAGGCGGAGGTCCAGGCACTGTTCCGCTCCGTCGGCACCGACGCGACCTCAGGCTGGCGGGTGACGGATCTCCTCATCTCCCAAACCGAGATTCAGGCCTCCCTGGTGGGTCCGGATGGCGCGACCCTGGGTCTGGCGCTGGTCCATCCCTCGCAGGCGGACAGTCGACTCGAAACCCCCTCTTTCCGGGTCCTGCTGCGAAACTCGAGCGGCCTGCCAGGCTCTCAGCTCCAAGCGATCCTCGAACGACTCGCCGGACAGGTCGCCCAGGTCGACCGAGGCGACTTCTGGCTGGATTCGGCCCTGCAGAACGCAGAGCGCGGAAGGCCTCCTCCTCGCGAGTCGAGCAGGTGGACTGCCTGGGAGATCGGCAACCTGTCATGGAGCGCATGGATGCTCCTGTGGGCAGGTGTGATTCTCGCGGTCCTATTCCGGCTCAGACCATGGGCCTCCAGGGAGGGTCGCGCGGTCTTGCTGGATCTCCTCTGGCTGGTCGCGCTGGCCTGGGTCCTCAGGGACCTGATTGCACCCGCTGGGCCCGGCAACCTCTATTCGCGCGTGCCTGTGCCCCCATTTCCCAACTCCGACCTGCCTTTTTTCGGCCCAGGTTTCCATGCTTGGCTCATGCCGTGGTTCTACTTGATGGGCCCTTCGGACGACCTGATCTTCTCGCTCGGGGCGGTGATGGGTTCATTGGCGATCGTGCCCGTCTACCTCCTGACCCGGACCCTCTCCGGGAGCCGAGTCGCCTCCCTTGCGGCCTCGCTGCTGCTGGCCACCTGGCCTGTCCACCTGTTCCTCTCCCCGACCGACGATTCTACGGTCCTGGTCGCTACGTTCATCGCGACGGGGCTGGTGTTCCTGTGGCAGGCGCAGGCGAGGGCCGCCAGGCTCATGCTCCTGGGAACCTGGCTCAGCCTCTCGCTGGCAGCGACCACCAGGCCCGACGCCGCCCTGGCCATGCTCCCCGTCATGGCGCTGGTGTTCGCTGATCCCACCCTGCGCCGCCTCCAGCTCTCGCTACCCGCCCTCCTGCTGACCGCGGCCCTGGCGGCCTGGGTCCTGGCATGCGAATGGGCGACGCTCGTCGAAGCGACCAGCACGTTCGCCCGAACGGGCGCGTCCAGGCCGGTGGACCTCCTCAAGCTCTTCGGCTCCGAGCATGCGTCGATCTTCTATCCACCCTACAGCCTGTGGGCGGTCGTGGCCCTCGCCCTCGGCGGCCTGGCAGTCTCTTGGCGCCGAGGGGGCGGGTATCGGTTGACGCTCTCACTGCTCGCCAGCCTGCTTCCAGCGCTCGCGACCCTCAAGATGCTCGGCGAGGACCCGGTCACCAAGCGCTATCAGCTCAGCGTCATTCCTCTGGCCGCCTGCAGCGCCGGGCTGGCAATCGGCTGGCTCTCTGACCAGCTGAGCCGCCGAGTTCCAGGCCGGTCCTGGGCGGGCTGGGCACTCGCAGCGATCGTGGTGGCAGGTCTCGGGAGCTGGGGCGTGCTCGCGCCGGTCGACGAGCCGACCTACCGCCTCGAGTATCGCTTCTTCAGGGCACATCTGGCCTCCGTCCCGCAAGGCTGCAGGATCGTACGGCCGGTCTTCGACGAAGATCTCGGACTGAACTCGCCAGAGCACCTATCTGCCTTCTTGGGGCTGAGCCACCGCTGGATCCGGCCCGAGGAGCTCTCCGAGCCCTCCACGGGTTGCCTGGCCTACTGGCGGCCGGCCTCCTGCCACGCGTCGAGCCCAAAGCAGATCAACGCGCATCTTCCGCCGCCGTTCGAGGCGCAATGCGCTGAGCTGGATCACCAGAGGGAGTGGAAGCCCCTGGCGATCACGGAGCTCCCGGCCCGGCGTGGCTTCTGTGAGACCTACTCTCGGGATCCCGTACCGCTCGGCTTCTACCTGGCGAGCCCCTCTGGCCCGGCGGAATCACCCGCGGTTGTGCCGGGAGGCCGACCTTGAGTCGAGACCGGGCAGCGGAGGAGGCGGAGGTGGTCGAAGGTCGCCTGGAGCTCGCAGGTCGAGGCGAGCTCGGCCTCCAGCGCAGGATTCGAGAATCGCGAGGAGTGGACGAACCAGAGGGGCCGCCTGAGCCCGCGGAAGCGCTCCAGGCTGGCTGCCTCCCAGCCTGCCTTCAAGCGGGGCATGGAGGTCAGGTTGACCAGCTCATGCCCCTGGTGGGTGCAGCGCACCGGCAGCGCGGCGGATCGCCTGCAGGTCCGGTAGGCCTCGAGGGGACCGGGGAACAGGTAGTAGAGCAGGATGGTATGCATGCTGTCTGGATCGGCCACCACGAGGTCAGCCCCCCCATGGGCGCGCACGTACTCGCCGAGCTTGGCGTACGCGGCGTGGCTGTCACGCTGGTAGTTCACCCAGGCCTCCGCCTGGTAGGTGCTCACCAGGCCAGCCAGGCAGGCCAACCCCAGCACTCCCCTGGCGGCCGCTGGCCAGCGGGCACCCTGACCTGGCACAGGCCCGCTGCCCGCCGGGAAGCCTAGCACTCCGCAGGCTATCCACAGCGCGACCAGCGGAAGCAGGTAGATCACGTAGTAGGGTTTCATCCGCACCAGGGAGACGCCCAGGCCGATCACCAGCGCAGCCATCACCAGCAAGCAGACCATCAGCCTGCCGGCTGGCTGCCTGCGAAAGGCCCTGAGCCATCGCCACAGACCGAGTGCGGCGGCCAGGGCTGCAGGCACCATCCCGAGGCCCGCCGGGAACAACTGGCGCAGGACGTCGACGCCGAACTCTCCAGCCTGGCGCTCGCCCCACAGGTGTTGCGGATAGGCGGCCGCCACCTGCCGGGTGGCGAGGTCCGCGCGGATCAGGTTGCCGAAATCGATCCAGAACGGGACGCAAGCGAGCATCACCAGGCCCATGGTCGCCCACAGCCCGCGGCGCGGATGCGCGGGACCGCGCAGCGCGGCCCAGGCGAGCGCGCCCACCTGGGCCGCCAGCACCAGCACACCCATGTAGTAGGAGTAGAGCATCCCGATCTCTGCCAGGGCGAGGTAGACAGCCCGGCCGAGCGTGAGGCGCTCCGCGCAGCGCAGGAATGCGTCCCAGGCCAGGATCGCCAGGGTCAGGAACAAGGTCACGTCCGAAACGTCCCGCGAATGGAAGAGGAAGGCGGTCGACAGGGATAGCACCAGCACGCACCCCAGGGCGCGCGCCTCGCCGAGGTACCGGCGGGCGAGCACGAACAGGGCCACCGCGGTAGTTAGGGAGAAGATCGCCGCCGGTAGTCGCACGACCCAGGGTTCGTGGCCGATCCAGAGAAACGCATGCAGGATCAAGTAGAAGAGCTGGGGGTGACGCTGGTCCTCGTAGCGGTGCGCGAGGATGTCCCCCCAGTCCAGGCTGCCGAAGAACAAGCGCTGGGTGGTGTAGTCGGCGTCCAGCGCGATGTCCAGGTGGGCCAGCCGGGCCACGGCCATCCCCAGGAGCAACGCACCCAGCCAGTACCAGGCGGTGCGATCGAGCCAGGTCGCGATCCAGCGACCCGCCGCGCACGCTCTGTCGTTCCGCACGCCGAGCCCGAGGAGCAGCGCCAGGATGGCGGCGACGAACCACGAGACGCACCCGGTCGGAATACGCAAGCCGCTCCCGCCGCTGGCCTGGGTCCCGCCGGCCGGATTACACTTCACCCACGGGTCGTCCGGGTAATGCCCGTCCACCCACCGGGCGACCTCCCCACCCAGGTCGGCTTGCTCCGGGGTCGCGTCCGCGGGCAGGCGATAACCGAACCAGCGGCCGCACGGCTCGATCCCCGAGGCCTGCAGGGGGAGCAGCTCGAGCTCGAGCTTGCCACTGCCCGCCGGGCCGAGCTCCAGGCGGATGCGGTCCCCCTCGATCGCGGCCCGCCTCACCTCCACGCGGCCTCCGAACTTCTCGTGGAGCTCCGGCCCCTGGAGCAACGCCGCGAGGGTTTCCCCGGCTCGGGGTGGGAGGCAGACTCCGTGCTCCTGACCCTGGGCCTGGCTCGTCAGGATCAGGGTGCCGATGAGGAGTCCCACGGCCAGCGGGCCAGGAGCCAGAAGCAGCGATCTGGCGAGAGAGCCCTGCATTCCGCCGAGCGTACCTCCCGGCGTCCGCCGAGGCCAGAGCCCAGGCCGCGGCGACTCCATGACCAGGCCGGCAGGGGGCTTGAATGCGGGCGGACAGCGCGCTAGCCTGGCGGCCATTCCAGGGAGGAGGCAGAGCCATGGGCACGAAGAAGGGTTCGTTCGGCGAGATCACCAAGCTGATCGCGACCTGGACGGACGAGATGGTGGCCGTGCAGCAGGAGCTCACGGCCATCCAGGCGCTCGGTCCCGAGAGCGGCGGCAAGGGCGAGTGGGCGCGGGCGCTGTACCTGCGGAACCTCCTCGAGGGCTGGGGGCTCAACGACATCCAGGAGTACAACGCTGCCGATCCCAGGGTGCCGGAGGGCACCCGTCCGAACCTCGTGGTGCGGCTGGCCGGCAAGGCGGCCCGGCCCACGATCTGGGTCATGGCTCACATGGATGTGGTGCCCGCCGGAGATCTCAAGAAGTGGTCGACAGATCCATGGAAAGCCACCGTCAAAGAAGGAAAAATCTTTGGTCGCGGGGTCGAGGACAACCAGCAGGGTCTGGTCTCGGCGCTGTTCGCCCTGCGCGCGCTGAAGGACTCGGGCGTGACCCCTCCCAGGGACGTGGCGCTCATCCTGGTGGCCGACGAGGAGACCGGCTCACGCTTCGGCATCGACCACGTGCTCGAGGCCGCACCCGACCTGTTCCAGCCCGACGATCTGGTGGTCGTGCCCGACGCCGGCAACCCCGATGGCAGCATGCTGGAGGTGGCCGAGAAGTCCATCCTGTGGCTGGAGCTCACCGTCCAGGGCAAGCAGGTCCACGCGTCCACGCCCGATCAGGGGGTGAACGCCGCCCGGGCCGCCGCGCACCTGACCGTGCGGCTGGACCAGGCCCTGAACGGGACCTTCTCGGGTCGCGACGAGGTGTTCGACCCGCCCCGCTCCACCTTCGAGCCCACCCGGCACGACGCCAACGTCCCCAACATCAACACCATCCCGGGCGACGAGAAGCTGTTCTTCGATTGCCGGGTGCTGCCCGACGTACCGCTGCGCGAGGTGCACGCGGTCGTGGAGCGCGTGCTGCGCGAGGTGGAGCGGGAGTTCCAGGTGAAGATCCAGGTCCAGAGCGCCCAGTCGGCGGAGGCCGCGCCGGCCACCTCCGTGGACGCCCCCGTGGTGAAGGCCCTGGCCCGCGCGGTCGAGGAGGTGCGCGGCGTCCAGGCCAAGCCCATGGGCATCGGTGGCGGCACCGTGGCGGCCCTCTTCCGCCGCAAGGGCATCCCGGCCGTGGTCTGGTCCACCATGGACGACCTGGCCCACCAGCCCGACGAGTACTGCGTGATCGCCAACATGGTGGAGGACGCGAAGGTCTTCGCGCACCTCTTCCTGGGGAAGGCCTGACAGGGCCCCGGGAGCCGGGCCCGAGCTCCTAGGCGGCCTGGGCCACGTACCCCTCGATGATGCGGCGGAAGGCCCTGGGCAGGATCGTGAACCACACGCCGATCCCCTCGGTGCCCCAGCGCTGGGCCTCGCGCATCACCGTGCCTCGGGCCCAGATCACCTCATCGGAGTTCGGCAGCTGGAACTCCAGGCTGACCATCGAACCCTCGGGCAGAGTCGGTTCGATGAGCTTGTGGAGGTAGATCCCGGTGGTCGAGATGTCCGCCGCGCGGACCATGAACGGGTGGTCTCCCACCAGCTTGTTCAGGTAGATGTCCAGCGGCTTGCGATCCTCCACCCTGCGCTCCAGCTCCGTGCTCGCCATGGCTACCTCCGGGTTTCGAACCTTGCGTGTCATCCTGTGGACCACCTTATCCTACACGTGAATACCCGTCAAATTTCCTCCTTATCCCGCATAATTCTCTATTTTTTCAAAGGACAACGAACTACCCGGTTGACTCGCCTCCTGGATTCGGCTAGGGTACCGGCCTCGGGGAGTGGAATCGCGGATGAGCTACAACAGCATGCTCGAGGCCTTCGAGGCCCTCAACCAGCGCCGGCACGACCAGCCGGAGGCGCTGAGCGACCTCGAGCGCACCAGCCTCAAGCACCTGCGCAACGAGATCGAGGAGGCGCTCTTCCAGCGCCCCACCGACCCGTCCTCCGACCGTCGCGAACACCTGCGCGCGCCAGTGAACATGGAGGTCCGCTTCTGGACCAGCGACGAGATGCGCGATCGGTACATCTCCGTGCTGGGCGAAGGCGGGCTGTTCATCGCCACCGATTCTCCCCTGCCCGAGGGCACGCCGCTGGAGCTCGAGATCTCGCTCGAGCGGCGCGGCTTCCGCTTCCGCGTGCAGGGCGTGGTGGTCAACCTGGTCCGCGCGGGCGGGCCCGCCGGGAGCGGGATGGGCGTGCGCTTCGTGGGGCTCGACTACGAGCAGAAGTCCCTGGTCTACCAGCTCGTGCGCGACGTGGTGCGGGCCAACCTGCTGGAGCGGCGCCGCAGCCCCCGCCTGTCGTCCAGGCTGGCGCTCGGCGTGCGCAGCCCCGGCGGCGAGTCCTGGGAGCTGGTGACCGAGGATCTCGGCTCGCTGGGCTTGCTGGCGATCGGGGGCGCGCAGCTCTCCGGCCTGAGCGCCGACACGCCCTACCAGCTGAGCCTGGCGCTGCCCGGCCTGCGGCGTCCCCTCTCCCTGCTGGGCCGGCTGGTGCGCGTCAGCCCGGGGCCTGGCGCGAGCCAGGTGTCGGTCGCCTTCCAGTTCGTGGACGCGCCGCCCGCCGCCACCAGGGCGCTGCTGCGGTTCATCGCCGTCCAGGCCCTGGGGTTGCGGGGCATGACCACGGACGCCGAGGGGCGCCGCCTGCACGCCCGCCTGAAACGCCGCATCCCGGTGCAGTTCCGCTCCCTGGGGCTCGACCGCGCGCGGCTGACCTTCTCTCGCGACATCTCGCGCTCCGGGGTCTTCCTGCAGAGCCTGGATCCGCTCAGCCCGGGCGAGCGCATCGAGGTGGCGTTCGAGTCCCCCGGTGGGCAGCCCGCCCTGAACCTGGCCTGCGAGGTGGTCCGCCGCGTGCTGCCGGATCCGGCCGCGCCCCAGCGCGTGCCGGGCGTCGGCGCGAGCTTCCTGAACTTGAAGCCCGACGCCCAGGAGCGGCTGCGGGCCTACCTCCGGAGCCTGCTGCTGGCGCCCGACGGAGATCCCCCCGTCCCCACCTGACTACTTGATCACGCTCCGGCCTGGGTTGAGCTTCTGGAAGCGGGCGGCGTCGCCCGGGTCGCCGACGATCTCGCCGTAGTGCATGGGGATGGTCACCTCGGGATGCAGATCCGCCGCGGCGGCCACGGCCTCCTCGGCGGTCATCACATAGGTGCCGGACACGGGCAGCAGGGCCACGTCAACCTGGAAGGACCTCATCTCCGGGATGTGGTCGGTGTCGCCGGCGAAGTACAGGCGCTTGCCGTGGGCGGTGAAGATGTAGCCCACGTGGCCGGCCGCCCTGGGGTGGAACTTCTTGTCCACGTTGTAGGCCGGCACGGCCTGGATGGCCACGCCCTTGACCTCGAGGCGGTCGCCTGGCTTCACCACCTGGACCTTGCCCGGGAGCTTGGCCAGGGCCTTCCGGCAGGCCTCGATGGCGACGTAGACCGTGTCCGGCTTGGCCAGCTTGGCGAGGTCCTCGGGCGAGCAGTGATCGTAGTGGTCGTGCGAGATGAGCACCAGATCGGCCCGGGGCAGCCCGTCCGGCAGGTGGAACGGGTCGGTGTAGATCACCACCGGCCCGTCGATGCGGAAGCAGTCGTGGACGATGCGGTGGATGTGCTCTAGCATCGCGCGCTCCGCCGAATCACTCGGGCTGACAGGCCCGGATCAGGCCGGTGTCCCCGTAGGTGAAGAAGAAGTCGCACCTGTAGCCGGCCTGGCAGTCCGTGTCCAGGTTGCAGAACTGCCCACACTTCGTCCCGGCCCCATCGAAGTCGAAGCACAGGCCGCTGGAGCACTGGGAGCTGTAGATCGCGCCCAGGTTGACGGTGCAGGTCTGGCCGAACGTGCGAACGCCGCGCGTCCCCCAGTAGTCCCAGCACGCCTTGAAGGTGGACTCGCCGGCGTCGGCCGAGTAGTCCGTGCCCGGCCACCAGTCGCACATGTAGGGCGAAGTGCAGTCGCCCTCGACGCTGCACAGGTTCATGCACTCGCCGCTGTAGGGGTTGCAGAAGCCGTCCCGGCAGTCGCTGTGCGCGCCGCAGGCGGCCCCCGTGCTGCCGGTCCCGGCCTGCGGGAAGCACAGGCCGTGGACCATGGTGCCGTTCGGGCTGGTGATCTCGTACAGGACGCAGCGCCAGCTCATCGTGGTCGCGTCCTGCATGCAGTCGGCGTCCTTGGCGCACACGTCGCTGCAGCGCATCACCCCGCCGCCGATGTCCGTGCACCAGCCGCTCTTGCAGTCGGTGTCGAGGGTGCAGGCCCGGCCGGTCAGGACGCTGCCAGGGGCCGTCCAGCAGAAGCCGGCCGAGTCGGTGTTCGAGTAGGCCTCACAGCCGTAACCCGCGGGGCACTCGTGCACCCCGTCCGAGTCGCCGGGCAGGTCGAAGGAGTTGTTGCACCAGTGCGTGCAGCGGTTGGTGTTGTCGGCCCCGTTGTGCTGGCAGTAGAGCGGCGCGGCGCACTGCTCCTCCCCGGCGGCCGCGGGAATATCGCACAGCTCACCGATCGGGCACACCCCGTCAGCGCCGGTCCGATCGACCAGGCCATCGCAATCGTTGTCCTTGCGGTCGCAGATCTCCGCGTGGCCCGGGTAGATGGCGGGGTCGTTGTCGTTGCAGTCGCCGAAGCAGAAGCCCACCGCGTCGCCGTCGGCGTTGGGCTGGTCGGGTGTGCCCAGGTTGCAGTCGTTGTTCTTGCCGTCGCAGGGCGTCTCCACGTGGCCCGGGTAGATGGCCGCGTCGCCGTCGTTGCAGTCCCCGGCGCACAGGGTCACCGGATCCGCGTCCGCGTTCGGGTTGTCCAGCGTGGCGGCGTTGCAGTCGTTGTCCAGGCTGTCGCAGGTGGTCTCGACGTTACCGGGGTAGCGCTGCGGGTTGTTGTCGTCGCAGTCGCCATCGCACAGGCCCACCGGATCCTCGTCGACGTTGGGGCGGTCGGGCGTTCCGGGGTTGCAGTCGTTGTTCTTGCCGTCGCAGGTGACCTCCGGGTTGCCCGGGTAGACCTGCGGGTCGTTGTCATTGCAGTCCCCGGCGCATTGCCCCACGGGGTCGCCGTCCGCGTTGGGTGTGTCCGTGGTCGCCTCGTTGCAGTCGTTGTTCTTGCCATCGCACGGGGTCTCGGTGTTGCCCGGGTACATCTGGTTGTCGGTGTCGTCGCAATCCCCGCCACACTCGCTCACCGGGTCGCCGTCCTGGTTGCGATCATCCGGGGTCGCGTCGCTGCAGTCATCGTTGAGGGTATTGCACATCACCTCTGCGTGGCCCGGGTAGATGTCGGCGTTGTTGTCGTTGCAGTCGCCGTCGCACAGGCCCACCGCGTCCCCGTCCGTGTTTGGCCGATCGAGGCTGGCGTCGTTGCAGTCGTTGTTCCTGCCGTCGCAAGCGATCTCCGGGTTGCCGGGGTACACCTGGGCGTCGCTGTCGTCGCAGTCGCCCGAGCACAGGTTGACCGGATCCCCATCCACGTTGGGGTTGTCCGGTGTGCCGTTGTTGCAGTCATCGTCCCTGCCGTTGCAGGTGGTCTCCGTGTTGCCAGGGTAGCGGAGCGGGTTCAAATCGTCGCAGTCACCGGCGCAGAGGCTGACCGGATCGCCGTCCGCGTTGGGATCGTCCGGGGTGTTCACCAGATCACAGTCGTTGTCCTTGCCGTCGCAGGTCCACTCTTCGTGGCCAGGGTAGACCGCTGCGTCGTTGTCGTCGCAGTCTCCGCCGCAGGCGCTGACCCCATCGAAATCAGCGTCGGGGCCGTCCGCGGTGGCCAGGTCGCAGTCGTCGTTCTTGCCGTTGCATGGCACCTCCGGGTGGGCAGGGTAGACCTCGTTGTCATCGTCGTCGCAGTCGCCCTGGCACAGCGTCACGCCGTCGAGATCGCCGTCCTGGGGGTCGTCCTGCGTGGCGGCGTCGCAGTCGTCGTCCAGGCTGTTGCAGCCGATCTCACTCGCGCCGGGGTGCACGCCTGCGAGATCGTCCCGGCAGTCCTGTCCGCAACCCACCGTGTAGCCATCGTCGTCCACGTCCGCCGGGTCGGGATCATCACCCGTGGCTGGGTTGCAGTCGTTGTCGATGCCGTCGCACTCGACCTCCTGAGCGCCCGGATGCACTGCGTTGTCACCGTCATTGCAGTCCCCGCCGCAGCCCACCGTGTAGAGGTCTCCGTCCGCGTCTGTCGAATCGGGGTCATCCAAGGTGAGCGGCGCGCAGTCGTCGTCCTTGTGGTTGCAGGCCAGCTCCGTGTTCCCGGGGAAACGCTCGGGGTCGTTGTCGTCGCAGTCGCCGGCGCAGGAGCTGATCCCGTCCCCGTCGAGGTCGGGGCCGTCGGGGGTGGCGAGCGCGCAGTCGTTGTCCAGGCCGTCGCAGGGGATCTCGGTCGCGCCCGGGTGGACGTCGGGGTCGTCGTCGTCGCAGTCGTCGCAGGAGTTCGCGCCGTCGCTGTCCGCGTCGGCGAAGTCCGCGGTCACCGGGTCGCAGTCGTCGTCCAGACCGTTGCAGGGCAGTTCGGAGGCGTCCGGGTTCACCTCAGGAGCCAGGTCGGCGCAGTCGCCGGCGCACACCCGGAAACCGTCCTCGTCCTGATCCAGCTCGTCGAGCGGCGTGTCCCCGTCGCAGTCGTTGTCCAGCCCGTCGCACAGCTCGTTCTGGGGGTAGACCGCCCCCACGCACACCCCGCTCCACTGCCCGCCCTGGCAGCTCTCCACGCCGAAGTCGCACTCGCCCACCTTGGTGAGCGGGCCGCAGTCGCGCACCTGGTCGGGCTCACACTCCCCGGGCAGCTCGTCCCCGCCGTCGGTCCCGTCCGCGCCGTCCTCGCCTCCGTCCGCGCCGTCCTCGCCGCCGTCCTGCTGCTCGTCCACGCACTGCCCGGAGGTCAGGTTGCAGCGCTGCCCCGCGGGGCAATCCTGATCGGTGGCGCAGCCGCTCCCGTCCACCCGCTCCTGGCAGATCCCGTCGTTGCAGAACATGCCCACGGGGCACTGCGCGTCTCCGGTGCACAGGATGACGCCCGAGTCCTGCGCCGGCGAGGCGCCGCTCCCGCAGGCGGACTGGAGCAGGGCCAGGGCGGACAGGATCAGCCAGCCGACCTTGACTGCGTGTCGCATGGTCAGGGACCTCCGTCGGATCGAGTTGTCCCACTCTACTAGAAAATCAGGGTTTCTGGAAGCTGGCGGGCTCAGCGGTAGGTGGCCGACTCGATCTCGTGGCGTCGGAGCAGCTTGTAGAAGTTCACCCGGTTGATGCCCGAGATCTCGGAGGCCCGCGAGATGTTGCCGCGCACCTCGCTGAGCAGGTCATGCAGGTACTCGCGCTCGAAGCGATCCAGGGTCTCCTTCTTGCGCGACTTGAAGTCTCGGTTGGTGGACACCGGGCTGGCGCCGCCGGAGGACACCGCCGCGACGAGCTGCGCGGGCAGATCCTCGACGCCGATAAGCTCTCCGCGGGCCATGATGATGGCCTGCTCGACGATGTTGCGCAGCTCCCGCACGTTGCCCGGGTAGTCGTGGCGCAGCAGCAGCTCCATGGCCTCGGCGGTGATGCCGGTGACCTGCCGGTCGAACTCCCGGGCCGCCTCCTCGATGAAGGACTTGACCATGCCGGGCAGCGACTTCTTGAACAGGCGCAGCGCCGGCAGCCAGATCGGCACCACGTGCAGCCGGTAGTAGAGATCCTCCCGGAACTGGCCGGCCTTCATCATGGCCTCCAGGTCCCGGCTGGTGGCCGCGATGACCCGCACGTCCACGTGCTTGGCGTCCTCGTTGGAGCCGACCTTCTGGATCTCGCCCGCCTGCAGCACCCGCAGCAGCTTGGCCTGCAGCGGCAGGCTCAGCTCGCCGATCTCGTCCAGGAAGATGGTCCCGCCGTCGGCCTTCTCGAACTCCCCCACCCGGTCATAGCTGGCTCCGGTGAAAGCCCCGCGCACGTGGCCGAACAGGGTGCTTTCCAGGAGCTGGTCCGGGATGGCGGCCGAGTTGACCACGACCAGCTTGCGCTCGCGGCGCTTGCTGTTGAAGTGGATGGCGTGGGCGACCAGCTCCTTGCCCGTGCCGCTCTCCCCGCGCAGGATGACGGTGGCGTTGGTCGAGGCGGCCCGCTCCACGCGGTGCTCGACCTCCTTCCACTCGGGGCTCAGGCCGCGGATGAGGATGCCCCGGCCGCCGCCCGGGCTGTCGTCGCGCGTGGCCTCGTAGAGCTGCGCGCGCCGCACCAGGGTGACGATGTTCTTGGACAGCTCCTCGAGCACCTTCTGGTCCTCGAGGGTGAAGGCGTTGGGCTCGGGGGACTCGACCACGATCACCCCGATGCACCGGTCCTGAAAGGAGATCGGCACGCTCAAGTGGCTCTTGATGCCCTTGAACAGGGGGATGTAGTTCGGGTCGGTTTCGATGTTGCTGCTGAGGTACGGCTTGTTGCTGTCCAGCACCTGGAAGACGATGCCCGACGCGCGGGCCCGCTGGCGCCGGCGGATCTTGTCGGGCACCTGGTACATCAGGTCGCCCATGACCGCCTGCGTGTAGGTGACCAGCTCGCCGGACTTCTCGTCCGCCATCAGGATGATGCCGTTGGTGGTCTTCGTGCGGGCCATGGCCAGCTGCAGCACCTGGCCGAGGAGCGTGCTCAGCTCCGAGACGTCGAGGTCGGCCGGGCTCACCATGCGCCGTCCGACCTCCCACCAGGCGGCCGCCTCGCGGCGCGAGGACTCGACGCTCGAGCGCGTGCGGATGACGTTGGAGGTCTGATCGAGCAGCGCCCGCAGGAAGGCCAGCCGCTCGGGCCGGAACACCTCGGGATCCTCCGCCTCCAGCACCAGGATGCCGGAGGCGCCCGCGTCCACGGGGATGGGCGCGGCCACCTGCACCCCGGAGCCGGCGAAGAAGAACCCCTCGGGCTCCCGGCGCACCAGCGGCTCGGCCAGCGTCAGCAGCGCCGCGACGGGCGGGCGATCATCCAGCAGGAGATCCTCGCGCTCCTGGAGCCGGCCCGGGGTCTTGACCTTGATCTCCAGCGAGCTGGTGACCGGGTTGTGCCGGGCGATCAGGCCCTCCCGCGCGGCCAGGCCCTCGCGCCCCCCGCGGAACAGCACGTGGAAGAGGCCCTTGAGATCCGAGCGCCGCGTGGCGTCGCGCAGCAGGTCGTACAGCAGCCGGAGATCGCTCTCCAGCAGAGGCTGGTCCTGGCCCATGCGTCCCTCCCTCCACCGGCGGTCAGCCGCCGGTCCCCTGCTCGAGCAGCCCATCCACCTCCGGACCGAGCATGATCGGCAGCTTGAAGGTCTCGACCGTCCGCCGCGACTTCGGGAAGCGCATCAGCAGCAGCTTGCGCACGACGCAGTAGGCCAGCGGGGGGTCGTCGGTGGTGTTCTCGAGCACCGCCACCAGGGCGGGCGCGCCGGCCCCGTCGAGCTGCAGCCGGAAGAGCATGCGCGCGCTCGGGTTGGAGCGCAGCGCCCGGCGGGTCGCGTCGCAGCGGTTGAAGGCCCGCATGGCGTCCTGCAGCCGGCCGTCCACGGCGCCCAGGTACTCGGGCCGGGTGCGCGGCTCGACGGTCGGCGGCTCCTGGCCCGGGACGTCCGCGAAGGCACCCGCCGGGAAGCCCTCGGCGCTCACCCGCTCGAAGCTCGCCCGCTCCTCGGCCGCGGCGGGATCGCCGGCCTCGGCCCGCAGCCGCCAGCGGAAGTAGGCCCGGGCTGGTTCGGGCAGCACGGGGGCCATCCGCTCGAGGGCGAAGGCGTCCGCCTGGCCCGCCAGCGGTCCGTGGAACAGGCTGGCCTCCTCCAGGGTGAAGGCCTGGGAGAGATCGTACTTGAGCATCACGATGTCCCCCAGGGCCTGATCGGACTCCACCCGCTGGCCCAGCCGATCGAGGACCAGGGCCTTGAGGAACAGGGCCTCCCAGCCCGGCGTGCCCCAGCCCTGGGCCTGGCGCAGAACCTGGAGGCTGCGCTCCGGGGCGCCCAGCCGGAAGTCCACCACGGCCGCCAGCAGGCCGGTGATCGCGTCCGCCGGGTGCGCCGTCAGCGCGTCGCCCAGGAGCTCGCGCACCCGCTCCAGCAGCCCCCCCAGGCGCTGGTCGACCCGATCGGTCAGCAACCGCCTGGCGAAGTAGCCGTTGTGCGAGACCGCGGCCTCGAAGCTCTGCCGGGCCTCGGCCTCCCTGCCCAGCTCCAGCTCGATCATGCCCGCCAGGTACTCCGGCAGACCGGAGCGCGGCAGGCCCTCGTAGGCCCGGGTGAGACGCTCCAGGGCCTGCGCCAGCCGGCCTGCGCGGCGGTCGACCATGGCCCGGCTGAGCTCGAGCACCGCCAGCGCCCGCCGCTCCTTGGAGATGTCCTGGGGCGAGACGGGATCGCGCGCGAACTTGCCCTCGTGGTAGGCCAGCATGAGGTCGAGCGACATCCTGGCCCGCGGGACCACCTCGGTGTACCCGCCGTACTCGGCCAGGGCGGACAGCTCGTCCCCCTCCATGTCGTAGAGGGTGCCCAGCCCGAGGTGGGCGTCGTAGAGATCGGGGCGCTCCTCCAGGGCCGCCAGGTAGTTGGCCGCCGCGCCCTGGCGATCCCCCGCGTCGAGCTGCTGGTCCGCGCGTTTCAGCAGGCCCTCGGCGCGCAGATCGGCGGGGGTGCGGAAGTCCGACTCCTGGGCGAGCTTGCGCAGGCCCTTGCCGCTGCTGCAGCCAGCCAGGCCGAGCCCCAGCAGGCTGACGCAGACCAGTCCGAGACGCATGCCGCCGCTCATCTCTGCCTCCTTCGGCGGGCCAGGCACGCCAGGCCGAGCAGGCCGAGCGCGGCCGAGGCCGCCCCATCCACGCCCCCACCACACTGACAACCCAGCCCGGCTCGAGGCGCCGGCTCCTCCGACCCGAGCGGCAGGTAGGTGCCGGCCAGGCTCCAGGCCTGCACCGGCAGCGCCACCTGCTGGAGATCGGGCGGCCCGCCGCCCAGGGCCGGATCGGCGGGCCGATCCTCCCGCCCCGGGGCGAAGCCCGCGTGGCAACCCGGCTCGGCGCGGGGGGCCACGCAGGGTGCCCACACCTCCACCTCGAACGGCAGCCCGCCGGGCCCGCGCACCTGGAGCAGCAGGTCCACCTCCAGCGCGTCCCAGGCCTGGGCGCTGCCGTCCAGGCGGAGCAGCACCCGGTCCTCCCGGTCGTCCACGACCAGCTCCGCGGGCGCGGCGCCGCCCTCGAGCGCGGGCAGCCAGCGCGCCCGGGCGCTGTCCTGCACCAGGCCGAGGCCCTCCTGGCTGCCCTGGAACCCGAGGAGCATCCAGAGCTCCGCGAGCGGCGCGCCGAAGGCGCGCGTCAGGGAGACGCGCACCGGCGCCAGGCCCGGCACGGCCTGGGGGCCTACCCCCACCACCACGGCCGCGGCCAGGCTGTCCTCGGGCAGGCGGCACAGCAGGCTCTGCTCCGCGCCGGGACCGTAGTCCAGGCGCAGGTCGCAGCCGTCCACCACCTGCCCGCACAGCGCCTCGATCACACACACCTGGTCCTGGTCGCACAGCCCGAGGCAGCCCTGGCCGTCCTGGCAGGCGTCGCCCTGGTCGGCGGACGCGCACAGGCCCGCCCGGCACGCCAGGCAGACGCCGCAGGGGGTGCCGTCGGGCGCCGGCGCCGGCGCCGCGCAGCCCCCCGACCCATCGCACCGGTCCAGCGTGCACGGATCGCCGTCGTCGCAGGTGTAGGGGCTCCCGGCGCACACCCCGCCGGCGCAGGCGTCGTCCCGGGTGCAGTCCACCGCGTCGTCGCAGCCCGTGCCGTCGGGGCGGGCCTGCGCTGCGCAGCCGCCCTGGGCCGGCTGGCACACGCCCAGGCCGCAGGCGGTGTCCAGGTGGGAGCAGTCCGTCGGTCCACCCGGCTGGCAGGCCCCGGCCTGGCAGGTGTCGCCCGAGGTGCAGGGGTCGCCGTCCTGGCAGCCCGTCCCGTCCCCCGCCGGCTCGGCGGAGCACCCGCCCGTGTCCGGGTCGCACACCCCCATCCGGCAGACCCCGTCGAGGCCGCTGCAATCCACGGCCTCGCCCGGCTGGCAGGCCCCGTTCGCGCAGGCGTCGAACAGCGTGCAGGCCGAGCCGTCCTCGCAGGCCGCGCTGTTCGGCGGGAACACGCAGCCGCTGGCCGGTTGGCAGCCGTCGTCGGTGCAGGGGTTGCCGTCCTGGCAGAGCACCGCCTCCCCGGAGACGCACCCCCCTCCCGCGCACTGGTCCCCTTGCGTGCAGGCGTCGCCGTCGTCGCACGGGTCGCTGTTCGGCGTGAACACGCAGCCGCTGGCCGGGGAGCAGCCGTCGTCCGTGCAGGGCTCTGCGTCCTGGCACACGATCGCCTCGCCCGGCAGGCACACCCCGCCCGCGCACTGGTCCCCCTGCGTGCAGGCGTCGCCGTCGTCGCAGCCGGCGGCGTTCGGCGAGGCGCCGCAGCCCGCGGCCGGGTCGCAGGTCGGGTCCAGGCAGGGGTCGGCGCTGGTGCAGGCGGCCAGCAGCGTCGCGGGCTGACAGGCGCCCGCCAGGCAGGTCTGGTGGAGCAGGTCGGTCCCCTGACACGAGCGCACCCCGCACTCGGCCCCGTCGGCCAGCGCCACCCCGCACACCCCCTGGGCGAGGTCGCACTGGCCCTCATCGAGGCAGCCGGTGACGCCGCCCGCGCACGGGGCGCCCGCGCCGCACTCCCGGTAGACCAGCAGCGTCCCGGCCTTGCCCACCGCCCAGGCCCGCAGCCCGTCCTGCCCGTCGACGGACAGGAGATCCTGGAGCGTGCCCGAGCCCTGGCCGGACCAGGAGTCACCGGCGTTCGCGGTGTGCCAGATCACCCCGCCCAGGCCGACCGCCCAGGCGCGCTGCGGGTCCTGGGCGGCGAAGGCGACCCCCTGCAGCGTGGTGGCGCCGACGGTCTCTTGGAGGCCCCAGCTGCCGTCGCGCCGGAACAGGGTCCCGAGCTCTCCCACGGCGAACACCCGCCCAGTGCCCGAGCGGGCCAACCCGAAGAGCAGATCCCCGGTCATCAGCTCCTCGCCCCAGTTCAGGCCGCCGTCGGTGGTGTGCCAGATCACCCCACGGCCGCTCGTGGAGAGGGTGGAGATCATCCAGCCCTCGGAGGCGCTGGCCATGACCACCCGCTGGCCGGTGCCGTCCACGATCGAGTCCGGGCTCCAGCTCGTGCCGCCGTTCGTGGTGCGCAGCGCCACGAAGCCCATGGTGCCCGTGGCCGCCCAGGCCTGGAGGGCGTCGAGCACCCAGACCGCCCGCAGGTTCGGGGGGCCCGCGGGGACGTCGAGCTGGGTCCAGGTGTGGCCTCCATCGGCCGTGGACAGGACGGTCCCGCTGTCCCCCACGGCCCAGCCGTTCGACGCGTCGCGCAAGAACACCCCGCGCAGGTTCTGGGTCACCCCGCCCACGTCACCCGCGAACCACTCGGCCGCGGTCTCCCCGCCCGTCCCGGTGCAGCGGATGGTGGCGGCGTTGCCCACCGCGCAGCCGTGCTCCGCGTCGGCGAAGTCCACGTCGTTGAGATCCACGCCCAGGCCGAGATCGACCGCCAGCCAGGTGCCTGCCTGCGCCCACGCCAGGCCGGGCGCCAGCACCCAGGCCAACGCCGCGATCCTCGAGAAGCTCCTGGTTCGCACGAACACGGCGGCCATTCTAGCACCAGATCTCCGCCAACCCGCGCGGTCAAAGATCCCCTTCCAGCCGGATGAACACCCCCTGGCGCCCCGCGTGCAGGTCGGACAGCAACGGATCGGGGATGTCCGAGAACGAGTAGCCGACCCCGAGGCGCAGGCCGCCCAGCGACTCGTTCGCCAGGCGGTAGAAGGCCTCCAGGGCGAAGCCCGCCGCGGCTGGCTCGGCGGCCATGCCGAGCGCCAGGTCGTAGCCGGGCCGGTTCACCGCCAGCCTCGCCTCGACCGACAGCCCGAGCCCGGCCCACACCTCCGAGCTGAGTCGCAGGAGCCCGAGCAGCCCCACCCGCTCGGCCGAGGGCCCATCCGCGGGGGTGTAGGCGCTCCACCAGGGCGCCAGCGCCAGGCTCGGCTGCAGCCAGCTCCAGGGCGCGAGGTGGACGGCCAGGGTACCCATGGCCCAGCGTTCCTGGCCCAGCTCGGCCTCTGCGCGCGCAGGGGCCTGCTCCTCCCCGCCGGCGGCCCGCGCCAGCAGGGCCAGCCAGGGCAACGCGCCGGGCCGCCAGACCACCGCGGCCGAGCCCTCGAAGAAGCCCCCCTCGGGCAGGCCCGGGCCGTCGTCCCCGGTCGGGCCGCCGAACGTCTCGGCCCAGGCCACGCGGCCCCCCAGGGCCAGCCCGGCGAGCGGCGTCCAGCGCAGGCCCAGGCGCAGGACGGCCTGCCGGTGGGCGCTGGCCGCGTCCGCCGCCGCCCCGGACAGACCGGCCAGGGGCAGGTGCTCCTCCACCCGGTACTCGGCGGCCGTGGAGAGCTGCAGGCGCTCCCCCACGTAGGCCAGCCGGCCAAACAGCGCGTTGCGCCGGCCCGGGCGACCGAGCCCGGCGCCCACCCGGTCCTCGAAGGGTCCGCCGAGGAGGTCGGCCCGCGCCAGCCCGTCCGCGGGCGCGTCCGCCTCCGCCCGCTCGTAGGCCAGCTTCAGCCGCCAGGGCGAGCCCAGCGGAATCTCCACCGCCACCTGCTGGCCCGCGGCCTGGCCGCCCTCCAGGGCCGACCAGCTCTGGCCCGAGGACACCAGCCAGCCCTGCTCGGTGCGCCCGGACTGTCCCGCGGTCCAGCCCCCCTGGCGGACCGCCGAGCCGTCCGTGGTGAAGGTGGTGTAGGCGAACGAGGACCGCTCCCCGTCGAGCTGCTCGCTGAGCCCGAGCCGCACCAGGTTGCCGATCTCGGGGCCCCAGCCCGCCTCGAGCCCCACGGCCAGACCCTCCGTGAGCGCGAGCTGGGTGCCGGCGCTCGCCAGGCTCAGATCCCGGGCGGGCCGACCGACGCCGGCCAGGTACACGGCCTGCTGGTGCCCGGCGAACAGCGACCAGCCTGGCAGGACCTCCCAGTTCGCCCGGAGCCCCACCAGCGATCGCTGGCCGTCTCCCCGCAGTGCCGCGAAGTCCTGGGCGGCCAGACCCGAACCCCGGGGCGAGGCCGCTTCGAAGGAGGCCTCCAGGGCGATCTCGAGGGGCTCGATCGGCCGGTTGCGGATGCCCAGCCGGGTGTCCCAGGCCAGCCCACCGGCTCGCTGATCCGTCGTGGCTGCTGCGTGGATTATCCAGTCTTCCCATGGCGTTGCATCAATACTTCCAATGAACTGGTTGAGATCTCCGGAGGCCACCACCCAGCCATCGGCGAAGCCCTCCAGCCAGCGCCGGTACCGCAGCTCCGAGCGCAGACCCTCGAGGGCGAGCTCGAGCCCGGCCTCGAGGGCCTCGCCCTGCGCGCGCCGGGGCGCGGGGGCCTCGAGGAAGCTGAGCCCGCCGTCCAGGGAGTAGGCCGGCGTCAGGATGTGCCCCTGGGTCCGGGTGTAGCCGGCCCACACCTCGAGCAGCTCCCCGAGGGCCGCGCGGGCGCTCGTCTGCCACAGCAGGTAGTCGGCGGAGTCTCCCGTCGACAACCCGCCCAGGGCCTTGCCGGACGCCTCGAGCACCAACCCCCCACCCGGCCGCCCGGCGATGCCCACCCGGCCGCCGACCAGCGTGTCCCGCGGATCCGTATCCGCCAGCGCGAGGTGCTCGTAGTCCGCGACCAGCACGGTGGTCCGCCCGCCGAGGGGGGCGAGCCGGATGGCGCTGCCGGTCAGCAGGCCCGGATCGAGAGGCTGGGTCAGCAGGATCCGCCCCGCGCTCCAGTCGACCTCGTAGTCCACGCCCCGGCGGAGCCTGCGCTGGGCGAGCGGCAGGCCCGTGCGCGCGTCGCGGGCCTCGACCAGCAACCTCTCGCTGCCCTCCACCACCCAGCCATGGCCCAGGAAGTACAGGCTGCCGCCCGTGGCCAGGAGCTCCTCGTGGGCCGGGAGCTGGCTGGCCGTGCGCAGCGCCTTCGGGCCGACGGGCAGGGCCGCGCTGGAGGGATCCGGATCGGGCCGCGCCCAGAAGCCGTCCAGCTCGAGCTGCAGCGCGGGCGCGGGCCCGCCGAACACGTCCTCGAGGGCGCTCACCCGGCCGAACGCGCCCACCAGGCTCCGGCGCACCTGACCCAAGCGCAGGCTGGCGCCGTCGTCCAGGGCGAACTCGCCGTACCCCAGCCGGGAGGCCTTGCGCAGCAGCTCCAGCCGGTACCGCGAGGCGGACGGATTGACGCTCCACAGCGCGCCGTCGTCCCCGCTCAGGCTCCAGCCCGCCTCCGGGTCGGGCGCGCGCTCCCAGCGGCCCGGGTCGCGGGCCGGGCCGAGCACCTGGCGGGCCGCCTGCCCGGCCGCCAGTCCCTCGAGGTTGGAGGACTCCAGGCCGCCGCTCAGCCTCAGCCTGAGCTCCAGGGGCAGGCTGGCCTCGAGCTGGCCGCGCAGCCGCCCGCCGAGGTAGACGCCCTCCGCGCCACCGCCGAAGGCGTACCCCAGGGCCGCCGTGCCGAGCAGCGCCCCGGTGGCCGAGACCTGGCGGACCTGCCAGGTCACCTGGCTGGCCAGGCGGCCGCCGCCGTCCAGGACGACCTCCAGGGGGAAGGTGTTGGGCCCGGGCTCCACCTCCAGCACCAGCCGCCGGGTGACCTGCCCAACCCGCTGCGCGCCCAGGCTCAGGCTGGCGCCGGGCAGGCTGCGGCAGTCCAGCTCCACGGAGCGGGTGCGCTCCACCTCGCCCAGCCTGGAGCCCTGGCACACGGCCAGTGCCCGGGGGGCGCCCGGCACGACCAGCGCCCCGCCGGAGGGGCGGAGCACCCGGTGCAGGCGCAGGAGCCAGGCCTCGAGCCTGCCGTCCTCGCAGGCCAGCACGACCAGGCGGGAGTTGACGTCGGCCGCGAGCGGCACGGGGATCAGCGCCAGCCGGGCCGGGTCGAGCTCCAGCGGCTGTCCATCGGCCTCCAGCCAGCAGCCCTCGGGGACCTCGAGCGCCGCCGCGCCCCACAGGGCGCCGGCCTGCGCGCGCAGGGCCAGGCCCGGGTGTCCCTGGCGGGCGGGCAGCGGGCTCGGCCCGCCCGGCTCCGCGGCAGGGGAGCGCACCGGGAAGCTCACCTGGACCGTCTCCAGCGGCGCGAGGTGCAACAGCCGCCGCGAGGTGCCGCTCACCCGGGCCCCGGCGGGCAGGCTGCTCCGGTCGAGGACCACCAGGTGGCCCGCCTGCAGCTCCAGGCCGCCCGCCAGGAGCTGCAGGTGGAAGAGTCCGTCGGCGTCGGTGAGCGCCTGGAGCCCCCCATCCGTCAGCAGGCGCACCCCGGGCAGCCCACGCTCACCCGCCGAGAAGCGCCCGTCCCCGTCCAGGTCCTCGAACACCCGCCCCACGACCAGCGCCTGGCCGCGGACGTCCAGCCCGGGCCACTCCCCGGCCCGCGCGGCGCCGAGCGAGAGCAGGCCGAGCGCGATCCAGCCCACGCCAAGCCCCGCCCCCAGGGGCCTCGGCCGGTCGCGCCTCACGGGCCCACCCCGGCCGGGCCGTCCGGCCGAACGCGCACCTCCAGCGACGCCCCCACCCCGGACGCGAGATCGGTGGCGGACAGCAGCAGCGGCGAGGAGGCCCCGCCCCGGCCGCGCCAGCGGGCCTCGTAGCGCCCCGGGCCGCGCTCCTCGGGCGCGCTGAGCTCTCCCTCCGAGGCCGTCAGCCGCAGCGCCTCGACCCGCACCGGGGTGCCCGCGGCGTCGCTGGCCGAGACGCGCAGGACGAGCTCGCCAGGCCCCGCGCCCGCCGCCGTCGCGAGCGACAGGCGGAGCGGGCACGGCGGGTAGAGCTGGACCTCGGTCTCCGCGTGCAGCGCCGCCGACATGGGCAGGGCCTCGGCCTGGCCCGGGGCCAGCAGCCGGCCCGAACCGTCCGGCGCGCCGAGCAGGATCACCCGGGCGCCGAGCTGGCCATCGCGGGTGGCCAGATCGAGCGCCGCGGGGCTGGCAGGCGGGGCCCCAGCCAGGTGGAACCGGGCCCAGCCGAGTTCGTCGGTTGTCGCGCGGCCCTCACCCAGGGGGCCGGCCCGCATCACCAGCTCGACCGCGGGCACCGGCAGGCCGGCGGCGTCCACCACCGCCACCGCCAGCCACCCGCCGGGCCCGGCCCCGGCCCGCGTCCAGCCCGGCGCGCCCGCCAGGATGCGCGCGGGGACACGGCCCTGGGCGTCGCGCACTTCGACCCGCACCTGGAGCTGCCAGCGGGCCGGCCCGGAGGGAGGGATCAGGCGCGCGAGGTGCAGGCCCGGCGACTCCTCCCGGATCGGCTCGATGGCTCCCTCGCTGACCTCGAAGTGCACCGACTTGCCGGCCACCGGGTGGCCGCGCGCGTCGGTCACCTGCAGCCGCACCTCGGCCGGGCTCGACCCGTCGGCCGGCAGGTTCATGGGAGCCTGGAGCGCCAGCCGGGCCGCCGGGCCCGGCAGCAGGGCGATCTCCACGGCGCTGCGCTGTTTCCCGCCCGGGAAGCGCACCTCGACCAGGTCGGCCTCGCCGGCGCCGGACTCCTCGGGCGCCGTGTAGCTGGCGGCCAGCAGGCCCTTGTCCAGCCGGCGGGGGGCGGACACCGTCCCCCGCCGGGCGCGCAGCTCCGCCCCGCCCAGATCGGCGGGGTTGCCATACCGATCGACCGTGGTGATGAGCAGGTTGGCGCGCGACCGGCCGTCCGCCGGCAGCCTGCGGGGGTGGGCCCACAGCCCGAGCTGGTTGACCTCCGGCAGGAAAAGATCCACCACCCGCTGGCGGCGGTTGCCCGCGCGATCCGTCGAGGTCGCCTGGCCCGTGCCGAACCCGGGCGGGACCAGGATGGGCAGCCGGAAGGCGCCCGCGCGGTCCGCCACCACCGGGCCGAAGGCGCGCCCGGCCACGCTCATCTCCATGCGCGTCCCGGCCTCCGTACGCCCCGGCAGCTCGATCCGCGCCGTGATGGGCAGCACCGCCCGCCCCACGGCCACCCGGCCCGCGCTCGCGCCCCGCGGGTTGGCCACCATGATCACCGCCACCTGGGGGAAGGGATCGTCGGGCGGGAGGTACTCGGCCCGGTAGCGGCCCGGCTCCACCTCCTGGACCTCGGAGGCGTGGCCGATGTTGACGGTCACCTCCAGGGGTTGCCCCGGCCAGGGCCTGCCCTCGACGTCCACGGCCGTGATGTCGAGCAGGGCCTTCTGGCCCACGCCCGCGAGCAGGTGGTCCGGCTCGGCGCGCAGCGTGATCCGGCCCGCGGGGTGGAGGCACAGCGGGAGCTGGAAGGTCAAGCCCTCGCCCGGAGCGCCGCCCCGGCGCCCGAGGCGGCAGCTGTCGCGGGCCGCCCCGGCCCGCTCCGCGATCGCGGGGGCGTAGGTCAGGGCCAGCAGATCGCGGCCCGCGGGCCGGAGCCCCTCGACCCGCCCGACCTCACAGCTGGCCTCGAGCCCCGCGGCCCTGCCGTCCAGCCCGGCCCCCCACACGAACAGCTCGAGCGGGGGCCCTCCGTCCGCTGGCAGGCAGCCCAGGAGCGGCAGCGCCTGCCAGCCGGCGCCCTCCCCGGCCCCGAGAGCGGGCGTGGCGAGCGAGAGCAGACAGGCCGCGGCGAGGGTGCGGATCAACCCCCCTTGCCGACGACCAGCCCGCATTCCGGGCATTCCTCCGCGTCCGGCGGCACCGGGCTGTTGCAGGCCGGACAGCGCTCGAAGGCGATCTCGGCGTTCGCCTGCAGGCCCTCCTGGGCGACCATGGCGCGGAAGGACTCGCCGAGGCAGGCCGCGGCAGCCTCCAGGCTCTCCTTGGCCACCATCAGCTTGACCCGCTTGGGCAACCCGGGCTGGGGCGGCGCAGCCTCGGCCTCCTCGACCACGCTCAGGATGCGCTTCGCGGCCAGGTGGTCGCGGGTCTCGAGCACGGCGTCGAGGTAGCCGGAGGTGATGGCCACCAGCTCCTTGCCCTCGAGGGCCTTGCGCATCTCCACCTCGGTCATGGGCGCGAGCTCGGGCAAGCTCTCGACCAGGTCGACGTCGCAGGAGGAGCAGCGGGTGAAACCGGAACGGTACTCGGCGCGGCACTCAGGGCAGAAAGGCATGGCGTCTCCCGGGTAGTGGATGGCCGGTGTGCGGCTCAGCCGCCGTCTGGCGACACGTGGAGCTCGTCCTTCTGGCCATCGAACGTGAGTTTCCAGGTCCGGCCGTCAGAGCCCTTGAAGGTGGCGCTCCGCGAGAAGGAGGTCTTCGCCTCGGTGATCAGGAAGCGCAGGAAATCCTTGCGCTCTTCCTTGATCTTGCGGAGCTCCTCGAGCCCCTGCGGATCGCCGGTCAGGTTCATCCAGGCCCTCCGGCACGGCAAAATCGCGAACGGAGTCGCCAGGATGCTAACCCGCCAGGGTCCTCGGGTCAAGAGCGCTCGGGCCCGGGTCAGCGACGGCGGCGCAGCGCCAGCGCCAGGCCCACGGGCAGGCCCAGCAGGCCGAAGAAGGCCAGCGCCGTGCCCGCGCCACCCCGGGAGGGATCGGCGGTCGCGCAGGTGATGATGACCGCGTCCTCGGGCAGCGGCGCCACCACCCTCAGGGTGAACGTGGCGCCGGGCTCGCCCCGCAGCTGGACCCCGAGGGCGTTGAGGCACGCCAGGTCGACGGGCAGCTCGAGCGCCTCGACCTGCTGGCCGAAGTCCCCGGGGCCGGCCACCAGCACGTCGTTCAGCGACACCAGGGCCGAGGTCACCCGCTGGTCGCCGTCGAGGTCGCCGTTCTGGATGCACACGAAGGCCGTCTGGCCCTCGAGCTCGTGGCTGGCGAAGCCATCCAGCACCCAGCGCGGCGCGCCGTGGCCCCGGGTGTACACCTTGGGGCCGAACAGCAGCCGGGCCTTTGGATCGCCGCAGCCCTCGCCGCCGGGCGCCGGGTCGTCGAACACGAACTCGAACAGGTAGATGTCCAGGTTGCCGTTGCGGCTGTCGGTGTACACGATGCGGTTGCCCGACAGATCGTGCAGGTACTGCTCGGCCGGATCGATCGTCACCTGCTCGGCCGTGTCCAGCACCAGGCTGTAGAGCCAGATGTCCGCGTCCCCGTCCTGGTAGCTCTCGTAGGCCACGTAGCCGCCCGAGACGGAGGGGTTGCGCTCGTAGCTGTCGCCGCTGGTGATCTGCCGCAGCGTGCCCGTCGGCAGGTGGAGCGCGAAGACGTCGCCCACGCTCGAGCGGTTCGAGGTGAAGGCCAGGATGTCGCCGTCGAGGTCCGGCTCCAGGTCGTCGGCCGGGTCGGCCACCAGCGGGGTGGTGAGTCCGGTCGCGAGATCGTGGAGGTAGATGTCCGCGTTGCCGGCGCGGTGATCCTCCCAGACCACCCTGTCGCCCGAGATGGAGGGCTTGCGCTGGATGGCGGGATCGTCGGTCAGGCGCTGCTCCACGCCCGCAGCCAGGTCGTAGAGGTAGATGTCCAGGTCGCCGTTGCGGTCGTCCTCGTACACCACCCGGTCACCGGAGATGGCCGGGCGCCGCTGGTTGGCCGGGTCCTCGGTCAGCCGGGTGGTCACGCCGGTGGCCGCGTCGTACAGGAACACGTCGGCGTTGCCGGCGCCGAAGTCCGTGTACACCACCCGCGAGCCGGACACGTCGTTGAGCATCTGATCGCCGCCGCCCGAGGTGACCTGGGTCTCGATGCCCGCCTCGATGTCGAACAGGTAGATGTCGGCGTCCGGGTTGCGCCGATCGGTGTACACGGTGAAGGCGCCCGAGATGGACGGATCGAACTGATCCGCCAGATCGGTCGTGAGCTGGCTCTCCACGCCCTCGAAGCGATAGGCCATCGCCTCGGAGGCCAGCCCCGGCAAGAGCAGAACCAGAGCCGAGAGCACCACCGCCACGCGTGCGCTTCGAGTCATGTCCGCTCTCCTTCCCGCAACTCTGCCACCTGCGACACCCCGGAAACGCGAAACGCGGCCGCCCCCCGAGAGGGTTCGGCCGCGCGCAAGACTTCTTTCTCTTCTCGCCATCTTCGGCAGCCCATCTCCCCCGCACTCGTTTCCGCGGGGTCAGGAGCTTTGCGCACCGGGCCTTCGCCCGGATTGCCTTTTCGGATGGCAACACTCCGCAACTTTTCTGATTCCAGTGTACGGGCAACGGGCGCGCTCGTCAAGCCCCTACCCGCCCCCCTTGTCCCCCTTGCCTTGCTTGTCCTTCTTCCACATGTCCGGAGAGGTCTTGATCTCGAAGCTGTCCGGACGGGTGTCCACGTGCAGCGGCGGGGACTGGCTGTCCACCTGGTTGCCGCCCACGTCCTGGGAGCGGACCAGGACGCGGTTGGCGCCCTCCTTGAGGCCGACCACCTTGCGGAACCTGCCGCTGGAGTCGACCTCTACGATGGCACCGTCCACCAGCACCCGCGCGCCCGGCTCGGTGGCTCCGGAGATGGCGACCTCCCGCTTGCCCAGCTCCGAGCGCGCCGGCCAGCGGACCTTGAGGAACAGCGCCGCGGGGATCGGGATGGGATCCAGCGGGGGCCGGTCGCGCTCCGCGCGCGTCAGGTAGCCCGCCCGGACCTGGACCACCTTGCCGCTGGACTCGAGCTCCACCTGGCCGGCGGAGGCGCCCACGGCCACCACCCCGGCGCGGCTCACGTGCATGCGGAAGTCGGCGCCGTGGGTGCGGACCGTGGCGGTGGCGGCCGCCACCTCGAACAGCAGGTCGGGATCCTCCCGCACCTCGGCCGACAGCATGCCCTGCTCGAGCAGGAAGCGCATGGTGTCCTCGGCCAGCGAGCGGATCTTGAACTCGCTCTCGGAGTCCAGGCGCACCGCGAAGATGCCGGGCATCGACAGCAGGGCGCTCGACTCCGGGCCGGTGCGCACCCGATCCTGGCTCGACAGGATCAGGCCCTCCTCCGCGGCCGTCCAGGCGCCGCCCTCGCGGTTCACCTCGACCTGGCCGCGGAGCTCGAGCACGCTGAGCACCACCGGGGCCGCCAGCGGCGGCGCGAGCTCACCCGCGTCGACCGCCTGGGGCGCGACCGGAGGCGGTGGCGCCGGGCCCTGGCCGGGGTCGGTCACGCTCAGCGAGCGCTCGAACAGCAGGTAGTACACCAGCGGCACCAGCAAGAGCAGGGCGCCCACCGCCACGATGAAGAGGATGCGCTCACGCATCGCCGCCCTCCATCTTCGGGAAGACCACCCGGAAGGCGCTGCCACGACCCACCTCGCTCTCGACGTCGATGCGCCCGCCGTGGTCGGCCACGATCCGGTAGGCCACCGAGAGACCCAGGCCGGTGTTGGTCCACACATCCTTGGTGGTGAAGAAGGGCTCGAAGATGCGCTTCAGGTTCTCGGCCGGGATGCCCCGGCCCGTGTCCCGCACCTCGGCCAGCACGCCCTCCTCGGTCGCGCGGGTCGCCAGGCACAGCTCACCGCCCTGCGGCATGGCCACACGCGCGTTGTCCACCAGGTTCAGGAAGACCTGCATGAGCTGGCGGGGCGCGCCCAGCAGCCGCGGCAGGCGCTCCGCCCGCTCCCAGCGGACGCGGATGCCCTGGGCCAGCAGGCGCTCCTGGGTGAGCGACAGGGCGTCCTCCATGACCTTGTGCAGATCGCACGGCATGTGCTCGCCGTCGGCGTCCGCCTCCGAGAAGCGCAGCAGGTTCTGCACCACCTCCCGGGTCCGCTTGGCGGAGCGCTCGATCTTCTGCAGCGCCTCCCGCCGCGGGTCGCCCTCGGGCAGCTTGAGCAGCAGGAGCTGGACGTTGCCCAGGATGCCGACCAGCGGGTTGTTGATCTCGTGGGCCACGCCGGCGCCGAGCTGGCCGATGGCGGCCAGCTTGCCGGTCTCGAGCAGCCTCCGCTGGGCCAGCTCCAGCTCCCGGGTGCGGGCCTCCACCCTGGCCGCGAGCTCCCGGTTCCAGGCCTCGATCTCGGCCCGGGAGGCCTGCAGCTCGGAGCCCATCCGGTTGAAGGTGCCCGCCAGCAGCTCGAGCTCGGCGGAGCCGTGCGCCTCGATGCGGGTGGCCAGATCGCCGCGGGCGAAGGCCTCCGCGCCCAGCTCGAAGGCGCGCAGATCCCGGGTGATCCTGCGGCTGAAGCCCCAGCCCAGGGTGGCCAGCCCCAGGATGGACAGCCCGGTCCAGCCCAGCGTGGAGGCGCGGATGGCGCGGATCTCGGCCCAGCCAACGTCCCGCGGCTGGGTGAGCAGCAGCGCCCAGCCCAGGGGCTCCACGCGGGCGTAGGCGTGGACCGCCTCGTCCGCGACCAGGGCCCCGGAGCGCGGGCCCCCCCGCAGGGCGAGGAAGCCGGGCGAGTCCGCGAGCGAGCTGCGCGCCAGGACCCGCTGCGAGTCCGGGTGGGCCAGCAGCCGGCCGTCCTCGTCCACCAGGGCCGCGGTCAGGCCGCGCAGCCCGGCCGCGGCCTGCAGCCGCTCGGACAGACCGCCCAGGCTGAGCTCGACCCCCGCGGTCCAGCGCCCCGGGGCCTGCGCGCCCGTCGAGACGGGGATGGCGAGCGGCAGCGCCAGCAGCGCCGCCCCGGGCTGGACCACGGGCGCGCCGATCACCGCGCTCCCGGCGGGCGCCTCGGCGGCCTGGCGCCAGGGCAGGCGCTTCTCGAAGGCGGCGTGCTGCTCCGCGCTCACCGCCAGGCGTCCGACGTACTCGGGGTAGCGCGAGGGCTCCTCCAGGTAGAGGCCCGGGACCACCGGGAGGCCGGACTGATCGACCAGGCTGACCTGGACGATGTCCTCGCTCTGCTTGTAGACGATGGCCAGCAGCCCACGCAGCTCCTCGGGCGTCATCCGCCCGAGCTCCGCGTAGCCGAGCGCCTTCTGCACCCGCTCGACCACGTCCATCACGTCGCGGCCCGCGCGCTCAGCCAGGCGCAGGGCGGCCTCGCGCCGCTGCTCGAGGATCTGCTCTCCCACCCGGGCCTCGTTCAGCGCCATGGAGATGAGCCCCAGCACCAGCGGCACGATGGTCGCGGTCAGCATGAACAGCAGCAGCTGGCGGTAGAGCTTCATGTCTCGGCCGCGGGACACCCCGGGGTGCCCGCTGGTTCCTCCCGCTCGACCTGGCCCTCCACCAGCACGCTGCCTGGCATCGCCTTGGCCTTGCGCTTGAGCTCGGCGGCCCGCGCGGCGATCTGGGCGTGGTTGCGGGCGCCGCCGGGTCGCACGTGCACGGCCGCCAGCGAGATGCTCATGATGGGGAACCGCCGCATCACCCCGAAGCGGTCCTCGGTCTCGATGTACCCCCGGGCCTGATCGTCCGGGTGGTAGTAGAGCGGGATCAGGCGGTCGAAGGTCTGGATGACCTCCCCGGCGATGGCGGCCAGCCGCTCCGGGTGGGTGATCAGCACGAAGTCGTCGCCGGCCACGTGCCCTACGAAGTCCTGGGCCTGCCCGTGCTGCTCAACCGCCTTGCGGATGAGATCGCCGGTCTGGTGGATGACCCCGTCCGCCTTGGCGTAGCCGTAGTAGTCGTTGAAGGCCTTCAGGTTGTCGAGGTCGAGGTAGCACAGGCTGAAGGGCTGGCCAGCCCCCAGCAGCTTGTGGATCTCGCGGTCGATGGCCACGCTCCCGGGCAGCTTGGTGGTCGGGCTCGAGTCCTGCTCGCGCTCCTTGCGCTGCAGCACCGACTCGACCCGGGCGCCGAGCTCCAGCGCGTCGAACGGCTTCACCACGTAGTCGTCGCCGCCCGCGCGCAGCCCGCGCACCTTGTCGGCGGTCTGCCCCCGCGCGGACACGAAGATGATGGGCAGATCGGCCAGGTTGCGCTGGGCGCGGATGCGCTCGGTGATCTGGAAGCCGTCGTAGTCGGGCAGCATCACGTCGAGCAGCACGATGTCCACCGGGTGGCGGGTCAGGAGCTCCAGGGCCTGGGTCCCGCTCTCGGCCTCCAGCACCGCGTAGCCCTGGCCCTCCAGCAGCTCCTTGGAGACGGCGCGGATGGCGGGATCGTCGTCCACCACCATGACCTTGTAACGGCGGCGGACGAGGTTGCGCTGCTCCAGCAGCCGGTTGACGGTCTCGTCCAGCTGCTCGAGCTCGACCGGCTTCCTCAGGAAGGCCGAGGCGCCCACGCGGTAGGCCTCCTCCTCCGAGGACAGGACGCTCAGCACCAGCACGGGGATCTCCCGGGTCTCGGGGTCGTGGTGCAGGATGTCGGTGATCTGCAGCCCGTCGAGCTGCGGCATGCGGATGTCCATGATGACGAGATCGGGGTGGCGCTCGCGGGCCAGCCGCAGGGCGTCGCGGTGGTCGTGGGCCACCAGCACGCTGTACCCGCGCGCCATGAGCACGCCCTTGATCACGAAGGTGGTGGTCTCGTCGTCGTCCACGACCAGCAGGCGCGGCGGGACCTTGTAGCGCACCGCCTCCACGGCCGCGAGCGGCGGCTCCAGCGGGGGCGCCTCGGCCACGCCCGCCTGGACCGAGAGGAGCGGCAGGGTGAACAGGAACTGCGTGCCCTGCCCGCGGCCGCTCTCCACCCAGATGCGCCCCCCGTGCGCCTCGACGATGCCCTTGGAGATGCTGAGCCCCAGGCCCGAGCCGCTCACCCCGCTCTGGCGCGAGTGCCGGGCCTGCTCGAACTTCTCGAAGATGCGCTCCTGATCCTGCTCGGCGATCTCGTCGCCGTCGTTCGACACCCCCACGGCCGCGAAGCCCGGCAGGGCCGGCGAGCGGAACACGCGCGCGCAGATGCGGCCGCCGGGCTTGGTGAACTTCAGCGCGTTGGAGAGCAGGTTGTTGAGCACCTGGTGCAGGCGGTTGCGATCCGCCCAGGTCCACAGCGGCTCGGCGCCCCCCTCCACCACGAGGCGCACCTCCCGCTCGACGGCCGCGGCCTGGTAGTTGTCGCAGGCCTCCTGGACGAGCTGGCCGAGCAGCACCCGGCCGGGCTGCATCTCCAGCTTGCCCTTGGCGTAGCGGTTCAGATCGATGAGATCGTCGATGATGGTGTTGAGCTTGTCGCAGCTGCCCTTGGCCAGGCTGATGTAGCGCTCCTGCTTGGGGTTGATCTCGCCGGCGTAGCGGTGCAGCAGCAGGTCGAGCGCGCCGCCGATACTGGTGAGCGGCGTGCGCAGCTCGTGGCTGACGATGGAGACGAACTCCTCCTTGCGGTCCTCGAGGGCCTTCTCCTCGCTCATGTCGCGCAGCACGACCGCGACCCCCACCAGCCGGTCGTCGAGCAGCACCGGGGAGACGATCGAGTGCAGCGCGCGGTCGAAGACCTGGATCTCCTCCTTGACCACCGAGGGCTCGCGCGCGGCCCAGCCGCGCACCAGGTCGAACGGGTAGAAGCCCAGCGTGTCCTTGAGGTAGCGCGTGTCCACGGGCGCGTCGGGCGACAGGTGCAGCAGCCGCCGGGCGGCCGGGTTGATCACGAACACCCGATCGCGCTCGTCCACCATGATGACGCCGTCCGCCAGGCTGTGGACCATGAGCTCCAGGCGGTGCTGCTCCCCGCGCAGCTGCTCGCGCAGGCTGCGCACGATGGCTGCGGTGTGGTTGGCCAGCACGTCCAGGAGCTGCCGGGTGTCGTCGCGGAAAACGTGCGCCGGCGCGGCGCTCAGCCGGATGAGCCCCACCGGCCCGCGCTCGTCTCGCAGCACCACCTGGACCGTGGAGCCGAACTCCTCCGCACCGCCCTCCGGGGCGCGCGTGTCGCCGGTGATCTTCAGCACCAGGCCCTTCTCGTCGAGCGCGTTGCCGCCGAGCGCGTTGTAGGCGGCCAGCACCTCGACCCGGGCGGCCTGCAGCACCTCTTGGTGGAGCGGCCGCCGGCAGTGCAGGTGCAGCAGCGAGCGCCGGCCGGCGTCCTGCTCGACCAGCGCGGCGGCCAGGTCGAAGTCCACCACCGAGGGCAGGTAGCGCATGACCGCCTCGACCAGCTCCTGGTGGGTGCCGGCCTTGGCGGCGTCGCGGCTGAGGTCGAGGAACAGGCTCATGGCGTTGAGCCTGAGCTCGAGGTCGGCGGTCAGGCGCTCCTTGTCCCGCCGGAGCTGGTAGCTCTCCAGCCCGTGGCGGATGGTGAGCAGCAGGTCCTGGATGTCCCAGGGCTTGGTCAGGTAGCGGTACACCTCGCCGCGGTTGATGGCGTCGATGAGGTCGGCCGGCTCGGTGTAGCCGGTCAGGATGATGCGCACCATGTCCGGCTGGAGCTTCCGGGCCTCCTCGATGAGCTGGATGCCGGTCATCTGGGGCATGCGCTGGTCGGTGATCAGCAGGTCCACGTGGTGCTGGCGCAGCAGCGCCAGGGCCTCGGCCCCGCTCCGGGCGGACAGCACCTCGTACTCGGTCTCCAGCACGCGCTGGAGCACGTCGAGCCCGTCCTCCTCGTCGTCCACGGCCAGGATGCGGTAGCGGTTTTCGCCCATGCGCAGGTGTCTCCCGAGGCCATGGTAACACAGGGCGGCTTCACCGCAATCAATCGACGGGACACCGGCCCGGACCCCCTGCCGGAGGACCCAGGACCTCACCCCACTTCACTCCCGGCGCAGATCACCGGCGAACAACTCCACCCGACTTCACTGGAAGCTCAGATCACCAGCCTGGAACTCCATCGCGCTCCTGGGGCACCTGCCTTGCCTGCGCTGCGCGGGGGTTCATGGCGCCGAGAGGAGCCTGACGACCTCCTCCGCGCCCTTCTGCCTGGCGACATCTTCGGGAGTCATACCCGATGAATTCTTGAGGGTCTTGTTCGCCTTGCGGGCCAGGAGCAATTTCACGAGGTCCGCTCTGCCGGCTTCGGCTGCCAGATGCAAGGGGGCGTCGCCATGCTCGTCCACGCAATCCACCGGCGCACCTCTCCCGAGCAGCCATCGAACCACATCGCGCTTTCCGTGGGCTAGCGCGAGCACCGTGATGCACCACTCTCCCTGCGGATCATCGATGATCGCGGCGCCCATCCGATTCGCCTCCTCGACGACCTCCAGCGGAGCCCCGGCGGCGACCAGGTAGACGAGCACGCCGTCGCCCTTCGGGCCTCTCTCGGCCAGCGATGCTCCATGATCCATGAGCAGGTGAAGGGCTTCCCGCGATTGGGCAGCCGAGAGAATCGGCCAGTCATCCCGGTCGGAACAGCCAGGGTGCGCCCCATAGGAAATCAACAACCTCGCGATGTCGAGCCGATCCGCCATGATTGCGTTGTACAGCATCGGCCGGCGACGCCCGCATCCGTGGTTGGGATTCGCGCCCTTGCTGAGGAGGTACTCGAGGACCTCCTCGTGCACTGAGATCGTGAAGCGCCCGTGCTCGACACCGACGCCGTAGGTCATCGTGAGAGGGCTCATATAGCAGTTGTCGCACGAGACCTGGGCCCCGGCATCGACGAGGGCACGCACGCTGCCGAGATCCCCGTGCATCGCGGCGATCATCAACGGAGTGAGGGCCCTGGAGTTCATGCACTCGAGGTCCGCACCCAGGGCGATCGCCTGCCGCACGAGCTTCTCGTTCCTGAGATTCACGCCCGCCATGAGGGCGACGGTGCCCCACTGTTTCCGGTCGGCAGCGACCAGGTCCCGGGTGTCGATCATCGAGGTGAGTTCGGCAGACAGCCATACAAGCCCGACGAGGGATCGTCTCCACTGCGACCAGGTTCCGTTCGCCGCCTTTTTCCGCCATCGTGCTGCGGCAGAAGCGAACGCCAGGAGGACAACCAGGCCGAGCAGCGGACGTTCCGCGAAGCGATGATACCCATCGACGATGTGAGCGAGAGCCGCTTGCATGGCGCCTCGGTCCAGCTGCTATCCCATTCATCGTCGGACAGGTTCCACACCTCCGAGGTTCCCTTCACCGCGGTAAGGATGCCGCGAGGAACTGCATCAGGGCCCGGACGTGGCCCCCGGCGAGGAAGAGGACGCCGCAGACCTCGGCCGAGAAGACGACCAACTCGACCACCCTCGCCCGCCTCGATAGCCGCAGGTTCTTCCTGTTTCTGAGAATGCCGACCGAGCAAACCAGCGCACTGGCGACCAGGGCGCTGAGGCTGACCCAGCACCACCTCATCGTCAATCCGCAGAGCTCCGGACCTCCATGGATCAGGCAGGCGTCTCCTCGGGATGACGCCTCGAGCAGCGCATAGAGGCAGAGCAACGAGAGGGCCCCGCCGCCAACCGCCCACAGCTTACTCCGCCGCGCGGCGAGGCTGGTCAGCGCGCAATGGAGGACCAGGGCCATCGTGAGGAGGATCGTGATGAAGGGCATGGACCGCACCTATCAGATTGCACTTCGCCCGCCGCAGAAGGCAGGCACCTGCCGGAGGGATCAGCCTGCCTGGGAGGCCACGAGGACCACGGCCAAGGCGGCCACGAATCCACCACCCAGGAGCGCCTTCACGCGGTTCACCCCTTCCCTCCTGACTCTTCCAGCGATGTCATCCGCCCCAAGCGACGCCCATTGTACATCCAGGACGGGCCGGCCGGCACCTGCAGGCTCGGGGCCCACGCCCTGCCTGCGCGACGCGAGTTCCCCCTCCACTCGCTGGACGATCCAGGTTCTTCCTGCTGGCCCGGGTCCGGGCCGAGGGCTCAGAAGGTGTAGACGATGGAGAAGGAGCCGGCCAGGCAGTGGATCATGGTCGGGACCACGAGCGCGTACTCGAGCTCGAGCGCCAGGGTGAAGTGCTTCAGCAGGGTGTAGTACTCGACCCGCAGCCCGGCGAACACGTCGCCGTCCACCGGCGCCGCGTCCGGCTCGGCCGACGGGTTGATCAGCACCACGCCGCCGCCTACCCGCGCCTCGAGCGCCCAGCGCTCCCCGCCCACCAGGTCGAAGTCGGTGGCCAGGTTGAAGAAGGTCAGCGAGAAGTCCTGGTGGTACCCGGTGTAGTCGCCGCACAGGGCCGGCTGATCCGGGGTCGGGCAGGCCTCGATCGGGTTGGCCGCCTGGTAGCCGGAGGCGTACTGGAAGCCGAGCGACCACCAGTCGTTGATGTCGTAGCCGACCTCGAAACCGAACACCGGCTGGGCGTTGGAGTAGCCGCGCGAGCCGCCCAGGGTGAAGAACACGCCGCCCCGGCCCTCGAAGAACAGCCCCGTCAGCCGCTCGAAGGCGATCTCCTCCGCCTCCTCGGCCGGCTTGGCGGTCTTCGCCTCCGCGGCCGGGGCGGGCGCGGGCGCTGCGGCCTCGCCCGGGGCGGGCGTGGCCTCCTCGCCACCTCCCCCGCCCTCCTCGCCCGCGGCCATGGCCGCCCACAGGGAAATCGCCAGGATCGCACCGATGGCCAGCAGTCTACGCATGTTGGTCAGCCCTCGCTCGCTGGATCAGCCCGCGGTCTGGAACAGGAACGGGTAGGTCACGATGACCTCGCCGCCGCCCTTGGGCTGCGGGAAGCGGATGCGGCGGATGACGCGCAGCAGGCACTCCTCGACGTTGGTGTTGTTCATGGTGGTCTGGATGACCGACGCCTCGCTGACCCGGCCGCTGCCGTCGATGGTGAAGTTGACCGAGATCTTGCCGTACAGGTTGGGGTTCTTGGACAGCTCGCGCTCGTAGCAGAACTTGAACTGGGCCCAGTACCGCTTGATGTAGTCGCCGACGACCTTCTGCGACAGGGCGCCGATGATGCGGGTCTTGCCCTTGACCACGGTCACGTTGCTCTTGCCGCGGTGGCCGAGCGACGCGCCGGCGTACTTGCCACCCTCGCCGCGGCCGTAGCCGGAGGTGCCCATGCCGCCCAGGCCCAGCCCGCCGCCGCCGCCGCCGGGCCCGCCGCCGCGGGTGCCCAGGCCGCCGAAGCCGCTGGAGTCGGCCATGCCGGAGCGCAGGCTGTCGAGCTGCGAGTCCAGGTTGGTCATGGCCGCGCCGCCGAACACCGAGGAGGCGTCATCGCCGGTGCCGCCGCCGGCCTTCTTCAGCAGGCCCAGGATGCCCGCGTTGGTGGCGATCTTGCGATCCTGCTCGCGCTTGATCTCCTTGGGGATGTCCTGGTCCTTCTTCTTGGTGTCGGTCTGGACCTTCTTCCACTTGCTGTCGTCCTCGAGCTTGGGCTTCTCCTCCTTGGCCTTCTTGATCTCCTCGAAGGTCTTCTTCTTCTCGTCCACCTTCGTGGGCATGAGCAGGGTGGCGAAGCGCGCCGGGTTCTTCAGGTAGTCGAAGGGGTCCATCTCGTTGCGCGGCGTCGCGTCGATCATGAACCACAGGCCGAGCGCGATGATGAACAGCACCGTCCACCACTTGCCCATCTGGTGGTCCTTGTCGGCGGCGCTGCGCACCCCGCGGACGCCCGTCACGTACTGGATGACGAAGGCGAGCTGGCCCACCATGAGGCGGGCGCGCTCGTGGACCTTCAGGGCGTAGGTGCGGGTGGCGCCCTGGGAGGGCAGCTCACCCACCTCCGCGAGCTTGCCGTCGCGGCGCACCTCGAGCTCCATGCCCGAGGCCACGTGCACCACGTAGCCGTCCGTCCCCCCCGGGCTGGCCAGGGTGAGCAGCTCGTTGCCCTCGCGATCGGTCGACAGGCGGATGGAGGCGCCGGGCCCCTCGCCCACGGTGACGGGCTGCCCCTCGCGGAACTGCGCCACGGCCAGCACGATCCGCCCCCACATCACCTTGACCTCGAGGGTCCGCTCACCCGGCTGCGGCCGCTCCATGGGGGAGATCTCGCGCGCGAAGAAGTTCTCGCCCGACTTGGCGCCGGCCTCGGCGGCGCGGGGGATCTCCCGGCGCCGGACCACCTGCGTGCCGCTGGCGGGCTCCTTGCGGGCGGGCGGCGGTGAGGGCGGGCGCTTGGCCTCCTTGGCCGGCTCCTTCCTGGCCTCGGGCCTGGGCAGCTCGGGCCTGGCTTCCTTCCTGGGCTCGGCCTTGGGCGCCGGCTCGGGCTTCGCGGCCTTGGCGGGCTCGGGCTTGGTGTCCTCGGCCGGCAGCTCCTCGACCTCGTCGTCGGAGACGGCCTCGGCCTTGGCGGGCGCGGGCTCCGCCTTGGTCTCGATGGCGTCCTCGCCGCAGCCGACCACGAACACCTCGATCTCGCCCACGGTCAGCGAGTCGCCCCGGCGCACCTTGGCCTGCCGGTCGACCTCCTCGCCGTTGAGCTTGACGCCCTCCTCCAGCACCACCAGGAGCGCGCTCTCGTCGTCCTGGCCAGCCTGGAAGATGGCGTGCATGCTGGCCACGGAGGGGTGGTCCAGCTTGAGCCCGGCCACCGGCCCGGAGCCCAGGATGATCTTGTCCTGGTCGAACTCGTGCCGGGTGGTCTTCCCGTCCAGGTTGACCTCGAGGATGATGCGGAGCTTCTTGCCCTTCTTGACCGCCATTCGCCACCTCGCCTTCGAGAGGAACCGCGCCAGCCGGGGACTAGAGATTGTCCACGGACTTGATCATCTCGGGCAGGAAGTCGTCCCGCACCCGGATGAGCAGGTTGAAGTTGGCCTTCTTCTTGTTCATCAGGTACGAGCCCTCGGGCTTGGTCAGCTCGCCCGTGATGGTCACGTCCGAGAAGTCGATGATGGTGGTCTTCTTGTAGATGGTCTGCACCGTGTCCGCGGCCGGCGCGCCCGCCCCGGCCGCTCCGGCGGGATCCGCCGCGGCCCCGCCCTCGGCCTGAGCCAGGGCGGTACCGGCCAGCAGCGCAACGCCCAGGAACCCGAGCGTCGAGAGAACCAGCTTCCAGTGCTTCATGTCGACATCCTCCACTCTCGTGGCCACCCGTCGATTCACCCTTGCTCGCTACCGACAACCCACCTCGCCCGAGGTTCCCAGACCTGCTAAGGGGTTGCGGGCTCCGCGGGCTCGGCCGGCTTGTCGCCCTCGGCCTTGGCCGGCTCGGCCGGCTTGTCGCCCTCTGCCTTGGCCGGCTCGGCCGGCTTGTCGCCCTCGGCCTTGGCCGGCTCGGCCGGTTTGTCGCCCTCGGCCTTGGCCGGCTCGGCCGGCTTGTCGCCCTCGGCCTTGGCCGGCTCGGCCGGCTTGTCGCCCTCGGCCTTGGCCGGCTCGGCCGGCTTGTCGCCCTCGGCCTTGGCCGGCTCGGCCGGCTTGTCGCCCTCGGCCTTGGCCGGCTCGGCCGGCTTGTCGCCCTCGGCGGGCTTGTCACCCGCGGGAGGCGGGGCGGCCTTGTCGCCACCTTCGGCGGGGGGCTGGCCGGTGGACTCGTCGCCCGCCTTCAGCATGTCCTCGAGCTTCTGCTTGCCCTCGGCGCTGGTCTCCTTCTTGGCCTCCTCGAGGGCCTTCTTCTTCTTGGCCTCTTCCTCGGCGGCCTTGCGGTCCTCCTCCTCCTGCTCCTTCTTCATCTCGGTGGCCATCTCCAGCTTCTGGGTGGCCACGGCGATCTTCTTGGTGACCGGATCGTCGGCCTTGAGGGCCGAGCCCTTGGCGGCCTTGTACTTGTTGTAGTACTCGATCGCCCGGGCGTAGTCCTTGAGCTGGTCGTCGTAGATGCTGGCCAGGTTCCACAGCAGCAGGGTGTCCCCGGGCTCCTTGGCCAGCAGCGCCTCGAACAGCGGCAGGGCGGCCTTGCCGTCGCCGTTGCCGAAGATCGCGTAGGCCCGGCCGACCTGGGCGAGGCCGTTGCCCGGATCGAGCTTGAGGACCTTGTCGTAGGCCGCCAGGGCCTTCTCGTAGTCGCGGAAGCGGTGGGCGATGGCGGCCTGGTTGACGAGCGCCTCCGTGAAGTCGGGGTTGATCTTGAGGGCCTTGTCGAACTGGGCCAGCGCGTCCCGGTAGCGCTTCATGCCCACGTAGATCATCCCCAGGTTATTGAAGATCCCTGCGTCCTCGGGCACGTTCGGGTCCTTGGCCCGCAGCTTCTCCAGCATCTTGCCGGCGTTGATGCACAAGAGCTCGGCCATCTCGTACTTGCCCTGGTCGTAGTAGATCAGGGTCAGGTTCTTGTAGGCCTCGACGTTGGTCGGGGCCCGCGCCAGCAGCTTGTGGCCGGTCTTCTCGGCCTCGGCGTACTGCTTGTCCAGGCGGAAGACCACGATCAGGTTGTTCATGATCTCCGGGTCGCGCGGCAGCTTGGACAGCGCGGCCTGGTAGTGCGCGATGGCCTCCTTGTACTTCTTCTGGCGCTTCAGCACCACGCCCAGGTCGAGCAGCGCGGCCTTGTGCAGCTCGTCGGCCTTCAGCACCGCCTGGAAGGCGGCCTCGGCGGCGGGCAGGTCGCCCTTGGCCAGCGCCAGCGCGCCGAGGTTGTAGTTGCCCACCACCTGCATGCGGACGTTGTCGGGCTTCTTGGCCATGGCCTCGCGCATCAGCGCGAGCCCGCGGTCGGTGTCCTTGGCGGCCAGGGCGTCCAGGCCCTCGTTGAAGGTCTCCTCGGCGGGCTTCACCCGCACGACCTTCTTGATCGGCTCCTGGGGCTTGACCACGACCTTCTCCGGGCAGCCCGCGAGCACCAGGGCCAGCCCGACCGCCATCACTGGAATCAGAGCGCTGCGCATGGTTTGCGTCCCTCGCTTGCCCATCCGACGTCCCACGTCACGCCGCCGGCTTCTCGGCCGGGGCGTCCTCGCCCGGGGCCGTGTCACCCGCCGGCGCAGCCCCCGGCCCCGCCGGAGCGGGCGCGGGCTCCGGCTCGGGGGGAGCCTCGGGCACCTCGAGCTTGTCGAGCTGCTGCCCCAGGTCGTAGAAGAACTCGGTCGACACGAAGCCCGCCTCGTACGGCGCCGGGAAGCGGGCCGGCTCGTACTTGCGCAGCTTGTCCTGGGCCATCAGCGTCCAGGAGTTGTAGATGCCCTTGGCGTTCGAGACCTCGATGGCCTTGCGGTAGAACATGATGGCCGTCTCTTCGAGCGGCAGGGCCTGCTTCTGCAGCTCCTCGACGTAGATGTCGGCCTGCTCGGGGGTCAGCCCGCCGGGCACCGGCGCCTCCAGCATGGAGTCGGCCAGGTTCTGGTTCAGCTCGCCCACCCGCACCAGCGAGGCCACGGTCCAGTCCGGATCGGCGTAGCCGACGATCTCCTCGTACTTCTTGGAGAGCTTGGGGCGGGTCTCGATCTTCTTGAACAGGTTCTTCTTCAGCACCGAGGCCGGCAGCACCAGCTTGAGATCGACGTACTCGGTGTACTCGCGGTCCACCTGGAGGAAGCGCGCGTAGGCGACGGCCATGCGCGCCTCAGGGGTGCGGTCCTTCTCCTCGAGCTTGTTGTAGGCCTCGAGGATCTGGTCGAGCAGCTTGTCCGCGTCCTTGGCGTTGCCCAGCTCCCGCAGGAAGCGGGCGCGCTTGTACACCACGGCCAGGTTGCGGCCCGGGCTGGAGCGATCGCCGTACTTCTTGGGGTAGGCCTCGAACACGCGGTCGGACTCGCGGGTCTTGCCCTGGCGCTCGTAGATCTCGCCCACCTTGAAGTAGATGTCCTGGGTGTCCTTGGCGTCCGGGAAGAACTTCAGGTACTTGACGTAGTTCCCGATGGCCTTGCCGAAGTCGCCGGTGCTCTCGCGCAGCAGGCCCGCGTTGTACAGCGCGTCCGCGGCCTCCTTGTCGGTGATCAGGATCTCCTCGACCTTGTCCTCGTCCTTCACCTTGCCCTTGGGCGCGGGTTTCCTGGCGGGCTTGCGCTTCGCCTTGGCCTTCTTGCCGCCCTCGTCCTCGTCCTGCTTGCCCTCCTGCTCCAGCCACTTCTTGAAGTACATCTCGTTGAAGAAGGCGGACTGGGAGAAGTCGGCCACGCGATCGTGGAAGGCGGCCAGGAAGCCGATGGTCGGGTTGATGCGGTCGCTGTCCGGGTAGGCCTTGAGCAGCTTCTTGCCGGCGCCGATGGCCAGATCGAGCTGGTTGGCCTCGTCGTAGATGACCATGGCCGCGTACAGCGCGCGGTGGGCGTACTTCGACTTGGGGTAGTCCTTGACGAACTGGTCGAAGCCCGAGGCGGCCTTGAGCGCGTCGGTCTGCCGCAGCGCCAGCACCACGTTGTAGCCCGACTCCTCGATCAGGCTCTGGATCTCGACCTCGAACTTCTCCTTGCGGGCCGTCGGGCTGCTCATCAGCACCTTGTTGGCGGCGAAGGTCTTGGCCCAGTGGTTGACGTCGGTCCAGGCCTTGTTGCGCTCGGCCTCGGTGTCGGACAGGGTCGACTTCATGTACAGGCTGTTCAGCGACAGGCGCACGGCCTTGAGCGCGTTCTCGTTGTCCGGGTAGCGCTCGATGATCTCGCCGAAGCGCTTGGCCATCTCGTCGAAGTGCCGGTACGTGTAGAAGATGAAGGCGCACTTGAAGCGGATGGGGATGTACATGTCGTGGCCCGGCGCGAGCTGGGCGTACTTGTCGGCGGCGTCGAGGAACTTCTGCTCGAAGAACGGGATCTCCTTGCGCTCCAGCTCGGCCTTGGCCACCTTGCCCTCGACGATGAAGCGCACGTTCTGCTTCTGGATGGCCTTGGACTCCTCCGGCCCGACCTTGCCGCCCTTCTTGGGCTGCCACTCGCGGCAGTCGGCCTTGTCGTTGTCCCGCATCAGCATGCACTTTTCCCAGCACAGCACGCTGTTGTAGGCGGACTCCTGCACGTAGTCGCCCTTCGGGTTGACCTCGACCAGCTTGGTGTACTGCCCGCCGGCGCCGTAGAAGTCGCCCATCTTGTACAGGATGTCGGCGTAGTACCAGCGCAGCTTGTAGGCGTACTCGCTGTCCGGGAAGGTGTCGAGGTACTTGGCGTAGATGCCGCGGGTCAGGTTGTAGGTGTCCCAGCTCTTCGTCTCCTGGGCCTCCTTGTGGTAGGAGGTCACCAGGTCGCGCAGGCTCTCCTCGACCAGCGAGTTGGCCCGCTTGATGGCCATCTTGTTGTCCTTGTTGACCTCGGCCCAGGTCGTGCCCGGCTTGTACTGATCGATCAGCCGGTTGATCTCGCGGGTCACCTTGGTCCGGTCGTTCAGCTTGCGGTAGGCCTGCACGATGGAGTTGTGGAAGCTCGGGCACTCCGGATCGGTCGGGTACTCGTCCAGCAGGCGCCGGAAGCTCTTGACCGTCATCTCGGCCTTGCCCTGCTTCTCGTAGGTGCGGGCGAGCTTCCGCATGTACTCGAGCGCGCCCTGCTTGCCGACCTGGGACAGGTAGTACTCCTCGGCGGCCTCCAGGGCGTCGATCTGCGAGTAGGCCAGCACCATGTCCTGGAGCGCTTCCTTCTGCAGCAGGATCTTGTTCTTGTCGCCCGCCTCGCCCTTCTGCGCCTCGCGGATGGACAGCTCCACCACCTGCTTGAACTTCTCGATGCCCTTCTCGTACTCGCCCAGGTTGTAGTCGCACCAGGCCAGCTTGTAGACCGCGAAGGTGTAGACCTTCTCGTTGTCCTTGGCGGAGGCGGCCTTCTCGTAGGCCTTCTTGGCGTTGAACACGTCGTTCGAGTTGAAGTAGTGCTCGCCCATGGCCAGGTAGGCGTCCGGCACGAAGCGGCTCTCCGGGTAGCTCTTGATGAGCTCCCAGTACATCTTCACGCCCTCGGCCTTGTTGCCGGACTCGTAGCGGTTGTAGCCGATGGTGAACAGCACCTCGTCACGCCGCATGTAGTCCTTGTACTTATTGAGAATCACGCCGTAAACCTGCATGGCCTGCTCGGTGTAGACCTTGCTCTTGCGGCTGTCGATCTTGGGCTCGGGCCGGTCCTTGCCGGCCTCCTTGTCCTTCAGCCACTCCTGGATGGCCTTGTCGTAGTCCTGCATCTCCGTGTAGTAGATGGCCCGCGCCTTCTCGTAGTAGCGCTCGGCCAGGCGGAACAGGAGGTCCGCCTTGGACGGCCCCTCGGAGGCAGGGTCGGCGATGATCTCCTTGAGCTGGGCGATCTCCTTGTCGAGGAGCTGCTCCTCGAGGGTGACCTTCTCGCCCTTCTTCTCCTCCATCATGGGCAGCTTGATCTTGGCCGGCCCCGTGGACAGCTCCTCCTCGGGAGGGGCCTCCTTGTCCGGCTTCTTCTTCTCGAACTCCGGCACCTCGCTGGGCTTCTTCTTCTTGTCGTCCTTGGGCTTCTTGCCCTTGGCCTTCTTCTTCTTCTTGGCCTGCGCCACGAGCGTCGCCGCGTCACCGTCTCCGGCCGCGGCCGGCGGCGGGAGGCCGCCCAGCGTCCACAGCGCGGCCAGCGTCAGCACCCACACCTTCATGCCCAGGCGGTCCATTCTGAGTCCTCCCGTGGCCCGCGCCATCACTCGAGCTCTTTCGGGCAGGCGAGCCGCACGGTGTATTCGTAGAAGCCCAGTTCGTCCTCCCAGTACTCCTGCCGGAAGGGCCAGTAGTTGTAGGTCTCGTCCGGGGTCTTGGGCCGCGGGGCCAGCTTGCCGCGCTCCTCGGCCGCCTGCGGCAGGTTGGCCTTGGCCAGCAGGCGCTCGCGCGAGGTGATCTCCAGGCCGACCATCTTGGCCTGGGTGACGTAGCCGAAGATGGTCTGGTAGGTCTGCATCAGGTTGGCCTTCACGAACCCGCCGGCGGTCTTCTCCAGCAGGGTGCGCTGCACGGACACGACGCCCGCGAGCTCCTGCTGCAGCCGGGTGCCCTTCCACTCGTCGGCGTTCTCGATGGCCTTGGCCTCGGCCTCGAGGCTGCGCAGGAAGTAGCGGAAGTTCTCCACGCGCGGGTTGTCCAGGATCGAGGCGCGGATGAAGGCCGGCACCTTGGCCATGGGGTCGTCGGCCGCGAGCTGGTCCTTCAGCAGCAGCGAGGCGTAGGCCTCGGGCGGCAGCGCGCCCTCGGTCAGCTGCTTGAGCAGCGGCAGGTGGGTGACGTAGTTGTCCTCGAAGTGCTTGAGGGCCACCTTGGCCTCGTCGTACAGGCAGGCCTGGAAGTAGATGGTGCCGCGGAGAATCCACGACTCGGGGTGGAAGAGATCGCCGAAGTAGGGCGAGTGCAGGGTGTGCAGCGCGCCCAGGGCCTTGCCGAACTCCTGGCGCATGTAGAAGCCCCAGCCGATCTCGAACAGGGCGTCCGCCCAGTCCCGGCTGAAGCGCGGGATGCGCGCGTAGTACACGGTGGCCTTGGCGTAGTCGCCCTTGCCGTAGAAGGCCCGGGCCAGGTTGAGCGTGCACAGCTGCCAGATGCGCTGGATGTCGTCGTAGGTGGCCAGCGCCTGGCGGGCGCGGGCGGCCTCGCGGCCCGACAGGTCGAGGATCTGCTCGAACAGCTTGATGGCCGTGTCGTACTCGGCCTGGCTGCGGGCCTCGTCGCGGCCCTGGGCGAAGCGCACGCCCAGCTTGGTGTGGATGATGGCCAGCAGGAAGAGCGCCTTGGCGTACACCGGGCTCTTCGGGTCCACCGCGCCCAGGTAGGCCATGGCGAGGTCCAGCTTGTCCTGGCGGTAGAGCAGCAGCCCCACGTAGTAGTTGATGCGGCTGAGCGCCATGGGGTCCATGGCCGCGAAGCCCTGGCTGTTGTAGTACTTGTTGATCTGCGACGGGATGAGCGTGTCGTCCCTCAGCGCCTGGGCCACGTTGATCAGCCCCTCGGCGCCCTTCAGGTAGTACGGGTGGGCCGGGCCGGCCACGAACACGGCGTTGTAGAAGGCCAGCGCCGACTGGTACATGCCCAGCTTGAACAGCGAGTGCCCCAGGTAGTACTCGGCCTTGGCCCGGTTGGCCGCGGCCGTGTCGGTCATCTTGGCCTCGTAGAACAGCAGCGCCGCGCGGCCCAGGTCGTTCCGGTTGTAGGCGTCCACCGCGTCGTTGATCATGTTCGGGTTGGCCTGGGCCTGCGCGGCCGCCGGGCCGAGCGCGAGCAGCAGGCCGAAGAGCGCGATGAGCTTTCGCATGGTCGTCATCCTCTCTGTCGCGGCGCGCCGCTCAGTACGGGCTCCAGATCTCGACCGGTTCCTCGCCGCCGAAGAGGAAGCTCAGTCCGAGCATGAAGAAGAGGTTGTTGCGGATCTTGGTGGACACGCCGTTGGCGCCCTGGTCGACGCGCGCCGAGAAGGCGAAGTCGCGCAGATCCAGCCGCACCGCGAACCAGCGCGCGATGAAGATGCGGAAGCCCAGCCCGAAGTTGCCCACGAAGTAGGTGCCGGTGTCCTGCCACTGATCGCTGCTGTCGCGGTACTCGGTCCAGGCCACGCCGCCGCCGGCGGTCAGGAAGAAGTCCGCGTGCCCGATCGTGGCGTTGAACAGCGAGAACTTGCCGTAGATCGGGCTGAACTGGACGTTCAGGCTGGCGCAGTTGCTCATCATGGAGAGATCGGCCGCCAGCGGGCTGAGGTCGGTGCCCTCCAGCTCGCTGACCGCGTCGGTGTAGGTCATGCCGAAGCGGGCGCTGTCGTTCGTCGCGCCGGCGGGGAAGCCGGAGGTGAACCAGGAGGCCTCCAGGGCGAAGGCCTCGTTCAGGTGGTAGTCGATCCCCAGCCCGAGGGAGTAGTTCTGGGTGAACACGTCGCCGAGCGACAGGCCGCCGAGCAGCGTCACCTCGATCTTGTTCTTGACCGAGTAGTCCCGCTTCTGCAGCACGTGCACCCGCTCGTTCGGGCTCTGGGCCAGGGCGGCGGGCGGGGCCAGCAGCGCGGCGGCGACCAGGGTCATCAGGATTCGCGTCTTCATGGTGTCTCTCCGTGACCCGCCTAGAAGGCGAAGCTGGTCACCAGGCGGAAGGAGACGATGTGCACGAAGTCCTCGATGGTGACCGGCTCGATGGCGTTGCTGACCGTCTTCTTGTCCGCGACGTAGCTGTCCGGCGCGCACTGATCGCGCACCTCCAGCCTGAGGCTGAACCAGTCCAGCGCGTGCAGCCGCACGCCGCCGCCGAAGTAGAACATGCCCTTGATGCTCATGTCGCTCGCGTAGAGCTGGTTCTCGAGATGTCCGCCCGTGCCGATCCCGCGCAGCGGGTACTTGTAGAAGCCCACCCCGCCGCCGGCCACGAAGTACAGGTTGATGCCGAAGGCCAGCTCCGAGGACAGGTTGAGCTTGCCGTACAGCGGGCTGAAGATCAGCCCGCCCTGGGCGTAGCCCTGCATGTACTTCAGATCCGTCAGCGGCAGCTTCTCCACCGGGGCCTGCAGGGCGCTCTTGGCGACGATGTCGGTCAGCAGCACCCGCCAGCCGGCCACGTAGTTGTAGCCGCCCTCGATCTCGATGCCGATGGTGTCGTGGAAGTAGTACACCAGGCCGAGATCGAGGCCGAAGTGGCGCGTGTACTTGTCGAACACGGAGACCGTGAGCGGGGAGAAGGCCACCTCGAACTTCCCCCCCATGTCGAACATGCGGTTGGCGACCACGACCTCGGGCTCGCCTTCCCGGGCTGCGGCGGGGAAGGCGGCGACAAGGCCCAGGACCCACACAAATGCGAGCAGGCTTCGTCGATTACGCATGGTCTTGGAATCTCCGCTGCGCTGTTTGGAGGAACGGTAGCAAGCCATGGTTGCAACCGGATATATGACAGCCTCCGGAGGCAAGGCAAGCAATTTCTTTAATTGATGATTCCCACTCTGGACCACATCTGATTACCAGGGCGGGAGGAGCGGGAGCGGAGGCCCGGAAGCGGCCGGAGGGCTCAGGGTGTGAGGTGGCTCACAGGCCCTGCTTGGCCATGTGCTTGACGGCCTTGTGCACGAACAGGAGCGCGCCCTTGGAGCCGGGCACGGCGCCGTGGATCAGCAGCAGGTTCTGATCCGCGTCCACCTTCACCACCTTGAGGTTCGGGGTGGTGACGCGCGTGTGGCCCATGTGGCCGGGCATCCCGCGGCCCTTGAAGATGTGGCCGGGATCCTCGCGGCAGCCGATGGCGCCGCCGTGGCGACGGTACTCGTGGGTGCCGTGGGTCTGGTTCGCGCCCCGGAAGTGGAAGCGCTTCACCACGCCCTGGAAGCCCTTGCCCTTGGTCATGCCCTCCACGTCGACGTACTCGCCGGCGGCGAAGATGGAGACCTTGATGGTGTCGCCCACCTTGTAGGCCTCGACCTCCTCCGCGCTCATGCGCACCTCGCGCAGGAAGCGCTGGGGCTTGAGCTCCAGCCGCTCGAACACGCCCCGCACGGGCTTGGTCAGCTTGCGGCCCGCGATCTCGTCGAAGCCGATCTGCAGCGCCGTGTAGCGGTGCTTGGCCGCGGTCCGCTTCTGGACCACCACGCAGGGACCCGCCTGCACGACCGTGACGGGAATCACCTGGCCCGCCTCGTCGAAGATCTGGGTCATGCCGACCTTACGTCCCAGAATCGCCCTGGACATCGCAAAACTCCTTCGCAGTCCGCGTATTCGCGCCCTTCCGAACCTCGATCCGGCGCCCTGCCGGATTTCGAGAGCGCTGAATTATAGCCACCGAACCAGGGGATGCAAGAAAAAAATGAAGTTCATTCCACGGAGGCGGGCCAGAAGGGCAAGCTGTCGGCCCGGCCCAGCAGATCCTGGATGCTCATCCGGCCGCCGGCCTCCCCGCTCTGCGGGCCCGAGCCGGTCACCAGCCAGACCTCGTCCCCCCGCTGGAAGTACAACTCCTGCAAGCGCCCCTCGGCCGCCCCCAGCAGCTGCCAGGCCTGCACGTCCCCCAGCTCCCTCAGGGTGACGCCCACGTCGTAGCTCACCGCGCGCTTGCTGCCGAGCACGGCCTGGATGAGCTGCTGGCGCGGCTGGACGATGCCCTGCTCGAACAGCAGCTTGGCCGCCTGCGGATCGCCGGTCTGGACCCAGAGCAGCTGCCAGGCCAGCTTGTCCGAGCGGTAGCCCGCGAACAGCACCGGCCGCTCGGCCAGGGCGGCGATCTGGGGCAGCTTGCGCACCCCGGCCGGCGCCCAGGCGCCCAGGCGGGTGGCCCCCAGCCGGTCCAGCCGCTCGCCGGGCATGGTGGCGTCCGGCAGGTAGCTCCACACCTTCCGCACCCACGGGTGGAGCTGCAACCCGGGTGAGCCGCGCAGGCCGCGCGGGGCGAGCCAGGGCTCGCCGCGGGCCGGATCGTCGAACAGGAACAGGGCCACGCCCTTGCGCTCGGGCAGCCAGGCGAGCCAGGCGGTCGCCAGACCCGTGTCCGCCTGGATGTGCCGGGTGGGCACGAAGGCCACCTGCCCGACCACGAACACCTCGCCCGGCCCCCAGGGCAGGAGCTTGGCCTGCGGCGCGGGCAGCTCCTTGACCACGGGCACCAGGGCCAGCTCGCCGTCCGCGCCCAGGGCCGGCGCGGGCGCCGGCGGGGGGGGCGGCCGCTTGCCCCGGCGCGCGGGCGCCTTGGCCTTCTTCTTCGCCTTCGCGCCGCGGGGGGGCGGGGCCGCCTCGGGCGGGGGGAGCGGCTCGGCGCTCCGCACGTGCTCCTCGAGGAAGTCGAACACCCGCCGCAGCGCATCGGGTCCCTCGGCCTGGGCCGGATCGACCAGGCCGACGAACACCCGCACCTGGCTCCCCTCGCCCAGCCGGTAGCGCGCCTGGGCGAGCGCGCTCCAGCCCAGGCCCGCGTGCGCGCGCGCCCAGGCCGCGGGCGCGGCCCAGCCGACCATGTCGCCGGCGCTCCGGCCCAGCCGCTCCGGCTGGGACAGCAGCAGCAGGTCCTCGAGCTCGGCCCCGGCCGCCTCCGGCAACCAGGCCGCCAGGCGCTCGAGCTCGGCCGCCTCCTCGGGCGCGCTGGGCTCGGGCGCGGCGGCCTGCACGGGCGGCGGCAGGGTGCGGAAGTCGAGCAGCTCGAGCTGGCCGGCGCGGCCCTGGAGCAACGCGGCGCGGAGCTGCTCCGCCTCGGCCCGCTCGGCCAGGGGCCGGCTGAGCACCAGGTGGCGCGCCGGGCCCGCCGGGCTGGGCAGGCTGACGGCGGTGGCGCCCTCGAGCTCGGGCCGCTCGGCGCCCAGCGCCTCGGCCAGCTCGGCGGCCTCGGCCGCGCTGGCGGCCTCGGCCAGCACCAGCGCCCAGGGCCGGGCCGGGTCGGGACCCGAGGCGGGGCAGCCGGCGAGCAGCAGCGCGCACAGGGCGCCGGCCCAGGTGGCCAGGCGCGTGCGGAGGGGGCGCACTCAACCCTCCTGGAGCTTGTCGATGGCCTGCGCCACGACGTCGAGATCGGAGTAGTACTTCTCCAGCACGGGGTGATCGACGCGCTTGTCGTAGAGATCCTCGCCCACGTCGGCCAGCACGTCCAGCATGTGCTGCTCGGCCATGCGCACGTCGCGCTGTTTCTCCTCGAGCTGCCGCTCGAGCTCGGCCAGGGAGTCCCCGCCCGTGTCCTCCTTGGCGAGCTCGACCTTCTCCTCGAGCTCGGCCAGGCGGGCGGTGAGCTCCTCCTTCTGCTTCTCCAGCCCCTTGGCCGGGAGCTCCAGCTCGTGGATCTCATGCTTGAGGTCCTGGAGGGCCTTGCGCCGCTTGAGCACCTCGATCTTCAGGCGCTTGATGTTCTCCTCGTGATCCTTGGCCTTCTTGAAGTCCTCCACCTCGCGCGCCTTCTTCGTCTTGAGGGTCTCCTCCGCCAGGGCCCGCTCGACGAACTTGATGTCGTACTCCGCGCCGGCCAGCTTGGTGGAGAAGGGCTTGGCCTTGTCCTTCTTGATATCGATGGCCTTCTCCAGGCGTTTGAGCTCCTCCCTGGCGCCGGCCAGCTCCTGCTCGAGCTGCTCCATCGAGCTCTGCTCGGTGCTCTTGATCCGCTCGAGCTCGCCCTGGATGAAGCCCAGCTCGACCTTGCGATCCTCCACGGACTCCTGCGCCTTGCGGTAGTTCTTCAGGATGGCGGGCTCGGCCTTGTCCAGCACCCCCACCATCTCCGCCCGCGTTCCGAGGTCGCGCAGCAGCTTCTCGTAGTCGACCTGGGCCTTCTCCAGCTTCGTCGCCATCTCAGCCTCCCGTCCCTGCGGCCCTCACTTCAGCCCGCCCGCGGTCCAGTCCTGGTAGACCTCGATCTCCATCTTGTCCTGGCCCTGCTTCCAGTCGCTGGGCTTGATCATCCGGCTCCAGGGCGGGTGGCCCTCGAGCGTCAGCACCAGCTCGAACTCCTGGTCCGGATCGATGCTGCCGATGCGCAGGTTGGTCGTGCCCACCTGGCGGCCGCCGAAGTAGACCTTGGCGCCGGAGGGCCTGCTGTTGACGGTCACCGTGCCCAGCTGCTTCCTGGCCAGGCGGTGGGACGACTCGTCGATCACCTCGTTGACCGTGGTGAACACGCGGGCGATCTGGTCGCGGAACAGGAAACCGAAGGCGGCCAGCCCCAGCACCACGCCGAGCAGCACGAACAGCTTGATGCGCCGCCCGGCGCGCAGGTAGGAGAAGTCGTCCAGCGCCTCCTCGCCGTCCCCGCCGGGGCCGACCTCGAGCGCTCCGGGCCGGGCGCCCGGCGCGGCCGCCGGGACCGGGACCGCGGGGCCGGCCACGGGGACCGAAGACAGCAGCGCGTCGGGCCGGGCCGGCAGGCGGGCGGGCGCCGGGGGCGCGGCCTGCGGCCTGGCCTGGACGGGCGCGGCCTGGGCGGGCGCGGCCTGGGCAGGCGGAGGCAGGCTGAGCCTGGGCTGCTTGCGCCGCTCGGCCAGCTCGGCCGCGAACAGGTCCTTGAGGTAGCCCGACAGCGTGCTCGCGTTGGCCACCGTGTTCAGCTCGAACAGGTGTTTCAGCACCGCCTGCCGCATCTCGTCCGCGGTCTGGAAGCGGTCCTCGGGCCTGCGGGCCAGGGCCTTGAACATGATCGCGTCCAGGCGCGGCGAGAGCGCCGGGTTCACCTTGGAGGGCGTGGGCACGTCCGCCCGCTTGACCCGGTCGAGGGTCACGGCCTCGCGATCCGAGGCGAACAGCCGCTCCAGGGTGAGCATCTCGAAGAGCAGGATGCCCGCGGCGAAGATGTCGCTGCGCGCGTCCACGTCGTGGCCCATGGCCTGCTCCGGGGACATGTAACCGAACTTGCCCTTGATCACCCCGGCCTGGGTCTCGTGCATCTTGGTGGCCGCGCGGGCGATGCCGAAGTCGACGATCTTCACCTCGCCCTCGTACGACAGCAGGATGTTCTGCGGCGAGATGTCGCGGTGGACGATGCCCAGAGGCTGGCCCTGCTCGTCCGCCCTGCGGTGCGCGTAGGCCAGCCCGGCCAGCATCTCGGCCGAGACGAACAGCGCGTGGGGCAGGCTCAGGCCCTTGCCCTGGTCGAGGCAGGCGTCCAGCGTCTCCCCCAGGTTCTTGCCGTCCACCTGCTCCATGGCGATGAAGTACACGCCCTCGATCTGCCCGAGCTCGAAGACCGGGACGATGTTGCCGTGCGACAGCGAGACCGTGATCTTGGCCTCGTCCACGAACATCTGGATGAACTCGCGGTTGCGCGCGTACTGCGGGAGGATCTGCTTGACCACCATGTCCTTCTCGAAACCGTCCACGCCGTACATCTTGGCGCGAAAGATCTCGGCCATGCCCCCCACCGCCAGGCGGTCGACCAGGTAGTACTTTCCGAACATGCGCGGGCTGAACATGGTCTTCCGGCACCTCGCAAGCCTTCGGGAACCCTGGAGAAGGCGGCCCAACGTAGCGCGCCGCGCCGGAGGTGTCAAGGCCGCTGGACGCCGGGGGGCGCCCCGCAGCGCGGGAGCCGTTCTTGCACCGCCGGAAAGAGCGGGGATAGGATGGGGGCCTGGTGCCGAGGAGAACGCGGGATGTCCGCTCCAGGCGACGAACCCAAGGGCGCGAGCGGCCGGAAAAAACCTGGCAAGGTCGTCCATGCCCACGACGAGTTCGAGGTCGACATCTCCGTCGACACCAAGGCCAGCCTGCCCCAGCCGTCCGAGATCCTACCGGACCTGTTCGCGGACACCGTCGAGGGTTCGAACGAGGAGGCCACCGAGGTCCTCGACCTGCCCTCGATCCAGGCGGCCTCCCCCAAGGACGCGTCCCGGGATGCGCCCGTCTCCACCTCGCTCGGCGGAGACCTCCTCCCGGTCTTCATGCCCCTCAACAGCGGGACCCCGGCCCCTGGCGCGGGCAAGCGTCCGCCCGCCGCCAAACCCAAGCCGCAGGTCAAGTCCACCCCGCCCCCGGCGCGCAGCGCCCGGCCCGACCGGAAGGTGCCGCCGCCGCCCGCGCCGTTCAAGGCCCTGGTCGAGGATCTGTCCTCGGGCGTCTTCCCGCGCCCGGGCGGAGCCCAGCCCCTCGATCTGGCGCTGGACGAGCTGGGCATGCGCAAGACGCCCACGGCCGGCGGGCCCGTGCCCGAGCCCGGCGAGGTCTCCGACCCCGCCCTCGAGCCCCTGGACATCCGCCAGTTCGACATGAGCTCGGCCCAGCCCAAGAAGAAGGCGGGCTCGGGCCAGCGCACGGGTACGACCGACTTCCGCGCCGAGCCGTTCCGCTCTCCCACGGACCGCATGGCCAGCCCGCAGCGCGTCGTGCGCACCGTGTTCACCTTCGGCACCCGCGAGATCCTGATCCTGGCGCTGCTGGTGCTGATCGGCGCGGCCCTGTGGATCGGCTGGATGATCTACAAGGACTACTCCCGCCAGCTCGATCTCGAGCGCGCCGAGCAGTTCCGCGCCACCCTCGAGCAGGTCAAGGACTCCGCCCTCGACCAGCAGAAGGTCAAGCCCAAGGATCGCGATATTCCCTGACTTCGGCTGCGGGAGGCGACATCCCCTGACAGATCTCTCCAGGCCGCCCTGGGCGGGCGGCGCGCGGCGCGCGTCGTGGAGTTCGCCCCGCGGGCGGGGGCTCAGGTCACGTGGTCCCAGTCCTTCGGGGCCTGCTTCGAGGACGTCTTGGTCACTGCCTTCTTGGAGGGCGTCGCCGCGCCAGGATTTCTCCGCTTGGTCGCATCCACCTTGGTCTTGCCCGGTTCCGCCTCGCCGACCGCCGCGGCCTTCTTGTTCGCCTTCTCCTCTGCCATCCATCCACCTCCTCGTCACCAGCGACCCGGTGCCCGATCTTCCCCCCTGGCCCGGAACGGAGCGAAGTATAGCGGTGCCGAATTCCCGTGTCAAGCCGCAGCCTTGCCGCGAGGACAGGTTAGACCAACGATTTCAGATGGTTCCAGAGAATCGCGTTGACATTTGCCCCCCGCCGTGCGTATGAACTGGGCTCCGATGAGCGCCAAGAAACGAGCAGCGCGACGCATTGCATTGGCGCTGGGCCTGTGCGCCTGGGGCGGCTCGCTCGCGGCCTGCGGGACGGTCGACGACGGCACCCGCACGCTGGGGCCCATCCAGCGGCTGCCCGATCCTGAACGTTTCGCCCGCCAGGTCCATCCGCAGCTCTCCTCGGCCTGCGCCGCGGCCGCCTGCCACGGCCGCGAGGACGCCAGCCTGCGGCTGACCGCCTCGCCCGAGCCCCTGCCCGCGGCCAGCCACCCGGTCCACCCCCTGGATCTCCCCCAGCCCTTCCTGGCGGACTACTACACGGTGCTGGCGTTCTGCGACCTCGGCTTCCCCGAGGCCAGCCAGCTCCTGGCCTGGGGCGCGGACGAACCCGGCTCCCACCCGGGCCGGGCGGCGCTCACGCCCGCCGCGCGCGAGGAGATCCTGTCCTGGCTGCGCAGCAGCGCAGGGGGCCCGCCGTGAGGCGCTGCCCGGGCTCCACGGCGCGGGGCTGGCTGGTCGCGGCCGGGCTGCTGCTCCTGCTCGCGCCCGGTCCGGGCCTGGCCAGGGGCCTGGGCGGCGGGTGGTTCGCCTCCGGCCGCAGCGTCATGCTCAAGGTCATGGCCCGCAGCGTCCCGGTGCGGGCCGGGCCCGGGGGCTCCTACCGCGAGGTGGGCCGGGTCGGCCAGGGCCAGGTGTACGAGGCCCTCGATCGCAGCCCGGACGGGGCCTGGTACCGCATCCGCCTGTCCCGCGCCACCAGCGGCTGGGTGCTGACCGAGCTGGTCTGGCCGTTCGAGCTGGCGGACGAGGACGAACCGACCAGCCAGCCGAGCTGGCTGTTCCGCGAGGTGCTCGGCCCCTCCATCCTGGGCGAGGACCAGCTGTGCATCTCCGTCGGCGCCGGCGCGCTCGATCGGGACGGCTTCTTCCTGGTGCGCCTGGGCTACCAGCCCAGCCCGCACTACCTGCTCGAGGTGCTGGTCGGGCAGTCGGCCGGCCGGCTGGGGGGGATGCTGCTGTACGGCGGGGAGCTGGTGGTCACCGTGGGACCCTGGCGCACGCTCACCCCCTTCGCCGCCCTGGGCGGCGGGGGCGCCACCAGCCTGCCCAACCGGGAGGGGCGCCTGCTGAGCGACAAGACCTACCCGATGCTGATGGCCGGCGGCGGGCTGCTGCTGGCCTTCCAGGATGGCATCACCTTCCGCGTCGACGTCCGCGAGACCCTGACCTTCGACGCGGAGCAGAGCTGGGCGCTGCTGATGGTGACCGGCGGCCTGATGTGGGCCTTCTGAGGCACGGGACGAGGAGAAAACGGGTGCACCGCATGCCGAACACGAGGCCGCTCCGCCTTGGACTGGCGCTCATGCTCACGCTCACGCTGGCCGTCCCCCCCGCCGCGCGGGCGACCTGTCCGGAGCCGCCCGAGACCGAGGAGGGCAGCCGCAAGGGCCTGGCCAAGCGCGACTTCACCAAGGCGCTGCGGCACGAGATCAACGTCCTGGGCGGGCTGTTCATGAACGAGCTGATGGGCGCCGCGCCGCTGGCGGGCCTGTCCTACACCTTCCACGCCACCGAGGACTTCGGCGTGGAGCTCGGCTTCGCCTACACCCACCTGTCCTCGACCCTGGCCGAGCAGGTCGAGGGCTACACCGGCTACGAGCTGCTCGAGGACGAGCACGCCTTCATCTACCAGTTCGGCCTGGCCTGGCACCCCATCCACGGCAAGTTCATGCTGCTGCAGGCGGCCATCCCCCACTTCGACATCTACCTGTCGGCCGGCCTGGGGCTGACCGACAGCCGCACCAGCGAGGGGCTGACCTACCACGTCGGCCTGGGCATCAAGGTGTTCACCAACTCGTGGCTGTCGCTGCGGCTCGACGTGCGCGACTACATCCAGGTGCAGAACCTGCTGGGCAGCCAGCGGGTCACCAACAGCCTGGGACTCGCCCTGGGGGTCGGTTTTTGGGTGCCCTGAGCGCACCGCCCGCGGCCCGCTCGCGCGGCCGGGCGCGCTGCGCCGGGCTGCTGCTCGCGCTCGCGCTGCCGGGCTGCGCGGCCGAGCGCCTGGTGGAGCGCGAGGCGCTGGCCGACCCGCTCATGGGCTTCGCGCCCGCGGCGGTCGTGGAGCCCCCCGGCGGGGGCTCGCCGGTCCACGCGCCGCTGCCCGCCGACAGCCTGCGGCTCGCGCTCTCGGCCGACGGGGATCCCGGGGCCGACGCCCGCGCGGCGAGCCAGGCGACGAGCCTGCGGGCCGCCCTGGAGCTGGTCGAGGGCTTCGGGCTCGAGGCCGGCTACGGCGAGGGCTGGAGCCGCGAGCGGGTGCACAAGCTCGACGGCTTCGCCGGGCCGCTCGACCTCACCCGGCTCGAGCACGGACCGGACGCGGCCCTGCTGTACGACGACGGCACCAGCCTGCTGCGGGCCGGCTACCGCTACCGGACGGCCTGGGACGGGGATCGCCACGAGCCGGGCTTCTCCGCCCGCACCCACGTGCTCGGCCGCGACACCCTGCTGGAGGTCGGCTACCTCCGGCGCATCGCCTTCGTCGAGGTGGACGCCACCCACCGGCCCGCGGGCGGGGAGCCCCTCGACGCGCGCCGCGACGAGGACTGCTTCCTGGCGGCGCTCGAGCAGGGCTTCCTGCCGGGGGTGGCGCTGCGCCTCGATCTCGAGGCGCGCCTGGAGCAGGGCTTCCTGCAGAGCCCCTACCGCCAGGTGAGCCTGTGGAGCCACCGGCCCGGTGAGCCCGCGGCCCCCCCGGGCGCGGCGCCCCAGGTGCTGCCCGAGCAGCACCCGGGCTCGCGCGCGCGTTTCGGGGCCCTGCTGAGGGCGCGCTTCCTGCTGCCCGCCCTGGCGGGCGCGCTGGAGCTCGGCGGCGGGTACGGCGCGGACACCTGGCGGGTCGAGCACGCCCGGGTCCAGCTCGGCTACCACCAGCGCCTGGGCGACCTGGCCCGGCTGTCCCTGGAGGGCGGGGCCTACCACCAGATCCGCGCCAGCTTCTACCGCGACGATTACCCCGACGGCCCGCCCGGGAGCTACTGGACGGCCGATCGGCAGCTCTCGGCCTACCTGGCCTGGTGGGCCCAGGCCTCCCTGGGCCTGGCCTTCCTGCCGATCGAGGGGCGCCTGATGGGCATGTTCCGCGCGCTCCACCTGGAGCTCGGCGTCAGGGTGGTGCGCTCCGACTTCGGCTTCGAGGATCCCCCCAACGGCTTCAGCGCCTACGACTCCCTGGCCGGAGGCGCGCCGCGCGCCTTCGACGCGGGCTGGGGACTGGGCGGTTTCGTCGGCCTCGCGGCCGAGTTCTGAGCGGAGGTGCGCACATGGCCGCACGTGTCTGGTTGACCGCGCTGTGCCTGTCCGGCCTGGTCCTGGCCGGCGTGGCCCTGGCGGGCCCGGGAGCGCCGGCGGCCGCGCCAGCCGACGCGCCGGCGGCGGCCGCGCCGGAGGCCGGTGGGCTGGACGAGAAGGCCCTGGCCGAGATCGCGCTCGAGCAGAGCCGCCTGCGGGACGAGCTGGCCGCGGCCGAGGCCCGCCTGGGCGTGCTGGCCGAGAAGCTGTTCGGGGCGCGGCTGACGGTCACCTACCGGGGCGAGCTGGACGCGCCCTTCCAGCTCGCGCGCGTGGAGCTGTGGCTGGACGGCGCGCTGACCTACGCCCAGGACTTCCAGCGCCCGCCGAGCGTGCAGCTGCTCCAGCTCTTCGACGGCCACCTGCCGCCCGGCCGCCACCTGCTCCTGGTGCGGGTGCTGGCGCGGGGGCCGGGCGAGCCGGAGGGCGCCCCGCCCGGCTACCTGGCCGGCAGCGGGCTGGCGGTGCACCTGCGGGAGGGCGCCGTGACCCGGGCCCGCTTCGAGGCCGAGCAGGACGGCGACCCGCCCGACACGGACGATCTGGCGGGGGAAGCGCCCGAGGGGAGCTGGGACGTGGACATCGAGGCGAGCTTCACCACCGGCCGCTGAGCCGGCCGTGGCCGCTGGAGGCGAGATGCTGGGTGTGTGGGTGCTGGCGTGGCTCGGGCTCCTGGCGCAGGCCGACCTGCTGCACGGGCCCGAGACCGAGCTCAGGCGCTGGCTGGCCCAGCAGGCGCGGCCGGCCAGGGCGGGGGCGCCCGCCGCGGCCGAGGCCAGCCCGGCGGAGCTGGCCGAGCGCCTGCGCGGGGCCGAGACGCTGTACCTGGACGGCGCCAGCCAGGCCGCGGCCCGGGCGCTGGGCGCCCTGCTGCTGGACCCGCGCTTCACCCGCCTGGCCGGCGAGCCGGCCGCCGACACCGCCCGCTACTACCTGGCCAGCGCGCTGGCGCGCGAGGGCGCGCTGGTCCGGGCGCGGCAGCTCCTGCTCGAGCTGATCGGACGCAGCCCGCCCTCCGACCTGCGCGGGCCCGCCCTGCGCCGGCTGGTGGAGCTGACCCTGCGCTCGGACGAGTTCGAGCCCGCCCTGACGCCGCTCGCGTCCCTCCGCCTCGAGCCCGGGGAGACCGACGAGGTGGCCTACCTGCAGGGCAAGGCGCTGCTGACGCTCGGGCACCCCGAGCGCGCCCGGGAGCCGCTGGGCCGCATCGGACCGGCCAGCCGCCTGTACGCCTCGGCCCGCTACCTGCTGGCGCTCATCGCCCTGGAGCGGGGCGACCGCGAGGCGGCCGAGGACGAGCTGTGCAGGCTCGTGCGGCGGCCCGCCTCCGGCCGCGAGCCCTTCTTCCTGTCCGACCAGGCGGCCCAGGCGGTCGCCCACGCCTGGCTGGCGCTGGCCCGCCTGCGCTACGAGCGCGGCAAGTTCATGCACGCCGCGGACACCTACCGGCGGGTGGAGGACGACCCCTGGGTGGGCCCGCGGGCCCGCTACGAGCTGGCCTGGTCGCTGCAGCGGGCGGGCCGGCTGGACGCGGCCGCCGCGGAGCTGGAGGCGCTGCTCCTGCAGCCCGCGGCCTGGGAGGACGAGCCCGCCGCGCGCCTGCTGCTGGCCTACACCCACCTGGCCGCCTGCCGCTGGGACGAGGCCGAGGCGCTGCTCCGGGCGGACGCCGGCCGGCTGGAGGCGCTGGGCGCCGCGCTCGAGGCGCAGGCCGCCGGGGCGGCCCCGCGGGCCCTGCCGACCGAGGTGCAACCCTGGGTCCCGCTCGCGGGCCGGGAGCGGCGCGCCGAGGCGCTGGCCGCCGGCCTGGCGCACTCCCGGGAGGCCCTGGCGCGCCTGCGGGCGGAGCTCGAGCGGGTGCGCACGGGCATGCCCCGGCGGACCGAGGCCGCGCCCGCCGGCGAGCTCCTGGCCGAGCGCCTGCGGGCCGAGCTGAGCCGGGCGGACGGGCTGTCCCAGCGGGCCGCGGACCTGCGGGCGCGCTTCGGCCGGGCCGAGGGCGCGGCCGCCGCGCTCGAGGAGCTCGGCCAGGTGGCCGCCCGGGTGGAGGCGGCCCGCGAGCGCGCCCGCGCGCAGCTCGTCCGCCTCGAGGCGGGGGCCTGGGCGCGGGCCCCGGCCGCGACGGCGGCCGATCCCGCCCGCACCCCGCTGGCCTACCTGGACGCGGAGCGCGCCTCGCTCGGGGCGCTGGCGCTGCGCCTGGCCGCGGCCACGCGCTCGGCCGAGGCGCTCCTGCAGGCGGCGCGCGCGGCGCACCTGCGGCGGGCCAGCCAGCAGGTGGCCATCTGGGCGCGCCAGGCCTCGCTGGGCAAGGTGGACGCGGTGGTGGGCCGCAAGCAGGCCCTGGAGATCGAGGTGCAGAACCTGGCGCTGGGGCGCTACCCGCTCTCGGCGCTGCGGGCGCTGGCCGAGTCCGGGGCGCTCGACGAGGGGCTGGAGTACTGGCCCTACGACGGAGAGGGATGGCCGGACGAGTACCAGTGAGCCGTCGAGGCTGCCTGCTCGCGGGCGCCGCGCTGGCGCTCGCCCTGCTGCCCCGCCCGGCCGCGGCCGGGGGGCCGTGCGGCGCGGCCGACCCCTGCCCCGCCCCGCCCGCCTGCCCACCCGTCCCCGGCGGTCCGAGCTGGGTCGAGGCCCAGATGCAGCAGCGCGAGGCGGAGGTGGATCGCCAGCGCGACGCGGCCATCGGCCTGCTGCGGGAGTTCCTGGATCGGCACCCCGCCGCCGCGGAGCGGGCCGACGCCCTGTTCCGCCTGGCCGAGCTGCAGTGGGAGCGGGCCGAGGCGCGCATGCTCCAGGACATGAAGCGCTACGAGCAGCAGCTCGACGCCTTCCGCCAGGGCGCCCTCGCGGAGCGGCCGCGCGAGCCGCGCCTGGAGCTGCGCGAGTCGCTCCTGGTCTACGAGGAGCTGCTCGAGAAGCACCCCGACTTCGCCCGCAGCGACACCGTGCTGTACCTGTACGGCTTCGCGCTCAACGAGCTGGGCGACGAGCAGGCCGCGCTCGGCGTGTTCCGCTCGCTGCTGCAGCGCTACCCCGGGAGCCCCTTCGCCCCCGACGCCCAGCTGGCGATCGGCGAGTACGAGTTCGACCACGCCGAGTTCGAGGGCGCGCTGAAGCGCTACGCCGCGGTGCTGGCCCAGCCGGACTCGCCGCTGACCGATCTGGCGCTGTACAAGACGGCCTGGTGCCACTTCAAGCGCGGGCGGGCCCGCGAGGCGGCCGAGTTCTTCCGCCGGGTCCTGGAGCGGGCCCGCGGGCGCAAGGCGGCCACGCAGGCAGGCGAGCGCGTGGAGACCGCCTCCGGCGATCTGGAGAAGGAGACCCTCGAGGATCTGGCGCTGACCTTCTCCGAGGCGGGCGGGGCCAAGGAGGCCTACCGCTTCATGCAGCAGGTGGGCGGCGAGGACTACTCGATCCGCGTGCTGGACGGGCTGGCCGAGGTGTTCTTCCGCCAGGCGCGTTTCCCCAAGGCCATCGAGGCCTGGCGCCTGCTGGTGGAGCGGTTCCCGCTCTCGCCCAAGAGCCCGGACCACCAGGCCCGCATCGCCCAGGCCTTCGAGCAGGACGGCCGCGCCGAGGCCGGCCTGGAGGCCCGGCGCGCGCTGGCCGAGACCTACGGGCCGGGCTCGGCCTGGGCCCAGGCCAACCGCCAGGCGCCCGCGGCCGTGGCGCGGGCCACCGAGCTGGCCGAGGCGGCGCTGCGCCAGGTGGCCCTCAAGCGCCACCAGCAGGCCCAGGCGGCCAAGGAGCCCAAGGCCTACCAGGTGGCCGAGCAGGCCTACCGCGCCTACCTGGCCATGTTCCCCGAGACCCCGCCGGCGCCGGGCATGCACTTCTACCTGGGGGAGGTGCTCCACCAGCTCGGCCGCCACGCCGAGGCCGCCGGCCACTACGGCCAGGCCGCCCAGCGGGCCGCCGAGCCCGGCCTGCGCAAGGAGGCGGCCTACGCCGCGGTGCTGGCCTGGGACGTCCTGCGCCGGCAGGCTCCCCCGCCCCCCGAGCCGCCCCCCAAGCCCGAGGCGCTGCCGGAGGCCGAGCGCGGCTTCGTCAGCGCCGCCGAGGTCTACCTCGCCCTGGGGCCCGAGCAGGAGCGCATCGGCCAGCTCTCCTTCGAGGTGGGCCGGACGCTCTACGCCCGGGGGCACTTCGAGCCCGCCAGCAAGCGCTTCGTGGCCCTGGTGGAGGCCCGCCCGGCCGATCGCTACGCCGAGCCGGCGGCCGACCTGGCGCTGGACTGCGCCTCGCGGGCGGCCCGCTGGGACGAGGTGGAGCGGCTGGCGCGCCACTTCCTGGAGAAGGGCTGGTTCGCCGAACGGCCGCTGGGCAAGCAGCTGCCCGAGCTCATCCCGGCGGCCATGTTCCAGGCCGCCACGGCGCTGGGCGCGGCGGGCGAGCACCGCCGGGCCGAGCGCGCCTACCGGCGCGTGTCCGACGAGTTCCCCACCTCGGAGCTGGCCTCCAAGGCGCTGTTCAACGCGGCCGTGTCCCTGGAGAAGGCGGGCGAGAAGGCCGCCGCCGTGGCCGCCTACCAGGAGGTCGTGTCGCGCTACCCGGACAAGGCCGCGGACGCCCTGTTCGTCATCGCCGGCGTGTTCGAGCGCCAGTACGACTACGCGCGCGCGGCCTCCGCCTACACCGACTTCGCCCGCCGCTTCCCCAGGGACGAACGCGCCGCGGGCGGGCTGCTGCAGGCCGCGCTGCTGCACCGGGCCCTGCGGGAGTCCGCCCGCGAGGCCGAGCTGCTCGAGGAGTTCACCCGGGCGAACCCCGGGCACGAGCAGACCCCCGAGGCGCTGCTGGCGGCCGCCCGAGCGCTCGGCGACGCCGGCGACGCCAGGCGGGCCGAGGAGGTCCTGCGCCGCTACCGCAAGCTCCCCCCGGCCCGGCAGGCCAGGCCGCGGGAGGCCGGGCTGCAGCTCGGGCTGGCCCTCCAGCGCCAGGGCAAGCCCGGCCTGGCCCAGAAGGAGCTCGAGCGCTGCGCGCTCTTCCCCGCGGGCAAGCCGCCCGCCGGGGCGGAGCTCGAGTCGGCCGCCCACTGCCGCTTCCTGCTCGGGGAGCTGGTGTACGCCGAGTACGAGCGCATCCAGCTCCGGCCGCCCCTGCCCAGCCTGGTCAAGGGGCTGAAGCAGAAGGCCGACCTGCTCAAGAAGGCCGAGGGCCTGTTCGTCCAGGTGGTCGCGGCCGGGCACCTCGAGTGGGCCTCGGCCGCGCTCTTCCGCATCGGCGACATGTACGCGCGCTTCGCCCAGGCCATCTACCAGGCCCCCATGCCCGCGGGGCTGAGCGCCGAGGAGGCCGAGGTGTACCGGCAGGAGCTGCAGAGCCTGGCCTTCCCCATCGAGGACAAGGCCCTGTCGGCCTTCAGCCTGAGCGCGGAGACCGCCCGCAAGCACGACTACACCAGCCAGTGGACCTTCCGCACCATCGAGATGCTGCGGAAGCTCGACCCGGGCAAGTGGCCCCAGGAGCCCGAGGCGCGCCCGGGCACCCGCTGGGCCGACTCCTTCCTCGAGTTCCCGCTGCTGCAGAAACCCCTGCCGCTGCCGCCCCTGCCGGCGCCCGCGGCCCCCGCCGGGAAGGGCAAGCCATGAGGCGCGCCCTGGCAGCGGCCCTGGCGGCCCTGTGGCTCGCCGGCGCGGGCTGCAGCCCGCCGCCCGTGGTGAAGCCCGACGACGGCCTGGCCCGCCAGAAGCGCGCGGCGGTCGAGAAGTTCAACCAGGGCATCCGCCTGCTCGGCTCCAAGAAGGGCACCAGCTACTACGAGGCGGTCACCGCCTTCGAGGCGGCCGCGGCGGCGGACCCGGAGTTGTTCGAGGCGCACTACAACCTGGGGGTGCTGTACGACCGGGGCAACGACTACGCCAAGGCCCGGGCCGCCTTCGTGCGGGCGCTCGACCTCAAGCCGGGGGATCGGGCGGCGCTGTTCGACCTGGCCTCGGCCGCCCGCCGGGCGGGCCGGCTGGGCGAGGCGGTCGACATGCTCGAGGAGCTGATCGAGGCCCGGCCGGACGACTTCGCCGCGCGCAACAGCCTGGCGGTGCTCTACCGCCTGCAGGGCGATCACGACAAGGCCATCGAGCAGGCCCGCTTCGTGCTGGATCGCGACCCGCGCGACGTGCTGGCGTACAACAACCTGGCCACCAGCTTCTCCGAGACCGATCGCCACGAGATGGCCGAGGATCTGTTCCGCCGCGCGCTGGCGCTGTCGCCGGACCAGGCCGAGGTGCTGAACAACCTCGGGCTGGCGCGCCTGCGCTCGGGCCGGGTGCAGGAGGCGCTGGAGATGTTCCAGAAGGCCGCCGCGCGCGAGCCCCCCCTGCCCGAGGCCTTCCTGAACGCCGCGGCCGTGTACATGCAGAGCGCCGACTACGCGCGGGCGGCCGGGGTGTACCAGCGCCTGACCCAGCGCGTGCCGGGCTTCCTGCCGGGGCTGGTCGGGCTGGCGGTGGCCCAGCGCGGGCTGGGGCGCATCGAGGAGGCCGAGCGCAGCTACCAGAAGGTCCTGGGCCTGGACGGCCAGAACCCGGAGTCCATGTTCAACCTGGGGCTGCTGTACATGAACCACCGCGGCAAGCCGGACTGGGCCTGCGAGGCCTTCCGCCGCCTGCTGGCCTCGGGCCGGGCGGAGGAGGCCCTGGCCCGCCGCACCCGCGAGCTGATGGAGGATCTGCGCCTGCAGAACCCGGCCGCGTGCCCCGCGGAGGCGCCCGCCAAGGCGCCCGGCCCGCTGGGCGCGGGATCCAAGCCAGGAGCCAAGCCATGACCAGCCTGCCCCGGCGCGTGCTTGCCCTGCTCTTGTGCCTGAGCGTGTGCCTGGCCTGGCCGGCCGGCGCGGCCGAGCCCGCGGCCCCGGCGGGCAAGGAGGCCGGCTCGGTGCGCGTCTACCGCTTCGACGAGCTGGACGTCGAGGGCAACGTGAAGGCGCCCCAGCTGCTCTACTTCCTGAAACGCATCCGCACGCGCTTCCGCTCCTTCCGGCTGCCCGACCCGGACCTGACCCGGCGCACCCTCGAGACCCGCGACGCGCCCTTCCTGTGAGCCCCCGGGCCCGGCCCCGGAGGGAACCTCCGGGCGCCTTGACACGTCCCAAGGGGGATTGGAGAATCCGCCGGAACGAGCATGCCGAACACCGCCCCCCACCTGCTGCGCTGCTCCATGGTCTGGGAACGGACCCTGTTCGAGGAGCGCGTGTTCCGGCCCGGCCAGGCGGTCACCGCGGGCGACTCCTGGCGGAACACCTTCGCCCTGCGGGCGGAGGGCCTGGGGCGCCGCTTCGCCCTGCTCAAGGCCGGCCGCGGCAGCGCCGAGCTGCGGCTGCGCGCGGGCATGCGCGGCCAGCTCTCGCTGGGCGGCAGGAGCTGGGACGTGGAGGAGCTGCTGGCCGGGCGGGCCGAGGTGGGTGAGCAGCGCGACGGCGCGCTGCACGTCGGGCTGACCGAGGCCGACCGCGGGGTGCTGGTCTTCGGCCGGGTGGGCCTGGCCTTCGACTTCGTCCAGGCCGGCGCCGCACCCCCGCCCCCCGGCCTGGTGGACGTGCTCGGGCTCGACCGGCTGGTCTCGGGCATCTTCGCCGGGAGCATGGGGTTTCTGCTGCTGGTGGTGTTCGCCTCGCGCCTGTTCGGCGCCCCGGCCACGGAGTTCACCGTGGAGCAGCTGCCGGAGCGCTTCGTGTCGTTCGTGATCGAGGATCCCAACGCCGTCGAGGAGCTCCAGCGCGACGCGAAGAAGCTGCGCGAGGAGGAGCGCCGCCGGCGCGAGGAGGAGGAGCGCAAGCGCAAGGAGAAGCCGGAGACCCGCCCGGAGGCCAGGCCCGAGGCCCGGCCGGAGGCGCCGCCCGAGCGACCGGCCGACGAGGGCGACGAGGCGCGCAAGCGGCTGCGCGACAAGGTGGCCAACAAGGGCCTGGTGGCGGCCATGTCGGAGGCCCGCAAGTCCAACCGCTCGCTGTCCAACCTGCTGGACGAGAGCGGGCTGAACCGCAGCCTGGAGTCGGCCATGCGCGACCTGGAGAAGGGCCGGGCGCGCGTGCTGGGCTCGGTCGGCGAGGAGGGCCTGGCCGCCTCGCTCCAGCACGCCCGCACCAGCACCGAGGCGGTCGGCCAGGACGCGCGGGCGGACGGCCCGCGGGTGGGCCAGGCCGGGCGGGAGGCGGCCAGCGGCAGCCGCCTGGCGGGCCGCGCGGAGGCGCGCGTGGAGCTGGCCATGCCGGCCGAGGGCGCCCAGGTCACCGGCGGCACGCTGTCGAAGAAGCAGATCGCGGACGTGGTCATGCGCAACAAGGGCTCGATCCGCTACTGCTACGAGTCCCAGCTGATGCGCTTCCCCACCCTGCGCGGCAAGATCGTGGTCGACTTCATCATCGAGCCGGACGGCTCGGTCAGGACGGTCAACATCCCCGACAACGGCCTTTCCAACCGCACCGCCGGGGAGCAGGTGGCCAGCTGCCTGGTGCGCTTCATCCGCCGCTGGCGCTTCCCCGTGCCCCAGGGCGGCAAGGTGCGCGTGGTCTACCCGTTCAGCTTCGGACGGAGCCAATGAGCGCCGCGCCCCTCGCCTGCCTGGCCCTCGCCCTGGCGCTGCTCGGCGGCGCCTGCACCCCCGAGCGCTACTTCGGGCCCTACACGCTGGAGGCCCCGACCCCGCTCGAGGAGCGCACGGCCGCCCGCACCTTCGAGCTGCCGCTCGACGCCGGGCAGCGGGCCGCGCTCGAGGACCTGCAGTCCTGCCTGCGCGACCACCCCGACCGGGAGCCGCCCTGCGCCTGCGACCACCTGGTGCAGGTCGTCTCCACGCTCGAGCTGCGGGTGGACTACAAGCTCACCCACCTGACGGGCGAGGCGGCCAGCGTGGAGGTGTGGGTGGGCGCCGAGGCCGAGCCCGGCTGGCCCGATCCCGACGTGCTGCCGGACCGCCCGCGGGTGGAGGTGTTCGCCTTCCACCTCCACCGGCTGGGGCCGGGCGAGGCGGTGGTGCGCTCCTTCTCCGAGGGCGAGCTCACCGCCGCCGAGCTGGCCTGGTCGGCCGGCCACCACCCGGCCTGCGAGCCCCCCTCGCCCGGGCAGGGCCCGGCGCCGCTCGCCTGGCTGCTGGGCGCGTCCCTGCCCGGCGAGGAGCAGGCCCGCGTGGAGCTCGAGCTCACCGTCCGCGTGCGGGAGGGGGGATGAGCGCCGCGCGCGTGTCCCGGCTCGCCCTGGCGTCGTGCCTGGCGCTGGGCCTGCTGGCGCCGGGCGCGGGCCGGGCCGAGGAGGCGCCCGCGCCGGAGGGCGCGGAGTGCCCCGCCCCGGAGGACGCCATCCCGCGCGGGCTGCAGCTGCGGGCCTCGGTCGGGCCGGCGGTGTGGGTCGGGGCGGTCGGTCCGATGGCCGACGTGGGCGCGGTGTTCTCCTTCCAGGCCGCCTACGAGCTGTGGCCCTACCTGGCCGTGGAGGCCGCCTGGACCAGCGCGCTGCACGACACCGACCAGCCCGCGCCCCCGCAGCCCGGCACCTTCACCACCCACGCCGCCCACGGCGGCCTGCGCCTGGCGTTGCCGCTGGGGCGCTTCGATCTGTTCGCCCGCGGCGGGGTGGGCGTGCAGTGGGTCCGGCCGGACATCCTGGTGCGCGTCGAGGGCTTCGACGGCGACCTGCGCCTGGGCTGGCTCGGGGGCCTGGGCTTCGTCTGGCACACCCCCCAGCGCCACCTCTGGCTGGGGCTCGAGGCGGACGCCCAGGGCGCCCTGGGCTTCCCCGGGATCCTGCTGACCGCCCACGCCTTGCTGGGCTGGACGCTCTGAGACCCACCCACGGGAGGGGACATGACCGGCGACGACCGCTACGATCTGAAGCCCATCCGCGCGCCGCGCACCGCGGGCCGCACCCTCGAGCTCCTGGCCGGGCTGGCGGAGGGGCGCCTGGGCGGCGCGGCCCTGTCCGGCACCCTGCTCACCAGCGCCGGCGTGCCGGAGCTGCGCGCGGCCGGCTCGACCGAGGCGCCGACCCTGCAGCCGCCGCCCGCCCCGTCCAGCCCGCCCGCGCCCGGCCACGCGCCCGATCCACTGCGCCTGGCGGCGCTGCCCGAGCCCGCCCGGCCCGAGGGGTTCTTCCCCCCCACGGTGGGCGACCTGGCCCGGGCCTACCGCGAGCGCCGCACGGATCCGGTGGCCGTGGCCGAGCTCGCGCTGGCCTGCTGCGCCCGGGCCGAGGCGCTGACGCCCCCGCTGCGGGCCATCCTGGCCCAGGACTCCGAGGACGTCCACGCCCAGGCCTGGGCCGCGGCCGCGCGCCTGGCGCGGGGCGAGGCCCTCTCGCCCCTGGACGGGATCCCGGTGGTGGTCAAGGACGAGCTCGACCAGCGCGGCTACCCCACCACGGTGGGCACCCGCTTCCTGGGCGCCCGGGGGCCGGCCGCGGAGGACGCCACGGCCGTGGCCCGGCTGCGCGCGGCCGGGGCCGTGCTGATCGGCAAGGCCAACATGCACGAGATCGGCCTGGGCGTGACCGGGGTGAACCCGCACCACGGCGCCGTTCGCAACCCGCACGCGCCGGAGCGCATCACCGGCGGCTCCTCCAGCGGCCCGGCCGCGGCCGTGGCGGCGGGGTTGTGCCCGCTGGCCGTGGGCGCGGACGGCGGGGGCTCGATCCGCATCCCGGCCGCGCTGTGCGGCGCGGTGGGCCTCAAGCCCACCTTCGGGCGGGTCAGCGAGCGGGGCGCGGCGCCCCTGTGCTGGAGCGTGGCCCACGTGGGGCCCATCGCCGCCAGCGCCCGCGACGCGGCGCTGGGCTACCTGCTGATGGCCGGCCCGGATCCGGCCGATCCGAACACCTGGGGCCAGCCGCCGCCCACCCTGGACGGCTTCGGGCGGACCGATCTCCACGGGCTGCGGATCGGGGTGTACGAGCCCTGGTTCCGGGACGCGGAGCCAGCCGTGGTGGCGGCCTGCCTGCGCGGGCTGGAGATCCTGGAGCGGGCCGGCGCCACCCGGGTGGCGGTCCGCCTGCCCGAGCTCGCGCTGCTGCGGGTGGTCCACATGGTGACCATCGTGTCCGAGATGGCCGCCTCCCAGCTCGAGCACCGCGCCCAGCACCGCAAGGACTACGGCGGAGACACGCGCCTGAACCTGGCGCTCGCCAACCGGCTGACGGCCGCCGACTACGTGCACGCCCAGCGGCTGCGCACCCGGCTGGCGGCCCACTTCCACGGGGCGCTGGCGCAGGTGGACGCCCTGGCCACCCCGGCCACGGCCTGCGCCGCGCTGCCCATCCCCCGGGACGCGCTGCGCGCCGGCGAGTCCGATCTGAACGCCCTCGAGCGCATCATGCGCTTCGCCCCGGCCGCCAACCTGACCGGGCTGCCGGCCATCTCCGTGCCCGCCGGCTACACCCCCGAGGGGCTGCCTGTCGGGCTGCAGCTCATCGGCCGCATGTGGGAGGAGCACCGCCTGCTCGCCTGGGCGGCGGTGATCGAGTCCCAGACCCCCCGCAGGCAGCCGAAGGTGTGGTTCGATCTGCTGGGCGGGTGAGCGCTACTTCAGCTGCTTGAAGGCCTGGCGGCCGGCGTAGCGGGCGCTCTTGCCCAGCCACTCCTCGATGCGCAGCAGCTGGTTGTACTTGGCGATGCGCTCCGAGCGGGAGGCCGAGCCGGTCTTGATCTGCCCGGCGCCCGTGGCCACCGCCAGGTCGGCGATGGTGGTGTCCTCGGTCTCGCCCGAGCGGTGGGAGATGACCGTGGTCCAGCCGGCGTGCTGGGCCATGCCGATGCAGTTGAGCGTCTCGGTCAGCGTGCCGATCTGGTTGACCTTGATGAGGATCGAGTTGGCGACCCCCTTGTCGAGGCCCATCTGCAGCCGCTCGGTGTTGGTCACGAACAGGTCGTCGCCCACGAGCTGGATCTTGTGCCCGAGCTTGTCGTTGGCGAGCTTCCAGCCATCCCAGTCGTCCTCGGCCAGGCCGTCCTCGATGGACACGACCGGGTAGCGCTCGACCAGCTCGGCCCAGTAGCCGACCATGTCGGTCGGGCTGAGCTCGCGCTTGTCGCTCTTGAGCACGTAGCGCTTCTTCTTCGCGTCGAAGAACTCGCTGGCGGCCGGATCCATGGCGATGGCCACCTGCTTGCCCGGGGTCAGCTTGGCGCCGTGGATGGCGTCCATGAGCAGCTTGAGCGCGTCCTCGTTCGAGTCGAGCGACGGCGCGAAGCCGCCCTCGTCGCCCACGCCCGAGGCCTTGCCGGCCTTCTCCAGGACCTTCTTGAGGCTGTGGAACACCTCGGCCCCGTAGCGCAGGGCCTCGGCGAAGGTCGGCGCGCCCAGCGGCACCACCATGACCTCCTGGATGTCGACGTTGTTCGAGGCGTGCTTGCCGCCGTTGAGGACGTTCATCATGGGCACCGGCAGCAGGTTCGCGTTGACGCCGCCCAGGTAGCGGTAGAGCGGCATCTCCATCGCCATGGCGGCCGCCCGGGCCGCGGCGATGCTCACCCCCAGGATGGCGTTGGCACCCAGCTTCGACTTGTTGGGCGTGCCGTCCAGCTCGAGCAGCGCCTGGTCGAGCCCGATCTGGTCGGTGGCGTCCATGCCCACCACCTCGGGCGCGATCAGCGTGTTGACGTTCGCCACCGCCTTCTGCACGCCCTTGCCCAGGTAGCGGCCCTTGTCGCCGTCCCGGAGCTCGAGGGCCTCGTGCTGTCCCGTGCTGGCGCCGGAGGGCACGCAGAAGCGCCCGTAGGCGCCGCTGGCCAGGCCGACCTCGACCTCGACGGTCGGGTTGCCGCGCGAATCCAGGATCTCACGCCCACGCACCTCGATGATCTCGGTCGACATGCTCTCACCTCCGGGAAGGGTCGATTCCACGCGTCGGAAGGCGTACCACAACGCGCGAGGCTGCAACAGCAAAAAACGTGGGGTATTCAGGCCTGGGGGGATGCCGCGGCGGCCAGGCGGCCGCCACGGGCAGGGAGGGAGGCAGCGTCAGGCGCCGTAGTCGATGATGATCACCCCGCGCTCGCCGTCCTGCTCATCGCGGGCGGACCCGTCCTCCGGGTCGTGGGTGTCGCCATCCTCGGGCACCTCGAGAGTCGGCCGCTCCTGCTTGCGCCGTTGGTCCTCGCGCCGCTTGAGCTCCTCGATGATGAAGGCATCCAGCATGACCTGAGGCCTCCTCGCCTCGTGTACCCTCATCCTAGTTCCGAAAACCAAAGACGCAAGATCCGGGCCAAGGATCTGTTTCGAATGGAGAATTTATCCATTCAAATTCAACAGATTACACAGGAAACGGAACCCAGGGCTGCTTGTGACCGGCGAACAGGCCGGAAACACGGCAAAAATTGTCAGCCGGCTGGAAAAAACTGCGGGGTGCACGCAAGCTGGCCCATCGGCATTCGCGTGTCCCTTCCCGGGTTGCGATCGCCTGGCACCAGGGAAAGGGCACCAGGGAAAGGCCCCAGGGAAAGGCCAGGGAAAGGGGGTCTCACTGATTGGGGACACAGTAGCAGGCGCCCTCGATGTCGTAGGGGTCGAAACCCACATCGCAGGCACCCGCGGTGCACTCCGGAGAGCAGAAGGAGGCACCACAGCCACCACTCACGCAATCGAGATTCCAGTAGGCTGCATAGTAGGCCAGGCAGTCCGCCACACCCGCAGGGCATGGGGTTCCGATCGGATCCTGAGAGATTCCCAGGCAGGTCAGGCCGACAGCGCACGCGTCCGCGTCCGCGTTGACCTGGTCGAAGGGGCAGGGCTCGCCCGCGGCGCTCCCGCCGACGTCGGCCGGGATGCAGTAGCAGGTGGCTTCGATGGCCTGCGGGACGAAGCCCGTCTCGCAGGAGCCGTCCAGGGCGCACTCCGCGGAGCAGAAGGAGGCGCCGCACTTGGGCGCGCCGCCGAAGTCCACGCAGTCCGGGTTGAAGGCCGCGCCCAAGGCGGTGACGCAGTCCGCGTCCCCGTTCGGGCAGTCTGGCGATCCGGCCTCGACGCTGAAGCCCAGGCAGGCCAAGCCGGCCTGGCAGAGATCCGCGTCGATGTTCGTATCGCCGAACGGGCAGGGATCGCCCGCGGCGCTGGCGCCGGCGTCGTCCGGGATGCAGTAGCAGCTTCCGCTCACGGTCTGCGGGATGGCGCCCGCCGGGCAGTTGCCCTGCGCGTCGCAGGGGCTCGAGCAGAAGGAGGCGCCGCAGCGGCCCGAGCCGGCCACGTCCACGCAGTCCGGGTTCCAGGAGGCCTGGAAGTCGACCAGGCAGTCGTCCGCGCTGACGCAGGCGAGGGACGTCAAGTCCGCCGGGATGCCCAGGCAGATCAGGCCGCTGGCGCAGCTCTCGGCATCCGCGTTGGTGAGATCGAACGGGCAGGGATCGCCCTGCTGCGCGGTGCCGGGCTCCGGGGCCGGGAGGCAGTAGCAGTCCTCGCCCACGAGCGCCGGCTGGAAGCCCTGCTCGCAGGAACCGTCCAGGGCGCAGCGCGGAGAGCAGAACGAGAAGCCGCAGTGGTCCGGGTTGCCGCAGGCACCGGTCACGCACTCGCTGTTCCAGTTCCCCTGGAAGACCGAATCGCAGTCGCCAGCGGTCGCGCATGGCTCCTCGGCGGCGTCGACACCCAGGCAGGCCAGGCCCGGCAGACAGTCGCCCGCGTCGGGGTTGATGGCGCCGAAGGCGCAGGCCGCTCCCGCTGGCTGCTGTCCGATCGGGTACCAGAGGCACATCCTGATGGCGGGGAACGACTCGGTGCAGACGGCGCACTCCCCTGTCCCCTCCATGGTTCGGCACAGAGAAACCGACGTGCAGGAGCTTTGCTCTGGGCAGTCGCCGTCGGACTCGCACACCTCCGAGCAGTGGGCATTCACGCACATGCCCATGCACTGATCGTCGTCCTCGCTGCACTCGGCCCCGGCCGGCAGGGCGCCGCGGGCACCGCAGTAACCCTGCAGAGCGTGGCCGGTCGGATCGAGGTGGGGCGCGCAGACCTCGCCCGCGGAGCACTGAGAGGAAGCCGTGCAGGACTGATCCGCAGAGGCGACGCAAGCGGAGTCCCCTCCGTCGACCACCTGGCACTGGAAGAAGACGTCCGGATCCTCGCTCTGGCAGTCGTTGCAGTCCGCGTTGGTCACGCAGTTGTGAGAGCAGTACGTCTCCTGGGTCGTCAGGCAGTGATGGTTCGGATCGCAGGCCGAGTCCAGCTGGCCGACACACGACTGGCCGCAGGTCTTGTCCTGGATGCCACAGGTATAGCCAGGCTCGATCTTCAGGCACACCCTGAAGTCGCCGCCCACGTCCACGCAGCACATGAGCGCGGTCTCGCCCGCGGCGTGGTTCACGCAGTCCTCCGGCCGCAGGCAATCGCGGGCGGTGCAGTAGCCCGTGCCGTCGGCGTAGCGCAGACACCAGCCGGTCTCGCACTCGTTCGACTCCTGGCAGGCCTCGCCCATCAACCGGAGGCTGGAGCGGCAGGCGCCGGCCTCGCACACCTCGTCCAGCCCGCAGGTGCCGCAGGAGGTGCCGGCGCAAGGATCGGGACCGCATTCCAGCATCCCGCAGCAGGGGGGTTCACCCTCGCACATGCCGTCGGCCGAGCAGGCCTGGCCGGGCAGACACTCGCCACACAGCAGCCCGCACACCGGATCAAGGCCGCACTCGCGGCCGGCGCAATCGGGGGTGCAGGGCTGGCACCGGCCGCTCGCGTCGCAGAGCTCGCCCTCGCTGCAGGTGCCGCATGACTCGCCCAAGCAAGGATCCGGACCGCACTCCCGGGTACCGCAGCAGGGGTAGTCGCCGAGGCACATGCCTCCCGGGGTGCAGACCTCGCCCACCCCGCAGGCCCCGCAGCTCCCGCCGCAGCCGTCGTCCCCGCACTCCCGGCCGGTGCAGTCGGGCGCGCATGTTCCGAGGCACTGTCCTTCCGCGCTGCAGCTCTCGCCAGCGAGGCAGGTACCGCAGCTCAAGCCACAGCCGTCGTCTCCGCACTCGCGCACCTCGCAGGCGCGCACGCAGGACAGGGGGCGACAGAACCCCCTGGCCAGGTCGCAGGCCTGCTCCGCGCCGCAGGCGGCATCGGACTCACATGGGGTCGGCGCATCGTAGTCCACGCAGCCGGGCCAGGCCAGGGCTGCGCCCAGGAGCAGGGCCATGCCAACGGGCGCGCGGAACTGCCTCTTGATCTGCAGGGTCCCCATCCAATCCCTCCTTCGATGCCCGGGTCTTTTCCTGGCGCATTGTAGCTCATCAGCCAGGTGGAGGGAAGGTCGCAACCCGACAGGTCGCAACCCGAAAGGCATCTCCCACCCAGGGTGCGCCACCCCCGCCGCAGATGCCCGCCGGGTGCCAGCCACCCGCAGCCAGGTTGAAAGCGGGCCACACCTGGAGGCGGGGCCCGCCGGGTCTGCGCGAACCTCGTCCAGGTCCGGCGGGCATGGCCCTCCCCGAGTCGACCGCATCCGCGGGGCGGCGGTACCTCCCGCCAGGTCGGCGAGAATCGTACGGAGGCGGGATCGAACTCCTGGGAGGTCCGATGCACATGCGGCGAGGTGAGAGATGGGTCCAGGAAGGTCGGATCGAACCGCGCGAAGTAGAGATCGAGATCCGGCGAGGTGCGTTTGACATGCACGCAGGTCCGATCGACTTTCCGTGAGGTGGGATCGAGGTGCGGCCAGGTCAGCGGCACATGTCGAGAGGCTGAAACGAAACGCGCCGAGGTCCGTCACGCGTGTCCGGAGGTCGGGCGGCCTGCTGCCGCGCATGCGGTTGAGCTCGACCAGACACCGCGGAACCTGCCTGCCACCAGGTTCGAAATCGGCCCAACCGCGTCAGACATGCGCCAACCAGGGTTCGAACTCCACGCCCCTCTGTCCGAAACGTCCGGATCCGCGTCACACATCGGCGAAAGCGCGTCACGCATGCGCGAGGGTGCGTCTTACATGCGCCCAGCTACGCCAGACATGCTCCCAACCGCGTCACGGTTTCGCCCAACCACGTCAGACATCCCCACGGATGAGTCGGAAATGCGCGAGGGTGCGTCACGGATCGCTGCGGAGCGAGCGACACGTCGTGGTTCGAGGCGGCTCCGGGCGCGTTCGAAGCGCCCGGTCCGCGGTTGGAACTCCCGGAGCATCTGTGGGGCCTTCCAGCCGAACTGTCGGGCGGCCCATTTGAAATGTCCAATCATGGCGGTGACTCGGCCCGTGCATCCGGGAGACCTCGCCACGTCCTCGGCCGAGATGGTCCCGTGCGCGTTCAGAACGCCCGGTTCTCCGTCCAGCGTTGCCCGTTCCGCGCTCGAACCGCGGCCTCACGCGTGGAAGGTGCGCGTCACCGCAGACGAACTGGCGAAGCCTCGGGGCGAAGTCCCCGAGGCTCCAGGCAGGATGGTGAAGGGTGCATTCAAAGCGCGCGATGAATGATTCAAAGTGCTGCAGCATCCGTGCGAAGTCGGCGAGTCTCCATCCAACATGCCGAGGTGCGCATACGAACTCGATCCGTCGCCCCTGGGCTCCCTGAGGCTACGACTGCCTCCTCACGGGACCCTGGCACCTGGGTTGGAGGGCGCATTGAACAAACTATCCAGCAATTCGTTCCTCATCTCTCCGCACATCTTCATCGGCTTGTGGTCTCTTGAAAGAATACACCTCTTTGTACTTCTGAATCTTTCGAGACAGCTTCTGGCGCTAACCTCTCTTCTCCTTGCCATTTCCTGGAACAACTCGACATCTACGCCAGATTTGTCCAGAACTACACTCTCCCTTAGAATTCTCTCACATAGGTCCGCCTCATACTTCAACAGTCTGTAGTTTTCCTCCGACATCTCATCAAGAAACTCTCTTACTTTCGGATTGCCATCACATTCCATCAATCCATCCCAGAATTCAGGTGCATTAACCATAGCCTTGCAACTATGCACCACTCCTCGCAACGTGCCGACATCGCCTCGCTTGCAGAGTTCACCCGCCAGACTTCTGATCAATGTAGCATATCGATTCAGCTGTTCTCCACTGCCCCCTTTTCTACCAATGATCCCCACAAAGGTCTCCCTAGCAATCCATGAAGCCTCTGCAGCCTCATGGCTATTCCGTATCTCATCTAGAACTGCGCGAATATTCTCCGGATTATTGTTCTCTATCAACTCCTCTGAATACTTTTCTGCGGCTACCTTCGCGGCTATGGATACGCTCCCTATTCCCCCCGAATAGCTCGCTGTAACATCTGGTGATTCTTGCACTTCCGTGCATGCAGTTCCGAATAATAGCAGAATCACTGCCATTCTTCTGGCTAGCATGTGTATTCCTCCTCGTCCCTAGAACTCTCTCGCGATAAAACCAGCAATGTTTATACGCTTACACGCAATACCACCTTCGCAATAGGGGACGTTCCTGCATTGTTCACATTTCCCGACGAGGCGCTCGACGTCCAGCCTCAGAAATCACCTGGCACCAACGGAGGGGCACCATCGGAGGCCCACCATCGGAGGCCCTGTTATCTTGGTCCAAGTCTGCCTTCAACTATCTTGTTATCCAAAAGCTCGCAACAAGCATGAGGCTCTCCTGATTTATCAACAACGATAGCCCCGCTGCTTTTCAACCGTTCAATAAAGCCCATTGCCTCGCTTCGCCTCTCCGAAAAATAGTTATCTATCCAAAACTCCTTGAACATGCCTCGATTATGTGCAGCTGCATCCCTCAAGCACTTGTTAGGATCCTTAGCGTACTTTAGAAAATCCACGCAATATCCCGTCGTATCCGCCAGTAGTTCCGCTAGGTTGCGAATTCTATCTTGAGTGTCATGCTTCTTTAGAACACTCCATATCACTCTGTGTTCAACATAATCCTTTGGAGCCATCTTGACAATTGCCATAATAGCATCCGTCTCCTCACGCTCAGCCAGCAAGTCTAGGTATTCTGTAAAACAGATCTCCAAGACATCATGCCCAATCAACGTCCCTGTGGATTTCTGCAACTCTATTGACCTTTTTTTTGCACAGTGCCTGTATACCGCATAACTAATCGCAGATCTTCCGTCTGGCGTCTGCAATTCCACCCGATCAAGCAATCCCTCATAAACATGCCTCATCGCCTGTTCGTTTTCGTCACCTCTATCCATACTGTCGATCTTCTTTTCAATGTCCGACCACACAGTAATGCCACCGCTGTTTGTGCCGGCGTCCTGTTGCCCAGATACTTCTCCGCTCCTACAGCTGACCAAACACCACGCGAAAAACGCGAGGCCCAAAGAAAGGCGCAAGCTATTCATGCCACTCCTCCCGCCTAAGGAGTATTTCTGTAGTCTCCAATCTACTAAATCTGCGCAATAGGGGACGTTCCTGCATTATCTACATTTCCCGACGAGGCGCTCGACGTCCACTCCGCGCTCCGCGCTCGCCTCCCGGCCCCACTCCCCGCCCCTCCACGCACTCCGCCACTCCGAGCCTGAGCCCGCTCCCACCCGGACGGTCGCGCCGCATCAAGGGGTCTGGCGATCCGCCGCGCTCAGGACTTCTCGCCCCGCGGCAGGCTGATCACCGCCAGCACCCGCGAGGTGCCCTTGCCGGTGTGGGACACGCGGTGGGGCATGTTGGCGTCGTAGTAGACCGAGTCCCCCGGGCCCAGCACCAGCCGGTCGTCCTGCAGCAGGATCTCGATCTCCCCCTCCAGCACGAACAGGAACTCCTCCCCGCCGTGGGTCGACAGCCCCTCCAGCTCGACCGGGTGCTCGGAGGTGGCGTCGAAGGTGATCAGGAACGGGTCCATCCGGCGCTCGCGCTTCTCCGAGCCCAGGGCGCGGTACTCGATCCCGAAGTCGGTGCCGTCCTTGGCCGCGAAGCGGGTGGCCACCTTCTCGTCGGCCGCCCGCACCAGGGAGAAGAGCTTGCGCGGGCCGTGGTCGAAGAAGTGCCCGAGGCGCACCCCCAGGCCGTCGCACACCTTGACCAGCACCCCCAGGGGGGGCGAGATGAGCCGCTCCTCGATGCGCCGGAGCTCCTCGGCGTCCAGCCCGATGCGCTGGGCGAGCTGCTCCACGCTCAGGCAGGCGCCCTCCCGCAGGCGCTTGATGCGCTCCCCGACCGGCAAGGCCTGTTCACTCGGAGCCGACATGCTACTCTCCCCCCCGCGCGGGCAGGGTCGGCTGCACCCTCAGGCCAGCGCCTCCGCCCGGCGCTTGAACGCGTCGAGCATGGCCGGGAGCTGGGTGGCCGCCAGGGCGGTCACGATGGCCGCCGGCACCAGCACCCCGACCTTCATGACCAGACGGTAGGTGGCCCGGGTGCGCCGGCCGCCCTCCAGGGGCTCGAGGGTCCAGGACCCGTCGTTGACCGACATGAGGTTCCCCGTCACCAGGCTCCAGCCGAGGCGGCTGGCCGGCTCGAGGGCGTAGCGCAGGGTGTACTTGACCCCCTTGCCCATGAGCTTGACCTCGTGCTCCACGACCACCTCGCGCTCCGCCCGGCTGAGCACCTGGATGGCCCGGAGCCCCACCGCCTGGAGGAACTCCGGGTAGCGCTCGAAGTCCGTGATGACCTGGAAGAACTTCTCGGGACATACCTCCACCTCGATGCTGCGCACCGCCTCGGCCATCTCCTCGCCCGCTCCTCCTCCCCCACACCCACCCTGGCTGCCCGAGCCTACCAGACAGGCCGCCAGCCCTTCAACCCCGGCCGTCCAGGTCCCGCAGCGACTCGCCGGCGTGGTACGAGGAGCGCACCAGCGGGCCGGCCAGGATCCGCAGCCCCAGGGCCCGGCCCCGCTCGCGGAACAGGGCGTACGACTCCTGCCCGACCTGGCGCGCCACCGGTAGGTTGGCCCGCCGCGGCTGGAGGTACTGGCCGATGGTGACCAGGTGGCACCCGGCCGCCCGCAGGCCGGCGAGCAGCTCGAGCACCTCCCCGTCCTCCTCCCCCAGGCCGACCATCAGCCCGCTCTTGACCACCGGGGCCGGCGTCCGCCGGGCCGCCCGGGCGAGCAGCTCGAGGGAGCGGGCCAGATCGGCCCCGGGCCTCGCCAGCGGGTAGAGCCGGGCCACGGTCTCGACGTTGTGGTTGAGCACGTCGGGGCCGGCCGCCAGCACCTGCTCCAGGGCGTCCGCGCGGCCGCCCAGGTCCGGCACCAGCACCTCGACCCGCGTGTCCGGGCAGCGCGCCCGGATGGCGCGCACGCAGGCGGCGAAGGCCGAGGCGCCGCCGTCCGGCAGATCGTCGCGGGTGACCGAGGTCACCACGGCGTGGCGCAGCCCGAGCCGGGCCACGGCCTCGGCCACCCGCCCGGGCTCGTCCGGGTCGGGCGGCGCGGGCGGGCAGCCGCGCGAGATCGCGCAGAAGCGGCAGCCGCGGGTGCACACGTCCCCCAGGATCAGGAAGGTGGCGGTGCCTGCGCCGAAGCACTCGCCTGCGTTCGGGCAGCGCGCCTCCTCGCAGACCGTGTGCAGCCTGGCCTGCCGCAGCAGCACCTTGAGCGCGTGCCGCTCCGAGGGACGGCCCGGCATGCGCGGGCGGCCCGGACTCACTTCTGCTCCTCGGGGATGCCCGGGACCCTGACGCCGCACATGCGGCAGCGCGGCACGCTCAGCAGGCGCCCGCAGCCCGGGCAGCGGGCGGTGATCTCCTCCCCGCGGCGCAGGGCCGGCGCCGGGCTGGCCGGGCGCGGCGGGGGCGGGATGCGCATGCCGCAGGCGTCGCAGAAGCCCGCGGCGCCCTGCTCGTGCCCGCAGTTGGGGCAGCGCACCGCCCCGCCCGGGGGCGCCTCGGGCGGGGCCTCGATGCGCATGCCGCAGGCCTCGCAGATCTCCGAGCCGGCCTGCTCGTGGCCGCAGGTCGGGCAGCGCACCTGCACCACGTGCGGCGCGGGCGGGGCCTCGATGCGCAGGCCGCAGCTCTCGCACACCTCCGAGCCGAGCTGCTCGTGCCCGCAGCCGGGGCACCGCACCCTGCGCGCGGTCTCCGCGGGGACCTGCACGATGCGGATGCCGCAGCCGTCGCAGAAGCCCCCCCCGACCTGCTCGTGGCCGCAGTTCGGGCACCTGACCGGCCCGCCGGGCGCCGGCAGCTCGGCCAGGCGCATGCCGCAGGCGTCGCACAGCCGCCCGCTGGCCTGCTCACGGCCGCAGGCCTCGCAGCGCAGGATGGTCCGCGCCGCGCCCGGCTCGGCCGGCGCCGCGGGCGCGGCCGGGCGGACCCTGGTCACGCTCAGCCCGCACACCCCGCAGAACCGCACGCCCTCGGGTTGTTCCTGCCCGCACGCCTCGCATCGCATGGTCGCCTCGCAATCCGTCAGGCCACCTCGGCCAGCATGAGCCGCTGTCCCCAGCGGCGCCACAGCGCGTCCCGCAGGGCCTGGTGCTCGGGCGCGCGCAGCTCGGGGTCGCGCTCGATCAGCTCGAAGGCCGTGCGGCGCGCCTCGCTCAGCACGTCCGCGTCGCGGGCCAGGTTGCCCACCGAGAAGGCCGGCAGCCCCGACTGGCGGGTGCCCAGGAACTCTCCCGGCCCGCGGATGGCGAGATCCTCCTCGGCGATCACGAACCCGTCCGTGGTGCGCTCCATGACCTTGAGCCGCGCCCGGGCGTCCTCGGAGCCCAGCTCGTGCGCCACCAGGAAGCAGCTGCCCGGCCGGCTGCCCCGCCCCACCCGCCCGCGCAGCTGGTGGAGCTGGCTCAGGCCGAAACGCTCCGCGTGCTCGATCACCATGACCCCGGCCCGGGCCACGTCCACGCCGACCTCCACGACCGTGGTCGACACCAGCACGTCCAGCTCGCCCGCGGCGAAGCGCCGCATGACCGCGTCCTTCTCCTCCGCCGGCATGCGGCCGTGCAGCAGCCCCAGGCGCAGGCCGCGGAAGGCGCCGGCCGCGAGCTCCTCCGCCATGCGGGTCGCGTCGCGCAGATCGATCTTCTCGGAGGCCTCCACCAGCGGGTAGATCAGGTAGGCCTGGCCCCCGGTCTCGACCTCGCGCCGCACGGCCCGGTAGGCCTGGCCCACCTGGCCGCCGCGCAGCACCTGCGTGCGCACCGCCTGGCGGCCGGGCGGCAGCTCGTCCAGGATGGACACGTCGAGGTCTCCGTACAGCGTCATGGCCAGCGTGCGCGGGATGGGCGTCGCCGTCATCACCAGCACGTGGGGCGCCAGGCCCTTGCCGCGCAGCCGGGCGCGCTGCAGCACCCCGAAACGGTGCTGCTCGTCGATCACGCACAGGCCCAGGCGGTGGAACTCGACCGCCTCCTCGAGCAGCGCTTGGGTGCCGATCACCAGCCCGGCGCGGCCCGAGCGGATGGCCTCGAACGCCCGGCGCCGCTCGTCCCCCTTGACGGCCGCGGTCAGCAGCACCGTCTCCAGGGCGTCCGGGCCGCGGCGCAGCAGCTCCGCGATGCGGCGGTGGTGCTGCTCGGCCAGCACCTCGGTCGGCGCCATGAGCGCCGTCTGGCCGGCGGCGCGCGAGACGGCCACCGCGGCCAGCACCGCCAGGGCCGTCTTGCCCGAGCCCACGTCGCCCTGCAGCAGGCGGTTCATCGGCCGCTCGGCGGCCAGATCGCGCAGGAGCTCCTCCAGCACCCGGCGCTGCGCGGGGGTCAGCGCGAAGCCGAACAGGCGCTCGGCCAGCGCGGCGTAGTCGCCCCCGGCGCACAGGCCGTGGGCCCGCTGGCGGCGGACGCGCTCGCGCCTGAGCGCCAGGCCGAGCTGCAGCAGGAAGAACTCCTCGAACACCAGCCGGCGCTGGCCCGGCGAGCGGAAGCCGTTGAGCAGCTCCACGTCGGCGTCCGGCCCGGGGCGGTGCACCGCGCCGAGCGCCGCCGCGAGCTCCGGCAGCCCGTGGGCCGCCCGCACCCAGGCCGGCAGCACGTCCCGGGCCTGGGCGGCGTAGGCGTCCACCACGCGCGCCTGGATGCGCCTGAGCGCCTTGGGGTAGACGCCCTCCACCTCGGGGTAGACGGGGATCAGCCGCTCGGCCTCCAGCGCCTCGGAGGCCGCGTCCGCCTCCCCGGCCTCCTCGGGCGCGGGCTCGACCTCGGGGTGCACCAGCTGGCGCTGGCCCCGGTACAGCTCGACCAACCCGGCCACCCGCACGCGGGCGCCGCGCTGGAAGCGCCGGGCGAAGGACTGGGGGTGGAAGTTGAACCAGCGGCACAGGATCCGGCCGCTGGCGTCGCCGAGCAGCAGCTCGAAGATGCGCCGGCCGCGGCCGGCGTGGCGCATGCCGAAGTCGAGCACCTGGGCCAGGAAGGCGGCCTGCTCGCCGGGCCGGAGCGCGGAGATGGAGGCGACCAGCGGCCGGTCCTCGTAGCGCCTGGGCAGGAAGCGCAGCGCGTCGCCCACGGTGTGGATGTCGTGCGCCGCGAAGCGCTCGGCCAGCCTCGGACCCACGCCCTTGACGTACTGGATGGGGCTCTCGAGCGGGTCTCGCTCGGGGGTCATCCTACCGCCCACCGCCCTTGCGCTGGATGAGCTGCAGCAGGGCCGTGGCCCGGGCCGTGTCGTTGGCCATGGCCAGGGCGTTGTACTCGGCGGTGGCCTTGGCCAGCATGCCCAGCAGGGCGTACGCCTGGCCGAGCAGGAAGTGGGCCTCGTTGTCGTCGTAGTCCACCTGGACCACCTTCTCCAGCACCTCGACCGCCTGCTTGAAGCGCTTCTGCTCGAGGTGCAGCCGGCCGAGCAGCACGCGGCAGGGCAGGCAGTCCGCGTGCGCCTTGAGCGCGCCCTCCAGGGTCCGGCGGGCCCCGGTGTTGTCCTTGCGCTCGAGCTGCGCCTTGGCCAGCGCGATGTGGGCCTCCAGCAGCTCGGGCGAGACCTTGACCGCGCGCTGGAAGGCGTCGTGGGCCCGATCCACCAGCAGGTTCTTCTCGTAGATCTGCCCGAGCAGCAGGTAGGCCCGGCCGAGGTCGGGCTTCAGCCGGAGCGCGTTCTGCAGGGACAGGACGGCCTTCTCCACCTGACGGGCCTGCACCTGGGCCTCGCCCAGGTAGTAGAACGCCCACGGGTTGCGGCGGTCCTTGGCCAGCGCGCCCTCCAGGGTGGCCGCGGCCTTGTCGGCCTTCCCGCCCAGCAGGTAGCAGCGGCCGGCCTGGATGGTGGCCTCCACGTTGTCCGGGCTGGTGGCGATGGCGAGGTTGTAGGCCCGCAGCGCCTCCTTGATGTCGCCCTTGCTGAAGTACACGTCGCCCCGGCGCAGGTGGGCCTCGCCCAGGCGGGCGTCGAGCCGGATGGCCTGTTCGAAGAAGGCCAGGGCCTCGTCCGGCTTGGCCTGCGCGAGCAGCACCTGGCCCCGCAGCAGGGGCACCTCGGCCCGCGCAGGCGCGAGCTGGGCCGCCTTCTCCAGGGCCTGCAGCGCGGCCGGGATCACGGCCTGGGCCTGGTAGGCGCGGGCCAGCCCGAGGTAGGCGTCCGCGGAGGACGGCACCTTCTCCAGGGCGGCCTCGAAGGCCGCCACGGCCGCCTCGTACTTGGCGGCCTTGAGCTGCAGCGCCCCGGCGCGCATGCGGCCTCCGGCCGTCTCGGTCTCGTGGGTGTCGGCCTCGGCGTACTTGGCCAGGGCCTCCGCGAGCTTGCCCTGGCCGGCCAGCTCGTCGCCCTCCCGCAGCAGCTCGGCCACCGGCGAGCAGGCCAGCGCCAGCAGGGCGGCGAGGCCCAGGCCGATCAGGGGGGCCAGTGACGCGCGCGGGCTCATTCGAAGCGGATCTCCTCGACCTCGAGCTCGCGCTCGCCGGCCGGGCTGTTGAACAGGAACACCTCGCCCTTGATCTTGCCGACCAGCGCCCGGCCCAGCGGCGAGCTGATGGACAGCCGGCCCTTGGCGAGATCGCTCTCGTCCTCCCCCACCAGCTGGTAGGTCATGTGCTTCTCGCGGGTCAGGTCGTTGACCACCACCGTGGCGCCGAAGATCACCTTGTCGCCGCCCAGCTCCGAGGGCTTGATGATCTGCGCGCGGGCCAGCTTGTCCTCGACCTCCTTGATGCGCTGGTCGAGGTGGCCCTGGGCCTCCTTGGCGGCGTCGTACTCGGCGTTCTCGCTGAGATCCCCGTGCCCGCGGGCCTCCTCGATGGCCTGGATGATGCGCGGCCGGTCCTCGGCCTTCATGCGCTTGAGCTCCTCCTGGAGCTTCTGGTACCCCTGGGGGGTCATCGGAACCCGTTCCATGTCCGCGCTTCCCTTCCCTACGAACAGGGCGCCGCGGATCGCGGCGCCCCGGGGGCATGCTACCCCACCCGGCGGCGATCGATCAACCCCGAAAGGCGCCGGCCGGGCCGCCGGCTCAGACCCGCTTCTTCAGCCAGAAGCCGATGCACATGAGCAGCAGGGCGCCGAGGAAGCCCGAGCCGTAGCCCTTCATCCGGTAGTCGATGACTACCCGCAGCCCGTCCTCCGCGCGCCCCGCGGCCTTGGGGATCCAGCCCGGCGCCCTCCAGCCCGGCTGCTGGACCGACCACCACTCCTCGGCCTCGCCCACCCGGACCAGCCGCTCGCCGGCCGCGACGCGGGCCAGCCCGCCCGAGCGCTCGTCCGGCCCCTGGCGGGCCTCGACCGCGGAGGACAGCACCACCTGGCGGCTGCGCTCCCAGCCGACGACCAGGCACTCGCGGGCGATCAGGAAGCCCAGGCCCAGGGCCCCCAGGAGCCCGGCCAGGATGAACAGCTTGCCCAGCCAGGTGGCGCGGGCGAACCGCCGCCCGATGGCGCCCAGGGTGGCCTGGTAGAGCTTCTTGAGGATCTTGCCCTGCAGCACCACCGTGGACTTGGCCCCCTCGCCGATGGACTCGATCACCTGCCGGGTGTCGTCGGGTCGCTGCTTGTCCTCGCCCACGCTCATCCTCCTCGCGGTCCGCGGCCGGTTGCCTCCAGGGTTGCACAGCCCCGACCCGGAGTCCAACCCGCCCGGGGCGCTAGAACACGATGGAGAGCTGCAGGCCGGCGCCGGACGGGGTGCAGGCCGGGGCCACGAAGAAGCTGGCCCGCGGGTCCGCCTCGTCGCGCCCGAGCTCTCCGCCGCGGTAGCGCACCAGGACGTCCTCGAGGGCGTCGGGCTGGGTCAGGATCATCAGCACGCCCACGGCCAGGCCGGCGCTGGCGTTGATGGCGGCGGTCTGCCAGCGGTCGAGCCCCCAGCCCAGGGCCACCCCCGCGCCGGCGTTCAGCAGGACGTTGGCGCCGTGCATCAGCCAGCCCCTCCCGGCGGCCTCGCTCTCGGCCGCCTCCAGCAGCAGCCCCTCGGCCTGGGCCAGCAGGGCGCAGCGGCCGAGCGTCTCCGAGCCCGCCCAGCCCTCGAGCGCCTGCGGGGCGCGGTTCACCACCAGCGGCATCACCAGCAGGCCGGCCAGCCCGACGGCGGACTTGCCGGCGCCCACCGCCAGCTCGATCCGCATGTCCCGGTCGTCGAAGAACGGCATGACCGCGAGCTGGGCCCCGGTGGCCAGCCCGAAGCTCACCTGCCAGGCGGTGGTCCAGCGCTGAGCCCGGGCCGACTCCCGACCGAGCTCGGCGCGGATGAACTCGAGGCGCGCCTCGACGTCCTGCTCCGCCAGGCCGGCCCCACCCCCGGCGATCGGCGGGCAGGTCTCGGCGAAGGCCGGGCGGACGGACTCCTCCCCGCACACCAGCCCCAGCGCACAGGACAGAACCAGCACTGAACTATTATTTCTTTTCAGTTCGTTGACCCCATTCCTTCAAGTCGTGCTTTGCAGCTCGAGCGCCAACTCGAGGGCGGCCTGCTCGAGGAGACGCCGCGCGACCTCGGGCTGCAGGGCCTGGTCGAGGCTGAGCTCGCCGCGGTCCACGGTCCGCAGCCAGCGCACCCCGTGCTCCTTCAGCCGCTCCGCACCCGGGCCGAGCCGTCCGGCCACGAGCGCCACGGGCACGCCGAGGCGTTCCGCGAGGCGGGCCACGCCGAGCACCGCCTTGCCCTCCAAGCTCTGCCCGTCCGCTTGCCCTTCCCCGGTCACCACCAGATCGGCGTCGATGATCCGCGCCTCGAGCCCGATCCGCTCCAGGACCCACTCCACCCCGGACACCATGCGCGCCCCCAGGAAGGCCATCAGTCCGCCGCCCAGGCCGCCGGCCGCGCCCGCGCCCGGACGCAGGGCCACGTCCTGGCCCAGGTCCTCGCGCCAGCGCTCGGCCAGCCTCGCCAACCCCTCCTCGAGCGCCTCCACCTCGGCGGGTTCGGCGCCCTTCTGGGGCCCGAACTGGCGGGCCGCGCCGCGCTGCCCGAGCAGCGGCGCCTGTACGTCGCAGGCGGCCAGGAGCTCCGCCCCGCGCCAGGCGGGCGAGTCGGGCGAGACGATGCAGGCGAGCGCGCGGAGCGCACCCCCACCCGGGCCGAGCTCTCGCCCCGCCCGGTCGAGCAGCCGGAAGCCGAGCGCCTGGGCCAGGCCGGCCCCGCCGTCGCTGGAAGCGGAGCCGCCCAGACCCAGCACCACTTGGCGTGCGCCCAGCGAAAGTGCGGCCCCCAGGAGCTCCCCCACTCCGCGCGTCGTGGCCACGAGCGGTCGCCTGGACCCCAGGGGCACCCGCCCCAGCCCGCAGGCCTCGGCGCTCTCCACCACCGCCCCGCCGCCCTCACCGGCCAGCCAGCCCAGGCGCGCCGAGACGGGCGCGCCCAGCGGCCCCGTCACCAGGGCCGATCGGAGCGCGAGCGCCCCGGCCGCGAGAAGCGAGTCCAGGGTCCCGTCCCCGCCGTCGGCCACCGGGATCTCGTCGACGCGGGCGGCCGGCCAGGCCCGGCGCAGCCCGGCGGCCAGCGTCGCGCAGGCAGCCGGCGCCGAAAGCGAGCCTCTGAAGGCGGTCGCGGACACGACGATGCGGGCTGGGGGCCTCATGCGCCCGCGCCCGAGGAGAACACGTAGGTCAGGCAGTCGGCCACGACCGCCCGCCAGGTCCGCCCGCCCTCCCGGAGCTCGTAGGAGAAGTCCCGCGGGCAGTCGGGCCGGCAGGCGTCCAGGGCGTGGCGCGCCAGGCACACGCGCGAGACGAACAGCGGCGGCGCGAAGCCCGGGCCCGGCTCGAGCACGCGCCCGGCGAGCTCGGCGGGCAGCTCCGCGCGCAGGGCCGCGCGCTGCTCGGCCGTGCCCTCGAGCCAGCCGTAGGCGAACAGCAGCCGCGGCACGGCGCCGAACAGGAAGCGCACCGCGGCCGGGTTGGCCAGGTAGGTGTACACGTCGCCGAAGAAGGACACGTGGGCCGCCCGGGCGCCGAGCTCGCGGGCGAAGGGGAGCTGGGCGAGGTTGTTGAGCCCCACCAGGAAGCGCAGCTCCGGGCGGGAGAGGCACAGCCGCTCCACGGCCGGGTAGTAGTCCTCGTCGGCCAGCGCGATCGGCTTCAGCGGCAGGGCGACCAGGCCGTCGACCGCCGCCAGGCCCTCGGGCCCGCCGACCCGCGCCGCGAAGGGCAGCGCCCCCGGCGGGGACAGCAGGCGCCGGGGGAGCTCGGCGCGCAGCCCCTGCGGCCAGGCCGCGAGCTCCAGCGGAGGCCCGCCGGCGAGCGCCTGCGCCACGCGCTCGCTGCGCGCCCCGGCCAGGTTCTCTTCCAGGGCGAGGTAGAACTCGTTCTTGACCCGCTTGAGCACCGAGGGCCGGACGAAGAGCCGCCCGGCGTCCAGGCCGCTGGCCACGCGCAGCTCGACCGCCTGCACCTGGAACGGGTGCGTGCCCGACTCGGCCAGCAGCGCCGCCAGGACCGCGCGGAAGTCCTTGGGCACGCGGGCCGGCTCGACCGCGAGCGGGTAGGACCGCCGCAGCTCGCGGCCCCCCAGCGCGGCGCTCAGGGTGAGGCCGTCCGCTGCCAGCTCGGCCCGGGCCGCGAGCGGCACGACGTGGGGCGGCAGCGAGCCCGGCTTCACCGCCCTGAGGTCGAGCGCGCGCGACGAGATCAGGAACACCTCGCGACCGACCGGCGGCGGGTCCGGGCAGGCGATGCTCACCCGCTCGCCGGCCCGGGCGACCGGCGTGGCGACGGGCGCGGCCTCCGCCCCGGCCCGGAGCGGGTGCCGCCGGAGATGCAGCAGGGGGAAGCGCACAGGCTCGGGCGGCTGCCCGGGCCCGAAGTACATCAGGCCGTCGTGCAGCCCGACCGGCTGCCCCAGCGTCAGGGTGAAGCCGGACGGGTCGCGCCGCTCCACCTTCCCCAGCGGCACCCCGCGGTGCGCGGGGTAGTCGCGCGACAGCAGCCGCTCGCCGCGGCGGTCGCCGAGGAAACCCTGGGTCGCGCCGCGGGCGAAGGTCAGGGCGATGCGCCGCCGGTGCTCCTCGAGCTCCCCGGGCGGCAGCCGGCCGCCCCGGTCGAGCAGCGCGCGGTACAGCGCGACCACCGCCCGGACGTACTCGGGCGGCTTCATGCGGCCCTCGATCTTGAGCGCCCTCACCCCGAGGGCGCCCAGGCCGAGTGCGTCCTCCTCGAGCGCCAGGTCGTTGCAGGAGAACAGGTAGTCGCGCCGGCCGCGGACCTCGTACCAGCCCCGGCAGAGCTGGGCGCACTCGCCCCGGTTCCCGGAGCGGCCGAGCAGCAGCCCGGAGGCCAGGCACGCGCCCGAGAAGCTGTAGCACAGCGCGCCGTGCACGAAGACCTCGAGCTCCAGCCCGGGCTGCCGCCGGTGCAGGGCGGCGATCTCGTCCCGCGACAGCTCGCGCGGCAGGATCACCCGGCGCACCCCGAGCCGGACGAGCTCGTCCAGGCCGCGCCCGTCGTGCACCGCCATCTGGGTCGAGGCGTGGACCGCGAGCCCGGGGAAGCTCCGCCGCAGCAGCGACAGCACCCCGAGATCCTGGACGATGACCGCGTCGACGCCGAGCAGCTCCAGCTCGAACAGGCGCTCGGCCAGCCGCGGCAGCTCGGCCGCGCCGACCACGGTGTTGACCGCGACGTACACCCGCCGGCCGCGCTCGCCCGCCAGGCGCCTGAGCACGCGCAGCTCGTCCCAGGAGAAGTTGCGCGCGGCCTTGCGCGCCGAGAAGTCGCCCAGCCCGAGGTAGACCGCGTCCGCGCCGGCCTCGAAGGCGTGCCAGGCCGCCTCGAAGCCGCCCGCGGGCGCGAGCAGCTCGGGCGGCCGATCGGTGCTGGGTCCAGCCTGCGTCACCCCGGCCTCCCGGACCGCGAACCGGACCCGAGGCTATCCCCTTTTTGACGATAGTTCAATGCGTTGCTGGCCTTGACAGCCACCTCCCCATGGGCTACTCCTGGGGCCGGCCAACGGACGAGTACCAACCGATTCACTTCGGAGGAACCATGCCGACGGGCAAAGCCAAGACCAAGGTCCTCATCATGGGCGCGGCCGGGCGCGACTTCCACAACTTCAACACCTTCTACCGCAAGAACAGCAAGTGCGAGGTGGTGGCCTTCACCGCCACGCAGATCCCCGACATCGCGGGCCGGCAGTACCCGCCCAAGCTGGCCGGACGGCTGTACCCGAACGGCATCCCCATCCACGAGGAGTCCAAGCTCGAGGAGCTGATCAAGCAGCTCGGCGTGGACGAGGTGGTGTTCGCCTACAGCGACGTGGCCCACCCGGACGTGATGCACAAGGCCTCCCGGGTGCTGGCTGCGGGCGCCGACTTCCGCATGATGGGCCCCAAGGCCACCTGCGTCGCCTCGACCAAGCCGGTCATCAGCATCTGCGCGGTGCGCACGGGCGTGGGCAAGAGCCAGACCACCCGCTACGTGGTCAAGTGCCTCCAGGACATGGGCAAGAAGGTGGTGGCCATCCGCCACCCCATGCCCTACGGCGACCTGGCCGTCCAGGCGGTGCAGCGCTTCGGCAAGCTGAAGGATCTCGTCAAGCACAAGTGCACCATCGAGGAGCGCGAGGAGTACGAGCCGCACATCGAGAACGGCGTGGTGGTCTACGCCGGCGTGGACTACGAGAAGATCCTGCGCAAGGCCGAGCGGGAGGCCGACGTCATCATCTGGGACGGCGGCAACAACGACCTGCCCTTCTACAAGGCCGATCTGCAGATCGTGCTGGTGGATCCGCACCGCCCCGGGCACGAGCTGGGCTACCACCCGGGCGAGGCCAACCTGCGCGCGGCCGACGTGATCGTGATCAACAAGTGCGACAGCGCCAAGCCCGAGGACGTCCAGAAGGTGGAGCAGAACGCCCGGGCGGCCAACCCGCGCGCGACCATCCTGCGCGCCAACTCCCCCATCAGCGTGGAGAAGCCCGAGGCGGTGGCCGGCAAGAAGGTGCTGGTGATCGAGGACGGCCCCACCCTGACCCACGGCGAGATGACCTACGGCGCGGGCGTGCTGGCCGCCAGACGCTTCGGCGCGGCCGAGATCGTCGATCCCAAACCCTTCGCGGTGGGCTCCATCGAGGCGACCTACAAGAAGTACGGCCACGTGAAGGGCCTGCTGCCGGCCATGGGCTACAGCGAGGCGCAGCTCGCCGACCTCAAGGCCACCATCGACAAGGTGCCATGCGATCTCATCCTGCTGGGCACGCCCATCGACCTGCGGCGGGTGATCGATCTCGGCAAGCCGGCCATGCGCGTGTTCTACAAGCTGGCCGACGTGGGCACGCCCACGCTGGCGGACCTCATCCGCAAGCGCTTCGCCTGAGGGAGGAGCCGCGATGACCGTCTCGCTCAAGGGCAAGAGCCTGGTGTCGCTGGGCGACCTCAGCCGCGAGGAGTTCTTCCAGATCCTCGACACGGCCGACGAGCTGAAGCGCAAGCACAAGCGCAGCGAGCCGTTCACACCCTTCGTGGGCAAGAACCTGGCGCTCATCTTCCAGAAGCCCAGCCTGCGCACGCGGGTGTCGTTCGAGGCCGGCATGACCCGCTACGGCGGGCACGGCATCTACCTGGGCCCGACCGACATCCAGCTCGGCGCGCGGGAGACCACGGCCGACATCGCCCGCACGCTGTCGCGCTACTGCGACGCGATCATGGCCCGCACCTTCGGGCACGACATCGTGCTGGAGCTGGCGAAGCACGCCACGGTGCCGGTGGTCAACGGGCTGACCGATCTCGAGCACCCCTGCCAGATCCTGGCCGACCTGATGACCGTGCGGGAGAAGCTCGGCCGGCTCGAGGGGCTGAAGCTCACCTTCCTGGGCGACGGCAACAACGTGGCCCACTCCCTGCTGCAGGGCTGCGCGCTGGCGGGCATGCACATGACGGTGGCCGTGCCCCGGGGCTTCGAGCCGAACGCCGACATCCTGGCCCGCGCCCGCGAGGTGGGCAAGCGCCACGGCTCCAGGCTCGAGGTCAGCCACGACATCGGCAAGGCGCTCAAGGGCGCGGACGTGCTGTACACCGACGTGTGGGCCAGCATGGGCCAGGAGGCGGAGAAGGAGCGCAAGGCCAAGGCCATGCGCCCGCTGCAGCTCAACGCCCAGGCCCTGGCCAAGGCCAACCGGGACGCCATCGTGCTGCACTGCCTGCCCGCGCACCGGGGCGAGGAGATCACCGACGAGGTGATCGAGGGGCCGCAGTCGGTGGTGTTCGACGAGGCCGAGAACCGCCTGCACGCCCAGATGGCCGTCCTGGTCATGGTCATCCGCTGACGCGCGTTCACCTCACCCCCTGTCCCCCTCTCCCCTGGGGAGAGGGGGAAGCGTTGGCAGGTTCGAGCACTGGCGGGGGTGAGGTGACCGACGCGCCCGTGATCAGGGGAGAAACGCGTTGACCGGATCTGCGTGGCTCGATCTCGGCCTGTTCTCCCTGGCCGCCTACCTGGCGGGCTCGGTGAGCTTCGGGGTGGTGCTCACCCGCCTGCTGGGCCGGGGAGACCTCCGCGCCCAGGGCTCGGGCAACGCCGGCACGCTGAACGCGGCCCGGGTGCTGGGCAAGGGCTGGGCGCTCCTGGTGCTCGGGCTGGACGCGGGCCGCGGCGCGCTGGCGGCCTGGCTGGCCCTGCGCCTGCTGCCCGGGCCGTGGATGCCCTACGCCGGCCTGGCCGGCCTGCTGGCCGGCAACCTGCTGCCGCTGTTCCACGGCTTCCGGGGCGGCAAGGGGGTGGCCACCTCGCTGGGCGTCATGCTCGGGCTGGACTGGGTGGTGGGGCTGGGCGGGCCGTGCGTGTGGCTGGCGCTCGCGCTGGCCACCGGCTGGGGCTCGCTGGGCTCGCTGGGCATGGCGCTCGCCTTCCCCGCCCTGCTGCTGCTGCGCGGCCAGCCCGCACCGGCCGTGGCCGCCGGCGCCGCCCTGGCCGCGGTCCTGCTCGCCACCCACCGCGCCAACCTCGCGCGCATGCTGCGGGGCGAGGAGCCCAGGCTCTTCCGCCGCCGGCCGGCCTAGGGACGCCATGTCCGAGCCCGGACTCCACCCCGGCACGAGCGTGCCGCCCGGACCGGCCACGCTGGGCAGCCTGCTCACCCTGGCCTGGCCGCTGATCGTCTCCCGCCTGAGCCAGGTGGTGGTCAGCCTGGCGGACGGGGTGATGGTCGCGCACCTGGGTGCCTCGGCCCTGGCGGCCACCACCACCGGGGCGAGCAACGCCTTCACCCTGATGATCTTCGGGCTGGGGATCGTGTACATCGTCTCCAGCTTCACCTCCCAGCTCTTCGGCCGCGGTGAGCGCGTGGCCGCCCGGCGCTACGCCTGGTACGGCCTGGGGGTCGCGCTCGGCGTCCAGGCGCTGTGCGTGCTGTCGATCCCGGCCTGGCCGCGCGTGCTCGCCTGGCTGCCCTACGAGCCGGAGGTCGAGCGGCTCATGCTGGACTACCTCACCTGGCGGCTGCTCAGCGGCGGCGCGGTGGTGGGCATCGAGGCGCTGGCCAACTACTTCGGGGGGCTCGGGCGCACCCGGCCCGGCATGGTGGCCAACCTGGCGGCCATGGGGCTGAACGTGGCGCTGAACTGGGTGCTCATCGACGGCCACCTGGGCGCCCCGGCGCTGGGCGTGGTCGGGGCCGCGCTGGCCTCGAGCCTGGCCACCTGGGCGGCGCTGCTCGGCCTGCTGGCCTACTTCCTGTGGGAGGGGCGGGCCTTCCCCCGGCCCGCCCTGGCCGGCCGCGAGCTCGGCCGGGTGCTGCGCTTCGGGCTGCCGAACGGCGTCAACTGGCTGTTCGAGTTCCTGGCCTTCGCCTTCTTCGTCAACGTGGTGGTGGCCGGGCTGGGCACGCCGGAGCTGGCGGCCATCAACGCCGTCTTCCTGCTCAACTCGGTGGCCTTCATGCCCGCCTTCGGCCTGGCCAGCGCGGGTGCCATCCTGGTGGGCCAGGCCATCGGCGCGGGCCGCAAGGACGCGGTGCCCGGCCTGGTGTGGCTGACCGTGCGCGTGGCCGGGGCCTGGCAGGGCCTGGCGGGGCTGGCCTACCTGCTCGTGCCGGGGGCGCTGATGCTGCCCTTCGCCCGGGGCGCGGACGCCGCCCAGGTGACCGCCGTCGGGGTGCGCATGCTGCTGGTCTCCGCGGCCTGGCAGCTCTTCGACGCCACGGCCACCACCCTGGCCGAGGCCCTGCGGGCCGCGGGCGACACCCTGTTCCCGCTGGTCGCCCGGCTGGTGATCGCCTGGACCGTGTTCGTGCCCGGCGCCCTGGCCACGGTCTACTTCTGGGGCGGGCGCGAGGTGGGCGCCACCCTGTGGCTGGTGGCCTACCTGGCGCTCCTGGCCGGCGCGCTCTACCTGCGCTTCCGCACCGGCGCCTGGCGCCGGGTGGAGCTGGTCGAGCCCGAGGTGCCCGCCCCTTGATCGCCCGCCCCGGGTGTGGGCAGATCGGGCCCCAGGAGGGAAGATCCATGAAGACGAGAAACCTGTGCGTGGGATTCGCGCTGCTCGCGCTGGCCGCGGCGGCCTGCTCCAGGACACCGGCCGAGGCGCCGGCGCCCAAGGCCCTGGCCGGCCCGGTGGTCGCGCCCGAGGCCGGCGAGCTGCCCGACGGGGTGCTGGGCTGGGCCATGGCGGGCAACCTGCGCGAGCTCGTGGCCCGCAGCGAGGCCCTGGCCTCGCAGGCGGCCCCGGTGCCCGCGGGCCTCGTCGGCCAGCAGCTCCAGGCGGGCCTGAGCATGCTCGGGCTGAAGGACACCAGCGTGGTGGAGCTCGGAGCCCCCCTGGCCGCGGCCCTGCTCGACCCGAAGCGCTTCTCCCAGGCGCCCTGGGTGCTGGCCGTGGTCACCAAGGGCCAGCCGGCCGTGCTGGCGTCGCTCGCGCCCGCCTGGACCCTGGTCGGCCAGGCGGAGGCGGCGCAGGACGGCGTGCTCGAGCTCAGCCGCGAGCTGATGGACACCCGCGCGGTCTTCCAGGGCGGGGCCAAGCCCGCCGGGCAGAAGCTCTCGCTGTTCGTGCGCTTCCGCGGGCCGCTGGCCGAGGTGGCCATGAGCCGCGAGGCGCTGCTCCTGGCCGCGCCGGCGCTGGAGGCCCGCCTGGACGCCGGGGCCCCGGCCGACGGCCTGGTGGGCAGCCTGCGCCTCGACCTCCTGAGGAAGACCTTCCAGCAGGAGCTGGCCATGCTGCCCATGATGGCCAAGGGCCAGCTCGAGGCGGGCCTGCAGGCCCAGGCCGGCGCGCAGCTCGGGGATCCCAAGCGGACCGCGGCGGTCGCGGGCATGATGTTCGACAAGGCCTTCGCGGGCTTCCAGCAGCTCCACGAGCTCGGCTTCGCGCTGAGCGCGACCCCCGACGCCGGGATGTTCACCCTGGCGCTCGGCGCCGAGGTGGGCTCCTTCTTCCAGACCCTGCTGCAGGCCCAGCGCCCCGCCCAGTTCGAGCCCCTGGTGGGCATGCTGCCCCCGGACGCCTTCATGGCCGCGGCCATGGACGTGCAGTGGAAGCCCTTCCAGGCCGACCTGCTGGCCTTCAGCGAGGCCGTCGTCCAGGCCTTCTACCCCGAGGCGCTCCCGCCCGAGTGGCTGGGCGCGATGAAGGAGATGCTGGGGCTGTTCGGCGAGCAGCTCGTGTTCGCCGAGGCGCTCGAGCCCGAGGGCGGCATGCAGGTGGTCGAGGTGTTCGCCGTCCGCGAGGAGGCCCGCTTCATGGAGGTGCTGTCCGCCCTGATGAAGTCCATGGGGCCGCTGCTGGACTCCGCCACCGCCACCGCCGGGTTGCGCATGAGCCTGGACGGGCCGCGCGACCTGGGCAAGGCCGGTGAGGCGGCCCTGGTCGGCTACGACTTCGTCATCGATCTCTCGGCCCTGCCCGCGCCCCAGGCCGCGGCCATGCGGCAGATCTACGGCGGCGACCGCATGCGCATGGCGCTCGCGGCCTCCGGCGGCAAGGCCTACCTGGCCATGGGCCCCAAGCCCGAGGCGCTGCTGGCCGAGGCGCTCGGCCGGGCCCAGGCCAAGGGACCGGCCGGGCTGATCGCCACCCCCGCCTTCCAGAGCGCCGCGGGCGGCCTGGAGCAGGGCGCCGGGGGCTGGTTCTACCTGTCGATGACGCGCATGTTCGCCTGGACCATGCGCCAGACCCAGGCCATGCTGGGCAACTCGGCCCCCCCGCCGGCGCTGCCCCCGGCCCGCTCGGGCATTTTCATCCGCCTGGGTCAGGAGCACGGCCGGCTGCTGCTGAGCACGCGCCTGCCGGCCGAGCACCTCAAGGAGCTGGGGGAGGCGTTCCGCGCCCTGGCCCAGGGCTCGGCGCCCCCGCCGGCTCCGGCGCCCCTGAAGGCTCCAGCGCCTGGGCCATAGCCCCGTCCCCGTACACCCGCTCCACCGGCACCCGCTCCCGGTAGCGATCGCGGTAGCGGAAGGTGAGCGCCTGCGTGCGCTGGATGAACCCGAACCGGTCGGGCCGGCCCTCCTCGCGGGCCTGGGCGGCCAGCCGCTTGAGGTGCAGCCGCGCCCTGGGGGGGTGCAGCAGGTGGGCCCCGGAGGCGAACACCAGCTTGTCGCCGACCGGGATGAGCCGGGCCTCGAGCACGTCCCCGCGCCCCAGGCCGGCGAGCTGCCGGCGCTCGGTCACCCGCAGCACCTCGAGGCTGAGCAGATCGCGCAGGATCGCCCCCGGCTCCTCGACCCGCTGCACCTCGAATAGGCCGTGGATGCTGGCCGCCAGCGCGGCCAGCTCCCGGCGGACCTCGGGCGCCAGGCTGCGCTCGGCCAGGTAGACCTGGAGCGGCGTGCCACGCCCGTCGGCCAGCGGGCGATCCAGCACCAGCCAGTGCAGGAAGCAGTGGGTCAGGGCCTCGTGGGAGGGATCGTCCGCGCACAGGTCGGGGATGAGCTCGAAGTAGGCCGCCCGCGCCAGGCGGACCTCCTCGTCCAGCTCGGGCGAGGACAGTTCCTCGAGGATGGAATCGATCAGGCTCTGGGAGATCACCGCGTCGCCTCCAGGCTGTGCACCACGCGCCCGCCGACCAGAGTGTACACCGCCCGGCCGAGCAGCGGAACGCCCATGAAGGGCGTGTTGCGCGAGCGCGAGCGCACCTGCCCGGGCGTGAGCCGCCAGGCCAGGCGCGCGTCCAGGACGCACACGTCCGCGGCCGCGCCCGGGGCGAGCGTGCCGGCCGGCAGCCCCAGGGCCCGGGCCGGGCCGCAGGTCAGCAGCGCCACGGCCCGGCGCAGGTCGATCACCCCCGCGCGCACCAGCCCGAGGGTGAGCGGCAGGGCCGTCTCGAGGCCGAGGATGCCGAAGGGGGCCCGCAGGAAGCCCTGGGCCTTGGCCGCCCGCGGGTGCGGGGCGTGATCGGTGGCGATGGCGTCCACGGTCCCGTCGGCCAGGGCCTCCAGCAGCGCCTGGCGGTCGGCCGGCCGGCCGAGGGGTGGGTTCATCTTGAGGTTCGTGTCCGGTCCCCCGGGCCCGGCGCCCGCCAGCACGTCCCGCTCGTCCAGGCACAGGTGGTGCGGGGTGGCCTCGCAGGTGACCGGCAGCCCGGCCCGCTTGGCCGCGCGCACCAGGCGCACCGACCGGGCCGTGCTGAGGTGCTGCAGGTGCAGCCGGCCGCCCGCGCGGGCGAGCAACCCCAGGTCGCGCGCCACCCGGGCGGCCTCGGCCGAGGCGGGCTGACCAGGCAGCCCGAGGCGCCTGGCCACCGGGCCCGCGCGCAGCACCCCGCCGGCGCTCAGGCGGTGGTCCTCGGCGTGCACCAGGACCGCCAGGCCGAGCCGCGCGCCCCGCGAGAGCGCCTGCGCCAGGACCGCGCCCGAGCCCGTCCCTCGTCCGTCGTCCGAGAGCGCCCCGGCCCCGGCCGCGGCCAGGGCCTCCAGGTCGCTCGCCTCGCGGCCCTCGAGCCCCAGGGACAGCGCCGCGGCCACCACCACCCGCACGCGTGCCCGGCGGGCGATGGCCCCGCGCAGGCGGCGCACCACCTCGGGCCGATCGAGGACCGGACGGGTGTTGGGCATGCACACCACGGTGGTGAAGCCGCCCGCGGCCGCGGCGGCCGTGCCCGCGGCCACGCCCTCGGCCCGGGTCTGGCCCGGCTCCCGCAGGTGCACGTGCACGTCGACCAGGCCGGGCACGACCCACAGGCCCTGCGCACAGAGCACCCGGTCGCCCTGGCGCGGGCGGGCCACGGGCGCGCCCGGCCGGCACAGCGCCTCGACCCGGCCGCCCGACAGCACCAGCTCGCGCCGCCCGTCGAGGCCCTGGGACGGGTCGATCACCCGGCCGCCGAGCACCAGCGTTCGCTGCATCCGGCCTGGACCCCTCTCAGTGGATGCCGGTGAACATCCGCTCCCACTGGACCTTGTCTTCGCGGTAGGACCACCAGATGAACTTGGCCCGGCCCTTGACGAACTCGAGCGGCACCGACTTCCACACCCGGCTGTCGCGGCTGTTGTCGCGGTTGTCGCCCATGCAGAACACGTGCCCCTCGGGCACCGTGTACGGCCCGAAGTCCGTCTGCACGCACAGCCCCTGGGTGAGGTCGCAGAGTTGCCCGATGCGCAGGCAGTCCCGGTCCGTGGCGCAGGACTTGCGCAGGATGGGGTGCTCCAGCTCGCCGATGCGCTCGCGGTAGCGCCGGGTCGCCACGTTGCCGCGGAAGGCGCCGTCCTCGTCGAGATCGACGTACTCGAAGTCACCGTCCTCGCTGAGCGGGTACGGCTCCTGGTTGAGGTACACCACCCCGCCGCGCACCTCGATGGTGTCCCCGCCCACCGCCACCACCCGCTTGATGTAGTCCTCTTCCTCGTTCTCCGGGGTGATGAACACGATCACCTCGCCTCGCGCGGGGCTCGACCAGTTCCAGGACACGGCCGGGATGCGCAGGCCGAAGATCTTCAGGGGCAGCAGCGGGATGCGCACCCCGTAGGACAGCTTGTTCACGAAGATGTGATCGCCCACCCGCAGGCTGGGGATCATCGAGCCGGAGGGGATCTGGAAGGCCTCCAGGACGAAGGCCCGCAGCAGCAGCGCGATCAGCACCGCCACCCCGATGGACTCGACGTACTCCCGCACCACGCCCTTCTTGTAGCGGGCCAGGTGCTCGTCGCCGAGCTGCTCCAGGGCCAGGCGCGCGTCGCGCAGCACCTCCCAGGTGGCGCCCTCCCGGGACTGGACGTCCTTCAGGCGGTGCAGGCCGTCCCCCAGGCGCCGCTTGGCGTCCTCGGACAGCCGGGCGCCGCGCTTCTCCAGCACGCGCTCGAGCCAGGCCCGCAGCGCCTTCACGTGGCGGAGCTCCTCGGCCAGCATCCAGGAGTCGTTGCGCAGCCTGCGGTCCAGCAGCTCCCCCAGCGCGCGCCCGCCCAGGCTGCCGCCGGCGGCGAAGGCCAGGAAGGCCCCCAGGAAGACCCAGAAGCTCATCTCGAAGTTGCGCAGCACGAAGTAGGAGGCCACCACGCCGACCAGGAGGCCGACCCACCACAGCCGCGGGCCCCAGCGCCTGGGCAGCGCGGGGGCGCGCTCGACGCGCTTGCCCATGCTCAGCCAGCCTCCAGTCCGCGGAAGAACTCGAGCGTGCGCCGCAGGCCCTCCGCCAGCGGCACCGTGGGGCGCCAGCCCAGCTCCCGCCCGGCGCGGCCGGGATCGATCACGCTGCGGCGCTGCTCGCCGGGCTTGCCCGGGGCGTACCGCGCCGCGCCCTGGAAGCCGCTAGCCTCGATGAGCAGCCGCGCGATGGTGTTCACCTCGGTCTCCAGGCCGGTGCCGATGTTGAACACGCCGTCCCGCCCGCGCTCGAGCGCGCGCAGGTTGGCCTCCGCCACGTCGCCCACGTACACGAAGTCACGGGTCTGCCCACCGTCGCCGTAGATGGTGGGCGCCTGGCCCTGGAGCAGCCGGCCGCAGAAGATGGCCACCACGCCCGCCTCGCCGTGCGGGTCCTGGCGCGGGCCGTACACGTTGGCGTAGCGCAGGCAGGTGAGCGCCGGGCCGCCCGTGCGGGCGAAGTAGCCCAGCATGGCCTCGGCGCACAGCTTGGACGCGCCGTACGGGCTGACCGGCCGGCAGGGGTGCTCCTCGCCGGCCGGGAACACGTCCTGCTCGCCGTAGATCGCCCCGCCGGTCGAGGAGAAGATGATCTGCCGGCAACCGGCCTGGGCCGCGGCCTTGGCCAGCCGCAGGCTGCCCAGGACGTTGATGCCCGCGTCGAGCAGCGGATCGGCCACCGAGCGGCGCACGTCGATCTGCGCGGCCAGGTGGCAGACGGCCTCGGGTCTCTCCCGCAGCACGTACTCCTCGAAGGCGGGGCTGCGGATGTCCAGGCGGGTGAAGGCCGCCCGGCTGGGCAGGTTGCGCTCCCGGCCGGTGGACAGGTCGTCGGCGATGAGCACCTCGTGACCCGCGGTCAGCATGCGGTCGGCGACGTGGGAGCCGATGAAGCCGGCTCCGCCAGTGACCAGGATCTTCACGGCGTGGCCTCCAGGGCGCGGAAGTGGGCGATCGTGCGGCGCAGGCCCTCCTCGAGCTGGGTGTGGGGCTCCCAGCCGAGCAGCTCCCGCGCGCGGGTGATGTCCGGCCTGCGCACGCGCGGGTCGTCCACGGGCAGCGGCTCGTGGCGCAGGCGCGAGGCCGAGCCGGTCAGGGCGAGCACCTGGCGGGCCAGCTCCAGCATGGTGAACTCGTTCGGGTTGCCCAGGTTGACGGGCTCGGGATCCCCCCGCTCGAGGGTGGCCAGGATGCCGTCCACCAGATCGTCCACGTAGCAGAACGAGCGCGTCTGCAGGCCGTCGCCGTACACCGTCAGCTCCTCGCCGTGCAGCGCCTGCAGGATGAAGTTGGGCACCACCCGGCCGTCCCGGCCGCGCATGCGCGGCCCGTAGGTGTTGAAGATGCGCACGATGCGGGTGGTGAGCCCGTGCTGGCGGTGGTAGGCCATGACCAGCGCCTCGGCGTAGCGCTTGGCCTCGTCGTACACCGAGCGCGGGCCGATCGGGTTCACGTGACCCCAGTAGCTCTCGCGCTGCGGGTGCTCCTGGGGATCGCCGTACACCTCGGAGGTCGAGGCCATCAACACCCGCGCGCCCTTGTCGCGCGCCAGCCCGAGCACCTTGTGGGTGCCCAGGCCACCCACCTTGAGCGTCTGGATGGGGTGCGCCAGGTAGTCCACCGGGCTGGCCGGGGAGGCGAAGTGCAGGATGGTGTCCAACCTGCCGGGAACGTGGATGAAGTTGGTCACGTCTTGCTTGACGAACAGGAACCCGTCGCGCCCGAACAGCGGCTCGATGTTGCGCAGCGAGCCGGTGATCAGGTTGTCCATGCAGATCACCTCGGCGCCAGCGCCGAGCAACCGTTCGCACAGGTGGGAGCCGATGAACCCGGCGCCGCCGGTGACCAGGACGCGCTCCATGGCGGGACGGCTCAGCGATCCTCGACCAGGGAGAGCTGGCCGGGCAGGAGGTCCTTGTGCTTGAGCAGCACCAGATCGATGCCCTCGCGGATGTACTCGGCCACCGGGACCTTGGTCTTGCGGTTGAGCAGCTTGAGCAGCTCGTTCTGCTCGGGCGTGATGTAGACGGTGGTCGAAATCTTCTTTCGAGCCATGGAAGCCTCCTGCGCGCGAGGGACACTACATGCCACTCGATATATTGTCAAGGTGACGAGCGCGGACGCGTACCCCTTGCGCGCCCACCGGGCTTGTACTAGTCTCGGTGCACCCGGCCCTTCGCCGGGCATCGCGGGGGTGGAGTCGAGCCGCGAGGGAGAGCGAACTTGAGGCCCTGGCACCGTATTTCGAGAGTCCTGGCAGGGGTCGCGCTGAGCGTGGCCGTGATCGCCTGGGGCGGCTGTGCCTCGGATCAGGAGAAGCCCGACCAGGGCCCGCAGACCGGGCCGGCCGGGGGGGACGAGCGCAAGTCCGGCGCCCCGCTTGGCGCTCAACCTGGCGAGAAGGTGAAGGAATACGATCTGAACCGGGACAACAAGCCGGACGTCTGGGGCTACTACGCGACCATGGAGGACCCGGCCCGGCCCGGTGAGACCCGCGAGAACCTGGCCCGCAAGGAGTGGGACTTCAACTTCGACGGCAAGGTGGACATCCGCCGCCACTTCAACTTCCGCGGGGAGACCGTCAAGGACGAGCTGGACCTGGACTTCGACGGGCGCTTCGACGTGACCACCTTCTTCCAGGGCGGGGCGAAGGTCCGGCAGGAGTACGACCTCAGCTTCGACTCCCGGCCGGACGTGTGGAAGTTCTTCGAGAAGAACTCGCTCGCCCGCGTGGAGCGCGACCGGGACAACAACGGCCGCGTGGACCGCTGGGAGTACTACACCGACGGCAAGCTCGACAGGGTGGGCCTGGACGAGGACGGCGACGGTCAGGTGGACCGCTGGATGCAGGAGAAGAAGGACACCGAGTGAGCCGGATCGCGTGGTTCCTCCCGCTCGCCCTGCTGGGCTGGAGCGCGGGCTGCACCTTCGGCAGCGACCCCGTTCCGGACGGCGGCCCTGACGCCTTCGATGCGTCCGACGCATCCGACGCCTCCGACGCATCCGACGCATCCGACGGGTCTGACGCGTCCGACGGCTCCGATGGAGACGACCCGGGCGTCCGCCAGCTCGAGGCCAGCGCGCTGCTCGGCGCCGGGGGCTTCTTCGGCATCAGCGGGCGGGTGCTCGGCCAGGCCGGGGGCCTGGGTGCGGGCGCCTTCGGCGTGGGCGCGCACTACGCGGACCTCGACGGGGTGATCGGCGGCGACCGCCAGGCCGGCCGGCTGTACCTGTTCGCCGGCGGCGCCGTGCCGGACTCGCTGGCCGGGGCGCTCCAGATCCTCGAGCCGCCCGACGGGGCGCTGCTCGGCGGCTTCGCCTACACCCTCGGCAACCCCTGCGACCCGGACGGCGACGGCCAGCTCGAGCTGCCGGTGGCCAGCCACCTGTGGAGCGAGTCCGTCCAGGTGAGCGCCGTGGGCCGGGTGAGCGTGTTCTGGGCCGACGCGCAGGGCGCCTGGGACCTCACCCGGGTCACCCAGCACGGGCTGTCACCGGGGCTGCGCCAGCGCTCGGACGTCCTCGGGCAGACCGTCCTGTGCGCGGACGTGGACGGCGACGGGTACGACGATCTGCTGGCCGGCGGGCAGAACGCCGGGCCGGACGACACCGGCCTGGTGGCCATCTTCCGCGGCTCGGCCGCGGGCCTGCCCGCGACCGAGGATCAGACCCTGGTGCCCCCGCTCGCGGTCAACCGCCAGTACCTGGGGGCCTCGATCCTGTGGAGCGACCTCACCGGGGACGGCCTGCCCGACCTGGCCGTGGGCGGCTGGGGGCTGGTCCGCGACCAGGAGGCCGCGGGCCCGCACACCGGCGGTGTGCTGGTGTGGGCCGGCGGGGCGGACTGGTCCGCCGGGCCGGGCCACATGCTCTTCCCCCCGGGCGGGGACGCGGAGATCGGCTTCGGCACGGCGCTCGCCCTGGCCGAGGCCGGCGGGCAGCGCTTCCTGCTGGTGGGCGCGCCCGACTTCGGGGCGCAGGTCGGGCCGCCGGTGGTGCCGCCGATCGGCGCCGTGTTCGTCTACCGCCTGGAGGCGGGCGGCTTCCCCCAGGCCCACGAGCAGGTGCTGGTGCCGCCGGCCGGGTTCCTGGACGTGGGCTTCGGCGCCTCGTTCGCCTTCTCCCCCGATCACCTGGGCCCCGGGGCCGGGGCGCTGCTGGCGGGCATGAAGGACGCCGACGCCTCGCCCGAGCTCGTGGGCACCGGGGTGGTGGTGGTCTACCCGCTGGACGGAGCCGCCGGGCGCTTCGGCGAGGCGAGCGGGCTGCTGCTCTCCCCTGCCCCGCTCGGCATGGACGGCTTCGGCCAGCTCGTGCTGCCCCTCGGCGATCTCACCGGCGACGGGCTGCAGGACTTCGCCGTCGGCATCCCCACCCACATCGAGGGCGACTTCGAGACCGGCCAGCAGACCGGCGGGATCGTCATCTTCCACTGACGTCGAACAGGCGGCGGGCGGCCGCCTCGGAGCAGCGCTGGTAGCGGGCGTAAGCCCGGGCCGCGCGCGCGCGGACGGCGCGGGTGGGCTCGGCCCGCGCCCAGCCCTCGAGCGCCGCCTCCAGGCTGTAGGCCTCGGCGGCCAGCAGGCCCGTGGTCCAGACCAACGGCCTCGCCCCGGCGGCCTCGAGCGGGCCGGCGAAGTAGGCCTTGCTGGCGCAGGCGATGATCACCGCCTCGCGGACGCCGCTGCCCGGCCGCCAGGCCGGCGGTTCCTGCAGCGGAGCGTCCATCAGCCCGTCGTGCCCGACGAAGGCCACCAGCCCGGCGGCGGCGCCGAAGGCGATGGGCGCGCCGTCCGGTCCGGGCGCGCTGCGCGCGGGTCCGCGCCCCGCGAGCCAGGCCAGGCCGGTGCTCAGGGCCGCGGGCATGCGGTCCCCGCGCCAGGCCTCGGCCAGCACCAGGATCGGCGCGTCCCGCCAGGGCCCGGACAGCAGCAGGCGCTCGAGCACCTCGCCCTGGGCGGGCCGCTCGCGCCACACCACCTTCCAGCCGGCGTCCCGGAAGAAGGTGCGCAGGCCGTAGCGGGCGCCCCAGTACAGGTTGCGGTCCGCGTCCAGGCCGTTCCCCAGCTCCGCGGGGACCGGCACGATGCCCTGGTGCTCGTTGTCGGCCAGGACCACGATCACCTGGGCCAGGCGGGGGGGGGCGGGCTGCGCGGACGGGAGCGGGCCGGCGGCGAGCAGCAGGCCGAGCAGGGCCGCGCGCGGGGCTAGATACCCGAGCGCGCCTCCCCGCGCGAAGGGTATCCTGCCCGCGAAGCGGGCTAGTCCGCGCACGTCAGCACCATGGCCTTCAGGCGCTCCTCCCGCTCCAGACGCGCGCGCACCTGCTCGGCGACCACGCGCTCGGTGAAGCGGCCCGCCCGCACCCGGTAGTAGGTGCCCTTGGCCCCGGTCTCGGCCGAGCCGACGCGCACCTCCGGGTACCCCGCCGCGCGCAGCCTGGTGACCAGCGCCTCGGCCTGGGCGAGCTCCCGGAAGGAGGCCACCTGGAGGCAGAGCGGGCTGCCCCCGGCCGGCCGGGCGTCCGCGGGCTCGGCGGCCTGGCCCGCGTCGGGCGCGGCCGCGGGCGCTGCGCCGTCGGCGGTCGCCTGCGGGGCCTGGCCGGCGTCGGGCCCGGCCGCGAGCGGGGCGCCGCCGTCGGGGCGGGCCGGCCCGGCGTCCGCCGCGGGCTCCGGGCGCCTGGGCGCCGCCACCGGCGGTCCCTCCAGCACCCTGGGGAAGTCCAGGGCGCCGCCGTCCGGCGCCGGCGGGAGCTGGATGCGCTCGTCGAGGCGCGTCAGGGGATCGCGCATGTCCGGCGGCGGCGGCTGGCCCAGCCCGCGGCCCACCATGACCCCGGCCGCGAAGATGAGCCCGCCCAGCACCAGCGCCGCCAGCCAGAAGAACGCCTGCTTGCCCTCCCCCTCCCGCGCCGCGCTCATCCTTCCTCACCTTCCGCGCCGAGCGACTCCATGCGCTCCGGCGCCGACACCCCCAGCAGCCCCAGGGAGTTGGCCACCACCTGCCGCAGCGCCAGCACCAGCACCAGCCGGGCGGCCACGCGCTCCGCGGGCCCGCCCAGGATGGGGCTCGTCTTGCCGTAGGTCGTGTAGTACGAGTGGAAGTCGGCCGTCAGCTCCTGCAGGTAGTACACCACCTGGTGCGGCATGCAGCTGTCCGCCGCCCGGCGCACCACCTCGGCCAGGGCGGCCATCTTCTTCACCAGCCGCAGCTCCTCGGGCAGCTCGAGCGGCGCCAGCGACAGCGCGCCGCGGCTCTCGAGGCCGGGCACCGGCAGGCCGCGCTCGCGGGCGCGGGCCAGGATGCTGCACAGGCGGGCGTGCCCGTACTGCACGTAGTAGACCGGGTTGTCCATCGAGCGGCGCTTGGCCAGCTCGAGATCGAACTCCATCTGGCTGTCCGAGCCGCGCAGCAGGAAGAAGAAGCGCGCGGCGTCCCGGCCGACCTCCTCGAACACCTCGCGCAGGGTGACGATGTCGCCGGCCCGCTTGGAGAGCACCACCGGCTGGCCGTCGCGCAGCAGGCTGACCATCTGCACCAGGATGACCTCGAGGGCCTCCGGCGGCTGGCCCAGGGCCTGGAGCGCGGCCCGCATGCGCGGCACGTAGCCGTGGTGATCCGCCCCCCACACGTTGATCAGCCGCTCGAAACCGCGCCGCAGCTTGTCCAGGTGGTAGGCCAGATCGTTGGCGAAGTAGGTGTGGCTGCCGTCGCTCTTGATCAGCACGCGCGGCTTCTCGTCACCGAACCTGTCCGCCAGGAACCAGCGGGCGCCGTCGCGCTCCTCGTAGACCCCGCGCGCCTGGAGCTCCTGGAGGAGCTCGGCCAGGCGGGTGGAGCCGAGCAGCTCGCGCTCGGAGGAGAAGCGGTCCATGGCCACGCCGAAGTCGTCCAGATCGCGCCGGATGGCGTCCAGCATGGCGGCCACGCCGAAGCGCTCGAGCGCCACGAGGCTCGCCTCGTCGGGTTCGCCGGGCAGGAAACGGGTGAGCTCCGCGGGCGCCGCGCGGGCCAGGTCGGCCACGTAGGCGCCGTGGTAGCCGTCCGCGGGCAGCTCGCCCGGGAGCCCGCGATCCTTGCGCAGCCAGTGCACCATGGACAGGACCAGGTTGCGTACCTGCTTGCCGGCGTCGTTCACGTAGAACTCGCGCTGGACCTGGTGGCCGGAGAAGGCCAGCAGCCGCGCCACCACGTCCCCGACCACGGCCCCGCGCCCGTGGCCGAAGTGCAGCGGGCCGGTGGGGTTGGCGGACACGAACTCCACCATCACCCGGGCGGGCCGCTCGCGCGCGCTGCGCCCGTAGTCGGCCCCGGCGGCCAGCACGTCCCACAGCAGCGCCCGCCAGGCGTCGGCCTTCAGGAACACGTTCAGGAAACCGGGCCCGGCCACCTCGACCCGGTCCACCTCCGGGGCGGCCTGCAGCGCGGGCCCGAGCAGGCCGGCGATCTCGCGCGGGGCCTTGCGCAGCCGCTTGGCGAGCAGCATGGCCGCGTTGGTGGCGAAGTCGCCGTGGGACTCGAGGTTGGGCACCTCCACGGAGAAGTCGGGCAGCTCGGCCGGGGGCACCCCCAGGCGCTGGGTGAGGGCGGCGCGCAGGGCGGCGCGGAGGCGTTCCTTCATGGCGGTACCTGCTGGCCGGCGTCCGGGGCCGGCGCGGGTTGAGGGGCCGGGGCCGCGCCCGGGGGGGGCAGGCCGGCCAGTTTCTGCTCGATGCGCGCCAGGAGCTCGGGCCGGTCCTCCGCCAGGATGCGGGCCCGCTCCAGGGAGGCGCGCGCCCAGGCCAGATCGCCGAGCTTCACCAGCTCGTCGGCCAGCTCCAGGGCCTGCTCCGGGCTCTTGGCCAGGTAGGCGTCGGCCTTGCGCAGCGCGTAGCCGGCCTCCTCCCGCCGCCCCTGGGCGACGAGCACCCGGCCCAGCCCCAGCCACACCGAGGTGTGCAGCCGGTCCACCTCCAGGCTCTGGCGGTACCTGGCCTCGGCCTCCACCAGCTTGCCCTCCCGCTCGTCGAGGGCGGCCAGCACCTCCCAGGCCATGTAGTCCTCGGGGAACATCTCCACCAGGCGCAGGTAGATCGCCCGCGCGTCCGCCAGGCGGCCCTGCCGCACGGCCAGCCCGCCCAGCTCGTCCTGGGCCTCGTAGTACTCGCCGGTGGGGCAGGCCGGGGGCCGCTTCAGATCGCCCTTGGCCTTCGGGCAGGCCTCCACGCCCTCGAGCACCTTGCGGGCCTCGTCGGCCTTGCCCTGCCCGAGCAGCAGCCGGCCGAGATCGAGGGACAGGCCGCCGTAGTCGTGGCCCTGCGCCACGGCCTGGCGCAGGCCGGCCTCGGCCGCGGCGTGCTGGCCCATGGCCACGCGCACCTGCCCGAGCTCCCGCAGCGTCTCCTCCACCGGCCCGCCCAGCGCCACCACCTTCTCCAGGGCGGTCTGCGCGCGGGCGTGCTGGCCGGCCTGCTGCGCCACCCGGGCCAGCTCGGCCCACACCACCTGGCCCTGGGGCTCGAGCTCGGCGGCCCGCTCGAGCTCGCGCAGGGCCTCCGCGAGCAGGGTCGCGCGCAGGGCCGGCTCCTGGGCGGCCCGGGCGGCCAGCGTGCGGCCGAGCTTGGTGTGGGCCGCGACGTGCTTCCCGTCCAGGTCGAGCACCTTGCGCAGCTCCTTCTCGGCCACCCCCAGCTTGCCCTCGCCCAGCGCGGCGTTGGCGCGCTGGTAGGAGCTCTCCACCTCCCAGCTCTCGGGCTCCATGGTGGGCGGGCTCTCGTCGCACGCCAGGCCGCCCCACGCCAGGGCCGCCAGGACCGCCCAGCCAGGCCGCCCCAGGAGCCGCCCGACGCGCCGCACGCCAGTCGTCTGCATCGCCAGCCTCATCGCTTGCCCCCTTCGACGCCGAGCATGGCCTGGATGGCCTCCTCGGCGGTGTGGCGCGCCCGGAAGTCGAGCTCCGCGCTGGCCCGCTCGCCATCGGCCAGCCAGGGTTGCGTCAGGTAGCCCAGCACGGCCGAGGAGGTGGGCGTCCAGGAAAGCCCCAGGCGGTGCCCGAGCTCCCAGGCCAGGTACAGCAGCGGCGCGGGCGTCCACACCACCCGCTTGCCCAGCAGCGCCGCCAGGCGCGCGAAGCCGACCGGCCGGGCGGGCACCAGGTTGAAGGCCCCGGGCCGCGGCCGCTCCAGCGCCCGCAGCGTGGCCGCGAGCATGTCGTCGAGGTGCAGGAACTGCAGCTCCGGCTGGCGCACGTGCACCCGCGGCAGGCAGGGCACCGCGCTCAGCAGCCGCTGCAGCACCTGGCTGGCCCCGCGCCCCACCACGGGCGCCGCCCGCAAGCGCGTGACCACGACCTCCGGGTGCGCCTCGGCGAAGGCCTCGCACAGCAGCTCCACCTTGACCAGGTCGCGGGCGAAGGCCACCCGCGGGTGGCCGCGCAGCGCCGCCTCCTCGCCCAGCGGCGCCTGCTGCTCCTCGCGGGGCCCGTAGACCACCGTGCTGGAGCGGACCACCAGGTGGCGCACGCCGGCGGCGGCGCAGGCCGCGAGCAGGTTCTGGGCGCCCTCTAGCACCTGCCGGCGGACGCGCGGCTCGTCGCGCAGGCGCCAGGGCACGGCCAGGTGCAGCACCCGATCGACCCCCTCGCGCCGCAGCAGCTCACCCACCGCCCGGTCGGCCAGATCGTGGCCGTAGTACTGCAGGCGGGGCGGGTTGAAGGCCGGCCAGCGCGGGTCGATGCCCACCACGCGCCGCTCGGCGCCCGCGGCGTCCAGGCGCCTGAGCACGGCCTGCCCGAGCGGGCCCGACACGCCGGTGATGGCCAGGGTGCCCATGTCGCGCGCGGGAATCCTAGAACGACCAGCCCAGGCTGAGGTTGGCGCCGCCGGGCAGCGGGCTCAGCCCGACCTGGGGCGCGACGGAGGCCTCGCGGAAGAGCTCGTAGCGGTCGGGATCCTCGCCCTCGAGGAACAGGTACAGGCTCACGCCGCCGAGCACCACGCCCACCAGGGCCGAGCCCAGGGCGGCGTAGTCCAGCTTCTCGGCCAGGCGAATCTGGTCCACGTGATCCTGGTAGAACTGGTAGCGCTCGGCCGGATCGACCAGGTCCTCGTAGTCCGCCTCGATCGGATCGTACTTCTGCCAGGTGTACAGGCGCAGCCCGAGCGCGGCGCCCTCCAGCACGGCGAAGGTGGCGAAGGAGATCCAGGCCCAGCGGCGCATGCTGAAGGCCTTGTCCTCGTAGGCCTGGATGAACTCGGCCGAGGGGATGAGCCGCGCCTCCAGCGCCTCGGTGGAGCGCGGGCGCATCTGCAGCGTGCGCGCCCAGGCCACGAAGCCCTGCTTGCTCACCCGCACCTCGTGCGGTCCGGCCGGCACGCTCAGGCCCTTCAGCGGGCTGGTGCCGACCACGGTCCCGTCCAGCGAGACGTCCGCGCCCTCCTCGGACACCTGCAGCAGCAGCGTGCCGCTCTCGAGCTTGAGTAGATCCTCCACGAGCTGGTGGGTCGCCAGGCGCACCTCCTCGCGGATCTTCTCCAGCGGCCCCTCGAACTCGCGCTGCACGCGGTTCTCGACCACACCCTTCTTCACGTCCATGCGCTGCAGGCTGATGAGGTAGCGCTTGCCCACCAGGCCGACCTCGCCGGCCACGAGCTTCTCGGCGCCCAGCACGTCGCCCACCTGGACCAGGCAGTCGGGGCTCGAGCAGCCGGCGCTCAGCTTGTCCTGGACGTGCAGCAGCATCTTGCCCACGTCCGCGCGGGTGATCACCTCGAACACGCCGTAGGAGGACAGCTGGCGGGCCACGCTGGCGCTCATCAGGGCGACGAGATCCGTGCCCACGCCCTTGTCGCCGAGGTCGAGCACGGCCAGCTTGGCCACGGTGGCGCGCTCCTGCGCGGCGGCTGGAGCCGCGGCGCACAGCACGACCCACACGCAGAACGAAGACCACCGGGGAGCTCTCATGACCCCTCCTCGCGGGGGGTAGTATCTACCGAGAACTAGGCCGGATCAACTCCCTGTTTCCGGCGCGGAGGAAACAAAAAAGCGGGCCCGGAGGACCGGGCCCGCTGCCAGGATGGGCGATGACAGATTCGAACTGTCGACTTCCACCGTGTGAGGATGGCACTCTTCCGCTGAGTTAATCGCCCGCCTCACCTGGCGAGGATGCGTTCTAGACGATCTCCGGAACCTTGGCAAGTAAAAACTTCGGCCGGATCCGTGCTACCATGGGGCCGGAGGAGAGGGAGCACGGAGGCAGGCACGCCATGTTCCCCACGCCGCTGTTCGCGCTCGCCGGCCTGCTCGCGGCCGGCGCCGCCGGCCCGGCCGATCCGCTCCTGGCCGAGCTGCGGGCACGCCTGACCCCGGCGGAGCTCGAGGGGCTGCAGCTCCCCTTCGCGGCCGACGAGGACATCCGCCGGGCCGCCCTGGACATCACCCGCTCGGCCGCCGACCCGGGCCAGCGGCTCGAGCGCCTGCGGGCGCACTTCCGCGCCAAGGGCTACCTCGAGCGCTACGACCGGGACGGGACCCGCACCGCGCGCGAGGTGATGGCGACCGGCCAGGGGAACTGCCTGTCCTACGCGAACCTGTTCGTGGCCATGGCGCGCGCCGTGGGCCTGGAGGCCTTCTTCCTGGACGCCTCCCAGGCGCGGCCCGAGCGGGGCAAGAGCGGCAGCCTGCTGGTGGAGTACGGCCACGTGCTGGTGGGCGTGCGGCTCGGCCCCGAGGTGCAGGCCGTGGAGTTCGACGGCCGGACGCGGGACCACCGACGCCTGCGCCCGCTCACCGACGCGCAGGCCATCGCCGACTTCTACAACAACCGCGGCTACGAGCGCTCCTGGAGCCAGCCGGAGCTGGGCGGGCTCGGCTCGGAGGCCGCCATCGCCGACTTCCGCCTGGCGACCCGGATCGCCCCGGACTTCGCGCGGGCCTGGAACAACCTGGGGGTGGCGCTGTCCCGCTCCAACCGGCTGGCCGAGGCGGACGAGGCCTACCGCCGGGCCGCGCGCCGCGAGCCGACCTTCGCCCCGCCGCACGCCAACCTGGGCCACTCGCTCACGCGCCAGGCGCGCCTGCCGGAGGCGATCAGGGCCTTCGCCCGCGCGGTGGAGCTGGATCCCGGCCACCCGCACTACCGGCTGTTCCTGTCCCGGGCGCTCTCCCGCAGCGGCCGGCTCGAGGAGGCCCTGGCCCAGGCCGAGCAGGCGGCGGCGCTGGACCCGGCCTGGTTCCTGCCCCGCCTGGAGGCCGCCCTGCTGCTCGAGCGCCTCGGGCACCTCGAGGCAGCCCAGTCCGCCGCCGGCAAGGTGCTCGAGCTGGCGCCCGGCCAGCGCGACGCCCGGCGGCTGCTCGAACAGCCCGCCTCCTGACTCCCCTTCCAGTCCCCGGCCCGAACGGGTATCATCGGCGCGCCACCCCACCGGCGGAGCCGCAGCATGGATCCCGGGGGCGGTTGATGCGTCCATAGCCCACGAGGGACAGCCGAAGAACCGAGAGGAAGGGAGAAAGTCCATGAACTCGCGCAGTTGGAAAGTGGCCGTCGGTCTGACGCTGCTCGCGGCCCTGGGCCTGGCCGGCCCGGCCTCGGCCACCGGCCTGCTGGTGCCGACCGACGGCAGCATCCCGCCGCTGGCCATCAAGTACCACCGGGCCGAGGTGAAGATCCAGGACCGGGTGGCGGTGACCCACGTGGACCAG
>JAKLGA010000005.1 GCA_022710975.1 Myxococcota bacterium | reverse complement strand
TCTCGCCCGCGTCGCAGGCGCCGCAGTCCAGGGTGCCGCAGACCGGGTCCATTCCGCACTCGCGGCCCTGGCAGTCGGGGCTGCAGCCGGGCTGGCACAGGCCGTCCGCGTCGCAGCTCTCGCCCGCGTCGCAGGCGCCGCAGTCCAGGGTGCCGCAGACCGGGTCCATTCCGCACTCGCGGCCCTGGCAGTCGGGGCTGCAGCCGGGCTGGCACAGGCCGTCCGCGTCGCAGCTCTCGCCCGCCGCGCACTCGCCGCAGGAGGCGCCGCACACCGGGTCCGCGCCGCACACCCGGCCGGTGCAGTCCGGGGCGCACACCTCGCAGGTGCCGGTCGCGACCACACACACCTCGCCGCCGGCGGTGTCGCACTCGCCGCAGGAGCCGTCGCAGCCGTCGTCGCCGCACACCCGACCCGCGCAGTCGGGCAGGCAGGCGGTGCTGCAGGCCGCCGCGCCGGCCACGAGCTGGCAGGTCTCGCCCGGGTCGCAAGCCTCGAGGCTCACCCAGGCCAGGCAGCCGTCGGTGGCCTGATCGCAGCGCAGGACGGCCGCCCCGTCCGGCGTGCACTGGGTGGCCCCCATCGTCTCGCAGGCCGCCAGGACCAGGCTGCAGTCGAGGCTGCCGTCGTCGGTGCAGCCGGCGCCGGTCAGGGCCACCAGCATCCCCGCGAGGCAGGTTCCGAGCATCCGCATGGTCCGCATGAGACCCCTCCAGGCTAGAGTTCGGGCGATGAGACCAGCCCATGCTAGCCGATCCGCCGCCCCGTCACAACGTATGGGTGAGCACTTCCCGCCGGCGGCTCGTCAGCAGTCCCAGTAGTCCCAGTCGCAGGTGGCGTCGCAGTCGCACTCCCAGTCGTCCGCCCACCCGCAGGGATCGTCGTTCTGGCAGCACATGTCCTGGCCGGTGTAGCCGGGGCACCAGTCGATGGGGGTGCACTCCACGCTCACGGTGAAGTCGCCCGAGGCCCCGTTGTAGCCGTCGATCACCAGCACGAAGGGCCCGCCGGACAGCACCCCGAAGGTGGCCGCGTTGTCCCCGTAGACCAGGCAGTCGTTCGGATCGCAGGCGTTCCCCAGGAGCATGATCTCCTGATCCACCTCGTGGTAGTCCAGGTTCACCGTGACCTCGGTGTCCGGCGGGACCGCGAACACGTACTTCAGCTCGGGCCCGGACTGGTCGTAGTTGGTGCAGGAGTAGTCGGCGAAGTCGCTCGCGCCGCTGCCGTTGTTGGCCGACAGGGTGTCGCCGCAGCTCAGCACGCCGTCCACCACGCAGGCCGGGCAGCCCGCCGTGCTCACGCACTCGGGATCGACGCAGTCGATCAGCCCGTCCCCCTCGTTGTCGATGCCGTCGTCGCAGGTCTCGACCGGCGGGATCTCACACTGGTCCGAGGCGTCGCAGGCCTCGGGGGCGACGCAGGTGCCGCACGAGCCGCCGCAGCCGTCGGCGCCGCACTCCTTGCCGGCGCAGTCCGGGGTGCAGCACTGGAAGGTGGCGTCGCACACGGCCGGCGCCACGCAGGTGCCGCACACGCCGCCGCAGGCGTCGTCCCCGCACTGCCTGCCGACGCAGGCCGGGATGCAGGCGCAGGTCTGGTCGGGCTGGCAGGTCTCGGGCGCGGTGCAGGCGCCGCACGAGCCGCCGCAGCCATCCGCGCCGCACTCCTTGCCCGCGCAGTCCGGCGTGCAGCACTGGAAGGAGGCGTCGCACACCGCCGGCGCGGTGCAGCTCCCGCAGCTCCCGCCGCAGCCGTCGGCGCCGCACTCCTTGCCGGCGCAGGCCGGCACGCAGGCGCAGGTGCCGTTGGCCTGGCAGGTCTCCGGGGCGGTGCAGGCGCCGCAGCTCTGGGTACCGCAGACCGGGTCCATTCCGCACTCGCGGCCTGTGCAGTTCGGGGCGCAGACGCACTGGCCGCTCAGGTTGCAGGTCTCGCCGGCGGGGCAGGAGCCGCACGAGCCGCCGCAGCCATCCGCGCCGCACTCCTTGCCTCCGCAGGCCGGGACGCAGGCGCAGGTGCCGTTGGCCTGGCAGGTCTCCGGGGCGGTGCAGGCGCCGCAGTTCTGGGTGCCGCAGACCGGATCCAGCCCGCACTCGCGGCCCGCGCAGCTCGGGGTGCAGTTCGCCACGCACTGGCCGCTGGCGTTGCAGGTCTCGGGGGCGGTGCAGGCGCCGCAGTTCTGGGTGCCGCAGACCGGATCCAGCCCGCACTCGCGGCCCGCGCAGCTCGGGGTGCAGTTCGCCACGCACAGGCCGCTCCCGTTGCAGGTCTCGGGGGCGGTGCAGGTGCCGCAGCTCAGCGTGCCGCAGACCGGGTCCATGCCGCACTCGCGGCCCGCGCAGCTCGGGGTGCAGCCGGCCTGGCACTGGCCGACCCCGTTGCAGCTCTCGGGGGCGGTGCAGGTGCCGCAACTCTGGGTGCCGCAGACCGGGTCCATGCCGCACTCGCGGCCCTGGCAGTCCGGGCTGCAGCCGGCCTGGCACTGGCCGCTCCCGTTGCAGCTCTCGGGGGCGGTGCAGGTGCCGCACTCGAGGGTGCCGCAGACCGGGTCCATGCCGCACTCGCGGCCCTGGCAGTCCGGGCTGCAGCCGATCTGGCACTGGCCGCTCCCGTCGCAGCTCTCGCCCGCCTGGCAGGTGCCGCAGGAGGCGCCGCAGCCGTCGTCCCCGCACTCCTTGCCCGCGCAGTTCGACTGGCACGGGCCCGCGCAGGCGGCCGCGCCGCTGACGAGCTGGCAGGTCTGGCCCGCCAGGCAGGTCTGGGTCCTGACCCAGGCCAGGCAGCCGTCCACGTCCTGGTCGCAGCGCATCACCCCGGTCGCGTCCGGGGTGCACTCGGTCGCGCCGGCGAGCACGCAGGGGGTGAAGATGCCCCCGCAGTCAGGGCCCGAGTCGGAGCAGCCCAGGACAGCCAGGGCTGCGAGGCAGGCGGTCAGGAGCGCAAGGCCTCTCATGGGAACCTCCCGGACGACGGGGTCGTTTCGCCGCACCCGCCCATTCTACCGGGAGCCCGTCCGCTCCGCCACTTGTGTGCGCTTGCCTGTGCCCCGTGGGCGGGGGATGATGGGGCGCATGAACGGCGGCCCCTGGACCTGGCTCCGGCGTCACGCCCAGCTGCTCTTCAACCTCGGCCTGTTCGGCTTCTTCGCCGCGGTCATGGGCCGCGAGACGTACGCGGTCTGGGCCGAAGGCCGGCTGGACTACGTGGAGCTGTCCTTCGCCGTCCAGAACGCGGTCATGGTGGCGCTGATCCTGCTCCGGCGCCCGCACCAGGCGGTGGACCGGAACCCGCTCCGCCAGGCGCTGGCGCTGACCGCCTTCCTCTCGGGCGTGTTCTTCATGGGCGAGCCGCCCACGGGCGGCGCCACGGCCGTCCTGGTCTCGGGCCTGATCGTGTTCGCCGCGAACGTGCTGGGGCTCGCCACCCTGGTCAACCTGGGCCGCTCCTTCGGCATCCTGATCGCGCTTCGCAAGGTGGAGACCCGGTTCCTGTACTCGCTCATCCGCCACCCCATGTACGCGACCGACATCCTGCTGCGGGTGGGCTACCTGGTCAGCCACCTGAGCTGGTACACCGGGATCCTGTTCGCGCTGTCCACCTTCTGCTACGGCCTCCGGGCCGTGCTCGAGGAGCGCTTCCTGGCCCAGCAGGACCCCGCCTACCAGGCCTACATGCAGCGCACCCGCTGGCGCTTCCTGCCCGGGATCTTCTGATCAGTCGAGGCAGGGGGCGAGATCGCCGCTCTCCAGGCTGGCGGACACGGCCCGGCCGAGCAGCTCCACGGCCACCACGATGCGCCTGCCGCGGGCGCCGTGCTCCACCACCCCCACCACGCCGCGCAGCGGGCCGCTCATCACCTGCACCCGCTCGCCCGGGCGCCAGCGCCCGCGCGGGCGGGCGTCGGGCGAGGCCGCCAGCAGGAGCTCGAGGGAGGCCACCACCTCGTCCGGCACGGGCACCGGGCGCTGGCGCACCCCCACCAGGCGCACCACGCCCGGGGCCTGCAGGATCTGCAGCCTGAGCGCCGGCTCGAGCGCGGCCCGCACGAACAGGTAGCCGGGGAACAGCGGCCGCAGGAGCTCCTGGCGGCGGTCCTTGCGGCGGGAGAGGGCGCGGTACTCGGGCAGGTACACCCGCGCGAAGCGGCCGAGCTCCGCGGCCACCTTGCGCTCGTGCCGCGAGCGGGTGTGCAGCGCGTACCAGCGCAGCCCCTCGGGCAGGCGGCAGGGCTCCTCGGGCTCGTCCACGGCAGACCCCCCTGGCGCGGGCGCCCCTTCAGGCGCGGGCGAACTCGGCCACGGCCGCCACCACGCGCTCTTGCTCCGGGGGCGTGAGGCCCGGGTAGCAGGGCAGGGCCAGCACGCGCTCCGCGGCGCGCTCGGCCGCGGGCAGCCGGCCCGGCCCCGGGGCGAAGCAGGGCTGCAGGTGGAGCGGGCGGCTGTAGTACACGCCCGCGCCCACCCCGCGCGTCTGCAGGTGGGCGCGCAGCTCCTCCCGCCGCGCGGCCTGGACGACGTACAGGTTCCAGGCGTGCTCGCGGCCGGCCGGGCAGGGCGGGAGCTGCAGGCGCTCGTCCCCCGGCGCGCCCAGGCCGGCCTGGGAGAACAGCGCCGCGTAGCGCCCGGCCACCGCCCGGCGCTCGGCCTGCCAGGCCTCGGCGCGCCGGAGCTTGACCTCCAGCACCGCGGCCTGCAGCGTGTCCAGGCGGAAGTTGCCGCCCAGCTCGGTGTAGTCGTCGCGGGCCCGGCCGCCCTGGTCGCGCAGTCGCCGCAGGCGGGCCAGCAGCTCCCCGTCCGCCACGCTGAGCGCCCCGCCGTCGCCGAAGCCGCCCAGGTTCTTGGTGGGGAAGAAGGAGAAGGCGCCGAGCCGCCCGAAGCTGCCCACCTGCCGCGCCCCGAGCCTGGCGAAGGTGGCCTGGGCGCAGTCCTCGAGCACCGGGATGTCCCGCGGCGCGCACTGGGCGACGAGCTCGTCCACCCGGCAGGGCAGGCCGAACAGGTGCACCGGGATCACCGCCCGGGTGCGCGGCGAGAGCCGCCGCTCGAGCTCCTCCGGGGTGAGCACCAGCTCCGCGGGGTGCACGTCGGCGAACACCGGCCGGGCCCCCAGGCGGGCCACCACGTTGGCGCTGGCCACGAAGGTGAAGGCGGGCACCACCACCTCGTCGCCGGGGCCGATCCCCAGCGCCATGAGCCCGAGCAGCAGGGCGTCGGTGCCGGAGGACACCCCCAGCACGTGCCGCGCGCCCAGCGCCGCGCCGAGCGCCGCCTCCAGGCGCGCCACCGCCGGGCCGTGGATGAACTGGCCCGAGTCCACCACCGCCTCGAGCGCGGCCAGCAGCTCGGCGCGCAACGGGCGGTGCTGGCGGGCGAGGTCGAACAGCGGCACGCCCGGCTCCGGGGGCGACGCGGCGGGCTCACTGGCCGGGGGCATCCTGCTCCTTCTCCCCGTAGTAGGTGCGGTACTGGTGGTAGTAGTAGTAGCCGTAGTCGCGGTGGGAGAGATCGATGTCGTTGATCACCGCGCCCAGCACCTTGGCCTTGATGTCCCGGAGCTGGCGCACCGCGCGGCGGGCCATCTCCCGGGAGGTCTGGGCGCTCTTGATCACCAGCACCACGCCGTCCATCAGGCTGGCCAGGATGAGCGGATCGGCCACCGCCAGCACGGGCGGGCTGTCGAAGATCACCCGGTCGTAGCGGGCGGCCAGCGCCTCCAGGAAGCGCCGGAAGCGCTCGGTGTGGATGAGCTCGGTGGGGTTGGGCGGCACCGGGCCGCAGGGGATCACGTCCAGCCCCGGCACGTCGGTGTGGTGCACGACCTGCTCGAGCTCGGCCTCGCCCAGGATGGCGGTGGTCACCCCGGCCCCGGTCTTCAGCCCGAAGGTCTTGTGCAGGCGCGGCCGGCGCATGTCCGTGTCCACCAGCACCACCCGCGAGCCGCTCTGGGCCATGGTGATGCCCAGGTTGATGCATACCGTGCTCTTGCCCTCCTGGGGGCTGGGCGAGGTGACCAGCAGCTTGCGGGGCGGGTTCTCGGGGGCCAGGAACAGGATGTTGGTGCGCACCGTGCGGCAGGCCTCGGCCACGTTGCTCTTGGGGTGGCTGATCAGGTAGTGGTCGCGCAGGCGCACCACCTCGGCCCCCTCGGGCGGGGACTCCAGCTTGATGCTCGGCACGATGCCCAGGAAGGCCACCTGGAGCTGGCGCTCCAGGTCCTCCTGGCTCTTGACCGTGTTGTCCAGGTACTCGAGGAAGAAGGCCAGGCCCACGCCCAGCAGCAGCCCCACCACCGCCGCCAGCAGGAGGTTCAGGTTGACCCGCGGGTAGACGGGCACGGTCGGCTCGACGGCCGCGTCGAGCTTGTACACGTTGTTGGTCTCCTGGTGGGCCGCGAGCGTGGCCTCCTTCTGGCGCGAGAGCACCAGCTTGTAGAGCGCCTCGTTGTTGTCGGACACGCGCTTGAGGCGGGAGTAGTCCAGGGCGTGCTTGTTGATCTCCAGCGCCTCGGCCTTGATCTTGGTCAGCTCGCGCTGCAGCCCGCGCTCGGCCTCCAGCTTGGTCTGGTACTCGCCCTCGATGGCGGCCAGCGCGTTGCCCATCTCGCGGTCGATGTTGCGCTTGACCTCCAGGACCTTCTCCTCGACCGCCTTGTACTTGGGGTGGTCGGGCAGGTACTTGGAGCCGAGCTCGGCCTGCTGCTCCTTCAGGCGGAAGTAGGACTCCTTGAGCTGGCGGATGAGCTGGTTCTCGCTGATCTTCTCGATCGCCTCCAGGGGCTGCTTGTTCTCGCGGATGTCGAGCACCAGCTTGCGGCGCGCCTCCAGGGCGATGCGCTGGGCCTGGGTCTGGTTGAGGGTCTGGTTGAGGTCGACCAGGCGCTGGGAGGTGATGTTCTGGCGGTCCTCCATGCTGACCGACAGGACCTTGAGGTCCTCCTTGAACTGCTGCAGCGCGTTCTCGCTCTCCTCCATGCGGACCTTGAGCTCCTTGGCCTGGTCCGCCAGCCAGCCGGCCGCCTCGAGGGTGATCTCGCGCCGGGTCTGGAGGTTGTAGTCGCGGTAGGCGTTGACCGTGGCGTCCGCCAGCCGCTTGGACCACTTGGGATCCTCGTGGCGGGCCTTGACGTAGGCCATGCGGCTGTCCTTGACGGGCTCCACGCTGATCGCCGCGCGCACCAGCTCGACGTAGTCCGGGGCCACCTCCAGGGCGCGTTTCTGCTCCTCGGGCGGCAGCTTGTCGATGCCCAGGAAGCTCTTGTTGCCCTCGAGCTTCAGCAGCTGCACCACCCGCAGCGCCACCGCGCGCGAGGTGATCACCTTGTACTGGGTCTCGTAGTACTCCTTGTTGGACCAGTAGGAGCCGGCCCCCAGGTTGTAGACCTCGCGCACGTTGCCCAGCACCTGGGGCGCCATCAGCTCGATGATGACCGAGGCCTTGGCCTCGTAGATCTTCTTCTGCCGCAGCGTGTAGATGGTGACCAGGGTGACCGCGGCCACGAACACCGCCACGATGGTCCAGCGCCGCTTCAGCAGGATGTTCCAGTACTCCCGCAGGTCGATCTGCGGCTCCTGGGGCTCGGGCGGACGGTGCTCTTCCTGCATGGGCTCCCCTCGGGGCGGGGCGCGTGGCCCCGGGGAGGCAGTCTAGCGGCTCGGGTGGGGGCCGTCAATTCCGCCCCCGCGTTGCCGGGTGATTGACTCGGAGGGGAGGGGTCCGCTACCGTCCTCCCGTGAATCACGGGAGGTGATCGATGCGCGCGCGCCTGATGCCGGTGCTCTCGTCCGTGCTGCTGCTGGGGTCGCTGGCCGCTTGCGAACAGAAGGCCGAGCCGGCCCCGCAGCCGGGCGAGCCCGGGTCCGGGTCGGGGCAGGCCCTGCTCGGCCAGCCGGCCGCCGGCGGCGAGGGCGTGAAGGTGGCGCTCCTGGACGCTGGCGCGGAGCCCCGGCGCGCCCTGCGTTACAGGTTCGACGACCGCGCCAACGTGGTCATGGAGATGACCATGGAAATGGGCATGGCCATCGGCATGGGCCAGCCGAACCCGACCGAGGTGCAGCTCCCGCCGATGAAGCTCTTCATGGCCATCCAGCCGGAGGCCGTCCGGCCGGACGGCGCGCTGCGCTACACCTTCCGGCTCGACAGCACCGACGTGCTGGCCGGGGACACGGGCGATCCCGCCCTGCGGGAGAACCTCAAGGCGGAGCTCAAGAAGACCGAGGGGCTGTCGGGCTGGGCCCTGGTGGACACGCGCGGCTTCACCCTGGAGGCCGACGCGGTGGTGCCGCCGAACGCGAGCGCCCAGGTCAAGGACATGGTGGACAAGATGCGCCAGCAGATGCGCCAGATGTCCGCCCCCTTCCCCGAGGAGGCCGTGGGCGTGGGCGCGCGCTGGGAGGTGCGCATGCCCATCTCGACCGACATGTTCCGCATCGACCAGGTGGCCACCTACAAGCTGGTGAAGCTCGAGGGCGACGTGGTCGAGATGGAGGTCGAGCTGAGCCAGTCGGCCGCGCCCCAGGACATCAAGGTGCCCAACCTGCCCACCGCCAAGGCCAGGCTGCAGACCATGAGCTCCACGGGCGGCGGGCGGATGCGGGTGGCGCTCGGCCGGCTGGTGCCCGAGTCGAGCATGAACAGCAAGACCCACCTGGCCATGGAGCTGCGCATGTCGGACTCGGCGGCGCCCCAGGTGATCACCACCGACATGTCCCTGCGCCTGGGCCTCAAGGCCCGCTGAGGTGCCGACCGTGGGGCGGCTGGGCCTGGCGGTAATCGCGCTCGGCGGGGCGCTGTGGCTGGGCGCGCTGGGCAGCCGGGCGGCCGAGGACGGCTGCAGCCTGTACGTCTACATGGACGAGGGGGGGATGCTGGTGCGCGGCGTGCGGCTGGCCGACGTGCCGGAGGACAAGCGCGAGGCCCTGCTCACCTACCGGGACTGCGCCGCCGCCAGGGCCCTGCGGGCGGCCGGCGGGCTCGAGCGCAAGCCCGCCCCGGAGCTCATCGCGCCAGGCGCGGGTGGCGAGGGCGCGCCGCCCACGGCCGGGCCGGCCGTCGCGCCGGGCGGGGCCCCGGCCGACGGCTGGAAGCGCTGGGGCCTGCTCACCCAGGTGCGCATGCTCCCGCCGGCCGAGGCCCTGTGGCTGTACGCCAGCGCCGCGGCCGCCCTGGTGGGGCTCGCCGGGCTGCTCGTCGCCGCCTTCGCGCGGCGGTCCCCCGGGGCGCCGCTGGCCTACCTGGCGCTCGGGCTGCTCTCGGGCCTGCCCGCGGTGAGCGTGCTGCTGCTCGGCGGCTGGCCGTTCTGACCCCGCTCCACGGAGGTGCCCCATGCGGACCGCGCCCTGGCTGCTCGCCGCCGCCTGCCTGGCGGGCTTCGCGCTCCCCGCGCGGGCCGCGCCGCCTGCCTGCGCGATCGCCGCGCCCGACGAGGAGGAGCCTGGCGCGGAGCGCTGGACCCTCCTCGAGGGCGGGTGCCGGGACGGCCTGGCCCACGGCCAGGGCAAGGCGCGCTCCTCCCTGGGCCGCAGCTACCAGGGCGCCTTCGAGCGCGGCACCATGCAGGGCCAGGGCGTGCTCACCTTCGCCGACGGCGCCCGCTACGAGGGCGAGCTCCACGCGGGCGCGCTCGAGGGCCAGGGCAGCTTCAGCACCAAGGACGGCCGGCGCTTCACCGGCGTGTGGCGGGACGGCAAGCTCGACGAGGGCCGCCTCGCCTGGCCCGACGGCCGGGAGTACACCGGCGCCTTCGCGGACGGGGCGCCCGACGGCCGCGGGGTGATGACCTGGAAGGACGGCAGGCGCTACGAGGGCGACTTCCGCCAGGGGCTGATGCACGGCCAGGGCAGCTACTCCCTGGCGAACGGCGAGCGCTACCAGGGGGCCTGGGAGGCGGATCGCCGGAGCGGCCAGGGCAGCTACCGCTGGCCGGACGGCAAGCGCTACCAGGGCGCCTGGGCCGCGGGCAAGCCCCACGGCCGCGGGCTGAAGGAGTGGCCGGACGGCAAGCGCTACGAGGGCGACTGGCTGGCGGGCAAGCGGACCGGCCAGGGCGTGATGAGCTGGCCCGGCGGGCGGAGCTACGACGGCGGCTGGCTGGACGGCAAGTTCCAGGGCCAGGGCGCGCTGGTCGAGCGGGACGGGCGGCGCCACGAGGGCCTGTGGCGAGCCGGGAAGCGCGAGGGCGCGGGGGTGATGACCTGGCCGGACGGCAAGCGCTGCGAGTGCACCTGGAAGGCGGATCGGCTGAACGGCCAGGGCGTGCTCCGCCTGCCCGACGGCTGGGAGTACCGGGGCGCGTTCAAGGACGAGCTGAAGGACGGCCAGGGCACCCTCACAAACGCGAAGACCGGGGAGAGCTACACCGGCGGCTTCAGGGCCGACAGGAAGCACGGCCCGGGCGTGCTCACCCTGCCGGACGGCAGCCGCATCGAGGCCCCCTTCAAGGACGGCGTGCCCGACGGCCCGGGGGTGATGATCTTCCCGGACGGGCAGCGGGTGAAGGGCCGCTGGAAGAACGGCCAGCCGGTCCAGGGCAAGTAGCCTCCCTGCCGCGTCCGGCTTCGGGTAGAATGCCCTCACGGAGGTGGGAGCCATGCGGGGACACTCTCGGGTGGCGTGGCTTTCGGGCGCGAGCCTCGGGCTGATCGTGGCCTGCGCGGGCTGCGGGGCAGGGGGCGGGGACGGCGGCTCGCCCGGCACCCCCTGGGCCTACGAGATCGCCCACCTCCGGCAGATCGTCGGCATCTCCTACGGCATGGACGTCCTGCTGGTCGTGGATGACTCCCCGGCCATGAAGCCCTTCCAGGCCGCGCTGGCCCGCACCCTCGCGGAGCTGCGGGATTCCGGCCTCCCGGGCTACGATGCCCCCTGCGCGCCCATGCGCCTCGGGGTGCTGGCCGCCGGAGGGGACGGTCATCTGGTGGACCAGGTGGGCACGCTCTCCTGGGAGGCGGGCGAGCCCGTGGTCACGCATCGAGCCGACACCGCCTGCCGGATCGTCGGGCCGGACAACCTCGACTGCCTGCATGACCCCGCGACTGGCTCGAGCGTCGCGCTGGTGGGCTTCGGGGGAAGCCCCTACCCGCGCGGGCTCTCGGCCCTGGGCCGCTTCGTGGCCAGCGCCGAGGCCCAGGAGTTCCTGCGGCCCGAGGCCACCCTGGTCGTGGTGCTCATCAGCGCGGGCGAGGACTGCGGGGAGCCGGGCGAGGTGGCCGAGGGCATCCCGGGCATGGACGGCCGCATCTGCTCGTACGCCGCCAAGGGGGTGGGCCCGGACGGCTCGAGCAGCCACCCGGACGATCCCCTGCGCCTGCCCTACACCCTGAGTCCGGTGCAGGCGCTCCACGACCAGCTCATGGCGCTCAAGGAGAACCGCACGGGCATGGTCAAGTTCGCGGCCATCGTCGGGGTCGCGGATGTGGCGGACCCGGAAGCCACCGCCATCGCGTTCGAGGGCGCCGAGCCCTCGGCCGGGGTGGCGCCGGCCTGCACCCTCACGGGCTGCGAGGGCGAGGGATGCGGCGCGCTCCCGGGCACCCGGGCCATCGCGCTGGCCAGCGCGTTCGGGCTGAACGAGGGCGGGAGCGCCGTGGCCGGCTCGATCTGCGAGGAGCCATGGACCCGGAGGATCCAGAGCCTGGGGGAATTCACCTCGTGTCCGAACCACTTCAACCTCGACAGACCCGTCCTGGACCTGGGGCTGCTCGCCTTCTTGGTGAACGGCGACCCGCTGCCACGCCACTCCTGCGCGGACCTCGGGCCGATGGTCCGCTGCGAGGGGCCCGGGGATCCGGGCTGCGAGTGCGTGGAGACCTACACGTACTTCGCGCCGGGCGATCCGGCCAACCCTTTCGAACCCTCGCCGGGCGGCACCCTCCTGTTCGCCGACCACGCCAGCCCCTGCGATTGGTGCCCGGTCGGGCCCGGGAATATCATCGAGTTCGAGCTCTGGTACGTGGTCGCCCCCCGAGAGAATTGACACCCCGCGCCCGTCCGTCCTAGCCTGCCGATCTTCCCCGGGCCCCGCTCCTCCAGGAGGTCACGCGATGGCACGCATGGGCGAGAGTCTCCGCTACCGTTTCGAGAACTTCATGTCCAAGGGAGGGGCCTCGATCTTCATCAGCCTGACGGTGCTGTTCGCCGTCTGCCTGGGGATCGCCCTCGGGCTGCGCTGGCTGGTGGTGGCGCTGGTGCCCGGCCTTTCCGAGGTGCCGCTGCCCGACCACTTCTGGAACACGTTCCTGGCCATGACCGACCCGGGCAACATGGGGGTGGACGAGCAGCCCGGGGTCATCCTGCGCGCCTCGGTGATCGTGGCCGGCCTCCTGGGCGTGGTGATCTTCTCCATGCTGATCGCCTTCATCACCACCTCGCTCGACTCCCTGCTGCACGAGTTCAGGAAGGGCCGCTCCCGGGTGGTGGAGAAGGGCCACACCGTGATCCTGGGCTGGAGCGAGCGGGTGCTGGACATCCTGCGCCAGCTCGTGGTGGCCAACGAGAGCGAGCGCGACGCCTGCGTGGTCATCCTGGCGGAGAAGGACAAGGAGGAGATGGAGGACGAGATCTCCACCTACCTGCCGAACCTCCGCACCACCCGGGTGATCTGCCGCAACGGCCACACCTCCACCATCGCCAACCTGAAGCGCGCCAGCGCCTGCCACGCGAAGAGCGCCATCGTGCTGGCCTCCTGCCCGGAGACCGCCCCGGACGACGACCGGCGCGTCTCGGACGCCAGGGCGATCAAGACCGTGCTGGCCCTGGCGGCCTGCCAGGAGGGCGGCAAGAACCAGATCCCCATCGTGGCCGAGCTGTACTTCCAGGACAGCCGGGAGGTGCTGGCCACCATGGACGATCCGCAGATCGTCTGCCTGAACGCCCGGGAGATGCTGGGCAAGATCATGGTGCAGACGTCCCGCACCAGCGGCCTGGCGGTCGTCTACAACGAGGTGCTCGGCTTCGAGGGCAGCGAGTTCTACCTGACCCCGCAGGCCTGGCAGGGCATCCGTTTCTACGACGCCCTGTACCGCTTCCCGGACGGGGTGCTGCTGGGCATCGAGCGGGCGGACGGCAAGCTGGAGCTCCGCCCGGCCGCGGACGCCGTGCTGAACGAGGGCGACAAGTGCCTCATCATCACCTCGGACAACTCGGCCATCGACTTCCGGCCCGCGCCGGTGGCGAGCCCCAAGGACCACCCGTTCGAGCTGCGCCGGCAGGAGAAGAGCGTGGAGCACGAGCTGCTGCTCGGCTGGCACTCCATCGCCAACACGGTGGTCCGCGAGTACGCCGACTACCTGCTGGAGGGCTCGAGCATCAACGTCGTGGTCCACCACCCCGCGGACGGGATCAAGGCCGAGGTGCAGGCGCTGGCCAAGGAGTGCCCCAGCCTGAAGATCCGGCTGATCGACCTCAACCCCATGGACCTCGAGCAGCTCCGCTCGCTGAAGCCGTTCGCCTTCCACAACGTGTTCGTGCTGAGCCAGAGCGAGGATCCCAACCCGGAGAAGACCGACTCCGAGACCGTGGTGATCCTGCTGCTCTTGCGCAAGATCCTGCGGGACGCCGGCATCGAGAAGCCCAAGATGAAGCTGATCACCCAGATCCTGGACTCCGAGAACCAGGATCTGATCAGCCAGAACCACGTCGACGACTTCATCATCAGCAACAAGCTGGCCAGCATGATCCTGGCCCAGCTCAGCGAGGCGCCCGCCATCAAGCGCATCTACGACGACCTGTTCAGCGAGGAGGGCTCGGAGGTGTACCTGAAACCGGTGGAGCTGTACTTCACCGAGCTGCCGATCGAGGTGCCCTTCGTCGACTGCATGGGCCAGGCGCTGAAGCGCGAGGAGATCTGCTTCGGCTACCGGCTGGGCGCGCTCAGCACCAACCCGGAGCGGAACTTCGGGGTCAAGGTCAACCCGGACAAGGGCGCGCGCATCAAGCTGCAGAAGGGCGACTCGCTGGTGGTCCTGGCCGAGGACGAGCTGTAGAGAAGAGACTCGAGCGGCGCCTTCGAGGTGAAGGGTCGCTCGCCCGCCGCGCCGGATTTGACACCCCGCTTCCGTCCGGAATACCCTGCCTGTCGTTCCAGCAGCCCGATTCTCTGGAGGATACGAGATGGCCGGCGCATTCGGTGAGAAGCTCCGCTATCGCTTCGAAAACTTCATGTCCAAGGGTGGCGTGTCGATCTTCATCAGCCTGACGGTGCTGTTCGCCGTCTGCCTGGGGATCGCCATCGGGCTGCGCTGGCTGGTGGTGACGCTGGTGCCCGGCCTGAACGAGGTGCCGCTGCCCGACCACTTCTGGAACACGTTCCTGGCCATGACCGACCCGGGCAACATGGGGGTGGACGAGCAGCCCGGGGTGGTCCTGCGCGCCTCGGTGATCGTGGCCGGCTTCCTGGGCGTGGTGATCTTCTCCATGCTGATCGCCTTCATCACCACCTCGCTCGACTCCCTGCTGCACGAGTTCAGGAAGGGCCGCTCCCGGGTGGTGGAGAAGGGCCAGACCGTGATCCTGGGCTGGAGCGAGCGGGTGCTGGACATCCTGCGCCAGCTCGTGGTGGCCAACGAGAGCGAGAGCGACGCCAGCGTGGTCATCCTGGCGGAGAAGGACAAGGAGGAGATGGAGGACGAGATCTCCACCTACCTGCCGAACCTCCGCACCACCCGGGTGATCTGCCGCAACGGCCACACCTCCACCATCGCCAACCTCAAGCGCATCAGCGCCTTCGCGGCCAAGTCGTCCGTGGTGCTGGCCACCTGCCCGGAGACCGCCCCGGACGACGACAAGCGCGTCTCGGACGCCAAGGTGCTGAAGACCGTGCTGGCCCTGGTGGCCTGCCAGGAGGGCGGCAAGAACCAGATCCCCATCGTGGCGGAGCTGTACTTCCAGGACAGCCGGGACGTGCTGGCCACCATGGACGATCCGCAGATCGTCTGCCTGAACGCCCGGGAGATGCTGGGCAAGATCATGGTGCAGACGTCCCGCACCAGCGGCCTGGCCGTGGTCTACAACGAGGTGCTCGGCTTCGAGGGCAGCGAGTTCTACCTGACCCCGCAGGCCTGGCAGGGCATCCGCTTCTACGACGCCCTGTACCGCTTCCCGGACGGGGTGCTGCTGGGCATCGAGCGGGCGGACGGCAAGCTGGAGCTCCGCCCGGCCGCGGACGCGGTGCTGAACGAGGGCGACAAGTGCCTCATCATCACCTCGGACAACTCGGCCATCGACTTCAGGCCCGCGCCGGTGGCGAGCCCCAAGGACCACCCGTTCGAGCTGCGCCGGCAGGAGAAGAGCGTGGAGCACGAGCTGCTGCTCGGCTGGCACGGGATCGCCAACACCGTGGTGAGCGAGTACGCCGACTACCTGCTGGAGGGCTCGAGCATCAACATCGTGGTCCACCACCCCTCGGAGAAGATCAAGGCCGAGGTGCAGGCGCTGGCCAAGGAGTGCCCCAGCCTCAAGATCCGCCTCATCGACCGCAACCCGCTGGACCTCGAGCAGCTCCGCTCGCTGAAGCCGTTCGCCTTCCACAACGTGTTCGTGCTGAGCCAGAGCGAGGATCCCAACCCGGAGAAGACCGACTCCGAGACCGTGGTGATCCTGCTGCTCTTGCGCAAGATCCTGCGGGACGCCGGCATCGAGAAGCCCAAGATGAAGCTGATCACCCAGATCCTGGACTCCGAGAACCAGGATCTGATCAGCCAGACCAACGTCGACGACTTCATCATCAGCAACAAGCTGGCCTCGATGATCCTGGCCCAGCTCAGCGAGGCGCCGGCCATCAAGCGCATCTACGACGACCTGTTCAGCGAGGAGGGCTCGGAGGTGTACCTGAAACCGGTGGAGCTGTACTTCACCGAGCTGCCGATCGAGGTGCCCTTCGTCGACTGCATAGGCCAGGCGCTGAAGCGCGAGGAGATCTGCTTCGGCTACCGGCTGGGCGCGCTCAGCAACCACCCGGAGGACAACTTCGGGGTCAAGGTCAACCCGGACAAGGGCGCGCGCATCAAGCTGCAGAAGGGCGACTCGCTGGTGGTCCTGGCCGAAGACGAACTCTGAGCTTCAGTCCACCACGCCTTCCTGACAGGTGATCTCGGCGATGCACGCCGCGCGATCGGCCTCGGCCGGCATCCAGTAGGGCCAGAACCGGGTCCCGTCCGGGTAGAGCACCGCGTCCTGGGACTGCAGCCCGACCATCGAGTGCCACAGCACGCAGGGCTGGGTGGTGAGCTCGCCGATGATCTCGGGTCCGAAGCCGGTCTCGTTGCAGGCCGCGCTGTCGACCAGGGTGATGGCCGCGCCTTCGCACTGGCAGCTCGGGACCCTCGTGGCCTCCCCGCCCATCGGGTAGAGCACCAGGTTCCAGGGATGCCAGGCGGTGATGCTGCCGTCGCTGAGCAGCAGGGCCAGGTTCACGGTGAAGGCGTTGCCCGGCGCCCCGGCGAAGGTGTTGACCCGGGCGCGGAAGGAGATCTGGGTGCCGGTGATGTTCGGGGTCGCCGGCTGGATGAGCTTGTAGCTCGTCGCGACGTCGGTCTTGTTGGCCTGCATCACGAAGGCCACCCCGCCCACCACCAGCCCGGTCAGATCCGTGTCGGCCGACAGCACCACGTCGAACCACTCGCCGTAGTCGGCGCGCTCGATGAGGGTCGGGTCGGGCGGGCTGATCACGTGCGGCGCCATGAGAAAGGTGATCCGCGGCGCGAGCGCCACGGTCTGGTCCGGCGCCCCGGACCGCACGCTCTGGTCCTCGAACTCGATCCCGTCGGTGAACTCCTCGGCCAGGGCCTCGGCCATCTCGCGGGAGCTGAGCTGGTCCGAGGAGCAGTGGGCCGCGCCGAGCGCGGCGAGCAGCACGAGCGGCCAGGCCGGCATACCCAGGATGGTCTTGTTCATCGCGCGGGATCTCCTTTCGGCTCGTTCACCAGTAGGCGATCAGCCCGACCGAGAAGCCCAGCAGGTGGAGCTGGTCCTGGACGGCGACGAGCTGCTCGAGGCGCTGGGTGACCTGGCGCGGCACCCCGCCGAGGGTCGCGGTGTAGGGCTCCGACTCGCCGCGGTAGGTCACCCGCAGGCTGTCCGCGGAGGAGAACGCCAGGCTGAACGCGTAGCGGGCCTCCAGCTTGAGGCCCAGGTTGGGCGACAGCAGCCACTCCGCGCCCGCGGCGGCGGTCAGCTCGAAGGCGAAGAAGCTCTTGTCCCCCTCGGGCTGCATGTCGAGCGCGAGCGAGCACAGCTCTCCGTCCTCCGGGTGGTCCCCGTAAGGGGGCTGGCACTGCCTGGGCTGGCCGTCCTCCCGGGCCTCGGAGAAGAACACCGCCCGGGAGCCCGAGAACCCGAAGCGGTTCCAGGAGAAGCCCAGCCCGACCAGGGCGTAGGGCAGGAACCGGCCCGTCGCGGGCACCGCCTTGATACCCAGGTGCAGCGGCAGGCGCAGGGCGTCGTAGCGGTAGTTGGCGGCCACGGCCTGGAGCAGGTAGGCGGAGGGCTCGTCGGCGCCGAGCTCGAACACCTGGGCGAACTGGCTGCTGTCCTTCTGCCCCGCGGCCGCGAAGGAGTAGTCCGCGCCCAGCGAGCCGAAGGCGCGCAGCCAGCGCCAGATCGGGAGCTCGGCGTCGATCCGCAGGGCGTAGCGCTGCGGGCGGAGCACCAGCAGGTCCTGCCCCCCCGAGGCCGTGTTCCAGCCGACGTCCGCGTCGTACACGAAGCTCAGCGCGAAGAAGGCGGTCTTCACCTTCTCGGAGATGGCCAGGTCGTCGAGGAGCCCCTGGCTGAGGTCCGGGGCCACGCCCTTCTCCTCGAGGGTCAGCGCCAGGGCGGCCGCGCGCAGCGAGCCCAGCAGCCCCTCCTCCTCGCCCGCCAGGGTCTGGCTCACCCGGCGCACCACCCGGGCCTGCTCCACGTCGAGCAACCGGAGGCTCAGCTGGTACAGCGAACCCACCCGGCCCAGGGTGGCGGCCAGGGCGAAGGGCGTCCGGGCGCGCTTGCCGATCTCGGCCATGCGCCCCTCGAAGCCCTCGTCGCCCAGCAGCAACCGGCGCTCCTCCACCTGCAGCATCAGGCGCACGTCGCCCTCGCCGACCACCTCGAACAGCCGGCCGCGCTCGATCTCCAGCTCCAGCAGCCCGGTCAGGCTGCGGGCCAGCTCCGCGGGCACGCCCTGGGGCTCGATGTCCAGCAGCAGCAGCCGGGGCGGCGGCAGGGGCGCGTCCTGGGCGCGGGCCGGCCCCAGTCCCGGGAGCAGCGCGCAGGCCAGGGTGAACCAGGCGAAGGGCGAGGGGTGGCGCATGGGGGGGGCCTCCGGGCCTGGCGGCGAGTATCGCCCGGCGCGGGCTGGTGTTCAAGGCGGGTCGAGCAGCGGCAGGAGGTACGGGCCGCTGACGGCTTGGCCGCCGCGCAGATCGCGGATCACGAACCACAGCGCGACCTCGGTCTGGCCGGGCAGCAGCTCCTCGGCCCGCCAGGTGACCCGCACGTCCGTGCCCACGTCGCGGTCCCAGGCGAAGCGGCCGGCGGTGGCGTAGAAGCTGACCAGCGGCTCTTCCGTGCGCGCGATCCCGGCCTCGTCCAGGTAGGCATCCAGGCTGTCCTCGTCCACCAGGACCCGCAGCTCGAGCTCGTCGCCCGCCTGGACCGGGTCGAGCGGCGTGCCCGGCTCCACCGCCAGCCCGGCCGCCTCGACCCCCGCCAGGCGCGGGGCCTGGTTGGGCGCGGGCGGCGGGCCCTGGGTCCAGAGCGGCAGACGCAGGACCGCCTGGCGCTCGTCCCCGGCGGCCGTGCGCACGCTGTAGCGGAACCGCACCTCGATCCGCTCGGGCACCTCCTGGGGTAGGCCCGGCGGCGGCTCCCCGCCCGCCGCGAGCGCCTGGGCGCACTCCAGCGCCAGCTCGAGCGGCCGGGCGCGCGTCGCCCCGTCCGGCTCGAGCGGCAGCTCGAGCTCGCACGCGGGGGCCAGGCAGGCGTAGCCGGACTGGGCCCCCAGATCGAAGGGGCAGAACGACCAGCCCTGGCCGGCCAGCGCCTCCCCGGGCGGGAGGTACACCGCCGGGTGGAGGCGCACCTCGTCGTCGGGACCGATCTCCAGGGGCTCGGCCAGGAGCGCCAGCACGCGCAGATCGTCGAGCAGCGAGGGGGGCGCGAAGTCGTCGCCGCAGCCCGCGGCCAGGGGGACGAGGGCGAGCAGCGCGGCGGCGAGCAGGCGTCTCGTGGCGTGCATGGCTACCACTCCCCGTACAGGCCCAGGATGGGCAGGATGGGCAGGCCGGTGATGGCGCTCCGCTCGCGGTAGTCGAAGCTGAAGCTCACGCCCTCCTGGTTGGCCTGGTTGTAGACGTTCTGGATGTCGAGGAACAGCCCCAGCTTCCACAGGTCGAAGGTCCACACCTTGTCGGCCCGCAGGTCGAGCTGGTGGAAGAGGTCCTGGCGCGTGGAGTTGACCGGGCCGTAGATCGGCACCCACTGATCGCTGGAGGAGTCATACACCGCGCTGACCACCGGGGTGCTGGGGTTGCCGGACACCAGCCGGAAGCGCAGCCCGGCCGACCAGCCCGCGCCGAAGTCGTAGGTGCCCACGAGCGTCAGGATGTGGGGCTGATCGAAGTCGAAGGGCCGCTCGGGGCCGCCCGGCACGTCCTTGCGGAAGGAGCGCTGGAAGGTGTAGGCCAGCCAGCCGGTGAAGCCACCGAGCTCGGCCCGCACGAGCAGCTCCAGGCCGCCGATGCGTCCGGTGCCCCGGTTCAGGTACTCGGGCTGCCCGGGATCCACGTAGGCCAGGGGGTTGCGGGTCACCTGCCGATCGAGCCACTTGTAGAACCCGGTGGCCTCGACGGTCAGCCCGTCCAGGATGCGCTGGGAGACACCCAGCGAGGAGTGGGTGCTGCGCGGGGCGTAGAGCTGCGGGTTGCCGGCCACCGGGCTGGACTGGTCGGCCGTGGGCGGCTGCTGGAAGTAGCCCACCCCCGCCTTCAGGATGGTGCCCGGGAAGGCTTCCCAGGACGCGCTCAGGCGGGGGTCGAAGGTCCAGCGCTCGATCTCCCCGTAGTAATCCACCCGCAGGGCCGGGGTGATCATCAGCGCGTCCAGCGGCTCGAAGCGCAGCTCCAGGAACAGGGCCGGCTGGAACAGGGTGGTGTCGGTGTCGAGCGACACCACGCGGCGGGTGCTCTGGGGTGGGGTCTGCTCTCCCTCCAGCGGCCGGGTGGCGGAGTTGAGCGCCAGCGACACCCGGTCCACCTTGAAGTCCAGGCCGGCGCGTACCGCCAGCCAGGGCAGGGCCTGCAGCTCCCAGGCGCTGCGGAAGCCCAGCCCGACGATCCCCAGGTTGAAGTACAGCTCCGGGCCGAGCGCCAGATCCAGGGCCTGGTAGCCGATCTGCAGCGAGGTCTGCTGGCTGAGCGCGTCGCCGAGGCGCGAGTCGTACACCGCCGAGACGTCGTGGAACATGGTGCGGACGTTCACGTTCTCCCGCACGGCCGGGTCGCCTGGCGGGCGCTCGAACAGCACCTCCACCTTGTCCATGGAGCCGTACCAGGTCAGCAGCAGGTGGTGGTTGGCGTCGGGCCGGTAGGCCGCCAGGATCTGGTAGTCGTAGAAGCGCGGGGCGGTGTTGAAGGACAGCGCGCTGTCCTCCGGCAGGACGGCCCCCAGGAAGGTATCGACCCACGAGCGGTGGAAGGCCCCGCCCAGCGACCAGTCCTCGCTCACCGGCCCCTCCAGCACCAGGCCGAAGTCGTACAGGTTCACGTCCAGCCGGCCGTGGAAGCCGTCCCGGGCGGGGTCGCGCACCTGCACGTCGATGATGCCTCCCATGGCCCGGCCGAAGTCCGCCCCGAAGTTGCCTGGGATGAACTCGACCGCCTCCAGGAAGGCCGGGTGGAAGGTGCTGCGCAGCCCGCCGAAGTGGTACAGGCTGGGGATCTCCTGCCCCTCCAGGAAGACCCGCGTGTCGCCCGGGCTCGCCCCGCGCAGCACCAGATCGCCCCCGCCGAAGGAGGCCCGCGCCACGCCGGGCAGGTTCTGGACCACCTTGAGGGTGTCGCCCGAGGTGCCCGGCAACCTGGCCACCAGCTCCCGGGGCAGGACCTGCTTGGTCACCTCGCGCCGCACCCGCTCGGCGCGGATCGTGGTCTCGAAGCCGGTCGAGAGGGTCTCCAAGTAGAAGGTCTCCTCGCGCTCCTCGCCCGGCGCCGCCGACACCTCGACCGTGAGCGGCTCGTGCCCGGCCGGCACGGCCTGGACCTGGAAGGCGGTGGCCGGCACCTCCAGCCGCGCGCGGCCCTCCTCGTCGGTGGCCGCCGTGAGGCGGAGCTCCTGCCCGCCGAGCAGCACGAGCTCCACGCCCGCGAGCGGCCTGCGGGTGCCGCGCTCGAGCAGGCGGGCCGTGTAGCGCACGGGCGCCACGGCCTCCCGGGGCGCCTCCGGCTCCGCGGGCGCCTCCGCGGCGGGCGCGGGCGGGGCGCTCAGACGCATGCGGAAGGTGATGGTCACCGGCACCGCCTCGCCCGTGGTCAGCAGGGCGGGCTTGAAGCGGAAGCGCCGCGCGGCCGCCAGGGCCGCGCCGTCGAAGGGCTCGCCCGCCCCCTCGGCCACCCGCACCGCCTCCACCTCGCCCTGGGCGTCCACGTCGAGCTCCAGCAGCACCAGGACCTCCGGGGCGGGGAAGGCGGTGCCCTCGGGCAGCTCGGCCTGCACCAGCTCGACGAGCTCCGGGGGGCTCTGGAGCGCGGCCTCCTCCTGGGTGGCCGGCTCCTGGGCCAGGGCCTGCGCCCCGAGCGCCCAGGCGGCCAGCAGCAGCGTGCGCGCGATTCGTCTCGGCATGAGCTCGCTCCTCGACCCGCGCGGCCTCAGCCGTCGAGCCGGAACTTGTAGGTCCAGGGGATCCACACCGGCACGGGCCGTCCGTCGCGGCTGCCGGCCTCGAAGCGGAAACGCCGCACCAGCTCGAGCGCCACCTCGTCGAAGCCCTGGCCCGCGCCGCGCACCAGCTTGACCTCGACCACCTCGCCCGAGGTGCCCACCAGGACCCGCAGGCTGACGTCGGCCTCCAGCCCGTCCCGCCTGGCCGTGGAGGGATAGAGGGAGCGCATCTCGGCGCTCGTGGGCTGGCTCAGCAGGCGCGGCGGGCGGGACACCTCGGCCGCGGTGTAGGGCCGTGCGGGACCGCGCGGGCCCGTGCCCCACTCCGCGCCGGGCGCCGGGGCCGGCCCCAGCCGCCGCTCGCCGTCGATCGCCCCGTCCTTCGCGCCGCGGGCCCAGGCCTCGCCGGCCGGGGCCGCGGGCACCGCCACCCCGCCGGTCTGCAGGGTGGCCTCCATGGCCACGGAGAAGCGGCGGACCGGCCGGGGGGGCTCGGCGGCCGGCGCGGAGGGCGCGGGCTGCGGCTCGACCGGCGCGGGCGCCGGCGCCACCTCGGGGGCGGGCGCGGGGGGCCTGGGCTCTGGCCTGGGCGCCGGCCTGGGCGCGGGCCTGGGTTTCGGGGCCGGTGGCTCGACCGGCGCGGGCGCCGGCGCGACCTCGGTGGCCGGCGCGGGCGGCCTGGGCGCGGGTCTGGGCCGGTCGACCACGCGGATCCTGACCGGCGGGCGCACGACCGGCACGGGCGTGGGCGGCGTGCCCAGGAAGAGCCCCAGGAGCAGCGCGCCGTGGACGGCGCCCGTGCCGAGCAGCGCCCAGGCGGTCCGTGCCCACGCGGAGCTCATCGCGCGGCTTCCTCCAGCGCCGTGGGTTGGGTGTCGAGCGCGATGTCCGCGACGCCCTCCGCCCGCAGCCGATCCACGACCGCGGCGAACTTGCCGTAGGGCGTGGCCACGTCCGCGGCGATGAAGGCCGTGACCGGCTTGCCCTCGGCCTGGCCCCGGGCGCGCGCCGCGGCGATGGCCGGGCCGAGGCCGTCGAGGGTCACGGGCTTGCCGTCCAGGGCCAGCTCGCCCTGGGCGGTGAGGGCCAGGTTGAGCAGGCCCGCGCTGGCCGCCTCCCCGGTGGCGGCGCGGGGCAGCTCGATCGGGATCTGGGTGCGCAGCACGAAGGAAGCGGTCACGATGAAGATGATCAGCACGACCAGCACGATGTCGACCAGGGGCGTCACGTTGATGCCCGAGATCACCTCGTCCTGGTCCTGGCTCGCGGCGGCCATGGCTCACCCCTTGGGAGAGGACTCGTGGCAGGTGAAGCGGCCGACCCCGGACACCACCGCCCGCATGAGCGCCTCGGCGTTCTTGACCCGCGAGGCGATGCTCGCCTTGGCCCAGTTGAAGGCGGCCACGGCCGGGATGGCCACCAGGATGCCCACCCCGGTGGCCACCAGGGCCTCGCCGATGGCGGACATGATCATCGGGTTGGCCCCCCCCACCTGGTCGGCGCCCAGCTTGCCCATCTGGTGGAAGGCCTGGATGATGCCCAGCACCGTGCCGAACAGGCCGATGAAGGGGGCGTTGTTGCCGATGGTGGCCAGCGGGGTCAGCCGGGCCTCGTAGCGCGCCCGCTCCCGCGCCATGGCCCCCAGCATGGCCTGCTCCACCGCCCCGGGCTCGGTCTGGCCCTGCGCGATGAGCTCCACCCCGGGCCGCAGCACGTTGCTGACGAAGCTGTCGCGCGCCACCGCCCGGGCGGCCTGCTGGGTGTCGCAGCGCTCCAGCGCGCCCACCAGGGCGGGCTCCAGCTCGGCGATGCGCTCGCGGGTGCGGGCGAAGAGGATGACCCGGTCCAGCAGCAGGTAGATCGACAGGACCGACAGCGCGACCAGCAGCCACAGCACCCACTCGGCGCCTATCAGCGCGAAATCCAAGAGCTTTTCTGTAAGCATCTGGCTCTCCCTCGGGGTCTCCCGCCCTGGAGGCGGGCCGCCGGCGTGCATCGCGCGGCTGGATGATTCTGCCCCTCGGTCGGGAACAATAAGAATCTCCTTTCACTTGTCCAGGGCGAGTCGCGGGGGCGAGGCGCAGGCCAGCCTTCCGTTTTTCCTCGGTTTCTGTAAGCTGACGACATGTGCGGACGCTTCGCCATCCTCTCCCCGGCCCCCGAGCTGCTGGCCGCGTTCGGCGCCGAGGGCGGCGGGGAGCACCTGGCCAAGGCGCGCTACAACGTGGCCCCCAGCCAGCAGGTGCCCGTGCTGCGAAACGCCCTCCCGCGGGTGTTCGCGCCGCTGCGCTGGGGGCTGGTGCCCGCCTGGGCCAAGGACCCCTCCATCGGCAACCGGCTCATCAACGCCCGCGCCGAGACCCTGGCCGAGAAGCCCGCCTTCCGCGCGGCCTACCGGGCCCGCCGCTGCCTGGTGCCGGCCGACGGGTTCTACGAGTGGAGGCGCGAGGGGCAGGGCCGCCGGGCCGTGAAGCAGGCCTACTTCATCCGGCGGCGGGACCGGCGGCCCCTGGCGCTGGCCGGTCTGTGGGAGGGCGAGAGCTTCACCGTCGTCACCTGCGCGCCCAACGCGCTCATGGCCCCCATCCACGACCGCATGCCGGTGCTGCTGCCGCCCGAGGCCTGGGGCGACTGGCTCGACGCCGCCCCGCGCGCGCCGACCGAGCTCGGCCCGCTGCTGGTGCCCGCGCCGGCCGGGGAGCTGGAGGCCGTGCCGGTCTCCTCCCTGGTGAACTCGCCCGCGAACGACGGACCTTCCCTGCTCGAGCCGCTCACCAGGTGACCCGGAACTCCTCCCAGGCCCGGCGCCTGAGCCAGGGCTGGAAGCGCGGGTGGGCCACCGAGACCAGCGCGCGGATGAAGCCGGACTGGCTCTGGCCCGACAGGCGCGCCACCCCGTGCTCGGTCACCAGGAACACCCGGCCGCCCTGGCGGCCGCCCATGAGATCGGCCCCCACCAGGCTGATGGGTGTGCCGACGGGCTGGTAGGGGCAGATGGACGAGCGCAGCTCGCCCGTGGGGGTGCGGTGGGTGGACTTGAGGCACAGGTAGGCCACCCCGCCCACGCTCAGGCCGCGCACGATCTGACCCTGGCCGCCGATGCCCGAGTGGTGGTTCCTGTCCTTGCCGGCCGCGTTCACGTGGCCCTGGAAGTCGACGCCCAGGCAGTTGTTGATGCCCAGGCCGCCGTAGAAGGCGGGCGAGATCACCACGCGCGAGGCCGGCGCGATCACCACCGCCGGGTTGCGATCGAGGCGGCGGTAAAAGCCGCTGCCCTCCTCGGCCATGGTGAAGGTGCACACCACCTTGCCGTCGAGCGGCGTGCGCCGGCCGTCCAGCTCGAGGAGGTGGGAGCCGGCGATCTTGCCCGCCTCCAGGAGATCGAGGCTGAAGGGCTCCAGCATCTCGGTGTACATCCGCCCGGTCCAGCTCGAGTCCCGGAGCAGGCGGATGGCCTGCACCCCGGTGCGCCCGATGCCGACCTGGATGGCCCGCCCGTGGGTGAAGGCGGCGTGGGCCTCGATGTGGTTGACCACGTGCTCGGCGATGGCCACCTCGCTCCTCGACGGGTTGGCGAAGCTGCCGCTCGGGGCGCAGGGCAGCTTGCCGTCCGCGTCCCACACCACCGTCAGCCGGCCGGCCTCGGCCAGCGGGCGGAAGCGCTCGGCCGGCACGCTGTTGGGCGCGTCGCCGTACCCGCGGGTGAAGGGGTAGGCCGGGTTCAGGTACAGCAGCAGGTCCACCGAGCGGTGCTCGAGGATCAGCTCCAGGATCTCGCCGTTGGCGCCGTTGGCCAGCCCGTGGGAGAGCTCGCCCCGCTCGTCGGGCGGGGTCATCACCAGCACGAACAGGTCAGCCAGCGGCGTGAGGTCCGGATCGTAGCCCATGCTGTCCACCGCGTCGGGGAAGTGGATGGACTGCATGTCGGTGATGCCCATGCGGGTGCTGTTGCGCCCGGCCAGCTCCGGGTAGACGACGCGCAGCAGCGGGTGATCGGGGATGATCGGGTTCAGGGTCGCCCCGATGAAGGGGCTGGTGAAGGTGATGCGCCGCGCGCGCAGCTCGCGGTAGTGCTCGGCCAGGCGCCCGAGCCCCTGCAGCTTGCGGGAGACCCGGTGCACCCGCCCGGCCAGGCGGCCCAGGGCGCCCTCCCGGCGGGCGGCCTGGCCCAGCAGCCCGCGGCCCTCGAGCGCGTGGCCGATGCACAGCCGGTGGGGCGCCATGAACAGCGCCTGCTTGAACTGCAGCTCGCGCAGATCCCGGCGCTGGATGTGCTCCCACAGGCCGTCGTAGAAGGTGTGCGGCTCCGAGGTGGCGAAGCCCGAGGCGATCCGCCGGCCGGAGCGCACCAGCCTGGTCAGGGCCTCCTCGTGGCTCACCAGGCACCCTGCCAGGAACTCAGGTAGCTCGCCCGGGCCCATGCGCTTGCCCTCCTGCCCACCCGCCTGCCCGGCCAGCACGTACCGCATCCGGGCGCGGGGCACAAGCCTCGCCGCCCCGATCGCTGGACACGTCCGGCGCGGCGCGGGTACACTGCCCCGGTGTCGGCCCCCCGGGCGCGGGGCGGCGAGGAGGACGGACGTGAAGATCGCGGTGGTCGGCGCGGGTTACGTGGGGCTGGTGGCGGGCACCTGTTTCGCGGAGACCGGCCACGAGGTGTGGCTGGTAGACGTGGACGCGAAGAAACTGGCCGCCCTCGAGGCCGGGCAGGTGCCCTTCTACGAGCCGGGCCTGGCGGATCTGCTGGCCCGCAACCAGCGCGAGGGGCGCCTGCACGTCAGCTCGAAGCTGGCCGAGGTGGTACCGCAGGTGGCGGTGGTCTTCATCGCGGTGGGCACCCCCCAGAGCCATGACGGCGCCGCGGACCTGCGCTACGTGCTGGAGGTGGCCCGCGACGTCGGCCGGGCCATGGTCGGCCCGCTCACGGTGGTGAACAAGAGCACCGTGCCCGTGGGGACCGCCCGGAAGGTGCGCGCGGCCATCGAGGCCGAGACGCGCCACCCGGTGCGGGTCGTGTCCAACCCCGAGTTCCTCAAGGAGGGCGCGGCGGTGGACGACTTCCTGAAGCCCGACCGGGTGGTGATCGGCACCGACGACCCGGCGGCCCGGGAGATCATGGCCGATCTGTACGCGCCCTTCGTGCGCACCGGCAACCCGATCGTGTTCATGGACAACCTGAGCGCCGAGATGACCAAGTACACCGCCAACGGACTGCTGGCCGCGCGCATCTCGTTCATGAACGAGGTGGCGCTGCTGTGCGACGCGGTGGGCGCGGACGTGGACAAGGTGCGCCTGGGGGTGGGCTCGGATCGCCGCATCGGCAACGCCTTCCTGTTCGCCGGGGTGGGCTACGGCGGCTCGTGCTTCCCCAAGGACGTGCGCGCGCTCGTCAAGACGGGGGCCGAGCACGGGGTCGAGCTGCTCATGCTGCAGGCCACCGACCGGGTCAACGAGCGCCAGAAGAAGGTGCTGGCCGATCGGGTGAAACGCGTGCTGGGGGCCGATCTGCGGGGCAAGACGCTGGCGGTGTGGGGCCTGGCCTTCAAGCCGCGCACCGACGACGTGCGCGAGGCCCCGGCCCACGTGATCGTCGAGGAGCTCCTGGCGGCCGGCGCCGCGGTGCGGGTGTGGGATCCGGAGGCCATGCAGACCTCCCGGGAGCGGCTGGGCACGCGGGTGACCTACAGCGAGTCGGCCTACCACGCCTGCGAGGGCGCCGACGGGCTCGCGGTGGTCACCGAGTGGAACGAGTTCCGCCGGCCGGACTTCGAGCGCATCCGCGCCCTCATGCGCCGGCCGCTGGTTTTCGACGGGCGGAACGTCTTCGATCCGGAGCGCATGCGCGCGCTGGGGTTCGAGCACCACGCGCTGGGGCGGGGCCGGCCGTGAAGGTCCTGGTGACCGGCGCCGCCGGCCTGCTGGGAGCGCGGCTCGCCGAGCTGCTGGTCGAGGCCAAGCACCGCGTGCTGGGCCTCGACGTGCTGGACGGCCAGGATCCGCAAGCCCTCCAGGAGGCCCGCCTGGCGGGGCTGCGCGCCGATCCGCGCTTCGCCTTCCGCCAGGCGGACGTGACCGATCTGGTCGGGCTGGAGCGCGAGGTGCGCGCCTTCCGCCCGGACGCGCTGGTCAACCTGGCCTCGCGGCGCGACCTGCAGTGGGCCGAGGAGGATCCCTCCGGCTGCTACCGCCTGCAGGTGGGCGGGGCCCTGGCGGCGCTGCGGGCTTGCCGGGACGAGAACGTGCCCCGGGTGATCCTGGTGTCCTCGTCGCACGTCTACGGCGGCTCGCGCGTGTACCCGTTCCGCGAGGACGATCCGTGCGACCGGCCGCTCTCCAACCTGGGCGCGGCCCAGCGGGCCATGGAGCTGATGGCCTCGGTGCACGCCCTGCGCTCGCCGCTGTCGGTGTCCGTGGCGCGCGTGTTCTCCCTGTACGGCCCGCGCCAGTCGCCGCGCTGCCTGGTGCCGGCCCTGTGCGCGGCCGCCGAGCGGGGCGAGCCGATGCCGCTGCTCGGCGACGGCACGGCCGGCCGCGATCTGCTGCACGTGGACGACGCCGCGCTCGGCCTGCTGCGGCTGCTCGAGCGCCCGGCCCCCTTCCAGGTGCTGAACCTCGGCTCGGGCCTCAGCACCACCCTCGGCCAGGTGGCCGAGCAGGTGGCCTACCGCATGAACGTGCGGCTGCGGCTCGGCAGCCGGCCGGCGCGGCCCGGGGAGATGCCCAACACCTGGGCGGACATCGAGCGGGCCCGGGCCGGGCTGGGTTTCGAGCCCCAGGTGGGTCTGGAGGAGGGCCTGCGCCGCACGGTGGAGTGGTTCCGCGGACGGCCGGACGCCTTCCGCCCCTAGCAGCGAGGAGGACGACATGGACGAGGCCAGCATCACCTTCCTGGGGGCGGCCCAGCGGGTGACCGGATCCTGCAGCCTGGTGCGGCTGGGCGGCCTGCGCATCCTGGTGGACTGCGGCATGATCCAGGGCGGCGACGACGCCGAGGAGCAGAACCGCGAGCCGCTGCCGATCAAGCCGGGCGAGCTGGACGCGGTGGTGCTGACCCACGGCCACCTGGATCACACCGGGCGCCTGCCGAAGCTGGTGGCGGACGGCTACGCCGGGCCGATCTTTGCCCACCCGGTCACCGTGCAGCTGGCCGAGGTGGTCTGCCGGGACTCGGCCCGCCTGAGCCAGTCCTGGGAGGGCGGCGCGCTGTACGACGAGGCCGCGGTGGAGCGGACGCTGAAGCTCATGCAGCCCGTGACCTACGGCCAGCCGCAGGAGCTGGGCGGGGTCCGGCTCACCTTCCACGACGCGGGCCACATCCTGGGCTCGTGCCACGCGGAGCTCGCGGGCGGCGGCAAGCGCCTGCTCATGTCCGGGGACGTGGGCGCGCGGGACACCCCCATCATCAGGGATCCGACCACGGACTGGGGCGACACCCCGCGCTTCGACGCGGCGGTGGTGGAGAGCACCTACGGCAACCGGCTGCACAAGGGCCGGCCCGAGACCCTGGCCGAGTTCGAGGAGATCGTGCAGGCGGCGGTGCGGCAGAGGGCGGTGGTGCTCATCCCGGCCTTCGCCATCGGCCGCACCCAGGAGCTGCTGTTCCAGCTCCGCAACCTGGAGGCCGAAGGGCGCCTGCCGCGCGTGCCCGTGGTGCTGGACTCCCCCATGGCGAACCGGGTCACCGCCATCTACCGCAGCAACGTGGCCGACTGCTACGACCAGGAGAGCCGGGCGCTGCTCGCCTCGGGCAAGCGCCCGCTGCGGCCCGAGAACCTGCGCGAAGTCACCTCGGCCGAGGAGTCCAAGGGGCTGAAGAAGCAGGCCGGGCCGATGATCATCGTGGCCGGCTCGGGCATGTGCACCGGCGGCCGCATCCTGCACCACCTGAAGGACTTCCTGCCCCGCAAGAGCACCACGGTGATGTTCGTGGGCTGGCAGGGCCAGGGCACCCTCGGCCGCCGGCTGGTGGACGGGGTGAAGAGCGTGCGCATCCACCGCGAGCAGGTCGAGGTGCAGGCCCGCATCGCCACGCTGAACGGCTTCTCCGCGCACGCCGATCGCGACGCCCTGGTGGCCTGGGCGCGGAAGGTGCCCGGCCCGGTCGGCCGCTTCCTGGTGAACCACGGCGAGCCGGACTCGACCCAGGGGCTGGTGGTGGCCTTCGGCCAGGCCGGCCTGGAGCGGACCAGCGCGGCGGAGATGGGCCAGACGTATGCCTTCTAGGTCCCTGGCCACCTTCCACCTGCTCGGCCTGGGCTGTCCCAAGAACCGCGTGGACGCCGAGTCGATCTGGGCCGAGCTCGCCCGGGCGGGCCTGCGCGCGGTGGACGATCCGGCCGAGGCCGAGCTGATCGTGGTCAACACCTGCGCCTTCATCCGCCCCGCGGTCGAGGAGTCGCTGGACGCCGTCCTCGAGATGGCCCGCCTGCGCCGTGCGGGGTCCTGCCGCCGCCTGGTGGTGGCCGGCTGTCTGCCCGGGCGCTACCGCGAGGGGCTGCTGGGCGAGCTGCCCGAGGTGGATCTGTTCGTGGCCCCGGGCGAGGCGGGCCGGCTGGCCGAGCTGGCCCTGGGGGCCGCGCCGCCGCCCGCCCGGCTGGTGGGCGCGCCGGCGGCGGCCTGGCTGGGCAGCGCCGCCTCGCCGCGGGCCAACTCGCTCTCCCAGGGCGCCGCCTACCTCAAGGTGGCGGACGGCTGCGCCCGGCGCTGCGCCTTCTGTTGCATCCCGGCCATCCGCGGCCCCCAGCGCTCCCGGCCCCTGGCGGACCTGGTGGCCGAGGCCGAGGGGCTGGCCCGGCTGGGCGTGCAGGAGCTCGTGCTGGTGGCCCAGGACCTGGCCGCCTGGGGCCGCGATCTGCCCGGCCGGCCCGGGCTGGACGAGCTCGTCGCGGCCCTGTCCGGGGTGGCGGGCGTCGCCTGGCTCCGGCTCATGTACCTCTACCCGCGGGAGGTGAGCGAGCGCCTGCTCGGGCTTGTGGCGGAGCGCGAGAACGTGCTGCCGTACCTGGACGTGCCCCTGCAGCACGTGGACGCCCGGGTGCTCCGGCGCATGGGCCGCGGGGGCGGCGCGCGGGGGTTGCTCGCCTTCGTGCGGCACCTGCGCGCGGCGGTGCCCGGGCTGGTGCTGCGCACCTCGCTGATGACCGGCTTCCCGGGCGAGGACGCGCGCGCCTTCGAGCGCCTGCTGGGGTTCGTCGAGGCCGCCCGCTTCGAGCGGTTGGGGGTGTTCGCCTTCTCGCCCGAGGAGGGCACCCGGGCGGCGGGGCTCCGCCCGCGCGTGCCGGCCCGGCTGGCCGAGCGCCGCCGGGAGCGGCTCATGACCGCCCAGCAGGCCATCGCCCGCCAGTACCACCAGGGGCTGGTGGGCCAGGTGCTGGAGGTGCTGGTCGAGGGGGTGGGCGAGGACGGCACGTACCTGGGGCGGGCCTGGAACCAGGCGCCCGAGGTGGACGGCGAGACGAGGGTGCGGGGCGAGGCGATCGTCGGCGAGCTCCACCGGGTGCGCATCACCGCGGCCGACGCCTACGACCTCGAGGGCGAGGTGGTGGACTGAATCACGCAGGCCGACGGCACGTCCCTGCAGGGGAGAAGGCCGAGGAGGTGGTCCGATGCTGGTGAGGCGCATGGGCTGGTTGGTGCTGCTGCTCGGCTGCGGCGCGCTCTGGTGCCCGGGCGGGGCCCGGGCCGAGGCGGCGCTCGACGCCCGGCAGGTGGCCGAGAAGCTGCAGCAGGTGTACGAGGGCACCCGCGACTTCAAGGCCGCGTTCCTGCAGGAGTACACCTCGGTGGCCCTCGGGCGGCGCAAGGCCTCCAGCGGCTTCGTGTACGTGAAGAAGCCGGGCATGATGCGCTGGGACTACAAGGAGCCCGCGCCCAAGACCTTCGTGGCCGACGGCAAGGCGCTGTACGTCTACGATCCGGAGCTGGAGCAGGTCATGGTGGATCGCTCCTTCTCCGGCTCGGAGCTGAGCACCGCGGTGACCTTCCTGTGGGGCAAGGGCGACCTGCTGGCGGAGTTCGAGGTGGCCTTCTCGCAGCGCGCCGAGCTCCAGGGCGGCCAGGTGTACGTGCTCGAGCTCAAGCCCAGGAAGGCGGCCCGCTTCCGCAGGCTGTGGTTCGCCGTGGAGAAGGACACCTTCCGCGTGCTGCGCACCCTGGTCGAGGATCCGGGCGGCAACCTGAACCGCATCACCTTCTCGAAGATGGCCACCAACGTGGGCCTCGAGGACGCGGCCTTCGCCTTCGAGATCCCCAAGGGCGTCGAGGTGATCGAGGCGCCGGGCGCCGGCAACTAGGCTAGCCCGCGCGGCGCTAGCCCCGTGTCGCTGCGCGCCACGGGACAAGCAATTCTTCGCCCTGGCAATCGGGCTCGAATTGCTAGTAAATGCCGCGCTCCGACGGATCGCCCAGCTGGTAGGCCCACAGGGCCTCGCGCAGGTAGGCCGGCACCGACATGTAGTGGCCTAGATCCACGCAGGCGCGGTTCGAGCTGCAGTCGCACTGGCTGCTGTCGCCCGCGTTGCAGCCTGGGCGGCTGTCGACGATGTAGCCCTCCTCGTTCACGAACTGCATGCGGGGGTCGTACTTGACCATCGGCTGGCCGGTGGTCGGCGAGAGCTCGGGCAGGTACCAGTCCGGGCCTCCGTCGCCGTCGAGATCCGGGCCGTCGCTCACCACGTAGGCCTGGACCAGCAGCTCGTTGGCGTACTCCAGCACGCGCGCGGCCACGCCCCGCTGGACCGGCTTGCCGAGCAGGGTCTCCTTGCCGAAGGTCTTGGCCACGTACACCTTGCCGTTCGGGTCGTGCAGCTCGATGCGGTTGCCCACGCCCGGATCGGCGTCCGCGCCCAGCTCCCAGATGCGCAGCAGGTCCAGCCAGTACTGCTCCTGGTTCTCCGGCAGGTACAGCATGGTCCAGGCGATCAGGAACTTCTGCTGCTCCCAGCCCACCTGCGGATCGAGCACGGCCACGCCGGCCGGCGCCCGCGGGTCGAGCGCTCCGCTCGTGGGCGCGGTGTAGTCCGAGCACAGGGTGGTCTGGCCGTTGGGGAAGCACACCTGGGGCGTCGAGGGCCACCAGGAGATCCAGCCGAGGTAGGGGGCCATCTTGGTGCCGAACTCGGCGTCCGGGGTGCCGTCCGCCTGGGCGGGCACGCGCCAGCCCTTGAGCAGCTCGTCGCCCGTCAGGTTGTTGCCCAGCCAGCGGCGGAAGCCGTCCGGGAAGAGATCGGCCAGGGACACGGCCCGGTAGCGCGGGTCGACGAAGTCCATGCGCGAGTCGGAGATGAAGTTGTCCACGGACTCGGTCATCAGCATGGCCGTGTAGAGCTTGTCGTAGTAGGAGCCGGCGTTCACCGTGTAGTCCGAGTCGTACTCGCCCTGGCCCTCGGCCAGCTGGTTCTCCACCAGCCAGCCGCCCAGCACGATGGAGTCGTACCTGCCCTTCACCCCGGCCGGGATGTTGACCAGGGTGGGGCCGGGCGTGGCCCAGGAGTCGTTGTCGGAGAACAGGAGCTCGCTGTAGTTGCGCCGGAAGTGAGCGCCCGGCGTGGGCCGGTCCAGGGTGCGGGCGAAGTGGTCGAAGGCCAGGCTGGAGGCGATGATGTTCTCCTTGTACCAGCCGGCGGCCGTCGGCCACAGGGAGCTGAACTCGTAGCCCAGGTCGTAGGCGATGCCCTCGTAGTAGTTGCGGAACAGCGACAGGCCCTTGGCGCCGTCGCGCACCTTGGCGCTGTAGCGCTCGAGCGTGCGGGCCGCGGCGCCGCGCACGCTGAAGGTCTGCCGGCCCCGGCGGAAGCGGTCGAAGATGTAGTTGACCTCCTGCTGGGAGATGAGGAAGTCGAAGATCTCGTAGGGATCGGCGCCGTTGTCGTGGCGGTAGACGCTGACGTTGCCGAGGTCGGCCCAGCGGTCGGTGGCGAAGCCGTACGGCACGCGCGTGCGGCCGGCCGGGTCCACGCTCGGACCGCCGAAGTAGGAGCTGCCGGCCTGGGCCACGCTGGGCATGCCGAGCTGGTCCCAGTCCACGTAGTCCACCGGCTGCTGCTGGCAGCGGGACCACTGGTTGTCCACCTTGACCAGCAGGCCGTCGAGCAGCGGGCTCCACACGCCGTCCTGGTCCTCGTCCCAGTTGGCCGGTCTGAAGAGGGTCGGGTCGGCGAGGTTCTGGCAGTCGCGGATGAGCTCCAGGCGGTTCTGCATCTCCGAGTAGTGGTAGTTCTCGCCGCCCCAGGTGGGCTGGATGCCCAGGATGCCGCCGAAGGAGTCCATCTTGTCCAGCATGGCGGCGCCGCGGGCGGTGCCGGCGTTGAAGCTCGGGTCGGCGTGCACCGGGGCCGCGTCGCCGTACAGCATGCGCACCGCGGCGAAGTCGTACACCCCCAGGCCCAGCATGTCCTGGGTGATGTCGCCCGGGTACTCCATGATGGAGGAGTGCATCCACATCCAGATCAGGTTGTTGCGCTCCTCGGCGGTGACCGGATCGAAGTAGCGCGGGCCCACGCAGCTGTCGCCGTCGGCGGTGAGGTCCTGGCAGGGCGTGGTCACCTGGCCGTTGCGCGTGCGCAGCTGCCAGTACTGCGGGCGGTAGTCGAGCGCGTCGGACGAGGACACGAAGTTGTGCCGCAGGCCGACCGAGTGGCCCATCTCGTGGGCGATGACGGACATGTGCATGCGGCGGGCCACGTACTGGCGCATGCGCTCGGCCCGCACCTGCTGGACCGCCCGGGGATCGGCCGGGTTGAAGCGCTCGAACTTGGCCTCGAGCACGTCCGCCAGCCCGGGCAGGGACACCGGGGCGATGGACTCGTCCGGGTGCAGGATGCAGGCGCCGCGCCTGGCCAGCGCCTCCTCCTTGGCCTGCCTGAACTCGCGCTGCATGGCGGGGTTGGCGCCGCGCAGCGGGGAGGCCAGGTTCATCACCGCGTCGCTCAGCGGCAGCCCCAGCGTGCCGGTCAGCGCCTGGAGCATGGGCGTCATCAGGGCGGCCTCGAACTCCGTGCCCTGGGCGGCCCGGAGCCGGGAGGCGTAGACGGCCTTGTGGGTCGAGGGGGCGTCCACCGTCGCGCGCACGGCGCGGATGTCGTGGTTGGCGCTGCGGACCTCCTGCTGCACCTGGTCCGGCAGGCCGCCCACGCCGCGCTCGACCTGCTCGGGCGTGCCGCCGCTGAACTCGGCCACGAGCTGGTTGAGCTCCGCGCGGCTGAGCTTGGGCAGCACGCCGTGGCTGCCGGCGGACTGGGCCGCCTGGGCCCAGTCCTCGATGAACCGGCCCTCGGTCACGTCGACCGAGCGCAGCTCGCCCTTGAGGTAGCGGATCTGGTCCAGGGTGAGCTGGCTGATGAGGTCGTTGATGTAGGACCACACGTTGATGCTGGCCGCCACGCTCATGCCGCTGACGGGGTCGATGGAGTCCACCATGATGCCCCAGGGCGAGGGGGTCTGCGGCTCGGGGATCACGTTGATCTGGTGGTAGCGCAGATCGCCGCGCCGCGCGTGGCGGGCCTGGGCGCAGAGCTGCTGGGTGAGCTCGTCGCCCCCCTCGCGGGCCTCCGCGCACTCGGCCGCCGTCAGGCCCGGGGGCAGGCGGTCCGCCGGGCCGCCGCAGACCTCGGGATCCGCGGCCTCCACCGGGCTGTGGCACAGCACCACCATCTCGGGCATCTTCGCCAGCGCCACCACCGCCGGGCTGTAGCCGCGGGCCGAGCCCAGGCTGTCGGCCAGCGCCTGGCAGTCCTCGGCGGAGGCGGACAGGCGGGCGCGGCAGTCGTCCACCTCGCGTGCCAGGTTGAGGGCGTCCTCGTTCTCCACCTGCTGGCCGGTCGGCACCGGGTAGCTCCCGGCGCAGCCCTGGCCGCCCGTGCGCTGGCACTCCACGTAGCGGGCGGTGACCACGGCCTGGCGCAGGGCCACGTCCCACTGGTGGGCGGCCTCGCGGGTGGGCTCGAAGTAGAAGGGGTCGGAGCCATCGGAGTAGTACCAGGCCAGCGCGCGGACCTCGCGCTGGGCGTAGGGCAGGGTGCAGCGCTGGCGGAAGATGTCGCAGCGCGAGCCCGCCCCGGCCGCGGCGCACTCGTCCGCGGTGCCGTCGGCGTCCTCGTCGCGGTTGGGGTCGTCGCCGAAGCCGGTGGTCTCGGGCGTGTTGCAGGCCACGGGGCCGGTCATGGCCTCGGGATCCTGGTAGTAGTGCGAGCGCTCCCAGATGCGGTGGTGGTTCAGGAAGCGGTACCACAGGGCGTCGGCCATGCCGTAGTTGCGGGCGAAGCCGTAGCGGTCGGTGGTGAAGCCGCCGAAGGACTGGAAGCGCTGCCCGTCCCAGTGGATCGGCTCGAAGTCGCCCTCGTCCACGCGGCGGAACGACTGGCGGATGGTCAGCTCCACCGGGTTGCAGCTGCCCGCCGGCGCCGAGCCGCCGGTGAAGTCCGCCTCCAGGAAGCAGGCCGGGAAGCTGTCGATGCCCCAGCCCAGGTAGGCCAGATCGACCAGCTGCGGCGTGGCGAAGGCCTTGTTGGTCACGTCGAAGTAGCCGTTCTCCAGATCCAGCACGGGGGCGTCGGGATCCCCGGGGTCGGTCACGTCGTAGTCCAGCGACTCGTAGGTCACCCCGCCGTAGACGCCCAGCATCGACAGCGTGTCGAAGTCGTAGGAGTCGGTGTTCATGTTGCGCGACCAGTCCACCCGCATGTACTCGCGCTCGTACCACGGCCGGTCGGAGCTGTTCTCCTCGAGCACGTTGAGCTGCTCGCCGGTGGTGGGGTTGTAGGCGCGCACGATGTCGAAGTGGCTCTCGACGGGGAAGGCCACCACGATCACCCCGTCGTTGGTGGCCCGGCCGGCCCCCTTGCCGTCGGAGTCCTGGATGCGCTCGTAGGCCAGGCGGCCGAGCAGCAGGTTCTCGGTGATCTCCCAGCGGATGCGCGCCATGGGCTGGGCGTAGGTGGAGGTGAACAGGCCGTCCTGGGCCGCGCCGTAGCCGACGTCGATGAGCGTGCCCTGGGTCCAGAACTCGGGGTTGTCGGCCGCGTCCTGCAGGTCCTCGCCCACGAAGTAGCGCTTCTCCAGGGCGTACGGCTGGACCCGGTTCACGGGCGGGAGCTGCTCGGCGCAGGCCGGCAGGAGCAGGGCGGCGGCGAGCGTCCAGCGCAGGCAGTGTGGCTTCATGTCAGTCCTCTCCGTCTTCTCGGGTGAGCTGCTCGACGAGCCCACCGAAGTCCAGGCGCAGGTCCAGGTAGACCAGCGAGTAGCGGTTGTAGAACGGGTTGTAGTAGGACGCGTCGGGCGCGAGCTGGGGGCTGACGGTGCTGAGGCCGAGCGCGACGCCCAGGGACGGCAGGGCCTGGAAGGCGAGCGCGGCGTCGAACTGCGAGCCGTGGCGCTGCTGCCGGCTGCCCCCATCGTCGTCGAACGGGTAGGTCCAGTCGAGCACCAGCCCGTAGGCCAGCTCCAGGCGCAGCCAGGACAGGAAGGCCAGGCTGAGGTCCAGGCTGTTCACCACCCGGAGCTGGCTGTTGCGCAGCCCCGAGTTGCGGAAGGGGTCGCAGGAGCCGTCGGTGGCCGTGCAGCCGACGATGCTGGCCGTCTCGGAGGTGGAGGTGGTGTAGCGGTGCAGGTTGCCGTTGAAGCGCAGCGTGTAGCCGACCTCGAGGCCCGCCAGCAGGTCGAAGGAGCGCGACAGGCGCAGCCCGGGGCCGAAGCCCACCCGCAGGCTGCGGGCCTGGGACAGCTTGCTGGTGGGGGTGGTCAGCACCAGGTCGAAGCTGACGTCCACCCCGACCAGGGGGAGGGTGAGGATCTTCGACAGGCCGGCCACCACGGCCAGATCGCCGAGCACCAGCTCGTGCTGGTAGGTGGTGTCGTCCGCCGTGGTGAGCTCCACCTGCATGGCCAGGCTGGCGCGCACGTACAGCGCGTCGCCGAACCACAGGCGGGGACCCAGCTCGAGGCCCATCAGGTAGCTCGGGTCGTAGGTCAGCTCGGCGCCCCGATCGAAGGAGTTCAGGCTGACCGAGTTGCGGTAGCTCAGGAACGAGCCCCGCCACATGGCCCGGTCCTCGGACTGCGCGGCCGGCTCGGCGGCCACGGCCTCCTCGGCCCGGGCCGCCGGGGTCGCGGCCAGGAGCGCCAGCGCCAGCCAGGGGGCGGGCCGCCAGCGCCGCACCGGCCCGGGCCGGAGGCCTGCGTGTTCCTCGTGCGTCAAGGCACCGCTCGCTTTTCTCCCGCCCCGGTTCCGAGGGGTGTAACCCGCGGCCGGCTGATGGTGGCAAGGACGCCCGGAGAATGGAGCAAGCCCCCGGAATCACGGGGCGCGGCGTGTCACGGCCGGGTCACGGACCGGTCACGGCGGGTGGGCCGGGGCTCAGGTCGGCATCGGGTTGTGGATGAGGACCTCGCGCGGGCGGGCGCCGTCGGCCGGGCCGACGATGCCCTCGCGCTCCATGCGCTCGATCAGGCGGGCGGCGCGGTTGTAGCCGATGCGCAGCTTGCGCTGGACCATGGAGGTGGAGGCCTGGCCCAGCTCGGACACGATCTGGACGGCCAGGTCGTACATCTCGTCGTGGTCCTCCTCCTCGGCGGCGCCCTCGCCCTCCTCGCCCTCCTCGGCCGAGGCCAGGATGCTCTCGTCGTAGACGGGCTCGCCCTGCTTGCGCAGGTGCGTCACCAGCTTCTCGATCTCGTCCTCGGTGATCAGCGCGCCGTGCACCCGGATCAGCTCGGAGGTGGTGGGCGGGTGGAACAGCATGTCGCCGTTGCCCAGCAGCGACTCGGAGCCGTTCGCGTCCAGGATGGTGCGCGCGTCCACCTTGGAGGCCACCCGGAAGGAGATGCGCGCGGGCAGGTTGGCCTTGATGAGGCCGGTGATCACGTTCACCGACGGGCGCTGGGTGGCCACGATCAGGTGGATGCCGGCCGCGCGGGCCTTCTGGGCGATGCGGGCGATGTTGGTCTCCACCTCGCGGCTGGCGGTCATCATCAGGTCGGCCAGCTCGTCGATCACGATCACCACGTGGGGCAGCTTGTCCCAGCGCGGGCCCTCGGCCGGGGCGCCGTCTTCCTGGCCGGGCTTCACCTCGATGACCTGCAGCTCGTCCTCCGGGTGGGCGGCGGTGCGGTCGATGACCAGGATCTTCTTGGAGCGCGGCACGCCGGGCGCGGCCATGCCCAGCGGGGCCGGGGCGGCCTCGGCCGGGGCGGCCTCGGCCGGGGCGGCCTCGGCCGGAGCAGTCTCGGGCAGGGCGGCCTCGGGCGGCACGGCCTGCTCCTGCACGGCCTCCGCGGAGGCCTCCGGCCCGTCCCCTTCGTCCCCTTCGTCCGCCTGGACCGCGGCCTCTGCCTCCGCCGCGGCCTGGCCCGCCTTCAGCTTCTCCACCTTGGCGTTGTAGGCGTCCAGGTTGCGCACCCCGGCCGCGTGCAGGACGCGGATGCGGCGCTCCATCTCGTTGACCGCCCACTGCAGGGCGGCCTGGGCCTTGCGCGGGTCGGTGACCACCGGCAGCAACAGGTGGGGGATGCCCTCGTACAGCGACAGCTCGAGCACCTTGGGATCCACCATGATGAAGCGCACGTCCTCGGGCGTGGCCTTGTACAGGATGGAAGCGATCATGGTGTTGAGCGCCACGCTCTTGCCGGTGCCGGTGGCGCCGGCCACCAGCAGGTGGGGCATCTTGTTCAGATCGGTCACGAAGGGGGCGCCCTCGATGTTCTTGCCCAGCACCAGGGTGAGCTTGGACTTGCTCTTGACGAAGGCCGGGTGCTCGACGATCTCGCGCGCGTAGACCGTCTTGCGGGTCTTGTTGGACACCTCGATGCCCACCACGGCGCGCCCAGGGATGGGGGCGATGATGCGCACGCTGAAGGCCTCGAGCGCCAGCGCGAGATCCTGGCTCAGGCTGGAGATCTTGGACACCTTGATGCCCGGGCCCGGGGCGTACTCGTACATGGTCACCACGGGGCCCGGCATGATCTTGGTCACGCAGCCGTCGATGCCGTAGTCCTTGAGCTTGGCCTCCAGCCGCCGGGCGTACTCGTGCAGCTGGGCCTCGTCGATGACCGTCTCCTCCTGGACCCCGACCTGCAGGAAGTCGATCGAGGGGAGCTGGAAGTTGCGGTAGTCCGGGGAGGGCGGGGGCTTCGGCTCCTCGCGGGCCTCGCGCACCGCCGCGGCCTCCTCCCGGCCGTCGTCCGGGCGCGGGATGACGATCTCGGGCATGCGCCGGGCCGCCTCGCGGGTCGCGGCCGGCGGCGCGGGCAGGGGCGCCGGCTCGGCCCGGGGCTCGGGGGAGGCCTGGACCGGTCCGGGCTCGTCCGGCTCGAAGGTGGGCTCGGACGCGGGCGGCGGCTCCGAGGTGACCACCGCCGGCTCGCGGCGGCCGAGCGGGGGCGGGTCGCTCATCGGCGGCGCCAGCAGGCCGCGCATGCGGCTCCGCCCGGCGCGGGCCGGCACGATCGCGGCCTCGAGGATCGGCTCGGAGAACTGCGGCGCGGACACCGGCCCGGCCTCCGGGGAGGCGTGGGCCAACGCCGGCTCGGGCCGCTCGCGCAGCGCGCGGATGAACTCCCGGGTCTGCTCGCGCAGCCAGCGGCCCATGGCCAGCCCGGCCGCGGCCAGCGCCCGCCCGGCGTGGCGCCCGCTGAAGCACAGCGCCCTGCCCGCGGCCCGGCCGGCCAAGGCCAGGCCCCGGCCCAGCCACCGCCCGGTCCGGGTCAGGCTGAGGCCGGTGGCGGAGATGAGGGCGAGCAGCGCGCCCGCGCTCAGCACCACGACGGAGCCGGCGCCGGCCAGCAGCGAGACGCACAACCCGCCCGCCACCTCGCCCAGCAGCCCGCCCGGGGCGTGCCCCAGCACGGGCCGCCCCTCGAGCAGGATGTGGGCCAGCGCCGCGGCGCAGATCACCAGGGAGGTGTAGCCGACCACCTTGCGGGCGCGGAAGGCCAGGCCGCCGCGGGTGAAGGCCGCCCCGGCCACGTAGGCCAGCGCCCCCACGATCAGGAAGGCGCCGACGCCCAGGCAGAACAGCAGCCCGTCGGCCAGGTAGGCGCCCACCAGCCCCACCAGGTTGTGGGCCTTCTGGCCCGCGCCCTGGAAGATGGGATCGGCCGGGTCGTAGGAGGCGAGCGACAGCAGGACGATGCCGGCGGCCAGGGAGAAGATGACACCCGCCACCTCGTGCCGCCTGTCGCCACCGACCGCCTTGCCCTCGGCCTTCTTCTCGACCTTCTTCGGAGCGATGCGCCTGTTGTGGGCCATGGTTTCCTTCCTCGCGCCTTGGATCCCTCGAGAATTCACTTGGGATCCTTCCTGTATGCGCCCAATGGTAAATGGCTATTTCAAACCTGTCAAAAAAATGACCACATTATCCCACATCGGGGACGGAGGTCGCCCTCGCGGGGGGTGCCAGGCCCACGAAAACCAATATTCTACGAGCCGTTATGTCTCTGGACGGGTGCGCTCCAGGCGGGCCAGGCGGGCCGGGTCCATGCGCACCAGGAGGGTCTTGCCGCGGGCCACGGACACCAGCCCGGGCGGGGCGCCCTTGATGGGGTGGACGTGCTTGGCCAGGGTGTAGGTGACCTCGGCCTTGGCCGCGTCCCGGAGCGGGCTGTGATGCACCGCCAGCGTGGCCGCGTCCAGCAGGCTGGCCTCGTCCAGCTCCTCGTCCCGCGCCAGGCGCACGACCACGTGGGCGCCGGCCGCGTCCCGGGTGTGCAGCCACAGGTCGCTGCCGCGGGCCACCTGGAACGAGAGGGCGTGGTTGTCGCGGCCGGAGCGGCCCACCAGGATCTCCCGCCCCGCGGCGGACAGGTAGCGCTTGAAGGGCTGTCGCCGGGCCGGCCCGCGCGCGCGCGGCGCGGGTGAGGGCCGCGCCGCGGCGCCGGCCCCGGGCAGGGCGAGCGCGCCGAGCGCCCCGGCGTCCGCGGCCGCCTCGATGGCCTGCAGGGCCCGCTCGCAAGACTCGAGCTCGGCCCGGGCCTCTCGCAGGCGCGCCTCGACCTTCGGGCGGGCCTGGCGCAGCCGCCGGGCGCGGGAGAAGAGCCGCTGCATGTGGACCACGGGCTCCACGGCCGGGTCCAGCGCGATCTCCACCGGCGGGCCCTGGGGGTCGAAGGGATCGGGCAGGCTCGCCCGCGCCGCGCCGCGCGGGACGAGCTGCAGCCCGTGCTTGAGGGCCTCGGCCTGGCGCGAGAGCCCGTCGGCCCCGGCGATGCGCGCGAGATCGGCCTCGATGGCCCCGACGCGGCGCCGGGCCCGCTCCCGTCGCGCCGCCAGCGGCCGGGCGGCTTCCCGCCGGGCGCGGGCGAGCTCGCTCGCGGCCAGGAGCTCCCGGTAGTGGGCCTCCACGGCCCGGTTGACGGCGAGCGCGCCGGGCTCGGGCGCCGGGAAGCGGCTCGGCGGGCCGGGCCGCGCGGCGCGCGCGGGCGGGGCGTAGGGCTGCCCGCGCTGGCCGGCCCCGAGCAGCGGGTACAGCACGCGCTCCTCGCCGTCGAGCAGGAGCAGCCGGCCGCTCCGGCCGAACAGCTCGGCCACCAGCGCCCGGCGGCCGCGCCGGCCCTCGAAGGCGAGCCGCACCACGCGGTCGTCGCCCAGGAGCTCGAGCGAGGCGAGCGGCAGGTTGAGGAGCTCGGCCCGGGCCTTCATCACCCAGGCCGGCGGGCTCGGCGGGCCGGGCGCGCGCTCCTCGACCAGGTGCAGGCGCAGCGCCCCGGGCTCGAGCGACAGGATCAGCACCCGGCGCTGGAGCACGAGCTGCAGCACCTCGGGCCGCACCGCGTGCAGCTTGTCCAGGCGGGACCCGGGCAGCACCGCCGCGAGCTCGGCCACCACGTCCCGGAGCTCCTGGATGGAGAGGCTCACAGCCGCATGGGACCCCGCGCCCCCGCGCGTGTCAAGGAGAGGAGGGATTGGCGCCGGCCCTGCGGGCCGGCGTGAGGGCAAGGATTCATCGAGGGAGTGTTGCCGGACTCTGCATTGCAGAGGGGTGGCGGCGAGGGGGCCCCCATCCACGCGGAGCGCCGAGTGAGCATGGATGGGGGGCGAGCCGACAGGACCCCGATTGTCGTACACGCTGAGGACAGGGCTACCCAGCGGTGCACATCGGCCAGAACATGGAGCAGCGCAGGCCCTCGCAGCAGTTGGGCGAGAACGGGTCGCAGCTGTCGCCGGCCGCGTGGCAGCTCGACTGGCAGGAGCAGTCCGGCCGCACGCCCACGCACAGCTGGCCGCCGGTGCAGGCGGGCACGCAGCAGGAGGCCACCTCGCACTGGTACGTGGTGTCGTTGCAGTAGGCGTCGATCGCGCAGTCGAGGTCGCTCTGGCAGTTCAGGTTGCGCTCGCAGGCCTCGGTCGTGGTGCAGTAGTAGCCCTGGCAGCAGCCGCCGCGCGCGTCGGGATCGCCCGGGTCGTAGGTGCAGTGGTCGGCGGGATCGTAGGCCATGTCGACCGTGCCGAGCGGCTTGCACTGGCCGTCGTGCATGTCGCAGCGGTAGCAGGGGTCGATCTGCTCGCAGGGCGCGTCCGGGTCCGCGTACTGGTAGCAGGGCTGGGGTTCGCACACGAACTGGCCGCTGGTGTCGTCGCACACCAGGTTCTCGGAGCAGTGCGCGTCGTCGGTGCACTGCACGCAGGAGTACTGGGGCGGGTTGTTCGGCACGCTCGTGGTCTTGCAGCGGGTCCTGCCGTCCTGGTTGCCGGCGCAGTCCGCGTCGAGCGTGCACTCGGCCCAGTAGCACGCCCCGGTGGCGACCGTGCAGCGGTTGGTGTTGGCCACCTTGTCCTCGCACTCCTGGTCGGTCTGGCAGCCGCTCTGGCAGGTGTTCGTCCGGCACCACTGCAGCGCCCCGCAGTGGGTGTGATCCTTGCACTGCACGCAGTCGCCCGTGGCCGGCAGGCAGTACATGCCGTCGGGGGAGGCCGCGCAGTCCTGGTCGGTGGCGCACACCAGCGCGGTGCAGTTGTGGCTGGACTGGTTGCAGCGCTCGCCGCCCGTGCAGTCCTGGTCCGTCAGGCACTCGACGCACACGCTGTCGGGCAGCAGGCACTGGCGGAAGGGGTTCACCCCGCAGTGGGCGGAGCTCAGGCACTCGACGCACACCCTGGTGTCCGGGGTGCAGTGCTGCCCGTTGCAGTGGGTGTCGTTCGCACACACGACGCACTTGCCCTGGGCCGGGTCGCAGTGGAGCTTGCCGTCCGGATCGCCCGCGCAGTCGGCGTCCGTGGAGCAGTCCGGCCCGACCGCCTCGCACTCGTACTGGTCGTTGCAGAACACCGCGGCCGGATCGCCGCAGTGGACGGCCTCCAGGCAGCGCACGCACAGGCCGCTGGCGGTCAGGCAGTGCGGCAGGGCCTGCGAGGTGCAGTCCGCGTCGGTGGCGCACGGGTTCTCCGGGACGCACACCTCCTTCATCAGCAGGCACACGCTGCCGCCGGGGCAGTCCCCGTCGCCGAGGCAGGCGGTGCCCGGCTGGCACAGCCCGCCCATGCACACCGTGCGCACCGGGCAGTCGTTGATGGTGGTGCAGGGCGGCGGACCCGGGTCGTTGTCCCCGTCGCCGTCCAGCGCGTCGAGCCCCCCGTCGCCCTCCCCGCCGCCTCCGGAGCAGGCGCCGAGCGGCAGGCAGGCGAGCGCGGCGAGCAGGGCGAGCGGCAGCACGGATCGCAGCGGCTTCATCGGGCCCTCCCAGGTGTGGCGCGGGCGGCTCAGGGCACGCACAGCCCCTTCAGGCCCAGGTGGCGGTAGTTGCAGGAGTAGGCCCCGTTCGAGCAGGTGCCCATCAGCAGCGAGCACTCCTCCCGGCACACGAACTCGGGCACGAAGGTCTCGTCCATCAGCATGCAGCCGATGCAGAACAGGGAGCCGTCGCACAGGAAGCCCTGGGTCGCGTCGCACTCGGCGTCGGCGAAGCACGGGTCGCCGTCCCCGCCGCCACCCGGGACGGCGCACACGTCGTTGACCCCGCACACCTCGGGCGCCACGCAGGCCGGCACGCAGTTGCCCTGCTCGGCCTCGCACATGCCGGTGACCTCGTTGCAGGTCGAGCCGGCCGGGCAGGCCGCGTCCGTGCACACGCACTGGCCCGTGGCCGCGTTGCAGGTGAAGTTGGCCGGGCAGGCCACGCACTTGTTGGAGGCCGCGTCGCAGGTGGTGTTGGGGTACAGGGTGCAGGAGCCGAACACGCAGTCGCCCCGCACGCAGGGCTCGGCGCAGGCGCAGCTCAGGGTGTCGCAGTAGGCGGGCGCCTGGCAGGCGTTGCCGCAGCAGTCGGTCTGGCCGCAGGCGTGGGTCTGGTAGTTGCAGGTGTTCGGGGTGATGCAATCGCTGTTGGAGTCGCAGCCCGGCTTGCAGATCCCGTCGCCCGTGTCGCACCACTCACCCACGGCGCAGGATTCCGGCGAGCAGCCGACCGACTCGCAGTGCGTGTTGACGCACGCCTGGCCCTGGAGGCAGTCGATGTCGTTGACGCACTCCTGCACGCAGCTCCCGTCCACGCAGCGCGGGAAGTCCACCTCGGTGCAGTCGTTGTCGGCCAGGCAGCCGGTCTCGACCGGCACGCAGGTGCCGAAGTTGCAGCGCCGCCCCACGCAGCAGTCGGCGTCGCCCGCGCACACGGCCGGCTCGGACACGCACTCCTGGTTCTTGCACACCATGCAGCCCGCGCCGCCCACGCACTCCTCGCGGGTCGCGCAGGCCGCGGGCCGGCACAGGCTGTCGCGGCACTCCAGGCCCTCGGCGCAGTCCTCGTCGCCCTGGCAGGCCGCCACGCAGGCGCCCTGGTCGCACACCTCGTCGGTGAAGCAGTTGCAGTCCGTCTGGCAGTTCAGCGGCGGCGCGCCCTGGATGCACCTCTTGGTGCCCTGGTCGCAGACCTGGCCCGCGGCCTTGTCGCACTCCTTGTTGCAGCCCGTCGGGCAGGCGCCGACCGGCAGGCAGAAGCCGTCCACGCACCCATGCTCCTCGCAGCAGTCGCCGTCGACCGAGCACAGGGTGGGGCACTGGCCGCCGTCGCCGTCGCCGTCGGTGTTCGTGTTGCCGTCGCCGCCGTCCCCGGTCGTGGTGCCGCCGTCGCAGCCCGCGCCGAGGAACAGCAGCGCGCCCACCAGCGCCAGACCGATCATCCAGTTGCTTCTCATCGCCATCACCTTCCCGTTTCGCGGAGGCCTGCGGCCCCGCCCATCCTGGCTCGGGGTGGCGCAGGCTGCCGACCGTGGAGGTTGGAGCACCGCTCCCAGATATTAGAGAGGACGGCGAACCCGCGTCAAGTCTGCGTGCGCCCATTTTCCGGCTTGATCCGAAAGGGGAATTCTGCGGCGGTGGCCCCGGATCGCCTCACAGGGTGCGGGCCACGCTCAGCCCGCGCACCTCCCGCGCCCCGGCCGCGAGCAGCGCCTCGGCCGCGGCGTGCAGGGTGGCGCCGGTGGTGACCACGTCGTCCACCAGGCAGACGCACCTGCCCGCGAAGGGGTGGCCCGCCCTCACCGCGAAGGCGCCGCGCACGTTCGCGAGCCGCGCCGCGCGATCCTGGGCCCGGGCCTGCTCCGGGGTGGCCCGGGTACGCACCAGGTGATCGAGGCTGAGCGGCAGGCCGTGGGCGCGGGCCAGCGCCCGGGCGATCACCGCGGCCTGGTTGAAGCCGCGGGCGTGGAGCCGCCGGGGGTGGAGCGGGATGGGCGCGAGCAGCTCGAGCTCCTGCCACTCCCAGCCGGGGAGAGCCCGCGCGGCCAGCCGCGCCCCGAGGTCCTCGGCCAGCTCGATGCGCCGGCCGAGCTTCATGCGCAGGATGGCCTGCTGCAGCGCCCCCTCGTAGGCCCAGCCGGAGCGCAGCCTGGAGAGCGGCCCGGGCTCGCCCCGGCAGGCCGGGCAGGGGTCCGCGCCCGGCAGCCCGCAGCGCCCGCACAGCGCGCCGCCCAAGGGCTCGAGCTCGGCCGCGCAGTTGGGGCACAGCACCTCGCGGCGCTCGTCGAGCAGCGCCTGGCACACGCCGCAGGCCGGGGGCAGCAGCAGATCGAGCAGGCCCTGGCAGGCGTCGAGCGGTGCGCAGAGCAGCCCGAGGAGCCGGGCGCGGGGCGGGGCGGGGCTCATGAATCGGCGAGCGCGACTTCCTCGGCGTCCACCCACAGGCCGTCGAGATCGTAGTACTTGCGGGTCGTCTCCTGCATCACGTGGACCACCACGTCGCCGAAGTCGAGCAGGATCCACTGCCCGCCCTCGACGCCCTCGACGCCCAGCGCGCGGACCCTGGCGGTCCTCTTGATCTCGCTCGCCAGGAAGTCGGCCAGCGCCCGCGCGTGGCGGTCGCTGGTGGCCGACAGCAGCAGCAGGTAGTCGGTGTAGGAGGTCAGCGGGCCCACGTGCAGCAGGCGCGGGCGGCGAGCCTTCTTCTCCGCGCCCAGCGCGGCCAGGCTCTCGGCGAGCTTCAGGGGTTCGATGGGACGCCTCCTTCGAGCGGGGGCTGGGGGGCAGCCTCGGCCTCGGCCTTCTTCTCGTCCTCGGAGCGGCGCGCCACGCCGGCGGGCAGGCCGAGGGTGGAGGTGTAGCCCTTGCCGTAGAAGAAGTCGAGCGGCTTGGTGTCCACCACCAGCCGGTCGGGGACGGGCGTGAGCTCCCCCTCGGCCGGGCCCGGCAGGCTGGGCGGGTTGCCGAACCCGTCGGCCGTGATGGCCGCCGACACCCGCAGCTCCAGCGCCTCGCCGGCCGGGCTCTGCCAGGCCAGCCGGCCGCGGAAGCTCACCTCGAGCAGCACACCCGTGTCGGTGTCCACCAGCAGGCTGCCCAGGGCCTCCTGCGGCTCGGCCCGGTCCCGCCAGCCATCCTCCTCGCTGGGGGTGGGCTCGATCGGGAACACGTACCTGCTCACCCCGGCCGGCGGCTGCGGCGCGGCGGGCGCGCCCGGCAGGTTGGCCGGCCCGGGCCCGAGCGCGATGCCGTAGCGCATGGCGTCCCGGCCGTGGTGCCGGGCGAGCCCCTGCTTGGACAGGAACAGCCGCCCGCGGAACAGGCGCACCAGCGCCGCGTAGCCGCGGGTGGCCTCGTCGCGCCAGCGCAGGTGCTGGGCCTCGAGCAGATCGCGGGGGTGGAACTTGCCGTAGCGCTGGCGGACGAAGAGCTGGCCCCCGGTGAACAGCAGCTCGTAGCCCTGGCTGGCCTGGTTCTCCACCTTGAGGCGGAACCCGCCGTCGGCGGCCTGCACGAGCAGGGCGGTCTCCTGGAGCGCGACCTGGGCGTTGCCCCGCTGAAAGGTGTACTCGATCTTCGACTGGAGGCGGTGGGCGCCCAGGCGCGCGGCCACCTCCCGGTAGGGCATGCCCACCACCCGCGCGGCCACCTCGGGCGACTCCCCCAGGGCGTAGGCGTCCGGCGGCGGCGGCAGGGGCGCGGCCTGCTGGGCGGCCGGATCCCCGAACTTGGTCAGGTGCGTCTCGAGCTTGTCCCCGCAGGAGGTCGCGGCGAACGCTGCGAGCAGCACGAGCTGGAGGCGTACGGCGGTCATCCCGGCGGTAGCTTGCATGAAGCCTCCGCCCCGGTCAACCGTTTCTCGCCGCTTGCGGTGGGCCTTTCGGTCGTGCTAAGGGGGCCCCATGCTGGACTGGACCGAGCTGGCCGGCCTGCGCGTCATCCGCCGCATGGCCGAGATCATCAACCGGCGCTGGAACCTGGGCGTGGGCTTCGCCGACGCCCAGGGCGCGCTGATCGAGACCCCGGAGGTGGTGCGCTTCGCCACCCGGCGGCCGCTGTGCGAGCTCTTGAAGGGCAGCCCGGAGGGCCAGGCGCGCTGCCAGCGCACCGCGCACCAGATGCTCGACCACCACGGGGCCAGCGGGCAACCCGAGGGCGCGAGCTGCCTGACGTGCCACGCCGGCCTGGCCGAGATGTACGTCCCGGTGGCGGTCGAGGGCGAGCCGCAGGGGCTCATCCTGGCGGGCGGCTTCTTCCGCCGGGAGGCGCTCGAGGATCAGATCGAGGCGGTGCTCACCCGGGTGGCGGATCTGCCGCTGGCCCAGGCCGAGGTGCGCCGCGCCTGCCGCGAGACGCCGGTGCTCTCGGCCGAGGCCGAGGCCTTCCTGGCGGACGTGCTCGAGCTGGTGGTGCGGGAGATGCTGGTGTTCCGCGAGGAGGTGGCCCGCAAGGAGCGCCGGCTGGACCGGCTGACCCGCGAGCTGGCCGAGCGCTCGAGCTACCACCAGATCATCGGCAAGAGCCAGCCCATGCGGGAGCTCTACCGCCTGATGGACAAGGTGGCGGCCACCGACTCGACCGTGCTGGTGACCGGCGAGAACGGCACCGGCAAGGAGCTGGTGGCCCGGGCGGTGCACTTCAACTCGGCCCGCAAGGACAAGCCCTTCGTGGTGCAGAACTGCTCCGCCTTCAACGACAACCTGCTCGACAGCGAGCTGTTCGGGCACGCGCGGGGCGCCTTCACCGGCGCGGTCGGCACCAAGAAGGGCCTGTTCGAGGTGGCCGACGGCGGCACCTTCTTCCTGGACGAGGTCGGCGACATGAGCCCGACGCTCCAGGTCAAGCTCCTGCGCATCCTCCAGGAGGGCACCTTCATCCCGGTCGGCTCGACCCAGACCCGGCAGGTGGACGTGCGCATCATCGCCGCCACCAACCGGGACCTGCACGCCATGGTCGAGGCCGGCCAGTTCCGCGAGGACCTCTACTACCGGCTGCACGTGATCAGCATCCACCTCCCCTCGCTCAGGGATCGGCGGGACGACATCCCGCACCTGGTGGAGCACTTCCTGGCCAAGCGCTCCCAGCCCGGCAAGCGGCACCGGCTGGCGGCGGCCTGCCTGCAGCGGCTGATGGACTACCACTGGCCGGGCAACATCCGGGAGCTGGAGAACGAGATCGAGCGGCTGGTGGTGCTGCGGGGGGAGGACGAGGAGATCGGCGAGGAGTTCCTGTCCCCGCGCATCCGCTACGAGATCTACGCCACCACGGAGGCCGCCCGGGACCAGGCGCCGTCGCTGCCGGACGCAGTCGAACGGCTCGAGCGCACCATGATCCTCGACCACCTGAAGCGGGCCCGCTGGAACAAGACCAAGGCGGCCGAGAGCCTCGGGATCTCTCGCCGGAATCTGATCCGCAAGGTCCAGGCCTACCAGCTCGACCGGCGCGCCAAACTACGTAACCCGACGTGATTCCAGGGGTTAGGGCGGGTCATTTTTTTGTTGTGTGTGTATGTCGAGGCGTGTAGTATACGCCCGCTTTCCAGCCTTGAGCTTCATCCGGTGGGTCTTTGAGCCTTGGTTCCTGGTTTCCGGTCGACGGCCCTGTGGACCGTCTCCGGAGGGTGTTCGGCAACCTTAATTGACGTTGGAGGAAGGCATGCGAAGCACGTACCTGTTGGGCACGGTCCTGTTGGCCCTGGCGGTGGCGTTCACCGGCCTGGGCTGCGACGACGGCGAGAGCGGCCCGGACTGCGAGGCGGTGGCGAACGCCTGCGTGACCCTGGGCGCGGTGCAGTGCAACACGGACAGCACCGGCACCGAGCGCTGCGCAGAGGACGCGGATGGCTGCGCGGTGTGGACGACCTACGAGACCTGCGCCGGCTCGCAGACCTGCGAGGCGGGCCTGTGCCGCTGCGAGAACGCCTGCGCCACCGCGGGTGACACGCAGTGCAACGGCGCCATCGTGCAGACCTGCACCGCGGACAACCTGGGCTGCCTGGCCTGGGACGACACCACCGACTGCGCCACCAACGGCCAGATCTGCGAGGACGCGACCGGCACGGCGGCCTGCGCGGACACCTGCACGGACGCCTGCGACACGGTCAACGCGACCCAGTGCACGGGCAACACGGTCGAGACCTGCCAGCTCGGGGTGGACGGCTGCAACGACTGGGTGGTGACCGACACCTGCGAGGCCAACGAGGCCTGCCAGGTCACCGGCGCCGACGCGGCCTGCGTGGTCACCTGCACCCCGGACTGCACGGGCAGGGAGTGCGGCAGCGACGGCTGCACCGGCAGCTGCGGCGACTGCGGCGTGGATGAGCAGTGCAACGTGGACGGCGTCTGCGAGCCGGTCTGCGTCCCGGATTGCACCGGCCTGGAGTGCGGCGACGACGGCTGCGGCGGCTCGTGCGGCGACTGCACCGCCCCCGAGGTGTGCATCCTGGCGAGCGGCCTGTGCGAGGACTGCGCCCCGGACTGCACCGCGCGCGAGTGCGGCGTGGATCCCGTGTGCGGCGCCTCCTGCGGCGACTGCGGCGTGAACGAGCAGTGCGACGTGGACGGCATCTGCCAGCCCATCTGCACCCCGGTCTGCACCGGCCTGGAGTGCGGCGACGACGGCTGCGGCGGCTCCTGCGGCGCCTGCACCGCCCCCGAGGTGTGCATCCTGGCCACCGGCCAGTGCGAGGACTGCACCCCGGACTGCACCGGCCTCGAGTGCGGCCCGGATCCCGTGTGCGGCGCCTCCTGCGGCGCCTGCACCGCGCCCGAGACCTGCAACGCCGGGCAGTGCGAGTGCGTCCCGAACTGCACCGGCCTGGAGTGCGGCGACGACGGCTGCGGCGGCTCCTGCGGCGAGTGCACCGCGCCCGAGACCTGCAACGCCGGCCAGTGCGAGTGCGTCCCGAACTGCACCGGCCTGGAGTGCGGCGATGACGGCTGCGGCGGCTCCTGCGGCGAGTGCACCGCGCCCGAGACCTGCGACGCGAACGGCCAGTGCGTGGGCGGCGGCAGCTGCACCGAGCTGGTGACCGACGGCGGCTTCGAGGCCGGCGCGGGCTCCGGCGCCTGGACCGAGGCCTCGACCCAGTTCGGCACCCCGCTGTGCGATCTCGACACCTGCAACAACAGCTTCCCGCCGCACGCCGGCAACGTGTGGGCCTGGTTCGGCGGCGTGGAGAGCGGCGTCGAGGACGGCTCCCTGAGCCAGAGCGTGACCATCCCGGCCGGCCAGCCGGCCACCCTGTTCTTCTTCCTGTGGTCCTTCGCGGACGGCTCGGGCACCGCGGGCTACCTGGACGTGACCGTGGACGGCACCCAGGTGTTCCACACCACCGAGGCGGACGTGGACAGCTACGCGGCCTGGACCCTGGTGCAGATCGATCTGTCGGCCTACGCCGACGGCGCGGCCCATGACCTGGCGTTCGTGTCCAACGTGCAGGGCGCGGGCATCTCCTTCCTGGTGGACGACGTGAGCCTGGGCAGCGGCGCGGCCTGCTGCATCGGCGAGTGCACCGTGGGCGACCCGAACGTGTGCCAGGGCGACTCCGTGTTCGCCTGCGTCGCCGACGCGGGCGGCTGCGGCGTGTGGACGCTGAACGAGGACTGCGCGGCCGCCGGCGAGCTGTGCCTGAACGGCGCCTGCGTGACCTGCGTGAACAACTGCGACACCGAGGGCGCGACCCAGTGCGCCGGCAGCGTGATCCAGACCTGCAGCCTGGGCGGCAACGGCTGCCTGGACTGGGTGGACGGCACGGACTGCGCCGCCACCGGCGACCTGTGCATCGCGGGCGCCTGCGTGACCGTGAGCTGCACCGACATCGCCAGCAACGTGGGCGCGGCCGTGGCCACCGGCTCGAACACCGGCATGGCCAACACCTTCACCCCGGTCTGCCAGGGTAACAGCGGCGCGGACGTGTGCTTCACCTGGACGGCGCCGGCCGACGGCACCTACCTGTTCAACACCAACACCTCGAGCTACGACACGGTGATCATGGTGCTCGACGCGACCGGCGCCCAGGTCGCCTGCGACGACGACAGCGGCGACGGCCTGCAGTCCATGACCAGCTACGCGGTGACCGCCGGCGCGGTCTACACCCTGGTGATCGACGCCTACAGCACCGGCACCGGCACCTACGTGCTGAACATCCAGCAGCCCGAGTGCACCCCGGACGAGCTGCGCTGCATGGACGCCATGACCCTCCAGATCTGCAACGCCTCCGGCCTGTGGGGCGACACCTACACCTGCATCATCGGCTGCGACGACACCCTGGATCCCCCCAACTGCACCACCATCTGCGAGCCGGGCGCGACCCAGTGCAACGCGGACGGCGTGACCCTCGAGACCTGCGGCCAGACCGGCGAGGAGTGGGTCCCCACCACCTGCCCGAACGGCTGCGAGGACCTCGGCGATACCGCCCGCTGCATCCTGAACTGCACCGACATCGCCAGCGCGGTCGGCACCCCGGCCACCACCGGCGACCTCACGGGCGCCCCGGCGGTCTCCGACCTGCCCTGCTTCGCCGGCAACCCGCCGTCGGGCCCGGAGGTGTGCTTCCTGTGGACCGCCCCGACCACCGGCTCCTACATGTTCGACACCCTGAACTCGAGCCCGGTGGATGACACCGTGCTGGGCGTGTACGACGCCGCCGGCACCCTGCTCGGCTGCAACGACGACGAGGCCAACTCGTACCTGTCCGTCACCGGCGCTCCGACCGTGGCGGGCGCGGAGTACACCATCGTGGTGGACTCCTGGCCCGGCCAGACCGGCGCGTTCAACCTGAACATCAACGAGCTGCTGCCCGAGAGCGCGTGCGACGACATGGCCGACAACGACATGGACAACTACATCGATTGCGCGGACGATACCGCGTGCGCCGGCACGGCCTCCTGCACCCCGGGCGCGGGCATCCTGGCCGCGGCCTGCACGGTCCCCTCGGACTGCGCCTCCAACGCCGGCGCCGATCCCTTCTGCTTCCCGGACGCCTGGGGCTTCACCAACGGCAACTGCTCTGAGTGGTGCGACATCGCCGCCCAGGACTGCGCCGCTGGCGGCGTCTGCGCCCAGCTGTACATGGGCGGCGTGCCCCTGGCCGAGGGCCTGTGCCTGATCGCCTGCGACGGCGGGACCGTGTGCCCGACCGGCCTGACCTGCGATCTCGAATACGGCTTCTGCTTCCTGTAAGCCAGGAGCCTGCCTGACCCCGAGGGCCCCGTCGGCGCTGCCGGCGGGGCCCTTCTTCGTTTCTCGCGGCGTGGCCGGGGGCGCGGGCGGGGCGGGCTCAGGCCTTGGTGGCCTCCAGGCGCCCGAGGTTCAGGCTGAGCTCGAGGCCGGCGGGGAAGTAGGTGTCGAGCGCCTTGACCATGCCGGCCAGCACCCCCTCGCGCCAGCTGCGGTCGGGGATGAGGGCCAGGCAGCCCTCCAGGCAGAAGGCGCGCACCAGCGGCGACTGCAGCAGGGCCAGCGCGCCGGGGAAGGCCAGGCTCGCGGGCTGGGTGCGGGTGCGGGGCTCGACCAGGCCGGCCTCCTGCAGCCAGCGGTTGGCCGTGGCCCGCTCGGGCAGGCGCTGCTGGATGCGGTCCAACCCGTCCTGGACCGGGATCAGGTCCTCCTTCTCGGCCACCTCGCGCAGCGCGTCGAACAGCTCCTGGAACGAGCCCTGCAGCGGCACCCCCAGCAGCAGGAAGCCGCCGGGCTTCAGCAGCCGCGCGGACTCGGCCAGGACCTTGCGCAGATCGTAGATCGGCGGCAGGCCAGCGGCCAGCACGCCGTCGAAGGTCGCGTCGGCGAAGGTGATCTTCTCCGGGGCCTCCTTCTTGAAGAACACCCGCCGGCCGCCCACGTCTGCCACGCGCTGCTTGGCCAGCTCCATCAGCTCGCGCCCGTCCTCGATGGCGATCACCCGGCCCTGGGCCGGCAGGCGCTCCAGGAGCTCCTCGGTCAGCCGGCCGGTGGCGCAGGCGAGCTCCAGCAGGTTGGCCTTGGCCGGCAGCTCGTCCGGGAAGGCCTCCAGCAGCATCGGCAGGAAGCGATCGTCCCAGCCCGGGCCCACGTCGCTGTCGTAGCACTGGGCCAGCTTCCGGCTGTCCATGCCTCTCCTCCGCGGGCCTGGTTAGCGCCCGGGCCTGGGTGAGGGCCGGGCAGGGGCGGCCAGCCGCTTCATCCTGCCCAGCAGGTGATCCGCAAGCTCCAGGAGCTCGCGCGCGCCGGGCCGCTCCGGCGCGAGCCACAGCGCCTGGGCCGCGTCCTGGCGGGCGCGCACCACGAGGTCCTGCTGCCAGCCCAGGTAGCCCAGCATGAGCAGCGCCCGGGCGTGGGCCAGGCGGGCCTCGGCGTGCTCCGGCCAGGCGGCCACCGCGGCCTCCAGCAGCGGCCGGGCCGCCTCGTACTGGCCGAGCGCGAGCAGCCGTCCGCCCTCGCCGAAGGCGGCCTCGAAGCGCCGCCGGGCGTCCGCGTCCGGGACCCGGGGCGGGGGCGGCGCCACCCGGGGGGCGGGCGGCAGGCTCACGGCCGGCAGCCAGGGGGCGCCGGCCCGGGCCGAGGGCTGCAGCAGGCCGAGGGCGAGCAGCAGGGCGAGCGCCGCAGGCTTCGCGGCACCAGGCGCTCTTCGAGTTTCTGGAGGGGTGGCGCGCATGTCGGCTCGGGATGATAGTCGCCCCGGGGCCGGGCCGCAAGGCGCGCCTTGACAGCCCGCGCACCCGCCGCCTACCTTGGGCCCATGCGCGCATACATCCTGGCCTCCGGCCGCCGCATCCAGCCCTTCGGCGATTCCGTCGCGGACAGCATGATCGGGAACCACCGGCTGGGCGACCTCCAGGCCGCGGTGCTGACGCGGGCCGGGCTCGAGGTGGTGCGGGTGGCGGAGGCGCGCGAGCTGCCGCCGGGCCGTCACCTGGTCACCTGGGACGACGTGCTGTTCACCCGGCGGGTGCTCGACAGCCTGCTCGAGCAGGCCCGGCGGAGCCCGGGCTCGCTGCGGGCCGGGCTGCCCGCGGGCTCGCTGCTCGTGGCGCGCACCCGGGCGCTCCAGGAGCTCGCCGAGGGGCAGGCCGAGGGTGAGGAGCTGGTGCTCTACCGCCTGGCGGTGCTGGAGCTGGCGGCCTCCCCCGCGGGCCCCGCGGAGCTGGAGGGCGCGCTGGCCGCCGCGCGGCCCACGCGGGTGCGCTTCAAGGAGAAGGTCCTGGAGGTGCCCACCCCGCCCAACATCACCGGCGCGGCCACCTACCGCCACCCCATCACCTCGAGCATCCTGATGCACGTCGGGCACTGGGTGCACGTGCTGTGGGCCAACCAGCTCTCCATCCAGGTGCGCTGGGTGGAGACCCTGCTGGACCACAAGCTGTGGGCCGCGGCCCGGCTGCTGCGAGGGGCGCTGGACGGGCTGTGGGAGGTGGGCCGGAGCGGGCGGGCCGAGCCGGCCCTGGTCAAGTGGGGGGCGCTCTCGCGGCTGAACGTGATCGGCAAGGGCTGCGACATCCACCCCACCGCCCAGCTCGAGGCGGTGCAGCTCGGCGACCACGTGCGGGTGGGCGCCTACACGCTGATCCGCGGCTCGCTCGTCGGCGCGGGCACCACCATCGAGGACCGGGCCAACGTGATCTTCTCCGTGGTCGGCCCGGGCTGCTTCATGTCGAAGAACTCCAGCATGACCCTGTGCGCCGGCTACCCGGAGTCCGACCTCAGCATCCGCGGGGTGCAGTGCAGCCTGTTCGGCCGGCGCGCGGCCATGACCTCGGGCGCCCAGGTGATCGACATGAAGGTCAAGGGCGAGATCCAGGTGATGCACGAGGGCCGGCTGCGGTCGACCGGCACCAACTTCCTGGGCGCCTGCTTCGGGCACGGGGTGTTCGCCGGCGGGGCCATCGTGGTGCAGGCCGGCCGGGCCGTGCCGAACGGCGCGGTGCTGGTGACCCCACCGGGCGACTCCTTCCAGGTGATCCCGCCGGACCTGCCGCCGGGCGAGCCGGCCTGGGCCGAGGACGGCCGGGCGGTCGTCCGCAGGCGCGGCAAGTCCTGAGGCCGGTCCCCGGTCCGCCCCCTCACTGGCAGTAGTTCTGGCCCGTGTTGCAGATGTCGTGGGCCGTGTCGCCGGGGTTGCAGTGGGCGTCGTTGGTGCAGCCGCAGCGGTAGCCGCCGTCGTCCACGCAGGCCTTGTCGTAGGAGTCATCGGTGCAGTTGTTGGTGCAGCTGCCGCACGAGGTGGCCAGGGCCAGGCTCCGCTCGCAGCCGTCGGCGCGGTTGGGGTTGCAGTCGTCGTAGTTCGCCATGCAGGTCGTGTAGTCGCAGGTGCCCGCGTTGCAGAACCTGCCGTTTGCGTTGGCGGTGTACGTGGTGCAGTTGCGGAAATTCAGGCAGGTGGTGCCGCAGGTGGTGATGGCGTCCAGATCCACCTCGCAGCCGTCGGTCGGATCCCCGTCGCAATCGTCGAAACCGGCCACGCAGGCGGTGTAGCCGCAGGTGCCGCTGGCGCAGGTCAGGCCGGTGGCGTTGTCGACGGTAGCGCTGCAGTCCACGGTGGTGCACGTGGTCCCGCAATTGGCCGGATCCCAGATGTCCTCCTCGCAGCCGTCGGTCGCGTCCCCGTCGCAGTTGCCGTAGCCGGGGTTGCAGGTGGTGTAGCCGCACACGCCCGTGGTGCAGGTGATGCCGCTGGCGTGCTGCACGCTCGTGGTGCAGTTGACCCGCCCGGCGCAGGTCAGGCCGCAGGTGGCCGGGGCGTTGAGGTCCACCTCGCAGCCGTTGGCCCGGTTCAGGTCGCAGTCCCCGTAGCCCGCGTTGCAGGACTCGTAGTCGCAGGTGCCCGAGGCGCAGCTCACCCCGGTGGCGTTCAGCACGGTCGCGCTGCAGTTGACCCGGTTGCCGCAGTTCGTGCCGCAGGAGGTCAGGGTGTAGAGATCCGCCTCGCAGCCGTCCGTGCGGTCGCCGTCGCAGTCGCCGTAGCGGCTCGAGCTGCAGGCGCCGTAGTCGCACGCGCCCTGGTCGCAGGTCTTGCCGGTGGCGTTCAGCACCTGGCTGTTGCAGTCGACGCGGTTGCCGCAGGTCGTGCCGCAGTCGGCGGTCTCCCAGATGCCCTCCTCGCAGCCGTCGGTGTCGTCCCCGTCGCAGCTCCGGTAGCCTGCGTCGCACGTGGTGAAGTCGCACAGGCCGCTCGCGCAGCTGGGGTCGGGCGAGTGCAGCACCTGCGCCGTGCAGTTGACCCGGTTCAGGCAGGTGGTGCCGCAGTCGGCGGTCTCCCAGATGCCCTCCTCGCAGCCGTTGGTGCGGTTCGTGTCACAGTTGCCCCAGCCCGAGTTGCAGGAGGTGTAGTCGCAGGCGCCGCTGGCGCAGGTGATCCCGGTGGCGTGCTGCACGCTCGTGGTGCAGTTGGCCCCGGCGGCGCAGGTCGTGCCGCAGTTGGCCACCTGCCACTTGTCCCGCTCGCAGCCGTTGGTGCGGTTCACGTCGCAGTCGGCGTACTGGGACGTGCTGCAGGCGCTGTAGTCGCAGGCGCCGCTGGCGCAGGTTTTGCCGGTGGCGTTCAGCACCTGGGTGTTGCAGTTGACCCGCCCGGCGCAGGCCAGGCCGCACTCGGCCACGTCCCAGATGAACTCCTCGCAGCCGTTGGTGTCGTTGGCGTCGCAGCTCATGTAGCCGGCGTCGCAGGAGGTGAAGTCGCACAGGCCGTTCACGCAGGCGGGGTTGGGCGAGTGCTGCACGGTGTTGGTGCAGTTCACCCGGGTGGCGCAGGTGGTGCCGCAGGAGGTCTGCTGCCAGATGTTCTCCTCGCAGCCGTCGGTGTCGTCCCCGTCGCAGCTCCCCCAGCCGCTGTTGCAGGCGCCGAAGTCGCACAGGCCGCCCGCGCAGTTGATGCCGGTGGCGTTGACGACCGTGGAGTTGCAGTTGAGCCGCCCGGCGCAGGCGTTGCCGCACAGGGTCGTCTGCCACAGGTTCTCCTCGCAGCCGTCGGTGTCGTCCCCGTCGCAGCTCCCCCAGCCCACTTCGCACTGGTTGAAGTCGCAGGCGCCGCTCGCGCAGCTGATGCCGGTGGCGTGCACCACCTGGGTGTTGCAGTTGAGCAGGTTCTGGCAGGTGGTGCCGCAGGCCCCGGCCTGCCACAGGCTGGTCTCGCAGCCGTTGGGGCGCTGGCCGTCGCAGCTGCCGAAGCCGGTCAGGCAGGCGCCGTAGTCGCAGGTGCCGCTGGCGCACAGGGTCCCGCTGGCGTTCTGCACCTGCTGGCTGCAGTTGACCCGGTTCGCGCACACGGTCCCGCAGGAGGTGAGCTGCCACAGGTCGGCCTCGCAGCCGTCGTCGGTCTGCCCGTTGCAGTCGCCGTAGTCGGTGTCGCAGGAGGGCGCGCAGGCGGAGGCCAGGCACTGGGTGCTGCCGTGGTCGTTCAGGCAGGCGTGGTCGCAGCTCCCGCAGTGGGCCAGGGTGATGGTCGTGTCGGTCTCGCAGCCGTCCGGGTGCAGGCCGTTGCAGTTGCCCCAGCCGCCGTCGCACTCGCTGATGCGGCACTCCAGCCCGGTGGCGCAACTTTCGGTGGCGTGGTCCAGGGCGCAGATCTGGTCGCACGCCACGCAGTCCTCGAGCGTGTTCAGCGGCGTCTCGCAGGCGTCCTCGGGGTCGTCGTTGCAGTCGCCCCAGGTCCCCACGCAGGTCTGGATCACGCACACGAAGTTCTCGCACAGGACCTCGGCGTGGGCCGTGGTGCAGGCGTGGCCGCAGGCGCCGCAGTGCGCCATGTCCGCGGACAGGTTGATCTCGCAGCCGTCCGAGGTCTCGTTCGCCAAGTCCAGCGGGACGGGATCGTGGAGGTCGGTGTTGCAGTCCTCGTAGGGCACGGCGCAGGCGTAGTCGCAGGCCGAGGCGGCGCAGGCGGTGACCGTGGCGTGGGCGCGGTCCGGGCACAGCGTGCCGAGGGCCTCGGCCGCGTCGTCGCCGTCCGTCAGCCCGTCGCAGTCGTTGTCCAGCGTGTCGCAGCGTTCGACCAGCGGGGTGGATAGCGTGCAGGCGTACTCGCAGCCGTCGGCCGTGGCCAGGCCGGCTGGCGCCACGCTGCGATCCTGCTGCAGGTCCCAGTAGCCCTGCAGGCAGGTGAAGCGGCACACCCCCTGGGAGCAGCCGGACAGGACGGCGTGGTAGCTCACGGTCTTGCCCGCGGCCTCCAGGGCGGCCAGGCAGTCCGCCCCGGCCTCCAGGCTCATGTCCGAGACGCCGTCGCAGTCGTTGTCCTGCGCGTCGCACAGCTCGACCGCGGGCGGGATGCAGTCGGCGTCCATCTGGAACTGGCCGTCCACGCACACCCACAGCCCGGCCTGGCAGTCGCCCTGGTCGGGATCGCCGGTGGGCGTGGCGGGGCACGGCTGGGTCGAGCCCACGCTGCACTCGCACTGGCCATCCACCGCGTCGTCGGGCACGCCGTTGCAGTCGTTGTCCTGACCGTCGCACAGCGCCCCGGTCTCCTCCAGGTCGTAGCAGTCGAGCTGGTCGTCCGTGCAGCAGGCCGGATCGCCGGCCTGGCCCAGGCACAGCCTGGCGCGGGCGTGCTGCTCGTAGTCCTCCGGGGTGCAGTCGACCGGCAGCCCGCCCACGCAGCGCTGCTGGGCGCCCGAGCACACCCCCTGGAAGAGCGTGCACGGCCCGGTGGTCACCGGCGGGTCGTCGTTCTCGCCGTCGCAGTCGTTGTCGCGGCCGTCGCACACCTCGTCCGAGGGCGTGACCTCGTCCTCGCACGGGCCGTAGCTGCCGTCCTCGCAGCGCATCTGCCCGGCGTGGCACACGCCCACGTTCTCGGTGGTGGGCGGCTCGCCGGTGTAGCAGCGGTTCCAGGAACCGACCACGCAGCCGCCACAGCCGGTGTCCTTGGCGTCGAAGAAGCCGTCGCAGTCGTTGTCCTCGGTGTCCAGGCACAGGTAGCAGTCCACGGCGTCGCCCGGGCACCGCTCGGGCACGGGCAGCAGCATGCCGGCGCACGCCCCCCAGCCCTGGGGCTCGCAGCGCTGGAGGCCCTTGACGCACGGCGAGCCGGGCACGGGCTCCGCGGCCCACTGCGGCCAGCACTCGCGCTCCAGGCCGGGGGAGCAGGGGCAGTCCTCGTCCCGCGTGCCGTCGCAGTCGTTGTCCAGGTCGTCGCAGAACTCGGTGGCCTCCGGGTTGATGGCCGGGTCCTGGTCGTCGCAGTCGTCGGGCACGTAGAAGCCGTCCTGGTCGTCGTCGGAGCCGTCGTGGGTCAGCACCAGGACCGGCACCGCGTCGATGATCGCGCCGCGCTCGAACTCCAGGCGCGGCAGCTGGCCGTGGGCCACCTCGCGCTCGGCGCGGAACCCGGTGCCCTGCACGCGGATGGCGCGGGTCGCGTACACCTCCCCGGCGAACAGCAGCACCCACAGGTCCGCGTTCTCCGGCGCCGGCAGGAAGATCTCCTGCTCGGCCGCCGCGGTCGGCTCCGCGCTCTCCGCGTCGAACACCTCCAGGGCGATCTTGTCGAGCAGGATCTCCGGGCTGCTCACCCGGAGCCAGATCCCGGTCCGGCCTTCCTCCCCACAGCCCGAGCACAGGCCGAGGGCGAGGAATAGGAGCCCTGCGACCGTCCGTTCGACGCCTCGCGTGCGCTGCATGACTTCACCGCCTGGAGGAGAGGTTGCGCCCGGGGGCGCCCAACTTCATGGGTCTAGCATGCACCGCGCGAGGGGGTCAAGGCGAGGCCCGCGGCTTGACACCCTGAAAGGCCCCGTGGTAGAAGCGCCCTGTTCGCTGGTCGATCAATGACTTGCGCGCGAGCCCGGCGGCCCCTCCAGGCCCCGGTGAGGACCCTCGACGCCCGTCTTCTAGGAGGCGCGATGCGCTGCTTGTGGACCTGCTGGCTGGTGATGGGTCTGGCCCTCTGCTCGACCCCGGGCGCCGCGTGGGCGCAGCCCTCCGACGATTCCTCGGGCGATGGCTCAGGGGAAGCCAAGCCGGCGGACGAGAAGCCGGCGGACGCCAAGCCGGCCGACGCCAAGCCGGCCGACGCCAAGCCGGCCGACGCCAAGCCGGCCGACGACAAGGGCCTGCCGCCGTTGCCGCCCGTCACCGATGGCGATCTGCCTCCGACCGAGGGCGGGGAAGCCCTACCGCCGCCGCCGCCCGGGTTCAACGAGGTGTCGGGCGATCAGCTCGGGGCGGTCAAGCCGCCGCTCAACCTGCTCGACCTGCACGGCTACCTGCGGGTGCGCGGCGATCTGATGGACGGGCTCGACCTCGGCCTCGATCCGCGCTCCGACCTCGAGCGCGGCGCGGCCTACCCCCAGTTCCCGCGCTCGGCCACGGGCAAGAAGGACACCCTGGCCGGGGCCAACATGCGCTTCCGGCTCGAGCCCACCCTGAACATCTCCGAGGACGTGCGGGTGATGGCCCAGATCGACATGCTCGACAACCTGGTGCTGGGCTCCACGCCCGACGGCTACCCGTCCAACACCTACTACCCGATGGTGGCCTTCAGCCAGTCCCAGAACCCGCCCATCGCGGGCTGGAACTCGACCCGCGACAGCATCATGGTCAAGCGCGCCTGGGGCGAGGTGATGACCCCGCTGGGCATGCTGCGCTTCGGGCGCATGGGCTCGCAGTGGGGCCTGGGCATGCTGGCCAACGACGGCGGCCCGTCCCACGTGGACAACGGCCCGTTCGTCACCCGCAACGATCCCTTCGCCCCCACGGGCATGTGCCTCGAGTGCAACTACGCCTCCACGGTGGACCGGATCATGTTCGTGACCAAGGTGTTCGGCCACTACATCATCCCCATGGTGGACTTCACCGCCGAGGGCCCCTACCTCGCCTCGCTCAACGAGATCGGCGGGCAGGACTTCGACGTCGAGCAGCTCGACGACGTGACCTCCTGGATCATCGCCATCGCCAAGCGCGACAAGCCCGAGGACATCAGGGAGATCCTGCTGCAGGACGACTGGAGCCTGAACTACGGCGCCTACTTCGCCTTCCGCAACCAGTCCTACGACGCCTCCTGGTACAACACCTATGGCGACGTCTGGGATGGCGCCAACCTGACGGTCGATCGCTACACCGTGCGCAACATGGAGGCCTACATCCCCGACGTGTGGGCGCGGCTGATGATGGGCAAGCTGCGCATCGAGCTCGAGTTCTGCATGGTCATCGGCAAGATCGGCTACGACACCCTGGGCACCAACCTGGACGTGGACGGCAACCTGATCCTCGGCGTGGCGGGCGAGAAGGTCAGCCTGCTCCAGTACGGCGGCGTGCTCCAGGCGGACTACAAGTTCCTGGACGACGCCCTGACCATCGGCCTCGAGCTGGGCTTCGCCTCGGGCGACAAGTCGCCCGGCTTCGGCGTGCACCCCTTCGAGGAGAAGCAGTTCGATCACCGCCTGGGCGATGACGACATCAACAACTTCCGCTTCCACCCGGGCTACAACGTCGATCTCATCCTGTGGCGCCAGATCATCGGCACGGTCACCGACGCCATCTACATCAAGCCCACGGTGCAGTACAACATCACCGAGGGCATCGGCGGCAAGCTGTCGGTGATCTACTCCTCGGCCCTGGAGAACGAGTCGACGCGCGGCAAGGCCAGCCCGCTGGGCCTGGAGTTCGACGTCGATCTGTTCTACTTCTCGACCGACAACTTCCACGCCGGGCTGTCCTACGGCCTGCTGATCCCCTTCTCCGGCATGTCCGATCTGGGCGACGACGAGCTGCCCGGCGGCGAGCTGGAGGCCGACCACGACACGGACGCCGAGATCGCCCACCGCGTGCTGGGCCGGCTGGTGCTGTTCTTCTGACCGTCCGCGATGCGCGAGACGCCCGACACCCGCCGCGCCGCGCGCCTCCGCTGCCGGGGCCCGTGGCGCCGGCTGGGGCTCTGCCTGCTCGGCCTGCTCGCCTGCGCGGCCTGCGGCATCAAGGCCCCGCCGCGCCCGCCCGGGCCCGAGCCGGCCGCGAGCGCCCCCGCGGGCGGTGAGGACGGCGGGGACGCGACCTCCGGGAGGTGAGACGTGACCGCGAAGAGGAAGCTCACGGGCGTGCTGACCGCGCTGGTCACCCCGTTCCGCGCGGGCCGGCTGGACGAGCCGGCGCTCCGGGCCATGGCGCGGCGCCAGCTCGACGCCGGCGTGCACGGCCTGGTGGTGTGCGGCTCCACGGGCGAGGCCGCGGCCATGACCCTCGAGGAGCGGCTGCAGGCCATCCGCGCGGTGGTGTCCGAGGTCGGCGGGCGGGTGCCGGTGGTGGCCGGCACGGGCTCGAACAACACCCCGGCCACGGTGGACATGACCGCCCGCGCCCGCGAGCTGGGCGTCGACGCGGCCCTGGTGGTGACCCCCTACTACGTGAAGCCCACCCCGCGCGGGCTGGTCGAGCACTTCCGCGCGGTGGCCGCCGCGGGGCTCGACCTGGTGGCCTACAACGTGCCCTCCCGCACCGGCGTCAGCCTGTCGCCCGAGACCGCCGCCGAGCTGGCGGGCCTGGAGCGCGTGGTGGCCCTCAAGGAGGCCTCCGGCGATCTGTGGCTGGACACGCGCATCCTGGCCGCGGTGGGCGACGGGCTCACGCTGCTCTCCGGCGACGACTTCACCTTCCTGCCCTTCCTGGCCCTCGGCGGCCACGGGGTGATCTCGGTGGTCTCCAACCCGGCCCCGGCGCTGCTCGTCGACCTCCACCGGCGCTTCCTGGCGGGCGACCTGCGGGGCGCCCGCGACCTGCACTTCCGCCTGGCGCCGCTGATGAAGGCGCTGTTCCTGGAGACCAACCCCATCCCGGTCAAGGCGGCCATGGCCGCCCTCGGCCTGTGCGGCGAGGAGATCCGCCTGCCGCTGACCCCGCTGTCCACGCCCCTGCGGCCCGAGCTCGCCCGGGCGCTCGCGGCGGCCGGGCTCCTGGAGGCCAGGCCGTGAGCCCCCGCGCCGCGCGGGTGTGCCTGTCCGGGGCCCGCGGCCGGATGGGCCAGCTCCTGGCCGGCTTCCTCCAGCGCGCGGACGATCTGGCGCTGGGCGCGGCCCTCGAGCGGCCGGGTCACCCCGACCTGGGGCTGGACCTCGGCGGCGGGGTGAGGCTCGGCGACGAGCCGCGCGCCGCGCTGGAGGCCTCGGACGCGCTGCTCGACTTCGGCCCGCCGGCCTCGGTCCTCGAGCACGCCGAGCTGGCGGCGCGGCTGGGGCGGCCGGTGGTGACCGGCACCACGGGCTTCGACGCCGCCCAGATGGAGGCGCTCCGCGCGCTGGGCGCCCGGGTGGCCGTGCTGCAGAGCGCCAACATGAGCCGCGGGGTGTTCCTGCTGACCGATCTCGCGCGCCAGGCCGCCGCCCTGCTCGGCCCGGAGTTCGACGCGGAGATCCTCGAGCTCCACCACCGCGGCAAGGCCGACGCCCCCTCGGGCACCGCGCTCCGGCTGGCGGAGGCGCTGGAGGCGGCCTCGGGCCGCGGCCCGACCCGGGCGAACCGGCAGGGCGCCCGCCAGGCCGGCGAGGTGGGGCTGGCGTCCATCCGCGGCGGCGACGTGGTGGGCGAGCACCAGATCATGTTCCTGGGGCCCGGCGAGCAGCTCGTGCTCACCCACCGCGCGCTCAACCGGGAGCACTTCTGTCGCGGGGCCCTGGACGCGCTGCGCTTCATCGTCCGGGCCCGGCCCGGCTTCTACGGCATGGGGGACGTGTTCGGTCCGGGCGGGGGAGCCGCCGGAGGTGGACCATGAGGTTCGCGCGCTTCTGCCCCCTGGCCGGCGGCCCGCCGCGCTGGGGCATCCTCGAGGGCGAGCAGCTCGTGGAGCTGGAGGGCGATCTGTTCGCCGGCTACGCCGCCACCCCGCGGCTGCACGCCCGGAGCGAGGTGCGCCTGCTCTGCCCGGCCTCGCCCAGCAAGGTGGTGGCGCTGGGCACCAACTTCCGCGACCACGCCAGCGAGATGGCCAAGCCCCTGCCCGCGGAGCCGAAGATCTTCCTCAAGGCCCCCTCCGCGCTGATCGGCCCGGGCGAGCCCATCCGCCTGCCGGCGGTGCCGGGCAACATCGAGCACGAGGCCGAGCTGGCGGTGGTGCTGGGCCGGCGGCTGTGCGACGCGAGCCCGGAGGCCGCGCGGGCCGCGGTGCTCGGCTACAGCTGCTTCAACGACGTGACCGCCCGCGCCCTGCAGCGCCAGGACGGCGTCTTCGCGCGCGCCAAGGGTTTCGACAGCTTCGCCCCCATGGGGCCGTGGATCGAGACCGAGGCCATCCCGGAGGAGCTGACCCTCGAGTGCTGGGTGAACGGGGCGCTCCGCCAGCGGGGGGACATGGGGCAGGCGATCTTCCCCGTGCCCGAGGCGCTGGCCTTCATCTCCCGGGTGATGACGCTCCTGCCGGGCGACGTGGTGGCCATGGGCACCCCGGCCGGGGTGGGGCCGCTCTCGCCCGGCGATTCGGTCGAGGTGCGCATCGAGGGCGTGGGTCGGTTGGAGAACCCGGTCGTCCGCCGGGAGGGCTGAGCGGGGGAACCAGGAGGAGGTCCACCATGGCAGTGCGACTGGCCAGGCGCATGTCGGAGCTGGCACCCTACTTGTTCGCCGATCTGGATCGGAAGAAGCAGGCCGCCCTGGCCAAGGGCGTGGACGTCATCACCTTCACCATCGGCGATCCGGACCTGCCCACCCCGCCCGAGATCGTGGCCGCCGGCCAGGCCGCCCTGGCCGATCCCCTGAACCACCGCTACCCGGCCTACGCCGGGGCCAAGGTCTTCCGCCAGGCCGCGGCGGACTTCATGCTGCGGCGCTTCGGGGCGCGCTTCGATCCCGACCGGGAGGTGCTGGCGCTCATCGGCACCAAGGAGGGCATCGCCCACCTGCCGCTGGCGCTGCTCGATCCGGGCGACGCGATCCTGTGCCCCGAGCCGGGCTACCCGGTGTACGCCATCGGGGCGCGGCTGCTGGGCGCCGTGCCCTACCAGATGCCGCTCCTGCCCCAGAACGGCTTCCTGCCCGATCTCGAGGCCGTGCCCGCGGAGGTGCTCGGGCGCGCCAAGGGGCTGTGGCTGAACTACCCCAACAACCCCACCGGCGCCGTGGCCGATCTCGACTTCCTGACGCGGGCGGTGGCCTTCGCCCAGCGGCACGACCTGGTGCTGCTGTCGGACAACGCCTACTCGGAGATCGCCTTCGACGGCTACCGCTCCCCCTCGGTGTTCGACGTGCCCGGCGGCCGGGAGGTGGCGGTCGAGTTCCACTCGCTGTCGAAGACCTACAACATGTGCGGCTGGCGCGTGGGCTGGGCCGTGGGCCGCAGCGACCTGATCAAGCCCTTCTCCGACCTCAAGTCCAACCTGGACTCGGGCGTGTTCACCGCCGTGCAGGCCGCGGGCGTGAAGGCCCTGTCCCTGTGGCCGGGCCCGCTGGAGGGCATCTGCGCCGAGTACCGCCGCCGCCGGGACTCGCTGGTCGAGGGGCTGCGCGCCGCGGGCTACCAGCCCCCGGTGCCCAGGGCCACCTTCTACGTGTGGATGCCCGTGCCGGGCGGCGACGACCGGGCCTTCGCCACCGAGCTGCTGGAGCGCGTGGGCGTGCTGGTCACCCCGGGCTCGGGCTTCGGCGCCTCCGGGCGTGGGTTCGTGCGCTTCTCGCTGACGCAGCCGACCGCCCGCATCGCCGAGGCCGTGGCGCGCCTGAAGAAGCTGGGCGCGGGCTGAGGCGGCGGCCCTTGGACCGCGCCTACGTCTCGATCGGCTCGAACCTGGGGGCGCGCGAGGCCACCTGCCTGGCGGCGGTGGAGGGCCTGGGGCGCCTGCCGGGGGTCCGCGCGCTGCGCCGCTCGCGGCTGTACGAGACCGAGCCCTGGGGGCTCGCCGAGCAGCCGGCCTTCATCAACCTGGCGGTCGGGCTGGACACGGCGCTCGCGCCGGTCGAGCTGCTGGCCGCGCTGCTCGAGCTCGAGCGCGGCCTGGGCCGGCGGCGCGCGGCGGGGGAGCCGCGCTGGGGGCCGCGGGTGGTCGATCTCGACCTGCTGCTGCACGGCGCGTGCGTGCTCGACACGCCCGGGCTGGTCCTGCCCCACCCGCGCCTGCACGAGCGGCGCTTCGTGCTGGCGCCGCTGGTCGAGCTCGACCCCGCACTGCGTCATCCCGTGCTGGGTCGGACCCTGGCCGAGCTCCTGGCCGCGCTCCCGCCCGGGGAGGGCGGCTGGGTGCACCCGCTGGAGGAGGCATCGGCGCCGGGCCAGGAAACACATAACCCTATATCGTAGAACGGAATTTCAAGGAAACTGACATGCCAGTCAAATCCCTTGACAGCCCTCGCAGGTGCGGCCATAGAATGGGGCCCGAATCGCGCGGGAGGCAGCCATGAAGTTCTTCCTCGACACCGCTGACGTGTCCGAAATCAGAGAAGGCGTGGCCATGGGATTGGTGGACGGCGTGACCACCAACCCCAGCCTGGTGGCCAAGACGGGCCGGCCGTTCCGCAAGGTCATCGAGGAGATCTGCGGCCTCGTGCCCGGGCCGGTCTCGGCCGAGACGGTCAGCGAGGACGCGGCCGGCATGCTCGCGGAGGCGCGGGAGCTGGCGGCCATCGCCCCCCAGGTGACGGTCAAGATCCCCATGACCCTCGAGGGGCTGAAGGCCACCAAGGCCTGCACGCAGGCCGGCATCAAGACCAACGTGACCCTCGTCTTCCAGCCCCTGCAGGGGCTGCTGGCCGCCAAGGCCGGCGCCACCTTCGTCAGCCCCTTCGTGGGCCGGCTGGACGACGTGGGCACGCCCGGGATGGACATGGTGGCCGATCTCAAGGAGATGCTGGACAACTACGGCTACCCGACCGAGATCATCGTGGCCTCGATCCGCCACACGATCCACGTGCACCAGGCCGCCATGCTGGGCGCCCACATCTGCACCGTGCCGTTGAAGATCCTGCGGGGCCTGGTCCAGCATCCCCTGACCGACAGCGGCATCCGCAAGTTCCTCGAAGACTCGAAGAAGATCCCCAAGGGCTAACCTACCGAGGAGGGAGATCGTGAAGATCCTGGTCACCGCCAAGCAGGTCACCGACCCCGACATGAAGATCAAGGTGAAGCCGGACGGCTCCGGCATCGCCACCGAGGGCATCTCCTACAAGGTGAACCCCTTCGACGAGATCGCCATCGAGGAGGCCATCCGCATCAAGGAGAAGGGCGCCGCGGAGATCGTGGTCGTCTCCGTCGGGCCCAAGGACGCCTCCAAGGAGATCCGCTCGGGGCTGGCCATGGGCGCCGATCGGGGCATCCTGGTGGTGTCCGAGGGCTTCACCGATCCCTGGACGGTGGCCTCGGTGCTGAAGAAGATCGTCGACGAGGAGAAGCCCGAGCTGGTGCTCATGGGCAAGCAGGCGGTCGACGGCGACAACAACCAGGTGGGCCAGATGCTGGCCGAGATGCTGGGCTGGCCGCAGGCCTGCTTCGCCTCCAAGGTCGAGCTCTCGGCCGACCGCGCGAAGGCCAGCGTGACCCGCGAGGTCGACGGCGGCTTCGATCACGTCGAGGTGGATCTGCCCGCGGTGATCACCGCGGATCTCCGCCTCAACGAGCCGCGCTACGCCTCGCTGCCCGGCATCATGAAGGCCAAGAAGAAGCCCTTGAAAGAGATGGAGCTCAAGGCCATGGGCCTCGACGCCCAGCCGAAGGTCAAGTGGCACAAGTTCCAGGCGCCGCCGGAGCGCAAGGCCGGCATCAAGGTCCCGGACGTCCCCACGCTGGTCGCCAAGCTCCGGGACGAGGCCAAGGTGATCTGAGCCGCTGCGAGCGGGCGCGCGAGGAGACGAACATGGGCAACGTTCTCATTCTGGCGGAGCACAAGGACGGGACGATCAAGAAGGTGTGCCGCGCGGCGTTCACCTTCGCCAAGCAGTACGCGGCCAAGCAGGGCGGCCAGGTCCACATCCTGGTGATGGGGCCGGGCGCGGGCAAGGCGGCCGAGGAGGCCATGTGCTACGGCGCCGCCAAGGTGCACGTGGCCGAGCACCCGGCGCTCCAGAGCTACCTGGCCGAGAGCTACGCCATCGTGGTGGCGGAGGTGGCCAAGGCGATCGGGGCCAGCGTGGTGGGCGCCACCTCCTCCTCCATGACCAAGGACATGCTGCCGCGGGTCGCGGCCAAGCTCGGCGCCGGCATGTGCTCCGACATCGTGGGCACCGACGACCAGGGCCACTTCCTGCGGCCGGTCTGGGCCGGGAACGCCATCGTGGCGGCCGAGATCACCAGCCCGATCAAGGTGGTCAGCGTGCGCGCCACCGAGTTCGCCCCGGCCGAGAAGGGCGCCGCGGGCGGCGAGAAGTCCGCCGTGGCGGTGAACGTGGATCTGGCCAAGCTGCGCAAGCGCTTCGTCAAGTTCGAGGAGATCAAGTCCTCGCGGCCCGAGCTGACCGAGGCGAGCGTGATCGTCTCCGGCGGCCGCGGCACGAAGGGCGACTTCAAGGTGATCGAGCAGCTCGCCGACCTGCTGCACGGCGCGGTGGGCGCCACCCGCGCGGCCGTGGACGCGGGCTGGGTGCCCAACGACCTGCAGGTGGGCCAGACCGGCAAGGTGGTGGCCCCGGATCTGTACTTCGCGCTCGGCATGTCGGGCGCCATCCAGCACCTGGCCGGCATGAAGGGCTCCAAGGTCATCGTGGCGGTCAACAAGGACGAGGAGGCCCCCATCTTCGGGGTGGCCGACTACGGCCTGGTGGGCGATCTGTTCAAGGCCGTGCCCGAGATGATCGAGGAGATCAAGAAGGCCAAGGGCTGACCGCCCGCCCCGGGCGCGCACCCGTGTTCTCCCGGCCCCGCTCCCTCCACGAGGGGGCGGGGCTTTTTCGTGGGTGGGTGTTGTGCTCGGGCGGGGGTCTGGTGCAGGATGGCGCGCGGAGGTGCGGCGTGACGCTCGAGCGAGGCGTGCGAGGCGAGCTGCAGCGGATCCTGGGCGCGGCGAACGTGCTCCTCGATCCGGCCCAGCTCCTGACCTACTCCTACGACGCCACGCCCGGCGCGCCGCGCTGCCCGCCCGAGGCCGTGCTGCTGCCGGAGGACACCGCCCAGGTGGCGGCCGTGGTCGGGCTGGCCGCGCGCACGCGCACGCCGCTCGTGGCGCGCGGGGCGGGCACCGGCATGACCGGCGGGGCGCGGGCCATCCGGGGCGGGTGGGTGCTCAGCACCCAGCGCCTGAACCGCATCCTGCGCATCGATCTCGACAACCTGCAGGCCGTGGTCCAGCCCGGCGTGGTCCTCAAGCACTTCCAGGAGGCGGTCGAGGACCAGGGGCTCTTCTACCCGGTCGATCCCCAGAGCCTGGAGGCCTGCACCCTCGGCGGCAACCTGGCCGAGAACGCCGGCGGCCCCCGGGCGGTCAAGTACGGGGTCACCCGCCAGTACGTGCTGGCGCTCGAGGCGGTCCTGGCCGACGGGGAGATCGCCCGCTTCGGGGCGCGCACGCTGAAGTCCGTGGCCGGGTACGACATGCTATCGCTGCTGGTGGGCTCCGAGGGTACGCTGGGGGTGATCACCGAGGCCACCCTGCGGCTGCTGCCCGCGCCCGCGGCCCGCGGCACGCTGCTGGCCTGCTTCGAGACGCTGGAGGGGGCCGCCGCGGCCGTGGGCGCCACCCTGCGGGCCGGGATCGTGCCCGCGGCCATCGAGTTCCTGGATCACGCCTCCCTGGGGGCGGTGGAGGCCGTGGAGCCCCTGGGGCTGCCGCCCGGGGTGGCCGCGGTCCTGGTGCTGGAGGTGGACGGCTCCGCGCCCGAGGTGGAGCGCCAGGCCGGGGCGGTGCGCGCGGTCATGGCGGCCGCGGGCGCCAGCCGCGTGGAGCTGGCCGCCTCGGAGGCGGAGGCCGAGCGGCTGTGGCGCGCCCGGCGGGCGCTCGGCCCGTCGCTCGCGCGCATCGCGCCCCACAAGCTCAACGAGGACATCGTGGTACCGATCGTCCGCCTGCCCGAGGCTGTGGCCGGCGTGCACCGCATCGCGACGGAGGCCCGCGTGGCCTGCGCCTGCTTCGGCCACCTCGGGGACGGGAACATCCACGTGAACATCCTGGTGCACCCGGAGGACGCCGGGGAGATGGCGCGGGCCGGCCAGGCGGTGCGGGCCACCTTCGAGCTGGCGGTGGCGCTGGGCGGCAGCATCAGCGGCGAGCACGGCATCGGCACGGCCAAGCAGCCCTTCCTGGGGCTGGAGCTGGGCCCCCGGGCCATGGCGGCCATGCGCGCGGTCAAGGCCGCCCTGGACCCGCTCGACATCCTGAACCCGGGCAAGATCTTCCCCGTGCAGGACCAAGCCGAGGTCCCTCCGAGGTGAAGCCCAATCCCTCACCGGCGTGGCCGCCGCGAGTGGATGGCTCGATTCACCCACCGGCGTGCGGCCCTGTGTTCAGCCCGGGCACTCCAGCCGGTCCAGCCTTGAAGTCTGGTGTGCCGGAGGCCCATGGCCACCCCCGGCCAACACACCCTCATAGAAATTTCTGGATCGTGTAGCCCATGGATCCCACCGTCCTCGACGAGCTTCGACGCTGTATACGCTGCGGCACGTGCATGGGCGTGTGCCCGGTGTACGAGGTGATGCGGCGCGAGGCCGGCTCGGCGCGCGGGAAGCTGGCCCTGGTGGCCGCGCGCGAGGAGGGGGTGCTGGGGGACGAAGGGCTCTACCGCCACCTGCTGACCGCCTGCCTGCTGTGCGGGCGCTGCACCAACAGCTGCCCGAACCAGGTGGACGTCCCCCGGGTGGTGCGCGCGGCCCGGGCCGGGCTCGCGGAGCGCGGTCGGCTCGGGCGGCTGGAGCGGCTGGTGCTCGGCCGGCTGCTGCCCGGCCGGCGCGGGCTGGCGCGCCTGCTCGGGCTGGCGCGGCTGACCCGCTGGGTGTGGGCCGCCCGGGTGCCCGGGGAGAGCGGCCTCCACCTGCGCTTCGCCCGGCTGCCCGGCGGCGCCCGGCGGCGGCTGCCCGCGCTCGCCCGGCCCTTCTTCCTCGAGCGGCCGCAGGCCGCCCAGGCCGCGGGGCAGGGCCCGCGGGTGGCCCTGTTCGTCGGCTGCGTGAACAACTACCTGCGGCCCGAGGCCGCCCAGGCCGCCCTGGAGGTGCTGGCCGCCGCGGGGGCCCGGGTGGAGGCCCCGGCCGGCCAGGGCTGCTGCGGGTTGCCGGCCTTCTCCTCCGGGGCGGTCGAGGGCGCCCGGGCGCTGGCCGCGCGCAACCTCGAGGCGCTCTGGCCCGCGGGCGAACCCGGGCCCGACCTGGTGACCAGCCCGTGCGCCTCCTGCGCCTCGATGCTGGCCCACCACCTGCCCGGGCTGCTGGCCGGGGATCCCGCCCGGGCGGAGCGGGCGCGGGCGCTGGCCGCGCGCGTGAAGCCCTTCTCCGTGGTGGTCACCGGCCTGGGCGGGGTGCGCGGCGAGGGGCCGGGCCGGGGGGCCTCCGCCGACCTGCCGGCGCTCACCTACCACGATCCCTGCCACCTGTCGCGGGGCTTCGGCGAGAAGGACGCCCCGCGCTTCCTGCTGACCTGGCTCCCCGGCCTGCGCTTCGTCGAGCCCTCCCACCCCTGCCGCTGCTGCGGCCAGGGCGGGACGTTCGCCCTGCACCACCCGGAGCTCAGCGAGGCCCTCGGGCAGGACAAGGCCCGCCGGCTGATCGAGACCGGCGCGCGCTACGTGGTCACCGAGTGCTCGGGTTGCTGGTTGCAGCTCCAGGACCTGCTGGCCCGGGCGGGGAGCGAGATGGAGGTGCTCACCACGGCCGAGGCGCTGCGGCGCTGGAGTTGACACCTCCCACCGGATGCCTCTATCCTAGCGGCGTTTTTTGCGCAGCGCGTCCACACGAGGAAAAACCATGGCGACCAAGAAGAAGACCGTCCCCGCGAGCAAGGCCGGCGCCAAGTCGAACAAGCCTGCCCCCAAGACCGCCAAGGCTCCGGCCAAGGCCCCGGCCAAGGCCCCGGCCAAGGCTGCCAGGCCGGCCAGGCCAGGCAAGCCCGCCGGCAAGGGGGCGGGCAAGGCCGCCGGCAAGCCGGCGAAGCCCGCCAAGGCCCCGGTGCGGCTGGCGTACAAGCTCGACAGCCGGATCAACCTGCGCAAGGACGTGGCCTGGCGCATGATCGAGGGCGAGGCGGTGATCGTCACCCCGGCCGACAGCATGATGCACTCGCTCAACGAGGTGGGCACCCGCATCTGGCAGCTGCTGGACGGGAAGCGCACCATCCGCGACGTGGCCTCCACCCTGGCCGCGGAGTTCGAGGTCGAGGGCTCCCGGGCCGAGTCCGACACCCTGTGGTTCGTGGAGTGTCTCGCCAAGAAGGGCCTGGTCGAGACGAACTGAAGCCGCTGTCCACCCCCGGAGGGCTGCTCCGGGGATGCCCATTGATCCGCCGCCTGTCCCAGCGCTAGTATGTGCCATCCCGCCGGATCCGGCCGCCCGCGGCCGGGCCGGTGCACGTCCGGGGAGGTAGCTCATGCGTTCGCTCGCGCGCTTGATGGTGGGAAATCTGTGGCTCCTGGGGCTGGTGATGTGGGCGCCGGCCTGCGATGACTCCGCGGCACCCACCTGCGACTGCGAGCCGGCCATCACCTTCCTGAGCCCGACCGGCGGGGCGCTCACCGAGTTCCACGACCAGGACGCCAACGAGCTGGGCATCCAGGTGGACGTGCGCCTGCGGACGCACTGCATCCCCGACGGGACGCGGCTGCTGTACACCAACAGCCAGGTCCCCGGCGAGCAGGTCGAGGGCCGGGTGGTCCTGGACGACGCGGCCACGGGCGACGGGCACGTCGATCTCGGCATGCAGACCTTCCTCGAGGGCAGCAACCGGGTGTGCGCCTCCGGCGGGGTCGAGGTGACCTGGCTGGCCGAGGGCGAGGGCTCCTGCTCCGCGCGTCTGGTGGACCCAGTCGAGGGCTGCAAGGACGTGCTGGTCCAGCTCGGCCTGCCGGCCTGCCGGTTCGACGTGCCCCAGGACGGCGCCACGCTGGTCGCGGCCGAGGACGCCTCGGGCGCGCCCGGCTTCCAGCACGACGTGGTGCTCACCTGCAAGGGCATCGACGACGGCGCCCTGCTGTCGCTGGTGGTCGGCGCGGCGCTGCCCCTGGAGACGGCGCTCCGCCAGGCCAGCGCCAGCTTCACCGCGGTGGAGCTCGGCGAGGGCCTCAACCTGCTGCGGGCCGAGGTGGCCGATCCCGACGGCAACCCGGTGGGCGCGGAGATCTCGGTGATCGTGGACACGGGCGGCTGCGCCGTGCGCCTGCTGCCGCCGGACGGCAGCGTGCTGCGCGCCGCGGACGATCAGGACCCCGTCGCCGAGGGGCTGCAGATCCGCGCGGAGGTGGAGACCGACGCGGACGGCGCCTTCGCCTGCCCGGACGGCGCCGCGGTGACGCTGGACGTGGGCGGCGAGCTGTCCCAGGGCGTGCTCGCGGGCGGGCGGGCCGAGTTCGTGGTGACGCTCGCGGACGGCACCCACGCGGCGTTCGCCACGGTGGCGGCCCCGGGTGGCCCCGAGGGCCGCTCGCTGACGAACGTGTACCGGGTGTGCGCCACCAGCGTGGCGGTCGCGCTCGAGGCCCCCGCCGAGGGCGTCACCCTGACGGACACCAGCGATCGCGACCCGGCCGCCATGGGCATCCAGATCGCGGTCCGCGGCACCTCGCAAGGCGTGACCTCGCCCGACGGCCTGTGGCTCGAGCTCGACGGCGTGGTGGTGGAGGAGGACGGCGCGCCCCTGCAGCCGGCCCTGTTCCAGCCCGGCGGCGCGTTCGAGTTCCAGTACCTCGACCTGCTGCAGTCGCGCACCTACGCCGTCCAGGTCAAGGCCCGCAGCACCTGCGAGGACGAGGGCATGAGCGCGGTGCACCAGGTCCCGGTGCTCACCGAGCAGCTCACCTGCCAGATCGTGGCGCCCGCCGACGGCGCGGTGCTGCTCCTGGCCGACGACCAGAACGCCGACCCCGCGGACGGCCTGCAGACCACCGTCCATGTGGTCACGGCCAACGTGCCCGACGGCTTCACCTTCGATCTGCACATCGGCGGCCAGGACACCCTGGCGGGGCTGCCGGTCCAGGCCAACGGCTGGAGCGGTGAGGTGACGCTCCTGGACGGCGAGGACAAGGGCCTGTGGTGCCAGCTCCAGACCCAGCAGGTCTCGCCCATGGTCACCGTGACCGTGGACACCCTGGCGCCCACGGTGGAGATCCTCGATCCGCCGGACCGGGCGGTGTTCGGGCACCTGGACATCCAGGTCTCGGGCGGCTCGACCGACGCGGTCGGCCAGCTCGTGACCGTGACCGCCAGCGACGGGGTCAACACCCAGGCCTTCACCGGCACGGTCGCGGCGGACGGCAGCTTCACCCTCCCGGTGACCCTCTTCAGCGGGGACACGCTGCTGACGGCGTCCCTCACCGACGCGCACGGCAACCCGGCCACGGACGCCATCACCGTGACCGCCTTCCCCTGCGCGGGCGGGCCGGTGATCACCTTCCTCGATCCCGACGGCTCCCTGCCGGAGCCCGTGGAGGTCCCGGACGGCGCCGCCTACGACGTGCAGGTGGAGGTGCTGGACTTCGTCGCCGGGCTGGGCAGCCTCGAGCTGCGGGTGGTGCAGGGCGCGGTCAGCGTGAGCTACACCAGCCCCACCTGGGCCGGCAGCGTGGCCACCTTCGCCGGGGTCCAGCTCCCCAACGGGCAGGTGAGCCTGGAGGTCGAGGCGACCAACTCCTGCGACACCAGCCTCGAGGAGCTGCTGCTGTTCGTCGGGGAGCCCAACGCGCCCAGCGTGGTGATCACCGCGCCCGCGGACAACACCTGCGGCGAGCTCGCGAGCTACCAGCTGGCCGCCCAGACCGCGAACGCCACCGGCGACTGCCTGGTGTGCGTGCGGGCGTACGACCCGCAGCCGGTGCCCGAGTGCACCGCGGCGGATGGGCAGGTCGCGCAATTGCAGGTGGACGGGAGCTGCGCGCTGACCGTGGACCTCGGCGGGGAGGGCGACTACCAGCTCTGGGCCAGCGCGCCGGGCCAGCTCGGCACGGTGGGCACCTCGCTGCCGGTGCGGGTGATCGTGGATCTCACCACACCCACGGTGGCCATCACCGACCCGGCCGCGGACCTGAGCGTGGGCGCCGCCGCGGTGGACTTCGATCCGGTCAGGGCCGGCTTCCAGATGCAGCTCGAGGTCACCGCAGACGTCCAGGACGGACGACCTGTGGCCGTCAATGACGTCGAGGAGCTGATCGACAGCCCGACCTTCTCGGGCGGCGTCGCTCGACCGGTCGTCACCCTGGCCGATCGCGCCCACGCGGTCACGGCCGAGGCCTGCGACTGCGCGGGCCACTGCGCCGAGTCTCCGGCGCGGAACATCCTGGTCGATCGGCAGGCGCCGCTGGTGGTCATCACCAGCCCGAGCAACGGCTCCATCCTGGGCGCAGCCTCGGACGTGTCGGCCGCGTCCGGGTTCCAGTACAACGTGCGCTGCCAGTTCACCAACGCCCAGGTGGGCGACGTGGTGGAGCTGCAGGTGGATGGGATCGTCGCCGACACGCACACCCTGGCCGCGGGCCAGACCAACATCTATGTCTTCCCGGCGGTGACCTTGATGCCTGCCGGTCCGATCCAGGCCAACGTGTCCATCCTGGCCACCATCAGCGACCCGGTGAACCCGCCGGACTCGGATCTGTCGGACGTGTTCATCAACCTGTCCGCGCCCGAGGTGATCATCACCCGACCTGTCGCCGGCAACCTGAACATCTTCTCGGACATGTGCCCGCCGGACGGGCTGCAGACCCAGGTCGATATCCTGACCCACGGGGTGGTGGCGGGGGACCTCCTGGAGCTGTGCGTGTGCGAGGGCCCCTGCCCCCTGCCCGTCCCGGGCTCGCCGGATCGCTGCACCGCGGCGGGGTTCGGCCGCTCGCTGTGGCAGGGCACGGTGGCCACGGCGGACGGGACCACCATCCTCTCCTGCGTGGACATCCCCGAGGGAGACATCACCCTGTATGCCTTCGCCGCCCCGGCCGACCTGCCGGGGCAGGGCACGTTCTCGAATGGGGTGGCCTTGGTCGTGGACAGCCTGCCGCCCACGGTGGACACGCTGACGGTCCTCTCGGACGCGAACGCCGACGGCTGCCTGAACCAGGCCGAGGGCGGGCTGCAGCTCCAGGCCGTGGTGTCCGACCAGGGCACCGGGGTCCAGGACCGCACCGCCACCCTGTACCGCAACTGGCCGCCCGGCAGCTCGCTGGGCACCACCACGGTCAGCGGCGGGCTGGCCACCTTCTCGGTCAGCCTGGCCGAGGGCGACTACGACCTCACCGTGGTGCTGAGCGACGCGCTCGACAACCCGAACATCCGGGCCGCTGCGCCGATCATCGACGACCCCGAGGCGTGGGTGCTGCTGTCGGTCGACACCACCGCGCCCGGCCTGCTGCTGACCAGCCCGAGCAAGAGCACCCTGGTCAAGGCCGACGACGTCCTGGATCCGGCCACCGACGACCTCGAGCTCAGCCTGGCCGTGTCCACCGACGCCGAGGACGGCCAGGTGGTCACCTTCGGGCCCATGGCCGGGGCCACGGCCACGGTCTCGGGCGGCGTGGCCAGCCGGGTGGAGAGCCTGGGGCAGGGCAACACCACCCTCAGCGCGGACGTGAGCGACGCCTGCGGCAACCCGGCCGTGCAGGCGAGCCGGCCGGTCCTGGTGGACACCCTGGCGCCGACCATCGCCTGCTCCCAGCCGCTGGACGACGCGAGCTTCGTCCAGCAGCAGGTCCCCTTCGTGTGCGCCACCAGCGGCACGGACGCGAGCCAGACCATCACGGTCGTCTCCAGCGTGGGCGGCCAGCGCTGCCAGGTGCCGGTGGACGGCAGCGGCACCACCTCCTTCAACTGCAACCTCTCCCCGGGGGCCGGGCAGACGCTCACCGTGACCACCCGCGACCCGGCCGGCAACCCGGCCAGCGACACCATCCTGAACGTGTCGGTGACCATCGCCGGCTGCGACCTCAGCTTCCAGGGGCTGAGCAGCACGGAGCTGTGGAACGCCGCGGACGACCTCGACGGCAACGCCGGCAACGGGCTGCAGCAGAACCTGACGGCCTGCAGCGCGGCCTGCACCAACCTGACCTGCCCGGGCTGCCGCCTGCGGCTGCTCGTGGGCGGGACGCCCTTCGGCGCGGGTGTCGCGCCCGACGGCGCGGGCTGCGCCACCTGGAGCGGGGTCACGCTCGCCCAGGGCGCGGCCAACGTGGAGCTCACGGCCGAGATCGACGACCAGGCCGGGCACATCACCACGGACCTGGTGACGGTCGAGCTGGTCGACATGGTGCTGCCGACCCTGACCCGGGTGCGCCCGGGCGCGGCCGACGTGTTCTGCGTGGCGAGCAGCGGCAACCTGCACCTGGACGATCCCAACACCCCGGCGCCGGCGAGCTACGTGCGCGACAAGGTGGCCGGCGGCGGCTGCGACATGGACTTCGAGCTCACGGTGACCGACGACCAGATCGCGAACGGGTTCGAGGCCACCCTGACCCTGGAGCGGGGCGGCACGCCCATCCAGGGGCCGAGCCTGGTGTACGGGAGCCCGGAGAACGTGGTGTACGCGAACACCCAGCTCGCGCACGACCAGGTGCACGCGCTGGTGGCGCGGGTGCGGGACTACGCGGGCAACGAGGCGACCCTCGACCTGTCGGTCACGGCGGACGTGCAGGCCCCGGCCATGCTGGCGGCCACGGCCGCGCTGGGGGCGGATCCGGCCGCCAGCCGCCACGCGGACGTGGTGGTGGGCTGGGCGGCGGTGGGGGACGACGGCGCCACGGGCACGCCGGCGGCCTACAACGTGCGCTGGTCGCGCGCGGCCATCAACGACGAGGCGCGCTGGTTCTACACCGGCACCACCTGGCCGAATCCGGTGTACCAGGTGTACAGCGGGGCGAGTGTGGGCGCGAACCTGGTGCTCCCGCCGCTGAACGACTACCACGTGGCGGTCCGCGCCGTGGACGAGGTGGGCAACCAGAGCCCGATCCACGGGGACGTGCTGGTGGGGAACAACTGGAACGAAGTGGCCTACACGGGCCCTGCAACAGTCAACTTTGGTTACACTCTGCGGAACGTCGGCGACGTCAATGGCGATGGGCGCGACGATCTCGTGGTCGGCGCCGCCACCTACAGCACCAACTACGGTGCGGCCTGGCTATTCCTCGGTGCGACTGATCTGAGCACATGGAACCTTCCGGCCACTCCCATCCCGCTGCTTCATGGGACCGCTGGTGAATCGTTCGCGTTCTTCGTGCAGAAGATCGGCGACATCGATGGTGATGGAGTGGACGACTTCGCCATCGGGGGAAATGGTTTCCAGTCTTACCGTGGCAGGCTATCGATCTACTTCGGCCGCGCCGACCTTGCTGCCAACCCGCCGACGGGACCAGACTTGGAGATTCGCGGAAACACAGCGACCACTGGCCGGTTCGGGCTCAGCTACGCCGCCATGGGTGACGTCAATGGGGACGGATATGGTGACCTGTTCGTCTCAGCCAACCGGCTCGACCTGAATGGCCGTGGCTACATCTTCTATGGCCGGCCGCGTTCAGCCGTGGACCCTGCCCATCCCACGCTTTACTACTGGTTCGACGACACCAACGTGCGGACCGGCCTCGAGTCCGGTGTCCGGTTCGTGCCAGCGGCCGAGGCCGAGATCAAGTTCCTCGGCATCGATGCCGATGACCGTCTGGGATCCCGCTACGGCAACACGAGCCTGGGTGACATGGATGGAGACGGATTCGACGACGTTGCCATCAGCGCCTCGCGTGTGAATGAGACCTACACCTTTGACGGCGCAAACATCAGTAGCATCGTGGGCGACGTGAGCCCGGGCAACGCGAGCCACCGTGTGGACCTGATCACCTACGGTGCGGTCATCGACAATGGCGGATTTGGACAGTTTGCCATCGGAGGAATGGACGTCACTGGTGACGGGATTCTGGATCTAGTTGTATCAAGCGCCTACGCTAACCAAGTCTACCTGCTACCGGGTCATGTGGTGGCGGGTGATCCAGCCGTAGCAATCAACCCTGTTTTCGCAAGACGCCTATCCTGGGGAGAAAATATCTGGTTTGGTATCGCTTTCGATGCCGCGGACCTCAACATGGATGGTTGGCCCGATCTGCAGGTGGGATGTAATTCCTCCGGCGGGCATCGCGCCTTCCTGTTTATGAATAATCGAACAGCCGCTGGTGGTTCGCCTTTCTTTGATAGCTTGCCGAGCAGTGTGCTTTCCGGGGCCAACGGATCTTATTTTGGTGTGGACCTTTCGGTCGGTGACTACAACGGTGATTCACTGCCTGACCTGGCAGTAGGCGCCAATAGTAGCGGCCAACTGGTAGTTCGCTACTGATTTGTTTGGAGGAATCCCATGACAAAAATTCAGCAGCCTAGGAACCGGAAGACCTATTTGAAGCCTTCTGTCACATCGAAACTGGTAAAGTTTCTGCTGAACACCATCAGTGGTGCTAGCGAAGTCCCCGTTTCGGGAGGTGTGGTGGGCGATGGGTACGGACCATTTCGCGATGGGCCGCGCCGTACGAACAACTAGTCCGCCTTTAGCCCGCTACTGAATCGCTCCTCTGTGCTCTTGTTATGCGGCATCGCATCTACTTCACCGCTGGAGGCCTCTGCTTTCTGGTTGAATCCGAGGCGAGGCCCTCCCGCGCGCTGGTAAGGCTTCTGAGTGGCTTTCGGACAGTTGGCGTTCAACGCGCGTATATGCACATTGATCTGGTGAGCAATAATAGAGTTTCAGAGGATCGTCCTCGGAAGTCCATTTCCCCAGAGCCGTTGTTGCTCGGTTGGGGATTGCATCGAGTCGTGGTTGGAATTGATGAGGAGAGCGAGAGGTCCCTAGTCGATGGAATCGGATACGGGATCGTGTGGGCGCTAATCGCGAGGCGTGGGCTATTGCTGCACGCGTCTTGTGGGCTTAAAGATGGACTGGCATATGTTTTTGTGGGTCCTTCGGGCGCTGGAAAATCTACCATTTTGAGGAATGCCAGTGGGCTTGCGCGTGTGAATGACGATCGCATTGCTGTCAGAAGTATAAGACAATCTGTTGAAGTCTTCAGCGTGCCTCAGTTCGATAATGCCGGTCGGACTGGTAATCAGAATGGAGGTCGCCTGGGAGGTCTATTCGTCCTTGAGAAGGGTGGGTTCGCCAGGATTGATAGAATGTCCTTAGATGCTGCAGTTGGTGCACTTGCACTCCAAACCGTGTTGCCTGAGGTTTTTGCCAGCCAGAGATCTGTTGCTCTCGCGACAATTCTACATTGGATCGGTCTTGGGCGGGTTTTCAGGCTCCAGTTCCGCAGGCTTGACGATGTAACCAAGTTGGTCGAGGAAGTCGGACATGGCTGATCACGTGATAGCTGAGATCCCAATTCTACGTTGTCGTGTCCTTTCCTTGGCGCTAAGTTGGAAATGCGACGCTCATTGCCTGCACTGCTTTCTCCCGCGTAGGATACGCCAAAGAGATGCCTACGAACCAGAAGTGGTGCATTCTGTTTTGGCACATCTTCCGGATGAAGTGAGCCTTGTAAGTCTTACTGGGGGCGAGCCGTTCCTTGAGCCCAAGCGCTTGCTCGATGTCTTATCGCGTATTGATGCGCATGGCCGAATTGCCGCCATCGTGACGAATGGACTGTGGTCGCGAGATTGGCAGAAGGCCAGGAAGTTGCTCGGCACAGCATTTCGACTGGGCTTGAGGATTTTCTCCCTCAGCCTTGACGAGTATCACCGGCCAGCACTTTCTGATCAGGAAGCCATTAGGCTACTCAGGGAGGCAGTCCAACTTGGCATGGAGGTGAGTCTCAAGGGTACGGGCAGGTTCGCCAGGAAGAAGTGGGCGCGAGTCTCTAGCCACCCAGATCTGAGCAGTGTCCGAGTTCGACCAGGGTGGGAGAATCTCGAGACGATAGGCACAGGACGCGGCTTGCCTGCAGATCATCAGCGGGGGCCATCTACCATGCGGGATTGTGGTACCGTTCTCCTCCCCCTAGTGCTTCCTGATGGCCGTTTCATGGCTTGCTGCTCGACTTTGATGTTCCAGGCGAAAGGAACCTGGCTGGATGTGGGGACAGTCAGGGAAGAGCCCATCGACAGGTTGATTGATCGCTATCGGCGGAGTTTTCTGTTGGCTGGATTGTTCGTGTTTGGCCCACTGGGGTTTCTTCGCCGTGTGGGCATCAGCAGGCGTCCCGATCAGGAAACGAAGTGTGGCTTTTGCCTTGGCTGGCTGAAGGACCAGGAGATTTGTCGTAAGGTTGCGGATCGGTTAGGAGTTGACATGGCGCTGAAGAAGGAAATCGTTGCCAGGGTCATGCTTTTCGAGCACACGCGTAGCGTTGAGCCATGCTGTGAGTGAGGGAGATGCGCGGAGGCAAAAGGTCTTGTCTGCGCGGAGTGATTTCATTTCCGTTGGGAGTAAGACAACCGGCGTTCTGCTGCTCGGTGGAGTGCCGTGCGAAAAGGGCCTCCAACGTTGCATCATGATCGGCCGTTGTATGAGCCCATGGATTCTTCCAGGCGATCGCCTGATCGTGGATTCCAAGCCAACAGAGCTGAAGCGCGGAATGATTGCACTGTATTCCGTAGGTGACCGGATAGTTGCACATCGGGTAGTACGAGTCGTTGATGGTCAACTCTTCGGCCGGGGCGACAGTGCCACGACCATCGACGGCCCCATCCCTCTTCCTGCAGTCCTTGGACGAGTCATTGCGGTCGAAAGAGAGGGATGGACCATTCAGTTGGAGGTCCCTTCGTCCCGCGATCTTGCGAGCATCTGGTCGGGGTTGGCGTTCCGAGGAAAGCGGGTGCTGATCCGGTCTGAGTACTTGACGCGCAGGTTCGAGGTTGATGTTTTCTCGATGGGATCCTTCCGTGGGTTTGGCCAGAGCATTGGACGGCTCGTGCTCGGTGATCCGGTTCTGGACGTCGTCCGCAACCAGGCGCGCGTGCTGGCGGAAGCTCTGTCAGTCAGTGGCCAGTTCAATCCGTTCGGAATCGAGAGCATTGAACAATCCGCAAAAGATGAGCTCCTCCGGATGATCCTGATCGGTGGCAAGCGGTTCCCTGATCTCGGTCGCATGATCCTCGTCAGCGCGGGAACGCTTGGGCTCGTTCATTCGCTACACGTCAAGCGCGGTTGGCGCGGCATGGGATTGGGACGTAGCCTTCTAGAACGCGCAGTTGCGGTCGCCAGCGAGGACCAGTGGACCGGAGTGGTAGCCTTGGTCCCGGAAGTTGATGAGCGCTCCCTGGGCCTGTTCCGCTCCCGGGGCTTCTTCGAGTCGGCCCCGTGGGAGCGGCCGGCGGGGCTGCGGGAGGCGGACCACTGGCTGGTCAAGCGCCTGAAGGGTTAGGGTGAGGCATGAGAAGCATTGCGCGCCTGGTGATCTCGGTGCTGGCGATCGGAGCGGCCGCCTGCGGCGACGGGGCCGGGAGCGGCGGGCTCGAGGTGATCGTCGATCCCGGCCACCGCCTGCTGCGCCTCGACCTCCCGGCCCCGGACCCGGGCCAGCAGGCCCTGTTCGGCGGGCCGGCCTGGGGCCGCGAGGGGCCCCGCGCCTTCTGCCTCGACCATGCCCGGGACCGCGCCGGTTCCGCCGCCGACCGACAGCCCCGCGACGTGTGGCCCGCGCCGGCGCTGACCGCCGCCGAGGTCGAGCTCACCCTGCGGCCGGCCGAGCGCAACCTGTCGGGCCGGGCCGTGCTCTCCCTCGGCGCGGTGGGCACCGAGCTCTCCAGCCTCGCGCTGGCCCTCGACGCCCAGGCCGTGGACGCGGTCCACGCCGCGGACCCCGCCGCCACCTTCACCTACGCCGACGGCGTGCTGACCGTGACCCCGGCCAGCCCGGTGCCCGCGGGCCAGCCCTGGACCCTCGAGGTGCTGTGGCACGACGGCGAGATCGAGCACTACCTGGACGCCTTCGAGGAGGGCGGCGGGCGGGTGCTGGCGAACCTCCTGGGCCCGGCCTCGACCTACTTCACCTACGGCTACGCTTACTTCCCCGAGCCGCTGGGCACCACCTACGGGACGGGCTGGACCTTCCGGGTGACCTTCCCGGCCGATCGCACCCTGGTCATGGCCGGCACCCGCGGGGCGGCGGTCGACAACCCCGACGGCACCCGCACCGAGACCTGGACCCTCCAGCGCTCCCGCCGCGGCGGGGTGCCGCTCGCCCTCGCCGCCTACGAGCGGGTCGAGGCCGCCTGCGGCCCGGTGTCCCTCGAGCTGTACGCCATCCCGGGCACCAGCATCGACGGCTACCCGATCGCGCCCGCCAGCTACGGGCCGGTGGTCGCGGCGCTGTGCCAGAGCCTGACCGCGATGTTCGCCGAGCCTTTCGTCAGCACCATCCGCCTGGTGGGGGTGGACGAGCGCTTCTCCAGCGGGCTCTCGGCCGCGGGCATGATCCTGGTGCCGAACTACACCTGGGACGACGACGGCTCGGGCTCCTTCCCGCGCCGCGACTTCTACCTGGCCCACGAGCTCTGCCACCAGTGGTGGTCGGGCAGCATGGCGGCCCAGGCGCGCGACCTGTGGCTCGTCGAGGGCACCGCGGACTTCGCGGCCCTGGCCGCCGCGGGCGAGCGGCACGGCGCCGAGGTGGCCGACTGGCTGTGGCTGTGGGAGGCGGAGCCGCTGCTCGGCCTGTACCGCCTGGGCCAGCCCGAGCAGCCCCTGGTGCCCGCGCCGGGCGTGGCCGTGGATCCCAGGATCACCTACGTCAAGGGCGCCTGGGTGCTGCGCATGCTGGAGGACGTGGCCGGCCCGCAGGCCGTGGCCGGGGGCCTGCGCACGCTCCGGGAGCTGCACCGGGACACGCCCTTCGCCTCCGAGGACTTCACCGCCCTGGTGGACGGCCTGGCGGGCAGCGACCTGGGCTGGTTCCACTCCCAGTGGTTGCAGGGGCTCGGCCTGCTCGAGCTCGCCGAGCAGCACCAGGCGCTCGGCGCCGAGCTGCAGATCCAGCTCGAGCAGCGCCGGGGGTGGGCCGCGGCGCCGGTCCAGTACTTCCGGGCGCCGCTCGTGCTCCGGGCCGAGCAGGCGGGGCGGTCCTCCCAGGACACCTTCCAGCTCGTGTCCGCCACCCACTCCTTCTCCCTCCCCCTGCCCTGAAGCCCGGCCTGCGGATCGGTGCGGGCCCCTGACATCCGTGTCAGGAGACGGCCCCGGCACGCGGGGGCTGCCCCTGGGCGGCGCTCCTCGATCTCCACGTCGTCACGGGGGGTTGCGGTGGCTCCCCCGGAGCGGCATGTGCGTTGCTTCGATCCCCGTCGAGGTAGGTGGAATGCGCAGTTCGAGCTTCACCGCTGGTTCGCTCGTCCTGGTGCTGGCGCTGCTCGCCGGGTTGACCCAGGCGGGCTGCGGCTTCGACCTCGACCTGAGCGGCCTCTGGGACGACACCTGCTACGACTGTCGCACGGTGTGCCAGGGCACGCTGGACGAGGAGCTGAACGACTGCCTGGCCGCCTGCTCCCAGTGCCAGGGCTCCTCGGAGTGCTTCACGCTGCTGGATGGCCGCTTCGTGGGGATGCAGAACTCCCTGCCCGATTGGACCGCGGTCGACTGCGCCCGCCTGGACTAGAACCTCGAGCCCCTCAGGGACGGGTCCTTGTGCCGCGCCTCGCGCGGCGATACCCTGCAGGCATGCGGGGGACGGCGGACAAGAGGGGGCCGCGGCCGATCCGGCCGCTGGCCCGCCTGTGGCAGCTCCAGCTCGCCCACGCCCTGCTGGTGGGTGGGCTGGTCGGCCTGTGGGCCGCCCTGGTCCCGGCCGCGGTGCGGATGCCCGCGGACCTGGCGGCGCGGGTGCGCGGGTACTCCCTGGTGGCGGCGACCCTGCTCCTGGTGGTCTGGGCCTTCAACGCCCTGTTTCTCGGGCCGACGCTCCGCGGCTGGGATGATCTGGTGGCCGGGCGGCTGCCGGACGCCCGGGCCGCGCGCCTGCGCGCACGGCTGGTGCGCTACCCCTACCACTCCTTCATCCTGATCCTGCTGCTGCTGAGCGCGGCGGCTTCCCTCATCGCCGTGCTGCGCTCGGCCGCGCTGCCGACGCCGACCGCGCTGGTGGTCGAGATCTACATCCTGTCCCTGGCCTTCGCGCTGACCTACGCGCTGCTGGCCTTCCTGGTCGGCCGCTGGGTGCTCGAGCCGCTGCTGCTGGCCGCGGGCGGCGCGGAGGTCACGCGCCCCTGGGAGCCGGATCTCCGCAAGCGCTGGGTGCTGGCCGCGGCGGCCACCGCGGCGGTGGCCTGGTGCCTGGCCGGCGTGGCCGCCTTCGATCACCTGCGCCGGCTGGCGCTGGAGGTGGGGCCCGAGGCCGCCCTCCAGCCCGAGGTCGTCTCCGGCGCCCTGGCCCTGGCGGTGGGTGGGCCGCTGTTCGTCGTCCTGGTGGGCGGCCTGGCCGCGCTGGCCATGGGCACGCTGCGCCGGGAGCTGGGGGTGCTGGCCAGCGGCCTGGGCGCGATGGCCGACGCGCCGGGGGCGGAGCCCGCCCGGCGTCTGCCGGTGCGCTCCCTGGACGAGATCGGGGAGCTGGGCGCGGCGACCAACCGGCTGGCCGGCCGGGTGGAGGCCCTGCACCGGGTGCTGGGCGAGCGGGCGGCCGAGGCGCGCCAGGCCGAGGCGCGCCAGGCCGATCTGCTGCTCGCGGTCAGCCACGATCTGCGCACGCCGCTGCACTCGATCCTGGGCTTCGGCGAGCTGCTGCTGGAGTCCTCCGCTCCCGGCGAGGCGCTGCTCGAGGGGCAGCGAGAGGATGTGCACGCGGTGGTGCGCGCCGCCCACCACCTGCTGGGGCTGGTGGACGAGCTGGTCGATCAGACGCGGCTCGACAGCGGCCAGATGGCTCTCGCCCTGAGCGCGGTGGATCCGGCCAGGGTGGTGCGCGAGGCCCTGGTGGCCGTCACCGGCCTGGCCCGCAGCTACGAGGCCGAGCTGGTGGCCGAGCTGCCGCCCGCGCTGCCCCCCCTCCAGGCGGACGAGACGCGGCTGCGCCAGGTGCTCATCAACCTGCTGGGCAACGCGCTCAAGTACTCGCGCGGCGCGCGCGTGGACGTCAGCCTGCGGTCGCTGGACGAGGGCGGCGTCGAGGTGCGGGTGGGCGACCGCGGACCCGGCCTGCCAGCGGACGGGCTGGCGCGGCTGTTCGGGGAGTTCGAGCAGCTCCACTCCGGCCTGACCGATCCGGAGCGGCGCGGCTCGGGGCTCGGGCTCGCCATCGCGCGGCGGATCGTCGAGCTGCACGGCGGCTCGATCGGGGCGACCAACCGGGAGGGGGGCGGGGCCGAGTTCTGGTTCCGGCTGCCCGCCCAGCGCGCGCGGGAGGCCGGAGCATGAGCCGCCCGGGCGCAGAGCGCGGCAGCCTGCCGGCGCTGGTGGCGGCCCCCGGGCTCCTGCTGCTCGGCTGCCTCGCGGCCTCGGCCATCCAGGTCGGGCGCCTGGCGCGGGTCGCCCTGCAGGGCCAGGAGCTGACCGGAGCCCAGGCCGCGGCCACGGCCGCCTGGGTGTTCTGGCTGTGCCTGGGGGGCGGCGGGGCGTTCCTGCTGGGGAGCTGGCTGCTCGGGCTGCGGCGACCCCGGCCGGGCCTCGAGCGCGTGCCCGGGCACCTGCGCCTCGGCCTGCGCAGCCGCGCGGCCATGCTCTTCCTGGCCTCCGCGGCCGCCGGCGTCGCCGCCGTGGTGTGGATCGACGGCCGGCAGGCCACGGCCCTGGCGCCGGGCGCGGGCAGCATGCTCGGCGGCGACGGCGCGCTGGTCTCGCTGCTCGCGCTGGTGTTCGCCCTCGGGGTCGGGATCCTGTCCGGCCGCAGCCTGCGCGCGGAGGCCCTCGGGCTGGTGCAGCGCCTGGACGAGCTGGCCCGCGACGGGCACGAGCCGCGCATCGGCCGGCTGCCGGTCCATTCACCCCACGAGACCGGCAAGCTCGCCGCCGCCTTCAACCGCCTGGCCGCCCGGCTGGAGGAGGAGCTGGGGCGGCTCGCGTGCTACGCCGAGAAGGTCGAGCAGGCCGAGCGGCTGCGGGCGCACTTCCTGCGCAACGTCAGCCACGAGCTGCGCACGCCGCTGAACTCGATCCTGGGCTACTCGGACCTGCTGCTGCGCGGGCCGGGCCTGGGGGAGCGCGCGCGTGAGGCCCTGACGATCATCCGTGACGAGGGCGAGCGGCTGCTGCTGCTCATCAACGACATCCTGTGGACCTCCCAGCTCGAGGCCGGCCGGGTCCTGCTCCACCCGGTGCCGGTCCGCCTGGACAGCCTGGTGGCCGCCGTGCAGGAGCTCGGGCCGGCCTTCCGGCGTAGGCCGCTGTCGCTCCGCGCGCCGGCGGGGCTCGAGGAGATCGTCGCCGACGTCCCCCGCCTGGTGCGCAGCCTGGCGGCCATGCTGGAGGTGGGGGGGGAGGTGATCGAGGTCGAGGCGCTCGGCCCGGCGCGGGTCCAGCTGCGCGTGCGCCTCGGCGCGCCTCCGCCCGCGCCCGAGCAGGTGGCCGACCTGTTCACGGACTTCGGGCGGCAGGCGAGCGCCGCGCCCGGGATCCACATGGGGCTGGGGTTGGCGCGGCGCGTGGCCCAGCTCCACGGCGGCGGGCTCGAGCTGCGCGCGAGCGGCGGCGAGGGGGAGCTGGTGCTCGAGCTGCCGCTGGGCGGTCCGACCCCGGAGGCCGGCGCGTGACCCGCTTCGAGGCCTGGCTGCTGCTCCGGCGCCACGTGCGCACGGCCTCCGTGCGCCGGCGGGCGCTGGCCGTCGAGGCCATCATGGAGGCGCTGGCCGGACGCCTGGGCGGGGAGCCGGACCGCTGGGGCCTGCTCGGCCTGCTGTCCGAGCTGGACGCGGACTTCACCGCGGCCAACCCGGCCCGGCGCGGCGCGGTGGCCGAGGACATGCTGGCCGGCGCCGGGCTCCAGGACGAGGAGCGCGCGGCCCTCCGCGCGCAGTGGTGCGCCGGCCCGGACGCCGGCGTGCTGGTTCGGGCGCTGGCCGCCGCCGTGCCCTCCGCGCGCCTGCTGCTCGAGGGCAGCGCGGACCGGGAGGCGCTGGGCGCGCTGACGCCGGCCGAGCTGGCGGGGCTCGTCGAGGACCCCTCGATCGCGCCCGAGGCCAGCCGGACCCGGGTGGGGCTGCTGTCCGCCGAGGGTCTGGCGCCACCCGCGCTGCTGGAGCTCGCGCGCGCCCGGCTGCTGGAAGTGGAGGACGAGCTCTTCCCACGGGCCGGATAGGAGCTCGAAGAGATTCCTGCCACAGGCCGCACCGCGGCGCGGGGTCAGGCTCAGGCAGGCTTGGGGCCCTTGCCGGCGGGCGCCTGGGACGGGTTCTGGCCCGCGGGCGCCGCCGAGACCGCGGGCGCCGGGCCGCTGCCCTGGCCGCGGGGAACGCCGCCACGCTGGGTGGGGGCGCGCTGGGTCTCGCTGCCCGGCGTCTCCCCGTCGGCCTCGACCGGGTAGGGGGGGCCGCCCAGCAGGTAGCGCGGGCGGGCGGGATCGGTGGGCGGCTGGCCATCCTCGGGCGCCGGCGCCTTGCGGCGGGGAGGGGCGAGCTGGACCTGGGACATGTCCAGCACCTGCCAGCGGTCCGCGTCCGTCTCCTCGCCGGGCAGGCCGGGCGGAGCCGCCTCCACCGCGCTGAAGCTCAGCTCCTCGGGCAGATCCGCCTCCGCGGGGGACGCCGCGGGCAGGGAGCGGTCGGGGTGCGTGTCCGGCGGCGGTTCTGCCTGGGCGGGCCGCAGGGGCACGGGGGCCGTGTCAGCCCCGAACTTGTCGGCGGCCGCGGAGGGCGACGCCTCACCAGCCAGCACCTTGCGGGTGTCCGGCGGGGCCTCGAGCGGCTGCTCGTCCGTGTCGGCCACCCGGGCGGGGGCCGTCTCGAGCTCCGGCAAGGGGCCGGCCAGCCGCTCCCAGACCTCCACCAGGCGCGCCAGGGAGCGCTCCAGGCCGAAGTGCTCCTCCAGGTGGGCGCGGGCCTGGTTGCCCAGGCGGACGCCGAGCTCGCGGTCGAGCAGGAGCTGCATGAGCGCCTCGGCCAGCCCGGCCACGTCGTTGGGCGGGTAGAGCAGGCCGTGGACGCCGTGCTCGACGAGATCGCGGAAGGCGGGCTGCTGGGGCGCCACCACCGGCCGGCGCGCGGCCATGTACACCAGCACCTTGTGGGGCACGGGCGCGACGATGCGGTTGCGCTCGTGGTTGCTGAGCGGGGCCACGCAGATGGAGGCCTGGGAGACCAGGGCCGGCAGATCCTCGAAGGGCACCGGGTCGAGGAACTCGACGGACCGGGTCAGGCCCAGCCGCTGCACCAGCTCCCGCAGCTCCTTGTCCCAGGGTTGCTCGCGCGGCGCCACCACCATCAGGCGCGTGCGGATGTGGCGTGGCAGGCCGGCCAGGGCGTGGAGCAGCAGCTCGACCCCCTGCCAGGGCTTGATGCTGCCCAGGTACAGGATGGTGCCGATCCCGCCGCTCGGCGGGCCCACGCGCTCGAAGGGGGCCAGGTTCACCGCCGGGGTGACCACGCTGATCTTGGAGGCGGACACGCCCCGGCGCTCGAGGTGCTTGGCCACCAGCTCCGAGCCGGCGATGAGCTGGTCGGCCAGGGCGAAGCAGCGCTCCTCCTGCTGCTTGAGCGACAGCGAGGTCTCGATCTCCTGGGCGTCCTCCGGGTTGCTCAGGCGGAAGTCGATCGAGGGCAGGCGGTGGATCTCGTACACCAGCTTGTAGCTGTGGGACTTCTTCTGGCTGCACAGCTCCATGCCTTCCCAGATCGAGGTGAAGTGGACCAGGCGGTAGTCCTCGCTGCCGAGTTGCCTGTGCAGCGCGCGGCGGAAGGTCTTGATGCGCTCGCGGAAGGGTCCGCCGCCGAGCGGCACGCGCAGCAGGCGCGCCTTGTGGAACCGCTCGATGTGCGAGAGATCCTCGTTCTTGAGCGTCAGCCCGTCGAGGTCGCAGCGGCGGGAGAGGGCGCGGATCACCTCGACCGACCAGCAGGCCGTGCCCGTGGGGCCCGGGATGTGGTCGAAGGAGGCGTACAACGCCTTGGGCTTGGTCGGCTCCATGCTCCCTCTTCCCGCCTCGTCGTCCTCTATTGTACGTAGCCTCGCGGGTCCGCCTGCATCGGTCAGCTGGCCGCGTCCGGCGCGGCCTCCGGGAAGAGCGGGAGCTGGCTCGGGGTGGCCAGCGCGCTGGCCGGCAGGCCCTGCGCGCGCATGGCCGCGGCCAGCTCCTCCGCGGCCCCGTGGAACAGGACCACCGAGCGGGCGCCCGAGCCCGCTGCGTAGCGTAAAAGCTCCTCGCGATCCGCCCGGCAGGTCCAGGCGAAGGCCCGCTCGACCCCCCAGCGCCTGGCCGCCCCGGGTTCGGCCGCGGGCTCGCCCGCGATGGCCGTCGCCTCGTTGGGCAGGTTGGGCGCGGAGACCGGGGCGCGGGCCGGCAGCGGCAGCAGCCAGACCTCGTCCGGCCCGCCCCGCCCGCCCGGGGAGGCCACGCCGGGCAGCTCGAGCGCGGCCGCCTCGGCCAGGGCGCGGAAGGCCGCCCGCACCCGGCGGTGGCCGCGGAGCTGGAGCCCCGCCCGGGCCAGCACCGCGCCGATCTCCTGGGCCACGCCCAGCTCCGGCGCGAACAGGCTCGGCCTGCGGCCACGGCCGAGCTCCGCGCGCGCCCAGGCCACCAGCTCCTCCCCCACCTCGGCGCGGGGCGGGAAGCGGTGGTGGGCGGCGCCCAGCTCGGCCGGCAGCAGCAGCCGGTCGCAGGCCAGGATTCGCCCGGGCTCGACCAGGCCGCCCGGGGACAGGCGCGCGGGCCCGGCGTACACCAGGCGCTCGCCCTCGCGCACGGCCTCGAGCTGGGCCGAGCCGGGCAGCTGCCCGGCCGGGTGCAGCCACAGATCGAGGTTGCCGAAGGTGAAGCGGCGCTGGAAGGGGCACAGCAGCGTGGTGGCCGGATCGAGCGCCCGCCCGAGCAACCTGGCGGTGATCTCGGAGGTCAGCACCTTGCGCGCGCGCCCGGGCGGCCTGCCCGGGTGGGCGTGGGACAGGAAGCACAGGTCGGCCCGCCGCGGCGCGTCCAGCCAAAGGGCGCTGTCGACCACGTGCAGTCCCTGGAGGTACTCCACGTCCACCACGGCCTGGCTCCCGGGTTCACGCGTTTTCCTTGGCCGGTTGCACTGTAGCGGCCCGGGGCGAGGCTTGTCAAACCCGAGCTTCGGCGCGGACTTGCGCGTGGCGTGGGGCAGGTGCTAGAACACCAGCATGGTGAGCCAACCCCGTGTGGAGAGGCGCAGGCCGCGCTCCGGGCCGGGATGGGCGGGCATCCTGCTCCTCGCCTCGGCGGCCTGCATGGGCGGCCCAGCCCGGGCCGGGGACCCCCCCGCGGCGCCGCAGGAGCCAGGGCAGGACCAGGCGGAGGAGCCGGCGCCTGCGCCGGCCGGGGAGGGCGCCCCCGCGGACCCGCCGCCCGCGGCCGACGCGGACGGGACCGAGGAGGGCGCAGGCGAGGACGCCGGGGACGACCCGGACGCCGATCCCTTCAAGCCCAGCTACGTGATCGAGTCGGTGCGTGTGGTCGGCAACCCCAAGACCAGCCCGGAGCTGATCCTGTCCCACCTGCAGTTCCGGGTCGGTGATGCCCTCGACGAGGAGGTGGTCCAGCTCAGCCGCATCCGCCTCCTGGCCCTGGGCTACTTCCGCGACGTGCAGATGCGGCTCGAGCGGGGCTCGGAGCGCGGTCGGGTCAAGGTGCTCATCGAGGTGGAGGAGCGCAACAGCATCATCATCGACGACCTGTTCCTGGGCTACTCGAAGACGAACGAGTTCTGGGGCGGCCTGGGGGTGTCCGACATCAACTTCCTGGGGCTGGGGCTGTCGCTGTCCGGCTCGTTCGTGGCCTCCGAGTGGCAGCAGGCCGCGCGCCTGGGGGTGTACTGGCCCGCGATCATGGCCAGCCGCTTCCAGGCCGGCGTGCAGGCCCTGTTCACCCATGGCCGCGAGCGGGCGCTGGTGGAGGCCATCCCGGACCCGCTCGGGGAGCAGCCCGGGCACTGCCCGTTCGACCGCCCCCTGGACCTGCCCTACCTGCGCGCGGGCGGCATCGTCAGCATGGGCATCAAGCTCGACAGCTCCCACCGCCTGTCGCTGGCGCTGCACACCGAGCACATCGAGGCCGATCTGCACGCGCCCTCGGTGGAGGGCGTGCCCTGCGGCAACTACCCCTTCCAGGGCTACGTGCGCAACGGCCAGAGCACCCTGTCGTCGCTGACCCTGGCCTTCGAGCGGGACACCCGCGACGACTACTTCATGCCGACCCAGGGCATGCACCTGCTGGTCAGCATCGAGCTGGGCAGCAAGATCTTCGGCAGCGACTACGAGTACTCCAAGTACACGCTGTTCTACTCGCACTCCATCACCCTGTGGCTCGATCACGTGCTGCGCCTGTCCGTGCTGGGCGGGTTGATCCAGGACGTGGGCGAGACCGGCAGCCCGTTCTTCTCCCGCTTCTTCGTGGGCGATCACGCGCTGTTCCTGATCGACAAGGGCTCCCTGCCGCGCAACCTGGAGGTGAACTTCTCGGAGGTGGTGGACTACGGCGACCTGCTGGCCTCGCTGGAGGCGGAGTACGACGTGCCGCTCTGGTCCGACGGGGCCTACTTCTACCGCGGCTACTTCTACGCAGCGTTGAACTTCTCCTACGTGACCAAGGCCTCCTTCCTGGCCACCAAGGACGAGTGGACGGGGCGGACCAAGCGGCCGGTGTCCTTCGACCTGGGCCTCAAGTTCGACACGCCCATCGGGCTGTTCACCCTGTCCCTGGGCTACATCATGGACGTGGCGTTCTAGGCGGCGCGGGCCGCGGGAGCACGATCGGCGCGATGGCTGCACACTGGACAGGCAGGCTGGGCTTGGCAGGGCTCCTGGTGGCCCTGCTGTGGCCCGCGCTCGCGTCCGGCCAGCCGCGCGAGGTCCGCCGTTTCGATCGCACCATGGAGCTGCGCTGGACGGCGGGGCGCGCCCGGGTCCAGCTCGTGTTCCCCGAGGTGTTCACCGAGCGGCTGCGGGGGCGGCTGTCCTCCGGCTTCACCAGCCGGCTGCTGGTCACCGCGCAGCTCGTGTCGCGCAAGGATCGCACGCCGCTGGCCCGCGGGCTGCAGCAGGTCACCATCCGCTACGACATCTGGGACGAGCGCTACGCGCTGCGCATCGAGAGCCTGGCCGGCCGGCGCAATCTCAAGGTCAAGAGCATGGACGAGGTGGTGCAGGCCTGCGCCCGCATCGACGGGTTGGCGCTCGACACCCTGCCGGAGGCCAAGCTGCGGCAACGCAGCCGGGTCGAGGTGCGCATCGAGGTGAACCCGACCTCGCCGGAGCAGCGCCAGAAGGTGCGCCAGTACCTGGCCAACCCGGACGGCGCCCGCGCGCAGGACAGCCCGCGCTCCTTCTTCGGCTCCTTCTCCAAGATCTTCGTCAACGAGAAGGACTTCCAGGCGGACGCCGTGTTCATCTACCGCTCGCAGGACTTCGAGCCGGCTCCCTGAGGGCGCGCGCATGTGGCACCTGCGGAAGTTCGAGTGGAAGATCGTGCTGGCGCTGCTGGTGACCGCGGCCGCCCCGCTGCTGTTCACCATGTTCATGGTCGAGCGGCTGGTCGAGGAGAGCATGGCCATCGGCCTCAATGACCAGGTGCTGACCTCGCTGCACTCCGGGGTCGGCCTGTACAAGGAGGTGATCGAGTCCCGCATGCGCGTCGTCCGCCTGCAGGGACAGATGCTGTCGCAGGACGAGGGCGTCCGCCGGGCCGTGGAGCAAGGCGACCGGGAGGCGGCGCGGCCCGCGCTCGAGGCGCTGCTGGAGGGCTCGTCCTGGATCAGCCGGGCCCGGCTGCTGTCGGGGGGCGAGGTGTGGCTGGAGGTGCAGCACCCCGAGGAGTTCCCGAAGCAGGCCTGGAAGTCCAAGACGGACCGCTGGCAGCTCGGGCAGGCGGACGACGCGCCCACGCTGGAGGTGACCTTCGTCATCCGGCGCGACTTCCTGGCCGCCTCGGAGGCGCTACGCGAGCTGGTGCTGACGCTCGAGGACGTGGAGGAGAACTTCCAGCCCTGGAAGCTGGCCTACTACCGCATGTTCCTGCTGGCCTACACGGTCATCCTGATCGCCGCGGTGCTGCTGGGCATCCTGCTGGCCCGCGGCGTCACCGGGCGGGTGGCGCGCCTGGTGGCCGCCGTCCACCAGGCCTCGGGCGGGAACCTGGGCGTGCGGGTGGAGGTGCGCTCGCGGGACGAGATCGGCCAGCTGACCGTGGCGTTCAACCAGATGCTGGACGACCTCCAGCGCGGCCGGGATCGCATCGTGTACCTGGAGAAGATCTCCTCCTGGCAGGAGATCGCCCGCCGCCTGGCGCACGAGATCAAGAACCCGCTCACCCCCATCCAGCTCGCCGTGCAGGAGCTGCACCGCTCCTACCGCGGCGACGATCCCAAGTTCACCGCCAAGCTGAGCGCGTCGGTGGAGATCGTCGAGGAGGAGGTCGGCACGCTCAGGCGCATGGTGGAGACCTTCTCGGCCTTCGCCAAGATGCCCGCCGTCCAGCCGCAGCCCGCCGAGCTGAACGCCTTCGTGGCCGACTTCCTCAAGCTCAACCCGCAGTTCTCCGGCCGGGTGGGGTTCGAGCCGCGCGCGGTGGCCATCCCGGTGCGGCTCGACCGCTCGCTGATGGGCCGGGTGCTGACCAACCTGATCAACAACGGTCTGGAGGCCTCGCCGTCCGACCAGCGCGTCGAGCTGGAGGTGGGCGGCGCGGACGGCTGGGGCTGGCTGCGGGTCATCGATCACGGCGCGGGGCTCAGCGAGCTTGCCCGCCAGCGCCTGTTCCAACCATACTTCACCACGAAGGAGCACGGCACCGGCCTCGGCCTGGCCATCGTGAAGAAGATCGTGCTACAGCACGGCGGCGAGATCAGCGCCGCCGAGGGCGTCGAGCGAGGGGCCGTGTTCACCGTGCGGTTGCCGCTGGAGGCGAACCGCGCAGACGACCGGGCGCGCGGGTGAGCCCGGGGAGGAAAGCATGGACGTCCAGCTCCAGGGCCGGTTGTTGATCGTGGACGACGAGAAGAACATCCGCCGCACGCTGCAGATGGTGCTGGCGGATCTGGCGGCCGAGCTCCAGGACTGCGGCTCGGCGGAGGAGGCCCTGCGCCTGATGCGCGAGGCCCCGGCGGACGTGATCCTGCTCGACATCAAGCTGCCCGGCATGGACGGCATCGAGCTGCTCGGCAAGCTCCGCAAGGAGTGGCCGGACAGCGAGGTGATCATGATTTCCGGCCACGCCACCATCCAGGACGCCATCGAGGCCACGCGGCTGGGGGCCTACGACGTGCTGGAGAAGCCGCTCGACCGCGACCGGGTGGTGCTGTCGATCAAGAACTGCATGGAGAAGGTGACCCTCAACCGGCAGGTGGCGCAGCTCCAGACCCGCCTCGAGGGGCAGTTCGAGATGATCGGCGAGAGCCAGGCCATGCGCCACGTGCTCGAGGAGGTCCGCAAGGTGGCGCCGACCAACGGCCGGGTGCTGATCACCGGCGAGAGCGGCAGCGGCAAGGAGCTCGTGGCCCGCGCCGTCCACCGCCTGTCCAAGCGGGCGGCCGGGCCGTTCGTCAAGGTGAACTGCGCCGCCATCCCGGCCGAGCTGATCGAGTCGGAGCTCTTCGGCTACGAGCGCGGCGCCTTCACCGGGGCCACCAACAAGAAGAAGGGCCAGTTCGAGCTGGCCAACGGCGGCACGCTCTTCCTGGACGAGATCGGCGACATGAGCCTGGCGGCCCAGGCCAAGGTGCTGCGCGTGCTGCAGACCGGCGAGCTCAGCCACGTGGGCGCCGAGGGCACCATCCAGGTGGACGTGCGCGTGCTGGCCGCCACCAACCGCGATCTCAAGAAGGCGGTGACCGACGGCACCTTCCGGGAGGACCTGTACTTCCGCCTGAACGTCATCCCGGTCCACTGCCCGCCGCTGCGCGACAGGCTCGAGGACATCCCGCTGCTGGCCACCCGCTTCGTGGAGGAGTTCTGCAAGGAGAACGGCTTCAAGCGCAAGGAGATCGAGCCGGGCGTGCTGCAGAAACTGAAGCGCTACGCCTGGCCGGGCAACATCCGCGAGCTCAAGAACGTCACCGAGCGCATGGTGATCATGAGCGGCGAGCGCATCACCGCCGAGGACGTGCCCGAGCAGATGTCGGGCGACGTGCGCGGCATGGACGTCCAGCGCTTCGATGGCATGAGCCTGAAGGACGTGCGCGACGACGTCGAGCGCGAGTACATCCGCTCGAAGCTGGACGAGTACGGCTGGAACATCACCAAGACCGCGGAGAAGCTCGGCATCGAGCGCACCAACCTGCACAAGAAGATCAAGCAGCTCAACCTCAAGCGGGCGGAGTGACCGGCGCCGCGCCGAGGTCCTCGGCCAGGGTCGAGGCGCGCGCCGCCCGCCGGCCCAGGGCCGCGCGCAGCTGCCGCGCGTCGGCCACGAGGGTGAGCGCGCGGCGGGCGCGGGTGACGGCCGTGTAGACGAGCTCCCGGGTCAACAGCAGGCTGGCGCGTCGCGGCAGGACCACCATGAGCTCGTCGAACTGCGAGCCCTGGCTCTTGTGCACCGTGAGCGCGAAGGCGGTCTCGTGCGGCGGCAGGCGCGCGGCCTCGAGCAGCTCCACCCGGGCGGGGTCCGCGGCCGGGAAGGCCGCCTGCAGCCCCCTGCCCCCGGGCAGCAGCAGCCCGAGATCGCCGTTCATCCGCCCCAGCGCGTAGCTGTTCTCGGTCACCAGCACGGGGCAGCCCGCCCAGTCAGCGCGGCCGCGCGGCGCCTCCGGTCCCAGGGCCCGGCCGAGGGCCGCGTTCAGCCCCTCCACGCCCAGCGGCCCGGTCCGGTGCGCGCACAGCACGCGGAACCCCTCGTGCAGCCCGAGCACCCGGCGCAGGAAGGTCTCGCGCGCCTCGCCCGGGCGCGGGCCCCGGTCGAGCTCCGCGAGGTAGGGCCGGTAGCCCTCCAGGGCCACCCGCATGGCCTCGGCCGGCAGGCCTGCCTGCGGCTCCTCCGCCGCGGGCGGGGCCAGCAGCCGCACGCCGGGCAGCGCGTCCGCCTCCAGCGCGGCCACGATCTGGTCCAGCCCCTCCGGGCTCCCCGCGGCGATGGCCCGGGCCAGCCGGCCGAGGCCGCTCTCGGCCCCGAACCGGTGGGCGTGCTCGAGGCGGGCCAGGCAGGCGCGCAGGGGGGAAGCGGCCGGCCCGCGCTCGGCCCCGGCCTGGATGTCGGCCAGCACGCAGCCGGCCTGGACGCTGGCGAGCTGATCCGGATCGCCGAGCAGCACCAGCCGGGCCCGGGGCGGCACGGCCTCGAGCAGCTTGGCCATCAGGGCGAGGTCCACCATGGACACCTCGTCTACCACCACCACGTCGGCCTCGAGCGGCCTGGCCAGGTCGTGCCGGAAGCGGCTGGGCCGGCGCGGATCGAAGCCCAGCAGCCGGTGCAGGGTGACGGCCTCCAGGCCCGCCAGCCAGGCGGCCTCCCCGGCCGCGAGCGCGAGCTGCGGGAGCTCCTCGCCGAGCGAGCGCGTCAGGCGCACGGCGGCCTTGCCGGTGGGCGCGGCCAGGGCCACGCGCGGGGCAGAAGCCGCGCGGAGCGCGAGCAGCAGCTTCTTGACCGCGGTGGTCTTGCCGGTGCCGGGGCCCCCGGTCAGGACCAGGAGCGCGCGCTCCAGGGCCCGGCCGAGCGCGGCCCGCTGCTCCGCCGCGCCCGGGCCGGGCGGGGTGAGGGCCTCCAGGCGCGCCCAGGCCTCCGGGCCGGCCGGCAGGCGCTCCGCGGCCCGCGCCCACAGCGCCGCGCGCAGGCGCTCCTGGTAGCGCAGCCAGCGGCGGGCGAGCAGCAGGCCGCCGTGCACCGCGAAGGGGCGGACCGGGCCGCCGTCCCGCGCGGCGACCAGCGGGCTCGCGGCGACGCGCGTCAGCCAGGCCTGCCCGTCCGCGGGCCAGGGCAAGCCCGCCACCCGGGCCTCCAGGTCGGGCTCGGCCCACGCGGCCTCGCTCAGGGCGGCCTCGCGGGCGCGGGCCAGATCCACCCCCACGTGGCCTCGGCGCGGGGCGGCCAGCGCGAAGGCCAGGCCGAGCAGGACCTGGGGCTCGCGCTCGCCGGAGGGGGCGGCCAGCGCGTCGAGCGCGTGCAGCTCGGCCAGCCCGAGCACGCCCGCCTCGGCGAAGGGCGCGGCCAGCTCGGCCAGCCCGGGGGTGGTGAGGGCGGGCCTCACGCCGAGCCTCCCCCGGCCTCGCCCAGAACTCGGGACAGGCCCTCGATCACCGCGCGCGGAGGTCGGTCGAACAGCACCCCCGCGCCCGGCCGTCCGTCCATGACCCGCAGGAAGAGGTACAGGCAGCCGCCCACGCAGCGCTCGTAGTCGTAGGCCGCCCCCAGCCGCCAGCGCAGGTAGCGGTGCAGGGCCACCAGGTAGAGGTGATACTGCAGCGGGTAGTGGTGGCGGGCCATCTCCTGGAGCAGCGCCGCGCGCTCCGGGCCCACCCGGTTGGTCTTGTAGTCGGCCAGGTACCAGCGCGGGCCGTCCGGACCGGGGGCGCGGAAGATCAGATCCACGGCGCCGGTCAGGAACCCGGCCAGGTCCGGGAGGCGCAGGTCGGCCACCCTCGCGGGGTAGTCGTCCGGCCAGGGCCCGCCCGGGCGCGCCAGCAACGCGGACAGGGCCGCGCCCGCCACCGGCGGCGCGCCGGGCCGCCAGGCCAGTCCGCCGGCCAGCGGGAGCTCGAAGCGCAGCTCGTCGAGCCGGTCTCCGAGCGCGAGCGCCTCCAGGCGCAGCCCGCCCAGCTCCTCGCCCAGCGGGGTGCGGAGCGCCCGCGTGAGGATGCTGGCCAGGGCCTGGTGCGCCTCGGCCGACGCGAAACCCAGGCGCCGTCCCTGCGCCGCACACAGCTCCTCGAGCGTCCTGGCCCGGCTACCCGGGCGATCCCGGCGCTCGCGCAGGTCGCGGAAGTCGAGCTCCTCGAGCACCTTGTGCACCCAGCGCCCGGCCGCGCGTCCGCCGGGCAGGCCAGGCGCGGCGGGCTCCGCGGGGCCGACCGGGTGGAAGTCCAGGTCGGCGTCGGGCGACGGGGCCGCCGCGGCCGGGGGCGGCGGTGGGGCGGCCGGTCGGCCCGCCTCGGCCGCCTCGGCCAGGCTGGTGTAGGAGCTGCGACGGAAGGTGCGATCGAAGCCGCGCGCGAGCCTGCGGGCCTGGAGCCCGGCCGGCGGCGCGCCCGGCGCGGGGCGCGCCGCCGGCGCGCGCCCGGCCGCGGAGCCTGCCGCGGGGCGGATGGGCGTCCAGGCCAGGTTGCCCGAGCGCAGGGCCTCCAGGTCGGGGCACAGGCCACGCCCGTCCCCCCCGTCCTCGAGCGCCGCGCGCACGCGCGCGGCGGCCCGGAGCACCGCGCGCTCCGGGGCGGGCGCGGAGGCCCGGTCGGGCCCGGCGCGGCCGTGCAGCAGCACGCCGAGCGCGGCCGTGGGCGAGTCCCTCAGGGCCAGACCCCAGGTGACCACGGCCGCGTGCCGGGCCCGGGTCAGCCCGACGTACAGCAGGCGCAGCGACTCCTGGAGCGCCTCCTCGTCGGCGCGGGCCGCGCGCGCCGCGCGGTCGGGCTGGCTGGGATCGCGGTGCAGGTCGAGCAGCAGCCCGGTGCTGTCGGCCGGCTCGTGGACCAGCAGCGGGGCCTCCGCGTCGCCGGGGCCGAGCTTGCCATCCCAGGCGTAGGGCAGGAACACCAGCGGGTACTGCAGCCCCTTGGCCTTGTGCAGGGTGACGATCTGGACCGCCTGGGCCTCCGACTCGAGCCGCAGCTCGCTCGCGGCCTGCTCGAGATCGCGGCGCTCGCGCCGCTCGCGCAGCCAGCCGAGCAGGCCGGTGGGCCCCAGGTGCTCCCGCGTGGCGGCCGTCTGCAGCAGCTCGAGCACGTGGCGCAGATCGGTGGCCCGGCGCTCGCCGTCCGGCAGGCCGAGCAGCCGCTCCAGGGCGCTTGGCGCGCCCGGCTGCCAGGGCTCCTCCAGGGCGACGCGGGCGGCGCGGGCCAGGCCGTCCTGCTCGAGCAGTCGCGCCCAGCCCGCGATGGCCTCGAGCCAGGTGGACCAGCGCCCCGGCTCGGGCGCGGCCAGCTCCGGACCGGTCCAGCCGAAGAGCTGCGAGGCGGCCAGGACCCGGGCCGGACCGTCTCGGCCAGGGGCCAGCGCGGCCTCCAGCCAGCGCTCCAGGGCCTGGGCCTCCTCGCTCTCGAGCACGTTGCCCGCCTGCGCCAGGACCGCAGGCAGCCCGCGCGCTCTCAGCGCCGCCTGGATCTCGCGCGCCTGGCTGTTCTTGCGCACCAGCACGGCCAGGTCCTGCGGGCCGAGGGGCCGGAAGCCATCCCCGGCGCGCACCTCCCCGCCCGCCGCCAGCAGCTCGGCCACGTCCGCCGCCAGCCAGCCCGGCACCAGGGCCTGGAGCGCGCCCTTGGACAGCGGGCCCCGGGTGTGCCCGGGCAGCGAGCGTCCGTCGAACCAGCGCAGGCTGAGCGCCGCGGGCAGGGCGCCCGGACGTCCGCGCGGGAAGCGCAGGCCAGGCTCGGCCAGCCGGGGGCTGGCCGCCACCCCCGGGTAACCTATGAACTCGAGATCGAACGGCCCGCGCGGCGCGAAGGCCTCGGCCGGGCCGAACAGGCGGCCGAGGGCGTCCAGGTAGCCTGCGTCCGCGCGGTGGTTCACCGGCATGGTGAAGCGCGCGTCCGCGCGGGTGTGCTCGCCCGCCGCGCGGTAGACGAACACGTCCGCGCCGCGGAAGGCGTAGATGGCCTGCTTGGGATCGCCGATCAGCACCAGGCGGTGCTCGGGGCTGTCGGCGAACAGCCTGCGGAAGATGTCCCACTGCACCGTGTCCGTGTCCTGGAACTCGTCCACCAGGGCGGCCCGGAAGCGGCGGCGAAGCGCGGACACCAGCCCGGGCTGCCTGAGCCGGTCGCGGATCCGGGTCAGCAGATCGTCGAAGGTCATCAGCCCGCGGGCCGCCAGCCGGCGCGGCAGCTCCTCGCGCACCGCGCGGGCGAAGGCCAGCCAGGGCGCCTGGACGAGGGGGGCGGCGGCGTCCGTCAGCGCCTGCCAGGCGTCCAGCGCGGGGTGGACGAACGGCGCGGCCTGGCGCGCGGTGAAGTGGCGGATCCAGGCATCCCGGCTGCCACGGCCCCAGTCCGGCGTCTCGGGCAGGCCCGCCTCGGCCAGCCACGCGTCGAGGCGCGCCGCGTACTTGGCCGACTGCCCGCGCCGGTAGACGCGCCCGTCGAGCAGGCCGCCCTTCGCCTCCCGATCGGCCTGGATGGCCCGCAGCAGGTCCTCGCGCCCGCCGTCCTGCCAGGCCGCCCGGAAGTGCGCGAGCGCCGCGTCCCAGCGCGCCCGCGCGTCGCCCGCGCCCGCCCCGGGCGCGCCCTCGGCGGGCGCGAGCACGGCCGTGGGCTGGGCCAGCACGGCCCGCGCCAGCCCCAGCAGCGCCTCGCGCCGGAGCCCGCAGGCCGCCTGCAGGCAGGTCGAGGTGCGCGCGTCTGCCCGGGCGAAGGCCTGCGCCAGGAAGTCGTCGACCAGCTCGGACAGCAGCGCCCCGGGATCCTCGAGCAGCTCCTGGTCGAAGCCCGTCTGGCTCTCGAAGGCGTGCAGCTGCAGCATGCGCTGGCAGAAACCGTGGATGGTGGAGATGGCCGCGGCGTCGAAGTCCTCGAGCGCCGCGCGCAGGCGCACCCGCAGGGCATGCGGCTCGGGCGAGTCGAGCAGGCGGGCGAGCACGCGGTCGTCGCCCGGCGCCGGCGGCGCGCCGGCCTGGCGGGCCTCGAGGGCCCGGGCCGCTCCGGCCAGCCGGGCGCGCACCCGCTGGCGCAGCTCGGCCGTGGCGGCCTGGGTGAAGGTGACCACCAGGATCTCCTCGATGCGCAGGCCCTCCTCGGCCACCAGCCGCAGCACCAGATCGGTGATGGCGTGCGTCTTGCCCGTGCCCGCGCTGGCCTCGATCAGCCAGGCGCCGGGCGTGAGCGGCCGGCAGGGGTCGTAGGGGGCGAGCGGCATGGCGGCGTTCACCCCCCGTCCGTCCGGGAGGCCGCACCCAGCGCCCCCCACACCGTCCAGGCCAGCTCGACGAACTCCGGGTGCAGCCCGGCGCGCCCGGACCCCTGGAAGGGCGGCGCGCCGCCGAAGGCCGCGCGCAGGTACTCGTCCTGGCCGTCACCGGGCGCGTCGTCCCGCCCGGTCCAGGCGCGGCGCGCCTCATCCGCCGCGCGCTCCAGCGCCTCGGTCCGGGCCTCGGCCCACGGCCCGGGCTCGCCCCCGAGCGCCCGGGCGAAGGCCGCCGAGCAGCGGGGCAGCAGGCGCAGCGGCCGGCAGGTGCCCCGGGCGTGCAGCGCGACCAGCGCCGCCAGGGCGGCGCGGGGCTCCCCGGGGGCGCGCAGCACGGTCTCCTCGCCGCCCCTCCCCAGCACCCGGGCCAGGCGCTCGGGGCGGGGCGCGTGGAGCTGCAGGGCGAGCAGCCCGAGCCAGGCCCGCAGCACCTGGCGCGAGCCGCCCGCCTCCAGGCGGCTCGGGGTGAGCAGGAGCAGGTCGCCCTGCGGACCCACGCCGGGCAGGCGCGCCACCAGCCCGGGCAGCCCGGGCGCGAGCGGCGCGAGCGAGAGCTCCTCGCAGGTGCGCGGCACGGCCCGCGCGGCGCGGGCGCGCTCCAGCAGGGCGCGGGTCTCGTGCCAGGCCCGGGCCGCGGCCAGCTCTCCGGCGCCGCCCGGGGGCAGCTCGCCCCGCGCCCGGGCCAGGCGCTCGACCCGGGGGAGGATGTCCCCCTCGTCCGCGCCCGCCAGCGCCAGCGCCAGCATCTCGTCCTGCAGGCGCCAGGCGTCGAGGTGGCCCTGCTCCACCGGCTCCCGATCGTCCAGGGCCTGGCCGCGCGCCTCCAGGCGCAGGCCGAGCCGGCCGCGCAGCAGGGCGCGCACCGGGTGCTCGAGGAAGGCGGCCAGCTCCTCCAGCTCCAGGCTCTCCAGCGGCTCCGCGGGCAGGCTGTCGTCGTCGGCGAACAGGGCGTGGGGGCGCGCGCGGGGGCCGCGCAGGCGCTCGGCCGCGGCGCACATGCCCGGGTCGAAGGAGCGACCCGGGGCGCCACCCGCGGCGCCGAACAGGCGGGCGTCGAAGGGCTGCAGGGGCTCGACCACCTCGACCAGCGCGCGGGCGCTGCCGGCGGGCCCGCTGAAGCCGGCCTCCACGGTCTCCAGCAGCTCGCCCAGCGGCACGGCGGGCGGCAGGGGCGCGCCCGTGTGGAGATCCCGGCCCGTGTACAGGAGCAGCAGGTGGTCGCGCGCGGACAGCAGGGCCTCGAGCAGCAGGTGGCGGTCCTCGTCGCGCGGATCGCGATCCCCCGGGCGCGGTCGCAGGCGGGTCAGGTCGAAGCCGCGGCCGGGCGGGCAGCGCGGGAAGAGCCCGTCGTCCAGGCCGAGCAGGCAGACCACCCGGTGGGGGACGCTGCGCATGGGCTGGAGGGCGCACAGGGTCACCGCGTTGGCGGCCGCCGGCTGCCAGGGGGTGGGCTGGCCGAAGCGCTGCGCGAGCACCCGCGCCAGCGCGTCCAGGCCGAGCGGGCGGGTGAGCCCCGCCGCGCGCGCCTCGGCGCCGAGCGGCTCGAGCCCGTCGAGCACCTCCTCGCGCAGCCAGGCCTCCTCCTCGTCCACGGCGGTCAACGCCTCCAGGGCCGCGCCCAGGTCCTGCGCCCAGTCCGGCAGCGCGCGCGGGGCGCCGAGCTCCGCGCGGAGCGCGAACAGCCGCTCGACCGCCTCGGCCAGCCGCCCGAAGATCTCCAGCCGCTCGCCCTCCAGCTCGTCGTAGGGCAGGAGCCCGGCGAACAGCGCGCCCTCGTCGGGCATGCAGGCGCCCAGCGCCAGGCGTCGCAGCCCGAAGCGCCAGGTGTTGAGCTCGCTCGCGGGCTGGCCCGCCCGGGCGCGGTCCGCGGCGTCGATGCCCCAGCGCACCCCGCTGTCCGCGACCAGACTGCGAGCCACGGCCAGCTCCTCCGCCGACAGGTCGAAGCGCCGGCGCACGGGCGCGAGCGCCAGCAGGTCCATGACCGCGCTGGCCGTCACCCGCGCTTCCCCCAGGGCGAGCAGGCGGCACAGGGCCTCGGCCAGCGGGTTCAGGCTGGCCGCGCTGCGGTCGTCGACCACCAGCGGGAGGGCCGGCGAGCCCTCGGCCTCGCGGGCGAAGACCGCCGTCACCAGCGGGGCGAACGCCTCCAGCGCGGGCGTCATGACCACCACGTCGCGCGGCTCGAGCCCCGGGTGGGCGGCGAACAGCCCGAGCAGGGCCTCCCGCAGGGCCTCGGCCTGGCGCGTGGCGCCGTGGCAGGCGAACACGCGCAGCGAGTCGTCGTCCGGGCGGAGCGGTCGCGCCTGGCCGGGGGACGGCGCGCGCAGCTCCTGGATGTCGGCCTGCAGCCAGGCGAGCAGGCCGCGCGGCTCGTCCGGCTCGGCGAACAGGCCCTCGCCCGGCTCCTGGTAGCCCGGCGCCAGCTCCTCCAGCACGCCCTGGAAGTCGCGCGAGGCGCGCCCCAGGGAGGTGAGCAGGGGGTTCTGCCGCTCGAGCTGCTCGGCCAGCAGGCGGGCCGAGCGCTCCCGCTCGCCGCCCGTCGGGCGCGGGCGGAGCTCGCGGAAGCCCCGCCGCAGATCGCCCCAGTACAGGTCCGAGGGGCAGAGCAGGTACAGCTCGACGCGCGAGGCCTCGGCCTGGTGGGCCAGCGCCTCGACGTAGGCCGGGGGTAGGCTCGAGACCCCGAACACGTAGAGCGGGCGGCGGCCGCGCGGCGCGGGCCGGGCCAGGTGCCGCGCCACCCGCCCGGCGAACGAGCCGTCTCCCAGGCGCTCCTCGAGCGCGCGCCACAGCGCGGCCTGCCAGCCCGCGTCGGGCGCCTCGCCGAGCTCGGTGGGCAGCTCTCCGCGCGACCAGGCGGCGGTCCAGTCCCGCCGGTACAGGGCGTAGCGATCCAGGCTGTCGGCCAGCTCGCGCGCCAGCGCCCAGGTCCGGCGGTCCACCGGCCCTCCTGCGGTGCCCAGGTAGCGGCGCAGCGGCTCGAACTCCGGTCGCGGCAGCAGCCCGGGCAGCGCGGCCAGCACGGCCCAGGTCAGCGGGCCGCTGGACCAGGCGCCGGGCCGGGCCGATCCGCCGCCGGCCTCGGCCAGGAGCTCCTCGAGCGCCTGGGCCGGGAACTGGAAGCTCAGGTTGGCGGCGATGCCCAGGCGGCCGGCGAGCTCCTGCCCGAGCCAGCGGGCCATGCCGCGGCTGCCCACGGCCAGGCGCACGGGCGCCACGGCGTCCTCGCCCGGGCTGGCCGCGAGCCGCGCGGCCAGCACCGCCGCCAGCCGCTCGATGCGGCGGGCGCGGAACACGAACAGGCCCGCGGGGGGCGGCTGATCGGTCGGCGCGCTCATGCGGGCGGGATGGTAGCAGCCACCCCTGACGCTGTCGACCGCGCCCGCCTGCGCCGCCAGGCCAGGCGCACCAGGTACAGGCTCACCCCCAGGATGACCAGGATGAGCCCGCGCGCGGCCCACAGGTAGGGCCTGCGCTCGTCCGGCACGCCCTCCATGCGCAGCACGCCCCAGGCCTCGTCCACGCTCCAGACGATCAGGATGGCCAGCAGGAAGGTCGGGGTGAGGTACTTGATCACCACCTTGAACAGGCGCGGCACGCGGATGTCCGCCCCGCGGTCGAGCTCCTGGAAGCCGCGCTCGACCCCGAACACCCAGGCGAACAGCACCACCTCGACGAGCGCCAGCACCACCAGGCCGAAGGTGCCCACCCAGAAGTCGAGCTCGTCCACGAACCCGTGCCGGAACCACAGCACCACCAGGGCCGAGCAGGCGATCTGGAAGGCCAGCACCGCGTTCACCGCGCGCTTGCGGCTCCAGCCCAGCTCGTCCTGCAGGAAGGCCACCGCCGGCTGGAGCATGGCCACCGAGGAGGTGACCGCCGCGATGAACAGCAGCAGGAACCACAGGCAGCCGAACAGCTGGCCCCAGGGGATGCGCTGGAAGATGATCGGCATGGACTGGAAGCCGAGGTCGAAGGCCCCGCCCTGGGCGATGGCCTGGGTCTCGGCCAGCCCGAAGAAGGCCACCGCGGCCGGGATGGCGATGGTGCCCCCCAGGATCACCTCGGCCACCTCGTTGGTCATCGAGGTGCTCAGGGCGTTGAGCGAGATGTCCTGGGTCTCGCTGACGTAGGAGGCGTAGGTGTTGATCATGCCCTGGCCCAGGCTGAGGGTGAAGAAGATCTGCCCGGCCGCCACCAGCCACACCCCGGCCTCGCTGAGCCGGCTGAAGTCCGGGTTCCACATGTAGGCCATGCCCGTGGCCACGCTCCGGGCGGGCAGGGCGGGGTCCGGCGCGCCCAGGGTGAGCACGCGGATGGCGAGCGCCAGGGCGCACACGAACAGGACCGGCATGCCGTAGCGCGCCAGCACCTCGATGCCCCTGGCGATGCCCCGGCGCAGGAAGAGGTAGTTGAGCCCCAGGGTCAGCGCCATGAACAGGCACACGGGCAGCGCCGAGGAGAAGAACTGATTCGACTCCGCGCCCTGGAAGCCGCGCAGGAACTGGCCCATCTCCGTCCGGGTGGTCAGGCCCCAGTAGGCGCCCGTGCCCGAGAACCAGGCGAAGCCGAGCGTCCAGGACTCGATGAAGGCGTAGAACACCACCACCCCGAAGGGCAGCGCCAGGCCGAGCGCCCCCAGGTACTTGGCCGCCGGGTGGCGCCAGAGGAGCTGGAACTGGCCCGGGGTGGAGCCGTGCCCGCGCGCGCCCCCGTGCCGGCCGATGGTCCACTCGACCCACATGAGGGGGATGCCGAGGAGCAGCAGGGCGACGAAGTAGGGCACCAGGAAGGCGCCCCCGCCGTTGGCCGCGCACTTGACCGGGAAGCGCAGGAAGTTCCCCAGCCCGATGGCGTTGCCGGCCATGGCCAGGATGAGCCCCACCCGGGTGGCCCACTGGACCCGGCTGCCCGGGTCGCCGGCCGGGGCGCCGAGCGCGGCCTGGCGCCTGCGCGCCCGCAGGATGCGCAGCACGCAGAAGGCGGTGAAGGCCAGGATGATGCCCCAGCCCATCCCCAGCGACAGCCAGCCCCAGCCGGTGAGCGCTCGCTCCACGCGTCTCTCCCTCGTGTGTGGTGGCCCGGGAGTGTACACCGGCCGCCCAGGGCTGGCCAGCGGGGCTGCCTCCACGGGCCCCAGGTGGTGCTTGACAGCCAGTTAACCGCATGGTTGACTGGCGCCGTGACCGACGAGACCGCCAAGGCCGGGCTGAAGCTGGTCGACAGGCCCGAGGGCTCCGCCGCGGAGCCCCCGGAGGCGGACGACTGGGCCCAGGAGAAGCCGGCCGAAGGGCTCGAGCTCAGCGAACTCCTGGCGCATGCCAGCAAGAAGGACAAGAAGCACCTGCGGGCCCTGGAGCAGGCGGCCGGGGACTACGGCACCGACTTCGTGCGCAAGCTCGATGGCGTCCGGGATCCCCGCGAGCGCATCGTGTTCGTGGCCGAGGCGATCTTCGCCCGCATGGGCTTCGGCGGCGCTCGCACCCAGGCCATCGCGGATCTGGCCGGGGTGAACAAGGCCATGATCCACTACTACTTCGACAGCAAGGAGAAGCTCTACCACGCGGTCCTGGACAAGATCCTCTTCGATCTCATCAAGTTGTCCCAGGAGGCCAGCCGCGACGATCTGAGCATTCCCAGGGCCCTGGAGGTCTTCTACCGGGGGTTCTTCGACTACGTGGCGACCCACCGCAACTTCTCCCGCATCACCTCGATGGATCTCGGCAGCCAGGACCGCTACCTGGCCCGCCTGGTGGAGACCTTCTTCAAGCCCCTGTTCGACCGCGGGGTGGCCTTCATCAAGGCGGGCATCGCCCAGGGCGACTTCCGCAAGGTGGATGCCCGGCAGTTCCTGCTGAGCGTGTACGGGATGACCATGTCGTACTTCTCGGAGGCCGAGTTCATGCGCCTGTTGCTCGGGGAGGATCCTTTCCGCGAGCGGTTTTTGCACGAGCGCCGGGAGCAGCTCCTGGACCTGGTGTTCGCCGGGCTGGGCTGCAAGCGCCCGTGAGCGGAGCAGGGTGGCGGACCCTTTTTTTTGCCCGATCAGTCAACCAACCGGTTGGTTCATGGAGGCAGGGATGGAAATTCGAAACGTGGTCATGGTCGAGCCCAAGGCCCCTGGCAGCCACATCTACTCGCGCTACCTGCTGCCCCGGCTGGGCCTGCCCATCCTGGGCTCGATCGCCCGGGCGCGGGGCCTGTCGGTGCGCATCTACTTCGAGGAGATGAAGGCGCTCGAGCAGGCCGCCCTGGAGGGCGCGGACCTGGTGTGCATCTCGACCATCTCGTGCACCGCCATGGCGGCCTACCGGCTGGCGGACCGGGCCCGGGCGCTGGGCAAGACCGTGGTGCTGGGCGGCGCGCACCCGACCTTCATGGCGGAGGAGGGGCTGGAGCACGCCGACCTCGTGGTGCGGGGGGAGGCGGAGCAGAGCTTCCCGCGGCTGCTGGACGCGCTGGCCAAGCCGGACGGTGACCTGGCCGCGGTGCCAGGCCTGTCCTGGCAGGACGGCGCCGGGCTGCACCACAACCCCCTGCCGCCGCCGAACCTGGACCTCGATCAGGTGCCGGTGCCGGACTTCTCGCTGCTCGCGGGCCGCCGGGGCGACTGGTTCCAGCGCGGGGTGATCCCGGTGCAGACCTCGCGCGGCTGCCCGCACCACTGCACCTTCTGCTCGGTGACCCCCATGTTCGGGCACAGGATGCGCTACATGTCGCCGGAGCGTGTCGCGGACGAGCTCGATCGCCACCGGGGCCAGGGCGACTACGTGTTCTTCTACGACGACAACTTCGCCGCCTCGCCCGTCCGGGCCAAGCGCCTGCTCGAGCACCTGCTCTCCCGGGGCGTGTTCCTGCCCCGCTGGAGCGCCCAGGTGTCGGTGCGCGCGGCCCGGGATGCGGAGCTGCTCCGGCTGATGCGGCGCGCGGGCTGCGCCCACCTGTACGTCGGCTTCGAGTCGGTCAACGACGAGTCGCTGGCGCTGCTGCACAAGCGCCAGGCGCTGGACGACATCCGGCAGGCCGTGCGCGCCTTCCACGCGCACGGCATGTGGGTGCACGGCATGTTCGTGCTGGGCGCGGACACGGACGACGTGGGGACCATCCGCCGCACGGCGGAGTTCGCCCTGCAGGAGGACCTCGAGAGCGTGCAGTTCCTGATCCTCACCCCGCTGCCCGGGACCGAGATGTTCGCCGAGATGGAGGCCGCGGGGCGCATCCTGACCCGGGACTGGTCGAAGTTCGGCTGCCACCACGCGGTGTACCGCCCGGCGCGCATGTCGGCCTTCAGCCTGATGGACGAGGCCTTCCGCGCCATGGCCCGGGTGTACTCGGTGCCGCGCTCGCTCGCCCACCTCGGCCGGGGGCGGCTGGACCGCATGCTGATGAGCCTGTACGCCCGCAACCAGGTCCGCCGCTGGCGCAGCGAGAACCGATCGCTGCTGCGCGCCGCCCGCCAGGCCCCCGGCGGCCACCCCTTCGCGGAGCCCGCGGCCGCCCGGTCCTGAGGGGGCGCGGCCCGGCCCGGCCACCCGCCCTGTCGCGCCGCGGAGGTTGACCTGCCCGCGGTTTCGCGTGGTATCATCCCCCCGCAAACAACCCGGTGCTTCCACTTGGCATTTCGCCCGGTTCCGGGAGGCGACGTGTGAGCAAGACCATCCTGGTCGTCGAGGACGACAAGTCGGTGCAGAAGATGCTCCAGGAGCTCCTCGAGGGCGAGGGCTTCCGGGTGGTGTGCGAGAAGGACGGCGAGTGGGCCCTGCGCTCGTACGAGTCCAAGCCCATCGACCTGGTGCTGCTGGACATCCTCATCCCGGTGATGAACGGCTTCCAGGTGGCCGAGCGCATCCGCAAGCTGCCCCAGGGCGCGGGTGTGCCCATCGTCATGCTGAGCGGCATCTACCGCGGGGTGAACCACCGCGAGGAGGCCAGGCGCAAGTACGGCGTGCTCGACTACCTGGACAAGCCGCTGGAGATCGAGCGGTTGCTGGCGATCCTGCGAGAGACCTTCGGGGCCGAGTACCCCTCGCCGGTGGCGGCCGCGGCCGAGCGCCGGGCGGTGGACTCGCGCTCGCCCGAGTCCTTCGCCAGCCCCGACAGCCACGCCGAGACGGAGGACGTGGAGGCGCGCGAGAAGGACTTCGGCCGCTCGGTGCGCCGCGGCTCGCTGGCCGAGCGCTCCTTCGCCGAGCTGCTGGCCGACATGTACCGGGAGAAGGCCGACGGCGCGCTGCTGCTCCGGCGCGACAAGGTCAAGAAGATCGTCTACTTCAAGTCGGGCTACCCGACCTTCATCAAGTCCAACCTGCTCAACGAGTGCCTGGGCAAGGTCATGGTGCGCGAGCGGATGATCTCCGAGAAGGACTGCGAGGAGTCCATCCGGCGCATGAAGGAGTCCAAGCGCCAGCAGGGCACGGTGCTGATCGACATGGGCTCCATCTCGCCCCACAACCTGCAGTACGCCCTCGAGCTGCAGCTCCAGGCGAAGCTGTTCGATCTGTTCGACTGGGAGGACGGCGAGTTCCAGTACAACCCGGCCAGCTCGGCGCCCCCGGCCACCATCTCGCTGGACGAGACCACGGCCGCGCTCATCAAGCAGGGCGTGCTGCGCTACCCGCTCGCCCGCCTGCAGCGGCTGCTCGACCGCGCGCTCGACCGCTACGTGGTGCCGCACCCGGACCCGCTGTTCCGCTTCCAGGACATGGGCCTCGACCCCGGCGAGGAGCGCTTCGTCGGCCGCCTGGACGGTACGCTCACCCTGCGCCAGATCCTCGACCTGGGGCTGGAGCAGGCCCGGGTGTACCCCCTGGTCTACGCCCTGCTGGCGGCCGGCATGGTCACCCTGGAGACGGCCGCCAGCGGCGGGCAGGAGGTGGCCGCCGCGGCCGATCTGCCGGCGCCGCCGCGCCCGCCGCCCGTGCCCGTGCGCGGCCGGTCCGCCAGCCCGGAGCCCCCGCCGGCGGCGGGTCCGGAGGACGACGGCGAGCGGCTGGCCACCGACCGCATCACCACCCGGCTGGCGGAGACCGGCGGGGTGCCGGTGCCCGTGCTGTCCGGCCCGGACGCGCCGCTGGCCAGCAACCTGACCGCCGAGGAGCGCTCGCTGCGGGAGCAGCTGGCGCGCGAGATCGTCGAGCTCAAGAAGCGCGACCACTTCGAGGTGCTGGGCGTCTCCAAGAACGCCAGCATGGCGGAGATCAAGAAGGCCTACTTCGCGCTGGCCAAGCAGTACCACCCGGATCGGCTGTACGCGGGCGCCTCCATCGAGGTGCGCAACCTGGCCGACGAGCTGTTCAACCTCGTGTCCCACGCCCACGACGTGCTGACCGACGACGAGCGCCGGCGCGAGTACGTGAAGGCGCTGACCTCCGGCCAGAAGAGCGGCGTGTCCAACGAGGTGTCCAAGATCCTGACCGCCGAGGGCGTGTTCCAGCAGGGCGAGGCCGCGCTGCGCAAGCGCGAGTACGCCCGGGCCCGGGAGCTCTTCGCCGAGGCCTCGCACCTCTGCCCGGACGAGGGCGAGTTCCGCGCCTTCCTCGGCTGGGCCACCTTCCAGAGCGATCCCAAGAGCGAGGAGGCCGTGCGCGTGGCGCGCGACCAGCTCAGCCAGGCCATCTCGCTCAACCCCAAGATCGACAAGGCCTACCTGTTCCTGGGCTACATCTACAAGGCGATGAACTACCGCGAGATGGCGGAGCACGAGTTCGAGAAGGCCATCCAGTGCAACCCCGACTGCACCGAGGCCCTGCGCGAGCTCCGGCTGATCAACCTGGCCCGGCAGGGCAAGAAGCGGAGCCCGTGAGCCGCCCCGCCGGCGACGTCCGCGCGAGACAAGCATGAGCCAAGGCACCCCATTCGGCCGGTACGTCCTGCTCGAGACGCTGTCCTCCGGTCCCCTGGCCGAGCTGCACCGGGCCGTGACCCGGGCCGCCGACGGGTCCGAGGTGCAGGTGGTGGTGAAACGCATCCGGGACGAGCTGGCCAGCGACCCGGCCTTCGCCGGGCCCTTCCTGGACGAGGCCCGCCTGGCCACCGTGCTGCAGCACCCGAACATCGCCCGGGTCTACGAGTGGGGCCGCGAGGGTGAGAGCCTGTACATCGCCATGGAGTACATCCAGGGCACCAACCTGGGCTCCGCGCTGCAGGCCACCATCGAGCAGGGCGTGCGCTTCCAGCCCACCGTCGGGCTGCACGTCCTGGCCGAGGTGCTGCAGGGGCTGACCTACGCCCACGAGCTGACCGATCCGTTCGGGCTCAAGCTGGGGGTGGTGCACCGCAACATCTGCCCCCAGAACATCGTGCTGTCCGCCGCGGGCCAGGTGAAGCTGGTGGACTTCGGGCTGGCGCTGGCCACCTCGCGCACCGCCACCACCCGGCCCGGCATGTTCGCCGGCGGGCTGACCTACCTGGCGCCCGAGGTGCTGGCCCGCGCGCCGACCGACTTCCGCGCCGACCTGTTCTCGGTCGGGACCGTGCTGTACGAGGTGCTGACCGGCCGCAAGCTGCACGTCCAGGCCGGGCCCGCGGCCACCCAGGCCGTGGCGCGCGCGGTGCGCGAGAACCCTCCCTCCCGGGTGCACACGGACATCCCGCCCGCGCTCGACGAGCTGGTGGTGCGCGCCACCTCCCCCGCGGCCGGCGAGCGGCCCGCCTCGGCCCGCGAGTTCCGCGCCCGGCTGGTGGAGGTGCTGGCGAGCTGGTCCAAGCCGGTGGAGCCGGCGGGGCTGGCGCGCTACCTGGTGGAGGTCCTGTCGGGCCGCGCCCGGCAGGTCTCGGGCCGGGCGTCGTTCGCCTTCGGCGAGGCCACCAGCCACTGGTTCGCCCAGGGCGAGAAGCTGGAGCGCCTGGAGCCCGGCGCCCCGCCCGCGGAGGGCGCCCCGGAGGACCCGCTGCTCGCCGCGGTGGCGGCCCCGGCGCCGGTCGTCGGCACGCTGCTCGAGACCGCCCCGCGGCCCGATCCCACCGACCCGGTGATGCGGGCCCCGCGCGGCCGGTTCGCCGATGGCTCGACGGTCATGGCGGTGGAGGAGGGCGGGCTCGGCCGCAAACGCACCTGGAAGGCGGTCGCCATCGTGCTGGGCGTGCTGGCGCTGGGCGGGGCGCTGATCGCCGCCCTGCTCAGCAGCCTGTCCTCGGGCCCCGAGCTCGGCCAGCCCGACGCCTCGACGGTCGCCGCGCCGACCGAGACGGCCTTCTCCGGGCCGGTGGCCCTCAAGGTGCAGCCGAGCCTGGTGGCGGTCTTCGTCGACGGGGATCCCGTGCAGCCCGAGGGCGAGCCGCCGGCCCTGCTCGGCCTGCGCGCCGGCACCCACCGGGTGCGGCTGGTCGCCCCCGGCCACCTGCCCTGGGAGGGCGACGTCGTCCTGGTCAAGGACGCGCCGGCGGAGATCGCCCAGAGCCTGGAGGTGCGCCAGGGCACCCTGGCGGTGAAGAGCACGCCGCCGAAGGCGATCGTGTGGCTGGACGGCAAGAAGGTCGGGCTGACCCCGCTCGAGCTCCCGCGGGTGGACGCCTCGCGGGACCACGCCCTGCAGCTCGTGCTGCGCGGGTACGCGCCGCACAAGAGCACGCTGAAGCCGGCCGACTGGCCCGACGATCCCGCCGCCCCGCTGACGCTGGAGAAGACGCTGGAGAAACCCAGGAAACCGGCGAAGCCCAGGCGGCGCGGCGGCCGCTAGAGGGGGTCCGCGTGGCACACCAGGACGACGTGGTCATCTGCGCTTACGCCCGCACCCCCTTCGGCAAGTTCGGCGGGGCGCTCAAGGACATGCCGGCCGTGGAGCTCGGCGTGCGGATGGTGCGCGCGCTGCTCGAGCGCGCCTCGCTCTCCGAGGCGCAGGTGGACGAGCTGGCGCTCGGCTGCTGCATCCCGGCCGAGACCCAGGCGGTGGCGGCCGTGGTGGCCCGCCAGGTCCTGCTGGGCGCGGGCCTGCCGGTCGATCGACCCTCGATCACCCTGGACCGGGCCTGCTGCTCGGGCCTGAGCGCCTGCCAGTGGGCCTGGCGCTCGCTCAGGCTGGGGGAGGCCGGGGTGGCCATCGCCGGCGGCACCGACAACATGAGCCGCACCCCGCACGTGGCCCAGGGGCTGCGCTGGGGCCTGCGGGTCGGCGGGGCCAGCCTGGAGGATCCGCTGCAGGGCATGGCCTACAAGCGCTACAACCCGGTCAGCGTGGACGCGGGCGAGGTGGCCCTCGAGCACGGGGTCGACCGGGAGCTGCAGGATCGCTGGGCGCTCCGCAGCCAGGAGCGCTACCAGGCCGCGCTGCGGGCGGGCCACCTGGAGGCGGAGCTCGTCCCCCTGGAGGTGCCCGGCCGGCGCGGGGCGACGACCCGCGTCACGGCCGACGAGCTGCCGCGGCCGGACTCCAGCCTGGAGGCCCTGGCCGCGCTGCCCACCGTGTACGGCAGCCCCACCTGCACGGCCGGCAACGCCCCCGGGCTGGACGCCGGCGCGGCCGGCCTGGCGCTGGCCACCCGGGCCCGCGCCGGGGCGCTCGGGCTGCCCGTGCTGGCCCGGCTGGTGGGGGTGTTCTCGACGGCCGAGGCGCCGCGCCAGATCGCCAGCGTGCCGGCGGCCGCCATCCGCAAGGCGCTCGCGCGGGCCGGCTGGAAGCTCGCGGATCTGAGGCGCATCGAGATCAACGAGGCCTTCGCCGCCATGCCGCTGGTGTCGACCAAGCTGCTGGCCGAGGGGGACGGGGCCGATCTCGAGGAGCTGCGCGCGCGGGTCAACGTGAACGGCGGCGCCATCGCCATCGGCCACCCCATCGGCGCCAGCGGGGCCCGCATCCTGGGGAGCCTGGTGCTGGAGCTGCGCCGCCTGGGCGGTGGGCGCGGGGCCGCGGCCATCTGCGGGGGACTGGCCCAGGGCGACTGCGCCCTGGTCGAGGTGGAGTGAGGAGACGCCCGTGAAGATCGCCGTGGTGGGCGGGGGCAGCACCTACACGCCCGAGCTCATGGAGGGCCTCCTCCAGGCCGCCGCCGGGCTGCGGCTCACCTGCGTGTCCCTCATGGACATCGACGCCGAGCGCCTGGCGGTGGTGGCCGGGTTCTGCGAGCGCATGCGCGCCCACGCCGGGGTCGCGCTCCGCCTGGAGGCCTCCGGCTCGCTCGACGCGAGCCTGGACGGCGCGGACTTCGTGCTCACCCAGGTGCGGGTGGGGGGCCAGCGCGGCCGGCACCTGGACACCCGCCTGGGGCTGGACCACGGGCTCATCGGCCAGGAGACCACCGGGGTGGGCGGCTTCGCCAAGGCGCTGCGCACGGTGCCGGTCATGCTGGAGGTGTGCGGCCGCATGCAGGTCCGCTGCCCGGACGCCTGGCTGGTCAACTTCACCAACCCCTCGGGGCTGGTGACCGAGGCGCTGCTGAAGCACGGGCGCGAGCGGGTGATCGGGCTGTGCAACATCCCCATCAACCTGCGCATGGACATCGCCAGGCTCCTGGGGGTGGAGCCCGCGCGGGTGCAGCTCGACTACCTGGGCTTGAACCACCTGAGCTGGGTGCGCCGGGTGCTGGTCGACGGGCAGGACGTGCTGCCCCGGGCCCTCGAGCAGTTCGCGGGCGCGGGGCGGCCGGCCAACATCCCCGAGGAGCTGGACTACCCGCCGGAGTTCGTGCGGGCGCTGGGGCTGCTGCCCTCCTCGTACCTGCGCTACTACTACCTGCCGCGCCGGGCGCTGGCGGAGCTGCTGGCCCGCCCCAGGAGCCGGGCCGAGGAGGTCATGCAGGTGGAGGCGGAGCTGCTGGCCACCTACCGCGATCCCTCCCAGCACGCGAAGCCCGCCGCCCTGGAGAAGCGCGGCGGGGCCTACTACAGCCGGGCCGCGGTGGAGCTGGTGCAGGCCCTGGCCGGCGATCGGGGCGAGCGGCACGTGCTCAACGTGCGCAACGCCGGCGCGCTCGCCTGCCTGCCGCCCGAGGTGGTGGTCGAGCTCGAGTGCCGCGTGGACGCCCGCGGCGCGACCCCCCTGCCCGTGGCCGCGCCGGGGCCGGAGATCCGGGGGCTGCTGCAGCACGTGAAGGCCTACGAGGAGCTGGCCGTCGAGGCCGCCGTGCGGGGCAGCCGCCGGCAGGCCATCCTGGCCCTGACCAACCACCCCCTGGTGGGGGACGCCGAGCTGGCGGTGCAGCTCGCGGACGAGATCGCCCGGGTGCACGGGCTGCCCTGGCGGGAGGCTTGAGATGCTGAGCGTCAACGAGCGGCTGGGCTTCGGGCCCCGGGAGAAGCTGTTGGTCATCAACGCCGACGACGCCGGCATGTGCTGCGCGGTCAACCAGGGCGTCGAGCGGGCCATGTCGGAGGGCCTGGTGACCTCCTGCACCGTGATGGCCCCCTGCCCCTGGTTCGACGACTTCGCCGCCCGGGCCCGGCGCAACCCGCGCATCAAGCTGGGCGTGCACCTGACCACGACCAGCGAGTGGCAGCACTACCGCTGGGGGCCGGTCAGCCCGCGCGAGAAGGTGCCCTCGCTGCTGGACGAGCACGGCTACCTGCACGCGAGCATGGAGCAGTTCCTGGAGCGCATGCGGCTGGACGAGATGGAGATCGAGCTGCGCGCCCAGATCGAGCGGGTGCTCGGGGCCGGGCTGCGACCCACCCACCTCGACTCGCACATGGGCATCTACCACTTCCGCGAGGAGACCAACGAGCTGGCCCTGCGCCTGGCCGAGGAGTACCACCTGTGCCTGCGAGAGGCCATCTCCGAGCGGGTGGAGCGGCTCCAGGCGCGCGGCCTGTGCGTGGTCGACCGCATGGTGTTCGACACCCACGACATCCCGCTCGAGGCGCGCCGCGCCTTCTACACGGAGTTCTTCGGCCTGGTCGCCCCCGGGGTGACCGAGCTCATCACCCACCCGGCCGAGCCCAGCGAGGAGCTGCGGGCCATCGGCGGCATGTGGCAGCGGCGCGGCTTCGACCTCGAGTTCTTCACCAACCCGGAGACCGCCGAGCTCATCGCCTCGCACGGCATCCGGCTGGTGGGCTACGACCAGCTCCAGGCCGCCAGCGCCGCGGCCCTCGGCTGGGACCATCGATGACGCTGCCCGGGTGGGAGGACCTGCTCCGCGGGCTGTGGCGCCTGCCCGTGTGGGGGCCGCTGGCCGCCGGGCTCGAGCGGTTCGGGCGGGGGCGCCTGCCGCGCCTCGAGGTCCCGCCCGTCCCGCCGGGTGGGCCGCGGCCGCTGGACGCGCTGAGGGACGGCCCGGGCGAAGGCGGGCTGGTCGCGGGCGCGGCGGTCGAGGACATCACCCCGCCGCTCGGCTGCCGGCTGGCAGGGTTCGGCTTCGAGCGGCGGGCCACCGCGGTGCGCGACCCGCTGTGCGCCCGGGCCCTGGTGCTGTCCTCGGGCGGCACCCCCTTCGCGCTGGTGGCGCTCGATCTGATCGGCCTGTCCGCGGTCCGCACCGCCCGGCTCAAGGCCCTGCTGACGGCGCGCCACCCGGACCACGTGTGGCTCGTCTCCACCCACAACCACCAGGCTCCGGACACGCTGGGCCTGTGGGGGCCCGGGCTGTTGGGGGTCTTCCCCTGCCGCAGCGGCCTCGAGCTCGACTACCTGCGGCTGGTGGAGGAGCGGGTGCTCGCGGCCGTGGAGCGCGCGGTGGCCGCGGCCCGGCCGGCGCGCCTGCTGCTCGCCAGCGGGCCGTTCGACGCCGAGGGGCGCTGGGTGCACAACGAGCGCAGCCCGCTGCTCGATCGCGAGCTCCGGCTGCTGCAGCTCGTGGATTCCTCCGGCGGTGCCATCGCCACGCTGGCGCAGCACGCCTGCCACCCCGAGACCCTGTGGAGCGACGGCACCCGGGTGAGCGCCGACTTCTGCGGCGTGGTCTGTCGGCGCCTGGAGGCGGAGCTGGGCGGGGTGGGGCTGTACCTCAACGGCGCGCTGGGCGCCATGGTCTCGGCCGCGGTGGGCCACGCCACGCCGGCGGCCGAGCGCGAGGGCCTGCTCGAGGGGCTGGGCGAGGCCCTCGGCCGGGCCGCGCTCGCCCTGGCCGCCGAGGCCCGCCGCGCGGGCCCGCGGCCGGCCGAGCTCGTCGTGCGCCGGGCGGAGGTGAAGCTCCCGGCCGACGAGAGCCGCCTGTTCCGCATGTTGCTCGCTCTCGGTGTCGTGGAGCAGCGCCCGAGCGCCGACGGCATCCGCACCGAGGTGAGCTTCGCCCGGCTGGGGCCGGCCAGCCTGCTCGGGCTCCCGGGCGAGCCGGCGCCGGCCCTGGGGCTCGGGCTGGTCGCGCGGCTGCCGGGCGCCCCGCGCTTCCTGCTCGGCCTGTGCAACGACGAGCTCGGGTACCTGCTGCCGCCCGAGTTCTTCGCCGACCGGGCCTACGCCTACGAGCAGACCATGAGCCCGGGGCCGAGCACGGCCGCGGCGCTCGGCGAGGCCGTCGAGCGGCTGGTGCGGGTTCGGAGTTGAGCCCGGCCGAGGGTTGGGGATACGATGGCGGCGTCCAGGCGGTACGAACCATGAGCACGAGGAGGGCCCCGTGAAGCGCGCGTGTACCACGAGCATCGGGCGTGCGAGCCTGCTGGCGGTCCTGGCCGGGCTGTGCCTGGCGCCGATCGCCAGGGCCGAGGAGGGGGAGGGCGACCCCTCCAGCGCGGAGGCCGCGCCGGCGGCGGAGGAGGAGCCGAACGGCTACAAGGCCTTCATCGACAAGTGGGTCGATCGGGTGTCGAACCTCGATCTGTACGGCCTGAGCGCCCAGCTCCCCCAGGGGGTGTTCAGCTTCAAGATCGAGTGGAACATGCGCCGGGCGGTGGGCCGCTTCAACAACCACCGCAAGCGCACCGCCATGGTGGCGCCGATCACCTTCGGCGATCCGGAGAACCCCACCCTGGCCCTCGATCTCGGCGCCTCGGGCGAGGGCGGCGGCATCACCATGCAGTTCTCCTATGGCCTGACCGACCCGCTCGACTTCTACGTCGAGGTGCCGCTGCAGTACATGCACGTGGAGCTGCGCCCCAAGCTGACCCGCCTGGATCCCACGGCCGCCCTGCTCATCAACTCCTACATGGCCGGGGGCGGCTACCCGCAGAGCCAGGCCGAGTGGTTCGACGCCAGCGGCCACGTGCTGCCCGAGCACGCCAACGAGGCCGCGGCCTGGTTCATGGGCTACCTGCCCCGCCTGGGGCGTCCGACCATGATCGATCCGCAGGTGAGCGACCTGGAGACCAAGGGCCCGGGCAAGGTGTACGACTCGGACGGGGTGGTGCTGTCCGATATCAACCTGGGCTTCTCCTGGAACTACCTGCGCAACGAGCGCTGGAGCGGCTCGTTCACCGGCCGGGTGTACCTGCCCACCGGGCACATCGGCGACCCGAACAACTCTCTCACCCTGGGCACCGGCCCGGATCTCGACGCGGGGGTGGGCTCGTTCGGCATGGGCTTCACCAAGAACTTCGACGTGCGCGTGTTCAAGCACTCCTACTGGATCGACATCGTGCTGAGCGCGGAGTTCGGCGCCGCCTACCGCTTCAAGCAGACGCGGCGCTACCCGGACTTCCCCGAGCCCACCCCGGATGGCAACCGGCTGCTCGACATGCTCGACCCCGATCGCGCCTACTTCCCGGACATGCACGATCTCTCGGGCGGGAGCTACGACTACACCCCGGGCTTCGGCTGCAGCGCCCAGGTGGGCCTGGGCATCGCCTTCCTGCTGTTCGACTTCGGCGCGGCGGTGGGCTACTCCTTCAGCCAGGAGCCCGAGCTCAAGGCCGACTGGCGCTTCGAGCAGATGGTCAAGGCGCTGGAGATGCAGGCCGCGGGCCACTACGAGATCATGCGCCTCTCGGCCGGGGTGAACCTGTTCCCCATCTACGTGCCGCTGCACCTGCGCTACCAGTACGAGAGGAACATCGGCGGGCGGAACACGCTCATCTTCGATCACAACCACTGGTTCACCGTGCAGGGCTACCTCCCGACCTTCTGAGGAGCGCACGCCATGAACACGCGAATCATCAGCCTGCTCTCGATCCTGTGGCTGGCGCCGGCCGCCCTGCTCGCCCAGGAGGCGCAGCCACCCGGCGAGCCCGCCCCGCTGGCGCTGGCCGCGGACGACAAGGCGGTCATCGAGTTCCAGATCGGCGCCGACGTGATGGCCGGCTTCGGGCTCGGGGACGCCGAGCTGGTGGCCGGGGTGAACGCCATGTTCCTCTACCCGGTGCTCGACTGGCTCAACGTGGGCATCCGCCCCAGCCTGCACTACATCCTGCCCGAGACCTCGCCCTACGACGTGACCTGGATGCACGCGGACGTGGCCCTGGGTTTCGACTTCCTCGAGGACCCGGTGCGGGTGTACGGGCTGCTCGCGGGCGGCTACGCGTTCGCCAACAACACGGACACCTACGTGGCCCTGGCGCACGGCGGGTCCGGCCTGGCGGCCGTCGGGGTGGCCTGGCGCTCGGAGTCGAACTGGGGCGTGTTCGCCGAGCTCGGGTTCCGGGTCGGCCAGGCCAGCCACGACAAGACCCGCTGCAGCCTGGACGACGCCGGCGAGCCCATCATGGACGAGGACTCGCTCACCTGCGTGCGCGAGACGTACACGAACACCTTCGAGCTGTACGCCTTCACAGTGAACTTCGGCATCACCATCAGCCCGTGACGCCGACGACGCTCAGCCTGGTCGATCTCGACCAGCCCAGCGATGGCTACCGGCGTTTCATCGCCTGCTGGGTGCTCGCGCGCCCCGGGCTCGGCCTGGTGGTGGACCCCGGCCCGACCCGCACCATCCCGCAGCTCGTCGAGCGGCTGCGGGCGCTGGGCGTGGAGCGGCTGGACCTCGTGCTGCTGACCCACATCCACCTGGACCACGGCGGCGGCACGGCCGCGCTGCTCGAGGCGTTCCCCGGGGCCAGGGTGTTCTGCCACGCGGGTGGGGTGAGGCACCTGCAGGCGCCCGAGCAGCTGTGGCAGGGCTCGCTCCGCGCGATCGGGGCGGTGGCCGAGATGTACGGGCCGCCCGGGCCCGTGGCGGCCGGGCGGTTCGCCTCGGAGGCGGAGCTGCGGGCCCAGGGCGTGGAGGTCATCCCCACGCCCGGCCACGCCCCGCACCACCTGTCCTTCCGGGTGGGGGAGATCCTGTTCGCCGGCGAGGCGCTGGCGACCCGCATGCAGCTGTCGAACGGCCGCGAGTACCTCCGGCCGGCCACCCCGCCGCGGTTCGAGCTCGGGGTGTTCCTGTCCTCCCTCGAGCGGCTGGCCGCGCTCGCGCCGGCCCCGTCCAGGGTGGCGCTCGCCCACCACGGGGAGGTGGGGGATCTGCGCGCGCTCGCGGCCCGCGCCCGGGCGCAGCTCGCCGTGTGGGTGGAGGTCTGCCGGCGGCAGCGCGCCGCGCGGCCGTCCGCGCCCGAGCCCGAGCTGGTCGAGGCCATCTTCCGGCGCCTGCTGGCGGAGGACCCGGCCTTCGGCCAGGACGCCTTCCAGGGCCTGCCCGCGGACATCCAGACCCGCGAGGAGTTCTACGTGAAGAACAGCCTGCGCGGCCTGCTCGGCTACCTGGCCCTCCAGCCCTGAGCCCGCGGCGGCGCCTCCGCCGGAAATCTTTTTCCGCTTCTTGACCATCCGCTGACAACCCGGCCCGCGCGCCCGGCTAGCCTGGGCTCGTGGGCGCCACCCCAGCGCGCCCCGAGGAGGAACCCATGGGTGCACGGTGGATCGCGCTGCTGCTTCTGGGCCTGGCCGGAGCGGGCTGCGTCACGGGCGGGCAGCCCGGGGTGCCGCAGGTGTTCGTGCAGCTCAACGACGGGCAGGTGGTGGCGGGCGCGCTCGACACCTCGGCCTTCACCCTGAAGACCCAGCTCGGCGCGCTCGAGTTCGCCGCGGAGGACGCGGGCGAGATCGGCCCGCTCGAGGGCGGGGACCTGCAGGAGTCGGGCAGCCTGATCCGCCTGTGGCTGCGGGACGGCAGCGAGTTCGTGGGCGACTGGCAGAAACCGATCGTGCGCGTGACGCTCGAGGTGGGCGGCGCGCAGGTGCCGGTCGACGTGCCCATCCAGAAGCTGGCCCGGCTGCGGTTCCGCGGCCAGGCGGTCGGCCTCGAGCGGCCGGCCTTCCGGGTGCTGACCCACAGCGGCGACGACTTCTACGTGGACGCGGAGCAGAGCCGGGTGCGGCTCAAGGGCGAGATGGGCACGCTCGAGCCCTTCCTGGCGGAGATCGTGTCGCTCGAGCGCCGCTCCCCGGGCAAGAACGACTGGCGCCTGGTGCTGAAGAACGGCTGCGTGCTGCACGCCGCGGTGGAGCCGGACGGGGTGGACCTGCGACCCATGCTCGGCCCGGAGCGCATCCAGGTGGCCTGGTCGGAGGTTCAGCGCCTCGAGCTGGCCTCGACCGCGCCCCTGGCCCAGGCCGTCCAGGGCCTGGACGGCAGCTACTTCGACAACGGTGCCCAGCGCCTGCACAAGCAGTCCGAGGCCAGCTCCTGGCGTTGATCCCGGCCCCCGCCGGTGGTACCTCTGGGGCATCTCGAATCCCGGAGGTGGCCGATGCGGTCTATGCGGAGCGTGCTGCTGGCGGGCGTGGCGGGGCTGTTGCTGGCGGGCGTGGCCTGGGCCCAGGACCCGGGCAAGCAGCTCGTGGACAAGGCCGAGAAGGACTGCCTGAAGAATAAGGGCGACGGCTGCCTGACGGTCGCGGCGGCCCTCAGCCTGGGCCAGGGCGAGCGGGCCAAGGACGAGGCCAAGGCGCTCGACTTCTACCAGAAGGCCTGCGACCTCAAGAAGGGCAAGGGCTGCCTGATGGTGGCCGTGGCCCACGAGGAGGGCGCGGGCCGCCCCAAGGACCAGGCCAGGGCCGAGGCGCTCTACCAGAAGGGCTGCGGTCTCGGGGAGTCGCTGGGCTGCGACAAGCTGGGGATGATCTACGGCGCGCCCGACGCGCCGGTGTTCGACGGGCCCAAGGCCATCCAGTGGTTCGAGAAGAGCTGCAAGCTCAAGAGCGAGAACGGGTGCTTCATGCTGGGGCTGATGTTGACCGAGAACCCCAAGGTCAGCCCGGACCCGAAGCGCGGCGCCGCGGCCTACGCCAAGGCCTGCGAGCTGGGCTCGCACATGGCCTGCACCAACCTGGGCGCCATGCAACTCAACGGCCAGGGCGTGCCCAAGGACGAGGCCCAGGCGCTGAAGTCCCTGGGGCGGGCCTGCGAGCTGAACAGCCCGAACGGCTGCGGCATGCTGGGGCTCTGCCACGCGCAGGGCCGCGGGGTCCCGGCGGACCTGGCCAAGGGCAAGGTGTTCCTGCTCAAGGGCTGCGGGCTCGGCTTCAAGCCCGCCTGCCAGATGGCCGAGTCGATCAAGTAGGGGCGCTCACTCCACCGTCACGCTCTTGGCCAGGTTCCTCGGCTGATCCACGTCCGTCCCGTGGAAGTCGGCGATGTGGTACGCCAGCAGCTGCATGGGCAGCACGTTCACCATGGGCGCCACGCTGGGCAGCGCACGGGGCACGTGGATCTGGTGCTGCGCCAGCGCGCCGAGCTGCTCGTCGCCCGCCTGGCCGATGGCGATCACCTGCCCCTCCCGGGCGCGCACCTCGGCCAGGTTGGAGAGCATCTTCTCGTAGGACTCGCCCTGGCAGGCGACCGCCACCACCGCCACGTGCTCGTCGATGAGCGCGATGGGCCCGTGCTTCATCTCGCCGGCCGGGTAGCCCTCGGCGTGGATGTACGAGATCTCCTTGAGCTTGAGCGCGCCCTCCAGCGCGATGGGGTAGTTCGCGCCCCGGGCGATGTACAGGAAGTCGCGCGTCTGGGCGTAGGCGCGGGCCACGGCCTCGATGCGCGCCTCGTCTCGCAGCACGGCCTCCAGCAGCTCGGGGGCGCCGGCCAGCGCCTCGAGCTGGCGGCCGGCCTCCTCGGGCGAGAGCTTGCGCCGGGCGCGGCCGAGCCGCACCGCCAGCAGGAACAGGGCGCCGATCTGGGTGACGAAGGCCTTGGTGGACGCCACCCCGATCTCCGGCCCGGCGTGGGTGTACAGCACCCCGTCCGCCGCGCGCGGGATGCTCGCGTCGACCGCGTTGCACACCGCCAGCGTGCGCGCCCCCAGGCGCTTGGCCTCGCGCAGCGCGGCCAGCGTGTCGGCCGTCTCGCCCGACTGCGAGATGGCCACCAGCAGATCGCCCTTGCCCACGACCGGCCGGCGGTAGCGGAACTCGGAGGCCAGATCCACCTCCACCGGCAGCCGGGCGAACCACTCGATCAGGAACTTGGCCACCAGGCCGGCGTGGTAGGAGGTGCCGCAGGCGGCGATCACCACCCGGCCGAGCGCCTTCAACTCCGCGGCCTCGAACCTCAGGTCGTCGAGGCGCACGTCCGCGCGCCCGTGCAGGATGCGGCCGGTGAGGGTGTCCGCGAGCGCCCGGGGCTGCTCGTGGATCTCCTTGTGCATGAAGTGCTTGTGCCCGCCCTTCTCGGCCATGAGCGGGCTCCAGTCGATCCGGCGGGTGGGACGCGCGACCGGCTCGCCCGCGAGCGTGCGGATCTCCACCCGCGCCGCGGTCAACACGGCCAGGTCGCCGTCCTCCAGGAAGACGAAGTCGCGCGTGTGGCCGAGCAGCGCGGGGATGTCGGAGGCCACCAGGTTCTCGCCCCGGCCGAGGCCGAGGACCAGCGGGGAGGAGCTGCGCGCCACCACGATGCGGTCCGGCTCCCGGCGGGAGAGGACCGCCAGCGCGTAGGTCCCGCGCACCCTGGCCAGCGCGCGGGCCACCGCCTGCTCGAGCGGGCGCCGGCCGAGCTCTTCGTCGATCAGGTGGGCGAACACCTCGGTGTCGGTCTGGCTGGTGAAGCGCCGGCCCTTCTTCTCCAGGGCGCGCCGCAGCTCGGCGTGATTCTCCAGGATGCCGTTGTGGACCAGCACCACGTCGCCCGAGGCGTGCGGGTGGGCGTTCTGCTCGCTGGGGGGGCCGTGGGTGGCCCAGCGGGTGTGGCCGATACCGAGCGTGCCCGGCAATTGCCGGCCCTCGAGCAGCCCCGCGAGCCTGGCGAGCTTGCCCGGGGAGCGCAGGATGCGGATGTCCGCGCCGTCATGCACGGCCAGGCCGGCCGAGTCGTAGCCGCGGTACTCGAGCCTGGACAGCCCCTCCATCAGGATGGGCGTCGCCTCGCGGGGTCCTGCGTAGCCGACGATGCCGCACATCGCTCCCACCTCCACGGTGCCCCTGGGCGAGGACGGCACCGCCTGCGCGCGAGTGTATACCTTTTTGTCCTGCGTGGAAGTCGGGCGAGGGCGGGAGGCGGGCGAGCTGGACCGGGCTCAGTAGCCCGGGTTGAAGTGCTCCCAGCCCGGGGGCGGGTTGGAGTAGTCGTCGTACCGGGGGGGCGGGTAGTAGGGCTCGGGCGGGTAGTCGGGGTAGCAGAAGGCCCCCAGCCCCAGGTTGCACAGCCCCCGGCGGTCGTCGTAGCGCAGCCCCAGGCGCGCGGCCGGGCTGCCCCAGTTCTCGCGGGTGAAGCTGGTCTCGCTGACCGGCGAGTAGCGCCGCTCCCCGAACTCGGTGCCCAGGTTGCGGGCGCTGCCGCGGTAGTAGCCGTCGTCGCCGTAGCCGCCCATGGACTTGGCCGCGCCCGCGGCCGGGGCCTCGGCGGCGGCGTCCCAGTCGCCCGGGCGGCCGCGCTCCTCCATCACGTACGGGGGGCGGGGGCGAGGGCGGGGCTGGGGCCGCACGTACTCGGGGAAGATGGCCACGCCGACCACCCCCACCTTCCAGGGGGTGCCCATGCGCGCGGTGTACGAGTCGGGCACGGTGGTGAAGCGGAACGAGGCCACGTCCGCCCGGTTCAGGCGGAAGCCGTCCACGTCGATGAACGAGTAGGCCGGGATCACGTAGCCCCGCTTGTGGAGCTGGGCGTCGCGGCCGTCGATGGCGTCCCGGCCGTCCACGGAGATGACCGCCTCCACCCGCCGCCAGGAGCGGTTGTGGACCCGGATGACGTAGCGCTCGCCGATGCGCCCCTCCGCGTAGGCCTGTCCCGAGAGCCAGCCCACCGGCACCGGCGCCCCGCCGACCAGCAGCTCGACGGAGTACTCGCCCGTGGAGGGCGAGCCCGAGAACCAGATGTCCGCCCCGGCGTCCGCCGGGAGCAGCAGGCTGGTCACCAGCAGGGCGGAGGAAGCAAGCAACGCATTGATCTTCATGGGAAAACCTCCCGTTCAGGCACGTTACGAAGGATACCGACGTCCCAGGGGGCGCCAGGATCTATCCCGCCGCACGGCCAGGGCCTCGCCCCATGATACCCCTGTCCGGGGGGCGGTTCCATCGGCCCAGGGCTCCATGGTAGCATGCCTCCGGCGCGCCTCCCGATGGGGGCCGGAAGGGACGGTCGTCGATGTCGCAGGACATGGAGAGCTTCCGGGAGCAGGTGCTCAAGCTGACCCAGGTGGGCATCGCGCTGACCGCCGTGCACGAGCTCGACCAGCTCCTCGAGATGATCGTGCGCGAGGCGCGGGCCTTCACCTCCGCGGACGCGGGCTCGCTGTACCTGCGGGAGGGCGACAGCCTGCGCTTCGCGGTCTCGCAGAACGAGACCCTCTCCCGCCGGCTGGGGCCCGACGGCGAGGACGAGCTGTTCTCCCCCTTCACCCTGCCCATCACCGAGCACAGCATCGCCGGCTACGTGGCGGTGACCCGCAAGAACCTGAACATCCCGGACGCCTACTCCATCCCGCGCGAGGCGCCCTACGGCTTCAACACCTCCTTCGACGAGCGCAACGACTACCGCACCCGCTCCATCCTGACGGTCCCCATGCTGGACCACCGCGGGCAGGTGCTGGGGGTGCTGCAGCTCATCAACGCCACCGTGACGGGCCAGGTCGTGCCCTTCGAGCCCGAGCGCGAGGACCTGGTGCGCTCGCTCGCCTCCCAGGCGGCCGTGGCCGTCAACAACGCGCGGCTGACCTCAGAGATCAAGCGCATCCACCTGGACACCATCTACCGCCTGGCCATGGCGGCCGAGTACAAGGACAAGGACACCGCCCAGCACGTCCGCCGGGTGAGCAATTACTCGGCCAGCCTGGCCCGCCGGCTGGGCTGGGGCGCGGCGGACGTGGAGCTGATGTTGTACGCCTCGCCCATGCACGACGTGGGCAAGATCGGCATCGCCGACGCCATCCTCTTGAAGCCCGGCCGGCTGACGCCCGAGGAGCGCGAGGCCATGCAGCACCACACCACCATCGGCAGCCGCATCCTGGCGGGCTCGGAGTCCCCGGTGCTGCAGATGAGCGAGCTGGTAGCCTGGACGCACCACGAGAAGTGGGACGGCAGCGGCTACCCGCGCGGACTCAAGGGCAAGGACATCCCCCAGGCGGGCCGCATCGTGGCGGTGGCCGACGTGTTCGACGCCCTCATCTCGAAGCGGGTGTACAAGGGCGCGCTGGGGGTGGAGGAGACCCTCGGCATCCTGCGCCAGGACGCGGGCAAGCACTTCGATCCCGAGGCCGTGGAGGCCTTCGCCGCGGGCATGGACGAGGTCCTGGCCATCCGCGATCGCTACCGGGACGAGGAGCAGGCGGCCAAGTCCGAGTGCGCCCCCGCCCCCGGCAAGCCCGCCGGGGCCTCGCCCGGCGGCTCTCCGATCGGCCAGGGGACCGGCCAGGGAGCGTGAGATGCCCTATGCCATCCTGGCCGTGATCGTGCTGTGCCTGGGGGTGCTGCTGGCGGCGGTCGGTCCGCGCGTGCTCGGCCCGCGCGCCACGGGCGAGCGCGCCCCCCGGGGGGATCTGGCCGCGCAGGAGGCTGCGACCATGGCCGAGGTGGCGAGGACCCTCAGCCGCGAGGAGCTGGCCCAGCGCCTGAAGGCGCTGTCCGCCAGCCCCGACCCGGTGCTGCAGAACGAGCGCGGGGCCATGTGCTACCGCGCGGCGGCGCCGCCCACCACGGCCGACTACGTCTGCCCGAAGTGCGGCCAGCGCACCCACCACAAGAACGATCGCGCCACCGCGCGCCTGGTCCTGCGCGAGCTCCCGGCCATGCGTGGCCTGGTGAAGGCGCTGCCCGGCCTGGACGCGCGCCTGGACGAGTCCCAGTTCTGCAAGCAGTGCAGCCCCGGCGTGGAGGCACCCCAGGCCGTGCTGGTGCTGCGCTTCCCGGGCGTGCCCGACGAGCACCGCGTGGCGGGGGTCTCGACCGCCGACCTCCGGCTGCTCCAGGAGTTCTTGGCCGGCGAGAAGGTCCACAAGGGCGAGCGCGACTCGGAGTCCGCGCTCAAGGCCCACGCCGGTCGGCTCGAGGAGCTGCTGGGGCTGCGGACCGTGGCCCGCTGAGCCCTCCACCCGCCCCCGGCCGTCTCAGGGGACGGCTGCGCAGTCCGCCTGGCCGAGCAGCAGGACCAGCTCGTCCGTCTCCTGGCACAGCGCCAGCGCGTCCTGGACCCCGTTCGGCTCCTGATCCGTGGCGAGCAGGCCCGCCGGCCGGCCGCCGACCGGGAAGAGCCGTGGGGCGGCGAAGGTGCCGTCCCCGCGCCCGCTCGCGCCCTGGCCTGGGAGCAGCGCGATCGCGCCCTCGCCGCCGCAGGCCACCAGCAGATCGAGGATGTCGTCGGCGTCCAGATCGACCGCGCGCACGGCCAGGGGCTCGGCGCAGGCGGCCACCGGCGCGGCCGCGGCGAAGGTGCCGTCCCCGCGCCCGCCCGCCCCGCCGCCGAGCAGCACCGACAGGGTCCCGGCGCCGGCGTTCGCCACGGCCAGGTCGGTGATGTGGTCGCGGTCGAAGTCGCCGGGCGCGAGCGCGACCGGCCCGTCGCCCACCGGGTAGCGCTGCGCCACGGAGAAGCTGCCGTTCGGCCGGCCGTCGTCGCCGTCGCCGAGCAGCACCACCACCTGGTCGCCGGCCTGATCCACGACCAGCAGATCGAGGATGGCGTCGGCGTTCACGTCCGCGGCCGCCAGCGCCCGGGGCTCGCCGCCCAGGTCGTAGGCGACCGGGACCGCGAACGCGCCCGTGCCCCGGGCGTCCGCCCCGAGCCCGAGCAGCACCGAGACGGTGCCGGCCGCGGTGTCCGCGGTGGCCAGATCCGGGATGCGGTCCCCGTCGAGGTCGGCCGCCACCAGGTCGCTCACCCCGGCGCCCGCCGCGGCCAGGCCCTCCAGGGAGAATGCCCGGGTGGGCCTGCCGTTCGCGCCCGCGCCGCGCAGGATCTGCACCTGGCCCGAGCCCGGCAGGGCCACCGCCAGGTCCGGGATGCCGTCGAAGGCGAAGTCGGCCGCGGCCAGGGCCGAGGCCGGCCCGGGCAGCTCGAGATCGAGCGGCGCCCCGAGCGCGTCCTCGCCCGGATCGCCGGGCCTCACGCCGAAGCGCACGTGGAGGTGCCGGCCGCTGCCGGCCAGGGCCACGTCCGGGCGGCCGTCGAGGTCGAGATCGGCCGAGAGCCCGGCGGAGGGCTCCTCGGGCAGCGGCAGGCCGGGCAGGGGCTGGAGCGCTCCGCTCGGCCTGGCGCCGGCGCCCAGGCCACGGAAGACGAACAGGGAGCCCGCGACCGTGTCGTTCGCCGCGAGGTCGAGCAGGCCGTCGCCGTCGAAGTCGTCGACGGCGACACCTTCGGGGCCGCCCACGGCCGGATCTTCGCTGAGGGAGAGCGTCACGGCGTTCGCCAGGAATCCGTTGCCGTACCCGCTCGCGCCCAGGCCGCGAAACACGCTCAGGCCGTGGGACTGGGCGTCGGCGGTGATCACGTCCGCCAGGTGATCGCGGTCGAGATCCGCGATCTGGACGCCGAACGGGTACGAGCCGCCGACCGGGAGCAAGGTGTGCTGCAGGAAGGTCGCGGTGCCGATACCGCCGCTGCCCTGACCCGTGAGGATCTGGAGCTCGGCGTCCGCGTCGAGCGCCACGGCCAGGTCGGGGATGGCGTCCGCGTCCAGGTCCGCCACCGCGGTCCCGCGCGGAAAGCTGTGCAGCGCGACGCGCGTGGCGGGTGCCCGGAAGGTCCCGTCGCCGCGGCCGTCCTGCCCCTGCCCGTGGTACACGTGCAGCCGCGACTCGTCCCAGTCGCTCGCGACCAGGTCGAGGATCCCGTCGGCGTCGAGGTCGGCGGCCGTGACCCAGCCGGCGTGGAAGTCCGCGGCCGGGTGCTCCACCGGCGCGAAGGTTCCGTCCCCACGGCCGCCCTGGCCGTTGCCGCGCAGGACGCCGATGGACTCGGAGAAGTCCACCGAGCCCCGGCAAGCCACCACCAGGTCGAGGATCCCGTCCGCATCCAAATCGGCCGCGGAGAGGTGCTTGGGCGCGGGGCCGACCGGGTGGCTGGTCGGCGGACCGAAGGTCCCGTCGCCCCGGCCCGCGGCGCCGCCTCCCAGCAGCACGCTCACGTCGCCGGAGTACCGGTTGGCCGTGGCCAGGTCGGAGACGCCGTCGGCGTTGAAGTCGGCTATCACCAGCCACTCCGGGAGGTCGCCGCAGGGGTACTCGACCGCGGCCCCGAAGGTGCCATCGCCGCGGCCCCCGCTGCCCTGGCCCAGGAGCACGTTCAGCGCGTCGGCGCGCCAGTTGACGGTGACCAGATCGGGGATGCCGTCCGCGTTGAAGTCGGCCGAGTCCGCGGTCAGGGCCTGGTCGCCGGCCGGGAACCGCGCGGGCGGGTCGAAGTCCGAGGAGGCGGCACAGCACTCGTCGGCCGATCCGTCGCAGTCCTGGTCCCGCCGGTCGCCGCAGATCTCCATGGCCGGAGATTCGGCCAGCAGCGTGTGTCGGCACTCGCCTTCCTCGGTGAGCGGGTCGAACTCCCAGCAGGAGTCCAGGGTGCAGGCGTCCGCGTCGTCGCACACCCGATCGGACTGGGCCAGGCACGCGCCCGCGGCGCAGCGCTCGTTGGTCGTGCAGTAGTGCTCGTCCTCGCAGCTCGCGCCATCCTCGGCCAGGACCGGCAGACACTGGTCGCCCGGCTCGTCACAGCGGAAGCGCACGACGCACGGCGGCAAGGCCTGCTCGCACGAGCGCAGCGTGGCGCCGCGGCACTCGCCCTCCTGGCACCGGTCGCCCTCGGTGCAGAAGAGGCCGTCGTCGCAGGCGAGCCCGTCCGCCGCCGCCGGGTGGGCGCAAGCTCCGGCCGAGCACAGGTCCAGGCTGCACACGTTGCCGTCGTCCGGGCAGGCGCTGCCGTCCGCCAGGGCCGTGGCCGCGCAGGCCCCCTGCTGGCAGCGGCCCTCGGTGCAGGGGTTGTCGTCGCCGTCCTGGCAGGCCGGGTTGCCCGCGACGGGCTCGTGCTGGCACAGGCCGCTCGCCAGGCAGGCGTCCTGGGTGCAGGCCCGGGCGTCGTCGCAGTCCGCGTCCAGCCCGCACTCGTCGGTGGCCCCGTCGCAGTCGTCGTCCAGCCCGTTGTTGACCACCTCGGCCGAGTAGGGCGGACAGAACAGGCTCTGGCCGAGGTCGCAGCCGGCGCAGACGGTGAGCAGCAGGCCCAGGGTGAGTGGCAGCCTCATGGACTCCTCCGTGGTGTTCGCGCATCGAGTGTACACCAGCCCTGCGCGGGCCACACGCGTCGCGCGGGGGCCCGCGCCCGGCGCCCTTGTCTGGCGAGGGTGTGGCTGGTACGCTCCTCGATCATGCGAAACCCTCGCTCGCTTGCGCTGCTCGCCCTGGTGCTGCTCGGCCTGCTCGGGCCCGGCCGGGCCGGGGCCGAGGAGCCAGCCCTGGCGGTCTTCAACTTCGGCTCGAAGGGCGGGGTGAGCGCCGACCAGGTGGACGCGCTCTCGGACGCCCTGGTCAACGAGCTCAAGGGCCTCGGTCACCTGCAGGTGCTCGGGCGCTCGACCATCCAGAGCATGCTCAAGCTGGAGGAGGACCGCCTGCGCGCGGCCGCCTGCGGCGAGGCCTCCTGCATGGCCGAGATCGGCGGGGCGCTGGGCGTGCGCTGGATCGTGGTGGGCAACGTCAGCCAGTTCGAGGGCGTCTACCTGCTCAACCTCCAGGTCCTGGACGCGGAGAAGGTGCTGGTGGCCGCGGGGGTGTCCACCCAGGTGGAGGGCGGGCTCGAGGACCTGCTGGCCGCCCTGCCGCGCTCCGCGCGCGAGCTGGTGCAGGCGGCGGCCGCGCCCATGGGGCTCGGGGACTGGACCCGGGAGCTGATCGACGAGGACCCCTGGTTCGAGCTGCAGGCGCACGCGGATCTGTTCGGCGGCATGTGGAGCGGGCGGCGGGCCGAGCTGAACGAGACGCTGGACGCGCGCGGCGACATGGACGGCGACCGGGCCGGGGTGGGGCTGCGCTTCGGCGTGCGCCTGGCCAGGCTCCACCTGGTGTTCGTCCAGATCGACTGGCTCCAGGAGCACTGGCGCTGGGGCTTCTGCCCGCTGTCCGCGCCCGCGCAGCCGGGCAGCCCGCACGTGCCGGTGACGGTGCCCTGCGACCCCAGCCTGCGCTGGCGGGCGGAGACCGACCTGAACATGATCCGCGCGCTGCTGGGCTACCGCTTCGCCTACCCGGTGCTGGACTGGCTACTGCCCTTCGCCGAGCTGGGCGTCGGGCTGCACTACTACCTGCCCTACGAGCGCACGCTGCGCGATCAGTCGCAGGACCCGCCCGCGGAGCGCAGCTTCGCCTTCCAGCCGGACGGCGGCCTGCGCCTGGCGCTGATGGTGGGGCTGGGCGCGCAGGTCATCCTGTACGACCCGCTGTTCCTGACCTTCTCCTACTTCTGGGACGCGCCCATCCAGGCGGCCAGCTCCTCGTCGGCCATGGTCGGGGTGGGGCTGCGGCTCTGAGGGGGGCTACTTCGCCTCGCGCTCGCGGACGGCGCGCAGGCGGTTCTCCGCCCGGGCCAGCTTCTCCTCGAGGTGGGCGTGGAGCTTCTCGTCGGTGGGCGAGGCGGCCGCCAGCTTCATGCGCGCCCGGTCGCGGGCCACCTCGGCGCGCACGCGGTCCACGTCCTCCGGCTTCTCGGCCGAGTCGACGAACACGGTCACCCCGCGGGTGTGCACCTCGGCGAAGCCGCCGCTGACCACCAGCCGCTCCTGGCGGCCGTCGATGGCGTAGCGCAGGATGCCGGGCCGGAGCTGGCTGACGAACAGCGCGTGGCCCGGCAGCACGCCGAACTCGCCCTCCAGGCCGGGCAGCAGCAGGGATTCCACCTCCCCCGAGAGCTCGGTCTCGAAGGGCGACAGGATCTCGACGTGGATGGTCTTGGCCAAGGCGCGCCTCGCCTTCTCAGGAGACCATCTTCTTGGCCCGCTGCTTGACGTCGTCGATGGTGCCGGCCATCCAGAAGGCCTGCTCGGGGAGATCGTCCAGGCCGCCCGAGAGGATCTCCTGGAAGCCGGCGATGGTGTCCTTCAGCTCCACGTACACCCCGGCCTTGTTGGTGAAGGCCTCGGCCACGTGGAAGGGCTGGGACAGGAAGCGCTGGATCTTGCGGGCCCGGGAGACGATCTGCTTGTCCTCGTCGCTCAGCTCGTCCATGCCCAGGATGGCGATGATGTCCTGCAGATCCTTGTAGCGCTGCAGCACGCGCTGCACCTCGCGCGCCACGCGGTAGTGCTCGTCGCCCACGATGCGCGGGTCGAGGATGCGGGAGGTCGAGTCGAGCGGATCGACGGCCGGGTAGATGCCCAGCTCGGCGATCTGCCGGGACAGCACCGTGGTCGCGTCCAGGTGGGCGAAGGTGGTGGCCGGGGCCGGGTCGGTGAGATCGTCGGCCGGCACGTAGATGGCCTGGACCGAGGTGATCGAGCCCTTGTTGGTGGAGGTGATGCGCTCCTGGAGCTCGCCCAGATCGGTGGACAGGGTGGGCTGGTAGCCCACGGCCGAGGGGATGCGGCCCAAGAGCGCGGAGACCTCGGAGCCCGCCTGGGTGAAGCGGAAGATGTTGTCGATGAACAGCAGCACGTCCTGGCCTTCCTCGTCGCGGAAGTACTCGGCCACGGTCAGCGCGGTCAGGCCCACGCGGGCGCGGGCGCCGGGCGGCTCGTTCATCTGGCCGTACACCAGGGCGGTCTTCTGGATGACGCCCGACTGCTTCATCTCCAGCCACAGCTCGTTGCCCTCGCGGGTGCGCTCGCCCACGCCGCCGAAGACCGAGAAGCCGCCGTGCTTGGTGGCCACGTTGTGGATGAGCTCCATGATGACGACGGTCTTGCCCACGCCGGCGCCGCCGAACAGGCCGATCTTGCCGCCCTTCATGTAGGGCTCGAGCAGGTCGATGACCTTGATGCCGGTCTCGAACGCCTCGATGTTCACGCTCTGGTCGAGGAAGGCGGGCGCCGGCCGGTGGATGGGGTACTGGACCTTGGTCGTCACCGGCCCGGCCTCGTCCACCGGGCGGCCGATCACGTCGATGATGCGCCCCAGGCACTCGCGGCCCACCGGCACCAGGATGGGCTGGCCGGTGTTCTTGACCAGCATGCCGCGCACCAGGCCGTCGGTCGAGTCCATGGAGACGCAGCGGGCCACGTTCTCGCCCAGGTGCTGGGCCACCTCGATGACCAGGTTGTCCGCCTCCTGGCTGATCGACGGGTTGGTCACCTTGAGGGCGGTGTAGACCTCGGGCACCCCGCCGGGCGGGAAGGCCACGTCCACCACGGGCCCGATGACCTGGACGATCTTGCCGTCGCTGTGCTTCTGCTGGGCGTTCGTCATGCGTGCTCCTTGAGGGCGCTCAGGCGCCGGCCCGGAGGGCCTCGGCGCCGGTCACGATCTCCATCAGCTCCTTGGTGATCGTCGCCTGGCGGGTCTTGTTGTAGTTCAGGGTGAGCCGGCTGATCATGTCGCGCGCGTTGGACGAGGCGTTGTCCATGGCGGTCATGCGCGCGCCGTGCTCACTGGCCACCGACTCCAGCAGGATCATGAACAGCTGGTTGGCCAGGTAGCGGCGGATCAGCCGGTCGAGCAGCACGGGCTTCTCGGGCTCGTACTGGTAGTCCACCAGGCTGCGCTGGTCGGCGGCCTGCTGGCCGACCGGCGGGTCGAGCGGCAGCAGGGTGCGGAACACCACCCGCTGCTGGATGGCCGAGCGGAACTCGTTGAACACCAGGGTGACCCGATCGAGCTCCCCGCGCACGAAGCGCTCGACCAGCTGCTCGGCCTGCTCCATGGCGCGGCGGTAGCTGGGCTTGTCGAGCAGCCCCTCGATGTTCTGCTCCACCCGGTACTTCTGCTTGGTCAGGTAGCTCAGCGCCTTGCGGCCCACGGTGACCAGGTGCACGCTGTCCAGCCGCTCGTGGCGGTCGAGCAGGTAGTGATCGAGGGTGTGCAGCACGTTGGCGTTGAACGAGCCGCACAGGCCGCGATCCGAGGTCAGCACGAACAGGAGCTCGTGCCTGGGCGGATCGCGCCGGGCCAGCAGCGGGTGATCGCTGATGTCCTTGTGCAGGGCCACCCTGGTGAGCGTGGCGTGCATCTCCCGGGCGAAGGGCCGCGCCAAGAGCACGGCCTCCTGGGCCTTGCGGAACTTGACCGCGGCCATCATCTTCATGGCCTTGGTGATCTGCTCGGTGTTCTTCACCGAGCCGATGCGCTTGCGGATGTGGCGGAGCGACGGCATCGCGGGCGGCTCCTCGGGCTCAGGCCGTGGCCACGAACACCTTGCGGAACGCCTCCAGCATGGCGTCGAGCTTCTCCTGGATGGCGTCCGACAGCACCCGCTTCTCGGCGATCTCGGCCAGCAGCTCGGGGTGCTTCTGCCGGCAGAAGCCCAGCATCTCGTCCATGTAGCGGCGCATCTGGCCGACCGGGTAGTCGCGCACCCAGTTCTTGCCGGCCGCGTCGGTGGAGGTGGCGGCGTAGATCTGCGCGACCTGCTCCTCGACCGGGACGGGCTTGTACTGGCCCTGCTTCAGCACCTCGAACAGGCGCTCGCCGCGGGCCAGCTGCTCCTGGGTGGACTTGTCGAGATCGGAGCCGAACTGGGCGAAGGCCTTCATCTCGCGGTACTGGGCCAGCTCCAGGCGCAGCGGGCCGGCCACGGCCTTCATGGCCTTGATCTGGGCGTTGCCGCCCACGCGGGAGACGCTCAGGCCGGTGTTGACCGCGGGCCGCTGGCCGGCGAAGAACAGGTCGGTCTCCAGGAAGATCTGGCCGTCGGTGATGGAGATGACGTTGGTCGGGATGTAGGCCGACAGGTCGCCGGCCTGGGTCTCGATGATGGGCAGCGCCGTGAGCGAGCCGCCGCCGCGCTTGTCCGACAGCTTGGCCGCGCGCTCGAGCAGGCGGCTGTGCAGGTAGAACACGTCGCCCGGGTAGGCCTCGCGGCCGGGCGGGCGGCGCAGGAGCAGCGACAGCTGGCGGTAGGCCACCGCGTGCTTGGACAGGTCGTCGTAGAAGATGACCGCGTGCATGCCGTTGTCGCGGAAGTACTCGCCCATGGTGGCGCCGGCGTACGGGGCGATGAACTGCAGCGTGGCCGGATCGGAGGCGCTGGCGTCCACCACGATGGTGTAGTCCATGGCGCCCTCGCGCCGCAGGCGGTCCACCACCTGGGCCACCGTGGACTGCTTCTGCCCGATGGCCACGTAGATGCAGAACACGCCCGACTTCTTCTGGTTGATGATGGTGTCCAGCGCGATGGCGGTCTTGCCCGTGCCGCGGTCGCCGATGATCAGCTCGCGCTGGCCCCGGCCGATGGGGATCATGGCGTCGATGGCCATCACCCCGGTCTGCAGCGGCTCCTTGACCGGCCCGCGGTGCACGATGCCGGGGGCCTTCAGCTCGATCACCCGGTACTCGTCGGTGGCGATCGGGCCCTTGCCGTCCAGCGGCACGCCCAGCGCGTTCACCACCCGGCCCGCCAGCGCCTTGCCCACCGGCACAGAGGCGATCTTGCCGGTGCGCTTGACCACGTCGCCTTCGCTGATCTTGTCGACCTCGCCCATGATGGCGATGCCGACGTTGTCCTCCTCGAGGTTCAGCACCAGGCCCTGCAGCCCGTGCGGCAGGTCGACCAGCTCGCCGGCCATGGCCTTCTCCAGGCCGTGCACGCGGGCGATGCCGTCGCCGACGCTCAGCACGGTCCCGGTCTCGGCCACCTCGACCCGCGACTGGTAGCCGGCGATCTCTTCCTTGATGATGCGGCTGATCTCTGCGGCTTTGATCTGCATCGTGTCCTCCGCCCGAACTCGGTTGCGGCCCGAGCCCGCCTCAGGCCTTGCGCCGGGCGAGCCGTTCCTTGAGGCGCTCGAGCTGGCCGCGGAGCGAGCCGTCCAGCACGAGTCCGCCCACCCGGAGCTGCACGCCCGCCAGCAGCGCCGGCGCCACGCGTGTCTCCAGGACCACCTTCTGTCCCAGGCTGGCGACCAGGGCCGCCTCGAGCTGGGCCCTGGCCGGCGCCTCGAGGGCCGCGGCGCTCTCGACCACCACCCGCACCCGGCCCTCGCGCTCGTCCACCAGCTCGCCGAAGCACTCGGCCACCGCCCCGAGGTAGGCCAGCCTGTGGCGGGCGACGAGCAGGTCGATGAAGCGATCGAGCGGCGCGTGGAGCGGGCTCACGGCCTGCAGCCGCTTGAGCACGCGGCGCCGTTCCTCGAGTGAAAATACGGGGTTGGACAGGACCTGCGCGAGCTCCGGGTGGCCCTGGAAGGCCGCCGCGAAGTCCGCGAGTTGCGCTGCGACCGCGGCGTGGTCCTCGGTCACCAGGTCCATGAGTGCCCGGGCGTAGCGGCGAGCGATGCTGCGCTTGATCATCGCACGGCTCCTCGGCGGTCCCAGTTCAGCGCTGGACTAGACCATGCCTTGACAGGTGAGTCAAGGATTATCAAGGAATGGCCGATTTGCATGTATCTATTTGGTATTGTTCAGCAAGTCTGCGGCTTCCAGGCCCTGGATCAAGGCGTCCTCCATGGACGAGTACTCCCAGCGCCCGTACCGCCCGATCGGAACGATTTCCCGTCGGCGGAAGTGCCCGAGCGCCCGCGCCACGGCCGCGCTGCGGGCGCGATCGTAGATGGCGTAGGCGTGCTCCAGCACCAGCGGGCACTCCACCCGCACGTCCCGCAGGGAGCGGATCACCCCCAGCGCCACGAGATCGCGGAGCACGCGCGCCCGCAGGTCCCCGAGCGCCGGCGGGCGGCGCGGATCGAAGGCCACCTCGGTGTACACGGCCGCCCAGCCCTCCGGGGCCACGGCCGGCGAGAAGTTCGAGGCGTAGCCGAAGCGGTACAGGGCGAAGCGCTCCTCGGGCACGTACACCCAGTGGCGCCGCTCGCCGCGCTCCCGCACCCCCAGGTTGAGGTTGTAGACCGACGACCAGCGCAGCGCCCGCCCGGCGGCCCGCACCCCGTCCGGCAGCGGGTGGCACATGCGGACGAGCGCGGGCAGCGGCACGGCGCTGACCAGCCGGCCGAAGCCGAGCTGCGTCCCGTCCGCCAGCCTCAAGCGCCGGGCGCGCAGATCGATGTCCACCACCCGGGCGCCGCAGTGCAGGCGCGGGACCCGCCGCGCGAGCGCGCGCACCAGGGCCTCGATGCCGCCCCGGCGCGGGTACAGGAAGCGGGCGTTGTAGCCGGCCTCGGAGGGGCGGTCCGAGAGGGCCCCGCGGATCACCTCGCCCAGCTCGGGCCGGGGCACGAAGCGGCCGAGCCACTCGGTGGTCAGGCGCCCGGGCGGCACGGTCCACAGCTTCCGGTTGTAGGGGAACATGAAGTGGCGGGCGACCCCGGGGCCGAAGCGCTCGAGCACCCAGCGGTCGAAACGCGTGGGCTCGGGCGGGCGCGCGCCCCCGTGGCGGCCGCGCCGCGCGGCCCGCACGTGGGCCTCGATCACCCCCAGCAGGCACTCGACCGCCACCTCGGTGGGCAGCCCGTGGAAGTTCGACTGGAAGGGGTAGCGGGTGGTGACGCCGTGCGAGTGGACCCAGGTGTCCCGCGTCCGCTCCACCCGGTTCGCGCCCAGCAGCTCCTCGACCAGGCCGCGGGTGCGCGGGTGCCGCAGGTGCAGCAGGTGGCCGGTGCGGTCGAAGGTGAAGCCCTCCAGCCGCTCGCTGCGGCACAGGCCCCCGGGCCGCGCCTCGGCCTCCAGCACGAGCCCGTCCCCGCGGAAGCCGGCCGCGGCCGCCAGGCAGCTCAGGCCGCCACCCAGGAACACCGTTTCGTGGAAGTCCGCCAAGCGACAGACCTTTCAAGCGCCGAAGGCGCGAAGGAAGTCCTGTCCCGTGGCGCGCAGCGACATGGGGTCAGCCCTTCTTGGTGATCTCCGCGCGGATGAAGCGCACCAGCGCGCGCTGGTGGGACTCGTCGATGCCGGTGAAGGAGGCGGCCAGCTCGTAGCGGTGGCCGGCCACCAGGCAGGTGCAGCGGATCACCTCCGCCAGCACCACCAGCGGCCGCCGGGCGGCCTCGCCGAAGTGCTTGAGGAAGGAGGGGGTGAAGCGCTGCCAGCCCACGAAGTTCATCTCGATCTTGAGCTGGCAGCCCACCGGGAAGAACTGGGCGCACTCGAGCTGCAGCCCGCCGCCCGAGATGTCGATGATGCGCGCCCGCTGGTAGCGGCCCCGCTCCGGGTAGGAGTACTCCTTGACCTGGACCTCGTCCCGGCGTTCGAGGCGCTGGTACTTGCGCCGATCCTCGCTCTTCTCCTCCGGCATGTCGCTCCCCTGGCTCTCCCTGTGTGTACTCCAGCAGCCGGCCTGGATCAAGCCGGCCCCGATCGGCTAGCATGCCGTCCATGGATCAGACCGCCGAACGTGCACTGGTCGAGACCTTCGAGGAGCAGCTCGTCAAGGAGTCGAACCGCGCCCTGGGGGTGGTGGGCTTCTGGCTGGCGCTGCTCGGGCTCACCGCCGGATCCCTGGTCGGGGTCCTGCTGCTCTCGGGCGCCGCGCGCGACCTGGAGGTGCCCTGCGCCTTCGCCTTCTTCGCCGGGGGCTGCTCGACCGCGCTGTGGCAGCTCGGCAAGCGCGGGCTGCTGCGGGGCTGGCTGCGCTACGCGATCTTCGCCGGGATGGTCTCGCTGCCCACCGCCTTCTTCCTGCTCACCCACCTGCTGCTGCCGGCGGGCGCGGCCACCTTCCTGACCGGGCCGATCTCCTTCCTGTACTTCCACCTGATCGTGATGGCCGGGTTCACCTTCGACCCGCGCCTGACGCTCGTGGCCGGCCTGCTGTCGGGCCTGGGCTACCTCGGCTGCTTCCTGCTGGCCCGGCCCGCCCTGCTCACCTTCGCCGCGCCGGACCCGGTCATGCTGCAGGACCTGACCTCGCCCGCCATCTGGGCGGTGAAGGCCTTCATGCTGGCGTTCTTCGGGCTGGTGGTGGGCGCGCTCACCATGATCGCCAAGCGCCTGGTGCTACGCTCGCTGGAGGAGCTGCGCCAGAAGGATCGGCTGCGGCGCCTGTTCGGCCAGTACGTCAGCGAGGAGGTGCGCGAGCGCATCTGCCAGGAGAAGAAGGAGCTGGTGGGCGAGCGGCGCGAGGTGGTGGTGCTGTTCTCCGATCTGCGCGGCTTCACCACCTTCAGCGAGGCGCGTCAGCCCGAGGAGGTGGTGCGCCGGCTGAACGCCTACTTCGACGCCATGGTCGGCTGCATCACCTCGCGCGGCGGGGTGGTGGACAAGTTCATCGGGGACGCGATCATGGCGGTCTTCGGCGGGCTGGTGCCGCTCGCCTGCCCCGCCCGGGCGGCGCTCGAGGCGGCCCAGGCCATGCGCGCGCGCCTCGCCGCCCTCAACGCCGACGCGGCCACGCGCGGGGAGGAGCCGCTGGAGAACGGCATCGGCCTGCACCTCGGGCCGGTGGTGCAGGGGCCGATCGGCAGCGCCGAGCGCAAGGAGTTCACGGTGATCGGGGACGCGGTGAACACGGCCGCGCGCCTGGAGGGGCTGACCAAGGAGCACCCCCAGCGCATCCTGGCCACCGCGGCCGTGTGGGCGGCGCTGCCGGCCGGGCTGCAGGCCCTGGGCGTCCCGCGGGGCCGGGCCAGGGTGAAGGGCAAGACCGCGGAGCTGGAGATCTACGGCTTCCCGGATCCGGCGGGCTGAGCGCGGGGCTCAGCGGGCGGCGGGGGCGCAGCGGCCGCCCTGGCAGGTCTGGCCCCGGCCGCACTGGCTGTCCTCGCTGCACAGGTAGTCGGGGCTGTTGGTGCAGCGGCCGCTCACGCAGTTGCCGCCCTCGCCGCAGTCCTTGTCCAGGTGGCAGCGGCCGCCCGGGGTGTTGGAGCACTGGCCCTCGTTGCAGCGGGCTCCGCCCTGGCACTCGCTGTCCTTCTGGCAGCTTCCGTCGCCAGGGTGGGTGCAGGTCCCCTCCCGGCAGCGGGCGCCCGGGCCGCAGTCCTTGTCGAAGTCGCAGCGGCCGCCCGGCGCGTCGGCGCACGTGGTCGCGTTGCAGCGGACGCCGGGGTGGCAGTCGGCGTCGGTGCCGCACGGCCCGTAGATCGGCGGGAAGGGCGGGTCGGGCTCCTCGGCCAGCGCGGCCGCCGCCAGCAAGAGCGCGCCCAGCCCCAGGCTCCAGAGCTTGCGCATGGCGTCCCCCTCTCAGCGGGTCTTCTTGAGGATCTCGTCCACGACCCGGTCGGTGGTCAGCCCGGCCGCCTCGCCCTCGAAGTTGAGCACCAGGCGGTGCCTGAGCGCCAGGTGGACCACCGCGTCCACGTCCTCGCGCGAGGCCGCGAAGCGCTTGTCGAGCAGCGCGCGCAGCTTGGCGCCCAGCATCAGCGCCTGGGCTCCGCGCGGGCTCGAGCCGTAACGCACGTACTGGCGGGTGACGTCCGGGGAGGCGGCCAGCTCGGGGTGGGTGTTGAGGGTGAGCTGGATGGCGTGGTCCCGCACGTGCTCGGCCACCTCCACCTCCCGCAGGCAGCGGCGCATGGCCAGGAGCTCCGCCGCGCCCAGCACCCGGCTGGCCTTGGGCATGGCCACGCCGGTGGTGCGCGCGAGGATCTCGGACAGGTCGGCCTTGCCGGGGAAGGGGAACAGGATCTTGAACAGGAAGCGGTCGAGCTGGGCCTCGGGCAGCGGGTAGGTGCCCTCCATCTCCAGCGGGTTCTGGGTGGCCAGCACCAGGAAGGGCTCCTCCAGGCGGTAGGTGGTGCCGCCGGCGGAGACCGTGTGCTCCTGCATGGCCTCGAGCAGGGCCGACTGGGTCTTGGGGGTGGCGCGGTTGACCTCGTCGACCAGCACGATCTGGGCGAAGATCGGCCCGCGGCGGAACTCCATGCACATCTTGCCCGGGCCCTCGGCCTCGGTGATCACCGTGGTGCCGGTCACGTCCGAGGGCATGAGGTCGGGGGTGAACTGGATGCGGGAGAACTTCAGATCCAGCGCCGTGGCGAGCGTGTTGACCAGCAGTGTCTTGCCCACGCCGGGCACGCCCTCCAGCAACCCGTGCCCGTCGCACAGCATGCAGGCCAGCACGGCCTCGATCACCTCGCGGTAGCCCACGATGACCTTGGACACCTCGGCCACCAGCCGCTCGAAGTCCTCGCGGAACTCGGCGGCCCGCTGCTCGGCGCTCTTCTCGCTCATGCTCGCTCCTCGTGGCGTCCGGCCGTCGCGGCCGGGGCGCGGTGATCCTCGCACAGCAGGTACAGCTCGCGCGAGCCCTTTCGGGTCGCCTCGGGCTTGATGCGCTTCAGCCGCCCGAAGGCGGCCTTGAGCTCGGCGGCCAGCGCCTGGAGATCCGGCCCCTCGAACACCTTGGCCAGCATGGCGCCGCCGGGCCGGAGCAGCCGGCGGGCCACGCCGAGCGCCAGCCGCACCAGCTCCACGCTGCGGACGTGGTCCTGGAAGCCGACCCCGGAGGTGTCGGGCGCCATGTCGGACAGCACCACGTCGGCCGGTCCCCCGAGCTCGGACTCGAGCCGCGCCAGGCTGTCCGCGTCGGCGAGGTCGCCCCGCAGCACGCACGCCTGGGCGAGCCCCAGCGGGTCCACCGCCAGCCGGTCGATGCCCACCACCCGGCCCCCGGGGCCCACCTTGGCGGCCGCCACCTGGATCCAGCCGCCCGGGGCGCAGCCGAGGTCGAGCACCCGGGCCCCGCGGGCGAGCAGGCGGTGGCGCCGGTCCAGCTCCAGGAGCTTGTAGGCCGCCCGGGAGCGGTAGCCCTCGGCCTTGGCCTGCTGGTAGAAACGGTCCTTGCGCTCGTAGATCGGCATGGGCTCACATGACCTCGCCCAGGAAGGCGGCCACGCAGTCCTCGAGCGCCGCGCGCTCGCGGTCGAGGGTCACCAGGTGGGCGCTCCCGGGCAGGTAGCGCTGCCACACGCGGGCCGAGCCCAGGCGGCGGGCCAGCCGGCGGGCCCCGGCCGGCAGCACCAGGCGATCCTGCTGGCCGTGGATCACCAGGGCCGGGCAGCGCACCCGCGGGACCAGCCCGCGCACCCGGCGGATGTGGCCGCGGAGCTTCCGGCCGGCCAGCATGGGCAGCACCGGGTAGGCCGGGTTGCGCCCCTTCTGCGCCGGGTCCAGCACCTCGTCGTGGCCGGCGGGCTTGGGGAACTCGGGCCACAGGCGGGCTGCCGGGGTGAACCCGTAGAGCAGCAGCAGCGCCGCCAGCCGGGGGGCGGGCCAGTAGGGGGTGGCCAGCAGGCCCACCGCGGCCACGTCCGCGGGCCGGGAGGCGGCCAGCTCGATGGCCAGCAGGCTGCCCAGCGACAGGCCCACCACCGCCACCCGCTCGCACCGCGCGCGGAGCCCGTCCAGCCCGCGCGCGGCCCCGGCCAGCCAGTCCGCTGGACCGGTGGCCTGCATGGCCGCGGGCGTCAGGCCGTGGCCGGGCAGCAGCGGGGCGGACACCCGGTAGCCCTCGGCTGCCAGGCGCTCGCCCAGCGCCCGCAGCTCGAAGGGCGTGCCGGTGAAACCGTGCAGCAGCAGCACGCCGCGGGGGCCGCCGGGCAGCTCGAAGGGGTCGGGATCTGCCGAGGGCGCGGGGGCGGGTACGGGGCCGGTGGGCATGCGACCTCCGGGCGGGCCGTCAGCCCGCCAGGACCAGGAAGACCAGCCCGCCGCCCACCAGGGCGCCGACCAGGACCAGCAGGGCCGACACCAGGTAGCGCTCGGGCCCGCGGCCCTGCTCGGGCTCCAGGGCGGGCCGGCCCGTGTCGGCGGCCTGCAGCCGCAGCGTGTCCTGCGGCCGCGGCAGGTAGCGGTAGCGCCCGCTGGACTCGTCCCGCTCGGGCTCGAGCTGCGCGAGGTCGTTCAGCTCGTAGATCTCGTGCACGAACAGGCGCACGGCCTCGGGCGTGTCGGCCATGACCGAGGTGAACTCGACGCCCATGCCGCGCTGATCCATGCCGGCGCTGTCCACCACCCGCACCACCCGGCCCACCAGGTGGACCGGCACGCCGCCGAGCTCCGCCGGCAGGGTCACCCGCAGCCTGATCTCCGAGCCCACCGGCGGCGGGGCGAAGTTCTTGATGAAGATGCCGTCGGATGAGATGTTCGTGGCCAGGTTGATGAACTCGCTGCCGCCCACCTGGTAGTGGACGATGGCCTCCATCTGGATGCGGCGGGAGCGCCGGCGGTCCTGCGGATCCACGGGCACCGGCTCCGCGACCGGGCTCTTCGGGTCCCCACCCATGGCGTCAGCCTCCCTCTCCGCGATCCTGCCCCCCGGGCTCCTCGCGCCCCTGGGGAGGGTCGGTGACCGGCAGGTGGTAGCGGTAGGCGGCCCGGTCGGGATCGCTCGCGGCCGGCGCCTGCGACAGCCGCGCCTCCTGCAGGTCCGGCTGCTGGTACACCTCGCGCACGAAGTACTCGATGATGGGCAGCGAGTCCGCCACCACCGACAGGAACTGGATGCCCATGCCGCGCTTGTGCACGTCGGGATCGTTGTCGACCCGGGTCACCTTGCCGTTGATCTGCAGCGGCAGGCCGCCCCAGTCCTGGGGCAGGGTCACCCACAGGGTGATCAGGGTGCCGACCGCGGGCGGGGTGGAGTTCTTGATGAAGATGCCCTGGCTGGAGATGTTGGTGGACAGGTCCGCGTACTCGCGCCCCTGGATGTTGTAGCGGCACACCCGGAACATCTGCCGGCGGACCGATCTGCGATTTTCCTCGCCCATGCGCCCCTCGCTCCTCGCGCGCCGATTCTACTCCCGTCGGCCGGGGCCGGTCCAGGCCCCGGGGCAAGCAATGCTTCGCCCTGGCAGGACAGGACCTTCTGCGAGAATCCAGCGGGCTCGAATGGCTAGTATGCCTCGTCGCCCGGGCGGAGCTTGCCCTTGAACACCCGGTAGATGAAGACGGTGTAGGCGAGGACCAGCGGCATGCCCACGCCGGCGATGACCAGCATCACCCCGAGCGTGTGCGGGCTGGAGGAGGCCTGGACGATGGTCAGGCCGCCCGCCGGATCGCCGAGCGCCGGCACCAGGTGGGGGTAGAGGCTCAGGCCCACCAGGGCGATCTGCAGGCCGATGGCGGCCGCCGAGAGCAGGAAGGCGAGCCGGAGCCGGCCGCGCCCGAGCGCCCCGGGCAGGCCCGCCAGGCTGGCGAGCAGCCCGGCCAGCACCGGCCAGACCAGCGGGTTGCCCGGCAAGATGCGCAGGCGCTCCGGGGCGAAGAAGAAGGTCAGCAGCGTGCCGACCAGGAACAGGGCCACCCAGGCCGCCCAGGCCCGCTCGGCCCAGGCGCGCATGCGCCGCTGCAGGTCGCCCTCCACCTTGCCGGCCATGTACAGCGCGCCGTGGCACACGAACATGCACAGCGCCAGCAGGCCCAGGCACAGGGCGTAGGGGTGCAGCAGCCCGAGGAAGGTCCCGGTGTAGTTGCCGGCGCCGTCCAGCGGCAGGCCGCGCAGGATGTTGCCGACCGCCACCCCGAACAGCAGGCTGGGCACCAGGCTGCCCAGGCCGAAGGCCAGGTCCCAGGTCCGGCGCCAGCCGGGCGCGGCCACCTTGGAGCGGAACTCGAGGGCCACGGCGCGGGCGATGAGCGCGAGCAGCAGCAGCATGAAGGCCAGGTAGAAGCCCGAGAACACGCTGGCGTAGGCCGCGGGGAAGGCGGCGAAGAGCGACCCGCCGGCCGTCAGCAGCCACACCTCGTTGCCGTCCCAGACCGGGGCGATGGCCTGCCCGAACAGGCGCCGCTCGGCCTCGTCCCGGCCGGTCAGGCTGAGCACCCCGACCCCCAGGTCGAAGCCGTCCAGGATCGCGTAGCCGGCCACCAGCACGCCGAACAGCAGGAACCAGGTGAGCTGCAGGGCGCTGGGCGCGAGGCTGTCCATCACGCACCTCCCCCGGCCGCGGGCGGCGGCTCGGGCCCCTGGGCCACCTTCTTGAGGACGAGGTAGAGCCACAGCGCGCCGAGCAGCAGGTAGACCAGCCCGAAGCCGATCAGCGAGGCGAGGATCTCGCCCGCGGACACGGACGGCGAGGCGGCCTCGGCCGTGCGCAGCAGCCGGTACACGATCCAGGGCTGCCGGCCCACCTCGGCGGTGATCCAGCCGAGCTGGCAGGCGGCCACCGGCAGCGGGCTGGCCAGCACCAGCAGCCACAGGAACCAGCGCGTGGTGGCCAGCCGCCGGCGCCAGGCCAGCAGCGCGGCCAGGCCGCTCAGACCGATGAACAGCATGCCGAGCATGACCATGTGGTGGAAGGACAGGAAGCTCAGCACGAACTCGGCGCCCCGGGGGACCTGGTCGGCGGGGAAGTCCCGCAGGCCCTTAACCTCTGCCTCCACGTCGCCGTGGGCCAGCCAGGAGCCGAGCCCGGGGATCTCGATCCTGGCGCTCAGCCCCGGGGGATCGGTCCCGGGGATGCCGAACACGACCAGTGGGGCGGCGCGCTGGGAGTCGAAGATGCCCTCGATGGCCGCGAACTTCTCGGGCTGGGTGGCGGCCACCTGCTGCGCGTGCCAGTGGCCGGTGGGGTAGAGCGCCAGCAGCGAGGCCGCCAGGGCGAAGGCCGCCCCCAGCTTGAGCGCCCGCGGGGCGAGCTCGGGGCTCTTGCCCTTGAGCGCCAGCCAGGCCGAGGCGCCCATGACCGCGAAGCCGCCGGTCACCAGGGCGGCCACCATGGTGTGGAAGAAGCGCGGCAGGCTGGAGGGGTTCCAGACGGCCTCGGCGAACGAGGTGAGCTCGGCCCGGCCGTTCGCCAGGGTGAAGCCGGCCGGGGTCTGCTGCCAGGAGTTGGCCACCAGGATCCAGAAGGCCGACAGGGTCGCCCCCACCGCCACCATCAGGATGGCGAACCAGTGCACCCCGCGGGAGACCCGGTTGCGGCCGAACAGGTACAGGCCCAGGAAGCCGGACTCCAGGAAGAAGGCGAACACCGCCTCGGCCGCCAGCGGGGCGCCGAACACGTCGCCCACGAAGCGCGAGTAGGTCGCCCAGTTCGTGCCGAACTGGAACTCCATGACGACGCCGGTGGCCACCCCGACCGCGAAGGTGATGGCCAGGAGCTTGCCGAAGAACTTGCCCAGCCGCACCCAGGCCTGGTCGCCCGTGCGCCAGCCCAGCCCCTCGATGACCACCAGCGCCCAGGCCAGCCCGATGCTGATGGGCGGGAAGATGAAGTGGAAGCCGATGGTGAAGGCGAACTGCAGCCGCGCCAGCAGGACCGTGTCCATGGAGCTCCTCCCTGCGCCGGGCGCGGATTGTACCCGCACTCCCCGGGGGAGTCCAGCCATGAGGACAAGCTGAGTCCTGAAAATGGGCCGGTTCCTTGAGGGCGCGGCCCGAACGCCCCTAGTATGGAGGCAGATGGGAGGCCCGGGTCGCTCGACCCGGCCGATGGAGAACCGCGCTCTGGATGGAGAGGTGGCTCATGCGAAGAATGTCGTCCTGGCTGGGATGGGTGGCGCTCGTGGCCCTGCTCGGCGGCTGCGGCCGGACCATGCCCGAGTTCTGCGAGAGCGACGCCGACTGCGCCGAGGGGCTGGTCTGCATCGACATCGGCGACGGCTGGCCGCGCTGCGGCGCGCCCGGCTGCACCAAGGACACCGACTGCCCGGGCGACGAGATCTGCGTGGCCGGCGCGTGCGTGCCGCCGGACGTGCCGTGTGAGCAGGACGGGGACTGCCCGCCGGGGCTGGTCTGCGTGGACGGCACGTGCGTGCCCCCGGAGGTGTGCGACGACGACGGGGACTGCCCGGAGGGCTACGCCTGCGAGCAGGGCACCTGCGTGCTGATCCCGCCGGAGTGCGTGCAGGACGGGGACTGCCCGGGCGAGCTCGTCTGCCGGGACGGGCGCTGCGTGCCCCCGGGCTGTGGCCAGGGCGAGCCCTGCCCCGCGGGCTACACCTGCGTCGACGGCCAGTGCGTGGTGCAGGGCGACTGCGAGACCGACGCGGACTGCGAGCCAGGCGAGGTGTGCCTGGCGGGGCGTTGCGTCCCCGCGGTCTGCCAGACCGACGCGGACTGCCCGGAGGGGAGCGTGTGCCTGGAGGGCCGCTGCGTGCCGTGGACCCCGGACTGCCGGGTGGACTGCGATTGCGAGCAGGGCGCGCACTGCTGGGACGGCCGCTGCCAGTGGACCGACCTGCCGAGCTGGTGCTGCTCGAAGCCCGGCTGCCCCGCGGGCGAGCGCTGCACGGACGCGGCGGGGCAGCACGGCGTGTGCCTGGAGTGCAGCGCCGACTGGGACTGCCCCGCGGGCTACGCATGCAGGGAAGGGGCCTGCGTGCCGCTCGGGACGTGCCAGCGCGACCAGGACTGCCCCGCGGGTTACCAGTGCGTGGACGGCCAGTGCGTGTTCGCCGGGGAGTGCCTGGACGATCGGGATTGCCCCTACCCGTACGTGTGCCTCGACGCGCGCTGCGTCTTCGCCGGCGAGTGCCTGGAGGACTTCGAGTGCCCGCCGGGCTACCTGTGCCTGAGCTACCAGTGCGTGTTCGCCGGGGAGTGCAGCGAGGACGGCCAGTGCCCGCCCGGGTTCCGCTGCGATCTGTCGACCTGGCAGTGCGTGTTCGCCGGCGAGTGCCGCGACGACAGCCAGTGCCCGCTCGGGTACGTGTGCGATCTGGGCACGTTCCAGTGCGTGTTCGCCGGCGACTGCCAGACCGACCGGGACTGCCCGCCGGGCTGGACCTGCCTGGAGGGCTACTGCCAGTTCCTCGGCGAGTGCCAGGCCGACTGGCAGTGCCCGCAGGGCTGGCGCTGCGAGGACTACCGCTGCGTGTTCGCCGGTGAATGCCGCGCCGACACCGATTGCCCGGACGGCTACGTGTGCGACCCTGAGACCTACCGGTGCGTGTTCGCCGGCCAGTGCGACGCGGACGGCGGGTGCCCGCCCGGCTACGTGTGCGATCTGGAGACCTACCAGTGCGTGTTCGCCGGGCAGTGCCAGGGCGACTGGCAGTGCCCGCCGGGCTACGTGTGCGATCTCGGCACCTTCCTGTGCGTGTTCGCCGGCCAGTGCCGGAGCGACGCGGACTGCGACGCGGGCTACCGCTGCGACCTGAGCACCTTCCAGTGCGTGTGGGCGGGCGAGTGCCAGACCGACGGCGATTGCCCCGCGGGGTACGTGTGCGATCCGGATCGGCTCGTGTGCGTCTTCGCCGGTGAATGCCGCACCGACGCCGACTGCCCGGCCGGCTACGCGTGCGATCCCGACACGTTCCAGTGCGTGTTCGCCGGCCAGTGCCAGGGCGACTGGCAGTGCCCGACCGGGTACCGCTGCGAGAACTTCCAGTGCGTGTTCGCGGGCGAGTGCCAGACCGACGGCGACTGCCCGGCCGGCTACGTGTGCGATCTGAACCTGTTCCAGTGCGTGTTCGCCGGCCAGTGCCAGGGCGACTGGCAGTGCCCGCCGGGCTACGTGTGCGATCTGAACCTGTTCCGGTGCGTGTTCGCGGGCGAGTGCCAGACCGACGGCGACTGCCCGGCCGGCTACGTGTGCGACCTGAACCTGTTCCAGTGCGTGTTCGCCGGAGAGTGCGACGCGGCCGGCGGGTGCCCGCCCGGGTACATCTGCGACCTGGGTACTTACCAGTGCGTGTGGGCGGGCGAGTGCCGGACCGACCGTGACTGCCCGACGGGTTACGCGTGCGATCCGGATCTGTTCCAGTGCGTGTTCGCCGGCCAGTGCAGGTCGGACGCGGAGTGCCCGGCCGGCTACGTGTGCGACCTGAACCTGTTCCAGTGCGTGTTCACGGGCGAGTGCCAGGGCGATCGCGACTGCCCGCCCGGGTACGTGTGCAACCTGGACACGCTCCAGTGCACGCTCGCGCCGGAGTGCCAGTACGACTGGGAGTGCCCGTCGGGCTACCGCTGCGAGGGCAACCGGTGCGTGTTCGCCGGCGAGTGCACCTACGACTGGGACTGCCCCCAGGGCTTCCGCTGTGTCGACTACCTGTGCGAGGAGCTACCCGGGTGCCAGACCGACCAGGACTGCCCGACCGGCTACGCCTGCGACGCCTGGTCGGGCACCTGCTACTTCGCTGGCGAGTGCATGGACGACAGCTGGTGCATGCCGGGCATGGTGTGCGAGGAGTACTTCTGCGTGTACCCACCCGAGTGCCTGAGCGACGCCGACTGCCCGGCGGGCTACCTGTGCCAGGGCGAGCGCTGCGTCTACTCCCCGGACTGCTGGACGGACGCGGACTGCCCCGGGACCGACTACCATTGCGTGTCCGGGCAGTGCGTGTACCAGGATCCCTGCCAGGGCGTGACCTGCCCGGCCGGCTACCACTGCGAGGGCGGCGCCTGCGCCCTCGACCCGTGCCAGGACAACGCGGACTGCCCGGGCGGCCAGTACTGCATCCAGGGCACCTGCATGGGCCAGCAGTGCCTGGGCAACGGCGACTGCGCGGCGGGCCAGTGGTGCATCATGGGCTACTGCGTGGCCATCTGCTGGGACGACAGCCAGTGCCCCGACAGCTACCGCTGCGAGAACAACTTCTGCGTGTACGACCCGTGCATGGACGTCACCTGCCCGCCCGGTCTGGTGTGCGAGGATGGCCGCTGCGTGCAGGACATCCAGTGCTACAACGACTGGGAGTGCGGTCCGGGCGAGCGCTGCGTGGACAACCAGTGCGTGTTCCTGCCCGAGTGCTACTCGGACGCCGACTGCCCGGAGGGCTTCACCTGCGATCCCTGGTCCTACACCTGCCAGTTCTGGGGCGAGTGCCTGGACGACACCTGGTGCCCGCCCGGGATGTTCTGCCAGGACTACCGCTGCGTGCCCGGCGAGCAGTGCCAGACCGACGCGGACTGCCCGGCCGGGTACACCTGCGACAACGGCCAGTGCGTGTTCCTCGGCCAGTGCCAGGGCGACTGGGACTGCGAGCCCGGCTACACCTGCCAGGACGGCCAGTGCGTGTACGTGTTCTGGTGCCAGGGCGACTGGGATTGCCCGCCCGAGTACGTGTGCGATCTGGGCACGGGCCAGTGCGTGTACGCCGGCCGCTGCGAGGGCGACTGGGACTGCCCGGACGGATACGCCTGCCTGAACGGCCAGTGCCTGCCCTCCGGCCAGTGCTGGAGCGACTGGGACTGCGCCACCGGCGAGCGCTGCGTCAACGGCAGCTGTCAGGTGCCCGAGTGCTGGAGCGACTGGGACTGCGGGGAGGGCATGCTGTGCAGCAACTACACCTGCATCGTGCCCATGTGCTGGACCGACCTGGACTGCCCCGCGGGCCTGCGCTGCCTCGAGGGGCTGTGCCAGTAGGCGCGCTCAGCGCCCCCGCCGCCGGAGCTCGGTGAGCAGGCGGACGAACAGCGCCGGCGCGTCCAGCCCCTGGCCCCAGCCGATCTCCGCCCAGTGATCCGCCCGCACCCGCGCCAGCACCTGGCCGTGGACCTGGGAGGCGGCCGGGACCAGGCCGTCGTTGGGCCCGGCCGCGCGCTGCAGGTAGGCGTGCAGCGGCCGGAGCAGCGGGTGGACCCCCTGGCCGGTCGCGTCCGCGGATGCCGGCACGCAGAAGTAGCGCACCCCGGGGGCGTCCGGGGCCTCGGCGTCGAAGCGCGCCAGGCCCTGCACCGACAGATCGGTCAGCACCCGCCCGGGTAGACCGGCCGCCGACAGCAGCGCCCCCACGCCCCACTCCAGCCCTAGCAGGCGCACCCCCAGATCGGCCGCCGGGGTGCCGCGGTGGGGCGTGCCGAGGGTGGTGAGGGAGGCCACCCGCGGGGCGCAGCCCAGGCGCGAGATGGCCCAGCGCGCGTCCAGGCCGCCCATCGAGTGGGCCACCAGGTTGACCTTGCGGGCCGGCAGCGCGCGCAGGAAGGCCGCCAGCGCCTCGGCCCGCTCGGCGATCCCGCCCAGCGGGGGCAGGCGCGGGCAGTGCACCTCGACACCCAGATCGCGCAGGTGCTCGACCACCCCGTGGAAGTAGTCCCGCCTGAGCGGCCCGAGCTCGAGGCGATCGAAGCCCAGGATGCCGTGCACCAGCACCACGGGCCAGCGCGGCCGCGGGCCGCGCCAGGGCCGGGTGCGCCACAGCCAGGCGCCGAGCCCCGCCAGGCCCAGGCAGACGAGGACGAGCAGGCTGAGCAGCCAGGTGGGCATGGGTCCGCGTCAGGGGCGCCGCAGGGCGCCGCGCGCCACCGGGACGGCGGTGCCGGCCACGCGCACCACGAGCTGGCCCTGGACGTCCTCCGCGAGCTCGATGCGCGCCTGGCCTGGCCGGCCCACCGAGGCGCCCTGCTCGGCGCTCACCCGGGTGACGGGCGGGGTCTTGCGCAGCGCGCCCTCCTTGAGCAGCAGGGCCGCGGTGGCCCCCAGGGCCGAGCCGGTGACCGGATCCTCGGGCACGCCCACCGCGGGCGAGAAGTCGCGGCTCACCAGGCTGGCGTCGCCGGTGAGCGTGTACAGGTGGGTCGAGGCGCAGCCCAGCTTGCGGTTGAGATCGGCCAGGGCCACGAAGTCCGGGCGGGCCCGGGCCAGGGCGTCGACGGAGATCACCGGCACGACCAGCGCCCACAGGCCGGTGTAGGCCAGGCCCAGGGGCCAGCCGGGCGGGATCACGGCGACCTCCAGCCCCAGCGCGCCGGCCAGCAGCTCGAGGCGGTAGCCGAAGTCGGCGAAGCGCGGCCGGGCCTGGGTCATGCACGCCTCCACCTGGCAGGTCGGGTGCGGCCGGAGCTCGACCGGCACCGCGCCCGCGCGGGTGGCGAGCGTGAGCTGACCGGGCAGCGCCTCGGCCCCGGGGCGCCGGTCGAGCGCCCAGGCCACGCCCAGGGCCAGGCTGGCGTGGCCGCAGAAGTCGACCTCCTGGGTCGGCGTGAAGTAGCGCACCGGGAGGCCGTCCTCGGCCGGGGCCCCAGCGAACACGGTCTCCGAGGCGTTGAGCTCGCGGGCCACCCGCTGCATCTGCTCCGCGGTCAGGCCCTGCGCGTCCAACACCACCCCGGCCGGGTTGCCCGCGTAGGGGCGCTCGCTGAAGGCGTCGACGATCTGGTAGGCGAGCCCTGCGTCCTCTGCGCTCATGCGTCACCTCCGCCGCCGGTCACCCAGCGGTCGATGTCCGCCGACGAGTAGGTCAACCAGAAGAGCAGGGGGCCCGCGCCGCGCCGGGCCTCCTCGAGGAAGGCCGCGGCGGCCTTGGCCGTGTACGTCAGCTCCAGCCGCAGGCCTGCCTCGGAGAAGGCGGCCTGGGCGGCCTCACCCTGCGGGGTGGGGTGGCCGTAGCCCGCCCCGAGCTGGCCCTGGCGGATCTCGAGGTTCCCGAGCAGCTCGCGCGGCAGGCGCGCGCCCGGCGCGTGCCGGCGGATGAGCCGGCCGAGCGACCAGGCCAGCAGCTCCAGCCGGGGCCGGTTGGCCACCAGCCGGTCGATCACCCGCACCGCCACCACCCGGGTGCCGAGCTCCCCCAGCCGCAGCCCGAGCGCCAGCCCGACGGCCGTGCCCCCGGTCCCGTAGGGCACGAAGACCGCCGCGGGCTCGGGCAGCGCCCGCGCGCGCACCTGCTCCGCGAGCTCGAGGCCGGCGTTGACGAAGCCCAGGCAGCCGAGCGGCGACGATCCTCCCCCGGGCACCAGGGCCGGGAAGCGCCCCTCGCGCAGGCGCAGGCGGACGAGCGCGGCCAGCACCGAGGCGGGCAGCAGGTACTTCGAGGGCGTGGGCAGCAGCTCCACCCCGGCCCCGCGGTAGGCGCACCGCTGGCGCCTGACCGCCGGGCTGTCCGGCTGCGGGAAGATCACCCCGGCCGTGCGCAGGCCGAGGCCCAGGCCGTGCAGCGCGGTGGCCAGCAGGTGGTTCGAGCCCGCGCCGCCCATGGTGAGCACGGTGCGGGCGCCGCTCGCCCGGGCCGCGCCCAGCAGGAACTCGAGCTTGCGCACCTTGTTGCCGCCGTAGAGCGCCGAGCTGAGGTCGTCGCGCTTCACATACAGGCCCGGCAGGCCCAGCCGCGTGAGCGCCTGCACAGGCGTGGGCAGGCTGGCCAGCTCGAGCGGACCGAGCGCCGTTGCCAGGCTGGGGTAGAGCGCGGCCAGCGGTCGGTTCCAGGCTCCCATGCGGTACCCTCTCCGGCCGGCATGGTACACCGAGCCGGCCGGCCGTGTGAAATCCGTGACAAGGGCGTGTTATTCTGCCGGACGATGAGCGCGAAGCGTACCCTCGACCCCAGCACCCGCCGGCTGCGCAAGCTGGTGCTGCTGGTCATCGCCACCATCTCGATCCCCAGCCTGCTGCTGTCCGGCTTCGGGTTGATCGCCATCCAGAACGAGCGGGACGCGGCCTTCGAGCGCATCCGCGAGCTGTACTACCCGGTGGCCTACAAGCTGGCCGGGCAGGTCAAGGAGCGCCTGCGCCGACTGGTCCAGGAGTCCGGCCTGGCGCTGGAGCAGCTCGAGCGCCTCGGCCGCCGCCAGGCCCGCGAGCCCGGCGCGGCCTTCGCGCGCCTGCAGGCCGAGCACCCCCTGCTGACCAACTTCTTCGTCCTGGACGCCGACGGCCGGCCGCTCCTGCCCGCGCCCGACGATCCGCTGCCCACCTGGCAGGGCGCGCCGGCCGGGCCGCTCGAGGAGGGCCTGCGCCTGGAGTTCGAGGCCGCGGACCCCAGGGCGGCGGCGGCGCACTACCAGGCGCTGCTCGCCCGCCAGGCGCTGGAGCCGGCCGAGGCCGCCTGCCTGGCCCAGGCGGCGCTGCGGAGCTTCGGCCAGGGGGTCCCGCCCAGCGAGGAGTGCCGGCGGGCGAGCGGCCTCGGGCCGCAGCGGTGCGTGTGGCTGAACGGCCTGGCGCGCAGCCTGGATCGGGCCGGCGCGCGGGAGGAGGCGCTGCCCGCCTGGGCTCGCGTGGCCGAGGCCTGCGCCGGGGTGGTGGTCAGCGGCGGCTACAACCTGGGGCTGGGCGCGCTGCTCCGGCGGCTGGAGCTCCTGTGGGCGGGCCAGCCCGCGGAGGCCTTGCGGGAGGCCCAGGCGCTGGCCGCCCGGCTGAGCGATCCGGGCCTGCCGGCCTCCGCCGGCCAGCGGCGCTTCGTCGCCGCGCGCCTCTCGGGGCTGCTGACCGGGGACAGCCGCCCGGCCGTCCGACCGCTGGCCGGGCTGCTGGCGGCCCAGGCCCACCGCGCCGAGCTGCTGTCGGGCTGCGCCGCGCTCGGCCGGACGCTGGCGGAGCTGCCCGAGCTGCGCTCGGTGCGCATCGGCCCGTCGTTGCACATGGTGCTCCTGCGCGGCGGGGAGGTGACGGTGGGGGCGGAGCTGGTGCCGGAGCTGCTGGAGCCCGAGCTGCAGGCCACCCTGGAGGCGCTGGAGGTGGAGGCCGCCCAGGCCGAGCTCGTGCCGAGCACCCAGCCCCTGCCCAACCTGGACCGCGAGGTGCCGGCCGCCTCGGTGCTGATCAGCGACGGCGGTTTCGCCTGGCGGCTCGACCTGGTGCTGCGGGGCGGAGAGACGCTGGACGACCTGGCCCGCACCCGCACCCAGCTCTACCGCTGGGCGCTGGCGCTCCTGGTGCTGGTGCTGGTGGCCGGCATCAGCGCCACCCTGTGGCTGATGGTGCGGGAGAACCGCCTGGCCCGGCTCAAGACGGACTTCGTCTCGAACGTGTCCCACGAGCTACGCACCCCGCTCACCTCGATCCGCATGTTCACCGAGACGCTGCTGCTCGACCGGGCCAGCGACGAGGCCGAGCGCAAGGAGTGCCTGCAGATCATCGCCCAGGAGAGCGAGCGCCTCTCACGGATGGTGGCGCGCATCCTGGACTTCTCCCGCATGGAGGCAGGCCGGCGCACCTACCGGCTGGCGCCCGAGCCGCTCGGTGAGCTGGTGGACGCGGCCCTGGCGGCCTGCCGCTCGGAGCTCGCCGCGCGCGACTTCCGGGTGGAGGTGCGCGTGCCCGCGGAGCTGCCGCGGGTGCTCGCGGATCGGGACGCCCTGGTCGAGGTGCTCATCAACCTGATCTCCAACGCCATCAAGTACAGCACGGAACGCCGCGAGCTCGGCCTGGAGGCCCGCGTCGCGGACGGACAGCTGGAGCTCGACGTGCGCGACCGCGGCATCGGCATCCCCCGGCACGAGCTGGGGCGCATCTTCGAGAAGTTCTATCGGGTGGAGACCCCGCTGACCTCCGAGGTGTCGGGCAGCGGCCTGGGACTGAGCCTGGTGCAGTACATCGTGCACGGCCACGGCGGCGAGGTGCGCGTGGAGAGCGCGGTGGGCGAAGGCAGCACCTTCACGGTCCGCCTGCCGCTCGCGCCGACCGGGGATCGCGCCTGAATGAGGAGAGAGTCCATGGCGGAGACCATCCTGGTGATCGAGGACGATCCGGCCATCTCCATGGGGCTGGTCAAGAACCTGCGCTTCGAGGGCTTCGAGGTGCTGCGGGCCGCCGACGGCGAGCGCGGGCTCGAGCTGGCGCTCGACAAGCGGCCCGACCTCATCCTGCTGGACGTGATGATGCCCAAGCTGAACGGCTTCGAGGTCCTGCGCGAGCTCAGGCGGCGGGAGGTGGATGTGCCGGTGATCGTGCTCACCGCCAAGGGCGAGCAGATCGACAAGGTGCGCGGGCTGGATCTCGGCGCGGACGACTACATGACCAAGCCCTTCGGGCTTCAAGAACTGGTCGCCCGGGTGCACGCCGTGCTCCGGCGCAAGCGGCGCTTCGAGCAGAAGCTCGAGCAGGTCGCCTTCGGGCAGGTGGAGGTGGACTTCACCGCCCGCACGGTCCTGGTGCGCGGCGCACCGGTGGAGATGACCGAGAAGGAGTTCGGGCTGCTGCACCTGTTCCTGTCGCGGGAGGGAGAGGCCCTCGAGCGCCAGGAGATCCTGAATCGGGTGTGGGGCTTTGACTACTTCGGCACCGACCGCACCGTGGACAACTTCATCAACCGGCTGCGCGCGAAGCTCGAGCCCGATCCGGAGCACCCGGAGCACTTCCTGACCGTGCGCGGGGTGGGCTACCGCTTCGTGCGCCAGGCCGAGGCGGACCGGGCCGCAGGACGGGCGGGAGGCGAGGACGGATGAGCGCGGCCCGGCACGGCGCGGTGGCCCTGGCGGTCGCCCTGCTCTGCTTGCCCCGGCCACCCGCGGCCGGGGGTGAGGCCCCGGCCGTTCCGCTGGAGGCGCGCGCGCCGGCGCCCGACGACCTGCAGCGCGGGCTGTTTCTGCAGCACACGGCCGGCGATCTGGACGCGGCGCTGGCCGCCTACGGGGCCGCCCTCGAGGGGCGCGCGCCCGGGGCGGGGACGGACGAGCTCCTCGGCCTGCGGACCGAGTGCCTGGCCTGGCGCGGGGACGGGCCCGGGCTGGCCGCCGCGCTGGAGGAGCTCCGGCGCTCGGCCGCCACGCAGCCCGGCCTGGAGGCGCTGCGGGACGTCCCGGCGGGCGCGGACGTGGTGGCGATGGTGGAGCTCGAGCGGCTGCGCGGCGTCCCCTGGGGCGAGGCGCTGCTCGCCGCCCGGACGGCCGAGCTCGAGCGGGAGCTGCGCCCGAGGCTCGGCTTCGGGCTGCGCGAGCTCAGGCGGCTGACCCTGGCGCTCGATCTCACCGACGGCGCGCGCGCCCTGGACGGCTGGTTGCTCGGCCTGCAGGGCGAGCTCAGCGGCGCCTCACCCGAGGCCCTGCTCCGCGTCCTGGCGCAGGCCTGGCGGGAGCTCGCCCCGGGGCTGCAGCTCGGCGTGCGCGGCTCCCCGGGCACCAAGGCGAGCCTGGAGCTCGAGCTGTCTGCGCTGCGCGAGGCCTCCGAAGAGCCCGGGCCGGTCGTGCGCGAGCGGCTCGGGGAGCTCGAGCTGTTCCTCGTGCCCAGCGGGCTCCGCGGCGCGGAGGGGCGCGAGGAGCGGCTGGGCGCGCTCCGGCTGGATGCGGCCACGCTGCTGGTAGGCGAGGAGCGCTGCCTGCGGCGGGCGCTGCAGGTGCGCGCCCTGCAGGCGCCCGGCCTCCAGGCCAACCCGAGGCTGTGGGGACTCGCCCGGCGCGTCCACCCGGAGGCCGGCCTGTGGCTGTTGGCCGTGCCCCAGGCCCTGGCCGCCCAGGTCCGCCAGGTCGAACTCGATCCCTCCCTGCGAGGCGGCGTGCTCGGCCTGGCCGGGTTGCTGCTGCAGGCCCGCCTCGGGGCCGAGCTCGAGCTCGACGCGCTGGCCTTCGCCGAGGACGCGCAGTCGGTGCGCATCCTGGCCGACCTGGCTCGCGGCGGCCTGGCGCTCCTGCGCCTGGCCACGGGCGACGAGGCGGCCCGCGAGCCCGTGCTGGCCGCCCTGCTCGCCGGCCTCGAGCTCCAGGCCGAGGGGCGCGAGCTGTCCTTCCGCCTGCGCCTGCCGCGCGACCTGCTCGGCCGGCTCTCGCTCCATTGAGCCTCGATCCCGCCTTGTTGCCCGGACAGCGCGCTCGCCCGCGCAGGGGCGAGGCAACCCCTGGGCCGCCTCGCCGGTCCATGCCTGCAGAGACACGGGACGCCGGACGCATGACAGGAAGATGACCGGTCGGTGAAGCGAGCGTGATGTCCCGGTGGGATGCTGGGCCCAGGCCAGACGAGAATCCAAGGAGGCGGCCATGACGCGGTGTGCGACCCGGATCCAGGTGGCGGTGGTGGTGGCGGCGCTCTGCGCCCTGCTCTCCCCGGCGACGGGCCAGGCGCGCACGAGCCTGGCGCCCCTGCCCGAGCTGGCCGACGCGCCGAGCGCGTTCGAGCTCAGCCTGACCGGCGGAGCCGAGCTCGCCTGGGTCGGCCCGGCGCGGGCCTCTGACCCGCAGGCCGCGGGCACGCCGCTGCTCCGCGCGGCCGAGCTGAGCCTGCCGGGCGAGGTGATCGAGGACGTGCTGCTCGAGCGTGTCCCCCTGGCCCCGAGCGGCGCCGCCGAGGCCCTGGCCGACCGCTGAACCCCATCCGCCGGTGACCGAAATATGACCGCCCGGTGAAGGAGCGATGAAGTCCGGCGGGTATCCTGGGCGCGAGAGGCTGGGAAGACGGCCATCGCGAGGAGAGGAAGAGGAGGCGGCCATGAAGACGAACACGACCCGGAACCTGGTGCTGGCGGCGCTCGCGGTGGCGAGCCTGACCCTGTTCGCCCCGGGCGCGGGCCACGCGCGCCTGAGCCTGGAGCCCGGCCTGGCGCGCGCGGGCGTGCTCTCGGCCAGCGCGCTCAGCCTGCCGGGCAACCCGAGCCTGGCCTTCGAGTCGGGCGCCTGCGCCGCGCGCGCCGAGGCACCGGTGCTCCGCGCGGCCGAGCTCAGCCTGCCCGGGGAGGTGATCGAGGACGTGCTCCTGCCCCGGCCGCGCCCGCGCTGATCCTGCCCCCCTGGCCCGCGGCGGACCCGTTTGACACCCCGGATGAGCCGTGGCACAGTCGGAGCCCTGGTGCGAGGGCCCGACTGATGCGTAATCCTTTGAATGTCAATATGATTTTACTGCTCCTGGCGGGCGTCGCGGGCTGCGCTGCCAGCCCGGAGGTGCGACCCTCCGGCGGGCCGGCGCCGGAAGCGGGTGGCGCCTCCGCGGGCGCCTCCGCGGCGCAGGCCCAGGGAGTGGCCGGGGACGGTGGCGAGGAGGCGGACGTGGAGCTCGAGCGCTTGGGCGCGATCACGCGGGCGCGGTTGCCGAACGGCATGACCATCCTGGTGGTGGAGAGCCACTCTGCGCCGGTGGTGGCGGCCCAGGTCTGGGTCCAGGTCGGCTCGGCCGACGAGGGCCCGGAGGAGGCGGGTCTGGCCCACCTCCACGAGCACATGCTGTTCAAGGGCACCGACAAGCGCGGGGTGGGCGAGATCGCCCAGGCCATCGAGGCGGCTGGCGGGGAGATCAACGCCTGGACCTCCTTCGACCACACCGTCTACCACGTGGTGCTGGCCTCCCGGTACCTCGAGCTCGGGCTCGAGGTGCTGTCCGACGCGGTGCTGCGCTCGGCCTTCGACGCCGGCGAGCTGGACCGCGAGAAGAAGGTGGTGCTCGAGGAGATCAAGCGCACCCGCGACATGCCCGGCCGCTGGCTGGGCGATCTGCTGTTCGAGGCCGCCTTCAAGACGCACCCCTACGGGCACAACATCCTGGGCAGCGCCAGGAGCGTCGCCGGCGTGGACCGGCCGGCCATCCTGGCCTTCTTCCGCAAGCACTACCGGCCCGAGCGCATGACCCTGGTGGTGGCCGGCGACGTCCAGCCCGAGGGCGTGGTGGCCCGCGCCCGGCGGCTGTTCCCCGGGTCCAGGGACCGGACCGCCGCGCTGCCGGAGCGCCCGGCCGAGCCGGCCCAGCGCCGACTCCGCGCCCGGGTGCTGGAGGACGAGATCCAGGAGACCCACGTGGGCCTGGCCTGGCACATCCCCGACGTGCGCCACCCGGACGCCGCCGCGCTCGACGTGCTGGCCACCGTGCTCGGCCAGGGCGAGAGCTCGCGTTTCAACCAGGAGCTGAAGCGCGGGCGCGGGCTGGTCAGCGACGCCTACGCCTACGCCTACAGCCCCCAGGACGCGGGCCTGCTGGTGGCCGGGCTGACCTGCCGGCCGGCCCAGGCGCTCGAGGCCGTCGAGCGCATGGCCCTCGAGGTGGCCCGCCTGGCCGCGAGCCCGGTGGGCGCCGCCGAGCTGGCCAAGGTGAAGGCCATGGTGGAGAGCGACGCGCTCTACCAGGGCGAGACCGTGCAGGGGTTGGCCCGGCGGGTGGGTTACCACCAGTCGCTGACCGGCGATCCGACCTTCGGCGACACCTACCTCGGCCGGGTGCTGGCGGTCACCCCGGCCGACCTGCAGCGGGTGGCCCGCGCGTACCTCACCTCCTCCAACCTGAGCGCGGTGGCGCTCGCCCCGCGCCCGAGCGCGGCCCTGGCTCCGGCCGGGGAGGGGGAGCCGCCCCCCCGGCTCACGCGCCTGGCGCTGGCCGCGGCGGTCGAGCGGGGGCTGGCCGCGGCTCCTGCGGCCGAGGTGGAGGAGAGCGCGGCCGAGGGCGGGGTCACCCGGGTGAAGCTTCGCCAGGGGCCGGTGCTGATCGTGCAGGAGGATCACAGCATCCCGCTGGTGGCGCTGCGGGCCGTGTTCCTGGGTGGCTCGCGCTACGAGACCGCGGCGGACGCCGGCGTCCACAGCTTCCTGGCCGGGCTGCTGACCAAGGGCTGCGGCGCGCTGTCGGCCGGGGACGTGGCCCGGGAGGTGGACGCCCTGGCCGGTGGCATGGACGGCTTCTCCGGGCGCAACACCTTCGGCCTGCGAGCCGAGTTCCCCGCCCGCCACCTGGACCGCGGGCTGGCGCTGTTCGCCGACTGCCTGCGCAAGCCCACCCTGCCGGAGAAGGAGATCAAGCGCGAGCGAGAGCTCACCCTGGACGAGATCACCGCTCGCGACGACAACCTGTCGGGGCTGGCCTTCGATCTGTTCGCCGCCAGCCTCTACCCGCAGCACCCCTACCGCCTGCCGATCCTGGGCACCCGCAAGAGCGTGGCCGCCTTCCGGCGGGCGCAGCTGCGGGAGCTCCTCGAGCGCTGGTTCACCCCCGAGCGCATGGTGCTGGCGGTGGTGGGCGACGTGGACACGGCCCGGGTGGTGGAGCAGGCCAAGGCCCTGTTCGGCGCGCGGGCGGCCGGGGCCAAGCCGGCGGCGGCCCCGTCGCTGCCGCTCGATCCGCCCGCCGGGGGCGTGCGGGTGGTCACCCGCCACCGCGCCCGGGCCCAGGCCCACCTGGTGCTCGGGTTCATGGGCGCGCGCCTGACCGGCGGCGACCGGCACGCGCTCGAGGTGCTCATGGCGGTGCTCACCGGCCAGGGCGGCCGGCTGTTCGTCGAGCTGCGGGACAAGCGCTCGCTGGCCTACTCGCTGTCGGGCTTCTCGCTGGAGGGCATCGAGCCAGGCTACGTGGCCTTCTACCTGGGCGTGGACCCGAAGCGCGCCGGGGAGGCCCGCGACGCGCTGCTGGCGGAGCTCCAGGGCGTCCTGGCCGGCCCGCTCCCGGCCGAGGAGATCGAGCGCGCCAAGCGCTACCTGATCGGCACGCAGGCCATCTCGCTGCAGCGCACCTCGGCCCGGGCCGCGGCCATGGCCTTCTCGGAGCTGTACGGCCTCGGGCACCTGGCCCACACCAGGTACGCCGAGGAGATCCACGCGGTGACCGCCGGGGACGTGCACCGGGTGGCCCGCGAGTACCTGAAGCTCGGGACCTACACCCTGGCGGTGGTGGGCCCGCAGGACCAGCTCCCCGAGCTCGAGCCCGCCGCTCCCGCTCCTGCCCCCGAGGCCAAGCCCTGAATCGGGGCTTGTCCGGGGAGGGAGGGGTTGCTACGATGCCCTGGTCTGGGGAGGAGCGGACCATGGAAGCCATCCGGGTGCTGTGCATCGAGGACGACGCGGAGACGCGCATCCTGATCAAGCGCGGGCTGGAGCAGGCCGGGATCATCGTGGACGCGGTGTGGGGCGGCGAGCGGGGCCTGGACGCGGCCATGCAGGGCCGCTTCGACTGCGTGCTGCTCGACGTGATGATGCCCGGCCTGGACGGCTTCCAGGTGCTGCGCACCCTGAAGACCCAGGGCCTGACCAAGGATCTGCCGGTGGTCATGGTCTCCGCCCGGGACGACGAGGACACCCGCCGCCGGGCCGTGGCCGCCGGCGCGGTGGAGTTCGTGGGCAAGCCCTTCCAGATGAAGCAGCTGGTCCAGGTCGTGCAAGCGGCCGTGGCCAGGCGCTCCGGCAAACATGGCTGAGGGCGCGGCCGCCGCCCAGGGCGCGTCGCGCGCCTGGTACATGCTCGCGCTGCGGGTGTGCGCCGAGGCCCAGGACGCCGGGGCCGAGGCCCTGCGCGCGGCCGGCGCGGCCGGGGTGGAGATGGTGGACCGGGAGCACCTGGCCCCGCCCCCGGACCTCGGCCCGGACGAGGTGGAGCTGCGGGCCTACTTCCCCTCCGCGGTGTCCCCCGAGCAGGCCCGCGCCGCCGCCGGCGCCTGGGTCGAGCGCGTGCGCGCCCTGTTCCCCGGGCTCGGCGCCTCCGCGCCCCGGCTGGAGGCCGTGCGCGAGGAGGACTGGACCGAGAGCTGGCGCGCCCACTTCCACCCCGTGCGGCTGGGGCGCTTCTTCGTCCACCCGGGCTGGATCGAGGCGGACCCCTCGGCGCCCTGGGCGCTGCGCATCGATCCGGGGCTGGCCTTCGGCACCGGCCTGCACCCCACCACGCGCCTGTGCCTGCTGGGGCTGGACCGGCTGCTCGCCCAGGGCCGCGCCGCGAGCGTGCTGGACGTCGGCTGCGGCACGGGCATCCTGGCCCTTGGCGCGGCCCGGGCCGGCGTCCCGCGGGTGCTGGCCGTGGACAACGATCCCGAGGCCTGCCGGGTCGCGCTGGAGAACCTGGTGCTGAACGGGCTCACCGGCCGGGTCGAGGTGCGGGCGGGGGAGATCCACGCGGTCGAGGGTCGTTTCGCGGTGGTGCTGGCCAACATCCTCTCGGGGGTGCTGATGGCCCAGGCCGCCGCGCTCTGCGCCCGGCTCGAGCCCGGGGGCGCCCTGTTGCTCTCGGGGCTGCTGGCCGAGGAGCGCGACGAGGTGCGCCAGGCCTTCCTGGCCGTGGGCGCGCGGGTACAGGACGAGCGCCTGGACGACGGCTGGGCCCTGCTGCAGGTCGGGCTCCAGGCGCCCTGAGGGAGCGGAGCATGCGCGCCCGCATCCACATCCCGGCCGCGCGGCTGGGCCCGCGCATCGAGCTGCGCCCGGGCGAGCGCCACTACCTGCTCGACGTGCTGCGGTTGTCCGCGGGCCAGCCACTCGAGGTGTTCGACGGCCAGGGCGGGCGGGCTCCGGCCCGGCTGGAGGCCCAGGCCGGCGCGGCCTGGCTCATGCTCACCGGCCCCGTCGTCCGGGGCGCGCTGGCCACCCGGAGGGTGCGCCTGGGGGTGGCGCTGTTGAAGGGGCGGAAGCTCGACGAGGTGGCGCGCATGGCCACGGAGCTCGGGGTGGACGCGCTCAGCCCCTTCGTCAGCCTGCACTGCGTGGCCCGGCCGGCCGAGGAGGGTCGGGCAGGGCGCCTCGCGCGCCTGCGCACCATCGCGGCCGAGGCGGCCCGCCAGTGCGGTCGCGCGGACGTGCCGCGGGTGGACGAGGTGCAGCCCTTCGCCCGGCTCCTCGCCGGCGCGCCCGAGGAGGCGAGGGTGATCCTCGACGAGCGCGGCGGTGGCCTGTTGCTGCCCGAGCTCCTGGGAGAGGCCTCGGACTGCCTGGTCCTGGTGGGGCCGGAGGGAGGCTTCGCCGCCGAGGAGGTCGGGCAGGCGGAGGAGCGCGGCTTCCTGGTGGGTAGCCTGGGCACCCACGTGCTGCGCGCCGAGACGGCCGGGGTGATGGCCGCCGGGCTCGCCTGCCTTGACACTGCCCGCGCGCTCAAGTAACGCTTGAGGCCCAAGACCCCTTGAGACGGCGCCATGTTATCAAGGGACCTGGGTGGGACCGGAAGGAGCCGCGTCTTGATCTGCCCCCACTGCGCCTTCCCCAACGAGGACGGGTCAAGCACCTGCGCCAAGTGCCGGCGCCCCATGCAGGATCCCGCGCCGGCCGCGCCCCGGGTGACCCTGCCCGGGCCGGTGCCGCCTCCCGCCGCCAGGCCCGTGGCGCCCGAGACCCCGGTCGCGGTGTCGGCCGACGCCGAGGTGCGCGAGGTGCTGGCCGAGGCCGAGATCAAGGAGGCCAGCGGCGATCTGCGCGCGGCCTTCCTGGCGTGCCAGGCCATGGTCATCGACCGCTTCGGCAGCCTGGAGGAAGAGCACCTGGTCGCCCTGTACCTGGTCATGGGGAGGGTGAGCCTGCGGCAGGGCAAGTGGGAGCGGGCCCGCAAGTACCTGGTCAAGGCTCACAGCCTGCGGCCGGGCGCCGCGGGTCTGGCCGAGCTGATGGCCGAGACCGAGCGCCAGTCCTCCTCCGCCCCCCCCGCGGCCGCGCCGCCCCCCGCGGCCGCGTCCGAGCCGGACGACGCCTTCGAGACCCCCGAGGAGCCCAGGCCTGGGTCGATCGGCCTCGTGGCCGAGCCGGCCCCCGCGGAGCCCGTGCCTCCGGAGCCCGTGCCGCCGAGGCCCGGGCCGGCGGGATCCGCGGCCGCCGCGCCGGGCGCGCCTCGCCCTGTCGCCGCGCCGCCGCTCCCGGTGGCCGGCCCCGCGTCCACCCAGGCCGGGGCAGGACGGCTGGTGTACAGCGCCGGGTTCTGGCGGCGGGGCCTGGCCCTGGCGGTGGACTTCGTGCTGCTGCTCGGCCTGCAGCTGGCCATGGTCGCGCTCGGCTCCGCCCTGCTCGGGCCGGGGCCGGCCGCGGCCCTCACGGCCCTGGTCGGCGACCCCGTGAACCTGGGGGTGGTGCTGGGCCTGTTCGTGGCGCTGCTGCTGACCTACCTGACGGTCTTCGCCCGCTTCGGCGGGCAGACCGTGGGCAAGATGCTCCTGGGGCTGCGCGTGGTGCGGCTGGACGGGCGCTCGCTGGGCACCGGGCAGGCCCTGCGGCGGCTCGCGGGCATGCTGCTGGCGGCGCTCCCGGGCCTGGCGGGCTTCCTGTGGGCGGCCTTCGACCTCGAGCGTCGCGGCTGGCACGATCGGCTGGGCGGCACGCTGGTCGTGCGCATCAGGCCGCCGCGCGCGGCCCTGGCCACGCCTGTCGCCGGGGAGGGCTGACACCGGGATGAGCCTCGAACTGGCGAGATTCCTGGTGGAGCGCGGGCTGGTGGACGCCGGCCGCATGGACGATCTGCTCCAGCGTCAGGTGCTGTTCGGGGGCAGCCTCGACACCAACGCGCTGGAGGCCGAGCTGCTCGACGAGGACGCGCTGGCCGGCGCCCTGGCCGAGTTCCACCACCTGCCCGTGGCCACGCCCGACCTCCTGGCCCAGCGCGATCCGCGCATGCCCAAGCTCTTCCCCGCGCGGCTGGCCCAGAAGTACAGGGTGGTGCCGGTGGTCATGAGCGGGCGCTCGCTGCTGGTGCTGGCTGCCGGGCGCATCGATCCGCTGTGGGTCGACGAGATCAACTTCATGCTCAGCCTGTCCGTGCGCACCCACGTGGTTTGCGAGGCGCGCCTGCAGGCCCTGATGCGCGACTGGCTGGGGCTGGAGATCGAGCCGCGCTTCGCGGCGCTGGCGGACAGGCTGGGCCCGTTCGGCGCGGCCCCGCCGGCTCCGCCCGAGCCCGAACCCGAGCTCGAGGCGGGGATCTCGCCGGAGACCCTGGCCGCCCAGGAGGCCCTGGCGGCCGCGGCCGTGGCGGAGCCTCTCCCGGCGCGGCCCGGGCTGGACGACGAGAGCCGCGTGCGGGTGGCCCAGGCGCTGGGCACGCTGGCCGCGCGCGACGCGGTCGAGCGCGCGCGCCGCGAGCTGGCGCGATCGGGCCAGCTCTCCTTGGCCGAGGCCGCCCAGGCCTGCCTGGACGCCCATGACCGCGACACCATCGTGGACGTGCTGCTGCGCTACAGCCGCCAGTTCATGGAGTTCGTGGGCCTGTTCGTGGCCCAGGACGAGGCGCTGTTCGGCTGGGACGCGGTGGGCAGCCTGGACGCCCGCGAGCGCATCCGCCGGGTGCGCTTGCCGGCCGGCACCCCTTCGGTGCTGCGCACCGTGCTGCAGTCGCGGGCCTCCTACCTCGGGCCCGTGCCCGCCTCGGGCAACAACCAGGAGCTGCTGCAGGCGCTCGGCCGCTCGCGTCCGCTGAACGCCTTCATCGCGCCCATCCTGGTCCACTCCCGGATCGTGGCGGTGCTGTACGGCGACGCAGGCGTGCGCTCCATCCGCGGCCAGCGGATTGGCGATCTGCTGGTCTTCCTCAGCCGGCTGTCCGAGGCCTTCGAGCGGCTCATCTTGCGCCGCAAGGGGCTGAAGCCCGGGACCGTGCCCAGGGCGAGCCGCGTGGATCTCCCCCGGGTGGAGCCCGCGCCCGTGGCGCCGGCCCCTGTGCCCGACGAGGCGGGGAGCGCCGTGCCGTCGGTCCCCGTGGAGCCGGAGACCGCCACCCCTTCACCCGGAGCACCGGAGCCCTCCGCCTTCATTCCCGAGGAACGCTGGCGCGCCGCGGCCAGCCGCACCCTCGACCTGCCGGTGGTGGAGGAGCCGCCCCTCGAGGTCGACGGCCAGGCCGGCTGGGCCGGCGCTCCAGGCGCCGACGCGGGCGAGGCCGCCGCGCGCTCCACCCAAGAGGGGCTGGTCTACGAGGCCGGGGACGACGAGCCCCTGGAGCTCGAGGGCGGGCAGGAGGCCGCGGTCGGCACCGAGGGAGCCGCCGCGGAGGAGCGCGAGCCCGCGGTCCGGATGGGCGAGGAGTTGTTCGCCGATCCACCGACGCTCGCCCCGATGGCCCCAGCGGAGCCGGCCCCGATGCCTGCAGAGCCGGCCCCGATGCCTGCAGAGCCGGCCCCGATGCCTGCAGAGCCGGCCCCGATGCCTGCAGAGCCGGCCCCGATGCCAGCGGAGCCTGCCCCCGCCCCTGCGGTGGAGAGTCCGGCTCCCGTGGAGCTCGATCCTGCCCCGGAGCAGGCACGCCCCGCCCCGGCCTCGCCGCGCATCACGGCGGACCTGCCGGCGGTCTTGCCCCCCTTCGCAGCGTCTGCGGAAGAGTCCTTCGTCGAGGTGGCTCCGGCCTCCACCGCCTTCGAGTCGCCGCCCTCGACCCCGCCGCTGGAGGTGCCGCAGCCCGACATCCCGGACGACTACATGCTGGGGGCGGACCTGCCGCCGGCCATCGACTCTTCGGCCCTGGAGGTCCCCCCGGCTCCCCCGCCGCGCCGCCCGGTGACCGAGGAGCGGGTGCGCATCGTGGACATGGAGGAGGAGCCTGCCGCTGCCCTGGTCACCGTGGACACGGACTCGGACGTGGTCGTGGTGAACGACAGCGCGGACGAGTTCGCCCCGCCCTCGGGCCTGGACGTGGCGCCGGCCGTGGCCGCTGCTCCGCTGACCCCCTCGCACCCGTTCCTCCGTGCCGCGCCCGCCGAGCAGGCCGCGCCCGTCGAGCAGGCCACGCCCGTCGAGCAGGCCGCGCCCGTCGAGCAGGCCGCGCCCGAGATCGCCGTCCCGTCCCCCGCGCAGCCCATCCAGGCCATCGAGGCGATGGCGCTCGAGACCCTCGAGGCGGCACCGCCCGCGGTCCCGGCGCTGCCACCGTCCGAGCTGCTGGTGGCCCTGGTCACCCAGCTCGTCGGGCCCGACCCGCAGGCGGCGGCCCAGGCTGGCGCCGCGCTGGTACGCATCGGTCCCCCGGCGCTACCGGCGATCATGCCGTTCTTCCCGGGCCGCCTGGTCTTCGACGTGCGCGGCGCGCACGATCGCGTCCCGCCGCTCCAGGAGCACGGCGCGCTGCTGGCCTGCCTGATCGAGATGGGACCCGAGGCCTGCCAGGCGGTGGTCGAGAAGCTCGAGGCGCCCGACCCACTGGTGCGCTTCTACGCAGTCTCGTTCCTGGGGGTCGTGCCGTGGTCCCGCGCGGTCGGACGGCTGGCGGGCCGGCTGTACGACCGCGACGCCCGGGTGCGCCTGACCGCCATCGAGGTGCTCGGCTGCTACCGGCGCACGCCCGGCTACGACGCGATGATCAAGGGGCTGCGCGCCCGGCTGAAGGGCGAGGACCCGGACCAGCAGGCCATCGCCGCCGCGCTGCTGGGGAATTTCCGGGACGTCGAGTCGCTGCCCGACCTGGTCATGCTGCTGGAGGTCAACGCCAAGGTGGTGGCGCGGGCGGCGGCCGAGTCGCTGGCCTTCATCACCAAGCAGGATCTGGGCGCCAGCGAGCGGAAGTGGCTCAAGTGGTGGCGGGCCCACAAGGGCGAGAGCCGGGTGCTGTGGCTGATCGAGGGGCTGCGCTCGAAGAGCCGGGACATCCGCTTCTCCTCGGCCTACGAGCTCCAGCGGCTCACGCAGGAGACCTTCGGCTACTACTTCGACGCCGATCGGTCGGACCGCGAGCGCGCGGTCCGGCAGTGGGAGCGCTGGTGGGACGAGAAGGGCAAGCTGATGCACCTGGAGGCCTAGGGGCCCCGGGGCGAGGCGAGGGAGGTCGCATGCGTGCTGATCGTCGGCGGAGCTGGGTGGTGGGCGGAGTGGTGCTGGGGCTCTGGTGCTCGCTGGGCCTCGTCGCGCAGGCCGGGCAGGGCCCCGCGGCGGCCGCCCAGGTCCCGGATGGGGTGGCCTTCGCCCTGCTGGTGGAGCGGCCGGGGGAGGCCGTGGGCGCCTGCCTCGATCTCCTGGACCGCTTCAAGGGCATCAACCCCGAGCTGGGCCGGGAGCGCCTGGGCCAGGAGGTGGTGAAGGAGCTGGGCGACAACATCCTCACGCCCGAGGGCATGCGCGCCTTCGGCCTGGATCCCGAAGGCGGCGGCGCCGTGTACGGCCAGCAGCTCGAGCAGGACCCGGCGGTGCTGCTGCCGCTCTCCAACCCCGAGACGTTCATCGCCAAGCTGACCGCCCTCTCGCAGAAGGGCGGGCAGCCCTTCGAGCTGCTGCCCAAGCCCGTGGCCGGCGCCAGGCTGTTCAAGACGGGCAGCGGCTACCTGGCGGTGGGCCCGCGCCAGGCGCTCCTGCTCAACCAGCTCGACAGCGAGGCTCAGGCCGCGAAGAGCGTCGAGGCGGCGCTGGGCGGCGGGAAGAAGCTGGCCGCGAGCAAGCTCTTCCAGAAGGCCCTGGCGGGCCTCCAGCCCGGCGCCCACGCCGTGCTGTACATGGACTTCGCGCGCGTCGGCAAGGGCGCGCTGGCCGAGCTCGACCAGGGCATCCAGGCCGAGCAGAAGTACGCCGGCAGCCTGCCGGCGGAGCAGAAGAAGGCCCGCCTGGCGGACGTCGCCCGCATGCAGGCGGTGCGCAAGAAGTTCGCGGCCCTGCTCGCCAAGTTCGACGTGTTCGGCTGGAGCCTGCGGCTCGAGCCGCGCATCCTCGCCTCGGACATGTTCCTGGGGGCGCTGCCGGCGGGAAAGAAGCTCTTGCAGGACGCCTTCCCGGCCGGGGGCCCGACCGCCTTCCACGCCGCGCTGGCCGGCCACAGCCTGTGGAGCGGCTGGCTCTCGCTGCGGCTCGCGGGTTTCCTGGCGCTGCTGGCCGATCTGCCCGACGGCAGCTACCGCACGCTGGGCGACGGGCTGGCGGAGGCCGACAAGGAGTTCAAGCAGGAGATGGGCCTGGGCCTGCTGAAGGACGTGTTCGGCAACCTGAAGGAGCCCATGGGCTTCTACTTCCTGAGCCCCGATCTCTCGGGCCTGAAGGCCGACGAGCCCATGCAGCAGCAGATCATGCGCCTCTTCAAGGTGGCCTGCGTGGCGCGGGTGAACGACGCCGCCAGGCTGGATCAGCTCATCGCCAAGGTGGCGGAGAAGGCCACGGCCGCCGGTCAGGCGCCCGAGGTGGTGGAGCTCGACGGGGCCAAGCTGCAGGTCTTCCGGCCCGAGCCTGGGTTGGTGTTCGCCCTGGGCCGCAAGGGCGACGCGGCCCTGCTCGGGTTCGGCCAGGACGCGCTGGCCGAGCTGATCCGGGCCTCGGTGCCCGGCGGCCTGGCCGGCGCCGCCCAGGGCGACCTGCGCGGGGTCGGGCGCGTGGACGTGGCCGCGGTGAGCGAGCTCCTCTCCTCCGCGGTGGCCAAGAACATCGGCGGCCAGGAGGGCATGGGCTTCCGCATGCTGTGGCCGATGATCCAGCAGGTCCTGGGGCAGGTGGCCAGCCTGGAGCTGGAGGGCAGGCTGCCGACCGGCGGGCTCCAGGCCCGGTGGACCCTGAACTTCCGCTGACGCCTGCGCGGGGAGGTGCTCAGGCCGTGTTCGCCCCGCTGACCCAGTCGCGCCTGGCGGCCGTGCTTAAGGGCTACTTGCCCTCGGCCTGCCTGGGGCTGCTGCTGTCCGGGCTGGCCGCCGGCGGGGAGGGCGTGGCCGGCGGCACCCTGTCGCTGATGGGGCTGGCGCTGGGGGCGCTGGGCGGGCTGCCCTTCGGCCGCTGGCTGGCGGGCCGGCCCCGGGCCGAGGCCGACTTCCGTCTGCCGATCCTGTGCGGCTGCTTGGCGCTACCGCTGGCGGTCATCCCGGCCTACCCGGACATGCTCGAGGAGTTCACCTTCGGCTTCCACGGCTGGACGAGCGTGGCGGCCGGGGTGGCGCTGGCCCTGCCGCTGGGCGGCTGCCTGGGCTCTGCCTGGACGCTGTGGAGCCAGGCCGGCCGGGATGATTCCGTGCACCGCTTCCGCTACTCCGGCCTGGGGGCCTGCCTGGGCCTGGCCGCGTCCGGGGCGGCGGGCCTCGGGCTCAACGCCTTCCTGGGCGCCTTCCTGCTGAACCTGGTGGCGGCGCCGATGATCTGGCCGACCCTCCCGGCCGGCGGCCCGCGCAGCCTGCTGGCGCGCATGCTGCTGACCCTGGTGGTCGTGGTCTCGGCCATGTTCCTGCTGTTCCTGTGACCCTGCCCGCTGCTCCCGCGGCGCTCGATCAGCGGGGTTCGTCGGCGAACAGCGCCCGGGTGGGGGCGCTCGGACCCGGGTAGCGGCCGAGACCGGGCGGGCTGCCCCAGCCCGCGATGGCCTTGTGCGGGCAGTGGTTGTAGCAGGCCCAGCAGCCGGTGCAGCCCGAGCCCATGCGGGGAGGGGCGGATTCGTCCGGCCAGGTCAGGCAGCCCGAGGGGCAGGCCCGGACGCACGTGCCGCAGCGCTCGCAGATCCCAGGATCGATGCGCACCTGGGTGGACTTGCGCGCCTCCCGGGGGCCCAGCTTGCGGCCGGCCAGCCGGGCCCCCGGCAACCAGGCGCGGTAGAGCGCCTCCGGCGCGGGCGGCGCCCAGGGCCTGCGCGCGGCGGCCGCAGGCATGGCCGCGAGGAAGTCCTCGAGCTCCCGCCGGTCGCGCGCGTCCGGCTCGGTGAGCTCGGCCCACACGAACCCGAGCCCCACGCGCAGGGGCCGGAGCGGGCCCCGGATGAGCAGCCGGCCCAGCGGCAGGCCCGGCTCGACCGCGCGGGACAGCACCCGGTGGGGCGGCCAGTTGCTGGGCATGGCGACCCAGTGGGCACCCAGGACCTGCAGGCCCTTCTGCCGTAGCTGGCGGGCCTGCAGCTCGAAGTGGGCGCCCGGCTCGCCGGCGCAGGTGCAAAGCAAGAAGGCCGGCCGCAGGGTCGCCCCCGGCAGCGCAGCCAGGCCGTCGATCCAGGCCTCCACCGCGAACATGGGCCGGAAGTACATGGTCGGGCTGGCCACCCCGATCAGCTCGAAGCCCACAGGGTCGGGCGGAGTGCCGCGGCCGAGCTCGTGGAACGCGACCTCGTGCCCCAGCCGCGCGAGGTGACGGGCGGCGAAGCGCGCGACCAGGCGCGTGTTCCCGGTGCTCGAGTGGCACAGCAGAAGGATCTTCATCGGGGCGGACCTCGTCGAGGAGAGGGTTCCTCTGCAAGATACGTGGACCTGCCTGGCCGCGCAAGACGGGCCGCGCCACCGGGCCCCGCGGGCGCGCCGCTCACCGGGCGCCCGACTTGCGTACCCGGCGCCTTCGGGGTATGTGTGTGCCATGCTGCTCGGCAAGCAGAAGGTGATCAGCCCCGCGCGGCGCCTGGCGCTGGAGATCCTGCGTCGGGTGGAGGCCGAGGGGGCCTTCGCTACCCTGGCCATCGATCACGCCCTGGAGCGGCACCCCCAGCTCGGCACCGAGGATCGCGGGCTCATCTCCCAGCTCGTGTATGGCAGCCTGCGCTGGCGCCGGCGGCTCGACTTCGCGCTCGCGGCCCACTGCCACCGGCCGCTCGAGCGCATCGAGCCGGTGCTGCTCCGCATCCTGCGCATGACCGCGTTCCAGCTGCTGTTCCTCGAGCGCGTGCCCGACTACGCCGCGGTGGACGAGGCCACCGAGCTCGCGCTCGTGCAGCGCGGCAAGCACGCCAGCGGCTTCGTCAACGCGGTGCTCAGGCAGCTCGCGCAGAACGCCGAGGGCATCGAGTGGCCCGACCCCCTGCAGGATCGCGTGCACGCCCTGGGCGTGCGGCACTCCTTCCCCGACTGGATGGTGCAGTGGTGGGACCGGCTGCTCGGGCCGGAGCGGCTGGAGGCGTTCCTCGCGGCCTGCAACCAGCCCGCGGCCATGTGGGTGCGCGCCAACACGCTGCGCACCAAGAGCGACGCGCTGCTGGAGCTGCTGACCGCCTCGGGCATGCAGGCGCGCGCCTCCAGGCAGGTGCCCGACGCCTTGCAGTTCACCGATCCGGGCGACATCCGCGCGCTGGCGGCCCACGAGGCCGGCCTGTTCCACGTCCAGGACGCCGCGGCCCAGGCGGTCTGCCACCTGCTGGCCCCGCGGCCCGGCGAACGCGTGCTGGACGCGTGCGCGGCCCCGGGCGGCAAGACCGCCACGCTGGCCGAGCTGATGCAGAACCAGGGCGAGCTGGTGGCCGTGGACGTGCACCCGGCCCGGCTGGGCCTGGTGCGGAAGCTCGCCGAGCGCCTGGGCGCGACCTGCATCAGGTGCCAGGCCGGGGATCTGTCCGACCTCGGCGAGGCGCAGCTCGGCACCTTCGACCGCATCCTGCTGGACGCGCCGTGCACCGCGCTGGGGGTGCTGCGGCGCCACCCGGAGGGCAAGTGGCGCCTCGACCAGGCGGACGTCGAGCGCATGGCCGGGATCCAGCGCGGCTTGCTCGAGCGCGCGGTGCTGCTGCTGAAGCCGGGCGGGCACCTGGTCTACAGCGTGTGCACGTTCACCGAGGAGGAGGGGGCGGTGCAGATCGCCGGCCTGCTCCAGGATCACCCGGAGCTCGAGCTCACCGATCCGCGCGAGGGCAAGCGGCTGCCCTGGCACGCGCTCGTGGACGCCCAGCGCCACCTGCGCACCTGGCCCCAGGAGCACGACACGGACGCCTTCTTCGCCGTGCGTCTGCGCCGCCGGCCCTGAGCCCGGAGGATCGCGTGGCTCGCCCCTACCTCATCGCCCCCTCGATCCTGTCCGCGGACATGGCCGCCCTGGGCTCGGAGATCGAGCGCGTGACCCGGGCCGGCGCGGACTGGATCCACGTGGACGTGATGGACGGGCGTTTCGTACCCAACCTCACCATCGGCGTCCCGGTGGTGGCCGCGCTCAAGCGCCGGGGCGGCCTGCCGCTGGACGTTCACCTCATGATCGCCGAGCCCGAGCGCTACGTCGCCGACTTCGCGCGGGCCGGGGCGGCCTGGCTGACCGTCCACGCCGAGGCCACCCTGCACCTGCACCGCACCCTCGAGGCCATCCGCGAGGCCGGCGCCCGGCCCGGGGTGGCGCTCAACCCGGCCACGCCGCTGTCGGCCATCGAGCACGTCCTGGGGCTGGTCGAGCTCGTGCTGGTGATGACCGTGGAGCCGGGCTTCGGGGGCCAGGCCTTCATCCCGGCCATGCTGCCCAAGATCTCCAGGCTGGCGGAGCTGTTGCGGGAGCGGCAGTTGGATGTTGACATCCAGGTGGATGGAGGGATAAAAGGGGGGACCGTCGGGCAGGCGGCCAGGGCCGGCGCCAACGTGTTCGTGGCCGGCACCAGCGTCTTCGGGCCGCCTGACGCGGCCGTGGCCATCCGGGCCCTGCGGGCGGAGCTGGAGTCGGTGGATCGTTGACAAGACCGGGAAGTGGCTCAGTCTGGTAGAGCACCTGGTTCGGGACCAGGGGGTCGCAGGTTCAAATCCTGTCTTCCCGATCGGTTCGCGACTTTCTGCGCGCCCTCGGCGCTTGAAAGTCCTGGGAGGCCGCGCAGATCCGCTGCGCGGCTTTTTTTTTCGGGTAGGGAGAGATGCCGCTGGAACTCCCGGTCCTGGTGCGCTGCGCCGGGTGCGCGCACAACTTCGAGTCCCGGCTGACGGGCAGGATCCGCTGCCCGGTCTGCCGCGCGGAGGTGTGGCTCGAGCCGCCGGCCGGGCTGGCCCCGGATCGCGCCGAGGACGCCCCCCCGCCCGCGCCGCCCGTGCCCGCCGCTCCGGTGCACCCCGCCGACGGGCCCGATCCCGACAGGGAAGGCTCGCCCGAGGAGCCCGCGTCCGAGAGGCCCCCGGGGGAGCCGCCGGCTGCGCCCGACCCGGAAGCGGCGGAGGAGGACGCGCCCGCCCCGGACCCCCAGGCCCTGTTCGCACGCAAGCTCGCGGAGGCCGGTGTCCGCCTGCGCGAGCCCGAGGTGGTGGTGCCGGCCTGGGAGGCGCGCGCCGGGGGACCCGCGCACCGCTTCTACGACACCTTCCGGCAGATCCTGACCAACCCGCCGCGCTTCTTCTACGGGCTCAAGGTGGACCGGCTGGACCGTTCCTGGACCTTCGCCTGGCTCCTGTGCAGCCTGGCCGCCCTGTTCGCCTCGCTCTACGGCCTGTGGAACCTGGACCGCAACGAGGCCGCCCTGCTCGACGCGCTGCGGGCCGAGCCCGGGGTGAAGCCGGAGGAGGTGGTCTCGACGCTGCGAGGCCTGCTGACCTTCGGCGCCTGGGGCGCGCCGCTGCTCGGCCTGGCGAACGCGTGGGTCACGGCCGGGCTCTACCACCTGGGCGTGATGGCGGTCGGCAAGCTGTTCGGCCTCGAGCATCGCGGCTTCCGTGCGACCTTCCGCGCCACCGCCTACGGCTTCGCTCCGCTGCTGCTGGTGGTGGTGCCCGTGGTCGGGCAGCTCATCGGCAGCCTGTGGTCGATCGTGCTCCAGGTGCTGGCCATCGCCTTCGTGCACCGCCTGGGCCCGGGCCGGGCGGCGCTGGCAGTCCTCCTGCCGCTCGCCGGCCTGCTCGGCCTGCTGCTGATGCTGTGGTAGCCGGGGCCGCTCACCAGGCGGACCAGTCCCAGGCCAGCCCCAGCTGGTAGGTCTCGCGGGCGAAGGCGGGCTGCTCCGCGTCCTCCACGGCGAAGGTGTTGCGGTACACGGCCACCTGGGCCACGAGCTGGAGCGACTCCCAGAAGCGCCAGGCCAGGCGGCTGACGAAGACGTTCTCGTTCTCGTCCGCGTCCGGCTGGTAGGACGACTGATCCAGGTACAGCCCGTCCGGGAAGTCGGTGAGCTGCACCGAGCCCATCAGGTGCAGGGTGAGTTCCGCCGGAAGCTCCAGCGACACCACCGCCTCGAGCTTGTGCCAGCGAGCGGTGGAGCCCAGGCTGTTGGAGCCGTTGGCGGTGAAGGTGTAGCCGAGCTGGGCGATGAGCTGGCGCTCGTCCCACCAGGTGGAGCGGTAGCGCACGTGGGCGCCCAGCGCGTGGCGAGCGTCCTGGCGGTCGCGGCTGCCCGGCAGCGTGCCCTCCCCCCCGGGGCTGGCCACCCGGGCGAGATCGTCGAAGAAGCGCACATCGAAGGCGTAGCCCAGCCAGGCGCTCCAGCCCTCCCCCAGGCTGGCCTGCAGCGACAGGCCCGCGCTGGGGCCGGCGTGGCTGAAGCGCGGCGCGCCGGGCTCGCGCTCCCCGTCGTCGTCCGGCTTGAAGTAGAACCCGCGTCCGCCCGCGCTGACCTCAAGGACGAGGGGCGCGAGCAGGCGCAGGCGCCCGACGGCGTCCAGGTGGCCGAGCAGGTAGTCCCTGCCGTGGGTGGCCTGGGTGGCGTCCCGCAACCCGACGCGCAGGCCGATCTGCCGCGTGGGCTGCGGCCGGTGCAGCAGGCTGAGCTCGAGCTGGTTGGCCACCAGGTGCTCGCTGGTCTCGCGGTAGAACAGCTTGGCGCCGCAGGCGTAGTCGGCGTGGAAGTCGAGCTCCGGCCCGGTGTACCCGGCCGCGGCCTGCAGCAGCAGGCGCGTCAGGAAGTCGCCCGGCGTCTCCGCGCCGTCCTCGCTGCCCGTCGCGCCGGTCACGCGCTGGACCCGCTGGGCGTTGGAGTCGTACTCCTCCCCGGCCTGCGCGCGCAGCCTGAGCGTCCAGCCCTCCGCCTGGACCGCGGGGGCGGCCAGGCCGCCGACCAGGAGGCCGGCGAGCAGGCCAGCGGACCAGGGTCGCCTGTCGCGGGGGAGCACGGGAGATTCCTAGCACGACGGCCCGGTGCGGGCCAGGGCTCACTCCTGGGTGAGTTCCTCGGCCTTCTCGCGCAGGCGGTCGTGCAGCACTTGCAGGCGCTTGAGCTGCTCGATCAGGGCGTCGCGCTGGAGCCGCAGGGCGGGCAGGCCGCGCTGCCGGTCGCCGCCCGGCGTGGCGGCTGCGCCCTGCTCCACGCCCACGGGCAGGCGGCCTTCGCCGCCGGGCTGGTCGGGCATGGCCGTCTGTCCCTCCCCGCCGCCCCACCCGCCGGCCCCCGGGGACGGATCCCCGCCGCCCTCGTAGGCCCCGTCCACGTCGCCCTCGGCGGGCAGAGCGTCGTCCGTGCGGCCGTCGTTGGTGAAGTCGGTCTTGCCGGCCTCCGCGCCCCGCGGCACGCGCAGCACGCGCGAACCCTCGTTGAACAGATCCTGGTCGCTGAGGAAGTCGCGCATCTCGCGCTCGAGCCGCAGCTCGCGCTCCAGGGAGGCGATGCGCCCGTCCAGCGAGGCGAGCTGGCGGCGCAGCTTGTCCTGATCATCCCGCACCGCGTCCGCCCGCTCGCCCAGCTCCTCGGGATCGTCGGAGGCCAGCAGGTTCACGCCGGACTCCGGGCCGCCGGCGCCCGCGGGCTCCCGGTCCGGCGCGAGCTCCTGGCGCAGGGTCTCCCGCTCGGAGCGCAGCCGCGCGAGCACCCGGGTCAGGTCCGCCCGTTCGTCCGCACCCGCCGCGCGCAGCGCGCCGACCGTGCCCGCGACCGCCTCGTCGTACAGCGCGCCCAGACGCTCCAGGCGCTCGCGGTAGGTGCGCTCGAGCTGGCCGATCTCGCGGTTCAGCGCGCTGACCGCCTCGCTCAGCTCCTGGCTCGAGCGAAGATCCGCCAGCAGCTGGAAGTCGGGCAGCAGGCGCTCGCCCGCGCCGGAGGACTTGCGGCGTTCGATGTCGCGCGCCAGCGCCTCCAGGCGCCCGGCCAGGGCGTCGCGCTGCGCGAGCACCTGCCGCCGCCCCTCCGAGAGCCGCTCGAGGTCGAGGCGCAGGGAGGAGATCTCGTCGATGCGGCTCCGCGGGCCGGGCGCCTGCCCCAGGGCCGGAGCGGCCAGGAGCAGGGTCAAGCCAAACACAAAGGCGCGGAGCCAGCTCATCGGAGCACCTCTCGCACGGGGTGTTTCGCAAGGAGCGTGCCACTCCCGCGCCGAGGGTCGCGGCGGGGGCTTTCGTTTTGTGATGAGATTGCAGCAGGTTGGAGCAACCCTCCGGCGCCTCACTTCGCGGACGGACCCTCCGGTCCGCGGACCTCGCGGAAATCCCCAAGCCGCCTCAGAAAACCGTCACTCGATGCGGTACTTCTCCAGCTTGTAGTACAGGGCCGAGGTCTTGATGCCCAGCAGCCGAGCGGTCTCGGTCTTGACCTTGCCGGCGCGGGTGAAGGCGTCCACGATCAGGCTGCGCTCGACCTCCTCCAGCACCTCGTCCAGCCCGCGGCCGGCCACGGCCACGTGCAGCCCGCCCGCCCCGGCCGTGCAGGCTGCCCCGCCGTCTCGGGCGGCCAGGTTGGAGGGCAGGTCCCGGGCCTCGAGGCGCGCGCCCTCGGCGAACACCATGGCCTGCTCGATCACGTTCTCCAGCTCGCGCACGTTGCCGGGCCAGCGGTAGCGCTGTAGCAGCTCGAGCGCCTCCGGGGCGAGCGCCTCGAGTTGCTTGCCCGTGCGCCCGGCCAGCTTGGCCAGGAAGTGGCGCGCCAGCGGGGCGATGTCGTCCGGGCGCTCGCGCAGCGGCGGGATGCGGATGGGCAGGATGTGCAGCCGGTAGTACAGGTCCTCCCGGAAACGCCCCTCGCGCACCTGGGCCTGCAGATCCTTGTTCGTGGCCGCGATCACCCGCACGTCGACCGACACGGTCTCCTCACCGCCCACCCGCTCGAACTCGCGCTCCTGCAGGACGCGCAGCAGCTTGAGCTGGAGCGAGGGGCCGATCTCCCCGATCTCGTCGAGGAAGATGGTGCCGCCGTCGGCCAGCTCGAAGCGCCCCAGCTTGCGCTTGATGGCCCCGGTGAAGGAGCCCTTCTCGTGGCCGAACATCTCGCTCTCCAGCAGCGTCTCGGCCAGGGCCCCGCAGTTGACCCGGATGAAGGCCCTCTCCCGGCGGCGGCTGAGATCGTGCAGGGCCTGGGCGACCAGCTCCTTGCCGGTGCCGCTCTCGCCGCTCACCAGGACGGAGGAGTCGGTCGGCGCCACCTTGCGGATGGTCTGGAAGACCGCCTGCATGGCCGCCGACTGGCCCACCAGGCTCTCCAGGCGGGCCTCGGCCCGGGCCTCCTCCCGGAGGAGCTGGTTCTCGGCGCGCAGCCGCGCCCGGTCGCGCTTCACCGCCGCCACCTCGAGCGCCTGGCCCACCTTGGCGCGCAGCACGTCCGGGGTGAAGGGCTTGGTGATGAAGTCGAAGGCCCCGAGCTTCATCGCCTCCACCGCCGTCTCCACCGTGCCGAAGGCGGTCATCAGCATCACCACGGCGTCCTCGTCCTCGGCCAGGACCGCCTTCAGCACCCCCAGGCCGTCCATGGGCTCCATCTTGAGATCGGTGACGACGAAGTCGATCCGCCGGCCGGCGAGCAGCTTGAGGCCGCTCGGCCCGTCGCTGGCCGTGTGCACCCTGTGGCCCAGCTTGGCCACCACGGCCGCCACGCCCTCGCGGATGGTCTCGTTGTCATCGATGACCAGCACGCTCGCCATCAGCCTGCCTCCCCAGAGCCCGGGAGCTCGTCCCGGGGCAACAGGATGCGCACGGTGGTCCCGCGGCCCACCTCCGACTGGAGCTCGAGCCGGCCGCGGTGGGCCTCGGCCACCTTCTTCACCAGGGCCAGGCCCAGGCCGGTGCCCTTCTGCCGGGTGGTGAAGAAGGGATCGAACACCTTGTCGCGGAGCTCGGGCGGGATGCCGACCCCCTGGTCGCGCACCTCGAGCGCCAGGGGCCCGCCCGCGCCGTCCACGCGGCACGCGAGCGTCACCCGGCCGCCCGGGCTGGAAGCCTGCACGGCGTTGCGCAGCAGGTTGAGCAGCGCGCCCCGCACGCGCTCCCGATCCCAGCGCGCGCCGCGCGCGTCGCCCTCGAGCGCCACCTCCAGGACGAGGCCCGCCTGCGCCACCTCGGCGGACATCAGCGTGGCCACGGCCTGCAGCTCCTCGCGGGCGTCGACGACCTCGAGCGCGGGGGGGCGCTTGCGGGCGAACTCCAGGAAGTCCCGCACCACGCGCTCCAGGTAGCCGAGCTCGGTGGCCACGCGCTCGAGCTGCTTCTGCGCCTCGGGGCGATCGGCCACCTCCTCGCGCAGCAGCCCGACGAACAGCGCCATGCCACCCAGGGGGTTCCGCACCTCGTGGGCGATGCCGGCCAGCATCATCTGGAGCTGCTGATCGCGGGCCAGGATGGAGCGCCGCATGTCGTTGAGCGTCCAGGCCAGCACGCCGATCTCGTCGCGCGTCTCGACCCCGATCTCGCCCTCCAGCTCTCCGCGGCCGATGGCCCGGGCGGCCTCGACCAGCCGCTGGAGCGGCTGGGTGATGCGGCGCGCGAGCAGCACGCTCATCAGCCCCACCAGGAGGAGCGCCAGCCCCCCCACCAGGCCCAGCACCCGGCCGAGGTCGGCCAGGGGCTCGAAGAAGCGGGCCGAGCCGTCCACGCCCACCGCGGCCACGACCTCCGGGCTGCCCTCGAGCCGCACGGGCGCGAAGCCCGACTTGAAGCGCGCGCCGTCCCGGCCGGTGAACAGCAGGCTGGAGCGCGGCTGGCCGGCGAACACGCCGTGCAGCTCGGCCCGGTCGGCCGACAGCCGGACGATCTCCTCGCCCACGCGGAGCTCGCCGGCCGAGTCCACCAGGGCCCGGCCCCGGGGGTCGAACAGGTAGATGCGCTCGACCTCGGTGGCCGCGCGCAGCGCCTCGAGGCGCTCCTGGAGGTTCTTGTAGGTGCGGCTCTGCTCGTCGCCCGGCTCCAGCCTGAGCGCGCGCGGCTTGCCCACCTGCCCGGCGGACACGCGCGCCACGGCGATCAGGCTGTCGCCCAGCTGGGCCTCCATGGCCTGGGCCGCCGCGCGAAAGGCCAGGTAGCCGATGCCGGCCAGGATGAGGGCGGTGGACGCCAGGAAGGCGACCAGCAGCTTGAGCCACAGCTTGGCTCCGTGGGTGAACACCCCCCGAACCTACCGCGGGCCGCTGGGCAGCGCAAACCGGCCCCACGCCGCCGCGCCAGTACCACCGGCGCCCGGGCCGTGCTAAGGGTGTTCCCATGCGGCCGGTGTTCGCTCTCCGTGTCACCCCGCGAAACCGCAACTCGTGGCCCAGCGTGGCGACCGCGCTGCTCGGCGCCGAGGCCGCCCAGGCCCTCGACTTCCGCGTGCTCGAGCGGCCGGGAGAGCTGCCCGACGGCACCCGCGCGCTGGCCTTCTCCTTCGTCACGCCGGAGCTGGAGGGCGTGGCCCGGGAGGTGCGCGCCCTGCGCGCGAGCCACCCCGGCCTGTGGCTGCTGGCCGGCGGCGCCCACGCCAGCGCGGATCCCGAGGGCACCCTGGCGCTGGGCTTCGACGCGGTGGTGGCCGGGGAGGGCGAGCAGGCCGCGCAACGCCTGTGCGGCGCGCTGGCCGCCGGGGGGCCGCCCCCCACGGGCGTGTGGCGCAGCGAGGCGCTGCTCGAGCTCGACCAGAGCCTGCACGTCGAGCCACGCCTGGGCCTCTTCCCCTTCGCCGAGATCTCCCGCGGCTGCCCCTGCGGGTGCGCCTTCTGCGTGGCCACCCGCCTGTTCGGCCGGCGCATGCGACACCGCAGCCCGCAGGTGGTGGCCGCGGGCGTGGCCCTGGCGGCGCGGGCGGGCTACCACCGGTTCCGCTTCCTCAGCCCGGACGCCTTCTCCTACCTGGGCCGCGACACGCTCGAGCGCCGGGCCGCGCTCGAGGAGCTGCTCGTGCGTTGCTTCGAGGCAGGCGCCAGCCAGCTCATGCTGGGCTGCTTCCCCTCCGAGGTGCGGCCCGATCGCGTGGAGCCCGAGCTGCTCGCGCTGCTGCGCGCGCGCTGCCTGAACCGCACCGTGGTGATCGGCGCCCAGGCCGGCAGCGATCGGGTGCTCGGCCTCATGCACCGCGGTCACACGGTCGAGGCGTCCCGCCGGGCGGTGCGCCTGGCCCACGAGGCGGACCTGGTCCCGCTGGTGGACGTGATGTTCGGCTTCCCCGGCGAGGCGCCCGAGGACCGCCAGGCGAGCCTGGCGTTCATCGAGGAGTGCCTGCGCGAGACACGCGCCCTGATCCACGCCCACGTGTACATGCCGCTGCCGGGCTCGGCGGCCTGGCCCGCGGCGCCCGAACCGGTGGAGGACCGGGTGTGGGCCGCGCTCGAGGCCCACACCCGCACGGGCCGCCTGGAGGGCGACTGGCGCAAGCACCAGCGCATCGGCGCCCGCATCCTGCGCTGGCGTGAGGAGGGCTTGATCCGGGTCTAGTGCCTCAGAACTCGAGGCGGTAGCCCAGCACGCTGGACAGCCCGGCCACGTTCACGTTGGACATGCCCGTCACGTCCGCGCTGGTGAAGCCGGCGCGAATCTCCAGGCCGAGGAAGCCGGGGCCCAGCTCGAGCTCCCCGCCGGCGCAGACGTGGCCGCCGAAGGCGAACGACGTGCCCGACAGCGCCGAGCCCGGATCGTTCGTGTAGCGCGTCTCGCTCATGACCACGTACATGTCGCCGCCGGCGCCGAAGAAGAGCTGGAAGATGCTGGCCAGCGGGATGGCGTAGAAGAGCTGCAGGGCCACCGGGATCACCTTGAGCTCGGCCTCGAGATCGCGACCGGTGACCGCGAGCGCGTACTGGTGGTAGCCCACCTCCACGCCCAGGTGCAGGTTGCCGTCGGTGGCGGGGATGATCCAGCGCAGGTCGAAGACGCCGGTGAAGGAGGTCGTGCCGATCGCCTGGAAGGGGCTGATCTGCCCGAGCTTGAGCCCCAGGGACACGACCGCGGGCACCTCCGTGGCCTCGCCGGTCACCTCGGGCGGCTGGGCTGCCTGACCCTCGATGGTCTCGACTCCGGGCTTCGCCTCGACGGGCTTATCGGCGTCTTTGGCAGTTTCCGGTCCTCCGGGGGCAGCCGGCTTGTCCACCGGAGCCACCGCGACCACGGCGGGCTTGTCCGCCGGCTTGTCCGCCGGCTTGTCCGCGGGCTTGACCACGGGCTTGTCCGCGGGCTTGACCACGGGCTTGTCCGCGGGCTTGACCACGGGCTTGTCCGCGGGCTTGACCACGGGTTTGTCCGCCGGCTTGTCCGCGATGGCCACGGCGTCGGCCGGCGGCTTGCCGCTGTCGACCGGAGCCAGGGGCACCAGGGGGATGTCGTCCATGCCGGGCCCTTCCCCGCCGGGCGCCACCAGCGGGACCAGGGCCATGTCGTCCGCGGGCATGGCCGCGGACTGGTCGGCGCTGGAGTCGTAGCTGATCCCCAGGGTCATGCTGACGCCCCTGGCCGCCTTCAGGGAGACGGTGTAGTGCTGCAGCCCGTCAGGGACCTTGAGCTTGAACGACTTGGGATTGGAGGGCTGGAGGCGCCGGTCCTCCTTGTAGGCGCCGACCCTGGAGCGGAACAGGTTGAGCCTGTCCTTCTTGAGGACCTTGCCCGCCCGCCGGATCTCCAGTTCGCCAGTGAAGGAGGGCAGCTTCTTCGCGCTGTTGAGGCGCACGGTCAGCACCAGCGAGCCCGGGCCGACCAGATCCACGCTCAGCGGCTTCCCCGGCATGACCTGGAAGCCGAAGCTCCCGTCCGTGTTCAAGGTGAGCGCCGCGTGGGTGGTCTTGGGCGTCGGGGTCAGGGGGGCGGCCCAGGCGACCGGCGCACCCACGAGCACGGCGAGGCACGACACCCACGCGGCAAGGAAGGGGGCCCTCTTCATGGCATCCTCCAGGGGTCTCGCGAGCCAGACCATCATAATCCGATCTCCGAGCAAATGCCAAGTCCAGGGCAGTTCGCGCTTTCTTTTGGCGTGGGCATCTGCCATGCTCTTGGACGTTCCAGCTCTTTGTCAGGTTGCGGCTTCGTCGGTGTGGTCCAGGCGTCCGCTGGCAATCCCGCGCCCCCTCCGGGGGGAGCGGGGAGGCGAGAGGAAAGTCCGGGCTCCGTAGGGCAAGGGTGCTGGCCAACGGCCAGTGGAGGCGACTCCAAGGAAAGTGCCACAGAGAACAGACCGCCCGCCCGCCCCCGAGCGCTTCGGCGCGCGAGGGCGTGCGCATGGGGGACGCCCCTCGGGGTCTTCCCCCTCACCCTGGCCGGCCTCGGCCGGCCGGGGGGCAAGGGTGAAACGGTGCGGTAAGAGCGCACCGCTGGGGTGGTGACACCCCGGGCACGGTAAACCCCACCCGGAGCAAGGTCTCGCAAGGGCCCCTGCCCACGCGGTTCGTCCGCGGGGCGGGGACGGGTTGCCCGCCCGGTGTCCCTGGGTCGACCGCTCGAGGCGGCTGGCAACGGCCGTCCTAGATGAATGGGCGCCACCCCGCCGGAGGTAACGAAGGCGGGGGACAGAACCCGGCTTACGGCCCAGACCGGCGAAGCCGCTTTTTTCGTGCCTGGTCCTCATCGAGCTCGACCCTGGAGGAGCCCCCATGCGTCGTCCCTTGGTGCTGTGCCTGTGCGTCCTGCCGCTGGTCGCGGCCTGCTCCGGCGTGGAGGAGGCGGTGATCTCGTCCCGGGCCTACAAGGGCCACGAGAGCGACCTCGACATGAGCCACTTCGTCAACGCCCACCGGCACACCGCGGGCACGCGCCTGGATGACTGCCAGACCTGCCACGCCAGCGCCACGTTCACCTACGGCTCCGGCCCCGACGTGCGTACCGTGACCAAGAACGCCTGCGACCACTGCCACCTGATCCGCTGGCCCGCGGAGCCGGGCTTCAACGAGCCTCAGCCCACGGCCTTCTCTCAGGTGCTCAACCCCTACGGCGCGGCCTACCTGGTCGCTGGCCGCACCCAGGCCGCGCTGGCGAGCATCCTCGACGCGGACAGCGACGGGGACGGGGCCTCGAACGGGGGCGAGATCGCCGACCTCAAGTACCCGGGCGATCCGGCCAGCAAGCCGGGCCAGCGCGCTGCGCCCCTGCGCACCTTCGATCTGGCCGGGCTGCGCGCCCTGGCGGCGCACGAGCAGTTCCAGCTGTGCAACGCCAGCAAGCAGCAGTTCGACGAGTACGTCAGCTACCGGGGGGTGAAGATCAAGGACCTGCTGGCGGCCGCCGGCGTGGACACCACGGCCGCCGGCTTCACCGGCATCACCGTGATCGCCCCGGACGGCTACCTGAAGGACATCCCCGCCGAGGAGATCAACCAGACCTACCCGGCCGGAGAGTTCCACGCCGGGCTGGACACGGCCACCCTGGGTCCGGACTGCGGGTTCGTGCGCTATCCGGGCACCCTACCCGCCGGGGTGAGCGACGGTCAGCCCGTGCCCGGGGAGCAGTGGCTGCTGCTCGCCTACCAGCGCGACGGCGGCCCCCTGGACGCGGCCAGGCTCGACCCCAGCTCGAGCAAGTTCGGCGGCGAGGGCCCCTTCCGGCTGGTCGTGCCCCTGGCCAAGCCGGGCTCCCTGGACCGCGGCTCCCAGCGCTCCCCCAGCCGGTGCAACGACGGCTGGGACTACGATCCCGCCAAGGACCACAACGCCGGGGCCATGGTGCGCGGGGTGATCGCCATCCGGGTGAACCCCCTGCCGGCGGGCGTCGAGGACTTCGACTACCGCAATGGTGGCTGGGCCTACGTCGACGCTGCCCAGCTGCTGGTGTATGGCTTCGGGGTCCGCGCGGACTGAGCCCACCGCGCGCAGGCGGGGCTCACTGCGCGTGCGCGGCGGGGAGCTGCTCCAGCGCCTGCGCGTAGTACAGGATGCGGTGGCAGAAGGGGCAGGTCTCGATCTCCTCGCCCACCAGCACGCGGTTGTAGAGCTGCGGGGGGATACCCATGTGGCAACCCTGGCAGTGCTCGTCCAGCACCGCCACCACCGCCATCCCGTCCCGGCGCTTGCGAATGTTGTCGTAGCCGTTCAGCCAGCGCTCGCTGACCACGGCCTTGGCCACGTCCCGGAGTTTCTGCTCCTCGGCCACCTTGGCGTTGAGGCTGGCCAGGCGCTCGTCCAGGCCGACCTTCTCGGCCTGGTACTGCTTGTCGAGCGCGTCCAGATCGCCCTGGCGCTGGGTGATGACCACCTTGAGATCCTCGATCTCCTGCATCTTCTTGAGGATCTCGTCCTCGATGCCCAGGTTGGCCTTGCGCGCGCCCTCGATCTCGCGCGAGAGCGCCTGGTAGTCCCGGTTGTTCTTGAGCTCGTTGAGGCGGGCCTCCCACTTCTTGATCTTCTCCTTCTCGGCCTTGAGGTCGCTCTCCAGCATGCGCCGGCTCATCTCGGCCTCGTCCATCTGGTTCTTCGCCTCGTTGAGCTCAGCGCGCTTGCTGGTCAGGGAGGAGGTGAATGTCTCGAGGCGGGAAGGGATCTGCTGGCGGTCCTTCTCGAGGTCCCGGATGCGGAGATCGATGGCCTGCAAGTCGACTAGGGCCTTCAGGATTTCCAGGGTGGACACGGTGTGCGCCTCCTCGGCCGACCCCCCAAAATTGAAAAAGCGCCCGGACGAACCCGGACGCTTTCACCTGGACGCGCAGGCAAGACGCGCTGTCCTGGACCCAAGATGAGATTTTCGCCAGGTCCCGTGGGCCTGCCTGCGAGCAACATGCGCGCAACCTATCCCCGGCCCCCAGGGCTGTCAACGGAAAAAGTGGGCCCACCAGGATTCGAACCTGGGACTTGCCGGTTATGAGCCGGCGGCTCTGGCCACTGAGCTATGGGCCCCCCGGCGGGATCATTCCTCGATGAAGGAGCGCAGGCGCTTGGAGCGGGAGGGGTGACGCAGCTTCCGCAGGGCCTTGGCCTCGATCTGCCGGATGCGCTCGCGGGTGACCTCGAAGTCCTGGCCGACCTCCTCCAGGGTGTGGTCCGACTTCTCGCCGATGCCGAAGCGCATGCGCAGCACCTTCTCCTCGCGTGGCGAGAGGGTGGCCAGCACCTTGCGGGTCTGCTCGGACAGGTTCAGGTTCAGCACCGCGTCGGACGGCGAGACGATGGCCTTGTCCTCGATGAAGTCGCCCAGGTGGCTGTCCTCCTCCTCGCCGATGGGGGTCTCGAGCGAGATGGGCTCCTTGGCGATCTTCAGCACCTTGCGCACCTTCTCGAGCGGCAGCTCCATCTTCTCGGCGATCTCCTCCGGGGTCGGCTCGCGGCCGATCTCCTGGACCAGGTAGCGCGAGGTGCGGATGAGCTTGTTGATCGTCTCGATCATGTGCACCGGGATGCGGATGGTGCGCGCCTGATCCGCGATTGCCCGGGTGATGGCCTGGCGGATCCACCAGGTGGCGTAAGTGGAGAACTTGTAGCCGCGGCGGTACTCGAACTTGTCGACCGCCTTCATCAGGCCGATGTTGCCCTCCTGGATGAGATCCAGGAACTGCAGCCCGCGGTTGGTGTACTTCTTGGCGATGGACACCACCAGGCGCAGGTTGGCCTCGACCAGCTCGCTCTTGGCCCGCTCGGCCTTGCGCTCGCCCTCCAGGATGGAGTGGTAGGTGCGCCGCAGGTGCTCCACGCTCATCCCGGCCTCCTGCTCGACGCGCTGGCGCCGGCGGAAGGCCGCCCGGATGAGCCGGTCCATCTCCATGATCTCTTCCTTGCGGATGCCGAGCTTCTTGCAGATGCGTGGCTCGCGGTCCCGGGAGACGCGCACGTCGCGGATGGCCTTGCGCAGATCGCGCAGCGCCAGCCCGGTGCGGCGCTCGCAGGTGGCGATGTCCTCCTCGGCCCGGTCCACCTGCTGGATGAGCGTCTTGAACTTGGAGACGATGTTGTCGATCTGCAGCTTGACCAGGCGCATGTCCTCGAGGGTCTCGAGCATGGTGGCCCGGTTCCTGTCCAGCACCCCCGCCTGCTCCGCGCGCTTGGCCTCGGTCAACCGGCGGTTCGAGCGCAGGAAGGTCTCGACCTTCTCGTTGTCCTGTCGCAGCTTCCGGATCTTCTCGATCTGGCCGATGATGCGCTGGGTGGCGCGCTCCTCCTCGACCTCGTTCATCTCCTCGTCGCAGTCCTTGAGCACCTCGCGGATGCGCAGCTTGCCCTTCTTCAGCCGTTCGGCGAGGTTCTGGATCTCCTGCATGGCCAGCGGGCTCTCCAGCACCACCCGCATGACCTCCTTCTCGCCCTCCTCGATGCGCTTGGCGATCTCGACCTCGCCCTCACGGGTGAGCAGGGACACGGAGCCCATCTTGCGCAGGTACATGCGCACCGGATCGTTGGACTTGGAGCCGCTCTCTCCGTAGAGATCGCGCTCGCTCTCCTCGGCGGGCGGGGTGGTGAACTTGCGCTCCTCGGTCTCCACCGGCGTCTCGTCCACCACCTCGATGTCCGCGTCGTCCAGGAAGGTGACCAGGTCGTCCATCTGATCGGGGGTGATGTTCTCGTCAGGCAGGCTGTCGTTGACCTCGCGGAAGGTGACGAAGCCCTCGTCCTGACCCTTGAGCAGCAGCTCCTGGAACTCCTTGCGCTCCTTCGAGTCGCGGAACATCTCCTCGGGCAGCATCTCCTCGGCCTTGGCCGAGAGCTGCTTCTCGTGGACCCGCATGAAGGGCTTGGAGTAGGGCTTCTTGATGAGGTGCTTGCCGCCGCTGTCCGACTTGCGCCGCGAGGAGCGCGGGCGGGCCTTGGCCGCCCCCTCGGGGGCCGGACCCGCGAGCGCGGCCGCGTCCGGCGCCGGGCCGGGTGCGGCGGCCGCCGCGGGCGTCGCCTTGGCGGCCTCGGGCTTGGTAGGCGCCGGCTTGGCGGGCGCCGGCTTGGCGGGCGCTGGCTTGGCGGGCGCTGGCTTGGCGGGCGCTGGCTTGGCGGGCGCTGGCTTGGCGGGCGCTGGCTTGCCCCGCGCCGGCCTGGGGGTGCCGGGCTTCCCCGGGGTCTTGGGGACGGGTTTCGACGGCTTGGCGGTCCCGGACCTGGCCGTCTCCGGCCTGGCCGGCCCGGTCTTCTTGGCGGTCGGGGAGCCCTTGCGGCCCGCGGGCGGCTGCTTGGGCTGCTGCTGGACCGTGCGCTTCGTGTTCTTGGCGGCGTCCTTTGCCATCTTCGGATCTCCAAACAGCCGGTTGCGTAGGCCGTCGATCAGCCCCCCCAGCAGAGAGCCCTTCGATCCCCGCGGGGCCGCGTCACCCTGGCTCATCGGGCCCCCTTGATCGCCACACCCAGAGCCGCGAACTCATCGGCCACCTGCTTCTTCAGCGACTGGAGCTGCCGCATCTCGTCCTGCGCCCCGCGCTGCTCGGCCGCGCGGATGCACTCCAGCAGCCTGCCCTCCTCGACGCGGAGCCAGGTCGCCCGGATCCTCCGGAGCAGCTCTCTCAACTCCTCGAGGGCCTCCTCCGGCGTCAGCTCGGGCGCCTTGACGAGGCGCTCGGCCAGCGCCAGCCGGGTGGGCTCGGGCAGCAGCTTGAGGAAGTCCACCTGGGAGAGCACCTCGCCCCGGGCCAGGTCGTCCACGAAGCTCGACAGCGCTTCGCGCAGCGACAGGCTCTGGAAGTCGTCCAGCGCGCGGCGCACGTCCAGCGCGCGCGCGGCCTCGGGCGTCTGGAGCAGCCGCAGCGCGGCGTCCAGCTCATGCCGTGGCGGCGGGCCCTCCTCGTCCCCGGCCAGGGGCCTGGGGCCGGGCGGGGCGGCCAGCGGGGGGGCCGGACGCCGCTCGCGCGCCGCGGCCAGCGCCGCCTTGAGATCGGCCTCGCCCACCCGGAAGCGCTCGGCCAGCCAGCGCAGGTAGCCGGCCCGTCGCACCCCGTCCTGGCAGGCCTGCAGCATGGGCAGCAGCCCGCGCAGGCCGCGGGTGCGGGCCTCGATGTCGTCGCCGGCCTGGGAGAGCGCCCGCAGCGCCGCCACCTCGACGGTCGGCCGGGCCTCGTCGATCAGCCGCTGGGCTTCGGCCTGCCCGTGCGCCAGCACGAACGTGTCCGGATCGTGCCCCTCGGGCAGCTCGACCGCGTAGGGCGCGACGTCGGCCCCGAGCAGCACCTCGGCCGAGCGCAGGCTGGCCTTCTGGCCGGCGGCGTCGCCGTCGTACACGGTCACCACGCGGTCGCAGAAACGCCGGAGCAGGCGCGCGTGGCCCTCGGTGAGCGCGGTGCCGCAACCGGCCACGCTGTTCTCGATGCCCGCGGCCACCAGACCCAGGGCGTCGAAGTAGCCCTCGACCAGCACGGCCCGGCCGCTCTTCTGGATGGCGCCCCTGGCCTGCTCGAGGCCGTAGAGCAGCTCGCCCTTGTCGAACACCGGGCCCTGGGAGGAGTTGATGTACTTGCCGCCGCGGTCCTCGGGATCGAGCTTCCGGGCGCCGAAGCCGCACACCTTGCCGTCCAGCCCGAGGATGGGGAACACCAGGCGGAAGCGGAAGGCGTCGTAGGTGCCGTGCGGTCCCTGCACCACCAGGCCGGCCGCCAGCGCGTCGTCCGCGCTGGCGCCCAGGCGCCGCAGGTGGGCGCCCAGGTTGTCCCAGCCGGGCGGGGCGAAGCCCAGGTGGAAGCGGCGCGCCACGGCCTCGGGCAGCTTGCGCTCCTGGAGGTACTCGCGGCCGACCCGGCCGGGCTCGCCGCTCCAGAGCTGGGCCTCGTAGTACGCGCTGGCCTGTTCGTTCAGCTCCAGCAGGCGCGCCTTCAGCTCGCGCACGCCGGGCGTCACCCGGCGCCGGGCGGGCAGCTCGACCCCCGCGCGCGCGGCCAGCTCCTCGAGCGCCTCGGGGAAGGTCTTGCCCTCCATGCGCATCAGGAAGCTGAACGCGTCGCCGGACTCCTGGCAGCCGAAGCAGTGGTAGAACCCGCGCTGGGGGTTGACGTGGAAAGAGGGGGTCTTCTCGGAGTGGAAGGGGCAGAGACCCACGTACCGGCTCCCTACCTTTTTCAGCTTGAGAAATCGACCGACCAGCTCGAGCATGTCGATGCGCGATCTGACGGTCTCGACCACGTCGTCACGACGGTTCGAGCTCACGGCGACCTCCCGCCTGCGCGCCGGCGCCTCGCTCCGTCTCTCAACGAGTCCAGGGGCTCTCGTCTCGCGATTCGAACTCTCGGCGTGTTGCCGTCGAGCGTGCGGCTCAGGTCTTCTTGCGCATCTTCTTCATCATGCGCTTCTTGGCGGCCAGGGCCTTCTTCTTCTTGCGCACACTGGGTTTCTCGTAGTGCTCGCGCTTGCGGATCTCGGACAGGATCCCAGCCTTCTCGCACTGCTTCTTGAAGCGCTTGAGGGCGCTCTCGAAGGACTCGCCTTCACGGACCTTGACACCCGCCATGCGAACACCACCTCCGGAGACAACCGTTGTACCACGGGAAACTACACGTCTCCCCTGCCAGGAAAGCGCCCCATTATAGGCAGGCGAGGGGGGCTGTCAAGCCTGAAGAATCCAGGCGCCGCCTGGGCCGAACAGCTCGCGCCACACGGTCTCGACGACCCTGGGCACGGCCGCCTCCACCGCCTGGCTGCAGGTCTCGGAGAAGGTGTACGGATCGCACACGCCCACGGCGTAGATCCTCAGATCCTCTGGCATTTCCAGGCCGCAGGCCCGCCCCAGCCCCAGGCAGTGCGCCAGGCCGGCGTTGTGCGGGGTGATCGGCGCGTAGGTCGAGGCGATGTCCTCCAACGCGATGCGGCGCAGCTCGCCCGGAGCGGCCTTGCCGGGCTCGATCGAATCGATGAGCACGACCCGGCGGTACCCTTCCAGCACGTGCAGCAGCTCGAGCCCGCCCACGTGGACGAGCTGCAGCGCGGCGGCTCCCTCCGGGAGGCGGGCGTGCAGCCGCTCGGCCACCAGCAACCCGACCCGGTCGTCGGTCAGGATGGGGTTGCCCAGGCCGAGGACGAGGGGGACGTCCGGACGGGCAGGGCGCATGCCGTGGAGGCCGGCTCAGCCGCGCTTCAGGTGGTGGCGGACGGTGCCATCCGGCTCGCGCACCGTGACCTCCAGCGGCATCTGGCCGGGCAGGCTGTGGGTGGCGCAGGAGAAGCACGGGTCATAGGCGCGGAAGGCCATCTCGACCATGTTCAGCAGGCCCTCCTCGGGGTCGCGCTTGCCCTTGAGCACCTGCTGGGCGGCCTTCTTGACCGACATGGAGATGGGCGCGTTGTTGTTGGTGGTGCCCACGATCAGGTTGGCCTTCACCACGATGCCGTTCTCGTCGGTGGCGTAGTGGTGGGTGAGGGTGCCGCGCGGCGCCTCCACGATGCCCACGCCCTCGGTCGGCTTCTCGGTCGGGAGGGTGTGCACGTCCGGGGACAGGATCTCGGGATCCTCGAGCAGCTCGTTCCAGCGCTCGGCCGCGTACAGCAGCTCGATGACCCGGGCCCAGTGGATGGCCAGGGTCTGGTGGGCTGGCTTGCCGCCCAGCACCGAGTACATCTTCTCGTAGTGCTCCTGGGCCAGCGGGGTGGCCATGCCGTCGGCCGCGTTCAGGCGCGAGAGCGGGATGGCCCGGTAGATGCTGGACTCCGGCCCCTCGACCATGCCCTGCCAGCCGCGGGCCTTCAGGTAGGGGTACTTGAGGTAGGAGTGGGGCTCGATGTGCTCGGCCACGTTCTGGACGTAGTCGGCCGCCTTGTACTTGGCCACCTCGCGGCCCTTGGCGTCCTTCACCCGCACCAGGCCGTCGTAGAAGTTGACCTTGTTGTCGGCGTCCACCAGGCCCATGTCGCCCACTTCCAGGCGGTAACCCGCGGACAGGATGAGGTCCACGTAAGCCTTGTTCTTCAGCACCACGTCGTCGAAGACCTTGAGGGTGAACTTGGCGAACTCCAGGCACTTCTTGGCGTTCTCCCGCAGCGGGACCAGGTCCTCCTTCTTCAGGCCCTTGGACACGCCGCCGGCGATGCACCAGACCGGGTGGGTTGAGCGGCCGGCGATGAGGATCTGCATGTCCTGCGCCAGGCGGCGGTGCTCGATGACCGCCTTGCCGATCTCCAGGCCGACCTTCTCGATCACCCCCAGCACGTTGCGCTTGGCGGCCGGCGCGGTCGGGCCGACCACGAAGTCCGGGGCGCCCAGGTAGTAGAAGTGCAGGGTGTGGTCGTAGACGTAGTAGACGCTGTACATCAGCTCCCGCAGCTTCCTGGCCGCGGAGGGGATCTCCACGTGGTAGACCGCGTCCACGGCCTTGGCGGAGGCCATGTGGTGGGCCAGCGGGCACACGCCGCAGATGCGGGTGACGATGCGCGGGACCTCCTCGACCGGTCGGCCCACGCAGAACTTCTCGAAGCCGCGCAGCTCCGGGATCTGGAGGTAGACGTTGGCCACGTCGTTCTGCTCGTCCATGAAGATCTCGATCTTGCCGTGGCCCTCGAGCCGGGTGACGGGATCGATGCTGATCTTGTTCATCGCCCTCTTGCCTCCTCGCTGACGCTCAGGGCGCCTGGCGGCGCTGCTTGCAGTGCAGCAGCGACATGGGCAGGCCGAAGCGGTAGAAGTAGCCCGCCGGGTCCGGGATGCTGTCCAGGATGCGATCGATCTCGGCCGGGTCCTCGCTGTCGATGTGGCTGGCGATGGCCGACAGGATCTTGGCGCCCTGGTCGGTGGCGTGCGGCAGCGGGCCGTAGCAGCCGCGGCAGGGCATGTTGGAGCCGATGCAGCGCCAGCCGCAGCCGGCGCGCGTGGCCGCGCCGATGCAGATGATGCCCTGCTCCATGAAGCACTGCTCGGGATCCGGGTGCACCAGGTGCCGGCGCTTGAACTCCTTGAACTTGAGCTCCTTCTTCTTGCGCGGGCACTCCTCGCACATGGCCTTGTCGGAGGCCCCGACCACGGCCCCGCGCGGCGGCAGGGCGCCGGTGGCGGCGGCCTGGATCACCAGCCCGATCTGCTTCGGGTTGGGCGGGCAGCCCGGCAGGTAGAAGTCCACCGGCACGGCCTGCGCCAGCGTGCGCACGGTGTCGAAGATCTCGGGCAGCTGCAGCGTGCCCTCGGGCACCTTGGTCTCGCGCTGCGGCAGCCGCCGGTCCGGGTTGGGGGTGGACGGGCTGTCGAGGTAGGCGGCCTGGAACACCTCGTCGCGGGTGTAGAAGTTGGCCAGGCCCGGGATGCCGCCCATGTGGGCGCAGGCCCCGAAGGCCACCATGACCTTCGACTTCCTGCGCAGCAGCTGGGCGACGTGCTCGTTCTCGCTGTTGCGGATGGCGCCGCTGAAGAAGGTGACGTCCAGGTGCTGGTCGGGCATCTTCTCGACGTCCGTGTACTTGAAGTCCATGGCGCACGGCCAGAACAGGAGGTCGGCCACCGCCACCACGTCGAGGATCATCTCGTGGATGTCGAGCAACGCCACGTCACAGCCGCCGCAGGCGCCGCCCCAGTACATCGCCACCTTGAGCTTGTCCGCTGCCATGTCTGCCTACCTCCGCTCCCGTTCGCTGGCTCTCAGGCCGTGGCGGTCTTGTCCTTGCCCACCGCGAGCTGCAGGGGACCGAGCTTGCGGATCTGCTCGACGAAGTCGTTGACCACGTGCTGGTAGCGTTCGCCCTCGGAGGCGGACACCCACTCCAGCCGCAGCCGGTCGCGCTCGATGCCGAGCTGCTCCAGCATGCGCTGGAGCAGCGGGATGCGCCGCAGCGTCTTCATGTTGCCGTTCTGGTAGTGGCAATCGCCGGGGTGGCAGCCCGCCACCAGCACCCCGTCGGCGCCCTCGTGGAAGGCCTTGAGCACGAAGGTCGGGTCCAGCCGGCCGCTGCACATGATGCGCACCACGCGCACGTTGGGCAGGTACTTCATGCGCGAGGTGCCGGCCAGATCCGCGCCGGTGTAGGAGCACCAGTTGCACAGGAAACCGACGATCTTGGGTTCGAAGCTCATCGTCTGTCCGCTCCTTGTCGGCCGCTCCGCCGCGGGTGGACCCCCGGGGTAGGTCATAGCGTGATGGAGGGGAAAGTCAAGGCCCGTCTGGCCTCAGGAGCTCACCAGGCAGACACCTCGGCGAGCAGCAGGGAACGCTGCTGGCCGTAGTCGTCCAGGCCCTCCCGGAGCTTCAGGTGGCGGAGCTGGACAGGCTGGGGCGGGGTCACCTGGAGGGAGTCGCCCGTCAGGCCCGAGGCCAGCGGGGTCCAGCTCTGCCCGTCGAGCGAGGCGGACAGCTCGAGCGCGGAGAAGGAGCCGCGCAGCACCACGAGCTCGACCGCGCGGACCGCGCCCAGATCGATCTGCGCCAGCCCGTCCGGGCTGGTGCTGAGCTCCATCCCTCCGTCGGTCAGCGGGCAGCCACCGGGGTACGACTGCCCGGCCAGGGTGCAGGCCGCGCCGCGGGAGGGCGGGGCGCCGGCCGTGCCGGCGAAGGGCACCGCGCCCGAGTAGAGCTCGAGCGTGTCCACCTGCCGGTCCCAGGCGGTGTTCTCGAAGCGTGCGCGGGCGAGCAGCGTGCCCTGGGCGTCCTCGAGCACCCGGAGGTCGAGCGCCCCGGCGGCCTGGCTCCAGGAGGCGCGGCCCTGCGGATCGGTGAACTCGAGCGCGAGCTCCTGGCGGGTGGTGCACGCGAGTGTCGGCGGGTCCTCGAGCTGGATCCGGATCGCGCCGCCCTCCTCCGAGAGCGCCAGCGCGGGCTCCCACAGCCTGAGGGTGGGCAGCGCCACGTGCTGCTTGCGGAGGCGGGCGAAGGCCACCAGCGAGGGCCGGGCCAGCCCGTCCGGTCCGGCCGGCAGCCCGGCGAACAGCAGGAAGGTCCGGTCGAAGCCCAGGGTGCCGACGGTGTCCTGCTCCTGCACCGAGAAGGAGAAACGCCCGCCCCCGTCCAGGGCCAGCCGCTGGTACTCGCTGCAGTCGAGCCCCGACAGGTCCTCCTTCAGGCAGGTGAGCCCCAGGGTCAGCACGGCGCCGAACAGATCCTCGAGGGTGGGCGGATCCTCGAGCAGCACGTGGCCGGAGAGCGGCGTGCCGTCCGCCCGCAGCGCCTGGCCGTCCACCGCGATGGTGCTGCCGTCCTCCGCCAGCATCTCGTCCGAGGAGTCCCAGCAGTCGCTCTCGTCCGGGCCGAAGAGGCAACCGGGGCCGAGCAGCAGGGCGGCGCCGGCTGCGAGCAGGCAGGGCAGGGCGAGCGGGCGGGCATGGGGTGTCATGGCGCTCCTCGTGTGGGCTGGGCCGTGCAGGTCAGCTACACCCCGCGCCGGGCCTGCGCGGTGATCCGGGACACACGGTCTATCAGGCCAGCCCTTTCGCCGGTGCCAGCCGAATGCAGGTGAGGGCACGACGGCTCGGCCTGCACGCCGCGGCCTCGGCGAGCAGGTGGCGCCTGGCTCCACAGGTTGGGAGGAGGAACATCGACCCACAGCTGGACCTCCTCCGTGCCGTAGGGGTGACCGGAATCCGGACACGTCAAGGGCCGCAGTTCGCCAAGACCGCACTGCAGGTCCCCCGTCCGGCAATGGAACACTCCGGAAATTCAAGCCACTGGAGTTCTCATGGCTTGACGGCGTCCCCCTGGCCCGCGGCTTGCTTTGATGCGGGCCGGGAGGGAACCGATGCCGCGCAAGCCATCCAGGCAGAAGGCCCAAGGGCCAATGACTCGACCAGGGTTCGAGGGCAGTGCGGAGGAGCCTTCCTTTGCCGAGGTCCTCGAACTGATCCAGAAGGCCAAGTGGCGGACCCTGTCCCTCGTCAACACCGCGCTGATCGACCTGTACTGGCAAGTGGGTGAGTACATCTCGCGCAAGCTGGAGTCCGCGACCTGGGGTGACGGGTCGGTCGAAGCCCTGGCAGCCTACCTCGCTCGTCGCCGGCCTGGCCTGCGAGGATTCTCTAGACCCAACCTCTTCAGAATGCGCATGTTCTTCGAGGTGTATCGGGACGACAAGAAAGTCTCAACGCTGTTGAGACAATTGCCGTGGTCATCGAACCTGCACATTCTCAGCAAGTGCAAGCGCCCCGAGGAGAGAGAGTTCTACCTGCGGATGGCCGTCGAACAGCGTTGGCCCGTGCGGGAGCTCGCCCGACAGATCGACGGCGCCCTTTTCGAGAGAGTTTTGCTGAACCCTCCCAAGGTCTCGAAGGCCCTTAAGGCACTCCACCCAGGATCTCCGTCCATCCTCCGCGACGCCTACCTGCTCGAGTTCCTGGACCTGACCGAGGGACACCGCGAAGTGGACCTGCACTCGGGCTTGCTGCGGCACCTGCGCCGCTTCCTGGCCGAGCTGGGTCGCGACTTCTGCTTCGTCGGGAGCGAGGTGCCGCTCCAGGTCGGCGGGAAGGACTTCGCCCTCGACCTGCTCTTCTTCCACCGCGGCCTGAACAGCCTGGTCGCCATCGAGCTCAAGCTCTGCGAGTTCCAACCCGAGCACCTGGGCAAGCTGGAGTTCTACCTGGAGGCGCTGGACCGGGATGTCCGCAAGGCGCACGAGGGGCCTTCCATCGGGGTGCTGCTGTGCGCTGGCAAGGACGACGAGGTGGTGGAGTATGCCCTCAGCCGCGCGCAGTCGCCGGCGCTGATCGCCGAGTACCAGACACACTTGCCGGACAAGAAGCTGCTCCAGGCCAAGCTGCATGAGCTCTACGCGCTGACCGTGAATGGTCACCCGGGGTGAGCCCGCTCCTGGGTGACCGTCCGCCCCCCTTCCGCAAGCGCCACCCGCCCGTATGGGTGGGTTGAGTGGCACCATCCTGCGGGGCAGACATGGAATCGGACAATGGTCAATTAGGGATAGGCAGGAGAGGCACACCGTTCCACTGCCAGCAGTAGTCGATGATCCAGAGGATCTTCTTGAGGTAGTCGCTCAATCTGACATCTGTGCGCTTCCTGGGGCCGCCAGGATCTTCCATCCACGAATCGAGTTGGATTGTGTTGTCACTGTCCAAGTACTCTTCCAGGACAGGGATGGCATCTCTGCCCTTCAGCCTTGCGTACCTGGCGAACCAATCTGCTTCCCTTCCATGGCAGAGAAAATGGCTTTGGTATTCCATGCATTTTCGTAGACACCCATCAGGGTCCTCGCTGTACTCGAGGAGTTCCATGCAAACCTGTGTTTTTCCCGATGCGTTTTTTTCGAGCACTCCCCGCGCCTTGGGTTCCTTGTCGTGCCGCTTCAGTAGTTCCCAATAGTCCTTTGCACTACCGTACTGCTTTCCAGAACGCCTCACCAGACTCTCGATGACATCGTATTTCCCGGCCTCGGCAAGTGATTCTAGAAAATCGCTGAAGCACTCTGGATGGTGCACCTTCGAACACATTTTCCAGACAGCGTGTGCAGCGGCGTCACCTCGAGGGAGAGAGGTCATCATTCCAATGACCTTCCTCATCTCCTCCTTTCTCGTCGATCTCTCCGCCCACATCGATTCTCTACTGGTGACGAGCTTCTCTAGATCCAGAATCTCCGCGCCTTCCCCGAACTTCCAATAGACCAGGTTCAGAAGAGGAGGCAGCGCCAGGGTGCAAGCCACGACCGTTAGAGCCAGGAGGGAGGCAGAGACCTTGCTCATACCTGGTCTTGTGTCACGTCCGACGTAGATCGGTTTCCCAGCCATGGCTCGCGGCTCGTCCCCTTCCCGCGGCTTCATTGTACCGCAAGCGGGCAGGGCCGACCTCGACCGCGCGAGGTGAGGGAACTCGGGGAGGGCCTACTTGCGCTTGCCGCCGGAGGAGTGGCCGCCGGAGGACGAGCCCTTGCTGCCGCCGCCGCCGGACGACGACCGGTGGCCGCCGCCCCCGCCGCCCGAGGACGAGCGGTGGCCGCTGTCGCGCGAGCCGCTGCTCGAGGGCTTGAAGGACGGCCGGTCACCCGAGCCGGAGGGCTTGTTGTGGCTGGGGGCGAAGCCGGGCTTGCTGTTGTGGCCGGGCGAGTAGCTCGGGCGGTTGTTGCTGGGCGCGAAGCCCGGGCGGTTGTTGCTGGGCGCGAAGCCCGGGCGGTTGTTGCTGGGCGCGAAGCCCGGGCGGCTGTTGCTGGGCGCGAAGCCCGGGCGGTTGTTGCTCGGCGCCGGGCGCATGCCGTCGGGACCGGAGACGATCGAGCCAGGCATGCGGTTCCCGGCCGGACGGTCGCGGCTGACCTTGGGCGGCCGGTTGGGCTCGATGTCCGCGCCGGGGGTGGGCCGGCGGCGCAGCCCGTCGTAGCTCCCGCTCCCGTCGGAGTCGGCCGGCCGCAGCGCGCGCGAGTTGTCCGGCGCGATCCCGAAGTCGATCACCCGCGGGCGGGCACCCGGCTTCGAGGGGTTGCCACCCAGGGTGCCGAGCCCGGACTTGCCCACCGAGGGCTTGTAGATGGTCAGCTCGTTGCCCTTCAGGCCGAGCCTGGACAGCTCCGAGCGGCTGACCTTGCGGGGCTCCGCGGCCAGGTTGCGCACCGGCATCCTCTCGACCGGGAAGCCCGAGCGCTTCTCCACCAGCCGGCTGGCCGGGCCGCGCTGGCAGGCGGGGTTCGAGGCGTCCCGGCAGCCGCGCGGGAAGTAGGTGTGCCGGAAGTGGTCGCGGGCCTCATCCCGGCCGCTGTAGTGGTGGCGGTGGCCGTGGTGGTGCCGGCCGAAGTGCCCCCACTCCTCGAACAGCCAGTGGGAGTAGAACACCGGGTAGAAGGCCCAGCCGAACCACCAGTCGTAGCCCGCCAGCAGCGGCGCCCAGCCGATGTAGGTGTCCGAGTAGCGCCACATCACCCAGCCCGGGCCCCAGGTGGTGCCCGGCACCCAGATCCAGCCGACCGGATCCATCCAGGACCAGCGCCCGTAGTGGAACGGCGCCCAGCCCCAGGGCTCGTCGGCCACCCAGGTCCAGCCGTACTCGGTGTTGATCCAGTAGCCGGTGGAGTAGGGCCGCCAGTCGGTGTCCACGCCGGTCGGATGCCAGACCCAGCCGTGCTCGGGGGTCCACATCCAGTCGCCGTAGGGAGCCAAGTAGTCGAAGAAGAAGGTCGCGTCCACCTCGCCCTCGACCGGTGGGCGATCCTGGGGCATGTCCTCGGCCACGGCGCCGTCGTCGTAGGCCACCCGATCGCCCTCCTCGGCCCACACCGCGCCGCCCGAGCCGCTGTCCGGAGGCGCAGCCTGATCGTCCAGGAACTCGTCCGGTTCGGTCTGGGCCAGCGCCCCTTGCGCGGGCAGCAATCCCAGGGCCAGGAGAGCCGGGACGGCCAGGAAAGGCATCTTTCGAGCGTTCATGTTCGCCTCCGTGGCTTGCGAACCATCCACCCCGTTGCGCTGCAACCGCCGTGCCGCACTCGCGAGGTGCGTCCCGTGGAGAAATCAGATATTGAATCAGCCGGTTATGGATCGTCCGGGAACATCCTCGAGCAAGGCGACGCGGTGGCATTCCATTTGGGAATAGGGACTCATTCCATCTCGGGCGGGTCGGACGAGCCCTCGCCCTTCATCTTTTTGAGCTTGCGCCAGAGGGTATTGTAGCCGATGCCCAGCAACCTGGCGGCCGCGCGCTTGTTTCCGCCGCAGCGCGTCAGGACCCGTTCGATGTAGCGCTGCTCGAGCTGATCGAGGCTCAGCTCCTCGGCCAGGGCCTTGTCGAGCTCTCCGGCTCCCGGGCCGGCGCTCTCACCTGCCTCGAGCTGGAAGTCGGCCACCCGCAGCACCGCTCCGATGGCGCGGATGACGGCCCGCTCCATGGCGTTCTCCAGCTCCCGCACGTTGCCAGGCCAGGCGTACTCGAGCAGGAAGCGCTCGGCCTCGGCATCCAGCAGCGGCGGGGTGCGGCCCTCCTTGTCGGCGTACTTCTGGATGAAGAAGCGGGCGAGCAGCGGGATGTCCTCGCGCCGCTCCCGGAGCGGCGGCACCCGGATCTGGATCACGTTGAGCCGGTGGTAGAGATCCTCGCGGAACGCGCCCTCGCGCATGCGCTGGGCCAGATCGCGGTTGGTGGCGGCGAGGAGGCGCACGTCCACCCTGAGCACGCGGGTGGAGCCGACCGGCACGATCTCTCCCTCCTGGAGCGTGCGCAGCAGCTTCTTCTGCATCTCGAGCGACATGTCGCCCACCTCGTCGAGCAGCAGCGTGCCGCCGTCGGCCATCTCGAACAGGCCCTTGCGGCTGGCGCTGGCCCCGGTGTAGGCGCCCTTCATGTGGCCGAACAGCTCGCTCTCCAGCAGGTTGTCGTTGAAGGCGGCGCAGTTCACCTTGAGGAAGCGCCTGTCCCGGCGCGGGCTGTTGCGGTGGATGGCCTCGGCCACCAGCTCCTTGCCGGTGCCGTTCTCTCCCAGCACCAGCACCGTCGCGGTGCTGGGGGCCACCCGCACGATCTCCTCCCGCACGCGCCGCATGCCAGGGCTGTCGCCCAGCATGTTGGCGAAGGTGGCCCGGGCCACCTCCTGCTGCAGCTCGGCCAGCTCGCGCTCCAGCGCGCGCTGCTTGTCGCGCTCGGACTCGAGCAGCTTCTGCTGCGCCTGCTTGAGCTCGCCGGCCCGGGCCTCGAGCTCCTGGATGGTGGCCTGCAGCGAGCGGGTCATGCCGCCGAAGGCCTGGGCCAGCTCCCCCAGCTCGTCGGTACGCTCTGTGGCCGGGATGGGCGTGGCGAGCTCCCCCGCGCCGATGCGCTGGGCCACCTCCCCCAGGGCGCGGATGGGCCGCACCAGGCTGCGGGCGAGCGCCACCGACAGCAGCAGCACCAGGACCAGCACGGCCAGCATGGGGCCGAGGGTCGCGCGCCGGGCCTGCAGGGTGCGGGTGCCGATGGCGCCGTTGATCTGGCGCAGCACCTCGATGAACTTGTCCACCCGGGTGCCCATCATCACGCCGCCGAAGATGCCGTACTTCTTGTAGACCCCGCGGTCGTAGAAGATCGGGCTGTAGACGCGGGTGCGCAGCACGCCGCCCAGGTTGTTGCTGGTGGCGATGCCGGTGCGCCCGGCGCGGGTCTCCAGCACCAGCGCGTGGTAGCCCTCGCCCATCTTCCAGTCGAGCTCGAGCAGGTTGACCGGCGTCCGGCCGATGAGCACCTCGGCCTTGAGCGAGCGGGGCGTGTAGGGCGGGACCGGCTGGCCCAGGTGGTCGAGCCCGCGGATCTCGTACTGCTTGGGGTGCGTGATGATCCAGCCCTCGTCGTCGAACAGGTAGGTGTAGTCGGCGTCCCGGTAGCCGGCGAAGACGGTGACGTCCTCCTCCATGGCCTTGAAGTGCTGGGTGAGCTGCATGAGGTGCACGTGGTCGAGCGCCAGGCTGACCACGCCCTCGGGCTTGCCGTCCGGCCCGCGCACCGCCAGCGCGAAGCGGATCACCCCGTCGTAGCGCTCGCCCTCCACCACGTCCTCGGGTTCCAGGCGCTTGATGAACTCCTTCAGCTCCAGCTCGCGGGCCTGGATCTGGGCCGGGGTGACGCCCTGGGGCTCCTCCACCAGCACCCGCGAGTCCTCCCCGGGCACCCGGTAGACCAGCATGGTGCGGTCCTTCTCCTGGAAGGAGCTGGAGTACTCCAGCGCCCCGCCGGCCCGCAGGAGCTCGTACAGCAGGTAGCGGTACATGGCCCGGGTCTGCGGGTCCTTGCCCTTCATCTGGGCCAGCAGCCGCTCCAGCCCGAGCTGCTGCACCTTGGTGAGCTGGAAGCCGGTCAGGTGGCTGACCCAGATCTCGCCCGGCGGCTGGTCGAGCGCGTCCTGGAAGTAGGTCTCGGAGCGGTAGGTGGTCTGGGCGGGGTCGCTCACCAGCCGCCGCTGGGCGGGCCCCATGGGGCGGCCGCGCGCGATGAGCACCTGCTCCTGGCCCGTGGCGTCGGCGAAGGCCACCTCGCGGTACAGCGGTGAGGTCCCGCGCTCCTCGCGCGGGTTGTCGTCGGTGCCGGAGCGCACCCACACCTCGCGGGTGCGCTCGCGGGCGAAGCGCTGGTAGGCCTCATCGCTGCGCGGCAGCGCGGCCAGGGCGCGCAGGTCCGCCTCGCAGGCGCGCAGGAAGGCGGCCACGCGTCCGGCCAGCCGCTCGGCCTTCAGCTCGTAGGCCCGGCTGCCCTGGTCGACCGCCTCGCGGATGCCCTCGAGCTGCAGGCCGACCAGCACCTGCACGCCGGCCAGCGGCAGCACGGACACCAGCAGGAAGGCCCCCAGGAACCGCCAGAACAGCGAGTGCCGACCGCGCGGGTCGGCGCTGGGGGCGGGCTCGCTCACAGCGTCTCCTGGCCGTCCGTCTCGCCCGCCGGCGGCGGCGCCTCGGGCGGCGAGGGTCGGGCCGGCAAGCGCACGCTGAATGTGGCGCCCGCGCCGGGCTCGCTGTCCACGCAGATCGTTCCCCGGTGGTGCTCGACGATGCGGCTGACGATGCTCAGCCCGAGCCCCGTACCCACCCCGGCGGACTTGGTGGTGAAGAACGGCTCGAAGATGCGTTGCAGGTCCTTGGCCGGGATGCCCACGCCGGTGTCGGCCACCAGGAACTCGACGGTCTCGCCCGGGCCGGGGCGGGTGGTCAGGCCGAGCTGACCGCCGCCCTCCATGGCCTGGCAGGCGTTGGTCACCAGGTTGATGAGCACCTGCAGGAGCTGGTTGCGGTTGCCCTGGATGAGCGGCAGCTCGCGGCACAGATCCTGGCTGACCTCCACGTCGTGCTTGCGGATGATGTGCTCGCAGAAGCTCAGGCCCTGGGCCACCAGGTCGTTGAGCTGCAGCGGCTCTGGCTCCTCCGACGAGGGCCGGCCGTAGGACACCAGATCCCGGGTCAGCTTCTGGATGCGGTGCGCGCCCTCCAGCACCTTCTCCAGCTTGTCGTCGTCTCCGGGGCCCACCTGGCCGCTGCGCATCTTCTTGAGGATGTACTCGGAGTACACGCTGATGGAGGTGAGCGGGTTGTTCAGCTCGTGCACCACCCCGGCGGCCAGCTTGCCGAGGGAGGCCATCTTCTCGGCCTCGATGATCTGGCGCTCGAGCGCGCGCACCTGGGTCATGTCGCGCCCGACCAGGATGAGGCTGTCCACCTCGCCCTGCTGGTCGCGCAGCGCCGACAGGCTCCACTGGATCTGGATCGGCTCCCCGCCCCGCCCGCGCATACGGCTCTCGACCGCGCCGCCGTCCGCCTGGCCGGACAGGGTGGCCGAGATGGCCTCGGCGAAGCGGGCCTGATCCTCGGCCGGGATCCACAGGAAGACGTCGGTGCCCAGCACCTCCTCCTTGGGGAAGCCCAGCAGCCGCTCCAGGGCCTGGTTGAACACCAGGATCTGGCGGTTGATGTCGGTCACCACGATCAGCGCGTTGGCCTGCTCCAGGATGCTGGCCAGGTAGTCCTTGAGGAAGGCGGTCTCCTCCAGCAGGCGCTGGTTGCGGAGCGAGAGCGCGAGCTGGTTGGCGAGCGAGATCAGCAGCACCTCGTCGTCGTCACCCAGCGGGGCAGCCTCGGTGCCCTCGACCTGCACCGCACCGAAGAGCTGGTTGTCGGCCGCCAGCGGAACGTGGATGGCGTGGCTGGTGCCCTCGAACAGCCGCTCCAGGCGCTCCCAGCAGACGATGTTGCGGAACTCGGGGTGCGCGTCGTCGAGCTGGGTCTTGGCCACCGCCGAGCGGCTGAGGTGGATGTGCTGGGCCGCGCCCTCGGCCAGCGGGCCGTGGTGCTCCACCAGGGTGGGCAGCAGGCTCTTGGGGTCCGCGAGCTGCACCAGGTAGTAGGCTTCCGGGAACAAGGATCGCACCGCCTCCACGATGGTGCCCAGGATGTCCTCCTGGCTGGCGCCCAGGGTGAGCGCCTTGCCCAGGCCCATGAACACCTTCTGCACCAAGCGGGCCTGCTTCAACTGCGTCAGCGCGTTGCGCAGCCGCTCGTTGGCCTCGTCGATGGGGTCGTATCCGGGCTCCAGCATCCTCGCGCATCCGGTTTGCCCCCCCGGATTCCGCGGATGCCTCCTTCCTGTCCTGCCCGCCGCCGGCCTGGCGCGCCGGGGGCGGGGTGGGTCCACCGTCTCAGTCCGGCTCGGACGACTTCTCCAGGTCGACGATGCGTTGCTCGCCGACGTAGGACTTGGTCTCGTACTTGGTGATGCGCCCGATCTTGCGCACCAGGTCCGCCATGCGCTCGGCCTCGGCGATGACGATGTCCACGATGCGGCCGACCTCGCCCACGTCCCCGCGCTTGCGCTTGGCCATCTCGGCGTAGCCCAGGATGGAGGTCAGCGGCTGGTTCAGCTCGTGGGCCATGGCCCCGGCCAGCTCGGCCAGCACGGCCTGCTGCTCGGAGCGCATGATCTTGTCCTGGGCCTGGCTGAGCTTGCGCTCGATGCGCAGCCGCTCGCGCAGATCGACCAGGATGGCGGCGGTGGCCACCTCGCGGCCCGAGTCCGTCACGCTCCAGGCGGTGAGCTGCACGGGGATCACCTCCCCGTTCTTGGCGACCACGTCCTGGCGGCGGGTGGTGGCGGCGACCGAGCCCTCCGCGCTGTCTCCGGGCAGCAGCCGGGTCAGGGGCTGGCCCGGCCCGGAGGGGAAGAACTGGGCCACGCCGAGCTTGCCGATCACCTCGGCCGCCTGCCAGCCCAGCAGGCGCTCGGCGCCCTGGTTGAAGATCAGCATCACGCCGCGCGGGTCGGTGGCCAGGATGGCGTCGGTCGAACTGTCGATCAGCAGCTCCATGAACTGCTTGGTGCGGCGGAGCTCCTCGGCCACCCGGACGTTGCGCACCGCCAGCGCCACCGCCGAGGCCACCGCGTCGGCGAAGAACAGATCCGGCCCTTCGAGCGGGCGCTGGAACCGCTCCGAGCGCAGGAACAGCACCCCGTCCACTGCCTGGCCGCGCGACATGGGGAACAGCGCCAGCGAGCCGATGCGCTTGGTGGCCAGCAGCGGCAGGATGCCCTGCAGCGACTCGTGCTCCTCCACCCGGCCGACCACCAGCGGACGGCCGGTGCGCACCACCTCGCGGATCTCGGGGTAGTCCTTGAGGTGGATGGGCAGCCCGTGCACCGTGGCGTCCTCGCTGGCCGCGGCCACCACGGCCCGCTCGCCGTCCGGCTCCAGGAACACCACCGCGCAGCGGTCCACCTGCAGGGCCTCGGCGGTCCGCGCGGCCACCAGGTGCAGCAGCTCGCTCATCTCGAGCGACGAGGCCAGCAGCCGGGTGAGCTCGAGCAGCGCCTCGTGGCTGGAGGCGTCCGGGGACAGCCCGCGGCTGGCGGCGATGCGCGCCCGCAGGCGGGCCACCAGCTCCATGCGCCGGAAGGGCTTCAGCAGGTAATCGTCCGCGCCGGCCTCGAAGGTGGCGGCCAGGTAGCGCTCGTCGCTGGCGACGGTCAGCGCCAGGACCGGGATGCGCCGGGTGAGCGGATCGGTCTTGATGGCGCGCAGCACCTCGATGCCCGGCATGTCGGTCAGGCCGAGATCGAGCAGCACCGCGTCCGGGCGATCGGCCCGCAACGCCTCCAGGCCGGCCTTGCCGCCCGCGGCCGAGTGCACGTCGTACGGATCGGCCTCCAGGCAGGCCTCGAGGTACTCCCGGGAGTCCGGGTTGTCGTCGATGACCAGCACCCGGGGGCGCGCGCTTGGCAGACGTGGGGCCACGCGCCGGATGCTAGCACCCCGGCCGACCCGACCACAAGGCGGACAGGACCCGCCGGCCGGTCTACAGCTCGGGCCGGGCGACGGTGGGGCTCTGCAGGGGGGCCGGCATCCACAGCGGCTCGTCCATGCGGAACGAGCGCCGGCTGAACTCGGGCTGCTGGCCGATGCCGTGGCGCAGCTTGAAGGCGGTGTAGCGGATCATCCCGGCCGTGAGCCTGGACAGCAGCTTCTCCTTGAGGCTCAGCGGCCCGGTCTCCTGGACCAGACGCTGGAACAGCTCACCCACCCGCTGCGCGGACGCGGCCGACAGGTGTCGCTGGCTGGCGGGCAGCAGCACCATCGAGCGGCGCGCGATCTGCCGGTACTTCTCGGCCTTGCCGCGGACGCGCGGATCCTGGTGATCGCGCAGGTGCAGGTAGCCCGCCAGGTAGTCGTCCACCACCCGGAACACCGAGGGGCCCAGGCGCTCGAACTCCTCGCGGTAGAGCCGGCGGTGGATCGCCTCCAGCTCGGCCCGCCGCATGGTCGGGTGCTTGAAGGCCGAGTAGAACCCGTCGTGCCTGGTCGTGTCTCTGGCCACCTCGGGCAGCAGCCGGCCCTCGGCCACCAGGCGGGCGTGGCCCGGCGTGCCCCGGGCCGGGCCGTAGATCAGGAACTGGGACATGGTCGGGCGCAGGCTCATCAGCTCCTCGAACTCCGCCTGGATGATGTCCGGGGTCTGGTAGTCGAAGCCGATGATCATGGAGGCCAGCACGCTGATGCCGTGCCGGTGCAGGTCGGCGAACAGCTCGCGGTAGGGCCGGCCCTTCATCTTGGCGTAGCCGGCCCGCTGCCCCTCGTAGCCGATCCACACCCAGTCGATGCCCATCTCCACCAGCTCGCTGGCGGTGTACTGGGACAGGGCCTTGACGCTGCCGAAGATGCTCAGCGCCAGCGGGGGCAGATCCGACTCGCGGATGGCCTCCAGGAAGCCCCGCCCGCGCGCCTCGTCCAGCAGGAAGTCCTCGTCGCTGATCCAGAAGTCGGTCATCCCGGGGTGGATCCCCCGCAGATCCTGGATCGCGCGCAGGATCGAGGGCCCGTCGGGCAGGAAGCGGATGTGCTGCTGCTTGTAGTAGTGCGACGTGGCGCAGAAGTCGCAGCCGTTGGGACAGCCCAGGCCGGCGAAGACGTAGCCGACCTGCCCGAGGATCGGCAGCGAGAAAAGCGACTGGGTCTGGGTGATGTCCGGCTGGACGATGGGCGCGTCGACCGGCTCGCCCAGGAGCTGGCGCATGAAGGCCACGCCCTCCCCCCGGCAGATGTGGTCGGCCAGCGGCGCGAGCTCCTCGCCCATGGTGGTGCCGTAGCCGCCCAGGATGATCTTCGAGCCTGGGGCGTGCTCGCGGATGGCGGCGATCATCGGCAGCAGCTTGTGGAAGGTCGGGACCACGAAGGCGATGCCGACGTAGTCGTAGCCCTTGCGGATCTCGGCGATGAACCGCTCCATGGTCGGGTAGTGCAGTGTGACCGTCGGGATCTCGAGGTTGGCCGCGATGAAGTCGATGCCCCACTGGGTGGTGGTGGCCCGGCTCCGGAACACGCCCTGGGCCCACATGATCTGGTGGCTGCCCTCGTAGGACACCCCCTCTCCGTCGCCGTGCTGGGTCCCGAAGGGCTGGCAGACGCTGCTGAGCAGGAGCTTTCTGTCTTTCATTCTCCTCCGATAGCCTGCCCATGTCATGGCTCGGTCATGGTCCGGCGGCCTTGACCCCCGGGCGGGGGCCGGTGTACTAATGCCTGCGACCGGACCCAAGGAGGCGAGGATGGCGACCCGGGTGCTCATCGTCGACGACGCGCCTTTCATGCGCCAGAACCTGAAGGAGATCTTCGTCGCCCAGGGCTTCGAGGTGGCGGGTGAGGCCTCCAACGGCGTCGAGGCGGTGGAGAAGTACAAGGATCTCAAGCCTGATCTGATCACCATGGACATCGTCATGCCGTACAAGAACGGCATCCAGGCCACCCGCGACATCCTGGCCCTCGACTCCGGCGCGCTGATCATCATCTGCAGCGCGCTCGGCCACGAGTCCCTGGTGACCGAGGCCATCGAGGCCGGCGCCACGGACTTCATCGTCAAGCCCTTCCGGCCCGAGAACGTGCTGCAGGTGGTGAAGAAGTCCTTGCTCGCGCGGCGCCAGCCCGGGTGAGCGCCCCGCCCCGTCGTCCCCCGCGCCCCGGGAGGCAGGTGGAGCCCCCCCCTTGGACATGTCGAAGTACAAGCCGCTCTTCCTGAGCGAGGCGGGCGAGCACCTGGACGGCCTGGAGACCGAGCTGGTGGCGCTTGAGCGCGCCCCGGGCGAGCAGGAGCGCATCCACGAGGCGTTTCGCCACCTGCACTCGGTCAAGAGCATGGCCGCCTCGATGGACTACGAGCACCTGGCCCACCTGGCGCACCGCCTCGAGGACCTGGTCAGCCCCCACCGCGACACCGGCGCGCCGTTCGCGGCCGAGGAGATCGATCTGCTGCTGGCCGGGCTGGACGCCCTGCGCGCGAGCCTGCGCTGCGTGGCGGCCGACCAGCCCGAGCCGGAGCTGCCCGCGGGGCTGATGGCCGATCTCGACACCCGCCTGCGCGCCGCGGGCCCGGCGCGGGTCCGCGCCCGATCGTCACCGGCCTCCCCCGGGCCCGCCGCCCCGGCTGCGCCGGTCGAGCCCTCGGCCCAGGCGCCGGTCGCGGGTGCGCTGTACACCGTGGAGGCGCAGGTGATCGCGGAGTGCTCGCTGCCGGGCGCGCGCGCCCTGGTCCTGTTCCAGCGCCTGGCCGCGCTGGGCGAGGTGGTGGGCTGCGAGCCCAGCCTGGAGGAGCTCCGGCTGGGGAACCTGCCCGAGCGGCGCGTGCGCCTGCGGGTCCGCAGTCAGCGCGGGGCGGACGAGCTCCGGCGGGCGGTCGAGGGCGTGCCGGAGCTGGCCGCCCAGCGGGTGGCCCCGGCCGCGGAGGGCGGCTCGCCGCGCAGCCCGCAACCGGCACCGGCCGCGTCCGCCCCGGCCGGGCCCAGCCCGCCCGAGCCGGGACCGCTCCCGGCCCCGACCCCGGGCAGCAGCGTGCGGGTGCGCGCGGAGCTCCTGGACTTCTTCGTCGACGCGGTGGCGGAGCTCCTGGGCCTGCGCTCGCACCTGGAGGCCCTGGCCGAGCAGCGGGACGATCCGGCGCTGCAGGAGGGCGTGCGCCAGCTCGGCACGCTCGCGCGCCGGCTGCAGGACCGGGTCATGCAGGTGCGCATGGTGCCGGCCGCGACCCTGACCGGCCGGCTGCCGCGGCTGGTGCGCGATCTGGCCCGGGCGCGCGGGCTGGAGGTGGAGCTGCAGGTCTCGGGCGAGGAGGTCGAGCTGGACCGCGGCCTGGTGGAGGCGCTCGACACCCCGCTGCTGCACCTGGTGCGCAACGCCCTCGATCACGGCCTGGAGACCCCCGCCGAGCGGCGCGCCTGGGGCAAGGAGCCGGTCGGGCGGCTGCGGCTCCACCTCGAGCGGCGCCAGGACCGGGTGCAGCTCAGCCTGGAGGACGACGGCCGCGGCATCGACCCGGCCCTGGTGCTGGCGCGGGCCGAGGCCGTCGGGCTGCTGCCTCCGGGTGCCGTGCTCGGCGAGCGCGCCGCCCAGGAGCTGGTCTTCCTGCCCGGGTTCTCGATCCGCACCGAGGCCAGCGAGAGCGCCGGCCGCGGCGTGGGCCTGGACGTGGTGCGCACGGCGCTGCAGCGCCTGGGCGGGCGCATCGAGCTCGAGAGCACCCCGGGGCGGGGCACGCGCTTCGTGCTCGATCTGCCGCTGACGCTGGCCATCCTGCACGTGCTCCTGGTGCAGGCCGGTGAGCACCTGCTGGCGCTGCCCTCGGCGCGGGTCCTGCGCGCGCTCACCGTGCGGCCCTCCCAGCTCAGCCAGGGTCCGGGCGGGCCCGAGGTGCTGGTGGGCTCGCGGCGCCTGCCCTTCACGCCCCTGCTCGCGCTGCTCGGCGAGCGGCTGGGGCCGCCGCCTGCAGCCCAGGAGGCCATCCTGGTCGGGCCCCCGGAGGGCGAGGCCAGCCTGGCGCTGGGGGTCGACCGGGTGACCGGGCACCGCGAGGCCGCCCTGCGCGCGGCGGGGGCGCTGCTCGGCCGCCTGGGCCCCTACGGCGGCAGCACCGTGCTGGGCGACGGCCGGCCGGTGCTCATCCTGGACGTCGACGCGCTCATCGCGCGGGCCGCGCGGGCAGCGCCCGAGCGCCCCGGGGAGGCCTGAGGACGCATGCAGACCGATCAGCTTCGCGCCCTGCTGGCGGACGTGGCCGCGGGCCGGCGCACGCCCGAGCAGGCGCTCGCGAGCCTGCGCGGGCAACCCTTCGAGGAGCTGGGCTTCGCCACCGTGGATCTGCACCGCGGGCTGCGCACCGGCTTCCCCGAGGTGATCTACGGCCAGGGCAAGACCCCCGAGCAGGCGCTGGCCATCGCCGAGCGCCTGGTGGCGGCCGGCGGTCCGCTGCTGGTCACCCGCGTCTCGCCCGAGATGGGCGCGGCGCTGGCCGCGCGCTTCCCCGACGGGGTGCACGATCCCCACGCGCGCTGCTTCCACTGGCAGCGCGAGGAGCCGGCCGACGTGGGCCGGGGGGTCATCCGGGTGATCTCCGCGGGCACCTCCGATCTGCCGGTGGCCGAGGAGGCCGCGCTCACCGCCCGGCTGATGGGCCACCGCGTCGAGCGCGTCCACGACGTGGGGGTGGCCGGCCTGCACCGGCTGCTGCACCACCGCCAGGCGCTGGAGACGGCCTCGGTGCTGGTGGTGGTGGCCGGCATGGAGGGCGCGCTGCCCTCGGTCGTGGGCGGGCTGGTGGCCTGCCCGGTCATCGCCGTGCCGACCAGCGCGGGCTACGGCGCCTCCTTCGAGGGGCTGGCGGCGCTGCTGGGCATGCTCAGCTCCTGCGCGCCAGGGGTCGTGGTGGTCAACATCGACAACGGGTTCGGGGCGGGGTATGCTGCCGCCCGCATGAATCGCCGCACCCCGTGATGCTCCCGGCCCAGGGGTGGCGCGGCCCAGCCCCGGAGCAGCCCGCATGAGGGTCCTGCACTTCGATATGCCCAGCGGCATCGCCGGCGACATGGCCCTGGCGGCGCTCACCCAGCTCGGCGCGCCGCTCGAGCCGCTCCAGGCCGCGCTGCAGGCCATGGGCCTGGCCGGGGTGCGGGTCGGGGTGGAGCCGGCCGAGGTGAGCGGCATCGCCGCCCTGCGCCTGCGGGTCGAGGAGCCCGGGCCGCACCACCCGCACGACCACCGCAGCTACCGCGACATCCGCGCGCTGCTCGGCCGGGCCGGGCTGCCGGCCGGCGCGCGGGCGCGGGCCGAGGACATGTTCGCCCGCCTGGCCGCGGCCGAGGGCCGGGTGCACGGCCGGCCCGCGGACGAGGTGACCTTCCACGAGGTCGGCGCGGTGGACTCGATCGCCGATCTGCTGGGGGTGGCCCTGGCGCTGGAGCACCTGGCGCCCGCGCGGGTGACGGCCAGCCCACCGGTCGTCGGGCACGGCGTGGTGCAGTGCCAGCACGGCCCGCTGCCGCTGCCCGCGCCAGCCACCCTCGAGCTGCTCAAGGGCATCCAGCTGCGCGGGCTGGACGTGGAGGGGGAGCTCACGACCCCGACCGGGGCCGCCATCCTGGCCAGCCAGGTGCACCACTTCACCGCCGCCCCGGCCCTGGCGCCCAGCGCGCTGGGCCACGGGGCGGGCACGCGCAGCCTGCCGGGGCGCCCGAACGTGCTGCGGGTGCTGCTGGGGGAGGGGCCCGAGACCCCGGCCGAGGACTACCTGCTCGAGGCCAACCTCGATGACATGCCGCCCACGCTGCTCGAGCACCTGCTGGAGCGGCTGCTGGCCGCCGGGGCCTTCGAGGCCTGGCTGCAGCCGGTGGTGATGAAGAGATCCCGGCCGGCGGTGGTGGTCGCCTGCCTGTGCGCGGGCGACCGGCTGGCCGCGCTCGAGGGCGTGCTGCTGCGGGAGTCCACCAGCCTGGGGCTCAGGCGCCGGGCCGTGGAGCGGCGGAAGCTCGCCCGGCGGGCCGCCACGGTGGAGACCCCCTGGGGTCCAGTGCGGGTCAAGCTGGCCCTCGAGGGCGAGCGCCTGCTGCACCTCACCCCCGAGTACGAGGACTGTCGCGCGCTGGCCGAGCGGGCCGGTGTGCCCCTGCTGAGCGTCGATCAGGCCGCGCGCGCGGCCTGGCGCGTGGAGGAGCGTGAGCCATGAGTCAGCCCGAAGGCCGTGAGCGCGCCGCCCTGCTGGAGGGCGTGGGCGCCGAGCTCGTCGAGGCGCTCCTGGCCGGGGACTGCGCCGACCCCCACGCCGTGCTGGGCGCCCACGCCGACGACCGGGGCGGCCTGTGCCTGCGGGCCCACCACCCGGACGCCCAAGCGGCCAGCCTGCTGCTCGAGGGGCGGGAGGTCCCCATGACCCCCCTGGGCGGCGGGCTGTTCGCCGCCTGCCTGCCCGGACGCGGCTTCCCCGCGCCGATCTACGAGGTGCGCTTCTCCTTCGCCGACGGCCAGAGCCTGCGGCGGGTGGACCCCTACCGCTTCCCCCCCACGCTGGGGGACCTGGATCTGTACCTGGCCGGAGAGGGCCGCCACCTGCGGCTGTACGAGAAGCTGGGCGCCCACCCGCGCGAGGTGGACGGCGTGGCGGGCGTGTCGTTCTCGGTCTGGGCGCCGAACGCCCGGCGGGTCAGCCTGGTGGGCCAGTTCAACGGCTGGGACGGGCGGCAGCTGCCCATGCGGCGCATGGGCGCCTCGGGCATCTGGGAGCTGTTCGTGCCCGGCGTCGAACGCGGCGCGCTGTACAAGTTCGAGGTGAAGACCGCGGAGGGTCACCTGCGGGTGAAGACCGATCCGTTCGCCTTCGCCATGGAGCTCCGCCCCGGCACGGCCTCCGTGGTGCAGGGGCTGGGCGACTACGCCTGGGGCGACGCCGGCTGGATGGAGGCCCGCCGCCAGCGCGATCTGCGGCGCAACCCGATGGCCATCTACGAGGTGCACCTCGGCTCCTGGATGCGGGCCCCGGATCAGGGCAACCGCTGGCTGGGCTACCGCGAGCTGGCCCCGCGGCTGGTGGATCACCTGCGCTCCCACGGCTTCAACTTCGTGGAGCTCCTGCCGGTGGCCGAGTACGCCTACGACCCCTCCTGGGGTTACCAGGTGACCGGCTACTACGCGCCCACCTGCCGGTTCGGCGGCCCCGACGATCTACGCTTCCTGATCGACAGCCTGCACCAGGCCGGCATCGGGGTGGTGATGGACTGGGTGCCCGGCCACTTCCCCAAGGACGACTGGGCGCTCCGGCGCTTCGACGGCACCGCGCTCTACGAGCACGAGGACCCGCGCCTGGGCGAGCACATGGACTGGGGCACGCTGATCTTCAACTACGGCCGGCACGAGGTCCGCAACTTCCTGCTGTCCAACGCGCTCTACTGGCTGGATCGCTTCCACATCGACGGGCTGCGGGTGGACGCGGTGGCCTCCATGCTGTACCTGGACTACAGCCGCAAGCCCGGCGAGTGGCTGCCCAACAAGTTCGGCGGCCGGGAGAACCTGGCGGCCATCGACTTCCTGCGCGAGTTCAACCGCGAGGTGTACGCCAACTTCCCGGGCGCCTTCACCGTGGCCGAGGAGTCGACCGCCTTCGCCGGGGTGACGCGGCCGGTGCACCTGGGCGGCCTGGGCTTCGGCTTCAAGTGGGACATGGGCTGGATGAACGACAGCCTGCGCTACTTCCGCAAGGACCCGGTGCACCGCAAGTTCCACCACAACGATCTGACCTTCGGGCTGCTGTACGCCTACACGGAGACCTTCATCCTGCCGCTGAGCCACGACGAGGTGGCCCAGGGCAAGGGCTCGCTGTACGACAAGATGCCCGGTGATCACTGGCAGCGGCTGGCCAACCTGCGGCTGCTGCTCGCCTACCAGTTCACCCACCCCGGCAAGAAGCTGCTGTTCATGGGGGCCGAGTTCGGCCAGGGGCGGGAGTGGAACTTCGACCGCTCGCTCGACTGGCACGAGGCGGCCGAGCCCGAGCGGAGCGGGCTGCAGCGCTTCGCGCGCGATCTCGGCCAGCTCTACCAGCGCGAGCGGGCCCTGTGGGCGCGGGAGTGCGATCCCGAGGGCTTCTTCTGGATCGACTGCAACGACTCGGACACGGGCGTGCTGAGCTTCGGCCGCTGGGGCGACGGGGAGGAGCTGGTGGTGGTGATGAACGTCACCCCGGTGGTGCGCCGCAACTACCGCGTGGGCGTGCCCCGGCCCGGCCGCTGGCGCGAGCTCTTGAACTCCGACGCCTCGGCCTACGGCGGCTCCAACGTGGGCAACGGCGGCCAGATCGAGACCCAGTGGGCGCGGTGCCACGGCCACCTGCAGAGCCTGGAGCTCACCCTGCCGCCGCTCGGGGCGCTCATCTTGAAACCCGCTTGACCCGGACCATGATCTAGCCGGCCGCGCGCAGGATCTCGACCAGCTCGGCCAGGTCCAGCGCCACCGGGTTCGCCTTCATGGAGCTGGCCGTGGCGGCCTGGGCGGCCACCTCGGCGTGGGCCTCCGGGGCCAGGCCCAGGCGCCGCAGGCGCGGCACCTCGAGATCGGTGGTCAGGCGCTCGGCCCAGTCGGCCAGGTCCTCGGGCCCGGCCCCGGCCTGACCGGTGAGCAGGCCGGCCGCCTCGCGGAGCTTCGCCAGCGCCGGCGCCTGCGGGTCGCGCGCCCGGAGCGCCCGGGTGTTCACCCGCAGCGCGTGCGGCAGCAGCGCGGCGCACAGCGCACCGTGCGGCGCTCCGAGCAGCCCCCCCAGCACGCCGGCCAGCCCGTGCACCGCGCCCAGCCCGGCGTTGGCCAGCGCCAGCCCGGACAGCAGGGCGGCCAGGCTGAGGTCGGTCCTGGCGGCCAGGTCGCCGGGCGCCTGGCAGGCCCGGCGCAGCGAGCGAGCCGAGCGCGCCAGGCCCTCGCGGCACAGGGCGTCGACCAGCGGGTTCGCGCGCGCGCAGACGAAGGCCTCCAGGAGCTGGGTGAGCGCGTCCAGGCCCGAGGCGGCGGTGATCTCCGGGGGCAGCGACAGGCCGAGCGCCGGATCGACCACCGCCAGGCGCGGCAGCAGGTGGTGGCTGCGCAGGCTCGCCTTGCGCCGGTGGGACGGGGAGCCCAGCACCGCGTTGCGCGTGACCTCGCTGCCGGTGCCGGCCGTGGTGGGCACGGCCACCTGCGGCAGGGCCGGCCGCCCGAGCGCCTGGCCGCGGCCGAGGCCCTCCAGGTAGTCGAGCGCCTGGCCGCCGTTGGCCACCAGGCCGGCGATCGCCTTGCCGGCGTCCAGCACGCTGCCCCCGCCCAGTGAGACCACCAGCTCCACTCCCGCCGCCCGGGCGCGCTCCGCGGCCTGGTCCACCCAGGCCACCTCCGGCTCGCCGGGCACGGCCAGGCGCTCGACCGCCAGGCCCTCGGCCGCGAGCCCCGCGGCCAGCGGCTCGGCCGGGGCCGCCCGGCGTCCGTGGACCAGGAGCGCCCTGCGCCCCAGCCCGGCCGCCAGGCGCGGCACCTCGGCGGACACGCCCGGACCGAACAACACCCGGCCCGCGCTGGCGAACTCCCAGGCCATCGTCCTCACCAGCGGCCCGCGTCGTCCGGATGGACGTTCGCGTACCTGAGGCTCGTGCGCGGGGCGGCCAGCATGCCGGCCACCGCGTCCCGCCAGCGGGCGTAGTGGGCGGTCGCCTTGTGCGCGGCCGGGGCCTCGGGCGTGCGGTAGGCCTCGACCAGCACGAAGCGGCCGGGGTCGTCCTGCTGCTGGAGCACGTCGAAGCGGGCGATGCCCGGCTCCTGGAGGCTCGCGCGGGCGTTCGCCAGGCTCTCCTGGCGGAAGGCCTCGACGTGTTCGGGCTTCACCTGGACCTGGACCAGGACCACGAGCATGGCGGACCTCCTGGGCGTGGTGCGCTCCCTCGCCTGTCGTAGTATACTTCGCCCAACCCGGCAACCGCCGGCTGACCGAGGGAGGACCCGCATGCCCTACGCCTTCCGCGTCGGCTCCAGCGCCTCGCTGGATCGCCTGGAGAAGCTGATCGAGGAGCGCCTGCAGCCCGGCGCCGATCAACACAAGATCGACCAGCGCATCTGGGATCTCTTCGGCGAGACCTGGGCGGTCATGTTCACCGATCTCTCAGGCTTCTCGCGCAAGGTGGCCGAGTTCGGCATCATCCACTTCCTGCAGGTCATCTTCGAGTCCCAGCGGCTGCTCATCCCCTGCATCGACCAGCACGACGGCATCCTGCTCAAGGTCGAGGGCGACAGCTTCCTGGTCATCTTCCGGAGCGTGGCCAAGGCCATCGACTGCTCGGTGGCCATGCAGCGCCTGCTCAAGCAGTACAACCAGGCGCGCCCCGAGGCCGAGCACATCCTGCTGTGCGTAGGGCTGGGTTACGGCCCGATGCTGCGCATCGGCGACGAGGACGTGTTCGGCGCCGAGGTGAACGCGGCCAGCAAGCTGGGCGAGGACATCGCCCGACCCTGGGAGATCCTGGTGACCGAGAGCGTCAAGGGCGGGCTGCGCGCCTCCGAGGGCATCTCCTTCGAGCCGATCGAGGAGGTACCTCCTGGCGCCAAGTCCGCCCACCGCGTGCGCTACAGCTTCTGACCCCCGGAGCGGGCCCGGGTGTCGATGGCCCGCGCCAGCTCCCCCAGATCCAGCAAGATGACGAGCACGCCGTGGTGCCAGGCGTGGCGCCGGCCGTCCTCGCGCGCCGGCCCGGCGGTGCGGATGACCTCCACCCCCTCCACCTGATCCACCAGCAGGCCCAGCCGCTCGCCGCCCAGCTCCGCCAGGATGATCTGGCCGGTCGCGGCCTGGGACCAGCGATCCTCGCCGGCCACCAGGGCCGCGGTGCGCACCACGGCCCGCACGTGCCCCTGGTGGCTGAGCACCCCCGCCACCCAGTCCGGGGCACCCGGCAGGGGCCGGAGCGCACCCGCGGGCGAGTCGAGCACCTCGAGCACGGCCGCGAGCGGCAGGCCGTAGCGCTCCCAGCCCAGCCGGAAGATCACGCTGCGCCCGGGCTCAGCGGCGCTCGGCGTTTCCATCTTGGATCTCCGCGCGGCGGTAGCGCGCCGCCTCTGCCTGGAGGCTGGCGGCCATCTGGCCGAGCAGCGCGGTCTGCTGGGTCATCTCCAGCAGGGTGTTCGACTGCGCCTCGGCCGCCTGCAGCGCGCCGACGGTCGAGCTCGAGTTCTTCTGCGCCACCTGGGCGATGTTGTCGAAGGCGCGCACCGTCTCGGCGGCGCCGGCGATCTGCTCCCGGGCCAGGCGGTTGATGATCTGCACCCGATCGGAGCCCGCGGTGACGCTGGTGACGATGGCCTTCAGCGCGTCCAGGATGGAGGCCAGCTCCTCGCGGCCCTCGCTGAGCTGCTGGGTGCTGGCCTGGGCGGCCTGGACCGCCTCCTGGCTGCCGGCCACCACCTCCTCCACCAGGCGCGCGATGCGCTCGCTCGAGCGCGAGGTGTTCTCGGCCAGGTGGCGGATCTCCTCGGCCACCACGGCGAAGCCGCGTCCGGCCTCGCCGGCCCGCACCGCCTCGATGGTGGCGTTGATGGCCAGCAGGTGGGTCTGCTGGGCCACCTCGGTGATCACCCGCACGATGTTGCCGATCTCCTTGCTGCGCTCGCCGAACTCGAACACGCGCTGGGCGTACCGCTCGACCTGCTGGAACACGCCGCGCATCTTCTCCACGGCCTGGCCGGCGAGCTGGCCGCCCGACTGGGCCACCGCGCTGGCCTCGGCCGAGGAGCGGGCCGCGTCCTCGGCCGAGCGCGAGGCGCGCTCGATGCTGCGGGCCATCTCCCCGAGCAGGGCGGAGGTCTGCTCGATGAGCTGGCGCTGCGCCCCCGCGCCCCGCGACAGCTCCTCCATGGAGCGCGAGATCTCGCCGGCCGACACGTTCACCTGCTTGGCCAGCCGGGTGAGCGTACCCGCGCTGGCCTGGGCCTGGCCGGCCTGGGTCTCCAGGCGCTGGGCCAGCCGCCCGGCCTGGCGCAGCGCGAGCGCCACCACCAGCGCCGCCGCCAGCAGGCCGGCCCCCAGCCCGACCAGCGCGGCGTGCGCGCGCTCGCCCGGCCAGGCCTGGAAGCCGGCCAGGCCGGCGGCCAGCGGCGCCAGGGCCGTGGCCAGGTGGCTTGCGAAGGCGCGGGCGCTCAGGCTCATGGGCGGCTCTCCAGGGGGCGACCGGGCGGCTCAGCCCAGCATCGAGTGCACGATGCGGGTCAGCTGGCCCGCGGTGAAGGGCTTGGTAAGGAAGACGGTGCCGCCCGAGCGGAAGCCCTCGCGCAGCGCCTGGGGATCGTCGCGCGCGGTGACGAACACCACCGGCGTGTGGCGCTGACCCTTGGCGCGCGGGAGCGCGCGGCTGACCTCGAACCCGTCCGCCCCGGGCATCATGATGTCGAGCAGCACGAGGTCGAAGGCCTCGGTCTGGAGCAGCTGCTTGGCCGCCAGGCCCTCGGCGGCCGTGACCACCTCGTAGCCCTCGCGCTCCAGCACCCGGCGCTCGAGGTTCAGGATGTCGGGATCGTCGTCCACCACCAGGATGCGCTTCATGCCGTCCTCATGCCCCAGCACTCGCGGCCGGCCTCGTCCACGGGGCGCAGTCGGTGGCGCGGGGAGCGCCCCTCATTGCGATCCCCCTGACACCGGGAGCAGGATGCTGAAGGTGGAGCCCTTGCCGAGCTCGCTGGTCACCACGATCGTCCCGCCGTGCGCCTCGATGAAGCTCTTGGCGATGGCCAGCCCGAGGCCGGTGCCGCCGTACTCCCGAGTCGACGAGGAGTCCACCTGGTAGAAGGAGTCGAACACGCGCGCGACCTGCTCGGGCGGGATGCCGATGCCGCTGTCGGCCACCTCGATCAGCAGCCAGGTCTCGTCGGGCGGCTGGAGCGCGGCGGGCAGATCGTCCGCGGGCGCGGCCTGCCTGGGCCGCTGCTGGAGCTCGGCCCGCAGGCGCACGCTGCCCCCGCGGCGGTTGAACTTGACCGCGTTGCCCAGGATGTTGATGATCGACTGGCGCAGCTTGCCTCCGTCCACGCGCACCTGGGGCAGCGTGGGCGCGATGAACGACTCGACCTGCACCTCCTGCTTGCGGGCCATGGGCAACACGGTGGAGAGCGCCGCCTGCAGCACGGGCCGGAGATCGGTCGGCTCCAGGCTGAGGCGCAGGTTGCCCGACTCGACCTTGGAGAAGTCCAGGATGCCGCTGATGAGCTGCAGCAGGTTCTCGCCCTTCTCCATGATGGTCTTGACGTAGTCGTGCTGCTCCGGGGACAGCGCGCCGGCCAGCCCCTCCAGCAGCATCTCGCTGTAGCCGATGACCGAGGTCAGCGGGGTGCGCAGCTCGTGGCTGACGGTGGCCAGGAAGCTCGACTTGAGCCGGTCGAGCTCCTTGAGGCGCTCGTAGGACTCCTTGAGCTGCTGGTTCTTCTGCTGCAGCTCGTTGTAGGACGTGCTGACCGACTCCACGTGCAGCCGCGAGGTGAGCATCTGCTTGTAGCCGGTGTACAGCATCACCTCGATCACCCGCGCCAGGTGCAGCACCACCCGCTGGGCCACCTCGTGCTGGACGTGGGGGACCTTCTCCAGCAGGCGCCGGGCCACCGCGGGGTTGAAGCGCTCGCCCAGCTGGAGCGGCTCCGGCGCTGGCCGGCCGGCCGGCCAGAACGGCCCGTACACGATGCGCCCCACCTGGTCGCCGTCGTGGCCGACGGGCGCGATCAGGTAGCGCAGTCCGGTGAAGCAGTCGAAGGCCACCGCGTCCGTGCCCGGGATCTCCAGGTCGCGGATGCGCAGCACCTCCTGCATGCAGCGGGTCTTGCCCGCGGGGAAGTTGAAGGCGTACGCGCAGAAGTCGCTGGCCACGCCCTTCACGTCGACCAGCATCTCGCGCCGGGCGTCGAGCAGCTTGAAGCCGATCTGGAACAGCTCGGCGTAGGACTCGCACACCTCGCGGAAGGAGGCCACGTCGATGAGCTCGCCCAGGGTGAAGCGCCGCTGCAGCACGGACGCGCTGGTCGGCAGGGGGGACACCGGGGTGCTCATGGCGCGCCTCCGCCCCCCGGCTGGCCCGGGCCGGCGCCCGGGGCGGGCGGCGTGCCCCCCCGCCGCAGCAGGTTGTCCACGAACTCCGCCTCCTCGATGCCCAGCTTCTCCGCGAGCTGGTAGCGCTCGTCCAGGGAGCGCCAGGTCATGCGCAGGATGCCCTCCAGGGTCTCCAGCACCCCGTCGCCGCGGATGGCCACCGCCTTGAAGACCTTCTCCCGGCCCCGGCGGGCCACCTCGTCCAGCTCCTCGTCCGGGCGCACGTCCGGCATGTCGCGCTTGTTGAACTGGATGACGATGGGCAGCGTCGTGGGGTCGAGCCCGTTCAGCCTGAGGTTCTGCTGCATGTCCCGCCAGGAGTCGTTGTTGGCCTGGGCCATCTCCTTCTGGCTGTCGGCCACGAACGCCACCCCGTCGGCGCCCTGCAGCACGATGCGCCGGGTGGAGTTGTGCATCACCTGGCCGGGCACGGTGAACAGCTTCACCTTCACGGTGAAGCCCGACCGGGAGCGGAAGTAGACCGGCATCAGGTCGAAGAACAGGGTGCGATCGTCGGAGGTGTCCAGGATCATCAGCCGCCCGCGGGCGTTCGCGTCCATGAGCTGGTGGACCGCCTGCAGGTTGGTGGTCTTCCCGGAGAGCGCAGGGCCGTAGTAGACGATCTTGAGGGTGATCTCCCGGGCCTCGAGGTTGATCTGCACCATGGCGGTTCACGCCTCGCGGGGGGGGGCCAGGGCCCAGCCCAGGGCCTGTTCCAGGGTGTCGGCCGCCAGGATCTCCAGCGGCAGGGGGTTCTTGGCGCGCACCGCCTCCACGTCCGCGCGGTTGGCGCCGGGCACCACCACCGCCCGCAGCCCGGCCCGGGCCGCGGCCAGGAGCTTCTCGCGCAGCCCGCCCACCGGCAGCAGGCGTCCGCGCAGGGTGATCTCCCCGGTCATGGCCACCTCGCGCCGGATGGGGGCCCCGGACACGAGGGAGGCCAGCGCCACGGCCATGGCCAGGCCGGCCGAGGGGCCGTCCTTGGGGATGGCGCCGGCCGGCACGTGGATGTGAACGTCCCGCTGGGCGAAGGCGTCCTCGGGCAGGCCGAGGCTCGGGGCCAGCGTGCGTACCAGGCTGAGGGCGGTCTGGGCCGACTCCTTCATCACCTCGCCGAGCTGGCCGGTCAGGATGAGCTGGCCCCGGCCGGGCATCGAGGTCGCCTCCACGCTCAGCACCTCGCCGCCCGCGGGCGTCCAGGCCAGGCCGTGCGCCACGCCGGGCAGATCGGCCTGGGTCAGCTCCTGGGGCCGGAAGAGCGCCGGGCCGAGGTGGGCGGCGAGATCGTCGGGGCCGAGCGGACCCAGGCCCGGGGCCTGGCCAGGCTCGCCCTCGGCCTCGGCCACCCGGCGCGCGCTGCGGCGGCAGAGCTTGGCCAGCAGCCGCTCCAGCCCACGCAGGCCGGCCTCCTGGGTGTGCTGCGCGACCAGGCGCTCGAGGGCCGCCTGGCCGAGCTCGAGCTGGCCCGGCGCGAGCCCGCACAGCTCCCGCTGCCTGGGCAGCAGGTGGTCGCGGGCGATGGCCACCTTCTCCTCGAGCGTGTAGCCGGGGATGCTCACCACCTCCAGGCGATCGAGCAGCGCCGGCGGGATGGTGTCCACCCGGTTGGCCGTGGCCAGGAACAGCACCCGGCTGAGGTCGTAGGGCACGTCCAGGTAGCGGTCCACGAAGGCGTGGTTCTGCTCGGGATCGAGCACCTCGAGCAGGGCCGCGGACGGATCGCCGCGCAGGTCGTGCCCGAGCTTGTCCACCTCGTCCAGCGCCAGCACCGGGTTGGCTACCTTGGCCTGGCGCAGGGCCTGCATGATGCGCCCGGGCATGGCCCCGACGTAGGTGCGCCGGTGGCCGCGGATCTCGGCCTCGTCGCGTACACCGCCCAGGCTCAGGCGGGCGAACTCGCGCTGCATGGCCCGGGCCACGCTGCGGCCCAGCGAGGTCTTGCCCACCCCGGGCGGCCCGACCAGGCACAGGATCGGACCGCGCGAGTCGGGCCGGAGTTTCCGCACCGCCAGGAACTCGAGCACCCGCTCCTTGACCTCGTCCAGCCCCAGGTGGTCCTCGTCCAGCACCCGCTGGGCCAGGCGCAGGTCCAGCCGATCGGGCGAGCAGCGCTGCCAGGTGAGGTCCAGCAGCCACTCCACGTGCGTGCGCACGCTGGCCGCCTCCGCGCTCTCCGGGCTCATGCGCGCCAGGCGCCGGAGCTGGCGCTCGGCCTCCTCGCGGGCCGCGGGCGGCAGGTCGCTGCCGGCCAGCCGCTCCTCGAGGCCCGAGAGCTCGCCGTCCTGGGCGTCGCCCAGCTCGGTCCGGATCTGGCGGAGCTGCTCGCGCAGGTAGTACTCGCGCTGGGTCTTGCCCATGCGCTCCTTCACCTGGAGCTCGATCTGGGCCTTGGTCGAGCACAGCTCCAGCTCGCGGTTCAGCAGCTCCAGCGTCAGCCGCAGGCGGCGGACCGGGTCCGGGGTCTCCAGCAGGGACTGGGCGTCGGACACCGGCAGCGGCAGGTTGGCGGCCACCAGATCCGAGAGCCGGCCGGGATCGCCGATGCCGCCGAGCGCCTGCAGCGCGTCCGGGCCGAGCTGGCGCGAGGTGTCGGCGTACTCGGCCAGGCGCTCGCGCATCGAGCGCAGGAGCGCCTCGGTCTCCACCGAGTACTCCTCCAGCGGCAGATCATGGATGGGCTGGATGCGGGCCTCGAAGCAGGGGCGCTCCTGGGTGAAGGCCTCGACCCGGGCCTTGCGCAGCCCCTGCACCAGCAGCTTCAGCCGCCCGTCGGACAGCCTCCGCTGGCGGACCACCAGCCCGGCCGTGCCGACCCTGTGGAGGTCCTGGGCCAGCGGGTCCTCGGCCTCCACCTGGCGCTGGGCGAGCAGCAGCACCAGCCGCGGCCCGGCCATGGCCGACTCCACCGCGGCCACCGACAGCGGCCGGCTGACGAACAGCGGGGCCAGCATGTCCGGGAAGACCACCATGTCGCGCACCGGCAGGACCGGCAGCCGGGCGGGCAGGTCGACCGGCTCGTGCTCGTCCGAGAGCAGCTTGCGCGGGGCCTCGGCGCTCATTCGATGGACACCTTCCGCCGGCTGCCGCGGCGCTCCTCGATCTTGGGGAGGCGGACGCGCAGCACGCCCCGCTCGAGCCGGGCGTGGATGTTGCGGGTGTCGGCCGCCCCGGGCAGCTCCACCACCCGGCGGAACCGCCCGGCCACCCGCTCCACGCACTGGTGGCGGACGTCCGGCCTGGCCGCGGGGGCCGGCTTGGTCCCCTCGAGGATCAGGATGTCGCGCAGCACCGTCAGCTCGATGTGCTCCCTGGCCACCCCGGGCAGGTCGGCCTCGACGATGATCTCGCCGTCGGTCTCGAACACGTCGACCACCACCGGCACGGCCTGGACGGCGCCGCCCTCGCCGGCCTTCCAGGGCTGGAGCAGCTCGCGGAAGATGCGGTCCAGCTCCACGCGCAGGCCGATCAGTCGCTTGAGGGACTCCTCGGGGATGCCCATGCGGCACCTCGTCCAATCTGGGGCGGTGACACACCCCGCCGAGGCTGGCACGGTACCACCCGGCCACCGCAAAGGCAAATGGATCGGTGGGGTTGGACCCGGCCCAGGGGGGGCTGACGGGACGCGGTGTCGGGGGAGGCGAGTCGGCCGGGCGGGGGAGGGCCGGGGGCTACTTCTTGTTCTTGGCCTGCTCCTCTTCCTTCAGCGCGCGGCGCAGGATCTTGCCCGCGGTGCCCTTGGGGATCTCGTCGCGGAACTCGACCAGGCGGGGGTACTTGTAGTTGGCCATGTTGGCCTTGGCCCACTCGACGATGTCCTTCTCGGTCACCTTGCCGCGGGAGGCGGGCTTCAGCGCGATGAAGGCCTTGATCTCCTCGCCGGCCTTCTCGTCCGGGACGCCGATCACCGCGCACTCGAGCACGTGCTCGTTGCGGTACAGGTACTCCTCGACCTCCTTGGGGAAGACCGAGTAGCCCGAGCGCTTGATGAGGTCCTTCTTGCGGTCGACGATGATGAAGTAGCCCTCGTCGTCGATCATGCCCAGGTCGCCGGTGTACAGCCAGCCGTCACGCAGGACGTCCTTGTTCTCCTGGGTGCGGTAGTAGCCCTTCATGATCTGCGGACCCTTGGCGACCAGCTCGCCCACCTCGTTGGGCCCGAGCTGCTTGGTGCCGGTCTCCTTGTCCATGATCTTGGCGATCGTGTCCGGCATGGGCATGCCGATGGTGCCCTGCTTGCGGCGGTCGTAGACCGGGTTGGCGGTGACCACCGGCGAGGACTCGGTCAGGCCGTAGCCCTCGATGAGCCGCGCGCCGCTGAGCTCCTCGAAGCGGTTCTGGATCTCCTGGGGCAGGGGGCCGGCGCCGGAGATGCAGGCGCGGATGGTGCGCAGGTTGTACTCCTTGACCCGCGGGTAGTTGTTGATGGCGTTGTACAGCGCCGCCACCCCGGGGAACAGCGTGACCTTGTACTTCTGGATGGCCTCCAGGAGCTGGCCCCAGTCCTCGGGCGGCTTGGGGAACAGCAGCATGGTGCAGCCGTTCATGACGGCCAGGTTCATGACGGTCGTCATGGCGTAGATGTGGAACAGCGGCAGGATGCCGCCGATCACGTCCTGGCCGGGCACGCTCTTGTAGTCCCAGGCCTTGATCATCTGGACGTTGGACACCAGGTTGAGGTGCGTCAGCATGGCGCCCTTGGGCTTGCCGGTGGTGCCGCCGGTGTACTGCAGGACGGCCAGGTCCTCCTTGGTGTCCCACTTGCTCTCGAACACCTCGGGCCGGGCCGGCGTGCGCAGCAGATCCATGAACTGCAGCGCGGTGGGCGGCATGGGGGCGCCGGGGACCTTCTTGAGCAGTTTTCCCAGCACGCGCTTCATGGTCGGCAGGAAGTCGCCGATGTTGCAGCCGATGACCTTCTGCACCGGGGTCTTGGGCAGCGCCCGCCGGGCCTCCTCGAACACGATGTCCATGACCACCAGGATCTTGGCCCCGGAGTCGCAGAACTGGTGCTCGATCTCGGCCGCCTTGTAGAGCGGGTTGTTGGCCGTCACCACGGCGCCCACCTTCATGGCCGCGTAGTAGGCGATCACGTAGTGGATGCAGTTGGGCAGCCGCAGGCCGACCACGTCGCCCTTGCGCACGCCCAGGTCGTACAGGGCCGTGGCGAAGCAGTCCACGTGCTTCTTGAGCTGCCGGTAGGTCACGGGCGTGTCGAGGAAGATGATGGCCGTGTTGTCGGGGTACTTCTCGGCCGCGTCGTCGAGCAGGGAGCCCAGCGGCTTGTCGGAGTACGTCAGGCTCTTGGGAACGCTCTGGGGCCAGTATTTGTACCAGGGGTACTCGACGGTCTCGGTCATTGCGGCTCCCTCCTCGTGGGGTCCTGGGGGCAGTCTCGCCCGCGGGCCCGCTTCGCCATGCTTGTTCTGCCTCGGACTTGGGTTCGGGATGTTGCTACTCCAGCCGGGGGATGTCAACCGGGAAGTCGGGAAACCCTGCCCGACCCGGGCGCTGGGTCCGCAGGTCGACCGGCGAGTCAGCCGTCCTGGTTGCGGGCAGACGGCGGTCGTGGTACCAGGAGGCGCGTGGCCCTCCGGCCGCGGGGAAAGGGGACTCCTGGCATGATGTACTCTCGTCTGGGGCGGCGCGCCGCTCTCGTGGGGCTGGTGCTCGGCCTGTGGGCCGTGGCGGGCTGCGGAGGCAAGGACGCCGGCCCGTTCGGCGCGCTGCTCGCGCGGCTGCCGGCCGACGCCGATCTGGTGGTGAGCATGGACGTGGCCGAGGCGGTGCGCACCGGCCGGGCCTGGGCCGAAGAGCTGCAGTTGCTGCCGCTCCTGCAGGCCAGCCAGGAGCTGAAGGACCTCGTCCAGGGCCAGCGCACGGCCCTCGACCAGGTGCTCGCGCCCATGCGGGACAAGCTGGGGCTGGATCCGTTCAAGGACCTCGGCCTGGCCGCGCTGGGCCTGCGCCTGGTGCCGGGCGCCGAGCCGCGCGCGGTGGTGGTGGTGCAGGGCGCCTTCCCGCCCGACTTCCTGAAGCGCGCCTTCCCCGAGGCCCCGCTCGAGGAGCGGGACGGCCTGCAGATCGCCCGCCCGGAGAAGGATCTGGAGGTCGCGCTGCTGGACGGCGTGGTGGTGCTGGCCCACCAGGAGCTGGCGGCCCAGGCGCGGAAACCCGACGGCAAGAGCCTGGAGGCGCTGCTCGCGCGCCACCCCGCGCTGGCCGGCAAGGTCGAGCCGGGCTTCCTGGGGCGCGCCTCCTTCCTCCTCTCGGACGCCCTGAAGGCCGAGCTGTCCAGGGAGGCGCCGCCCGCGGGGGTCGGCCTGGGGCTGCTGACCGGCCTGGCGCGCTGCGAGCTGGAGCTCGGCCGCGAGGTGCGCCTGGGCGTGCTGTCCGCGGACGAGCGCACGGCCGAGAGCTGGCACTACCTGATGATCGCGCTGGCCGACGGCCTCATGGGTAGCCAGCACGCCGCCCGCGCGATCGCCCAGCTCGCGCTCGCGCTGGACCTCGACCGGCTGCCCGACGTGCCGGCGCCCGTGCGGCTGCTGCTCAAGGACGACGCCGCGCTGGCCACCAGCCTGGAGGTGCTCCTGCCCCCACCGGCGGCGCTGCCGGACGTGCGCCGGGAAGGGCTCCTGGTGAGCCTGCGCTCGGAGCGCAAGACCTGGGTGGCCCTCAGCGCGGTGGCCGCGGGCATGCTCAGCGCGTTCATCGTGCCGGCGCTGATGATCGGCATGGCCATGGATGATCTCGACCAGTCGCTCAAGGCGGCCGTGCCGCCCGACGCGCCTCCCGTGCCTGCTGCGCCACCCGCCCCGCCTTCGGGCGGAGGTGCGCCATGAACCGGCTCCTGTGCGGACTGGTCGGCTTCGCGCTGCTCTTGCCGGCCCCGGCGCCGGCCGCCGATCTGGCCGAGCTGCTCTCGCCGCTGCCGGCAGACGTCGACCTGGTGATCGCGGCCGATCTCGGCGCCTGGGGCCGGTACTACAAGGACATGTGGGCCGAGATCGACGCCCTGCCCGCGGTGGCCGAGAACCCGGAGGTGAAGAACCTGCTCGGCATGCAGCGCACCCTGCTCGAGTCGGCCCTGGGCACGCTCAAGAGCCAGTACGGCGTGGACCTGCTCCAGGATCTGGGCTGGGCCGCGATCGGCGTCAGCCTGGCTGCGGGCGGTGAGCCCCGCGGCGTGGGCGTGCTGCTCGGGAAGATCCCCGGCGACCTGCCGAAGAAGGTCGATCCCGAGCTGCAGGCCGAGACCCGGGACGGGCGCGAGATCTTCACCAAGCCCGGTGCGGCCTTCGGCTTGGAGGCGGGCCGGCGCATCCTGGCGGCCAACGACGCGCAGGGCCTGTCCGCGGCCCTGGCGGCCAAGGAGATCGCCCCGGAGCTGGCCCGCAAGCTGCCCGAGCTGACCGCCAAGCCCGGCGCGGAGCACCTGTTCCGCCTGGCCGTGGCCGTGCCGGCCGTGGCGCGCGAGGAGCTGCTGCGGGATCCCAGCGTGCCCGTGGCCACCCTGGTCGGCGGCCTGCGCTGGCTGCAGGCGGACGTGAGCAAAGACGGCGTGCAGCTCGTGCTCGGCTGCGAGGGCGCGCCCGCGGCCCAGAAGGCCCGCCGGCTGCTGCAGGGCATCGGCGAGAGCTTCCTGGCCGGGACCTACGTGTGGCGCGCCTACGCCTACGCGGCCCTGGCGCTGGATCTGGGCTCCATGCCCGAGCTGCCGCCGCAGGTGGTGGGCATGCTCAAGAACCGCCCGGCGCTGGTCAAGACCATCGAGGCGCTGCTGCCCCGGCCCGAGGGCAAGCCCGACGTCCAGGTGAGCGGCGCGCTGGTGCGGCTGGTGGTCCCCAGCAAGCTCACCCGCGGCGGGCTGATGATCACCGGGGTGCTGGCGGCCGTGGCCATCCCGGCCTTCATCGACTACACCCGCAAGGCCAAGGAGAGCGAGGGACGCGAGAACCTCCGGACGCTGGCCCGGGCCGAGGAGCTCTACTTCACCGAGCGCGGGGCCTACAAGGGCTGCGCCCGGGTGCCGCTCCAGACGCCGGGCAAGGACAGCCAGCCCTGGCCCGGGGACAAGTGCTTCGAGGAGCTCGGCTTCAAGCCCCTCGACCCCGTCTACTTCAGCTACGAGGTGGAGCAGACCGGGGACGGTTTTGCCGCCTACGCCCGCTGCGACCTGGATCTCGACGGCCGCGAGCGCGTGCTGCGGTATGACTCGAAGAGCCGCCAGGTCGAGGTGCTGACCCCCGACGCCTGGTAGCGCATTCCCGCCGAGGGGAGGGTGGCCGCCATGCCCGAGAACCGCACCGCGCCGAGCCCGGGCGCGCCGGAGGCCGAGGAGCTCTACCTGCGCGCCTGCAGGACCACCACCTGGGCCGGCTGGCTCAGCATGTCCATCGTGGGGCTGTTCGCCCTGCTGGGCATGGGGGCCTGCGCCTACTCCGAGGACGGGGCCATGCTGGGGCTTGTCCTGGGCCTGTGGGTGCTGCTGCCGGTCGCCTGGGTGGTGCTCACCGCCCTCGCGCTCCGCGCCGTGCGGCGCCGCGACCCGCGCGCGCCACACCTGATGACGGTGCGCGCGGCCCTGAGCTTCTTGCCCTTCCTGTACCTCATCGGCCTGGGGATCCTGCTGGTGATCGGCATCCTCTTTCTCCCGCCGGTGGCCAGCCTGTCCCCCATCTGGATCGCCATGCTGGTGGCCGAGATCTACATGATCGTGGCCGCGGTGCGGGTGCGCCGAGCCTGGCGAGCGCTGGCGATTCCGGACTGACCTGAGGGCATGGACCACGGGCCGAGCCAGGATCCGGTGGTGGTGCGCTGGCCGGTGTGGATGCGGCTGCCTGGCCTGGGCGTGGCGTTCGCCTGCCTGGCGGTGGCCGGCCACCAGGCGGCCTCCGCGCCCGGGCACGGCTGGCTCGTCCCCGGGCTGCTCCTGGGCGTGGGGCTGGCCCTGGCCCTGGGACTCGCGGCCCTGCCTTGGCGGCGAGTGCTCCGCGGGGAGGAGCTCGAGCTGCGCTCGCTTCTCGGGCGGCGCCGGGCGCGGCTCGGGCCGGGCACGCGCGCCGAGCTGCGCCTGGAGGTGCGGAACTTCCTGGGCGGGGTGTGGCGGCTCACCCTGCAGCCGCCGGGAGGCCCCCGGGTGGTGATCGAGTCCTACGAGCGCGGCTTCCACGCGCTGCAGGCCGCGCTGGAGGCGCGCGGTCTCCTCCCTCCGGCGCCCCCCGCCGACGCGGCCCTGCCCGCCCCGCCCGCGCGCTTCCGGGTGGAGGAGCGCGACCAGGATCGGGGCGGTCTGGCGATGCTCGCGGGCATGGGCGCGGCCGGATCGGGGCTCGGTGCCTGGGGGCTGGCGACCCAGGCCGGGCCGATGCGGCTGCTGGCCGGGCTCGGGTGCGGGCTCGGGGCCTGGCTCGCCTGGGCCGGCGGGGCCGCGCTCCTCAGGGCGTGGACGCGCCTCGAGCTCGACGGCGCGCGGCTCACCCGCCGGGGACCCTTCGGGCGGCGCACCTGGGCGCGCGAGGAGCTGGCCGTCGCGGAGGAGCGAGCGCAGTGGAACGGCGCGGATCGCACGCTCGAGATCCGGACCCGCGCCGGCGCCCGGTTCGAGCTGGATTCCACCGCGGCGAACTATCGCCAGCTGTGCGCCTGGTTACGGGCGGGCGGGGTGCCCTTCGAGCGGCGCCCGCCGAAAGCTTGATCGCCCGACGGGCGACGTGCTCAACTGCCCTCGAACCCATGGATGCCTCCGCCACGCCCGCGCGCGCCGCCGAGCGCGATCTGCTCTTCGGGGTGTTCGCCGTCCAGCTCGGACTGGTGTCCGCCCAGGAGATCCTGGCGGTGGCCGGGGCCTGGGCCGCGGATCGCTCCAGGGGGCTGGCCGAGTGCATGCTGGCGGGCCGGCTGGTGCCCGAGCCCATGCACCGCATGCTGTCGGCCATGGTGGCGGAGGCGGTCGAGGCGCACGGCGGGGACGCGGGCCTGACCCTCGAGACCTTCGGCGGGCCGGAGGCGGTCGAGCGCAGCCTGGGCGGATCGGTGGTGCTGTCCCGCGAAGACCCCACGCCCGGCGGCGGCTGGGTGGTCGGCGGGCCGGGAGCCCTGTCGGGCTTCGACTCGGCGCCGCCCGCCCGCGCGCCCGCCGGGCCCGTCGCCCCCGCCGGGCCCACGCTCACCCCGGTCGCGCCGGGGCCAGCGCCCGGCGCGGACGCCGCGGTGGTGACCCCCGAGGCCGCGGGCCGCTACGTGCTGCGCGACCGCGCCACCGCCGCGTCCACGCGCAACCGTAGCCAGGCCGAGGTGGGCCGGGGCGGCATCGGGCGGGTGCTGCTGGCCTTCGACGAGCACCTGGGGCGCGAGGTGGCGCTGAAGGAGCTGCTCACGCCGGAGGGCCCGGCCGGCCTCCGGCCCTCGGCCCAGCTCGCCTCCAGCGTGGCCCGCTTCCTGCGCGAGGCGCGGGTCACCGGCCAGCTCGAGCACCCCAACATCGTGCCGGTCTACGAGCTCGGCCGGCGGGCCGACGGCACGCTGTACTACACCATGAAGATGGTGCGCGGCCGCACGCTGCGGGACGCCATCCGCGCGGCCCGCGATCTGCCCGGGCGGCTCGAGCTGTTGAAGCACTTCGTGGACCTGTGCCAGGCCGTGGCCTACGCCCACAGCCGCGGGGTGGTCCACCGGGATCTCAAGCCCGAGAACGTCATGCTGGGCGAGTTCGGCGAGACGGTGGTGCTGGACTGGGGGCTGGCCAAGGTGCTGGGCGCGGCCGACATCCGCGGCGAGGAGCTGGCGCGCGAGGCCGCGCGCATCCGCGATGTGCAGACGGGGCAGACGGTGGACGGCACCGCGATCGGCACCCCCAACTACATGAGCCCGGAGCAGGCCGACGGCCGGCTGGAGGAGGTGAACGAGCGCTCGGACGTGTGGAGCCTGGGGGCGGTGCTGTACGAGATCCTCACCGGCCGGCCGCCCTTCGAGGGCGCCACGGTGTTCGAGGTGCTGGGCAAGGTGCTGCGGGCCGAGCCGGTGCGGGTGGCCAGCGCCGCCCCCGGGGCGCCCCGCGAGCTGGCCTCGGTGTGCCAGAAGGCCCTGTCGAAGGATCGCGCCCAGCGCTACCAGAGCGCCAAGGCGCTGGCCGAGGAGGTGGGCGCCTTCCTGACAGGCGGCCGGGTGCGCGCCTACGAGTACGGCCTGGGCGACCTGCTGGGCCGCTTCGCGCTGCGGCACAAGTTGCCGCTCTCGGTGGCGGGCGTGTTCCTGCTGCTGCTGGCGGGCCTGGGCGTGTGGGCCTACCTGAACGAGGTGCGCGGGCGGGAGACCGCCGAGCGCCTGCGCGGCGCGGCCGAGCAGGCCGGGCAGCAGGCGCGCCACCGCTGGGCCGAGGCGCACCGCGAGGGGGCCCGGGCGGCGCTCACCCGCGGGGAGCTGCTGGAGGCGCGGGCCAAGCTGCGCACCTCGCTGGAGGAGGCGGACTCGGTCGGCTCCCGGGTGCTGTGGGGCAAGGCGCGCGCCCTGCCCGAGGTGTGGCGCAAGGCGCTGGGCGCGCTGGTCTACCACGTGGCCTTCTCGCCCGACGGGCGCGAGGTCGCCGCGGCCGGGCACGACCGCTCGATCTACCTGCTGGACGTGGACACGGCCGAGCTGCGGGTGCTGCGCGGGCACACCGACTGGGTGGCCACCGTGGGCTACTCGCCCGACGGGGGCCGGCTGGTGTCCACCAGCGCCGATCGCACCCTGCGCATCTGGGACACCCGCACCGGCCGCAGCCTGCGGGTGCTGAGCGGGCACACCTCCGCCATCCACGACGCGGCCTGGAGCCCGGACGGGGCGCTGCTGGCCTCCTGCGGCCAGGACCGCAGCGTGCGGCTGTGGCAGGCCTCCTCGGGGGCCGAGCTCATGCGGATCGATGGACACGCCGAGATCGTCTGGTCGGTGGCCTTCTCCCCGGACGGGGCGCTGCTGGCCTCCGCGGATCGCGCGGGCTGGCTCCGGCTGTGGGATCCCAGGACCGGGGCCCCGCTGGGCGCGGTGCGGGAGGGGGAGCGCGGGCACGCCTGCCTGGAGTTCAGCCGGGACGGGCGCTGGCTGGCGGCCGGAGGCGGGGAGGGGACGGTGCGGGTCTGGGGCGTGGCCGCGCTGCGCGCCGGCGGGTCGCCCCGGTCGCAGCTCGCGCTCGCGGGCCACGCCGACGGGGTGCAAGATCTGGCCTTCTCCCCGGACGGGACGCTGCTCGCCTCGGTGAGCTTCGACCACCACGTGCGCCTGTGGGGGCTGCCGGAGGGCCAGCCCCTGGCCGACCTCGAGGCCCACCAGAACTACGTGGGCGGGGTGGACTTCTCCCCGGACGGGCGCCTGCTGGTGACCGGCTCGGAGGATCACAGCGTGGCCCTGTGGCGCCTGCCGCTGCAGACCCCGGCCCGGGTGGCCCACGGCCACGCCGACCAGGTGTTCGCCCTGGCGGTCAGCCCGGACGGCCAGCGCCTGGCCAGCGGGGCCGCCGACGGCAGCCTGCGGGTGTGGCGGACCGCCACCGGGCGCGAGGAGCAGGTGCTCACCCACGGCACCGAGACCCTGCGCGGGCTGGCCTTCACCCCCGACGGCCGGGAGGTGTGGTCGCTCGGCTGGGATCGGGTGCTGCACGCGCTCGACCTCCAGAGCGGCGCGCTGCGCGAGGTGCCGCTGGAGGGCGCCGCGGATCTCATGAGCCCCCTGGCGCTCGATCCGCGCGGGCGACGGGTGGCGGGCGCGGCCTACGATCGCTCGGTGTGGGTGTGGAGCGCGGACACGGGCAAGCGGCTGCAACGCCTGGTGGGACACACCGATCTGGCCTTCCGCCCGGCCTTCAGCCCGGACGGCCGCTGGCTCGCCAGCCCGAGCTGGGATCGCTCCGTGCGCGTGTGGGAGCTCGCCTCGGGCCGCTGCGCCCAGGTGCTCGTGGGACACGCGGCGGAGCTGGACACGGTGGCCTTCTCCCCGGACGGACGCCGGCTGATCAGCGGGGACTGGAACGGGGTGGTGCGCCTGTGGAACCTCGCGGACGGCAGCTCACGCGAGGTGGCCCGGGCCGCCGAGCGGCTGATCAGCCTGGCCTTCAGCCCGGACGGCCAGAGCTTCGCCTTCGGCAGCGAGGGGGGCACGGTCGAGATCCACTCCCTGGCGGGTGGCGAACGGCGCCTGCTGCGCGGCAACCGCGGCGCCCTGAACGAGGTGGCCTTCACGCCGGATGGACGGGCCGTGGCCAGCGTGGGGGACGACGGCACCCTGCGGGTCTGGGACGCAGCCAGCCGCGCGCCCCTGTGGCGCCCGCCACTGGTGGTGCCCGCGCAGGACGGCCCGCCCTGGCTGGCGTCCCCGCAGGGCCTGCTCCGGGGCGAGGACAGCGGCGCGCCGCTCGCGCCCGAGCGCCGCTGGCAGCGGGCGCTGCTCCAGGCCCGCGCGACCTCCGCGGCCGGGGACAGCCTGTGCCTGCGGACGGGCGAGGCCGAGGTCAGCCTGTGGGACCGGGCCCGGGACGAGCTGCAGGCCAAGGCCGAGCTGGACGCGCTGGACGGGCTGGTGGCCACCCCGGACGGCTGCCTGACGCTCGGCGGTGGCGCGGTCAGGCTCCTGCGGCCCGGGGCGGCGCCGGTCGCGCTGCTCGAGAAGGCCAGCGCCATCTCGCTCGGACAGGACGAGCTGCTGGTGGCCACGCCGCAGGGGGTGAGGGTGTTCGATCTCCAGGGGACGCCGCGGGCCGAGCTGCCGGGCGGCGCAGGCGCCAGCGCGCTGCTCGCGGGCGGCCGGGCGGGCGCGGGGGACGGGGCCTGGATCGCGCTCGGCTACCCGGACGGCACGGTGGAGATCCTGGCCCGCGAGGGCGGACAGGCGGGCCGCAACCTGAGCCTGGACCAGGTGCCCTCCAGCCCCGTGGTGCGCATGCTGCCCGGGCCCATGGACAGCCTGTTCCTTGGTTACGGCAACGGCACGGTGGGGCTGTGGGACCTGCGCAGCGGCGCCCGGCTGGACCACCTCAAGCTGCACGGCCCGGTCTCGCAGCTCGTGGCCTGGGGCGCGCGCCTGACCGCCACGACCGAGCTCGGCGATCTGGTGCACTGGGATCTGGGCCTGTTCGCCATGGGCTACTGCGAGCTGCTGGCCGAGGTGTGGGCCGGGGTGCCGGTCGTGTGGGCCGACGGCCGGCCGGCCCGCCGCCCCAGGCCTGCCGCCCACCCGGTCTGCGGCCGGGTGGGCCCGAGACCCTGAGACGGCCTCAGAACGGCGAGAAGCCGGAGGCGTGCCAGTACTCTTCCTTGTAGGCCTCGTGCTGGCGCTGCAGCGCCGCGTGGTGGCGGCGCTCCCAGTCCGCGAGCTGCCTGAAGAAGGCCTTGACCGCGGGGCCCTTCGCCTTGGCCGCCTGGGCGTCGTAGAACTTGAAGGAGCTCTCCTCGAGCTGGATGGCCACGCTGAGCGCGGTCATCTCGAAGTGGGCCTCCTTGATGCGCGCCCGGAAGCCCTCGGAGAAGATGGGGCTCGGGCCCTCGAGCGCGGCCTGCGAGCCCAGGTGCGCGTGGGCGTCGGGCTGGCCGGTCTCCAGGATCGCGCGCTGCTGGGCCTTGAGGAAGTCGAAGTGGTCGTGCTCCTCGCGGGCGAGCTGCTCGAACACCTCGCGCCCCTTGGGGTCGGGCGTGCTCTGGGCGGCCAGGCGGTAGAAGTGGTGCCCGTCGACCTCGGCCTGCATGGCGCGGGCCAGCCCCTCGGCGAGGCGCCTGCGCGTGGCCTGGTCCATGGCGGCGCGCTCCTTCACGCCCCGGCCCCCGCCTCGGTCGGGCCGAGCACGGGCAGGGCGATGGGCCGGACGCCGAGCTCTCGGTCGATCATCAGCAGTCCGTGGCCGGAGTCGCCGACCCGCCTGAGGTCGGCCAGGATCTTGTTGGCCGTGGCCTCCTCCTCGACCTGCTCCTTGACGAACCACTCGAGGAAGTTGCGGGCCGGGCTGTCCTTGTGCTTGTTGGCGAGATCCACCAGGAAGTGGATGCGCGAGGTGATGAACTCCTCGTGCTTCACCGTGTCCTGGAAGGCCTCCACCGCCGACCTCCACTTGATCTTCTCGATCCCCAGGTTCTGCAGCCTCACCTGCGCGCCGCGATCGAGCAGGTGGTTGTGGAAGCGCATGGCGTGCCCCATCTCCTCGAGGGCCTGGGCCTGCATCCAGGTGGCCAGGCCGTCCAGGTTCTCGGCCTTGGCCCAGGCGCCCATGGCCATGTACAGGTACGCGGACTCCATCTCCAGCTTGATCTGCTGATTGAATTCCTTCTCGATGAGCTTGTTCATTTCGCCTCTCCCTTCCACAGCCCGTGGAGGTTGCAGTACTCCCGGGCGCTGACGCCCTGGGCCTTCACGCAGAAGACGGCCTCGGGCTTGTCGCCCGGCTTCAGGAACTTGCGGTGCACGACCCCGTCGGCCACGAGCTCGATCCACTCGATCCAGTGCTTCTCCTCCATGGGGTGCGCCACGCTGCCCACCGCCACCCTGAAGCCATCGGCGGTGCGCGTGAGCACCGGCACGTGCTTCTCCTTGGCCGCGTCCACGGTGTTCTCCACGGACTGCTTCATGGGCACCCCGCAGCAGACCAGCTGGCCGGGTCCGGCGTGGAGCACCTCGACGATGTTGCCGCACCGCTCGCACTTGTAGATCTGCATTCGCTCGGTCATGGATCCTCCTCCGGGGTTCACAGCAGTTCCTGGACGGCCCTCAGGACGGCCTGGTAGTCGGGCTCCTTGCCGATCTCCTTCACCAGCTGGACGTAGCTGACCGTGCCGGCGCCGTCCACCACGATCACCGCCCGGGCCAGCAGCCGCAGGGCCGGGATGAGCAGCCCGTAGGCCTTGCCGAAGGCCGCCTCGCGGTGGTCGGACAGCGTCTGCACCCGCTCCACCCCGGCCGCCGCGCACCAGCGCTTCTGGGCGAAGGGCAGATCCATGCTGACCACCAGCACCCGCACCCGCTCGCCCAGGCGGGAGGCCTCCTCGTTGAAGCGCCGGGTCTCGAGGTCGCACACCGGGGTGTCCAGGGAGGGCACCGACACCAGCACCCGCACCTTGCCCTTGAGCGAGGACAGCCGGAACTCCTGGAGCTCCTGGTCCAGCGCGGTGAAGTCCGGGGCCCGGTCGCCCACCTTGACCGCTGCGCCCGCCAGCTCCAGCCGATCTCCGTTCAACGTCACGCTGCGCTTCCCTGCCATGCTCGACTCCCTGCCTGCTGCACTCCGCTCACCGGCCAAGCTCACCGGGCCTGTCTGCGCGCCGGCCGCCCTCAGGAGTTGCTGTAGCTGCGCTCCTGGCAGGCCGGCGAGAGCTCCTCCACGAAGGGCGAGATGGCCCGCAGGCGCTCGACGATGCCGGGCATGTGCGCGAGCACCTGGTCCACGTCCGCGTCGGTGTTGTAGCGCGACAGCGAGAAGCGCACCGAGCCGTGGGCGGCGGTGAAGGGCACGCCCATGGCGCGCAGGACGTGGGAGGGCTCGAGCGAGCCCGAGGCGCAGGCCGAGCCGGACGAGGCGGCCACCCCCAGATCGTCCAGCATGATCAGGATGCTCTCGCCCTCGATGAACTCGAAGCTGACGTTGAGCGTGTTGGGCAGGCGCACCTTGCCGTTGACCAGCGCGCCCTTGCAGCTCGCCAGCAGGCCGGCCTCCAGCCGGTCGCGCAGGCGCCGCACCCGCACGTTCTCCTCGTCCATGTGGGCCAGCGCCAGCTCGCAGGCCACGCCCAGCCCCACGATGGAGGCGCTGTTCTCGGTGCCCGCCCGCCGGCCCTGCTCCTGGTGGCCGCCCAGGATCTGCGGGGTGAGCCGCGTGCCGCGGCGAACGTACAGCGCGCCCACGCCCTTGGGCGCGTGCAGCTTGTGGCCCGAGATGGTCAGCAGATCGATGGGCGCCCTGGAGAGATCGATGGGCAGCTTGCCGGCCGCCTGGACCGCGTCGGTGTGGAACACGATGTCCTTGGCCTTGCACAGCGCGGCCACCCGCTCCACCGGGAAGAGGACCCCGGTCTCATTGTTGGCCCACATCAGGCTGACCAGGGCCGTCTCCGGGGTGAGGGCCGCCTCGAGCTGGGGCATGTCCAGGGCGCCGTCGCGGTCCACGCCGATCTCGGTCACCCGGTAGCCCTGCTTGGCCAGGTGCTGGAAGACCACCTGCACCGCGGGGTGCTCGACCCGGCTGGTGACCAGGTGCCGGCGCCGGCCGTCCATGGCCTCCAGCGCGCCGCGGATGGCCAGGTTGTCTCCCTCGGAGCCGCCCGCGGTGAAGACGATCTCGGACGGGTGGGCGCCCAGCATGCGGGCCACCGACTCGCGGGCGCGCTCGAGGTGCCGGTGCACCTGCCCGCCGAAGCGGTGGATGCTGGAGGGGTTGCCGTACAGCTCGGTGTGGAAGGGCAGCATGGCCTCCACCACCTCGGGCGCGACCCGGGTGGTGGCGTTGTTGTCCAGGTAGTGGAGCTCTGCCGGGCTCATGCCTGCTCCTCCTCGGCCAGCGGGGCCTGCACCACGATGAGCTCGGGCTCGACGAACTCGCGCAGCTTCGCCTGCACCACCGCCTTCAGGGTGAAGTCGGCCACCTTGCACTGCGAGCACGTGCCGCGCATGGACACGAACACGGTGCGCCCGTCGAGGTCGACCAGCTCGATGTCGCCGCCATCCTTCTGGAGCTGGGGCCGGATCTCGCGCTCGATGGTCTCCTGGATGAGCTGCACCTTCTGGATGGTGGTCAGCCGTCGGGGCTTGGTGGGCTTCTGCCTGGCCTCGGCGGCCTTCTCCCTGGCCTTGTGCAGGTCGTCCAGCAGGAACTGGATCGAGTCGCGGCAGCCGCCGCAGCCTCCGCCTGCCTTGGTGTAGTTGGTCACCTGCTCGACGGTGGTCAGGTTGTTCTCCTGGATGGCGCGCACGATCTCCTGGCGGGTCACCCCGAAGCACACGCAGGTGATGTCGGAGGCCTCCTTGATCTCGGAGTCCACCTCCTCGCCGCGCTGCTTCTTGCGGTAGTTCTCGATGGCCACCAGCAGCGCGTCGCGGCCCATGACCGAGCAGTGCATCTTCTGCTCCGGCAGCCCGCCCAGGTACTCGGCGATGTCCCGGTTGGTCACCCGCTCGGCCTCCTCGAGCGTCTTGCCCTTGATGATCTCCGTCAGGGCCGAGGAGGAGGCGATGGCGCTGGCGCAGCCGAAGGTCTGGAACTTCACCGCCTGGATGCGGCCCGCGGCGTCGAGCTTGAACATCAGCTTGAGCGCGTCACCGCAGGCCATCGAGCCCACCAGCCCGACGCCGTCCGGGTCCTCCAGCACGCCCACGTTGCGCGGGTTGCGGAAGTGATCCATCACCACGTCGTTGTAATCCCACATGTCTGTTCTCCCGTGGCCCGGGGTCCTGCGCCGGGTCCCGCCTCCTGGGGATTCTCTGGCTCGGTCGCGGCCCCCGGCCGGTGCCTTTCGCCCGCCGGCCGGGCGCCGTCGTGACCCAAGATGCATCTTGCGGGCGCCCTTGTCCACCCCCCTCGGGGTTGAACTCCGGCCCGAAATCCCGTAACCATCCGATCGGGAGCCGAACCGGAGCACCGAGATGACCGACCTGGGAAAGGACCAGCTCCTGCTCGCCTTCGGGCTGACCCTGCTGGCCGGCCTGTCGACCGGCATCGGCAGCGCCATGGCCTTCTTCGCCAAGCGCACCTCCACCCGCTTCCTGTCCGCCTCGCTGGGGTTCTCGGCCGGGGTGATGATCTACGTGTCCTTCGTCGAGATCCTGTCCAAGGCGCAGGCCAGCCTGGCGTCGGTCTACGGGCCGTCCGGCGCTGCCTGGGCGGCCGCGGGCGGGTTCTTCGGCGGCATCCTGCTCATCGCCATCATCGACCGGCTCATCCCCTCGTACGAGAACCCGCACGAGGTCCGCAAGATCGAGTCGATGACGTGCGAGGGCGGGGCGGCCCGGCCCGCTCCCGAGAAGCTCATGCGAATGGGGGTGCTGACCGCCCTGGCGATCGGGATCCACAACTTTCCCGAGGGGCTGGCGACCTTCACCGCGGCGCTGGCGGATCCCGCCATGGGCATCTCGATCGCCATCGCCATCGCCATCCACAACATCCCCGAGGGCATTGCGGTCTCGATCCCGGTGTTCTACGCCACGGGCAGCCGGAAGCGCGCCTTCTGGATGTCGTTCCTGTCCGGCCTGAGCGAGCCGGTCGGGGCGCTGGTCGGCTTCCTGCTGCTCCAGGCCTTCTTCACTCCGGCCATGTTCGGTTACCTTTTCGCCGGGGTGGGGGGCATCATGGTGTTCATCTCCCTGGACGAGCTCTTCCCCACGGCGCGCGAGTACGGCCAGGGCCACCTGGCCATCTACGGGCTGGTGGCCGGCATGGGGACCATGGCGCTCAGCCTGCTGCTGATGCGCTGAGGACCGGATCGGCTGGAATTCTTTTACCGGGGTGAAATCCCTTCGCTTCTTGACTTCCCAGGGCAAACAGATACGTTATTACGCCGGCGCGGGGCTTCGTCGGGGGGGCGGGATCCAGGAGGCTTCCGGTGGTGGACTCGGACGAAAAATTCGCGGCCCAGCGCGAGTACCCTCGGTACCAGGCCGTGTTCAAGGTCACCTACCGCGACGCGAAGCTGCTGGCGGACTACACCGAGAACCTGAGCGAGGGCGGGGTGTTCATCGCCACCGACGCGGAGCTCAAGGCGGGTGATCTGATCTCCTTCGAGATCTCCTTCCCCGGCCTGGTCAAGCCGATCCGCCTGGCCGGGCAGGTGATGTGGCGGCGCGGCCGGAGCAGCCTGCGGGCGGACGAGTCTGCGGGCATCGGGGTCAAGCTCCACTACGCCCACGCGCTCGAGCGCGAGTGGCTGCGGGAGCTGCTGCGCAAGTTCGCCGACCAGGCCCAGGAGCCGCCCCAGGCCCCGTCCCCGGCGGATTGCCAGCAGCGCGAGTTCGTGGTGCTGCTGGCCGAGGACAACACCAGCTTCGCCCAGCTCCTGGCCAGCGCGCTGGCCGGCTACAAGGTGCCCGGCCGGGGCTGCCTGCGGGTGCTCCAGGTGGAGACCGCCGAGGACGCCTGGCAGAAGGTCAACCAGGAACCCGTGGACCTGCTGATCGCCGAGTGGCGGCTGTGCCGCCAGGAGGAGCGCGACCTGCTGGCCCTGCTGCGCTCCCGGACGGACGCCCCGGGCCAGGCGCACATCCCGACCATCGTGCTCGGCTCGAAGCCCGAGGATCAGCAAGGGGCCTTGCAGGCCGGTGCGGACGTGTTCCTGCGCCGGCCGTTCCCGGCCAAGGGCCTGCTGCAGACGCTGCAGGCCCTGGTCGCGCCGGCCAGGTGATTTTCCAGCCGCCCGCGACGGGCGGCGCGCGAGGACGACCCATGCGTTTCATCCGCAACCTCAGCCTCAAGTGGAAGCTCTTCGGCAGCGCGGCCCTGGTGATGGCGCTCATCACCCTGGTGATGCTGTCGTACTACCCGGCCAGCCAGAACCGGGCGCTGGCCGATGGCCTGCGGGCCAAGGTGACCGCCGTGGCGACCATGCTCTCCTCGAGCCTGGCCCCCGCGGTGCAGTTTCAGCAGATGGCGGGCGTGGAGGAGATCTTCGGCGGCGCGGCCAAGGACGCGGAGCTCAAGGCCGTGCGGGTCGAGGACATGGAGGGCAAGCGTCTGGCCGGCCTGAAGGACGACAGCATGGTCCAGGTGCTCAAGCCCACCAGCGGCGAGACGCCGGACATCGTGTTCGAGGAGGAGCTGCTCCAGGTGGCGCTGCTCATCGAGGCCGGCGGGGCGGCCGTGGGCGTGCTGCGCATGACCTACGTGCTGGACTCCTTCCGCGAGCAGGCCGCGCAGGTGTGGACGATGTCGCTGATCATCAGCCTGGCCATCTTCGTGATCGGTTCGGGCATGATGTTCGCGGTCGGCAGCCGCATCGCCAAGCCGGTGCTGCGCATGACCAGCTCCTTCCACCACATGGCGGCCGGGGACCTCAAGCAGGAGCCCCTGGTGGTGACCTCGGACGACGAGATCGGGACGCTGGGCAAGGCCTACAACGACCTGCTGCAGCAGCTCCGCAGCCTCTCGGATCACGCCCGCTCCATCTCCGAGGGCGACCTGACCCGCAGCATCGAGGTGCAGGGCGATCTGGCCGACGCCTTCCGCGCCATGGCCGCCACCTTCACCGAGATCGCCCGGCGCTTCGACGAGCTGTCCTCGTCGCTGGACGATCGCACCGCCAACATCCTGACCACCACCAAGCAGCAGGAGGCCGGGGCGGCCGAGGAGGCCTCCACGGTGTCCGAGGTCACCGCCACCATGGGCGAGCTGGCCGCCACGGCCCGGCAGATCGCCTCCAACGCCGAGAGCGTCACGCACTCGGCCGAGGCCACGGCCACCACGGTGGGCCAGGGACGCACGGCGCTGTCCACCTTCGTCGGCAGCATCTCGGACATCCAGCAGGGCAACAAGGTGATCAACGACAACATCGTCCAGCTCAACCGCCACGTGCAGCAGATCGGCGGCATCATCGACATCATCAACAACATCGCCGACCGCAGCGATCTGCTGGCGCTGAACGCGGCCCTGGAGGGCACCAAGGCGGGCGAGGCGGGCAAGGGCTTCCTGCTGGTGGCCGGCGAGATGCGCCGCCTGGCGGAGAACGTGTTCAACTCCACCGCCGAGATCAAGCAGCTCATCGGCGAGGTGACCGAGGCCACCAACGCGACGGTGATGGCCACCGAGAGCGGCATGAAGTCCACCAAGCGCGGCGTGGAGCTGGCCCAGGAGACCGAGCGCGCCTTCGAGCGCATCGTCGACACCATCGAGCAGACCACCCAGGCCTCCAAGCAGATCTCCGTGGCCACCCAGCAGCAGCACACGGCCACGGATCAGATCGTGTCCGCCATGGGCGAGGTGTCCGAGGTGGCGCAGCAGTCGCTGGAGGGCATCCGGCAGACGGCCTCCTCGGTGGCGGAGCTGAGCAACATGGCCTCCCAGCTGCGCAAGATGATCGGGCGCTTCAAGGTGCGGCGGGAGGCCTGAGGCCGGGTGCGGAGGATGGCGGTGGGCGCATGGGCGAGCACAAGATAACCTCCACTGGCTCGATGGCCTGGTCGGCCGAGGCCGGGGACGACACCCGGGAGATGATGTTCGTCTTCCACCGGGGCGCCCAGACCTTCGCCCTGCCGCCCACCTCGGTGGCCGAGGTGCTGGGCCAGCTCGAGGTGACCCCGGTGCCCTTCGCGCCCGGCTGGATCGAGGGCGTGGTCGGGGTGCGCGGCGACGTGGTGCCGGTGCTGGCGCTGCAGACCTACTTCGGCCTGGGCAAGGCCGAGGCCGTGGCCAGCCGGCGGCTGGTGGTGATCCGCCACGAGGCGCACACCCTGGCGGTGTGGGCGGATCGCATCGTGGGCGTCGAGGCGGTGGAGGTGGGCGCTTTCGAGCCGCCGCTGGGCAACCTGCCCGAGGCGATGCTGAAGGTGTGCAGGTCCCACTTCCGCATGAACGAGACCGTGGTTCACTGCCTGGACCTGGGGTTGCTCCTGACGGAGTCCCGGGCCCGCGTGGTGGCCGGGTGAGCGATGCATGGGGCGCGAGGACTACCTGATCGAGTTCCGCTGTGGCGGGCGGTCGTTCGCCGCCGAGGCCCGCGGCCTGCGCTCCATCGCCGGGGCGCACTGGCGGCCGGCCACCAAGGCGAGCCGGCGGGTCGTGCTGGCCGAGCTGCTCGGGCTCACGGCCGGCCCGGCCGGGCGGACGCTGGTGGTGGCGCGCGGACAGGGCAACATCGGCTTCGTGGTCGAGTCGATCTCCAAGCGGCAGATCGAGCGCCAGGCCATCCGGCCGGTGCCCGAGCTGCTGCAGGGCTGGCTGCGAGTCCCGGCGCTGGCCGGGTTGGCGTACTACGCTGGCGGGGAGGGCGTGATGCAGGTGCTCGATCTCCCGCGCCTGGCCGAGTGGGTCGAGGCCCAAGCGCCTGAAGAGACAGGGGAGAAGGGTCAGCCATGAGCTCCACGGACAACAAGCGCAGGCACCCGCGCATCTCCATCATCCTCAAGGTGGACTACGCCTCGGGCGAGGACTTCCTGGCCGACTACACCTGCAACGCCAGCGACACGGGCCTGTTCATCGCCACCGACCGGGCCTTCTCCCCGGGCGACGTGCTGGACTTCTCCCTGAGCTTCCCGGGGCTGCTGCCGCCCATCCAGTGCCGGGCCGAGGTGCGCTGGCGCAAGGGCCCGGATCCAGCCCAGGGCGCCGACCAGATTCCCGGCATCGGGGTGGTGCTCATCTTCGAGACCGACGCCGAGCGCAAGCGAATCGAGGACCTGGTGACCCGCCTGCGCCAGGCCCACCAGCCCTCGCCGGCCCCGAGCGCGCCCAGCGTGCCCTTCCGCGCGCTGCTGGCCGAGGACAACCCGCTGGTGCGGGAGATGCTGCGCTTCGCCGTGCGCAAGTACCACTCCTCCCAGATCCCCAAGGCCCGCGTGCTCGAGGTGTTCGAGGCCGAGGACGGTCAGCGGGGCTGGGAGCACATCAGCCAGCGGAAGTTCGACATCGCCATCGTGGACTACTTCATGCCGGTCATGGACGGCGGCCAGCTCATCCGCAAGATCCGCGGGCAGACCGACATGGCCGGCCTGCCGATCATCGCGGTGAGCGTGGGTGGAGACGAGGTGCGCCGGGAGGTGTACGCCGCCGGCGCCAACCTGTTCCTGGACAAACCGCTGGTGCTCAACCAGCTGATCGACTCGATGCAGCGGCTGCTGCAGCTCGATCGCAAGGGCTAGCGCCGGGGCCTGCCGGACGGCGCGCGCGAGGCGAGGAGAGCAGACGATGGCCAAGAAGGTGTTTCTGGTGGACGACAGCGATCTCATCCGCTCGATGGCCACCATGGCGCTGGAGGCGTCCGGTCACCTGGTGCGGGCGTTGCCCAACTGGCAGGAGCTCGACGCCGCCCTGGCGGGGGACCGGCCCGATCTCATCCTCATGGACATCAACATGCCCGAGATGACGGGCGACTTCGCCCTGACCTTCTTCAAGGAGGAGCGCGGGCTGGTGGACGTGCCCATCCTGCTGTACTCGGACATCGACGAGCAGTCGCTGGTCATGCGCGCCCAGGCTTGCGGCGCGGACGGGTACATCTCCAAGGGCTGGGGGCTGGAACGCCTGACCGAGACGGTGGATTACTTCTTGCACCGGGCTGGCTGAAACCACCTCGGAAGCTCCGGAGACCGACCGGCCGATGGATGCCGACAAGATCAAGGCAGCGTTCCTGGAGAAGTTCCGGCAGGTGGCCGGCGAGCGGCTGACCAGGCTGGCCGAGCAGCTCGAGGGCCTGCGCAAGGCCCCGGGCGAGGCCGGCCTGGCCACCGATCTGGCCCGCGAGCTGCACACGCTCAAGGGCGAGAGCCGCATGATGGGATTCGGCGAGGCCGGCCGCCTGCTGCACGCCCTCGAGGACGCCTTCAAGCACCACCGGGACGAGGGTTTCAAGGAGCTGGCCTCCCTCGACGAGCTCTACCAGGAGACCCTGGACGCGGTTGACGCCATCATCCTCAAGGGCGCTGAGCCGGCCGTGGCCGGGCTGGTCTCCAGGCTGCACGCGCACGTCCAGGGCGGCAGCGCCATCCCGGCGGCCGCCCCGGCGGCCGCCCCGGCCGCCGCCCCGGCCGCCGCCCCGGCCCAGGCGCCGTCCGCCCCGGCCCAGGCGCCGTCCGCCGCGACCCAGGCGCCAGCCGCCCCTGCGCCGGGCGCGGCCTCGCCGGCCCCCAGGTCGGACGCCGCGCGCATCCAGTCCGCGTTCCTGGAGAAGTTCCGCCAGGTGGCCGGCGAGCGGCTCGGCCGGCTGAGCGACCAGTTCGGCCGGCTGGTGTCCTCCCCGGGCGACGAGGAGCTGGCCACCGAGCTGGCCCGCGAGCTGCACACCCTCAAGGGCGAGAGCCGCATGATGGGCTTCGGCGAGGTGGGTGGGCTGCTGCACGCCGTGGAGGACGCCCTCAAGGCCCACAGGAAGCAGGGGCTGAAGGAGCTCAAGGCGCTCGAGGAGCTGTTCCAGGAGAGCATCGACGCCTCCTCGGCCGCCATCATGCGCGGCGCGGCGGCCGGGCCCGCGGATCTGCTCGGCCGGCTGCTGGCCCACACCGAGTCCCGCGGCGGCACTTCCACCCTGCCAGCCACCGCGGGTACCAGTCCGGCCCGGCCGACGACCGGCGCGCCCGCTGCGCCCCCGGCCCCCGCCGCGCCCGGCGGGTACAAGCTTTCCAACGTGGTCCGGGTCAACGCCAAGAACCTCGATCGCCTGAGCGATCTGGTGGGCGATCTGTTCTCCTCCTTCCTGCGGGTGAACGAGCTCAGCCGGGTCATGGAGGGCGTGTGGAACGAGGCCCGGGGGACGCTGCTCGGCCGCAAGGACGCCCCGGCGGAGCTCTCGGCCGAGCAGGCCCAGGAGCTGCTGCGCAACCTGGGGACCCTGAGGCGCCAGTACCAGGAGCGCACCTCGGCCATGGCCTCCGTGCTCGACCAGCTGCTGGACCAGGTGTCGGAGATCCGCCTGCTGCCGGTGGCCGATCTGTTCGGCCTGTACCGGGCGGCGGCCCGCGACATCGCCAGGCAGCTCGGGCGGCGGGTCACCGTGCGCCTGGAGGGCGAGTCCACCCCGGTGGACAGGTCCATCCTGGACGCCATGGGCGACATCCTGCTGCACCTGGTGCGCAACGCCATCGATCACGGCATCGAGTCGCCCGAGGAGCGCGCGGCCGCCGGCAAGCCCGCCTCGGGCACCCTGGTGATGCGGGCCCGCACGGTCAACGATCGCATCCAGATCGACGTGGAGGACGACGGCCACGGGATCGACCCGCTGCGGGTGCGGCAGATCGCGCAGGCGCGCGGGCTCATCACCCGCATGGCCGCCGAGAAGATGACCGAGCAGGAGGCCATCGAGTTGATCTTCCTGCCGGGCTTCACCACCGCCGTCTCCACGTCCGACATCTCCGGCCGCGGGGTGGGCATGGACGTCGTGCGCACCAAGGTGCAGGACCTCGGCGGCGTGGTGCGGGTGGACTCCCGCACCGGGCGGGGCACCTGCTTCACCCTGGAGCTGCCGACCTCCATCGCCATCGCCCGGGTGCTGCTGTTCCGGGCGGCCGAGCAGACCTTCGCCATCCTGTCCACCTTCGTACAGCGCGTGGATCGCATCTCCGTCGAGGCGCTGATCGAGACCCCGGCCGGCCAGGCCATGGTCGAGGGCGGGCGGACGGTGCTGGCCGTGGACGCGGCCGAGCTGCTGCGCCTCGAGCGCAAGGCGCCGCTGCCGGTGCGGCTGCCGGTGGTGGTGGTGGAGCACAGCGGGCGCAGCCTGGCGCTGCTGGTGGACGAGCTGCTGGGCGAGCGCGAGCTGACCATCAAGCCTTTCAGCCCGTTCCTGTCGGGCATCCGCACGGTGTCCGGCGCCGCCTCCCTGGAGGACGGCACGCTCATCCTGGTGCTGCACGCGGGCGAGCTGGCCAGCGCAGGCACGCGCCTGCGCAAGGGCACCTTCCAGGCGGTGAAGGCCGCGGAGCGCAAGGTCCACCGCGTCCTGCTGGTGGAGGACTCGCTCATCACCCGCGAGCTCGAGCGCTCGGTGCTGGCCTCCTTCGGGCTGCAGGTCGACGAGGCCGGCGACGGGCTCGACGCCTGGGAGCGGATGTCCGCGGGCGAGTACGACCTGGTCATCTCCGACGTGGAGATGCCGCGCATGGACGGCCTGGAGTTCACCCGGCGGCTCAAGGCGGACCAGCGCTACTCGCACATCCCGGTGATCATGGTGACCACGCTGGGCAGCGACCAGGACCGCCGCCGCGGCCTCGAGGCCGGCGCAGACGGTTACGTGGTCAAGAGCGAGTTCGGTAGCCAGACCTTCATCGATCTGGTCAGGCGCTTCCTGCCCTGACGCCTCGGAGGTTCGCGTGCCCATCCGCGTGCTGATCGTCGACGATTCGCTGGTCTGCCGGGAGCTCCTGTCCAACATCCTCGGGCAGCAGCCGGACATCCGGGTGGTGGGTCTGGCGAGCCGGGGCAAGGAGGCCATCGAGCTCAACCGGAAGCTGCTGCCCGATCTGGTCACCATGGACATCCAGATGCCTGGCATGGACGGCTTCGCCACCATCGAGGCCATCATGGCCAGCCACCCGGTGCCCATCCTGGTGGTGACCTCCGCGCCGGTGCTCAAGGGGGTGGATCAGACCTTCCGCGCCATCGCGGCCGGGGCCCTGGACCTGGTGCGGAAGCCGGAGCTGGCCAACGAGGACGCCGAGGAGCTGGTGACCCGGGTGCGCATGCTGGCCGGGGTCAAGGTGATCCGCCACGTCCGGCCGCGGCCCGACAGGGTGGAGGTCGGGCGGGTGCGCGAGACGGCCAGGCGGGTGCGGCTGGTGGCCATCGCCTCCTCGACGGGCGGGCCGAAGGCGCTGCTCGAGCTCCTGGGCGGCTTCACCCCCCAGTTCCCCAGGCCGCTGGTGCTCACCCAGCACCTGCCCGACGGGTTCAGCGGCTCGTTCGCCCGCTGGCTGGACGAGGAGATCTCGATGCCCGTGCGGGAGGCCCGCGAGGGAGATCCGCTGCGGCCGGGCGAGGTGCTGGTCGCCCCGACCGGCGCCCACCTGGTCGTGCGCTCGGGCAGCATGGTCGGCCTGTCGGACGAGCCCCCGGTCAAGAGCCTGCGCCCCTCCGCCGATCTCATGTTCCGCTCGGTGGCCAGGGTGTTCGGGGCCGAGGCCCTGGGCGTGGTGCTGACCGGCATGGGCCAGGACGGCGCGGATGGGTTGCTGGAGATGCGCCAGGCGGGCGCGGTGTGCCTCGCGCAGGACGAGGCCTCCAGCCTGATCTTCGGCATGCCGCGGGCGGCCATGCAGAACGGGGCCGCCGAGCAGGCCCTGGATCTGGCGGGCCTGTCGGCCGCGATCCTGGAGTGCGTCAAGGGGGAGCGGACCGGATGAGCGCAGTGCCGTCCGCACTCCTTCGCCCCACGCTGGTCGAGCTCGACGCGGGCCCGGCCCAGGCCGAGCTCATCCAGCTCGTGGCCCGGGTCAAGCAGCACGCGGGCCTGCTGCCGGACGCGGGCGGCCTGGCCACCATGCGGCGGGCCGTGCGCCAGCGCATGCTGCGGCTCGGGCTGACCCAGAGCTCGGACTACCTGGTGCGCCTGCGGGACGTGCGCGACGGCGAGGCCGAGCTGGCCGAGCTGGTGGCCCTGCTGGTGGTGCAGAAGACCTCGTTCTTCCGCGATCGGCAGCAGTACGAGCTGCTGCGCGACCGGGTGCTGCCCGAGCTCTCGGCCTGCGGGCGGCGCGTGCACCTGTGGAGCGCCGGCTGCGCTACCGGGGAGGAGGCCTACAGCCTGGCCATCTCGCTCCGGCTGGCGGGTTTCAGCGAGGTCGAGGCCGGCGTCCTGGCGACCGACATCGCCCGGCAGTCGCTCGACCGCGCCGCCGGGGCGTGCTACGACGCCGAGCGGCTCGAGGTGCTCACCCCGGACGAACGGCGCTACTTCCATGAGCGGCCCGACGGCGCCTGGGAGGCGGCCCAGGCGCTGCGCCAGATGATCCAGTTCCGGGTGCACAACCTGCTCAGCCTGCCCTTCCCGACGCCCGAGAGCGGCGGCTGGGATGTGATCTTCTGCCGCAACGTGCTGATCTACTTCGACCGCGACACGGTCCGGGAGATCATCGGGCGCATGCACTCGGTGCTCGTGCCGGGCGGCTTCCTGTTCCTGGGGTCGTGTGAGTCGCTGTTCCAGATGAGCGAGGGGTTCGAGCTGGTCAGCTCGACCGACGCCTTCGTCTACCGCCGCGGCCTGGCTGCGGCGCAACGCCCGGCGCCGGTGCCCCTGCCCCTGCCCGTGGCCCCGCCCGTGGCCCCGCCCGCCAGACCCAGGCCGGCGCCGGACCGGGCGGGCCGGCCGGACGTCGGGAGGCCCGTGGCCGCCCCGCCCGTCGCGCCCGCGGCGCTGCCTCCCCTCCCGGCCCCGCCCCCGCCGGCCCCTCAGGTCGACGAGCGCCTGACGCGTGCGCTGGCCGCGGCCGATCACGGCGGGGTGGAGGAGGCCCGGGGCTGGCTGGAGGCGTACCTCGACGAGCGACCGATGGACCCGCGTGCCCACTTCCTGCGGGGGGTGTTGCAGTACCGGCTGGGCAACGATCTCGAGGCCCTCACCTCGCTGCGCCGGCTCGTGTACCTCGAGGCGGGCTTCGCCATGGGGCACTTCTACCTCGGGCTGGTGCAAGAGCGGTTGGGGGAGCGGGAGCTCGCCCGACGCGCCTTCCGCAACGCCCGGGACGCTGCCGCGAAGGGGCAGACCACGTTGCAGGATCCGGTGCTAGACGCCTTCCTGCTACCATCCGATGCGCTGGCCGAGGCCTGTCGAGGCCGGCTGGCCGAGCTCGGGGGAGACAGACCATGAGCGCGAACAAGTTGAAGATCCTGGTGCTCGACGACAGCGAGATCGTGCTGAACATGGTGGCCCTCGCCCTGACCGAGGCGGGCTTCGAGGTGTTGACCGCCGGCTCGCTGGTGGAGTTCGAGAAGACCCTCGATCTGGGTATGCCCAACATCATCCTCACGGACATCCACATGCCCGAGATCCGCGGGGACAACGTGTGCCGGGTGCTCAAGCAGAAGCTCGAGACTGGCTCCACCCCCATCGTGCTGTTCTCGACCCTGCCGGAGGACGAGCTCAGCGCGCTGGCCGAGCGGGCCGGGGCGGACGGATACGTGAGCAAGAACGCTGGGATCGACGAGATCGTCAAGCGCGTGTCCGAGATCAGCGAACAGGTCTTGTTCTAGCGAGGCGCAGACCCGGGAGTCCTGGCCCGGGCGCCGGACGTGCATTTTGACCTTTCTTGGATCGTCCGAATCTGGTATAGCAACCCGCAACGCCCGTCGGGTGGAAGCATGAGGAAGGCCGTCACAATCCAGCTCGCGACCGCGCTTCTGGCCTCCTGGCTCCTGGGCGCCCAGGTGCAGGCGGCGGACGAAAATCTGCCCGCCAAGCTGCGCGTGGCCGTGCTGTTCAAGACCCTGACCTACGATCACAAGCTCGAGGCCAACCGCTCGAACGGGCTGAAGATTGGCGTGGTCATGATGTCCGGCAACGGCCCCAGCCAGCAGGAAGGCGCCGCCACCGTCGATGCCATGCGCACCTTTGGCGACAAGAAGGTCAAGGGGCTGGCCCTTTCCGTCGAGCCGCTGAGCGTGACCAACGCCCAGGAGCTCGAAGCGGCCGTGGCCACCAAGGGCTGCAACGCCCTGTACCTCGGGCCGAACCTCGGTGACGTGGTCGACAAGGCCGTGGTCCTGGCCAAGGCGCGCTCGCTGGTGCTCCTGGCCGGCGAGGCCGAGGTGGTCCGGAAGGGCGCGGCCATCGGCGCGGTGCAGCGGGCCGGCAAGCCCTGGATCCTGGTCAACCTGAAGGCCGCCGCGGCCCAGGGCGCCGAGATGGACTCCCGCCTGCTGCGATTCGTGGAAGTGGTCGAGTAGCTCAGGCGAAACGCTCGAACCGATCCCGGTCCACCTTGCAGATGGGGCACTTGAGCGGCGGCTCGGGCCGCGCGCACAGGTAGCCGCACACCTGGCAGCGCCACACCGGGAACGAGCCCCCGGGGAACGCGCGCGCCTGGTCCGCCGCCCGCCGGGCCGCGAGCGCCTCCGGGTCGGGCCGGCGCTCCGGGACCGGGGCCACCTTGCGGCGGCCCGCGGCGACCTCCTCGGAGACGTACAGGGCACAGAAGCAGGTGCCGAATTCGTCCAGGTCGGGATCCCGGTAGTCGCAGGGGCAGATGATGTCGCGGTCCTCGGCGCGGTCACCCGAGGCCTCGCGGCAGGGGCAGGCCAGGTAGCCGTACCGGCGTTGCTGGGTGAGCAGCCCGTCCATGAGCGACAGGACCATGTCCTCGTCCGGGTTGAGCAGGTAGCCGCCCTGCTCGGCCTCGTGCTTGAGCCGGGCCATCAACTTGCGGGCTTCCGCGTGGTCAGCCATGGCGACGGGACCTCACAGCCCGAGGAGCTGCTTGAGCTTGTCCTCGTCGAAGCCCACCACCACCTCGTCGTCGTCCACGATGATGGTCGGGTAGGAGCGGCGCGGGTTCAGCTTGCCCACCGCGTCCCGGGCCGCCTCCTTGGCCTCGCCTTCGAGGAGGTCGATGTCGAAGCACTCGTACTCGACCTGGTGGCCCTCGAGGAAGGCCTTGGTCTTGCGGCACCAGCCGCAGGTGCTCAGGGCGTAGAGGCGGACGCGTCTCTTCTGCATGGCTCCTCCGGACCCGGTCGCGCGGTCAGCCCAGGTCGCCGAGCTCACGCTCGACGGCCTCGAGGATCTCGCCCGAGCGCACCAGGGCCTTCATGGCGTTGTGGTCGGTGTGCAGCGGCCGGTCCACGTCCAGGTGGGAGACGTGCTTGCGCACCACCTGGCGCGCGATCTGGGTGCCCCGGCCGAAGGTGAAGCCGCGGAAATCCAGGGCCTGGGCCGCGGCCATGAGCTCGATGCCCAGCACGCCGCAGGCGTTGTCCAGGATCTGGAGGTTCTTCAGGGCCGTGTTCATGCCCATGGAGACGAAGTCCTCCTGGTCGGCCGCGGCCGGGATGGACTGGATGCAGGCGGGCGCGGACAGCATGCGCTGCTCGACGATCAGCGTGTCGGCGGTGTACTGCGACAGCATCATCCCGGAGAACATGCCCGCGCCCTTGGTCAGGAAGGCGGGCAGGCCCACGGACAGGGCGGGGTTGGTCAGCCGGTTCAGGCGCCGCTCGCTCAGCACGCACACCATGGTCAGCGCCATGCCGGCCATGTCCATGGGCAGGCTGACGGGGGTGCCCTGGAAGTTGGCCCCGGTCAGCGTCAGCTTGAACTCGGGCAGGAAGATGGGGTTGTCGCCCACCCCGTTGAGCTCGATCTCCACCTGGCGCTTGGCGTGGGCCAGGGCGTCGTGGGCCGCGCCGATCACCTGGGGGCTGGAGCGCATCGAGTAGGCGTCCTGCACCTTGGTCTTCAGCTTGCCGGTGACCAGGTCCGAGCCGGCCATGATCTTCATCAGCGCCTGGGTCGAGCGGATGGCGCCGGGGAAGCCGCGCAGCTGGTGCAGGCGCACGTCGTAGGGCTTCATGTTGGCCTGCAGGGCCTCGAGCGTCATGGCGCAGGCGATCTCGGCCTGCCTGAGCATCCGGTCCATGTCGTACAGGGTCAGCGCGCTGATCGAGGTGAGCAGGTTGGAGCCGTTGATCGCGGCCAGGCCGTCGCGGGCCTGCAGGCCCGGGACCGGGATGCCGGCGCGCTCGAGGGCCAGCTTGCCCGGCAGCCGCGCGCCCTGGTGGAAGGCCTCGCCCTCGCCCATGAGCAGCAGCGCGATCTGCGACATGGGCGCGAGGTCGCCGCACGCGCCCACCGAGCCCTTCTGGCAGACCACCGGGGTGACGCCCTGGTTCAGCATGGCCACGTAGGTCAGGGTGATCTCGGGCCGGCAGCCGGAGTGGCCCCGGGCGTGCACGTTGATGCGGGAGGCCATGGCGGCGCGCACCTGCTCCTCGGGCACGGGCTCGCCGATGCCGGCCGCGTGGTTGTAGATCAGGTAGCGCTGGAACTGCTGCACCTGCTCGTCGTTCAGCACCACCTCGGAGAACTCCCCGATGCCGGTGTTGACCCCGTACATGATCTCGTGGGCCGCGATCTTCTGCTCGAGCATGGCCCGGCAGATCTTGATGCGCTCGAGGGCCGCGGGCGCGAGCTCCACCTTCTCCCGATCGCGGGCGATGCGCACCAGCTTCTCCACGCCGAGACCGGAACCATCGAGGATGATCGCCATGCTCCCTGCCTCCTTGGGTGTCACCTGGGAGACTGCAATACCCCGCTTCCCCGGGCGGCGCAAGGGCGGCCGAGGGGGTTTCAGCCCCCGGCCTTCGGGGGCCGCAGGGCCTCACCGGCCGAGCCGGAGCGCAACCCGCGCAGATCGAGGGTCGCGTACACGTAGCCGGCCTGGCGGAGCGCGGCCACGAGCCGCTCGCGCAGGCCGGCGCCGAGCGCCCGGCGGAGCTCCCGGAGCGGCAGCTCGACCCGGGCCAGCTCCCGGTGATCGCGCACCCGGAGCGCCTCGAAGCCGAGGGCCCGGAGCGCCGCCTCGGCCTGCTCCACCCGCCGCAGGCGCGCGGGGTCGAGCTCCTGGCCGAAGGGGATGCGGGTGGCCAGGCAGGCCGCGGCCGGGCGGTCGGCCGAGCGCAGCCCGCGCGCGCCGAGCAGCCTTCGCACCGCGCGCTTGCCCAGGCCGAGCTCCAGGAGCGGGGAGGCCACCCCCAGCTCCAGGAGCGCCCGCTGCCCGGGCCGATCCTCGAGGCGGTCGTCCGCCTGGGTGCCGTCGAGCACCGCGGCCAGGCCCTCCGCCCGGGCCAGCGCGCACAGGGCCCCGAACAGCGCCCGCTTGCAGTGGTAACAGCGCGCGGGCTGGTTGGCGCGCACCTCCGGCTGGGCCAGGGCGTCCAGGGCGACCACCCGGTGGCGGAGCCCCAGGTCGGCGGCCAGGGCCCGGGCCGCCTCGACCTCGGCGGCCGGGGTGAGCTGGGTCTGCAGGGTGACCGCGAGCGCGCGCGGCCCGAGCGCGTCGTGGGCGGCCACGGCCACCAGGCTCGAGTCGACCCCGCCCGAGAAGGCCACCAGCGCGCTGCCGCGCGCCCGCAGCCAGTCGAGCAGCCGGCGGTAGGCCGGGCTGGCCGCGCCCTGGCTCAAATGCCGCCCCCCGCGTCGAAGTCCTGCTCCCGGGCCAGCGCCTGGGTGATGCGGCTGCCCGGCGGCAGGTCGCGGGTGAGCCACACGTTGCCGCCCACGACCGAGCCCCGGCCGATGCGCACCCGGCCGAGGATGGTGGCGCCCGAGTAGATGATCACCTCGTCCTCGACGATGGGGTGGCGGGGCACGCCCTTGATGGGCTTGCCGTCCTCGTCCAGCGGGAAGCTCTTGGCGCCCAGGGTGACGCCCTGGTACAGGCGCACCCGGGCGCCGATCTCGCAGGTCTCGCCGATCACCACCCCGGTGCCGTGATCGATGAAGAAGCTCTCGCCGATGCGCGCCCCGGGGTGGATGTCGATGCCGGTGGCCGAGTGGGCGAACTCGGTCAGGATGCGCGGGATGAGCGGCACCTCGAGCTCGTGCAGGGCGTGGGCCAGGCGGTAGTTGGTGATGGCCTGGAGCCCGGGGTAGCAGAAGATGGCCTCGTCGGGGCTGGCGGCGGCCGGGTCGCCCTCGTAGGCCGCGCGCACGTCGCCGGCCAGCAGCCGGCGGATGTCGGGCAGGCGCGACAGGAACGCCCGGGTGAGCTCTGCGGCCTGGGACACGCACTGCGGGCAGCGCACTGGGTCCAGGTCGCACACGAAGCACAGCCCGCGCCGGACCTGCTCCTCGAGCTGGAGCCGGGCGCGGTCGAGCGTCGCGCCCACGTGGAAGCGCAGGCTGGTCTCGTCCAGATCCGAGAGGCCGTGGTAGCCGGGGAAGAGCGCCGCGCGCAGGTCCTCCAGCGCCTCTGCCAAGGCGGTCCGGGACGGCAGCATCCGCCGACAGCCGGCCGGGCGCTGGCGCCGGGCGAGGTCGGCGCCGCTGGCGATCAGCCGCGCGACCACCTGGTCTAGCTCGAAGGCCTCCTGGTGAGGTGCGGCGCGTGGCATGGGTGCCTCCTCGGCGCGCGGGTCAGATGTGGAACATGGGCGGCTCGGCGCACTTGCGTTGCTGCCGCTCGGCCAGCTCGGACAGGCGGATGGCCGAGAGCACCCGCTCCACGGTCTGGTCGAGCTCGAGCCAGACCTCGCGGGTGGCGCAGGTGTCGAGCTGCCCGCAGCGCCGCCCGCCGGCCTGGCAGTCGACCGGCGAGCTGTCCTCCTCGAGGCTGCGCACCACCTCGTGCACGCTGATCTGCTCGGGCCGCCTGGCCAGCGTGTAGCCGCCACCGGCGCCGCGCACCGCCCGCACCAGCCCCGCGTGCTTGAGCGTGGTCAGGAGATTGTAGAGGTACTTGCGCGAGCCGCCCACGCACGCGTTGAGGTGCTCCATCATGATCGGCCCCTGGTCCTGGCGCACGGCCAGCTCCACCAGCACCCGCAGACCGAAACGGCCCCTGGTCGACAGCTTCACCGCGCGCTCCCGGCTGCTCAGCCGCCCCCGGCCAGCAGCACCACCCGGAGCTGGTCGCCCTCTGCCAGCTCCACCTGGGGCTTCTGCCGCTTGCCGTTGATGACCAGGGCCACCCGCTGCAGGTCCTGGGGCTCGTAGCCCAGCCCGACCAGCAACGCCTCGGCGGTGGTGCCCGGCTCCACGCTCAGCCGGCGGCTGGTCTCGGGCCACGGGCGCCGGATCGGACCGAGGAAGGTCACCTGGATGTCCATGGGCACCTGCCTTCCTTCCACCAGACCCGTAGCCTAGAGTCTGCCCGCCAGACAGGCAAGCCCCCAGTTCATCTTCGCGCCACGCGGTAGCCGGCCTGCTCCACCGCTTGCTCGAGCAGCTCGGGCTTCTCCGGCCGCCCCTCGATGGTCACCAGGCCGGTCTCCAGATCGGGGCTGGCACGGGTGACACCGGGCACCGCCTCCAGGGCGCGCTTCACGTGGGCCACGCAGTGTGGGCAGGTCATGCCCTCGACCTTCAGGGTGAGCGCCATGGTTCCTCCTCAGAGCCCGTACTTCTCCAGACGGTAGATCAGCACGTGGCGTGGGACGCCCAGGTAGCGGGCCGTCGCCGAGCGGTTGCCCGAGTGCAGCTCGAGCGCCTTCAGCACGATCTCGCGCTCCAGCGCGGGCAGGCTGAAGCCCTGGGCCGGGAGCGCGAGCTGGCCGGGCACCAGCGGGGCGTCCGGGCTCGATCCGGCCGGCGCGGGCGCGATCGCCGGCCTGGCCGGCTCCGCCGGGCGCGCGCCGCCCACGCTCCCGGGCGGAGCCAGGTCGGCCAGATCGAGCACGTCCGAGCGCCGGAGCAGCACCATGCGCTGGACCAGGTTCTTCAGCTCGCGAACGTTGCCCGGCCACGGCAGCCGGCCGAGCTCCTGCAGGAGCGCCGGGGCCAGCCCGACCGCGGTGCCCTTGGCCGCCTGCTCCAGGAAGTGCCGGGCCAGCAGCTGGATGTCCTCGGGCCGCTCACGCAGAGGGGGGATGCGCACCGGCACCACGCTCAGGCGGTGGAACAGGTCGGGCCGGAAGCGGCCGGCCTCGGCCTCCGCCTGGAGGTCCCGGTGGGTCGCGGCAACCACCCGCACGTCCACCTCGATGCGGCGCTGGCCGCCCAGCCGGTCCACCACGCCCTCCTCGAGCACCCGCAGGATCTTGGCCTGCAGCGCGAGCGGCAGCTCGCCGATCTCGTCCAGGAAGAGCGTGCCGCCGCTGGCCTGCTCGAAGCGGCCGGCCCGGGCCCGGTCGGCGCCGGTGAAGGCCCCGCGCTCGTGCCCGAGGAGCTCCGACTCCAGCAGCTCGCCCGGCAGCGCGGCGCAGTTGATTGGCACGAACGGGCCCGCCGCCCGCGGCGAGCGCGCGTGCAGCCTCTTCGCCAGGAGCTCCTTGCCGGTGCCGCTCTCGCCCAGCAGGAGCACGCTGGTGTCGGAGGCGGCCACGCGGTCGATCACCCGCAGCACCTCCTGCACCCGCGGCGAGGCGGTTACCAGCTCGAGCTCGGCCGCCTGATCGATGCGCTCCTTGAGCGAGCGGTTCTCGCGCCGGAGCGCGGCCTGCTCCAGCGCCCGGGCGATGCGCGCCTTGAACTCGGGCCGGCGGAAGGGCTTGGTGATGTAGTCCGCGGCGCCGGCCGCGAGCGCCTCCACGGCCTGCTCCACCGAGCCGAAGGCGGTCACCAGCACCACCGGCGCGGCGGGCAGGGCGGCCCGGGCCGCCGCCAGCACCTGCAGCCCGTCTCCACCCGGCAGCTTGACGTCGGTCAGCACCAGATCGAACCCCTCGGCCCCTGCCTGGCCGGCCGCGCGCAGGAGCTCGAGCGCCTGGTCGGCGCGGGTGGCGAGCGTCACCCGGCAGCCCTCCTCGGCCAGGTTGTAGCGCATCACCTCGGCCATGCTGGCGGTGTCCTCCACCACCAGCACGCGGGGCCCGGCGCCTTGCACGGGCGCGCTCATGCCGGGCCTCCTGTGGCGCAGGGCAGCTCGATGGAGAACACGGCCCCGCCGCCAGGGCGCGCCGCGTGACCCAGCCTGCCGTGGTTCTGGCGCACGAGCATGGCCGAGATGGCCAGCCCGAGCCCACTGCCGCCCTCACGGCCGGTGACGTAGGGGTCGTAGATGGAGTCGCCGAGCGCCGCCGGGACGCCGGGCCCGGTGTCGCTCACCCGCAGCCGCACGCTCTCCCCCGCCGGCGACGCCTCGAGCTCGACCCAGCCGCCGTGCGGGGTGGCCTGCAGGGCGTTCTTCACCAGGTTCACCAGCACCTGGGTCACCTGCTCCGGGTCGGCGAGCACCCGGGGGGCCTGGCCCGGGCGCACCCGCAGCGCCAGCCCGCGCTCGCGGGCCTCCGGGGCCAGGACCTCGGCGGTGTGACGCAGCACGTCCCCGGGCTCGAAGGGGCGGGGATCGGGCGCGCGGGGGCGGGCGAAGTCCTGGAACTCCTCCAGCACCCGGTTCAGGCGCGCGGTCTCGGCCAGCGCCAGGCGCGCCATGCCGCGTCGTGGATCGCCCGGGGGCACGGCCTCCGCGGCGATCTCCACCGCGCCCTGCAGGCCGCCCAGGGGATTGCGCAGCTCGTGGGCTAGGCCGCGGGCCAGGTGGACCAGCCCGGCCAGCCGCTCCGCGCGCGCCTCGGCCTCGAGCTGGGCCAGCCGCTGGCCCTGCTCACGCCAGCGCAGCGCCCGCTCGCGGTCGACCAGGGCGCCCGCGAGCCCGCCGACGCCGAAGAACAGCAGCAGCTCCGAGAGCTTCTCGGCGGTCGGGGCCGGGTCGAGGTGGTGGTGCATGAAGAAGGCGTGCGGGGTGTAGACCGCGGCGGCGGCCACGGCCGCGAGCAGCCCGCCGCGCAGCCCGCCGGCGAAGGCCGCGCCGACGATGGGCAGGTAGTAGAGCCGCCTGTAGATGTTGTGGGCCGTGGCCAGCTCGGGGCTCGTCAGGTAGTGCAGGGCGGTGATGATCCCCAGCCCGCCCGCCACGGCCATCCAGGGCCAGGCGCCACGCAGGCGACCAGGAGCCGTCGGATTGTCTTCACCTTTGAACAATTCTCTACACTCCCTGGCTTGGTCGCCGTCCCAGTGCAGAGCTTTCTCCAGCCCGGCTGACCGAGCGACCACTCTTAGCACGGGGCGTACCAGCGTTCCCACGCCCTGTCGGTCGGGGCACGGGTCTTGCGTGCTGGCTTGCGCGTAAGCGGGCGGCAAGGGAGGCCGACTCCGGAACAGGAGGTAAGGAACGCATGAAAGTCAGCTCGGGAATCCTGATGGTCGTGGCAGCGCTCGCCTTGGTGCTGGCGGCTCCCGTGGAGGCCCAGGCGGGCGGCTGCGGGTGCGACCGGGCCAAGGCCGAGTGCCCGCAGGCCAAGGCCGCCAAGGCGGCCGAGGCGCCCAGGTCGTTCACCAGCCCGCCGGCGGTCGGCACCCAGGCCACCTGCCCGGTGATGGGAGAGGCGTTCACGGTGAAGGCCGACAGCCCGCGCGCCGAGTACAAGGGCAAGCACTACGTGTTCTGCTGCCCGGGTTGCAAGCCCAAGTTCGACGCGGATCCGGCCAAGTTCGCCGACAAGTGAGAGTCGCGGGCCGAGGGTTCGGCCCGTTTCGCGACCGCCGGGCGATTCTCCCTCCGCCCGGCGGTCCTTTCCATTTCCAGACCCGCGGCAGGGTCACTGCTGGCGGACGAGCTCGATGCGCTCGTTGCGGGCGCGGCCCGCGGGGGTGCGGTTGTCGGCCACGGGCTTCTCGGAGCCCCAGCCGACCGCCTTCAGGCGTTTCGGGTCGATGCCCACCCGGGTGAGCGCCTGCAGCACGGTCTTGGCGCGGTTCTCGCTCAGCGCCTTGAGCGCCTTGGGGTTGCCGCGGTTGTCGGTGTGCCCCTCGATGCTCAGCTTGAGGTCGGTGTCGGTTTTGAGCATGGCGGCGATCTGGGCCACCACCTCGTGGGAGCGGGCGTGCAGGACGGGCTTCCCCGGCACGAACTTCAGCGGCACCGCGGTGAAGCCCTCGGCGTTCAGCGCGGAGCGGATCTCGTCCGCGGTGATCTCGGGCTTCACCAGCACGCGCTCCACGATCACCAGGCGGTAGCCCTCGTCCCCGGGCAGGACCGAGGCCCAGATCTCCTTGCCGGCGCGGGTGAGCTTCATGCTGGCGTACAGGTCGTCCCGGACGGTGTCCCCCTGGTGCAGCACCTGGGCGCCCAGGAGGCGGAAGGCCTCCACCTGCTCCTGGAGGATGGTGGTCGGGCTCCTGCGCGGGGCGTTGTCCCGCGGCCGGTACTCGGTCGCGGTGCGCTGGCCCTCGACCGCCTCGGTGCGGTTGCGGGCGGTGTAGAACTTCTCCTCGCCCTGGCCGCTCTCCTGCTCGGCGATGTAGAAGCCCTCCAGGCGCGAGAGCAGCGCGTGCTCCTTGGCGCCGGCCGCGTCTTCCTGGGCGCGGGCCGGGCCGTGCGCCAGGAGCGCGGCCAGCACGAACGAGCAAGCCAGGGGCCAGACGGGGTTGCGCATGCTGTGCCTCCAGGGGCCGACGACCTGAAATTCGCGCAGATCGGCGGGGCTGTCAATTCGTCCCGGCGGGCGGCTGGCCCGGCGCGGGGAACATGGCCCCCAGGTAGCGCTGGCAGAGCTCCCGCCCGTCGCGGCCGGTGGCCAGCTCCGCCTGCAGCGCGCGCAGGAACTCCGGGGTGCCCAGGTCCTGGGGCTGCTCGCTCGCCGAGCGCTCGAGCATGGCGCCCACCTCGGCCGCCGTCGGGGGCTCGCCCGTCACCACCCCGAGCGCCGCGCCCACCGCCTGGAGCTGGAGCGCGATCTCCGACCGCCAGCCGTAGGCGCCGGTGAACAGCGGCAGCCTGCGCGCGAGCCGCTCGCGGGCCGGGCCCGCCTCGTTCGCCAGCCAGCGCAGGTGCAGCAGGCTGGCCTCCTCGGAGATCTCCTGCGCCAGCGGGACCTGGCCCCCGCCCGAGTCCAGCGCCTCTGCGAGCAGGCGCGCGCCGAGCGGGTGGCGGCCGGCGGTAACGGCCAGCGCGGACAGGGCCCGGTAGGCCTGGGCCCGGGTCAACCCATCCACCGGCGGCGCGATGGCGTGCAGCACGCTCAGCACGGGCTCCATGGCCGGCTCCAGGCCGCCGGCCGCGTGCGCCCCGGCGCCCAGCACGGCCAGCGACACCGCTTCGGCCCCGTAGCCCGCCCGCACCAGCTCCTCGGCCTGGGCCTGGAGCGCCGCCGGCGCCGGCCAGCCCGCCTCGAAGGACGCGCCCAGCGTGCGCAGGCGGCGCAGCGCCGGGTGCTCCCGCGCCGCGCGCGGGGCGGCGGCCAGGGCCGCCAGCATGCCCTTGGGATCGCCGCGGTTGAGCGCGGACAGCGCGCTCAGCAGGGCCGGGCTGCCCGGGAGCGCGAGCGTCCCCGGGCCGGCCGCGAGCGGCCGCAGCGCCGCCAGCAGCTCGGCGCTGGGCGGCGTCAGGCGCGGGTTCGCGCTGGCCCACAGGCGCACGACCGGGATCAGGGGCGCGAGCGCCGCCACCCCGCGCAGGTGGACGGGCGGCTGGCCGTCGGGCAGCACGGCCTGCGCGGGCTGGTCGCCGAGCGCGGCGCGCGCGGCGGCCTCCAGTTCCTCGCCCACGTCGGTGTGGCCGCGCAGCGTGGCCATGACCCCCACCCAGAAGAGCAGCTCCGGCGTATTCGCCTGGCGGCTGGTGTCCAGGCCGCCCGCCTCGAAGGTGCCCAGGCTGGCGATCTGGCCGTTCTGGATGCGCGCCAGGGCGGCGCGCGCCTCCCTGAGCGCCTCGTCCGCGGCGGCGTCCTGGCCCTCGCCGAGCGCCAGGGCAGCCTCCAGGAGCGCGGCCTGCAGCACCCGGTCCCAGCGCCTGTGGCCCACGTCCACCCCCTCGAAGGTGAGCAGCTCGCGGTTGGCAGGCTCGCCCTGGAAACCCAGCCCGACCTGGAACGTGCCGCCCTGGTGGGTGCTGAGCAGCATGTTGACCAGCTCGTTGCTGATGTCCACCTGGACCACGGTCAGGTCCTTTCGGTACTTGTAGAGCAGCCGCAGGCGGCCCTCGCCCCCCGAGCCCCGCGCGAGCGCCTCGCGGTAGCGCGCCAGGGCGGCGCGGGCCTGCCCGGGTTTCCCCAGGCGCCAGAGCAGCACGGCCTCGGGCAGGCGCAGGGCGTCGACCGGGTGCGCCTTGCCGCAGGCGTGGGCCGGCTCTCCGGCCGTCAGGGCCGCGCGCAGCGCGGCCAGCGCCCCGGCCTGATCGCCGTCCCGATCGCGCATCGAGGCCGCGATCAGCGAGAACAGGTAAGGGTGGCCCTCCAGCTCGGTGCCGGCGATCGCCCGCTGCGAGCGCTCTAGCCAGGCCACGCCGTCCGCGGTGCGCCCCGCGCCGTGGTAGAGGATGGCCGCGGTCAGGCCCAGCATGATGCGCAGATCCGCGCGGTCGGCCCGCCCGAGGGCCTCGTCCAGCTCGCCGAGCCGCTGCTGCGCCGTGGCCACGGCCCGCGGCTCGCCGGCCGATAGCGGGGCGAAGCCGACCTCGCGCCCCACCCACAGGGCCTCCATGACCAGCTCGGGCAGGCCCCCCTCGCGCGCCAGGCGCTCGACCCGGCCCGCGGCCGGGTGGGCGGGGGCCAGCTCGGCCAGCAGCTTCTCGAGCTCCGGGCGCACCTCCTCGCCCGCGGCCAGCACGGCCGGCCAGGGCTCGCTCTCCGGGCTGGCCAGCGCGCGCTCGGCCAGCTGGTGGGCGAGCGGCAGCAGGCGCAGGTAGTCCGCGCCCGCGTCCCCGGGCGCGTACCAGGCGAGCCCCTGGCGCACGGCCTGGTCGAGCTCGGCCCGCGCCTCGGCCAGCGGCGGGAAGCGCTCGGGGCCCTCGCCCAGCAGGCCGACCACGTCCCACAGCAGGGCGTGACCGACCAGCAGCCCGAGGTCCCAGGCGTCGCCATGCTCGGGTGGAGTGGGGCGCGCCTCGGCCATCCGGGCGCGGAGCGCGGCCAGATCGGGGCCGGCGCCCAGCAGGTGGGCGGCCAGCGAGTGGAGCGCGCCGGCCAGGCGGGTGGCGTCCTCGCTCAGCCGGCCCACGTCCAGGGCCTGCATGAGCAGGGGCACGTCGGACGCAAGGCGCGCGGCCTGGCGGGCCAGGCTGGCCTGGCTCGCCTCGGCGCGGCCCAGGAGCTGCTCCGCCAGGGCCCGGCCGTAGTCGGCCACCAGGCGGAAGCCGGGCGCCAGCCGCACGAGCTGGGGCGCGTCCTGTGGAGGCGGGTAGGGCAGCCCGTCGAAGAGCGCCTCGGCCCGCACCAGCCGCGCCAGGCCCGCCTCGGGCTGGCCTTGCAGGAAGGGACCGGCGGCGGTCAGGGCGGACAGCACGCCCGCCAGGGCCTGCTCGTCCGCGCTCGCGCCGAGGGTCGGCAGGATGGCCTCCAGCGAGGCCTGCAGCTCCAGGGCCTGGAGCATGAACTGGTTGCCCTGGCCGCTGATCAACGCCTGGAACAGGCTGCCGCCCAGGCTGACCAGGGTGCCCAGCACCGCCACCCGACCGCGCGCGTCCTGGGTGGCGCGCTCGAGCAGCCGCTGGGTCAACGCCTGGAGGGGCCGGCGGTCCGGGCAGAAGGCCGTCGTGGTGGACAGGCCGACCAGGAGGTCCGTGCTCCTGTCGAGCGCCTCCGGCCCGGTGTCCTGGAGCATGCGGCGCTCGGTCTCCGCCAGCAGGTCCGCGCACAGGGGCTGGACGAGCTGGGGCTCGAGGCCGGAGATCGCCTGGTAGGCCAGCGCGCTGAGCAGCGAGGATAGCCCGGTGGACTTCAGCCATTGCCGCCCGGGGCCGTCCAGCGCCTCGCGGTAGGCCCGCAGGGCCGGGAGCTGAACCCGGCCCTGCGCGTCGGTGGGCGGCGCGAGCCCCAGCCAGGGCGCCAGGTCCTCGCGGCCGAGGCGCACGAACTCGGCCCGGGCCCGCTCCAGCTCCGCCAGCCGCGCCCGCTCTCCGGCCTCGTCGCACACGTCCTGGGTGGGCCGGAAGGTGGCCTCCAGCTCGGCCAGGAGGGCGTGGACGAGCTCGCCCCGCGCGCCCTGGACGCCCGCGGCCCGCGCTCGGAGCTCCTCGAGGGCCCGCGCCCGTCCGCGGCGGGTGACCCAGCCGTCCGGCAGCCCGTCCAGGCTCCAGCCCGCGCCGCGCGCGCCCTCCAGCTCGACCAGCAGCCCGAGGAAGGTCTGCAGCTCCCGTTTTCCCTCGGGCAGCTCGAGCGCCAGGCAGGCGGAGCGCAGCTCGGCCAGCGCCTCCTCGGCGTCCCCGCCGCCCAGCCGGCTCGCCTTCCAGGCCAGGTAGCCGAGCGGCCCGCGCCCGTCGCAGCCGGCCTGGTCCGCCGGCGCGGCCCGCAGGGCCTCGAGCGCGAGCCGCCGCGCGGCGCCGAAGTCGGCGCGGGTGAAGGCGTGGCTGGCCTCGGCCGCGAGTTCGGCGAGCCGGCCCTCCAGGGATGGCAGCGGGCCGGCCAGCAGGCCCTCGAGCAGGCGCGGGCTGCGCCCGTCCGCGTGGACCGGCGCGGGCCGGCCGGGGGAGGCCGCGCAGCCTGCGACCAGCAGCGCGAGCAGGGCGGCGGCACCAAGGCGAGCATGGGTGGCGGGCATGTCCCGGCTCCTTTCCACGTGGAACAGGGGCAGGATGGCACGGAACCGCCCGCGCTGCCAGGCGGGGCGCCGGTCCACCCACGGCTTCTGGTATACTCGGCCTGCGCCTCCCGGAGGAAACTCATGCGTCCGCCCGCGCACGCGGTGCTGCTGCTCGGACTGCTGGCCGCGCGGTCCGGCGCCGCCGTGGAGCCGGGGGAGTCGCCCTACCTCTACGGCCTGCACGACTGGACGACCGACTCGGCCGAGTTCCTGATCCAGGCCAGCGCGGGTTCGGACTGCGCCCGCGGCTGGCTCCTGCACGCCGAGGCCATCGGCCACCAGGGCTACGCGGGCTCGGCCGACTTCGGACCGCTGACCTCCCGCGGCCTGGGCGTGATCGTGCGCCTGGACGACACCTGGAGCGACACCGTGCCGCGGAGCGAGGCCGATCTCCCTGCCTTCGCCAGCACCTTCGCCGATTACGTGTCCCGCTCCCGGGGCGGGGCCCACGTGTGGATCGTGGGCAACGAGCCCAACCTGGACTGGGGCCACGGAGCCCTCCCGCCCGCGCACTACGCGCGGGCCTACCTGGCCGTGCGCGACGCGGTCCACGCGCTGCCGGGGCGCGCGGGCGACCAGGTGCTGGTGGCCCCGCCGGGCATCTGGGCTGACCTGCCCGAGCTGTACGGCGACTGGCTCGAGGACTACTTCCGCGCGGTGCTGGATGAGCTGGCCGGCCGTCACGACGGCTTCGCCATCCACGCCTACACGCGCTCGTTCGAGCCCGCGGCGGCCTCGTCGGAGGCCATGTGGCCCGACGGCGTGCACACCTGGCACTTCCAGTTCCGGGTGTACCAGGACGTGCTCGGGGCGCTGCGCGCGCGCGGGATCCTGGACGTCCCGCTGTACATCACCGAGGCGGGCAACGTGTGCGATCCGCCCTGCGATCCGTACCCGGACCAGAACCTGGGTTACTTCCAGGCGCTGTACGAGGAGGTGCACGCCTGGAACCTGGCCCACCCGGATCAGCTCGTCCGTGCGCTGACCCCCTACCGCTGGACGCGCAACGACGACGGTTCGGGGCGCGACTTCTGCATCGGCTGCAGTGGGCCGCTGCTGGACGATCTGCGCGGGGCCATCGCCACCGGCCGCCGCTGGACCACGGGCTGTCCCGGCGGGCCGGTCTCCGACCAGGACCAGGACGGCTACTCGCCGCCGGCCGACTGCGACGACGCGCGGCCGGACGTCCACCCCGGGGCCAGCGAGGTGTGCGGGGACGGCGTGGACCAGGACTGCGCCGGCGGGGATCCGCCCTGTCCGGACGGGCAGGTGACCTTCGCCTTCGAGCCGGCCGCGCCCGTGGCGGGCGAGGCGGTGGACATCGACGTGGCCGGGCACGTGGGCCACACGAACATCGGCCTGGGCATCGACGGGCCGGGCGGCTCGCTGGCCTCCGCGCTGATGGGGATCGACGGCGCGTGCGTGGCGGACCCGGGCGATCTGTGCCACTGGCGCTACCGCGCGACCTTCGGCCTGGCCGGGCTCTACCACCTGACCTTCTCCGCCGACCCGGACGCGACCGTCTACGGCCGGAGCGATCTCCTCGTGTCCACGGGGACGGACCCCGACGGAGGCGACGCCGGGGACGAGGACGGCGGCGACCAGGACGGCGCGGGCCAGGACGGCGCCGGCGAGGGCGACTCCGCCGGGGACGGCTCGGGCCTGGACGACGCCGATGTGGACGGCGGCGGCCAGGGCGATGACGGAGGCGGCCTGAGCGACGATGGGGAGGGCCCGGGCGGCGACGTGGCCGGCGGATGCGGCGCGCCGGGGGTGGCCGGCTCGCTGGCGTGGGTGCTCGGCCTGCTCGTGCTCTGGCGGCTGGAGCGCGTCAGCCGCCGCAGGTGGCGGGATCGCTGAACGCCGGTGGCCGGCTGGACTCGTCCGCGGGCGGCTCGCCGGGCAGGCCCGTCTTGCAGGCCACGGGCGGCTCGGGCGGCGGCTCGCCGAGGGGCGTGGCAGCCCCGGGCAGCTCGCTGATCCCGGGGCACGGCTCGCCGCGCAGCGCCGAGAGCGCCTGGCGCAGGGTGTCCTCGGTCTGCTCGCCCACCAGGCGGGCCACCTCGTGCCCGTCGGGCGCCTCGAACACGAAGGTGGGCACGCCCACCAGGCGGTGCTCGGCGATCTCCCCGCGGTTCTCGGGCTGCGAGACGTCCACCACCCGCACCCGCACCTTGTTCCCGTCGCAGCGCTCAACCAGGGACTGGATGGTGGGCTTCATGCGCTGGCAGACCGCGCAGTCCCGGGAGACGAAGGCGGTCAGGCTGGGCTGGACCTCCGGCGGCAGGGACTGACCCTCCAGGCCGTCCGGGGCCGCCGCGGGCCCGGTCGCGACCGCCACCGCGGGCCCGGCGGGGGAGGGAGGAGCTGGCAGCGCGCCGAAGAGCATCGAGCCGGCCAGCAGCAGCAGCAGCCCGCCGAGGACCAGCTCGATCTTGCGGACGTGCCCGCCCAGCCGGGTGAGCAGGCGCGCGCTCGCCTCGGCGAACAGCGCCACCCCGAGCAGCGGCAAGGCGAAGCCGAGCCCGTAGACCGCGAGGTACAGGGCGCCCTGGAGCGGGCTCGAGGTGGCGGAGGCCGTGTAGGTCAGCACGGAGCCCAGCACCGGCCCGACGCACGGCGACCAGCCCGCGGCGAACACCAGCCCCATGGCGAAGGCGTTCAGCCAGCCCACCCGGGTGGCCAGCCGCTGGCTGCCCGGCCGCAGCGTGCGCTCCAGCCAGGGGATCTGGATCACTCCCAGGAACTTGAGCGCGAACAGCCCGATCAGGAAGGCGCCGAAGGCCTGCACCCCGGTCTTGTGCGAGGCCAGGAACGCCCCCAGGCCGGAGGCCGCCAGCCCCAGCAGGGTGAACACCACCACGAAGCCCAGCGCGAACCAGGCCGCGCGCAGCACGAGCTGACCGCGGGCCGCGCCGCCCTGGAGCTGGCGGAAGTCCCCGCCCACCAGGGCCGAGAGGTAGATGGGCACCAGCGGCAGCACGCACGGGGTGAGGAAGGTGAGCGCCCCCGCGCCCAGGATGCCGAGCAGGTCAGGGATCATGGCTGTCCTCCAGCGCCCGCGCCAGGTGGGCCAGCCGCGGGTAACGGTCTGGGTCCGCGGCCCGCAGGAGGTCTCGTCCGGCCTCGAGCCGGCCGCCGAGCACCGCCCGGAGCCCGGCCAGGGCCGGCGGCTCGTCCGCGGCGCCCGCGGGTACGAAGCCCTGGCAGCCCCCGACCAGCAGCGCCAGCGCCCCTGGCCCGCGCTGCGCCAGCACCTCGAGCAGGAGGCCGGCGGCCTCCTCGACCCGCTCGAGTTCGAGCTGGGCCAGGATCAGCCGGCAGCGTAGCTCGGGCTGCTCGGGCCGCTCGGCGAGATCCGCCTGGTAGAGCCCCAGCGCCCGCGCCGCCTGGCCGTTGAGGAGGTACTTGTTGGCGAGCATGGTCCTCATGGGAGCCCTCCAAGGCTTGGTCGTTGGAAGACGATTCAAGCTGTATGCCACATGTGATTTCCTTTGATTTGAAATGATATTTTTTGGTTCCAGGGTTCTTCTCCGGGGTTGCGAGCTGTTGCCTTGGACAGTTGCTGCAGGATGTGCAACAGTTCGTGCAACATCCGGAGGTGCCCGTGAAGAAACCGGAGTCGCTCGACATCCTGGCGCTGCTCGGCGCGCAGCCGGGCGTGCTGCGGGAGTTCCTCGACTCGATCGGGGACGCGCTGTACGTGGTGGACCGGGAGCAGAACATCGTCTTCTGGAACCGCCAGGCCGAGCGCCTGACGGGCTTCCCGGCGGGCGAGGTGCTGGGCCGGCACTGCCTGGCGGGCATCCGCTGCGAGAACTGCCTGGCCGCCTGCGGCCTGTTCGAGCGGGGCGCGGTGGAGGGCGCGCAGGTCCGGCTGCGGACGAAGGCGGGCGAGGAGCGCCTGGTGACCAAGAACGCCTTCGCGCTGCGGGACGAGCGCGGCCAGCTCGTGGGAGGGGTGGAGTGGCTCCGGGACGACAGCGCGCTCACCGCCCAGATCGACCGCTGCCGGGCCCAGGGCGAGACCATCGCCGAGCGCGAGCGGCTGCAGGCGGCCGTGCTGGGCAGCATCCGCGAGGGGGTGGTGACCATCGACCGCGACTGGCGCATCACCTCCTTCTCGCGGAGGGCCGAGGTGCTGACCGGCATCCCGGCAGCCGAGGCGCTGGGCCGCTTCTGCCACGAGGTGCTCCGTTCCGGGCTGTGCAAGCGAGACTGCCCGGCCCAGCACTGCCTGGAGACCGGCGCCGCCGAGGCCGCGCGCACCACCGAGCTCGAGGGGCGCGATGGCCGGCCGCTGGCGGTGGCCGAGGTGGCCGTGCCGCTCAAGGACGCCGACGGGCAGGCGCTCGGCTCGGTGCTGCTGCTGGAGGACCGGCGCGAGGCCGGCGCCGCCCAGGAGGCCCGCCGCGGATCCTCCTTCGGCGGCATGATCGGGCGCAGCGAGGCCATGCGCCGGGTGTTCCGGCTGGTGGAGCAGGTGGCCGGAACGGACGTGACCGTGCTGGTGACCGGGGAGAGCGGCACGGGCAAGGAGATGGTGGCCCGCGCGTTGCACCGCCTGTCGGGCCGGCGGGCCGGGCCGTTCGAGGCCATCAACTGCGCGGCGCTGCCGGAGACGCTGCTCGAGTCGGAGCTCTTCGGCCACGTGAAGGGCGCCTTCACCGGGGCGCTGCGCGATCGCGCCGGGCGCATCGAGGCGGCCGAGGGGGGCACGCTCTTCCTGGACGAGGTGGGCGAGCTCAGCCCGGCCACCCAGGCGAAGCTCCTGCGCTTCCTGCAGGAGCGCGAGTACCAGCGGGTGGGCGAGAGCGCCACCCGCGCCGCGGACGTGCGGGTCGTGGCGGCCACCAACCGCGACCTGGCCCGCGCCGTGGCCGAGGGCAGGTTCCGCGAGGATCTCTACTACCGCATCCGGGTCATCCCCATCGCGCTGCCGCCGCTGCGGGAGCGGCGCGACGACGTGCCGCTGCTGGCGGCCGAGCTGCTGGAGTCCATCGCGGCCGCGCGCGGGCGGCCCGGCCTGGCGCTCACCCCGGCCGCCGTGGCCCGGCTGGCCCAGCACCCCTGGCCGGGCAACGTGCGGGAGCTGGCGAACGCGCTCGAGTTCGCGGTGGCGCTCGCCCCGGGCCGGCGCATCCGGCCCGAGGACCTGCCCCCTGAGCTCGCGGGCGGCCGGGTGCGCTACTCGGCCGCGGAGCGGGGGCCGGAGGACGAGTCGGCGCGGCTCCGGGAGGCGCTCGAGCGGCACGCCGGCAACCGCTCGGCCGCGGCCCGGGCGCTGGGCATGGATCGCGTGACGCTCTACCGCAAGCTGAAGAAGCTCGGGCTGGGGTGAGGGGGCGGCTCAGCCCGGCCGCCGGCGGCGCGCCTCGAAGGCGGCCACGTCCTCGGGCGTGTTGAGGTTGGGGATGGCCTCGACGCCCAGTGCGGGCAGCTCGACGTAGCTCACCTGGCGCGCGGCGTACAGCGGCCGGATGCTCCGCTCGCCAGTGGCCAGCAGGCGCTCGACGTCCGGGAGCAGCCGGCGCCGGTAGACCGCCAGCAGCGGCTCCAGCTCGCCGCCCGCGCCCCGCGGCACGGCCGCCTCGTGGGTGAGCGCCTCGTCCAGCAGGCGCTCGACGAGCCGCCGCGGGATGTCCGGCAAGTCGCAGGCCGCGACCAGGTTGCGGTCGCTCGTGCTCGCGGCCAGGCAGGTGGCCAGCCCCATGAGCGGCCCCTGCCCGGCGACGGGATCGAAGACCGGGCGGGTGCCGGCGACCCGCATGGGGCGATCGGCCCCGAGGCCGATCAGGACCTCGCGGACGTGCGGGCGCAGGCTGGCGACGACCCGCTCGAGGAGCCGGATCCCGCCGATCTCCAGGCTGCCCTTGTCGATCCCCATCCGACGGCTCTGCCCGCCGGCCAGCACGATCGCGGTCGCGGGTTCGCGGAGCTGCCAGCGCCCCCGCGCGGGGGCGAGGGCCTCGAGGTCCAGGTCGAAGCTGGTCCCCGAGCAGCGCACCCGGCGATCGGCGAAGCCCGACACGCGCTCCGCGGTCGGCTTGGGCGGGGCGCCCGGGCGCTCGAGCATGAGGAACAGATCGGGATCGACCACGCCGCGCAGCGAGCTCGACTCCACCACGGCCAGGGCGGAGGGTCCGAGGGCCTCACGCAGGGCCGAGAGCCCGGTCCGCAGCTCCTCGCGCCGCACGCGCAGCCACAGGACCCGGCGAGCGCCTGCGGCCTTCATCCGGGTGGTGTCCTTGCCTGCAACGCCCGAGGCCTCCTCGCTCAGCCGGCAGGGCCCGGTGAAGGCACGGTGTCCGTCGTGGCCCGAACCGAGCGTGGCGGGCTCGCCCTCGTGGATGGTCGTGATCTTCACGCCGGTGAGCTCGAAGCGACCGGAGAAACGCTGCAGGATGCGGCAGACGAGCTCGGTCTTGCCCGCGCCGCGGTTCGCGGAGCCGACCAGCAGCAGCCCGGGCAGGGGCACTCGTTCATTCATCGGCGGCACCATAGCAGAGCCGTTCGCCCGGGGGCAACGCTCCGCGGCAATCGGCTATTTAGTGTCCTGTTTTAGAAGAGGAACCTCCAGAATCTACTTGTCAGGCCACCGGGAAACCGGTATGAGCCATCTTCGATCATCCAGGACGGGCGACGGACTGGCCCGGAAACATACTGGGACCAAGGAAAGGAAAGGAAGGCCATGGCGAACAAACCGGTGGAGATCGTCCAGAACTGCTGTACAGCGGGCACCTACAAGGGCGGGCTCTCGGTCCCGAACTGGCTCATGCGGTCGTTCATGGCGGGCATGTACATCGCGGTCGGCGGCGCCCTGGCCACGGTGTGCGGGACCGGGCTGGACACGGGCGTCGCTCCGGGCATGAAGTCCCTGATCGCCGGTGCGGTGTTCCCGGTCGGCCTGATCGCGATCGTGCTCACGGGCATGGAGCTGTTCACCGGCGACTGCATGCTCATGCCGGTCGCCTGCCTGAACAAGAAGCTGGCGGTCAAGCGCATGCTGATGGCCTGGTTCTGGGTCTACATCGGCAACTTCGTCGGCTCGATCTTCTGGGCCTACATCATGGCCGTGGGGCCCTGCGTCAAGGGCGGCGGGGCCGAGCTCACCGCGTTCGGCCAGAACGCCATCGCCATCGCCGAGGGCAAGGTGCTGCCGTACATCGCCCAGGGCGGCATGGGCTGGTGGTCCGCCATGCTGAAGGGCGTGGCCTGCAACATCCTGGTGAACGTGGCCATCCTGCTGGCGTTCTCCTCGAAGAACATGATCGGCAAGTTCTTCGGCATCTGGTTCCCCATCATGGCGTTCGTGGCCACCGGGTTCGAGCACAGCGTGGCCAACATGTACTTCATCCCGACCGGCATCATGCTGGGCGCGCACGTCTCCTGGGTGGACTTCCTCGCGTGGAACCTCGCCCCGGTCACCCTCGGCAACATCATCGGCGGGATGGTGTTCATCGGTTTCGTGTACCAGTACGCGTTCAAGGGCGAGCTCCCCAAGGAGACCTGAGCCCAGGCCCTCCCGCCGCTCTCCCCCCGTCCCTTCAGGTCGCTCCAGCCCGGTCACTTTTTACCTTGCCCCGCTGCCGGGGGTCTTCGATATACTTCGACTGGAAGCGTCGGATGTGCGCGGAGGCGCTGGCTCCTCCGGGAGAGAAAGGAACTGGCACATGAACAGGGCCGAGTTCGGTGAGCTGCTCGCCAAGGCAATCGAGCGCGAGGTCGAGGCAATGGAGTTCTACAACGGCTTGGCCCTGAGGTCCAAGGACCCCTTCGTGAAGGACCTGTTCGCGGATCTGGCGAAGCAGGAGCTGGGGCACCAGGAGGTCCTCGAACGATTCCGGTTCGACGACACCTTGCAGATGGACTTCGAGAAGGTGGAGGACTGGAAGATCGCGGAGACCGTCCAGACACCCGAGCTCTCGCTGGAGATGAAGCCCCGGGACGCGATCGCTCTGGCCATGAAGAAGGAGGAGGCCGCGGCGAAGCTCTACACGGACCTGGCCCGCTCCTGCAAGAGCGCGGCGCACAAGAACCTCTACCTCAACCTGGCCGCCATGGAGCTGGGGCACAAGCACCGGCTGGAGAACGTCTTCATCGACGTCGGCTACCCAGAGGTCTTCTGAGCCCGCCTCAGCTCGCGTCCCGGTAGTACATCCTCTCTCCGGAGCAGTGCCGACACCTCGGGCCATGGTCCCGCGGGTAGGACTCCCGGCAGACCGGGCAGATCTGGGTCTTGACTCCCTTCTTCTGCCTGCGGCCGGCGAGGTCCACGTGGACCTTCCTGAAAGACAGGATCCGCGAGCCGGCCTGCACGATCTCCTCGATGAGCTGCGCCTTGTCCTGCTCCGCCTTCGGCACCAGCTTGAGGAACCAGTTGGAGAGCTGCGAGCCCGGGGTGAGCCGGTCGGCGTCCAGGTGGACCCGGACCCCTGCCCCGGTGGTCTTCTCGAAGATGGTGAGGGCGAACCTCCCGCTGTCGACGACCTGGAGCCACCCGTTGCCGGCCGAGCACGGCGTCAGGAGCTGGATCGCGTCCGGCAGGCAGGTCGGAGTCTCGCTGATCGCGTCGAACAGCCCCTCGGTCGGGAGCTGCTGGTAGGCGAGCTCTACCATGAACCCGCCGAGCAGCACCCCTGGCGCCAGGTGACCGTGGAACCGCTCGATCATCTGCACGTATTCTTCGAGCGGGTGGGATCGGAAGGTGATCTCTTCAGGCTCTGCCATGGCATGACCTCGACTCGAGGAGGGCTCGCCACCCGACCCGGGGGCCGCAAGAGCGGCCCCCGGGAGGTCGCGAGAGCGAAGACCCGTCTTGTCACAGCTTGGCGATGCGGACAGCACAGGCCTTGTATTCTGCGGTCTTGGTCTCCGGATCGAAGGCGTCCTTGGTCAACCAGTTGGCGTTGCCCTCGCGGAAGTGGAAGGCCATCCAGACCATGCCCGGCGGCATCTGCTCGGTGACCCGGGCCTTGACCTTGACCTGCCCCCGGCGGGAAGCGACCAGGATCCGCTCGCCGTCGGTTATCTTCAGCCGGGCCGCGTCCTGGGGGGAGATGTCGGCGGTCTCCTCGGGCAGGATCTGGTCCATGCCGCAGCGCGCGGTCTGCGTGCGGGTGTGGTAGTGGTACAGCCGCCTGCCCGTGCTGAGCACGAAGGGGTACTCCGCGTCCGGCACCTCGGCGGGCGGGGTCCAGTCCACGGCCTTGAACACGCCCTTGCCCTGGGTGAACTTCCCGTTCCGGTGCATCACCGCGGTGCCCGGGTGCTCGAGCGTCGGGCACGGCCACTGCAGGCCGTTCTTCTCGATCCGCCGGTACTTGATCCCGGCCAGCGCGGGCGCGAGCACGCTGACCTCGTTGTCCCAGAGCTCCTGGCCGCTGGTGGAGGCCCAATCCTGGCCCAGGCGCCTGGCGATCTCGCGGAAGATCCACCAGTTCGGCCGTGCATCGTAGGCTGGCTTCTTGACCTTCCTGACCCTGCTGACCCGGCGCTCGCTCGAGGCGAAGGTGCCGTCGTCCTCGCCCCAGCAGGTGCCGGGCAGGACCACGTGGGCGAGCTTCGCGGTCTCGGTCAGGAAGATGTCCTGGCACACGATGAAGTCGCACGCCTTGAGGCACTTCTCGACGTGGGTCATGTTCGGCTCGGTCTCAGCCAGGTTCTCGCCGAAGATGTAGAACCCCCTGACCTTCTTGCTGAGGAGGCCCTCGAGCATGTCCGGGATCATGAGGCCCGGCTTGTCGGGCAGCTTGTCCACGCCCCAGGCCTTCTGGAACTTCTCGCGAGCCGCCGGGTCGGCGACCTTCTGGTAGCCCGGGAAGACGTTGGGCAGCGCACCCATGTCGCAGGCGCCCTGGACGTTGTTCTGGCCGCGGAACGGGTTGACCCCGCCGCACTCCACCCCGACGTTGCCCAGCAGCATCTGCAGGTTGGCGGTGGACATCACGTTGTTCTTGCCGCAGGTGTGCTCGGTGATCCCCAGGGTGTAGCACAGCATGGCCGGGTGGATGGCCGCCATGGTGTGCGCGATCTCACGGATGGTCGCCACCGGGACCCCGCTGATCTCGGCCGCCCTCTCGGGCGGGTACTCCAGCACCTTGGCCTTGAGCGTCTCGAAGTCCGTGCAGTTGGCCGCGACGTAGGCCTTGTCGTACAGGTCCTCGGAGATCAGGACGTTCATGATGCCGTTGAGCAGGGCGATGTCCGAGCCCACCTTGAGCTGGGCGAAGATCGTGGCCTCCCTGGCCAGGGCGTGTTTGCGGGGGTCGCACACGATCAGCTTGGCGCCCTTCTGCACGGCCTGTTTCACGTAGTAGGAGGCCACCGGATGGGCCTCGGTCATGTTGGTGCCGATGCAGAAGATGAGCTTCGCGTTCGCGAGCTCGCCGAACGAGTTGGTCATGGCCCCGGAACCGAATGAGGTCGCCAGACCGGCGACCGTGGGGGCGTGTCAAGTTCGTGCGCAGTGATCTATGTTGTTTGTCCGGAACACCGCCCGGAAGAGCTTCTGCATCTGGTAGGAGTCCTCGTTGATGCTCCGCGCGCAGCTCACCCCGGCCACGGCGTCCGGGCCGGACTGGGCGATGATGTCCTTGAACTTGCTGGCCACCAGATCGAGGGCCTCGTCCCAGCTGGCCGGGCGGAAGGCGCCGTTCTCCTTGATGAGCGGGGTCTTCAGCCGATCCTCGGCGTAGGGGAAGTCGTAGCCGAAGCGGCCCTTCACGCACAGGTAGCCGCGATTGGGCAGGCCTTCCTCCACCCCGGTCACCTTGACGATCTGCTCGCCCTTGACGTGCAGGTCGAGCTGGCAGCCCACCCCGCAGTACGGGCAGGTGGTGCGGACCTTGCTCAGCTCCCAGGTGCGCGCCTTGCCGATGGCCTTCTTCTCCACCAGCGCGCCGACCGGACAGAGCTGCACGCACTCGCCGCACTGCACGCAGCTCGAGTCGCCCATCGGCCGATCGTCGTCGCAGATGACCCGCGTCTCGCTGCCCCGGTACCCGAAGTCGAGCACCCGGTTGATCACGTTCTTGCTGCACGAAACCACGCAGCGACCGCAGGCGATGCACCTGGCGTGATCCCGGACGATGAAGGCCGAGGAGTCATCGGGTCGCTCCTCGCCCCGCCCGGAGTCGATCACGAAGGCGGGCTTCATGATGCCCAGGTGGTAAGCGGCGTCCTGCAGCTCGCAGACCCCGTTCTTCTCGCAGGCCAGGCAGTCGTGGGTCCCGGTGGACAGCAGCAGGTTGACCACCAGCCTCTGCGTGTCCCTGGCCTCGGCCGTATCCGTGTGGATCACCATGCCGTCCTTGGCCGGGACCGAGCAGGCGAGCTGCAGCCCTCGCATGCCCTCGACCACCACGGCGCACACGCGGCACTTCGATGCGGCGCCCGTCTTCTCGTGGTAGCACAGGGTCGGGATGTAGATCCCGTGGGCCCGTGCCACCTGAAGGATCGTCTGGCCCGGCTGGGCCTCGACGGTTGTCCGATCGATGGTCAGCTTCATTCCTGTTCTCCCTTGTTGAAGACGAACATCCCATCTTCGCGGCTAAGACAAGCCAAAATCAAGCCCGATCGGTCGGCCTCGGAAACGGCCAGGGCCGAGGGCCTGGACACGCTGAGGACAACGGCCAGACCCGCCCGGACCGACCGCTGGACGAGCTCCGAGACCACGCGCGAGGTGAGCACCGCGACCCAGGCCCGCCCCAGGACCCCATCGAGCAACGCCTGGCCGATGGCCTTGTCGTAGGCGTTGTGCCGGCCGAGATCTTCCTTGACGGCCAGTGGCAGGAGTTCGCGGTCGAGCAGGGCGACCGCGTGGGCTGCGACGGTCCGCGACTTGAGGGCCTGGTGCCGGTACAGGGTCTCGAAGCAGCGGGGCGCCTGGACGGCGAAGAATTCGTCCGGGACCCTGTCCCTGCTGCGCGGGGGCTCCCTCCGGGCTCGCCCGGTGCGCAGCCGGACCCGGGCCCGGCCGGGTTCGCCCTCCCGGAAGAAATCCAGGTTCTCGAAGTCCTCGAGCTGGTCGATGAGCCCACGGGAGAAGCACAGGCCGACGACCAACGCCTGCTCGTCGCCGGGTGTGTAGGCGATCCGCAGGAGGGGCTCGCCGTGCACCTCGATCGTCAAGGGAGCTTCGTTCACCAGCTGGATGGTGGTCGGCTTCGACGCGCTCCCGGTCACGTGGACCGCGCGGGTGGCGACCGAAGCCTCCATGGGAGATCCTTGCACGCGTCGCCTCGAACCTGCCCCTCCGGGCGGATCCCCCCGGCCAGCGACTACCTCACCAGGGCCTCGAACTCGGGGCGGAACTTCCGCACCATGGCCTCGATGGGCACCGAGAAGGCGTCCCCGGTCGGACACAGGGTCGACCCCTTGATGCGCTTGCACAGGTGGAGGACCGCCTCGATGTCGGCCTGGCTACCCCGGCCCGCGACCAGCCGGCGAAGCAGCGCGAGGACGGTGTGAGAACCCCGGCTGCACGGCGCGCACTGGCCGCAGGACTCGTGCGCGTAGAACTCCATGGCGCGCAAGGCCACCGCGGGGATCGAGGTCGTCTCGTTCATCACGATGACGCCGCCCGAGCCCAGCATGGTGCCGGCCTTCAGGCAGGAGTCGTAGTCCATCTTCAGCCCAGCGGCCTCCGCGGCGGTCAGGATGGGCACGGAGAGCCCGCCCACGATGATCGCCTTCAGCTTGCCCTGGACCCCGCCCGCCTCCGCGAGCAGCGCGTCCAGCGAGGTGCCCAGCGGGTGCTCGTAGGTGCCCGGCCGCTTCACGTGGCCGGAGATGCCGAAGATCTTGGGCCCGTGGTTGTTGGGCGTGCCCAGCTTCTTGAAGGCCTCCGCGCCGTGCTGCACGATGGTCGGGACGCAGGCCAGGGTCTCCACGTTGTTGACGATGGTCGGGCAGCCGTACAGCCCCGCGCTGGCCGGGAACGGTGGCTTGACCCGCGGGCAGCCGCGCTTGCCCTCCAGCGACTCGATGAGCGCGGTCTCCTCCCCGCACACGTAGGCGCCGGCTCCCAGGTGCACCAGCACCTCGAACTCCTTGCCCCGGCCGAGGATGTCGTTCCCCAGCAGCTTGGCCTGGCGGGCCTGCTCCGCCGCCCGCTCCAGGATCTCGGCGATCCAGGCGAACTCGCCGCGGATGTAGATGAAGCCGAGCCTGGAGCCGACGGCCAGGCCGGCGATGGTCAAGCCCTCGAGCAGCAGGTGGGGGTCGAACTCCATGATCTGCCGGTCCTTGAACGTGCCCGGCTCGCCCTCGTCGGCGTTGCAGATCATGTAGACCGGCCGGTTGCCCTCCTTGGGCAGGAAGCCCCACTTCATGCCCGCGGGGAAGCCAGCCCCGCCACGGCCGCGCAGCGCCGCCGCCTTGACCTCGGCCACCAGCGCCTCGGGGGTCATGCCCAGCGCCTTCTCCAGGGCCTGGTAGCCGCCGGTCTTGCGGTACTCGGCGAGCTCGCGGGCCTTCGGGTTGCCGCGGCGCCTGAGCAGGATGTTGCAGCTCGAGCCCCAGGCGGCCTCGGGTTGCCAGTCCGGCATCTGCCCGCGGCGCAGGTGGGTAAGCAGCTCGTCGGCCCGGGCCGGGGTCAGGTTCTCGTAGTAGCGATCGTTGACCTGCAGCACCGGGCAGGTGCCGCAGCTGCCCAGATCCTGGACCGTGGACAGGGTGAACAGGCCGTCGGGCGTGGTCTGGCCGGCGCGGATGCCGAGGACCTGCTCGAGGTGGGCGAGCAGCGCGTCGGCCCCGGCCAGCATGGCGGGCACGTTCACGTCCAGCTGCAGGTGGTAGCGGCCGATGGGCTGCCTGTTGAACATGGTGTAGTAGCTCTGGACGCCGAAGGCGGCCGCCAGCGGCAAGCCCAGGATCGATGCGACCTCGGCCACGCCGTCGGCCTGCACGCAGCCGCCCAGCGAGCGCTGGGCCAGGTGCAGCGCGGGCAGGAGCGCGGAGCGCCGGTCCGGGTAGCGCCCGGCGATCTCCTCGATCTGTGCGCGGAGCTCGGGTGCGAGGATCATGCGCCACCTCCCTGGATTCGCGCGCGCCGGGCCGCGCCCGCCGCACGCCTTGGTGACCAGAAACCGGCCAACATCTTGCCCGCCCCCCCCAATAGCCGATGTCGACCCGCAGGTCAACTGGCCTCCGGACGGGATTCAGCGGGGGGCCCACGAAACCCTCGACGCGCCGTCCGGGGCGTGGTAGGAGGGCCTGCGGACCTGGACCAAGGAGCGAGACGCCATGAAGAACGGCAAGCACGTGATCCTGTGCGTGGACGACGACCCCGACATCCTCGAGTCGCTCAAGGTGGTGCTCGAGGCGGCCGGTTACACCTTCGTGTCGGCGCCCACGGCCGCCGAGGGGTTGAAGGTCTTCCAGCGGGCCAGGCCGGATCTGATCCTCGCCGATCTCATGATGGAGGAGGTCGACTCCGGCACGGGCTTCGTGAAGGAGCTGAAGCGGCTGGGCAGCCAGGTGCCCGTCTACCTGCTCAGCGCGGTGGGCGACGAGCTCTCGGGCCAGGTCGACACCGGGGCGCTGGGCCTCGCGGGCGTCTTCCAGAAACCCATCCAGGCCAAGATCCTGCTCGGCGCGCTCGGGGCCAAGCTCAAGAAGTAGCTCGCCCGGCCAGGGCTCTGTGGGGTCTCGCGGGAAAGCGGGAGGGGAAGGAGAGGCGACGGGCCGGTCGGCGCTCCGTCAGACGCCCTGCTCGCCGAAGTGCTCACCGCGGACGTGGCTGCGGAGGAACTCGCGGAGCTGGGCGCGCTCGGCCTCGTCCAGCACCCCGTTCCCGTCGACGTCGAACTGGGCCTTGAGCTCCGCGCGCAGGGCCTGCAGCCGGGCGCGGACGGCGGCCACGAGCTGGAGCCGCTCGCCCTCGTCGAGCACGCCGTTCTGGTTCGCGTCGAACTCCGCCAGCACCGCCTGCACCCGGGCCTGGATGCGCGCCCGCAGCGCCTCGCGGGCCGCGGCCCACTCGCTCGCCTCCAGGGCGCCGCTCTGGTCCGCGTCGAAGTGCTCGAGCAGCGCGGCCCGGCGGGCCTCGCAGCGCGCCTCGAGGTCCCCGCGCAGCGCCGCGCGCTCGGCCTCGTCCAGCACCCCGTCCTCGTTCGCATCGTACACCCACTTCATGCGCTGCAGGCGGAAGTGACGCGCCCAGCGGTAGCGGGCCCGGGGGTAGGGGCCGAGGTCCTCGGCCAGGGCCGCGCGCTCGGCCGGCCCGAGCCGGCCGTCTCCGTTGCGGTCGTAGCGGGCCATGACCCGGGCGCGCAGGGCCTCCAGGGAGCAGGTCTCCGAGAGCTGGGCCTCGTCGTCCACGCTGGCCTCGGCCTCCTCGTCCACCACGCCGTCCTCGTCGCCCTCGGGCACGCCGTCCAGCCCCTCGCCGTCGCCCTCGGAGAGCGCCTCGGTGTAGGTGGCCTCCTCGATCAGCGCCTCCGTGTCCATGTTCGTGCCGCAGCCGGTCAGGCTCCACAGCGCCAGCGCCGCGATCCCCAGCAGTGCGTACAGCTTCTTCATGACTCGTCCTCCTGCCTGGTTGGTCTGGTTTGCGATCCGCATTCGACTGGTTCAACCCGGCCCGCCCGGGCGAGTTGCGCGGCCCGCGTGCTTTTCTCCAACCGGTTGATCCCCAAGCTGGAAACCGATAACCTCGCCACGATGAGGATCGGCTTTGCCACGGAAATCCACCTTCGCCCGCGCGCCGCGATCGCTGCCGGCGTGATCCTGGTCACCTTCGTCCTGGCCGGGTCGGTGCGCGCCGCCGACCCTGGCAGCCCCTACGTCTACCAGCGCACCGGTCAGGGGACGGAGGGCGCCTTCGCGGTCATGCTAGAGACCGCCTACGGCACCCGCGAGAGCCGCAACTTCGCGCCCGACGGGGTGGAGCTTGGGCTGCGGCTGCGCGGACAGCCGCTCGGCTGGCTGGGGCTCGAGGGCTTCGCCGGCCTGCTGCTCGATCCCGGCCGCGGGGGCGGGCTGGGCTCGTACGCAGCCGGCCTCGAGGCGCTCGCCCGGGCGCTCCGCCAGGACCTCCACGCGGTCAACCTGGACCTGGGCCTGGGGTACCTCTTCGACTACCGCGGGGACCACATCCCGCGCGCCCGGCTCACCCTGGGGCGCTCCTTCGGCGACCTCGATCTCAGCCTGGGCGGCCTGCTGGAGATCCCGGTGGGCTCGGCCGGCCGGGACGAGGCGGACGTGATGGTGGCGCTGGCCGCGAGCTACGCGGTGACCCCCTGGTACCGCCAGGGCTTCGAGCTCGCGGGCGAAGATCTCGAGGGGCTGTTCGAGGCCGAGGAGGCCGAGGGCGGGGCCAAGCTGCTGTTCGGCCCGACCGCGGCGCTCGATCTCGCCGGCGGGATGCTGGTGCGGCTGAACGCGGCCGCGATCTACGCCCACACCGCCAACCAGAGCCTGGTCGCGGGCCGCCCGCTCCCGGACTCCTGGGGCTTCATGCTGCGCGTGGTGCTCGGCTGGTCGCTGCGCTGACCCTCCCGTGCTCAGACGGCCTGCAGGTGCGTTCGCAGGAGGGTGGAGAAGAACTCCCGGGACCACAGCCGAAGGCTGTCCGCGTCGGAGACGAAGGGCTCCACGTCGGCCCGCGCGGCCGCGACGTCCAGCGCCTACAGGCGCGCGTCCAGGAGCTCGAGCAGGGCGGGCAGGTCGAGGGATGGCTTGCCGGAGGTCGAGCGGGAGGTCGCTCGTTTTCGCTCCAGTATGTCCAATATTCCTGGACGTACTGGATAATTCAAACTTGCTGCATCCAGGCTCTGCCCATGGCTCCCAGCAACTCAATCGGCCGGACCTTCGAGCGAGCAAGAACCTCTAGAGGTGATCGACCCTTGGTCCTTTCTGCTCTCGGTCCAGGGCTGGTCGGCGAGCACACAGGTGCTCCCAAACGGCCGGTTGCTGTCCTGGGCGGAAGTTGATAAGAATCCAGAATCACCCTGGGTGCGAGCGATCAGAGCGGGACTTGGCGTCTGGAGGATTGGTCTATGAAGGTGAAGATCTGTGCTGGGTTGGTGATCCTGGCGTTGCTGGGTGGTGGCGTCCATGGCCTCTACTTGCACTCCCAGAACCCGAACCCGCTCGACATGCCCTGCGACAGGTACGTCAAGGACAGGCCCAGCGCAGGCTGGCTGCGCCTGACAGGCTGCACCTTGTTCATCCCCGAGGCCATCGCGGAGCAGGATCGCAAATATCCCCACGGGCTCATCCGGCTCTATTTGCCAGTTCGCGTACCGACGGAGCCCGCGGACGCCAAGACCCCGCTGCTGCTCGCCACCAGGGATCCGGCGCTGATCGGCCTCTACCAGCAGCTCCAGGCCAGGATCGCGGCCGTCGATGAATACAAGCGCGATGCGTTCATCGAGGAGCACCTCGCCGAGATGCTCGTGAGCCGTGATGTGGAGGGCATGATCGGTGGATCTCTCAGCCCGACGGGGCAAGTGCGCCAGGACATCGCCAGGATCGGGCAGGAGCTGAGCGAGGACTTCGTCATCCTCAGCGAAGGTGATCGCCCTGACGCGAGGTTCGCGATGGCGTGCCTGATGGCCGGCATGGTGGGGCTTGGGCTGGGCGTTCGCAGGCTCTACACGGACCGCCGCAGCCGCAAGCTCGTGGTCCCTGCCATCGTCGGCTCCAGCCCTGGCTCGCAGGACTCCAAAGGCTCGGACGGGTTCCTTCCGCCGCAGCGGTAAGGCTGATCCCGACTCGGTGCGCATACGAATGGCACAGGTCAATCCCGTGTCTGGAAGGTCTCTTCGGGTACGGGTGGCGGGACTGAGCTTTGCCGCAGTCTGTCTGCTTCAGTCCCTCGGCTGTGAATTCCAGGGTTGCACGAGGGAAGAGTCCCCGGGGCTGCTTCTCGTGCTGACCCGAGCGATGTTGGATCTTCTGCCGCAAAGCTCACACGTGCCGGAGCTCTGTCTCCAGTGCCCGGCGACCGGCCCGCGACCCAATTACACAAGTGCGAGGGATTGCAGCGTCGGTGATGTGGATCTGCCGGATCTCGTGGTTCTTGGCGGGATCGCGCGCCGGACCTCCCAGTTTGGCTCGTTGCTTGGACCTCGGGACCTGATCCTGGAGGTCGACGTGCAAAGAGTCCTCGCTGGAGTACCACCCTCCCAGCGGGTCAGCGTCTCGGTCTATTCCGGCCATCCACTGAGCGACGAGCCAGAGGGCGTCACTGGGATATTCGAACTCTCGAGCACCGCCAGGCGTCGCGCGACGGACTTCGAACTTCTGGAGTGGCAGCCTGTGGGAGAGACCAGGGCTGTCGAGGCGCTGTGGAGGGCTGCGAGAACCTGCGAGGTGTTTGGATCATCCCGTGTGGTCCTTGGCCGATGGGAGCCTGCGGAGGAAGAAGGTCGTCCTCTCGTGATGGTCAACCGAACTCTTTTGGGTGAGCCGCCCCGCGCTGGAGAGAGCTTCTGCCTGAACGATGGCACCAGGGTCCTCTGGAGAGTCCCTGCTCAAGGCGAGGACTTGTTGCCATGGGATGCGGAGATCCTGCTCCTCGATAAAGACACCGGGCCTAGCGCGAGACGACGCTGTCACTACCGGACGGCCAACTGCGACGAGCTGCTGAAGATGAGGCTTCCCTTGGACTTTCTGCCGGAGGTCCTGGCTGGGCTCGGCCAGCGACATGCTGTCGCGACCGAGCGGGGATGGCATGATGCGAAAGCGGATGGAAAACCATGCCGTGGAGTCCCACCTGATGCCAGGGTCGAGGTCTATCGCGGCAGCGCGGAAGAAGCACTGGAGCTCCTCGGCTCCAGCGATGATCACGCCGAGGCAATGGCTCGGGTGAGGCTTCTGCGGCTTGGCGTGAAGGCGGTCTTGCCCGTAGAGCGTGCGATTTGTAACCAGTTGTTCTGCGACGATGACGGTGCGACCCTGCGGCAGCCTCATCCGGATAGAGTGCTGTCGCTTGCGACGGGGTTGATCCCGACCGCTCCCGTCGAGATCGTACCTGCCCTGCTGGACGGGATCCTCACACGCCTCGAGCGAAACCCTGATGCACCTCCTTGCGTGATCCCGAGACCCGCCAGGCTGCTGTCCGATCATGCTCAGCATCTCGGCCGAGAATCCAGGCACATCCTCGCTGGCTTGGCGCGCAACCTGTGCAGGGCAGAGGACCGGCAGGAGTTCGGTGCGCGCTTTCTGTCGTTGCGTGGAGTTGCCGATGCAGGATGGTCGGAGGAACTGCAGTTGGCCTCTGACGCAGTGTGTGCAGAGGAATCTGTCGACTCGGCACATGCGCTCCGATTGGGAGCGGCCATCGAGCGCCGACCTTTCGGCGGAGACCTTCAATTGCTGCGCTTCAGTAGGCAGTCCAGCTTCATGCGCGATGCATCCTCTCCGTGCCATTTCGGTTTCGCAGAGCTCAGCCGGGATGGAGGGCGAGCGATCAGCTTGGCGAAGGACATCGGCGGAAAGATGCCAGGGCTCTGCTACATGTCCGTCGACCTGGCCAAGGAGGTCGTCGAGGAATGGGATGTCTCGTTGCTGAACTTCGACGATGTACGAGGAGCGGGCCTGACCGCCAGTGACGACCTTTACTTCTTCACCAGGGAAGGGTTGCTCATTATCGATCGGGAGACGAAGGACTTGATCACCCGCAAGCTCCTGTGCGGCGAAATCCTGAGAAAGGTGGCCTTCAGTCCGGATGGAAAGGTATTCGCGATGTGGTCGACTCGGCCGGGCTACCCAGAGTCTTGCCCAGGAGAGGAGCATGGGTCGAGGCCTGTCGAGCGGCTCAGGATCTGCGATGTCTCATCGGGCCGGACGCGGTTGATGGTCGAGGAAATTGAAAACACGGTCTCCTCCCTCGACTTCTTGGCCGAGGGCTGTCAACTCGTGGTGACCTTCAACCAGAGGCAACCGGAGGTCTGGGAGCTGCCGCAGAACTGACCTGGACCGTCCACGACACAGCAAGGCGGCCGGGATCAGCCTGGCGCAGGGAGCGCGGTGGGGAGGGCGGGGAAGGGGAAAACCAGTCCTTTCGATTCCATTATCTCCCAGAGGAACAATCGGTTACGCGGCCTGTGGGCCAATTTGCGTTTGGTCATACCAAACGCAAAGCTTCTTCGCATTCGGTCGTGGATGCCGGTGCCTCTCAGGGCAGCTCGAGCACGAACAGGCCCTGGTCCTTGCCGAAGCCGTGCGGGTCCGCCTCGGGCGCCACCAGGAAGCGCCCGTCCAGGGTGACGGCGCTCCGCTCTGCGTCCAGGGCCGGGGTGCCGGGCAGCAGCTTGCCGATGGGGAAGCTCGCCTGGAGCTTCAGCGTGGGGAGCGCGCGCAGCTCGAGCGTCCGGCCGCGCGCGAAGAGCCACACGCCCTTCCCGTCGCGGCTGAGCACCGCCTTGTGGACCTGGCCCGGGGCGGCCGCGTCCCGCAGGCGGGCGCGCTTGTCCAGGTCGTAGGCCACCAGCTTACGGTCCTGGCTGTTGGCCACCACCAGGAGCTGGGCCTGCGGGCCCACCACCAGCCCGTAGGGCGTGTGCAGGATGGGCAAACCGAAGTGGCTCTGCTTGGCGACGTCGATGATCCGCACCTCCGGCGGCGGCTCGAGGGGTGTGTCCCACGTCTCGGTGTACTCGGCCAGGAGCAGCAGGCCGCCGTCCCGGCTGAGGCCGCCCAGGAAGGTGCCGAAGGAGCCGAAGGCGGGACGGCTGGCGGGCGCGGTCTCCAGGCTGTAGCGCCAGTCCACCTGCCGGGTGTCGAGGTCCAGCCGCAGCGCGAGCAGCCGGGTCGCGCTCCTGCCGGAGTCGTCCTCGGGGAGTTTCTCCGTCGCCAGGAAGTACTCGTAGCGGCCGGTGGGATCGGGGCCCAGCTCGGTGAAGCGCCTCGCGTCGGGCGAGGACCGGTCGCCCTCGACCTCGTGCAGCACGATCTCCTTGCCCAGGCGGTTCTCCCGGGGGTCCCAGGGCACGTACAGCAGGCGCCGCCTCCAGGCGCCGCCCTCGTCGGGCGGCCGGTTGTCCACGAGCAGCCCGCTCCGGCCGCGTTCCGGATCGTAGCGCAGCAGCTTCACCTGGAAGCTGGCGTGGGTGTCGCCCGCCTGGTTTTGCCAGGTGGGCTGGCCGTCCAGGAACATCTCGGCGCGCTCGGCCACCAGCGGCTTCAGGTCGATCCGCAGCTCCACGGCCTCCAGCTTGGCGAGGTCCACCACGGTCACCGCCAGGCCGTCCAGGCAGCGGTTCGGCGGCTCGGCCAGCAGGCGCTCCACGCGGACCTGGACGTAGCGATCCGGGTTGAGCAGGTGGTACTCCCGGTCGGTGGGCACGGGGAGCTGCTTGACCAGCCTGGGCGGGCCCGCCAGGGCGGGTGCGGACAGGGACAACACGCCGAGCAGGCAGGCCAGGGTGCGCGCGCGCATGGTTCGACCTCCTCCGGGAAGCATCCTACCAGAATCGACCTGCCGGGTGAGGTCCCGGAGGGGACGTGTACTTGACGTCCCGCGGGGGTTGGGGGAGCCTTGGGGCATGCTGGACCGCGTCCGCCTCCCGGCCCTCCTCGCGCTGGCCGTGCTGCTGTGCCTGGCGGCTCCGGCCCGGGCGCAGACCACGGTCCACTCCCAGGGTTTCAACTCCTCGCTCAGCCCCTGGACCGAGGTGCTGCCGACGGACACCACGGCGGACTGGGACACGACCTCGAGCGGCTCGAACCCGGCCTGCAGCCCCCACGAGGGGGCCAAGATGGCCTGGTTCAACTCCTACAACGCCTCCAGCGGGGACTACGCCTGGATCTACTCCGGGAACCTCGATCTGTCCGGGGCCGAGGTGGCCGAGGTGCGCCTGTGGATGTACCGGAACTCCGGCTCCTCGGGCGCCGCCGACACGCTGCAGCTGCTCTACAGCACGGACGGGAACACCTTCTACCCCTGGGCCCAGTGGACCCGCTACAGCGCCACCCCGGGCTGGGAGGAGAAGGTGGTGCCGATCGGCTACTTCGCCGGCCGGGCCCAGTTCCGCATCGGGCTGCTCGGGGACAGCGCCTACGGCAACAACATCTTCGTGGACGACCTGCGCGTGCTCAAGGACACCCTGGACCCCCGGGCTGACGGCAAGGCCTGCGCCTCGGACGCGGACTGCGATTCGGGCCAGTGCGGCCACGATCCGGCCGGGAGCCGCTACTGCCGGCCGGTCGGGTCGGCCTGCGTGGACGGCAACCGGGTGGGGGTGGCCCAGGGCACGGTCACCTGCCACGGCCCGGACCAGGCCACCTGCTCGGGCACGGACACCTGGTCGAGCGCGGACTGCTTCCGCGAGTGCGGCGCCTACGTGGACCAGGACGCCTGCGTGCTCGGCCAGTGCGTCGGCTGCGTCGAGGAGTGCGATCCGTTCACCGACGAGGGCTGCTCTGCCGAGGGCTACTGCTTCTTCCAGTTCTTCCCCCCCATCCTCGAGTGCCGCGCGAAGCAGCCCAGCGGCCAGGCCTGCGACGGGGCCTACATGTGCCTGTCGGACAACTGCGTGCCCTCGCCGGGCGGCGCGCGTTTCTGCGAGCCCGCGGGCACCCCGTGCGCCGCGGCCGACGGCAGCCCGGTGGGGCTCGGCGCGGCCACCTGCCAGGGGAGCGACCGCTACGTGTGCCAGGCCGGGGGCTGGCAGCCTCAGGACTGCTACCGCAACTGCGGCTTCTACGACGACGTGGACACCTGCGCGGGCGGGGTGTGCGCCCAGTGCGCCACCTCGTGCGACGGGAACGAGGACTGCAAGACGGGCATCCTGTGCCAGGCCAACGTGTGCGTGGGCGACCTGCCGCTCGGCTCCACCTGCCAGCTCGGCACCCAGTGCGCCAGCGACCAGTGCGTGGACGGGCGCTGCTGCCAGGACGTCTGCTCCGCCCCCTGCCACCGCTGCGACCTCGACGGGAGCGGGGTGTGCAAGCCGATCCTGGCCGGCGGCGATCCGGACGGTGAGTGCGCCGGGGACGGGCTGTGCGGCGGGGCCTGCAACGGCGCGGGCGGCTGCCAGTTCCCGCCCGGCAGCACGGTGTGCGACGCCTGCGCGCGCTGCGACGGTCGCGGGGCCTGCGCCGCCTACGTCGAGGCGGGCACGGACCCGGCCGACGAGTGCCCGGCCTGCCAGGCCTGCTCGGGCGGCCCGGGCGGCTGCGCCGCGGCCGCGGACGGGCAGGACCCGCTGGGCGACTGCGGCGAGAGCCCGGCCGACGGCTGCGGCCTGGACGGCGCCTGCAACGGCGAGGGCGCCTGCCGCGCCTGGCTCGAGGGCACGCCCTGCGGCGCCTCGAGCTGCGCCGGCGGGGTGGAGCAGCTGCCCGACTCCTGCGACGGCCAGGGCCTGTGCGTGAATCGGGGCAGCCGGGCCTGCGGCCTGTACCGCTGCGCCGACGCCGAGCGCTGCGCCACGGCCTGCAGCACGCACGCGAGCTGCGTGTCCGCCGCCTTCTGCGCGGCCGACGGCTCCTGCCAGCCGGACCGCGAGGCCGGCGAGAGCTGCGCCGGCCTGGTGTTCGCCGGCCAGGTGACCTCGGCCGCCTGCACCAGCGGGTACTGCTTCCCGGACAACTTCGACGCTGCGGGCGAGTTCTGCGCCTCGGGCCCGACCCGCTGCGTGCACGACGGGGTGGAGTTCGCGGCCGGCGACGCGCTGTGCGCCGGCGACGACGCCTACCGGCTGTGCCGCGGCGGCGCCCTGGGCTGGGGCGACGAGGTGAGCTGCGCCCCAGGCTTCTGCGACGCGGGCGGCGGGGCCGGCTCGGGCCACCGCGAGCCGGGCGCCTGCCTGAGCGGGCCGGGCGGCGGCTGCGCGACCGCCTGCACCTCCTGCGAGCCCTACCTGGCCGAGAGCGAGTTCTCCTGCCGCTCGGCCTGCACCGGGCCCGAGCACTGCTGGCCGGACTACGACTGCCGCGACGGGCTGTGCCAGCTGCCCGAGGGCATCGGCGACCTGTGCGACACCCAGGCCGACTGCCGCTCGGGCGTGTGCGTGGACAACCGCTGCTGCGCCGAGGACTGCACCGGTGACTGCCGGGCCTGCAACCTGCCGGACCGCGAGGGCCTGTGCACCCCGGTGGCCGCGGACAGCGATCCGGACGGGGACTGCCCGACCCAACCGGCCGACAGCTGCGGGACCACCGGCGTGTGCGACGGCCAGGGCGCCTGCGCCCACTGGCCCGCGGCCCAGGTGTGCGCCCCGGGCCGCTGCGAGGGCTCGACGCTGCTCGGCCCCTCCCAGTGCGACGGCCAGGGCGCCTGCGCCCCGGGCGCCGGCACGGAGTGCGCCCCGGGACGCTGCGAGGGGCTCGCCTGCCGCACGGACTGCAGCAGCCACGCCGAGTGCGATGCAGCCGGCTTCTGTGGCCTGGCGGGCACCTGCCAGCCGGATCTGGCCGATCTGGCCGCGTGCGCGGACGTGGTCCTGCCCGGGCAGCCGCGCGATCCGGCCTGCCTGTCCGGGCGCTGCGCCGAGGACGCCCTGGGCGGGAGCTGGATCTGCATCTCGGGCGTGGACACCTGCGCAGCGCTGGGCCAGGCCTACCCGCCCGGCTACCGCCTGTGCGAAGGCCAGGCGGGCTACCGGGTGTGCCTGGGCGGCGCCGAGGGCTGGAGCGCGCTCAGCGCCTGCCCGGGCGCCACGGTGTGCAACGCGGGCGGGGGCCAGGGCAGCGGCGTGCGCCCGCAGGCCACCTGCAGCTCGGGCCCGCTGGGCGGCTGCCAGGCGGCCTGCCAGTCCTGCTACCCCTACCTGGCCTCCGCCCCGGGCGTGTGCCTGGCGCGCTGCACCGGGGACGGGGAGTGCTGGCCCGGGCTCACCTGCGAGAGCGAGGTGTGCGTGCGGCGCGCGGGGCTGGGCGAGGGCTGCGCCACCACCGCCGACTGCGCCTACGGCAGCTGCGCGGACGGGGTGTGCTGCAACCTGGCCTGCGACGCGGGCTGCCAGCTGTGCGACGATCCGCTGGCGCGCGGCGTGTGCCTGTTCGCCCAGGCCGGCACCGATCCGGGCGACGACTGCGCGCCGGGCGCCGAGGCCTGCGGGACGACCGGGCTGTGCGACGACCAGGGCGCCTGCGCCCTGCAGGCGGCCGGCAGCGAGTGCGCGCCCGCGAGCTGCGCGGCAGGCGTGCGCACCTCGCCGGGCTTCTGCGACGGCAGCGGCCAGTGCGCCCCGGGCCTGGAGCACCCCTGCCCCTCGGGCGCCTGCGAGGGCGACCAGTGCGCGGCGGGCCAGGCCGACGGGGGCACGGACGACGGCGGCGACGGCGGCGACGACGGCGGCGGCAACCAGCCGCCGCGGGCCGAGGCCGGCCAGGTGGCGCCGGTGGCGCCAGGGACGCCTGTCACCCTCGACGGCAGCCAGAGCTGGGATCCCGAGGGCGAGCCGCTCGCGCACGCCTGGACCCAGAGCTCGGGCCCGGTCCAGGTGACACTGACGGGCAGCACCACCCCGCGACCCAGCTTCACCCCGGTCGTGCTCGGCGTGTACACCTTCGAGCTCGTCGTCTCGGACGGCGAGCTGGACAGCCTGCCCGATCTGGTCTCGGTGCGGGTGGAGAGCGCGGAGGACGGCTGCGGCTGCTCCGGGCTGGGCGCGCCGGCCGGCGCGCCCGGGTTGCTCGCGTTCGGGCTGCTCGCGCTCGCCCGCCTGCGCGGACGCCGGAGGCCGCCATGAGGCGGGTCGCGGCGCTGCTCGGCCTGGCCCTGCTGGCGGGCTGCGGGGACGACGTGCAGGGGCAGCTCAGGCTGCTGGTGGTGCCCCACCACCAGGGGCGCAACCCGGTCCAGGATCCGTTCGCGCTGGTGGAGCGCGTCGAGGTGGGCCTGACGGGCGAGGACGGCGTCTTCCGGCCGCTGGGCGAGGGCGCGCCGCTGCACCGCTTCGGCCCCGGGCTGCTGTCCCCGGGCGCGCAGGGCGCCCCCACCCTGCTGGGCTACAACGAGCGTGGCCGGGAGGTGTCCCTGGGCTTCGGGCTGCCGGTCGCGCTGCGGACCGGCCAGGACGAGAGCCGCAGCGTGGCCCTGGTGCGCCTGGACCACGCCGTGGCCAGGCCGCTCGGCCCGGTGGCCGGCGAGCTGGCCGATCCGTTCGCGGGTCAGGCCCCGGCGCTGCGGCTGGGCGAGCAGCAGCTCGAGTCGGGCGCGCTGGATTCCGACGATGACGCGGGTGCCCTGGTCTGGGCCCTGTGGGGCCCGGACGGCCTCCGCCTCAAGCTCCGCGTGCGCGACGACCAGGTGCAGGCCGCCCCGGCGGACCAGGCCATCTCCGCCGGCGACGGCCTGCGGGTGTACCTGGATGGGCTGGCCGACGGCCTGGCGGGCGGCGCCGACGACCTGGTGATCAGCGTGGGCGCGGACGGGCGGGTGGAGCCGGCCGCGGGCGCCCAGGCCGCGATCGTGCCCTGGGCGGGCGGCTACGAGGTGAGCCTGTCGCTGCCGCTGCCGGCGCCCGCCAAGAACGGCGGGGTGGGCTTCGACGTGCGCGTGTGGGATCTCGACGCCGGCGGGGCGCCGAGCGTGCTGACCTGGGTGTTCGATCCGCGCACGCCGGGCGCCGAGCCCTCGCCGGCCGGGTACGGCCGCCTGGTGCTGGCACCGGCGCTGCTGGATCTCCTGCCCCGCGGGCAGGGCCCCTCGGCCCGGGCGTCGCTGGCGGGCCGCGACGGGCTGGTCGCGCTCGACGGCGCCTGGGACGAGCTGGGCCTGACCCTCGCGGTGGACGTGCCGGACGACGCGGTCCAGACCGCGGGCGGCGGCGAGGAGCTCACCGGCGCGGATCGGGTGGAGCTGTGGCTCGACCTCGCCAACGGCCTGCCGCCGGCCCTGGAGCGCCACCGCTTCGTGCGCCTGCTGGCGAGCGCCGGCGGCCAGGCCGTGCTCGCGGCCGGACCCGCGCCCGGGGCGATCGACACCGGCGGGGTGGCCTTCACCGGGCAGGTCGTGGGCGCGGCCCACGCGGGCGGCTACCTGATCGAGGCCTACCTGCCCTGGGCCGATCTGGGGCTGGAGGCGGGCGCCCAGCGCGACTGGTTCCTGGGGCTCGAGGTGCTGGTGCAGGACGAGGACCCGGGCGGGGCGCAGGGCGCGGGCTGGTCGGCGGACCCCGCGCGGCCCGAGCTGTGGAACGAGCTCCGCCTGTTCGACCTGGAGTGAGGAGGCGCGGCGTGCCCGGCGCGTGGACGAGGCTCGGACTCTGGTGCGTCGCCGCCCTGGCGCCCGCGGGCGCCCTGGCGGCCCCGCCCGCCCCGGACGCCAGGGCCCGCGTGGCCCTGGTGGACCTCTCCCCGGGGGCGGAGCCCGGGTACCGCAGCCGCGATCAGGCGCTGCGCGACGCTCTGGCCGCGGACCTGGCCGGCCGGCCGGGCGTGGAGGTGCTCCCGGCCGAGGCGCTGGCGGAGTTCTTCCGCGCGCCGCGCGATCCCCAGGCCGAGCCCCTGGCCGCGCGCGCGCGGGCTCAGATCGCCAAGGGCCAGGAGCTGTTCGTGCGCCTGAAAGCGGAGCTCGCCATCGTCGAGTTCCAGGGCGCGCTCCGGCTGCTCGAGGCCGCCTTCGCCGATCTCGAGCGGCTCGACGACCTGGCGGAGGCCCACCTGGGGCTGGGGGTGACCTACCAGGCCCAGGGCCAGGACGCCCAGGCCGAGCGCGAGTTCCAGCGCGTGCTGCTGCTGCAGCCGGAGCGCCAGCTCGACGAGGCCGTCTACAGCCCGCTGGTGCTGGAGCGCTTCGAGCGCGCGCGCCAGCAGCTGGCGACGTCGCTCAAGGGCTCCGTCTCGCTGCTGTCCCAGCCCCCCGGCGCCGACGTGCGCATGGACGGCCGGCCGGTGGGCGCCACGCCGATCACCATCCCGGACGTGCGGCCCGGCGCGCACTACTTCAGCCTGCGCCTGGACGGCCACCGCACCTGGTCCGGGGTGCTGGAGGTGCGGCCCGGCGGGGTCGAGCGCCAGGAGGTGTTCCTGGTGGAGGGCGAGCGCATCGAGCGCGTGCGCCTGCGCCAGCGGCTGGAGGCGGGGCCGCGCGCGGCCGACGCCGAGGCGCTGGCCCAGGGGCTGGGGGTCGGCTGGCTGGTGCTCGTGTCCTTCGAGCACCCGGCCGGGCAGAGCATGCTGCGGGTGTCCGCCTTCCGGGCCGGGGAGCGCGAGGTGCTGGCCGCCGGGGTGTTCAGCGGTGAGGCCGAGGCGCTGGCCGCGCTGGGGGAGCGCCTGGGGCGCTGGCTGGCCGGGGACCGCACGGCCCTGGCCGCGCCCGGCCCGACCGGGTTCTTGCCGGGCGGGGAGCCGCTGCCCCCGCCGCCCGAGGAGACCGCCTGGTACGAGCAGTGGTGGGTGTGGACGCTCGTCGGCGTGGCGGTGGTCGGCGCGGCCACGGCCACCACCGTGGTGCTCCTGCAGGGCGACAGCGGCATCGACCTGTCGGTCTACCGCTAGGGTGGGCAGGTCGGAGACCTGCCCCCTACCGCAGCTCGACCAGCAGATCCTCGGTCTTGTCCTTGGCGAGGGTCACCTTGCGCACGGCCTCCTTGCCCTGCTTGGGGTTGACCAGGCGGATGGTGTGGGGTCCGGCCTTGAGCCGGAGCCCCAGCAGCGGGGTGGGGCGCTCCTGCTTGACCCCGTCCACGTACACGTAGGCCCAGCCGGGCGAGACGTTCACGTTGAGCGTGCCCATGGCCGGCGCCTCGGGCGGCGGCGGGCGCACGGGGGGGCGCTTGGGGGGAGGCTCGGGTTTCGGCACGGCCTGCAGCTCGGCCGAGACCGCCACGCTCTCCGCCTCGCCGAACTCGACGAGCTTGTCCCAGGGCTGGTGCCCCTCGAGGCGCAGGCGGAGCTGGTGGGCCCGGGTGCGCTCCAGCCCGCGCAGCACGGCCGGCGTGCGCTGGCCGGTCGGGAGGCCGTCCAGCTCGATGTCCGCCCCGCCGGGGCGGGACTCCAGCATCAGGCTGCCGAGCCGCGGCGCGGCGATCGGGGCCGGGCCGGCGTCGGGCGGCGGCCCGGGCTGCGGGCGCGGGGCTGGCTCGTAGGCGAACCACACCGCCAGCACCACGCCGGCCCCCACCGCCAGGATGGTGGCCACCCCCAGCAGCCCCAGCACGAGCGGCGACAGGCCGCGCCGGCCCGGCGGGGCGCTGCGGTAGGACGGCAGGTCCGGCCGGGTGGGCGGCGAGGACATGCCCGGGGGCAGCGGGGAGGGCGTCGGGGTCGGGCCCGCGGCGAGCGGCGGCTGGCTGACCGGCTGCGGCAGGCTGGCCAGCCGGACCCGCTGGGCCTGGATGCGGGCCTCCTCGTCGCGGATGTCGGCCTCGAACAGCACCCCCAGGTGCCGGGACAGGTCCTCGGCGTCCACGCGCTTGCCCATGGCGAAGAGCTGATCGGCGATGGCCGCGTGGAACTCCCCGGCGGTCTGGTAGCGCGCGCGCGGGTCGGCCGCCAGCGCCTTGAGCACCAGCCGGTCGACCTCGGGGCTGACCTCGCGGTGGTGGGCGGAGGGGGCCTTGGGCACGTCCGCGACCCGCACCCGCTCGAGCGTCTCCAGATCCGTCTCGCCCTTGAACAGGCGCTTGCAGGCCAGCGCCTCCCACATCAGCACCCCGGCGGCGAAGATGTCGGAGCGGTGGTCGGTGTGCTCGCCCTTGACCTGCTCCGGGGACATGTAGCCGTACTTGCCCTTCATCGTGCCGGTGACGGTCTTCTCGTCCTTGAGCACCGCCTTGGCGATGCCGAAGTCGGCCACCTTCACGATGCCGTCCCAGGAGATGAGGATGTTCGAGGGGCTCACGTCCCGGTGGATGATGCCCAGCGGGCGCCCCTCGGCGCGCACCTTGTGGGCGTAGTCCAGGCCCTTGCACACCTCCGAGATCAGGTAGAGCGCCAGGTGGACGGGCAGGCGGGTCTTCTGGGCGCGGCAGCGGTTGATGAGCTGCAGCAGATCCCGGCCGCGCACCAGCTCCATGGCGATGAAGTAGTGCTCGCCGATGCGCCCGAGGTCGAACACCTGCACCACGTTGGGGTGGTGCAGGGCGACCGCGATCTTGGCCTCGTCGATGAACATCTTGACGAAGGTCTCGTCGCTGGTCAGCGTCGGCAGGATGCGCTTGATGCACACGTCCTTGGTGAAACCCTCCACGCCGTAGGCCGTGGCGCGGAAGATCTCGGCCATCCCCCCGGCGCCGATGCGCTCGGTGAGCACGTACTTGCCGAAGGTCTGGGGCTCGAAGCCGTTCGTCATTGCCGCCCCGGCCGGGCCGGCTCAGGCCTTGGCCACCGCTGCTTCCCAGCGCGCCAGGTGCGCGCGGCAGACCTCCGGCGCCATGGCGGGCCGGAAGGTCTTCTCGATGGCCCAGCGCCGCCGGATGTCTTCGCGATCGCGCCACACCCCGGCCGCCAGCCCTGCCAGCAGGGCCGCCCCCAGGGAGGTGGTCTCGGTGATGCGCGGACGGTGGATCTCGACCTCCAGGAGATCGGACTGGAACTGCACCAGCAGGTCGTTCTGGCTGGCGCCGCCGTCCACCCGCAGGAAGCCGAGCGGTGCGCCCAGGTCCTGGCGCATGGCCACCACCACGTCGCGCACCTGGAAGGCGATGCCCTCGAGCGTGGCCCGCGCCAGGTGGGCGGCGGTGGTGCCGCGGGTGAGCCCCACGATGGTGCCGCGCGCGTCCGGGTTCCAGCGCGGGGCCCCCAGGCCCACCAGCGCGGGCACGAACACCACCCCGTCGGAGGAGGGCACCGAGGCGGCCAGGGCCTCCACGTCCGCGGAGGAGCGGATCACCCCGAGCCCGTCGCGTAGCCACTGCACCGCCGCGCCGGCGATGAACACGCTGCCCTCCAGCGCGTACACCACCTCGTCGCCCACCTTCCATCCCACCGTGGTCAGCAGGCCCTGGGTCGAGCGCACCAGGCGCCGGCCGGTGTTCATCAGCACGAACGCGCCGGTGCCGTAGGTGCACTTCACCTGGCCGGGGTCGAAGCAGGCCTGGCCGAAGAGCGCCGCCTGCTGGTCGCCGGCCAGGCCGCAGATGGGGATGCCGTCGGGCAGCACGCCCAGGCCGCGGGTGGTGCCGTACACCTCGGAGGACGGCCGGATGGCCGGCAGCACCTCGCGCGGGACGCGCAGGAGCCGCAGCAGCTCGTCGTCCCAGGCGAGCGTCTCCAGGTTCATCAGCAGGGTACGCGAGGCGTTGGACACGTCGGTCACGTGGGCCTGGCCGGCCGTCAGCCGGTGGACCAGGTAGGTGTCGATGGTGCCGAAGGCGAGCTCGCCGCGCTCGGCCCGGCGGCGGGCCTGGGGCACGTGCTCGAGCAGCCAGGCCAGCTTGGTGCCGGAGAAGTAGGCGTCCAGCACCAGGCCGGTGCGCTCGCGGAACAGCGCCTCGTGGCCGGCCTCCTTGAGGGCCTGGCACTGCGGGGCCGTGCGCCGGCACTGCCACACGATGGCGTGGTGGAGGGGCCGCCCGCCCTGGCGCTCCCACAGCGCGGTGGTCTCGCGCTGGTTGGTGATGCCGATGGCGCGCACCTCGTCCCCGCGTGCCCCGGCGCGCTCGAGCGCGCCGCGGATGCTGGCCTCCACGGAGGCCCAGATGTCGTCGAGGTCGTGCTCGACCCAGCCGGGCTGGGGGAAGATCTGGCGGAACTCGGTCTTGACGATCGCGCGCAGCCGGCAATCCTGGTCGTACAGGGCGACGTTGGTCCCGGTGGTCCCCTGGTCGATGGCGAGGATGAGCGGGCCCATAACCACCTCAGCCCTGGCCGCGCGGCGGGAGCAGGCCCTTGAGGCGGCGGATCTCCTCCTCGGCCATGTCCACCGTGCGCGCCCACAGGGAGGCGGAGGGCGGCAGGTCGCGCTTGTCCAGGAAGGACTGCAGGAACTCGATGGTGTGCTGGATCTGGGCGCCGATCTGGGCGCCCGCGCCCTGCGCGACCGCCTCGGGCTGTGGCGGGCCCGCGCTGAGCGTGGTCAGCCGATCGCGCAGCTGGCTGGTCTCGAACCGCAGGTGGTTCACCTCCAGCGCCGCCCGGATGCGATCCATGACCATGTCCATGTCGGAGAAAGGCTTGGTCAGGTAGGAGAAGGCGCCCATCTCCAGCGCCTTGACCGCCGAGTCCAGCGAGGCGTAGCCGGTGATGACGATGAACTCGGTGTCCGGGTGGCGCGTCTTCTGCTGGGCGATCAGCTCCAGGCCGGACACGTCGGGCAGGTTCTTGTCCACCAGCGCCAGCGGCGGGCGGTGCTGGTCGAGGAGCTGGGCGCCCTGCCGGCCGGTCTCGGCCAGCAGCACCCGGTAGCCCTCGGGCTCCAGCAGGCTCTGGAACAGGAGGCGGACCACCTCCTCGTCGTCGATGATCAGGATCGGGGTCGAGCTCCCCGTGCTTGCCTCGCTGGCCGCCATGCGCTCCTCTTCCTCCGGCGTCCGATGAAAACACAACCCCACGGGTCGATCAAGTGTGCGCAGCACCGGGGCCGGGAGTCGCCAACCGCTCGGGGGCTCAGCGGATCTCGAGGGACAGCGGGCGCGGGAGGTCGGCCGCCACCGCGACGTCCTCGGCGGTGCGGCCCGCCACCCGCAGCGAGAGCTGGAACTCGCCCGGCGCCAGGCCCTCGATCGGCAGGACGAGGGTGCGCGCGGCCTGGGGGCCGAGGGCGAAGGCAGGCGGGGCGGGCGGCAGGCCGAGCGCGCCAGTCCCGGTCGCCTCGAGCGTGAGCGCGAGCGACTCCAGGCTGCCCAGGCCGAGCTGGTCCACGTGGACGCTGAGCAGGGCGCGCTCGCCCGGCGCGAGCAGGCTCCGGTCCAGGCTGGCCCGCACGCGCAGCGGGTCGCGCACCTCGAACGCCTCCGGCAGCTCGGCCTCCAGGCCGACCGGGGTGCGCACCCACAGGGCGTGGCGGCCCACGGGCAGGGTCGGCGGGATCACGGCGAACAGCGTGCCAGCCTGCGGGCGCGAGCCCGGCACCAGCTCCACCCGCCGCAGCGCGACGCCGCCCAGCTCGAGCTCGAAGGCCTCGTCGAAGGTCACGCTGTCCCCGCCGAGATCCACGTCCAGGGTCTGCAGCAGGCCGCTGCCCTGCACGCGCACGGGGACCTGCTCCCCGGCGTACACCCAGCCCAGGCAGGCGTCCGGGAAGCGGGCCTGGCAGGCCTGCTGCAGGCCGGGCTCGGGCAGCGGCTCGGTGCCGCAGCCGCACAGCCAGGCCAGGCCCAGGAGGTACGCGGGCACGCGGTGCGTTCGGTGCGATGCCATGCTCGCCCTCCCTTCAGAAGAAGAGCCTGTAGCCCAGGCTCACGTCCAGGCCGCCCACGCTGCCCCGCACGTGCGAGCCGCCCTCGGCGGCCCGCTCGTTCAGGTAGGCGTACAGGTAGCGCGCCAGGACGGAGAAGGCCCCCCGCCCGGCGCGGATCTCGACGCCGAGGACCGCGAGCGACGACCACAACTCGGCGTGGCCGCGCTCCACGGCGCCCTCGGGCCCGCTCACCGCCCAGCGCACGAAGGCCCCGCCGCCCCCCAGCCCGATCACCGGGGTGGCCGGGGCGTGGGGCAGCGGCTTGCACAGCAACAGCAGGTGCACCGGGAACGAATCCAGGTCCACCGCGGTCTCGCCCCCGCCCGCCAGCGTGTCGCGCGACCAGCCCCGCCGGTAGCCGAGCTCCAGGCCCAGGTAGAGCACGTCGGCCGCGCCGGGCAGGCGCACGTCGAGCTCCAGCGAGGCGCCGGCCCAGTCGAGCAGCCCGAAGTTGGTCATGTAGGCGGCCGACGGGCCCAGGCTGACCCAGGGCGCGGGCGGAGGGGGTGGCTCCACGCCCTCGAGCTCCAGGACCAGGCTGTCCTTCAGCGGGGCCGGCCCGACGCCGGCCTCCACGTCCAGGCGCACCTTGGTGCTCTGCTCGCCCTGCGGCGCGGTGAAGGTGGCGTGGTACCGCCCCTGGCCGTCCTCGCTGACCTGGTCCAGGCCGCCCAGCGGCGCCCGGATGCGGAGCTGGACCCCGGGCAGCGGCTGGCCGCCCGCGTCGAACACCTCGATCGCGATGCGGCTCTGGCTCACCCCGTCCATGGGCAGCTTCTGCGCGCTCGGCTGCAGGCTCAGCCTGGCGGGGACCGGCGCCTCCAGGCTCAGGCGCACCTCGGCCCTGAGCGTGGGCTCCGCGGAGAGCTCCGCGACGCACACCGCCTCTCCGCTGAGCCCCAGCGGGGCGGTGTACTCCGCCTGCGCGCGCCCCTCGGGCCGGACCTCCAGGCCGGTGACCGAGCCCGGGCTGCAGCGCAGCGCGAGCGGGTGGCCGTCCAGCGGGTTGCCGGCCTGGTCGGTGAGCTGGAGCTCCAGCACGGCCTTGGCGTGGCCGTCCGCGACCAGGCGCGCGGGCGTGGCCTTGGCCACCAGCTTGCTGGGCCGGCCGGCCGAGAGCGCGAAGGTGAACTCGCGGTGGCTGCGCTGCTCGTCGCCCTTGAGCAGCAGGCCCAGCGTCAGCTTGGGCCGGTCCAGCCGGGCCGGCGAGAAGAAGCGCACCCGCACCAGGCCGGGCCCGAGCGGCTCGATGGAGCCGAGCTTGCCCGCCGGCCGCTGCGCCACGAGCTTCAGCTCCTTGGCGGGGCTGCCGTCCGGCTCGATGGCCAGCAGGAAGATCTCGGCGGAGTCCTTGCCGTCGGCTGCCAGCCCGCCGCGGGCGCTGAAGCCGACCAGGCGCGGCGCGGGCGGGATGGGGATCTGCACCGCGCGGCGGGTCTGGTTGCCGAACTCGTCGACCGCCACCGCCGTGGCCTCGGTGTCGCCGGGGCCGACCTCGATGGGCACCTTGGCCCGGCCCTGGGCGTCCGCCTGGACCGGCCCGAAGGTGTGGCCGCGCAGCAGCAGGCTGACCTTCACCCGGGGCTTGTCCGTGCGCACCGGCAGGTCCACCTTGGCGAGCAGCTTCAGCACCGCGCTGGCCGGACGGGCTCCCTCGGCCACCACCGCCAGCAGCACCGCCTGGGGGTGGGCCTCCTTGGGCAGGCGGTAGGTCACCCGGTAGGTGCCGTCGCCCCCGTCCTCCACCTGGCCGAACGTCCCGCGCGTGGCGTCCAGGCGCAGCGCGAGCCCGGGCGCCGGGCTGCCGTCCAGGTTCCTCGCGCGCACCAGGACCGCCACGGGCTCGCCGGCCTTGGCGGGCAGCTCGAGCGCGGGCAAGACGAGCTCCAGCGTGCGGGTCGCGTCCCCGGCGCGGACGGGCCCGGGGAGAGAGGAGAGGAGCAGGGCCAGGACCAGCCCCGGGAGCATCCCCGTGCCTGCAGTGCGGAGTTCCATACCTTACTGAGTAAGCCTGGCCGTCCCGGCAGGTCAAGTTGTCGGCCGGCGTTGACTCTCCCCCGGCCCATGCCCTAATGTCCCGCCCATGAGCAAGACCACCCCATGGATCCTGGTGAGCGTGGCCCTGGCCCTGGCGGCCTGCGCGGGCGCCGAGGTGCGCGAGGAAGACTCCGTCGAGGGAGCGGTGCTCGGGTTGATGCGTCAGACCTGCCTGGCGAACGAGGGCGACGGCCGCATCGAGGCCTGCCGCCGGGTGGTGCGGGCCAAGCCCGAAGACGCCGAGGCCGAGGCCCAGCTCGGCGCCCTGCTGGTGAAGGCCGGCCAGCTCCCCGAGGGCATCGCGCACCTGAACCGGTCGCTGCAGCGCCTGCCCGATCAGCCCCAGACCCTGGTGACCCTGGCCGAGGCCCTGGACCAGCGCGGCGACAAGGAGTCCGCGGCGCAGGCCTACCGCAGCGCCCTGGCGAAGCTGCCCGACCGCACCGACCTGCGCCTCGAGCTGGCGGTGCTGCTGCGCAAGCTGAAGCTCAAGGACGAGGCCGTGGCCGAGCTGAGCACGGCGGTCCAGCGCGACCCGAAGTCCGCCGCGGCCTGGGCCCAGCTCTCGCTCACCCTGGCGCAGGCCAACCGCCTGGCGGAGGGCATCGAGGCCGGGCAGAAGGCCGTCGAGCTCCAGCCCCAGGACGCCAACGCGCGCTCCAACCTGGGGCTGTTCCTCAGCAGCGCCGACAGGCTGCCCGAGGCCATCGAGCAGCTCGCCAAGGCGGTGGAGCTGGACGCCGGAAACGCCACGGCCCACTACAACCTGGGGCTGGTGTACACCCGGGCGGACGACCTGGAGCTGGCGGCGCGCGCCTACGTGCAGGCGCTGGCGCTCAAGGAGGACTTCCCCCAGGCCCACCACAACTTGGCGGTGGTGCTGATGGGCATGGGGATCTGCAAGTGGTCGAAGGAGCACTTCGACCGCTCCCACGAGCTCGGCGTGCGCTCGGCCCAGATCGTGCTCGACCAGTACAAGAAGGTGTGCGAGCCGCCGCCGCCGGCGGATCCGAACGCCCCGGCGGATCCCGGCGCCCCCGCGGCTCCGGCCGCAGCGGCCCCCGCCGCCAAGCCCGCGACCTGAAGGCCGGACAACCCGCCTCTGCGGCTCGGCCCTCCGGGGTGTCCCCGCGAGGTGACATGCGCTGTGAAGGGGGCGAGGGGCTGGAGGGGCTCGCCGGTGGGCTTCGCGCCATGCATACCAGGAGCCTGGCAGCCGCACTGAAGGACGCCGCGGCGCCTGACGGCGCCTCTCTGGGGGCTTCGCCCCCAGCCCCCCAGGGAATCCGGACGTGATCGGAGAGAAAGGGGAGGATGGCCGGCTGTCAGCGGGCGGCGCTGCGACGGCGCAGCGCCAGGGCGCACAGGATGACGAAGGTCGGGACGAGCAGCAGGCCGCCGGCCTCGCCCGAGGAGGCGCAGCCCACCACGATCACGGCCTCGGCCCCGATGTCGTCCTCGTCCGGCGTGGTGACGTTGGGATCCTTCACGATGGGGATGCAGCAGGTGACCTCTCCGCCCGCGACCACGGTGCACTCGGCCGCGCCGGTCAGGTAGCCCTCCTTGCTCGCGCCCAGCACGTGGTCGCCCTCCAGCACCAGGAACTCGAAGTAGCCGTCGCCGTCCGCCATCGTGCTCTCGGTGTTCTCGGCCTCCACCTTGGCGCCGGGGACGTGCGGGCCATCGCAGCCCTCGAGGGTGTCGGCCTCCAGGGTCATCTCGATCACGTAGCCCTTGACCGTGCCGTGCGGGGAGTCCGGGTCGATGATCACGTCGCCCGTGCCGTCGCCACCGCCGCCGGTGCCGTCGTCGCCGCCGGTGTCGGCGTCGTCGCCGGTCGCGCCGTCCTCGCCCGCGTCCCCGCCAGGGCTGGTGCCCATGCCGTCGCTGTCGCCGCTGGTGTCCGGGGGCGTGTCGTCGCCCTCGCCGCCGCCACCCCCGCCGACCGGGTACAGGCCCACCGAGCACCAGGTCTCGCTGCCGCTGGACACGGCGCAGGAGCGGGAGTTCGTCTGGTAGCCGGAGGCCGAGGCGGTCACGGTGTAGGTGCCCGAGGGCATGTGGGTCGACCAGTAGGCGTCCGGGGAGTCCGTCGTCAGGGAGACGTTGGAGACGCGCACGGTCGCGCCGGGGATGCGGCGGCTCATGTCCGCGGTGCCGACCCCCACGTCCTGGTACACCACGCCCTGGAGCAGGCCGGAGCCGCCGTCGCCGGGGTCGCCGCCGGTGTCGTCCCCGCCCGGGCTGTCGCCCAGGGCGTTGCGCCGGATGGCGATGTAGCTCGCGCTGATGCTGCGCACGTTGTGGACGCAGCCGTAGGAGCAGCCCTTGCACTCCCAGGCGCTCACGGAGCCCCAGCTGTCGCGGCGGTCGTAGAGCACGACGTGGCCGCTGCCGCCGGAGTTGTACACCAGGGCGTCGGCCCGCTCGCTGTTGTCGCGGTTGATGCGGGTCCAGTGGGTCTGCTCGTTGCGGAAGTTGTAGGTCGAGTAGGGGTGCGCGTCGCTGGTCACGGGCGAGGGGCTGGGGACCTGCCAGGCCTTGCCGACCATGCCGGAGCAGTCCGCGCCGTAGGAGCCGGAGTGGGTGCAGCTGGGGCAGCCGCCGCCCGAGCAGGAGCCGTGGCTGGCGCCGTCCAGCCGCCAGCGGCCGTGGCCCCACCAGTAGGAGTAGCCGACCGAGGCGTTGGCGAGATCCGCGATGGCCTCGCGGCTCATGGTCGCGGGCGCGGCCTGGACGGTGCTCGCGGCCAGGGTCACCAGGGCCAGCGCGGCGAGGATGCTGATCAGGGTCCGGTTCATGGGCGCCTCCTGGGCTTTGGTTCGTTCGCCCTCCCTGGTAGAGCAACCGACGTGCCACGGTTGGCGCGTTGCGTGGAAATATTCTAACCAGCCAGGAAACAAGGTGAAAAGTCTTCTTTCTGGGAGGAGGGGAGGGCCAAGGCCACGGGGGCATGTGACATGGTGGCGCGTACCGGGTCCGAGCGCGCAACCCCCCGGTGTTCGGTTTCCACTTTCAAAACAGAATGCTGGGCACGGAGTGACGGAACGGAAGGGGTTGGATCCTGGAGTTATCGGTCAGCTGACCGATGGCTCAGAGGGTGTAGCGGTAGGCGATCGCCCCCTGCTCCGTGAAGACGAGCTGGTAGATCACCCCGTCCGGGGTCACGAAGATGGAGCGCATCTGCTCGTCGGGGGTCTGGGACACGTGCATCGGGATGCGCCCGAGCTCGCCGCCATCCGGGCCGAGGACCACCATCAGCACGGCCTCCTCCTCGGCGTCGAAGGGGTCCACGGCGCGCCAGCGGACCAGGTGGCAGGCCAGGTAGATGCGCCCCAGCATGTCCGTGTCGAGCGACAGGATCTGCAGCACCTGGAGCGGGAGGGCCACCCGCGCCAGCGCGCGCAGCTCGCCCTGCTCGGCCATGGGCCGGGCCAGGACCACCACCGAGAACGGCCCCTCGAGGGCGGCGTGCAGCAGGAACTGTCCGTCGGCCGAGAGCCGGCCCTCCAGGATCGGGCGGGTCGGATCCGGGTTGCCGGCGGCGTCCATGATGCGCACCAGGTAGCGGTGCTCGACTTCGACCCACAGGCCATCCTCCCGCCAGAACATCCCGGTCACGCCCCCGCCCTCGGGCACCCCGGCCCCGACCAGGGCCACCTCGTTCTTGATCTTGCCGCTGGCGTCCACCTCGAGCACCGACTGCTCGGCCAGCCGATCCATGAGCAGCAGGTCGCCGTCCTTGTCCAGGGCGAGCTCCTGGATGGTGTCGTTGGGCAGGGGCACGGTGCGCGAGGCCTTGCCGTCCTCGAAGACCTGGACCCGCATGTTCACCTGGTCGAGCACCAGGATCCGGCCGTCGCCGTCCACCACGAGGCTCATCGGCCCCTCGGGGTTGCTCTCCTGGGCGGGGTTGCGCCCCAGCTGGCCGGGCTGGCTGCCCCAGGCGGACTGGAACGCGATCTCCTCCCGGCCGGCCGCGCGCGCGGGGGGCGCGTCGGCAGGGGCCGGCGACTGCGGCCCGCCGTCCGCGGCGCGGGCGATCGGGGCGAGGTCCTGGACCGGGGGGCCGGCCTCGGGCGGGCCGTCCGGCGCGGTCGGCCGGGGCGCGTCCCCGGGCCCGGCCGGGCGGTGCAGCAGCACGGCGGCCACCAGGCCGGCGATCAGCAGGAGCGCGGCGAGCATCGCGAGGGGCCAAGCGCGGCGACGGGTCATGCGGCGGTCGTCCTTCTCCGGTGCGGGGACCGGGGCTGGCTGTCCGCGTGCAGTGTAGTCTCAGGCGAGGAGGCGGGCAACCCGCCAGGCCACGGAGTTTGATCCCGCGCGGGGAAGCCGGTATCTTCGACCCGGTGGAGATATTCACACACCATAACCCCACCCGCCTCGTCCAGGGCGTGGGGAGCGTGGCCCGTCTGGCCGAGGAGGTCGCGCGGATCCAGCGCCGCTGCATGCTGGTCACCGGCCGGCGCGCGATCCGCCTGAACGGCCTGCTCGAGCGGGTGCAGGACGGGTTGCTCGAGGCGCGCATCGAGTCCGTGCTGTTCGACCAGGTCGAGCCGAACCCCACCGTGGCTACCGTGGAGGAGGGCGCGCGCTTCGCCCGCGAGAAGTCCGCCGCCTGGATCCTGGCGGTGGGCGGCGGCAGCGCGCTGGACGCCGCCAAGGCCATCTCGCTGGCGGCCACCAACCAGGTCAAGTTCGAGGACCTGCTGGGGGACCAGCGGCCGGAGCGGCCGCCGCTGCCGGTGCTGACCATCCCCACCACGGCCGGCTCGGGCTCCGAGGTCTCGCCGGACGCCTTCATCACGCACCTCGGGCAGGGCGATCAGGTGCGGCTGTCGAGCCCGCTGCTCTTCCCGCGCCTGGCCATCCTGGATCCGGCCGTGACCGCGACCTTGCCCGAGGCCGTCACCGTCTCCTCGGGCCTGGACGCGCTGTGCCACGCCATCGAGGCGCTGTGCTCCAAGCGGCGCTCGGTGTTCAGCGATCTGCTGGCCCGCTCGGCCCTGGACCGCATCGTCCACAACCTGCCCAGGGTGCGCGCCCAGGGCGACGATCTGGGCGCGCGGGCCGAGATGCAGCTCGGCGCCACCCTGGCCGGCCTGGCCATGGCGGACGCGGCCACGCTGGTGCCCCACGCGCTCGCCTACCCGGTCACCGTGCGCTACGACCTGCCGCACGGGCGGGCCGCGGCCATCCTGCTGGCTGCCTTCCTGACGCGCGTTCGCGAGCTGCTCCCGGACCGGGTGGCGTTTGTGGGCCGGGTCCTGGGGGGCGAGCAGGATCCGTCCGCCGCCCTGCGGACGTTCATCGAGAGCCTGGGCGTGGCCCCGCGCCTGGGGGCCTACGGGATGCACGAGAAGGAGATCCCCCTGTTCGTCGAGCGCGCCCGCACCAAACCCATGCTGGAGCCCACCCCGGGCGAGTGGGGCCCCGAGGCCCTCGCGGACATCTACCGGCTGAGCCTGTAGGCCCGCGTCACTGCGCGGGTGGACCCGGCAGGACCTGCGGGTCGAGCGTGAGATCGATCCGGGGGAGCGGCCTCCCCTCCAGGTAGGCGTAGCGCGCCAGCCCGGTCATCACACCCTTCACGTAGGCGCGGGTCTCGGCGTAGGGGATGCCCTCGACGAACCAGTCCAGACCCTGCCCGCGGGACGCCGCCAGCCAGCGCGCCACGGCCGGCACCCCGCCGTTGTAGGCCGCGGCCACCAGCGGCCACTGGCGCTTGAACTTCACGGCCAGGGCGCCGATGTGCCAGGCGGCCACCGCCGTGTTGACCTCGGGCTCGAACAGGCGGGCCGGCTCGTAGTCCGCGAGCCCGAGGGCGGCGGCCGCGGGCGCGGCCGTGGGCGGGATCATCTGCAGCAGCCCGCGGGCGTCCGCGATCGAGCGCGCCAGCGGGTCGAAGCCGCTCTCGCTGCGCATGACGGCCTGCAGCATGCGCGCCAGCTCCTGATCGCCGCCCGCGCCCCGCTCGAGCAGCTCCCGGGCGAAGGCCGGATAGGCGTGTGCCCACACCCGGCGGGTAGCCGGGCCGGGCAGCGCGCGCAGCGCCGCCCCCTCGCGGGCGCCGGTCAGCATCCAGGGCCGGTTCGCGTCCCCGGCCTCCTCGTAGGCGTCCAGGAGCAGCAGCAGGCCGGGGCGGCCCGGGTGCCTGGCCAGGAAGTCCTTCTCGCCGGCCCGCAGCAGATCGCTCGCCAGCGCGCCCAGGCCGGCGCCGGAGAGCTCGCGCGCGCGCACCAGGAGCTCCTCGTCCCTCGGCGGGGGTGGCCCGGTTGGAGCGGGCGGCGGCGGCGGCAGCTCCAGCGGCCCGGGCCGGAGCCAGGCGTGGGCCAGGAGCGCGTACCAGGTGAGCGGGTGGGCGCTGAGCACCCGGGCGAAGCTCTCCCGCGCCGCGGCCGGTTCGCCCGCGGCGGCCGCGGCCACCCCGGTCCAGTAGAGCGCCCGGGCGCCCACCTGCCATTCCGCGCGATCGCGCTGGGGCGCGAGCGCCCGCCGCGCCGCCGCCCAGTCGCCCGCGCCGAGCCGGCACCAGGCCTGGAACCAGCCCGCGTCGTCGGCGAAGCGGCTGCGGGGGTGCTCCCGCACCACCCGCTCCAGCAGGGGCAGGGCCCGCTCGCAGCGGCCCTCGTTCTGCTCCAGCCAGCCCGCGTAGTAGAGTGCCTGATCCCGGAAGCGGCCCCTGGGGAAGCGGGCGGCCATGTCCAGGTGGCTGCGGATGGCGGCGTCGTCGAGATCCGCCCGGCTGAGCGCGCGCGAGGACCAGAACCAGGCCTCCTCCTCGAGCGCGGGCTGCGGCGCGTGCTCGCGCGCGGACCGCAGCAGCCGGTGGGCCTCCAGGTAGTGCCCGCGCATGTCGAACAGGCTGCGCCCGGACAGGAAGGCCATCTCCCAGCGAGCCTCCGGCGTCCGGGGATCGGGGCTCACGTCGAGCACCCGCAGCGCCTCCTCCCAGCGCCGGGCCGCGAACAGCGCGCGGGCGAGCGCCAGCGACCCCTCGGGGGTGAGCGGTCGCTCCTCGAGCCCGGGCGGGGCCGGGCTCGCCAGCGGGTGCTCGGGGTGGCGCCGCCGGAGCTCGAGCCACAGCGCGCGGGCCTCGCCCTCGTGGCCCAGGGAGAGCGCCAGCTCCGCCCGGCGGGCCAGGCCCACGGCCCCGTCCACGCGCGGGTCCGGGGGGAGCGCCGCGGCGGCCTGGTAGGCCTCGGCCGCCTCGGGTGCGCGCCCGAGCTCCCACAGGCAATCGGCCCGGCGGGCGGCGGCCAGGGTGGCGAGCCGGCTGTCGGGGCGGGCCGCGGGCACGGCCGCGAAGCGCGCCAGGGCCTGCTCGGGCTGGCCGGCGTAGAACAGGCACTGGCCCTCGAGGAACGCGGCCACGTCGGGGTTGGCGAGCTGGTCGCGCGCGGAGGCCGCAAGGCTCGCGCAGTCCGCGAAGCGGCCCTGGCGGTAGTCCGCGACCGCCTTCCCCAGCGCGGCGCCGGGCCCCTGGCCGGCCCGCGCCGGGCCGGTGAGTGCGAGCAGCAGGGTCAGGGCGAGGAGGCGAGACGGCATGCGGTCCACTGTAGCCTCGCGCCCCCCGGGGCTCAAGGATCGCAACGCGGGCCGTTTTTTTGCGCAGAGCGGGGACGCACGCTACAGTTTGGGTCGATGGGCGCTGCCATCCGCTACCCCGTGGGTCAGACCGTGCTGTCGGGCTACCTGTTGCTGCGCACGGCCGACGAGGCCTTCTTCGGGCCGGACCCGGGCGACGCGGAGCGCACGCTGTGGCTGCTGACCGACGAGATCGCGCCCTGCCCGGCCCGGCTGCTGCGCGCCCGCGGCGCCGAGGCGCGCCTCAAGCTGGCCTTCACCGGCCAGGCCGGGGCGGCGCTGCGGGCCTGGCTGAGGCGGCACTTCCGCCCCCGCAAGGGGCGGGGGCCGCGCGGGGTGCTGGAGATCCGCCCGGAGGGTCCGGACCAGTTCCGGCTGGTCCCGGAGACCCTGAGCGAGGCCGAGGTGGAGGTGTTCCTGCCCGCCGGCCGGGTCTACCTGCAGGGGGCCCGGCCACGGGTGGTGCTGCACCCGGCCATGCTCGACCTGGACGCGCGCCTGGGCGCCCTGGTGCTGCCCGAGCCGCCCAGCGTGGGCGCGGTGCGCGCCAGCCTGGCCGGCGGGCTGGAGCAGGCGGGCTGGATCCCGAACCCCTCGGTGGGTGGTGGGCTGCTGCTCGACGGCGGCCTGCGGCGCAACAACGCCCAGCTGCACCCGGTCCTGCTGGCCGAGGAGCTCTACCCGGCCCTGCTCTCCCTGGCGGTGGGTTTCGAGCTCGGCACCCTCGACCTCGGCGTGCTGGTGGTGGCCGACGGGCGGCTGGGCGAGCGGCTGGAGCGCCCGGCCGGGCGGGCGCCGGCCTCCCTCAAGCGCGCCGAGCGCGAGCTGGAGGCGCTGGGCTTCCTACAGCGGGGGCCGATCTACGTGCTGGGGTTGTCCTGCCGGCGCGAGCTGAGGTGATCCGCCTTCAGCGGTAGGTGATGAGCAGGGGCATGCCCTCGGGGTGCCCGCCCTGGGCTCCCAGGAAGACCTGCTCCGGGGTCGCGTCCTGGCCGTCGATCTTGAGATCGATCTGCACCTTGGAGCCGCCCGGCGCCACCAGGTCGAGTCCGTCCACGCCCTGCCGGAGCGTGGTGGAGAACATCACGATGCGATCGCCGGACAGCTCCACCCAGCCGCTGCCCACGTCCCCGAGCAGGCGGGTCTTCTCCTTGAGCGGCTTGTCCAGGTCGAGCCGGCCCGCGAACAGGGTGGGCTGGCCGGCGTTCACCCAGCGCAGGTGGAAGCCGGCGTCGTCGGACCACAGGTAGACGGCCACCCGCTTGCCCTCCTCGAGGGTGGGCTGGCCCTTGACCTGCTTGGCGGCCACCAGCTTGGGCCGGACCGGCTTGGCCGGCGCGGCCGCAGCCGGGGCTCCGGGCGTGGGCGCGGGGTCCGCGGCCAGGGCCGCCAGCCCGGGGGCCAGCAGTCCGAGCGTCAGCAGGGCGCACAGCGGGCTCAGGCGAAGGCAACGCATCGACGACCTCCTCCCCCGGACGGTGCGCGCGAGTGTACCCAGGCCGCGGAGCCGTGTAAAGTCTGGTGCATGCGACCTGGCCGCAACCCCGGTTGGCTCCCGCTCGCGCTCGGCCTGGCGCTCCTGGCGGGCCGCTGCCCCGCCGCGGCGGACCCGCCCGAGCCGCCCGGGCGGAGCCCATTCGAGCTCGACCTCGCGCTCGATCTCTCCCTGCTGGGCGTGGCCGGGGCGGCCTGGGCCGTGCCCTACGCGCTCAGCGGCGACTGGAGCCGGGCCAGCTGCGGCGCACACTGCGATCCCGCCGGGCTCAACGCCCTCGACCGGACGGTGGTGGGCAACCGCTCGCCCCTGGCGGACAGCCTCTCGAACGCCTTCGTCGGGGTCGGCGTGGCGCTGCCCTTCGCGCTCGATCTGCTGGACGTGCTGGTGAGCGACACGACGGACGGCCTGGCCGGTTTCGGCGTGGACGCGCTGGTCCTGGCCGAGGCCCTGGCCGTCCAGGGGGCGCTCAACCAGGCGGTGAAGCTGGCCGTGCGCCGGCCGCGCCCGTACGCCTACGACCTGTCGCTGACGGAGGAGGAGCGGACGGAGGACGACGCCGGCCTGTCCTTCTACTCCGCGCACACCAGCCTGGCCTTCTGCGCGGCCACGGCCTACTCCACGCTCTTCAGCCTGCGGCACCCGGACTCGGGCTGGGTGGTGCCGGTGTGGCTCGCGACCCACGCCCTGGCCGCCTCCACGGCCTACCTCCGGGTGCACGCGGGCAAGCACTTCTGGACCGACGTGATCGCCGGCGCGCTCCTGGGCAGCGGCGTGGGCGCGCTGATCCCGCTGGTGCACCGGCGGTCCGGGGGCGCCCAGGCGGCGGCTCCGGAAGGGGACGCGGAGCCCGGGCTCCGCCTCGAGATCGCCCCGCTGCTCCTGCCGGGCGGCGGTGGGCTGGTGCTCGGCCTGCGCTGAGCGGGGCCGCGGCGCGAAGGGGGTGTGCGCATGGCTGGGTCGAACAAAACCGGCTGGATCGCGACCGCCGTGGTCCTGGGCGCCGTGGGCCTGGGCATCGGGTTCCCGTTCTACTGCGGCTGGCACGCGGCCAACTACGGCGAGGCCGACGAGGTGAAGCGGGTGCGCTTCCTGCGCGACGGCGGGGACGTGCGCCTGCTCTCCGCCGAGTGCACGGAGGGCGACTCCACCACCTGCCGGCTCAGCCTGCTGGACGCCGCGAGCGGCCAGCGCCTGGCGCGCCTGGTGCGCGACGATCGCGAGCCGGCCTGCCAGCCGGCCGTGGACGGGCGGCTGTGGTGCCGGGACGACGTGCTGGGCATCTACCTGCTCGACTCGCGCTCGCTGGCCGTGGTGGCGGACCAGGCCGTCCTGCTCGGCCGCAGCCCGCTGCTCGGGAGCGGCCTGTCGGGCTTCGAGCCGGTGCTCGAGCGCGCCGGGCGCGGCCTGGTGGTGGGCTCCAACGCCGGGCTCAAGGTGCGCCTCGACCCGACCACGCTGGAGGCGAGCCAGGTGGCAGAGCCAGCCCGCGAGGAGGCCCTGGAGCTGGACGACGACGGCGGGGGCGAGGAGGCCTCCCTCGAGCAGGGCGGGTTCCGCTACTACTTTGAGGGCGACGCGAGCACCGACCGGCTGCGGCTGAAGCGGTACGATCTCGAGCGGGGCGAGGAGGCGCCGCTGCCGGTCGCGGCCGAGGCGGCCGGCGCCGCGGCCGAGGCCGGCGCGGACACCTTCCTCAAGGCGAGCTTCGTGAGGCTCGTGGAGGGGCCGGCGCGCGCCCCCGTGGCGCTGGCCGGGCCGCCCGGGTTCCTGGTGGTGCACGCGAGCTCGCTGGCCGACGAGGAGGCCACGCGCCTGCTGTCGCGCGTGGACGAGCGCGGGCGGATCGCGTGGACGGCCGAGCTCCCGCGCGGGCGCCTGCTCGCGGCCGAGCGCCTGGAGGCGGCGGGCGAGGAGCGCATGGTGCTGGTGGTCGGGGATCCGGGGAACTCGGCCCTGTCCTTCCGTCTGCAGGATGGGGCCAGGCGCTGGCTGACCCGGCTCTGACCCCGGGGCAGCGGCCAGGAGGGAACATGCCCGTGGAGCACACGGCGGACAGCGAGTCCACCCGGCGGGCGGTCGCGGGGCTCGGGCTCATGGCGGTGGCGCTCGCGCTGCGCGCGGGGTTCGGCTGCACGAACAGCGCGCTGCACGCCTGGCTCCTGGCCAGCCTGCGCGACGGCGGCGACTCGGGCCCGGCGGGCCTGCTCGGCCCGCTGTCCCAGGTCCTCTACCTGGGCGTGATGGTGGCGGGCGTGATGCTGGTCGTGGGCGTGCACGCCCTCGGCGGGATCGGCTCGGGCCTGGCCCGGAGGCAGGCCCGGCTGGCCTTCCAGGCCTTCCTGATCGGCCTGGCCCTGGATCTCCTGCAGTACCTGTTCTCGCTCGCCCTGCAGGCGGGGTTGGAGCTCGACCCCCAGGTGCTCCGCTGGATCTTCACCGGGCTGTCCGGCCTCGGCCTGATCGCGGACTGCGCGGCCTGGGTGCTCTTCTTCCTCACCGCCTCCGCGCTGTACGCGGGCCTGCCGGGCGGAGACGCGACCGGCCGGCTGGCGCTCGCGGCCGGGGCCACAGCCCTGTACCTGCTCCACTGGCTGGTCTTGATGGTGATCCCCGCGCTGGGCGGGCTGCTGCACGAACACCCCTGGGCGCAGCTCGGGCTGCGCGCGGCGCTGAGCCTGGCCCAGGCCGGAGCGGTGATCTGGCTGGTGCTCGATCTGAAGAAGCTCCTGCCCCTGGCGTGGCCGGATGGCGCCGGGGCCGCGGGCCCGCAGGTGGATCTCGGCTCCCAGGCCGGCCGGGTGGTGGAGGGTCTGCGCGCCTACCGGGCCTGGCTGCTGGTCAAGCTGGTGGTGCTGCTGCTGGGCTACGGCCTCGTGCTGGCGCTCGCCTTTGGGGAGGCCCGCGAGTCGGCCGGCGGGGTGCTGTTCGGCGTGGCCATCCTCGGGCTCGTGCCGGCCTTCGGCATGCTGTGGGGGCTGTGGCAGTACCTCGGGGTGCCCGAGGAGAGCGGCGCCCGGGCCGGCGCCCGGGCGGCGCTGGTCGTGGCCCTGCTCGGCCTCCTGGCCGACGGGATCGGGCTGTGGCTGGCGGCCCGGCTCCTGGGGGCCGACTACGCGGCCGCCCGCCAGGCGCAGGAGCTCTCGCCGTGGTTCACCGGGGCGACCCAGGTGCTGGGGCTGGTGGGGCTGCTGTGCCTGCTGTCCTCCTTCCAGAAGCTGGCCTGCCACCTGCACGCCGACGCCCTGGAGCGCCGGGCGGGCGCGCTCATGGGCCTGGCGGTGATCCTGGTGGTCGCCGCGCTCGGGCTGCGGGTCGGGCTGCAGGCCGGGGGGCTGCCGCTCCAGCTCGGGCTGGTGCTGGTGGGCGCGGCGCTCATCGCGGTCATCGCACTGGTGGTGATGTTCGTCCAGCTCCTCGGCCGCCTGGCCGCCGCGGCCGAGGCCGCGACCCAGCCCTCCGGCCAGCCCGCCACCCCGGGCGCCGATCCTGTCCCCCCAGTGCGCACCCTGTGAGCGAATCCCCGGGGTTGACGCCCGCCGCATTGCAGGTATGCTCCCAGTCCCAGGGTTCGACACGAGGTGAGGCATGAGCGCGACGACGGCGATCCAGGACAGGGCGGCGGCGGGCAGGGCGGGGGTGTGGGCCCGGGAGGCGGGCCTGGTGGTGGGGCTGGCGGGGCTCACGGCGCTCTCGGCCCAGGTGACCATCCCGCTGCCCTGGACCCCGGTGCCGGCCACCCTGCAGGTCGCGGCGGTGGTGTTCGCCGGGGCGGCCTTCGGCCCCCGGCGCGGGCTCCTGTCCCAGCTCCTGTACCTGCTGCTCGGCCTGACCGGGCTGCCGGTGTTCGCCGCCGTCACGGGCGGGGCCACCCTCGGCTACCTGCTGGCCTTCCCGCTGGCGGCGCTGCTGGCCGGGCTGTGGGCCGGGCGCCTCGGCCGCTGGCTCGGGGCCGGGCTGGCCGTCCTCGCCATCCACGCGCTCGGCAGCCTGTGGCTCTGCGGCTGGGCGCTCGCCACGGACGCGCCGGCCTCGGGTGCCTGGGTGCTGTGGGCCGGCAGCCTGCCGTTCCTGCCCTTCGACGCGCTCAAGGCCGGGCTCGCGGTGCTCTCGGCCGCGCCGCTCCGCCACCGCTTCCCGGCCGCCTGAAGCGGGGGCGCCGCGCATGAAGACCCTCCCGCTGAAGCTGGTCCTCGAGGACGCGAGCGCCCTGGCCGAGGTGGCCCGGGTGATCGAGCAGGGCGGCCTGGTGTGCGCGCCGTGCACCGGCGCCTACCGCATCCTGGCGGATCTGAACAACGAGGACGCGGTGAGCCGGCTGCTGCAGTCCAAGCGCCGCACCGGCCGCGCACCTTCCCTGGTGTTCGTGGCCGACGCGGCCATGCTGGGCCAGGTGGCGGCCGAGATCTCGCCGCTGGCGCGGCGCCTGGTCAAGGCCATGTGGCCCGGACCGCTGACCATCCTGTTCGAGCCCCACGCCGAGCTGCCCGCCGCCGTGGTCAAGCAGCTGTGCAAGTCGAGCGGCAAGATCGGGGTGCGCGTGCCGGCCGACCCGCTGGCCCAGGCCCTCGTGCGCGGCCTGTGCCGCCCGGTCCTGGTCTCCTCCGCCAACCGCGAGAAGAAGGCCGGCGCCGGCTCGGCGGCCCAGGTGCGCAAGAACTTCCTGGGGAGGGTGGACCTGTTCGTGGACGCGGGGGACCTCAAGTCCAGCCCCGCCTCCACGGTCGTGGACCTGGTGGACGGGCAGCCGGTGGTCACCCGCCCGGGTGCCGTGAGCGAGGCCGACATCCAGCAGGCCGCCAGGGGCTGAGCCATGCGGGGTTTCTTCGACGCGCGCAGCGTGGTCGTGGTGGGCGTGTCCGACGCGCCCGAGAACATGGCCCGCAGCATCGTGGTCAACCTGCAGGAGTTCGCCTTCGACGGCATCATCTACCAGGTGGGCCACCGCGGCGGGCACGCCTTCGGGCGGCGCATCTTCAAGTCGGTGGCCGACCTGCCCGACCAGGTGGACCTGGCGGTCATCCTGGTGCCCGCCAAGAACGTGCCGGGGGTGCTGGAGGAGTGCGGGCAGAAGGGCATCCGGCGGGCGATCGTCGAGACCGCCGGCTTCGAGGAGTTCGGCCCCGAGGGCAAGGCCGTCCAGGACCAGGTGGTGGCGGTGGCCCGCAAGCACGGCATCCGCTTCCTGGGCCCGAACGGCATCGGGGTGGTCAACCTCAGGAACGGCCTGGTGGTGCCCTTCCCGCGGCTGAAGGACGTGTTCGCCCGCGGGCGGGTGAGCATCCTGTCCCAGAGCGGCGGGGTGGGCCTGTCCTACCTGAACGTGCTGGCCAGCGAGAACCTGGGGCTGTCCAAGTTCGCCAGCCTGGGCAACAAGCTCGACGTGGACGAGTGCGATCTGCTCGAGGTCCTGGTGGACGACCCGGACACGGACATCATCGTGCTGTACCTGGAGGGCATCAGCGACGGCCGGCGGCTGATGGACATCGCGCGGCGCACGGCCAAGCCCATCCTGGTGCACAAGTCCAACACCGGAAAGCTCGCGCGCGAGATCGCCGCCTCCCACACCGCCTCGCTGTCGGGCGACGACGCGGTGGTCTCGGCCGCCCTGGCGCAGGTGGGCATGGCGCGCTTCGACGACGCCACCACCCTGGTGAACTACCTCAAGATGCTGCCGCTGCCGCGCCTGCGGGGCGACCGGCTGGCCATCGTGTCCCGCTCGGGCGGGCACGCGGTGATCGCCGCGGACGCCTGCGAGCAGCAGGGCTTCCGCCTGGCCCGTTTCCCGGACAGCTTCCTGCGCGAGATCGAGCGGCACTTCCGGGCCAGCGTGATCCACCTGACCAACCCCCTGGACCTCGGGGACCTGTTCGACTTCGACGTGTACCTGCACATCCTCGAGGAGACCCTCAAGCTGCCGGACGTGGACGGGGTGGTGTTCCTGCACACCTACATCGCCGCGCTCGAAAGCGAGCGCTCGCGCGCGCTGTTCCGGCGCATCGAGGAGCTGGGTTTCAAGCACGGCAAGCCGCTGGCCATCTGCGTGGCCACCGACTTCGAGGAGATGGCCATCCTGCGGCGCACGCTGCCGCACCCGGTGTACACCGAGCCGGACGACGCCATCCGCTCGCTGAAGATGGTGCGCGACTTCCGCCACCACGCCCGGCCCGCGCCCGCGGCCATGCCGGTCGGGCCGGACCTGGCCCGGGCGCAGGCCCTCTTCGGGCGCTGCCGGGCCGAGGGCAGGGCCCCGGGGCTGGGGGAGGCCCTGGAGGCGCTGCGGGCCGCGGGCCTGCCGGTGGCCGAGTCGCGCCCGGCGACCAGCGCGGAGGAGGCCGTGGCCGCGGCGGCCAGCCTGGGCGGGCCGGTGGCGCTCAAGCTCGACGCGGCCGAGGCCTCGCACAAGTCGGACGTGGGCGGGGTGCGGCTCGGCTGCCTGGGGCCCGAGGCGGTGCGGGAGGGGTTCGCGGCCCTCGTGGCCGCCGCGGACCGCGCCGGCGTGCGCGGCGCGCCGCGGGTCGAGGTGCAGCGCATGGCGCCCCCGGGCGGGCGGGAGCTCATCCTGGGCGCCAGGCGCGATCCCTCCTTCGGGCACGTGGTGCTGGTCGGCCTGGGCGGGGTGTTCGTCGAGGTGCTGCGCGACGTGAGCATGCGGGTGGTGCCCTTCGACGCGGCCGAGGTGGACGAGATGCTGCGCTCCCTCAAGGCCTACCCGGTGCTCACGGGCATTCGCGGCCAGGCGCCCCGCGATCTGGCGGCGCTCCGCCAGTGCGTGCTGGCGCTGGCCGGGCTGGTCCAGGCCTGCCCCGAGATCGCCGAGCTGGACGTGAACCCGCTCCTGCTCGGGGCCGAGGGCCAGGGGGCCCTGGCCGTGGACGCCCGCATCGCGCTCGCCCCTGCCAGCTCCTGATGCATTCGTGTTGCATTCGCTCTGAAGTGTTGCGTATCGTCACGTTGCATGGCGTTCGAGCCCCGTCGTGACTGCTCCCAGGAATTAAGATAGTCATTATTGAACAATCAGTTATTTATTTGGCGGGGCCCTGGCACTCCGTGTGCTCTGTCCTGGCTGCGTGACCTGAAACGCACTCGCCAGGAGGAACGAGCATGGCCGCCATCGTCCAGGTGAACGACAAGAGCTTCGACCACGAGGTGATCGAGTCCCCCATCCCGGTGCTGGTGGACTTCTGGGCGCCCTGGTGCGGGCCGTGCAAGATGGTGGGCCCGCTGCTCGAGGAGCTCGCCCAGGAGTACGAGGGCCGGGTCAAGCTGGTCAAGCTGAACACCCAGGAGAGCCAGCAGGTGGCCATGATGCTGGGCATCAAGAGCATCCCCACGGTGGCGCTGTTCGACGGGAACGAGGTGGTGGACGTGGCGGTCGGCGCCCGCCCCAAGGTGGGCTACGCCAGGATGCTGGAGGGCTACCTCAAGAAGTGGGACAAGAAGCGCGCCAAGGAGGCGAAGCGCGCCGAGAAGCAGGCGGCCCGGGCCGCCGCGGACCAGGCCGCGCAGGCCTGAGCCCCCCGCCGCCGGACTGTTGTTTGCACCCCCCGCGCCCGGGCTGGTACACTCGGTCGCGATCATGACCCCGCGCACCCAGATCCGGAGGCGCGCCCCGGTCGGCTGGTCCGCCGTCCTGGCCGCCCTGCTCCTGCTGACCGGCCCGCAGGCCGCGCGGGCGGGTGACGGCGGCGAGGCCGACGAGGAGCTGGAGGGCGGGGAGGACGACGGCCTCAGCCTGGACGACGAGTTCGCGCTGCTGGCGGACGAGCTGGTGGTGGAGGGCGCGGCCCGCCACCGCCAGGAGCTGGGCCAGAGCCCGTCCTCGATCACCGTCATCACCCGGGAGGACATCGCCACCTCCGGCGCCACCACCATCCCCGATCTCATGCGCCTGGTGCCGGGCATGGACGTGGTGGTGGTCACCCCGTTCAACCTCGGGGTGACCTCGCGCTCGGCCTGGACCTACGAGAACAACGTCTACCTGGTGCTGATCGACGGGCGGGAGATCAACGACGAGCTGCTGGGGCAGACCGCCTACCAGGCCCAGCCGGTGAGCGTGGAGGACATCGAGCGCATCGAGGTCATCCGCGGGGCGCTGGGCGCGCTGTACGGCGCCAACGCCTTCGCCGGTGTGGTCAGCATCACCACCCGGGGGATCGGGGCGAAGCCCCGGGTCGAGGCCCGTATCCGGGCGGGTGAGTTCGGCACCATGGGCGCGTCCGCCCTCGGCTCGGGCCGCATCGGCGACTTCGGCCTGCTCGTCAGCGCGGGCGGCGAGTTCGCCCGCTCGTTCGCCGACCGGGACCTGGAGGCCTTCCGCTCCTGGAAGGTGCGCGCGCTCGGCGAGTACCGCTTCAGCGAGGACACCCGGCTGCAGCTCGACGTGTCGGCCGACGGGGCCCAGGGCAAGTTCTCCACCGGCGCCGGTAACATCCTGGGCAACTACAAGGCGCAGTTCCTCCGCCTGGTGTTCCAGTCCCCGGACGTGCGCGCGCACCTCTACTACGCCCACACCCCCACCTCCGGCGAGCTGGACCAGCCGCTCTCGCTGCTCGGCGTGACGTTGGCGGAATTCGCCCCGGTGGCCTCGGAGATGAACGCGGTCGACGCCCAGGTGCAGTGGACCCTGCCCAGCTTCTACGAGCCGCTGTCGCTCATCCTGGGCGCGGCCGCGCGGGTGAACCAGGCCTCCTCGGACCAGTTCCTGGTCCCGGACACATTCCTCGATCCGACCAGCGACCGCTACCACCAGGCCGGGGGCGAGTTCTGGGACTGGCGGGCGGGCGGCTTCTTGCAGGCGGAGTACGCCCCGGCGGAGTGGGTCACGCTCACCGCCGGTGCGCGGTACGACTACAACTCGGTGGTGGGCGGCGCGCTGAGCCCGCGGCTGGCCGCGGTGTTCGAGCCCGCGGACGGCCACTTCCTGCGCCTGGGCGCGGGCCGCAGCCACCGCAAGCCCGCGTTCCTGGAGACCCGGCTGCACCTCGACCTGACCTTCCCCGAGGACAGCCCGCTGGCCGAGCCGGAGCGGCAGGCGATGCGCGAGCTGATGACGCGGGTGCTGGGCAACGAGGACCTGGGGTACGAGAAGCTGACCACGGCCGAGCTCGGCTACCTGGCGGTGTTGCTGGACGGCAAGCTGCGCCTGACCGTCGATCTGTACTACGGCTTCTACGAGGACATGAGCGAGCTGTCCTCCCGGGTGGACTTCGGGGACCTGGAGCACTCCTCCTTCCGCTTCGAGAACATCGGGGCCGACCTCGACATCTTCGGCTCGGAGCTTTCGCTGCGCTACCTGCCCGTGGAGGGCGTGTCCCTGCTCGCGGGCTGGTGCTACCGGGAGATCTGGTACCGCGAGGCCGGCCTGTCCCATGGCGAGCGCTTCGAGGCCGGCCAGTCCCAGGGCAAGAGCCCGCGCAACCTGTTCACCCTGGGCGGGCGCTTCCACACGACCTACGGGCTGCTGGGCAGCCTGTACGCCTTCTTCCGCTCGGAGTTCAGGGACGAGGCCGTGGACAACCCGGCCGGGCTGCTGGCGCCCTACCTGGTGCGGCAGAACCCCAGCTCGGTCATGCTGCTCGGCCGGCTGGGCTACAGGCTGCGAGCCTGGGACGCCGTGGACCTGGAGACCGGCCTGCGGATTTTCCTGCCCATCTCCTTCGAGGCGCCGTACTGGGTGGTGTACGAGCGGGCCGGCGGGGTGACCCCCGAGGGCCGGGGCTACGGCGGCGAGCCGCTCGGGCGGGTGCTGTCGGTCTACCTCGAGGGCGCCTACTGAGCCTGGGCCGCTTGACTCCCGCGCGGGGGGTGGTTAACCATGGGCCGTCCCCGGGTACCTCCGGGGCGGGTTGGTGAGGCGTCGTCTAAGGGTAGGACGTCAGCCTTTGGAGCTGATTATCTAGGTTCGAATCCTAGCGCCTCAGTGCAGTTCCTCAAGGCGTGGAGGCAAGATATGAAGACGCTCGCAGCGCTCGTGCTGACGTTGGGCCTGGTGTTCGTTCCGCTCCAGGGCGCCCTGGCGCAAGAGGGCGGGGACGACAAGGGCGGGGAGGGTGGCGGCGAGGGCTCCGGGGAAGGGAGCGGCGGGACCGACAGCGGCGCCGCGGCCGATCCGTGGAAGGCCCCCAAGGCCGCCGAGGACAAGCCGGCCGACAAGCCGGCCGACGCGCCGGCCGACAACTCCATCGTGGTGCCCCCGGACGCCTACCCCAAGGCGGAGATCGATCGCCCGCTCGCGCTCCTACCCCTGGTGCTCGAGCCGCGCTTCTGGTTCATCTTCGACGGCCACCTCGGCGAACCGGATGGGGGCAACGAGGACAACTGGGTGGCGCTCAAGCTCGGCGCGGGCTTCGGCATCATCGACAACCTCGAAGCCGGCATCTCCTTCCCGCTGGGGCTCTCGCCCAGCGTGCGTGGCGGTGACTTCCAGATCTACGGCATCTACGAACTGTCCGATCTCCTGGGCGTGGACGGCATGCGCCTGGGCGTGGATCTGGACATGAACATCCGCACCTCGAAGTCCTACAACTACCTCTGGGGCCGCAAGTTCGGGATGAACATCGGCACCCCCTTCAAGTACAAGTTCCACGAGATGGTGGGCATGACCGCCAAGCTGAACCTCGGTTTTGCGGTGAATGATCCCAGCTTCTTCCTGCTCGGGCTCGAGGTGGGCGGCATGATCCAGCCCATCGACTGGGTGGTGATCGAGCTGCTGTTCGGGCTGGACGGCTGGATCGGAGATCACAGCGCTCTCTACCTTCCGCTCACCCTGCGCTCGGCATTTACTCCCATCCCAGAGCTCGACATCTTCGTCGAGTTGGGCTTCCCCGACCTCAACTACGACAAGGACGGTCACTACCAGGGCTTCTGGATGCAGATCATGGGCGGAGTGGCCTACCGCTTCGGGTTCTGAGCTGAGGCCGTGAAGAACCTCGCGGGGATCCTGGTCCTGCTGGGCTGCCTCGCGGGTCCGGCCCTGGCCGGGTCCGTGACCCCGCGGGAGCGGGTGGAGGAGCTGGCCGCGCGCGTGGCCCAGGCCGCGCGCGCGCGGCTGGGCGAGCGGGTGGAGCTGCGGGCCGCCTGGGACTACCTGGACGCGCTCGGCTGGCTCACCTCCGCGGACGCCGGCGCGCTCCACCTGCGCTTCCACCGGCGCGGGGAGGCGGAGCCGTTCGCGGTGTACGCCCTGGCGCCCTGGCAGCCGCTGTTCGCCCGGCCGGCCGAGGAGGCCGAGCCGCCCGAGCCCGGGGCGCCGCCACCCGCCGAGCCGGCGGAGCTGCTGGGGGTGACGGCGGAGGCCATGGTCTTCAAGGCCGCCCAGGCGCCGGTCACCGACCGCGCCTGGCTCGCGCTGCGCGGAGAGACGGCCGGCCTGGTCGAGGCCGCCCTGGCGCTCGGGCCCGCGGCGCAGGCCGACCTGGCCCTGCCGGAGACGCTGACGCTCGAGGGGATGAAGGTGGTGAGCGTCCGCCGCTACCCGCACCGGCTGGGCGTCACCCTGGAGCTCGCGGGAGGCCCGCCGCCCACGCCCGAGGGGCTGGTGCGGGCGCTCGCCGGCCCGTGGGTGCTGGACGCCGAGCTGCGCACCGGGCGCGGCCCCGCGCGCCACTGGCTGCTGCCCCCGAGCTGGGCGGAGCTCGAACCAGGGGATCCCGCCCGTCCGGCTGGACCGCCGGCCGCCCCGGCGCCCGGCCCGCTGAGCCCGCCCGGACCCTGACATGCTTCCCGCCGCCGCCGACACCCTGCTGGCCCTGCTCGCGCTCGAGCAGGGCCTGCTGTCCTGCCAGCAGCTCCTCGAGGCCGTGGCCGGCGCCGAGCCGGAGGCGGCCCCCCTGGGCGAGCGGCTGGAACGCCTGGGGCTGCTCGGGGCGGCCCAGCGCCAGCGGCTGGAGTTCCGCGTGCAGCAGGTGCTGCGGGGCGAGGCGACCACCCTCGACCCGAGCGCGCCCGCGCCCGTGGCCGCGCCCGCGGACGGCCCCGCGTCCGTGTCGGACGAGACCGGCGCGCTGATCCCGCAGGATCGCGAGCCGCGCTACCGGACGGTGCGGGTGGAGGGCCGGGGCGGCCAGGGCCGGGTGCTGCTCGCGCTCGACGAGCGCATCGGCCGGGAGGTGGCCGTCAAGGAGCTCAGCCAGGAGGGAGCCCGCCGGGGCACCGGGGGCAGCTCGGCCACCGCCGTGGGGGTGACGCGCTTCCTGCGCGAGGCGCGGGTCACCGGCCTGCTCGAGCACCCCAACATCATCCCGGTCCACGAGCTGGGGCGGCACGCGGACGGCACGCTGTACTACACCATGCGCTTCGTGCGCGGCCGCACCCTGGCCGCCAGGCTGGACGAGGCGCGCGGGCTCAAGGAGCGCCTGCGGCTGCTGGGCCCGTTCTGGGACGTGTGCAACGCGCTGGCCTTCGCCCACACCCGCGGGGTGGTGCACCGGGACGTGAAGCCCGAGAACGTGATGCTGGGGGAGTTCGGCGAGACCGTGGTGATCGACTGGGGCATCGCCAGGGTGGCCGGGCGCGCCGATCCGCGCGCCGGCGAGCTGGTGCGGGAGGTGGAGGACCTGCGCGCCCTGGCGGACACCGGCGACACCCAGGACGGCCTGGCCGTGGGCACCCCGGCGGCGATGAGCCCGGAGCAGGCCACCGGCGAGGTGGAGGCCATCGACGAGCGCTCGGACGTGTGGGCCCTGGGGGTGATGCTCTACCACATCCTGACGGGCCAGAAGCCCTTCGCCGGCCGGAGCCCGCGCCAGACCCTCGAGCTGGTGGTCTCGGCGCCGCTGCGGCCGGTGCGCGAGCTCTGCCCCGAGGCCCCGGCGGAGCTGGCCGCGGTGGCCGAGAAGGCGCTTTGCAAGGACAAGGCCGGCCGCTACCAGAGCGCCCGCGAGGTCGCCAGCGAGATCGAGGCCTACATGACCGGCGGGCGGGTGCGGGCGCACGACTACTCCTCCTGGGAGCTGCTCAAGCGCTTCGCGGCCAAGAACCGGGCGCTGCTGGCCGCCGCCGGCGCGGTGCTGGCGGTCATCCTGGCGTCCCTGGTGCTGGTCGGGTTGGCCTACCGGGATGAGTCGCGCGCCCGCCTGGCCGAGCACGAGCAGCGCCTGCTGGCCGACTTCCACCTGGCCCAGGCCTTCGCCGCGCAGGCCCGACGCCTGACCGAGGAGCGCAAGTTCCTGGCGGCGCGCATCCTGGCCGCCGCCTCCCTGCGGGACAACCCCGCCAGCGGCAGCGCCGGTTTCGCCGCCCGGGTGCCGGGGAGCCAGCGCCTGGCCATGGAGGCCCGCTCGATCGTCTACCAGACCGACCACCGCCTGGTGGCCGGGCTCGAGGCCAGCGTCCGCCTGGCCGAGGCCGTGCCCGATCTCGCCTACGCACCCGACGGGCGGCGCCTGGCCGCGGGCGACTTCACCGGCGAGGTGCGCCTGCTCGACCCCGCGAGCGGCGCCGAGCTCGCGCGCTTCAAGGCGCACGCGGATCGCATCTACGCGCTGGCCTTCTCCCCGGACGGCCGGCTGCTCGCCACCGCCAGCCGGGACAAGACCGTCAAGCTCTGGGAGCCGGGTCGGGCCGGACCCGCGCTCACCCTCCAGGGCGAGGGCGAGCTCATGTCGCTGGCCTTCTCCCCGGACGGCCGGGCCGTGGCGGTGGGTGAGGGCGGCGGCGGTGTGCGGGTGTGGGAGCTGCCCTCGGGCGAGCTCCGCTGGGCGCGGGCAGTGCACGCGAACCAGGTCTGGGGGCTGGCCTTCTCCCCGGACGGCACCCGCCTGCTGAGCGGCTCCTGGGATAAGCTGGCCTACCTGCTGGACGCGGCCAACGGCGAGACGCGGGTCGAGCTCCGCGGCCACACCGACGCGGTGCTGCGGGTGAGCTACGCCCCCGACGGGCGGAGGGTCGCCACCGCGGCCTACGACAAGACGGTGCGCCTGTGGGACGCCGCGGACGGGGCCTTCCTCGACACGCTCGAGGGTCACCGCGACGCGGTCTACGAGGCCGCCTGGAGCGCCGACGGCCTGCGGCTCGCCACCGCCAGCATGGACGGCACCGCGCGGCTGTGGGACGCGCGCAGCCTCACGCCGCTGGCCAGCCTGGACGCCAGCCGGGACGCGGTCTCGAGCGTGGCCTTCTCCCCGGACGGCCTGCAGCTCGCCACGGCCGGCTACGACCGCTCGGTGCGCCTGTGGCGCCTGCGGGCCGACGACGGGCTCACCCGCCTGGCGCACCCGGACTGGGTGTACGGCGTCGCCTTCCGCGCCGACGGCGGCCGGGCGTACACCGGCTGCTGGGACCAGCGCGTGCGGGAGTGGGAGCTGCCCTCGGGCCGGCTGGTGCGGACGCTCGCGGGCCACACCGACGGCGTCTACAGCGTGGAGCTGTCGCCCGACGGCCGGGTGCTGGCCTCGGCCGGGTTCGACCGCACGGCCCGCCTGTGGGACACGCCCACGGGGCGCGAGCTGGCGGTGCTCTCGGGCCACACCGACGCCATCTACCAGGCGGCCTTCTCGCCCGACGGGAAACTCCTCGCCACCGCGGGCAAGGATCGCACGCTGCGCCTGTGGAGCGTGCCCTCCGGCGCGCCGGTGGCGGTGCTCGAGGGCCATCAGGACTGGATCTACGGGGTGGCCTTCTCGCCTGACGGCCGGCTCCTCGCCAGCGGCAGCGCCGACAGCCGCGCCTGGCTGTGGTCGGTGGCCGAGCGCCGGAAGGTCGCCGAGCTCGCCGGGCACAGCGACTGGGTGGGCGGGGTGGCCTTCTCCCCGGACGGCGCGCTGCTGGCCACCTCGAGCAAGGACGGCACCGCCATCCTGTGGGACGTGGCCAGCCGCCGCGAGCTCCGGCGCCTGGTCGGCCACCGGCAGTGGGTCAACCGCGTGGTGTTCTCCCCCGACGGGCGGCTCTTGGCCACGGCCTCGGACGACGGCCGCGCCATGCTGTGGCGGGTGGCGGACGGCCAGCCGGTGCTCGAGATCCACGCCTCGGCCAGCGTGGCCAAGGTGGCCTTCAGCCCGGACGGGAGACGCCTGGCGGTCAGCGATCACGATCGCCTGGTGCTCTACCCGGTGCCGGAGGAGCGGGGGCAAGTCGCGCCCGAGGCGCTGCTCGAGGAGGCCGAGGCGGCGGCGGGGCAGCGGCTGGAGGGCTTCGAGCTGCAGCTCGTGGCGCCCTGAGGCGGGCCTACTTGGCGATGGCCTTGCGGATCTCGTCCAGCTTGCCGGCCGAGCCGAGCTTCTCGTTCTTGTGCACGATGAACTTGGCGTACTCGCCCATGAAGATCTTGCCCGGGTCGCGCAGATCGAACTTCTCCGGCTTGTCGCGGAAGAACTCGCGGTGCACCCGGGTCCACACCAGACGGCCGTCGGTGTCGATGTTGACCTTGGTGACCCCCAGCGTGGCGGCGCGGGCGAACTCGTTCTCGTTCACCCCCTTGGCGCCCTTGAGCGCTCCGCCGGCCTTGTTGATGCGCTCCACCTCCTCCTGCGGCACGCTGGAGGAGCCGTGCATGACCAGGGGGAACTTCGGCAGGCGCTTCTGGATCTCGGTGAGCACGTCGAAGTGCAGCCCCTGGCTGCCGGTGAACTTGTAGGCGCCGTGGCTGGTGCCGATGGCCACCGCCAGGCTGTCGCAGCCCGAGCGGGTGACGAACTCCTTGGCCTGCTTGGGATCGGTCAGGTTGGCGTTCTTCTCGTCCACCTGGACGTGCTCCTCGACCCCGCCCAGCTGCCCCAGCTCGGCCTCGACCACGATGCCCTTGGCGTGGGCCGCGTCCACCACCTTCTTGGTGGTGGCGATGTTCTTGTCGAACGGTTCGTGCGAGGCGTCGATCATCACGCTGGAGTAGATGCCCGAGGCGATGCACTCCATGCAGGCGGCCTCGTCGCCGTGGTCGAGGTGCACGGCGAAGATGGACTCGGGGAACACCTGGTCGGCGGCCCGGATGATGGCCTCCAGCATGCGCTTCTCGGTGTAGGTGCGCGCGCCCTTGGAGATCTGGATGATGAAGGGCGCCTTGGAGTCCAGGCAGCCGCGGAACAGGCCCATGGCCTGCTCGAGGTTGTTGATGTTGTAGGCGCCGATGGCGTACTTGCCGTAGGCCAGCTCGAACAACTTCTTGGTCGTGACGATCATGTCCCTCTCCTCCCGGGATCGAGCGTTGGCATCTGCGTTCGAGGCTTGTGGTAGCACGCCGGGAGGCGCGGATCAACCCGGTCCTGGTGCGCTCAGGGCACGCTGAGCAGCATGGCCTGCAGGCGGTCCGGGGGCAGGAAGCCCTTGACCAGCCGGCGGGCGGCGCGGGCGCGCAGCTCCTCGAGCTCCAGCCAGGTGAGCGCGGTCGCCTCGTCGAAGGCCTCGGGCACCTCCGCCCCCTCGACCAGGGCCCGCAGGAAGGCCCGCACCGAGTCCCCCCCCAGCTCGTCCTGCATGCCCTGGAAGAGCAGCGCGTTCTCCAGGTAATCGTCCCCGAGCGACGGCAGCATGGGCTGCTCGTCCAGCACCGCCCCGAGATCCAGCCCCTCCTGCCAGTAGAGCCCGAAGGCGATGCGGGTGCGCTCGGGGATCTGGCCCGCGGCCCACACGGCCACGCCCTCCCGCACCCAGGCGGGCAGCCTCCGGTAGCGCGGGCCCAGGTGCTCGCGCATCAGCCCGTGGGTGAGCTCGTGGGCCAGCGAGCCCTCGAGGTCCATCTGCCCCAGGCGCACCTGCTCGCTGGACACGCTGATGAGCAGGCGATCGCCCGCCGCCGTGCGCACCGGCTGGCTGCTGGCCCCCACCGTGCGCGAGCCGAAGTCCCGCAGGCGCACCACGAAGCGGGCCGGGTCGGCGGTCGGGAGCCCGGTCGCCCGCTGGGCGCGCTCGAGCGCGCGATCGCGCAGCGCCGGGAGCGCGGCCTGGACACGCTCGAGGGCGGGGTCGTAGCGCAGGTTGCCGCGGTACTGCGCCTCGATGCCGTCCTGGGGCTCGAGGGCCAGGACCGGGTAGGCCTCGCGGCCGGTGCTGGCCAGCAGCAGATCCATGCCGCAGCCGAACAGCAGCACCAGCGCGACCGAGAAAAGCAGGGGCAGGTGCTCGCCGGAGCGCATGCAAGAACCTCCTGCGGATCCGCCCGCGGGAAGCAAGGACACCCGGCTCCTCCCGGGGTTCCCTGATGCCCTAACGCGACGGAAATATTTTGTTTTCTCCCGGCTGGCCAGGGCGAGGCGCGGCCCTTGACAGGTCCGGAGTGGGCTGGGATAACCGGACCGGGGCGAAGGCGAGGTGAGGCGCATGGATCTGCTGCTGAAGGGCGAGGCCGGGACGCGGGCGCTGCTCCTGGGGAACGAGGCCATCGTGCGGGGCGCGCTCGAGGCGGGGCTCGCCGTGGCCTGCGCCTACCCGGGCACGCCGTCCTCGGAGATCGCCGACACCTTCCACGAGCTCAGCCAGAAGAGCGATCTCTACTTCGAGTACTCCACCAACGAGAAGGTGGCCTTCGAGGTGGCGGCCGGGGCGGCCATCGCCGGCATGCGCGCCATGGTCAGCATGAAGCACGTCGGCCTGAACGTGGCCTCCGATCCGCTCAACACCCTGGCCTACACCGGAGTGCGGGCCGGGTTCGTGATCGTCACCGCCGACGACCCGGGCCTGCACTCCAGCCAGAACGAGCAGGACAACCGCTGGTACGCGAAGCTCTCCCTGCTGCCCATGCTCGAGCCCGGCAGCCCGCAGGAGGCCCTGGAGATGACCCGGGAGGCCTTCCGCCTGAGCGAGCGCTTCGGCACGGCGGTGCTCCTGCGCACCACCACGCGCGTCAACCACTCCCGCGGGGTGGTCTCCTTCGGCGCCATGGAGCCCCGGCGTTTCGCCGGCCACTTCGTCAAGGAGCCCTCCCGCTGGGTGCCGGTCCCGGCCGTGGCGTACCGCCTGCGGCCCAAGCAGCTCGAGCGGGCCGAGCGCCTGGCCGCGGTGGTGGACGAGCTGCCCTGGAACCGGGTGGAGGGCGACCGGGGCGAGCTCGGCATCGTCACCTCGGGCGTGTCCGCGAGCTACGTGCGCGAGGTGCTCGAGGAGCTCGGCGCCGCGGACCAGGTGCGGGTGCTCGTGGTCGGCTCCATCCACCCGCTGCCCCGGCGGAGGCTCGAGGAGCTGCTGCGCGCCTGCAAGAAGGTGCTGGTGGTCGAGGAGCTCGAGCCCTACCTCGAGACCGAGCTGCGCGCCCTGGCCCAGGAGCTCGGCCGCGCGGTGCTCATCGAGGGCAAGGGCGAGCGGGGCATCCCGCGCATGTACGAGCTGTCGCCGGATCGCATCCGCCCGGCCGTGGCCCGGCTGCTGGGCCGCGAGCTCCCGCCCGCGCCCGCGAGGGCGTTGCCCAGGCTCCCCAGCCGGCCGCCCATGCTGTGCGCCGGCTGCAGCCACAGGAACACCTACTACGCCATCAAGAGCGTGGCCGAGCCGGACACCTACTTCGCCAGCGACATCGGCTGCTACACCCTGGGGCTCCTGCCGCCCATGAGCACGGTGGACTCCTTCCTGTGCATGGGCTCGAGCGTCACCCAGGCCCAGGGCGCCTCGATCCACAACCCGCAGAAGATCGTGGCCTTCATCGGCGACTCGACCTTCTTCCACAGCGGGCTCACGGGCCTGGCCAACGCCGTGCACAACGGCCACGAGCTCATGCTGGTCATCCTGGACAACTCGACCACCGCCATGACCGGGCACCAGCCCCACCCGGGCACCGAGTGCTGCCTCGAGGGCAGCAGCAAGCTGGACCTCGAGCGCGTGGTGCGCGGGCTGGGGGTCGAGGATCTGACCGTCGTGGACAACGGCGACCTGCAGGCCGCCATCGCGGCCTTGCAGGGCGCCTACCGTCGCCAGGGTGTGCGGGTGGTCATCAGCCGCCACGCCTGCCCGCTGTACCTGCGAAAGAGCGGGGTGAAGGCCGAGCGCCTGACCTACGCCGTGGATCCCGCCCGCTGCAAGTACTGCGGCACGCACGCCTCCCACGAGCCCTGCGGCGTGCCGGTCCTGCACGACGACGAGATCCTGCGCGCGCGGACGAAGCTGGAGAGCCTGCGCATGCCGGCCGGGTGCGGCCCGTTCCCCGGGCTGCAGGGCGCCGAGGCCAAGATGCCGGCCGCGCCCTGCTCGTTCGCCTGCCCGGCCAACGTGTGCGCCTTCGGCTACATCTCGCTGGCCCGGGCGGGCCGCCACCGCGAGGCCCTGGCGCTCATCCGCGAGGCCGTGCCGCTGCCGCTCGTGCTGGGGCACGTGTGCCACCACCCGTGCGAGGCCCGCTGCGTGCGGGGCGACTACGAGGGGGCGGTGGACATCAACGGCATCAAGCGCTTCGTGGCCGAGCAGGAGAGCCCGGCCGAGCGCCAGGCCTGGTGGCAGGGGCTGAAGGCGGGCATCCGCCCGCGGGCGGAGCGGGTGGCGGTGATCGGCGCCGGGCCGGCCGGGCTGAGCGCGGCCTGGGAGCTGCAGCTGCGCGGCTACCAGGTCGAGCTCTTCGAGCGCGAGGCGCTCGCCGGCGGGATGCTGGCCCTCGGCATCCCGGCCTACCGGCTGCCGCGGGACGTGCTGGCGCAGGAGCTGGAGGCGCTGCTCGCGGTCGGCGTCCGCCTGCGCACCGGGGCCGCGCTGGGGCGCGACTTCAAGCTCCAGGGGCTGCTCGCGCAGGGCTTCCAGGCCGTGTGCCTGGCGGTGGGCGCCTGGCGCGGGCTGCGCCTGGGGCTGGCCGGCGAGGACGCCCGGGGGATCGACGACGCGCTCGCCTTCCTGCGCCGGGTGAACCTGGGCGAGGAGCGCCGGGTCGGGCGGCGGGTGGTGGTGGTGGGCGGGGGCGACGCGGCCCTCGACGCGGCCCGCACGGCCCGCAGGCTGGGCGCGGAGTCGGTCGAGATCCTCTACCGCCGCTCGGCCGAGGAGATGCCCGCCTCGCCCGAGGAGGTGCGCGCGGCCCTGGCCGAGGGCGTGCGCCTGCACCCGCTGGCGGTGCCGGTCGCGTTCCTGGCCGAGGGCGAGAAGCTGCGCGCGCTGCGCGTGGCGCGCACCGAGCTCGCGGGGGTGGACGCGAGCGGCCGCCGGCGCCCGGTCGTGGTGGCCGGCTCGGAGGCCGAGCAGCCCGCGGACCAGGTCATCCTGGCGGTGGGCCAGGCCGTGGAGCAGGAGCTCCTGCGAGACGACCTGGCGCTCGCGCGGACCGAGCGCGGGGAGCTCCGCGTGGAGCCAGGCACCGGCCGGACCTCGCACCCGCGGGTGTTCGCCGCCGGCGACGCGGTCACCGGCCCGGTCACGGTGGTGGCGGCTATCGCCTCCGGCCGGGTGGCGGCCTGGGGCATCGATCAGGCGCTCGCCGGCGCGGCCGCCGGGCGGCCCGTGGTCCTGCACGGCCCGGACGAGCTCGGTCCGGACGGGGCGCGTTACCACCCCGCCGCCGTGCGGGCCGCGGCCCGGGCCGCGCCCGCCGAGCGGGAGGCCGCCGCGCGCGCCCGCGACTTCGAGCCGGCGGTCGGCGGGCTCACCGAGGCCCAGGCGCGGGCGGAGGCGCTGCGCTGCCTGAGCTGCGGCCAGTGCGGGCGTTGCAACAACTGCATCGACAACTTCGGCTGCCCGGCCATCTTCCGGCGCGAGGGCAAGATCTACATCGACGAGGCCCTGTGCGTGGGCTGCGGCATCTGCGCCCAGCTCTGCCCCAACGACGCCATCCAGCCCGTGGCCGAGCCGGCCGGGCGAGGGTAGGAGCGCGGCATGCCGAAGCTCGACATCTGCATCTCCGGCGTGGGCGGCCAGGGCAGCCTGACCGCCTCCCGCATCCTGGGGGAGGCCGCCACCCGGGCCGGGCTCGAGGTCGTGGTGGGGGAGATCCACGGCATGGCCCAGCGCGGCGGGGTGGTGGAGTCCACCGTGCGCATCGGCGGCGCCCGGGGCCCGATCATCTCGGACGGCCGCGCGGACGTGCTGCTCGGCTTCGAGCCGGTGGAGGCGGTCCGGGCTCTGGCCAAGGCCGGGCCGCAGACGCTGGTCATCGTGAACACCCGCTGCATCATCCCCTTCACCGTGTCGCTGGAGGGCAGCGAGTACCCGCAGGTGGAGGATCTCCTGGCCGAGGTGCGTAAGGTCACCCCGCGGCTCGTCGCGCTGGACGCCGCGGAGGTGGCGCAGAAGGCCGGCTCGGGCCAGGCGGTCAACACCGTGATGCTGGGCGTGCTGGCCGGCGCGATCGCGCTGCCCTTCCCGCGGGAGACGCTCCTCCAGGTGATCGAGGAGAGCGTCCCTAAAAAGGCCCTGCCCCAGAACCGCCAGGCCTTCGCGGCCGGGCTGGAGATCGGCGAGAAGGGCTGACCGCGGTTCTCTCTGCTGGACTATACTCATCGGTGGGGCGAGGAGCGGGTTCACGCCGGGGTGTCGGTGCGCGCGTCGCGGGGCCGGGGCATTCGGGAGGGTGAGCATGGGAAGGGAGCCTGGATCTCGGGACCGGCGGGGATTGTCCTGGCTGTGCCTCGCGCTCTGGTCGCTGGGGCTCGACGCACCTCGGGTCGCCGCCGGCCAGGACGGGCCGCAATCGGTCGTGCTGGCGTTGTGCGATGCGCGGGAACCACTTGGGCCTGGCGGCCTCGAGACCGTTGCCAGGACATTCCAGTCCATCCTGGCACGGGACGGCAGGCTTCGATTCGCAGACCAGGAGCCCATCGTTGCTTGCGTGACGGACTGCCTGGAGCGAAAGGGCTGCGCCACCAGGCGAGACCCTCCCAAGTGTGAGTATGCTCGAACGCCTTGCATGCTCGAGTGCTCCAAGGCCGCCGGCGTGACGTCGCCTTTGGTTGTCCGACTCCATAGCTTGAGGGTGGACAGCTGCAGGCTCGAGGTGAGCCGCGGACATGGTGAGAGTCTTCTGAGCGTGGCCTCCGAGGAGGTCCTGTGTGCTCGCTTCGCCATCGACCGCGCTCTCACCCGTCTGGCGAGGAGAGTCTCCGACCAGCTCCTGGCTGTCGACGGCCAGCACGCCACCTGGATTGCCGATCGGGATGAGGCCGATGTCCACCTCGCCCGGTCGTTGCTCTCGGAAGGGCGCTGGTCCGATGCACGGGAGTTCCTGCAGAAAGTCTGGGACCCACGGCAGGCGAATCCGCTGCTGGGGCTGTCGCTGGCCGAGCTCCAGGAGCGCTGCCATGACTTCGCCGGGGCTATCGAGACGCGCCGACAGCTCCTCGCGCTGGCCGGGGACGACCCGCCTTTCAGGAGCTCGCAGGGAGACAAGATCGCGTTTCTCGAGAATGCTTCAGGTTCACGTTTACTGAACAGGCTTGCGCCAGGGCAGGGATCGTTGCCAGGCTGGATCCGCGTGAATCTCCCCCTCGCGGACCGCTCGGCGAAGGTCGCCGTGGGACCGGATGGGTCCATCTGGCTGGCAGGCCAGGGCGCGCTGATGTCCGCGAGCTCGGGCTGCGTGGAATTCTCACCCAACCTCGTGTTCCACGGCGGCAGCCAGGCGCTGCTCATGAAGCTCACGCCCGCTGGAGAGATCGCCTGGCTGGTCGGGGCCACAGGGACCTCGCCGCCGAACACCAACCTGAGCCATGCGGAGTCTTCTGCCCTGGCCGCGATAGCCGCCCTGCCCGATGGAGCTGCGCTGGGGGCTGGCCTCTTCACGGGGGAGATGATCCTGGCGCCCGGTGCGCCTTTCGCCCGCAAGGTGACCTGCCACGGTGCCGTGTGCGGCTTCGTGGCGCGCTTCTCCGGCGAGGGCGAGGTGAGCTGGCTGCAGGGATTCGATTGCCCCGAGGGCTGGGAGCCCATCTCGATCGCGCTTGCCGAAGGGGGCGAGGCGCTGGTGCTGGGGGAGCTCCGCCCGGGCCGTTCTTCCCTTGATCCCTGGGGCGCGCGCCGCCGTGCCACGGGCCACGAGCCTGGCCCACGGTTCCACCTGGTCAGGCTCGGACCCTCCGGGCCGGCGCGTTGGCGAGCGGCAGAATCCTGCGCGCCGGCGCTCGACCCAGAATGGAAGATCACCGAGGCACGGGTTGCCAAGCGCACCGCCAGGGATCTGGAGGTGGAGATCGTGCTCGGTCGCTTCGCGAACTCCCGTACGCCGCTGCCCGGCAGGCAACTCGCCCTGCTCGTCCAGCGGGGCAGAGGTCCCTTGCAGTGCCTCGGCGGCTCGCCGCGACAGCTCGAGGAGCTCGAACGGCGCGAGCGCGATGAGGCGTCCCGCTTCCCGGAGGTGGCGGCCTTGCGGGCTGCCCCTCGAAACTTCCTGCTCACCGGGATGGACCACGGCATCCACAGGCGGAGCGCGTGGGTGCTGTCATCGAGCGAGTGGTGGGGCCTTCACCCCGTCGGCGAGGGACCACTGAAACACCTGGGCAAGATTCCCAAGGGCGTGTTCGTCCTGGTCCTCGACGAGAGCACCGGCGAGCCTGGTTCAGGAGGACGTGAATGATGATCAGTCGTGCCGTGATCGCGCTGGCGGTCGTGTGGCTGGGCTGGTCGCCGGTCGCCTCCTTCGCCCTGGAGATCCGGGGGCTGGAGCAGCCGCGGAAGGCCTGGAGCGCGACCCTGGTCGACGACGTGATCTGCCAGCCGGCCGTGGACGCGGAGCGCATGTATATCGGCACCAGCTCGGGCCAGGTGCTGGCCCTCGACCGCGCCAGCCACCGCGTGGTCTGGCAGCAACCTGTGGGTCTGGATCACATGCTGCGGCTTGCCAGGGTCGCGGACCGGGTGCTGGTCTCCTGCAACGGGAAGTTGATCGCCCTGGATGCCAGCACGGGCGTCGAGGTCTGGCGCCGGGAGTCGCACGGGACGGGTCTGGAGGAGCTCGAGGTGCTCGAGGACGCCGCGCTCAACGTGGGCCGCGACGGGAATCTCGAGGCGCTCGAGCCACTGGATGGTCGGTTGCGCTGGAGATCGACCGCAGCTCTGCAGTCGATCTGCCGGGGCTGCCTGGCCACGGCTGGAGGGCGGGTCTTCGTACCTTGCGAGGCCCGGGTGGTGTGCGCCCTGGACGCCAAGGATGGAAGGGTGCTGTGGCGCAAGCCGCTCGAGGCGCTGGCGGGGAGACCAGGCGCTGACTTCCTTCGGGCCGGCCGGGACAGGCTCGTCTTCTCCTTCGAGGGGGCGGTCCATGCGCTCGCGGCCGAGGACGGCAGGCCGCTCTGGCAGCGCGCCGTGAGGACGCCCACCGGCCTGCAGCTCGCTGGCGACAGGGTGCTCGTGGCGAGCTTCACCGACCTGTCGCTCCTGGACGCCGCGACGGGCGAGGTGCGAGCCAAGTCACCGCCGGCCGAGCAAGGTCGCTCGGGATTCGAGCAGCCGGCGATGTGCGGCGACTTCGTGGTGAAGATCGAGTACCCCGACCGGCGCGGTGAGGATGCACGCTTGCGCGGCTTGAGGCGCGCGGATCTCGCGCAGGCCTGGGAGATACCACTACGAAAGGGTGGCCAGCAGGTCCTGCCCGTGTCCTGCGTCGGGGGACGGATCCTGGGGGGCTGGCTGGGTGGGCTGTGGTCGATCGATCCCGCGAGCGGCCAGGCCGAGAAAGTGTTCTCCTCGGGGGGACGCATGACCGCCCCCGCGGTGGGCTGCGGCGAGGCCGTCCTGGCCGGGCGCGAGGACGGGACCGTGATGGCGCTGAACGCGGCCACCGGCGCGCCGCTCTGGACGCGCAAGGTCGCAGAGGGGCCGGTCAGGCGGCTGCTGCCCGCGGCTGGGGCGGTCGTCGCGAGCGGTGAAGGGTGGAGCGTCGGCCTCGGGTGCGTGGAGGGCAAGACCCTCTGGAGCCGGCGGACTCCCGATCAGGAGGCCAAGCTCGTCACGCCCGCAGGGGTGGTCCTGGCCGGTCCGGGCGGTTCCTTGGAGCTCGTCGATCCGGCCACGGGGCGTTCCCGGTGGAAGGCCGATGCGGGTGCGCGGGTGGACATCGTGAGGGCGGAGGGCGCGCGGGTCGTGGTGTCCACGCGCGAGGGCGGGGTCGTGGCCCTCGTCCTGAAGAGCGGGAAGCGCGCGGGCACCTTCGACGCGGGCGGAAGCGTGAGGGGGCTCGCCGTGGCCCAGGACGCCTGGATCGTGCGTAGCCCTGCCGAGAGGCTGCGCGCGATCGACCCGCGCACCGGCAAGGTCCGCTGGGAGAAGGCGGCCCTGCCCGGGCCCGGCTCGGCCATGGCCGCCGGGGATGGGTTCGTGTGGCTTGGTCAGGGCGAGGGCATCCTGGCTCTCGATCTGGCCACAGGGGCCGAGCGGTGGCGGTTCGGCGGCCTCCAGGATCGGTCGCCCGATGGCGAACCAAGGCCCTGGATGGCACCTCCGTTGCTTCTCCGGGATCGGCTGCTGGTGGCCGACACGCGAGGGGTGCTGCACGTGCTCGAGCGAGACACGGGCCGCGAGCTGTGGAAGTACGAGATCGGCGAGATGATCAACGGGGCGCCACACATCGCGGGCGAGCGCATGCTGCTCTCCACCTTGCACGGACGGGTGCATGCGGTCGAGATGGCCGAGCGGCCCTGGCCCGCGGTGCTCACGGCCCAGGTCGGGGAGGAGCCCGCCTTCTGGCCGGTGTGGGCTGATGGACACATCGTGCTCGGCGACAGCCAGGGGGTGATCCGGGCCTATGACGGCGCCACCGGCAAGCCGTCCTGGGAGTGGTCCAACCCGGGCCTCGTTCCTGACAAGCCCGTCGAGTTAGGCAAGCGCCTGATCTTCGGCACCCGGGGTGGAAGCTGGATTGCGCTGGAGGCTCGCACGGGCCGCGAGGTCTGGCGTGCGGTGAGTGGGCAACGGTCCGCCGAAAGCCCGCGGTCCGTCGGGGATCACCTGCTGGCGATCAGCGCCAACGATGGGGACAGGCACCAATGGAAGACCGCGGGCTACTTCTACCTCCACTCCCTGGACCCGGCCTCCGGCAAGGAGCGCTGGCGGGTGGGCCCGCTGTCCTCCAGACAGCGCAGGCTGAGCCTGTATGGAGATCTGGTCGTGTTCCCCTTGGCGGCGGGCGAGCTCCTGGCCCTCGAGGCTTCTACGGGCCAGGAGCGCTGGAGGGTGGCGTCGGTCTTCGGATCCGACCAGATGGGTAGCGCGGGCACGCCCCTGCTCGGCAAGGATCTCATCGTCGCCTTCCGGCAGCCCGAGGGCGCGATCGCGCTCGAGCGGATCGATCCAGCGACCGGGAGAGCGCTGTGGAGCGTCCCGGAGCGCCTGGGCAGCTTCGTGCGGCTCGAGCAGGGGACGCTCTCGCTGCAGGAAGCCGGTGGCCGGGGAGGTCCGAGCCCCGTGCATTGCCGCGCCGTGGAGGACGGAGCGCCGAGAGAGTGCCCCGTCAGGCCGAAGGCCTGCCCGGAGGGCGAACGCTTCTTTCGTGGAGTCCGCCTGGGCGGTAAGTTGGTCGGCGCCTGCGAACGTCAGGCGATGTGCCTCTGGGAGGAGGCTACCTGCAAGGAGCTCGGCCGGGTGGAGCTCCCTGAAGAATTCTGGGACTTCGGTTCCCTGGAGAACGGCTGGCTCCATGTGAGGACCCGGACCGGCCTCGCGGTGATCCTCGATCCCAAGCGTCTCTTCCCCGCCTTCTGAGCCGGCGACCTCGGGCTGGCATCGGCCGGCGACTTCCCGTACTCTTCCGTCGGTTGGGGAGGAGTTGCGCGGAGGCGCGAGTGGCCGGAGAGTCCCAGGACAAGCCGCCCGAGAAGCAGGACTGGGTCGAGAGGCTGACCCGGCTGGCCGGGCTGGTCGGCATGAACCAGGTCCAGGTGCGCTGGCGGCTGCGGCGGATGCAGCAGGGCTGGGCGGCGCGGCGCGCCGACGCCCGCACCTCGGTCGATCACGTCACCTACAAGCACAAGACCTGCCCGGCCTGCGGGCGGGTGAACGACGAGGGCGCGAAGCGCTGCTCGGGCTGCGGGGCGGCGCTCGGCTGGTGGTCCATGCAGGTCCTGCGGCGCATCGGGCTCAGCCTGCCCGCCTTCCTGTCGGTCTCCAGCCTGCTGGGCTTCGCCCTGGTCCTGGTCTACCTGCGGGTGGTGCTGGGCGAGGGCCGGCCCGACAGCGTGTTCTCGCTGCGCGTGGACACCCTGCTCGCCTTCGGCGGCAACTTCGCCCCGGCCCTGGCGCAGGGGGAGTGGTGGCGGCTCGCCTGCGCGGTCTTCCTGCACGCGGGCCTGTGGCACCTGGGCTTCAACCTGTTCGCGCTCACCCAGATCGGCCCGCCCATCGAGCACATCTTCGGCCGGGGGCGGATGCTCCTTTTCTTCATGTCGACCGGCATCCTGGCCAGCCTGGGCAGCTACCTGCTGGGGCTGCGGGGGGTGGGCATCGGCGCCTCGGGCGCCATCATGGGCCTGTGCGGGGTGGCCGCGGGCTGGGGCCAGCGCGACGGCACCACCATCGGCCGCAACGTGCGCAACCTCATGTTCAAGTGGGCGGTGTACACCACCATCTTCGGGCTGCTGGTGAACGCGGACCACGCCGCCCACCTGACCGGCTTCGGCGCGGGCTTCGCGCTGGGCTTCCTCATGCGCCCGGCCCACCTGCAGCGCTCCTCCCACGCCAGCCTGCGGGTGGTGGAGACCCTGCTCGGCGCGGCGCTCGCGCTGGCGACCCTGGCGCTGTGCCTGGTCCCGCCGCAGAGCAAGACGGTCGAGGACTTCCAGCGGCGCGTGCAGCTCGGCGAGGGTGGCAACCTCTACGCCCCCATGCTGGAGGCGTGCGATCTCGCCGCCCGCGGCCGGCAGGCGGAGGCGCTCGAGCGCCTGCGCGCGTTCGTGGACGAGGAGAGCCAGGCGCTGGTCACGCCGGCCGCCATGGCGGACACCTGCCGTGGCCTGGCGGAGCGCCAGGTCCTGTGCCGCAGGTTCCGGGCCGAGGGGCTGACCGCCCTCTACCCGCCCGAGGCGCTGCCCGCGAGCGACTACGAGCGCACCCAGCTCGAGCGCCAGGAGCGCAGCCTGTGCGGCTTCATGCTGGACGGCGTGCCCGCGCTTCCGGAGCCGGAGCCGGAGCCGGAGCCGGAGGACGGACCTCACCCCCCGACCCCCTCTCCCGCGGGGAGAGGGGGAGGCTGAGCTCGATCGCGAGCCACTGGCGGGGGTGAGGTCAGCGGCTGACGGGCTTGTAGAACTGCACCCCGCCCCGGTGGCGCAGGATGCTGCGGGACAGGTCCTGGAAGTCGGCCTCGTTGTTGACCACGTCGATGTCGGAGGTGTCCACCACCAGCAGCGGTGTGTCGGCGTAGTGGAAGAAGTACTCGTTGTAGATGGCCGTCAGGCGCTTGAGGTAGTCGGCGTCGAAGTTCTTCTCGAAGGCCCGGCCGCGGCGCTTGATGCGCTCGAGCAGCACGTCCAGCCGGGCCTGCAGGTAGACCACCAGGTCGGGCTTCAGCACGCGCATGTCCAGGATCTGGAAGACCTGGTCGTACAGCAGCATCTCGTTGTCCGACAGGGTCAGCGCGGCGAACAGCCGGTCCTTGGAGAAGATGTAGTCGGCGAAGATGTAGCGGTTGAAGAGATCCGGCTGCCACAGCTCCTGCTGCTGCCGGTAGCGGCTGAGCAGGAAGAAGAGCTGGGTCTGGAAGGCGTACTTGTCCCGGTCGGCGTAGAAGTCCGCCAGGAACGGGTTCTCCTCGACGATCTCCAGCATCGCCTTGCCCTGGAACTGCTTGGCCAGGCGGTGCACCAGGGTGGTCTTGCCGACCCCGATGGCGCCCTCCACGGCGATGTAGGTCGGCCTGGCCGGCGCCGCCGTCTCGGCCTGTTCGTTGCGCGAGCGCCTGCGCGGCGTGGTCATGGCAGCTCCCCCAGGATGTGCTCGAAGTCGTCGAGGAACTTCTTCTTGCCGTCGGTCGAGCGGATGTCGATGCGCGACACGTCCACCCGGTGGGTGGGGATGCCGTACTTGCGCTTGCAGACCTGCGGGAAGGTCGAGTAGTAGGCGTTCAGGCCCGTCAGGAAGGCGGTGTCGATGGCCTTCTCTTCCTCGCGCCCGCGGACGCTGATGCGCTCGAGGAGCGTCTCGACCGAGGGCACCTCGAGGATGACGATGAGATCGGGCTGCTTGAGCTCCGCGTTGAGCCGGTTGAAGTACTCGAAGTACAGGTCCAGCTCGCGGTTGTCCATGAACCCGAGCCCGTGCAGGTACTTGGCGAAGATCTCGGGATCCTCGTACAGGGTGCGGTCCTGGATGCAGCTCTTGGGCACCTTGCGGATGAGCTCGTGGTGCTCCACCCGGCGGATGAGGAACTCGAGCTGCAGGGTGAACGACCAGCGCCGCATGTCCAGGTAGTAGTCCTTGAGGAAGCGGTTGTCGATCACCGGCTCGTCGAACAGCTCGAAGCCGAAGTTCTGGCTGATCAGCTTGGCGGCCGTGGTCTTGCCGCAGCCGATGTTGCCCGCCATGGCGATGAAGCGCTTCTTCTTCAAGGCGCGGCTCCTCGGGCGCTCCAGGATGGGGTTGAGGCCGGGGGCATGGTAGCCCTACGCGGGGCCGAGATCAACACCGCCTTGGGCACTTGTTTTCTTGTTCTCGGGGGGGGCGACGGCTAAGATGGGCCGGTTGGATGGTCGCGCGGCAAGGGGAGCGAACCTTGACCGACGGTGACGAGCGCAGGGAGCACCCACGGGCCTTCGTCGGCCTGCTGGTCCGCGTCGGCTACGGCGACGTGGACGAGTTCGTCGAGCGCTACGCCTCGAACATCTCCGAGGGCGGCCTGTTCATCCAGAGCCGCGAGCCGTTCCCCGCCGAGACCCTGGTGCGCTTCGAGGTCAAGCTGAGGACGGGGGAGACCGTCCTGGAGGGCAAGGGCGTGGTGGTCTGGAGCCGCACCCCGGACCAGACGCCGTCCCCCGGCATGGGGATCCGCTTCCTCGAGCTGGGCGAGGACGCCAGGCGCCTGGTGCGGCGGATGGTCCAGCTCCGCAACAGCCAGGCCAGCGCCGCGCAGCAGCCGCCGGCCCCTCAGGCCCTGCCCGCGCCGCCGGTCCCGGGGGTCCAGCCCGTGCCGCCGATCCGGCCGGTACCGCCGCCGATCCGGCCGGTGCCGCCGCCGATCCGACCGGTGCCGCCCCCGATCCGGGAGGTGCCGGCCACGCCCGCTCCCCGGTTGCCGCCGGGCATGGTCCCGCCCAGCCCGCGCGTGCCCATGCGGCAGGCCGCCGATCTCGCGGGGCTGGACGTGGAGGTGGAGGCGCCGCGGGAGGAGGCGAAGCCCACCATCGAGGTGGACGCCTCGCTGGGCGCGGTGACCTTCGACAAGAAGCCGGCCGGGGGCGTGGAGGTGGACATCGCGCTCGACGGCTTCGACGGCGGCGCGGGGCAGGGCAAGCCCGCCCCCACGGCCGCGCACCAGGCCGGCCCGGCCCGGGGCGGCGCCTCGTCGCGGGTGATCGGCATCGATCTCGGCACCTCGACCTCGTGCGCCGCGATCGTGCTGGTGGATGGCCGGCCGCAGGTCATCCCCTCCCGCAAGGGCTACCGCACCATCCCCTCCATCGTGGCCTACGACAGCAAGGCTCAGCTCCTGGTCGGACACCCGGCCAAGGCGCAGCTCGAGCTCAACCCGACGAACACGGTCTACGGCTCCAAGCGCCTGGTGGGCCGCCCGTTCGACTCGCCCGCGGTGCGCGAGCTGCGCGACCGGTTCCACTACAAGATCGTCGAGGGACCGCAGCACGAGGCGGCGGTGCAGATCCAGGGGCGCACCTTCAGCCTGCAGCAGATCTCGGCCTTCATCCTGAGCGAGATGCGCGACATCTGCCGGGAGCTGCTGGGCGAGGAGGTCAGCCGGGCGGTGATCACCGTGCCGGCCTACTACAACGAGAACCAGCGCCAGGCCGTACGGGAAGCGGGCATGCTGGCCGGCCTGAGCGTGGAGCGCATCGTCAACGAGCCGACCGCCGCCGCGCTGGCCTTCGGCTTCAACCGCGGCCTGGACCAGCGGGTGATGGTGTACGACCTCGGCGGCGGGACCTTCGACGTGTCCATCCTGGAGCTGACGGATAACGTCTACCAGGTGGTGGCCACCGGCGGCGACACCTTCCTAGGCGGCGTGGACTTCGACAACCAGCTCGTGGATCACCTGCTGCAGGCCTTCTGCGAGCAGGTCGGCGGCGTGCCCAAGCTGGACCGCTCGGCCATGCAGCGGCTGCGGGACGCGGCCGAGGCGGCCAAGTGCGCGCTCAGCGAGAAGACCGAGACCTACGTGCGGCTGCCGTTCTTCGCCGCGGTCAAGAACACCCCCAAGGACCTCGAGCTCAAGGTCACCCGCGGGCAGCTCGAGGAGCTGGTGGGGACGCTTGTCGAGCGCACCGTCCTGGTGTCCCAGGAGGTGCTGCGCCGGGCCGGGCTCGCGCCCACCGACCTCGACAGCATCCTGCTGGTGGGCGGGCAGAGCCGCATGCCGCTGGTGTGGCGCCGCATCCGCGAGACCTTCGCCAAGGAGCCCACCGTCGAGGTGGATCCCGAAGAGGCGGTGGCGCTCGGCGCGGCGCTGCTGGCCGACTCCCTCGACCGCATCGACAGCGTGGTGCTGATCGACGTGCTGCCGATGAGCATCGGCCTGGGCCTGCCCGGCGGAGGCTTCCTGGTCATGCTGCAGGGCGGCACGGGCCTGCCCGCGACCCGCACCTACACCATGTCGACCTTCCGCGAGGGGCAGACTCGCCTGGAGCTGTTCATCTTCCAGGGCGAGAGCCAGCGGGTGCTGCAGAACGAGTACCTCGGCACGGTGGTCATCCAGGGCATCCCACCGGCGCCCAAGGGCGCCGTGCAGCTCGAGCTGACCTTCTCCCTGGATCAGGAGTGCGTGCTCAAGGTGACCACCCAGGACCGCACCCACGGCCGGCCGCTCGAGACGCGCATGGAGGCCGGGGCCAGCGAGGTGGAGATCCGCCAGCGCCTGCGCATCCCCGACTCCGAGGTGCACGCCCCGGCCTCGTCCATCCTGGGCACGCGTTTGCCCACCGACTCGGCCGAGGGAGCGCGGGTACCAAGTGACACCTCCGGTGGAGCGCGGGTCCCGGGCGACGCCTCGGGTGGTGCGCCTGCCCAGAACGGCGTTGGCCCCGGCCCCGGTGGGCCCGCCGGGGAGCCCGAGGCCCAGCCTGGGTTGTCCGGCAAGCCGGCGGAGTGACCCCTCGCGTCTGAATGTGGAGGGCCCTGGGGCCCGTCCAACTGCGGAGTGACTTTCCGAGGAGGGAGTGGACATGAAGACGACGCGCGCTCGCGCCCTGGTCCTGTGCCTACCCGTGCTGTTGTGGGGCGGCACCGCCCTGGCGGTGGAGATCTTCCTGAACGGGGTCAAGATCACCGGCCTGTCCGACCAGCGCATCGAGAAGGCCACGGTGACGCTCGACAAGGCCGGCAACGTGCACATCTCGGCGCCCGAGTACAAGGTGCGCGAGGTGGGCGGGGAGGCCGCACCGGCGGCGGTGGCCCCGGCCCCGGCGGTGAGCAAGTCCAACCTGGGGCGCCAGTACTTCGTGATCACCGACGCACCGCGGACCAACCTGTCGGGCTACGAGGTGCAGCTCATGGTGAACTCGCGCTTCGTGCGCACCTTCGATGACTCCATCCCGCAGACCATCATCGAGCTGAACGAGCACCTGCAGGCCGGGGCGAACACGGTCAGCTTCCTGGGCAAGCGCCCGGCCGGCAAGGCCGTCGGGGCCGGGGCCGACGTGTTCACCATCCTGGTCGGCTACGGCAAGACCGACGGCGGGCAGCTCGTCATCGAGGAGGTGGTGGGCGAGCTCAAGATCCCGGCCAGCGCCCAGGGCGAGGTGGCCAAGTCCTTCGACTTCACCGCCAAGTAGGGACCCCTGCGAGGCCGCTCCGCCCTTGCCTTGCGCCTCACGCGGGGGTAGCTTCCGTGGCCAGGAACTCCCACGGAGGCGAAACATGGCCAATTCCAGAGAGATCATCGAGATCACCGAGAAGTACAGCGCGCACAACTACCACCCCCTGCCGGTGGTCATCTCACGGGCCGAGGGCGCCTACGTCTGGGACTGCGAGGGCAAGAAGTATCTCGACTTCCTCAGCGCCTACTCCGCGGTCAACCAGGGTCACCGCCACCCCAAGATCATCCAGGCCCTGGTGGAGCAGGCCGGGCGGGTGACGCTCACCTCGCGCGCATTCCACAACGACCAGCTCGGGCCGTTCCTCAAGGAGCTGTGCGCGCTGGCCGGCTTCCCCAAGGCCCTGCCCATGAACACCGGCGCAGAGGCGGTGGAGACCGCCCTCAAGCTGGCCCGCAAGTGGGGCTACAAGGTCAAGGGCGTGCCCGACGGCCAGGCGGAGATCATCTGCTGCGGCGAGAACTTTCACGGGCGCACCATCAGCATCGTGAGCTTCTCGACCGACGAGCAGTACCGGGACGGCTTCGGGCCCTTCACCCCGGGCTTCAAGGTGGTGCCCTACGGCGACGGGGCTGCGCTCGAGAAGGCCTTCACCAAGAACACCGTGGCCTTCCTGGTCGAGCCGATCCAGGGCGAGGCCGGGGTGGTCGTGCCGCCCGAGGGCTACCTCAAGAAGGCCCGGGCGCTGTGCGACAAGCACCGGGCCCTGTTCATCGCGGACGAGATCCAGACCGGCCTGGGCCGGACGGGCAAGATGTTCTGCTTCGAGCACGAGGGCATCCGGCCCGACGTGCTGGTGCTGGGCAAGGCCATCTCCGGCGGCGTGCTCCCGGTCAGCGCGGTGCTGGCCTCCGAGGAGCAGATGGGGGTCTTCAAGCCCGGGGACCACGGCAGTACCTTCGGCGGTTGCCCGATCGGCTGCGCCGTGGCCCGGGCCGCCCTGCGGGTGCTGGTGGAGGAGAAGCTGGCCGCGCGCGCGGCCGAGCTGGGTGGCCGGTTCAAGGAGCGCCTGGCGGGGCTGTGCGGGAAGAAGATCGAGTCGGTGCGCGGCCGGGGGTTGCTGCTGGCCATGGTGCTGAAGAAGTCCGCCGGTCCGGCCCGCCCCTACTGCGAGCAGCTCATGGTGCGCGGGATGCTGTGCAAGGAGACCCACCAGCACATCATCCGCCTGGCGCCCCCGCTGGTGATCGGCGAGGCCGATCTCGACCTCGCCTTCGAGCACATCCAGGCGACCCTGGGCTGACCCGGGCCCCGCTTACAGGCAGCCGCCGGAGGAATCCAGCACCAGGGTGCCGAACTCGTTGGGGCCCTCGAACACCCCGAGGTCGAACCAGCCGGTGTAGCCCACCCCGCCGAGGCGGCAGGTGGCGCCGAGCTCCAGCACGTAGTCGCCGGGCCAGAAGTCGGTCAGGATCGCGCCCTGATCGCTGCACGGCCGGTCGCGGACCTCGAACTCGAGCTGGTCGCCGAAGGCGTCGTACACCCGCACGTCCATCCTGGCCACGTCCACCAGCATGCAGTTGTCGGTGCTGCCGCCGCCGGGCAGGGCGAACTCCCAGTAGAAGCCGATGTCGCCGGGCAGGCTGCCGCAGCCGTCGCCGTAGCAGTCGTGCCTGTCGTCCTCGAACATGCAGCCCGATCCGGTCAGCGCCAGGGCCAGGGCCGCCGTCAGCACGTGGAGAGAGAGGGTGCGCATGTCGTCCTCCTGAGCCGAGGTTCTCCCGCCGGCCGGGAAAAATGCAACCGACGTGCCAGATCCTCTCTCGTTCGGGCGATGTAGCCTTTTGAAATCGATGGTGAAAATGAGTTCCCAGGGCAGGCGGCTCGGGGGGTGACCCGTCCTGGGGCAGGTCATTCCAGGATGGAATGCCCTCTCGGCGGCCCGGAGCGCACCTGCTTTCTTGAGCCCTCGGGCCCCGCCCGGTACACTCCCTGCGTGGGAAGAGCCTCCTTCGCATGGCTGGGATTCGGACTGTGGCTCACCGCCTGCGCGCCGGGCGCGCCCGCGACCCGCTCGCCCGGGCCACCCTCCGCGCCTCCGCCCGCGCCCGATCCCGAGGCCGCGCTTTGCAGCGAGCTGGACGCCTTCGACCTGCGCCTGGCGCCGCGGGCCCGCGCCCTCAACCTGGCCGCCTGGGACGCGCTCACCGGCCAGGCGATCGCGCCCGCCCCCCGCCTGGCGGAGCTCGAGCTCGAGGTGCGTCGGCTGTTCGCCGACCCCGCGCTGTACGGGCGCTGGAGCGAGGCCCTGACCTCGGGCCGCGCCGCCTCACCTGTGCTCAGGCGGCGGCTGAGCCTGCACCTGGCCGAGCTCCGCGAGCACCAGGCGCCCTGGCAGACGATCCAGGCGCTGGTCGGCCGCGCGGCCGAGGCCGAGGCGCGCCTGCAGCGCCTGCGCTACACGCTGGACGGTGAGCCCGTCCCGGAGAACGAGCTGTACGCGGTGCTGCAGTCCGATCGCGACGAGCTCCGCCGGCGGGAGGCCTGGGAGGGGCTGCTCGCGCGGGGGCCGGTCCTGGCCGAGGAGCTGCGGGCGCTGGCGCGCCTGCGGAACGAAGCGGCCCGCGCGGCCGGCTTCCCGGATCACCGCCGCATGCGCCTGGTGCTCTCGGAGCAGCCGTCCGAGGCGCTGGAGGCCCTGTTCTCGGAGCTGGAGCGGCGCACGGCCTCCGCCTTCGCCGAGGAGCGCGCCGGCATGCGGGCCGAGCTGGCCCAGCGCCACGGGTTGCCCGAGGCCCGCCTCCAGCCCTGGCACCTCGAGGATCCCTTCTTCGCCCACGCCCCGCGGGCCGGTCGCGCGGGGCTCGAGCCGTGGCTCGCGCGGCTCGACCCGCGGCGCCTGCTCACCTCCACGCTGGAGGGGCTGGGCGCGCCGGCCGAGCCGGGGCTCGCGCGGGCCGATCTGGAGGAGCGGCCGGGCAAGCGCTTCGGCGCCCTGTGCCTCGACCTGGACCGGGCCGGGGACGTGCGCCTGCTGGCCAGCGTGCGCCCGGGCGAGGTGTGGACCTCCGCCCTGCTGCACGAGCTCGGGCACCTCCTCTTCCACCGCAACCTCGATCCCGCCCTGCCCTGGGGGCTGCGCACGCCGGCTCACCCCGCGCTGTCCGAGGGGCTGGCGGTGCTCTTCGCGCGCCTGGTGCACCAGCCGGCCTGGCTGGCCCGCGTGGCCGGGCTGGGCCCGGCCGAGCTCGAGCGGCTCGGGCCCGAGCTCGGCCGGCGGGCCCGGCGCGAGGCGCTGGTGCGGGTGCGCTTCGGGCTGCTGGTGGCGGCCTTCGAGGCCGAGCTGTACCGCGATCCGGAGCAGGATCTGGACGCGCGCTGGCGCGAGCTGCGCTCCCGCTACCTGATGGAGGGCGGACCCGCGGGCCGGGACGCGCCGGACTGGGCGGCGCTCACCCACCTGCTGAGCTCGCCGGCCGGGTACCAGGACTACGTGCTGGCCGAGCTGGTCGCCAGCCAGCTCGGGGCCTGGCTGCGGCGGGAGGGTGGCGGGGCCGACTGGAGCTCGCGGCCGGACGCCTGGCGGCTCCTGGTGGCACGGCTCGTGGCCCCGGGCGCCAGCCAGCCCTGGGGGACGCTGCTGACCGAGGCCACCGGGAGCGCGCTGGGTGTGCAGGCCTTCGCCGAGGAGTTCGGTTTGCCCTGAGGCCGCCTCACGGGCGGCGGATCTCCACGACCACCGTGCGTCCCTGGGAGTCGCGGTACACGTGGCGCGTCGCGCCCGGCGTCGCGGGCTCGGACGGGGCCGTGGCGGACCAGCTCCCCTCGATGGTCTGCCCACCCACCCAGGGCGGCCAGGTGGCCGAGGGCACGTCCTGGTAGCCGGGGTCGCCCAGGAAGCGGCGCACCTCGGCCGCGTGCTCCTCGGCGCCGGTCATCAGGAAGATCAGGAAGGCCAGGGCCACCAACCAGGGTGACAGGAACAGCCCCGCCACCCCCAGGCCGATCGCCAGCACGCGCGCCACCCGGGCGGCCAGGCGGGTGGCCCGGTAGAACCCTCGGCGGCGGGCCAGCCAGGCGCGCAGGATGCGCCCGCCGTCCATGGGCAGGGCCGGCAGCAGGTTGAACACGGCCAGCATCCCGTTCACCTCGGCCAGTCGGCGCAGCACCTCCACCTGGCTGAGCGCGGCGAGTCCGGCGAAGGCGAGCGCCAGCAGCAGGCTGACCGCCGGGCCGGCCGCCGCCACCAGGATCTCGTCTCCGGTGGTCCGCGGCACCCCCAGCAGGCGGGCCATGCCCCCGAACGGGTAGAGCGAGATGTCCGCGATGGGCATGCCCTTCCGCCGGGCCACCAGGGCATGCCCCAGCTCATGCAGCACCACCGAGAAGAACACGGCGCCGGTGAGCAGGAGCCCCGCGAGCCCGCCGCCCCAGAGGGCCACCAGCCCCAGGAAGGCCAGCAGGCTCCAGTGCAGCCGGATGGGAATCCCGAACAGCGTCGCGATCTTGAACGACCAGTTCACTTGCCTCGAACCTCCAATCCAATGCTAATGCTTCCCGTCCCGTTGGCAAGGGCCGGCGGCTCGACAGCCTACCCCCTCGCTGGGTTCCCGGCGATTCCAGGCCCTTGCAGGGGTCCCGCGCCCATGGTAGAAGGCGGGACCCGAGTAGGAGGAAGTGTGCCATGAGCGAGGAACGAGTGGAGAAGGCCCCCGAGAGCATCCCGGCGACCGAACCGAGCCCGGCGCCCCGGCCGAGCGTGACCAAGACCAAGCCGGTCGGTGACGACGCGGCGGAGCGCGACGAATTCCTCAAGGCCATGGAGCAGGACTTCGAGGCGAAGGACTCCTCTCGCGGCGAGATGGTCAAGGGCCAGGTGGTCTCCGTCGGCAAGGAGTTCATCTTCGTCGACCTGGGCGGCAAGAGCGAGGGCGTCATCTCGCTCGAGGAGTTCCGCGGAGAGGGCGAGAAACTGCCAGAGCCGGGCGACACCCTCGAGGCGTGCGTGGTGTCCACCTCGGGCGGTGTGGTGCTCAGCCGCAAGCTGGCCAAGGGCGTGCGTGATCGCGAGGCCCTGGCGGACGCGGCCCGCAACCGGATGCCGGTCGAGGGCCGGGTGGTCGAGCGCAACAAGGGCGGCTTCGTGGTGGAGATCGCCGGGGTGCGGGCCTTCTGCCCGATCAGCCAGATCGAGCTGCGCTTCTGCGATAACCCTGACGTGCACCTCGGCCAGCGCTACTCCTTCCTGATCACCAAGCACGAGCTGGAGGGGCGGCGGGTGGACGTGGTGGTGTCCCGCAAGGCCCTGCTGGCGGCCGAGGCCGAGCGGCAGGCCGAGGATCTGCGCAAGACCATCAAGGAAGGCGACGTGGTCAGCGGGACCGTGGTCAACATCCGCGACTTCGGCGCCTTCATCGACCTGGGCGGGCTCGAGGGCCTGCTGCCCATCTCGGAGCTGTCTCACAGCCGGGTGGGCAAGGTCAGCGACGTGCTCAGCATCGGCGAAGAAGTCCACGTGCAGGTGGTGTCCTTCGACCGCGCCAAGGACCGCATCAGCCTGAGCCTGAAGCGCCTGGAGGCCGACCCCTGGGAAGACGCCCTGCGTGGCTTCCCGCAGGGTACCCGGCTCAAGGCCAAGGTGGTGCGTCTGCAGCCCTTCGGCGCCTTCGTCGAGCTGGCGCCGGGCCTGGACGGGCTGATCCACGTGTCCAACATGAACGCGCCCGAGCGCGTGCAGCACCCCAAGGATCTGCTCAAGGAGGGCCAGGAGGTGACGGTGGAGGTGCTCTCGGTGGATCTCGAGAAGCACCGCATCGCGCTGGCCCGCATCCCGGCCGAGGGTGAGTTCGGGGACGTACCCGTGCTGGGCGCGGTGATCGAGGGCGTGGTGGACAGCCACGCGCCCTTCGGTGTGTTCGTTCGCCTGGGCCCGGGCCGCAAGGGGTTGGTGCCCAACGTGGAGCTGGGCACGACCAAGGGGTCCGACAACCGCAAGGACTTCCCCGAGGGCAGCAAGATCAAGGTGAAGGTGCTGGAGATCACGGAGAACGGCCGGCGCATCCGGCTGAGCCGCAAGGCGGCCCTGGACCAGGAGGAGCGCGCCGACTTCGAGGACTACATGGGGCACGACGGGGACGCCAAGTTCGGCACCCTGGGCGACCTGCTCAAACAGAAGTTGCCGCGCTCCTGAGGAGCGGGCTGAATCCAGCGGGCCCGGGCCGCGTCCCATGCCTGGCGGGCGGGACAGGCGGGCGCGCGAGCATCCGGCGGCCAGGCAGGCCGGCCGGGGGAGGAGGCGGGTCATGCGCATAGCGAGGACGAGCTGCGGTGGGCTGGTGTCCGTGGTCGCGGTTGCGGCCATCCTGGGGCTGGGCCTCGGCACGGCCTGGGCCGCCAACCCGGTGGTGGAGATCAAGACCAACCTGGGCGCCATCGAGGTGGAGCTGTTCCGCGACAAGGCACCCATCAGCGTGGAGAACTTCCTGAAGTACGTGGAGGCCGGCTTCTACTCGCAGACCGTCTTCCACCGCGTCATCCCCAACTTCATGATCCAGGGCGGCGGCTTCGACAAGGAGCTGAACCAGAAGGAGACCCGCGCGCCCATCAAGAACGAGGCGAACAACGGGCTGAAGAACACCCGGGGCACGCTGGCCATGGCGCGCACCGCGGTGGTGGACTCGGCCACCGCCCAGTTCTTCATCAACCTGAAGGACAACGCCTTCCTGGACAACGGCGCGCGCGACTTCGGCTACGCCGTCTTCGGCAAGGTCACCAAGGGCATGGAGGTGGTCGACAAGATCGCCGCCCAGAAGACCGGCCGCAAGGGGCCGTTCCCCGGGGACTGCCCGGTCGACACCGTGGTCATCGAGTCCATCCAGCTCAAGAAGTGAGCCGGGCCGGGCGACGCCCTCGCCGTGCCCCGCGCGCGACCCCACTCCCCGCACCGGCCGGAGCCGCTGGCGCTCGTGCGCCAGGTGGTGGCCGGGAACCCAGCGGCCTGGCAGCGCTTCGTCGAGAGCCACCTGGGCTTCCTGCACGCGCTCGCCTGGCGCTACGCGCGGGGTGATCAGGATCTGGCCGAGGAGCTGTGCCTGGTCGCGCTCGAGGGGCTCCGGCGGCCGGACGCCGAGGGCCGAGGCTGCTATCGCCTGCGCCGTTTCCTCGAATCCCGCGAGCAGCTCGGGACCCGCAGCAGGTTCACCACCTGGCTGGCCCTGGTCGCCAAGAACCTGTTCCGCGACTGGTTCCGCGAGCGCGAGGGCCGCCGCCACCTGCCCCGCGAGATCGAGGGCCTGGCTCCGCTCGGGCAGGAGGTCTTCCGCGCCCTGTTCTGGCAGGGGCTCACGGAGGCCGAGGCCTGGGGCCAGCTACACACGCACCGGCCCGGGCTCGGCCCGGCGGAGTTCGAGGCGGCCGTGGCCGCGGTCTACGGCGCGCTCCGTGCCCGCGACCTGTGGACGATCTACCAGGACCTCCTGCGCCGGTTGCCGGCCGTGTCCCTGGACGCGCCGCTGGGCGGGCCGGACGGCCCCCACCTGCAACTCGCCGATCCCGATCCGGTCCATCGCCCGGATGCCAGGCTGTTGCGGGCGGAGGAGCACGCCGAGGCCGAGCGCCTGCGGTCGTTGCTGGCCGAGGGGCTCGCCAGCCTGCCGGCCGCCACCCGCCAGGTGGTGCAACTGCTCGTGTTCCGCGGCCTGGACGGTGACCAGGTGCGGCGGGTGATGGGATTCCGAACCCGGCAGCGGGTGTATGACGAGATGGCCAGGGCCCGGCGCAGGCTGCGCACCTGGCTAGGCCGCCGTGGGCTCGGCGCGGAGGCGCTGGAGGCGGCGCTGGCCGATCTCGGGGCCTGCGCCGAGCCGCGCGAGGGCCCGGGTTCCAGATCCGGCGGCGGCGGCCGTCTGGATGGGAACGTCGGGCGCGATGGCTCGGGCGGCCCGGGGAGCGAATCGGAGGGAGGTGACGCGTGACCTGCTTGTCAGCCGAGGAGCTGGCTGCCCTGTTCGATGGCCGCCTGCCGCAGGCGCGGGCCGCCCAGGGGCGATCCCACCTGGCCGGGTGCCCGCGTTGCGCGGGCGAGATCCAGCGGCTCTCCGAGGCGTTGCAGGATGCGGCGCGTCAAGACGCTCTGCGTCCCTCGGCGGAGCTGCTGGCCCAGGCGGTCGCGCTAGGCCACCCGGGCGTGCGCCCCGTCGCCGCCGAGGTGCCTGCCCGCCCGGTGCCTGCCGATACCCGCGCCGCCCCGAACGAGCGCAAGTAGCGCTTCAAGATTCCGCCCCGCCGTCCGTCCTGATTCCTCGGAGGTCGAGGAGTCATGGAGCCCATGGAGCGCGCCGATCGCACGAAGTCGGGCCGCCAATCCAGGGCCCGGGGCTCGGGGTGGTGGCGCCTGGGCGTCTGCCTGGTGCTGCTGGCAGCCGCCGGCAGCCTGTTCTCGGACATGGGGGTCCAGGCCGACGAGAGCGAGGGCCTGCTCAGCCTGCCCGGACCGAGCGCTGCCCTGGCCAAGCTGCCCCCGGCCGAGGTGGTGCGCTCCGGTGACGGCTGGCTGGAGGTTCGCCGCGCACACGGGGCGCGGGTGGCCTCGGTGACCGTGCTGGCGCCTGCGGGCTGCACGGGCTCGGAGCCCCTGTGCGAGCGCCTGCAACGCGGGGAGTTCGGGCGAGTGGCCGAGGAGCTCAGGCGGCAGGCCAGGGAGGGCGAGGACAACGCCGACTTGCGGCTGGGTCTGGCCGACAGCTTGTTCCTGGACGGGGACCTGCTCGGCGCCATGCGGGTGTATTCGTGGGCCGCAGCGGACTTCCCCGACGCCCCCGGCGTGCACAACGGGCTCGGCAACGTGCTGGCCGAGCTGGGCGTGGTGTCCCAGGCCCAGGAGGAGTTCGGCGCACTGACCCGCGAGCCGGGCTACGCCGCGGTGGCCGCCAACAACCTGGGCAACGCTCTGCGCAACGCCGGGCGGATGCGGGAGGCCGTGGAGGAGTACTCCCGGGCCTCGCGGGTGGACCCGGAGCTGGCGGCCGCGCACTTCAACCGCGGGCTGGCGCTGCTCGACCTGGACGAGGCAGGACCGGCCGCCGAGGCCTTCCGGGCCGCGACCCAGCGACTGCCCAGCCTGGCGGACGGCTACCTGTACGAGGGCGTGTCGCGCCTGCGGGCTGGCGATGCCGTGCTGGCCGCGGTGGCCCTCCACCGCGCCGAGGACGTGGGCGGGCCGGGGCCGGCCCTCGATCTGGCCCTGGGCCTGGCCTGCCAGCAGGTGGGCATGCACGAGGAGTCGGTGCGTCGCCTGGAGCGCGCGCTGCCCGTGGCCGGAGGCGACGTCCGCATCCACCACTTCCTGGTCACCAGCTTGCTGATGACCGGCCGCAGCGAGCGGGCCGAGGAGGTGCTGGAGGCGGCCTTCACCGGGCAGCCGGACAGCGCGGACGCCCACTTCGCGCAGGGGCTCCGGCTGCTGATGATCGAGCGCCCGGCCGCTGCCGTCCCCCACCTGCGGCGGGCGCTGAGCCTCGGCCGACGGCAGGCGGACGTGCACTTCGCCCTGGGTGAGGCGCTGCTCCAGCAGGGCGAGATCGAGGAGGCGGTCATCGCCCTGCGGGAGGCCGAGCGCCTGAGCCCGGGCACGGCCGCGATCCATTACGCCCTGGGCTTCGCCCTGCGGCGCGCGGACGAGGGGCCCGGCGCGCTGGTGGCCTTCCAGCGTGCCCTCGCGCTCGAGCCGGACGACGTGGACAACCACCGCGCCCTGCTGGAGCAGCAGCTCCTGCTCGGGGACTTCGCCGGCTGCTCGGCCACTGGACGGGGGATGGTGGACCGCTTCCCGGATCAGCTCCCGGCCCGCTTCCAGACCGCCTTCTGCCTTGGCCTGGCGGGCGATCTGGAGCGCATGTCCGAGCACCTGGAGACCGCCCTGGATCAAGACGTCGATGGCCAGGGCGTGCTGCCCCTGGGCCGGCAGCTCCGCGCGCTGCCGTCAGCCTCCGAGGAGCTGGCCGGGGTGTGGCTGATGCGGGCCATGATCCACGAGCGGCGCGGCGACTGGAGCGAGGCCATCGTGGCGTACGAGCGCTTCGTTCGCTGCCACCCGTCCGCGGCCTGGGCCCGGCGGGCCGTGGAGCGCATTCACCGGCTGGCGCCGCCTGCGGCCAGGCCCTGAAGACTCCGCTCGAGCTCGGCCCGGACCCCGCGGAAGGCCTCCAACTCGGCCCCCTCCAGCTTCTTGTGCGTGGTCTGGTGGTAATCGAAGGGGTTCAGCAGCCGGCCGGACCGGTCGTGCAGCTCGTAGTGCAGGTGGGGTGCGGTCGAGCGGCCGGTGTTGCCCGACAGGGCCACCTGGCTGCCGGCCGGCAGGCGCTTGCCCGGGCGCGCCTCGGGCAGGACCTTGTCCAGGTGCAGGAAGGTGGCGGTCACGCCCGTGCGCGGGTAGACCAGCTCCAGGCAGTTGCCATTGCCGCGCGTGCGCCAGTTCACCCGGCTGACGACCACGTCCTCGGGCGCCCGGACCGCGCTGCCCGCGTCGCACTTGAAGTCCACCCCGCGATGCCGTCGGCCGCCCAGGTTCATCACCTCGGTGATCTGTTCGTATTCCTCGAGCGGGCTCGGGACCAGGCGCTGCTCGACCTCGACCCCGTCGGGGTCGTAGTAGCGCCCGTAGGCCGCGCCCGGGGCCTGGAAGAAGTAGGCCTCGTAGGTCTTGCCCTGCTTCAGGCTCTGGAAGCGCAGCGCCCGGACGCGGATCTCGCCCGGGCCGGGCACCGGCTCCCAGGCCACCTCCAGGCGGTCGCCCCGCAGGACGTCCCGGCGTGCGTCCAGCCACCAGATGAGCTGTCGCCCGATGTGCGCGGACAGGATGTCGGCCTCGCGCCCGGGGAGCTCACCTGCCAGGCTCTGGTACAGGGAGCTGTCGAGCGTGACCGCCAGCTTGCGCAGCGCCCCCGCCGCAGGAGCTGCCGGGACAGCCGCGGGCGGCAGCGCGGACGGCTGCCCGGGCGCCAGCGCCACGGGCACGTCTCCGGCGGGTTGCGCCGCCCCCTGGACCGCCTCGGGGGGGGCGGTGGGTGCGGGTCCCGGGGCCGCCGGGGGGGCGGGCTCTTGCGGGGCGGTCGCGCGGCCGAGGTAGAACCCCAGTCCACCGCCGAGCAGGGCGCCCAGGAGTACGCCCGCCCAGGCGGGCAGGCTCGGCCGGGGGCCCATGCTGGACCCTCCTCCGAGGGTTCGAAATGTGGACAAGCTGGCCTCCGGCTGGGGTGACTACGGGTTGGGCGCCATGACCACGCGGTTGCGCCCTTGCTGCTTGGCCTGGTACAGGGCCTGGTCAGCCCGGTTGAACAGGGCGGCGTGCTCGAGCTGCTCGGACGGCAGGCAGGCGACGCCGATGCTCACGGTGATCTCGCCCTTCGGCCGGCCGCCCAGGCCGGCCCCGGCCACCTCGGCGCGCAGCTTCTCGGCGACCTTGCTGGCCTCGTCGGCGGAGGCGCCGCCGGTCAGCAGCACCACGAACTCCTCGCCGCCGTAGCGGGCCACCAGGTCCTCGGCGCGCACCCGCTGGCGGAGCAGGCCGGCCAGGTCCTTGAGCACCTTGTCGCCGCACTCGTGGCCGTGGCTGTCGTTGCACTGCTTGAAGTGATCGACGTCCAGCATGAGCAGCGACATGCCGCGCCCGTTGCGCTTGGCCCGGCCGATCTCCTGGTCCAGGCGCATCTCGTAGTGCCGGCGGTTGAACACCCCGGTCAGCCCGTCGAGGGCCGCCATTTCCTTGAGGCGCGCGTGGAGGCGGGCCTTCTCGATGCTGATGGCGGCCAGGTTGGCCAGCATGTTCAGGGCGCGCATGTCCTGGGTGTCCACCACCCGGTCGGTGAAGACGTTGTCCGCCAGGATGACCCCCAGCACGGTGTCGTTGAGCAGCAGCGGCACCACCGCCAGGTGGTCGAACTCCAGGGGTTCCCCGCCGGTGTCGTCGAGCGGCGGGTACATGGCGCGCAGAGAGCTCGAGTGGAAGGGGGCGCGCGTGGCGGCGCAGCGGGCGATGAGCGCCTGGACTGGCACGTCCTGCTCGTTGTCCCCCAGGGGCGGCGGCTGGGCGGTGAGCGGCACCACGCAGCCGGAGATCTTCTGGGTCAGCAGGCGGGTCTGGGGCTCGCGGGCGGTGGCCTCGTAGCGCCCGAGCAGGCTGTGGAGGTCGAGGGCCTGCGCCTTCATGGCCTCCCAGATGCGGTGGGCCTCGGCCTCGTCCGCCGGACCGACCGCGGTGGAGGCCCGCAGCTCCCGGCCCTCCTCGTCGGCCAGGAACAGGAAGGCCCGGTTGAAGCCCAGGCCGTCGCCGTGGGTGATCCCGGACAGGATGATGAAGAGGATCTGGTCGAGCTCGAGGGTGCCGAGCATGGCGCGGGTCACCGTGAGCTGCAACCCGAGCTCCTTGAGGAGCTGCTCGGTGCTTGGTCCCGTCATGGGTGCTCCCGATCTGGGGCCACGGCGCCGATTGGCGGCCCGGGCCATCCGATGCCAAGGTATACCCTCGGCGGCGCGCAGTTGTCCAGATCTCTAAGTGCCCGGCTCACTTCCGCAGGGTGGCCACCAGGCGCTTGGGCTGGAGCAGCAGGTCGAGCGCGTCGACCACGTCCAGGCACACCACGTCGGCCGACTCCACCAGGTCCGGGCTCATACCCTCCCGCCCCAGGACGGCGATGCCGAGCGCCGCCTCCCGCAGCATGAGCACGTCGTTGCGCCCGTTGCCGATGGCCACGGTCTTCAGCGGTCCGAGGTGGCGCACCAGCTCGGCCTTCTGCTCGTCCTGGACGGTGGGCTTCAGCAGCTTGAGGGCCGCGTCGAAGCGCCGCGTCTCGGCGGCGGCCGTGCCGAAGGTGTCGGCCGTGCAGATGTGCAGCCGGAGCCGCAGGCACAGCAGCGGCAGGCGGTCCTCCACCCCCTCGACCAGCTTGCCGTCCTCCGCCAGGGTGCCGTTGAAGTCGAGCACCAGGTGCTCGAACTTGCGCGCGCCCCAGCCGGGTACGTCGAGCTCGATCACCGCGGCCTCCTCCGCCGCCAGCAGGCGGCCAGCCCCAGGAGCAGCGCGAGCCCGGGCGCCGCGTCCTGTCCGGTCGCGCCGCACCCGCAGCCGCCGCCGCCGGTGTCACCGCAGTCCTCGTCGGTCAGCCCGTCGCAGTCCTCGTCCAGGGTCCGGGAGCAGTCCTCGGGCGCGCCCGGGTTCACGCCGGGCCGGCTGTCGTCGCAGTCGTCCCCGCCGCAGACCGCGTCCTGGTGGCCGTCCTGGTCGAGGTCCGGGCAGGGCACGCACTCGGTCGCCTGGCAGCTGTCGCCCTGGGCGCAGGCGTGGCCGCACTGGCCGCAGTGGGCCAGGTCGGCCCGCGTGTCGATCTCGCAGCCGTTGGCCGGGAGCTGGTCGCAGTCGCCGAAGCCCGCCTCGCAGGCGGCCACGGCGCAGGCGCCCTGGGCGCAGGCCGGGGTGGCGTGGGCGAGGGCGCAGGGCTGGTCGCAACCGCCACAGTGGGCGGCGTCGCTCGACGTGTCCACTTCGCAGCCGTTGGCCGGGAGCTGGTCGCAGTCGCCGAAGCCCGCCTCGCAGGCGGCCACGGCGCAGGCACCCTGGGCGCAGGCCGGGGTGGCGTGGGCGAGGGTGCAGGGCTGGTCGCAACCGCCGCAGTGGGCGTCGTCGCTCGACGTGTCCACCTCGCAGCCGTTGACCGGGAGCTGGTCGCAGTCGCCGAAGCCCGCCTCGCAGGCGGCCACGGCGCAGGCGCCCTGGGCGCAGGCCGGGGTGGCGTGGGCGAGGGCGCAGGGCTGATCGCAGCCGCCGCAGTTCGCAGGGTCGGTCAGGGTGCTGACCTCGCAGCCGGAGGCCGGATCCAGATCGCAGTCGGCCTGATCCTCGTCGCAGGCGGCGATGGCGCAGGTGCCCTGGGCGCAGGCCGGGGTGGCGTGGGCGAGGGCGCAGGGCTGATCGCAGCCGCCGCAGTTGGCGGCGTCGCTCGACGTGTCCACCTCGCAGCCGGTGGCCGGGAGCTGGTCGCAGTCGCCGAAGTCCGCCTCGCAGGTGGCCACGGCGCAGGCGCCCTGGGCGCAGACCGGGGTGGCGTGGGCGAGGGCGCAGGGCTGATCGCAGCCGCCGCAGTGCGTAGGGTCGGTCAGGGTGCTGACCTCGCAGCCGGAGGCCGGATCCAGATCGCAGTCGGCCTGGTCCGCGTCGCAGGCGGCGATGGCGCAGGCGCCCTGGGCGCAGACCGGGGTGGCGTGCGCGAGGGCGCAGGGCTGGGCGCAGCCGCCGCAGTGCGCGAGGTCGGTCAGGGTGCTGACCTCGCAGCCGTTGACCGGGTCCAGGTCACAGTCGGCGTAGGTCGCGTCGCAGGCGGTGACGGCGCAGGCGCCCTGGGCGCAGGCCGAGGTGGCGTGCGCGAGGGCGCAGGGCTGGGCGCAGCCGCCGCAGTTGGCGGTGTCGCTCGAGGTGTCCACCTCGCAGCCGTTGTAGGCGCTGCCGTCGCAGTCGGCCCAGGGTTCGTCGCAGCCGGTCAGCACGCACAGTCCGTCCTGGCAGGTGGCCGTGGCGTGATCCAGCACGCAGTCCTCGTCCCCGTTGCAGGTGGCCTCGCCCACGAGGTCCAGGTGGAGCTCCCAGCTCACCAGCACGCCCAGATCGCTCGGGCCTGCGTCGATCATGGTGAGGGTCCAGTCGCCGCCCGACAGCTCGCCAGCCACCTCGGGCAGCTCGAAGTCGGCGTGCAGATTGTCGGTGTCGCCGCCGGTGTGGTCATGCAGCACCACCTGGGTGCCGGCGGGCGAGCTGAGGCCGATCCACAGGTCGCCGATCCAGGTGTGGGTGATCTCCACGTGGGCCACGGCGCGCAGCACGGGCCGATCTTCGGCCACGTGGATCACGCTGGTGACGCCGATCGGATCGTAGTCCGGGATGTCGATGGGGGTGTCGTCCGAGGGGAAGATGGTCGTCTCGTTCCAGCGGTCGCGCACCGTCAGGCTGACCTCGACGGGGGCGCTCGAGAGCTCGCCGTCGGAGGCCACCACCTCGAAGGTCAGCGACGTGTCGGCGTCGACGGACGGGGCGAAGAACGAGGGCCGGGCCGAGAAGGCCTCGCGCAGGCGCGCGGTGGGCCCGGCGGTCTGGGTCCAGGTGAACACCAGCGTGTTGCCGTCCGGGTCGCTCGAGCCGGAGGCGTCCAGGGCCACCGTGGTGCCCTCGTCCGCGGCGCCGGGCCCGGTCGCCTGGGCCACCGGCGGGTGGTTCACGCCCGCCGTCAGCGGCACCTCGAGGTAGACCGGTCCCTGCTCCACCTGCACCACGTGGGCCGCCGGCAGGTAGCCGGACGCGGTGAACACCACCACGTGCTCGCTGTCCGGGAGCACCACCCGGCCGAAGCGCCCCTGGGCGTCGGTCTCGAGCGGCAGCTGGCCCGAGCCGAAGGGGTGGTTGGCGAACATCCAGGTGGCCTGGACCGGGGCCAGGCTGGCGGCGTCGAACACGTGCCCCTGCAGCGAGGGGCCGTCCAGGCTGCGGTCCAGCAGGTGCCCCCAGCCCAGGCGCTGGCGCTGGACGGTGATGTTCCGCCAGGTGGCGAAGTCGGGCTGGAAGCCGTCCTGGTTCAGCTCGAACACGAAGCCCATGCTGCCGTGGGCGCCGTAGGCGTGGTCGTCCGCGCCGCCGGGGGCCGTGTAAAGCACCTCGGGTGGGGTGCCGATGGTCCACTGGCCCACCTGGCCGCTGTCGGTGGGCACGAGCTGGTTCAGCTCCTGCCCGATGCCGCGGAGCAGCGCGTCCTCGTCGGCCTGCCCGCAGCCCGTGGGCCACAGGATCAGCTCGCCGTAGGAGTGGTAGTTGATGTAGTAGAGCGGCCGCAGCTCGGCCATCAGCGCCTGCAGCGCCTGGGTCTCCACCTCGGAGGCAGCCGAGGACCCGTGGTAGGTGTCGTCCCAGCACTCCATGGCAGAACCTTCGCAGGCCCGCCAGGTCCAGGCGAAGTTGCGGTTGAGGTCCACGCCCACGTCCGCGCCGCAGGCGTGGCTGCGGTTCTTGCGCCACCAGTCATCGCTCGCGTGCATGTAGGCCGCGCCGTCCGGGTTGATGGTGGGCACGATCCAGATCTCCAGCCCATCCACCCAGCGGGTGATCTGCGGATCGCTGCCGTAGCCCGTGGTGAGCTGGTCGATGGCGTCCACCATCACCTCGACCGGCATCACCTCGCGGGCGTGGATGCCGCCGTCCATCAGGAAGGTCGGCTCGTCCTCGTCCTGGGCGACCTGGTCCGAGATCTTGAGCGCCCAGATCGGGTGGCCCTCGGGCAGCGCGTCGGTCAGCAGCCGGCGCTGGGCGATGGCGGGGTGGTCGGCCTCGACCTGGGCCAGGTAGGCCTCGACCTCGGCCGGGTCGTGGTAGTCGCTCAGCGCCTTGGAGCCTCGGGCGGGCTCGACCTTCGTGCGGGTGATGCGCGCCGCGTGGGCGCGCTGGAAGGCGGCCAGCTCGTCGGGGCGCGCCACCACCTCGACGAAACCCTGCTTCACGCTCGAGCCGGTCACGTCCAGCCCCTGGGCCTCGGCCAGCGCGCGGAGCTTGAGCGGGTTCTCGCCATACAGCCGCACCAGGCTGCGCGGGGCGTCGAGCCCGGCGCGGACCGCCGCGAGGTCGCCGGTGGGCGCGCTCTCGGAGCAGGCGCCCAGACCGAGGGAGAAGGTGACCAGCATCGAGAGCAGGGTCGAGCGTTCGAGGCGCATGCGTGTCCTCCGTGGAAGCGGGCGACGGTCGATACTACACCGGAGTCGATCGCGATCCCAGGGCCGCAACTCCAACCCGCGGGGGCGTTTTTCGGGCAACGACGGCCGGGTCGGCGGGCGGTTGACCCGCGCTCACGTGCGTGCGATGTGTGGGGCGAGCATGACTGCGACTCGGTCCATGCCCTCGCTGGGGCGGCTGATCGCGCGCGACCGGTACCGGAACCTGCTCGTGGTCTGGTGGGTCCTGGGCGTGGGCCTGCTCGCGGCCCAGGCCTGGGCAGCCCTCCGTCCGGCCCCGCCGGCGGAGGCCCTGCGCCTCGCCGAGACGATCCAGGCGCTGGGCGGCCAGCCCGCGCCACGCTCCGAGTTGCCCCCGGGCACGCAGGCGGCGCTGGCGATCGTCAGCCTGCTCGGGGTCGCCGCGCTGCCCCTGCGCCTCGCCTCCCAGCGGAGCTTCTTCCGTCGCGCCGTGGAGGTGACCGCCACCGTCGCGGAGGTCATGGTCCCACCGGTGCCGGTGCTGGGCCTGAGGACCGTGAAGTGGACCTCGGTGCGGTACGCCTTCCGCCTCGAGGGGCAGCCCCACACCGGCGAGCACCTCGGCCCGCCAGAGCTCTGGAGCAAGTACGCCGCCCGCCACGGCGCCGAGGTCGCGGTGCTGGTGGATCCGCGCAACCCCAGGCGCTCGGTCTTGAAGGACGAGTGGCTCTGATCGGGCCACCGGGAGGAGGCGCGGAGGGCTGAGGACTACTCGTCTCTGAGCTTGCGGGCCAGGGTGTTGCGGCCGATGCCCAGGAGCTTGGCGGCCTCGGAGCGGTTGCCCTTGCAGGCCTCCAGCGTGCGGCGAATGTGATCGATCTCCACCTGCCCGAGCGGGGTCCCGACCGGGTAGCCTGCCTCGATGTCGTCCGCCACGGGCACAGGGCCCGGCGCGCCCGCCGGCAGGGACAGGTGGCGGGCGTCCAGGATGTCCTCGCGGCACAGCACCACCGCGCTCTCGATGCAGTGCTCGAGCTCCCGCACGTTGCCCGGCCAGGGCTGCGCCTGCAGGCGCCTGAGCGCCGCCGGCCCCAGGGCCCGGGCGGAACGGCGGTGGCGGCGGGCGTACACCCCCAGGAAGTGCTCGGCCAGGAGCTCGATGTCCCGCGGCCCCCGCTCCCGCAGCGGCGGCACCGTCAGCTCCACCACCCGCAGGCGATAGTAGAGATCCCGCCGGTAGGCGCCCGACTCGACCGCCGCCTCGAGATCGGCGTGGGTGGCCGAGATGATGCGCACGTCCGCCTCCAGCGCGCCGCGGCCGCCCAGCCGCTCGAAGGTGTGGTCCTGCAGGAAGCGCAGGAGCTTGCCCTGGAGCTGCAGCGGCAGGTCGCCGATCTCGTCGAGGAAGAGCGTGCCGCCCTCGGCCCGCTCGAACTTGCCCGGCACGCGTTGGTCTGCGCCGGTGAAGGCGCCGCGCTCGTGGCCGAACAGCTCGCTCTCGATCAGCCCGGCCGGCAGCGCCACGCAGTCCACGTGCACCAGGGGCCCCGCGTGGCGCTCCGAGTTGTCGTGGATGGCGCGGGCGATCAGGGTCTTGCCCGTGCCGCTCTCACCGCGCAGCAGCACCGTGGCTTCCGTGCTGGCCGCGGCCAGCATGCGCTCGTACAGCGCCTGCATGGCCGGGCTCTCGCCGATGATGTGGTTGAAGGGCCCGTCCAGGAACACGCCCGGCGCCTGTCCGGCCGCGGCCCGCAGCGAGGTCAGCTCCAGCGCCTCGGCCACCTGGGCCGCCAGCTCGAGGCTGCGCGCCTCGTCCTCGGCGGTGAACTCGCCCGACCGCCGGTTGAGCATCTGCAGCACGCCGCGGATGGCCCCGGTCCGGTCGCGCACCGGCACGGCCAGCATGGAGCGGGTCACGAACCCGGTGCGCTCGTCGATGCCGCGGAAGAAGCGGGCGTCCTGGTGGGCGTCCGGCAGGCGCACGCTCTCGCCGGTCTGGGCCACGTAGCCGGCCACGCCCTTGCCCGGCCCCAGGCGGATCTCCTTCAGCTCGGGCAGGTGGGCCACCCGGCTGACGAGGTCGCCGGTCTCTGCGTCGATCAGGTACAGCGTGCCGCGCTCGGCCTGCAGGTCGGCCTTGACGCGATCCACCATGGCCTTCAGCAGCTGGTCCTTGGTGACCGGCCGGCCCACCAGATCGGCCACGGAGTGGAGCACGGAGGGGCGATCTCGCTCGGGCATGGCGCCATGCTACCGCCCCGGCGCGGGTCCGCACAAGGCGTGGCTGGACCCGCGTTTGAACCCGCGGCCGCTCTCGGGTAGCCTGACGCCAGCATGTCCCCACCGCTGTCCAGCCTGGGCGAGTTCGGCCTGGTGGCCCTGTTCGAGCGGGCCGCCCAGGCCCGCCACCCGGCCACCCGGGTGGGCATCGGCGACGACTGCGCGGTGCTGGACCTCGGCGGGCTCGAGCGGGTGCTGCTCACCACCGACCTGCTGCTCGAGCGGGTGCACTTCGAGGCGGCCTGGCTCTCGGCCGAGGACCTCGGGCACAAGTCCATGGCGGTCAACCTGAGCGACGTGGCCGCCATGGGCGGCGAGGCCGTGGCCGCGCTGCTGGCGCTCGGTCTGCCGCCCGGGCTCGAGGTGGCCTGGGTGGAGGGCCTCCGCGACGGGCTGGTCGGCTGCGCGCGCGCGTACGGCCTGGAGCTCGTCGGCGGGGACACGGTCTCCGCCCCGGGCGGCGCGGTCGTGTGCCTGACCGTCCTCGGCCGCGCCCCGGCCGACGAGGTGGTGCTGCGCTCGGGCGGTCAGCCCGGAGATCGGGTGCTCGCGACCGGCCCGCTCGGGGACAGCGCGGCCGGGCTGCACCTGCTGCGCGGGGGCGGGGCCGGGCTCGCGCCCGAGGACCGCGCAGCGCTGCTCCTGGCCCACCGGCGCCCTGAGCCCCAGCTCGCGCTCGGCCGCGAGCTCGCCAGGCGCAGGCTGGCCCACGCGATGATCGACGTGTCCGACGGGCTGGTGCAGGACCTGGGGCACATCTGCGAGCGCTCCGGCCTGGGGGCCGAGCTGGACGCCGACGGCCTGCCGCTGTCGGCCGCAGCCCGGCGGTTGGCCGCGCTGGAGGGCCTGGACGCCCGGGACTGGGCGCTCTCGGGGGGCGAGGACTACCGGCTGCTCTTCTGCGTGCCGGGAGGCCTGGCGGCCGAGGCGGAGCGCGTGTGCCGCGGGCTCGGGCTGGAGGCCGCGGAGCTGGGCAGGCTGGGGGCTGGCCGCGGGGTGCGGGTGCGCCGGGACGGCCAGGTGTCCGCCCCGGCCGACCAGGGGTTCGATCACTTCGGCCCGCGCGGCGCGCGCTGAGCGCGGGCCTGCCGCGAGGCAGGAGGGTGGCCATGCAGCGCAGGCTGGTGCGCCTCACGCGCTGGACGTTCGGGCTGCTCGGGCTCCTGGCGCTCGGCTGCGGCGAGGCCGGCCTCCCGGACGTCCTGCGCCTCGAGGGCGAGGACGTGGCCGTCGTGATCCAGCGCGCCCCCTTCACCTACTGCGTGCTGGACGCGGGCGGCCAGGAGCGGCTGTGCAGCCTGCCCGCGGGGGCCGGGGACGGCCAGGCCGCGCTGGCCTGGACCTCGGGAGAGACCCGCTGGGAGAACGTGATCTCGCCGGGCTACTTCAAGGTGACCCCGGAGCTCGACCCGTGGCGCGATGCGTTCGAGGTGGTCGGGGTCGCCGAGGGCCGGACGCGCCTGCGGCTCGTGCTCGGGCCCGTGGAGCAGCCCCTGGATCCGAGCCGGCAGGTGCGGGTGTCCTTCGAGCTGCGGCCGGGCGCCGTGCGCGTGGAGGCGGACAAGGACGGCCGCCAGCCGCGGGCCTGGGCCGCGGCCTTCGAGAGCCGGGCCGAGGAGGGCTTCCTGGGCTTCGGCGAGCGCTTCAACCGCACCGACCAGCGCGGCCTGGAGCTCTACAGCTGGGCCGAGGAGGGCGGCATCGGCGGTGACGAGGGCGGCGCGCCCGGGCCGGAGAACCCGTACCCGAACGGCGAGGGCATGACCTACTTCCCGGTGCCCTTCTTCGTCTCCACCGCCGGCTATGGCTTCTGGCTGGACTCGACCTGGTACAACCGCTTCGAGCTGGCCAGCGCCCGCCCGGACGCCTGGCGGGTCTGGCACCTGGGCCCGCGGCTGGCCTTCGAGCTGTACCTGCCGCGCGAGGGCGATCCGCGCCCCTGGCCGTACCAGGTGCTGGACGCCTTCACCGCCCGCACGGGCCGGCCCATGCTGCCGCCCAGGTGGGCCTTCGGGCCCCGCCGGCGCGTCGGCCGCGGCGACCGCCAGGGTGAGCTGCACGAGCTCGAGGCCATGCGGGCGCTGGATCTCGCGCTGACCGGCGTGGACGACGCCGTGCACTTCCTGCCCAAGGGCTCGCACGTGGGCCGGGAGGACGAGCTGCGGGCCTGGACCCGCTTCGCCCGGGAGCTCGGCTACCGGGTGTGCGCCTACTACAACCCCTACCTGGCGACGAACGAGGACAGCCCGCTCCGGCCGCTGGTCCAGGAGGGGCTGGCCGCGGGCCACTTCCTGGTGGACGCCGAGGGCAAGCCGTCCGAGGCCTGGATGGTCAGCGGGACCATGCTGACGGTGCTGACCGTGGACTTCACCTCGGCCGCCGCCACGGCCTGGTACCAGGCCATGCTCGACTGGGCCGTGGACGTGGGCTACTCGGGCTGGATGTACGACTTCGGCGAGTACGTGCGCTGGGACGTCCTGGCCCACGACGGCAAGACCGGCGAGGAGCTTCACAACTTGTTCCCGGTGCTCTACCACCGCGCGGCCTTCGAGCACATGGAGGCGGGCCCGCTCAAGGGCGAGTGGCTCGCCTTCGTGCGCTCGGGCTACACCGGGGACGCGGCCTTCTCGCCCATGACATGGTCGGGCGATCCGGCCGCCTCGTTCGAGTCGTCCGACGGTCTGCCCAGCATGGTGCGGGCCGGGATCAACTCGGGCCTGTCCGGGGTGCCCTTTTGGGGGGGCGACATCAACGGCTTCCACTGCGTGGCCGACGGGTTCGCCGCGGCCGACGAGGAGCTGCTGGTACGCTGGATCCAGCACGGGGCGATGACCCCCAACATGCAGGACCAGGACGCCTGCGTGGCGGCCCAGGACCAGGGCCGCAAGGCCAACATCTTCGACGACCCGCTGGCCCAGGCGGCCTGGCGCACCTACGCCCGGCTGCACACGCGCCTGTTCCCCTACCTGTACGGCCTGGCCCGGGAGGCGCACGCGAGCGGGGCGCCGCTCATCCGGCACATGTTCCTCGAGCACCCCGAGCACCCCGAGCTGCGCGGCGTGGACGACGCCTACTACCTGGGACCGGCGCTGCTGGTGGCCCCGGTGGTGGCCCGCGGCGCGCGCACCAAGCGCGTCCAGCTCCCGGAGGGGCTGTACCTCGACTGGGCGACCGGGCTTCTGCTGCCGGGGGGCGCCGAGGTCGTGCTCGACGCACCGCTCGAGCGCCTGCCGCTGCTCCTGCGGGCTGGCTGGCTGGTGCCGCTCCTGGACCCGAGCATCGACACCCTGGCCGAGGAGGACCACCCGGAGGTGGTGGGCCCGGCGGACGTGGCCCACGTCTACGACGTGGTCGGGCTGCTGCGCGCCGGCGAGCCGCCGGCCGCCTTCGAGCTGGGGGACGGCGAGAGGCTGGAGGCGCGCTGGGACGGCGGCTTCTCGGCGCCGGCCGGGCTCACGCCGGTGGCCAGCGAGGCGGAGCTGGCGGGCTGCGAGGGCTGCTACCGGGTGGACGAGCTCGAGGCGGGGCTCCGCCGGGTGCGCGTCAGCCTGGCCGCCGGCGCCGGCCCGCTCGAGGCGGGCGGGCTCGGCCTGCGGGCCGAGTCCGCCCGGCGGGTGCGCTGGGATCTCTACCTGGCCGAGTGAGGCCTTCCGGGAGGAGCGAGCGTGCGCAGAGCGGTGATCGTGTTGCTCCAGTCCGTGCTCTTGAGCGGGGGCGCCGCGGCCCTGGGGCTCGCGGTCAACGCGCTCCGCCCGGGCGGACTGCCGCTGGTGGCCGAGGAGCCCTACGCCATCTACAAGGACTGCCCCCTGCTGACCAAGGAGGCCCAGGCGGTCACGCCGGAGGCGCTGGAGGCGGACCTGGGCGGGCTGGTCGTGGTGGACGCCCGCCCGGCCAAGGAGGCCGCCGCGGGCCGCCCGGTCGGCGCGCTCCCGGTGCCCTTCGACCTGCTGGACCCGGTGGATCCGGGGGTGGTGGCCGAGCTCAGGGCACGCGGACCTGGACGGGTGCTGGTGGTGGGCGACACCGAGATCGACTCGGGCCGTCTGCTGGCGGGCGAGCTGGCCGAGGCCGGTCTCCAGGGGGTGCGCTACCTGAAGGGAGGGTTCCCGGCCTGGCGACAGGCGGGCCGGCCCGTGGAGGGGGCGCCGCAGCCGGGGCCGGACAAGGAGGTGGTCCCGTGAATGCCCGCGTGCGCACCTGGCTGGTGGCCCTGGCGTTGCCGCTGCGGGTGTACCTGGGCGCGGTGTTCCTGTGGGCCGCGGTGTACAAGATCGCGGATCCGCACGCTTTCGGATTGAGCATCGCCACCTACGACATCCTGCCGCTGTCGCTGGTGAACCTGCTGGCGATCTGCCTGCCCTGGGTGGAGGCGGTGGTGGGCCTGACGCTCATCGCCGGGCTGTGGACGCGCGCCAGCGCCCTCGCGGTGACCGGCATGATGATCATGTTCATGGCTGCGCTGGGGCAGGCGCTGGCCAAGGACCTGCAGCTCTCCTGCGGCTGCTTCGCCTCGGCCGAGGCGGGCGACGAGATCAGCGCGGGCACCATGCTGCGCGACGCGCTGTGGCTCCTGGGCGCGCTCTACGTCCTGGCCGCGGGCGGCGGCCGCCTCAGCCTGGACGGCCTCCTCGCCCGCGGGCGGCGTCGCGTCGCGCCCGGGCTTGACGCGGCCGGCGGGGCAGGGTGACAATCGGCGCGCGCTGGCCGGTGGCGTGCGCGGGGCAGGCGACCCCATGGGGAAGGGCATGGCGAAGAAGAGCCGAACTGGCGAGGGACCGGCGAAGGGCCTGGAAGAGGACATCACCGACCCCACCCACGAGGACGAGTTCACCGAGGATCTGCCCACCTGCGAGTCGAACGTCGGAGTCCTGTTCCGGGAGCGCGAGCGGCGCCCGGCTTTCCTGGAGATGCTGGAGGGCCCCGGGGCCCCGTGCGTCTACATGCTCGAGCGGGTGGAGATGGTGGTCGGGCGGGGCGCCGAGGCGGACATCCAGGTGGACTCCACCGAGGTGTCGCGCCGGCACATGCGCATCGGTCGGGCGGGCACCTCCCACCAGATCCAGGATCTCGAGAGCCGCAACGGCGTGCTGCTGAATGGTGTGCGCATCCACTCGGCCTCGCTGCACGAGGGGGACACGCTGCAACTCGGCAACGCGGTGTTCGTCTACCACGAGGGCCAGCGATGAACTTCTTCGTCAAGTTCTGGGGGACCCGGGGATCCATCCCCACGCCCGGCTCGCTCACCCAGGTGTTCGGCGGCAACACGCCCTGCATCGAGCTGCGGGTGGACGACGCCCTGTTCGTGTGCGACGGGGGCTCGGGGCTCCGGGAGCTGGGGCTCGATCTCCTCAGGCGGGGGAAGAGCCCCGTCGTGGCGCACATGTTCTTCAGCCACGCCCACTGGGATCACATCCAGGGCTTCCCCTTCTTCGTCCCGGCCTTCCTGAAGGACAGCTCGCTCATCATCTACGGCACCTCCCCGGGGGACACCAAGTTCCACAAGCTGCTGTCGGGCCAGATGGAGTCGGACTACTTCCCGGTTGCCTTCGGCGATCTGGGGGCCCGGGTGGCGCCCGACGACCTGGGCCAGGCCGGCAAGCGCATCGCAGGCGTCGAGGTGCGCGCCATCGCCCAGCTCCATCACGGCCCGAGCTACGGCTACTCGTTCGAGAAGGACGGGCGCAAGGTGGTGTACGCCACCGACAACGAGCTCGACCTGGAGCTGGAGAACGCCGCCGAGGTGGCCGCCGACCCGGACCTCCTGCGCCACGCGCCGCGCCGCTACGTGGAGTTCTGCCAGGGCGCCAGGCTGCTCATCGCCGACGGGCAGTACACCGACGCGGAGTACGCCAACAAGCGCACCTGGGGCCACCCGCGGGCCACCACCTGCGTGGATCTGGCGATCCAGGCCGGGGTGGAGCAGCTCGCCATCACCCACCACGATCCGCTGCAGTCCGACGACAAGGTGCGCGAGAAGATCGAGGCCTGCCGGGCCCGCGCCCAGCGGCTGGGCGGCAAGGTCCAGGTCTTCGGCGCGCGCGAGGGCATGGAGCTCAAGATCGATTGAAATCTCAAGCCCCGTCCTCGGGGCGAAGAGATTTCTACCCAGCGAAGCTGGGCTTGAATCCAAGCCCCGTCCCCTACTTCATCTCCAGGAACTCCCCGGCCACCTCGTACGGCGGCTCGTCGCCCTTGATCCGCACGATGCGGATGCGCGCCTGGAGCGGCTCGAAGGAGCGGGCGAAGCCCGGGTGGTTGCCCGGCTCCACCACGATGTCCACCACGGCCCCCACCTCCAGGGGTTGGTCGCTCGAGAACAGGATGCCGCCGCCCGAGAGGTTCGTGCTGGTGGCCCGGGCCGAGCGCCTGGCCCGCGCGGGCCGGATGGTCACCTCGGCCCCCGCCGGCAGGCGCTTGAAGCGACGACGTTCGACCATGCGATCCTCCTAGCCGCCCAGCACCACGGGGCGGCAGCGATGGAAGAGCTCCTCGTAGGCCGGTCCGATGCGCTGGGCCAGGATGAGCAGCTCGCCGATGTCGTGCGGGCAGTGGGCCTTGTGCCCGTTGTCGCCATAGAACAGGTTGACCACCCGGCCGCGCACGCTGATCGGCAGCACGCAGGCGGACAGCGGCACCTGCTTGCCGGTGGCCCTCAGGAACTGGACGTTGCAGGGCGTCCTGGTGAGCGCCCCCAGGTAGTGGGAGCGGCTCTCGACCACGAGCTGGAAGACCGACCTGACGGTGAGCGGCATCACCAGGTTGCGGAAGGCGGGCGCATCCGGGCCCAGCCCGCGGGCCTCCCAGCCGATGGCCATGTCGCGGTGGACGGTCAGCAGCATGGCGCGCTTGAAGCTACTGCGCGCGAGTCCCAGCACCGCCGTGGCGATGGCCTGGCGGTGGGGGGCCTCGGCCAGCCGCGCGCTGGCCGTGCCCAGGTCGAGCGGCTCGTCCACCTCGACCGGCTCGGGCGGCATGGAGGGCGGCGCGGCGGCGCGCTCGGCCAGGCGCGCGTCGTCGGCCCGCCGGCCCGCCGGCCCGTCGAGCGCCAGCCACACGCGGCGCTCGATGCCGCCGGGCGGGCCGGGCTCGGCGGGCGCCGGCGGCTCCTCGAACAGCTCGAGGTCGGACGCCTCGAGCATGGGCAGGTCCGCCGCCGGGGCAGGCGTGGACGCCTGGCCGGGCGACGGAGCCGGCTCGGGCTCCGGTGGCCGGCTGACGGGAAACCCGTCCCGGCGCTGGTACAGCTTGTCGAACTCGGCCTGGTCGATGAGCTCGGCTCCGGCTGGCTTCGCGCGGGCCGCGGGCTCCGACCGGTCGGACAGCATGCCGGCCATGAAGTCGGAGGTGTTCAACGCCACGTAGCGCAGGTGCCGGTCCACGCCGTAGAGCTTCCGCAGCAGCTGCCAGAAGCGCAGCTCGGGCACCACGATCGGGTCCGGGCGCAGGCCGGTGATGAATTCCGCCTCGTCCAGCGCCCGCAGGTCGTTCGGCGCCACGCACAGCATCTGCAGCCGCTTGCCCTCGAGCAGGAACGGGATCATGTTCAGGCGCTCCACCGCGTCGGGCGGCATGAGCACCAGCGCCAGCGGGTCCGGCTGGATGTCGTCGCCGTACATGCAGGGGAGATTGAGCTGTCTGGACAGGTACTTGGCGAGGGTCGGCTCGTCCAGGTAGCCGAGCTCCATGAGGTTCGTGCCCAGCATCCCCCCGAGGATGACCTGGTTTCGGAGCGCGTCCTCGACCTGCTGGCGCGTGCACACCCTACCTTCGATGAGCAGCTCGCCGAGCGTCGGCATGGGCCCACGCTACCGCCCGGCCTTCCGGCTTGTCAACGCGGGCCGGGCCCCGGCTGGGCTTCAAGTAGCTTGAAACGGGGTTGGGGATATGGTAGGCCGTCCCCTTCAGACGGCCGCACGTGGGTCCCGACAGGCGCACCCGCGGCAGCCCGAGGAGGTCCCATGTCAGGCCACTCGAAATGGAGTACCATCAAGCACAAGAAGGGCGCCGCGGATGCCAAGCGCGGGCGCATCTTCACCAAGCTCATCAAGGAGATCACCATCGCCGCCCGCGCTGGAGGGGGAAGTCCTGAGTTCAACCCGCGCCTGCGCAGCGCGATCATCGACGCCAAGGCCAGCAACATGCCCGCCAACAACATCGAGCGGGCCATCAAGAAGGGCACGGGCGAGCTGGAGGGCGTGAGCTACGAGGAGCTGACCTTCGAGGGCTACGGCGCCGGCGGCGTGGCCGTCATGGTGGACGTGATCACCGACAACCGCAACCGCACCTCGTCCGAGATCCGCAAGATCTTCTCCAAGCACGCGGGCAACATGGGCGAGGTGGGCTGCGTGGGCTGGATGTTCCAGACCAAGGGTTCGATCCTGATCGAGAAGCCCGCGGCCACCGAGGAGCGCCTGATGGAGCTGGCCCTCGAGATCGGCGCCGACGACATCCGCGACGACGGCGACATGTGGAACGTGGTCACCCCCCCCAGCGCCCTGCTCGCCGTGCGGGAGGCCCTGGAGAAGGCCGGCATCGCGATCCAGTCGGCCAAGGTGGAGCGGGTGCCGCAGAACACCGTGGCCGTGGCCGGCAAGGAGGCCGATCAGGTCCTGCGCCTGGCCGAGGCCCTCGAGGATCACGACGACGTGCAGAACGTCTACGCCAACTTCGACATCGACGAGTCTTCCCTGCCGGCCGAGGCGTGAGCCGGGAGGCCGTGACCGTGCGCGTGCTGGGCATCGATCCAGGTTCCACGCGCACAGGCTTCGGCGTGCTGGACGAGGACGGCGGACGTGAGCCGACCCTGGTCGGGGCCGGGGTGATCCAGGCTGGCCGTGGCGAGATGCCCGCGCGCCTGGCGCGCATCCTGGCCGGGCTGGAGCAGGTGCTGCAGGAGTTCAGGCCGGCCGAGGTGGCCATGGAAGAGGTCTTCCACGCCCGCAACGCGAGGAGCGCCCTGGTGCTGGGCCAGGCCCGCGGGGTGGCGCTGGCCGCGGCCGGCCGGGCCGGGCTGCCGGTGCACGAGTACGCCCCCAGCCGCATCAAGCAGACGGTGACCGGCCACGGTGCCGCGGACAAGGAGTCGGTCCGGCGCGTGCTGGAGCTGTGCCTGGGCGAGGCGCCCGCCGCGCCTGACGCCTCGGACGCCGTGGCCATCGCGCTGTGCCACCTGCGCTGGCGCGGGGCGGGGAAGGCGAGGGGCGAGTGATCGCGCGCCTGCAAGGGAAGCTGCTGCGCAAGGCGGCCGACTCGGTCGTGGTGGACGTGCACGGGGTCGGCTACTTGGTGCAGGTCTCCCGCGGCACGCTGGAGGCCCTGCCCCCGGCCGGCGAGCAGGTGACGCTCGAGATCCACACCCACGTGCGCGAGGACGCCATCCAGCTCTACGGCTTCCGCGACGCCGACGAGCAGGCCGCCTTCGAGGCGCTCATCAGCATGAACGGGGTCGGCCCCAAGGCGGCCATCGGGCTGCTGTCGGGCATCGAGCCGCGCGAGCTGGCGCGGGCCGTGTGCGGAGAGGACCTGGCGCGTCTGTGCCTGGTCCCCGGGGTGGGCAAGAAGCGCGCCGAGCGCATGGTCCTGGAGCTCAAGGAGCGGCTGCTGCCGCTGGCCCAGGCCCCGGCCGGTGAGTCGGGGGGCGCGGGCGGGCCGGTCGCCGGGCTCGAGGATCTGCGCTCGGCCCTGCAGCACCTGGGCTTCAAGCCGGCCGAGATCGAGGCGGTGTGGGCCAGCCTGCGGAAGCGCGCGGCCGAGGGCGCCGGCCTCGACGCGCTGGTGCCCGAGGCCCTGCGGCTGCTCAGGAGCGGAGCGTGAGCGAACGACGCGACCGTCCGCGGCGGGCGGTGGACGCCCAGGCGACCATCGAGGACGCGCAGGCCGAGCACTCGCTCCGGCCACGCTGCTTCGAGGAGTACGTCGGCCAGCACAAGGTGACCGACAACCTCAAGGTGTTCGTGGAGGCGGCCCGCCAGCGCGGCGAGGCCCTCGACCACGTGCTGTTCTGCGGCCCACCCGGGCTGGGCAAGACCACGCTGGCCTATGTCATCGCCCGCGAGCTCGGGGTCGAGGTGGTGACCACCTCGGGCCCGGCCGTGGAGCGCAAGGGCGACCTGGCCGGCATCCTGACCAACCTCAAGGATCGCGACGTCCTGTTCATCGACGAGATCCACCGGCTGCCCGCCATCGTCGAGGAGAACCTGTACCCGGCCATGGAGGACTTCACCTTCGACTACGTGGTCGGCGAGGGCCCGGCCGCGCGCAACCTCCAGCTCAGGCTGCCGCGGTTCACCCTGGTGGGCGCGACCACCCGCACGGCGCTGCTGTCCTCGCCCCTGCGGGATCGGTTCGGCGTCACCTGCCGGCTCGAGTTCTACCCGCCCGAGGAGCTGGGGCAGATCCTGGAGCGCTCGGCCCGCATCCTGGGCGTGGCCCTGGAGCCCGAGGCGGCCGTGGAGATCGCCCGGCGCTCGCGGGGCACCCCGCGGGTGGCCAACCGCCTGCTGCGGCGCCTGCGCGACTTCGCCCAGGTGCTGGGTGACGGGCGGGTCGGCCTGGAGCTCGCGCGCCAGGCGCTCGATCGCCTGGAGGTGGATGGCCTGGGCCTGGACCGCATGGACCACCGCATCCTGCGGGCCATCATCGAGAAGTTCGACGGCGGACCGGTGGGGCTGGAGACCATCGCCGCCAGCCTGTCCGAGGACGGCGAGACGGTGGAGGACGTGTACGAGCCCTTCCTGCTGCAGGAGGGGCTGCTCCAGCGCACGCCGCGGGGCCGGGTGGCGACTCCGCGGGCCTACGCCCACCTGGGCCTCAAGCCCTCGGGTCGACAGGGCGGCCTGCTCTGAGCGGTGGAGGCGGGGAGATGCCGGGCGACCTCGAGCACCCCTTCTTCTTGCGGGACTTCTTCTTCGAGCTGGCCAAGGACAGCGAGTGCTTGCGCGAGCACCTGCAGCTCGATCGGGAGGTGTGGTTCCGGCGGCTGGATCTCAACCGCAAGGAGGAGACCCTCTTCGAGCTGGAGATGTACCTGCGGGCCATCGGCTGCTTCTTCAACCTGCACAACCAGTTCCTGGACAACCGGGACGCGGCCATCGGGCGCGACTTCTCCGACGAACTGCGGACGCTCGCGGCCGCCCTGGAGCGTGGCGTGGCCCTGTCCCAGCTGCTGCTCGACCGCGGGCTGGCCAGCAGCCTGGAGTTCCAGGCCTTCATCGAGAACCAGCTCGCGCCCGACTACCTCCGGCTGCAGCTGCTCCGGCGCACCCTCGACCAGCGCCGGCCCGAGGAGAGCCTTTTCCTGCTCAACCGCTGCTTCCGGGATCTGAAGAAGGTGACCGACCACCTGCTGAAGCGCGAGCCGGTCACCTACCACCTCTTCTACCACCTGGGGCAGGTGGTCACCCGCGAGATCGCCTTCAACCGGTTCTTCAACCCGCTGCTCATCCTCGAGTTCCGCCCCGAGTACGACCGCATCCGCTCGGTCGAGATCCTGGACGCGCTGCGCGCCATCGGCGCCCCGGCCGAGCGGCGCACGGCCTACCGCGTCTTCCTGGCCCTCTTCCGCCTGCTGCACTACCTGCGCTACGTGCCGCGCGCCGGGACGGCCCGCATGCTCCGGCGCTCCTTGATCCTGCTGCACCTGTTCCACTCCGAGGCCAGCACCCTGGCCGGCTTCCTGCGCGTGCTGGCGGGCAGGCAGGAGTCGACCGGCGTGGCCCTGGCGGCCGTCGCCCGGCAGGTGGCCGAGGAGCTCAAGGCCGAGCTGCTGCGCGTGCTGGGCGGCCAGGGAGTGCTGCTGGATCTGCGCAGCTCGCGGCTCAAGGGTGATCAGGAGCGCACCCTCGAGTCGGGACGCGAGATGCTGGAGGTGTTCCTCAAGGGCGCGGTGGTGCGCCTGGCCGCGGTGTACCTGGGCCGGGTGGACGGCGAGCGCCTGTTCGACCAGGCCGCCGCCCTGGAGCAGCAGTCACGCCGGCTGCGGGCCGACCTGTGGACCTTCCGGGCCCTGGTCGAGCGCGCGTTCGACCGGGCAGACGCCGGGCCGCTCGAGGTGCCGCGCTTCCTGGAGCGTTACAGCGACTACTTCCTGGAGACCTCGTTCAACTTCCTGCGCTACGGCGACGGTGGTCCCTTCGAGCGCTTTCACGCCATCCTGGCCGACGGCCGGCAGCGCGGGCCCGTCCACGGGCCCCGGAAGGTGCGCTTCCTCGAGGACGCGACCCGCTTCCGGAACTTCCTGTCCGAGACCTTCGACAACGTCTGCCGGCGGGCCGAGCTCGAGGGCTCGCCGCCCGAGCTGGAGGCCTACCGGCGCGGGCTGCAGGACTGGCTCGGCGGGGCCGAGCAGCCCGGACAGGGCGGAGAGGCTGGGGCGCGCGCATGCCGACCGTGATCTTCCTGGCCTGGGAGCCGCTGGCCTGGCTCCACGAGATGGGCTGGTACCGCGCCATGCTGCACGCGGAGTGGTTCCAGTCCATCCGCCCGATCTGGGAGCGCTACCGCCTGGACTGGGCCCTGGTCGGCCTGGCGCTGCTGCTCGCGCTGCTCTGCTTGTGGTGGCTGCTGCGGCGCCTCCGCCCTCGCAACGGCTGGTTCGGCGGGGACGTGCTGGATGAGCGCAAGAGCGGGCTGCAGACGGCCGAGCGCATGCTGGCCCAGGGCGAGCTGATGCTGGCCGCGCAGGCCTTCGCGCTGGCCGGGGAGCACGCGCGGGCCATCGAGACCTTCGTGGCCGCCGGCGCTCACGCCCAGGCGGCCGAGGTGGCCGAGCGCAGCGGGCAGTACGGCCAGGCCGCAGAGCTCTACCGCCAGGCCAGGGACGAGGCCAGCAGCGTGCGCATGCTGGTCAAAGCGGGGCAGATCGATCAGGCCGTCGCCCAGCTCGTGCAGGCCGGCCGGGGCCCGGACGCGGCCGAGCTGCTGCTGGAGGCCGGCCGGACGGTGGAAGCGGCCGGCATGCTGGACCGCGCGGGCCTGCACACCCGGGCGGCCGAGCTGTTCCGCCAGGCGGGCGAGCCGCTGGCGGCGGCCGAGGCCCTGGTCAAGCTGGTGGGCGCTGGCCACGCCGGGTTCACCCAGGACGAGATGGACATGATGCTGGAGGGGGCGGCCGCGCTGCAGCGGGCGGGCCGGCAGCTCGAGTCGGCCGAGCTCTTGCTGGCCGCCGGCCAGTGGGGTGAGGCCGCGCGACGGCTGGAGAAGCTGGGCCAGGCGGCCCGGGCCGCGGCGGCCTGGGAGAAGGCGGGCGATCTCCTGCGGGCGGCCGGCCTGTGCCCGGAGCCCGAGCGTCGGCTCGCGCTGCTCGAGGCGGCGAAGCGCAAGGGCCAGAGCGTGCCCGAGGCGACCTGGGCGGCGGCGCTCTCGGCCGCCGGCCGGCACGATCAGGCCGCGGCCAGGCTGCTGGCCGCCGGTGATCTGGACGCCGCGGTGGCGGCCCATCGCGCCGCCGGCAACATGGGTGAGGCGGCCCAGCTGCTGGCGCGCGCCGGGCGACACCTGGAGGCTGGCACGGCCCTCGAGGCGGCGGCCGACCTGGATGGCGCCCACGAGCAGTACCTGCTGGCCGGCCAGAAGGAGGCGGCCGCCAGGGTGGCCGAGCGGGCCGGGCGGTGCCTGGAGGCCGGCGCCCTGTGGCTCGGGCTCGAACAGCCCGCCCGCGCGGTGGCTGCGCTGCAGCGGGTGACGCCGGACGCGCCGGGCTTCCGGGAGGCCCAGGCGCTCCTGGCCCAGACCTTCGAGCGCCTGGGTGACACCGGCATGGCCCGGCGCACGTACGAGCGCTTGCTGGCCGGCCAGAGCGTGGGTCGCGAGACCCTGGAGCCCCACTACCGCTACGCCTGCTTCCTGTCGGGCACGGGCGTTCCGGCCGATCTGGAGCTGGCCCGGAGAATCTTCCAGGACCTGCTCGCCGTGGACTATGGTTTCCGGGACGTCCGCGCCAGGTTGCAGCGGCTCGAGCGCACGGACGTGCCCGCCACCTGATCCAAATGTCGCGGTCGCCCGTGGAGCCCCCGGGGCGCGGCGAGGGGTCTGCCTGCAACCTCTCGACTTGACACGGCATGTCGGGAGGTTCAGAATCCCGCCCACATGGCATGTGATTTGCTGTGAACGCGGGGAACATGAGCGCACACACAACAAGGCCGATACTCCCCCTGCACCAGACAACGCTCGCGCGCTGGGTTTCCCTGGCCGGCGTCGGGCTGCACACCGGTCGTCCGTGCCGGGTGCGCCTGGGGCCCGCGGCCGTCTCGACGGGCGTGGTGTTCGAACGCCTCGACCTTCCGGGCCAGCCCGAGGTGCGTGCCAGGCCAGAGAACCTGACCGAGTCCTGCCAGTGCACGGCCCTGGCCGAAGGGGGCGTGCGCGTATCCACCGTGGAGCACTTGCTGGCCGCCCTGGCCGGCCTGGGCGCGGACAACGTGCGGGTGGTGCTGGACGCCGAGGAGCTGCCCATGCTGGACGGGAGCGCCCGGCCCTGGGTGGAGCTCGTCGAGCGGATCGGCCTGCGGGTCCAGCCCGAGCCGCGGGTGTACCTGCGCCTGACCCGCCTGGTGCGGGCGCAGGCCGGCGATCGCTGGCTCGAGGCGCGCCCGGCCCGCGAGCTGAGCCTCGACTGCGCGGTGGAGTACGACCACCCGCTGATCCACCGCCAGCGCTGCGTGTTCGTCAACCAGCCCGAGGCGTTCCGCCGCAGCCTGGCGCCGGCCCGCACCTTCGGCTTCCTGCGCGACGTGGAGCGGCTGAACGCGGCCGGGCTGGCGCTGGGCGGCTCGCTGGACAACGCGCTCGTGCTGGACGACTTCTCCGTGCTCAACCCCGGGGGGCTGCGCTTCCCGGACGAGTTCGTGCGCCACAAGACCCTCGACCTGCTGGGCGATCTCGCGCTGCTGGGCGCCCCGCTGCTCGGGCGGGTGAACGCCAGCCGGGCCGGTCATCGCCTGCACCACGCCCTGGTGGAGCGCCTCGCAGGCGAGGACGGCTGCCTGGAGCGGGTGTCCTTCGCCCGTCCGGGCGAGGCCGCGGCGGTCCTCGAGGGCCTGGCCATCCCGAATCTCCAGAGCGCCTGAGCGCCCGGGCGCGAATCAGCTGGCGTTCAGGCTGCCCTGACCGGGAGGCTCCTCGTCCTCGGGCTCCGTGCGCCTGAGCCAGCGCACCAGGAAGAAGCCCAGCGCCGCCAGCGGCAGCCCCGCCCACATGGCGATGTCGTGCCAGTATCCCAGGCCCTTGGTCAACAGGCTGCGCTGCGGGTCCTCGGGGTCGTAGTACACGCGCACCGTGCGTCCCTCGCGGTAGCGGGCCAGCAGCTCGTCGGCCTCGCTGTCGGAGACCACGTGGTACGCCGCCCCCCCGGGTTGGGCGACGAACTCGGAGGCGGCGTCGACGCGCTGGCCGCGGTGCTCCCGACCGGCCACGCGGTAGGTGTAGGTGACGTACAGCTTGGTGATGTGGTGGTCGCCGCGCCGCTCGACCTCGCGCCACGCCTCCTGCACCTCGCCCTCGGTGGCTGGCCAGCCGCGCACCTCGTAGGTGGCTGCCCAGCCCTGCACCCCGTAGACGAAGGCGGCCAGCCCCCCGAAGAGCATGGCCAGGGTGGCGGCGTACATGAAACGCCGGTCGGTGGGCAGGTCGTGACCCGGGGGCAGGCGCCCCCCTGCGAGCAGCGGACCGATGTGCATGGCTCCCTCCGCCTGGACCCGCCCAGCTTGCCCGGGAAGGGGGTCGAGGTCAACGCTTGGCCAGAGGGGCCGGGATGGGTAGACTGGCAGCCATGCCACCCGAATCGATCTGGGACACGTACCTGCGCCAGAAGGAGACCATGGAGGACATCGTGTACCCCAGCCACGCGCCTCCCTTCGAGCGCACCCTCGAGCAGGAGGTGTTCGACATCTCCTTCGAGCACATGATGCTCAGGCACTCGCAGTTCCGCGGCAGCCGCGAGCTGGCCGACGTCTGGCAGCTGCACCGGGCGGCCGATGGCCGCTGGTCGATGCGCCTGTGGCGCAGCCTCACCCGCGAGCGGGACAAGGTGATCGAGGACCGCACGGCCGCCGAGGAGGCCGTGCTGGAGGTGGATGGACTGGAGGAGGAGCTCGGCGCCGAGGGTCACCCCGAGGCCCTGATCCACGAGTACCTCCGGCTCCGCCAGGCGATCGTGCAGGGCTGGGTGCCGCTCGAGGAGGAGCTCGTCCAGTTCGCCGAGCGCAGCCTGCAGCGCTGCCTGGAGTTCTTCCGGCGCTTCCCCGGCCTTCGCCCGGGCCTGACCTTCGAGGCCACCCGCGCGCCCGACTTCGAGCCGCAGCGGGTCTTCGCCCCGCCCAGCCACGCCACCGACGACGAGGTGGAGCGCTCGCGCCGCGAGGTGGAGCTCGCCCGGCAGCGCCGGGAGGAGCTCGAGGCCGAGCTCGAGGCCGAGGCCGATCCGGACGGACCCGGACCCACCCTGCACTGAAGGAGGCCCACGGCCCATGGCGCACTTCGATCCCGACGCGGCCGCCCGACCCGGCTCGGGTGTGTTCGGCCTGCCTACCCTGCCGGCGGAGGCGCGCGTGGTGCTGATCCCCGTGCCCTTCGACGCCACCACCTCCTACCGGGCGGGCACGGCCGAGGGCCCGGCGGCGATCCTGGCGGCCTCGCGCCAGGTCGAGCTCTTCCTGCCCGAGCTGGGCTGCCCCTACACGGCGGGCATCGCCATGCTGCCCGAGCCGGCGGAGGTCCGCGCCTGGAGCCTGGCGGCGCGGCGGGCCGCCGAGCCGGTCATCGCGGCGGGAGGGGTGGAGGCGGCGGCGCCCGGCTCGCCGGAGGCCGAACACCTGGCCGCGCAGGCGCGCGAGGTGGACGGGGCCTGCGAGGCGGTGAGGGCCTGGGTGGGCGAGCTCGCCCACCGGTTGCTCGCCGAGGGCCGCATGCCGGTGGTGGTGGGCGGCGAGCACTCGGTGCCCCTGGGGGCCATCGAGGCCTACGCGGAGCGCTACCCGGGGCTGGGCCTGCTGCACGTGGACGCCCACGCCGATCTGCGCCAGGCCTTCGAGGGGTTCGCCTTCAGCCACGCGTCCATCATGCGCAACGTGTGCGCGCGGGCGCCGGGCATCGCGCGGCTCGTCCAGGTCGGGGTGCGCGATCTCGGCCAGGAGGAGCTCGCCTTCGCCCGCGCCCAGCCGCAGCGCGTCTGCATGCACCTGGACACCGACCTGGCCGCGCGGCGCATGCAGGGCGAGCCCTGGTCGCGCCAGGTCGAGCGCATCGTGGCCGACCTGCCGGAGCGCGTGTACCTGTCCTTCGACATCGACGGCCTGGAGCCCGGCCTGTGCCCGGGCACGGGGACCCCGGTGCCCGGCGGCTTGGGCTTCCACGAGGCCCTGGCGCTCGTCTCGGGCCTGGTGCAGAGCGGTCGCCGCCTGGTGGGCTTCGACCTGTGCGAGGTGGCCCCGCGGGCCGGCGACGACTGGGACGGGAACGTGGGCGCCCGCCTGCTTTACCGCCTCATCGGCTGGGCGCTGCGCTCCCAGGGCCTGCTCCCGGCCCCCTGAGCCGTCGCCCAGGGCGCGGGCTCAGGGTGAGGGCCGGGGCGCGGGCCGGGGCTGGCACAGCGGGGCCAGGGTGAAGCGCCGCTTGACGATGGACAGGCCCGCGCAGCCTCGGTAGTGCTCGGCCGACAGGTTTCCCCAGGGGAAGGTCAGCGGGTACTCGATGGTGCCGTCCGCGCGCACCCGGCCGTCGAGCCAGCGGGCCAGCAGCTGCGAGAGCCCGGAGCCGGCCTCCCGGGCGCGGAAGCGGCGGCGGCCCTGATCGCCGGCGGCCACGTGCAGCATGCAGGGCGGCTGATCTGCCCCGCCCAGGCACTCCACCTTGACCAGCGTACCCTCCCAGGTGTCCAGGTAGCGCTCCCCGGCCAGGATGGTGAACAGCGCGCCCAGCAACAGACCGAGGCTCAACCCGACGAGCAGCCAGCCGCGCCAGGCGCGCCGGGGCCGCGGGGGCAGGACCTGCGCGCCGGACGCGTGGGCCCCGCCGTTCGGCCGGACAGCGGCCAGCTCCCGGGTCGAGCGCAGGCGCCCCAGCCGCTCCATCTCGGCCTGCGTGTAACGGATGATCTGGATGCGGTCGCGCAGGCGCCAGGAAGCGACCCAGCGCCGGAAGTCCTCCAGGGTGTGCAGCGGGTAGAGCGTGCCGCGATCGTAGCGCGTCAGCTTCATGCGCTCGGCGGCCGCCTCCAGGAGGTCGGTGCGCGGATCGGGCTCGCTGTCCAGCCGCACGAGCTCCATCTCCGGCCGGATCTGCTCGGGCGCGAGGCCGGCCTTGGGCAGGACGGCCAGCACCGCCTCGCGCACCTCGGCCAGCAGATCCTCCCGCGCGGCGCGGAAGGCATCCAGCTCGGCGTCCGCCGTCTCGCCCAACTTCTCGATGGCCGCGCGCAGGGCGTCGAGCACCCGGAAGCGGTTGTCGGGATCCACCTGGGCCGCCTGCTGCAGCAGGCTCACGGCGGCGCGGCGCTCCCCGCCCGCGCTCATGTAGGCCGTACCCAGCATGCGGCTGGCGGTGGCGACCGCGTGCAGCGGGCAGGCCGTGTCCTTGAGCAGCAGCCCCTCGAGCACCTGGACCTCCTGGGCGGCCTCTCCGCGCTGCTCGTGGATCTTGGCCAGCAGCAGGGGGAACAGGAAGCCCTGGGGCGGGAAGGTGATCTTCCAGGGCTGATCCAGGCGGGTCTGGGTCTCCACCACCAGGCGCTGGGCTTCGTCCAGGCGATCGAGGCGCACCAGGGCCATGGCCCGGTGGTAGGCCGCGGTCGGGTGTTTCTCGAGCAATTCGTTGGCGCGCTCGGCGGCCAGCAGGGCCTCCTCGGTCCGGTTGCCTAGCAGCAAGGCCTCGGCCAGCTTGGCCTGCACGTCCGCGCGCAGGGGGCTGGGGGCGTCCACGCCGGTGAGGTCCACCAGGGCGTAGATGGCGTCCTCCACCTGGCCGAGGTCGAGCAGCACGCTGGCCCGGTAGAGCTGCAGGCGCAGGTTGTCGCCGGCCGCGCCGGTCAGCGCGTCCAGGTGATCGAGGGCCAGGCGAGGCTGTCCCGCCTGGAACAGGCGGAAGGCCTCGTCGATCTTGAGCTCCACGGGCAGGGCCGCGAGCTCCTGCTCTCGCACCAGGTTGATCGTGCCACAGAAGGGGCACAGGCGGCTGCCCGCGCCCGGCTGGAACGGCACCGGCGCGGCGCAGGCCAGGCAGCGGCTCTTGGGGCGTTCCACGCCGGGGAGCCTAGCAGATTCGAGCCTGGGGAAAAAGAGGGCGGCGGTGCGGGTCGCGGTCAGGGCAGGTCAGGGCGCCTTCTTCAGGCGCGGCTTCTGCTTTCCCGGGGCGATCTTGAGCAGCTTCATCTGCTTGACCTTCTTGTCCGCGTCGTCCAGCTCGCTGCCCATGTTCACGTACTCCGCGCCTTCCTTGTCCATGGCCTCCAGGGTGGCGAAGTGCTGGCTGTCCGAGCAGTCACGGCGCATCGCGTCCCGCAGACTGGCGATCTCCCGGTTGAGCGCCTGCACCTGCTTGATCACGCCCTGGTAGCGGGTGCGCAGGGCGCGGATGTTGCCCTCCATCTGGTTGATGCGCGCGGCGGCCGCGTTCCACTCGCTGAACAGGTTGTGGCACTGGTCGATGGTGGTCTGGGCGGTCTGGCCGGGCACCAGGTCCTCGCACTTGAGCTGCTGGTACTGGTTCTGGATGCGGCTGATGTCGTTGTTGAGCCCGCCGATCTGGCCCAGCTCGCGGCGGATCTCGTCGCGGATGGTGCGGAGCTGCTCGTACAGCGGGTTGATGCGCTTCTGCAGCTCGGCCACCCGGGTCTCCATCTGGCCGCAGCGCTCCAGCGGCTTGCACATCTTCACCCGCATGGCCTCTTCGGACTTGAGGCGGTTGGCCGCCGCCTGGCGCTCGTTGAGCACCCGGGCCCGCTCGGCCTCGAGCATCTGCAGCCGCTTCTTCACCTTCTCGATCTTGGTGGCCTTGGCGGTCAGGTCCGTGTCCATCTGGTTGATCTGGGTGCGCAGGCCGTCGAGCTCGGTCTGCTTGGCCTCGCACTTCTGGCGGAGGGACTGGGCGCGCGCCAGGCCGGGCAGGCCGACCAGGGACAGCATGCACAGGGATACGATCAAGCGACGCATGGATTTTCCTCCTCCGTGGAGATGGTTTCCGCCTCGACGCAACTTGGTGCTGCGCGGCAACTATAGGTAGCTGGTCCGGGCCTGTCAACCCTCGGGAGGGGAACGCCCGTCTGGCCTACCGACGGAGCCTCGGGGGCAGGTATTCAGGCGAGCGTTTCTGGCCGTCACCGCGCCCTGCTGGTACAATGGCGCCCTCCGCGCGAAGGGCGGGAGGAGCGAGCCAATGCGGTACTACACGGCAGCCAGGGCCTGGGGCGAGATCCTGCCCCGGTATTCCTTCCTCGAGCCGCTGCTCAAGGGCAAGCGGGTGCTGGAGCTCGGCTGCGCCGATGGGATCGGGGCCTCCTTCCTGCTCTCCCGTGGCGCCGCCAGCGTGCAGGGCATGGAGCGCGAGGGTCCGGAGCTGCAGGCCGCCCAGCGCGCGGGCCTGCGCCCGGGCCTGTCCTTCCGGGCCTTCGACGGGCGACGGATCGACGCCCCCTCGGCCGCCTTCGACGTGGTCTCGGCCTTCGAGCTGGGCGAGCGCCTGGACGCCGGCCTGCTCCTGGAGATCGAGCGCGTGCTGCGGCCTGGAGGCTTCCTGATCACCTGCCTGGCCAACCCGGTCCACACGCCCGTGGGCCGCCTGGCGGGCCTCCATCAGGCGGCGCCCCCCATGACCTACGAGCGCTTCGTGGCCCGGCTCCAGGAGCGCTTTCCCAGCGTCAGCATCCTGGCGCAGACGCCCTTCCTCGGGTTCTCGCTGGGCTGGATGGGGGCCGAGGCCCAGGATCTCCCGCTGGAGATGGACACGGTCCTGCTGCCGGAGGGCGGCGAGGACGTGGCCTACTACCTGATCCTGTGCAGCCGGGAGCCCGCCGTGCTCGAGTGGCAGTCGCTGGTGCAGCTGCCCTACGGCCAGGTGGTCGCGGAGCTGGTGGCGGTGGCCGGTCAGGCACGGCCCGGCGAGCCCGCGCCCCCGGAGCTCCCCGAGCCCGCGCCCCCGGAACTCCCCGACGTCGCTCCCGCCCCGGAGGTCGAGGCACGCCTGGCGGCCGCCGAGCAGCTGCTGGCCGAGCGCGAGAGCCAGCTCGAGGAGCTGCGCTCCGAGGCCGAGCGCGCCCGGGCGGCCCTGGGCGAGGCGCAGGCCCTGGCCCAGCGTGCGGATGCCCAGACCGCGGCCCTGACCGAGGCCCTGCGGCAAGCCGACGAGCAGCGCGGGCTGGCCCGCCGCCGGGCGGACGAGCTGGTGGAGAAGACCACCTGGCTGGAGGCGGCCCGCGCCGAGCTGGAGCGGCTGGGCGAGGAGCAGCTCAGGCGTCAGCGCGCCGCCGATGCGCTCGAGCGCCGGGCGCTGGAGGCCGAGCGGGCCGCCGTGGAGGCTGAGCGCCTGCGCCGCGAGCGCGAGGTCGCCCTGGCCGCGGCGCGCGTCGAGCGCGCGGCCCTCCAGCAGGCCGCCACGCAGGCCACGGCCGGGCTGCAGTCAGCGCGCGCCGAGCTGCAGGCCACCCTGGCCTCGAGGGACGCGCTGCAAGCCGAGGTCGGAGGGTTGCGCGCGGAGATCCACGCGGCCCGGCAGACGCTGGCCGCGCTGGTCGGCGAGCGCGACGGGCTGGCCGCCGAGCTGGACGCCCGCGCCGGCCAGGTGGAGGCCCTGAGGGCCGAGAGCGGCGAGCACGGGCTGGAGCTGGCCCGGCGAGAGGCCGAGCTCGGGCGCCTGGCGGCCGCGCTGGAGCGCGAGCAGCTCGAGCGGCAGGCGCTGGCCGCCCGCGCGCAGGAGGTCCTCGACGAGCGGGAGGCGCTGCGCAGGGCCCGGGAGGAGCAGGAGCAGGGGCTGCTGCAGCTTCGCCAGCGCCTGACCGCCGAGGCCGAGCGCCGCGTCGAGCTCGAGCGCCGGCTGGCGGAGCAAGCCGCGCGGGTGCACGAGCTCGAGTCCGATCTGGTGGAGCTGGTCAACCGCCTCGAGGACGGGCAGGCGCGGGCCCGGGAGGACTCCCGGCTGGCGGAGGGGCTGCAATCCCGGACCCGGCGCGAGGACGAGGAGCGCCGCGAGCTGCAGGCCAAGGTCGAGGAGCTCACCCGCGAGCTGTACGCGGCCCGGCGCCAGGAGGAGGACCTGGCCGCGGCCGTGGAGCTGCTGCGGGGCGCAGCCCTGGAGCAGGAGCAGACCCGCACGGCTCTGGAGACCGAGCTCGGCCACCTGCGCCTGGCGGAGGCCGAGACCGTCCGCGAGCGCGAGCTCGAGCTGGCGCGCGCCCGCCAGGAGCGCGACGCCCTGCGCGGACGCCTGTCCGGGCTGGAGGAGGAGTTCGCCAGGCAGCGCGAGGGCCAGGAGCGGGCGCAGGCCGAGCTGGAGCGGGCCCAGCGGGAGTTCGAGGCGGGGCGCGCGCGTCAGGCCGAGGCCGAGGCGGCCAGCCTGCAGGTGAAGGCGCTGGAGGCGGCCGCGCGCGAGGCCCGTGAGGCCGGCGAGCGACTGGCCGCCGAGGCGGCCGCGCGGGCCGCCGCCCTGGAGACGGCGCGGCAGCAGGGCGAGCAGCTCCTGGCGGAGGCGCGGGCGCAGGCCGCGGCCGCGTCGGCCGAGCGGGCTCGGGTGGCGGAGCTGGGCGAGGAGGCGCGGACCCTGAACGCGCGGCTGGACGACGCCGAGCGCGGCCGGGCCGCGCTGCAGGCCGAGGTGCGCGTGCTGGCGGAGCGGCTGGCCGTCGCGGACCGCGCTCGGGCCGAGGCCGTCGCTTTGCGCGAGGCCGCCGCCCTCGAGCGCGAGGCCGGGATGAAGGAGGCCCTGGAGCTCTCGGCCGAGCGCGAGCGCATCCTGCAGGGGCGCCTGGCCGCCCTGCAGAAGCAGGTGGCCGAGGTCGAGGAGGGTACCCGGCGCGAGCTGGCCGGGCTGGGCGACCAGCTCCGCAGGCGGGATGAGCAGCTGGGGGTGCTGGCCGAGCGCCTGGGGGATCTGGACGCGCAGCGCAAGCGGCTCGAGGAGCGCGCGGCTCACCTGGAGGCCGAGGCGGCGCAGGCCTGGGCCGAGGTGGCCCCCGCCCGCCAGCAGGCCGAGCGGGAGGTCGGGCTGCGCCAGCGCGCCCAGCTCGAGGCCGACACCCGGGTCGCCCGGCTGGAGCGTGAGCTGGCCGCGGCCGAGGAGTCCGGGCAGGAGTACGAGTCGCGCTGGCGCGAGGCCGAGGAGCGCGGGGTGCTGCTCGAGCGCAGGCGGGGCGAGCTGGAGCTGGCCCAGCAGGCCTGGTTCCAGCGGGTCCAGGGGCTGGAGGCCGAGCTCGGCCGGGTCTCCACCGCCGCCGCTGGGGCCGCCGCCCGGATCGAGGCGCTGGAGGCCGAGGTGGTCTCCGCCCGCGGACGCCTGGCCGAGCTCGCGCCGCTCGAGGAGCAGCAGCGGGCGTTCCTGACCGAGCGCTCCAGCCTGCTGCAGGACGTGGCCGAGCGCGAGCAGCATGTGCGGCTCCTGGAGCGCGAGCTGGCGGCCTCCCGGGAACGCCACGGTCAGCTCGAGCAGCAGCTCAAGCGCCTGACCGGTCAACCCTGAGCGCCGGCGGCGCGCCGCGGAGGTCCCCAGCTTGGCGGTCCCACGCACCCTTCCGGCGGCCCTGCTGTGGCTCGCCTTGCTGGGCGGATCGGCGCCCGCGCGCGCCAGCGAGCTCGAGGTCGTGCCCTGCGGCCGGGACGACTGGGCCGGGCGGCTGTCGCTCGAGATGGGCTTGCGCTACTTCTTCGGCGGGGAGGACACCAGCCAGGCGATCTTCGGGCTGGAGGGGCGGTTCCTGCTCTACGGCCCGCTCAGCGGGGCCGTGAGCGTGGACGTGGGCGCGCTGGGCGAGCCGGATCTCAGCCTCCAGGCCGGGCTGCGGTGGCTGGTGCTGCGCACCTGCGTGCTGGAGCTGGCGCTCGACGCGCGGGGCGGCGTGTGGCTGCAGCTCACGCCCTCCCCGGTGGATACTCGCGGCATGTTCGCCGCCGCCCTGGAGGTGCTGCACGATCTCGGGCAGGAGTTCATGATCGCCGCCAGGCTGGGCGGCGGCATGGTGGTGCGGGACGATCGCGGCGGGTTCCTGGAGGCGGTCCTGCTGCTCGGCTACCGGTTCTACTGACGGAGGTGGGCATGTTCAGGCTCGGTTGGTTCTGGCGGATCCTGGCGCTCGGGCTCGCCCTGGGCGCGTGCGGGGAGGAGATCGTTCCTCCGCAGACGTACCTGCTGGTCGGCACCCTCACCTCGACCTCGACCCCGGCCAGCGGGAGCTGGGGGTACGTCCGGCTGGTGGCCGCCGGGGGGGGCCTGGCCGACACGGTCCTGCTCTCGGCCCGCTGCCAGTTCAGCGGGCCGAGCTGCGACTACCAGAAGAACCAGGTGCCCGAGGGTGAGTACAGCGTGTACGGAATGGTGGATCTGGACGACGACGCGCTCGCCTCCGATCCGCTGCCCGACACGGGCGACCTGCTGTCGCCGGGTCGGCCGCTGATCATGCTCGGGCGGCAACGGATGGACTTCCCGGACAACGCCTGGAACGCCATGCCTTGATCGGCAGATCGGGCTCCTGGTATAGGTTTTCTGGGTGAGCGCAGGCTGATCGTGGAGGTGAGCATGCACACGCGCAGTGCGCGGGTCGATTCCTGGAGCACGGGCCTGGCGCTCGGCGGGCTGTTCGTCTCGGCCCTGGCCGTCCTCGGCCTGGCGGCCTGCGCGGGCGGGGGCGAGAACATCCGCCGGGGGGATCAGCTCATGGCCGCGGGCCTGCACGAGGAGGCCCTGGCGGAGTACGAGGAGGCCCGCAGATCGTCTCCGGAGAACGCCGAGCTGCTGGTGAAGATCGCCGAGACCCGCCGGCGCCTGGCCGCGGCGCTGCAGGACTCGGCCCGCGGGCTGGTGGAGAGCGGCGATCGCTTGGGCGCCATCCAGACGCTGAAGAAGGCGCTGGAGTACGACGAGGACGGCCGCTCGATCGAGGGGGATCTGCGCAAGGTGGCCAGCCAGGAGATGGAGCTGGCCCGCAAGGCCCAGGCCGAGTCGCGCTGGGAGGACGCGCTGAAGATCTACGACCGGCTCCTGGAGGAGCTGCCGCGCCTGGCGCTGGCCAGCCAGGGCCGCGACCAGGTGCGTGAGGCCTGGGCGGGCAGCCTGTTGAAGGAGGCGCGGGATTTCGAGCTGCGCGGGCTCGAGGCCAACGCCCTCATCTCGGTGCTGAAGGCCCGCCAGGTGGCCGGGGACGCGGCGGGTGGGGCGGCGGACATGGAGACCGCGCTGCGAGGCCGGTTGCGGAAGGAGTCCGTGTTCGGCTACGCCGTGGCGCCGGGCAAGCCCAAGGCCCGCTGGGTCGCCGGCACCGCCCGCCTGGTCGGCATGCTCGAGCGGGCGGAGGTGGCCGACTGCCCGGCGGCGGTGGCCAGCGGCGCCGCCGCGGCCAAGCTGACGCTGCGCCTGGAGCTGGACGGGCTGAGCTTCTCCAAGCAGCAGCGCGAGGACAGCGCCCAGCAGAAGTACCAGTCCGGGACCCGGCCGGTGGACAACCCGGCCTTCCACGAGCTGGAGGAGCAGATCGAGAAGAAGCGCGCGGAGGCCAAGGAGCTGGAGGGCAAGATCAGCGAGGCCGAGGGCGTGGTGGAGCAGCTCCGCAAGGTCTTCGAGGACGCCGGGCCGGACGACGACGAGGACAGCCTGCGGAGCAAGCTCAAGGCCGCCGAGCGGGAGCTGGAGGTGCTGCGCACGAGCCTCAGGGACCTCCAGGCGCTGCAGGTGGAGCTGCGCAACAAGCTGTCGAACACCCCGCGCATGCTGGACGAGCCCGTGTACGACGAGCACCGCTACGCGGTGCTCGAGGTGACCCGCACCGCCACCGCGCGGGTGAAGGCCACCGGCCGCGCCGAGGGCGGCCAGGTGGTGATGCGCGGGGAGGAATTCGAGGGCACGGCCGCGACCGAGGACAAGACCTGGAAGGCGGCGAAGAAGTACGGCCTGGCCGGCGATCCGCTGGCCTTCCCCAAGGGCGACGCGGAGCTCGAGGAGGCGGCCCTGGAGGACGCGGCCGGCAAGCTGGCCAAGCGGATCGGCGCGCTGTGCGTGGAGTCCAAGCGCGAGGTGCTCGAGCGCGCCCGTCAGGCGGCCGCCGAGAGCCCGCTGGAGGCGGTCGAGGACTTCGCGCTGTACGCCATCCTGGTGGACGGCGAGCCGCCCGCGGACCTGCTGTCGCACCTCAGGTCGACGCGGGCCTTCGATGACCTGCAGGCGCTGCGCGGCAAGGGCGCGCGCAAGCAGGGTCTGCCGTCGCCGGATCCGAAACCCTCACCCAAGGGCGAGCCGGAGGGCGGCGACGGGCTGACGCTGGAGTAGACCGGCCCAGCCCAGGTCCGAGCATCCGCCGGGGAGTCGTACCGGTCGGGGCCCGCGGGGGCCGGCGGGCTCTCAGCTCTCCTTCTTCTTGGCTTCGACGGCGGTGGGATCGGCGGCGGCGGCCACGGGCTCGACGCCCTCCTCGGCGTCCTCCTCGAGCTCGGGGGCGTCACCCGCGCCGGGGTTCAGGGTGTCCTTGAGGTCCTTGTAGGCCCCGAAGCGCACCACCTTCTTGCGGGGGATCCTGATCTTCTCGCCGGTCTGCGGGTTGCGTCCCTCGCGGGGCTTCTGCACCCGCACGCGCAAGACGCCCAGGCCGGGCAGGACGAACTCGCCATCCTGCTGGAGCTTCTTCGTGGCGAGCTCCACCAGCCCCTCGTAGAAGCGGTTGACGTTGGCCTTGCTGATCCCCGCCGCGCGCATGATCCCATCGAGCATCTGGTCCTTGTTCATGGCTCGCCTCCCTCCAGGAACATCGAACCCGAAGTGCGCCCCGAATGCAAGGGTCGGGCTAGAATCGCAGCTCGCGCTGGTCGCAGGCGCGCCGGTCTTCCTCGATCCAGGCTCGCTCCTGGTCGGTCGGCGGCAGCGGATACACGCCGTCGAAGCAGGCCGCGCACTGGGGGTGATCGAAGGCCGCGCGCAGGCCCGCGATGGGCAGGTAGGTGAGCGAGTCGAGCCCCAGCCTGGCGGCGAAGCGGCCCTCCAGCTCCCGGAGCTGCTCCTTGTTCAACGGGCCCTGGGTGTGGTCGGGCAGCAGGCGCGCGGCGGCCAGCTCCTCGCGGGTGGACATGTCGATGCCGTAGTAGCAGGGGTACATGACCGGCGGCGAGTAGATGGCCAGGTGCACCTGGGTGGCGCCCTGCTCGCGGATGAGCTGGATGGTGTGGTTCAGCGTCGTGCCGCGCACGATGCTGTCGTCCACCACCAGCACCCGCCGCCCGGCGAACTCCGATCGGATGGGGTTGAGCTTCATCTTCAGCGCGTTCTGCCGCTCGCTGGTGGAGGCCATGATGAAGGTGCGGCCGGTGTAGCGGTTCTTGATGAAGCCCTCGCGGTAGGGGAGCTGGAGCGCCTCGGCCAGCGCGCCAGCCGCGGGCCGCGAGGTGTCGGGGATGGGGATGACCACGTCGGCCTGGATGCCCTTGGCCCGCACGGCCTTGGCCAGGTACTCGCCCAGGGCGCGGCGCACGGTGTACACGCTCTCACCGTTCATGATCGAGTCGGGCCGCGCGAAGTAGATGTACTCGAACACGCACGGCGCCGGGCGGGCGTCCCACACCTGGTGGCGCTGGGGCTCCTCGCCGGCGCGCAGCACCAGCATCTCGCCGGGCTCCACGTCCCCCTGGCGCCGGGCGCCCAACAGATCGAGGGCCACCGATTCGGAGGCCACCACGAAGTCCGCGCCGCGGCTGCCCCACACCGCCGGGCGGATGCCGTAGGGCCCGCGCAGCGCCAGCAGCGTCTCCTTGCCCTCCAGGCGCAGGCAGGCCACCAGCGAGTAGGCCCCGCGGGCCTTCTCGAAGCACAGCCGCATGGCCTGCAGCGCGTCGTCCACGCTGTGCTCGCGCCGGCGCCGCCGCATCAGCTCGCGGGCGAACAGGCACAGCACGGGCTCCACGTCGCAGCGGCTGAGGAGGTGGATGGAGTCCCCGAGCAGCTCCTCGTGCATGGCCGGCACGTTCATGAAGTTGCCGTTGTGCGCCATGAGCACGCCCGGCTGGCGATAGAAGAAGGGTTGCGTGTCGCCGATCAGGCCCTTGCCAACGGTGGGGTAGCGCACGTGCCCGAGGCCCACCCGGCCCGGCAGGAGGCGCAGGTCCTCGGCCGAGAAGCCCTGGGAGACCAGCCCGAGGTGTTTCACCAGCGGGAAGTGGCCGGGGGCGAGCATCCCCACGCCGGCGCTGTCCTGGCCCCGGTGCTGGAGGGCCTGCAGGGCGAGTAGCACGTCGCCTGCGCATTCCCGGGTGCTGACGATGCCGACGAAGCCACACATGGCAGCGCAGAGCGTAGCCAGGCAGACAGGTCCGGGTCAACCGAAAACGCGGGCCCGGCCCGGATGGCTGCCTACCGGGCGCGGCGCAAGCTGCCGTCCAGGCGCTCCAGGGCGGCTCGGATGCGCCCGGCCCGCTCGGGCGTGGGGATGTCCGCGCGGGCCGCGGCGAGAGCGTCCAGGGCCTCCAGGGCGGCCTTGCGTTCGTCGGTCCCCAGCCCGACGGCGGAGGTGAGCAGGGCGCGCAGGCGCGCCAGGGGCTCCGGCCCCGGGGCCAGGAGGGCAGGCACCTGCCGCGCCTCGGCCACGGAGGAGGCGGTGAGCTCCTGCACCAGCCGGCCGAGCTCCGCGGCCTGGGCCCGCGCGGGCGGCGCGGCCAGGGCCTCGTCGAGGGCGGTGCGGAACACCTGGACACGGACCTGCAGGGTCTGCGGATCGGCCTCGGCCCCGGCCAGCCGGGCGCTCAGATCGCGGGCGAAGGTCGTGAGCCGCGCCTGGACGGGCTCGCCGCCGAGCGCGGCGCGGAGCGCGGGCTCCAGGGCACCGAGCACCTGGCCGAGCTGCCCGGCCTGGGCGGCGATCAACCCGCTCGAGCGTTCCAGGATCTCGAGGTAAGCCGCGGCGCGGCCGAGCTGGAAGGTGGCGCCAAACGAGGCGCGCCCGGGCTCTGCTGTCAGGGCCGTCGCGCCGGCCTGGGGCACCCAGGCGGGCGGAGCGGCCTCCTTGGCCAGGACTCCCCAGGCCAGCACGGCCTTCGGAGGACCCGGGGCCACCGGCTCTGGCTCCGGCTCCGGCGCCGGCGGGATGTCCCGGGGCGGGACCTGGCCAGGCTCGGGCGCCGGCGCCCGCTCGCCCAGGAGCATCGCCGGGGGGTCGATCAGGGCCGGCGTTCCCGGTCCGGGCAACCGGGCGGACGGCCCGGGGCCGGCGGTCAGCACCACCAGCGCCAGGATCGCGGCGGCGGCCGCGCCCGCCGCGGCCAGGCGCCATCCCAGGCCGCCTCCGAGCAGCCAGGCCAGCCACGGCCTGCCCTCCGGGCTGGGCGTGGCGCGGGCGCCCGGGTGCGCCGCCTGCGCGAGCAGGGCCGGAGGCGGGACGTGCTCGCCCTCGCCCACCGCGGCCAGCGCCCGATGCAGGGCGACCAGCGAGCCCAGGCAGCTCGGGCAGCCCAGCAGGTGGCGCAGGGCCTGCTCCCGGTCGGCCTCGGGCAGGGCGCCGTCGGCGAGCAGCGCCAGGCGCTCGTCCCCGAGGTGCTCCCCGGTGGGCGCGGCGTCCCGGGTGAGCCCGAGCCGGACCACCGCGAGCCCACCCAGCTCGGTCCGGCAGGCCTCGCAGCTGCGGGCGTGCTCCGCCACCCGGTCGCGCTCCGCCGGCTCCAGGCTGTCGGCGGCGAAGGACTCCAGCATCCTGGGGTCAGGGCAACCAGCGCTCATCCGTGCACTCCTGCGTTCACCGCTGCGGCCAACTCTTCCAGCGCCTCCACTTTCGTGGGACGGACGCGTTGGCGGAATCCGGGAAAAAACGTGATCGCCATCACCCGCTCGTGCCGCGCCGCGTCAGGCGACCTCGTCGAGCATGCCGTCCAGGACGTGCACGCCGCCGGCCACCTCGTCCCAGCGGAATCCGGCCGCCTCCAGGCTGCGACGCAGGCCGTCCCGCAGTCGGTCGATCTCGACGTAGATGCGTTTCTCGTCCTTGCGACCGAGCATCCGGGCGATCTCCTGCGCGGTCAGCCCGTGCTTGAAGCGGCCGAGCAGCATGAGCCGCTCCTGATCGCCGAGCTCGCGCAGCGCCGCGCGCAGGGCCTTGCCCAGGGCGCGGGCTCGCTCGCTGGACCGGGAGGTCTCCAGCCCGCGCTCGGGATCGGCCGCGGGGTGGGGATCGGCCACCTGCACGCAGACTGCGCCCTCCTCGCTCTCGCCGACCGGGTGGAGCGGCAGGGCCGGGGCGCGGCGCAGGACCTCGCTGTACAGCGACCAGCGGTTCACGTCCTTGAGCGCGCGGTTGATGGCGGCCAGCATGCGGTCGAAGCGGGCCGGCGCGAGGCCGCCGGTCTCCGTGTCCAGCACGGCGCGCACCTCCCGCTCGGGCAGGTTGTCCCAGTACATCAGCTTGAAGAGGCGCTGGGTGAGCAGATCCATGCGCTGGATGGGCCGCGGGATGGTGCGCCGGCCCTCCAGCTCGCGGAAGTGATCGCTGACCAGGTTCTGGGTCACCCGGCCGAGCCAGGTGGTCAGCTTGCCCTGGCCGCCGAAGCGCTCGATGGACTCCAGGTAGCGCCGCAGGCGATAGAAGCTCTCACCGCCCTCGCTCGGGCGGCGCAGCCCCTCGATGACGTATAGGTACAGGTCCGCGCACTGGTCCTGGTCGCCGTCGGCGTAGCGCCAGACCAGGCTGAACACCAGGCGGCTGAAGCGCTCCACGAACTCTCGCCAGGCGGCCTCGTCCCCGGCCACCACGCGCTCGACCAGCGCGCGGTAGGTGAGGTCGCCACCCGGAGGCTCGGCAGGCGGGGGTTTCTTGACCATGGCTCCGGGCGCGAGTGTCGCACCGTTCCGCGCGGCGCGCAACGGTTCAGCCCTGGCCGGAGAAGCCTTGCGCCCCCGCGCTCCGGGGCAGCGCGCTGTCCACCAGCAGGGTGACCGGACCGTCGTTGACGAGCTCCACCTGCATGTGGGCTCCGAACACCCCGGTCCCGCAGCGCACCCCGGCCGCGCGCACCTGGGCTACGAAGGCCTCGATCAGCCGGGCCGCGGCCTCGGGCTCGAGCGCCTGCACGAAGGCCGGCCGGCGCCCCTTGCGGCAGTCGCCGTACAGCGTGAACTGGGAGACCGCGATCAGCTCCCCGCCCACGTCCAGCAGGTCGCGGTTCATCTTGCCGTCCTGGTCGGGGAACACCCGCAGGTGCAGGAGCTTGTCCGCCATCCAGTCCGCCTGGACGGGCCCGTCGCCCTGGCCCGCGGCCAGGAGCACGAGCAGCCCGGGGCCCATCTGCGCCACCACGCGGCCGTCCACGTGGACGGCCGCCCGAGATACCCGCTGCAGGACCGCGCGCATGCCAGACCTCCGGAGCCGACGAGGCGCCTTGGGAATCGGCCCGCGCCATGGTATATCTGCCCCGTCTGGAATCAAGCCGGGAGACGCGATGCTGACGGTCAAGGTGCTCGGAGACTTCCTGGGGGGCCAGTGGTTCCGGCCCCGGGGGGCGGAGCACAAGATCGTCTCGCGTGACCCCGGCGACCAGGGTTACCGCATCGGCGCCTTCCCGGTGGCGCCCGAGCACGCCGAGACGGCGGTGTCCGCGGCCGTGGACGCGGGTCCGGCCTGGGGCCGGCTGCCGGCCGCGATCCGGGCAGACTTCCTGCGCAAGTTCGCCGCCGAGCTGGTCAACCGCCGGGGGGCGCTGGCGCGCCTGCTGGCCGCCGAGACTGGCAAGCCCCTGTGGGAGGCCGAGCTCGAGGTGAGCGAGGCCGGCGGGCGGGTGGAGATGGAGCTGCGCGAGGGCCAGAGCCACGTGCAGCCCATCCGCATCTCCGAGGTGCGCTGGGGCGTATCCGGAGAGGGGCGCTACCGCCCGCTCGGCGCCACCCTGGTGCTGGGCGCGGCCGCCGCCCCCCTGGAGCAGCCGCTGGGCTGGATCCTGCCGGCCCTGCTGGCCGGCAACACGGTGGTGTTCAAACCCTCGAAGCTGGTGCCCGCCGTGGGCCAGGCCATCGCCGAGATCGCCGAGCAGATCGAGCTGCCCGCCGGGGTGCTGAACCTGGTCCAGGGCGAGGCGGAGGTGGGGCTGAAGCTCGTGTCCGACACCCGCCTGGCCGCGGTGCTGTTCTGCGGCTCGCACCTGTCGGGCGCGCGGGTGGTGCAGGCGGCCCTCGGGCGGCTGAACCGCATGGTGGCGCTCGCGGTCGGCGGGATCAACACCGCGGTGGTGCTGTCCGACGCCGACCTGGGGCAGGCGGTGTACGAGTGCGCCCGGGGCGCCTTCCTGACCACCGGCCAGCGCGCCTCCTCGACCGGGGTGATCCTGGTGGAGCGCGGGGTGCTACTCGAGTTCCTCGACGCGTTCGGCGAGGCGGTGCGGGCGCTGAAGGTGGGCTACGCCTTCGAGGCCGACGTGTTCATGGGCCCCATGCTCAGCGAGGCCGCCCGGGCGCGGGCCCTCGATCGCCAGGAGCAGCTCGAGCGCTTCGGGGCCCGGCCGCTGCTGCGGGCCGAGCCGCTGAAGCTGAAGCGGCCCGGCCACTACCTGAGCCCGGCGGTGTGGCAGCTCACCCGGCCCGAGCCGATCGACTCCTTCCGCCCGGACGGCCAGTCCTTCGGGCCGGACGTGGTGCTGGTGCCCTTCGACGACGACGAGCAGGGCCAGCGCCTGGCCGGCTCCACCGCCTACCCGCTCGGGGCGGCGGTGTTCACCCGGGACGCGGCCCGCTTCGAGGCCTGGGCCGAGGCCGTGCCCTACGGCCTGGTGAACCACAACCTGGCCACCACCGATCAGACCTCACGCCTGCCCTTCCTGGGGCTGGGCGGGGCAGGCAGCCACCGGCCCTCCGGGGTGCTGGCCCAGCACAGCTGCTCCTTCCCGCAGGCGCTGCTGCGCGCGACCGAGCCCTACGACCCGTCCCGCAACCTGCCCAACTTCCCGAGGAAATGAAAAACGGCCCCCCCGGGAGGGGGGGCCGTGGCTCACACGCGAGCAGTCCGCGGGCTCACTTGCCGCGGGTCTGGATCAGGGTCTGGACCACGCTGGGATCGGCCAGGGTCGAGGTGTCGCCGATGGCGTCCAGCTCGTTGGCCGCGATCTTGCGCAGGATGCGGCGCATGATCTTGCCCGAGCGGGTCTTGGGCAGCGCGTCCGCCCAGTGGATCACCTCCGGGGTGGCCAGCGGGCCCATGACCGTGCGCACGGTCTTGACCAGCTCGGCCTTGAGCTCGGCCGACTTCTCGACGCCGGCCTTCAGGGTCACGAACGCGTAGATGGCCTCGCCCTTGATGTCGTGGGGGAAGCCGACCACGGCCGCCTCGGCCACCTTGGTGTTGCTCACCAGGGCGCTCTCGATCTCGGCCGTGCCCAGGCGGTGGCCCGACACCTTGATCACGTCGTCCACGCGGCCGGTGATCCAGTAGTAGCCGTCCTCATCGCGCCGCGCGCCGTCGCCGGTGAAGTAGTAGCCCTTGTAGTGGGTGAAGTAGGTGTCCTTGAAACGGTCGTGCTGGCCGTACACGGTGCGCATGAAGCCGGGCCAGGGCTCGGAGATGCACAGGCGGCCCGAGCCGGCGCCCGTCATGGGCTTGCCGTTCTCGTCCATCAGCACCGGCTTCACGCCGAAGAAGGGCAGGGTGGCCGAGCCCGGCTTCTGCGGGATGGCGGCGGGCAGCGGGGTGATCAGGATGCCGCCGGTCTCGGTCTGCCACCAGGTGTCCACGATCGGGCACTGGTTCTTGCCGATCACCCGGTGGTACCACAGCCACGCCTCGGGGTTGATGGGCTCGCCCACGGTGCCGAGCAGGCGCAGGCTGGTGAGCTTGCGCTTGTTGGGGAAGTCCTCACCCTCGCGCATCAGCGAGCGGATGGCGGTGGGGGCGGTGTAGAAGGTGGTCACCTGGTGCTTGTCCACCACGTCCCAGAAGCGGCCGGCGTCCGGGTAGGTGGGGATGCCCTCGAACTGCACCGAGGTGGCGCCGATGCTGAGCGGTCCGTACACGATGTAGGTGTGCCCGGTGATCCAGCCGATGTCGGCCGTGCACCAGAAGATGTCCTTGTCGTGGTAGTCGAAGATGTACTTGAAGCTGGTGCCCGCGTAGACCATGTAGCCCGCGGTGGTGTGCAGCACGCCCTTGGGCTTGCCGGTCGAGCCCGAGGTGTACAGGATGAACAGGGGATCCTCGGCGTCCATCCACTCCACCGGGCAGTCCGTCGAGGCCTTCTTCTGCAGGTCGTGCCACCACTCGTCGCGGCCGGCCTTCATCGGGGTCTCGATGCCCTTGCCCGCGCCCACGCGCTCGAACACGATGCAGGACTTCACCAGGTGCTTGTTCTTCTCGCAGATGGTCATGGCCGCGTCGGCGTTGGCCTTCATCGACACCGGCTTCTTGCCGCGGTAGGTGCCGTCGCAGGTCACCAGCACGGTGCAGCCGGAGTCGAGGATGCGGTCGGCCAGGGAGTCGCCGGAGAAGGCGCCGAACACGATCGAGTGGATGGCGCCGATGCGGGTGCAGGCCAGCATGGTGAAGGCCAGCTCCGGGATCATCGGCATGTAGATGCTGACCCGGTCGCCCTTCTTCACGCCCTTGGCCTTGAGCATGTTGGCGGTCTTGCACACCTCGTCCTTGAGCTGGGCGTAGGTGAATTTGCGGGACTCGCTGGGGTCGTTGCCCTCCCAGATCAGCGCGACCTTGTCCTTGTTCTTCCCGGCGGCGTGGCGGTCCACGCAGTTGTAGCACACGTTGGTCTTGGCGCCCTCGAAGTAGCGGATGTGGATCTTGTCGGTGAAGTCGAAGGAGCGGAACTTGGTCCACTTCTTCTCGAAGTGGAAGTTCTCGGCCATCTTGGTCCAGAACTTCTCGGGCTCGTTGATGGACTCGTCGTACATCTTCTTGTACTCGGCCATCGACTTGACCCACGCGTCCTTGGACCACTCCTTGGTGGGGCTGAACTTCCCGTCCGCGGTCATTTCCTTGGCCATCGAACACCTCTCCTTTGGTTGAAAACGACCGTTCTCACGACCGTTTTGGTGCCGTGATCCGTGGACTTCCCGGAGGAAATCCGCCTCGGCTTGTAACGCAGGTTGACAGGGCTGTCAAGTCAAACCGGGACGGGGCGGATCACCAAAGCGCGGCGGCCTGGACCTGGATCCCCATGGCCACGACGCGGTCGTCGAAGTTCTCCAGCGGCATGTCCCAGAAGAGGTTGGTCAGCACCCGGAAGTGCTTTTCCTCGAGCCACAGGTGGAGGCCTGCGGTCAGGCGCAGCACGTCGTTGTTGGTGTCGTCCTCGATGTTGGGTTCGAACCAGTCCAGCCGGCCGACCACCTCAAGCAGGTCCGTGAGGCGGTAGCCGAAGTGCCCCCACAGGGCGAAGGAGTAGATGTTGTCGCGGCCGTCGTCGGCGTACATGATGGTCCGGCAGGCGAACTCGCCCACCACGTGGAACTTGTTGTTGTTCCACTCGCCGCCCAGCACGCCCATGTAGATGAAGTCGTTGTCCTCGTCACCGTTCTGGTTGGGCGGCGAGCTGAACCAGTTCGAGAGGGCGATGGAGGCGTTCCCGAGCTTGTAGTTCACGCTCAGCAGGAAGTCCTTCATCTTGTTGTTGTCGGTCAGGCTGCTGTAGGTCACCCCGTTCACCGAGATGTCCCAGGCCTGCATGTAGGCCTCGGCCGGCCGGACGACGAACGGGTCGGCGAACAGGCCGTTGAACGCGCCGAACATCACGCTGAGGTCCGCGACCGGCGAATAGGTGAGCTGCAGGCCGACCTGACGCCAGAGCGCCATGACGCCGCCGACGCCCATGTTGCCGGACGCCCCACCGATGTAGACCGGGTAGTTGATGGCGGCCAGGTCCGCCGTGTTGCGCGGCATCATGAAGCTGAAGTCGGGCACGAAACGGCCGGCCCGGATCTGGAGCAGTTGGTCGCCGAACTTGATCTTGTAGTTGAGGTACGCGTCCAGGGCGAAGGAGAGCGTGTTGACCGCCTCGCCCTGGAAGAAGTACTCGAGGTTCTCGCTGGCCACGTGGCCCTTCAGCATGATGCGGGCCCGCTGCAGCTTGAAGGTGAAGGTGTTGTCGATGTCCGGGATGCCGGCGGTGGCGTCGTCGTCGTTGATCCACACGTTGCTCGCCATCAGGGCCTGGAACACGCCCATGAGCTGCACCGAGCCGTAGCGGAGATCCACCTTGGGGATGAAGCTCTCGTGGCTGCCGGGCGCGTTGGCGCCCAGGCCGACCTCGGCGGGCTTGGGCTGCTCGGCGGGCTTGGGCTCCTCGACGGGCTTGGGCTGCTCGGCGGGCTTGGGCTCCTCGGCCGGCTTGGGCGGGTCGCCCTCCTTCCAGCCCTCGAAGCCGCCGCCGCCGGAGCCGCTGCTCGAGCCGTCGCCCTTGTCTCCCCCGTCCTGGGCCAGGACAGGCAACGCCCAACCGGTCAACGCCAGGCACAGGACCATGCTCAACATCGTTCTCGTGGTCTTCAAGTCCCACTCCTTTCGTCGGGTGGATGGATGGCTACGCTGGGTCGCCCGGAAAGTAGCGATGCCTTGACGGGGATGTCAAGAGGTGTGTGGCGTCCGCCCGGAGGGAGGCCTCACGGTCCCAGGAGCCCGCGTTCGGCCAGCGAGGTGAATCCCTCCCGCCCGACGATCAGGTGATCGACCACCCGCACCCCCAGCAGCTGGCCGGCCCGCAGCATGCGCTCGGTGATGGACACGTCGTCCGGGCTCGGGCTGGGATCGCCCGAGGGGTGGTTGTGCACCAGCAGGACCGCGGGCGCGCCCCAGCGCAGGCAGGCCGAGAACACCACGCGCGGGTCCACGGGGCAGCTGTTCCAGGTCCCCTCGGCCAGGACCAGCCGGCGCAGCGGCCGGTTCTTGCTGTCGAGCAGCAGGGCGTGCAGCCCCTCCCGGCTCCGGTCCTGGAGCCGGCCCCGGAACCACTGCGCCACGTCGGCGGCCGAGGCGAGCACGCGTCCGCGGGGCGGACAGGGGAGGGCCGCCCGTCGGCCGAGCTCCAGGGCCGCCTTGACGCGCCTGGCGCGGACGGATCCCAGGCCCGGCAGACGCCTCACCTCCTCCATGGAGCGGCGGGCCAGGCCCTGGAGTCCGCCCGCGGCCTGCAGCACCCCGAGCGCCCGGCCGAGGCCTGCCCGGTCCGCGGACGAGCCACCCAGCAGCAGGGCCAGCAGCTCGTGCTCGGCCAGCGCCTCCTCCCCCAGGCGCGCCAGCCGCTCCGCGGGCGATTCATCCCACGCCACCGCTCCCACCTCCCCGTCCCGGACACCGCCCCGGAGAGCGCTTAGCAAGCCATGTGCCCAGGGACCCGGGCGGCGCCAGCCGTGCGGAAACTATGCGTTCGGCCTGCTCACAGGATCCGCTGCCGGCCGGTCGAGTGTCCGGATTCCGGACACCCCTCCGGCCGCGGGCCGACCGCCGACTGGCGCTTGCCTGGGGCGCGGGCCTCATGTATCTTCTCCCCCCATGGTCCCGCCCCGTGAGCAGCCTGCCGACTGCGAGACAATCCATCCGCCCTGCGCATCCACCGCGGCGCCGGTGAGCATCCCGACCCGCTGCATCACCCCCACGCAGATCGATCCCGACGCGCTCAAGGTGGTCCGGCGCCTGCAGCGCTTCGGACACGTGGCCTACCTGGTGGGAGGCTGCGTGCGCGACCTCCTGCTGCGGTTGACCCCCAAGGACTTCGACGTGGCCACCTCGGCTCCGCCCCAGGAGATCCGCAAGGTCTTCCGCAACTGCCGCCTGATCGGCCGCCGGTTCCGCCTGGCCCACATCCACTTCCAGGACAAGATCATCGAGACGGCCACCTTCCGCGCGGCGGCCGAGGCACCGCAGGAGGGAGAGCTGCTGATCCGCTCGGACAACGTGTTCGGCACAGAGCAGGAGGACGCCTACCGCCGCGACTTCACCATCAACGCGCTGTTCTACGATCCGGTCGGGCGGGCGCTGATCGACTACGTGGGCGGCCTCGAGGACCTGGTCGCCCGGCGGCTGCGCTTCATCGGCGATCCGGATGTGCGTGTCCAGGAGGACCCGGTGCGCTCGCTCCGGGCGGTGAAGTTCGCCGCCCGGCTGGGCTTCGAGATCGATCCGGCCACCTGGCGGGCCGTGGTGCGGCACCGCCAGGCCCTGTCCCTGGCGGCCCCGCCGCGGCTGCTCGAGGAGATCGTGCGCATGCTGCGCGGCGGCGCCGCGGCCGAGTCGTTCCGCCTGCTCTGGATGGGGGGCCTGCTCGAGGTCATGCTGCCCGAGGTGGCCCGCTACCTGGGGCGGGCGCTGGAACGGGGCGAGGAGCGCGATCCAGGCGCGGGCCTGTGGGCCCACCTGCGCGCGCTCGACCGCAGCCAGCGCGAGGGGCTGACCTCGCCCGTGTTGCTGTCGGTCCTGCTGCTGCACCCGGTGCTGGACGCCGCCGACGGCGGCGCGGCCGCCTACGGCCTCAAGCCGGGCCAGCCCGTCGGGGACGTGGTGCGCGCGCTGCTGAAGCCGCTCATCGAGCGGCTGCGCCTGCCGCGTTGGGAGGCGGAGCGCATCCAGCAACTCACCGTGCTCCACCGCCGGCTGTGCCTGCTCAACCGCAGCCAGAGCATGCCGCGCGGGCTGGGCCGCCGGCTGCAGCTGCCGGAGCTCCTCGATCTCTTCGAGCTGGGCGTGCGGGCCACCGGCCGGCACCGCCGCACCCTCGACCGGCTGCGCCAGCTGATGCAGCCCGAGGGGGGCGCGGCCGCGGAGCCGTCCCCGGGGGCCGAGGCAGACGACCTGCCCGAGCCCGAGCCGGAGTCCCCGGAGGCGCCCGCGGGCGCCTCCGGCGACCCACCGCGCCGCAGGCGCCGTCGTCGCCGTCGCCCCCGGCCCCGGCCGGTCGAGACCGGGGTCTCCCCCGGCGGGGCCGCCTGAGCTGCTCACTCCGACCAGGTCGTTTCGGCGGTGGACAGGCGCTCGCCGCTCACGGCGTCGGCGATCTCGTGGCAGAAGCGCGGGCCCGCGCCGGGCTGCGGGGCCAGCCGGGCCAGGCGGACGAGCGCGCGCGCGCCGGGCAGGATCTCCCGCTGGTAACGGATGTTGAGCTCGCGGATCGCGGCCTCGGGGGGGAGCTCCGGCAGGCAGTCCAGCATCCACTCCAGGTGGCGCAGGTTGTTCACGTGGCCGTTGGAGTCGAGGTCCCGCCGGCGGGCGAGCATGGGGAGCTCCCGCTCCGGGTGCGGACAGGGCCGCGGGCGGGGTAGCCCACGGCCGAGCAGGCGCTCCGCGACCAGCGGGTAGGCCGAGGCCACCTCGGCCGGGACCCGCGTGACCTGGCGCGCCTGGGTGTCCAGGAAGGCCCACAGGGTGCTGGCCCGCACCAGTTCGCCGGCCTCGTCCTCGACCAGGAACTCGCGCTTGGACAGCAGCCGGCCCATCTCGGTGGCCCAGGTGGTGACCGTCACCTGGGTGCGCCAGGTGGGCAGCCGGGCGATGCGGGCCCAGGTCTGCACCACCATCCATACTCGCGCCCTGGCCGCGTGCCAGGCGACGCCCTGGCCGACCGCCTCGGCGTGCAGGACGGCCGCCTCCTGCATGGCGCCCAGCAGCGCGATCGGGGTCATGCGCAGGTTCGAGTCCGTGTCCTGATAGCGCACGTCCAGGCGAGTGGAGAACTTACCCTGCATGGGGGAGGGACGCTACCACCGGCCCGAGCCCGACTGCAACCCTCGGTCCCTGCAAGCCGAAACGGCGCCCTGCGTTCTGGGGCCGGGATCTGTCCACCCGGGGAAAATCCTGGTACTATTGGGTGAATTCCAACCCGGTGGAGCGAGCTCGGGGTCGCCCGACCGGTGCGAGCAGGGGTGAAATCATGAGCCTGACGAGGCGCCTCGGCGGCGGTGGCTTCCTGCTTGGGATGGCACTTGCAACGGCGGCCTGCAGCGACGATGTCCCCGGTCCGAACCGGCCGCCCGTGGCCCAGGCGGGTCCAGACCGGACCACCCTGCCAGGGACCCCGGTCGTCCTCGACGGAAGCGCCTCGTTCGACCCCGATGGGGACGTCCTCGCGGGCCATGCGTGGAGCCTGCTCGCGGCGCCGGCCGGGAGCCTGGCCCGGCTCGACCCGGTCCAGGCCCGCCAGCCCCAGGTCGAGCTCACCCCGGACCTCGCGGGCACCTACCTGGTGGGTCTGGTGGTGAACGACGGTCGGCTGGACTCGGCTCGCGACGTGGCCCAGGTGCGCGCCGCGGAGGTGGCCTGCGCCTCCCCGGTGGACTGCCCGGACGACGGCCTATGGTGCACGGGCACGCCCGACTGCGTGGACGGCCTTTGCGCGGAGGTCCCGCCGGACTGCGCGGATCTGGACGCCTGCACCCAGGACCTGTGCGACGAGGACAGCGACCAGTGCTCGCACCCGCCGATCACTGACCCGCCGTCCGAGGGGCTGGGCGCGGCCGGGAGCTGCGCGGACGGCCTGGACAACGACTGCGACGGACAGACCGACGACGCCGACCTCGGCTGCCAGGGGTGCCTCGTGGTCGCGGACTGCCCGGACGACGGGCTGTTCTGCACCGGCGCCCTCGCGTGCGTGGACGGGGTGTGCGTGGAGACACCGCCCGACTGCAGCGACGCCGACGCCTGCACGCAGGATCTGTGCGACGACGACTTCGACCGCTGCGATCACCCGACGATCGAGAACCCGCCGCCCGAGGACCTGGCCACGGCCGGGAGCTGTACCGACGGCGTGGACAACGACTGCGACACCCTCGCCGACGACGCCGACCCGGGCTGCGCCGAGTGCCAGGGCATCGGGGACTGCCCGGACGACAACGACGCCTGCACCGGGGTGGAGTGCGTGGGCGGCGCTTGCCAGTACCCGCCGGCCAACGAGGGCGGCGCGTGCGAGGACGGGCTCTTCTGCACCTTCCCGGACGTGTGCGCCGCGGGCGTGTGCGGTGGCCCGGCCCGCGACTGCGGCGGCGTGGCCGACGCCTGCAACACGGGCGCCTGCGACGAGCAGGGCGACGCCTGCGTGCCGGTGCCCGTCGTGGACGGGACCGCCTGCGGCGCGGGCGCCTGCCTGGGGCTGAGCTGGAGCCGGGCGATCTGCGAGAGCGGCGCCTGCACCGGGACCGAGGCCCTGGCGTGTGATGACCTGAGCCTGTGCACGGACGACAGCTGCGACGACGTCACCGGCTGCGGGCACGCCCCGGCCCACGAGGGTGAGGAGTGCGGGGAGCGGACCTGCGACACCCTCGGGTGGAACCAGGTGGTGTGCCAGGCAGGCCAGTGCGACCTCGTGCAGCTCGTCCTGGACTGCGACGACGGGAACGTCTGCACCGACGACGCCTGCGACGCGGGGGCCGGCTGCGCGAACACCGACAACACCCTGGACTGCGACGACGCGAACGCCTGCACCGTGGGCGACACCTGCCAGGGCGGGGGCTGCGTCGGCGCGCCCCTGGACGAGGACCTGGACGGGTACGGGCCGCTGAACCTGGGCTGCGGCGCGGACTGCGACGACGCGGCCTTCGAGGTGAACCCCGGGGTGTTCGAGGGCCCGTTCGGTGACGCGATCTGCGCGGACGGCGTGGACAACGACTGCGATCTGGCTGTCGACGATCTGGACTCCACCTGCCTGCAGTGCCAGGGCGACGGAGACTGCGACAACGGCGACTTCTGCGACGGGGCCGAGACCTGCGTGGGAGGCGCGTGCCTGGCCGGCACGAACCCGTGCCCGGAGACCGAGTGCAACCGCTGCGATGAGGGCACCGGCAGCTGCTTCGACCCGGTGGGCACGTCCTGCGGCAACCCGGGGGACTCTGCCTGCGACAACCCGGACTCGTGCGATGGCGCGGGCGCCTGCCTGGTGAACCACGAGGCCCCGGGCTTCGCCTGCGGGGATCCGGCCAACTCGGCCTGCGACAACCCGGACTCCTGCGATGACGCGGGCGCCTGCCTGGTGAACCACGAGGCCCCGGGCTTCGCCTGCGGGGATCCGGCCAACACGGACTGCGACAACCCGGACTCCTGCGACGGCGCGGGCGCCTGCCTGGTGAACCACGAGGCCCCGGGCTTCGCCTGCGGGGATCCGGCCAACACGGCCTGCGACAACCCGGACTCCTGCGACGGCGCGGGCGCCTGCCTGGTGAACCACGAGGCCCCGGGCTTCGTCTGCGGGGATCCGGCCAACACGGCCTGCGACAACCCGGACTCCTGCGACGGCGCGGGC
>JAKLGA010000004.1 GCA_022710975.1 Myxococcota bacterium | reverse complement strand
CACATCAAAAACAACGGACCACCCGGATGGCTCACCCTGGGGCGCGGATTCGACAAGCTTCTCTTGCTCGAGCTCGGCTGGCTCGCCGCTCAGCCAAAGGAAAAGAGATCCGATCAATCATGAGGTTTCAAACCCGCCCCTACCTCTCGGCCTGGCCGGTCATGGGCACGAAGCGCACGGCCAGCCGGTCGATCACCTCGAGCTCACCGTTCCGCTTCTGGTAGGTGAACAGCACCTGGTCGTGCGCCGGGCCGAGCGGGGCGCAGAGGATGCCGCCCTCCTTGAGCTGGTGCGCGAGCGGCTGGGGCAGGACGCGCGGGGCCGCGGTCAGCATGATGGCGTCGAAGGGCGCCTGCTCGGGCCAGCCGAGGTAGCCGTCCCCGGCCCGCAGCTCCACGTTCTCCACGCCCAGCGCCCGGAGCGTGAGCCCAGCCCGAGCCGACAGCTCGGGCAGGATCTCGACGGTGTAGACCTTGCCCGCCAGCGCGGCCAGCACGGCCGCCTGGTAGCCCGAGCCCGTGCCGATCTCCAGCACCTTCTCGCCGCCCCGCAGGCGCAGCGCCTGCGTCATGTAGGCGACGATGTAGGGCTGGGAGATGGTCTGGCCCAGCCCGATGGACAGCGGGTGATCGTGGTAGGCCTCCTCGAGTTCCGCGGGCGGCACGAAGCGGTGGCGCGGCACCCGCCCCAGGCTGGCCAGCACCCGCTCGTCCTGGATGCCGTGCGCGCGGAGCTGCTCGACCAGGGCCGCCCTCCGCCGGGCCTGGATGGTCTCGTCGGGCGCGTCGGATCCTGCCCCTCCGGCGGCCAGGCCGCCCCCCAAGACCCCCAGCAGGCCGCAGGCCGCGCCCAGCCAGACCAGGGCGGGGGCCAGCCCGGTCCGCGGGGCGGGCTGGACCGCCGCGGGTGGCGCGGCGAGCTTCCAGCGCCGGTGGATCCACAGCCAGTGGTCCGGCCTGGCGCGCACCCGCCCCTCGAGCCACTGGTTGAGCTCGCGCGTCACGCGCTCGACGGTGGCCCGGCGATCCTCGCCTGGCAGGGCGGTCACGTCGCGGGGCGGCTCGAACACCACCCGGTGCCGCCCGTCGGGCAGGCGCTCGGTGGTGACCGGCAGCAGGGGGGCGCCCGAGCCGAGCGCCAGGACCGCCGGGGCGTGCGTGGTCGAGGCGAGCCGGCCGAGGAAGGGCACCGGGATGCCTCGCCCCGGCGGCATGTGCTGATCGATCACCAGGGCCACCAGCCAGCCCTCGGCCAGCAGGCGGTGGATCTGCAGCGCGGCGTTCCTGGGCGGCACGATGTGCAGGCCGGCGCGCTCGCGCAGGCGCATCCAGAAGCGGTTGGCGCCGCGCGCGTGGAGCTCGCGGCTGACGACCGCCAGGCGCAGGCCGCGCAGGGCCTCCGCGCAGGCCAGCAGGTCGAAGCTGCCGAAGTGGGCGGTCACCACCAGCACCCCGCGTCCGCGCGCCCGGGCCGCGTCCAGGTGCTCCTCGCCCTGGTGCACGAGCAGCCGCCCGGCCGCCTCGCGGTCGAGCCCGGGGACCCGCAGCAGCTCCACCGCGGAGCGCCCGAGCTCGCGCAGGCTGTCCCCGGCCACCCGCCGGCGCTCGCGCGGGCCGAGCTCCGGCAGGACCAGGCGCAGGTTCTCGAGCGCCACCCGCCGGCGCAGGCGGATCACGTGGAACCACAGCCAGCCGAGCGCCGAGCCCAGCCCGAGCGCCCAGCGCCGCGGGAGGGCACGGACCAGCCAGCTCAGGCAGGCGAGCAGCGGCGCCACGGCCAGGGCGACGGCGGGCGCCTCACCGGGAGACCGGGATGGCGTCCGGGCTGCCGCCCGCCAGGGCGGACTTCAGCTCGTTCTCGAGGTTGTCCTGCAGCCCCACCAGGCGGGCGCGGACCGTGGCGTTCTCGTCGATCAGGAACATGGAGGGGAGCTGCACGGTGTCGCCCTGGACGATGTACTTCTTGGCCACGTTCTCGTAGGCGTCCACCAGCACGGGGAAGGGCAGCTTGTTGGCCGACAGCCAGCGGTCCAGCTTGTTGCGCCCGTCCTCCTCCTCGAGCAGGGCCACCAGGACCACCTGCACGCGGTCCTTGTGGTTCTGGTGGAACTCCACCACCTGCGGCAGCTCCTTCATGCAGGGCTTGCAGTCCGTGCGGAAGAAGTCCAGCAGGACCTTGCGCTTGAGGCGACGCGGGTTCTCGGGGCCCTTGAAGGCGTAGTCGCTCAGGCGAATCATGTTGCCTTCGAGATCGCGCAGGAAGAAGTCGGGCGCGTCGTCGCCCACCTTCACCTTGGGCGCCGCCGGCGGATCGCCCGCGCCCACCGGCATGCTCCAGGCCAGGGCCAGGGCCGCGACCGCCACCGCGCTCCACCATGCCAACCGACGCATCCTCGCCTCCTTGGGGGTTGCTACTGGATCTTGTCCAGCGCCTGCTTCAGCGCCGGCTTGACCGAACGGCCGACGATGGTTTCGAGCACCTTGGCGTTGGCCGCGGCGGCCGAGGTGGGGTGCCCGGTTCGATCGCTCACGTTGGCGGTGGCCAGCTCGCGACCATCCTGGGTGCGGATGAGGCGCACCTGGCCCTCGGCCTTGGAGTAGTAGATGCCGGACTCGTCCTTGGTCACGTGCCGCACGTCCACCAGGACCACCAGCAGGTAGCCCGCGCTCTTGTCCCTGGCCGTCTGCACCGCCGCCTTCACGTCGCCCGCCAGCACCGCGCTCACCTGCGGGCCGTCCAGTCCGCCCGGACGCACCTTGAGGGTGCGCTGCAGCACCATGTTCTGCACGTCGGCCTCGAACTTCTTGAACTCCGCGCTGGCCCTGGCGTCGGCGCCGTCCATGCGCATCAGCACCGCCACCACCAGGGTGCTGCCCATCTCGCTCTCCTGGACGCTGGCCGCGCTCAGGTCGGCGTTCACCTGCTCGACGAGGATCTCGGAGTTCTTGCCGTCCCGGGTCTGGAACTTCTCCTTCAACCCCTGGAGCAGGGCCAGGGCCCGCTGGAAGCGCACCTTGGCCTGGGCGGGCACGCCCCCGTCGAGCAGCTCCTTGCCCTCGGCGTGCAGGGCCGCGGCCTTCTCGAAGCGCTGGCGCGCGGCGGCCTGGGCCTTGCCCACCAGGGCGTTGTACTCCAGGGCCGGGTAGGTCAGCATGACGTAGCAGTCGTAGGTCTGGCCCGAGCCGCCGTCGTACTGCTCCCACCAGCGGCTGTCTTCCCACACGCCGCGCACGCTGATGGCCTGGTCGTCACCGCCCTGCAGCTTGAAGCTGTAGGCGCCGCCACCCTCGGCCTCCAGCCCCGCGCCGACCTGCTGGCCGATGAAGGCCTTGAGCTTCTCCACGGCCTTGGCGTGCGCGGTGGCGCAGGCGCCAGCCTGGCTGGCCTGCTCGACCGCCTCGCCGCAGAAGGGCAGGATCTGGTCGCTGCGCACCGGGCACTCCTGGATCCAGGCCGGCTCCAGGCCCTCGGCGTGGGACACCATGGTCCGGTCGCCCTTCACCTTGCCGCCCTGCGAGCCGCCGCCGCGCTCGTCCGGCCGCGTCTGGCCGCCCGAACAACCCACACCCAGCCCGAGGGTGAACCCCAGGATGAGGACGAGAACCGGGGACCTCTGCATGTGCTCCCTCGCATCCACGCCCGCGGGATGCCTGTGCGTGTGGACGCCGGCCGCGGACGGCTATTCACTCTCCGGGCAAGCATGCCTACCACGCCCATCCCCATGAGGTCAAACGGTTTCCGGTCGACCGCGGGGCGGGTTGCTTCCGCCCCGGAGGTCTGTCAATCTGCCGCACGTGGAACCCGAGGATCCCCAGCGCGACTCCCTGCCCCGGCTCGACCTGCCCGGCTCCGTGGTGCTCGAGCCGGACGGCAGGGTGGTGCCCGCCCACGAGGCGAGCCCGCGGACCGCGTCCGGGGACCAGCCGACGGCCGCGGAGGTACCCCGCTACGAGATCCGCGGGGAGCACGGCCGGGGCGGACAGGCGCGGGTGCTGCTGGCCTACGACCTCCTGCTCGGCCGCGAGATCGCCTGGAAGGAGATGCTCGAGAACCCGGGCGCGGCCACCTCCCAGCCCGGGGTGACGCAGTCCTCCCAGGCCGCCCGCTTCGTGCGCGAGGCCTGCGTCACCGGGCAGCTCGAGCACCCGAACATCGTGCCGGTCTACGAGCTGGGCATCTCGCCCGAGGGCCGGCCCTACTACACCATGCGGCTGGTGCGCGGCCGGACCCTGGCCAAGGCCCTGCGGGCCGCCAGCGGCCTGCGCGAGCGCCTGCGCCTGCTGGAGCACTTCCTGGGGCTCTGCCAGGCGATCGCCTTCGCCCACAGCCGGGGGGTGATCCACCGCGACCTCAAGCCGGACAACGTCATGGTGGGCGAGTTCGGCGAGACGGTGGTCCTGGACTGGGGCCTGGCCAAGGTGCAGGGGGCCGAGGACACCCGGGCCTCCGACCTGGGGCGCCGGGTCGAGAAGCTCCAGGCCAGCCGGACCAGCGACACGATCGAGGGCTCGGCGCTGGGCACGCCCTCCTACATGAGCCCGGAGCAGGCCGACGGGCGCATCGAGGAGATCGACGAGCGCTCGGACGTGTGGGGCCTGGGGGCCGTGCTGTTCGAGCTGCTCACCGGGCGGCCGCCCTTCGTGGGCGAGACGCCCTACGAGATCATCGGCCGGGTGATCAGCCGGCCGGTGCCCGAGGTCCGCGCCCTCGCCCCGGACGCGCCCCGCGAGCTGGCCGCCGTGGCCATGAAGGCCCTGACCAGGGAGCGCGCCGGGCGCTACGCGAGCGCGCGCGAGCTGGCCGCGGAGGTGTCCGCGTACCTGACCGGCGGCCGCGTGCAGGCCTACGCCTACACCGCCTGGGAGCTGGTCAAGCGTTTCGCCACCCGGCATAAGTTCGCCGCCACCGCCGCCGTCCTGGCCCTGGCCGTGGTGCTCGCGGCGCTGGGCCTGGTGACCTCGGCCTACCGCACGGCGGAGCGGGCCCGGCTCGAGGAGCACGCCGAGCGCCTGCGGGCCAGCCACAACCTGGCGCAGGCCTACGCCGAGAAGGCCGACCGCTTCATGGCGGAGACCGACTTCGCGGCCGGCCGGGTGTTCGCCGCCGCGGCCGGGGTACACAACCCGGCCCGAGCCGGCAGCCCGCTCCACGACCCCGCCTTCGCCGCCGCCAACCCGGCCAGCCAGCGCCTGCTGGTGCTGACCCGCTCCCAGCTCTACCGGGCCGGGCACGCGCTGCGCGGCGAGCTGCGCTTCGCCGCCCGGGACGCCGAGAGCATGTCGGGCCTGGCGGTCTCGCCCGACGGACAGGTGCTGGCCGTGGCCGTCGAGGACGGCAGCGTGGGGCTGTGGGACGCGCGCAGCGGGGCGCGGCTGGGGCGGCTGCCCGCCAGCCGCAGCAAGTGCTTCTGCGTCGCCTTCTCGGCCGACGGGCACCTGCTGGCCGCCGGCGGCGATGGCTCCGAGGTGAGGCTGTGGCGCATGCCTGGCGCCGTCCAGGTGGGCGCGCTGCCGCACGTGGCGGCCGTCACCAGCCTGGCGTTCGCGCCTGACGGCGCGACCCTTGCGACCGGCGACAAGTCGGGCCTGATCCGCCTGTGGGACCTGCCCCCGAGGCCGGCCCCGCGGCGCGAGCTTGCGGCCCACGAGGACCTGGTGGCGGCCCTGGATTACTCCCCCGATGGTCTCCGGCTGGCCTCGGCCAGCTGGGACAAGACCGTCAAGCTCTGGGCGCCCGACACGGGCCAGGAGCTCCGCACCTTCCGCGGCCACACGGACGCAGTCTCGGACGTGGCCTTCGCGCCCAGGGAGCGGCTGGTGGCCTCGACGGGCTGGGACAAGCAGCTCCTCCTGTGGGATCCCGCGGACGGGCAGATCCGCCTCGGCCTCTCCGACCACGCGGACACCCTGCTGGGGGTGGCCTTCCGGCCCGACGGCGACGAGGTGGCCGTGGCGGGCTTCGACCGCAGCCTCCTGCTGTACGACGCCCACACGGGCAAGCGCCAGGCGCGCCTCTCGGGCCACACCGACTCGGTGCGTGCCCTCGGCTACCTCGAGGGCGGCCACGCGCTCGCCAGCGCGAGCTACGATCACTCGCTGCGGGTGTGGGATCTGCGCGCCGAGCGGCTGGCTCCGGCCCTCCAGGGGCACACCGACTGGGTGTACCAGGTGGACTTCTCCCCGGACGGACGAGGGCTGGTCTCGGCCAGCTGGGACCGCAGCGTGGGGGTGTGGGATCTCGCCACGGGTGTGCGGCGGCTGGCGCTCCGCGGGCACGCGGGCGGGCTGTACACCGCGCGCTTCTCGCCGGACGGCCGGCGCATCGCCTCCGGGGACCAGCGCGGCGAGCTGCGGGTGTGGGACGCCGCGGACGGACGGCTGCTCTACTCGCGCCAGGCGCACGACGATTGGATCTACAAGGTGGCGTTCTCCCCGGACAGCCGGCGGCTGGCCACCGTCTCGCGGGACAGGACGGTGCGCATCGCCGACGCCGCCAGCGGCGAGGCCGAGCTGGTGCTGCGCGGCCACGAGAACTTCGTCTACGTCTGCGAGTGGACGGCGGACGGACAGCGCCTGGCCACGACCAGCGCAGATCGCACCGTCCGGCTGTGGGACACGACCCGCGGGACCGAGCTCATGGTCCTGCGCGGCCACCGGGACTGGGTCTCCGGGCTGGCGTTCTTCGACCGCGATCGACGCCTGGCCTCCTCGGCCAAGGACGGCCGCATCCTGCTCTGGGACCTCTCCAGCGGGAAAGCCGAGCAGGAGCTCGCCTGGCACCGCCAGTGGGTCAACAACCTGAGCGTCTCACCCGACGGGCGCTGGCTGGCCTCGGCCGGGGACGACAGCCGCGTGGTGCTGTGGTCGCTCCCGCAGGGCGAGGCGGTCCTGGAGCTCCAGACCGACAGCTCGGTGACGGGGGTGGCCTTCTCCCCCGACAGCCGCACCCTGGCGGTCGGGGACCGCTACGACATCCGCCTGTACCCGCTCGACTTCGGCGGCGCCGAGGAGGCCTCGCCCGCCGAGCTCCTGCGCCAGGCCGAGCTCGCGGCCGGACGTTCGCTGGACGGCTTCGAGCTACGCCCCCTGCAGGGCCCGTGAGCTACCGACCGGCGGCCCGGAGCAGCCAGCCGAGGACCGTCCGGCGGGCGGCCGGACCCACCCAGCGCGCCTCCAGCCGGAGCGCGAGCAGGGGCAGCTGGTCGCCCGCGGCGGGCAGCTTGACGAGATCCTTCTCGGTGACCACCACGGCGGCGGCGCCGGAGGCGCGGGCCAGGCGCTCGAGGCGGACGAGCGCCGCGGGTCCCAGCCGGTGGTGATCGGGGAAGGAGAGCCCGGCGGCGACCCGCACCCCGAGCGCGGCCAGGCTCCCCAGGAATCCCTCGAAGTGGGCGATGGCGGCGCCGGCCACCACGGGCTCCGCGGGCACGCCGGCGCGCCCGCCCCCGGCGGATAGCAGCCCGTCCGGCTCGAGCTCGAGGCCCACCACGGGCAGCTCGGCCGGCACGCCCAGGCGCGCCGCCAGGGCCGCCGGAGGCTCCGTGCCCTGGTGGTGGGTGAGCACGACCGCGTGGGCCCGGGTGAGCGCCGCGAGCGGCTCCCGCAGGGGGCCGCGCGGCAGGAGCCGGCCGTTGCCGAACCCGCGCCCGGCGTGCACCGCCACCAGGTCCAGCTCGCGGGCGAGCGCCCGGTGCTGGAAGGCGTCGTCACACACGATCAAGTCCGGCGCGGCCACTTCCACGGCCCGGCGGGCGGCCGCCACGCGATCCTCCCCCACCACCAGCGCCGCGCCGGGGCAGCGCCGCGCGAGCAGCGCGGGCTCGTCGCCCACCTCCTCCCAGGTGGGCAGCCGGCCGCCCGGCAGGTGCCCCACCCGCACCCCGCGGGTGCGGCGGCCGTAGCCGCGGGAGACCAGCGCCACGCGCAGGCCGGCCGCCTCCAGGAGATCCACCAGGGCCATCACCAGCGGGGTCTTGCCGCTGCCGCCCGCGACCAGGTTGCCGACGGACACGACCGGCCGGCCCACGCCCTCGGGGCGCGCCCCCGGCCTCAGGCGCAGGCCCGCGGCGTAGGCCCAGGCGAGCGGCGCCAGGCCCGCGCCCAGCCCGCGCAGCGCGGCCGAGGGCGCCGGGTCGTACCACAGGCGCTCGAGGGTCCGGCTCACGGCGCCAGCCCTTCGCGCGCCAGCAGGCCGGCCAGCTCCGCGTGCACCGTCTCCACGCCGAGCGCGCGCATGCACTCGTGGGTCCCGAGCGGACAGGCGCCCGAGCCGTGGTTGCTGCACGGGCTGCAGGCGAGCGGCAGGCGCGCCACCGCCACGGCCGGCCCGCGCGGGGCCCAGCGCTCCGGGGAGGTCGGGCCGAACAGCGCCACCACCGGCCGGCCCAGCGCCGCGGCCAGGTGGGCCGGGCCCGAGTCGGGGCACACCAGGGCGTCCAGGCACGCCAGGCGGGCCATCAACCCGGCCAGCCCGGCGGCGTGGAAGGCGCCCAGACGCGCCCCGGCCAGCCCGGCCCGCAGCGCCTCGATGTCGTCCGCGTCCTCCGGGCCGCCCAGCAGTGCCACGGCCAGGCCCTCCTCCAGGCAGCGGGCCGCCAGCAGGCTCCAGTGCTCGCGCGGCCAGCGCTTGGTGGCGTGGCGCGCGCCCACCACCAGACCCACCGCGGGGCGCTCCCCGGCGAAGTCCCGCCGCCAGGCGCGGGCCTCGGGCAGCGAGGCCGGATCGGCCACGGCCACCGGCAGGGGAGCCTCGCCCACCCCGTCCAGCAGCGACAGGTTGCGCTCGACCTGGTGCGGCCCCCTCAGGATCGTGTCGTGGCCGAGCAGCGCGCGCACCACCTCCAGGCCGCGCCGCTTGACCAGCACGCGCCGCGCGGCCGGCCGCAAGGCGGCGCAGACCAAGCTGGAGCGCAGCTTGTGCTGCAGATCATAGACCGCCTCCACGGCCCCCAGCTCGGCGCACAGGACGCGCAGGCCGGCCGGGCCCCGGTGCCGGCCGAGGTAGTCATAGGCCACCACCCGATCCACGGCCGGGTGGTGGGCGAGCAGCGCCTGGTAGCCCTCGTCCACCAGCCAGGTGATGTGGGCCTCCGGCCGGAGCAGGCGCAGCCGCCCGGCCACAGGGCTGGCCAGCAGGATGTCGCCCACGGATGACAGGCGGATGACCAGCAGCTGCGTCACCTCGCGCCTCCGGCGGAGGCCCCGGTCGCCGCGGGCAGGAAGCCGGCGATGACCTCGGCCATGCGCCGGCTGCCGCCCTGCACGGCGCGCACCGACTCGGCGGCCAGCGCCCCGAGCCGGTCCCGGGCCTGCGGATCGTCGAGCAGCCGCGCCAGCGTAAGCTCGAGCTGCTCGAGGTCCGGCACCTGCAGCCCGCCCCGGCCGAGCAGCACCTGCACCGAGTCCTGGAAGTTCTCCATGTGCGGACCGAACAGGACCGGCCTGCCGCGGGCGGCCGGCTCCAGGATGTTCTGCCCGCCGCGCTCCACCAGGCTGCCGCCCACGAACACCACCGCGGCCAGCGCGTAGACCTGCGCCAGCTCGCCCAGCGTGTCGAGCACCACCACCGGCTCCGCGCCTGCCCCCAGGGTGCGGCGCGCCGCCGGCAGGTCGCGCTCGCGGGCGAGCGCCAGGACGCGCCCGACCCGGCCGAGGTAGCGCGGGGCGACGAGCAGGCGAAGCGCGGGGCGCGAGGCGCGCAGGCGGGCGAACAGATCCAGCAGCCCGGCCTCCTCGCCCTCGTGGGTGCTGCCGGCCACCAGCCACAGGCTCTCGGGCGTGTGCCCCAGCGCGGCCCCCAGGGCCGGGGGCACCTCCGCGCTTCGGGCGTCGGCCGCGCAGCGGTCGAACTTGCTGTTGCCGAGCGCACGCACGCGCGCCGGGTCGGCGCCGATGGCCACGGCGTGCGCCACCTCCTCCTCGCTCCGCATGCACAGCGCATCCAGGTGCCGGAGCGGGTTGCCGATCAGGCGGTAGAGCAGGCGGTAACGGCCGAGGGCGCGCTCGTGGAAGCGTCCGTTGGTGAGCACCACCCGCGCCCCGACCCGTCGCGCGGCGCGCAGCAGGGCCGGCCAGACCTCGGCGTACTCGAGCACCAGCACGTCCGGACGTACGGCCCGCATCACCCGACCGGCCGCCCACGGCAGGTCGTAGGGCAGGTAGCCCACGGCGTCGGCCCGCACCAGCCCCCGGCGGGCCACCGCCATGCCCGAGTCGGTCACCGTGGTCAGCAGCACGGCCGCGTCGGGACGCAGCCCGGCGAGCTCCTGCAGGATGGGCTCGAGCGCCAGCAGGTCACCGGCCGAGGCCCCGTGGGCCCAGACCACAGGACGGCGGGGTAGACCCGGCCAGCCCGGCGGGAGCCGCCCCAGGCGTGCCCAGAAGCCTTCACGCAGCTTCGGGTGCAGGAGCAGCATGGGCAGCAGCAGCAGGAAGGCCAGGTGCACCAGGATGGCGTACACACAGAACATGGCCGGGGATTCTACACCAAAGGCCGGCCGCGGGCCCTCGCGTCCGCCTCGTCGCTCAGCGCGCCCAGGGCCTGCCCCAGCCGCGCCGCGGCCGCCTCGAGGTCCGCGTCCGGCGCCAGCTCGATCGGCACGCCGAACAGCACCTCCACCCGCCCGAACGGGGGCGGGATCTGGAACCGGTCCCAGGCCCGCGCGAGCTCCAGCCTGTGGCGGTAGCCCGCGCCGAGGGGCACCAGCGCGGCGCCGGTGGCCCTGGCCAGGGCCAGGGCGCCCGGCTTGGCCTGGCCGGCCGGACCGCGCGGGCCATCCACCGCCACCCCGAGGGCATGGCCCGCCCGGCTCGCGCGCGACAGCGCGAGCAGCCCGGCCAGCCCGCCCCGCGAGGAGGAGCCGCGCACCACGCGCAGCCCGAATCGCCGGCACACCCGCGCCTGGACCTCGCCGTCCCGGCTCCTGGAGGTCAAGACCACCAGCGGCGGCCGGGGGGGGCGCTCGGGGTTGACGCGGAAGAGCGCGAGCTGCCGACCGTGCCAGAAACAGTAGAGGATGGGCCGGCCCGCGGCGTGCAGGCGTTCGATCTGCTCGAGCCCGTGCACCCGCAGGCGTAGGGACCGCACCAGGAGCCAGGCCACGAGCCACACCAGGAAGGCCGCCAACCCGACCCACCAGGGATGCCGGGGCGCGTTCGCTGACGGGTGGGGCTCGGCAGGGAGGGGCATCTGCGGAATATCACTCTGCGGTCCGGCTCCAAGTCAAGTGGTCAAAAAAAATAGAGGGTTCCTGAAGCCATCGCTCCAGAAACCCTCTGCTTCCCCCGCCTGGCGGTCCATGCGTCACCATCCCTCCCGCACGACAAGTCCACCTCCCAGGCATTGTTCACAAGTGTGAACACATTGCGCAATAATTTCACAGGAACCATGCTTGGAAGGTACGGATTTTCAAAGAGTCAGCCCCGTTGAAGGGTTTCGCCAGGAAAGCTCAGCAAGTTCCGCGCCAGCCCGCGCTGGGCTCAGCACTCCCGGTCGAGGGTCAGCTTGTAGATGGCGTTGCGCCTCTCCGGAAACAGCGGCTCGAGCAGCGCGACCACGTCCCGTGAGCTCAGCGCCCGGCCGGCGCGCAGCGCGGCCACGAGCCGGGCCAGGGCGTCCGGATCCGGGCCGGCGGCGGCCTCCTGCCCGGCGGGATCGGCCCCGCCCACCAGGATCACCACCTCGCCAGGTGGAGGCTCAGGGAAGAGCTCGACGAGCTCGGACAGCGACCCGCGCACGAAGCTCTCGTGGAGCTTGGTCAGCTCCCGGGCCACCGCGGCCGGGCGATCCCCGAGCGCCTCGCGCAGGCCGGCCAGGGTGGCGGCCAGCCGTTGGGGCGATTCGTACAGCACCAGCGTCCCGGGCTCCGCGCGCAGCGCCTCCAGGGCCCGGCGAAGCTCGCCCGGCCTCCGGGGCGGGAACCCGAGGAACAGGAAACGGTCGGTCGGCAGGCCCGCTCCGGCCAGGGCCGTCACGGCCGCGCACGGCCCGGGCACGGGCACCACGCGCACGCCGGCGGCGATCGCCTCGGCCACCAGGGCCTGGCCCGGATCGCTGATCCCGGGCGTGCCCGCGTCCGAGACCAGGGCCGCGTCCCGGCCGGAGCGCAGGTGCTCGAGCAGCTGCGCGGCGGCCCGGATGTGGTTCTGCTCCCGGTAGCTCACCAGCCGGGCGTGGAGCGCGTGGGCCGCGAGCAGCTTCTGGGTGTGGCGGGTATCCTCGGCGGCGACGAGCTCCACCTCTCCGAGCAGCCGCAACGCCCGGGCCGACAGATCCTCGAGGTTCCCGATCGGCGTCGCGATCAGGTACAGGGTGCCCACCGGGGACGCGGGGCGCGCGGGGTCGTCCATGACCCGCGCAGCATACCCCCGACCCCACCCGGCCAGCAACGGGTCCGGGCCGCCCGCGTTGACTCGCCCGACCCGGAGCGCAATAGTGGGCGCCATGCCGCGGCGCAGGTACCAACTCGCGATGCTCCTGGGCCTGGCCGCGCTCGGACCCGGCGCCCCGGCTGGCGCGCGGGACGACCTGTCCGGTACCTGGCGGGAGGAGTACGAGGAGGTGGTCGTCTCCCTGGACCAGTGGAGCGCGGCCTGCGGCGAGGCGCCCCGCACCACGGGCCGGCGGGTGCGGGGCCTCGAGTTCGAGGTCGAGGACCGAGGGGTCGAGCTGGTGTTCCGCGGCGCCGGGGGGACACGCTTCTCCAGCGTCGACTGCCAGACCGCAAATCCGGCGGTGAAGCCCAAGGAGCGCACCCTGCAGGACACGCTCTTCCTGATCTCCTGCAGCACCCCCGAGGACGCGCCGAGCTACGAGAACGGGCTGTACTCCTTCCGGGTCCACGGCAAGGACCGGCTCGAGTACCGCGAGACCACGCGCTACGCCAAGAACGCGCAGGGCGCCCAGTGCGCCAGCACGCGGCGCGCGCGCCGCATGTACACCCGCCTGGCCTCGACCCCGCGCCCCGCGGCCCCGGACGCAGGAACGGCGCAGGCCGGTGAGCGGCCCAAGCAAGAGGATTTCTCAAAGGGTGAAGATGGAGGCCAGGGGCTGGAGGCAGGGACTGTCGCAGACGCGCGCCAGGAGCCGGACGCAGGCGCCATACCGGGCGCTGATCCAGGGGCGGGCGAGGCCATCCTGGGGCACAAGCTGCCGAAGCCCCCCCTGCCCCGCCCGCCCAGCAAGACTCCGGTCGTCAGGGGCGAACCGGCGCCCGCTGACGAACCGCCTGCCCAGCCCGAGGCCGTGGACGCGGGCCCGCCCGCCGAAGCAGCCCAGCCTGCGGCTGCGCGGCCTGTGCCTGTCGAACCCGAACCCTCCGCCCCTCCCCCTCCTCTCCCTCGAAGAGAACCCTCTCCCGAAGTTTCCTCCGAGGATGGCTGGATCCTGTGGGCGGGCCTCGGCGGCGGGCTGGCGGTGCTGGGGATCGTGGTCGGCATCCTGCTGCTCAGCCGGAAGCCGCGCTGGCAGCCGCCCCCAGCCGCTCAGGTCTCTCGAACGCCAGTTCCCCCCGAGCCTTCACCGCCCGAGCCTTCACCCCCCGAGCCTTCGCCTTCAGAGCCCGCCCCCTCGGCGCCTCCTCCTCCGGCGCCGGAGCCACCCGTGTTCTGCACGGGCTGCGGCGCGCGCCTGCCCGCGACCGCACGCTTCTGCCCGCACTGCGCCACCCGGGTGAGGTGAACATGGACCGGTCGAGATCCGCGGACCCCCGCCACCGCCTGGGCGCCTCGGCCGAGGATCGGGCCGCGGAGTACCTGGTAGCGCACGGCTACCGCATCGTCGAGCGCAACGCCACCAACCGGCTGGGGGAGATCGACCTGGTGGCCGAGGACGGCGAGGTGCTGGTGTTCGTCGAGGTGCGCAGCCGCTCCCACCCCGACCAGGTGCACCCGGCCGCCACCGTGACCCGCAAGAAGCAGCAGCAGATCGTGCGCACGGCCCTGGCCTGGTGCGCGCTGCACCGGGTGCGCGACCGCATGCTGCGGTTCGACGTGGTGGCGGTCCTCGGCCCCGAGGGAGCCATCGAGCTCTACCAGAACGCCTTCGAGGCCGGCCGCTGAGCGCCGGCAGGAGCACCGCCCCCCATGGAGCCCACGCTGGAGACCCACCCGCTGGCCGAGCGTTTCTTTCGCCTGACCCCGGAGCAGGTGCTCAACGCGGTCGAGGTACGCGGCCAGAGGGCCACCGGCCGCTTCCTGATCCTCAACTCCTACGAGAACCGGGTGTACCAGCTCGAGCTCGAGGACGAGCGCATGGTGGTGGGCAAGTTCTACCGCCCCGGGCGCTGGAGCCGGGAGGCCATCCTGGCCGAGCACCGCTTCCTCCGGGAGCTGGAGGAGGAGGAGGTGCCGGTGGCGGCGCCGCTCGAGCTCGAGCCCGGCCGTACGCTCGGCGAGGTGGAGGGCATCCTGTACGCGCTCTTCCCGCGGGTGGGCGGCCGGGCCCCGGAGGAGCCCAGTGACGAGCAGCTCCGCATCCTGGGGCGCTACCTGGCCCGCATCCACAACGTGGGCGCGCGGCAGGCCGAGCCCGACCGGCCGCGCATCGACCCCGACACCTACGGCGCGGACAACCTGGCCTGGCTGCAGGCCGAGGGGGCGCTGCCGCCGGAGGTCCGGGAGCTGTACGCCTCGACCGTGGACGTGCTGCTCCAGCGCATCCGGCCCATGTTCCTCGAGGTGCCGACCCACCGCATCCACGGTGACTGCCACCTGAACAACCTGCTCTGGTCCCAGGCCGGGGCCACCTTCCTGGACTTCGACGACTTCGGCACCGGGCCGGCGGTGCAGGACATCTGGCTGCTGGCGGCCGCCTCGGACCAGGAGGGCCACCGCCAGCGCGCGCTCGTCTGCGAGGCCTACGCGGAGATGCGCGACTTCGACCCGGCCTGGCTGCGGCTGGTGGAGCCGCTGCGGGCGCTGCGCTACATCCGCTACAGCGCCTGGATCGCCCGGCGCTGGAAGGACCCCGCCTTCCAGCGGACGTTCGGCCACTTCGGCACGCTGCGCTACTGGCAGCAGGAGGCCCAGGATCTGCGGGAACAGATCGCCCGCATCGACAACGAGGCGCCCTGAGCCATGGCTCCGCCGGCCGACGATCTCCCTGCTCCGGATCCGCCGGCGGCGGCCGCCCGAAACCTGGCCCTGCCAGTCTTCTTGCTCTCCCTGGGTCTGTACTTGCTGACTACCCGAGGCCTGGCCGTGGCGGATAACGAGGTGAACCTCGACGTCACCCTGGGCATCATCGAGAGGGGCTCGGTGGCGCTGTCCTTCAACCCCGGGAAGTTCTTCAGCCTGCGCAACTCCCAGGGCGAAATCCAGTCCGCCCTGTGGCCGGGCATGCCCCTGGCCGCTGCTCCCCTGGTGGCCTTGGGCTCGATGGCGGAGCACCTCCTCTCGCAGGGTGAGCCCGCACCCCTGACGGCCCACTTCCAGACAGCCTTCAGCGACAACCCAGAATTTCACATCGGTCCTGAGTTCGAGCCGAACGGGCTGCGAGATCAAGAGCGCATCGATCAACTCAAGGGCCTGAGCGACAGCGAACGGAGAAGGTTGCTGCACCAGGATGCCCGGGTGCAAGCCTTCACCCTGGTGGCACCGCTGGCCTCGGCCGCCACGGTGATGGTGTTCTTCCTCTCGTGCCTGGCCCTGGGTCTCGGCCTGCGGATCGCGCTGTGGAGCTCGGCGGCCCTGGGGATCGCATCGCCTGTGTTCTACTTCGCAGGCACCTGCTGGACGCAGCCCCTGGCTACCCTTGCCGTCGCGGCTGCCATCCACCAAGTCATCCACCTCCGGCTCGCCCTCGACCGCCGCCGGGTGGTCGTGTGCGGCACCTTCGCGAGCCTGTCCGCCCTGGTGCGTCCCGACCTGGCGCCCATCGCCCTGGTGATCGGGGTCACCCTGCTCTGCATCGCCATGCAGCGCACGACCCTGCGAGCCACCCTGGGGATGCTCGCTTGGTTCTGCCTGCCGCTCGCCATCAGCGCCGGCGTTCTGCTGCTATGGAACTGGCTGCGGTTCGCAAGCTGGCTGGTGATTCCCGGAGCCAACCAGCTGATGCTGTTCCTGGCCAGACACCTCCCAGAAGGGTTGCCAGGGCCACTCTTCAGCCCGGGCGCGGGGCTCCTGTGGTTCTTCCCCTTCCTGGCGCTATCGGTGGTGGGATTCAGGAATCTGAAGGCTGACCACCGCTGGCTTCTCTGGCTGGTCCTGGCTTTGGTGGGGGTGGTCCTGCTCGTCTACGGTGCCTGGTGGCAGTGGTGGTCCGAATGGTCCTATGGGCCGCGTTACCATCTCCCGCTCGTATCGGTCCTAGCGCTGGCGGCGGCCTACGGATTGGCTCGCGCAGGTCGGAGGCTATGGACTGCGGCCAAGATCCTCGTAGGTCTGGGTCTGCTGGTCCAGGTGCCTGGGGTGCTGCTGCTCCCCTTCAAGCTCCCGAGTCCGATCGATCCTTCTGTCTGGTGGTCTTTCCCTGGTTTCACCAGCTGGGGCTCTCTATGGGCCTCGGTCATCGCCCGGGAGCCCCTCAACGGCTACGCTCCAGGCATCGACTGCCTGTCCGCCGATTCCTGGTTCTACCGGCTCGCCGCTGTGCTCGCCCTGGGCGCGGGCGCTCTCCTGCTCCGGCGCCGCGGACCTCGCCTCAGCGCTTGAAGCCATCTTACTTCTCGGGCTGGTACCTCAAGGACATGGGGATATGGGGTCAGGCGATCTCAACGCGGCACTTGGGCGGTTGCACCTGGGCGGCTAATCCGACTGGTAGCGATATACCAGCGAGCAGTTGCGGTTGGCGCCCATCTCCGTGCCCACGGCCCAGACCTCCTGGGCCGAGCTGCCGTGCACCGCGTTGAACATGCGCAGGAAAGGGCTGCCGATGACCTGGTGAGTGACCTCGCTCCAACCCCGGCCGTCGAAGTGGGCGATGGCACCCGCGGTCCCCACCCCCCAGAGGTCATCGCTCTGCGCCCCCCACAGGCTGCTCAGCTCACCCACGAAGTCCTCGTTCTCGTAGGTCGTCCACTGCGCCCCGTCCCAGTGGGCAGCCTCGGCGCTCTCGGCCACCACCCAGACGTCCCCCGCCGAGAAGCCGAACACATCGCCGCCGCCGCCCCAGACCTCGAGCTCGACCTCCTCCCAGGTGCTGCCGTCGTAGTGGCAGGTCCCGAAGGTCCCCTGGGTCCACAGGTCGTCCTCCGAGAAACCGAAGATCGAGGTGTTGGAGCTGCAGGGGATGTTGCTGCGGCTCCAGGTGCTCCCATCCCAGTGCAGGACCGTCGCGTCGTCGCCCACGATCCAGAGCCGATCGGGGGCGAGCCCCCAGATGGCCGTGGCAGCCTGCATGCCCTGGGCTCCCAGATCCGTCCTCGTCAGGCCGCTCCCGTCCCAGTGCAGCAAGGTATCCCCGCCCGCGATCCACGCGTCCTCCGGGGAGAACCCCCAGATGGCCGTGAACCCGGCATAGGCATCCGTGGGCTGCTGCCTCCAGTCCGTGCCGTCGAAACGTCGGATGGTCTGGCCCACGGCCCAGACGTCGTCCGGCCCGAACACCCACAGATCCTCGAGGGAGTAGTCGTCCTCGAAGGCCGCGACCTCTTGCCAGGGGCTGCCGCCGCCCGAGCATCCGCACAGGGCAGGCAGCAGGAGCACCGGGAACGCGACTGCCATCAGCCTCTTCATGAGCTCTCCTCGTCCTGGTGATGCATCGCGCGTCGACCGACCGAGAGGTCCTGGTCGGGCAGCACGCCGTGGAAGGATCGGCGGTGGATCTCGCACGGGCCGTGCTGGCGGAGCGCGGCCTGGTGGGCCGCGGTGGGGTAGCCCATGTGCTGGTCGAAGCCGTACATCGGCCAGCGCGCGTGGTAGGCCCGCATGAGCCCGTCCCGGTGCACCTTGGCCACGATGGAGGCCGCGGCGACGGCCCGGCTGCGGCCGTCCCCGCGCACGAAGGCCTTGACCGGGAGCGCAGGGGCCCCCGCGGGCCAGGGGAACACGTCCAGCCCGTCGACCAGGACCCCGTCCGGCATCACCCCGCCCGGCTTGCACGCCTGCAGCAGCTCGCCGAAGGCGAGCGACATGGCCTCGAGCGCGGCCCGGCGGATGTTCACCTCGTCGATGCGGGCGGGCTCGACCCGCCCCAGGCCGAAGGCGAGCGCCCCCTGGCGCACGGCGCCGTCGAGCCGCTCGCGCTGGGCCGGGCTCAGTTTCTTGGAGTCGTTCAGCCCGGGGATGAGCTGATCGACCCGCAGCGCCACCGCGGCCGCCACCACCGGCCCGGCCAGCGGCCCCCGGCCCACCTCGTCCACCCCGACCACCACGCGCCAGCCGCGGGCGGCCGCCCAGCCCTCGAGCTCGCCGCAGCCCGCGGGACCGCAACCCGGGGCGCCGCGCCCGAACAGCTCGGGGGGCTCACAGGCTGAAGGACGCCGTGGCATGCTGGGTCTGCTCGACCGAGGCGGTCAGCAGGATCACCTGGGTCAGCCGGGCCAGCCCGGCCATCAGGCGGCACTGCAGCTCGACGAGCTGTGGATCGCCCGGGCGGAAGGGATCGTCCAGCAGGATCGGCACCTGCGCCGTGCGGCTCCAGGCCTCCAGCACCGCCGCCTTGAGTGCGAGGTAGACGCGGTCCTGGAGCTCGGGCGCGAGCTCGCCCAGCCCGCGCTCCCCGCCGGCCGGGTCCAGGCAGCCCACCTCGCGCCGCGGCGAGAGGCTCAGCCGGGAGACGGCCCCGCCGGTGAGCGCCGCGGCGAACTGGCTCCCGCGCGGGGTGAGCAGCGCGGCCAGCCGCTCGGCGTCCTGCAGGAAGAGATCCTCGGCCAAGCGCACGAGCTGCTCGCACACCTCGGGACCGGCCGCGCCGGGCGCCTCCGCCGCGCCGGCCTCCTGCCCACCGCCCGGGTCGCCGAAGGCGTCCAGGGCCGAGGGCGCCAGCATGCGACCCTTGCCGGCCGGCTTGCCGCCCTTGCCGCCCAGGGCGCCCGGCGGCGCGCCCAGCTCGGACGGGTCGAAGCCGCCGCCGAGACCGTCGCCCGCCTCCCCGGCGCCCCCGACGGGCGGTGCCCCGAAGGCCCCACCGGCCTCCTGGCCGGAGGCCGCCTCGCGCCGGGCGAGCTTGGCCCGCAGGGCCTCCAGGCGGGCCTCCATGTCCCCGGGGCTCATCATCAGCGAGGCGGAGGAGGCCAGCCTGGCCTCCAGCTCGTCCACCTGGCCCTTGAGCTCGGCCCGGCGGGCCTGCACCTCGCCCAGGCCGGCCTCCGCGGCGCGCTGGGCCATGGCCTGGCGCGCGACCTCCAGATCGGCCTTGGCCGCCTTGCGCTTGGCGAACAGCTCCAGCACCTGGGCCGGCTTCTCCACGCCGGCGTCCTTCATGGTCTTGCGCACCAGGGCCGTCTCGACCTCGAACTGCCGCAGCAGCTTCTGCCGCCGCTCGTCGATGGTCGCCAGGCGCTTCTGGGCGCGCTCCACGGACATGATGGCGTCGATGTGCCTGAGCGCCACCACGAGCGCCAGGCCGAACCCGAGCAGGTTCAGCAGCGCCACCCAGCGCAGCGGCTCAAGCTCGAAGAAGCCCACCGCGCCCACGGCCGTGGCCAGCACCCCTCCGGTGAGCCCCAGCATGAAGCCCTTGTTCTGCTTGAGCGGCGGGGGCGCCTCCGCCTCGCTCTTCTCCTGCCAGCGGTGCTGCTCGTCGTCCAGCCGGACCGAGTCACGGTCCAGCCGGGCCTTGGCCGCCTCGTAGTCCTTCAGGCGGGTCTCGAAGTCAGCCGGCAGCGTTTCGAGGTTCTTGAAGGCGGCCACCGCCTCCTCGGCCTGCTGCACGCGCTGCTCGGCCTCGTGCTGGCCCTTGAGGCGCTGGTCGAGCTTGAACAGCTCGCCCTGCAGGCCGTCGAGCTTGAACTGCAGCTCGTCCACCTCGCGGGCCAGCTTGAGGTCCCGGTCCAGGGTCTCGATCTGGGACCGCAGCTCGGCCGGATCGTCGGGCAGGACGGCGTCGCCGAGCTCCTCTTCGCCGCCGCCCTGGTAGCCCGGGAAGCTCGGGCCGTCGTCCCCGTCCCCGGCGTGCTTGGAGGGCGGCAGCTTGCGGGAGGCCGTCATGACCTTGCCGGAGCGCACGCCCACGAACTTGCCCTTGCCGCCGGGCTGGGAGGGCTCCTCCTCCCCCTCCGGCGCGGCCGGGGCCCGGCGCGGGGCGCGGGACGGCAGGCTCGTCTGCCGGGTGACGAACACCCCCTCGAACACGTCGCGCTGCGGCAGGTGCAGGCTGGCCGACAGGTACTGGCCGATCTCGGCCGCCGCGGCCGACACGGTGCGCGGCGGGCCACCGGCGGGGTCGAGCTGCATCAGGGCCATCGAGCCCTTGAGGAGGTCCTTGACCAGACGGAAGGTCTGGCCGTGCTCGTCCTGCAGGCACAGCGCCGCCCGGCACACGTCGGAGCCCGGGGCGCGGAAGGCCTCGGTGCTCGGCTCGGTGGGATCAGGGTAGAGCAGGTGGAGCACCAGCTCGACCAGGGTGCTCTTCCCCCCGCCCGCACCTGCCACGAAGGCAGTGAGGCCCGGCCCCAGCGGGAACCGGTGGGTTTGCCCGAAGTTCCGGACGCCCTGGCAAACGAGCTCGGTGAAGAGCACGGAACCCCCTCGGGGCCCCCCTCGCGGGTGGACCCGGACGAGCGCCGATCAGCTCTCCTTCAGCCTGGCGGCCTTGCCGCGCAGGTCGCGCAGGTAGTACAGCTTGGACCGCCGCACGCGGCCCGAGCGCACGACCTCGATCTTCTCGATGCGCGGGGAGTGGACGGGGAAGATGCGCTCCACGCCCACGCCGTAGGACACCTTGCGCACGGTGAACGAAGCGCCGGTGCCGCCCCGCTTGCGCTTGATCACCACGCCCTCGAACACCTGCACGCGCTCCTTGTCGCCTTCCACCACGCGCAGGTGGACCCGGACCGTGTCGCCGATCCGGAAGCTGTCAGGCTTCTCCTTCTGGCAGGACTTCTCAAGTTGCTCCAGGACCTTCATCGTCTCCTCCTTGCGTCACCCGAGAACCAGCAACCCCCGCTACGGGGGTCGGCTCGTCAACCTCGCCCGGGCACGCGCCCGAGCTGTTCGATCCACACACGCTCCTCCTCGCTCAGGTCCGCCCGGGCGAGGAGGTCCGGCCGCCTCTCGGCCGTGCGCACGATGGCCTGCCGCCGCCGCCAGCGGGCGATGGCGGCGTGGTCGCCGCTGAGCAGCACCTCCGGCACCGCCTGTCCGCGGAACTCCCGCGGCCGGGTGTACTGGGGGTACTCCAGCAGGCCCGCGGCGCCGTGCGACTCCTCCAGCGTGGACTCGGCCTTGCCCAGCACGCCGGGCACCAGCCGGCAGACGGCGTCCATCACCACCCAGGCCGCCGGCTCGCCGCCGGACAGCACGTAGTCGCCGACGGACAGCTCCTCGTCCACCAGGCCGCAGATGCGGTCGTCCACGCCCTCGTAGCGCCCGCACAGGAGCGCCACGTGGGCGTGCCCCGCCAGCTCGCCCACCCTGGCCTGGTCGAGCAGCCTGCCCTGCGGGGTCAGCAGCACCACGTGCACGGCCGGATCGTCCGCCCGCACGGCCTCGAGGGCGCGCGCCACCGGCTCCACCCTGAGCACCATGCCGACGCCGCCGCCGAAGGGCGAGTCATCGACGCTGCGGTGCTTGCCCTCGGCGTGATCCCGGATGTCGACCGGCCGGACCTGGATCACCCCGGCCTCGACGGCCTTGCCGAACAGGCTGGCCGTGCAGATGGAGTCGAACACCGAGGGGAACAGCGTGAGCACCGTCCAGCGCAACGCAGACTCCCTCGGCCTCACTCCAGCCCGGGCAAGCCCGGAGGCGGATCGAGCACCACGCGGCCGGCCTCTGGCTCGAAGGCCAGCACCACGCCGTCGACGCCCGGGATGAGGATCTCCCGACCGTCGCGGGTCACCACGTATACCTCGTGCGCACCATTGTCAAAGATCGACCGCAGCTCCCCGAGCACCCGGCCGCGCGGGTCCTCGACCCGCAACCCGATCAGATCCTCGAGGTACCACTCGCCCTTCTCCGGCGGCGGCAGCTGCGAGCGCTCCACGAACAGCGACTCATCGCGCAGCGCCTCCGCCGCCTCGACGCTGTCCACCCCCTCCAGCGAGAGGATGAAACCGCGTCCGCCTGGCCTGGCCCTGCGCAGCGCCACGGCGCGGGCCGTGCCCGCGCTCTTGCCCAGCCACACCTCGCGCACCCGGCACCAGGCGCCCGAGCAGCCTTCGCCCGGGAGCAACTTCATCTCACCCCGCACCCCGTGGGGGCGGGTCAGCCTGCCAATCAAGACCAGCCTTCGCTCGGCGTCCGTGGCCACGACTCGCTCCGCAGATGCCGCCGCGGGCCGGTCAGTCCACGATGTCCAGCTTCGCCTTGCGGCCCTCGCGGGCCGAGGCGATCGCCAGGATGGAGCGCAGGGCCTTGGCCGTGCGCCCCTCCTTGCCGATCACCCGGCCGCGATCCGCGGCGCCGACCCGCAGGGTGATCACGCGATCCCGACCGTCGTCGGCGTCATCCACCTCGACGGCCTGCGGCTCGCGCACCAGCAACCGGGCCATCAGGCCCACCAGCTCAGGGACCGCCACGATCAGGCTCCCCGCCCGCTCAGGCCTTCTTGGCCTTGGCTTTGGGCTCCTCGGCGGCCTTGGCCGCCTGGGGCGGGTTGCGCTTGAGCAGCTGGGCCACCGTCTCGCTGGTGAGGGCGCCAGCCTTGCGCCAGTGCTCCAGGCGCGCCTGGTCGATCACCACCACGGCCGGCTTCTTGCGCGGATCGTAGTGCCCGATCTTCTCCAGGAAGCGGCCGTCCCGGGCGTAGCGGGAGTCGGTCGCCACGATGTGGAAGAACGCCTTCTTGGTCGTCCCGGCCCGACGCAAACGAATCGTCACCATGGCACACACACATCCTTTCTCCGGACGGCGCTCACATCTTGCCGCCCATCAGGCTCCGCAACAGCGTCTTCATTCCGAACTTGTTGATCTTCTTCATCATCTTCTTCATTTCCAGGTACTGCTTCACGAACTGGTTCACGTCCTGGACGGTGGTGCCGCTGCCCTTGGCGATGCGCCGGCGGCGGCTGGCGTTCAGGATGGCGTGGTTCACCCGCTCGAGCTTGGTCATCGAGTTGATGATCGCCTCGATGCGCTTCAGCTCGTCCTCCGGAGGGGCCGCGCCGGGCATCTTCTTCATCATGTTGCCCATGCCCGGGATCTTCTCCATCAGGTCGGAGATCGAGCCCATCTTGCGCAGCTGCTTCAGGTGCTCCCGGAAGTCCTCGATGGTGAACTCGTTCTTCTTGAACTTGCGCTGCAGCTCCTCGGCCTTCTCCTTGTCGTAGCTCTCCTGGGCCTTCTCGATCAGCCCCAGCATGTCGCCCATGCCCAGGATGCGGCTGGCCATGCGGTCCGGGTAGAAGATGTCCAGCGCGTCCATCTTCTCGCCGGTGCCGACGAACATGAGCGGCTTGCCGGTGACGGCCTTGATCGAGAGGGCCGCGCCGCCGCGGGCATCGCCGTCCAGCTTGGTCAGCACCAGGCCGTCGATGCCGAGGTCGCTGTTGAACTTCTCGGCCACCTGCACGGCATCCTGGCCGGTCATGGCGTCGGCCACCAGCAGGATCTGGCGCGGCTGCACCTCGCGCTTGATCTGCAGCAGCTCGTTCATCAGCTCCTGGTCCACGTGCAGCCGCCCGGCGGTGTCGAGCAGCACCACGTCGTGGCCGGCGCGCTCGGCGGCCTCCATGGCCTCGCGGCAGATGGCCACCGGATCCTGCTTGGTGGTCGAGGGGTGCACGGGCAGGCCCAGGTCGGCGCCCAGCTTGGTGAGCTGATCGATGGCCGCGGGCCGGTACACGTCGGCCGGCACGAGGTACGGACGCCGGCCGAGCTTCTTCAGGTGCAGCGAGAGCTTCGCCACCGAGGTGGTCTTGCCGGAGCCCTGCAGGCCGCACAGCATGATCGCCACCGGAGGCCGGCCCTTGAGGTCGAGCTGGGCGGCCTGGCCGCCCATGGTCTTGACCAGCTCCTCGTAGACCACCTTGATGAACTGCTGGCCCGGGGTGAGCGAGGCGAGGACCTCCTGTCCCATGGCCCGGTCCTTGACCACGGTGACAAAGTCCTTCACCACCTGGAAGTTGACGTCGGCTTCCAGCAGGCTCAGGCGGACCTCGCGCAACGCGTCCTTGATGTTGGCCTCGGAGAGTTTCCCGTGGCCTTTCAGGCGCTTGAACGTCTGTCCGAGCTTGTCTGACAGCCCTTCGAACATGGCTCCTCGCACGCGGGGGCCTCGAAAAAGAGACCTCCGGAGCGCGCCAACATAGCGCCACCCCCACCTGATGTCAAGATGATTCCCGGGGTTAGTCCCGGTCGCCAGGGGGCCGCGGACCGCGGCGCTCAGGCGCTACAGCGCCGGCATGCCGACCGTGGTGAACAGGGTCTTGAGGTCCTCGTCGTCGAAGGAGATTCCGGCGCCGAAGAAGAAGTCGAAGGTCTCCTGATTGAAGAAGTCGTCCGCCCCGGCGGCGATGTAGAAGTGGTTCATCAGCCAGGTCGGCCGGTAGACCACCATGGCCTTCAGCCGGGGGTTGGCCGGGTTGCCGTACTCGTCGAAGCCGAAACCGAACATGTCCACCCGGAACTGGAGGTCGTCCTCGAAGAAGTACAGGTCGGCGCCCATCCCGCCCGTGTCCTCGATCAGCCCCAGGCGGAAGCCGAACCAGTTGTAGCGCTTGCCGAGCTGGAGCGAGAACTTGAAGTCGTCCCGCACGGTGATGACCTTGTCGCACACGTCGGGCGCGGTGCAGGTCTTGGTCACGTCGACCGCGCCGCGCGGATCGTCGATCAGCTCGATCAGGTAGAACTTGTCGGACTTGGGCACCAGCTTCAGGCCCATGTAGTACTTGGCCGTGTTCTGCAGCACCTGGTACTCGGCGCGCACGTCCACGATGGTCTGCAGCCGCGTCAGGCGCGAGGTGAACGAGGTGGCGTCGTCGACCAGGTTCTCGACCTTGTCCAGCACGCGGTCGTCGTTGACCAGCCGCCCGAGCGTGCCCTGGCCCTCGTCCACCTTGCGGGAGATGTTCTCCAGGCTCTCCAGCGAGCGGTTGGCCTTCTCCAGGGTGCCCCTCAGGTTCCCCACGCTCTCCTTGATGTCCTCCTCGCCCCGGCCGACGATGTCGTTGACGTTCTGCACCAGGCTGCGCACGTCCTTGGTCACGGCCTGGATGTTGTCCAGGATCTCCCCGTAGCGCGCCCGGGTGCCCTCGGTCACGCCGGCCACGTCGCCCAGGATGCGCTCGATCTGCTGGCTGCTGCGATCGAGCGTGCCCTGCACCTGCTCGCTCAGCCTGGCCACGTTCTCGGCGATCTTGCTCATGTTCCGCATGGTGCCGCCCAGCGAGTCGTCGCGCTCCATGTCCGCGAGCACGCGGCCGAGCGACTGGGTCACCCCGCGGATGTCCCCGGTGATGTCGTCCAGCTTGCGGAAGACCGTGTTCATGTCCGCTTCCTCGAACACGTTCACGATCTCGCCGCCGTCGGGCAGGCGGCCGGCCGCCTTGCTGCCGGGGCTCAGGGTGATCAGCTTGTCGCCCAGCAGGGACTCGGACACCTTGGAAAGCGAGGCGTCCTTGTACAGCGGCACGTCGTTGGTGATGCGCAGGTTCAGCTGGGCGCGGTTGCCCACCAGCTCGATGCTGTCGATGAAACCGACCTCGATGCCGGCCATCAACACGCGCGAGCGCTGGGCCAGCCCGAGCACGTCCTCGAGCATGGCGTACACCCGGTAGGTGTCGCCGCTCCCCAGCGCGCCGCTCTGCAGCTTGTGCATGGCGTAGAACAGTCCGCCCACCGCCACCAGCGTGACCAGTCCGACCTTGAGCGGGGTGAGCAGGCTCTTCATCCCGGGCCGACACTACTACGCCGCACGGGCCGTGTACAGACCCCGGCCTCAGTCTCCCTTGGCGAACCAGGTGGACAGGAACTCCCGCACGTGCGGGTGCTGGCTCGCGCGCAGCGTCGCGGGCGGTCCCTGCTCGACGATCGCCCCTTCGAAGATCATGGCCACGTGGTGCCCGACCCGGAAGGTGGAGGCGATGTCGTGGCTGATCACCACCTGGGTGACCGCCAGCCGGCGCTGGGCGTTCATGATCATCTCGTCCACGTTGTTCGAGGTGATCGGGTCCAGCCCCGTGGTGGGCTCGTCGTACAGGATGATCTTGGGCTCCAGCACGATGGCGCGCGCCAGGCCCACCCGCTTGCGCATGCCGCCCGACAGCTCGGCCGGGTAGAGGTGCGCGACGTCGTGCAGGTCCACCAGCTCGAGCTTCTCCTGGACCAGCTTGCGCAGCTCCGGCTCGGGCATGTGGCGGTGCTCGCGCAGCGGGAAGGCGACGTTCTCGCCGACCGTCATGGAGTCGAACAGGGCCGCCTGCTGGAAGACCATGCCGAACTTGGCCCGCACCCGGGTCAGCTCCCGCTCCGGCAGGCGGCCGATCTCCTCGCCCTCCACCAGCACCTGGCCGCGATCCGGCCGGAGCAAGCCCAGCATGTGCTTCATCAGCACGCTCTTGCCCGAGCCCGAGCCGCCGATGATGACCGTGGTCTCGCCCTCGGCCACCTGCAGATCGACGCCCCGCAGGACATGGTGGTCGCCGAAGCTCTTGTGCAGGCCCTGGATGTCGATCATGGCGGTCATGCGTCGTGCGGCGAAGGACAGACCGGCCGGCGCTCAGCCGAGCTGGTCGTAGAACTGGGGCCGGAGCACCACCTTCTTGCCATCCATCAGCAGCAGGCCGCGCCTCTGGAATTCGCTCAGCACCCGCGAGACCGTCTCGCGGGAGCTGTTGACCATCGAGGCGATGTCCTGCTGGGTGGGGCGCTTGCGGATCAGCACCCCCTCGTCGATGGTCTCGCCGTCGGACTTGGCCAGATCCATCAGCACCCGCGCCACCCGGCCGAAGACGTCCAGGAGCGCCAGGTTGCCGATGACCTCGTCCGCCTTGCGCAGGCGCTGGCACAGCACGGCGAGCACCTCGATGGCCGTGGCCGGACAGCGCTTGAGGTGTTCGATGAAGGCCTCGCGCTTCAGGATCAGCAGCTGCGAGGGCTCGGTGGTCAGCACGTTGGCGGAGCGTGGCTTGTCGTCGAGCAGCGCCATCTCCCCGAAGATGTCCCCGGCGCGGAAGAAGGTCAGGGTGATCTCCTTGCCGTTCTCGCCGTACAGCACCACCTTCACCTGGCCGCTGGCGATCACGAACATGGAGTCGCCCGGGTCGTCCTGGCCGAACACCAGGGTCTCCTTGGGGTAGTCCTTGGTGATCACCAGCGCGGCCAGCTCGCGCAGGGCCTGCTCCTCCACGTTGGCGAAGATGGTCACCCGCTTGAGCAGCGCGACCGTGTCCTGCCCGACCATGGCGGCCTCCTCCTCGACCCGGTTCCATACCTCAGACGGGGGCACTGTACCAGGCGGGCCGCGGGAGCACAAGCGGCCCGCGCCGCAGCGGGTGATTGACAGGGCGACCCCGCGCGGGGTAGTCCGGGGACCGGGCGAGGAGGACCTCGCCAGGAGGTCCGCGAGCGTCATGACCCAGACCCGAATCCAGCAGGCCCGCGCCGGCGTGGTGACGGACGAGGTGCGCCAGGTGGCCCGGGCCGAGGGCGTGCCGGCCGAGGAGCTGGCCCAGCGCCTGGCGCGCGGCGAGGCGGTCATCACCCGCAACCGCCTGCGCGCCGACCTCGCGCCGCTCGGCATCGGCCGGGGCCTGCGGGTCAAGGTCAACGCCAACGTGGGCACCTCCCGCGACCGGCTGGACGTCGCGGGCGAGCTCGGCAAGGCCCGCGCGGCCGCGGCCGCCGGGGCCCACGCCATCATGGACCTGTCGACCGGCGGCGACCTGCCCGCCATCCGCAGGGAGATCATGCGGGCCGCGCCGCTGCCCATGGGCACGGTGCCCATGTACGAGGCCGCCGCCCGGGCGCTGGCGCGCGCGGCCTCCTTCTGCGAGCTCACCGAGGACGAGCTGTTCGGGGTGATCGAGGCCCACCTGGAGTCCGGCGTGGACTTCCTGACCGTCCACTGCGGGGTGACGCTCGAGACCGCCGAGCGCATGCAGACCGAGGGCCGGCTCATGGACGTGGTGTCGCGCGGCGGGGCGCTGACGCTGGCCTGGATGCGCCACAACGAGCGCGACAACCCGTTGTACACCGCCTTCGATCGGCTGCTGGAGCTCTCCGCGCGATACGACGCGACCCTGTCGCTCGGGGACGGGTTCCGCCCCGGGGCCACCCTGGACGCCACCGACCGGGCCCAGCTGCACGAGCTCATCCTGCTGGGCGAGCTGCAGCAGCGCGCCCTGGAGCGCGGGGTGCAGGTGATGATCGAGGGCCCGGGCCACGTGCCGCTCGATCAGATCCAGGCCAACGTGCTGCTGGAGAAGCGCCTGTGCCACGGGGCGCCCTTCTACGTGCTGGGACCCCTGGTGACCGACTGCGCCCCGGGCTACGACCACATCACCGGGGCCATCGGCGGCGCCATGGCCGCCTGGGCCGGCGCGGACTTCCTGTGCTACGTCACCCCGGCCGAGCACCTCCGGCTGCCGGACGAGCGCGACGTGCACGCGGGGGTGGTGGCCTCGCTGATCGCCGCCCAGGCTGGCGAGCTGGCCCGCGGCCGGGCGGACGCCCGCGAGCGCGAGCGGCAGATGAGCCAGGCGCGCCGGGAGCTCGACTGGGACGGCATGTACCGGGCGGCCGTGGACCCGGCGCTCGCCCGGCGGGTGCGGGCCGAGGCGCCGCCGACCCACGACGAGAACACCTGCTCCATGTGCGGCGAGTTCTGCGCCATCAAGGTGCAGAAGGATCACCCGCCCAGGCCCCGCAAGCCCGCCCTGCCCGCGAAATCGCGCTGAGCGCCGAATCCCCTGCCCTGCAGCCCTGGGGCCTGCGCCCGCCGCCTCGAGCTTGAGCGTCAGCGGGCAGCACGCTCGCGGCTGGTTGCCGCGGGATGGCGGCCATGCGACACGGTCACGGGAACCTCGGCCCGGAGGTGGAAGGGACCAGGATCACCTCGGCCTGGGTCTGGCCGGCATTGAGCTTGACCACGCGCTTCTTCCATGGCCGGTCGTCGTCCCAGGCGACCAGGTGGACCTCGTCGTCAGGCGGCAGGTTGGGGATGTTGAATGCGCCCTGCTCGTCGGCGACTACCACGTCCCACAGCGGCGTGGGCCTGCACTCGAAGGCCACCCTGCCCTGGGCTACGGGCGTGCCGTCCTGGAGCTTGATGGTGCCCGTGATCGTGCGTCCGGGCTTGAGCTTGAGAGGAATGAAGGGCCGCTGCTTCTCCGCGGGTTCCTTCTGTGCTGCCAACTCCGCAAGGGCCCAGCCCCTCTCCTTGTGCCAGGCCCCGACCCGTCCGGGTCTGGAGCCGGACTCGAAGGCAAACTTGAAGGGACGGATGAGCACCTCGACCACGCTCCGCTCGACCGTCCCATCGGAGTTGATCAGCTCGACGAACACCTGAGGCCGGCTCTTGAGGCTCATGATGCCTGCCGACACGAGGCCAACTTCCTGGGAGTGGCGCAGCAGGCGAAGAGACAGCTCGATCGGTGCCCGAGCCGGCAGTACTTGCTTGACCTGACTGCAGTGGCCAGGTGCCTCGGCGCTGACGATGAACCCGGATGCTCCGCGCGGTAGCCAGAGCTCGAAGCGCCCGCTGTGATTCGTCGGCACGAGCGACTGCACGGCCTCACTCGGCGGTCTGACAGGGCGCTCGACCCGCACCATCGCGCCCTCGACCGGTCGCCCGGTCGGCCCGTACACCCGACCCGTCACCCGCACCTCGGCCGGGGCCAGGTCGAAATTGGCGATGTGATTGTCACCTTGGCACATGCAAGCGAATACAACACCACTGCCGAACAACCGTGGCGAGGTGGCGGACACGGTGTGCGGGCCGCAATCCAACCCTTCAAGGAGATACCAGCCCCCGGGTCTGGTCACCGTCGTCTTCATGCGGCCGAGAGAACTGCTGCTCGCAGCCACAACCCGGATGCCGGAACGCGGCTTGCCCGCCACAACCACCCTGCCGGACAGAGAACAGCGCCACGGCGGCATGTCGATGCTTCCGGTGTCGATGCCGCTTCCAGTGCCGATGCCGTAGAATTCGCGCGCGCCGGTCTCGCCCGCGTCTGGCTGACCGCCATCCACTCTTCCGTCCGGGCCCGCGCATTTCTCTTCCTGCCCGTGCGCCTTCCAGGCGGGTGCGCCCAGCAGCCAGGCTGCCAGGACCGTCCCGATCAGGATCTCCCGCCGGTTCATGGACTCTCCTCCCCAAGATCGGAGCATACCATCGGCTGACGGATCCTGGCGGAGGCAGATGCCCCTGCTACGCCCTGGGTGCCACCCGCCTGCATCGGAGTAGGGTGACCGAATTCCGGACACGGTGTCCGGAAAAACCGGGCACGGCGTGGCTCGACCTCGACCTGGTCCCGCGCAACCCCGCGGATTCGTTTGATCGGACTCCTGGCATAGCACTTGCGAGCGTTGCCCGCCGGGTCGCGGTCACGAGGCGCGAACCTCGCCGTAGGGCCCATCGAGTTCGGAGGGATGCATGATCGAGGCAGCTCTGGTCCCGGTCGCGCAGATCGAGGCCGTGATCTTGGTGGTGCGCGGTCAGAGGGTGCTTCTCGACCTCGCCCTCGCCCCATTGTACTGTGTTCCAGTCAAGGTCCTGAACCAGGCAGTGAAGCGCAATTTGGGCCGGTTTCCGGCTGACTTCATGTTCCAGCTCGACGAGGCGGAGTCCGAGAACTTGAGGTCACAATCTGTGACCTCAAGTTCCTGGGGTGGTCGCCGGTACCGCCCGTTCGCCTTCACGGAACAGGGTGTGGCCATGCTCTCGAGCGTGCTCCGCAGCGAGCGTGCGGTGCAGGTGAACATCGAGATCATGAGAGCTTTCGTCCGCCTCCGAGGATTGCTCCAGTCCAACGCGGAGCTGGCCCGCAAGCTCGCCGCGCTCGAGAAGAAGTGCGACGCGAGGTTCAAGGTGGTCTTCGACGCCATCCACGAGCTCATGGCACCACCTCCGACGCCCAGGAGGCGCATCGGCTTCCGCGATTGAGCCGCTTCCGCCAGTGAAGCTGCCCCGCCGGCGGGTGCCCACCTGCAGCGAGTGGGTCAGCCCAGGTGGATGATTCGTTGGCTGGCCTTCCGTGCCTGAGCGCTCAGGAGTTTCTTTCAGGGAGGAGAGCAGGAAGGAAGCTTGGCCCAGCCAGGCTGGCTGCCGCGAGGCCCTTCGACTTCACCCTCACAGATCGCGACCCCGGAGCCACGCCACGGCACGTGATCAGGGACGTGGCACGGAGCTCGCGTTGAAGGCGGTGTGAGTTTCTGGCTGAATAGCGCGTTGTCAGCCCGTGTCGAACGGCGCGGTGAACGCATGCGGATTTCCTCTGCCACCCTGAATGCTCTTCTCTTCGCGGCGCTACCGCTCCTGGCCTGCGGCTGCGGGGTGCCCATGCCGCAGCCCTACCCCACCCAGGCCCTGCTCGAGCCCTCAGGAGACGCCTTCTTCGCCGGCTCGACCTCGCTGTTCGACCCCGAGCCGCCGCTCGAGGGCCAGGCCGACCCCACGGGCGACGTGTGGGTCGGCCGCTACGGCCCGGGCGGGGAGCAGCGCTGGCACGAGATCCTGGGGACCGGCGAGGCCGAGCAGGTGCTCGGCCTGCAGCCCGCGGGCGGAGGCGGCCTGGTCCTGGTGGCCGAGGCCGGCGTGGACCGCGACCCGAGCCCGCTGCTCGTGGAGCTCGCCGGGGACGGCAGCCCGGTCCGGCTGGGCACCCTGACCGGCGCCGACGGGTTGCGCCCGCAACGGCTCGAGCCGGCGGCGGACGACGGTTTCTGGCTGCTGGCGACCCAGGATCGGCCCGGGACCGGGACGCAGGCCGCGCCCGTGGTGATCCGCCTCGAGGCCGATCTGACCCCGCGCTGGGCGCGGAGGTTCGACTCGGAGCTGTGGTTGAAGGCCGCCGCGCTGGCACCCGGGCCCGCGGGCGCCAGGGTGCTGGCCAACGCCCTCGCCCAGACCGGGAGCCCCGACCACGGGGTCGTGCTGCTCGACCTCGACGCCGAGGGCGCGGCCACCCGCGCGGGGTTCCTGAGGCTGCCCGCGGGTGACTTCAGCGCCAGCCGGGCGCTGGCCCTGCCCGACGGCTCGCTGGCGATCCTCGGCCAGCACCGCGAGGCCGGCGGCCTCCATGCCCACCTCTGGCTCGCACGCCTGGACCCGGCCGGGCAGCCGCTCTGGCAGCTGGCGCTCGGGGACGCCCCCTCGGCGCCCTCCGCCCTGGGGCTCGCCCCGGACGGCAGCCTCCTGGCCGCAGGGTTGACCTTCCCCGGCGACGGGACCGCCCAGTCCGCGGAGCTCCGCACGCTCGTCCTGGAGCCCGGGGACGGGGCGCTCCGCGGCCAGCACCTCCTGGACCTCGACGGACGGGGCCTGGCCATCGGCTTCGGGGCCGCGCCCGCGGGTGGCCCGCGGCTGCTCGGCTGCCAGATGCGCGGCGAGGAGTGCGCGCCCGGGATCTGGGGGCTCGACGACACGGGCGCCCTCGCCCAGGGCTGCGGCAGCAGCGCGCCCACCGCGCTCGTGCCCGAGCCCAGCGCGGCCGCCTTCACGCCGGCCCTGCTGCGCTCGACGCCGCTCACCCTCCGGTTCAGCCCCTGGCCCGGCCGCCGGATGCGGCTCGGCCACTTCGGCGAGGCGGCCTGCCGATGAGCCCGCGGCGCGCGCTCCTGCTGCTGCTCCTGGCGCTCGCCCCCGCGGGCTGCGCGACGCCCCTGATGCACGGCCTGCGCGCCGCGCCCGGACCCTGGGTGGAGGTGTCCATGGGCATGGGGTACACCGAGGAGCGCCTGACGGAGTGCGCGGGCGCGGACGGCTGCGTGGATCCCGGCGTGGGTGTCGCCGGCAACCCGCTCCAGGTCGGCGCGGGCTACGCCTGGGTGTTCGAGGAGAACATCGGCCTGCTGATCGGGGCGCAGCTCCCCGCCCGCTCCAACCAGAAGCTGTACACCTGGTGGGCCGATCTGTCGCTGACCTCCTTCGCCACGGTGCAGACCGAGCACCTGTCGGTCGGCGTGGGGCCGGAGCTCGGGCTGGGCGGGGCGGCGCTGGTGGTGGGGGCCGAGGGGCTGCCCTGGGGGCCGCGCAGCTGGCTGCCGGGTCTGGGGGTGTGGAGCCGGTACTTCTGGCCCTGGGAGGCCGACCGGGTCGAGATCAACGGCCGCTCCGAGAGCTGGGAGGTGGGCGCCCGGCTGCGCTTCGGCGGGGTCGTGCTGCAGTACGCCTACCACCACCAGCAGCACGGCTGGATGAGCACCTCCCGGCCGGAATACGGGCGGGGGATGCACCTCGTCTCCGTCGGCCTGCTGCTCGACGCGGACACGACGGAGCTCGACTGGTCGTGGTTCGACCTGTCCGGCGGCCTCCCGTTGTTCATCTTCTAAAAGATGCTTGACAGGCCCGGGGTCGGTCTGTTAAATGGGCGTCCGTTTTGGTCAAAGCTCCTTGACAGGCCGACGTAGCTCAGTTGGCAGAGCAGCTGATTCGTAATCAGCAGGCCAGCGGTTCGAGCCCGCTCGTCGGCTTTGAAAATATACGTGAGAATCGTGAACGGCCCCATCGTCTAGCGGTCTAGGACATCGGCCTCTCACGCCGAGAACAGGGGTTCGAGTCCCCTTGGGGTCATGCGGGCCGCCGGAGGCAACTCCGGCGGCCCGGTTCGTTTCAGGTCCGGACACGAGGTACGACGGCCATCGACGCGGAACGCCCACACTCCTTCGCCGAGCTGGTGCGCATCATGGCGCGCCTGCGGGCTCCCGAGGGCGGCTGCCCCTGGGATCGGGCGCAGACCCTCGAGACCCTCGAGCCCTACCTGATCGAGGAGGCCTACGAGCTGCTCGAGGCCATGGAGCGCGGGGAGCCGCGGGCCCACTGCGAGGAGCTGGGCGACGTCCTGCTGCAAATCGTGTTCCAGGCCCAGATCGCCTCGGAGCGCGGGCAGTTCGGCATCGAGCAGGTGGTGGATGGCATCGCCCGCAAGCTGGTCCGCCGCCACCCGCACGTGTTCGGCGACGGCCAGGCGGCCAGCCCCGGCGAGGTCGCGCTCCACTGGGAACGGATCAAGGCCGAGGAGAAGGCCGAGCGGGGGGGCCGGGCCACGGGTCCGGGCGGGTTGCTGGCCGGGGTCCCGAAGAGCATGCCGGCGCTGCTCCAGGCCCAGCGGCTGTCCGAGCGCGCGGGCCGGGTGGGCTTCGACTGGCGCGACGCGGGCCAGGTCATGGAGAAGGTCCGCGAGGAGGTGGCGGAGCTCGAGGCCGCCCTGGCGGGGACCGACCCGCACGCCCGCCAGGCCGAGGCGGCCTGGGAGATCGGCGACCTGCTGTTCGCGCTCGCCAACCTGGCCCGCCACCTGTCGCTCCAGTCCGAGGAGCTGCTGCGGGCCGCATGCCAGCGTTTCCGCGAGCGCTTCCAGCACATGGAGCAGGTGGCCGCGCAGCGCGGCCTCGACATGCAGGCCATGAGCCTGGAGCAGCTCGAGGCGCTGTGGCAGGAAGCCAAGCGCGAGCTCGCGGCCCGCTGAGCGCTGATCTTTCCCACACGAATTGTGGAAAACATGTGGACATCTCTATGAGAAAGCCAATACCAGCTGATTCACGGGCTCTTTGGCTCCCGGATGCACACTTTGTGTGCTCTTACTAACCGCAATGTTTTCATGCCACTGGCACACAAAAGCCAACACTTTTCGGGGTCGTTTTCGAAACTGCACGCCCTGACGCGGAGATGCGTGTCATGGGCACGAAATCGAGGCTTCTGGAGCGTGTTTTCCACACGTGGATCGCGCGCGCCAGCGCGGGTGGTGCGTTCTCGCACCCGCGCCGTGCAACCCGCCGTCCGCGTGCGTCTTTGATCTGGCCCGCGAAACGCCGGCCCGCGGCCCGTCCGCGCGAAGGCGCTTTCCGCTTGACTATTCCAGCAGGTCGGGTTAGACCACACCGCTCCAATAGCCCGGGGCACGACCCCGAGGGAGGCAGTTCGTGGCCACGCATGCGTCCGCAGAGAAGCGTCATCGTCAGTCCCTGAAGCGCCGCACCCACAACCGCTCGGCCCGCGCCAAGGTGCAGACCGAGGTTCGCAAGCTGACCGAGGTCCTCGAAGGCAAGGACACCAAGAAGACCGAGGAGCAGCTGCGCAAGGCGATTTCCTCGCTGATGAAGGCCGCCACCAAGGGCGTGATGCGCAAGCGCACCGCGGCCCGCAAGGTCGGCCGGCTGAGCGCGGCCGTTCACCGCAAGCAGAAGGCCTGAGCCCCGGCCCAGGCCGCCCCTCCGCTCCATCCACCGATCACCGTCGGCATGGTTCGGCGCGTGCCGTCAGCGACCGCGCTGGCCCCCGGCGCGCCCTCCGGTGAGCTGCAGCAGCAGCCGCTCGAGCTGGACCTCGTCGGACAGCCGCCCACCCTTGAGCGCGCGGTCGGACTCGGCCAGCGCCTGCAGGCAGCGCGTAAGCCCCTCGGGGGTGAAGCGGCGGGCCTGGTCGAGGGACTTCTTGACCACGAAGGGGTGCAGCCCGAGCGCCTCGCGGATCTCCTCCTGGCCCTGGCCGCGCCTGGCGAGCGCCTGGACCGCGGCCAGGTTGCGCAGGTGGCGGGTGAGCTGCCCCAGGATGCCGAGCGCCCCCTCCCCGTCCCGGAGCAGGCGGCGCAGCACGCCCAGCGCGCTCGAGGCGTCGCCCTCGGCGGTCGCGTCGGTCAGCTCGAAGATGGACTCGCTGCGGGTGTCGGCCACCACCTGGGCCACGTCCGCCGCGGCCACGCTGCCGGACCCGCCCATGTAGAGCGCCAGCTTCTCCACCGCCTGCATCAGCCCGGTCAGGTCCTCACCCACCGCGTCCACCAGGGCGTGCAGCCCGTCGCGATCGGCGCTGAGCCCCTGCTCGGTCAGCAGCTCCTCGGCCAGGCGCGGCAGATCCCGCGCCTTGGGCCGCGGGCAGTCCACCGTCACGCCGCCGCCGGCCTCGACGGCCTTCTGGAAGCTCTTGGCCGCCGAGGCGGCCTTGCCGGCCTTGGGATCGCGCGTGCCCGGACCGGCCCCGCGCACCAGCAGCACCAGGGTGGCGCCCCGCAGCGGCTGCTTGAGGTACTCGGCCAGCTTCTTCTGCTCCGCGGCCGCGAGCTGCTGCGCGTCCCGGACCACCACCACCCGCCGCCCGCCGAACAGCGAGCCGGTGCGGGTGGCCGCCTCGATCTCGGCGGCCGAGGCGCCCTTGCCCTCCAGCCGGCTGACCGACAGGTCGGAGGCGCCCTTGGCCGAGAGCGCGCGGGCCATGACCTGCTTCAGGGCACGCTCGAGCAGCGCCTCCTCCTCGCCCGCGAGCAGGTAGGTCGAGGCCAGCTCGCCCTTCTTGAGCGCCTTGCCGAGCTGGACCAGATCCATGTCTCCTCCCGCGCCAAGGTACTCGAGCCCGTAGCCCGGGGCGAAGAGTACCATGTCCGGTGAGCACCGCGAACCGGGCTAGAACGTGCGCAGCAGCCGCTCCACGGCCCGGGCCGCCAGCCGCTCCAGGGCCCGCCGCGCGGCCAGGCGCTGGTTGGCGCCGGTGCCGCGCAGATCCGGCGCCGACAGGAAGCCCTCGCGCTCCTCCAGCCGCAGCGGCCCGCTCGTCGCCCCCTCCAGGCTGAGCTCCACGACCACCCGCACCTCCTGCTCGCGGGTGGCGAAGCGCCCCCCGTACCCGGCCACCGCCCGGGGCAGCGCGTCCAGGGTGAGCAGCCGCGCGCGCAGCGCCGGAGCCTGGCCCTCGCCCGCCACCTGGAGCCCCAGGCGCTCGGCCTCGAGCCGCAGCGCCCGGGTCAGGTGGGCGCCCGCCCAGGGCTCGGTGGTGCGGTTCTCGGCCACCGGCACCGCCAGGCGGTGGGAGCCGTCGGCCAGCGCCGCGCCGGAGCCCAGCCGGTAGCCGCAGGCCGCGACGCCCGCGGCCAGCGCAGCCAGCACGAGCCCCGCCTGGATGGCCGCGCGCGCCACGCTCCCCCCGTCAGCCGACCACGATGTTGACCAGCCGGCCGGGCACGGCGATCACCTTGCGCACCGCCTTGCCCTCGAGCCACTTCTGCACGCGCGCGTCGGCGCGGGCCGCGGCCTCCATGGCCGTGCGGTCCGCGTCCCGCGGCAAATCGAGGGTGGCGCGCAGCTTGCCGTTCACCTGCACCGCCACGGTGATGCGATCCTCCAGGGTGGCGGCCGGATCGAAGCTCGGCCAGGGCTGCTCGCAGGCCAGGCCGCGCCCGCCCAGGCCGGCCCAGGCCTCCTCGGCGAAGTGCGGGGCGAAGGGGGACAGCATCAGCGCCAGCGAGCGCAGGCAGAAGCCGAGCAGGCGCAGGCGGGCCAGCGCGGCCGGATCGTCGGGCAGCCCGGCGGACGGCGCGGGCATGTCCTCCAGCGCCTTGCAGGCGTTCAGCAGCTCCATCAGCGCGGCGATGGCCGTGTTGAACTGCACCTCCTGCTCGATGTCCCGCGTCACCCGCTGGAGGGTGCGGTGTATCAGGCGGTGGAGCGACACCAGCGCGGGCGAGAGGTGCGCCTCGTCCACCGGCCCCGCCAGATCGCGCAGCAGGGGCAGGCGCTCCAGGTGCTGGGCGTACAGCGCCCACACCCGGCGCAGGAAGTTGAAGCAGCCGGCCACGCCGGCGTCCGACCACTCGATGTCCTTCTCGGGTGGCGCGGCGAACAGGCAGAAGAGCCGCAGCGTGTCCGCGCCGTAGGCCTCGCTGACCGCCTCCGGAGAGACGCCGTTGAGCTTCGACTTGGACATCTTCTCCAGGGCCACCTTGACCTCGCGCTGGCAGGCGCTGCAGCGCACCTCGCCTGCGACGGGTTTCCCCGCCTCGTCCAGTCCGGTCACGCCGTCCTTGGCCCGGTAGCCGTGCTCCGGGCAGCGGTAGCTGTGGTCCACCACCATGCCCTGGGTCAGCAGGCGGTCGACTGGTTCGTCATTGGTCACCAGGCCCATGTCGCGCATCACCTTGTACCAGAAGCGGAAGTACAGCAGGTGCATGACCGCGTGCTCGGGCCCGCCGACGTACAGGTCGACGGGCGCCCAGTGGCTGGCCAGCTCCTTGCCGAAGGGCGCCTGGTCGTTGTGCGGATCGAGGTAGCGCAGGAAGTACCAGGTGGAGTCCACGAACGTGTCCATGGTGTCGGTGTCGCGCCGGGCGGCCCCTCCGCACCTCGGGCAGCTCACCTTCCAGAACGCCTCCACCTTGGCGAGCGGCGGCTCGCCCGTACCCGTGAGGGGCGCCTCGGGTGGCAGGCGCACCGGCAGGTCGCCGTAGGGCACCGGCACCAGGCCGCACCGCTCGCAGTGGATGATGGGGATGGGCGTGCCCCAGTAGCGCTGGCGGGAGACGCCCCAGTCGCGCAGGTGGAAGTTGACCGTGGGTCCGCCCTGGCCCGCGGCCCGGGCGGCGGCGGCGATGTCCTGGCGGGCCTGGGCCGAGCTCTTGCCCGTGTGCGCGCCCGAGTCGCACAGCACCCCGTCCTCCGCCCAGGCCTCGGCCAGGCTGGCGCTCTCCAGGCGCGCGCCCGCGGGCGGCTGGATGACCACGCGGATGGGCAGCGCGTAGCGCCTGGCGAACTCGAAGTCGCGCTGGTCGTGGGCCGGCACGCTCATGACCGCGCCGGTGCCGTACTCGGCCAGGACGAAGTTGGCGATCCAGATGGGGATGGCCTCCCCGGTGAAGGGGTTCCGGGCCGAGGCCCCGGTCCAGACGCCCTCCTTCTCGGTGCCCGCGTCGGTGCGCACGGCCTTGTCCACCCGCGACATGCGCTCCACGAAGGCCCGCACCGCCGCCCGCTGGGCGTCGCCGGTCAGCGCCGCCACGGCCGGGTGCTCCGGGGCCAGCACCATGTAGGTCGCGCCGAAGACGGTGTCCGCCCGGGTGGTGAAGACCTTCAGCGGCGGGACGGGCCGGTCGAGCACCGGGAAGTGGAGCTCGGCGCCCTCGGAGCGCCCGATCCAGTTCCGCTGCATGGCGGTCACGCGCTCGGGCCAGCGCGGGAGCTTCGCCAGATCGTCCACGAGCTGGTCCGCGTAGCGCGTGATGCGCAGCGCCCAGTCGGGCATCTCCCGCTGCACCACCGCGCTCTTGCAGCGCTCGCAGCAGCCGTCCACCACCTGCTCGTTGGCCAGCACCGTCAGGCAGCCGGTGCACCAGTTGGCCAGGCTCTTGCGGCGGTAGACGAGGTCGCGCTCGAGCATCTGCAGGAAGAACCACTGGTTCCAGCGGTAGTACTCGGGATCGCAGGTGGCGAGCTCCCGCGTCCAGTCGTAGCTCAGGCCGACCGCCTTGAGCTGCGCGCGCACCGAGTCGATGTTGGCCCGGGTGCGCTTGGCCGGGGGCACGCCGTCCTTGAGGGCCGCGTTCTCGGCCGGCAACCCCAGCGCGTCGAAGCCCATGGGGTGCAGCACGTTGAAGCCCTGCATGCGCTTGAAGCGGGCCATCACGTCCCCGATGGTGTAGACCCGCACGTGCCCCATGTGCAGCTTGCCCGAGGGGTACGGGAACATCTCCAGCACGTAGTACTTGGGGCGGGGATCGTCGTCCCGGGCGCGGAACACCTCGCGCTCGTCCCACACCTGCTGCCACTCGGGCTCGATCTTCCTGGGGTGGTACTTCTCGTCCATGTGGCTCTCCCTGGGCCTCCCCCGCACGCCGGCGTGCCCTGTGCCTAGCACGTCCCCCCGACCCAGGCAAGCACCCCGGCCGGCTTCAGCCAGGCCAGGAGCAGGTCCAGCCGTGGCCGAGCGGGCCGTGGCCGCGGCCGAGCCCCGGGGCGTGCAAGATGCACGCGCGCACGTAGGCCCGCGCCCGGCGCACCGCCGGGACGAGCTCCATCCCCTGGGCCAGCCCGCACGCCACCGCCGAGGCGAGCGTGCAGCCCGTGCCGTGGGTGTGCCGGGTGTCGACGCGCTCGTCCTCGAAGACCTCCAGCCCGCCCTCCCAGGCCAGCACGTCTACGAGTCGTGCGCCGGCCAGGTGCCCGCCCTTCAGCAGCACCGCCCGGGGGCCCAGCCCGCGGAGCGCGCGGGCCGCCTCCGGCAGGGCCGCGGGCGAGTCGAGCGCACCCGGGGCGAGCCCGAGCAGCCGCTCGGCCTCGGGCAGGTTGGGGGTCAGCACCGCAGCGGCCGGCACGAGCTCGGCGCGCAGCACCGCCAGCGCCTCGTCCGCGATCAGCGCCGCGCCGCCCTTGGCCAGCATGACCGGATCCACCACCACGGGCAGCCCGGGCGCGTGGCGCGAGAGCGCGTCCGCGACCGCCCGCAGGATCCCGGCCGAGTGGAGCATGCCGGTCTTCACGCAGTCGGCCCCGAGATCCGCGAGCACCAGCCGGAGCTGGAGCGCCACGAACTCCGGCTCCAGGCCGACCACGCCGTGCACCCCCAGGGTGTCCTGCGCGGTCACCGCGGTGAGCGCGGTGGCCGCGTAGCCGCCGAGCGCGGTCACCGTCTTGACGTCCGCCTGGATGCCGGCCCCGCCCCCGGAGTCCGAGCCGGCCGCGATGAGCACCCGTGCCTGCACGGCAGCACCTCCTGCGCCCCGACGTGGGGCCCCGAGGATACCCCATCTGCCGCCGGCCGTCAGGAGCTTGCCCTGGTCCGGGGGCGCGGGATACCCTGCCGCTCCGGAGGGCCCACGAGGGCATGCGCTTCGGCCTGACCATCTTCCTGGGAGCGGCGCTCCTGTTCTCCGTCCAGCCGCTGCTCGCCAAGCGGTTGCTGCCATGGTTCGGCGGCGGCCCCGCCGTGTGGTCCGCCTGCATGCTGTTCTTCCAGGTGGTGCTGCTCCTCGGCTACGCCTGGGCCCACGCCCTGGACCGGCGCCAGCCCGCCCGCCGCCAGGCCTGGGCGCAGGGCGGCCTGCTGGCGACCGCGCTCCTGGGCCTCGGGCTGCAGGTCCTCCTCTGGGACGCCCCGCTGCTGCCGGGCCAGGGCTGGATGCCCGCGGACAGCCGTTGGCCCGCGGGGCGCATCCTGCTGCTGCTCGGCCTGGCGGTCGGCTTGCCGGCCCTGGCGCTCGGCGCGGCCAGCCCGCTGCTGCAGGCCTGGCACCGCCGGGCCTGTCCGGGCAAGCCGACCTACCGGCTGTACGCCCTGTCCAACGCCGGCTCGTTGCTGGCGCTGGTCGCCTACCCCTTCCTGCTCGAGCCCGCCCTGGGGCTGCGGGCCCAGGCCTGGGCGTGGGGTGGGCTGTTCGCGCTCTTCGCGCTGGGCGTGCTCGCCTGCGGGCAGGCGCTGCCCGCCGGACCCGATCCGTCCGAACGGTCCGATCCGTCCGATCGCCCCGCCGCCCCGCTCTGGCTGTGGGTGGCGCTGCCGGCGGCGGCCTCGGCCCTGCTGCTGGCCGCCACCCACCAGATGTGCCAGGAGGTGGCGGTGGTGCCCTTCCTGTGGGTGCTGCCGCTCGGCCTCTACCTGATCTCCTTCATCCTGGCCTTCGAGGGCAGGCAGCTGTACCGCCGCGCCTGGTGCGCCCCGGCCTTCGCCGCCTCGGCCGCGGCCGCGGCCTGGGCGCTGTGCCAGAGCTACGAGCTCGCCCTGGTCTGGCAGGTGGGCGCCTACTCCGCCCTGGTGTTCTTCGGCGCCTGCCTGTGCCACGGGGAGCTGGCGCGCCTCAAGCCGCCCCCCGCGCGCCTGACCGGGTTCTACCTGGCGCTGTCGCTGGGCGGGGCCCTGGGCGGGCTGTTCGTCTCGCTGCTGGCGCCGGCCGTGTTCGACGGCCCCTGGGAGGTCCACCTGACCTTCGCCGCCGTGCCGGCGCTGGCCCTGGCGACCTTCTGGCGCAGTCCGGGCAAGGGGCTCGCGCACAGGCTGCGCTGGCCGCTGCGAGCGGCCTGGGCGCTCGGCTGCCTGGCGCTCATCGCCGCGCTCGGGCTGCAGCCGGGGGAGAGCCTGCGGGACGTGGTCTGGGCGGAGCGGAACTTCTACGGCACCCTGAGGGTCAAGCGCATCCACCCCGGGCACCCGCGCTACCACGCGCACGACCTGTTCCACGGGCAGATCCTGCACGGCTACCAGCTCCAGGCACCGGAGCTGCGCCGCGTGCCCACGGCCTACTTCTCGGCCACGAGTGGGCTCGGCCTGGCGCTCCAGCACCACCCGGCCCGGGCCGAGGGCCGCGGGCTCAGGGTGGGCATCATCGGCCTGGGGGTCGGCACCATCGCCGCCTGGGGCCAGCCCGGGGACGTGCTGCGCTTCTACGAGATCGATCCCCAGGTGATCGCGCTCGCCCGGGGCCAGGGCGGCTGGTTCACCTTCCTGGGGGACAGCCAGGCCAGGGTGGAGGTGATCGAGGGCGACGCGCGCGTGTCCCTGGAGCGCGAACGGCGCGAGGGCGCGCTCGGGCGCTTCGACGTGTTCGTGCTGGACGCCTTCCAGTCGGACGCCATCCCCACGCACCTGCTCGATCTGGAGGCCTTCCGCCTGTACCTGGAGCACCTCGCCCCCGACGGGCTGCTGCTGCTGCACGTGACCAACCTGAGCCTGTCGCTCGAGCCCGTGGTGGACCGGCTGGCCCAGGAGCTCGGCCTGGCGGTCTCGGTGGTGCGCGACGCGGGCGACGGCTGGATCGGGCTCCGCTCCCACTGGGCCCTGCTGACCCGCGATGCGGACATCCTGGCCGACCCCGAGCTCGCGGCCAAGGCCTCGTTGCCCGAGTCCCTCGGCCGTCCGGCGCCGCTGTGGACCGACGACCAGGCCGCCCTGTTCCCCATCCTGCGGGAGCGCCGCGCCCCCGCGCCGGCCCCCTGAGCCACTCCGGTGACGACTCCAGCCGCCGACCGCTTGGCAGGCGGGCCAGCCTCCTGTAGCATGCCAGCCAAACCACACCCTGAGGAGCCCCGCATGCGAACCGCACCCTTCGTCACCCTCGGCAGCCTCGCCTGCCTGTGCGCGGCCTGGCCCGTGGGCTGCACCCGCAGCGATGAGCCGGCCCCGGCCGTGCAGCTGGCCCAGCCCGCCGCGCCCGCGCCGGCCGCGGCGCAGCCCGATCCGGCGCCCCCCCGGGACAGCCCCACCCTGCTGCAGCCCATCGTGTGGAAGGAGTTCGCCCCGCAGCAGGCCGGCTTCAAGCTGCGTTTCCCGCGCCTGCCCGAGCGCGCGGAGAAACGCGACGACACGCCGGACGGACAGACGATCCACGTGGTCTTCGTCTCGCTGGCCCCGGAGCACGACGGCGCCTACAGCCTGACCGTGACCGAGTACCCGCAGGCGCTGGTGGACCGGACCCCGGACGCCAGGTTCTTCGAGGACGCCACCTGGACGCTGGTCCACAACATGGTCGGCAAGATCCTCTCCCAGAAGGACCTCGACCTGCAGGGTCGCAAGGGGAAGGAGTTCGAGCTCGTCGGCGCCGGGCCGCTGGGCCGCACCAGGTACTACGCCCGGGTCTTCCGGGCGGGCACCCGCGGATACCAGCTCTTCGCCGCCTTTCCCGAGGGCAAGGAGAAGGCCGATCTGGTCCGCCTGTTTCTGGACTCCTTCGTCTTCGTCGACTGACCGCTCCAGGCCCAACCATTCGTAATATATAGACAACACCAAAAATCTGCCCTGGTAACTCGAGCGATCTTTGCGCCCTCCTGGCGCACCTGCATGCTCAACAGGCCGCCGGGCATACGTAAAGTGGCCGATGCCTCTCCTCCTTGGCCGTCGGTGCGCGACATGTATTCACATGCTTTCGGATTCTCGCGCCTTACAGATTCGGGGTAGTAGCTTTTTATCTTTAATTTTCAATATGTTTAAAGTCTGTCGGGCCATGTAACCATGTGGCACAGGCTTTGCTGGCACAGGGCGGCGTCTGGCGGGGCAGCCATGACCCGCCGATGGCAAGAGGAGCGTTCGGCAACCCTGGAGGATCGCGATGCGGAGCACCACGAAGGTCCTGGCGGCGGTCGGGGTGAGGATGTTCATCGCGCTGCTCGGCGCGGCGCTGATGGTGGGGGCCTGCGGTGGGGAGCCCGGCTTCGACGAGCAGTCGTACGAGGAGGCGCAGAACCACGCGGCGCTGCCCAACTGGGCCACCGACGAGGAGCGCACGATCCAGGCCCGCACGGCCCCCCCCCTGTACACCGGACGGGATGTACCGCCCACGGGTTTCGTGGTGCCCGCGGAGTACGCGCCCACCCGCGCGGTGGTGGTGACCTACGCCGGCTACACCACCCTGCTGAACCAGATCGCCGTCCAGGCCGCCGCTTCCGGGGCCGAGGTGTGGGCCATCAACGGCCCCAGCAGCATCGCGGGGGTGCCCGCGGCCAAGTACAAGAAGCTGAACTTCCCCTACAACTCGGTGTGGGCCCGCGACTACGGCCCGGTCGGGATCAACCAGGCCACCGGCGAGCTCGGCATCGTGAATCCGACCTACCGCCACTACGCCACCCGGCCGAAGGACGACGCCATCCCCTGCAGGGTGGCGACCTACGCCGGCGCCACGTGCTACTCCAACTCGCTGATCATCGATGGCGGCAACATCATGGTCGACGGGCGGGGCAACCTGTTCATGACCCGGCGCACCTACGCCTGGAACAGTGCGCTGACCGAGAACCAGGTGGACCTGCTGCTGAAGGACAACTTCGGCGTCCACACCATCCACAAGCTCGACTACGCCATGAACGGGACCTCCCCGGCGGATGGCACCGGGCACATCGACATGTTCGCCAAGCTGCTGGGCGAGTGCAAGGTCCTGGTGGCCCAGACCGGCCAGGCGCCCTTCGCCGCGCCGCTCGAGGCCGCGGCCAACTACTTCGCCGCCCTCGAGTGCGCCCCCGGGCAGAACTACCAGGTCTACCGGCTGCCGGGCTGGTACTCCGGCGGCACCTGGTACACCTACACCAACTCGCTCATCATCAACGACCACGTCCTGGTGCCCAGCTACTCGAGCGGTGACAACACCCTGGCCCGGCAGCTCTACCAGCAGGCCATGCCCGGGTACACCGTGGTCCTGCTCAACTCCGACAGCCCGGTCACCTCCGGCGGCTCGATCCACTGCATCACCAAGGAGATCCCGGCCGACCTCGAGGACGAGGTGGCCAACCACGCCCCGATCGCCAGCGCCGGCGCGGACCAGACCGTGCTGGCGGGCGCGGCGGTGACCCTGAACGGCTCGGCCAGCAGCGACCTGGACGGCGACGCGTTGGCCTACACCTGGACCCAGACGGCCGGCATCGCGGTCGCGCTGAGCGGCGCGTCCACGGCCCTGCCGAGCTTCACCGCCCCGTCGGTGAACGCGGCGAGCAGCCTGACCTTCACCCTGGTGGTGAGCGACGGGCAGGCGGCCAGCTCCGCGGACAGCGTGACCGTGGTGGTCAACCCGCCCTCCTCCTGGAGCGTAGACCAGATCGCGACCGGCCTGCCGAAGGCGATCCCGGACAGCAACTCGACCGGCATCTCCAGCTCGATCGCCGTGGCCGCCGCCGGCACGATCGCCGACATGGAGGTCGTGGTGGACATCACCCACACCTACATCGGCGATCTGCTCGTCACCCTCCAGTGCCCGAGCGGGACGACCACCACCCTGCACAACCGCACCGGCAGCAGCGCCGACAACATCCACAAGACCTACGCGGTGTCCGCCTGCGACGGGCAGGCGGTGAACGGCACCTTCAAGCTGACCGTGTCCGACCGGGCCGCGGCGGACACCGGGACCCTGGACGGGTACCGGCTGCGCGTCCAGACCGGCGGCGGCGTGAACCAGGCGCCCGTGGCTGACGCCGGCGCGGATCAGTCGGTCACCTCCGGAGCGGCGGTGACCCTCGACGGCAGCGGGAGCTCCGACCCCGAGGGCGCCTCGCTGACCTACGCCTGGACCCAGACCGCAGGCACCGCCGTCTCCCTGAGCAGCGCGACCGCCGCCCGGCCGACCTTCACCACCCCGTCGGTCGACGCGGCCACCACGCTGACCTTCTCCCTGACGGTCCGGGACGGCTCGCTCGCCAGCGCGGCCGACACGGTCCGCGTCACGGTCAACCCGGTGAACCAGGCGCCCGTGGCGAACGCCGGCGCGGATCAGTCGGTCACCTCCGGAGCGGCGGTGACCCTCGACGGCAGCGGGAGCTCCGACCCCGAGGGCGCCTCGCTGACCTACGCCTGGACCCAGACCGCTGGCACCGCCGTCTCCCTGAGCAGCGCGACCGCGGCCCGGCCGACCTTCACCGCCCCGTCGGTCAACGCGGCCACCACGCTGACCTTCTCCCTGACGGTCCGGGACGGCTCGCTCGCCAGCGCGGCCGACACGGTCCGCGTCACGGTCAACCCGGCCGCCTCGGCCTGGGACGTCGAGCTGGCCGCTTCGGGGCTGCCGCTCTCCATCCCGGACAACAACGCGACCGGGGTGAGCAGCCGGATCCAGGTGGCCCAGTCCGGCGCCATCGAGGAGCTGGAGGTCGACGTCGACATCACCCACACCTACATCGGGGATCTCACCGTCAAGCTGCAGTGCCCCAGCGGGACGGTCGCCACCCTGCACAACCGCACCGGCAGCAGCGCCGACAACATCCACCAGACCTACGCGGTGACCGGCTGCAACGGCCAGACGTCCCTGGGCACCTTCACGCTGACGGCCATCGACAGCGCCTCCGCGGACGCCGGCACCCTGAACGCCTTCGCCCTGCGCGCCATGCTCGGGGCGCCGGTGAACCAGGCGCCGGTGGCCCGCGCCGGAGCCGACCAGGCCGTCGCGCCCGGCGCCCACGTCGCCCTGGACGGCAGCACCAGCTCCGATCCGGAGGGCGCCGCCCTGACCTACGCCTGGACACAGACCGCGGGGACGGCGGTGGCCCTGAGCAGCGCCTCCGCCGCCAAGCCGACCTTCACCGCGCCCGGCACGGCGGGCGTGCTGACCTTCTCGCTCACCGTCCGGGATGGCGACAAGACCAGCGCCGCGGACACGGTGAACGTCACCGTCGGCTCCCCGGCGGCCGGCAACCGCTACGCGCTGATCATCGGCGTGTCCAACTACAAGGCCATCAGCGACCTCAGCTACTGCGACGAGGACGCCAGCGACTGGTACGACTACCTGCTCGAGCGGGACTACGAGATCTCCGTGTACGGCGACTCGAGCTCTGGCAACTACCCCCAGTACGACGGGCTGGCGACGGAGAGCAACATCCGCCAGGCCGTACGCGATCTGGCCGCCACGGCCACGAGCGCCGACTCCATCGCCATCATCTTCTCGGGCCACGGCTCGGGCGATGGCTCCGGCAGCTCGCTCTACTGCGCCTGGGACATGGACTCGGGCGAGGGCGGCCAGGACGGGTCGTACCGCGACACGGAGCTGGTCTCCGACCTGGCGGGCGTCCAGGCCACCAGCGTCTTCGTGTTCTTCGACTCCTGCTACTCGGGCGGCATGGGACCCGAGCTGGAGGCCCTGGGCTTCACGGGCGCCATCAACGTGGCCACCACCTGCACCGAGGATGGCTACGGCTACGACGAACCCACCTACCAGAACGGCGCCTGGACCCACTGGTACCTCGAGGACGGGCTGATCAGCCACTTCCAGAACCAGAACGTGGACACCCACACGGTGTTCCCGTACGCCGAGGATCGGTACGGCGCCAGCGGCGGCGACGCCCCCATGCAGTTCGACAACCTGCCGAACACGCCCTTCTACCTGGCGTCCGGCAGCAAGACCGCCGTGGTCCCCCCGGGTTCCTCCACCGCGACCGCCACGGGCTCGCCCTTCAACGACCTGACCGTGGACGAGACCCTGGCCGGTGTCGCCCGGGTGGACGTCAAGCGCACCGACTGGAGCGCGAGTGAGGGCCCCCGGGCCGCGACGCGGGCGACCCAGGTGGAGGTCCCGGAGAAGATCGCCACCCTCTTCGCCGCGCTCGAGCCGCGCCAGGTGCTGCTGAACAGGGCCGCGCGCTGCCTGTTCAGCTACAGCCTGACCTTCCGCGATGCCTCGGGCGTGGCGCTGGGCGAGGTGGGCATCTGCCAGAGCTCGCGCTACGGCGAGAACCAGGAGGCAGTGCTGGTGCTCGAGGGCGGCGGCGAGCCCCTCCGCCTGGGCATGATCGTCCCCGACGCCGCGACCCTGGCGAGCCTGCTGGACGAGCAGCTCCAGTAGTCATCGGCAGCTCCAGGACAATCCCAGAACCCTGCCCTGGTAACTCGGGCGATCGACGCGCCACGCTGGCGCGTCGATGCGGCCAACCTGCGGCCGGGCATACGTAAAGTGGACGATGCCACCTTCCCTCCCCCCCGCAGGCGCGCCAAGCTGTCCCATCTGCCCCCGCTCGTCGTCCGTGGCCCGCGCCCGAAAAAAGTAATTATGTTTATATGTCAACTGGATATGCATGGCATAGACCATGTAACTAGTTGGCACAAGCCTTGCTGGCACAGCGCAGGGTCTGGCGAGGTGTCCGGTAACCCTGGAGGATCGTGATGCGGAGCTCCACGAAGGTCATGGTGGTGGTTGGCGCGGCGCTGGTCTTCTCGGCATGCACCTCGGGCAGCGTGGATCTGGGCTCGGGCCTGGTCTCCACCCAGGAGTCGCGCATCGTGGGCGGCTCGACCTACGACGGCCTGCCGGCCGTCGGCGCGCTCGTCTACAACGGGCAGGCCCACTGCACCGGCACGCTGATCGCCCCCCGCAAGGTGCTCACCGCCGGCCACTGCGTATCCGGTTTCAGCGCCTCGAAGATGCAGTTCGTGATCGGCCCGGACATCTGGAGCCCGCAGGCCACCATCCGGGCCAGCGCCCTCCAGGCCCACCCGAACTACAACCCCAACACCATCGCCAACGACATCGGCCTGGTCACCCTGGCCAGCGACGCCCCCGTGGCGCCCATGGCGGTCCTGGACCAGATGGACTCGAGCTGGGTGGGGACCGACCTCTTCTTCGTGGGCTACGGCGTGGACAACGGCAACAACCAATCGGGCGCCGGCACCAAGCGCGCCGTGTGGATGCGCATCTCCCGGGTCGAGGCCACCAACTTCCGGTACGAGGACGCAGGCAAGAACACCTGCAACGGCGACTCCGGCGGCCCGGCCTTCTTCCGCGACGCTGACAACAACTACATCGTGGTCGGCGTGACCTCCTACGGCGATGCCTACTGCACGCAGTACGGCGTGGACACCCGCGCGGACGCCTACCTGGCCTTCCTGGGCGTCTCCGGCACCGGCGGCGGCGGCGGTGGTGCGGAGGATCCCGTGGATCCCTGCAACGGCGAGACGTTCGCCGGGCGCTGCGACGGCAACACCGTGGTGTGGTGCGAGAACGACAAGATCTACCGCCAGGACTGCGGCGCCAAGGTGTGCCAGTTCTCCACCCAGAACCAGTACTTCGCGTGCGCCGAGGCCCCCGTCGAGGATCCGATCGAGGATCCGGTCGAGGATCCCGTGGATCCCTGCGCCGGCGAGACGTTCGAGGGTCGCTGCGAGGGCGAGTCGGTGGTGTGGTGCGAGAACGAGCAGGTCCACACCCAGGACTGCGCGGCCCAGGGCAAGGGCTGCGTGTTCGACGAGCAGAACCGCTACTACGTGTGCGCCGTGGTCGAGGAGCAGGAGCCCGTGGATCCCTGCAACGGCGAGACGTTCGAGGGCCGCTGCGACGGCAACACGGTCGTCTGGTGCGAGAACGACGAGGTGAAGTCGATCCACTGCGGCGCCAAGCAGTGCAAGTACCGCAGCGCGAAGGGCTACTACGATTGCATGTAGGTCGGTCTGGCCCACCCCCCGGCCGGCCCCTCCTCCCTCCAGCTCTCCCCGTTCGCCGGCGCCGTGCTAACATCTGCGCCACCCGGAGGTCGGCATGCGCGCAGATCAGGCCGAGACGAGCCCAGGGCTTCGGTTCGCGTGGGCGGGGGGGCTGCTGCTGGCGCTCGTGGCGGCGGGCTGCGAGCTCCTGGACTTCGGGACCGAACCTGCCCGCGAGGACCCGGTCACGGACGACCGCATCCAGGACTTCGATCCGAACGCACCGGCGCCTCCCCCGGTCCCCAGGCCCGAGCCCGTGCTCGCGCCCGAGCTCGCGCCGGAGCCGGAGGTCGACGGGGGCGCGGCGCCCGGACCCGGCCCGGGGGCCGAGCCCGCGGCTCCACCGGATGCGGCCGAGCCTCCCCGGGAGCGTCCGGCCTGCAGCCTGCTGCTGACCGGAAGCCTGCGGAACCAGGCCCGGCTCGTGGAGCTGGCCTTCGACCCCGGCGCGGGCAAGTACACGGCCCAGGCGAGCGCGGACCTGGCGGGCGTCGAGCTCGTGGCCGTCGGCGCGGGCGCGGTCTACGTCACCAGCGGCAAGCGCCTGCTCCGGCTCGGCAGCCACCTCGAGGTCACCGCCTCCCTCGACCTCGAGGCCGCGCCTGCCGCCCTCGCGGCCGACGACCGCCGGGTGGTGGTCGCGGTCGGAGGGTCCCTGGTGGTCCTGGACCCCGACCTGGCTGTCCAGGGACAGTGCCCGCTGGAGTGCGGGAGCCGCAACGCTTGCCATGGCATCCTGCTCCACCAGGATCTGGCCCTGGCGCTCGATGACGAGGACCGGCTGGCGTGCGTCTTCCGCGTGGACCTGGCCTCACCTCGGGAGCCGAAGGTCCTCGACCGCATCCGGTTCACCTCCGCCAACACCCACCTGCAGCTCCAGTGGGTCGAACCCGCCCGAGAGCGCTGGACGGTCCTGGTCTCGGGCTCCAGCAGCAGCGGCTCAGCCCAGAAGCTCGCGAGCTACCCCCTGGACCTGGGCTCCAAGCTGCTCGGCGAGCAGACCCTGGGGGTCTTCCCGCGCGGCAAGCCGGCCAGGAGCGATCGCCTGCTGGTCGCGACCTCCAGGCCCCCCTGGCTGGCGGTGGTCCAGGACCCGAAGGGGAAGCTCCACCTGGCGAGCTTCGCGCCGGGCGCCAAGGGCATCGCGCTGAAGCGTCTCCTGCCTCTCGACCGCGGCGCCCCGCGCGGCCCTGCGGCCAGGGTCCTCCTGGCCGGCGAGGGCAGCTGCGCCCTCGTGGTCGTCTCCTCCCCGCCCGAGCTCCGGGTGATGACCACTGCCCCGAAACCCAGGCAGGTCCTGCGCCAGGATCTGTCCGGGCTGTTGAGTCAGGTCACGGCCATGGCCCCGCTTGGCCCCACGACCGAGCGCTGCCCCGCGCTGGAACCCCTCAAGGGGCCGGGTCGATAGTCAGCTCCGCGGTGAGGATCTCCCCGCCGGCCTCGAAGGCCAGGCGGGCCCGGCCGCCTTCCAGGCGGGACAGGCTGGGGTGGGTCTCGATGCGCCCGGGCGTGGAGGTCAGCGGAGCCAGGCGGGGCTCGCTGGCGCGCAGATCCACCAGCCACAGCTCGCCCGCGGTGAGCCGGTGTCCGTCGTCCGCGGTCCGATCGAAGACCAGCAGCGCGCCGTCCGCGCTGAAGGCCGGGTGGTTGCCCGGGCCGAGGGAGAAGCGAGCGCCGTCGGCCAGGCGCACCAGGTGCAGGCCGGAGGTCAGCTCGCCCCACACGCCGAAGCGGCCGTCCGCGGACAGCCGCGGCGCGAAGCAGCGCCCGCCGTCGGGGCCGCCGGCCAGGCGGGTCTGCAGATCCAGGCTCACCAGCCAGACCTCCTCGCCGCGCTGCTCGAGCCAGAGGCCCTGCGCGGGCGGGGCCTCCACCGCGCGGCCGTCCAGCCCCAGCCAGGTCAGGGCCTGCGCCGCGAACGGCGCCGCGGCGGCGCGCAGCCCGACCCGCGTGCCGTCCGCGCTCCAGGCGGGGGCCAGGCCCGCCCCGCGCGCCGCGCTGAGCTGGCGCGTGCTGCCGGTGGCGAGCTCCCGGACAAACAGCCCGTCCCCACCGGCGCGCCGGGTGAACAGCAGCCGCTCGCCGTCGGGCGACAGGGCCGGCCAGCCGTACTCCCCACCCACCACCCGCTGCTCCGGACCCAGCCGCGCGAAGGACGAGCCAGGCTGCAGCGCGATCTCCGCGTCCTCACCGGCCTGGGCAGGGACGCCGAAAACCAGCCCCAGGACCGCCAGGAGCAACACGCGCCCCAGGCCCCCTTGGCCCTGCCCTACCCTCAAAGAATCCTCTTCCTCCCTTCCCCTCAGGGAGTCCTCCTTCTGCCTCACCCTCGAAGATTCCTTCCCCTGCCTGCACCCGGCGCTCATCCGCCTCACCCCGCCCAGGGCCACCGCGAGCAGCAGCGCGAGGCCCGCGGTGGAGCCGCCGGACGAGCCGCAGCCGCAGCCGCCGCCCACGTCCTCGGGCTCCTCATCGACCCCGCCGTCGGTCCCGTCCGGCCCGCCGTCCTCCGGGCTCTCCTCCTCGGCCGCGGGCTCCTCCTCGGCGGCCGGCTCCTCCTCGGCCGCGGGTTCCTCCTCGGCGACCGGCTCCTCGTCGGGCAGGCCGGCGTCCGGTGGAGCCTCGCGGAACAGGCCGAGGGAGCACCAGGTGGTCTGGTTGGCCGCCACGTCGCACACCCGAGACCCGGTCTGGAAGCCCGCCAGGCTGGCCTCGGCGGTGTAGCTGCCCGCGTCCAGCTCGAAGGCCCAGTCCGCCGTGCCCGCCGAGGCGCCCTGGCTGTCGCCCGTCTGCACCACCCGCACGGTCGCGCCCGGCAGGCGCACGCTCATGTCGGCCGTGCCCGAGCCCAGGTCCTCGAACACCACCCCGCGCAGCGTGCCCTTCGAGGTGGGCTGCACGCCGAGGTGGCCCAGGATGGCACGCAGGTGCGCCTCGGCCGCGCGCTGGCGCTGGGCCGGATCGCGCAGGTACTCGGCGTCGGGCGAGCACATGTTGATGAAGGCCAGCTCGCTCAGCGTGGCCGGCATGTCCGTGTTGACCAGCACCGAGTAGTTGGCGGTCTTGCCGCCGCGATCCCGCAGCGGCCAGGTGGCCACCATCTCGGCCTGGATGCGATCGCGCAGATCGAACGAGTTGGCCGAGGCGCCGACCGCGCAGAAGGTCTCGATGCCCGTGCCGGGCGGGTCGGCCGAGTTGGAGTGGATGCTGACGAAGCGATCCACGCCCTGGGCGTTGGCGAAGTCCGAACGCGAGGACAGGCCGACGTTGACGTCGGTCGTGCGGGTCATCACCACGCTGAGGCCGTTGGCCTGGAGCAGGTCTCGCAGCCTGAGCTGGGTGTCCAGGTTGATGGCGTCCTCCTCGAGCCCGCAGCCCACCGCGCCCGGATCCGTGCCGCCGTGGCCCGGGTCCAGGCAGATGGAGTACTGGGCCTGGGCCGCCCAGGCCGGCAGCAGGAGCAGCATCCCGGTCCAGGGCCAGACCGTGCGCCGCGCGGTCATGCGTCACCTCCTCGAGCCTCTCAACGATTCTCGCACACCAGCAGCACGTTGGTCACCGGGTAGGGCAGCTCCTCGAGGCCCTGGCCGCGCCGGCGGTGGAGCCGGGCCGCGGGCCGCCACCAGTGCTCCACGATCCACTCGTTCTGGATGGCGCGCGAGGCGGGCAGCACCCGGAAGCCGGCCGCCTCGGCCGCCCAGCGCCAGGCCTCGAAGTCGAAGAAGCAGAACCTCTCGTGCATCTCGCTCTGCCAGTTGTCGGTGTAGTCCTTCTTGCTCAGGAACTCGCATGCGTCCTCGAGCCGCAGGGCCAGGAGCTCCTTGCCGGCCACCCGCTCGGGGCGCCAGGCGATCCGCCCGCCTTCCACCGCGCGGAAGTCCGCCGCGAAGCGGGTGAAGCGCGCCCGGGAGGACAGGCCGTCCAGGTGGGCCTGCAGCGCCTCGCGCGCCTGGCGCGCCGGCAACCCGGAGAAGTCGCGCAGCGGGTCCTCGTTCGCGCCGTCGTCCGCGCGCAGCTCGAGCAGCACCTCCTGGCCGCCGTCGGCCGGGCCGACCACGTCCAGGTTGATCCAGCGCCCGCCGAGCGCGAGCTGGCCGCGCAGCAGTTCGAGGAAGCCCGTCAGGGCCTCGGGGCCCTGGTAGGAGACGATCTCGTGGGTCAACGAGAGCGTCAGGAAGGTGTCCACCGAGTGCTCCGGGAAGAGCGGCGCCCGCGAGAAGTTGCGCTGGAAGAAGAACACGTTCGGGTTGTCGAACAGGCCCTGCTCCTTGCGGTGCACGCACTCCTGGTAGAGCGTCTGGGCCGCCTCGATGCCGTAGAGGTCCGCCTCGAGCAGGCGCTCGTCGCGGGCGAGCTCCCTGAGCAGCGAACCCGTGCAGCAGCCGATGTCCACGATGCGGCCCGGGCGGACGTGGTCACGCACGGTCTGGTACTTGCGCGCGGCCCCGCGGTCGAAGGCGCCAATGTAGGTGCTGTAGTCGCGGGTGTCGGTGATGTCCCCGTCGAGGCCCAGCAGCGGGTCGTCGAAGATCTGTCCGAGCAGTCCGCCCAGCTCGTACTTGTCGTACAGCGCCAGGCTGGCCGGGTGCACCTCGGCCGAGAGCAGCGCGTCCCGCCGCCAGTCCTGCCCGCGCCGCACGGCGGCCGCCAGCGCCTCGACCAGCTCCCACGGCCGCCGGGCGCGGTAGCGCTCGGGCGCGAGGCTCGCCAGCTCGAAGGGCAGCACGCGGAAGCCGAGCGCGCGGTAGAGCGCGATCACCTCCGGGGTCGAGCAGCCCACCAGCGTGTCCGCGGGGCTCGGGCGGAACCGGCCGCCGCTCTCGACCGCGATCTTCTTCAGCACGTACTCCGCGAAGCGCGGCGAGCGGCCCAGGTCGTCGATCGGGTAGACGAACGAGCGGCCGGGCAGGTCGTGGGCGAACGCCTCGATGGCCACCTCGCGCCGGTTGGCCGGCAGCGGGTTGCGGCGCGTGTTGGCGTGGTCGGCCGAGGTCACCGCCCACAGCACGGTGTCGATGGGCGCGACGCCCGCGAGCGAGGCGCCGTCCACGTCGACCAGCTCGGCGGGCGGCCGGCTCAGGCAGGCCACCAGGCAGTCGTGCTGGAAGCGGGTGAGCAGGTGGTGGCGCCCCGGGAAGAGCAGCGTCGTCATGGCGAGTCCTCGGGCTCAGGCCTTGAGCGGGAACTGCACCCGGGCCAGCTTCTCGGCCGCGTCGTGCTCGGGCGCGAAGGCCAGCTCCACGCCGGCGATGCGGCTGATCCGGGCCCGCAGCGCCCGGACCTCTCCCTGCGGCACGCCGTCGATGAAGCCCTTCAGCGGGCGCTTGTCCGGATCGAGCGTGCGCAGCTCAACCTCGGCCTCCAGCGGCAGGATGGCCGGGCGGAAGACCTCCGGCCGGAGCACGTTGGAGCCCACCAGCAGCAGCGCCGGGGTGTTCATCGGCAGGGGGGCCGCGCCCATGGCCCGGGCGTAGGAGGTCGAGCCGGCCGCGCTGGCGATCAGGGCGCCGTCGGCCACCAGCCGCTCCACCCGCACCCGGCCGCCCACGCGGATCTCCAGCCAGGCGGTCTGGCCGCTGGCTCGCTCGACCCAGGCGTCGTTGAAGGCCAGGGCCTGGTCCTGGCTCCCGTCCGCGCGCTCGACCAGGACGTGCAGCAGCGGCAGGTGCTCGATGGTCAGGCCGAGGGCGGAGCCCTGGGCGGGCGGCCGCTCGTTCAGCAGGAAGCCCAGGTGGCCGGCGTTCAGCCCGTAGAACGGCAGGCGCCGGCGCCACTCGGCCCGGATGGCCCGCAGCATGGTGCCGTCGCCGCCCACCACCACCACCAGGTTGGCGGCCTCGCCGGCGTCGGGCGGCAGCGCGGCAGCCAGGTCGCGGGCCGCGGGGTTGTGCTCGTCGAACACCACCCGCGGGCGGAGCTCGTCCAGCTGCAGCCGCGTGGTGCGCGGCGGGTGGGTGCTGCGGTACAGGCCGTGTCGCTCCAGGTAGCGCCCCACCTCCTCCACCACCAGCCCAGCCAGCGGCTGACGGCTGACGATCCGCTCCCGCAGCTCGGCGGCCGTGGCCGGACGCGCCACCGGCAGCAGCCGGTGGTGCGGGGGACGATCGGCCTCCGCGGGCGGCGCGCCGGGCGGGTGCAACACCACGAAGCGGGCCTCGCGCAAGAGCCGCGCGCCCTGCTCCCAGCGGCGCTGGACGCGGGACTCGCCCCGGCCCGCGCCCGCCAGCGCCTCGGCCTCGAGCGCGTGCCACACCTCGCCCTCGGGCCGGAAGCGCTCGTCGAGCAGGTGGGTGCGGGTGAAGGTGCTGGCCTCGAGATCGAACAGCTCCACCCGCACCCTGGGCAGCCCGCGGAAGCACATGTCCACCATGGCGGCGCGGTGCACCGGGGGTACGTCCTCGGTCTCGGGCTTGTCGGGCCGCGGGCCGCAGGGCACCACCACCACCTCGTCGAACTCGGCGGCCAGCGCCTCGGCCGCCCGGCGGTGGTAGGCCGTCGGCGGGCTGAAGGAGCCGCCCAGGATCGCGAGCCGCCGGGTCATGGCTGACCGGGCGCCCCGGGGGCGGGAGCGGGCTCCGGGGTCTTGGGCCGGTCGAACAGCCCGGCCGGCAGGCCGGCGTTCACCTTGATCTCGCTCAGCGTGAGCTCGACCTGGCCGCTGGGCCCGGACTGCCGCTGGGCGAAGGCCATCTGCAGGCCGGCCACGGGGCGGTAGTCGGAGTAGCTCTCCACGGACTGCTCGCCGTCCTGCTCGTACACCAGGCGGGCCAGCATGCGCGTCCGGGCATCGAGCCACAGCGTGGTGCGCAGGCTGCCGTCGGCCTTGCGCAGCTCCACCACGTCGTAGCGCACCCCGCCCTCCTCGGCCGGGTCCCGGGCCACCACCACCACGCCGGGCTCCAGGTGGCGCAGCAGCACGAGATCCTTGTGCCGCCACATCTGGGCCTGCTCCTTGGCCACCAGCTCGGGCGGGGCGTCCTTGGTCATGGCGCCCATGCCACCCCAGGCCGCCTGCGGGGTGACCACGGTGGTGATGGTGCCCATGGGCAGACCGAGGTCCAGGCGCTTCTTGTCCGGCACGCCGAAGTAGCCGCTCACCTGGACGTCGAACGTCTGGCCCTGCGCGCTCAGCTTGCCCGCGCCCTTGAGCTGGATGTCCTTGACGGCCCGGAGCTTGTCCAGGCCGCCCTTGGCAGCCAGCGCCTCATCGAGCAGCTTCCGGCCCGCCTCCACCTTGGCCGGGTCGAGGGGCGTCGCCAGATCGGCCCTGGCGGCCGCCCGCTCGCGGGCCGAGGTGGGCTCCAGGTAGCCGACCTTCTCCCAGGTGTAGCCGGCCGCCTTGAGCAGCGGCTCGAGCTCCTCGGCCTTGCCCACCAGCACCACCACGGCGTTCTCGGGATCCAGGCGCCTGGCCGCCGCGGCCTTGACCTCGTCCAGGGAGAGCGCGCTCACCCGCAGGGGGAACTCGCGCACGTAGGCGTCGTCCAGCCCCTCCAGCTCGGCGCCCAGCAGCGCGTCCGCCAGGGCGAACGGGCTCTCTAGGCGCAGGGGGTGGTTGCCGGCCAGGTTGCTCTTGGCGTCCTCCAGCTCGGCCGGGGTGGGGCCCGCGCGGCGCATCTTGTCCAGCTCGCCCAGCACCAGCCCGAGGGTGGCGACCACCTGGGCGTTCTTGGTGAAGGTGTACGCCCAGAACGGCCCGCGCTCCCGCCCGGCGTCGAAGTGCGAGCTGGCGTGGTAGGTCTTGCCGCCCTCGGAGCGCACCACCTTCATCAGGCGCGAGGAGAAGGCGCCCGCCCCCAGGGTGTAGTTGAACAGGGTGGTGGCCAGGAAGTCCTGGTCCGCCGCCGCCAGCCCCAGGTGGCCGACCACGATCTGGGTCTGCTCCTGGTCGGGTTTGTCGATCAGCCGGATGGAGAGGCCCTTGAAGCTCGGCGCGGGGTAGACCTCGGGGGGCGGCACGCTGCCCTGCGGCCAGCCGCCGAAGGCCTTCTCCAGCAGGGGCTTCAGCGCCCCCGGGTCCACGTCGCCCGCCACGAACAGGATCGAGCCCCGGGGCTGGAAACGCGCGGCGTGCCAGGCCAGCAGATCCTTGCGGGCGATGGCCCCGATCGTCTTGGCCGTCTCGGGCCAGCCGCGCACGTGGTCCTCGCCCCACAGGAGGTTCGCGAAGTGCTCCATGGCCAGCTTCTGCGGTACGTCGCGGACCTGCTTGAGCGCGGCCAGCATCTCGTCTCGCACCCGGCCCAGCTCGGACTCGGGGAAGGTGGCCCGCAGCACCACGTCGGGCAGCAGCTCCAGGCAGGTGCCCAGCTCCTTGCTCAGCGCCTGACAGGTCACCCGGGTGCCGTCCTCGTCCGCGCTGGCCTCGAGCTTGCCGCCCACGCGGTCGATGGTCTCGGCGATCTTCTCGGCGCTGCGCGCCTGGGTCCCCTGGGTGAGCATGCGGGCGGTGAACTGGGCCAGGGAGCGCAGCTCGCGGGTCTCCTGGTCGGTGCCGGCCGGCAACCAGAGGCTCAGCTGCACCAGCGGCAGGCTGGCCTCCCGCATGACCCTGACCTGGAGCCCGTTGGGCAGCGCGAACCGCTCGAGCGGGGGCACCTGGAGCGCCTTGGGCTCGGCCCGGGCCGGGGCCTGGATGAGCTCGGGCTGGCTGGCCCAGGGCTCGTCCAGACCCGGGGGCGCGGGCCTGGCCTCGGGCGCCGCGCCCGCATCCGCGGGCGTCAGGGCGGCGTCGGCGGGCGGCGCGACGGCGCCCTCGGTGCAGGCCGCGGCGGCCAGGGCCAGGATCGCGGGCAGCCCGATGAGGGTTCTCACGGCGCACCTCCTGCCATGGGCGGTACGGTCACCAGGGTGAGCGACTCCTTCCTGAGGTAGGTCTTGGCCACCCGCTGCACGTCGTCCGCGCTCACCGCCAGGATGCGGTCGTAGTCGTCCAGCCAGGCCTTGGCGTCTCCCCGCAGGATCTTGGAGGCGCCGATCTGGAAGGCGATGCCGGCCACCTGGTCGAGCGAACGGACCAGCTGGGAGGCCAGCTGGTTCTTGGCCTTCTCCAGCTCGGCCGGGCTCACCTTGGCCTTCTGCAGCCTGGCGGCCTCGGCCAGGATGGCCGCCTCGAGGGCGGGCGCTTGCTCGGGCTTGAGGTGCACGCCGAACATCAGCAGCACGCCCGGGTCCTCGAGCTCCTCGAGGAACATGCCGGCGAACACGCCCACCTTGTCCTGGCGCACCACCCGCCTGTACAGCCTCGAGGACTCTCCGTCGGACAGCACGCTGGCCAGCACCTTGAGCGGGATCATGTCCGCCGAGCGGGCCGCGGGCAGGCGGAAGCCGCCGATGATCACGCCCACCTGGCCCGGCTCCGAGGCCTCCCTGCGCATGGCGAGCTGCTCGGGCTCCTGGGCGTCCCTGGCGGGCCGCGGGGGCTCGCCGGCCCTGGGGATGGACCCGAACCAGCGCTCGGCCGAGGCGCGCACCTCCTCCTCCTCGACGTCCCCCACCACCACCAGGTAGGCGTTACCAGGCTGGTAATAGGCCTTGTAGAAGGCCTCCAGATCGGCGGGCCGGGTCTGCTCGAGATCCTCGATGCGGCCGCCCGGATCCCAGGCGTAGGGGTGCCTGGTGAACACGAGCTCGAGGAAGCGCTTGAAGGCCTTGGCCACGGGGTTGTTCTCCCGCATGCGGATCTCTTCCTTGACCACGTCGCGCTCGGTGTCGATGGTCTTGGGCAGGAAGAGCAGGTGCTGCATGCGCTCGGCCTCGAGCTGCATCATGAAGTCGAGGTACTGGCGGGGCACGGTGTCGTGGAAGGCGGTGACGTCCTGGCTGGTGAAGGCGTTGACGTCCCCGCCCACCCGATCCACGTGCCGGGCGTGCTCCTCGGGCGGCACGTGCCGGGTCCCCTTGAACATGATGTGCTCGAACATGTGGGCCGACCCGCGCCGGTCGCGGCGCTCGTCCTTGGAGCCGGCGTGGTACCACACCTGGACCGTGACCACCGGCGCCCGGTGCAGGGGGACGTAGATCACCCCCAGGCCGTTGCCCAGGCTCCACTCGCGGATCTCGGGCCGCGGAAAGGCGCCCCCGCCGGCCCAGGCCGGCGCGGCGGCGAAGCACACCAGAGCGAAGGTCCACAGGCAGCGCATGGCGTATCCTCCTGCCCGCCCCCGGGGGGCGGGCGACCGGGCCCATTGTGGTCGAGCGCGCGGGCGGAAGCAAGCCGGGCGTGGCGGACCCGACCACACCCCCAGCCTGAGGCACGACCCATGCCGGGACGGTCACCGGCGGGTCACGATTCGGTCATGCAGGCTCGGGACAGGCTCGGGAGGAGAGGGCAGCTCAGCGGACCTGGAAGGGCAGCCGGTCGGTGACCACGTAGCCCTTGTTGCTGTAGTCCAGGTAGATGCGCACCTCGTACTCGCCGGGCGAGAGGCCGCTCACCTCCCACGTGCCGGCCACGTCGTCGACCCGGTCCCACTGGCCAGTCTCGTCGTCCGGGGTGCCCTTGGGCACGACGGTGAACCAGTCGTGCGAGTCGCCCGTGGTGCCGAAGTACTGGACGGTGATGGTCTCGGAGCTGCCGAACACCTGCTTGGCCAGCCCGAGGTGCCTGGAGCGGTAGGCCAGCGCGCGGATGCCGGCGTTGACCACCGAGAACGCGATGCGATCCGTCGGGGTGTAGCTGCCGGTGTTGTCCCAGTCGAGGTACAGGCGCGCCTCGTACGATCCGACGGGCAGCCCCTCGAACGTGTAGGTGCCCTGGGCCTGGCCGCCGGTCTTGGTGTAGTCCCAGTACTGGTTGTCCGCGGTGCCGGCCAGGGCGACCGTGACCCAGTCGGACAGGTTGCCGGGGGTGTTGAACCAGGTCAGGGTCACGGCGGAGCCCTCGTCGAACTCGGCGGTGGCCAGGGCCAGGTTCCGGCTGCTCACCTGGCCTCCCGGCCGGGCCATGGCCACCGGCTTGTCCACCGGCTTCTCCACCGGCGGCTCCACCACCGGCTTGGGCGCCACCACCGGCTCGGGCTGGACCACCGCCACGGGCGGGGGCGCCTCGCCGGTCATGGCCATCTCGAGCTTGCCGATGATGTGCTCCACCGCCTCGATCAGCTTCTCGGGGTCGCACTTCTCGCGCTCGGTGGCCGACTTGATCTGGGTGGACTTGGCCAGATCCCAGACCGAGGCGTACAGCAGGCACTGGCTGCCCACCTTGGACACGGCCGAGGAGATGGAGAACTCCGCGGCCAGCTCCTTGCCGATCTGGATCTGGCAGGAGGCGTCGTAGCAGTCCTTGTAGGAGTTCGTCTTGGCGGCCACCAGGTGCTTCTTGATCTCGTCCCGGGGGATGATCTGGAACTTGCCGCCCTCGCCGAGCTTGGCCGACATGTAGTCGGTCAGGCTGGCCGCCTCGTCGGCCGACAGGGGCGAGCCCTTGCTCTCCATCAGGAAGATGGCGATGACCGGCACCTTCCGGGCCTCCCCGGCCGAGGCGAGCCCGCCGCACAGGACCGATGCCAGGACGCCGACGACTGCCAGGTTCTTCATTTTCATGCGTCTTTCCCGCCTCGTGGTTCCAAGAGACCAACGATTCATAGCATGTCGGGCCGCGGGCCTCAAGGGCCCGCCGCAGGACAGACCCGGCTCCAGCCCTTCAGACGCAGCCCGGGCCCCGGACGTTCAACGGCTCGCGAACTTGCTTCGGCCCGGGATTCCCATAGAATCCTGGGGCGCCCGACCGGGAGGCCGCATGTCCGAGGTCCCGCTGTACACCCGCATCTCGCCGCGCTACCAGACCACCATGCTGGTCGGGGTGGAGGGCGAGCCGGCCCTGCGGGAGCACCGCGGCAACGTCAGCGTGGGGGGCTTCTACTTCGAGGCGGAGCGGCCCTACGAGCCCGGCACGCTGCTGGAGCTGCTGGTGCGCCTGCCCGGCGCGGCCTTCTGGCTGAAGGGGCGCGGCCGGGTGCTGAGCTGCGAGCCCCAGGGCTCGGGCGTGGGCGTGCGGGGCAACTTCGTGGATCTCGACCTGGGGAACACCACCAGCCTGCGCGAGTGGCTGGAGTCCATCGACCAGGCCTACCCGGAGAAGGATCCGGCGGCCGGGCCGCGCCAGGTCGTGGAGGACCCCCGCGAGGAGACCGTGCTGTGCGTGACCACCGACCCGCCGCCCGACCACGGCTGCGACGAGTGAGCGCGCGGAGGGGCTTGCGCCCGGGGCCGGATGGGGCTAGATCCCCCTCCAGCGTCGCCCTGGCCGGACCGGGGCGGGGGGTGGAGCATGCTGGGTGCATCCGCGCGGGGTGAGATCGAGCGGGCCGGGATCCTGGGGGCCTACCGGGACATCTGCCTGCGCCTGACCGAGGGCCAGTTCTGCGAGCGCGGCCCGCACCCGTTCCTGGTGCACAGCCGCGAGCTGGGCGGACCCATGGTGCCCACGGCCGGGCCCCTCGGGGCGACCCTCGACCGCCTGGTGCTCTCGGCCACCCCCAGCCGGTCCGGGGAGGGGCACCCGCTGGACAGCGCCTTCCAGGTGTTCGCGCTGCGGCCCGCGCGGCCGGGCGCCCGGACCCTCAGCCTGGGCTGCTCGAGCTCCTGCGACGTGCAGGTGAACGACGCCTCCATCTCCAGCCTGCACGCCGTGCTCGAGCTCCAGGGCGGCCACTACCTGCTCACCGACCAGGACTCGGCCGCGGGCACGCTGGTGAACGACGACCCGCTGTGCCCGGGCCTGCCGCGGGCGCTGCACAGCGGCGACCGCCTCACCCTCGGCTTCGTGGACCTGATGTTCCTGCTGCCGGGCGACTTCTACCACTTCGTCCGCCGCCTGCTGGGCGACCGTCCCGACGCCTGACTGCCGACACCTCTCCAAATAGAAGAAAGAAGAATCGTTTGGTTTCGGAGGTGCAGCCTTGCGCGGTCGCTAGACGTCCCTCGCTCCTCTGCCTTCGACAAGAACCCCGGGGTCGGAGGATTCTCCTCAAGGTGAGGAAAAGGCCCTGAAGGCGGAAATCCAGGAAGCACACCCTCCGCGGCCTTGTGCCCTGCCCTCCTGCCCCGCCCTGCTGCCCCGCCCGTCCTCACCTTCAAGAAGTCCTCCGACCAGGAGCCACGCGGCGGGAAGGAGGAGCGCGGGGCGCATCGGCTGCACCCGACAGGCCGATCCCTGCCTGTTCGTGACGGGGATGCGGAGGCTCAGGGGCAGGTCGAGGGGACGCCGCCGTAGGCGCGGGTGGTGCCGTCCTCGCGCGCGCCCACGTCCGGCGCCGCGCCCGCGAAGCTGGCCGGGTTGCCCTCCCACAGGTCGTAGCCGAGATCCACGCCGCGGTCGACGAGCCCGCTCGCCGCGCCCAGGCAGCCCTCCCAGGGCTCCGGGTCGGCGAAGCCGGGCGGCAGCGCCAGATCGCACATGAACGCGCCGCTGGTGCAGTTGACGTTGCAGGCGTTGCCGGTGCACGGCGTGAGGTGCTGGACGTTGTCGTTGTTGGCCGTGCCGCTGCCCGGGCAGTCGAGCGCCAGCACCACGCCCTTGAGGTCCATGCCGATCGAGCCGCCGTTGCCGGCGATCAGGTTGTTGCGGTAGCACAGCCTGCGCACCACGTTCATGCGCAGCGCCGTGCCGGCCGCGCCCAGCAGGCGCACCGTGTTGTGATCGATGAAGTTGGTGGAGGAGATCAGGGTGAGTCCCTGGAGATCCAGGGCGTAGTTGAAGGCGCCCACCACCAGGTTGCCGATCAGGGCCAGGCCCTGCCCGTCCGCGAGCAGGGCGGACCCTCCAGTCTGGCCGGTCAGGTTGAGCAGGGCGTTCCCCTCCAGGCGGGCGCCGGGCGAGGACACCTGGACCATCACCCCGGGCACCCGGGTCCGGTTGCGGATCATCAGGCCGCGCAGCTCGTTCAGGCCGGTCTCGTCGGCCACATCGAGCTGGACGGCCTGCAGGGCCTCCTCGATGCGCAGCCCCTGGAGCACGTTTCGGCCGGTCAGCACGTGGACGGCGACTGCGCAGGCGCTGGCGTCCAGCACCGCCTCCGCGCCCACCGGGGCCAGCGTCACCCCGAAGGGCTCGGGCTCCACGCAGGGCGCGCCGCCGCACTCGTCCAGCACCAGGCAGCTGCCCGAGAGCGCGATCGGGCCCGCGGGCAGCCCGATGCGCTCGTGCCCGTCCTGGGACCAGGCCAGCTCCAGGGCCGCCTGCAGCGAGGCCTGGCTGTCGATCGGCCCGCCCGTGCAGCCGGCGGTGGACAGCGCGCAGGCGGTGCAGGCGAGCCCGGCGCCGCCGCCGGGCAGCAGCCCCCGGCTCAGGCAGGTCTCGCCCCGCAGATCCGCGCCGTCGCACGGCTCGGCGCACTCGGCCAGGCCGTTGCCGCACTTCTGGCAGCAGGACGGCGCGCCGCTGCAACTGTAGCCGGTCTCGACCTGGCAGCCGGCGGAGCAGCCGTCGCCCGGGACGAGGTTGCCGTCGTCGCAGCCCTCGCCGCCCTCGGGCAGGCCGTCGCCGCAGGTGACGCAGTCGGCCGCGCAGCTCGCCAGATCCTCGGTGCCGTTGCAGCAGCCGTCGCCGCACTCCTGGCCGCAGTCCAGGAAGCAGGTGCAGGTGGTCTCGTCGCCATTGCAGACCCCGTCGCCGCACACCGTCCCGCAGTCCGCGGGGCAGGTGCGCGAGCTCTCGTCCGCACCGCAGCAGCCGTCCGGACAGGCGCTCGGGCAGTCCGCCAGGCAGGTGCAGGAGTCCTCGCCCCCGCCGCAGCAGCCGTCCCCGCAGGTCGTCTGCCCGCAGTCCTCGAAGCAGTTGCAGGCGGTCTCCCCCTGCAGGGGGCAGCACAGGTCGTCGCGGCAGGTGGTGGCGCCGCAGTCCGTCGGGCAGGTGCACACGTCCTCTTCGTCGGCGGCGCAGCACACGCCATCCCCGCACAACCCCTGGCCGCAGTCCTGGACACAGCCGCAGGAGTCCTCGCCCGCGGCCTGGCAGCAGGTCCCGTCCCCGCAGGTGCCCGCGCCGCAGTCGGCCGGGCAGGAGCAGCGGTTCTCGCTGGGCTGGCAGATGGTGTCCGGGCAGACCGGCGCGCAGTCCGGCGGGCAGCTCTGGGCGGTCTCTCCGGTGGCTGCGCAGCACACGCCGTCGCCGCAGGAGCCCGGCCCGCATTCGCCCGGGCAGGTGCAGCGGTCCTCACCCGCGCTGTCGCAGCACAGCGTGCTGTCGCCGCAGGTGGTTGCGCCGCAGTCGGCCGGGCAGTTGCACGGGTTCTCGGCCGCGGCCAGCCCGGTGCTGGTGGGGCAGCACAGGCCGTCGCCGCAGCGGCCCGAGCCGCAGTCCTGCTCGCAGCTGCAGGCGTCCTCGCCCTGGGCCCCGCAGCAGACCCCGTCCCCGCACTGGCTCGCCCCGCAGTCGGCCGCGCACTCGCAGCGGTTCTCGCCCCCGCCCGGGCAGCAGGTCCCGTCCCCGCACTGGCTCGCCCCGCAGTCGGCCGCGCAGGTGCACTCGTCCTCCCCGGTCTGCGGGCAGCAGACCGAGTCCCCGCACGTGCTCGCGCCGCAGTCGCCCGCGCAGGTGCAGGGGTTCTCGCCCCGGGCGGCGCAGCACACCCCGTCCCCGCACTGGCTCTCCCCGCAGTCCGCCTCGCAGGTGCACCGGTTCTCTCCCCCGGACGCGCAGCACAGGCCGCTGCCGCAGGTGCTGGCCCCGCAGTCCTGGGTGCAGTTGCAGGCGTTCTCGCCCTCGGCCGGGCAGCAGACCGTGTCCCCGCACGCGCTCGCCCCGCAGTCCAGGGCGCAGGTGCAGGGGTTCTCGCCCCGGGCGGTGCAGCACACGCCGTCCCCGCACTGGCTCGCCCCGCAGTCGCCCGGGCAGGTGCAGCGATCCTCGCCGCCGTCCGCGCAGCACGCGCCGTCGCCGCAGGTGGCCTGGAAGCAGTCGTCCGGGCAGTTGCAGATGTCCTCGCCCGTGGTGCAGCGGCCGTCGGGGCAGACCGCCTGGCAGTCCAGGGAGCAGCTCGTCTCGTCCTCGCCCTGGCCCGGGCAACACAGATCGTCCCCGCAGGTCGTGTCGCCGCAGTCCGCCTGGCAGGAGCAGGCGTTCTCGCCGTCGCCGGCGCAGCAGTGCCCGTCCGGGCAGGCGCCCGCCCCGCAGTCGGTCGGGCAGGTGCACACGTCCTCGCCGCGCTGCGCGCAGCAGACCGTGTCGCCGCAGGCGCCGTCCCCACAGTCCAGCGGGCAGGCGCAGCGGTCCTCGCCCGCCTCGGTGCAGCACAGCTCGTCCCCGCAGGTGCCCGCCCCGCAGTCGAGCAGGCAGGTGCAGCGATCCTCGCCCGTGCCCGGGCAGCAGGTCCCGTCGCCGCAGGCGCTCTCGCCGCAGTCCAGCGGGCAGGCGCAGGGGTCCTCCCCGGTCGCGGGGCAGCACACCGTGTCGCCGCAGCTCCCCGCCCCGCAGTCCAGCGGGCAGGCGCAGCGGTCCTCGCCCGCCCCGGCGCAGCACAGCTCGTCCCCGCAGGTGCCCTGCCCGCAGTCGGCCGGGCAGGTGCAGCGGCTCTCGTCCCCCAGGCAGGCCCCGTCGCCGCAGCCCGTGGCGCAGTCCACCGGGCATCGCAGGGCGGTCTCGTCCGTCTCCAGGCAGCAGGTGCCGTTGCCGCACTGCTCCATGCCGCAGTCCAGGGTGCAGTTGCAGGTGTTCTCCCCACCCTGCACACAGCACAGCTCGTCCCCGCAGGTGCCCTGGCCGCAGTCCCCGGGGCAGGTGCAGGGGTTTTCGCCGCCCTGGAGGCAGCAGCGCTCGTCCCCGCAGGTCGCGCCCAGGCAGTCCGCGGCGCACCCGCACACGTCCTCGCCCGGGTCGCAGGTGCCGTCCCCGCAGCGCCAGCACTCGCTGGGCTCGCCCTCGCAGTTGAAGCCCTCCTCGGGCCAGCATCCGGCGTCGCAGCCGTCGCCCGCCGCCGTGCCGCCGTCGTCGCAGCCCTCCACGTCCGGGTGCACCTGGCTGTCGCCGCACACCGCCGCCTCGCCCAGCTCGATGGTCTGCTTGACGATCCGGCCCGAGGCCACCCGCACCACGGCGCCGCCGCTGGCCTGCACCTCGCCCCGCTGCAGGCCGTCCACGCGCAGCAGCACGTCCTTGCCCACCAGCCGCTCGGGCAGCAGCAGCACGACCGTCTCGCCCCCCGCGCGCAGGGGGCGCGCGGAGGAGGGCACGAAGCCGGGCGCGAAGGCGTCCGCGCCGTCGGCGCGGCCGCTGACGTGGAGCTGATCCAGCCCGAGGGCGCTCCCGTAGCGCACGGTGAGCTCGATGCCGGTCAGGCCGTCCTGGGTGATGGTCTCGCCGCAGGCCGACAGCTCCAGGCCGGCCCAGCCGAGCGCGGCGACGGTCAGGCAGAGGCCCAGGTTCGATGGCAGGTGTCCCCGGCGCACGGCCTCACCTCCTGTCCAGCGTGCCGAGGCTGCCGCCGGGCAGCACCACCTCGTCGCCGCTCATGGTCAGGCCCAGGGCCACGCCCCCGGCCGCCACCGCCAGCCCGCCGACCAGCACGGTCCAGAACCACCAGGTCTCGTAGACCTCGGGCTCGGCCTCGAGGCGGGCCCGCTCCTGGGCCGCGGCCGCCACCCGGGCGGCCTCCTCGGCCTGGCGGGTGCGCTCGGCCTCCTCGCGCAGCCGCAGATCGTCCTTCCGGGCGCGCTCCGCGACCGCGAGGCGCTCCTGCTCCAGGCGCAGCTTCTCCTGCTCGAGCCGCACCCGCTCCTCCTCCTGCCGGCGCTGCTCCTCGGCCGCGGCGGCCATCTTGGCCTGGCTGTCCTGGATCAGCCTGGCGACGGCCGCGCGGTTCTTGGCCTCCGGCTTCTCCCGCAGGTAGCCCTGGTAGAAGAAGACCGCCCGCTCGTGGTTACCGAGCATGCGGTGGCACTGGCCGATGTTGAACAGGAAGCCGGGCAGCGGGGCGACCTCGTAGGCGCGGGAGTAGGCCGCCAGGGCGTCGGCGAAACGGCCCAGCCGGAAGTGGCGCTCGCCGTCGTCGAAGTGCTTGCGGGCCTCCTTCTTCGAGGCCGCGCTCGGCTCGGCGGCCCGGGCGGAGGGACCCGCGGCCGGGAACCCGCCCAGCAGCACGAAACACGCGGTCAGGACGAACACGGCGCGCATGTCCTCGCCTCCCTCGCCTACTCGAACGGATCGATCGTGGCCCCCAGGTCCTCGGGCTTGTCGGGGCCCTTGTCGTCGGGCTTGTCGGGTTTCTCGGTCTTGCCGGGCCCGGTCTTGACCGGCGGCTTCTTGGGATCCTTGACGGGCCTCTCCACCTCCGGGGGCACCAGCGGGGGCTCCTCGGGCTCCGGCGGCGGCTCCAGCTTGGCCAGGGTCACCAGCAGGCGGGAGCTCGAGCCCAGGCCCACCTCCTCCCGGGCCCGCTGGTAGCCCTCCAGCACGAACTCGAAGCGCGCCCGGCGCTCGGCCCGATCGAAGGAGGCCCGGAAGGGCGTGCGGCCGAGCGGCTGCACCGCGCCCTCGGCGAACACCTGGGCGCCGGGCGGCGCGGAGTCGAAGGACACCTCGACCGCCGCGGGGCCGGCGGGCTGGGCGGCCTCCTCGCCGGGCCGCAGCGCCGCCCAGCCGCCCACCCCGGCCAGCACCAGCACGAGCAGCAGCCCGGTCGCGAGCCAGGCCTTCGCCCGCCGGGCCGGGCGGGGCACCAGGGTCGGGGCGTCGGCCTGGGCCTGGCCGCGCAGCATGAGCAGGCGGGTCTCCACCGCCCGCATGGAGGGCGGGCGCTTGACCGGATCCTTCTCCAGGCAGGCCAGCACCAGCTCCTCGAGGGCCGGGTCGACCGGGCGGGGCAGGTCCTTCATGCGGCTCGGCCGGGGCGGGCGGACGGTCAGGTGCTTGATGACCATCTCGCCGAACGACTTGCCCTTGAAGGGCTTCTGCCCGGTGACCATCTCGAACAGGATGATGCCGAAGGAGTAGATGTCCGAGCGGTAGTCGACCTCCTTGCCCGAGGCCTGCTCCGGCGACATGTACTCGGGGGTGCCCAGGATGGCCCCGGCCTGGGTCTTCCACACGGCCGGGTCGACGGTGGGCTGGTACAGCTTGGCCACGCCGAAGTCGAACAGCTTGGCGAAGTCCTTCTGGCCGCTGCGCTCGACCAGGAAGATGTTCTCCGACTTGAGGTCGCGGTGGACGATGCCCGCCTCGTGGACCGAGGCCAGGGCGGAGGCGATCTGCAGGCCGATCCGCAGGATGCGATCCTGGGGCAGGGCCCCCTCGGCCGAGAGCACCTCGGCCAGGTTCACGCCCTCGAGCAACTCCATGATGTAGTAGTTCTCACCGCCCTCCTGCTCGATGAAGTCGGTGATCTCGACGATGTTCTCGTGCCGGATCTGGTTGACGGCGCGGGCCTCGCGGAAGAAGCGCCGCACGGCGCTGGGGTTGCTGGCGTACTCCGAGCGCAGCGTCTTCAGCGCCACCCTGCGGCCCAGGCGGGTGTGCTCGGCCAGGTACACCCGGCCCATGCCGCCCTCGCCCAGGATCTTGAGCAGCCGGTAGGAGCCGAGCACCGTGTTCAGCAGCCGCAGGCCGGTGGTGGACGGGGTGGAGTTGGGGGCGAAGTCGGCCACCGAGGACAGGCGGGTGCCGTCCTCAGGACAGTAAAGGACTCCGTCCTCGACGTGCTTGCCGCATGAAGGACAGATCCGCATTCGCAAACACCAAACCTGCCCAGGGGGCTACCCCGGCCCGCAGGCTTCTCCCATCCACACCCAGCCTGAGGAGTTTCCCCTAAATCCGCAGCGGATTCAAGAAGGATGTGATGCCGCCGGAGAAGTGTCAGGCCTTGGATACCACGAAGAAGGACGTCTTCCCCACCACCAGGGAGTCGCCGTAGCGCAGCTCGGCCTCGCTGACCTTCTGCTTGTTCACCAGGACCTTGCCGTTCTCGAAGCAGCGCAGGTGCCAGATCCCCGGCCCGATGGGCCGGATGCGGGCGTGCACCGCCCGGACCCCCCAGCCTCCCAGACTCACGTCCACCCCGCGCGCCTTGCCCAGGGTGATCTCGCGCAGCAGCTCGATCGAGGCGCCGCCCGGTCCCACCAGGTAGCCGCTGGCGTGGGCCTCCGTGCCGATGTAGACGGTCGAGGAGGTGGCCAGCTCGGGCGGATCGATGAGCTCCAGCTCGTACTCGCCCACGGTGAAGGGCATGCCGCGGTCGACGGGGTTGCGGGTGACGGGCCGGCCGCCGAGCAGCGTGCCGTTGGCCGAGCCCAGATCCTCGAGCATGAACATGCCCCGCTCCCAGGTGAGCCTGGCGTGGCGCCGGCTGACCCCCAGGCTGTCGAGCATGAGCTCGCAGGTGCGGTCCCGGCCGAGCGTCATGGCCGGCGGCATGAACGGCCGCTGCAGCACCTCCCGACCCCCGAAGCGCACCACCACGTTGCGGGGCGGCGGGGGCGAGGCGGCCGCCAGGAGCTGGGCGAAGGGCGTGCCCGCCTCCGGGTCGGGGGTGATCACGAGCTTCTTGAACACCTCGACCTTGCGCACCTCGGCCCGCGGGTCGCGGGCGTGCCGCAGGAAGCGCTCACGGGCGTCCTGCCCACCGGGCTCGACGGCCGGGTTGCCCATGTACAGCCGCACCGGCTTGCCCTTCTGCAGGAACAGCAGGCTGCGGGCGATGCTGCCCTCGAGCGCCATGACCGCGTCCTGGCCCTCGGCCGCCAGCACGTCGAGCACGTGCTCCAGATCGACCAGCTCCAGGCTGGCCTGCAGGAAGGGCCGGTTGCGGAAGTGCACCGCGCACAGCAGCACCCGGGCCGGGTCGCTGCGCACCAGGCTGCAGTAGGCCCCGCGCAGCTGGCGGGCGCGCACCGGGAAGTCGTGCAGCGACACCCAGAAGAAGCCGTCGTCCTCCTGGAGCCCGGCCAGGTGCGGCACGCCCCGGTGGATCAGGCAGGTGAGCCGCGACTCCTCGGTCTCCACCTCGAGCGTGCCGTGGGAGCAGGCGCCCTGCCGCAGCAGGCCGTCCACCTCCGCCAGCAGGGTCTCCTCGTAGGGTCGCCCCGAGAACAGGGCGGCGTCTCCGGGGGGGAAGCGCGCCGGAATCATGCCCGGCATTGTTAGCGGAGACCGCCCCGCGTGTAAAGTCGTACGCGCTCCCGGCGGCCTGGCTGGACCCTTGGCGCGCCCGGGTCCCCGTGGTAGGGGTTCGGGGTCGGGTGACACACGCCCGCCACGCAGAGCGAGGTGCGCCACGCCATGCCGAGACTCCTCTTCCCGCTCCTAGGATTGCTGACGCTGGCCGGGGCGACGCTGTCGGTGCCGGCCGGCCGGGCCGCGACCGAGGATCCCGCCGCAGGGCTGAGCTCGCCTGCGGAGGTGTACAGCGCGGCCTGCGCCGCCTGCCACGGGCAGGATGGCCGGGGCCTGCCGCGCGAGCGGGTGGGCTTCGAGCTCGGGCTGCCGGACTTCACCGACTGCAGCTTCGCCACCCGCGAGCCGGACTCGGACTGGTTCGCCGTGGCCCACCGGGGCGGCCCGGCGCGGGCCTTCGACCGGCGCATGCCCGCGTTCGGCCTGGCGCTGAGCCAGGCCCAGCTCGAGGCCGCCGTGCAGCACCTGCGCACCTTCTGCCAGGAGCCGGACTGGCCCAGCGGCAACCTGAACCAGCCCCGGCCCATGTTCACCGAGAAGGCCTTCGTCGAGGACGAGCTGGTGCTCACCTTCGGCGCGGCCGTGGAGGGCGAGCGCGAGTTCGAGCTCGAGGTGCTGTTCGAGAAGCGGCTCGGGAGCTCCAGCCAGCTCGAGGTCGTGCTGCCCCTCGGGCTGGTCGAGGAGCCGCCCGACCCCGCCCAGCCGGGCACGGGCGGCTGGGCCGGCGGGCTGGGCGACGTGGCCCTGGGGATCAAGCAGGTGGTGGTGGCGGTGCCCGGGTCCGGGACCATCGCCAGCGTGATCGCGGAGCTCATCCTGCCCACCGGCCGGACGGACGGCGGACTCGGCGGCGGGGCCTTCGTGGTCGAGCCCGCGCTCAGCCTGAGCCAGTCGCTGGGGCCCGCGGGCTTCCTCCACCTGCAGGCCGGCGCCGAGGTGCCCTTCGAGACGCAGGCGGAGGTGGACGTGTTCTGGCGCGCCGCCTACGGCTACACCTTCGAGCAGGCGGACTTCGGGCGGGCCTGGTCGCCCATGCTGGAGGTGCTCGGCTCGCTGGCCGTCGAGGAGCCCTCCGCGGTCCACTGGGACCTCGCCCCCCAGCTCCAGGTCAGCCTCAGCACCCGCCAGCACATCGCGCTCGGGCTGGCTACCCGCATCCCGGTCGAGCCGGGCAACGATCGGGCCATCGGGGTCTGGGCCTACCTGCTGTGGGAGTGGTTCGACGGCGGCCTGGGAGAGGGGTGGTGAGCATGAGCACGCGCACGCAGATCGCCCTGGCGCTCGCCCTCCTGCTGCCGCTCGGCCGCGCGGCCGGGGACGAGCCGCCGCGGCTGTTCCACCTGGCCGACGAGTGCCTGGCCTGCCACAACGGACTCACCGGCCCGGCCGGCGAGGACGTCAGCTTCGGCACCGACTGGCGTCCGGGCATGATGGCCAACGCGGCCCGCGACCCCTACTGGCACGCCGCGGTCCGGCGCGAGAGCCTGGACCACCCCGGGGCGGCGCGGGCCATCGAGGCCGAGTGCAGCATCTGCCACATGCCCATGGCGCGGGCCACGGCGCACGCCGGAGGCGCCGAGGGCGAGGTGTTCGCCCTCCTGCCGGCCGGCCGGAGCCAGGCCCCGCTCGCCCCCCTGGCCTGGGACGGCGTGTCCTGCAGCCTGTGCCACCAGCTCGAGGCCGAGGGGCTCGGGCAGCCCGAGACCCTGGTCGGCCGCTTCGCGTACGACGCCGGCACCCCCTGGGGCGCGCGGGTCGTGCACGGCCCGTACGAGGTGGACGCCGGCCGCACCCGCCTCATGGCCTCGGCCACCGAGCTCACCCCCACCCAGGGCGAGCACGTGCGCGACGCGGCCCTGTGCGCGAGCTGCCACACCCTCATCACCCACGCGCTCGGCCCGGACGGGCAGGTGGTGGGCCGGCTGCCCGAGCAAGTGCCCTACCAGGAGTGGCTGCACAGCCGCTACCCGTCGACCCAGGACTGCCAGGGCTGCCACATGCGGGCGCTCGCGGAGGGGACGGCCATCGCCGGCGTGTGGGGCCGACCGCGGGACGAGGCCCGACAGCACGCCTTCCTGGGCGGGAACTTCTTCGTGCTGGGCCTGCTGAACACCCACCGGGCGGAGCTGGGCGTGCGCGCCCTGCCCCAGGAGCTCGAGCTGGCCGCGGAGCGGAACCGCGCGCACCTGGCGCAGGCCGCGGCCCGGCTCGAGCTCACCTGCGCCTGGAGCGGCGAGCGCCTGGAGGCCACGGTGGCGGTCCGCAACCTGGCCGGGCACAAGCTGCCCAGCGCCTACCCCTCGCGCCGGGCCTGGCTGCACCTCCAGGTCCGCGACCAGGCGGGCGGGGTGCTGTTCGAGTCGGGCCGGCTCGAGCCAGACGGCAGCATCGCCGGCAACGACAACGACCAGGACGCGGGCCGCCACGAGCCGCACCACGAGCGCATCGAGACGGCCGACCAGGTGCAGCTCTACGAGCCCATCCTGGGCGACCCGGACGGCCGGGTGACCACCGGCCTGCTCACCGCCACAGGCTACCTGAAGGACAACCGCCTGCTGCCCGAGGGCTTCGACAAGGCCGCCGCCGGCAAGGACATCGCCGTCCACGGGGCCGCGGCCCGGGACGCCGACTTCCAGGGCGGCGGGGACGTGATCCGCTACAGCCTGGCGCTGCCCCGTCCGGCCGGGCCGCTCACGGTCGCGGTCGCGCTCGCCTACCAGCCCATCGGCTACCGCTGGGCCCACAACCTGGGCGAGGCCCGGCTGGCCGCGGCCGCCGGGGAGCCCGGGCGCTTCCTGCGCTACTACCAGGGGGCCGCGGGGAGCTCGGCGGTGATCCTGGCCGCGGCCGAGGCGCGCCTCGAGGCGCCCTAGCGAGAGGGTGGGCCCCGGCGCCCCGGCTCAGGGCACGAGCTCGCGCAGGTACTCCTCGCAAGGCAGGCACTGGACCTCGCCCAGGCGCAGGCGCTCCGTGCCCCGGTAGAGCAGCAGCAGCTCGGCCTCGGGGTACTCGCCATGGAAGGCCCTCAACCCGCGCAGATCCTCGGGCCGCACGCGCGAGGCGTTCTTGACCTCGATGGCCTGGAACACGCGCGGGCCGTACCAGACGAGATCGACCTCGACGCCGCCGCGCGTCCGCCAGAAGGAGAGCTGCGAGTCATCGTTTCGGTAGGCGGACACCGCCCGCAGGTGCTGCGCCACGATTCCTTCCAGCGCAGGTCCGGCGAGATCCATGCCTGCCTCGAGCATGCCTCTCGGCCTGAGCGCGCGGAACAGACCGGCATCGAAGAGGAAGAACTTCCGCCTGGCCACGGTGGCCCGGCCCGGCCGCCTCGCAAACACAGGCAGGCTGAAGCACAGCAGCAGATCCTCGAGGATCTCGAGGTAGCTCTCGACCACCTTGCGGTTCACCTCGCAATCTCGCGCCACGCTGCTGACATTCAGCAGGCCGGCGTGCGACAGGCTGACCGCCTCGAGGAAGCGGTGGAAGGCACCGACGTTGCGGGTCAGGCCCTCCGCCTGGACCTCCTCCTGGACGTAGAGGGACGCGTAAGCCGCGAGCGTGTCCGCGGGCGCGGCCGACTGGGTGACCAGCGGCACCAACCCGATCTCCAGCGCGCGGCCGAGGTCGAACGAGGCTCCCAGCTCGCACGCCAGGAAGGGATGCAGGGAGCGCAGCAGCGCCCGGCCACCGAGCAGGTCCACACCGGTCCGCCGGAGCTTGCGGGCGCTCGAACCCGTGAGCACGAAGCGCAGTCGCCTGTCCTCCTCGAGCAGCGCGTGGACCTGGGGCAGGAGCTGCGGCACCCGCTGCACCTCATCGATCACCACCACGAGCGGGCCGGTCCGCCCGGCGACAAGCTCTCGCAGCCTCTCGGGGCGGGCGCTGAGGCTCCTGAAGGTCTCGGGCAAAAGGAGATCGATCCACAGGGACCCTCTCAGATTCTCCTTCATCCATGTCGACTTGCCTGTTCCACGGGGCCCGAAGAGGAAGAAGCTCTGGCCGGGGTCCTTCATCCGTCTTGGAACAGTGATTTCCATTATTCCTCGCAATTTGGAGTCGTCGACTCCATTTTGAATGCAGGAACAAAAATGTCAAATAAAACGATGGAAAACACCCGAAGTAAGAGGTTCAGCGCGGCGGCCGCGGGCTCTGCCGGGACAGGCGGGCCCAGGCGAACAGGTGGAAGGCGAGGCCGAAGGCCAGCACGGCCGCGATGGACGGCGCCACGTGGCGCAGATCCGCCCCCCGCACCAGGATGTCCAGGTAGCCGTCCAGCGCCCAGCCGTGCGGCACGACCAGCGACAGGCGCTGCATGGCCTCGGGCATGACGAACTTGGGCACCATGATGCCGCCCAGGATGGCCATGATGATCAGCACCGAGGCGGACAGCGAGGCCACCAGGAAGACCGTCCTCGACAGCGCCGCCATGACCAGGCCGAAGCCCAGGGCGGCCACCGAGATGGCCCCCGTCATGGCCACGAGCGCCCACGGCTCGCGCAGCTCGAGCGCCGGCGCGCCCAGCCAGGGCAGCCCCCACACCCCGATGGCGAACATGAGCGCCGCCTGCAGCAGGTTGATGGCGAAGAAGGGCAGCATCTTGCCGGTCAGGTAGCCGGCGAAGGAGATCGGCGAGACCAGGATGCGCCGGTAGGCCCCGCTCAGGCGCTCCTGGATCAGGTTGATGGCCAGGATCTGGGAGATCCAGAACAGGGCGAAGATGGTCCAGCCGGGCACGGTCTGCTGGACCGAGTTCGGCCGCAGCTCGGCGCCTGGCCGGCCGGTGTACACCTGGCGGACCTGGAGGCAGCGGTCGCCCACGTGCCCCTCGAAGGCGAAGTCGGCCAGCTCCGAGGCGTTGACCACCCGCTGCAGCCCCTCGAGCTCGAAGCGCAGCACCACCGCCTGCACGAGCTGGGTGACCGCGCTGGCGAACTCCCCGGACAGGGCCGGATCGACCAGCACCTCGAGGTTCTCGTCGGCGCGCAGGCCGGCAGCCCGGGTGCTCCCGGCCGGGACGACGACCGCCACCTGGTGGCGCCCGGCCCGCAGCGCCCGCAGCGCCCCGGCCCGGTCGAGCGGCTGGCCGTCGAGGGAGGCGAGCGCGCGGAAGCGGCCCGAGGCGTCCAGCCCCTCGGCCAGGGCCGCGCCCAGCTCCAGCCCCTCCTCGTCCACCACCAGCACGTCGAAGCGCTCCTGGGCCGGGCCCGAGGTGAAGGCCCCCTGCAGCGCGAAGCTGAGCACCACGATGAACACGGCCGGCAGGACGAACAGGAAGACGAGCCCGCCCGGGTCGCGGAGCAGGAGCCGGAGCTCCTTGCCGGCGATGGCCAGGAGGCGCACGGGCTCAGCCCTCCGCCCCGTCCCGGAGCGAGCGCCCGGTCAGATCGAGGAACAGGCTCTCCAGATCGGGCTCCGCGGCCGAGCGCAGGCAGAGCGCGGCCCCGGCCGCGCCGGCCGCCGCCTGCAGCCTCTCGAGCAGCGCCGGGCCGTCGCCGGTGGCCGGGGCCAGCACCTTGAGACCGCCCTCGACCGTGCCCGCCCAGAAGACCTCCTCCAGGGCGACGGCCGCCGCCCGGGCCGCCTCGAGCGCGGCCGGGGGGCCGCCGAGCTCCAGCCGCCGGAGCCCGTGCTGGGTGAGCAGCTCGCGGGGGTGCCCCTCGAGGATGAGCCGGCCCCGGTCCAGGATGGCGATCCGGTCGCACAGCCGGCTGGCCTCCTCCATGTAATGGGTGGTGTACAGCACCGTGACCCGCTGCCGCCGCAGCTCGGCCAGGGCCTCGAAGATGAGGTTGCGCGACTGGGGGTCGATGCCCACGGTGGGCTCGTCCAGCAGCAGGATGTCGGGCGCGTGCAGCAGGCCGGCCGCCAGGTTGAGCCGCCGCATCATGCCGGTCGAGAAGTCCTTGACCAGATCCCCCGCGCGGGCGCCGAGGCCCACCATGGCCAGGAGCGCCGCCACCCGCTCCCCGAGCCTCCGCCCGCCCAGCCCGTACAGCCGGCCGAAGAAGCGCAGGTTCTCGGCGGCCGTCAGGCGCGGGTACAGGGCCAGCTCCTGCGGCACGTAGCCGATGCGCCGGCGCAGGCTGCCGCGAGCGATGTCCGGGGCGAAGGCGATCTCGCCCGCGTCCGGGGAGAGCAGGCCCGAGAGCATCATCAGCGTGGTGGTCTTGCCGGCCCCGTTGGGGCCGAGGATGCCGAACACCGCGCCGCGCGGGACAGTGAGGTGCAGCCCCTCGATGGCAGGCCGCGCGGCTCCGGGGTAGCGCTTGCTGAGCGCGCGCGTGCGCACGGCCCACTCCCCGGCGGCTGCGCCCCCGCCCGGGCCGGCCGGCGCGAGCCTGGCCAGGCTGGTCTTGTGGTGGCGCACCACCAGGCAGTCGGGCAGGCGCACCAGCTCCGTCTGGGCCAGCCCCAGGGAGGCGAACAGGGACTGCACCGTGGCCTCGTCCCGGTAGGGCAGGCTGTCGGGGGTCGCGTCCCACAGACGCGCGGGGTCCACGCCGCGGGCCCGGGCGGACTCGAGGATGCGCTCGATGAGCCGCGAGTCGGCCTTGAGCTCGCGCGGCAGGAAGAGCCCGAGCCAGGTGAAGTAGACGCCGCAGGACAGCCGGCCGCGGCCGCTCCAGCGGGCGATCTCTGGGACGCAGGCCAGCGGGTCCTGCCGCACGGTGCGCAGCAGCTTGAACAGCCGCCCCAGGTGGTAGCGGCGCGGCTCCAGGATGCCCAGCCGGCGGTTCACCCGGGCCACCGTGGGCGGGAGCTGGTAGAAGGCGGCCCACAGATCGCCGTAGGGCACGAGCACCCGCAACGCCTCGGCCAGGATCTGGCGCGCGAGCTCCTCGTCCTCCAGGTAGTCCAGCACCCCCGAGGACAGGATGACCGCGCCGAAGCGGTTGCGCGGGAAGGGCAGCGCGCGGGCGTCCCCCAGCACGAGCTCCAGCCCGCGGCGCTCGCGGGCCTCGCGCACCATCTCGGGATCGAGGTCGAGCCCGAAGGTCTCCAGGCCCTTCCGCCGGAGGTGCTCGACGATGATGCCCTGCCCGGCCCCGACCACCAGCACGGGGGGCTGCAGGCCAGCGGAGATGCGCTCGGCCGCGGCCCGCCCGAAGTGGCGGTCCTCCATCTCTCCCCAGTACGGCGCCCAGGCGCGCCAGAATTCCGCCGGATCCGCCATGGGTCCCACCCGCCCCGCCCGGGGGCTCAGCGGAGCTCGGCCGCGGCCGCGGCGCGGAGCTCGGGGAAGAAACGCTCCTCGAAGTCGGCCAGGCGCAGGAAGTCGTCCGCCAGCTCCCGGAGCCCCTGCTCGAGCTCGGCCCGGTGGTCCCGGGCCCAGCCCTCGTAGTCCTCGTCCGCCATGGGGATCTTCTTGCCCAGCGCGGCGAACTTGCGCGAGGTGTTGCGCCAGGTGCGGCCGTGCGCGCCCATCTCGACCGCCAGTTCGCCCAGGCGCCGGGCGCCGAAGCGCGCGGCCAGCTCCTGCAGGAAGGCGGCGTACATCAGGCGGAAGGCCCCGCCGCCGGTGCCCTGCTCCTCGAACATCACCACGTGGAACAGGATGCCCTCGCGCAGCGCGACCCCGCGGTGGCGCGCGGGCCAGCGGCGCATGGCGTGGGCGAAGGTGCGCATGCCCTGCGGCCCGATGAAGAAGGCCAGCCGGCGGACCGGCCGGGGCAGGACCACGTCGCGGCAGGTGCGCAGGATGGCCTCGCGGCTGGCCCGGCGCAGATCGAGCGCCGGGGGCAGCGCGCCCACGTGGGCCAGGTAGTTGTCCTTCGACAGCCGGGCGTGCGTCTGCCAGGCGGCGCGCAGATCGTCCCGGTGCAGCCGCTCGAGCTGCTCGGCGTAGGGGTCCGACACCCAGTAGTGCTCGCCCTCCCGGCCCACCAGCAGGATGAAGTGGAACGGGGCGTGCACCCGCATGAAGGCCGGCAGGTACTGCATGTAGAACATGTCCACCAGCGCGGCCACCGGGACGTTCCTGGCGAGCAGCGCGTCCGCCCGCTCCAGGGCCTCGGCGCCGCTCTTGTGCTCCCGCCCGTGCAGCTCGATGCCCAGCCGCCGGGTGACGTTGCGCAGCACCCCGCCGGGGGGGTTGCGGATGCCCAGCATGGGCAGGGTGGCCGGGCCCTTGACGAAGAACAGGTAGTAGAAGGCCGGCCCGGAGCCCAGCCCGAACACCATCGGCTCGCTGAGCTCGAGCCCGGCGAAGCGCAGCGCGTTGCGGAGGCTGCCGGTCTCGCAGTGCGAGGCCGCCTCGTGGCGGTAGCCCGGGATGAGCCCGCTCATGCGCCCTGCCCCGGCTGGATCCGCAGGCGCTGGAGCAGGCGCTCGCCGTGGGGCTCCAGCCGGGCCTCCAGCCCGTCGGCCAGCTCCAGGAGCTGGAAGAAGTCGGCCACGTCCACGTCGAAGACCAGCGCGTAGCGTTGCAGGGTCTCCACCCGGGCGCGCAGGAAGCCCCTCGGCGCGAGGTGGGCGCGCACCTTCCAGGCGCTCACCCGAGCCCGGGTGGCCAGCTCGCCCACGGTCAGCCGCTGCAGCTCCAGGTAGAAGCCGATCGGGCTCAGCTCCCCGGCCCGCAGCCGGCCGAGCAACCGCCCGGCCGCCTCGCGCTGCTGTGCGTAGGACTGCTCGATGAGATCCTGGTACTCGGTCGGCTGCACGCTGGCCTGCAGCCGACCGCTGCCGTCCGGCTCGAACACCGTCAGCCGGTGCTCCCCCGAGGGCGCCCGGGCGCCGCTGTGCTTGCCGATGATCATCGCCCGGGCCCCTCAGCCCGCCTTGGGGACCCGGCTCCCGTCCTCCCGGGCGGAGTCCCGGCCCAGGTTGGCCTGGATGAAGCGGGCCAGGTCGCCCAGGGTGCCGAACGTGGAGCGGTTGCGCTCGGAGGCCTTGATCTGGATGCCCCAGTGCTCCTGGATCATCACCTCGAGCTCCAGGGCGTCGATCGAGTCGAGCCCCAGGTCCTCGCCGAACAGGCGGGAAGCGCTGGTGATCTGGGAGGGGTCCACGTCCTTGAGGTCGAGTCGCGCGATCAGCTTGTCCCGCAGTTCGATCTCGAGGTCGGTCATGGCTCGCCATCCTTCCTGCGGCCGGGCCCCCAGGCGGGGCGGCGCCGAGCCCTTCCGGGCGCATACTGCACACAAGTCCCTCCGCTTGCAAGCCCCGCGGCGCGGCGGCCCGGCCGGCTTGACTCGGGCCGGAGCCGATGGTGGGATGCCGGCAGAACCCCTGGAGGGAAGCGGCCTTGGCGACCATCCTGGTGGCGGACGACGACGGGCACATCCGCGAGGTGCTGCGCTACGCCCTGGAGCGGGCCGGCCACCGCGTGCTCGAGGCGGCCGACGGGGCCCAGGCGCTGCGCCTGTGCGCCGAGCAGCCCGTGGAGCTCGCCCTGCTCGACATCCTCATGCCCGAGGCGGACGGGCTGGAGGTGTGCCGGGCGCTGCGGGCCAGGGGCCGACTGCCCATCGTGTTCCTCACCAGCCGCACCGACGAGCTGGACCGGGTTCTGGGGCTGGAGCTGGGGGCGGACGACTACGTGGTCAAGCCCTTCTCCCCGCGCGAGGTGGTGGCCCGGGTGAAGGCCGTGCTGCGCCGGACCCAGCCTGCCCCGGCCGGGCCGGTCCCGGCGCTCGCCTGCGGGCCGCTCGGCCTGGACCTCGAGCGGCGGCGCTGCACCTGGAGCGGGACCGAGGTCGCGCTCACCGCCACGGAGTTCGCGCTGCTGCAGGCGCTGCTCGGCCGGCCTGGCAAGGTGTTCACCCGCGACGAGCTGGTGGACCGGGCCTACGGCCAGGGGCACGCCATCACCGACCGCACCATCGACTCCCACGTGCGCCGCATCCGCCGCAAGCTGGCCGAGGCCGGGGCCGCCGACCCCATCGAGACGGTGCACGGGGTGGGCTACCGGCTGCGCGAGCCCGGGCAGCCGGCGCCCGGGCCGGGCGAGCGATGACCGCGCCGGCCCCGCACCCGGCCCGCCGCGGCCTGTCGCTCACCTGGCTGCTGCTCGCCCTGAACGCCCTGGTGCTGGTGGTGCCGGGCCTGGCCTACCTGGGCCTGCGGCTGTTCGAGAGCCAGCTCGTGCGCCAGACCGAGAGCAAGCTGATCGGCGAGGCGGTGGTGCTGGCCGAGACCTGGCGGGAGTTCTGGCTGGAGGCCCAGGGCGTCCCGTCCGCACAGGCGCCCTCCATCCGCCCCCTGGACGCGAGCGACGAGCGCTTCTACCCGATCGAGCCCCGCCTCGACGCCGGCGCGCCGCGCCTGCCGCCCGTGGAGGCGCCGACCGAGTTCTGCCCCGAGGGGGACGGCCCGGCCTGGCAGGCCGGCCGGCGGCTGCAGCCCATCCTGGAGCGGGCCAAGGCGTTCAACCTGACCGCGGCCCGGGTGGTGGACGCCCAGGGCTGCACGGTGGCCACCTCCGGGCTGTGGAGCGGGGCCAGGCTCGGCGGGCTGCCGGAGGTCCGCCGGGCGCTCTCGGGGAGCTACGCCTCGGTGACCCGCGCGCGGCTGAGCGACGAGCCCAAGCCGGCGCTCGGCAGCATCTCCTCCCGCGGGGAGGTGCGCCTGTTCGTGGCCCTGCCCATCGTGTCCGGCGGGCAGGTGGTGGGGGCGGTGTGGGCGTCGCGCACCAGCCTGGATCCGCTGAAGGCGGCCTGGCTGCTGCGGCGGCCGGTGGCCCTCGCGCTCGGGCTGAGCGCGCTGCTGACCGCGGCCTTCAGCCTGCTCATGGCCGGCCTGTTCACCCGGCCGCTCCGGCGGCTGACCGCCGCGGCCCAGGCCATCGCCCGCGGCGAGCCCGGGCCGGCGCTCGAGCCGGGCCGCCTGGCGCCGGCCGAGTTCCACCGCCTGGGCACCGCGCTCGCCAGCATGACCCGCCAGCTCTCGGAGCGGGCCGACTACATCGCCGGCTTCGCGACCAACGTGAGCCACGAGCTGAAGACCCCGATCGCCTCCATCCGCGGGGCGGCCGAGCTGCTCCGGGACGAGCCGGACATGCCCCCCGAGCAGCGCGCCCGCTTCCACGGGAACGTCCTGGCCGCGGCCCAGCGCATGGAGCGCCTGGTGGCCCGGCTGCTCGAGCTGGCCCGCATCCAGACCGCCCCGGAGGCCGCCCAGGACATCGCGCTCGAGCCCTTCCTGGCGCGGCTGCTGCAGGGCTACTCCGGCCGGGTGGTGCTCGCGCCGGGGGCGGCTCCCGGCCCGCTCCGCATGAACCCGGATCACCTCGAGTCGGCGCTGCGCAACCTCCTGGACAACGCCGCGCGGCACGGGGCCGGCCAGCCGGTCGAGCTCTCCGTCGCCCGGCGCGGGGCGCGGCTGGCCTTCGCCGTGCGCGACCACGGGCCGGGCATCAGCGAGGCCAACCGCCGGCGCCTGTTCGAGCGCTTCTTCACCACCGAGCGCGACCGCGGCGGCACCGGGTTGGGGCTCTCCATCGTGCGGGCGGTGGCCGAGACCCGGGGCGGAGAGGTCGACGTGGAGACCGGCCCGGGCGGCACCACCTTCACCCTGGTGGTCTGAAGGGGGTCGAGCATGCCACACGCGCCGCGGCGCCCACCCCAGCCCCCCGGGCCAGGCCGGGTGCAGGCCGCCCTCGATCGCCTGGCGCGCTGGCGGCTGGGGCCGCTCGGGGACGAGGAGGAACACCGCTGGGTGCGGGTGGTGCTGGTGTCGGGGCTGCTGTTCCTGTTCTTCGGCGTGGCCTGGAGCGTGTGGTTCTTCGGCTACGGCGAGATCGAGGTGGCCGGCTTCATGCTGGCCAGCATCCTGGTCCTGCCGGCTGTCTTCATGATGACGCGCTCCCTGGCCGCGCTGCGGGTCGGCGTGCAGGTCTGGCTGCTGACCCTGCTGACCAGCATCAGCCTGGCGAACATGCTGACCGGCGGCCTGGCCGGGGCCAACGTGATCACCTTCGTGGCGGTGCCGCTGGCCGCGCTGGTCCTGGCCGGGCGGACCGCCTGGATCTGGGGCCTGCTGACCGCAGGGGTGATGGCCGGGTTCGAGATCGCCAGGGCGGGCGGGTTCACCTTCCCCACGGCGGTGCCCCGGGAGTACCTCGAGGCCGACCAGATCTGGACCTGGGGCGCGGCGATGGCCCTGCTCATCGGCCTGAGCGCCTACTACGAACGCGAGCGCCTGCGGGCCGCCCGCCTGCTGCGCGAGGCGCGCGACCGGGCCGAGGAGGCCAGCCGCGCCAAGGGCGAGTTCCTGGCCAACATGAGCCACGAGGTGCGCACCCCGCTCCACGCCATCATCGGGATGCTCGACCTCAGCCTGGCCGACGGGCGCGCCGACCCGGAGGGCCAGGAGCGCCTGGCGCAGGCCAAGGCCTCGGCCGTGAGCCTGGTGCGGGTGATCGAGGACATCCTGGATCTGTCGCGCATGGAGGCAGGCCAGCCCAGCCTGCACCCGGCGGAGCTCGAGCTGCGGCCCGCGCTGGAGGAGGTGCTGGCGCCGCTCGTCCCCATGGCCCGCCAGAAGGGGCTCGAGCTCGCCTGGAGCGTGGCGCCCGAGCTGCCCGCGCGGCTGCGCGGAGACGCCCACCGCCTGCGGCAGATCCTGCTCAACCTGGTGGGCAACGCCCTCAAGTTCACCGAGCGCGGCCGGGTGGCTGTGCGGGTCCGCCAGGCCGCCGCGGACGCGGCCCGGGTGCGGCTCGAGGTGGAGGTCGAGGACACCGGCATCGGCGTCCCGCCGGAGCGCCAGCAGGCCATCTTCGAACCGTTCGTGCAGGCCGACGGCTCCACCACCCGCCGCTTCGGCGGGACCGGGCTGGGGCTGACCATCGCCCGCCGGCTGGTCGAGGAGATGGGCGGGGAGATCGGGCTCGAGAGCGCGCCGGGCCGGGGCAGCACCTTCCGTTTCACCGCCTGGCTGGAGCGCGCGCCCGCGGCCAGGGCAGAGGGCGCGCCGCCCCCCGCGCGGCCCGCGGCCCCGACGCCGTCCGCGCCGCCCGACCCGCTGCGGGTGCTGCTGGCCGAGGACGATCCGGTCAGCGGCCTGGTGACCCGCCAGATGCTGCAGCGCCTGGGTCACCGGGTGGAGACGGTCCTGGACGGCCGCGCGGCGCTCGATGCGCTCGCGCACGGGGGCTTCGATCTCGCGCTCCTGGACGTGCAGATGCCCGAGCAGGACGGGCTGGAGACGGTGGGGAAGCTCCGCGCCCTGGAGGCCGGGCGCGGCGACCGCCTGCCGGTCATCGCGCTCACCGCCCACGCGCTGGAAGGCGACCGGGAGCGCTGCCTGGAGGCCGGCATGGACGGTTACCTGTCGAAGCCGCTCGAGCTCGCCGCGCTGGAGGCCGAGATCCGCCGGCTGTTCGCCGCGCGCCGGGCCGGGGGCTGAGGTCGTGCGGATCTGCCGCAAGTGCGCGACCTGCTGCGTGGCGCCGGACATCAGCGCGCTGGGGAAGCCAGCGGGGGTCCCCTGCCCCCACCTGGCGGAGGATCTCACCTGCCGCATCTACGCGACCCGGCCCGCGGTCTGCCGCGGCTACCGGCCGGACGAGCTGTGCGACGCCATCGCCGCCCCGACGCTCGAGGAGCGGGTGGCCCGCTACCTCCACCTGTTCGGCCTCGACCAGGCCGAGCCATAGCCCTCAGGGGTGTCCTCCGAAGGGCCGAGGACTGTTTGAGCCTCCACAGCCCACCGCTGTGGATCGCTCCGGGCAGGTTTAAAGGGGTAGGAACAAGGAACTTGGAACTTGGAACGAGTAACGTGGAACGAGGAACTTGGAACCCCCTTCGGGGGCAGAGCCTGCGGAGAGGGTTCCCTGGTCTGCGCCCGCTGAATAGCCCGCAGCGTCGCCCTGTCGAAGCGGAGGCCATGAGGTGCAGCGCCTACCATGGGTCCCGCGTCCCGGCGGCCCTGGCGGTCCTGGCGGTCCTGCTGGCCGGCTGCGAGTGCACGGTCCGCGACCTCGACCGCTGGGTCCACGAGGACTTCGAGGGCTGCGACGGGCTGTGCGGCTGGGAGCTGGTCGAGGGGAGCGCGCAGGTGGTGCGGACGTACCACCCGGCGGAGCATGCCCTGCAGCTCGGTGGCGCGCGCGCGGTGGTGCGCCGCGCGCTGGAGCCGGGCTCCCGGGTGTGCAGCGAGCAGGACTGCCAGGTGCAGTTCGCCGTGGTCACCAGCTGCGTGGAGCGTCCGGCGCAGGCCGACGTCCTGCGCCTGGGCGCGCAGGTCACCTACCGCGACCTCGCCGGGGCCGACGTGCCCCGGGCGCTGCAGCTGGAGTGCACCACCGCCGGCGGGACGCTGCGTTTCTGCACCGGGGTCGTCGAGCTCGGCCTGCCCGATCCCGACGGTGGCCCGGCCTGGCCGCTGACTGCCCTGCTCCTCGAAGGCCAGCTTTCCGGCTGCGTCGTGGACGACATCGTCCTCGAGGACTTCACCCTCTTCTGCGGGGCCTGAGCATGTCGTCCAACCCGCCACCCTCCAGCGACCGCAGCCGGTCCCGGTGGCTCCCGCGGGTCCTGGCTGCCGCGTGCGTCCTGGCGGTCGCGGGGCCGGTCCCGGCGCAGGCCGAGGGCCCGGCCAGGGACACGCCGGTGTTCCTCGAGCTGACCATCGGCCCGCGCTTCCTCCCGCTGTCGCGGAACGGCTACCTCGGGCTGATCATGAGCCACGCGCAGACGAAACCCGAGAGCGACCGGTTCCTGGCGTGCGGGGACTTCGGGCTCACCGCCCACGCACCCCTGTTCCACTGGCTCGAGGTGGGCGGGGGCGCGCGGGTGCTCTACAGCGCCTGGGACGCCGAGCCATGGACGCCCACCGAGCTCGAGGCGCTGGGCGTGGAGCTGACCGGCCAGGTGCGTTTCGACCTGTGGTTGATGGACCACGGGGCGACCCACGTCCCGGGCAGCGGAGGCATGGACGGCGGCTTCTTCGTCGAGCTGGGGTTGGGGCTGCAGGTGCCCGTGGTGCGGCTGCATGACGAGGAGGACGCCGACGCCATCTTCCTCCTCCGGCCGATGGCGGGTATGATCTTTCGCTTCGGGCCGGACCTGCACTGGATGCTGGGGGTCGGCTACGCGGCGGCGTTCGCCCACGACGGCTGGGACGGGAACCCCGGCCCCTCGCTGCAGGGTCCATTCGCGATCACCGGGCTGGGAGTGAACCTGCGCTGAAGCCCGCACCCCCCGCCGTGCAGGAGCCTGCACCCGCGAAGGGGCATTCGCCTCCTGGCCTACCCCCTCGAGTTCGGGGCGTTGCGGCGCGGGCGGGGCTCAGCAGTGATCCGGCGGCAACGCCTCCATCGTCTTCAGCTCCGGCACCGCCAGCCACACGACGACCAGCGTCGACACCTCGCCGCCGGTGCACATCATGGTCACGTCGAGCAGCCAGCCGCTCCGGTCGTAGTGCTTGCAGCTGGTGTAGCCCTCGATCCGGTCGGTGAAGGCCAGCCGCTGCGCGGCCGCGGCGCACGGCATGCCCAGGAGCGCCAGCGGCCCGCCCGGGTGCGCGGCCACGAACTTCTTCGAGGCGAGCGCCATGAAGTCGAGCTGGGTGGCCCCGTCGGAGCGCAGATCGACCGACGGCCCGTCCTTGTAGCGCAGGGTGGTGCCGCCGCCGGCGCTGCTCGACTCCTCGTCGGGCGGGCCCCACTTCCTGAGGATGTCGGCCTTCCCGTCCTCGCGGCCGACCTGGGCGATGGTCCAGAAGTCCTGCCAGGTGAGCTTCGCGCCGGGAGCGCCCCTGGTCCGATCGGCCGCGTCGAGGGCGGGCGCGGCGGCGGCGCACAGTGCGAGGACGAGGAGACGAGTCAGGTTAAGCATGACCAGGAGCGTAGCGGGCGACCCGCCGGCCGTCAACGGCGCGGGCGGTCTACAGGAAGAGCATGCCGGTGAAGGCGGCGGCCACGGGCACGCTGAAGTTGTCGTCGAGCCGGAGCTTCTCGGAGTAGAGCTCGACCGCCGCGCCCACCAGCGCCATGCAGCCGGCCGCGCCGAGGGTGCGGCCCAGCCCGAGCTGCGGGGCGGCCAGCAGCAGGTACACGCCCACCGCCAGGAACGAGATGGCCGCGAAGGCCAGGCTGCCCTGCAGGCTCTTGTCGTGCACCAGCTTGGTGCGGCCGTAGCGGCAGCCCACCACCGAGGCGGTCGGATCACCGAAGCCCAGCACCAGGCAGCCGGCGCAGGCCGCCTCCAGCGGGGTGAACAGCACGATCACCAGCAGCGCCAGGGTGTACCAGCTGGCCGAGTTGATCTTGTAGCGCTCCTGCGGCCGGGAGATGGCGCCGAACAGCTTGTCCACCATGAAGTCGTTGAAGCGCGGGAAGAAGCGCCGGGAGATCTCCAGGCCGCCGAACACCGACACCAGGGAGATGAGCACCCCCAGGACCGCGCCGCGCGACAGCAGGAACTGGTACAGGGCCACGCCGCCCAGGCCGCAGCCCACGTGGAACAGGCTCCGCGCCCAGGAGGGCAGGCGCAGCGAGCGGATCTTCTGTGCGTACTCCGGCCGCCACAGGCGCGCGGCCCGCGCCTGGGCCAGGAGATCCTCGTACCGCCGGGCCAGGTCCGCGCGCAGCGCCGCCAGGCTGGCGCGGCTGCAGCGTTCGCCCAGCTCCGCGGCGTAGGCCTGCAGGCTCGCGCGCAGCTCGGCCATGGTCTGGGGGAGGTTCTTCTGGCGCACGGCCAGCCGCTCGCGCAGCTCGCCCATGCGCTCGGCCAGCTCCACGCAGCGCCGCCGGGCCGAGGCCACCCAGGCGCTGTCGCCCGTCCGCGGGCGCTGCAGGTTGGCCACGAACTGGCGCAGATCGAGGGCCAGGCTGTGCAGCGCGAGCTCCAGACCGGATCCGGTGAGGGCGGTTGCGCTCAACAGGTACCTACCTTCCATGCCCCCGGAAAACCGAGGAGCACAGTACGCCCATCCGTCCCGATCCGCAAGGGGTTCCTACGGTTCGGACGCGTGCGACGTGCGGCGTGCGGCGATGGCCCGGCAAATCTGGCATCGGGTGGGAGGTGGCCGCGGGTCTGACGCCGCACGCAGCACGCTGTACCCAGCTTCGCTGGGCTGCTCCGCGTCGCTCGAGGGCCTCGCTCGCTCCGCTGCGCCGCACGGCTGTTCACGGATAGCAATCGATCGGCCCGTACGGCAGCGCCTGATCCGCCGCCACCCCGTAGGTCAGCACGCTCAGGTGCCCGGTGCCGAGGTGATCGTGGACCTCCTCGATCGCCCCGCCGAGGTTGGCGAGGTCGCCCGGGCCGTTCTCGTACCCGGCCGCGGCCACCACCGCCCGGCCGGTGCGGCCGTCGAACACGAGGTAGCGCTGGCCGCGCGGGGGGGCCGTGGCCCAGCGCATGCACACGTAGAAGGCCTCGGCCTCGGGCGGCGGCCGGGCGCTCGAGCCCTGGCCGTACTCGTTCGAGGGCTCGCAGCACGGGCACCAGGGCTCGGTGCGGTCCATCGCGTAGCCGCTGGCTGCCTCGCTCAGCGCGTAGTGGGCCTGGATGCCGTCGGTGAAGCTCTGGGGCCAGGAGCCGTCGGTGAACTCCTGGCTGGTGACCAGGTGGGCCTCCTTGACCACCTTGCCCGTGGCCGGCATGGCCAGGGGCTCCGCCTCCCCGATCCGGGCCACCGGCTCCCCGAGCATGGCGCAGGGCGAGGCCGCGGTCAGCAGGTGGGCGTAGAGCGTGTAGGGCCCCTCGTGGCTCACCCCCGCGGCGTCCGACCAGGAGTCCACCACCAGGAAGTAGGCGCCCGGCTGCAGGTGGCGCGACAGCCCCTTGTGCCCCCGGGCCAGGCAGGCCTGGGGATCGTAGGCGGACAGGAGGTGCAGGTCGGTGTCCGCGCCCACCTCCTCGCCGTCGTCGAGCATGGCGATCAGGCTGCCGGGCTCCACGAGCTCGAAGTAGTAGACCTGCTCGGGCCCGGCCTCGCCCACGCCCGCGGCGCAGGCGTACCCGTCGAAGGCGTCGAGCGGCGCGCCGAGCGTGGTGTCGCTGTCCTGGTAAGGGAAGGCATCGATGACCTTGCAGGGGCTCACCGGGCAGGTCGGCTGCACCGCGCCCTCGTCTCCGGGCTCGCCACCGTCGTCCTCGGTCGTCCCACCGTCGTCCTCGGTCGTCCCACCGTCATCCTCGGTCGTCCCACCGTCATCCTCGACCGTCGCGCCGTCGTCCTCGACCGTCGCGCCATCGTCCTCGCCCGCCCCGCCGTCGTCCTCGACCGCTCCGCCGTCCTCCTCCTGCAGGCCGTCCGGCCCGGAGTCGGGCAGGTCGACCTCGCCGGCGCAGCCCGGTCCCAGGGCCAGGGCCACCCCCAGCCAGAGCAGAGGCGCCAGGGTGCTCGCGCTCACGGCCGCTGCCACTCGAGCTGCACCAGGTGCACGATGGGCCGCACGTCGCGGTCGTTGGTGGTCAGGCGCACCTCCACCTCGAAGCGCGGGCCGACCAGCGGGCCGCCGTTCTGGTGGAGGTCCACCCGGTCCTGGGCGGCCCCGTCCGGGTAGAGGAAGTAGTCGGGCGCGCCCCCGGCCTCGGGCGGCAGCCAGCCCGAGAGCGGCAGGCCGGCTGCGTCCACGGCCCGGATGCGCACCCCGGCCGTGGTGCCCGCCGGGACGTAGGCCTCCCACAGGATGGCGTCCACCTGGGCCGTGGCCAGCTGGCTGTCGAACAGGTAGCGCCAGTAGCCGCGCGGCGCGGTGAAGGACAGCGCCGTGGAGCCGGTGAAGTCCGAGTAGGTGTAGTGGCTGCCCTGGCCGATGGTCAGCCCGTCGGGCAGCGCGGCCGCGCGCAGGTTGGTGGCCGGGTCGATCATCCACACCTTGCCGCTGCCCAGCCCGAGCGTCCAGCCGAAGCCGTTCCGGTCGAAGCCGATGCCGCGCAGATCCACGCCCACCCCGGGCAGCATGGCGTTCCCCGCGTCCCGGGTGGTGCCGATGAAGGTCCACACGCTCTGGGACAGATCCGCCTCGGCCAGCCGCAGCCGCCCGGTGTACCCGAGCTGGTAGAAGGAGCACCAGGCGTCGCCCGTGGCCGGCTCGACCCCCACCCCGGTCACCATGAACTCGGCGCGCCCGCCGGCCGCGGTGTAGCCCGGGTAGGAGCCGCCCGTGCCGAGCTGCACCGTGGCCGTCTCGCCGGGCAGCGGGGTCACCCCGGCCGGCACCAGGAACGACCAGAAGCGGCGGGTCTCCGGATCGAACATGCCGATGCCGCCGCAGTTCGGCCAGCCGCCCAGCCACACCCGGTTGCGGGCGTCGACCGCGATGCCGTAGGAGGCGCAGCCCACGTAGGTGTACAGCGCCACCCACTGGCCCGTGGCCGTGTCGAGCGCCGCCAGGGTGTTGCGGGTGTAGGACGAGGTGTACAGGATGCCGCGCGAGTCGATCACCAGGCCGTACACCCCGCCCGTGCTGCCGGTGGTGCCGGTCGGCTGGAACACGCCGTTCGCGTCCGGGGCCCAGACCGGCGCCGGGGAGGCCGGCACGTAGGGCCCGAGCTCGAAGGTGTGGGGATCGATGCTCTGCACGCCGCCGCCGGTGTAGCCGAACCACATGCGCCCGTCCGGCGCCGCGGCCACCCCGCGGATGCTGGGCAGCGAGGGGTTGGGCACCTGGGAGTACATCACGCACTCGTCGGCGAACGGGTCGGCCTGGCTATTGACCTGGACGACCGCGCCGCCCCCGTCGCGGTAGGAGGTCTGGACGCCCGCCACCCCGTTGCGCTCCGGGCAGCCGGCCGCGTCCCATAGCACCTTGGTCAGCCGGCCATCGTCCCGGCCGCCCACCCACATGTTGCCGTCGAGGTCCACGGCCGTGCGGCTGGGGTTGTTGCCCACCCAGTAGATGCCCTCCTCCTGCAGCAGATCGGTGTTGAACTTGGAGACCGTGTCGTAGTCGTGGTTGGCCGCCCAGAGGTACGAGGGGATGAACGAGTTCTGGGTCAGCGAGATGCCGGGCCGGCCGGTCGGGTTGCCCGGGTCGTCCCCGGGCAGCACCGCCACGCCCTCGTCCGGTGTGCCCTGGCCGGTCGGATCCACGGGCAGCAGGTAGCAGCTCTCGCCGCACAGGCCGCAGGCGTTGAGCAGCGCCTCGTCCGCCAGCCCGTCGCAGTCGTTGTCCAGCCCGTCGCAGGCCTCGGCCCCGGGCGGCACCCCGCCCAGGCAGTCGCCCCACACCCGGCTCACGCAGGTCTCCTGTCCGTACTCGCACACCCCGGCCGCGTCGCCGCACAGCCGGCTGGCGCCCTCCTCGCAGCCGCAGCCCTCGTCCGTGAGCCCGTCGCAGTCATCGTCCAGCCCGTTGCCCAGGCCAGGTCCGCACAGCTCGAGGCCCGGCAGGACCGAGCCGGCGCACTCCCCCCAGAACTCGCCGTCGCAGGCGCGGCTGCCCATGGTGCAGGCGCCCACCCCGGCCGCCCAGTAGGGCCCCAGGTAGCAGGGCTGGCTCTGGCTGCCGGCGCAGCCGCCGCAGCCCTCGTCGAGCGCGCCGTCGCAGTCGTTGTCCAGGCCGTCGTCGCAGACCTCGGCGATCGGCGCGGCCCCGCAGCTCCCGCAGGCGTTCAGCACGCCCTCGTCCACCACCCCGTCGCAGTCGTTGTCCAGCCCGTCGCACACCTCGTCCACGGGGGTCGCGCAGGCCGGGCAGCTCTCGTCCACGAAGCCGTCGCAGTCGTTGTCGGCCAGATCGCCGCACACCTCGTCGGCGGGCAGCACCTGCCCCTCGCACGGACCCCAGCTCCCGCCGGCCAGGCAGTCGCGGGTGCCGCCCTGGCACAGCCCCACCCCGAGGGTCTGCGGCGGCCCGCCGTAGCAGGGCTGGTCCTTGCGCGGCAGGTTCGGATCGTAGCCCGGCATCAGGCATGAGCAGCCCTCGTCCACCTGGCCGTCGCCGTTGTCGTCCAGCCCGTTGCCCTCGCCGGTCGGGCCGCAGTCCTCGGGCGGCACCGGATCGCCCAGGCAGCCGCCCACGGCGTTCAGCATGCCCTCGTCCACCTCGCCGTCGCAGTCGTCGTCCAGGTGGTTGCACTCCTCGTCGGCCGGGCCGACCTCGCCCACGCACTCGGCGGCCCACTGGCCGGCCACGCAGGCCTGGCTGCCCGGCCGGCAGCGCATCTCCGGGGTCAGCCCGAGCGGATCGCCCACGCTCGAGCACAGCCGCACCGTGCCCGTCTGGCAGGGACAGCTCTCGTCGATCTCGCCGTCGCAGTCCTGGTCGCGTCCGTCGCCGCACAGCTCCTCGGCGCCGGGGTGGAAGGCCCGGTCCCCGTCGTTGCAGTCCGGCCCGGCCTCGCAGCCCGCGCCGTACCCGTCCCCGTCGAAGTCGGTGCAGGTCGGCCCGCCGTCCCCGTCCCCGCCGTCGTCCTGCGGCTTCGGCCGGCAGAACCCCACGGAGCACATCTGGTCCGGGGGGCAGTCGCCGTCCGCCTGGCAGGGCTGCAGGCAGTAGCCCGAGACGCACTCGAAGCCCGCCTGGCACTCGGTGGACACCACGCAGCCCTGGCGGCACTGCCCGAGCAGGCAGCGCCAGCCGGCCTGGCAGTCCGCGTCCGTGGCGCAGCTGCCCGGACCGTTCGCCGCGTTGTCCGGGCAACCCGCCCCGAGCAGGCCGAGCGCGAGCAACCCCGGGACGACCATCCAGTTCCTGGCCATGGCGTTCTCCCTCGACCCGCGCCGCCTGGGCTGGGGCGGGCCTGGTCCGATCTTAGCACCAAAAACCTGGCAGGGAAGCGTGCGACTGATGGTAACCTGCAGCCCTCGAGGAGGAGCCCTCCATGACCGCGAGCGACGGACGCGTGTTTCCCTTGTGGCTGTGGGGGTTGTGGGCGCTCACCCTGGGGTCCTGCCAGGGGGTGGACACGGGCCGGCCCGAGCCCGGGCCGGAGCAGCGCCTGGAGGACAACCTGCTGGCGAAGGCCCCCAGCCCGCGCATCCCGGTCGCGGCCTGGCTGGGGCCGGAGCTCCGGCGGGGCATGCCGCCCGCCGAGGCGGAGTCCAGGGCCAGCGTGCGCTACCTGGGCCTGGACGTGAGCCCGGCCGAGGCCGCCCCGGGCCAGACGCTGACGCTCACCCACTACTGGCAGGTGCTCGCGCCGCTCGCCGGCTGGAAGCTGTTCGTCCACCTGGGCGGCCCGGGCAACCTCGGCTTCCTGAACGCCGATCACATCCCGGTGGGCGGCAACCACCCCGTGGACCGCTGGCTGCCGGGCCAGCTCGTGCGCGACGAGCACCGCGTGACCCTGCCGGCCTCCTTCCGCCAGCCCGAGCTCCTGGTCCACGTGGGGCTGTGGCGCGAGCAGGGCGGGCGCATGAAGATCGTCGGGCCGCAGGACGGCGAGGACCGGCTGCTGGCCGCCCGCATCCCGGTGCGCGGGGTGCCGGTTCCGCCTCCGCTCCCCCGGCTGGTGGCGGTGCGCGCGACGGGCCCGATCCAGGCGGACGGGGAGCTCGACGAGCCGGTCTGGAAGCTGGCCCCGCCGAGCGCCCCGTTCGTGGCCCCGGGCAACGGCGCCGCGCTGCCCTGGAGCACCCGGGTGCAGGCCGCCTGGGACGACCAGGCGCTCTACCTGGCCTTCGACTGCCCGGACACGGACGTGTGGGGTGCGTTCACCCGGCGGGACGAGCCCCTGTGGACCCAGGAGGCGGTCGAGGCCTTCCTGGACGCGGACGGGGACGGCCAGGAGTACATCGAGCTGCAGGCCAGCCCGCGCGGGGTGGTGTTCGACTCCTACCTGCCCGGCCACCGCCGGAACCAGGACGACTGGAACGCGGAGCTGCGGGTCGGGGTGAAGGTGCGGGGCACGCTCGACGCGCGCGGTGACCAGGACCAGGGCTGGCGCGTGGAGCTGGCCGTGCCCTGGCAGGACGCGCAGGGCCGCAGCCCGGACCCCTTGCGCACGCCGCCCCTGCCCGGGGACGTGTGGCGGGCGAACTTCTTCCGCCTGGACGCGAATCAGGGCGAGCCCCCGCGGGCCGGCGCCTGGTCCCCGCCGCTCGTCGGCGACTTCCACGCCCTGCCCCGCTTCGGCCAGCTCGTGTTCCAGATCACGCCCCGGGAGTGATCTGGCTCACAACTGCCCGCGATTTCGATCTTTTTTGAACCAACCGGGAACCTCATCCGTCTGTCGTCGGCAGAAGCGAACGCGAGCTGCCGAGGAGGTGGAGCATGTGCGGACTGAGGCGAATCAAGAGCTGGTTCCTGCGGACCCGCCCCGCGTCCCAGGCCCCGGACGGGCCCGAGCGGGAGTCGCCCCGCGTGCCGGCCGAGCTGTTCGTGTCCCCGCCGAACACCAGCGCCGTGCTCGAGGTGCCGGGCAACGTCGGCCTGGGGGGGTTCTGCTTCGTGTCCGAGGGGCTCCTGCTGCCGGGCACCCGGCTGGATCTGATGATCGATCTCCACGAGCTCGACCGCTGGTTCATCGTCCAGGGCGAGGTGCTGGGGAGCTACGAGCGCGACGGCCAGACCTTCGTGCGCGGCCGCTTCCTCGAGGTGGACTTCGAGGACGAGCGCTGGCTGGCCCGCTGGCTCGACGGCCGCTGCCTGGAAGCGGCCTGAGCTCGCTCAGCAGGGGTCCTGGAGGGTCGAGAGCGGACCCGCGCAGTCCACCTTCCTCCGCGCCACCCGCACCCGGTTGCGGCCGGCCGCCTTGGCCGCGTACAGTGCCCGGTCGGCGGCCACGATCAGCGCCTCGGCCCCCGTGGCCTGGTCCGGGTAGCTGGCCACCCCGGCCGAGATGGTCACGGCCAGCTCCGGGTCGAACACGCGGCCAGGCCGCGCCTGCTCGACGGCCAGGCGCAGCCGCTCGGCGAAGGCGGCCGCCTGCTCCAGCCTGCTCTCGAGCAGCACGACCGCGAACTCCTCGCCCCCGTACCTGGCCACCAGGTCCTCCTTGCGCGCCAGCCCGAGCAGCGTCCTGGCCAGCTCGGCCAGCACCGCGTTGCCGGCCAGGTGCCCGTAGCGATCGTTCAGCGCCTTGAAGTGATCCAGGTCGAGCATGATCAGCGCCAGCGGGTGCCCGAACCGCCGCGCGCGCTCCAGCTCGTCCGCCAGCCGCTCGTGGAAGTGGCGGTGGTTGGCGAGCCCGGTCAGCCCGTCCGTCACCGCCAGGACCCGGGTCCGGTCGAGATCGTGGCTGGTGTCCTCGAGCCGGGCGGACAGGCGGCGGAAGCGCCTCGCCACCAGCGCGGCCAGCAGCGCCCCCAGCACCGCCAGGCTGGCGAGCCCCGCCCCCAGGCTGGACCACAGCAGGGAGCGCCGGTCCTCCGCGAGCCGCGCCCGGGTGGGCTCCGCGGACAGCACCACGGCCACCAGGCCCAGGTTCTCCTGCTGGCCGTGGCACTGGGCGCAGGCCTGCCGCCCGCGGATCGGGGACACGGCCTCCAGGACCTCCCCGCGCCCGGTCCGGGCGATCTCCAGCGCCTCCCCGCCGCTCGCGGCCAGCTCGCGGAGCCTTCCGGCGTCCACCGTCTGCAGCACGGGCTGCCCCCGGCCGGTGTCGAACCAGACCTGGCCGTCCGCGTCGTACACCGCGATGCGGGCGATGGGATCGAGGCTGGCCATGTCGCGCACGAGCTGCCGGGCGACCTCCTTGTCCCCGGCCAGCATGGCCGCGGTCAGGCCGTAGTCGATGGTGGACACCAGCACGCGGGAGTTGTTGGTGAGCTCGGCGTGGACCACCCGGTCCTCCTGGCTGGCCGAGACCCACCAGACGGTCACCGCGCCGATCAGGCTGGCGCCGAGGAAGGAGGCGATGAGCTTCGCAGCCAGAGAGGTCTTCACCGGAGCCTCCGGGAGAGCCGGACAGACCTCGGCTCCCCGTGCGGAGCGGTCGCGCGGAACCGGCCCGGGCTGACGCCCCGGGCTTTCTCCCATGATTCAGGGGGCTTCCTGGCCGTCCGGAGCCGGGATCAGGATCACCTCGGCCCGGGTCTGACCGGGCTCGAGCACGATCCCGCGGTCCTTCCAGGGCCGGGCGTCGTCCCAGGCCTCGAGGTGGACCTTGTCCGCGGGGGGCAGGTTCGGGATGGTGAAGGCACCCTGCAGGTCGGCCTGCACGACCTCACTGATCGGGGTGGGCTGGCAGTAGAAGTGCACCCGGCCCAGGGGCACGGGCTTCCCGCCCTGGAGCACGATGACCCCCGTGATGGTCTTGCCGGGCTGGAGCCGGAGCACCACCTCGTCCACGTCGCCGGCCTCGTCGCGGGCCGGGATCTCGGCGAAGGCCCAGCCCACCTCCCGGTCCCACACCCCGAGGGTCACCTTGCCCGGCCCGGTCGGGATCGAGAACCGGCCCTGCGGATCCGTTTCCATCGAGGTGAGGGTGACCGAGCCGCCGGGGTTCTCGTGCTTCACGTGGACCTCGCACCCGGCGCGCGGGCCGTCGGGGCCGAGCACCAGGCCGTGGATCAGCGACTCGCGCCGGAGCCGGAAGACCACCTCCACCAGGTCGCGGTCGGTGGGGATGCCCTTGGCCTCCCCGAGGTGGCCAGGGGCCTCGGCCGTGGCGGCGTAGCCTCGGGCGTCCCGCGGCAGCCAGACCTCGAAGCGGCCGTCCGGGCTCACCGGAGGGAGGCTCATCTCGTTCAGGCCCTGGTGGGAGAGCTGCTGCTCGATCTCGACCTTCGTCCCGTCGAGCGGGTTCCCGTCGACGTCGGTGACCCTGCCCAGGACGTGCACCTCGGCCGCGGCGAGCTCGAGGTCCGCGCTGAGCGCCTGCCCGTCCTCCTCGCACTCGACCTTCACCCCCTTGCCGAACAGGCGGGCCTGGGTCGTGGCCACGCTCCAGGGCCCGTAGCGCACTTCGGAGAAGCCGAAGGCGCCGCCCTGCCCGCTCACGGTGCTCTGGTTCCACTTCGACGCGTACCAGGAGGCCAGGGTGAGGGCCACGCCGGAGCGGGGAGCGCCCTCGACCTTCACCGTGCCCGTGAGGGTGCAGCGGATGGCCCGCAGCCGCTCGGCCTCGGCCTCCTCGGCCAGCTCCTCGGGGGTCTTCGCCCCGCCGGCCCCCGCGCCCACGCCGCCCATCCCCGCGCCCGGAGCCGACGCGCCTGCGCCGCCATCCACCGTCCCGCGCGGAGCCTCAGCCTCCCGACTCGCCGCTCGCGCCTCCCCAGCCTCGGAGGCTCCTCCCCTCCCGGCCTCCCGATCGACCCCGCCCACCTGCCCCGCGACCTCGCCGGCCTCCAGCCCCACCCCCCTCGAACGCTCACCCCCGGCGGCCGTCCTCGCATGGTCTCCGGAGGCGACCAGCAGCCACACCAGGCCACTGACCAGCGCCAGCGCCACCAGCAGGAGCCCCGCCCGGATCGCCCGCTTGCTCATGGGTTCACCTCCCCGAGAACCCAAGATACCACGGGAGATGAGGTTCCTCGGAGGTCCGGCGATCCGCACCTGGTGGAGTTTGGGTTTGACTCGGGCGGGCTTTCGTGGTCCGATGCGCCACCTTCATTCCCTTCCCCACCCGGATCGGATGACCAGGAGAGTCCCATGGACGAGCCCGTGCAGCGCACCAGTCAGCCCTTCAACCAAACGGTTGATCCGAGCCCGCGCCGTCCCTACCGCCGCCTGCTGCTGGTGAACCCACAGCAGGACGCCATCGGCGCCGAGTTCATGATGGCGGACACTCCGCTGCGGCTCGAGTACCTGGCGGCCTACGTCCGGCCCCACGTGGAGCACGTGGTGATGGTGGACCTGATCAAGGAGAAAAAGCCGCTGTCCTACTTCCTTGAGAAGCACCGGCCCGACCTGGTGGGGGTCACGCTGAACTACATCTCGACGCACCGGACCGCGCTGCTGGTGGCCGCCGAGGCCAAGCGGTACGGGGCCGACGTGGTGTTCGGTGGCTACCTGGCCACGGCGCTGGCCGCCGAGTTCGCGGCCGAGCCCGACGTGGACTTCGTGGTGCGGGGCGAGGGGGAGCTGACGCTCCGCGAGCTGGTCGAGGGGCGCCCCCTGACGGACATCCTCGGGCTGTCCTACGGCCGCGACGGCCGGCTGGTCCACAACGAGCACCGGCCGCACATCGAGGATCTGGACAGCCTGCCCTTCCCCGAGCGGCATCTCCGCCGGCACGAGTACGGCCTGCCCTTCGCCGACCTGGATCCGGACGCCAACACCGCCTACGAGATGATCATCACCTCGCGGGGGTGCTGGGGGCGGTGCACGTTCTGCACCGAGCCCGGCATGTCCCGGGGCAAGCAGCGCTACCGCAGCCCGGACAACGTGATCGCCGAGATCGAGCAGCTCGTGGCGCTGCACCGGGGCAAGCGCCTGCGGCTGCACATCGCGGACCCCAACTTCGGCGGCAACCTGCGCATCACCCACGAGCTGTGCGACAAGCTCATCGAGTTCCGCAGGCGCTGCAAGACCGAGGTCAACCTGTTCGTCACCGTGCGCACCACCACCGTGGCGAACCACCCGGACCTGGTCGAGAAGCTGTGCGCGGCCGGGGTCGACTACGTCTTCGTGGGCATGGAGTCCCCCAAGAAGGAGGATCTGAAGCTCATCCACAAGGGGGACGGGGACGGGGAGAAGCAGGCGCAAGCCGTCCGCTTCCTGCGGGAGCACGGCGCCGCGGTGATGAGCTGCTTCCTGCTGGGCCTGCCCAGCCAGACCGAGCAGGACGTGTTCGAGATGCTGGACTACGCCCGCTCCCTGGAGCTCGAGGACGCCTACTTCGCGGTGATGTGCCCGCTGCCCGGCTCCCAGCTCTACGCCGAGACCAAGGCGCGCGGCGACCTGCTGGAGCCGGATCACCGCAAGTGGAAGCTCTACGACCTCGTCATCCGGCACGACCACCTCAGCCCGGAGAAGATGCGGGAGCTGTGCGTGCGCTGCAACAGCAAGTGGTACGACGACCTGATGCTGCCCCAGAGGTACCGCCGCTGGCAGCGCGACGGCCGCAAGCGGAAGCTGCACGACTTCGCCGCCAAGTTCGGCATCCTGGTGGGGTTCTTCGAGTTCCTGGGGAACAACCAGGACGAGCTGTCCAAGCTGGACACCTACATGCTGGTCAAGGAGATGCCCAACCCGCGGCTGCGGGCCTTCACCAGCGCGCACCCCCTGCAGGACATCCTCGAGATGGACCGCTTCCTGAAGATCCTGGGGGACCAGAAGCTGCAGGTCACCCTGCGCTTCACCGAAGGCCGCGAGGTGAGCTGGGTGCTCGAGGCCGTCGGCGGCCAGGTGCGCTACGTGGACTGCATCGCCGGCCACGTGTCCGACGCGACCGTGAGCATCCTGGTCGATCTGCAGCAGGGCTCGCCCGCGCCCCGGGCGGTGGTGAAGCAGATCCTGGCGGACCACGCGAGCTGGCGCGCCCGCCTGGATCTGGCGCGCCTGGTCGCGGCCGTGGCCAGCGAGGTGGGCGCCGCCGCCGCCACCCGCGCGCAGGCGCGCGTGCGGCAGCAGGTGCGGGTGGCTGGCCACCGCCTCGAGGACGGGCTCGGCTGGCTGCGGGGCGCGCTCGGGGTGAGGTCGAAGACCTCCGAGCCCCGCAGCGCAGCGCCCGCGCAGGTGGAGCCCGTGCAGACCACGAGCTCGGAGCCGCGCACCTTCGTGCGGCACACCGCCCAGGGCGAGGGGCTGGCCGCGGCGCCCGCCCTCACGCTCCCGGTCGAGATCGTCCCGCCGATCGACGCCGCCTCCGCCCCGGCATCAGCCCACACCCCTCCGGTCTGAGCGCGCCCGGGCCTCGCCGCCGGGGTCCTTGCGGGGCCGCCGCGCCTTGGGTAGGCTGGGGATCGAAATCACCCGTTCCCGACAGGGAGGATGGAAGCGATGAAGGCGCGACGCACGGCCCGCAACCGGCAGCTCGCCCTCCTCCTGCTCGCGCTCGCGGCGGTCGCGCCGGGCTGCGACCCGGGCGGCGGCGGCTCCACCCTCGGCGGGACGCTCGCGGGCCTGGCCCCGGGCGCCGTGGTCGTCCTGCAGCTCGAGCGCGGGCCCGGGCTGGGCCTGACCGAGGACGGTCCGTTCACCTTCCCGGGCCGGTTTCACCCCGGAGACAGCTACGCGGTGAGCGTGTTCGCGCAGCCCGCCTTCCCCAGCCAGACCTGCGTGGTGTCGCGCGGCAGCGGGATCGTCGGCCAGGGGGACGTGCTGGACGTGGACGTGTCTTGCAGCACCGATCGCTTCCCGGTGGGCGGGAGCCTGTCCGGGCTCGCGCCGGGCGCCGCGCTGGTGCTGCAGGACAACGGCGCGGACGACCTGACCCTCACCCAGGACGGGCCGTTCTCCTTCCCCACCCCGCTCCTGGATCTCAGCCCCTACTCCGTCACCGTGCTCACCCAGCCCACGCACCCCGACCAGCGCTGCGCCGTGAGCCGCAGCCAGGGCGTGGTGGCCGGCGGCGCGGTGGTCGGCCTCGAGGTCACCTGCCAGACCAGCCGCTATGGCCTGGGCGGGATGGTCTTCGGCCTGGCGCCGGGCGGCAGGGTCGTGCTGCGGTCGAACCGCGGGGAGGAGCTCGCGGTCGGCGCGAACCGCCCCTTCGAGTTCCTGGAGGACTTCGAGGACCTGAGCGCCTACGCGGTCAGCGTGCTCGAGCAGCCCAGCGCGCCGGACCAGCGCTGCGAGGTGGCGAACGGCAGCGGCGCCTTCGACGGCGCGGACGTCGCCGACGTGGAGGTGCGCTGCAGCACGCTGCGGTACGCCGTGGGCGGCACGCTCACCGGCCTGGCGCCGGGCAACGAGGTGGTGCTGCAGAACAACCTGCAGGACGTCCTGACCCTCGCGGCGGACGGAGCGTTCGCCTTCGGCGGCCTGCTGCCCGACGGGAGCGACTACGCGGTCACGGTGCTCACGCAGCCCTCCGCCCCGGACCAGACCTGCCTGGTGACGAACGGCCAGGGCAGCCTGCAGGGCGGGGACGCGACCGGCGTGGAGGTCGTGTGCAGCGCCGACCTCTTCACGGTCGGGGGCAGCCTGGCCGGCCTGGCGCCGGGCAACGAGGTCGTCCTGCAGAACAACCTGGGGGACGACCTGGTCCTCTCGGCCGACGGGCCGTTCGTGTTCGCCACGCCGCTCCCGGACCTCGGCCCGTTCTCGGTGAGCGTGCTCGTCCAGCCCACCTCGCCGAACCAGCTCTGCACGGTCGAGTCCGGGCAGGGCAGCCTCGACGGGGCTCCCTACGATGCTGCGGTCGTCACCTGCGCGACCATCCCCTACTCGATCGGCGGCACCCTGGCTGGCCTGACCCCGGGCAACGAGGTCGTCCTGCAGAACAACCTCGGGGACGATCTGATCCTGGCGGCCGATGGCCCCTTCACCTTCCCCGCCGCGCTGGCGGACGGTAGCGACTACTCGGTCACGGTCCGGACCCAGCCTTCCTCCCCGAACCAGATCTGCACGGTCGCCCGCGGCGGCGGGACGCTCGCCGGTGTGGACGTCCTCGACGTCGCGGTCACCTGCGCGACCGAGGCCTACACCGTGGGCGGCGACCTGAGCGGGCTCGCGCTTGGCAACGAGATCACCCTGCAGAACAACCTGGGGGACGACCTCATCCTCACCGAGGACGGCCCGTTCACCTTTCCGGCCGCGCTGGCGGACGGGAGCGACTACTCGGTCACGGTGCTCACCCAGCCCACCTCGCCGAACCAGACGTGCACGGTGATCCGCGGTACCGGGACGCTCTCGGGCATGGACGTCGAGGACGTGGCGGTCATCTGCGCGACCGAGGTGTACCGCGTGGGGGGCGACCTCACCGGGCTGGAGCCCGGCAACGAGGTCGTCCTGCAGAACAACCTGGGGGACGACCTCATCCTCACCGAGGACGGCCCGTTCACCTTCTCGGCCGCGCTGGCGGACGGGAGCGACTACTCGGTCACGGTGCTCACCCAGCCCACCTCGCCCAGCCAGACCTGCACGGTCACCCGGGGCGAGGGAGCGCTGGCCGGGGCGGACGTCGAGGACGTGGCCGTGGACTGCGCCCTGGACCTGTTCACGGTCGGCGGGACCGTGACCGGGCTGGAGGCGGGCAACTGGCTCGTGCTGCAGAACAACGGCGGGGACGACCTCGTCGTGGACGCCGACGGAGCATTCACCTTCCCGACCGGCCTCCCCGAGGGGGCGACCTATGAGGTGCTGGTGGCGGACCAGGGCCTGTCCCCTCACCAGGTGTGCATCCTGGCGAACGGCAGCGGCGGCATCGAGCTGGCGCCCATCACCACCATCGTGCTCTCCTGCTCCACCCCACCCAGGCCAACTCTGGCAGTGGGAGATCTCCATGCATGCGCGCTCGACGACCAAGGGCAAGCGAGCTGCTGGGGATTGATGCCGAGATCGGGCCTACCGTTCGTGGCAGCCGGTCTGACCTTCTCGTCAATCGCAGCTGCCGACCGACCTACCTCACAGGAGGATTTCAACTACCTCTGTGGGCTACGGAGTGACGGCTCCCTGTACTGTTGCTGCCCCACGGACGAAGAGGACAACCCTCCGCCAGGCACGAACTTCGTCAAGGTGTCCGGCAACTCCATCCATAGCGCTTGTGCGCTCGAGGACGACGGATCGATTCACTGCTGGAGCCCTTCTGCCGGCCCAACACTCGAGCCCCAGGGCAAGGAGTTCATCGACTTGAGCCGCGGAGACAGGATCAGCTGCGCGCTCAGATCGGATGGTTCGATCCTCTGCCTCGGATCGCAAGGTGAAGGACCGCCTCCTGGACCAGGTTTCTCTCAGATCACGGCAGGCTACGAACACGCATGCGCCATGGCAGCAGACGGCTCGCTGGCCTGCTGGGGCAGCGGAGGCGCTGGCACGATCGCCCCGCCGACGGGCAATGACTGGGTCGAGGTGGCAGCAGGAGCATTCAACACTTGCGCCCGGAACGCGCGCGGTGGCATCACTTGCTGGGGCTCCGACCAAAATGGGATCAACCAGACGCCCACGGGGGATGGGTTCACCTCCATCGCGGTTGGTACCCTCTCGGCATGTGCCTCGCGCGGTGACCGCAGCATCACCTGCTGGGGAGCGAATGCCGGCGGAGAGGCCACCGCGCCGACGGGTGCACGATTCGCCATGGTCAACTATCATTACCGTTCTGTCTGCGGGGTGCGGACGGACGGAACAGCAGCCTGCTGGGGCGACCGAGTCCGTTTTAACCACATGGAAGCGCCACCGCGCAGTGACTACGCAGCGGTAGCCGCGGGTCTGGCGCACGCATGCGCCCTGCACCTGGACGGCAGCATCTCGTGCTGGGGAACCGACTATTTCGGATGTGCGCAAGCGCCGCCAGGCACAGACTTCGTCGCCATCGAGGCAGGGGACGGGCACAGCTGCGCGCTCAGACAGGATGGCACCATCCACTGCTGGGGCTCGGACGACAGCGGGGAGTCGAGCGCTCCTGCATTCAGTGATTTCACGTCCATCGCTGCAGGTTCAGGTCACAACTGCGCCCTACGCCAGGATGGTACCGCAACTTGCTGGGGAGGGCCTGCAGGGGCTCCGATCGTGGCGCCTGGAGACTCCGACTTCGTCTCCGTGACCTCAGGAATCGGTGGATCTTGCGCCCTTCACCAGGAAGGGAGCATCAGCTGCTGGGGATTCATGCCCTACCATCCTCCGGTGGAGCCAGGCTTCGCCTCCATCTCCATGAACTGGATCGAATCCGACGTAGCTTGTAACTGGGAGAGCAACTGTGCGCTGCGCCAGGATGGGAGCGTCATCTGCTGGAGCCAAGGCACGGGCTGCCCGTATGTCCTTCTTGAACCGGATCCAGCCATGCGCTTCGAGAGCATTTCGACTCCATGCGGCATTCTCGAGGACGGGGCGATGTACTGCTGGGGACCGCTGAACTCCTACAATCCGGGCTGACCGAACGGACGGTACCCTTCCCCTCCCTTCCTCTTGGGATCAGCCCCCTCCCGTGCTACCGTCCCCGGCCTGGAGGAGCCCTTGAGGAGACCCTGGAGGACCCGAGGATGAGCGAGGCGCCCGAGCCCAGCGCGGTCCGCTGGCCCACCCTGCTCGGGGTCGGGCTGGTGGCCGGGGCGAGCCTGATGCTCGAGCTCTCCCTCACCCGCATCTTCTCGGTCACCCTCTTCTACCACTTCGCCTTCCTGGTGGTGAGCGTGGCGCTGTTCGGCACCGGGGTGGCCGGGGTGGGGCTCTACCTGCGCGGCCGGCTGCCCTCGCCCGAGCGCCTGCCCCGCGCCCTCGGGCTGCACGCGGCGCTGTTCGCCGCCGCGACCGCGCTCGCGCTGTGGGTGGCGCTCTCCGTCCAGATCCCACCCGAGCTCGGCTGGGCCGCGCTCCCGCGTCTGGCGCTGCTGTTCGGCGCCTGCGCCCTGCCCTTCTTCTGGAGCGGCCTGTGCCTGTCCAGCGCGGTGAGCGCACTCCCGGCCCAGGTGAGCCGGGTGTACGGGGCCGATCTCGTCGGCGCGGCCGCGGGCTGCCTGCTCACCCTGCCCGCCCTCGATCTGCTGGGCGGGCCCGGCGCGGTGCTGCTGGCGGGCGCGCTGGCGACGCTGGGCGGGGTGCTGTTCCAGGCGCGCCTCCGGCCGCGGCTGGTCCACGGGGCCCTGGCGCTGGCCGCGGCGGGGCTGGTGGCCCTGCAGCTCGGCCTCGGGCTCTTCCGGGTGCCCTCGGTCAAGGCCACCGACGAGGGCAAGGTGGTGTTCGCCGGCTGGAACTCCTTCTCGCGGGTGACCGTGTCCGACACCCGCGAACCGATGCTGTGGATGCACATCGACTCCGACGCGGCCACGGCCATCTTCCGCGGCCCGCTCGAGCAGGCCGCCCGCACCGCCTCGCGCTTCGTGGAGGCGCGCCTGGCCTCCCTGGTGCACGCGCTCCGGCCGGGCGGGCACGCGCTGATCATCGGCCCGGGCGGCGGCGCGGACGTGGTCGGGGCGCTCTCCCGCGGGGTGGGCCGGGTGAGCGGCGCGGAGCTCAACCCCATCATCGTGGACGACATCATGCGCGGCCGGTACGCGGACTACTCGGGCCGGCTGTACTTCCGGCCCGACGTGGACGTGCAGGTGGCCGAGGGCCGCAGCTTCGTGCGCAGCCGCGACACCCGCTACGACGTGATCCAGGCCACCCTGGTGGACACCTGGGCGGCCACCTCGGCCGGCGCCTTCGCGCTGTCGGAGAACAACCTCTACACCCTGGAGGCCTTCGGCGACTTCCTGGGCCACCTGAAGCCGGACGGGCTGCTCAGCATGACGCGCTGGCTACGCGAGCCGCCGCGCGAGTTCGCCCGGCTGGTGTCGCTGGGGGTCGAGGCGCTGCGGCTGCGCGGGGTGAGCGAGCGCGGGCGGCACTTCTTCTTCGCCGCCGGCAACCGGGCCGGGACCTTCCTGATGAAGGCCTCGCCCTTCAGCCCCGAGGAGCTGGAGACGCTGCGCGCGACCTGCCGGGCCGAGGGGCTGCGGGTGCTGTACGACCCGGACGGCCCGGTCGCGCCGGGCGACGTGCTGGGGAACCTGGCGCGCGCGCCAGACCCGGCCGCCCTGTGGGAGGCCTACCCGCTGGACATCGCCCCGCCCACCGACGACCGGCCGTTCTTCTTCTACACCACCCGGCCGGGCGACTTCCTGGGGGCGGCCCTTTCCAGCCAGGGCGAGACGGGCGTGCGCGTGCTGGGGGTGCTGCTGGTGGTGGTGCTGTCAGCCTGCCTGCTCTTCCTGCTCGGGCCGCTCGCGCTGCTCGGCCGGGCGGAGCTCCGCGGCCAGCGCGGCCGGCGGCTGCTGGGGCTGGGGTACTTCGTGGGCCTGGGGGTGGGCTTCATCGGCCTGGAGATGGCCTGGATGCAGCACTTCATCCTGTTCCTGGGTCACCCCACCCACGCGCTGGGGGTGGTGCTGACGGTGCTGCTGGCCTCGAGCGGCCTGGGCGCGCGGCTCACCCAGCGGGTCGCGCCCGGGCGCGCGCCACGCGCGGCCCTGGTGAGCGTGGGGCTGCTGACCGCGCTGGTCGCGCTGTACGGCTTCGGGCTGGGGCCGCTCTTCCGCGCGGCGGTCGGCCTGCCGCTCGGGCTGCGGGTGCTCATCGCAGGGGCGCTGCTGGTGCCGGCCGGGCTGCTCATGGGCCGCATGATGCCGCTGGGCCTCAAGGCCGTGGCGGCCGCCGGCCCGGGCCTGGTGCCGTGGGCCTGGGGGGTGAACGGCGCGGCCTCGGTGCTGGGCTCGGCGCTCGCGGTCGCGCTCGCCATGAACCTCGGCTACCGGGCCACCCAGCTCCTGGCCGTGGCCTGCTATGTGCTCGGATCACTCTGCCTCTGGCTCGCCAACCGCAAGGGGGTCGAAGCGTGGAAGAATTCTCCCTAGGCGTCGATCGCGAACGCGCCCTGGCCCAGCTCATCCCGGGCACCGAGGACCACTACTACTTCCACTGCCTGCAGCTCCAGCACCTGGGCCGCCTGGGCGAGGTGGACGCGCTGGTGGCGACCTGGATCGAGCGTCACGGCTCCTCCGGCCGCGTGCGCGAGATCTGCCACCGCCAGGCCCTGCTCCGGGCGGGCGCGGACCCGCGCCCGACCTTCGACTACCTGAAGCGCGAGCTCGACCTGCGCTTCGACCACCAGCGCGAGGCCGAGGAGCGCCAGCAGACCTTCCCCGGCAAGCTGGACCCGGAGCTGGTCAGCCGGGCGCGCTTCCTGGAGCGGGAGCTGCGGGAGCTGTCCGATCTCAACGGCTTCGAGGAGCGCGCGCTCGACTGGCTGCCCGGGGTGGAGCTGAGCCCGGAGAAGCGGCGCCAGCTCCTGCAGCGGCTGCGCCGGCCCGATCACCCCCGGCTGGTGGAGCTGGTGCTCCAGGATCTCGGCCACCGCGGCTCGGGCGGCTTCGGCTCGCTCGGCATCCACGCGCTGCTGACCCGCGCCCAGCTCGAGGCCCTGGCCAAGACGCGCGCGAACCTGTGGCAGGAGCCGCGCTTCGTGCACGTCTACCTCGCGCAGATGCGCCCCGGCCCGGACGTGGACCTGGATCACGATCTCGACGCCCGCGAGGCCCACCTGGCCGCGCTGTGGGCCGTGGTGGCCAGGCTGGCCCCGGCCTTCAACTCGCTCAAGGCCCACGTGCTGTACCACCGTCTGGCCCTGGAGCGGCGCCGCGGGCGCTACCCGCGCGAGCTGCTGCTCACCTACCTGGCCCTGCCGCGCGCCGCCGAGCACGTGGCGCCCGAGCTGCTCGAGCGCCGCGAGCACCGCGGCCACCCGGCCGATCTCGGCCAGGACTTCCGCGCGCTGACCGGGCTCGCGCCGGTGGGCACGGACCAGGTCCTGGTGGACGACTACCTGACCCGCTGCCTGCTCGAGGACGACTCCTGGGAGCGTTTCGGCGAGTGGGTCAGCGAGGACCACCTGCGGGAGCTGCTGGCCACCGCCCGCCTGCTGGCCGGCCGCGGGGACCTCGAGGCCAACACGGCGCTGCTGCCCGATCCGGCCAGGCTCGAGGCGCTCAAGGAGCGGGTCGATCTCGAGTTCGCCCCGACCAACCCCGCGGCCTTCGGCGCGGCGGAGCCGGTGCGCCTGGACGTGTTCGTCAAGAACGTCGAGACCCTGGTGGTCAAGGTGTTCGAGGTGAACGCCTTCGCCTACCACCAGGCCCACGGCCGGGAGGTGGACGCCAGCATCGACCTCGACGGCCTGGTGGCCAGCGAGGAGCAGACCCACACCTACCAGGAGCCGCCGCTGCGGCGGGTCAAGCGCACCTTCGAGTTCCCCGGGCTGTCCCGGCCGGGGGTGTTCGTGGTGGAGCTGATCGGCAACGGGCGCGCCAGCCGGGCCATGCTGCGGAAGGGCACGCTGCGCGCGGTCGAGCGCCTGAGCGCGGCCGGCCACGTCTTCAGCGTGCTGGACGAGGAGCACCGCCCGCTCCCCGACGCCAGCCTGTGGCTGGGCGGGCGCGAGTACCGCCCGCGCCCGGCCGAGAAGCCGGGGGAGCTGCCGGTCATCGTGGTGCCCTACTCGAGCGCGCCGGGCCGGGTGGTGGCGCTGCTGCGCCACGGCGCCCTGTGCGCGGCCCACGCCTTCGAGCACCGCGGCGAGGCCTACGAGCTCTCGGCCGGGTTGTACGCCGAGCGCGAGCGGCTGCTCAAGGGCCGCGAGGCCGAGGTGGTGGTGCGGCCGCGGCTCACGCTGCACGGGCTGCCGATCAGCGAGGCGCTGCTCGAGGAGCCGCGCCTGAGCATCGAGTCCGAGGACGCGAACGGCAAGCACGCCACCCTGGACGTGCCGGCGCTCGAGCTCGCGCCGGGCCGCGACCTGGTCCACCGCTTCCGCACCCCGGAGCGGCTGCGCCGCATCCGCTTCCGTTTCCAGGCCAAGGTGCCGAGCCTCACGCACGCCGGCAAGGTCGAGCTCAGCGACGAGCGCAGCTACGAGCTGAACGGCATCGACGGCACCCAGCGCCTCTACGACGCCCACCTGGCGCGCACCGCGGCCGGGCACGTGCTGTACGTGCTGGGCAAGACCGGCGAGCCGCGCCCCGGCCTGCTGGTGAACGTGGCCGTGAAGCACCGCGACTTCCGCCGCGAGATCCACCTCACGCTGCAGGCGGACGCCCGCGGCCGGGTCGAGCTGGGCGGGCTGGAGGAGATCGCCTGGCTCCAGGTGAGCCTGCCGGACGGCGCCAGCCAGCGCTTCGGCCTGCCGGGCGAGCGCCTGCGCCTGCCCGCGCACGTGCACGTGCTGCGGGGCGAGGCCGTGTCGCTGCCCTACCTGGGCCGCCGCGCGCGGGTGGACGCCGAGGGCTTCGCGCTGCTCGAGCGGCGCGGGGACACCTACCTGCGGGACCGGCTGGAGAGCCTCTCGCTCGAGCAGGGGCAGCTCGTGGCCCGCGGGCTCGAGGCCGGCGCCTACCGCCTGTGGCTCAAGGAGCACGACGCCGTGGTCGAGATCCAGGTGGTGGCGGGCCAGGCCGCCGCGGGCTGGGCCATCTCGCCCACCCGCATGCTCGAGCTCCGCCGCCGCCCGCCGCTGGCCGCGGCCGAGGTCCGCGCCGATGACCAGGCGGTGGCCGTGCGCTGGGTCCACGCCGGCCCGGGCACCCGGGTGCTGGCGGTGGCCACGCGCTTCCAGCCGGCCCACGACCTCCTGGGCGCGCTGGCCGCGCGCCCCGGACCGGGCCCGCGCAGCCTGCCGCTCGAGCGCCCGCCGGCGCGCTACCAGTCCGGCCGCGACATCGGCGACGAGTACCGCTACGTGCTCGAGCGGCGCTACGCCCGGAAGTACCCGGGCAGCATGCTGGAGCGGCCCTGGCTGCTCCTGAACCCCTGGCCGGTGCGCAAGACCACGACCGGCCTGGCCGAGGCCGGCGGCGGCGAGGGCTACGCCTCCGAGAGCCGGCCCCCGCCCCGCCCGGCCGCGGCCCCGCGCCCCTCCGTGCAGCCGGGCCAGGCGGCCGCGGCGGCCTCGGCCTGCCTCGACTTCCTGGCCGATCCGGCCGCCGTGTTCTGGGAGCTCGCGCCGGACGCCCAGGGCTGGGTGCGCGTACCGCGCGAGGCCCTGCGCGCGCACAACTCGCTGCGGCTGCTGGCCACCGACGGCGAGCAGGCCCTGGAGCTGGCGGTGCCGCTGCCCGAGGCGCAGGCGGCGCCGCAGGACCTCCGCCTGCAGGACGGCCTCGACCCCCAGGGGCACTTCGGCGAGCGCAAGCAGGTGAGCCTGCTCCAGGCCGGCGAGGCCCTCACGGTCGCGGACGTGACCACGGCCGAGCTCGAGCGCTTCGACAGCCTGGCGCGCGTCTTCGGCCTGTTCCAGGCGCTGAGCCGCGATCCGCACCTGGACCGCTTCGCCTTCCTGCTGGACTGGCCGGGCCTGCCGCCCGAGGAGCAGCGCCGGCTGCTCAGCGAGCACGCCTGCCACGAGCTGCACTTCTTCCTGTGGCGCAAGGACCCGGCCTTCTTCCAGGCCGCGCTCGCGCCCTACCTGGCCCACAAGCGCGAGCAGACCTTCCTGGACCACTACCTGCTGGGCCGGGACCTGGAGGGCTACCTGGAGCCCTGGGCCTTCGGCCAGCTCAACGCGGCCGAGCGGGCGCTGCTGGTGCGCCGGGTGACCCGCGCGCTGCCGGGCGGCCGGCGCCACCTGCGCGGGCTCACCGAGCTCATCCCGCGCGATCCGGGCCAGGAGGACCAGCTGTTCGAGGCCGCGCTGGCCGGCGGCAAGCTGGCCGCCGGCGACGAGCTGGGCATGGAGCAGGCCAAGGGCCGCGCCGTGGCGAAGCGCAGGGCCAAGCGGGACGAGGCGGAGCGCAGCCGCGCGGGCGTGGGCGGGGCCATGCCCACCGGCCTGGCCATGAAGAGCATGGCCGCCAGGCCGCCCCCGGCCCCGGCCCCGGCGGCGGAGATGGCCCTGGACCGCTGCTGCGACGAGGAGGCCGAGGCGCCCTGCGAGGCCGAGTGCCTGGAGGCGGACCTGGCCCTGCGCCAGGAGGTCCAGCCGCTCTTCCAGGCGGTGGAGAAGACCGAGGAGTGGGCCGAGAACAACTACGACCGCCTGCCCATCGAGCAGCAGACGGCCGAGCTCATCAAGCCCAACCGCTTCTGGCTGGACTACGTGGAGCACGACGGCGAGCGGCCCTTCCTCAGCCGGCACCTGGCCGAGGCCGTGGGCAGCTTCCCCGAGATGATGCTGGCGCTCGCCGTGCTCGATCTGCCGCTGCGCGCGGAGGCGCCCGAGGTGACCTTCGAGGGCGAGGCCATGACCATCCGCTGCCGCGCCCCGGCGGTGGTGCTGCACCAGGCCATCCTGCCCACCGAGCCGGCCGCGGAGTCGGCCGGCATCCTGGCCAGCCAGCACTACTTCCGGGCCGACGACCGCTACACCTACGAGGACGGGGCCCAGGTGGAGAAGTACGTCACCGGAGAGCTGCTGGTGCACACGGTCTACCAGGGCCAGGCGGTGGTCACCAACACCACCTCCAGCCCGCAGCCGCTGGAGGTGCTGCTGCAGCTCCCGCGCGGCGCGCTGCCGCTGTCCGACGCCGCCGTCACCCGCGGCGTGCGCCTGAGGCTCGAGCCCTACACCACCGAGCGGCTGGAGTACGACTTCTACTTCCCGGCGGCCGGCGACTTCGCGCACTTCCCGGTGCACGTCTCCCGCCAGGGCGCGCTGCTGGCCGCGGCCGCCCCGCGCACGCTGCACGTGGTGGCCGCGCCCAGCCAGGAGGACCAGACCGCCTGGGCCTGGGTCTCGCAGAACGCCAGCGCCGAGGAGTGCCTGCGCTACCTGGAGGGCGCCAACCTGGCCCGCCTGGAGCTGGACAAGATGGCCTGGCGCATGCGCGACAAGCGCTTCTTCCTGGCGGCGCTCGAGCTGCTGCGCGAGCGCCAGCACTACCACGACGTGCTGTGGTCCTACGCCCTCAAGCACGGGGACGCCCACGCCGCCGGCGAGTACCTGCGGCACCAGGAGGGCTTTCTGCGCGAGAGCGGCCTGTGGCTGCGCTCGCCGCTGGTGGACATCGAGCCCGTGCGCCGGCGCTGGTACCAACACCTGGAGTACGCCCCCCTGGTCAACGCCCGCGTCCACAAGCTGGGCGCCAGGCGCAAGATCCTCAACGACCGGCTGGCCGAGCAGTGGCAGCGCTTCCTCGAGGTGCTGCAGTACAAGCCGGCGCTCGACGACGAGGACTGGCTGGAGGCCTGCTACTACCTGCTGCTGCAGGAGCGCGTCGAGGAGGCGCTGGAGGCCTTCGGGCGCGTGGACCGCGCCAGGGTGGCGGAGGGGCTGCAGTGGGACTACCTGGCCGCCCTGGTGGCGCTGCTCCAGGAGGAGCCGGCCCGGGCGCGGGCGCTGGCCGCGCCCCACCGCGACCACCCGGTGGACCGCTGGCGGAAGCGTTTCCAGGCCGTGCTGGCGCAGCTCGACGAGCGCGACGGCCAGGCGACCGGCGTGGTGGACGAGGACAGCCGGGCCGAGCGCCAGGATCGCCTGGCCGCGGGCGAGCCGGCCTTCGACTTCCAGGTGGAGAACAAGGTGCTGACCCTGCACCACCAGAACCTCACCCGCTGCCGGGTGAACTACTACCGCATGGACATCGAGCTGCGCTTCTCGCGCCAGCCCTTCGTCCAGGAGGGCACCGGCGCCTTCGGCTTCATCCGCCCGAACCGCAGCGACGAGCTCACCCTCCCGAGCGCCACCGGCACCTTCGTGCTCGAGTTGCCGCCCGAGCTGCACGCGGCCCACGCGGTGGTCGAGGTGGTGGCTGCGGGCGTGCAGAAGAGCCAGGTGCACTACGCCCACGCGCTGGTGGTGCAGGTGAGCGAGAACTACGGCCAGCTCAGGGTCAGCCACCAGGGCGACGGCGCGGCCTGCCCCAAGGCCTACGTCAAGGTGTACGCGCGCATGCGCGGCGGGGCGGTGACCTTCTACAAGGACGGCTACACCGATCTGCGCGGCCGCTTCGACTACGCCTCGCTGTCCACCGACGAGCTCGACCGGGTGGAGCGCTTCGCCATCCTGGTGCTGCACGAGACCCACGGCGCGGTCATCCGCGAGGCCGCCCCGCCCAAGCGCTAGCCCCGTGTCGCTTCGCGCCACGGGACTAGATCCGATCACCGGGTGGTGAGTGCCTTCGACAACACTTGACTCACTTGTGAAGCTGGCGACGCATCAGGGGATCTGGCATCTCGAGCCCGCATCCCAGGGCGAAGAGATGCCTGCCCCCGTCCTGCGGGGGCTAGCATCTCGAGCCCGCATCCCAGGGCGAAGAGATGCCTGCCCCCGTCCTGCGGGGGCTAGCATCTCGAGCCCACTGGATTCTCAAGCGCCGAAGGCGCGCAGACTGGACTTTCAGCGCCGAAGGCGCGCAGAAAGTCCTGTCCTGCCAGGGCGAAGAGATGCCTGCCCCCGTCCTGCGGGGGCAGGGGCCTGGCGCCCCAGGGCATCCCCGCCTAGCCTTCCCGATCGTCTGCTGCCAGGATCCTCTCGAGCATGCGGGCCGGATCGGCCAAGAACTCCTTGGTCACGGCGTAGTGCTCGGTCTCCTCGTAGCGAACGTCGTGGAAACCGGTCCCATCGACCAAGTAGATCCTCGCCCCCGGAAAGGCCATGAGAATGGGGGAATGGGTGGCGATGATGAACTGCGAGTCCTTCCCCACGAGCTCATGGATACGCCGGAGGACGGCGAGCTGGCGTGAGGGTGACAGGGCAGCCTCGGGCTCGTCGAGGAGGTACAGCGCGTCCCCGTGGAAGCGTTCGAGCATCAGCGTCAGGAAGGCCTCGCCGTGCGACTGCTCGTGCAGAGACAGTCCGCCGTAGGAGTCGATGATGCGCGGGCTAGGCCCGGGCTCCGCGTCGAGGCGTTCGATGTCGGTTGCCACGTTGAAGAAGCTCTCCGCCCGCAGGAAGAACCCGTCCCTGGGCCGCCGGACCGATCTCGACAGGCGCAAGCGCAGGTGGAGGTCTGAATGCGACGCGCGGGTGGAAAAGCGGAAGTTCGTCGAGCCGCCCTCCGGGTTGAAACCCCAGGCCACCGCGATGGCCTCCAGCAGGGTCGACTTGCCGCACCCGTTCTCGCCCACGAGGAAGGTGACATCAGGGTGGAACTCGAGACCCATGAGCTCACGAACAGCGGGGATGCGGAACGGGTACTCCGAGTAGCTTTCGATGCCATCCCGCTTGAGCGAGACCTCGCGCAAGAACGGACGGTGGCTGGCTGCCATCCACCCCTCCCCGTTCTCACTCGAGCAGCAGCAGGGCGTAGCGGTTCATGGCCTGGCCCTTGTCGGTCAGCACCTCGATGGGCAGGCCCGCCCGGCGGACGGTGGAGAACACGTCCACGCACAGGCCCTCGGGCGAGGGCCGCGCCGCCCGCAGGTCCTTGCACTCCACCCGCCGCGGGCTGCACTCCGCGCACACGTGGCACGGGTCGACGTACAGCACGAAGGCCCTGGGGTGCCCGAGCAGGAACGCCTCGCGCTCCAGGGCGAGCAGCCGGGTGTTGAGCTCCCGGGTGGCCTGGTGGCGGTCCTCGGGCCGCGGCACCTCCACCGGGAAGTGCAGCAGCGCGATCCGGGCGTACTCCCCGAACAGCGCCCGGCACTCCTCGAGCGGCGGCAGGTTGGGCGGGCAGACCGCCTTGTGCCCGTAGTGCCCGCAGCCGAACTCGCACTTCAGGCGCACCCAGCGCCCGAGCACCACGCCCTCCGGGCCGAGCCAGCGGGAGCCCGCGCACCCGGTGGCCCGGATGGCCGCCTCGACCGCCTCACGCCGCTTCTCACCCACGTGCCACCTCCAGGTCGCCGAGGGCGACCGCTTCACCTGGGGGGCCTCGCGCGGCCCGTGGCCTTGCGCAGCCTCTTCAGCAGTCCGGGATCCGGCTTGGCCCCCAGCGCCTGGCACTGCCCGACGTCCTGCCATGCCGCCCGGTAGTCCTGCTTGAAGGAGAACAGGATGGCCCGGTTGCAGTACGCCAGCGCGTGCTTCGGCTTGAGCTCGATCACCCTGTTGAAGTCCTCCATCGCCGCGGCGAACTGCGCCTGCTCGGCGCGGACGCCGCCCCGCTTGAAGATGTATTCCGGGTTGTCGGGCTGTAGCTCCACCGCAATCTCGCAGTTCTCCAGGGCGCGGTCGAGGTCGCGGAGCCTGAAGTAGGCGGTGCAGAGGTTGGCGTAGGGCTCCGAGGAATCCCGATCACCTCGAATCGCCGCGTTGAAGTCCTCGATCGCTGCCTTGAGCTCACCCCTTTGCATGCGGATGTTGCCCCGGTTGTTACGCGCGCCCGCGTGGTTCGGCTCGGCCTGGATTGCCAGGTTGTAGTGCACGAGCGCTGCGGCTGCGTCGCCCATCCTCTGGTGTAAGATGCCGGCAAGGGAGTGCGCCATCGCACCCTTGGGGTTGAGTTCCAGCGCCCGGTCGCAGCTCTTCATCGCATCCGCGTAGGCACCCCTCTTGGCGAAGACCTGGCAGAGACCCCGGTGCGCCAACGCAAGCTCCGGGTTGAGACGGATCGCCTCGACGAGATCATCGGTGGCTGGATCCAGAGCGCCTTTCGATAGATGAGCCAGCCCACGGTTGAGATGTGCAATCGCGATCTTCGGTTCGAGCTGCAGCGCACGGTCGCAGTCCGCGATGGCGGCATCGAATTCTCCCTTGTTAAGCCGCGCTCCACACCGGTAGCGGTACACAATCGCGTCCTTTGGGTTGAGGCGAACAGCGAGGTCGAGATCGCGGATGGCTGCGTCGAGGTCGCCCGCCTCGAAGGAGGCGAGGGCCCGTCGCTGGAGCTCCTTCGGGTCCGTCGGCTCGTCCTTCGGCTCGTCCTCCTGCGCCCTCGGAGCGGTGCCGGCGTCGGGCCTCTCCATCGGCTCCATCTCCAGGTGGACCTTGGGAGCCGGCTTGTCCTCGCAGGCGAAGGGCGGGAAGAGCAGGAGCGCGACCGCCGCGGCCGCCAAGGCCAAGATCTCTCTCGTCATCGCGCGGTCCTCCCGACAAAGATGAGATCCGCATCGTAGGCCGCCCACGGAGGGACGGCAAGCGCCGGCTTTCCTCCTGCGGCCGGGGGGGTCACGGCTGGATGCCGATGTCCTCGAAGGGGATGGGCTCGAAGCCGGGGATCGAGTAGGCCGGGGACTCCGGCCGCAGCCTGAGGTCCAGGCTGGCCTCGTCCACGAACAGCGGGTCCTCGTCCGCGATGTTGTCGGCGATCTCGGCGTAGCGGGCGAAGACCGCGTCCCCGGCCCAGATCGACTCGATCATCCACTCCCCGTTGGCGAAGCCCAGGTTCCTGGAGAACACGCTGCCCTCGGGCTCGCGCCAGCGCTGGGCCGGATCGCTGATGGCCGCCCAGTCGTTCGGGATGGCCGCCAGGGCCGGGTAGGCCGAGGCCCAGGGCTCCGCCTGGTACTGGATGCCGTCCGCGGCCAGGCGCTCCAGCAGGTTCCAGCTGTCGCCCGGCTCGTGGGTGATCCACAGCAGGCCGCGGTTGTCCCCGGACATGGCCCCGCCGCAGCGGGCGATGACGTTGTTGGTCATGAGATCGTCGCGCCCGCCGCCGTGCTCGATGCCCAGCCCGCTGATGCGGTACAGCACGTTGCCGGTCACCTCGATGCCGCTGACGCAGTCGTCCAGGTACACGCCGTGCACGCCGTAGCCCTGGAAGAAGGTCTCCAGGTCGTGGATGAAGTTGTGGCGCACGACGTTGCCGCGGTAGCCCCAGTCGCGGCCGGTGTAGATGGCCCCGGCGTCCGAGGAGTAGCGGCAGACCTCCGCGATCTCGTTGAGCTCGATCAGGTGCTCGTTGCCCGAGTACAGGATGGCGCTGTGGGGGGCCTGGCGCATGCGGTTGTGGGCCACCACCTGGCCGCAGCCCGACAGCCGAACCGCCGGTTGGTAGGTCCAGGACCAGCGCGCGAAGCGCTGAAAGTCGGTGTTCCGGACGTAGTTCCCGGCCCGGGTGAGCGAGCTGCGCTCCCCGCCCGAGAGCTCCACCCCGCTGTCGCCGCAGTCGTGCACGCGGCAGCGCTCCAGCCCGTTGCGGCTGCCCGAGACCACCGCCGCGCGGGTGCCCGCGTTCCTGAGCTCGCAGCCGAGGAGCTGCACGTCGTGCCCGCCCTCGATCACCGCCAGCTCGCGCCGGGTGTCCTCCAGCACGAGATCCTGGAGCACGACGTGCGCGCCGTCCCGGACGCGCACCAGGGGGCCGTCGAGCGTCGAGGCCAGGAGCTCGACCCCGGCCAGGGGCGCGGGCGGCCACAGGTAGAGCCGACCGGAGCCGCGATCCAGGTACCACTCTCCCGGGCGGGTGATCTCCTCCAGCAGGTTCTCGGCGTAGAAGGGCTGGCCCGCGGCGATGCCGTAGCCCGGCACCTGGCTCAGGGTCACGGTCCGGGTGGCGTGGTCGATGGCGGCCGCGCGCACGTGCAGATCGGCCCACATGTACATCCAGTAGCCGTGCAGCCAGACCTCCTCGGCCGTGGCCCAGCGGGCCGGGCGATCCCCGCGGTAGGTGAACGAGGTGTCGTCGAGGGCCTGGTCGATGGAGGCAAAGCCGTGGTTGAGCGCCGCCGGGTCGATCGGGCTCACCTCGCCCACCGCGCCGTTCGACGGCGCCAGGCGCCCGAGCTCGGCGCTGTACAGGTACCACCAGGGATCCGCGTCGCCGGGGTAGCCGGAGGACTGGGTGGCCAGGAACCAGGCGGTGTAGCTGTTGCCCTGGTAGTCCCAGGTGTGCCGGTACAGGTGGTACTGCAGCCCGCCCACCAGCCCGGCGCGCTGGTAGGCGTTCACCCCGTCCGCGGTCCCGCTGGCCTGGTAGGTGCCGGAGACGTCCGGGACCGGCTGGCCGAACAGGGTGAGGACCGGGTCCTGGGGCGTCGGCGGGGGATCGTCCTCGTCCGGATCCGGCCAGCGGGCGAGCTCCAGCGGCGCGCCGTCGGCGAAGAGCTCGAGCGCCGCGCCCGCGCCGGCGTAGAAACCCCGCGGGCTCAGCGCCCCGTAGTCGGTGAGGCCCTGCCCGGGCAGCTCCAGGGCCACGACCTGGCCCTGGGCGGAGGCGTCCAGCCGGTCCCAGGCGGCCGCGCCCGGCTCGACGGCCTGCCAGCCCGCGGGGTCGAGGAGCGTCGCCCCGGCCAGCCGGGCGCTCTCGCCCGGGGCGGAGGCCCACACCACCGGCCGGCCCTCCTCGCCCGAGTCCTCGGCCCCGAGCTCGAGGGTCGCCGCCCGGAGGTAGAGCCCGCCGCGCAGCCACACCACCAGCCCGCCCTCGGGCAGGCCCTGGGCCCTGCGGGCGCGCACCTCCTCGCGCGCGCGCTCGAGGGTGGCGAAGGGCAGCTCGCGGGTGCCGGGGTTGAGGTCGTCGCCCCAGGTGGCCACGTAGAGCTCGGCGCCGAACACCGGCCCACCGTCGTCGCCGCCCGCCCCGTCGTCGCCGTCCTCGGCGGCGTCCTCGCCGCCGTCCGCGGCGTCGGGCAGCCCGTCGTCGCCCGCGCCGTCGTCGGCCCCCGCGCCGTCGTCGGGCCCCGTCCCGTCGTCTCCGTCGAGCCCGTCGACCTCCAGGCCGTCCAGTCCACCGTCGCCGCCGACGGTGCCGGCCGAGCAGGCCGCGAGGGAGAGGCCGAGGGCGAGTACGGCGAGCGAGCGCATGCGGACCTCCCGGGACGAGCGCCGGGCGGAGGGCGGACCCTCAGCCCTTACGGAAGCTCAGCGTCGCCCGGCAGTGAGCGTGCCCGCGGGAGACGCATTCGTGCACCTCGACCTCGGCCTGCTTGTACCCCATGGTCCGGAAGGCGAAGCGCAGGGTCTCGTGCGCCACCAGGCAGGTCCAGCGGTGGTGGTCGGGCCAGTTGCGAATGAAGGACTCCGCCGTGTCCGGCCCCAGCAGCTTCAGCTCGCGCTCCCCGCTGGAGTGGAGCTTCAACCAGGCCCGCTGGATGTTCCGCGAGTACATCTGCGGGGTGCCCACCATGCGGAAGAGCAGCATGTAGACGCCCCGCAGGAGCGCGGCCGTGGCGTGCTCGCAGCCCTCGCGCAGGAGCGCGGGCATCTCCGCGCTGCCGTGGAGCTGCTCCATGGTGTCGAGCACCGCGTGGACCATGGGCGCCGGGTACCACCCGTTGACCAGGACGCCCAGCCCGTCGCGCTCGAGCGACAGCGCCGCGCGGTGCGGCATGGGGACGCGCTGGATCAGCTCGGCCATCCGCTCGCGGCCGTGGCGGCCCTGATACCACACCAGGAAGGCGCGGATCAGCGCCCCCTTGATGGCCCCGGGGCCGGTCTGGGGAGCGGTCGCCACCACGTTCACCTCCACGGGCGCTCAGGCCCGACGGCCCAGCGCCTCGCCCAGCTTCTGCACGTCCCCGCTGGAGGGGACCTGGAACACCCGCAGGTCGAACAGCGGGGCGGCGGCCAGGATGTGATCGAAGATGTCCGCCTGGATGTTCTCGTAGGTCGCCCAGGTCGGGTCGTTGGTGAACGCGTACAGCTCCAGCGGCAGCCCCTGGGGGGTGGGCTCGAGGTGGCGCACCATGAGCGTCAGGCCCTGGTGGATCTTGGGGTGTCGCCGGAGGTAGGCGGCCACGTAGGCCCGGAAGGTGCCCACGTTGGTGAGCTGCCGGCCGTTCAGCGGCAGGCTCGGGTCCGCGTGCTGCTCCGCGTTGAAGGCGGCGATCTCCTGGCGCTTCTCGCGCAGGTAGTCGGCGATGAGCTGGACGTGCGCGAGCCGCTCGAGGTCCGCCTCGGTGAGGTAGCGCACGCTCGAGATGTCGATGTTCAGCGCGCGCTTGATGCGCCGGGCGCCGGCCTGGGTCATGCTGCGCCAGTTCTTGAACGAGTCGGACACCAGGGCGTAGGAGGGCAGGCTGGTGATGGTCTTGTCCCAGTTCTGCACCTTGACCGTGTGCAGCGAGATGTCGATCACGTCCCCGTCCGCGCCGTACTTGGGCATCTCGATCCAGTCGCCGATGTGCACGAGATCGTTGACCGCGAGCTGCACCCCGGCCACCAGCCCGAGCAGGGAGTCCTTGAACACCAGCAGCAGCACCGCGGTCAGCGCGCCCAGGCCGGACAGCAGCAGCCAGGGCTCGCGGTCGAGCAGGGTGGCCAGGATGAACACGCCCACCACGAAACCGAGCGCGATCTTGGCCACCTCGACGAAGCCCTTGATCGGCCGGGAGCGGGCCACCGCGTAGGTCTGGTAGATGTCCACCGCCGCGTTGGCGACCGCCATCAGCACCAGCAGCACCACCAGCGTCATGTAGCTGAGCGCCAGGCGCTCCACCAGGCCGGCCACCGGGCCGAACAGCCCGGCCGAGCCGTACAGCACCAGGGCCGGCAGCAGGTGCGCCAGGCGGCGGAAGGCCCGCCGCCTGGCCAGGGCGTCGTCCCACTGGGTGCGGGTGCGGCGCACGAAGAAGCTGACCACGCGCACCAGCAGCAGCCGGGCCAGCAGGTAGGCCAGGCCCGCGGCCGCGAGCACCGCGAGCCCGGTGAGCGTCCAGGCCAGCGCGTCGCACGGCCAGCCGGCCAGCCCGCAGGACTGGAGCCAGTCGTGGAGCCACAGGACGGTCTCGGGCATGCCACTGCCTCCGGGGTCTGATGTATCACAGTCCGGCGGCGGCGCGAAGCGTGACCCCGGGGAGGGCGTTGCGCTAGCATGGGCCGATGCCGCGGCGCGCAACTCCCTCCCCGCCCCTCCTCCTGGCGATCGCCCTGCTGGCGCCGGGCGCCGCGGCCGGGCCGGTCACCTTCCGCGCCGAGGTGCCCCACTGCACCCCGCCCGGCGACACGGTCCTGCTGCGCTCGAACCGCCTGGACCCGGACGTGTTCCAGCACGACCCCATGGCCCGCGTGGGCGACACCCGCTGGGAGCTCACCGCCGACGTGCAGACCCCGCCCGACGCCTTCGAGTACAAGTACGCCCACGCCGTGTGCGACGCGAGCGCCTGCCCGGGCATCGAGAAGGACTTCACCTACGGCGGCGGCGGGGACGAGATCGCTCCGCGGCGGCTGGCGGCCGGCCAGGCCTCCAGCGCGGATCGCGTCTTCGTGTGGCGCGACATGCTGCTCACCTTCGACGCCGCCGGGCAGCCGCTGGGCGAGCGCGCCACGGCGGAGCTGGCCGCCTTCTGCGGCCCCTACCTGGGCGTGGTGGGAGCCGGCGGGGCGCTGGCGCTGGGCCACGACACCTTCGGCCCCGCCGAGGTGCGGATCGAGTGGGGCGCCGACACCGCCTACGGCCACTCCGCGGGCCTGGCCGGCGTCCACCGCCACCTGCTCCCCCTGGACCCCCTCCCGCCCGGGGACGAGCTGCACTACCGCGTGGTGGTGGACGGCGTCCCCGGGCCCGATCGGACCTGCCTGCCTCCGCCGGACCCCGCGGGCACGCTGCGCTTCGTGCACCTGGGCGACACCCAGTACCAGGACGCGACCACCCCGGAGCGCGTGCGCGCGCTGGCCGCCCTGGCGCTGGCCTTCCGCCCTCACCTGGTGCTCGGCACGGGGGACCTGGTGGCCTCCTCGGCCGATGGCGCCGGCGGCTTCCTGCCGCCGGAGATCGGCCGCTGGAGCGTGGCGTTCGGCGATCTGGCGGCCCTGCTCGCCGCCGCGCCCCACGCCACCGCCATGGGCAACCACGAGGAGGACGGGGCGTACTTCTGGGACGCGCTGCCGCGCCCGGTGACCGATCCGCCCAGGCTCGATCACTTCGACTTCCGCCTGGGCCACACCCACTTCTTCGTGCTCTACACCGGCCGCACCACGGGCTACGACCTCGAGGGCATCCTGGACTCCCAGACCCCCTGGCTGGAGGACCGCCTGCGCGCCGCCGCGGCCGACCCGGCCGTGCGCTGGAAGGTGGTGGCGCTGCACCGCGGGCCCTACAGCCAGGGCGGCTACCACAGCGGCGAGGGCCTGCTGTTCTCCGAGGGCGGCACCGCCGATCGACCCTCGTGGCGATCCCTGTGGGAGCGGCACGGGGTGGACCTGGTGGTGGCCGGGCACAACCACAACTTCACCCTGGCCATGCTGAACGGCATCCGCTACGTGACCGAGTGCGGCGGTGCGCAGGTCCACGCCCTGGACTCACCCTGGGCCCCGACCACCCAGGCCGCCGAGGAGACCTGCAGCCTGGGCGAGTTCACCGCCAGCCCGCGCACCCTCTCGTTCCGAGCCTTCCGGCCGGACGGCTCGGAGATCACCGCGGCCCGCTTCGCGCTGTGCCGCGAGGACGCCGACTGCCAGGAGCTCTCCGAGCCCTGCCCCGCCCCGGCCACCGCGACCTGGAGCTGCCTGGACCGCGCCTGCCAGGCGGAGTGCCTCGGGCCCGAGGACGGAGGACTGGACGGCCAGGCACAGGACGGCTTCGAGGGGGGAGGCCAGGAGAAGGACCCGGACGATTCCGGAGGCGAGGATGGAGCGCGGGAGGCGGATGGCGGCGGCGGGTGCGCATGCGGCGCAGCAGCCTCCGGCCCGGGCCCCGAGCTCGTGTGGCTCGCCTTGCTCCTGGCCTGCCTGTCCGCCTTCCGGTCCTACCCTCCATGAAGCCTCTTCCTCTTCCTTCTTTTCGCCCGTGACCGGCTCGTGCTAGCTTCCCGGCCATGAATTCACCGGTCTTCCCCTCGGGTGCCCTGGAGCTCATCGGCCACACGCCGCTCGTCAAGCTGCGCCGCCTGCAGCCCAACCCGAAGGTCGAGGTGTGGGTCAAGCTGGAGTGCCACAACCCGGGCGGCTCGGTGAAGGACCGCGTGGCCAAGAGCATGATCGAGGCGGCCGAGCAGAGCGGCGAGCTGACCCGCGACAGGATCATCCTCGAGGCCACCAGCGGCAACACCGGCATCGGCCTGGCCCTGGTGGGCGCCATCAAGGGCTACAAGGTGCTGCTGGCCATGAGCGAGGCGGTCAGCCAGGAGCGCCGCCAGATCCTGGCCGCCCTGGGGGCCGAGTTCCTGCTGACCCCGCCCAAGCTGGGCACCGACGGCGCCATCGAGGTGGTCTACCGGCTCACCCGGCGCGAGCCGGGCAAGTACTACATCCCCGATCAGTACAACAACCCCGCCAACCCCGGGGCCCACTACCACGGCACCGGCCCGGAGTTGTGGGAGCAGACCGGCGGCCGGCTCACCCACCTGGTGGCCAGCATGGGCACATCGGGCACCCTCATGGGTCTGAGCGCGCGGCTGAAGGAGTACGACCCGCGGGTGAAGATCATCGGCGTGGAGCCCTTCCTGGGCCACAAGATCCAGGGCCTGAAGAACATGAAGGAGGCCTACCGGCCGGGCATCTTCGACCGCAAGAGGCTGGACGAGAAGGTCAACGTGGCCGACGAGGACGCCTACGCGGCCGCCCGCCTGCTGGCCCGCGAGGAGGGCCTGTTCGTGGGCATGAGCTCCGGCGCGGCGCTGCACGTGGCCCTGCAGCAGGCCCGCTGCCTCCCGGAGGGCGTGGTGGTGGCCCTGCTGCCGGACGGTGGCGAGCGCTACCTCAGCACCTCGCTCTTCTCGGTGGCCGCCCCGCAGGCCGCGCGCGAGCTGAAGCTCGAGCTGCACGACACCCTGGCCCGCGCCCGGCGGCGGTTCGAGCCGCTCCAGCCCGGCAAGGTGAGCATGTACACCTGCGGTCCCACGGTGGACGCGCCGCCCACGCTGGCGCTGCTGCGGCGCATGCTGGTGGCCGATCTGCTCCGGCGCGCGCTCGAGTACCTGGGGCTCGAGGTGCGCCACGTGGTCAACATCACCGATCTCGACGACAACACCATCCAGGCCTCCGAGCGCCTGGGCGAGCCGCTGAAGACGCTCACCGCGCGGGAAACCGAGGGCTTCCTGGCCGCGCTGGACGCGCTGCGCATCAAGCGCGCCTGGAAGTACCCGCGGGCCAGCGAGCACGTGGACGACATGGCCGCCTTCACCCGGCGGCTGATCGAGCGCGGCTTCGCCTACGAGCGGCTGCGCAGCGTCTACTTCGACATCGGCAAGCACGCCCGCTACGGGGCGCTGTCGGGCCTGGATCTCACCAAGATCCGCCTGGGTACCACCGTGGACCTCGACGAGTACCAGAAGGACGACCCCCGCGACTTCACCCTGTTCAAGCGCTCCACGCTGGCCGAGATGGCCCGCGACATCTTCTTCGAGACCGAGTGGGGCAACGGTCGGCCGGGGCTGCACGTGGAGTGCGCCTGCATGTCCACCCGCTTCCTGGGCGAGGAGTTCGACATCCACACCGGCTCGACCGACCTCATCTTCCCTCACAACGAGAACGAGATGGCCCAGTGCGAGGCGCTGCACGGCAAGAGCCAGGCCCGCTTCTGGCTGCACTCGGAGCCGGTGCTGGTGGACGGCAAGAAGATGTCCCGCCCCGCCGGCAACGCGGTCACCCTGGCGGACGTCCAGGCGCTGGGCTACACGGGCCGCGAGCTGCGCTACCTGCTCGCCTCCTTCCACTACCGCCAGCCGCTGACCTACTCGCCCAAGGGGTTGCAGCTCGCCCGGGCCGCGCTCCGGCGCATCGACACCTTCGTCTGGCGGCTCACCCAGGCCGCCCGCGCCGAGGCCCCCGAGGCCTCCCGGCCGCCGCCCGCCGAGCCGCCCGCGGCGGAGGAGGCTTGCCAGGAGGCCGGCCCGGAGGCCGTGGCCGAGCTCGCCCAGGCGCTCACCCACGAGTTCGACGAGGCGCTGCAGGCCGATCTCAACGTCCCCAAGGCCCTCGGCGCGCTCTTCAGCATGATCCGCAAGGTCAACCTGCGCCTGGTCCAGGGGCTGCTCACCCGGGCCGAGGCCCAGCTGCTCCTGGACACGCTGCGCAAGCTCGAGCCGGCGCTGGGCCTGCTCGACTTCGCGGTCGCCAGCCCCGGGGCCGAGGACGCCGAGCTCGAGGCGCTGGTGCACCGGCGCGAGGAGGCCCGGGAGCGCAAGGACTACGGCGAGGCCGACCGCATCCGCGACGAGCTGCGCGCCCGCGGGGTGACGCTCGAGGACACCCTCCAGGGCACCCTCTTCTGGATCGAGCCGCAGGGCAAGGGCCGGCCATGAGGCTGGGCGGGCGCGGGCACATCGACCCCATCCTGGCGGGGCTCAAAGCGGTCCTGGACCACCACCTGGAGCGCGGGTCCGCGGGCCCGCTCGGCGAGGCCGACCGGCTGGACGGCCAGACCTGCCTGCTGACCGGCCCGAGCTCGGGCCTCGGCCGGGTGCTGGCGGGCGAGCTGGCCCGGCGCGGCGCGCGCCTGATCCTGGCCTGCCGCGCGGGCCACCAGGGCCTGGCCGAGGAGCTCCAGCGCGAGAGCGGCAACCGCGAGATCTCCCAGCGCCCGCTCGACCTGGCGGACCTCTCGAGCGTGCTGGCGCTGTGCGACGGGCTGGCGCGCGACGGCGTGCGGCTCGACCGGGTGGTGTCCAACGCCGGCGTGGCGCCGGCCCGCAACCGGCTCACCGCGGACGGCTTCTGCGAGCTGTTCCAGGTCAACTTCCTGGGGAGCTTCGTGCTGCTCCACCGCCTGCTCCAGGACGGCACCCTGCCCGGCCGGAGCCCGGCGGGCGGGGCCACGCCGAGGATCCTGATCACCTCCTCCGAGTCCCACCGCCAGGCGCCGCCCATCGACTTCGAGCGCTTCGGGCACTTCCCCGAGTTCTCGCTGCTCTCGGGCACCACCTGGTACGGACACTCGAAGCTCTACGTGCAGACCTTCGCCTGCGAGCTGGGCCGCCGGCTCATGCGCGGTGGGCGGCCGGCCGTGGGCGTGTTCTCTTACTGCCCCGGCGCGTTCCGCAGCCGCATCTCGCGCGAGGCGGGGCTGGCGGGCAAGCTCATGACCAGCTTCTTCATCGACCCGCGCAAGGCCGTCTGGCCGGCCGTGTACTGCGCGGTGAGCCCGGCCCTCGAGGGCCGGAGCCAGCTCTACCTGTACCTGCGGCACGAGGCCCAGCCCGACGCGCGCGCCGCGGCGCCCGCCAACGGCGCGCGCCTGTGGGAGCGGAGCCTCGCGCTGCTCGCCTCCCGCGGCCTGCGCCTCGACCCGCTGCCCCCGGCCGACGCCTGACCACCCGAGGAGGAACACGTGCTCGACTCCCTGAAGAGCTGGAAGACCCGCGTGCTCGACCAGCAGGCCAAGCTGCTGGGGTTCCTGCTGCTGCTGAAGTCCGGCCGGGGCTACCGGGGCGGACGCGAGGCGCCCCGCGCGGACGCGGGCCGCCGCTACAAGGTCATCGTGTGGGGCACGGGCTTCGTCGGCAAGCAGATCATCCGCCAGCTCCGCGACCACCCCCGGTTCGAGCTGGTCGGGGTGATCGTCCACGCGGCCGACAAGGACGGCCAGGACGTGGGCGAGCTGTGCGGGCTGCCCCCGATGGGGCTGAGGGCCTCCCGCGACGCCCGCGCGGTGCTGGCCCGCGAGGCCGACGCGGTGGCCTACTTCGGCCCGACCGCCGAGCACCTGGCCGAGAACCTGGCGAACATGACGCTCGCCATGCGCATGGGCAAGCACGTGGTGTCCACCGCCATGACCCCGCTGGTCTACCCCGCGGCCTGCCCCACGGCCGTGGCCGGCACCCTCCAGGAGGTCTGCCTGGCGACCGGCAAGGCCTGCTTCACCACCGGCATCGACCCGGGCTTCGCCAACGATCTGGTGCCCATGACCCTCATGGGCGTGTGCGGCCGGGTGGAGCGCGTGCGCGTGCAGGAGATCCTCGACTACGCCTCCTACGCCGGGGACTACGCGCCCATGGGCCTGGGCCGTCCCATGGAGCACCGGGCCATGCTGGAGAACCCCGAGGTGCTGATCTACGGCTGGGGCCACACCGTGCCCATGATGGCCGACGCCCTGGGGGCGGAGCTCGAGAAGATCGACACCGTCTGGGAGAAGTGGGCCACGCCCGTGGAGATCCGCTACCCCCACGGGGTGATCCCGGCGGGCTGCTGCGCCGCCATCCGCTTCGAGATCCGCGGCTGGGTCAAGGGAGAGCCGCGCATCGTGCTCGAGCACTGCAACCGGGTCACCCAGGCCGCCGCGCCCGACTGGCCCAGGGGCAAGATGTACCCGCACGACGTGTACCGGGTGATCATCGAGGGCGAGCCCTGCATCGAGCAGGAGATGGCGCTGCGGGATCGGGCCACGGGCGACCCCAACCGGGCCGGCTGCCTGGCGACCGGCATGCGCGCCGTGCACGCCATCCCGGCCGTGTGCGCGGCGAAGCCCGGGCTGCTCTCCCCGCTCGACCTGCCGCTCCTGCCCGGCTTCGGCAACCTGCGGGCAAGGTGAGGCGAGCTCGCGCGCCGGGCGCCGCGGTCCAGGGAACGGGGATCAGGCGGGCCTGCGGCGGAGCGCGACCAGGCCGAGCAGGCCGAGCAGGGCCAGGCCCTCGGGCGAGCCGCCGCCCGCGGCGCAGCCGCAGCCGCCGCCGTCGCCAGCCGGGGTGTCGTCATCCGCGCCGCCGTCTCCGCCGCCGTCGGGCAGCGACGGGCCGCGGGCCACGCAGTAGCCCTGGCTGCAGGCCTCCTCGAACAGGCAATCCGCGTCCTCGCGGCAGGCGATCAGGCAGGCGGCCGGGGTCTGCTCGCTCTCGCCGTTGCAGGTCGTCGCGCCGCCCCGGCAGGGGAAGCTGAGCTCCGCGCCGCAGGCCGAGTCGTCCTCCTCGTAGCGGGTGTAGCAGCGGTGGCTCGCGTCGCAGGCCGCCACCCCGCGCACCCCCTGGCAGCGGGGCGGGTCGGTGCACACGGGCTCGAGGGCCAGGGCGGCCGGGCAGTCCCCGTCCGCCAGGCAGCAGTCGCCGTCCTGGCAGCACAGGCCGTTCTGGCAGTGGCCCGAGACGCAGGCCGAGTCCGCGGCGCAGGCCTCGCCGTCGCGGAGCCGGGCCACGCACACCCCGTCGCCCAGGTTGCAGGTGTAGCCCTCGGCGCACTCCCCGTCCGCCGCGCAGCCCGCGCCGCAGGCGTCGGAGGCGGCGCACACGTAGGGCTCGCAGGTGCGCCGCAGCCCGGGCCAGCACGCGCCCAGCTCGTCGCAGCGGCCCTGCATGTCCAGCCAGCCGTCCTCGCAGCGCGCCTCCCCGCAGGGCGTGCCGGCGGGGGCGAAGGCGAAGCGGCAGCCGCCCAGCCCGTCGCAGCTCGCGCTCTCGACGCAGGCGCCGCCCGGGCAGGTGTAGGCCGTGCCCAGGCACGCCCCGGCCACGCAGGTGTCGTCCGTGCTGCACGGATCGCCGTCGTCGCACCAGGCGCCCTCCAGCGGGCTCCAGGCGGCCGGACCGACGTCCGGATCGCAGGCCTGGCAGGGGTTCTGCGGATCGATCGCCCCCACCTTGAGGCAGGCGCCGTCGATCAGGCACAGGTCCGGCAGGATGACCTGGACGCAGGCGTAGCCGCCGTCGGGCAGGTCCTGGCAGCCGTCGCGGGTGCACTCGCTGTCGTCGCGGCACTCCGCTGGGAGCTGGGTGGGCTGGCAGTCGCCCGCCGAGCACACGTCCACCCCGTCGCAGGCCTGGCCGTCGTCGCACAGGTTGCCGTCGAGCGGCGACCACTCGTAGGGGTTCATCCAGCCCTGGCAGGACAGGCACGGGTTCGAGGGGTGAGGCTCGCCGTCCTGGTAGCACACCCCACCGATGTAGCAGCGACCCTTCTCGGGCTGGTTCCAGCACTGGGTCGTGTCGGTGGTGAAGGCGTGGGTGGACCAGGGCTCCAGGGTCGGCCAGCCGCAGGACAACCCGTAGCCGTCCCAGCCCTGCGGCCCCTCCCAGCCGATGGTCACCCAGAAACCGGTCAGCGGCTCGAGGTCCGCGTAGCGGAACTCCATGCGGCCCTGCTCGGTGAGCGCGAGCTGGAAGGAGAAGCGGCTGTGCTTCAGCCCGAAGGCGCGGATGTCGGTCCACTGCACCACCAGCTCGCGCTCGGGCGCCGCGCCGTGGAGCTCGGCGTAGACGTGGCAGCCGTCCACGGCCCGGCACACCAGATCGCGCCAGAAGGGCGCGACGAGGTCGTTCGGCAGGTTGCCGTCCGGGATGCAGGTCTCGAGGTAGGCCAGGCTCGGCCCCCCGAAGCTCACCAGGCCGTTGGTGCTCACCCACAGCTCCGCCCGCGGGGCGCCGTCCGGATGCGGGTAGTCGAAGCCGATGGGCAGCGGGCCGGCGGCCAGGTCGTCGCCGTCCAGGCCGAGCTCCAGGCCGGTCGCGGAGATGTCCGCGTAGGGCGCGCCGGTCTTCTCGAAGTGCGGGCCCCCGTCGTAGCACGAGTCCAGGGTGCAGTCGACGTCGTCCTCGCAGGCGAGCGGCACCTTGCCGCGGCACTCGCCGGCGATGCACTGGTCGGGCGTGGTGCAGGCCACGCCGTCGTCGCAGGGGGAGCCCTCGGGCAGCGCCGGGTGGTTGCACAGGCCAGCCAGGCAGGCGTCGCCGGTGCAGGGGTTCCAGTCGTCGGCGCAGGGCGTGCCGTCGGGGAGCTGGGGGTGCTCGCAGCGGCCGGCCAGGCAGGCGTCGAGGCTGCACTCGCTGCCGTCGTCCGGGCACTCACTGCCGTCGGCCAGCGGCCGGTGGCAGGTCCCGGCCAGGCACTGGTCGTCGGTGCACGGCTCGAGGTCGTCCGGGCACATGACCGTGTTGTCCTGGTGCTGGCACGCCCCGCCCGGGCAGGTGTCGTCGGTGCACGGGTTCCCGTCGTCGCAGGGGCCGTCGCACACGCTCACCAGGGCCACGGCCTCGGCGGACAGGGACGGCTCCCAGCCGTCCCACACGCGGAAGGTGACCTGGTACACCCCCTCGCTGCCGGCCGGCGGGGTCCACTCGAACGAGCCCCGGTCCGGGTCGAGCGTGGCGCCGGCCAGCTCGGTCGGGACCTCCATCTCGTAGCGCAGCGGGTCGCCGTCCGGGTCCCAGGCCAAGAGCTGGTAGCGGAGCGGCGCCCCGGCCTGCCCGGTCGGGGTGTAGACCGGCTGCAGCGCCGGCGGGCGGTTGGGCTGCAGGCCCCAGGGGCAGCCACCCACGCCGCTGTCCAGGTAGCGGATGCGGAAGAAGCCCTGCTCGCCCCACTCGGGACCCCAGGAGTTCTTGCAGATCCAGGCCTGGTCCGCGTCGTCCCAGCCGACGATCTCCACCGCGTGCCCGGCCACCACCTCGCCCCACACGTGCTGGTAGACGCCGCCGCCGTAGGAGAAGAAGTCCTCGTACACCGCGAAGCAGGTCACCAGGGGCGCCTCGCTGAGGGCGGCCTGCAGGACCGGGGTGTCGATGGTCTCCAGCATGCGCAGGGCGTGGAAGCGGGTCACCCGCCCGGGCCAGTCCGCGCACTTCTGATCGCAGGGCAGATCCATGGCCTGGTAGGGGAAGCAGGCCTCGTCCGAGATGCCCGGGCTCACCGCCTGCTGCAGGGCCACGTCCGGGAAGCCGCCCAGGCAGGTGCCGCCGCCGCTGCAGCTCAGCACGTCCTGCTCCGACAGATCCTTGTCCACGCCGGACAGCCCCTGCTCGATGAGGTAGGTGGACTCCGCCACCGCCGTGGCCGCGAAGGCCCAGCACGAGCCGCAGCCGCCCTGGTTGCGGACGGGCGTCACGAAGTCGCCGCCCAGATCGCGCCAGTCGAGGTGAGCCGGCAGATCCTTCCGCCGGGCCGGCGCCCAGGGCAGCGCGCCCACGGGCGGGAGGGGACTCTCCAGGGCGCCCACCAGGCGCCGCTGCTCCTCGGGGCCGAGCCGCCAGATCGGGTTGTCCGTGGGCGTCCAGCGCGCGCCGCGCTCCGCCACCGCCCGCTTGACGGCCGCGAGGCGGGCCGCGCGGCCGGCCGCGGCCTCGTCGTGGGACTTGGTCTGGGCCCCGGCCGGGCCCGCGAGCAGGCTGAGCGCGACGACGACGGTCAGGATCTTCGTGGACATGGGGGTGCTCCTTGGAAGCCCCCTGCGGGGCGGCGGGATTCCTACGCCCATTGCCAGCCCGAAAGCAAGCCTTGCGTACCTTTGCCCACTCTGGGAAAAGGAGGGCATGGGAAAGAAGAAGGACAAGAAGGGCGGCAAGAAGAAGGACAACAAGAAGAAGGACGGCAAGAAGAAAGCCGACAAGGAGAAGGCCGGCAAGAGGAAAGCCGGCAAGAGGAAAGCCGACAAGAGGAGATCCGGCCAGGACAAGGGCGTGGCCCGCGCCGACCTGCACCCCGAGGCCCGGGCCGCGGCCGAGCGCATGGCGGCCGCCCAGCAGGCCAGCCGCGATCGCCTGCGCCAGGCCTTCGAGGCCGCCTGGCTCGGGATGGAGCCCACCTTCCAGTCCCGCCGCACGGTCGAGCTGTGGAAGGCGCTGGCGGCCAGGGAGGGGGGCGAGGACGCCTACTTCCTGCACCGCGACATGCTGGGGCCCCAGCGGGCCGTGGCCCAGGGCATCCTCGACAAGTACGCGCAGAAGCTCTCCGAGCGCGATCCCTGCTGCCTGTTCGAGCGGGCGAAGCTGGAGACCGACCAGGACCAGTGGGGCACGCGCCGCCTGGCCGTGGAGTTCGGGTGGGCCGACCGGCAGGCGGAGCCCTTCAAGGTGCGGGTGACCATCGACCCCGAGACCGTCGAGTTCAGCATCAAGCCCGTGCCGCTTGCCTGGTTCGAGGAGGAGCTGTTCGTGCGCTTCCTGGACGAGTTCGTCTGGGAGGTCCCGCGCAAGGCGGGTCTGAGCGCATCCATCGCCCACGGCGGGGCCCAGTTCTCGCTCTCGGCCAAGACCTTCATGCGGGGCAGCCTGCTGGCGGACGACGTGGCCGCGCGGCTCGATCACCCGGAGCTGTGCACCTGGATGATGGACTGGCCCAACCCGGACGATCGGGCCTACCGGGCCACCCGCCCGCGCTTCCAGGCCTACCAGCGCGTGCTCGCGGCCTACCGGGCCGGCGGCTTCCACCCGCGGGCCAACGGCCCGCTGCGGGTGGAGCACGCGCTGCTCGACCGCGGTTTCGGCCCCTGCCCCGCCCCGCCCGCCGGGCTCATGGACCCGGCCCGCGGGCCCGTCGGTGACGCCCGCGAGGTGTTCCAGACCAACTTCGCCTTCGGCCGCGCGCTCAGGCTCCAGGCCCAGAGCGTCCACCCGGGCTACTGGCAGGCGGCCCACCCGCACGAGACGGGCTACCGGCCCGACCAGATCATGCGCTACAGCGAGGGCAACCTGAATCGCCTGCAGATCGCCGGCCAGTGCCACGTGAAGAGCGACAAGGTGCTCGACCCGGACCGGGTGCCGGAGCTCGACGCGCCGCTCGAGCTCGCGCACCTGTACGACGAGGCCAGCTACGAGGACCGCGGCCAGATGGGCCGCACCTCGGCACGCGACTTCACCGAGGCGCTGCTGCTGGACACGAACTTCGCCCGCCACCTGAGCGCCCACCCCGGGGTCGAGGCGCGCGCCTCGCTGCTGCAGGACCAGCTCCTCGGGGACGCGGAGCGGACCCTGCTCCGCCACAAGGGCCCCCGGGCCCTCGAGCGGCTGCGGGCCGAGGCCCGCGCGGAGAGCCTGGCCATGAGCCAGGGCCGGGTCAAGAGCGACTTCATCGAGCCGGAGACGCTCTTCTGGGCGGCCTGGGAGGCGCTGCCCGCGCCGGAGCGCGCGGCCATCGCCCGCGAGGCGGTGACCGGATTCGTGGAGCGGGTGGAGGCCGCGGCCGCCTGCGATCCGCGGCCCGCCAGCCGCGGTCGCGATCCCATGGAGTGGCACCGGCACCGGGTGCACCCGGTCCTGTGGAGGGCCCTGGAGGCCCGCAAGGCCGACCTGGCGGCCGGCGATCCGGTCCGCCGGGAGCTCGAGCGCTTCCTGGGCGACCCGGCCCGTTACCTGGCCCGGCGGCCGGTGTTCTCCCAGGCCGGAATCCCGCCGCCCTGGCGGGAGTGAGCCCCCCCCTTGCCCGCGCGCCAGCGCGCGGTTAGCCTCGGAGGTGGGACCGGAGAGAAAGGGGCCCGCCATGCGCCGCGCCTGCCGCGTTTCCTCGTGGATGTGGATCGCCCTCGCTTGCTTGCTCAGCACCGGCTGCGACGACGGCAGCCCCGGTGGGGGCGGCCAGGACTGGTGCGCCCAGCCCGACGGCCCCTACACCGGGGTGCGCGAGCTGTTCGCCGCCGCGTGCGACGCCATGGAGCGCTGCGAGCTCGGGCTCGAGCTCGGCTACGCCTTCCGCTGCCGCCAGGAGTGCGTGCAGGTGTTCGCCTTCGGCCTGGGCTGCGGCATCTCCGAGGGCAGCGACCGCGATCGCTGGAACCGCCAGATCGTCGAGCGGCAGGTGATCTACGACCAAGACCAGGGCGGCGCCTGCGCCGAGTGGCTCGGCAGCGCCGACTGCGCCGTGATCGAGGGGATCTTCTCGGGCGGCGGGCTGGGCGACGAGGACTCGCCCGGCCAGCCGGCCTCCTGCCAGGCAGCCTTCGAGGTGTACGACCCGGACGACCCGCCGCCGCCGGGCTCGGTCGCCGAAGGCGAGGCCTGCCAGGAGGATGAAGACTGCATCGAGGGCCTGACCTGCCAGCCCTCCGCCGACGGGCAAACCTGCGCCATGTGCGCCCCGCTGCCGGGCGCGGGCGAGCCCTGCCACGACTACGCCTGCAGCCTCCAAGCCTGGTGTGACTACACGCTGCAGCCGCCCCTGTGCCAGGCCCGGGTCCAGGACGGCAACGTGTGCACCTCCCACGAGCACTGCCTGTCCGGGCGCTGCGTCGCCAGCCTGTGCATGACGCCGCGCGCGGACGGCCAGGCCTGCGCCCAGCACGCGGAGTGCGAGTCCCAGCTCTGTCACCTGGGGAGCTGCACCAGCTACCGCGAGGAGGGCGGGGCCTGCGACGCGGACGAGGTGTGCACGACCGGCCGCTGCTACCAGGGCGCGTGCATCCGGGTCCGACAGATCGGCGAGGCCTGCGAGGACGACGCGCAGTGCTGGGACATCTGCTTCCGCGGCGCGTGCGACCAGACGCACGACGCGGGCGATCCCTGCGACGTGGTCGACGACTGCTACGACCCCCAGTACATGATCTGCTACCAGGGCGTGTGCGTGCCCCTCCACCAGCTCCCGGAGGGCGCCCCCTGCGCCGTCGACGGCGACTGCGCGACCAACCGCTGCCTGGACGGGGCCTGCTTCACCATGCTGGAGAACGGCGCGGCCTGCACCCGGCCCGAGGAGTGCGCGCAGGTGGTCTGCGATCAGGGCTTCTGCGGGCTGGCCGACGGCGCGACCTGCTGGGGCCACGAGATGTGCAGGTCGATGCGCTGCCTGAACTACACCAGCTGCGTCAGCCCGAGGGCGGACGGCGAGCCCTGCGTCTCCCCCGAGGAGTGCGTCTCCTGGCTGTGCCTCGAGGGCGCCTGCTTCACCCTCGGCGAGCCGGGAGATCCATGCACCAGCACGGTCCAGTGCGAGGACCGCTACTTCTGCGACCCGGAGTCCAGCCAGTGCCAGCCCCGCCGCGACGCCGGCGGGGCCTGCACCGACGACGACGCCTGCAGCCAAGGCTTCTGCGATCCCGCGGCCCTGGTCTGCGGCCACCCGAGCGGCGAGGCCTGCGGCTGGGACAGCGAGTGCCAGGGCTTCTGCGACGGCGCGCTGTGCGCGGACGCGCGGGCCGACGGCGCGAGCTGCGAGCGGGACGAGCAGTGCATCCACTACTGCTCCAACGGCGCGTGCCGCCTCTCGAAGCCCTACGGCAGCGAGTGCCGCGCCGACGAGGAGTGCGAGGGCGGGATGTGCGTCTACGCCTGGAGCAGCATGCGCTGCGCGGCGCCCGGGCAGTGCTTCGAGAACGAGCAGTGCGAGGCCGCGCAGTACTGCGACGACGAGGACTGGCCGGCCACCTGCGCCCCCCGCAAGGCCGACGGCGAGCCGTGCGACGAGTACGAGGACCAGTGTCTGCACTTCTGCCGCTGGTCGACCTGCGTGGCCAAGCTCCCCACGGGCGAGGACTGCGACGCCGACGAGGACTGCGTGGGCGGCCTGTGCGCGAACGGCTACTGCAGCGAGCCCGGCCTGTGCAACAGCGACGAGGACTGCGCCGCGGGTGAGTACTGCGATCACCGCTCCTACCCCTCGCGCTGCACCGCGCCCAGGCCCGACGGCTCCGGCTGCGAGGACGACTGGGAGTGCCAGTCCGGCTGGTGCTCTCCGAGCTCCGAGACCTGCAAGCTCCAGCCCCGGCTGGGTGAGGCCTGCGGGTCCTTCGAGTGCACCCAGGACGCCTACTGCCTGAACGGCGCCTGCACGGCCCGCAAGCGGCCCGGCGCCGCCTGCGACTCCAGCTTCTCCTCGGACCTCGAGTGCCTGGCCCCGGCCTTCTGCCGGCGGGGTCAGTGCGAGGTCATGCGGCTCGAGTGCACGCCCGCCCCGGCCGGCGCGACCTGCACCCTGATGATGGTGTGCGAGGAGCACGCCTACTGCGACTTCATGGATGGCTTCACCTGCAAGCCGCGCAGCCGCCTGGGCCAGGCCTGCGAGTCGCTCATGTGGGCCAACGCCTGCATGCCGGGCAGCTTCTGCGGCGGCGCCGGGGTATGCGAGGCCTACGCCCAGGCCGGCCAGAGCTGCGCCGGCAAGGCCTGCGAGCCCGCCACGCTCTACTGCGACCCGGCCACCAGCACCTGCCAGGCGCTGAAGTTCCAGGGCCAGCCCTGCCAGGAGGACGAGGAGTGCCTGGGCGAGTACTGCGAGTACTTCGACTCCGACGACTACCGCTGCGGGCCGCCCTGCCGCCTGCCCTGAGGGCTCACCGGCCGGCCGGCAGCACCAGGCGGGTGGCGCCGCCCAGGTGGACGCTGCTCTGCACCGTCACCGAGCTGGCCGCGTCCTGGTAGAAGTCCGCCCCGCTGTTCGGGTTGCGCGCGAAGCGCGGGTAGTTGCTGCCGCTGACCACCAGCCCGACCCGGTGGCCGGCGGCGAAGGTGTACCCCAGCTCGTTGGCCAGCCAGACCGTGAGGGTGGCCCGCTGGCCGGGGGCGACCGGGGCGGGTGCGCCGAGATCCCCGGCCAGCTTGAGACGCTGGATGCCCTCGCCGAGCAGCAGGTGCGCGCCGTCCGGAGCCACGTCCGTCAGGCGCACGGCGAAGTCCGCGTCCTGGCCGCTCGTGGAGACCTCCAGCTCGGCGCGGGCCGTGGCCCGCAGCCGCAGCGGCTCCGCCAGCGGCTCGCTCACGAACACCAGCGCGTCCGGCCGGGCCACGACCTCGGCCTGGTCGCGCGGCCCGTGGTAGAGGCTGGGCAGCAGGGTGCAGCCGCCCACGCTGGGAGAGGGATCGTCGGGGTCGCAGGGGAAGTCCAGCCGGCTCTCGGCGGGCGCCTCGCCGGCCAGCGCGCCGCCCGGGGCGGGGTAGAACACCGCCCGGGCCGCGCCGGTGGGCGGCCAGGCCTCGGCCGACTCCCACAGCCCGTCCCCGCCGGTCAGCCAGCGCGCCGGCGCCCAGCCCGAGGCCTCGGACTGCCGTCCGCGCAGGTGCAGATCGAAGAAGGCCAGGCTGTCTCGCTGGATGCGCCGGTCCGCGTCGACGTACAGGAGCTCCTGGGCGTCGAGCTGGCGGCCGGCCCCCTGGCTCTCCCCGCCGGTGGCGAAGTGGATCCAGGGGCCGATCAGCAACCGGTGCAGGGCCCGCACCGCCTCGGGGCTCAGGGTGCGCAGCGCCTCGAAGTCCTGCAGGCTGCCCGGGTTGTGGAGGTCCCACCAGCCGGCGACCACCAGGGCGGGCGCCTCCACCCGGGCGAGTTCGAGCAGCCCCTCGACCGCCCGCCACAGGGCGTCGCGGTAGGGGTGGGCCAGGATGAGATCGCTCATCCCGAAGTAGGCCGACAGGAAGTCGACGTACTCCTGCCGCAGCACGCCGCCCGGGTAGTACTGGGCGTAGGTCGTGTTGGCCTGGCAGAAGATGGGCACGAACGCCCGCAGGTGGGGCGGCCGCTCGAGGGCGGTGCGCCACTGCTGCACGCACAGGGCCGACACCCCCCAGGTGCCCACCTGCCCGTCCGACCAGGGCCGGGCGGCGATCCACTCCACCGCGTCGTACCCGTCCTGACCGTAGGGCTGGGCGCCCTGGACCGCGGCGGCCCGGGAGCCGAAGAAGCCGCGCCAGTCCAGCACCACGAAGTTGTAGTCGGGGCTGGCGAACAGCGGCTCGCCCGCGGGGTCCGCCAGCCACAGCGTGCGGGCGTTCTCCTTGTCGTACGGGGTCTGGATCAGGATGGTGGGCAGGCGGCAACCCGGGGTCTGGGCGCGGCGCACGAAGGCGGCCAGCGCCTGCCCGTCCCGCAAGGGAATGGACACGTCCTCGAACACGTGCCGGGCGCAGTCGGGCGCCTGGTCGTCGGGGCCCTCGTCGGGGCCGCCGTCCGAGCCGTCGGATCCGACCGAGCCGTCGGATCCGTCCGATCCGTCGGCGTCCGGCCCGTCCCCGCCCGGGTCACAGCCGAGCAGCGCGCAGGCGATCACCCACAGGCCCAGCACAGCCCCACGCATGTCCCCCTCCTCAGCGGGCGAAGAACGACCCGCGGTACAGGTAGTTCATGGCCAGGGTGGTCAGCAGCGTGGCCGTGTGCACCAGCACCTCGTCGCGCGCGGCCAGCGGGTAGCCGAGCTCCAGCTCCTTGGCCCGGGCGGCCAGGTGATCGAGCAACGGCTCCAGCAGCGCCGGATCGCAGCCGGTGTAGTGGTAGACCGCGTCCACCAGGGAGGCGCGCTGGCGCCGGAGCAGCGTCGCGCCGGAGCCCAGCCGGACCGCCTCCGGCCCGCCGGCCGCCTCGGCCCCGCTGGAGAACACGCTGCGCAGCTCGCCGTCCAGGCTGCGCGGGAGCGGCAACCCGTCGGGCGGCGCGTCCTGGTAGAACTCCTGCACGGTCATCTGCAGCTCGGCCGCCTGCCCGAGCAGCTCCACCGCGGTCACCGGCGGCTCGCGATCCCGCAGCTCCGCCATGAGCCGATCGCACAGCTCGAGCTTCCTGAGCGCGCCCGGCGCGTCGGCGTACATGGCGCGCCAGTCCAGGCGCGGGGTCATCCACACCGCGAAGGTCTCGGCCCAGTCGTCGTCCGGGTGCTTCTGGGCGTACTGGCCCGGCAGGTGGCGCACGAAGTCGGGGTGGAAGGGCACCGAGCGGTACTCGTCCAGGTAGGGCCGCGACATGGCGCCGAACACCCGCGTCCACTCCTCGCCCTCGTGCAGCCGGAAGGCGTAGTTCACCACGTGGCCCAGCTCGTGCCGCAGGTAGCGCAGGATGTCCTCCCGGTTCAGCCCCTCCACCCGCCCGCCCTTGACCCGCTGCACCTTGCGCAGGCGCTCGTCCGCCAGGTAGAAGGGGATTCCGATGGCCACCGTGCTCTCGGGCACGCCCCACTCGTCGGACAGGTAGAAGACCGGCTTCAGCTTCGCGGGTCCGCGCGCCTCGAGCTCCTTCTTGAAGCGCTCGAGCACCGCCTCCAGCGGGCTGCCCTCGATGCGCAGGCCGAAGTCGCAGATGCGCTGGCCGAGCACCTCGGGCGGCAGGTCCGGCTCTCCCGAGGACTCGACGAAACGCGGCGCGGCCGCGGGCTCGGCGGGTTTCTCGGCCGCGCCCGGCGCCGCACCCGCGGGAGGCGTCTTCTCGCCCGGCTCGCCCACGCGGCTCCCTCCCCCGCCCGCCCCGGACAGGGCTAGCGGTAGCTCCGGTGGAAGGCGGCCAGCCGCTCGACCACCAGCCGGATCTTGTCCGTCGGCGGCAGGATGGTGGTGCGCAGGTGCGCCGTGCCGGGCTGCTGGCCGAAGCCGGAGCCGGGTACGACGCAGATGCCCGTCTGCTCCAGCAGGGCCAGGCAGTAGTCGAAGTCCGAGCGGCCCGGGGGCAGGCTGATCCGCGGGAAGGCGTACATGGCCCCGGTCACCTGGTTGCAGCGGATGCCCGGCACCGCGTTCAGCCCGTCGGCGAGCAGCCTGGCCCGCTCCCGCAGCTCGCCCAGGATGCCCTCGCGCTCGGCCTGGTAGCGCGCCCAGGAGGGGCTGCCCGGCCGGGGCGGGCGCACCATCAGGTAGGTCACCACCTGGCCCGGCAGGTTCGAGCACAGGCTGACCGACTGCAGCTTGGTGATCTGGGCCACCACGTCCGCGGGGACGTTGCGCACCTCGAGGTAGCCGCCGCGGTGCCCGCACTCCCCCAGGAACCCCTTGGAGCAGGAGTGGAAGCTGAACAGGCTGACCTCGCGCTCGCCGCGCGCGTGCATCACCTTGGCGAAGGACACGAAGCGATCGCCGGGCCGGTAGATGTTCTCCTGGTAGACCTCGTCGGCCAGGATGCTGAGCCCGTGCTCCCTGGCGAAGGCGATCACCATGGCGATGTTGTCCGCGTCCAGCACCGCGCCGGTGGGGTTGCCGGGGTTGATCACGCAGATGGCGCGCACCGTCACGCCACGCTGCCGGGCGTCGGCCAGCGCGGCCTCGAGCTTCTCCCTGGACAGCATCCAGCCGTGGTCCTCGTCGAGGTAGTAGCCCACCTGCTGGGCGCAGAGGAGGGTGAGGCTGGCCGAGTACAGCGGGTACTGCGGGATGGGGATCAGCACTCCGTCCTGCGGCCCCGAGATCAGCAGCCGCAGGGCGGTCTGCACGCCCTTGGAGGCGCCGTCGGTCAGGTAGATCGCCTCGGGATCGGCCGGGATGCCGTCGCGCTCCGCGATGAACTCCGCCACCGCCTCGCGCACGAAGCGCATGCCCTTGCTCTCGCTGTAGGCGCCCAGCCCGTGGCGGCTGCCCTGGATGACGGCGCGGGCGGCGTCCAGCACGTCCGCGGGGAAGCCGGCCGCGGCGGCGCCGGCGTCCATGAGCTCCGGGCACTCGCACAGGGCCAGGACCTGGCGGAGGTAGGTGATCGGCCGCTGCTTGAGCGCCTGGGGATTGCCGATGTTGCAGTAGATGATCTCGCGGCCCTGGCGCTCGAGCTCCTGGGCGCGGGCCACGATCGGGCCGCGCACCGCGTACTCCGTGTCCAGCACGCACCTGGGCAGGTCGGTCAGCCGCACCGTCATGGGCTCCCTCCGGGTGAAGGCCGAGGGCAATCTACTGCCAAGCCGGCCGGCGATCAAATCGCCGGGCCCGCCTGGCTGGGCAGGCCGGCCCGGCTGTGGTACGCTCCTGCCATCCAACGACCGCGGGAGGGCAATCCATGTCCAAGTGCGATCTCAGCATTCAGCTCGACACGCCGGTGGTCCGCCTGGGGGAGGAGCTGCGCGGCTCGGTCCTGGTGAGCGTCAACAAGGACTGCAAGTGCAAGGGGCTCACCCTGGAGACGGAGTGGTTCACCACGTCCCGCTCCGGGCAGGTCACGGGCAAGGGCCCGGCCGCCACCCTGTTCAGCGGCGAGTGGCGCGGCGAGGAGCAGAACCGCTACCCCTTCACCCTGCCGGCGCCGGCGGGGCCGATCACCTACGACGGCCACCTGATGAAGGTCAACTGGCGCCTGACCGCCCGCGCGGACATCCCCTGGGCGCTCGATCCCAAGGCCGTGGAGCTGTTCGTCCTCAAGCCGGCACCCGTGCCCAACTACCACGCCGGCCCCGGCTACCACGCGCCCGCGCCTCCCGCGCCGGGGATGTCCGCGGGCGTGAAGCTGATCATCCTGTGGTCGATCATGCTGGTGATCGGCGGGGTGGCCGGCTACTTCATCCAGGAGGAGGGCCGCGTCAGTGGCGGCATCTTCCTGGGCCTGCTCGGCGGGGCGGTCCTGGCGGCGCTCTTCGGCATCGGCCTGCTGCGGCGCTTCCTGGCCACCCGCAGGCTCGGCGTCCCCAAGGTCACCATCGACCCCCAGGTGGTCGCGCCCGGCCAGCCCATGACCTTCAGCTTCGGGCTGAGCCCCTCGAAGCCCCTCAAGCTGAACAAGGTCGAGGTGGCGATCGCGGCCGAGGAGAAGGTGGTCTATTACGAGACCTACTACTCCCAGGGCAAGACCCGCACCCGCAGCGTCACCCTCAGGCACACCGCCTTCACCGCCACGCCGCCGGTGCAGATCGACCAGGGGGCGCTGGCCTCGGGCGCGCCCTGCACGCTCGGCACGGTGGTGGACATCCCGGCCGCGGGCCCCTGCAGCCTGGCGCTCAACAACCACTCGATCACCTGGTCCTGCTCGGTGAAGTTCGACATCGAGGGCTGGCCCGACTACGTCACCAGCTACGAGCTGGCGGTCCTGCCCACCCCGACCATGCCGAAGCCCACCCCGGTCATCTCCGGCGACGGCCGCATCATCGGCTAGAAACTCGAGCGCGCTGGATTCTCAAGCGCCGAAGGCGCGCAGACTGGACTTTCTAGCGCCGAAGGCGCGAAGAAAGTCCTGTCCTGCCAGCGCGAAGAGTTTCTTGTCCCGTGTCGCTGCGCGCCACTGGGCTAGCAATTCTTCGCCCTGGGAATCGGGCTCGATTTGCTGGTCCCGTGTCGCTGCGCGCCACTGGGCTAGCAATGCTTCGCCCTGGGAATCGGGCTCGATTTGCTGGTCCCGTGTCGCGCAGCGACACGGGGCTAGCTCGAGCAAGCCTACGGGCAGGGGTTCTGGCGCAGCAGGACGCTGACGTCGTTGGAGCCCTGGTTGGCGATGGCCAGATCGGTCAAGCCGTCCCCGTTGAAGTCCCCGCTCGCCAGGCCGTTGGGGTAGCTGCTGGCGGAGAGGGGCCGGGCCGGGTCAAACGTGCCGTCCCCGTTCCCGGGCAGCAGGCTGAGACTGTCGCCGTGGTTGTTCGCCGTCACCAGATCCAGGAGCCCGTCGGAGTCGAGGTCGCCGGCCAGCACGGCGATCGGCCGATCGCCCGTGGCGTAGGTCACGCGGGCGGCGAAGGTGCCGTCCCCCACCCCGGCGTCTCCGTTCCCCAGCAGCACGCTGACGGTGTCGTCGAGCATGCTGACCACGGCCAGGTCCGGGATCCCGTCCTGGTCGAAGTCCGCGTGGGCCGCGGCCACGCTCTCGTCCCCGCATCCGTAGTCGGCCTTGGCCGCGAAGGTCCCGTCCGCCGCTCCGCCGACCTGGTTTCCGAGGAGCACGCCGATGCTGTCGTCGGCGATGCTGGGCACGGCCAGATCCAGGATCCCGTCCTCGTTGAAGTCTCCGTGGACGAGCGACCAGGGTGACTGGCCGGTCGGGTACTCTGCGTGGGCGGGGAACGTCCCGTCCGCCTCGCCGCTGGTCTCGTGCCCCAGCAGGACGCTGACGGCGTTGGAGCCGTTGAGGGCCACGGCCAGGTCGAGGGTCTGGTCGGCATTGAAGTCACCGGCGGTGATCCCGATCGGGCCCGCGGCGGTGGCGTAGTCCGTCCTGGCGCCGAACGTCCCGTCTCCGACGTTCCCGCTCCCCTGCCCCAGCAGGACGCTGACCTTGCTGTTGGAGCTGCAGCCCACCGCCAGGTCCAGGATCTGATCGTGGTTGAAGTCGCCCACGGCCAGGGACCAGGGCGCCGCGTCCGTCGGGTAAGGCGTCACGCCCGCGAAGGTCCCGTCCCCCACTCCGCCGGTCCCGTTTCCCAGGAGGATGCCCACCTGGTTCGTGCTCCCCACGACGACCGCCAGATCCAGGATCTGGTCGCCGTTGAGGTCGCCCGTCGCCACTGCCACGCTGCTGCCCCCGGTCGGGTAGTCGACCCTGGCGGCGAACAGCTCCACGCCCGGCGTGCAATCGGCGCCCGCGTCCTCGGCGTCCTCTCCGTCCTCGCCCGCGTCCTCGCCGGCGTCCTCTCCTGCATCCTCTCCTGCATCCTCACCTGCATCCTCACCTGCATCCTCACCCGCATCCTCACCCGCATCCTCACCCGCATCCTCACCCGCGTCCTCGGCGTTCGCGTCGGCGCCGTCCTCGCCGCCATCCCAGCCATCGAAGCCATCGGCGCCGTCCTCGGTGGGCAGGGAGCACACCCCGCCCCGGCACTGCAGGCTGCCCTTGCAGATCCCGCTCCCCAGGCACGGCTCCCCCAGGTCGCCCTTGTCCGGGAGCAGGACGTCGCAGCCGGCCAGGGCCAGCAGGCACGCGGCGGCCAGCGTCAGCGCGGCGCGCATGTCACCACCTCCCGCCGAGCGACAGGCCAAGCCCCTGGCCGTCCGCGGTCGGCGCGAGCGAGGGCGCCACGACCGCCGCCGGCTCGTCCGGCGCAAGCCCCCACAGGATGCCGCCGGTGGCGGTCAGGACGGCGCCCAGCGCCAACCCGGCCCACATGAGCCCGGTCATGCTCCGGGCCTTGTCCTCGGCGGCCAGATCGCCGTCCTCGAAGTCGGCGCTGTACCCCAGCCCCACGCCGAGCCCGACGCCGCCCAGCGCCAGGCAGGCCACCCCGGTCCAGAGGCTCACGTGCCCCCACACCTCCAGCGGATGCATGGGCCTCGCGGGCGCGCCGGCCGCGGCCTCCGGCCCGGGCGCGGCCTCCGCGGGCGGGGGCACGGGGACAGGCGCGATGGGGGGCGGCGGCGGCAGGGGCTCGAGGGTCAGGATGACCTCCCCGTTGCGCTCGGGCTCCGTGCTCACCGTGACCCGCGCCTCGCGGTGGCCGGCCAGGCTCGCGGAGATCTCGTGCTGGCCGGGCCTGAACTCCCGGGTGAGCGGGGCCCGCCCGATGAGCTCCCCGGCCACGCGGATCTCGGCCCCGTCAGGGTTGGTCTTGATCAGCAGGGCCGAGCTGGCGAGCTCCCGGAGCAACCTCTCGGCCTCGGCGTAGTACGGCCCGTCCTTGGGGAAGGCCGCCAGGAACTTCTGCAGCGCCTCGACGCGCTTGGCCTTCTGCACCTGGTCGTCCTTGGCGATACCGGCCACGAGCTGCCAGGCCTGCTCCATGCGCTTCTTCGCGGCCCGCTCGGAGGCCACCTTCTTGGCCAGCTCCTCGAACTCGGCCAGCCCTTCGTCGGCCTTCAGCTCGGCCGCGGCCAGCGGCGCGCACAGGCGGGTGGCGATCTTCTTGACCGCTTCCATGAGCGGATCGATCTCGCAGACGGCCTCCTCGGTGGCGGCGCTCTCGGTGGCGGCCAGCTTGAGGTCGTACAGCACGGCCGTGACCTGGCAGCTCTTGCCGATGCGCAGGATCTTGGTGGCCAGCGTCTTCTGCGCGGCCAGCTCGCGGCCCAGCTCGATCTGGCAGTTCTGGTCGTAGCAGGCCTTGACGGACTCGAGCCGCAGGCTGCGGATGCGCTCCCGCACCTGATCCAGCGGCACCACCTGGAAGCCGCCTTCGGTCAGCCGGGCCGCCAGGTACTCGATCAGGTTGTCCCGCACCGCCTGCTCGAGCACCTCGCCGCGATCCTCCATCCCGAACAGGGCCACGATCGGCCCCCGGGCGAGGGCCGGCGCGGGCGCCAGGCCGAGGGACAGGAGCGCGCAGACCAGGCCGAGCGTGCGTGTGCGGGGCATGCGACCTCCGGTGATGTCCCCGAAATGATCCCACAAAAGGACGGGACTGAACATCCCGACCCATGGTAAACCGGGCGCCATGGGCGCGCCCGAGGACAAGCAACCCAACCTGAACGACCGGCTCGACGGCCTGCCCGAGACGACGGACGGGGCGCCCGATCCGGACGCGCTGCTGTCCTCGTTCCTGGAGTACGCCTCCGGCCTGGGGCTGACCCTCTACCCGGCCCAGGAGGAGGCCATCCTCGAGCTCTTGGCCCACCGGCACGTGCTGCTGACCACCCCGACCGGCTCGGGCAAGAGCCTGGTGGCGCTCTTCCTGCACTTCCAGGCCCTGGCCGAGGAGCGGGTGAGCTTCTACACCGCGCCCACCAAGGCCCTGGTGAACGAGAAGTTCTTCGCCCTGTGCGAGGCGCTGGGGCCCGAGAACGTGGGCCTGATGACCGGGGACGGCAGCGTGAACCCCGGCGCCCCGGTCATCTGCTGCACGGCCGAGATCCTGGCCAACATGGCGCTGCGGGACGACGACCTGGACGTGGACTACGTGGTCATGGACGAGTTCCACTACTACGGAGACCGGGACCGCGGGGCGGCCTGGCAGCTCCCACTCATCACCCTCAGGGACACGGTCTTCCTGCTCATGTCCGCGACGCTGGGCGACGTGGAGGACATCGCCGGGCGCCTGTCCACCTTCAGCGGCCGCAAGGTGAGCGTGGTGCGCGGCGACGTGCGCCCGGTGCCGCTCGAGTTCGAGTACCGCGAGGCCATCCTGCACGAGTGCATCGAGGACCTGGTGCGGGCCGACGCGGCGCCCATCTACCTGGTCAACTTCACCCAGCGCGAGGCGGCCGAGCAGGCCCAGGCCCTGATGAGCCTGGACGTGTGCTCCCGGGAGGAGAAGGCCCGGCTGGACGCCGAGCTCGAGGGGGCGCGCTTCGACACCCCCTTCGGCAAGGAGATCCACCGCCTGCTGCGGCACGGCATCGGGCTCCACCACGCCGGGCTGCTGCCCAAGTACCGCCTGCTGACCGAGCGCCTGGCGCAGACCGGGCTGGTCAAGGTGATCTCCGGCACCGACACCCTGGGGGTGGGCGTCAACATCCCCATCCGCACCGTGCTGCTCAGGCAGCTCTACAAGTACGACGGCGTGAGGAACAACCGCCTCAAGGCGCGCGAGTTCCACCAGATCTCGGGCCGGGCCGGGCGCAAGGGCTTCGACGACAAGGGCCGGGTGGTGGTGCTGGCGCCCGAGTGGGTGGCGGAGAACCACCGCATCGATCTCAAGCTCCAGGCCCAGCCGCACCTGAAGAAGAAGCTGGTCAAGAAGAAGCCGCCCCCCGGGGCGCTGCCCTGGGACCAGGCCATGTTCGAGCGCCTGCGGGCCTCGCTGCCCGAGGCGCTCGAGCCGCGCTTCGAGGTGACCCACGGCATGCTGCTGAACCTCCTGCAGGGCGCCGACGAGGTCGAGGGCGGCAACGGCTACGCCCGGCTGGTGGACATCATCGCCCGCATCCACGCCTCCGAGCGGGAGAAGCAGGCCCAGCGCAAGCGCGCGGCCCAGCTCTTCCGGGCGCTGGTGAAGGCCGGCATCGCGGAGCTCCGCCCCAGGGCGGGCGGGGGCAGTGAGGCGCTGGTGCGCGCGGACCTGCAGCGCGACTTCTCCCTGAACCAGAGCCTGTCGCTCTACCTGGTGGAGGCCGCCACCCACCTGGACCCGGCCGTGGAGAGCTGGCCGCTGGACGTGCTCAGCCTGGTCGAGGCGGTGCTGGAGGATCCGCGCGTGCTGCTCCTCAGGCAGGTGGACAGGCTCAAGGGCGAGCTCATCGCGCGCCTCAAGGCCGAGGGCGTGGAGTACGAGGAGCGCATGGCCCGGCTCGAGGAGGTCGAGCACCCCAAGCCGCTGGCGGAGTTCATCTACCAGACCTTCGAGGCCTTCTCCGCCTACCACCCCTGGGTGGGCCAGGACGCCATCCGGCCCAAGAGCATCGCGCGCGAGCTGGTCGAGCGCTGCATGACCTTCAACGAGTACGTGAACGAGTACGGCCTGGAGCGCTCCGAGGGCCTGCTGCTGCGGCACCTCGGCCAGGCCTACCGCACCGCGGTGCAGAGCGTGCCCGAGGGCCTGTGGACCGAGGCCTTCGAGGACGTGCTGGCCTTCCTGCACGGGGTGGTGCGGCGCACCGACTCCTCGCTGCTCGAGGAGTGGGAGCTGCTGGTGCGCGGGCCGGTGGACCGACCCGCACCGCTGGAGCCCGAGGCCCGGCCCGCCCCGCCCCGCCAGCTCACCGACGACCCGCGCGCCTTCGCCGCCCGGGTGCGCAACGAGCTGCACGTGCTCGTGGGCGCCCTGGCGCGGCGCGACTGGGAGGGGGCCGCGGCGCTGGTGCGGCAGACCGAGCGCCACGCCTGGAGCCCGGAGCGGCTGCGCGACGCCCTGGCGCCGCTCCTGGCCGAGCACGCCGGCCTGGACGTCACCCCGCGCGCGCGACAGCCGCGCCTGACCGCCATCCACCAGGAGCGGCCCGGCCTGTGGGTGGTCAGCCACAGCCTCATCCCCCGCCCCCGCGCGCAGACCCGGCTCGAGCAGGAGGCCGAGGCCGCCACCCCGGACGCAGCCCGCGCCGAGGCCGAGGAGCTCGCGCGCTGGCGGCTCACCGCGCTCTACGACCGCGCGCTGCCCCGGCAGGACGACGATCCGCTGCTCGAGCTCGAGTCCATCGGGCCCTGATCGCCGCCCTTGCTTTCCTGACGCGGGGCGTTACAGTGAGCCCCGAACACCCCTCGATGGGGTCAAGGAGAGGTGCGGGCCATGGCGAGCGGGCAAGAGCGGATCGACTGGGTGCCCTTCGACGCGCTGGAGCGCTTCATGCGCGACGTGTTCGTCGCCGTCGGCGTGCCGCCCGAGGACGCGGCCGTGTGCGCCGAGGTGCTCATCACCGCGGACAAGCGCGGCATCGAGTCCCACGGCATCGGCCGCATGAAGCCCATCTACTACGATCGCCTCAAGCAGGGCATCCAGTTCGCCAGGACGGAGTTCGAGATCGTGCGCGAGGGGCCCACCACCGCGGTGGTGGACGGCCACCACGGCATGGGCCACGTGATCGGGCAACGCGCCATGCAGCTGTGCATCGACAAGGCCAGGCGGTACGGCCTGGGCATGGTGGCCGTGCGCAACTCCACCCACTACGGCATCGCCGGCTACTACTCGATCATGGCCTGCCAGGCAGGCATGATCGGCATGACCGGCTCGAACGCCCGACCCTCCATCGCCCCCACCTTCGGGGTCGAGAACATGCTGGGCACGAACCCCATGACCTTCGGGCTGCCGACCGACGAGGACTTCCCCTTCGTGATCGACTGCGCCACCAGCGTCAGCCAGCGGGGCAAGATCGAGTGGTACGAGCGCGAGGGCAAGCAACTCCCGCCGGGCTGGGTGATCGACGAGCAGGGCCGGACGCGCACCGACACCGCCCAGATCCTCAAGGATCTGGTCAAGGGCACGGCCGCGCTCACCCCGCTGGGCGGCCTGGGCGAGGAGACCGCGGGCTACAAGGGCTACGGCTACGCCACGGTGGTGGAGATGCTGTGCGCGGCGCTCCAGCAGGGCGCCTTCATGAAGGGGCTGCTGGGCTTCGAGGGCGGGAAGCCCGTGCCCTACAAGCTCGGGCACTTCTTCCTGGCCATCGACGTGGAGGCCTTCTGCCCGCTCCAGGACTTCAAGCGCCTGACCGGCGAGATCTGCCGGCAGCTGCGCGCCTCGAAGAAGGCCCCGGGCGCGACCCGCATCTACACCGCGGGCGAGAAGGAACACCTGGTGTGGCTGGAGCGCAAGGACAAGGGCGCGCCGGTCAACGGGGCGCTGCGCAAGCACATCGATGTCATGCGCCAGGAGTGCAAGCTCGGCGGCCACCGCTTCCCGTGGGATCCAGCCTGAGCCCGTCCGCCCGGGGCGCGCTCAGGGCTGCGCGGCCCGGCCGGCGTCCGAGAAGGTGACGTCGACCGGGTTCGACCACAGGGCCCCGCCGCCGCAGCCCTGGCGACACCACAGCATGGCGGCGCCGGACAGGCCGGAGGTGACCGTGAGGCCGTAGCGCCCGCCGCCCTGGTCGACCACCGGCCCGAACTCGTCCGTCCAGGCCATGTCCCACTCCTCCACCCGGAAGTCATCGACGCGCACGCCATCGTTGCTGTCGGCCGTGGAGGTCGTCGGGGCGATGAAACGCAGCCGCAGGTCCGCGAGGCCGTACGCCTCGCACGGCAGCACCGCCCGGTACTCGGTGTAGAGGGTCGGGCGGAACCCGTGGCCGGTGCCGGCCAGCTGGGCCCAGCTCCCCCCGCCGTCGGTGGACACCTGCAGGAAGACGTACTTGTCGGCGGCGAGGACGTCGTCCGCCTGCCGCCACAGCCAGCGCACCACCAGCAGGTTCTGCGGGTCGGCGCCCCGGGTGTCCACCTGGGCCGTGGCGGTGTGACCGCGGTTGTCCACCACCTGGAGCACCTGGCCACCGTTGTCCGCCACGATGTTCGTGTCCGCGCCGCTCAGGGTGAAGGCGCCCGGCCCGGCCTCGAAGTCCTCGGACAGCAGGGTCCGCGCCACGCTGTGGTCCGGCAGGTCGACGAGCTGCACGTCGTCGAGGTAGGTGCAGTCGCTGCCGTTGTTGGCGTTGGTCAGGATGAAGCTCAGCCGCGCCTGCGGCTGATCGTCGGCGCCGGGCGGCAGGAGCAGCCGAAAGTCCTGGTAGGGCTGGCTCAGGTTGTCGCCCACCAGCGCCAGGGTGCGCCACTCGCACTCCGGGGTCGCGGCCGGGCAGGCGCGGTAGGTGGCGGTCGTCAGCTCGTGGTCGTCCGTGTCGTCGTTGGCCATGGAGAAGCGCAGCAGCAGGTCGTGCCGGCCGCTGGTGCCGATGTCCCCGCCGACCCAGGCGAGGTTGCCGCACACCGCCACGCCCATGGAGCCCTGGCTGCCGGGGTTCTGCGCCGCGGCGGTGCGCTCGAGATCGCCGCCGTTGGTCTGGAACACCCCGTAGTTCACCTCGAAGTGCTCGTCGATCACCAGTTCGTCGTTGCGGCTGGAGAAGCAGGTGAAGCTGGCGGGCGGCAGACCCGCGTCGCACAGGTTCAGGGTCATCCCGACCGGGGCGCCGGTCGCGCCGGTGCCCGGGGCCGCCAGGCTGAAGCAGTTGGGATCGCCGCAGGCCTGCTCGCACTGGCCGGCGGTGCAGGTGTCGTCGGTGCAGGTGTTGACGTCGTCGCACTCGGCGTCGAGGCAGCAGACCGCGCCCTCCTCGCAGGCCTCGGAGCAGCACATTCCGGCCACGCCGCAGGGCGTCCCGTCGGGCGGTGGAGCGCCGTCGCAGGTCCCGGTCTGGCAGGTGGCGCCGCACACGTCGCCCTGGCCGCTATCGCAGGGCGTGCCGTCCTGAGCGTGCTGGTCGGGCGGGCAGGGCCCGCCCACGCCGGCGCAGCTCTCGGGCGGATCGCAACCGTCCCCCGCGGCCCGGCACTCGGTGCCCACCTCCTCGGGCCCGGCTTGCTGGTCACAGCCACCCGCGCCGTCGCAGCCCGCCTTCCAGCAATCAGCCAGGTTGGAGTCCGGGCAGGCCACCTCCGCGCCCGGCCGGCGCGGATCGCAGGCGCCCGCGCCGTCGCACTGGTCGGCCAGATCGCAGGGCGCGTTCTCGTTGCCGTCGCCGCAGGGGGTCCCGGCCGGGTCGGCGCACTGGCCCAGGGCCTCGTCGCAGAACAGGCGGCACTCCTCGCCCAGCGCCTCACACGGATCGCCGGCGCTCGTGCAGTCCAGCGCCGGGTTGCAGTACTCGGCGCCGTCGCAGAACTGGCCGTCGTCGGCGCACAGGAGATCGTCGGGGGTGAACACGCACGCGCCGCCCACGCAGGCGTCGGCCGTGCAGCCCACCCCGTCGTCGCACACCATCGGCTCCCGCAGGCAGGTGCCGTCGCCCTGGCAGGTGTCGGCCGTGCATGGGTCCTGGTCATCGCAGTCGAGGTCGGCCTGGCAGGATACGCAGGCGTCCAGGCCGTCGTCGCAGACCTGGGCGGCAGCCAGGCAGGGATCGCCGGAGGCCACGCAGCCGAGCAGCGCGTCGCACGACTCGACCCCCGTGCAGAACAGGCCGTCGTCCGGGCACAGCGCCGGGTCCGGGGTGTGACCGCACACCCCGTCCGTGCAGGCGTCGCCGGTGCAGGCGACCAGGTCGTCGCAGTCCGCGACGCCCAGGCACGCCACGCAGCGGTCGCCGGCCTCGTCGCACAGGAAGTCGGCCTGGGCGCAGGGATCGCCCGAGTGCAGGCAGCCCTGCAGCGCGTCGCAGGACTCGAGGCCGTTGCAGTGGAGTCCGTCGTCCGGGCACTGGCCCGGGTCCGGGGTGTTGCTGCAGGTCTCGGCCACGCACGCGTCGACGGTGCAGGCCACCTGGTCGTCGCAGTCGGCGTCCTGGGCGCAGCCGGTGCAGCCGTCCGCGGCCTCGTCGCAGGTCAGGCCGCGCGCCGCGCACGGATCGCCCGAGGCCACGCAGCCAGCGGCCGGGTCGCAGCTCTCGAGGCCGGTGCAGTAGAGGCCGTCGTCCGGGCAGGAGGAGCCCTGGGGCGCGTGCTGGCAGGCGCCCTGCACGCAGCTGTCCGCGGTGCAGTCCACCCCGTCGTCGCACTCCCCGTCCGCGCCGCAGCCGCCCCCCACGCGGATCTGGACGATGTCCTGGCCGCTGCCGCCGCGGCCGTCCTCCACCAGGAGCCGCACCAGGTAGGTCCCGAGGGTGTGCGGGCTGAACGAGGTCTGGGCCGCGGCGGGCGCCGCGAGGTCGAAGGTGCCCCCGCCGGGCGCGGCCACCGCGCTCCAGGCGAAGGTGAGCGCGTCCCCATCCGGGTCGCTGCTGGCACGGCCGTCCAGCAGCACCGTCTCGTCCAGCGCGGCCACGAGATCGGCGCCGGCCACGGCCCGCGGGGCGCGGTTTCCCCCGGCCGCGTCCTTGGTGCAACCGGCCAGGGCCAGGGCCAGCGCCGCGACCAGCAAGCCACCCACCCGGGTGGAACAGCGGAGGTGAACCATGCTCGCCTCCTCGCAGAGATCCCTCGGCTCCATCCTAACCCGAGAACCCGCCCGCGGCCAGCCTTCCTCCGGGCCGCCCGGCCCGGGATCGCTTGTCGGCCCACCGGGCGGATGGTACCTTCTCCTCCATGCCGACCAGCGCACCCGCGGCCGCGGTGGCCGCCTCGGGCTTCCACCCCGCCTTCGCCTTCCTCGGGCTCGGGCTGGCCCTGGCCGTGCTGGCCGGCCTCCGCTGGGACGCGCGGCGCGGGTTCCAGGTGGGCTTCGCCGCCCTGTTCGTCGGCCTCCTGTGGCTGGCCGCCTACGACGGCCGGCCGGGCTGGGGGGTGGAGAGCTTCCTGCGCATCGACCCGCTGGTGGCCGTGGTGCAGGGCCTGGCCGCGCGCGCGCTGGAGACCGCCTGCCTCCTGTCGCTGCTGCTCGTGGCCGTGAGCGTCGTCATGGGCCGGGTGTTCTGCTCGCACGCCTGCCCGCTGGGGGCGCTGCTCGACCTGTCGGACCGCTTCCTCGGCCGGCGCCAGGGGCTCAAGGAGAACCGCGAGTCTTACCTGCGCGCCCGGCCCGCCAAGCACGCGGTGCTGCTGGTGCTGCTGTTCGCCGGCCTGGCCGGCACGAACCTGCTCGGCTTCGTGGACCCGATCGCGCTGGCCACCCGCTTCGCCGCGGTGCTGTTCTACCCCTTCGGCCTGCTGCTGCAGTCGGCCGGCCTGGACGCCCTGCGGCCGGTGTCCGAGTGGCTGGGCTGGATCGGTCTGCAGTACACCGAGCTGCCCAGCCCGGCCTTCGACGGCGCGGCCTGGACCTTCCTGCTGCTGGCCGCGCTGCTGCTGCTCGGCCGGCTCCAGCCGCGCTTCTGGTGCCGCCACCTGTGCCCGCTGGGCTCGGGCCTGGGCTGGCTGGGGCGCTTCGCGCCCTACCGCCGGCGGGTGAACGAGAGCTGCACCGCCTGCAACCGCTGCACCCGCGCCTGCCCGACCGGCGCCATCCACGAGGGGGGCAAGGCCTTCGACCGGCACGAGTGCATCGTGTGCCGGGGGTGCGCGGGCGTGTGCCCGGAGGACGCCATCCGCTTCGGCTTCGCCGCGCGGAAGGCGGACACGGACGCGGCCCGGCCCGGCCCCGGGCTCGCCCGGCGCGGCTTCCTGGCCTCGGCGCTGGGCGGTCTGGCGGCCGGCCTGCCGCTCGGCGCCGACCGCGCCCACCCCCGCCCCGGCCAGCGGCCCCACGCGGACGTGCTGCGGCCGCCCGGGGCGGTGCCCGAGCCGGAGTTCCTCGACCGCTGCGTGCGCTGCGGTGAGTGCATGCGCGCCTGCCTGACCAACTGCCTGCAGCCGGACTGGCAGCGCACCGGCCTGGAGGGGCTGTGGACGCCGGTCGCGGTCATGCGCCAGGGCTCCTGCGAGCACACCTGCCACGTGTGCGGCCAGGTGTGCCCGACCGGGGCCATCCGCGCGCTGCCGCTGCCAGAGAAACAGCACGCCAAGCTCGGCACGGCGGTCATCCGCAAGGAGCGCTGCATCGCCTGGGCCCAGGACCGGCGCTGCCTGATCTGCGACGAGGTCTGCCCGTACAACGCCATCTACGCGGTGCGCGACGCCGCCCACAAGGCGGGCCTGCCGGTGGTGGAGCAGAAGCGCTGCGCGGGCTGCGGCACCTGCGAGAAGCGCTGCCCGGTGGCCGGCGAGGCCGCCATCCTGGTCACCCCCCACGGCGAGCTGCGCCTGGCCACGGGCTCCTACGTGGCCGAGGCGGCGCTGCTGGGCTACGACTTCCAGGCCAAGGGCGGGGCGCTCCCCGACCAGGTCTTCGACCCGCGGCCCAGGGCTGGCGACGCGCCGCAGCGGCTCGAGCCCGGGCTCCCTTACCCCGGCCCCGACGCCCCGCCTGGACCGGACGGCAAGCCCGCGCTGCCGCCAGGCATCGAGGCCGAGGGCGACGACGCCCTGCCCGCGCTGCCGCCCGGCATCGACCCCGACGCCTGAGGCCCGACGCCGTGTGCATACCGGCGTGGTCTGGCGCGTCGGGATCGGGTAGACTGGCCCGCGTCAGGGCGGAGGTGAACATGTCCGACTCCTCGCGTCGCGACTTCCTCAGGCAGGCCGCGCTGACCGCGGCGGCTTTGGCCCTGGGTCGGCCGAGCCTCTCGCGGGCCGCGGGCAAGCTGCAGCTCGTCCAGGTGCGCGGGCCGGGGGTACCGGCCGACGTGGCCGGCGCCGTCAAGAAGGCGCTCGCCCCGCTGGGCGGCATGGCCGCCTTCGTGAAGAAGGGCGCCAGGGTGCTCATCAAGCCCAACATGGGCTTCCCCACCGCGCCGGCCGTGCGCGCCACCACGGATCCGCGCGTGGTCGCGGCCGTGGTGCGCGAGGTGCTCGAGGCCGGCGCCGCCCGGGTGATGGTCATGGACAACCCCATGCGCGCCCCGGAGGCCTGCCTGCAGCAGAACGGCATCCGCGCGGCGCTCGCAGGGCTGGACGTCCACGTGCTGCTGCCCATGGACGAGAAGTTCTACGTCCAGGTGGACGTCCCCAGGGGCAAGTCGTTGAAGCGCACCCGGGTGCTCAAGGAGGCGCTGGAGGCGGACGTGCTCATCGCCGCGCCCATCGCCAAGAGCCACTCGGCGGCCGGCTTCTCCGGCGCGGCCAAGGGCATGATGGGCCTGGTGCACGACCGCGAGATCTTCCACTCGGAGCTGGACCTCAACCAGGCGGTGGCCGATCTCAACACGCTCCTCAAGGCGCAGCTCACCGTGCTGGACGGGCTGCAGGTGATGACCTCGGGCGGGCCCTCCGGGCCGGGCAAGCTCGAGACCACCAACGCCATCCTGGCCGGCAGCGACCTGGTGGCGGTGGACGCGGCCGGCGTGGAGCTGGCGCCGCTCTACGACCGGAAGATCAAGCCCCGGCAGATCAAGCACCTGGCCCGCTGCCAGGACATGGGCGTGGGCCAGCTCGGCCTGCCCGACGACCAGATCCAGCGCCTCGAGGTCTGACGCATGCGCACCGCACTCGCCTGGACACCCCTGGCCGCGCTCCTGTGTCTGTCCGCGCCCGCCGCCCCGGCCGCCGGCGCAGAGCCCCCCCAGGTGATCGCGCTGCTGCCGGGCGCGGACGCCGCCCTGGGCATCGTGCCCGGCGAGCCGGCCGAGCACTTCGTGGGACGGAGGCTGTTCGACTACATGGATGGCGGGGCGGAGCTCTACCTGGGCTTCGGGTTCGACGAGCTGGGCGTGCGCCGCTACCGCCTCGGCGACGCGAGCGCGCGCGTGGCCATCTACCGCATGGGCGGCCCGGCCGAGGCCTTCGGCATCTGCGCCTTCGGCGGGCGGGGCACGGCCCAGGACGTGGGCGGCCCGGCCAGCCTGACGAACGGGATGCTGAGCTTCTTCCGCGGGCGCTTCTACGTCCGCGTGGTGGCCGAGACCCCGGCCACACAGGCGACCGCCGCCCTGCTCGCGCTCGGCCGGGCCACCTACGCCCGCCTGCCCGGTGACAGCCTGCCCCCGGCGGAGCTGGCGCACCTGCCCGAGGGCGCGCTGCCGGGCAGCCAGCGCTACCTGGTGCACCCCGACACCGCGCGCACCCTGTGGCTCGAGGGCGAGGCCGACGTCCTGTTCGAGGGGGGCGGCCAGGCCGTGCTGGCCCTGTACCCCGGCGCGGACGGGGACCTGCAGCTCACCCGGGCTGCCTACCCCAGCCCCACCGCGGCCGGAGCGGCGGCGCAGGCGCTGGGCCAGAAGCTCGGCCTGAAGCCCGCGGACGGCGGCCTGGCCGGCGTGGGGCCGGACGAGACCCACCAGCTCGTGCGCGTCGAGGGGGCGGTGCTGCGCTGGGTGGGCGGGGCCAGGGACGCCACCGAGGCCGCCGCCTGGCTGGCCAAGCTCAGGTGATCCGCACGAGGTCGTACTCGAGGGAGCCCAGACCCAGCTCGGCCGCCAGCTCCAGATAAGCCGCGGGCGCTCCGGGCGGGGCGCCCCTGGCCGCGCGGACCTCGTCCCGCACCTCCACCCCGCGCCGGTCGAGGGCCACGGGATCGAAGGCGAGCAGCAGCTTGCCCGGGGCGCAGTCGGGCGGGTCGGCCGTGTCGCCGGCGCACACCCCGACCAGGGCATCCAGCACGTGCAGCCGGCTCTTCGACGCGATGGCGGGCAGCGCGTTCAGCCTGGCGATGTGCTGCTCGCAGCCCTCGTGGAAGTCCTCCGGCCTGGAGAAGGAGCCGTAGTGGTTCTTGAGCACCCCGGTGAAGCCGGCCGCCAGGTGGTTCTTCATCACCGCCACGTTGATCAGGTGCTCGAGCCCCGCCGTCAGCACGCTGGACAGGTAGATCTGCCGCCCCGACAGGCACACGGACTCGCGCAGGTAGCCCGGGCCGGTCGGGTCCGTGGAGGAGGCCTGGGTGCCGACCAGCGAGCAGCCCAGCGCCGCCCCGTCGAAGCCGGCCCGGGTGAGCTCGCGCAGGCTGCGGTCCCACACGAGCAGCTCGGCGTCCGGGACGCCCGCGTCGGCCCGCAGCGAGGCCACCAGCGCGCTGACCACGGCGGGCGAGGAGGACACCCGCGCGTTCAAGGTGTTGACCTTGAGCCCCACCCGCTCCCCGGGCAGGCGCCCGGGCAGCACGACCTGCCAGGCCTCGGCCAGGCTGGCCGCGCCGGTCAGGGCCAGCAGGCCGGCGGACAGGAGCTCCGGCAGCCGGGTGGTGTCGATGAGCAGGGTGTCCGGATCCACCAGGCCCGGGGGGGCGATCTCCACCACCCGGTTGGAGAGCGGCGCGGGCGGAGCGCCCCCGCCACCATCCTGCGCCCCGTCGGCGCCGCCGCCGTCCGGCTCGCTGCAGGTGCCCCACTCGCCCGACACGTGGGGCAGGCAGGCCGCGGCGCCCAGCGCGGCCGCGCCTCCCCCCACCGCGGCCAGGAATCGCCGCCGGCTCAACCCGCCCTGCCGCCCTGCCCGTCCACCTCTGCCCTGACCGTCCTGCATGGCCTCACCTCGCGGCAACTCTAGCAGAACTCGGGACCTGGCACCTCCAGAAATCGCGACCCCGGGACCTCGAAAAAAAGATCTGTACATCGGCAGGGAAATGGGTCATGGTACGTCACCCTCGCCCGGGCAGTCCGGGTCAGGGTGGGGACCAGGCCGGATCGGCCGGGGCTTTTGTCCTGGTCCAATTTCATTCTTCGCCCCGCGCAAAGGACCGGTTCATCGTGAAGATCTTCGTCGGCAACCTTCCGTTCTCCATGGACAACGATCAACTCGCCGAGCTGTTCAAGGCGCATGGCGAGGTGGACTCCGCCAGCGTGGTGACAGACCGCGACACGGGCCGCTCGCGGGGCTTCGGCTTCGTCGAGATGGCGGACGACGCCTCCGCCCGCAAGGCCATCGAGGCCATCAACGGCCAGGACGTCGGTGGCCGGGCCCTGACGGTCAACGAGGCCCGCCCGCAGGCCCGCCGTGACGGCGGCGGCGGCGGCCGTGGTGGTGACCGCGGCGGCCGGCGCGAGCGCTACTAGCCTTCTGACCACGCCCTCAGCCTGACGTTCTTCGGGTGGGCCTAGCCGTCCTGGCCCGATGTCGATCTCTGTCTCGAAAGGCAGGTGGCCATGGCTCGCCACGGACGTCAGACCTTCAAGAAGCGCCAGCGGGAGATGACCCGGGACCAGAAGCGCGAGGAGAAAGCCAAGCGCCTGGCCGCCCGGAAGGACGACCCGGCCGCCGCCTCCCAAGGGGCGGCCGGCCAGCCCGACGCCCCGCCCCCCAAGCCCGAGCCCCCCAAGGTGGACAAGGACGGCAAGCCCATCCTGCGGGTGGTGCCCATCCGGCGCGGGGAGCGCGGAGGCGAGAGGTGAGCGCCCACGCGCACGCGCTCGAACAGGCCGGCAGGCCGGCGCGCCCGCTGGCGGTCGTGGCTCCGCCGCCCTTCACCCTGGACATCGACGGCTGCATCGTGCGCGGCTACCTGAGCAACCGCCGGGCCATGCTCCGGGAGCTGGCCGGCCAGGGGTACAGCCGCAGCGCCGTCCTGCACCGGGCCCGCGAGCTGGGGCTGTCCGCCCAGTTCGTCAAGTGGTGCGCGATCGGCAAGCCCGACGTGGCGCTGCGGGCCTGCCTGGGCTGCGGCACTCCCTTCGTCTCGGTCGGGGTCCACAACCGGCTCTGCCCCCGCTGTCGCCACAAGGAAGCCTGAGCTCCCACCGCTTGACCTCTGCCCGTGAGTCTGACGAGGATCGGCCATGCGCGCCCGGGTCCGACCCCTGACCACCCTCCCCCGGCTGGCGACCGCCGCGCTGGCGCTCGCCTCGCTCGCCTGCGCGGGCTGCGGCGAGGACTGGGGTCGGGCGCTCCGGCTGCACGGCCTGACGGGGCCCGACGCCAGCCTGGGGCCGGTCCACCGCGCCGCCTTCTGGGGGAAGGACGCCGAGGTCGCTCGCCTGCTCGCCTCCGGCGCCGATGCGCGCGCCCGGGACGCGCGCGGGCTCACCCCGCTGCACCTGGCATCCACGCCCGGCGCGGCCCGGCTGCTCCTCGAGCGGGGGGCGGCCGTCGACGCCCGCGACGAGCGCCTGCACACCCCGCTGCACCTGGCGGCCACGCCCGAGGTGGCCGGCCTGCTGCTCGAGCGCGGCGCGCCGCTCGAGGCGCGGAACCGCTTCGACTGGACGCCGCTCACCACGGCCGTGCTGCTCGACCGGCCTGGTGTGGTCGCGCTGCTGCTGGAGCGCGGCGGCCGGGTGGACGCCCGGGGCCTCAACGACATGACCGCGCTCCACTGGGCGGCGCTCGAGGGCCGCGTGGAGCTTGTCCGGCTGCTGCTGGCCCGCGGAGCGGACCCCCACGCCCGCAACCGCTACGGCCTGAGCCCGCTGCACGAGGCCGGCTCGGGCGCGGTGGTGCGCCTGCTGCTGCAGGCCGGGGCCGATCTCGAGGCGCGCGACGCCCTTGGCATGACCCCGCTGCACCTGGCCCGCAACCCCGAGGTGGCCGACGCGCTCATCTCGGCTGGCGCCAGCGTGACCCAGCGCGACGCCCGCGGCCGGAGCCCGCTGGAGATGGTGGTGCCCGAGCCATGACGCCGCTCTGCCTGCTGCTGGCGGCCGCCGAGGTGCTGGGGATCGTGCCCCTGGAGTCGGTCCTGCGCCTGGCGGACGGGCCGGCCGAGGCGCCGCTGCTCGTGCGCAACCTGGGGGTGACCGAGCTCCACGGGGTGCAGGTGGAGGCGTCCGCCGAGGGCTGCCAGATCGAGGTGCTGCCCGCCCGCCTCGATCGGCTCCGGCCCGCGGACCGCGTCGAGGTCGTCCTGAAGGTGCGCCGCACCCCGGCCACCCCGCCCCGCCGGCTGCCGCTCGAGGTGCGCGCCCGGGCCGAGGGCCAGTCCGCGCTGGCCGCCTTCCGGCTGGTGGTGGACGCCCGCCCCCGGGCCGCCCAGCCGGGCGACGGCTGGGTCGACGTGGGCGCGGTGCAGATCGGCGCCCAGCGCTCCTCGACCCGGACCTGGATCATCGCCGGGGTGTGCCTGCTGTCGCTGGGCGGGTTGCTCGGCTGGGGCCTGTGGCTCAAGCGCCGGGCCCAGGCGCGCCCGGATCCGATCTAGCCCGGCTCGCTCCGCTCACTGGACGGGATCCTCTTCGCCTTGAGAACCAGGCTCGAGGATCCAGCCAGCCCGCGCACCACCTCGACGAAGGCGTCCAGGCGGTTGCGCAGCATGCCGCCCTCCTGGAGCCCGAACTCGGCGGTCAGGCTGAGCGACGGCAGGCCATGCAGCTGCAGGCCCGCCAGCAGCTCGGCCCTCTCCAGCTCGAACAGGGCGCAGCCGCGCAGGGTGTGGTGCACCACGCCCTGCGCGCCGGACTGGCGGGCCAGCTCCAGGACCCGCCGCGGGCGATCCTCGTGCTCGGCGAAGCAGGGGCAGGTGCAGGGCTGGAGCACGCGCTCGGCGGCGGCGCGCAGCAGCCCGTCCCGGGTGGGCTCGTCCACGACCGGTGGGTGCGCCAGCCGCTCCGAGCCCGAGCACAGGTCGTCGGCCACGAAGTCCGCCCCGGCCTCCTCGGCCGCCAGCAGCAGCTCGAAGTCCGGCCACAGGACAGGGGCGCCGGTCAGCAGCAACCGCACCGGGGGCGGCCCCGACGGCGGCGGCCCGGCCCGGAGCTCGGCCAGCAGGGCCTCGGCCTGCGCCACCCACCCGGCCGTGTCCGCCAGGAACGCGGACTGGGCCACGGCGAACAGCTCGGCGGCCCCGAGCGGCGGCCGCGCGGCCCGCCGCAGGTCTTGGAGTCCGCGGAAGGCTGCGGCCCGGCGCTGGATGAGCGCGATCGCCGCGGCCAGCTCCCGCCGCCCGGCCCGGCGCCCGCCCAGCCGCTCCAGCCGCGCGAGCAGCGCGCGGAGCTCCTCGACGAAACGCTCCGCGGAGGCCGGGTCGCGTTTCCGTCGAGGCAGCTCGAGGGCCACGACCTCCATCCCGGAGCGCCGCGCGAGCAACCCGGCCAGCTTGCGCTTGCCGTCGCACGCGGCCGGCACCACCACCAGGTCCAGCCGGGTGAACCCCAGGGGGCCCGTCCCCAGCCCGCCCAGGAGCGCGCGCACGGCGCAGCACACCCCGTCCGGAGACACCTCGGAGCCGGCCGCCTCGACCGCCGCCTGGCAGCCGACCTCCAGCCGCACGGGTCGCACCCCCGCGGCCAGGGCCAGCTCCTCGGGCAGGAAGTTGCACACCTGGCCGACCAGCGGCGCCCCGCCAGCCTCGGCGGTGGCCGCCCCCTGGCGCAGCCACGCGTAGAAGGGCTTCAGCCCCGCGGGCCGGCCGGGGCGCGCCTCCAGCCGGGCCAGGCTGCGCTCCGCCGCCTCGCGGCAGGCCGCGGCCAGCGCCGGGGCGGACGGCGGACGGATGGCGGTCATGAGCCGGTCACCTTCCGCCCGAGCCAGTGGAAGCGCAGGCAGCCTGGCTCGGGGCAGGCCTCCACGCACCGCAGGCACAGGTGGCACTCGTAGGAGGTCACCACCCCGTGCTCCGCCTCCCGCACCCGGCGCACGTCCAGGGGGCACACCCGCTCGCAGGCGCCGCAGCGCACGCAGCGCGAGCCGTCCTTGACCAGCGACACCAGGCCGGTGCGGTTGAACAGCGCCGACAGACCCCCCACCGGGCACAGCCGGCACCAGAACCGCCGGATGGCCAGCCCCAGGAAGAACAGCCCGAAGGCCAGCAGCCCGAGGACGGTGAACACGCTGGCGGTCGAGGTGGACAGATCGGTCCAGCACAGGTCATCGAGGGTGAAGAAGGGGGTGAAGATGCGCGCCGGGCACACCCGGCAGAAGGGGTCCATCAGCGAGATGCGCGCCTCCGCCAGCCCGGGCAGCGAGGCCAGGGCGGCCACCCCCAGCGCCAGCACCAGCAGCGTGTACTTGGCCCACACCAGCCCGTCGCGCGCGCGGGCCGACAGCCGCAGGCGCCGCAGCCCGACCGCCACCCGCAGGCGGGTGAGGACATCGCTCACCAGCCCCAGCGGGCACACCCAGCCGCACCACAGCCTGCCCGCCAGCAGCATCGCCAGGAGGAGCAGCAGCAGGTAGGGGCCGAAGCGCTCGAGCGGCGGCTGCCAGGTCAGGAGATCCGAGACGAAGTACAGGCTGCAGCCGCGGCACAGCCCCTGGCGCTGGTAGATGCACACCGTGGCCGGGAGCACCACCTGGGAGGCGGACGGCCGCCCGGGCACCGGCTTCACCCGCCCGGCGGGGGCGGCCACCGGCGCGCTGGTCTGCCGGAGCCCGGCCAGGCGCGTGGCCGCGTCCAGGCCTGCCAGGGCGAAGCCGCCGTACAAGAGCAGCGCGAAGGCGGCGAAGCGCACGATCCAGCGCAGGCGGGTGATGTGTCCCATGCCTCGAGCCATCGGGCCAGCAGTCTACGGCATCGCCCTGGCGTCGGTCGAGCCCCGCGCGCGCCGCAGCCGGGCGGCCCGCCGGCTGAGCCCCAGCGCCAGCCCGGCCGTGCCCACCAGGACGCCGGCCATGGTCAGCCAGAAGCGCAGGCCCGACCAGGGCGGGGACGGGCCCAGCGCCACCGCCTGGCTCAGGGGGAAGGCGTACAGCACCCCGTCGTAGGAGCCGAAGTAGATCATCCAGCGACCGCCGAGGCGGGCCGCGGCCGGAGAGCCCCAGGGCGTCTCGCCCAGCGGCACACCGTCCCAGCGCGGGGCGCCGGTGAACACGCTCCACAGCCCGACCCCGTCGCGGGCGGCCAGGCCGTGGAGCTGGTGGTCCTCGGCCGCCACGACCAGGGTGGGCTCGCCCTCGGTGGGCACCACCACGGGCGACGAGTAGACCGGCCCGCCCAGCGCGTGCCGCCAGGCCGGGGCGCCGCTCAGCGCGTCCACGGCGTGCACCCGATCGTCGAAGGCGCCCGCCACCCACAGGCGCCGCCCGCCGTCCTCGAGCAGCGCGGGTGCGGCCGTGAGCCACTGGCCGACCTTGTGGCTCCACACCTCCGCCCCGCTGCGGGCGTCCAGGGCCCGCAGCTTGCCGAAGTGGGAGCCCACCACCACCCGCGGGCCCTCGGGCCCGTCGCTGAAGCCCGGCGCCCCGGCGATGGGCAGGGTCTCGCGCAGGCTCCAGGCGAGCGCGCCGGTGTCGGCCTCGAGCGCGCGCAGGTTGCCGTCCAGGGAGGCGGCCAGCACCAGCCCGCGGCCGTCGACGCGCACGCACAGCGGATCCCCCACGCGGTTGTCCAGGAACTCGGTGCGCCACAGGCGCGCGCCGCTGCGGGCGTCCAGCGCGCTCAGCCCGGCCGCCTGGCGGTTGCCCGCCAGCGACTTGTCCCACAACCAGTGGCCCACCACGACCGCGGGCCGGCCCGCCACCCAGCACATGGCCGGGGCCGACAGGCGCGCCCCGCCCAGGGAGGGGGTCCAGGGCTCGAGCGCCGCGGCCCACACCCGCGCCCCGCTCTCGCCGTCCAGGGCGAAGACCTGCCGGTCGCTGGAGGCGGCCAGCACCAGGTGGCGCGCGCCGTCCCACCACAGCAGCGGCGCCCCGGCCACCACCCCGCCCGCGGTGTAGCGCCACAGCTCCTGGCCCGTGGCCGCGTCCAGCAGGTACAGGTTGCGGTCGTGGCAGCCGATGGCCAGCACCGCCCGGCCGCCCACCCGGCCGAGGGCGGGCGAGGACCACACCGGCAGGCCCGGCTGGTAGCCGAAGGGGTGGCGGGCGGGCTCGAAGGTCCAGCCGCGCGGCGCCTCGGTCCCGCCGAGCTCCGCCGCGGCCCGGTTCTGGGGATCGTGGCGCGGGAGCGGCCAGTCGCCCGGCCGGACGCGCGCGCCCTCGGGGAAGTACGCCTCGGCCCGCGCGCCCGCGGCCAGGCCCAGCAGCGCCAGCGCCGCCAGGGCGGCGGGCGGCCTCACGGGGGGCCCCCACGCCCCCCGGGCGGGGCCCAGCGGTCCACCACGCGCAGGTTCCCCCTGGGGCACCTGTCCACGCAGGCCAGGCACATCTGGCAGGCGTCCACCCGCACGACCCCGCGCTGAACCGCGCCCACCCGGCAGACGCCCGCGCAGGTGTCGCAGCCCTCGCAGGCACCGGCCGGCTCCACCCGCAGGCGGGAGACGCGGTGGGCGCAGCCCATCAGGTAACCCCAGGGGCAGACGTAGCGGCACCAGGCCCGGCTGAGGAACAGCGAGGCCACCACCAGCACCAGCGTGGTCAGCGCGGAGGCGGGATCGCGCACGTCGGCGAAGGCGAAGTGCACCGGCGAGACGATCATGCTCTTCAGCAGCGCCGAGCCGACGATGATCCAGAAGCTCACCGCCCGCAGCGCGCGCAGGGCCTGATCGTCCGCCCGGCCCGCGCCCACCAGGAAGACGAGCAGCACCAGGGCCGCGCCCCAGTACAGGCTCGAGTCCTCGACGTAGAAGCGCTTCGTCCCGCCCAGGTAGAAGACCGCCACCAGGAAGCCGGCCAGGACCAGCCCGACCAGGAGCAGCCGCGCCACGCCCGGCCGGCCGCCCGCCGGGGCCAGGCGCCCGCGCCGTCGCAGCCAGCTGAGCAGCGCCTCGCGGGGGATGACGACCAGCTCCTGGAGGGTGCCGGTCGGGCAGATCCAGCCGCAGAAGTAGGGCCCGGCCGTCAGGCTGAAGCCCAGCACCACCACCGGCAGCGCCATCCAGAAGAAGGCCTCGGTGAACACCGTGCCCAGCAGCGTGGTCCCGTGCAGCGCGTTGCGGATCATGCCGAACACGCCCAGGCAGGAGTAGACCACGTAGAAGAAGATCACCAGGGACACGAGCTGCACCGCGTGGCGCAGGACCTGGCGGCGGCGGCGGACGAGCATGGCCAGCAGGCACAGCCCCAGCAGGGCCAGCAGGCTGAAGAGCTCGACGTGGCTCTGGTCGAGGGACACGAAGGGCGTGTCCAGCGTCTTCCACAGCGGCAGGTAGTTCGCGTCCACGCCCGCCCTCCGCTCAGCCCGCCGCGGCCCCGGCGCCCAGGAAGCGCGCCACGAACTCGTCCGCCGGCCGGGCCAGCACCTCGTCGCGGGGCCCCTCCTGGACCAGGCGCCCCTCGCGCAGCACCGCCAGCCGCTGGCCGAGCGCGCGCGCCTCGGCCTGATCGTGGGTCACGTGCAGCGCGGTGAAGCCGAGCTCCCGGTGCAGCCGGGTGAGCTCCGCGCGCAGCTCCTCCCGGGCCGGCGGGTCCAGGTGGGCCAGCGGCTCGTCCAGCAGCACCACCCGCGGCGCGGGCGCCAGCGCGCGGGCCAGCGCCACGCGCTGCGCCTCCCCGCCGCTGAGGCCCTGGACCGGCCGGCCGAGCAGGGCCTCCACCCCCAGCGCCCGGGCGATCTCGCGCGTCCGGGCGGCGCGGGACGCGGCCGGCAGGCCCGCCGCGCCGAGCCCGTAGGCGATGTTCCGGCCGACGCCGAGGTGCGGAAACAGGGCCGCCTCCGGGAAGACGAAGCCCAGCCGGCGGCGCTCGCTGGGCAGCCGCGTGGCGTCCCGGCCGTCCAGGCGGACCTCCCCGCGCTCGGGCGCGAGCAGCCCGGCCACCAGCCGCAGCAGCACGCTCTTGCCGCTGCCGCTCGGGCCCAGCACGGCCGTGTAGCCGCCGGCGGGCACCGTCAGGCTGAGATCGCGGAGCGCGAAGGCGCCCAGCGAGAGCGTCAAGCCGCGCAGCTCGATCACCGCGGCACCTCCCCCGCCCCGCCGCGCGGCGCGCCGGGCAGGAAGGCGCGCCCGAACTGCAGCAGCACGAACACCCACAGGCACACCAGCACCAGCACCACGGCCACCGGCCGGCTGTCGGCCACCCCGCCCTGCAGGAAGGTCCGGTGCACCAGCACGGGGCCGGTCTCGGGCTGCGGCGCGACCAGCAAGAGCGCCCCGAACTCGCTCACCGCCCGGGCGAAGGCCAGCGCGACGCCGGTCAGCACGCCGCGCGCCGCCAGCGGCAGGGACACCCGCCAGAAGGTGCCCCAGGGGCCGACCCCCAGCGAGCGCGAGGCGTCCTCCAGCGAGGTGGGCACGCCCTCGAAGGCGGTCAGCGCGGCCTTGACCAGGAACGGGTAGGAGACGAAGGCCTGCACCAGCACCACGCCGGCGAAGCGTCCGGCCACCCCCAGCCCGAGCTCCTCCAGCCCGCGCCCCAGCGGGCTGCCCGGCCCGAGCAGCACCAGGATGGCGACCCCCACCACCGACTGGGGGATCAGGATGGGGAGATCGACGAGCACCTCAACCGCCCCGCGGCCGCGGAAGCGCCCCCGGGCCAGCGCGTAGGCCAGCGGCACGCCGCCCAGCAGCACCAGCAGCGTGGCCAGCCCGGCCGTGGCCAGGCTGCTGCCCAGCGCGTCCAGCACGTCCGGGCGCGCCAGGGTGGCCAGCAGCGTCTGGGGCGAGTCCTGGCTCACCAGGTGCAGGACCGGCAGCAGCAGGGCGGCCAGCACGAACAGCCCCAGGCTCAGGCAGGCCACCCGGAAACGGTCCGCCCCGGTCCGCCGGAGCCCGTGCACGGCCAGCACGGCCAGCGCCAGCGGCAGGAAGCACTCGAAGGCGTAGGGCTGCAGCACCACGTAGCACAGCACGAACAGGAGCACCAGCCAGCGGAGCACGGGCACCCGGTACACGCTGGCCCAGGCGATGGCCAGCAACACGAACAGCGACTCGCGCTCCAGGACGAGCAGCAGGAGCCCCAGCAGGGCCAGGTAGCCCGCGGCGAAGCCCAGCGCCGCCGCCAGGCGCCCGTCCCGGAAGACCAGCCAGCCGCCATAGGCCACGTACAGGTTCGCGGCGAACAGCAGGACGTTGGTCTCCGGCTCGAGCCCCAGCCCGGGCACCAGCGCGAGCCCGAGGTGGAGGAGCCCGAGGGCGGCCACGGCCCCCAGGCTCCTGGGCCAGCGCGGCAGCAGGGCGGGCCCGGCGCTCATCGCGGGCCCTCCCCGGTCGGCGCGGGGTCGGCGGCCAGCCCCGGCGGCAGCCCCCGGCCGGCGAGCAGCGCGGGTGGGAGCGGGGTGAAGCCCGAGCGCTCGAGCGCCCGGCGGCCCTCGGGCGAGAGCAGGAAACGGACCAGGCCGAGCGCGCCCTCCGGGTTCGTGGCCACGCGCGGGACGCACAGGCCGTAGACGGCCGGGGCGCCGGGCAGCGAGACCGGGGGCTCGCCCGCGCGCAGCCTGACAGGCACCCGCACCCGGGCGTACTCCGCGGCGCGCTCGGGGCGCGACAGGTCGAGGGCCGGGCCCAGCCGCACGGCCTGCAGCCGGTGCTCCTCGACCAGGTTGCGCTGCAGGAAGGCGTAGTCCACGGCGCGCGCCTCGAGGCTCGCGACCAGCTCCTCGGCGTCCGCCACGACGCGGCCCGGCTCGCAGCGCGCCACCAGGCGCGCGGCCAGGTCGGGCGGGCCCAGGGCGGCGGCCGCCAGCTCCCACACCACCAGGGTCTGGAAGCCGAGCGGGGCGGTGTCCGGGTCCACCCGCCCCAGGCGCACCCCGTCCCGCAGCAGGACGGACGGCCAGCGGGCGGCGTCCAGCTCCGCGGCGCCCGGGCTGTGCTCGCCGTAGGCCAGCACGATCTCGTTGGAGGCGAGCCCCAGCACCCAGGGGGCGTGGGCCGGCTCGAGCAGCTCGTCCAGCACCCGCCAGTCCGCGGAGATCACCAGGTCGGCCGGACGGCCGAGCTCGGCCAGCTTGCGCGCGGCCACCTGGGAGCCGCTCGGCTCGAGCACCAGGTCCAGGCGCGGATCGGCCGCCTCCAGGACGCGCTCGGCCTCGCCCAGCACGCGCGACAGGCTGGAGGCGTGGAACACCAGCACGGGCCGGTCGCGGCCTCCCTGGCAGCCCGGCCCCGCGCCCAGGGCGAGCGCCGGGGCGAGCGCGGCGAGCACCGCGAGCGCCCGGGACGGGCGGCGGGACGGACGCGGCAAGGCGCGGCTCAGGGCAGCCCGGCCAGCACCGCGCCGACGAAGTCCACGGCGATCTGCTGGGTGGGCTCGTCGCCCGGGAAGGTGAAGGTCTCGACGAAGTAGTTGCCCTTGCGGGCGTGGGTCTTCCAGTAGGGGCCCTGGTCCGCGGTGCGCCCGGCGTCGCCCAGGCTGGCCGCCTGCCAGGCCACCCCCTCGGGGTGGGTGGCCAGGTAGTCGTACACCTCCTGGCAGGCGCTGGCGTTGCCCATCTCGTAGAGCCGCAGCTCGAGGGTGTTCGTGCCGTTCGTGTAGAACTCCCAGGCCACCGCCACCCAGGCGCCCGTGTCCACGAACGGGTCGATGGCGCCGTCGATGAAGTCAGGGATGCCGACCGCCTCGCGGCACACCTCGGCTCCGGCCGCCCCGTTGTTGGCCGCGGCCGTGTCCTCGGTCCAGCCGCTCACCTCGCCCGAGGTGGGCACGTAGCTCTCGACCGGATCGGCCTCGCCCCCGCCCCCGCCGCCGCAGGCCGCGAACGGGCAGGCCAGGAGCACCACCGCCAGGATCGCCAGGGTCCGCTTCATGTTCGACTCCTCCCGCTGTGCATCGCCCCGAGGGATTCGGGTCCAGTGGCCCGAAGCTAGCACAAACCGCGGCGCGCTAGAAGCGCGCCAGCAGCTTGAGGCTGGGCTGGATGGCGTGCCGGGTGAGCGCCCGGCACTCCTCGTCGGCCGCGCCCGTGTCGGCCAGGTCGAGCTCCTGGCACACGTGCCAGACGTACAGCACCCCCAGGCGCAGCAGGAACGCCCCGGGCCTCTCCCAGTCCAGGTAGCCGGCCAGCAGCAGCTCGCGCGAGCGCTCCGCGCCCGAGCCACCCGCCCCCCGCTCGTAGGGCAGCACCCAGGTGTGGGCGCCGCGGAAGGACAGGCGGACGAGGCTCCCCTCCCACAGCTCGGTCGCCCGCCAGCGCAGCTCGGCCCAGGGCGTCAGCCCCACGTCGCTGAATGTGAGGCTGCGCTCGACCAGCTCGTCCCAGGCCCCGTCCACCAGGCGGATGGGCGCCTCGAAGCGCAGGCGGCTGACCAGGTCGCGCGACCAGCGCCGCTCCCACTCGAGCGCGGGCACGAAGCGCAGCGTCTCGCCCATGCGCAGCAGGTCCGGGTTCCACAGCTCCGCGCGGGTCGCGTCCAGGCGGGCGGTGATGGGGGAGGTGTACACCGGCCGGTAGGTCAGCCGGCTGACCACCTCCAGGGTCCGCTCCGTCTCCAGCGTCTCGTCCGGGCTCACCTGCTCGGACACGGTCCACCACTTGGTGCGGCCCTCGAAGCGCCAGGCCTCGTCGTAGCGCCCGTAGGCCAGCTTGGCCTCGACCTGGTGCTTGGCCTGGTCGACCTTCATGCCCAGCCGCCCGGGCAGGCCGCCCTCGTCCTCCTCGGCCTCCTCGGCCATGGTGTAGCCGTAGCCCAGGGAGAGCTGCAGGGAGGCCAGCGCGTCCAGCCAGCGGCCGGGGAACACGTCCAGGCCGCCCGACAGGTTGGACTGCGCGGTCTCGAAGGCCTGGCCGGGGCCGCTGGCCGAGGGGCGCAGGCCCTTCTGGTAGCCGATCTTGGTGTTGAAGGTGGGCACCAGCCCGGGCAGCCAGCGGCTGGCCGCGCCGCCCAGGAGCTCCCAGGCCTCGAGCGGCGGCACCGGACCGCCGCTGGAGGCGGGGCTGAAGGTCTTGCGCTCGAAGCGCGCGTAGGCGTCCTCGGTGCTGGTGGGGGCGAACTTGAGCTCGGCCCGCAGGTTGTCGGCCGTGCCTGGCGTGGAGGCCAGCGCGCGCCAGAGCTCGGCCGCGCGCGGGTCGATGGGCTCGGGTCCCTCGAGCACCTCGTTCTCCGAGCGATCGTAGTAGGCCTTGACCACCAGCTTCTTCAACCCCAGGACCTCGAGCAGCCCGTGGGCCAGGTCGTACTCGAACGAGCCGGCCACCCGCCACTTCTCGTCCTCGTGCCCGCCGCCCGACAGCACGCTGCGGGCGCCCAGCAGCCACACGGTGGGCCAGCGGTCACGCACGAAGCTCAGCCGCCCGACCAGGTTCTCGACCAGCCCCTGCCCGCCCTCGGCGCCGAGCCCGGGCCGGAGCACGGAGGTCTCGCGGTCGTAGGTCAGCTGGAGGTTCAGCCCGCGCCAGGGGCTCAGCGCGAGCTCCCCGCGCAGCTCGCTCTGGAAGGTGCCCAGGGCCGTCTCGCGGCTGCCCAGGGCGTCGAAGTCCGGGCTCTGGTACTCGCCGTCCAGGCGCACGTTCAGCGCGGGCGAGGTGTAGGTGACGTCGCCGGAGGCGCCCAGGCTGCGCTGCCCGCCCCCCGCCCAGGTCGTGCGGCCCTGGGCGAGCTGGAAGAAGGAGGCCAGCTCGCCGCCCCAATCCCCGCCGCCCAGGCCGTGGCGGGTCCAGCCGTCGAAGCTGACGAGCTCCAGGCGCTGCGGCTCCAGCGCCTCCAGGCCCGGCTCCTCGAGGTCGCCCGCGCCCAGGAAGCCCACCCCCAGGCCGAAGGCGTCGTGCGGGCTCACCCCCAGGTGCAGCCGGCCGACCAGCTCCCGGAGCGCGTCGCGCTGGATGCCCGCCAGATCGCCCTTGGCCCGGATGGTGGCGGCGAACAGGCCGATCAGGATCTCGGAGGCCTTGGTCTTGTCGTCGATGCTGAGCTCGACGTAGTAGCGCTCGAGCCGCATCTTGACCGCGTAGCCCGCGGGCAGCCCCTGGTCGAGCAGCGCGATGGTGTCGGGCTCGTCCCACAGGACCACGTAGCTGAGCGGCCGGTCGTAGTCGAAGATGGAGGCCGCGTTCTCGGGCGAGCCCATGTCGTGGATCTGCACCGACACCTTGGTCGAGCCCTGGGCGTAGTCCTGGAAGACGCTCTCCACCCAGCCGCGCTCCAGGTACTTGGGGGCGGCCCCGTCGATCTGGGCGTACATGCCGCCCTCGTCGGTCACGTAGGCGGGCGAGCCCGAGCGCTTCATGGCGCCCAGCTCGTCGTCCCGCGGCAGGAGCTCGAGCAGGGTGATGGCGGTGGAGCCCTTGCGCGGGATCTGCTCGTAGGTGTAGGTCACCTCGACCAGCGACAGCGCGTTGACCCGGTCGGGGTTGAGGAAGGTGACCTGCCCGGTGGTGTGGGTGACGATGTAGTCCACGTCGCGCTCGAGCAGCATGCCGTCCACCTTGACGCGCTCGGAGCGCGGGGTGACGTAGGGGTGCTCGAGCTGCAGCGTGTAGTCGATGGTGCCGCGGAAGAACTCCCTTGCGCGCACCCCGCGGTTCAGGCCGGCCTCCAGCTCGGCGCTGACCGGGGCGCGGCCGCGCGCGGGCCCCAGCCGCTGGTAGATGCCCAGGCCCTCCAGCCAGATCTCGTCCAGCAGATCGTGCTGGCCCTCCTCGGCGTGCAGGCGCAGCTCGTCCGACAGGATGAGCTCGCGCACCAGATCCTCGGAGGAGCCGCGGTAGCGCAGCTCGGCGTCGTACTCTCGCACCCCGGACTGCATGGCGTCGCCCAGATCCACGCGCAGCGAGGCGTCCAGGCTGCGCCCGCCCTCGAGCGGCGTGCCGAAGCCCAGGCGCACGTCCGGCAGCACCTGCTCGTCGTGGGACCAGGCCCCGGACGAGCGCACGACGTTCGAATCCACGCTGAGGGTCGCCTCGACGTGGAAGCGCGCCCCGCCCGCCGGGTCCGCCCCGGCCCCGGCGCCGCCCTGCAGCGCCTCCAGGCTGAAGGCCTGCCAGTCGTCGCGCTGGAGCTGGTAGCCCTGGTAGCCGTCCGCGGACAGCAGCACCAGCATGCTGCCGGCCAGCGCCGTGCCGCCGAAGGTGGCCGGCCGCAGCCCGTCCTCCTCGCGCTTCTGCTCCCAGGTGCGCTGCAGCAGGTTGAACAGGCCCACCCCGTGCTCGGTCACCACCCACACCCAGGGCGCGGACACCTCGATGCCCACCACCCCGCCCGCGGGCATGCCCTCGGCGTACATGAAGGGGCTGAGCGCGTCGCTGCCGGGGTTGTACACCACCAGGCGGCCGCCGACGGCGAGCCACACCTCGCCCTGCACCTGGGCGAAGGCGGTCAGCCGGCCGGCGGGCAGGCCCTGGGCCGGGCCGAACACCGACAGCGAGCCGGCGCGCAGATCCAGGCGGGCCAGGCCGTCCCGGCCGAGCACCCACAGGCTCTCGCCGAGCTGCAGCAGCTCCTCGAGGGGCCCCACCGCCAGGCCCTCGGCGGCGCCGTAACGGCGCCAGGCCTGGCTGCCGCGGTCGAGCACCCGCAGCTCCTGGCCGCAGGCGAACCAGACCGTCTGGCCGAGCGACAGCACGTCCTCGACCGGCCCGCGGCCGGGGCCCTGGGGCGCGTCCACGGCCTCCCAGCGCTTGGTCACCTTGTCCCAGCGCACGGCCCCCGCGCCCGTGGCCACCCAGGCCGAGCGGTCGTCCACGCTCACCGCGCGCACGTCGTCGGAGGGCAGCGGATCGGGCGCCCGCAGCACCTCCCAGCGCTGGGCGTTGCGATCCATGCGGGCCAGGCCGCGCGGGGTGGCCACCCACACCTCGCGGTCGTCGGGGGTGACCATGCGCACCCGGTCCGAAGGCAGGCCATCGGCGCTGGTGTAGAAGGTGAACAGGTCGTCGGTCACCCGCAGCAGCGCGCCGTCGGTCGCCACCCAGGTACCCTGCGCGTCGCGGGCCACGCGCGGATAGCGCGCCGCGGCCGGGGGCGCGGCGCACAGGACCGCGGCGCACAGCAGCAGGGCAGCGCGCGGGCCGCTCACGCGTCCTCCTCGCGGATGTCCATGCGATCGAGCTCGAGCTCGCCCAGGCCGGCCGCCTGGGCGGCCACCAGGTAGCGGACCTGGCGCGGGCGGAACTTGCGCCCGTTGAAGCGCACCTGCCCGAGCGCCAGGGCGTCCAGGGCGACCGGATCGGTGCCGGCCAGCAGCAGCTCGGGCGTCTCCACCTCGCCCGGGCCCTTGGGCCCGTTGGTCACCATGACCCGGGTCATGTCGACCAGGGTGAGCTGGGGCCGGATGGCCCCGGCCAGATCGGCGATGGCCTGCTGGATCTCCAGCCCGGTGTGGAACACGGCCCGGTCCCAGATCAGGCCCATCAGGTTCTTCAAGCCCGCGCTGGCCACCACGGCGTCGTGGGCCTTGGCCACCGGCAGGTTCACCAGCAGATCCGCGTCCAGCACCTCGCGGGCCACCTCGACCTGCTTGAGCGCCACCCCGGCCGGCACGGCCAGCGGCCGGAAGTGGTGGCGCGCGCCCAGGACGCGCAGCTCCACCCCCTGGAGCGCCCGGCAGGCCTCGGCCACGCCGTTCTCCTCCAGCGCCTCGGCCCCGCGGTGCAGCGGGTAGTCGAGCACCGTCACCCGGCGGGCGCCGGCCTCGCGCAGCACCTTGCACACCTCCGCCACCACGGCCGGGTGGGTGTTGTTGCCCCAGGCGGCCGCGTTGGCGAAGGAGGCGTTGGGCTTCACCACGGCCCAGGCCCCGGGCCGCACGAAGCGCCCCGCGCCGCCCAGGGCCTCGAAGGCCTTGCGCACCTGGCGGCCCGGATCGCTGCCGCGCACCATCACCAGCCGGCGCCGCAGGTCGTCCTGGCCGGGCGCCGCCGCGGCCTCCGCGGCCCGCAGCCAGCCGGGCCGCACCAGGGCCCCCAGGGCCGCCGCCACACCCAGGAACTCACGCCTGTCCATGCGCCGCCTTCCTCCTGCCTCCGGGCGTCCCAGTCTACCCCAGGCCTTGACCGCTCCACCAGTTACAGCAACAATGAACCGACGACCGGCGCGGAGGTGGCAGCCTTGGTATCACGACTCAGACTGATGGTCGGCATGGCCCTGCTCGCCGCGGCCCTCGCCCCGGCGCCCGCCCAGGCGCACTGGTGCACCAACATCTACGAGACCCCGGCCCGGCTGGTGGTCAAGCCCGAGCAGTCCACCGTCTTCCCCGGCGACTCGGGCACCCTGCGGGTGTACGTGCGCAACAACTTCCCCTACCTGGTGAAGAACGCCGAGCTCAGGGCCGACAACGGCGACTTCGAGGTGAGCGTCACCCCCGCCTCCCAGGACATCTACCCCGGCCAGGACGCGGCCTTCGACCTGCAGATCACCCGGGTGGGCTCGAGCGGCGACAACGAGCTGTACCTGCAGCTCCGGGTGTTCGAGGGCACCGGCCACGGCGGCTCGCTCATGGTGTGGCGCGGCGCGGACGACGAGTGGGTGGACCAGGACCCGTCCGAGTCCCTGGTGCGCTCCTCGATGAACTCCGACCAGTCCAAGCAGCTCGGCGCGGGCAAGCTGGCCGCGACCTACAGCGAGGCGGACGGCGTCACCCGCCTGCTCGAGCTCTTCGGCCGGCCGCGGCTGGGCTACAACTCGGACGGCTGGTGGGGCGACGGCGAGTGGTTCGGCGAGCGCACCCCGGACAAGTACGACTTCCAGCTCCTGCGCGCCGGGATCGAGCTGGCGCTGCGCAAGTTCCAGGGCTTCCCGGACGAGGCCGCCGTGCGCCAGGCCATGACGCTGGCCATGGACGACCCCTACGTGCCCTACCGCGGCGTGTCCGCGCTGCTGGCCGGCTACCTCTTCGGCGACGACGCCGGGGTGCGCGCGCGCGTGCAGGCCATGGCGGACTCCGACCCCTGCGTGGACGCCGAGCGCTGCAGCCACTACGGCTGGAGCTCGTCGGCCCAGGCGCAGCTCATGGGTCGGGCCGGCCTGCTGGCGGCCGGGGACGGCTCGCACGAGTCCGCGGTGCGCGCGGGGCTCGGCGACGGCAACGAGGCGGTGCAGATGGTGTGCGCGACCGCGCTGGGCATCTTCGGGGACGACGACGCGGTCACCGGCACCCTCATCCCGCTGGTGGCGGACGAGTTCGGGTTCATCCCGCTCACTGCGCCGTACCTGCTGCAGCTCGCGGCCTACGAGCGCCGCGGGGCGAGCGGCCTGGATCCGGTCAGCTTCTACGGCGAGACGGCGGGCTGCCAGCAGGGCGACCAGCGGCCCTGCGGGACCGACGAGGGCGAGTGCACGGCGGGCGTCGAGACCTGCGACGGCGCGGGCGACTGGGGCGGCTGCAGCGGCGTGGGCCCCGGGACCGAGGACTGCGACGGCCTGGACGACGACTGCGACGGGTCGATCGACGAGGGCCTCACGGCTCCGGACTGCGCGGAGCAGCGGGGCGTGTGCGCCGGCTCGACCCAGGCCTGCGGCGGCGCGGGCGGGTGGCTGGCCTGCGACGCCTCCCGCTACGGCGGGGACTACGAGGCCGACGAGGCGAGCTGCGACGGGCTGGACAACGACTGCGACGGGCAGGCCGACGAGGGGCTGGCGGGCCCGGCCTGCGAGCTCCAGCAGGGCGTGTGCGCCGGCTCGACCCGCGAGTGCGGCGCGGGCGCCTGCGACGCCTCGAACTACGGCGCCGGCTACGAGGCCGACGAGCAGAGCTGCGACGACCTGGACAACGACTGCGACGGGCAGGTCGACGAAGGGCTGCCGGGCTGCTGCACCGACGGCGAGCAGCAGCCCTGCTCGAGCGACGAGGGCGAGTGCACCGCCGGCACCCAGACCTGCGACGCGCAGGGCGAGTGGAGCGATTGCAGCGGCGTGCTGCCCGCCGCCGAGGGCTGCAACGGCCTGGACGACGACTGCGACGGGGAGACCGACGAGGACCTCACCGGCCAGGCCTGCGAGCTCCAGGACGGGGTGTGCGCCGGCTCGACCCAGGCCTGCGGCGGCGCGGGTGGGTGGCTGGCCTGCGACGCGGCGCGCTACGGCGCCGCCTACGAGGCCGAGGAGGCCTCCTGCGACGGACTGGACAACGACTGCGACGGCGAGGTGGACGAGCTGGCCGGCTGCGAGCCCCCGGACGGGGGCTGGGACGGCGGCCCGGACGGCGCCGCGGGCGCGGACGAGGAGATCGTGCTGCAGGGCAGCTGCGCCTGCGGGCAGGGCGCCGACCAGGCAGCGCTCTGGCTCCCGCTGCTGCTCCTGGCCGGCGGCGCGCTCGAGCGCCGGCGCCGGCGGGCCTGAGCCCCGGCGCACCCCACCCACCTACCTGACCGATGCGCGCGGCTCCGCCGCCCCTGGGAACAGAGGCTGGGGGGCACAGGACGGCCGACAGAGAGCCGGTTCAGGCAGCGCCGTGGCCGAGCTTCTTCAGCCCGTCCTGGAACAGCACCACGATGCGCTTGCCCTCCACGAGGGTGACCACGCCCTTGCCGAAGGTCGGGTGCACGAGCAGGTTGCCCTTCTCGAACACCCGCGACATGGCGTAGGGGACGAAGCGCTCCTCCGGCTGGCTGGCGACGTTCTCTTGCCAGTCCCAGGTCGGCTCGGCGGCGGCTTTGGGCTTGCCGAACCCGAAGCCCTCGCCGTCCACGTCCTTCTCGTTCCTGCGATTGACCTGCTTGCTTCTTTTCATCGACATGGGCCGCATCTTGCGCCCTCCGCCCAGTCCGGGTCAAGGGCCAGCTTGAACCCGGAGCGGGCTTGGCGGTACCTTGGTGCCCGGAGCACGGAGCGCCCGAGCCAAAGGAGAGGCACGCGATGCACAAGCTGGTCCTGATCCGCCACGGCGAGAGCACCTGGAACAAGGAGAACCGCTTCACCGGCTGGACCGACGTGGACCTGTCCACGAAGGGCGTGGAGGAGGCGCACGCGGCCGGGCGGGCGCTGCGGGAGGCGGGCTTCACCTTCGACGTGGCCTACACCTCCGTGCTCAAGCGCGCCATCCGCACCCTGTGGATCACCCTCGACGAGATGGACCTGATGTGGATCCCGGTGCACCGCTCCTGGCGCCTGAACGAGCGCCACTACGGCGCGCTGCAGGGGCTGAACAAGGCCGAGATGGCCGCCAAGTTCGGCGAGGCGCAGGTCAAGATCTGGCGCCGCTCGTACGACGTCCAGCCGCCCGCGCTGGAGACGACCGACGAGCGCTTCCCCGGCCGCGACCGGCGCTACCAGGGCCTGGCGGGCGCGGAGCTGCCGCGCACCGAGTGCCTCAAGGACACGGTCGCCCGCTTCCTGCCGCTGTGGCACGAGACCATCGCCCCGGCCATCCGCCAGGGCCAGCGCGTGGTCATCGCCGCCCACGGCAACAGCCTGCGCGCCCTGGTCAAGTACCTGGACGACGTCAGCGAGGCGGACATCGTCGAGCTGAACATCCCCACCGGCCTGCCCCTGGTCTACGAGCTGGACGACCAGCTCAGGCCGCGCAGGCACGAGTACCTGGGCGATCCGGAGGCGGTGGCCAAGGCCATGGCGGCCGTGGCCAACCAGGGCAAGGCCAAGAAGTAGGCTCGGCTTGGCGGACGCCCGCTTCCTCGTGGCCGTCACCCGCTGGGCGCGACCGCCCGAGCAGGAGCTCACGGCGCTGGCGCCGCTGTTCGGGCTGACGCCCTACGACCTGCGCCTGCGGCTCCTGGGCCCGCTGCCGGTGCTGGCCGCCCAGGGCCTGGACGCCGAGACCGCCGCGGAGCTCGCGCGGGCGCTGCGCGGGCAAGGGCACGGCGCGCTCGCCTGCGATCAGGCCAGCATCCCGCGCGGGGACGAGCTCGTCGAGCCGCGAGACTTCGCCCTGGAGCCGGAGGCGCTGGCGCTCGCCGGCCCGGGCGCGGTCCGCCTGCCCTACGCCGGGCTCGAGGCCCTGGTGCTGGCCACCCGCATCAGCGCCGAGACCAGCGCCACCGCGGTCACCCAGAAACGCCTCAGCGTCGGGCGGGCGATGGTCACCGGCGGGCTGTCGGTGCGCTCCAAGAAGACCCGCAACGTGCGCGAGAGCGACGAGAGCCGCGAGCTGGTGCTGTACCTCTACGCCCAGGGTGCCCCGCGCCCGGTCCGGCTGTGCGAGTCCAGCCTGCGCTACGGGCAGCTCGCCGAGCTCATGGCCCCGACCGGGAGCCAGAACTTCCAGGCGCTGGTCGCCATCCTGCGCGAGCGCGCGCGGGCGGCCTGGTTCGACGAGCGCCTGGTCACCCAGCCCCGGAAGCCCACCCTGGTGGGGGCGAGCATCGGCACCAGGCAGCTCACCGAGAGCCGGTCGAACGCGGCCGAGCTCGACCTGGCCGTCCACCTGCTGGTCCGGGCCCACCGCGAGCAGCAGCTATGAGCCTCACCTCTCGGCTTCCTCGTAGCCGCCGGCCAGGGTGATCACGCAGCAGTGCCCGTAGCGGGTGTGCGGGCCGCAGGCCACCCCGGCCACGGCGAAGCCCGGGTCGAACAGGTTCTTGCGGTGCCCCCGATCGGGCACCCCGTCGTCCACCAAAAACTGGATGACCACCCGCCGGGCCGCGCGCTGGCCGAAGGAGACCACCTCCCCGGAGGTCTTCTGCCACCGGCCGTGGCGGTTCAGGCGATCCCAGGCCTGCGAGCCGTCCGCGCCCGCGTGGCCGGTCCGGCCGCTCTGCCCGAGGTCGGCCGCGTGCTCGGCCGCGGCGCGCGACATGCCGGGCGAGCGCCGGAGCGGCGGCAGGGGCTCCGCGCGCTCCAGGAAGCGGATGGCCTCGTCCACGGCGGCTGGACCCTCCTGGGTCTGGAGCGCGATCTCCCCGGGCGCGCGCACGAGCGAGCCGTCGAAGAGCGAGCGGTACCAGCGCAGGTTCGCGGCCCAGGCGGGCGGATCCGCGCGCAGCCGGTTGACCTCGGCCAGGAGCTCCTCCTCCGGGCTGGGCGGGGCGGCGTCCGCGGCCGGCGCCGGCTCCGGCTCCCCATGCGCCGCCGGCTCCGCGAGCGGCTCCTTCGTCCCCTCCCCGGCCGCCGCGCAGGCCGGACCGAGGAGCCAGCACGCGATCAGCGCTCCGACGCTCCACGCCTTCAAGGCACGCCTCCCTGCCCCCGCCGCCCATCATGCCCGTCTCCAGCACCCTTGCCAAGCGACCGGCGCGGCGGTAGACACAGCGGCCATGAGCATCCGCATCCTGGTCACCGGCGGCACGTTCGACAAGGAGTACAACGAGCTGAACGGCACGCTGTACTTCAAGGACACCCACCTGGGGGAGATGCTGCAGCTCGGCCGCTCGCGGCTGCAGCTCGAGCTCCGCACCCTGATGATGGTGGACAGTCTGGACATGAGCGAGGCCGACCGGGCGCTCATCCTGGAGCAGTGCCGGCAGAGCCCGACCGACCGGCTGGTCGTCACCCACGGCACCGACACCATGGAGGTCACCGCCAGGGTGCTGGGTCAGGCCGAGCTCCCCAAGACCATCGTGCTGACCGGGGCCATGATCCCCTACAAGTTCGGCTCCTCCGACGGCCTGTTCAACCTGGGCGCTGCGCTGGCCTTCGTCCAGAGCATGCCCCACGGGGTGTACGTGGCCATGAACGGCCGCTGCTTCACCTGGGACAACGTGCGCAAGAACCGGAAGACGGGCGAATTCGAGGAGCTGGGAGGCTGATCCGGCCCCTCGGGGTGTTCCCCGAAGGGCCGAGGACTGTCTGAGCCGACCACCATCCACGCGAAGGGGCGATGGCAAGGTCTGCGCGCCTGGATGCAGAGCCCCTGAGCGTGATGGAGCCGGCGAGTTCCGCAGGCCCGAGGAGGAACACCCCGAGGGGCAGGATCAAGGGGACTTGGGCGGGTCGGAGTCGCGCCAGGAGGCCTCCTCGATCTTCTCGGCCCGATCGCACATGTCGCCGATGCCGCGGATGGTGTCGAGCAGCTCCCGGTCCGCGAGCTGCATCCCGTCCGTGCCCAGCGCCTCGGCCACCTGCAGGCTCTCCAGGACCGGCGCGTTGGCCTCCAGCTTGGTGGCCAGCCGGCGCAGCGCGGCGATCAGGTGGTGCAGCTCCTCGCGGGCCATGACCCGGTCGAGCGCGCGCGAGATCATCTCCTCGATCTGCTTCAGATCGTCGAGCGGCTTGGTCAGGTAGCCGAAGGCCTCCAGGTTGACCGCGTCGATGGCCGAGTCGGTGGAGGCGTAGCCGGTCAGCATGATGAACTCGCTGCGCGGGCGGAGCTTCTTGGCCTCCCGGAGCACCTGGATGCCGTCCAGGCCGGGCAGGCGCATGTCCAGGATCACCGCGTCGAAGGTCCTGGCCTTGATCTTCTCCAGCGCCTCGGAGCCGCTCTCGGCCGTGTCCAGCTGGGTGTAGCCGGCCTCCCGGAGCACCTTCTCCAGCACCTCGCGCATGGACCACTCGTCGTCCACGATCAGGATGGGGCGCTCGTACTTCGAGGTCGGGTGCGGTGCGGCCATGCGGTGCTCCTCCCCTCCAGGTGGCTAGAAAGTTCACACGGAAGGACCGCCCGAGTCAAACCCGGACGCGCGACGCCGCGGAATTCCGAGACAACCCTCAGAAAGGAGTCTCCTCGAGGTGAAATCTCCCGGGCCCATTGCATCGAAACCTCTTGCGGGACAGGGGGTTGGGCTTTGCGGCCGACCGGGATCGGGACTTGCACGCCGGTGGGGGGATCGGAGAGGATCCTACCGGGAGGTACATGACATGCCGCGAAAGGCGCTGAATGCAGGGGGTCTGCTGCTGGGGTTGGGGACGCTCGCGATCCTCGCCGCGTGCTCGGGAGGCGGGCACGACCTGCCGCCCGCGCCGGGCGAGGAGCTGCGCTCCGACCTCGCGCGCATCACCACGCCCGGGGCCGTGCCCGCCGACGTGGAGGCCCAGGTGGCCGGGAACCTGGCCTTCGCGCTCGACGTCTACCAGGGCCTGGCCGACGGCGCCGGGGGCGGCAACCTGTTCTTCTCGCCCTTCAGCATGACCCAGGCGCTGGCCATGACCTGGGCCGGGGCGGCCGGGCAGACCGAGACGGACATGGCCGCGGCCCTGCGCTTCGTCCTGCCCCAGGAGCGGCTGCACCCGGTCATGAACCACCTCGACCTGGCCCTGGCCAGCCGCGGCCAGGGCGCCCAGGGCCAGGACGGGGAGGGCTTCCGCCTGCGGGTGGTGAACTCGCTGTGGGGCCAGGTGGGCTTCGCCTTCCAGGCGGACTTCCTGGACGCGCTGGCGCTCCACTACGGCGCGGGCCTGCGGCTGCTCGACTTCGTGGCGGACGCGGCCGGGGCCGCGGAGGTGATCAACGCCTGGGTCGAGGAGGCCACCGAGGGCCGCATCCAGGACCTCATCCCGCCCGAGGCGCTGAGCGAGTACACCAAGCTGGTGCTGACCAACGCCATCTACTTCAACGCCGCCTGGAACCAGCCGTTCGAGGAGGCGGACACGGCGGACGGAGACTTCCACCTGCTGGACGGCACCAGCGCGCGGGTGCCACTCATGCACCAGACCTTCCAGTTCCAGGGGGCCGAGGGGCCCGGCTACCAGGCCGTGGCCCTGCCCTACGACGGCGAGGAGCTGGACATGGTGCTGGTGGTCCCGGACGCGGGCACCTTCGAGACCTTCGAGGCCACGCTGGACGGCGAGGAGCTCGGCGCCATCCTGGGCGGGCTGAGCGAGTACACCGTCGAGCTCGCCATGCCGCGCTGGACGTTCGCCACCGAGACCTTCTCCATCAAGGCGCTGCTCTCCGCCCTGGGCATGGAGGTGGCCTTCAGCCCGGCGGCCGACTTCTCCGGGATGAACCCCGAGCACGCGCTGATGATCCACGACGTGCTGCACCAGGCCTTCGTGTCGGTGAACGAGGCCGGCACCGAGGCGGCCGCGGCCACCGCGGTGATCGTGGGCGACACCAGCGCCCCGCCCTTCATGGCGCTCAGCCTGGACCGACCCTTCGTGTACCTGATCCGCGACCTGCCCACCGGGGCGATCCTGTTCCTGGGCCGGGTGACCGATCCGCGCTGAGCGCGCTACCTGGCCTTCGACTTCTTCACCGGGGGCGGGGGGGGCGAGGTCGGCGGCGCCGGCTCCCAGCGGTAGCCCACGCCGTGCACGGTCTGGATGATGACCGGGTTCTTGGGATCGCGCTCGATGCGTTTCCGCAGCTTGGAGATGTGCTGATCGAGGGTGCGGCTGTTCGGCATGTGATCGTAGCCCCACACCTCGTTGAAGAAGCGATCGCGATCCAGCACCACCCCGGGGTTGCGCTGCAGCAGCTCGAGCAGCTTCACCTCGCGCAAGCTGAGCTCGATCACCTCCTGCCCGCGCCGGGCGCGCAGCTCGGCCGGGTCGACGGTCAGGTCGCCGAGGGTGAACGAGGCCGGCCGGCGGTCCTTGTCCCGGTTGAGGGCCCGGCGGGTGACCGCGCGGATGCGGGCCACCACCTCCTTGACCCCGAACGGCTTGGTGACGAAGTCATCCGCACCGAGCTCCAGCCCCAGCACCTTGTCCAGCTCCTCGCCCTTGGCCGACAGGAACAGGATGGGCACCCGCTCGTCCGTCTTGCGGATGGCGCGGCACACGTCGTAGCCCGAGGCGCGGGGCATCATGATGTCGAGCAGCACCACGTCCGGCCGCTCCCTGGCCCACACCTCCAGCGCCACCTGCCCGTCCTCGGCCGGCAACGTCTGGTAACCCTCGCCCTCCAGGATCTCCACCAGCCCCTGGCGGGTGCGGCGATCGTCCTCGGCGATGAGCACCTTCACGCGAGCCTCCCTTCCAGCGTCACCTCGAACACCGCCCCGCGCTCGCTGGGCAGCACCCGGGCGTCCCCGCCGTGCAGCCGGGCCAGCTCGCGCACGATGGCCAGCCCGATGCCGGTCCCGGCCACCCCCTCGGTCAGCGCGTCCTGCAGGCGCTCGAACGGGGCGAACACCCGCTCGCGATCGCCGGCCGGGATGCCCGGGCCCTGGTCGGCCACGCCGAGCACCAGGCGCGCGCCCTCCTGGCGGGTGGCGACGCGCACGCGGCCACCCTGGGCGCCGTACTTCTCCACGTTGGAGAGCAGGTTGTCCACGATCTGGGTGAGCGCGTCGGCGTCCAGCCCGAGCGCCTCCGGCGCGCCCAGCGCGAGCTCGATCTCGACCCCGCGCTCGGCCAGCGCCGGGCGGAAGCCCTCCACGGCCCGCCGGACGATCTCGTCCGCCACGGCGGGAGCGAACCGCAGGCGCAGCGCCCCGCGCTGGTGCCGGCCGAAGGTGAGCACGTTGTCGATCAGCCGCCCCAGCCGCTGGCCCTCGGCCACCACCACACCCAGGTAGCGCCCGGCGTCCGTGTCGTCCTCGTCCAGGCGCTCGGCCAGCAGCTCGGCGTACATGCGGATGTTGGTCAGCGGCGTCTTCAGCTCGTGGGACACCTGGTTGACGAAGCTCACCCGCCGCTCGGCCAGCCGCAGCCCGCGGGTGTGCTCGCGGTAGAAGATCCACGCCAGGCCACCGAGCGCCAGCGCCAGGGCGAGCAGCCCCAGCCCGAGGGTCAGCCAGCCCGTCCGGCGCACCCCCTCCCCGCCCAGGCTGCTCTGCGGGGCGTACACCGTGAGCTGCCAGGCGGTCAGCGGGGCGCGCAGCGCCATGCGCGCCACCGGGGCCTCGCCGCCGCGCGGCCGGTAGGGGCCCCAGCGGTAGAGCACCTCCCCGCGCGCGTCCAGCAGCGCGTAGGCGGCCTGGGGGCGATCGCCGGGCTCCTCGCCCGCCCCCGCCGGCAGGCGGCCGATGAGGTCGACGATCAGCCGGGCCCGGTCGAGCTCGGCCCCCACCACCCTTCCCCCGGGCTCCCGCTGCCAGAAGAGCAGGGCCAGGTCGCTGCCGTGGTACCACACGTACCAGCCCCGGCCCGGGCCGGCCTCGGCCGGGGGGGCCGGCCGGGGCGGAGCGAGCGCCTGCTGCTCCACCTGCTGCCCGGGCACCACGTCCTTGCCCCAGGTGACGCTCCTCGTGTCCAGATTGTCCTTGGCGCCCCTGGTGTCCCTCGCGTCCTTGCCCTGGTCCACGCCCTCGAGGTCCGGGTTCCCCACCGGCTGCACCAGCGCGGAGCGGTCCTCGAGCAGCGGCTTGGCCCGCAGCAGGAAGTCGTCCTCCTGCTGGGTGCGTGGGCCGAAGGGCGGCGGGTGGAGCAGCCGGCCCTCCGGATCCAGCACCAGCAGCGCGGTCACCAGCGGGTTCTTGCGCACGTAGGCCCGCAGCGCCTCGGCGTCGCCGCGCAACGCCCCGAGCAGCTCGGGCGAGCCGAGCAGGCGCCGCTCGCGCTCGACCACCACCGCGTGGATGGTTTCGCGCCAGTCCCCGAGCTGGGCGAGCGCCAGCTCCTCGAAGGACTGGCGCACCAGGCGCTCCTGGCTGCCGACCAGCCAGGCGCCCAGCCAGCCCAGCAGCCCGAGGGGCAGCAACACCATGGCCAGGAGGGCGATGAGCAGGCGGGCGCGCAAGGCGGGCGGGCTCCTCTCGTCTCAGTAGGACTGCTGCGAGTCCAGCTCGTACTGCATCTTCCGCAGCCCCTTGCGGTTCTTGTTCCAGTTGGTCTCGTCCAGGTTCTCCGAGGCGGCCCGGTTCATCTTGCCCTGCTTCAGCAGCCGGTCGGAGCCGAAGCGCACGGCGTTGTCGTTGAGGTACCGCTCGTTGCCCAGCAGCACCGAGCGGGCCTGGTCCACCTGGCCCTGGTCGCGCAGCGCCAGCGCGCGCTTGTTGTTCTCGTTGGCGATCATCTCGACCGCGGCCACGGTCACGTCCCGGTCCACGCTGCGCTGGGCCTCGTCCGCGGAGGCGCTGAAGGCCACGGCCGCCTGGCTGTTGAGGCTCACGCGCGCGCGGCTCTCGGCGCTGGTGAAGGCCGCGGCCACCTTGGCCAGCTCCAGGCGGGCGCCCGCCTCCTGGGGATCCACCTCGACCTCGACCAGGATGTACTTCTCCTGCTTGCCGTAGAGCTGGCTCAGGCGCGTGGAGACGATCTGGCCGGCCACCTCGGCGTCGCGCCCCAGCACGCGCACCGGCCGCACCCCACGCGGGCAGGCGATCTGCACCTCCACGTCGGTGGCCACCACCGACATGAGGTCGCCGAACTCGTACTGGAAGATCTGGGCGAGCTGCGAGGGGTGCTCGATGAAGGCGTGGTTGCCGTCGCTCATGCGCGCGAGCTGCACCATCAGATCCTCGTTGTAGCCCAGCCCCAGCCCGAGGGTGGTGACCGAGATGCCCTCCTTGCCGAGCGCCGCGCCCAGCATGCCCAGCGCCTCGACCGAGGACGGCCCCACGTTGGCCATGCCGTCGGACAGCAGCAGCACGCGGTTGACCTGGTTCTCCGCCAGGAACTTGCGCACCTCCTGGGAGCCGCGGCTCACCCCGCCGTACAGCGCGGTCGAGCCGCCCGGGTAGAGGCGCTGGATGGCGCGGGCGATCTCGGCCTTGTCGCTGGCCCGCGTGGCCGGCAGCAGCACGTCCACGTTGTGGTCGTAGGCCACCACCGACACGATGTCCTGGGGCCCCAGCTTGTAGACGGCCTGGATGGCGGCGTCCTTGGCGTGCTCGAGCTTGGCGCCGCTCATCGAGCCCGAGCGATCGATGACGATGGCCAGGTTGATGGGCGCGCGCGCGGTGGCGACCACCAGCGGCGTGCCCACCAGCGCCACCTTGAGGTAAGCCACCTGGCGCTTGCCGGCCTCGAGCACCGGCTGGCTCACGGCCACCTTGAGCTCGGCCGGGCCCGAGGCCAGGGCGGGCGCGGCGCCCAGCGCCCCCAGGGCGAGGGTGAAGGCGAGGGCGAGCGACAGCGACCAGGCGACGGTCTTCCACGGGTTCCGCATGACGAGGACCTCCTTGTTCGTGGGCTCGTTCATGACTCCCATGGAACACCCGCCGCGCCCCGGCCGGGTCTGCCCGAGGAAAAGGAATTGTAAAAGGATCCTGCCGCCCAGGATGCGCCTACTTGTCCTGGGAATCCAGCGCGGCGAGCTCGGCGGTGAAGCCCTGGGCGAGCTCCGCGTGCTGCTTGCTCTTCACCTCCAGCTCGTCGAACAGGCGGTCGATCTCGACCTTGCCCTCGCGCACGGCGCGCGCCAGGTCTCCCAGCCGCTTGCCGTCGCCGCTGGTGGCCTGCGCGACGAGCTCCGCCTCGGCCGCCCGGCCGGCCTCCTCGAGCTCCTCGATGCGCGCCTCGATCGCCTGGATGCGCTGGGCCAGCGGTCCCAGCGCCCGGCCCTGGCGGGTGATCACCTCGGCCCGCAGGCGGCGCAGCTCGCGCCTGTTCGGGCCGCGCCCGCCGGCCGCCTCGTCCTCCTCGGGCGCCCTGGCCACCGGCCGCTCCTCGCCTGCCCAGCCCACCTTCTCCAGGAAGTCCTGGTAGCTGCCCTCGAACACGCTCACCTCGCCGCCCTGGAAGACCACGAACCGGTTGGCGAGCGCGTGCAGGAACATCTCGTTGTGGGTGACCATGACCACCGCGCCCGGGTACTCGTCCAGCGCCGTCAGCATGGCGTCCGCGGACTGCATGTCCAGGTGGTTGGTGGGCTCGTCCAGCACCAGCAGGTTGGCGGGGGTGAGCAGCAGCTTCGCCAGCAGCACCCGGCTGCGCTCCCCGCCCGAGAGCACCCCCACGCGCTTCAGCGCGTCGTCGCCCTCGAACATCATCAGGCCGCACAGGTCGCGGGCGCGCTGGCGCTCGCAGCCGGAGGACATGAGCTCCTCCTCCACCGTGCGGCCCTCGTCCAGGCGCTTCACGTTCGTCTGGGCGTAGTAGGCCACCCGCGTGCGCGGGTGCCAGTGGAGCTCGCCGCGCGCGGGCGACAGATCGCCCACCAGCAGCCGCAGCAGCGTGGTCTTGCCCTTGCCGTTCTGGCCGATCACGCACACCCGGTCCGTGGGCCCGACCGCCAGCGAGAAGTCGCGGATGAGCGGCGGCGCCTCGGGGTCGTAGCCGAAGGTCAGGGCCGCGGCCGTCAGCAGCGTCTTGGCCGGGGTGGGCTCGTGGCGGAAGGTGAACTCGAGGTCCTTGATGGTCTCCAGCTTCTCGCGCCGCTCCATCTTGGCCAGCGACTTGACCCGCGACTGCACCCGCGAGGCGAGCGTGGCCTTGGCCCGGAAGCGCTCGATGAAGAGCTCCACCTCGCGCCGCTTGCGCTCGTCGTTCAGCCGGGTCTTCTCGTGGACCTCCTCCTCGCGGGCGAGCTGCTCGTACAGCTTCTCGGTCGTGCCGCGCACCTTGCGGAGCTTGCAGCGGTGGATGCCCAGGATGTGGGTGGCCACGTCGTCCATGAACTTGCGGTCGTGGGTGATGAGGAACACCTCGCCCCGCCAGGCGCGCAGGTACTCCGACAGCCAGCGGATGGAGACCACGTCCAGGTAGTTGGTCGGCTCGTCGAGCAGCAGCAGGTCCGGCTCGCCGACCAGCACCTTGGCCAGGTTGAGACGCACCTGGTAGCCCCCCGAGAACACCGCCGGGTGGCGCGCGAGGTCGTCCCTGGAGAAGCCCAGCCCGGCCAGCACCTTCTCCACCCGCCAGCGCTCGTCGGCCTTCTCGGGCTGGAGACCGCGGCAGGCCTCGTCGAGCAGCGTCGGCCCCTGGAAGGCGAGCTCCTGGGTCAGGTAGCCCAGGCGGTAGCCGCGCGACAGGCTGATCTCGCCCGCGTCCGGGTGCTCCTCGCCGACGATCAGCCGGAACAGCGTGGTCTTGCCGTGGCCGTTGCGACCGACCAGCCCGAGGCGCTCGCCGGGTGAGAGCAGGAAGCTCACGTCCTCGAAGATCTTCTGCCCACCGAAGGACTTGGAGAGGTTCTGCACGGACAGCATCTAGTCGCCTCCGCCCGCCGTCTCCGCCCCGTCCGACCCGTCCTTCTCGCCCGCCCCGTCCGCCCCGTCCGCCCCGTCCGCCCCCGCCCTGGCGCCGCCGGCGTCCAGCCTGCCTCGCACCACCGTGAACTCCCTCCGGCCGATGAGCTGGCCCTCGTCCGTCTGCAGCTCGACCCGCCAGCGTCCGGGCCAGGGCCGGTAGGCGTAGCTCCAGGTGCGGTAGCCGGCCTGGCGGCCGCCCGTCACCGCGGTGTCGAACGGCCGCCCGATGCGCTCGCCCTCGCGCGACCAGACGAAGCGCACCGCCTGGTCGAACTGGTCGGGGGCGGCCACGGCGAACCAGGCGTACACCCGCTCCGTGCCCTCGGGGAACTGCCGCGCGGCGCCGAGCAGCTCGCGGTCCCGGACCTCGGTGCCCAGGCCTGCGTCCATGCACTGGACCGGCACCGGCGGCAGGAAGGGCGCGGCGAAGAACATGAGCGCGGCCGCCCCTGCGCCCGCCAGCAGGGCCAGCGCGCCCAGGCGCACGAAGCGCCGGGCGAGGTCGGGCAAGCCCACCAGGATGCCGGAGGCCGTCGCCGCGAAGGCCGCGATCGCCACGTACTGCCGCAGGGGCGCCTCGGCGAGCAGCGCCGGCCCGGCCGGTACCAGGCTGGCGAACAGCACGACCGAGCTCCACACCGTGCGCTGCGCGCGGTGCTCGATGACCCAGTTGGTGTAGGGCAGCTCGAAGCAGGAGAACACCGCCATGGCGGCCAGCAGCGCCGGCATGGCCAGGTTGGCCGAGCCCCAGGTGGCGGAGAAGAACCACATCGGGACGAGGAAGAACAGCACGTTCTGGTACAGGCTGGCCACCAGCGAGCGGACCGCGGAGCGCAGCAGGCGCCGGCCGCGGGTCTCCGGGGGCTCGCCGGGCGCGCCCTCGCGCCCCAGCCTCCGGCTGAACACGCTGGCCAGCACCCAGGCGACGAGCAGGATGCCGGTGGCCAGGGGTGCCCAGGACAGGCCACGGCGGAAGAACAGCACCGTGGCCACGCCCAGCGCGAGCGAGATCCAGGGCGAGAAGCGGCGGGTGAAGGTGTCCCAGCGCATCGCCGGGAAGGTTTATCCGGTGAGGCGGGCGCATGCAAGCCGGCCGTTGACGGACGGGGAGGCTCCGGCGCACAATCTCACACCGAGGTGAAGCCCTTGGAGCGCCTGCGCCGGTGGTCCCTCGCGGTCGGGTCCCTCTGCCTGCTCGCCATCCTGCCGAGCCTGTGGGTGGCCGGCCTGGCCGAGCAGCCGCTGACCGGCCAGACACACGAACCGCTCGCCTGGCAGCCAGGCCATGGCCCGGCCCAGACACCTGGCGCCGAGCCCAGGCGCGCGGCCTCCCTGCCCTGCCTGCAGGCCGGCCCGCCGCGGAGCCTGTGGGCGTGCTCCGGCGGCGCGGACCTGGCGGGCCGGCGCGCCTTCCTGGCCAGCCGCCGCGGCGCGGAGGACATCCCCCTAGCGATCCAGGTTCTGTTCCGCCGCATGGGCGGCGCGGACGACCCCGACTCTCCCCAGCGCTGACCCCCCCGAGTCCCCACGACGCTGTCAGCGAGCGCGCGGCGCCGCGATCCGGCCCGTGCACGAAAGGAGTCGGTCATGGAGATCGCCTGGAACAAGATCGGCGCCATCCTGGGCATGGTCGCCTTCATCGTCGTCGTCATCCTGGTGGGCCGCGCCGTCTCGAGGAAGAAGGCGGCGGAGGGCAAGCGGGAGGAGCCCCCCAGGGAGCAGCCCAAGTAACCCCGCTCAGCGCGGGGCCGCCAGGCGGGCCTCGGCCTCCTGGAGGGCCCTCGCCCCCAGCCCGCCCGTGGTGAGCTGCAGCCCGCGGGCCATCTTCACCACCGCCAGGTAGCCCACCCGGGCCTCGCCGGGCTGGCCGAGCGCGCGCTGGGCCTCGGCGATGCGAAAGAGCGCCCACAGCACCCGCTCGCCCTGGGCGGGGTCCAGGCCGTAGCTCCGCACGAAGCGCCGGTGGCTCTCGGCCGCCGCCGCCCACTCGCCGGCCCGCTCCAGCGCCTCGCCGGCGCGCAGGAAGGTCGCGGCCGCCTCGGGCCTGGCCGGGTACTCCCGAGCCCAGCGCTCGTAGGCCTGGGCCGCCTGGGGCACCAGCCCGGCGCGCTCGAAGGCCACCGCGGCCTTGCGCAGCGCCTCGGGGCACAGCTCCGAGGCCGGGTGGCCGTCCACCAGCCGCAGCCACAGGTCCGCGGCCGCGGGGAAGTCGCCGCGGGCGAAGGCCGCCTGACCGGCGAGCTGCAGGGCCCGCGCGGCGTGGGCGCTGTGGGGGAACTCCTCGAACAGGCGGGTGGCGGCCTGGCCGGCGGCCGCCAGGGAGTCGGCCAGCGCGAAGCACTCGGCGGCCAGGTGCAGCATGGCGGGCACGGCCTGCGCGCGGGGCTCCTCGCCGGGGGGCGCCGCGGCGGGCCAGCCCTCGGCCAGCTCCGACAGGGCCTCCGCGGCCGCCTCCAGCTTCTCGGCCCCGGCGTCCCGCTCCCCCCGCTCCCACAGCCCCCGGCCCAGCTCGCCCAGCTCCTCGGCCCAGCGCCGGTGCGCGTTGCGGGCCAGGCCGGCCAGCGCCGCGCGCCGGCCCGGGTCCGGGCTGAGCTCGGCCAGAGCGCGGCTCCAGTTCTCCACCTGGGCCCAGTCGGCCAGCGCCAGGTGGAGCTCCAGCAGCAGCTCCATGGCCGCCGCGCGCAGGGCCGGATCGCGCCCGCGGTCCAGGGCCTCCTCGGCCCTGGCGCGGGCCTCGAGGAGCTGATCGTGCCCGGCCAGGAGCTGGGCCGCCTCGAAGACGAGCCCGGCGGCCCGGTCCGGATCGCGCTCGGCCTCCTTCCCGGCCACCCCCTCCAGCGCGCGCAGCAGGGCCGCGTAGGGCTCCGGGAGCGGCCGGGGCTCGCGCGCCTGGGCCTCGGGCCGCGCGGCCGCCGACAGCGGCTGCAGCGGATCCACCTCGCCGCGCTCGAGGGCCTGCTGCAGGCCGAGCCGGCGCGCGGCCAGCTCGAGCTCCTCGGGCGCGAGCGCGAGCAGCCCGCCGGGCAGGGCCGCGCTGTCGTCCCCCTCCCCGCCGTCTTCCTCCCCGCCGTCTTCCTCCCCGCCGTCCCCCGCCCCGCCGTCCAGCTCGCCCATCGCCGCCAGGCCGCCGTCCGCGGCGCCGCCGTCCCCCGCCCCGCCGTCCTCAGGGGCCTCCGGCGTGGGCACGGGCTCGGGCGCCGAGGCGCAGCCCGCGAGCAGCACCACGACCGCGATCCACATCTGCCGCGCGCTCATCACCTGGCCTCCCTGAAGACCAGGCCCATCCTAGCAGCCCCACCCTCAAAGAAGAAGCCGCCCCTGGGCCCGAACTTCCCCTTCAGGCCCGGCCTGTCCCGTGCTACCTTGGGGCCCATGGACGAGCGCGCCCAGGCCCTGATCGAGCGCTGCCTGACCGACTTCCGCGCCTCGGGGCCGGGGCACCGCAACTGCGCCCAGAGCGTGCTGCTGTTCGCCCTGCGCCTGCGCGGCGAGGACGACGGCGCGGCCGCGGGCGCGGTCGAGCTGGCCCGCTACCTGGGCGGGGGTCTGGGCCGGGCCGGGCTCACCTGCGGCGCGCTCACCGGCGCCGCGCTGGCGCTGGGGCTGCGCGATCGCGACCTCGACCCCGCCCTCGGCGGCCCCCAGGACGCGGCCCGGGAGGGGCTCCAGACGCTCGCGCGCGACTTCGCCGCGCGGCTCGGCGCCACCGACTGCCGCGCGCTGACCGGCTGCGACCTGACCTCATCCCTGGGCCGGGTGAAGTTCGCCGCCGCGGGCGTGGCCGAGAAGGTGTGCGTGCCCGCGGTGCGCCTGGCCTGCGAGCGCCTGAGCGCGCTCGGGCTTGCCAGGCCAGGCGAAGTCGGCTAAGGACGGGCCATGCTCACACGATTCCGTGCACGCATCTCCTGGCTCCTCGCGGTGCTCGCGTTCGGCGGGCTCACGGCCTGCAAGTGCTCCCCGGAGCCCGCGGGCCTAAGCGTGCGCACGGCCGAGCCGGACGCCGGTCGGCCCGCGGCCGCGGATGGCGGCGCCCAGCGCGACCTGCTCGACGTGGCGCTGGAGGCCAAGGCGGCCGGCCGCCTGGAGGACGCCCGCCGGCGGTTCCTGCTGCTCGCGGAGCGGGGCCTGCCGGCGGCCCAGCACCAGCTCGGGCTGATGCTGGACGAGGGTCAGGGCGGGCCCGCCGATCCGGCCGGGGCCGCGCGCTGGCTCACCCTGGCCGCGGACCGGGGGGTGCCCGAGGCGCAGCTGCGCCTGGGGCTGCTGCACAAGGCCGGCCGGGGCCTCCCCCAGGACGACGTGAAGGCCTGGCTGTGGCTGTCGATCGCGGCCAAGGCCGGGCAGGCCGAGGCCGCGGCGCCGCACCTGGGAGAGATCGAGGCGCGCCTGACGGAGGCGGAGCTGCGCAAGGCCCGCCAGATGCTGCCCCTCGTCCGCAACCTGAGCAAGCTGGACCTGCCGGACAAGCCGGCCGCGCCATGAGCCGCCCGCCCAGCGCGCCGTCCGGGCCCGACCGCGCCGCGGCCTTCGAGCGGGTGAGGAAGGAGCTCGGCCAGGGCAAGCTGGTCGACCCGCGCCGGCTGGCCGCGCTGCAGCTGCGCTCCGGCGAGCGGGCGCGCTGGGGCGACTGCCTGGTGGTGACCTGGGTCGTGGACCGCGAGCTCGAGCGGGTGAGCGAGCCCCTGCTCGAGGAGCCGCAGCGCGCGCCCGAGGCGGCCTCCCTGTGGGGCCCGTCCTGGCCGCCCACGGACGCGAAGCAGCTCGTCGACCAGGCCAGCGATCAGCGCCAGGACTGGAGCGTGCGCAGCTGCCCGGACTGCCAGGGGCGCGGCCAGCAGGACTGCCGGCGCTGCGCCGCGACCGGCCAGGTCGAGGACCCCAAGCACCCCGGCCAGCAGGTGGGCTGCACCCGCTGCGACGGGCGCGGGACCGTGAACTGCCCGCGCTGCAAGGCGGCCGGCAGGCTGCTCGAGTTCGCCCGGCTGCGCCAGCGGGTGGAGCGGCGCCGGCTGCACCTCAAGCTGCCCGCGGACGCGGAGGCCATGCCGCGAGGGGCCACCACCGGCCAGGCCGACTTCGGCCTGGCGCTCGGCTTCGACTCCGTCCGCGACGTGGAGGCGGCCGCCGCCTCGGCCGACCTCGCAGCCAGCGCCTGGTTCCCCGATCTGTGCCGGGCGCTGCTCGACCGCCAGGACCTCGGCCAGGCCGCCCGCGGCGAGCGCCGCCTGGGCTGGCGGGCGGCCTCCGCGCGCTGGTGGGACGGCTGGCTGCTGCACTGCGACGCGCAGGGCAAGGCGGTGCGTTACTTCGTGCCCGACAGCGGGGCCCGGGTGGTGGGCCCGCGCCTGCGCAGCCCCCTCAAGGTGGGCATCGCGCTCGGCCTGGCAGCCCTGGCCGGCCTGGTGCTGCTCGCCCTGTTCCACTGGTCGCGGCCCGCGGTCCCGGGGCCGGGGGGGCCGGGCCTGCCCGGGGCGGTGCCGCTCGGCCCGGCCGCCAAGGGCGCCCAGGGCGAGCGCGCCCTGGACCTCGAGCGGGTGCGCCGCCTGGCCGAGGATCCAGTCGAGCTGGACACGGCGGTGGCGGCTTACCTGGAGCTGGCGAAGGAGGGTCCGCTGCCCGCCGAGGACGAGGCCGTACGCCGGGAGGTGCACCGCAGGCTGGGCGAGCGCCTGGCCCGGGAGGGCATCCGGCTCAGCTTCGGGGTGGAGGGCGGCCGGCGGCCCTACGCGCTGGGCGAGACCAACCTGCCCGAGGGCAGCCTGCTCGAGGTGAGCGTGCGCGACGCCCGGGGCGAGAAGCTGGGCGCCCTGCGCACCACGGTGCGCGCCTACCGCTTCGGCTGCGACCCGCTGGGCCCTCCCGCAGGGCTGCCAGACGGGGAGTTCCAGGTGCACGTGGCGCTGGTGGAGCTCGGCGAGCAGCCGGAGCACGTGCGCGCCATCCTGGGCGAGCGGGGCGAGCGCCTGAGCGGGCCCCACCTCCGCCGCGGCGCGGACGGCCTGCCCGGCGTGGAGGCCCGCCGGACCCTGCGCCTGCCCGGCTAGCATCTCTTCGCCCTGGGATGCGGGCTCGAGATTTTAGAACGTGATCTGTCTCGCCTCCCAGGCCCCGCGGGTGGTGAGCGCGCGCCCGAGCCAGGGGCCGGCGGCGGCGATCTCGGCCACGGCCCGGGCCGGCGGGTCGACGAGCAGCACGCCCGAGCCGTTCAGCGCCTGGCGCCGCAGCGCGAGCGGCGTGACCACCAGCTCGAGCGCCACGCCGTGCACCCCTGCCCGGCCGAGCTCGGCCAGCAGCGCGTTGGGCCGGGTGCGGCTGACGATCGGGTACCACAGGAACAGGGCGGTGTCGGGCCGGGCCGCCCGGGCCAGCGCCAGGCTGCGTCCGGCCGCCAGCCACTCGCCCTTCTCGCTGTAAGGTGGATCGATCACCACGACCGGCCGCAGGCCCGCGCCCTCGGCCTCGGTGAGCAGCGGGGTCAGGTGGGCCGGGCCGTCCTCCGCCCGCACGCTCACCCGCCCGTCGCCGCCCAGCTTGGCGCGCAGGATCTCGAGCGCGCGCGGGGCCAGCTCGCACAGCACCAGGCGGTCGTCGGGGCCCAGCAGGTGCTGGGCCAGGTTGGGGGAGCCGGGGTAGACCCGGCCGAGCTCGTTCCAGATGCCCACCCGGGCGAAGAGCTGCAGGAAGGCCTCCACGGCGGGCGGCGCCTCGGCCCGGGCCGGGACACCCTCCGCGCCGTCCAGCAGGCGGCCGATGCCGTCCCGCCACTCGCCGGCCTTTGCCAGCCGGTAGCGGCCCGCGCCGGCGTGGGTCTCCAGGTAGCGGAGCGGCCCCCGGGCCTCGTCGAGGAGCGCCCGCAGCCAGGCCGCCAGCGCGCAGTGCTTCCACACGTCGCCGTGGTTGCCGGCGTGGTGGTGGTGGTCGTAGTCGCCGAGCTCGTGCATGGGAGCCTCCCGGGCAGGGATTCTACTACGGAATTGACTCCGCCCCCCGGGCCGGGCGACGATGGAGCGGATGGCGGCTGCGACCAAGAAGAAGGATCCCAAGGATCCCTCCACCTGGCCTCCCTCCGATCGGCGGCGGGCGCTCCGGCGCCCGCTGATCGTGCTCAAGGTCAAGCTGGAGAACCACACCCGGACCTTCTTCGGCTACGCCAAGAACATCTCGCGCTCGGGCATGTTCATCGCCAGCGTGAACCCGGAGCGCCCGGGCAGCCAGTACCAGGTGGAGATCCCCCTGCCCGAGCCCATCCGCCGCACCGTGGTGTGCCAGTGCCAGGTGGTCTGGAGCCGGGAGTACGCCCGCGGCCAGCCCAGCGAGCCGGGCATGGGCCTGCGCTTCCTGGACATGCCCGCGGACGTGGCCGAGGCCATCGACCTGTGGGCCCGCACGCCCACGGACCCGCCCCCCGCCTGAGTGATTCCTGTTTGACAAGCCGCCGAATCCTGGGGGATGCTCCGTCCCGAGTCATCATTCCCGGCTCCCGGTCACTGGAACCAGATTGGAGGATTTCGTGAGAGCGTTCTTCAGCATCGCCGCCGTGTTCGCCATGCTCGTGGCCCTGGGCTGCGAGAAGAAGGCCGAGGTCACCCCCGAGCCCGGTCCCGCCCCGGCCGGCGACACCGCGGCCCCTGCCCCTGCCCCGGCCCCTGCCCCTGCTCCCGCGCCCGCGCCCGCCCCGGCCGCGGACCTGTGGAAGGACTACGCCCCGGAGGGCGCCGGCTTCGCGGTGCTCATGCCCGGCACCCCCAAGGTCGAGTCGCAGTCCCAGCCGACCGACGTGGGCCCGATCATGATGTACATCCACATGGTCGAGCGCGACAACGCGGCCTTCCTGGTCATGTACTCCGACTTCCCGGCCGACATGGTCAAGGCCGTGGACGCGGACACCCTGCTGGACGGCGGCGTCAAGGGCGCGGCCGAGGGCGGCAAGCTCATCAGCCAGAAGAAGGTCACCCTGGACGGCAACCAGGGCCGCGAGTTCGTGGCCGAGAAGGCCGAGGGCAGCCTCCAGCTCACGCTCAAGGCGCGCACCTACCTGGTGGGCAACCGCCTCTACCAGGCCATCACCTCGGCGGTGAAGAACCAGGAGCCCTGGGGCGACATCGACAAGTTCCTGGACTCGTTCAAGCTGAAGAAGTAACCCGCCCCTCGCCACTCCCCCGGCCCCTTCTCGCGCCGTTCACTGCCTGCGGAACTCGAACTTGAAGGTGGTGGTGGTGCTGACGGGCCGGCCGTCCACCACGCGCGGCTGGAAGCGCCAGCCGCGGATGGCCTCGCTGATCTCGTCCTCGAAGTACTCGTTGCCCTTCAGGAAGCTGAACTCCTCGACCTTGCCCTCGGGCCCGATGCGCACCTTGACCACGACGGTCGCCTCCACCCCGGCGGCCTGGGCGATCCTCGGATACTCCGGATCGCGGCCGGCGGTTCGCCGCGCGCGGACGGCGTCGGGTTTCTCGAAGGAGGGCCGGGCACCGCTGAGATCGGCCAGGCGGAGCAGGCGCGCGTCGAACACGGCGCCCTGGGACTCGGCCGCCTCGAGGTTGACCCGGATGCGTGAGGACCCGCCCTGGCCGATGAACACCAGCGCGGCCGTGCCCTGGTGACCCGGCTCGCCGCTCGCGACCAGGATGCGGTGGAGTCGCGCCACCCGGCCCACCTCTTCCAGCAGGGGGTCGACGCCCGGCGCCAGCATCAGCACGTTCACCCCATCCCTGGCCACGGCGGGCTCGAGCTGCCCGGGGCCGCCGACCTTGATGACGCTCACCTGGAGCTCCAGCCCCTTGATCCTGCCCAGGGACTCCCCCTGGAGAGCCTCGGCCAGGTCTGCGGCCGCCGCCTCGCTGCCCGGAGCGCCGCTCAGGGCCAGCACCCCGGCGTGCACCCCCGCGGGGCAACGCGCGGCGAGCTGATGGTCCCAACCCAACGTACTGACGAATGATTTCGCCTGAGCCGAGGGAGGCAACCGGTCGCTCGCCAGCCCGGCGCCCGGCCAGGCGACCATCCATAGCAATCCGCCAAACGCCAGCCAACTTCTCTTCTGGGCGAACATCCCCGACTCCTTTTCGCCCCACCCCACCTGCACCCCGGACCCGGTTGTCAGCCCTGCCAGCCGAGGTCTACGTAACCCCCGTCCACGGGTCAGTCAATGTCCGAAATCGGTTCAGATCAGGTGGGCGCAGGTAGGTGGATGCGGAAGCAGGTGCCCTGGCCCCGCACGGACTCCACCTGGATGTCGCCCTTGTGGTCGTCCACGAAGCGCTTGACGATGGCCAGGCCCAGCCCGGTGCCTCCCACCTTGCCCTGGGTGACGAAGGGCTCGAACAGCCGCTGCTGGACCTCGGCCGGCAGACCGGGACCGCTGTCGCGGACCTCGAGCGAGAGCCCCGCGGCGGCGCCCACCAGGTGGATCTCGAGCTGACCCTGGCCGCCCAGGGCCTCCAGGGCGTTCTTGCTCAGGTTGAGCACGATGCGCTTCAACCGGGAGGGATCGAGGCGCACGGGCTCGCCGTCCGCCTCCAGCCGGAGCACCACCTGGCGATCCCGGCAGGCCACGTCGAGGTTCTCGCGGATCTCCTCGGCGAAGGCCTTGGGCTGGATCTCGGCCAGGGCGAGCTCCCGCTTGCCGCGCGAGAAGGCCAGCAGGTTGCCGATCATGTCGAGCATCTCGTCCACCTGGCGGCGGATGATGCGCGCGGCGGCGGCCGTGCGCTCGGGCGCCAGCGGCTCCTCCAGCATCTCGGCGTAGCCGTACACCACGGCCATGGGGTTCTTCAGATCGTGCGCCACCCCGGCCAGCATCTGCCCGACGGCCGCCAGCCGCTCCTGGTCGAGGGCCTGCTTGAGCAGCCGCTCGCGCTCCACCCCCAGCCCGACCAGGTAGCCGACGCACACCAGCAGCTCGAGATCCGAGTCCTCGAACGGACGCGCGGAGGGCCCGCGCCGATCCACCAGCAGCGCCCCCAGGATCTGCTCGCCGGCCCACAGCGGGGCCGCCGCGCAGGCGCCCAGGTCCTCCGCCGGTGCGTCCGGCTCGCCCAGGTACAGCACGCCCATGCGCTGCTCGACGCACTGGCGCACGAGCGGGCCGAGCACCTCCGAGCTTTCCAGCACGCCGGGCGGGTGCTCCAGGGTAGCGCTGATGGACAGGGCGCTGGCCGCGCCGAGCTGGGCCACCAGCCCGCCGCTGGCGCCCATGGCCGCGCGGGTCAGCCCGAGGATCTCGTCCAGGCTCCCGGCCGTGACCGGCCCGCGGGCGACGATGGCCGAGACCCGGTAGAGCAGCGCGCGCTCCTTGTCCAGGGAGGCGAGCCCGTCACCCACGGAGCTCAGCGCCGCCGAGGACAGCGAGCCCAGCAGGCGGCTCTCCAGCTTCATGGCGTCCAGCGCGCGGGACATGACCCCCGCCCGGGTGGGCGCGTCGGTGACGCCCACGGCCGGCCCGGCCTCGGCGGGCAGGGCGGTCTCCACGCTGAGCTCGTCGGCGGGCAACCCGGGCAGCATGGCGTCCAGGAGCTGCTCGAGCTCGGCGGCGCTGGCGGGCCGGCGGGCGGCCTCCTTCTCCATCAGCCGCCGCACCAGCTCGGCCAGCGGGGCGGGCAGTCCGGGCCGGAGCTCCACGGCGTCCACCGGCTTGTGGTTCAGCACGGCGTCCAGCACCACGGCCTCGTTGCCGGCGAAGGGCGTCCGGCCCGTCCACAGCTCGTACAGCAGCGCCCCCAGCGAGTACAGGTCCGCCCGCGGGTCGACCTCCTGGCCGCGGGCCTGCTCCGGGGCCATGTACATGAGCGTGCCCAGCAGCGAGCCGGCCCGGGTCACCCGGGAGACGTCCTCGCCCACCGCCAGGCCGAAGTCCATGAGGCGCAGGTTCGCGGCCGACAGGGGATCGTGGGCCGGATCGGCTTCCCCCACCACCATCACGTTCTCCGGCTTCACGTCGCGGTGGACCACCCCCAGCTTGTGGATGGCGCCCAGCGCCGAGGCCAGCGCCCGGCCCACCTCGGCCAGCGCGCGGGGCCCGGGCCGGCGGGGGCTGCGGGCCCAGCGCGCCAGGCTGTGGCCCTCCAGGAAGTCCATGGCCAGGTAGAGCTTCCCGCCCTGCTCGCCGTAGTCGAGGATGCGCACCACGTTCGGGTGGCGCACCCGTTTCCCCAGGCGGGCCTCGCGCAGGAAGCGCTGGCGGCTGCGCTTGTGCTCGGCCAGCTCGGGCCGCAGGAGCTTCAGCGCGACCGTGGTGCCGTGGGCCATGTCCCGGGCCTTGTAGACCATGCCCATGCCGCCGGCCCCGAGCTTGTCGAGGAGCTGGTAGGCGCCCACGTACTCCTGGGCCGCGGAGGCCACCGAGCCCACGTCGTGGTGGCGGAGAATCCAGCGCCGCGCCAGCTCGCCCCGCAGGGCGTGCAACCCCTCGCGCGGCACGACCAGCCCGCTGCGCTCGAGGGCCAGCAGCGTGCGGCGCAGCTCCTCGGGCAGCAGACGCACCTCGGCCTGCAGCAGGCGCGCCAGGATCGCCTCGGGCCCGAGCGGCCCGCCCTCGGCCAGCGCGCACACCACCAGCTGCTCCTCGCGGTTGAGCTGCAGCCAGGAGCTCTCCATGCGCCGGTCCGGATCGGCCGCCACCAGGGCGTCGGCCGCGTTCTCCAGCAGCGCCGGCGAGCACAGGTTGGTCTTCTCGGCGTTCAGCGACTCCACCAGCCGCTGGCCCATGAGCTGGCAGAAGTCCGGCCGCCCGCCGGCCAGCGCCACCAGCAGCCCGAGCGCGCGCTCGTCCAGGAAGGCGCGCCCGTGGAAGGCGTCGGCGAAGAGCGCCCGCACCAGGTCGTCCGGCAGCCGGCCCATGTGCAGCGGGCTGGCGAAGGCGAACAGCGCCTCGAAGCGCCGCGACAGATCGAACCAGTGGCCCTCCAGCGCCAGCACCAGGCACAGGCTGGGGCGCTCCTGGACCAGGCTGCGGAGGAACGGGAACAGGAAGGAGCCGAAGGCCGCGTCGGCGTCCGCGGCCATGCCCAGGGCCTCGGCGTTGTCCAGCAGCAGCGCCACGCGCAGCCCGGGCCGGGCACGCTCCAGGCGGGCCAGGCAACGGCCCAGGCGCTGGAACGGGTTCGACTCCGACGAGCCCGGGCCGCTGGGCGAGTCCGGGTTGCGCGAGATGGTGTTGCCGCCCACCGGCTCGTCCAGCCGCGGGCCGGCCACGCCGGAGGCCGACAGGGACAGGCCCGGCTCCGCCTCCCGCGCCAGCCCGGCCTCCGCGGCCGCCAGCTCGAGCTGGTTCGCCAGGCCGGCGATGAGCGCGGCCGCGTCCGCGCCGGCCGAGGCCGCGGCCAGGTCGGCCGCGACCACCAGCACGCCATCCTGGCGCAGCCGGCCGGCCACGGCGCGCACGAACGAGTGCTTGCCGCTGCCGCGCGGCCCCCACACGGCCGCGGCCGAGCCGCCCGAACGGGCCAGGGCCTGGATCTCGGCGAGCTCCGCCTCGCGCCCGACGAGCTGCGCTCCCTCGGCCGGCCGGCCCGGGTGGAAGGGGGACGGCTCGATCGGGCGGAAGGAACGGTGCTGGTAGCGGCGCCACAGGTCGCGCAGGCGCCGCCGGTTCCAGCCGACCAGCCCCACCACCAGCAGCCCGGCCGCGGCGACCTGCCAGGGCGAGACCGGCGTGTCCACCCGGAAGCGCAGCCGGGCCGGGGTCGGATCGCGGCGCAGGTTGCGGTCGGTGGCGCGCACCTCGAGCAGGTGCTCGCCGTCGGCGAGCTCGCGCAGCTCGAACGCCAGCCCCTCGACGCGCGTCCAGGGCCCGCCGTCCAGGCGATGGAAGCAGGTGAGCTCCGAGGGCTTGTCGTCCTCCCAGGGCGTGCCGGCGCGGACCTGGAGCTCGAGCCGGTCGCGGTCGATCACCACGGGCGGCGGCTCGCCGCCGACCTCGCCGACCACCCCGGCCAGGCCCGCCAGGGTCGGCCCGGCCTCGTCCTCGGGCACCTCCAGCGCCCCGGCCAGGCCGCGCAGCAGCACCCAGCCGGGCTTCTCCACCCCATCGGAGACGCGGTAGCGCCGCGGCCGGCCCTGGGGATCGAGCGCGATCACCTGGTCGGACCAGCGCAGGAAGGTCTCGGGCGGCGGCGAGGCCGGCCAGCCCCAGTCCACCACCCCGCCGTTGCCGGTGATCCACAGGCGGCCCTCGTGCAGCACCATCTCGTGGGCCGAGTCGGTGATCAGGCCGTCGGCCACGCCGAGCCGGGTCCAGCTCTCCCCGTCGGTGGCCAGCACCCCGCTCTCGGTGGCGAAGAACAGCACGCCCTGCCCGTCGAGCTCCACGTCGCGCACCCGGAAGTCGAAGGACTCCGCCTCCACCGGCACCCGCGACCAGGCGCCGCCGGCGAAGCGCAGCACGTCCCGCTCGCCTACCAGGATCCGGCCGGCGGTGGGGCTGCGCAGCAGGCCGCGGGGCTTGCCCGACAGCCCGAGCCCGGCCAGGTCCAGCCGGGCGGCCCGCCCGCCTTCCAGGCTCCACACCTGGTCGTCCTGGGTGGCCAGCCACACCGGTTCACCCGGCGCGCACACGAGCGTGGTCACCTCGTGCCCGGCCAGCGCCTCGAGGCCGGGCGCGGGCCGGAGCGCGCGGGACGCGAGCTCGAGCTCGTGCACCCCGGTCTTGGTGGCCAGCCACAGCCGGCCCGGGGCCACCTCGCACAGCGAACGCACCCGCTCCTCCGGCAACCCGTCCTCCGGGCCCAGGCTGGAGCCCTGCCGGCCATCGAACAGGATGAGCCGCTTGCCGTCGTCGATCTCGGGGTCGACCATGGCCAGGCGTCCGTCGGCCAGCCAGATCACCACCGGGGTCGACACCACCCCGCGCGGCAGCCCCTCGTTGCCGAACAGGTAGTGGTCGAAGCGACCGGTGCGCGGCTCGAGCCGGGTCAGGCCGCGCGGCTGGACGAAGGTGAGCGCGCCGGCCTGCAGCTCCACGGTGGTGTTCATCGGCTGGACGAAGCCGTCCACCATGCCGTAGGTGCGGTAGTGCGGCGCCGCCAGGCGGTAGAGCCCGCCCAGGTAGGCCGAGACGAACACCGCGCCGTCCTGCCCCTCGAGGAGATCGAGGGTCCACTCGGCGGCCAGCCAGCGGCCCTCGTCCAGGGCGGCGCAGCCGCGGCCCTGCTGGCGGCAGACGCCGTCGGGGGTGGCGAACCAGGAGGCCCCGTCCCGGGCGATCAGCACGTGGTTGACGTTTCGCGTCATGGCCTGGAAGGAGCGGTCCACGACGCGGGTGATCTCCGCGCCCTCCAGCCGCAGCGCCCCGAGCAGTCCGTGCACCCAGGCGCGGCCCTGCGCGTCCACCAGCAGCCCGAACAGCTTGCCCGAGGCCTTGCCCGCCAGGGCGGGGAACTCGAAGGGGAAGCGCTGCCAGCGGCCGCTCCGGTCGCGCACGGCGTACTCGTCGCGCCAGGCGACCACCACCTCCCCGCCGGGCACGGGCGCCACGCGCTCGAGCTTGCGGGCGATGGGCGCGTCCCTGTCCGTGACCACCTCGAGCGCGCCCGAGGCCTCGTCCCAGATCGCCAGGCCCGCGTCGGTCGCCAGGTACAGGCGACCGTCCGGGCCGGGTTTCACCTCGTTCACCACGTTGGAGGGGAGCCCGAGCGCGCGCCGACCGACGCCCGCGGGCTCCGGCCTGGCCAGGGCGGCCTTCAGCCCGTTCTCGGCCTCGTCGGGGAGGGCCGGGTTGACCAGGTGGCTGAAGCGGTCGTCGTCGAGCAGGTACAGGCCGCGCTGGGTGGCCACCCACACCCGGCCGCGCCCGTCCACGGCCGAGCCGCGTAGCTCGAGATCGTCCTCGGGCAGCTTGCGGGTGCGCAGCAGCAACCCGTCGAACAGCGCCAGGCGCGGGGCCGAGGCCGACACCTGGTCGTCCGTGTCCCCGTTCATCAGCAGGCCGCCGGGCACGAAGGCCACCAGATCGGCGTCCTCCGGGATGCCGATGGAGGGCGGGAAGGTGGACAGCCGAGCCCGCGCCCGGCCGAAGTAGTCCTCCAGCTCGTCCATGGCCTTGCGCCACTCGCCCTGCAGCCGCTCCGCGGCCTCGGTGTAGCGCGGCAGCCCGGCCAGGTGCGCCACCACCAGGAGCTCGTCGATGATCGGCAGGGCGTCGCACGGCCGCCGGGACTGGGCGATCAGGCCCATGGCCTGCAGGTACAGCGCCCGGGCCAGCCCGCGGCCGTCCTTCAGCCGCCGCAGCTCGACCGCGGCCGCCTCCAGGCTGGCCAGCGCGTCGCCCGGGTGCCGGAGCTGGAGCTGCCAGCGGCCGATGGACACGAGCAGGTTCGCCGCCAGCCCGGGCGGGGCCGCGGCCCGCAGCGCGCGCAGCTCATCCAGGGCGGCCTCGGCGTGGCCGGCCGAGCCGCGCGCCAGCCAGCTCGCGGCGCGGGCGTAGCGGGCCAGCTCCCCCGGGCCGCCCTTCTCCAGCTCGGCCAGCAGCGCGTCCCAGTCCAGCGCCCAGGGCAATCCCTCCATCCAGCCGTCCAGGGTCTCCACGGCCTCGCGCGTCAGCGCTCCGGTGAGGTCGAGGGGGGGGCTGGGCGGCGCGGCCCCGACCGGGCCGGCGAGCAGCCAGCCGGTCGACAGCAGCACCAGGATCGCAGCGTGGAGACGCAAGCTCGCACCCATCCGGGGACGCGGCGCGCGCCGCCCCCCCTTGCTGGCTATCAGAGGACGCGCGGGGGTGTCAATCGGGCGGCCGGCGGCGCGATTGATCCAGCCCCATCCACGAGGTACAAGGGGGGTGCTGATTCAGAAGGGGGTCCTCATGTTCGCGCGTGGAGTCTCCGGGTGGCTGGCTGCCTGTCTGTCCGCCGCGCTGCTGGCCGTGCCCGCGCCCTCGTCCGCCGGCGAGCAGGGGCCGATCGTGGCCATGTTCGACCTGCAGGACAAGAGCGCCAAGCTGGCCGAGGAGCTGCGCTCCAACCTGATCGATCTGCTGGCCGCGCGCCTGGCCCAGGCGGGCTACCAGGTGGTGCCGCGCGACCAGATCCGCGAGCGGCTGCGCGAGGCGCAGAAGGACAGCTACAAGCTCTGCTACGACCAGGGCTGCCAGATCGAGCTCGGCCGCGAGCTGGCCGCCCAGAAGACGCTGGCCACCGCCTTGTTGCCCATCGCAGACACCTGCCAGTTCACCGCGGTGCTCTACGATCTCCAGCGCGCCACCACGGACCTGGCAGCCATGGCCGAGGCGCGCTGCGCCGACGAGGCCTCGCTGCTGGCCGCGGTGCAGCAGCTCGCCGCCCAGCTCGAGAAGCCGCTCGTCGAGAGCCGCCAGGCCACCGGCTCGCGCGTCGGGGAGCTCGACCGGTTGCTGGCCGACGCGGCCCGCCCGGCCGGGGAGCGCCTGGAGCGCGCCTGGGAGCTCGTCCGCCAGGTGGCCGGCGACAGCATGGCCGGGGTCGAGGTGCGCCAGGGTGTGCTGGAGCGCTTCCTCACGGCCTTCCCCGGGGACAACCCGCGCCGCGAGGCCGCCCGCCTGCTCCTGGGAGAGCTCGCCCCGGGCACCCTGGTGGTGCGCACCTCCCCGGCCGGCGCCTGGGTGAGCATCGACGGCAAGACCGCCGGCCAGGCCCCGGTGGTCAAGGAGCTGAAGTCCGGCCCCCACCGGGTGGCGGCCAGCCTGGAGGGCTACGCCTCGGCCGAGCGCGAGGTGAGCCTCCAGGGCGGCCAGCAGAGCGAGCTGGAGCTCGAGCTCCGGCCGCCCCCGCGCCATCCTTTCAACGTCTGGGGCCACGCGACCTTCTGGACCGGGCTGGGGCTGGCGGCCTTCGGCGGCGTGTCCACCTACCTGTTCGTGGACACCACCGACCGGTACGACCACGGCGACGCCAGCTACTCCGCGGCGCAGGCCTGGAACGCGCTGCAGTTCGTGGGCTACGGGCTGGGCGGGGCGCTGCTGGTCACCGGGGTGGTGCTGTGGATCCTGACCCCGGACGACGCGGCCTGGGCCCGGGAGTGGAGCTCGGGCCAGGCTCCCCCGACCCCGGGCCTGTCCCCCACCCCCGACGGCGGCGGCCTGGTGTTCACCCTGCAGGGAGGGTTCTGAGCCATGAAGGCCACCTCGTTCGCGATGGTCCTACCCATGGCGCTCCTGCCTCTCTCGTGCGCGGTCGAGGAGAGGGGCGGTGAGGGGCAGCAGTGCTTCACGGACGGGAGCTGCTCCGGCGCCCTCCTGTGTTTCCATGAGGTCTGCATTCCTGCGTGCCCGGGCAACCGCGATCCAGCTTCGAACTGCGTGAACTGCCTCCCCCACTGGGTTGACCAGGACGACGACTGCGGCACCTGCCTGGGCAACTGGGACCTCGCCCAGGGCTGCCAGGCCTGCGAGAACCACTGGGTCGACGACGGGTCGAACGACTGCGGCACCTGCCCGGGGAACTGGGACCCGGCCCAGGACTGCGCGGCGTGCAAGGACCGCTGGGCCGATCAGGGGGACGACTGCGGCACCTGCCCGGAGCGCTTCGAGGTCTCTACCGGTTGCAGCGCGTGCGCGCCCGGCTGGGCCGGCCCGGACTGCGACCAGCCCTACTGCCAGGTCCACGACTGCTGGACCGTCCCGCCCACGGGAGTCACGGAGTGCTACGCCTCGGGAGTCACCGGCACCATGGAGTGCGCGGGGGTCGCCGGCGACGAGGACTGCGCGGCGACGGCCATGTGCGGCCAGGACGCCCAGTACCCCGACCCCGCCCGGACCTTCAGCGTGCGCACGGAGGGCGGCGTGGAGGTCGTCGAGGACTCCCTGAGCGGCCTCCTGTGGGAGCGCAACCCCGCGAACGACGAGATGACCAGCGTGGCGGACGCCCGGGCGCGCTGCGAAGGTCTGGAGGCCGGCTCGCTGACCGACTGGCGGCTGCCCACGGTGCAGGAGTTCGCGAGCATCCTCGACTGGGATAACCCCGACGGCGTTCTGCCGGCCGAGATCCTCGTGGATGCGCCCCACCGCTACTGGCTCGAGGACAACCTCCCCGGCGACACGGACATCGGTTGCGGCGCGGATCTCGTCGACGAAGGCGGCGGCATCCAGCTCTACTACCACTCGGGGCTCGGGCTGGACGGCGATCGCGCCCTGTGCGTGCACGGCGCGGGCCGGGAGTCGGCGCCGGCCGACCGCTTCTCCACGCGGCTCGTCGAGGGGAAGAAGCTCCTGAGCGACAACGCGACCGGCTTGCAGTGGGCCGACCTCCTGGACCTGGGGGACCTCGATCTCGAGAACCAATGCCACTGGTGCGAAGGCCTGGCCTTCGGCGGCTTCACCGACTGGCGCGCGCCGGACATCCAGGAGCTCCTGTCCGTGGCGCGCTTCGGGGCCGCGGACGCCCTCGAGGTGTTCGAGATCCAGGGTGGTCTGGGCTCTAGCCTGGCCTCCACCACCACGGATCACCGAGGCAATTCCTACTCACTATCGGGGGTGGGTGGGTTGAGCACGTGTTCCGGCATGATCTTCTGCGTCCGCGGCGGGCGGTGAATCGGGGGCCGTGCGGCGCGGTCCAAGCCAGGGCCCGGAATCCAGGAGGCCCCGAGACATGCACCCCCACCGCCGCGCGCTCCCCGCGCTCGCCCTGCTGGCCGCCGTGACCCTCGTGCCGGCGCCCGCCTCCACCCAGGAGGTCCGGCCGCCCGTCGACGACCAGTCGGTCCCGGCCTTCTCGAGCCTGCCCGCCTGCCGGCCCAGGCTGCCCCGGCCCCTCGGCCTGGACGCGCGCGTGGCCCGGGCCGGCCAGGCGCGGGCGGACCGCCCCGTGGAGGGCACCCTGGTCTGCCGCCAGGCCGAGTGCCTGGCGGTCGCCACCGCCCCGGGCGTGGAGCCGACCTGCAACTACTTCCTGCGCCTCGAGCCCGAAGGGCCCGGGGCCATGGCCCGCGGCCTGGAGCTGGTGCACGAGGTCCACAGCCGGAACGCCTACGCCTGCCAGCCGGGCTTCACCCCGAGGCGCGCCTGGGCGCTGGGCCGGCTGCTGATCGAGGAGCACCGCCTGCTGGTGGACGAGCTGTGCGACCCGGCTTTGCCCCGCGCACAGCCGCCGCTCGGCCAGGTGGCCTGGGACCTCGGCCCGCCGGGCGAGTGGCTGAAGGCGCCTGGCTTCGGTTGCCCGTCGGGCACCCGGCTCCGGGGTCGCGTCGGGGTCGAGGTGTGGTGCGAGCGCCGGGACGGCAAGCGCCACGGACCCGCGCTCTCCTGGAGCGCGAACCCGTGCGGCCCGGCACCCCGAGATCCCATCCCGCCAGTCGCCGAGCAGGGGCCCTACGTCGCCGGCCGCAGGCACGGGGTGTGGCGCACCTACGACTGCGCGGGCCCGGTGCTCCGCGAGGAGGGGGCGTACCGCCGCGGCCGCAAGGTGGGGAGCTGGAGGCGTTACGACGAGAAGGGCGCGGAGATCCCGGCTACTCGATCACCTTGACCAGGGACTGGAAGAGCGCCTTGTTCTCGTTCAGCACCTGCTCGTTGCCGTACACGCACAGCAGGCCCTGCTTCAGCACCCCCTCCATCAGCGGGGCCAGCGCCTGAAGGTCCGCCGGGGTGGCCGCGAGGATCTCGTCCCGCTCCTTCTGCAGCGTCTCGTGGGGCAGGCGGCGCAGGATGTCGCTCATGGCGCGCTCGCCGCGCATGGACGGGGTCATCGGCCGGTCGCGCTCGGAGATGGCGCCGATCACGAAGCGGGTCATGGCGCGCTCGTCGGGCGCGAAGGCCTTGAGGTAATCCACCACGCCCCGGTAGGCCTCCAGGGTCTTCGACAGGTTCGGGTCGCGGTAGGAGGCGAAGGCCAGGCTGCCGTCGCGGCCGATCATGGCCCAGGCGCCGTAGGCCCCGCCCTGCACGCGGATCTTCTCGGTCAGGTAGTCGCGGCCGAGCACGCGCTGCACCAGCGCCAGCTTGCCGTTGTAGCCCTGGCCCAGCGGGCGGAAGTCGCCGCCCTGCACCACGTACTGCACCTTGCTGGCGGCCAGCAGGCCCTCGTTGCCCGCGGGCGGCTGGAAGGCCACCTGCTGCGCCGGGCGCTCGGTCGCGGGCAGCCGGGACAGCAGCGCCGGCAGCGCGGCCTTGACCTTGTCGTAGTCCTCGGCTGCGCAGGTCACCCCGATGGTGAGCGCCCGCTTGTCGAACACCAGCGAGGCCAGGAAGGCGAGATCGGACAGCAGCTCGTCCGCGCGGGCGTCGTAGCCCTGGCTGACGCCCTTGAGGAACTGGATGAAGGTGAGCCCGCCCAGCAGCTCCTGCAGCGCGCCGTGGGCCCCGAGCCGGGCCTGCAGCCGCATGGTGGCGAGCTGCACCCCCCCGTTGCGCGCGAAGCCCTCGTACTGCGCGTCCAGCCTGCGCAGCACGTCGCGCACCCGGGCCTTGTCCTCGAAGCGGCTGTCCAGGGCCTGCTCGCCGATCAGCCCGACCAGCTTGTCGAGCTTGGGGGTGAGCGCTTTGCCGTTGAAGGTGAGGGTCGGCAGGAAGACCTTGGGGTCCTGGGCGTCCACGTACACGCGGGTGTCGGTGTGGATGCCGCCGGTGTGGATGCTCACCTCGGCGTCCAGCTCGGCGTAGGAGCGCATGCGCGTGTCCACCTCGCCCACCAGCGCGCTCAGCAGGCTCAAGTGGGGCAGCAGCTCCTGGGGCACCCGCCGGGTGTCGAACATGAGCTGCAGGTAGACGATGCCCTTGGCGGCCTGCTCGGAGAAGAGCACCCGCACGCCGTCCACGCTGTCCTCGCGGGCCGTCCAGCGCGGCTCGACCTTGTCGAGGTCCGCCAGCGTCAGCATGGGGATCTTGGCCAGATCCTCGGGCTTGTCGGGCGCCTGCTGCCAGGCCTTGATGTCCTTGGTCTCGGCCACGATGCGCTCGAGGTCCTTCTGCGACAGGGACTTCTTCACCTCGGCCAGCTTGGCCTCGGTGCGCTTGTTCAGCTCCTCCTCCAGCCCGGCCTTGGGCTTCACCGTGAGCTGGGCGCCGAACTGGTTGCCCAGGAGCTGCTCGCGCACGAGCTTCTCCAGCCCGCCGCTCGCGGCCAGCTCGCGCACCTTGGCCAGCGGCGCCTCGTAGGCCACGCCCAGGAACGGGTCGGTGCCGTACAGCCAGGGGCGCACCGTGCTCCAGGCGTACACCAGACCCGGGGGCATGCCGCGGAAGTCCGCCTCGCGCTTGCGGAACTCGTAGCTGTTGAGCACGCCCTCGACCAGGCGCTTGTCCAGGCCCTTGTCGGCCACCTGGGTGAGGGTCTCCGTGACCACCTGGCGGAAGCGCGCCGCGTCAGCCTCGTTCGCGTTCTGCGCCATGAGCACCCACACGCCCTGCTGGGTGTCCTCGTACATGGCCGAGATGTCCTTGCCGATGCCGGCCTTCTCCAGGGCCTGGCGCACGGGCGCGGCCGGCCGGTTCACCAGGATGTCGGTCAGCACCTCGAGCGCCATGCTGAGCTCGGGCTGGGTCGGCCCGCCGGCCACCCAGGCCAGCGCCAGGTAGGTCTTGCCGGCCGGATCCTCGCCCGCCGCGATGGGGTACTCGTCCACCACCTCGGCCAGCTTCTCGAGCGGCTTCTGCGGCGTGATGGCCGCGTTCACCTTGAGGGCCTTGAAGTGCCTCAGGTACTGCTCGTCGATGAACGCGAGCTCGGCCCGGGTGTCCCCGTCGCCCCACAGCACGATGCGGGCGTTGGACGGGTGGTAGTAGGTCTTGTGGAAGTCCAGGAACTGCTTGTCGGTGAGCTGGGGGATGGCCTCGGGCAGCCCGCCCGACTCCTTGCCGTTGGGGTTGTCGGGGAAGAGCGTCTTCAGCAGCGTCCGCCACAGCACCCGCTCGGGCGAGGAGAAGGCGCCCTTCATCTCGTTGTACACGATGCCGTTGTACGTCAGCGGCGCGTCCGCGCTCTCCAGCTCGTAGCGCCAGCCCTCCTGGCGCAGGATGCGCTTCTCCTGGTGGATGCGGGGGTTCAGCACCGCGTCCAGGTACACGTCCATCAGGTTGAAGAAGTCCTTGGCGTTGGTGCTGGCCACCGGGTACATGGTGTAGTCGTTGTTGGTGAAGGCGTTCAGGAAGGTGTTCAGCGAGCCCTTGAGCAGCTCCTGGAACGGGCTCTTGACCGGGAACTTCTTCGAGCCGTTCAGCACCGAGTGCTCCAGGATGTGGGGCAGCCCGGTGTCGTCCTGGGGCGGGGTGGCGAAGGCGATCGAGAACACCTTGTTCGGATCGGCCGCCTCGAACTTGACCAGCCGGGCGCCGCTCTTGACGTGCTGGAACACGAGCCCGCGCGCGGCGATCTCGGGGATCTGCCGGTCCTGGAGCAGCTTGAAGCCCTGGTACATCTTGCCCACCTCGAAGGCGGGCTTGGCCCCTTGCGCCTGGGCCAGGCCAGCCAGCAGAGAAACCGCCAGCGCGGCGGCGACGAAGATCCGGGTCCTGGACGTTTGCATGGTCGTGCCTCCTCAGGGTGGGCGACCCTCACGCCCACGCCCGAGGTTGTAGCCCAGTCCCGGCGCCGGCACAACCAGGAAGAAGAGCGGCGGCTACAGCTTCGGCAGGGGGAGCTTGGAGAAGCGCAAGGTGTCTGCCTCGGAGCCGGGGAACTCCACGAAGATGAGCGCGCCGGCCACGCAGCCGGCCACGTGATCCCTCGGGTGGGCCGGGGCGATCACCTCGATGCCCTCGGCCCGGCCGAGCGGGTTGATCGTCAGGGTGACCAGCACCGGGCCGATCCTGTCCGCCTTCGGCTTGGCGCGCTTCTTCCTCTTGCCCTTCCTGGGCTGCTCGTCCATGACCGGCGCGCCCTGCTCCGCGATGCAGGTCTTGATGAGCCCGGCCACGCCTGCCACCTTGCGGCCGACCTCGGCCCGGGCCGGCTTGGCCGCCTCGGGCGGCGGGGGCGGCTTCACCTCGTCCTCGTCCGGCTCGGGCTCGGGCGGCGCGTCCTCCGGCCGCCCGACCTGGAGCGGCAGGTGGGGCACCACCACGGGCTCGCCCACGGGCCGCGGGAACTTCACCGTGCGCAGCACCGCGTCCACGCAGCCGGCCACGTAGGTGCGCCGGTGCGCGGGGGTCAGCACCTCGACCTTGCTCACCCGGCCGTCCTTGCCGATGGTGAAGGCCACGTCCAGCTTGCCACCGACCCTGGGGTCGAGGGCCCGCTGGCGCTCGGCGCAGGTGACGAGGCCCGGGGCGTAGGGCCGCAGCGCCGCCTGCACCGCGCCCTCCGCCAGCCCGTCGCCCTCCCCGGCCGAGGCCTGGCCCGCCGCGAGGAGCATCCCGAAGCCGATCAGCAGCTTGTTCATGCCGCCATTGAACCCCACCAGCCACCGGGTTGCAAGGCACGCTCAGGCGTCGCGGCACCCGAGCGCCACGAACTCCGGTCCGGGTCCACCGTACCTGAACGCCACCAGCCGCTCCCGCCGGCCCACCCCGAAGTCCACGCACACCGCGTTCCGTCCCGGGCCGAGCAGGGCCGGGTCCGGGACGGGCCGCGCGGACAGGCGCCAGGGGAAGCCGTAGTGGCCGAACACCACGAGCGGCGCCCGGGCCGGGTAGTCCTCCCACCAGGGGATGCGCTGCTCGGCGCGCTCGTGCCCGTCCGTGTCCACGATCCGGGCCGTGGCAGGCTGCTCCGGCCCCTTGAGGCAGCACTCGGTGAGCGCGTGCAGCGAGCCGCCCTTCCCGGCCTCGCGCAGCACCTCGTCCGTGCCCAGCCGCGCGGGCAGCAGGTCGGCGGGGAGCCCCGCGTGCTCCCAGCAGGCGTGCACCAGCCGCAGCCGGCCCTGGTCCAGGAGCAGCCACAGCGGGCAACGCATCAAGAACTCCCGGCACCGCTGCCAGCGGGCGGGCTGGGCCTCGACCTGGGCCCGGGTCACGGCGAGCTGCTTGAGGTTCTTCGGCGTGGGCGCCCGCAGACCGGCCAGGAACAGCAGGAAGTTCAGCTCGTGGTTACCGAGGAGCATCTCCGCGCACCCGTCCCGCTCGAGCTCCATGGCCAGCTCGAGGCAGCCCAGCGGGTCCGGCCCCCGGTCGATCAGGTCCCCGATGAGCACCAGCCTCCGCCCCTCGGGGTGCCCCCACCTGCCGCCCGCCTGCGCGTAGCCGAGCTTCGCGAGCATGGCGCGAAACGTGGCGATCATCCCGTGCACGTCGCCGACGACGTCGAGCTCCATAGCCATGCCGCCATGGTAACCCAAGAACTGAAGATTTCGTGAGCCCTCTGCCACGTCCCGCATCTCTAGCCTTCGCGCGAAGGCAGGGCCGCTCTTCCATGAGGTGAGAAGGAGGCGTCTGCCTTGCCTGGCATCCCCGCCTACCCCACCCTCATTGAACCTGCGACCCAGGCCCCAGACGAAGGCTGGTGATCAGGGACGGCTCGGGGTCCGACCAAGACGCCTGGTCCTGGGTGGAGCGCACCTGGGTGGCTACGGATTTCCGGCAACTCTCTGATGGAATTCTGAGCCATCGGCAGGCGGGCAGGCCGCGACAGCTCGAATATTCATCATCTAAACAGGGAGTTGCTCGTGAAGGAGCGGCCGATCGGCCAGGCATCAATCTTGCTGAGCTACCCCTTGGCCGGCGGATGAAACAGGGGATCGCCGGCCGGATGAACGTCGAGAGACTCGAAAGGAGCGATGGAGATGAGAAGCCGGATGTTTGGATTCGCGATCCTCGGGTGGGTCGGGGCGCTCGTCGGCTGCGGCGCGGACGCGCCGTTCCAGGGGAGCGAGGCGCTGACCGCCGAGGAGTGCGAGGCGCAGGGCGGCCAGCTCTTCCTGGCCCAGCCCTACGACGCGACCCGCGGGTGCTACCAGGAGCCCGCGGAGCCCGCCTTCTGCCAGCCCGTTCCGGACATCATATGCGCCTGGCAGGGAGAGCCGGTCCTCCTGACCGCCCCCGACGGCGCCACCTGGTACGTGGACTGGAGCTGCTTCTCCACGCCCGAGGGCTGGACGCGGCAGTACGTGGCCGAGGGCCGGCCGGCCTGCGACGCGGAGCTCTCCTGCCTGGAGCGGCCGGTCGAGGACTGCGAGGCCCACGGCTGCCAGGTGTTCCTGGCCCAGCCCTACGATCAGGCGGCCGGCTGCTACCAGGAGCCCGCCGTGCCCGCCTTCTGCCAGGCCGACCCGGACATCGTGTGCGGCTGGCAGGGGGACCCGATCCTCCTGACCGAGCCCGACGGCACCACCTGGTACATCGACTGGAGCTGCTTCTCCACGCCCGAGACCTGGGACCGGGAGTACGTGCCCGGGGGCAAGCCCGGGTGCGGATGATTCAAGCGTGCTGCGTGCTTCGTGCTGCGTGCTTCGTGCTTAGTGCTTAGTGCTTAGTGCATTGAAGAACGATGCACGATGCACCCCCTTCGGGGGCTGCTCCACTTTCCCTTCGGGACTGCTCCACTTCGCTCGCTTAGCTCGCTCGTTCCGCCGCGCTCGCTTCGCTCGCTCGTTCCGCTGCCATGCACTACGTACCTTGCACTCCCTACGGCGTCCCCGGGCTCGGGGCGCCGATGGCGAAGGTGGTGTCCAGGTTCTCGCTGGTCTCGTCGTGGCCGCCGAGGCCGTTCCCGCCGCTCTGGAGCTCCGCGCCCTCCAGGAGGTCGGCGCGATAGAGCGACTGGCCGCCCGTGTGCGTGGGCGGGAACACCTGCTCCGCGATGGGCGTGTCGGGCAGGTAGGCGGAGGAGCCCACGCTGACGCCCGTCTTGTCCGAGGCGAAGTTGGTGCCGCCCCAGAGCACGTAGTCCACGTCCTGGACCAGGTCCGCGGCGCCGTCCCAGCGGAACAGCACCACCACCTCCTGGGCGTTGCTCAGGCCAGCGTTCGCGCCCACGGCGCCGGCGAAGGCCGGGACCATGTCCAGGGTCAGGCCCAGGCCGTCGCCCCGCAGCGCGAAGGTCGGCTCCTCCCCGTAGGCGGTCTGGAAGGCGGCCGCGGTGTTGACCGCGATGGTGGCGGTGGCCCCGGCCGCGAGCGTGCTGCCGTCCGGGAAGCGGGCCACGAAGTCGTTGTCCACCCCCAGGGCGACGAGGCTGGCGATCTGCCAGTAGTAGCGGCTGTTCGCCGGGGTGACCGCGTCGGTGTAGGTCGCGTCCCACAGGTAGTACTGGCCGAGGTCGACGGCGTTGGCCGTCGGGTTGTGGATCTCGATGAACTCGCCGGTGGACGGGGTCACGCACAGCTCGGTGATCACCAGGTGCGGCACGCGCGCCCCGCCCTCGCAGGCGTCGCCCACGCCGTCCCCGTCCGCGTCCTCCTGGCCGGGGTTCGCCACCCAGGGGCAGTTGTCGCACAGGTTGCCGGAGCTGTCGCCGTCCGAGTCGAGCTGGTCCGGGTTCTCGACGGCGACGCAGTTGTCGCACAGGTCGCCGACGCCGTCGAGGTCCTGGTCCTCCTGCTGCGGGTTCCAGGCGAGCCGGCAGTTGTCCTCGAAGTCGGCCAGGCCGTCGCCGTCCGTGTCCACCGGGCCGCCCTCGAGCACCACGTCCGGGTCCTCGCGCGGCATCAGCCGGAACTCGCTCCAGGAGTAGTCCATCACCCCGGTGATGCGGGTGAAGGTCTGGCCCAGCGCGCGCTGGTCCGTGGCGCAAGGGACCTGGGGCAGCGGGCCCGTGGCCGGGCACACGAACGGGTACTGGAACTGCCAGCCCACCACCAGCAAGGACGTCGGGTCGGCCGGCGCGGCCACCTGGAAGTCGCCGTGGTCCAGCCCGTCGCTCCCGGGGAACGGGGTGACCAGGGTGTCCACGTCCTCGACCCGCACCAGCACGCCCTCGTAGCTCTCGGCCGAGACGCTGCCGGTCATCAGCTTGTCCGGGCTGACGACGATCGGGGCGGGCACCACGCCCGCGCCCAGCACGGTGATCGCGGTGGGCACCAGCTCGGTGCGCCCGTAGTACTCGGCGTAGGTGCCGGTCATGGCCAGCGAGGCGCCCTGGACCACCCCGGGGTCCAGGGTCAGGCCCGAGGCGTACACGTAGACGCCGCTCCACTGGCCGCCGCCCGCGTCCTCCACGTAGAAGACCGGGGTGCCGTTGATGGTGATGACCGGGGTGGTGACCACCACGTCCTGCACGCACAGCTCCGCGCCCTCGGCCGGGTGGCCGACCGCGTCCACGTCCTGGATCTGCGCGATGGTGACCGCGCCGTTCGGGCACGGGTCGCCCGCGACGCACTGGCCGCTCGCGTCGCAGGACTCGCCCGGGATGGCGCAGGTGCCACAGGACGAACCGCAGGTGGGATCCGGGCCGCACTCCCGGCCGGCGCAGTTCGGGACGCACACCTGGCACTGGCCCGAGGCCTCCTCGCACACCTCGCCTGCGCCCGTGCAGGTGCCGCACGAGCCGCCGCAGCCGTCGTCCCCGCACTCCCTGCCGGTGCAGTCCGGGAGGCAGGCGCAGGTGAGGTCCGGCTGGCAGCTCTCGGGCGCGGTGCAGGAGCCGCAGGAGGTGCCCATGCAGGGATCGAGGCCGCACTCCTGGCCGACCCCGCAGCAGGGCACGTCCTCGTGCCAGCAGGTCCCGTCCACCTGGCAGATATCGGGCGCCACACACTCCCCGCACGAGCCGTTGCAGCCGTCGTCCCCGCACTCCTTGCCCTGGCAGTCGGGGACGCACTCGCACAGGCCCGCCTGGTTGCAGCTCTCGGGCGCGGTGCAGGCGCCACACGAGTTGCCGCAGCCGTCGTCCCCGCACTCCCGGTCCAGGCAGTCCGGGACGCAGGCGCAGGTGCCGTCCGCCTGGCAGGTCTCCGGGGCCGTGCAGGAGCCGCACGAGCCGTCGCAGCCGTCGTCCCCGCACTCCTTGCCCGCGCAGTCCGGGCTGCAGGCCTCGCACTGGCCCGTGGCCTCCTCGCACGCCTCGCCCGCGACCGTGCAGGTGCCGCACGAACCGCCGCAGCCGTCGTCCCCGCACTCCTTGCCCGCGCAGTCCGGGCTGCAGGCCTCGCACTGGCCCGTGGCCTCCTCGCACGCCTCGCCCGCGACCGTGCAGGTGCCGCACGAACCGCCGCAGCCGTCGTCCCCGCACTCCTTGCCCGCGCAGTCCGGGCTGCAGACGGGCTGGCACACGCCGTCCGCATCGCACTGCTCGTTCGCGCCGCAGGTGCCGCACGAGGCGCCGCAGGTGGGATCCGGGCCGCACGCGCGCCCGGCGCAGTCCGGGGCGCACACCTGGCACTGGCCCGAGGCCAGCACGCACACCTCGCCCGCGCCGACGTCGCAGTCGCCGCACGAGCCGCCGCAGCCGTCCGGCCCGCACACCCGGCCCTCGCAGTCGGCCAGGCAGTCGGGCACGCAGCCGCCCTGGGCGTCGCAGTGCATGCCCGCGTCGCAGGTGCCGCAGGAGCCCCCGCAGCCGTCGTCGCCGCACTGCTTGCCCGCGCAGTCCGGGGCGCAGGCCACGCACTGCCCGTCGGCGTCGCAGCTCTCGGGCGCGGTGCAGTCCCCGCACGAGGCGCCGCAGCCGTCGGGCCCGCACTCCTTGCCGGTGCACTGGGGCAGGCAGGGGCAGTCGGTCCGGCACGCCAGGCCGTCGTCGGCGCAGCCGCACACGCAGCTGTCCGCCACCTCGCCCCGCTCGCCGCAGGAGTCCACCCAGTAGGTCACGCCCTGCAGGCAGGTCGTGCCGACCTCCGGGGTGCAGCTCCCGCCCCCCGAGTCACAGCCCGCCGCCGCCAGACCGGCCACCAGCACGAAGCACATCGCCACGCGACCCAGCTTGGACATCTCGCGCCCCTTTCGTTTCAACCCGGAACTTCGGACGGATGGTAACACAAGATTCGTGCGGCGAGGAGCGTGCGGCGCAGAGCGATCGGCGACCGACGATCCCTGTTCCGCGCCGCACCCCGCACGCCGCACGATCCTATCCGCAGTACTCCACCCTCAAGCAGTAGTAGTTCCCGCTCCCGGTGACGTCCGCACAGCAGCCGCCGGGGAAGGCCGGGAGGTCGCACTCGCTCCCGCCCGCGGTGCAGGCCGGGGAGCAGAAGCTCACGGCGTTCTGGTTGTCGTAGATGCAGGTGAGCCCCGCCTGGCAGTCCACGATCACCTCCGGGGTGGCCACCGAGCGGCAGGCCTCGCCGGCGACGGCGGTGTTCGGGTGGGAGGTCGGGACGCAGTAGCAGCCCCCGGCCACGGCCTGGACCTCGAAGCCGGGCTCGCAGGCGTTGTCCACGCACGGGGCCGAGCAGAAGGAGGCGCCGCAGCCCCCGCCCACGCACTCCGGGTTCCACAGCGGATCCAGGTACTGGTCGCAGTCGCCCTCCAGCGCGCACGGGCGGGTGTCCACGCTGGGCGGCATGCCCAGGCACAGCAACCCCTCCAGGCAGCCGCCCACGCCCACGTGCACGCTGTCGAACTGGCAGGGCTCGCCCACGTCCTGGGTGGCGGGCGGCTGGCTGGTGGGGATGCAGAAGCAGGTGCCGCCCAGGATCTGGGGCAGGTAGCCCGGGTCGCAGGCGCCGTCCACGCACGGGGCCGAGCAGAACGAGGCCCCGCAGCCGCCCTCCACGCAGTCCTGGTTCCAGGTGGGGTCCACGAAGGCGTCACAATCGGCGTCCACCGCACAGGGCCGGTTCACCGCGTCGGCCGACCAGCCCAGGCAGGCCAGCGAGGCCACGCAGTTCCCCGCGCCGGCGTTCACGTTGCCGAAGGTGCACGGCTCGCCGACCAGCCCGGTGCTCCACGGCGTGCACAGCCCCTCGGGGCTGCACTCCTCGCCGGGCTCGCAGGCGCCACACTCGCCGCCGCAGCCGTCGCCCCCGCACTCCTTGCCGGCGCAGTCAGGCTGGCACACGCACTGCCCGCCAGCGTCACAGGTCTCGGGCGCCACGCAGGCGCCACAGGACGAGCCGCACACGGGCTCCAGGCCGCACTCCAGGCCGGCGCAGTCCGGGCTGCACACCACGCACTGGCCGGACACCTGCGCGCACACCTCGCCCGCGCCCGCGCAGGTGCCGCACGAGCCGCCGCAGCCGTCGTCCCCGCAGGCCCTGCCGGCGCAGGTCGGGGTGCAGACCACCTCGCAGGCGCCGTCCACGCAGGCCTGGCCCTCGGCGGCGCAGTCGGCCACCGCCTGCCAGCCCCCGTCCGCGCAGATCTCCACCGCCTGGCCCGCGCAGCGCAGCGCGCCCTCCAGGCACTCGAGGCAGGCCCCGTCCCGGCACAGCTTGCCGGAGGCGGCGCAGTCGAGCACCGGCTCCCAGGCCCCCAGGCTGCACACCTCGATCACCTCCGCGGCGCAGCGGGTCTGCCCCGTGCGGCAGGCCGCGCAGGCGCCGCCCTCGCACACCTGGCCCTCGGCGGCGCAGTCCGCCACGGTCTGCCAGGCGTCCGCGAGGCAGATCTCGGCCAGCTCGCCCGTGCAGCGCAGGACCCCGGCCGTGCAGACCGCGTCCGCGACGCAGTCGCAGCTCCCGGCGTCGCACACCAGGCCCGCGGCGCAGCCGTCGGGGCAGGTCCCCCCGCAGCCGTCGCCCCCGCAGCATCGGCCCTCGCAGGCGGGCGCGCAGGCGCACAGGCCGTCCGCGTCGCAGGCCTCGGGCGCGGTGCAGGCGCCGCACGAGCCGCCGCAGCCGTCGTCCCCGCACTCCCGGCCGGTGCAGTCGGGCTCGCAGGTGCAGTCGAGCTCGCAGGCGGTCAGATCCTCGCTGCAGCCGCAGGTGCAGGTCTGGATCACGCCGCCCGGCTGGCCGCACGAGTCGACCCAGCGCATGACCCCGCCCGCGCAGGCCGTGTGGTCATGCGGGTTGCAGTCGATGCCCTCCGAGCCGCCGCAGCCGGCCGTCCACAGGCCGGCCGCCAGCGCCAGGCAGAGCCCCAGGTGCGTCAGCTCCTTCATCGCGTGCCCCTTTCGGTGCGATCCGGGCTTCGAGGGATACTAGCATGAGATCCGTGCGGCGTGCGGAGTGCGGCGAGGAACCAGGAACAAGGAACCAGATTCCAGACACGGTCTCCCGGTGACGCCCGCTCCGCGTGCTAGAGTAGGCCCAGGAGGTCTCTCGGATGCGCCCCTCGCCCTGGCTCCCTGCCGCGCTGGCCCTGCTGCCCGGGCTCCTCGCCCCCGGGCCGGGCCTGGCCCGGGGCCCCGCGCCCGTCGCGGTCCTGGAGGTCCACACCGAGGGGCTGTCGCCGGACCTCGCACCGCCGCAGCGCCTGACCGTGCGCCTCGAGCGGCTCCTCGCGCGCGAGGGCTTCGAGGTCGTGCCCCGGGCCCGCGTCAAGGCGGTCATGCGCCTGCTCCGCCTGCAGGAGCAGGGGGGCTCCCTCGCGGACGTCGCCGACCAGGACGGCCTGCTCCAGCTGGCCAGGGAGGTGGTCACCTGGCGGGTGCTCGAGACCCGCATCCTGAGGCGCGGCGCGCGGTGCGAGGTGCAGATGGTCCTGCACGACATGGAGGAGCGCGCCTCCAGCCCCGACGCCCGCGTCGAGGGCGAGTGCGGCCGCGACTCCATCGCCGCCTCGGTGGAGCGGGCCTGCCGGGCCACCCTCGCCGGCGTCGCGCCGCGCGAGGCGGACCTCGACGAGGTCCAGGAGGTGCCCCCAGGGACGCTGCCCGATCCGGCCGCGGACGTGTCCCCCGTCCAGGAGATCGAGCGGGCGTACGCGGCCATCCTCGAGGAGGACTTCCAGGCCGCGCAGGCCCGGGGCGGCTCGGCCGCCTCCCAGCTCGAGGGCTGGATGCAGTTCCTGTCCGCCTACCCCGCGCGGAACCCCTACCGGCTCGCCGTGCTGCGGAAGCTCTCCGCGCTGGAGGTCCAGGCCCGGGAGGAGGCGGCGCGCGCGGCCAGGCGGGCGGGCGCGGGCCCGCCGGGCGAGCTGCACATCCTCGTCTCCCCCTGGGCCCACGTGTCCGTGGACGGCAAGCCCGTCGGGCCGACCCCGCTCGAGCCGCTGGAGCTCCCGCCGGGCAAGCACCAGGTCACCATGGACAACCCGGAGCTGGGCCTGCTGTCGCAGCGCCGCGTGGAGGTCCGCTCCGGGGAGCGGACCGTGCTGCGGGTGCACCTGCGCTGACCCTCCGGCCCTTGCATGCGCCCCTTCCCCGAGGTACGAAGAGGGCGAGGAGGAGTCCGCATGCACTACCTGCTCTTCTACGAGGTGACGCCCGATTACGTCGAGCGCCGGGTCCAGTTCCGGGGCGAGCACCTGACGCTGGCCTGGCAGTCCCACGCCCGGGGCGAGCTCCAGCTCGGCGGCGCCCTCAAGGATCCCGTGGACACGGCCATCCTGCTGTTCCGCGGGGACTCCCCGAAGGTGGCCGAGGACTTCGCGGCCGCGGATCCCTACGTGCAGCACGGCCTGGTGAAGCGCTGGTACGTGCGCCCCTGGACCACCGTGGTGGGCGACGGCGCCTCCTCGCCGGTCAAGCCCTAGGACGCTCGCCGCCAACGACTCGCGACTCGCACCCGGAGGTTCCGCGCATGGGCTCGCTCGTTCGCTCCGCTGGCTTCCTCTCCCTGGCGCTCTCGCTCGCGGGTTGCGCGGGCTTCAACGGTGAGATCCCGCCGCTCCCCATGGCGATACACCTGGCGGAGCGCCCGGTCCAGCAGGCCGAGGCCACGGTGGTGGTCGAGCTGCCCGAGGTGATCGACAGAGACGAGGAGAAGGACTTCACCCCCATCGCCCCCGCCTTCGCCGCCTCGTTCCAGCTTCGTTTCAAAGAGTACCTGTGCATGCGGAACACCTTCACCAAGTGCACGGCCCAACCCGAGGCCGGCGCTTTTCACGTGAAGACCCGGATGGTGGTCTCGAACTACCGGCCCGCCAACGGCGGGTTCGCGCTCGGCTTCCTCGGAGGCCTGCTGCTGCCGCCGCTGCTCGGCATGGCCTGGTCCATCCCCGTCGGCCTGGGGACCTGCGACTCGAAGATCGAGCTGGCGCTGCTCGCGCCGTCGGGCGAGGAGCTGTGGCGGGAGACCGAGGTCTGGGAGAGATGCGCCAGCGGCAGCCTCGAGATCTCGCTGCCTCAGTTCTTCGAGATCTTCCTGCCGGATCTCAGCAGCGCGGCGGTCGCGGCCGCCGCGTCCTCGGGCGGGCGACCCGCGGCCGAGCAGGGGCCACCCGGCTCGACGAAGCCCGGCGCGGGGATCATCGTGGCCGTGTTCGACGTGGAGGACGCCTCCCGCCAGTTCGACGCTCAGGCGCTGGAGCAGCTCCAGGGCTACCTGGCGACCCGGCTGACCGAGCTCGCGGGCTACTCGGTCGTGCCGCGCGAGCAGCTCCGCCAGCGCCTGCTCGAGCAGGCGAGCCAGTCCTACCGCCCGTGCTTCGAGGCGAGCTGCCAGATCGAGCTCGGCAAGGAGGTGGCGGCGCAGAAGACCCTGGCCACCCGCATCCTCAAGGTCGGCGAGGCCTGCGTCCTCACCTCGCAGCTCTACGATCTGAAGCGGGCGACCACCGAGAAGGCGGCCTCGGCGCGGGTCGAGTGCGGCGCGGAGAAGCTCCTGGACGGGATGGACCAGCTCGCCCGCCAGCTCGCGGCGCCCTAGCCTCCCCTCGCCCCCTCGAAGAGTCTTTCCCTTTCCCCCGGACCGCAGTACACCTTGTCCATGGCCTCGAAGAGCTGCGATCGGGCGGGTGGATGGTGGGTGGCGCTCCTGCTGGCCGGGCTGGCGGTCGCCTGGGCTGGCCAGGCGAGGGCCCTGGAGCCGGCCAACGGCTTCGCGGCCGAGCTGCTGATCGGGACCGACTTCTGCGTCGAGCACGCCGGCGTCGATTGCGACCACATCTCCCCGAGCTTCGCCTTCGCGCCGACCCTGGCCTACCGGCTGAGGGACTACTACGCGCTCTTCCTGACCTTCCACTTCGGCATGTTCGAGGTCCCACGGGACAGCCAGGTCTTCGACTACGGCGTCCTGGCCGGCGGCAGGATCTACATCCCGCTGGGCCTCGTCGAGCCCTTCATCCAGGCGGGCATCGGCTGGAGCAAGACCGAGGAGGAGAACGAGGAGCAGTCGTTCAGCTCGGACGGGTTCCAGATCGCCGGAGGCCTGGGCGTCCAGTTCCGGCTCACGGACGTGCTGAGCGTCGGCGTCTCCTTCACCTACCACCTGCCGCAGCACGGCCGCCTGTGCTACGACTCCGGCTCGATCGATGGCTGCCGCGATGCCTCCGAGGACTTCGAGCACGCCCACACCGTCATGCTCGGGGTCAACGTCACCGGCTGGCTCGAGAACCTGACCGACCCGGTCGAGCCCGACCTGCGGGTGCCGGTCACCTGGTGACCGGGCGCGGCCGCGTCCCGCCTACTTGCGCAGCAGCACCGCCCGGCCGAACGCGTGGGCGCCAGCGGCGACCCGGGGCCCCAGCTCGAGCGCCGCGGCCGGCCTGGGGGCCGGGCGGCCGAAGCGGTACGGGATGGCCGCGTGGTAGCCCGCGCCGGGCAGGCTCGCGTCCACCACGGCCAGGAGATCCTTGTCCGGAACCCGCGCCAGGGCGAGCTCCAGCGGGAACTCGCGCTGCCCGGCCTGATCGTCCGCGGGCAACTCGATGGCCAGGCTCCCCCGGGTCGCGCTCACCCCCTCGGGCAGCGTGAAGCGGACGCTCACCGGCGCGGGCCAGTAGCCCCTGCGGGTCAGCCGCAGCTTCAGCCCGAGCGCGGAGCCGGCCGCGGGCGCGCCCGCCTCGACCGCCCAGGCGAGCGAGAACGGGGCCTCCGGCCGGTTGCACAGGGGCGCGTTGCTCGGGTAGGGGTAGTACTGGTTCGGCTGGGTCGCGGCGTCGACGGTCGCCGCGGGGACGCCGCCGCAGCGCAGCGCGTCCAGGAAGTCCGCGAAGAACGGCGCCGGCTGGTTGGTCTCCTGCACGTTGACCTGGTTGCAGAAGGCGTCGACCTCCCAGGTGTGCCGGTAGTAGCCCCGGGCGAAGGGCGAGTTCACCATGCGGGCGCTCGCCAGGGCCGCGTCCAGCGGGGCGCGGCCGAGGCCCTGGGTCTTCGACAGGGCCCACATCATGGCGGAGACCTCGTTCTCGTCGACGAGCTGCATCAGGCCCTGGTAGGCCGCGGGCCGCTGCCAGGCCACCCCGCCGGCGTAGAGCCTGCTGGCGAGGTCGAGCCAGAAGAACCCGCCGCCCTGCTTGTCGTAGTAGACCGGGTAGTCCCGCACGTCGGCGCTGAACCAGGTCGCCCAGCCCTCGCTCCAGGCCTGGCCGGGCAGGGTCGGCACGCCGATGCAGTGCGGGCCGCCCTCCCCGGGGCTGGCGCCGTAGGTCTGCATGGCCCAGTGGCCCAGCTCGTGGGTGGTGACCGGGTCGGACCAGTAGCCCTCGTCCGCGCCGGCGGCCATCCAGATCTGCGAGTCGAAGTTGATGCCGAACCCCGAGGCGGGCCAGGGGCCGAAGCAGGCCCCGCAGGACCACTCCACGTCCATGCCCAGCCAGACCACGATGGGCCCGGGCTGCGTGCCGGCCCAGCGGTTCTCCGAGCCGGAGTAGACGAAGCGCAGGTAGTCGAAGACCCGCGCGGCGCCGGAGCCCGAGTCCACTGGCAGCGTCCAGGCGCTGGTGGCGGCCAGCCCCTGCGCCGGGACCGCCCAGCTCCAGATCCGGGCGTCGGCCCCGACGTCGCCGGGGTTGGCCGTGCCCGCGCCCAGGCCCGGGTCCGCCACCACGAAGGCCAGCTCCCCGTCGCTCCGCAGGCCCGCGGCGGCCAGGATGACCCAGTCGTCCGGGCCGGCGCTGCTCGGGACCTGCACGGTCGCGGTGCCGCTGGCGTCGGTGATCTGCGCGTCGTGCACGATGCTCTCGTCGGCGGTGTAGGTGCCCGAGAGCAGCAGGAAGTACCCGGCCGGGCTCAGGGTGGGGGCGCCCCAGTCCGTCCAGCCCGCGTTGGGGCCCTTGGCCTCGTACTGGAAGGTGAGCGTCCTGGCGACGAACGTCCCGTCGGGCGCGCAGGCGTCCCCGAGCGGATTCTCCAGGCAGCCCGCGGTGCAGGTGCTGGTGACCCAGTTCCCGCCCTGGCACACCTGGAGCCGGTTCGCGTCCAGGCAGTTCGTGGCGCCCTCCACGCAGTTGGCCGTCACCACGCACTGGGCGCGGCCGCCGACCAGCCGGCACTCGGAGCCCTGCGCGCAGGTGAAGGTGTCCACGTAGAGCTGCCCGCTGCCCGGATCGACGCAGAACTCCATGGTGGTCGCGCTGGCGCAGCGGCCCTCGAAGGGTACGCCGTCGCAGGGATCGGTGGGCACGCCGCAGGTGCCGGAGATGCAGGTCTCCCCCGCCTGGCAAGTGTCGCAGGCGTCCCCGCCGGAGCCGCAGGCGCCAGTCCCGGTGCCGGGCATGCAGGTGGTCCCCAGGCAGCAGCCGCCCGGGCAGGTCGTGCTGTCGCACAGCCAGCCACAGCCGCCGTTCTGGCAGAACTGGCCCGCCTGACACTGCCCGCAGCTCCCCCCGCAGCCGTCGTCGCCGCACTGCAGGCCCGTGCAGCTCGGCGTGCACGACTGGCACTGGTGGCTGACGGCGTCGCACGTCTCCACGGGCGTGCAGCAGGCGCCGCCGCACTGCGCCGCGGGCAGGCAGGCGCACTGGTAGGTGGCCGGGTTGCAGTACCAGCTGGCGTTGTGGGCGGCGACGCAGTCCGCGTGGGTCACGCAGCCCATGGCCCGGCAGGTGAAGGTGCCCTGGTCGCAGAACTGGCCCGCCTGGCAGGTGTCCGGGCAGGTGCCGCCGCAGCCGTCCGGCCCGCCGCACAGCCCCGCGCAGCCCGCGGCCACGTCGCACGCGCAGGTGGAGGTGACCGGGTCGCAGAACCAGCTCGCCCCGTGGACCGCGGTGCACTCGGCGTGGGTGGTGCAGTCGTCGGTCTCGCAAACCAGGGTGGCCTGGTCGCAGTACTGGCCCGCCTGGCAATTGTCGGGGCAGGTGCCGCCGCAGCCGTCCGGCCCGCCGCACCTGCCCACGCACCCGGCCACCGCGTTGCACTCGCAGGTGAAGGTCAGCGGGTCGCAGTACCAGCTCGCGCCGTGGGCCGCGATGCACTCCGCGTGGCTGGCGCAGCCCACCCCCTCGCAGCGCTGGCTGGTCGGGTTGCAGGTCTGGCCCGCGGGGCAGTCGCTCGTGCAGGTCCCCCCGCACCCGTCCGGGCCGGCGCACCTGCCCGCGCAGGCCGGGGTGCAGATCGTGGCGCACCCGGTGGCCTCGACGTTGCAGCCATTCTGGCAGGTCTCCTTGAGCTCCGAGAGCTCGCCGCAGCTATCGACCCAGTACACGTTCCCCAGGGCGCAGTAGGTCACGGCGGTCGGCTTGCAGCTCTCGCCCGGGCAGCCGCACAGGCCGAGGGCGAGCGCGGCCAGGGCGCCGAGGCGGATGAGGGACGCGGGGGACGCCTTCATGGTTCTCCTCCTGCCAGCAGGTGAGCGGGCCTTGCACCAGGCGGCGAGTCTAGCACAGCCCGGCGGCCGGGGCGCCCCCGCGGCGCTTGTCCTCCCCCCGGCGCCCTGGTACACCTCGTCCATGGCCGTGCACCGCCGTGGGTCCAGGCTGGGCCGCCGCTTCGCGCCCGCGCTCCTGGCCGCGCTCCTGTCCACGGGCTGCGGGGGCCTCCGCGCCCAGGCGCCCCAGGGCGGAGCGCGGGAGCCCGCGGGCCAGGACGACCCGGGCCGCGACGGGGCCGCCCGGCGGGCGCCCGATCGCTCGCGCCTGGTGGTGCCGGCCTCGGCGAGAGACCAGCGCGCGCTCCAGGCCGCGCTCGACGGCCCCGCCGTCCAGGAGGCGGCCGCGGGCTGCGGGGAGGGCCAGCGCCGGCTCGGCGCGCTGCCCCCGGGCAGCCTCACCCTGAGGCTGACCATCGAGCCCGGCGGCGAGGTGAGCTCGGCCGAGCTGGCGCCGGACACCCCGCCGCCCTACCGCGGGTCCTACCTGGCCGCCTGCCTGGCCCGCGAGGCGCGCGCCTTCCCCTTCCCGCCCTCCGGCTCCCCGTCGGCGGTGTCCTTCGAGATCGAGTTCCCGGTGGAGTGAGCCGCGGAAGGTTGTTGGCGTGAGTTTGCGGACCCTCCGTGTGTGAATCACTCCGGGCAGGCTTCGAGGGGTTGGCACAAGGGACCCCGGCACGATGCACCAAGCACCATGCCCCCTCTGGCCGGTGCCCGTCACCTGCAGGCGGGCAAGATTGACCCTGGCGGGGCGGGGGTGGTACTCGTCCGATCACAGCCTGAGGGAACCAGAAGCCCGGGAGAAGGCGCCGAGGGGAAACGGCGCCGGTGCGTGAGGAGGAGCGTGTAGACGCATGCCTGCCACGTCCGCGAACGCCGCTCCAATGCGGCCAATTGGTGCTCGAATAGGGGGAGGTTCCAGATGGTCAAGCAAGGGGTCCTGGGCTCGCTCCTGGTCGTTGGCCTGATCGGCCTGGCCGGCTGCGAGGACGAGGGCGGGGGCTGCACGGACCGGTGCCTGAGCCCTGGCCTCACCCATTGCGCCGGCACGGTGCTCCAGACCTGCGGCCGGGGTGCGGGCGGCTGCCTGAGCTGGCTCGACACCACCTTCTGCGCGGAGACCGGCGGGGACTGCGACGAGACCGACGGTCGCGCCGCCTGCGTGGCCGGATGCACCCCGGACTGCAGCGACAAGGAGTGCGGGCAGGACGGGTGCGGGGGCGAGTGCGGCCCGGGCTGCGAGCCGGGCGAGGCCTGCGAGCCGGAGACGGGGGCGTGCGCGCCGACCTGCGCGGGCAGCGAGACGCTCAACGTGGTCTTCCTGACCGCGGGCTCCGAGGCCCCCCTGGCGGGCATCCCGGTGGCCATCCGCTGCCTGGACCAGACCTACGAGGCGGAGAGCGACGCCTCCGGCCGGGTGAGCTTCCCGGGCCTGGCGCTCGGCCAGCGGACCTTCTCCCTCACCTTCCTCCAGCCGGGGTCCTACGCGCGCTCGATCGTCGGTCTGGGCGGCGGCCGGCCGCTGCCCGATCCCCTGGTGATCCACCGGCCGGACGACGGGCCGGCGTACTCCTGGATGCGCGGCGACTGCAGCCACCTCGAGGCGGGCAGCTACCTCTGGATCTACGGCTCGATCTGGATGAACTACTCCTTGACGGGCCGGTACGGGCTGAACTCGCTATACGCCACCGGCCAGCGGCTGGTCGCGGTGGAGTACACCAGCGACGGCTCCACGGCCACCCCGCTGGGCTTCGCCCGGGTGGACTACGACTGGCTCGGCACGGGCGACGGACCCACGATCGCACCCGAGGCGTCGGTCCTGCCGACCGCAACCCTGCAGCTCGACTTCGAGCTCGCGGCGGACAGCCCGGTCAAGGACGCGACGCTCCCGAGCGACGGGCCGGACGGCTCGAACCGGGTGTTGACCGGGGTGATGCTGTGGGGGCCCCTGACCGGCTTCACCAGCTCGTGGACCGGGGACTGGACGTCTGCCGTGGTCGAGGTGGCCTACGTCCCCGACGCCTTGGCCGGGAGGCAGTCCGCCTACCTGGACCTCTGGGACGACCAGAGCGAGGACTGGTACTACCGGCTCGCGCTCCCCCTGGATCCAGCCACCTGGACCTCGGTGACGGTCCCCGACCTGCCCGCCATCCAGGGCATCGCACCGGGCGGCACGCTCGACATGCACACCCCGATCCCGGTCGAGCTCCCCGCCTGGGCGACCCAGGCCGCCCTGCAGTACAGCATCCGCCAGGTCGCCGCGGGCGCGGACGTGTACCGCTGGGCGGTGATCGTCTTCCCCGAGGTCGGGTCCTTCACCCTGGCGGACGTGGCCTGGCCGTCCAGCGTCCCCCTGGGGGACTACCTGCCCGCAGGCGCGGACTTGAGGATGGGGCCGACCGTGGCGACCTGGGACGAGGATCCCTACGCGCAGTGCAAGGTCTGCTGGGACTCCGTGTTCAGGGACGCGTCCCGGACCTGGATGGTGAACGAGAGCTACGTGCTCCTTCCCCCGCCTTGAGCCTGGCCTCCTCCTCGGCCGCGATCGTCACTCCTCCCGGGCTGGAGGTCCGGTTTCCTCCCCCGATACCCGACACTCGACACCCGAACCACTCGCCGCTTGGCCGAAGGCCCTCCGCGTGTGGATCGCCCAGGAACAACTGGCTGGAGTTGGCCGACCCTCCGTGTGTGGATCGCTCCGGGCAGCCTTCGAGGGGTTGGATTCTCGCCCCAGGTTCCGTCTACCATCTCCTTGGAGGCGGTGTACCCATGACGCGTCTCATCGGGCTCCTGCTCCTGGCGGCTGCCCCCGCCGCCCTCGCCGCCGAGCCGGCCAGGGACCACGAGGCCCCCGACGAGGCCAGGGACGGCGACGGCCAGGGGAAGGCCGCCGAGGACGCTCCGGACGAGGCCGGCCTGCCCGCGGAGGCGCGCCTGGAGGCGCTGCTGCTCGAGCTGAACCACGCCCGGCTCGACTCGCTGGAGGAGGCCTTCGCCGCCCTGGAGCGCGGGAAGTTCGCCTGCGACGCGGAGCTCGCCATGAGGCTCGACCAGCTCACCACCCGGGCCAGGGCGAAGACGGAGCTCAACCTGGCCGCGGCCGCGAGGCTCGAGCTCTCCCCCGAGGCCGAGGAGCAGGCGGTCAGGCGGGCGGAGGCGGCGTTCGAGCCGCGGCGCAAGGCGCTCCTCGAGCGGCTCATGAAACCCGCCCAGCGGCTCTGGGGGGTGGTCGGGTCCTGCAAGGCTCACCAGAGGAGCTACCAGCGCGTCTATGCGCTCCTGAAGCAGGGCTTCGTGGTGGGCTGATCCCCCTGTGTGGATCGCCCCGGGAAACTGGCGTGAGTTGGCAGACCCTCCGCGTGTGGATCGCAAGGGACAGTTGGCTGGAGTTGGCTGACCCTCCGTGTGTGAATCACTCCGGGCAGGCTTCGAGGGGTTGGAGCAAGGAACGCAGCACGATGCACGATGCACCCCCTTCGGGGGCTCCCGCAACAAGTTGACCCATGGCAGCACGGGAATCCCTTGGGGCGGGACTCCCGCACCTCAGGTGCGAAGCGGGCCGGACTATCCTTGAGGCGGGACTGCTTCGCTTCGCTCGCTGTGCTTCGCCGCCTCGCTCGCTCCGCTGCTCGCACCTTGTGCCTTCCTGGCCATCGCGGTACACCTTGTCCACGGCCGTGAGGCGTCGGGAACAGGAGGGAGCGCCATGAAGATCTTCGATCCCCAGCAAGACTATGGTCCCCAGGAGATGAAGAGGCTCATGCGTGGGACCGAGCTGCACACGCGCTTCGTCGTCAGCGCCTACACCTTCGCGGGCATGGCCCTTGGTTCTTTCGCTGGTGTGTTCCTGTGGAAGACGCTCGAGGTCGGATTCAGCTGGTGGTACTTCCTCATGGGAGGCAACCTCCTGCTCGGCGAGATAGGGCGCGAACTGGGCCGCGTACGGGTCTTCAGCCTGCAACTCCAGGTGCAGACGGCGCTGTGCCAGATGAAGATCGAGGAGAACACAAGACCTGCCTCGCCGCCGGTCCCTGGCGGGACGCCCACCTGAACCTCGTCGCCCAGGTAAAGTCTCCAAGCTCCGGCGGTGCGCAGGAAAGACTCGCAGGTGCCAACCACCAGCCGCCAGGGACCAGTTGTCTTGCGGAACGCGACACACTACATTTCGTCCATGGCCGTGAGGCGTCGGGACCCGGAGGGAGCGCCATGAAGATCTTCGATCCCCAGCAAGACTACGGTCCCCAGGAGATGAAGAGGCTCATGCGTGGGACCGAGCTGCACACGCTCGTCATCATGAGCGTCTACACCTTTGCGGGCCTGATCCTTGGTTGTTGCGCTGGCGTGTTCCTGTGGAAGGTATACGGGGGCGAGAGCAGCGTGTGGACCTACCTCGTGGGATGCGGCCTCCCGGTCTGCGAGATAGCGCGCGTGCTGGGCCGCGTACGGGTCTCCAACCTGCAGCTCCAGGTGCAGACGGCGCTGTGCCAGATGAAGATCGAGGAGAACACGAGGCCTGCCTCGCCGCCGGTCCCTGGCGGGACGCCCACCTGAACCTCGTCGCCTGGGCGAAATCTCCAACCACCGCCGGCACGCAGGGAACCTTGGCCGCCCGCAGTGAAGCCCTATGCCGCCTCGCACTGCCTGGCCCTCAGCCTGTCGATCGCCCGCCGGGCGCAGCGCGGGCAGAGGTCGTGCGCGCGGTCGGCCCGGACGCGGCCACAATACAGGAAGACCGCGGGGTGCTCCCCGCACTCCCTGCACGTCCGCCTCCTGGCAGCTCGCCGAGGGCGCTCCGGAGACTGCCGGGCCATGGCGCACCTCCTTGTCCTTGGTCTCAGGTCGGCACCAGGGTCTGACGGGCTGGGGATGCGCCTCACCCGCCTCGCGGAGGTCCGGCCAGGGGAGCAGACCGTGGTGGAGGTGAGCCGGCAGGAGCAGGCGATGCCGGTAGGGGCGCCGCGAGGCGAGGCGCAGCCGAGCCGAGCCACGCCCTCCCCCGGGTCCGCCGGTGCGGTACTCCGGCGCCAGGCGCCTGCACGAGGGGCCACGACTCCGCGTTACCGGGCCGGCCGCGCGCAACGGAACCCGAGGACGTTGTCTCCGAGGTTGCTGTCTCCCAGGGACCTGCTCCTCTCTGTCGCGCTCAGGCTGTCGAAGCCGAGGAACATCCAGGCGCCGCCACGGTACACGGGCTGGGAGTTCACCTCGGTCGAGGTCCACTCGCACACGTTGCCGCTCATGTCGCACAGCCCGCTCACGCTGTTCCCTCTCGGCTTCGAGCACACGGCGGCGGTGCCGCCCGTGCCGCAGCCGTCGGTCCTGTCATCGTCGCCCCAGATGGCCCGCTCGCAGGTCACGTCCTCGTTCCCCCAGGGGAACTCCCGCGTGCCGCTGTTTGTGGCCTCGGCCTGCCACTCCTGCTCGCTGGGCAGCCTCCCGCCGGCCCAGGCGCAGAAGTCCTTGGCGTGGCTCAGGCGCACGCAGTTGATCGGGTGGTTGTCCTTGCCGGCCTGACCCCAGTTGCACCCGTCGCCAGGGATCGGCGTGCTGCACTTGCCCACCTGCACGCAGGCGGCGTACTGCGCGACCGTCACCTCGCTCCGGGTGAACTCGACCCCCGCCGGCCGGCTGGGGACCCAGGCGATGCTGGCCAGCACCTGCGCTGCGAGCCTCGCGTACTCCTCCGCCATCCGCTTCTTCTCCGTCATGGCCGCCAGGAACCCGACCACGTCGGGCGCGCGCGCGAAGGGGTTGTCCCGCGCCTCCACCTCGTAGGCCGAGTAGAACGCCTCGCTCCAGGCCGCCTTGTCCTCCTCGGAGATCATCTTCAGCTTGAGCAGGCGGGAGAGCTTGCTCCAGTCCTGCATCATCCTGGCCGCCCGCTTCTTCAACACCGCGTCGACCTTCTGCCGCCTCTTTGCGTGCTCCTGCCACACTGCGATCCGTCCGGTCGCGTGCCCGCGGTACTTCGGCGCCCTGTCCTTCACCCGCTTCCAGCGCGCGATCTTCTGCTCGACCGGCACGGCGTCGTCCTTCTCTCCCTGGACCGCGGCGTCGAACAGCTCCATGGCGTCCACGTCCACGTCGCCGAAGTCCACGCCGGCGGCCGCGGCCTCGCTCCCGGGCGGCAGCTCCAGGCTGGGCACGGCTGGAAGGTCCGAGGTGTCGAAGCGGATCCCCTGTTTCGGGGCCACGGCGCCCGTCTCGCCGCGCAGCCGGGCGGCGATCTGCTCGATGGCCGTCAGAAGATCCCCCCGCCCGCAAGGGCCGCGGTAGGAGGCGGAGTTCTCCGTGGCGCTCTGCCGGAGATCGAACAGGGTGCTGGTGACGATGCACTCCTCGCCGAGCTGGTCGATCTTGGTGGCCAGGGACTTCTGGGCCGCGATCTCCTTGCCGATCTCGATCTGGCAGGCCTCGTCGTAGCACTCCTTGAAGGACTCCTTCTTCTTGGCCTGGATGGCCGCCCGGACGCTGTCGCGGGGCACGATCTTGAACTTGCCCTCGATGGCCAGCTTGTTGCCCAGGTAGTCGGTGAGGCTCTGCAGCTTCTGGGGCGAGAGCCGGTCCCGCCTGTCCCGCGTGTCCTCGATGTCGAACACCGCGACGATCGGGCGATCCTGGCCGCGGGCCAGACCTTCGACGAGGAGGAGCAGGGCGAGGGCGGCGAGGCCTGGGGCGGTCATGGAACGCATGTGGATCCTCCGGGAGATTCTGGGAGGAATCGTAGTCGACCAGACCGCGGGAGGGCAAGGAGGGCGGCCTCCTTGTCCCCTGCCTTCGCGTGCGGTACACCTTGTCCATGGCAGTGAAGAGCTGGGGCCAGGTGGTGGGTGAGCTGGGCCGCGCGCAGCGCGGCCAGTCCCCTCGCCTCCCCTTCTCCGAGATCGAGGCGCCGCTGCGGGACGCGCTCCTCGAACTCTGCCCGCCGCAGAAGAAGAACGGCATCCGCTCCGCACGGGCAATACCCGGATGGCACGGCGCGGCTCCACGGCCTCTACCTGAAACCCCGCGCCGTGGTAGCGCCCCTTGGCGCCCATCGTCCCAGGCTGTGATGCATGGAGGGCGCTACCACAGGAAGCAGGTCTTTCGGGCTCCTGAGCGAGAAGTGGACGTGAAGTACCTGATGGCGGCGGAGCGTCAGCCAAAGTAGGGCAAGGAAGACTGGCGACACGAGCAGTCGAAGATGCGGGGTGGCGAAATGATGCCAACAAAAAAACGCCCGAGAGTGCTGATTGTCTTTGGGACCCAAGAGGATCATTACAAAGGCATAAGACACAAGGCTGCTGCATCCACAGGATTTGGCTGGTGGACCACACATCAAGATGCCCAGCGTGGAGATACTGTACTCTTCTACCTTGTACATCCCGTGTCCTCCTTCGTCGCAAGGGGCAAGATCAACGGCAGAGTCAAACCCTTGAATAATCCAGGGCACAATTGGCATGGACGATCTGGTGCAGCAATTGACCAGGTCGAGCTTCTACTTGAGCCAGTTCCGCTCTCTGCGGTAAGGCCACGATTCCGAGAGTGGGCCTACCTGCGCCAGCCGCACATGAGCACATTCGTGCCGGACGATCTCACCGAGAGGTTCATGCGATTCCTTGACAACTACCAGAAGCCCGGAGCGCCAGAAGACCTGGACCTGTCATGGATCACGGCCAAGGAAGGCAAGAAAACCCTCGCACAGCACATCCGGCGCGAGCGGAAACGCTTCCTCGTCGATGCCAAGAAGCATCAGTTCATTGCCGAGCATGGCTCACTCACCTGCGAGGCATGCGCTGTGGACCTGGAAACGCAGTTCGGCAAAGATGGCGCCAAACTGTATGAGGTCCATCACACTAGACCCCTCGCTGGACGCGGTCTCAACCTCACAAGCTTGGAGGATCTGGCCATCCTCTGCCCGAACTGCCATCGGTTCATCCATCGAAGGAAGCCGATGATCTCCTTGCGGGCGTTGCGGAAAAGAATTGGGTCTCGCCTACAGAAGCCAAATCGCAAACGTAGTTCGCGCAAGTAGGATCACGGCTCCACCAACCAGGAGAGGCCAGGCGGCTCAAGCAGGGGCATCTAATGCCTACTCCACGACGATATCCGCATCGACTCCTGCCCCGCCCTCTTTGCCATCCGCGCCGAGTGAGGTCAGCTTGTACCTGTGTCCGCTCTCCTCGATGCTGTACACGATGGGATTTCCCCAGGCATCCGTGGGAAGCTTCTCAAGCTCGCCACCCAGAACCAGCGCCTTCAGCCCCTCTGCTGCAGTCGGGTACGCGCTACGTTTCACCTTGTAGAGATCCAGCGCCTTGGCAACTTCGTGCATCTCGATCAAGGTGTTGACCCCCCAGGCCTCAGATGCCAGGCCACCGCCTCCGGGGCCGCCGCAGCCGGTGCGACGCCACACGCGCTCCCGAACCCGACATCATTTGACCTCGCGCCAGGTCGATGGTACGGTCAGCCAGAACCCGACAGGAGCGGGGTGCGCGGGAGGACCGGCGGAGTCGGGAGCCCTGCCGGGAGGGGCGTAAAGGATCCCTCGACGGCTTCCAGGGGAGTTCGAGGTTCAACGCTCAGCAAGAGCGAGTCATGAAGTGGGGGCAACTAATCCGCGAGGGAGGATGGACATGGCCACGAGACTCTGGACCGCTTCTCTTCTGATGCTATTGCTGGGCGTATGCGGGCCCGGCGCGTGCGGCACCGGGCCTGGCGAAGACCTGGCCAGCCGCTCGGATCCGCTGTGCATCTGCCCATTGATCTCGGACTACGAGATCGCCGCCCACTGGGCGCCCCGCTTCTACCAGGACACCAACGACTCCCACGACGCCATCAACCGCGACGAGTTCACTTCTTTCAACTTCGACTACAACTACCAAGGGAGGGACAACCAGAATCACGCCCTGGACCCGTTCGAGTACCACGACGTGGGCGAGGATCTCGAGACCGTGGTAACAGATCACCGCCCCGCCTACGTGTACTACTCGGTGAGCCGGGCCGGCAGCTTCTCCTTCATCGGGTACTACCTGTTCCACAGCCAGGACTACAGCGACGATCTGGGCGCCGAGCAGGAGCACGAGAACGATCTGGAGGGCGTGTTTCTACTGGTGGGTCCTGATCCGGCCTCCGAGCCCGGCTGCAACTGCCTGGGTCACCTCTACGCCGCCGCCACGGTCGCGCACGGGACCATCGACGTCAGGCTCCGCAGCGACAACAACGACGACGGGCTCTACTGGGACGCCAAGGATGGCACCCAGACCCTCGAGCTCTTCACGGAGGGTACGAATCCCGAGCAGCCATGCTTCCAGGTCGAGGCCGGCGGCCATGCCATCTACGCAATCCGTAGCGCGATGACCACGGGTTGCCCAAGGACTGTCCAGGAGGCTGAGTTCTACGAAGGCACCTTCGTCTTCTACGACTTCGGCGGTCACGCCGACATCCCAGCCATGACCTGCCACTTCGGGTCGGAGTTCTTCGACCCGCAGAGCGACTTCTTCCAGATTCCCTGCCACTACGAGCTGATCGGGCTCAACGACGGCGAGACCTGGCCCCCCGCCGGGAGATCGTACTCAGATCCATGGAGCAGCCAGCTAGGCGATGAGAAGCAGGGATTCTGGTTCTTCAGGGACTCCTACCCGGGCACCGCAGCGTGCGGCACCTACGACGCCTGCCCCATGGTGTCGACGTACATCAACCTCCGCGGGAACGACCACAGCATCGGCGCTGACGAAAACGCTGCCCAGCCGCCCTGGGCCTGGAACGACAACAACGACGCGGCCAAACGCGGCGACCAGGTATGCGACCCCATCCACTTCTGGGAAGCGCGGGTGACCGGCAACGTGATGCGGAAGATGCCAGGGACCTACACCAACCACGCCTACTGGGACTACTCCGTCCAGATCAACTCGCTCAATACGACGTCAGTGCAGCAGAACGTGTACCCCGTGGTGCGGAACTCCTCGCGGACAGATGACATCGTGACATACGATCACTGGCGTATCGGCCAGACTATCGCGCTCTTCGACTACACGATCGAGTGGGGCGGCTACGACACGCAGCAGATCGATCCTGAGGAGAGCTACGTCTTCGACATCCTCCTCGGCCCAAACGTGCGCAACCAGCGCTACTTCTGCGCCAAGGAAAACACGACGACGACGGTGTCGCTCAAGGCGGGCACCCAGGTCCTGGGCTCCTGGAGCTTCGCCCAGCAGGACATCGCGTCCACCCTTCAGACGGACAAGTGCGAGGTCAACCTGAGCTACACTCGCAACAGGCACCACACCTGCTGCTCGTCCACTGGCTGCGACTCCGATCCAATTCGCGCCTGCGCCGCAGCACAACTCTGGTACTGCTACGGGATGTGGAACCAGGCCTGCGCGAACGAAGCACAGCAGCACTGCCTCATCACCTGTCCCTAGCGCGGCGGCCCGCACACCCACCCGGGTCCAGGGGCCAACGCCCCCCTCGCCCAGGTGCCACCCTCCTGCAACTGGCTGGAATTTGCGGACCCCCCGAGTGTGAATCGCCCCGGGCAGGCTTCGAGGGGTAGGCACCAGGTACCAAGCACGAGACACGTGGAACGTGGAACCTGGAACGTGGAACCAGGAACCTGGAACTGCGTTCTTCTCTCGACACCCGATACCAGATACCCGAAACCCACTCCTCAAGTGCCATGTCCTGGCAGGCATGGCCAGGGCTACAGGTCGATGCTGAACTTGCCCCCGTGCTTCCGGAGCGCCCGGGCGGTCTCGCGCAGGCCGAGCGACGTGGCGAAGTCGAGCGGGGTATCGCCGTGCGCCAGTGCGTTGACCTCGGCGCCGCGCGAGACCAGCAGATCGATCACCGCCTCGTCGCCGCAGTAGGCGGCCATGTGCAGCACGGTCGTGCCGTCCCGCGAGCTGGCGTCCGCGGGCACGCCCTGGTCCAGCAGGTACTGGACCAGCTCCATCTCCGGGCACTCCATGGCCGAGTGCAGCAGGCTCCAGCCGTCCGGCCCGCGGCGGGTGAGGTCCGCGCCGGCCGCGTGCAGGGCCTTGACCATCTCCGCGTTCCCGGCCACCGCCGCCCAGCTCGCCGCCCGATCCCCGGCGGAGTCGAATTCGTCCACCGCGGCGCCCTGCTCGAGCAGCCGGTGGACCTCCGCCAGGTCACCCGCGTAGGCCGCGACCACGAGCGGCAGCTCGCTCACCGGGAACTTGTCGGCCTCCCGCTCCCACTCGAGGTCCGCGAGGGCACAGGTCACGGCGCTCACCAGGCTCCGCACGGCCTCCGGCGTGAGGGCGCTCGGCACCTGGCGCTCCTCGGCGCGTTCGCCGGCCACCTGCTCGCAGGCGAGCCGGACATCGGCGGGGGCGTGGACCTGGGGATCCTCCCGCTGCGCCGGGTTGGGCAAGGCAGCCGCGGCCTGAAAGAGCCCGAGCACGTACTTCGGATTCCCCAGGTCCACGGGCCAGCCCGGGAAGATCTCGGCCTTGCCGAGCACCTCCAGGAGCCATCTCCGGGCGTCCCCGCGCCGGTCCTCTACCCTCCAGCGGGCCCCGTCGTGCTGGTCTCGCAGGCAGGCGACGTCCCCGAGCAGGAGCTCCCGCGCGCCCCTGGCGTGGCCCCAGCGGAACTCCTCGCGGTCCTCGAAGGACAGGCCGGGCAGCGCCAGCAGCTCCGCCAGCGTGAACCCAAGCGGGAACCGCTCGACCAACCGCTCCCCGAGGGTCCGGCCGTTGGGCAGCACGGTCTTCACGTACAGCGCCATCCTCGCCACCTCCAGGAGGCAGGGTAGCGCGGGGGTATGACAGGGCGGCCCCGAGGCCGCGCCCTCCCCCAGGTCCTCCGGTGCAAGGCACCTGCACAAGGTCGGGGACAAGCCCCAATTCTCGGGTGGAAGTGAGAGGTGGATCGGTCGACTTTCTCCCTGTCCATGATTCGTGATACATCAATGCCATCCATTGCAGAGGAGCTGGAAGGGATGCACGAGGACAACGGGTCAGCCGAAGGCTAGCCTAGGCCTCCCTGGAGGGGTCGAGAGATGATACCCGACGAGATCCTGGCCACGGCCAAGGGCAAGATCAAGGATCTGCTGGTCAAGGGCGCCGTCGAGCTCGCGGCGGACGGCGCGTTCCGTTACGTCGAGGGGAGTGGTAAGCAGAAGGGTTCGATCGCCGGGTGGCTCCAGCCCGTCGGCGAGAAGGCCCTCAAGGCGCTGCCGGGCCTGCTCCAGTCGGCGCAGCTAGCCGCCAACATCTCGGCCGCGGCAAGCATCGTGAACGTCGGAGTGTCCGTCGCCGGCTTCGCCGTGGTCTGCCACAAGCTGAACAAGATCGATGGCCGCATCCAGGAAATCCAGGTCGGCCTCCAGGACATGAGCAAGAAGCTCGACGAGTTCAGGGAGGAGCTCGGCGCGGACATCAGCTGCGTCATCGAGGAGTACAAGTGGCGGGAGGACAACAAGCTCCGCGCCAAGGTGAACGGCATCGCCGGCCACTACCGGGATCAGGCGCCCAGGCAGGGTGCGAGCATCGAGGCTGACACGAAGGAGCTCCGTCAGCTCTGGCAGGAGGTCGTGAAGCTAGCCTTCCACGAGCTCGACAAGGGTCGCGTGGAGACCGCCGGCGAGTACGCCGCCATGGCCTTCAACGCCGCCTCGTTGCTGGCGCACATATGCTCGGCCGCGGGTCTGGGCCAAGCAGGCTGCAACAGCCTTCGAGCCTGGGAGCCTGAGCACTTCAAGCTGACCGCAGAGATCACCGAGCTCCTCGTCTCGCGGAGGCCGAGCATCTGGCTCTACCTCGACAACCCGGCCTCGCGGGAGGCGCTGGAGGGTGCGCTCGGCGGCGTCCTCCGCTACGTCCCGGAGGGCGACCGCGCCGCCTACGTGAAGGAGCACTACCGCTGGGGCTCCGAGCCGCCGGGCAGGACCCGGAGTTTCGGAGATCTCCACCTGCCGTTGGTCCTCGATGACACCCGCGAGCTCATCGGACATGTCCCGGACCTGAGCACCGAGCAGCGTTACCGGCGGTTCCAGGACGGCGCGCTCACACCGCTCCGTCTGGCGTTCCAGACCAGCGCCGCCTGCCGCGCTCTCGTGCTGATGAGGGAGATCCTGGAGGCCAACCCGAACGCTGCCGGCAAGGAGACGCCGACCGCCGAGGGCCTGACCGCAGTCTATGTGGGCGAGGAATAGCCGCACCCGGAGGACGACATGGACCTCAAGGAGCCCCTGGTTCTCTCCGACAAGGAGTACCTCCTGAAGGATCTGGGCACCAAGAAGAGCAAGAACTTCGACAGCTTAGAGATCAAGGACAAGAAGTACCGCCCCAGCAACCACAAGCACGAGGCAGACTGGATCTACTTCTATGACAGCGACCCGAACAAGATAACCGCGCTCTGCTACGTCATCGACGACAAGATCTACGACCTGAACGGACTGCTGGCCGATATGGCCAAGGAGCTGCGCGGCGCGTGCGTCAAGGTCAACGACCTCATCCCCCACGTGATCGAGAACGGTCCGGCACGGCTTGGCGCGCTCGAGCGCCGCGTGGACGACCTGGAGGGGCTGCAGCGCGGCGCTCTCGAGTTCGAGAAGGGACTCGAGGCGGTGAAGAACCAGCTCTCTCAGACGCCCACCCCGAAAGATCTCGACGCACTGCGCGCCGCGGTCCAGGAGCAACTGAAGAAGCTCTACGCCTCGCTCGAGGGGAGAGGATCCGAGAAGCCCTCCGGCCAGGAGGTCAGGCGGACAGAACTCGAAGTCCTGGCCGGCAAGGTCGAGCGCGTCAACGACCGCCTGGCCACCATCCCGACGGCGAAGGACATGCTCGAGGCCCAGCAGCGGCTCACGGAAGTTCTCATCGAGACGCAGCGGCTCAAGGATCGGGTCGGGGAGCTGGCGACGCAGCAGACCAGTGCACGGGAATCCCTGGTGACCAGGGATGCGCTCCGGACCGAGCTCGAATCGCTCAAGCCCGCAGCGCCGTCCGCGACCATGACCCAGTCAACTGTGCAGTCCTGCGCGAAGGGTTGGCTCCTCTCCCTGGCCGCTTTCTCGCTAGCCCAGGCCATCGTCTTGGTCTGGCACCTGGTCACCTGACCCATGATGGACCACATCAACTACTTCAACCCGTTCAAAACCAAGCCCGGGGAGCATGAGGACACCCTGACCCGGGCCTTCCTCGTCCTCGTCCGGCTCTCACCCGCGATGCGAGCCGCGTTCCTCGAGATGATCCGTGCCCACCAGCACGAGAAGGGTTGCGAGCCGAGCCTGCTCGTCCCATCCTTCGCGCTCCTCGGAAGCGCGACAGTGGACGTTCGGACACAGATCGAGAGGATCACGGAGACCGAGGGGGCGCTCGTCTCGGTGCTGATCGCGAACGAGAAGTACGAGCACAAGGGCGAGATCAAGGGATCCGACCGTAAACCTGTCTACGACGGCCTCCTGACCTACACTGGGAGGCTCGTGGTCGTGATCGAGAACAAGCCATGCGTGGAGAATGTGTGGTTCGAGCAGCTTCGGCCGAGGCTCCCCAAGGACTGCCAGCTCGCGCTCTACGACCGGCTCGTCAGCCTCCGCTGGCGCGACATCATATCGACGCTGCTCGACCTGGCCGCGGGCAAGACGCTTCACCCCTCCGAGCAGACCCTGGTCAGCGACTTCCAAGAGTTCATCGCGGAGAAGTGGCCGGAGTTGAATCCCTACAAGAGCCTCCGGCAGTGCGGCAAGGATGCGGGGCTGCAGCGGAAGCGTTGCAGGATGATCCTCGAGGACCTCCTGCCCAGGGGAAGCGGCCTGAGCATCCAGCTCGACGGGGAAAGCCCCTACATCCCCGTGGGGTTGCCGACCGTGCAGCGGGTCATGCTGACGGCGAACGACAAGAATGACCGCAAGGAGCTCGGCTGCGCGCTCGGCATCTGGCCCGCGGACAACGTGACGCAGGCCAGGCCATTCTACAAGCGGCTCGCGGTGGTGCCCGGGGCCCTGGAGCGCATCCTGGCGCTTTCCGAGGGATCTTGTGAGGTCCGGCCCAACCTGCACTTCTCCTACCAGGGCACCCAGCTCGTGTTCCCCGAGAAGGTGGTCGAGCCCGGCGCCTACCTCCGCTACTGGTGCGGCCACCAGGCGCTGATCCACAGGGTCGCCCGTGAAGGCATCGAGGAGTTCCTCCGGCGCATGCAGGCCGACGGGATGATCTCCGCGCACGACGCCGAGGAGGCCAGGAAGAAGTTCAGCGCCACCGCGCGTGACCACCTCAACCCCTGCCCGGGGCTCGAGATCTTCTATCGCTGGCCAAGGGAGACCGCGCTGGAGCTTGACGATAAGGGCAAGCTCAAGACAGAGGTCCTCGAACGCGCGCGAGAGGCACTGGAAGCCGTCGGGGAGAAGAGCCCAGTCTAGGGTAGCTCAACAGGCCTTCGAAGAGGCCTTCTCAGGGGAGGTGCTGAAATGCCGGCGATCAAGGTCACGGTGGTATGTGTGCACTGCGGCACCACGGCCACCTACAGCGTGGGTGTCTCGAACGGAGCCTCGCAGGTCCAGTGCAAGAAGTGCCACAAGTCATTCAAGGTCTACATGCGCAACGGGGAGGTCTACGAGGTCAAGGAGCACTGAGAGAGGGGTCGCTTACCTCCTTGCCCCCTGTCCATGCTCTTGGTACACCTTGTTCATGTCCTCCCGTACTTGGGACCAGGTGGTGGGTGAGCTGGGCGTGTGGAAGCGCCACGGGGAGCGGGCTGTCCATAAACCCCTGCTACTCCTCTTCCTGCTCGCCCGCGCGCAGCGCGGCCAGTCCCCTCGCCTGCCCTTCTCCGAGATCGAGGCGCCGCTCCGGGACGCGCTCCTCGACCTCGGCCCACCGTGGAAGGTGGTCCACCCGGAGTACCCCTTCTGGCACTTGCAGGCCGAGGCCAAAACCGCCAGACAGGATACCTATAAGCACCAAACTAATTCTTCTTGAGCGGATTATCCGGAAAACAAGGGGATCCTGGGGGACCAATGGGGCCCTGAACTCCCTGTTGCCCTGGAGGTCCTTGCTTGCCGACTAGTGACTCTCTAAATCGAGCATCATCTTGTAGCATCTTTGCTATGCGCGCCTCCATAGCCATATCCTGGGATTGGAAAAATGGGCTAGCAATAGCAATCGCTCCAATTGTCAGTAGCGCGACAAGAAAACTTCTAAGTGCAGCTCGGAATACGTCGACCCGGTAGTCTACAACGAGGTGGTTTTTAACCGAACACAAATAATAGCTCCCCACTAGGCTTCGCTTCAGATCTTCCACATTGCTCTCGGTCCTGCATTCTGGAGTATTTACCAAGTTGAACTTCGTAACCCCTAAACAATCCGAAAGGAGAACAGAGGTGCTCAATAAGAATAGGATGGGCACAATGATTGCGTATGGAGGAGCAGATGACAGAAACGCAATGGCAAGGGGCAGCATCACCGATGTCAGCGACAGCAGTGTTCGCACCTTTTCATCAATCGTTGCGAGTCGCCTTTGCTGTTGCTCATAACTCGCCCGCGCCTCATCCAGTACCAAATCCAATGCCATTTCGTCAATGGGATGAGGAAGCTTCAGTTCACTATCTCCAGAATCCGCATAGGCACGGTTGTCAACCTCCTCCCGTGAGCAACGGACTCGGAATATTCTTAGAAGTCGGTAGATCAATCGATGCCAAAGGTGACGCTTAGTCATTGTTTGTGAAGCTTGCGCCGCAGACCCGCTTGACTGTATTTGCTGAGCCGATTCATCGCTCATGCCATCCTCGTCATTCTTAGTTCCCACGGCAACAGGCCCCACACAGCAGCTCAGCAATTCCCGCCTGGACTTCAATATCCAACCATGCCCATTGACCGTTGGGATTGATCTCCAGAAACCACCACCTTCCATTTCCATCTACCACAAAATCAACGGCAGCAAACCTAAGCGCGTACGAACGCAAAATGGCGATGAGTGATTCATGTATCTCTTTTGGGGGGACGGCCATACGATAAGACACATCCCTCATGTTATCACGTCGAATATCCAGTTTTTGTCCGCTAAGTTGGACGTAACGGGCTTGTCCATCAACAACAGTTGCACGAATATCGAATGCCTTCTCTACTTCAAGCTGAAACAACGTTGGGCACCTTGAGACGAGGTCAACATTCTGCATGTGACTCTCATGAACACGGCTGGTGTAGATGCTTGTATCCCCGGTATTCCTCTCAAGGTATCCAGATGAGATTGGCTTGGTGATTACCCGCCCAGAACATTCCCTCCAGAACTGTCGGGCTTCATCAACGTCCTGCGTCACCAGTGTTCTTGGCACTGAGAAGCCGAACAAATGCGCACGCGTAAGTTGCTCAAGCTTGCGAGATGCAAGTGCGTTGTTAGCGGGATGGTTGATCCACTTTTCAGCTGGAATGTGGGCCAAGAACCCCTCTAAGGACTCAACACATTCCCCGGCAATATGAGCGCGCTCCGCTTTGTCGCCTAAAGGTGGCTCGATTATCGGCCTTGGACGACGATACCAAATTGCGCTGACCTCTGAAGCACGATAGACCTGCTGGCGTATTTTTATCCTTGGATCGGCGACTGCAAATTGAATCCTAGTATCTTCTAGCGCACATTCAGTGTTTATGCGGGAATGTTCAACGCCATGATGAAGAAGTTGTCCGGCGAAGTAATCCGCCGTTTTGTCTTGACTATTAGTGATAATCAGTATCATCGCGTGGAATCGAGTTGTAGTTTGACTGGGAGATGTCCTGATCGGATTCTTCCCTAGCCTCCGTTCTAGTCATCGTGCCAAAACATAGAGCATCGCGATCTTGATCGGATTCTTCTCGACTGCTTGTTTTCGTAATGCCGAAACCTCGCGCAGAAGTCATGGATGGAGAACAATCAACTGATTCCTGGAACTGAAGCAAAAATGAGGATAATTTCATTTCCCCTCCTTTGAGATGGCGAAATAATAGTAACGAACATGGAACAGCAAGTCGACCCCAAAATGACATCGAATGTTGACCTGGTTCATACATTACACACCTTCCCCGAGGTATTATTATCCCAGAAACCTGTTCTCGTTGTGCCACGCCAGCATGGCCCTGTCCGGCCTCTGGCCGGGTTCGTCCGGGGCATGGATCCGGCTTCCGTGATGTTCGCGGTACTCATGACCGTTTTCGAAGTCGACCTGGATGCGGCTGCTCACTTCTAGGTTCAGCTCCGGGGTCACGGTCAGGTAGCCGGCATCGAAGAGTTTGTGGAAGTCGCTTCGAAGCAGCAGCCCGTTCCACACCGCTTGCTCCCCGCCTGCCGAATACGGCTGGATGTGCGCCGCTTCCAGGACCGGGAGCACCCGCTCCTGGGTCACCGCGCATCTGCTCCCGTAAGCATCGGTAACCATGATGCGGAAGGCGCCCTGTCCGAGGCGCGGATGAACGAGGATACCATCGCCATACCTCGCGACATCGGGCTTGGGGATCTCGGACGCTTCCTCTGGCTGGACCATCGTCTGTAGGGCGAGCTGAACCTTCTCCCAGATCCCCTTCCCCGGCTGGACCGCCAGGTCGTAGGTCTTGCCGCTGACCGTGTGCTTAGGCCAGTTGTCCGGTTCGGGAATCCACAGGTCGCGAGGCAGGAAGAAAGGCTCAGCGAGGATGATGCAGCCTACCTCATAGTCCGCTAACCTGTTCTCGCCTGCTTCTCGGTATTTCTCGACCCGGGTACGCATCTCCTCCAGCGAGCGCGCCCCGTTCTTCACGCCAAAGGCCTGCCACGCAAGGCTGATGCGTGCAGGAGAAAAATGGGCAAAGAAACCTCCCCCGACGATGAAATTTTCGGGGCTGTGGAGCTTGAAAAGGAACAGACCGCCAGGTGGGAGCACCCGGAATTCTCGCGTGCCACGGGGCCGCCAAAAGTTGACCTCGTCGATCCCTTCCTGGCGAGAAAGGAAATCGAACCAGTCCCCGTCCGTGATAGCGACGTACGCTTTCATCCCCTTGGCGCCACGATACCACACCAACCCGCGACCTGCCAGGCAATCCGGGCCAAGACCCTTGAGGCATGGCAGGCCTAGGTGGTACGCTCCACCTCGGCTTCAGCAGCTCAGGGGAGAGCTTGGGAGCCTGCCAGAGCCAGTTCGTGCCCTGCGGAAAAATCAACGACGGGGCCGGCGGTTGGCCCTCGGGAAGTGGATCAAACGAGGAGTGGTGGCAACCATGGACCAGGCAACTCACAACAAGATCGTCTCCTTCATCTGGGGAATCGCCGACGACGTGCTGCGCGACCTCTTCAAGCGCGGGAAGTACCCGGACGTCATCCTGCCCATGTGCGTCATCCGCCGCATGGACGCCGTGCTCGAGCCCACCAAGGCGAAGGTGCTCGAGACCAAGAAGATGCTCGACAAGTCCAAGATCACCGAGCAACGCGCGGCCCTGTGCGCGGTCGCGGGCCAGGCCTTCTACAACACCTCGAAGTTCACCCTGAAGGACCTGAAGTCCATCGGCAGCCAGCAGAAGCTGCGGGCCGACTTCGAGGACTACCTCGACGGCTTCTCGCCCAACGTCCAGGACATCCTGGAGAACTTCAAGTTCAGGAACCAGATCCCCACACTCGCCAAGAACGACGCCATCGGCACGTTGCTCGAGAAATTCCTGGATCCTGACGTGGACCTTTCGCCGGCGGCCATCGACAACCACGCCATGGGCACCATCTTCGAGGAGCTGGTCCGCCGCTTCAACGAGGAGAACAACGAGGAGGCCGGCGAGCACTGGACCCCGCGCGACGCGGTCCGGCTGATGGCCGAGCTGGTGTTCCTGCCCATCGAGGACCGGCTCAAATCCGGCACCTACCTCCTGTACGACTGCGCCTGCGGCACGGGCGGCATGCTGACAGTGGCCGAGGAGACGCTCAAGGACCTCGGCGCGAAGCGCAAGCAGAAGATCACCAGCGTGCTCTACGGCCAGGAGATCAACCCCGAGACCTTCGCGGTGTGCAAGGCGGACATGCTGCTCAAGGGCGAGGGCGACAACGCCGACCACATCCGGGGCGGGGCCGAGTGGTCCACCCTGGCGCACGACGCCTTCCCGGCCAAGGAGTTCGACTTCATGCTCTCGAACCCGCCCTACGGGAAGAGCTGGAAGAAGGACCTCGAGACCATGGGGGGCAAGGAGGGCTTTAGCGATCCGCGCTTCAGGGTGATGCACCAGGGCGAGGAGCTGTCGCTGATCACCCGCTCGAGCGACGGGCAGATGCTCTTCCTGGCCAACATGGTCTCGAAGATGAACCCCAAGTCCGCGCTCGGGAGCCGCATCGCCGAGGTCCACAACGGCAGCTCGCTCTTCACCGGCGACGCGGGCCAGGGCGAGAGCAACATCCGCCGCTGGCTGATCGAGAACGACTGGCTAGAGGCCATCGTGGCCCTGCCGCTCAACATGTTCTACAACACAGGCATCGCCACCTACGTCTGGGTGCTCTCCAACAAGAAGCCTGCGCAGCGCAAGGGCAAGGTCCAGCTCATCGACGCGACCCAGTGGTTCAAGCCGCTGCGTAAGAACCTGGGCAAGAAGAACTGCGAGCTCTCGCCCGAGGACATCGAGCGCATCTGCAAGACCTTCCACGAGTTCAAGGAGACGCCCGAGTCGAAGATCTTCCCCAACGAGGCGTTCGGCTACAGGAAGGTGGTGGTGGAGCGGCCCCTCAGGCTGCACGGTCAGCTCACCCCCAAGGCCATCGAGCCGCTCCGCTTCAACTCGGGCGATGAGGAAATCCGCTCCGCGCTGTACGAGGACCTCGGCGACAGGCTGTTCACCGACTTCGCCAAGGTAACCAAGGCGGTCGAGAAACGGCTCGACGACTGGGGCACCGACGAGGAAGGGGACGACGACGAGGAAGGCGGGGGCAAGAAAAAGGGGCTGTCTGACAAGAAGCGGAAGAAGCTTCTGGACCCCAAGACCTGGGAGCGGGACGCGAGGCTGGTCGAGGTGGCAGGTCTGCTCCGGCGGGCGCTTGGGGACAAGCTCTTCGAGGACTACAACGCATTCAGCGATCAGGTGGACGCCGCGCTCGAGAAGGCGGACATCCGGCTGTCGGCCGCGGACCGGAAGCAGCTCATGAACGCCGTGAGCTTCCGGGTCGAGGGTGCGCCGCCGGTGATCGGCAAGGTGTACAAGCCGGGCAAGGCCAAGGCCGACCCGCTGCACGGCCTGTTCGAGGCCAAGGTGGGAGGCAAGACGGTCGTGGTCGAGTACGAGCCCGACTCCGAGCTGCGCGACACCGAGCAGGTACCTCTCCTCGAAGAGGGAGGTGTCGAGGCCTTCATCAAGCGCGAGGTGCTGCCCTACACTCCGGATGCGTGGATCAAGGAGGGGGCCACCAAGGTGGGCTACGAGGTGAGCTTCACCCGGCACTTCTACAAGCCGCAGCCGCTGCGCACCCTGGAGGAGATCCGCGCCGACATCCTGGCCATTGAGAAGGAGACCGAAGGTCTCTTGGACGGGCTGCTGAAGGGGGGCAAGAAGTGAAAGCCAACGAAGCCAAGCTGCTCACCTTCCTCCACAAGTCGCAGCAGTTCATCATCCCGATCTACCAGCGCACCTACTCCTGGACCGAGAAGCAGGTCCAGCAGCTCTGGGACGATATCGTTCGGGCGGGATCGAGCGACGCCATCTCCGTCCACTTCATCGGCTCAATCGTCTACATCGAGCAGGGGCTCTCGCAGGTCACGCACCAGGCGCCACTCCTGGTGATCGACGGACAGCAGCGGCTGACCACAGTGTCTCTCCTGCTCGAGGCGCTGGCTCGCGCTGTGGGCGAAGACGAGCCCGTGGACGGCTTGTCGGCCAACAAACTGCGCGAGTACTACCTCACGAACCGGCTCGAGAAGGGCGACCGCTTCTTCAAGCTGCTCCTCTCCCAGACTGACAACGACACCCTCAAGGCCGTCATCCGGAACACGGAGCTGCCCAGGGAGCCTTCGCTGCGGGTGCAAGAGAACTTCGAGATGTTCGAGCGGCTCATCGAGGGCCAGAAGGGCGACCTGGCTGGAGTGTTCCAGGGGCTCGGCAAGCTGGTCATCGTGGACGTGGCACTCAGCCGCGACCAGGACAACCCGCAGCTCATCTTCGAGAGCATGAACTCGACCGGCAAGGAGCTGAGCCAGGCCGACCTCATCCGCAACTTCATCCTCATGGGGCTCGAGCCCGAGCTCCAGAACCGGCTCTACATGGAGTACTGGCGGCCGATGGAGCAGGACTTCGGCCAGGAGGCCTACGACGCCCGGTTCGACAGCTTCATGCGCCACTACCTCACCGTGAAGACGGGCGACATCCCGCGCGAGCACGAGGTGTATGAGGCGTTCAAGGACCATTCCCGCACGAAGCCCGTGGTGGGGGCGGGCATCGAGGCGCTGGTAAAGGAAATCCGTGCCTTCGCCCGGTACTTCTGCGCCATGGCGCTGGGGAATGAACAGGAGGCCGGACTCAAGCTCGCCTTCAAGGACCTACGGGAGCTGAAGGTAGACGTGGCCTACCCGTTCCTGCTCGAGCTGTACGACGACTTTGCGAACCAGAGGCTCAAGGCAGAGGACTTCGAGGCGGCCGTACGGATGGTCGAGGCCTACGTCTTCCGTCGCGCCATCTGCTCCATCCCCACCAACTCGATGAACAAGACCTTCGCCACGTTCGGCAAGGCGCTCAAGAAGGACCGCTACCTCGAGAGTATCCAGGCCCACTTCCTCCTTCTGCCCTCCTACCGGCGGTTCCCCGGGGATGAGGAGTTCAAGCGCGCCCTGCAGACGCGCGACCTGTACAACTTCCGCAGCCGCAGCTACTGGCTACGCAAGATGGAGAACCACGGCCGCAAAGAGCGCGTGGCGATGGGCGAAGTCACCATTGAGCACATCCTCCCGCAGAATCCTGAGCTCTCGGCCGCCTGGAAGCAGGCGCTTGGCGAGAAGCACCAGCAGGTCCAGGAACAGTACCTGCACACCCTGGGCAACCTCACCCTCACGGGCTACAACTCCGAGTACGGCGACCGGCCATTCACCGAAAAGCGGGACATGCCGGGCGGCTTCAAGCATAGCCCGCTCAGGCTGAACGAGGGACTTGGGCAGCTCGAGACCTGGAACGAGGCGGCCATCATAGCCCGTGCCGGGCGCCTGGCCGACCAGGCGCTCGCCGTGTGGTCCATGCCTAGCATCGACGAGGCGACCGTGGCGAGCTACCGGAAGAGGACGAGGCCGGAGGTTGGAGGCTACACCATCGAGGACCACAAGCACTTGCTGGGGCCCGCTCTCCGCGACGTATTCCAGGCGTTCCGCAGACAGGTGCTCGAGCTGGATAGCTGCGTGACCGAGGAGTTCATGAAGCTGTACGTGGCATACAAGGCCGAGACCAACTTCGTGGACGTCGTACCGCAGACCAAGCGGATGCGGCTGAGCCTCAACATGCCTTTTCCCGAGATCATCGACCCGAAGGGCTTATGCCGGGATGTGACTAGCCTTGGTCGGTGGGGGAATGGTGACGTGGAGGTGATGCTGAGCTCGCTCGACGAGCTGCCCTATGTCATTGGCCTCGTGCGCCAGGCGTTCGAGCGGCAGATAGGCGACGGGGGCCAGGCGTGATAGCCGACCTCAAGCCCTACCCGGAGTACAAGGAGTCCGGACTGCCGTGGCTCGGGCGGGTGCCGAGCCATTGGGCTGTCCAAAGGCTAAAGAACTGGGTGACAATCAATCGCCGCACACTTGGCGAGGACACGCCACCTGATTTCGCGTTTGACTATCTCGACATTGGTTCCGTGACCACCGGACGACTGGCGAAACGTCCTTCTCGCGTGCGCTTCGCAGATGCCCCATCGAGGGCCAGAAGGGTACTTCGTTCAGGCGACACGATCGTCTCTACTGTCCGCACCTATCTCAAGGCCGTGCTGACGGTGAATGAGTTCAGTCAGCCTCTCGTGGCCTCCACCGGGTTTGCCGTTTTGTCGCCGCGAGCGGACACTACCCCTAGATGTCTCGGATACGTCGCTCAGTCCGATGCTTTTACGCATCAAGTGACGGCAGAGTCGGTTGGGATTGCCTATCCAGCCATATCAGAAACGAGACTCGGCAATATTGATGTAACCCTACCCCCTCCCTCAGAGCAGGCAGCCATCGTTCGGTTCCTGGACTGGGCGACCGGGCGGCTGGATCGTGCCATCCGGGCGAAGCGGAACGAGTTGGCACTGCTGGGTGAGATTCGCCAGACGATAACTGAAAGTGCAATGCAGTCGCCTGCAGCGCTGAGTGTCCGTTTGGGCGTGGCTGCAGAGCAGATATGGCGGCCGATCGAACGCCAGAAGCAGCAGACCTATACGCCAATCGGACTTTTCAACCGAGGTCGTGGAATCTTCCACAAGCCACTGACTGAAGGTGCGAACTTGGGCGACTCGGAGTTCTTCTGGATCGAGCAGGATGATCTAGTTCTGAGTGGACAGTTTGCATGGGAAGGCGCTATCGCGGTGGCCGGTACAAGTGATGCCGGCTGTATCGCATCGCATCGCTTCCCGATCCTCCGAGCACGGCTCCAATACCTGTCGGCTTCCGTACTTCTTGCGATGCTTAAGACGAAGTTCGGTGCGTTGTTGCTTGACCACCATTCGCGAGGAGCAGCTGGCCGGAACCGACCCCTAAATCCACGAACTCTGCTGAAGGAGAAGATTCCGATTCCACCGATTTCCGTACAGCAACGAATAGTGGACATTGTGAAGCTTGAAACACTGCTTTCTGAAACTATAAGTCGGTTCGAAAAGGCAATTCGCGAGTACCGCACCCGCCTAATCGCCGACGTGGTGACGGGCAAGCTGGACGTACGCGAAGCGGCGGCGAAGCTGCCGGCAGAGGTCGAACCCGCGCCGGCCGAGGACGACGCCGACCTTGGCAACGAGGCAGAGCCCGACGACGAGGAGGCTGCCGGATGACCACCGACACCACCGAGAAGGGCCTCGAGACCCTCATCATGCGCGCCATGACCGGCACCGACGGTCTGGCCATCGCACCGGACCAGGTTGCCGAGCCTCCTCCTCCCTACGGCGGTACGGGCTACACGGCCGGCTGTCCCCAGGACTACGACCGCGAGTATGCCCTCGACGTGCCCCAGCTCTTCGCCTTCCTCCGCGCCACCCAGCCCGAGGCGTTCAAAAAGCTCGGCATGTCTGGCGATCCGAAGGACATCAAGCGCCTCAAGTTCCTCAAGCGGCTTTCGACCGAGATCGGCAAGCGCGGCGTGGTGGACGTGCTGCGGAAAGGCATCGAACACAACTCCGCCGGCCACTTCGGCCTGTTCTACGGCACCCCATCCGAGGGCAACCCCAAGGCCCAGGCCCTGCACGCGAAGAACCGCTTCTCGGTCACCCGCCAGCTCCGGTTCAGCCCGGAAGAGACCAAGCGCGCGCTCGACCTGTGCCTATTCATCAACGGCCTGCCCATCGCCACCTTCGAGCTCAAGAACAGCTTGACCAAGCAGACCGTGGCAGACGCGGTCCAGCAGTACTGCTACGACCGCAACCCAAAGGAGCGACTCTTCGAGTTCGGCCGCTGCGCTGTGCACTTTGCCGTGGACGACGCCGAGGTGCGCATGTGCACCCGCCTCGTCGGCAAGGGCTCCTGGTTCCTGCCGTTCAACAAGGGCCATCAGGACGGCGCGGGCAACCCACCCAACCCGGAAGGTTTGAAGACCGCCTACCTGTGGCGGGAAGTGCTCACCCCAGCCGGGCTGACCGACATCCTCGAGAACTACGCCCAGATGGTCGAGGAGAAGGACAAGCACACCGGTAAGAAGAAGCGCCTACAGATCTGGCCGCGCTACCACCAGCTCGGCGTGGTGCGCGCTGCCCTGGCCGACGTCCGCACCCACGGAGTAGGCCGGCGCTACCTGGTCCAGCACTCGGCCGGCAGCGGCAAGTCGAACTCCATCGCCTGGCTCGCCCACCAGCTCATCGGCCTGCGACGTCAAGGCAAGGAGGTGTTCGACTCGGTCATCGTGGTCACTGACCGGCGCATCTTGGACGACCAGCTCCAGCGCACCATCAAGCAGTTCATGCAGGTGGGCGCCACGGTGGGCCACGCCGAGCACTCGGGCGATCTAAAGAAGTTCATCGAACAGGGCAAGAAGATCATCGTGTCCACGGTGCAGAAGTTCCCTTACATCCTGGACGAGATTGCCGCCGAGGCAGGCAAGACCTTCGCCATCGTCATCGACGAGGCGCACTCGAGCCAGGGCGGCAAGACGGCGGCGGCCATGAGCCAGGTGTTGAACGCCGCGGTGACGGACGAGGAGGACGGGCCCGACCCCGAGGATTTGGTCAATGAGGCCCTCGCGAAGCGAATGGCGGCGAAGAAGCTCCTGGCCAACGCCAGCTACTTCGCCTTCACCGCCACCCCCAAGAACAAGACCCTGGAGATGTTCGGCGAGCCGCTGCCGCCCGACGGCGAGGGCAAGGTCAAGCATCGGCCTTTTCACAGCTACACCATGAAGCAGGCCATCGAGGAGGGCTTCATCCTCGACGTGCTCCGGGCCTACACGCCGGTAGACAGCTACTACAAGCTCATCAAGAAGACCAAGGACGACCCGGAGTTCGAAGTCAAGCGGGCGCGGAAAAAACTGAGGAAGTACGTCGAGAGCCACGACCACGCCATCCAACTCAAGGCCGAAATCGTGGTGGATCACTTCCACGAGCAGGTGCTGGCCTTCCACAAGATCGGCGGCCAGGCGCGGGCCATGGTGATCTGCAACGGCATCGAGCGGGCGGTCCAGTACTACCACGCCATCAAGAAGTATCTGGAGGATCAAAAGAGCGTCTACAAGGCCCTGGTTGCGTTCTCCGGAGAGCACGAGTACCACGGCGCCAAGGTGAGCGAGGTTTCGCTGAACGGTTTCTCCAGCAGCGAGATCGCCGACCGGTTCCGGGCGGACCCGTACCGCTTCCTGGTCTGCGCCGACAAGTTCCAGACCGGCTACGATGAGCCGCTGCTGCACACCATGTACGTGGACAAGCCGCTCGCAGGCATCAAGGCAGTGCAGACGCTCTCCCGCCTGAACCGCGCCCATCCTCAGAAGCACGACTGCTTCGTGCTCGACTTCCAGAACAGCGCCGCTGCCATCAAGTTCGCCTTCCAGGACTATTACCGCACGACGCTGCTGGCCGAGGAGACTGACCCCAACATGCTTCACGACCTGAAGGCCGCCCTGGACGCCGCCCAGGTCTACGCGCCGGCACAGGTCGACCAGCTCGTCGCGCTCTTCCTCCAGGAGGCTCCTAGGGACGCGCTCGATCCTATCCTCGACGGGTGCGTGGAGACCTACAAGGCCAAGCTCGACGAGAACGGCCAGGTGGAGTTCAAGGGGAACGCCAAGGCCTTTTGCCGGACCTACAGCTTCCTGTCCTCGATCCTGCCAGACAGCAACGTCGCCTGGGAGAAGCTGTCCATCTTCCTGAACTTGCTCATCCCCAAGCTTCCGACGCCCAAGGAGGAGGATCTCGCCAAGGGCATCCTGGAAGCCATCGACATGGACAGCTACCGGGTCGAGAAGAAGAAGGTCTTAGAGATCCCGTTGAAGGACAAGGATTCGGAGATCGGGCCCGTGCCGCCCGGCGGGGGCGGGCACAAGCCAGAGCCGGAGTTCGACAAGCTGAGCAACATCATCAAGCAGTTCAACGACACGTTCGGAACGCTGTTCACCGACGCCGACCGGGTGGTGAAGCGCATCCGCGAGGACATCGCCCCCAAGGTGGCCGCGGACGAGGCGTACCAGAACGCCAAGGCCAACACACCGCACACCGCCAATCTGGCCATGGCCCAGGCGCTCAGCAAGGTCATGCAGACCCTGCTGACCGACGACACCCAGGTCTACAAGCAGTTCGTGGAGAACGATTCGTTCAAGCGATTCGTGACTGATGTTGTTCGCGATCTAACGGCAGATTAGAGGCATTATTCTATAATCCCAGGCACTATCCTCGTGCAAAGGCAGTATTGCCATACAGACGGAGAAGTGAGGCCATTGAGAATCCTCGTTGACACGAATATTCTGATTCCTCTTGAGCCAACGAGTCCAAGCGATCTTGAGCTTGGCACACCGCTGGCAATTGATCTAATCAGATATGCCAACGAGAAGGGTCATCACATCTGCTATCATCCCAGCAGCAGAGCTGAGATCGCCGCCGACAAGGATGTAAATCGGCGCTCTATGCGGTTAGCTCTCCTTAAAAAATATGAAATTCTTGAGAATCCTCCTGCACCTTCAAACGAAATGCAGGACTCTAATATAAGTTCACACACTGGCCCTCATGATCTTATCGATCTTCAACTTCTCGCAGCAGTTGCAGGCGATGCAGTAGACATTCTGGTCACAGATGATCGTGGCATCTGGAAGACTTCGGAACGATTCCAACTAGAAGATCGTGTTTACTCCATCGATGGAGCAGTTGAGCTTCTTCAGAGTCTCCTCGACAAGATCCCACGGCCACCTCCCGCAATTCGCAATATCAAAGCCCACGAGATCGACCAACATGATCCGATATTCTCCAGCCTGAGAGATGACTACAAAGGCTTCGATGGATGGCTTGCCAAGTGCAAGAGAGAGCATCGTCAAGCATGGATCGTGATCAATCCGGGCGCAGCGAAGTATGGTGGCGTGGCAATCGTCAAAGAGGAAAGAAATCCAGACGTTTCACTTGAAGGTCGTGTTCTTAAGATCTGCACATTTAAAGCCTCTGACGATTCAGCAGGTAGCAAATTCGGCGAACTACTACTACGAACAATCTTTGAGTACTCCTATAAGAATCTATATGATTGGATGTACCTAACTACTCTGCCCAAGCAGGAGAAGCTAATCAGACTCTTATCTCTTTTCGGCTTCAATGAAGCACAACCAAAGGCAGTATCGAAGGAACTCTATTTCGCAAAGCATCTCAAGCCCTCCACTGTCATCGCGGATTCCCTTACAGCAATGGATTTCCACATCCTGTATGGCCCTAGATTCTTCAGAACCACAGGTGTTCCAACATTCGTCGTCCCAATACGGCCCCAATACCATAAATTGCTATTCCCCGAACTCGAGCCACAACCAGAACTCGTTCCCGGGCGCCATCCCTACGGTAACGCAATAAGGAAGGCCTACCTTTGCGGATCCATGGTCAAAGCGATACCTCCTGCCTCAATCCTGCTATTCTACAGGTCTCATGAGCGACAGGGTATTTACACTGTGGGCATCACAGAGCGAACTATCGGCTCAAATCTTCCCAATGAAATCGCGAAGTTCGTCGGCAGCCGAACTGTATATACCTACATGGAAATTGAAGAATGGTGCAAGAAACGGGTCCTTGCAATTCTATTTCGACAGGCAAGGTGCCTCGACATTCCGATATCCCTAACCGAGATGAAGAACAATGGTGCACTCAGAGGTGCGCCGCAATCTATTGTCACCGTCCCGAAGGAGGCCATGCCATGGCTCACAAGCCGGCTGGATCAGTAGCTCTGATGTCGATCCATCCAGAGTATGCAGAAATGATTCTCGACGGAAGGAAGCGCGTTGAGTTTAGAAAGGTTCGGTTCGCAAGAAATGTACACATTATCGTGATGTATGCCACTGAACCCATCGGAAAAGTTGTCGGTTGTTTTCGTGTCGCTGGCGTTAAGGTTGCATCGATTGCAGACCTATGGAAAAGATTTGGATCTGATTCGGGCATAAATGAGCAAACCTATAAGCACTACTTCCGAAACAGAAGAAATGGCATAGCGATAGGGGTTAGCCACGCAGAGCGTCTAAAAAAACCTATCGACCTTAGTAGTATCAGTCAGAGCTTGCGGGCACCACAGAGTTTTTTCTATCTCGATGCCAAGGCATTTGGAAAGATTTCATGTGTTGAGCTAAAGAAGGAAATGAAACAAATCAACGCAGATGACAACAACAACCAAAGGAGACTATTCTAGAGGCTTCCTCATGAAGGCCATGGCAGGATAAAAATGCATCAAACCGAATAGAACCAAGGAAGTTAGCCGGACAGCATCGATATCTGGCTTCGTTCCATCGCCTTAACTGTCAAAATGATGCCCAGCAAATTCTATATACACGGATTCGAATAGATAGTTCGACGAAGCGCAACAGAACACCTGCACGCCATCTCTTCCAGTTCCAACAAGTGCCTTTCCGGGGATTCTAACAACTCCAAGTCGTCTGAAGCCTTGTCGACGTGAACCCACTTGTTTCGGTATTTCCTTAAACAATGAAGCTCTTGCTTTAGTCCATCCTCAAGATCAGACTCCTCAATTAGATCGACGAATCGCTTTCTGCTGTCACCTGCCTCGGAACGCAGATGCGTTTCCACTCCAGCCAGCCCGGTAATAATACTAGCCAGAGGCGCACCTCTCGAGAAAGCGGTATCCGCATCCCTGATCAAGTAGGTGGCCCATTCAGACAATATAACTCCACCAACAAGAAACTGTTCGTCAAGGCTCTCTAGAAATTTCCATTTCTCTTCTTCTGTCATGACTTTCTCCTAGCTCTATAAACAGGATTGTCTGAAAACTGCGATCTACGTCGAACAATGAACGACGCAAGCGGCATCGCAACCTTAAACCCTACGGCTCCGATTACCACCAGGGAAGTGCCACCCATTTTCAGACCCCACTGGAAGGCGCCAGACTACTGCATTACGTCTTCACCATGCCTAGAGGTAGTTACAGTAAGAAGGGAGACAAAGTAGGCGGTTTCTTCTGTTGAAGGTGGTCAGCACTTGCTTCTACAGAGGCAACATCCATAACCTACAAGCCCAATTATGCTGGTTCCCTATCCCGATAGATCCCAAGCCACCTGTCCCGTGACATCGGACAATGCCCGAGGTCTTTTGCTTCGCGCGCAGTCACGCGTAAGGCTTCAAGCATGTGGTCGTGGCCAAGACCCTTTTTTGATCCTCGTCGAATCCCGAACGTTGCAATTAGAATGGCGTCTTCATATACAAGCGCCAGGTCATGTGCTTTGGGGCTTCGGTCGAACCTAGCCTTGAGCTTCTTTGCTATCTTTTCTGCAAGTTCCTTGTCAATTACTGACATGCTCAGCCTAATCTCCGCAAGAAAGATCTTAGCACCGCTAACTGCCGTATTAGCCCAGGCCCAAGTCGACCATCCTCATGCTCCAGGAGAGTCCGGAAGGTGCTTGCAATGATGTCTTTTAGGTTCCAGATGGCCTCGTTCCGAGTCGCACCGAATGAACTCAGATTGGCATCCAAGAAGTCAGCTCTGAACTCATCTTCATATGGCTTTACAGTCACGTGGAATGACCTGAAAACCTCGATCTGCTCTGGAGCCATCGTGTCAATAATAACAACTTGGAGCGGCTCGACTTCAGGAATTCTGCCTACGAAGTCAAGAGTGGCAGGAGTAATATATTCCTGCACATACTGAAACGCCAGTTCATGTATCGTTGTCGCCAAGCCTTCCGGGCTGAAGCACTCCCGGTTTGAATGCCAACCCTGATGCTCACCATCAGGGTCGTAAGCAGGGATTACGCCAGCAAATGCCTGGGCACCACCTTTACCAGGCGACGAAACATTTTTAGGCCTGGTACTACAGCTCTCCATCACTGTTCCCTCTCCCAGATCCCGTGCATCGCATCGGTCGTAAGGTCAGTGAAGCCACGAACAATAGCCTCCCTTGCCGAAGCGAACCAGGACAGAAGACCTTCATGGTCTATTCTCGATGGAAGTCCCCTCGCCGTCAACTCCAGCATCAGGGCTTCCTGGGCGGGGCCTTCCCTCTTAAGCACGTGGCGGACAACCGCATGTAGCCTGCCGGCGATGCCCGGAATATCAAAGGTCAGTCGTGCCACTAGAGTTTTTGGAGCCGGGAGGAATGCAGGAGTGCTTGGCCACGCCATCATCGTGAAGACGTTGCCGAATTGACCAATGCTGTTCCACCCCTCCTCTTGGTCGAAAATATTCGTGTAAGTCATCTCGCACTGGTCAATCGTCGGGAGGGACTGACCACTGTCTCTGATGAACCGAGTAAATGCATCCCACGACTGCTCGAATTGCTGCTTCATATAAGAGAACCGTGGGTACACGTCTTGGGCCTTGACCTTCCTCCAATTGCAGCAAAACCGGTCACGTTGCAGTTGAACAATGTCGTTCCCAGGGTTTGATAGGAACCACTGGCGAGTTTGTGGGAGCTGGCGTAACTCAACCTGGTTCGGCGGAACATTGAACAGATCAGGAACCTCAACGACATGCGCTATAGGCGGTTGTTCTTGGCACACAGGGAACCGTTGTTTTATCGAATTCCAAAAAACCCCTGTGTGCGGTGAGAACATCCAGGTCATCTCTGTAAACTGGACACTCCAAACAGCCTCCACAATCGGTGGTTTCCTGTACGATGGGATTGTACTACTTCGGTCAGTCATGGAACCTACCTCCTACTACCAATCCTGATGTGGCTCGGGTTCGACTGCCGCCATCTCCCATGCAAAGCGGTTCCCGTCAGAAAAGAAATCTGGTGGCTTCTTGCCGATGGAGCCACCATGATGGCCGCCCTCGGTCATTGGAGACCTGCGTACCGTGGAGTCCTTGAGAAGTCAACCAAAAAACCTACTGGCCCAGATAGCCTAAGCTAAATGCCGGACCTATGGCTCCTGCGCCAAAAGTTAGAAATATCCTCCAGTCCGCATGTGCCAGCCAGCCAACTGTAACCACTGTGCCTCCTGCCCCCGGAAAAGTGCCAGCCACCTGCAGGAGGAGTGCTTTGAAGGCGGAAGGGGCCGATCAACGTTGGCGAAGCCTCGCCGCGTTCTTGATCAGCCGGATCGCGTCCTCCACCTCGTCCTCATCCGCCAGGTAGAACCGCGTGTACTTCGACCGGTTGGGCTTGAGATCGACGTCCTTGATCTGGACCTGCTCCCGCGCCACCTCCAGGTGCTCCGCCGGGCTGCCGTGGATGCTCACCAGGAAGTCGCGCTTCCGCGGCTGGTACTTGATCGCCCACTCCCGCCCCGGCTCGTTCGTCCAGATCTGCCCGTCCTCGCTCCGCACGAGCTCGCCCTTCACGGTCCGCCGGACCTGGCAGAGGAGCTGCCTTGCCAGGCCGATCGAGCCGAAGTGCCCGCGGCGTGGCAGGCTCGCCAGGAAGCGCTCGTCCCCGCCTTCCTCCTCCACGCCTGGCTCGAACAGGCTCCGCAGCGGGGCCGGGACCTCGGGGTCCGCGAGCACCAGGACCACCCGCGCCTTGCCCACCCCGGTCCCAGGATTCGGGGCCACGGCCTGCAGGCTCGCCCTGGAGGCGCGGAAGCGCAGCCGCGGACCCTGGACCTCAGGCTGCTCGGACAGGATCACGAAGCTTGCGGTCGCCTGGCTCTTCGGCCCTGAGAGACCGTCCAAGGCGCCGTGAGGGCCGAAGCAGAACCATACCTCGAGGAACTCGTCCATCAGCTCGAGCTCGATCACCTGATCCATGTCCCCACCCTCCTCCTCGCCACCTTCGCCCCCCAAAATACCACCGGCTCTGGGTGGGCCGATAAAGAAAACCGGCCCTGATAATGAACGTGACCGGAATCCGGACACGGGAAGAAACGTGCGGCGCGCTGCGTGCGGCGTGCAGAGCCAGGACAGGGCGCGTCACCTGGCTTATAGCCCACTGAAGAGCCAGGGAAAACCCTCCGCGCTGGCCTTCGGCCGCCGCGCAGCCGGAAAAGTTGGCACACGGGTTGCTCCTGGCCTCCGCGTCCCCAAACGCGGTTCACCCGACAGGGGAACCAAACACCGGCGCAGGAGCGCCGAACAGTGGAGGTGCGTCATGTTCGTCCCCGTAACCCGTGAGGACTTCGCCAAGGTGGGGCGGAGGTTCTCGAGCGAGGAGATCGTCAACGAGACCGATCGCCTCATCCCCATGGCCACCGCGGATCTCTCCACCCTGGAGACCGGCGGCTACTCCAGGGCCATGCTCGACGAGCTGGTCGCGTTCCGCGACCAGCTCCGGGCCGAGAGCGCCGCCAAGAGCGAGGTGCGCGGGGCCAAGAAGGGCGCCCGTATGAGCGAGGGCCTGGCCTTCAAGGAGGGCCGGCTCGCGCTCCGCAAGGGCATCTCCATGGCCCTGGTCGCCATCTCCCGCAGGCAGGTGCCCGCCGGGGAGGACCCCAAGACCACCCAGGAGCGGGTGACCGAGCTGACCCACCTGGTCAAGGCCCTGGGCGGCAAGCTCAACAACGACCCGGCCGTGCTGCGCGCCAGGCTCGAGGGGTTGCGCGCGCTGCTCGGCCAGCCCGACTTCGCCCCGGCCCAGGACGGCGAGCCGGCGAGGAAGGGGCTGATCGAGAAGCTCGACCGCGCCATCGGGCTGGTCACCACCCACGCCGAGGCCAAGAAGAACCTCAAGGAGCGCTCCAAGGGCAAGACCATGACGCTCGACGAGCTGGACGGCCGCGCCTACACCAACCTGCGCCTGCTGTCCCAGGTCGGACGCGCGTGCTTCATGGACGCGGGCGACCAGGTGCGCGCCGAGGGCTACCTGCTGCGGCGGCTGAACCGGAACAAGAAGGATCTCGGCCAGGAGCCGAAGCCCGCGCAGCCCGAGCCGAAGTCCCCTGGCCCGAGCTCGCCGCTCCCGGTCGGGCCGATCCCTGCCCCGGTGCCCGTGGGTTGAAAGGAGGGAACCACGGGTAACAGACAACTTCCCTCACCTGCCCGCCGGGTCTGCGCGAACCTCGTCCAGACCCGGCGGGCATTGCCCTCCTCGCGCCAACCTCCTCCGCGAGCCGGCGGGACCTCCAGCCAGATCCGCGCGAATCGGACGGAGGCGGGATCGAACCGCGGAGAGGTCCGATCCACTCGCGGAGAGGTGAACGGCGGGTCCAGGAAGGTCGGATCGAACCGCGCGGAGAAGAGATCGAAGTCCGGCGAGGTGAGTTCGACATGCACGCAGGTCCGATCGACTCAGCGGGAGGTGGGATCGAGGTGCGGCCAGGTCAGCGGCACTTGCAGAGAGGCTGGATCGAACTGCGCCGAGGTCCGTCACGCTTGTCCGGAGGTCGGGCGGCCTCCTGCCGCGCGCAGGGTTGAACTCGACCAGACACCTCGGAACCTGCCTGACACCAGGTTCGAAATCGGCCCAACCGCGTCAGACATCCGCCGACCAGAATTCGAACTCCACGCACCTCGGTCCGAAACGTCCGGATCCGCGTCACGCATCGGCGAGGGCGCGTCACGCATGCTCGAGGGTACGCCAGACATGCGCCCACCTACGCCAGACATGCCCCCAGCAGCGTCAGACATTCGCCCAACTCCGTCACGCCTCCCCTAGGGTGAGTCGGAAACGCGCGAGGGTGCGTCACGGATCGATCCACTTTTCGGCGGCGCCCCGACGCTGCCGGCCGCCGAGCGCATACGGGGACCCGGCGAGGAGACCGATCAAGTGAAACACCGAGGCGGCGTGACAAATGTAACTTCTGGCAATGACCCTCGAGTTTCCGGTCCGAGCCGGCCAGGAATGCAGTACGCTGGGTCGCGACAAAACATCTCTGCCGCAGGGGGCTGATGGCCTGGAGGCGGAGGAGAGGGGGATGGGATGCCTTTCTACCACTCGCTGAACAGCAAGAGGGCCGAGGACCGGCGCACGGCCGAGGGGCTGATCCGGCTGCGCACGGCGCTCCGGGCGGAGGTCCCGGCCAAGACCCTGGACTCGAAGCTGCTGCTGGCCTCGTGGAACATCCGCGAGTTCGGCGGGACCAAGTCGGGCGGCCGGGAGCCGGAGCCGCTCTTCTACCTGGCCGAGGTGATCTCGGCCTTCGACCTGGTGGCGGTCCAGGAGGTGCGGGGCAACCTCGACGCGCTGGACCGGCTGATGAACATCCTGGGCGGCTGGTGGAAGTACCTGGTCACCGACGTGACCCAGGGCCAGGCCGGTAACGCGGAGCGGCTGGCCTTCCTGTACGACGAGCGCAAGGTGAGGTTCGGCGGGCTGGCGGGCGAGCTGGCCGGCCCGAGCGTTAAGAAGGGCAGCAAGCTGGTCCTCCCCAAGGCATTCGCACGCTCTCCTTACCTGGTGGGCTTCCGTGCGGGTTGGTTCAAGTTCTCCCTGGTCACTGGGCACCTCTACTACGGCGCATCCAAGCCCGACGACCCTCAGCGCCTGGAGGAGATGAAGGATCTGGTGAAGCTCCTCAAGGCGCGGGTCAAGGACAAGGACCACTGGGCCCGCAATGTGATTCTGCTGGGCGACTTCAACATATTCTCGGACGAGGACGAGACATTCAAGGAACTGGAGAAGGCGTTCGATGCGCCAGCGGCCATCAGCGGCCTGAAAACCAATGTTGACCGCACCAAACCCTTCGATCAGATCGCTTTCCTCTCGTCGAACAAGGACAACAAGATCGACAATGCCCAAGGGGGAGTGTTCGACTTCTACAAGCACGTCTACCGGGACGGAGAAGAAAAGGCGTACAAGCAGAGCAACGCGAAGAGGTACCGAACGTGGCGCACCTACAAGATGAGCGACCACCTGCCGCTCTGGACCGAGGTGGCCATCGACTTCGGGGATGAGTACCTAGGGAAGAAGGCCGCCAAGCCAAACGAGTAATACATGGCAGGCTACAATCGCAAATGACAGCGCAGCGACTCGATATTACACATGCTCTGAAACATGTACAACTCTATCCCTAACCCCTGACGAAGGAGTAAATATCAATGCAAGCTTCTCAAAAAAGAGAGCCGCCTAGTGTTAAGAAACCACGTTGTCCAAAATGCAACAGCAGCAATGTTGGTCTGGTAAAATCCGGCCAGCCGAATCCATACCCACAAAAAGATGGAGACGATCTTGCGTGGACCTATTTCTGGGAGTGCCACGACTGCGGTCATCGTTGGAGGGAAATCCACCGCTAGCAGTCCTAACACTCGGTCGTACACCACGGCATCGAACTTGCGGAGATGCTCATGGATGACAGCCACGACTGGTTCGCTGACGTTGCAGAGTCGTTTGTCAGATACCTTGCTGCGCGCGACGGATTGGAGGTCTTCGGAGCAGGCAAGTGGGTGGAGGATGCTGCCTGCTACGACCGTGCAAAGAACCGGTGGTACAGATTCGAAGTGCGGAGCACGGACCGAGCACGGAACCCGATCAAGAAGGGTCAGAAAAAACTACAACACGCCGATATTCTTGTCGAAGTGAAACTGACGGAAGGCTCGCGACTTTCAACAAGGTTCAAGATACTTCGGGCAGGTCGATTGTTTACCAAGGCAGAGGCACTTCAAGATCCCAGCAAGGGTCATCTTCTTGCCTGGTTGCGCACTTGGACCTGATTCAACCATACCTTCTCGATGGTAGGGGACTGAACGTTCTCTCCAATGCACTGGAACCAGCAGAGGCAGCAGCGCTTCTCATTCCTGCTCCGCACAAAGGTAACCGCGCCCCTGGAGACCGAGGCCTAGATCTCGGCGAGTGCGTCGGTCCAAATAGTGAGAATGGTGATGGAGAACAACCGCACTATTCAGGGGCTTGATAAGGAGTAGCTGGATTAAGAGGCGGTGGCGGATCTTGCCCAGCCCCCATTTCTCTAGGAGTTCAGAAACTATGGGTCGCCAAATCGAAGAGCTGAGGATCGAACTGGAATCCATTGGGCATGCACTGGCCGACAACGTTCTCCAGGTCCCAATCTACCAACGATCGTATGCCTGGGAAGAAGTTCACATCCGAGACCTCTATCAAGACATCACAACGGCACTGTCAGCAAAAGAGAAGGATTACTTTGTTGGTTCGATCGTTGTCACAAAAGGAACCGATGTTGAGCTTGAGGTCGTCGACGGACAGCAACGGCTTGCATCAATAGCAATACTGGTCGGTGCGATGAGAGATTGGCTGTTTTCTAATGGTGATCCAAAACGTGCCGCACAGCTTGAGCAAAAATACCTAGTTAACGTTGACTTTCGGACCCAAGAACGTAAAGGCCGTCTTTGCTTGAACGAGATCGATCACGATTTCTTTCATAAGCGAGTGCTTTCATCTCCAGAGAGCCCAGATCGAGAAGAAAAGCCAACAAAGGAGTCTCACCGACGGATTGCCTGTGCCATCGGCCTTGCCAATGCACATGTTCAGCATTGGGTGGGGACAAGCAGCGACAAAGTAGCACGGCTGGGTGAGTTGAAAGACTATATAGATGAGCACGTTCGCGTAATATGGGTGAGGGTTCCTGATGATGCAAACGCATTTATCATCTTTGAGACTTTGAATGATCGTGGACTTGATCTTGCAATCTCCGACCTGCTAAAAAACTTCTTGTTCAGACTTTCAGAGGATAGACTTTCAGAAGTAAAACAGAGCTGGGTTGAAATGCTCGCGACGCTTGATGCAGTGCAAAATGAAGGGATCGTTGTGGAGTTCATTCGACATTTGTGGTCTTCTAAATATGGCGCGACGCGGCAGAAGGAGCTGTACTCGGAAATAAAGAAAGAGACATCAAGCAAGCAGTCCGCTGTTGACTTCGCAAAGGAATTGGCAATTGGCGCAAAAATGTATGCAGCAATCCTAAATACCGATCATGCGCTTTGGCAACAATATGGAGCCACGGCAAAAGGCCACATGGCCACGATAAACTCACTTGGAATGGTGCAGATACGACCGCTTCTTCTTGCAACTCTAGCAAAATTCAACGAGAAGGAGATTACTGCAACATTGCGTCTGATGGTTTCTTGGAGCGTCCGTCTAATTATTGCCGGCGGCCTCGGTGGCGGAACGATGGAAAAGCACTATGCTGACGCTGCTAAAGCTGTCAGAGATGGAGTTATTAGGAATTCCAAGCAGCTATCTACTACACTGGCAACAGTTGTACCTCGAGATAGTGAGTTTGAGGCGGCACTTCAAGTTGCCAGAGTCACAAAGGCGCCGTTTGCTAGGTACTACCTCCAGGTTCTGGAGAGACAGTTCACAGGCGAAAAACAGCCTGAACTTGTTCCAAATGCCAATCAAGAAGAGGTCAATCTAGAACATATTCTACCCCGCAAACCAGATAAGTCTTGGAGCACTTTCAATGATGAGGAGATAGCCGCATTCCATAACAGGCTCGGTAATCTTGCTCTTCTTGCAGTTGGGGTAAACAGTGGACTTGGCAATAGTTCCTTCGAGGACAAGAAACCTATACTTGCGGCATCAAGCTTCAAGTTGACGAAGATTGCAGGAAAACCAAAAAGTTGGACATCTAAGGAAATCGAGGACCGCCAGAAAAAACTAGCCGAACTCGGCGTCAAGGCATGGCCATTAGTATAAAGAACCTAACTGAACGGTGCCACCTACCAGCATCAGTAGCACAGGACCGCCACTAATTGGGAGGGATGTGAATGGAATGCCCTAGGGAAGTCAAAGTCCGCTCTGAAGAAGATGGTCGCCAGCCAGATCCAGACAGCCTCGGCAAACTATTAGGTTTGGAAGCTCTGGTTCTTGCACTAGTTACTTCCGGCGCATATTTGTGTGTATTTGTATATAAATTAGGAGTCTTCCAATATTTGAGAATTCCCATGAGACTTCTGTATGTCGAGCTAAGTGATGTACTTTGGGTGGCCAGCGGTTTAGTTTTTATAAGTCTCGCTGCCTGTCAATGGTTGTTTGGAATCGGATTATGGAAGCAACTAAGCAGAATGAGAAGCACCGCGACATTCCTAATCGCAGGATTCTATATCGTCGGTGTACTGCTTGTTTGGGCAATAGATCTACTCATGGGTCTACTGACCCTTGGAGAATACTATATTCCTACATTCTGGATACTCTTCTCACCATCTATCCCGTCAATTATTCTGGGATTAGTATCGATGTTCTCTATCGTTATATTGGCAATCGACAGAGAGCCGTCAAGCGCGACTGCGGACAGTAACGAATCTGGTATGGCTGGTATGGCTGGATTCCTAGACAGACTAGGGGCAATGGCAAGAGCCACAAGAAAGAAGTCCTATGCTGCAAGTGCAATTACTGCCAGTGCCATGCTTGCCTGTCTATTCTTCTTCTATGGAATTTCATCCGCAAGAGATCTGCGTTCATATCCTGTTGTCGTGTGGGCTGGCAAGCCAGCCATTATCATAGATAGATCGGGCGATAATCTCATACTTGCTAATCCTAGCTCCAGGAACGAAGCGTGTCCACCATTTGTATATGTAAACCTTGGCAGCAGAGATAGTTTGGAGATAGTAGGGACAAGAACTGTTGAATTGTTACCTATCCAGACCAAAGGCAGCGCTTGCCACGGTCCATTTCTGGGCATCTTGGTCCGAACTGTGGCGATAGCCATCGCATCAACTTCACAACCGGCACGCTGAGTAGTGCCATCCACCCGCGAGGCGAGGCCTGGCTCGCCCGCCCTGCGGCCCTCAGCGCGCCGCCGGAGCGCCGAGCCCCAGCCTCAGGTTGATGGGCTGCATCTTCTCCAGCTTGCGGGTGCTGGGGGACTCCAGGAAGCGGCCAACCATGGTCTGCACCTCGTCCAGCGCGCAGAGGAAGGCGTGGAACGACACCCTGGCCGGGAGCTCGGACGGCCAGAAGCCCGCGTCCGAGTAGGGCACGGCCACCCGGACGCCGCCGAGCGCGTCGGGGATGGCGGAGACCACCGGCACCACCTCGTCGCCCGCGCCCTTCTTCGCCTCGTCGAACAGGTAGAGCATCTTCGGGTCGGCGCGCCGGGTGTCCACGGGCACCTGGACCAGGGTCGAGCCCTCCCGCACCCCGTACACGCTGAAGACCTTGCCCTGGACCTTGCAGTCCCTGTCGTCCGGCCAGGGCAGCTCCTCCAGGAACCGCCTGGCCTCGTCGAGCCGCCGCTGGAGCACGAACAGCAGCTCGTCGGACGGGCTGGTCACGTTGGACTGCCAGCTCCTGAGGTCGAAGACCTCGAGCGCGGTCCGCGGGGCCCCCTTCGCCACGACCGGGGCCTCGAAGCGCGGCAGCAGCTCGTACACCGAGGGCAGGGAGCGGGCGAGCTTCCGCAGCTCCTTGCGGAAGTCGAGGATGGGGGTGTCGCCCACGATCATGGCCTTGACCGAGTCCAGGCTGCCCAGGTGCGGGGTGGCGATGAACACCAGGTTGCCCACGGGCGGGCGCTCCCCGCGCGCCCTGCCCCACTCCTGGAGCGCCGCGCGCGCGACCAGGCCGCCCATGCTGTGGCACACCAGGTCGACCAGGCCTCCGGCCTTCCGCCAGCCGGGCAGCGCGTGCATGGGCTTCTTGCGCAGGTGCTCGACGAAGGACGCCAGGCGGCGGCCGTTCTCCCCGCAGGACAGGCGCCAGTCGTAGGGGAACACGTAGATCGGCACCTCGAGCCGGCCGCGCAGGCCCTCGACGAACTTCGCGTAGGCGATGTGGAGCGCCTGGGTCGGGCGGTTCACCACGTCGTCCCACTCGTCCACCTCGCCCTGGAGGTCGAGCAGCAGGCTCTTCAGCGACCCGCCCGCCACGGCCCGCCAGGCAGACCAGGTGGTGGCCGGCTCCATGGGGTAGGAGTTCTCGAGCCCGCTGCCCTTGATGCCCGGGACGAACACGATCGGCTTCGACGGTTTCATCGTTCCCCCTCTCACGGCGTATGGACGGTCTTCTCCGCGGTCTCCCCCGCGGTCTCCCCCGCGGTCTTCTTCTTCGGCAGGCAGTCCTTGCGCGCCTTGCCCACGAAGGCGAAAAGGACGACGGTCGCCGCGACCAGCGCCACGAGCAGAGCGATGAAGAGTGGGCGCCAGTCCATCGACTGGTACAGGAGGGCCAGGTAGACCAGGAGCGGCAGGCACAGGGAGCCGTAGCCCAGCCAGGTGGCGGGCCAGCCCTCCTTGAACAGGATCCACTCGGGCTCCCGGGTGGCGTCGAGCCAGCGCGCAGCCCCGTACAGGCCGGCGACCAGGTACCACATCAGGAAGAAGGCCACGAGCGGGAAGAAGAGCATCGCGTTGGCGAACCTTACGTCGATCACCGGGATCTTGAGGAGCTCCTGCCTCTCCTTGTCGCGGGCGGCCCTGGCCTCCTCCCGCTCGCGGTGCAGGCTCGCGAGCAGCCCGTAGGGGGACAGCTTCTGGTGCGCCTCATCCAGGCCGACCAGCGCGGGGAAGATCAGCACCAGGGGCGGTGCGCCCTCTTCCCCCGGGAACTCCCGGACGAAGCCCGGCTTGCTCGCGTCGGAGGCCTTGAGCTTCTGCACCAGCTCGCTGTCGCGCACCAGCCGGTCGACCTGCACCCGCGCCAGGCTGAGGGTGGCGGGGCAGGTGAAGCTCTCCCCGGCGCCTCGCTTCGAGAGGAACAGGAAGGAGGCCTTCTGCTTGAGCTCCCGCGCGCAGCTCCGCGAGGGCGTCACCCGGAAGGAGGCCAGCACGGCCTCGTCCGGGCTGGCGAGCAGCCTGCCCTTCACCTTGTCCTGCAGGCAGGTCGCCAGCGTCTGCCCGAGCGCGAGGGGATCCGCTGTGTAGACGTCGGGGTAGTTGCCGTACAGGAAGCGCAGGCGGGCGCCCACCTCGTCGGGCAGCTCGGCCGCGAGATCGAGGCAGCGGGTCTCCGCCTTCATCACCTCCCCCCGCTTCGCGAACGGGCCGAGCCTCTGGCCGGCGGCCCAGCGGAGCAGCTCCTCGTGCAGGCCCTGCAGCGCCGCGCCGTCCCCGGGCAGCGCGAGCAGCCGCCGCTCGGCGAACGCGGACAGCTCCGCCAGGGCGGCGTCGCTCGCGCTGAGCGCGCGCGCGAGCGCCAGGTCCACGCCCGTGTCCTCGAGGACCGGCCGGCTCACCTGCCTGGCCATGTCCAGGCTCGCCTGCCGCAGGTCGAGGTGGAACAGGGCCTGGGCCTGGAGCCAGGTGGTCTCCAGCGCGGGGTTGGAGGAGTCGCTGAAGATGAAGCCCAGCAGCGCCAGGCAGAGCGTGACCAGGCCGAGGTGGACGACCTTGCCGTGGTTGAGCATGGGCTAGATTCCCCAGCGGAGGAGCAAGGCCACCAGGGACCTGGGGTCGAGAAGATCCTGGATGAGCTCGATCTCGATGCGCCGGTTCCGGGCGCGCGCCTCCTCCGAGCCGGAGGAGTCGAGCGGCGCGTTGGCGCCCATGCTCGTGGCCACCAGCCGTCCCTCGGGCAGCCCGTGCGCCGCAAGCGCGGCCACGGCCCGGCTGGCGCGCTGCAGGCCCAGGAGCTGGTTGGTCATCTTGCTGCCGCGCGGGTACTTCTTGTCGTCGGTGTGACCCACGACCACGTAGCGCCTGGTGGGGAGCTTCACCAGGATGGGCGCGATCCCCTCGAGCAGGGCCTGGCCGTCCCTGGAGAGCTCCGCGCTCCCGGTGGCGAACAGGGCGTCCGAGCTCAGCCGGAGGACGAGGGTGTTGTCCGCCTCGACCAGGAGGAGCTGGTCAGCCCGCAGCACGGCCTTGAAGGCCTGGCGCAGCGCCTCGACCATCCGCTCGACCTCGCGCCGGGAGTCTCCCTCCGCGCTGAGCTTCCTGGCCACGGCGGCGATGGCGCCGCACAGCGTCGCGTCGTCGGCGTCGGCGGCCAGGCCCAGGGCGCCACCGAGCGCGCGGATGGCGGCCCTGGACTTCTCGCTCCCGGCCGCGGCCTCGCCGAGCTTCCGCAGGGCGCTCTCCTTGAACGCGTGCATCTCCCGTTCACGGTCGTCCAGCGCCGCGTCGCGATCCGCGACGGCGTCCAGGGCCACGCGGAGCGCCAGCGGGTAGGACATCTCCTCGCCGCCGCCGGATCCGGAGGAGTCGCTGGCGCATACGAGCTGGGCGCTCTCCGGGACGGTCCGGTGGAGCCTGTCCAGCTGGGCGCCGGAGAGCCCGGCCGAGCAGCAGCCGGCCAGGCCCAGGGCAGAAAAGAGGGCCGTGCAGAGCCAGTTCGCCTTGGCGCGCATGTGATCCCCTCCCATGGGGTGGTTACCTCCTCGCGACATCCCTCGCGTGCTTCTCGAGTGGGAACGGGGGGAGCGTAGCACACGATCGGCGCGGGTCAAGGAACGGGCGGGCGGAGGGGTCCGCCATGTGACAACTGTAATGAACTGTAATTGGTCCCTTGTTTCCCTTGACCGCCGTCGGGGTGGCTGGAGTATTCTGGGCGCACTGGGGCGGGATCTCTCGACATCGCGGATGGCTTCGCATCGGTTGGAGGCTTGCGTCCAGGCCGGAATCCGGACGGGGGAGGTGCGCCCGGGCGCCTCCAGAGAGGGGGCGAAGTTCGTGGACACGTCCTTCAAACCAAGGGAGGGGAGTCATGCTGCGTCTAAAAAGTAAGCGACTGCTGCTCGCCATCACCATGTTGGCCGGCACCGGCCTCCTGGTCGCGGTGATCCTCGGGCGACCCGACGAGCCGCAGGCGACCAGGGTCGTCCGGGTCGACCAGGGCGGCCAGAGCCTCGTCCTGGAGATCGACCGGAAGGGCGCCACGGTGACAGTGACCGCGGACGACCGGCTGAAGCCGCTCGCCGCCTCCCTGCAGCCCGGGGATCTGGTCAAGGCGGAGTACGATACTTTGAGGAAGCTCTCGAACCTGGCGCCGTACGTCGCCCACCCGGGGCGGAGCCGCTTCATCTACTTCGGATTCGCCGCGTTCCTCATCTGGTTAGTGACGTTCATCGCCTGCAGGTACACGGGTGAGGGCGCATTCGCCTCGCTCTTCAAGAGCGAGAACGGACGGTACAGCAACTCCAAGGTGCAGATGGCCGCCTGGTTCTTCGTGGTCATCACCTGCTACGTCGCCTTCCTGGTGACGCGCTGGGTGTACAGCGGCTGGGACTTCCTGGCCGGGCCGGGCATCCCCAACAACCTGCTGCTCCTCTCGGGCTTCAGCGCGCTCACGTACGCGGGCGCGAAGATGATCGCGTCCGGTGACGTGAAGGCCAAGGAGGAGGCACTGCTGAAGGCCCAGCAGGATGCCGCCAAGCAACAGGCAGCCCCGGCCGCAGGGGTCGCGCCGCAACCGGCGCAACCGGCGCAACCGGCGCCACCGGCTCCACAGGCGCCACCGGCTCCACAGGCCGCACCTGCCGCGCGCACCGTGAGCTCCGATGGATTCTTCAAGGACCTCCTCCGGGACGAGAACAACCGGGTCGACTTCGGCGACTTCCAGATGCTCCTCATCACCGTGATCGCCGTGGTGTCCTTCCTGGTGCTGGCCTCCGCGTCGCTGGAGGCGATCCCCATGGTCCACAGCGCCAGCCTGCCCGACGTGGACTCCACCATCCTGGCCTTCTTCGGCGTGGGCCAGGGCGCGTACCTGGCGAAGAAGGCGGTCAACTGACGATGAGGCTCGGTCAATCGCAGGGTGGGGCAAGTCGTCGGACGCAGAAGGATGGCTACAAGCTAATTACCAATCTGGGTCGTCGAACGACCCAGAATTCCATGGGGGTTTGTCAGATGAGGCGCTCAGAACAACTGTCCCGTCAAGGCCTACGATTGGTGTTCCTTGCTTGCTGTTTGCCAGGCTTCGCTCTTCTAATGACCAACTGCGCATCTGGATTCTATCTGTCCTACCCGGTCAGGTTGGAAAAGGATTCTTCACCCGCGAACAACACTGTGACTCCTGCTCTCGGCACAGAAGACGAGGCTGCGGAAAAAAGTCCGGCGCGCCCTGCCGAGGCATACCTCTCTCTGGTGGCGACAGGGCACACTGATAGCTTCTTCGAAGCCCCATTTGATTTGGAAAAGGATCTTCGGCTATTCAAGCTCGAAATCGATTTCGATCTCCCATCGGGCAAGACAATCTCAAAGACTGTGATGGTTTACGATCTCGACGAGGGGAAGGAACGTGCTTCCTGGGGAGAGAGCATCCTCAAGGGTGTACCAATCCGCTGGTCTACTACAGAGTCCTTCGACATGAGACTGAAGACCAGCGCCGTGGAACGGAACCTCGCTGACACCTTCATGAAAGGTCTGGAAATTCTCGGCGACGTAGCCAAGGCAGCGGGGGGCGCTGTCCCTCCTGGGGCGCTGATGGCAGTCGATGCTGCCAGCAAGGTCTTGGGCCTGTTCAAGAGCTCCAAGAAGGGAACGACGTCCGATCGTCCAATCACCCTGAACTTGACCGGAGGCAACGTTTCCGAAGAGCCCATGGTGTGGGTTTTCGTACCGACCGGAGGAAGTGAGTCACGCGATCGGACGGACATTGATGCAGCCGATGCCGATCCGAACGTGATGGACAAAGAGGCACGCACCGTGGCCTACCAAGCGAGAGTCGACGAACTCCACAAGATGAAATTCGTAATCTGCGGCAAACCAAAGAGTGACCTGTGCACCCTCGATGCGAACGAGAAGCAAAAGCTCTTCGATAAATACGCCTACTTCATTCTCCAGCCGACCTACTCCTACCGCATCTCTGACCCTGCCTTCATTTGGGTCGACCACGCCGCAGGAGCAGGCTGCGGCGTCACCAAGGATGACTTGGATGAATACTCCAGCGTGTTGGTTGTGAGGAAGAAGGACTTGACAGACGCACAGATGTCCATGGAGAAGGAGCTCATTAGAACTGCAGGTGCCGTGGTTGAAATCAATACCCACATCAATGAGCGCCTAGCCACGCAGACCATCGATCCTGATGTCCTTCTACAGCAACTGACAAGAGAGATGCTCACAGGAAAGCCAACGGACTGGCTGTTCACGGGTAACACTGAGGGAGGCCTCACCTACGAAAAAGTGATGGCCGATCTCCGTGCGTGCATGGTCCAAGAATCGGGAAAGGTACTTGGCGCCCTTCCAAGATACTACGCGAATGCACTCGATAACGCCATGGAAGCCGATAATATCCAGGTGAACTGCAGTCTCGACAAGAAGCAGGAGCAATGCAGGCGAAAGTCAAATTTGTACAATAGTGCCTTGCAGGGAATGTATGCAACCATTAGTCAAGCCGAGGCAGGTCATTGGACGATCCCTTCGACACTCAAACGTCTCGAGCCTGAGATCAGACGAATCGAGAATGAGATCGGTGCGCTAGATTTCGACGATGCGATCAAAAGGGCCAGCGCCTCGCCTGGAGCGGACAGGGATACGGCACTTGGCGAATTGCGGGCATTGTTCGTGAACACTAGTTGTCGCGCATGCGCAGAGAGGGTCAAGTCAGTGCTGGATGATAATTCTGGCACCATGAGGTCCGCTGCTGAAACTGCCCTCAAAGTATCCGCGAACCTAGATGAGGCGGAAGGCAGCCTTGAAATCAAGAAGCTGGAGAATCAGGCCAAGCCAGAGGAGGAGACTACGAAATTATTGAGTGAGGTCGAGGCGATGATCAACGACGGACGAGAGAACCTAAAAAACGGCCTCACGAACAACAGGATAAAAGACATCACGGCGGCGGAAAAGGCCCTCAAGGACGCGCAGGACAGGCTGGGGTCTTTCAAGCAGACTACCTCTTTTGGACCCTGATTCTCCGAGGTCCTAACCTTCGCCCTCGGACCGGGACACCCTGCAGGCGCTTGCGGTTAGCTGCTTGCGGCGATCAACTCCAACTGAGCCGGCAAGGAAATACTCCGCGGGTAAACTGATACCCGGGCCGAAAGGCTGGGACGGTCTACCCCAGCGCAGTCTGGTCGAGCACCTCGATCACCAGTTTCTTCGTGCCACGGCTCACGCCCCTGAGCTCGACGTCCCACTTCCCCCCTCGGGCGCCTGGTCACATCGACGAACGTTGGGCTCCGATTGCACCACTTGCCCGCGTTGGCGTAAACGTGGGTCACCTTGATGCTGTCGTCGTACTTGTGCTGCTGAGGGTAGGACTTCAGCTTGGCCTCGTGGCTGTGGCTCAGCAGGGGTTGCCAGCCACCCGCAAGGGTAAGCCCCGCTGAATGGTGCCCCCGCAGGAGGGTGCCAGCCACCCGCATCATGGGGAACGAAGGCCAAACGGCCCGCGGACCTCAGCCTCGTGTGGCCGCCAAGAAGAGGAAGCCGAGGAACAGGAAGGCGCCGAGGGCCATCAGCGCGTAGCCGCAGCAGTACGCCACCCTCATGCCCCGCGACATGCCGGCCGGGCCGACGGACAGCCAGCCCACCTTCCGGAGGACCGAGAGCCTGGCCCACAGGAAGAGGCCGAAGCCCACCGCGAGCAGCTCGGTCATCAGCCAGAGCGACAGCTCCGGCAGGGCGAAAGCCAGCCCCGCGGCGACCAGCCCCACGCTCCCCAGGATGAACGGGCCGAACAGCATCAACCCGTTGGCAATGAGCTCTCCCCTGCGCATGACCTGAGAACCCAGCCACGCGGCGACACCTTCCCGGAGAGGCGGCCCCAGAAGTTGGTGTCTGGTGTCTGGTGTCTGGTGTCTGGTTTAAGATGGTGCCTCCCGGAAAGTGGTGCCAGGGTCCTGCAGGCGGAGGACAATCCACCCGGCCTTTTGGTTCCACGTTCCACGTTCCACGTTCCTCGTTCCGAGTTCCTGACTGGGCCTCTTGCCCCTACCCCTCGAGGCCTGCCCGGAGCGATCCACACACGGAAGGCCTGCCAACGCCTTGACCCCAGGCCTTCGCGGGGTCCAGGCCCTCGCCATGAAAATGTCTGGAACCTTCCTCGGCTGCACGCGTTCGCTTGCCTGCCCCGCCCGGCCGGGGCTACCATCCTCGCCAGGATCACCCTGGAGGACCGGGATGCGCACAGCCCCCCTGGCCGCGAGCCTGCTCTGCCTGGGCCTCGCCCTGCCCCAGTCCCCTGCCCTCGCCCAGGACCGGCCCATCGTGGCGGTCTTCGACCTCGAGGTGAAGGGCGCGAAGCTCGACGGGGGGACCGTCGACCGCCTGACCGACTACCTGAGCACCCTGCTCGGCACCCGCGGCTTCCAGATCGTGCCGCGCTCCCAGCTCAAGGAGCGGCTGGTCGAGGCCAAGAAGGGCTCCTACAAGGAGTGCTTCGACCAGACCTGCCAGATCGAGGTGGGCAAGGAGCTCGCGGCGCAGAAGTCCCTGGCGAGCCAGGTGCTGAAGATCGGCTCCCAGTGCAAGATCACCCTCAACCTCTACGATCTGAGGAGGGCCGCCAGCGAGGCCTCCGGGGCGGCCTCGGGCGGCTGCGACGAGGACAAGGTGGTGGCCTCCCTGGAGCAGGCCCTCGAGGGCATGCTCGGCCGCGTGGCGGCGGCCTCCGCGGGCAGGCAGCAGGCCGGCATGGTCCGGATCCCGGCCGGTGAGTTCACCATGGGTTGCAGCCCGCTCGACGCCGCGTGCGAGAAGACAGAGAAACCCGCGCACAAGGTGTGGCTCGACGAATTCTCCATCGACCGCAACGAGGTCAGCGTGGCCCAGTACCGGGAGTGCGTGCAGGCGGGGAGCTGCAAGGCGGAGGGGCTCGGCGTGCCCTTCACGCTCGGCAAGGACCAGCCGGACTGGGCCTGGTCCTGCAACTGGGACAAGCCGGGGCGTGAGCAGCACCCCATCAACTGCCTCGGGTTCGACCAGGCGCGGAGCTACTGCGAGTGGGCGGGGAAGAGGCTGCCCACCGAGGCCGAGTGGGAGAAGGCGGCGCGGGGCATGGACGGGCGGACGTACCCCTGGGGGAACGACGGGCCGTCGCAGGACCGGCCGCTGGCGAGCATCGCGGACGAGACCATCAAGGCGAGGTTCCCCAAGGCGCCGATCCTCGCGGGCTACAAGGATGGGTACGAGAGCACGGCACCGGTGGGCAGCTTCCCCGCGGGCGCCAGCCCGTACGGGGCGCTGGACATGGCCGGCAACGTGTTCGAGTGGGTCTCCGACTGGTACGGGGAGAAGACCTACCAGGAGGGCCCGGCCCGCAACCCCACCGGCCCGACCTCGGGCAAGTGGCGGGTGGTGAGGGGGGGCTCGTGGTTCAGCCGCCCGCTGTACCTGCGGGCCTCGGCCCGCCTCATCGGCGACCCGGCGCAGAGGGGCGTGGGCTTCGGCGTGCGGTGCGCCGTGTCCGGCGCGGGAGGTCCTTGATTCCCCGGGGTCGCCCCTGCCATCCAGGACCCTGGAACCGCAGCTTGAATGGTGCCGGCCTCCTGGAACGTGGTTCCTCGTTCCTCGTTCCTCGTTCCCCGTTCCGAGTTCCTGACTGAGGCCTCTTGCCCCTACCCCTCGAGGCCTGACCGGAGCGATCCACGCACGGGAGGCCTGGCAACGCCTTGACCTCCGGACTTCGCAAGGTGCCAAGCAGGTAGGTGCCAACCGCTCACAGCAAGTGGAATGGCGCCAGTTGCCCAGGATAACGCGGCAGGTGTATGAGCCTAGGTACAAGCGGAGCAGTCCGGTCTACGACCTGGGAGGGGCCAGTGAACGCAGAGCGTGACCTTCTCTTCGGGGTACTGGCTGTTCAACTCGGGCTGGCCACGCCAGGTCAGGTGATGATCGCGGCGGCAGGGTGGGCCACGGAGCGCAGCGTCGGCCTGGCCGCACGCCTCGAGGCGGCAGGGGTCATTGACCTCGATAGACGCAGGGGGCTCGAGGAGATGGTGTCTGGGGCGGTCAAGGCCCACGGGGGAGATGCTGGAAAGACGCTCCAGGCCTTCGGTGGCATGCAGTCGGTCGTGCTGAGCTTCGGCGGAGTCCCCGCGGTGCTCGGGCCCGAGGACGGCGCGAAGCCCGAGGGCTCCGCTGGGCCCAAACCTGCGCCTGCCCCGGAGGACATCACCGCAGTGACCCTGGAGCACGCGGGGCGCTACAAGTTCCGCGCGAGAGCTCAAGGACAGCAGTCGGCGGCCGACAAGGACTCCGCAGAGCTGGGCCGGGGAGGCATCGGACGGGTGCTGGTGGCCTTCGACGAACACCTGGGCCGTGAGGTGGCGATCAAAGAACTGCTGCCGACCGGCATTGCGCCGAGCGGCCAGCCCTCGCCCATGCAGGCACTGTCCGCGGTGGTCGTCCGCTTCCTGCGCGAGGCCCGCGTCACCGGCCAGCTCGAGCACCCGAACATCGTCCCGGTCTACGAGCTGGGCCGCCGGTCCGACGGCTCGCTCTACTACTCGATGAAGCTGGTGCGGGGCCGGACCCTGGCAGACGCGCTGAAGGGTTGCCGCGGGCTGTCCGAGCGCCTCAAGCTCCTCACCCACTTCGCCGACCTCTGCAACGCGGTCGCCTACGCGCACTCGCGCGGGGTGATCCATCGCGACATCAAGCCTGGCAACGTGATGGTCGGGGAGTTCGGCGAGACCGTGGTGCTGGACTGGGGCCTGGCCAAGGTGCGCGGCAAGGAGGATCTCCGCGGGGTCGAGCTGAAGCGGGAGGCGATCGAGCGTGGGCAGGCTGCAGACCAGACCGCGGCCGGGGAGCTCCTGGGAACCCCTCAGTACATGAGCCCGGAGCAGGCCGCCGGCGAGATCGATGCCATCGACGAGCGCTCGGACGTCTGGAGTCTGGGCGCGGTGCTGTACGAGCTGCTGACGGGTCGACCTCCCTTCGAGGGTGTCACGATCTTCGACGTGCTCGGCAAGGTTCTGAAGGCGCCCCTGCAGCCGGCGTGCGAGACATGCCCGGAGCTACCGCCAGAGCTCGACGCCATCGCTCAGAAGGCACTCCAGAGGGACAAGGTCGGCCGCTACCAGAATGCGAAGGAGCTGGCGAAGGAGATCGAGGCCTACCTGACAGGCAGCCGGGTGCGGGCCTACGCCTACGGTGCGTGGGAGCTGTGGAAACGTTTCACCGTGAGGCACCGGCTGGTGCTCTCGGTGGTCGGGGCTGCCCTGGTCCTCCTCGCGGCCATCGGGATCTGGTCCTACCTCAAGGTGAGTGCGGAGCGCGACCAGGCCCGGGCAGCCGAGGAGCAGGCCAACCAGGCCGAGGGTGTGGCCCGGGAGCACCTGTCTGCGATGCTCGCGGAGCGCGCCACCCGCCCGTCGGGAACCCACGAGGCGTTGCTCTACACCGCGGCGGCCTTGAAGGAGAAGGAGCGGCCCGACGCTCGCGGTCTGCTCCTGGGCTTGATCAACCAGCCGAGGCCCAAGTTGCTGTGGCACAGCCGGCCAGGCGCGCTCTGCGTCTCGACGGTGTTCTCGGCGGATGGCTCCAACCTGGCGTGCGCGAACACCTCCTGGATAAGCATCTGGGACCTGAGCACGGGTGTCGAGCTGAAGAGACTGACCTCGAGCGCCGCGCACCTCTGGCTCTCGCCCGACGGGAGCACGCTATCCGGCTTGTCCGAGGAGGGCCAGGTCACGTCCTGGCGATGGGAGACCTGGGAGCGAACCTCCAGCAGGACGATGGACCTCGCTGGGGCAAAGCTCCTCGCGGTCTCGGCTGGAGGGGACAGACTCGCCGCGCTCGGCAACGACGGACACCTCGTCCTGAGATCGATCTCCGGCTCGTCCCCGGCTGTCGAGTTCCCAGGGAAATGCGCCAAGGTCGTGGGCTGCGCCTTCGCTCCCGGAAGAGAATCCGCCGCCGTGGCCTGCTCGGACGGACGCTTGCTCGCCTGGAGCACGACCGCCGGGAACCGGGTCGAGGAGATCGCTTCCCACCCGGAGGTCCAAGCGATCTCCTTCTCCCCGGATGGCGCTCGTCTTGCCAGCGCTGGCGACACGGGTCTGCGGGTGTGGGAACTCGGGGAGAGGCGTGAGTCCTGGCAGGATCGGAGCCTCCGCCAGGCCGGGGAACCCCTGGAGTTCTCTCCAGATGGCCAGTTCCTGGCCGCAGCAGACCATGAAGGCACGATCCGCCTCTACGAGGCCCGCACCGGTCGCGAGTCGGGCCGGCTCGAGGGTCATGGGGACCGAGTCTTGCACCTCCGGTATTCGCCGAGTGGCTCCTCCTTGATCTCCTACGGGCTCGACGGTGCGGTCATCCTCTGGGATCCACAGAGACGGCGGGAGATCGGGAGGGTTGGCGGACAACTGGTCAACGCCTGGGCGATCGCGTACTCGCCTGACGGGAAGAAGCTCTTCACCGGAGATTCATTGGGGGTGGTGCGGCTCCGGGATGCAGAGACCGGAACCTCGCTGACCACTTTCCACCTGGCTGCCTCCGGCACCCAGAGGGAGAAGTCCCTGTCCCTTGCAGACCTGTTTACCCGTGAGAGATCGCTGGGAACGCTGTCGGCGGCCTATTCGCCCGACGGCGGAACGATTGCCACCGGTTCGTATTCCGGGCTCATTCGCATCTGGGATGCCTCCTCGGGACGGGTGATCGGCACACTGGACGGGACGGACCAGTGGATCTGGTTCATGTCCTACTCGCACGACGGCAAGTGGCTCGCGGCCGCCGACTACGGTGGGTTCGTCCGTGTCTGGGACGTGGCCTCGAGACGGCAGGTGCATGCCATCCCCGCACACAAAGGGCGGCCCTATGCGGTGGCCTTCTCCCCGGACGACAGGCTCCTCGCGACGGGCGGTGACGACAGCATCGTACGCCTCTGGGAGCCGGCCAGTGGCCGGAGGGTGCGAGAGGTTCCGGGGCACCGGGGTAGCATCTATTCCCTGGCCTTCTCTCCGGATGGAAGGCTGCTGGCTTCAGGGAGCAGCGATACGACCATCAGGATTGAAGATCTCACGACGGAGAAGGAATTGGCCGTGCTCCACGGCCACCAAGGCAACATCAACTCCGTGACCTTTTCTCCGGGCGGCGAGTACCTGTTCTCAGCGAGCCGGGATCTTACCGTACGAATCTGGGACGTGGCCCGCAGCGCCGAAATCGGTCAGCTCAGGACCCCCCAGTGGGTGGACCGGATCGCGCTATCCCCCGATGGACGACGGCTGGCGATGGTCTGCCAGAAGCCGACGGTCATGGTGTGGGATCTCGGCATCAAGCATCCTCCAGCGGTCCTGCGCGGGCACGGTGCGTTCATCAGGTCGCTCCGGTTCTCGGAGGATGGCAGCAAGCTGGTCACGGCTTCGCAAGACTCTTCGCTGCGGACCTGGGACCTCAAGAGCGGTGAGGAGGTGCGTCGGTTCGAACTCGATCGTGACTACGTCATTCCATTCGTCCTGTCCAGGGACGGTCGGAGGCTCGCAGTGGGAGCGACAGACTACTCCATGCGAGTGCTAGACACTCAGACTGGAACCGAGATCTCGAAGCTGGTGGGCCCGGATGCCATGATGATGTTCGCAGCCTTCTCGAGCGACGGTAACAGCATCGTCGCCTCGAACGTGCAATACAAGTCATACGTCTGGACTGGCTTCGTTGGCCAAGCCCAGCCAGTGGCAGCGAAGAAGGAATGGACCGACGTTTGTAGCATCTTCCTGCCGGGGAGCCATCTGGTTGCCTGCTCCAAGAACCTCTCGATTGAAATCCGAGATCCCGAAACCGGTGAGATCGTCCGCGTGATCCCGACGCCGTCTTCAGGCGATCCGGTGGCCTTCTCGCCCGATGGCACCCAGGTGGCCATCCCCGGCGCCAATGCCGCAGATGGCTCGGGGCGGATACTCTTCAGGAACCTGGCATCCGGGCAGCAGGTCGAGTCGGAAGGTAGCCCTCTCGGCGGTGACAGCACATTCATGTTCTCCCCTGACAGTAGACGATTCTTGTTCATGCCTTCGGATGGACCGGCTCGCCTCCTCGAAGTTCCAACCGGAGCCGAGCTGGCCCAGTTTCCAAAGGGAGACATCCTGGCCGCAGCAGCCATCTCGCCAGACGACGGAACGCTTGCGTTCACACAGCCGGACAACTCCATCCGCCTCTGGGATCTCACCGCGCTCGGGCTCTCGCCCGAAGCGGTCATGCAGCAGGTCACGAAGGAATCGGGCCTCAGGCTCGAGGGGACCGAAGTGAAGCTCGACCCGGATTGGCTGGAGACGCGGATCGAGTTCGCCCCGCAGGCCCCGTGAGTCCCCCAGCCCTTCTACTCCCCTGCTGAGAAGCCTGCTGAGAAGTGCCGCCCACCCCGGTCCGCAAGTGCCAACCTGATGCACCGTCCTGAAAGTGCGTCGTTTCCTGTCTTCGCCTTCGGCCCATTGAGCCCCATCTGCCTCCGATGCTACCTTCACCCAGTCCAGAAAATCCCTATTGCTTGTCGCGTGCGTACAGGATGAGAAACAGGGACCAACCGACCACGGCTCTCAGGAGGGACGTCCGATGATCTGCTTCGAGGTCTACCGGAACGGGAAGAGGCTGTGCACGGCCGGCCGCGACGGGCACACCATGCTGGGCGCGCTGGTGCACCTCAGGAACCGCAAGCCAGGGTCGGCGGGCGAGAGCGAAGCGGGTGACCCCGAGGTCCGCGGGAGACCGGAGTCGCTGCAGCTCCTGCTCAACGGTCACCAGATCCCTGGCCCGCGTACGCGGCGGTGGGAGAGCTACTCCTGGCTGGCCGAGCCGCTCAGGGTGGGAGACGAGATCCGCGTCCGGGTCGTCGAATCCGACCAGCCCGACCTGCCGTTCACCCACGAGAATCACCGGCGCACCAGGCGGGTCCTGTCGCCCGAGGACAAGAAGCTCCGCAGGCAGCTCGCGAAGTTCAAGCGGCGGACCGCCGAGTACAGGAAGAAGGCGGCGGCCGAAGATGCCGGGCGGTGAACGGCCGGCACCCTCGACGGTCAAATCAAAAAGTGCCCCCGGACAAGATGGCGGTCCAGCTCGGCTGCTGCCTTACCCCACCCTCCTGGAATGCCCGGAGCGATCCACATACGCAGGGTCTGCCAACGCCTCGAGCCCCTGACTTCGGAGGTGTCAGGCACCTGCAAGCCGGAGGGGTCCGCGAGGTAGGACGCTCCCGGCCAGGCTCCGGTCAGCGCCGCTCGAGCTTGACATCCATCGCCAGCGCCTGCCCTGCCACGATCTCGATGGCCCTCCGGAACTCGTGGTAGCCCGTCCCCTTCACCATGAGGATGTGCTCGCCCGCGGCGGCCTCCACCGCGATCGGCGTGGTCCCGAGCCTGACGCCGTCGAGGAGCACCTCCATCCCCGGAGGGTTCGAGGTGATCCTGAGCTGCCCGGAGGCCACGAGCGTGGCGGCCACCGTCACCACCTGCCCGCCCTCGATGGCGAGCTTCTGCTCGAACCGCGCGTAGCCGCGGTTCTGCACCGCGACGTAGTGCTCTCCGGCCGGAACTTCCCTCTCCAGGGGCGTGGTCCCGATCCGGGCCCCGTCGAGGAAGACCTGCGACTCCGGCACGTTCGAGACCACCTTGATCCGCCCCCCGGCGCTGGCCGGCTCCTCGCCCCGGTCGAGCCTGGCCACGAGGGCCCTGGCCTCGGCCTCGCGGGGGTTGTCCGCGGGGAAGTCCTGGAGGAACTTCCGCACCACCCCGGCGCGAGCCTGGGTGGTCATGCCCCGGCTCGAGGCCACCTGCTCGACCGCGTCCCAGGCCTTCTCGAGCGCGGCCAGCCGCTGCGCCCGCTCGGCCTCGGCCCGCCTGTGCGCCTCGAGCCGACCGGCCTCGTCTGCCTTGGCCTGGGCCGCGAGCCGCTCGTACTCGGAGACGTCCGGCACCTTCGCGGCCGGGGGGCCGGGCTGGCCCGCCACCGGGACCGCCTTGCCGAGCAGGGCCTCCACGGCCTGCTCGAGCGCGCCCACCACGCCGTCCTCGTCGCACTTGCCGGTGGCCGAGCCCGCCCCGTCGCTCGCGGCGGTCCTGAGGTCGTAGAGGTTCACCGCGACCTTGCAGGACGAGCCGATCTTGAGCACCTGGCTGGAGAGGGACTTCTGCGCCGCGAGCTCCTTGCCGATCTCGATCTGGCAGCCCTGGTCGTAGCACTCCTTGAAGGAGCCCTTCTTCTCCTCGGTCAGGCGGCCGCGGAGCTGGGAGCGCGGCACCACCCGGTAGCCGCGGCCCGCGAGCAGGGTGCCGAGGTAGTCGGTGAGCCTGTCGACCGCGCCCACGTCCAGGGTGGTGCCCTTCACCTCGAGGTCGAAGACCGCCACGATCGGCCGCTCCTGGGCCAGGGCCGCGGACGCGGCCAGGAGGAGCAGGGCGGCGAGGCAGGGCTGCAGGCGCATGGGAGCCTCCTGGGTACCGCGGCGATGGTAGTCGCTCCCGCGGAAAGGCGCCAGCACCCAAGGGTGCCAGCCACCCGCAAGGGGGAGGCACCTCAAAACTTCCTCTTCATCTACCATCAGTTGGAACATGAAATCGGCAGGAAATCGTTCCAGGTTTCGCTTGACCGCGCGGTTGAGAACCTTGGTCGCGACCCATAGAGCTCCGCCAGGTCGGAATCGAGCATCACCTTGTGCCCGCGCAAGAAGAGGATCGCTCGTTCGATGCGCACCCCGCTGAATGGTGCCAGCCGACTGCAGCAAGCGGAGGACCATCCACCCGGCCTCTTGGTTCCACGTTCCCCGTTCCTCGTTCCGAGTTCCTGACTGAGGCCTCTTGCCCCTACCCCTCGAGGCCTGCCCGGAGTGATTCACACACGGAGGGTCTGCCAACGCCGGCCACAGGGTCCGAGCGCGCCGTCACTTCCCCCCGAGCTCCTGGGCCGCCTTGCAGGCGTCCTCGTACTTGCGCTTGCAGGCGGCGTCGAAGGCCTTCCTGGCGCGGGCCACGTCCTTCTTCACCTCGCCCCGGCCCGCGGCCAGGAACCTCCCCACGGTCAGGCAATCGACGTCGCTGCCGAGCTGGCAGGCCTTCTCCCACAGCCCCACGGCCCGGGTGATGTCCTTCTTGGCGCCCTTGCCGTCGGCGACCAGGATCCCCAGCCCGGCGCAGCCGTCCGGGTCCTTGAGCTGGCAGGCCTTCTCGAGGTATTTGACCGCCTGGGCGTAGTCGGGCCCCTTGGCCTCCGGCCGCCCGGCCGGCGCGTCCTCCTTGCCTTTCGGCTCCGACGCGTAGAGGTTCCCGAGGCCCGCGCAGGACGGGGCATGACCCTTGTCGCAGCCCTTGAGGTAGTAGCGCTCGGCCGGCTCGCGCTTGTCCTTCTCCCAGTAGTTCGCCGCCGCGTCGTAGCAGGACTCGACCGGCGCGCCGGCGTCGCAGGCGCTCTCCTTGAGGGCGTAGACGCGGTCCCAGTCCTCGAACGTCTTGGCGTTCTTCTCGAGCTCCTGCGCGGCCTGCCAGCACGCCGCCGGCGACTGCTTCGGGTCGCACCTGGCGGCGGGGGCCGCCTCGGCCGGCTTCGCCTCGGCCGGCTGCGCCTCGGGGGGCTTCACCTCGGCCGGCTGCGCCTCGGGCGGCTTCACCTCGGGCGGGGCCTGGGTGGCAGGCTCCGGGCTCGAGCAGGCGAGCCCTCCAGCGACGCCGGCGCACACCAGGCACCAGAGGAGCGAGGTCCTGCGGCCCTGGAGGTGCTTGCCCCTGTGCTCGTTCAGGCTGTCCGTTCTTCCGGTTGTGGCCACGGTCTTCACCCTCCTGTGTTCGCGCGAGGATCCACGGGCATGCCCCATGGGAGCACGAAAGGACGCAGGCGGCAAGCGCGCCTGGCGGGAGTATAGGGGTGCTTGCCAAGGGCCACGGACCTCCGTAGCATGGGGACCGCGGTGGCTCCTCTCGGTCCGCTGCTCGCCGGAGAAGACATGCCGAAGCGGGATCCCGTATCGCTGGCCCTGGTGCTGTGCGCGCTGCTCGGCGCAGGCTGCCTGGACTACGCCAACCCCGACCCCTCCGGGGACGGCGGGGGCTCACCGGACGCGGACGGCGAGCTTCAGGACGGGACGGACGACGCGCTGGACCAGGCCGACGGCCCGGACGTGGATTGCCCGACCTTCATCGGCGCGCTGGCCGACTGCCCGTTCGCCTACCGGCGCGCGGGAGGGGCCGGCGCCTGCCCCGAGGTGGTCTGCCTGGAGCGGCCCTGCGGGGGCGACGGGGACTGCCCGGTCGAGGCGGGGGTGGAGTACGGCGGCCGCTGCATCCAGGGGAACTGCGTGTTCTGCGCCCAGGACGGGCAGTGCCCGGCCGGACAGCTCTGCCGCACGGGCCGCTGCGTGGAGCCGATCGTGGGCTGCCCCCCGGCGCCGGCCTGCGCCGACGCGGACAGCGGGATCGTCTCGCCGGGCGAGCTGCCCTGCCCGGTGTGCGTCTGGGCGAGCTTCTTCGACCAGGCCTGCCGCACCGGCCCGGACTGCGAAGGCCACGAGCACCTGCCCGTCGCGATGTGCGTCTACGGCCGCTGCGTGGGGTGCCGCAACGACGGCGAGTGCGGGGGGTGGTTCTGCCTGCCGCCCGGGATCTGCATGCCCACCTCCCCGCACGCCAGCGCGCTCTACGGGACCTGGGTGCTCGGCTGGTCCGGGGGCATGGAGCACAGGAGCTACTTTCGCTTCGAGCCGGACGGCTCCTTCCGCCGGGGCAGCTACCTCGCCCAGGGGCCCTTCGCGGACGACATCGCGACGTTCCCCTGCGTGCCCCCGGGCGGGATCCCCGCCGTCACCGTGGGCACCTGGGAGGTCGACCACTCCGCGGCCATCGGCCTGAGCGTGACGGTGAACCTGAACATATCGTGCGACCCGGGGGCCGGCTTCGTCGGCGGGCGGGTCCGCGTGACCTTCGCCGCCGACCTCGAGAGCGCCACCTTCGAGAGCTCCGACCTCCCCATGACCCTCGACGGCTGGAAGGTGCCCGCCGGGCGCTGCGCGCCGGACATGAGCTCCTGCGACCCGCTCTCGTTCCCCGCCAGGCGCTGAGAGAGGGTGGCACCTGCGGTAGGAGGGCCGTCCAGCGCGGCGCTTGCCTTTCCCACCTCCTGGACGAAGAATGCCCCTGACCTCGAAGGCGCCAGCCACCCAGGCCTGGCCAGCCGCGCATTGGAGCATCCGATGGGACCCACGGCACATCATCCGTTCCTCTCGGCCGAGGCGAAAGCCATGTACCTGGAGCACAACGAGCGGCGAGCGCGGGCCTGGCCCGTGCCCTGCGAGTGCCGCTCCGTCGAGACCCCGCACGGGCGCACGTTCATGCGGGTGAGCGGCCCGGCCGGCGCCCCGCCGCTGGTGCTCCTGCCGGGGGGCGGGGCCCACTCGCTGATGTGGATCCCCTGCATCGCGGCCCTGTCCGCGCGCCACCGGACCTACGCGCTGGACAGCATCCTGGACGTCGGCCGCAGCGCGAACACCCGCCCCGTCAAGAAGGTCGAGGACCTGTGCGACTGGCTCGAGGGGCTCTTCGACGCGCTCGAGCTCGGCCCGAGCGTCCGGCTGCTGGGCCTGTCGCACGGCGGCTGGCTGGCGGCGAACTACGCGCGGCGCCACCCGGCCCGGGTCGAGAAGCTCGTGCTCCTGGCGCCGGCCGCGTGGATCCTGCCGCTCCGCCCGGCCATGCTGCTGCGCATGATGGTGATGCTGCTCCCCCCGCGGCGCTTCTTCATCCGCAGGGCCTACCGCTGGAGCCTGCCGGATCTGGCGGCCTCCGGCGCCCGGGGCCAGGCGATCATCGAGGAGATGACCGAGGACCTGGCGCTGGCCTTCCGCTGCTTCGGGCTGCGGCGGATGACCCGGATGCTCCCGCCGACCGTCATCGACGACGAGGCCCTGCGGCGCCACGCGGTCCCGACGCTGTTCGTGATCGGCGAGCACGAGCGGATCTACGGGCGCGAGGAGGCTCTGCGGCGCCTCGCGCGGCTGGCGCCTGGCATCGCCACCGCCGTGATCCCCGGCGCCGGCCACGACATGACGTGGCTCGAGCCCGACCTGGTGTGCCGCGCGGTCCTCGACTTCCTGGCATCCGACCGGAAAGGCGCCAGCCCGCTGCAGGCAGGGAAGTCCGGCGTCTGCTGACCCCGCGTGTGCCCCCTCGGGGCTAGGTTTCCTGCGCGCCCCCCTCTTCGGGGGCGCTTGGAAACCTGGTCCACCCCGGACCTTCGCTACCAGGCCAGGTGCCAGGGCACGGCGCGGATGCCCGGGAGCAGGTGCACGGGCCGCTCCACGCGGCAGGCGAGCACCCCGCGCGCCGTGGGGCCGGCCAGCGCCAGGAAGCGCCGGAGCCCCTCGGCGTGGTGCGGGGTCGGGCTGGCGGTCGCCTTCACCTCGACGGCGTAGATCCGCTCGCCGCGCTCGAAGACCAGATCCACCTCGTCGCCCGCGGCGGAGCGCCAGTGGCTGAGGCTCGCCCGCTCGCCGGCCTGGCGGAAGGCCTTCAACCACTCGGCCACCACGGCGCACTCCGTGAGCCCGCCCAGGGAGGGGCCCTGCAGGATCTGCTCCGCGGTCTGCAGGCCGAGCAGGTAGGCCAGCAGGCCGCAGTCGAGGAGGTGCAGCTTGGGGGCCTTCCGCAGGCGCTTGCCGAGATTGCGGTGGAAGGGCGGCAGCAGGTGGAGCACGTGGGTGGTCTCGAGCACCGAGAGCCAGCGCTGGATGGTCGGGGCCGTGACCCCCACCTCGCGGCCGAGCTCGGCCGCGTTCAGCAGGCCGCCCGAGCGGGCGGCCACCAGCGCCAGGAAGCGGCCGTAGGCGTTCAGATCCGCCACCTGGACCAGATCGCGGATGTCGCGCTCGAGGTAGGTCTGCACATAGCTCGAGAACCACAGCCGCCGGTCCACGGCCGGGTTCAGGCGCGGCTCGGGGTAGCCCCCGCGCAGCAGCCAGTCGGCGAGCTCCTGGCCCGCGGCCCCCGGATCGGAAGGCGGCCCTTCCCCGAACACGCGCTCCAGGAGGCTGTCCAGCGGCTCGGACGCCCGTCCGGGCGCGAGCTCGCGCACGGAGAACGGATCGAGCTCCAGCACCGCGACCCGCCCGGCCAGGGACTCGCTCACCCCGCGCATGAGCCGCAGCTTCTGCGAGCCGGTCAGCAAGAAGCGGCCCGGGGAGCGGTCCTCGTCGATGCGGGCCTTGAGGTAGGGCAACAGCTCGGGGACGTGCTGCAGCTCGTCGAGCACGAGCGGCGGCGGGTGATCCAGGAGGAAGCCTGCCGGATCAGCCGCGGCCCGCAGGCGCACGTCCGGCTGGTCCAGGGACAGGTAGCGGTGGCCGGGGAACTCGTTCCGCAGCAGGCTGGTCTTCCCGGTCTGCCGCGCGCCGGTCACCAGCACCGCGGGGAAGGTCCCGAGGGCCCTGCGGATGACCTGGGCCAGGCTGCGCGGGTGGTATTCCATACCCGCAGGCTAGCATATGCAAATCGAATATCCAATATTCGTCATGCATAACACGTTGCAGCAGAAGGAATTGTCAGGCTGACTCCTCCTCGCTGACAGGCCCAGGCCGAAAGGCCAGGGATCCCAGCGCGGCTGGTGCGCGCAGGCACCCTGGCCCCCGGAAGGGGGTGGCCTGGTGTCGGGCTGTTCGCCGTGCTCGCCCGGCTCGGGTCGCTGAACGACTGGGCCGCGCTGGAGCTCCCGGCCGATCCTCTGCTATCGTGCAAGGGTCTCGCGGAGGAAGCTCGTTCCAGGAGGGCGGATCCGATGAGGGTACGACCTGCGGGCCTGTGCGCCGCCGCCTGTGATGGCGGAGGCGCGGAGAGCGGCATCCCGCCGGTGGTGACTGACGCCGAGTACTACGTGTGCCACACCGAGCTCCCCTCACTGGACACTGCTCGCTGGCCGCACGCCTTCGCCTGGCAGGACCGGTGAGTCACCGCCCCCGCCGGGAGATGCCAGCCTGGTGAGGCAGCCAGGCTCACTCACCTGCAGGAGGCTGGCAGCGGAGGAGGGCAGGCACATTCAGGACGGCGAGGTCGTTTTCGAGGAGTCCGATCGAGGAGCAAAGAGGGAGGAGCATTGTGAGCCCAAGACAAACCTTGATGTTGGCCGGCGTGGTGGGATTGCTTGGGGTTGCCCAGGACCTTCGTGCCAGTCCGGTCGTGGAGGGTCTGTCGATTGGTATGACCCCCACGGAGGGACTGGCCAAGGCAAACGCGCTGGCCTCGAGATTCAAGGGGAAGTGTGAGCTCAAGGCGCAACGGGGGATCGTGTGCCAGAGCCAGGATCCAGCCCAAAAAGGATTCTTGATCGAAATGAAGTTCAACAACGGCAAGTGCACTCAGATCGAGATTGATTATCCTGAAAACAGCGCGGTTGCCGTGGAACCTTTCAACGCTGCCCTGGGCGAGCCGAGAAAGACGAAGCCAAACCGGATCGAATGGTGTCTGGACGATGCCTGGTACAAGGTCAAGCTCTACCCGGACCGCAGTGCGAAGAAGTACCATGCCAGGTTCGAAGAAGCGGGTTACTGCCAGACCAAGTATCGCTGAAGCGGCTCCGATCTCCTTTCCCCACCGAAGGCGCTGTCGCCAGGCTCTGGCGCCACCCACCCGCAAGCGTTCTACGGCACGTCGACGAGGATCTCGGTGTTCACCGAGCCCGCGCTCGACGACGCGGGCGTCACCGTGATGCTCACCACGCCGGCATCCAGCACCGCGGTCCCAACACCAGTCGGGCAGACCTTCGCCGAGGCCCGCGGTAGGCACCGGTGCCAGGTTCGCAGACCCCACCTGCGGGAGGCTGGCATCGGGGAGGAGGGAGCCTCAGCGCTGACCCTTGGCCCAGGCGTGCACGAACTGGACCCCGGGCGGCAGGACCTGCCAGGCGCCGTCGCGGCGCTCGAGCTGGAGCAGGAACCACACCCGGTGCGCGGCGTTGATCCCCCCGGGCGGGTAGCTCTCGAGCCTGGACCGGTCGCCCTCGCGCACCAGGGTCCAGCGGCCGAGGCGCCAGCGGCCGTCCGCGTCCCGCGCGGGCTCGCCCACCTCGCGCGGCAGGTGCGGCAGGAAGTCCGGGGGCACCCCGGGCGGCGGCTGATCCCGCGTCTCGGCCAGGTAGCGCGCGGCCGCCCCGCGGATCTCGGCCGCGGCCGCGAGCTCCCCGGCCGGTACCGGCGTGGTCATGGCGTCGCTCCCTCCTGCGGGCGCCGCCCCGGGCGCGCGTCGGCTGCCCGCGCTGAGTCTCAGGAGATGAACGACTCGGCGCCGGGCGGCTAGCACCAGATCCCGGAGTAGGAGGCGCAGTCGCTGGGGCACTGTCCGCAGATGAAGCATTGCATCAGCGGGTAGTAGAGCTGCGCCCCCTCCGGGTTCGACTGGACGCAAGCCCCGACGCACGCCTGATCCTGGCAGACGACCACACAGGCGTCGAAGTCGAGGCATGCCTGGCTGGCCACGCAGGTGTCGTACTCGTTCACGCACTGCCCCTGGAACGAGCAGTCGGCGCAGGTCTGGCAGTCGCCGCTGCCGTCGCACTGGCCGCAGCCCTGCTCGTCGTCGCCGGCCGGGCACTGGGCCGCGCCGTCGCACCGCTGGGCCAGAGGGATGCAGCTCCCGTCCCCGCAGGCGAACTCGCCGGCCCCGCACGCCGGGGTGCAGCTGTAGCCCGAACCCGCGCAGTCGTCGACGCAGGCGTCGCAGAGGATGCACTGCGAGAGCGCGTCGTAGAGCTGCGCCCCCAGGGGATACGCCTGGGCGCAGGCGTCCACGCAGGCCTGATCCTGGCAGCCGCTCATGCAGTCGTTGTAGCTCAGGCACTCGGGGGCGGCCACGCAGGCGCCGACCTCGTTCGCGCAGAGGTCGGTGAACGCGCAGTCGGCGCAGGTCTGGCAGTCGCCGGTGCCGTCGCACTGCCCCGGGCAGCCCTGCTCGTCGTCGCCGGCCGGACACTGGGCCGCGCCGTCGCACTGCTGGGCCAGGGGGAGGCAGCTCCCGTCCGCGCAGGCGAACTCGTCGGCCCCGCACGCCGGAGCGCAGCCGTAGCCCTGGCCGTCGCAGTCGCCGTAGCACTGGTCGCAGAGGACGCACTGGGCCATCTCGTCGTAGAGCTGCGCGCCGCTCGGGTACGTCTGGGCGCACACGTCGACGCAGGCCTGGTCCTGACACTGGCTCAGGCAGTCCCAGAAGCTCGTGCACTCGGTGTTGTTCTGGCAGGCCGCGAGCGCCCCCGCGCACAGCCCCCCGACCGCGCACTCCTGGCACGCAAAGCAGTCGCCGGTGCCGTCGCACTGGCCGCAGCCCTGCTCGTCCTCGCCGCCCGGGCACTGGGCCGCGCCGTCGCACTGCTGGGCGAGGGGGAGGCAGCTCCCGTCCGCGCAGGCGAACTCGTCGGCCCCGCACGCCGGGGTGCAGCCGTAGCCCGTGCCGTCGCAGTCGCTATAGCAGGCGTCGCACATCACGCAGCGGACGAGCTGATCGTAAAGCTGCGCCCCCGCCGGGTACATCTGGACGCAGCCGTCGTAGCAGGCCTGGTCCGCGCACTGGCTCACGCAGTCCCAGAAGCCCATGCACTCGGCGTCTCCCTGGCAGGTGGCGAGCGCCGCTGCGCACGGGCCCCCGAACGCGCAATCCTGGCACGCGGAGCAGTCGCCGCTGTGGTCGCACTGGGAGCAGCCCTGCTCGTCCTCGCCTCCGGTGCAGTCCGCGGAGCCGTCGCAGACCTGGCCGAGCGCGAGGCAGCCCCCATCCAGGCAGGTGTACTCGTCGGGCGCGCAGGGGCAGCCCTGCTCGTCCTCGCCTCCGGTGCAGTCCGCGGCGCCGTCGCAGACCTGGCCGAGCGCGAGGCAGCCCCCGTCCACGCAGGTGAACTCGCCCGGGCCACAGCTGCAGCCCTGCTCGTCCTCCCCGCCCGGGCACTGGGCCGCGCCGTCGCAGCGCTGGGCGGCCGGGAGGCAGCTCCCGTCCACGCAGGTGAACTCGTTGGGCGCGCAGGGGCAGCCCACCTCGTCCTCGCCCTGGCCACAGTCCGCCACGTCGTCGCACAGCACGAGGTCCGGAACGCACGCCCCGTCGAGGCAGGTGAACTCGTCGGCCTCGCAGTCGCAGCCCTGCTCGTCGTCGCTGCCCGGGCACTGGGCCGCGCCGTCGCAGCGCTGGCCGGCCGGGAGGCAGGTCCCGTCGAGGCAGGTGTACTCGGTCGCCGCGCAGCCGCAACCCAGCTCGTCGTCGCCGCCCGGGCACTGGGCCACGCCGTCGCACACCTGGGCGTTCGGGATGCAGCTCTGGTCCCCGCAGGTGAACAGCCCCGCGCCGCAGCCACAGCCCAGCTCGTCGTCGCCGGCCGGGCACTGGGCCACGCCGTCGCAGCGCTGGATCACCGGGATGCAGCTCGTGTCCGCGCAGGTGAACTCGGACACCCCGCAGCCGCAGCCCTGCTCGTCGTCGCCGCCCGGGCACTGGGCCGCGCCGTCGCACTGCTGGGCCAGGGGGATGCAGCTCCCGTCCGCGCAGGTGAACTCGCTGGCCGCGCAGCCGCAGCCCTGTTCGTCGTCGCCGCCCGGGCACTGGGCCGCGCCGTCGCACTGCTGGGCCAGGGGGATGCAGCTCCCGTCCGCGCAGGTGAACTCGCTGGCCGCGCAGCCGCAGCCCTGTTCGTCGTCGCCGCCCGGGCACTGGGCCGCGCCGTCGCACTGCTGGGCCAGGGGGATGCAGCTCCCGTCCGCGCAGGTGAGCTCGCTGGCCGCGCAGCCGCAGCCCTGTTCGTCGTCGCCGCCCGGGCACTGGGCCGCGCCGTCGCACTGCTGGGCCAGGGGGATGCAGCTCCCGTCCGCGCAGGCGAGCTCGCTGGCCGCGCAGCCGCAGCCCTGTTCGTCCGAGCCGTCCCCGCAGTCGTCGGCGCCGTCGCACACCTGGGCGTTCGCGATGCAGCTCCCGTCCGCGCAGGTGAACTCGCCGGCCGCGCAGCGCGCCGTACCGCCCGAGTCGCAGGCCGGGACCAGCAGGGCCAGGGACAGGAGCACGACGATCGAGCAGGCCTTCATGGGTAACTCCTTGGAAAGGGAATGGGCGGGTTGGCAGGGCCGCCAGGGGGGAAGCTAGCACGGCCCGCGGTGCGTGTCACGGTCGGGGGCGGCTGGGTGATGTGGATGGCCGCTACCCCTCGGCCCCGGCCTCGACGGGCTCGAGCCCTCGCGCCCGCGCCGCCGCCACCTCGTCGAAGAAGGCCGCCAGGGCGTCCGCGGGGTTGCCGAGCTCCAGCGTCCGGACTCCCCCACCCTCCCGCACGCTCAGGCGGGTCGCCTCCAGGGCGATCTCGACGCGGGCCTCACCCCGGGCGAGCGCCGCGGTCCGGGCGGGCGGCGCGTCGCCGAGCTCCAGGACGGCCTGGAACAGCGGCTCGCGCCGGACGGGCTCGAGGTCGCCCTCCGCGTCGAGGTCCGCGCGGGGCTTGCCGTGGCGCAGCGCCTGCCAGGCAAAGAAGGCGGCGTCCTTCAGCGCCCCGGCGCGCGCGCCGAGGCACGCGGCGTTGAACCAGAAGCTCGGGCTCTCGCTGCGGACCGCGCGCAGGCCGGCGGCCAGCTCGGCGTGGGCCTCGACGCTCTGGCCGGCCAGGATGGCCGCGGCCATGGCGAGCTGGAGCACGTTGTCGTTCTCCCGCGCTGCCCAGTCGAGGCCCGGGCCGAAGCGGCGCCAGTCCTGCCAGGCCTCGGCGGGCCGGCCGAGCGCCAGGACGTTGCCCAGCAGGGTGCGCAGCAGGAAGTTCTGGCCCGCGAACCGCTCCAGGCCCCGGCGGGCCCAGGCCACGCTCGCCGGCAGGTCCTTCAGCCGCTCGCAGGCGGAGACGATGGCCGCGTAGAAGAACGGCTCGCCGCTCGCCTCCGCCCACCTGTCGGCGTTCGCCAGGACGCCCGCGAAGTCGCCGGCCCGCAGCAGCTCCCGGGCCTGCGCCCGGTACCGGCTCGGCGAGACCTGGCCGTGCGCCTTCAGCAGGTCGGCCACCTTGTCGTAGGCCAGCGTGGCGGCGTGCATGGGGGGCGTCTCGCCGTCCGCGCGGGCCAGCGGCAGCGCGGCGAGGGCCTCCCGGTGGGCGGCCAGGTAGCCCTCCGCGCCCTCGGCGACCACGCCGTCGTCCTCGTCGAAGAGGCCGACCGGCGGGGGGAGGCCGGCGGCCCCGGAGAACACCAGTTCATGGAAGGGGACCACGAAGCGGAACCCGCCCGGCGCGGCGTGGAGCTCGCAGAAGCCGTAGTCGCCGACGGCGTGGGCCCGGACGGACTTGAAGAAGAGCACCGGCGCGTGGCTCTTGAGGATGACCCGCGCGCTGGCGTCGCCCTGCACCAGCAGCATGCTCCCGGCCCTGCCCGCGCGTTTCGGGGCGTTGATCTCCGCGCCCGCGTTGGTCACCAGGATGGCGGCGGCGATCTCCAGATCGCCCTCGACGCGGGTGTAGCCTTGCCCGCGCAGGAACAGGTTGTCCGCCTGGAGGCGCCCCTGCACGTGGAGGAGCACGGGCGCCGCGCGCCGCTCGAGGCGGACGCTGCCGGAGACGATCAGGTCGCCCGGGACCACGACGCAGCGCGGACGGGCGTCGTCGAGGACGAGATCCCCGTCGAGGCGCACGGCGCGGCCGGGGCCGGGCTGGTACACGCGGATCTCGAGCTCGTCCGCGTGGTGCTCGAAGGCCTCCCGGTAGTTGAAGTGGAAGGCGGGCTGGAACCGCTCGACGTACTCTCGCCACGAGATGACCGGGCAGGCCGCCTCGGGGCCGGGCTCCATCGCATGATCGCGTCGCATCGCTCGCTCCGTTCCAGGCACCACACCTCTGGCTGGAGGCTGGCGCCGGGGCTCGGGTGTGGGCACCACCCTAGCGCCAGGCCCGTGGTTCGGCAAGGCGGCCCGCTCCGCAGGGCCGTTGACATTCGCGCGGGCCATTGGCACCGTAGCAGCCGGCCACCCCAGAGAACCAGGAGGATCCATGAAGCATGTCGAGCTGGAGGTCCGGGCCCAGGAACGCGTCGGCGTGCTCACCTTCACCTGCCCGCCGGAGAACCGGCTGCACCCGGACCTGGTCCGGGAGGTCATGCAGGCCCTGGATCAGGCCGAGGCGCAGGACGAGGTCGGCGCCCTGGTGATCACCAGCCAGGACGCCAAGTTCTTCTCGACCGGCCTGGATCTGGCCTGGCTGATGGAGCACCAGGGCGATCGCCAGGAGATCGGCGGGTACCTGCTCGCGGTCAACCGGCTGTTCCAGCGCACCACCCTGTACCCCAAGCCCACCGTGGCCGCGCTGAATGGGCACACCTTCGCCGCGGGCCTGTTCTGGGCCGCCCACATGGACTTCCGCTTCATGCGGCAGGACCGGGGCTGGATCTGCCTCCCGGAGGTGGACATCAACATCCCGCTGCTGCCGGGCATGATCGCCATCTGCCAGGCCACCATGACGCCCCAGGGCTTCCGCAGGCTCTACTACACCGGCGAACGCCTGACCGGCCCGCAGGCCGTGGAGGCCGGGTTCGTGGACGGGGTGTTCTCCCAGGAGCAGCTCGTGCCGCACTGCGTGCAGTTCGCGGCCGGGCTCGCCAGGAAGCGCACCCGGACCTACGCCGAGATGAAGCGGCGCATCCGCGAGCCCATCGCCCGGATCCTGGAGCACGAGGATCCCAGGCTGTTCGAGAGCACCCTGGCCATCGCCGCGGAGGGCGCGGGCTGAGGCTGCCGCCGCGGGGGCCGGCACCTCTCAGCCGGGTGGTCTCATGCGGTGGAAGACCCGGTGCGCGGAGGCCCCATGGCCGACCCGAAGGACGATCGCCTAGAGCGCTTCACCGCGGAGCTCCGCGACGCACCGGCCCCAGGGCCCGGCGCCGGCCTCGGCAGGTTCGCCCGGCTGCTCCGCGGCGGCCTGGGCCTGGCGCGCAGCGTCGCCGGCCGGAAGAGCGACGAGGGCCCCACGGAGAAGGACCTCGCGAAGATCGAGGCCCTGGTCACCCGGCTGGGCGCGCTCAAGGGACTGCCCATGAAGATGGGCCAGATCATGAGCTACCTCGAGCTCGACCTGCCCGAGGAGTCGCGCAGGCTCCTCTGCCTGCTGCAGACCCAGTCGCCGGCCACGGCCTTCGCGCGGGTGGAGGCGATCCTGCGCGAGGACCTCGGCGAGCGAGCCGAGCCGCTGCTCGCGGGCCTCGAGCGGACCCCGGCCTCCGTGGCCTCCATCGGCCAGGTGCACCGCGGCCGGTTGCCGGACGGCGAGGACGTGGCGGTCAAGGTGCGGCACCCGGACATCGAGGCGGCCATCCGCTCCGACTTCCGCTCCGCCAGGGTGGGCACGATGTTCGCTGCCGCGCTGATGCCCGGCATGGGCGCCACGGCCAAGGACTTCGTGGCCGAGCTGGAGGCCCGGCTGCTCGAGGAGTGCGATTACGCGCTCGAGGCCACGCGCCAGGAGCGGTTCGCGGGGCTATACGCCGGCCACCCGGTGATCGTGGTGCCCGCGGTGCGGCGGGACTTCTCGGGCCCGCGGGTGCTCACCAGCGCCTGGGAGCAGGGCGAGGACCTCGAGGCGTTCCAGGCCCGCGCGAGCCAGGCCGAGCGCGATCGCGCCGGCGCGGCCCTGTTCGAGCTGTACATCGGCACGCTCTACCGCCATGGGTTGTTCCACGCAGACCCGCACCCGGGCAACTACCGCTTCCGGCCGGACGGCCGGGTGGTGGTGTTCGACTACGGCTGCGTGCGCGAGTTCGAGCCCGAGGTGGCCGCCGCCTTCGTGGCCCTCGCCGAGGCCATGCGGGACGACGACCGGGCGCGCATCACGGCCGCGCTGCGGGGGCTGGGCGCAGAGCCCTCGGCGAACGACGCGGCCTACGCCCACCTGCGCGGCCTGCTGCGCTCGTTCTTCGGGCCGATGCTCGTCTCGGGCCCGCACCGCATCGAAGGGCGCATCGTGGTCGATGCCCGGCGCATGATGCGCGACAAGCTGGCCATCGCGCGGCTCCGCCTGCCGGGCCGCCTGATGTTCCTGTTCCGCATCCGCTTCGGGCTGTTCGCCGTGCTGTCCCGGCTCGGGTCGGTGAACGACTGGGCAGCCCTGGAGCGGGGCTTCGCGCGGCAGATCGGGCCGGGCACCGCCATCTAGAGCCCTCAGGCCGGGTGCCAGCCGACCGTAGTGTGGTAGCATCCTGCCGGACTGGCCCTCCTTCGAAAGGGGACCGAGATGTCGAGCCTCCGGTGCGCGAGCGCATTCCTGGTGCTGATCGCCGGCCTGTACACCGCGGGCTGTGACGAGGGCGGGGGGACCTGCGTCCCCATGGACGGCACCACCTGCGAGAGCGGGACGGCCTACTGGGTCGACTCCTGCGGCCAGCGGGGCGCGGTGGTCCAGACCTGCGCCTGCGGCTGCCACGCGAACGGCGAGGACTGCCAGCCCGACTGCCCGTGCGTGCCCGCCTGCGGGGGCAAGGAGTGCGGCGACGACGGCTGCCAGGGGAGCTGCGGCGCGTGCACGGCCCCGGAGGCCTGCGACGCCCTGGGGCAGTGCGGGTGCGCGCCCGCCTGCGGGGGCAAGGAGTGCGGCGACGACGGCTGTGGCGGGAGCTGCGGCGCGTGCACCGCCCCGGAGGCCTGCGACGCCCTGGGGCAGTGCGGGTGCGCGGCCGCCTGCACCGGGCTCGAGTGCGGGAACGATCCGGTGTGTGGGACGAGCTGCGGGGCCTGCCAGGCCCCCGAGACCTGCCAACCGGACGGCACCTGCGCCTGCGCCCCGGACTGCACCGGGCGGGTGTGCGGGACCGACGGCTGCGGCGGCTCGTGCGGGGCCTGCGACCCGGGCGCGGGCGAGGTGTGCGTCGAGGCCACGGGCCAGTGTGAGCAGTGCACGCCGGAGTGTACGGGCAAGGAGTGCGGGCTGGACAGCCTGTGCGGCGCCTCCTGCGGAACCTGCGGCGCGAGCGAGACCTGCGACGCGGCGGGCCAGTGCCAGTGCGCGCCCGCCTGCGCGGGCAAGGCGTGCGGGGATGACGGCTGCGGTGGGACCTGCGGGAGCTGCGGTGCGACCGAGTACTGCGACGGGACCTCCCACTGCGTCGCCGTGCCGGCTGGCTCCTGCTTCGACGGCCAGGCGGTCCGGGCCATCCGCGCCCCGCAGGCCGCCAGCCTGGTGATCAACGAGTTCATGGCCAACCCCGAGGCGGTCGTCGACGCGGCCGGCGAGTGGCTCGAGGTCTACACCAGCGCGGACTTCGACCTGAACGGCCTGGAGCTCGGCGAGAGCCCGCCCGCCGTGGACGCCACCGTCACCGGCGGCGCCTGCCTGCCGGTCGCGGCCGACAGCTACTTCGTGCTGGCCGCCTCCCGCGATCCGGTCGCCAACGGCGGGCTGCCCAGGGTGGACGCGCTCCTCGGCATGTCCCTGTCCAACACCGGCGCCCAGGGCATCTTCGTGGGCCACGCGGGCCAGGTGCAGGACGCGATCACCTACTCCTCCACGGGCGTCGGCGCCTCGACCGCCCTGGACCCGAGCAAGCGCAACCCGGCCGACAACGACGCGGCCGGCAACTGGTGCCCGGGCGCTGCGTCCTACGGCGCGGGCGATCTCGGCACGCCCGGCGCGGCCAACCCGTCCTGCGGCCTGGTCACCCCGGGCATGTGCCTGGAGGGCGGCGCGGAGCGGCCCAAGGTGGCCCCGGTCGTGGGGGACCTGGTGATCGACGAGGTCATGGCCAACCCGGCCACGGCGGCCGACGCCGACGGCGAGTGGTTCGAGCTGTACGTGGGCCGGGACGTGGACCTGAACGGCCTGGAGATCGGCCGCGCCGCGAACGGCGCGGAGCTGACGCTGCCGGAGGGCGAGTGCCGCCGGGTGACCGCGGGCAGCCACCTGCTCTTCGCCCGTGAGACCGACCCCCTGGTCAACGGCGGCCTGCCGGCCGTGGACGTGCGGCTCACCTTCGGGCTGAACAACACGAACGGCGACCTGTTCGTCGGCCTGGTCAGCGGCGATGTGCTGGACGCGATCGGCTGGGCCACCGCGCTGAGCGGCGTGGCCTCCAGCCTCGACCCGGCCCTGCGCAACCCGACCGACAACGACCTGGATGGCTCCTGGTGCCCGGCGGTGGATGACTACGGCACCGGCGTGCCGCCGGACAAGGGCACCCCGGCCGCCGCCAACCCGGTCTGCCAGTAGGGTCCCGCGGGCGCCAGTCGATGCCGGGGACCCACCAGGAGGAACCATGAGCCGCCTCGCGCTCGCCCTCGCCGCCGCCCTGCTCGCCGCGCCCGCCGGGGCGGAGGCCCCGGCCGGAGAGGACGCCGCCTGGGCCACGCTCCAGGCCGGGGCCCAGCCCTACAGCCCTCCCTACGGCCGCCCGGAGACGCCCTCTCCCCTCCAGGCGCTGATCGACGGCGCCAGGGACGGCGCCACCGTCGTCCTCCCGCCCGGCGAGCACCGGGGCGGCTGCCTGTTCATCGAGGGCCGCAAGGGCCTCACCCTCAAGGCCGAGCCCGGCAGGACCTGGCTGGTCTCGGAGGACAGCCTGCACGACGTCCTGGTGATCGCCGACAGCCAGGACATCACCCTGGACGGGCTCGGGCTGCTGCACGAGCCGGCCGGCCACTGCACCGGCGACGCCATCGAGATCGCCCGCTCGCGCCGGGTGACCATCCGCAGCTGTGATCTCAGCGGCAGCGGCGTGGCCGGGGTGCGCGCCGCGTACTCCGCCGATCTGGTGATCGAGCGGAACCACATCCACCACTGCACCTACGAGACCGTGTCGCTCTCCTGGGTGCTGAACGCGAAGGTGGTGGACAACCTCCTGCGGCAGAACGGCGAGTCGCAGACCCACATGGAGGGCGTCGGGCTCTCCACCGTGTTCGGCCGCGTGGCCATCCGCGGGAACACCTTCGCCGACAACCCCTCGACCCCGATCACCCTCGACGAGTACCCGACCGAGCCCGTCCCGGGCCTGCCCGCGGCCGAGGTGCTGATCAGCCGCAACCTGTTCGTCCGCAGCCGGTCCCCGGCCAAGCGCGCCTCCGTGTGGCTCAAGCCGCCCGACCAGGGCCCGGCCTGGACCGCCGCGCCCGGGGTGCGGCGGCTGGAGCTGCGCGAGAACTGCTTCGACACGAGCCACAAGCGCAAGGACCTGAGGGCCCACGTCGCGGTGCCGGCCATCCTCACCGGCAACCAGGTGGTCCCCCTGGAGCTCGACCCTGGGCTGCAGGTCAAGAACCCCTCCGCCTGCAGCGGCCGCGGCGCCCGCCTCATCCCCTGGCTCGGGCTCAGCCGGGATCCGGGCTCGGGCGAGTGAGCCCGCCCATTTCTTGACTGCGCCCGGGGTGCGTGTAGCCTCCGGGGCGATCGGGGCGGGGTCGCCCGACAGCTCGAGCGGGAGGGAGGTCCGTCATGTTGCCCCCGAAGGTGGTCAGGCAGGTGGTGGACGCATCCGTGGGGCGCGCCCAGAACGACCAGCAGTTCCGCGCCCGCATGCTGAGCGACAGCCAGGCGGCCGCGGCCGAGATGGTCCGGGAGATGAGCTCCACCCTCGGCATCCAGGACGAGCAGGACGTCCAGGAGCTGCGCGAGGCGGTCGCCCGGAACATCGCGGCCACCCCCTACCTGCGCGGGCAGGAGCTGGCCAACCTGATCCGGGAGCTGGTGAGCAACGCGGAGCAGGCCTTCCGCTCCGTCCTCATGCTGTCGAAGGTCCTGTTCTGGTTCGGCATCGTCATCGCCGCGGCCACCATCGCCTTCGAGTGGCTGGCGCTCTTCCACCAGCTCGACACCGGCCCGGCCGTCGCGGGCGGCGCGGTGGGCGGGACCCTCTCCATCTCCTTCATCTACGCCTCGTTCATCAAGAACCCGCTCGACAAGCTGCAGAACAGCGCCGGCAACCTGGCCCAGCTCGAGATCGCGCTCTTCGGCTACCTGGACCAGCTCACCCTGCTCATGTCCGTGCCCGGCCCCCACGGCGTGGACGAGTCGATCAAGCTGGCCGAGGCGATCAGCGCCGTGATGGAGCGCGGCATGGCCGGGGTCGAGAAGTACGCCGAGGAGCACGGCCCGGTCGGGAAGTCCTAGAACCACGAACGGTTTCGTCTGCCAGCCACTGCGCGGGGGGGCGCTGTCGGACCCGGGTGCTAGCCTGGGCTCAGGTCGGCGACTCCCCGGCCGGCCGCGAGGTGGCGCATGCAGGCGACGGCGGTGATCGGGCTGGTGGTCGGCGCGGCGCTCTGGGTCCTCATCGCGCGCCAGTGGGGGCAGGCCGTGAGATCGCTCGTGCTCGCCTCGCCAGGGGGGCGCGCGGGGAGTTGCGCCGCCCGCGTGGGCATGCCACCCTGGCGGCGAACATCGAGACACCCCCGAGCAGGGATGGGTGGGTGGTCGCGCCAGGAGGGAGAACCCGCATGGCCACGTCCAGGACGATCCGCGCGGTGCCGCTGCCCGACAAGCGCCGCCTGCGCATCTTCGCCGTCGATCCCCTGGTCTCGCCGCTCGACGACCCGGTGGTCACGGTGGAGGTGGACTGGGAAGACCTGGCGCCGGGCCCGCAGGGACGGCTGGTGCAGGTGATCGACTACGACGCCTCGGCCAGGCGCTGGTACGCGCCCGTGGACCTCGAGGACCGGGCGGTGCTCGCCCGGGACGGGCTCGACCCCAGCGAGAGCGACCCGCGCTTCCACCAGCAGATGGTGTACGCCGTGGTCATGGGCGTCGAGGCCCGCTTCCGCCGGGCGCTCGGCCGGCACGTGGCGCTGCACGGCGCCCCGCGCAAGGCCGGCGCGGTCCAGCCGCTGCGCATCTTCCCCCACGGCCTGCGGGAGCCCAACGCCTTCTACAGCCCGGCCGACCACGGGCTGGTGTGCGGCTACTTCCAGGCCTCGCGCGAGGACGCCGGCCGCAACCTGCCGGGCGGGGCGGTGTTCACCTGCCTGTCCCACGACGTGGTGGCGCACGAGGCCACCCACGGCATCCTGCACGGGCTCCGGCCCCAGTTCCTGGCGCCCACCGGGCCGGACGTGCTGGCCTTCCACGAGGCCTTCGCGGACCTGGTCGCCATCCTGCAGCGCTTCAGCCTGCCCGGCTTCCTGGAGCGCGCCATCCGCCGCTCGCGCGCCGCCCTCGACTCGGCCGACGCCCTGTTCGAGGTGGGCCGCCAGTTCGGCGAGGCGATCGGCCAGCGCTCAGCCCTGCGCTCGGCCGTGGGCCCGACGGCCGACCCGAAGGCGCTCGGGCGGACCGCCGAGTGCCACGACCGGGGCGCCATCCTGCTGGCCGCGGTGTTCCGCGCCCTGGTGGCGGTCTACCGGCGCCGGACCGCGGATCTGCTGCGCATCGCCACGGGCGGCAGCGGGGTGCTGCCCCCGGGCGAGCTGGCGCACGATCTGGTGGGCCGGCTGGCCGGCGAGGCCAGGAAGACCGCCACCCACTTCCTGGACATCTGCATCCGGGCCATCGACTACTGCCCGCCGGTGGACCTCGACTTCGGCGACTACCTGCGGGCGCTGATCACCGCGGACCGCGATCTGGTGCCCCAGGACCCGTGGGGCTACCGCGCCGCGCTGATCGACGCCTTCCGCGACTGGGGCATCTACCCCCGGGACGTGTTCTCGCTGGCCGAGGACTCCCTGGTGTGGCGGGAGCCGGAGGCGGCGCTGGCCACGGACCGGGCGGACTTCGCCCGTATCCGCTTCGACCGCTCGCCCCAGGAGGCCCCCAGCGAGCAGGACCAGCGCCTGTACTACCAGGTCTTCCACGCCTTCCTGACCCGCAGGAACGATCCGCGCGCCTTCAAGCTGGCGCCCGACCGCAAGGTGCAGATCGCCTCGGTGCGGCCGCTGCGGCGCATCGGCCCGGACGGCCGGGTCAAGAACGAGGTGGTGGTCCAGGCCGTGCAGCGGGACCCGGAGGGGGCCCGGGGCACCGGCCTGCCCGCGCTGCTCGGGGGCGTCACCCTGGTGGTCGAGGAGAGCGGCCGGGTGCGCTACTGCGTGTACAAGCGGGTGCACAGCCAGGAGCGCGCCGCGCGCCAGCGCGCCTGGCTGGCCGAGCTGGTCTCGGCCCACGAGCGGGGCGACCGGCTCGACCGGCAGGGCAAGCTGGACGTGGCGCGGGTGATCGCCGACGCCCAGAGCTTCCGCATGATCCACCGGGGGTGGTAACCATGGCCGACACGATTCGCGTGCGCATGTACCACGTGGGCTTCGGGGACTGCTTCCTGATCACCTTCCCCGGCCAGCGGCACCTGCTGCTCGACTGCGGGGTGCACTTCCGGGACGAGAGCGGGGACCTCGCGCCCGTGGTGGAGCTCGTCGGGCAACACACCGGCGGGGAGCTGGCCGTGGTGGTGGCCACCCACCTGCACGGGGATCACCTGTCCGGGTTCCAGACCGAGCGGGACGCCTTCCGCGGCATGCAGGCGGAGGAGGTGTGGTTGCCCTTCTGCATGGACCCCGAGCACCCGGCCGCGCGGGCGCGGGCGGCCAAGGTGCGGCGGCTCGTGCGCGCGCTGGGGGCGCTCGACCCGGCCCGGGCCGCGGAGCTCGAGCGGCTCGAGCTGTCGAACAAGGCGGCGCTCGAGGTGCTGACCGGCCGCTGGCGGGAGCGGAGCCCCCTGGTGCGCTGGCTCCCGGGCGAGCACGCCCTGCGCTCCTGCCCGGCGCTCCCGGGGGTGGACATCGAGGTGCTCGGCCCCCGGCCGGACAACCCCTGGCTCAGGCAGGGCGATCCCAGAGGCGAGCAGCAGGACGACGCCTACCTGGCCGACCTCGAGGCGCGCCTGGAGCCCGCAGCAGGCGGGCAGGGCGCGCCCCGCGCCCCCCTGGAGTCGCCGTTCGGCGACCGCTGGGACCTCGAGCCCGCCGAGGCCCGACGGCTGTACCCCGGCCTCCAGCCCTGGCCCCCGCTCCGGGCCGAGGACTACCTGGAGGAGTACCTGCGCGCGGACGGCGCCGCGACCAACAACACCAGCCTGTGCCTGCTGCTGCGCTGCGGCGGACGCGGCCTGTTGCTGCCCGGGGACACGCAGTACGGCGGCTGGCGCGCCATCTACCGGGACACCGGGCTGCAGGGCCGGCTCGGGGAGGTCGACCTGCTCAAGGTCTCGCACCACGGCAGCCACAACGGCACCCCGCCGTCGCTGCTCGAGCCCATGGGCAGGCTGGTCAGCCTGGTCTCCACCCGGCACGCCGCGGCGCTCTTCCCCCCCATCCCCCATCCGCCGCTGCTGGACGCGCTCGCGGAGCACGGCCCGGTGGTGCGCTCGGACAGACCGCCGGTGAAGGCGCAGCGGGCCGGCCCGGCCCGGGTGGTGCCGGAGAAGGTGGCCAAGGGGAAGAAGCCGCGCTTCACCGACGTGCTGCTCGGCCTGGAGTGAGGCGGGCGAGCTACCTGCCTCGGCCCAGCGCGGACGGCCGCCCGATCCGCAAGATCCACGCGGCCAGGCCCAGGGCCAGCAGGACGAGGAGAGCCGGGGACTCCGCCGTGCCGCAGCCGCAGCTCCCCGAGAGCCGGCCCGACCCCGCCCGGTCGTCGCCGCCGTCCTGCCCCTGGCCGTCCTCCGCGTCCTGCCCCTGGCCGTCCTCCGCGTCCTGCCCGGCGTCCGGACCGCCGTCGTCCCCGCCGTCCGATCCGCCGTCCTCCGGCTCCACGCCGGCGCCGGTGAGGACCACCGTCCGCCGGGCCGCGAGATCCAGGGAGAGCGAGATGACCCCATCCCCGTCGGCCCGGACGTCCGGGACCGCCTGGCCGTCCACCGCGACCCGGTACAGGCGCCCGGCCCCGAGCCCTCCGACCGAGACCTCGGTCGCGCCGCCAGCGGTCCTGTAGGGGGCCTCGGCCTCGAGGGTGCCGCCCTGCGCCGAGGGGCGGAAGGCGAGGTTCGCGGGCGCACCGGCCCCGAGGAGCAGCCCGCCCGCCTGGCGGAGCGAGGTGCCGCGCACCAGGAGCGCCAGCACGAGCGCCTCGCCGTCCCGGCGGATCACGGCCGCGGCCCCGCTGGCCTCGGCGTCCGCCAGGGTGAAGGGGCCCGCGACCTGCGCCACGCCGAAGAGATCCACCCGCGCGCCCAGGCTGCCCCGGACCGCCAGGGCGTTCGTGGCCGGGGGCAGGTCCGCGGCGATGGCCGGCGCCCCGGCCTGCTGCGGCACCAGCACCGAGACGAAGTTCGCCGCCGCCCCACGCGTCCTGACCGCCAGGCAGGGCGGCGCGGTCAGCTCGGCCGGCAGGAACTCGCCGGCGAGCGCCGCGCCGGCCGGCGCCAGGAAGCGGACGTCGAGCCGGACGTCCCCGTCGGCCACGAAGAACTGGCCGGGCGCGCCCTGGCTCCAGGCCCCGTCCTTGTGGAGGCGCCACTCGAAGTCGTGGTCTCCGCCGTCGGCGCCCGCGAGCTCGTCGACGAGGATCACGTACTGGCCCTCGAGGAACAGCAGGTGCCTGACGACCCTGGCGGCGGCCGGGGACTGCGCCGCGTGGAGCCGGGTGGCGTCGCCGGTGGCGAAGGCGGTCGCCTGGGAGAGGAAGAGGTCGGCGCTGGTGGCGGTCTGCTCGTAGGGGAAGGGCTGGTACCAGCCGGTCTCCTCGCGCGGCCCGCCCTGGCCGTCGAACAGCAGGGTGTTGTGGCTGCGGGTGAGCTTCATGTCGGTCGGGTAGCCGTCGTCCTCGGCCAGCAGCTTGCCGTGGGCGTAGAGCAGGAAGTGGTTCTGGTCGGGGTGATCGTGGGCCACGTTGAACCAGCCGCCCGCGCCGAGCTGCTGCATGCGGTGGCCCCCGGGCGGCCCGCACTTCCACACCAGGGCCGTGGCGTCCGCCTCCCAGGAGCTCCTGACCGAGAACATCTCGAGATCCGGCCAGGCGCGCCAGAGCGGTAGCTCGCGGTAGGGACGCGCGGCCAGCTCGCCGGGGTACCACAGCAGCCCCCAGGCCGCGTGCTGGTAGAAGCCCTCGGGCGCGGTGGCCATGAGCTCGTCCAGCACGGCCAGGCCGTGGCCGTCCTGCGCCGCGGCCAGGGCCCGGGCCATGCACTCGGGGTTGTCGGGCGTCCCGTCGCCGGAGTCCCCGATGCCGAAGGTCTGCCGCCAGCCGGGGGTGGTCAGGTAGACGCGGTAGTACGGATCGTCCCGGGCGTTGGGGGTGCCCGCGGTCGGATCGGCCCCGGTCACGTGCTCCAGCAGGTGGCCCGTGCGCACCACCCAGTGCCGGCCGTAGCTCCAGTAGCCCGGCCCCTCGTGGGTGCTGCCGTCGTCGGGCAGCCAGTCGGCGACCTGGCCGAACGCGGACACGGCCAGGTCGGCGTGCCGCTGGACGTCCAGCGCCGGGTCGTCGCCGTGGATGGCGAAGGCCGCGTGCGCCAGGCCGTGGATGCGGTTGTGCATGTGGTTGTTCTGGAAGTCGCCGGTCCAGTAGTCGCCGACGAAGAACAGCGGGTAGATGAACTCGGCCGAGGCGTAGAGCGCCGCGCGCAGCTCGGCGCGCTCGGCCTCGCTGAACTGGTCGTACAGGATGTCGTAGGTCAACGCCATGCCCGTGGTGATCTCCATGGGCACGAGATCGTTCGCCAGCCACTCGCCCTGGTTGCGGGCGAAGTAGAGCGCCCAGGACCTGGCCGTGTCCGCGTACGCCTGGTCCTGCTCGATCAGGAAGGCCATGTCCATGAAGAACTGCGCCCAGAAGCCGTACAGGTAGTCCTTCCAGTCGTGCAGCAGCTCCGCGGGGCGGCCCTTGTAGTCGCCGAAGGCCTCCTCGGCGCGGTCGAGGAACCAGCGGCGCGGGCCCAGCCCCTGCCGGCGGAGCTCCGGGATGTCCTCGCTGGTGAAGTACAGCCGCGGGTGGCGCCCGACCAGCTCCGGCCGCATCTGGAACGCGCCGGCGGGGGGCTCCGCGACCACCTGGCCCCGGGCCGGCGCGGCCGCCAGGAGCGAGGAGACGAGCGCGACGGTCAGGGTGACCAGGCGTGGCATGCGGCGCTCAGGGGACGTCGGACGAGCCGGCGCACAGGCACTGGTTCGTGCCGGCGGGGAGCGTGCAGGCGTCGTTCCTGGTGTCCGGGTCCCCGTCGTCGCAGGCCAGGGCGAAGCACTGGGGGTTGATGAAGCTGCTGCACGGGTCCGCCGCGGCCAGCCCGACGCAGGCGCACGCCTCGCCCGCGGCGCTCGCCTGGCAGGCGTCGTTGATCGTGCCCGGGTCGCCGTCGTCGCACAGCGCCGCGCGGCAGTCGGGGTTCACCGCCGGGCTGCAGGGGTCCACGCCGGCCTCGCCGACGCAGGTGCACCCGTCGGGCGTGTCCGGCGAGACCCGGCACCGGTCGTTGGTCGAGCTCGGGTCCCCGTCGTCGCACTGGTACTCGATGCACTGCGGGTTGAGCTCGCGGCCGCAGGGATCCGCCACCCCGACCCCCTGGCACCCGCAGGCGCCGCCGTCGAGGAGGGCGCAGTAGTCGCCGACGGTCGACGGATCCCCGTCGTCGCACAGGGCCGCGACGCACCCGGGGTTCAGCTCGCGGCCGCACGGGTCGGCCACGACCACGCCCCGGCAGGTGCAGCGATCCGCGGCCGGGTCCCGGGCGCAGGCGTCGTTGGTCGTGCCCGGGTCCCCGTCGTCGCACAGGAACGCGGTGCAGCTCGGGTTGAGCTCCGAGCCGCACGGGTCGACCACGGCCACGCCCTGGCAGGAGCAGCGATCCGCGCCCGGGTCCTGGACGCAGGTGTCGTTGAAGGTGTTCGGGTTCCCATCGTCGCACAGCGCCGGGCGGCAGTCGGGGTTGAGCGCGTCGCCGCAGGGGTCGAGCGCCGGTTCGCCCCGGCACAGGCACGCCCCGTCGGCGCTCTGCGCGCACAGATCGTTGAGCGTGTCCGGGTTCCCGTCGTCGCACAGCGCCGGGCGGCAGTCGGGGTTGAGCTCGTCGCCGCACGGATCGGCCACGGCCACCCCCCGGCAGGCGCAGCCTGCGCCCGTCACGTCCAGCGTGCAGGTGTCGCCGATCGTGCCCGGGTCTCCGTCGTCGCACTGGTACGGCCGGCAGTCGGGGTTCAGCGCTTCGCCGCAGGGGTCGACCACGGCCACGCCCTGGCAGGAGCAGCGATCCGCGGCCGGGTCCAGGAGGCAGGTGTCGCCGGTCGTGCTCGGGTTCCCGTCGTCGCACTGGTACGGCCGGCAGTCCGGGTTGAGCGCATCGCTGCAGGGATCGAGCACCAGCTCGCCCTGGCACCCGCACCCCCCGGCGTCGCCCCGCGCGCACAGATCGTTCCAGGTGTTCGGGTCCCCGTCGTCGCACACGTAGGGCAGGCACTGCGGGTTGAGGTCGCCGCCGCAGGGATCGGGCATCGCGCCGCCCTGGCAGGCGCAGGCCCCATCCGCGCTGGACACGCAGCTGTCGCCCACGGTCCGCGGGTCCCCGTCGTCGCACAGGTAGTCGAGGCACTGGGGGTTGAGCTCGCGGCTGCAGGGGCCCAGCACGGCCGTGCCCTGGCACAGGCACCCGCCGGCTCCGGTCGGCGACAGGCTGCAGGTGTCGCCCGCCGTGTCCGGGTTGCCGTCGTCGCACAGCAGCGCGACGCACTGGGGGTTCGCCCCGGGGCTGCAGGGATCGAGCACCGGCGTGCCCTGGCAGCGGCACCCCCCGGCGTCGTCCCGCGCGCACAGGTCGTTGAGCGTGTTCGGGTTCCCGTCGTCGCACACGTAGGCCAGGCAAGCCGGGTTGAGCGCGGAGGAGCACACGTCCACCGCGGGCTCGCCCTGGCAGTAGCAGCGGGCCGAGGTCGGGTCCTGGACGCAGGCGTCGTCCGCCGTGCTCGCGTTCCCGTCGTCGCAGGCGCGCGCCTCGCAGGTGGGGTTCAGCGCGTCGCTGCACGGATCCTCCACGGGGGTGCCGCTGCAGGCGCACAGCAGCGCGCCCGGGATGAGCCCGCAGGCGTCCCCGAGCGTGCGCGGATCGCCGTCGTCGCAAGGGCGCGCCTCGCAGGTGGGGTTCAGCGCGAGGCCGCACGGATCCTCGATCGGCTGGCCCTGGCAGAGGCAGTCCGCGCCGACCACCGGCGCGCACGCGTCCTGGTCGGTGAGCGGGTTGCCGTCGTTGCACGCCATCGCGGAGCAGCCCGGGTTGAGCGCGTCCCCGCAGGGGTTGTGCGCGATCGGCGTCCCCTGGCAGACGCAGGCGCCGAGCGCCAGCACGCATACGTCGCCGGCGGTGTCGGCGTCCCCGTCGTCGCAGGCCCCCGGGGTGCAGCTCGGGTTGAGCTCGGCGCCGCAGGGATCCGGCGCGGCCGTGCCCTGGCAGGCGCAGGCGCCGGCCACCAGCGCGCACGCGTCGCCGGTGGTGCCGGCGTCCCCGTCGTCGCAGGCCTCGGCCGTGCACTGGGGGTTCAGGGCCTGGCCGCAGGGGTTCGTGTCATCCGGCGTCCCCGCGCAGACGCAGGCGGTCCCGTCCAGGGTGCACCTGTCGTCCAGCGTCTGGGCATCCCCGTCGTCGCAGGCGCTCTCCACGCAGGTGGGGTTCACGTCCGCGCCGCACGGGAAGAGGGTCGCGTTGTCGTCCGCGCAACCCAGGGCGCCGAGCACGCACACGCTCGCCAGGACACACATGACCCACCTCATCAGGCACCTCCTGTTCGAAGACAGCCCCTCTCAGCCATGATTTCGTGCCAGTATGGGCGCCCGGCCGCGCACCTGTCAACGGGCGCTCCCGCTGGGTTCAGGGCTCGACCCGGGTGCAGGCCGGGCGCGGGGAGATCCTCGTCTCGTCCCGGGGATCGCGCTGGTAGGCGACGCAGCCGCCCGCCTCGCAGCGCGGCGGGGCGCTGACCTGGTTGCTGCAGCCGTCCTCGCACTCGCTGAAACCGGGCAGCCCCTCGGCGCGCGCGTACCAGGCGAAGGCGACCGCGCCCCAGGCGCAGGAGTTGAGGCAGTCGGCGTCGGTCCGGCAGTCGAAGCGGCGAGGGTCGCGGAGCGCGCCCGCCGCGGAGGGCGATGCGGGCAGGTCCAGGCAGGCGTCGGCGGCCCTCTTGAACACGGGGGCGAGCTGCTCCACCCGGGGCGAGGCCCAGCCGTCGAACGACACGGAGGCCTCGTGGCCTGGGACGACGCGGCGGAACAGGGCGTGGTAGCGTCCCTGCAGGCTCTCCGCCCGGAGCTGCCAGCCCGGGTCTCCGGACCCGAGCGCCGCCTGGCCGGACAGGCGGGCGATCCGGATCGAGAAGGCCGGCACGGCGTGGCTCGGCGGCGACAAGACCACCTTGACCAGCTCGCGGGTGACGCCGTCCGCCGCCTCCAGGACCTCGACCTGGACGCGGGCCCCGGCGAACGCGCGCTCTAGCTTCGCCGCCTCCTGGCTGGCCGCCTCGAGGCGCTGCGCGCACCGCGCTTGCCACGCGGAAACCGGCTTCGCGGCGGGCGGCTCGGCGGCCAGCCCGCCCGAGGCGATCGGCGTGAGCCCGGCCAGCAGGAGCGCGGCCAGGGCCCGCGGCGTGTTCGTCCAGAGGCGACTCGAGCTCATGTGCGTGCTCCTCCAGCAGGTAGCTGACGGAAGGATCGCAGCTCCTCCGCCCATATGCCAGCCGGCGCCCCCCGCCGTTCCCGGCGGGCCCCTCGCCCCGGGCGAAACCCGCTCCGCGCCGGCGGTCCGCCTGTACTTCACCACCCCGCTCGCGTAGCATGCCCCCGGAGGCCCACCATGCGCATCCCCACCGCGCTCGCGGCCGCCCTGGCCCTGCTGCCCCTCGCCGAGGGACTGGCCCTCGCCCAGGACCGGCCCATCCTGGCCGTCTTCGACGTCGAGGCCAAGCGGGTCAACCTCCGCAAGGACGTGCTCGACGGGCTGGCCGACCACCTGTGGACCCTGATGGGCAAGCGCGGCTACCAGGGCGTGCCCCGCTCCCAGCTCAAGGCGCGGCTGACCGAGGCCAAGAAGCAGTCCTACCAGGACTGCTACGACAAGAGCTGCCAGATCGAGGTGGGCAGGGAGCTGGCCGCGGACAAGACGCTGGCCACCCAGATCATCCGGCTGGGGCCGAGCTGCAAGGTGAACCTGGCCCTGTTCGATCTCGGCAGGGCCACCAGCGAGAAGGTCGGCAGCGCCTCGGGCCCCTGCGACGAGGCGGGCGTGGTCCGCAGCCTCGAGGCCGCGGTGCGGGACCTGTTCGGCGAGGCGGCCAGCCCGCCCCCCGAGCCGGGTGGACCGGCGCCGGTCGAGGCCGTGGCGCTGCCATCGAAGGAGCAGGTCAGGGCGGTCGAGCGCAGGAGGGCCCTGGCCGGCCCGATCGGCCAGGGGTTCGGGGCCTGGCGGAAGCTCCTGGCCGCCACCCTGGCCCAGGGCCCGTACCTGCGCACCGCGCAGCGCAGGCTGGCTGCCCTCGAGGAGGCCAGGCGGGTCGCCCTGCTCGGCATGGCCCGCGTCCCCGAGGGTGAGTTCGTCATGGGCTGCAGCCCCGGGGACGAGCTGTGCTTCCCCCAGGAGAGCCCGCCGCACCGGGTGTGGGTGGGCGAGTTCTGGATCGATCTCACCGAGGTGACGGTGGCGGCCTACGCGCGGTGCCTGGCCGCCGGGAAGTGCAGCGCGCCGGGGACGGGAGAGCCGTGCAACTGGAAGGTGGCCGGGAAGGAGCAGCACGCGCTGGGCTGCGTGGACTGGGACCAGGCCAGGCAGTACTGCGCGTGGGCGGGCAAGCGGCTGCCCACCGAGGCCGAGTGGGAGAAGGCGGCCCGCGGCGGGACCACGGGCGCGACGTACGGCCCGATCGACGACATCGCCTGGCACCGGGAGAACTCGGGCGAGCAGCCCCACCCCGTGGGGCAGAAGCAGCCCAACGCCCTCGGCCTGCACGACATGCTCGGGGGCGTGTGGGAGTGGTGCGAGGACTGGTACGCCGAGGACTACTACAAGGATTCGCCGCCCCGGGATCCGCGCGGGCCGAGCAGCGGGAGGGGCCGGATCGTGAAGGGTGGCGCCTGGGACTTCGCCTCCAACCACGCCCGGGCCTCGAACCGCGGCGAGGAGCGCCCGGAGGTCGGGAACGACTGGAACGGGTTCCGCTGCGCGAGCGACCAGGCGCCGGGACGCTGAAGACCTGCTCCATGCCGTGAATCGGATCAGTCAGCGAGTTCACGATGCCCACGGAACCCAGGCAGGCCGCCAGCCGTCGGCGTAGCGGGGCTCCGCCGGCGAGGGCGACATTTCCTCTGGCGCCCTCGACGGAGGAGTCCCGCGTAGCAGCGTAGCAAGCGAGCGGAGCGAGTGAAGCGGAGCTGTCCCGCCCCATTCGCCTTCGCAGAGAATGGCAGCAACTGCGAGCGGGGCACAGGCACTGCGCACGCTACCGATGCAGGCGGCTAGCAGTCCGGCAGGAACACGGCGGGCGCGGACAGCAGGAGCTTCGCCAGCTTGTTGATCTTCAGCCAGGCCCGGGGGTTCGGATCGTTCCACGGGTCCCCCGCGCACAGGAGCAGCCGGTAGTTCAGCTCGCTCGCGCAGCGCACCAGCTCCACCCTGGGCTCCGACAGGTCGGAGAGCTCTCCCTGCTTCGCCTTGGCGTACATGGGCCCTCCTCTCGGGTCACACCCGTGTAGACGGACGCGGGGCGGATCGGGTCTGTGGGGACCTGGCCGGGGTTGCCGGCCGCGCCGGTCTCTGGGATGATCGGCCCACCGCCCATCGCGACGGCGGGGAGGAGGAGCGCGCCATGCGTTGCATGCCTTGGTTGCCCGCGTGTGTACTGGCGGCGTCCCTGGTCGCGTGCTCCGAGGGCGGAGGCGAGGGCGAGTGCACGGCCGAGACGGACGCGGAGTTCTGCGGACGGCTCGGCAAGAGCTGCGACCCGCTCTCCGGCGACGACAACTGCGGCGCCCCGCGCACCGCGGACTGCGGCACCTGCGCGCCGCCCGCGACCTGCGGCGGCGGCGGCACGCCGAACGTGTGCGGCGGGCCGATCGATCTCGGCGTCCTGCCCGAGGACCGGCGCACGACCTGGAACCCGGGGTTGAACTCCGTGGGGGGCATCCCCGCGCGCTCGGAGCTGTGCGCCAGCATCTCCGCCGCCACCTACGGGGACGGCGCCCAGGACGCCACCGCCGGCATCCAGGCGGCCCTGGACGCCTGCCCGGAGGGGGCGGTGGTCCAGCTCTCGGCCGGGACGTTCACCATCGACGCCGACGTCCTCTACCTCCGCAAGGGCGTCACCCTGCGCGGCGCGGGCCGGCGCGGGGCGGAGCTCACCCTGCTCCAGCGCACCAACGGCGCCACCGAGGGCACCTACGTCCCGGGGGTCTCCATGCCGATCGTGGTGGTCGGCCCGAACCGCTGGCCCAGCCCCGGCGAGGCCTTCGACCTGGCGGGCGACGCGGTGCGCGGCGCGACCACCGTCCAGCTCGCCGCGGCGCCGGCCGGCGGGCTCGCCCCGGGGCAGATCGTGCTCGTCGACGAGCTGTCCGGCGCCGACTGGCGCGACGATCCGGCCGGCCGGGGGCGGATCTGGGCCTCGCAGGACTTCCGCGTGGTGTGGCAGCGGCACGACCCGGAGCAGGGCACCGACGATCCGTTCCCGGACGCGCTGAGCTGGCACGGCCGCACCGACCGGCCGATCGCCGAGCTCAAGGAGGTCCTGGCCTGGGACGGGGCGACGCGCACGGTCACCTTCACCTCGCCCTTCCACATCGACTACCGGACGGCCCACGCGGCGCAGCTCTCGGTCTACGACGAGGCCAACCGGCACGTGGCCTACGCGGGCGTCGAGAGCCTGAAGCTCACCGGCGGGGACAACAGCGAGCTGCGCTTCGAGTGCGCCGCCTACTCCTGGGCCAAGGACGTGGAGGTCACCGCCTTCCTCGACATGGGGGTGGCGGTGATGCAGTCCTTCCGCGTGGAGGTGCGCGACAGCTACCTCCACCACCCGGTCTGGATGGAGCCCGGCGGCGGCTCCTACAACCTCGGCCTGAGCGGCGGGTCGTCCGAGATCCTGATCGAGAACAACGTCTCGGTGGACGCCGACAAGGTCATGGTGATGAACAGCGCGGGCGCCGGCTCGGTGGTGGGCTACAACTACACCGACGACGGCCACATCGGCAGCAACCCGGACTGGGTGGAGGTCGGCATCAACGGCTCCCACATGGCGGGCTCGCACCACGTGCTGTTCGAGGGCAACTACTCGTTCAACGCCGACTCCGACAAGACCCACGGGAACGCGATCCACCACGTGTTCTTCCGCAACCACCTGAGCGGCCAGCGCCTGAGCTACACCGATGCCGGCCCCAGGCGCTGCGCCGGCCTGGGGTACTACTCCTACTGGCACTCCTTCGTGGGCAACGTGCTGGGGCGGCCCGGGCAGATGGACGGCTGGGTCTACGAGAGCCAGTCCATGGAGGACGCGGCCGTGTGGCTGCTCGGCTGGGACGACTGGGAGCCCTACCCGGGGGACCCGCGGGTCGCGGAGCTCACCTTCCGCCACGGCAACTTCGACTACCTGACCGACGCGGTGGCCTGGGACGCCGACACGGCCGGGCGCGACCTGCCGGCCTCGCTGTACCTGACCCGGAAGCCCGCCTTCTTCGGCGACCGCCCCTGGCCCTGGGTCGATCCGCTCGGGGCCGAGAAGCTGGGCGCCCTCCCGGCCAAGGAGCGCTTCGAGGCCGGGGCGCCCTGAGGTCCGCCTGGCCCTCCCCCGCCACGCGACGCGGCTCAGCCCCCGGCCAGCCGCTCGGCCAGGCGCGCCGGGAGCCAGGTCAGGAGCATGGCCGTCTCCAGCACGAACGGCGCGAGCGCCCAGATGACGAGACCGTACAGGGTGGCGTTCACCGCGGCGCGCGCCCTGCCCGTGCCGGCCAGGCGCCAGGCGCCGAAGCCGAGCGCGCCGCAGCCGAGCGAGGCCGTGAGCAAGAGCGCGGAGGCGAGCAGCACCTGGGCCAGCTCGCCTTGCCCGAGGCAGATGAAGGCCGGCAGGCCGACGAGCGTGTAGCCGAGCCCCCACTCGCCGAGCGCCCAGGTCCGCCGCCTGGTGTCCGGCGCCTCCCTCGAGAGGCCGAGCAGCACGAGCGTGTTCAGCAGCGCGCCCAGGAGCCCGGCCGCGAGCCCGCCCGCGAGCCAGCCGAGCACCGCCAGGGCGATCTCCCAGGGCGGCGCGGGCTGGGTCTCCATGAGCCCCTCGGTGATCGCCGCCAGGAGGCCTGCCTGCGGCGCGGGCAGCCCCTCGAGCGCGACCGGGTGGAGGAGGTCGCGCAGCAGGCCGCCGAGCCCGAACGCCGGCAGCACGAGCAGCCCGAGCGCCCAGGCCGTGAGCCCGAGGCGAAGGGACGACAGGGGCGCCTGCCGGGCAGCGAGGCGCCAGGGGGTGAAGAACAGGAGGACTCTCATGGCTTGCCCGGCTCGGAGCGCGCCACCTCAAACCAGATCGGCGCGTCCACGATCACGATCCCCCCGCCCTTGCAGCCGCCGTGGAAGCGCCAGCCCTCCACCCGCGCGACCACGCAGCGGGCGAGCCCGGTCCTCGCCAGCTCCCCTCCCCTGGCCTCGGTGTGGCTCACGTGGCCCGCGGCGTGGATGATGAAGCGCAGGTCCAGCCGGCCCGCGAGCGAGGGTTTCTTGTGCAGCGCGTCCAGGTAGCAGGCCCGCAGCTCGGGCTGCCGCCGGAGCATGATCCGGCGGATGATGGCCTTGTCCAGCGAGCCCATCACCGTGAGCTTGCCGAGGGACACGCGCACGTCCGGCAGGTCGGCGGCCCGGGCGGTGCCGGCCAGGGACACGACGGCCAGCAGGACCCCACACAGACCGAGCTTCGAGGCAGGCCCCATGGCAGGATCCTGGCAGGAATGGGACAGGACGGCAACGCGGGCATGGGATCTCGCCGGGCGTGGTGGTAAGATTCCGAGGGATCCACGGGAGGGAAAGGGGCGCGACATGACGAGCCGGGGTCGGGGGTGGCTGGGCATCACGCTCGCCTGGGTGCTGATCCTCGCGGGCTGCGGCGGGGGTGGGGACGAGACCTGCACACCGGAGGCCCGCACGGCCTGCGTGAGCGGGGTCATCTACTGGGTAAACTCCTGCGGCGAGCTGGGCGAGGCCCTGCAGGACTGCGAGTGCGGCTGCGGCGCGGACGGCCTCGCGTGCCTGGGCGACTGCCCGACGACCTGCGCGGACGGGGACCGGCGCTGCACGGGCGAGGTGGCCGAGATCTGCGTCTCGAACGCCTGGCAGACGGTCGCGGACTGCGCCTCCGCCTCCCAGCTCTGCGAGGCCGGGCAGTGCGTGGGCTGCCGCACCGGCCAGACCCGCTGCGCCCTGGACGTGGTCGAGGTGTGCTCCCTGGGGAGCTGGGGCGCGGTCCTCGACTGCGCCGCCACCGGCCAGATCTGCGTCGACGCCGCCTACCAGCCGACCTGCGTCCCCGACTGCGCCGGGAGGAACTGCGGCCTGGATCCTGTCTGCGGGGAGTCCTGCGGAGAGTGCCAGGCGGGCGAGGAGTGCAGCGCCGAAGGCGTGTGCCTGGGGCTGCGGGTGGTGCTGAGCGCGGACGCGAGCGAGCTTATGGCCGATGACCAGTCCACGGCCGCGCTGACCGCCGAGGTGTTCCTGCCGGGCGGCGCCCCGGCGGGCGCGGGGGTGACGGTGGACTTCACGACCGATCTCGGCACGTTCTCCGAGAGCAACACGCCTATCTACACGGTCGGCACCGACGCGGAGGGCAGGGCCCACGCCACCTTCCAGGTCGGCAGCAACGGCGGGCTGGCCACCGTCTACGCGGCCATCTACCTGGACGGGCAGCACGCTCACGGCCAGGCGCAGATCAACGTCCGCCAGGTGGGCTCCGTGGAGCTCCTCTCGGCCGACACGCTCAAGCTCGGCGTCCTGGGCTCCGGGGTGAACGAGACTTCCCAGGTGACGTTCCTGGTCAAGGACACGGCCGGCCTGCCGTTCGAGGGCGTGCAGGTGGACTTCACCCTCTCCCCCGCCCCGGGCGTCGCGGTCGACCCTCGTTCGACCCTCACAGATGGTGAGGGGCTGGCGGTCACCACCCTGCGCTCGGGCACGATGGCCACAATCGTGAGGGTCACCGCCGAGGCCATCGTGGGCAATGTGCAGATCCCCGCCACCTCGCCAGCCTTCGCCATCGTGGGCGCCAGGCCCAGCCAGGGGCAGTTCACTTTCGTGTGCGAGGAGAACAACGTGGGCGGGTTCAACCGGGCCAACGTGCAGACCGCCTGCACGGTCTGGCTGGCCGATCGCTTCAACAACAAGATCGGGTTCCCGACCTGGGTGCTCTTCACGACCGAGGCTGGCCAGATCGAATCTTCCGTACAAATCTCCGACTCGGGCCCGGACATGGGCTCGGCGGTGACCACCATTCGCACTGGCGACAACATTCCGGAGGATGTCGCACCTTTCCCGGGCGAGCCCTTCGTGGGTGCGGGACCGCTCTTCGACAACCCGCGCGACGGCCTGGTGACCATCCTGGCTTACACCGTCGGAGAAGAGGAGTTCACCGATCTCGACGGCGACGGGCAGTACGACCCCGGCGAGCCCTTCGTGGACGTGGGCGAGCCACTACTCGACAAGGACGATGACGGGATCTACACCGCAGAGGAAGCCTGCGTGGACTCGAACTCAAACGGGGAGTACGACGGCCCGAACGGTCAGTGGGACGGGGAGACCCTGATCTGGGCGAGCACCTGGATGGTGTGGTCCGGCCGCCCGGACGGGGGGCAAGCCGACGGGACCTGCGCCGGGTCTCCTCAGGGCACCTACCTGTGCCCGGACCTGGACTTCACCTACCCCGACCTGGGCTGGGGCTTCGCCTGGCTGTGTCCGGGCTTCGTCCGCACGTTCACCTACGGCGTCAGCGACGACCACCTGAACCCCATCAACCCCAGCCTGGTCCTCGACGCGGTCCTGGGGCAGGAGCTCGCTCTCCAGGCCAGCGCGCCCGAGCTGCCCTACACCTCCCCGGACCTCCTGGGGGTGGACATCGGTTACACCAAGCGCGCGGGGCCAGACGCCGCCTCACCGGAGTGCGCGCCGACCGACGAGATCTGCTACCAGGTGCTGGGGGTGGGAGGCTGGACGGACCACCAGCTCACCGGGCAGCTCGTCGTGGCCGGACCGGCGGCGGAGCCGCCCGCGCCGGCCGCCACCAGCGTGTCCCTGCACCTCGCCTACCGCGAGTCGGCCGGCGAAGGCGACGCCGAGAGCCTCGACCTGAGCGTCCCGGGCTACGCGGGCGTGTACGACGCCAACCCCGACAACTGCCAGTGAGCCGCGCCGCGGTCTCGGATCGGACCGTGAAGAATCCGAGGCAGGTCGCGAGGGGCAGGACTGGTTCCGTCTCACGGGGCGTGGAGGATGGCATGAGGCGGTTCGCGGTGCTGTTCGCGCTGTGCCTCTCGCTCCCGGCCGCGGGTCAGGAGGCGGCCACGGGAGATCACCGCCTGTGCGCGGACACCCAGGCCGGCGCGGCCGCCCTGCCCGCGGCGCCCTACACCCTCAAGCTCAAGCTGCACGTCGGCTGGGAGCACGGCTGCTCCCAGTCCATGGAGCGCTTCGGCGAGGTGGGCACGCTCACGCTCGCGGTGGACGGGGCGGGCGCGGCCACCCTGGAGCTCGACCTCTTCCACGCCCACACCTTCGGGCCGTCCTTCGGCCGGTACAAGCAGGGCGACCACGAGTTCACCCACCAGGACTCCCGCCTGCGGGCGCGCTGGAAGGGGAAGGCCGTGAAGCGCGGCGCGGCGCTGGTGGCCACTTTCACCAGCCAGGAGAGCACCGCCCAGCTCTGGGGCGGCGGCGACTGGAAGCCGGAGAAGAGCGGGCCCGCGTCCCTGGAGGTCGTGTGCGAGCCGGCCTCGGTGCGGCTCGATCCTCCGCTCGGCTCGGGCGTGGACGGCGGCCCGGCGCCTGCCCCCGCCTGCGCCCCGGTCCTGCTGTGCGGCACGAGCCAACCTATCCTGAGCTTCGAGCACGAACGCGTGCGCGAGCGATCGCGGCGGCTCTTCATCCAGGGCAGTCTGCCCCTGGCCCTCGCGCCCGGCCTCGAGGCGACCCTCGAGGAGCACTACTCCAGCGAGTGGGATTACCTGCGGGCGGCGAAGGAGTAGCGGGGTGTTGCGTAGTGTCTGGTCGCTGGTGTCTGGTGTCTGGTGTCTGGTCACCGATGCCCACCAGAGGACGATGTGAGCTCGAGGCCGGCTAGTCGATCCGGGTGATGGTGACCTCCCAGCCGCCGCCGTCGGTTTGGTCGCACTCCGTGAGCCAGGTCCCCGAGACGGTCGCCTGCGGGCCTGGGTCCTCGAGCACGGGCGTTGGCACACAGATATTGGCTGGACTTGGGACCAGCGCATTTCCGTGGCAACCCACCCCCCCGCTCAGCACCTGGTCCTCGCAGGTGTCGCCGTCGCAGCAGCTGTACGTCATCGAACAGCGCGCGGACGGGTCGGCCGGTTGGAAGTCAACCAGCGTCAGACGGCGCTGCCCAGATACCTCGATTGACTGGCCAACCAGGACAACAGGGAACGACGCGCTGCGGGGCGAGACCAGGGTGCACCCGTAGGGATCATCCACCGGGGTGAGCGCCACGTCGACCGTCCCCGTCCCACAAAGGTTCCAGGAGTCGCTCTCGTAGCCCGCCGGGTTCCGCGCCGGGCAGGTCGGGTCGAAGGCCGTGAACTCGAGGGTCGCCGCCACCTCGTACTCGATGTCGGCGGAGTTCATCGCGAACTTCCCGAGCGTGTCAGCGTGGTAGCTGCCGCTCCAGGTCTCGACCGCCTGCTCATCGGAGATCCTCACCTCGAGCTGCTGCTCGAGCACGACCTCCTGGTCCCGCCCCGTGGGGAGCCTGACGCGGACGGTGCAGGAGGCGGTCACCGTGGCCGTGCCCTCGCCCTGCGCGGTGAGCGTGGCGCGCGCCGGCGCGTCCGCGCTGGTCGTGGCGCTGGCCGGATCCACCCGGGCCGGGCCGCTCACCCGGAAGGTCACCGTCTGGTCGGCGAGCAGCTGACCGTCTGCGCGGACAGCGGCCTCGAGGGCGACGCTCTCGTCTGTCCTCATCGTCGCGCGCGCGGCCGCCAGCTCGAGCACCGGCACGGCCACCACGACCACGTCGGCGCTCTTCAGCAGGTGATCCGTGCGCCGCTCCTCCTTCTGCACCTGGCCCTGAATCACGATGCGGGCGGCGTAGTACACGAGGTCGGCCTCGACCGCCACGGTGACCAGGCCCTGCTCCTGGCCGGCAGTCAGCGTGGTGCGCGCCTCGCCACCGGCGTCGGTCCGCGCGTCGAGGGTGTCGATTGTGCCGGGACCGGCCACCGAGAACTGCACGGCCTGGTCCCCGAGCGGCGCGCAGCCGATGGTCGCCTGGGCCACCACCGCGGTCTGGCCGCCGGGCTCGAGGACCGCACGCCCTGGGGTGAGGGTGAGCCCGGTCGCGCAGCCCGAGCTGACCTCCTCGAAGAGGTAGCTCTCGGTCGGGGTGTTCGGGCAACCCAGGAATCGGACCGACCCTTGCGAGCGGATGACCTGGCAGTCGCCCTGGCTGCACGAGCCGGCGAAGTCCTCCTGCAGGACCTCGATCTCCTTGCAGCGGCAGGCCGTGGCGGGGTTGGTGCACTCCTCGGCCGCGCGCTTGAGCTCTGCCTTCGCCTCGGCAGTCAGCCCGCAGAAGTGTCCGACCCGGAACTCAAGCGTCCCGGCCTCCGGCTGGACCACCACCGCGGCGCGCTGCTGGGAGAAGGTCCGCTGCGCCAGATCGAGGGTGTGGACAATGGGCACGTCCCCGGCCGCCAGGTTGGGCGCGGGCACGATCAGCGTCACGTCCTCGACGAAGGTCACCCCGTCCGTCCCCTCCAGGGCGAAGAGCAGCGCCTGTGGCTCGAGGCCCCGGGCCTGGGTGAAGAAGGCGATCTCCTCGGGCGCCAGCGTCCGCAGGTAGAAGCGGGTGTCCTCGTCGACAGCCCCAGCCGGCACCCTCAGGGTGACACCGTTCCCGAACACGTGCTCGAGCCCAGCCTGGGTGATGGTGATCCACTCCCGGCCATCCCCGACGCCGTCGCAGGCCGCCAGCCAGAGCGCGCCCAGCAAGAGCAGTGCGTACACCGGAGCGCCGAGGTGTCCTCTCCAGAGGTCTAAGTCAGTGTACTGGCGACGAAGTGAACTCCGGACCGTGGTCTCGAGCATGCTCCCTCCCGACGTGTGTCCCCCAGCGAGGGGGTATCTTCCCTCCGTGCACGGCGACGGGTCAGACTCCTCGGCGGCGGGGAGACATGCGGGCAGACAGCCTCCTCCTCACGGTCCAACCGCTGTGTGGAGCGCCCTGAGCGCCTCCTCGGCCTTCCTCCTCACGTGGGCGTCGGGGTCCTGGAGCAGTGCCTCGATCGCCGCGCGGGCCTCCCTGGCCCCGAGCCGCCCCAGCGCCTCGGCCGCCCCGGCGCGCGGGCCGGCGAACTCGTCGCCGAGCTGGCGCAGGAGCGCGGGGATGGCCTCGCGCGCCCCGAGGGCGCCCAGGGCCAGGGCCGCGGCCTCGCGCGGGGGCGGCTCGTACCAGCCGAACGGATCCACCACGCAGTTGATGCGGCGCTCGTCCTCGGCCTCGGGCCGCAGGAGGTCGAGCAGCTCGGGGATGGCCTCGTGGGCCTCCAGGGCGACGAGCGTGTCGCAGACCGAGTCCACGATGCAGATGTCCGAGTCCCGCAGCCAGGAGAGCGCGGCCGGCGCGGCCGCGGCCAGGCGCCGCCGGCGCACCTCGGCCAGGGCGAAGACCACCTCGGTCACGCTCGGGCTCCACCCGTCGCGCCGGGCGAGCTGCGCCAGGAGCTCGGCGTCGGTCATGCCCGCGGCGTCGCTCACGGGTGGCGGGCCCGCCCTGCCCGGGCGACTCGCCGCCGCCCGCGCCAGGCGGCCAGCGCCAGCCCCGCCAGCAGGCCGGCCTCCGCCCCAGCCGCGCCGCCCGGGCCCGCGCCGCAGCCGCAGCCCTCCGCTCCGGACGCCTTGCAGTCGGGATCGGGCTGCTCCATGTCCTGGCAGTCCTTGTCGCAGGTGCCGTCGGCCAGGCCATCGCAGGACCCGTCGTACAGCCCGGAGACACAGTCCTCCGGGCAGCTACCGAAGCTCTCCGCGGAGCCGCAGCGCCCGTCGCCGCAGGTCGACTCGCGGAAGCTCAGGCCCATGGCCTGGACCACGGGCACCTCGCTGCCGTCGGGCAGCACGCACACCGCGCAGGTCCGGCAGGCCTCGCCGCTCTCGACGTACCGGGTGGCCTGGCCGTGCAGGCCGCAGTAGTTGGCGTCCACGGCCACCCGGCCGGTGAAGAACTGCCAGGCGTCCACCAGCCGCTCCCCCGGCAGCCGGCACAGCCCCCGCGGCCCCTTGGGCGTCTCGGCCTCCACGTACTCGTAGCCCAGCGCCCGGCAGTGCACCACGGACGGGTTGAGGGCGGCCGCGGCGGGCGCGGCCGCGAGCAGCCCGGCCCCGAGCAGCCCCAGCGCGATCGTCAGCCTGATCTTGCCCATGGGTCCCGCTCCTTTCATGGCCAGACCCAGGTGGTCGCCGGGTGTACCCCGTCGACGTAGTGCGGGTTGGAGCGCACGCCCCGGCTGAAGTCATGCCCCTCGAGCGGCAGGTAGGAGTAGCCGTCCGTGTCCAGCAGGACCTCCTCGTCATAGGCCGAGCCGTTGGTCTCCATGACCGGGTCGGTCGGCCTGCCGTGGCTGTTCTTGATGATCCAGCAGGCGCTCTCGCCGTGGTAGTGGTCGCGGCAGAGCTGGGAGTCGTTGTCCCAGCCCACCAGCGCCACGCAGTGGCCCCAGTCCGAGCTGCACACGGCCAGCGGGCCGTGGCACAGCAAGGCCCGCTTCACGTTCTCCACGCTGTTCTCGTCCCGGACGTAGTGGTGGGAGTCGATGCTCCAGCGGCGCGAGTCCCACTCGGCCAGGCCCGTGTCGTTGCAGGTGGCCGGGCAGTCGACGGGGTCCGTGCAGTGGGCCGCGCTGCCGCACAGGCAGTCGCCGTCCGTGTTCAGGCAGGAGCCCGAGGTGTAAGGGAAGCAGTCCTCGTCCACGATGCCGTCCGTCTGGATCTCGTCCAGCGCGTCGTTCTTGAGGCCGCCGGTGCAGTCGCCCCAGGAGGCGCCGCACTCCGAGACCAGGTTCTGCTCGGACAGGTTGGGCAGCACCCAGGCGCTGCCGTCGGGGGGATCGAAGAAGTGCTCGGGGATCCAGCCGTCGGTGTGCTCGATGAGGTACTTGGCCTCCACCGCCGCCACCGCGGAGAAGGCCCAGCAAGAGCCGCACTGCTCCTGGTCCTCGATCTCCGACACCCACGAGCGCCCGCGCCAGTCGGCCCAGTTGAAGCGCACCGGCAGGCCGGCCGCGTGGCAGGCATCGCAGGGCAGCGCGCAGGGGCCGCCACAGTCGACGTCCTCCTCCCCCTGGTTCTGCACCCGGTCGGTGCAGCTCGGCGGCTGGCACACACCCTCGTGGCACAGGCCCTCGCAGGCGACCTCCGCGGTCGCGACCTGGCAATCGCCGGTGCCGTCGTCGACCACCAGCGGGTAGACCTCGGCCAGGGTGCGCGCGTCGAGGCACTCGTCGCCCTCGAGCCCCATGTGGCCGAGGGTCTCCGGGGAGATGCCCCCGTCCGAGTCCTCGCACCGGCACTTCCCCTCCTCGCAGCCGTCCGGGCACTCGATCGCGTGCTGCCCCACCTGCAGGCTGCCGTCCCAGTCGCGCTCGCAGAAGTACTCGATCAGGTGCAGCCTGGCCTCCCCGGGCGGGACGGCGCACTCGTCGGTGTTGCCCAGCAGCGTGCCGCGCACGTAGTACTTGGTCCCGCCGTCGGTGTCGGGGCAGTTGCAGCGGCCGTCCTCGCAGACCGGATCCGCGGCGGGGCAGCGCACGTCCTCGAACTCCACCCCGTCCGGTCCGCAGCGGTACTCCCGGACCGTGCCGCCGTCGACGCAGGTGTCCCGGGTCACCTCGCAGGTGCTGGTGGCCGGCTCGCAGATGAGGTGCCCCAGCACGAAGCGGCAGTCCTGTGCGGTCTCCTGCTCGACCGCGACGTAGCCCTCGTTGTAGTGGTCCTCGCCGTCGCTGTCGAAGCACCCGCAACCGCGGGTGTCGATGGCGTCGTACATGAGCTGCCAGTACCAGGCGCCCGAGCCGACGCGCAGGTCGTCGGTGCAGCCGCCGGCCGGGCCGTAGCCGGAGGCCCCGCAGCAGTAGGCGACCTCGATGGCGGTCTCCCTGCAGCGCGGGCAGCACGCGTCGCAGGTGTCGCCCACGCCGTCGCCGTCCGTGTCCTCCTGGGTCGGGTTGTCCGCCTCCCGGCAGTTGTCCCTCAGGTTCGGCCGGCCGTCGCCGTCGGTGTCCTCGAGGGCGACCTCGGTGGGGAAGTCGGTCGCGGACTCGGGCACCACACCGGCGGCGCGACAGTAGCCGAGCAGGTCGGTGCCCACGGCCCCGAACGCTGGGGCGTCGGCCACCCGCCGGGTGGTGAAGGTGCACACGGAGTCGAAGCAGGTCTTGAGCGGCCGGCCGTCGACGAACAGGGCGATCGAGCCGATCTCCGCGGGCACCGCGGCCTGCACGCTGTAGGTCACCTTGTCCCCCAGCAGCGGATCGGCCGGTTCCTGCACCACGAGCAACGCCGGCCCCGCCCACGGCCCGGTGCAGGCATCGCCCACCCCGTCGGTGTCGGCGTCGAGCTGGTCGGCGTTGGCCACCTGCGGGCAGTTGTCGCAGCGGGTGCCGACGCCGTCCAGGTCCACGTCGAGCTGCAGGGCATTGGACACCGCCGGGCAGTTGTCCTCCGGGTCGGGCACGCCGTCCTGATCGGTGTCCTCGGGGCCTGCCGCGCCGGTGAGCGCGCCGTCGAAGCGCGCGGCGAAGGCGTCCGCCGATCCCAGGTTGGCCGGCTGCGCCACGCCCGCGCCGACCCCCGGCAGGTCGGAGGACTCGGAGTAGCCCGCCGCGAACACGCGCTCGCTGCCGTCGGCCGGATCCCGGCCCCAGCCCAGCCCGTGGCCCTCGCTGTACTCGCCCCAGGCGCCGCCGAAGTAGGTGGCCTGGCTCAGCACGCCGAGGTCGTAGTCCAGGAGCGCCACGAAGAGGTCGTCGTTGCCCCCGGCCACCGCGCAGGCGCCGCCCGCGGTCCCGGGGAAGTCGGTGGAGGCGGTGCTGCCCAGCGCGTAGATCACCTCCGCGCCCGGGTAGGGGATGAGCAGATCCGAGACGCGATCGAAGCCCGTCCCGCCCAGGTAGGTGGCACCCAGGAGCTGGGTCAGGGTCACCTCGAGGTGGGCCACGTACCCCTCCATGGTGCCGCCGAAGCTCGTGTCCGCGCCGCCGGCCGGGAAGTCCGCCCAGGCCTCGTTGGTGCGCCCGCCCACGTACACGTCGCCCTTGAGCGGATCGATCGCCAGCGCCGCGGCCGTGTCCGGGCGGGCGCCGCCCAGGTAGGTCGCCTGGAGGGCCTGGGTCAGATCGGCCGTCAGCCGCACCACGAAGCCGTCGTAGTCGCCGCCGAAGGCGCGCGCGCCGCCGGCGGTCCAGGGAAAGCAGCCGACGGAGGCGCCCTGCGACGAGTTGTAGGAGGTCTGTCCGGACACGAACACCGTGTGGGTGACGGCGTCGACCGCGACGGCCATCGCGTTGTCGACGCTGGCGCCGCAGCCGAGGTAGCTCGCCTGCGCCACCTCGAGATCCTCTCCCAGGTGGGCCACGAACCCGTCCGACAGCGACACGCTGCCGTGCACCGGCTGGGCGGAGCCTGCGGTCTGCGGCAGGTCGGCCGAGCGGGTGTCGCCCGCCACGTACAGGCTGTCTTGCTCGGGCGAGCCGGCCGGCAGGTCGTCGAGGGCGATGGCGAGGCCCGCGTCGGCGCCGGCGCCCCCCAGGTAGCGGGCCTGCTCGAGCACGCTCAGGTCGGCGCTCAGGCGCACCACGAAGGCGTCGAGCCCGTCGCCCCGGCCGCGGCCGGCGGTGGGCGCCGTGGGGAAGTCCGGCGAGTCGGTCATGCCCACCACGTAGACCGCGAGCGTGTCGGGGTGCACCACCACGTCGAAGGCCGCGTCGCTCCCGCTGCCGCCCAGGAAGGTCAGCTCCAGGACGCCGAGGTCGTGGTCCAGGCGAGCGACGAACGCGTCCTGGCCGCCGCCCGGATCGGCCTGCGCGCCGCTCCCGTGGGCCGGGAAGCTGGCGGCCAGCGACTCGGTGCTGCCGGCCACGTAGGCGTGGAGCTCGCCGCCGCCCGGGGCCTGCTGGACGGCCAGGGCGTAGCCGTGCTCCAGCGCGTCGCCCCCCAGGTAGGTGGCCAGCAGGGGATCGATGACGAGCGGCCGGCTCGGGTCGTAGTCCCCGAGCGCGAAGCCGTAGCCGTCCGACAGGAGCCTGTAGGCGACCTCCACCGGGCGCTCCTGCCCGTCCGCGGGCTGGTAGGCCCGGGGCGGGCTGTACTCGACCACCCCCACGGGCAGCTCGATGGCCAGCGCGCCGGCCTCCGTCACCCACACCCGCCCGGCGCCGACGAGCTCGACCCGGATGAGGTCCGGATCCGCGCCCGGCGCCAGCCGGTAGATCTGCTCCACGTTGCGCGGGCGCGCCCGCAGCTCGAGCTCGATGCCCGGGTACGGCTCGCCCAGCGAGACCTCCCGGAACGCGGCCAGGCCGGACGTCCAGGCCCGCGCGTCCGCGCCGTGGAACACGTGCACGCGGGTCTCCACGGGCGCCCGGGGCCGGACCTCGATGGCCCGGGCTCCGCGCAGGCGCTGCTCGAGGATGGCCGGCCTCCCCTCCCCGCCCGCCGCTCCGGGCACCGCCAGCAGGAGCTCGCCCGTCTCCGCGACCGCCAGCGCTCCGCTCGGGGTGTGGGCCTGCAACACGACACAGGGGTCGGCCTGGCCCTGGTTCAGGATGAAGGGCAGGCTCGCGCCCAGCCCGTCCGGCCGGGCCGGCGGCTGCGCGGCCGACGCGAGGTCCGAGGTCCGCGCGGCGAGCAGCACCACCACGGCGAAGAGCGTGCATCCCTGTCTGGTCATGGGATTCCCCTGCGAGTGGAGTTGGCGCACGCGCGTCTTCCCCCGACGCGCCGATCAGGGCTCCAGGTGACACCAGGCGGACCTCGAAATCAAGCCCCGAGGTGGGTGGCGGGCGTTGACCCGCGGGGACCGCCGCGATACAGGTCGGCGGTCCCCGGAGCGGTCGCTCGGGGCAGGAGGAAGCCATGAAGACACTCGCCCGAGGGATCTCTGCCCTGTCCTGCTGCGCGCTGCTCGCCTGCGCCTGCGCCCCGGCGGGCCAGGCCCGCAGGGCCGATCCGGGCCCGAGTCAAGGCGCGCCGCTCGCCGCCGACACGCCCATCGCGACCGTCGAGGGCAACCCGCTCATCGCCCCGGCCGGCTGGAGCGTCGCGGTGGACGGGCCCGCCACCCTGCTCAGCCCGCCCGAGGGGGGCTCGCGCATCGCGCTCGTCGACCTCCGCGCCAAGGACGCCGACGCCGCCGTGGCCGCGGCCTGGGCCGCCTACAAGCCCGACGCGGCCTGGCCGCTCCTGGTGGTGAACCCCCAGCCCGACAAGGACGGCTGGACCGACCGGCGGGCGTACAACTACCAGACCTCGCCCAACGAGAAGCGCGACGTGGTCGCCATGACCCTGCGGGCCGGGGAGCTGTGGACGGTGGTGATCTACGACATGGACCAGGCGGTCGGCGAGAAGCGCGGGGCCGCGGTCGCGCTGATCTTCGACCGGCTGCTGCCCAAGGGGTTCGCCCGGGAGTCCTTCGCCGGCAAGCGGGCGCACCCCCTCGACGCAGCCCGCCTCGCCCAGCTCTCGGCCTTCGTCGAGTCTGGCATGAAGCAGCTCGGGATCCCGGGCGTGGCCGTCGGCCTGGTGCAGGGCGGCCAGGTGGTGTTCGCGGACGGCTTCGGGGTGAGAGAGCTCGGCAAGCCGGACAGGCCGGGCGCCGACACCCTGTTCATGATCGCCTCGAACACCAAGGCGCTCACCACGCTCATGCTGGCCAGGCTGGTGGACGAGCAGAAGCTGACCTGGGAGTCGCCGGTGACCGCCCTGCTGCCGGGCTTCAAGCTCGGGGACGCGGACACCACCAGGCGCGTCCTGGTCAAGCACCTGATCTGCGCCTGCACCGGCCTGCCGCGCCAGGATCTCGAGTGGCTGCTCGAGTACGGCCAGATGACACCCGAGGGGGCCATGGCGACCCTCGCCAAGGTCCAGCCGACCAGCGGCTTCGGGGAGATGTTCCAGTACTCCAACCTGCTGGCCGGGGCGGGCGGCTTCGTCGGCGGCCACGTCGCCTTCCCGGAGCTCGAGCTGGGCGCCGCGTACGACGAGGCCATGCGCACGCGGGTGTTCGAGCCGCTGGGCATGCGGGCCACCACCTTCGACTACGCCCGCGCGCTGGCCGCCGACCACGCCCGGCCGCACTCGCAGGACGTCGACGGCCGCACGGCCCTGGCGCTCATGGAGATCAACTACTCGGTCATCCCCCTGCGGCCGGCCGGGGCGGCCTGGAGCAACGTGCGGGATCTCCTGGCCTACGTGGCCGCGGAGCTGGCCGAGGGCGCGCTGCCTGACGGCACCCGCTACCTGGCGCGGGAGACCCTGCTCGCGCGGCGGGCGCCGCAGGTGGCCATCGGCAAGGACGCCGTCTACGGCATGGGCCTGATGGTGGACTCGACCTACGGCACGCCGGTGGTGCACCACGGCGGGGACATGATCGGCTTCCACAGCGACATGCTGTGGCTGCCGGAGCACGGCGTGGGGGCGGTGGTGCTGACCAACGGCGACCCGGGCTGGACGCTACGCGATCTGTTCCAGCGCAAGCTGCTCGAGGTGCTGTTCGACGGGCAGCCCGAGGCCGACGCGGCCCTGGCCGCGCGGGCGAAGAACTACTTCGAGAACCTGGCCACCCAGCGCAAGCTGCTCACCGTCCCGGCGGACCCGGCCGAGGTGGCCAAGCTGGCGAGCCGCTACGCCAACGACGCGCTCGGGGGTATCGCCGTGATCCGCGCGGGCGCGGCCACGCTGTTCGACTGCGGCGAGTGGAAGAGCGAGGTCGCCACCAAGAAGAACCCCGACGGGAGCGTGTCGTTCGTGACCACCGCGCCCGGGGTGGCGGGCTTCGAGGTGGTGGTCGGCGCGGGCGAGAAGCGCACCCTGGTCATGCGCGACGCGCAGCACGAGTACGTGTTCACCGAGGTGGGAGCGAAGTGATGCCCCGCCACGCCCTGCCGGTCTGGCCGATCCTGGCCGGCCTGCTCCTGGTCGGACCGCCGGCGGGGGCGCAGGAAGGTGCGCCGCTCAGGGTGGTCGCCCGGGCCGAGGCCGAGCTGCAGGTCGGCCGGGGCGCGGAAGGGGTGTGGCTGGTCCTGTCGGGCCAGGAGCCCACCCTGTTCCGCTGGCGGGAGAGCGGCGTCGGCAAGCTCACCACCTCGAAGCTGCCCGGGTTCGAGCGCGCCTGGCGCGCCGAGGCCCGCGGCGACGGGCCCGTGGTGTTCGGCTGGAGCCAGGGCGAGGAGCGGGTCGCCGCGCTGCGCGGCAACCGACTCGAGCGGCTCCCGCGCCCGCACGAGCGCGCCTCGCTGCTGTGGCTGGTGAAGGGGAAGCCCTGGGCCGCGCTGGCCGAGGTGCCGGTGGGCAAGCTCAGCGAGCGCCAGGTGTGGTGGCGGGGTGGGCGGCTCCGGTTCCCGTCCCAGGCCCACGCCGTGCCCGGGCTCTCGCCCGCGCTCGGACCGGCCTGCCAGCGGCTGATCCCCGCGGCCCTGGACGCGGACCCGGGCGAGGGCCGGCTCGCGGTGGCGCTGTCGGGCTGCAGCCGGGAGGAGCCGGCCGAGCTAGCCCTGTACGACCTGGGCCGCAAGGCTCCCCGGCGCATCCCGCTGGGCAAGGAGCTGCACCCCGAGGCGGTGCTGCTGCAGGGGGCGCGCGCCCTGGTGCTGGTGAAGCGGGACGATCTCCGAACCTGCTCGGAGCTCCTGCCGCTGCTCGTGGATCTCGAGGGCGGCGCGGTGGCGACCGGGCCGGCCCTGCCGCGGCGGGCGCTCGAGGTGCACGCGGCCGACTCCGCGCCCGGCGGGGGGCTGTGGGCCCGGATCTACGTGGAGGACGGGCCGGAGCGGCTGGCCCCCACGCTGTGGCGCTACGACGGCGCCTGGCGCCAGGAGACGCTCCTGGATCCGCAGGGCCAGGCGCTCGAGCCCGTGAGCCAGGCCGTGGATCCCGCCGGCCACCTGTGGGTGACCGCCGAGCCCCCGGCCCGCGAGGGGACGCGCCCGCACGACCGCTGGCTGCTGACCAGCTCCCCCTGGCCCCGGGGCACCCTGCTGCTCACGGCCCGGGGGGCGCGCCCGGAGGAGCCCATGCCCGAGCCCGGCCCCGCGCCGAACGTCGTGCCCATGCCGAGCAACCCCGACAGCGTGCCCTTCACCGAGTCCGGGCTGGAGGTGAGCCTGGTCGCGGCCGGCTCGTTCGCGGCCGAGGGCCCGGTGGAGATCCTCTTCCGCCTGCGGAACAAAGGCGCCGGGGCGAAGCGGGTGTGCACGGTGTTCACCCCGTTCGAGCAGCGCGACCGGTTCCACCTGGACGTGCGCGACAGCCAGGGGGCCTCGGCCCTGCGCACGGGCGTGAAGCAGGCCGGCCCCATGCCCCAGCCCGAGGACTTCGTCGAGCTCGCGCCCGGCCAGGTGCTCGAGGCCCGGGTGGATCTCCGCAAGGACCACGCGCTCCCGCCGGGCAGGTACACCGCGCGCTTCCAGGGCTCGCCCCACGTGAACCACCTGCCCGACTCCCCGCCCCTGGCGTTCGAGATCCCGGCGAAGTAGCCGGGCGTGGAATCGGCTGGTAGGATGCGGGCACGGAGGGAGCAAATGCCTACCAGGTGGTTGCTGATCCTGTGCGCCCTGTCCTTCTGGGCTCTCTCCTGTGACGGCTCCATCGGCAGCGACCCGGACGGGGCGGAGCACGACGGCGGCGACGGCGGCGATGCCAGCGATGCCGGGGACGACGGGGACGCCGGCGAGGACGAGGGCGCCAGCGACGCAGGCGACGACGCCGACACTGGAGACGACGGCGGCGCGGACAGCGGAGGCGACGACACGCCGGTCGAGCGCTGCCCGCCGCTCGGCGGGGCGCCCCCCGCGCACGCCTGCCTGACGGCCGGCTGGACCGGCTTCGCGCTCGGCGACCTGCTGCTCCTGGACGCCCCCTCCATGGCCTCGGAGGGCACGGACTTCATCCTCCAGCTCTCGCCCGCGGGCGACGTGGTCCGGACCGTGCTCCCCCAGGCCGAGGGCGTCACCGGCATGAGCGACCTGGTGCTCGATCCGCTGACCGGGAACCTCCTGGTCTCGGTGAGCGACTGGTGGGTGCCGGTCTTCGAGATCCGCGAGCTCGACGCCAGCGGCAACCTGGTGCGCACCCTGCCCATGCCGGCCGGCAAGAACGGCGGCAACATCGCGCTGGCGTTCGATCACCTGGGCACGCTGTTCGTCGCCTACGACGACGCGATCTACAGGCGACCGGCGGGCGAGGTATCGCTGACCGCCTGGTGGGCCATCCCCGCCGGCCACGGCGTCGGCGAGATCGACCTGGATCGCCGCGGCAACGTCTACCTGACGGACCCTTTCGTGACCGAGAGCGTGATCCGCATCGCGGCGGACGGCACGAGCTGCACGCTCGCGGGCCCGGAGGAGGGGCTGAACTCGCCCTACGGGCTCACCGTGCTCGCCAGCGACCAGGTCTACGTCGGAGGCATCGATCCCGACACGAGCACCGGCCGGATCCACCGGATCGACGCGGCCGGGGCCGTGACCCTCGCGGCGCAGGGCATCTCCTCGCCGGGCGCGGTCCTGCGGGGCCTGGACACGGACGCCGCCGGCCTGCTGTACGCGACCGTGGAGGGACCCGGGCCCGCGCTCTATGCGATCCACGCGGACGGGAGCGCGGAGCTCCTGGCCGGGCCGGAGCAGGGACTCGGCCGGCCCGCCCGCGTGGCCTCGGTCAGCACGCCCTACCCGTGCGAGTGAACCCGCGGGGCGCCGGCCCGACATCAGCCAGCAGCGGCTCCGCTCACTCCCCGGGCCGGAAGTTGTCGCGGATGTACTCCTCCAGGGTCGGCCGGCTGGCCAGGCGCGCCTTGACCCGCCTGCGCTTCTCGATCCCGAAGCGGAGGAACCCCACCAGGCGCACCAGGAAGACGGTCAACACGATGTAGGCGAACTGCGCGACCACCGGCTCGCTGAGCAGCGCGTACGAGTTGACGTGGAAGGCCCCGCCGATGCCCACCCCCATGCCGAGGCCGGTGACCAGGCGGAACCAGTTCGGGCGCTCGGGCTTGCGCTCGACGGCCGTGGTCGCCCAGTCCACCAGGGCCGGGAGCGGGGGGACCATGAGCACCGCCCACTCGGCCCAGGCGGGCCAGGGCCCGCCGAGCTGACCGAGGAGCAGGGTCACCGCCAGGGCCGGGTAGATCCCCAGGCAGCGGGCGCACAGGGCCCACTGCCTGCCCGCCAGCCGGACGCGGTAGCACAGGTGCCACTGCTCCACCGGGTGGTGGGAGAGCAACAGGGACAGGAAACTCTGCCGCTCCGTGTCTTCCATGCCGCTGGCCCTCTGCGCCCAGGAGAGTAGAGCCCGCCCCGCCCCCGCGTGGCAAGCGTTTCCGGTGCGGGCGCGGTCCGCCGCCCGGAGGTTGTGCCGGGCAGCGGCTTCGGGTTAGAAGAGGGCCACCAGATGCGGCACCCATTCTCCATCCGCCGGGCCCTGGCCTCCATCCTCCGCAGCGTGGCCGCGGCCATCTCGCCCGGGAGCGGCCAGGGCGAGCGAGCAGGCGCCGAGGCCGCCCCAGCGCGCAGCGACGCCCGGGTCGTGCTCCCCCGCGACGACGGCGCCCACCAGGCCCGGATCGAGTGGTGGTACTGGACCGGCCACCTGCGGACCGGCGCCGAGCGCTGGTTCGGCTTCGAGCTGGTGTTCTTCGAGGTGCGGCTGCTCGGCACCACGCTCCAGGTGACCCACCACGCCCTGACCGACGTCCAGGACAGCAGCTTCCACTTCCGGATCGAGCGGGGGCTGAAGGCGGAGCAGCCCCCCGCCCGGGCCATCGACCTGTCCCACGCCGGTCTGTGGGCCCGGGGCGCGGACGGCCGCGACAGCCTGCACGGCCAGGTGGACGACTACCAGCTCGAGCTGGCGCTCGCGGCGCGCAAGGCCCCGGTCCTGCAGCACGACCGCGGCTACATCGACTACCCCTTCGGCGGCTCCACCCACTACTACTCGCGCGAGCGCATGGACGCCCGCGGCGGCCTGCGCATCGCCGGCCAGGAGCTCCCGGTGACCGGCAGCGCCTGGTTCGATCACCAGTGGGGCGACATGGGCAACGTGTTCGAGCAGAGCTGGGACTGGTTCGGGATCCAGCTCGACGACGACCGCGAGATCATGGCCTTCCGCATGCGCGTCCACGGCGAGGAGAAGCTCCGCGGGGGGAGCTACACCGCCGCGGACGGGCACACCCTCCGCCTGGGGCCCGAGGAGGTCTCGATCACCCCCGTGGGCTCGTGGCGGAGCCCGCACTCCGGCTGCGCCTACCCGCGCCAGTGGAGCCTGAGGATCAAGGACCAGGACCTGCTGCTCACGCCGGTCCTCGAGGACCAGGAGCTGTGGAGCAGCCTGCCCAGGTACTGGGAAGGCGCGGCCGTGGTCAGCGGCGCCGCCACCGGCCGGGCCTTCATCGAGCTGAACAGCTACGGCCGCTGAGCGAGGGGCGGTCCAGGGGACGAGGGGGGACCGTCAGTAGGGGGTCTTCTCGCAGCGACCGCTCGAGCAGGAGCCCCACGAACCGCAGTCCGAGCTGGTCGAGCAGGAGCCGCACTGGCCGCCCGAGCAGGAGCCCCAGCCCTTGCAGTCGGAGGTGGTCGAGCAGGCGCCGCACTTGCCGCCGCTGCACTGGCCGAAGCCGCAGTCCGAGGTGGTCGAGCAGCCGCCGCACTGGCCGCCGCTGCACTTGCTGTGGGGGCAGTCCGAGCTCGTGGAGCAGCTCTTGGCCGCCACCAGGATCCCGTCCACCGTGGACACGGCCACGAAGCGCGGGCTCTCCATCGGCACGGCCGAGGAGCTCGTGGCCAGGAACAGCACACCGACCAGGGCGCAAGCGACGCTGAGGATCGTGACGACGCGGATCATGGTTCCCTCCTGCTTGGGTTGGTGACAGACGCCCTGAGCCTACTCCATCAGGCCTCGATTGCAAGGGGCGACTTCGGCTCCCGGGTTGTGGCCGGGCCTCGCGGAGCAACACGGTTGTCATTGACACGGGCTCGGACTCAATGCTTCTGTTTTCGCGACCGCGGGTCCCTGTCATCGCGGCGGCTGGAGCAAGGAGGAGAGCCCGAGCATGTTCAAGAACCACCCCAAAGGACTGCTGTCCGCGGCCCTGGCCAACATGGGCGAGCGCTTCGGCTTCTACACCATGATGGCGATCCTGGTCCTGTTCCTGCAGGCCAAGTTCGGGCTGAGCGGGACCCACGCCGGCATCATCTACTCCGTCTTCTACTTCTCGATCTACATCCTGGCCTTCGTCGGCGGCCTGATCGCGGACCGCACCCGCGGGTACAAGGGTACGATCCTGGTCGGCCTGGTGATCATGGCCGTGGGCTATGTCCTGGTCGCGCTGCCGACCCCGACCCCCTCGCCGAACCCCACCCTGTTCCTGGTCCTGACCTGCCTGGGGCTGTTCACCATCGCCTTCGGCAACGGCCTGTTCAAGGGCAACCTGCAGGCGCTGGTCGGGCAGATGTACGACAACGAGACCTACGCCAAGATGCGCGACTCCGGGTTCTCGCTGTTCTACATGTTCATCAACGTGGGCGCGCTGTTCTCGCCCATCGCCGCCGTCGGCATGCGCAACGCCTGGCTCGCCCGGCACGGCCTGGCGTACCACTCCAGCCTGCCGGAGCTGTGCCACGCCCACCTCGACGGCACCATCACCCCCGACGCGGCGCGGCGGCTCTCCGAGCTGGCCTCCCAGGTGTCGGCCACGCCGCCGACGGACCTCTCGGCCTTCGCCGCGAGCTACCTCGACGTGTTCGCCCAGGGGTTCCACTACGCCTTCGGGATCTCGGTGCTGGCGATGCTCATCTCCCTGGGCATCTACCTCGCCAAGAAGAAGAGCTTCCCGAACCCGGCCCCCAAGAAGGCCAAGGCCGCCGCCGGCGGGGCCGCGGTGGAGATGGAGAGCCGGGAGATCCGCCAGCGGCTGTACGCGCTGTTCGCCGTGTTCGGGATCGTCATCTTCTTCTGGTTCTCGTTCCACCAGAACGGCCTGACCCTGACCTACTTCGCCAAGGACTTCACGGACCTCTCCGCGATCCACATCGATCTCGGCCTGTTCACCATCCAGGGTGCGGAGATCTTCCAGTCCATCAACCCGCTGTTCATCGTGCTGCTGACCCCGATCATCATGGGCCTGTTCGGCTGGCTGCGGGCCAGGGGCCGGGAGCCCTCGACCCCCAGGAAGATCGCCCTCGGGATGGGCATCGCCGCCAGCGCTTACCTGGTGATGACCCTCGGCTCGCTGGGTCTGCCGTCGAAGGCGGAGGTGGACGCCGTGGGCGGGCTGGCCGACACCGCCCGGGTGACGCCGTTCCTGCTGATCGGGACCTACTTCATCCTGACCGTGGCCGAGCTCTTCATCAGCCCCCTCGGCATCTCGTTCGTCTCCAAGGTGGCGCCGCCGCAGTACCAGGGCGTGATGCAGGGCGGCTGGCTCGGCGCCACCGCCGTCGGCAACCAGCTGCTCTTCATCGGCGCCATCCTCTACGAGTCCGTGCCCATCTGGTTGACCTGGACCGTGTTCGTGGTCGCGTGCACGCTGTCCATGCTGACCATGCTCCTGATGGTCAGGTGGCTGGAGCGCGTGGCCAAGTGACGCCGTGACAGGTCGGCCCATGGGCCACGCGCGCCGCTCCTCCTGGTCCTGGTTCCCGCTCCTCGTCCTGCTGACCTGCCCCGGTTGCGGGGCGGGCACGATCGCCGGCCCGGCCGACGGCGGCGGGGACGCGGATGGGTCCTTCGAGGACGGGGACGGAGGGGCCGACGATTGGGACGGAGGCGCCGACGATTGGGACGGGGGCGCCGACGACGGAGCGGAGGAGCCGGTGGAGGTCTGCGCCGGCCGGGAGACCCGGGCCTCCACGGTGCGCGACGCGGATCCAGTCCAGCACGGCCACGCGCGGATCGTGGACGGGGATCCGGCCACGGCCTGGCAGTCCGACTGGAGCGACCGCTCCGGGGCGTTCGTGGAGGTGCGGCTCGGCGGCTTCCACGCGCTGGAGCGGGTCGAGGCCGCCCTGGGCGCGGACGGCGTCGGCGGCGCGCCAGCCGCCTTCGCCCTGCAGCACTGGGACGGCTGCTGGCAGGACCTGCCCGGCGGCCGTTTCGCGGGCCACCCGCCCGACCAGGTGGCCGTGACCCTGGAGCTGGATCCGCCGCTGCCCGCCGAGCGGCTGCGCTTCGTGTGCCTGGACGAGGGTCGCTGCGCCCTGCGCTCGCTGGAGGCCTGGGGCCGCCCCAGCGACGGGCCCGACGCGCCCCAGGCTTGCCCGCTGATCGCCCAGCGCCCCCAGCCCCACCCGGACTACCACTACGGGCTGTTCCTGCCCGCCGGCTACAACGACGATCGGTCCGCCACCTGGCCCATCGTCTTCGCCTACCACGGCATCGGGGGCATGATCCTGACCCCGGCCTACGACGCCATGCACGCCAACCCCGAGGGCCTGAGCCGGCACCTGGCCAGCGACGCCGCCTTCGCCGGGAGCTTCGGGGCGATCGTGATCTCGCCCCACTGCCGGGCCCCGGGGGTGAGCTCGGGCGACTGCTGGTTCCAGATCGACCGCATGGAGCGCATGTTCCTGCAGCTGCTGGAGGACTTCCGCGTGGACGCGGATCGGGTGATCGTGACCGGGCTGAGCGGCGGGGGCATCCGCGGCTGGTCGCTGGTGATCCGCAACCGGGAGAGGATCTCGGCCTTCGTGCCGATCTGCTCGGACACCAGCCTGTACAACCGCTGGGGCCCGGCGCCCGACTACCCCCCGGTGCCCGAGGCCGACGGCCGTCACCTGTGCGATCTGCGGGACTTCCCCATCTGGGGGTTCCACGGCACCGCGGACACCACGGTCGACTACGACTCGGCCAACGCCACCCCGGCCCTGGACGCCAACCTGGCCACCCGCTGTGACGCGGTCCAGGACCTCTTCCTGTTCGATCCCGCGGACTACGCGGACTCCGGCCACGCCATCTGGAACCCTGTCTACGAGCGGGCGGACATCTACCCCTGGACGCTGGCGCAGCGCATCAGCGACCGGCCCAGCCCGTAGCCCCCGCGCACGAGGGGCTCGAACCCACCCCCCGGATCCGTCTATCATGTCGTCGCGGCCGAACCGAGGGAGGTGCGCCCTGAAGTACCTGATCTTGATCGGCATCCTGGCCGGGCTGCTGGGCTGGGGCGGGCAGGGGCTGTACGTCTACCTGCGCAACCCGAGCCCGGCAGAGCTCACCTGCGACGCGTACCTCACGCAGCGCCCGGACGCCGAGTGGCTCGCCCTCGCGGGCTGCCAGCTCCGGCTCACCGACGCGATCTACGAGCACGATCTGGGCAGCGCCTCCAGGCCCAACCGGCTGTTCATCCCGGTGCACGCCTCCGACGCCGAACCGGGGGCCAAGACCGGCCTGGTGGTGGAGACGCGCGACCCGGGCCTGCTGGCCGCTTACCAGGAGGTGCTGGCGCTGGACAGGCGGCAGGATCTCAGCGACGCGGAGGCCGAGGCGTACGTGCTGGAGCACGCCGCGACGCTGTTCCCCAGGCGCGACGTGCAGGGGCTGATCCGCTTCGGCCTCGAGCTGGAGGACGAGGACCGGCGCGAGATCGCCGGGCTGGCCGACGAGCTCACGCCCGACTTCGTCATCCTGGAGGAGGGCGCCCGGCCCCAGCCGTGGCTGTCGCTCGGGGCCTTCGCGGCCGGCCTGGTGGTGCTGGGGCTGGCGCTCCGCAAGGTGCTCCGCGCGGTCCGCGGCCCGACTCCGGCCCTGGCCACGCCCGACGGGGGCGGCCTGGGCGAGGTCCAGAGCGACGGTCCGCCGAAGCCCCTCGGCCCGGGCTGATCCTCCCCTCCCCCCCCTTGTTGGTGCCCCCCCTTGCAGGTGCCTGCCACCTGCAGCTGGTGGGGCTAACGCGGCTGGAAGCGGAGCACGGCCGAGAGGCGGGAGAGCGCCTGGTCGAGGCCCTCGCTCGCGTTCCGGGACAGGTCGGCGCCCACGTCGGTCTCGGCCCTGGCGCGGTCCTTGACGCGCGCCCAGACCGCCTCGCTGCTGCCGGCGCCGAACACCCCGGCGCACAGGGGGCCTCCCGAGGCGCGCTCCGACACCACGAACGAGGCCCACAGGTTGCCCCCGCGGAACGACGCCTCGTCCACGATCTCCGCCTCCGTCCCCAGCTTCGGCACGACGAACAGCGCGATCCCCGAGCGCAGGCTGCGCTGGAGCTGGATCCACAGGGCGTCGATGTCCTGCGGGCTCCGCGCGGCGTACCCCGCGGGGTCGGGGATCTCCTCCGCCCCCACGGTGTCGCCGATGAGCTCGAGGAGCCGCGGGTCCCCGGCCGCAGGCGGCACGTAGATCGGCGGGTAGCTCGCGAGCTCAGCGGGCACGAGCTCGCGCAGGCGCGCGTCGGGGCACTTCTTCCCCTCCAGCGCACGGGCCTCGCCGAGCCTGGCGGCGGCGGCGCGGAGCTCCGTGGCGAGCTGCACCAGCTCGGCGCGCTTCTGCTCGGTGGTCTTGCCGGCCGCGGCCAGCCAGACCCGATCCTGGTCACCGAGCTCCCGGAAGCGGAGCTCGAGCACGCCGTGGCCGGTGTAAGCCTCGACGACGTCCCGCCGGTCCGCCCTGGCGAACGACGCGCTGGGCCGGTGCTCGTCGAAGTGGACCCGCGTCCAGCCGGCCGCCCCGAGCTCCCTGGTCAGGCGCACGAGCGTCTCCGCCTCCGAGGCCTTGCCGGGGTCGAAGCGCAGCGTCAGGCTCTCCTCGAACGCCCGCTCGACCTCGAGCTCGGCGAGCAGCGGCAGGCCGAGCGCGGCCCACCTCGGGTCGGGCTCCGGCGAGCGCTTGCAGGCCGGGGCCAGGGTGAGCGCGACCAGGAGGCATGCGCCCACGAGGACAGGGAAGGAAATCGTCCACCGCATGGTCTTCCTCGCTTCGACTCGCAAATGCCGGGAGCGGGACTCGAACCCGCACGGCCCGAAGGCCAAGGGATTTTAAGTCCCTTGTGTCTGCCCGTTCCACCACCCCGGCGTTACCTATCAGCTCGTACCGGCTACCGTTTTTCCTCGCGTGCTTTCGTCCGGATCCTGCGGGAAACGATTCGACGGGCAATCGTTTCCCATCCCTTGCGCCGCGCCGCCCGTGATGACCCGGAGCGCCGTGCGCGTCCTAGCCGCGTCGTCCGCCCCGGGCGCCAGGTAGTGGCGCTTGGTTACCTGGTCGCTGGCGTGCCCAAGCTCGCGGGCTACTACTTGCGTCGCGAGCCCAGCCTCGCGAGCCATGGTCGCCCAGGTGCCGCGCAGGCCGTGCGGGCAGACCACAGGGACGCCGGCCGCAAGGCACAGTCTGCGGGTGGCGTCGATGGCCCACTCAAGACGCCGGTGCCCGGTCGATGTTGAGGCCGGGAACAGCCAGCCGGACGGGGGTTGGTTCCGTACCCGCGCGGCCAGGAGCCCGGCCACCGGCTCCGGGACCTCGATGCAGCGTCGGGCCGATTCGGTCTTACCAGCGTCCACCCAGAGGAGAACGCCTTCCTGATCCGCACCCACGTCCACATCGCGCACACACCGACACAGCAGCTCGCCCGACCTCGTGCCCAGGAGCAGTAGTGCGAGCACTGCTAGCGCCCCGTCATCTCCTTCGACCGCCTGACGATGGGCCTCGACGAACAGGGTCCTCGCCTCCGCGCGCCTTAGCTGGAGCTTGCCGCGATGCCTGCGCCCCTGGGGCTCGACTCCCTCGGCCGGGGACTTGGCGACCAGGCCAGAGTGAACGCACCACCGCCAGAAGGTCTTGGCCTCATTCAGCTCGTTTCTGTGCGAGTCGGCCGCCAGCTTGGCGGAGCGCGCCTTATACCAGGCCGTGACCATCGCTAGCGTCACGTCAGCAACCGACTGGTCAAGGTCATGGAACGCCCTCAGCCTGCGCTCCGTGCGCTCGATGCTCGATGCCTTGTTGCCCTTGGCCCGCTGATGCTGCATGTACCGGTCTATCGTCTGGTCGAGCGTCACTCTGCCCGGCGCCTTGCGCTGGAGCGCTCGCTTCGCTGCCTCCGCGGCCGCTTGCGCCTCAAACGTCTCCACGCTTCGTCGGCCATCAGGTCCCACGAGGTAGACCCTCCATCTGGATCGGTGCCGGTAAGGCCCGAGTACACGGTAGCCTCTCCGCTGTCGCGCCATGCTTCTGCCCTCCTTTCCTGGCGCTCCGGATTGGCAGCGTCAGGAATGGTACCACACCGTCGGGACAGCTCGTCCATCAACTCTTTGAGGAGTCCCATGCCAGCGGCCGCATCAGCCAGGCCGGTCACCGCGCGCTGCCGGGCAGCTGCGGATTCGTCCTGGTCTGGAGCCTCTGGTCGCCGCTGGCGCATGCCACCGCCCACGAACTCTGGGTGCACCTCACCCAGGCCTAGCGGCTTGGCAGCAGTGGCAGCAGGAAAAGAACCGAGACCTGCAACACCGCCGCGAGCCGCTTCTCAAAATTACCTAGTGGGCTTCCGTGGCGATGTCTTGCCCGCCCAGAAGTGGCCTCACAAGACACGTCTGGCGCGGACAATTCGAGACCTACAGGTCGAAGGCAGCAATGTCAACGGTGTTGATAGCTGACTGATTTCTAATGGCAAAACGACCCTTGGCGAGATCAAGGCAACCGGTTCTACCCCGACAGAAGCCCCCGCAGAACCTTTCCCTGGCAACGTCAGTCCGATGCATGCTCGCCATGCAGGAGCCCAAAGCATGGCGGAAGCGCCTTGGAGCTCCCTTACCACACCCTCAGGAAACGGCGGTCAGTCTTGCCTGCCAGCACTGACTTCTCCACCAAGGCGGCGATTGCCTTCACGCACCCTTTCATCATCTGCTCCTCCTGCAGCACAGGCCACGGACGAAGGTGCCTTCGATGCCGGCCATCAACGCGTCGATGCCAGGTGCGGCTGTCCGATCGGTGGCTGGTGTCCCTCTTCAGGTCGGTGCGACCGAGGCGCCGAACCTACTTCTTGTCAGCCTGGGCGGGTAGCCAGGCGCCGTTTTTGTCTGCCACGCCGACGATCTCGATCTTGGGCACCTTCATGACCACTGCCTGATCGCCTACGGGCAGGTCGAGGTTGATCCCGGTCGGCTCCCCGACCACGGTGGTCTGGTCGCAGGCCTGCGGGCCGCAGGAGTACGAGTACCCGGCCCCGCCCTCGTCGCGCCGGAGCTTCCGCTTCTTCACCCAGTCGTTGACCGGCATCTGGAGGGCCATGGGCGCCAAGTCCGGGCCCGAGCCGGTGGCCGGGATCCACACCAGCCAGGTGGCCACCTTGTCGTCCGTGGTGAGCTCGCGGATGAACTGGACCGTGCTCAAGTCCAGCACGTAGTACCAGCCCTTGAGCTTGGCCCCTTGCTCGCGCAGATCCTTGGCCGGGACGCGGTTGGCCCGTAGCCGCTTGTTCTGCGGGAAGCGGGCGTCCAGCTCCTTGTAGAAGGTCGCAGTGTCGGCGGCCTGGCCTGCGGCTGGTGGCTCGGCGCCCGTCGCACCAGCAGACGCAAGCCCCAGGACCAGAATCGCCGAGAAGAGCATCCAACCACGAATCGTCCGCATGGGAGATCCCCCTTTTTAGAAGGAATCGATCAGCGCTAGCCTAGCACTCCCGCCGGTGGGTGGCTCTCGAAATGACTGATTGCATGGCGCCTTGGAAACGAATGGCCGGGCGTCCTGGGGCTTGGTTGACTCCTGAACCCATCAGCTCGATCCTGTCCAGGAATGAAAGCCGGCCGTCCCATTGCAAAGGTTGGGCCGGAAGTCCGTGGCGGGTCTTCGGAGGTATGATGGTGTGGCTCACCGAGGCCAGTGCCCTGACCCAGGCTGTGTGCGTCTCTCCCCTCCGCACGTTAGCTGAGGAGCTACCGAGCCCGGCTGCGTCTCAGGTTGGCCGGCAGTTCGCCGCGGTGCTTGCGCGCGAACCCGACAACAAACGCGCCAACCTTGGCCTTGGCTGGTGGCTCGATCGACTACCGGCTGCCCGGTGACCCATGGCGATTGGCAACCGTCCATTCCTACGCGAGGTCTCGCTCAAGCGAGAAGGCATCGAAAGTTACTCGAAGTACCCGTTCAGCATCCCCGCCGTTCGCGAGCTCAAGGACCTCGTGTTGAACCCCGATGTCACCTTCCTCGTGGGCGAGAACGGGTGCGGCAAGTCGACCCTGCTGGAGGCCATCGCTGTGGCCTGGGGATTCAACCCGGAAGGCGGCTCGAAGAACTTCCGTTTCTCCACCCGAGCCTCCCATTCAGACCTCCATACCCGCCTACGCCTGACGAAATCCATCCACCGACCCCGGGACGGTTTCTTCCTGCGGGCGGAGAGCTTCTTCAACGTGGCCACTGACATCGAACGCCTTGATGACGAACCCGGGCCTGGTCCGCGCATCATCGACTCTTACGGCGGACTCTCGCTCCACGAGCAGTCACACGGTGAGGCCTTCCTGACCCTGATGCTCGAACGCCTTCATGGCCATGGACTGTACATCCTTGACGAGCCCGAGGCCGCCCTGTCGCCTTCACGACAGCTCGCCGTCCTCCGGCGCATCCACCAGCTCGTGGAGAAGGACTCGCAGTTCATCATCGCCACCCACTCGCCAATCCTTATGGCTTTCCCAAAGGCCAGGATCTACTTGGTCGATGGAACCGGCTACCATAGTGTGCGCTAGGAGGAGACCGAGCACTTCGCCGTGATGAAGGAATTCTTGGCCAACCCGGCGCACATGCTCGAGAGGATCTTGGCCGCAGACGATCAGGACAGATAGCTGCAGTCCGCTCCGTGGTCATCCGAGGCTCCGCATAGTCCTCTCTGCCTGCTCCACGGTTGTCGCCCGTCCATCCCTAAGCCCACAGCACGGAGTTACGGAGATTCGCTGTCGGGTGGACAAGGTTCGAATTTGTCTGAGCGGCTTTTCAAGAAACAATGATGGCGTGTGCCGTTAGACCATTTTCGCTATGCAGACGCCGAGATGCTCCGTTCCGTCTGGTTCCGTCCTGGTCCGTCGAGAACCGTCCTGTTCCGCAGAGTCAGGTCCCCTGTAGGTCCCCAAAAAATCCTCACTGGGCGGACCGCGCGCACCGGAAGCCGCTGAGGCCGCGCCCGGCCGACGGCTCGAACCAGGCCCGGCCCGACGCGCGCAGCATGTCTGGGTCGTCGCTGGCCAACACCCCCCCGCGCACCACGCGGGCGGAGCCCTGCAGGGAAGAGGTCCACTCCCAGGCATTCCCGCTCATGTCGCAAAGCCCGCTCACGCTGTTCCCCGCGGGCTTCGAGCACACCGGCCAGGTCGAGTCCTTCCCGCAGCCTGCGCCTCCATGGCTCCAGATCGCCCGCTCGCAGCTCACCGCCTCGTCCCCCCAGGGGTACTGCCGCTTGCCGTTGTCCGAGGCCTCGGCGTACCACTCCTGCTCCGTGGGCAGCCGGCCGCCAGCCCACGTGCAGAAGTCCGTCGCCTGGTTCCAGTCCACGCAACCTTCCGGGTGCTGCTCCCTGCCGGGCTGACTCCAGTTGCAGCCCGCGAGCACGACCGGCGCGCTGCACTTCCCGGCCTTCACACAGGCCTGGTACTGCTCCACGGTTACCTCGGTCTTGGTGAACTCGATACCTGCTGGACGGCTTGCCACCCAAACGAGACTGCGGGTCGGCGCCTTCTTGGCCTCCGCGGCGGCGAGGGCTGCTTCCTTCTTGGCTCGGGCTTCCAGCTCGGCCACTTTCCGCTTCGCGGTGCTCAGGTAAGGGTTCCGGTCCGGATAGTCGGCCAAGAACTTCTTCCAAGCCTCAAGCTGGTCCGCCGCCGGGCCGGTCAAGGCCTTCAGGTCGTCGCAGGCCTTCTTGAGCTCTGCCGCCCGCTGGCGCTCGGCCTCCAGGGACGCCGCCTTCTCCTCGGCCTTGCGCTTCGCTTCGGCTTCCTTGTCCAGCCTGGCCTCCAGCCCCTCAACCGCCTTCTGCACCTTCCCCGCGTAGGGGTTATCCACCGGGTAGTTCGCCAGAAAGGCCTGGTACCTCTCGAGCTGCTCCTGGGGGCCCAACTTCCTCACCGCCCCTGCCAAGCCCACCCAGGCCTTCTCAAGCTCCTTCCGGTAGGCCTTCTTGTCGTCCGTGGCAGGCGCCGCAGGCCCGCCCGGCCCGGGGAGGTCGACAGCCGCCGAGGACCCTGCCCCACCGAACAGGTCCCCAACTGCATCTTCCAGGCTCTTCACTACCCCATCCTCGTCGCAATCTCCGCTCCCCGCCCCTGCCCCATCGCTCGCGGCCGTCTTCAGATCGAAGAGGTTCACCGTCACCTTGCACTGCTTGCCGATCTTCAAGACCTGGCTGGCAAGCGACTTCTGCGCTGCGAGTTCCTTGCCGACCTCGATCTGGCAGCTCTCCTCGTAGCACTCCTTGTAGGTGCCCTTCTTGGCTTCCGTGAGCCGTTCCTTGAGCTGGGAGCGAGGGACGACCTTGAAGCCCTTCCGGGCCATCAGGGAGCCGAGGTAGTCCGTGAGCCTATCGATCGTGCCCTTGTCGAGCTTCGTGCCCTTCACCTCGAGGTCGAAGACCGCCACGATAGGGCGGTCCTGGGCGGCAGCCGCAACGCCAAGCAACAGGCCGAGACCAACCAAGGGCCAAGCACGCAACCTCATCTCACTTGCCTCCTCGTGGATGACGACCAACCGAGCGTACCATGGGGACACGCCGAAGAGGCTGGGCGCCTTCCTGGAAAGGCGCCGGCTTCAGCCCCGTCTCGTGCCGGCCCTTGAACTTCTTCGAACAACTGGATACTTTGTTCAAACGGCCGTCCAAGCCGGGAGGCTAGAAACATGAGCGAAGTCCGTGCAGAGCAAATCCTGGATGCGGCCCTGGACATCATCGGCAAGCAGGGCTCCCACCGGGTGACCCTGGAGGGGGTCGGCAAGCGGGTCGGGCTCACCAAGAGCGCCATCTACCACTACTTCGCCAACAAGCAGGACATGGTCCGCGCCCTGATCATGCGCGAGGGGACGAGGATGATGACAGCCCTGGAGCGCGCTGCCGAGCACACCGCGGACCCCGCAACCAAGCTCAGGGCCATCCTGCGCGCCCGCGCCGAGTTCCTGTCGCGCGAGGGCGGGCCCTTGACCTGGAGCCTGGAGACCGCGCTCGACATCGAGCCCATCGCCCGGGAGGTGATCCCCGTCCTCCGCGGGGCCGAGCAGGATCTCTACGCGAGCGTCCTCAGGCAGGGCAACGCGAACGGCAAGCTCACGGTGGCTAATCCGGACGCGGCAGCCAAGATGTTGAGCAACTGCCTGCACGGCTTCGACCAGGGCACGGTGTACACGCGCAACCCGAGGGCCAAGAAGGAGCAGCTCGACGCGCTCCTCCAGATGGTGCTCGAGGGCTTCCTGGCTAGGGGCAAGTAGGGAGCCGGCTGCGTCCGCACGGCCGGGGCTACTCAACTCGATCTGCGGACACCGAGCCTTTTCATCTTCGAGTGGAAGGTACTCTTGTTCAGACCGGCCAGCTCGGCTGCTCCACCGGGGCCCGCGACCCGGCCACCAGCAGCCATGAGGGCTCGCCGCAGGTAGTCCGCGACCACCTGTTCGAGGGTTGGAAGACGGTCGGTCGCCTGAACTGAATGCGGGGGGGCCACCACAGCCGGCGGGAGGCCGAGCACGGTCGGCGTGCTCAGGTGCGGGAAGCGCAGAGGCTCGTTGCGGCAGAGGATGAGCGCGCGCTCGATGGCGTTCTGCAGCTCGCGGACGTTGCCCGGCCAGGCGTAGGCGGTCAGCCGCTCGAGCTCCTCCGGCGACAGGGCCGGCCGCGCGCCCAAGTTCATCTCCCGGGCCTTGGACTCCAGGAAGTGGTAGGCGAGCAAGGGGATGTCCTCGCGCCGCTCGCGCAGCGGCGGAATCAGGATCGGGAACACGTTCAGCCGGAACCACAGGTCCTCCCGGAACTCACCCCGCCGCACCATCTCCGCCAGGTCGCGGTGGGTAGCGGCGATCAGGCGCACCTTCGCCCGCAGGGTCTGGCTGCCGCCCACCCGCTCGAACTCTTTGGTCTGCAAGACGCGCAACAGCTTGATCTGGGCGGAGTGCGGCAGGTCGGCCACCTCGTCCAGGAAGAGTGTTCCGCCATCGGCGCGCTCGAACCGGCCGCGCTTGGTGGCGATGGCCCCGGTGAAGGCGCCTCGCTCGTGGCCGAAGAGCTCGCTGTCCACCAGGGACTCGGGAAGCGCGCCGCAGTTCACGCCGATCATCGGCCCGGCTCGGCAGCTCGAGGCGCGGTGGATGGCCTGGGCGACCACCTCCTTGCCCGTGCCGGTTTCGCCCAGCAACAACACGGGTGCCGCGGTGCGGGCGACCTGATAGGCCAGGGTCATGACAGTCTTGAGACCCCGCTCTGCCCCGACTACGACCTCGCTGCGCTGGATGTCGTGCTGCAGAGCGCGCTGGTCCTCAATGGCACGATCCTTGAGCCGTCGGACCTCGAGGAAGCGCAGTGCGTTCGACAGGGCGATGAAGATCGGCTCCTTGAGCACCTCGAACAGCCGGAGGTGCTCGGCGTGGTAGCTGTCGCTTTGATAGGAGATGGCCACCAGCCCCGCTAGAAGCTCCTTGTTGAGGACGAGCACCAGCGAGGCGCTGACAGGAATCCCACCCAGAACGAGCAGTGTGCTGGCCTCGACCATGTCGATCTCCGGCGGCAACCCCAGGCACACGGCAGGCCAGTTCTGAAGATGCATCATCTTGTCCCTGACCCAAACCTCTTTGTCGTCGGGCATGGTCAGGAGCTCGTCGTCGGGCTCGCCCATCAGACCATCCGCATTCACGCGGACCACGGTCAGGATGCGCATCCTGTTCGGTTCCATGTCGAGCCGGAACAGGGCCAGTTCGTCCAGGGGGATGATTCCGCGCAGGTAGGCGTAGGTGTCCACCAGCGCCTTGTCGATCTCGAGCTTCCCGGTGATACGCAGGGCGGCTTCCCGGAAGATCCTGTTCTCATCTGCCAGCAGGTGGTTGTTTTCCATGGATGCTAAATACAGCATCTCGACGGATGCAGCAAACGATATTTCGCCCCATGATGCTTTATTTAGCATCTAGTAGTACATGAAGTTCGCATCCCGACGAGAAACTTCGCCCGCAGATTCCATAACGTATCGTAATAATAAGCGTTTCGTAATCTTCAGCGGGGAACACGAGCCAAGTCCGAAGATTGGCGCGGTCCGTGCTTAGGGCTGCCGGCGGAGGTCAACAAATGAGATTCTGGCAAGCAAACTCCGCTTGGACAATTTCCTGGCTGATGCTGGGGGCTTCTTTCGTGGCCTGCGAGCAACCCTCTCCCCTGCCCCTCCCGCCGCCCACGGTCAAAGTCGCCGAGGTGGCGCTGTCCGATGCCTCCCGCGAGTTACACCTGAGCGGAACCCTCGAGGCTGAACGCACAATCGCCTTGAGCTTCTCCACAATTGGCACCGTCGGGCAGGTGCTAGTCCAGGAAGGCGAAGCAGTCACTCGAGGCCAACCTCTGGCGCGGCTCTACCCGAGCATCTACAGGGACACCATGGGCATGGCGCAAGCCAAGGCCGATCAGGCCGAGGATGCCTACCGGCGTCTTCTGCCCATGCACCGCAACAAGACCCTGCCCGAGGTCAAGTGGGTCGAGATGGAGGCGGGCCTGCAGCAGGCGCGACTGGCCCTTTCCATCGCCCAGAAAAACCTCGCGGACACCGTGCTGCGCGCCCCGGAGGCGGGCATCGTGGCCCGGCGCACCGCAGAGCCGGGCATGTCGGCTACCCCGGGCCTGCCAGCCTTCCTGATCGTGCAGACCAAGACCATGCTAGCCACCGCTCCGGTGCCCGAGACCCAGATCGCGCGGGTACATCGAGGCGATCCGGTGCGAGTGATCGTGGCAGCGCTCGGCAAGAGCTACGAAGCAACGGTTCGCGACCTCGGGGTAATGGCGGATCCGTTGACCCGAACCTATGAGATCAAGGCCGCCATCCCCAACCCCGAGGGCGAACTCAGGGTGGGCATGGTAGTGGACGTGCGCCTGCGCGTCGAGCGTGGTGCGGCCAGCCTGGTAGTGCCACCCGAGGCGGTCCGTGTCGATGAGCAGGGCAAACCATGCGTCTTCGTCGTGTCCGACGACCAGCGACTGGAGCGCCGGCGGGTCGAGATCGTGGGCTTCGTGGGTGAAGGGACGGCAGTTTCGAAGGGGGTCACCGCAGGAGAGTGGGTCGTCACTTCGGGCACCCCCATGCTGTCCAACGGGCTTTCGGTGCGCCTCGCGGGCCAACCCTCGAAGGCGGACTAGGCGCATGCAATCCAAGAGCATCATCGAGCGCGGGATGGAGCAGTGGCGAATCGTCGTCACTATTTGCGCGATTCTGGTCGGGTTCGGTGGCTATTCCCTCATGACAATGCAACGGCAGGAGTTTCCTGACTTCACCATTCGCCAGGGGATCGTCGTGGGGGTGATGCCCGGCGCCACCTCGAAGGAAGTTGAGGAGCGGCTCACCCGGCCGGTCGAGGACTTCCTGTTCAGCTTCAACGAGGTCGACAAGAAGAAGACCTACTCTGTCTCGAAGGAAGGCCAGGTGGTGGTGTTCGTCGAGTTGGGTGGCGAGATCAAGGGGCAGGAGGCCCCTGCCTTCTGGGCCAAGCTCCGCCACGGCCTGAACGAGCTGAAGGCACAGAAACTTCCGGGACAGGTGCTGGCGCTCATCGGTAACAATGACTTCGGTGACACCAGCGCCCTGCTCTTCACTGTGGTGGCCGAGGGGCGGAGCCCCAGGGATCTCGAGAAGTACATCGAGGTGCTTCAGTCCCATCTGAGAAGAATCGATGCCACCTCCAAGCTGCGCACCTATGGCGCCCAGCAGGAGGTCATTCGCGTCACTATCTCACGAGAGCGTCTTGCACGCTACGGAATCCGCCCAGCCATGGTGTGGGCTTCCCTGCAAGGGCTCGGTGGAGCACCTGCTCCGGCCCGTCTGGACACGGACGAGCTGGAGATTCCGATTCACGTCAGCAAGGCACTGCGCTCCGAGGCCGAGCTTGGCGACACCATCCTGCTGTCCATTCCGACCGGTCAGCTCGTTCGATTGAAGGACGTGGCGGAGATCAAGCGGGAATACGGACACGACGATGCCTACGTGCGTTTCGACGGCAAGACCGCCATGGTGCTGTCCATCGAGATGCAGTCGGGTCACGACATCACACGCTTTGGGGATCAGGTCGAACGTGCCCTTGATGCAACCCGCCGCGAGCTGCCCCCGGGAGTAACCATCACGCGAGTCGCCGACCAGCCCCAGGTGGTTCGGACATCAGTGGGGCATTTTCTGCGCGATTTCGGCCTGGCCATCGCCGCCGTGATCCTGGTGACCATGCTGCTGCTGCCTGTCCGGGTGGCAGCGGTGGCCGCCATCAGCATTCCGCTGTCCATCGCCATCACGCTCGGTGTGCTCAATGCCCTCGGGGTCCAGCTCCAGACCGTCTCGCTGGCCGGGCTCATCGTGGTATTGGGCATGGTGGTGGACAACGCCATCGTGGTCATCGACGACCACGTGGACAAGCTTGACCGGGGCCTGGACCCCTGGACCGCCGCCTGGAAGAGCGCACGCGAATTGGCGGTGCCGGTCTTCACTGCCACCGTCGCCATCATCCTCTCCTACTCCCCTCTGACGCTGTTCCTCACCGGAATGGAGGGGGACTTCGTGGGCAGCTTGCCGCTGACCATCGCGGTGGCACTGGTGACCAGCATGGCGGTCGCAGTGCTGCTGATCCCAGTCATGAACTGGCAATTCATTCGGCGGGGCCTGCACCGCAACGGAAAGCGTCGCTCGATATTGGACCGCCTACAGGGAGTATTCGATCGCAGCCTCGAAGCTGCCTTCCGTCACCGCGGGCTCACGTTGGTGGTGGGCGCCGCCGCGGTGCTGGTGGCGCTGGTCATCGCCGCCGCTCTACCGCAGCAGATGTTCCCCAAGGTGGATCGGAACCAGTTCGCAGTGGAAGTCTACCTGCCCAACGGGCGCAGCCTGAAGCAGACCGACGCTGTCATCCGTCGCCTGGAAGCGGAACTGCTTGGTGACAAGCGAGTGATGAATGTCACCGCCTTCGTAGGGCAGAGCTCGCCGCGATTCCATACGGCCTATGCGCCCCATATGCCGGCTCGAAACTACGGCCAACTGCTGGTCAACACCGTGGACGCGGAGGCGACCGTGGAGGTGTTGCGTGACTCCCAGACACGGCTGAGCGGAGCCTTCCCCGAGGCCTGGGTGCAGTGGAGGCAACTGGAGCTGAGCCTCGGTAATCCCATCGAAGTTCGCCTGTCGGGGGCGGACCTCGCGGCGCTCAAGGACATTGCGGCTAAGATCAAGGTCCATGCGCAATCGATCCCGGGAACCACATGGGTCCGCGACGACTACGAGGACGCGCTGCCGACCATCGACGTGGTGCCTGACGCGGACGCATGCGCCCGGCTGGGCATTCCGCCAGCGATGCTGCAGATGTCGCTGGCTCTGGGCTCGCAGGGTTTTCCGGTAGGCACCCTCTGGGAGGACGAGTACCCGATACGCATACTGTTGCAGGACGTTTCGGAAGCCGCGACCAGCATCGAGGGATTGAGCCAGCAGTACGTCTCGTCGGCGGTCACGGCGGTTGCGGTGCCTCTGGAACAGCTCGCGTCTTTGCGTCCTGCCTGGAACGAAGGTGCCATCGTCCGGCGCAACGGGGTTCAGACGCTGACTGTGAGCATGGACGTTGGCATGGGGGTGCTGGCGTCTGAAGTGCAGAAACAGGTCGAGCAGTACGTGAAGACCCTCGACCTGGCAGGGGTGCGGCTCGAGTATGGCGGCCAGAAGGAACTGGCCGGGAGAGTCTTCACTCCCATGACGATCTCGATGGTCGTAAGCATCGTGCTCATTTTTCTCGTGCTGCTGTGTCAGTTCCAGCGCTTCCGTCGGGTGCTGGTCACCATGCTGGCGATGCCATTGAGCCTGCCAGGTGCGTTCTTGGGCCTATTGATCATGGGCTATCCGTTCGGGCTGACCGCCTTCATTGGCATCATCGGTCTGCTGGGCATTGTCGTGCGTAACGGCATCATCCTGGTCACCTACGCAGAGGAACTGCGGCGCGACCAGGGGTTGGGGGCCAGGGAGGCTGGGCTGGCCGCGGGCAAGCGGCGCATGCGACCCATCTACCTGACCTCAATGGCTGCCGCGGTCGGGGTCGTGCCCATGATCCTCAGCCGGTCGACGTTGTGGGGACCTCTTGGAACGGTGACTTGCTTCGGACTGCTGTTCGGCATGCTTCTGACCCTGTTCGTCCTGCCCGTGGCCTACTCATTGGTAGCGGGCACAGAGAAGGACACCAAGGCCAGCCAGCCTCTGGGAGGAAGGACCGCGGCGGTCGGCCTCCTCCTTTTCCTGGTGCTGAGCCCCGCTCTCGCTCAGGCGCAGGGCATGCGCCTTTCGCTGGAGGAATGTCGTACCCTCACTGTCGAGCAGAACGCCCAGGTGCGCGAGGCGGAGCACGTGGTGGAGGCCGCCCGCGAGACCAGCGCAGCGGTGTTCACAAAATACTTTCCCCAGGTCTCCGCCTCGATCGCCGGTTTCGCCGCTCTGGACTCGCTGCTGAAGATCCACACCCCGGGTGGCAATCTTCCGGTGTACGACGGAAACCCCGCGAACCTCCCTACTGCTACAGAGTTCGCCTACATGCCGCCAGGAAGCATTGAGGCCGCTGACAACGCCTACATGCTCAGCTTGACCGCGGTCCAGCCTGTCTACGCCGGCGGACGCATCCTGAACGGCAACCGCCTGGCGGAGCTCGGCGTAGAGGCGGCCCGGAGGAAGGTCGGACTCGCCCGCCGCGACGCTGTGGCCGAGAGCGAAGAGAAGTACTGGCGCATCGTGAGCCTAAACGAGAAGCTGAAGACTCTCGACAGCGCCGATTCCCTGCTGGAAGCGCTTGAGCGGGAGGCCCGCGACGCGGTCGCCTCCGGCCTGATCACCCGCAATGACGAGCTGAAGGTCGCCCTTCAGCGCCGCCAGCTCGAGGTGGATCGGCGCCGACTCGAGAACGGCATTGCGCTGGCCACGGAGGATCTGCGCCGCCACTTGAGGCTGCCCAAGGGGACCCACCTGATACTCACAGACACTCTTGCCGCGGTTGAAGACCCGGCCGCGCTCGCCGACGAGCGTTTGGCCGCTGTTGAGCGCCGGCCCGAGACAGCCTTGCTGCAGTTGGGTGTCGCGGCCGCGCGCCTGCAGACCTCGCTCAAGCTCGGCGAAATGCTACCCACGGTTTCGGTGGGCACTGTCCTGATGCGTTACGACGTGGCTGGTCTGGGGGCCACCAACAATGTGCTGGGGTTCGGGATGGCAAGCATCCCAATCTCGGGAATCTGGGAAGGCCTTCACTCTCTAGCCGCCCAGGAGGAAGAGGAGGAGATCGCCGAGCAGCGCTTGGCTTCTACGCAAGAGCTCTTGGCCCTCGACGCTCAAAAAAGTTGGGACGCCCTCGATGCGGCCTGGTTGGAGTACCAGGTCGCGGGGATTAGTGTGACGCAGGCCGAAGTGAACCTCAGCGAGGCGTCGGACAAGTATGAGAACGGACTGGAGACGCTCTCCAAGGTCCTCGAGGCGCAGGTGCAGCATCGGCAGGCGACCGACAGGCATACCGACGCTCAAAGCGATTTCGGATTGAAACGCCTCGCCTACTTGCGCTCGGTCGGCCGAGGGGGAGTTACGGAGGCGCCGTGATTCAGGATCGGAAGCATCTTCCAGGGCGATTCCTGCTTGGGCTCATTTTCGCGACCTGCCTATGGGTCAACCTTGGATCAGCCATGGGTTGCGTGAGTCAGCCCCACCGCATTCCGGATGGTTGGGCACAACTCCCCGGAGTGGACCTATCTGCCAGCGTGTCTGCGGACCAGCGCTCGACTATCGCCAAGCAGGGGCCGCCGACCACTCGCTGGCGCACCCGCCTGTGGACAGAGCGATGGGTCTACTGCTTAGGCGCCAGGGTCGTGCGCGTCCTCGAGTTCGACAGCCAGGGAGTTTTCCTTTCTGAGGCGAATCGAGGAAATCCACTCCTCTGCGAGGAAGGGGTTGTCCCGATCCTCGAGCCTGAGAGGGGAGCGCGCCTGTGATCCAACTCTCGCTATCTGCTGATAGGGGCCGATCTCTCGAGCGCAGGAATGGAGGTGGCGCTTGACATTAATGACCAAAGGCATTGTAGCGATGGTGTCGCTCCTCTGCGCGACGCCGTGTGATAGCAGGAAAACACCGCAATCTGAGGGTCCGCCCAATTCACTCATCGAGAGGTTACAGCCCGCCTTTCGTGCGACCAACCTTCGCGCGAACGGGGTGCTGAATACCACGGATGCGACCGGTGGCACGAAGTCGATGAAGTTCGTGTTCTTCAACAAGAACGATTCGGCAGGCATCCACCAACGCCGCCTGCTGGCCTTCATCGCTCCAAGCGAGATGAGGGGCACCAGTCTACTGGCAATCCAGGAACAATGGAGCCAGCAGAACATCTGGAGCTACTCGCCACTTTTCCAGCGAGCTCGCCCTCTTGCGGCCGATGAGTTCATGGATTCCATCGTCGGCAGCGACCTATTCTACGTCGACCTGTTCTTCCCCTGCGATGAACTCTTTCTCCACAGAGTGGTTCGTACAGAGACACTGCCCGAGGGCGAGACATTGGTAGTCGAGACGACCCCCAAACGAGCCGCCGGCATGAGTTGGTACGGCCGGACCCTGAGTTGGGTGGGGAAGAACATGCAGTACATCACGAAAGTCGAGTTCTACGACCATCAGGGGAAACTCCTGAAGACCCTTCTGGCCAGCGAGCCCAGGGAGATTGACCCGGGATTACACCTCTGGTTGCCGACACACTTGAGCATAACGAACAACCAGAACCTGCATCGTACCGACGTCGTGATTGAGTCAGCGACAACCGACCTCGAAATCCAAGATGATCTCTTCACCACCGAACATCTGGAGCGCGGACGGAGAGGAGGGCTCGATGCTCCATCAGAATGAGGCACCGTCGGCGAGAGGTGCGAGAAGGGCTCAGGGATCACCAGCCTCGGAACACAGTGACGCCATGCCACATGCGGCCAAGCCCTTCTCGAGGGGTGCGGAGGTGTTCGGCTTCCGAAGGCTGCTCTACTCCCCCTTCCTGGTCCAGCTCGTGGTCACCCGCCGCTGCAACCTGGCTTGCGCCTACTGCAACGAGCACAACCACGACTCCACCCCGGTGCCGACAGATGTGCTCCGCGCACGAGTGGACAAGATCCGCTCCCTGGGCACGTTCGCCATCGAATTCACCGGCGGCGAGCCGCTGCTCCACCCAGACGTCGTGGAGCTCGTGGCGCACTGCACCTTTCGCGGTTTCGTCAAGCGGATGCTCATCACCAACGGGTTGCTGCTCGACGAGCAGCGCATCCTGGAGCTGGGCCAAGCCGGCCTGACCGATCTCCAGATCAGCGTGGACGGGGTGTCGTGCAACGCGCGGACCAGGAAAACCCTGGATAACCTCCAGGGGAAGCTCGAGCTGCTGGCGCAGAAGGCCACCTTCAAGGTGACCCTCAACGCGGTCATCGGCTCCACGGACCCGCGGGAGGCAACTGAGGTGCTGCGCGTTGCCCGCTCGCTGGGTTTCATCCCCCGGGTAGGACTCATCCACGACGGGAACGGTGCCATCAAGCTTAGCGACGAGCAGCGCACAGTCTACCACGACCTCTCCAGGGCCCTAGGAAAGAGCCAGTTTCGCCTGGCTCGCGAGTACCTCCCCAAGATGCTCGCGGGTAAACCCGCAGCCTTCAAGTGCCGGGCCGGCTCCCGCTACCTCTACGTGGACGAGCTCGGCAAGGTGAAATACTGCTCCCAGAAGCGGGACTGGTTCTCGAAGGACCTGCTGACCTACACGTACGCGGATCTGGTGCGCCAATTCAACCAGCCGAAAGCTTGCGCAGCCTGGTGCACCATAGGATGCGTGCGAAACAACAGCAAGGTGGACGAGCTGCGTCCCCAGCCCGGCTCGCAGGCAGGGACCGATGAACCGGCATGAGCGCCGATCGGCCCGCGGACACCCGCTCCCGGGACGCACGCCACGCCGCGGTCGGCGCGGGCACGAACTTCCTGACCATCCTGGCCGGCTTGTCGGAATTCGCCTTCCATCCGGTCGTGGCCCATCTGTTCGGCGTGGCCGTCTACGGGACGTACCGCTTCGGCTACGGCATTCTGGAGCCGTTCCTGCGCCTGAGCCCGCTCGGCTCGGACAAGGGCCTCCTGCGCCACATCGCGTCCCACCGGGTGGCCGGCGAGCCCGAGCTCGAGCGCGCCAGCCTGCGCACGGCCTGCTGGCTGACCCTGCTCGGCGGCTTCGGACTGGCACTGCTGGTGTTCTGCCTGGCCGGCCCGCTAGCGCGGCTGCAGAACCAGCCCACCTCCGCGGGAGCCATCCGCCTGCTGGCCCCCTCGATCCCCTTCGCCGCCCTGGTGCTGGTGCTCATCTCGGCGACCATGGGCGCCAAGCTGATGCGCTACAACCTGCTGGTGCGCGGCCTCGCCCAGCCGCTGCTCCTGCTGGTCATGGCCCTGGCGATCGGCCTGCTGTCCCCCACCCTGGCCGGCCTGTGCGGGGCCCAGGTGAGCGCCAGCGTGCTGACCGCCACGCTGGCCGTGTGGGCGGCCTGGAAGGTCTTCCCGGAGGTGCCGGCCCGCGAGTGGCTCTGCCGGCGGGAGGCCCGCGGGCCGCGGCTGCACTGGGACATGGTGCGCTTCTCCATCCCCATGGGCCTGGCCGAGTTCCTCAACGCCGTGCACCAGCGCGCCGACATGATCCTGCTCGGCTTCTACACCGGCCTGGAGTCGGTGGGCGTGTACGCCGGCCTGGAGACCGTCAGCCGCGTCGTGGCCAACGTGCGCTACGCCTTCGATCCGGTGGCCTCCCCGGTCCTGGCCGAGGCCCTGCGCCAGCGCGACCGGCCGCGCCTGAGCTACAACCTGAAGCTCATGACCCGCTGGGTCGCGCTTCTCAGCTTCCCGGTGTTCGGCTTCCTGCTGCTCTTCCAGGACGATCTGCTGCGCCTGTTCCCCAGGGAGTTTCTGGCGGCGGCCGGGCTCTTTCCCCTGTTCCTGCTGCGCCACCTGGTGAACGGCACCCTGGGGCTGAGCAACTGGGCGGTTGCCATGGGCGGGCGCTCCAACCTGGTGCTGGGGAACAACCTGGCGGCCGCCGCGACCAACGTGGGACTGTCGCTGTGGCTGTTACCCAACCTCGGCATGCTGGGCGCCAGCCTGGCGGCGCTGACCTCCGTCTGCCTGCTCCAGCTCCTCATCCTGATCGAGGTCGTCGCGATCCACAGGGTGCAGCCGTTCTCCCTGGGCTTCCTCAAGGCCTGCCTGGCCGCAGCGCTGTCCCTGGGCGTGATGCACCTCCTGCCGCTCGACGGGCTGGTCCTGCCGCTGCGCCTGGCGCTCGGCACGCTGCTCTTCCTCTGCCTCTACCTGGTCGCCCTGCTCCTGCTCCGGCTGGAGGCCGAGGAGCGGGAGCTCGTCGTCCGGTCGTGGACGGCGCTCAAACGCTGGCTGGGCACTCACGGGAGATGAGCGGGCCAAGGAGCACTTCATGAGTCGGATCAAGATCTTCTACTTCATCCCCAACCTGCAGCAGGGTGGCATCGAGCGCATGCAGGGGCTCTCCCAAGAAGAGCGCAGGGCCATGGGCGCCCTAGGTCGGGCCCGCGTCTATGAACTCTTCGCCCGATCCCCTGCACTGCCTGTCGACGAGACCTTGGTGGTGTACGAGCGACTGCCCGCTGAGAAAGGCATGGTCCCGTGATCACGCACAGAGGCAAGAGGTTCGACGATTCGGCGGGGTGCACTTATCCAGGAGCAGTCATGGACATCGTATACACGGTCGAGTTGTATGGTCTCGACGCAGAGGTCGGTCAGGTGAGCTACAGGCTGCAGCGCGACAAGCGCTGGCGGCTCCTGGGTGACTACCTCGATCTCGTTGATTCCGACTATCGCTCGGATCTGCCGCACGACGTGATCGCCCTGAGCCCGCCGGGCTGTTCATGCCTCGAAATCGATGCGGCCGTCTTCCGGATCAATCCGAGGATGTTCCACCTGGGTGACAACGTGCTCGAGACGAGATCGAAGTGCTTCAGGCGAGCACTCCCTGCGCTTCCTTCCATGGGCCAGCTTCGAATGACCACGGAAGAACAGAATGCAGCTCTCGAGCAAGGGCTCGTCCTCTCAACCTCCGGTCAGTTCGAACTCCGTGAATCGCCCTCGCTCGATGCCGAGTCACTGGATCCCACGATAGCAGTGCGCTACCCAACCTACCGGGCGGGACACGACCAAGTAAGGAAGGATCTTCTCCAGAACGAAGCAGAGTTGGAAGCTCGGTTCGCCAGCTTTATCGATGGATGGCTCTACCATCTAAAGACCGGCTGGACGCAGATCTACACGGGCTTCCTGGCAGCTCGCGTGCATCGCGACTCACTGCTCGAGCTCCAGGAGCTGTTAAAGAACTGGCGACCCCAGTTCTGACAAGGTGGGTTTCCACAGAACCCATGCTCTCGGCGCACTCGACGCCCAGGTAGGCGGCGAACCGGTGGATGTCAATGCTGCCTGTCGTCGCCAGGAAAACTTCGGCGCCACACTGGCTGCAAACCTGTGAACCATGGAGCACCACCCTCCACCATCCAAGTGTGCTGCCCTCAGTCTGGATGTCGCCCGACCCAGCCCACCGCGATGATCTTCCGCACTGGCACCCACTTGAAGTAGATGCGCACGCACAATTCGGGCGAGCAGCTGCCTACCGCTGGTCAATTCGGTCGGCCAGGTTGACGCAGAGTTCGCGCACCGAACGCTCCACCTCGTCCAATCCCACTCTGCCAAAGTAGAGGACGAGATCAGTGCTTGCGTCCGTTGGCACGGTACAACTTGCCCGTGCGAGGATACGCCCACTGGACGGGTCGACTGCCAAGACCTCGAAGACCCGCCCGCCCTGTGTCTTGCGCCACTCACCCTTCAAATCGTGTTTCACTGTCACCGTCCACCCTCCGTTACAACCTTCATTGCCGATTCACCTGGCTGCGCTGGTCGAACCACGCCAGGTCGCCCGGCGGCACTCGCCTGAACACCCCGCCCTCGGCGATGGCCGCGCCCAGGTAGTCGGTGAGCTTTTCCAGGGTGGCCTTGTCGGCAGCGTGGGCCCTGTCCTCGATGCGGAACACCGCCACGATGGGGCGGTCCTGGGCGAGAGCTGAGCCACCCGCAAGAACAAGAACAGTCAAGGACAAGCCAATGCGCATACGTCGCCTCCAAGGCGGACTGGCGTCATCTGGACTCGCGAACACACCGGAATCCGATGTCGGCACTGCTGCCTTCAGTGCCTGGCTTTACCCTTAGAATCGAGTAGAGAATTGGTTCGATATCCACCTCAAGACCCCACGAGCCACCGATCGACACTCCAGCGTTGCCTTCTTTCAATAGAACCCACTCCTCCACGTTTCCGTACAAGTCGCACAGCCTACTCACACTGCTCCCGGTGGGTTTAGAGCATACTGGCCAAGTTGAATTCCTTCCACAACCTCTTCCTCCAAGTCCCCAGACAGCTCGTTCACAGCTTCCTTCCTGGTGCCCCCAGGGGTACGGGCGCTTGCCGCCGTCATTGGCCTCGTCTCTCCACTCCTGCTCGGTCGGCAGCCTGCCGCCGGCCCAGGCGCAGAAGGCCTGGGCCTGGTTCCAGTCCACACAGTTGACCGGGTGGCTGTCGCGATCCGGGTAGCCCCAGTTGCAGAATTGGCTGTCGCTCTTGTTGTTGGGTGGGCTGCACTTCCCAGCGTCCACGCAGGCGCGGTACTGCGCCACGGTCACCTCGCTCTTAGCGAACTCGATCCCCGCCGGGCGGCTCGGCAGCCAGGTGAGCGCCGCGGGGTTGGCGGGCGGCTCCGGCAAGGCCGGTGGTGCCGCCTTACCTCCCGCGACCACGCCGCCGCCCAACTGCTCCACGGCCTTCTCCAGCGACCGCACGATAGCGGGCTCGTCGCAGGCGTCCACCGCCATGCCGGCGCCCTCGCTGGCCGAGCGCTTCAGGTCGTACAGCGTCACCACCACTCGGCACTTGCCGCCCAGGGCGAACACCCGGGTAGAGAGCGACTTGTCGGCCGCCAGTTCCTTGCCCAGCTCCACCTGGCAGCTCTGGTCGTAGCACTCCTTGTACGACGCCTTCTTCTGGGCGATAAGCCTCTCCCTGAGCTGCGAGCGCGGCACCACCTGGTAGCCCCTGACCGACAGGAGCCCGCCCAGGTAGTCGCTCAGGTTGTCCCGCACGGCCTTCGAGAGCTTCACCCCCCGCGGCTCGATGTCGAACACCGCCACGATGGGGCGGTCTTGGGCGAGGGCGATGGAGCTCGAGGTTAGGGCGAAGGCGATGCCAAGCAGGCCAGCGGCCAGTGGGGCTGTGCGCATCCCGGTCCTCCAAGGTGATCCTGGAAAGATGCTAAGCCTGGTTGGATGCCAGGAGCAATGGCGAAGGATTGTCCCGACCCCAGTGGCTGGCCCCAAACTACACCTCCCTTGCTGGCCGCCCCGCCAGCGCCCTCAGCACTTTCCTCGGGCCCTTCCAGTCCCTCGACTTCTCCCCATGCAGGAGCTCGAGCAGGCCCACAGCCGCCATCTGTAGCCGGGCCTCGCCCTCTGGGAAGGGAGGCCGGCCGTCGTCACCGCCGCGGTGCTTCTTGAGCATCATGGAGATGGCTTTCGCAGCAGCGGAGACGACTTCAGCGTCCTTGCACCACAGCCCACGAACGAAGGTGTTCTCAACCTCGGTCGCAACCGCGTCGACGCCCGGGACCGTAAGAGCTCGGCTGCCGAGGCTCTCGAGCCGGAAAAGTGGCGCCGCCAACCATGCGTTTGCCTTCACCCATGGCTTGGCGTCGATCCGCCTGGCTGCCCAGTCGTCCTCGTCAGCCTTCTTCTTCTCCTCGACGTCCTCTGGGTGGATGAGGTGGGCACCCAAGGAACCCAGGGCATGAGCCACTGCTGGCACCAGCGGCGAGAATGGCTTTCTCCAGTGGCATTCCGCGACACGGCTGATGGCGTCGTAGACCATGAGGCGAATCGTCGGGTCCTTGCGCCAGAAGAACGCCTGCGTGAGCGTGCCCAGCAGCCGTTCCGCCTGAGGCACGTTGCTCGGGTCGCCGAGGACCTGGCACGCGGTCATAGCGAACCAGGTGGCGTAGACGGGCTCCACGTTCTTGGTCTTGAAGCCGTCGCCCCACAGCACGGAGGCCGTGCTCAACAATCCGGTATCTTCATCTGAAGAGGCGAAGACTTCGCTCGGCCGCTTCACGTAGGCCAGGAAGGCCCGCTGGGCGATGCGGATGCCGTTTGGACCGACGGATCGCTGCCGGCTGGGAAACCCGTCCAGCCGCTTGCTGCAGCGCTCACAGAGGACGGCCAGGTCGGACGGAGCTTGGGCGTCGTCGGCAAGCCTCCGGACGTGAGCGTCGCCTTCTTCCAGGCAGAGGCAGCACGTCTGTCCGTTCGCGATGAGGAGCTGGTCCTCCTCGTTGGTGCGCCAGTGCTCGGTCCACGCTGTCACAGCAGTGTCTGACGACCGGTTCGATGGTGAGGCCATTCCAGGGCTACCTCATCCTTTTCGAGAAGAATTGGTGCTTATCGAGACCGAGCGGATCAGCTGGCCATAGTTTCGTTTTCATGACCTGTATCGCAGAACGGTAGGCCCTCAGCCATCCTGTTGCTGTTGGTTGTTCTGGTTCTACAAGCGAATCATCGAACAACCCAAGAAAAGTCTGCTTCTTGTTTTCATTCATCCTCTCGTAACCAAATAGCTCCATCGCTCTATCGAGGAAGAACCCGTGGAGTCCTTCCAATTCAAGCTGTTCACGGTCAGGATGCGCTTTGCTGATCAGGCTCAACAGGAATTCATCGGCTGTGTTCTCCACGAAGAAACAGCAATCGAAGTAGGCCTGTGACCTACTGAGTCTTATCGTTTCTCTGGCCTCATCTACCTCAGTGCTACTCGGCTCTTCAGCGTAGAATGGTCGCAGATTGGTTTTCCCCCCAATCCTGACCTGGCAAGGCAGTTCCCCGCAATGCAATGCGCGCGTTCCCCGCAGAACCCCACATGCTGCGATCATTCCAGCACCTTGTCCCTCCCAGCAGGTACTCAGCCGAAACTTGTGTGGCTCGAACCCGAAAAGAGAGAAAACAAGATCAAGAGTCTTTGTTGCGGGATTCGAGACAACGACCAGAAGATGCTCGAATGGTGATTCTTCATTTCCGAGATACTTCGACCGAAGTTCTCGCAATTGCAGTGCAATGGAATAGTCGATTCCAAGAACGTGTTTCGCAAACCTTAGTGTATGTTCTTCGTTTTCCACCATCTCGACAATTGAATCACGAATTTCTCTGAGCGCTACACTTCGCGGGAATCCCAACTCACCGAGTTCGTGGTCGAAAGTAAGCAACGCAGACTTAGCCAGGCAGAGTTCCATTGGTGGTGATAGTGCCCACTGCCAATCCAGATTCAGCGACTTCGGAAGTGTGATTGGTTCCTCGCTCACTGTTTCTGGTCTATAGGGCAGCCTGGCAATGAATTCCTTCGCCCGCTTTTCTTCTCCCAGAATGGACTTCGGCCTGCCGTCAGGATGTTTTTCGACGACCATGATTCCATCATCACGGACTGCTCCCCCTGGCTCGATGATTGTACCAAGATCCATCCCTTGACGCTTCGCAATGAGGCTCTTCCCTTTGGTATCAGATGGCAGGAGTGGACTGAGCCGATTCATGTATACTTCAAACGGCTTCGCGGCAACTGAGTCGATTTGGCTGCATTTATTGTTGAACTCCGAGGAGGACACCCGGCTTGATTCCACGCGCCCTCCCAGAGAACGTGGGATGGTATGTTCGTTCTTGTTTGATTCTGCCAGTTCGACGCCAAGAAAAAGGCACTTGCTCATAGTCTTTCCGCTCCAGGGCGCCCCACAGTTGCACTACTTGGACAGAAGAGTAGTCAGCGCAGACCCCAACCTTCGGCTCACCGCCAGCCCAAGAACTTCCCGCCATCATGGTCGTAAGGTAGGATGCGGAACTCGATTCGGCGCTTCACAAGGGCCTCGTTGAGGTCCTCGAGCGGTGAGACCCATCCACTTGCTCGTTTGCGGTGGACCAAAGGATGGAAAGATGGGGCCACGAGCCACATGACGATCCGAGGATGGAGTTCGCGCATATCCGAGAACACCTGGCTCTTTTCTGTACCCATTGGCGATTCAGCATCTCGAATGAAACTGACAACGGATGCGTAGTAGAGAGCCTCCGGGATGATCCCGACCTTGACATTGCGCTTCACCTTGAGCTCGAAGAGGTGGAGCACATTCTTGTCATCGGATAGCGCCCAAGCATCGACGGCCGCCTTTCCGCCAAGGGTCCACCGGTTGGCGTCGTTCACCTTCCGGTCGAACATCCCGACGGGTAGCTGCCGCCTCATGTCCGTGAACCTTTCCCCTGGTGACAACCTGGCGTTCAGCGCCTCACGGATCTGCTCGCCAGCGCCACCACAGAGCAACCGCTCGAACCAGGCCTCCGAACCGGGTTCGACCTTCAAGAGATCACAGTCCCGCTCACCACTCTCGACGTTGAATTTGGGTTCATTTGGCCACTCCCATGGCAGCTGTGTGCCGCGGATCTCGAATCGATCGCCAAGCAGCATGCAGTACTCGTTCAGAACGAATGCATTGCGACGGACGTGCAGAAGATTCCTTCCTGGGACTTGGCCCGTCAGCGTCAGGCGCGACCTGACCTCGGCTCCCTCAAGTCGCTTCAGCCACCAGGCGAACACCCAGAGGAAAGTGGGACTCGCAGCGGCGTTCCCCTGGATGCTGCCAGCCAGTTTCGCGACATCCATCTCGAGCTCCAGCCGTAGGTCTTCTCCCTCACTCGACGTACTCCATTTCCCCACCCCGGGCTCCCTGACGCGGGCGAACCCTGGCTTGGATCTCAGCGTCCCAATGACTCTGTCCCACTCCGACGCCCTCGACATTACCTACACCTCCCACCAAGTCCTGTCGGGTCTAAGTGCCACCCATTCGAAGAGCTGTTCAAACCCCTTGGCGCCGGTCGTGTGGATGGGCACCACCACGCGCGGCTTCAACGCATCCGCGAGTCGCTGTAGGTCGTGCACGAACGCATGCCCGGAGGAGTGCACATGGTGGATGGTGATACCATGGTCCTGGCAGAAGGCCCGCGTGCGATTGTCCGCCTCCAAGTAGCCTCGCCACAGCGACCATATAAGCCTGGCGCCCAGCAGGCACTTCGCTCGCTCGAGGTCCCGCGACATGGAAGCCCGGAAGGTCAGAACGAACTTCGCCGGGGTGGAAGCGAGCTCCTCGGGGAAGATGCGGCTCACCTTGATCGAGTCCACCCGCGAAAAATCGCCCGACTCCTTGACCTGCAACCGCTGGCGGAATGGAACGAACACCCGGACCCGCTCCCAGCCGGGTCTGGGGATGGTCGGGTGGCCGGTCGCGACCGCAACGGTCGCTGTGTAGAGGTCCATGACGAAGTCGCGGTCCGCCTGGATGGTGGCGCGGTAGAGGGTGACGAGCCGGTCGATGTTCTGGCTCGAGTAGGCGGCCAGAGCGAGTCCTTGGGTCTCCTTGAACAGGGCGATGCACTCGTGCTCTACGTCGGCCTCGGTGGCCAGGCCTCGTGGGTCATCCATCTCGGCCCCGACCAGGGTGCCTTCCATCAGCAATGTGTCGATGGGGCTGGGTGGCTCGCGGAGCAGGCGCTCGAACAGCGCTGCCTTCCGGCCGTGTCCGCGCAGGTCCCCTGTGTAGAAGAGGTGTCCGCCATCGGCCTCGACCAGCAGAGCGTAGGCATCGAAGGCGCTGTGGTCCATCAGGTACGGGGTGATGGTGAACGGACCGAGGTGGAAGGAGGTCCGATCGCGAAGGAAACCGGCGGGCTTGATGTCCGCGCCAGCGGACGAGAAGAACAGGGCCTCGCGCAGGATTCGGTGCGCGGCCTCGCCCATGAAGATCGGGACTCGTGGCGACACCTGGGTCACCAGCCCCCAGTGGTCCTGGTGCGGGTGGGAGATGATGACCCCGAGTAGCATCGGGTCGTCTCCACTGGACAGGCCATCGATGGGCGGGAGAGGGATCACGTCGTCAGAAGTCGCGTCGAGGGGCCTACCGAGGTCGAGTACCAGGCGTTCGCCGGTGGACGCCTCGACTTCGACGCAGTTGCCGCCGATCTCATCGGCACCGCGGTGGATGCAAAATTTCAGCTCTTTACGCCATCATTTCTTTGGTTTGATTTCCAATCAGAGGCTTCGCAGCGCCATTTCGAGCGTACCTAATCTTCGGATGCCAACTGAAGGAGCTCGACAGTTTTATCGTAGTGAAGCCGTGCCTCCTCTGGCTTTCCAGCAATGCCAACCTGCCATTCATGCCTCTTGATGATTCTGTCTGGCGGAAGACCGTCATCAATGCACCACCACCATGGAATATCGTATACCAATTCTCCGTGGTTGTCGCATGACTCCGGCCAACTCTTCTTGCCAAGAAGCAAATTGGCTTTGTCGATGAAGGCGTTGCCTGTCGTCGAGCGCTTCGCGCTCATCCAGGCTTCGGCGTAGAGTTGTTGGGGGAGAAGAATACGCATCCCCTTGAAGCCCAACTTCTCGGAGAGGATGTAGGCGTTCGCCACCGCTGGCCCCGCAGGATTGCGGTACGCGAACTTCTCATCTTTCAGAAGTCCCGCGACACTAAGATCTTTGAATTCCACCATCCAATCAAATGCAATACCGCAGCGAATCCATGGCATCCAACGGTCGTCGGTGATCTCATAGTAACAGTAGTTTTCGACCATGACCTCGACTAGAAAGTTTATCAAATAGCCGAGGTCGTCGGACTTCAAGAAGAACGAGTCCGAAAAAAATACAGACTCAACTCCAGGAATTCGTCCATTTGCTGCTGAGATGGCCTGGCCTAGAGATTCCCAGAGATCGAGAAGATATTTCAGTCTAGAATAATCTTTCTCGATACCACTACCAAGGAGAATAGAGCGATATCCAAGGACATCGGCGAATGCAACATAGGTTTTTTCTTGAACAATCTTCTCAAGTTCAGCTATCTCTTTATCCTGCATACTGGTCTCCTTTCTGCTTGCCACACGTGGAGCTTCACCCTCAGATCCTCGACCATGCTCTCCGGCAAGGGAACCAGATCGAGCTGGCCGGAGGCACCCTCGGCCAGGTCGTGCTCGTCCGAACCCTCCCGGTCCGCGGCGGCCAGGTCGCCTCCGGTGAGGAACTCGAAGGCCTGGGCGCGGAGGCGCAGTTCCTCGAACATGCGTTCGTCGTAGGTTCCGGCCAGGAACGGCAGGCCGATCTCCAGGAAGGCCTCGTTCTTCCTGGCGGCATGCTCCCGGTCGGCCTTGCTGCCGATCCGGTCGGTTCTCCCCGTCCGCTGTTCGAGCACGGCCGGGTTCCAGGCCAGGTCGTAGTGGATCACGTTACGGCAATGACGATGGAGGTCGATGCCCTCCTGCCCCACCGAGGTGCAGATGAGTATCTCCGGGAGCAGCGGGGTGTTGAAGCCGTTGAAGATGCGACTCCTCGTCTCCTTGCCTTGCGAGCCGGTCACCAGTGCGACGTAGCGGTCCTTGAAGCGTGTCGCCTCCAGGAGCGATCCCCGGGTCGTAGCGCCCTCCCAGGCGTTCCCGCTCGCGGCCCGGAGATCCTCCAGGAAGGCGACCATGCGGTCCGCCATGCTCTCCACCTGCCCCTCGAGCGGCGCGAAGAAGCGCTCCACCAGCAGGTGGCCCCAGCCCTCCTCGGCCAGCTCCGAGCGCTCGGGCAGCAGGCGCAAGAGGACCGACTCCCGTAGCAGCGTCCGGCGAAGAGCCTGGAGGACCAGTCGCCGGGTGGCCCAACCGGTCTCACCTTCCTCCGTGGTCAACGCCTGGAGCTCGCGGTGCAGGGCCCTGACAACGGCAGACGCGCGGTCCTTCACGGCCAGTGTCCGCGGGTCGGCCCCCAGCCACAGGCTCGGTCCCTGGCTATACGCCCCAAAGATGCCGCCTGCTGTCGTCTGGGTCCGCTTCCAACGGTCCTCGAGCACGGCGGCCAGAGCCGCCACCTCGGATTCTCCAGGCTCGGCGGCCTTACGTTCGTAGACGGTGTGGATACCCCGTTCGTCGAACTCGGCGCGCTCCGCACCCTCGTCCTTGTTCTCGACCTGGTCGTCATCCACGTCCAGGTCGTCGCCGTAGGGCCGATCGACCCACTGGAGATCGGACATCCGCTCGAGGAGGGCCCGACCCCAGGCATCGAGCCCGGGCCGATCCAGCAACCGATGAGCGAGCACGTGCTCGGTCGCCCGGTTCAGGAACACCCGGTCCACCTTTTCGCCGCGGAAATCCACGTTGCGGTAGCTCAGGGACAGCCGCGCCAGCTCCTCGAAGTCCTTACCCTGGAGATCGAGGTCCTCGGGGTCGAAAGGCGCAGGTGCGCCCTCAGGCCGCCCCCAGTACCAGGACCACAGCACCCGGTCCAGCCCCAGGGTGATGAGATCCCGGTCCCTGCCCTGCAGGCGGCTGCGGAGCGCCTTCAGCGACTCCTTGCCACCCAGGCAGCGCTCGCGCCTCCGGGCCAGCTCCTTGCGGATGTGCTCGTCGAGGATGTCCCGGAGCCGCTCGGCCGTGTTCAACCGGAAGCAGAAGATCAGGGTCTTCTCGCCCGCGCGCCAGGCCGCCATGACCCTCTCGGCCATGGCCTTCACCTTGGGATGCTGCGGGTCCTGTTCGGGCGAGACCAGCTCCCGGAGCAGCTCGAGGTAGGCCTTGCCCTTCCCGGTGGCGCCGAGCTCCCGGTCCACCTTGCGGCCCTTCTCGCTGTGGAGCAGGGTCGAGTAGCAGCCGGTGAGCTCGCTCCCCAGCGCGGTCTTGCCCCTGCCCTTGTTCCATAGGGATACGCAGCGCATGAGCAGGTAGTGGGGCAGCTCCCCCTCGCCACGCACGTCGATGCCCGGTGACGCGTGGATGAGGTGTCGGTCCGACCGCCTGGCCACGGCGGACACACCGGCGGGATACTCCCGGCCCACCAGGAAGGCCCGATGCAGGGTCCGCCTGCGGTGGCGGACGACCAGCGCCCCCAGCTCCTGGGAGTAGTCCGCGTTGTAGGCGTAGAGCTGCAGGGCCACTCGGACCAGCTCGCGCAGGTTGGGGTCCAGCGGAGCCACGGCCGGATCTACGATGGCGCGCATCGCCTTCTCGTCGAGCGTGCCCCTCTGGGTGGCCAGGTCGTAGAGCTGCTCCCGCGCGGTCATCAGGGCTGGGGAGCGCCAAACCCTGTCCAGGTCGGCGCTGTTCACGCCAGCGGGCAGCCTGCGCCAGGCCTTGGCCACCGCACGGCTGCAGTTCTCGGAGCGCTCCAGGACCGGGCGGATGGTCTCCTCGCGGTGCCTCCCGAGATGCTCCTGGCGTTCCTTCCGTTCTCCCGCGCCGTTGCCCATGCCCATGTGGTCGGAGACCTGGAGCACGCTCAGGATCTCCTCGGGCCGGAGCTGGAACGGGGTCGCGGTGAGCAGGAGCGCCCGCCGGGTGCGCGGTGCCAGGACCTCGATGAACCTGTCGTAGCCGTTCTTGTGGTTCTTCCAGTTGTGCGCCTCGTCCACGATCACTAGAGGGATGTGCCGGAGCAGCAGGTGCGGCACGATGGACCGGTAGACGTCGTTGAGACGGTCGTCCAACTTCTTGAGCTTCGCCTCCCGGTCTCGAGCGAAAGGTTCGGCGATTTCTCGACACTCCATGAGCAGTTTTTCCAGCTCCTCCTCGTCTGCACCTCTCAGCTTCCTGAGTGCCCCGAGCGCCTCTTCCTGGGTGAACATTTCCCCGTTGTCCTTCTCCTCCTCGTCCATCAATGCATCGGGGTCGCGTGGCCAGTTGTCGGGCGCGCCCTTGAGCAGGCGGTGGCGCTGGTCCCGGGTGAACGCCCTCGCCCAGTGGCGAAACAGTGCCTGCAGGATGAAGCGCCGTTTGAGGTCGTACTTGCTCAGCCTCCCGCCCGAGAAGATGCCCATGCTGGCCACGATCACCCGGTCGTTGACGCTCCGGTCCCGGAGCGCCAGGGCTAGCTCGTCCAGACGCTCGACCCTCCTTGGGGCGAACCAGGCCTGGGCCTCCTTGCGGAAGGGCTCCTTGACGCAACGCTTGACGAACTCACCCACCTCCCGCACCCACTTGTCGAACAGCGCCGGGTTCTGCGGGGTCAGGATCACCACCCGCCGGTAGCTGCTTGAGAACTCAGGCTCCATCTCTTCCTTCTTGAACTCGAGCAGGATCGAGTAGGCCACGGCCAGGGCCACGAAGGTCTTTCCCATGCCGACTTCGTCCGCCAGGATCTGCAGCTCCCATCGGCTGCTCTGCCGCCGGTGGTAGAAGCGGTCCAGCAGGACCTGGGCCGTGGCCATCTGCCGCTCGCCGTCGTTCGGGTCCTTCAGTCGGGTGTGGTCCAGCCCCAGGTCGATCTGGTCCGAGAAGGCGATCACGAACCCACCTCCTCGTCTCCGCGCAGGCTGGCCACCATGTTCTGGTACTTACGGAAGGCGCTTCGCCCGCCGAACTCGGCCCGGCCTCCCTGGAGCTCGGCCAGCACCTGTTCGAGCTGCCGCAGGGCCTCCTGGGCGTGCTCGCGCCAGACCTTGCCTGCGTCGACCTGGTCCGCGGCCTGGAGAACCTCGCGCACGCAGGCCATGAGCTCGACCACCTCGAACGCCCCCGCCACCGCGGTCCGGCGCCCGGCCTTCACCGCCTCGAGAGCTTTCCGTGCAAGCGCAAGCGGGCTCAGCGGGCCGAGCAGGGCAATCCGCATCCTGTTGGCGATCAACCTGGAATCCGCCAGGACAGCGCGGACGCCCGGCAAGGCCTCGACGAATTCCCGGACCTGGTAGGACTGGATGCGGGACTTATCGACCTCGCTCTCGGTCATGGGCTGGAGGCTCAGAGGCGACCGCTCCTCCTCGCTTCCAGCCACGGCCTCCTCCCAGGAGATCCGGCCCCGGAAGTAGTCCAGGAGGCTCGCCTCGCTGAGATCGTCGCGCAGCTCGCCGAGGGGCAGCTCCAGCCGACCCTCCTCCGAGAGGTTGACCGGGAAGGCCACCGGCGCCGGGGCCGCGGGCCAGGCCACCAGCACCTGCTTCTGGGCGAGGAGCCTCCGGCGCAGGTCCTTGTCCAGGGCGACAGCGTGCTCGGCAAGGGCAGACTTGCCGCTCACCTCGAGCAAGAGGGTGTCGGGACCACCGTCCCCACCGACGGAGGCCGTCCAGGAGGCGGGCTGCTTGTCAGGCTCGGTCACCAGGACGAGGCGGAGGTCCTGCGTCCCGGGCGAGCAAGGTTCGAGCCGCGCCTCGCGCAGGAACATGGGCCAGCAGGGCGCGTCTTCCTCCTTCACCTCGATCTCGTACTCGGCCACGGCCTTCGATGCCGACGGGCCGATCGTCAGCTTCTCGCCTTCGAAGGGAGGCAATAGCGCCGAGAGCGACTCCCTGTCCTTGCCCTGGCGGAGCAACGCCACCCCGGCTTCCACGTTGGGTACGACATGAGGCAGGCCGAAGCCCCAGCCGCGAAGCGTGAAGTTGGCCGAGCCCAGGTAGGCCAGCGACGAGGACTTGCCCGTGAGCAGCACCACCTTGGCATGGAGCGGTCGCACGCCCTGGTAGTCTTCGATGTCGGGTGCCTCGCCGCTATCGGGCACAAGCCTCACGGCCCGGGCTGTTCCGGTCGCGCCCAGGGCAGCCAGGTCGAAGCGCCAGTGGTCCTCTGGCAGCAGTGGAACGAGCCCATGCTGGGTGGCGGCGAAGCCGGAGCAGTAGAGCTCGACCTGGGCGCCGGAGGCCAGGCATTCCCGGCGTCGGAGCTCGCCCAGGAAGGTCCCCAGGGTGGAGGCTGCGTGGCCCTTGGACCAGAAGGGCGACACGATGGCGATTCGCTCCACCGGCTCGCCGGCGGGCCAGCGTTCCAGGAAGCTCCTCCACAGCGGCCGGCCCGCGCCGGACCACAGGAAGGTGTCCTCTGGTCTGTCGGCACGAACTAGCCGGGCCGCCCGCCAGGTGCGCAGCTTGTCCCCTGCATCCTGGAGGACCTGGCGGTCCGATCTGTCGAGCCAGCGCCCGAGGACCTCGTCCAGGCCGTCGATGGCCGAGAGCAGGAGTGAAGCGGACTCGATCTGCTTGGGACCGGCCTCGATCCAGGCGGCCACTTCGCGGTTGGTGCGGTAGCCCGGTTGGGTCAGGTTGGCGCTGCCCACAAAGAGGCGGACCGCCTCGCGATGCACCAGGAGCAGCACCTTGGCGTGGAGCCGGCCCTGCGGCAGGCCCACGGGCCGCAAGTTGATGTGGATGTGGCTGGGTCGGCCATGGTAGCGGGTGGCTTCCATGAGCACCGAGGCACTGACGAGCTCGGCCAGCTTCCCGATCAGGGCGACCTGGCTCGTTCGGCTGCGGTCGTCCCAGGCGCCCAACCCCAGCACCGAGGGCAGGAAGTCCGTGTCGAAGAAGTCGGGCTGCAGCTCGTAGGTAGTGGCGAGCAGGCCCTCAAGCGGGCCGTGCTCGGCCCCGGGCACCAGCCGGTCCACGAGCTTCCGGGCCTCGATGCTCTGGTCCTTGGGCTTCATGCTGACCTCGACGCTTCGAGCAGGGCCAGCGCCGACCAGAGGCGGTACTCGTGGGCCGGGATGTATTCCGGCGCAGTCACCTCACGCTGCCAGCGTCCCACCCGGAGCATGGTCAGGCTCAAGCCCTTGTCGTCACGCTTGACCCACGAGGACTTCTTGTGCCCGCCATCCCACTTGCCGCTCTGGATCTCGGAGTGTCGGTCGATGAGGGCATCGATGAAGCTAGGCCCGGAATCGCAGGCCGCGCTCAGGGAATCCAGGAATCCTCGGGTGTCCTGGATGCGCAGCCACTCCCCGCCGGCCTGCAGGTACTTCTGGAGCTCGTCCAGGGTGCGCGTGAGGTTCTGGATCTCAGCCGGCAGCTTCCTTCGCGCCTGGCCGAGGGCATCGTCCTTGGCCAGGTCTTCGGCGCAGGCCAGGCCGGTGGGGGCCTGGCGGCAGCTCACGAGGATGCGCTCGAAGGCCATCAGGGTGAGGCGGTAGCAGCGCTCGTAGGCCAGGATGGCGCGCATGGCGGCCCGTAGATCCGCGTCTTCACCCTTGTCCGACAGTCTGCCCGAAACCCTCTCGAACCACTCGAGCTCGCGCTCCTTCTGCTTCAGGGGGTACTTCTGCAGGAGTCTCGCGGTCCGCCCCCTGTTCATCTCCCGCTCGTCGAACAGGGCGTCCCCGAGCAAGCGTCCTTCGACCGGGCCAGGGGCAGCGGTCAGAAAGGCCTTCTCTCCCCATTTCGCAAGGGTAGCAAGCCCTACTTCCCCATTTTCCCGCACGGCGCGCTTGAGTGAGTCGGGTGCCTGGGACTCTCCGAGAAAAGCCTCGGCGAGCCTCTCGCCGGAGTCCGGGGTGAGCCCGTAGGCAGTTCTCTCCAGGAGCCGCATCTGCTCTGCCACGGCACCGTAAATGCCGAGGGCGCCGTAGGGCTCCTGTCTAGAGAGCAGCCGGAACTTCGAAGAGCAGCTCGTGGCCGAGCGGCGGTCCAGAGACTCGGCCTCGGCGAGCGCGTAGGTCACACCCCGGAGCCCGCTGCATTCCTCCTTCCTACGTCCAGCCGCCAGCACGTTGGCCAGGGCCCAGAAGCGCTCGAACCGGAGCGCGGTCTCCCGTCGCATGGCGCGGGCGTTCCGTGGCGCCTCGCCCTGTTCCACCTCGGCGAGCGAAACACCAGCGCACAGGAGGGACAGGTAGCGGGGCTGGTTGGCCACGTTGGTCAGGCCGGGCAGGATCTGGTCGGCAAGGAACAGGTACCCCCGCTCGAAGCCCATCGGGTCCACACTGGAGCCCGGGAGGTCACTGGGGTCAAAGCAAGAGAGAAATGTAGTTGTACTCATTCAATGTCTCCGGCTCACTACTGGCCGGCTGATGCTTAGACCACCTTTTTTGCAACACTGTATGCAGACAGGTCCTCGATTGTTTCCACCAATGCGCCCACACTATGCAGAGCTTTCCCGCGCGTTGCCCTCTCCTTCAATCTCTCAGAGCGTCCGGGATGTACCAGATTACGGAAGTCACGCAGTACGTCACATGATCTTACGGTATTATCTCTCAGCGCGCCAAGATGCTTCGCTATATCGAGATGAGAAGCGAGACCCCAATAGTTAATCTTCTCAACACTCAAGCCGAGATTTTTCCCAGCGATCATTGCCGTCACCTCTGGAAGCCGAGCCGAATGGTTGTCCAATATCAGCGCCTCGACAGCCGAGCCAGCCAATACACACGCAGCCTTCCAGTTTCCAGAGTCCACACTGGAATGGGCGCAGGCGACATCGTTCCGAATATCCTCTCGCAGATCAAGGTTTTCAACAAACCTCAACTCATCAATCCACTCGGGAATGTATGTTTCACTACACTTCCGCAATACACTCCTGAGAAGCCCAAGTGCTGTCATGTCTTTGGTGTGGGGCTGTCTTACAATTGAATCCCTTCCCCGTCCGTACCTCCAGCACTCTATCCTGTAGCGGATCTCTCCAATGCTAAGATACAGATCCTTCAAAGTTTCTGCGTCTGTCGGCAGCATTGCCTTGGGGATTCTGTCGACTAGGTCGATGATTGCTTGGATTACACCGCCATAGAGAGAAATGTCTAGCTGGAAAGGGAACCTCTCTCCACCCTCGTCTTCTCTCTTCGGTGCATCGCTGAAAGCATCAATAAGAGCGATGATCTCAGAAGGCGCCAAGTGTGCGCTATTCATTTGCATTCCCCACTACTTCCTGGCGAATGGCAGCATCTCGGATCCGCTGGCGGCGGGTCGAGGCGGGTCTGGTAGGGTTTGCCTGTCCGAGTGGCCTCGGCCATCTCGTCGTAGATCTCCATGATGACGCGCTTGGTGCGGTACTCGCCGTGGGCCTTCTCGTCGTTCTTCCGGACGATGGGGAAGGTGTCCATGATGTAGGCCGTGTCGTCACGGGTGATGCCGTAAAGGTGGAAGAACGCGGCGTCGAGTTCGCAGCGAATCAAGAAGCGCCTATCAGGGTCCCAGCGGAAAGGCGGCCCATCGAAGCCCACGTCGAGCGCGAAAAGCTCGAGATCCCAGGCCGTGAAGGTAAGTTCGAGAACGCGCGGAAGAAGCCAAGCTCGGATTTTCATCTCATGATGCCATGGCGTATCAACTGTGTAGGTCATGGGGGTAAGTACAGCAAGTTGCTTGAAAATGTGGTATTTCAGGTGAGTGCCCCCGACTTTTTGCCTCGCAACGTAGTCGAGAGCAAAGCAACAGAGAGATGCATACAAGCATGCAGCCAAAGCTGGCTCAACTTGAGGCATCGCAATCAAGAATGTATCGCCTGTTGCAGCCCGCGGAATCAATGAGGCAACAACGGTCCGTACGCTGGATCGGGCGTCGGTAATATCACGCCAACCCAACAGCCATTGGCGTGACCAAAACCTGTTCAGGCGAGCATCGATTTCCGATTCTAGTACCCAGTAGCGTGGCCGCGTAAGGTATTCGGCTGAGGCGAGCTTCTCGTCCGGGGTTTGGGGAAGAATGTGCTCGCGTTCTCCGGGCGACAACAGTGCGAAGTCACCGAAGCGATGGTTGAACAGATAGACCATCTTCGCCTCGATAAGGGGCAGGAACTTCCCCAGCTTCCCGATAAAGCGGTTGCCGACTAGGCGGCAGCCCTCTGATTCCAGCTCCATTCGTGTCCGAAACAGGTTCGAGTCGGAAGCCATGTTGAAGATTCCCTGAAGGAATCTCAAGCCCCAAGGATTTCCGTTCGCCTCATCGCTCTCACGCCAAAGAATGCCCGAACGGCGGTAAATCGCAAGGTTGATATCGGCGTCGCGGCGACACCTAAAGACGGGGCATGTTTTTGAGTTCGGATTGAGAAGAGCTATGTCTGTAGCCGTAAGCCGATAGACCCGCTCTGACTCTCGAAGTAATTCAGGATGCCGAACGAACGCAGAGAACTCTGGCGCGGAAATCTCAACACGAGACACAAGGAACAGAGAGAAATTGACACGGTGGTCGATGCCCTTGAAGAGCTTCGCCTCATTCTCGAATCCGTAGAAGGCGACGAGATGTCTTCGCGTAACAACATCCTCGAAGTAGTCCTTTGTCGTGTCGTCCGTTGCAATCCCACTCGGCACGATAAACCCGGCCCGCCCAAGAGGCCCGAGCACGCTGAGGTTGTGCTCGGCGAAGATTGCATAGGTGTTGATTCTGCCCCGCGCGCACAGAGGGAATCGGTTGGTCAGCCGAATCAGTTGATTCTCTCCATCTAGCTGACGCAGAGCTGCCTTGAACTCACAGAACAGTTGTGGTTCGGTCGTCGCGAGCTTCTCAATCAGCCGCTTTCTTGCCGCTGCATTCATTGCTCCAGCGATGTCCGGACGCCGCTGCGCAAACCACTCCTCCTCCTTTAGCTCGATGTGCTCCCATGGAGGATTCCCTAGCACAACGTCGAATCCGCCATTCCACCCCATCTGCTCGTTTTCAGCTTTCTTTCCGTGGCCTACCGCCTTGAACACATCCGGGAACGCCAGGTGCCAGTGGAAGAACTGGTACTGCCTGGCCAGCCGCTGGATCTCGTCCTTCATCCACTTGTCCACCGCGAACGGGCTCTCCTCGATCTTCCTGAACACGTCCTCGGTGATCGGGTACGGCAGGCTCTCGTCCTTGGTCTTCTTCCATACGAACGCTGCGCACCAAGCATCCGCCAGCAGGTGCCCGAACAGGTACCCGCTCGACTTCACCACGCTCTCGTACATCTCCTGCCGCTTCTTCACCCCTTCCAGTGTGCCATCATCGATGCCGTCCATGTTGGCCATTGAAGCCGCGAGGTTCCCGAGCTTCTCCCATGGCGCCCCGGCAGCATCGAACAGGGTTCCCTGGTCGGCCTCCCGCTCTTTCTTGTTCCGCTTCTTCCATTCGGAGCAGTACTTCTTGTCGTCGCCCTCGATGGGCGTGAAGGCCGCATCCGGGATGCCCTTGGCGAGCAACGCCGGGGTCACCCCGAGCAGGCTGTTGCCGCACTGGATGCGGTGGTCGAGGAACGAGAGCGGCTTTCCCGGCTCCAGGGCCTCCATCCACAGGCTCACCTTGCAGAGCTCGACAGCCATGGGGTTGATGTCCACCCCGTAGATGCAGCGGCCGATCACGTCCCGGAGGGCCGTCCGGATGGGCTCCGGGGCGGGCTCAGGGTCGCCGGTGCGGAGCGCCGCCAACCGCTTGGCCAACCGGTGCGCCGCGGCGATCAGGAAGTGCCCGCTCCCACAGGCCGGGTCGCAGACCTTCAACGCCAGCAGAGCCTGCTCAGGCTCCGGCTTCTTTACCGCCTCGGCCACGACCGGGTCCAGCGCCGAGTCGAGCAAGCAGGTGATCAGGCTGGTGGGCGTGTAGTAGGAGCCCGTGGTCTTTCGCTCGTGGCCACCCGAGGTCTCCAGCTTGAAGGTGCCGGCATCCGTGTTGAGCTCCGGGTGCAGCTCGAGCAGGGACTCGTACACGCTCCCCAGCTCCTCGGAGCCGAGGTTCTTGTAGTCCACCGGCCGGAGCACCTTGCCGTCCACCGTGAAGGCAAGCGCACGCACGGCGTCCAGGAGGTCGTGGTTCGCGAGGTCGCAGCCCACGAGCGCCGGGATGGCCGACTTGGACCACAGGAAGCTCCCCAGAGCTGGGAGCCCGAGCTCCGGGCAGCCGGCCTCGAGCTTGCACATGACCAGGTCGAGCGCCCGGTAGGCGTCCGGATGCTTGGAACCTCTCCGCTCGGCGAGACGTCGCAGCCGGGCTGCGGAGTAGTAGCGGAGGTAGCGCCCCCTGACCTGGTCGCTGGCCGCGGGGTCGAGCAGCAGGCCCCGATCCTCGGCCACGAACAGGAAGAGCAGCCGGTACACCAGGCGCAGGAGCTGCCGGTAGTAGTCCTGGGCAGGTAGCTCGCCGGACTTCAGCTTCTCGCGGAGCGCCTTGTTGGCCGGGTGACTCAGGAAGCCCTGGCCGAGGGCCGTGATGGCCTGCTCGACACCTACCCTGAGCTGGTCCAGGGCACGGGTGCCGCGCTCGGCGGCCAGCTTCGACCATTTCTCCAGCCAGCACTGCTCGGGCTTCTCGGCCTCCACCCTGGACTGGTGGCACAGGAGCCAGAGGAGCACGAAGTCCGAGTACACCTCGCCCCGCATCATGGCCTCGAGGTCGAACTCGACATAGGCCTGGCGGGTCAGGCTGACGTTGTCCCGCAGGATGCGGAGCCTGAGGCCGTTGGACACGAAGCCCCACAGGTGAGCCTTTGAGCGGTTCAGGAACTCCTGGACCAAACTGTGCGGGCTGGCGCGGGATGCACCCTTGACCCCCTGGGTGCGATCGCTGATGTCCACCCGGAAGCCGACCAGGTGGATGGGCGCGTGCTGCCAGCCGTGGGAGATGGGGTAGGCCTTGCCGTCGATCTCGGCCGCGGGCACGGTGATGAGCCGCCCGTAGCCCAGCTCCTGGAAGAGCGGCAGCAGCCAGCGCTCGCGCGCGGCCGTGGTGCCCGTATCGGTCTCCGGAAGCTTGGCCGCAGCGGCCTGGAACGCTTGCCAGGCCCCGAGCAGCCGGTTCCAGGAGCGGCTGGTGGCCTCGCTGATCTTCTCGCCGGAGAGGTGGTAGTCCTCGGGCCGGAGCCCCTCGATGTCGCGGTCACCGTGGGCGATGCGCTGGAGCAGGTCCACGGGCAGGATGGCGCCCTCGGTGGTGACGGTGGTGAAGAGGTCGCGGTGCCGGGTCTGCATGGCGCTTACCTCGCCCCTGCAGGCAGGTAGACGAAGATGCCCAGGAGATCCGGGGGCAGGATGGGCTCCACCCGCTCCTTGATGCCCTTCAGTTGAACGGCCTGGCGCACGCGCTGGTGGGCTCCGAGCAGCGCCGTCCCACGCTGCTGGCCGAGCTCGTTCAGCCTGGAGAGCAGCGCGGCGTGGCCAGCAACCACCTCCTGGAGGAAGTCCCTGGCCTGGTCCGGGCTGATGTTGGCGTCCGGGCTCGCGGCGAGCAGCTTCTCCGCCTCCGCCTCGTCGAGCCAGGTCGGTGCATCGGGCGAGCCCACGAAGGCCGCCACCAGGCAGTCCTCGGCCAGCAGCGGGATCTCCGCTTCGCCCCTGCGGGTGAGGATGTGGTAGCGGAAGCGGAGCAGGAGCACGGTCGTGCGTTGGGCCACCTGCTTCGTGCGGATGACCCCACAGCGCCTGGCCACGGCTTCAACCTGCATGTCCAGGGCCGTGTCCATGACGTACCCGGCCAGGCTCTCGACCCAGGGATGGGTGCGGTCGAGGGGCTCAACCCCCTCCTGGACCGGCAGCGAGAAGCGGACGCTGAGGGATTTCCGCTCCCCGAAAGCCTCGCGGAGCGCGCGGGGACACTCCGAGAGCTCGACCTGGACCGGGTCCTCGCCGGCGACCACCGCCCGGTGGGCAATCATGGACTCACGCCAGAAGCGGCCCACGTCCACCCCGGAGCCGATGGCCGCCCGAACCGCCTGCAGCTCGCGGGCGACCTCATCGGCCTTGATGCCTTCCTGGGCGAACATGGTCCGTGAGCGCTTCTCGCGCTCTGCGGAGACCTCCCACTCGGTGTGCAGCACCTCGCGCTTGGGCTTGAAGTACTCCTCGAACATCAGGAGCTGCTGCTCTGCGTTGCCGGGCCGGCTCTTCAACAGCAGCCCCTCGAAGATGGCCTCGATGAGCTGGTTGGTGTTGACCGGCACGGGCACCGAGATGCCCAGCGCGTTGCGGATCTTCTTGTGCTTCTGGATGAGCACGTCCAGCACGATGCCGTCGATCTGGTTGTCCAGCCCCCAGCAGGTCACCACCCGCACGGTCCCCTTGCGCTGGCCGAAGCGGTCCACCCGGCCTTCCCGCTGCTCGTGGCGGGTCGGGTTCCAGGACAGGTCGTAGTGCACGACCGCGTCGAAGTGCTCCTGGAGGTTGATGCCCTCGCTCAGGCAGTCGGTGCACACCAGCACCCGGTCCGGCTTGGCGTGCAGCTCCCCGATCCGCTGCTCCCGGTCGGCCGGAGGCAGGTCACCGGTCACCGCGGCGACCTCGACTTTCTTGGGGAGGCGCGAACGGAGCTCCGCGGCCAGGTATTCCGCGGTGGGGATGAAGCGGCAGAACACGATGGGCCGGAAGCCCTGGGCGAGGAGCTCCTTCACCTGGGCGACCGCCTTCAGGAGCTTCTCGTCCAAGTTCCCCTTCAGGGCCTCTGCGTCGCGGGCCATCTCCATGAGCCGCTCGCGGTTGCGCTTGGCGTCGGTCGAGAACTCCGTCGCGTCCCCGCCAGGGGCCACGTCCGGACTCTCGCTCGCCTCGCCCTCCTCGAGATCCAGGACCGCGCGCTGGCCGAGCAGGTCGGCCTCCTCGGGCTGGTCGGTGTCTCCCGCACCCGCCCGGGTCCGCAGGGTCGCCGCAGCCGCTGCCGGGCTCGAGGCAAGGGAGCGCAGGAGCGCGAGGGCCGACCACCAGCGCACCCGCTGATGGTGCGCGCCACCTTCCGCGTCGCACACGGTCTCGCGGGCGTAGGCCAACACCTTCTCGAAGAGCTTCTTGTACTCGGCCGAGAGCTTGTAGGTGACTTCCTTCTCCTCGCGCTCGGGAAAGGGTGTGTCCGCCTGCATGAAGTGGCGGAGATCACCCCTGCGGCGCTGGACGAAGAACTGGGCCAGCCGCCGGCGGTGGGCCTCGTTCTGCTTGCCGGCGAGATCCAGGGGCAGGTCCGCCAGGCTGGGGTCGAGGAGGGTGACCAGGGAGCGGAAGGTCTCCGGATTCCCGCTGTGCGGGGTGGCGGTCACCAGGACCACGTGTCGCTTCTCGTCCGCGACCAGGCCCTGGATGAGCTGGTGGCGCTGGTGCCGGCTGGATCGGGCGCCCGCGTCGAAGGCGCAAGTGTGGGCCTCGTCCACCACCACCAGCTCCGGGCAGGTGCGCAGGAAGTCGTCCCGCCGGCGATCGGACTTGATGAAGTCCGTGGACACCACCACGTGGGGGTAGACCTCGAACAGGGACTGCCCCATCCGACAGCCGCGCTCCAGGCGGGTGGCCGTGCTGGGCAGCACCAGCTCCACGTCCAAGTTGAACTTCCGCTTGAGCTCGGCCTGCCACTGCTCGGCGAGCTGCGGCGGGCACAGGACCGCGAAACGGCAGATCTCGCCCCGATCCAGGAGTTCTCGCACCACCAGACAAGCCTCGATGGTCTTGCCAATGCCCACGTCGTCGGCGATGAGCAGCCGCACGGGGCTCTGCCTGAGGCCGAGCAAGAGGGGCACCAACTGGTACGGCCGTGGCTCGAATGCCAAGTGCCCGAACGATCGGAACGGGCCGGCGCTGGAGCGAAAGCCGAGGCGCACGGCGTCCCGGAGCAAGCGGCAAGACAGGTGGTCGCCGAGCTTGGACGGGTCCGGCAGGTCGAAGGCGGCGGGTTCCACGGACTCGAGAGCTGGGAGCACGCCGGCGATCTCCCCTTCCGTGCCGCCCAGGGGTCTTAGCAGGAAGATGTCGTCCTGGGACTCGGGCTGGACCACCCACTCGCGCCCCCGGGCCCGCACGATGGAGCCGACCGCGAACTTCATTTCTTGCTCCCGAACACGCTGGGGTACTTGTCGACGATCGCCTGCCAGTCGTCCTGGTGATGGAACCGGATCACCTGGTAGCCGAGGTTCTTCAGGACGGCCTCCTGCTGCTTGTCGCGCTGGTGCCGCTCCGGGAAGTCGTGGGGAGGGCCGTCCACGTAGATGGCCGCAAGGCAGTCGTCGTACAGGAAGTCGGGCCGGGTCTTGCCGTCCGCGATGAACACCTGGCCGCGGGACGGGAGCTTGAGATCGAGCTCGTCGATGAAGTGCAGCCAGCTCTCCTCCAGCTTCGAGCCGGCCAGCTTGAGGAGCCTGGCCAGGTGCTCGGTTCGCGGCAGGGCGCTCGGAGAGGCCTTGACCTCGGAGCCGGCGAAACTCTGCAGGAGGGCCCGGATGGCCTTGCGATCGAGCAGGCGGTGGTCCGGCTGGTTGGAGTAGCTCATCAAGCAGTCGTAGCAGGCCGCCTCGCAGTCCTCCCGGGCACCCGGAGCCCGGTGCAGGTCTTCCCCGGTCTCGGGGTTGAAGTGGCACACCTCCAGGGCCCGGCGAGCGACCTGGGCGAAAGCGCCGGGGTCGTCGACCAGGCGACGGAGCACCCCGGCTCCACCCTCGGAGGACTCATAGAGCAGGATCAGCCGCCGGTCCTCGGGCTTGGGCAGGGCCTCGACCGCCAGCTCGTTGTCCTCGAGCTGGTACTCGATCTGGATGGCGCTCTTCAGCGCCGCCTCGAGCGAGGCCACCACGGCCACCGGGAGCTGGCCGTTGAACTCCAGCAGCAGGCTGTTGCGGCGGTCCTCCACGAACGGGATGACCCGGGCCTGCCTGGGGCTCAGCGGGTCGTCCTCGCCGTCTTCCTCGCCCTGGTTGTCCTTGGCCCAGTAGCCGCGCTCCACATCCAGCAGGAAGCCAGGCTGGGTCTGTGCACCCCGCCGGGCCCAGCCCAGGTTCATGCGCCACAGGGTCGAGGCGTGGCCGTAGGAGAGGTGCCCGACGACCGCGCCGCCCTGGACCAGCTCGCCCGTCCTGAGCACCAGGCTGCCCTGCTGCTCGGCGAAGCGCACCCCGGTGAGGATGTCGTAGCCCAGGCGCAGGCGCTCCTCCTCGTCGGAGTTGATCTTGTCGCGCCGCCGGGTGGCCACGTTCTGGAGCCGGAACAGGTTGGTGTAGGCCGGAGGCAGGGGCTGCTTGCAGCGCTGGCAAAGATCCGGCGCCGGACCGGCCTGCACCGGGTGGAGATAACCGCAGCTCTCGCAGCGCTTGGCCGTCGAGGTGAGCAAGTCTGACTCTTCGCGCACAGGCATGATGACGCGGTTGATGATGTACTTCGAGCCCTCGTGGTAGACGAGCGCGCGAGGGCCGAACTCGGAGATGGCCAGGAACCGTGGGCGGGACAGGTACTCGTCCCTGAGCCGGTTCCGACCCGGGATGAAGGCCGAGAGGGGCAGGCGCGGGAAGTTGTAGCCAGGCAGGAAGCCCTCGCTGGCGAAGTACCGGTAGCTGTAGAAGTCAGCCTGGTAGAGGTTCTGGGAATCGGTCAGGAGCTGGAGCTGCGCCTCGGCCTCGTTGCGCAGCCGCTTGGCCAGCGATTTGTCGGTCTGGCTCCGCGAGGCGTCGGCGATCACCTTGTTCTGCGAATCGAACTGGCTCAAAGCCGAGCGGTACAGGCTCCGCCAGCGATTGCAGGCCTGGTCGAAGCTCAGGTTGACCTTGGCCAGCTCCGCGCTCGCCCAATCTGGGGTGTACCACCCACCCTCGACGAGATTGGACTCCAGGCCGCCCAACACCCGCAGGAACCTCATCAGAGTCCGATCGCGTGGGTTGAGGGACTTCACGTCGATGATGACATGCTCCTTCAAAGCCAGCGTGGGCGCGTCTCCGTCGACCTCCAGGATCTCCTTGAGTGAGTTCCCGAGCGGAAGGCCGGTCTCTGCCAGCCAGATGGCGTGCAGGTGGGCGCGGATCAGGTCCTCGTTGGCCAGGTCCATGCGCGGCGGGCTCACTGCACCGCCCACCATCAGGCCCGGGCGCTTGAAGAAGTACTGATCGTGCGAGCTGCCGGTCGAGCAGTACGAGAAGACCAGGGCCGGCTGGCCGCTCCGGCCTGCTCGGCCGCTGCGCTGTGCGTAGTTGGCCGGGGTTGGCGGGATGTTGCGCAGGTTGACCGCGTTCAGCTCGGCGATGTCGACGCCCAGCTCCATGGTGGGCGAGCAGTACAGGATCGGCAGGCGCCCCTCGCGGAACTCCTGTTCTCTGAACTCTCGTTCCTTGGCCTGGACCTGGGCCGTGTGCTCGCGGGCCTCGACGCCGAGCACCGTCTCGGCCATGGCCTTGTAGAACTCCAGGAAAAACTGGTTGGTCCGTCCGCCCCCCACGGCGGGCCGTGGGATGCGGATCGGATCGTGGTAGGCCGTGGTCCCTTCTCCTGCCCGCCAGACCATCCCTGCGGCCAGCAACTGGTAGCCGGGTACGTCCTCTTCTTTCTCGGCCGGCGCGGCCACCTCCACGAGTCCCGCCACACGCAAGGCCTCGAGGAGCTGGACGCAGATGACCTGCGTCTCGTCGAGGGAGATCTTCTGGCCATACTCCTTGAAGGTCGAGGCCCGCCGGAGGTACTGCCCGAAGCCGCCGCGGGGCGACAGGAACACCCAGCCCCCGTGGTCCTTGCCGCCACGGGTGCCACGGGGGAAGAGCACGGCCGCGTACTCCATGCTCTCCTGATCGTCGATGGCCCAGGAGCCTCTCAGTCGCTGGCTGCTCAGGCTGCGGATCTTCTCCTGCATCTCCCGGGTGAGCACAGCCGCCTTGATGGCCAGGCTGCGCCGCATGAAGTCGAGGAGCGTCCTGCACACCTCGACCCGCCTCGCCGGCGTGGCGGTCGCCAGCGCAGCGTGACACGGGTTCCAGACATCCTCTGCCTTGCAGAGGTCTTCGAGGGAGAGGTAGTCGATGGTCAGCAACCCGCACTGTTCGAGGTTCGGCGCCGTGACACGCCAGCCGCGCTGCAGGTCACGGTAGATGCGGTACTCGAGGACGTAGCGCAGGGCGCGCTTCGTGTCCTCGAGCGGCTGGAAGCGCACCGCGGCGTCGCTGGCGTACATCTCGAGGGGCAGGTTCAGGGCCGTGAAGAGCTGCTGAGGCAGGTCCTCGTGGCGCAACCCTTCCTTTCCGGCCGTTGCGCAGGCCTTGTAGAGCGCCGAGCGCAGCAGCCCGATCTCGACGAAGTCGTTGAAGTGGCCTGCCTGCAGGGAGGCGTCCTGGCGGTTGTCGGTGAAGCTCAGGAGCTTCCGGGCCTTCTTGGGCAGCGAGCTGATGGCCCGGAGCTGGCGCACCGCGGACAGGCTCAGGATGGTGGTGGCGGTGCTGCGGCCTTCGGAACCGAGCGAGGACAGCTTGCCGAAGTCGGAGCGCTGCCTGTGGCCATAGGCTACCCCGCACTGGAGGCAGAAGCGGAAAGGTGCGCGCAAGTAGTGGCCGTCGAGGCCGGTCTCCGCCTCCAGGCCGTCCGCGCTGACCCGGATGGGCTGGGGTAGGTCCTCGCGCCGGTCCTTGCGCACCCGCAGAGCTCCGCGGTGCTCTTCGACCCAGTCCTCGGGAATTCGCTCGATGACCTCATCGAGCGCCGAGGGCCAGGGTCTGGTCGAGCTCAGGTGAAGGTAGCCGGGCTCGCTCTGGTCGTCCTTGCGCCTGTCGGTCAGGTCGCGCTGTTCGAAGGACCGCTTGCCGGTCTTGGGGTCCCGGCGCATCCGGACGCTGTAGTACTCCTGGCCGCATTCGCGGCAGAAGACCGTGGGCAGGAGGATGCGCTCGCGGTCGCCAGGCACGAACTGCTGGCCCTGCAGGGTGATGTGGCGCTTGTCCTCGGCCTCGAGCGAGGCGTAGACCGCGTCCCCGCGGCTGATGAACTGGTGCAGGCGGAAGGCGAAGGCCGGGAAACCGGTCTCCGGGTTCGGAGAGCAGGTGTACCCACCGAGCAGCCCCTCCTGGATGGCCGCGATGCAGCGATCCAGCGGGACCTTCGTGAGCTCGTGGAGATCTCTGCCCGCGCCGTCTGCGCTGGACACGCTGCGAGGCTTGCTGCGGACGAGGCGTCCAGTGACGTTCTCCTGGGCCAGGCCGAAGGTGCTCTCGATCCAGCTCGAAAGCGGGTCCTTGATGAACGCGGCGAACTCCGCGGGGGGCTTCCGCTCGGGATTGCCAACTCGGGCGGCGAGCTCCTGCACGAAGGCGGGATCCTTGGCGTCCCGCTCGGGGGTCAGCCGGCGCAGGGTCTCCCCGATCACGTGCTCCGGTTCCACCTTGGCGCCGAAGAGCAACCCGGCCACCCGAGCCACCTCGGCCCTTTGCTCCTCGAGGGACCCGGGGCCAGCCAACGTCGCCGAGGTGCCCACGCACTGGAGCTTGGTGGCCGCCAGCCTGTCGCGGGTGCGGCGGATGAGCATGGCCACGTCCGCGCCCTGCCGGCCGCGGTAGGTGTGGAGCTCGTCCAGTACCAGGAAACGCAGCCCCTGGGCGGCCTTGATAAGGTTCTTCTCCGCAGGACGCGTCATGATGAGCTCGAGCATGACGAAGTTGGTGAGCAGGATGTCCGGCGGATTGGCGCAGATGGCGTTCTTCTCTTCGTCCTTCTCCTGTCCGGTGTAGCGGGCAAAGGTAATCGGGCCCTTGCCGTCCGGGTAGCCATGGCCCAGGAACTTCTGGAGCTCGCCGATCTGGCTGTTGGCCAGGGCGTTCATGGGGTAGACGATGATGGCCTTGATGCCTTTGCCCGGGCCTTCTCGGAGCACCAGGTCCACCGCGGGGATGATGTAGGCCAGGCTCTTCCCGGAGCCGGTGCCGGTGGTGAGCACGTAGTTGGCGCCTGTCCGGGCCGTGCGAACAGCGTCAGCCTGGTGCTTGTGGAGGCGGAGCGGCTTCCCGTCCCCGGTGAGTTCCGGCTTGATGCGGAAGATCCGCTTGCACTCCTCGTGAAGAACGCCGCTTGCGGCCAGCTCGTCGATCCAGTCGCCCGGCTCGAAGGCTGGATTCAGCTGGATGAGCGGTTCGGGCCACAGGACCCCGCGCTCGAGCTCGTCCTGGACGTGGTGCTGGATGCGTGGGTCGGCGATCTGGATGAAGCTCTGGACGTAGTTGGCGTAGTCCTTGACCAGCTTCTTGCGGAGCTCGAACACGTCCATCGCCGACTCCTTCTCGCTGAGGCTGTGCTGGCAGCATCCCTTTCCCGAGCCCTACCTCACGCTGGCTTTCATGACGCCCAGGCATCGTACCCAGACCCGGGGCCAAAACTCAACGCTCAAGTGCCAAAAACCAGGGTAGCAGGTGGGTACGACAGGACCCTGGCAGATTCAGGGGAACTGTGGCCGGCGTGCCATCCCAAATGCTCATCCAAACGACCATCACGCACTTCTAGTCGCTGGCTGAAGCGTATTCGCAGCCGGCACGAGTTTGATACCTACCTTCAACACCGATCCAGAACCCCTCGCACTCAAGAATGGGAGCATCCCAAATTTTCTTCTTGACACACTCTTAGCCTTGGCTTATCTCTTGGGTCATCTCTTGGGTTATCCCTGAACCCAATGAGTGAGGCTCGACCTGAGAGGCTAGGAAGAATGACCGGTAAAGAGATAGCCGCTATCCGCAACGGACTCGAGATGACCCAGACTCATCTGGGGCAGTTGCTTGGCGTACATCCTCTTACGGTCTCAAAGTGGGAACGTGGTCACCTGACCCCAACGCCCCACCAGGAAGCACTGCTTGATTCGTTCAGAAAGGCCATGAAGAGGCAGTCCAACATCGGCAAGATCGCGATCGGCCTATTGGTTGGTGCCGGTGTCGGGATAGCTCTCTACTTCCTACTTAAGGCAGCATTCAGTGAAGATAAACAGTAACTTCTCAAGGAGGCAATCCAGACAGAGGCCATATCACTCCAGTTGTCCTTTTCAGCTTCGATCGCCATGCCAGTGAATCCATCTATTCTTTGGCAACTACAATATGGGTAAACTTCAAGAAACACCAAGCCGAAAGGACACTCTGATGCCTTGCGTGAATTCCGAAGAAATCGTTGGATACCGTCTCAATGACGATGTTGTCTGCACGAATTGCGCCACTACCGAGGAAGAAAAAGACGCGGAATACGAAGAAATCATCCAAGAGTCTGAACTTGACGACAAGAACAGCACGCTCCTGTATTTCTGCTGTCGATGTAACATGAGAATGCCGACCAAATAAGTGATCCCGCCCCGGACAACCCGTTGCTTCACCGAGTTGTCCGGGGCACTGTTCCCTTCACCCAGAACATACCGCTCCGTGGCGAATGCCATCGGTCGCTCTAGGCAGATGTCAGTCAGAGTTCTTCCGATGCTCCAGCATCCTGCGCAATCGGAAACAGAGCAAGTAGACCATCTTGTCGTAAAATACCCAACCGACAACATCGTAGGCTCTGTGAGCCGTCAGCAGCACTAGCAGCAGTCCAACAATTCACACCTCGTCCCTTCTGAAGACTTCCCTAATGGCCCTGTCAGTGGCTTCTTTGAATACATCGGAAAGCAAGTCGGGCTTCACCTCTGCATGCTCTGGAAACCGCGCGGTCAGGTACTCCGCCAATCTCGGGAGAACAGCCTTCGCATCTGTATCTCCATTCATTGTCAACCCATTGCTATCTCTCAAATACCCAGTATAGTCATCAACCAAATGGAAAACCCCACCTCCACGTCTTCCAAGCATAGCTACTCGACAAAGGACCTCCAGATCATGCATCGAAACCACAAGCGTCCTGCCTGCAATTCCAGACACGCCGGTCTCAAACCCATCAGGCAATCTTCCATGTCGGAAATACAGACTATTCGTAAAAAATGGCACGTCTTCAGGACAGACAATCAGATAGACCAAACGGTCAAGACCAGGGAATGATCCCACCTGACTTCGTATTTCGGAGTTGTTTCTTGCCCAGGATCGGATAAACTTATGGAACTGACGCAGTGGTCTCCTGTCGGCTCGCGCGCCACAAACCTCTCTGAGCCATTCTTTGTATAATCCCTCCACGTCTAGCAGTGGGATAGGAAAAGGCATTCGGCTTGCCTTGACCTCAATCACCACGATGCCACCATCTATCACAAAGAAATCGGGCGAATCCAGAGTATCATTCCCGTCCTGGTATTGAAAACTCCTCAGGACAGCGGGTCCATCGGATTCCGACTGGATGTTCCCCAACAGCATTCCGACATAGTCCTCCAGAAGATACCCAACAAGCGTCCTCGCAATGCTCTCCTTCTTGGTATCCCCAGAAAATTCGCACGATAGTTCGAGTATCATTCTCTCCAACAGGCCGGAGAACAGAGCGCCTGGGTCAGGGGCAACTAGCACGTCCCCCATTCTGCATATTGGTTCTCGTGAAAACGGACTCTCAAGGCCACGAAACGGAAATGCTCTGATTGATTCCCAATCGCCGACTACCGAATCCATGTCCTTACAGTACCACCCCAACAGAGCTTCGATTTGTTCACGAGTTCCGACTGAAGAGAATTTCGTGTAGACATCATCAATCCATCCTCGAGAGACAAACATTGCCAGATAGTGAAACAGATAGCGCTCGATTGAGTGGAAAACCGTATCCATCAAAGGACGCCCAAGAGCCATAACTGACTGCTTGATTCTAACGTCTGTTGATTGTTGTCCAGTGTGAATGAAATACCATGCTCTGGCCACGTTGCTTCTAATCGGATCAATTCGCCGCCTAAGCGTGAGGTACATCTCTAACAGAATTGGAAGTGCCTTATTCCTTCTTCTCTCAAAACTGTCTACAGAGGCGATAAGGTCTGAACCGAGTTCCAATTTGTGTCCTACCAACTCATTGATCTGCCTAAGAATACTCTGCAGAATCGAAATTTCGTCGTTCTGTAAGGTAACTCCGCTGTCTTCTATAGTCGGATTGTCGAGCCATGATCTGGCTAAGATTCTTACAAGCAAGTGATGATTACAGTAGTTATGGCATTGGCCACCCAGGAATAGGCCTCCGTTGTCATTCTGGGATAGATATGCACCGATGGTGACCGACCGAAGAACTCTCTTGGGGCCCATAGCGATACAAGCATTCGCAATCGAATCCCAACCTCGGAACACCTCTGTTTCCGTTGTTATTATTCTCAACTCAAGTGCTCCCGGCAATGATACATCTTCAGTGAATTTCCGAGGCCCATGTCGTCCGCGATGAGCAGGTTGACGCGAGGCATCCGGAGCGCCCGGACCACGGGCTCGAGCTGGAACTCCTCGATCTGGATGGCCCCGCGGAACGGCGCCTGGAGCGGCAGCCCGTCCAGGACGGAGGTCAGCGACCAGCGGGAGGCCAGCAAGAAGGCGTCGAAGCACGGGAGAGGATCCCAGGACTCGGGCCGGGGGAGGTTGAGGGCATCGTGGACCTCAGGGTGGACCTCGTGCTCCCAGACCACGTCCAGGCTCTCGCCGAGCTGGTCGTCGTCCAGGGCCTCCAGGCGCACCCGGTGCATGGGCGGCAGGCTGGGCTCAGCCGAGCCCGGGGACACGTCCTGGACCAGGAAGTGGCGTCCCCGGACCTTGACCAGCTGACCCTGCTCGGGGACCGGCTGAGGCTGTGTCTGCGCCATCCCACTCCCCTGCTCGAACGAGAGGTCCATCGTGTCACTGCCGCCAGGGCATCGTAATCAGACCTGGGGCCGAAATTCAACGCCTGCGTGCCGAAAACCAGGGTACCAGGTGGGTACGACAGGACCCACCCTCCTATGGTCGTTGAGCCAGTTCTCGAGTGCTCACCAAGATCAAAAACGGCAGTCGCCGTGGCGGGGTGAGGCGTCATCGCTTGGGTCCGCCTCGGAGCACACCTGGCCCGAAGCGTCGGGTTTCAGCGGACTGTGGTAACGTCAGGGGACCGTCGGACGAGGAACCAGGCCCAGGGACAACGCTGATGCCAAATCCACACTGGAACCCCCCAAAGGTCGAACGCAACCAGCGCTGCCCATGTGGCAGCGGCAAGAAGGCCAAGAAATGTTGCCTGCTCCCTTCTGGCAAGCTTCAACGTGACATCCGGATACAGCCATTGAAGCAGCCTGGACCTGCGTTCTCGAACTCCCAATGCTACGCAGGGATCTTGAACGACTGCAGCCACGAAATGAGCCGAGAGCACTACTTCTCAGAGTCGGTCCTGAAGCTGCTCGGCAAGAAGATACGCCTCACGGGAACTCCTTGGTTGGCAGGCAGGGAGAAGTTGCTTCCGCTGGATGCCATCGCGTCGAGAATCCTGTGCAAGCGTCACAACGAAATGCTCAGCCCATTGGACGAAGAGGCTGGAAGGTTCTTCTCTGCGCTCGAATCCATGAAATCCGATAACTTCGAAGACCCTTCGTTCAGGTTCTACAGCCTCTTCTCGGGTGAGGCGATTGAGCGATGGCTGCTGAAGGTAACGGTCGGAGTGACCTATTCTGGAAGTGCCGGGCGGTCCGGTGGCACCAAGATCGAATGGAGGCCGTCCCTTCGGGAACTCGAGATGCTGTTCCTTGGTCGGTCCATGCCTCCGAGGTGCGGACTCTACTTCAAGGCGCCCCCTTATGAAACCTTGAAAATCGAACGCCGGTTGACGTTTGCTCCAGTCACATACCTTGAAACAGGTCAACTGATCGCCTGTCAGCTTTCCATGTGGGCCTATTCGTTCGTCCTCCCTTTCGTGGGCGCCCCAGCGGAGGCCAATGCCGGCATCTTCGAACATACAGAGTATCGTCCAAGATGGCTGGACTTCAATGCAAAGCGCGGCATCATCGAGATTTCATGGAATGACCCATCTCTTGGTACGGCGATCCACATCACAATAAACCGATAGCGCGCCTTGGACGCCCCGCGCCCTCGGTCAGCCGGGCGGCATCGGTCCTTCTATGGCCCCACTTGGCCGCTTGAATTGCCAAACCAAGCAACGAGCTGTGCGGCCTCGGTCATGGCCAACACCGCGTCCGCCCTGGTCCAGGTGATATCTCTGGAGACCTTGTCAGCGTGATGCGAGGGATGGCAGAATACCTGTAGTGAACGCAGCAGGAACCTGGCGCGATCGTGTTTATCCAAGGCCCGTTGGTTATCGAAGTAGGCATCCAGCTCTTTCTTCTCGAACTTCTTGAGGCCAAGGTCTTTTTCCAAGGCCTCAGCGGCCTTCCTGCAGGTCGCAACGACTTGGTCGTAGTATCCCTTCATCAGCAGATTCTGCGCATCCCGGAGTTGCCTCATCGCCTCGTTGAGTTGAGCAGATTCCTCCTTGGGGCCCAAAGGAACCTCGATCAGCAGGTAGTCTTGATATCCCATACCCTGCAAGGTGGCCAGCCAATCACTCTGGCTGATGGTCACATGCTCCTGCAGGGACGAGGTCCGAAAACCATCCTTCTCGTTCACGATGCCGACGAGGTCGAGCCGAGCCGGGACTCCTTGCCCGGACCGCTTCTCCTCTATGGCTTCGATCCGCCGTCCGTCGAGCTCGCATGATAGGTGGAATCGTGCCTCCGGATGGCTTCGCCCAGCCACAGCGCATGTTGAATTCGTGTCCGGAGTAAGTCTCCCTACCAGCACATCGAAAAAGTGGAGATCCCCCCCGCCCAAGAAGAGGCCACGACCATGGTCGGCCTTGGGATACTCATTGATCCTGAAAGTGACAGCGACCTCCAGTCGGTAGCACCCCAGAGCTTTCCGACCCTGAAACTCCACTCCAGTGACCTGGCCGAGCTCTCGACCTGCGACTTGGAATTCCACCTTCCACCTCCGTGATGGCGCAAGTATCGCACAACGAGAACGCTCAAGGCATCGCCCAGGAGTGACGTCCAGCGGATGGCAAAGCACCTTCTACTGCCAGGCGCCCCAGAACCTTCAAGCGCTACTTCAGTGCCCGCAGCACCATGAGCAGATCCCCAAGCTGAATCCCCTCCAGCCGGAGCCCACTCGGGCTCACCACCACGAGCCCGCCGGCGGGGTGCTCGTCGGCGGGACGCGCCTTCCGCGGCCGACCGCGAGGCCTGCCCACCGGCTTGGACGCCGGCTGGCCCCGGGGCCGCCCACGCTTCTTGGCCACCTTGCCCTTCGGCCGACCGGGCTTCCTGGCCTTGGTGACCTTGGCCTTCTTGCCCCCACCCTTCCCGCGCGAGCTGGCGGGCTTCAGGCCCATGGCGGCTTCCCAGCGCCGCAGGGTCAGGTCGGCGAACTTGACCTGCTTCGCCGCCTCCTGCCTCGAGGCGCCGGCGTCGATCAGCGCACGGAACTTCTCCACGACCCGCGTCCGCTTGGCCGCGCCGACACCACGGCGACCCAGGCGACGGCCGGGCTTCGGGGCCTTCTTGGAGGCCTTCTTGGCGCGCTTCGGGGTGGGCTTGGAGGGTGCCTTCGTGGCCTTCTTGGTCTTCCTCGTGATCTTCTTCGCGGCCTTCTTCGCGGCCTTCTTGGGCTTGCCCAGGGCCGGCTTCCCAGCCTTCTTCTTGGGCTTAGGCATGGATTCCTTGACCGCCGCCACGGCCTTCTTGGCCGCTTCTTTGGCGACAGGTGGCTTGACCGCGGGCTTCGGCTCGGGCTTCACAGCCGCCTCAGGGACCTTGGCTTCTTCGCTCATGCGGGGGCCTCCGAAATGATGTTGGATGGTGAACCGCCGGAAGGATAGCACGGGTGATTTACGGCGTCACGGATGCGCTCATTGATGGACGGTCCCAAAGAAAGCAGGAAGACAGTTCTTTCTGCCCAGCCAGCCAAGGCTGGGCAGAAGATCTTGATGATGGGAAGCGGGCGTCCGCCCGATCATCGAGCACCTGCCGCTGCCAAAGGGCCACGGCCAGGTCCTTGTGGCGACGTTGGAGGTCCGCCAGCAAGTCGGCTGGCGGTTGGACGTCGCCCACCACCTCCAGGGCGCTCGAGATCCCGAGCTCCACGCAGAGGCCTACAGAAGTCAGCTTGGCCAGCAGACCTGTAGGATCAGGACTGCGTGCGACCCTCCTCCTCAGCTTCGAGGGCGAACTGAACTGCATGTTGCGGCCTGAACCCCGCCTGTTCCCTTGCTTCAGCCGGCACAGCGGCACACGCCCGATCTTGCTCGGTTACTGGCGATTTCAGGACGACACATCCATCGTCTTCATTCGACTGAATTTCAGAATCATTTCGGGCTTGTGCCGTTGTGCCGCTTTGGTGGACGGGAGCCGGAAGGTATCGCTGGAACACTGGCTCCAAGTCGCTGAGCATGTAGCCCTTGGACGTCTTTCCCAACGGCAAACGGATGCTGCCGGAATGAACGTCGACGAGTTTGAGAAGGTGGGCCACCTGGCACATGGAGATCGGTCTACCCCTCTTGTACTCCGACCAGGGATGCTCCTCGATCTGGGCCAGGTGTTTAGCTACTTCGTCAGATGAAAGCCGATCGACGCCACGCGCAGCGAATAGAGTCCGCAGGTCTGCAAGGAGTACGAGGCATGGGCTGTCATCGTCCTCCGGGATCGCCGACAGTGCCGCAGCCGCGGTCCTGGCCAACTCGGGCCACAGCCCACCCACCGCGTCAGCGACGGCGATGAGAGGCCGCCAGTTGTCGGCTGCCCTGTCGGAGGCGATGTGTGGCATGATCGGGTCCGCGTCCCTGAGGTCGTCAAGATGATCCTCCGCCCAGCGTGCTGCTCGCCGAGCAAGCGGTTCCAGGATGGCCGCCGCGCGGTCCGCACGCCAGCGCTCCACCTTATCGCCGTGCCCCTTGCGCTGAATTCGAATGATGATCGAGCGGTCCTGGATTGTATCCCAAGGCATTCCAATTCCAGCGATCGCCTTCGGACACCAGGTCGAGAACGCCCGGGGCTCACCGTTCTCGGTGCGCATTACACGGGCAAAGGATCGCAGCCAACCGCTGTTCAAGATGCTCTTGTAGTCCTGGCCCTTCCGGTACTGCGAATCGAATTCATCGATCAGTAGGGTCGGACAGTACTTCTCTACGGTCCGGAAAAGACCGGCGGGTGTGATGTTTGAAGTGGGCAGGGGACGCGGCACCATGCCCGACAACAACTCGAGCACCCGAGACTTCCCACAGCGCTTGAAGGGGCTGGAGAGCAGCAAGATCGGTGAGACGAAAAAGGCGTCGTGGACATGCGCGAACAGCGCCCAGAGGGCCATGGCCTCGGCAGCGTTGGCCGGCAGGACCGCGTACCGATGGAGCGTAGCCATGATGTCGCTGAGCAGGATGGCCCCATCCACCGCCTCAGGCCATGGCTTCAGCGAAGCAAAAGCGATCGACGAGCTGCCTGAACTGCTGGTCTCGGACTCATCCGGGATGGGCGCCTTCGAACAGAAATCCGCCAGCTGGAGGATCTCGGTCTCCACAGCCTGGCGATCGGCCCCGGGGTAGTTCTTGACGAGGGTTTTCACGAAGGAGGCGCGGGCCTTGGAGGAGCTCGGGTTGATGTTGTCCATGTGGAGCACCCTGCCCCCAACCGTTGCAGTCAGGGTCACCCTGCGCCGACTCTCTCGGCGATGCTCGAACTTCATGTCGATAAGGTCAGTCATGCTGTCCTCACTCGCGCGTGCTGGGCAAGCGCGGCTGCTGCCATCTTCTCGCGGTTGCTCCGCTTCACGTCGACCTGCTGGACGCGCCTTTCGGGCACCAACCGGTGACGCAGAACCCCAGCCCAGAGGCGGAAGTTCAGATCGGAGTCGATCTTAGGGAAGTGGGTTTGTGGTCTGGGGGATACCATCGCACTCATCGCACGCCTCCTTGCGCAGAAATGCGCCAAGCAGGGCGTCCGAGACGCGATGGCTTCGAAGCAGAACTCCGCTCGCCGTCGCGCTTCGGAACGCACCATTCTCAATAGCGGCGCGTGCGACGACGATTTTTTGAAAACCCGACCGGGAGCAATCTAACCTTGGGCTCCCTGACTCATCGGGGAAACGGTAAGTGAGAAACCGCTGGGTGTCAAGCCCGCCGAATCATGGTTAGAATCTCGTGTCGTTTCCACCGCCTGGCGCCGATTTCGGGGACCACTACGACTGGCCCAGGTTGCCCGAGCGCCTGGTCGAGGACGCGCCGCCCGCGCAGGCCCCCAACTGAGGTATCCACCCCTTTCCCCGCATCCTGACCAGTCGTATCCTGACACCTATGGTCGATCTCGACGACAACCCCTGGCTGAGCATCCCGGCCGCGGACTACGAGGGGCACATGGGCCCCGAGGGCGTCGGGCAGCTCGCTGTCCTCGCCGACCTCTTGGGCCAGGCCTGTCAGGAGCTCCAGCCCAGGCGAGTCCTGGTGCTCGGTTGCGCCACAGGGAACGGTTTCGATCGGGTCGATCCGAAGGTCACCGACTGGCTCATCGGCGTGGACCTGAACCCAGAGTACTTGGCTCTGGCTCGCGCCCGGTACGCGGCCTCCTGGTTTGGGCGCCTGGAGCTCATCGGCACCGACATCGAGGACCTGGTGCAGCCGCCCCAGAGCCAGGACCTGGTCTTCGCCGGGCTGATCTTCGAGTCGAGCGGGTGGCTGGATGGCTGGCGCCGGGCGGAGCGTGCGAGGTGGTGCTGCAGCTCCCCAGTGAAGCCGCCGCCGCGGTCACGCCCACGCGCCTCGAGAGCCTGCGCAAGCTCGCCGCGATCATGCGACTTGTTCCTCCGGAGTCTCTCCTGTCCGCGGCCGAGCGTTCCGGTCTGATGGCCGGCGCTCCGCGTGAGGTGCCGCTGCCGCAGGACAAGCGTTTCCACGTCCAGCGCCTCGGGAGCCCCGTCGGCGATGCTGTCATCAGGCTTGCCTGGACCGAGGCGGACTATCGTGGGGCTCGGGGGCTCTTCGAGGAGTACGCCCGGCATCTCGGGTTTGACCTGTGCTTCCAGGGCTTCGCGACCGAGCTCGAGTCCCTGTCGACCGTGTTCGGACCACCGCATGGCTGCCTGCTGCTGCTGGAGCTGGCCGGCGAGATCCTCGGCTGCGTCGGGGTGCGCAGGCTCGAGTCGGAGGTGGGCGAGCTCAAGCGCATGTACCTGCGGCCCGCCGTCCGGGGACGGGGCTTCGGCCGTCGGCTGGGCGAGGAGGCGCTGCGCGCGGCGAGGGCGCTCGGCTACCGCAGGGTTCGGCTGGACACCCTGGCGCGCATGACCCCGGCCGCGGGCCTGTACCGAGCGATGGGCTTCAAGGAGATACCGGGTTACCGCGAGAACCCGTTGGCGGATGCAGTTTTCTTTGAAATCCCCTAGGTGACAACTACACTTGCGTCGTTGCCAGACAGACTAAAGGTAAAAGTATTCATTCCAGCCGATTCATCGCCCATCGGCGTAGCAACTTGCTTGGGAATCTGATTCGGAAGATCCGTCTGAACAAAAATCCTGATATCTCGATCGCCACGCGTTTGTAACTTCTGAGTTGAATCGCTGTTGCTCCTTGGATCGTACTTCAATATCAGAATCCTTGGGTCGATTCCATCCACGACTGAGATACACTGAATTTGGTTATTCGTCGATAACCTGAAGGAATATTTGCTTCTACCTTCAAGCCGAAATCTCCACTCCCTGAATTCTCCGACCTTCTTCTGATTAGTGATTGCGCCCATGTGCCCACCTTCTTTCACTTGCTGCCACTTCTGATGTCTCTCAGACATCGCGAGTGCGTCAGTGACTTGGCTTTACTATTGAAACCATATCCTATGTGGGATCGTACCACCGATCTCCTTTCTCCTGTGCCATTTACATACGCATATAGTGATGCTCGCTCTGCCTCCCTTCTCCTTCAGTCTTATATCCTCCTTGAGTTCTACAGCGTGTGCATGCTCTTTCATATCCTACCCGGGATCGCGCATGCCTCGCTAAAGCCGAGTTCACAGGCGCGCCTGGCGTCCGCCTGCGCTTCTGCCGAGCGGCCCAGGTTGTAGTAGGCGCCCGCGCGCTCGATGAGCGCCCGCCCGTCGTCCGGGTGCCTGGCCAGGTAGGCCGTCCACAGCTCGGCCGGCCGCTGGAAGTTCCGCATGGAGAAGGCCAGCGCGTACTCGAACTGGCGGATCACCAGTGGGTCGTCGGGGTGCTCGGCGATGAGCGCCTCCATCTCCGCCACCCGCGCCGCATCTGGCCGCTTGCCTCCGGCAAGAATGATGGAGCGGCGCTGCTCCACCTCCTTGTTGGAGGCGTCGAGCTCCAGCGCCAGGTCGTAGAGCCGCTCCGCGTCCGCCGTCCGCTTGGCCTGGGCGAGCTCCCAGCCCTCGAACACGAGCTGCTTCACCACCCGCCCGTGCACCTTGGCCGCGCGGTGGTGGGTGGGCGCTACCCGGAGCGCGGCCAGCAGGTCCTGGGCGGCCTCCTTGGTGCGCTTGCGCCTGAACTTCACGCCGACCCGCAGGTAGAGCACGTCGGGCAGCCCGGGCCGGAGCGCGTCGGCCCGGTCGAGATCCACAAGCGCGGCGTCATACTCCTTGCGGAGGTAGCGGACCAGGCCGCGATTGGCCAGGTATTCCCAGTGGTCGCCGAAGGCGCAGGCTTGGTTCGCCGCGGCCAGCGCCTCGTCGTCGCGCTTCTCGTCATGGAGCCGGTCGGTCTGGTCCATAACGATGTACCCAGGTAGTAGGCGGAACCTGGGATTCTTCTCGGCCTGGGCCGCGAGCGCAAGCTTGCACATGGCCTCGTAGCGTCCGCCCCAGCGCGGCTCGAGGGTCATCAGCGCGGTCACCCGAATCTGGAATCAGGCTGTGCAGGCCTCGGTGGCCTGCGCGATGGCCTTCGCGCGCCCCGGGTCGTCCCCCATGGGGTTCAGCACCTGGATGCGCCCGCGCATGGCCGCGGCGCGTTCCTCGGCGGGGGTCGGGGCTGGCGCGGCCTGGTTGGCTTCGGCTGCCTCGGCCTGGGGATAGGTCTCCCACCCGAGTCCCAGGCCAAAGGTCATCACGACCGCAAGCGCCAATGAACCGACTCTGACGATTGCACCCTGCCCCTGATCGTGACCAGCAAGCCGTCCCATCCCAAGCCTCCTTGTCGCCGTCTCACAGTCATCAAGTACAGAAGGTCTTTGTCGCAGCTCTGAAAACGGCTATCACCTGGACGTTGGAAGCGAGCTGTCAGCTCCAAGAGATCGTTCCGCTGGGCTACCTGCGGGATCCCTTCATCTTGTTGCTGCTTTCCTGGCCAATGTTCGGGTCGCTGGAGCTTGCGTCGGCGAACTGGCAGCAGCCCCTTGCAGACCCGGAGACCCATCGCCCGCTCCCGGCCAACGTCTGCCGCCAAGCCAGCATGGGCGCCCCGGTCTCGCAGCAGATCACCCTGTAGACTCCTCGTCAGCAAACTGTCTGCCCGACTCGATCACCGGACGCGATTGGCAGATCGGATGCGATGAACGGATACGATGTCCCTATGGCTCCTCGGTGAGGAACGGCTCGAAAACAATCCGTCCAAGTGCATTGTCATCATATACATCATAGATTCGAGACGAAATTTCCTCTGGATCTGTCGTGCACCACCAGTTGTTGGTGGCGTCGATGTCATTGGGCCCAGTCAAGCGGATGTCGCTCTCGGTGTTTCCACACAAAGTCGAACCATTAAGAGAATGCATCCCATCACTAGAAACAAGAATACCAATCCTGTTTCTCTGAATATCGCATTGGAATAGTTCTGGACCACCATACGGTTCCAATGGAACAACGCCAATATCGTTGTCTGTGATCTCGCAGTTATGCAGAGAAGCTGTATAGCCTTCGATTCCAACCATGTTGCCCGAGATGATGCTGTCAGCCACGTATGCTTCAGATCTGCATAGTCCTTTCTCATTTCCCGTAAACGTACAGTCAGTTAGCCTACTGCGACCTCCTTCAACTCCACAATCGTTGTCAACAAAGTCTACGTATTGTACGTCGATTGTCCCCGCCATATAACCGCTCAGGCCAGTCCCATTAGTCTCGAACCGCAAGCCACGAAGAGTGACAGGAATGCCGACCATTCCATCGAAGAAATGGAGTCCGTCCTGCGCATGCTTAATGACTGCTCCCCGGAGGGAGACAGTGGCTGCCTCTGAGTTTTCCACAAACAGGCCAACCCACGAATTTCTCTGTGGGTTAGCCAAATCGGAACGAAAAACAGCAGGATTCAAGGGCTTCGCGTTCACGCTGAACCCTCCCCGGATCCGAAGTACGGTTCCAGCACTCGCAAGAACCTCAAGACATGGGCCAATTGTAACAGTCGAGTCGGCGAGAATTGTGGTGTTCTGTCCTAACATGAACGGTGAGCCCGTGCTGCACCATACGTTGTCTTGGTCGATAACCGAGGCCACCATCGTAGGGCCCGGGCCTGCGGGGCACTCTGTCATCGCCCCGCGGTGGCAGATGGCCGTGTAATGGCAGAGATCTGTACCCAGGATATCAGTCAGCCCGTCGCAATCGTTGTCGTACCCATCACATACCTCTTCGGCATCCGGATTGATCCACTCCTCATTGTCATTGCAGTCGTCGCCCCCGCAGCCGAACGCGACGAAGCCATCGTGGTCGAGGTCTCTCGGCACACCCGTGCAGGCACCCAGGGCGCAGGTGTCCTCCATGGTGCACGGGTCGCCGTCGTCGCAGGCCGCGGCGTTGAGCGGGAACACGCAGCCCGCGCTCGCGTCGCAGCGGTCGTCGGTGCAGGGATCCAGGTCCTCGCAGGCCAGGTCGTCGGGGGTGATCACGCAGCCGAGCGCCGGGTCGCACCGCTCCGAGGTGCAGGCGAGCCCGTCGTCGCAGTCGCGCCCCCCACCCACCACGCACATGCCCCCGCGGCACACGTCCTGGCCGGTGCACAGGTCGCCGTCCTCGCAGGGGGCGGTGTTCGGGGTGTGGGTGCAGCCGGTGACCGGGTCGCAACCATCGTCCGTGCAAGGGTTGCCGTCCTCAGAACACGTAATGCCAATACAGGAATCTCCGATGCAGGCGTCATTCTGGCAACCTTGTGGACAGATCGATTCAACTTCACGATACTTACATGTGCCTTCAATACACACGCCTGGAACGGCGAAGTAGGTCACTCGATTACTATCATCGCAGAATCTATGCGGCGGAGAATCGCATTCCTTTCCTCCGCAAGTGGTATCACATCCCTCATTCGTGGTTCCATCGCAGTCGTTGTCGAGTATGTCGTCACACAGATCTATTCCTGACACGCAATGCCCAGAAAGACACACAGCGCATGCTCGACAATCAAGTTGGCTACTACACGATCCAGATTCCTGTGTGTCGCACTGACATGAACTCTGACCAGCTACCTCAAGGATCAGGAATAGTCGCAGTATTTTCAGTGCATGTGGCTTCATCATGTCCGTCCTCTTCAACAAATAGCAGTCAAACAGCGATCCGGCCACCCAACTACTTCCTCACCTGCTGAAGGAGCCAGCAGACATTGTCGACCTTCACGTTCCACCGCTGCGCATTGAAATAGAGACCAGCTCGCCGCAGCTTCGGCGACAGCGTAATCGCCGAAATGACGTTCAGCCGATCGTTCCTGTCCAAGCTCCTCAACACTGGCGTCTTCCCTCGCGGTGCCTAGGTCCGGCGAACGAGCGGCTGGAGCATGAAGCCGCTTTCATTGTTGAACACGATTCTCCGGCCCTCTCTCAGGGCTTTATTATGATCCGCGCCCACTCCTCGTTCCGCCACTGCGCCACGGCCTCTTCGTCCTGCTCCCGCGCCTTCTTCGTCGGCTTCTGCGAGCTGAACTCAAGGCGCTTCAGGATCCGCGAGACTTGCAAGCTCTCGTTCTCGATGCCGAACTTGAGGCGGATCATCTCGGCCACCCTGGGCAGCGTCCAGAGGTCGGTGTCGAAGCCGTGCACAAGGGCGCCTGCGACGACCATCTCGGCGAGTTTCTCCTTCTGCTCCTCGGACAGCCGAGAGATGCCGCCGGGGTGCCGACGCAGCCTGGGACCCTCGATGCCCACCTCGTTTAATATTTTGCCCCTATCGGATGACGGCACCGTGCGTTACCCCGAGCTTGTCCGCCACTTCACCGATGCCTTCTTCCCGCCTTAGCATGCGCACCAAAAGCACCCGGCGAGCCTCGAGCTCTTGGTTGGTTCCTTGTCTTGGCATGGCTCAAGCTTAACGCACAGTCTGACCGTAGGAACAAGGATCATTAGTAGCCATAAAGAGTAAACAATCCAACCTATTGGGTCAACGTACTTTGGCCTTGATCGCCGTGACCTCCAATTCCAGCACAGTTACGCGTTCAATTAGGCTCTTAATGACCTCATTTTGTGCAGAAACGGTGGCAGAAAGGTTCCTGGATTTTGTGCCATCTGCCTCAACAGAGGTAACGAATGGATGAAGGCTTTCATGGTCAAGCTGACTTCCCATATCATCTGGATTGTACTGGCCATCTGGCAGCCTTCGCATTGACAATACTGCGCTGTAGGCAGTTTCTAGATCATATGGATATGGAGTTCTATCGGTAAAAGAAGCAGCCGATACATTGTTGGAAAACCAGGCGCCCCCGACTGCGCACACCTTGAATTGGTTTTCGGCATCCGATGAGCAAGTTCCACTCCCACCGTTGTAGCTTGACCATACGAATGATCCCTCCTCATCTGCCTCGGCGCGATAGCCAGCAGCGAAAGTGTAGTTATCCAATGTGCTATTCTGGTAACCACCAGGAATCACCGAATAGGATCCAAATGTGTAGTTATCGATTCCACCAGCAATCACATTGCCGAAGCTTCCTGTCATGTAGTTGGAGTAACCGCCTCCGATTACATTATAGGACGACGTTCCTTGAGCTGTCATTCCATTCTCTCGTCCGCCGCCAATTACTTCGTAGTTCAAGTCACTATAGAGGTAATTGTCTTGTCCTCCACCAATAAAGGAGTAGTCCGAATTGCTACCAATTTCGTTCGAAATACCTCCCGAAATCACTGCATAACTCGAACCTGTCGCGATTACATTGCTATACCCTCCAGAAATTACCGCAGCGACAGAGTCCAGAGAGTTTGAGTAACCACCCGCTACAACTGAGTAACTTCCTACCAGATCATTACTGTATCCTCCACCAATAGCTGCATAATTGCCATTCACTGTATGCTCGTAGCCACTTCCGGCTCCTCCTCCCCCGATAACTACTCCATAGTTCCCAGATGTGAACGAGTTACCGGCCGCACCTCCGATGACGTTGGGAACCGACGCAGATTCCGTTCTTATGCCATTGGCTCTGAATTCGCCATTGACAAAGAGCTTGTAATTGTAATGTGTCGATGTTCCAATGGTCAGGTTGCCATCATAGTGCAGTCTCATGTTCTCGATGCCAAAGTCTTCTACCTCATTGGATGTCTTGAAGACGAGATCGGTTCTATGATACGTTGTTGAATGTTCACCAGATGCAACTGCTTCGATCGCTGCAACAAGACCTTCTGCTCCTGCTGAGGTATCTCGACTGAGAAATAGCAACCTACCAAGTACTGTACCAGTAGTGACAGCGCTTGAATGGTTTCCAAACGCAATTTCTCCTGGACTACTGGTAGGCGACCAAGCTCCGTAGATTTCAAATTTGTAGGTTGGTAGCAGTTCTGCAAAACCTATTGCATGAGTGGATTGCAACTCAAAAAGCCAGAACGAATCCTGAAGGCTGTCACCATTATCACCGACCTGGATGTACTTGCCTGTTTGTCCAAGTACAGCTGCTGGTAGAAGCATGCAAGAGAACAGGACCACAATGGATAAGCGAGAATACATTGAATGCCTCCTTAGTAGGAAACAGTGGCGTGTCGCAAGTGATGAATCCCGTGTTCTATTGACAACATCAGCGCACCTTGGCTTTCAGTGCGGAAATCTCAGCCTCAAGCGCCATTGCTCGTTCGACCAGACTCTTTATGACTTCGTTTTGGGCGGAGACAGTTGCAGAAAGATTACGCGAACTTGTACCATCTGGCTCAATGGCAACTACAAAATGACTGAGACTCTCGTGATCGAGTTGGCTTCCGATATCCTCCGGATCGTATTGATCATCTGATAGCCTATGCATCGACAGTACTGCGTTGTAGGCAGTCTCTAGGTCGTATGGAAATGGCGTTCTATCGGTAAATGATGCTGCAGAAACATTACTAGAAAACCAGGTTCCACTGGTTGCGCAGACTCTGAACTGGTTCGATGTATCAGATTGGCACATACCACTTCCATCATAGTAATTCGACCATACAAACGAACCACTATTGGATGCAATTGCCCAATACCCTGCGGCAAGGGTATAGTCTGCCTCGATTGCGTTATTGTATCCGCCAAGAATTGACGTATCAACGGGAGTGTCTAGAAGTGCAGTATTAGCAACTCCTCCAGAAATTACACTTCCAAACGCACCAGACATGGAATTGATATATCCTCCCCCTATAACGTTGTAACTCGAAGCTCCTGCCGCATGCATTCCATTTCCATAACCACCTGCTATTACTTCGTGCGTTTGATCACCACTTAGATGATTACCCGAACCGCCACCAATGAAAGAGAAATCAGAGTTGCTTCCGATGCTATTTGAAAGACCTCCGGAGAGTACTGCATAGCTTGAGCCAGTCGCGATTTCGTTGCTACTTCCGCCAGATACTACCGCGGCTGTTGAGTCCAAGGAATTGCTGTAGCCACCCGCGACCACAGAATAGTTGCCTACTGCGCTATTGCTATATCCACCTCCAATAGTGGCATAGTTGCCATTTACTTCGTGCTCATAACCGCTTCCGCCACCACCTCCAGCAATAACCACGCCATAGTTACCTGAAGTAAAGGTGTTGCCAACAGCACCTCCAACATAATTGGGAATTGAGGCATATTCCGTTCTGATGCCATTGGCGCGGAACTCATCACTGATATAGAGTCTGTAGGCGAAATGAGTCGATGTCCCAATTGACAAGTTGCCATCGTAGTGCAATCGCATGTTTTCGATACCAAATTCGTCTACCTCATTCGATGTGTAGAATACAAGATCAGAACGATGAAAGGTGGTAGAATGCTCCCCGGAAGCAATGGCTTGAATTGACGCAACGAGACCTTTTGCTCCGACCGAAGAATCTTGAGTAAGAAACAGTATTCTTCCAAGTACTGTGCCCGAAGTAACAGACGTTGCATGGTTGCCAAAAGCGATCTCCCCTGGGCTAGCGGTCGGCGAATGAGCTCCGTAGATCTCAAATTTGTAGGTAGGGAACCATTCTGCAAATCCAAGCGCATGGACCGACTGAAGTTCATAGAGGTAGAAGGAATCCTCAAGATTATAGCTGCTGTTGCCGATCTGAATGGATTCGCCTGACTGGCTAGAAGCAGAGAATGATAGAAGTAGAGTACCGATGAATGCAACGAAGGCTATTCGAGATAACATGAGCGGCCTCCTTAGTAGTGAACGTTATGTATTGTATAGTTGAGAGCTTTCACGAAGTAGTAATCGTATAGAAGATTAATATTAGATGCCACTACTCCGCAATACGTTCTAAGCAGATGCGCATCTATTTCGCCAGGAAATATTCGCCGAAAATATTGAATTGGCATGAGTTGGCAACCGTTTAGGCTGTAATGACTGCATTTTGAGGTAGAAGCGTGAGCGCGGCAGTGTGATAGAGTCTTTCGGTACAATACGTCGTGAAACAAGTAGGCGCATTCCGCCGCTACTGGCCGCAGATCGTAGCCGCGATCAGCACCCGCTCCACGTACAGGCTGCTGCCCGCGCTGTGGGTCCCGAAACTCACCTTCCACTGGAAGACCGCGCGCCGCACCGCTTGCTCCGCCGCGTTGTTCGTCAACTCGACACCGTGCTCCTTCACGAACGTCCAAAGTTGGGTCGTCATCGGCAGGAAGTCGTGGCATGTGGCTGCCATCTTCCTGGGGCCGAACGCCTCCCCATCGATCAAGAGATCTTTGGGCTCGATCTGCAGTCCGGGCAGCAGCGTCTGGAGGGCCCCCCGCTCGTGCATTCCGTCCCGGACCTGGTGCCAACACTTGAAAAACAGCTGGGCCTTCTCTGCGAGCTGCTGACAGATCTGCCCGGCCTTCGCGCTCAGTTCGGCGAACCCCTGGAAGTACCGTGCCAGGTGAGCCCAACAGAATTGGTGCGACCCGGCGTAGAAGCCGTAGGCGCTTCAGTGGTCGGTGATCAAGACTCCAATGAAGGCCCCCAGGAGCTTCCTGGCGACCTCGTCGCTCCACCTCAGGTGGATGAAGAATGCCGCCACCAGGGCGGTCGCGGCCACCCTCAGCCAAGCCTTCTGGCTGTCCTGGTGCCGGCCGGTTTCGTCGGCGTGCAGCATGCCCGCCAGCTAGAAATGCGCTTGGGCTTCTCCGACGGTCTTCTCGTCCGCCCGGCTGACCTCGGCCTCGCAGACCGCAATGGAATCCAGGCTGATGTCCAGACGAAAGAGGTCCAGCAGCAGTGCTCGCGCCTTGCGCTTGCTGAGCTGGTAGACCCACGTCAGCAGCGGCGCCAGCGCATGCACCCTGGGTCCGAAGGCCCCGTTCGAAGTGCCCTAGGGCAGCGTCGCGACATGCACCTTGCCGCACCTCGGGCAAACGCTCGAGAAGAGCTGGACCTCGTGGAACTCGGGCTCGACGACCTCGTGCAGCTCCAGCCACTGGTAGCGCCTGGGATCGGACTCGTCGCGCGGTAGCTTGGCCCCGCAGTCGCAGCTCTGGACCGGAAAGACCTTCCTGAGGTCGCCAACCTGGTCCGCGTCCACCAACTCGCGGTGGTGTCCCTCGTGGCCCGGCTGACCGCCGGGTTTGTGGCCGGTCTTGGGCTTCTTTTTGCTCGGGAGCCAGGGCGGATCGCTGGATGAAGGCTTCGATGAGTTGGACGAGTTCTGCCCGAGCTGTCGCTCCAGCTCCGCGATACGCGCTGCGAGCTTCTGGCTCCGCTCCTCGAGGACCCGGATCCGATCCTGAAGCAGGAGGACGAAGTCGACCAGCTACGACTTGGAGAGCTGCTCGAACTGCTCGCGGGTTAGCGTAGGGAGTTGGATCGGCTTGTCGTCTTGGCCCTCCATCACCCAGAATGAAACACATGTTGGGTCCGAGACACAGCCTTTTCTGCATGGGCGGCACAACAGTATTCCGGCCGGCCAGCATTGGCGTTTCGGGCTCCTTCCCCTCTCCTCCGGCCTTCAGACAGTCGGAGGAAACTGAACGGTTACCCTAATCCTTGACAAGAGTGAACTACACTGGAATGGATTCTGTCAATATGCAATTTGTATATATTTTTGTAACTAAATGTAACTCAACTCAGGACCAATAGACTCCTGTAGCTACTTTCTCGCAACCCTCACCATTACAAGCGGAGACAGGCGGTAGCCTCCGTTTCGGACCGTCTGCAGGAGGTCCTTTCCCGCCTCGCCAAGCTTCCCTCTCAACCTATGGATCGCCATCTCGACCACCCTGCTTTCGTCCGCGGGTCCAACTCCTTTCAGTCGCTCCGACAGCTTTTTCTTAGGAACGGTTTCACTCGGCCTGCTTGCCAGGACCACGAGGAGCCCGAGTTCCGACTCCCACAGCTCGAGGTCTCTGCCATCCAGGAAGGCCTTCCGCTGCGCGAGATCGATTTCAAGGACCGGCCCAGGCAGTCGAGCTGCCTCAGCAATCGCCGGCCTCACAGGGGTAACCCCGGCTTTCTGGCTTGTGGTTCGACCTCTCTCCCGGAGTCTACATTCCACGTGAGCAAGAAGAACGTCATCTCTGACCGGCTTCTTCAGAAAATCGCTCGCCCCGAGGTTCAGTCCGAGCGCATGGACCTCCAGTTCGCTTTTTGCGGTCACAATGACGATCGGGTTGAAGTACTTCTCCCTGACCTCGCGAATAATGTCGATACCGTCTTTGCCAGGGAGTCCAAGGTCCAGGAGCACTAAATCGGGGTTCTCGGCAGGGATCCGCTCAGTTGCTCGGTCCCCATCCATCTCGAAGTCCACCTCGTACCGTCCAGTTCTCTTGAGAATATTCACGAAGTGCTGCGCGATGGTCGGCTCATCCTCGACCACCAGAATCCGTTCCTTCCATTGGTCCGACATGAAGGGTCCCCTTTCTCCCCTGCACCAATCCCGGCCCTTCTCTTCCCCGACTTTCCTGTTCCCATGCCGGGCAAGCCTGCAGGCAAGTACCTGCTTCGAATCCCCTTAGGGTCAAGCCTTGCAGAAACTCACCCAGGAAGGCAAGAGCGTTCTAATGAGACCGCTGTTCCCAGGAACAAGCTGTGCTCAACGCAAGAGCTATGCCAAGACGAAGAACCAACCGAGAGCTCGAGGCTCGCCGTGTACTCAGGACGTGGAGGTGCCACAGGAGCACAATGCTTCCCGCCGCGCGGCGAACGTCCTGGTAGGCGTTGCGGACGGTCTAGGCGCCGGCGTCCGGTTTGCGCTCCCCGCTCCGCGGCAGCATCTTCTCGTACTCGAGCAGCTTCATGCCGTAGAAGTCGGAAGTTCGCCCCGAGAGGCGGTACCCGCTCTTCTCGTAGAAGCCACGGGCACGCTCGAGCAGCTCCGTCGTGCCCAGGGTTACCCGCGAGCAGCCCTGCTCCCGGAGTGTGCGTTCGGCCCATGCCAGCAGCTGCTGGGCGATGCCATAGCCCTGCGACGCGGGGCGCACTGCCATGCCTCGCAGGCGGCCTTCACCGACAGCGACGATCTCGCAGGCGATCGTTCCCAGGACCACGCCCTCGTCCGTGACGGCGATGAACACGGTCATCTCGTCGAGACGCCGACCAAGCTTGGCGCGGTCCAGGACCGTGTCGCTGAAGGCCTTCGGTGTGTACCGCTCTCGGTAGGCCCGGAAGGCGGCCAGAAGGCAGCTCAGGATTCCGTCCGCGTCGGCCGCCGTGGCGCGGCGAATCGAGTGCTTTTCAGTCGCGGTCATTGCAGGAGCTAGCCTAGCATGACTGCTTCCCGGGAGGATGGGAGCGGCAGTCCAGATCGCCAAGGCGGAGTACAAAGCGCCCCTCGCCGCGCGTCCGGGTGGGGGGATGGGGGACAGTCCCGGATGCCGCGGCGAAGGGCTAAATGGACGAACGCCAAGAACGCGAGCGTGAGGGTAGCACAAGGGCTACCGGGGTTCCATTCCCAGGTTAACCGCGGTCGGAAAGTGCATTTGGAAAGGGAGTAGCCTTGGTCTTTCTGCGGTGCCCAAATTGGTATCGAAAGCCCTGCAGGTCGAAGGCTTGCCCCCTTCCGGACAAGGCCGGATCCCCATACCGAGAAGGTACGCGTTCAAGCAGGGCCAAGTTCGCCGCCTCCATCGACGGAGTGAAGGACCTGGCATCCGAGGGGAAACACCGCGAACCAGATCATCCGTCGTCCCTCAGGCGATCGCCTGAGTTCCCCCGCTCGTCAGTTTGAACCAGCGCTCCAGCATTCTTCTACGCCAGAATGATCTCGACGAGGGTTCCCGGACGCCGCGATGGCAGTTCTGGGGCTCTGACGGACTCTACCATACTGAGCCGCGACGTCTGGCGTCGTTGTCTTCACGGCATCAATTCAACATACCAGTAATTAAATTTTGTGATATCTTGGGCTATCAATCCTCACTTCAGCATCATCAGTATTTACGCCGTAAACTAAAACTCCATTCAAACACCGAATATCCCCAGATACACCTGTTTACTTCTAAATGATGCTTGACATCGTGTAGTGTCCTGGCCTAACCTCTCGTTGTCGGCGGCGCCTTCATGGGCCCGTCACATGGGTGGCAAGCGGTTGCGGACTGACACCCGCATCCCGACAAGCTGCTCGCGCTCTTTTCCACTCGCCCGAGGGATCGACTCCAAGGGCGATTCCGATCAGCCAGCCTGATCGGGTCCCGGAATCCTTACCGTCGAAGAAGTCTACGTCGCCTACAAGTTTTTCAAGGTATTCAAGGTCTAAAAAATATTTGAAATGCGTGTCGAAGGTCGCGTTCGAGCGTGACGTGGTCCTGACAGGACAACTCCCTGTCGCCATGGTTCGCGGTCTCGAACGCTCGGCGAGAACTCAGTTTGCCCCGCGTAGCGAAGGGCAAGGAGCAGATGATGAATAATCCAGAAGACCGAACACACTTGACTATTAGCGAAACCGCGTCCCGCTGGGGAGTCAGTGCCAGCCTCATTCGCCACATGATTCAGGACGGACGTCTACCAACAACGCGCTTCGGACGAACGATTCGGATCTCCAAGGCGGCTGTCGAGGAATTCGAGAGGCGCAGCACCTCCACGGCCAATGGCAGCAGTCCACCAAATCCAAAAGGACACGTTCTGGAAGCCGCGCCTGCCAAGGTCATCTTCAAGAAAGAGCTCGGCAAGATTCGAAAGTCCCGAGAGGGCGAGAGGAACACAACGCTCAACCGTGCCGCGTTCTCTCTCGGCGTCCTGGTTGGCCGAGGCGCACTCAACGTGAAAGAAGTCCGAAATGCCCTCATCGACGCTGGCATTGCCACTGGAATTGGCAGAGCCGAAGTCATGGCGGCGGTGAAATCGTGGATGAAGGCTGGCTGCGAGCAAGCGAGCCCTGACACTTCTGGAAAGCCCGATGGCACGCCAAAGACCAGCGGACATCGGAAGCAGCCATGACCACCAGGTACGGAGAATCCGCGCTCCAAAGCGAGCTCGCAAAGCTGCAGGAAGCCCCAGAATTCGAACGTAACATTGCCCTAAACCGATCGGCCTTCGCCCTAAGCCAGCTGTTCGACTCCGGCGACCTCGAGGAGGCCGAGGTACGGAGTAAGCTCCAAGAAGTTGCTCTCGACATCGGGCTCACGCAGTCCGAAATCACAGCAACGCTGAAATCGGGTTTTCGGGGCGGAGCAGAAAAACCTCGCCAGCGCACAGGCCCGGAGCAAACGCATCAGCCGGCGAGTCACTCAGCGGGGTCATCAAACAGACCGATGGTCTCCCCTACCGAGAAGGAACGTGACAACCTACCCGACCTTGGAGGACTTGCTGACCAGTACTTTCACCATGAAAACGCCGGGAAGGTTCGCAACCGGTTAGCCACAGATCTCGGGGTCAAGACCACGATGCTTGAACACCTTGGCGTTGGCACCAAGGACAAGTTCTCCACTTGGCCAGAGCGCCGAGGCAATTGCGTTACCGCGATCACTCTCCGGCCGCTGCAGCCAATTGTTTCTGGCGCGAAGCGCTTCGAGCAGGTGCCTGGAGGTAAGCGTGGGCTGACAATTCCAGACAATCTCGGCACCAAGCTCGACCTTCTTCTGATCTGCGAGGGCGGAAGCGACACGGCGGCAGCCCTCTCCCTAGGCATGGCCGCCATCGGCATCCCCGGCGCCGGCAACTGCACCGATTTGGTCGTGTCAGTGTGCCTACTCCGGAAGCCCGAACGCGTGGTGGTCGTGGGCGACGCCGACGAGGCGGGCAAGAAGTCGGCCGAAAAGCTTCACGCCGCGCTGACGGCAGCCAAGTTCGAGGTGATCACGCTGTTCCCGCCTGAGGGCTTGAAGGACCTGAGGGACTGGTGTGCGACCGGGCTGACCAAGGAAGTACTGCTCGCGCAGGCAAATTCCGCCTTCGAAGCAGATCAAAAGGCCAAGGATGAAGGTACTCCAGCGCCAGGCCTCTACGTTGACAAGATCAGGGCCCTGACCCTGACCGAGTTTCGTAGCCTTGTCGTGCCCAAGCGACGGGTATTCCTTGATCCAGTTCTTTGCTCTGCGATGCTGATGATGGTGGTCGCCTGGCGTGGAGTCGGTAAAACAATGTTCAACCTAGGAATGGCCCTGGCAATGGCCACTGGCCAACCATTTCTTCGGTGGCGCGCGGGAGATTCACCAGCAAGGGTGTTGTATCTGGACGGCGAACTACCGCACCACTACCTGCTCGGGGCTCTCAACGTCATTTCTAACTCATTTCCAACATGTGAACCGGAAGATCGTTTCCGCATTGTCGCGTATGACTGCCAACCGTCTGATGAAATGCCAAATATCGGCACGCCAGAAGGCCAAACGCTCGTTGATGAAATGATCCACGCCCATCGGGCAGACGTTGTGATCTTTGATTCTCTCTCGACATTGTCAAGCGGCCTAATTGAAAACGAAGGCGATTCGAATGAGGGTTTTCAGGCTTGGCTCCGCCATCTCCGCAAAGATGGGCTCGCTGTAGAACTCGTACACCATGAAGGCAAGAGTGGGGACCAACGAGGAACCTCGCGCCGCGAGGATCAGATGGATGTCTGCATCGCTCTGAAAAAGCCGAATGACTATGTCTTCGGACAGGGAGCCCGATTCGACGTCCAATTTACCAAGGCGAGGGGCATTCTCGGCGATGACGCCCAGACCTTCCAGGCTCACCTTGTCACTGATGCGACAAACTGCACGAAATCTCACTGGGATGTTTCATTGCCTGCAGTTGACCAACTGCGTAAGATATATCATCTCAAAGAACAGGGATATCCCCAGACTAAGATCGGAGAAATTCTCGGAGTGAGCCAGTCGAAGATATCGCGTCAACTCAAGAAGGCAAACAGCCTTGGAAAACTGCTGAAAAGTGATTCACCAGAAATACTGGATGATTCCTGCGAACTTGACGAAGCGAAAGAGCCCAACTTCGGGCCACTAAAAGATGGAGAAGAATGATGCTCCGCGCCACAACGAATTCCTTCCATAAAATAGAAGTCCTTAGGGAGACCCATTTCTGGTTGGGTGCTGGAGCTGAGTGCCCGGGCTATGCAGTATGCCCCCTATATAGGGTGGCATACTGCATAGCCCCATGCCCAACTGCATCGAAACATGCATCGGTGGTGCATATGTAGAACGTATTCCCTCTTCTTTATGAGGAGTTACACAATCGCGAAGTGCATAAACTATGCATAATTCTTGAATACTGAGGCTATTCATGGGGGGGGGATTTTCCACCTGCCGTGCATAGCCCTCGAAGGAAAGGAACGGCTATGAACACACCCAACGACAGACCTTTCGCGATCGAGAACGTCGAACCACGGAGCTCTCCGACTCCCGGGAGTAACTCCCGGCCTGGCGTGCTGGTTGGAGACCAAGGCAACTCCAGAGGTCCGTCTTCGAGCCCAACACTAGAGACCTCGTCTGTGTCTACAACTACTGCTGACAAATAGTCGCCGCCGCAGTACAATGTAATCATGTCGCTAACTGTTGCCAAACCGTCTCCACCTATTTGCCCTCAAGCCGACAATCATCTCGAGGTATACGATGACGTATCTGATTCCGAGGCCCTAGACAATCTGGATCGTATCGCTATCCTGGCAATCGATCCAAAGCTCGTGAAGGCGAGACCAGAGATCTTCACCTACGACGAGGCAGAGATCGCATCAACCGCGAGAGATCTTGCTCGCCAAGGAGGCCGCGGTACCGCTGCACGTCGTATCCTGGCTGGCGACGTGGCGACGGCGAAGACGCTTCTACGCTACTACGAAGCGCTACTCACATCCCTGCTTCGTAGAGTGTGTCATGGATCTGCGAGCGAGAAACAGGTCAAAGCACTCGAGCGAGCAGTGAGTTCTGCGCATCGACGAATGCTCGCATCTATGGAGGCCCTTGCGCGGTTGGATTCGCCTGCGCCGGCGATCCACGTCAGCAACCAAACAGCGGTTATAGTCGGCGGGGTTCCAAGGTGAGCACAGCTATCTACAGCCAGCGCCAGTTCTTCGAAGACCTTCCGGACGTCAAGATCGAGGATGTCAGGCGCACCCTGGGAGGCAAGCGCAAGCTATCTGCGGCAAACAGTGTCACGCTTTTTCTTGCAGATGGCCGGGAGCTCGAGGTCAAGCTGGTGAAGAAGCCGGGAGTCCTCGGGGGAACGTACTCCCTTCTTGTTTGCCCAACGTGCCACCGCGCAAGTAAGATTCTGCGTGTCATCGATTACGACCCTGGCCTTGCATGCGTGAAGTGCCTTCAAACGATTTACAAGTTCAAATACCGAAGTCAGGTTCTTGCGCGCCAACGTCGGGGCGGGGCGTTGGCGAGGCAAAACGAATTGCGTTAAAACGAATCGAGGTGACTTGCGACGAAAGATTAGAATGGTCCGCCAACCAGATTGACGTTGAAAAGCGTAGTGAATGGTCCCTATTCAAGCTTCGTTCAGTCGGCAGCAAAAAGGAGATTCCGATGTCCAATACAGAAATCGCTTCGCAAGATTTCTACTTGTCTGAGCAGTATATCGAACTGCTGGAATCCTACGGAAATTATACGGCCATGGTCGGATATTCCCTGCGATCTCAGGAAACCCGGTCTGCGGAAGTTCTATTCCTCACAACCGAGTTTGGATTTCTCCAGGAAGAATCAGAGAAAATCGTGGACTTGATTCCTGAGTATCACAACACTACTCCGGATCCTGAGCGCGCCTCCCGCCGCGCTTTCTCGCCGATGCACGAAGAGTTCGAGTTTCTCCATGAGCGAACGGGGATTCCAAGAGAGCGGCTAGCCACGATCCTCGTAGCCCACCTACTATTCTGGATACTCCGCAAGTTCGGAACAGAAAAGCTCCTCGGCGAGTACGCGCTATGGGCTCACTTCTGGTCCGGCATCCAGCGTGAGTGATCTGCGGCGACCGTGTTCCTTCCCGATAGCCGCGAAACTCAAATTCACATCGTCAACCAGCCAGGCATCCTGGGCGGCCAGGTGCTGCTCTTCGCCTGTCCAACCTGTGGGCTGACCTGCAGGGTGCTTCGATTAGGGCAGGCAATATGGGTTTGGATTGAAGTGCACCAGTCGTCCAAGAGAAGCACCAAGAACGAAGCACAGGAATCTAATCCACTGAGCGGTAATGCCCAATTACAGTCCCTGCGTGACATTTTCTTCTAATGACACCTTACTCGAATACAGAATGTGGCATTTTGTCAAACCAAGTTCTTCACGCCCCATATTCTCCCCAAGGTAGGGTGGGCATTCTGCAAGAATCGCAGTCTTTCCGTGTATATCATTCCAAAGACGCATTTGGAGCACTTCAGTATCTGGTTTTCCATACCTGATTTCCAGTCCACGAAATACCGCTGAAAACCTGTCTGGCGCTTCGCTAGATGTCCAATTGTCGCTTTCAGGAAAGTTTACAACAACGCCATGGAGTGCACTCCTCTGATCGCAAAGAAACCTAACAATTGCCGGGCGAGTAGAAACCTCGGAGATCACCGTATACTCAGGCCCATCACGCCCTGCGCGAAGGGTTCCTCCCGGATAGAGTTGCTGAATCACTTCGATTGTCATTCCCCAACTTGCTTTTCCGTATCCTTCTCCCTCTTGTGCGCGAAAAGTCATGAAATACAGCAAGACACCTCCTGCCAGAGCAAACACACCACCGAGTGCAAGTAGTCGCACCCATAAACGCGTACGGCCTTGGCCAGAGCCTTTGATAGGGTCAGAAGTAGTCAATATCCCCTCCTTTCATTTTGCATGAATGGCCGGACTCAGAATTCCCAACCACACCCGTGCTTCCTCAAGCGTCTTCGATGAACCGGACCATGCGCTCCTTGAGCTTCGAGGAGATGAACCAATAGCCTCTGAGTTCACTGATTATCACTGCCTTCTGCTTGCCCTTGGCGCGCATCTTCATGAGCGCCGCTCTCAGAATCCTTTCAAAACCGTAATCGGCAATTCCCTTGGAGATCAGAACCAAGATGCCGAGAAGTGCGATTCCACCTATCATTCCCAGAGGTCCGCCAAGGGCAGCCAGCGCAGCAACCAAGGCTGCTCCGCCGGCATATCCACCGACGTAGACGGCGATCAATAGCACCAGTCCAGGCACACCAAGCCCGACGATCTTGTCGACAATCCTGTCCAGCGGGACGTTCATTGGAGGCCTCGCTTTCAGTCGACCTTCTCAACGACTTGCGAAGGGACGTTACCGGTTCAACCCAGCGAGCAAACCTCACACCCACCCCACTTACTTTTTCATCTTTCGGCGACGGTCGAGTTCATTTTGCCAATGAACCCATGATGCACGAATACTTGATGGACCACGTTGTGCTTCTTCCCGGTATTCGTCACACCATCTTTCTAGCTCGGCGTCCGACACGCTTGCGAAGATGTCTGCGGGTGTCTGGCGCGGCTCTGCGAACGTCGACGAACCCCGCGATGAGGTCGCAACAAGAGCCACAAAAGCGCCGGCCAAGACCAGCCCCAACACCGATTCCTCAAAGGAGTTGGCGCATGATACAGCGCCGAATCCGATGAGCAGAGCACCAGAGAGTATCACTAGGTTTTTCACAGGATACCTCCCAGCCCTACCCTGCGGATCTTACTTGGCCCACGGCTTTAGGTCAACTAGTTCCACCAGTACCTTCCCCGCTGTCACCCTCCGCGGTACTGGAGGGAACCAATGCCCATCGATTCCAAGGAAATCGGCGCCCGCATTCAAAGCCATCGCAAGGCGCTCGGCCTCACCCAAGCCGTGCTCGCCGAACGGGTACACCTGGACCCTACCTATCTCTCACAAGTTGAATGCGGCAGGAAGTCGCTCTCGCTGGAGGCTCTGGATCGCCTTGCGACAGCCCTGCATGTGCGGCTTGGCGCCCTTCTCGACGCCCGCACTGCTTCAGGCGTTGGCCAGTTCGCCCAGGAGCTCGAGGAGCTGCTTGAGAAGTGGCCGGCAAAGAAGCGAAAGGCCGTCATCCAGGCGCTGCGGCTACTGGCTCCGTAAGGTGGGCTTCCGCATAGCCCAGGCGCTTTCCACGGTTCTCCCTGCTGGCGAGACCCGGTCCCCATCCACAAGGCCGGTGCAGTAGAGACAGGCCCGGAGCGTAGGGCTTGGGTTCCGAAAAACAGCCAGCGAGAATGCTGGCTGTCAGCCCGGTTTCCGAAAGACGAGGAACGTCTGATATGGAAGCAGCTCGACGCGCTCGGTGGTGAGCGCCAGCCCGGCCCGAGTAACCAGCTCCACCAACTGCGCCCGGGTGATCTTCACCGACTCGGGAGGCCCCTCGGGCAGGTCGCCCTCCTTGAACTCGATGAGCACCAGACGCGCGCCCGGCTTCATCTCGGAGACCAGCTTGCCGAGCCAGGTCGGCCGATCCGTGACGTGGTGGAGCACGTCGCAGACGAACACCAGATCGGCGTCCTCGGGGATGCCCGGGTCGCCGGGCTGGATCAGGGCAGCCTCCATGTTGGAGAGGCCATCGCCGAGGATCTTGTGGTGCAGGTGGCGGACCATCTCGGGCTCGGTGTCGGCGGCAATGACCTTCCCGCTGGGCAGAGCCCTTGCCAGGCGGAAGCTGAAGTAGCCGGAGCCGGCCCCGAGATCGAAAACGGTCTCAGTCCCCTGGAGCTTGAGCGCCGCGACCACCTCGTCGGGCTTCTGCCACACGGCGCGGTCCGCCCGCTCCAGGAACGCGATGTACTTCTCCACGTCCTCGAATGGGCGGAGGTGACTCGCATCAACACCCGCCTTGGCCAGCGGACAGTCGATGGGTGGATGCGCGGGGTCGTGGCCGGCCACGTCGGGTGCAGTCGATTCCGTGGAGCCCCGCTCGCAGCCCGCGACCAGGCCAGTGAGGAAGATCCCGAGGATGGCGTACCCGAGCTTCATTCCCATCCCTCCTGGAGAGCCTGTCACATGATCCACCCTTTGGAACCCATAGCACAAGGCCCTGGCGCGGCGTGGCAGGCGCAAACCGCCTCGCTTTCAAAATCCTGGCTTGATTTCGGGTATAAGAAGATGGAAGCGACCATCCCCTCCAGCAGGCCCTGTTCGTCGTTCGCACCCTCGCTGCAAACGCCTTAGCCCCTGTCCCCAACCAGACCCCGAACCCTACGCGCACGCTACCCGTGTGCCCATTCCAAGGAGGTCCCCATGGACACGTCTGCCTTGCAGGCCCCGTTCGATGCGTCCGTGCTGAAGACCCGCAAGGGCAACTTCGGCAAGCAGCTTCAGTATGTGGAAGGCAACGAGTACCTCAAGCGCCTGATCGACGTGTTCGCCGGCGAGTGGAGCTTCGAGATCGTCGAGCACGCCATCCACGACGCCGAGGTCGTCGTCCTCGTCAGGCTCAGCGCGGGCAGCGTGACGAAGATGGCCTTTGGCGGCTCGAGCATCACCGTCCACTCCGAGACCGGCGAGCGCCTGTCCTTGGCCGACGATCTCAAGGCCGCCGCGACCGACGGGCTCAAGAAGGCGGCGACCCTGCTGGGCGTCGGGCTGTATCTGTACAGCGACAGCGCGCCCGAGGCCAAGCAGCCCAAGGCCTCCGGCAACGATGGCAACGAGAACGGCGGCAACGGCAACGGCCGCACCCACGCCCGCACCGTCCAAACCAGCCCCGGCTCAAGCGGCAACGGCGCTCGCTTGACGCAGAAACAGCTTTCGGCGATCTGGTCGCTCGGCAGGAAGCTCCAGATGACCGCGGACGACATCCGCGACCGCGCGGTCCAGCTCTTCAAGAACCAGCCCGAGCACCTCTCCCGCTCCGACGCCTCGACGCTGATCTCCGAGTTCAGCGATGAGTTGGGCGGCGCCCCCGTCTGACCTCAACCCACGAGGAGAACCAAGCCATGACCGCATCGTCTGCCCTGGCGCTGCTCAGGGCCGAGAGGCACATCTCCGCCTCGGCTTTGACGACCTACCTGACCTGCCCGGCCGCCTACCGCTTCCGCTACATCCTGCAGCTCAAGCCCACCCACCGCCCGGGCCCGCTGGCCTTCGGTGGAGCTGTCCACGAGGCCCTGGCGCAGTTCTACATCGCGCTCCGCGACAAGAAGCCCGAGCCCAGCCTGGAGGCCATCCAGGCCGCGTTCAGCGCCGCCCTGAAGCGCAGCTTCGCCGAGTCGCCGCCGGTGCTGCTGGACAACGACCAGACCGAAGACAGCCTGCTCGAGACCGGCACCAGCCTGCTCAAGGTCTTCCACGAAGCCGCCCCTCGTCCCTACCGGGTGGTCGGCGTCGAAGAGCCGTTCTCCGTCGAGATTCACGACCCCGAGACCGGGGAAGTTCCGCCAGTCAAGCTGGTGGGCGCGTTCGACGTGGTGGCCCGGGAGGAGAACGGCCAGTACGTGATCATCGAGCACAAGACGGCCGGCAAGCGCTGGGCCGAGGACCGCTTGGCCAACGACAACCAGGTCACGGCGTACACGCTGGCCGCGCCGTCGATGGGCCTCGGCGACGCATCCGTCCAGCTCCAGGTCTTGCTGAAGACCAAGGCCCCGGCCATGGCCATCCACAAGCTGACCCGCAGCGACCAGGACCAGCGCGACTTCCTGCGCGTCGCCTGCGGGGTCCTCAAGGCCGTCGACGCCGGCGCGTTCTACCCGATCAAGGGCTGGCAGTGCAGGTCTTGCGTCTTCGCCGGGCCCTGTCTGGCCGGCTGAAGCCACCACAACCCATCTCAGAAAGCGAGGTTCCCAGTGAAGATGAAGCTCGTCCGCCTGCTGCTCGGCCTGCTCCACCTGGCCGGCAAGGTCGCCTTCGTCCTGCTGGCTGGCTGGATCACCGGGAGGTGAAGCCATGGCCGACAACTTTGTTCAGTTCTCGGAAGCGCTACGGAACCTCACCTCCGAAGAGGTCGACTGGCTCAAGGCGGAGCTCCACGGCCCGCCGTTCCCGAACGACATGACCAACAGGGACCAGCAAGAGGCTTTCGCCAAGCGCTGGTTCAACGATCGCGGCATCACCGACCTGGACGGGAGCGCCCGCTTCGTGGACCTGTTCGACTGCTGGCCGGGGTTCGAGTTCGCGATCCAGAAGACGGTCAACGGCGGCACCGAGGCCTGGCTCTACGCCGACGAGAGCGCCAACCTCGAGTACCTGGCCGGCATCATCAGGCGCTTCCTGGTGCGCTTCCGCCCCGACGCTTGCTTCGGCCTGTCCTGGGCAGGCACCTGCTCGAGGATGCGCGTCGGCGAGTTCGGCGGTGGTGCCGTGTTCGTGACGGCCAAGGGCATCGAGTGGAAGACGACCTGGGACTTCATCGATGAGCAGAGCAATAAGTTCGAGGCGGCCAAGCAGCAGGCCCTGCCGAAGAAGCTGGCCAGGAAGAGGGCAATGGCATGAGCCGCGCCTACGACATGGCCATCACCGTCCGCGGTGTCGAGTCCAGGAAGCGCAAGCAGGTTCAGCGAGCCGCCGAGCAGGAGTGGCCCGGGTTCGACGGCTGGTACTTCCAGTGCCTGGAGAGCGCGAACATCCTGACGGCGTCCGGCTCCGGGAACCTGTGCGGCGGCGAGAGCGAAGAAGAGTTCGCCGACCGCGTCGCCCAGGCCGTCTGGGCAGCTCACGGCGTCTTCTGCGAGGTCGAGGTGGCTGCCACCTACCTCGAGGAGTTGCCGTACGAGCAGCACTTCCGGGGCGAGGCCTGCTACGCCGAGTTCATCGTGTCCAAGCCGAAGAAGAAGAACGCCAGCAAGCCCGCTGCGGCAACGAGCGCAGCGGAGGAGGAGAAAAATCCATGAAAGTCGCCCAACGCCCGCTGTACGAGGCCTTGAAGGAGCTCACCCGAGTGGTGCCCATCAAGCACGCCCTGACCGTCCTGACCATGGTGCTGATCGAGGTCCGGAACGGCCTGGCCACGCTGACCAGCACCGACCTCGAGACCCGTCTGACCTTCCGTCTGCCCGCCGAGGGCGAGCTCACGGCCTGCCTGCCGGTCAAGCTGGCCCGCGACCTGGTCAAGCCGGAGTCCAGCCGCAAGACTGGCTTCGTCGCCATCGACTCCATCAGCGACAAGCAGGTCCGCATCGAGGTGGCTGGCGCCGAGTCCCGGGTGGCCTGCTACGACCCGGTCGAGTACCCCAGCTCGCCGTTGGCTCCGGGGGACTTCAAGCCGTGCGTGATCTGGGACGGTGACCTGCTCCGGAAGTCGCTCGACTTCGTGCTGCCCGCGATCTCCTACGACAAGACCAGGCCGCACCTGGGCGGCGTCTACTTCGATTCCGGGAGACTGGTCGCGACCGACGGGCACCGGTTGCACTGGCACGCCCTGGAGCCCAAGCTGCCCAAGTCGCTCCTCCTGCCCGGCGCCGCAGCCAGCATCCTGGCCCAGCTCGCCTCCGATGGCCCGGTGTGCCTGGCCCGCGCCGAGGGCTGGTGCCGCTTCGAGGGCGGCAACTGGGTGCTCATGTCCAAGGAGATGGACGGAACCTACCCGCACTACACCCAGGTCGTCCCTGGCGCCAACGAGGCCACCTCCGTCATCCTGCTGCCGACTGCCCCCATCCGGCGGGAGCTGCAGCGCCTGAGGCGGCTGGCGCCCAAGGCCAACCTCCGGGTCACGCTGAACGGTAGCCTCACGCTGGCCATCCAGGACCACGACGCCAACCAGGCCGTGGCGGTCATCCAGACGCTCGAGAACTCGCACATCGGTCCGGACCTGGTGACCGGCCTGAATCCGGCCTACCTGCTCGAGGCCCTGGGCAGCGCGGACGAGACCGTCCGCCTGGGCTTCGGCGACGCCATCGACCCGGTCCGCATCGACCTGCCGGGGAACCGGCTGGTCGTGATCATGCCGGTCAGGCTGTGACCCGAGGCTCACCATGAAGCACAAGGCGAGCTACCTGGCCTCGGGCGGCCTGTTCTGTCCGTTCTGCCATGGGGACGACATCGAGGGCGGCCCGGTCGACATCAGCGCCGGCGAGGCATCCCAGGAAGTGACATGCCTGAAGTGCGAGGCGGTCTGGCACGACGTGTACACGCTGACAGGCGTCGAGAGCGTTGAGACGCCGGAGAACACCTAGAAGTCGATCAGGTCACCACTCCAAGCGGGGTGTTCCACCTCGATCCACCAGGAGCCTCGCGAGTCCCGTGTCTTCTTCAAGCACTTGATCTCCTCGTCTTTCACCCCGTGGAATCTCTGCATGTATTTGAGCACCTGCGCCCAGGCACCAGGGAAGTCCTCTGCCTCAATCTGGAGGATGATCGTCGCCCTTACCGCCGACGAGTTCCCGAATTCCCCCTCGACTTGCTCCCTGGCCATTACCGCGACCTCCCGTACTCCAGAAGCATAGCCCTGGGGCTTACCAGCAACAAGCAAATGGGGGGTGACACGAACCCTCGATACTCCTTCAGGCCCTGTGGCGCCCCTCTGTGCCGACCTACCCACACGTAACGAAAGGGACATCACCATGAAGACCACCGGTTCACCCTTCTGCTGGGTGGACGGGGAGCCCCACGTCATCGAGAACTTCACGCTCGACGACTCCGAGGGCGTTCCGCCCCTCAAGCAGATCCTCGAAGACCTCCTCGAGCGCTTCCCCGGCAGCGACCTCCTGATCCTCAGGAAGCTGCAGCCGGCCGAGGCCAAACTGCTCCAGAACGACATCCTGGAGCGTGAACACGAGACCTGGGCCTACCTCTCGTTCCAGGCCAAAAAAGGAGACCCACGATGATGAAGGAGAAGAAGTTCGCCTCCGGCGCCTTTGTCTTCACCCGCGCCAAGGGCGTCCAGCCCAAGGAGCCCGAGGAGCTCCGGGCCATGGCCAAGGCCGCCGGGTTCGACCCCGGCATCGTCCCGGCCTACGCCGGCGACCGCGCGGCCATCGGCAGGGCCATCACCCAGACCGAACGGGGCCTCCAGCGCCGGGGCTTCCTGCTCCGCCCCCTTCGCAGGACGGCTTCGGAAGTGCTCTACGCAGTCGTCCGGGAGCGCAAGGACTCCCTGACCGAGCGGGTCGACCACGAGCAGCTCGATCTGGTCCGCTGGACGGCCGAGCCCGACCCGGCTGTCGTCCAGGGCAGCCACATCGTGGCCCAGGAGGTCGCCCAGGCCTACGCGGGGCTGCGAGGCAAGGTCGTGGCCGAGGACTGGTCGGGCAGCGTCAGCGGCTTTCTGGAGGCCCACGACGCGGCCAGGGTCCGCGAGGACGGCAGGGTCTACTGGGTTCCGCCCCAGCGGCTGGCGGACATCCGCAAGCTCGGCGAGCTCCTCGGTCAGGTCGGGATCGACCTGGTGCTGTGCGAGCTCGAGCCGGAGGTCCGGACCATCGTCCACGAGGTCGTCTCGGACAGCCTGGCCGACCAGCTCGAGCAGCTCCAGGCGGAGGCCGAGGCGTTCGACGGCAAGGAGAAACCGTCCACGTTCACCCGGCGGCTGGAGACCTACCAGCGCCTCCGGGAGCGGGCGACGCTGTACCGCGACGCACTCGGCGTCGGCGTCGAGAACGCCCAGGCGGTCCTGGCGTCCCTGGAGGCCAAGGTCCAGGGGCTCCTGGACGTCCGCCTGCAGACGGTCGTCCACCGGGCCGTCAATGGCTTCATCACCCGCACCCGAATCGACCCGGTGCAGACCGCGACCACCACTTGACTCAGCAACCTGATGGAGCACCGAGCTTTGACAAGCTGCTCCTGCCCATGCGGTCATTGAAAGACCTTCTGGAGGCTCCCTCATGCAGGCCACAACGCTCGCTGTACTCTCCGACCTGCACGTTGACCTCAAGGACCATCCGGCATCCTGGGACCTTGCCAAACGCGCGTTCGCTCTCGCCGCCAAGACCAAGGCCGATCACGTGGTTATCTGCGGCGACATCTTCGATGGTGCCAGCGTCATGGTGCGCGACCGGGAGAAGGTGAGCCAGGCACTACGCAAGCTCGGTCTCTGGCACCGCGATCGCCTGAGCATCGTGATCGGAAACCACGACGTTTTCCACCTCGCAGGCCGGTCCTCCGAGTGGGGGAAGGTCAGGCGAGTTCTCAAGGCTCTCGGCCGCCGCGCCCAGCGCCACTACGAGATGTTCTGCCACTGGATCGATGATCTCCTCGACGCAGATGACCTCCTCGCAAAGGGCGACAGGTTCCCGTTCCGGAAGGACCTGGGCGACGTCACCCTTGTCGGCGCAGACACGACGTCCTACAGCACCTGGACTTCGACGATCGGCTACTGGCGAAAGGCCGATGATGCAGCAGTCCGCCGAGGCCTTGCTGATGCTTGTCAGCGGCGAGTTCTGGCCATCCATCACCCGCCCGACGAGGGCGAAGAAGAGAACCTGATCACGCAGGCGCGAAGGGTTCGCGCCGACCAGAAGATCTCCTTCGGGTTCCCCTCTGCGGACTTCAAGAGCCTCGTCCGACTCGCCGATGGTGTGGGCCTCGATGCGATTCTGTGCGGGCACATCCACACCAACGGTGGGGATCCCTGGAACTGGCGTGTCGGGAAGAGCACGCGGGCGTACATGATGGGTAGGACCGGCGGCATGGACGGCGCGATTCCATCCTTCGGCGTCCTGACTATCCCGAGAAAGGGTGCCCTACGCTGGCGTACGATACGCGTGACGAAGTAGATTCCGCGACCCACTGGCCCACGGTCCTCACCGTTCTTCGTTCGACCCCCAAACCTTGAGGCACTGCACTCGGCCGTCTCCGGCTGCGTGGGGTGCTCACTCCAGAAAGGACAAGACCATGTCCAAGGTGAACAACTTGCTGGCCAAGCTGCAAGCGCTGGCCACCGACCTGGCCTTCGGCCTGCTCGAGCGCGAGATGGCCATCCAGGCCGCCCTGCTGGCGCTGCTCTGCGGCGAGCACATCCTGTTCCTGGGCCCGCCCGGCACGGCCAAGAGCCTGCTGGCCCGCGGCCTGTGCGCCCGCATCGAGGGTGGGCGCTACTTCGAGCGGCTGCTGACCCGGTTCAGCACGCCCGAGGAGCTGTTCGGGCCGCTCAGCATCAGCGCACTGGAGCGGGACGAGTACCGCCGGGTGACCAGCGGCACGCTGGTCGAGGCGGACATCGGCTTTCTGGACGAGGTGTTCAAGGCCAACTCGAGCATCCTGAACTGCATGCTCGGCGTGATGAACGAGCGCGTCTACCACGAGAACGGCCAGGCGCAGCCCGTGCCGCTGCTCAGCCTCGTCGGCGCGAGCAACGAGCTGCCCGAGGACAGCTCGCTGGCCGCCCTGTTCGACCGGTTCCTGCTCCGCGTCCAGCTGCCCTACCTCGCCGACGACGCCAGCTTCGCCGCTCTGCTCGACCTGGAGCCCAAGGCACCGGGTGCCTGCCTCACCATCGAGGAGCTCAAGGCCGCCCAGGAGCTGGTCCGCAAGGTGCCGCTGAGCCAGAACGCCCGCGACGCCCTGCTGACCCTCCGGCACGAGCTGGCCTCCGAGGGTGTCCAGGCCAGCGACCGCCGCTGGGCGGCGTGTGCCCGGCTGGTCAGGGCTCGGGCCTGGCTGGAAGGCGAGAACGAGGCCCTCAGCGACCACGCCGAGATCCTGGTCCACGCCCTGTGGTCCGAGCCGGCCCAGGTCCGGACCGTGGAGCGGGTGGTGGGCAGGGTCACCAACCCGCTGGCGCTCGAGGCCGTCGAGCTCGAGGACGCCGCCCGCGACTTGTACGACGCCCGCCCCAAGGCCGACCAGGCCGACCTGGCGCCGGCCCTGGAGCCGCTGCTCCGGCAGCTCGCGGACATCCACACCCGGCTCGAGCAGCGCATCATCCAGGCGCCGGAGCGGCGGACGTTCCGGGCGAAGCAGGCCCTCGGCCGTATCGAGACCTGGCACCGGGAGCTCGGCCGCCTGGCGCTGAAGAGCATCAGCCGGCTGCACGTCGCCCCCGGCGGGGCCTGAGCCAGGGGGGTGGACCATGGGCATGTGCTTCGACACCAGCCGCTGGCTGGACATGCTCTGGCGGGAGCACCTGGAGGTCTCCGAGCCCGCCTTGGAGCTGGTCCAGGCGGGCATCCAGAGGCAGGGCGCTGGATTCGCCGGATTCCCGGCCGACATCCACGCCCGGCTCTACCTGCCTCGCGACCCGGCCGAGCTGACCGACGCGCCCGAGTGGGCCATGCGGCTCCACCGCCTGGCGCCCGAGCTCGGCGAGTGGGGCCGACTGCGCAGCATGTGCAGCCGAAACGGCTTCGCGGCAGGAATCGCTGCCGAGGCGATGCTGCGCGAGCTGCTGCCGCTGGTCCCCGATGCCCCGGAAGGCAAGCCGGCCGGGGAACCCGGGCAGCAGGACCAGGAAGGAGACGAGAAGCAGCAGGGGCAGCCGGGGGCGCCGGGGAAGCCTGGACAGCCAGACCAGCCCAAGCCCTCCGACGCCGACATCCGGGCTGCCCTGCGGGCCGCCTCCCGTGCTGCGCGAGACGCCGTCCAGGACGCCGAGCAGTCCCTCGATGGTGTTCGGCACTGCCTGAGGCTGTCCACGCCGGGCAGCTTGACGGTCACAGACAGCGGCCCGGCGAACCTGAAGGCGGTCCGCGAGGCCTTCGGGCTCCTGTCCAAGAACCCCAAGCTCCGCCGCATCGCGGAGCTGGCCGGCCGCATCGAGCGCCTGGCTGCAGCCAAGCGCAAGAGCGAGGTCAAGCCGGGCGTGGGAGAAGTCCACGGCATCGAGCGCACGGGCGACATCGGCAGGCTGCTCCCCACCGAGCTGCTGGCGCTGTGCCACCCGAAGCTCAGGACGAGCATGCTGGTCCGGCTCGTCCAGCACCAGGCGTTGGGTTACGCCGTGAAGAGCCACGAGACCCTGGGGCGCGGGCCGGTAGTCGTGCTGCTGGACGAGAGTAGCTCCATGGCCGAGGACGGCAAGGACGTGTGGTCCAAGGCCGTGACCCTGGCGCTGCTGGACACGGCCACACGGCAGAAGCGGGCCTGGCACCTCATCGCCTTCAACGGGTCGATCGTTCGCGAAATCGAGGTCCAGCCCAGAAAGGCCAGCGTGGCGGACATCGTGAAAGCCCTGGACCGCCGGTGCGCGGGCGGCACTGATCTCAACGCGCCGATCATGCGCGCGGTGGACATCATCCGTGGCAGCAGGACCATGGCCAAGGCCGACGTGGTGGCCATCACCGACGGCGAGGACGAGCTCGAGCCGGTGACCGTGGAGGCCGCGCATGCGCTGTCCAAGACCGAGGGTGTGAGCTGGATGGTGGTCGCCGTGGGGCCGGTGGGCGGCGAGACCTGCGGGACGTCGCTGGGACCCATCGCGACGACCATGACCAGGGTGACGGACGTCGGGGACCTCGAGGCTGTGCTGCCTGTGGTTGGGCTGGACGGCCGATGAAACCCAAGCCGAAGAGAGGAGGACGAATGAGCCGGCAGGATGAAGGCTGGGAGATCGCGCTGGGCGCCGCGCTGCAGGCGGTGGCGGTGCTGGTGGTGAGGCTGTTGAGCAGGAAGTGAAGGACTGTGCGAGTGGTCCTGACATGGACCGCCCGCACTTAGCTGGCTGCCTCCGAGACACCGCTACGTCAACGGCGATCCAATCAACTGAGTTCCTACTGCTGGCGACGAATCGCTCTGCCGTCAGTCCACTCGTCTGCCATTGCCGGACCCGCTCACGCCAGATCTCTCGGGAGGTGCGTGCCATGCGGGCCAAGGTACGGCCCGGGATGGCTCATGTCAGGAACGCGATTGGACGAATGGACACGTTGGAACGTACCTTGGAGAGGCGGCGGTCCTGCCACGCTGCTCCCACTGCGGGGGACGCGGGGAGAGCCTCACCTGCCACGTGGCATGAGCGGCGAGGTTCAGCACGACCTGGGTATCCTGTCCGGCGCCCGCCGGATGGCCGAAGGCCGGCGGAACAAGTACAGGCCCTGGCGATCAGCCCAGGACTGCCCGCTGATCAGGTGCTCTCTCAAAAGGTAGGGGATTGAATATCAACATCCTCATGGTTGTCGAGTGCAGGAATGTCCTCAGGGATCCTGACAAAGGCGTCCGACGCGTCGTATCCGCGGCAATCGCCGAACCAACGCAGGACCGCCAAGGCGGTAGCAAGCCCTTCGGCGGAGCCTGCGTGGTCGAGTGCAAAGTAACGTTGGTCTGCTGGCGGGGCGCCCTCGTGTGCTATCTTGTTGCGTGTCGCGCGCAGTTGTAATGCCTTTCGATACAGCTCTGGCTCATCTACCATGAGTGAGCGTTTGAGAAGGTACAGCGGCCGCTCGTGGAGCAACCGTAAGAAGTGATCGTTGGCGGAGATCAATTCGTATACAGGATCCTTCACGACTTCGCCTCCCGAGCCGGGAAGCGTGATCACGCGATGCGCCCCATCCCGTTCAGCAAGGGCTTCACGATAGGCGCCTTCAAGGCGCTCAGCGGCATGTGCTTCTACAGCGATCGCGGCGTAGAGAAGTGCCCTCCGATGATCCCCGCAAATGTGGGCGTCGATGCCGTCCAGAAGCACCTCGACATGCACGGGTACCGTGAAGTCGGGGCTCATCGTCGCGAGCTCTTCAAGGTGCCTCTCGCTGATGGCTGTCGTGATCAGGTACCTGCGTGCATTCCCCTCCAACCCGACCGGGACGAGCGCGTCGCGAGGATCCACTTCGTTGGACGAGGCACTGGTTGGAACAATAGCTATTGCCGACCGGGCAAGAGTTGCTTGGCAGGCGACGTAACGCAGGCGAGCCAGAACGGCGTTGGCCACTTCGCCCACACCGTCCACTGAGGTCTCCGTCGGCGGCCGCAGCGCGACGAACGAGGTACCTATAAGCATGCTCCCGTCAGGTAGTGGCATCTTGGCAAAAATTTCGCCTGCGGGCAGGGAGGCCTTACCCATACGCGCAAGCCCAATCGGAGTGACAAGACTCCATCCGGGGTAGCCAGGCAGGGGGATCTCCGAAGCCGCAGCGAAAGAAAGGCGCCATTCAACCCAGCCAGGCACGATTGCGATCAGGATCATGCTCTCCATACTCTCCCGCCCGGGTCTGTCACGGGCTGAGGCCCTAATACCCAACTTCACCAGCAGTCCGCCAGCAGTATACCCCACTCCTCGCTATGGCGCCGGCTCCATCGAGGTGAAGCAGGAGCACCGCCGATTGCTCCTCCGGCGCCGGGGCAATCGTCACCGCCTGGCAAGTCACCCGCCGCTCGTCGATGTGCGCGTGGAGCTTCTCGATGAGCGCCTGGTCATCATGATCCGCGACCTGGATGCCGCAGGCCGTGTACTCCCCGGCCGTGAGCCCGGCGTACCGGCACGGCCCGGTCGGCCGGCAGGCGTTCATCTGCACTTTCGCGTCCGACCTCGCCTTCATGGCCGCCCGCGCCTCTCCCATGGTCCTGGCCAGGATGCGCCCCGGCACGAGCAGCACCCAGGCCGCGTCGAAGTCCGCCTCAGGAAGTGGCCGGATCTGTAGCAACAAGGCGATGTCCCCCCTGGAGATGTCGAAGTCCAGGCGGGCCCGTTCGCCCGCGCGGAGTTCGATCTGCTTGCTTTCGGTCTGCCGTTGATCGCCCGGAAGCCTGACCATCACGCGCAACGACCCGGCCGGAACCCGGGCCAACTCGTACCCACCGTCTGCCCCGGTCCCCACGTAGAGCGTGTTCTCCCCCGCCCTCTCGGGATAGACACCCAGCATGCATCCGCCCATGGGCTGGCCGTTCACCCGCACCGAGCCTTTCAGCGAGCCCACCCCGACCAGCGCGAGATCGACCACCGCGTTCCCGGCCCCGGCCGGCACCTTTCCGGGCAGCGATCGCCCCTCGGTTGGGTGGTCCGCAACCACCACCAGCGCCTGCTCCCCGAGGCCCCCGAGCTCGTACCGCCCTCCAGGGCCCGTCCGGCCCTGGCGCACGGTCTCCTCCGCTCCAAAGGACGATGGCGAGTACGCGTAACGACCGTCCCCCGAGAGGTACTCCCCACACAGGACCAGCGCGCCCTCGACCGCCCGGCCGTCCACGCCCGTCACCCGGCCCGTTACCCGCCTGCCCCGGTCTACCTGGATGTCGGCCAGGTCGGTCACCTTCCCCTCCTCGATCTTCACCTTGCCCAGCGCCCGCGGCGCGAAGCCCAGCCCCCGCACCGACACCTCGACCTCACCCGGCAGGAGATGACCCACCTCGAACACGCCGTCCGGCGGCTCGAAGGGCAGGTCCTCCATCGCCCCGAGGACCACATGGAAGCTCGAAGGATGCGAGCCGTCCTGGAAGCTCGCCCGGCCCCGGAGTCCGCCGTCCCCGGGCACCGTCAGGATCACCCCGAGCTCGCCTGGGCGCGCCTTGACCACCTTCATGCGGTACCAGTCCATGCGCCCGGCGTGCCGCGTGGCGCGGAGTTCGTAGGTGCCCTCGACCAGTCCGGTGATCTCGAACCCGCCCCCGCCGTCGGTCATCACCTGCTTGCCCGAGCCCCGGCCGATGGCCTTCTCGTGTTGTGCCGTCGTCGAGGTCACCCATGGCCGAGACCACGGCCTCGGCCACGCCCTCCCCCTGCCCGTCGACCACCTTGCCCGCGATGCGCCCCCCGGGCGCGAGTCGAAGCTCCACGCCCTCGACCCGGGCGCGGGGCCCGAGGTCCACCTCGACCTCCTCGGACACGGTCCCGGGGCCCGAGGCCGAGAGCGCCACCCGCTCCCGCGGGAGTCCGCGGAGCTCGAAGTCACCCGCCCCGTCCGCGTACCCGAACACGTAGCTCACCCCGCCGCCCGAGCCGGCCATGCGCTTCGGGTTCTTCACCGGCGGCGCCGAGAACACGAAGGCGTACAGCGCGGGCCGCCCCTCCGGGTCGAGCACTCGGCCCCGCACCACCCCGGCTGCACCCAGGCGGATCTCGAGCCCGGCGAGCGGCCGTTCGCCACCCAACTACCAAGGCTCACAACACCACTAGTCGGGACAGTTGAAATGGCGTTTGATGAGGGTTACTATGACGAAGACCATGTTGGGAAAAGGCATGCCTCTGAGTCGTGTGATTCGTGGAAGCAGGGTGAAGCGATGAATCGACGAAAAGGTCACTTCAACCCGAGGCGGAAAATACGTTCGCAAGACCAGACGAGTGCAGAATCCAGGGCACATCTTGCAACGACTGCACGCTACATCGGGAGCGGACATCACAAGATGCATCCAAACGACTACGGCCTGACTCCCCCATGCAACCCACGCCCAGGGAAAACGCTGTGTGATGAGATAAAGGAGTTTCCGAAAGTGCAAGCTGTGGAACTCCTGCTCCAAGGAATCAAACGTGGGATGATTAGCGAGCAATTGCGCAATGGCTGGCCCCAGAATATTTGGGCAGTGTCTGTAGAAGGCGAACCTTTCGAAGCCGAACATGGAACGGATGGCAACTACCATGGCTATCCGATGCCAGCTGAGGATGATTTTCGTGAGCTAGTACTCGAGGAATGGAACAGCCGTGAACCGTAGCTTTATCATCGAATTCGACAGAATGGTTATCGAGATTGATTGGGAGAGGCTTGAACAAGGCCCCCCTGAGGAACGTGCAACCTTCGGCGCGATTGGCATCCGATTCGGCAATAGATGGTTAAGCGAGGCTCACGATTCATTCGTTAATCGAGTGAGGCAGAAGGTCCATCTTTCTGGCTATCAGCTCGCTCAATGGCTTGCTTGGAACTGGTGGCGTCTTCGCTGGGAGCCCAGCCGCGAATCACTCGAATGGAGAATGGCCCATCATCTATCCAATATTGGGGGGGGCTACGTTTGGCCCAACATCACCTGCACGAGCGATGGTGAGCGGGTCCTTATGAGGGCCCTTCCTACCCAGCCCCGCCCGGCTGAGCCGCTCCGGTATCTGGCAGACACGACTGTCGTGCTACCAGCGCTCGAGTTCGAGGCAGAGATTGAACGATACATTGGCTTCATACTCGAGAAACTCCGCACAGAGGGAGTCAATGGTACCAATCTCGAAAATATTTGGGCCCATGTAACAGAGGAACGCCGTGACTCCGAATCCTCGTGGTATCGCAGGCTTGAAGCGGCATTAGGATGCGATCCAGACGAAGCTTCCGAGCAGGTTCTAACCGCGTTAATTGGCGAGGAAAAGGAGCTTGGACGAAGTGGTGTAGCTGAGCTAGCAGCGGGCTCTTCTGGCGACCAGACCGTACCGAGTTCCAACCACCTCAAGGAGTTGGCGGCTTCGGTCGGATACGAGATCAACCTTGGATCGATCCCCCTTATCACCACAAATTGTGTGCAATGCGGTCCTAGCCCTTGGGAGGTGGGAGAGAACGCCGCTCGGCTTATCAGGAAGCAGATGGGCCTCAATGGTGGAGTTTTCCGGGATAAAAAGCTCGCGGAGCTGGCAGGTACTGGCTTGAAGACGCTGACCGATTCCCAGCCTGGACCGGTATTCCAGTTCGCCCTGAGGGCAAACGAGGCAACAGCAAAAGTAGTGCTGAAGTCGCCGATAAACACAAACCGTCGGTTTGCCCTTGCCCGTGTGGTGGGCGACAGAATCTTGAATACCACCTTGGAGCCACTGATTCCAGTTCTTCGATCGTATTCCTACCGCCAGAAACTCCAACGAGCATTTGCTGGCGAATTGTTGTGCCCATTCGAACATGCGCTTCAAATGCTGAACGACGACTTCAGTGACGAAAACCAGGAGTATGTAGCACACGAGTTCCAGGTTTCTCAGATGGTCGTCTCAACAAAACTGGTCAACGAAGGAATACTTCCAAGACAAGCTCTCAGCGATTTCTAGAACTTGTTTCTTCAACCAACCGACAGAAAGTGCTACCGTTGCGCCGGACCCAGGGAAAAAGTGTTCGTGCAACCGTTCGAAATCGTTCGCCTCACCGAAGATTCAGGGTCTAGTGACATCGGCGGAATACGCATCTAGTTGGGTAACACCAGTGCAGGTTCAATTCCTGTCCTCGGCTCTGTCCTGGAGGGTCTCCTCTAAATACTGAGGAGCCCTTTCTTCGTCTCTCCACGACTCCGGTTGATCTCGGGCCCATCTCGGCAGGAACTTCGGCTGCTCGGCCTCGCACCAGGTGAAGAAGCCCTCCACGATGGGCTTGGCCTCCTTGGCTGGACAGTTACGCCACGGAAGAAGGACAAAAGAACCGCATTTGACTTGTGCTTGACAGCGCCGGTCGCTTTATCGATGGCACATGAATCCGCCCCGGATGGATAGTACCAGGGCCATCAAGACGCTCAGATCTTTGTCGTTTACCACCACGAAAAGCAGCGATGTGTCGATTCTCCGGCCTTCTTCGCGTCATCGGGAAGATCTGATCCGTCGATAGATTTCCATTATCGCCGCCTCGAGCCAGGGGTCCTCTACAGGTTTTTCCTTCATCTGGGAGATCTCAGCCTTCCAGAATTCCCCGAGTAACTGCATGTAGGTGCACTGGACAGCATACAAAGGGAGGTAGAACAAAGACGCAATTCTTGCACTCGCAGTGAGCAACGTTCTACGTCGTGATTCTTCCACATCATGCAGTCGCGGGTGAACAATTTCCTGATCGATAATTATGGCTCCACCGTGCAACAGAAGCTCTTCCAATTCAATGCCGACGCACTTTAGTAAATGGTTCAAGACGAGTGCCACAACATGAGGACCACCTCCAAATGCGTAGCGATAGATCTTGAACCTCCAATGAAGCTGTTGTAGTTTCTCCTTCCCTTCGAGGAGTTCGTTGATTATTCGCTCAAGTTGAACCCCCACCGCCCTCTGCTCATACGTACGTGCCGTTGGCCACGACGACATCATGGATACCGCTTGTTTGTTGAGATCGTCAGCAGCCAAGATTGAACTATTAGTGTCCGCCAATAATCTATCAACCTCAGCAACAAGCTCAGTGGCTGAATCTGACGTTGAGCTGTCCCGATACTGCACAGGCCGATTGAACGGAAAGGCATGAGAACCCGAAAGAAGGGAATCTATGAGGGCGATCGGGTCTTTAATGTCTTTGCCCAACAATTCCGGAGAACTAGCCTCCTCAGGTTGCGCCTTCTCCGACAATTCCTCTTTGGGAGCGAAGCGCTGAAAAACCTCTTTGTAGTATTCGCTTAGCCGTTGATCCCGCTCAATCGTTGCTGACTCAAGAAGACATGCGGTTTGATAAGTCAGATTCGAGTGTTCATTAAACAACGTCTTAATCTCAGCGAACAACTTCTTCGCGTCTCGCCGCAGTATAACCAACCTAGTTTCCGAATCTCCAACACTCGATTCGTTAGCACTGTATAGACACAGTGCGCGGGCGGTGATACTCTTGAGCCATGTGAGTTCGGGCGCCTTACCGTTGGCCGCTGAAAGGTAGTCAAGAAAGGCGCCGAGTGAAGCGACTGCTTGGCGAGCAGAAATGGCGCAACGCAACTCAAAGCGGTAATATGAGGCTTGTCTATCTCGGGATTCAAGTTCGCAGATTCTAGTACCAAGATATTTTGCCACGACTTCGAAGATCTCCACAACCGATTGGATTGTATTTTTTGGGGGTTCATTCATGACCCCTCCGACAAGTGATTGCAGCCCTCACTAAATCCGTATAAATTTCTTGTAGGAAACTGGCGCACATGCAGGATCACGACCTCCACGCAGGCCCTCTCGATCGGCCGGCGTCTCGTCGTACCCAGGTCCCGCTGGCCGACGTAGACGCCGACCTCCTCCTCGACTTCGGCCTAGGTTTAATCGCGGCGGCGGACGACGCGCACGCCGAAGGCGGCACGCTCCGCCTCGCAGATGGGAGTCCTGGTCCACCAGAGATCCTTGGCCGTGGACGCATGCGGCCCACGAGAGCGGACCACCTCGTTCGCCCGGCGTATGGCTCCCTCAAGGTCATCGCTCGTCCACTCCCCCGGATAGCCCCGGTGAGCCGACTCGTGGTGCGTGTAGGCCGAGAGCGTCCCGTTCCCGGCCTCGCAGGCGCCATTGTACTTCGGATTTCTCCTCGGCAACAGTAGGAGGTCACCGAGCTCAACCGGCTCACCAATCAGTACAAGCCGGACACCACTTGGGCCAGGTCTACGTGGACCACAAGATGGCTATCGGGCGGCCTGACGCGTTGGTGCAGGAATGCCTGCGCAAGCAGACGAACTCCACCCATCTGGAGGCCAAGGGTCGGCGAACTCGCTTGGACTTCCCTGGTCTTGGCCGGAGGCGATTCAGACCATCCAAATCGCTATCATTGCCCACGCAACTTCTTGAAAACGCTGCCAATCCGGAGCGGCCGGATAACGGTTCCGCAGTCCTAAATGCCCGAACCGCCTAGGTTTTTACAGGGATTTTAAGTCCCTTGTGTCTGCCCGTTCCACCACCCCGGCATATTGGAGCACTGTAGCGCCTCGCCCGCGGGGCGGCAAGGCGACCAGGAGGCGGCGCGCGCGCCCCGGCTCCTGCGGCTCCCCC
>JAKLGA010000003.1 GCA_022710975.1 Myxococcota bacterium | reverse complement strand
ACCTCACCCCCGCCCGTGAATCACTCTTGCGCCTGAACCCCCCTCTCCCCATGGGAGAGGGGGGCAAGGGGGGTGAGGTCACCAGAAACCTCACCCCCGCCCGTGAATCACTCTTGCGCCTGAACCCCCCTCTCCCCATGGGAGAGGGGGGCAAGGGGGGTGAGGTCACCAGAAACCTCACCCCCGCCCGTGAATCACTCTTGCGTCTGAACCCCCCTCTCCCCATGGGAGAGGGGGGCAAGGGGGGTGAGGTCACCAGAAACCTCACCCCCGCCCGTGAATCACTCTTGCGCCTGAACCCCCCTCTCCCCATGGGAGAGGGGGGCAAGGGGGGTGAGGTGTTCACCTATTCCTGATCCACCACGCCAGGTACGCGATCCCCCCGATCGGCCGCTCCAGGAGCAAGCCCTTCCGGAGTAGCTGCGTCCCACGCGTGAGCGGTCCGGGGTTGGAGAGCAGGTCGATCGACGGGCGGACCACGAGGCGCTCGAGCGCGAGCGCGCGCGGGGCGACCGGGCGGAAGCGGGCCAGGTCCGGGGGCGAGACCGTCCCGGGGAAGCACTCCTCGAGGAGCCGGAGCGCGCACCAGGTCATGCCCCGGGAGCCCCAGGCGCGCGCCCGCCCGGCCGCGACCTCGAGGTCCGGCGGGTCCTGGCGCAGCAGCCGCCACAGCTCCCACACCGGCCGCAGCCCCATCACGTACTCGTGCACCCCCATGTGGAGCGCGTGGTGCAGGAAGCCGTCCTCGGGGGAGAGCAGCCGGCAGTCGCCGCACTCGGCCCCGGCCGGCCGGGAGCGGGCCCACAGCCCGGGGTAATCGATCGCCAGCCGACCACCCGGCAGGAAGCGCCGGTGGATCTCCACCAGGAGCCCGTGCGGCCCGCGGAAGGCGCGCTCGTGGTAGCCGGGCGCGCGGGACAGCGCGGTCTCGACCTCGGCGTAGCCGTGCCCCAGGAGCACGTCGCAGGCGGTCCGGTACGCGGGCTCGGGCACCAGGAGATCCGTGTCGGCCATGGCCCGGCTGGGGCCGCCCGGCTCGAACAGCAGCGCGTAGGCCATGCCCTTCAGGGGCATGACCGGGACGCCCGCCCCGCTGAGCGCCCCGGCCAGGCGCCTGAGCTCCTGGAGCCGGAGGGCGCCCAGCGCGGCCTGGGTCATGTACGCCTCGGCCGCGTCCCCGACCAGCCGCCGCATCCCCGGCCGGCCGGCCAGCACGTCCAGGACCCCGGCGCGCTCCGCGAATTCGATGAGGTCAGGGGAGATGTGGGGAGGGGGAGAAGAGGACGAGAGGAGGGAGCAGAGGGAGTGGAGGGAGTTCATGGGTGGCAAGTCGAACCCAGTTCCTGGTTCCTGGTTCCTGGTTCCTCGTGGAGCCCCAACCAGGGACAAGGAACGTGGAACCAGGAACGGGGTACCTATCTCGTCCCATTCATCAACTGTTCATTGATCTTCAACGCGGAGCCGGCAAGCCGCGCGGTGATCTCGCGGGTCAGCTCCCGGGCGTGCTCGTGGGCGCGCTTGCCCTCCACGTCGTAGGAGAACTGGATCTCGAGGAAGGCGAGCGAGTTGATGCCCACCGAGCGCTTGAGGGTGCCGAGCTTCCGCGCCTGCCCATCCCCGCACTCGGGCACCAGGGCCGCCCTGCGGGTGTCCGGGGGCTTCACCCCCATGGTGTTCCAGGCCACCGCCAGCAGCCCCGAGCCCTTGCACAGCCCGACGAGCTCCTCCCAGACCGCGTCGAAGGAGGCCTTGAGGGCGGCGGTGTCCACGGCCGTGCCGCGCTCGAGCACGAGACGGCCCTCCCCGGAACCAACCTCACCCCCCCCGCCCGATTCCAACCTCACCCCCCCTGCCCCCCTCTCCCCAGGGGAGAGGGGGGAGTCTTGCACCGCCTGATTCACGGGCGGGGGTGAGGTCTCTCCTACCCTCACTGAATCCTTTTCCTTCTTCTCTTCCCCGTTCCCCCCGGCGCGGAGCGCCGGCAAATCTTCCCTGTCCCCTTCCTTCCGCACCGGGGCCGGGGTGTGGGGCAGGGTGAAGACCGGCGCAGGCGAGGGCGGCGCGCTGGGCAACCTCGGCTCGATATCCACCGCGAACTCGGGCACGACCGCCTTGAGCGCAGCGCGCACCTCGTCCGGGCCGGCCTCCTCGTCGGCCTGGCCCGCGGCGCCCTTGGCGTCCATGACCCAGCCCAGGCCCGCCAGCCAGCGGGACACCTCCTCCAGCCGGTGGGGCTGGAGCTTGCCCGTGTAGATCTTCGGGTGCCGGGTCTTGTCCATCTTCTCCGCGTCGAAGCCGAGCTCCTCGAACAGCTTCTCCCCAGGCCTGAGGCCGGTGAACTTCACCTGGATGTCCTCGTCCGGGGTGAAGCCCGACAGGGTGATGAGGTCGCGGGCCAGGTCCACGATCTTGACCGGCTCGCCCATGTCGAGGGCGAAGATCTCGCCGCCCGCGCCCATGGCGCCGGCCTGCATGACGAGCTGGCAGCTCTCGGGGATGGTCATGAAGTAGCGGCGCATGTCCGGGTGGGTCACGGTGACCGGGCCGCCGCGGGCGATCTGCTCCTGGAAGATGGGCACCACCGAGCCCACGCTGCCGAGCACGTTCCCGAAGCGCACGGCCGAGAACTTGGTCTTCGAGTGGCGGGAGAGCGCCTGCACGTACATCTCGGCCACGCGCTTGGAGGCGCCCATGACCGAGGTGGGGTTCACCGCCTTGTCGGTGGAGATCATCACGAAGGCCAGGGCCCCGTGGGCGTGGGCCAGATCCGCCATGGTGCGGGTGCCGAACACGTTGTTCTTGATGGCCTCGCCCGGGTTCCACTCCATCATGGGCACGTGCTTGTGGGCCGCGGCGTGGAAGATGACCTCGGGCTGGTGGGCGGCGAAGATGTGCTCCATGCGGGTGCCGTCGGTCACGTCCGCGATCAGCGGCACGCAGCAGGCGCCCGCGCAGGTGGTGACGATCTCCTTGTGGATGAAGAACAGGTTGGGCTCGGACTGCTCGACCAGCAGGAGCTTCCTCGGCCCGTAGCGCAGGATCTGGCGGCACATCTCGGAGCCGATCGAGCCGCCGGCGCCGGTCACCATGACCGTCTTGCCCTTCAGGAAGGCGCTCAGCACGTCGGTCTCGAGCAGCACCGGCTCGCGGCCGAGCAGGTCCTCGATGGCCACGTCGCGGACCTGGTTGACCGAGACCTTGCCGTCGATGAGCTGGTCCACGCCGGGGATGGTCTTGAAGCGGACCCCGGCGATCTTGCACACCTCGAAGATGGCGCGCATGGTCTTGCCGGTGGCGGAGGGGATGGCGATGATGGCCTCGTCCGCGCCGAAGCGGCCGACGTAGTCCCCCAGGTACATGATGGAGCCGAGCACGGGCACGTCGTGGATGCGGAGCCCGTGCTTGGACTTGTTGTCGTCCAGGAAGCCGACCACCTCGTACCGGTCGCGGTAGGTGCGCTGGAGGTCGCGGACCAGGGCCTCGCCCGCGTCCCCGGCGCCCAGGATGACCACCCGCTTGCGGCGCTCGCCCGCGGCCGCGGCGGGCACGAGCGCCTCGCGGGCCAGCCTGAGCCCGAAGCGCAGGCCCCCCACCAGCATGATGGACAGGAACCAGTCGATGGCGATGACCGAGCGGGGAAACTTGAGGTTCAGCAGCACGCTCACCACGATGAAGGCCACGCTGGCGACCGACATGGCCTTGACGATGTCGAGGAGATCCTTGACGCCCGCGTACTTGAGCACGCCGCCGTACAGGCGGAAGGCCATGGCGGCCGCGGTGCGGAGCACCACGATGAGCGCCAGCCCGGCGATGATGGTGAGCGCCTGACCTTCGGGAAAACCAAAGTCGAAGCGCAGGAGCCAGGCGACCAGGAACGCGACCACATAGAGCGCCGCATGTGCAGCGATCACGATGGTCCGCCGGATCACGAGGCGTCTGGTCAGCAGCTCGAGCAATCCTGGCATCAGTTCCTGAACCTCTTGACCAACCCCGACACCGCGTCGAGGACGCGGGCGGTGTCAGCTTCGGTCATCTTCGAGTAGATGGGCAGGGAGATTGATCGCTTGAAGCACTCGAGCGCCACCGGGAAGTCCTCGGGCTTGTAGCCGTAGGTATCGCGGTAGTACGGGTGCATGTGCAGCGGGATGAAGTGCACCGAGGTCCCGATGCCCAATGCCTTCAACTCCTCGATGAACTTGTTCCGGTCAATGCTGAGCACACCGTCCCGCAGCTTGATCACGAACAGGTGCCAGGCGTGCGAATCGAAGTCGCGCACATCGAGCAGCTCGATGGCCGGGTTGTCCTTGAAGGCCTCGGTGTAGGCCCGGGCGATCTTGCGCCGCTTCTCGAGCATCTCCTGCACCCGGGAGAGCTGGACCAGGCCCAGGGCCGAGGCGATGTCGGTCAGGTTGTACTTGTAGCCCGGAGCGATGATCTCGTAGTACCAGGAGCCCTCGGCGGTGTAACGCTTCCAGGCGTCCTTGGAGATCCCGTGCAGGCACATGATGCGCATGCGCTCGGCCCAGGCGTCGTTGTTCGTGACCGCCATGCCGCCTTCGCCGGTGGTGATGGTCTTGGTGGCGTAGAAGCTGAAGCAGGTGATGTCGCCGATGGAGCCGACCATCTTGCCCTTGTAGTAGGTGGGGAAGGAGTGGGCCGCGTCCTCGATGACCGGGATCTTCCGGGCCCGGGCCAGCTCCATGATCGGGTCCATGTCGCAGGCCTGGCCGCCGAAGTGCACAGGCATGATGGCCTTGGTCTTCGGCGTGATCGCCCGCTCTACAGCCTTCGGGTCCATGGTGTGGTCGCCAGGCAGGACGTCCACCAGCACAGGCTTGGCGTCCAGGTAGCGCACCACCTCGGCCGAGGCGGCGAAGGTGAGCGTGGGGACGATCACTTCATCGCCTGCCCTGACCCCGATGGCCTCGAGTGCGAGGTGCAGGGCCGCGGTGCAGGAGTTCATGGCGATGCCGTGCTTCCCGCCCACCGCTGCCGCGAACTTCGCCTCGAGCTCCTTGGTCTTCGGTCCAGTCGTCACCCAGTTGGACTCGAGAGCATCCATCACGGCCCGCTTTTCCTGGTCCGTGATGTCAGGCAATGCGAACGGAAGGAATTCCATGATGAACCTCCCGGCCTACTTCGTCCGGTCCATGCTGTCCATGTCTCGAGGTCCCAGAACCTTCGCGGGCACACCGGCCGCGACGGTCCAGGGAGGAACGTCCTTGAGAACTACCGAGCCAGCCCCGATCACGGCCCCCTCGCCAAGCGTGACGCCTGGGCCAATGATTGATCCGGAGAAGATCCTCACGTATGAACCCACCTTCACCGATGCGAAGTTATGAATGATATGTGGCTTCTTCGCATGCTCCATGCCGTAGTTGTCACGCGATGAAAAAATCATCACGTTGGGCCCCGTACCCGCATAGTCGCCAAATTCGATCCCGCCAGCTCCGTAGAGCACATTCGCTTGCGCGATCCAACAGCCATCTCCGAAGCGGATGTAGCCTTCTCCATGGCTCCAAGAGTTACCCCCGCAATGCAGGAAGCAACCTGTTTCGATACGCAGCGGGCCCTTCGTTGTCAGCCTGTCCGAGTTGATTATCGTCACGCCCTGGCGGATCTCGACACCCTTGGCCTGCTGCATTACCCGGTAGATCCCGAGCTTGTTGTCGAGGTGCCAGCGGGCCTGACCCAGGACGTACTTCAGGAAGCCAACCATCTCAGAAGGCCTCATGGCTTTCCCCTGTCTGCGGTCGCCTTGTTCTCCGTCTTGTAGATCCCAGCGGCAGAGAAGACCTTCCCGAACGTCCTGAGGAGTATCAGCGCATCGGTAAGCAGGCTACGCGAATCGACGTACTTCACATCGAATTCCCACTTCTCCTCGGCGCTGAGGAGATTCCTGCCGGAGATCTGTGCGAGTCCGGTGATGCCGGGCTTCACCTCGAGCTTGCGCCGTTGGTGGGAGTCGTACACCTGCAGGCCCTCGGGTAGGTCAGGTCTGGGCCCCACCAGTGTCATCTGGCCAAATAGAACGTTGATGAGCTGAGGAAGCTCATCCAGGCTCGCCTTCCGGAGCATGGCACCGACCCTGGTCACGCGATCGTCGTTCACCGGGTTGACCACGGTGTGGTCGCCGCCGATGATCACCGAGGCGCCGTGCTTCATGGTGCGAAACTTCAGCAACTCGAAGATCTCCCCATTCCTGCCGAGCCGCCTCTGCCGGAAGAGAACCGGCCCTGGAGAATCGGCCTTCACCGCGACCGCAATGGCGCCCAGCAGGGGCGCCAGGGCGGCGAGCCCCACGCCCGCGGCAGCGAGATCCATCGAGCGCTTCACGAGCTCGTACAGCTTACCCATGCGTGGTCTCGATGGTGATGACGGCCTTCGCCCGCTCGGCGGCCGCGACGGCGGCCTCCCTGGTCGCGCCCTCGGCGATCACATGCCCGACGCGATCGAGGCTGGAGAGGACCGGCCGGACTTCCTCTCCCACGGCCGGGTACACGTCCACGATGGCGACCCCTGGAACGGCCTTCGCCTCCTCGACTCCACGGATGAGGACCACTCTGCCCGGAGCAGCTTCGATGTACCGGATGGCAGAACCCCTGGACCACTGGCGTTCCACATCAGGCTTCTCGCCGATGGCGAGCTGGATGGCGGCGCGGGGCATCGAAACCCCGGTCGAACGAGCGGTTAGCTCGGTTGAGATGAAGTCGCCGCCCAGGCGGGCGCCAATCTCGATCAGCACGGGCCCGCGAGGGCCCACCTTGATCTCGACGTGGGAGGCCGAGTCCTTGATGCCGAGCGCGTCTAGCCCTCGCGCTGCGCAGACGCAGATCTGTTCCTGCGTTTCTGCTGGAAGCGCGGATGGCTGGGTGTGGCCCAGCTCTACCCAGTGCGGGTCGCCGGTGGTGACCTTGTCCGTGATGGCGATGAAGTGGTGCTTCCCGCGGAAGGAGATCCCCTCGACGCTCACCTCCGGTCCCTCCACGAACTCCTCCACCAGGATCTCCCCTTCGGGATCAATCGCGCTGGCGTATTCGAACGCGACCGCGCACTGGTTCTGATCGCGGACCTTGAAGACGCCCCGACTGCCCGAGGAGGCACTAGGCTTGAGGATCGCGGGCAGGCCGACGTGCTCGAGAGCCCTCCTGGCGCTGTCCGCGTCCGCTACCCGTCTGAACCGCGGGATGGAGGCGCCGCCCCGCTGGAACGCGGACCGCATGTGCCCCTTATGCGTGGCGCGAAGCGCGGTGTCGGAGTCCGGACCAGACAGACCGAGCGCCTGGGCGACCGCGGCCACAGTGCGGACCGGAAAGTCCGTGCATAAGGTCATGACGCCGTCCACGTGCTCGGCCCTGGCCACCTCGATGGCGCCATTCGCGTCCCGGGTATCGACCGCGTGCGCGACATTTGCGAGCCTGAGGCCAGGGGCCTCCGGGTTGCGGTCGATGCCCACGATCCGGAGTCCGAGCTCACGAGCCGCGAGGTAGCCAGGGATCTGGAGCGGACCCGCGCCGATGATCAGGATGGTCTTCACTTTCCGGCCACGGCCTCTTCCAAGACCTTGCGGTAGCGCTCTAGCACCTGGTCTCGCGAATACTCCTGCACGAAGTGCTTCCTGGCGTTCTCCCCTGAAGAGGCACGCCAGGCAGGGTCGTCATGTGCCTTCAAGATGGCGTCGGCCAGCGCAGTCGGGTCGCCCGGGGCCACGACCAAGCCAGCCTGGGCCTTCCGGATGTCGTCCGCGGTGTCCGAATCGAGATCGACGCTGGCGATCACGGGCCTGCCCGCGGCCATGTACCCTAGCACCTTGCTGGGCACGCTGGTGCGCCCACGTCCTGGCGACAGCGTGACCAACCCGACGTCTGCGGTGGCCTGGACCTCGGGGAGACGCGCGCGCGGCTGGAAAGGCAAGAACTTCACGTTGGAAAGGCCCAGCTCCCTGGCTCTGGCCTCCACCTTCGGCTTCTCCTCGCCCTCCCCGACGAACACAAACAGGACACCCTTCCGGGCGCTGAGTATCCTCGCTGCGTCCGCCACCATGCTGGCACCGCTGACCACTCCAATCGTGCCGGCATACAACACCACGAACTGGTCGAGAGGAATCCCCTGCTCTTTTCGCCAGGCGGTGTTCCTGTCCAGTGGCCTGATTTCCTCTGGGTCCAGCCATACCGGGATTACGGCGATCTTTTCTGCCGGGACACCTCTGCTAACCAGGGTCTTCTTGAACCCTTCCGACAGAACAATGGTCATATCGGATGACCAATACTGGATCCTCTCGGCTACCCTCGCAGCAGCGATGATGAAGGGATTCTTGACCTTTCCGGTCTCGATGGCGACGTCTGGGTAGAGATCATAGATGACGTTAACGAGTTTTGCCTGATGCCTTGCAGCGACCAGTGCGCCCAGGTTGGACCCAACTAGCGGGGGGCCATACACTATGACCATATCGCATTTTGCAGTCGCCAGTCCCGCTACTGCAGCCCCAATAGCCTGCGAAACAAACACCGCTGCTCGAGTGGAAATCGCTCTGCTCTTGCTGATCAGGTGGCCAGTACGCACTACAGTGACCTCATCATCCCTAGTCTTCTGCCAGGTACGCCACCGCCATCCGCTATGAAGCACTCCTTCGGGATGATGAGGCAACCCTGCACAGACTGTCACATCCCACTCATGCCGCGCAAGGTGCCCCGAAAGCTCACGCACCATCAAGGCAGTTGGGTGAACTTCAGGCGGATAGACCTGAGTAATAATTTTAACCGTAGACATTATCTTGTCCAGTACATTTCGTTGATCTATCTGCGATCTTACGCTCTTGCGGTAATCCTATCGTTGAATCCAACCCAGATTCTTTCAAACAGTATCAGCAACACTACAGCCAATAATCCATTATTGACTAGCCAAAACGGGCCCCCAACGCCCCAAGTACCCAGAGAAACAAAGAAGAATGTAAACGCTAGCGTACGAAACAGTGTCTTCGGACCTCTTATCAACCGATAGTATGTATTTTGATATACTATTCCAAGAATGAATGGCACAATAATGGCGCCGAGTAATCCAAAATTGTACCAAATCGACCCCCAGATGCTTGGGGGTGCCGTTCCTCGCGTTGTTCCAGTGAAAAGCGCGTTGAGCTCATTGTCAATCGTTATTCCGCCCTTCCCGGGCAATAGAATCTGCAACTGTGCAACCCAGTCTGCCCCATACTGAACTGGTCTCTCGTAAATATATCTAAACCCATAGACGCCACTTGCCTGGTTGATACTAAACAGTCTCTCTGGCAGTTGCAGGAATAGCTCTAAATAGTCATCCGCCCCCTCCAAAGACCCGATACCTCCTCTTCCAAGAATGAGCGTCAATGCCAAAAATGATACAGTGAAAATTCCAACAACTGCCACTGAGTACTTCACGGCTTTCTTTCGCGGCAATACAACCAAGAAATACACAACAGCGATTGCCCCGATCCAAAATACAGGAGCGCGTTGTCCAGTCATCAATAGAAAATAGAGACTTACAAACATCAGTATAGCAATAAATAGTCCATGAATCCTTCCAGAATTTTTTAAAATCACCTTTCTTGCAAGTAGAAACAGAACCATCAGCGGCAATAGTATATTCTTAAACTGATTGACATACCCTGGAGCAAAGTATTCCTCGCCGCCATAAAACTCCAACCGAAGCGTTGCAGCATCCTCAATACGACCCTGCCCGCTGAAAATTGACACCATTCCCTCAAATAGCAGGTTGAAACCAACACTCATCTGATACATAATACAAACTGCCACGGACACTACTATGATTGCATAAACATATAGGCTAATTGCCCCGCCACTCCCAATTGTATCTACCGGCTTTGATATCCATCGCTCTGCATCCTGACCATATTCTCTGCTAATAACTCTTACCAGGAAAGCACCGAGCAGAAAGGAAAGCATACCGCCCAGTATCACAGCCAGGTGTACCTGATCTGCTTCAATTTCATCATCTATGTATCGGAGTGATCCCAGAAAGAACACCATCTGAGTGACCACCCAAAGAACAACAGGATTCGGCATCCATTGTCGCCTAAGGGAATATACACTAGCGCAGCAAATGACCAGATAAACGATTGCTATCGCTACTACCACAATATTATCAAACCAACCATAGTATCATGGTTCATTATCCACAGCAGCATGTTCATAAATGCTCCAACAGAAAGCAAATGCAGCATCAACCTTCTCTATGCAATTCTACTCAGTAATGCCGCTAGTCTTCCTGTTGTGTTCTTTCTGCTAAACTGGTGCGTTCCGTGCAAATTCGCCCTGGGCCAACCCAATTCTTCTAACTCTAACAGCGTGTGTAAAATTGCAGCTGGATCATTGGGCCTGCAAAGAAAAGAGTCACGTCCGGCCATCTTCAACACAGTAGCACATTCTCCAATAGGTTCCGCACAGGCAATAATCGGAATTCCCGAGGCAAGGTATTCAAATACCTTGCCCGTGACCATGCCGATATCTCCCGGACGCACAAAAAGCAGAGCTGCATCAGAAGAAGTGAGATGATCAATGGCTTCACTATGTGATAGGTATCCGGAGAAATGAACATTCGACTTCAATCCGTATTCTTCGACTATCGCATTCGCACTTGGAACTACATTTCCGATTATCCGAACAGACAATGTTTCCAGGATCTTCTTCGGCAACATCTGCATTGCAGATAAAAAATACCTGAGATTTTCGATGTGATGGTCATAGAGACTACCCATGTATACGATCTGTCGTCCATTTCGCGATAGTGCTGAAGGTACTCTGCCTGCGAAATCCATTTCGTCGAAACCATTATATAGCAACTCTATTCTGTCTCCTAGCCAGGGATACCGATTAGCAAAGCCACTACGAATTCCGCCAGTAGCAACAGTCACCGCGTTAGAGCAACCAACTATCTTCTTTTCCAGAAACTCATGACCTCTTCTTTGAAGCGAAGTAGGAACAGTAGTGTATGGATCATCAGTCCACAAATCTGCAAAATCTAAGATATAGGGCAATTTCGTTTTCTGCGACAAGCAATATGCTACAATTCCACAAGAAATGGGTGTTGCACGAGCAAATATTGCATCGAATTTTTCCTTTTCAATGATATTGAGACCCATCCTATATGCAAATGGAATCCACCCGACCTGCGCATCTGGGAACAGAAGATAGTCTCGAATCTTTTTGTAGATTCCAATTGCTGATGTTGCTCTGAACCGCTTGGTTTCGCCTGAAGCACCTTTTTGTGACATGAGACCAGGAAAGGCTCTTGCACTCAGCCGCCATGGATCTAGAGATTCAGAGCGATAGACTTTTACTTGAGGAGGCAACTCATCAATAAGTGTCTCATCATGAGAGTGATAAGTCACGTCTTTAACTGTAAGTACATGAGGTAGCCACCCGAAATCCGGCAAGTATTTCGCGAACTTCAGGTTGCGCTGCACTCCGGGACCGCCAAGCGGCGGGAATATATAACTAATGAAGAGTACTCTTCTGGGTTTTCCCATAAGCGATCCCTAATAGACCCATGTAAGCGACTGACCTAGCGCTGCATAGGCTTGGTATAGGATTCAGAAGTTCAACTCATTACCACCGCACCAGTGTGACTTTCATGAATCCAATCAATAATCCACGCGCTTATCTAGATCAACTGGTGAACAGTGGTCACTATCTTGCCGATCAAATCTTTGTCCAGTTCTGAGAAGAGTGGCAGGCTCAAGACAGACTCAGCCGTTTGATCGGTAACTGGCAGTAAGCCACATACCTTTCTATGACCAACGTATGCCGGTTGCCTGTGCAAAGGCACAGGATAGTGAACACCGGTTTCAATGCCCTGCTTCTTGAGTTGTGCTTGTAGTTCTACTCGATCCGCAATGCGAACAACGAACAAGTGCCAGACTGGTTCTGCAAATGAATCCACAATGGGAAGACGGATTTTTTCGGTATCAAACAGTTCACGATAGACACTGACAAGCCTTTTCCTTTGATCATTCCAGTCATTAAGGTGGCTGAGCTTGACTCGTAGGATCGCCGCCTGCAACCCATCCAACCTGCTGTTCACCCCGATGATTTCGTGCAAATACTTTTCCTTGCGGCCGTGGTTGGCGAGCATCCGGATTCTGGCGACCAATTCGACGTCCTGGCTAACCACGGCGCCACCGTCGCCATATGCCCCCAAGTTTTTGCCTGGATAGAAGCTGAAGCAAGCAGCGTCTCCAAGCGTCCCTACTCTCTTGCCATTCCATCTTGCGCCGTGGGCCTGCGCAGCATCTTCAATCACCTTGAGCCCGTGCTTCTTGGCGATCGCGATGATGCGATCCATCTCGCAGGGCTGACCGTAGAGATGCACGGGGATGATTGCCTTGGTCCTTGTGGTGATGGCTGGCTCTACTAATTCCGGATTCATCAGCATCGTATCTTCTTTGATGTCAATGAAAACCGGCGTAGCGCCGACGCTAGAGATCGCCTCGGCTGTAGCGATGAAGGTGTGGGCCACCGTGATGATCTCGTCACCCGGGCCGATTCCCAAGGCGCGGAGAGTCAGCGCCAGCGCGTCGGTACCATTCGCGACCCCCACGCAAGCCTTCGCCTCGCAGAACGCCGCGAACTCCTCCTCGAAAAGCCGCACCTCATCGCCCCCGATGAACGCGCTGTTTTCGATGACCCGTGCGATAGCGGCGTCAATCTCTGGCTTGATAGAAAGGTATTGTGCGTGAAGGTCGACCAGCGGGATTTTTCGCTGCAGCTTGAGTTCAGCCATAGGGTAGCTCTCCGATCTCTTTGATCTGTCGTCCGGGATTTCCGACCACGACAGCGCCGGGTAGTACATCTCTGGTGACGACTGCCCCAGCGCCGATTAGTGCGTCTTCACCGATGAGAACTCCTGGTAGCACGGTGACGTTTGCTCCTAGCTTGGCGTTCCGCCCGATGTGCGGTCCATGCAAATGGTCTTTGACGCCTGGCGAACGGGGATATCTAGCGTTGGTCAGAACCACATTGGGACCGAGCCAACAGTCGTCCTCTAGGATCGAATACTCAGGCACAAAGACATGAGAATGAAGTCGGACTCCACGACCCATTTGTACGTGGTGCTCCACTATGCTTCCTGAACCAATACTTACGTCATCGCCGAACTGGTTCTCTTCACGAATAAGAACGCCATGACCAGTTTGGAAGTTCTTGCCGATCCGGTTGCCGGCGTAGACCACGGTGTGAGACCGGATAACAGCACCATCACCAATGTGCGTCTCGAGCTCTCCTGGCTCTTTGCCTCGAGGTGGCTCGCCAAGAATAACGAAGTGCTCCACCCTGTGAGTACCGCCGAAAATCACACCGGGATGGATAATCGACGACACATCCTGGTTGGTCTTCGCGCCATGACGCCCAGGGCTACGCTTCCTGGCTGTGCTTTTCGTTTTCATTATTTCGTCTGCCCACGTCCCAACGGAACCCCCTCAGGGACGTAACGCAAACGTACCTCGTGCCTGCTGACAGCGGCCTGGTAGAGCGCGATAACAAGCTCCAGGGATTTCCGGCCGGCGAGTCCATCGAGCATAGCGCGCTTGCCGGTACGGATACACTCAAGGAGATCTTTGTAGAACTCCAGGTGACCGAAGCCATATACCGTAGGTGGGTTGACTGACCATGCCGCAAGGTCACTATCCTCAGGGCTAGGCTCCGCGAAATTCCACGTTTCGATCTTGTTTACCGCAAAGCCGGAGATGACCACCGAGCCCTTTTCGCCCAAGATGGACAAGCTGCCTTCCAGATCCTTCGGCCTGGCTGCTGTGGTGGCCTCGACGATCCCCAGCGCGCCAGAGGTGAACTTGAGGATGGCCGTCCCAACGTCCTCGGTCTCTATTTTGACCAGGCGGGTGGCGGTGTAGGCCTGCACGCTCTCAACTGGACCCAGCATCCACTGCAGCAGGTCAATATGGTGGCTGGCCTGGTTTGCGTAGACGCCACCGTCGTCCTGCCAGGTGCCACGCCAAGAATCTTGATTGTAGTAGGTCTGAGTCCTGCACCAACGAACTCGCACCGTCCCTAGAGCGATCTTGCCAAAGCGACCTGCCTCCAGCGCACGGCGCAGCTTCACCACCGGCTTGTTGTAACGGTTTTGCTTGACCACGAACAACCTGACCCCTGAGTGCTCACAGGTGTCGATTAGCCGATCGGCATCGTCCAGGGTCAACGCCATCGGTTTCTCGACGATCAGGTTTTTGGTGTAGGGGATTACCTCGCATGCAACGCGGCAGTGAGCCCCGGACTCGACCAACACTGAGACAAGGTCGGGCTTCAGGTTCTTGACCATCTCCACAGCGTCTGTAAAAGCAGGTGCGCCTGTGGCCTTCGCTCGCACTTCCGCTCGTTCGCGCTTGATGTCGCACACGCCGACGAGCTTCAGCTCGGGAATCTCCTTGATCACGTCGAGGTGGCGAGGCGAGATCCGCCCGCAGCCAACAATCGCAATGGTTCGTGTATCTGACATTGCTTCCTCCTCTGAGCAGAGAGTGACTAGGTCTTATGAATCCAAGTCAGACTCTCTTGCTCACAGTCATCTTCAGCAGCGCCATCGGGTTCGGCGGCGGGAGGGCGGCGGCGAGAAAGCCGGACGCGCGATCCTCCGCGAGCCCCAGTGACTTCGGCACCACGATCGCCACCATCACCAGCTCCACCGTCGCGAAACCCCCGATGGCCCACACCAGCGGCAAGTTCATGGCCAGCGGCACGAGCGAGGCCCCCAGCCCGACCGCCGAGGCTACCAGGTAGGCGAACGTCAACCGCTGGTGCTGGTTGATGGCGGAGGGCACTACGTAGCTCGTGTACCAGAAGCTCCGGAGCAGCACGAGCCCCAGGAACCCCCAGAAGAGCGGCATTTCGAGCACGACCTTCTCCTGCGTCCACTTCCCGAACACCCACGGCCCGAACACAGCCAGCCCCGCCACCGCGCACAGCCCCAGCCAGAACGATGCCTGGCAGCTTACCCGGTGCAGCTTCCGCAGCAGCTCCTTGTTCCCCGCCCCCCAGGCCATGCTGACCTCGGGGTAGAACGCCTGGTTCACCAGGTCGAACACCCGCGTCACCAGATTGGTCAGCGTCCGCAGCGAGCTGAACAGCACCACCGCCACCGGCCCCAGGATCGCCCCGATACCGATGATGACCCCCTGGTTGATCACCGTGTTTCCCGCGGGTAGCGCGGCGAAAGCCAAAGAGGGCCCAAGGATGCGCCGGAGCTCGGCCTTCTCGGCGTGCCCGGTGCCCATGCGCAGCCACGGCACCACGAACCTGAGATCCACCAGCATCACCACCACCGCGACGATGCGGACCGCCAGCATGGACACGGCCACCGCCAGCGGGCTCCAGCCCATGAACAACACCAGCCACAGCGCGCCGAACTCCACCAGCAACGCCCCGTTCGAGTAGAACAGCCCCCGGTGGTACCTGCCCTCGCAGCGGTAGCCGGCCATGAAGAGCTGCATCAGGAAGCTGAGCACCACGTAGGCCACGAAGAGCAGCACGATGAGCCGGAGCCCGTTCCCGCCGATGAACTTGAGATCCATCCAGCGCTCGAGCGGCAGCACCCAACCCACGAGCCCCGCCAGCCCCACCAGCGCCACCGAGATGAGCCCGATGATGACGAAGGTGCTCTGGTAGGTGATGAGCGCCTTGTCCCGCTCACCCCGCGCCACGAACATGGTCATCTCGTTGGCCGCCGCCTGGGAGAAGCCCAGGTTGCCCAGCGAGAAGTAGACCAGCAGCGAGTAGAGGATCAGCCACTCGCCGTACATCTCCGGCGACCAAGCGTGCAAGAACAGCGGAACGCTGAAGAAGCGCACCAGCGTCACGATCGCCATTTCGAGCGACTTCGCGGCGCCAACCTTGAGGATGCGGGAGCGTATCGACAAGTGAATTCTGTGTCTGGTGGCTTGTGTCTAGTATCTGGTTTTCAAGGCAAAGTGGCGAGATACGGGTGATCCAATTAGGGACGTTGATGACTTGCTTCCGTTGAGTCGCGTTCCAAGTTCCACGTTCCACGTTGGAAAAGTGGCGAGTGGCGAGTGGCGAGTGGCGAGACTCAGGAGTTTTCGCGCTTCGCCAAATCTAGATCATGCTTCGCCATGCGCTGGACAAGTTCCTTGAATGTCACTTTCGTTGCCCAACCGAGCCTGGCCTTGGCCTTGGCCGGATCGCCGAGGAGCTCATCCACCTCCGTCGGCCGGAAGTAAGCCGGGTCCACGCACACGCGCTTCTTGCCCTTGGAGTCGAAGCCGCAGCGGCCGACACCCTCGCCCTTCCACTCCAGCGGCAGACCCACCTCGGCGAAAGCCAGCGCGCAGAACTCCTCCACGCTGTGGTGCTCTCCGGTCGCCAGCACGTAGTCGTCCGGCTTGTCCTGCTGGAGCATCCGCCACATGCCCTCCACGTACTCGGGCGCGTAGCCCCAGTCGCGCTTGGCGGCCAGGTTCCCCAGGAACACGCACTCCTGTTTGCCCACCGCAATGCGGCCCGCGGCGCGGGTGATCTTGCGGGTCACGAAGGTCTCGCCGCGTCGCTCGGACTCATGGTTGAAGAGGATGCCGTTCGAGGCGTGCAGGCCGTAGGCCTCGCGGTAGTTCACCACCACCCAGTACGCGTACAGCTTTGCGGCCGCGTAGGGCGAGCGCGGGTAGAAGGGCGTGGTCTCGTTCTGCGGGACCTCCTGCACCTTGCCGTACAGCTCGCTGGTGGAGGCCTGGTAGAAGCGGGCCGGGAGGCGCGCCTCCTTGATGGCGTCCAGCAGCCGGAGCGTGCCGATGCCGTCCGACTGGGCCGTGTACTCGGGCACGTCGAAGCTCACCTTGACGTGGCTCTGCGCGCCCAGGTTGTAGATCTCCTCGGGGACGATCTTCTCGACCAGCCGGGAGACGTTCGAACCGTCGGAGAGATCGCCGTAGTGCAGGATCAGCCGGCGGTCGCGGACGTGGGGATCCTGGTAGAGATGGTCGATGCGCTGGGTGTTGAAGGACGAGGAGCGGCGGACCATGCCGTGGACTTCGTAACCTTTGCTCAGGAGAAGCTCGGCGAGGTACGAGCCGTCTTGGCCGGTGATTCCTGTGATCAGTGCTTTCTTCATGGCTTCTCTCGCTTCGTGCGGCGTGCGACGTGCGACGTGCGACGTAGGGGCGGGGCTTGCCCCGCCCTGACTTCAGCCGGTCTTGTGGTCGAGATACCAGCCGTAGGTCTTCTCAATCCCATCTCGTAGAGAGATCTTTGCCTTCCATCCGAGCGCATTGATCCGCGAGACGTCCACGAGCTTCCGCGGCGTTCCGTCCGGCATGGCTGGATCCCAGGCGAGCTTCCCCGGGTAGCCGACCACATCTTTCACCATCGCGGCCAGCTCCCGGATCTCGAGGTCCTCTCCCACGCCCACGTTGACGAACAGGTCGTCGGGCCTCTTCGGGTCCGCGTCGAAGCGCTCCATCAGGAAGACCAGCGCGTCGGCCAGATCGTCCACGTACAGGAACTCGCGCCGGGGGGCGCCCGTGCCCCACAGCTTCACCTCCGGGGCGCCGGCCTGCTTGGCCTCGTGCATCTTCCGGATCATGGCCGGCAGCACGTGGCTCGACTGGAGATCGAAGTTGTCGTGCGGACCGTACAGGTTGGTGGGCATGGCGGCGATGAAGTTGGTGCCGTGCTGGCGGTTGTAGCTCTTGCACATCAGGATGCCCGCGATCTTGGCGATGGCGTAGGCGTCGTTGGTGGGCTCGAGCGGGCCGGTGAGCAGGTACTCCTCCCTCATGGGCTGGGGGCAGAGCTTGGGGTAGATGCAGGTGGAGCCCAGGAACAGGAGCTTCTTCACCCCGTGGCGGAAGGCCGCCTCGATCAGGTTCAGCTCGATCATTAGATTTATGCGGATGAAGTCGGCCGGGTAGCGGTCGTTGGCGGCGATGCCGCCCACCTTGGCCGCGGCCACGAACACGTACTCGGGCTTGTGTTCGGCGTAGAAGGCGTTCGTGGCCCGCGCGTCGGTCAGGTCGAGCTCGTGGAGGTCGCGGACCAGGAGGTTCCGGAAGCCCCCGGCCTGGAGCCGGCGGGTGATGGCCGAGCCGACCAGGCCGGTGTGGCCGGCGACGTGGATCCTTGCTTTATTGTCCATGGCTCTTCGCAGTGTGGCTTTCATGAGTGAATCACTGTGTCCAGTGGCTTGTGGCTGGTTCAAACCAGACATCCCCTTCGGGGACTGCTCCGCTTGCCCCTTCGGGGTTCGCTCCGCTGCCAGACACTAGACACCAGCCACCATGTCCCACCCCATCTGCGGTCGGCTGGCACAACGATGGAAGGGGCACGCCCTCAATCCGCGGCCAGGTCCGCGTCCTCACCGCTCCCGCCCGGCTTGCCGTCCCGGCCGAGGGACTCGAGCACGCAGGTCGAGGGGTCGGAGCGCTGGTAGCGCAGCGCATTCCCCCAGGCGTCCTTCGGCTCCCCGGCCAGGATCTTCTCGTCCACCAGGAGCTTCAGCCCCTGCTCCGTGGTCGGGTAGGAGCCCTTCTGGACCATGTACAGGTCGAGCGCGGACCGGACCTGGGCCAGCACGACCCGGGTGTGGTCGACCCGGGACCTGGCCAGGTCTCCGGCCTGGTCGGCGAGCGCGGAGGAGGAGGCGAGACACACCAGGATGGCCATGCCCAGCTTCATGGTTCGCTCCCTCACTCGCCGAGCCGCCTGGCCAGCTCGGCCGCGCCCTGCTGCAGCGCGTCCTCGGTGCAGGAGCCGAGATCCACCGCCGCGGCGCGTAGGGTGGCCTCGGTCTTGAGGTCGAACAGGCTGCCGGTGAGCGAGCAGGCGCTGCCCAGCCTCACCACCTTCACGGCCAGCACCAGCTCGGCGGCCAGGGCCTTGCCCAGCTCGATCTGGCAGGCCTGGTCGAAGCAGGCCTGGTAGGAGGAGGCCTTCTCCTGGCCGAGCTGGGCGCGGAGCTGGCCGCGCGGCACCACCCGGAGCTTGCCGCCCTCGGCCAGCTTGGTGGCCAGGTAGTCGGTGACCGGCTCGGACAGCTCGGGCCGGAAGCCGGCCGAGGCCAGCTCCACGTTCATCACCGCCAGGAGCGGCGCGGCCTGGCCCGGCGCCGGGGCGGCCGGGCCCGGGGAGCGCGCGAACTCCGAGACCTTGAAGGCGAACTCGCTCGCCGCGGGCGCGGTCACGTTGGACCGGGCGCCGTCCGCCAGGCGGATGAGCTCGTAGGTGTTGCCGCTGAACGCGAGGGCGTACTCCACCCCGCGGCCTCGCGCGGCCCCGAGGCAGTCGTCGGTGCCGGTGAAGGCCACCTCGGCGAACAACCGGGCCCGCTCCAGCACCCGGGCGTGGTGCTCGAACTGCTTGCGGTTGGCGGCCACGGCGTAGGCGAGCGCCTCGGCGCTCACGGTGCCGCCCCCCTCGACCTTGTGGTACGGAGGCCGGCCCAGGGCCGCGTCGGAGGGAGCGCAGACCAGGATGGAGCTGGCCACCTGCGGCAGGGGCCGGACCTCGGCGCGCTTGGCCTCCCAGCTGCGCTCCATGGCCGCCAGGGCCTGCTCGCTCGAGGTGTAGCCCTGGCCGTCGACGATGTAGCGGTGGCCCGCGCCAGTCGGCATGCAGGCCGCCAGGCAGGCCCCCGACGCCAGGACGAGCAGGCCGATTCGGAGCTTCATCGGGACCACCAGTCTCCGAGGAGGGGACGTTGTCAACCAGTCAACTTCCCTGGCTTGCAGGTGGCTGGCACCCGCGGGCGGGGGGATGAGGGAATCGAGGAGCATCCTAAATACCGTTCCTGGTTCCGAGTTCCTAGTTCCTGGTTTCACATGGGCTAGCCTGATTCCCAACCGGGAACCAGGAACCAGGAACAAGTCCATTCCCCATCGCTGCAGTTGGCACCCGGGCGGGGCCTCAGCCCGCCGGGCGCGGGTCGCTGAGCAGCCCGAGGAACAGGATGGCCCCGCTGGGCCGGTGGCGGAGCAGGTAGACGAACGGCCGGTCGGCATGGAAGGCGCGGTACTCCGAGAGGGCCTTGCGCATGATCACCGCCGTGGCCGCCGCGGCCACCGTGCCCTCCTCGTCCACCTCGATGTTCGCCTGGTGGATCACCTTGGAGATGGACAGGTCGCCCTGCGCTCCGCCCATGCCCGAGAAGTCCGCCCCCGCGCCGAAGGCCGTCTTCATGCCGAGCGAGGCGAGCACCGGGCCGAGATCGCTGCGGCTCTCGAGCTTCCACTTCGGCAGGCTCACGTCCACCTTCTCCGACGCGTCGAGGGACGCCAGCCAGCCGGCCAGGGTCGCGGCGTCGAGCGAGGCCGCCAGCCCGGCCGCGTCGCCCGCGGGCAGCAGCACCACCATGGACAGCTCGCCGCCCTGGTAGGGCAGCTCCAGGAGCTGGAGCCCCGGGCGCGGCTCGGCGTAGCCGAGCTTCGAGGACTGGGACATGAGGGGCACCTGGGCCACCTGGCCCGAGGCCAGCTTGAAGTTGCCGGGCCGGGTGGCGGCGGGGTCGAACTTGGCCGCCCACAGCCCCTTGAAGTAGATGGCGTTGGTCAGCACCAGCGCGGTGGCCGCGGTGACGTCCCCCGGGGCCAGCAGGTCCTTGATCCGCCCGGCGGTGATCTCGGCCACCCAGGCGTTGATCGCCAGGCGGGCCTCCTCCGTGGCCTTGACGAAGTCGACCTCCCGGAGGCCGCCGCCGTACCGGCTCGAGACGAGCTCCAGGAAGGCCTTCTGGAACCCGAAGCCCCGCTGGCCCCACAGGGCGTTGGCGACCTTCAGCTCGCCGCCCTCGAGCTTCGCGCCCGTGAGCGCCCGCGCCAGCCCGGCCAGGGCCGCGTGGGGATCGGGGCCGGCCGCGGCCAGGTGCAGCACCGCGGCCATCTCGTCCGCCGTGGCCCCCCGGGCCCCGGCGGCGGTCATGCCGAGCGCGCTCTCGAGGCTGAAGGGCGAGAAGAAGACGTTCCCGCCCTTCGCCTCGGCCACGAGCTTCTTGAAGAGATCGACGGCGAAGGCGTTGTTGGCCGCGGCCGCCTCGGGCCCCGCCGGGGGGAGCGCCTCGGGCGCTGGCGCGGCCGGGGCCGCGGCCGGGGACGGGCTTGCCGGCGGGTCGCCCTGGCGGCAGGACGCGGCGGACAGGAGCAGGGCGAGGACGGACACGAGGACGAGGCGGTGAGTCATGGGAGCTCCTTGAGGGCTAGGGAAGTGGCTGGTGGCTGGTGGCTGGTGGCTGGTTTAAACCAGACACTAGACACTAGACACTAGACACAAGACACTAGGTACTAGACACCGTGATTCACGCGTTCACCAGCTCCGCCACGATCCGCTCCGCCGCGTGCCCGTCCCACAGCGCGGGCCGGCGGCCGGGCCGGGCGCGGCCGGAGAGCAGCTCGTCCAGCGCGGGCTCGAGCCGTTCGCCGCCCGCGCCCACGAGCTGGTTCGTGCCCTCGTCGACGGTGATGGGCCGCTCGGTGTTGTCCCGCAGCGTCAGGCAGGGCACCCCCAGCGCGGTGGTCTCCTCCTGGATGCCGCCCGAGTCGGTCAGCACCACCCGCGCGTCCGCCATGAGGGAGACGAAGTCCAGGTAGCCCAGGGGATCGATCAGCTGTAGGGGCGATGCTTGCATCGCCCCTGCGGAACCCGCGTCCGTTCGCCGGGGCGGGGCCATCCCCGCCCCCGCGAGCCGCGCCCGGGTGCGCGGGTGCACCGGGAACACCACCGGCAGGCGCGCGGCCACCCGCTGGAGCCGGGCCACGAGCGCCGCGAGCTCCGCGGGATCGTCCACGTTGGAGGGCCGGTGCAGGGTGCAGAGGGCGAAGCCTCTCTCCGGGAGCCCGAAGCGGGCCCGGGTCTGGCGCGCGCGGGCCGCGGGCAGGAAGCGGTCGAGGGTGTCGATCATGGTGTTGCCCACCAGGCGCACGACCTTGTCCGGCTTGCCCTCCCGGCGCAGGTTCGCAAGCCCGGCCGGCTCGCTGACGAGCAGCAGGTCGCACACCGCGTCGGTGGCCAGCCGGTTCAGCTCCTCGGGCATGGCGCGATCGCCCGAGCGCAGGCCGGCCTCCACGTGGGCGCAGCGCAGCCCGAGCTTCACCGCCGCGAGCGCGCCGGCCAGCGTCGAGTTCACGTCGCCCACCACCAGCACCCAGTCCGGCCGCTCCTCCTGGAACACCTTCTCCAGCCGCTCCAGGGCGCGGGCGGTCACCTCGGCGTGCGAGCCCGAGCCCACCTCCAGGTGGCGGTGCGGGGCCGGCAGCCCCAGCTCGTCCAGGAACACCTGGCTCATGGCGGGATCGTAGTGCTGGCCGGTGTGGATGAGCCGGGCCTCGAGCCCGGCGGCCACGGCCGCGCGGTGGATCGGCGCCACCTTCATGAAGTTGGGGCGCGCGCCGGCGATGAGGTGGACGAGCATGGAGGGCTCCGGGAGAAAAATCAGCGTGTCTGGTGGCTAGTGTCTAGTGGCTAGTTTAAACCAGACATCCCCTTCGGGGACTGCTCCGCGGCGCTCGCGTTGCTCGCTTGCTCCGCCGCCAGACACCGGACTCCAGCCACCCGTCATTCCGGTTTCGTCACGATCTTCAGGATCCGCGAGTCGGTCTCGTTGATGTCGACCTTGTAGTCCGCGGCGGACATCTGGTCGTCGGGCCGGGGGAAGCAGACCGTGTACACACCCTCGAAGTAGGTCACCTGGACGCCGCGCGCCTCGCACTCCACCCCCGACTCCTTGAGGGCGAGCTTGGCCAGCTCGATGGCGTAGGAGGTGGAGTAGACCGGGTCGCCCGCCTTGCCCGTGCCGCCCGGGACGGCCACCGGGTTGGCGGTGCCGGCCTCGGCGTCGCTGCGCTTGGCGATCTCCGGGACCACGCTCGTGCGCCGGGTGGCGTCCGGGTTGAGGGCCGCCAAGACCTCGTCGTCCTCGAGCACCAGCTCGCTGCGCGCGGGGCCGCAGCCGGCCAGGGCGGCGAGCAGCACCGCGGCGACGAGGAACACAAGGCAGTTCCTGGTTCCTGGCAGCGAGCGCAGCGAGCAGCCCCGCCTCATGCGCCACCGAGCCGATTGGTACCCACCGCGAGCGGGGTTCCTGGTTTCCGAACCAGGAACTTGGAACCAGGAACCTGGAACGGTGTTCTCCGCCTGCTTCACTCTCGGTATCCTCCCCAGGGACCGACTCATTCTGACCCGCGCCCCGGCCCGCCGCAAGTTTCGTCGTCGTGCGTCAGGCGCGCGTGCAGGGCGTGGAGCGCCCGCAGCTTCCCGACGAGCGCCGAAAGCGGCGGGAGCAGGCCGGCGACCTCCACCGCGGGCGGCTCGTCGGCGGCCAGCGCGACCCGCACCTCGGCGGCCAGCCCCTCGACCGCGCGCTCGGCCGCGAGCAGGCGCCGCAGGGCCTCGGGCGCGCCCGGCCTGAGCGCGCCCAGCGCCTGGACCCGGTCGCGGAGCTCGAGCGCCCCCACCTGCCACAGCGCGATCGCCCCGGAGCCCGGCTGGCCGACGCAGTCGCGGCCCAGGCGGTCCAGGTGATCGATCAACGAACGAAGATCCTGGAGAATCTCGTGCATCGTGCTTCGTTCCTGGTACCTGGTTCCTGGTTCCTGGTTTCGAATCCCGACCAGGAACCTGGAACCAGGAACTAGGAACGCTGATTCACTCCGATCGATACGCACGCCCCGATCGCCCCGCGCAGCTCCCGCACCGAGCGCGCGATCTCCTCGCAGGCGATCGGCTCGAGCCCGGCCGCGCCGACCGCCTCCGCCGCCAGGAGCTCCAGGCGCAGATCCGCAGCCAGCATGGCCGCGTGGGCCTCGGGCCGCCGGGGGCCGCGCTCGAGCGCGTCGAGCAGCGCGTCCCGCACCCCCACCGCCGCGAGCTCGAGCGCGTTCAGCTGGGCGCAGGCGTCCTTGCGGAAGGCCGCGCACAGCCGGCGCTGGCGGTCCAGGCGGGCGACGAGATCACGCGAGAGCGTGACGATACGTTGGTCTAGCTGGTTCGGGATCATGCGGTACCGTTCACTGTGTCTGGTGGCGAGTGGCGGGTGGCTAGTTTAAACCAGCCACCAGCCACCAGACACCAGACACTGCGTCCATCACGCCCCCACCACATTCCCATGGTCCCGCGGGACCACGTTCCGCGAATCGACGATCAGGCTCGCCGCCCGCGCCACGAGCTGCCAGTCGATGGCCTTGTGGTGGGTGACCACCACCACGCAGTCGGCCGCCTTCAGGCGCGCCTCGTCGAGCGGCACCGAGCTCATCTCCAGCCGGTGCTTCCGGGTGGGCGGCAGGGCCGGCACGTGCGGGTCGTGGTACTCGACCTGGGCGCCCTTCTCGCGCAGCAGCTCGATGATCTTCAGCGCCGGGCTCTCGCGCATGTCGTCGATGTCCGGCTTGTAGGCCGCCCCCAGCACCAGCACCCGCGCGCCGTTCAGGCTCTTTCGCTTGCCGTTCAGCGCGTCCTGGGCCCGCTCCACCACGTGGTAGGGCATGTTCGTGTTGATCTCGCCCGCCAGCTCGATGAAGCGGGTGGTGAGATCGTACTGGCGCGCCTTCCAGGTCAGGTAGAAGGGGTCGATGGGGATGCAGTGCCCGCCCAGCCCCGGCCCGGGCCAGAAGGGCTGGTAGCCGAAGGGCTTGGTGGCCGCGGCCCGGATCACCTCCCACACGTCGAGGTCCATGCGCTCGCAGATGAGCTTCAGCTCGTTGACCAGCGCGATGTTGACCGCGCGGAAGGTGTTCTCCAGGAGCTTCACCATCTCGGCCGCGCGGGTGGAGCTGACCGGCACCACCCGCTCCACGGCCGCGGCGTACAGTGCCTCGCCGGCCTTCAGGCAGTCGGGCGTGTACCCGCCCACCACCTTGGGGATGTTGGCGGTGTGGAAGGTGGGGTTGCCCGGGTCCTCGCGCTCCGGGCTGAACACCAGGAAGAAGTCCCGGCCGGCCCGGTAGGGGGAGCCGCCCTCGAGGATGGCGCGCACCAGCTCGTCGGTGGTGCCCGGGTAGGTGCTCGACTCCAGCGACACGAGCTGGCCCGGGTGCAGCCCGGGCAGGATGGCCCGGGCGCTCGCCTCGATGAACGAGGTGTCCGGCTCGCGCGACTCGTTCAAGGGGGTGGGCACGCAGATGAGGACGGCGTCGCACTCCCGCGCGCGGGCGAAGTCGCAGGTGGCCTGGAGCCGGCCGGCGGCCACGTGCGGGGCGAAGCGGCTGCCCGGGATGTGCTTGAGGTAGGCCCGGCCGGCGGCGATGGCCTCGGGCTTCCTCGGGTCGATGTCCAGCCCGAGCACCCGGTAGCCGTGGTCCGCGTAGGCGATGGCCAGCGGCAGCCCCACGTAGCCGAGGCCGACGATGCCGATCAGGGCTTCCTTTGATTCGATCTTCTTCAGGAAAGTTGCGAGGTGGGTCATGGGATTGGCTCTCTGTTCCTGGTTCCTGGTTCCGGGTTCCTGGTTCCCGACTGGGAACGTGGAACCAGGAACATGGAACGGTGATTCAGCTATGCCGATCGGCCCTCCGGTGCACCATGTCCACGATCATCTTGATGGCCTTCTCGTTGGGCTGGGAGGCCGGGATGATGATGTCGGCGAAGCGCTTGCTGGGCTCGACGAACAGCTCGTGCATGGGCCGCACGGTCTCCAGGTACTGCTCCACCGACTTCTCGAACGAGCGCCCGCGGTCGCTCATGTCGCGCTGCAGGCGCCGGAGCAGGCGCAGATCGCTCTCGGTCTGCACGAACAGCTTCAGATCGAACACGTCCCTGAGCTTCTCCTCGGCGAAGATCAGGATGCCCTCCACGATGATCACCGGGGCCGGCTCGATGCGCTCCCCGCCCGGCATGCGCGAGTGGGTGACGAAGTTGTAGATGGGCGCCTTGACCGCGTGGTGCTTCTTCAGCGCCTTCAGGTGGCGGATGAGCAGCCCGGTCTCGAGCGCCGCGGGGTGGTCGTAGTTCATGCGCGCCCGCTGCTCGGGCGGCATGTGGGAGTGGTCGCGGTAGTACCAGTCGTGCTGGATGACCGCCACCCGCTCGCCGATGGCGGCCAGGATGGCCCGGGTGAGGGTGGTCTTGCCGGAGCCGGTGCCGCCGGCCACCCCGATCAGGAAGGGCGGGCGGCGGGTCTTGGGGTCCTTCACCATGGGGGCAGCCTCCGGCCCTCTCGGTTCCAGGGGGGACCGACGAGGGGCTGATGGGGGATCGGCCAGGCCTGCTGCAACGAGCCGCCTTCTGCGCCCTGGATTTCCCCGAAAACATCGGGAATTCAGGGCACTCCGGATCCGGGCGGATTCTACGGGAGAATCAAGGCCGTTTCAATGTGTCTGGTGGCTAGTGGCTAGTGGCTGGTTTAAACCAGACACCAGCCACCAGACACCAGCCACTGCTTCACAAGATCGCCCGGATCGTCTCCCTGAGCGTGTGCTCCGGGTGGAAGCCGAGCTCGGCGCGGGCGCGGCTGCCGTCCACCATGCACTGGTACTTCAGGTGGGGCAGGTCGCCGGGGAAGAAGGCCGACAGCCCCAGGCGCCACATCTGCCGCAGCACCGGGGCGGCCAGGAAGTGCGGGATGGGCACCGGGGTGCGGCCGAGCTCCCGGAGCGCCCGGCTGAGCGGCACCTCGCCCGGGCCGACCACGTTGAACACCCCGCGCTTGCCCGGCTCGAGCGCCAGCGCGATGGCCTGCAGCAGGTCCTCCTCGTGCAGCAGCTGGATCATCGGGTCGAAGCCGAGCAGGGTCGGCGGGTGGGTCAGGCGCAGGTAGTTCGAGGGGGCGTTGCGCACGTTCTTGCCCACCACGTGCACCGGCCGCAGGATCACGGTCTCGATGTGCGGGTGCTTCCAGAAGAAGCTCTGGGCGTACATGTCCCACTCGATCAGCGCGCGCATCTCGGGCGTGTTCAGATCGGCCGCCAGCGGGGCGTCCTCGGACAGGAAGTTGGGGTTGGTGGGCTGGGCCCCGTAGGCGTAGGCCGAGGAGAGCAGCACCACCTTCCGCACCCCGTAGCGGGCGCAGTACTCCAGCAGCTTCATGGTGCCCAGCACGTTCTGGTCGCGGTGGGCGCGGCCCGAGCGCGAGGGCTGGTGCACCAGCCCCAGGTGCACCAGCGCGCCGACGCGGTTGGCGCGGAAGATGTCCTCGGCCTTGCGGCGGCGCACGTCGATGCGGTGGTGGACCACGTCCTTGGGCTTGCCCTCGAAGGGGCGCCGGTCGATGCCGATGATGGGGTGGCGGGTGTGCAGGCGCCGGGTCAGCAACCCGCCCAGGTTGCCGGAGATGCCGGTGATCACGATGGGCGCGGGCTTCCTGTCCTCTGCCTTCGGGCTCATCGGGCTCCCTCCCCCCACTACCAGAACCAGTGCTTGCGGGCGCGCAGCCCGTCGTGCAGCATGCGGTGGATGGTCTGGCTCACCCGCTTGACCTTCTCCGCGATGACCGAGTCCTCGTCGTCCGGGTTGCCGGTGAACTCCATCGGCTTGCCGACGTACAGGCGGTAGCGGGTGGGCAGCGGCAGGAGCGCCAGCGGCCCGACCAGCGGGGTGAGCGGGGTGATGGGCAGGTTGGGCAGCCCCAGCAGCTTCGCCAGCCCCCGGGCGTTGTAGACCGAGATGGTCTGCTCCTCGGCGCCCACCATGGCCAGCGGCACGATCGGCGCCCGGGCCTGGAGCGCCAGGCGCATGAAGCCCAGCCCGAACTCCTGGAGCTGGTAGCGCTCGCCGAAGGTCTTGTTGATGCCGCGCACCCCCTCGGGGAAGGCCAGGATGGGCTGGTCGCTCGCCAGCAGGCGCAGGCAGTTCTCGCGCGTGCCGACGATCTGCCCCCAGCGGGCGAACAGGTGGCTGACGAACGGCAGGGTGGGCACCCAGTTCTCCACCATGGAGCGCACGATGCGCGGGGGCTCGGCCTCCAGCACCATGGCCGAGCAGATCATCATGGCGTCGATGGGGAGCTGGCCCGAGTGGTTGCAGATCAGCATGACCCGGCCGGTGGGCACGTTCTCCAGCCCCTGGCACTGCACCCGGAAGTAGTGCCGGTACAGGAACACCATGGCGGGGATGATGGTCTTGGCCAGCTCCGGGTCGAAGCCGAACGGGTCCACCCCGAACTCGTTCAGCTTCGCGTCCACCCGGTCGAGCCGCGCCACCACGGCCGGATCGGCCATGCCCTTGAGGAACTCGCACAGGCGATCGGTCGCTTCCTCGAACATGCCCACCTCGCGCGTGGCGGGGACCGCCCCCAGCAACCCCTCCAGGTGTACACGAACTCCCCCCGACTTGCCAACCGGGGCGCGCCTGCGCTAGGTTGCCGCCCATGCGCGCCGCCCCGGAGCTGACCGTCGTCATCCCCATCCACAACGAGGAGACCATCCTGGCCGACTCGGTGGCGGGGCTGCTCGACCGCCTGCCGGCGGTGGCCCCGAGCTTCGAGATCCTGCTGGCGGAGAACGGCTCGAACGACGGGACGCTGGCGATCGCCGCGGATCTCGCGGCGCGCCACCCTGAGGTGCGCTTCTTCTCGGCCGGCGAGCCCAACTACGGCAAGGCGCTGCGGCGGGGCCTCGAGGAGGCCCGCGGCGAGCTGGTGGTGTGCGACGAGATCGATCTGCTGGACCTCGACTTCTACCGCGCGGCCATCGGGCTGCTGCGCTCGCGGCGGGCCGACATGGTGGTGGGCTCGAAGCTCGCCCCGGGCGCGCGCGACGAGCGGCCCTGGCTGCGGCACCTGGCCAGCCAGGTGCTCAACGGGCTGCTCCGGCTCACCCTCGACTTCAAGGGCACCGACACCCACGGGCTGAAGGCGCTCCGGCGCGAGCCGCTCCTGCCGGTGGCGCGCGCCTGCGTGGTGGAGCGCAACCTGTTCGCCTCCGAGCTGGTCATCCGCGCCGAGCGCGCGGGCCTGACCGTGGTCGAGGTGCCGCTGTGCGTGCGGGAGAAGCGCTCCCCCACCATCAACCTGGTCCGCCGGGTGCCGGAGGCGCTGGGGAACCTGGCCACGCTCGTCTATGTGATACGGTTCAAGGAGAAGTGAATCACCGTGTCTAGTGGCTAGTGTCTAGTGTCTGGTTTAAACCAGCCACCAGCCACCAGCCACCAGACACAGTGGAACGCCATGCTGGCCATCTCCATCGACTTGGATCCCCTGTCCTGCTACCGCCGCCTGTACGGGCTGCCGGAGGAGGAGGCGCCGGGCGCGGATCCGGTGGTGAGCGTGGCCGTGGAGCGCTTCCTGGAGCTCATGCACGGGCTGGGGGCGAAGGGCACGCTGTTCTGCGTGGGGGAGAGCCTCGCGCACCCGGAGGCCCAGGCCGCGCTGCGGGCGGCCGCGGCCGCCGGGCACGAGCTGGCCAACCACACCTGGAGCCACCCCTACGCGCTCAGCCGCCTGCCGGACCCCGCGCTCGCCCGGGAGCTCGGCGACGGGGCGCGGGCCGTGCAGGCGCTCTCGGGCCAGCCGCCGGCCGGCTTCCGCGCGCCCGGCTACCTGCTGGGCCCGCGGGTGCTGGCGGCCGCGCGCGCGGCCGGGGCGCGCTACGACGCCTCGGCGCTGCCGAGCCCGCTCTACCAGGCGGCCAAGGCCGGGGCGGTGGGGCTGCTCGCGCTGCTCGGGCGGCCGAGCGCGGCCATCCTGGGCGATCCGCGCGAGGCGCTGGGCAGGACCCGGCCCTACCCGGCCAGGCTCGACCGGCCCTGGCGGGCGGCCCGGCCGGGCGAGGACAGCCTGCTCGAGCTGCCCATCAGCGCGGCGCTCGGGCTGCCGCTGACCGGTGGGCTGCTGGCCCAGCTCGGCCCGCGCGCCGCCGGGGCCCTGGGCGCCGGCCTGGCGCGCCGGGGCTGGGTGCAGCTCGAGCTGCACGGGGTGGATCTGCTGGATCTGCGAAGCGACGGGCTCCCGCCCGGGCTGGGCGCGGAGCGCTCCCTGCGCGTCCCCTGGAGGATCAAGGCGGAGATCTACCGGGCGTTCCTCCAGCGGGTCATGGAGAGGCACGAGGCGGGGACGCTAGAGGACATCGCTGTTCGTCAGTTCCTTGTTCCTGGTTCCTAGTTCCTGTTTCCGGGCGCGAAACAGGAACCGGGAACCTGGAACCAGGAACGGCGGATGGGCTGCGCTACTCCGTGCAAGCCCCGCCCTGCTTCTCCTCCTGCTTCTCCTCGTCCTTCTTCTCCTCGACCTTCACCGACTTGCCCTGCCTGTCCGCGAGGTACACCCCGCGGTAGGGCTCGCGGAAGCCGTAGCGCGGCCCGCAATCCGCGCTGAACGCGAAGTCCGTGTCCACGCAACCGCAGCCGGCGTCCTCGACCGCCATGATCCAGGGATTGCCGAACCGGTCGTAGCGCAGCCTCACCCGCTCTCCCGGGAGGAACGCCTCCTGGCAACCGCAATCGTCCTCGACCCGGTACAGGCTCTTGAGGTAACTCCCGCAACCGCAATCATCCACGAGGGTCTCGCGGATCACGTAGCTCATGGCTCGCTCCTTTCGGGCGCCGCCGCGGCAGCCCACGCCCCTGGGTCGGGGAGCGGCGCTGGACCTGACAGGTGCGGCCTGCGGAGATTTGGGCTAACCTGCCCCCATGGCGAGCACCATCCACGTCATCATCCACGGCCACTTCTACCAGCCCCCCCGGGAGAACCCCTGGACCGGGAGCATCGAGATCCAGGACTCGGCCGCGCCGTACCACGACTGGAACGCGCGGGTCACGGCCGAGTGCTACACCCCCAACGGCCGCAGCCGGGTGCTGGACGAGCGCGGCCGGGTCATGGACGTGGTCAACAACTACCGCCACCTGAGCTTCAACTTCGGGCCCACCCTGCTGTCCTACCTGGAGGCCGCCCAGCCCGCGAGCTACCGGCGCATCCTGGCCGCGGATCGGCTGAGCCTCCAGGACCGCGGGCGCGGCAACGCCATGGCCCAGGCCTACAACCACCCCATCCTGACCCTGATGTCCGCGCGCGACCGGCAGACGCAGATCCTGTGGGGCCTGCACGACTTCCGCGCCCGCTTCGGGCGCGAGGCCGAGGGGCTGTGGCTCCCGGAGACCGCCGCCAACCACCTGGTCATGGACGATCTGGCCCGGCTGGGGGTGCGCTTCACGGTGCTCGCCCCGACCCAGGCCGAGGCCATCCGGCCCCTGTCCGGGGGGGCCTGGCAGGAGGTGGGGCCGGGCGGGCCGCCCACCCACCGCGCCTACCAGGTGCGCACGCCGCACGGGCCCGTGGCGGTGCTGTTCTTCCACGAGCAGGTCTCGCGCGGGGTGGCCTTCGAGCACCTGCTGCGCAACGCCGGCGTGTTCGCCGACCGCATCGAGGGGGCCGGCCGGGCGGCGCCCGAGGGGGACGGCGACCGGCTGGTGCTGGTGGCCACCGACGGCGAGAGCTACGGCCACCACGAGCCCATGGGCGACATGTGCCTGGCCTACCTGGCCACCCGCGAGCTGCCCCGGCGCGGGCTCAGGCTCACCAACCCGTCGGCCTACCTGGACGCCCACCCGCCGGCCTTCGAGGTGCGGCTGAAGCCCGGGCACCTGGGGCTGGGCACGGCCTGGAGCTGCGCCCACGGGGTGGGCCGCTGGCGCGAGGACTGCGGCTGCACGACCGGCGGACCGCCGAGCTGGCACCAGGGCTGGCGGGCGCCGCTGCGGGCCGCCTTCGACGCCCTGCGCGAGCGCACCGACGCGCTGTACGCGCTCCAGGCGGGCGCCCTTTTCCGCGATCCGTGGAAGGCGCGGGACGAGTACGTGCAGGTGCTGTCGGCGCGCAAGCTGGGCGCGGCCAGGAGCTTCTTCGAGCGCCACGCGCCGCGGGTGCTGTCGGACGAGGAGCGCGCCCAGGCCTACCGCCTGCTGGAGATGCAGCTGCACGGCCTGCTGATGTACACCTCCTGCGGCTGGTTCTTCTCCGATCTGGGCGGGCTGGAGGCGGTGCAGGACCTGCGCTACTACGCCCGGGCCGCCCAGCTCGCCGAGCTGCTGGCCGGCGCCCCGCAGGACGGCCAGGCGCGCCGCAGCCTGGGGGAGGCCAGGAGCAACGTCCCCGGGGTGGGCACCGGCCTCGATCTGCTGCGGCGCGCGGTCGAGCCCAGCATGCTCTCCCCGGCCCGGGCGGCCGGGCACCTGGGGGCGCTGGCGCTCATGGATCCCTGCCAGCCGGCCGCGCGGCTGCACGCCTTCCGGGTGGAGACCCACTCGGCCGAGCGCGGCTCGGCCGCGGGGGTCACGGCCTTCCTGGGGCGCCTGACCGTGCTCACCGACCGCACCCGCGAGGGCGGCTCCTTCGAGGTGCTGGCGCTGGCGGGCCGCGAGCTCAGGCTGGTGGCCCTGGTGCGCGCCTGGGATCCCGCGGCCAAGCCCATCGCGCTCGAGGAGGCGCTGGCCGAGGTGGAGCGCGACGGGCTGGAGGCCGCGGCCGGGCGCCTGGCCGGGCGGTTCGAGCTGCGGCTCGGCCTGCCCGACATGCTCCAGGACCTGCGCCTGCGCGCGGTGGGCACCCTGCTCCGGCCGGTGCTGGCGGAGCTCACCCGCACCCTGGACGGGCTGTACCAGCAGAACGAGGGGCTGCTGCGGACCCTGGTCCCGCTGGGCCTGGCGCTGCCCCCGGCGCTCCGGCCGGCGGTGGGCTTCGCGGCCAACCGGCGCTTCGACGAGCTGTTCGCGCGCGCGCTGGAGAACGGCGACTTCGAGCCGGCCCGGCGACAGGCGGAGATGCTGCAGGCGCTGGGCCTGTCGCTCGGGCTGGAGGCCTCCGGGCGCCGGCTGGGCCGCCGCCTGGCCGGGCGGCTGGAGGAGGTGCTCGGCCAGCCCACGCCCGCGGCGGCCGCCGAGCTCACCGCGCTGCTGGCCGCGGCCCGCGCCATGCAGGTGCCCTTCGACGAGGCCTCCCTGCAGGATCGCCTGGCCGAGCGGCTGGCCCGCGCGCTCGACGAGCTGCTCCCGGCCGGGCGCTTCGAGGAGGCCACGGCCCTGGTGGAGCTGGCCGGCCACCTGAACCTGAACACGGACGCGTCCCGGGCGCGGCTGCACGCGGCCCGCGCCGGGGATGGGGAGGGGCGGACATGACCCGCGCCGCGCTGGCCTGGGCCCTGCTGCTGGCGGCGCTGCCGGCCGCCTGCGGCCGCGACTTCTCGCCGCCGCCGCCGGCGGTGGCGCTCGACGGGACCGAGCCCGCCCGCGGCTTCGCCGGCGACGTGGTGCTGCTGTGCGGCCGCAACCTGGAAGCGGAGGCCGCCCTGAACCTGGTGTACTTCGACACCGAGCTGGCCGAGGTGCTCTCGGCGCTCCCGGCCGAGCTGCCCGCGGGCTGCGAGCAGGGCGTGTGGGTGGTGGTGCCCGAGCTGGGCGAACCGGGCCTGGTCGGCCTGCGGGTGTCCACCTCCAGCAGCCAGGCCTCCGCCGACAACGGCTTCGTCTACCTGGGCGCGGGCCACCCGCTGGACGAGCGCGTGGGCAACGCCTTCCGGGTGCGCACCGCGTCCACCTGCATGTCCCTGCCGGTCGGGCCGCAGCCGATCGGGCTGGCGCTGGTGGCCGGGGTGGAGTCCGCCTCCCTCGATCTCGTGTTCCTGGCCAGCGGTACGCACCTGAGCTACGGCGCCTGCCTGGCGCCGCTGTCCTCGGCCATGCTCATCGAGCTCTCGGCCCAGCCCGGGCTGGCCGCCGAGCTGTCCCTGTACTCGGTCCAGTTCCTGGGCGGGGACGCGGGCTCGCTCGCGGGCCTGACCCGGCTGGTGCTCAGCACGGCCGCGCTGACCGACGACGGGCAGGCCGGCATCACCGGGGCGGGCCTCGAGGTGACCCTGCCCGAGCCGCCCGCGGACAGCTTCTTCGTGCCCGGCCTGGTGTACGGGGCGTGCCTGGACCCCGGCTGCCAGCAGCCGCCCGGGCTGGTGGTGACCAACCTGGCCGGCCCGGGCCTGGCCTTCCTGCCCCGGGGCCAGGGCGCGGCCTTCTCCGTGGGGCTGTCCGTGCCGGGCGAGCAGATCCCCGAGTGCCCGGGGCTCTCGCCCGGCGGACCGGTGGACGTGATCGCCCCCGCGGCGCGGCCGGGCCACGCGCTGGCCTCCGTGGGGGGCACCTCCGAGCTGTGGGACGTGGAGCTCGCCACGGGCGCCGCGGTCCGGGCGAGCCCGGACGGGGACGCGCGCTGCCTGGAGCCGCTGGGCGCGCTGGCCAGCCGCCGGCTCTCCGCCGTGGACGGCGCCGAGCGCGTGTACGCCGCGGGCCAGGAGAGCGGCGGGCTATGGGAGTTCGCGGGCGGGGGCGACGGCGCGCTGGCGCTCCCGCCGACGCCCGTCGAGGGGCTGGTCTACTGGGCGAGCGGCGCCATCTGGGATCTGGAGACGGCGCTCTTCGTGGACGCGGACCTCGGGCTGCACGAGCGGCTGGTGGTGGCGGAGGAGGACGGCCTGCACTTCCTGGACCTCACCGCTCCCGACGCCCGCCCCCTGCGGCTCGAGCAGTTCGTGCCCTGGCCCGCGGGCTACAACACCTCCCAGAGCCTGGCGGTGCAGCGCCACGTGGACCCGCTCGCGCCCGTGGCCGGCGCCCGGGACGAGGTGGTGTACGCCGATCCCACCAGCGACGAGCTGCTCGTCCTGTACGCCGGCGCCGAGCAGGAGACGCTCTCCACCATCGGCCTGGGGCCCACGCTGCCGGTGCTGGCCTTCGCCCGGCGCACGGCGCAGATCTTCATGTCCGACATCACCGCCAACATGATCCGCCCGGTGGATCCGCGCGCGGGCTCCCAGGGCGACCAGATCTTCCCCGGCGAGGACGCGCAGCTGGCGGTGCTGGACCTGGCCACGCTGGAGCTGGGCACGCGGGAGCTCCTGCTGGCCGGCCTGCGGGCCGAGGACCAGACGGGGGCGAACGGGCGGGAGCTGCTGGGCCGGCTGGCGGTGGCGACCCTGACCGACGAGGGGCAGCCGCCCTCGCCGCTGGGCTGCCGCCTGGCCGGGGTCGGGCTGCCCGTGCTGGACCTGCACCGGCCGGGGCTGTACGACCTGCGCTACCACCAGCTCTTCTTGCTGCCGGGCGAGGCGCCCGAGGCCGTGTTCCTGCGCTACGGCCAGCCGGCCGGCGAGCAGGCGGGGACGCCGGGCTGGCTGCGCGTCCTGTCCGTCGAGGCCGACGACGAGGGCCCCGACGCGCCGCCGCTGCGGCTCGGGGAGGCGATCGGCCTCGAGGTGGGCCTGCCGCCCGAGGTGCGCCTGGTGACCGTGAGCCCGCGCCACGGGGTGCTGGCGGCCCTGCTCGGCGTGGCCGGGCAGCAGGGCGGCCCGCCGGGCGCGCTGGTGGCGGTGCTCGACCGGGCCGAGCTGGCCGGGACCTCGCTGGTCGAGCTGCTCGACGGCGCCCGCCAGGCCGTCCTGCCGCCCGAGGCGGCCATGTTCGTCGCCGATCTGGCCGTGGCGCGGGTGGGCCGGCCGGAGGCCCGGCGCTACCTGGTGGCGCTGGCGCTCAGCCAGCTCGGCGAGGTGATGGTGGTCGAGCCCCTGGAGCTCGGCGCCGCGGGCGAGCCGCGCGTGGTGCGGGTGCCGACCGGCGGCCTGCCCGTGTGGCTGGCGGTCAGCCCGGACGAGCGCCGGCTGTACGTCACCCACTCCAACCTGGGGCTGGTGCAGGCCGTCGACCTGTGCCCCGATCCGCCCGGCTGCGCGGCCGACCCCGCGGTGAGCGCCACGCTGGAGGTCGACCCCTGGCCCTTCCGGGTGTACTTCTCCCCCAGCGGCGACCAGGCCTTCGTGGCCCACCTGCGCCAGGGCGGGATCACGGTGATCGAGTAGGCCGGCCCCTGGCCCGCCGGCCCGGAAACAGCGTAGAGTGGGGCGTATCCGCAGGAGGGACGCCATGCACGTCCGACTCGCGCTCCGGGCCCTGGCCGGCCTGTGCCTGTTCGCCGCCCTGCCGGGCTGCGGCCGGGAGTTCCCCGCGCCCCCGCCCGCGATCCAGATCCTGGGCTTCTCCCCCGCCGAGGGCTTCCAGGGCGACCTGGTGGCCGTGTGCGGCCGCAACCTGGGTGTGGCGCAGGAGGGCTTCAGCCTGCTGGCCTACTTCGGCACCCAGCCCGCCGAGGTGCTGGCGCCGCTCCCGCTCGAGCGCGGCCAGGGCCTGGCCGGGTTCACCTGCGACGCGGAGGTCCTCGGCCTGCGGGTGCCGGCGCTGGCGGCGGGGAGCCGGGTGAGCCTGACCCTGTCCGCGGCGGACGGCCAGGCCACCACGACCGACACCTTCCACGCGCTCGGCCCCGGGCACCCGCTCGCGGAGACCCCGGGCCAGGTGCTGCGCCTGGTGTCGGCCCCCAGCTCGGTCAGCGTGGTCCTGCCCGACGAGCGGCCGCCGATCATGAACCCGGTGGTGGTCACCAACCAGGCCGCGCGCTCCATCAGCGTGGTGGACCTGGACACGGGCTGGCACGCCGACCTGGGCCTGGGCGGCATGCCGCTGTCGGCGGCGCTCGTCCCGCTCCCCAGGCTGGAGGGCGCCGGCGACCGCGCCGGGGTCCACTACCGCGTGGCGCTGTACATCACCGAGATGCTCGTCGGGGACGAGGGCCTGTCGGGCGGGGTGGAGACCCGGCTCGACCAGCAACTGCTCGACGTGTTCGTCCCCGACCTGCCGGGGGAGAACCCCTTCGAGGTCTCGCTCACCCCCATCCTCGAGCGGGACGAGGCGACCGGCGCCTTCTTCCTGGCGGTGCCCGACGGGTTCAGCCCGGGCCAGGTGCGCCAGGCCTGCCTGACCACGCGCATGAGCCAGTGCGGCACGCCGATCTGCGAGGACCGCCTGGTCATGCTCACCGCCCTCGAGGCCCCGAGCGTGGCGCTCTACGGCTACTCGAGCTTCGGCCTGCCCTGCGGGCTGCGCGTCGAGCCCGTGGGGGTGCGCACCCTCACCACCGCCGGGACCGCCTGCCTGGCGGCGCCGGGCGAGCAGGAGGTGCCCCCCGGCCCGATCGCGGATGTGGCGCTGGTGCCCGTGGCCGCGGACCTGGCCGCCACGCCCATGCTGCACCTGGTGGCCGAGGGCCGACCCGAGGTGTGGACCCTGAGCATCGACCCGAGCGCGGCCGCCTGGGTGGTGGGCGAGCCGAGCGTGTCCTGGCCGCGCGACGATCTGGACGAGGCCGTCGCCAAGGTCGCGGAGCTGTACGCCCTGTGCACCGGCCCCAACCCGCCCGTGGCCTGCCCGGACCCGGGCGTGCTGGCCCGCCTGCCCGCCCTGGCCGAGCAGGTCGGCCAGACCACCGCGGGGCTGGACGCCTGCGCGCTGCGCTACTCGGCCCTGGCGCTGCGCGACCGGCGCGAGGCCACGGAGGCGCTGCAGACCCTGTTCTTCGCCGAGCCGACGCTGCGCGCCCTGTTCCAGGCGGACTACTTCGAGGTCCCGGCCATCCCGGCGATCGGCCTGGCCGGCTACACCGGGTTCGTACCCTACCGCAAGCTCACCCTGCCCAGCCCGGCCTACGCCATGGTGGCGGCCCACGACGGGCAGAAGCCCTGGCTGCTGGTGGCCAGCGAGGACGGCCTGCGCACCGTGGACGTCCGCGACACGGACGACGCGGGCGCCTTCCGCCAGCTGCGCGTGGACGCGTTCCAGAGCCTGCCCGGCTCGCGCGGCTCGCCCCTCAGCATCGGCCGCTACGGGGCGGGCGACGACGACCGCTGGGACTACCTGGTGTTCGCCGACACGGTGCGCGATCGCCTGCTGGTCCTGCCCATCGGCCAGCCCGTGGGCGATCCGGTCGCGCTCCCGGTGGGCATGGTCACCCCCCAGGTGGCCGCCTCCCAGTTCTCGGACACGCTCTACGTGGCCGACCCGCTGGCCAACACCATCCGGCTCGTCGACGAGTCGAGCGGGGTGCAGAACGGCCAGTTCTCCGTGCGGGAGATCTCCTCCTTCGGGGCCATGGACATCACCTGCCTGCACAGGGGCGGGGCCGACCTGCTGATGGTGCCCATCCTGCACGAGTACGTGCGGCCGGGCCTGGACCAGCGCACCTTCGACCAGATCCTGTCCCGCGGCGCGGCCGACGCGGGGGCCATCCTGGACTGGCAGGAGGGGCTGCGGGGCGGAGCCCCGGGGGAGCCGGTGGCCGGCAACCTGATGGCCCACCCGTTCAACGAGCTCCTGCCCGCGCCGCGCTCGGGGCTGTACTTCCTGATGGACTACTGGCCCCCCGAGGATCCGGCCCTGCCCCGGGACGAGGGCCTGCTGTGGACCGCCCTGACCGACGACACCGACGCCGCGGCCGTGACCCTGGTGGACGACCCGACCGACTGGACCGGGGACAAGACCTTCGTGGGCTACAGCTGGCCGCTGGCCAGCCACGTGAGCATGGTGCGCCTCGATCCCGGTGAGCGCTGGCTCGCGACCTACGGCCTGCTCCCGGACGGCGCCGGGGCGCTCGAGGTGCTGGCGGTGGAGGACGCGGAGCCCCTCTACCGGCTCGAGCTCCAGCCGCCCACCTCGTCCCTGGTGAGCGACGTGGCGCTCCGGGTCGAGGGGGAGACCGTCACCGCGTACCTGGCGCTGCCCGAGTCGGGGCACGTGCTCGCCCTGCGGATCTTCAGGGCCACCCAGGGCGGGGAGGTCGAGGCCCAGTCGGCCTTCCTGGAGACGACCGGGGTGCCCGAGCGTTTCGCCTGGAGCCCGGACGGCCGCCGGCTGTACGTCACCCACCGGGTCGAGGGCAAGCTGACCATCCTGGAGACCGACTGCCTGCCCGCGGCCGAGTGCAGCCCGGCGAGCCCGTGCCCGGACGGCCGGGCCTGCCGCTTCGGGCTGTGCACGCGCACCGGCGAGGGCACCTGCCCGGCGGGCAGCGCGCCGATCATCCTCGACCTGGCGACCTTCGAGGCGGCCTGCCTGCCCGACCTGTGCGACCGCGTGCGCGGCACCCTGACCGTCCCGGCCAGCCCGGCCAAGGTGGTCTTCCACCCCAGCGGCAAGGCGGCCTACGTGACGCACGCGGGCTCGGGGGAGATCAGCGTGATCCGATAGGGAGCTCTGTTCCTGGTTCCTGGTTCCTGGTTCCTGGTTCCTGGTTCCTGGCAGCGAGCGCAGCGAGCAGCCCCGCCTCATGCGCCACCGAGCCGATTGGTACCCACTGCGAGCGGGGTTCCTGGTTCCGGGTGCGGATCCTCAACCAGGAACAAGGAACCAGGAACGTGGAACGCCTTATTGCAGTAGCACGTCCGCCGGGTTCGTGGCCGCGCCGCCCAGGTAGGCCGCGCCGGTCCAGGTGTGCACCGGCTGGCTGGCCGCGTCCTGGGCGTCCACCCGCACGTTCATCTGGGTGGTGATCGCGGGCACCGGCAGGTTGGAGACCAGCAGCGGGAACGGGTCGAGGGCGCGCTCGGGCGCGAAGGCGAAGTAGCCCGAGCGCAGCGGCGCGACCTCGCCCTCGGGGGTCACGCTGAACAGCAGGTGGTCGATGTTGGCGTACTGGTAGAAGTCCGCGGGCGCCGTGCGGATGCGGATGGTGCCGAGCCTGGCGTCGGTGCGGGCCAGGGTGACCACGAGCTGCATGGTGGGCGAGCCCGCGTGGATGTCGAGCGGCTGCGAGGTGCCCATGGCCAGGATGCCCAGATCGTCGACGGTGGAGTCGTACACCTTGACGGCGAGCTGGACGGAGGACGAGAAGTCCAGCCCCTCGAAGCGGAACTCCCCGCTGACGCAGGCCGAGGTGTCGGCCCGGAAGAACTCGCCGAACTCGTGGAACTCCTTGACCCCGGTGCTGGACAGGACCTGGAACACCAGGTGGGCCGCGCCCATGCAGGGCGAGGAGCCGTCCTCCTGCAGGTCGAGGCGCACCTCGCTGACCTCGGAGCCGCAGCCCGCCGATCCGCCCACGAGCAGCGCGAGCGCCAGCCAGCCCGCCGCCCTGCCGCCCGTCCGCACCTGCCGCGCCGAGGCCATGCCCGCCACCCTCTCCCGGCTCACTGGTTGGGCTGGACCACCAGCGTCCAGCTCCCCTCTTCGCCCAGCACACCCGTGCCGTACAGGGCGCCGACCGTGGCGCCGCCGACCACCAGCACCCCGGCGATCGTCCAGAACCACCAGCTCTCGTACCAGACCGCCTCCTCGTCGTCCTCGGGCGGCGGCACCGGCGGCTGCTCGGTGGGGATGGCCACCGCCCGCACGCCCGGGTCGCTCTCGGGCTTGCCCGCCGCGCTCGGCGGGCGCGCCCAGACGGGCGTCTCCGGCTCGGTCTCGGGCCTGGCCACGGCGTCGGGCTCGGGCGCGCGCGCGCCGGCGCCGGCCGGGCGCAGGCCGTCGAGCTGCTTCAGCGTGCCGACGATGCCCTTGAGCTTCTTGTCGAAGCCCTCGGGCCGGCTGCCCAGGTTGAACAGGCGCGCGGGGGTCAGCCCCTCCGGCCGGCTCACGAACAGGCGCGCCCCGAGGTGGATGGCCTGGTCCTCGCGGCTGAGCGACACCAGCAGCAGGGCGTCGGCCCGGTAGAAGCCGCTGAGCAGCCGCAAGAGAGCCAGCATGCTCTCGTCGGCCGGCTCGGTGGAGATGGCCGCCTCCACCAGGCGCTCGGGCGGCTGGCCGGTCCACAGCGGCGTCATGAGCGCGCGGACCGAGCCGGGCGCCACGCCGTCGGGCAGGTTGAGGGTCCAGGCCGCGTGGTCCTGCAGCTCCATGCGCACGAAGTGGTAGCCGGGGTAGACCGGCTGGTCCTTGAGCGGCGTGACCCCCAGGCGCCGGCCGTCCAGGTAGACGGTGGCGCCGGCCGGCTTGGAGACGAACTCCACCTGGGCGGGCCGCCCGGAGCGCAGCTCGCGCTTGGCCTTCTCGAAGGCGCCCACCACGTCCGGCGGGAACTTGCGCGGGTCGAGCTTCAGCTCGTCGCCCATGGTGATGGCCTGGCGGAACTCGGCCGCGGCCGCCTCGTTCTTGCCGGTCGCCAGCCAGGACAGCCCCATGTACAGGTGCATCTGGGTCAGCAGGCCGGGCTCGGTCAGCTCCGGGCCCACCAGGGAGCCCAGCTCGCGCGCGTCGCTCAACACCTTGATCGCGCGCTGGATCTTGATGGTGTCGTAGGCCGAGCGGCCCTCGCGGACGCTGGCCTTGAAGCGCTCGACCGCCTCCTCCATGCCGCTGGTCTCCGCCCCGAAGATGGCCCGGCCCACCGAGCGGCCGGCCACCGCCCCGACCCGGAACTGCTCGCGCAGGTGGCGGGCGATGCTGGCCAGGATCTGGTCCTGGAGGGGCGGCGGGACGTCCTGGGCGGGCAGCGGGATGACCAGGACCTGGGCCCGGGCGATCTTCGGGGGCTTGCCGGGCTTGGCGGGCCTGGCGGCCGCGAGGCCGGGGTCCAGGGCCAGGCCGAGGAGAAGCGCGCAGACGAGGGACAGCCGGACGCGGATGTGCATGAGGTGGCTCCGGGGTCGATGGTAGCCGCCGGCCCCGGAGCCGTCAAGGTTGCGCCCGGGGGCGGGCGAGGCTACCCTCCCGGCCGGGAGGAGATCGCATGGACCGCCAGCTGCTGGAGCGCGCCACCCTGCTCATGGAGTCCACGCCCGTGGTGGACGTCCACAGCCACTTCCTCATCAACGGCCACTACCTGGGCAAGGACTTCACCGCCCGCCACGGCAAGCCCTGGCTGTGGAACCCGCTGCGCAACACCCTGGATCTGCCGCGCCTGCGCGAGGGGCGGGTGAGCTGCTCCACCTTCACCGTGTACGTGCCCCCGCCCCCGCTGCGCTGGAGCGCCTGGAGCGCCTGCCAGCGCATGCTGGACACCCTGGAGCGCATCGTGGCCCAGGCGCCCGAGGAGCTGGTCAAGGTGGACACGGCGGCGGGCGTGCGCGCGGCCCACGCCGAGGGCAAGCTCGCGGTGCTGCCGGCGGTCGAGGGCGGGCACGTGCTCGGCAAGCGGCTCGAGCGCGTGGCCGAGCTGCGGCGGCGCGGGGTGCGCCTGCTCACCCTCACCCACTTCATCTCCAACCGCATCTGCGACGCCCACCTGCCGCCCGAGGTCCACGGCGGGCTGTCGGCCTTCGGCCGGGAGGTGCTGCGGGCCTGCGAGGAGCAGGGCGTGGCCGTGGATCTCGCGCACGCCAGCGAACGCACCCTGGACCAGGCCCTGGATCTGCTCCGCAAGCCGCCGGTGGTGACCCACACGGCGCTGCGCGGCGCGCGCTCGAGCCAGCGCTACCTGACGCCCGAGCAGGCCAAGGCCGTGGCCGACCGGCGCGGCGCCATCGGGGTCATCCTGTGGCCCTGGTACCTGGCCAACTCGGTGCTCGGCGGCCTGTCCCTGGTGGTGGACACCCTGGCCGAGCTGGCGGCGCTGGTCGGCAGCGAGCACCTCATGATCGGCTCGGACATGGACGGCTACACCTGGCTGCCGCGCGACCTGGGGGACGTGGCGGGCATGCCGCGGCTCACGGCCGCCATGCTGGCGCGGGGATTTTCGGACGAGGACGTGAAGAACATCCTGGGGAAGACGGCGTTACGGATCCTGCAGGAGTGGGAAGCCTAGTATCTGGCAGCGGAGCAAGCGAGCCCTGCGAGCGCCGCGGAGCAGTCCCCGAAGGGGATGTCTGGTGTCTGGTGTCTGGTGGCTGGTTTAAACTCGCCACCCGCCACCCGCCACTAGACACTGCTATTCGATATCCTTGATCACCTTGACCGTCTCGCCCGCCTTCACCTCCACGTTCACCGTGATCGACTTGCCCTCCTTGGTGGTGAAGGTGAGCTTGTGCTTGCCGGCCGGGATGGCGAGCTTGTTGGCGCCCACCAGCGGGGTCCACTTGCCGGTGTCCTTGCCGTCCACCGCGACCTTGGCCCAGGGCTTGGTGTTGGCCACCAGGAAGCCGCCCCCTCCCGCGGCCGGGGCGGGCTTGGCGCCGCCCTCGCCCTCGGGCTCCAGGGTGGCCTGGAGGGTCACGGTGTCCTTGCCCGCGCCGGGCTTCACGGTCTGGAATGACTTCTTGAAGCCCGCCTTGCGCAGGATGACCACGTAGTTCTTGGACGGGTCGAGGCCGGTGAGCGTGGCCGGCGTGGTCCCGGAGGGCTTGCCGTTCAGCAGCACGTCCGCGCCGGCGGGGGTGCTCTTGATCTCCAGCTTGAGCCCCTTGGAGGCCACGGCCACCGGCTTGGGCTCGGGTCGGGGCTTGGGCTCGGGCTTGGGCTTCGGCCTGGGCTCGGGCCTGGGTTCCGGCTTGGGTTCCGGCTTGGGTTCCGGTTTGATCTCGGGCTTGGGCTCGGGCTTGGGTTCCGGCTTGATCTCGGGCTCGGGCTTGGGCTCGGGTTTGGGCTCGGGATTGGGCTCCGGCCGCAGGTCCATGGCGACCAGCGGCTGCTCGCCCGCGTCCGGGCTGCCCTCCACGGCCGGCTTCTCCGGCGCGGCGGCCACCGCGCCGGCGTCCACGGCCTCCTGGACCGGCGGCTCGGGCTCCGCCACCGCGGGCTTGTCCGGCGCCGGCTCGGCGCCCGGCCCCACGGGGTCGGGGGCGGCGGGCCGGTCCGGCCCCGCGACCGGCTCCATGACGCCCGGCCTGGGCGTCTCCGGGCCCGGGTCGCCCCGGAACATGAAGTAGCCGGCCGTGGCCGCCAGGCCGATGCCGGCGACGAAGGTGAGGATCAGCGGCAGGGCCTGGTTCTTCTTCTTGCGCTTGACCGCGTCGGCCGCGGTCTCCACGGGCACGGGCTTGCGCTTGGGCCGGGCCGGGCGCACGGCCTCGGGCCGGTCCTCCGACAGGGGCTTCCGGCCCACGAACTCCGTGCCGGTGGGCTTGCGCTTGCCGTCCCTGCCGGGCTGGCTGCGATCGGTGTCCAGCTCCCCCCGGCCGGACACGGCCCTCGGCTTGAGGGTGGCGCCCAGGCCGTCCTCGCCCACATCCTCCTCTTCCTCCTCCTCTTCCTCTTCCTCGTCCCTTCCGTCCCTGCTGTCCTTTTCGTCCTTTTCCTCTTCCTCCCGCTCCCAGGGCGGCTTCTCGTCCTCCGGCTCGGACAGATCCGGGCCCTCGTCCGGGCCGACCACCACCGAGGAGGTGTCGTCGTCGAGGATCACGGTGGACTTGGCCGCCGCCACCTCGGCGGCGGAGGGCCGGCCGGCCCGGGCCGGTGGCGCGGCGGGCATGGGCAGGTCTCCCAGGGCCGCGGCCTTCTCCGGGCTGAGGATCTGGGTCGGCGCGGAGGCCAGCGGATCGGCGGGACCGGGCGGCGGCGCGGGCTCGGGCTTGTGCTCGGGCTTGTGCTCCGGCTTGTGCTCCGGCTTGTGCTCCGGCTTGTGCTCCGGCTTGTGCTCCGGCTTGTGCTCGGCCGGCCCGGCCCGATCGGCGATGGCCGCGTCGGCCCACGGGTAGCCGCGCTGGCGGTAGGCGGCCAGCTTCTCGTTCTCCTTGGCGATCTCCTTGGAGAACAGCTCGCGCATGAAGACCGACAGGCTCTTGGAGGTGGTCAGCGAGCCCTCGACCATGAGGAAGCGGACCAGGTCCTCCTGCATGTCGGAGGCCCACTCGTAGCGCTCCTGGGGTTGGCGGGCGAGCGCGCGCAGCACCACCTGCTCGAGGGCCTTGGGCACCTTGGCGTTGTAGACCGTGGGCGGCACCACGGTGGCGTTGCGCACCTTCTCCAGGGTCCCGAAGTCGCTCTCGGCGCCGAACAGGCGCTCGCCGGTCAGCATCTCGTACAGCAGGATGCCCACGGAGAAGATGTCCGAGCGGTGGTCGAGCGGCAGCCCGCGCACCTGCTCGGGCGACATGTAGCCGAACTTGCCCTTCAGCGTGCCCGCCGTGGTGCGGCCCATGCGGTTGGTGGCCTTGGCGATGCCGAAGTCGATGATCTTCACGTCCCCGTCGTAGGAGATGAGGATGTTGCCGGGGCTCACGTCGCGGTGGATGATGCCCAGCGACCGGCCCTGGGCGTCGGTCTTGCGGTGGGCGTACTCCAGCCCCTCGCAGATGCGGGAGGCTATCAGCACCGCCATGGGGATGGGCAGCGAGGTCTTGCGCTGCCCGAGCTTCTCCTGCACCCGGGACAGATCCTTGCCCAGGCAGAACTCCATGGCGATGAAGTAGTCGCCGTCCTCCCGCCCCAGCTCGTGGATCTGGATGATGTTCGAGTGGCCGAGCGTCGAGGCGATGCGCGCCTCGTCGATGAACATGGCGATGAACTCTTCGTCCTCGGACATGTGCGGCAGGATCTTCTTGATCACCAGCAGGCGCTCGAACCCGGCCGCGCCGAAGGCCTTGGCCAGGAACACCTCGGCCATGCCGCCGATCGCCAGGCGCTCCAGGAGGTGGAACTTACCGAACGGCGCGGGCAGTTGCACGACTCCGCCTTTCTCCCGACCCTGACCGAGCCCCGCGGGGGGCTAGAGGCACACTCCCCACTGATCGACGCCCACCAGCCCGCCGCAGGTCTCACCCACGCTGCAGCCGATGCCCGTGTACATGTTGCACAGCCGGTAGCACGCGTAACCCGTTCCGTCGCCCACGCACTGGTACCCGGCCGGGCAGTCGTCGCTGTAACCCGCGTCGCACAGCCCCGAGTAGCCATCGTCGGAATAGCAGACCGGGGCCGCGCCGGCAAGCGAGCACTTCCAGCCGTAGCCGCAGTCCTGCCGCACCGGGCTGCACTCCCCGGCGCACAGCCCATAGCCGTTCAGGCCGGCCATGCCGTAGCAGTCCACGCCGGCGGGGCAGCCGGCGCCCGAGGAGGCCAGGCACAGGGCGTAGCAGTCGAAGGTGCTCCCGTCGGCGGTGGCGCACATGTAGCCCACCGGGCAGTCGTCCGTGGTGCCCTGGAAGCAGGCCGCGCCCGAGCCGGCCTCGGCGCACACCGGCGTGTCGGAGGGGTCGAACGTGCAGCGCTCGCCCGCCGGGCAGGTCTGGGACAGCGGCGAGCACTGGCAGGTGCCGTAGCCGGGCAGCCCGTCCAGCCCCTCGCAGGCCGAGCCCTGGCCGCAGCCGGCGCCGCTCTGGGTGGAGCACAGGTCGTGGCAGGCGTAGCCGCTGTAGCCCGTGCACAGCTCGCCGGCCGGGCAGTCGTCCGCCGTGCCGTCCAGGCACTGGCTGCCGTCCCCGGCGGCGACGCACGCAGGCTGCCCGTCCCCGTCCACGCTGCACTTGTCGCCGGCCGGGCAGTCCTGGGCGATGAGATCGCAGGTGCCCGGCTCGCACCGGCCCGCCTCGCAGCTCTCCCCGGCCGGGCAGTGCTCGTCCCGCAGGCACTCCTCCGCGTGGCAGACGGCGTCCAGGCAGCGCTGGCCCGCCGGGCAGTCCGCGTCCACCTGGCAGCGCGGATCGAGGCAGGCGCCCGCCGCGCACACGAAACCCGCCGGGCAGTGCTCGTCCCGCAGGCACTCCTCTTCGTGGCAGCCCGCGTCCAGGCAGCGCTGGCCGGCCGCGCAGTCCGCGTCCGTCTGGCAGCGGGTGTCGACGCAGGCCTGGTCCCGGCACACGAACCCGGCCGGGCAGCCCGCGTCGTCCTGGCACTGGGGCCGGAGGCAGCGCCCCTGGCTGCACACCTCGCCGAGCGCGCAGTCCACCACCGAGTGGCACCCGCCCACGACGCAGCCCTCGGGCAGGCACACCGCCCCGGCCGCGCAGTCGGCGTCCACCCGGCAGGCCACCTCCTGGCAGGCGCCGTCCAGGCAGCGCGCGGGGGCCACGCACTCCGCGTCGGTGAGGCAGCGGGCGCCCTGCAGGCACGAGCCGTCGGGCTGGCAGCTCCACCCGGGCAGGCAGTCCGCGTCCACGCGGCAGCCCTCGGGCGCGCAGCGGCCCTCCAGGCAGACGAAACCGATCGGGCAGCCCGCGTCCGAGGCGCAGGCCGGCGCGGCGCACTGGCGGCTGGCCGGGTCGCACACCTCGCCCAGCCCGCACTCGGCGTCCTGGCGGCACCCGTCCACGCAGTCGCCCTGCACGCAGGCCTGGCCCGCCGGGCACTCGTCGTCCAGCCGGCAGCCCGCCACGCACACGCCCTCCTGGCAGACCTGCCCGGGCCGGCAGTGCTCATCCACGGCGCAGGCGTCCGAGAAGGGCCGGCAGCGGCTGGACAGGCAGTAGGCCCCGGTGGGGCAGTCGCGATCCGTGCTGCACGCGCCGGGCGCGGTGTCGCCGCCGCAGCCCGCGGCCAGCAGGGCGAGCAGCAGGGCGCCCGACCGTGGACCTGCGCTGGCTGGGCTGGCGGCGCGCATGGCGCTCCCTCACTCGGGCAAGCAGCCCAGGGCGGCGCCCGAGACCTGGGCGCAGGCGTAGCCGGCGCGGCAGTCGGCCGCGCCGGCGCAGTCCTTCAGGCACCACCCGCCCAGGACCTTGCAGTGGCTGCCCGGCGGGCAGCCCGAGTCCTCGGCGCAGCGCGCGGTGCAGTAGCCGTCCGGGTAGCTCTCGGCCGGCGTCAGGCAGCGCAACCCGGCGCAGTCGGCCTCCGCCGCGCAGGCCGCCCCGACGTTGAACGGCGCGCACAGCGCCCGCAGGCACTCCCCGGGCGGGTCGAGCCGGGCGCAGGGCGAGGGGCACAGCTGACCCGCGGAGCAGTCCGCGTCCGCCGTGCACAGCCGCTCGCAGACCGGATCGGCGGCCGCGGGCGCGCCGATCTCGATGGTGACCACCCGGCGCTCCCCGGCCACGAGCGAGAACGGTCCGCTGGCGCCGCACTCGGCCACGCTCCCGTCCAGCCCGAGCCCCAGCACCCGGGCGAAGTACCCGCCGCCGGGCGGCACCCGCCGGAGCGCCAGGGCCTGCCCCCCGGGCGCGGTGGACACGTCGAGGTCCGCCTCGGCCGCGGCCACCAGGGTCCCGTCCTGGAGCGCGATCTGGCACACCGCCCGGGCCACCCGCAGCCGGTCGAACCCGTTCGCCAGGGGGCCCAGCGCACCCTCGGCCCGCACCAGCCGCACCCCGAGCTCGGCTTCGGGCGCGGGCCCGCAGCCCAGCCCCGCGCCCCACAGGCACGCGGCCAGCGATCCGACGGGCAGGAGGAGTCCGGAGCGCATGTCCACCCTCGCGGCCAGCGCGGCCGCCGACGGCTCATGCTAGCACGCCGCGCCGCGGCCGGGCAAGCAAACGACGCTCCAACTGGCGGAAAAGCTTGACTTTGCTGGCATGGGCCCGTAGTTTCTGCGGCGCGAGAGGAGCCCGCCGTGGACTACAAGAGCACGCTGAACCTGCCCAGGACCGACTTCCCCATGAAGGCCGGGCTGGCCCAGCTCGAGCCCCGCGTCCTGGAGCGCTGGCTGGCCGAGGACGTGTACGGGCGCATGGTGGCCCGCACCCGCGGGGCGCCCCGCTTCGTGCTGCACGACGGGCCTCCCTACGCCAACGGGCACGTCCACCTCGGCACCGCGCTCAACAAGATCCTCAAGGATTTCATCGTCAAATCGCGCTCCATGAGCGGCTTCGACGCGCCCTACGTGCCGGGCTGGGACTGCCACGGCATGCCCATCGAGCACAACGTGGTCAAGGAGCTGGGGGCCCAGGGCCGCGAGCTGCCCAAGCTCGAGATCCGCAAGCGCTGCCGGGCGTACGCCGAGAAGTGGCTCGACACCCAGCGCCAGGAGTTCAAGCGCCTGGGCTGCGTGGGCGACTGGGACCACCCCTACATCACCATGAGCTACCCCTACGAGGCCGAGACCGTGGCGGCGCTCGGGGACCTGGTGCGCGGCGGGTACGTCTACCGCGGCCAGCGGCCGATCCACTGGTGCGCCACCTGCCGCACGGCGCTGGCCGAGGCGGAGCTGGAGTACCACGACCACACCTCGCCCTCGATCTACGTGAAGTTCGCCCTGCGCGCGGACGACCCCGGCCTGGGGGCGCTCGCGGACGCGGTCGGCCTGGCGCTCGACGGGGCGAAGGTGCTGATCTGGACCACCACGCCCTGGACCATCCCGGCCAACCTGGCCATCGCGCTGCACCCGGAGCACGAGTACGTGTTCGTGCGCCACGCGGGCGAGCTGTGCCTGATGGCCGACTTCCTGCGGCCGGTTGTGTGCGAGGCGCTCGGCTGGACCGACGCCGAGCCCGCCGGGCGGAAGCTCCCGGGCGCGCGCTTCGCGGGGCTGCGCTGCAGGCACCCCATGCTGGAGCGGGACTCGCTGCTCATCCTGGCCGACTACGTGACCCTCGACGCCGGCACGGGCTGCGTGCACACGGCGCCGGGCCACGGCGCGGAGGACTTCGAGAGCGGCCGCAAGCACGGGCTGGAGATCCTCTCGCCGGTGGACGACGCCGGGCGCTTCACCGCCCAGGTGCCCGGCTACGAGGGCAAGACGGTGTTCGAGTCGAACAAGCCGATCACCGAGCACCTCGAGCGCCTGGGGGCGCTGGCGGGCAGCCAGGAGATCTCCCACTCCTACCCGTTCTGCTGGCGCTGCAAGTCGCCGCTGATCTTCCGCGCCACCGACCAGTGGTTCCTGGGGGTGGACACGCACGGGCTGCGGCAGCGGGCGCTCGAGGAGATCGCCCAGGCGAAGTGGATCCCCGCCTGGGGCCAGGCGCGCATGCACAACATGGTCGCGGGCCGGCCCGACTGGTGCCTGTCGCGCCAGCGCGCCTGGGGCGTGCCCATCCCGGCCCTGTACTGCCAGGGCTGCGGCGAGGCCTGGCTCTCGCCCGAGGTGCTCGAGCGCGTCGCGGCCCGGGTGCGCGAGGCGGGCAGCGACGCCTGGTTCGCCGAGCCGGTCGAGTCCTTCCTGCCCCCTGGCCAGGCCTGCCCACGGTGCGGCGGCACCCGCTTCGAGAAGGAGGAGGACATCCTCGACGTGTGGTTCGACTCCTCGGTCAGCCAGCGGGCGGTGCTGGAGCATCGGCCCGAGCTCGGCTGGCCCTGCGACCTGTACCTGGAGGCCACCGACCAGCACCGCGGCTGGTTCCAGGTGTCGCTGCTGACCGCGGTCGGCACGCGCGGCAAGGCGCCCTACCGGCAGGTGCTCACCCACGGGCTCATCCTCGACGAGAAGGCCAAGAAGATGAGCAAGTCGCTGGGCAACGTGATCGCGCCCGAGCAGGTCATCCAGCAGCACGGCGCGGACGTGCTGCGGCTGCTGTTCTCCTCGGTGGACTACACCGCCGACATCTGCTTCACCCGCGGCATGCTGGGGCCGATGACCGACGCCTACCGCAAGATCCGCAACACCGTGCGCTTCATGCTGGGCGTGCTGTCCGACTTCGACCCGGCCCGCGACGCCGTCGCGGAGGCGGAGCTCGCGGAGGTGGACCGCTGGGTGCGGGCGCGCATGCGCCAGGCCAGCGCCCGCGTGCGCCAGGCCTACCTGGACTACGAGTTCCACGCCATCTACCACCTGCTGCTGGACCTGTGCACCGTGGATCTGTCGGCCTTCTACCTGGACGTGACCAAGGACCGGCTGTACGCCATGGCCCCGGGCGACCGCGCCCGGCGCTCGGCCCAGACGGCCATGCACGCCTCGCTCGAGGAGCTGCTGGCCATGCTGGCCCCGATCCTCAGCTTCACCGCCGAGGAGGCCTGGGGCTACCTGCCCGCCCAGGCCGGGCGGCCCACCTCCGTGCTGCTCTGCCCGCTGCCGACCGGCGAGGAGCGGCCGGGCGACGCCGGGCTGCTGCAGCGCTTCGCGGAGCTGCGCAAGCTGCGGGCCGAGGTGAACAAGGCCCTCGAGGAGGCCCGCCAGGCGGGCCGGGTGAAGGACAGCCTGGAGGCGCTGGTGCGGCTGGCGGCCCCGCCCGAGACCCGCGCGCTGCTCGACTCCTTCGGCGCGGACCTGCTCGATCTGCTCAAGGTGGGCCGGCTGGAGCTCGACGCCCCGCTGCCCGAGGGCGCCACCGCCTCCGAGCTGGTGCCGGGCTTGCGGGTGCACGTCGAGGCCTCGCCCGATCCCAAGTGCCCGCGCTGCTGGAACCGGCGCGCGGACGTGGGCCGCGACGCGCGCGCGCCCGAGCTGTGCACCCGCTGCGCCGAGGCCCTGGCGCGGGCCGGGAAGTGAGGGCGCGGTGAAGACCAAGTACCTCATCCTGGCCATCACCGTCCCGGCGGTGGTGCTGGCCGATCAGGCCACCAAGATCGCGGCCAAGATCGGCCTGCAGCCGCTGGTCTCCGCGCCCGACCCGGGCGAGCGCTTCCTGACGGTGATCGACGGCTTCTTCCGCCTGAAGTACGCGGAGAACGCCGGCGCGGCCTGGGGCCTGGGCAACGCCTGGTCCCCGGCCGTGCGCATCCCCTTCTTCATCGTGGTCACCCTGCTGGCCATCGGGCTGATCCTCTACTTCGTGCGGCGCATGGAGGAGGACAAGCGCCTGCTGCCGGTGGCCTTCGCGCTGGTGCTGGCCGGGGCGGTGGGCAACCTGATCGACCGCATCTACCAGGGGCGGGTGGTCGACTTCATCGACTGGTACGTGCGCTTCGACTCGCCGCTCGATCTGGGGCTCACCACCCTGTCGGCCGGCGAGCACCACTGGCCGACCTTCAACATCGCGGACATCGGCATCAGCGTCGGGGTGGCGCTGCTGTTCCTCGAGTTGCTGTTCGCCAAGAAACCTGCCCAGGCCGGGGCCTCCCCCGGCCGCAAGAAGTGAGGCCCGCTTGCGGCCCTGGCTGTTCGCCTTCGGCGAGCTCCGCGTCCCGTCCTACTGGGCGTTCCTGATGATCGGCCTGATGGCCGCCTTCTACCTGGCCTGGCGCGAGGCCCGCCGCGACGGCCTGGACGGCAACCGCTTCCTCGACCTGTGCCTGCTGATGCTGCTGACCGGCATCCTGGGCGCGCGGCTGATGCACGTGCTGGCGGAGGACAACCCGCTCGCGCCGGGCGAGCCCATCCTGACCTACTACCTCGCGCACCCGCTGGACATCTTCAAGCTGTGGAACGGCCTGGCCTACTACGGGGCGCTGCTGCTGTCGCTGCCGGTGGCGCTGTGGTTCACCCGCCGGCCCGGCCTGGGCGTGGGGCGCACCTTCGATCTGATCGGCGTGTTCATGCCGCTGGGGCTGACGTTCGGGCGGCTGGGCTGCCTGCTGGCCGGCTGCTGCCACGGCACGCCGTCGGGCGCGGGCTGGGGCGTGGTGTTCGACGATCCGGCCAGCCTGGCGCGGCCGCTGGGGGTCCCGCTGCACCCCACCCAGCTCTACGAGGCGGGCGTGGCGCTGCTGCTGTTCGGCCTGCTGTGGGTGCAGAAGCGCCGCTGGCGGCGCTTCGAGGGGCAGGTGTTCCTGAGCTTCCTGGCGCTTTACTCGTCCGCGCGCTTCTTGCTAGAGTTCCTGCGCGGCGACAACCGCGGCGCCTGGTTCGGCGGCGCGCTGTCCTCCTCCCAGGTGATCTCCATCCCGCTGCTCCTCGCCGCGCTGACAGGCCTGGTGTGGCTCCAGCGCCGCGCCGCGCGGCGGGCCCGCTCCGCGCCCGGCTGAGGGAACACATGCATCCGGTGCTGCTCGAGTTCCGCTTCCCCGAGTTCCTGGGGCACCTGGGGTGGCTGGAGCTCGGCCTGACCGCGCTGGCGCTCGGCGGCCTCTACCTGTGGCGCTTCCGGCGGCCCGGCTTCGACCCGCGCGGGTTCCTGTTCTGGGCCGGGCTGTACCTGCTGGCCCGCGGGCTCGCCTACGCGGCCGGCCCGGGCTACGAGTTCAAGCTGCACACCTACGGGGTGATGATCGCGCTCGGCTTCGCCGTGGGCATCTACCTGGGCGCCCGCCAGGCGCGCCGCGAGGGCCTGTCCCCGGACGTGGTCCTGGACCTCAGCTTCTGGGTGCTGATCGCCTCCATGATCGGCAGCCGGGTGCTGTTCATCATCGTCAACCTCGACGACTACACGGCCGATCCGTGGCTGGTGCTGAAGGTGTGGCAGGGCGGGCTGGTGTTCTACGGCGGCTTCATCGGCGCGGTGCTGGCCTCGCTCTGGTTCTGCCGCCGCAAGGGCGTCTCGTTCCTGCGCATCGCCGACATCGTCATCCCCTCGGTGGCCATCGGGCACGCCTTCGGCCGGCTGGGCTGCTTCTCGGCCGGCTGCTGCCACGGCTACCCCACCGGGAGCGAGTCCTTCGGTGCGATCTTCACCGCCACCGGCACGGTGGTGGCCAAGAGCAACATGCTCGGCATCCCGCTCCACCCCACCCAGCTGTACGAGTCCGTCGGCGAGCTGCTGATCTTCTTCGCCCTGCTGCTCATCCGCACCCGCAAGCGCTTCCACGGCCAGGTGCTGATCAGCTACCTGATCCTCTACCCCATCCTGCGCAGCGTCGGCGAGATGTTCCGCGGCGACGTCGAGCGCGGGATGCTCGTGCGGCTCGATCTGTTCGGCGACGCCCGGCCGGAGCTCCTGTCCACCAGCCAGCTCATCTCCATGGGCGTGGCGCTCGTGGGCGTGGTGCTGCTCGTGGCGCTGGTCCGCAGGCGCGCCGGGCAGGAGCGCCGCGAGACGGCCCCCCCGGCGGACGCCGGACAGACCCCGACCCAGCCATCCGGATCGCCGTCGCCGTCTTGAGGCGCAGCCCTCCCCGGGAGAGTTCCGGGGCGGGTCAGGGTGGACTGCCCGAATCGAACGAACCAGGGGACGGATCAGGCCGTGGGCTTCTGGGCCTGGTTGCGGTTGTGGTTACGGTTGTGCGAGCGGCGGTGATCGGCCTTCTTGCTGAGCTTCCGCACGTCGGAGCGCAGGTTGTCGAGCTGGCGCATCACGTTCTTCAGATCCGCCTGGGTGGCGATGCCCACCGTGCGGAACGCGTCGTGGCCCACCCGCTCGGCCTGCTTGCGGATCTTGGCCAGGTCCATCCTCTTCTGGTAGTCGCGGCGCCAGCCCTCCACGGTGCTCTCCACCCGCTTGAGCGAGGGGGTCGCAAGGAGCTTCTTCCAGGTGCCCTTGACCACCTTGCGGGCGTCGCCCTGGATGCGGGTGAGCCGCATCTGGGCCATCCCCATGGTCTGCTTGACGAAATTCGGCACGTTCTCGGCGATCTGCTTCGGGTTCATGGCGCGTTCCTTCCCCTTGGGTTCCGCTCGGCTCGGCCGGCGGAAGCATTTCCGTCATCGACAGCCGGCAAGGTAACGCATCGCGTCATGGTTGTCAAGGACTTTTTTCGCGGCGCGTCAAAAACCCGGTCGAGCCGCCCCTGGCGCGCCGTAAGGCGGCATGGTACTCTAACGGACAAAGTATATCTTCTGAAACCCAGGAGAGGGACCATGCCGAGAGGAACGATGAGCTGGACGATCGTGTGGACGGCTGCCCTGACCCTCCCGGCGCTCGCCCGGGCCGAGCCGCCGCTCGCCTCCCAGTACCAGCCGAACCTGGCGATGGACAGCTGCGAGGCCACCTCGCGCGCGGCCGGTTTCCTGGTCGCGAGCCAGGTGCGCGCGGGCGGGGAGGAGTCCCTGGGCTGGAGCTGGGTGGTGGGCGGCAACCAGGTGGCGCCCAACCTGACCGGGCTCATCTCGCTCTCCCTGCTCGAGGCCCACCAGGCCGCCGGGAACGAGCCCGCCCTGCGGGCCGCCTGGCGGTACGCCGAGGGCCGCCTGGCCGCGGAGGCCGACCTGGCCACGCCGTTCAAGCCCGACGTGGAGCTGCTGGCGCGGCTGTCCCAGGCCACCGGCGACCCGGTCTACCTGGCCGCCGCCCGCGAGCTGTGGAGCCGGGTGGTCGCGGTCTCGCCCGACGGCCGGGCCGAGGTGGCCCGCATCGCCAGGGCGCGCGCGGGCGCGCCCGCGCTGGTGGGCTTCGACGTCGCCCTCACCCTGCGGGCCGCGCTGGCGCTCGGGGAGCAGGCCTACGCCCAGCAGCTGGCCGAGGAGGTCATCCGCCGCTCGGCCGAGTGGTACCTGCCGGCCAAGGACCCGCGCTTCTCGCTGGTGTCCGCGGCGGCGCTGGTGCCGGCCCTCGAGCGCCTGGACGCCGCCCGCCACGCCCCGGTGGTGGCCCGCTTCCGGCGCGACCTGCTCCAGGCGCAGCAGCCCTCGGGCGCCTGGCTGGCCAACGAGACCCAGCCCTCGGCCTACGCGGTCATGGCGCTCGGCGCCAGCCCGCTGGCCGACGAGCGCGAGGCCGCCCAGCGCGGGCTCCTGTGGCTGCGGACCAGCATGCTCCAGGCGGGCTCCTACGCGGCCTTCAACGACTTCATGCCCGAGCCCTTCGTGGGCGAGGTGATCTCCGCCGTGCACGCCGAGGCGCTCTCGGCCCTGGCCGCGGACTGCCAGCGCGCGCGCGGCAAGTGAGGTGGCGCGTGCGCGGCCCGGCGGAGCGCAGACACCGCGAGGCGCTGAGCCTGGCGCTCTCGGCGCTGGTGCACGCGTTCGTGCTGATCGGCCTGCCGGCCGTGCTCTGGACCGCCCCGCCGCCCCGGGAGCAACCCGTGGAGCCCCCCCGCGTGGTCGAGGTGGAGCTGGTGCGCGCGGAGCGTCCGGCCGCCCCGGTGGATGCGCCGCGCCCGCTCGCGCCCAGCGCACCCGAGCCCGCCCGCGCGGACGCGGCCCGGCCCGCGGCGAGCGCGCCCGCGGTGCCCGGGCCGGAGCGCCTGGCCCCGTCCCGGACGGTCGCGCCCCGCCCCGCCCCTCCGGCGCGCCTGGCCCTGGCCGCGCCCTCGTCGCGTCCGCCCGCCCCCACTTCCTCCGAGGCCCTGGCCGCCCTGGAGCCCGTGGTGGAGTGCCGGGTGCGCCTGGTCTCGCGTGAGATCGAGCGGCCCCGGCTCGAGCGACCCGCCTGGCTGCAGGTCCGCGCGGACGCCGCCGCCGAGGCGTTCCGGGCGGAGCCCCTCCAGGACCGGTACGCGCTCGCGGCGCCCGGCTCGCCCACCGCGCAGCCCCCGGCGCCGTCGCTCGCGGAGCGCGCCGACCCGGCCGCCGCGCCGCCCGCCGGGCTGCCCTTCGTGGCCCACACGCACGGGCTGGAGGGGCTGAGCCCGGCCGAGGCCGCCCTGGTCCGGGCCGCGCTCGAGGGCCCGCCCATCCCGGTGGAGGGCGACCGCCAGCCGCTCATCGACAGCATCCAGGCGCGCCTCGACGCGGTCACCCCGCTGGTGCACGACACCGCCTGGGGCTGCCGCGAGGCCCAGGGCCGGGCGGAGCTGCGCTTCCTGATCGGCCCCCGGGGCTACGCGCTCGGCTACCAGCTCGTCCGCTCCACCGGCAGCTACTGCCTGGACACGTACATCAACGAGGTGCTGCACCTGGCCGAGCCCTTCCCCGTGGTGCAGGGCTGGGTGCCGGTGCACGTGGCCTTCGAGCGCTTCCGCGGGAGCCTCGGGGATTAGGCCGGCGTCCGGTCGGGGTTGGTGTCGTCGTCCAGCTCTTCCTCGCGGCCGCTGGTGCCGCAGGGGATGTCGTAGCCGCGGCAGAGCTTGCGCAGGTGATGGCGGGCCAGGCCCGCGCGGCGGGAGGCGGAGCTCAGGTTGCCCTGCTCCTCCTCCATGAGCTGCTTGAGGTAGGCGCGCTCGAACTGCTCGGTCAGCCGGGCCTTGGCGTCCTTGTAAGCCACCCGCGTGTCCACCCCGAGGGTGGTGCGCGGGCCCGAGCCGAACAGATCGAGCACCAGGTCCGAGCGCCGGATGCGCCGCCCCTCGGCCAGGTGCATGGCCCGCTCGAGGGCGTTCCTGAGCTCGCGCACGTTGCCCGGCCAGGGGTGGGACTGCAGGAAGACGAGCGCCTCCTCGTCGATCTCCAGCGTGTCCCGGCCGGTGGCCTCGCGCGCCCGGTTGAAGTCCGTCATGAAGTGGTCCACCAGCAGCGGCACGTCCTCGGGCCGCTCCCGCAGCGGCGGCACGATCACCTCCACCACCGACAGGCGGTAGAGCAGATCCTGGCGGAAGAGCCCCTCGTCCACCATGCCCCACAGGTCGCGGTGGGTGGCCGAGACGATGCGCGTGTTGACCGGGATGGGGCGCACCCCGCCGATGCGCTGCACCACCTGCTGCTCGAGCACGCGCAGCAGCTTCGGCTGCAGGTCGAGCCGCAGCTCGCCCACCTCGTCGATGAACAGCGTGCCGCCGTCGGCCTCCTCGAACAGGCCGCGCCGGGCGGCCTCCGCGCCGGTGAAGGCGCCCTTCTCGTGGCCGAACAGCGTGTCCTCGATCAGGTTGGCCGGCGTGGCGCCGCAGTCGAGCACCAGCATGGGCCGGTTCTTGCGCAGCGAGTAGTTGTGGATGGCGGTCGCCAGCAGCTCCTTGCCCGTGCCCGTCTCCCCGCGCACCAGGATGGGCAGGTCGGAGGCGGCCGCCTTCTCCAGCACGGCGAACAGCTCGCGCATGCGCACCGAGCGGCCCAGCGCCTGGCCGAAGCGGTCCCGCAGCGACAGCGGGATCTTGACCAGCGTGTCCAGCGGCTGGAAGCGCAGCAGGTTGTTGCCCACCAGGAACTCGGAGCCCGGCCGCAGGAAGACGTCGCGCACGCGGTGGCCCAGCATGAAGATGCCGTTGGTCGAGCCCAGATCCCGCAGCCGGTGGCCCTCCGGGCTGGCCACGATCTCCGCGTGCACGTAGGACACCGAGGGGTCGTTCAGCGTGAGATCGGCGCCGCTCGAGCGGCCGATCATCACCCGCTCCTTCTCGATCGTCAGCGCGCGGCCCTTGTCCGCCCCGTCCGCCACCACCAGCTGGCTGGCGCGCAGGTACTTCAGATCGTGCTGCTCCGACAGGAAGACGGTGCGGGTCTCCTCGGGCTTGTGGATCTCGTTCGACACGGGCGCTCCAGACCCCCGTGGGGGTTCCGCCTCACTGATGCAGGAGCTTCAGCTTGGCGTTGGTCCGCAGGCACACGGACCAGGTGCGGATGACGCTGCCGCCGCCGTCGCGCAGCTCCACCTTGTGCCAGCCGGCGCGGGTGGAGTAGCCCACCAGCGGCGTGTTGCGGATCTTCACGCCGTCGATGTACACGCCCGCCCAGCCGCCCACCACGCCCACGTCCAGCGTGCCGGTGCCCCGGGTGCTGCAGCTCGGCACCCTGCGCCGCTGCTTGCGGGGGGGCGGCGGGGCCTTGCCCTCGTCCTCGCGCTGCGCCACCTGCGCGCCGGCGTCCACGGCCTCCGCCCGGCCGGGATCCTCGGCCGGCGGGGCGCCCGCGTCCGGGCTGTCGGCCACCGCCTGGCCCGCGTCGCGCTCCTCCGCCGGCTCGTCCCCGGCCGAGGGGCCGAGGGCCGGCCCGGGATCGCCCTCGCCCGCGTCCACGGCCTCGACCTCGCCTCCGCCCTCCCCTCCGCCCGGCTCCGGCGGGTGGGCGCGCATCCACCAGGCCGTGCCGGCCGTGGCCGCCACCACCGCCGCCACCACCACCAGCGCGAGCTGCCAGGGCGAGCGGCCGGCGCGGGGCGGGCTGGGCCGGGCGGTGGGCTCGCTGAGCCCGGCGGGCAGGATGCTGGTGTCCGGCACGGGCCGGACCGGGGTGCGGGGTTTGCGGAACGTGGGCAGGCTGCCCTCGAGGTCCGCGGGGGTGAGCGGGCGCGTGCCGGTCACCGACCCCGGGGCGCGCGCGTCGTCCTGCACGGTGACCGTGTTCTCGAAGCCCTCCCCGTCGTCCGCCGGACGCGCGGAGGCGCGCACGTCGTCGTGCACCGTGTCGCCGAGGTCGTCGTCGTCGTCCACCGCGGGCTGCGGCGGGCTCGAGCCCACGGGCGGCGGGGGCGCGGACGTCCTCAGCCGCGCGGGGATGGACTGCCGGCCGGGGAGGACGGGCTGGGGCCGGGAGAGCTCCACCGTGGGCATGGCGTCCTCGTCGGCGGCCGTGATGAGCGGCAGCTCCTCGGCCTCCACCTCGTCCAGCCCGTCGAGCTCGTCGTCCGGCGCGAACTCCCGCTCGGAGCGCAGTTGCAGCAGGCTCCTGGCGGCGCGCTCGGTCTCGCGGCTGGGCAGCGACGGCTCGGGCTCGACCTCGCGGATGGGCGGGCGGCTGGGGGGCCCCACCTGCTGCACGGCCACCGACTGGCGGATGGCCTCCACCCGGGCCACCCGGCGGGCCTCGGTGCGCAGGTCGTCCGCCTTGGCGTCCTCCTCCGAGGCCTGGACCTGCTCCTTGGCGATCTCCTCCCGGAACAGCTCGTGCATGAAGTTGTTCAGCCACGAGGGGGAGTAGTGCAGGCCGGCCTTGAACAGGAAGGACTCCAGGGCCTCGCGCCACTCGGCCGCGCTCGACCAGCGGTCGTCCGGGTTCTTCTCCAGGGCCTTGAGCAGCAGCCGCTCCAGCTCCTCCGGGATGTTCTCGTTCAGATCGCGCGGGCGGATGAAGTTCGTCTCGCGCACCTTCTCCAGCACGCTCAGATCGTTCTGCCCGTGGAACATCTTGGTCAGCGTCAGCAGCTCGTAGAAGCAGATGCCCAGGCTGAACAGATCCGTGCGGGAGTCCACCTTCATGCCGTGGGCCTGCTCGGGCGACATGTAGCTGTACTTGCCCTTGAGCACGCCGCCGGTGGTCTGCACGGTGCTCGACTTGGCCTTGGCGATGCCGAAGTCGAGGATCTTGACCTCGCCCTCGTGGGACACGATCAGGTTGTGGGGCGACATGTCCCGGTGGACCAGGCTGATCGGCTGGCCCTGCCCGTCCGTGCGGCTGTGGGCGTAGCCCAGGCCGTGCAGCGACTGGATCATGACGTAGCAGGCCATCTCGATGGGCGCGGACAGGCCCCGCTCGCGCAGCGCGCGGATGATGTCCGCCACGTCCTTGCCGCGCACGTACTCCATGGACAGGTAGTACAGGTTGTCGATGCAGCCGAAGTCGTAGATCTGCACGATGTTGGCGTGGGACAGCGAGGCCGCCAGCTTGGCCTCGTTGATGAACATGCTGACGAACTGGTGGTCGGCGGACAGGTGGGGGAGCATGCGCTTGATCGCCACCAGCTTCTCGAAGCCCTCCGCCCCGAAGGCCTTGGCCCGAAACACCTCGGCCATCCCGCCGATGGCGATGCGCCGCAGCAGGACGTACTTGCCGAACGACATGGGACGAAAGACCATGCACTCTCCCGCACACGACCCCGGGGCGATTGTAGGGGATGGATCCTGGAGGGTCAAATCTCCGGACGCCGCAACGATTTACCAGAGCGACCGGCGGTCGAGCAGCCAGTCCGCCCGGGCCCCGGCGCGGGCGGCCAGCACCTCCAGCATGCGCAGCTCGAGGGCCGGCAGGGGCGCGTCGCCGTTGTCGGCGTACAGCAGCCAGCGATCGTCGGGCGTGACCTGGGCGGGGATCAGCAGGACCTCCCTGGGGACCTCTCCCAACAGCTCGAAGAACCTGGGGATCATGCCCTCGCTGCAGGGCGGGCCGACGAAGGAGTCGAGCTCCAGCTCGCAGGCGGTCATCTGCTGCATGACCCCCTTGGGCAGCTCGATGGTCAGCAGCTTCACCTCGCTCAGGCCCATGCCCCGCGAGGCGAAGCCGTACAGCCGCCCGCGCCGCTCCCACAGCAGCAGCACCCGCGGCACCAGCCGGGCCACCACCTCCACCAGCACCCCGGCCACCTCCTCGACCGTCTCGGCCGCCCGGAGCACGTCGATGAACTGGCCGACCGACAGGACCGGGGAGTGGATCTCGGTGGTGGGCTCGTCGTCGTCGTCGTCGGGGAACGCGGCCTCGGGCGCCAGGCCCGCGCGCTCGGCCTCGAGGCGGGCCTCCTCCCGCCGGGCCAGCTCCGCCAGCGACACCACCGCCGTGCACTCGCGGTCGTAGCCGGTGGCCCGCGAGAAGGAGATCTCCTGCTTGACGATGTCCCGGTAGATGGCCTCGCGCCGGGCCTCGCCGGGCTCCGCGGTCTGCGCCGCCAGGGCCTCGGACAGGGCCGGGTTGAGGGTCGTGGGGCCCTCCTGGAAGTCCTCCGGACCGGCCAGGGGCGGCGCGGTCTGGGCGGGCGGGGTGGGCCCGGCAGGCGCGGGGACCACGGGCGGGATCTCGTCGGTGCGCTCGGTGTCGTCCGTGGTCATCCGCTCACGCTCACACGTCGCAGGCGTCCCCGATCCCGTCCCCGTCCGCGTCCTCCTGGCCGGGGTTCTCCACCAGCGGGCAGTTGTCGTCGCCGTCCAGGACGCCGTCGCCGTCGTCGTCTGGATCCACGCAGTCGGCCTCGCCGTCCGTGTCCGTGTCCGGGAAGCCCTCGTCCGTGGCCAGGTCGCAGTTGTTGTCCACGCCGTCGCACGCCTCGGCGGCGCCCGGGTACACGGCGAGGTCGAGCGGCGCGCAGTCGTCCCCGTCCGGCGACCCGTCGCCGTCGTCGTCGGGGTCCACGCAGTCGGCCTGGCCGTCCGTGTCCGTGTCCGGGAAGCCCTCGTCCGTGGCCAGGTCGCAGTTGTTGTCCACGCCGTCGCACGCCTCGGCGGCGCCGTGGTAGACCAGCGGATCGGCCGGGGCGCAGTCGGTGGCGTCCGGATCGCCGTCGCTGTCCGCGTCGTCCGGCGCGTCGCAAGCGTCGCCCACGCCGTCCCCGTCCCCGTCCTCCTGCCCGGGGTTGGACAGGGCCGGGCAGTTGTCGCAGGCGTCGCCCGGCCCGTCCCCGTCCCCGTCGGTCTGGGCCGGGTTGGCGATGGCCGGGCAGTTGTCGCAGGCGTCGCCGTCGCCGTCCCCGTCCCCGTCGGCCTGGCCCGCGTTGGCGATGGCCGGGCAGTTGTCGCAGGCGTCGCCAGCGCCGTCCCCGTCCCCGTCGGCCTGGCCGTTGTTGGCCACCTGGGGGCAGTTGTCGGTGTCGTTGGGGATGCCGTCGCCGTCGGTGTCCGGGTTGCAGGGCGGCTGGCCGTCGCACACGCCCTCGGGCGCCTCCGGCGGATCCTTCACGCACACCGTGCCGGCCGAGGCGGTGGCGCAGTCCGCGTCGGCGGCGCACACCGGCCGCGGGTTGGCCTGCAGGGGGCAGGAGTCCTCCCCGTCGTCCACCCCGTCCCCGTCGTCGTCGTCGTCGCAGGCGTCCCCCTCGCCGTCGTGGTCGGTGTCGAGCTGGTCCGGGTTGGCCGCGCGATCGCAGTTGTCCAGGCTGTCCGGCACCCGGTCGGCGTCCGCGTCCGGGTCGCAGGGGTTGCCGTAGCCGTCCCCGTCCAGGTCGCCCTGGCCGGCGTTGATGTGCCCGGGGCAGTTGTCGCAGGCGTCGCCCACCCCGTCGCCCACCTCCTGGCCCGCCTCGTCGCGCTCGCTGTCCTGCTGCTGGTCGTTGGCCACCGCCGGGCAGTTGTCGTTCTCGTCCGGCCAGCCGTCGCCGTCGAGATCGGTGCGGCAGGAGTCCCCGCGCCCGTCCCCGTCCGTGTCGGTCTGCTCGAAGTTGGGCACCAGCGGGCAGTTGTCGCTGGCGTCCGGCACGCCGTCGTTGTCGTCGTCGGGGTCGCAGGCGTCGCCCTGCCCGTCGCCGCAGGGGAAGCCGCCGCCGTTCGGGTCCTGGCACCAGAGGTTGCGGTCGTTGTTGGTCTGGCGCGGGTTGGCGACCGCCGGGCAGTTGTCGTCCAGGCTGTCCACCCCGTCGCCGTCCGGGTCGCAGGCGTCCCCCACGCCGTCCACGTTGGCGTCGGCCTGGTCCGCGTTGGGGGTGCGCCGGCAGTTGTCCTGCCCGTCCGCCAGCCCGTCGCCGTCGTCGTCGGTGTCGCAGGCGTCCCCCTGGCCGTCGCCGTTCGTGTCGGTCTGGCTGGCGTTCGAGGCCTGCGGGCAGTTGTCCACGCCGTCCCCCACGCCGTCGCCGTCGTCGTCCGGGTCGCACGCGTTCCCCTGCCCGTCGTGGTCCGCGTCGGCCTGGTCGGCGTTGGGCACCGCCGGGCAGTTGTCCTCCCCGTCGTCCACGCCGTCGCCGTCCTGATCCGTCTCGCACGCGTCGCCCACGCCGTTGCCGTTCAGGTCGGCCTGATCGGGGTTCGAGCGCAGCGGGCAGTTGTCCGCGCCCTGGCAGCTCTCGTCCGCGCGGCAGCCGAGCGCGGGCGGCTGGGGGTCGCACAGCCCGTCGCCGTCGTCGTCGCAGTCGCAGCTCTCGCCGGAGCCGTCGTGATCCAGATCCGACTGGACGGGGTTCCAGTTGTCGGCGTGGGCGGGGTCGCCGTCCCAGCAGTTGTCGGTCGCGTCCGGCACCCCATCGTTGTCGTTGTCGAGATCGCAGGCGTCGCCGCGCCCGTCGAGGTCCATGTCGTCCTGGCCCGGGTTGGCCGTGGCCGGGCAGTTGTCCCGGGAGTCCACCACGCCGTCGCCGTCCGAGTCGGCCGTGCCGCCGTCCGGGACGTCGTCGTCCACGCAGGCGGCCAGGCCGTAGACCGGATCCACCTCGCAGTGCTGGCGCGGCGGGCAGTCGATGTTGCACACGCAGGCGCCCTCGATGCACGAGTAGCCCGGGTGGCAACCCGTGCCCCCGTCCACCTCGGTGCAGGGCACCCTGGTCGAGCCCTCGTTCCCGCAGCCCAGCAGGGCCACGGCCAATCCGACGCACAGCCACACCAGGCGCCAGCGCAGCATGCTCGCTCCCCTCCCGCCGGATCGGAGTCCGCCGGCGGCAGCCCATTCTACCGGAGGGCCCGGCGGCGTGCCACCTCCAGGCGCCGGCCCGGGCTCACTTCTCCTCGGTCGCCACGGCGATCCGCCGCAGGCCCACCGCCGAGGCCTGATCCATGACCTGGACCACGTGCCAGTGGTACACCATCCGGTCGGCCTGGATGATCACCAGCGTGTCGGGATCGCGGTGCTTGATGCGCTCCAGCTTCTCCCGCAGCGCCTCGGGCTCCACCACCTCGCCGCCCATGACCACGCGCCCGTCGTCGAGCACCGAGATGACCACGTGGCCGGACGCCGCGGGCAGGGCGTTGCCCTTGGCCTGGGGCAGGCTGACGTCGAAGCCCGCCTCGCTGGCGCCCTTGTTGTGGTCCGCGTCCAGCATCAGCGGGGTGGTGATCATGAAGATGATCAGCAGGACCAGCACCACATCGGTGAACGGTGTGATGTTGATCTCGGAGACGACCCTACTTCGCCGCGTCTTGGCTGGCATCGGCGCCGCTCCTGCCCAGCAGCAACTCCTTCGTCTCGGAGGAGCAGTACTCCATGTCCACGACGAAGCGGTCGACCCGGCGGTTGAGGTAGCTGTGGGCGATGACCGCGGGCACGGCGACCAGCAGGCCCGTGGCGGTGCAGATGAGGGCCTCGGCCACCCCGGAGATGACCACCGGCAGGCCGCCCGAGCCGGTGACCGAGATGTTGTGGAAGGCGCTGACGATGCCCAGCACGGTGCCGAACAGGCCGATGTACACGGCCGTCGAGCCGATCACCCCCACCGCCCCGGTGAACTGCTCCAGCCGGGTGGTCTCGGCCAGGATCTCCCGCTCCATGGCCTGGCTCACCTCCTCGGGGGAGCGGGCGTGGCGCTTCAGGCCCGCCTCGACCACGTTGGCCACGGGCTTGTCCTGCATGGCGCAGATGGTGACCGCCACGTCGTAGGCGCCCTTCTCCACCTCGGCGCGGATCCGCCCCATGAACTCCAGCCGATCCACGCGCTTGCGCCGGTAGTGGATCACCCGCTCCAGGACGATGGTCAGCGAGATCACCGAGCACACCAGCAGGATGTACATGGTGAAGCCGCCCATGTTGACGATGTCCAGGACCGACTTGCCCTCGAACATGAGGCGCGTCCCTTCTGGCGGCTCGAGCCGCACCGGCATTCTACAGGCGATGCTGGGGGATGCAAGCCCGCCCGTCGGCCGCGCGGCGGATGAAGCCCGGCGCGCACCGCCCCGTCCAACCGGCGGAACCCAGGGCGTGTTCCCGGGGCGAAATGGATGGAAAAGACATTGACATCCGGTTGGTTGCATAACACAATGACTCCGCCCGTGGCCGCTGGAGGGGAGTCTCAGGAGCGACCCCAACATGCCGTCAAGGCCGAAGGTGCACAACGCCCGCCTCCTCGGTCCGCTGCTGGCGGTGGCCGTCGGCCTGCTCCAGGCGGGCTGCATCTGGAACCTGCCCAAGGACCTGGTCGTGCTGTCCACCATGGACAGCTGCCCGGACTACGGCATGCTGGACCTGGCCGAGCACGCCAGCGCCTTCGACCACACCACCTCGTCGGACGAGCTGCGCTGCGCGCTCCACAAGCTGCGCACCTCGCCCATCCCGTACGAGGTGCACTGGACCGGGACCCCGGCCCGCATCTGCTACCTGCTGGCCGACCGGACCTCCAACCCGGACGACCGCGACCGGCTGGCGACCGAGGGCGTGCGCTGGGCCGAGATCGCCTACGAGCACGGCAGCCCCGAGCCTGGCCGGGTCCAGTACTACCTGTCCATCAACCTGGGCCTGGCCGCCCGCGACCACGCGGCCCTGGCCCTGAAGAACGTCCGGGTCCTGGAGAAGGCGCTGCTCGAGGCGGTCGCGCTGGCGCCGGAGGAGGAGCAGGGCGGGCCGCTGCGGATGCTCGGCACCCTCTACCTGCTGGCCCCGCCCTGGCCCGACGGCATCGGGGACAGCGACAAGGCCATGAAGTACCTGCGCCGCGCGGTGCAGGAGTACCCGGATCACCCGCTGAACCTCATCTTCCTGGCCCTGGCCCTGGTGGACGCCGAGGAGGAGGCCGAGTCCGCGGACGCCACCATGCTGCTGAAGCGGGCCAAGGCCATGATCGAGCAGGGCCCTTACGGCGACGCCCGCGGGCGCTGGCTGAAGGAGCTCAAGAACGTCGCCGAGAAGGGCGAGCTGCACCTCGACTGAACGATCCCCACCCAGGAGGACTCCCATGCGAGCTGGCTTGCTAGCCGCCGCTGCGCTGCTCGGCCTGTGGGCGAGCGCCGCCCAGGCCGGTCCCCACGACGTGGCCATCCACGTGACCCGCCTCGGCGGGGACACCGCCACGGCCCAGCCTTTCCTCGATCGCTTCCTGCGCCACCTGGAGGGGGCCATCGGCTGGCCGGCCAGCTCGCTGGCCGGGAAGTTCCTGACCTCCAGGAAGGCCACCACCGGCTACCTGGCCGAGGTCAAGCCGGGTCTGGCCCTGCTCGAGCCGCCGCTGTACTTCGAGCTCCGCCAGCAGCTCCAGCTCAAGCCCGTGCTGCAGGTCGAGAGCGCCGAGCTCATCACCCCGCGGCTGCACGTGGTGGTCAAGGACCCGGCCCTCAAGGCGCTGGCCGACCTGGCCGGCAAGCGGGTGTGCTCGACGCTCGGGGAGTACCCCCGCTACCTGACGGCGGTGGTGCTCGATGGCCAGGTGGACGCCGCCAAGGCCTGGAAGCTCAAGCCCGTGCGCCAGGCCCTCAAGGGCGTGCGGGGCGTGTTGCGCGGCGAGTGCGACGCCACCACGCTCGACGACAGCCAGCTCGCCAAGGCGCGCGAGATGACCGGGGGGAAGGAGCTGCGCTCCATCCACGCCTCGGCGCCCCTGCCCCCCATCCCGGTGGTGGTCCTCGGCGACGCCCTCCCGGCCGCGGAGCGGGACGCCCTGGTCAAGGGGCTGCTCCAGGTGTGCGACGGGGAGAAGGGCAAGGCCATCTGCGCCGAGATGCACCTCACCCGCATCGTGCCCGTGGACGCCGCCCTGTTCGGGGCCGCCGAGAAGAAGTACGGCGGCTGAGCCCGCCGGGCCCCGGCGCGGGCGCCCCTGACCGCCTTGCCCCCGACCTCGAACGGTGCTAACGAGTGAGGCGCCCAGCCACGGAGGCACCTTGAGCGGACTGCACGAGTCGAGCCTGTACCCCCTGTTCCGCTTCATCCTGGCCCGGCGCTGGTGGGTCGTGGGGCTCTACGCCCTGCTCGCGGCCGGCGCCATCCCGCTGGCCCTGCAGGTCGAGCAGGACAACGCCATCGACCGGCTGATCGTCCAGGACGACCCCGACTACATCCTGACCCACGACTTCGGCAAGGTGTTCGGCTCCGGCGAGTACGTGGTGCTGTTCGCCGAGGCCGAGCGGCCCTTCTCCCCGGAGGTGATCGCCACGGTCGCGGCCCTGGACAAGCGGCTGCAGGCCATCCCCAGGGTCCAGTGCACCTCGCTGTTCTCGATCTACCTGCGCGCCCACCCGGGCGCCGATCCGGTGGCCGCGGCCGAGGACTTCAAGGCCTTCGCCACGGGCACGACGCTGTTCTCCAAGCAGGGGCTGATCGGCGACAAGTTCTACGGGCTGCCGCTGATCCTCGACGTGTCCTCGACCGAGGAGCGCCTCGCCACCCTGACGGCCATCGAGGCGGCGGTGGCCGACCTGGTGGCCAGGCCGGCGCCCCTCTCGGCGCTGCGCCGGGTGGGCGAGCCCTACGTGAGCGACTACCTCAACCGCAAGACCAGCGAAGGCGGCATGCGCCTGTTCCCGGTCTTCGGCCTGTTCGTGGTCATCCTGGTCCTGGGCCTGTACCGCTCGCTGCGGGCCCTGGGCGCCTTCGTGGTGTCGCTGCTGGTCAACGTGGTCCTGGCGGTCGGCTGGATCGGGCTGGTGGGAGGGAACTTCAGCATCGTCTCGGCCCTGGTACCCATGACCATCCTGATCACCTGCCTGGCCACCCTGGTCTACATCCACTCGCGCTTCGTCGAGCGCCCGCCCGAGCGGGACGTGGACGAGCACCAGGTGTTCGCCCTGGCCAACAAGTTCCTGGCCTGCACCGCCTCGATCTTCGCCACGGCGGCGGGCTTCGCCGCCCTGGTGGTCTCCAACATCCGCCCCATCCGCGAGATGGGCGTGTGGGTGGCCGTCGGCCTGGTGTTCACCTGGCTGATCGCCTTCACCCTGTTCCCGGCCCTGCAGAAGATCCTGCGCACCCCCACCCAGGTCGAGCGCAAGACCGCCGCCCAGTGGTTCCAGCGCGTGGCGGACTACCTGCCCCGGGCCTCCCACCGCTGGCGCTGGGTCACGGTGCCGGCCTCGCTGCTGCTGTGCGGGCTGGGCGCAGTGACCCTGTTCGGCCTGCCCGGCGTGGTCGAGCCCATGCGCATGCTGACCGATCCGATCGAGTACGTGAACCCCGCCAGCGAGCTGTACGCCGACACCCGGCGCGTCGAGCAGCTCATGCCCGGGCTGAGCATCGCGGACGTGTGGCTCTCGGGCAAGGTGGGCACGCTCGGCCAGCCCGAGGTGCTGCGCGGGCTGGACGCGTTCCAGAGCGCCCTCGAGGCGGAGCCGCTGGTGGGCTCGGCCGTGGGGCCCACCACCACCCTGCGCATGCTGCGCTACCTCGGCGGGCACGGGGACGCCCTGCCCGCCGACCTCGACGAGCTCGAGGAGGTGGCCGACGGCCTGGAGGGGCTGATGGAGCAGGAGGCCCTGCTCGGCCGCTTCATCGAGCCCAAGGATCTGGCCCAGACCCACGTGACGCTGGTGACCCGCATCAACGACTACCCCACCCACCTGGCGCTGACCCGGCGCGTGGGCGAGCTGTGGCGGGCCGCCCTGCGCCGGGAGCCGGCCCTGCTCGAGCTCGTGCCCGCAGGCGAGCAGCGCTGGGCCGAGCTGTGGAAGCGCCAGAGCGCGGGGCACCCCGCGCTGGCGTCGGTCGCGCCCGGGGACGCCTTCCGCCTGTGGCGGACGCTCGTGCCGCGCCACGCGGCGCTGCGGGAGCTGCCACCCGAGGGCGACGCCCGCTGGGCCGCGCTCGGCGAGGAGGCCGGCGAGGAGCTCGAGGCCCTCGGCGAGCTGCCGGCCGCCGAGGCCCACGCCCTGTGGGGCGGGCTGGCGCGCGGCTTCGGCGCGCTGGTGGACGGGGTCGAGCCGCCCACCATGGTGGGCCTCGGGCGGCTCCAGTCCAAGGTGGCCCACAACCTCGTGCCCACGCTGACCGAGTCGTTCCTGCTGACCGTGGCCATCATCTTCAGCGTCTTCCTGCTGGTCTTCCGCAACGGCGCGGCGCGGCTGATGGCGATGATCCCCTCCCTGTTCGCCATCCTGGTGATGTTCGCGGTCATGCGCGGGGTGGGCATGAGCCTCAACGTGGCCACCATCCTGATCGCCTCGACGGTGCTGGGCACCTCGGAGAACGATCAGATCCACTTCTTCTACCACTTCCTCGAGCGCAAGAAGGACGGCACCACCGAGGACGGCCTGCGGCACACCATGCTCATCGCCGGGCGCTCGATCTTCTTCGCCACGCTGATCAACGCGGTGGGTTTCCTGGCCTTCGCGCTGTCGGATCTCCCGCCCATCCGCCAGTTCGGCATCCTGGCCGCGGTGGCCTTCAGCCTGTCGATGATCGCCGACTTCACCGCGCTGCCGGGCGCGCTGTGGATGATCTACCGGGACCGGCCCGGGCCCAAGTCCAAGGCCTGAGGCGGCCCGCCCCGATGAAGGCCAACGTACGCGCCTGGCTGGCCGAGCTGCTCACCATCCGCGACACCCCGGAGGCCCAGGCCCGCGGCCTGGCCGTCGGCTGGTTCTTCGGGGTGAGCGCCTTCTGGGGGCTGCAGATCGCCCTGGCGGTCGGGGTCTGCTACCTGGTGCGCGGCAACAAGGTCATCGGCGCGCTGATGACCCTGGTCTCCAACCCGTTCACCACCGTGCCGCTCTACAGCCTGTGCTACCTGGTGGGGCGGCTGCTGGTCGGCGACGCCGGCGCGCCCCTCGACTTCGCCAACCTCCAGAGCTGGGAGGCGCTGTGGGCCGCGGGTCCGGCCTTCCTGCTCGCCATCCTGGTGGGCACCACCGCCGTGGGGCTGGTCGGCGCGGTGGTGCTGTACTTCACCTCGGCCCGGCTGCTCGCGGCCCTCGGCCGCTGGCACGCCCGCCGTCAACCGCCCGCGCCGCCGCCCGGCTGAGCCGGCAGCCAGGCCCGCACCACCAGCCCGCCGCCGTCCCGCGCCAGCGCCTGGATGCGCCCGCCGTGGGCCTCGACGATGAGCCGGCACAGGGTCAGCCCCAGGCCGACGCCGCCCTGGCCGCGGGCCCGGCTGGCGTCCGCGCGGAAGAAGGGCTCGAACAGGCGCGGGAGCTCGTCCGGCCCGACGCCCGGGCCGCGGTCGCGCACCTCCCAGGCCAGGCCCTCGGGCGCCCGGCCGGCCCACAGCTCGATGGGCGGCCCGGGGGGGGCGTAGGCGACCGCGTTGGCGAGCAGGTTGTCCAGCACCCGCCGCAGCAGGGCCGGATCGGCCTCGACCTCCGGCGCGTCCCCGTCCAGGCGCAGCTCGAGGGCGCGGCCCGGGTGGTGGCGGCGGAACCGCTCGGCGCACTCCTCCAGGAAGGCGCCGGGCGCCAGGCGCGCGGGCCGCAGCGGCAGGGCGGCCGGCCCGCGGCCCGCGTCCCGCTCGAGGCGCACTGCCAGCAGCACGTTCTCCACCAGGGCCTCCAGCTCGGCCAGATCCGCGCCCATGCCGTCCAGGCGGGCGCGCAGCTCCTCGGCCGGGCCCTCCCCGGCCAGCTCGAGCGCCACCCGCAGGCGGGCCAGCGGCGTGCGCAGCTCGTGGGACACGCCGGCCAGCAGCTCGCGCTCGGCCTGCAGCCGGGCCGCGAGGCGGGCCGCCATGTCGTCGAGCGTGCGGGCCAGCTCGCCCACCTCGTCCCGGCCGGAGATGCCGCTCCTGGCCGTCAGATCCCCGGCCGCCAGGGCCCGGGCGGTGGCGGTGAGCCGCTCCAGCGGGCGGGTGATGGCGCGGGCGACCGGGGCCGAGACCAGGACCAGCAGCCCCAGCACCAGCCCGACCAGGAGCAGCAGGCGCTGGAGGCCGTGCTGCATGGGCCAGCGCAGCAGCAGCAGGCCCAGCCGGGCGTGCGCCGGCCCCAGCCCCAGGGCGAAGGCCCGCCCGGGCGCGTGCCGCAGCCGGTCCCCGTCCTCACCCAGCAGCTCCCGGCGCAGCTCGCCGGGCAGCGCATCGATCGCGCCGCCGGCCCGGGCCAGCGAGCGGCCGTCCGGCGCGAGCACCTCGAGGTCCACCCCCAGCAGGCCGTGCAGCTCGGCCAGCCGCCGCCCGAGGGCGTCGGCGCCGCCCGGGGCGCGCAGGTCGGCGGCCACCAGCTCGGCCAGCCGCGCGGGGGCGCCGCGCCAGGGGGCGTCGTGCCCGAACGCCAGGCCCAGGGCCAGCAGCGCGACGCTCACCAGCACCAGCAGCAAAAGCCCGTGCAGGTAGACCCGCCAGAAGAGCGAGCGGCGCCTCATGCGTCCTCCGGCCGGAGGTACTGGTAGCCCGCCCCGCGCACGGTCTTGATGCGCCGCGGCTGGGCGGCGTCGTCGCCCAGCTTGGCCCGCAGCCGCGAGATGTGCACGTCCACCGAGCGGTCGAAGGCCTCGGCCGGATCGCCGCCGGCCAGCTCGATGAGCTGCTCGCGGCCGAGCACCCGCCCGGCCCGCTCGACCAGCGCCCGCAGCAGCTCGAACTCGTAGCCGGTCAGCTCCACCGCCCGGCCCCCCACCCGCACCGAGCGATCGCCCGGGTCGAGCCGCAGGTCGCCCAGCTCGAGGGCCGGCCGGGCCGGGCCGGCCTGGCCGCGCGCCCGGCGCACCGCGGCCCGCAGCCGGGCCAGGAGCTCGCGCGGGGAGAAGGGCTTGGGCAGGTAGTCGTCCGCCCCCAGCTCGAGCCCCAGCACCCGGTCGGCCTCCTCGCCCTTGGCGGTCAGCATCAGGATGGGCACGTCGGAGCGCTCGCGCAGGCGCCGGCAGACCTCGATCCCGTCCAGCCCGGGCAGCATGAGGTCGAGCAGCACCGCGTCGAAGCGGTGGCGCAGCGCCTCCGCCAGTCCGCGCGCGCCGTCGCTCTCCCAGGAGACCACCACGCCGTGGCGCTCGAGGTACTCCCGGGTCAGCTCGGCCAGGCGGCGGTCGTCCTCGACGAGCAGGACGTGGATGGAGGTTGAATCAGCCATGTGCCCCTCGTGCGGCGTTCTGCGTGCAGCGTGCGGCGCAGGACCCACGCCGCACGTCGCACGCCGCACGATTCTATCTCAGTGATGCCCGAAGAACCCCCGGTGCTGCTCGTGCCGCTCCTGGATGCGCCTGGCCAGCTCGGCGCGCTGGGCCGGGGTCAGCACCGCGTGCGCCTCGAGGAGGAGGTCCAGCCCCTCGTGCAGCTCGGGCCGGAGCGCGTCCAGCTTCTGGTCGAGCAGCTTGTGCAGCTTGTCCGGATCCGGCTGGTCCTTGGACAGCTCGGCCACGAGCTCGGCCTTGTCCCGCGCGTGGCTCTCGTGCACGGCCTGCAGGCGCGCGAAGGCGCGGTCCTTGAGGGCCAGGAGCTGGGCGCGCTGGTCCGGGCTGGCCTCGAGCTCGTCCAGCACGTCGTCGAGGTGCCAGGTGATCATCTGGTTCAGGCGCTCGCCGGCTTGCTTCCCGCCGAACGGCCCGCCGAAGGCCACCCCGGCCGCCAAGGCCACCAGCGCCAGGCTCGCCACGCCGATCCACAGCCCCTTCTTGCCGCACTTCATGACGTCCTCCTTCCAGGTTCGCGGAGGCGCTGGCACGATGCGCTGGCCTCCGTCACCCCTGAGCCTGCCCGACCGGCCCGTCCGGCGTGTGTGCCGCGGGTTACGAAGTGTGAAGCGGGAGCCCCCGGGCCTGGAGCACGAGCTCGGTCTTGCGCTCGTGCAGCCCGCGCTCCAGCCCGACCGGGTAGCGGTGCGGGTTCAGGAAGCGCTTCACCCCGGCGTGGAACGAGGCCAGCTCGGCGGCCGCCCGCGCGCGGGCCTCCTCGAGCGTGCCGGGCGCGCCCACCCGCCGCCCGCCAGCCAGCACCGGGACCAGGAGATCCGCGTACGGCGCGTCGACCGGCAGGCGTTTCCGCCGGGTGGGGTCGAGCGGGTCGACGATCTCCCACTCCGCGGGCGGGGGCCGCGACTCGTCCCAGATGGCGTCCGCCTCGAAGCCCGCGGGCCCGCGGAAGCGGCGCACCTGGAGGATGCCCGGGTTGGTCACCTTGACGGCCTGCTCGCTGAGCTTCACCCGCGGCTGCCAGCTGCCGTCCTGCGCGCGCACGGCCGAGAGCTTGTACACCCCGCCCAGCGCCCCGTCGGGGTGCCCGGTCACCAGGCGGGTGCCGACCCCCCAGACCGCGATGGCCGCCCCCTGGCCCTTGAGGCTCTGGATGGTGTGCTCGTCGAGATCGTTGGAGGCGACCACCACCGCCCGGGGGAAGCCGGCCGCGTCCAGGAGCTTCCGCGCCTCCTGGCTCAGGTAGGCCAGGTCCCCGGAGTCCAGGCGCACCCCGACCAGCTCGTGCCCGCGCGCGCGCAGCGCACGGCCCACCTCGATGGCCTGGCGCACGCCCGCCAGGCTGTCGTAGGTGTCCACCAGGAACACGCAGTTGTTGGGCAGGCAGTCGGCGTAGGCCTCGAAGGCCTGGCGCTCGCCGTCGAACAGCATCACCCAGGAGTGCGCGTGCGTGCCGCGCACCGGGATGCCGAGGCGCTTGCCTGCCAGCACGTTGGAGGTGGCCGCGCAGCCGCCCAGGTAGGCCGCCCGCGAGGCCGACAGCGCCCCGTCCACGCCCTGGGCCCGGCGCAGGCCGAACTCCAGCACCGGCTCGCCGCGCGCGGCCTGGCACACCCGCGCGGCCTTGGTGGCGACGAGCGTCTGGAAGTTCACCAGGCACAGCAGCGCGCTCTCGACGAGCTGGGCCTGGAGCACCGGGCCGCGCACCCGCAGCAGCGGCTCGTGCGGGAACACCACGCTGCCCTCCGGGACGGCCTCCACGCTGCAGCCGAAACGGAGCCCCCCGAGGTAGTCGAGGAAGCCCGGCTCGAAGAGCGGCGCGCCGTCGTTGCCGGTCAGGGTGGCCAGGTAGTCGAGATCGTCGCGGGCGAAGCCGAAGCCCTCCAGGAAGGCGAGCGCGTCCTCCAGCCCGGCCGCCAGCGCGTACCCGCCCCCGAAGGGGTTCCGGCGGAAGCACAGCTGGAAGACCGCTTCCTGCTCCTGCCGCCCGAGCCTCCAGTAGCCGTAGGCCATGGTGAGCTGGTACAGATCGGTCAGCAGCCCCAGCCCGCCCGAGTCCCGTGGTTGCATCCGCCCTCCTCCTGCCCGCCGAGCCTACCGCCGACCGGGGGGCTTTGCTATGCTGGGCCGGACCGGCGCTGTCCGGACACCCGAGGAGGCCATCCATGCGCGCGACTCTGGCCCGGCCCGGCGAGCCCGCCGCCGTGCCGCGCGGCGTCTCGCCGCTGGCCATCGCGCTCGCGCTCCACGCGCTGACGCTGGTGGGGCTGTTCGTGTGGTCGCTGGTCCGGCGCCACCGGCTGCCCGAGCGGCTGCCCATCCACTTCCTCTCGGACGGGACGCCCAACGGCTGGGCCGAGACGAGCTGGCTCACCGCCCTGGCCATGCCGCTGACCGCGGTGGGGATCTTCGTGCTGATCGCGCTGGGCGGCCTGGCGATCATGCGCTCGGCCCGGCGCCACCCGCGCTACCTCAACCTGCCCCGCAAGGCCGAGCTCCTGGCCCTGCCGCCCGGGCGGCAGGAGCCGGTCTGGCGCCAGCTCGAGGCCCTGCCGGCCTGGCTCGCCCTGCCGCCCCAGGGGCTCATCTGCTGGGCCCAGGCCACCATCTACAAGGCGGCCATCGAGGGCGGGCCCGGGTACGAGGTGCCGCCGGTGTGGCTCTTCCTGGCGGTCGAGGGCGGGGTGCTGGTGGTGGCGGGGCTCTGCCTGATGCGGGCCATGCGGAGGGCGCTGGCGAGGGCGCCGGGGGAAGGCTAGCCGCGCTGCAGCGCCCGCACGCTGAAGTAGGCGTCCTCGACCCCCTGGTTGTACCTCCAGGTGCGCCGGACCATGGTGGTCTTCAGTCCGCGCTGGTGGTCGGTGATCACGAACACGCGCGAGTTGCACAGGCCGTCCCGGCAGTCGTAGGACTGGCGCAGCTCGGTCTTCACCTCGACGCCCTGGTCGTTGAAGTAGTGCAAGGCGGAGGGCAGGCCGATGTCCTTGCGCAGCTCGAACAGCATGCGCGCGTAGCTGATGTCCGCGCCCTCGCGCCGCGTGCCCTCGACCTTCCAGCTCTCGGCGTCCTCCCCCACCAGCCTGCCGGCGTACAGATCCCCGTAGGTCACCACCGAGCCGTCCTCGCTGGACATGGCCGTGCCCATGAAGCTGGTCGCCTTGGCGTGGGAGGCCATCTTGCGCACCTTCTTGAAGGCCGGCAGCCACAGCCAGATGCGGCTGGTGTCGAGGGTCAGCACGCGCATGCCCTTCACGTCGCCCGGCGCCAGGAACTGGACGTGCCGCCACTTCTTCGAGTTGAGGGTCACCGCGAAGCTCAGGCCGCGGGGCTGCTTGCCGGCCTCCTCGGTGACCAGGTCGTACTCGAAGTACTGGTCCTGGGCGGTGGTGTGGATCCGGTCCATGCGCGCGATGAGCGCGTCTCCGTCCGGCGCCTGCGCGCGCGCCGCCCCGCAGAGAAGCAGCACCGCCGCGAGGAGCCACAGGCATGTCCGCATGGCTCGCCCTCCTGCCGAGGAGCGTAGCCCGACCGGCCCAGACACGCAAGTGGTTGATATCTAAGAATAATACAAACTGATCGCTTCAAACAGGCCGCTTCACCAGGAGTAGCGCGCGCGGGTCCACACCAGCGAGCCGCCCGCGGCCGGATCGCCGAACTTGGTGTAGTCCTTCCCGAACTGGAACAGCGCGCCCACGCTGAGCTCGAGGCCGTTGCCGAAGTTGTAGTCGAGCTCGGGGTACAGGATGGCGGAGAAGCCGTCGCCGAACAGGCTCAGGTACTTCTGCACCCGCTTGCCCTGCGCCTCGTCGTAGAAGCTCTCGTAGTAGCCGCTGAGGTCCCACATGAAGAACAGGCGGAAAAGGCCGCGGTCCTCGAGGAACTTGGTGTCGATGACCACCGCCAGGTAGTCGCCGATCTTGGGCCGGAACACCTCGTGGGCCATGCGCTCGCCGCACACCTCGCGCGCGTTCGCCAGCAGGCAGGGCAGGATCTCGCCCTCGGTGCCCTCCATGAGCCCGCTCTGGCGCACGTTCCAGCCCTCGGAGAAGAAGTCCCCGGCCCCGAACTCGTCCACCATGCCGTGCACCCACATGAGGTTCAGGTACACCCAGCGGCCGAAGCTGTAGTCCAGGCCGAGCGTCCACTTGACGAAGGGCTGGTCGTCCACCACGGTGGGCCGCGGCCCGCCGGGCTGCCCGTCGCCGTCGTAGTCGTACTCGCCCGCCGGCTGGACCTGGCCGGCCAGGGTGATCTCGGCCTGGCTGAGCTCCATGCGGATCTTCTCGGGCAGGTACACGCCCAGCTCCAGGCGCCAGCCGATGCCGCCGAGCTGATCCACCATCCAGTCCAGGGGGATCTCGCCGGCCGCGTTCAGCCCGAACACGTGCTGGCGCGGGTAGGTGAGCGAGACCTCGGTCATCAGGCGTCCGGAGATGCAGTCCGCGCCGTTGTCCGGGTCGCAGATGATCGTGGCGTCCTGCACCGTGTAGTTCCGCATGGGCACCGGGAAGTCGTTGCGGCCGTAGTAGTAGGACAGCGCCGCGTCGATCCAGTCGGTGCTGAGCCCGATGCGCCCGCCGGCCTGCATGTTCTCGAAAGAGGTGTCGGGCAGGATGGGCGAGGCGGTGGCCACCACGGTCTCGTAACCGGCCAGATCCGAGCCCAGCGCCTTCTCGAAGATCAACCTGTGGCGAAGCCTCGTCTCGGACATGGGCATGCGGTCGCTGGCGGCCAGCGCCAGGGGGCCGGTGCGCGGGAGCAGCGCGGGCTTGTAGATGGGCACCAGCACGCCGGAGAGCGTCAGCGAGTCCAGCGGGCTGTAGTCGAGCTTGACCATGAGGTTGGCCATCTGCTCGCCGAACAGCAGGATGTCCTCCATGTCGGCCGAGTTCAGGTTGTTGGTGGGGTTGAACTGGTCGGCCATGCCCCACTGCACGAGCTGCTGGCCGACCCGCAGGTCGAGGCCGTCGAAGAACAGATCCGTGGCCTCGATGTAGGCCGCGTGGGCCTGCAGGTAGAACGGATCCACCTTGCCACGCTCGGACAGGTCCTCGACCCCGTTCACCTTGTCCGGCATGCCCAGGTAGACGAAGTCCATGTCCAGCTTGGCGCCGAAGCGGCCATAGACCGCGTCCAGCTTCAGCTTGAAGGTGTTCTCGTTGCGCGACACGCCGGTGGGCGCCTCGAAGGGCCCGTAGGGCGCCTCGGGCCGGGTGTAGTAGCTGCCCATCCGCTTGCCGATCACCCGGAAGCGCAGATCGGTCTGCACCCGCCCGCCCCAGGTGAGCTGGAACTTGTCGGTGTCGAAGCTGGGCACGCCCTCCTCGGCCGCGGGCTCGCTGCCCGGCATGGGCGCGGGCTGGAGCTTGCCGGCCAGGGGATCGACGAACGGCTCGTCCAGATCGGAGGGGGTGTCCTCGTCCTGGGCCCAGGCCGGGCAGGCCGAGGCGGCGAGCAGGCAGGCGAGGAGAGAGAGCCAGCCCTGGGTCGTCTTCATCACGGGAGCCTCCGCACGGGTGCCGGATCAGCCGCGCTGGAGCGCGCGCACGGTGAAGAACGAGTCGTCCACGCCCTGGTTGTACTTCCAGTCACGGCGCACCATGGTGGACTTGATGTCCCCGCGGGTGTGGTCGATCATGGTCATCACCCGGGGGTTGCACAGCCCGTCCTTGCACTCGTAGGAGGTGCGGGTCTCGGTCTTCACCTCGACGCCCTTGTCGTTGAAGTAGTGCAGCGCCGGGGGCATCTTGATGTCCTTGCGGATCTCGAACACGATCTTGGCGTAGGCCACGTCCGCGCCCTCCCGCCGCGTGCCCTCCACGGTCCAGATCTTGTCGTCCTGGGACAGGAGCTTGCCCTGGAACAGGTCGCCGTAGGTCACCATGGAGGTGTCCTCGCTGGACAGCGCCGTGCCCATGAAGCCCTGGGCCTTGGCGTGGGAGGCCATCTTGCGCACCTTCTTGAAGGCCGGCAGCCACAGCCAGATGCGGCTGGTGTCCATGGTCAGCACGCGCATGTCCTTCACGTCTCCGGGGTCGAGGAAGTGCACCATGCGCCAGCTCTTGTTGTTCAGCGTGACCTGGAAGCGCAGGGAGCGGGCGGCTTTGCCGGCCTCCTCGGTGACCACGTCGAACACGAAGAACTGATCCTTGGCCTGGGTGTGGGCCTTGTCCATCAGGGCCAGGATCGCGTCGCCGTCGAGCTCCTCGGCGGCGGCGGGCCCGGGCAGGGCGGCGCAGGCCAGCAGGCCGAGGAAGAGGGACACAGCGAGACTCTTGTGCATGGGGGACCTCTCAGAGGTTGAAGGGCCAGGTAAGGTTCAGCTCTCCTGCAGCGCGGACTCCACGGCCTCCGACTCCTCGGCGGCCTCGGCGGGCTCGTTGAGCAGCGGGTAGCGCTTGCGCCGGGCGAGCACCGGCACCAGCAGGAAGGAGGCGGCCGCGCCGACGATCATGGCGGTGGCCTTCAGCGCGACCACGTTCTGCAGCGGCTTGGCGTCGCCGAGCGTCAGCACGAAGAAGCCCACGAACATGGCCAGGGCCGTGGTCCAGATCGCGGGCCCGGTGCGGTCGGCGGCCGTGGCCGCCGCGCGGGAGAGCTTGCCGGACTCGCCCGCCTGCCAGGTGGCCAGCAGGTGCACGGCGAAGTCCACGCCGTTGGCCAGGATCAGGCTGCCCAGGAGCGACGTGCCCAGATCGAGCTGGATGCGCCAACCGCCCATCACCCCGTGGATGACCACGAGGGTGAACAGCGTCGGCACGATGGCCAGCAGCCCGGCCAGCACCGAGCGGAACATGAGCGCCAGCAGCACGAACACCAGGGCCACCGCCACCACCAGGCTGCGGATCTGGTTGTGCTCCACGCTCTTGGCCAGGCCCCGGTTCAGCACCGGCATGCCGCTGACCTGGATGTCCAGCCCCGGCCCCTCGGGCTGCGCGCCGGAGGCGGGCAGCAGCACCCCGGGCCGCTCGAGGGACAGCAGCGCCATGGCGGTGCGGGAGCGCAGACGCTCCGCGGTCGGGCCCGGGCGCGGCGAGAGCGCCAGGGCCCCCAGCAGGCGCTCGGCCCGCTGGCTGGCGCCCTCCCGGCGCCACGCGTCCCGCACGGCGGTCTCGAGCGACAGCAGCAGGTCGTCCACCGACGGGTCGTCCGCCGGGACGGCCAGGGCCTGGACGACCGCGGCCCGCAGCGGCTCCTCGGCCGGCCTGGGCCCCAGGGCGATCACCGCCCGGGCCAGCTCCCTGGCCACGTCCACGCCGTCCCTGGCCGCGGGCAGCTCGATCGCGCTCTCGCCCGAGCGCAGGAAGCGCTCCAGGTTGCGGGCCACGGGCGCGGTGTCGATCGCCGCCCCGTCCCCGGCCAGGAAGCCCGCCACGCGCGGGGCGGCGTCGGCCGGTGGCGTCAGCCCGGCCGCGGTGGCCAGGCGGGCCAGGCGGGCCACCAGGTGGGCCTCGCGTCGGGCGCGGGCCTCGGCGTCCCGGGGGCCGGCGCCGACCTCGACCGCCTCGAAGCGCGCCAGGCCGGTCTCGGCCACCAGGCGCTCGATGTCCGCCAGCACCCGGCCGACCTCGCGGGCGTCGCTGGTGTCCACCTTGACCTGCAGCAGCGCCTGCTTGCGGTTCTCGGTCACCATCTGGCCGGCCGAGGGATCGCCCAGGGTGAAGGGGTACAGGTTGGAGACCTGGGCCGCCGTGTCCGGGATGCGGAGCTCGCCGGTCATGGCCTCGTTGAGGATGGCGACGAGCTGGGCCACCTGCTGCACCCCGGTGACGTGCGGCACGGTCTCGAAGCGATCGGCCAGCGCCTGCACCTCGGCCAGCACGGCCGGGTCGGTCATGTCGCCCTTGACCAGCACCTGGACGAACTGCGCCGCGCCGAAGTGATCGCGCAGGAAGCGGTCCGCGCGCGCGGGCGAGCTGTCGTCGTGGAAGAAGGTGCGCTGATCGACGCCGGTCTGCACGCGGGAGATGAGCAGGCCGAACACCAGCGCGGTGATCGCCAGGCTGGCGCCCACCGGCAGGCGCCGGGACTGGCAGAAGACCGCCACGCGCACCATCCAGCGGCGGGCGGCGCTGGGCTTGCCCAGCGGCCGCCGCTTGAAGTTGCAGAGCCTGAGCGCCGCGGGGATGAAGGTGAGCGCGAAGACCATGGTGATCAGGATGCCGATGCCGGTGAACAGGCCGTACTCGCGGATGGGGACGATGTCCATGGCCAGGAACGACATGATGGCCGCGGCCGAGGTCACCCCGGCGATCAGCACCACCGGCCCGGTGCCGGTCAGGGTGCGCGCCACCGCCTCGTTGCCGTCGTGGCGCTGCAGCAGATCGTAGAAGCGCGACAGCATGTGGATGGCGTAGGACGAGCCGATGGCGAACAGCACGATGGGCACCGAGCCCAGCATGACGTTCAGCTTCACCCCGAAGACCTGCATCACCCCCATGCCGACGCCGATGGCCAGCGCGGTCGAGAACAGCCCCAGCAGCGTGCCCACCACGTCGCGCAGCGCCACCAGCATCAGCAGGGTGATCACCAGCACCGCCCAGGGGGTCAGGCGGCGCAGGTCGTTCTGCGCCGTGTCGTAGATGTAGGACGAGATGAAGGGGTTGCCGCCCCACTGCAGCTCGCGATCCGGGAAGTGCCTGGCCGCGATGGCCTGGAGCTGGGCGGTCGTGCCGCGCGGATCGGCGCCCTGGGCCAGGAAGCCGTAGATCATGACCGCCTTGCCGTCGCGGGAGACCAGGTTGCCGACCACGTGGTCGCGCGACATGACCCGGGCCTGGAGCTCGGCCTTCTCGCCGGGGGTGCGCGGGATCTCGCGCACCAGCGCCGCGGTCACCACGCCGCCGTTCACCTCGTCGGCGGTGAAGTCCACCACGTTGGTCAGGCTGAGGGCGTACCTCAGCCCGCGCGTCTCCTTGATCTCGGTGGTCGCGGCGGACAGGCGGGTGAGGAAGTCGGCGTCGAACGGGTCCTCGGTCGGGACGCCGATCATGGCCACGTCGAGCGAGCCGAACTGCTCGGCCAGCTCGTTGAAGGTGGCCACCTCCGGGTTGCCCTGGGGCAGGAAGGCCAGCAGGTCGTCGTCCTGCTCGACCCGCGAGGCCAGGAAGCCCCCGACGCCCGAGACCACCAGGACCGCCAGGATCAGGGTCCAGGCCGCCCACTTGTTCGAGATGAACTGTGACAGCACGTGCATGGGTCGCATCCTTCACCCGCTCGATTCCGCCCGGACCGTCCGGGAAGCTGGGGGCTCGATGGCAGGTAGCAAGGGACATGCCAGGCGGCCCGGCCGAAATCGCGAATTTAACCTTCTTTTCCAGCCGGCTGGAATGGCGTCAGGGGGGCGGGCCGGGCGCGCGTCGGGAGGCGCGTGCGGAACCGCACGCGCGTTCGAATCCGAACGATCGCGCCGGCCGGTCAGCCCTCCCCATCCTCGGTCCCGGGCTCGGCTCCGTCCCCGCTGTCCGCCCCCTCCCGGGGGGGCAGCAGGCCGTGGCGCTCGAGGCGCCGCAGGAGCTGGAAGCGGCTGATGCCCAGGATGCGGGCGGCCTCCGCCTTCACCCCGCCGGCCTGCTTGAGGGCGTGCTCGATCATGCGCTTCTCCAGGGACTCGAGCGTGTCGACCCCGGGGCGGAAGTCGACCGGCACGGCCCCCGGCCTGGCGCCGCCCTCCGGGCTGGCCTCGAGCACCCGCGCCGGCAGGTGCCTGAGCTCGAGCCGCCCGCCGTCGGCCATGATCACCGCGCGCTCGATGATGTTCTTCAACTCGCGCACGTTGCCCGGGTAGGGGTAGTCGCGCAGCCGCTCGCGCAGCTCGTCCGACAGGGGCTCGAGCGCGCGGCCGAGCTTGCCGGCGTAGAACGACAGGAAGTGCTCGGCCAGCAGCAGCGCGTCCTCCCCCCGCTCCCGCAGCGGCGGGATGTGGATGGGGAACACGCACAGGCGCTGGAACAGATCGTGCCGGAAGCGGCCCTGCTTGACCAGCTCGCCCAGGTCCTGGTTGGTGGCCGCCACCACCCGCGCCTTGAGGGGGATCTCGCGCACCGAGCCCACCCGGGTGAAGGCCCGGCTCTCCATGACCCGCAGGAGCTTGCCCTGCTCATCGGCCATGTCGCCGATCTCGTCCAGCAGCACGGTGCCGTCGTCGGCCTCCTCGAAGGCCCCGGCCCGGGCCTGGTCGGCGCCGGTGAAGGCGCCCTTCTCGTGCCCGAACAGGATGCTCTCGGCCAGGTTCGTGGGCAGCGCCACGCAGTCCACGGCGATGAAGGGGCTCTTCGGGCGGGTGAGCTGGTGCAGGTGGCGCGCGGCCACCTCCTTGCCCACGCCCGTCTCGCCGGTCAAGAGCACGGTGGTCTCGGGCGAGCGGCTGGCCTTCTGCAGCTGCTCCAGCACCCGCAGCACGCCCGGCGAGCGGCCCAGCAGCCCGCCCTTGCGGTGCTCCTGCCAGCCCTCCGGGCCCGCCATGGCGGCGCGCGCCTCCAGCCGGCGCCCGAGCTCCAGCACCCGCTCCACCAGCGGCTGGATGCTGGTCTCCTTGACCACGTAGTCCTCGGCGCCGCGGCGGATGGCCGCCACCGCGTTGGGGATGGTGTGGTAGGCGGTCATCATCACCAGCGACACGCCCGGCTGGCGGGCCAGCAGCTGGGGGATGAGGCGCAGGCCGTCCTCGTCGGGCAGGCGGTGGTCCAGCAGGATGACCTGGAAGCTGGCGGCCTCGACCCGGGCCAGCGCCTCGCGGGCGCTGAAGCAGAGCTCCGTCGCGATGCCCCGCCGGCCCAGCTCGGCGCCGATGGCGCGGGCGTACAGCTCCTCGTCGTCCACGACCAGCACGCGGAAGGTCGCGCTCATGGGATCGTCCCTTCCCGCCGGGGCAGCACCAGCTCGGCCAGGCAACCGCCCGCGGGCCGGTTCCTGAGGCGCAGGAGCCCCCCCAGCGCCTGGGCCATCTTGTGGCTCACCGCCAGCCCCAGGCCGGTGCCGTTGGGCTTGGTGGTGAAGAACGGCCGCAGGCAGTCCTCGACCGGGGCGGCCAGGCCGGGGCCCTGGTCCTCGACCAGGATGCTCAGCTCGCGCTCGCGCAGCTCGACCCGGCAGACCACCTCCCCGCCGGCCGGGGAGGCCTCCAGCGCGTTGAGCAGGAGGTTGAACAGCACGTGCTTCAGGGCGTCGAAGTCGGCCAGCACCACCAGCCCGGGGTCGATCTCGTGCCGGATGCGCTTGCCGCCCATGCGCCGGGTGCCCTCGAGCAGGCGCTGCACCTCCTGGACCACCTCGCCGAGCCGCAGCGGCCGGGAGCTGAGATCGCGGGGCGGCGACAGGTGCTTCTTGAGGATCATGTCCACCCGGCCGATCTCGCGCAGCGCTGCCGCCACCAGCCGGCGGGGCTCCTCGGGCAGGCTCTCGCGGCCGAGGCCCTCCAGGGTGGCGCCGATGGCGACCAGGGGGTTGCGCACCTCGTGGGCGAGCTGGGCGGCCATCTCGCCCATGGTGGCCATGCGCTCCTGCTGCACCAGCCGGTCGGGCGCCAGGCGCTCGTCGCTGTCGGCCTCGTGCAGCAGCACCAGGAAGCCCACCGCCCGGTCGTGATCGTCGGCCAGCAGCAGGCTCTCCAGGCGGGCCGCCATCAGGCTGCCGTCCCGGCGGCGCAGGCCCACGGTCTCCTGCTGGCTGACGCCCTCGGGCGAGGAGGCTTGCCGTCGGAGCAGCTCGACGATCTCCTCCGGGGCGCCGAACAGCTCGCGGATGGGCCGGCCGGCCAGCGCGCGCGCATCCCGGGCGAGCAGCCGCTCGCAGGCCGGGTTGCAGGAGGTGATGTTCAGCTCCGGGTCGAGGAACAGGGCCGGGGCGGGCACCCCCAGGGTCAGCAGCAGCAGGTGGCTCTCCAGCCCGGCCGGATCGGCCGCGGCCGCCTGCCCCAGCTCGGCCAGCGCCAGCGTCCGCACCCCGCAGCGGAAGCGCTGGAGCTGCAGGCGGGTGCCGCCCTCGAGCACGAGCTCGCGCGCCAGGCTGGCCTCGCCGGGCGCCAGGAAGGCCCTGGCCTCGGCCCGCAGCCGCTCGAGGGCCGGGCCGGACAGGGGCGGCTCCGGCCCCGGGCCGAAGCCCTCGAGCTCGCCCTGCGCGTCGAGCAGCAGGTGCGCCTCGCGGGAGCCGGAGGAGGCCAGCGGGAGCTGGCCGCGCATGTCGTTCTCGATGATCTCGCCGATGCGCCGGGCGTAGCGCATCAGCAGCTCGCGCTGCTGGCGGCTGAAGGGGGTGGTGCCGGGCTTCTCGAACAGCAGCACGCCGTAGTGCCGGTGCGCGCCGGCCGCCGGGGCCAGCAGGAAGCGGCGGGGGCCGATCAGCGGCTCGAACTGGGCCAGCACCTCGGCCGGGAAGGCGCCGCCGACCATCTCGGCCAGCGAGCCGGTCTCCAGCACGGCCCCCTCCCGCCAGGAGCGGTAGACCAGGCTGTCGGCCGCGCGCAGCAGGGGCACGCTCAGGCCGCGCAGGGTCTCGCCCAGCGCCCGCTCCACCTCGCCCAGCGCGGCGTACTGCTCGGCGCTCACCCCGACCCGGACGCGCACCTCCTGGGTGCGCTCGTTGATCACCACCAGGTTGGTGGAGTTGCAGCCGACGATCTTGTTCACCCCCCGCAGCACGTTGCCCAGGAAGTCGTCCAGGCTGTTGACGGGATCCGGCATGTCGGGCTCCTGGCCCCGGGGGACGGCCGCGGGGCTCAGGCGCCGAGGCCGCGCTCGACGTACAGGCGCATGAGCGCCACCAGCACCTCGACGGCGCGCTGCATGCCGCCCACCGGCACCCACTCCTGCACGGAGTGGAAGTTGTAGCCGCCGGCCGACAGGTTCGGGGTGGGCAGGCCCAGGAAGGAGAGCCGGGCGCCGTCGGTGCCGCCGCGGATGGCCTTGCGCGCGGGCTTCACCCCCAGCGCGCGCATGGCGTCCTCGGCGTAGGTCACCACGTCGGGGTGGCGATCCAGCACCACCTTCATGTTGCGGTAGGACTCCTTGATCTCCACGCGGATGCGCGCCCTGGGCTCCGCGGCCAGCAGCTCGTCCCGGACCGCCTCGAGCACCCGCTCCATGCGCCTGAGCCCGTCCTCGCTGAACGAGCGCACCAGGCAGGTCACCCGGGCGCTCGACACGTTGCCGGTCACCTGGAAGGGGTGCAGGTAGTCCTGGCGCCCGTCGGTGGTCTCCGGCACCGCGTCCCCGGGCAGCCGGGCCACGAAGGCCGCGGCGAGGCGCGCGGCGTTGACCATCTTCGCCCGGGCGTAGCCCGGGTGGACGTCGGTGCCCTCGAAGCTCACCACGGCCGTGTCGGCGCAGAAGGTCTCGTCCTCCACCTCGCCCACGCCGCTGCCGTCCTGGGTGTAGGCCACGTCCGCGGCGAACTTCTTCACCTCGAAGAACTTCGTGCCGCCGCCCACCTCCTCGTCGGGGGTGAAGCCGACGCGCAGGCGCGGGTGCGGCAGCGCGGGATCGGCGCGGTAGAGCGCCAGCAGCGTCATGATCTCGGCCACCCCGGCCTTGTCGTCGGCGCCCAGCAGGGTGGAGCCGTCCGAGGTGACGATGTCGTCGCCCACGAAGGCCAGGAGCTCGGGGTTCGCGGCCGGCTCGAGGGTCTTGTCCGGGGCCTTGGGGAGCTGGATCGGCCCGCCCCGGTAGTCGCGGTGGATGATGGGCGAGACGTCCTTGCCGCTCACCTCGTGGTAGGTGTCCACGTGGGCCAGCAGCCCCACGGTGGGGACGCGGGCGGCGCGCTTCACCCCCGCGGGCACGCGCTCGGGCAGGGTGGCGAACAGGTAGCCGTTCCTGTCCAGCTCCACGTCCTCGAGCCCGAGGGCCTCGAGCTCTCCGGCCAGCAGGCGCGACAGCTCGAGCTGGCCCGGGGTGGAGGGGTAGCGATCCTCGACCCCGTCCTTGGACTGGGTGTCCACCTTCACGTAGCGCAGGAAACGCTCCAGCACGTCCTTCCGCACGTCCATGGGGAACCTCCTGGCGGCCGCGTTCGACCGGACCGGGCGCACCTTACCACGAGCCGCGGGCGGCGAACAACGGGTGGGGTGAGGGACCGCCGGCGCGGGGCGGGCTCAGTGGAAGAAGCTGGGGGTGCGGCGGGAGTAGGAGCAGCTGAAGGGCTCGGCCTCGAGGCTGACCTTCTCCACCCGGCCGGCGTCGTCCTTCGTCACCTCGACCGGGAGCCACTCCTTGCCCTCCTTCAGCTGCACCGCCCCGCCCTCCACCCGCCAGGCGCCGGTCTTCTGGATGGCCTCGTCGGAGTCCTCGGCGGGCAGGTAGGTGAAGCGGAAGGTCTCGCCCAGGCCGAAGATGAGCTCGCGGTTGGGGGAGTAGGACGGCCCACACACCCAGGCGTCCATGATCGGCCGCTTGTCGACGGCGCCCTTGCCGATGGGGTTCAGCTTGGGCCCGTTGAGCGGCTTCTTGCCCTGGATGAAGACCAGGTCGGCGATGCACAGGTGGCGGTTCTCGCCCTTGTAGCCGGACTTGAACTTGAAGATGACCCGGTCCGTGGACAGGGGCGGATCGAACTCGAGCGTCTGGCGCCCGGGCTTGTCGCGCAGCTCGAGCGGGTGGACCATGTCGGCCTCGGTCACCTCGAGCCGGCGCGGGCGGTTGTAGGCCTTGAACTTGCCGCCGGCCTGGTGGCCCGAGGCCACCTCCAGCTTGTCGATGCTCACCCGCTTGAGGAACTGCACCTCGAGGATGGCGTCCTGGCCCGAGCCCTCGCTGCACCACACCGTCTCGGGCTTGCCGTCCAGCACGTGCAGCGCGCTGTACCTGGCCGGGTCCTCGTTCTGGTCGAGATCCCCGTTCGAGCGGGCGTACAGCACCTCGGCCGACGGACCGGCCAGCGCGGTCAGCGGCAGCGCCACGAACGCGAGGACCCACGGCGAACGCACACGCAGCGACATGGACTGGCCTCCTCGGGGAGCCCCCACCCCTCAGGGAGAGACGCACCTGCGCCGCGTGCCATTCACCCGGCGCAGCCCGGTCCATGGTTAGCACGCCGGGGCCCCGCGAGGCAACGCCCGGAGGTGGCACGGACGGGAGGATCCGGTGTATCCTCCCCCAGAGCCCGAGGAGTAACCGAGGAGATGCGCATGCGATGGCGGAACGCGAGGCTGGGGGCGCTTGGGGTGGGGCTGCTCGTGCTGCTGGCCGGCGCCGCGAGCCAGGCCCAGGACGACTGGGAGATGCCGGAGGAGATGAAGGCCAAGCCCTGCCCCGCCGGGGAGCAGCGGGACGGCTTCGGCAAGTGCGTTCCGATCCCGGGCGCCGCGAAGCCCGCGGAAGCAGAGAAGCCGGCCGAGCCAGAGAAACCGGCCGCGCCGGAGAAGGCGGCCGAGCCAGATAAGCCGGCCGAGGTGGAGAAGCCAGCGGAACCCGTGAAGCCCGCCGAGCCCGGCGAGGTCGAGGAGATCCCCGCGCCGGCCGAGGGCGCCGCGGCCCGGCCGCCGCTGCCGCCCGCCCCCGGGGAGAAGGCCGCGGAGCCGGCGGGCGAGAAGCCGGCCCCCGCGCCGGCCGAGGGCGCCGCGGCCCGGCCGCCGCTGGTGCCGCCTCCGGCGGCGCAGCCCGCGGAGGTGGTGGGGGAGAAGGCCGCCGAGGGCTCGACCCCGGAGAAGCCCGGGGCGGCAGAGCCCGAGACCGCCGAAGGTGAGAAGACCGCCGAGGGCGACAAGGCCGCCGAGGGCGACAAGGCCGCCGAGGGCGAGGAGGAGCCGCCTCCGCCGCCGCAGGCCTTCATCAAGGGCGAGCTGTCGAGCTTCATCGGCTCGAGCAAGCTGGTCACCAAGAACAACCGCATCGGCGTCCGGCTGGGGGCCGAGCTGGTGGACGGCATCTTCTACCAGACCTTCAACCCCGAGCTGGACCTGCGCTTCGGCCAGTTCCAGTTCGGCCTGGGCGTGCCGCTGGCCATCGAGATCTACGACATGAACTTCGAGAACCTGTCGGTCGGCGAGGGCGAGGAGGTGGACTGGACCGAAGGGTTCGGCAACGCGGGCCGCTTCCGCACCGAGGACTGGGACGAGCCGAGCGAGTACATCCGCTTCATCCGCTACGCGACCTGGGGCAAGAAGGAGGACCACATCTTCGCCTCCCTGAGCCAGGTGGGCAACAACAGCCTGGGCCACGGCGCGCTCATGCGCCGCTACAGCGCCAACATCGATCCCAACTCGGTGCGCGTGGCCCTGCAGTTCGACATGTACAACGACTACGCGGGCTTCGAGCTGATGTCGAACAGCATCGTGGACTGGGACGTGTTCGGCGCCCTGGCCTTCATCAAGCCGCTCAGCTTCTTCCTGGACAGCCCCATCGCCCGCTCGTGGTCGATCGGCTTCACCTGGCTGGCCGACCGGCACGCCCCGGTGACGCTCGAGAAGTCGGCCTTCGGCCTGCCGCCGGTCGCGAACCCCTTCTACCTCTCGGGCGAGAACCACCCCGACTCCCTGTCCACCTCCTTCCTGCAGGGCATGGGCGTGGACATGGAGATCAAGGTCCTCAAGACCGAGAGCGTGGATCTGAAGCCCTTCGTGGACTTCTCCTTCATGCTGCCCGGTGATCCGTCCGGCGAGGTGCCGCTCGAGCCGGAGTGGGGCTGGGGCTTCACCGCCGGTCTGCTCGGGCGCTTCAACGTGGGGCAGGACCCGGTGCACGCCTTCCGGCTGATCGCCGAGTTCCGCAGCTTCACCCCGACCTACCTGCCGGGCTACTTCGACACCTTCTACGAGGTGCAGAAGTACCTCAGCAACCTCAACTACGCCGACTACACCTCGCACGGCCGGCTGCCGCCGACCAAGTTCGAGGACGTGTTCGTGGAGCGCAAGGGGCAGGACCAGCGCTACGGCTACTACGTGGAGTTCAACTACTCCATCGTGGAGAACCTGACCCTCACCCTGGCGCTGGAGGGCTCGAACGCGGACCGCTCCACCAACTTCCTGGCGCACATCGAGGTGCCGGCCCTCTCCTGGCTGCAGTTCTTCGCCAGCTACCACCACCGCTCGATGGACGGGCTGGGCGAGCTGTTCGCCTCCGAGATGGGCAACCGCATCATCTTCGCGGCCGTGCGCCTGCGGGTGTTCCCCTTCCTGTTCATCAACTTCCAGTACCAGCACACGCTGCACTTCAGCGAGGGCGAGGAGGAGCTGACCGGCGACGAGTACCTGGACCGGTACCGCTACTACGCCCCGGCCCACGGCTTCTTCGGCGACCTGGAATTCGGTTGGGAGTTCTAGCGGCCCAGGTTGGGCGTCACTGCCAGTCGGCCGGGGCCAGCGTGGCCTCCGCGTCGGCCTCGATCCTCACCTTGAAGGTCTGCCGCTGCGGGCCCTCCTTGAGGATCACCGTGTGCGGCCCGGCCTCGAGCGGGTGCTTCTGGAAGGAGCCGTGGCCCAGGCTCTCGCCGTCGACGGTCACCTGCACGCCCCCGCGCACGCTCACGGACAGGAATCCGTCCACGCCCTCCCGGGCGGTGCTGCCCATGGCCTCGGACCGGCCCGGGTCGGGGCGCGGGGCGGTGTCGGCCGAGAACCAGCGCACCGCCAGCAGGCCCAGCACCAGCACCGCGGCGAACACGGCCAGGAACAGGCCGATGTTGGCCAGCTTCCCGCGCTTGCCGCCGGTCAAGGGCTGGCCGCGGACCAGGGTGTCCCGGCCCGTGTTCACCGCCGCCGGGCGCCGCCGCCGGGGGCGCTGGGCCGTGCCGCCCACGCCCCGATCGGTGACCTCGTCCGCCGCCTCCGCCTCCGGCTCTCCCTCCGCCTCGCCCGCGTCCAGGATCGGGCCGCGGGCCGAGGTCTCCTCTCCCCCCTTGGAGGAGACGAGCTGCTGGTAGCGGTGGTGGGCCTGGGGCAGCGGGGTGGGCTCGTGCCCGCGCGTGTCCGCGCTCCGGTCCAGCATCAGGAAGCCGGTCTGGCGGATGAGCTCGCGCCGGCTGTCCTCCGCGTCGGCGATGGCGCGATCGCGCGCCCGCAGCTCGGTGGCGAACAGGGACGCCATGTAGCGGGCCACCTGGGTGCTCTGCTCCACGCTCGAGCCCTTGAGCAGCTTGGCCAGGTCCTGCTCCATCTCGGCGTGGGAGCCGTAGCGCCGCTTGGGCAGCTTGCGCAGCGCCTTGCGCAGCACGCCGATCAGTTTCCGCGGCACGTCCTTGCGCAGCACCTTGAGCGGCGGGACGTCGCAGGCGTCGACCGCCTCCATGGTGCTGTAGTCCGTGTCGCGCTGGAACAGCCGGGTCCCGGACAGGATCTCGTAGGCCACCACCGCCAGCGAGAACTGGTCCGAGCGGTGGTCGAGCGTCTTGCCGCGCACCTGCTCGGGCGACATGTAGGCGTACTTGCCCTTGAGGATGCCGGCCTGGGTGCGGCTCAGGCGGGCCTCGGCCTTGGCGATGCCGAAGTCCACCACCTTGGTCACCCCGTCGAAGGACACCATGATGTTCTGCGGGCTGATGTCGCGGTGCACCACCCGCAGCGGCCGCTCCTCGAACTCGGCCACCTCGTAGGCGTAGTGCAGCGCGCTCAGGGTGTCGCTCAGCACCTTGATCATGAACCAGATGGGCAGCTCCTGGCCGAGCTGGCGCGCCCGCTCGCTGATCTGCAGCAGATCCCGCCCGAAGATGTACTCCATGGCCAGGTAGGGGATCTCGCGATCCTCGCCCACGTCGTACAGGTGCACGATGTTGGCGTGCTTGAGGCAGGCGGCCGTGCGCGCCTCGTCCAGGAACATGTCCAGGACCTCGCGGTCCGTCTCCAGGTCGGCCCGCACGCACTTGACGATCACCGCGCGCTCGAAGCCCTCGAGCCCTCCCTGGGAGGCCAGGAAGATCTCCGACATGCCGCCCACGGCGATGCGCTTGATGAGCTGGTACTTTCCGAGGGCCTGCAGCTTGGCCATGGCAGGCCTTGTACCACAGCAAGGCGCCAGCGCCAACAGCCGGAAGAACCGCCCGGCCTGCTCGGTTTGCTTGCCGGCCGGGGAGGTTCTGGGTATCATCCCCCGCCGAAAACCACCCGCCCGAGGAGGCCGACCATGCATCGAATCCTGATCGCCGTGACCGTCCTGATCGCGTTCCTGCTCGCCACGCCCGCCGTCCTGGCCTGCGGCCACGACGACGGCAAGATCGGCGCGTGCCCGAAGATGGCCGAGGCGCTCGGCTTCAGCCCGGAGCAGCAGACCAAGATCGACGCCCTGGCCGCCAAGCTCCAGAAGAAGGCCGACCTGCAGGTGAAGAAGCTCCAGGCCGCGAAGGAGGCCCTGGACAAGGCCTGGGCCGCGGACAAGCCGAACAAGAAGGCCGTGCTGAAGGCCATGGCGGCCAAGGCCAAGGCCAAGGGCGAGCTGGCGGCGCTGAAGGTCGAGTTCAAGTTCGGCATGCTGGCCCTCTTCACGCCCGAGCAGAAGGCCAAGGTCAAGGAGATGATGGCCGCCAAGCACGGCGAGGGCGGCTGCAAGTGCCACAAGGGCGAGGGCGGCTGCGACTGCCAGAAGGGCGAGGGCGGCTGCAACTGCCAGAAGGGCGAGGCGGCTGCGCCGGCGGCGGCCGAGCCGGCGGCGCCGGCGGCCGACGATGGCGCCAAGCCCAAGGGCTGCGGCCACTGCGACAAGGCCGACTGCCCGCATCACAAGAAGGCCGCGGAGCCCGCTCCGGCCCCGGCGCCCTGACGCACCTCGACGCACCGCGGCATGCGGCGCACCGCCCGCGCGCCCCGACCCCAAAAAGCCCTTGATCGATCCCGCCCCGGCTGGCTAGCTAGCGGGCATGAGCGAAAGCAACCCCAGGAAGGTCCAGGTCGGCATCGCGGGCGTGGGCTCCTTTCTCCCGGCGAAGGTGGTGGACGCCTGGGAGGCGGTCGCGCCCTCGGGCATCACCCGCGAGCGATTCGAGCGCATCGGGGCCAAGCGCATCCACGTGTGCGCGCCGCACGAGCGGCCCTCGGACATGGCCATCGAGGCCTCGCGCCGGGCGCTCGCCGACGCGCAGGTCGAGGCCAAGGACCTCGATCTCATCATCTACAGCGGCTCGCACAAGGACCACGCCCGCTGGATGGCCTCGGCCAAGGTCCAGGCGGAGCTCAAGAGCGACCGCTCCTTCGCCTTCGACCTGTACCAGGGCTGCAACGGCGAGAACATGTCGCTGCGCATCGCCTGGGGCCTGATGCAGGACGACCCGGCCATCCGCCACGTGCTGCTGTGCGCGGCCGAGCGCTGGGACACGACCCTCGAGCACCCGGTCATGGGCAGCTCGTTCATCTTCGGCGACGGCGCCTCGGCCGCGGTGCTCAAGCGCGATCACCCGACCTTCCGCCTCCTGTCCACCGCCTGCCGCACCTGGGGCGAGCACCACGACTCCTACTGCTGCCCGGAGCTGGGCGCGGCCAACAAGCTGACCCCCGAGGTGCTGGCCAGGAAGGGGCACCTGTTCCAGCTCGTGGTCGAGCACCAGGGCAGCCGCGAGGCGGTGCTGGCGTTCTCCAAGCGCATCAACGACACCGCCCGCGAGATGATCGAGGAGGGCGCGCGGAAGGCCGGGGTCAAGGCCGAGGACGCCACCTTCGTGCTGCTCATCAACAGCTCCGCGCGCCACCTGCAGCTCTTCCTCGAGGCGGTCGGCCTCCAGGGCCGGCGCAACACGGCCCGCTACATCGAGGACGTCGGTCACCTGGGCACCGGCGACGTGTTCTACAACCTGGAGCGCGCCCGCAACGAGGGGCTGGTGAAAAAGGGCGATCTGATCGTGTGCTACACGGGCGGGGGCGGGTACTCGTTCGCGGTGACCTGGATGCGGGCCTGAAGGAGATCGGTATCGAGTGTCTGGTGTCGGGTGTCTGGTTGAAGAAGCTCAGCGCTCGGCGATCAAGGCACAGCCCATACCTCCACCAATACACAGCGTGGCCAGGCCGCGCTTCGCGCCCCGGCGTTTCATCTCGTGCAGCAGCGTGGTCAGGATGCGGGCGCCCGAGGCGCCGATGGGGTGCCCGAGCGCGATCGCCCCGCCGTTCGGATTGGTGGTGTCCGCGGGCAGGCCCAGCTCCTTGACCACCGCCAGGGCCTGGGCGGCGAAGGCCTCGTTGGCCTCGAACAGATCGATGTCCTTGACCTGCAGGCCGGCCCGCTCCAGGGCCTTCCGCGAGGAGGGGATGGGGCCCAACCCCATGACGGCCGGATCCACCCCCACCGAGGCGTAGGCGCGGACGCTGGCCAGGGGCTCCACCCCCAGCTTCTCGGCCATGCGCCGGCTGGCCACCACCAGGGCGGCCGCGCCGTCGTTCAGCCCCGAGGCGTTGCCGGCGGTCACCGTGCCGTCCTTCTTGAAGGCCGGCTTCAGCTTGGCCAGGGCCTCCAGGCTGGTCTCGCGCGGGTGCTCGTCGGTGTCGAAGGCGGCCGGGCCCTTCTTCGAGGCCAGCGGCACAGGCACGATCTCGTCCTTGAAGCGGCCGGCGGCGATGGCCGCCCGGGCGCGGGTCTGGCTCTGCAGCCCGAAGCGGTCCTGCTGCTCGCGGGTGAAGCCGTAGCGCGCGGCCACGTTCTCGGCGGTGATGCCCATGTGGTAGTCGTTCATCGCGTCCCATAGGCCGTCCTTGATCATGCAGTCGACGAAGGGGCTGACCCCCACGCGCGCGCCCCAGCGGGCGGCCGGGGCCGCGAAGGGCGCGGCGCTCATGCTCTCCATGCCGCCGGCCACCAGCAGCTCGGCCTCGCCGGCGCGCACCGCCTGGGCGGCCAGCATGACCGCCTGCAGCCCCGAGCCGCACACCTTGTTGAGGGTCATGGCCGGCACCGCGTGGGGCAGCCCGGCCGCCAGCGCGACCTGGCGGGCCGGGTTCTGCCCGAGCGCGGCCTGCAGCACGCAGCCGAGCACCACCTCGTCCACGGCCTCCGGCTGGACCCTGGCCCGCGCCAGCGCCTCGCGCACCGCGATCTCGCCCAGCTTCACCGCGGGCACGTCCTTGAGCGCGCCGCCGAAGGTCCCCACCGCCGTCCGCACCGCCGACAGGATCACCGCCTCGTTCGTCGCCATGGCCGCCTCTCCTCTCGTCCGCTCCGCCCGCTCAGGGGCGCTCCACGCACAGGCTGACCGCCTCGCCGCCGCCCAGGCACAGGGACACCATGCCGCGCCGGAGCCCGCGCCCGGCCAGCGCGTGGAGCAGCGTCACCAGCAGCCGCGCGCCCGAGGCGCCGATGGGGTGCCCGAGCGCGATGGCCCCGCCGTGCACGTTCAGCCGCTCCAGGGGGATGCCGAGGGTGCGCTGCACGGCCACGGTCGACACGCTGAAGGCCTCGTTCACCTCGTGCAGCTCCACGTCCTCCACCCGCCAGCCGGCCTTCTTCAGCACCTTGGGGATGCTGAGGATGGGAGTGACCAGGACGTCCATGGGGTCCTGGGCCGCGGCGCCCTGGGCCACCACCCGCGCCAGCACCGTGGCCCGGGCCTTCGCGGCGCGCTCGGGGGTGGTGACCACCAGGGCCGCGGCGCCGTCGGCGATCTTCGAGGAGTTGCCCGCGGTCACCACCCCGCCGTCCTTCTTGAAGGCCGGCCGCAGCTTGGCCAGGGTCTCGAGCGGGGTCTCGCGCGGGATCTCGTCGGTGTCGAAGGCCGCCGGGCCCTTCTTGCCGCCCTCGAGCGGGACGGGCACGATCTCGGCCTTGAACTTGCCGGCCTTCTGGGCGGCCAGCGCACGGACGTAGGACTCGGCCGCGAAGCGGTCCATGTCCTCCCGGCTCACCCCGAACTTCTCGGCCACGTGCTCCGCGGTCATGCCCATGTGCATGTCGTTGTTCACGTCCCACAGGCCGTCCCACACCATGCCGTCGAGCATCTTCCCGGCGCCCATGCGGTAGCCGTAGCGGGCCTTGGGCAGCAGGAAGGGGGCCTGGTTCATGTTCTCCATGCCGCCGGCCAGCACCACCTCGGCGTCCCCGCACTGCACGGCCTGGGCCGCCAGCATGACGGCCTTGAGCCCCGAGCCGCACACCTTGTTGATGGTGAGGCTCTCGATCCCGAGCGGCAGCTTGGCCTCGATCACCGCCTGCCGGGCCGGGTTCTGGCCCTGGCCGTGGGGCAGCACGCAGCCCAGGATGGCCTCGTCCACCTCCCCGGGCGCGAAGCCCGAGCGCCGGAGGGCCTCGGTGAGCACGACCGCGCCGAGCTTGCGGGCGGGCACGTCCTTCAGGGCCCCGTTGAAGTCGCCGATGGCGGTACGGCAGGCGGACACGATCACGGCCTCGCGCATGGATCTTCCTCCGGTTTCGGACGCGGGTTGATTCCGGTGTCAGCGCCGGCAACATACCACCCGGCCCGGGGGTGCTCAAGCGCGAAGTTCGCACCTCGCCACATGCGGATTCCGCATCCGGACCCGGCCCGGGCGGCTGCCCGGGACGCGCGCCCGGCGGAGCGGACGGCGCCCAAGCCCGCGCGGCGCCAGCACAAGCCCCCGCCCCCGGCGCCGGTCGCGCGACCTGGCACACGCCTTGCGATGTCCCGGTTCGACCGATGGACGCACGAACCAAGGAGGTCATGGACATGAACCGGAAGAACGCGTGGAAGGCGATGGGGCTGGGGCTGGCGCTGCTGCTGGTGACGGGCGCGGCCTGGGCGGGCGGGCCGGGCGACGGCGGTTGCCGCTGCGGCATGGGCATGGGCCACGGGCCGGGCATGGGCCAGGGCCGCGGGCCGGGCGCGGGCCTGGGGCTGCGCATGCAGGAGCGGCTCGGGCTCGACGAGGCCCAGCAGAAGCAGGTGGAGGCGCTGCGCGCCGACCACCAGAAGGCGGTCGAGCCCGCGCGGGCGAAGCTCGACGCCCTGCGCGCCGAGATGCAGGCGCTGTGGCAGGCGGAGCGGCCCGACCGCGGCGCCATCCTGGCCAAGCAGGACGAGATGGAGAAGCAGCGCGCGCTGCTGCGCGAGGCCCGCGTGGACCTGCGCCTCTCGATCCAGAAGCTGCTGACGCCGGAGCAGCGCGCGAAGGCCGCGGAGCTGCAGAAGGATCGGCCGGGGCGCGGCAAGTTCGGCCGCGGGAAGCACGGCCGCGGCGGCCACGCCGGCTGCCCCTACGCCGGCGCGGGCGACTGAGGAGCCCGCTCCCTCCCCGGAAGGCACCCGGCCGTGGAGGCCGGGTGCCTTTCTGCTGCCAAGTGTGCTTGAGTGGAGGGCGCCATGACGAAGAGCCTCCGCGCCATCCCGCTCGTCCGCTGGGGCCTGCCGCTGCTCGGCCTGGTCACCATGATCTTCCTGCTCGCCCTCTCCCTGCAGACCTACCTGACCGCCGCCGCCACGGCCGAGGCCGTGCTCCAGGCGCGGGCCGGCGCCGCGCTGGCCGCGGTGCTGCGCGGCATGCAGGCCCAGGCGCAGCAGGGCGAGCCGAGCCGGGACGCGCTGGAGGAGGTGGTGGAGGATCTGGCCTCCCAGGACGTGCGCTTCGCGGCCATGCTGAACTGCCACGGCCGGGTGATGCTCCAGGCGGGCGCGCCGAGCGGCCCCCTGGACGCGCTGCCGCAGCCCGGGCCGGACGACCCGCCCGCGGTGCAGCGCGTGGCCGCGGACCGCGCCCGGGCGGTCATGCTGCTCGGGCCGCGCCACGGCCCGCGCTTCGGCAGGCGGCTGATGGCGCGCATGGAGGGCATGGCCGGCCGCCGGCTGGTGGTGGAGTTCGAGCCCAGCCTGGAGGACGACATCCTGCGCCGGGCCCTGCTTGGCTCCCTGCTGGGCGCGCTGGCCGGCCTGGCGGTGGGGGCCGCCGGGCTGGTCTTCTGGCGCCTCTCCCGCCGGGCCGAGGCGGCCGAGCGCGAGCGCGAGCGCAACCGTCAGCTGGCCGCCCTGGGCGAGATGAGCGCGGTGCTGGGCCACGAGCTGAAGAACCCGCTCACCGCGCTCAAGGGCCACGCCCAGCTCCTGGTCGAGAAGCTCCCCCCGGACCACCCGGGCCGGCGCGGGGCCGAGACCGTGGTGCGCGAGGCGGTGCGCCTGGAGGCGCTCACCCGCCAGGTGCTCGACTTCGTCCGCACCGGGGAGGTGCAGCGCGCCCCGGTCGACGCGGCGGGGCTGCTGGCCGAGGCCGTGGCCGCCCTCGGGCCGGCGGACGCGGCGCGCGTGTCCCTGGCGCTCGCGCCGGGGCTGCCGCCCTTCGCCCTGGACGCGCCCCTGGTGCGCCAGGCCCTGGCCAACCTGCTGGAGAACGCGCTCCAGGCGGCCCCGGCGCCGGGGGCGATCGAGCTCGGCCTGGAGCCGGGTGAGGGCGGCCTGGTGGTGCGGGTGCGGGATCACGGCCCCGGCTTCCCCGCCGGCGAGGAGGAGCGGGCCTTCGAGCCCTTCTTCACCCGCAAGGCGCGCGGCAGCGGCCTGGGCCTGGCCGTCGTGCGGCGGGTGGTGGAGGGCCACGGCGGCCGCGCCCGGGCCCGCAACCACCCCGCGGGCGGGGCCGAGATCACCCTGACCTTCCCCCGGGAGGCGCGATGAAGGGCCGCGTGCTGGTGGTGGACGACGAGGAGGGCATCCGCTCCTTCCTGGTCGAGGCGCTGGCCGGCGACGGCCACGAGGTGGTGGCGGCCGAGGACGGCCGGGCCGCGCTCGCGCGGCTGGAGCGGGAGGCCTTCCACCTGCTGATCACCGATCTGCGCATGCCCGGCATGGACGGGATGGAGCTGCTGGGCAAGGCCCGCGGCCTGCAGCCGGACCTCGAGGTGATCGTGCTGACCGCCCACGGCACCGTCGAGACGGCCGTCGAGGCCATGCGCCGCGGGGCCTACGACTACCTGCAGAAGCCGCTGTCCGGGCCGGACGAGCTGCGCCTGGTGGCCGCCCGCGCCCTGGAGCGGCGCCGGCTGCTGGCGACCCACCAGGGCAGCCAGGCCGGCGCGGAGGAGCTGGTCGCCCGGGATCCGGCCATGCGCGCGGTGCTCGAGCTGCTGGATCGCGCCGCCCCCACGGACGCCACCGTGCTGCTCAGCGGCGAGAGCGGCACCGGCAAGGAGCTGGCCGCGCGCCGGCTGCACGCCGGCAGCCACCGGGCGGCCGGCCCGTTCGTCCCGGTCAACTGCGCGGCCCTCTCGGCCAGCCTGCTGGAGAGCGAGCTGCTGGGCCACGAGAAGGGCGCCTTCACCGGCGCGCTGGCCCAGCGCCGCGGGCGCTTCGAGCTGGCGGACGGCGGCACGCTCTTCCTGGACGAGGTCAGCGAGATCCGCCCCGAGCTGCAGGCCAAGCTGCTGCGCGTCCTGCAGGAGCGGCGCTTCGAGCGCGTCGGCGGCGCGCGCACCATCCAGGTGGACGTGCGCATCGTGGCCGCGACCAACCGCGACCTGCAGGCCGAGATGGCGGCCGGCCGCTTCCGCGAGGATCTCTTCCACCGCCTGGCGGTCATCCCGGTGCGCCTGCCCGCGCTGCGCGAGCGGCCCGCGGACGTGCCGGCGCTGGCCGAGCACCTGCTCCGCCGGGCGGCCGCGCGCCTGGCCCGCCCCGATCTCCGGCTCGCGCCGGACGCCCTGGCCGCGCTGGGAGCCTACCCGTGGCCCGGCAACGTGCGCGAGCTGGGGAACGCGCTGGAGCGGGCGGCCATCCTGGCGCGCGAGGACGAGATCCACGCCGCGGACCTGCTGCTGGGCCCGATCCCGGACGGCGCCGCGCCGGCCGCGCCCGCCGGCGGGACCCTGGCCGAGCTCGAGCGGCAGGCCATCGTCGCGGCCCTGCAGGCGGAGGGCGGCCACCGCAAGCGCGCCGCCGCCCGCCTGGGCATCGGGCTGCGGACCCTGTACGACAAGCTCAAGGCGCACGGCCTCGGGGAGTGACCCGCCGGCCGGGAACCCGCCCGCCCCCTCGCGCGTTGATAGGGCGGAGCGGGCATGGACGCAGCCAGCGACGCCGAGCTGATGGTCGGGATCCAGGCCGGTGACCGGGCCGCCTTCGGGGCCCTGGTCGCCCGCCACCAGGACGGCGTGCTGACCTACCTGGCGCGGCTGACCGGGGAGCGCGCCCGGGCCGAGGACCTCGCCCAGGACACCTTCCTCCGGGTGTGGCGCCAGGCCGGGGCGGGCTACCAGGAGCGGGGCCGCCTGCGGGCCTACCTGCTCAAGGTGGCCACCCGGCTGGCGCTGACCGAGCTGCGGCGCGAGGCGCGCAGGCGGTGGCTGGCCCGCCTGTGGCTGGGGAACGGGGACGGCCACGCGGCGGTCGGGCCGCCCGAGGACGGCGGCGAGGTGCAGCGAGCGATCCGGGCCGGGCTCCAGGGGTTGCCGGCGAGGCTGCGGGCGCCGCTGCTGCTGGTCGAGCTCGAGGGGCTGTCCTGCGGCGAGGCGGGCGTGGCCCTGGGGGTGCGGGTGGGGACGGTGAAGTCGCGCATCCACCGCGCCAGGGCCGCGCTCGCGCAGGCGCTCGGACCCCTGCTCGAGCGGTGAAGGAGGCGAGCCATGGGCGAGGACAGGCTGGGCGAGCTGCTGCGCGGGCTGCCGGCGGAGCGCGCGCCCGCGGACTTCACCGGGCGGGTGCTGGCGCGGCTCGACGCGCGCCCCGGCGCCGGATCAACCCGGCTGCGGCGCCGGCTGGCGCTCGGGCTGCTCGCGGCCGGGGTGCTCGCCGCGGCGCTGCTCCTGTGGACGGGCCGCGAGGCCGCGCGCCGCAGCGAGCTCCGGGCGGAGCTCGACTCCCTGCGCCGGGAGACGCAGGCGCTCGAGCGGGCGCTCGCGCGGCCCCGGGAGCGCCTGGTCTACCTGGGGGAGGACGAGCGGGCCGACTACGTGATGGACCTCGGGCAGGTGGAGGCCGCGGGCGGGGTGCTGCCCGTGCCGCTCACCGCCGGGAGCCAAGGAGGTGTGCTGTGAGGAGACTGACGCAGACCGTGTGCGGCGTGCTGGCCATGGCCCTGGCGGCGCTCGGCGCGCAGGGCGCGGCCCTGGCGGAGGAGCCCGCGGCCAAGGCCGCGGAGGAGCGGGCCGGCAAGGTGGTGAAGCGCATCGTCAAGGTGCGCGCGCCCTCCTGGTCGGCCAAGCGCGGCTTCCTGGGGATCGAGCTCACCGGGCTCAACCGCGAGCTGCGGGTGTTCTTCAAGGCGCCCGAGGATCGCGGGGTGCTCGTGCGCCGGGTGGAGCCGGACAGCCCCGCGGCCAGGGCGGGCCTCCGGGTGGGCGACGTGGTGACCGCGCTCGACGGCGAACGCGTGGCCTCCACCCACGACGCCATCCGCCTGGTGGGTGACAAGCCGGCCGGGCACAAGGCCCGCGTCGAGCTGGTGCGGGACGGCAAGCCGCGGGAGCTCACGGCCGAGATCGAGGTGCGCGAACGCGCCCAGGTGGACCTCAGCAAGTACCTGCAGGTCTTCCGGGAGGGCGAAGGGGACGAGGGGGAGCTGGAGCTGGATCTCGACCTCGAGCCCTTCGAGGGGATGTGGCCCCCCGAGCCGCCCGCCCCGCCCGGGCCACCCGGCCCACCCGGCCCACCCGGGATGACCGGCCCGGACCGCGGACCGCGCAAGCTGCTCATCTTCCGCGGGCAGGAGGACGAGGAGCGCACCGAGCAGCTCGAGCTGCGGCTCCGGGAGATGGAGGAGAAGCTGCGCAAGCTCGAGGAGAAGCTCCAGGGCCGGGCGAAGGGCCCGCGACCCGCGGCCGCGCCCACCTGAGCCCGCCGCCTGGCGCCCCGCCGCCCGCCCTGCTACCCTGGCGGACATGCGAACCCTCACACTCGTGGCGCTCGTCGGCCTGCTGGCCGGAGCGGTCGCCGGCGGGCCGGCCCAGGCCGCGCCCGCGCGGCCCGGCCTGCAGCTTTGCAGGGACGGCCTGGCGCTCGGCGAGGCGCGTCTCGCCTACCCCCCGAAGTTCCAGCAGCAGCGCGCGCGCCTGCGCCACAACCTGCCCCTGCTCGAGCGCGCCCTGAAGCGGCTCGACCAGGGCGCCTGCGTCCCCGCGGCGCCGGCGGTCGAGGCCCTGCTCCAGCCTGTCCCCCCGGAGGAGGTCGGGACGAACCCGGACTCCGTGGAGGCCAAGGTGTTGCGCGCCTGGCAGCGGGCCTGGCAGCAGAAGGAGGCGGTCGCGGCCGGGCTGGGGGCCTTCCTGCTGCTCGGCCAGGGGGCGCAGTGGCGGAGCGTGGAGCCGGGCGATCCGCAGGGTCTGGCGGCAGGCCTGCGCGCCCTCGCCAGGCGCGCCAAGCCCGCGGGCCCGGACGCTGAGGTGCTGTGGCTACCCTGCCTGACGGCAACGGCTGACGAGGGCCTACGCGAGCAGGCCGGCCGCGCGGCCCGCGCCTTCGCCGACGGGCACGCCCGGCAGCGGGCGCAGCGCCAGGCCGAGCTGGCCGCGGACGCCAAGGCCCTCGAGCTCGAGCTCCTGGGGCACGCCCTGGGGCTCGCGCGGGCCGCCGGGGAGCTCTCGGGCGCGCTCGAGGAGCTCTCCCGGCTGGAGGAGCTCCGCCGGAAGCTGGCCCGCGAGCGGCGTCCCGCGCCCGAGCAGGCGCCCCTGGACGCGGCCCTGGCCGCGCGCCGCGGCGAGGCGGAGGCACGCCTGCTCGCTGCGCTCGACGGGCTGGCAGAGCTCGCCGCGGACCGCCTCGCGCGCCAGCAGGCCCTGGCCAAGGTCCGGGCCGAGCAGCGCGTCCTGGGCGGCCGGCCCGCCCGGGTGCTGCTCCACCCCGCGGAGCCCCTGCCCAGGCGGACCGAGCCGCGCGAGGTCGTCCTGCTCACCTCGACGCCCGACGGGGATCCGACCCGGGACGGGCTCGCGCTTGTGCTGGTGCAGCCCGTCGACGAGCCGCCGGCCCGGCCAGGCGCCAGGCCGGGCGGCAAGCCGCGACCGCCCAAGCGCTCCCGGCTGAAGCTCGAGGAGGAGGGGGTCGAGCGCGCCTCGCCCGAGCTGCGCCCGGCCGACGGCCGCGCCCCGCCCCCGGCGGACGCGGCGGCGGCGGCCCGCGCGAGCGACGAGCAGGCCTGCGGCATGGGCAACGCCCCGGCCTGCTACCGCTTCGGGCTGGCCGCGGCCGAGGGCTCGGGCGGAGCGCGGGACGCGGTGTCCGCGCGCGCGGCGCTGGACAGGGCCTGCGACGGCGGCTTCGCGCTGGCCTGCCACCAGCTCGGGCTGTTCATGGAGTCCGGGGCGCTGGGCCCGGCCGACCCGGACCGGGCCCGCGGCTACTTCGGCCGCGCCTGCAACGACAAGCTGCAGAAGGCCTGCGACAAGATCGGCCGCTAGGCGGCCGGGCCGGAGTCGAGGTCCCATGGAAGACAAGGCCCCCCAGAGCCCGGCGGCCAGGACAGGGCGCGCGGCCCCGTGGCTCGTCCTCGGCGGGCTGGGCCTGGCCGTCGCCGCGTTCCTGGCCTGGGTGCTCGTCGACGCCGGCGCGGAGCTCGAGGCCGTGCTGCAGCGCGAGGATTCCCCGGTGGCCTGGCTGACGAGCGCCCTGTTCTGCATGACCGCGGCGCTGGCGCTGATCCCCGCCGCGCGCGGCGCGCGGCCCTGGCTCCACGGTCTGGTCGGGGCGTGGTGCGCGGCCGCGGCGCTCGACGAGTGGTTCATGCTCCACGAGGCGCTCAAGGAGCGCATCCTGTTCGGCGCCTACGGCGGCGACCTCAGGGGCATGGGGATCGTGGGCGACCTGCCGCTCGCGGCCTTCGCGGCGCTGGGCGGCGGGCTCTTCCTGTGGCTCACCTGGAGGACGCCGCGGCTCGCGCCGCGCGTCTGCTGGCTGGTCGGCCTCGGCCTGGGCGGCCTGGCGCTCGCCTTCGACCTCTTCCTGCCGGTGGAGACCTGGCACGCGGTCGAGGACATCCTGGAGCCCTGCGCCGCGGCGGCCCTGCTGGCCGGGAGCCTCCTCGACGCTGCCTGACGAGCCACGCACCAGACTTCAGGTGCAGACTTCCGTGCACATCTCCGCCGCCAGGTGCCAGGCGCCACCGATGTTGACCACGAGGAACCCCGTGCAGCAGTAGGTGTTATCTTCCACGCACTCATTGCCAGTCGCCAGGTACGCGAAATCCTGGTTTCCATCGCCGTCGAGATCCACTTCGAAGCTTCCCCCGCCGAACTGGTGGACCTTGGTCTTCACGGGATCAAGGCTCATGGGCGTGACGATCACCGCGGCAACATCCACGGGCTCTCGCGAGGCGAAGACCGCAGCAGCCCTGCGCCCACAAGGGCTGGGATGCGGATCCCGAATCTCGACGAGCGATCCGCTGACGAGCGCTCCCCGCTTGGTCAGCAGATAGACCCGCGGCCGATCGATGAAGCGCGCGAGCAGGCCGGGGATATCACAGAGGTAACGGCAGCCCGGATCCGCCGGAAAGACAGAGAGCATCGCTCGTGCATCTGGAAGCAGCTTGGTGAACTCGATGAATGATGCGGCTCCGAAGAGGCCACCAGTCTGATAGCGCACCTCGGCCCTGCCATCAGGTCCCAGGAACGACTCTCCGCGGCGAAGTAGCCTGGCGAGGTTCTGTCCTCCAGGTACGAGGTACACGTCATTCCGCGATTTGAACAAGGATGGCTTCGCGACGAGCCTGGGGCCGAGCTTCTCGTCGCGGACCATCCGCAACACGTTGCCCTCGAGCCGGCCCACGCGCTCGTCCCACCCAGGATCGTGATGGCAGTCCATGGGACCAGAAACGGGATATGCACCCCGTGCAACCGCCGGAGAGTTCCAACATCCCCGGAGGGGGACCAGGTCCGAACCCCGGCGAATGCCATCGAGCTCGGCGAACAGACCGGAGATGTCCGGCGAGCAGGGAGTAACTCCACTCCTTTCGTAATCGAGTTCGCCACACGCCCACCATAGGACCGTGAGGGAGGGGGAAAGGAAGAAGATCCGCTTGACCAGAGAGACGAGCCTGATGTCAGAGTCCTTGCTCGGATACCTGCCTGCCGCCCCGGCTGCTTGCCTTGTCTCCATCACGGCCGCCAGACGTCGCAGCAGTCCCTCCACCGTCGGCCGCTCGGTCCCCAGCGCGCTGCAGCGGGTGAAGCCCACCCGCCCGGTGCCCGTCACCTTCACCTCGCAGAGGCCCCCCTCCCCGGCCGGTCGGTACTCCACCTCCGCCCCGATCCGCAGCCTCACCACCTCGGCCGAATCCCTGGCGGGAGCCGCTCGCAGGTGCACCCGGGCAGCCGCGATGTAGCCGGGGGTCCAGGCAGGTGGCTCCGCGGCCGCCGGGGCCACCGCCTCCAGGGCGAGGATCCAGGCCATCGCGCTCATCGCCAGCATCCGGTACCCCCTGAAGCTCCAACCGTCAGCTCGCTCCTCAGGTGCAGACTTGCGTGCACATCTCCGCCGCCAGGTGCCAGGCGCCGCCGATGTTGACCACGAGGAACCCCGTGCAGCAGTGGGTGTTATCTTCCACGCACTCATTGCCAGTCGCCAGGTACGCGAAATCCTGGTTTCCATCGCCGTCGAGATCCACTTCGAAGCTTCCCCCACCGAGCCGGTGGAACTTGGTCTTCACGGGATCAAGGCTCATGTGCGTGACGATCACCGCGGCGACATCCACGGGCTCTCGCGAGGCGAAGACCGCAGCAGCCCTGCGACCACAAGGGCCGGAATGCGGATCCCGAATCTCGACGAGCGATCCGCTGACGAGCGCTCCCCGCTTGCTCAGCAGATAGACCCGCGGCCGATCGATGAAGCGCGCGAGCAGCCCAGGTATATCGCAGAAACTCTGGCAATACGGATCCGCCGGAAAAAGAGAAAGCACCGCGCGAGCATCCGGAAGCAGCTTGGTGAACTCGGTGAGCGATGCGGTTCCGGCGAAGCCATCGGTCCGGTAGCGCACCTCGGCCAGGCCGTCGGGATCCACGAAGGGATTGCCACGGCGGCGCAGACTTGAGAGGTCCCTGCCACCTGGAACCAGGTACACGTCATCCCGCGATTTGAACACGGATGGCTTCGCGACGAGACTGGGACCTGGTTTGTCGTCGCGGACTACTTGCAGGATGTTGCCTTCGACACGGCCCAATCCCCTATATGTACTGAATGAATCACCTTGTTCACGGGGAGTGCCGCGAGGTACCAGCGGTGGATTCCAGCAGCTATTGACCGGCCGTAGATCGGCTCCCTTCCGAAGGCCGTCGAGGTCGGAGAACAGCTTCAGGATGTCGGGTGCGCACTTGTTGACGCCATACCCATCGTATTCGTAGAAACGCTTGTGGCATGCCCACCAGAGGAGATCGTAGGAGGGTGACAGGAAGAAGAGCCTCTCGACAAGCGCCTCGAACTTCGAGTCGGTCCACTTCTCCACTGGAGCGCCCGAAGAACGCCCGCGCCGTTCGGTCATGTGCAAGATGCGCCGCCACAGCCCCTCCACCGTCGGCCGCTCGGTCCCCAGCGCGCCGCAGCGGGTGAAGCCCACCCGCCCGGTGCCCGTCACCCTCACCTCGCAGAGGCCCCCCTCCCCGGCCGGTCGGTACTCCACCTCCGCCCCGATCCGCAACCTCACCACCTCGGCCGCGTCCCTGGCGGGAGCCGCTCGCAGGTGCACCCGGGCAGCCACGATGTAGCCGTGGGTCCAGGCAGGGGGCTCCGCGGCCGCCGGGGCCACCGCCTCCAGGGCGAGGATCCAGGCCATCGCGCTCATCGCCAGCATCGCGCACCCCCTGGTTTGCATCCCGCGCAGGACTCCAGGTGCACCTGTCCCTCAGCAAGTCGGATGCCAACCCCTCCGCGGTCGGGCTCTCGACGCAAGCGGCCGGAATCACGAGAATGCGCAGCGCAGCAATCCGAGCCTGCCAGCACCCATCCCCGAGATCGTGGCCGCCGGGCGTGTCCGGTTTGCATCCCACCCACCAGGGTGCTATGCCGGTTCGTGTTCCCCAACCGAACCCCGAAGGAGGGAGTCCCCATGAAGAAGATCCTCTTCGTCCTCGTCGCCGTGGCCCTGGCCGCCGTCCCCACGCTCGCCGCCGCGGACGAGTACCACGTGTACAAGCTCGGGAACGGCGAGTGCGAGATCGACACCCGCACCCACGAGGCCATGAAGAGCCAGCGCAGCACGGACAACTGCCTGGGCCACTTCTCGAACCGCACCGACGCCGAGAAGCTGCGGGTGGAGAAGGTCAAGGCCGGCGCCTGCAAGTGCCCGAGCGGCCAGAACTGCTGACCGAGCCCCGGCGCATCCCCGCGCGGCGCCGGGCCCCTCACGGAGCCTGGCGCTGCCCCTCCGCCTCCAGCAGCGCGTCCCAGATCTTCTGCGGCTCGGCCGCGGACAGCTCCACGTGCCCGCAGGCGCCGCACACCGCGGCCAGGAGCGGGCTGGAGACGAACACGTCGTAGTCCTGCTTGGCGGGCGGGTGGGCCCGGTTGCGCTGGAAGGCCACGCTCAGCACCAGGCGGGCCTCCTTCTCCCCGCTGAACAGCTTGCCCTGGGGCACCAACCGCCGCTTGCCGCAGGCCGGGCAGGCGCGCAGCTCCAGGCCCAACGGTCCCTCGCCCATGGCCTCCTCCTTCAGTCCCCCGCGGACAGATCTTCCTCGAGCACCGCCACCCGCGGGTGGCGGGCCTGCAGATCGGAGAAGTCCGGGGCGGGCTGGCACTGCAGCACGCTCTCGAACACGGCGGTGGTGACGTGGTTCACGATGGCCCAACCCTCGGCCGGCGCGATCTGTTCCGGCGCGCAGCCGTCCCACAGGAGCTCGGCCAGGCTCGCGTTCTGCACCTCGTGCTCGAGGGCGATCTCGATCAGATCCTGCCCGGCCGCGTTCTTCAGCGCGCACAGATCGGTGAACACCAGGTGGCCGGCGTCGGCGATGCCGACGAGCCGCCTGGGCGCGGGCGAGCTGGCGTAGCCCTCCTGCTGGCGCGTCCAGGCCGCGACCCGATCATCGAGCGCGCCCAGCACCAGCACCGACTCCACCTCCGTGCCCGGCTCGACCCCGGCATAGGCCATGGGGGCGATCACCCGCACCCCGGGCTCGGAGCCGAAGGTGGAGACCCCCTTGCCGCCGGCGCTGTGGCCCGAGAGCCCGACGCGCCCCGCGTCCACGTGCCCGGCCAGGAACGCCAGCTCGCCTCCGGGGGCGCGCAGGGCCGCGAGCAGCGCCTGGCCGTCCGCCTCCAGGTGCGCCTCGCCCTGGAAGTCGAGCATGTCGGCCAGGTACAGCCCGGGGTGGTCGGCCGCCACCACCACGAAGCCGCGGCTGGCCCAGTGGGTCATCTGGGTGAGCGACTGGGAGCGGAAGGCGGCCGTGCCGTGCATGTACAGGAGGACCGGGTAGGGCCCGCGCTCGGCGTCGAGCGGGAGATCGCGATGGCAGTCGCAGGTCTGCCAGGGGGTGTCGCGGTCGGGGATCTTGCCCTGCTCGGACAGGGGCAGCTCCGCGCGCACGTCGTACACCACCGGGTCCAGGCCACGCTGGGAGCCGAACTCGGCCGGGTACCAGACCTCGGTGGTGAGCCCGGCCACCTGCAGGGTGCGCGCGCCCACCGGCCAGGGCCCGCGCGCCTCCGGGTCCGCGGCCCGCTCGCACAGCCTGGCGCCGTCGCAGCCCTGGACCAGGCAGGGCGGCGGCCCCTCCTCCTGTCCGCCGCAGCCGCCCGCGCCGAGCGCGGCCAGGGCGAGCACGCCGGCGCCGACGAACACGCGGCCCATCGGCGCCTCACTCCCCGGTCAGGCTGCCGGTGTCGCCCCGGCCCTCGAGCACGTCCACCACCCGCTGGCCGAACCGCGGCGCCACCGCCTGGGCGAAGCCCTCGTTCGGGTGCGGATCGGTCGGGTCCTGGGCGTAGGCCTCGACGAAGGTGTCGCCGCCCTCGGTCTCCAGCTCGAAGAAGTCGAACAGGAAGATGTTGTCCCCGGACTCGTCCCACTCGTCCTTGACCCAGGTGAAGAACTCCCGGGCCCGGGCGGCGTGCGCCAGGGTGCCACCGTAGTCGCCCAGCAACGCCGTCTCGGTCAGCGCCGCGCCGGTCCACACCAGGAAGCGCTTGCCGGTGAACGAGCGCAGCTTGGTCTTCAGGGCCTGGTACTGCAGGCGGTAGTTCTCCAGGCTCCGGGTGCTCGAGGCGACGTCGGGGCTGCCCGTGTCCTCCTCCACCATGCTGACCGGGAAGCAGTGCTTGAAGACGATGAGGTCGTAGCGCGGGGCCAGCATGTCGAGCGTCTCCTGCCCCTCGAAACGGCTCGAGCCCGCGTGCTCCACCCACAAGTTCCAGTAATCGTAAGGGTAATTCTCCCAGGGGTAGGGCTCGTCGGGGTAGTTGACCTGGTTCACGACGTAGCTGGTCGCGTTCGCGCTGTTGTAGGCCCCGAACCAGCCCTCCACCCCGCCGTTCCAGATCGCCTCCCCGGTCGAGTGGTGCAGGAAGAGCGCCGTGCCCGTGTCCGTGCCCGGCCCGCCCCCACCGCCGTCATCGCAGGCGGCCAGCGAGCCCGCCGCCAGGATGGCCAGGACCCAGCCCGGGAACACCCGCCGCTTCGAACCGCCGTGCATGTCCGCCTCCTCGCGCGGGGGCCCCCGCGACGGCACGATTCTAGCAGCGAACCGGGTCCAGGACGCAACCGCAGGCCGCCGGAGCTTGATTCTCCCCGGCATCTCTGACAGGTTGGCCACGCCCGGGAGGAGGTGCTCCATGGGTTCCGAAGGCGAACACGCGACGATCGGCGGCCCGTCCGAGCCCGCCCCGCGCTACCCGGTCCTGGTCATCACCCACATCCACACCGAGGGCTCCAACGGGCTGGCCTCCGAGATGGATCCGCTCATCGGGGGGGCGCTGCGCAGCACGCTCGGCCAGGACACCCCCGTGCGCTGGAGCGAGTGCTTCACCCGGGTGGACCGGCTGCGGGCCGTGCTCGACGCCCCGCCGCCCGCCACCCAGGTGGGCATCGTGTGCGTCACCGACCACATGAACCGCCGGGCCCACAAGCTCCCGGAGCCGCTGCTGCGGGCCGCGGCCGCCGAGCCGCGCCTGTGCGTGGGGGGAGAGCTCGCCTGCATCGAGCAGGACATCGACGGGCGCTACCGCCAGTCCCCCGAGGTGCTGGTCTACGGCGGGCCCGCGCCCGTGGACGGCCCCTTCGGCGCCTACACCGGCCTCACCCAGGCCCGCCTCGACGACATCTTCGCCCGCTGCCGGGCCCCCGGCCACCTGGCGCTGCAGTGCCGGCGGGTGATGGACTACTGCGCCGAGCACGGTCTGGTGTGCGCGCTGGCGCACCCCCTGGACGGGCACGAGCTGTCGCTGGACGCCACCCTGGAGCTGCTCGGCCGGGCCAAGTTCATGGAGACGGTCAACGGCGGCTTCCCCGACGCCAGCACCCAGGTGCTGGAGGCCTACCTGGCGCTGCACAACCGCATGGCGCTGGGCGGGAAGCCGCCCGAGGTGCTGTGGCGCTACCCTCGCGCGGCCCGGCTGGCCGAGTACCTGGCCCGCACCCGCCCCGCGCCCATCGTGGCCATGGGCGGCTCGGACGCCCACTCCCACGACTTCGACCGGGTCGTGTGGCGCTACCTGGCGCCGCGCCCGCGCCCGACGGCCGCGGACCTGCTGCGGACCATGCTCGAGCAATCCGCCCTGGAGCTCCTGGCCCAGGACACCTTCGCCATCGTCGGCCGGCCGGGCTCGGGCCTGTCGGTGCTGGACGACGTGGTGCGCATCGTCATCCGCAACCTGTGGTTCAACCGGGCGCACTTCCAGAAGCCCCCGGTGGCGGCGAAGGTGGTCGCGCTGGCTGCCAAGATCGTGCGCCAGGAGCTCAAGCGCCGGGACGCGCACCAGGCCGAGTTCCTGGCCGAGGCGCGCCGGGCGCTGCCGGGCCGGGAGGCCCTCGGGCTCGACGATCCCGCCCCGGACTCCGGCGCGCTCGGCTAGTGCCCCGGCGAAGGCCGCCCTCCCCTCCGACCCGGAGCGCGTAGTACACTCGGCGCCGCCCCAGCGGGTTGCGCGAGGAGGACCCATGCGACGCTCGACCGCCCTGGCCCTGGCCTTGGTCCTGACCGTGCTGGCCGCCATCGTCTGGCTGCTGGTGGAACGCCCGCCCGCCGGGGAGCAGGACACGGCGGAGGCCACGGAGGGGGCCCCCGCGGCCGAGCCCGGGCAGGCGCCGGCCGCCGGGCAGGAGCCCGGCCACGAGCCGGCCGCGGCCCGGCCGGCCCCGCCGGCCGCGCCGGTCCAGGAGGAGGACGATCCCGCGGGCAGCCTGCGCCTCGAGGGCCAGGTGCTGGAGGCGGGCGATCTGCCCGTGGAGGGCGCGCTGGTGCGCGTGAGCAGCCGCCCCGAGCGCACCGCGCGCACCGAGCGCGACGGCACCTTCGCCTTCGATGGCCTGCTGCCCAAGCGCTACCGCCTGACGGCCCGGGCCGGCGAGCGCGTGGCCGGACCGGTGTCCCAGCGGCTCTCGGCCCAGAGCGATCCGGTCATCCTGCGCCTGCGGCCGGGCGCGGCCCTCGAGGTGCGGGTGAGCGCGCTCGAGGACGGCCGGGCCGTCCAGGGGGCGAAGGTCGGGCTGCGCGCCGAGGACGAGCGGGCCGAGCTCACGGACGCCGAGGGGCTGGCGCGCTTCTCCGGGGTGACGCCCGGGTTCGCCGTGGTGGCCGTGCAGGCCGCGGGCCGCTCGCCGGTCCAGCGCCCGGTGAGCGTGCCCGAGTCCACCACCGCGCCGGTGCGGGTCGAGGTGGCGCTGGCCCGCGGCGCGCCGGTGCAGGGCCGGGTGGTGGAGGCCGGCGGCGGTCCGGTGGCCGGCGCCCGCGTGCTGGCCGAGCCCAGCGCGGACGTCTTCGGGCTGGCCGACCCCGAGCAGGACGGCGCCAGCACGGACGCGGACGGCCGTTTCTCCTTCGAGGCCCTCGCGCCCGGCAGCTACCGTTTCCTCGCCAGCCACCCGGACTACCCGCCGGCCGGCTCGGGCGCGGTGCAGGTGGAGGCCGGCCGGCCCACGCCCGAGGTGCGCATCGAGCTCGCGGGCGGAGGCCGCATCGCCGGCCGGGTGGTGGACGAGGGCGGCCGCGGGGTGCCCTTCGCCCAGGTGCGCGTGGCCGCGGCCGAGTCGAGCCCCTACCGCAACACCTTCGGCGGCACCCGCGTGCGCCAGGCGCTCGGCGACGCCGACGGGGCCTTCCGTTTCCAGGGGCTGCCGCGCACCCGCCTGCAGCTCGTGGCCCAGGCCGAGGGCGCCTCGAGCGACGTGCTGCCGGTGGACCTGGAGGCCGCCCCCGAGGCCGCCGGCCTGGAGCTGCGCCTGGCGCGGCGCGGGCGCATCGCGGGCTCGGTGGTGACCGCCGGCGGCGAGCCGGTGGCCGAGGCCGAGGTGCTGGCCGTGCCGGACGTGTGGGCCGGGGCGCCGGTGGCCGAGGCCGAGCTGCGCGGGCCGGCCACGGCCCAGAGCGACGGGGCCGGGGCCTTCGTGCTGCAGGGCCTGCCCGAGGGCGCGGCCTTCCGGCTGTGGGCCGCGCGCGAGGGGGTCCAGCGGCGCGAGCGGCTGCGGGCCGGCACGCCGGCGCGCACCGGCGACGAGGACGTACGCCTGGTGGTGGAGGAGCCTGGCTCGCTCCGCGGCCGGGTGCAGGCCGGCGACGGCGCGCCCGTCACCCGCTTCCTGGTGCTGCTGGACTTCCCGCCGGGCCAGCCGGTCGAGGACGCCCAGGGCGAGTTCCTGCTCCCGGACGTGCCGGCCGGGGCCCACAGCGTGAGCGTGCGCGCCGACGGCTTCGCCGACCTCGAGCGGCCCGGGGTCCAGATCCAGGCCGGCCAGGAGACCGACCTCGGCCTGCTCACGCTGCAGCGCGGGCGCCGGGTGAGCGGCCGGGTGCTGGACGGCGCCGGCGCGCCGGTGGCCGGGGCCGAGGTGGTCTCGGCCACCCAGCTCGTGGGCGACGGCTCCAGGCTGATCCTCGAGCTGGGCTCTGCGGTCGAAGAGCAGCTCGACGTGCGTCGCACGCGCAGCGGCCCGGACGGCGCCTTCGTGCTCCAGGGGGTGAGCGCCGAGGAGCGCGTGGTGGTGGCCGAGGCCGGCGAGCTCGGCCGCTCCGATCCGGCCAGCCTGGCGGCGGGGCCGGCGGACGTGCAGCTCGAGCTGCGGCTCAAGGCGTTCGGCTCGCTGGCCGGGCAGGTCACCCAGGGCGGCCAGCCGGCGCCCGGGGCCGTGCTGAACATCAGCCCCAAGGGCAGCACCGGCCAGGCGGTGGTCGTGCGCACCGGCGAGGACGGGGCCTTCGCGGTCGAGCGCCTGCCCGCCGGCGAGCACCACGTGCTCGCCGCGATCGTCTCGAGCGGCGGGCTGGGCAACTCCACCGCGGGCGGGGACGTGACCGTGCGGGCGGGCGAGCAGGCGCGCCTGCAGCTCGACGTGCCCGCGGGCAACGCGACCCTGCTGGTCAGCATCCAGGGCCAGGGCGGGGCCAAGCTCGATCTCGCCCAGGCGCTGCTGCTGCCGGGCAAGTGGAGCTTCGCGAACGCGGCCGAGATCAACGCCTCGGTGCAGCAGCTCGGCGCGGGCATCAAGGCGGGCTTCTGGATGCCGGGCCAGGTCATGCGCCTCGAGCGGGTGCTGCCGGGCGAGTACAGCCTGTGCGTGATCCCCATCAACGGCAACATGGCCGATCCGGCCTTCATGCAGCGGCTGCAGAAGAGCACGGCCCTGCTCCGGGTCTACTGCCAGCCGGTCACGGTCACGCCCTCGCCCCCCGAGCAGGCCGTCACCGCCGTGGTCCCGCCCATGACCCCGCTGCCCGCGGACCCCGCGGCGCCTGGCGCCGACGCCGGAGCCCCCTCCCCCTGACACCCTCCGAGGGGTCAATGGAGTTGCCAGGCCCTGCGCCATCCTGTCGCGTCCCGACCTCCACGGCCAGCCGACGACACGAAAAAACATGAGGTTTCCAAAAGATGCGGCCCGGCGAGCCGCTTCGCCGGCTGGCACGTGGCTTGCTGCACACAGCGACCTGTTCGCTTTCCTGCAGGAGGCGCGCGATGTCCAAGCAGATCCTGTTCGCCCTGGCGGCGGTCCTGGCGATGGCCCTGGCGGCTCCGGCGGCGGCAGCTCCGGCGCAGATGACCCGGGACGAGATCATCGACCTGGCCCGCTACGGCGTGGGCTACTCCTACTGGTGGGGCCACGGCTGCTGGCGCACCGACGGCGCCTCGCACGGCTCGTGCTCGGGTAGCTGCCCGAACTGCACCCACTCGGGCTCCTACGGCGCGGACTGCTCGGGCTTCGCCGGCAAGGTCTGGCAGGTGCCGAGCCCCAGCGAGCTGACCACCAACACCCACCCCTACTCGACCTGGAACTTCCGCAACGAGCAGACCCACTGGGATCGCATCAACCGGGACAACACCGCCCGCGGGGACTGCCTGGTGTACAACTCCGACGGGTCCGGCCACATCATCGTGTGGGAGAGCGGCGACCCCTGGGGCTCGGCCTGGGTGTACGAGTGCAAGGGCTGCTCCTACGGCTGCGTGCACAACCTCAAGAGCGCCGGCGCCTCGTACGTCGCCATCCGCCGGCACAACCTGGGCTCCACCCCGACCACCGGCACGGTGCGGGGCGCCGTGTTCGTCGATCACGGCTCGGGCACGGCCGACATGAGCGAGCGCCTGCCCGGCGCCACCGTCAGCGTGCAGGGCGGCCCGTCCACCACGGCCGGGGCCGGAGACGGGCTGTGGGTCTTCGAGCTGGCGGCCGGGTCCTACACCCTCACCGCCTCGGCCGCGGGCTTCAACTCCGCCTCGCGCTCGTGCGAGGTGACCGCCGGCGGCGAGACCTGGTGCTCGATCGGCGTGACCCGGGCCTGCAGCCCGAGCTGCGGTGGGCGCGCCTGCGGGGACGACGGCTGCGGCGGCTCGTGCGGCACCTGCCCCGACCACCACGCCTGCGACGGGAGCGGCCAGTGCGCCTGCCAGCCGGACTGCACCGGCCTCACCTGCGGGGCGGACCCGTTCTGCGGTGCGGACTGCGGCGCCTGCCCGGCCGGCGCGGACTGCCAGGCCGGGGCCTGCGTGTGCCAGCCGCAGTGCGCCGGCCGGACCTGCGGGGATGACGGCTGCGGCGGCGCCTGCGGGGTGTGCGCCGACGGTCAGACCTGCAACGCGAACGGCCAGTGCGAGGCGGGCGGCTGCGAGCTGGCCTGCGCCGGCCGCGACTGCGGCCTCGATCCGGTCTGCGGCCTGAGCTGCGGGCGCTGCCCGGCCGAGCAGCTGTGCGGCGCCGACGGCCTGTGCCTGGGGCTCCAGCCGGGCGAGGGCAAGCTCTACGGCTACGCGCTCGAGGCGGCCGAGGGCGAGCCGCTCGATCCGGCCACGCAGGCCCGCCTGGGCGGTGCCGCGCTGTGGGTGGACACCGGGCTGACCCTGAGCGCGGACGACGCCGGCTACTACGAGGTCGCGGTGCCCGCCGGCGAGCGCAGCCTCAGCGCCTCGGCCAGCGGCCACCTGGAGGGCCGCGCCGAGTGCCTGGCCCTGGCCGGAGAGGGCGTCGAGTGCCACGTGGGCCTGGCCGTGGACCCGGACGTCGATCCGTACAACCCGGATCCGGACGAGGCGGACATGAAGGGCGGCTGCGCCACGGCCGCGCCCGGCGGGGCCGGCCTGGCCCTGGTCCTCGGCCTGCTGCTCGCCCGCCGCCGCCGGGGCTGAGCCCCTCATCCGCCGGGCTGGAAATCCGTTTCCCTCCGGGGTAGGCTCGCCCGCCATGGGAATGATGCACGTCTACCTCAAGGATCTCGTCACGCTGCTCTCGCTCGTCAGCGCCATGGCCAGCATGGCGCTGGCCCTCGAGGGCCAGCTCCCGCTGGCCTGCTTCTTCGTCTGGCTGGCCTGGGTGTTCGACGGGCTGGACGGCGTGGTGGCCCGGCTCACCAAGCAGAAGAACAAGATCGGTCCGCACCTGGACAACACCGTGGATCTGGTCAGCTCGGCCATCGCGCCCGCCGTGCTGGTGTACGCGGCCTACCGGCCCATGCTGGGGCTCTACGGCGCCCTCGCGCTGGCCAGCCTGCCGGCCATCTTCGGGGTGCTCCGGCACGCCCGCGGCTACGCCAGCCCGGCCGAGGCCACCAACTACTGGATCGGGCTCCCGCGCACCTACTCGGGCATGGCCATCGCCGGCTACCTCGGCTCGCACCTGTTCGCCTTCGAGGCCGGGCGCTGGGCCGGGCTGGCCGTGGTGGTGCTCGTGCCCGCGCTCGGGCTGACCACCATCCCCTGGCAGGGCCGCCACCACAAGGGCCTCAAGCCCCACCAGATCTTCTTCATGCTCTCGACGTTCCTGACCTTCGTGGCCGGCCTGGTGGCCTGGGTGGCGGGCTACGGCCTGACCTGGTTCCTCGACGGGCTGACGCTGTGGATGTTCGGCTACGTCCTGCTCGCCGGCCTGGTGGCGATCCCGGCCGAGGAGCGCCAGGCGCACCGCGCCTTCGTGACCGAGTGGAAGAAGGGCCTCTAGCCCTCAGTGGAAGAGCAGGGCGAAGGCCACGCTGAGCGCGACGGCCATGACCAGCTTGGTCCACAGCCCCTGGATGCGCAGGCCGTCCCCCATCAGCGCGTCGGTCAGCCACAGCAGCACCATGTTGACCAGGACGGGCACCAGCAGGAAGCCCAAGCCGAAGGTCAGGATGGCCGGCAGGAACAGGAGCGCGCCGAACACGAGCTTCAGTAGCCAGCCGAGCAGCAGGGCCACCAGGCCGAAGACCACCGCGGCCAGCACGGCCTTCACCCAGGACCCGACCCGCACCTTGGGGGTCACCGCCGCGGACACCAGGAACACGGCCGTGACCACGAACCACTTGCCCAGCAGGACCACGAGCGGACTCTCGAGCATGTCTGCCTCCAGCCCCGTCACCAGCCCGGGGCGATGAACCCGTAGAAACGACCCATCCAGTAGGCCAGCAGGTAGTCCTCCGGGGAGGCGATCACCCGCGGGTCCTGGCTGCACTCGCCGGGGCTGTAGGGGCTGCGCCACCACTCGAAGCGGCCCAGGCAGCGATCGGCGATCTCGCGCGGCTCCTCCAGGATGGGTCCGCCCTGGCGGTCCACGCAGTCCGAGAGCACGCAGCGCTCGGGCGGGCAGGCCACGGCGCGCTGGTGCTTGGAGGCCGGGAACTGCCGCAGCATGCACAGCCCGTCCTTCACCGCGTCCAGCGCCGGCCCGCTCGAGCCCGGGCCGAGCCGCTTGTGCGCGGCGAACACGAAGTCGAACCAGGCGTTGCGCTGCCCTGACATCGCCCGCGGCGTGTCCGGCGGCGCGAACACCTCGTCCTCCAGGTGGGCCTGGTACACCGCCCGCAGGCCCGGCTCGCGCTCGAGCAGCAGCAGGATCTGGATCGAGATCAGGTGCATGGACATGTTGTTCCAGTTCGACAGGCAGCTGCCCGCGCCCACGTACAGCCCGGCGGATTCCAGGTGCTCGGGGTAGGGCCGCGGGGCCTCCAGGGGCTGCCCGAGGCAGTCCTGGACCCCCTCCTCCTGCAGCAGGCAGCGGCGCAGCCAGGCGCGCAGCCCCTCGTCGCCGGACAGCTCGGCCGCCGCGCCCACGTAGGCCAGCGCCATGCCGGCGTTGAAGCCGGGGAAGTTGTCCAGCGCCAGGGCCCAGATGCGGCCGTGCTCGGTCACCCGGCCATCCCAGTCGTGGAACTCGAGCAGGTTGTCCACCAGGTGCTGGCCCACCTGGCGCAGGAGCTCGACCGCCCGGGCGCGCAGGTCCGCGTCGTCCACCAGCAGGGCCACGGCGGTGAGCCCCAGCATGTGCCCGGCGTACTCGTCCTGGGACACGTTGTCGAGCCAGCAGAAGCCGGCGAACTCCCCGAGCCCGCAATGGCCAGAGGCGACGAACGCGGCCGCGGCCGGGTCGTAGGTCTCCACGCAGCCCTGGGCGCCGACGCGCACCCACTGGTTGTCGTCCTTCTCCGCGTCGGGCGCGTACTGGAGCGGATCCGCGGGGCACTCGAGGCCCGCGATCCCGGGCGGGATGAACTGGCGGGTGAACACCCCCGGCACGCCGGTGACGCGCATGCGGGTCTCCTCGCCGTCCATGAGCACCCGCAGGCGCGCCAGGGCCTCCTCCTCGCCGGTGACCGCGTGGCGGTAGGCCTCGGCGGCCAGGTAGAGCGCGCTCCACAGGCCGTCGTTCTCGCCCGAGTGCCAGCGCTCCACGTCCTGCCAGGTGGCCTGGGCCTCGGGCACGGCCGGCTGGCCGGGGTCCGCGGGGTCGGGCGCCAGGGTGACCGGGGACAGCCACTTGAGGGACGGGTGCACGTGCAGGCGCCAGGCGAGGTCCTCGTAGCCGGCGGCCTTGTCCGCCAGCGTCTCGGCCGTGGCGCGCGGTTCGTCCGCACAGGCGTCCCAGGAGGGCGCGCCGTAGCGCCAGGGCTCCACGCAGGCGCCCTGCTCGCACAGCCGGCCGCGCTCGGCCAGGCAGTCCGTGTCCGCCCAGCGGCCGGCCTCGCAGCGGGTCAGGGTGCGGGCGTCCGCCGAGCAGCTCCACTCGCCGTCCCGGCACTCCCCGCCCCCGCCCCCGCCGCAGGCGGCGGCCAGGCCGGTGAGCGCGAGCAGGGCCAGGAGAGACGCGGCGCGCATGCTGGATCTCCCCCTGGCCTAGAGGGCCAGGTCCACCACGGTCAGGGTGTAGTCGGCCTCGGCCGGCAGGGTGTTGTCATCGATGCCCACGCACAGCTTGGCGATGCGCGGACGGATGGAGTTGGGCTCGGCGATGAAGTACTCCGTGGTTCCGAAGCTGACGATGGCGAAGGCCTCCTCGACGGCCAGGCCGGTCTCGGCGTCCAGCGGGAACAGATCCAGGTCGGCGTCTTCGGCGAAGTCGAGCCGCACAGCCTTGTGCCCATCCGCCAGGTTCAAGGAGTAGCAGTCCTCGACCCGATCGCCGGGATAGATCTCGATGCCTCCCAGGTCACCGACCTCCACGCGGCCGTGCACCCGGGCAGGCACCTGCTGGATGGCCTGGACGAAGCCGGGATCGTGTTGCTCGTCCTCCTGGATGTCCGCGATGGCCCCGATGGAGACCGCCTGGAGCTCGTAGGCGCTGAAGTTGGCGTTGCGCCGCGCGTCCATGGCGCCCACGCCGACCGCCGCCACCGCCTGCGCGGAGGGCGCCACTAGGAACACGCCGCTGCCCAGAGGTTGGCAGGTGCCACCCGCGAGGGCGTAGGCGTTCAGCAGGGGCGCCCCGGAGGAGTCCAGCGCGGCCAGGCTCAGCTCCGCGTGGCACTCGGTCTGCACGACCGCCACCGCCAGTGGTCCGTCCACCCCATCGAGCTCCAGCCGCCACACATCCTCGAGATCCTCGGCGAAGTCGATGGGCGTGGCTGGCGCGGGCTCGTGGACGCGGCAGGCGATCTCGGTCAGGGGCCCGACCTCGGGATCCGACAGGGTGACGAAGCCCACGCTCGGTCCGCCGTCGACGCGCAGGACATTGGCGGGCTGCGGCTCGGCCGGCAGGCGGCCGTTGGGCTCGGTCTCGGCGAGGTCCGCGGACGAGGGGACGCCGAGGACGAACACCCCGCGGGTGTCGCTCTGGGGGACGAACCCCGCGCTGCCATCTCCGGCGATGGACAGATCGAGGAACAACCCCAGGTCGAGCTGGCCGCTGGTGCGTGTCCAGAGCGTCCCGAAGCTGAAGGCGTCGACGCCGTAGACGGTCTGCATCGTGGCGACGTACAGGTAGGCACCCAGGCGCGCGTCCGTGGCCAGACCGACCGCAGGCCCATCGAGCGGGACCTCGCCCGCGATGCTCCAGCTCGTGGGGTCGGCGCCACGGATGTCGATGGCCACCAGCGCGTACCGCCCAGCCTGGACGTCGGAGGTCGCCACGTAGGCGATCCCCCCGGCGGGGTGCACGAGCAGCAGGCCCGGGGTGTCCAGGCTGTCCGCCAGGATCCGCCCCACCAGGCTCTCCACCTGGCCAGCCGGCCTCGACAGGACGAGCAGCCCACCGCCGCCCGCGTCCGAGACCAGCAGATGGGCGCCCGTGTCGGCGGCGTCCATGAAGACGCCGTCCGCCGGCAGCGCCGGCGCCGCGAGCACCCGCAACAGCTGGGCGTGGTCCGGCTGGAAGGGGGTGGCGCCCACCACGGAGATGCTCCCGGCCTCCTTGTGGGGCACGTAGACCAGGCTGCCGTCTCGCGAGTAGGCGATCCGGGGAGACTCGAACTGGAGGGTGGCGACGCCCGAGGATGACAGACCGAGGTTCGGCTCGGGCTGCACGAAGCTCAGGGTGGCTCCGCACAGGACCGCGACTTCGGGCGGGTTGGCCACCGGGCTGACCCGCGCCGTGAGCGGGTACCCCGAGGCGCTGCAGGTCAGGGGGTGTTCCAGGTGGTTGCGGGTCGTGGGCTCGAGCACCTCGATGCGCTGGTTGGTCGGCACCAGGTTGCCCCCTTGGCGAGTCAGGTCGCTCTGGGTGACCGCGACCACGCTCATGGTCCCGAACGGCGCCACGGAGTAGCACATACCGGGCGTGGGGATGGCGGCCACGAACCCGGTCAGGAAACCCGGCGGGACCCTGGTGGGGTCGTTCCAGGCGCTTGCGGCCGCGCCCGGCTCTCGGTCCTCCCAGACCACCTCCGCCAGGTTGGCGGCCCCGTCCCCGTCGGTGTCCGGGTAGTCCAGGGCGTCGGCGTCGAAGGCCACCGAGCTGGTCTTGCCCTCCGCCAGGCGCACCGGCTGCGCGGCGGACTCGGCCACGAGCACCATGCCTGCCCCGGCGTACCACTCCACCCGCACCAGGAGATCCACGCCCGCCGGGATCCCGCCCAGCCGGGTCGCGGCAGAGCCCTCGAAGGCCACCAGCCCGGCGCGCGCCACCTCCTCGCCGCCGTCCGCCCGGGTGACGATCACCACGCCCAGCAGCCCGGGCACCTCGAGCAGCGCGGCGAAGCGCGGGGCCAAATCGAGGGTAAGCTCGCCCTGCCCGCAGCCGGCGGCCGCGAGCAGCAGGGCCATCGCCAGGAGGCGCCGGTTCATCGCCCACCTCCCGGGACCGCCGAGGTCACCATCAGCGTGCCGGTCGGATCCTCGGCGAACAGGCCGTAGTACACCCCCAGCCCGGCCCCGGTCAGCACCAGCGCGCCCACCGCCGTCCACAGCCACCAGCTCTCGTACCAGGGCGCGGCGACCTCCTCGAGGGTCACGTCGAAGCGCGTCAGCTCCCCCGGCTCGACGTACAGGTCGCCCACCCAGGGCAGGTGGTCGTCGGCCTCCACCCGCAGGCGGAGCTTCCCGGCCGGCACCGAGCGCGGCCCGTCGCGCTCGAGCTCCTCCCCGCCGACGAGCAGCCGGGCGTCCTCGACCGAGGGCCGCACCTCCAGCAGGCCCGGGTCGTCCGCCCCGCGCCCGATCAGCCGCCGGGCCGCGGCGCGGGTCGCGCCCAGGAGCTGGGCCGCGTCGCCCTGGAAGGACTCCGCCACGCGGTTCACCACCCGCGTCTCGCGCATGTCGATCAACTTCAGATGGACCAGGCGCGTCTCGCCGAGCTGCCCCACCGATCCGGACACCAGGTAGTCGACGCCCAGCGCGCCGCCGATCTCGCTCAGGCAGGCGTCGTCGTCGCAGCCCAGCCGGGCCTTGTCCTCCTTGAAGCTCAGCATGGCGGCGATCTCGTCGCGCGAGATGAGCGCCAGCCCCTGGCTGCGCTTGAGCTCCTGCACCACCACCTGGGTCAGGTTGCGGGCCTGATCCTCGGGCACGCCCACGGCCTTGAGCTCCAGCACCGCGGCCTTCAACGTCCCGCCCGGGGCGAGCTGCAGCGCGAAGGCCGTGGCCGGGACCTCGGCGGCGGCCGGGCCGAACAGCTCGACGGCCGCCCGCCGGGCCGCCGCGGCCAGCTCCTCGGGCGAGAAGGCCGTGGCGCTCGAGCGCGCCAGGACGACGGCCGCCCGGGGGTCGAGCAGCTGCAGGCTGAGCAGGTAGGTCGCGCCCAGCATGCCCACCGTGCCCGACACGAGCCGGTCGGCCTGCAGCGCCTGGCCGAGATCGGCCAGGCAGTCGGCCTCCTGGCAGCCGAGGAGCTGGCGCCCCTGCTGGTGCTCGAGCAGGACGCCCATCTCGCTGCGCCCCATGACCCGGAGCTCCGGGCGCGCCTGCAGGCCCTCCAGGGCCGCGTCCGCGACGGTCCGGGCGAGCGCCTCGGGCACCCCCTGGGCCGCGAGGTCGAGCACGAACACCTTCAGGGCCGGCGCCGGCTCCCCGGCCGCTGCGCCCAGGGCGGCGAGCAGGATCACCAGGCCAGCGGACAGGGCGGAGTTTCTCATGCCAGACCCCTGCGCGGCGGAGTGTCTGTACGTGACGACAGGAGGGTAGCCCGTCCGAGGGCAGGGGACAAGGCCCGGGGCGGAGCAGGGACCTCAGGGTTTCTGCAGCAGGGCCGCGAGCCGGTCAGCGAGGTCCTCCAGGCCCGGGACCAGCCGATCGGGATCGCACTTCTCGCGCACGGTGACGGCCGCGATCTGCCTGTCCGTGGAGAGATCCCACAGCGCGGCGCTCAGCAGGCACTGGCTGCCGATCTTGGAGACGCTCGTGTGGACCGAGAGCTGGGCAGGCTCTCCCGGGCCGCCGTCCCCCGCCTGGAGCCGCAGGGCCGAGCTCGGCAGGCACTCGACCTGGACCGCCGAGAGCAGGCGCGCGCGCAGGTACTGGCCGAGGAGCTCGAGCTCGTCCGCGCGAAGCGGGCTTCCACGGTTCTCGGGGAGCAGCACCGCCAGGCGGCGTTTCCCCTCGGGGACCCCGGGGAGAGGACGGGCGAAGCTCCGGTTCAGCTCGGCGGCCAGCCGCTCGAAGCCCCCGATGATCATCTCGGGCTGGCACAGATCCCGGGTCTGGACCGACCGCACCAGGAGGTTGGAGGTGGTGTCCAAGACGTCCGCCACCAGCAGGCACTGGCTGCCCACCTTGCCCACCCAGGAGGAGAGCGCGTACCGGGCTCCCACCCTGGCGGACAGGTGGTGCTGGCAGACCGGCTCGTGGCAGCCGTCGAGCTCGCGGGCGGCCGCGGGCCCCAGCCGGGAACGAATCTCCGAGCGAGGCAGCACCTGGAAGGCGCCCTCCTCGCCCAGCCGCGAGCTCAGGTAGTCGGACAGGCTGCTCACCTCGTCGCCGCTGAGGGGAGAGCCCTTGCTCTCGGTCAGGAACACGGCCATCACGGGCGGCTCCTTGGGCGCGGCCCGAGTGGCCGCGGGCACGGACGCCACTCCGGCCAGGGCCAGGCACAGGCAGCCTGCAGCCACGAGCTTTTCCATGGATCCCTCCCTCGCGCGCGGCGGCGGGCTCAGCCCCCGCCCACCAGGCGGACGATCTCCAGCCGGTCCCCGTCCTGCAGCTCCAGCGCGCCGAACCCGTCCCGCGGCACGAGCTGCCCGTTGCGCTCCACGGCCACGGCCTGGGGCGAGAGCCCGAGCGCCGCGAGCAGCCCGAGCAGCCGGACCGGGGCCGGGTAGCTGCGCGCCTCGCCGTTCAGCTCGATGTGCACGTCCGCCATCCCGACCCTCCTGCCCGCGGCCCACGGGGTCAGCCCATGAAGCCCGGATCCCAGTCCTTCCAGACGGCCTCGTAGCCCTGCCGCTTCAGCGCCGCGGCCACCTCGGCCGGCGAGCGCAGATCGGCCACCTCGAACTGGGGGGTGGCCGCCCGCCCGGCGCGCAGCCTGCGCCCGTAGCCGCCCGGCTCGGTGCACGAGCCGGCGCTCATCGAGGTGATCCCCAGCGGCACCAGCCGATCGCGCAGCTCGGGCGGCTCGCGGGTGGACAGCACCAGGCCCGCGTCGGGCAGGAACAGCCGGAGGGCGCAGATGAGCTGCACCAGCTCGCGATCCGTGGCCGGCCGGGGTGGCTCGAAGCGACCGGCCGACGGCCGCAGGCGGGGGAAGGACAGGCTGAGGTGCGAGCGCCAGTGGTGCCGCATCAGGTGCCGCGCGTGCAGCCCCAGGAACCAGGCCTCGGCCCGCACGTCCGCGAGCCCCAGCAGCGCCCCCAGGCCCACCCGCCGCAGCCCCGCCCGCCCGGCCCGCTCCGGCGTCAGCAGCCTGTAGGTCATGTCGCTCTTGGGCCCGCGCGGGTGCAGCGCGGCGTACTGGACCGGATCATAGGTCTCCTGGTAGACCACCAGCCCGTCCACGCCCGCCGCGGCCAGGGCCGCGTAGCCCTCGGTCTCCAGGGGCTGGATCTCCACGCTCAGCGAGGCGAACAGCGGGCGCAGGCGCGCGGCCACCTCGCCCAGGTAGGCCTGGCTGACCAGCTCGGGCGCCTCCCCCGCCACCAGCAGCAGGTGCCGCATCCCCTGGGCGGCCAGGTGCTCGCCCTCCGCCCGGGCCTCGGCGGGGGTCAGGGTGCGGGTGTCGGCCGGGCGATCGGCCCGGAAGCCGCAGTAGACGCAGGCGTTGCGGCACACGTTGGAGAGGTACAGCGGCGCGTACAGCGACACGGTCCGGCCGAAGCGGGCCAGGCTGAGCGCGTGGGCGCGCTGGGCGAGCTCCTCCAGGCGCGGGACGGCGGCCGGCGACAGCAGCGCGGCCAGCTCGTCGGCCCCGGGCTGCGGGCAGCCGAGCGCGCGCTCCACGTCCGCGTCCGTGCAGGCCTGGATGCGCGCGGCCACCCGGTCGAAGGGCTGGGCGGCGTGGAGCGCGGCGAAGCCGTCCACGGGTCACCTCAGGAAGCCGGTCAGGGGGCTGGAGGCCGAGGCCTCCGGGCGGCTGCGCCCCAGGCCGGCCAGGTGGGCCTGCCGGCCGGCCTGCACGGCCAGCCTGAACGCGGCCGCCATGGCGGGCGGATCGCCGGCCACGGCGATGGCGGTGTTGACCAGCACGGCGTCCGCGCCCAGCTCCAGCGCCTCGGCGGCGTGGGAGGGCGCGCCCAGGCCCGCGTCCACCACCACCGGCACCCGGGCCTGCGCGATGATGAGCTCGAGCAGATCGCGGGTGCGCAGCCCGCGGTTGGTCCCGATGGGCGCGGCCAGGGGCATGACCGTGGCCGTGCCGACCTCCTCCAGGCGCTTGGCCAGCACGGGATCGGCGTGGATGTAGGGCAGCACGGTGAAGCCCTCTCGCACCAGGAGCTCGGCCGCCTTGAGGGTCTCGACCGGATCGGGCATCAGGTGGTGGGGGTCCGGGGTGACCTCCAGCTTCACCCAGGCCTGGCACCCGGCCGCGCGGGCCAGGCGCGCCAGGCGCACGGCCTCCTCGGCGTCCCGCGCCCCGGAGGTGTTGGGCAGCAGCAGGTGGCGCGCCGGGTCGATGGCCGACAGGATGTCGTCCTGGGGGTTCGCCAGGTCCACCCGCCTGAGCGCGGCGGTGACCAGCTCGGCCCCGGAGGCCGCGAGCGCCGCGCGCAGCACCTGGGAGGAGGCGAACTTGCCCGTGCCCATCAGCAGCCGCGAGGCGAAGCTCCGCCCGGCGATGATCAGCGTGTCGTCTGCCGCCTGCATGCCCGCGCTCCAGGCCCACCTGGGCCTCGGGCAGCCTACGGCCGAAGGTCGTCCCCGTCAACCCGACCTCGTCGCGGAGGACCCGTTCACGAGAGACAGCGTCGGGCCCGCGTGGTACCTTCCGGCCAGTCATGCAGCGGGTCATCCTCCACGTGGACATGGACGCGTTCTTCGCGGCCATCGAGCAGCGGGACCGGCCCGAGCTCCGCGGGCAGCCGGTCATCGTGGGCGGCTCGCGCACCCGCGGCGTGGTCTCGACCTGCTCCTACGAGGCGCGCGCGTTCGGGGTGCACTCGGCCATGCCCATGTCGCGGGCGGTGCGGCATTGCCCCCGGGCCGTGGTGCTGCCCGTGCGGATGGAGGCCTACTGCGAGGCGAGCGCCCAGCTCATGGAGGTGCTCGACGCGTTCAGCCCCCGGGTCGAGCCGCTCAGCCTCGACGAGGCCTTCCTGGACATGACCGGGGCCGAGGGGCTGTTCGGCCCGCCGGAGCAGATGGCGCGGGCCATCCAGGCCCGCATCCGCGAGCGGACCCGGCTCGGCGCCTCGGTGGGCATCGCCAGCAACAAGTTCCTGGCCAAGCTGGCCTCGGATCTCGAGAAGCCGAACGGCTGCACCTGGGTCCCCTTCGGCCGGGAGCGCGAGTTCATCGCCCCGCTGCCGGTCCGGCGCCTGTGGGGGGTGGGGCCGCGGGCGGCGGAGCTGCTCGCGGGCCTGGGGCTGGCGACCATCGGGGACGTGGCCGCCTGCGAACCCGGCCGGCTCCGGCGGGAGCTGGGGGCGTTCGGCGAGCACATCCACGCGCTCAGCCAGGGGCTGGACGACCGGCCGGTGGTGTCCGCGCACGACCGCAAGAGCGTGGGCTCGGAGCGCACCCTGGAGCGCGACATCCGCGGGCGCGGGCCGGTGGAGAAGCACCTGCGCGCGGCCTGCGAGCGGGTGGCGCGTGATCTGCGCGCCGCGGAGCTCCTGGCCCGCGCGGTGCGGGTGAAGCTCAAGTACGCCACCTTCCAGCTCGCCACCCGGGACGGGCCGCTCCCGGCCCCGGCGGACGACTCGGCCGCGCTGTACGAGGGCGCCCGCGGGCTGCTCGAGCGGCTGGACCTCGAGGCGCCCATCCGCCTGGTGGGCGCGGCGGCCTTCGACCTGCTGCCCAGGGGGCAGCCGGTGCAGGGCGATCTGTTCCTGCAGCCGGTGCGCCAGAAGCACCACCGGCTGGAGTCCACCCTCGACGCCATCCGCGAGAAGTTCGGGGACAAGATCCGCCGGGCAGGGGATGGGGAAGACTGAGCCTGATCGGTCGCCAGGGGACCTGTGTCTGGTATCTGGTTCAAACCAGACACTAGCCACCAGACACCAGCCACCAGGCTCTGCGCTCAGTCGGCCTTCTTCTTGCGGCTCTTCGCGGCGGGCTCGGTCTCCAGGCGGGCCTCGATCTGATCCACGCTGGTCTCCACCTCGCCCAGCTTCTCGCTCAGCGCGGACACGTCGTCCTTGGTGGCCAGGTTGAGCCGCTCGGCGAGCCCGCGCAGCGACTCCTCGACCCCGCCGCGCACCTTGCCCTGCAGCTCGAAGGCCTTGGTGATGGCGCCCATCACCCGCGGATCGGACATGACCTTGGTGAAGGTCGGGCTGGACATGAGCTTCATGGCCTGGTTCAGGGCCGCCTTCTTCAGATCGTGCAGCATGTTCTCACCTCTCTCTCGCGCCGCGACCGCGGGCGGACTTCCCGCCGGCCCGGCGGGTGGGTAGCTGGATCACCGGCTTGTCCGGGTTCGGCCTGTACAGGATGACCGTGTGGCCCACCAGGCCCACCAGGTGCGCGCCGAGCCGCCGGGCCAGCTCCGCGGCCATGGCGTGCTTGTCCTCGGGCTCGCGCATGCGGACCTTGACGAGCTCGTGGTCGGAGAGCGCCTGGTCCGCGGCCTCCACCACCGCGTCGGTCACCCCGGACTGACCGACCTGCACCACGGGCTGCAGGGGGTGCGCCAGCGCCCGCAGGTGGCGGCGCTGGAAGCCCTGGAGCTCCTGCTCGGCCTGGCCCATCGCCTCACTCCTCGCCGCCGGCCGCGGGGGGCAGGCCGGCCAGCTCCAGGAGGCACGCCTCGCGCTCGCGCTCGACGGCCTTCTTCTCCTGGGACAACCTCTCCAGCCCCTCCCAGTCGAGCGCCATGCCCGGATCGGCCATGCGCTCCAGGAGCTGCTGGATGCGGGTCTGCGCCTCGCCGGCCTGACGCTCCAGCTCCGCCCGGCGGTCGCGCGGGTCGGCCCCGCGTGGGCCGGGGGCCGCGGCCTGTCCGCCGCTGCCCTGCGCCGCGCCCGGACCGGCGGCCGGATGCCTCCGCCCGCGCGGCAACCGGGACACGTCCGGAGCGGGCGGGTGATCCGCCAGCACGCGGCCGGCCCGGCGCAGCTCCGAGAACACCCCCCGCGCGTCGCCCAGGCTGCGCCCCTCGAAGGACAGGATGCGGGTCGCCACGCGATCGAGGAAGGCGCGGTCGTGGCTGAAGGCCACCAGCGTGCCCGGGTAGGCGGCCAGGGCCTCGCCGACCACCTCGCGCGAGCGCAGATCGAGCCGGGCCGTGGGCTCGTGCAGCAGGAGCGTGTTGTACGGCCCGAGGCACAGCAGCATCAGGCTCAGGCGCATGGCCTCGGTCTCGCTGAGCTCCTCGACCAGCCGCTCCGCCGCGGCGCCGGGGAACAGGAACAGCGCGGCCTGCTCGCGGAGCTCGTCGGGCTCCAGGTCCGGTCGCAGCGCCCCGAGCTGGGCCAGGACCGTGCGTCCCGTGGCCTGCCCGGCGCCCTCCGGCCCCAGGTAGCCCACCTGCAGGTGGAACCCGGGGTGGACCTTGCCCGCGTCGGCGGTGCTCTTGCCGGCCAGCACGGCCAGGAGCTCGCTGGCTCCGCTGTCGCTCAGGCCCACCAGGCCGATCTTGTCCCCGCGGGCGATCTGGAAGTTGCTCGGCTCGAGCAGCGTCTGGCCCCCGGGCCGCAGCGCCAGCCCCCGGGCGGTCAGCAGCACCTTGGCGGCGTGCTCCATCTCCGGGAAGCGGAAGCCCTGCGCCGGCCGGGCGGTGGGATCGCCGCGCTCGGCCCGTAGCGCGAGGTGGGCGGCAGACGAGCCCTGGCAGACGACGGCCGCGCCCCCGGGCTCGAGCTCGAGCAGGCCGGTGGCGAAGCGATCGAAGAAGGCGCGGTCGCAGGTGGCCACCACCACCCCGCCCTCGTAGGCCTCCAGGTAGCGCTCGAGCCGCTCCCGGCCGGGGATGTCCAGGTGGCGGGTGGGGTCCTCCAGCAGCAGCAGGTCGGGCGCCTGCACCAGCAGCCGGGCGAGCGCCAGGCGGCTGCGCTCGCCGAGCGACAGCAGCGCCGTGGACAGCTCGAACCGGGCCGGATCGAAGCCCACGGCCTCCAGCGCGCTCGCCGTGCGGCGCTCGAGATCCTCGCCGCCCTCCCGCTCGAAGCGCGCCTGCAGGTCCTGCAGCGCGGGCCCGACCCGCGAGTTGCCGGCCTCCAGCTCCTCGCGCAGGCGCTCGATGCGCCGGTGGAGATCGGCCAGCTCCACGCGCGCGGTGGCCGCGGCCTCGCGCAGGGTGACCTGCTCGCCGACCTCGGGCACCCGCGGCAGGCGCCCGACCCGCAGGCCGGTCGCGCGGCTCACCTCGCCGGCGTCGCCCACCTGCTTGCCCTCGAGCAGGTCGAGCAGTCCGCCGACCTGGGGCTCGGAGCCCAGGAGCACCCACCGGTCGCCCGGGGCCACCGTGAGCTCCAGGTCGGTCAGCAGGGGCTCGCCGGCGCGGGACAGGCTCACATGCTGCAGGGAGACGAGGGCCATGGGTGTCACTCGTGTGTCGGGGCTCAACCCGGGACGGACGTGAGGCGGTGACGGGTCACTTGGGCTTGGGAGTCCCGGGCTTGCCTGCCCCGGGGGCGGCGGGGGCGGGCACCGCAGCCGCGGGGCCAGGTGCAGGCACCGCAGCACCCGGAGCCGGCGCTGCGGCCCCGGGGTTGGCCGCACCCGGCTGTCCGGGGGCCGGGGCAGCCTCCGGCGCAGGGGCGGGCGCGGCGCCCGGGGCCGGCTCACCGCCCGGGGGCGGGACGGGTTCGGCCGGCTGCTCGACGCCCGGCTCGGCGCTCTCGCCCGCGCCGGGCAGGGGCGCCTCCTTCTTGATGAGCTGGAAGTAGACCAGGCAGTAGATGGCCGTGCCCACCAGGATGGCGCCCAGCACGAAGAACAACACCCGCTTGACCATGGACTTGGTGGACACGCCCGCGGCGGCCACGAAGAACTGCGTCGCGTTGGGCGCGTTGGGATCCGGACCCTCGCCCACGGTGGTGGGCACGGGCACCCGGCCCGGGGCGAGCGCCTGCTTGGCGGTCTGGGCCTTCGGCTGCGGCGCGGGCTGGGGCACCGGCGCGGGCCGCGGCGCGGGCGCGGGCTGGACCACCGGCGCGGGCCGCGGCGCGGGCGGGGGCTGGACCACCGGCGCGGGGGGCGCGCTGGCCGTCATGGGGGTACCGCACTTGGCGCAGAAGCGGGCGCCGTCTGGATTCGGGGTCCCACAGGTCGAGCAGAAAGGCATGGGCATCCCTCCACCCCCGTCCGGGGGCCATGGATCGCCCGGATGAAACTACGGAATCACGCCGAGGTCAAGCCCCGGACCGCGCGCGGCGGACCCGCGGCCACCGACGTGCTACAATCCCGATCGACTCGACCGCGCCACGACCAGGGAGGATGAGCATGCCTGCGGAGCGCTCCACACACCTCGGCCCCGTCTTCCTCTGCCTCGCCCTGTGGACAGCCGCCCCGGCCTGGGCGGAGGGGCCGACCATGTGGGTCACCGACACCGGCTCCTCCAACACGCTGCGCTCCCTGCGATGCGCCGAGGCCGTCGCCGGGGCGTTGCGCGAGCTGGGCTACGAGTCGAGCGGCGAGACCCAGGCCGCGCGGGCCAGGGTGCAGGTCACGGTCTCGGGGCAGTGCCACCCCGCGTTCAACGGCGGCAGCTGCTACGCCAGCGGCACCCTGGTGGTGCGCGGGCGCGGCAGCTACAGCCTCGACGCCTCCAGCACGCACGAGCACTCCCTGGACTTCGCCCGCTCCGAGGCCTGCAGCGAGCTGGTCAAGCAGGTGCGCGCGAAGGTGGGTGGCCCGGTGAAGGGCCAGCCAGGCGCAGCCGGGCCGGGGGCCGCCACCGCCAAGATCAAGCTCAGCCTGGTGGTGTCCTGGCAGGGCGAGATCACGCCCATGCCGCTCCTCAAGCTGACCAGCTTCCTGCAGAAGACCGGCACCCCGTACAAGCTCCTGGGCAGCGGGCCGCAGGAGTGCCGCTTCCAGATCGACCTCGAGGACACGCCGGAGAGCTTCGCCAGCCTGCTGGAGACCTTCCTGCAGGCCCACTACCTGGTCGAGGCCGAGGTCAAGGCCGGCCAACCCCTCAAGGTGCGCCTTTCGCCTCGGTGACCCCGGCGGGGATCTCCAGCACCACCTCGGTGCGGCCCTCCTCGAGCTGCTTGCTGAACTCGGCCATCAGCGCGTCGAGCTGCTCCTTGGTGAGCCGCGAGTAGCGCTCCTGCAGGAAGCCGCGGTAGATCGGCAGGCGCTCGTCGATCTCGCCCCTGGAGAGCTTCTTCGGGAAGGGGAAGGCAGCGCGCTCGGGCCCCTCCTCGACCCCGGCCGACTCGCCGCCCGCGCCCTCGGCCGGCACCGCCTCGCCCGGCGGGCCCTCCGCGGGCTGATCCTCCGCCGCCAGACCGGCCGGGATGGGTGGGCTCTCCGGGAGCTGCCCCTGCTTGGCCAGGGCGACGATGCGCAGCACCTCCGCGACCCAGCGCTCCTTGGGCGTGTCGGCCGCGAGGCCCCAGATGTGGTACACGTGCATGTCCTTGTCGGCCACCACCAGGAGCGGCAGCACCCAGTGCACCTGGCGATCGTCCTCGCCCCGGGCCGCGTCGAGCAGCCAGGAGGTGAGCCCGCTCGCCTCGTCCAGCACCACGGGTACGGCCAGCTTGTGCGCGCGGGCCGCCTCGATCACCGGCTGCCTGTCCTTCGGGTCCTCGCCAGGGACCGCCGCCAGCGCCAGCACGCTCACCTTGGGGTCGCCCTTGAGCTTCAGCTGGAGCGCCGACAGGTGCGGCAGCTGGCCCAGGCACTCGGCGCAGTCCGGCGTCCAGGCGAACAGCACGGTGACCTGCTTGCGCAGCTTCGACAGCAGGACCTCGCCGCCCTTCGGGGTGCGCAACCCGAAGTCGGGCGGGGCCGCGGGCACCTCGGCGGGCTCCGCCTCCTGGGCCTCCTCGGCCTCCTCGATCTCGACCGTCTTCTCCTGGGCCCGGGCCGGACCCGCGGCCAGCGGGCCCGCGAGCAGGCAGGTCAGCCCCAGCGGGACGGCGCTTCGCTTCCAGGCGTGGAACGAAACCATGCTCCCCTCCCGCGTCACAGCGGGGCCGCGGGCCGGATCACGTGGTAGCCCTCGTTCTGCTCCTCGGGTTCGCGGTGCGCCGAGAGCAGCGCCAGCCACTCCCCGCAGCCCTGCCAGGGCGTCAGCACGCCCGCGCCGCCGCGCGCCGTGCGCATGCCCTGCCCGCCCGGGCGCGGCGTGCCGTCGGCCGGAGCGCCCCGGTGATCCGGGCTCCAGGCGTCCGCGCACAGCTCGGGGCTGTAGCCGAAGTCCAGGAAGCCGAGCGCGTTGGGCGCACCGGGCGGGCGCTCGGGCACGGATTCACCCCAGGGGAACGGCGTGGTGGTGCCCGCCCGGCAGGCGTGCTCCCACTCGGCCTCGCTCGGCAGGCGCAGGCCGTGCGCGCCGAGGGCGGAGAGCAGCGGCGCCACGCGCTCGGGCTCCAGCCAGCCGGGCAGATCCTCCTCCTCCTCGTCGCCCAGATCGTCCTCGTCCTCGCCGTCCATGCCCGCCAGCAGCTCCTCGGGATCGGCCGACTCGCCCGGCTCGACCGTGGGCGCGCCGATGGGCTCGCCGGCCAGGATGGCGCCCACCTCGTGCTCGGACAGGGGCCGCCGGGCCAGCAGGAAGGGCGGCAGGCGCACCACGTGCGCCGGGCGCAGCGCGGCCGCGTCGCCGAGCGCGGTCAGCCCCTCGCGCAGGCCCCGCGACCACTCCTCGAAGCTGTCGTACTGGGAGGCGTACTTGCGCTCGGCCTCCAGGCCGTCGAGCTGGCAGCGCAGCGCCTCCAGCTCCCCGTCGGTGAGCCCCATGCTGAAGGTCCCGCCAGGCACCAGGTGGAGCAGGATCCCGGTGTGCCGCTCGCGAAACACGGGCACGCTGACGCCGTGCTCGGCGTCGGTCACCCCGCGCAGCTCGAAGGTGTCGGCCAGCTGGCGCGCCAGCTCGGCCACCACGCCCTTGCGCGCGTTCGGGCTCAGCCTCACCCACCGCTCCCACATGAGCTTGTCTCGCAGCGCTGCTTCCACGGGTGACATGCTCTCTCCGCCTCCCTGTGCCTCGGTCCACGAAACTAGCGCCGCGCACATCGCGGGACAAGCCCCGGCGGACCGGGTCGGGCCGCCGCGGGCGCTACCCTCTGGCGTCGAGGGTGCCGGTCGTGCTAAGGGGCGCCCGCCGCGCCGGCGGGCGGGGGACCGAACGTGCGCGTGTAGAGCTCCCGCAGGGCCTGTCGGGCGAGCTCGTCGGGCCGGCGGGTGCCGGTGCCGGTGAAGATGCGCCGCCGGATGACGGGCGGATCGATGGGCCGCCACTGGCCCGAGTTCCAGCGGAACCAGCCGCGCCGCTCCTGATCGTAGACGCTGACCGGCTTGTGCAGGTGCTTGGCCAGCTGCACCGCCCAGCCGGTGCCGCCGCGCACCGTGTCGTCGGCCTGGATGACGCCCACGCCGAACACCTCGCCGGTCGGGTTCACCTGGTGCCAGATGCTCTGCATCACCTTGCGGAACTCGGCCGTGCGCTTGTAGTCGCGGTGCATGTGGGCCTTGAGGTAGGTCCAGCTCACGTCGCCCTGCTTGAGCTCCTGCGGGCTCAGCAGCACCAGCCCGCGGCTGCGGGCGGTCTTGCGGCCGGTGAAGCTGACGTGACGCTCGACCACGCCCCAGCGCTCGGCCAGGGCGCCGAACTCGGCCTCGCTGCCCTCGGCCGCGCCGGACAGCAGCACGCAGGCCGCCGGCTGCAGGCCGGCCCCGCCTCCGGGCCGCTGCCCGTCACGCGGCAGCAGCGTGTCGGGCTCCAGCGCGACCGCGTCCCAGGCCGGACACAGCCGGCCGGCGGCGACCACCACCCGGGCTGACACGCGGTCGCCCTCGGGCTGCAGCAGCACGCCGAGATCCACCTGCGGCAACACGTCCGCGATCGGCGCGGGCACGCCGGCGGGCTCGGACTCGGCCGGCAGGTTGACGCAGGCCACCACCAGCGCCGCGCGCGCGCGGGCCGTCTCCTTGAGCGCCAGCAGGCGCGCCCCCAGCGAGCCGGGCTCCCCGGCCCAGTCGTCGCCGTCCACCAGGGCCACCGAGGGCTGCAGCCCCAGGTGCTGCGCGTAGGTCTCCAGGGCCTCCTCGAGCTGCGCCGGCTTCAGGCCGCCGCGCGGCAGCACCTGCACCGCCCGGCGCCGCGCCAGCTCCACCCGGAGCGCGGTGTGCTCCGCGGCCGAGCCGCCGGCCAGATCGTGCCGATCGGCGAGCAGCGCGTCGTAGTAGGCCTGCACCTGCTCGAGGGCCGCGCCCATGGCCACGTGCAGCACCTGGCGCCCGGCCTGGGTCTCGTCCAGGCCGGCCTGCACCAGGAAGGAGGTCTTGCCCACCCCGGGGCCCGCCATGACGACCATCAGGGCGCCCGGCTCGAGCGGCGCGGGCAGGCGGGCCTGGAGGCGCGCGAGCAGGCTGCGATCCTCCGTTTTCTGCGAGCTCATGATCGTCCTCCGGTCCCATGATGGCCCAGGCGCCCGACGAAAAGCCAGTTTCGCCGGATCAATTGCCTTCCCGCCGCTTGCGGGCCGCCTCGGCCATGAGCTCCTCGGCGATCTTCTGGGGCACCTTGAGGTAGCGGGCGAACTCCATGGTGAACTCGGCCTTGCCCTCGGTGGCCGAGCGCAGCACGGTCGAGTACTGGAACATCTCGGCCAGCGGCACCTCGGCCTCGACGCGCGCCTGGCCGCCCGCCTCCTGCGCGCCCAGGATGAGCCCCCGGCGCTGGTTGAGGGTGGCCATGATCGCCCCGGCGAACTGGGGCGGGCACTCCACCCCCACCCGCATGATGGGCTCGAGCAGCACCGGGGCGCCGCGCGGGAAGGACTCGCGCCAGGCGCCGCGGGCGGCCTCCTGGAAGGCCATGTCGCTCGAGTCCACCGAGTGGGCCGCGCCGTCCGTGAGCGCGGCGCGCACCATGACCACCCTGGCGCCGACCAGCGGCCCCTTGTGGAGCTGGCTGCGGAAACCCTTCTCCACCGACAGGATGAACGGCCGGGGCACGCTGCCGCCCACGACCTCGTCGGAGAACTCGAAGTCGCCCTGCTCCATGGGCTCCAGCCGGCCGATCACCCGACCGTACTGACCGGACCCGCCGGTCTGCTTCTTGTGGGTGTAGTCGAACTCCACCGCGCGGGTGATCGTCTCGCGGTAGGCCACCCGCGGGGGGCTGGACTGGAGCTGCACCCGGTACTCGCGGCGCATGCGCTCCAGGTACACCTCGAGGTGCAGCTCGCCCATGCCGGAGATGATGGTCTCGGCCGACTCGGGGTCCACCGACACCCGGAAGGTGGGGTCCTCCTTGGAGAAGCGCCGCAGCGCCTTGCCCAGGTTGTCCTCGCTGGTCTGGTCGCTGGCCTTGATGGCCAGGGAGATGACGGGCTCGGGCACATGCATGGAGCTCAGGGTGACCTGCAGCCGGCCGTCGGTGAAGGTGTCGCCCGTGTGACAGTCCACCCCGAACATGGCCACGATGTCCCCGGCCCCGGCCTCGGACAGGTCCTCCATCTGATCGGCGTGCATGCGGACCAGCCGGCCCACCCGCAGCCGGTTCCCGGTGCGCACGTTGACCAGGGTCCCGTCCCGCTGGATCAGGCCCTGGTAGACGCGCAGGTAGGTGAGCTGGCCGTAGCGCCCGTCCTCCAGCTTGAAGGCCAGCGCCACGGTGGGCGCCCCGGGATCGGCCGCCAGCTCCACCCGCGCCTCCTCGTCCTCCAGGCTGAGCGCGCTCTGGGGCACGTCGTGCGGCGCGGGCAGGTAGCGCACCACGCCGTCCAGCAGGGGCTGGATGCCCTTGTTCTTGTGGGCCGAGCCCATCAGCACCGGCACGATCTGCAGCGCCAACGTGGCCTCGCGGATGGCCTGGTGCACGAGCTCCTCGGTCACCCGCTCCTCCAGCATGGCCTCGGTCAGCGCGTCGGAGAACATGGACACGCCGTCGAGCATCTCCTCCCGGGCGGCGTGGGCGGCGGCCTCGAGCTCGGGCGGGACCGGGCCCTCCGCGAGCTCGTCGCCCTGGACGCCGCGGAAGCGGACCGCCCGCATGCGCACCAGGTCCACCACGCCCTCGAACTTGTCCGCGCTCCCGATCGGCAGCTCGAGCAGCACCGGGTTCAGCCCCAGGCGCTCGCGGAGCTGGTCGCGCACCCGCAGCGGATCCGCGCCCACCCGGTCGCACTTGTTGACGAAGGCCAGCCGGGGCACGCCGTAGCGGCGCATCTGCCGATCCACGGTCAGCGACTGGCTCTGCACCCCGGCCACGGCGCACAGCACCAGGATGGCGCCGTCGAGCACCCGCAGCGCTCGCTCCACCTCGATGGTGAAGTCCACGTGGCCCGGGGTGTCGATGATGTTGAGGTGGCAGTCGAGCCAGCGGCAGTGGGTGGCGGCCGAGGCGATGGTGATGCCGCGCTCCCGCTCCAGCTCCATGAAGTCCATGGTGGCGCCCACGCCGTCCGAACCCTTGACCTCGTGCATCCGGCGGATGCGGCGGGTGTAGTACAGGATGCGCTCGGTGAGCGTGGTCTTGCCGCTGTCGATGTGTGCGGAGATGCCGATGTTCCGGATTCGCTCGATGGGCAGCACGGCGCGGGCCTCCAGCGTCCCCCGCAGCCGCCCGCAGGGCGGGCCAGGGGACGCAGCGTGCTACCCGATCGCCGTCCGGTAATCAAGGGGCAAATCTCGCCGACCGCCCGACGCCTCCGGATTGCCCTGCGATTCCAGACCCCTCGCCCTTCGGTCCGGGCGGCCGTTGCGCCCGGCCGGCGCCGCGTGCTACGCGATGGAGAGCCCCTGGGGGAGGATCCATGGTGGAGAAGGAACCCGGCGCGGCCAGGCCCGCGCTGCCCGCGTGCGACGAAGTCCAGAACGAGCGCCTGGCGGCCTTCCCCCGCGAGAGCCCCTACCCCATCGTGGAGTGCGACCGGGAGGGCTTCCCCATCTACCTGAACCCGGCGGCCGAGGAGCGCCTGCGCGCCCTGGGGGTGGACCTCACCGACCTGCTGCCGCTCAGCCACGTGGACATCGTCAGGGCCTGCATGCACGAGGGGGAGCGCACCTCCGACGTGGAGAGCGCGGTGGGCGAGTACCACTTCTCCTGGACCTACCAGCCGGTGCCCGCCCTGGGCGTGGTGCACATCTACGGCCAGGACGTGACCGCCCGGCGGCGGGCCGAGGAGCGGCTGGTCAGGAGCGCGCTCATGGACGCGCTGACCGGGCTGCCCAACCGGGCGCTGCTGACCGATCGGCTGCAGCGCAACGCGGACCTGCTCGAGCGCCACCCGGACTACTGCTTCGCCGTGCTGCTGCTCGACCTCGACCGCTTCCAGATGATCAACGAGAGCCTGGGCCACGCCGGGGGCGACCGCATGCTGGTGGAGGTCACCCGCCGCCTGGGCTCGTGCGTCAAGCAGTCGGACACCGTGGCCCGCGTGGGCGGGGACGAGTTCGTCATCCTGCTGGAGGACATCGGCACCCCGGGCAACGTGACCCGCATCGCCGATCGCATCCAGAGCTCGCTGGCCGGACCCTTCAGCCTGGGCGGGCGGGAGGTGTTCGTGGGCGCCAGCCTGGGCATCACCCTGGCCTGCAAGGAGCGGCACGAGCCGGCCGATCTGCTGCGGGACGCAGAGACGGCCATGTACCGGGCCAAGAGCGAGAGCAAGGGCCGCTACAAGGTGTTCGACCAGACCATGCACGCGCAGGCGGTCGAGCAGCTCCAGCTCGAGGGCGAGCTGCGCCGGGCCCTCGAGCGCGAGGAGCTCGTCAACCACTACCAGCCCATCTTCTCGCTGCGCACCGGGCGGGTGGCCGGGTGCGAGGCGCTGGTGCGCTGGCAGCACCCCCAGCGCGGGCTCCTGCCGCCGGCGGCGTTCATCGGGCTGGCCGAGGCGGCCGGGCTGATCGGCGCGCTGGGCGCCCAGGTCATGGCGCTGGCCTGCCAGGACGCGCGCAGCTCCTGGGCGGATCCCAGGTCCGGCCTGTACGTGTCGGTCAACCTGTCGGCCGACCAGCTCCACCGGCCCGACCTGGCCGAGCAGATCGCGGGCCTGGCGCGTTCCGCCGGGCTGCCGCCCGCGGCGCTCAAGGTCGAGATCACCGAGAGCATGGCGGCCCGGGACGCCGAGGCCACCATCGCCACGCTGGTGGCGCTCCGCGCGCACGGCATCCAGGTGATGATCGACGACTTCGGCACCGGCTACTCGTCGCTGGCCTACCTGAAGCACTTCCCGCTGGACGTGCTCAAGATCGACCGCGCCTTCGTCAAGGACCTCACCACCGACCCGGGCGCCGAGGCCATCACCACCACCATCATCCTGCTGGCCCACGCGCTGGGCTGCGAGGTGGTGGCCGAGGGCGTGGAGACCGAGGCGCAGCTCGACTTCCTGCGCAAGAACGGCTGCGACTTCGTGCAGGGTTTCCTGCTCAGCCGCCCGCTGCCGCTGGAGGCCTTCCAGCGCCTGCTCGCCTCCCCGCCGCGGGTCCCGGGCGTCAGCGACCCTGCCGCTTGACCGGCGCGGCGGGGGACGGCTCGGGGACGCGCCAGAACAGCAGCGGCGCGCCGGGCGCGGGCGCCCCGCGCAGCAGCAGCGGCAGGCTGGAGCGCCGCAGCACCTCCTCCTCGGGCTCGGGCACCACGACCACCTCCATCGCCTGGCCCGGCTCGAGCCGCGGGTCGTTCCGGAACTTCCGCGCCCGGCCCCCGAGCAGCTGCCCCTCGACGCTCACCGGCCGCGAGCGCCCGCGCGCGCTCACCAGGGTGAGGTCCCGGAGCGGTCCCACGGCGTGGATCCCGAACTCCAGGGGCTCCGCGCCGGTGTTGCGCAGGCTGAGGTACAGCGCGCAGGCGTCCGCGGGCAGCATCTCGGGGAAGGCCACCAGCGCCCGGGCCAGGCCGAGCTGCCTGCGCCCGCACCGCAGCCCGTCCACGCGCACCTCCAGGCGACCGGCCGGCGCCGCGGCCCAGGCCGGGCCCGCGGCGGACGCGCGCAGCGCCTCGAAGGCCTGGGCGTAGGCCCGCGCCGCGCCCGCCTCGAGCTCGCCCAGCCGGAGCACCCGCCGGAGCACGCGCGGGTCGTCCCAGCCCACCAGCGCCGCCGCGCCCAGGGCGGACTCGCGCGCGTCGGACAGGAAGCCCTCCACGCCCGTCACCACGCCGTCGAGGAAGTCCGGCCTGGCCCCGGCGGCGAGCTTCTCCAGGGCCTGGTCGAGGTACCCGAGCCGCCGCGCCAGGGCCACCTCCAGGGCCGGGCGGGTGACCAGGCGGCACGTCCCCTTGGCCAGCCGGCCCGCCAGCGCGAGCGGCAGCTTGCCGTCGTAGCGCACCCGCAGCGTCTCCACGTCGTCGTGCAGGCTCACGTCCATGTCCACCAGGCGGATCCACAGCGTGTCCCCGACCTGCAGCCGCGCGAGCGGCAGCAGCAGGACCACCTGGTTGCGATCCTCGGGCCCGTAGGTGCCCACGACCAGCGCCGGCGCCTTGCGCCTGTCCGGGCTCACCCCGGCCAGCGCGGCGATGTCGCCCAGGGTGGACTCCTCGCTGGCGAAGGGGACCAGCTCGTCGAAGCGGCGCTCGCCCAGGTCGAGGTCGCAGGCCAGCGCGCCGCCGTCCAGCGGACCGGGCTCGGCCGACCCGGCCGAGGCGGCCTGGTACAGCGCGCCGGCGTCGGGCGACTCGGGGGCGTAGGCCCGCGCCTGGCCGAGGTCCAGCGCCTGCGGACCCTGCCACCAGGCCGGGGCCGCGGCCAGGCTGGTGAGCGGCTTGCCCAGGCGCTCGGGCGGCGGCGGCTCGGCCGGCGCGGGCGCGGCGGCGGGCGGCTCCTGTGCCAGGGCGAGGCCGGCGAGGGCCGCCAGGGCGAAGGACACGGCCAGCGGGGGTGGGCTCCTCATGCGGGCCAGTCCAGCACGCTTCAGGCCCGGCGGGCAACCTCGCGCTGGTCGAGGATGAGCAGCAGCACCGCGCCGGCGATCAGCGCGTAGCCCAGCCCGGCCGCGGCCGAGACGCCCTCGCCCCAGGCGAAGTAGGCCACCAGGCCCGCCAGGGCCGGCTCGGACAGCGTGGCGGCCGAGACGAACGAGGCGTCCAGGTAGCGCAGCGCGTGGTTCAGCAGCGTGTGCCCGAGCAGCGTGGGCACGAGCGCCATCAGCCCGAAGCACAGCCAGGTGCGCGGGCTGTAGCCGGTCAGCGGCTGCCCCAGGGCGAGCAGCGCCGCCAGGCTGGAGAGCGCGGCCACGAGGTACACCCCGGCCACGTAGGCGCGGTTGTCGAGCCGGCCGCGCAGGCGCTTGCCCAGCAGGAAGTAGGCGGCGAAGAAGACCGCGCAGGCGAGCGACAGCAGATCCCCCAGCCAGTCGTCGCCCTCCAGGCGCAGGTCGGCATAGCCCAGGATGGCGATCCCGCCCAGGCCGAGCGCGATGGCGAGCCCGAGCCAGCGCCCCACCCGCTCGCCGAACAGGAGGTGCGCGCCCACCGCGGTCAGCAGCGGGTTCACCGAGAAGAACAGGGCCGCGTTGGCCACCGTGGTGCGCTGCACGGCGGCGATCCACAGCACCAGGTGGCCGGCCAGCGCCGCGCCCGCGAGGAGCAGCATGAGCCGCTCGGCGCGGGTGAGGGAGGCGAGCTGGCGGAGCCGCGCCCCGGCCAGGGCGGCCATGACCAGGCCGGCCAGCGCCAGGCGGTAGAAGGCGATGACCGCGGGGTGCGCGTCGCCCAGGCGGATGATGTTGCCCGACTGGCTGGCGGCCAGCAGCCCGAACGCGAGGATGAGGTACACCTTGCCCATCTGGGCCGCACCCATGCCCCGCCCGCGGGCGCACGTCAAGCTTACTTGCGGCCCATCAGCTCGTCCGCCAGCTCGCCCGCGTCGTAGAGCTCCTCGAGGGCGTGGAGCAGGTAGCCGGCGTGGACGGCCACGGCGCGGTTGGCGCGCGGGTCGAACAGGAAGCGGCCGGGCAGGCTCTCGATGTTGCCGTCGAACACCACCCCCACCAGCTCCGCGGCCCGGTTGAGCACCGGCGAGCCCGAGTTGCCGCCGATGATGTCGCACTGGCACACGAAGTTCACCCGGGTGTCGAGCGCCAGGCGGGCCCGCCGGTCCCAGAAGCGCGCCGGCAGATCCCAGGGGGGCCGCCGGTCGAAGCCCAGGCTGCGGTCGTACAGCCCGTGCAGCGTGGTGAAGGGCGCGGCCTGGCTGCCGTTCATCGGGTAGCCCTGGACCGGACCGAACGTCAGCCGCAGGGTGAAGGTGGCGTCCGGGTAGCTCGACTTGCCCAGCACCGCGAAGCGCGCGCGCGCCACCCGCTCCGAGGCCGGGGTGAGCTCGCTCTCCACGTTCTTCTTCATCCAGGCGTCGTTCTCCCGGAGGATCGGCTCGAGCTGGCGGGCGAACACCACCAGCGGATCGGTCGAGGCCTCCACCGCCGCGCGCCCGCCGACCCACAGCGCCCTGCGCGCGGCCGGGTCGTCGAGCCGGGTGCCCTCGAGCCACGCCCTGGCGGCGGCCTCGGGCCCGCCCGCCCCGGACACCAGCCGGCGCAGGGGAGCCTGCGCGTCGAGCTTCTCGAGGAGGACGTGGAAGCCGAGCGCGAGCAGGGCGGCCTCGAGGTCCTTGTACACCGGGGCCGGGGACAGGCTGATGAACTCGAGCTCCTCGAGCTCCGCGTCGTGGTACCCGTCCAGCCGCTCGGCGTCGGGCTTCTGGATCTCGGCCGTGTACAGCACCAGGGACAGGACCCTCGAGACCAGCTTCGGCAGCAGCCTGGCGCGCCAGAGCTCCAGCGCGTCGCGGCGCGTGATCTCCGCGGCGTGCCGCTGCGCCACCCGCTCGATGCGCTCCCAGGCGTCGCCGTAGAGCCTGCTCCACTCCGGGTTCGCGGCGACCCCGGCCCGCAGCGACTGCTCCTGCGCCCGCTTGACCGCCATCACCTGCGGATCCTGGAGGCCCTGGAACTGGCCCGCGTAGGCCTTGAGCGCGTTCTCGTAGGAGTAGGTCAGGACCGCCGCCTGGCGGGCCTGCTCGGGCCCGCGCGCGGCGAACTCCCTGAGCACGCCGAGCGCGCGCGTCAGGTACCCCAGCATGAAGGGGTACTTCCCCTGCCGCAGCAGCTCGAGCTGGGAGAGGGTCAGCAGCCGATCGGTGCCGCCCGGGTGGCCGGAGATGAACACCAGCTCGCCGGCCCCGGCGCCCTCCGGGTTCACCTTCAGGAAGTGCGGCGTCGCCAGGGGCGCGTCCCCTGCGTACACGCGGAACAGGGCCACGTCGAGGTCGTGCCGGGGGTAGGTGAAGTTGTCCGGATCCCCGCCGAAGTAGGCGGCCTGCTTCTCCGGGGCCCACACCAGGCGCACGTCGGTGTACCTCTTGAACCGGTACAGCCAGTACTCGCCCCCGTGGTACAGGTCGACGATCTCGGAGCGCAGGCCGGTCGCGGCCTGGCTCTCCTTCTCCAGGCGGGCGCGCTCGGCCTTGCGGGCCTCGAGCGCGGCCTGCGCGGACATGCCCGGCTTCACCACCGCCTGCACCCTGGCGGTCACGTCATCCATGGACTGGAGCACGTTCAGCTCGAGATCCACCGCCTTGATCTCGTCCGCGAGCTCACGGGCGTAGAAGCCGCCCTGCACGTAGTCCTGCTCGGCCGACGACATCTTCTGCAGCTGCCCGACCGCCACGTGGTGGTTGGTGAGCAGCAGCCCGTGCGGGCTGACGAAGGCGCCCGAGCCGCCGTCGTTGAAGCGCACCGAGGCGAGCCGCACGCGCTCCAGCCAGGCCGCGTCCGGGCTGAAGCCGTACCGCTCCTGCAGCAGCGCCCGCGGCGGGTTGTCGAAGGTCCACATGCCCTCCTCGGCCGCGGCCGCGCCGCACAGGCCGAGCAGCAGGCCGAGCCCGCCCAGGATCGGTCCGCGCTTCGTCGAAGGCGCCATGCGCTCCTCCTCCGCGGGCCCGGCCCGCGAGTCCTCCAGCCATACCCCCTGGACGGTCACCGGCCTGTCACGGGCGGGTGGAGGGCGGCGAGCGCCGCGTGGAGCTCCGCGGGCGAGACCGGCTTGGGCAGCACCCCGTCCATGCCGGCCGACAGGCAGCGCTCCCGGTCCACGGCCAGCGCGCTGGCGGTGACCGCCAGGATGGGGACGCGCCGGGCGCCCGGGCTGCCGGCCTCGGCCGCGCGGATCTCGCGCGTGGCCTGGTAGCCGTCCAGCACCGGCATCTCGCAGTCCATCAGGACGCAGTCGAAGGGCTGCGCCGCCGCCCGCTCGACCGCCTGGCGGCCGTCGTGGGCCAGCTCGACCCCGCAGCCGAGCCGCGCCAGCATGCCCTGCATGACCAGGCGGCAGATCGGCTCGTCCTCGGCCAGGAGCACGCGCAGCCCCAGGGCCTCCCCGACGGCGGGCGCGGGCCGCACCTCGTCGCAGGTCGGGTCGCACTCCGGCAGGGGCAGCTCCAGCCCGAAGGTCGCGCCCGCGCCCGGCGGGCTGTCGAGCGTCATCCGCCCGCCCATGGCGGAGACGAGCTCCCGGCAGATGGCCAGCCCGAGCCCGGCCCCGCCCGGGGGGACGCCCGGGGGCGCGGCCTGCACGAACTCCTCGAAGATGCGCTCGCGGTCCTCGGGCCGCACCCCCGGGCCCGTGTCCTTGACGGCCAGGCGCACCCAGGCCGGAGCCCCCGGCGCGCCGGATGGCCCGGCCACCGGCCCGCCCGTGAGCCGCACCCGGCCACGCGGGGTGAGCCGGACCGCGTTCGACAGCAGGTTCCACAGCACCTGCTTGAGCCGGTGGCCGTCCGCCCGCACGCAGCGCGGGAGCCCGGGCTCGAGCTCGAGCTCGAGCGCGAGCCCCTTCTCGACCGCCCGGGCGCGCACGAGCTCGAGGGCCTCCCGGCAGAGCGCGCCGAGGTCCGTGGGGCCCAGCTCCAGCGACACGTGGCCGCTCTCGATGCGGGCCAGGTCGAGGAGCTGATCCACCAGCGCGCGCAGGTCCTCGCCCGCCCGGCGCTGGGCCTCGAGCAGCTCCCGCGCCCGGGGCTCGGGCGGCCGATCCGCCAGCAGGTGGGTGGTGCCGAGCAGGCCCGCCAGCGGCGTGCGCAGCTCGTGGCTCACCCGGGCCAGGAAGTCGCTCTTGGCCCGGCTGGCCCGCTCGGCCCGGGCCTCGGCCCGGCGGCGCTCCTGGACCTCCGCCTCCAGGCGGGACTGGACCCGCATGCGGGCCAGCTCGAACACGAAGGCCACGGCGGTCACGAACAGCAGCGCGGGCAGGATGCGCAGCTTGTAGTCGAGGGAGTACCCGGCCTGCTGCAGGAAGGGGATGGGCAGGAACAGCACGGCCGACACGGCCAGCAGGAACGCGGCGGTCAGCAGCCCGCCCAGGCGCACCCCCAGGGCGAAGAGCAGCAGCGGCGGCGCGATCACCACCCAGATGGCCCCGCTCCGGTCGGTCCCGCCGATCACCAGCAGGTACAGGGTGAAGACGGCCACGCAGGACAGGGCGAACCCGTTCACCAGATCCAGGTTGCGCACCCGGCGGAACAGGAACACGGAGCCGAGGCTGATCAGGCCCACGCTCGAGATGATCCACCCGCGCGTGTGCTGTCCGCGCAGGAAGGCCACCGCGCCCGCGGCCGCGCAGGTGATCACCCCGGCCGCGGCGAACACCGCGGAGATGGTGCGCTTGCGGCGGTACTCGTGTTCGCCCAGCGACGGCTGGGGCTCTCCCGGGAGCGCGGCGGTCATGGGCCCTTACCGTACCGCCGTCGCCCCGCTCGGCGCAAGCGGCCGGTCCGGGCTGGACCTCGGGGGAGGATGCGGTATCATCGGGCCAACCTTCCCGGAGGCGGACGTCATGAAGCGCCCAGGACTGCCCGTGCTCGCGGCCCTGCTGCTCGCCACGCTCTGGCAGGGCTGCCTCGACGGCGATGCCCCGCCCCTCCAGCCCCTGCCGCTCACCCGGCTGACGACCGACCGCACCTACCTCCGGGACGGGTACGGCCGGTACGTCACCTTCCACGGGGTGAACCTGTCGGGCTCGACCAAGATCCCCGCGCAGATCGACGCGGGCGGCGTGCCCACCTACGTGGGGAAGCCCTTCCCCCTGGACGACGCCGACCGGCAGTTCGCCCTGCTGCGGGAGCTCGGCTTCGACTCCGTGCGCCTGCTCATCATCTGGGAGGGCCTCGAGCCGGGCGGGCGCGGGCTCTACGATCGGGCCTACCTGGCCTACCTGCGGAGCGTCGTGGAGAAGGCCGGAGAGCACGGCCTGCACGTGCTGCTCGACATGCACCAGGACATGTTCAGCCGCCACCTCATGGTGAAGTACAACCACAGCCCGAGCTACGGGACCCCGGGCTCGATCGAGAACACCCTGCTGGCGCTGGTGCCGGACGAGGAGACCGGGCAGTACAACGACACGGTCCAGGGCGACGGCGCGCCGCGCTGGGCGGTCCAGGCCTGCCTGCAGGAGAAGGTCATGGACTCCCCGCGCTGGGGCACCCCGCGCATCCTGTCGGGGCTCAACGACGTGGAGCTCAGGAACATCTGGGAGCTGTACAAGCGGCTCACCGGCCAGGCGGATGGCGGGCCGGACGATCCCTACCCCGAGTGGGTGGTCTACTTCCTGCTCGGGCTGCCTGGGCCGTTCCCGGTCAACGAGACCACCGACGTGCTGCCCTTCACCCACTGGGGCACGGCGCACGCGCTGAGCCTGGACGTGGCCCGCTGCTACGGCTGCCTCCTGGCGGGCAACGTGCTCTACCCCGGGCTCATGGTCGGCGAGGAGCACATCCAGGACTACCTGCAGCGGGCCTACGCCGAGGCCTGGGCCGAGGTGGCCAAGGAGGTCGGGCACCTGCCCAACGTGATCGGCTACGACCTGATGAACGAGCCCAGCGGCAACTTCCTGGTGCTCACCGCGGTGGCCGCGCTCCTGCGGAGCGGCCTGCCCGACAGCGCCCAGCAGGCGCTGATCGACCTGCTGGGGGCCGAGAGCGGGCAGCAGCTCTACCAGGCGCTGGTGGCGCTGAAGCTCCTGCCGCCCGACACCACGCCGGAGACGCTGCGGGCCTGGGGCCTGGAGGGGCTGGACGTGCTGGCCGCGCTGGGGCTGAACACCGGCTTCGCCGAGGCCCACCTGCGGCCCTTCTACGAGCGGGTGTCCGCGGCCATCCTGGCGGTAGACCCGGACGCGATCATCTGGATCGAGTCCTCGCTGTCGGCCGAGAACTTCCTGGGCGGCGGCCCGGGCGGCGGGCTGGGCGGCCAGTGGGAGCAGCCCATGACCGCCCCGGCGGGCGTGCGCCAGCTCGTCTTCGCCCCGCACTGGTACCCGGACATCTACCCCTTCCTCGGGTTCAACCAGCCGCCGCGCGAGTTCGGCGCGGAGGAGGTGCGCCACAGGAGCTACGACGAGTCGCTGCTCGGCGCGCAGGCGCTGGCCCAGTACAGCCTGGGCAACGTGCCGGTCGTGTTCGGCGAGTTCGGCACCTACTTCAACTTGAACGGCATCGAGGCCTCCAGGGAGTCGGGCTACCTGGTCTCGGCCCACATCCTGGACAACTACTACGAGGCCTTCGAGCGCCTGGGCCTCGGCCACATGCAGTGGTGCTACTCGCCCGAGAACGACCACGAGCTCGGCGACCGCTGGAACCACGAGGACTTCTCGGTGGTGGGGCCTCCGCCCAACCTCCTGCCGCGCGGCCAGGCCGCCTGGGCCCGGCCCCACGCGCGCTTCTTGGCGGGCAAGCCGCACGCCAGCCGCTTCTGGTCGCCCCTGCACTACTTCGACCCGGACAAGGGCGAGGTGAACCGGGTGGGCGAGTTCGAGGTGCGCTACGGCAGCCGCGAGACCTGGGCGCCCACCGAGATCGTGGTGCCGCCGCTCGCCTACCCGGACGGCTTCTACGTGTGGGTGTCCGACGGCGTCTGCCACTTCGACGCCGCGGCGGGCGTGCTGTATCACCTGCCGGCCCGCGACGAGCCGGGCGCGGAGCACTGGGTGCGCCTGCTGCCGCCCCTGCCGGGCAACGAGAACCTGGGCTGGCAGTACTTCATCCGCGGCGCGCGGGTCGTGACCCGTTGAGCCAGGAGACCGCCATGCTAGCACGCACCCGTCCCCTCGCCCTGCTGCTGGCCGCGCTCGCCCTGGCCGCCCCGGCCGCGGCGCCCGCCCAGACCCAGACCGAACCCCCGGCCAGCGAGGTGGGGCACGACCTGGGTCCCCTGTACCTGCGGGCCGAGCTGCAGAACCTGTTCATCTGGCGCAACGACACCGACTTCGACCGCTCGCGGCCGCTGTACGACCAGGACGGCCAGAGCTCGGGCGCCTTCGCCACCATCCTGAAGCCGGTCTTCATGTGGAACGTCACCGACCACGTGCGCATCTACTACGAGAGCGAGATCGGCCTGAACTACTGGTCCAAGAACAACCCCGACCAGCAGGACGCGCTGGCCCCCGACGTCTTCACCATGAAGCAGCGCGAGCTGTGGATGAGCGGCGAGTTCCTGGACGAAAGCCTGGGGCTGAAGCTGGGCTACGGCCGTTTCCGCGATCCGACCGGCCTGTGGCTGAACCACTGGATCGGCGCCGCCCAGGCCTGGATCGGCGAGGACGCGACCCGGCTGGGCCTGTTCGTCGGCCAGCTGCCCGAGCTGACCCACGAGGGCATCGACATCCGCGACAACAACTTCGCCCGTGACATCTTCGTCTACGGGGCGCGCTTCGACATGGAGATCGAGCGCGGCTGGCGGCTGGCGAGCGCGCTGCAGGCGCTGTACGACGGCCACCAGCCGGGCCGCGAGCGCTGGCTGATCGTGCCGAGCGTCCACCTGGAGGCTGGCGAGGAGGAGCTCGAGTTCAGCCTGGACGCCCTGCTGCAGGTGGGCCAGGCCGAGGGCCGCACGCTGGACGGCTCCATCCAGGACATCCTGGCCTGGTCGGGCCAGCTCCACCTGACCTGGGACATCAGCGAGCACCTCAAGATCTGGCCCTCCAGGCTGGAGGCGAACGCGCTCTTCCTGAGCCCGGACGACGCCCACGCGGGCAACGGCTGGCAGCACGCCGCGCTGCACTCGGCCAAGAACCGCTCGGCCACCCTCATGCTGACCGAGGACGAGATCCGCGACTGGTACGACAACCTGGACGAGCGCATGAGCGGCTTCGAGGGCGGCTTCTACCAGTCGCGGGCCGGGTTGTTCGTGGGCGACGTGGACGCCATGTGGCGCCTCGCCGAGGAGATCTGGCAGCTCCACCTCGTCCTGGGCGCGGCCACCGTGCTCAAGCCCGAGAACGCCCTCGACCGCGAGTTCGTCGGCTTCGAGGCCGATCTGATCAGCGTCTTCGAGGTGGAGCCCTACCTGGTGTTCCACGTGGCCTTCGGCCTGCTGGTGCCCGGCGGCGCGGGCGGGGTGCTGCTCAACGGCATCGACCCGGACGCGACCGATCTGCTGTGGATGGCCGAGATCTCTGCCACCGTGCACTACTGACGTCCGCGGAGGGCTGACCCCATGCAAGCCGTGATCCAGCTCAAGCTGGTCGACTGGCTGATCATCGCGCTGTACTTCGCGCTGATCATCGGCATCGGCCTGTACCTCAGGCGCTACACCAGGACGGGCGCGGACTTCTTCCTGGCCGGCCGGCGCAACTCCTCCTGGGTGGCCGGGCTGGCCTTCCTGTCGGCCAACCTGGGCGCGCTGGAGATCCTGGGCTGGACCGGCGGGACCATGAAGTACGGCATGTTCGTGTCGCACTTCTACTGGATCGGCGCCATCCCGGCCATGCTGTTCCTGGGCCTGTTCATGATGCCCTTCTACTACTCGTCGAAGATCCACTCGGTGCCCGGCTACCTGAAGCTGCGCTTCGACGAGCGCACCCGTATCCTGAACGCCATCTCCTTCGCGGTGATGACGCTGCTGATGTCGGGCATCAACCTGTACCTGATGGCGCTGGTGCTGCGGACCATCCTGGGCTGGGACTGGCACGTGAGCATGTGGGCCAGCGCGCTCGCGGTGGGCGCCTACATCACCCTGGGCGGGCTGATGTCGGCCATCTTCACCGAGATCGTGCAGTTCTTCCTGATCTGGTTCGGCCTGTTCCTGGTGGCCATCCTGGGCGTGGTCGAGCTGGGCGGCCTGGACCAGGTCTTCAGCGGCCTGCCGGACGCCATGAGCCGGCTGTGGTCGACCAGCGCGGACGCCTCGCAGAACGCCATGGGGGTGACCTGGGCCGGCATCGTCATGGGCCTGGGCTTCGTGCTGAGCTTCGGCTACTGGACCACCGACTTCCTGGTGGTGCAGCGCGCCTTCTCCTCCCGGGACCTGCGCTCGGCGCGCCTGACCCCCATCACCGCCTCCTTCTTCAAGATGGCGCTGCCCTTCATCATCGTGGTGGCCGGGCTGGTGGCCTACAAGCTCAGCCAGGCCGCGACCGGTTTCCAGCTCCTGCCGCACCCCGAGACGGGCGAGCCGTGGAACGACACCGCGCTGCCGCTGCTCATCGCGCGCTACTACCCGGCCGGGCTGGTGGGCCTGGGCATCACCGCGCTGCTGGCCGGCTTCATGGCCGGCCAGGCCGGCAACGTGTCGGCCTTCAACACGGTCTGGACCTACGACATCTACCGCGTGCTCATCAAGAAGGACGCCAGCGACGCGCACCTGGTCTGGGTGGGCCGGGTGACCACGGTCGTCGGCATCCTGCTGTCGGTGGGCACGGCCTACCTGGCCATGCAGTTCAACACCATCATGGACTACATCCAGGCCATCTTCTCCTGGGTGAACGCGCCGCTGTTCGCCACCATGCTGCTGGGCATGTTCTGGCGGCGCACCAGCGCCACCGGGGCCTTCTGGGGACTGATCGCCGGCATGCTGGTGAGCTTCACCATCTTCCTGGGCTTCAAGCTCGACTTCCTGCCGGCCTGGCTGGTGCGCGGGTTGACCTTCTCGGACGCGCCCTCGGCCATGACCTGCAACCTGTGGCAGGCGACCTGGGCCTGGGTGGTGTGCTTCGTGCTCACCATCCTCATCAGCCTGGGGACGAGGCCCAGGCCCGCCGGCGAGCTGGTCGGGCTGGTCAAGGGCCTGACGGCCGAGAACGTGGACGCGCCGGTCGCCCTGTGGCGCCGGCCGGGGCTGTGGGCGACCGTGGCGCTCGGCGCGCTGGTCGCGCTCAACATCGTCTTCTGGTGAGGAGGCCGCCATGAGCGAGCCGACCCGGACCCCAGAGCCGCTGCCCATCTGGTTCTTCGTGGGTGTGATCCTGGCCACCTACGGGCTGATCGTGCTGGTGGCCGGCCTGCTGGGCGACCCGCGGCCGACCGTGCTCCAGGAGCTCCGCCCCAACCTGTGGTGGGGCGGGATCATGATCTTCTCCGGCGCGGTCTTCACCCTGATCGGGCTCGTCGCCCACCGCCGCGCGCGCGCGGCCTGAAGGGAGGCTGGCATGCGCAGCGTCAGGACCGAGCCGCCCAGCTTCCCCCGCGTGCAGCCCAACGAGCCCTTCGCCCTGCCCGCCGGCCAGACCTGGCAGGTCCTGTGCGGCGACTCCGGCCACTGGCGAGCGGGGGTCTACAGCCCGGCCGCGGTGCGGCGCGCGGACTGCCCGGAGCTCGAGCGGCACGACTGCCCCGAGCTCTTCCTGCTGCTGTCGGGCAAGCTCACCCTGCTCGTCGGCCACAACCGCCAGGTGACCGAGCTGCCGCTCGAGCCCGGGCGGCCGGTGCTCGTCACCGCGCCGCACGCGGGCTTCTGCCCGGACGGCCCGCACACCGGCACGGCGCTGGTGATCGAGCGCGACGCGTTCGAGACCGAGTACGGCACGTGGGACGAGCAGACCAGCTCCCAGACCGTGACCCTGCCCAAGGTCCCCCGCTGAGCGCGCGAGCCCGAGGTCCCTGTGCCTGTCAGAAGGCCTTGGTCAGGCTGGCGGACAGGCCGTGGTCGAACTCGCGCTCGAGATCCAGGCCGAAGGCGTAGTAGAGATCGAGCTGCAGGGTGTCGAGGATGAGGGCGTGGAAGCCCAGCCCGAAGCTGTCCGCCAGCATGAAGCGCTCGTCCGCGCTGACCCGATCGAGCTCGCCGTACAGGGCGAGGTCGTTGAACACGGAGAGCTTGAAGAGGTCCCGCACCAGCGACAGGCGGAACTCGAGGGTCAGGTTGCCCACCTCGCGCACGTAGTCCCGGCCGCCGAACACGCCCCGCACGTAGCGCCCGCCGACCGGCTCCTCCTCGTCGAACGGCACGGCCCCGCGCCAGTACAGCCAGGTGCCGCGGCTGCGCACGACGAGGTCGTGCCAGCCCAGGCCCTGCACGAGCTGGTACAGGTAGGCGACCTTGCCGAAGTCCGCCTGCTCCTCGACCCAGTAGTGGCGCCCCTCCAGCAGCAGGTGGTGCCGCCGATCCCGCCGCGGCTCGCGCGGGTTGAAGACCAGGTCGACCCGCCCCACCAGGAACGGCTGGAGCCGCGCGCCGTCCTCGAGCGGCGGCGGGTCCGCCCCGACCCGCATGAGCCCGAAGACGAACTTCTCCTCCACCCCGCCGCCGAGCGAGAGCATCAGGCCGCGCGCGAGCTCGTAGCCCACGTTCAGCGTGGCGTCCAGGCGGGCGGCGTAGAAGATCTCGAGCTGCAGATCCGCCCGCTGCCGGCTGATGAGGTCGCCCTCGAGCCACAGGAAGGGCCGGAAGCCCCGGCCGATGAGCGGCGGGGTGAACCAGCGCAGCTCCAGGGCTGCGTGGGACAGCCCCACGTAGGGATCGCCGTCCTCGAGCTTTTCGCGCAGATCGCCGCCCAGCGCCCCGCCCAGCAGCCAGCGGTCGCGCTCGGCCAGCAGGCCCGTCCCGCGGTAGGCGAGATCCAGCTCCAGGCCGTCGGGGAAGTCGTAGTTGAGGTCGGCGTCCAGGCCCGTGCCCCAGTCGCTCTTGCCCAGCACGATGTGCAGCTCGTAGCGGCCGGGCTCCGGGATCACCGGGTAGCCTTGCAGATCGCCGAGATCGGCGAGCTGCGGCCCCTGGTGCGCCACCTCGCGGGTCCGCACCAGCTTGTAGGTGACCGGGGGCAGGCCGTGGCGCTGGCCCAGCGCGGCGAGCTGGCGCTCCAGGGAGGTGCGGTTGAAGACGTGGTGCGGCAGCGACAGGTCGAGCTTCAGCAGGAGCGTGCGCAGCGAGCCCGCGCCCAGGAAGACCACCTTCTCCAGCTTGCCCTCATCGATCTCCACGTGCAGCGCCCCGTCCCGGGCCTCGACCTCCACGCCGGCCAGCACGTAGCCGGCCTTCAACAGGAAGCGGAGCAGCCGGCGCTCGACCAGGCGGGCCGTCTCCCGGTCGGCCGCGGCGTCCGCGGGCAGATCGAGCACGGTCGTGTAGACCTCGTCGTTCAGCACCAGGTTGCCGTGGAAGACGAGCGGCGGCGGCTCGGCCCGGGCCGGCCCCGCGAGCAGGGGGAGCAGCAGGAGGGCGGATAGCAGGCGCCGGGGGGTCATGGCTGGCGGGCGCGCTCCGCGTCGATCAGGTGGCAGGCGGGGTCCTCGGCCAGGTAGTCGCCGGTCAGGCCGAAGGCCTTGCCGCGGCAGCCTCCGCAGATGAAGCGGTTCTCGCACGCGCCGCAGGCGCCCTTGAGCTTGCCGCGGTCGGACAGCTCGCGGAAGACGGCGCTGTCCCGCCAGATCGTCCGCAGCGGGGTGGTCCTGAGGTTCCCGCCCGAGACGGGCACGAACGGGCAGGGCCACACGTCCCCGTCGGGCTTCACGTACAGCAGCCCCCAGCCGGCGGCGCAGCCGTGGAAGCGGGTGCCCGGGGTGGTGGGCTTCGGGCCCGGCCGATCGAGCCCCAGCAGGTGCGGGAAGTACTGCGGCGCGGCCACCGGCTCGACGATGGTGATGGCGTCGCGCTGCAGCGCCTTGACCGTCTCGATCAGCTCCAGGTTCTCCTCGGGGGTGAGCGCCGAGGCCGCGATCTGCGAGCCCCGCCCCATGGGCACGAGCTGGTAGCACAGCATGATCTCGGCGCCGATGCGGTGGCAGAAGCGGATCACCTCCGGCAGCGTGCCGAGGTTCTCGCGCATGGCGGTGTAGTTGATCTGCACCACCAGCCCCGCGGCCCGGGCCGCCTCGATGCCAGCCAGCGCGCGGTCGAAGGCGGTCGGGCTCTGGCGGATCTCGTTGTGGATGGCGGGCTCGGTCGAGTCGAAGCCCACTGCGATGCCGTACACCCCGCGGCGCCCGAGCTCCCGCGCCCGGGCCCGGTCGATCAGCGTGCCGTTGGTGGCGATGACGCTCACCAGCCCCAGGCGCTTGGCGTGGTCGAGCAGCGCGTCCAGGTCGGGCCGGCACAGCGGCTCGCCGCCGGAGAAGGCCAGCATGCGGAAGCGCCGGGTGGCCCGCAGCTCGTCCAGGAAGCGCCGGCCCTCGTCGGTGGTGAGCTCGTCGGGCCCGGCGCGCCCCGAGGTGGCGTGGCAGTGGCGGCAGCGCAGGTTGCACGCCTCGGTCACCTCCCACACCGCGTGGTAGCCGTAGCCGATGCAGCCCATGCCCACCGCCCCGGCGGACACCGGGATGGTGCGCGGGCCGTTCGTCACCAGCCAGCGGCCGAAGTGCCGCCAGCCGGTGGCGCGCCGCAGCAGCAGCGCGGCCCGGAGCTGGCGCCACAGGGCGCCCACGGCGAGGTAGGGAGCTAGGACCACCGGGCCAGCACCGCGACCTCGAGCGAGGCCACCAGGTTGGACACGACCGTCAGCGCGCACACCCGCTCCAGGGCGGCCGGCGCGCGCCAGCGCCCGCGCAGCCCGACCTGCACCGCCAGCCCGAGGCTGAGCAGCACGGCCGGGACCACCAGGGCGGCGTACCCCCAGCGTCCGGGCCGGGCCCAGGCCCACAGCCCGGCCAGCGCCGCCGCGGCCCCGAGCTGGAGGCCGGCGTAGATCCAGGCCCCGGCCGGGCGACCCACCCGCTGCAGCAGGTTGCGCTTGCCGGCCCCGCGGTCCGCCTCGAAGTCCGGGAACTCGTTGATCAGGATGATGGCCACGACGGTGAAGGCCGGCGCCAGCGAGAGCCACAGGCTGTGGGGCAGCAGGGCGCCCGAGGCGCAGCCGTACCCGGTGGCCAGGGTCAGCCAGCCGTAGCACACGCCGATGAACGGCTCGCCCACGCCGCGGGCGACCAGCCGCACGGGCGGGGTGGAGTAGAGCGCGGCCGTGAGCCCGCCGAAGGCGCCGAGCAGGAGCAGCCACCAGGCCCCGAGCACGAGCACCACCGCCAGCCCCAGGCCGAGCGCGCTGGCGAAGCAGGCCACCGCCGCGGCCGCCACCGCGCGCGCGGGCAGGAGCCCCTGGGCCACCAGCAGGGTGCCGCCGGCGAACCGCGAGCGGCCGTGGCGCAGGGTGAGCAGATCCTCGCGCTGATCGAAGATCTCCCCGCTCAGGTAGCAGCCCACGCAGATGAGCAGCACCGCGGCGAGGCCCAGCGCGGCGGCCAGCGGCGACACCAGCGCCCCGTGGGCCCGGGCCAGCCACGCTCCGGCCAGGTAGGGCGCCAGGGCCACCGTGGTGAAGGGCAGGCGCATGGCCACGAGCCAGCGTCTGGCCGCAGAGCGGGGCAGGGTCACGGCCATCTCCATCCGGGTCGCACCTCAGCTGAAGCCGAGCCGGGCGTCGCCAGCCCCGAACTCGTCACGATCGATGGTCCACTTGCGCCCGCAGCGCGGGCACTGGACCTCCACCCGCGGGTCGCCGCGGAACAGCTCCTCGGGCTTGGCGGCGAACAGGCCGCGCACCACCTGCAGGATCTTCTGCGCGTCGCAGCCGCACTCGAAGGTGTAGGTGCGCGTCTCGACCGGCTCGTGGGCCAGCGCCAGGTAGCCCGGCAGCTCCTCGCGCGCGAGCCCGGCCAGCCACGCGCGCTTCACCCGCGGCAGCCCCTGCACCAGCAGGAAGCGCCCGTCCTCCAGCTCGAACAGGCGGGAGAGGAGCTGCTCCGAGCGTCCGTAGAACTGCTCGAAGATGTCCAGCACGTCCCAGCCCTCCACCTTGATGACGCTGCGGTAGGGCTTGCGCTTCGGCCGCTGGGACTCGAAGTACAGGCGGCTCTCCTCGACCGTCTTGACGTCCCGGGTGTAGACGCGCCCGGTGATGCGCCGGGCGGTGTTGTCCCCGGTCACGAACACGTTCAGCGGCGGCTGCTTCACGTTCAGCGTCCAGGCCGAGAACTCGTCCGGGGCCTTGGCGGCCAGGTGCAGCGCGGTCGCGGCCAGCGCCTGCCGCATCATGGCGAGCGCCAGGTCGTCCGGCAGCTTGCCCTCCCAGCGCTGGGCGTGCTCCCGGTAGGCCTGGAACAGGAGCTCGACCCGCCCCACGGCCAGCACCGCGTCGCGCGCCCGATCGATCAGGCAGGTGAAGCTCTCGGCGGGCGCGGACGGCTCGGCCATGCGGTACCTCGTTCAGCGGACCGCTACCATGGCCCGGAGCCCGATTGCAACCCGCCCCGCTCCTCTGGCACGCTGGGCGGGTGTGCGCGACCGCCGGATCCCCCGACGCCCTGGCCGCCGCGGCCGAGGTCTCCCTGCGGGTCGAGCGCCCGGGCGCGCGGCGGGTGACCCGGGTCGCCGCGGCCGGCGCGTGCGGTGACGCGCTCACCGTCCACCTGGCGGGCTGCAACCTGGCCTGCGCGCACTGCTGGGCCGGGCCCGAGCGCGAGGAGCCCGCCCGGGCCGGCTTCCTCACCCACCTGGAGCTGGCCCGCAAGCTGCGCCTGCTCCGGGCGGAGAACCGCCTGGGAGCGAGCCCCGACGCCCTGCGGCTCTCGGGCGGCGAGCCGCTGCTGTCGGAGCTCTCCCTGGCGCTCGTCGCGGATCTGCTCGCGCGCCTGCCGGGCCGGCTGTTCGTGGAGACCAACGGGATCGCGCTCGGCGCGCACCCGGCCTGGGCGCGGGCGCTCACGGCCCACGGCCCGCGCCTGTTCCTGAAGCTGTCCCTCAAGGCGGCCACCCCCGCCGCCTTCGCCCGGATCACGGGCCGCGATGGCGCGGCCGTGGAGCTGCCCTTCCGCGCGGCCGCGGCGTTGCTCCAGGCCGGGGTGCCCTTCGACCTCGAGGCGCTCAGCCTGGAGCCGCGCCTGTTCCCGCCCGGGGAGCGCGAGGCGCTCCACGCCAGGCTCCGCGCCATCGACGGCGCGTTGCCCGGGCGGCTGCGCGAGGAGACGCTCACCCCCTACCCGGACACGTCCCGCCGCATGGCCGCGCTCACCTAGAAGCTGCCCGCCAGGCCGAGCGTGGCTCCGGTCGCGCCGCCGCCCCGCAGATCGTAGATCGGGGCCACCACGGGCGCCCAGCCGAGGGCCGGGCCGTCCTCCAGCTCGAGCGCCACGCGGCCCTTCTGCTGCTCGTCGTACCAGGACTGGGCCTGGCCCAGGGAGACCAGGTCGTCCACCGCGAACAGGATCAGGCTGGCGCCGGCCGAGGCCGTGGCGGCCCAGATCAGCTCCTCGGGCACGTCCACGTCCGCCAGGCCCAGGCCCAGCATGGCCACGCCCTCGATCATGGAGACGCCGTACAGGATCCAGGCCGGGATGCGCGCCCCCAGCGCGCCCCAGACCGGGGTGCCGCTGCGCGCCGAGCTCTGCCCGGTGGAGCAGATTGGGCCGAAGATGGCCAGGGTGCCCAGGGCGCCGGCGCCCAGCCCGATGCCGCCCCACTTGTCGTGGTCCTGGGTGGCCAGGCCCGAGGTGACCCCCAGCCCCACCACCACGCCGGTGAAGGCGAAGGCCATGACCGCGGAGGCGATCGGCCAGCCCATGGAGGGGCGCGGCCCCACGGCCGGCGGGGGCGCCGGCTGGACCGGGGCGGGCGCGGGGGCCGCCGCGGGCGCGGGGGCCGCCGCGGGCGCGGGGGCCGCCACGGGCGCGGGCTCGACCACGGGCGCGGGCGCCGCTGCGGGCGCGGCCTCCACGCACTTGCCTTCACGGCAGACCAGCCCCGCCGCGCAATCCGGGTCCTGGGTGCACTGGGCCGCGGCCTGCCCGGCGAGCCCGGCCACCGCGCCGAGCCCCACGACGAGGACGATGACCGTGCGCATGCGCTCCTCCCGATGAACGACCTGGTTCGAAGACTCCCCGCCAAGCTACCAGCGCCGGCGCCCCGGGTTCAAGCCTCCTGACGGTCGAGCCGGCAGGCGAGCCCCCACAGCGGCGTGTCCGGATCGTGCCTCAGGGGCTCGAGGCGGACGCTGAACCCGGCCGCGACCAGGGCGTCCACCAGCAGCTCCCGGCCGGGCCAGGCAGCGCACCCCTCTGCCCGGCGGCCGGGCCCGAGCCCCACCGGGCCGCGCCGGAGCAGCACCGCGCGCGGCTCGGGACCCAGCAGCGCATCCACCAGCAGCACGCCGCCCGGGCGCAGCGCCGCGGCCAGGCCGGCGAACGCCGCCGCCGGATCCTCCCCGGGCAGGAACAGCCCGGCGCTGACCAGGCCCAGGGCCAGGGCGCTGTCGAAGCGGGCCGGGCCGAACACCTCGCCGGCCGCCGCCAGCCCGGCCGTCTCCACCCGCAGCCAGGGGCAGCGGGCCGCGAGGGTGCGGGTCATGTCCGGGGCGCGATCGAGCGCGACCACCTCGGCGCCCAGCGCCCGGAGCTCGTCGAGCCCCCGGCCCAGCCCCGCGCCCGCCAGGAGCACGCGCGGGAGCGCCAGGTGCCGCGCCACGAAGGCCGCCTCGGCCGCGCTCCAGGGCGCCCGCCAGGGGTGGTCCGGGGCGTCGGCCCGGGCGGCCGCCGCGACCAGCGCGCGGTAGAGCTCGCCCTCAGCCGTCACTCCACACGTCCTCCTCGCCCTTCACCTCCAGCGAGCGGAAGCCGGGGCTGGCCGCGCGCTCCTCCAGCCAGGCCCGCAGCCCGAGGGCGCGGATGGCCTCGAGGTTCGCCAGGTTCCAGCCGCCGTACTTGCGCGTCAGGCGCCGCAGGAAGGCCGCCGGTCCGAACGGGAAGGCCGCCCCGTCGCCCGCGCGGAGCGCCTCTCGCTCCCGCCGGCCCGCGGCCGCGCGGGCCCGCCCGGCGCGGGGCTCCTCCTGGCCCGCGGCGCAGGCCGCGAGCCGCCCGCAGCCGGCGCAGGTCTCCAGCTCCCGCCCCCGGGCGCAGTCCCTGACCGGGCAGCCCGGCACCCCGCCGCCCCGGCCGCAGCCCGGGCAGGCCGGCGTGCGCGCCAGGCGCTCGAGCACCTCGAGGGCCGCGTCGATGCGCGGGGCGTCCCCCGGATCGAGCCGCCGGGCGAGCGCCAGCACTCCCTGGCGCCGCAGGCGCCCGAGCAGCGCCCCGGCCTCGGCCGCGAGCTCCCCCCGCAGCGCCAGGCAGGCGCCGCAGTAGGCGCCGCAGGCCCCTGCCAGGGCCGGGTCGCGGAGCTCGGGCGGATCGGCGGGGGGGCTCACCCGCCCATTCCACCCCGAAGCGGGCGCCGGCACAACACCCCCGGTCGCGCGGCGCTGGACGCGCGCGGGCGCGCGCGCTAGCGTGGGCCGGACCCCTCCTCCCGCGAGGTGCCCCCCGCATGAAGCTCCGCCCCCAGACGCTCTTCGGCGACGGACCGCTGCTGGCCTGCACCCCCTTGCCCGGGCGCACGCCGCGGCTGCTCGCGGCCATGAACAACACCCTGAAACTGTTCCACGTCCTCGACGGGAAGTCGCTCGGCGCCCGCGCGCCCGTGCCGGCGGGCCCGGCGGCCGTCACCTGCCTGGCGTCCCCGCCCGAGCCCGACCCCGCCAACCCGCTGGCCGCGGCGGGGCACCGCGACGGCCGGCTCGGCCTGTGGAGCCTGACGGGCTCGGCCGCCCTGCTGCAGGTGGCCGAGGCGATGGCCGGCGGCGCCGTCCACGACCTGGCCTGGCGCCCCGCCGCCGCCGGGCGCGGGCCGGAGCTGGCGGCGGCCCTGGAGTCGGGCGAGGTGGCGCTGTGGAGCGCGGAGCGCGGCAGCCTGGTGCGCCTGCGCGCGGGCCAGGGCGCGTGCCTCAGCGTGGACTGGTTCCCGGACGGCGAGCACCTGGCCGCGGCCGGCGAGGACGGGGTGCTGCGCATCCTGCGCCTGCCCGACGGCGCCCAGGCCGAGGGCGGCCTGCTCAGGCACCACTCCGGCCTGCGCCAGGTGCGGGTCTCCCGCTGCGGGCGCTACGTGGTGTACCTCAGCGAGGACGAGCGGGCCGGGCTGTTCGACCTCGGCACCCGCAGCGCGAGCTCCTTCGGCCAGCCCGGGGAGCGGCTGCGCTGCGCGGCCTGGCAGCCCGGGCGGCCCGCGCTGCTGGTCGGCAGCGAGGTGGGCCGCGCCCTGCGCTACGACGTGCCGGCGGACAGGCTCGAGCCGCTGCCGCTGGCGCACTTCCACCCGGTGGAGGCGGTCGCCCTGGACGCGGCGGGCACGGCCTGGACGGCCGGCCGGGATGGGCGGGTGCACTGCGTGCTCCCGGGCTCGGAGCCCCCGCGCGCCCTGCGCTGCGCGCCCGGGGCGGAGGGCTACGCGCTGAGCGTGGCCTGGGTGGCGGGCGGCCTGGTGGCGGCCGGCTACTCGGACGGGGCGGTGCGCACCTGGAACCCGGCCGCGCCGGCGGAGCGCCCGCTCCCGCTGCCCACCACCCACACCGGCCCGGTCTACGGCCTGGCCGCCTCGCCCGACGGTCGCTCGCTGGCCTCGGGCGCGGTGGACCAGGCGCTCAAGGTGTGCGACGTGGGCGAGCGGCTGCTGGTCCACGATCTCCGAGAGCTCCACCAGAAGCCGATCTACGGGGTGGCCTTCTCGCCTGACGGCCGCCGGGTGGCCACCGGCAGCGCCGACACCTACCTGGTGGTGTACGACCTGGCGGAGGTCAAGAAGAAGGCCCAGGAGCGCTTCGGCCAGGAGGAGTTCTACCACTTCGCCGTGCGGAACCGGGTGCTGAACTGCGTGGCCTGGTCTCCGGACGGGAAGCTGCTGGCGGTCGGTCTGTCCAACCACAGCGTGGTCGTCCTGCCCGTCTCGCCCGGGGGCCAGGTGACCAAGGGGCCGACGCTCGAGCTGCACGAGGACGCGGTCAGCGAGGTGGCCTGGAGCCCGGACGGCGCGAGCCTGGTCAGCGCCGGCTACGATCGGCGCGTGGTCGTCTGGGACACGGCGAGCTGGCGACCGCGCGCGGCGCGGCTGACGGAGCACGCCGAGCCCATCCAGGCCCTGGCGGTGCACCCGCGCCTGCCGCTCGCGGCCACCGGCTCCTGGGACGAGAGCATCCGCCTGTGGCGGCTGCCCGACCTCGAGCCGCTGGGGGAGGCGCGCGCGCCCCACTTCTCGGCGGTCGAGGGCCTGGCCTTCGAGCCGCGCGGGGAGCGCCTGGCCTCGGCCGGCAGCGACGGGCTGGTGGTGATCTGGGGCCTGGAGGAGGGCTAGCCCATGGCGGAGGAGAAACGTTCGTTCCTCGACTGGCTGGTGTTCAAGGGCCCCGCCGAGACCGCCGGGGAGCTCACCACCCACCTGTCCGAGCTCGACGGCCGCACGCTGGCGGACAAGCTGCGCCGGCTGTACGCCTGGATCCTCAACAACGCGGTGCTCACCCCGGCCTACGATCTGGCCTACGGCGAGCGCGGCGGCGAGCAGCTCACCTTCCCCAACGGCGACACGCTGGCGTTGCCGGAGGGGGAGGCCTACTCGTCCTACATCCTGCTGCCGCTGCTCAGCCTGGCGGCCCGCCGCAAGTGCCTGCTGGTGGGCGGCCCGGGGCGGGGCAAGACGGCCATCGCCAGCCTGCTCGCCCAGGCGGCCGGCATCGAGCGCGAGGCGCTCCGGCGGGCGGTGCAGCACGGCCACCCGCAGCTGACCGTGACCGATCTGCTGGGCACGCCGCTGCCCGCGGACCTGCTGCGGGCCGAGGAGCTGTCGCAGATCAAGGTGGCCTGGCGGCGCTGGCTCGAGCTCCCGGTCAAGATCGTCGACGAGTACAACCGCATCCCCACCAAGACCCAGTCGGCGCTGCTGTCGCTGATGGCCGAGGGCTACGCCGAGCAGTTCGGCCAGGTGGTCGAGGCCGGCCCCTCGGCCTGGTTCCTGACCGCCAACGACGACGCCGGCGGCGGCACCTTCGCGGTGATCGAGGCGCTGCGCGATCGCATCGACGTGACCGTGCGCGCGCTGACCTTCAACCCCTGGCACCTGGACCGGCTGCTGGAGCGCCTGGAGAAGGGCCGGGACCCGGCCGACGCCATGCCCGCGGAGGTGCGCTTCCAGCCCGCCGAGCTCGATCAGATGGAGGCCGAGATCCGCAGCATGGCCGTGCCGCGCCCGGTGCTCCGGCGCATCGAGTTCTTCCTGGGCGCGCTCGACTTCTGCCAGCGGGCCAGTCCGCTGTTCGAGCACAAGAGCAAGGACGCGCTCAAGCTGGCCGGCCTGCGACTCGGCCAGGTGTGCAACGAGGACTGCCCGCTGGACAAGGCCCGCCACGTCTGCAGCCAGGTGGAGACCGGCGTCAGCGTGCGCACCTACCTGACCACGCTCGCCTTCGCCAAGGCCATGGCCTACTTCCGCGGCCGGCCGCGGGTGGAGCTCGAGGATGTACGCCAGCTCGCCCCCTTCGTGCTGCACGAGAAGCTCAGCCCCAACCGCCAGAGCGCGTACTTCAGCAAGGGCCGCGAGCGCCTGCTGGGGGACAAGGCGGCCTGGATCCGCGCCATGTTCGATCTCGCCATGGACCAGTACGAGGCGCTCCGGCCCGGCGACGCCTCGGCCGTCGAGCCGCTGCTCGACGAGGTGGCCCCGGGGCTCACCGGGCTCGGGCGGGACGAGATCCTGCGCCGGCTGAAGACGCTCACCGGGGTCATCCGCCAGTACCACCGGGGCGGCGAGCTGAGCGCGCCGGTGTACAACGACCTGCTCATGCTCAAGGCCCTGGCGCTGCGCTACCACGCCTACCTGCGCTGGCTGGCGGCCGGGGGGAAGGACGGCGCGTGAGCCCCGAGCTGGCCTCGGCCTGGCGGCGGGCGCTGCGGGCCTGGGGCCTGGGGGTGGACCTGTCGGCGCCGGTCGCGCTCGCCCAGGGCGAGGAGCTGGCCTGCATCGATCTGCGGACGCGGCAGACCCGGGTGAACCTGCGCCGCCTCGAGGCGCTCGGCGCCCGCGGCCACCTGGAGGCGCTGCTGGCCCACGAGGCCGGCCACCACTGCCGCTACCCGCAGACCCTGGGGGCCGCCGCCAAGCTGCTGGCCCGCCAGCGGGCCCTGCTCGCCGAGCTCGAGTGCGGCCGGCCGGGCCTGCCCCGGGTGGGACCGGGCTTCCAGGCCGAGCGGCTCGACTGCCTGCTCAACCTGCTGCTCGACGTGCTCATCAACGACGCGCTGCGCGTCGAGCACGGCCCGAGCTACCAGGCCCTCTACCGGGCCATCCTGGCCGAGGCGCCGGCCGGGCCCGGGCCGCGCCCGCCGCCCTCTGCCATGTTCGGCTTCACCCTGGCGCTGTACGAGGCCCTGTGGTCCGCGGACATCCTCGGCCCGGCCGAGCGGGCCCGGCTGGCGGAGGTCGCGCCCGGCTGGCGGGAGGAGGCCGGGGCGCTGGCCGCGGCGCTCGGCGCGGCGGGCGGCAACATGTACCTGGCGCTCGACCTCTACCTGGAGGCGGTCTGGCCGTACGCCGTGGCCGACTGGAGCGCCGGGCGCCTGCCCGCCGCCGGCTGGCTCGAGCGCGTGCTGGTGATCGGGCCCGGGGACCTCGATCTGGACGATCTGGTGGGCCTGGCGCGGCGCAGCCCGGAGGAGCAGGAGGCGGATCGGCAGCGCGCCGAGCGGCGACACCCGACCCTGGTCGAGCTGCCACCCGATCCGCCCGCGGAGCCGCCCGCGCGCGGGCTGCGGCGGGAGCTGGGCGCGGCGCTGGCGGCCGGGCGGGCCTTCGGCCAGGACCCCAGGGCGCTCTCCGCCCTGGTGCTCGAGGCCTACGCCCGCGAGGCCGAGCGGTACCGCCTGCGGCCACCCCTCGCGCCGGGCGCGGACGCGCTGACGCCCACCACGCTCGCGCCCTGGGAGCTGGGCGAGGAGCCCGCGCGGGTCGACTGGCTCGCCTCCCTGGGGCGGGCCGGGGTGGCCATCCCGGGGCTCACGCTGCTCGAGCGCGAATACGAGGCCGGGCAGGCCCAGGGTCCGGCCGAGGCGCCGCCCTGGCTCGAGGTGTACATCGACTCCTCGGGCAGCATGCCCGACCCCTCGCGGGACTGGAGCGAGCTCGCCTTCGCCGGCTTCCTGCTCTCCCGGGCCGCCCTGGAGGCCGGCAGCCGGGTGCGGCTGGTGCAGTTCTCCGGGCCGGGGAACGTGCGGGCCATGCCGGACTTCAGCGCCGATCGGCGGGCGGTGGAGCGGGCGCTGCTCGAGCACCTGGGCGGCGGGACGCAGTTCCCCTTCGACGAGCTCGGGCGGAGCCTCGATCGCTTCCGCCCGCTCGGGCGCGTCCAGCGCGTGCTGCTCTCGGACAGCGACTTCCTGCACAACGTGCTCGCGGCCAGGCCGGCCGCCGCGGCGCTCGGGCCGCTCGCCCGCGCGGCCACCCCGCCCTCCAGCTTCACCGCCATCCTGAACCTGCCCGCGCTGCCCGCCGGCCTGCCCGCGGGTCTGGCCGGGACGGGCCTCGAGCTCGTGGCCATCCCGGACTGGAACGCGTTGCAGGGAGTGACCACGGCCCTCGGCCGCAGGCTCTTCCAGCCCTGACCCGGCCTCAGACCGGCTCGTCGAGGGGACGCCCGTCCCAGCGGAGCCCCAGCATGGCCCCCTCGCCGCCCTGGCCCCGGGCCGCGGCCAGGTCCGCGCGGATCTCCCCGGCCAGCGCGGGCGGGAGCGCGGCCAGCAGCGCCCGCGCCCGGCCCGCGTCCACGAGCCGCGACCAGCCGTGGCTGGCGCCCAGCTCCGCGCACAGCCCAGAGAGCTCGCGCTGGCGCGCGTGGGTCGACCGGTCCGCCTCCAGGCGCGCGTCCAGCCCGGGCAGCCCCTTGCCGCGCAGGCCCACCGCCCGCGGGTGCACGTAGGTGAAGGCCAGGTGCACGGCCAGCCCGGCCGCGCGCCCCGCGCGCAGCAGCCGCACCACCCGCGCCTCGGGCACGGCCCGCAGGTGGAAGGCGTCGTGGCCCACCCACAGGCCCGTGATCCCCGCGCGGACGAGCGCCGCCGTCGCCCGCGCGGTCGTCGCCCCGTCCCGGGCGAAGCGGGCGCTGGTCACCAGGCGCACCACCAGCCCCCGGGCCCGGGCCAGCCGGGCCAGCGCCTGCACCCGGCGCGGGGCGAGCATGGCATCCCCGCCGGTCAACCCGAGGTGGGTGGGCGCGCACCCCGCGGCCCGCAGCCGGTCGAGCCAGGCCGCGAGGGTGGCGGGGGCGAGCAGCCCGGCGGACGCGGGCCCGGCCTCGAAGGCGCAGTGGGCGCAGCCGATCTGGCAGCGCGGGGTGACCTGGGCGACGAGGCGCACGCCCGCGCTCTCAGGGGACGCAGCCGCCGCCCGCGGCCGCGTCCCTGGCCGGGGCGGCCGGCAGGCCGCGGCCGGACTCCAGCCCGTCGCCCGCGGGCGTCCACTCGGCGATGCCCTCCTCCTCGACCCGGCAGCGGCCGCGGCAGGTCCAGGTGGCGTGCGCGTTGTAGTCCCAGCCCAGCAGGCGCGAGCCGCCCCCGGCCTCGGTGGTGATCAGGAAGTCCTTCTCCACGAAGCCGAAGCCGTCCGCTCGCTCGGCCTGGGTGGGCTTGTCGCCGCGCGAGGGGTCGACCGGCACCCAGCCGTAGGGCGGCAGGTACACCTCCACCCAGCGGTGGTACACGTCGTCGTACGAGGCGTCGTCCTGGCGCACCACCAGCGAGCCCACCCAGCGGGCCGGCAGGCCCGCGGCCCGGCACAGGGCGATGAACACGAAGGCGTACTCCGAGCACGAGCCCGTGCCGCGCTCGAGCACCTTGGCCGCCGCGTCCCAGCCGCCCACCAGCTCGTAGCGCATGCGCGCGTGGATGAGCCGGTAGATGCCGCGGGCGATCCAGTAGGGGTTCTTCTCCTGGCCGACCGCCTCCCGCGCGGCCGCCACGAGGTAGGGGTGCCCGAGATCCAGCTTGGGGGCGTCGCCCAGGTAGCGCCGGCGGATGTCCGCCGGGATCTGCCGCAGGCCCTGCACCTTCTCCGGCCACACCACATGGCGCACGGCCCGGGCCCGCAGGCGGGCGGTGAGCACGGCCCGGACGGCGCCCGCCGGCGGCACGCCCTCCCAGCGCAGCCGGGCCACCGCCTGGCCCCACTCGTCGGTCTCCGTGGCGAAGGGCGCGGGCTCCACGCGCACGTCCTCCAGGAGCTCCTGGGTCTCGCGGCCGCGGGGCAGCGCCAGGTGGATGAGCACCTCGGGCAGGGGATCGGGCCCCAGGTTGCGCACCTCGTGGGTGAAGCGCACGCGGGCCTCGCGCGGCGCGCCCTCCGGCAGCAGCCCGTCCGCGTCCCGGTCGAGCAGGCTCAGCCGGTCGGTCTGGTAGTCCACCGTCCACAGGCGCGGGCCGTCGAAGGCCAGCCCGGTCACGTGCGGCCCGGGCGCGGGCAGGCTGACCACCACCTCGCCCCGCGCGGGCTCGAGGGCCAGCAGGCGGTCGAGCAGCCGGTCCGCCACCCACAGGTAGCGCCCGTCCCAGGCCAGCGCGTCCACGCTGCGGGAGGGGAAGGGCAGCTCGTGCAGCGTGGTGCCGTCCTCGGGATCCACCCGGTGGATGGCGCGGGTCTGCTCGTCCGCGACCCACAGGGCCCGGCCGTCGAAGGCCAGCGCCCGCGGCACCTTGACCGGGGCGGGGATGCTGCGGGTCACCAGCCCGTCGGAGGGCCGCAGGCGGAAGAGCCGGGCGGCCAGCACGTCCGCGCACCACAGCTCCTGCCCGTCGAAGGCCAGCCCCGCCGGCCGGTGGCCGGGGCTCTTCCAGCGCGCGGCCGCCTGGCCCGTGGCCGGATCCACGGCCACCAGCTCGTCGAGCCCGTGGTCCGCGAGCCACAGCCGCGCGCCGTCCCAGGCCAGGCCGGTGGCGGTGGGGACCGGGGCGGGCAGGCTCCGCTGCACCTCGCCGGGCCGGGCCGCGGCGGTCCCGGCGGCGAGCGACAGCGCGAGCAGCACCAGGGCGGGCGTGAATCGCATGCGGGCATCCTCCGGTTGGGGCGTGTCAGGCCGGGATGGTAGCATCCTGTCGTCGGCGCGGGCAACGCGGCCCGCTTGACTCCGAGCGGGGCGCGTGGTGTCCTGCGAAGGCATTTTTCGAGGAGGTGCCGCATGGCGGCCAGCGTGAACAAGGTGATCTTGCTCGGCAACCTGGGCGCGGACCCGGAGACCCGCTACGGCCAGAGCGGCGGGGCCATCACGAACTTCCGCCTGGCCACCAACGAGCGCTTCAACGACCGCTCGGGCCAGGCCCAGGAGCGCACCGAGTGGCACCGGGTGGTGACCTTCGGCAAGCTGGCGGAGAACTGCCGGGACTACCTGGCCAAGGGTCGCACGGTGTACGTCGAGGGCCGCATCCAGACCCGCACCTGGGACGACAAGGAAGGCCAGAAGCACTACACCACCGAGATCGTGGCCCAGACGGTCCAGTTCATCGGCGGCGGCGGCGGCCGGGGCCAGGGCGGCGGTGGCGGCGGCAAGCCCCAGGGCGGCGGCAAGCCCCAGGGTGGGGGCGGGGACGACTTCGGCCCGCCGGACGGCGGCGCGGACGGCGGCTACGATCCTGGCGCTCCGCCCCCGATCTCCGACGACGACGTGCCCTTCTAGCAGGCCTGGTCATCGGCAGCGCCCGCTGCGTCGCCCGGATCGCTCCATCGCTGCGGCGTGCGGACGCACGCCTCGCTCGCTCGCTCCCGGACTCCTTGCGCTCATCTGCCGCTGGCCAGGCCTGATCCAGGAGCTCGCTGCCGCTGGCCAGGCCCGCGCTCAGAACTCGTAGCCGACGGCCACGTTGGCCTCGACCGCGATGTTCCAGGCCTGCAGCCCGTTGAGCCTCAGGTAGCCGAGGTTGATCCCGTTTTCCTCGACCGGATCGTAGCCCAGGTTCACGTAGCCGTTCACCCGCCCCCCCAGCCGCAGCCCCAGGATCCAGCGCGAGGTGACGTACAGGTTGGCGCCCACCCCCAGGCTGGCCACGATGCCCTTGCCCTCCACGCTGTCGTCGGGCGTGGCCAGCGAGCCGTGCTTGTCGTACAGCAGCACCAGGCCCAGGCCGAGGTAGGCCACCGGCTGGAGCCAGGAGTCCTGGTTGAAGGAGCCCAGCAGCTGCAGCCCGAACTCCGCCAGGGCGACCTTGCGCTCGGTGTTCGACTCGACGTGGCCGCCGAGGTCCGCGCCCACCACGGCCGACAGGGTCAGCCAGTCGAGGAAGTCGTAGCCGAGCGAGAGCTGCAGCCGCGCGGTCAGGTTCACGTCGTCGATCAGCCCGCTCACCTTGTCGGCGCGGGTTTGCAGATCGTCAGCCACCTCGCCCCGGGTGTAGGCCGGGGTGTGCAGGCCCAGGCCCACGCCCAGGAACAGCGGCATGCGGCCCTTGCGGTGGCCCGGGGCCACGAAGAAGCCCTCGGGTTCGGCCTCGGGGGTGTCCACCGAGGCGTGCCCCTGGCCTGGCCCGGCCAGCCCCTGCACCAGCTCCCGGGCCGCCTCGGGCAGCGCGGCCACCAGGGCGTCCTCGGCCCCGACGATGCTGCGCGAGACCCCGCGCACGATCTCCACCTTGCGCACGTCGAGCAGCTTCAGGTTGAGCAGGTAGGTCTGGCCGAACAGGCTCAGGTTGCCGGACACCAGGTACTGGACGCCCAGCGCCCCGCCCAGCTCGGCCATGCAGGACTCGTCGTCGCACCCGAGCAGCTTCCTGTTCTCCTCGAGCGACAGCACCGCGCCGATGTCGGACTTCCCCACGACCTTGAGGTCGCCCACCTGGCGCATGGAGTTGGCCAGCATGTCCGTCAGCGCATCCATGCGCCCCGCGTCCAGGCCGCCCTTGCTGACGAACTCCATGACCGCGATGGACACGCGCTCGCCCGGGGCCACCGGCTGCGCCCGCGCGGGCGAGGCCGCCAGGGCACCCAGGCAGGCGAGCAGCGGGACGAGCGCGCGCATGGGACCTCCCGGGATCAGAGCGTACGGCCTGCATTGTAGTGCAAGCGCCTCGACCGCCACAAGCAAACGCCCCAAAAGAAACCGCCCCGGCGCAGGCGCCCCGGGGCGGCACGGGCAGCCCGGTCAGGTGCTCACTGGGCGCAGCGCGCCTCGACGCAGCGCTGGTCCGCCGGGCAGTCCACGTCGCAGGCGCAGGCCAGGGGATCGTCGCAGAAGCCGTTCAGGCACACCTCGCCCGCGGCGCAGTCCGCGTCCTCGCAGCACGGCAGGCGGCACTGGCCGTCCACGCACTCCTGGCCGGCCGGGCAGTCGGTGTTGAAGCGGCACTCGGGCGGGATCTCGGCCAGCTCACGGCACACGCCGCACTCGCAGAACCAGCCCGCGCCGCAGTCGGCGTCCGTCTGGCACAGTGGCCGGCAGCGCGCGTCCACGCACAGGTTCCCCGCGGGGCACTCGGCGTCGTGCAGGCACTCGGGCTCGGGCTGCGGCCGGTCCACGCACAGGAAGTCCTGGCAGAGCTGATCGATCGGGCAGTCGGCGTCCCCGCCGCACAGCGCGCGGCAGGCGCCGTCCAGGCACACCAGCCCGGCGGGGCAGTCGGCCGAGGCCGCGCAGGTGTGGGCCGGCTCGGGCACGCACACGTGCGATTCGCACAGCATGTCCGCGGGGCAGTCGGAGTTGAGCTGGCAGAGCTGCACGCAGGCGCCCTCCAGGCACACCTGGGTTCCCGGGCACTCCGTGGAGCTCTGGCAGCCGGTCTGGGGCGGATCCTGCGGCCGGCACTCGCCCTGCTCGCACTGCTCGCCGTCCGCGCAGTCGGCGTGGCTGGCGCAGCCGGCGGGCACGCAGGCGCCGCCGCGGCAGGTGAGGCCCTCGGCGCAGTCGGCCTCGGCCAGGCACTCCACGGCCAGGCAAGCCCCCTCCACGCACAGGCTCAGGGCGGGGCAGTCCGCGTCCGACTGGCAGTCCGGCGGCTGATCGCCCAGGCAGGCGTTCTGCAGGCACAGCGCCCCGGGCTGGCAGTCGGCGTCGCTCCAGCACTCCACGCCCGGCACGCTCCAGCAGCCCGCGCAGTCGCACTCGTAGCAGCCGAACGAATCGCAGAAGGCCTGGTCGCAGACGCCGTCGGCCACGCAGCTTCCGTTCAGGCAGCGCTCGCCGGAGAAGCAGTCGCTGTCGTAGCCGCAGGACGGGTACAGGGTGTAGACCTGCCAGCAGCTCGTGCAATCGCACTCGTAGCAGGCGCTCGCGTCGCAGTAGAAGCTGTAGCAGTCGTCGTAGAAGCAGTCGTCACCGCAGCAGTCGTCGTAGCACTCGTAGCAGTCCTCCGACAGGCAGAAGGGGCAGCCGGCCAGGCCGAGCGCCAGGCCGAGGGTCAGGACCAAGAGCGCCGCGCGGGCAGACGAGTTCTTCATGGCACACGCCTCCTGATCGGCCCGCGCCTCACGGGCCGCCGTTGGGAATTCCCGGATCCTTGGTTCCAGCGGCCATGGCAACTAGCACGGGTTGTGCCAACCCGGCGGGAAACTGATTTTCTCCCAAGAAATCATGCGGATGGTGCCAGAAGGGCCCGAGGTCCCCGGGGGGAACCATGACGCAGGAGGCGTGCCGAGCGTGACATCTCGATCCTGGTCGAACCTGCGGGTCCGCTTGACTTCCGTTGAAATTGCTTTACAGTGCCGGAGGATACGAGAAACGGGCCCGAGGCGGAGCCGCGGCCCGCGGGTTTCCCTGCCTTCACAGGGGGTGTTCCAAATGGGAACAGCGCCCACTCCTGAAGCAAACGCTCCCCAGGTAGCACCCACGCTGGATGCGCCCCTCGAGGACGTGCCCCGCACGAGCGCCTCGGTCTGGCTGCTGTTCGTGGGGTTCCTGCTGCCGCCCGCCCTGGTGGTGTGGTTCGGACGCACCCTCGGCCCCCTGCCCTACCAGACCGTGTGGGTCGTGCTGCTCGGGCTGCCGGCCCTGATCCTGGTGCTGATGCTGCCGCGCAAGTACACCCTGGACGCGGAGGCGCTGGTCATCCACGGCGCGATCTACAGGCTGCGCGTCCCCAGGAGCCGGATCCGCGCGGTGCGGCCGGTCTCGGCCCTCCGGGCGCTCTCGGCGCTGGGCTCCGTGTTCTGCTCCGACCCGGGTCACGCCCTGGCGGTGGAGCGCGAGCGGGGCGTGCGGCTCATCATCTCCCCCCGGCGGCCCGGACCGTTCCTGGACCTCGACCCGGCGGTCCGCCAGGCCAGGGAGGCCCGGCCATGAGCGCGCCGCGCGTCCGCCCACCCATCTTCGCCAGGCAGGGCTGGTACCCGGAGGGCGAGCAGGCGTGCCGGGCGGCCCTCGAGGGCTACCGGCGGAGCTTCCCCGGGGCGCCCACCGGCTCGCTGGCCGGGGTGGTGCCACACGCGGGCTGGGTCTACTCCGGCCGCCTGGCGGCCTGGACCTTCGCCGCGCTCTCGGCCGCGGCCCCGGGCGTGGTGTTCGTCTTCGGCGGCCACCTCGGGCCAGGCGACCCCGGGGCGTGCATGCCCGAGGGCGCCTTCGGGACGCCGCTCGGGCCGGTGGAGGTGGAGCCCGAGCTGGCCGAGGCCCTGGTGCGCCGTTTCGGGCTGGCCCGGGAGACGCCCGAGGAGTTCGAGCCGGACAACACGCTCGAGCTGCAGATGCCCATCCTCAAGGCCACCTGGCCCGCCGCCCGCGTGGTGGCCATCCAGGCCCCGCCCGGGCCCGTGGCGCTGGAGCTCGGCCGGGCGGCGGCCGAGGAGGCCGGGCGGCGGGGGCTCGACTGCCTGGCCATCGGCTCCACCGATCTCACCCACTACGGCCGCAACTACGGCTTCACGCCCCAGGGCAGCGGCGCCGGGGCGTTGCGCTGGTCCAAGGAGGAGAACGATCGGCCCTTCCTGGAGCACCTGCTGGCGGGCCGGCCGGCGGAGGCCACGGCGCACGCGCTGGCGCACCGCTCGGCCTGCTGCCCGGGCGCCGCGGCCGCGGCCGTGAGCTTCGCGCTCGCCCGCGGGGCCACCCGGGGCGCGCTGCTCGAGCACACCACCAGCCACGAGGTGGAGGGGCGCGGCGGCGAGCCCCGCATGTGGGTGGGCTACGCCGGCCTGGTCTTCTGACTCACTTGGCGGGGAGCTGGAACAGCTCGTCGGGCATCTCCAGGCGGGACTCGACCGAGGCGGCCTCGCACAGCTCGACCGGTTTGCCGTCGCGGTGGACCTCCAGGCTGGCCGGGAACCAGTCCCCGGTGGCCCGGCTGCCCCAGCCCCGCCAGACCAGATCGACGATCGAGCCGCCGTCGCGCACCATCAGCCGCAGCGGCAGGTAGGAGTCCTTGTCCAGCCAGAGCTGGGGCCGATCGCGCTCCCACTCCTTGGCGCCCACCACCCAGGCGATGCGCGCGTTGAAACGGCTGAGGGTGGACACCTTGGTGTCCACCTTGAGGGCGGCCAGCAGCCGCTCGAAGCGCTGGGCGGTGCCGGAGCCGTCGGCGAAGTACAGGTACTGCAGGTAGGCCCACTCGGGCCGCTCCACGACCTTGCCGTCGGCCTGGCGCAGCCTGCACTTGCCCGCCCGGCAGATCTCCAGCGAGCCGTCGGCCCGCTCCCGGCGCACCACGCCCGTGGTCTTCAGGTAGAGCACCTCGGGCTTGGGCGCGCTCCCGTCCGGGCTGCAGCGCAGCTCCACCTTGAGCTGGTGGAGTTTCAGGACCGCCCGCTTCTCGGCCAGGCGCTCCATGAGCCAGTCGACGTGCGGGATGTACGCCAGGGCCGGCGCCGCTGCGCACAGCGACAGCAGGCCCGCGATCAGGGCGCGCCGCATGCGGGGCCTCACCCGGCCAGGTCGGCCAGCAGCGCCTTGAGGAACGAGTAGAACCGGCCCACCGAGGCGATGTGCACGCGCTCGGAGGGCGAGTGGGGCCACTCGATCTGGGGGCCGAAGGACAGCATGTCCATGCCGCCGCACTTCTCGCCGATGATGCCGCACTCCAGGCCGGCGTGGATGGCCTTCACCTGGGCCTCCTTGCCCATGGCGCGCAGGTGCACGCCCTTGGCGCGCTGCAGCACCTTGGAGTCCAGGTCCGGCTGCCAGCCGGGGTAGCCGCCCTTGTCGATGGGGGTGGCCCCGGCCAGGCGGGCCTGGGCGAAGATCCCGGCCGTCACCGCGGCCAGGGCCGGCATGACCGAGGAGCGGCTGGACTCCAGGACGGTGGCCTTGCCCTTCTCCAGGCGCACGACCGCCAGGTTGGTGGAGGTCTCCACCAGCCCGGGCACCGCCTGGCTCATGGCCAGCAGCCCGTGCGGCAGCGCCAGCACGAGATCGAGCAGCGCGTCCCGGGTGCCCTTGCTGAGCGGCCGCTCGGTGCTCTTGGCCTTGTCGAGCTCGAGGCCGACGCCCGCGTCGGTCTTGCCGAACATGGCCTGCAGGTCCGCCCGGAAGGCCTCCACCAGGCGGTTGGCCGCCTTCAGCCCGGCCGCCTCGAGCAACACCACCGCCTGGGCCTCGCGCGGGATGGCGTTGTGCTTGTCACCGCCGCCGAACTCCACCAGGCCGAAGGGGGTGGCCGCCCGCAGGCGATCGAGGAACAGCGCCAGCAGCCGCAGCGCGTTGCCCCGGCCCGTGTTGATGTCGAGCCCCGAGTGGCCGCCCTTCAACCCGCCCAGCTTGACGCGGAAGGGCTTGCCCTTGGCCGCCGCGCGCTTCACCGGCAGCTCGATGAGGGTGTCCCGGCCGCCGGCGCAGCCGACGTACAGCGAGCCCTCCTCCTCGGAGTCGAGGTTCAGGAGCGTCTTGCCGCGCACGAAACCCGGCTCCAGGCCGCGCGCCCCGGTCAGCCCGGTCTCCTCCTCGAGGGTGCACAGCAGCTCCAGGGGCCCGTGCACCGCCTCGGGATCCTCGGCCACGGCCATGGCGGCCGCCAGGCCCACGCCGTTGTCCGCGCCCAGCGTCGTGCCCTGCGCGCCCAGGTGCTCGTCGCGGCGCACGACCGGGATGGGGTCCCGGCTGAAGTCGTGCGGGGAGCTGGTGTCCTTCTCGCCCACCATGTCCAGGTGCCCCTGCAGCACCACCCCGGGCGCGCCGGCCTTGCCGGGGCTGGCCGGCACGCGCACCAGCACGTTGCCGGTCGCGTCCTGCACCGCCTCGAACCTCTTGGCGCGCGCCCAGGTGAGCACGTGCCGGGCCGCGGCGGCCTCGTTGCCAGAGCAGCGCGGGATGCGGGTGAGGGCCTCGAAGTGCTTCCAGACCAGCTCGGGCTTCAGTCCGTCGAAAGGCGCCGCCATGGCTTGGCTCTCCTTGTTCGGGTGACCGGTTCGGAGGCCATCCAACCGCAGGGGCATGCGCCTGTCAAGGCGCAGGCGGCTCCAGCACCCGGCCTCGCGCCGCGTCGAGCAGGGCGCCCGAGCGGGCCAGGCAACGGGCCGGGTGCCGCTCCCCGCAGCCGGCAAACAGCCGGCGGGCGAGATCCACCAGGGGATCGATCTCCGGGCGACCGGCCGGCCCGGGCCGATAGCGGATGGCGGACGCGTCGGCGGCCTCACCCTCGATCACCGGCGCCGCGCGCACGTCCAGCGGCACCCCGCGTCCGTGCAGGTAGCGGCTCCCGGCGGTCACGTACTGCGCGATGCTCAGCTTGAGCTGGAAGTGGTGCGGAAGATCGTAGAGCGCCTCCGCCGTGCCCTTGGCGAAGGTGGGCTCCCCCAGGACCAGCGCCCGCCCCAGGCCACCCAGGCCGGCCGCCACGATCTCGGCTCCCGAGGACGTGCCGCGGTCCACCAGCACGGCCATGGGGACCTCCAGGAAATCGCCCGCCTTGGCCGTCGCCATCTGCGCCTGGCGCTCCGAGCGGGTCTGTGTGGCCACGATCTCCCCCTGGGACAGGAAGCGATCGGCCACCTCGACCGCCTCGGTCAGGAGGCCGCCAGGACAGCCGCGGAGATCGAGCACGACCAGGGCGAGCCCTGAGCCCATGCGCGCGAGGGCCTGGGTGAGTTCGTCCGCGGTGCCCTTCTGGAAGCTCCGGACGCGCAGGTAGGCCACCCCGCCTGGCAGCAGGCGCCCCTCCACGGCCTGGATACGGATCACCTCACGGGTCAGCACCTCCCGGCGAGCGGCGCCGCCCGGGGGCTCGAACTCGATCTCGACCTGGCTGCCCGGCGCCCCGCGCATCAGCGCCACCGCCTGGTCCAGGTCCAGGCCCTCCACCGGGCGGCCGTCGACCGCCAGGATCCGCCAGCCGGCGCGGACCCCGGCCCGCCAGGCCGGCGTCCCATCGAACGGGGAGACCACCACCAGGAGCCCATCCTTGATCTGCACCGACAGGCCCAGCCCGCCGAACGAGCCCTGGGTGGAGACGCGGATCTCCTCGACCTGCCGCGGGGTGAGCAGCGCGTTCGCCCGGCCGAGCCGGGCGAGCAGCGCCTGGAGGGCGGCCGCCTCCAGCGCCAGGATCTGGTCCGGCCCGGCGGCCAGCGGCTCGACGAACAGGAGCGCCTCGCTCAGCGCGTTGGCGAGCGCGTCGAGGTCAGCCACGGGCCGGGCCAGGCTGCGCTCCCGCCCGGCGGCCCCGAGCCGCCGCGTCCCGCCGGCCTCGTCCAGGCGGAGCCCGGGCAGGACGCCGGTCATGCCCTGGAGCGCGGCCACGAGCAGCTCGTCCGGCCGGACGTCCTCCGGGAGGTAGTACACCTTGGCGATCTGCTCCAGCACCGTCCGGCGCAGCTCGGCCCTGGCCAGCTGGTACCCGGGCGGGGCGATGAGCCCGGCCGTCGACGCAGCCCGGACCGGGGCGGGTGTCTTCGGAGGCCCGGCCTTCGGAGGCTCGGCCTTCGCCGGCGCGACAGAGGCCACGGCGCCGGCCTGACGGACGCGCGCGGCCACGCTGGCCAGCGAGGTCATCAGATCCCTCGGCTTGCAGCCGCCCTCCACCTTCGCGGTGGCGTCAGACGCCTGTCGCCCGAGGTCGTACAGGACCGCGGTCACCACGCAGGTCCTGTCGATGCGCAGGATGGAGGTGGCCAGGGACTTGCTGGCGGCGAGCTCACGGCCCAGCTCGATCTGGCAGGACTGGTCGTAGCACTCCCGGTAGCTCGCGCGTTTCCGTTCGACCAGCGCGCGCTTGATGTCGCCGGGCGGGACGATGGTGAACACGCCGTCCTCGGCCACGGCCACGGCCAGGTACTCGGTCAGGTTGTCGAGCAGCCCGCGTTCGAGCTTCAGGCTCTTGGCCTCGATCTGGAAGACCGCCACCACGGGCCGGGCCTCCCCGGCGGCCGCGGCCACCGCGAGGAGCAGGAGACCGCAACACCCGAGCCTCGAGAACGCGCGACGCATGCCCACCTCCACCTCCAGGGGCCCGAGCTTAGCCCTCCTGGACGAGGTCCGGCAAGCGGGCCTTGACGGGCGCGGGCCGGGCCGGGCAGCATGCGGGCCGAGGAGGGCGCGCCATGCCGCGGAGCTGCGACGAGGCGAAGAACCGGGAGGGCTGCAACTGCACCTACGAGCCCTGCAGCCGCAAGGGACGCTGCTGCGAGTGCCTGGCCTACCACCGCCGGGCCGGGGAGCTGCCGGCCTGCTACTTCCCCGCGGAGGTCGAGCGCGGCTACGACCGCTCGATCGAGTGCTTCGTGCGGACCCGCAGGCGCGGCTGAGGAGCGTCCAGGGGTGGGTCAGACCGCCATCTTGGCGATCAGGCCGGTGAGATCGGTGAACTCGAACACGTAGCGCCAGATGGAGATGTAGTCCCCGGCCTTCAGCGGGCGGCGCTTCTTCGCCTCGAGCGCCACGCCGTTGACGATGGTGCCGTTCAGCGAGCCCACGTCCGCGAGCTCGAAGCCGCCCTGGCCGTCGACGTGGAACGTGCAGTGCAGCTTCGAGATCTTCGACGAGCGGATGATGATGTCGTTGTTGCGGGCCCGGCCGAGGGTGATCTTCGAGGCGTAGGCGTTCCGCCGGCTCTTGGTGAGCTCCATGGCCCACAGCCCCGTGCGCCGCTTGGCCGAGGCCGGGTAGCGCGGGATCGAGCTCTCGGAGGTGTCGAGGTCCAGCCAGTCGTTCTCCGCCGGGGGGGCGTGCGACAGGATCAGGAAGCCGTTGGCGTGCTTGGCGCGGAAGGCCGGTTCGCCCAGCGCCTGCAGCTCGTCCGCCATGCCGTCCACGCTGACCGCGCTGAGCTCCAGCCCGGGGGCGGCCAGGGTCAGCTCCGGCTCGGAATTCTCTTTCTCTTCCTTCGGCTTCTCGCTCACGAGCCCCATCGTACCCCGGGATCGGGGGAAGTCAAGGTGACGGCCGGCCACCGCCACCCCCTCGCGCAGCATGCACGAGGCCGAGGTTGACGGGGCCCGGGGCGCGGCCGGACAATCCACCTGGACCATGGGGGGAGGCCATCATGTCCTGGCAGACACTGCTCATCGCCGCGGCCCAGCCACCCCCGGCCGGCTGGGCCGACGAGCAGCCCGAGCCCCTGTCGCTGCTCGAACGGACCGGCGCCCTGGACGTGGCGCTGATCTCCGCGGCGGTCCTGTTCGGCACGCTGGTCCTGGTCTTCGGCCTGGGTTTCCTCCTGTCGAGATCCCAGCTCAGGCGCATGCAGGCCCAGGGCGCCGGGCGGCCGGGGTCGGTGAGGACCGGCCAGGAGAAGCTCGTCGACACGCTCCACGACGGCGTCCTGTGGATCTCCGTCGTCTCCTTCTACCTGGGCTTCCCCTTCCTGCTGGCGCTCTCGGGCATCATCGCCTACGAGATCATCAGCCTGGCGAGCTCGACCCTGCAGTCGCTCCTCTCCAACCTGCACGTCGTCCCCCTCCGGCTGCTCATCCCCTTCGCGCTCATCACCCTGGTGGCCGCGCTGAGCCTGGTGGTGCTGCTGGCCGGCTTCTTCGTGAAGTCCGACCGATCCGGGCGAGGCCGGGAGCTCCGCCGGGAGGACGAGCCCGCGCTGTTCGCGGCGGTCGCCTCGGTGGCCGAGCGGGTCGGCGCGCGCATGGTCGACAGGATCGAGCTGCACCTGGACGGGAACTTCGCGGTCCAGGAGACCGGCTCGACCCTCGGGGTCCTGTTCGGGCGCGGGCAGCGCATCCTGCACCTGGGGCTGACCGGTCTCCTGGGCGAGTCCGAGACCCACCTCCGGTCCGTGCTGGCCCACGAGTTCGGGCACTTCAGCCACGGAGAGACGAGGATGTCGACCATCCTGGCTGGGGTGATCATGCGCCTCGGCTCGACCTGCAGGAACTACCAGAACATGGGTGCCCTGGGCGCCCTGCACCCCGCCGCATGGTACTCGGGCATCTATCTGTGGATCTTCAGGCGGCTGGTGGCCGGCATCTCTCGCCGGCGGGAGCTCCTGGCGGACCGGGCGGCGGCCGCGGCCTACGGGGGCAAGCTGTTCGCGGAGTCGCTCGAGGCGATCGGCAGGGACCTGACGGTCTACTACAAGTACTTCCTGCCGGCGGCCCATGCCATGCGGCGCGCAGGGCTGAGCGTGACCCACGCGCTGTCGCTCATGGGGGCCATCGAGCGCGGCTTGCTCGAGAACGGCTGGGTGCCCTCGCAGGAGGAGACCGGGCCGAGCGAGCCGGACCCGACCCGCAGCCACCCGGACGACGCGGAGCGCATCGCCGCCGTCGCCCACGTGGGGGGCGAGGAGGCCGCCAGCCAGCGACCCTGGCTCGAGCTGCTCGCCGCCCCGAACCGGCTCGCCGCCGAGCTCACCGCGACGCTCGTGGAGGGCCTGGACGCGATGCTCTCCGACGACGACCAGCTCCCCGGGCAGACGACCCAGCTGGCCCCCGCGGAGGAGGAGGCGGTGGCCGCGGCGCTGGGGGTCTGCTTCGAGGCCGCCGATCGGTTCGAGCGGAGCCCGGGCGAGGAGAACCTCGCGCGCATGGCCCGGGCGGTGGCGAGCCTCGAGCGGGCCCCGCGGCACGAGCCGTTCCTGGTCGACCAGCTCCACGGGCTCGCCAGAGCGCAGTCGCGGGCCGGGCACCACGCGGACGCAGACGCCTGCATCGTCCGCGCGCTCGCGCTCCTGGCCGGGCGACCCGGGCTCGACCTGGCCAGGCTCGACCTGGAGTCCTTCAGGCGGTCGCTGCAGGACGACCTCGCCAGGCTCGCCCGGGAGCAGACGGACGAGGCGGGCGTGGTTGCGCTCACCCCGGCGCCGGGCCCGCCGGCGGCGACCGGCGCCCCCGCCCCCGCGCCAGGCAAGGGCAGGCTGTGCCCCTACTGCGGGTGCTCCTGCACGCAGGACGAGCTCGTCGATCCCGACGTGTGCCCCTGGTGCGGGTCGATGGGCCTGGTGGTCCGGTGAGCGGGCCAGGCGGGCGAGCGGCGCTTGACACACCCCTGGGCGCGCGCTTGATTGATCCCCCAGGAGGACGCGCGCCATGACGCTCAGCTTCGCCGACCAGATCCGCCAGGGCATCCCCGCCGAGCTCCCGCCCATGCCGCCCGAGGAGCCCGGGGTGAGCCACGCCCCGGCCCGCCCCCGGGTGCTGTCGGAGGCGGAGGAGGTGCTGGCGGTGCGCAACGCGCTGCGCTACTTCCCCGCCCGGCACCATGCCCGGCTCGCCCCCGAGTTCGCCGCCGAGCTCGAGCGCGACGGGCGCATCTACATGCGCCGCTTCCGCCCGACCTACCCCATGCGCGCCCGGCCCGTCTCGGACTACCCCGCCCGCTGCCCGGCCGCCGCGGCCATCATGCTCATGATCCAGAACAACCTGGACCCGGCCGTGGCCCAGCACCCGCACGAGCTGGTCACCTACGGCGGCAACGGCGCGGTCTTCCAGAACTGGGCCCAGTACCTGCTCAGCATGCGCTACCTGTCCGAGCTCACCGACGGGCAGACCCTGGTGCTGCACTCCGGCCACCCGCTGGGGCTGTTCCCCTCGCACCCCGACGCGCCGCGGGTGGTGGTCACCAACGGCATGGTCATCCCCAACCACTCCTCGCCCGCGGACTACGACCGCCTGGCCGCCCTGGGGGTCACCTCCTACGGCCAGATGACCGCCGGCAGCTTCATGTACATCGGGCCGCAGGGCATCGTGCACGGCACCGCGCTGACGCTGCTGAACGCCGGCCGGCGCTACCTGGGCACGGGCGAGGCGGGCCTGGCCGGCAAGCTGTACGTGTCCTCGGGCCTGGGCGGCATGAGCGGCGCGCAGGCCAAGGCCGCGGTCATCGCCGGCGCGGTGGGGGTGGTGGCCGAGGTGGACCCGCGGGCGGTCGAGAAGCGCCACGCGCAGGGCTGGGTCATGGAGGTGGAGGGGGACCTCGGCCGGCTGCTCGCGCGGATCGAACGCGCCCGCCGGGCGGGCGAGGCGGTCAGCCTGGCCTACGCGGGCAACGTGGTGGACCTGTGGGAGCGCCTGGCGGCCGAGGGCGTGGCGGTCGATCTGGGCTCGGACCAGACCTCGCTGCACCTGCCCTACGCGGGCGGCTACTACCCGGCCGGGCTGTCGCTCGAGGAGTCCCGCCGGCTGATGCGCGCGGATCCTGCGGCCTTCAAGGCGGCCGTGCAGGCCTCGCTCCGCCGCCAGGTGGCGGCCATCGACGCGCTCAGCGGCCGCGGCATGTCCTTCTGGGACTACGGCAACGCCTTCCTGCTGGAGGCCTCGCGGGCCGGCGCGGACGTGGGCCGCGAGGGCGGCGGTTTCCGCTACCCGTCCTACGTCGAGGACATCATGGGCCCGATGTGCTTCGACTACGGCTTCGGGCCGTTCCGCTGGGTGTGCTGCTCGGGCGCGCCCGAGGACCTGCGCACCACCGACCGGCTGGCGGCGGAGGAGCTCCGCGCCCTGGCGGCCGAGGCGCCGCCCGAGGTGCGCCAGCAGCTGCTCGACAACCTGCGCTGGATCGAGGCCGCCGAGCAGAACCGGCTGGTGGTGGGTTCCCAGGCGCGCATCCTGTACTCCCACGCCCAGGGCCGGGTGCGCCTGGCGCTGCGCTTCAACCGCGCGCTGGCCGAGGGCGCGCTCCGGGGCCCGATCGTGCTCGGTCGCGATCACCACGACGTGTCCGGCACGGACTCGCCCTACCGCGAGACGGCCGACATCCGCGACGGCTCGAGCCTGTGCGCGGACATGGCAGTGCACAACGTCATCGGCGACGGCTTCCGCGGGGCCACCTGGGTGAGCCTGCACAACGGCGGCGGGGTCGGCTGGGGCGAGGTGGTGAACGGCGGCTTCGGCATGGTGCTGGACGGCGGCGCCGCCTGCGATCGGCGCATCCGCTCGATGCTCTCCTGGGACGTGAACCACGGCATCGCCCGCCGGGCCTGGGCCCGGAACGCAGGCGCGCTGTGGGCCGCCCGGCAGGCCATGGCCGCCGAGCCCGATCTGCGGCTCACCCTGCCCGAGCTGGCCGACGAGGCGCTGGCCGCCGCGGCCGTCCGGGGAACGCGCGGGTGAGCCCCGCCCGCGCCCTGATCTGGCTGCTGCTCGCGCTGGGGGCCGCCCCCGCCAGCGCAGAGGAGCCCGCCCCGGTCCTGCTGTGGACCCACCCCAGCCCGGACGAGCTCGCCCAGGCGGCCGCCCTGATGCGCCGCGGCTGGCTGCCCGCGGACGTCCGCCTGGTGGGCGTCTACCACGCCGACGAGTGGGGCGCGGGCGCCTACCTGGACGCCCTGCGCGCCCGCGAGGCGACCGGCCTCGAGCGCCTGGAGCTGCGGGCCCTCGCCTGCCTGCTCGGCCGGGACGAGCCCGGCCCGGGCTGCGACGGGGAGATCGACAGGCTGTTCGGGGAGTCGGACGGGCTGGTGCTGGCCGGTGGCCCGGACATCCCGCCGCGCCTGTACGGCCAGGCCACCCGGCTGACCACCTCCATCCAGGATCCGCCCAGGCACCTGTTCGAGCTCGCCCTGGTCCGCCGCCTGGCGGCCGGGCCCCGGCCGAGCCTGGCGGCCCGACCCGGCTACCCGGTCCTGGCGATCTGCCTGGGCATGCAGACCCTCAACGTGGCGCTGGGCGGCGATCTCGTCCAGGACATCCCCTCCCAGCTCTACGGCCTGTCCAGCCTGGAGGCGATCCAGGCCCAGCCCGAGGGCCGCCAGCACCGCTCGGCCGCGGCCCAGCTCCACCCGGAGCCCGAGATCGGCTGGGGCGTGGCCCACCCCCTGCGGCTCGGACGCCACCCGCTGGCCCGCGCCCTCGACCCGGGTGGGGCGCCGCGCGTGCTCTCCATCCACCACCAGTCGCTCGGCCGGCTGGGCCGGGAGCTCCAGGTGTGGGCCACCTCGGCCGACGGCCGGGTCCCGGAGGGGGTGGTGCACGCCCGCTTCCCCGGCGTGGTCGGGGTGCAGTTCCACCCGGAGAAGGCCGTCCCGTGGGATCCGGAGCTCGTCTACCGGTCCGGCCCGGGCGCCGCCGGGGTGAACGCGATCTACCCCCGCATGGGCGCGGACGCGCGCACGCGCGCCTTCCACGAGGCCCTGTGGCGCCGTTTTGTCGAGGCGCTCAGGGCCTCGGCCCGGGCGCGCCTGGCTGCGCGCCCGTCGGCCCTGGCGGAGTAGCCCGCGGGCAGCCCACCGGCGGCAGGTCGCGCGCGCTCTCCTCGAGCGCCCGCGCCACGCAGGCGCCGTCCCCGGCGGCCTGGCAGGCCGCGGCCAGCTCGAGCCAGGCCCTCGGGTTCCGCCCGTCGAGCGCGAGGGCGCGCGCGGCCGCCGCGCGGGCCTCCGCCGGGCGCCCCTCGATCCGGGCCAGCGTGGCCTGGCTGCGGGGGAGCTCGGAGGACAGGCGGGCGCCCAGGAGCGCGCCGGCGGCGGCCAGGCCGAGCAGCAGGCCCACGCCCAGCCAGGCGGGCACCGGACGGCGCACCGGCCCCAGGCGCAGCCCGAGGGCCAGCGCGCCCAGCGCCAGGCTGGGGGCGAAGAACAGGATCGGCGCGGCCAGCCCGCCCACCGCGGCCGAGACGAGCGCGGCCTGCGCGGGCCCGCGGCGGGCGCCACCCGGCGGCGGCGCCCTCGCCAGGCCCAGCCCGAGCAGGGCGAGGAGCAGCAGGAGCCCGGGCAGGCCGAAGTCCGCCAGCACCTCGATCGGGTCCGCGTGGGCGTGGCGCGCGTCCGTGCAGAAGCCGGCCTGGTCCGGGTGGTCCGCCAGGAAGGCCGCCTGCCAGGCCGGCCAGGCGCGCTGGAAACCCTCCGGGCCGAGCCCGGGCCCGGCCAGCGCGGGCAGCGCCGAGAGGTGCACCCGCCACAGGTACAGCCGCCCGCGGGCCGTGCCCGCGGGGGCGGCCAGGTCGGCCGCGCGCGCCCCGAGCCGGGCCTGCTGCGTGGCCTGGTCCAGGCCGACGGCCCCGAGCCCCCCGGCGAGCAGGCAGACGAGCGCCGGGACGAGCGCCGGCCGGCGCAGCCAGAAGGGCAGGCCCGCGAGCGCCATGGCCCAGGCCGTACGGCTGCCCGACAGCACCAGGGCGCCCGCGCACAGCGCGAGCGCCAGTCGCCAGAGGTGGCGCGCCCGGCCCTGGGCGGCCTGGAGCTCGGCGCCCACCCAGGGCAGGAGCAGCGCCAGCACCCAGCCCAGGTGGCCCGGACCCCCGAGCGTGCCCACCACCCGACGGCCCTGGAAGCCCGCGAGCTGGGAGTTGAACAGCGGCGCGCCCAGCGCCTGCAGCCAGGCCACGGCGTACAGGCCCACGGCCAGGCGGGCGAGCAGGCCGGTCAGGGCCGCGGGCCCGGCCGGATCCCCGGCCGCGCGCCGGGCGAGCGCGACCAGCATGACGGCCGCGAGCCAGCCGGCCCAGCCCTCGACGCGCGCGCCGGCGCCCGCCGGAGCGAGCGCCAGGCCCAGCAGGGCCGCGAGCGCCAGGCCCGCGCCCAGCGCGTCCACGGGCCAGGGCCGCCTGCGGACGAAGCCCCAGGCGCACGCGCCCAGGGCCACCAGCAGCAGGGCGGCCTGCTTGGGGAGGTCCAGCCGATCGGTCCACGGCCACCACAGCAGGGCCGCGGCCGCCACCGCGGCGGCCAGCCAGCGGGCTGCGTGGAGCGCGGCGGGGGCGGCGCTCACGGCGCCGGCACGCGCGCGAGGCGCAGCTCCACGGGCGCCCCGGCTCCGTCGCCGTCGAGGAAGAAGGCCAGCGTGCCGCCGTCGGGAGACAGGCAGGGCCGCACCGGGCCGGCGCCGGACTCGTAGCCGTAGCGGAAGAGCGGCCGCTCGGCCGGACGGAAGCGGGTCCCGCGCACCTCGAGCAGGAAGCCGTGCTCGGGATCGCCGACCAGGCTGGCGGCCCCGGCCCGGGCCAGGCACTGGTCCTGGTAGTGGCCGACCGGGTCGTCCCAGGCCCCCACCTGCCCGAGCCCGCCCTCGCCCACGAAGTTGCCGCTGCGCGGATCCACCCGCACCCAGCGCAGGTACTCGGGGAAGCCCACGTAGGCGAGCACGCGCCCGTCCCGGGCGAGCAGGGTGCGGTGGACGCCCTGCAGCTTGCCCAGCCGCCGCGGCCTGGCCCCGGCCAGGGCCGAGGCCAGCCACACTCCCTTCGAGCCCTGCTCGTACTCGGACACGCCCCAGCCCACCTGGCCCGCGTCGAGCCAGAACGGGTGGTAGGCCTGGCCCGTGTACACGTGGGTGCTCTCGCCCGAGGGAGACAGCAGGTACACGCCGAGCGCCTGCGCCCGGCCGGCGATCTCCTCGTCGTGGCCGTAGTACTCGTAGGCCGCGTTGGCCACCACCCGGCGGCCGTCCGGCGACCAGGCCAGGCAGGGGGTGGAGCCGTGCAGCGCCAGGCGGGCGAGCGGCTCCAGGGCGGCGGGGCCGGCCGGCGGCGGCGCGGCCAGGGCCGGCGGTCTGCCCGGGCGGGCGAGCCCGGCCCCCGCGCCGGGCACCTCCACCACCCGCACCCGGTAACCCTCCGGGGCGGGCGAGAGGTACGCCAGCCGCCGGCCGTCCGGGGACAGGCACGGCCGCACCGGGACCTCGCGCGCGGAGAAGCCGGTCTCGGAGGCCAGGAAGGGCGTGGCCTCCAGGGCGTACTCCCCGGCCGGGGTGGCCACCACGAGCGCGCCCGCCTCCCAGCGCGCCTCGACCCCGCCCACGCGCGCCGGGCACTGGTCCACGGCCAGCTCGGGCGTCTCCCAGGAGGAGGCCTTGACCCCCAGGGCCGGCTGGGCCGCGCCCGAGCGGGGATCCACCAGGAACCAGCCATCCCCGCCCGCGTAGCCCTGGTAGGCCAGCACCCGCCCGTCCCGGGCGAGCAGGCTGCGGTGCACGGTCTTCAGCTGGCCCAGCGCGCGCGGCTCGCCCCCGCGCGCGGACACCAGGAACAGCCCCTCGGGGCAGTCCTCGTAGCCCGAGCAGCCGAAGCCGACGGTCTGGGCGTCCAGCCAGAACGGGTGGTACCCCTGCTGGCGGGCCACCTGCTGGGCCAGCCCGCCCTCGGCGTCCAGCACCCACACGCCCAGGCGCGCGCGGTGGCGCTGGATGGAGTCCTCGTGGCTGTAGTACTCGTACGCGGCATTGACCGCCAGCCGGCGGCCGTCCGGGGACCAGGCCAGGCTGGGGGTGGAGCCGTGGAGCGAGAGCTCGGCCAGGGCCACCTGGCCGAAGGGCGGCCGGCCGCCCCCCGCGGGGCCGCGCGCGTGGAGCTGGAGTCCGGCCGCGGCCAGCACCCCGAGGATCAAGAACACCTGCAGCCAGAGCGAGCCATGCCGGGACATTCCGCACCTCCCTCGCGCCCAGGTCGCGCGGCGCCCCCGAGTGTACCAGCTCGGCTTCTTGTTTTCCGCTTCCCGGGGGCCGTGGTAGAGTCGGCGCCATGGAAGCGAGCGACCCCACCCCCCCGCGGGCGCCCACGCCCGAGGAGGCCGGCCTGTTCGAGCGTCACTGGACCTGGCTCCGGGCCCGCTGCGGCCGGCTGCTGCCCGGGGAGGAGTCGGCCGAGGCGGTCGCGGCCCAGAGCCTGGCCCGGCTGGTCCGCGAGGGGGCCGGAGGGGACGAGCGGGCGCGGCTGCTGCGGCTGTCGGGCGACCTGTGCGCCGAGCGCCTGCGCGGCCAGGGCCGGCTGGACGCCGAGTGGAAGGCGGCCCTGAAGGGACCCGCGCAGGCGGCGCCCTCGCCGCTGCGGGCCCAGATCCTGGCGCGCCTGCCGGGCCTGCGCCCGGACGATCGGCCGTTGGTGCTCGACCGCTGGCTCGATGGCCGCTCGGTCGAGGAGATCGCCGGCGCCCGCGGCCTCAAGCCCCAGGCCGTGGCCCGCCGCCTGGAGCGGTTCCGGGCCGCCGCGGAGGAGCGCCAGCGGGCCGAGGACGGGACCGGCCTGGCCGAGCCGGCGCCGGCCCTGGACGCGGCCAGCCTGCCGGCGCCGGACGCGCAGGCGCGCGCAGCGGCCCTGGGCAAGCTGCTCCAGGCCGTGGACGCCCTGCCCTCCGGACCGGCGACCGGCCGGACCGGCGGGCTGCGCGATCCGGGCGTGTGGGGTCCGGCCGTGGCCCTGACCGCCTTCGCCGGCCTGCTGCTCTACATGCTGTGGCCCACGCCCCCCGAGCGTCCAGCGCCCAGGCCGCTCGGCCCTCTGTCCACCTCGGCCGAGCTGCTGCGCTACCAGGACAACCTGCCCGACCGGATCGTCCCTGGCGACGGGCTGCCGGCCGACGAGGCGCTGGGCTTCCGGGTGAGCGCCAGCGAGGACCGCCTGCTGGTGGCCGTGCGGCTCCCGCTGAGCGGGGCGCCCCGGCCCGTCCCGGGCATCGAGCTCTGGCCGGTGCGGGCCGGCGCGAGCCTCGAGATCCCGCCGCTGCTGGAGCCCGACGGGGTGGTGGAGGAGCGGCTGTTCTTCTTCTTCTGCACCACGCCCGTGGCCACCCCGGCGCTGCTCCAGCTCACCGCCGAGGCCTACCCGCCCGGCCTGGACGGACGCCGCGATCTGAGCGGCGCCCACCTGCGGGACACCGGCGACTGCCAGGTGCGCTCGCTGCAGCTTCGCCGCCGCAGGTGAGCCCGAACGGGGGCCGGACTCGCCGCCCTCAGGGGGTGGCCAGATCCGCGTGGACGATGAAGCGGGCCTGCGCGACGTCGACCAGGGGGTCGGCCAGCACCAGGCCGGACAGGGCGGGATCGAGCCCGGGGAAGCCGGCCAGGTCGAAGCTCGGCTCCAGCGCCGACAGGGACGCGAGCACCGCGCCGGACACCCGCGCGAGCAGCGCCGGCCCGAGCGTGTCCGCGAGCAGCCCCTCCAGCCAGGCGAGCTGCTCCCCCGAGGCGGGCTGGCCGTCCACCGTGAGCCCGTCGAGCTCCAGGAGCGCGTGGCGCACCTCGCCCGGCACGGGCGCGAGCTGCTCCGCGCGTAGCTCCACCCCGGCCGCCTGGGCCAGGCTGAGGTAGCCTGCGGCCTGGTACACCTGGCCCTCGCGGGTGAGCACCAGGCTGAAGCCCAGGTCGCCGATCTGCAGCTCCAGGGCCGCGCCGGCCCCCGCGCACAGGTTCAGCAACGGGGCCAGCGTGGGCCGGAGCGTCAGCGCCAGCGCGCTCAGCCCGAGGGCCGGGTCGAGCCCGAGCTCGACCTGGTCGAGCTCGAGGTCGAGCCCGCCGGCGTCCCAGGCGGCCTCCAGCAGCATGTTGGCCAGGTCCACGGCCGGGACGCTCTGCAGGCCGCGGCCGCGGCCGGGCTGGCCGAGGAAGCCCGGATCCGCCGCCAGGCAGCCGCCGAGCAGCGGCTGGCCCAGGTGATCGTCGTCGGCGTGCGCCGAGACCGCGGGCGCGCGCGGCAGCGCGGTCCGCCCGGCGAAGTCGAACCGCCCGCCGAAGCCGGCCCGGAACAGCAGCTCGTCCTGGCGCCAGGCGAAGGGGGCGACCACCAGGGGGGCCAGGCCCCCGAACGGATCGGCCACGCTCACCTCGGCCGGCGGCTGGAAGGCGGCCAGCACGTCCTCGAGGAAGGGCACGAAGAAGCACAGCGGATCGACCGTGTCCTCGCAGGTCAGCAGCTCGCCCAGGGCCCACTCGAGCACCGGCTGGAGCGCGTCCAGGACCGGGTCGAGGAGCTGGTCGGCCAGATCGGCGATGAATTGGGTGTCGAGCTGGTAGGTGCCGAGATCGATCAGGTAGCCGACCACGTCCACCTGGCCGAGATCGATCTGCAGGGAGTCGAGCGCGCTGAGATCCAGCCCGCCCTGCTCCACGGCGAGCGTCATCTGGTCGAGGGTCACCTGCGGCGCGCCCGCGGCGTCGAGGAAGGCCAGCAGATCCGCGTCGAGCGACATGCCCGAGGCGCTGAGCCCCACCAGCGACGGGGTGGACAGGGTCGAGACCAGGATGGCCACCGGCCGCGGGGGCGCGGGCGTGGTGCACACCTCGAGGTACTCGTCCAGGCAGTGGCCGTTGCCGCAGATCAGGGTCGCCAGCGGACAGGCCACCGCCGGGGTGATGCCGCTCGCGTCGCTCAGGCGCAGGCTGACCTCGAAGGTGAGCGTGCCCAGCAGGCCCAGCTCGGCCCTCAGGCCCGGGTGCCAGACGCCCTGGGCGTCGGTCCAGGCGCGGAAGCTCACCAGGGTGTGCAGGCCGTCCTGGCGGCTCGCGAGCTCGAACACCTTGGCCTCGCCCGCGCCGAGCTCGCTGAACGACAGCTCGATCTCGAAGCGCCCCTGGAGCTGCACGTCGAGATCCAGGGTGCCGAGGGTCACGATGTCCCAGGTCTGGTCGACGAGCGGGAAGGTCTGGAGCACGGGCGCGGGCAGCTCCTCGAAGCTCACCGTGTTCAGCCCCACCTCGAGCAGGGAGGCCAGGTCGGCCAGCGGCGCGCAGGTGTAGGCGCCCGCCGCGTCGAACCCGCACGGGTCGTAGGGCGGGACGTCGTCCGGACGGCCGCGGTCGAGGGCGCGGTCGAACAGGCTCGCGTCCCAGGCCTGGGGCACGAGCCGGGTGGGCACCGCCTCGGCCGCCAGGTAGTCGGCGGCGTAGTAGAAGGCCCGGGTCAACCGGGTGGCCTGGCCCACCTCGTCCTCGGCCACCACCTCGAGCGTGTTCAGCCCGGCCACGGCCGGGACCCGCAGGGTGAAGGCGCCGCCCGGGTCGAGCGCGGCCTCGTGCTCCTGGCCGTCGCGGGTGCGCACGCTCACCCGGCGCACGCCGCTGCCCGCGTCCAGGGCCTGGCCCCGGACCGGCACCTCGGCCGTGGGCGCGTCTTTCAGCAAGGTGTCCCCGCGCTCGGGGAACTCGAGCAGGAGCTCGGGCCCGTCGCCGTCCACGCGCAGCGCGCGCTCCGCGCGCAGGTTCCAGGGGGCCGGCAGGCTGGCCACCCAGGTGTGCACGCCCTCGCGCCGGAAGGCGTACAGGTCGCCGCCCACGGGCTCGGCCGCGGCCGCGTCCGGGGTCTGCCAGTCGACCGGCTGGCCGGCGAGCTCCGCGCCCAGCCGATCGCGGACCAGGTAGCGGACCGAGACCTCGTCTCCGAGCAGGTACATGTCCTGCTCGGGCTCGACCACGATCTCCAGGCTGGCCGGGGTGCGCGGCGCGAGGAGCGTCACCTCGTCCGCGAGCAGCTCGAAGGGCGGGTCGAGGCGCACGCGCCAGGTGAACTCGCCCTCCTGGATGAACTCCCAGCGGCCGTTCAGGCCCTGCAGGATGGTGTCCGGGGGCGGGGTCTCCCAGGTGGCCGGCACGCCGTCGAGCACCACGCCGTCCTGGTCCAGCACCGCGTAGCCCAGGGACACGGTGTCGCCCACCCGGTAGCTGTCCTGGAGGGGATCCACGGTGATCTGCACCGAGCTCGGCACCCGGGAGATGTCGGTGATGCGGTTGTCCTCGCAGCCCGTGAGGCCGGCCACGACGGCCGGGATCAAGACGCACAGCGCGCGCTTCCAGTCCATGGACGTCTCCTCCGCGCCACCTCAGGTGGCGCCTCGAGCCCTGCCGCCAGGCAGAGTTCTAACCCGGGACCGGTCCCTGGCGCCAGTCCCCGGGGGGGCCGGGCTCAGCCCGGGGACTCGCCTGCCTGGGTGAGCTCGCGCTGGCGCAGGATGGCCAGCATGAAGCTCCCGGCGAACACGAACAGGGAGAGCTGTTCGAAGAACTCGGCCCCGGTCTGCCAGGTGCGCGACAGGGCGCCCAGCAGCAGGAACGAGGCGGCGTGGGCGATGCCCGCCACCACCACGGCGTTCCACACCCCGGCCAGCGCCCCGCCGCCCATCTGCACCGCGTAGCGCCGCACCACCAGGCACAGGCAGGCGATGAGCGTGCCGAGGGAGACCGCCACCAGCCGGAAGATCTGCATCTGCCGGGCGGCCACGTTCTTGAACTCCTGGCTGAGGATGGCCAGGTTGCCGGCCAGCGCCCAGGTGGCCACCGCCAGCAGGCTGACCAGCAGCATCAGGCCGTAGTCGCGCTTGAGCGCCCGGAACGGCAGGCCGGTGGCCCGCCAGGCGCGGATGGCCACCACCAGCGCGCCGGTGAAGCACAGGTCGCTCAGGGTGTAGAGGTAGCGCAGGCCGGAGATGTAGAACAGGTTCAAGCCCTCCGAGCCCGCCACGAACCCCGGCACCAGGTCGAAGTAGATCGTGGCCAGCCGGAGCTGGGCCAGCAGGCGCACCCCCAGGAAGACGGCGAACAGGGTCCAGATGCGCCGGTTCGGCTCCTCCGGCTGGTAGCGCGAGCGCACCGCGAGCGCCAGCCCGAAGGCGCACAGCTCCACCGCCAGGGTGAGCGCGAACAGGCCGCGGGCGACCAGCAGGCCGGCCGGCTCCGACACGCCGAGGCACAGGCCCAGGAACAGGCCGCACACGGCCACCGCGCTCGCCGCCAGCAGGCCGAGGGTCAGCCGGGCGCAGCTCATGCCGCGCCCCCGCCGCGGCGCTCGATGTCCTCGAGCACCCGGGCGGCCAGGTGCTCGCCCAGCAGGGTGCGCAGCATGGGCCGCAGGCCGGCCAGCACCTCGGGCAGATCCGCGATCGTCAGCTCGGCCGGGGTCTTCTTGATGCGCTGGCAGGCGATCTCCACCGCCTTCTGGGCGGTGAACTTGCCCAGCAGGGGCGAGAGGACATCGAAGATCACCTGGTTCAGGTCGACGGCCACAGGCATGAACCCATTCCGTTCAGGGAGACGCTCCCCACCTTGGACGAGTATTCCATGGACGGGGGTCCAGGTCCAATTCTTCGCCGGGCGGGCGGCTCAGCACACCTTCTCGCCCACCCACTCGCCCCGGGCCTGCATGCGGGCCAGCTCCTCGTCCTGGAGCTGGCGGAAGTTCACCTTGCCGACCAGGGTCTTGGGCAGGTCCGGGCGGAACTCGATCGCCCGCGGGCAGGCCCACTTGATCAGCTGCTCCTGGCAGTGGGCGATGAGCGCCCGCTCGAGCTCCGGCCCGGCCTGCTCGGGCTGGTTGAGCACCACGAAGGCCTTGACCCGCTCGATCTGGGCCTTGTCCGGCACGCCGATCACGCAGGCCTGCGCCACGGCCGGGTGCGCGAGCAGGACCTCCTCGACCTGGACCGGGTAGACGTTCATGCCCGAGGACTTGATCATCCGCTTCAGGCGCAGCTTGAAGTAGAAGAACCCGTCCCGATCCATGCTGGCGAGGTCGCCGGTGTGCAGCCACACCCGGCCGTCCGCGTGCGTGCGCAGCGCGGCCGCGGTCTCCTCCGGCTTGTCGAGGTAGCCCTGCATGACGGCCGGCCCGCTCACGCAGATCTCGCCCTCCTCGCCCACCGGCACCTCGTCGGTCGAGCCGACCCGGACCACCTTGGCCAGCATGTCCGGGAAGGGGATGCCGATGGAGCACTCGCGGTACTCGCCGAGCGGCATGCACATGATGGCGGTGACCGCCTCGGTCAGGCCGTAGCCCTCGAGCAGCTTCAGGTCGCCGCCGGACTTGCGCACCAGCTCCTCGAAGCGCTCCTTGACCGGGCGCGGCAGGTGATCCGCGCCGCAGAAGGCGCCCCGCAGGCAGGAGAGGTCGGCGGACAGGAAGGCCGGCTCGCGCGTCAGGGCCTCGTACAGGGTGGGCACCCCCACCACGAAGGACGGGCGCTTCTGCTTGATCAGCTCGGCCACCGTCTTGGCGGTGAACTGCGGCACCAGGATGGACTTGCCGCCGCCCAGCACCACGGCGTTGATGCACACCCCCAGCCCGAAGCCGTGGAAGATGGGCAGGATGGCCAGCATGCTGTCGCCGTCGGACATGCTCACCCAGGAGACGGCCTGCATGCCCTCCGCGATGAAGTTGCGGTTGCTGAGCAGGATGCCCTTGGGCGTGCCGGTGGTGCCGCCCGAGTACATGATGACCGCCGTGTCGTGCGTGCCCATGCGCGCGGGCGGCGGGGCCGGGTAGCGGCCGCGGGCGAGCTCGTGCCACCAGCGCACCCTGGGATCGGGCGGCACGGGCTTGATCTTGCGCCCCTTGGTCAGCCGGAAGCCGAGCCCCTTCAGCCAGGGCAGGTAGTCGGGGATGCGGGCCAGGATCAGGCACTCGACCTGGCTGCCCTGCATGCCCTCGCGGAAGGCCGGGTAGAAGGCGTCGAGGGTGAGCGCGTGGGTGGAGCCGCTGACCTTCAGGTAGAAGGCGATCTCCTTGGGGGGCGAGAGGGGGTGGATCATGCTGCACACGGCGCCGAGCCTGTTGGCCGCGTAGAAGCAGATGACGCCCTGGGGCGTGGTGGGCATGGAGATGGTGATGCGCGCGCCCTCCCGCAGCCCGGCCGCGTGCAGCGCCGCGGCCACCCGGTCGACCTCGGCCAGGAACTCCCGGTAGGTCTGCCGGGCGCCGAAGAAGTCCCAGGCCGGCGCGTCCGGCACGCGCTCGGCGGTGCGCCGGAGGCAGTCGTAGAGCGTCGCGTCCGGGTAGTCCAGGTGCTCCGGGATGCCGGCGTAGTACTTGAGCCAGGGCTTGGGGTCGGACATGTCCCCTCCTGGGCCCGCCAGGCGGTCAGGGCCCGCGGCTGGCGGACTCGTGGTACTCGGCGTCGATGTTGATCTTCCACAGATCGAAGGGCGCGCCCGGGGCGCCCAGCACGTTGCGCGCGGCCAGCAGCCCGGAGTACAGCGAGTGGTCCATGTTGTTGTACTTGTACATCCCGCCCCGGCCGGCCGGCAGCACGTTCTGCAGCCCGTCCATGGCCGCCTGCACCTTCGCGTAGGCGCCCTCGAAGCCCAGGTAGTAAGTCGGGTAGGAGTCGGTCTCGCGCACCACGAAGCCCTGCTCCACCGCGGCCGGGTCGAGCAGCTTCATCCGCCGGAGCTCGTCCACCGCGAACGCCACCAGCTCCCCGTCCGGCCTGGCCCACAGCGGGTCCTTGCGGAACACGAAGTACTCCACGCTGAGCGGCGTCGTGCCCGGCCGGCCGGCCATGGCGGGCGAGAAGTTCAGGTAGTTGGCCAGCCGCGCCATCTGCACCTCCGGCGCGTGCACGTAGATCCACTGGTCCGGGAACAGCCCGGTCTTGCCCACCACCAGGTTCACCGTCAGGTGGTCGCGGTAGTAGAGCTCGGAGCAGGCCCGCACCGCCTCGTCGGCGGGCGGGGGGGAGAGCAGCGTCAGGAAGCGGGTGATGGGCAGCGTGGTGATGAACTGGCCGGCCTCCAGGCGCACCCGGCCGCCGGGTCCCGCCAGGGTCACCGCGCGCAGGCAGGGCCCGTCGAGCTCCGCGCCCACCACCTCCGCGGGCATCAGGAAGGTGTGGCCGGCCGCGGTGGCGCGCTCGGCCATGCGCTCGTACATCTGCCCCGCGCCGAGGGTGGGGTAGTCGAACTCGTCGGCCAGCGTCTTGGGCTTCCTCGCCAGCGCCCCGACCGCGTTCTTGGCCACGCCCCACAGGTCCAGCCCCTTGATGCGCTGGGAGGCCCAGGCGGCGCCGATCTGGTTGCAGGGGATGCCCCACACCTTCTCCGTGTAGGTCTTGAAGAAGCTCTCGTAGAGCTTCCGCCCGAACTGGGCGCTGACCCACTCCTCGAAGGTCGTGGCCCGGGCCGGATCCCGGGTCAGCGCGGCGGCCGCGTAGGAGGCCAGCGCCCAGGCGGCCTGCACCGGGCCCAGCTTCGGCAGCGCGTCCAGGGCCGAGACCGGGTACAGGAAGAACTTCTCGCGGTAGTAGATGCGGGTGAGCCGCTGGACCGGGCGGAAGTCCGCGCCCAGCACCTCGTGCCACAGGGCGTCGACCTCCTTGTTCGGGGTGAAGAAGCGGTGCGGACCCACATCGAAGCGGTGGCCGTCCTGCTGCTCGGTGCGGGCCAGCCCGCCCGGGCGCGTGTTGCGGTCGACCACGATCACGTCCCGGCGGCCCTGCCGGGCGAGCTCCCAGGCCGCGCCCAGCCCGGCCGGGCCCGCGCCCAGGATGGCGATCTCGCAGCGCTTGGTGACTGTCTCTCGGCTCACGGTGTGCCTCCGGAGGCGGCATCTTCGCACACCCCGGGGGCCGACTCCAGCGCGCGGCCGAGGCCGGCCTCGTCCAGCCCCGGCAGGCGCAGCAGGAACCCCCGCAGGTCGTCCGGGAGCGGGTCCTCCACCACCAGCAGGCGGCCGTCGCGCGGGTGCGGAAACTGCAGCCGGCAGGCGTGCAGGCACAGCCGCGGCAGGCCGAACGCCTCGCGGAAGTGCCGGTTGATGCCGCCCTTGCCGTAGGCGCTGTCGCCCAGGATGAAGTAGGTGTCGCGAGCCAGGTGGCGCCGCACCTGGTGGCGGCGGCCGGCGTGCAGCCGGGCGCGCACCAGGCTGCAGTAGCGCTCCGCCCCGAAGTCCACCTCGAGCAGGCGCGCGAAGTGGGTGAGCGCGGGCTGGGGCTCACCGCGCTCGTTCTTGAGCGGGCGCGCCACGCTCCAGGCCGGCGGCACCCGACCGCGCACGAAGGCCAGGTAGTGCTTCTCGCACGCGTCGGCCTGCATGGCGGCCTGCAGCGCGCGGGCCGCCTCGCTCGAGCGGGCGACCGCCACGACGCCGCTGGTGGCCCGGTCGAGCCGGTGCACCGGGTACACCCAGGCGCCGCCGAGCTGGTCGCGCAGCTGCTGCATGAAGAACACCCGATCGCGCGAGATGCCGGTGCGGTGCATCAGCAGGCCGCCCGGCTTGGAGGCCACCAGCAGCTCCTCGTCCTGGTACAGGATGCGGATCGCGCTCATCCCACGTCCAGCAGCGGCTTCAGCCGCTCGGGCCCCGGGTGCCCCACCAGGGCCAGGAAGCGCTCGATCAGGCGCGCGGACTGCTCGGCGCAGACCGCCTCGTCGGGGCAGGGCACCAGCCCCCCGGCGCTCAACCCGTGCCCGCCGCCCTTGCCCGCCCGCCCCAGCAGCCGGCGCATGACCTGACCGGCGCGCACCACCGGCCGATCCGCCCGCAGGGACAGGAGGAGCTGGCCCTGGTGCAGGCCGGTCACCAGGCACCAGGTGACGCGCTCCATGGCCACCAGGAAGTCGGCCACCTCGGCCACCAGGTCGGCGACCGGCACCGGGCCCATCGCGCACACGCACACCCTCCCGCCCACCTGGGCCCGGACCAGCGCCTGGTGGATGAGGCGGTAGTAGGCGCGCGAGCGGCGCGGGTGGCGGATGCGCCCCAGGCAGCGCAGGTTGGCCAGCGGGTAGGAACGCAGCAGCGCCTCGCGATCGGCGGGGTCGGCCTCGCGCCCCAGATCCTGCGTCTCGGACACGATGGCGTAGGCCACCGCCGTGGCCAGCCGCGCGTCCAGCGTCAGGCCGAAGCCCTCGAACAGCCGCAGCATGCGCGTGGTGGTGCAGCCCTCGCCGGCCCGCACGTCGGAGAACTCGGCCCTCCAGTTCCGCCGCAGGGGGTGGTGGTCCACCACCACGTGGCAGCCGAGGCCCTCGGGCAGCGAGTTGTTGCCCGTGCCCGGCTGGCTGTCCACCAGGGCCAGCCGGTCCCCGCGCCGCGCCCGGAAACGGACCCCCTCGAGCGGCCGGGCCGGCAGGCGCAGCAGGCTCACCATGGCGCGGTTCTCGGCCCGCCCCAGCCGGCCGCCGTACACCAGCCGGGCGCGCAGCCCCAGGTGCTCGGCGATGCGCGCGAGCAGCCAGCCGGCGGCCAGGGTGTCGGGATCGGGGTTGTCGTGCAGGAACACCCACACGCGCCGCCCGCCGCGCAGCGCGGCGGCCAGGCCGTCAGGGTCCGTTGTCTTCGGGCCGTCCATGCTCGTCCCCCTCCGCGATCCACGCCCAGCGCAGCACCTGGCCGCGCGCCACGGGTCGCCCGCCGCGCTCGCTGGTCCAGGTCCAGGGCACCCGCACCCCGTCCACCGCGCGGAAGCGCCCGAACCAGCCGGTCACCAGGCCCATCCCGGCGCGCGTCTTGGCCCAGGCGCGCTCGGCCGCCAGCCGGCCCTGGGCCGGATCGATCACATACTCCATCGCCTCTCCGTCCGGAAGGGCGGCGAGCAGTCGCACGAGGGGCGGCCGGCCCGGCTCCGGGCCCGCCAGGCGCAGGCGGCCGCCGGGCCGGAGGGCCAGCGCCAGCCACACGCCGGGGTGGAAGTTGCGGGCCCGCCGGCCGGCGAAGCGCACGTCCTCGACGCCCGGCTCCACCTGCTCCCCGCCCGCCCGCAGGCGCACCCGGCCCGCGCGCAGGGACAGGCGCATCCGCTCCGGCCCGGACGCCAGCCGCAGGCGGAGGGCCCCCGCAGACAGGACCCAGCCCGAGATCTCCGCGGGTGCCTCGGCCTCGGCGCCGAGCGCCCGCCCGACCCGCGCCAGGAGCTCGAGAGCCGGACCCTCGGCGCCCTCGACGCGGTAGGCCAGCCGGACCCCGGCCGGGGGCGCGTCCGGGCGGATCCCCAGCCAGGCGAGCGTCCGCAGGGCCAGCTCCCGGGCCCGGTCCGACTCGGGGACTCCGGACGGCTCGAAGGTGTGAACCCCGAACAGGGTAGGTGGCGGCGGCCGGCCCGGACGCCAGTCGCGCCAGGCCAGGCCGGCCCCGAGGGCCTGACGGCCCGCGTCGACGGCGGCGCCGGACAGGCCGAGGCAGGCCAGGACGAGCGTGGACGCGATCGAGAGCACGGGCCCATGCTCCATCCGAACTGCACGGAAGATCAACAGGAAACGAAAAAAAAGCTCCCCCACGAGGACGAGATCGTATAGACTGGGGCCGCTCGCGGAATCGAGCGGATATCCAAAGGATAGGAGCGAAGCATGTCGTGCAACGTGCGGTCGACCGGGTTCGGCATCTGGCTCGTGGGGATCCTGGCGTGCGTGGCGCTGGCCCTTCCGGCCTGCGACGACGGGAACGGCGCCAGCGACGGGGACGGCGACGGCGTCCCGGACTCCGTGGACAACTGCGTGGCGCTGGCCAACGCGGACCAGGCCAACAGCGACTCGGACAGCCTGGGCAACGCCTGCGACAACTGCCCGGAGGTCGGCAACGAGGACCAGGCCGACGCGGACAGCAACGGCGTGGGCGACGCCTGCGAGCCGGGCCTCGACTCGGACGGCGACGGCGTGCCCAACGCCGACGACAACTGCCCGAGCACCCCGAACGCGGACCAGGTCGAGGTGGACCACGACGGGGTGGGCGACGCCTGCGACAACTGCCCGGACAAGGCGAACCCGGACCAGGCCGACGCCGACTCCGACGGCCAGGGCGACGCCTGCGAGCCCGAGCTCGACTCGGACGGCGACGGCGTGCCCAACGCCAGCGACAACTGTCCCGAGACGCCCAACGCGGACCAGGCCGACCAGGACCAGGACGCCATCGGCGACGGGTGCGACAACTGCGTGGACAAGTACAACCCGGATCAGTTCGACATGGACGGCAACGGCGTGGGCGACGCCTGCGAGCCGGGCCTCGATTCGGATGGCGACGGCGTCAACAACGACGTCGACAACTGCCCCGACAGCCCCAACGCCAACCAGGCCGACGGCGACGAGGATGACGTGGGCGACGCCTGCGACAACTGCCCGGCCGCCTCCAACCCGGACCAGGCCGACAGCGACGGCGACGGCATCGGCGACGCCTGCGCCCCGACCTTCGACGTGCTCGAGATCTACCCCGCGGCCGGCTGGCGCGGCGCGGACGTGGGCTTCACCCTCACCGGCGCGCTGTTCCAGGCCACCATGACCGTCGAGTTCCGCAACGTCGACGACCCGCAGATCACCTTCCTGGCCACCGGCGTGACCGTGGTGGACCCGCAGAGCGCCACCGGCACCATCCCGGCCGACCTGACCCGGCCGACGGGCCTGTACGACGTGGTGGTGACGAACGGCGACGGGGCCACCGACACCCTGGCCATGGCCTTCCTCGTCTCCCCGGATCCGCCGCCGCTGGTCACCGACGTGGTGCCGCCCTTCGCCTGGAACGGCGATCCGCAGGACGGTCGCCTGAGCGACCGGTCCATCTCCATCCGCGGCCAGAACTTCCTGTCCACCCCGGGCGTGCGCTGGGTGTCGGTGACCGATCCCGCCCAGGCCTTCGAGGCGCGCACCGTGTCCTTCACCGACTCGACGGCCCTGACCGCGGTGGTGCCCAGCGAGTCGGAGCACATGCCGGCCGGCCTCTACCTGGTCCAGGTGACCAACCCCGATCGCCAGGGCGCCACCTGGGACGGCCAGTTCGAGATCACCGCCACGCCGCCGCCGCACATCATCACCATCGACCCGATCCGCGCCGCGGGCAACGACTTCGGCTCGGGCCTGGTCACCCTGACGGTGAACGGCGAGAACTTCGTGGCCGGCCAGGGCGGCAGCCAGATCATCCTGCTCGACGAGCTCGGCCAGCAGTTCCCGCTGCTGACCGACGCCCAGAGCGACGTCCTGCTGGTGGGCGGGGTCGGCACGCCCGCGCCGGGCAACGGGCCCTACGCGGTGCAGGTGCTGAACCCCGACGGGCAGTTCGACATGTACTACCTGTTCTCCCTGACCTCGAGCGCCGAGGGCAAGCTGGAGGAGGGCTGGATCGATCACCCCCAGGCCCAGCTCCACACCGGGCGCTACGCGCACGGCGCGGCCTACGGCTTCGACCCGTTCCGCAACGGCTACATCTACGTCGCGGGCGGCTCGGACGGGGCCCACACGCCGCTGGCCAGCGTCGAGGTCTCCCAGGTCAGCATCTTCGGCGGACCGGGCGTGTGGAAGCTGTCCGAGCAGTTCGACGGCGCGGGCCACTCGCCGAACCTGCTCACCACCCCGCGCACCGGCGTGGCCGTGGTCAACATCGGGCCCTACGTGTACGCGGTGGGCGGCAGCGCCGACGGCGTGACCGCGCTCAACACCACCGAGATGGCCAGGGTGCTCGGGCTGGACACCATCCCCTACCTGAACCGCCACCCGCAGGTGACCGCGGGCGGCGCGCTGCCGGTGGGCGCCTGGTACTACCAGGTCGCCTCGGTCTCCGCGGACGGCGAGAGCCTGCCCAGCCACGAGGCCATCGCCCGCGACGCGGGCGGCACGATCACCCTGCGCTGGGCGGCGGTGGACGGCGCCGAGAGCTACAACGTCTACCGCTCGCTGGCCGCGGACGGCCGCTCGCAGACCACCCGGCTGCTCGCGACCGGCGTGGCCGACACGACCTTCACCGACGACGGCGCGGGCGAGCTGACCCCGGCCCCGGGCAACCTGCGCGGCCGCGCGGTGACGGGCGTCGGCGCGCTCACGCAGGGCACCTACACCTACCGCGTCTCGACCCTGCTCGCCGGCGGTGGAGAGAGCCTGGCCGGCTACCCGGCCCGCGTGCCGCTCAACCTGGGCGAGACGGCGACGACCCTGACCTGGGACCCCGTGCCCGACGCGGTGGGCTACAACCTGTACCGCAGCCAGAGCGGCGCGGCCGGCGACGACGACACCTTCCTGCTGGCCGAGGCGCTCACCGACACCAGCTACCAGGACGAGGGCGGGCTCGCGCCCCAGCCGGCCGTGCCGGCCCCGGACGGCGTGAAGCCGCTGCCCGCGGGCAGCCTGACCCGCTGGAAGGTGCTCAGCGACGCCGGCGGCCAGCCGATCCTGCTCAACGCGGCCCGCGAGGGGCACGAGAGCGTGGTGGCCACGGTGCCCGACCGGACCGATCCGGAGGCCGTGGTCCAGCGGGTGTTCCTGTACGCGGTGGGCGGGCGCGGCTCGAACGCCCTGGACACGCCCTACCTGGGCACGGTGGAGCGGACCGAGATCTTCATGCTGGACGGCTCGATCGGCCCGTGGGCGACCGAGGTCGAGGAGCTCAACGAGGGCCGCGCCTTCTTCGCCCTGATGTGCAGCCAGGGCCGCACCGAGAACCCCATGCCCGGCGACGATCCGCCCGAGCCGTGCGGCGACGTGGACGGCGACGGCCACACGGACATCGAGTGCGGCGGGGACGACTGCGACGACACCGACCCGACCATCCACCCGGGCGCCGACGATCCCTGCGAGGACGGCATCGACCAGGACTGCGACGGGCAGGATCCGAGCTGCGTGTGCGACACCGACGTGGACGGCGACGGCTACCTGGCCCCGGCCTGTGACGGCACGGACTGCGACGACGCGAACGCCGGCGTCCACCCGGGCGCCGAGGAGATCTGCGGCGACGGCATCGACCAGGACTGCAACGGCTTCGACATCGAGTGCGCCTGCACCACGGACGCCGACGGCGACGGCCACATGGCGCTGACCTGCCCGGACGGCGACGACTGCGACGACGCGAACGCCGGCGTCCACCCGGGCGCCGAGGAGATCTGCGGCGACGGCATCGACCAGAACTGCGACGGCGTGGATCCGAGCTGCGTGTGCGACACCGACGCGGACGGCGACGGGTACCTCTCCGAGGAGTGCCCGGACGGCACGGACTGCAACGACAGCGACCCGACCATCCACCCGGGCGCCTACGACCGCTGCGGCGACTTCATCGACCAGAACTGCGACGGGTTCAACCCGGACTGCGCCTGGGATCCCAGCCCCAAGGCCGACCCGGCCATCTACCTGGTGGTCACCAAGGGCGACGACCTGGACGACGGCAACAACCGCGCTGGCCGCAGCACGGCCGAGGTGTGCACCATCAGCGAGGACCCGGCCTCCGTGGGCGCGCTGTCGGTCTGGACCCTGCAGCCGGACGCGGACACCCAGGACTTCTGGGGCCACGAGGGGCTGCTGTACTTCGACTTCGTGTTCAACTTCGCCGGCACCAGCAGCTTCACCGGGCAGTGGCCCAGCGGCACCAGGCAGGTCGAGCGCTTCCCGTTCGACGCGACGCCGGCCGACGCCGCCCACGTGCTGGGCACGTTCCAGTCGTCCGCCAAGGGGCTCTTCCAGGAGCGCTCCTACTACAGCCTGACGCGCATCTTCTCGTCGATCATCGCGGTGGGCGGGATGACCACCACGGGCGCGCTGCAGAGCACGGAGAGCACCCGGCAGTAGGTTTGGAGTCCTCGGCAACTTCTTCCGGAGGAGGTGGCTCATGACCTCGAACGCGAAAGGCCTGTCCATGGGGATCCTGCTCGCGCTCGCCGCGGCCCTGGGTGGGCTCGGCTGCGACGACGGCGAGGAGAAGAACAAGAGCTGCACCACGGTCGGCGCGAGCGACGGGTGCGCCGAGGGCCAGGTGTGCGCCGAGGTCACCGGCGGCGACCCGCGCTGCTACGCGCCGCTCCTGCTGCGCGGCCAGGTGCTCGACGCGAGCGACGACTCGCCCATCGAGGGCGCCCGGGTGCAGGCCGCGGACGAGAACGGCGCGGCCGTGGGCACGGCCGCGGTGAGCGACGCGGACGGGCGCTTCGAGCTCCAGGTGCCCGCGGCCCGCGACGGGGACGGCAAGCCCGCCTCGGGCGAGTACAGCCTGCGGGCCCAGGCCGCCGGCTACGAGCCCTTCCCCTCGGCCATCCGGCCGGCGCTGCCCATCGCCGCGAGCGGCGCCAGCGCGCCGGAGGGCGACGGCGGCTGGGTGCTGGAGGGCGCCACCACCACCATCCTGCTGCTGCCGCTGCACGACGCCGGCCAGGGGCTGGGCTCGATCGCCGGCGCGGTGCTGGGCGAGCAGCCCGCCGGCGTGCTGGTGATCGCGGAGGGTGGCCCGGCGCCCTCGCCTTACGGCTTCAGCGCCGCGGACGGGAGCTACGTCATCTACAACGTGCCCGCGGGCGAGTACACCGTGCGCGGGTACGCGGCCGGGGTGCAGCTCGAGCCGGCCGGCGCCACGCTGGCCACGGGCCAGGCGCTCACCGGCGTGGACCTGGCCGCCTCCACCCGGCCGCTCAGCACGGTGAACGGCACGGTCAACATCGTGGAGACCTCGGGCCTGACCAGCGTGGTGCTGGCGGTCGAGAGCACTTTCTTGGAGTCCGCGGCCCGGGGCGAGGTGCCGCCCGGGCTGCGCGCGCCCCCGCCCGGGACCCCGCCGAACCTGAACGGCAACTTCTCCATCGAGGGCGTGCCCGACGGGCGTTACGTGGTGCTGGCCGCCTTCGAGAACGACGGCCTGGCGCGCGATCCGGACCTGAGCATCGCCGGCACCCAGATCCTGCACATCGAGCTGCCGCCGGCCACGGGCACCGTCCTCGACATCCCGGACAACTTCAAGGTGAACGAGGCGCTGGCCGTCGTGTCGCCAGGCGGGCCCGGCGCCGCCATCCCCGACCCGGTCGCCACCGCCACCCCCGACCTGGTGTGGGGCGACGACTCGGGCGAGGACAGCTACGAGCTGTACGTGTACGACGCCTACGGCGACCTCGTCTGGAGCAAGCTCGACGTGGCCCGGGTGACCGGCTCGCCGAACGTCACCGTGGCCTACGCCGGCCCGGCGCTCGAGGCGGGCATGGTCTACCAGTTCCGGGTGCGGGCCATCAAGGACGGCGGCCCGATCGCGCAGTCCGAGGACCTGATGGGCATCTTCACCTACCAGCCCCAGGGCGGCTGAATCGCCGCGCCCGGCGACCCCCCTGGCCTCACGCCGCCGAGGGGTTGCCCTCGGGCCCGGGTCGTGCGAAGCTCGGAGCGGGAAGAACTCAGACCGACCGAGGGAGGCGATGGACCACCTGCGCGGCTCCATGTTCGTTTCCATGCAGCGCTGGATCGAGACCCACCACCCCGAGACCCACAAGGCCATCCTGGCGGAGCTGGGCGAGGACGACCGCGCCTTCTTCCGCGCCCCGATCAGATACGGCGAGTTCTACCCCACCGAACGCTACGCGCGCATGCTGGCCGGGCTGCGCGCGCGGCTGGGGCCAGAGGCCCTCGACGAGCTCAGCGCCTACCTGGCCGAGCAGGATCTCAAGGGCCTCTTCCTGGTGTTCGCCCGCATGCTGTCGAAGGAGTTCCTGATCAACCGCATGGGCGACATGTGGGGTAAGTTCCACACCGAGGGCCGGCTCGAGCTGATCCGCAGCACCAGCGACTCGGTCGGCGTGCGGGTGGCCGACCTCGAGCTCACCGAGGATCACTGCCGATCCACGGAGATCTACTTCCGCCGCGTCCTCGAGCTGGCCACCAAGCAGACGTACCGCAGCGAGCGGCGCGTGGTGGACCCGGAGAACACGGAGTACTGGTACCACCGGGCCGGGGCGTGAGGCCCCGGCCGGGGAGGCCGAGATGACCCAGATGCGCGGCGCCCTGTACGCTTCCGTGAACCGCTGGGTCAAGGCGACCCACCCGGAGCTCTACCAGGAGATCCTGGCAAGCCTGGGCGAGGAGGACCGCCAGCTACTCAAGAACCCGTTCACCTACAACCAGTTCTACGACGCGGCGCCTTATGGTCGCTTCCTGGACGCCTTCCAGGCCAAGGCCCCGCCCGGCGAGTTCGAGCGCCTGTCCACCTACCTGGCCGAGCAGGACCTCAAGGGCGTGCTGCTGGTGTTCTCCCGCCTGCTGTCCAAGGAGTTTCTGCTCAACCGCATGGAGAACCTCTGGCGCAAGTTCTACACCGACGGGGAGATCGGGCTGATCGCCAGCACCGACCAGAGCGCCGGGGTGCGGGTGAGCGGCTGCGCCTTCTCCTCGGCCCACCTCCTGAGCCTGGAGATCTACATGCGCCGGCTGCTGGAGCTCTCCACCAAGCAGACCTTCCGCAGCGAGCACCGGGTGCTCGACGAGCGCGCCTGCGAGTTCTGGTACACCCGCGTCGAGGTTTAGAAACTCAAGCGCCGCAGGCGCGCAGAGTTTCTCAGCACCTCGAGCGACGCAGGCAGGCCAGGCCGAGGAGCAGGCCGAGCAGCGCGAGCCCGCCGGCGCCACCGCCCGTGGCGCAGCCGCCGCCCCCGTCCTCGGGTTCGGGCTCGCACTCGAGGTCCGCGCCGCTGCAGTCCTGGTCGAGGCCGTCCCCGCACAGCTCGTCGGCCCCCGGGTGCGCGCCGGCGTCGCCGTCGTCGCAGTCGTCTCCGCCGCAGTCCGCGGCCTGGTGACCGTCCTGGTCCGCGTCCCGGCAGGGGCAGATCCGATCCTGGCCGTCGCAGTCCTGGTCGAGGCCGTCCTCGCACGGATCCTCGGCGCCCGGGTGGACGTCCGGGTCGGCGTCGTCGCAGTCGTCGCCGTCCGGGCAGGTCAGCGCCATGTGGCCGTCGCCGTCGGCGTCCGTGGTGCAGGCGCACTCGATGTCGAAACCGTTGCAGTCCTGGTCGATGCCGTCGCCGCAGATCTCCTCGGCGCCCGGGTGGACGGCCGCCGCCCCGTCGTCGCAGTCGTCCCCGCCGCAGGCGGAGTCCTGGTGCCCGTCGCCGTCCGCGTCCGGGCAGGGGCAGGCCGGGTCCAGGCCGTCGCAGTCCTGGTCCACGCCGTCCCCGCAGATCTCCGCCGCGCCCGGGGACACCGCGCCGTGCCAGTCGTCGCAGTCGTCCCCGCCGCAGGCCGCGTCGAGGTGGCCGTCCCCGTCCCGGTCCGGGCAGGCCGGGGCGACCACCAGGCTGACCGGGATGGCCAGCTCCGGGAAGTAGGCGGCCGCGCCCTCGCCGCGGAGCGTCAGCACGGCCGCGTGCTCGCCCGGCGCGAGCCCGCTCGGGTCGGCCCACACCTCGAGCGCCGCCGGGGTGATGCCCGCGGGGGCCGACGCGCGCAGCCAGTCCGCCGAGGGCTCCAGGCGGAAGCCCGCGCTGGCGCCCCCCTCGGTCCCGAGCTCGAGGGGCTGGGCCGCGGTGGGCGGACCGCCCTCCTCGGCCGCGAAGTCCAGGACCCGCGGCTCGGCCGAGAACAGGTCGCGCAGGCCCAGGGTCACGCGCGCCATGCGGCGCGGCTCGACGGTCGCGCTCAGCCCGGGCCACAGGACCAGCGGGACCCAGGCGCCGAAGGCGTAGTCGTAGTAGGCCAGCTCCACGCCGAAGACCTGGCCCGGCTGCCGCTTGAGGTGGCTCGCAGCCAGATCGAACGACGCCTCGAACACCCGGCCGTTCGGAGCCTGGCCCGCCTGGAGCACGAACCCGGCCGGCCCGTACTCCCACTCGCCCTGCTCCACGCCGCTGCCCGGATCGAAGATCGAGGAGAAGTACCGCTCTCCCGGGTAGGCGTAGGCGTAGTACATCCCGTCGTCCGCGGCCGCCTGCGGCCAGGCCAGGTCGCCGTCGGCGTCCAGGGAGATCATCCAGGTGTCGTAGTCCTCCTCGCTGGTGTCCGCGGGCAGATCGAGCGCCAGGTACAACCGCTGGCCGTCGTGGGCCAGGAGCAGCCGCTGGCCGGGACGGGACGGGTCGAGCTCCAGGCTCGCGCCCTGGCTCCACTCGCCCCGCTCGAGCCGACCGTCCACGCTCGGCGCCTCGCCCGCGAGGAAGGGCACCACCGGCGCGGGCAGCTCCACCAGCTCGAGCTCCACCTGCACCACCTGGGGCGAGTTGGCGGCCTCCGGCGAGGTCACGGTGAGCGCGGCGGTGAGCAGCCCCGGGCCCAGGCCGGTCAGGTCCAGGCCCAGATCGAGCTCGGCCGGGGCCTCGCCGCCCGCCGGCGTCACCGTGAGCCAGGCCTCCGAGGACTGCACCTCGAAGGTCAGCGCGCCCAGGCCGTCGTTGCGCACCAGGAGCTTGCCGCCCTGGGGCGCCCCGCCGCCGATCACCTCGACCAGCCGGATGGGCCGGGCGGGCACGCCCAGCAGCGGCTCGCTGGAGGCGCTGGTCTTGAGCTCCACCTCAGGATCGCCGAACAGGTTGGCGTCGTAGTGGATCCAGCGCATGCCGTCGTCGCCCGGCACGAAGCCGGCCAGCGCGTCGCGCGAGTAGGACTGCATGGCCCCCAGGTGGCGCTCCCCGACGCGGAACAGCGCGTCCCAGAAGGTGCGGTGGTAGTAGTTGGAGGTCCAGCCCAGGCCGTAGCGGGTGTTCATCACCGCGGCGAAGGCGCCCAGCGGATCGAGCAGCATGTGCTCGACGAAGCTGTCCTGGGGCTGGTGGGCCTTGTCGTCGTACTCGGACAGGCGGTTGTCGAAGGCGCCCGGGTAGCAGCCCTGGGTGTAGACCAGGAAGGGCAGGCTGTTGGCGATGCCAGCCATGAGCTGGTCGGTGGTCAGACGCAGCGCGTAGTTGGTGTAGGAGTGGCCCAGGTGGTTCACCAGGTGGGGGTTGCCGTTCAGCAGCGCCAGCATCTCGGCCGCGCCCCAGGAGTCGGCCCCGCCCAGATCGCGATCGTACATGGTGCTGACCTGGAAGAAGGCGCTCTGGTCGAAGCCCAGCGTGGGCAGCAGCTCGTCGCCAGAGTGGTGGATCTGCTCCAGGAAGGTCTTGGCCCAGTCGTAGTCGCCGTAGCCGTCCCACAGCCACTCGCCGGCGAAGGCGACCCGCTGCAGGTAGGCGGCCTGGGTGGCCTGGTAGGCGAGCGTCTTCTGCACGAAGCTCGCCACCTCCTGGCACGAGTCCACGGGCGCGCGGCCCACGTCCAGCTCGGCCATGAGATCGGGCGCGTCGCCCGCCTCGCCGAACACGTCGTTCCCGTTCCCGTCCAGGTCCCCGTCGAGGCAGCTGTAGTACAGATCCGACGGCACGTCGTCCGGGCCGAAGCCGATGTCGCCCCACAGCATGCGCACCGGCACGCCCACGGGCTCGGTCTCCCCGCCGACCTGCGCGCCGTCCGCGTCGCCCGCCAGCAGCGCGAACTCCGCCCCGTCCTCGAGGTAGCGCTCGCGCAAGAAGGCGCGGATCTTCTCGGCGTCGTCCCGGCCCGGGTAGGCGGCCCGGATGGCCTCGACGGTCTCCAGGCGGGTGGTCAGGCCGCGGAGCTGCTTCTCGGCCAGCAGCGCCTCCAGGCCGTAGTCGCCCGGACAGCCGACCAGGGCCGCGCTGGTCACCACCACGTACCGGGCGTCGCCGGGCGCGCGCCCGCGCGCCGCGGGGTAGCGCCCGAGCAGCTCGGGGTTCTCGACCAGGCGCTCGGCCCGCGCGAGATCCTCGGCCAGGCCGCGGTAGGTCGGAGCCTGCGCCTTGCCAGCCTCGAGCTCGATCCGCACCCGCACGGCCGGCGTGAACCACAGCGCGCCCGCAAGCGGCTCGGCCCGCACGGGCCACACGGCCAGGGGCAGCACCGCGACGCCGCGCAGCCCCTGGACCGGCCGGGCCTCGGACGGGGAGGCCGGGAACAGGCCGGGGGCGCGGTACGCCTCCGGGTCCGGCGGCAGGAAGTCCGCGGCGGGCAGGCTGAGCGGCCGGGGCGGCTGGGCCGGGAACACCTCGTGGAAGCCGGGCAGCGCGCGCTGGCCGAGGGGGGTGACCTCGACGGCCCGCACCCGCGCGCCCGGGGGCAGCGCCACCCGCACCAGGCGCACGGGCAGGGCCGGCGCGCCGGGCCGGGCCAGGTTGGGCGCGCCCGGGAGGCTGACGTGCGTGTAGCCCCGCTCGTCCACCTGCAGGCTCGGCTCGGGGAAGCCGACCTGGAGCTCGAGCACCTCGGCGGCCAGCGCCGGGGCTCCGAGCCACAGGGCGGACGAGACGAGCAGGCACACACCCAGCTTCTCGAACGGTCTCATCGCTTTCATCGGATCATCCTCCGCGGCTGACGTGGTACTGCGGATTGTCCACCCCTTCCAACCCGCGTGCGGGACTTCCCGGCAACCCCGACCCGAGATCTCCCGCACGATCGCCCAGGTAGGGGTGCGCGGGGGTGATCCGGATCACGCCAGGGTAGAGGATGGGGTGATCAGGGCTTCGGGGGGCAGGGGGGGGGAGGGCTACTCCGGGACCTCGAGCGGCTGGATCTCGCGGATCACGATCCGGTCGTTGCTACGGGGGATGAGCACCAGCTGGCCGCTGTCGGGATCGAGGAAGTAGCGTTTCTCGAGGGTGATCCGCTGGCTCGCCGACGCCGCGGGGTGCTCGCTGGACTTCATCAGTGGCAGTACGCCCAGGTCCATGACCGCCCCGCCACCGCGCGTCTTGTACACGACCGCGGTGGCTTGCTTGGCTTCCTCCATCACCCGCAGGAACAGATCCTTGCCCAGCACGGGGACGAGCACCACGTACCGCTGGCTCGGCTGGGATGGCTCGTCCACCTTCTGCAGCTGGTTGTTGTACATGACGTTCTGTCCGGTCAACACGTTGCCCGAGTCGTCCGGCACCAGATGGCCCATGGTGGTGTGCTGGTAGGTGAACTCGAGCACACCGCCTCTGAGGCGGATCAGGTGGACGCCCGAGGGCGAGACCCCGAGGCGCCAGAAGGTCAGGTACCTGCCGTTGGGGGAGGCGCGCAGCTGAAGGCGTGTGTCCCTCCCGATGTAAGGCGGCCGGTTCTCGCCCCGCTCGTTCCGCCACTCTGTGGGGAGCTGCTTCAGCGTGAGCGGATCGTAGAGCTGCAGCGCCTCGCCCACCGCGAGGACCAGGGGGGCATCGGTGGAGTTGGAGCCGATGGCGACCGCCCGCACCTCGCCCAGCACACCCACCGGCGCCGTGGCGAGCGGCGTCATGTCCGCGAGCTTGCGCCGGTGGATGACGCGCTTCTGCGTGTCCACCACATACAGGCTCTCGCGGGTCGCGGCCAGCAGCGGGAAGTCCACCCCCAGCGGGAAGGCCGCGGCGATCTTCTCCGCCAGGCGGTCGAACAGCGCCAGCCTGGGCTCCTCGGACAGCAGCAGCAGCAGGCTCTCGCCGACGCCGATCGGCACCACGTCCTCGATGCTGCTTGTCGTGGTGAGCACGGTCCCCACCTCCGGCTCGGGCGCGGGCGCAGGGGGCGGGGGCTGAGGCGCGGGCGGATCGGGCCTGGGCTTCGCGGGCTCGCGCCCCGGCCCGGACGGGTGCTTCTCCGGCCGCGTCGCCACACCGGGCCCAAACAGCACCACCGCTCCCTCGTCGAGCTGCATCCTGAAGGGCGGCATGGCGTTGCGCCGCCCGCCGGTCTCGAGCACGATCTGCGCGCACAGTGGCACCCCGCGGCGACTGGCCGGGGCCTGGAAGGTGGCGGTGAACGCGTCGCCCACCCGGGTGAGCTCGACCGTCTGGGGGGCGTCCTCGATCTCCTTCCAGCGCTGCGCGGGCCCGAGGAACGCCTGGAGCTCCGCGGTGGACTTCTCGGCCAGGCGCAGGGTCGCGCGTTCGATCTTCTGGGTCGGCTCCAGCGGCAGTCCGAACAGCATGATCCCGCTGGCGGAGCGGGAGGCGCGCAGGCCGGTCACGGTGCCTTCGAGCAGGTTCCGGACCATGAAGGCCGGGATGGCGAAGCCGATGTTGGTCGAGGAGACCTCGGCCACCGACACACCCGCGAGCCGCCCCTGCTCGTCGATGATGGGCCCACCGGAGTTGCCCGGGTTGATGTCCCCGTCGATCTGCAGCATGAAGGGCTGGTCGTTCTCGTCGAGCCGGAGGCTCGAGACGCTGCCCCGCGAGACCGTGAGCGAGGGTGACTCCCTGTTCGTGGTCAGCTCCATGCCGAAGGGGAAGCCGAGGATCAGCACCGGGTCCGTCTCCCGGAAGACGCGATCGGCCTCGATGGGGATGGGCTCGGGCAGGGCGTCGCCCTCCACCTCCAGAAGGGCGAGATCCGCCACCGGATCATGCGCGACCAGCCTGGCCTCCAGCGCCAGGGCGCGGCTCGTGCCGCTGTGGAAGACGACCCGGATCCCGACCTTGCCACGACCGCCACCGGTGACGTGCGCGTTGGTGACCACCAGGCCGCTGCGACCCTGCCTGTGGACAAGGAATCCCGAGCCCGAGCCGGAGTGCCCCGTGCGCCCGACCACCACGAAGGCCGTCGCCGCCTTGGCCCCCTCGATGGAGCCCGCGCCGGATTGACCGTCCCGCCCGGAGCAGGCCGCCGCGATCGCCGCGAGAATCCAAGCCAGCAAGGCCAGACGCACACGACTGGATCTCATCCCTCACCTCTCTGGAGACCGTCGTCCTATCACCGCACCCGGCCCGATCGAAGTCAAGACCCCGCGCCGCCGATTGATCCCGGCCCGCGACCGGGGTACGGTACGGGCCCTGGAGGAGATGAGCATGCATGCGAAGACGTGGGTGGTGGCGGCCCTCGCCCTGGCGCTGGGCGCGGCCTGCACCAGGAGCGAGCCGGCGGCCGGCCCGGCGGGCGCGGGCGGCCCGGACGTGGCCCAGCCCCCGGCCGCGGCCCCGGCGGCGAAGCCCTTCCGGGTGGCCTTCGTGTACGTCGGTCCGGTGGGCGACGGCGGCTGGACCTTCGCCCACGACGCGGGCCGCAAGCACCTCGAGCAGCACGTGCCGGGCGTGGTGACCAAGGCCTTCGAGAGCGTGGCCGAGGGCGCCGAGGCCGAGGCGCTGGTGCGCTCGCTCGCCCGGGACGGCTACGACCTGGTGGTGACCACCTCGTTCGGCTTCATGGACGCGACCGCCCAGGTCGCCTCCGAGTTCCCGGCCACCCGCTTCGTGCACGTCTCCGGCTTCCGCAAGAACGAGCGGAACCTCGCCAACCTGATGGGCGCCATGGAGTGCATGCGCTACCTGGCCGGGGTGATCGCCGGCGCGCGCGCGGCCGCGGACGGGCAGAAGACGCTCGGCGCGGTGGAGCCCTTCCCCATCCCCGAGGTGGTGCGGCTGCTGAACGCCTTCGCCCTCGGGGTGCGGCGCTCCTGCCCCGCGTGCACCATCCAGTTGCGCTGGATCCACTCCTGGTTCGATCCGGTCAAGGAGAAGGAGGCCGCCCAGTCGCTGCTGGCGGGCGGGGCCTACGTGGTGGTGACCGGCGCCGACACCCCGGGACCGGTCGTGGCGGCCGCGGCCGCCGGCCGCTGGGGCATCGGCTACGACTCGCAGAACGCCTGCGAGGCGGCGCCCGAGCGCTGCCTGACCACGACCTACTGGAACTGGGGGCCGACCTACCAGCGCATCGTGGAGCAGATCCGCGCCGGGACCTGGAAGCCCGGGGACCTGTACCCGGACGCGGACAGCGAGCTGGTGGGCCTGCTGGGCTTCGAGCCCGGCCAGACGCCCCACCCGGGCATCCCGGCCGCGGCCGTGGCCGAGGTGAGGGACCTGCGCGAGAAGATGCGCCGGGGCGAGCTCGATCGCTTCGGCGTCTTCTCCGGGCCCATCCGCGACAACCAGGGCCGGCTGGTGGTGCCGGAGGGCAAGCGCCTGACCCAGGAGGACCTCGAGGGCCTCAAGGGCGTGCCCGGCCGGCTGGACTGCACCACCTGCATGGGCTGGTTGGCAGACGGCATCGAGGGCAGCCTGCCCTCGGGCGGGCACTAGCCCCCCACCATGCCCGCTCCCGCCCCGAGCCCCGCGGCGCTCGAGCTCCGCGGCATCCGCGTGCGCTTCCCCGGGACGCTGGCCTGCGACGGCGCCGGGCTCCGGCTGCGGGCCGGCGAGGTGCACGCGCTGGTGGGCGAGAACGGGGCCGGCAAGAGCACGCTCGCCCACGTGGCCGCCGGTCTGCTGCGCCCGGAGGCGGGGGAGCTGCGCCTGGCCGGGAGCCCGCGCCGCTTCGCCTCGCCGCGCGAGGCCCAGCGGGCCGGGGTGGCCATGGTGTTCCAGTCCTACCTGCTGGTCGAGCGCCTCAGCGTGCTCGACAACCTGCTGCTGGGCTGGGACCGGGCGCGGGCCTTCGTGCTGCCTCGCCGCCGGCTGCGTCAGGAGCTCGAGCGCCTGGCCGCCCGGCTCGGGCTGGAGCTCCCCCTGGACGCGCGCGTGGAGACGCTGTCCGCGGGCGAGAAGCAGCGCGTGGCGCTGGCGCGGGCGCTCAGCCGCGAGGCGCGCGTGCTCCTCCTGGACGAGCCCACCGCGGTGCTCACCCCGGACGAGGCCGGCCGCCTGTTCGCCGTCATGCGAAGGCTCGCGGCCGAGGGGGTGGCCGTGCTGTTCGTCAGCCACAAGCTGCCCGAGATCCTGGAGGTGGCCGATCGCATCAGCGTGCTGCACCGCGGCCGCACGCTGGCCGAGGGGGTCGAACGCGGCCAGGTGAACGCGCAGCAGCTCGCCGGGATGATGGTGGGCATGACCGAGGCCGGCCCGGCGCCCGGAGATCGGACCGATCCGACCGATCCGACCGATCGGTCCGATCGGTCGGCGCAACCCCGCCTCGCCCTGGACCAGGTCAGCGTGGTCGTGGACGGGATCGTGCGCCTGTCGGAGGTCTCGCTCGCGCTCCGGCCCGGGCGCGTCTGCGGGGTGGCCGGCGTGGCCGGCAACGGCCAGGGCGAGCTGGCCGCGGCCTGCGCCGGGCTGCTCGCGCCGCACTCCGGCCGGGTGCTGCTGGAGGGGCAGGACGTGACCGGCCGGCCGGCCCGGGAGTTCCTGGCCCGCGGCGTCGGCTTCCTGGCCGAGGATCGCCACGGGGAGGCGACCGACGGGCGACTGACCGTCGCGGAGAGCGCGGGCCTGCGGGCCTACCGCCGCCTGGCCCGGGGGCCGCTCGGGTGGCTCCACCCGCGCGCGCTCGAGGCGCACGCCGCCCGCGTCCTGGCCGAGCTCCAGGTGGTCGCGCCGGGGCTGGCGGCCCCGAGCGCGGCGCTGTCCGGCGGGAATCTCCAGAAGCTGCTGCTGGGCCGGGAGCTGCTCGAGGCCCCGCGGGTGCTGCTCGTGCACCAGCCCACCCAGGGGCTCGATCTGGGCGCGGCCGCCGCCGTGCGGGCCCGCCTGCGCCAGGCGGCCCTCGCGGGCGCGGCCGTGCTGCTCCTGTCCAGCGACCTCGACGAGGTGCTCGAGCTCGGCGACGAGGTGCGCGTCCTCTACCGCGGCCGGCTGTCGCCGCCGCTGCCCGGGCCGCCCTTCGAGCGGGGCGCCGCCGGCGCGCTCATGGCGGGGCTGGCATGAGGCTGCCCGGCCTGGAGATCGCGCCCCGGGCGCGGGAGTCCGCCTGGACGCAGGCGCGCGGCTCGCTCCTCGGGCTGCTGGTCGGCCTGGGGCTCGGCGCCCTGCTGCTCGAGCTCCTGGGCGCGTCCGCGGCCGAGGCCTACGCCACCATCCTGCGCGCCGCCTTCACCGGCGGACCGTGGGCGCTCTCGGACACGCTCACCAAGGCCACTCCGCTCATGCTGTGCGGCCTGGGCTGCGCGCTGGCCTTCCGCGCCGGCCTGTGGAACGTGGGCGCCGAGGGCCAGCTCTTCCTGGGCGCCTGGGCCGCGGCCGGGGTGGCCAGCTTCTGGCTGCCCGCGGACACGCCGGGCGCGCTCGTCCTGCCGCTCATGGCGCTGGCGGGCTTCGCCGGCGGGGCGCTGTGGGGCGCGCTGCCGGGCCTGCTGCGCGCGCGGCTGGGGGTGAGCGAGATCCTGACCACGCTCATGCTGACCTACGTGGCGGTGCAGTGGAACAACCTGTTCATCTACTCCGCCTGGAGCGATCGCGGCTTCCAGATGACGCCGCTGTTCCCCGAGGCGGCCTGGCTGCCGCGCCTGTCGGCCCTGGCGGACACCTGGCCGGCGCTGGCGGGCCTGACGCTGCACGCGGGCTTCCCCCTGGCGCTCCTGGCCGCGCTGGCGGTGTGGGCGCTCGACCACCGCACCCGGCTGGGCTTCGAGCTCAAGGTCGCCGGGGTGAGCGAGCGCGCCGCCCGGGCGGCGGGCATGCCGGTCGGCCGCAACATGCTGCTCGCCATGGCGCTCTCGGGCGGGCTGGCGGGCCTGGCCGGCATGTGCGAGGTGTCCGGGGTGGTGCACCGGCTGCAGCAGAACTTCTCGCCCGGCTACGGGTACGCGGCCATCCTGGTGGCCTGGCTGGCGCGCCTGCACCCGGCCGGGGTGGTGCTGGTGTCCGTGCTCCTGGCGGGCCTGCTGAGCGGCGCCAAGCAGGTCCAGCCGGGCGGCGTCGCCACCCTGCTCGAGGGCGTCATCCTGACAAGCGTGGTGGCCGCCGACTTCTTCGGCCGCCACATGCTCCGGCGGCGCCGGGCCGAGCCCGCCCGCCCCGCGCCGGAGGGGCCGCCGTGACCGGCCTGGAGATCACCGAGGGGCTGCTCGGCGCGGCCCTGGCCCGCGGCGCGCCGCTGCTGTTCGCGGCGCTCGGCGAGCTGTGGGCCGAGCGGGCCGGGGTGCTCAACCTGGGGCTCGAGGGGGTGCTGCTCGCCAGCGCCATGGCCGGGGTGGCCGGGGCCCAGGCCACGGGCTGCGCCCTGGTCGGCCTGGCCCTGGCGGTGCTCGTGGGCGCGCTGTTCGGCCTGCTGCACGCCTGGCTGACCGTGGGCCTCAAGAGCGACCAGGTGGTCTCGGGCCTGGCGCTGGTGTTCCTGGGCGCCGGGCTGTCCTCGGTCGGCGGGGCCGCGCTGGTCGGCCAGGCCGCCCCCAGCTTCGGGCCCGCGCCCATCCCGGGCCTGGCGGAGCTGCCGCTGGTCGGGCGGGCGCTCTTCTCCCAGCCCTGGCTGGTCTACCTGGCCTTCCTGGCGCTGCCGGCCGTGCACCTGCTGCTCACCCGCACCCGCTGGGGGCTCGTGGTCACCGCGACGGGCGAGCACCCGGCCGCGGCGGCCGCCATGGGGATCCGGGTGCAGCGGGTGCGCGCGACGTGCGTGGTGGTCGGCGCGGCCCTGGCCGGCCTGGCCGGAGGCACGCTCAGCCTGGCGGTCACCCCGGGCTGGGTGGACGGGCTGACCGCGGGCCAGGGCTGGATCGTCCTGGGGCTGGTGATCGCGGGCGGCTGGCGCCCCTGGGGCATCGCCCTGGGGGCGCTCCTGTTCGGCGCGCTCACCCGCCTGGGGCTCGATCTCCAGGGCAGCGGCCTGCAGCTCTTCCAGGATCCCAACGCGGGCTACGTGCTGGGCATGCTGCCCTACCTGGCCGCCATCCTGGTGCTGGTCCTGGCCGCGGCCCTGAAGCGCGGCCACCTCGCCCCCGCCGCCCTGGGCCAGCCCTGGTCGCCGGGGCAGCTGAAGTAGGTGTAGAGTCGGTCAGAACCCCCTCGCTCGGAGGTCTCGCCCATGAGGATCTGGACGCGGCGGTGGTTGTGCCTCGCGGGCGCGTGCGCGGCCCTGTCCGCAGCCTGCTCCGACTCGGGACCCCTGGGGCTCTGCAGCGCGGACGCCGACTGCCTGGACCAGCTCCAGCTCTCCGCCTGCCAGGCGGCGGTCTGCACCGGAGGCGAGTGCGCGGCGAGCCCCCTCCCGCAGGGCACGGCCTGCACCCTGGGCCAGGCCGTGGGCCCCTGCGAGCAGACCGCCTGCGACGACCAGGGCGCCTGCGCCGTGGGGCCTGTCGCGGACGGCGCCGCCTGCGACGACGGCGACCGGTGCACGACCGTGGACACTTGCCAGGCGGGCGCGTGCCAGGGCGCCTCGCCGGTCGAGTGCCCGGCGCCCGCGGCCTGCCACCTGCCGGGCGCCTGCCAGCCCGGGATCGGCGCCTGCACCAACCCGGCCGAGGCGGACGGCAGCCCGTGCGACGACGGGCTGCCCGAGACCCTGGACGACGCCTGCCGGGCCGGCGTCTGCGTGGGGGGCAGCCAGCTCGTGCCCTGCCCGGATCCGCCGGCCTGCGACGCCGCCCCGCCCGATCCGGGGCCGGAGGCCGACTGGCGGCACGGCACCTCGGCCCTGCTGGCGCTCGGCACGGCCTACCACCGGGGGCGAGACCTCTTCCTGGCCGAGGGCGATCCGCAGTGGGCGCTCGCCAAGTTCGCCTATGGGCTGCTGACCGACTCCGATCTCCACGACGAGGACGTGGACCTCTGGCTGCTGCGCGACTGCGAGACCTGGGAGCACCTGGGCACGGCAACCACGAGCGAGGACGACGACAACCCCACCGTCGAGGGGGTCGCGGACACGGGCGGGCGGGTGTTCTTCCGGATCCCGGAGGAGAAGCGCCTGGGGATCGGCCGGCACCGCATCCACTTCGTGGTCAAGGGCGACCTCTCCACGGCCGACGCCTCCCTGACCATCCTCCCGCCCGGCGCGCGGGTGGTGGTCACGGACATCGACGGCACGCTCACCACGAGCGAGTACGCCCAGGCCTGGGACACGCTGCTCAGCATCTCACCGGAGGCGCACCCGGGCGCGGCGGACGCCTTCTGGGCGCTCGCCCGCAAGGGCTACCACATCTTCTACCTGACCGCGCGGCCCGAGTTCCTGGAGGGCCGCACCCAGGAGTGGCTGGTGGAACGCGGTTTCCCGCCGGGCGTCTCGCACACCACGCTGAACCACCTGGGCGCCTCGGGCGCGGCCGCCATCGAGTACAAGGTGGCCGAGCTGGCCCTGCTCACGGCCAAGCTCGGGTACCCGCCCGACTACGGCTTCGGCAACAAGGACACCGACGCGGCCGCCTACGTGCAGTCCGGCGTCCCACCCGCGCGGTGCTACTACTACGACATGACCGACGACCCGCAGGGCGGGGTCGTGCACAGCGACTACGCCGCGCTGGTGCCCGTGTTCGAGGCGCTCGACTCCCTGTGCACCGAACCCATCCCCTGAGTCAGCAGAAGGACGAGCGGAAGTCGCGCACGAACGACTGGAAGTCGATGGGCGGGCGGCCGAGCAGGCGCTCGACCGTGTTCTCCACCGGCGCGGCGAAGCCCTTCCGCTTCATGGCGAACAGGGCCAGCATGAAGCCCGCCTGCGATTCCTCCCAGCCGGCTTGCAGTAATCCCTGGCGCGCGGCCTCCTCGCTCACCGCGACGTAGGGCACCTGCCTGCAACCCAGGTCGCTGATCACCCGGGCCGCCTCCGCGTATCCGAGCGCCTGGCTGCCGGTGAGCGCGTACTCCTGCCGATCGTGACCTTCCTCGAGGAGCGCCTTGGCCGCCACGGCCGCGATGTCGCGGGTGTCGATGAAGCTCACCCGGGCGTCCGCGGCCGGCAGGTAGATGCCGCCCTGGTGGCGGATGCCGTCGCCGATGAAGCCCTCGCTGAAGTTCTGCATGAACCAGTTGGGCCGGAGGATGGTGTACCGGAGCCCGGAGCCCATGAGGTGCCGCTCCACCTTGCGCAGCCCGAGCTCCTCGGACCGGTCCACGTTGAGCGCGGTCATGAGCACCACGCGCTCGACCCCGGCCTCCCTGGCCTGGTCGATGAGCGGCACCAGGATCTCCTCCGGCGTCGCCTCCCCGGGCCGCGACTGCAAGAACATCCGCGCCACGCCCTCGAGCGCAGTGGCCCAGCCGGACGGTTTCTCGAAGTCGAGCGCCGCGAGCTCGAGCCCGGGCAGCGTCACCTTCTTGCGCGCGGCCTCCGGGTCACGCGCGGTCCCACGGACGGACTGCCCCTTGGCGACCAGGACCTCCGCGAGCGCTTTACCCACCTTGCCGGTCACACCCACCACGAGAATCGGCTTGCCCATGTCATACCCTCCAGCGTCCATGGAAGTGCAGCAAGTCACTGCGGAGGGGTCGTCCGGCCAGCCAGGGGCCTTACTCGGCGTGAGGGGCGATGGGCAGGCGATCAGGGCACGATCTTGTAGATCGTGCTTTCGCGAGGCGGGCAACGGCCGTCGTCTGCTGGGACGCGGGCGAGGTAGATGCCGTCCGGATCTACCACGAAGGGGGCGATGCGGCCCACGGGCCAGGGCAGCGAGACCAAGTCCTCGGCTGCGCCGGTGGCCTTGGGCGCCGCCTGGAAAGCGGCGGAGTGCTCACAGCCGATCAGCCACAGCGCCCGGGCCCCCTCGAGCGCCAGACCCTGCGACTGGCAGCCCGAAGGGACCTCCGGCAGGGCCACGTTCCGTCGCTCCGAGCCATCCTTCAGCAGGCGGACGATCGAGACCTCATCAGGGTCGCTGCTGTAATGGTGTACGTAGACCGCCTCGGCATCCAGCGCGAGTTCGATTCCGCTCGTGCCGAAGTTGGGCTCGAACACTCGGCTCTCTACATCGACGAGCCCCCGCCGGTAGATGACATCCATGGCCATGTCGTCCATGCCCACCCACAGCAGACCCAACTCGTCGACCTGCAGATGGCGGCAGCCGATCTCGTCCGTGAACAACTCGGTCGGCCCCAGGCTGCCGTCCTTGGCCAGAAGCATGAAGCGGCTGCGGGCTCCATCCTCCTCGCACCAGTAGACGGCGTCAGCATCCAGCGCGAGGCCATCCACCCAGACACCCGTGGCCACCGACACCGTGTCGCCTCCGAGCTTGGCCACCTTGAAGACTCCATGATCTCCCTGGCCCGTGCCCTGGTCGATCCAGTAGACGTCGGATTCGTCCAGGACGAGATCGACCGGAGTGCCTCTCCCGGTGGCCAGGGACTCGGGCGCCCCGCCGGTCTTGGGCACCCGCACCACGGAACCGTCGTAGATCTGGTTTCCAGACACATCACATGTTGGATGCGTCACCCAGTAGAGGTGGTCCGCGTCCTGGGCGAGGGCCCGAATACCGGCCTGGCCGCTGGCCAGCTCCTGCAAGCACACTCCGCCCAGGCACTCCATGCCCGAGGGGCAGGCGCGCTCGCAGGAGCCGCAGTGGTCCGGATCGGTCTGGAGATCCGGCTGGCACTCGGCGGGCGCGGTCTCGGTGCCCAGATCGCACACCTCGTTGTCCTGGTGGGTGCCGTCCCCGCACCGGCCGGTGACGGTCTGGCAGTCCGCGGAGCAGTAGTCCCCGTCCGTGGTGTTGCCGTCGTCGCAGGCCTCGCCCTCTTCCTGGTCCTGGTTGCCGCACTCGGCGCAGCCCTCGTCGGTCGCGCCGTCGCAGTCGTTATCCAGGTCATCCCCGCACTCCTCGCTCGGCGCGTTCGCCTGGCAGTGCCCGTCGACGCAGGCCTCGCACGCTCCGCAGTCCTGGTCGAGCGTGCACGCCTCGCCCGAGGGCCCGTCCCCGTCGCAGCCAGCCACGAGCAGCCCGGCCCACACGCCGATCCACGTCCAGCGCCTCATCTTCCACCTCCCGATGTGTCCCCGTTCATTCCTTGCTGTCTGGGTCCATTTCAACCACACAACCGGTCATTCCTCAACTTCCTTCCTTGTCCCCGCCGCGGGGTTGGTGCGAGCATGGGCCAGGCCCACTTCCGCGAGGAGCCGCCATGCGCTGGATCCACCTCGTCTCCGGCCTCGCGGCCGGCTTGCTGGCAGCGGGCTGCGGGGACGGGCGCGGGGGGCCCGGGGCCTGTCAGACCGATCTCGACTGCTCCGAGCAGGAGCTGTGCGGCTCCGGGGTGTGCAACCCGGCCGCGGGGCTGCGCGCGGACCTGGGCGAGCCCGGCCGCACGCGCCTGGTCGTCCGCCTCACCCGCGGCGCGTTCGATCTGTACGCCCCGGACGGGGCGCTCGTGCTGCGCGGGGCGCGCGGGCACCTGGCGCTCGACGGCTTCGCCCGCGAGCTGTCGACCGCGGACCTCGGCCGGCCCGAGCTCGAGCGGACGACCGAGTCGGACGGGCTCGGGCCCGCGGAGGTGCTGCGGCTGCGCTACCCCGCGAGCGCGGACGGGCTCGAGGTGAGCTGGGAGCTCCGCGCGCCAGAGGCGGTGGAGCTGGCCGCGGGCGTGGTGGTCAGGCTGGGGGTGCGCAACGCGGGCGCGGCGCCGGTCACGGTCTGGGTGCTGGCCCCGGCCCGGGCCCGGGCCGGCGAGGGCGGTGGCCTGTACCTGGGCAGCGAGCCCGCGGCCCTGCGGATCCTGGAGAACGGCTCCGGGGTGCTGGCCGACCAGGTCGCCCAGCTCGTGCCCGGCGACAAGCCCGCCGATCCGCTGAACGCCGTGGTGCCCTTCCGGCTGCAGGGCCACTCGGAGAGCAACTGGAGCCACCTGGTGTTCGACGGCCCGGCCGGCCGGGTGTGGCAGGCGGGCGCGCTCTCGGTCGAGCGGGGCATCCCGGTCCTGGGGCTCGCGGACGTCCCGCCCCCGGCCGCCCTGCCTGACGGTCGCCAGGGGCTCGGCCTGTTCTCCGCGGACGTGCTCTACCTGCCCGAGGGCAAGCCGCTCGCCCCGGGCCAGGAGCTCCTGTCCGAGCCCATCCTGCTCTCGGCCTCCCGCGCCTCCCCGGACCCGGCGGCCACGGCCTTCACGGCGCTCGAGGGGTACGCGGACGCCGTCCACGACCACCTCGGCATCCGCACCTGGCTCGAGCGGGGCGGGCGGGTGCCCGACGGCTGGAATTCGTGGAGCACCTCGGGCTCGACCGGCGGCTACGGCACCGACGAGGCGCGCATCCGCGCGAACCTGGGCGTGGTGCGGGACGAGCTCTCCCCCTGGGGCATGGCCTGGTTCCAGATCGACGACGGCTGGCAGGCGGCCTACGGCGACTGGCAGCCGCGCGCGGATCGCTTCCCCGGGGGCTTCTCCGCTGGCGCCGGGATCCTGTCCGAGATCCGCGCGGCCGGGCTGCGGCCCGGGCTGTGGATGGCGCCCTTCACCGCCCGGGAGGGCTCAGACCTGCTCGCGGAGCACCCGGGCTGGTTCCCGCCGCGCTCGGGTTGGGGCGGGGTGCTGTTTGCCGACCTGCACATGCTCGACCCGAGCCACCCGGAGGTGGCGGCCTTCCTCGAGGAGACCGGCCGGCGCGCGCGCGAGGACTGGGGCGTGGACTGGCTCAAGATGGACTTCGCCTACCCCCTCATGCTGTGCCGCGGCTTCCACGAGCCCGGGCTCACCGCGGTGGAGGTCTACCGCCGCGGGCTCCAGGCGCTGCGGGCCGGGCTCGGCGACCAGACCTTCCTGCTGCACGTGGGGCTGCTGGGGGTGACCTACGGGCTGGTGGACGGCATGCGCACCACCATGGACAACCTACCGGTCTGGGACGGCTACCCGGAGAAGCCCGGAGCGCTCGAGCGACAGGGCTTCAAGCCGACCATCGCCAACGCGGCCCGGCGCTACTGGCTGCACGGCCGGGTGTGGGTGAACCACCCCGATCTGCTGGTCTTCCGCTCGGACACGACCCGGCCGGACCTCCCGCCCATCACGCTCGAGGAGAGCCGGGCCTTCGCCACCTTCGTGGCGGCCACGGGCGGCATCGCGAAGCTCGGCGACCGGCTGCTCGAGGATCTGGCGCCCTACCCGGAGCGGCTGGCGGTGGTGCGCGCGCTCCTGCCGGTCCACCCCCAGGCCGCCCGGCCGCTCGATCTCTTCACCCGCGAGGTCCCCGAGGTGTACGCCAAGCTCGTCGCGGGCGGAGAGGACGGCCTGGCCGGGCCCTGGCTGTGGGTGGCGCTGCTCAACCTGGGGGCCAACCTGGACCACGCCTCGAACCCGCCGGGCGTGCTGCCCGACGGCGAGACCCGCGCCTACCCGATCGACCCGCAGGCGCTCGGGCTCCCAGCCGGGCCCTGGCACGCGTACGAGTTCTGGCAGCAGCGCTACCTGGGCCTGCAGGCGGAGCCGTTCATGGTCTCGGTGTCGAGCCACGACGCCCGGGCGCTGGCCGTGCGGCCCGCGCTCGACCGGCCGCAATTCCTGGGCTGGGACCGGCAGATCACGCTGGGCGGGGTGGGCCTGGGGCCGGAGGGCTGGGACGCGGGCACGGGCGAGCTCTCGCTCACCCTCGCCGCGGCGCCCGGGCCGGTGTCCCTCGCCTTCCACGGGAACGGCCACGCCTTCGTGGGGCTCACGTCACCCGCGGGGGCGAGCGCCGAGGTGGACGAGGACGGGCTGGTGCGGGTCTCCGCCCCGGCCCAACCCGGCCCGATCACCCTCCGCCTGGCCTTCGCGCCCTGAGCGGCGCCCTTGAGTTTCCTAAAGTGCAACTTCAGAAAGCTCACGGGTTCGGGCCCGCGCTTGCCCGACCCGGAGGCCGGTGGTAGGCTCCCTCTAGATCGCGTGGTGCTGGAGTCCAAAGGGGGGCCCCAATGCCGGACTGCGAACGCCTCGCCACCTGTCCGTTCTTCAACGACCGGATGTCCAAGATGCCGGCCATGGCCGACCTGGTGAAAGAGCACTACTGCCGCCAGCACTTCGACCAGTGCGCCCGCTACCGCGTGATGAAGGCCCTGGGCCCGAACCTCGTACCCAGGGACCTCTACCCGTCCCAGCACGAGCGCGTGGATCTGATGCTCAAGCCGAAGGGCTGAACCGCTCACTGCACCATGGGCGCGGGCGCGGCCTCGACCGGCGCCTCGGACCCGCCGATCTCCGAGGCTCCCGAGGTCTCCACCCGGCCGAGCTTGGCCTGGCCCAGGTAGTGCAGCTCGCTGGCGCCCGAGGCCTCCGCGTCCAGCCGGCCGTCGGTGCGCACCAGGGCCTCGCTGGCGCCGGACAGGTCCACGCTCGCCTCGCCCGCCGAGAGCTCACCCAGGGACGCCTCGCTGGCACCCGAAGCGACCAGCACGAGCTGGCCGGCCCGACCCTGCAGCCGGGCCTCGCTCGCCCCGGACAGCTCCAGCGCCAGCCGGTCCACTCCGAGCTCGCCCTCGAGCTCGCTGGCCCCGGACAGAGAGGCCTCCAGCTCCTGGCCGGCCTGGCCGAAGCCCACGAGCTTCACCTCGCTGGCGCCGGTGATCTGGAGCCGCTCGAGCCGCGGCAGGCGCACCCGCACCCGCTGGTGGCCCTCGGCCACCCGGTAGCTGCAGCCGTCGCGCAGCCCGAGGTGCAGGGTGTGCTCCTCCACCACGGCACGCAGGTCGGCGAACAGGTTGTCGTCCAGGGTCACCTCGACCAGGAAGCCATCCCCGCGCTCCACCACAGCCTCGAAGGCCCCGCCCACGTGCACCCGGTCGAACCCCGCCAGCGCGAGCGCCCGCGTCTCCAGCCGCCCGCTGCCAGCCACGGCCGGCACGCAGCCCGGGCCCGAGAACAGGAAGAACGACAGGATCATCAAGCACTTGGTCGCGAGCATGGCCGGTCTCCTCTCCGTGGTTCACCCCTCTGACCTGCTGCATCCCGAAAGGGTTGCCCGGGGTGAATCGGGATCGAACACCCTCTTCGAGTGAAGCGTGGAGGGTCTGTCCATGAGGCCTCCGGCGAGAAGCTACTCGTGATGTGGCCGCCCCTTGAATCACGGCCAATCGCATGGCCGCACGCGCAGGCCGCGGCACAACCGCAATCCCGCGGCGGCCACGCACGGGGGATCTTGCGAGGGGTGGCGAGCTGGGTTCTCCTCCGGGTGGACGCCAGGAAGCCGCCGCGGCGGGAGAGGCCCGTATCCAGCTTGCGCGTGCGGCTCCTGCGAGCGACCAACTCTCGAGGGGCGGTCACATGGGGAGCAGTCGAACGCCGGAGGCCCCAGGGACAGCCTCTCCACGCCACCCTCGAAGAAGGCTCTCTTCCCTGGCCCGGATGGGCCAGCAGGATTCTGGGACTCGGGGCGGGAGGGCCGAGGACGGACGGCTAGCGGCTGCGGCGGCGGAGCAGGACGGCCAGGCCCAGGGCCAGGGCCGCGAGCCCGGCCTCCGCGGGCGAGCCCGAGGTGCCGCAGTCGCAGCCGCTGGAGGTCGCGCCGCAGCGCGGGTCCTCGGCGTCGGTCAGCCCGTCGCAGTTGTTGTCCACGCCGTCGCTGCAGGCCTCGTCCGCGGCCGGGTTGATCTCCGCGTCGGCGTCGTCGCAGTCCGTGCCGCCGCAGGTCGCCTCCGGGTAGCCGTCGTCGTCCGCGTCCGCGCAGCCGCAGGACAGGTCGCCCCCGCTGCAGTCCTGATCGATGCCGTCCCCGCAGGTCTCCTGCGCGCCCGGGTGGACGCCCACGGCGCTGTCGTCGCAGTCGTCGCCGCCGCAGGCGAGATCCTGGTGCCCGTCCCCGTCCGCGTCCGCGCAGCCGCAGGCCAGGTCCGCCCCGCTGCAGTCCTGGTCGATGCTGTCCCCGCAGACCTCGGCCGCGCCCGGGTACACGGTGTTGTCCGCGTCGTTGCAGTCCGTGCCGCCGCAGACCGCGTCCGGGAAGGTGTCCCCGTCCGCGTCCGCGCAGCCGCAGGCCAGGTCCGCCCCGCTGCAGTCCTGGTCGATGCTGTCCCCGCAGACCTCGGCCGCGCCCGGGTTGATGGCCGCGTCCGCGTCGTCGCAGTCGTCCCCGCCGCAGGTCGCGTCCTGGTGGCTGTCCCCGTCCCCGTCCGGGCACGGGCAGGTCTCGTCCCCGCCGCTGCAGTCCTGGTCGACGCCGTCCCCGCAGATCTCCTCCGCGCCCGGGTGGATGGCCGCGTCCGCGTCGTTGCAGTCCGTGCCGCCGCAGGTCGTGTCCGGGAAGGTGTCGCCGTCCGCGTCTGCGCAGCCGCAGGCCAGGTCCGCTCCGCTGCAGTCCTGGTCGATGCCGTCGTCACAGGTTTCGGTCGCGTTCGGGTGGATGCTCGCGTCCGCGTCGTCGCAGTCGTCGCCGCAGGCCGGGTCCGGGCCGTACTCGTCGCCGTCCGCGTCCACGATCGTTCCGGCGCACGCGCCCGCGCCGCACACGTCGCCCGCGGTGCACACATCGCCGTCGCTGCACTCCGTGCCGTCGTCCCGGTCCTGGGTCTGGCAGGCGCCCGTGGCCGCCTCGCACACCCCGACCACGCACTCCCCGTCCAGGCCGGAGCAGTCCACCGGGGTGCCGGCCTGGCAGCTCGCCAGCGGATCGCAGGTCTCCGCGCCGTTGCAGGGCAGGCCGTCGTCGCAGGCCGCGTCGTCCACGCTGAAGGCGCAGTCGTCGAGCTCCTCGTCGCACTGGTCCAGCGTGCAGCCCACCCCGTCGTCGCACATCACGCCCATGCCGGTCAGGCAGTCCAGGAGCCCGTCGCAGAACTCCTGGCCGTCGCAGAACAGGCCGTTGTCGCAGGCGCCGTCGTCCGGGCTGAACACGCAGGCGCCGGTGGCCGGATCGCAGGCGTCCAGGGTGCAGCCCACCAGGTCGTCGCACACGACGGGCGTGCCAGCCAGGCAGCCGACCCCGGCGTCGCAGCTCTCCACGCCGGTGCAGGCGTCTCCGTCGTCGCACAGGCCGTCGTCCGGCACGTACTCGCAGTTGCCGGTCGCGGGGTTGCAACCATCCACGGTGCAGCCCACCCCGTCGCCGCACACGATCGGTTGGTTCTCGCAGCCCGCGAGCGGATCGCAAGCATCGAGGGTGCATAGCGCCCCGTCGTCGCAGGCGGCATCGTCCGGCGCGAACACGCACCCGCCCGCGATGTCGCTGCAGGTATCCGTGGTGCAGCCCACCCCGTCGTCGCAGGTGATCGGCGTGCCGGCCACGCAGCCCGCGGTCGGGTCGCAGCTCTCCGCGCCGTCGCACACCAGGCCGTCGTCGCACAGCGAGTCGTCCGGCGGGTTCTCGCACAGGTCCGTGTCCTCGTTGCACACATCGTCGGTGCAGGCCACGCCGTCCGCGCAGGTCACCAGGGCCCCGCCCACGCAGGCGCCCGCGCCGTTGCAGTGCTCGTCCCCGTTGCAGAACAGGCCGTCGAGGCACGGGGTGCTGGCGGGCGGGTAGTCGCAGGCCAGGGTGCAGCCGCAGGTGGTGGTGCCGTTCAGCCCGCCGTCGTCGCAGATCTCGCCGGGGTCGGATAGCCCGTTGCCGCACAGGCAGCCGGCCGCGGCCGCGTGGTTGGGTCCGCCCGGGGAGATGCAGCGCGGGCTCAGATCGGTGTCGTTCACGTCCGTGTCGGCGCCGTCCGGGTAGCGGGAGATGCCCAGGCTGGCGGTGGTATTGTCGTCGCCCGGGTCCACGCCCGTGGTTTCGGTGTAGGGCGCGCCGGTATTGCCCTCATAGGACACCGCGTCCACCACGGCGCCGCCGTAGAGCACGGCCACGGCGTCGGGCGCGCCGTTCTGGATGAAGTTCGTGTCGGGGCCGTCGTCCAGATCGCAGTTCGCCACCGTGGCCGCATTGGCGCAGATCACGAAGTAGTCGCCCGCGGCCAGGATCGCGTCGGGCAGGGCGATGGTGTCGTAGCTGACCGCTCCGCCGCCATTGCCGTTGACCAGGACCACCGAGAACCCGGCCAGCTCGAGGTCCACCCCCGCGTTGTTCCGCAGCTCCACGAACTCCGCCGGGTCGTTGTTCCCGGGCTGGTCGTAGTCGATCTCGTTCACCACCAGGCTGCCCGCGATCTCGACGCACGCGCCGCTCCCCTCCATGCAGATCTGGCTGGCGGTGCAGGGCGCGGGGCCCGGGTTGCACGCGCCGCCGCCGCAGGTCTCGGCGCCGTTGCAGTAGAGCCCGTCCTCGCAGGGGTCGCCGTCGGTCGGCATGCTGCAGTCCAGGCGGCAGCCGCAGGGCAGGCTGCCGTTGGCCGCGCCGTCATCGCACGCCTCCAGGCACTCGACGATCCCGTTGCCGCACAGCTCGGGCTCGGGCGAGGGGGCGAAGGGCATGAAGTCGGCCAGCATGTCGTTCGTGTCGGCGAGCTGGAAACGCCACATCATCTGGCCCTCGAGCGCCTCGAAGGCCTCGCCCGCGTGCGCGGGCCAGGGCAGGGTCTCGAACAGCGCCAGATCGATCACCGTGTCGTACGCGTCGACCACCAGCAGCTCGTCCCCGTCGTTGGCCAGCGCGACGCTCCCCGTGGCCCACAGATCGTAGGGCAGGGCCACCGGCACCGCGAGCGCGGTGGGCGCCAGGGAGTAGTCCGGGGCGAAGCCGAACGAGGCCGCGAAGTCGTCCGCGCTGCTGGCCACCACCAGGCTGCCGAACGGCAGCAGGGTGCCGCAGTCGAGCTCGGCCATGCCCTCGGCGGCGTCGTCGAGCAGCTCGGCGTCGCCCAGGCGGAAGCCCGCCAGCGCGAGCGGGTGGGCGGTCGCGTTCACCAGCTCGACGTACTCCAGGGCCGGATCCGGGCCGACCGGATCGTAGGACACCTCGTGGATCACCAGCGGGGAGGACACCTCGCCCCCGCGGCCGAACAGGACCTCGAAGTGGTAGTCCACGACCATGTCCTGGACCTCGCGCCAGGTGTTCTCCATGGCCAGCCCGGGATCGCCGTAGTTGGTGACCGCGTCGAGGGCGTTGGGGACGTTCGGGCCGCCGAGGTCCCAGGTGTTGTCCGCGGGGTTGGCGCGGAAGGTGGCCACGGTGAAGAGCGCCGGCCCGTCCGGGGGCTCGGCCATGCCGAGCGCCGCCCAGGGGATGGCGATCTCGATCGCGTCGGTCTGGGCGCTGATCACCGCCGTGCCCGCCAGCGCGCTCCCGCCGCCCGGGGTGTACAGCATGACCGGAGCCATGGCCAGGTCCGGGGAGCCAGCCACGGCGCCGCCGAAGCGGGTCTGGATGAGGAAGGTCCAGCCCGCGACCGGCGGCACCCAGGTGTCCGCGAAGCCCGCGAACCAGGTGTCGGGCAACGCCACGCTCGGGGTGCTCACGGCGATCTGCAGCATGGGCGCCCCGTCGCCGGCCACCGCGCCCGTGGGGATGTCGGCGAAACGGGCCAGCGCGTAGAAGCCGTTCAGATCGCCGGTCAGGCGCACCTCGAGCAGATCCACCCGGGTGTCGCGGGCGGGATCGGTGAAGTCGTTGCGCTCGTCGGCCGGCTGGTCGCGCCAGATGTACTCGCCGGTGAAGGCCGGGCTGCGACCGATGTGCCCGAGGTTGTCGAAGGGCGGCGGGTCGAAGATCCAGCCGGGCGGATCCCAGTCGTCCACCTGGCCGTCCGGGGTGATGCTCACCGCCGCGGCCGGTATCGAGGCCAGCAGAAGGCCAACGGACAGGAGCACCCAGGCGAACGTTTCGCGGCGCCGCATCGCAACCCTCCTTGTAGGCAAACCCCCAGCAATACGAGCGCACTCTACGACAGGTGAAGAGAGATCCGCAACCCGGGGGCAGGGTGGGAGGGAGGGGCCGGCTACACGTCGCGGCGGCGGAGCAGGACGGCCAGGCCGAGGGCCAGGGCCAGCAGGCCCGCCTCGGCCGGCGAGCCCGGGGTGCCGCAGCCGCACCCGCTGGAGGACGAGCCGCAGTCTGCGTCCGCGGCGTCGACGAGCCCGTCGCAGTCGTTGTCCTGCCCGTCGCCGCACACCTCGTCCGCGGTCGGGCTCACGTCGGTGTCCGCGTCGTCGCAGTCCGTGCCGCCGCAGGCCGCGTCCGCGTGGCCGTCCCCGTCCGCGTCCGCGCAGCCGCAGGCGAGATCTGCCCCGCTGCAGTCCTGGTCGACGCCGTCCCCGCAGGTCTCCTGCGCGCCCGGGTGAACACCCGCGGCACCGTCGTCGCAGTCGTCCCCGCCGCAGGCGGAGTCCTGGTGCCCATCCCCGTCCGCGTCCGCGCAGCCGCAGGCGAGATCCGCCCCGCTGCAGTCCTGGTCGAGGCCGTCCCCACAGGTCTCGGCCGCACCCGGGTGGACGCTCGCGTCCGCGTCGTCGCAGTCGCCGCCGCAGGCTGCGTCCGGGCCATACTCGTCGCCGTCCGCGTCCACGATCGCGCCGGCGCACGCGCCCGCCGTGCACGCGTCGCCCGCGGTGCACGCGTCGCCGTCGGTGCACTCCGTGCCGTCGTCCCGGTCCTGGGTCAGGCAGTCGCCCGTGGCCTCCTCGCACACCCCGGCCACGCACTCCCCGTCCAGCCCGCTGCAGTCCACCGGCGCGCCCGCCTGGCAGTCGAGCGCGGGGTCGCACAGCTCGGCCCCGTCGCAGGGCAGGCCGTCTTCGCAGGCCGCGTCGTCCGCCGTGGACACGCACGCGTCGAGGTCCTCGTCGCACCCATCCAGCGTGCAGCCCACCCCGTCGTCGCAGGCCGGGGCCTCGCCCGCCAGGCAACCCGTGGCCGCGTCGCAGCTCTCGGCGCCGTTGCAGAACTGCCCGTCATCGCACACCACGGCCGCATGCAGGCAGCCCAGGACGTAGTCGCAGCTGTCGAGGGTGCAGGCGTCCCCGTCGTCGCAGGCAATCGGCGCGTGCGTGCAGCCCGTGGCGTCGTCGCACCCGTCCGCGGTGCAGGCGTCCAGGTCGTCGCAGCCGACCGCGGTGAACACGCAGCCCGTGGCCGGATCGCAGGTGTCGACCGTGCAGGCCGCGCCGTCGTCGCAGCCGAGCGGCAGCCCTTCCTGGCAGCCGGCCACGGGATCGCACGTCTCCGCGCCGTCGCAGGCGTCCCCGTCGTCGCACACGAGCGGCTCTCCGGCCACGCAGCCCGTGGCCGGGTCGCAGCTCTCGGCGCCGTTGCAGGCGTCCCCGTCGTCGCACCCTACCGCCGTGTGCGTGCAGCCCAGGGCGCCGTCGCAGCCATCGTCGGTGCACCGATCGCCGTCGTCGCAGTCCACCCCGGTGAACACGCAGCCCGTGGCCGGATCGCAGCTGTCCGTGGTGCAGGCCGTGCCGTCGTCGCAGACGGCCGGCGTGTGCGTGCAGCCCGTGGCCGGATCGCAGCCGTCCGCGGTGCACAGGCTCCCGTCGTCGCAGTCCACCCCGGTGAACACGCAGCCCGTGGCCGGATCGCAGCTGTCCGTGGTGCAGGCCGTGCCGTCGTCGCAGATCTCCGGCGCGTGGGTGCAGCCCGTGGCCGGATCGCAGCCGTCCGCGCTGCAGGCGTCCAGGTCGTCGCACACGAGCGCCGCGCCGGGGACGCAGCCCGTGCCCGGGTCGCAGCTCTCGGCCCCGTTGCAGGCGTCCCCGTCGTCGCACGCGATCGGCGCGTGGGTGCAGCCCGTGGCGTCGTCGCAGCCATCCGCGGTGCAGGCGTCCCCGTCGTCGCAGTCCACCGCGGTGAACACGCAGCCCGTGGCCGCATCGCAGCTGTCCGCCGTGCAGGCAGTGCCGTCGTCACACGCGAGCGGCGTGCCGGCCACGCAGCCTGCGGCCGGATCGCAGCTCTCGGCGCCGTTGCAGACGTTCGCGTCGTCGCACGCAAGCGGCGTGCCGGCCACGCAGCCCGCGGCCGCATCGCAGGTCTCGAGACCGTTGCAGGCGTCGCCGTCGTCGCAGGCGAGCGGGGTGCCGGCCGCGCAGCCCGTGGCCGGGTCGCAGCTCTCGGCACCGTTGCAGACGTTCGCGTCGTCGCACACGAGCGCCACGCCGGGCAGGCAACCCGCGACGTCATCGCAGGTCTCCACGCCGTTGCAGGCATCCAGGTCGTCGCACACGAGCGGGGTCCCGGCCCCGCAGCCCACGGCCGGATCGCAGGTCTCCAGGCCGTTGCAGGCGAGCGCGTCGTCGCACTCGACCGGCGTGTACGCGCAGCCGCCCGGCTCCCCGCAGGAGTCCACGGTGCAGGCGTCGCCGTCGCTGCAGTCGATCGACCCGGTCGCCAGGCAGGCGCCGGACGCGCAGTGGTCGCCGTCGGTGCAGACCAGGCCGTCCGTGCAGGTGTTCGCATCGTCGGAGACAGACTTGCAGAGCCCGTCGGCCGGGTCACAGGCGTCATCCGTGCAGTCGATCGAATCGTCGCAGACCCTGGGCGTGCCCGCGCAAGCCCCTGCGCTGCAGGTGTCGGAATCGGTGCACGCGAGACCGTCATCGCAGGGGGCGGTGTTGTCGGTGTACTCGCAGCCGCTGGCCGGCAGGCAGATCTCGTCGGTGCAGACGTTCGAATCGTCACAGTCGAGCGGCGCACAGGTGCCCTCGCTGCCCGGCAGGTCGCAGGCGTCGTCGCACAGGCCGCTGCAGTCGGTGTCGCAGCAGAACCCGTCCGCGCAGAAGGTGGACTGGCAGAGCGCCGCGGGGAAGGTGCAGGCCTCGCCGAGCTCGAGCAGCACGAAGCCCGGGGTGGGGGTGTTCTGCTGGATGAAGTCGACGAGGCAGTTGTCGGTGTCCTCGCGGTTCTGCAAGCGCTCCATGCTCTGCGGCTCGGGCGGGACCGGCGTGCGCGCGGTCACGCCCGGGTAGACCCCGGTGCCCAGGACGGCCACGTCGATCACCGTGGCGTGGGGGTCGAGGAGCAGCACCTCCTCGCCGGCGTTCCCGAGGTTGACGGAGCCGGCGGCCCAGGCCGCATAGGTGGTCATGGTGGGCACCAAGATATTCGAATTTGCGATCTCGAAGTCGGGGAGGAATGAATAGACCGTGAGAAAATCATTGGCGTTGACGGCCACGATGACCACATCGACGGCGGCAACCGACACGCCACCAGGGAACTGCACAGCACCCTCGCCTCCGTCGACTGTTTCCTCGTCTGCAATGCGGAATCCTGTGAGGTCCAGCGCCGCACCGGAGCGGTTGTAGAGCTCGATCCACTCTCCTTGCGGCTCGAACGCGGCGTTCGGCAGCACCTCGTTGACCACCAACGGCGGGGAGGGCTCGAAGTCGGGATCCAGGTGGAACCACAGCTCGAAGAAGTAGTTGAGCGTGCCGTCCTGGACCTCGATCCAGGTGTTCTGGGGCCAGCCCGGATCGTCGTAGTTGGTGACCGCGTCCAGGACGTCGCTCATGCCGCTCAGGTCCCAGGCTTCGTCGCTCGCGTTGCCGCGCATGGAGGCCACGCTGAAGCGGATCGGCGCCGTGGGCAGGCCGCCGATGAGCGCCCAGGGCACCGCGATCTCGATCGCGTCGTTCGGGTCCGAGATGGCCGCGCTGGCGCCGGGCACCTGGGCCCAGCCGATGGTCCAGATCGTGGGCTGCTGGCCGCTCCCGAAGCGGGTCTGCACCAGGAACTCCCAGGCCGCGGTCGGAGCCACCTGGGTGTCGCAGGTGCCGCCCAGCCAGACCTCGCCGGTGGCCGGATCCCGGTCGATGGCGATCTGCACCTGGGGCGCGCCGTCCCCTGAGGCGACGTCGATGTTCGCCATCTCGATCAGGAAGTAGAGGTTGACCGCGTCCGCGCTGACGCGGAACACCTCGATGTCCACCCGCGCGTCGGGGCTGGCGAAGTCAGTGCGCTCGTCGAGGAGGCGATCCCGCCAGATGTACTCGCCCTGCAGCGCCCCGTCCCGCCCGAGGTGGCCGGTGTTGAGGTTGGCCGGCGCGGCCAGCGTCCACTCCGCCGGATCGCCATCCACCGACACCGGATGGGCCCCGACCGGTCCCGCGAGAGAGAGCACCCCGAGGGCCAGAAGCGACCTGCCGGACAGTCCAAGGCGCCGCATCACGAGCCTCCTGGTTCCAAAGGCCTGGATCCCCCCGAAACACGCCCGAAACTGTAAGCCGGCCCGCGAAAATCCGCAACCGAACCCCGGAAAGTTTGGTAGGCTCGGGGCCATGCTCCTGCTGCACACCGCGGACTGGCACCTGGGCCACAGCCTGCACGACCTCGATCGGCACCCGGAGCACGCCCTCTTCCTGGCCTGGCTGCTCGACCGCCTGGAGGAGCGCCGGGTGGACGCGCTGCTCGTGTGCGGGGACGTGTTCGACGCCTCGAACCCGCCGGCCCGCGCCCTGGCCCAGTGGTTCGGCTTCCTGGCCGAGGCCCGCCGGCGCCTGCCCCGGCTGCAGATCGTGGCCATCGCCGGCAACCACGACTCGGCCGCGCGCCTGGACGCGCCCGGTCCGCTGCTCGAGGCCTGCGGCCTGCGGGTGGTGGGCGGACCGCGCGCGGAGCCGGCGGCCATGGTGGTGCCCCTCCTGGACGCGGGCGGACGGCCAGCGGCCCGCGTGCTGGCCGTGCCCTTCCTGCGGCCGGGCGACCTGCCGCGGGTGGAGCCGGGTCCGGGCGAGGACCCAGCCTCGGCCTGCGTGCGGGCGTTCTACACCAGGGCGGCCGCGGCGGCCCGGGCCCAGGCCGGCCCGGACGAGGCGCTCGTCGCGCTGGGCCACTGCCACCTGGCGGGTGGCCTGTCCTCGGAGACCAGCGAGCGCCGGCTGGTGACGGGCGGGCTGGAGGGGCTCGCGGCCGAGGCGCTGCCGGCGGCGACCTACGTGGCGCTCGGCCACCTGCACCTGGCCCAGCGCGTGGGCGTGGAGCACGTGCGCTACGCGGGCTCGCCGCTGCCGCTCTCGCTGGACGAGCGCACCTACCGCCACCAGGTGCTGCTGGTGACGCTCGACGGCCCGCGCCTGGCGGGCATCGAGCCCCTGCCCGTGCCGCGCGCCAGGCAGATCGTGCGCCTGCCCGAGGAGGGCGCGCTGCCGCCCGCGGCGCTGCTCGAGCGCCTGCGGACGCTGGCGCCCCCGGGCGACGGCGGCCTCCCGCCGCTGCTCGATCTCGCGGTCGAGCTGTCCGCGCCCAGCCCGACGCTCCGCCGGGAGGTGGAGGAGGCGCTCGGGGACAAGCCCTTCAGGCTGGCGCGCCTCCAGCTCCGCTACCCGGGCCACGCGGGTCCGGCCTGCCAGCGGGAGCTGTGCTGCCCGCTGCGCGAGCTCGCGCCCGAGGAGGTGCTGCGGCTGGCCTGGCAGGCCCGCTTCCCGGGCGAGCCGCCCGAGCCGCTCAGGGCGGCCTACCAGGAGCTGGTGGCCGAGGCGCGCGCCGCGGGGGAGAAGCCATGAGGATCCTGGCCATCCGCGGCCAGAACCTGGCCAGCCTGGACGGCCCGTTCGAGGTCGATCTGGCCGGGCCGGTGCTGGGCGGCGCGGGCCTGGTGGTGATCTGCGGCCCCACCGGGGCCGGCAAGAGCACCCTGCTCGACGCCATGTGCCTGGCCCTGTTCGGGGACGCCCCGCGGCTCGGGCAGGGCGCCAGGGCGACCATCCCCGAGGCCGGCGCGGAGGAGGGGCTGGGGAGCGGCGACGCGCGCTGCCTGCTGCGGCGCGGGGCCGCCGAGGGCTTCGCCGAGGTGGACTTCCTCGGCCAGGACGGCCACCGCTACCGGGCCCGCTGGTCGGTGCACCGGGCCCGCCGCCGCCCCGACGGCCGGCTCCAGGACGCCGATCGCAGCCTGCGCGAGCTGGAGACCGACGCCCCCGTGGCCGAGGGCAAGAAGGACACGGCCGCGGCCGTGGTGCGCGCCCTGGGGCTGGACGGCGACCAGTTCCGCCGGGCGGTGCTGCTCGCCCAGGGCGAGTTCGCCGCGTTCCTGCGGGCCGGCACCGACGAGCGCGCCGAGCTCCTGGCGCGGGTGACCGGCACCGGGCTGTACCGCGACATCTCGCGGGCCGCGCACCGCAGGCGCCAGGAGGCGGAGGCCGGGCACGCGCGCCTGGCCGGCGAGGTGGCCGCGGTGAGCGTGCTCCCGTCCGGAGAGCGCGCCGCCCTGGAGGCCGAGGCCGGGGCGGCCCAGGGCGCGCTGGCCGAGGCGGAGGCGCGCCAGCGCGCGGCCGAGGCGGTGGTGCGCAGGCTCTCCGAGCTCGACCGCGCCCGGCTGGAGGAGGCCGAGTCCGCCCAGGCGCTGGCCGCGGCCGAGCGGGCCTGGTCCGCCGCGCTGGCCGCGCAGGCGGACACGCTGCGCGCCCGCCTGGCCCAGGAGGCCTCGATCGGCGAGGCGGCGCACACCTGGCTCCGCGAGCACGCCTGGCTGGAGCCCGTGGCCGCCCGCTGGGAGGCCTTCGCGGCGGAGTTCGAGCACGTGCTGGCCAGCCTGGCCGGGGCCGAGGAGAACGCCGATCAGATCACGGCGCTGGAGGCCGAGCGCCAGCGGGTCGCCAGGGCGCTGGAGGCGCTGCGCGCCCGGCTGGGCCAGGAGGAGGCCGAGGCCGCCCGCTGGGAGCAGGAGCTGACCGCGCTGCGCGGCCGCCTGGAGGGGGTGGATCGCGCGGCGGCCGCGGCGCGCCGCCAGGCGCTGGAGGCCCGGCGCCGCCCGGCCGAGGGCCTGGAGGCCTGCGCCCGGAGGCTGTCCGATCTCGCCGGCGCGCAGGAGGCGCAGGAGAAGCGCGGGCAGGCCCTGGCCGCCGAGGCCGCGGAGATCGCGCGGCGCCAGCGGGTGGAGGAGAGCGCCCAGGAGCAGCTCCGCGAGCTGCGCGACCAGGCCACCGAGGCCCTGCGGCAAGCCGAGGCCGTGCGCAGCCTGGACTCGCGCCGGGCCGAGCTCGTGCCCGGCGAGCCCTGCCCGCTGTGCGGCTCCACCGAGCACCCCTGGACCAGCGCGCCCGCCCCGGCCGGCGACCTCGACGACTGCCGGCGGGCCCTGGCCGACATCGAGGCCGATCACGACGCGGCCGTGGCCAGCCGCCTGGAGCGCGAGGCCTCGCTGCGCGCGCTGGACTCCCGCCAGCGCGAGGCGCAGGTCCAGGCCGAGGAGCTCGCCCGGGCGGCCGCCGAGGAACGCGCGCGCTTCGTCGCGCTGCGCGCCGAGCTCGCCGCCGCCGGCGCGAGCCCGGAGCTGCCCGAGCCGGGCGGCCCCGCGGCGGTCGAGGCCTGCGCGGCGCTGCGCGCAGATCTCGAGGGGCAGGCCGCGCACCTGGAGGCCGAGCGCCAGGGGCTCGAGGCGCAGAGCGAGGCGGCCCAGCTCCTCGGGCTCAGGCTCCAGGAGTCCCACCGCCGGCGCACCAAGATGGCCGCGGACGCCCGCGTCGATCAGGAGGCGGAGCGCGACATCGACGCCTGCCTGGCCCGCCTGCGGGTGGGCCCCGCGCGCGCGCGCGCGCTGGCCGCGGCGCTGGCCGAGCGCCTCGGGCACGAGCTGGGCGGGGCGCCGCTCGAGGTGAGCGCGCTGATCGACGACCCCGAGGCCATGCACGGGCTGCTGGCCGAGGCCGTCGGCCTGCAGCGCGAGCACCACGAGCTCATCGCCCAGGCGGAGCGCGAGGTCGCCGGCCTGACCGCGCGCCTGTGCGCGCTGGAGGCCGCGCGGCTCGCCCCGGCCGGCGCCCTGGAGAGCGCGCCCCCCGGGGCGGAGGGCTGGCTGGCCGGGCTCGAGGGCCCGCGCGGGCGGCTCGAGCAGGCCCGGGCCGTGCGGGCCGAGCGCCGCCGCCGCCAGACCGAGCTGGAGGCCGAGGCCTCCGGCCAGGCGCAGGCCGGCGACGCCCCGGACGTACTGGCCCGGGCCGAGGCGGAGCTCCGCGCCCGCGGCGAGGCGCACCGGGCGCTCGGCCTCCGGCTCGCCCAGGACGACGAGGCCCGCAGGCGGATCGCGGCCCTGGACGACGAGCTGGGCCGGTCCAGCCAGGCCATCCGGGTGTGGCAGGAGCTGGACGAGCTGATCGGCCACGGCGAGGGGCTGAAGCTGCAGCGCCTGGCCCAGGGGCTGAACCTGGACCTGCTGGCGGCCCTGGCCGACGCCCACCTGCGCGCGCTCGCGCCCCGCTTCCGCCTGCAGCGGGCCCCGGGCGACGAGCTCGGCCTGCTGGTGCTGGACGCGGATCTGGGCGACGAGCTGCGCGGGCTGCAGAGCCTGTCGGGCGGCGAGGGCTTCCTGGTGTCGCTGGCGCTCGCGCTGGGGCTGTCTGGCCTGAACGCCGAGCGCGCCGCCCTGGGCTCGCTGTTCGTGGACGAGGGCTTCGGCAGCCTGGACGCGGACAGCCTGCAGCTCGCGCTGGCCGCGCTCGAGGCGCTGCAGGCCGGGGGCTGCCAGGTGGTGATCATCTCCCACGTGCCCGAGCTGGCCGAGCGCATCTCCCACCAGGTCCGTGTGGAGAAGGTGTCCCCGGGCCGCTCGCGGGTGCTGGTGCGCGGGCCGGGCGAGGCCGGTTGACTCAGCCGCCGGGCAGCGGCTGGTGGGCGGCCTGCATGCCCAGCGCCAGCAGCAGCACCAGGCCGAAGTAGGCCGCGGCCATCAGCCCGCGCTGGCCCGGCCGGAGCTCGAAGTAGCGCCGCTCCTGGTCGCTCTTCTTGCGGAACAGCCAGAAGACCCGGGGCAGCGCGGCCAGGATGACCAGGAACAGGATCAGGTTGGGGTGGTAGATCGCCAGCGCCAGGCCCACCGCGAGCCCGACCACCCACAGCCAGGGCGACAGCGCGGTGGCCACCCGCCCGCCGTCCAGGAAGCCGATGGGGATCAGGTTGAACAGGTTGAGCAGGCAGCCCGTGTAGGCCAGGGCCGCCCAGAAGGGCTCGCCGCTGCCCAGGTACACGGCGTAGCACAGCGCCGCCCCGAGCGAGCCCAGCAGCGGGCCCCCCAGCCCCACCTGGGCCTCGATCCAGGCGTTGCGGGGCGCCTCCTTCAGCGCGATGAAGGCGCCCATGAAGGGGATGAACACGGGCGCGCCCACCTTGAGCCCCACCCGCCGGGCGGCCAGCAGGTGGCCGCACTCGTGCACCAGCAGCAGCCCCACGAAGCCCGCGGCGAAGGCCACGCCCCAGTGCGCGGCGTAGAGCCACAGGCTGAGCGCCATGGTGCCGCCGGTCTTGAGCAGGAGGGGGAAGAACTTGATCACCGGGAGGATCAGGAACTTGAGCTTGGCCCCGAACTTGAGGAGCAGCAGCCCCACCACCACGACCGGGCCGAGCAGCTTCTTCAGCACCGCCCAGCGGCTGGGCGGGTGCTGCGGCGCGGGCGCGGGAGGGAAGGCCGGCGTGGGCCCCGCGGGGGGCGGGGCCTCGGACGGCGGATCGTCGGGCCGGGGTTCCACGCCTGGCAGCATACACTACTCGACGATGGCGAGCTGGCCGGAGTTCCAGCTCGTGGTGAACAGGCGCCGCCCGTCCCGGGTCGGGCGCAGCATGACCAGGCCCTGGCCCACCTCGACCTGGGTGCGCCTGTCGCCCGGGCCGATCACGTCGATGGCCGTGGCGCCGAAGTTGGTCACCAGCAGCGCGCCGTCCTTGGGGTGCACGGCCACCCAGTAGGGCTGGGCCCCCACCGAGAGGGTCTGCTCGACCGCCAGGCTCCTGGCCCCCACCACGCTCACCGAGGCCCCGTTGTAGTTGGCCACGTACACCCGCGCGCCGTCGGCCGAGACGCACACGCCCACCGGGTAGGCGCCCACCTCGACGTCCGCGAGCTTGGCGGCGTGGAAGCCCTTGGCGCCGAGCGGCTCGCGGTCCAGCTCGATCTGGGTCACCGTGAGGACGTTCGCGCCGGTGCTCGAGGTGTACAGCCGGGCCCCGTCCGGGGAGAGCGCCGAGAAGTAGGGCATCGCGCCCACCGGGACCAGCGCCACCTCCCAGGTGGAGGTGGACACCAGCGCCACGCTGCTCTGCTGCTGGCAGGTGACGGCCACGAAGCGCCCGTGGGAGGCGACCTCCACCCCGATGGGGAAGCCGCACACCGGCACCTTGCGCAGCACCGTGAAGCTCTCCGTGTCCACCACGGCCAGGGCCCCGTCCACGCCCAGGGCCACGAACAGGAGCCTCCCGTCCGCGGACAGCCCGAGCCCGGTCGGCCCCTGGCCCACGTGGGCCGAGCGCACCACCTTGTTGTCGCGCACCTCGCTGAGCGTGTGCGACCAGACCTGGGTGACCCACACGCGCTGGCCGTCGGCCGCCACCGCCAGGTCGAACGGGGTCTGGTTCACCGGCAGGCGCACCTCGACCACCCGCCGGTCCTTGGCGATGGCCTCGGCCACGGCCCCCGCGCGGGCCGGGGGCGACCCGAGCAGCGGCAGGCACAGCAGGGCGAGACACGCGCGGCGCATGTGAAACCTCCTGGCCCTCGGGGGCCGCTGGCTCAAGACGGACGGGGGCCGTCCGGGATCTGCCGGGCCAGGTGGCTCCTCTTCCGGCCGTAGGCGAGGTAGATGCCCGCGCCGATCACCAGCCACGCGCCGAAGCGGATCCAGGCGGCCCAGGGCAGGCCGAGCATCAGGTACAGGCACGCCCCGATGCCCGCGAGCGGCACCCAGGGCACCCACGGCGCGCGGAAGGGCCGCGGCCGATCGGGCTCCCGGTGGCGCGAGATGATCACCCCGGCGCACACCAGCACGAAGGCCGACAGCGTGCCGATGCTGCACAGGTCGGCCATCTCCTCCAGGCTGGCCAGCGCCGCGCCGGAGGCCACGAACAGCCCGGTCACCACCGTGGCCACGTGCGGGGTCTTGAAGCGCGGGTGCACCCGGCCGAAGAAACGGGGCAGCAGCCCGTCGCGGCTCATGGCGAACAAGATGCGCGGCTGGCCGAGCTGGAAGACGAGCAGCACCGCCGTGTGCGCCACGATGGAGCCGAAGGCCACGAACCCGGCCACGGCCGGGAGATCCACGCTGCGCATGGCGACCGACAGGGGCTCGGCCGAGTTGAGCTCGCGGTAGCTGACCATGCCGGTGAGCACCGCGGCCACCGCGATGTACACCACCGTGCAGACGGCCAGCGAGCCCAGGATGCCGATCGGCAGATCGCGCTTGGGGTTCCTGCACTCCTCGGAGGTGGTGGAGACCGCGTCGAAGCCGATGAAGGCGAAGAACACCACCGCCGCGCCGGCCTGGATGCCTCCCCAGCCGTTCGGCGCGAAGGGGGTGTAGTGCTCCGGCTTCACGTAGAAGGCGCCCACGGCCACGAACACGGCCAGCACCACCAGCTTGATGCCGACCATGACGGCGTTGAAGCGCGCGCTCTCCTTGATGCCCACGAACAGCAGCGCGGTCAGCGCGCCGACGATGAACACCGCCGGCAGGTTGAAGACCACGGGCACCCCGAGCACGTGCGGCGCCGAGGCCAGCAGGTCGGGGCTCGCCAGCGCGGTGCGCAGATCGACCGCCAGCCAGCGGGGGAACTCCAGCCCGAAGCCGCGCAGGAACTCGCAGAAGTAGCCCGACCAGGACACCGCCACGGCCACATTGCCCACCGCGTACTCGAGCACCAGGTCCCAGCCGATGATCCAGGCGGCCAGCTCCCCCAGGGTGGCGTAGGAGTAGGTGTAGGCGCTGCCGGAGATGGGCACCACCGAGGCGAACTCGGCGTAGCACAGGGCGGTGAAGGCGCAGGCCACCCCGGTGATCAGGAAGGACACCATCAGCGCCGGGCCAGCGCCCAGGCGGGCCGCGTCCCCGGCGGCGGCCGTGCCCACCAGGGCGAAGATGCCCGCGCCGATGATGCCGCCGATGCCGAGCGCGATCAGATCGACGGGCCCGAGCACCCGCTTGAGGCTGCGGCCGGCGCCCTGGCTCTCGGCCACGATGGCGTCGATGGACTTGATGCGCCCCAGCGAGCGGAAGAACCCCATGGGGATGGGAGCATACGCCAGACCCGCGGCCGGACTCAAAACCTTCCCGTCAGCACCCCGCCCACCGCGCCGTCCGGAGTCACCACCGGCTCGAAGCCCAGCGTGACCCCCAGGCTGCCCTCCCCGGTGTCCTCGCGCTCCTTCCGCTCTTCCTTCGGCCACTCCCTACCAGGGGCCCGGTACACCTCGCGGTCCCAGCCTCGTATCACCCCGCCGGCGATGGTGAGCCCCAAGCCCGTGGCCTGCATCAGGAAGCTCAGGGCGTAGGCAACCGCCCAGGGGCTGCTGCCGCCGCAGTCGCTGTCGCCGTCCTCGCTGCCCCAACCGCAGAACGCGTTGGCGACCGCGGACATCACGCCGCCGTAGATCGGCCCGCCGAGCGGGATCGCCTCGGGCCAGGAGCCGAGGACCAGACCGGGCACGCCCGAGACAATCCAGCCCGAGGTGAAGAGGATCAGGCCAGTGACCAGCATGGTTCCCCCGCCCTCCACCTGCTCGAGCCGCAGCCCGGCGCCTGGCGGCAGGGTGCGCGCGGCCTCTTCACCCTCGACCTCGGCAACCTCCACGCCGGCGATCACCAGACGGAGATCGTCGCCGTCCTTCACCAGGATCTGCACCGGCTCGCCCCCCTCGTCCACCGCGACCGCCTTGACCTCGTCCACCTCGCCGGAGGCGAGCGCCTCTGCCACGCGCCGGGAGTCCTCGGGCTTCAAGGTGTAAGTCTTCGTCACGCAGCCTGGCGTCAGTCCCATCACGATCGCGAGACCGAGCAAGTTCCTGGCTTTCATCGGTTTCCTCCCCGCGCTAGAAGCGCCCCGTCAACAAGCCGCCCACCGCGCCGTCCGGAGTCACCACCGGCTCGAAGCCCAACGTGACCCCCGGCCCCTCTTCGCGCAGACCCTCGCCGTCCGTTCGTCCCACCTCGCGGTCCCATTCAGCCCTGGCCTCGACCGCCCCGGCGATGGTCAGTCCGAGCCCTGCCGCCTGCAGGAGGAAGGACAGTGTCGCCGCCGCCATCACGCCAGAGGTCGAGCCCTGATCATGGTGAGCTGAGCGGAGGGTCTCGCTCGAGCCACCCCAATCGATGCTCGATGCGGCTCCGGTGATGATGGCGATGTAGAGTGGACCCCCGAGGGGGATCACACCGCACCAGGTGTTGTTCATCCATTCATCGCTGGCAACGGCCGGGTAGACGGACAACCCCCAACCCGCAGCGAAGGTCGACAGGCCCCAGATCAACAGACTGGGGGCCGGACTGTCCGGCTTCAGGGTGAACCGGGCGTCGGGAGGCAGATCCCGGGCGGCTGCCAGCAGATCCAGCTCGCGGGGCTCAGCACCTTGGCGCTCGATTCGCAGGCCATCGCCGCTCCTCACCAGGATGCGGACGGGCTGGCCATGCTTGTCCTGCGCATCGGCCTCGATCTCGTCCCGGGTGCCCAGCTCCTCCGCCACCCGCCGGACCTCCTCGGGCTTGAGGGTGTAGGTCTTCGTCACGCAGCCCGGGGCCGCGGACAGCACCAGCGCGATCGCGAGCAGGTTCCTGGCGTTCATCGGTTTCCTCCCCGCGCTAGAAGCGCCCCGTGATGAATCCGCCCGCCCCACCCTCGCCCATCACCGCCGGCTCCAGGGTGAAGGAGAAGGCCGTCTCCCCGTCCGCGCCCTTCACCTCGATCTCCCGGCTCCCCTCCCAGCGCAGCGCGCCGCCGAGGATCATGCCGGTCCCGACCGCCTGGACCGCGAAGTCGAAGAAGGCCAGCACGGAGGAGATGGCGAACAGCCCGCAGTTCGAGTCGTGCTCCGAGTCGCAGTCGAGTAGGTCGGCCATCATGACCAGGGGCCCGGCGATCGGGATGGCCCAGGTGCCGTGCTCGCCAGCCGCCGCACCGGCCACGCCAGCGCCCCAGCCCACGAGCATGAGCGGCACGCCGATGGCCAGGAGGGGCGCGCCGGGATTGTGGGGGTGGAGCTCGAGCTCCACGGCCTCGAGGTCCAGCAGGTCCAGCCGGCTGGCCTCGACGGAGGTGCTGCTGTTCGCGCGCCCCACCCGGGCCGCGGGGATCGCCTCGAGCTGGTCGTCCGCCCGCACCTCGATCCTCACCGCGCGGCCCTTGCGGTCCTGGGCCTCCACCACCGCGCTCTCTCCCCGCGCGAGCTGGGACGCCGCCCTTCGGGCCTCCCCGGGCAGCAGCGTGTAGGTCTTCGCCGTGCAGCCCGGGGCCAGGGTCGCGATCAGGGCAAGCAGCAGAAGCCTCCAGGTGCTCATCCCGCACCTCCCGCGCTAGAAGCGCCCCGTCAGCACGCCGCCCACGGCCCCGTCCGGGCTGACCACCGGTTCGAAACTCACCGTGACCCCCAGGCCGCCCTCCCCGGTGCCCTGGCCCTCCCCTGGCCGCACCTGCCCGGGGGCGCGGTACACCTCGCGATCCCAGCCGCCTTCGACCGCGCCGGCGATGGTCAGGGCCAGGCCCGCGCTCTGCATGGCCAGGCTGGCCACCGAGGCGAACACCGTCCCGTAGCTCTTCTCGCAGCGGCTGTGGGGGTCCTCGCCGAGGCCGCACAGGAGGGAGCCGCTCGCGCCCGAGGCCATGGTGTAGACCGGGCCGGCCAGCGGGACCACGCCGACCCAGTCACCGGTCTGAGCCGCTCCCAGGAAGCTCAGGCCATAGCCCGTCGCCAGCATGAGCAGCCCGGAGGCCAGCCGCACGCTCCCTGCGTTGCTCTGCTCCACGCTGAGGAAAGCGCCGGGCGGGAGCGCCTGGGCAGCCTGGGCGGCGGGCACCTCGAATGCCACCGAGCCACCTGGCGCCTGGAGCCGAAGCGTGTCTCCGGCGGTCAGGCGGATGCGGACCAGCCCGTCCTCCTCGTCCACCGCAACCGCCTCGACCTCCTCCTGGCTCTGCAGCGCCTCGGCCACCCGCCGGGCCTCCTCGGGCTTCAGGGTGTAGGTCTTCGTCGTGCAGCCCGCGCCGAGGGCACCGAGCGTGAGGACCGCGACCAGACCGGCGAACGACCAGGTCTTCGACATGGCAGCCTCCCTCTCTCGAAGCACGACCGAGCAGATAGCAGGAAGGATGCCGCAGGCCGTCAGGACCTCCTTCGTCCCTGTTCCTGCATCGTTTTTCGGATTTCCGGGGTGTGACCGCGAGCACATCGCCGCCCAGGGCCGTGAGGCCGGCCGGGACGCGCGTGCCGATGGCTCACAGGGGGCCGCTCACTCGAAGGCCACCCGGTCGGTGACGAAGCGGTAGGAGGACACCAGGCTGGCGAAGGCCTCGAGCGCCCCGGCCGGGAGCTGCTCGGCCGGCACGGCCATGAACAGGCGCACCACCGCCACGCGCTCCTCGAAGTAGGCCGACAGGTGGTGCTCCCTCCAGCGCGGCACGTAGTGGTGGCTGAGGACCGGCCGGCGGCCATCGCGCGTCTCCAGCGGCGCGGGCTCGCGTTGCTCCGCGCCCCGGTCCGTGAGCCGGTAGGTGTGGACCTCCTCCCGCGCCAGCTCCGCGGCCGAGGGGTCGCCCGTGGGCCCGCGGCGGATCACCTCCACGGCGATCAACAGGTCCGGCGCCTCGGGCGCGGCGGGCACGACGAAGGCCTCGTAGCCGTGCTCGCGCCCCGCGGCCTCGTCCACCACGAACCCCCTGGGGGCCACGAGGCTGAACACGTAGCCCGGGCCCCAGAACACGGCCGCGTCCGGGGTGCGCCCGGCCTCCGGTCTGGCCGCACCAGCCCCCGTGGCCGAGGCCGCTCCCGCCCAGAACATGGCCAGGACCAGCCCCAGTCCGATCCAGCCGAGCCCCCGCTCCCGCCGCCCCACCCACCCCTCGGTCCGCGTCATCCCGCACCTCCCGTGATTGGTTCGGCGTGGGGCGAAGCAACCCGTGGGCCAGCCCGGACGTGAGAGACAACCCCCTGGATTGGCTCGGCTTCGTCTGACCGACGAGCAGGGACGGAGGTGGGCGAGGCCGGGGGCGTGACCGGTTTTTCCGGTCACGCCGGCACGCCGCTAGAAGCGGATGGCGAACGGCGACCCGCGCTCGGGCTCCCAGACCGCGCAACCCCAGACCAGCACGGCCAGCCCCACGGCCTGCACCGCGAGGGAGATGGCCGAGAGGGCGACGAAGCCGTTGTCCGGCAGGCCCTCCTCCTGCCCCCTGCCCCGCTGCAGCTCGAAGATGGGCCCGGCGAACGGCACGAACGACATGGCCTCGCCCTGGGTCGCGGCCGCGATCACCCCGCGCAGCAGGCTGCCGCCCAGGATCCCCAGGCCCAGGAAGACCTGGTCGTGGCCCGCGAGGTCCGGCTCGACCTCCACCCGGTCCGCGTCCGCGACCCTGGCCAGCAGCTCCGGCCCGCCGCTCTCGTGCTCGTAGCCAGGGTGGGTGACGGTGAACCAGTCCCCGGCCCGGAGCCGCAGGCGCACCTCGCGGCCGTCGGGCTCCACCCCGCGCACCACGGTCTCGTCCCCGGCGCGCAGGGCCTCGGCCGCGCGCCGGGCCTCCCGGGCCGGGATGAAGTACCTCTCTGGCCCGCAGCCCGCGACCGTGAGCAGGACCAGCAAGGAGCAGCACAGGCTCGGCAGACGCATCGTCCTTCTCCTAGAACTGGAAACCGAACGACCCACCCAGCCCGCCCTGGTCGAAGGTGATCGGCGCGAAGGTGAGGCCCTGGATCCCGGGCTCGCCCTCGACCTCCCGCCCCTCGCCCCACACCACCCCGCCGTAGATGATGAGCACCAGCCCCGCGAGCTGCCCGGCCAGGTGCAGGGCGCTGAAGGCCGCGCCCAGGCCCCCCACGACGTCCCCCCCGTCATCGCCGGCCTCGCTGGCCTGCTCGATGCCCTCGGCCAGGGCCCAGGCCGAGCCCAGGATCGGCAGCCCGAAGCGCCAGTCCTCGGTGGCCGCGGCCACGATGATCGAGGTCGCCACGCCCGGCAGCATGGCCCACAGGCCGCCCATCACCATGTCGTCGCCTGGCTGGTCGTGGTACAGCACCACCTGGCTCACCTGGCCGAGCGACTCCCGGTCCGTGGGCAGGATGGAGCCCTGGTACCAGCCATCCCGCTCCAGGGTGTAGTCGTCCGAGGCGCGCACCTGGATGTGCACCTCGCGCGCCTGCTCGTCCATGGCGCGCACCTCGGCCACCCCGCGGGCCGAGAGCTCCCCGCTCACCCGCAGGGCCTCGGCGCCGGAGATCACGTAGCGCCGGTCGCAGCCCGCCGAGCACGCCAGCCAGGCGCACACGACCGCCAGCACGCACCCACGCCCGAACACCGCCCGCATGTCGACCTCTCCTGGCTCCCCTGGAGAGATAGTACCCGGGAGAGCACGGCCACCGCAACCCGCGGGGAGGTTCGGTTCAGAACCGCAGGGTGAACGCGCCCCCACCACCTCCGTCCCCGTAGGAGATGGGCTCGAGGGTGAAGGTCAAGGTGTCGGCCGAGGCAAGGCCAGGAGGTATCGCCCCCTCGGGCGCACCCCGCCAGGCGATCGCCCCGCCGACGGCCACCCCCATCCCGGCCACCTGCATGAGCAGGGTGAGCAGGTTGCCGACCCCCATCAGCCTGTGGACCGCCTCACCCAGTCCATCGAAGCAGTAGATGGCCTCGTCCGAGCAGGGCTCCTCCTGGAATGTGAAGTTGTGCTGCATGGCCAGCACCGGCCCGACCAGCGGGATGGCGTACCCGGCCTCGTCCAACCCGTAGATCCCCTGGATGGCGATGCCTCCGGCGAGCAGGCCCAGCCCGCCCGCCAGGAGCGGCACCCCCAGGTTTCGGTGGGTGTACTCGTAGGCTGCCGGGGACCGGCGGGGCACCCCGGTGCGATCGGCTGGGCGCAGCTCGCTCTCGTCGAGGTAGCTGCCCTGGTCATCCAGGGGATTGATCCGGGCGTCGCGCTCGAGCCGGACGATCACCTCGCGGCCGTCACTCGCCCGGGCTCGCACCCGCGCCTCGCCGCCGCGCACGAGCTCGCGGGTGGCCCGCGCCATCTCCTCGGGCTGGATCACGTAGGTGAACGAGCAGCCGAACGGCGCCAGCGCCAGGGCCGAGAGCAAGAGCAGCGATCTCGCGTTCATGGGGTCCTCCTCCCTCGCTCGCCGGCCTACATTGCGAAAAGGGTACCCGCGCCCGGCGGGGCGGCCATCTGACGGGAAACGCAAGAGATCATCGCGTGCGCCGCGTCACGCAGCCCCGACACGATCCCGGCGTCAGCGACGCACCATGGCAACCCGCGTGCCCCCGGGGCACACGCGGAGCGGCGGAGCAGGCCATCCTCTCCGGGCAGCTCGTGGACGCGGTGACCGGCGGGGTCCCGACGTCAGGCGGGCAGCCCGGAGTTGACAGGCGAGCCCGCCGGAGGCTAAGTACGCAGGTCGCCTAGGTGGTCGACCGATGAAGCAGATCCGCAACTTCTCCATCGTGGCCCACATCGACCACGGCAAGAGCACGCTGGCCGACCGCTTCATCCAGCGGGCCGGGCTGATCGAGCAGCGCGAGTTCCGCGATCAGATGCTGGACAACCTGGACATCGAGCGCGAGCGCGGCATCACCATCAAGTCCAACACCGTGACCATGCAGTACACGGCCAAGGACGGGGTGGACTACGAGCTCAACCTGATCGACACCCCGGGCCACGTGGACTTCACCTACGAGGTCAGCCGGGCCCTGGCGGCCTGCGAGGGCGTGGTGCTGCTGGTGGACGCCGGCCAGGGGGTCGAGGCCCAGACGCTCGCCCACCTGTACGCGGCGCTCGAGCACGACCTCGCGATCGTCCCGGTGATCAACAAGATCGATCTCCCCGGCATGGACCTCGACCGGATCCGCGAGCAGATCGACAGCGAGCTGGGGCTGGACTCGGACGACGTGGTGCTGTGCTCGGGCAAGACCGGCCAGGGCGTGGACGAGCTGCTGGAGGCCATCGTCACCCGCATCCCCGGGCCCACTGGCGCGGAGGACGAGCCGCTCTCGTGCCTGGTGTTCGACGCCCACTACGACCCGTTCCGCGGCACGGTGGTCGCCTTCCGGGTGAAGAACGGCCGGCTGAAACCCGGCGACGTGATCCGCTTCATGGCCAACAAGTCCACCTACAAGGTCGAGGAGGTCGGCCGCTTCAAGATCCGCCGGGTGCCTTGCAAGGAGCTGGTGGCGGGCGAGGTGGGCTACCTGATCGCGGGCATCAAGACGGTCTCGGACGTGGCCATCGGCGACACCGTGACCCTGGAGGCCCGCCCGTGCGCCGCGCTGCTGCCCGGCTTCAAGGAAGTCAAGCCGGTGGTGTTCTCCTCCGTCTACCCCATCTCCTCGGACGACTACCCGGGGCTGGTGGACGCGCTGGCCAAGTACAAGCTCAACGACGCCTCGCTGATCTACCAGAAGGACTCCTCGGTGGCGCTCGGCCAGGGCTTCCGCTGCGGCTTCCTGGGGCTGCTGCACCTGGAGATCGTCCAGGAGCGCCTGGAGCGGGAGTTCGACCAGTCCATCATCATGACCATGCCGAGCGTCCAGTACCGCTACACCCTCCAGGACGGCAAGCAGGTGGTGGTGGACAACCCGGCCTACTACCCGGATCCGGGCCTGATCGAGAAGTCCGAGGAGCCCTACATCCGCACCAGCATCATGATCCCCGAGCGCTACATGGGCGCGGTGATGACGCTCTGCCTGGAGCGCCGGGGCGAGAACTCGACCTTCACCTACCCCGCCCCGGGGCGCATCGAGATCAAGTTCGACATGCCGCTGGCCGAGGTGATCTTCGACTTCTACGACCGCTTGAAGAGCGTCACCCAGGGCTACGGCTCGTTCGACTACGAGCTGATCGGCTACCGCGAGAGCAGCCTGTGCAAGGTGGACATCCTGGTCAACGGCGAGCCGGTCGACGCGCTCTCGTGCATGGTGCACCGCGATCGCTCCCGCCAGCGCGCGCTGCAGATCTGCGAGCGGCTGGAGGAGGAGATCCCGCGCCAGCAGTTCAAGATCGCCATCCAGGGCGCCATCGGCGGGCAGATCATCGCCCGCACCACCGTCTCCGCCTTCCGCAAGGACGTCACCGCCAAGTGCTACGGCGGCGACATCACCCGCAAGCGGAAGCTGCTCGAGAAGCAGAAGAAGGGCAAGGCGCGCATGAAGATGGTGGGTCAGGTCGAGATCCCACAGAGCGCCTTCGTGGCCGTGCTGAAGACCGACGGGGATTGACGGGAGACGCGATGCTCCGCCCCGGCCTGTACGTCCACGTGCCCTTCTGCCGGACCAAGTGCCCGTACTGCGACTTCTACTCGGAGTGCGCCCCCGAGCGCATCCCGGCCTACCTGGGGGCGATCGAGCGCGAGGCCCACCTGCGCCGGGAGGCCCACCCGGCCTACGACACCCTCTACCTGGGCGGCGGCACGCCGTCCAGCCTCTCGCCTGACGAGCTGGCCACCCTGGTCATGGGCCTCAGGAGCGCCCTCACCCTGGAGCCCGGGGCCGAGATCACCCTGGAGGCCAACCCCGCGGACCTCGGCCAGCCGCTGCTGGACGCGCTGGCCGCCCTGGGGGTGAACCGCATCAGCGTGGGGGTGCAGAGCTTCGACGAGCGCGAGCTGCGCTTCCTGCGCCGGCGGCACTCGGTCAGCCAGGCCCGGGCGGCGCTGCGCCGGGTGCGCCACCAGGGCTTCGCCAGCCTGGGGGTGGATCTCATCCACGGGCTGCCGCTGCAGGACTGGGAGCCCTGGCGCCAGAACCTCGAGGCCGCGCTCGACTTCGAGCCCGAGCACATCTCCTGCTACGGCCTGACGCTGGACGAGCACACGCCGCTCGGCCAGGCCGCCAAGGCGGGCGAGTTCGAGCTGCCCAGCGAGGCGGTGCAGGCCGAGCTGTACCTGCGCACCTCGGAGCTGCTCACCCGGCGCGGCTACGAGCACTACGAGGTGTCCAACTTCGCCCTCGGGCCCGCCCACCGCTCGCGCCACAACCAGAAGTACTGGCACGGGGAGCCCTACCTGGGGCTGGGGCCCGCGGCCCACTCCTTCGAGGGCCACAGCCGCTCCTGGAACCACCGCACCCTGGACGCCTACCTGGCGGCGCTCGACGCCGGGCGCTTGCCCATGCAGGGGTTCGAGACGCTGGACGCGGGCCAGCTCCGGCTGGAGGAGCTGGCGCTGGGGCTGCGCACCGTGGAGGGGGTCTCGCTGCAGGTGGCCGCGCAGAACCCGGGCGCCCCGGCGCTGCTGACCCGCCTCGAGGCCGAGGGCCGGGTCCAGCTGCTGCCCGACCGCGTCCTGCCCACCCCGCGCGGCTTCCTGGTGGCCGACGCCATCGCTCGCATGCTGGCTTAAGAGGTGAGCCTCGGCCAGAGCGGCGCGAGCCACGCGCCCACCGTGGTCTCCTCGGGGAAGCTCCAGCGGGTGCCCAGCACCAGATCGAGCGGCCAGACGGGCTTGCCGGCCCGGTCCACGCACCGCCCGGTGGCGAGCGCGTCGCAGTCCATGGCCGCGAGCGCGTCCGCGGGGAAGCAGCCCGCCACCTCGAGCGCCGCCTTGACCCGCGGCAGGTACTCGACCTGCTCGAACGAGCCCAGGCAGCGGAAGCCGGACAGGGCGCACAGCGGCGCGAAGGTCAAGAGCAGCCCGGGGGCCAGCCGGCCGGCGCGCAGCGCCTCGACCACCGGGCCAGGCGCGAGCGGGAGCTCCAGGCCGGCGCCGACCAGCCGCCCGCCCTGCTCGTTCACCGGCGCCCAGCGCTCGCCCTTCCGGCGGGCCTCGTCCGCGCCGAACAGCGCGAGATCCCCGAGCGCGCCCAGCGCGCGCGCGCGCACCGCCGGGTCGAACAGCAGCCGGGCGACCGGGTGGGCGGCCCGCGGCAGCACCCGCTGCAGGTAGGCGGCCGCCACCTCGGTGAGATCCAGGTACACCGGGGACACCCCGGGCAGCACCCGGGCGAGCACCGCCTGGCTGGCCGCCAGCGCCCAGGCGGTGAAGCTCTCGCCCGTGACCGGTGGCAGCAGCCCGGCCAGCGGCGGCCGCAGGGCGGCGCGCACCTCGCGCAGCTTCTGAGCCACGCCCGCCCGGTACACCCGCGCGTCCCGCTGGGAGCCCCGCACCAGCGACACCCGCCGCTCGTGGCCCGCCCGGGTGTCGAGGGCGCGCTGCGCCTCGTCCCGCGAGAGGGCTCGGAAGGTCTCGCTGGCGGGCTCGAGCAGCTCGCTCAGGTTGTGCCGGTCGCTGTGGCTCAGGCAGCCCGACCAGGCCGCGCTGGAGAAGGGCACGTTGGCGTAGGCGCCCACCAGGTAGGGCACCCCCGCGGGCAGGCCCAGGCTGGCGGCCCGGTGCACGGCCAGGAAGGTGGGCCCCTCGCTGGCGGTCAGGTGGGTGGCGGTCATCAGCACCCGCCGGGCGCGCAGATCGGCCAGGGCGGCCTCGAGTACGTCCGGATCGGTACCCAGCCGGAGCAGCTCCAGGAAGAAGGCCTCCTCCAGCTCGGGCTCGAGCGGCAGCGCCGGCCGGTGGGCGTGCAGCCGCAGGGAGTGCTCGAGGAGCGGCACGCCCCACAGGCCCTCGAGCAGCGCGGCCAGCCGCGGGCGGCCGGCGCGGCGCAGGGCCTCGAGATCGGGTGGCGCGCCGGGCTGCGAGCTCATGCTGGTATGCTCAGGCCAGGAACGGCAGCAAAGCCCGACGCTCGGGCGGGTAGTCCGGGAACTGGGCCCGGTACCAGCGGTGGGTGGCGAAGGCCCGGGGCACCAGGTTGGCCGCGGTCCAGACCAGGAAGGCCAGCGCGCCCAGGTTCCAGAAGGCCAGGGCGAAGCCGCCCCACTCGAGCAGCTCCCCCAGGTAGTTGGGGCAGCTCACCCACCGGTACAGGCCCCCGCGGGGGATCTTGTAGCCCGTCTCGCCGGGCGAGCGCAGGTGGATCAGCACGTGATCGGCGTGCCGGTTGATGGCGTAGCCGGCGACGAACAGGGCCACCCCGCCCAGGAAACGTGGGTCCCAGAGCCAGGCCAGCGGGTAGACCGGCCCGAGCTGGGTGAGCGCGCGACCGTTCAGGTAGGCGTTGCCCAGGTTGAAGGCGATCGCCAGGAGGGTCGTGGCCCAGGTGGCCTGCTTGCGGTCCCCGCGCAGGCGGAAGGGGAAGATGAAGGTGCGGTGCAGGTAGTGCGCCAGCCACAGCCCGAGGGCGACGAGCGGCACCGGCTCGAGGCGCCGCTCCCCCAGCAGGTAGAAGGCCACGAAGGCGAACACGGCCGGGGACTCCTGGAGCACCCAGGACAGGCGCGCGCCGAGGCGCGGCCCCCAGCCCGCGCGCAGGAACCGCCCGTAAGGCGCGGGGACGAACAGGAGCACCACGCAGGTCACGGCGGCGAGCGCGATCCAGGCGTAGAACAGCCAGGTGTAGAAACGCGCCTCGTCCACGGTTCCTCCGTCGAAAGCCGGCGCATGGTACGGCCCTCCCGGGCGCGGGTCAATGCCCCGCGGGAGCTTGCGCGTCGGGCCCGGTCGTGCTCCCCTTGGCCCCCATGCACACCCGATCCCTCCCCCCCTGGCTGTTGCTCGCCTGCGCGCTGCTTCCGGGCTGTCCCGGGGAGAGCGCGGCCCCGCTGGTCACCTACACCCAGGCGCGCGAGCCCTGCGCGGACCGGAACCCGGAGCGGAACGTGTACTTCGGGGATCTCCACGCCCACACGGGCCTCTCCTTCGACGCCTGGGCCTACGGCACCCACCACGCCCCCGCCGACGCGTACCGTTTCGCGCGCGGAGAGGCGCTCGAGCTCGCGGCCGAGGGCGGCAGCGTCGAGGTGCGCCTGGACCGCCCGCTGGACTTCGCCGCGGTCACCGACCACCACGAGTTCCTGGGCGAGGTGGGCCTGTGCACCACGGCCGGCTCTCCGACCCACGGCTGCGAGACCTGCACCGACTACCGCCAGGGCGACATGGGCAACGTGGTCCTGTTCGGGACCCAGCTCGCCATCTCGGACCCGGCGCGCTTCGAGGACGTGTGCGCGCCCGCGCCCCAGGGCTGCCTCGACTGGGCCACCGGGGTGTGGGCGGAGATCGTGGCCGCGGCGGAGGCGGCCGATGACAAGAGCGCGGCCTGCTCCTTCAGCGCCTTCCCGGCCTACGAGTACACCAACGCGATCAGCATCACCAACCTGCACCGCAACGTGATCTACCGGAACGCGAACGTGCCGGCGCTGCCGCCCTCGTTCTTCGAGGCCTCCACGGTCTGGGAGCTCTGGCGCCAGCTCGATCGGACCTGCCTGGAGGCCGGGACCGGCTGCGAGCTCATCTCCATCCCGCACAACTCCAACTGGTCGAACGGCCAGCTCTACACCCCGGACTACGAGGACGCGCGCACCTCCCGCGCCCAGGCGGCGCTCGCCGCCACGCGCGCCCGCCTGGAGCCAGTGGCAGAGATCTTCCAGCACAAGGGCGACATGGAGTGCGAGAGCAACCTGAGCGGCCTGGGCGGGGAGGCCGACCCGCTGTGCGAGTACGAGAAGCAGCGCCACGCGCCGTTCGAGGACTGCGGCGACACGGTCGGCGCGGGCGGGGTCAGCCTGATGGGCTGCGTGTCCCGGCTCGACTTCCTCAGGAACGTGTTCAAGCTGGGGTTGCAGGAGCGGGCCCGGCTGGGAGTGAACCCTTACCGGTTCGGGGTGATCGGCTCGACCGACACCCACAACGCCACCCCGGGCGACGTGGACGAGCCCGTGTTCCACGGCCACGTGGGCTCGACCGACGATCTGCCCGAGGACCGCCTGGGGCGCGGCAACATGACCCACCACGGGGTGCTCTACAACCCGGGCGGCCTGGCGGCCATCTGGGCCGTGGAGAACTCGCGCGACGCGCTGTTCGAGGCGCTCCGCCGGCGCGAGGTGTACGGCACCAGCGGCACCCGCATCCGGGTGCGGGCCTTCGCCGGGTTCGGGCTGCCGGAGGGCTGGTGCGCGCGGGGGGATCGCGTGGCGCGCGGCTACGCCGGCGGGGTGCCCATGGGCGGCGAGCTCGGGCCCGACGCGGCCGGACGGCCGCTCCGCCTGGTGGTGGAGGCCGAGGCCGACCCCGGCGCGCCCGGGACGCCCGGGCTGCCGCTCGAGCGGCTGCAGCTGGTCAAGGGCTGGCTGGACGGGGCCGGAGCCTGGCACGAGCGGGTGCTCGATCTCGCCGTGAGCGACCAGCCGGCCAGCGTGGATCTCGAGACCTGCGAGACCTCGGCGGGCGGGGCGCCGAGCCTGTGCGCCGAGCACGTCGACCCGGAGTTCGACCCGGTCCTGCCCGCCTTCTACTACGCGCGCGTGCTCGAGGTGCCCACCTGCCGCTGGAGCGTGCGGCAGTGCCACGCCCTGGCCCAGGCCGGCGCGGACCTCCCGGAGAGCTGCTCCGATCCGCGCTTCTACCGCGCGGTGCAGGAGCGGGCCTGGACCTCCCCCATCTGGTACGCGCCATGAGCGGGAGAAGGTGCCAGCCACCTTTGGACGCATTTTGACGCGCGTCAATCTTGCGTCAATCTCGTCCTTTCGAGGAGTTACACGGCATACCCAGGAGGGTCCAGGAGAGCGCGGGCTCTCCGGGGAAGAGCCCCCGGATGCGTTCCCCGAGCCGATCTCCGGCCCGGGTCCCGAGCTCTCCGTCCCCGTCCTTCCCGACCACCCCGACGACGATGCCCACCCCCCTGGCGCCGAGCGATCCGGGCGCCGGGGACGATCCTGCCAGGGCCGCGATCTCCGCCCTGCGCTCGCACGCCTCCTCCGCCCCGAGACAGACCGCGGCGTGGGCGTCTATCTCCTTCGTCAGCCGGTCCCTGCCCGGCTCGAACCGCACGAAGGCCCGCCGCTCCAGGAACAGAATGCGGGACGCGGCTGGATCCACGGGCAGGGGCACGGAGGGAGCGTACTGCTCGACTGCCACGTGGCGGCTGATTCCCCGGAGGTGGTAGTCGAGGTGCAGGCGCAGCGACAGGCCGCAGAACGAGGTCCACACCAGCTCCTGCCCGGCCTGGATCCCGGCCGGGGCGCGCAGCACCCCGGCCACCCGGACTTTCCGCTCCGCGTGCTGGAAGGGCTCGACCCCCGGGCCGCACGCGAGCTCCCGCGGACGCCACTCCGGGTCCAGCGGACTCACCTCGAGGATGGCGGTCGCGCGCTCGACCAGCCAGTCCAGGGTCACCGAGGAGAGGTGCATCTGCCCCACGACGAGCCCCCATGGAAAGGTGCCAGCCACTTTCTGGCGGTTTTGACGCGCGTCATTTTTGCGTCAATTCAATCTTATCATGGCGTTGGAGGACGAGGCCCGCAGGACCCGCAGCCGTCGTTGAGCTTCCAGCACTCCGGATGGTGCGCCCGACCGCAGGCCGGGCAGCGCGTGGGCGCGCCCTCGATCTCGTCGCTGCAGACCGGGCACACGGGCGCCTCGACGGCCGCGGCCGCCGCCTGCGCGGGGTGCTCGACCCGGGGCGCGTTCGCCCTCCCCACCAGCGCGGCCGAGCTCACCACGTGGACGAGCTCCTGGCTCTCGAACGGGCGGGGCAGCTGGGTCACGGGCTCGAGCGGCCAGAGGTTCTCCGCCGTCTCGCCGATCAGCACCACCGGCACCCCCTGGAGCCGCCCGTCCTGCTTCAGCCGGCGCGCCAGCCGCCCCCGGGCCTCCGCGCCCAGGAGGTCCGGATCCAGCAGGATCACCTCCGGCCGAGCCGCGTCGAGCGCCCGGTCGACCTCGTCCGGGGTCTCCACGCAACGCACCTCGAACCCCTCGGGCCCGAGCACCAGCTCCAGCGCCTTGGCCACGGTCAGGCTCCCCTCCACGGCCAGGGCCAGCCGCTCGCGCGCGGGCGGGGGAGGCACGGCGGCGACGGGCCCGGGCCGGACGGCCGGCGCCCCCTCCTCGCCCAGGGCCGGCCGGGGCGCCTTCCCGAGCTCCCGCTGGATCCACCAGCGCACGAGCCGGAAGACGGCGAAGCCGATCAGCAGGACGAGGATGAGCCCGCGCAAGGGCAGCTCCCGTCAGCCCGGCACGAAGTGGAAGCCGATCGACAGCAGCACGGCCGTGAAGAACGAGGTCGGGCTGCCGGGCAGGTCGTACTCCTCGCCGTCCTCCCAGTCCACGTGCCAGCGATCCCAGAAGGGCACGCTGAAGCGCACCTCCGCCCCCAGCGAGAACCAGCGGGTGAGGAAGTAGCGCCCGGTGAGCCCGCACTCGAGCTGCCCGCCGTCCAGCCCGCGGTCGTCCTGGCTCCCGGGCTGGCCCCCGCCCAGGATGCTCCAGCCCCCGCCCAGGAACACGCTCGCGTCCCAGTCCCGCTCGGGCCACACGAACTGGAAGGGGTGCAGGTGCGCCACCAGGCTGACGTGGCCGGAGCCGCCCAGCGCCCCGGAGTCGTCCAGGTTGTAGCCGTGGCCGGTCATGCCCAGCTCGAGCGAGGCGTAGCCCTTGATGTTGTAGGCCAGGGCGAAGCGCACGGCCAGGCCGTCGGCCAGGGGTGAGCTCAGCAGGCGCCGCTCGCCGACGCGGCCGATCTCGGTGAGCGCGCTGTCCAGGGCACCGCTGTTCAGCTCGAAGAACCCCCCGCCCAGCCCGAGCTGGAGCGAGAAGCCCTCGCGCGCGGCCGCGGGGGCCGCGAGGAGCGCGCAGCCCGCGAGCAGGACCGAGAGCCGCCGGATCATGGGAACCTCCCGGGTGGGGCCTGGATGCTCCAGTTATCCCCCCCTCCGGGGCCCCAGCGCAAGCCGCGAGGGCGGCATCGAGGCAGAATACCCACGGATGAACCTCAGCAGGGCGTTCCGCGATCCGATTCTCGGGTCGCTCTGGTCTGGCGATCGATCAAGCCCGGAGGCGCCTGTCTGTCGAGGCAGAGAGGTGCGTTGCCGTGCCCCTCGTGTTCTGCTAGAAGATTGGGACTAGGGGTGGAGAAAGCGACGAATTGGCGGTGAGGAAACTCTCGGCTCGGCCTCTCGTGCTGACCCTTACCGGGATCGCGGCGTGCCTGACGCTGGGGTCCTGCACGAGCCAATCGGACTGCGCGCGGTACCTCGAGTTCACCGACGCGCTCGCGGATGAGTGGTGCGCGGAGCTCGATGACTCGTGCTGGCCCTGCCGTTGCTGGAAGCTCGGGGAGGAGCTGATCGTCTCCTACCAGTCCGATCCGGACGGGTTGAATGTCAGGGCCACGGGCCACCAGTGCGTCCCATTCCCGGCGAGCTTGTGCAGGCCAGAGCCACCCTGGGATTCGGGCGCTGCGCCCTGCCACGCATGCCTGACGAGCGAGGAGTGGATTGCCGAGTGTTTCGCGGACGAGGCCCGCTGCAGAAGCATCCTCTCGGGTGGGTTCGACGGGATCTGCGCCCTCCACGCCGTCGTGCCATGTACGACGGCCGCGGACTGCACCTGGACCTCGGAGCGCTGCATCGACGGCCTGTGCCAGGGGAGAACCTGCGAGTGCCCGCCGTTCGAGAGCGAGTGCGCGGCTCAAACCTGCGATCTGCCGGGCGAGGTATGCTCGCTGGATTGGTGCTACACGCCCGGAGATCCCTTGCACTGAGGGCGCCCCCTCCGAAGGTGCAACCGTAAGGGATGTGTCGGAGAACGAGCATCGAAACTCACAGTTCTCGAGCACGTGTCGGGCTGCAGTCGGCGGTCGTCGGTCGGCGGGGGCACTCGGCACGCGGCAGGAGCCTGAGCAGGCTCGCGGCCCCTTGCCTCTGTGCGCCCTCTGGCCGATGATCGGCCTGGCATGCTCCCCCGGACCCCTGCCCGCCCGCCGCCGGCCCGTGCCCTGCTGGCCTGCCTGGCCTGCCTGGCGGGCCCGGCCTGCCAGGACCCGCCGCCGGCCGAGACCCGCTTCGAGCGGCTCGAGCGGCCCGCCGAGCGGATCCGCGACTTCGCCGAGGGTCCCCCGGAGGAGGGCGGCCCGGGCGGCGTGATCGCGGTGCCGCCGGCCGGCCTGCTCACCCAGGCCATCCAGGCCGGGGACGCGCGGCAGGTGCAGAAGCTCCTGGAGGGCGGCGCCGATCCCAACGCCCGGGACGGCCGCGGCGAGACCGCGCTGCTGGCCTTCTTCTCCGGCCGCAACTGGCGCGCCGAGGAGCCCGTGCTGGAGCTGCTGCTCGCGGGCGGCGCCGATCCCGACCTGGCCGACAACCTGGGCCGCACCCCGCTGCACGCGGCGGTGGAGCGCGGCAAGCTGAAGCTCATCGAGCGGCTGCTCGAGGCGGGCGCCCGGCCGAGCGCGCCCGACGCGGAGGGCCGCACCCCGCTCCACCGCGCGGCCGAGCTGGAGCGGCTCGAGGAGGCCGGCCTGCTGCTCGCCCGGGGAGCCGATCCGCTGGCCCGCGACAAGCACGGCGCCAACCCCCTGCACACCGCCGTCGCTCGGGGGGGCTTCTGGCTGGCCCGGCTGCTGTCCGACCGGCCGGAGGCGCTCGCCAGCCGGGACGCGGAGGGCCGCACCCCGCTCCACCGCGCGGTGGAGAAGGGCGATCTGGACCTGGCCGCCCTGCTGGTCGAGCGCGGGGCCGATCCCCTGGTGGAGGACAGCGCGGGCGAGCGCCCGCTGGCCTGGCTGGCCCGCCGGTGCGCCGCGCTGCTGGAGGAGCGCCGGGACCGGCCGGCCTCGGTCTCCGACCATGCCTGCCTGCGGCACGCCCTCCTGCGCTCGGCGGCCCTGTTCCAGGCCTCGGCCGAGGGCCAGGAGAGCGCGGTCGAGCTGCTGCTCGCCAAGGGCGCGGCGCCCGGCGAGCTGCACGGGTTCCTGCCCGACCTCGGCGCGCGGGCCACCGCGCTGCACGCCGCGGCCTGGGGCGGCCACCGGCCCGTGCTGGTGCGCCTCCTGCGGGCCGGGGCCAGGCCGGACGCGCCGGACGCGAACGGCTGGACGGCCCTGCACACCGCGGCCTGGCGGGGCAACTTCCTCGAGGCCGAGGCGCTGCTCCAGGCCGGCGCCCGCAGGGATGTCCGCACGCGCTCCGGGGCCACGCCGCTCGAGCTCGCCCGCGCGCAGGAGAACGACGCCCTGGTCCGTCTGCTGCAGCGCGGGCGTTGACGCCGCGCCCCCTTCGGTCCAGTCTCGGGGAATCCAGACGAGGAGATGGCCATGGACTACCGATCCTCCGCCCGCCCGGCCCGGGGTCTCGCCCTGCTCGCCGCGCCCCTGCTGCTGGCGCTGGCGGCCGGCCCCGCCCGGGCCCAGACCTGCCCGTCGCCCGTGGCGATCACCTGCGGGCAGACCCTGGCCGGCGACTCCAGCGACGGCCAGAACCTGATCGCCAGCTACAGCTGCCTGACCAGCGAGCCCGGCCGCGAGGCCAACCACCGCCTGGTGCTGACCGAGTGCGTCCGGCTGAACGCACAGCTGCGCCCCGCGTCCTTCGACGGGACCCTGGCCGTGCTGCCCGTGGTGGGCGGCGACTGCGCGCCGGGCGCCTGCCTGGCGGGCGCCGACAGCGGCTACTCGGGCGCCCCCGAGAGCCTGGCGGTGGATCTGCCGCCGGGCGAGTACATCCTGAGCGTGGACGGCTACTACTCCTGGGACTACGGGCCGTACGAGCTGGAGCTCGCCTGCACCACCTACCCGGCTTGCGCGGACGGGGACGGCGACGGCCACCCCGGCCTGGACGCCGCCACCTGCCCCTGCGGCGACGACTGCGACGACGCCGATCCCGCCATCCACCCGGGCGCGGACGAGATCTGCGACAACGGCGTGGACGACGACTGCGGCGGCGGGGACGCCGCCTGCCCGGCCTGCGGCGCGGTGACCGCCTGGGCCTGCGGGGCGAGCGGCACGGCCAGCCTGCTGGACGGCACGGACACGGTCGAGGACTACTGCGGCACCGCGGCCGGGGACTGGTACGACGAGGAGTACATCGCCTCCATCGAGCTCACCCGCGACACCACGGTGCTGGTCGAGGTGACCTCCGACTCGGACGTGGACCTGTTCGTGGTCGAGTCCTTCGGCCGGGACGACGTGTGCGACCCGTCCGCGTGCGCGGGCTACGCCGTGGGCAGCGCCGAGCCGACCGTGGCCTTCTTCGCCCACGCGGACCAGACCTACTTCATCTCGGTGGAGTACTGGACGGGCGGCTACGACCTGTTCGACTACACCCTGGCCTGCCTGAACGAGACCTGCCAGGCCGGCGCCGCGCTGGCCTGCGGCGCCGCCGTGACCGGCGACACCACCGGCGGCACGAACAGCCTGTCCGCCTACCCGGACATCGCCTGGGGCGCGCGCGGGCCCGAGGTGGTCTACAGCTTGAGCAGCCTGGAGCCGACCCGGGTGACGCTCAGCCTGGACATCGACCCGGACGGCTGGAACCCCGCCCCGGACCTGGGCCTGTACGTCGTCGAGGAGAACCTCGACGGCCTGTGCGTGTCCGGCGGGCTGGTCGCCTTCAGCGATCGGGTGCAGGACGACACCCAGAACCCGGCCGAGGTGGTCAGCTTCACCACCACGCCGGGCCGGATGTACTACGTGCTGGTGGACTCCTGGCGGCCCGAGGTGGTCGGCAGCTACACGCTGAGCTCGAGCTGCGAGATCGACTGCCCGGACGGCGAGGAGGAGTGCTCCGGCGCCTGCGTCGACACCCAGGGCGATCTCGAGAACTGCGGCGGCTGCGGCCAGGGCTGCGTCACCCCGCACGCCACGCCTGCGTGCGTGGCCGGCGACTGCGTCATCCAGGCCTGCGACGCGGGCCAGGCCGACTGCGCCGGGGGCGCGGCCGACGGCTGCGAGACCCCGCTCGGCACGGACGCGGACTGCGCCGGCTGCGGCGACGCCTGCGCCGCCCTGCCCCACGCCGGGGGCTCGAGCTGCGACCCGGCCGGGCCCGCCTGCCTGGTGGTATGCGACCCGGGCTTCGGCGACTGCTCGGCGGAGGCCGGCTGCGAGACCGACACCCTGAGCGACGAGGGACACTGCGGCGACTGCCTCACCACCTGCGACGCCGGGGCGGGCGAGTTCTGCTGGCAGTCCGGCTGCATCACCGACTGCCCGGACGGGCTCACCCGCTGCGACGACGCCTGCATCGACACCAGCGCGGACCCCCTGAACTGCGGCGGCTGCGGCCAGCCCTGCCAGGCGCCGGCCCACACCCAGATGGGCTGCGTGGACAGCGGCTGCGTCATCCTGGGCTGCGAGCCCGGCTGGGAGGACTGCGCCGGCGGGCCCGCCGACGGCTGCGAGACCCCGCTCGGCACGCCCGGCGACTGCGCGGGCTGCGGCGACGACTGCACCGGCGACTACCCCCACGCGGTGGGCGGCTGCCAGGCCGGGGTGTGCGTGCTGGCGAGCTGCCTGGAGGGCTTCGGCGACTGCGCGGGCGGCCCGGCCGACGGCTGCGAGACCGAGCTGGGCGGGGACGCGAACTGCGCCGCCTGCGGCGACGACTGCCGCGCAGTCTTCCCGAACGGGACCGGCGCCTGCATGGCCGGGGCCTGCACCCTGGCCACCTGCGCCGCCGGTTTCGAGGACTGCAACGAGCAGGAGGCGGACGGCTGCGAGACCCCGCTCGGCACCGCCACGGACTGCCTGGGCTGCGCCGACGCCTGCACCTTCGCCCACGGCGAGGGCGCCTGCGCGGCCGGAGGCTGCAGCCTGGAGCGCTGCCTGGCGGGCTGGGACGACTGCAACCTGGCCCCCGCCGACGGCTTCGAGGCCGACCTGTCCTCGGAGGCGACTTGCGGCGCGTGCGAGCGCGCCTGCGCCGGCACCGAGAGCTGCCGGGCCGGCCAGTGCGAGAGCAACTGCCGTGACGCGGACGGCGACGGCTACCAGGCCGCCAACTGCGGCGGGGACGACTGCAACGACTACGACGGCCTGGACCACCCGGGCGCGGCGGAGCGCTGCACCGACGGCCGGGACAACGACTGCGACGGCACGGTCGACGAGGGCTGCGCCGGCTGCGCGGACGCGGACGGCGACGGCGCCCAGGCCCAGGCCTGCGGCGGCACGGACTGCGACGACGCGGACGCGGCCATCCACCCTGGCGCGGCCGAGACCTGCGGCGACGGCGTCGACCAGGACTGCAGCGGCGCGGACCAGGCCTGCGGCTGCGCGGACGCGGACGGGGACGGGCACCAGGACGCGGCCTGCGGCGGGGACGACTGCAACGACGGGAACCCGGCCGCCCACCCGGGCGCCGCGGAGACCTGCGGCGACGGCGTCGATCAGGACTGCAGCGGGGGCGACGAGCCCTGCGCCTGCGACGCGGACAGCGACGGCCACCAGGCCCTGGCCTGCGGCGGCGACGACTGCGACGATCAGGCCGCCGGCGTCCACCCGGGGGCGCTGGAGAGCTGCGGGGACGGGCTCGATCAGGACTGCGACGGGCAGGATCGGCCCTGCCCGGGCGGCGGCGGCGGCTGCGCCTGCGGGACCCAGGGCGGGCCGGAGGCGCCCGCGCTGCTCGGCCTCGGGCTCGGCCTGGGCGCGCTCTGCTTCGCCCGCCGCCGTCGCGGGGATTGAACTGCCCCGCATGGGCGGTTAGTGTGGCGTACCCGAGGAGAGGCCAACCCATGCCTTCAGCCATGCGCCTGTTCGTCTGCTCGCTCTCGTGCCTGCTCCTGTCCGCGCCGGCCCTGGCCGGCGAGGACATGCAGCTCACCCGCCCCATGGGCATGGGGGAGGCCTACCGCGCCGTGGCCAGCAGCACCGACACGATCTTCTACAACCCGGCCGGCCTGAGCCTGTTCAAGCGCTACGCCTTCGACGTCCAGTACGTGGTCACCCCGGACTACCTGGAAGAGGGCGGGCCCGAGGAGCACATCTTCAACGCCTCGGTGCTGGACAACCAGCTCGGGCCCTTCGCCACCGGCGTGGCCTACACCCGTGTCCAGCGCACCGGCGACTCGAAGCACGGCAACCGCTACGACATGGCCTTCGCCTTCCCGCTGGGCGACATGTTCCACCTCGGCCTGAACGTGAAGTACCTGAACTTCGACCGCAACGGCCGCGAGGACGCGGTCGACGCGGTCTCCGTGGACGTCGGCCTGCTGGCCGTGCTGCCCATGGGCTTCAGCGTGGGGGTGGTGGGCTACAACCTGACCAACACCGGCGACTACCTCGACCACCCCATGTCCATGGCCGCGGCCGTGGCCTGGTCGCCCTTCCGCTCCCTGGTGATCGCCTTCGACTGGTTCGCCAACTTCCAGCGCCTGGCCGACCCCGGGGACATGGTGGGCGCGAAGGACCAGGGCTACCGCTACTGCGTCGGGGCCGAGTACCTGGTCTTCGGCGAGCTGGTCGTCCGCGCCGGCTACCAGTTCGACGACGCCTCGCCCTACGGCTCCGAGCACTGGTACAGCTTCGGCGCGGGCTACGTGTCCGAGTCGTTCGGCGTGGATCTCGGCTACCGCGGCCCGGTCTCCCACGGCTGGGGCGGCACCCTGGGCGCCTCGGTGCGCCTGTTCCTCTAGCGCGCCGGCTCAGGGCCGCGGGGGGAAGACCCACACGTCCCCGCGGTGCGTCGTGCCCTGGGAGAAGAACAGGATCAGGCCCGGGCTCCCACCGGCCCGCACCCGGTAGGCGCCCACGTTGCGCGTGCCGGGCAGCTCCAGGCTCCAGCTCGCGTCGTCGTCGAAGCAGCCCTCCGCGAGCCCGGGCAGCAGGTCCAGCCGGTCGGGGTTGTCGCCCGAGCCGCCGCCGGCCACCCCCACGATCGCGTCCGCCCGCCCGTCGCCGGTGAAGTCCTCGCCGAGCAGCGGGTAGGGCCCGCGCATCTCCTGGCTGGACTGGAAGTCGATGCCGAGGGAGCCCGCCAGGGCGCAGTCGGGCCGCGGCCCGGGCAGGCCACGGCGGGAGAGGTGCACCAGGAAGTCCACGCCCACCCGGCCGGTGAACAGCACCTGGCTCATGACCACCAGGCCCACCTCGAGGTGCGGCCGCACCAGATCCGTGCGCCCGTCGCCGTCCACGTCCAGCAGCCGCACCGCGGAGCCGAACCCGGCGCTCTGGATACGCACGTCGGGCCGGGCGGGGTAGCCGCCGTCCGGCGCGGCCCGGTAGAGCTGGGTCTCCGCGCTCATGCTGGCCAGCCCGCCGCGGGTCTTGTTGAACATCAGATCGGCCCGCCCGTCCCCGTCGAGGTCGGCCGCGTCCCCGCGCACGAACACGTTGCGGGACACGCGCTCCTCGGGCGACAGCAGCCCGAAGGCCCGCCACAGGTCCGGGTCGCGGGGGAAGCCGCCGTCCGCCCGGGCGCGGAAGACCGCCAGCGCGTCGTCCGCGAAGAACAGCAGATCCGCCCGCCCGTCCCCGTCCTGGTCCGCCACCCGCAGGCGCGGGAGGGTGAACTGGACGAGGGCGCCGAACTCGCGCACCGCGTGGGCGTCCTCGGCCGCGGTGTGCAGGTTCGAGCGGGTGGGCACCCGCAGCAGCTCCCGGCGCTCGAAGGCGCCGTCCGGCCCGGGCTCGGCCAGGGTGAGCGGCCCGGGCGGCAAGCCCGGCGCGAGCAGCGCGCGCCGCGGCTTGCCGGGCGCGCCCAGGTCGACCAGCAGCTCCAGGGGCGGCACGTGGTCCGGGTGGGGGAAGGCGGCCAGCATGGGCGCGCGCAGCAGCGCCCGCGGCTGCTCGGCCAGCCGGCCGTCGGCCTGGCCCGGGAGCGCGTACACCCCGTCGCCCTGCAGCAGCAGCACGTCCGCCCGGCCGTCCCCGTCGGCGTCGCCCACGTCGAAGGCCGCGCAGCCCTCGGGCAGCCCCAGGACCTGGAGCGGCGTCGCGGCCGGCCCGCCGGGCCCGGCCCGGTGCACCGACACCCGGCCCCTGGACTCCGGCGGATCGCCCTGGCGCCAGAAGACCAGCACGTCCAGGAGGCCGTCGCCGTCCACGTCCGCGGGCCGGGCCGCCACCACGCGGCCCGCGACCCGGAGATCGATGCGCGGGCCGAAGGGCGGCGGCGCGTCGGCCCGGGTGGCCGCGCCCGGGGCCAGGAGGACCCAGGCCAGCAGGAGCCCACCCGCCCGCGAGCTCACGCGCCCTCCCCGCCCCGGCGCACCAGCGGGGTGAACAGGCGGTGGCCGGTCAGCTCGTTGACGCCCACGTAGATGTCGATGCCGAACGCCGCCGTCAGGTGCTGGTAGGTCATGACCTCCTCGAGCGCGCCGCTCCGCGCCACCGCGCCGTCCCGGAGCAGCACGAAGCGGTCGCAGTAGGCCGCGGCCAGGTTGAGCTCGTGCATGGCGGCCAGCACGGTCACCTCGCGCTCCCGCCGCACCCGGTCGACCAGCTCGTACAGCGCCACCTGGTGGCGGATGTCGAGCTCCGCGGCCGGCTCGTCGAGCAGCAGCACGCGCGGCTCCTGGGCCAGCGCCTTGGCCACCAGCACCCGCTTCCACTCGCCGCCGGACAGCTCGTGCAGGCGCCGGCCGGCGAACTCCAGGGTCTCGGTGGCCCGCATGGCCTCGCGGGCGAGCTCCAGGTCGCGGGCGCTGTCGAGCGCCAGCGGACCCCGGTGGGGCAGGCGGCCGAGCAACACCACCTCGAGCACGCTGAAGGGGAAGGCCAGCTCGAAGCGCTGGGGCACCACCGCCACGCAGCGGGCCAGCTCGCGCCGCCCCCAGGCCGCGAGCGGCCGGCCCAGCACGCTCACCTGCCCCGCCCGGGGACGGAGCGCGCCGGCGGCGAGCTGCAGCAGGGTCGACTTGCCCGCCCCGTTGGGCCCGAGCAGCCCGCAGAACGAGCCGGCCGGGACCTCGAGGTCGAGGCCGGTGAGCACCGGCCGGGGCCCGTAGGCGAAGCTCACCGCCTCGAAGCGCAGCGCCGGGTCCGCCAAGGGGCCACCTCCAGGGGGCATGCTACCCGGGCCGGGCGGCCCCGTCCACCGGGCTCACCTGGCGGCGGGCAGCGGGGTCAGGACGATGAACTCCAGGGACCGCGTGGCTTCCTTCAGTGACAGGCCCGCGTGCTCCCGGAGCACGGCGTCGACCGCTGCGGTTGCAGGCCGCGCGGACGGATCGAACGGAATGGGCAGGTTGAAGTCGAACCGGCCCTCCAGGTTCGTCTCGTCCACCACGCGCTCGGCCAGGAGGTGCTCGAGCATCCGGGCCAGCGCCTTCACCGGCTGGCTCCTCACCCGCAGCCCGTCCGGGCGGAGCTGGGACGAGCCGTGAACCGTGTCCGTGACCTGGCAACCCTCGAGCTTGGCCCGATCGTCCACGGCCAGCACCAGGCCCGGGGCGTCCTCGGTCACCCTCGAGGCTTGCAGCCCGAGGCCGGTCAGCAGCTCGGCCTGCATGACCGCGGAGACCCTGTCCCAGCTCTGCTGGCCGGCGGGCAGCTTCAGCTCGAAGTTCCACCGCCCCTCGGGTAGCGGGGCCTGGATGCGGATCCCGGCAGGCGGGGTCTGGTAAGCGAAGGACAGCAGGCTCTCGAGGGAGCTCCCGCGGGACACGTACCCCCCGTCGACGGGTTGCCCGTAGGACTCCTCATCCTCGGCGGCGCGCTCCAGGCGGGCCAGGTAGACCAGCCTGGTGGGATCACCGCGCTGGTCCACTCCGGCGGGGCGTCTGGCGGGCGGCGGCGGCAGGTCGGGCCGCTCGCCGCGCAGCGCGGCCTCCAGGTGCTCCGCCTTCAGGTGCTCGGGGTGGGTCAGGCCGAGGAGCTGGCCGTCCCGGCCGAGGAGCGCGGTCGCCGGCAGCCCGCGCAGCCCCAGGCTCGCCAGCGGCAGCTCCCCCGCGTGCAGCCCGATCCAGCCGCGCATGGGCGTCTTCTCCAGGAAGGCCAGGATCTCCTGGCGCGGCTCGTCGGTGATCGACACGAAGGTCACCCCCTGGCCCGCGAAGCGCTGCTCGAGCTCGTTCAGGTGCGGGATGGCCTCCACGCAGGGCAGGCACCAGGTGGCCCACAGCTCGAGCACCACCACCTGCCCCTCGAGCGCGTCCAGGTCGAGCCGGGGCCCGGGCGCCTGGAGCAGCTCCACCTCGCCCAGGAGCGGAGCCCGCGCCCCCAGGGCGAAGGCGGCCGGCCGGGGCTCCGGCGCTCCGGCGCAGGCGCTCAGGCACGCCAGGCACACCCACGTGGCGAACGCTCTCATCCCCAGCCTCCTCCGGATCGGTCGTTGTTGCCTCCCACGATTCCACGAACCCCGGCGCGGGGGAAGGGATAGTTGCCGCACCGCGGCGCGAATGCTAGCGTGGGGGCGATGAACGCGGTCTTCCTGTCCGGCGGCGGCGCGCGCGGCGCCTACGAGGTCGGGGTGCTCAAGGCCCTGCTCAAGGACGGGCCGCCCATCCAGGTCATCGGCGGGGCCAGCGTCGGGGCCATCAACGCGGTCCTGGCCGCCACCGGCCAGCTCGACGAGCTGATGGAGGTGTGGCGCCACCTGTCCACGCTGGCCATCTACCGGCCCCGCCTGGACGTGTGGAACCTGCTGCGCTGGCGCTCGCTGACCGACACGGGCGGGCTGGCCGATCGCCTGCGCACCCGGGTGCACTGGGCGAAGCTGGCCCGCTCCAGCGTGCAGGTGTTCATCAGCGCCACCAACCTGACCCAGAAGACGAACGAGGTGTTCACCAACGCCGACATCACCTACCAGCACGTGCTGGCCTCCTCCGCCATCCCCATCCTGTTCCCGCCCGTGCGCCTCGGCCGGGACTGGTACATCGACGGGGCCTTCTCGCTGCTCAGGCCGCTGAAGCCGCTGCTGAAGGCGGGCGCCAGCCGCATCTTCACCGTGTTCCTGAGCCCGCGCCGGCCGCGCCTGGATCCGCCCACCAACCTGCTCGACCTGTCCGACCGGGTGCTGGAGGTGCTGCTGTCCTCCTCCATCACCTCGGACCGGGCCCAGATCGAGAGCACCAACCAGGAGCTCTTCCGCCTGCGCTCCCTGGGGGTGGACGCCCACCTGTTCCAGCACAAGCCCTACCGGCAGGTGGAGGTGATCTCCATCTACCCCTCGCGGGATCTGGGCAACGTGACCAGCTACCTGCGCTTCTCGGGCGCCCGCGCCCAGGAGCTGATCGACCTCGGCATGAGCGACTGCTACCAGGTGCTCAAGCGCAAGCAGCTCGCCTAGGCCGAGCAACCGAGGCCAGACATCGGCTCACCTTGGTTTCGGTACGCATCGCACGTTGGCGGTATCATGAATCTGCCCCCCCCCCCAACTCCCCGCGATCGAAGGACGTATCCTTCGCCTCGAACGCAAACCACCAAGCCCCAGGCAGCATCTCCCAATTTCTGGCGGATTTCGTGGATTAGCATGTCCACGGCTCGATCGTCCTTGCTCCAATCATTCATTCCCAGAGCACTCGACAGGATCTCGCGGGGTACAGGTGTGTCGGGCTGGCATGCCAGGGTCCAGAGCACGATGAACTGCTTGGGCCCGAGCCCAACTCTCTCCCCCTCGAGAAAGGCACTTCCCGTCGACCTCTCAAGCCGCAGCCCGGCAACCTCGATCTCCTTGGGCTCTACTCGCACGGGCGACGAGTCGGCAGCGCCCTGAAAAAGGACCCCGATTTGTGCTGCAAGGGCGTCGTTGCCGATGGGCTTGGAAATCCAATGGGCGGCACCCGCGTGATGCGCCTCGACGCGGACCTTTTCACTTTGCTCCCCGGTCAACACCAGGATTTGCCCTCGGTAGGTGGCCTTCACCTGACGCAGCACTTCTATCCCGGGTATGTCAGGCAACCCGATATCGAGCACCACCACGTCTGGCCTTTCCTTGAGGATCCGCCTTACTGCCTCCAGGCCGTTCGTCGCAATTCCAACCTTGGCGCCGAGCCTTCGTCGTAGGCCCGCCATCATGGCCTCCGCCAAGACCGCGTGATCCTCCACGATTAGAATCTGCCCGGGCTTCCCCACGACCCACCCCTCGTATAGTCAACCACGCTATCCATCACCGGTTAGCGCTGTCAACGGCATCGCCTCCGAGCTTACACGGGCTTACAATTCGAGGCTTGCATTCCGAACCTGCCCTCGTCGAGCATCGGGGCATGATCCAAACCGTGCTCCCGCGGGCGATGGGTGTGCTGCTCCTGGCCTTGTCCATGGCGAACTGCGGCGATTCGACCGACCCTTGGGACAACCCATTCCACTTGCTGGCCGAGCTCCACGGACCTCAGTTCGAGAACCTCGACGGGCTCGGGACGGCTTGGCTGGACGATTTCGTCGTTTCTGGCACCTGCGAGGAGACCTGCACCCTGACAACCATCAAGGGGGATTCCTTCACGCTCGAGGCCGCAGGATCCGACCCGCGGCGCCCTGACGCCTTCGTGGCCAGGCTCGGGCTGGACGGGACCCTGATCTGGCACCTCACCATCGTCGGCGAGAATGCGCAAATCATCGAGGCGCTGGCGGTGAACCACATGGGAGACACCGCTCTTGCCGGATATTCCGGCAGCCCGGAGTGGGACATCATCGACGCGCCCGGTGGTACAAGTCACCACGCGGCTCGCGGACAGCGCGAGAACGCGCTGGTCGCCTTCTTCGACCAAGACGGGGGCGAGATCTCGTCCCTCGCTTTCCAGGCCGACGATTCCCATGCACGGGCCATCGACTGGGCGGACGACGATCACGCGGTGGTCTCCGTAGAATTCGACGGCACTCTCGAGCTCGACACGGGCAGTGCAACGCCTACTGTCCTCACCTCACGCGGCAGGAACGATGTGGCTCTGGTCAAGCTGGGCACGGACGGCGTGGTGGATTGGTGGCTGCAGCTCGGCGGTTCGCTCGAGGAGTACTCGACACTCGTTCGCCGCTTCTCGGACGGCTCCATCAAGTTCACCATGGCATTCACCGAGTCGGTGCAGATCGACCGAATGGGCGTGCCGGCGGGCGAGCACACCATCCAGGGCGGTCAAGGTCTGCTGGTCCTCTCGTTGAGCCAGGAAGGTGAGATCCAGTGGATGTTCTCGAGCGGCGCGGCGGGTTCGACGCTCTACCTCAAGGATCTGGCCGAGGACGCGGATGGCGGTTTCTCTGCGGTCGGCTTCTACGTGAACGCATCCAAGCTTCGAGGGACCGATGGCGTCTACATGGATCTGCCCACGTTCAATCGCTGGCCCGATCAGCACGACAGCTACATCTCGCGGTTCGAATCCTCGGGCGCGCTCTCCTGGGTCCATCCGTACGGCTCCTGGAGCCAGGATCTGACCATCGGCATCGTCGAGCTCCCGACCGGCGACACGCTGAGGGCCATCGGGTACGGGTCGTTGCAAGGCTTCAGCATCGAGGAGGTCGCAGCGAAGGAAGTCGATGCCGAGGACGCTTTCATGATCGATTTCTCGGAGGCTGGAGAGGCGGTGGCGAACGAGGTTCTTGCAGCAACGCCACGTGCCAGCGGAACAGACGCTGATTCTTTCAGCGACATCATCAACATTGGCGCAGACCAGAACCTGGTTTCTTTCAGGTACATGGGGGAGGTCACGGTGCGTGACGCAAACAATGGGGACATGGCCATTGAGGCCACGGGAGAAAAAGACGCGTTGCTACTTGTGAGGTCGGCTGAGTAGCCGGCCTCGGACCACAAACCAGGCAGTTGAAGGGAGGAAGCGATGGGCAGTTCAGTCCCAAGGGGATTCGTGTGTCTTCTGGGCCTGCTCCTGGTCGTATCGGGGTGCGGTGTCATTGAGAACCCCACCGAGATGGCTGTTCACGAGCAACTGATGATCGTCTCTCCACAGGAGAGCCAGGCTGGGCCGCAGCCTGTCGCTGTATCCCTCGAAGATGGAGCAATGGACTCGACGGTCGAAGATTCCGCAAGGATCGACGCGGAAGCGGCGAGGCGGATGGAGGTCCTCGGCCACAAAGACACCACCCACGTCCTGGTTGGAAGGGTGATCGCCAAGAAGGCGTTTCTGTTCGACACGTCGTCGGTCGAGGGAGCCGAAACCGACGGGCCACGCTTCCGCATCCTGACCCGCGTCACGTTCGAGGTCCAGAGCTCATACCGGGAGGTACCGCATGATGCCAATATCGAGTTCTGGCATCAGTGCGGCATGCTCGATCAAGAGGATTGGGCGGAAGGAAAGCCCATGGGATGCGAGCTGGACATCGGGGTGGCTTTCGAGCTCGAGGACCGTATCCTCGTGGCGCTTCATGGTAGAGGCTCACTACCAGATGGAAGTTCCGCCTACATGCTCAGGGGAAACAGGAGGGGAGCGACGTTCCTGGACTCCCGAGACGAAAGTGAGCGCGCGGTCGCCGAGACCGTCTTGTCTTATTTTGATGGTGGCAGGAATCTTCCCTGAGAGGGCGAGGTGACAGCATGAAAACCAAAGGACTGGTTTGTGCGTCTGTCGCGCTTCTGCTTGCCGCAACTTCCTCGAAGGCGTACCAGCTTTCAACCCACTCGTGGTGCGTGGATGACTGCGTCCCGTCATTTTCTATCGATCTGACCTCCTTCACCAGCCGAGGATTTTTCAGCGACGTGATCGATCAGCTGCGTGACGCTGCCCCCGGGTGGAACCACATGCAAGAGGACCTCTGCATCGGCTACGCCAACAACACCTCGGCTTCCTGCTACGGAGACAACACAATTTGCGCCAGGTACGAGTACGAAGATAGTGTCTTCGATGATGATCCTGGAGTCGTCGCATACAATACCCTTCACTACGGTCTGGATATAGACTGCGCTCCCGACCTTGGGAACCTCTGGTACTATCAGGTCTACAATGCGACCTATCCGTTCGGGATGACAGCGCAGGCCGCACATACCTATGGTTCGTTCGTGAATACGGCGTCCCATGAGTTCGGGCACAGCATGAGCCTGGGGGATTTCCCTGGCGCCAATGGGCCCAACGCGCTGATGTCGTACGATGCAGAAAGAATCTTCCACAGCGACGACGCAAACGGCCTGGTCAACCGCTACGGGGTGAGGGCTCAGGGGATCAAGTCCCGCCTTGGCTACGGGGTCAACTACACTACCGGCGCTTTGAACACCTTCTCCTCCATCACCCAGTGGTCCGCAACGGACTACAAGACCGGCGTCCGGCCCTCCATCGTGGGCAACTGGCACCAGGGCATCGGCGGCAGCTACGGCTGGGACTACGCCGCAGCCTGGGTCGTTGGCACCACCATCAAGGTCGCGCTCCTGAAGGACAACACAGACGGTAGCCTCCAGGTACGGTCCATGCTCAGCCTGCCTTGCGGCCAGACTCGCTTCAGTCCCTCGATCGCGGTGGGTGACTCGAACCAGATCTTGGTGGTATGGAAAAACTCCGGCACCTCGAACATCCTCGCCACGGCCAGACTGCAGGCCGCCACCGACGGCAGCTCCCTGACCTATCTCGAGTGCGAAGGGCTGAGCCCCTACCAGCCTCTCTCGGAACCCGTGGTGACCTTCATGCCTGGCCGATACCGCTATGTGATCTCCTGGGTCATGGACGGTTCGACCGGGACCAACAGCCGACATCGCATCGCTGCCATGGTCTCGACCAACACTGCGGGAACCAACTGGAACGCCCCCTACACGTACGAAGGGAGCGATCCTACTTTCCCCGAGTTTGTGACCAGCCCGTGGCATGCTCCAGCCCTGACCTGCTACAACGGCCTCGTCCTGACCAGCACATGCCTGATGATGTACAAGCAGTTCCGTACAGCCGACACCCGATGGATCGACCAGCAGGCTTTCGGCATGACTGCTGACAACACCCACCTGGTCACATCGGCCACGGACTGGTCCACCTGGAACGAAAGCCACGCCGAGATGGCGATTGCCTCAAGCCTCTACGACTGGCTGTTCACCCACGTTCAGAACAATGGCGCCAAGAGCTACATGCAATACCGCGTCAAGCGATTCAGCCAGGGCGTGGGCGGACACTACCGGAACTACGGCACCCACTCGCGCGCTGACATGGTCTCACGTGTGGGGTTCCCGGTGGCTTACAACTACCGCACGGACCGGTTCCGTTTCTTCTGGATCGAGCGGTGAAGTTGCTACCTTAGTTAGAGCCCACCTGTCCGGCCCGGCGCCGCAGGAGCAGCAGGAAGAAGGGCCCGCCCAGGAAGGCGGTCACCGCGCCCACGGGCGGCTCCGAGCCGAGCCACACGAACAGCAGGCGCGCGATCAGATCGGCCAGCACCAGGAACGAGGCGCCCGCCAGCGCGGCGGCCGGCAGCAGCAGCCGGTGATCCGGGCCCAGCACCAGCCGGCACAGGTGGGGCACGATCAGCCCGACGAATCCGATCATGCCCGAGACCGCCACGGCCAGGCCGACCAGCAGCGAGGCCAGGCCGAACACCCAGCGCTTGGTGCGCTCCACGTCGACCCCCAGGTGGGAGGCGCCCTGCTCACCGAGGGCGAGCGCGTTCATGCGCGCCGACAGGGCCCACAGCCCGAGCACCCCGGGCAGGGTGACCGCGCCGAGCGCCGCCAGGGTGGCGTACTCCGGGTAGCCCAGGCAGCCCATCAGCCACACCAGGATCTCCTGGGTCTTGGTGGCCGCCAGGGTGCTCTCCAGGAACATGATCACCGCCGAGGCGAAGGCGTTGAAGACCACGCCGACCAGCAGGACGGTGGTGGTGTCCACCCGCCCGGCCACCCGGCCCATCCAGTACACCAGCAGGGTCGCCAGGAGCGCGCCCAGGAAGGCGGCCGGCCCCTCCAGGGCCAGGCCGAAGCCCAGGCTCCCGCCGAGCAGCGCCAGCGCGAGCGTGCCGCCGAGCGCCGCCCCGCCCGAGACGCCCATGATGAACGGATCGGCCAGCGGGTTGCGCAGCAGCGCCTGGAAGGCCACCCCCACCGCGGCCAAGGCCATGCCCACCAGGGCGGCCAGCAGCGCGCGCGGCAGGCGGTAGAGCAGCAGGGTGGCGGCCGCGCTGTTGGTGTCCGGGTCGAGCGGCAGCAGCCGCCCGAAGTCGGTGCCGCCGGGCCCGAGCAGCGCGCCGGCCGCCAGGCTGGCGACGAGCAGCAGCAGCAGGCAGGCGTTCACCAGCAGGAAGCGGCGCGCGGTCAGGCTGCGCGGACCGGTGACGGGGGCGGTGGGCATCGGGCCGGGATCCTACCCTCGGCGCGCGCCGGTTGCCAGCCGCGCGCGCGGCGTGGTACTCCCAGCCTGGATCCGTTCCTCCGCCGGGAGGCTCGCATGGAGCGCAGCGAGCTGTTTCGAATCTGCCCCGCCCTCGGCCAGGCGCTGGCCGCGGAGCCGCAGCTCGCCACGGCCGTCGCCCGCCTCCTGGAGGCCGGGCTCGCCGGGGTGCTGACCCGCTACCTGGCCGACGCCCCGGCGCCGGCCATCGCCACCTGCCTGCGCGAGAGCCTGACCATCGATCTGGCGCGCGTCGAGCTGCACCGCGAGCTCCGCCGCCGCAGCGAGCTCGCGCCCCTCGGGCCGGAGGACGTGGAGCCGGTGGCGCTCGTCACGCTCGAGCAGCAGGCCGCCCGGCAGGCCGCGGACACGGCCGCGGGCGAGGCGGCCCTGGCCGCGGGCCGGGTGGCCGCCCTGGCCTTCGCCGGCGGCGCCGGCACGCGCTTCTTCTCCGGCCTGGCCGAGCTGGAGGGCGCGCTGCCCTGGCCCAACGAGGTGCTGGCCACCACCCGCTTCGACGCGGGCGAGCCCAAGGGCGTCTTCCCCATCTCCCCCGTGCGCGGGCTCAGCTTCTACGAGCTCATCCTGGCCGACGCCCTGGCGCTGGCCGCCCGCACCGGCCGGCTGCCCTGGGTGCTCATGCTGACCAGCAGCGCCACCCACGCGCGCACCCGGGCCTTCCTCGAGCGGGCCGCCCCGTGGGGCTTCCCGCCCGACGGCTGGCTGCTCTTCGACCAGTCCGAGGAGCCCCGCCTGGACGTCCAGGGAGAGCTCATCGCCGTCGACGACCAGGGCCACCTGGCGAGCACCGGCGACGGCCACGGCGGGGTGTACCGGGCGCTGCTGCGCCCCGCGGCGGGCGGCGCGAGCCTGCACGCGCGCCTGCTGGCCGAGGGCGTCGAGCACCTGGTCATGCACAACGTCGACAACGCCGCCGCCCGGCCCTTCGCCCCGGCGCGCATCGGCTTCCACCTGCGGGAGGACGCCCTGTTCACCCTGTCGGCCACCCGCAAGGCCGCGCCGGAGGAGAAGGTGGGCGTGCCCATGCGCCTGCGCTCGACCGGCCGGATCGAGGTGGTCGAGTACAACGTGCTCGACCCGGCCCTGGCCCGCCTGCGCGATCCCGCCACCGGGCGGCTGGTGCACGAGGCCGGCAACATCAACACCAGCCTGGTGGCGCTCGCGGCGGTGCGGGCCGAGATCGAGCCCACCCTGTACACCGGCAAGAAGATCGCCAGCCGCCGCGGGCCGGTGGAGTCGTCCTCGCTGGAGATGCTCAACCAGCACCTGACCCGGCTGCTCGACCCCGCCCGCGTGCGGGCCTACGAGGTGCGGCGCGAGGACTTCTTCATGCCCACCAAGAACGTGACCGGGGTGGACTCCGCGGTCTCGACCAGCCAGGCGCTCTCCCGGCGCGCGGCCCGCCTGCTGACCGAGGCGGGCGCCGCGCTGGAGCCCTCGGCCATGTGCGATCTGGCCTCGTGCGATCAGGATCTCGCGGCACGCGGCCTCGGGCCGGGCTGGCTCCTGGGCCCCGGCGCCCGGCTGTACGTGTGCGCCCGGAACGACGCGCGGGACGGCGCCCCGGTGGGCGCGCCCGGCCTCACCCTCGAGGAGGGCGCCAGCCTGGTGGCCGACTGCGCCCGGCCCTACGGGCGCTGCCAGCTCCTGCCCGGCCGGAGGCTCGTGCTCCAGCCCGAGGGGCAGAGCCGGCTGCGCCTGGGCCGCGGGCTCGTGGTGCGCCGGGGGGTGCGGGTGCGCCTGCGCGTGGCCGAGGGCGGGAGCCTCCGCGTCGGGGACGGCAGGGTGTTTGCCGCGGACGCCGACGTCGAGGTCGGCCCCGGCCAGCGGCTCGAGCTCTGAACCACCGCGCAGGAGGAGCGCCCGCATGCAGCCCTGGCTCCGATCCGCCGTGCTCCTCTGGCTCTGCCTCGACCTCGCCGCGCTCGCCGCGGGCTGTGCCCGGACCGAGGCGCCCCCCGCGGCCGCGGCGCCCCCCGGCCTGTGCGGCCTGGCCGTCAAGGCCGCGCAGGGGGTGCGCGTGGCCGGCGCGGCCGAGGCGCCGCGGGTCGAGGTCCTGACCGAGCCGGCCAGCTTCATGCTGGTCAACCCCGGGCCGGCGGAGCGCGCCTGCGGCTTCGAGCTGGCCGGGCCCGGGCTCTCGCCCGAGCGGGTGTTCTTCCGCTTCTACTCGGCCGAGGGCCAGACGGGACGGGCCGAGGCCCTGGGGGCCGGACGGGTGCGGGTCGGCCTGCCCGTGTTCGCCGAGAGCTACAACCTGGTGTCGATCGAGCCACCGGTCGAGCCGCTGCCGGACGCGGCCCGGCTCGAGCACGGCGGCCTGATCTACTCGGTCCGGGGCGGGGCCTTCCTGCGGATCGAGGGGGGCCGGCCGATCGTCCAGTCCCTCGGGCCGGACACGGACGTGTCGCTGGAGAACGCGAGCGGCGAGGCCAGGCAGGTGGCGCTGCGCATCCAGAACACCTCGGACCGCCTGTCGGCGCCGGGCAGCGAGGGGCTCGAGGAGCCGCGCTTCCGCCGCGAGGGCCCGCTCGCGCTGGAGCTCACCGGCCGGCTGCCCGCCCACGCCAGGGGCCGGGTGCACCTCTCGCCCCGGCCGCTGGTGAGGCCCTACTCGTTCATGGTCGGCGGGGACGTGAAGGAGCAGCTCGGCATCTTCGTGTCGGTGATCGAGGCGGTCCGCCAGGAGCACGATCCGCTGTTCCTGCTCGCGGTCGGGGACTACACCCGCAACTCGCTCCCGGGCGAGCTGGAGCAGTACTTCGCCCGCACCGCGTCCTTCCCCTTCCCCACCTACCCCATCAAGGGCAACCACGAGACCAACTGCCAGGGTCGGCGGCACTACGCGCGCTGGTTCGGCCCGGATCGCTACTCCTTCCGCGTCGGCGAGCTCTTCTTCGCCGTGCTGGACTCCACCCGCTGGGACGCGCAGGGCTACCACCTCGGGCAAGAGCAGCTCGGGTGGCTCGACCAGGAGCTCGCGCGGAGCGAAGCGGTGCCCTGGAAGATCGTCGGGCTGCACGTGCCGCCCCACCCCATGCACACGAGCCTGGCCGGATACCCCGGCAACCTGTCGCCGGACGATGCGGCCCGCCTCAAGGCGCTGGCCGCGGCCCACGGGGTGGCCTACGTCGTCTCCGGCCACGTCCACCTGCACGCGAGGCTCGAGGAGGCCGGGACCGTGTACCTGACCAGCGCGGGCGGCGGCTCGCGCCTGGACGGGTACGAGCCCGTGCCCGGCATGCAGTTCCAGCTCGGACCCCACATGACCGTGTTCACCGTCCGGCCCGGGGGCATCGAGGAGGTGCGCGTGGCGCCCTCCCGGCTCCCCGAGGAGGTGCCCCGATGAATCGCCTCGCGCTGGTGATCGCCCTGCTGGCCCTGCCCCTGGGCGCGCCTGCCCAGGAGCCACCCGCGCCCGTGGACGGCGGCACCGAGGCCCCCGCCCAGACCGACGCGGCGGCCCCCGCCCAGGCCGACGCCGGCCCGCCGGCGAGGACCCTCGAGCTCGGGCCGCCGGTCGGGGTGGTGTTCCAGGTCAACGACTCCCTGGTCAAGGACAAGGTCCTGGGCGACACGCAGGTGGAGCTGCGCGCCAGCCCCGAGGACGCGCCGATGTTCAAGGGCAACACGGGGCCGGACGGAAAGCTCGCGCTCCGGGTCCCGGCCGGCCGCTGGCTGGTCACCTACCGGCGCCCCGGATACGTGGCCGTGGAGCGGAGCCCGACCGAGGTCAGCACCGACGGGCAGGTGATCACCACCACGCTCACCATGCTGCTCGAGTCCACCGGCCAGAGCGGCCAGAAGCGCATCCAGATCGTGCTCAACTGGGGCTCGGCCCAGAGCCAGGTCAAGGACGCCGACTCCCACCTGGCCTGCCCCTGCTCGAACGAGCACGTGTACTTCGGCAACAAGACCCACAGCGCAGACGAGCCCAGGCACGAGGTGAGCCTGGACGTGGACGACATGGACTGGGGCGGCCCGGAGACCATCACCGTGCTCGAGCCGCCGCCGGGCAGCTACGTGTACTGGGTCCACAACTACAGCGGCAACCCCACGCTCGGCGAGTCCGGGGTGGTGGTGCGGGTGATCCTGGACGACGTCCTGGCGGGCGAGTACCCGGTCCCGCCGGGGTGGAGCCGGGACGACTGGCGCCCCTTCCGGGAGATCGCCGTCGGGGCCGACAAGAGCGCCCAGATCGTGCCCTTCAGCGGGGACGAGCTCGCGGGCGACGCGCCCTCGACGGTGCCCGCCTCCCTCCACGCGGGAGACGACTGCGAAGACTGCGACGACGGCTGCGTCACCGGGGGGATCTTCGCCCTGGTGCTGGTCTTCTGGATCATCTCCCTGTTCGCCAAGAAGAAGCGCTGAGCGCTCAGCTCCAGCCCGTCAGCACCGGCCAGATCAGCAGCAGCAGCGACAGCACCACGAACACGACCTGGAGCGGCAGGTGCCAACGGAACCAGCGCTCGAAGGGGATCTTGGCCATGGCCAGGGTGCCCACCGTCACCCCGGAGGTCGGGATGATCATGTTGGTGAACCCGTCGCCGAGCTGGTAGGCCAGCACCGCGGTCTGCCGGGTGATGCCCGAGAGGTCTGCCAGCGGCGCCATGATCGGGATGGTCAGGGCGGCCTTGGTCGAGCCCGAGGGAATGAAGAAATTCACTGTCATTTGGATGAGGTACTGGACGTCCGCGGCCAGCAAGGGGGGCAGGCTGGAGGTGCTCTCGGCCAGTCCGTGCAGGAGGGTGTCCATGATCCGGCCGTCCTCCAGCAGCACGATGATGCCGCCCGCGAAGGCGACCACCAGGGCAGCCGAGGCGATGTCCTTGCAGCCGGCCACGAAGCTCCTGGCCAGCCGACTCGGCCCCAGGCCGGACAGGGCCCCGGCGAGCAGCCCCATGCCGAGGAACAGCCCGGCCAACTCCTGGATGTACCAACCCCAGACGATCACCCCGGTCACCATGCCGGCCATACCGGTGAACAGCACGCCGAGCACGGCGGCGTGGCGCCAGGTGAAGGGGGCGTCCTGGGCCGCCTCCCGGGCGAGCTCCTCCCGCCGGGTCCGATCCAGCTCGAACATCGGGCTCTTCTCCGGGTGCTTCTTGATGCGGGCGGCGTACACCATGACCCAGGCGATGGTCACCGTGGTCACCAGGGCCCAGACCAGCACCCGGTAGCCCATGCCCGAGAGCGGCTCCACCCCCGCCAGCCCCTGGGCGATCTGCAGGGTGAAGGGGTTGAAGAAGGCCCCGGCGAAGCCCACCCCGGCGGCCAGGAAGCTCAGGCTCACCCCCACCAGGGAGTCGTAGCCCAGGGCGATCGCCAGCGGCACGAACAGCAGGACGAACGGCATGGCCTCCTCGCACATGCCGAAGGCGGCGCCGAAGAAGGAGAACAGGGTCATGACGAGGGGGATGACCAGGAACTCGCGCCCCGCCAGGCGCTTCACCAGGCGGCGGATGCCGGCCGACAGGGCGCCGGTCTCGTTCAGCATGAAGAACGCCCCGCCCACGATGAAGATGAAGGCGATGATCTCGCCCAGCCGGAGGAACCCGCGCAGGGGCGCGGTGAGCACCTCGAGCACCTGCGGCCGCGCATCGACCTCATGGTACGAGCCCTCGACCAGCACCGTGCGGACACTGGAGCCCACCTTCTCCTGCCTGCGCTCGTACTCTCCGCCCGGGACGAACCAGGTCGCGACCGCGGCCAGCAGGCTCAGGGTGAACACGATGGCGAACACGTCGGGGATCTTGCGCAGCATGGCTCACCCGCGGTAGGACGGGAGGTGGAATACGGGAGAAGGCGCCTTGAGCGACGATTTCCAGATCATCGACGAGTACTCCTTCGAGGAGATGCCCAAGGCCAGGTTGCTCCAGCTCCTCCAGCAGGGAGCCAAGGTGTACCAGATCTGCGAGAACGCCCGCTGCGAGAAGTTCAACCAGTACCAACCCATCACCGACCCGGGCGAAATCATGACCTACTGCCTACGCTGCGCCAGCAAAGTCCTGCGGTACGGGCTCGAAAGAAAATAGACCGCCGTATCAGCCTATAACAGGTGAGACCTCCGCCGGGACGGCATCACGCTACCAACCTTTATGTCGGTCCGTTTTCCAGACAGAAGAACCGGATCCATGAGCCAGGTGGCGAGATCGACCTCCTGGAGCCCGCTCCCCTCCCGCAGCCGTTTCGCCGCCGTGCCCGTGCCCGCCGCCAGGGGGCGGTCGAGCTCGCCCGGCACGAACACCAGCGCCTGTCGTGCTCCGAGCTTCCGCATGGCTTTCTCGATCTCTCGGGGGGGAGGTTCTCCAGGGAACCGGACGTCCACCAGCACGCTCCCCTCCGGCCCTGCCGGGGACGGAAGCGCGAGCCCCCAGCGATCCTCCTCGCGCCAGCAGGATACGTCTGCGTTCGCCTTCAGCAACTCGACGAAGATCGCGTTCGTGATCCATCCGCGCATCCAGGGGCCGGGCAGGACCGCGTCCTCGCGCGCCTCCGTCCCCAACCGCATCGCCAGAGGGAGGGCGGTGTCCAGCGAGAACGCGAGCCTGGACGCCTGGGCCGACTTCCGTCCCCGGTCTTCGAGCCGGACGACCAGGCGGATCAGTCCGGCAGCCTGCAGGTGTCCCAGGAACATCCGCGCCTGGTCGAGCGAGCGGGTGTGCAACTTCCGGAGGCGGGTCGCGGAGACCGGCTGTCCTGGCCTCCCAATAATATCAACCGCCATGTCCATCAGTTTTTCAGGATCTCGGACCTCGGTTCGCAGCAGCACGTTGCGCAGTACGAGCTGCTCGAGGCGCTCGACCAGGCGCTGGGGATTCTCGCGCCCGGACACGAACAAGCCCCCGTGCTCGAGGTAATCGATGAGCCGAGGCGAGGGGGCGCCAACCAGGGCGATCCAGTCTCGCAAACCCATCGGCTCCAGCGAGATTTTCTCAAATCCAGCAGGTGGTTCGACAGCCCGTGGCGCTTCCACCCCGGCCACGACCGGCCACGATCTGGAAGTTTCGGCGAGCTGGCCCTGCACGCGGTCCGCGCCGTCGAGCAGCACCACGAGCGGCCGCCCCGTGCCCCTGGCCTGCGCCTGCTCCCGGATCGCCCCGGAGAGCCCCTGGCTGCGCACCGAGGCAGCGCTCCCGGGAAGGCCCAGATCGAGGCGAAGGACCCCGAATTCACCATTTCTTGCGAGCTGCTTCTCGAGATCTCGCAGGAGGTGGGAGACGCCGCTGCCGAGCGCCCCGACCACCAGCGCGCTCCGCCCGCTGTGGACGATGCGGCGAACTCCCTCGAGCTCCGGCCTGGGACTCAAACCAAACTGCATATCGGTCGATTATCACATCCCGGGCCGAGGGTCAATCGCCCCAGTCGAGCTCCGGGTGCAGCAGCCTGGCCATCTGCTCGAGGCCCTGGACGATGCGTGGGCCGGGCCGGAACCAGAGCACCGAGTCCACCAGGTGGACCCTGCCCGCGCGGACCGCAGGTAGCACGCTCCAGCGAGCCCAGGCCTCCCGGGCCTGGCCGGGCTCCAGCTCGGAGCCGGTGCCGCTCATCGAGGCGTCGAGGATCACCTCGGGCGCCAGCCTGAGCACCTCCTCCATGGGCACCGTCGGGTAGCGCACCCGGCTCCCTGCCAGCACGTTGCGCCCGCCGGCCAGCTCGATCAGGGCCTGGGCGAAGGTGCCCTCCCCGGCCGCGACCAGGGGCTTGTGGCCGTACACCACCAGCACCGAGGGCTTCGGCGCCCCCCGGGTGCGCGCGCGGACGGCCTCCACCCTGCGGCGCAGCGAGCCCTGGAGCTCCCGGGCCGCGGCCTCGCGCCCCAGCACCTTGCCCAGCGTCTCCAGGGAGAGGAACACGTCCTCGAGCGTCTCGGCCGGCAGCACCAGCACCGGGACCTTCACCCGCCCGAGCGCCTCCATGGCCTTGCGGTTGCCGGCGTTCGGCACGCACACCACCAGCTCCGGACGCAGCGCCAGGATGGCCTCCAGGCTCGGGTCGGTGAAGCCGCCCACGCGCGGGAGCGCGGCCACCTCGGGCGGGTGGTCGTCGTACCGGGTCACGCCGACCAGGCTCCCGCCGGCGCCCAGGGCGAAGATGGCCTCGGTCAGGTTCGGGGCGAGCGAGATCACCCGGGCCGGGACCCCCTCCGGCCGGGCCTGGCCGAGGTAGACGGGCTCGGCGGGCTGGGCCTGGGCCGCGGCCGGGGCGAGCAGGAGACAGGCCAGCCAGGCGAGGCCGCGGCGACGGATCCTGGAATCGGGAGCGCTCACGCTCCCGGTGTTCGCACGCCTGCCAGGGGCGCGTCAACCCCGCAGAAAAAAGCTTGGCAGCCCGCCGCGCCCATGGCACGATTCGCCCCGATCTGGCGAACCACGAACCAAAGAGGGTGCGGGCATGAAGAACGTCGACATGAAGATCGTGGACAAGAAGCTGATCATCACCGTGGACCTGGGCAAGGAGTTCGGGCTGTCCTCCTCGCAGAAGAACATCATCATCGCCACCACCGAGGGCAACCAGAGCGTCCCCGGGGCCGAGGAGCAGGGCGTCAAGATCGGCCTGAACGTCTACAAGAAGAAGTAGGCCGGCCCGAAACGGACCGGGGGCCGCCGCCCGCGCCGGACGACGGCCCCCGCCCCTCCCTTCCCCGCCGACCCGTCAGTCGCTCTTCTTGGCCCGGCTCCCCTTCTTCTTCGCGCTGGGCTTCAGCGTCGTGTCGCCCTGCAGCACCACCTGCGGCCGGATGCGCTCGAGCAGCTTCTGCCCGATGCCCTTGACCTTGAGCAGCTCGTCCACCGAGCCGAACGGGCTCTTGGCGCGGTGCTCGAGGATGGCCTGGGCCTTCTTGGCCCCGATGCCCGGCAGCAGCTGCAGCTGCTGGGCGCTGGCCGAGTTCACGTTCACCACCCCGGCCCCGTCGGCCGCGCCGCCGGCCGCATGGGCCGGGGCCCCCACGAGCAGCAGCGCGCAGGCCGCCACCACCGCCACCCCCACCACCGCCAGGTTCCACGCGCTCTTCATCTCACTCCCTCCTGTTCGTGCGTTCCAGACCCACCGGACACCGCCCCCACGGTCAGTGCCCGGCCCCATCCCGGTCCTTGTCCTTGCCCTTGCCCCGATCCCACTCCTGCGGGCGGGCGCGGATCTGCAGCTTGCCGTCCTTCGGGTACGCGTCGAGCAGCACGCTGAACGACCCGTCCCGGTTGGTGAAGCAGGCGCCGACCCGCAACCAGAACGGCTTCTGCATCCCCTCCCGCTCGATGACGGTGAACACGTCCATCATCGCCGTGGCCGATCCGGCCATGCCGTCCCTCCTTTCTCTCGTCTCGCTCCGTCCGCACCGCCGACCCGGGTCCGCAACCGCGGACGGCCCGGGGTTTAGCAAGGCGTGTGCCACGCGCGCGGCGAAGCGCGGCGCGGCCCGTCACTCTTCGGAACATCCACAGGATTTGGCCGATGACAGGCCGGGGGAGCAGCGGCCTGGCGGACCCGCGAGCCGCCCGGGCGTGACCGATTTACGGACACACCCCCGGCACCCCCATGGGCTCGCCCCGCCCTCCCTCGATGTGGTCAATGGAGGGATGCGGTCAATGGAGGATCTCGTCGTGCGGGGCGGGGCCGGAGATGTCGATCACCCCGAAGCGCTTCTCGTACTTGGCCACGTTGTCCTTCAGCGCCTCGAGCAGCCGCTTGGTGTGCTTGGGGCTGGTGATGAGCCGGGCGCGCACCTTGGCCTTGGGCTGCTGCGGCTGGACGTAGATGAAGTCCATGATGAACTCGGTCTCGGTGTGGTTCACCATGGCCAGGTTCACGTACGCGCCCTGCGCGATGGCCTCGTCGAGCTGGATCTCGATGTTCACCTTGCCGCGGCCTTCCACCTTCTTCTCCTCGGTCATGGCTCGTCCTCCTCGGGGGCGGAGCTTACTACGGAAGCGGGCCGCGCGCACCCGTCCGCGCGGGGTTTGACTTGGCCCGCACCCATTGGGTACAGTCGTGGGCGCTCGCATGGCAAAGACGCCGAAAAAACGCGGCTCGGAGGCAGGTTCCGCGGCCGGCCCGGTCAGGGGCGCGCGGGCCGACAAGGGCCGCCGCGAGATCCAGGAGCTCCAGCGCCGGGTGCAGAAGGACCCCGCGGACGAGGAGGGTTTCGTCCAGCTCTGGGATCTCCTGGCCGCGGCCGAGGACTGGCCCGGGGTGGCGAGCCTGCTCGAGGGCCGCGCCGCGCTGCTCGCGGATCCCCAGGACAAGGTGCGCGCCCTGCTGCGGCTGGGCATGGTGGCCGACGAGAAGCTGGGGGACGAGCAGCGGGCGGTGCGGGCCTACCACCAGGTGCTGGAGCTCGATCCCCGCAACCGCCGCGCCCTGTGGGCGCTGGGCGTGCTGTACAACGATCTCGAGGACTGGGAGAAGGTCATCGAGATCTACCTGCTGCGCATCAACCTGGCCGAGAGCCTGGAGGAGAAACTATCCCTGCGGGCCCAGCTCGCGCAGATCTACGAGCAGCGGCTGCAGCAGGAGGACCAGGCGCTGATGGAGTACATCCGCGCCGCGCGCCTGGCGCCGCAGAACGTGCGCGTCCTGCTGCACATGGAGAAGCTGGCCACCCGCACCGAGAGCTTCCGCGAGCTGCTGGCGGTCTACGAGGACGTGGTCGAGCGCACCGAGCGCATCGAGCTGCGGGTGGCGCTGTACCTCAAGCTGGCGCGGCTGTACACCCAGCACCTGGAGGACGAGACCACCGCCGAGGGCTACTACCGGCGGGCGCTGGAGCTGGCCCGCAACCGCCCCGAGCTGCTGTTCTCCATCTCCAACGTGTACGGCGAGGAGGCGGAGTGGAGCGAGCTCATCGCCACCTACACCCAGCTCATCCGCTTCGCCGAGGAGCCGGGCCTGAAGACCGCCATCCGCCGCGAGGTGGCCCGCATCTACCGCGACGGGCTGCAGGATCCCGACGCCGCCTTCTACGAGCTGGTGCGGGTCGCGCGCTACGACCCGTCCGTGCCGGGCCTGGTGGACGAGCTGTTCGCGCTGGGGGAGAGCTGCGACAAGCACCTGGAGCTCGCCGCCGTGCTCGAGGACGTGGGCGCCCGGGTGGAGTCGCCGGCCATCCGGGTGCAGCTCTTCACCCGCCTGGCCCGCCTGCACCTCGAGTCCCTGCAGAACGCCGAGCAGGCGCGCCTGGTGCTCAGCCGAGCCCTGGAGGCCGATCCGGACTTCATCCCGGCCCAGCTGCTGCGCTTCGATCTGCTCGAGGCTGGACGTGAGTTCGTGGCCCTGGCGGCGGCCCTGGAGACGCTCATCGCCCGGACTGACCTGGAGCCCGAGGTGGCCAAGGAGCAGCGCAAGCGCCTGGCCCGGCTGTACGAGCAGAAGCTCGACAACCGCGACCGGGCCGTGGCGCTGTACCGCGAGAACCTGGGCGACGCGCCGCAACCCGGAGCGGACGAGAGCCGCGAGGAGATCCTCGAGCAGCTCTACCGGCGCCAGGGCGCCTACGAGGAGCTGCTGAAGCTGCTGGGCGCCAGGCTGAAGGCCGCCCAGGAGCCGGCCGCCATCGCCGCGCTGGCCCTGGAGATGGCCGAGCTGCAGGAGCGTCAGCTCGAGCAGCCGGATCTGGCGTTCTTCGAGCTCCTGCGGGCGGTGAAGCAGGCCCCGGGCGAGGAGCGGCTGCTCGACGAGCTGTTCCGCCTCGGCCAGGAGGCGGGGCTGGGCGCGGCGCTGCGCTCCGCGCTGCAGGATCTCGCCAACACGGTCGAGATCGGCCAGGCCGCCGGCCTGCACGTTCGCCTCGGCCTGCTGGCCGAGGCCGAGGGCCGTCCGGACGAGGCCGTCGACCAGTACGAGCGGGCGCTGGCGATGGACGCCACCCAACCGGTGGCCTACCAGAAGCTGCGCGCGCGGGCCGAGAACCACGAGGGCTGGGAGCAGGTGGTGGAGCTGGATCTGCGCCGCGCCTCCCGCATCCAGGACACCGAGGAGAAGCTCGAGCTGCTGTTCGCGGCCGCGGAGCTGCTCGAGGAGCGGCTGCACGCCGGCGAGCGCGCCGCGGACGTGTTCGACCGCATCCTCAGCCTGGCGCCGGACTCGCTGGCCGCGCGCAAGGCCTACGAGCGGCTGCGCAAGGCGGCGGGCTACTCGACCGCCCGGCCGGCCGCCAAGGCCACGGCCCGCCCGCCCTCCAGGCCGCCCCCCGCGCCCGCCCCGGCGGCGCCCCCGCCTCCGCTCCCGCCCGAGCCGGCGGTCGCGGAGGACGAGGTGGCCGAGGTGTTCTCGCCGCCCGCGCCGGCGGCCGCGAAGGACGAGGTGGCCCAGGTGTTCTCGCCGCCCGCGCCGGCGGCTGAGAAGGACGAGGTGGCCGAGGTGTTCTCGCCGCCCGATCTCGTCCGCCCGGTGCCGGCCGCCCCGGTGGCCTCGCCGGTCGATGAGGATGGGCCGGAGGAGATCACCGACGTGGGCCCGCTCAAGCTGGCCTCCGCCGAGGACGAGGCCGCCATGGTGGTCTCCGCACCGCCGCGCCCGCACGAGGGGCTGCGCCCCTCGTCGGTGGCCGCCGCCCGGCTGCAGGACATCGCCGAGCCCGCGGCGCAGGAGGCCGAGGACGAGAGCGAGCTGGCCCGGGAACCGACCCAGGTGAGCCCGCCCCCGCTGGCTGCCGTCGCCGCGCCGCCGGGGTCCGCGTCCACGCCGGCCGCGGCGCTGGAGGCGGCCCTGGCCGGTGCGATCGCCGCGCCCCCGGAGCCTCCCCCTCCGCCCGCGGAGCCCGAGGAGCTCGAGGAGTCCGACTTCGAGGCCGTCGAGGAGCCGGCCCCGGAGGCCCCTCCTCCTCCGTCCACTTCGTCCACTTCGTCCACCTCGTCCACTCAACCAGGTGACGACGACGGACCCATGGAAGAGGAGAAGACCTCGCCGGGCCAGGCGCTCGATCCGCTGGAGGCCCAGTGGCGCACGGCCCGGGCCGACCCGCTGGATCCGGCCGTGTGGGAGAAGCTGGCCAGCCTGCTGGCCGAGAAGGCGAGCGCCCGGGAGGCCTTCTCGGCCCTGGTGGAGGGACTGGCGGCCGTGGCCGACGACGAGGCCCGGGCCCGCCTCTACCGGCGCATGTCGCTGCTCGCACAGGACACCGAGCTGCGGCTGCGGCTGGCCGAGCTGCTGGAGGCGCGCGACCGGCTGGACGACGCCGAGTCGTCCTACCGCACGGTGCTGCGCTCCGACGCCGGCCACGCCCGGGCGCTCGACGGCCTGATGCGCCTGTACCAGAAACGCGGCGCCCTCGAGCGCTTCGACGCCTTCCTGTCGCGGGCCATCAAGGACGCCCCGGATGCGTCCCGGCGCCGCGCCCTGCTGCTGCGCCGGGCGGCCCTGCGCGCGCGCGAGCTCGGCCGGCTGGACGACGCGCTGCGGGATCTGGAGCCGCTGCTGCGGGCGGACGAGCCCGTCGATCTGGAGGCGCTCGAGATCCAGGAGGAGATCCTGGAGCGCACCGAGCGCCACGAGGAGCTGGTCAAGGCCTACGAGCGGCGCGCGCCGCTGGTCGAGGACGTCGGCGAGCGGGTCGAGCTGCTGCTGGCCATGGCCGTGCTGTACGAGGGCACGCTCCGCAACCCCGACGCGGCGCTGGGGTGCTACCGGCGCGCCCTGGAGGCCGATCCCTCCCGCCTGCCGGCGCTGGACTCGCTGGTGGATCTGCTGGAGCGCCGGCGCGACTGGCTGGGGGCGCTGGAGGTGCTGCGCCGCTCGGCCGGCGCGCTCAAGGAGCGCGCGCAGTCCAACCAGGTCCACTGCCGCATCGGGCGCATCCTGGAGGAGCAGCTCCTGCGGCCGGAGGAGGCCGAGGAGGCCTACCGCCAGGCGGTCGCGGGGGAGAGCCCGTGCATCGAGGCGCTGCTGGCGCTCAAGGGCATGGCCCGCCGGCGGAGCGACTGGGTCGAGCTCCTGCGCCTGATCCACATCCAGCTGCGTCAGGCCGTGGAGCCGCGCGAGCGGGCCGGGCTGCAGATCGAACTGGCCCGGGTGTGGCGCGAGCGGCTGGAGAACACCGACAAGGCCATGGAGTGCTACCAGCGCGCCCTGGAGCTCGATCCCGATCAGCTCGAGGCCGCCCGCTTCGTGGCCGAGGCCAAGCTCCAGGGTCACCATCACGCCGAGGCGCTCGAGCTGCTGCAGCGCCTGGCGCGCCGCGGCGCGGAGGAGGGCCAGCCCCCCGAGGAGCTCGCGGCCGTCGAGCTGAAGCTGGCCCAGACGGCCGAGGCGCTCGAGCGGCTCGAGGAGGCGGAGCAGGCCTTCGAGCGCTGCCTGGCGCTCGCCCCGGGCGGGTACGCCGCCATGCGGGCCTACGGCTTCTTCCTGGCCCGCCGCGGCCAGTGGCAGCGGGCCGTGGAGCTGTACCGCCAGATCCTGGCCGACCACCGGGCGCGGCTCTCGGACGACGAGGCCGCCGACCTCCACTGCCTGGCGGCCCAGGGCCACGCCAAGCTCGGGCAGCCGGCCGAGGCGGCCGACCACTACCGCGGCGCCCTGACCATCCGCCCGCGCCACCTGCCGGCCCTGCGGGCGCTGCTCGAGCTCAGCCGGGGCCTCGGGCTCCACGCGGAGACCGTGGCGCTGCTCAGCCGGCTGCGCGAGCTGACCCCCTCGCCGGCCGGGCGCATGGACCTGTCGGTGCAGATCGGCGATCTGCTGGCCGACACCCTGAACCGCCCGGAGGAGGCCGCGCTGGCCTACCGCCAGGCGCTCGAGCAGGAGCCGGGCAACCTGCGCCTGCTCGAGAGCCTGCGCCGGGTGCTGGTCCACGCCGAGCGGTTCGCGGAGGCGGTCGACGTGCTCGAGAGCCTGGCCCACCTGTCGGACAACGAGCGCGAGCGGGCTCGCTACCTGCGCATCGCCGGCGATCTGGCCCGCGAGCGGCTGGACGACGACGCGCGGGCGCTCGAGTTCTACGTACGCGCGCTGCAGGCCGCGCCCCTGGACGTCCGGGCCCACGGGCAGGCGGTCAAGATCCTCTCCCGCCAGCGGGACTGGCAGCGCCTGGCGGTCCTGTACGAGGATCAGCTCAAGCGCCTGCCCCCGCCCATCCCCGGCCAGGATGACCGCCGGGTGCCGATGCTGGCCGAGCTGACCGAGCTGTACCGCTACCGCATCGAGGACCGCCGCAAGGCCATCGCCTGCTGCGAGTCGCTGCTGGCCATCGACAAGGGCCAGCTCAAGGTGCGCGAGGATCTGGCCCGGCTGTACGAGGCCGAGGGGCTGGCCGAGCGGGCCATCCTGCTGCACCGCTCGCTGATCGCCGACAGCCCCTTCGCCATCGACTCTTACCACGCGCTGCGGCGCATCTACGAGACCCGCGGCGAGCGCGATCGCACCCTGTGCCTGTGCGCCACCCTGGCCTTCCTGGACGAGGCCGACGAGGACGAGCGCGAGTTCCTCAGGTCCAACCGCCACGCCCTGCCGCTGCCCCCGGGGCGCCACCTGGGCGAGGCGGAGCACGCCGAGCTGCTGCTGCACCCGAGCGCCCGCGGCCTGCTGGGGGAGATGTTCGCCTTCGCCGCGGACTACGCCCGGCCGCTGTTCCTGGTGGACCCCAAGGAGCTCAAGCTGCGCGCCCGCGACCGGCTCGAGCTCGCCAAGCCGCAGACCAAGCTGGCCGAGGTGCTGCAGCTGGCGGTCTCCAGCCTCGGCCTGCCGCCGCCCGAGGTGTACGCCCGCGGGCCGTCGGTCAAGGGGCTGATGGCCTTCAACACCTCGCCGGTGTCGGTGCTGTACTCCGAGGAGGCCGCCAAGCTGGCCTCGGTGGCCGAGCTGCGCTTCATGGCGGCCCGCGCGGTGGCCTTCACCCGGCCCGAGCACCTGATCTCGGCCAGCCTGAGCCCCAAGCAGCTGCGCCAGCTCCTGGACGCCCTGGTCGAGCTGGCCTTCCCGGGCGGCTCGGTGCTGCCCGCGGACCAGGAGGTGAGCGAGCTGGCCAAGCGCCTGGGGCGCCAGGTGCCCGAGGGCAAGCGGGAGCGGCTGCGCCAGCTGGCCGGGCAGTTCCGCGAGCGGGCCGAGGAGCTGTCCATTCGGGACTGGCTGGAGGGCATCGAGCACACCTGCAACCGGGCCGGGTTGCTCCTGTGCGGCGACCTCGAGGCCGCGGTCCAGGTGCTCAAGGCCGCCCGGGTGGTCAGCCCGTCCGGCTCCCACCGCACCCTCATCCGCGAGCTGATCTTCTACTCCATCAGCGACGAGTACTTCCGGCTGCGCAAGGCGCTCAACGCCGCCCTGTGAGCACGCGGGAGGAGACCGCCATGCCGGACCTCGAGCAGACCCTGCGCTTCTTCGCCAACGCCCGCTTCCTGCGCATGCTGGACACCGAGGGCCGCAAGCGCCTGCTGGCCGCGGCGGAGGCGCTGCGCTTCCAGGACGGACAGGTGGTGGTGCGCGAGGGCGAGCCCGGCGACGCGCTCTACATCATCGTGGCCGGGCTGGCGGCGATCAGCGCGGACAACCTGGTCGCGGAGAAGCAGCTCGGCGAGCTGGGCGACGGCCAGTTCTTCGGCGAGATGGCGGTCATCACCAGCCAGCCCCGCTCGGCCACCGTCACGGCCAGGGGCCCGCTCGAGGTGCTGCGCATCCCCAGGGACCAGGTGCTGGCCATCCTGAAGGACTACCCCAAGGTGAAGGAGGTCGTGGCCAAGATCGGCGTGGCCCGCACCGAGGACACCCTGGAGAAGATGATGAAGGACGACTGACTCCGCCCGGTCCCCGCCGTCCGCGCTCACAGCCTCGCTTCGAGATCGCTCGCCGCCGTGCGCAGCTCGTGATCGACCGCGGTCTGGCCGATGGTGCGCAGGCGCTCCTTCAGGCTGGCCTTGCGCGGCACCTTGGCGGTCGCGGCCAGCAGGCTGGACATCTTGACGATGGCGGCCTTGACCAGGGCCTCGTCGGGGTGCTCCACGACTCGCACCAGGACCTCGAAGTCGTCCGGCAAGCCGAAGCCCTGCACCAGCTCGTCCAGCGCGGCGATGAGCGTCGCCCGGTCCGTCGCGTCCTGGACGGCCCGGAGCAGCTTGAAGCGCGAGGTCGACTTGGCGGTGTCCTGGGGGATCCGGCCGCTGCCGCCCTTGCGCCGTACCGTCCCGTTGGCCTTGGCCGCCTGGCCGTCGCCCGCGGCCTCCGCGCCCTCGGCCTGAGCGTCCCCGGCGGGCTTGGGCGCCTCCTCGGCCTGGGGCTTGTTGCGCTCCTTGGCCACCTTCTTCAGCAGCTCCGACGCCATGCCCTGATCGAACAGCCGGTTGAGATCGGCCTTGTACTTGTCGTAGCGCGTGGAGTGCTCCTTGACCTCCTCGGCGCCCTTCTTCTTGTTGGTGCGCCGTGAGCTGCCGTCTCGCGCCCTGTCGATCTCTTTCCAGCTAGGTCTGTCGTACGCCATAGAAACTCCTCGACCGAGGTCAGGACCTCTCCGCGGGTTGTGACGCGTGGGTTGGCAACACATCGACTGCCGAAGCAACCACCATTGTATAAGAATTCCGCGGTGCGCCGTCAACCCACATTTTTCGGGCCGATTGACAGGCCGACCCGCGTGCCGCTACCATGGCTCCCCCGAATCCCTGCGCCCGGAGGCGAACCCCGTGAAGCGTCGACTGTTTCAAGCTCTGGCGACCCTGGCGGGCCTGGGCCTGCCGGCGCTGGCCCTGGCCCAGACCTGCCCCAACCCGACCCCCATCACCTGCAACAGCACCGCGAACGGGACCACGGTCGGGGGGCCGGATCAGATCGACGACTACAGCTGCATCGGCTACACCGAGTCGGGCCCCGAGGCCTACTACCTGCTGACCGTGGGGGCCACCCGGACCGTGACCGCCTCGGTCGACGACACCGGCGGCTACACCGACTTCGCCATCGCGCTGCTGCCCTGGAGCGGCGCGGCTTGCGATCCGGACGCCTGCCTCGACGGAGAGGACGGCGGCAACCCCGAGCAGGCCAGCGCCGAGCTGCAGCCAGGCCAGTACGTGATCGTCGTCGATGGCTACTCGGGCGACGCGGGCGACTACGTGCTCACCCTCGAGTGCGACGCGCCGGCCACCTGCCTGGACGTGGACCACGACGGCCACTCGCCCTACGACGCCGCGCTGTGCCCGGTCGGCGACGACTGCGACGACCAGGACGCCTCGGTCCATCCCGGGGCGCTGGACGTGTGCGACGACGGACTGGACCAGGACTGCGACGGCGCCGATCGCCCCTGCCCGAGCTGCGGCGACCTGGGGGAGCTCGCCTGCGACACCTGGGTGCAGGCCAGCACCGCGGACGCGGCCGCCACCCGGCTGCTGTCCAGCTACGCCTGCCTGCCCTACCCGGAGAACGGGCCGGAGGTGGGCTACCGCTTCACCGCCCCGCGGGACGGGGAGCTGCGCGTCCGCCTGCGCTCCGCGGAGGCCGACCTGGCCCTGGCCTGGGTCCCGGGCGTGTACGGCTGCGACTCGGCGCACTGCGAGGCCGGCGCCGATCGCGTGCTCGGCCCGGGTGAGGAGAGCCTGTTCGCCAGCGTCCAGGCCGGGGCCACCTACTGGGTGGTGGTGGACTCCTGGAGCCAGACCCCGGGCGCCTTCGAGCTGATCGTCGACTGCGCCGCCTGCAACGACGACGACCACGACGGCCACGCGGACCTGTACTGCGGCGGGGACGACTGCGACGACGCGCGCGCGGAGGTGAACCCCGATCAGCCGGAGGCCTGCGACGAGCTCGACAACGACTGCGACGGGGCCGTCGACGAGGGCTTCGATCTGGGCTCCGATCCCTCGCACTGCGGGGTGTGCGGCCTCGCCTGCGCCGCGAACCAGGTCTGCAGCCTGGGGGAGTGCCTGGCGGGCTGCGCGGCCGGGCTGGAGGACTGCGCAGGCGCCTGCGTGGACACGCAGGTCCACCTGGCCCACTGCGGCGGCTGCGACCGGCCGTGCGGCGTGCCCCACGCGCTCAACGTGTGCGTGCAGGGCGCCTGCCAGGTGGCCGGCTGCGAGCCCGGCTGGGCCGACTGCGACCTGCTGCCCGAGGACGGCTGCGAGGCGGATCTGCGCACCGATCCGCAGCACTGCTCCTCCTGCGAGCGCTCCTGCGACGCCTACCCCCAGGGGGTGCCCGAGTGCCGCAACGGCCAGTGCCTGCTGTCCGGCTGCCTGGCGGGCTTCGGCAACTGCAACCAGGCCCAGGTGGACGGCTGCGAGATCGACCTCGGCTCGGACCCCAGCCACTGCGGGAGCTGCCCGAACGCCTGCGACGCGTCCACCTTCTGCTACCAGGGCGGCTGCACCGACACCTGCCCGGAGGGCATGGACGTGTGCGGCGGCCAGTGCATCCCCATCGGGGACGATCCGCGCAACTGCGGCGGCTGCGGCCGGGTGTGCCAGTTCGCCAACGCGAGCGAGCCCGGTTGCGCCCTGGGCAGCTGCGTGCTGGGCACCTGCGACCGGGGCTTCGGCGACTGCAACGCAGATCCGCTGGACGGCTGCGAGTACCGCCTGGGCACGCTCGCGCACTGCCGCGCGTGCGGCGACGCCTGCGCCTTCGCGCATGCCGGGGCGCGCTGCGAGCCGGAGGCCGCCGGCTGCGCCATGGGCAACTGCGAGGCGGGCTGGGCGGACTGCAACCTGAGCGCGCTGGACGGCTGCGAGATCCACATCGCCCAGGACTCCTCCCACTGCGGCGCGTGCGGCCGCGCCTGCGGCCGGCTGGAGGCCTGCCAGCTGAGCAGCTGCGTGGTGACCTGCCCGGACGAGGACGACGACGGCTTCGCCCGGGCCGGCTGCGGCGGGGCCGACTGCCTGGACGCCGATCGCAGCTCCTACCCGGGCGCCGAGGAGCGCTGCGATCTCCTGGACAACGACTGCGACGGGGTGACGGACGAGGGCTACGACGGCGACGGGGACGGCTTCAAGGACGCCGCCCGCTGCGCCCCGCTGGCCGGCGGCCAGGAGCCGCTCGACTGCGACGACGCGCGCGACGACGTCCACCCGGGCGCGCCGGAGCCCTGCTCGGACGGCGTCGATCAGGACTGCAGCGGCCAGGACCTGGCGTGCGGCTGCCCGGATCTGGACCTGGACGGGCACCCCGATCGCGCCTGCGGCGGCGACGACTGCGAGGACCTCGCCCCCGCGATCCTCCCGGGCGCCCCCGAGGCCTGCAACCGGATCGACGACGACTGCGACGGCCAGACGGACGAGTCGAACGCCTGCATGCTGGAGCAGGGCTGCGGCTGCGCGAGCGGCGGCCCGGCCAGCCCGGCGCTGCTCGCCCTGGCGCTGCTCGGCCTCCGGCTCGGCCGGCTCGGCCGGCGCGGCCGCTGACGGGCGGCTCCGCGCGCATGCCCGACGGCATCCCCAGCCCCGGCCGCCTGGCCGACCGCGTGCTGGCCGCGCTCGAGCGGCAGGCCGAGGTCCGCCTGGTGGGGCTCTCGCCGCAGGCGCGGCCCTGGCTGGCCGCCTGCCTGGCCGCCCAGGGCGCCGCGCGGCAGGCCCCGCCGCTGCTGTGGGTGCTGCCCGACGAGCGCCGCGCCGAGGAGGCCCTGCAGGCCGCGCGCTTCCACCTGGGCGAGGGCCCGCCTGACCCGGCCGATCCCTTCGCCGCGCGGGTGTGCGCCTTCCCGCTCCACCAGCTCTCGCCCTACGACGATCTGTCGCCGGACCGGGAGGCCATGGCCGAGCGGCTGGGGCTCCTCTTCCGCCTGCTGCAGGGGCCGCCCCCCGCGCTCATGCTCTCCAGCGCGCCGGCGCTGATGCGGCTCGGACCGCCGCGCGAGGCGATCGACTCGGCCAGCCTGCTGGTGCTCCAGGGACAGACGCTCGACCGCGGGGAGCTCGCCCGGGCGCTCGACCGCGCCGGCTACCTGAACGCGCCGCTGGTCGAGGACCCGGGCACCTTCGCCATCCGCGGCGGGATCGTCGACGTGTGGAGCCCGCTGCTGCCCAACCCCGTGCGGCTCGAGCTGCTGGGCGACGAGGTGGAGCAGCTGCGGGCCTTCGACCCGGCCAGCCAGCGCACGCTGGCCCGCCTGGAGGGGGTGTTCCTCGGCCCGGTGCGGGAGATCCTCCAGGACGAGGCCTCCACCGGGCGGGCCATCGCCGGCCTCGACCGCCTGGCCGAGGAGCTGGACCTCCCCGCCGGCAAGCTGCTGGCCCACCGGCGGGCGCTCAAGGAGGGGCGGCGCTACTTCGGCATGGAGGCCCTGCTGCCGGCCTTCCACGCGCGCCTGGAGTGCCTGCTCGACTTCCTGCCCGCGGGCACGCGCGTGCTCCTGGACGACGCCGGCGCGGTGGGCGCCAGCGCGCGCGGAGCCTTCGAGCGCCTGCGCAGCTCCTACGAGGAGGCGGCCTCCGGGGGGCAGGCGGCCTTCCCGCCCGAGCGGCTGATGCTGAAGCCGTCCGAGCTGGAGGCCCGCCTGCGCAGCCTGCCGCGCGTGCTGGCCGGGCCGGCCGAGAGCGGCCCCGAGGATCAGGCGCGGGAGCTGGAGCTCCGCAGCCAGGACCTGGGCGGACTGCGCGAGGCGCTGCAGAGCGCCCCGGCCGAGGATCCGCTGCGCCCGCTGAGCGAGCTGCTCAAGGGCTGGAGGCGGGAGGGGCTGCGGGTGTTCGTGACCGCCTCGCGGCCCGGCCGCGCGCGGCAGCTCCAGCAGATGCTGCAGTCCCGCGGCCTGGCCTGCCGGGTGGAGGAGGGGCCCTACCAGCCGGCCTGGAGCGAGCAGCACACCCCCAATCTGTTCGCCCGGGTGGTGCCCGGCGAGCTGCCCGGCGGCTTCAGCTGCCCGGCCGCCGGGCTGGTGTTCCTGCCCGACGCCGAGGTGTTCGGGCGCGCGACGCGCCGCCCCCGCGCGGCCACGACCCAGAAGCCCCCCGCCTTCAAGCCCGGGGACACGGTGGTGCACGCCGACTTCGGCGTGGGGCGCTTCGTGGGGCTGGTCAAGCTCCAGGTGGCCGGCACCGACGCGGACTACCTGCAGCTCGCCTACCGCGACGAGGACAGGCTGTACGTGCCGGTCACCCGCATGAGCCTGCTCGAGCGCTACGGCGGCGCGGGCGACGAGGGCCCGGCGGTGCTATCCAAGCTGGGGGGCAAGGCCTGGGAGAAGACCAAGGAGAAGGTGCGCCAGGCCCTGCTGGAGATGGCCGATCGGCTGGTGCGGCTGCACGCCCAGCGCCAGAGCCAGCCGGGCCTGGCCGCCGCGCCGCCCGGCCCGGAGCACGAGGCCCTGGAGGCCTCCTTCCCCTACGAGGAGACCGAGGATCAGGCCCGGGCCATCGCCGAGGTCCGCGCCGACATGCTGAGGCCTCGCTGCATGGACCGGCTGGTGTGCGGCGACGTGGGCTTCGGCAAGACCGAGGTGGCCGTGCGCGCCGCCCACCTGTGCGCGCTGTCGGGCCGCCAGGCGGCGGTGCTGGTGCCCACCACCTTGCTGGCCCTGCAGCACCTGGCCACCTTCCGCGCGCGGCTCGCGCCCCAGGGCGTGCGGGTGGAGATGCTCTCGCGCCTGACCCGGCGCGCGGATCAGCCGGGGCTGCTCGCGGACCTGGCCCGGGGGGCGGTGGACGTGGTGGTGGGCACCCACAGCCTGCTGCGGGAGGAGGTGCGTTTCCGCGAGCTCGGCCTGGTGGTGGTGGACGAGGAGCACCGCTTCGGGGTGCAGCACAAGGAGCGCCTCAAGCACCTGAAGGAGAACGTGGATGTCCTGACCATGACCGCGACGCCGCTGCCGCGCACGCTGCAGCTCGGCCTGACCGGCCTGCGGGACATCAGCATCATCCACACCCCGCCCCCCGGCCGGCGCTCCATCCGCACCTTCATCACGCGCTTCTCGCGCCGGGTGGTGGCGGAGGCCATCCAGCGCGAGCTGGGCCGCGGGGGCCAGGTTTTCGTGGTGCACAACTTCGTGCGCTCGCTCCCGGCCATGAAGCGCTTCCTGGCCGCGGTGGTGCCCGAGGCGCGCGTGGTGGTGGCCCACGGCCAGATGGGGGAGGCGGAGCTCGAGCGCGCCATGACCGCCTTCGTCACCCGCGAGGCGAACGTGCTGCTGTGCTCCTCGATCATCGAGTCGGGCCTGGACATCCCCTCGGCCAACACCATCGTCGTCAACCGCGCCGATCACTTCGGCCTGGCCCAGCTCTACCAGATCCGTGGCCGCGTCGGCCGCAGCGCGGACCGGGCCTACGCCTACTTCCTCATCCCCGGCCTGGACGCCATCACCGACGACGCGCGCAAGCGGCTGGAGGCCCTGGGCGAGCACACCGAGCTGGGCTCGGGCTACCAGATCGCCTCGCGCGATCTCGAGATCCGCGGGGCGGGCAACCTGCTGGGCAAGGAGCAGTCCGGGCACATCGAGGCGGTGGGCTTCGAGCTGTACGCGCGCATGCTGGAGCGCGCCGTGGCCGAGGTGCGCGGCCAGGCGGCGCGCGGCGAGACGGATCCGGACATCAGCCTGCCCGTGCCCGCGGTGCTGCCCGAGGGCTACGTGCCCGAGCTGGAGCAGCGCCTCGAGCTGTACGCCCGCCTGGCGCGGGCCACCCGGGAGGCCGAGGTGCTCGACCTCGAGCAGGAGATCGAGGACCGCTTCGGCCCGGCGCCGCCCGAGGTGGTGAACCTGGTGGAGGTGATGGCGCTCAAGGCCCAGCTGCGGCAGGCGCGGGTGGCCAAGCTCGAGCTCAAGGCCGGGGTGCTGACCTTCGGGCTCGACCTCCGCGCGGGCGGGGTCGATCCGGCGCCGCTGGTGCAGCTCGTGCGGGAGCACCCGGCCAAGCTGAGCCTCGACCCCCAGGGCTTCCTGCGCGTCCAGCTCGACGCCGACGAGCGGCGCGATCCGCTGCCCGTGGCGCGCGCGCTGGCCGGCCGGCTGGCGGCGCTGCAGCCGCCGGCCCCGGCTCAGACCGACAGGCCCTCGTAGCGGGGCTGGGGGGGACGGGCCGGCCTGCTGGCCGCGGTCTGGCGCAGCAGGGAGTCCAGGCGCCCGCGGGCGGGATCGTCGAGGGCGACGAAGCGCACCCCGAAGCCCTGGCCGGTCCGACGCCAGGCCACCTGGCCCGGCAGGTCGATCGGGCTGCTCTCGCCGGGCGGATAGAGCCTCAGCAGGATGGTCGAGCCCACCTCGGGCGGCCGGCTGCTGGCGACGAACAGCCCCCCGGCGGAGATGTTCTGCTGGGTGTAGTCCATGACGAAGTCGCCGGGGGTCTCGTACACCACCTTGAGGGTGGTGTCGTAGCGCGGGTCCTTGCGCTCCACGTCCGTGCCCGGGATGGGCGGAGGCGTCTTGCCGGTCTCGTGGCGCATCATGCGCTCGCGGGTGTCGGCCTCGCTGGCCAGGAAGCCGACCCCGGCCAGCCGGCGGCCACCCTCCACCTGCCGGCACCACAGCACCAGCCCGCGCAGCGAGAACCGCTCCTCGCCGAAGGCCAGGCGCAGCTCGACGAGATCCTCCTCGCGGACCTCGCGACCCACCTCGACCACCATGCCGCCGAAGGGGGCCTCGGCCAGGTAGCAGGCGCGCAGCTCCCCGAGACTCCTGAGGAAGACCGACACCGGCTTGAGGTTTGCGTCCATCGTCGTCACCGTCCCCCCGGAGACGGGCACCCGAACTGTGACCGAGGTCACATGATCGTCAGGCTAGCCGAGCCCCCGGGCCGAGTCAAGCGCCCCGGGCGGAGCGGGCGGCGAGGGCAGCGAGAGCGTGGCCAGGAGCTCCCGCCAACTCTCGGGCGCGGGGCACGCCAGGCGGAGCGGCGCGCCCGAGCCCGGGTGCGTCAGCTCGAGCGTCCAGGCGTGCAGCAGGAAACCCGGCGCCCCGGCAGGCCAGGCGCGCCGGCTGCCGTACAGCCGATCGCCCCACAGCGGATGGCCCAGGTGGGCCAGGTGGGCGCGGATCTGGTGACGCATGCCGGCGCCGATGCGCGCCAGGCACAGGCTGGCCTCTTCGCCGGGGCAGAGCGGCTCGAGCTCGGTGCGGGCAGGCCGCACCCCGCGCAGCCTCCGGCCCGGCGCGGCCACGCTCACGCGGGCCGAGCGCCGGTACCGTCCCCCCAGCGGCGTCTCGATCACCTGCGTCCCCTCCAGCCGGCCCTCGAGCACCGCCAGGTAGCCCTTGCGACAGCCCTGGCCGGAGAGCTGCGCCCGCAGGGCCCGCAACCCCTCGCGGTCCTTGGCCGCCAGCATCAGCCCGGAGGTCTCCCGATCGAGCCGGTGGGCGATGGCTGGCGCCTCGGCCGGCCCCACCCCGGCCAGGTCAGGCCGCACCGCGAGCAGCCAGGCGGCCAGCGAGGCCTGGCCGAAGACGTTCCAGCCCGTGGGCTTCTCCAGCCCCAGCAGCAGCTCGTCCTCGTACAGGATGCGGGGCGCCGCGGCGGGCCGGGCGGGGGCGTTCATGGCGCGCCGGAGCCGCCCGGCTGATCCGGCTCGGCCGCGGGCGCGGGCGAGACCACACCCGGGCCGCCATCGGCCGCGGCGGGCGGGGGCAGCGACTGGAGCTCGACCGGGCCGCCCTTGATCGACAGGCACACCCACGAGTCCTCGATCTCCTCCCAGACCTGCTCCACGCTCACCTCGCGCATCACGGTCGACGGCATCAGGAAGTACTCCAGGTGCATGCGGACGGTGGCGCGCTTGGCCGCCGCGTCGTACTCCACCTTGCGCACGTCCCAGGCGGTGATGTTCAGGTCGTTCTTCATGCCCTCGAGCAGCTCGAGGAAGTCGGCGGACTGGTGGGCAGGCACCCTGGCGGCGGCCTGCTGGTTGTACTTCCAGCGGATGTCGTGGTGGAAGCGGTCGACCACCTCCATGAGGTTCTTGTCCGCGGCGCCGACCGCGGACTTGCAGCCCGCGCCGCCGAGCGCCAGGGCCGCGAGCGCCGCGCCCGCGAACGCCAGGGCGAGGCGCGGACCGGCCAGGCTCATGACCTGGCTCCGGGCTGCCCGCTGTCCTGGGTGTTGAGGTGGTGAGAGACCACCCCGGCGGCCTGGAAGTAGGTCAGGCCGAAGCCGACCACCAGGCTGGCCACGGCCAGCATGCCCAGCCCCGCCAGCCAGCCCGCGATGGTGAACTCCCAGCTCGCGCCCGCGCCGGCGCCCAGCCCGCTGGGCGCGATGAGCTCGATCAGCGCGTACAGCGCGCCCGGGATGGACAGCAGGACCCGCGACACCTCGCCGCCGCCGGCGAAGCCGTCGACCATGGAGATGAAGGTGAAGGCCTGATGCACCAGCTTGCCGAGCAGCCACAGGAGCCCGCCGGTCACGAGCGCGGCCACCAGGAAGTGCAGCAGGTAGGGGCCGGGCCGTCCGCGCAGCACGGCCCAGGTCCGCTTGAGCGCGGTCCACGGGCCGCTCTCGCCGCCGGCGGGCACGTAGGTGAAGGTGACCAGCCACAGCGCCACGGCCAGCAGCACGGCCAGGAAGGCCATCAGGAACACCGGCAGGAACGCCAGGCCGAACACCAGCGGGCCGGCGTAGGGGATGCGCGCCAGCAGGATGAAGACCGCGATCCCCACGCCCAGCGCCAGGATGCCCACCACGAACAGGAACGGCGTGCCCAGCACGGTCAGCCAGCGCGAGCGCACGTAGCCCAGCCCCTCTCCGAGCGGCAGCTTCTTGCCCGCGCGGGCCTCGAGGTCGCTCTGGCGCGAGGCCACCGCCAGGCCCAGGGTCAGGCAGGCCCAGAAGACGAACCCACCCAGCACCATGCCGCTGATCACCACCGGGCCCGTCTTGGTGAGCACGCCCAGCCAGGCGATCAACACGAACAGGAGCCCGCCGCAGAAGAAGCCCGCGGCGCTGACCGCGAGCTTGCGCACGTCGAGCGGGGCCCGCAGGGCGAAGAGCAGGTCGCGGAAGCGGTAGCGGTCGCCGCTGCGGACCGTCCCGGGGAAGGGCAGCCCGCCGGCCAGGGCGGCCTTCATCTGGGAGGCCGCCTGGCCCGCCGCGGCCCGCAGCTCGTCCTCCACCTGGCCGACGGCCTGTCCGAGCTCGTCGCCCGCGGGCGCCTCGCCGTCGTCCGAGAGATCGGGCGGCTCCGAGACGTGCGGTTCGGGCTTGGGCTGCGGCTTGGGCTGCGGCTTGGCCTCGGGCTTGGAGGCGGCCGGGGCCGGCTGGGATGGCTTCGGCCGTGGGCCGACCTGGGAGCTCGGCCTGGAGGTGGCGGCCGGGGCCGCCGACGGGGCGCGCGACGGGCTGGCGGCGGCGGCGCGCGGGCGGGTGGCCGCCGGGGCGGGCGCCTCCGCGGCCGGCGCGGGCCGCTCGACCGCCTGGGTCGGCTGATCCTCGTCGTCGGTGGGCGTCCGGTCGCCCGGCTCCTCGGGCGGCGCGAGCGACGGCACGGTCGCCGTCCTCGGCTTCTTGCCGCGCACCGTGATCTGGAAGGCGCAGCGGGAGCAGGCCACCTTGGTCCCCTCGGCCGGGACCTGATCGTCCGCCATCGTGTGCGCCGTGCCGCAAGCAGGACAGAAGAATCTCATGCGAAAATCCCCTTTCAGGCCCTCACTGAACCACCAACCCGGGCCGCCTGTCAACGTACGGAATGCCTGGGGATTCGCGTGAACTGGCCGATTTCTTGACGCCCCTTGAAGGCCACATTATCCTACATGTATGACATTTGGCCACCAACCCACGGAGGGTGTCATGAACCAGGCCGCCGAACGCCGCGAGTTCCTCAGGGCGAACCTGAACGTGTTCATCCACGAGGAGGCCGAGCGCCAGAGCCTGCTGGCGCGCGCGCTGGACGTGTCCGAGCGGGGCATCCGCTACCTGATGCCCGGCAGCGGCCGCGAGGAGGACGAGCCGGCCTCCATCCCCGTGACCCTCGAGTTCTGCCTGCCGGGCGACGACCGTCCCATCCGGGCGCTCGGCCGGGTGGTGTACGGCGCGGGCGACGGCATCCTCCAGCAGACCGCGGTGGAGTTCACCCGGCTCGAGGGCGCGGACGCCGGCCGCATCCGGCGCTACGTGCTCCAGCGCCGTCGGGCCGAGATGCTCGAGTCGCTGCGCCAGGAGCACCTGCTGCACTGACAGGACCCTTGATCTGCCCCGGTGTTTGAGGAGAGCATCGGGCGTGGAGCTCGTCCTGCGCTACCGCTCGTGGTCCAGCCTGCGGCGCGACTGCCAGGGCCAGCTCGCCATGGGCGGCCTGCTCGTGCGCAGCCCCGACAACCCGGCGCTCTTCTCGCCCGCCTCGCTGCACCTCGAGACCCCGGACGGCCAGGCCTTCGATCTCGAGGGCCAGGTGGTCCAGGTCATCCCCGGCCAGGGCACCGCCGTCCAGTTCGGTCCGGCCGCGGCCCAGGCGATCGCCGCGCTGCGGGCGCTGTGCGAGGCCCACCCGGACCCGGGTCCGCCCGACGCCCAGGACCCGCGGGTCGCGCCCCCCGGCGGATCCGGGGAGGAGCCCGCGGAGGAGGAGCCGGGCCCGGCGGACGCGAGCCAGGAGGCCCGCGACCTGCTCCACCGGCTCGAGCAGATGGGGGTCGACGAGAAGCGCCGGGAGGCGATGCGCGGCCAACGCGCCGTGCGCGCCCTGCTCATCCGCGACCGCAACAAGACGCTGCACCAGTTCGTGCTGCGCAACCCGTCCATCACCCTGGACGAGGTGGAGCAGTTCGCCAAGCTGCCCGGCGTGTCCCCGGACGCGCTGCGCATGATGGCCGCGAACCCCGAGTGGAATCGCTCGCCGGCCGTGTGCCGCAACCTGATCAGGAACCCCAAGACGCCCCTCAAGGAGGCGCTCGAGCTGATGAACCGGCTGCCGCTCGGCGAGGTGCGCGTCCTGGCCAAGAGCCAGCACGTGCGCACTGCCATCCAGCAGGCCGCCCGGCGCAAGGTCAACAGCTGACCGGCGGAGCGGCTCGGCCCGCGGGCCGGCGACTTGCCCGGCGCGCAGGGCCGTGCAACAGTGGGGCGGATCGACAAGGAGAATCCCATGCGCAACTCCCGCCCCTGGATCCTGCCCGTGCTCTGCCTGCTCCCGGCCCTCGGCTGCGGCGGAGCGCAGGACGACGCCTTCGATCTCCCGGCCTGTGACCAGTCGGTCGAGGAGGGCCAGACCAAGGGCACCCTGTGCGACGTGCCCGACGACCAGAAGGAGGACTCCCTCACCGGCGCCAAGGGCCTGTCCACCGCCGTGGACAGCGCGGACACGGCGGTGTGGGAGGTGAAGAACCAGTGGGAGGACACCTCCACGGCCGAGGCGCGCAAGGCGGGCCTGGCCTGGGAGGCCAACTCGGGGATCACCTGGGACGAGAAGTTCGATCGCTGGGTTCAGAGCCTGCCGAAGATCGACGGGCACGAGACCTACTACCAGACCTTCGAGATCTCCACCCCCTGGGGCCGGACCCTCCAGGCGCCGCTGCTCGAGTGCGCCGAGGTGGCCATGTTCCTGCGCATCACCTTCGCCTCCTGGTACAACCTGCCCTTCTTCCTGGAGGGCACCGACGCCAAGGGCAACCGGCTGTACTTCGGACACTTCGGCGCGCGCACGGCGGCCGGCCGGTACGGCACCACCCCGCGCTTCAAGAGCTGGTACACCGACTACACCAGCCGCTACGACGGGACGACCTGGCCCAGCGACGCGAAGCTGCGCGAGCGCGCCATCCCCGGCACCTCGTCCGAGCTGCAGCCCTTCCTGGGGGACGACGCCCACGCCGGCGCCTACTTCGACGAGCTCTTCCTGAACAAGCGGGTGGGCTACTTCCTGTGCCTGACGCTGGCCTACTTCGGCTCGGTCAACCTGGCCTCGTCGGCCAACACCTACCACCTCAAGCCCGAGACCCTCAAGGCCGGGGACCTGAACATCGAGCGCTGGCAGCGGCGCGGCATCGGCCACGTCATGGTGGTGAAGTCGGTCAAGCCGCTCGAGGCCGGCCACCTGGAGGCCGAGATCGCCTCCGGCTCCATGCCCCGCCGCCAGCCCAAGTGGGAGACGCCGGCCGCCTCGAAGCGCTACTTCACCCTGGAGGAGTGCGGCGGCCCGGGCACCAACTCGGACGGCGACGCCTACTACAAGCTGGGCGGCGGCGTGCGCCGCTTCCGCTCGGCCAAGAGCGTCAACGGCCGCTGGACCAACGTGGTGCTGGGCATCCACGCGAGCCACTGGCTGGCCGACACGGACTACGCGGCCATCCAGGCGCGCCCGGCGACGTTCGAGACCCTGCTCGGGGAGGTCAGCCCGGAGGAGCTGCGCACCTCGCTGCTGCGCACCATCGAGGACAACCGCGCGCACCTGCGCCAGTACCCCGCCTCCTGCTCGGCCCGCACTCGGCGCGAGGGGGCCTTCAACGAGCTCTACGCGCTCAACCAGGAGCGCTTCGGCATCTCCGCGGCCGACACCGATCGCCAGCACCGCGCGCTCGAGGACTACGTGTTCGCCGAGCTGGCCTACGAGCAGTCCAAGACCTGCTGCTGGAACAGCACCACCGCGGCCATGTACGAGATCATCATGGACTACAACGAGCACCACGTGGGGGACGGCGAGTGCCGCGAGCCGGTGGTGTTCAAGGCCCAGGGCGCCGGGGCCAGCGAGGACGGCTACGGGATCTTCCGCGAGCACGCCATCTCGCTCGGCCGCGGGGACGAGTGGGTGGGCTGGAGCGAGGACGAGCCCTGCGCCCAGCGCGGGGTCCGCGACGACACCGAGAGCCCCCACGCCTGGATCCCCTCCTGCGAGGCGCTCGGCGGTCCGGTGGACGGCTGCCCGGACGGCTTCGCCGGCAACGCCAGCCAGGCGGACGCGGCCGAGGTCGCGGCCGGCACCTACCCCGGGCTGCGGGTGTGCGACGGGCGATCGGACTGGTTCCACCTGCCGCGCGAGGCCGCGGTGGGCCAGGCCACGGTCCGCATCGCCTTCGAGCACGCCCAGGGCGACCTCGACATGAAGCTCCACGACGCCGACGGCCAGGTCCTGGCGGACAGCCAGGGCACGCAGAACACCGAGAGCATCAGCTTCTACATGAGCGGGGAGCGCTGGGTCGAGGTGTACGGCTACAGCGGCGCGGCCAACACCTACGAGCTCACCGTCGAGCTCCCCTAGCCCAGCCACCCGATCACCACCCCGGAGGCCCGGCATGTTCCACGTCTACGACGCGCAGGAGAACCAGGTCGCCACGGTCGAGGAGCCGCTCCAGTTCTACACGGCCCAGGGCGGCCAGGTGGGGCACGTGGACGAGCAGGGCAACGTCTACAGCGCGGACGGGCAGCGCCGGGCGCAGATCGACGAGGGCTGGAACGTGTTCTCCAACGGCGGGGAGCGGCTGGCGACCATGGACGGCGGCGGCCGCATCGAGTCCAACGGCGGCGAGCTCCTGGCCAGCCTGGACGGCAACGGCCTGTGCGACCCCAGCGGGGTCCGGCAGCTGCGGATCGACACCGACGATCCGGACAGGCTGCGCAAGGCGGCCCTGGTGCTGGCCCTCAACCTGTTCGAGCGGCCGGCCTGAGGCCCGGCCGGGGGGGCGCTCAGGCCTTCTTGCGGGTGCGGACCCACTCCATGAAGTGCTTGCTGCACATGCCGCGGGCGTACACCGTCAGGCCGCAGCCCTCGACCTCGCAGCTCCCGCCGCCCCGCCTGGGCTTCGCGTCCGGACCGGCCTCGCGCTCCTCGGCCTGGCGCTTCTCGGCGTAGCGCTGGCGCTGGTAGTGCTTGGAGCAGAGCCCGCGCGCGCGGGCCGGCTCGGTGCAGCCCTGCTCTGCGCAGGTCTTCCCCTCGCCCTCTCCTTCGCCTTCGCCCTCGACGCACCCGCCCGCGCGGGCCGGTTCGTCCGCGCCGGGCGCGGCCCGGGTGGCGGTCACCAGCCCGGCCAGCCTGGCGAGCAACCCGGACTCCTCCAGGCGCGCCGCGATCTGCTCGGCCAGGCGGGCGCCGAGCTCCTCGAAACGGGGCTCCAGCCCGCGCAGCACCTGCTCGACGGCGGCCAGAGCCGCCTGCTCCTCGCCCCGGGACGGAGCCGCGGGGCTGGCGGGGGCCTTGGTCCTCGCCTCGGGTTTGCCGGTCGCCTTCGCCTTCTTCGTGGCCAAGCCGGGCCTCCCGCGCCTCGCTCGTCGCCGGGGCGCGTCCTTCACATGCCGCGAACCCGCCCGACTTGTCAACGGCGTTGCTCACCCCGGCCACCCGCGGCCCGCGTTGACAGGCGCGGGTGGCGCTGGTACAGCCCCTTGCTGGGAGGTGCCCCCATGAACCCAGCCCTCACCCTGGCCCGCGTGCTCGCGGCCCTCGCGGTCGCCCTGGCCGCGGGCTGCGCCCACCAGGCGGATGCGGCCAGGCCGCCCGCCGGTCCGGAGGCCGCCATGGACGCCGATCGCATCGAGCTCACTCCCCTGCTCAGCCCGGCGGAGCTCGGTGAACGCGTGGCGCGCTTCGCGCCCACGCCGCTCGCCTTCGATCCGGCCCGCTTCAGCGGGCAGGAGCTGCAGGCGCTCCGGCACCTGCTCGAGGCGGCGCGCATCATGGACGATCTGTTCTGGCAGCAGGCCTCCTGGGAGGGGCCGGCGCTGCGCGCGCGGCTCGCCAGACCCCGCGACGCGGCCGAGGCGAAGCTCCTGGAGCTGCTCACCATCCACGCCGGGGCCTACGACCGCCTGGAGGGCGGCAAGGCCTTCCTGCGGGCCAGCCTGGACGGCCGGGAGCTGACCGCCCCCGTCAAGCCGGCCGGGGCCACCTTCTACCCGGCCGACATGAGCAAGGCCGAGCTGGAGGCCCACCTGGCCGCCCAGCCGGAGGACACGGCCGCGTTCCAGGGCACCTTCACGGTCCTGCGCCGCGAGGGCGGGCGGCTCGTGGCCGTGCCCTACTCGCGGCACCACGCCGAGGCGCTCGGCAAGGCCGCGTCCGCGCTCGAGGCCGCGGCGGGCCTGGTGCCCGCCCAGAGCCTGGCGACCTACCTGCGCTCCCGGGCCCAGGCCCTCCGCACGAACGACTACTACCAGAGCGACGTGGACTGGGTCAGCGTGCGCGACTCCGCCATCGAGGTGACCCTCGGGCCCTACGAGGTGTACGAGGACGCGCTGCTGAACTACAAGGGGGCCTTCGAGGCGTTCATCACGCTGCGCGACCAGGCCGAGAGCGCGAAGCTCGCGGCCATCGAGGGCACCCTGCAGGCCCAGGAGGACAACCTCCCCCTGCCGCCCGAGTTCCGCAGCCCTCCGCGCACCCAGGAGTCGCCGCTGCTGGTCGTGGATCTGCTCTACTCGGCCGGGGACACCCGCGCCGGGGTGCAGACCCTGGCCTTCAACCTGCCCAACGACGAGCGGGTGCGGGAGCAGAAGGGCTCCAAGAAGGTGATGCTGAAGAACATCAGCCACGCCAAGTTCGACAAGATCCTGACCCCCATCGCCGGGCGCGCGCTCCAGCAGGGCGAGCTGGAGAAGCTGTCCTTCGACGCCTACTTCACCCACACCCTGATGCACGAGATCGCCCACGGGCTGGGCCCGGGCTTCATCGACAGGGACGGGGCGAAGACCACCGTGAACCTGGCCCTCAAGGAGCTCTACTCGCCCATCGAGGAGGCCAAGGCGGACATCCTCGGGGTGCTGAACACGCTCTTCCTGGTCGAGCGCGGCGTCCTCCCCCGGGAGCTCGCGGCCACCTGCGAGACCACCTTCCTGGCCGGGGTGTTCCGCTCGGTGCGCTTCGGCGTGGACGAGGCCCACGGCAAGGCCGACCTGCTGCTGTTCAACGCGCTGCTCGAGCGCGGGGCCTACGTGCACGATCCGTCCACCGGCCGCTTCCGGGTGGATCCGGCCGTGTCGGCCGCCAGGGTCCGCGAGCTCGCCGGCGAGATCCTGGGGATCGAGGCGCGCGGGGACTACGAGGGTGCCCGGGCCCTGCTCGAGAGGTACGGGCGCGTGCGGCCCGAGATGCGGGCCGTGCTCGACCGGCTGGGGGACGTCCCCGTGGACATCCGGCCCATCTTCGAGATCGAGGCGAAGCTCTAGGCCTACTTCTTCTCGACCTTGGCCGGCTCGGGCTTCACGAAGGAGGCCGGGGCGGCCTTGACCCCCGTGTCCATCTTGCACTGGCCGTCGAAGGCCACGCCCTTCTCGATGATGAGCGACGGCGTCTCGATGTTGCCCATCATGCGGCCCGGGGCGCGGATCTCCACCCCCTGCTTGGCCTTGATGTTGCCGGTCACCTGGCCGTTGATGATCACCGTGCCGATCTCGACCTCGGCGTTCACCTTGGCCCCCTCGCCCACCACCAGGACGGAGTCGGACTTGATCTCGCCGTGGAACACGCCCTCGATGCGCAGCGTGCCCTCGAAGTGCAGCTTGCCCTCGAACTCGCTTCCCTTCCCCAGCACGGTGGTGATCTCGTCGGTCTTCAGGCTCACCTTCTTCTCCTTCTTCGGCTGGGGCGCCAGCTCCTCCCCCCGCGGGAGGGTGAGCGGGGCTGCCAGCGGCGCCGCCGGCCTCGCCGGCGGCGGAGTCTTGGTGTCACGCTTCCACAGGGCCACGGCGTGAGACCTACTTTCCCTCGATGACGGCCAGGAGGCGGTCCAGGTCGTCGAGCGAGTAGTAATGGATGACCACCCGGCCGCCCTTGCGGCCGGGGTGCAGATCGACCTTGGTGCTCAGGCGGCGCTGGAGCGTCTCCACGAGCTGGAACTGGGCCGGGGAGTAGGGCCTGGCCTTGGCCTTGCGCCCGCCGCCGTGCTTGGCCTTGGGCGCCGGCGCGTTGCGGATGAGCTCCTCGCAGGCCCGCACCGACAGCTTCTCGCGGACCACCTTGCGCGCGATGGCCATCTGGTGGCTCTCGCCCTCGATGCCCAGGATGGCCCGCGCGTGGCCCATGGTCAGCTCGCCGGTCAGCAGGTAGGTCTTCAGCTCCTCGGGCAGCTTGAGCAGCCGCAGCGCGTTGGTGACCGTGCTGCGCTGGCGGCCCACCCGGGTGGCCAGGCGCTCCTGGGTCAGCCCGTGCTCCTCGATGAGCAGGCGGTAGGCCTCGGCCTCCTCCAGCGGGTTCAGATCCTCGCGCTGGATGTTCTCGATCAGCGCCACCTCGAGGCTCTCGGAGTCCGACAGGTTCTTGACCACCACCGGCACGCGCTCGAGCCCGGCCAGGCGCGCCGCGCGCCAGCGCCGCTCGCCGGCCACGATCTGGAAGCGGCCGTCGCCGAGCGCCCGCACCACCAGGGGCTGCAGCACGCCCTGGGTCTTGACGCTGTCGGCGAGCTCACGCAGCCGGCCCTCGTCGAAGCTCTGGCGCGGCTGCTCCGCGTTCGGCTCGAGCCGGTCCACCGGGCACTCGAACAGCCCGCCCGTCCCGGCCGCGCCCTGGGGCGCGCCCGCCGGGGCCGGCTTTCGCTCCACCGGGATGAGGGCCGCCAGTCCTTTGCCGAGTGCCTTGCGCTTGGATTCCATTCTAATTACCGCTTGCTATTCAATGAGTTACAAAGATTCCAAGGAGCTCCTTGGCCAGCGCGAGGTAGCTCTCGCACCCCTTGGACCGGGGGTCGTAGAGCAGCGCGGGTTTGCCGAAGGAGGGCGCCTCGGACAGGCGCACGTTGCGCGGGATGACGGTCTCGAACACCCGCCCCTGGAAGTTCCCGCGCACCTCGCTCTCCACCCCGTGCGAGATGGCGTTGCGCGGGTCGAACATGGTCAGCAGCACCCCGTCCACGGCGAGCCCGGGGTTCAGCCCCTGGCGGATGAGGTCGACCGTGCGCAGCAGGTTGCTCAGCCCCTCGAGGGCGTAGTACTCGGCCTGCAGCGGCACGATGATCCCGTCGGCCGCGGTCAGCGCGTTCACCGTGAGCAGGCCGAGCGAGGGGGGGCAGTCGATGAGCACGAACTCGTAGTCCCCCCGGACCTGCTCGAGGGCGTTCCGCAGCCGCCGCTCCCGCCCGTCCCGGGCGACCAGCTCGACCTCGGCGCCGATGAGGTCGTTGCTCGAGGGCACCAGGCGCAGGTGATCGAGCTCGGTCGGCTGGGCGGCCTCGGCCAGCCCGCAGGCCCCCAGCAGCACGTCGTACAGGTTGGCGCGCTCCGGATCGCGCGCCAGGCCGAAGCCCGTGGTGGCGTTGGACTGCGGGTCGGCGTCGATGAGCAGCACCGGCCGCTCGGCCACGCTCAGGGAGGCGGCCAGGTTGATGGCGGTGGTGGTCTTGCCCACGCCGCCCTTCTGGTTCGCGATGGCGATCACTCGGCCCATGCTCGTCGCCCCTCTCCCGGACGGAGCCGTGTCGTACCACAGCCAGGGGGGCAACTCAAGATCTGCTCAGCTGGCCCGGCGGATCGCCACCAGCCGGCGCGCCAGCCCGCAGAAGGGCAGGGTGTAGGGCAGGACCTGCTCGAGCCGGAACCCGGGTGCGAGCGCCCAGCCCTCGGGCGGCCCAGCCGGTTCCGCGCTCCCCTCCCCGCCCTGCTCTCCATCCCCGTCGTCGGCGTGGGGAGCGCCGGACATGACCCACAGGCGCCCGCCCGGGGCGACCAGGGGGGCCGCGGCCCGGACCCACTGCGCGGGGGGGGCCACGGCCCGGGAGATCACCTCGTCCCAGGCTTCCGCGGCCCGGCAGGGCTCGGTCCAGCCGACCCTGCTCCAGCGCAGCTCCAGGCCCTCGCCCTCGTGGAGCCCCATCTCGCGCAGCGCCGCCCGCAGGAAGGCGACCCGCTTGTGGCGGGCCTCGGTCAGGGTGACCCGGAGCTCGGGCCGCAGGGCCTTGAGCACCAGCCCGGGGAAGCCAGCCCCGGTTCCGACATCGTGCAGGCGAGCCCCCGGCGCCAGGTGCGGGAGGACCACGGCCGAGTCGAGGTAGAGCCGCTCGACCTGCCCCTCGAGATCGCGCACGGTGGTCAGGTTGACCCGTCCGGCCCAGCGCTCGAGCACCTCCCGGTGGCTGGCCAGCCGGCGCAATCCCTCCGGGTCCAGGTCGAGCCCGAGCCTACGGGCGCCCTCGAGGAGGAGCTCGAGGAAGGTGGAGCTCATGCGTCTTCCCCTCCATCGACCGATGTTCCACGTGGAACACAACCCCTGTGGTCGAGCCAGAAAGAGAGCACCATTAGTGCTGCTGGAGTCATCCCGTCGACCCTCGCAGCCTGGGCGAACGAGGTGGGCTGGAGGGTGGTCAGCTTGGACGCAATCTCATTTGAAATCCCTGGGATGGCATGGTAGTCGAGCCCCTCTGGCAGCGGCCTCCCGGCCAGCCTGGAGAGCTTCTCCGCCTCGCGCAGCTGGCGCGCCACGTATCCCTCGTACTTGATGCGTACCTCGGCCTGTTCGAGCACGTCCTGGGACACCTCCAGGCCCAGCCGCGGGGCCAGCTCCGCGAGCCTCACCTCGGGCCTCCGCAGCACCCGGGCCAGGCTCGGGCGGCCCGGCGCTCCCTCCTCCCGGAGCTCCCCGAGCTGCGCGACCAGCGCCTCCACCTGCGCGAGCCGCTCTCGGCGCGCCGCCCGCACCGCCTCCCCGAGCAGCCCGATGCGCTCGGCCCAGGCCTGCAGCCTGGCCGCGGCGTTGTCCTCGCGCAGCAGCAGGCGCAGCTCGGCCCGGGACGAGAACATGCGGTAGGGCTCCTCCGTCCCCCGGGTGACCAGGTCGTCCACCATCACCCCGAGGTAGGCCTCGTGCCGCCCGAGCACGACCGGCGCCTGGCCCCGCACCTTGCGGGCGGCGTTCACCCCGGCCAGCAGCCCCTGCCCGGCCGCCTCCTCGTAGCCGGAGGTCCCGTTGATCTGACCGGCCAGGAAGAGGCCGGGCAGGCGGCGCGCCTCGAGGCTGGGCAGGAGCTGGGTGGGCGGCACGAAGTCGTACTCCACGGCGTAGCCGGGGCGGATCAGCTCGGCCCGCTCCAGCCCGGGGATGGAGCGCACGAACCGCTTCTGCACGTCGGGCGGCAGGCTGGTGGAGATGCCGTTCGGGTACAGCACGGCCTGGCTGCGACCGGTGGGCTCCAGGATGACCTGGTGGGAGTCCCGGTCGGCGAAGCGCACCACCTTGTCCTCGATGGACGGGCAGTAGCGAGGGCCCCTGCCGCGGATGCGGCCGGTGTAGAGGGGCGAGCGGGACAGCCCCTCGCGGATGATGGCGTGGGTCTCGGGCGTGGTCCGCGTCAGGTGGCAGGCCACGCCGGGGGGCATGGGCCGGGGCGGGTGGTCGTGCGAGAAGGCCAGCACCACGCGATCGGAGGGCTGCGGCGTGAGCCCCTCGAGGCGCACGCTGGACGCCCGCAGGCGGGCCGGGGTGCCGGTCTTCAGCCGCCCGGTGGCGAACCCCAGGCGCTCGAGCGCCGAGGTCAGGCCGCTGGCGGCCGGCTCGCCGTAGCGGCCGCCGGGCGTGCACTCGAGCCCCAGGTGCAGGCACCCGCCCAGGAAGGTCCCGGTGGTCAACACCACGCAGCGCGCCAGGAGCTCGCGGCCGTCCTCGAGCCGCACCCCCTCGACCCCGCCAGGGCCCACCCGGAGGTCCACGGCGTGACCCTCGACGAGCTCGAGCCCGGGGCACCCCTCGACCGCGGCCCGCATCCAGGCCGCGTAGTCGGCCTGGTCGCACTGGACGCGCCGCGCGCGGATGGCCGGGCCCTTGCTCGCGTTGAGCCGCCGGAACTGGATGGCGGTGGCGTCGGCCGCCCGCCCCATCTCCCCCCCGAGCGCATCGAGCTCGCGCACGATCTGGCTCTTGCCCAGCCCGCCGATGGCCGGGTTGCAGCTCATCTCGGCCACCCGGGTCCGGTCCAGGGTGACGAGCGCCGTGGCGAGCCCGAGGCGGGCCCCTGCCAGGGCGGCCTCGCAGCCGGCGTGCCCAGCCCCGACCACCGCGATGTCCAGCAGCCTGCCCAGCGCGCGCCTCCGGTGGCCCGTCCCGTTCCACGTGGAACGGTGGGGATTATTTTCCGACACAGAAAGTCGCGAAGATCCGGTCGAGGCTGTCGGGCTCGATCCCCTCCCCCCGCACCAGGCCCACCCCCGCCAGCGCCTCGCGCAGATCCTCGGCCAGGAGCTCGACCGCGCCGCGCTCGAGGTTCTCCAGGCCGCGCTCCAGCGCTCCCCGGATGCGCCTCAGCGCCTCGGCCTGGCGCACGCTGACCGGCAGCCCGTCCGCGGGGCCCTGCCGCCGGTCCAGCTCCTCGGCCACCCGGGCCACCAGGCCCTCGGCCCCCTGCCCGGTGCGCGCGGACAGCAGCACGCTCCCCGCCTCGCGGAGCTCCTCCTCGAGCGCCCGCGCGATCCCGGCCGGGAGCAGATCGGCCTTGTTCGCCACCCCGAGGCCGGCCCGCCCCAGCCCGGCGATCCAGGCGAGCCCGGCCGACAGCTCGCGCCGCACGGCCGCAGTGTCCCCGGAAGCCGGCTCGGCGGAGGCCACCCACAGGACCAGCTCTGCCCGCTCGGCCTGTTCCCTGGCCCGCCTCACCGCGGCCTCGTCCGCGGGCCCGGAACCCTCGATCCCCGCGGGCACGTGGTCGCCGGCCTCGGGTTCACGCCCCGCCGTGTCCACCAGCACCAGGGCCCGCCCGGCCATCACCACCTCGGTGGGCACCGCGTCGCGCGTGGTGCCTGGCTGAGGGGTCACGAGAGCGGCCTCGGTTCCAGATAACATATTGATAATGCTTGATTTACCGACATTTGGACGGCCGGCCACCGCGACCCGAGGACGACCTCCGTCCCCCACCCTGCGCACGGCCCGGTCCAGGGTGAGGAGGGCCTCGAGGCAGGGCGCGAGCCGCACCGTGACGCGTCGCGTCACGTCCTCCTCGTCGGGGAACTCGAGGCTCGCCTCGGCCTCGGACAGCGCGACCTCCAGGGCCTCCTGGAGCTCCCCCAGGCGCTTGCCGAGCTCCCCGCCGAGCGCCCTGCCCGCCCCCAGGAGCTCGGCGCGTGAGCCGGCCTCGACCATGCGGGCCACGGCCTCGGCCTGATCGAGCGACATGCGGCCATTCTCGAAGGCCCGCCGGGTGAACTCGCCGGGCAGGGCCGGCCGCGCGCCCAGCTCGAGCAGCCGCCCCAGGACGGCGCCGACGGCCGCCTCTCCGCCGTGGCCCTGCAGCTCGACCATGTCCTCGCCGGTGTACGTGCGCGGGGCGGGCAGGAAACAGGCCAGCACCTGGTCGAGGCAGCGGCCCTGAGCGTCGAGCACCTGCGAAAGCACCAGTCGCCGGGGGTGCTCCCAGGGCTTCTTCGGCCCCACGCGCACCGCGGCCTCGAGGATCGCCCGTGCGCCAGGGCCGCTCAGGCGCACCACGGCCACCGCGCCCACGCCCGCGGGGGTCGCCCGGGCGGCGATGGTGTCCTCGAAGAGGATCAACCTTCCTCGACGCAGATCCGGACCAGCTCCTCGCGGTGCTCGTCGAGGTACCGGTCGACCTCGGCCTCCTCGAGCCCGAAATCCCGGAGCACACCGTCGAAGATGGTCTGGAACCCCTTGTCGATCTTCCCGGACAGCATGCAGTACTTGAGCTTGACGACGGCGGCCGCGCGCAGCCGCTCTGCGCGGGTCTTGACCTTGCCCCGGCTCCGCTCCGCCCCGCTCACGGCTCTTCCTCGGGCTTGCGCGCCTGCTCGCCCTGCCCGGTGCGCGGCTGGACGCTCAGCACGCGGAAACGGCCCTCGCCCCAGCTCACGGTCTCGACCGCCGGGTTCTCCACCAGGGCCAGGTGCAGCAGGCGCCGGTCCTGGGACTCCATGAGCCGGATGTTGACCGGCTGCCCGCCGGCCTTCACCCGCGCGGCCAGGGCGTCGGCCAGCCCGCGCAGCTCCGCGGCGCGCGCCTCGAGGTTGCCGGAGAAGTCGAGGATGTAGCGGCGCTCGCCGGCGCCAGCCTGGCCGCGGTGGTTGCAGAGCCCGTCGTTCACCATGCGGTTGACCAGGTACTGGAGCGAGGGGCGGAGATCGCGGTACTCGCCCCGGCGGAAGTCGGGGTGCTCACCGGAGAACTGGACGGTCAGGGTGACCTGCCCGGGCGGATCCTCGCGCAGGCTGGTGCTGGCCTGGATGCCCATCTGCGCGAGCAGGCTCTCCAGGATGAGCGCCGCGCATGGGTCGGGCTGGCCCTGGAGCTCGCGGAGCTTGTCGAGCAGCTCCCCGCCCGGGGCCGGACCGGCCGCGGCGCCCTTGCCGGCCTCGGCCTCCTCGTACTCCACGCGGATGGCTACCTTGGGCTCCTTCATGCCGTGGGCGAAGGTGCCCAGGAGCTTCCAGCGGAGCTTCTCCACCGGCATCCGCAGGCGCAGCGCGGCCTTCTTCAACGCCTCCGTCTCGTCCAGCCCGAAGAACTCCCGCGTTTCCATGGAACGACACTCCCTCGCCCCGGCGGGGCGTCAGCCCTTGTCCGCCGGCGCGGCCACCGGCGGCTCCGCGGTCAGGCGATTGTAGATCAGCTGGTGGGCGATGGACAGGATCGAGTTGACGAAGATGTAGAGCGCCAGCCCGGCCGGCAACATGAGCATGATGAAGGTGAAGAAGGCCGGCATGAAGTACATCATCATCTTGGCCTGCTGCGGATCGGTGCCCGGCTGGGGCGGGGTGAGCTTCTGCTGCAGGAACATGCTCACGCCCATCACCAGGGGCAGGATGTAGAGCGGATCCCGGTAGGACAGGTCGTCGATCCAGCCGGGGATGAAGGGCGCCTGGTACAGCTCCACCGAGGAGTACAGCATCCGGTAGAGGGCGATCCACACGGGCATCTGTAGCAAGAGCGGCAGGCAGCCCGCCATCGCGCCGAACGGGTTGATGTTGTTGGCCTTGTACAGCTTCATCATCTCTTCGTTCAGCTTGGAGCGATCGTCGGCGTACTTCAGGCGCAGCGCCTCCATCTGGGGCTTGATGCGGGCCATCTCCTTGGCCGTCTTCTTCATCACCTTCATCTGCTTCTGGGTGAGCGGGAACATCAGCAGCTTGATGAGCACCGTGAGGAACAGGATGGCCACGCCCCAGTTGCTGACGAAGGCGAAGAACTTGCGCAGCAGCCACAGCATGGGGTGGCACAGGAAGGCCAGCCAGCCGAAGTCCACCGAGGAGTCGAGCTTCGCCGGCCGCTGTCCCTCGCCGGGCCCGCCCTTCACCTGGGCCATGGTCTCCAGGTGCTTCGGGCCGGCGTACAGGCGGTAGCTGTGGCGCTGGGTGGATCCGGGCGGCAGGTCGGCCTTGGGGTACATCAGGCTGGCCATGAAGACCTGATCGGGGCGGGCCTCGACCCGGCAGACGGACTGGTCGACGCCGACCGGCACCGCGGCCACCAGGAAGTACTGCTCGTTGATCCCGGTCCACAGCACGTCCGGCTCCAGCGTGATCGCCTCGCCGGGCTTGAGCTCGGCGGGGGAGCAGGTGCCGGGGATGGGGTGGACCACCTCGCCCTTCATGCAGGTCGGCAAGCGCGGGACCACCGGCGTGCCGCCCATGCAGCCCGAGCAGCCCTGGGCCACCGGGGCGTTCACGCCGGAGTAGATCTCCAGCAGGAGCTGCTCCTGGAGGCTCTTGTCGGTGTGGTTCTCGATCTCCACGTCGAGCTCGAGCTCGTAGCTCTCCGGCTTGAGGCGGAAGGTCTTGCGCACCTGGGGCAGGCCCGGGTCGGAGGACGCGGCCAGCCGCAGCACCACCCGGCCGGGCGTCTCCTCGGCCACCTCCCAGTCGGTGAAGCGGGGCCAGCGGAAGGAGGTGTTCTCCTCCCGGAAGCCCAGCCGGAAGGGGAGGGCGGTCTCGTCGTGGGTCGAGACCAGATCCTCGATCGTGGATTCCTGGAGCGACTTCCCCTCGATCCGCTCCTTGAAGCCGATCAGTTTCAGGTTCTTCACCACCGCGGAGCGGGTGCTGAAGGTGACCTCCATGCGGTCGTTCTTCAGCGTCGCCAGGCGCTCGGTCGGCCGCTCGGCCGGCGGCTTCTCCTCGGCCGGGACCGGCTGGGCGATCGGGGCAGGGGAGGCGCCGCCGTCCGCGCTGGCGACGGGCCCGCCGTCGACCTGGGTCACGGCGCCACCGTCGGGCGCGACCGCCGCGGGGGGAGGGGGTGGCGGGGCGAACAGGGTCTGCCACAGGATAAAGACCCCGATGCACAGCACGATGGCCAGGATGGTCTTCTTGTCCATGCTTGCCTCGCGGGCGGTCTCAGGGGACCGGATCGACTCCGCCCGGATGGAACGGGTGGCAGCGGCCGAGCCTGCGAAGTGTCAGGCCCAGGCCCTTCCAGGCTCCGTGGCGCTCGAGGGACTCGAGGGCGTAGCAGGAGCAGCTGGGCTGGAAGCGACAGCGGGCGCCGAGGAGCGGCGACAGGCAGAGCTGGTACAGCCGGACGAGTCCGATGAGCAGCCAGCGCATCACGTCCTCCTCCTGGCCAGGTCCGTGAGCTCGTCCACGATCAGCGCGTAGCTCAGCTCGTGGGACACGCGCTTGGGGATCACCACCAGGTCGGCCGACGCCGGGAACAGCTCCTTGTGGCGCCGGAACGCCTCTCTCACCAGCCGCTTGAGGCGGTTGCGCTGGACGCTCGGGCCGTACTTCTTGCTGACCGCGATGCCCAGCCGCGTCCTGCCGAGCCGGTTCGGCAACCTCAGGATCAGCAGGCTCCGTGTCTGGAGCTTCCGGCCGCTCCCCTGAACGCGCAGGTACTCCGAGCGCTTCAGCAATCTCGACTGCTTGGGGAAGGTCTCGTTCGCCTTCAAGCCGAGGGGGACCGGGCGGCCGTCGTTCACTTGTTGGTGGACACGCTGGGGACGAGCCGGGCGCGCCCCTTCCGCCGACGGTTGGACAGCACCCGGCGACCGCCCTTGGTGCTCATGCGCTTGAGGAAGCCATGGGACTGCTTCCGCTTGTGTTGGCTGGGCTGGTACGTGCGCTTCATGGGACTTCCTCCTCGGAAAAAAGCCCGCAATAAGAACCACAAGAGACCCGGCCTGTCAAGCCCTTGTCCCTGGCTTTTTTTCTCTTGCAATCCCCCGGCGACTCTGTTACCCGTTGCCCCTCGCCAAACGGAGCCAGGCGCTCGATGCATCGGGCTCGCCACTGTCAACAACCTGTGGGCGTTTTTTTGTAACTATTTGGTTTTGCGGAATAATATTGCCGTCTGAACGCTGTGGATAAAAAGCCGTCTTCAGCAGGTATCGCGGCGAGTCATTTCGACTTTTCGAGGCAGACATGATGCAAGCCGAGGAACTCTGGCAGTCGGTCCTGGAGCACGTCGAGCGCCGCGTCTCGCCGAAGAACTTCACCTGGTTCAAGATGCTCAACCTGGTCGAGCTGGATCAGGGCACGGCCTACCTCGGCGTCCGCGATCGCTTCACCCGCGACTGGATCTCGGACCACGGCTTCAAGGACATCATCCAGGAGGAGCTCTCCAGCCTGCTGTCCGCCGAGATCAAGGTGGTGCTGCGGCTGCTCGAGCCGGGGGAGCGCCCGGCCTCCGAGGGCGCGCCGGCCGGGGCCGAGGAGCCGGCCGCGCCGGCCGCCAGCCCGGTCCCGGCCGAGCCGCGGCCGACCGAGGCCTCGCGGGTGATGGGCCTGAACCCGCGCTACCTGTTCGAGCACTTCGTGGTGGGCGACTCCAACCAGCTCGCCTACGCCGCCTCGATCAACGTGGCCGAGAACCCGGGCTCCTCCTACAACCCCCTGTTCCTCTACGGCGGGGCCGGCCTGGGCAAGACCCACCTGCTCAACGCCATCGGCCACAAGATCCTCCAGGACCGCCCGCACACCAAGATCATCTACACCACCACCGAGCGTTTCGTGAACGAGATGATCAACAGCATCCGCTCCGCCAAGATGGAGGAGTTCCGGGAGAAGTACCGCACCAACTGCGATCTGCTGCTGATCGACGACATCCAGTTCATCTCGGCCAAGAGCCGCACCCAGGAGGAGTTCTTCCACACCTTCAACACGCTCTACGAGTCGCATCGCCAGATCGTGATCACCTCCGACTCCTACCCGCAGGAGATCCCGGAGCTCGAGGACCGGCTGCGCACCCGCTTCCAGTGGGGGCTCATCGCCGACATCCAGCCGCCCGACATCGAGACCCGCATCGCGATTCTCCAGAAGAAGGCCGAGAGCGCCGGGATCGACATCCCCGACGACGTGGCCATGTACATCGCCTCCGCGGCCCGCTCCAACGTGCGCGAGATCGAGGGCGCCATGAAGCGCCTGGCGGCGCTCTCCAGCATGAAGGGCACGCCCATCACCCTGGAGTTCGCCAAGGGCGAGCTCAAGGAGGTCATGTCCAACTCCTCGCCGCTCAGCATCGAGGACGTGCAGAAGGCCGTGTGTAACGCCTTCAACGTGAAGCTCTCGGACATGAAGTCGAAGCGGCGCCACCGCTCGATCTCGCGGCCCCGCCAGATCGCCATGTACCTGTGCCGGACCTGCCTGAGCGCCACCTACCCGGACATCGGCAGCCACTTCAACAAGGACCACTCCACGGTGATCACCGCGGTGACGAACGTCGACAAGCTGATCGCCTCCGACCCGGCCACGAAGGAGAAGGTGGAGGCCATCCGCCGCCAGCTCGGGCTATGAGGAAGGCTGTCTACAAGCTGGGGTCTGCGCGGTGGAGAAGCGGTGGAAAACCCGGACAGGGCCTCGATCCACATTCCACCCACCGCTTTTCCACACCGGCTTGTGTTCATCTTTCCCATTTGCTAGATTGCGTTGCCGATGACTCACGGAATCCACAGGCATCGATGACTACGACTGGATCCTATCCAAGAGATCAGGATCTGAAGCAGGATCCGAAGCAGGAGCGCTCGAGCCGCCCGGGCCGCACCGCCTGATCTTCCCGGGGAGGAGAGGACATGGAGTTCTCGATCCAGACCGAAGAGCTGTCCAAGGGGCTGTACCGCGCGCAGGGCATCGTCGAGAAGAAGACGGCCATGCCCATCCTCTCGAACGTGCTGTTCGAGGCCTCCCAGGGCAAGGTGCTGATCACCGCCACCGACCTCGAGGTCGGCATGACCGGTGAGCACCCGGCCGAGGTGGCCAAGGAGGGCAGCATCACGGTCAGCGCGCGGCACCTGTACGACATCGTGCGCTCGCTGCCCAAGGGGACGGTGAAGATCAAGAAGCTGCCCAACCAGTGGGCCGAGATCCGCTCTGGCAACATCGAGTTCAAGATGATGGGCATGAGCCCGGAGGACTTCCAGGGCCTGCCCGACGTGGCCAAGGCGTCGCTGTTCAAGGTCGTGCCTGGCATGCTGAAGGAGATGATCGAGAAGGTCGCCTACGCCATCTCCAGCGACGAGACGCGCTACAACCTCAACGGCGCCTACCTCGAGAAGCTGGACGACGAGGCCTTCCGCATGGTGGCCACAGACGGCCACCGGCTGGCCATGCTGGACGCCAAGCTGGCGGAGAAGGGCGGCAAGCCCAAGTTCCAGGAGGGGGTGATCATCCCCCGCAAGGGCCTGATGGAGATCAAGCGGCTGCTCGAGGCCGAGCCCGCCGAGGCCTTCCTGGGCCTGGACGGCACCAACCTGGTCTTCCGCGTGCCCGGGGTGACCGTGGTCATGCGCCTGCTCGACGGGCAGTTCCCCGAGTACCGGCATGTCATCCCCGAGAAGCAGAAGATCACCATCGGGCTGGATCGCAAGGCGTTCATCGACAGCCTGCGCCGCATCAGCATCCTGGCCTCCGATCGCACCTCGGGCGTGCGGCTGCTGCTGGAGAAGAACAAGCTGGTGGTGACCACCTCGAACCCCGATCTCGGCGAGGCCAAGGAGGAGCTCCAGGTGGAGTACCCGGGCTCCGAGCTGACCATCGGCTTCAACGCCCGTTACCTGATCGACGCCCTGTCGGCCATCCCCTCCGATCGGGTCGACCTGTCGGTCGAGGACGATCTCAGCCCGGGCGTGTTGAAGCCGGGCCAGGACGACCGCTACACCTGCGTCGTCATGCCCATGCGCATCTGAGTCCCCTCGCTGGCCGTCCTTTGATCGTCCGCAGCCTGCAGCTCGAGGGTTTCCGCAACCTGGCCACGCAGAGCGTGGAGCTGGGCGCGGGCCTCAACCTGCTCCACGGCGACAACGGCCAGGGCAAGACCAACGCCCTGGAGGCGATCCACCTGCTGTCCAGCCTGCGCTCGTTCCGCGCCTGCCGGCTGCGCGAGATCATCGGCCACGGCCTGGCCCGGGCCGAGCTCCGGGCCCAGCTCACCGTCGGTCGGGCCCCCCTGGCGCTGCGCCTGGTGCTCGAGCCGGGCGGCCGGCGCACCTGGCTCGGGGAGCGGCCGGCCCGCGACCCGGCCGAGTTCCTGGGCCAGCTCCAGGCGGTGGCCTTCACCCCGGACGATCTGGCCATGGTCAAGGGCGCCCCCGCCCAGCGGCGGCGCTTCCTGGACCGGGCCGCATTCCTGCTCCAGCCGGCCCACCTGCTGCTGGCCAGGGACTTCTCCCTGGCGCTGCGCGCCCGCAACCGCCTGCTGCGTACGGGCCGCTTCCAGCCCGAGGAGCTCTCGGCCTTCTCCGAGACGCTCGCGCGCCTGGGCGCCGAACTGACCGCCCGGCGGCGCGCGTGCGTGGAGCGCCTGGGCCCGGCCTTCCAGCGGGTGTGCGGCGAGCTGCTGGGGCGGCCGGCCGCGGCCGGGCTGGGGCTGCAGGCCGGGTGGCGCGAGGCCGGCGGGGAGCGGGGCCTGCTCGGCGAGCTGCAGGCCGGCCTGGAGCGTGATCGCCGCAGGGGCGCGACCGGGGTCGGGCCGCAGCTCGACGATCTCGAGCTCGGGCTGGACGGCCAGCCCGCGCGGCGCTTCGCCTCCCAGGGGCAGCAGCGGACCCTGGCGGTGGCGTTGCTGCTCGCGCTGGTCGACGAGGTGGTGGGCGGCGGGGCCGAGCAGCCGGTGCTGCTCCTGGACGACGTCTCCAGCGAGCTGGACGCCGGCAACCGCCGGCGGCTGTTCGAGCGGGTGGGGGCGCTGGCCGGGCAGGTGCTGGTGACCACCACGGACGCGGGGCTGCTCGGGGAGCTCCGGGGCGCGGCGCGGGTCTTCGAGGTGCGCGACGGGAGGCTGCTCGCGCGTCAGTAGTCGGTCTTGTAGATCCGCGCGCCGCCCACGTAGGTCTGCAGCACCCGCAGGTCCGAGGGATCGAGCACCAGCAGATCGGCGTGCTTGCCGACCGCGATGCTGCCCAGGCGATCGCCGATGCCCAGCAGGCGCGCGGGCACCAGGGAGGCGCAGCGCACGGCCACGGCCGGCTCGACCCCGGCCTGGGAGATGAAGGCCCGCACGGCGTCGATCATGGTCAGCGCGCTGCCCGCCAGGTGCCCGTCCTCGAACTGGGCCACGCCGTCCTGGAAGATCACCCTGCGGCCGCCGTGCAGGCCGGTCCCGTCCGGGGAGCCGACCACGGAGGTGGCGTCGGTGATCAGCGCCAGGCGATCCGCGCCCAGGCAGCGCAGCGCGATGCGCGCCGCGGCCGGGTGCACGTGGGTCGGCTCCATGACCAGCTCCGCCACGGCCGCCTGCGAGGCCAGCACGGCCCCGGCCGCGTTCGGATCGCGGTGGTGGAAGGGCATCATGTTGTTGAACAGGTGGGTGCACAGCCGGCAGCCGGCCTGGATGGCCGCCTCGGTCTGCTCGCAGGTGGCGCTGGTGTGGCCGATGGCGGCGATCAGGCCCATGTCGTGGACCGTCCAGCGGATGAGCTTGTCGGCGTCCGGCATCTCGGGCGCCAGGCTGACCACGCGCAGCCAGCCTCCAGCCGCCAGGGCGCAGGACTGCAGGCAGCGCAGGTCCGGCTCCAGGATGTGCTCCACCGGGTGGGGGCCGCAGCGGGCCGGGTTGATGAACGGGCCCTCGAGGTAGGAGCCCAGCAGGCGCGCCCCGCCGGTGCCCCGGGCGGCCAGCTGGTGGATGGAGGCCAGCGCGCGGTGGAGCTGGTCGATGGGCGCGGACAGGGTCGCCAGGCACAGCGAGGTGGTGCCGAAGGCCTCGTGGGTGCGCACGATGGTCTTCAGCGCCTCGGGATCTCCCACCATGGAGTCCACCCCGCCGCCGCCGTGCACGTGCAGGTCGATGAAGCCCGGGCAGAGGTAGAAGCCGCCCAGGTCCACGCTCGGTTCGGGCTTGTTCTGGAGGACCGAGGTGGGCCCGAGCCAGGCGATGGCGCCCTGCTGGACGACGACCGCGCCGTCCTCGAGGACGCGATCCTCGAGGATGATCTTGCCGTGGAGGAACGTGGTGTCCATGGGCTCCCGGGGGACGGATTTCCGGTCATGTTGCCCGGCGGGACGCGCCTTGTCAACCGGCCGGCTCGAGCGGCCCCGAGAATCACAAAAAATATATATGGATCAATCAGCTACAACCATGTGGCGGCGTTGTTTTTCCTTGCCTTGAGGTACCCGCCGTGGTAGCTTGGCGCGTTGTTTGTGAAACGTGTTTTTCGGCCTATCTGACAGGTAGTTAAGCATGACTGAGACGAACGACAGCCACGCGCCGACCGCCCCGCAGGTCCCGGTGCCCACCGCCATGGACGCAGTCCAGGGCGCCAAGGAATACGACGCCGACAAGATCAAGGTCCTGGGGGGCCTGGAGGCCGTCCGCAAGCGGCCGGCCATGTACATCGGCTCCACCTCGAAGGAAGGCTTGCACCACCTGGTGTACGAGGTGGTGGACAACTCCATCGACGAGGCGCTGGCCGGGTACTGCAACACGATCCACGTGGTCATCCAGACCGACAACCGCGTGACGGTCGAGGACAACGGCCGCGGCATCCCGGTCGACATGCACAAGACCGAGAAGCGCTCCGCCGCCGAGGTGGTCATGACCGTGCTGCACGCCGGCGGCAAGTTCGACTCCGACTCCTACAAGGTGTCGGGCGGACTGCACGGCGTGGGCGTGTCGGTGGTCAACGCGCTGTCCGAGCACCTGCTGCTGGAGATCTTCCGCAACGGCAAGATCTACCGGCAGGAGTACGCGCGCGGCAAGCCCCAGACCCCGCTGACGGAGGTGGGCCCCACCCAGCAGAACGGGACCAAGGTCACCTTCCTGGCCGACCAGGAGATCTTCGGGGACATCGACTACTCCTTCGAGGTCCTCAGCCAGCGCCTGCGCGAGCTGTCGTTCTTGAACCGCGGCATCCTGATCACCGTGGTCGATCAGCGCTCGGGCAAGTCCCACGAGTTCAAGTACGAGGGCGGCATCCGCTCGTTCGTCGAGCACCTGAACAAGACCAAGACCGTCATCCATCCGAACGTGGTCTACCTGGCCGGCGAGCAGGAGGACGTGGCCGTCGAGATCGCGCTGCAGTACAACGACGGCTACCAGGAGAGCGTCTTCTCCTTCGCCAACAACATCAACACGGTCGAGGGCGGCACCCACATGGTCGGGTTCCGCGCGGCGCTCACCCGCACGCTGAACGCCTACGCGACCAAGACCAACCTGTTCAAGAACCTGAAGGAGAACCCCTCGGGCGACGACATCCGCGAGGGGCTGACCGCGGTCCTCTCGGTCAAGCTGCGCCACCCGCAGTTCGAGGGCCAGACCAAGACCAAGCTGAACAACTCCGAGGTCGAGGGCATCGTCAAGTCCATCGTCAACGATCAGCTCGGCGCCTACCTGGAGCAGACCCCGGCGGTGAGCAAGATCATCTGCTCCAAGTTCATCCAGGCCGCCCAGGCACGCATGGCCGCGCGCAAGGCCCGCGAGATGGTGCGGCGCAAGGGCGTGCTCGACGGGCTCAAGCTGCCGGGCAAGCTGGCCGACTGCCAGGAGAACGATCCCGCCCTGTCCGAGATCTTCCTGGTCGAGGGCGACAGCGCCGGCGGCAGCGCCAAGCAGGGCCGCGATCGGCGCAACCAGGCCATCCTGCCGCTCCGGGGCAAGATCCTCAACGTGGAGAAGGCCCGCTTCGACCGCATCCTGGCCTCCGAGGAGATCGCCTCGATGATCAAGGCCATGGGCTGCGGCATCGGCCAGGAGGACTACGACCCGGACAAGCTGCGCTACCACCACATCATCATCATGACCGACGCCGACGTGGACGGCAGCCACATCCGCACGCTCCTGCTGACCTTCTTCTACCGGCAGATGCGCGAGGTGATCGAGCGCGGGCACCTGTACATCGCCCAGCCCCCGCTGTTCCGGTTGAAGAAGGGCAAGGAGGAGCTGTACCTCAAGGACGAGCGCGCGCTCGACGACTTCCTGCTCGACCACGGCGCCAGCCAGGTCAGCCTGGTCCCGGCCGGCAACGGCGGCACCGCCGTGGAGGGCGCGGACCTCAAGGCGGTGTGCCAGGATCTGCTGCGCTACCGGGAGATCCTGCAGCGCATGGCCAAGCAGCGGGACCACCGGCTGATCGACGCGCTGGTCATGGCCACCGACATCTCGCTGGCGTCCGTCGAGGACAAGGGTGCCCTGGTGGGCCAGATCGAGAGCCTGCAGGGCTACCTGGAGCGCTTCCACCCCGAGGTGCTGCCGCTCTACCCGGAGCTGGAGGCCGACGAGAAGTACGGCGGCTTCCGCCTGCGCATCGAGACCCACCACAGCGGCTCGCGCAAGCAGACCACCATCGACCGGGACTTCCTGCAGCGCTCGGACTTCGTGGAGCTGCGGCGGCTCAAGGAGCGCTTCGGCCACCTGGGCCGGCCGCCGTACGTCCTGGCGACCAAGGAAGGCAAGCTGCAGGTCGAGCGGGTGGGGGAGGTGCTCGACCGCATCCTGGCCGTCGGCCAGCGCGGGCAGGCCATCACCCGCTACAAGGGCCTGGGCGAGATGAACCCCGGTCAGCTCTGGGAGACGACCATGAACCCCATGACCCGCAGCCTCCTCCAGGTGAAGGTCGAGGACGCGGTGGCCGCCGACGAGGTCTTCTCCATGCTGATGGGCGACGCGGTCGAGCCGCGCCGCGAGTTCATCGAGAAGAACGCCCTCGAGGTGAGCAACCTGGACATCTGACCGGGCGGAGGGAGACGTGGGCGGCGACAGGGCACAGCCTGGCGCGATGATCCTGGGCGTGGGCGGCAACCTGCCCGCGCGGGTGGTCACCAACCAGGATCTGACCCAGTGGATGGAGACCTCCGACGCCTGGATCGTCGAGCGCACCGGCATCCGCGCGCGGCGCTGGATCTCCGAGGACACGGGCGCGAGCGAGCTGGCCGTGCCGGCCGTGAAGCAGGCCCTGGAGCGGGCCTCGGCCCGGCTCGAGGACGTCGAGTGCATCATCTTCGCCACCCTCTCGCCCGACCACCACTTCCCCGGCTCGGGCTGCTTCCTGCAGCAGCACCTGGGCCTGCCGGGCATCCCGGCCCTCGACGTGCGCAACCAGTGCTCCGGGTTCCTGTACGGGCTGTCCATCGCCGACGCCTGGATCCGCCTGGGCCAGTACCGGCGGGTGCTGCTGGTGGGCGCGGAGATCCACTCGACCGGGCTGGATCTGTCGACCGCCGGGCGGGACGTGACCTGCCTGTTCGGCGACGGGGCCGGGGCGCTGCTGCTGGGGCCCAGCGAGGCGGGCCGCGGGGTGCTCGCCACCCGGCTGCACGCGGACGGGCGCTACGCCAAGAGCCTGTGGATCGAGGCGCCCAACTCGCGCGCGGTGCCGGCGCGCCTGACCCACGCCATGCTGGACGAGGGCAAGCACTTCACCCGCATGAACGGGCGGCACGTGTTCACCATGGCCGTGTCTCGCATGCCCGAGGTGATCCACGAGGCGCTCTCGGCCAGCGGCCACGAGCTCTCGGAGCTCGCGCTGTTCGTGCCGCACCAGGCCAACCAGCGCATCACCGAGGCGGTGGCGGCCCAGCTCGGGCTGCCCGAGGAGAAGGTGTTCAGCAACATCGAGACCATCGGCAACACCACCGCGGCCAGCATCCCGCTGGCCCTCCGCGACGCGGAGGACCAGGGGCGGCTCAAGCGGGGCGACCTGGTGGTGCTGGCCTCCTTCGGGGCCGGCTTCACCTGGGCCGCCAGCGTGGTGCGGTGGTAGCGGGAGACGGATGAGCCCATGACCGACAGCCTGCTGACTCCGCGGACGCACGTCACCATCGAAGACGAGATGCGCACGTCCTACCTGGATTACGCCATGAGCGTGATCATCGGACGCGCGCTGCCCGACGTGCGCGACGGCCTGAAACCCGTGCACCGCCGCATCCTGTACGCCATGTACTCGGAGGGGCTGCTGCACAACAAGAAGTACTCCAAATGCGCCGGCGTGGTGGGCGAGGTGCTGAAGAAGTACCACCCGCACGGCGACGCGGCCGTGTACGACGCCCTGGTGCGCCTGGCGCAGGACTGGAACCTGCGCTACCCGCTGGTGGACGGGCAGGGCAACTTCGGCTCGATCGACGGCGATCCGGCCGCCGCCTACCGCTACACCGAGTCCCGGCTGAAGAAGCTGGCCGAGGAGCTGCTGCAGGACATCGACAAGGAGACGGTGGACTTCTCGCCCAACTTCGACGGGAACACCCTCGAGCCGACCATCCTGCCCTCCCGGTTCCCCAACCTGCTGGTGAACGGCTCGACCGGCATCGCGGTCGGCATGGCCACCAACATCCCGCCGCACAACCTGCGCGAGGTGGTGGACGCCTGCGTGGCGGTCATCCGCCGGCCGGACATCGCCATCGAGGAGCTGCACAAGCTCGTGCCCGGGCCGGACTTCCCCACCGCCGGCATCATCTACGGCCGCGAGGGCATCCGCCAGGCCTACGAGACCGGGCGCGGCATCGTGCAGGTGCGCGGCCGGGCGGTCATCGACGTCCACCCCAAGACCGGCAAGACCGCCATCCTGGTGACCGAGATCCCCTACCAGGTGAACAAGGCCCGCATGATCGAGCGGATCGCCGCCCTGGTGCAGGACAAGAAGATCCAGGGCATCTCCGACATCCGCGACGAGAGCGACCGCGAGGGCATGCGGGTGGTCATGGAGCTGAAGCGGGACGCCGTGGCCCAGGTGGTGCTGAACCAGCTCTACAAGCACACCCCGCTGCAGACCTCCTTCGGCATCATCATGCTGGCCATCGTCGGCGGCCAGCCGCGGGTGCTCAACCTCAAGGAGATGATCGAGCACTACGTGGCCCACCGGCGCGAGGTCACCCGGCGGCGCTGCGTGTTCGAGCTCGAGCAGGCCAAGGCCCGCGCCCACATCCTGGAGGGCCTGGCGATCGCCCTGGACGCCATCGACGAGGTGATCACCATCATCCGCTCGTCGAAGGACGTGGGGGTGGCGCGCGATCGGCTGATGAACCGCTTCGAGTTCTCCGAGCGCCAGGCCCAGGCCATCCTGGACATGCGCCTGCAGCGCCTGACCGGCCTGGAGCGCGACAAGATCGCCCAGGAGCTGGCCGAGGTGCGGGCCGAGATCGAGCGCCTGACGGCCATCCTGGAGGACGTGGGCAAGCTGATGGACGTGGTGGTGCGGGAGCTGGAGGCCGTGCGCGACGAGTACCACGACGCGCGGCGCACCGAGATCGTGGCCACCTCGGACGAGATCACCGTCGAGGATCTCATCGCCGACGAGGAGCAGGTGGTCACCGTCAGCCACCAGGGCTACATCAAGCGCAGCCCGCTGACCTTCTACCGGCGGCAGAAGCGGGGCGGCAAGGGCCGCACGGGCATGAAGGCGCGCACCGAGGACTTCGTCGAGACGCTGTTCATCGCCTCGGCGCACACCACCATCCTGGTGGTCACCCAGCAGGGCAGGGCCTACGCGCTGAAGGTGTTCGAGGTGCCCGAGGCCGGCCCGGCCGCCCGCGGCACGCCGCTGGTCAACCTGGTGCGCATGCAGGCCCAGGAGAAGATGGCCTCGCTGCTGGCCATCCCCTCGTTCGAGGCCACCCCGGAGCTCAACCTGGTCATGGTCAGCCGCAAGGGCAACGTGAAGAAGACGGTGCTCTCGGCCTACGCCAACATCCACGCGGGCGGCATCATCGCCATGGGCGTCGAGGAGGGCGACGAGATCATCTCCTCCGTGCTGAGCGGCGGCCAGCAGGAGATCATGATCTCCACGCGCCTGGGCATGTCGGTGCGCTTCCCCGAGAAGGACGTGCGCCCCATGGGCCGGGCGGCCTACGGCGTGCGCGGGATCCGGCTGCGGGAGGGCGACGAGGTGGTGGCGATGGAGGTGGTCAACCCCGGCGCGACCATCCTGACGGTCACCGAGCGCGGCTACGGCAAGCGCACCGAGCTGGACGAGTACCGCCTGACCGCCCGGGGCGGCGTGGGGGTGAAGACCTGCCGGGTGACCGAGAAGAACGGGCCGGTGGTGGACTGCATGCAGGTGGGCAGCGACGACGACCTCATGATCATCACCGACGGCGGCATGGTCATCCGCATCAAGATGAAGGAGATCTCGCTGCTCGGCCGCGACACCCAGGGCGTGCGGCTGATCACCCTCAAGGAGAACGAGAAGGTGGTCAGCGTCGAGCGGCTGATGGAGCGCGAGGAGGACGAGGAGGGGGAGGGCGACGAGGAGGCGGACGAGGCCGCCGGCGCCCAGGCCCCGGAGGTCAGGAGCAGCGCGCTCGACGACCTGCTCGAGCGGGCCGAGGAGGACGCGGCCGGAGGCGAGGACGAGGAGCCCGGGGACGAGGAGCCCGAGGGCGAGTAGAACCGGCGTCGCACGTCGCACGTCGCACGTCGCACGAAGCACGAATGAAACGAGCCTCTCTCACCCTCGCGCTCCTGGCCCTGGCCACCGCCCTGGCTTGCCAGGACGGGGATCTCTCGGCCCGTTTCGAGGAGGGGCTCGACCTGCTGTACGAGAACCGCTTCGAGGACGCCGAGGCCCACTTCCTGTCGCTCGCGCGCGACATGGATCGCTCGCAGCGGGCCGACGCCGCGGTCTGGCGCTCCAAGGCCCTGTACCAGACCGGGCGGATCGATCACCTGTACCTGAACCAGCCCCGCCGGGCGGTGGCGCGCCTGCGCGAGGCGATCAAGGCGCACCCGGACGCGCCCCACGCCTTCGAGGCCCGCCAGGAGATCGGCGACATCTTCCACGACCGGTTGCACGACTACCGCTCCGCGGCCCTGGAGTACGAGCGGCTGGTCAGCGAGTTCCCCGATCACCCGGCCACGCCCGGCTTCCACTACCGCATCGCCCAGTGCTACTTCCTGCTGGGCGAGCACGATCAGGCGCGCTCCGAGGCGCGTCTGCTGCTGTCCAAGCACGCGGACTCCAAGTACCAGGCCGAGGCGCGCCTGCTCATCGCCAACTCCTACTACGTCGAGGGCAAGGTGGCCGAGTCCGCCCAGGCCCACCAGGAGCTGCTGGCCGTGGCCCCGGAGGCCTCGCTGCGCGCCCGCAGCCAGTTCGAGCTCGGGCTGTGCTACCAGGACCTGGGCGATCTGCCCGCCGCCGAGCGCGCCTTCCTGGCGGCGCTCAAGGACCACACCCGGCCGGACATCGTCCAGCACCAGCTCACCGTCCTCCGGCAGCGCATGCGCGAGGGCAGCGACGCGGCCACCCCGCTGCCCAACCCCCTGGCGGGCTCGGTGCTGCTCGCGCCCGCCTCGGTCCAGCCGCAGCCCGGGGAGCCCGTGCGCACCGCGCTGCCGCCCCGCAAGCCCGGGGACGAGCCCGAGCTGAAGCCGCCCGCCAACTACAAGCCGCAGAAGCCGAAGGCGGAGCCGGACGCGCCCAAGGGACCCGACACCCAGGCCGAGCCCAAGCCCGAGCCCAAACCCGAGCCCGCGCCCGCGCCGCCGCCCGACCCCGCCCAGCCGGAGCCTGCACCTGCACCTGCACCCGCACCTGAACCCGCGCCCGCGGCGCCCTGAGCCACCAGCTACAGCCCGGTCCGAACTCTTGTAATATCTTGTCTGGAAAGCGTTTTTCTATTGTCCGCGGGGCGATCGAAAAATATTGATTCAGTTATCAAAGGCTGATATGCCTGCCTGCTGATCGCACCCTGGCCCTGGAGCATGCTGGCCGAACGGGCCGGCGCGGGCCACCCCGGGCGAGGGCGCGGCACGGTTCGTTGGATGCTGGTGGCTCGAGGAGCCGCGTCGTGGGCTACGGCGTTCCGTTGGGGAAGGTCGCGCCCTACCTGGACATCGGCCTGGTGTTCGTTGTCTTTCTGGTGTCCGGAGTGCTCCTGGGCCGCTGGCTCGACGAACGCTGGGGCACGGAGCCCTGGTTGCTGCTGGCCGGTTCGCTGCTCGGCATGGCCGCAGGCTTCTACCACTTCTTCAAGGTGGTCTTCAGCCTGGGCCGGAAGCGGGCAGGCGGGCCGCCGGGGCGCTGACAGGCGGAGAGGGTCGTAGCGTGCTGTGGGCAACGCTGGCCATGCTCGGGCTGTGGCTGGGCGGCGCCTCGGCGCTCGGCCTGCTGGCTGAGGGCTGGGAGAGCTGGCCGGCCGGAGCGATGGTGGGCTTCGGGCTGGCGGGCGCGCTGGGCCTGGCCGGGCTGTGGAGCGCGGGCCGGGCGCTGAAGGCCGGATCGCAGGCCTTCCTGGTCCTGGTGGTGGGTGGCATGCTGGTGCGGCTCGTGGTGGCCGGCGTGGCCGTGGCCCTGGTGGCCGGGCTGACCCGGCTCGACGCGGTGGGCTTCGTGGGTGGACTGATGGTGGGCGTGGTGCTGTTCCAGATGATCGAGGTCGGCGGGCTGGCGAGCAGCCGGCGCGCGACCCGGGGAGTCTAGCCAGCATGCATGCGGAAGTCGCGGAGAACATGGGCCAGGCCGTCGGGGACATGATCCTCCACCACCTGACCAACGGGCGGCAGGTGGAGCTGCCCTTCACCTCCCTCGACCACCTGGCCGGCCACGCCGTCGGGCTGCCCGAGCTGCCCGGCTTCGAGCTCGGCGGCGTGCGCATCGAGCTGTCGCTGACCAAGCACGTGGTCATGATGCTGCTGGCGGCCCTGCTGCTGCTGATGATGGTCTGGAGGGTGCGGCGCGGGCTGGGCCTGGTGCCGCGCGGGCTCGCCAACGTGGTCGAGGCCGTGGTGCTGTTCATCCGGGACGACATCGCCAAGGGCACCATGGGGCCCAAGGCCGCCGAGCAGTACACCCCCTACCTGTGCACCACCTTCTTCTTCATCGTGACCTGCAACCTGATCGGGCTGGTGCCCTACGGCTCGACCGCCACCGGCAACCTGGGGGTGACCGCCACCCTGGCCTTCATGTCGTTCCTGCTCATCCAGTACGCCGGCATCCGCGAGCTGGGGGTGTTCGGGTACCTGAAGCACCTGATCCCGCCCGGCGTGCCCTTCTGGCTCGCGCCCATCATGTTCCTGGTGGAGCTCCTGGGCGTGTTCGCCAAGCCCTTCGCGCTGTGCATCCGCCTGTTCGCCAACATGCTGGCCGGCCACGTGGTCATCCTGAGCCTGATCGGGCTCATCTTCATCCTGGGCTGGATCATCGCCCCGGTGACCGTGGCCTTCGGCGTGTTCATGTACGTCCTCGAGCTGTTCGTGGCGCTGCTGCAGGCCTACATCTTCACCATGTTGACCTCGCTGTTCATCGGGCTGCTGGTGGCCGGGCACCACGCCGACGAGCACGAGGAGCCGTCGCACGGCGCGAAACACTGAGGCGCGTAGGAGTCACTCAACCATCCCTCGAGGGAACAGGGACAAGGAGGCTCGATCATGGGTGCTGGACTTGCGTGGCTGGGCGCTGGGCTGGGAGCGGGGTTGGCGGTCATCGGCGGAGGCCTGGGCATCGGCCGCCTGGCCGAGGGCGCCATGCAGGGCACGGCGCGGCAGCCGTCCGCGACCAACGAGATCCGGACCTCGATGATCATCGCGGCCGCCCTGATCGAGGGCGTGACCCTGTTCGCCGAGGTCGTCTGCATCCTGCTGGCGTTCAAGTCCTGATCTCGGCGGGCCGCCCGCGCTCATGCCCTCCAGCGCCTGGCGCTGGCGGGAGCCGCGCGCTCGGCCCCGGGCAGGCGTCCCTTTCGCGGGAGGTTCGGGCATGGCCCTGATGCAGATCGATCCGGGCGTCATCCTGTGGACGCTGATCATCTTCGTGTGCCTGCTGTTCCTGCTCAAGCGGCTGGCGTGGAAACCGCTGCTGGGCGCGGTGGCCGAGCGCGAGAAGCGCATCCGCGAGTCGCTGGAGACCGCCGAGCGGGTCAAGGCCGACAGCGAGAAGGCGCTGGCCGAGCAGCGCGCGCTGCTCGACGTGCAGCGGCAGGAGATGGCCGAGGCCATGAAGCGGGTGCGGGAGGAGTCCGAGCGCGGCGCCGCGGAGCTGCTGGAGAAGGCCCGCAAGGAGGCGACCGAGATCGCCAGCCGCGCCCGCCAGCAGGTCGACGAGGACCGCCGGCGCGCCATGGACGAGGTGCGCCTGGAGGCCGTGGAGCTGGCCATGGCGGCCGCCACCCACCTGCTCGAGAAGAGCCTCGACGCCGACAGCCACCGCCGCGTGGTCAAGGACTACATCGCCAGCCTGCCGCAGAACCTGCGCCGCCACTGAAGCCGATCGGGGGGGGAGCCATGGACCCCTGCGCCGCGCTGGACGTGGGCACCAACTCGGTGCTCATGCTGGTCGCCCGGAGGACGGCGGACGGCCGCCTGGAGCGACTGCTCGATCTCTCCCGCGTGACCCGGCTGGGGCAGGGGCTGCTCGCCGAGGGGCGCATCGGCGCGCCCGGCGCGGAGCGGACCCTGGCGGCGCTGCGCGAGTTCGCCAGCCGGGCCCGGGCCCTCGGCGTCACCCGCGCCGCGGCCGTGGGCACCATGTGCCTGCGCACGGCGACCAACGCCGCGGAGTTCATCGCGCGCGCCCGGGCCGAGGCGGGCTTCGAGCTCGAGGCCATCCCGGGCGAGGAGGAGGCCCGGCTGACCTTCCTGGGGGTGACCGCCGAGCTACCGGTGCGGGCCGGGCGCCTGGCGGTGGTGGACCCGGGCGGGGGCAGCACCGAGGTGACCTTCGGCCAGGGCGGCGACGTGCCCCGCGTCGACTGGCGCTCCAGCCTGGAGGTCGGCGTGGTGACGCTCACCGAGCGCTTCCTGCGCTCCGACCCCATCGCCCCCGCGGAGCTGGCGGCGCTGCGGGCCTTCCTGGCGGACGAGGGCCTGGCGGCGGTGCGGCCCGAGCTGCCCTTCGAGGCCCTGCTGGCGGTGGGAGGCAGCGCCACCACCCTGGCCGCGGTCGAGCTCGGGCTCGAGCCCTACGACCCGGATCGGGTGCACGGCCAGCGCCTCGGCCGCGACGACCTCGAGCGGCTGCTGGCCAGGCTGAGCGCGCTCCCGGTGGCGGAGCGCGCCCGCGTGCCCGGGCTGGAGCCCAAGCGGGCCGAGGTGCTCCCGGCCGGCGCGGCCATCCTGCTCTGCTTGCTCGACAAGCTGGGCGCGGGTTCCCTGGTGGTCAGCGACCGGGGGCTGCGCCACGGGCTGTGGCTCGAGCGCTTCGGCCGGAGCCCCTGAGCGCCCGGCCTCACGGGCCCGCGGGCGAGACCGGCCGCCCCTCGGCGTCCACCTGCACGGGCTCGGGCAGGCCCAGGCCCGCGAGCTGCGGGCGGATGGCCCGCCAGTCGCCCACCAGCACCAGCGCGAGCTCCGCGGGCCGCAGCCGCTGGCGGATCAGGGTGTTCAGCTCCTCGGGCGTGGCCCGGGCCTGCGCCTCCAGCCGCAGGCCGAGGGCGCGGGGGCCGAGGCCGTAGAAGGCCGCGTCGGCGAGCTCGCCCACGGCCGCGGCCTGGGTGGTGAACGTCTCGAGCGCCGTCGTGCGCTCGGCGGCCTGGGCCTTGCGGAGCTCCTCGGGGCCGAGGCCGCTCGCCTGGAGCCTCCCGAGCTCGGCCAGCAGCTCCCGCAGCGCCCCCCGGTCGCCTCCCCGTCCACGGAGGTGTGCACCAGCCACAGGCCCTGGCCGGCGCCCGGGTCGAGCGAGGAGAAGGCCCCGTAGGTGTAGCCCTTGTCCTCGCGCAGGTTCTGGTTCAGGCGGCTGGTGAAGGTACCGCCGAGCGCGCTGTCGGCGAGCGCCAGCAGGGGCAGGGCCGGATCGGCGCGGCGCAGGCCGGGCACGCCGAGCGCGATGCGGGTCTGGCTGGCGCCGGGCAGGTCCACCACCCACACCCGGGCCGAGCTGGCGGGCAGGGGGGCCGGCGCCGCGGGCGCGAGCGCCTGCCCGGGTGGCGCGCGCCAGGCGCCCAGGCGGGACTCCAGCAGCGCCAAACTGGTGGCCTCGTCGAGGTCCCCGGCCAGGACCAGCACGGCCTGGTCGGGGCGCCAGCGGGCGCGGTGGAACGCCACGAGCTCGTCGCGGGTGATCGCGCGGAGCCCGGCCGGGCTGCCGTCGTCGGGGCGTCCGTAGGGGTGGGCGGCACCGTAGGCGAGCGGCCCGAGCAGCCGCGTGGCCAGCCGCGGCGCGTCCTCCATGGCCTGGGAGAGATCGCTCAGCCGGATGCCGCGCACGCGCTCCACATCCTCGGGCGCGAAGCGCGGGGAGGCGAGCGCCTCGCCGAGCAGGGCCAGGGCCGGGTCCAGGTGGCGGCTGAGCACGCCGAGCTGCGCCCAGGCGTAGTCGCGCCCGGCGCCCAGCGCGAGCTCGGCGCCCAGCCGCTCGAGGGCCGAGGACAGCTCGAGCGCGCCGCGGGCCTGGGTCGACTCGTCCAGCATGTCCGCGCACAGCGCCGCCAGGCCGGGCCGGTCGGCCGGATCGGCCGCCGCGCCCGCCGGGACGAGCAGCAGGGCCGTGCTGAGCGGGAGGTCCGGCCGCTGGAGCAGCCACACCGTCAGCCCCGTGGACAGGCGGCGCTCGAGCGGCGCGGGCGGCGAGAACCCGCGCGGCTCGCCCAGCGCGGGCTGCTCGTCGAGCGCGGACAGCCCGCGGCCCCCGGCGCAGCCGGTGAGCGCGCACATGGCCAGCGACAGCCCCAGGCCGGCGCGGGGGCTCACGGCGCGCCTCCCGCCGGCGGGGCGGCCTCGCCGGCCGGCACGATCTCCACGATCAGGCGCCACTCCGGGGCGAGCGCCTGGCGGGCGGCCGCCAGCACGCCGGCCGGCTCCAGGCCCCGGTAGCGCGCGAGATCCGCGGCCAGGTAGTCCGGCGTGCCGCGGTAGAACAGGTACGCGTTGAGCTGGTCCGCCCGGGCGAAGAGCGGCTCCAGGCCCCTGACGAAGGCGGTCTCGCGGCGGTTCCTGGCCCGCTCGAGCTCCTCGGCGGTCGGACCGCTCGAGCGCAGCGCCGCCAGCTCCCCGTCGATGGCGGCCTCGAGCTCGGACAGCGCGTGGCCCGGAAGCGCCTTGGCGGCGATCACGAAGCTCGAGCCCAGCAGGCCGGAGGACTGGTAGGCCTGGACCTCGGAGGCCAGGCGCTCCTCCTGCACCAGCCGCCTGACCAGACGGCTGGCCTTGCCCTGGCTGAGCACGCCCGCCAGCGCGTCCAGCTCGGCGTCGCCGGGCTGGTACAGGGCCGGGCTGCGCCACAGCATGAGCAGCTGCGGGAGCGGCACCCGGTCGGGCACCGTGAGCCGCCGGGCCGCGAGCGGCGCGAGCTCGCCCGCCCGCACGGGCTCAGGCGCCGGACCGGCCGGGAGCGGGCCGAAGTAGGCCTCCACCAGCCGGCGCGCCTCGCCGGGCTCGAAGTCGCCGGCCACCACCAGGCTGGCGTTGGAGGGGGTGTAGTGGCGGTAAAAGAAGGCCCGCACCTCGTCGGCGTCCACCGCCTCCAGATCCGCGTGGCTGCCGATGACCGGGTGGGCGTACGGGTGCCCCGCGGGCCACAGCGCCCCGGGGATCTGCAGCCAGGCCAGGCTGTACGGGCGATTCTCGTAGCCCTGGCGCAGCTCGTTTCGCACCACGTCCCGCTGCAGGCCGACCTTGTCCGGGCTCATGCCGCGGCCCAGGGCCTCGAGCCGGTCGGCCTCCAGCCACAGCAGCAGCGGCAGGGTGTGGGCCGGGCCCACCGAGAAGTAGTTGGTCCGATCCTCGTTGGTGGAGGCGTTGTTCCAGCCGCCCACCGCCTCCATGGGCTGGTCGAAGCTGGGGGCGCGCGCGGTGCCCATGAACATCAGGTGCTCGAACAGGTGGGCCAGGCCGGTCCGGCCCGGGCGCTCGTCCTTGGCGCCCACCCGGTACCAGACGTCGACCACCACCAGCGGCAGGCGGTGATCCTCGTGCAGGATCACCGTGAGCCCGTTGGGCAGCCGGTAGAGCTCGTGGGGGATGCGCTCCTCGCCGGCGGTGGCCGCCGGGCCGAGCGCGAGCCCCAGGGAGAAGAACCAGGCCAGCGTGCGCATGCGGAGCCCTCCTGCGCCGAAGGTAGCCCAAGGGCGGGCGCGTTGGAATGCCGCGGCGCGGATGGTATCATGCCGCTGCGATGGCTCCCTGGCGAACGCTCAGACCCCAGTCCCTGCGCGCGGGCGATCGCGTGCGCCTGGTGGCCCCGGCCAGCCCGTACGAACCGGCCGCCTACCGCGCCGGCCGCGCGGCGCTCAGCGCGCTCGGGTTCCGGCCGCTGTGGCACCCCGCCGAGGCGGCCCGGCAGGGCTTCCTGGCCGGAGACGACGCCGCCCGGGCGGCGCGCCTGCGCGCGGCCTTCGCCGAGGCGGACTCGCGGGCCGTGTGCTGCATCCGCGGGGGGTACGGCACGGCCCGCCTGCTGCCGCTGCTCGAGCTGGCCTCGCTGGCCGGCGCGCGGAAGATCCTGGTGGGCTTCTCCGACCTGACCGCGCTGCTCGTGCCGCTGGTGGCCGAGCAGGGCCTGGTGTGCTTCCACGGGCCGGTGCTGACCCAGCTCGCCCGCCTGCCCGCGGGCGATCGGGCCTGGCTGCGGGCGCTGCTGACCGGGCAGCGCGGGCGCGGGCCGGTGCCCCTGGGGCGCCTGCGCTGCGTGCGGGCCGGCAGCGGCGAGGGGCGGCTGCTGGGCGGCAACCTGACCGTGCTGGCCAGCCTGTGCGGCGGACCCCACGCCCCCCGGCTGAGCGGCTGCCTGGCGTGCCTGGAGGACGTGGGCGAGCCCGCCTACCGGCTGGACCGGGCCTTCCGCCAGCTCCAGGCGAGCGGCGCGTTCGCCGGGGTGCGCGGGCTGATCCTCGGCCAGCTCGAGGGCTGCACCCCGGCGGGCCGGGGCGAGTTCGGCGCCCGGGCGGTGCTGGAGCGCGCGGCGCTCGAGCTGGGCGTGCCGGTGGTGTCCGGGGCGCCCTTCGGCCACGGCCGGAGGAACGTGGCCCTGCCCTTCGGCGTGCGGGCGCGGCTGCGCGCCGGAGGCGCCGCGGGGGGAGTGCTCGAGCTCACCGAGCCCGCGGTCGAGGCCGGCTGATGGCGCATCCCCCCGAGCCCGGCGCGCTCATGGACGAGGCCGTCCGCCAAGGGATCTTCCCGGGCGGCGTGCTGCACGCGGAGCGGGCCGGGCGGCCCCGCTGGCGCTCGGCCCACGGGCGCTCGGCGCTCGACCCGCAGGGCCCGGCGGTCGGCCCGGAGACCGTCTACGATCTGGCCTCGCTGACCAAGCCGCTGGCCGCCGCCTCGGTGGCCCTGCAGGCCGTGGAGCGCGGCGCGCTCGAGCTCGACGCGCCCGCCGGGCGCTGGCTGCCCGAGCTCCCCGGCGCCGCGGCCGCGCTGACGCCCTGGCACCTGCTCGCGCACGCCTCCGGCCTGCCCGCCTGGCGGCCGCTCCACCTCGAGCTCGCCCCCGGCCAGGCGGGCACCGCGGCCGGGCAGGCGGCGCTGCGGGCGCGCGCGGCCCGGGAGCCGCTCGAGGCCCCGCCCGGGGCGCGCGTCGAGTACTCCGATCTGGGCTTCGTCCTGCTCGAGTGGCTGCTGGAGCGGGCCCTGGGGCTGCCCTTCGCCGACGCCTTCCACAGCCTGGTGGCCGCGCCGCTGGGGCTCACGGAGCTGTTCTTCGTGGATCTCAAGGACCCGACGGCCGCGGCGCGCGCCCGGGCCGGGCGCGTGTTCGCCGCCACCGAGCGTTGCCCCTGGCGCGGGCGCGTGCTGTCGGGGGAGGTGCACGACGAGAACGCCTGGGCCGCGGGCGGGGTGGCCGGCCAGGCCGGCCTGTTCGGCACGGCCGCGGCCGTCGCCCGGGTGGGCCGGGCCTGGCTGGACGCGCTGGCGGGGCGGGGCGGGCCCTTCGACGCCGGGCTCGCCCGGCGCTTCTGCCGCCGCACGGAGCTGCCCGGGCCGGTGCGCACGCTGGGCTTCGACACGCCCGCGCCGGTGGGCTCCCAGGCGGGCAGCCGGCTGGGCCCGCGCGCGTTCGGGCACCTGGGGTTCACCGGGACCTCCCTGTGGCTCGAGCCCGAGCGGGAGCTGGTGGTGGTGTTGCTGACCAACCGGGTCCACCCGCGCCGGGAGGACGATCGGCTCCGCGCCTTCCGGCCGGGGCTGCACGACGCGCTCGTCGACTGGCTGGAGCGCGGCGGGGGAGGGGAGGAGGCGGCATGAAGGTGCACATGGTGGCCATCTGCGGCACGGGCATGGGCGCCCTGGCCGGGCTGCTCAAGGAGGCCGGGCACGACGTACGCGGCTCGGACAAGGCCTTCTACCCGCCCATGGGCGAGCGCCTGCAGGCCTGGGGCATCCCCACCCAGCAGGGCTTCGACGCGGCCCGCATCACGCCCGACCTCGATCTGGTGGTGGTGGGCAACGCCTGCCGCCAGGACAACCCCGAGGCCCGCGCCGCCCTCGAGCGCGGCCTCAAGGTGATGAGCTTCCCCCAGGCGCTGGGCGAGATGTTCATCGAGGGCCGGCGCTCGATCGCCGTGTGCGGCACGCACGGCAAGACCACCACCGCCAGCCTGCTGGCCTACATGCTGGTCCAGGCCGGCCGCGATCCGTCCTTCCTGGTGGGTGGCGTGCCGACCAACTTCGGCAAGTCCTTCCACGTCGGGCGGGGGACGGACTTCGTGGTCGAGGGCGACGAGTACGACACGGCCTTCTTCGACAAGCGCCCCAAGTTCGTGCACTACCGGCCGCGGGTGGTGGTGCTGACCGCGGTGGAGTACGACCACGCCGACATCTACCCCGACATGGACGCCTACCGGCGCGCTTTCCAGGGGCTGGTCGGGCTGTTGCCCCCGGACGGCCTGCTGATCGGCTGCGCGGACGATCCCGAGGTGCGGGCGCTGTTCCCCCGGGCCGCCTGCCCGAGCGTGGGCTACGGGCTCGCGGCGGACGCCGGCTACCGGGTGCTGGAGTCCGCGGCAGACGGCCAGGGCATGGCCTTCCGGGTGCGCGGGCCGGACGGCGCCGAGGCCCGCCTGCGGCTGCCGCTGGCCGGGCGGCACAACGTGCTGAACGCCACCGCCGCGCTGGCGGTCCTCGGCCACCTGGGGCTCGGGCTCGAGGAGGCGGCCCGGACCTGGGAGGGCTTCCTGGGCATCGCCCGCAGGCTCGAGGTGCGCGGCGTCGCGGCCGGGGTGACGGTGCTGGACGACTTCGCCCACCACCCCACCAAGGTGCGCGAGACGGTGCGGGCGGCGCGCCTGCGCTACCCGCGCGCCAACCTGGTGGCGGTCTTCGAGCCGCGCACCAACACCAGCCGGCGCAAGGTGTTCCAGGAGCTGTACCCGGGCTCCTTCGAGGGGGCCGACCGGGTGGTGGTGGTGCCGCCCTTCGGGGTGGACGGGCTGCCGGCCGCGGAGCGCTTCGACTCGGCTGCCCTGGTGGCGGCGCTGCGCGCGCGCGGCCTCCAGGCCGAGCTCCGCGCGAGCGCGGACGAGGTGGTGAGCGAGGTCTCCCCGGGGCTGCCGGAGGGCAGCGTGGTGCTCGTCATGTCGAACGGCGCCTTCGACGGCATCCACGAGAAGCTGCTGGCGGCCCTGCGGCGGCGGGGGGGCTAGCCCATGGCCCTCACCCTCTCCATCCTGGGCTGGGCGCTCGCGCTGGGGGCGCTGGTCGCGCTGTACACCGCCTTCTGGGCCCGGCGCTTCCGGGTCTTCCGGCGGGCGGACGAGGTGCACTTCGCCCGCACCGAGGACGGCTGGGCGCTGGCCCTGCACCGCTACCGCCCGGCCGTGCGCCGCTACCACGAGCCGCTGATCCTGTGCCACGGCCTGGGCGCCAACCGTTTCAACTTCGACCTCGACGGGCGCTGCTCGCTGGCCAGGGATCTGTGCGAGCGGGGCTTCGACGTGTGGGTGCTCGAGCTGCGCGGCGCGGGCCTGAGCGATGCGCCCGCCTGGTTCACCGGGCGGCGCTGGCGCTGGGACTTCGACACCCACCTGGAGGCTGACGTCCCCGCCGCGCTGGCGCTCGTGCGCCGCGCGACCGGCGTGCGGCGGGTGTTCTGGCTGGGCCACAGCATGGGCGGCATGCTGGGCTACGGGCTGCTGCCTGGGCTCGGCCCGGACGAGCTGGCCGGGCTCGTGGCCGTGGCCTCCCCCGGCCGCCTGGACCGGAGCGCGCTGCTGCGACCCGCGTGGCTGGCGCGCCTGGCCAGCGCGCTGCCGGCCGTCCCACTCGGGCCGCTCGGGCGGTTCTTCTCCCCGTTGCTCGGGCGGCCGCCGGCCTTCGTGGCCCGGCCCTTCTACCACCCGGGCGGCATGGAGCCCCGGCTGGTGCGCCGGGCCCTGTGCAACCTCAACGAGAGCCCGTGCTCGGCGCTGGTGCGCCAGTTCCTCGCCTGGGGCGAGCGCGGCCGCTTCTCCTCCCGCGGCGGGGAGCGCGACTACCTGGCCGAGCTCGCCCGGGCCCGCGCCCCGGTACTGCTGCTGGCCGCGCACCGCGACCGGCTGGCCCCGCCCGACAGCGTCATCCCGGTGTACGAGGCGCTCGGCTCCCAGGACCGGCAGATCCGCATCTTCGGCCTGGACGCCGGGGACGAGCACGACTTCGGGCACGGCGACATCATGCTCGGGCGGCACGCGGCCGGGGAGGTCTACCCGGAGATCGCCGAGTGGCTGGAGGCGCGCGCCACGCGCCTGCCCGGCCCGAGTCAGCCGCCGCCGGCCGCTCCCCCGCCGCCTCCGGGCGGGCCGTCATAGCAGCAGCGGGCGCCAAGGTAGGGTTTCGTCAGGGCGCGGGGGAAGCACTCCCTGGCGTCGGGGTCGAGCACCCCCATCACGCAGTCGAGGCACTTCATGGCGTCCTGCCGATCGTTCTCCTCGGCCTGGACGCAGGGGCGGCAGCTCGTGCCCCGGTTGCACAGCTCGCAGGTGTAGCCGAAGCCGCCCGTGCAGCGCAGGTCCGGATAGTCCGGGTCGTCGTAGGGCTGGTCCAGCCACTCGGACAGGTTGCCGCTCGAGTCGAACACCCCGTTGCCGGCCGTGCAGCCAGGCAGGGAGCCGGCCGGCAGGGGCGCGCCGAGCCCGGCCCAGCCGTCGTTGCACACCCGCGCGGCGTAGTTCCAGCCGTAGGGGTAGAGCTGTCCGCCGTCGCCGCTGCAGGCGGTGGCCCACTCGCCCCCGCTGCACAGGCGCTTGCCCTGGGCCTGGCAGGCCCGCTCGGCCCGGTAGAAGCTCAGGTGGCCGGAGGGGATCGGGCCGGCGAGCGAGCAGGCGTACAGCGCGGTGGTGGCCGTCCCCTCGGCCGGGAAGCCCGCGGGGTAGTCGTCCGCGTCCGCCCCGTAGCGTGCGCCCGTGCAGTCCGGGTGCTCGAAGAGGGTGGCCTCGTAGGCGTCCACCCACACGCCGGGGTGGTTCGCGATGGGCACCAGCACGCCGCCGGGCTCGTCCACGAGCCCGTTGCAGTTGTTGTCCACGCCATCGGCCGCCTGCGCGTCCGCCTCGGCCACCAGGAGCATGGCGTCCTCGTCGGTCGCGCCGTCGCAGTCGTTGTCCTGGCGGTCGCAGGTCGCGTCCGTGCCCTGCGTGTAGTCCGGCCCGTAGTCGCAGGCCGGGTAGCCGCCCGCCGCGCAGGCGCTCGTCGCGCCGGCGCACACCCCCTGCTGGAGTGGGCAGCTCACCGGCGGGGCGTCCTCGTCGGTCGCGCCGTCGCAGTCCTCGTCCTGGCCGTCGCAGGTGGGATCGTCCGGGGCCGGGAGCGGTCCGGTGCAGCGCTCGGCGAGCCCGTCCGCGGAGCACACCCAGGCGCCCGCGGGGCAGCCGCCGTTCTGGCAGGCGGTGCCCAGGCGGGCGAAGTCCTCGTCGGTCAGGCCGTCGCAGTCGTTGTCGAGGGCGTCGCAGGCCTCGACGCCTCCGTTCGTGGGGCGGCAGCCCTGGACGCAGCGGCCGCGGGCTGGATCGCAGCGATAGCCGCTCGAGCACTCGGTGTCGAAGGTGCAGTCGAAGGTACAGCTCCCCGCGGCGCAGTAGCGGCCCACCGGGCAGTCCGCGTCCAGCGCGCACTCCGCCCCGCCCCCGCCCCCGCAGCCGGCGGTCCCGAACCAGACACCCGCCACCAGACACCAGACCCGGTTCCTCATGGATCAGGTCCCTCAGCGCACAGGCTAGCCGGATGCACGGGGAGTGTCCAGGCGGCCCTTCCCGCCCGCCTGGCCGGGTGGTACCTTGCGGTGGTACCCGCGGGAGGGCGGCATGGCGGCGGACGGGCCAGGAGACAGGGACCAGGCGCTCCGGGAGAGCGAGGAGAAGTACCGTTCGCTGTTCGACCAGTCCAACGAGGGCATCTACCTCCACGACCTCGAGGGCCGTATCCGCGACGTCAACCAGCTGGCCTGCGCGCAGACCGGGTACTCCCGGGACGAGCTGATCGGACGGACCGTGTTCGACCTCCTGGCGGGGGAGCTCGACCGGGCGGAGATCCTCCGCCAGTGGGCCTCCTGGGAGCCGGGCCAGCGTGTCAGCCTGGAGGCGCGCCACCGGCGCAAGGACGGCTCGGAGTACCCGGTCGAGATCTCCACCGGCGTCATCTCCCGCGGGGGCCGGCGGCTCCTGCTCGCCACCACCCGCGACATCGCCGCGCGCAAGGCCGCCGAGGAGGCCCTCAGGCAGCGCGAGGCGCAGCTGCGCGCCCTGGGCGACAACCTGCGGGGCGGGCTCGTCTACCAGATCGACTCGGGCCTGGACGGCTCGCGGCGCCGCTTCCTGTACATCAGCGCGGGCGTCGAGCAGCTCCACGGCGTCAGCGCGGCCCAGGTGCTCGCGGACGCGGAGCGCATCTACGGGCAGCTGCTCGAGGAGGATCGACGGATGATCGCCGAGCGCGAAGCCCGGGCGCTGGCGGCCATGGCCCCCTTCGACGCCGAGGCGCGCATCCGCATGCCGTCCGGGCAGGAGCGCTGGCGGCTGTTCTCCTCCGCGCCCCGCCGGCTCGAGGACGGACGCGTCGTCTGGGACGGCATCGAGCTCGACATCACCGCGCGCCGGCGGGCCGAGGAGTCCCGGGAGCGGCTCCAGGCCCAGCTCTCCCAGGCGCAGAAGATGGAGTCGGTAGGCCGCCTGGCGGGTGGTGTGGCCCACGACTTCAACAACATGCTGGGGGTGATCCTCGGGCACGCGGAGTTCGCCCTGGCCTCGCTCGGCCCGGGCAGCCCGCTGGCCGCCGATCTCGTCGAGATCCGCCGGGCCGCGGAGCGCTCGGCCGATCTCACCCGCCAGCTCCTGGCCTTCGCCCGCAAGCAGACCATCGCCCCCGTGGCGCTCGAGCTCAACCGGGCGGTGGAGGGCGCGCTCAAGCTGCTCGGGCGGCTCCTGGGCGAGGACCTCGAGCTCGTCTGGGCCCCGGGCGAGGACGCCGGGGCCGTGCTCATGGACCCGACCCAGCTCGACCAGGTCCTCGCCAACCTGTGCCTCAACGCGCGCGACGCCATCGAGGGCGCGGGCCAGGGGCGGATCGTCATCCGCACCGGGCGCCGCGTGCTCGACGAGGCCGCCTGCGCCTCCCTGCCGGGCGCCGCGCCCGGCGCGTACGCGGCGCTCGTCGTCCAGGACACCGGCGTGGGCATGGACGAGGCGACCCTGGCCCGGCTGTTCGAGCCCTTCTTCACCACCAAGGTGCTCGGGCGGGGCACCGGGCTCGGGCTGTCCACGGTCCACGGGATCGTCACCCAGAACCACGGCCACATCGGGGTGACGAGCGCGCCGGGGCAGGGCACGACCTTCGAGATCCTCCTGCCCACGGCCGGCCTGGCGGAGCGGGCGGCGCAGGCGACGGCCGAGCGCCCGGCCCCGGAGCGGGGCCGGGAGACCATCCTGCTGGTGGAGGACGAGCCGGCCATCCTGCGGGTCGGCCAGCGCATGCTCGAGCAGCTCGGCTACGCGGTGGTCGGCGCGGCCACGCCGGGCGAGGCGCTCGAGCTGGCGCGCCGGCACGCGGGCGAGATCCACCTGCTGATGACCGACGTGGTCATGCCGGAGATGAACGGCCGCGACCTGGCCCGGAGCCTCCAGTCGCTCTTCCCCGGCCTGCACCGCCTGTTCATGTCGGGCTACACCGCCGACGTCATCGCCCACCACGGGGTGCTCGACGAGGGGGTCCACTTCCTGCAGAAGCCCTTCAGCCGGGAGGAGCTGGCGGCCCGGGTGCGCGAGGCCCTCGAGGGCTGAGCCCCGCGCGCTGCGCTCACGGCAGCTTGTAGGCGATCACCGCGTTCGAGTCCTGGTCCGAGCGGAAGTTCGACACCAGCAGCACGTACTGGCCCGGCCCGGCCAGGCCCCGCTCCCGGGCCAGCCGCGCGGCCTGGTCGGCCAGCGCGTCCGCGCTCAGCTCGCCCGCGGCCGCGACCGGCTGCACCCCCCAGCACAGCATGAGCTGCCGGGCCACCTTGGGATCGTGGCAGAAGGCCAGGACGGGCGCGCCCGGCCGGGCCGCGGACATGATGCGGGCCGTGCGCCCGGAGCGGGTCATCACGTTCACCGCGCGGATCTCCATGTCCTTGCACAAGAGCGTGCAGGCCCGGGCGAGCGCGTTGGGGTTCGGGTGCACGGAGAACTCGTCCCGCAGCTTGCCGAAGCGGTGCTGCGACCACTGGTAGCTCTCGATCTCCCGCAGCACGGTGTCCATCACCTGGACCGACTCCACCGGGAACTTGCCCGAGGCGCTCTCCGCCGACAGCATGACCGCGTCCGCGTTGCCGAAGACCGCGGTCGCCAGATCGCTCACCTCGGCCCGGGTGGGGCTGGCCTGCTCGGTCATGGACTCCAGCATCTGGGTGGCCACGATGACCGGCTTCTGGCGCTGGTTGGCCAGCGCGATGAGCTGGTTCTGTAGGATAGGCACCTTCTCGGGGGGCATCTCGACCCCCAGGTCGCCGCGCGCCACCATGATGCCGTCGGCCAGCTCCACGATGCGCTCGATGTTCTCCAGCGCCTCGGGCTTCTCGATCTTGGCCACCACCCGGGTGAGCGCGCCCTTGCGGCCTTCCCCCGCGCGCCGGATGCGCGCCTGCAGGTCCTCGACCTCGTCCGGCCAGCGCACGAAGGAGAGCGCCACGTAGTCGAGATCCTGCTCCAGGCAGAAGGCCAGATCCTCCTGGTCCTTGGCGGTCAGCGCCGGCGTGGAGAGCGACGCACCGGGCAGGTTCATGCCCTTCTTGTCCTTGAGCAGCCCGCCCCGCACCACCCGGCAGCGCAACCGGCTGGTGGTCTCCCGGGCCAGCACCTCGAGCACCAGCCGGCCGTCGTCCAGCAGGATGCGCTGGCCCGGCTCCACGTCCCGCGCCAGGTGCTCGTACTGGGAGGGCACCAGGCCCGGGCGGCCCAGCACGTCGTCGGTCACCACCTGCAGCTCGCTCCCGGGCTGGAGCTCGATCCCTCCGCCCTCGAACATGCCCACCCGGATCTTGGGGCCGCACAGGTCGCCCAGCAGGCCGACCGGCCGGCCCAGCTCGGCGGCCACCTCGCGCACCAGCGCGATGATCCGGCCGTGGTCCGCGTGGGTGCCGTGGGAGAAGTTGAGCCGGGCCACGTCCACCCCGACCCGCAGGAGCTCCCGGATCACCTCCCGGGTGGACGAGGCCGGTCCCAGGGTGGCCACGATGCGGGTGCGGCGGACTTTCAGGCGATAGTCTGGCTCGGTGTACACGGGGCGCCCCTTTCCCTCGATCCTCCGGGAGGATGCGCCATGGTATGCCGCCCGCGGGGAGCCCGCAAGCCTCGACCGGGGAGGGACCGGAGAGGAGCGGGGGGTGGGGAGCTTGCCGGAGGAGGGAGGCTGGCGGGTTCAAGCTCCGGGTTGGAGGATCCGAAGAAAGCCCGGGCCCGGTCCGTCGGATAGGCACGCCAGAAGGCGCGTGACATCGGTCACATACGTTCTTCGGCGAGCCCGTGCTAGGGTAGGGCGCCTTTTGGGAGACCACGGTCCGAACCAAGGAGAGCATTCGATGCTGCGGAAGTACCTGCGTACGGTTGGCCTGCTGTGCCTGCCCGCCATGCTGGCGCTCACCGCCTGCAACCTGGAGACCGATCGTGATTTCGCCAACAAGCACCAGTCGATCATCAACGGCACCGCGACCAGCGAGTGGCCGGCGGTGGGCGCCCTGGCGATCGACGACCCGAGCTACCAGTGGATGACCTTCTGCAGCGCCACCCTGATCGCATCCCAGTGGGTGCTGACCGCGGCCCACTGCGCCGATCCGGACTCGGTGGCGCCGGCCACGATGGTCTCCTTCTTCGTCGGGGCCAACGCCACCAACCCGGCCAACGGCAACGTGTACCAGATCGACGCGGTCTACCTGCACCCGCAGTGGGATCCGGACACCACCAGCAACGACATCGCCCTCTACCACCTGTCCAGCGCGGTGCCGGCGGCCGTGGCCACCCCCATCCCCTACAACACCGCGGCCATCAGCAACGGCCAGAGCATCACCATGGTCGGTTACGGCGTGAATACGTGCTCTTACCCCGGCGGCTCCGATAACTGCAGCGGGGATGGCATCAAGCGCAAGGGCGTGACCACGATCAACCAGACCTGGAGCGATGTGTACTACTTCCTGGCGAACAACTCCAACCAGCTGGTGTGCTACGGCGACTCGGGCGGCCCGGACCTGGCCACCCTCTCCGGTCAGCTCCGGGTGGTGGGCGTGCACTCCACCGTGGACTCTGGCATGTGCGACAACGGCTCGTATTCGACCCGCGTGGACGGCTTCCAGTCCTTCATCGACGATACCCTCAACGGCGGCGGACCGACCAGCTGCGCCATGATCGGCGGCGACTGCGACACCCAGGCCTGCTGGTTCACCGCGGACGCGGGCGTGTACTCCTGCCTGCCGAGCCTCAACAAGTCCAACTACACGGCCTGCGATCCAGAGGCCACGTCCAACCTCGAGTGCCGCGACGGCGCGGGCTGCTTCGACTTCACCGAGGGGGCGATCTGCTACGAGTTCTGCTACACCGCGGCCGACTGCTCCGGCGCCCGGGCCTGCGCCAACGTGTTCACCGACGTGGCCGAGCTCGGCCTGTGCGTGACGAGCTGCAACATCCTGGGCGGCACCTGCGGCGCGGGCAAGGCCTGCTACCCGGTGGACGTGGACGCCAACACCTGCATCGACTCCGACGAGCTGGGGCTCGACGCGTCCTGCGATCCGAACCCGGCCTCCGGCGCCAACCTGCCCTGTGACGACGGCATGATCTGCATCCAGACCACCGCGGCCGAGCACGTGGGCCGGTGCATGGACTTCTGCCTGGCGGACAACACCTGCGGCGCCGGCAACCACTGCCAGAAGCCGCTCTTCCAGGGCATCGACGACCTCGGTGTGTGCGTGTGCATCGACGCCGACAACGACAATTACTGCCAGGAAATCGACTGCGACGACCAGAACGCCGCGGTGAACCCCGCCCACGTCGAGGTGTGCGACAACGGCCTGGACGACGACTGCGACGGCGAGACCGACGAGGGCTGCTGCCCGGACGCGGACGGGGACGGGCACCTGGCCGCGGCCTGCGGCGGTGACGACTGCAACGACCAGAACGCCTCCACCTACCCGGGCGCGGGCGAGAACTGCAACGACTCGGCCGACAACGACTGCGACGGCCAGGTCAACGAGGGTTGCGGCGCCTGCACCGACGCGGACGCCGACGGGTACTGCTCCACCAACGACTGCAACGACCAGAACGCCGCCCAGAACCCGGGCGAGGTCGAGAGCTGCGCCGACCAGCTCGACAACGACTGCGACGGCACGGTGAACGAGAACTGCGGCACCTGCACCGACCTCGACGACGACGGCTACTGCGAGGCCCAGGACTGCAACGACCTCGACTACTGGACCAACCCCGGCCGGGCCGAGTTCTGCGGCGACGACAAGGACAACAACTGCGACGGCCAGGCGGAGGAGGGCTGCGGCACCTGCGCCGACGCGGACCAGGACGGCTTCGAGGCCGCGGCCTGCGGCGGCACCGACTGCAACGACGCGAACGCCGCCCAGAACCCGGGCGTGGCCGAGAACTGCGCCGACCAGATCGACAACAACTGCAGCGGCCAGATCAACGAGGGCTGCGGCTGCACCGACAACGACGGCGATGGCTACTGCCTCGACGTGGACTGCCTCGACTCGAACGCCCAGGTGAACCCGGGCGCGGCCGAGGCCTGCGGCGACGCGCTCGACAACGACTGCGACGGCCAGGTCAACGAGGGCTGCGGCGCCTGCACGGACATCGATCAGGACGGCTACTGCAACGACGTGGACTGCAACGACTTCAGCGCCGCGGTCCACCCGGGCGCGGCCGAGGCCTGCGGCGACGCCATCGACAACGACTGCGACGGCGCGCTGGACGAGGGCTGCGGCACCTGCACCGACCGGGACGCGGACGGCTTCGAGGACGCGGCCTGCGGCGGCACCGACTGCAACGATCTCGACTTCTTCACCAAGCCCGGCGCGGCCGAGATCTGCGGCGACTCGGCGGACAACGACTGCGACGGCACGGTGGACGAGGGCTGCGGCGCCTGCACCGACGCGGATCAGGACGGCGCCTGCGCCGGCGAGGACTGCGACGACCACAACGCCGCGGTGCGCCCGGGCGCGGGTGAGAACTGCAACGATCAGCTCGACAACGACTGCGACGGCACGGTGAACGACGGCTGCGGCGCCTGCACCGACGCGGATCTCGACGGCTACTGCCAGGCCGAGGACTGCGACGACCTGGACGCGGCGGTGAACCCGGGCGCGCTGGACGCGTGCGGGGATCTCGTCGACAACGACTGCGACGGCTCGGTGGACGAGACCTGCGACCAACCCTGTGCGGTCGCCTCCCAGTGCGACGACCTCAACCCCTGCACCGTGGACGCCTGCGGGCTCGATCTGCAGTGCGAGCACAGCCTGGCCCCGGACTTCACCGCCTGCGGGCCCGCCGGCCGCGGCGTGTGCGCCAGCGGCCAGTGCGTGCTGCCCCCGGACAACGGCGGCAGCGGCTGCCAGTCGAGCGGCGGCGGCGAGCCTGGCGCGGGCGGCTTCGGGCTGCTCGGCCTGGCCCTGTGCCTGGGCCTGCTGCGCCGCTTCCGCTGAGCTCCAGCCTCCGCCGGTTCACCGCAGGCAGGCGTGCGCCGGGGGCGGGGGCGCGGCCTCGGACCGCCCCTCGCGCCACTCGCTGGGCGCGCGCAGCCACACATCCCGCAGGAGCTCGCACCAGGGCCGCTGGTACGGGCGCAGATCCACCTCGCGCCCGTCCCCCAGCTCGGTCTGGGCGTGCAGGCGCCCGTCCACCACGCCCAGGTGCAGGACCGGGCCGTGGAGCTGGAAGAGCTCCAGCCGCTGGCCGCCCTGGAGCTCCCACAGCCCGACCTCGCCGGTGGAGTAGCCGGCCAGCAGGGTGCCGCCCGGGCCCGCGGCCAGCACCTCCACCCGGCCCGAGGGCGTGTCGCGCAGCTGTAGCCCCTGCCCGGGGCCGGCCCGCGGGGCGAACGGCAGGCGGTGGAGCTGGCCCCGCCGCTCGCCGACCACCAGGTGGGGACCGACCCGGGCCAGGGCCGAGAGCAGGCGCTCGGCCGGGTAGCGGCCGCCGTCGCTGGAGTCCACGGCGGCGCGCATGGCCCGACCGAGGTCCAGCGCGCGGGTCCCGCGCGGGTCGCCCGCGGCGTCGAAGGCGCGCAGGGAGCGGCCCTCGGCTACCCACAGCGCGTCCCCGATCCAGGCCAGCGCGTTGGCCCGCTCGGCCAGCGGGCGCACCTCGCCGTCGGCGCGCACCAGCACGGCGCGGCCCTGGCCAGAGTCCGGATCGCCGTCCAGCAGCGCGCAGCCGCCGGGCACGGCCACGAGCTCGCCGGGGAAGCGCAGCGCGTGCTGCCACCGCGGCGCGTCGCCGGCCGGGGACCACAGCGCGGCCCGCGGGCCGGGGCCGAGGACGCACAGCTCTCCGGTCGGCGTGGGCCGCACCAGGCGCGCCTGCTCCTGGGCGCGCAGGCACGCGGCCGAGGCCGCGGGCGGCGTCCCCTCCCAGCCGCGGTGGGTGTAGCGCGCCAGGTCGCCGGCCGCCAGGGACAGGACCGGGCCGCGCCACAGCGGGCGCAGCTCGTCGGCCGAGAGCAGCCACAGGGCGTTGCGCTGCGAGACGGCCACGCGGCTGCCGTCGGGGCTGAAGCGCGCCACCTCGGGCGAGGTCCGGGTCAGGTGCCGGGCCAGCTCCTGGCCGGTGGCGAGATCCCACAGGCGCAGGCTGAAGTCGTTGGAGGCGGTCAGCAGGCGATCCTGGCGGGGGTGGAAGGCGACCGCGCGCACGCTGTCCTCGTGCCGCAGCTCGCGCAGGGCCCGGCCCGTGGCCAGGTCCCAGACCCGCGCGCCGCCGTCGTCCCCGCCGCTCGCCAGCCTGCGCCCGGCGGGGTCGAAGGCGAGCTGCCAGATCCAGCCGCGGTGCCCGTCCAGCCGCAGGGCCGCCCGCCCGGGGTGGGCGAGGTCGTGCACCGCGATGCTGCCGGTGCCCTGCTGCTGGGCCACCAGGGCGGTCCCGGCGCCCAGGTGGAAGGCCACCACCTCGGACTCGAGCGGCAGGCGCGCCAGCACCCGGTTCCCGGCCACGTCCACGAGCAACGCGCTGCGCTCGTGGGCCACCAGCAGGCGCCCGGCCCGTGCATCGAAGGCCAGGGCCCCGCTCTCGTCTCGACCGCCCTCCAGGCGCGCCTCGAGGCGCAGGCTGCCGGCGTCCCACAGGCGCGTCCCGCCGTGGGTGGTGGCGAGCCAGCGGCCGTCGGGGCTCCAGGCCACGCCGCCCTCTGCCTGCAGGGCGAGCTCCTCGAGGGTCCGGCCGCTGTCCGCGTCCCACACGCGCACGCGCTGGTCCATGCCGCTGGTCGCCAGGCGGCGGCCGTCCGGGCTGAAGTCCAGCGCGGAGATCGACCGGCGGTGGCTGCTCTCGCGCTCCCGGCGGCCGGGCCGCCACAGGGCCAGCCGGCGTCCGCCCGCGGCCAGCGGGCCGCCCCCGGGGGGCAGGGCCAGGCTGCCGACGTCGCCCACCCCCGCCTCCAGCAGATCCAGCTCCCGTCCGCTCTCGAGGTCGAGCACGAGGACGCGCGGGCCCTCGGCCACGGCCAGGGAGCGGCCGTCGGCCAGGAAGGCCGCGTCCTTCGCCGCGCCCCCGTGCCCGGCCAGGGCGGACCGCCGGGTGCGCGCGGGCAGCGCCCACAGGCCGATCGGACCCGCCTCCGCGACCGTGGCCAGCGTCCGGCCGTCCTGGCTGAGCGCGAGGTTCGCCAGCTCGCCCGTGCCGGTGAGCGGCGCCAGCTCGGCGGACAGATCCGGCGAGAAGAAGCGCACCCCGCCGCCCGCCTGGCCGACCAGCAGCTGCTGGCCGTCGGGGCTCCAGGCCAGGCCCGCGGTCCACGGGGCCAGCCCCTCGCGGGCGCCCAGCTCCCGCCCGCCCGGCACCTCGTAGACTCGCAGGCTGCCCTCCCAGGAGCCGGCCGCCAGGCGGCGTCCGTCCGGGCTGAAGCGCACGTCCTTGAGCCCCTCGTGGCGATCGGCGAACAGCCGGCGGGTGCCGGCCTCCAGATCCCACAGGTGCAGCGGTCCGCCGTTCACCCCGGCGGCCAGCAGGCGGCCGTCGGGCGAGTAGTCCACCGCCAGCACCTGCGGCCCGAAACCCCGCAGCGCCTCGGTCCGGGTGGTGGCCACGTCCACCAGGTACACCTGGCCGTCCTCCGAGCCGGCCGCCAGCGTGCGGCCGTCGGGGGAGAAGGCCAGATCCCAGACGCGGTTGCCGAGATCGTGGCGCCAGGCGAGCGGGCTCGCCTCCAGCGCGCGCCACAGCCCGCGGCTGGCGAGCGAGTCCTGGAGCTGGAGGCTCGAGCGCAGGTGGGCGCGCGCCTCGGGCAGCTCCTGGCTCAGCCAGGCCGCCCGGGCGCCCTCCCGCAGGCTGTCGCTCAGGCGGGCGCGGGCCTCCGCCTCGGCCTCCACGGCCCGGTTGCGCTCGGCCACCACCTCCCGGTAGGAGGCCACCGCCAGCCCGGCCAGCAGCAGGGCCGCGGCCGCGGCCACCGCCAGGGGCCCGCGGTGGCGGCGGGCGAAGCGGCCGAGCAGCTCGCCCAGCCTGTACTCGTGGGCCTGCACCCTGCCGCCCGTGAGGTAGGCCTCCACCTCGCGGGCCAGCGCGGCCGCGCCCGGGTAGCGCGCCTCGCGCTCGCGGGAGAGCGCCTTGGCGCACACCGCCGCCAGCTCCGCGGGCGCCTGCGGGCACGCCTCGGGCACGGGCCGGAAGGCGCCGCGCATGACCTTGCCCAGCACCTCGAAGGCGTGGCGGCCCTCGAACGGCATCCGCCCGGTCAGCACCTGGTACAGCACCGCGCCCAGGCTCCAGACGTCCGAGCGCTCGTCCACGCGCTCGAGATCCCCCTCGGCCTGCTCCGGGCTCATGTAGGCCGGGGTGCCCACGGCGGTGCCGGCCACGGTCTGGCTGCCGGTCCCCTCCTGGAGCAGCTCGAGCTCGCGCTGGAGCTCGCGTCCGCGCAGATCGGCCTGGCCGCGCACCTTGGCCAGCCCCCAGTCGAGCACCACGGTCTCGCCGAACTCCCCCAGCATCACGTTGTCGGGCTTGATGTCGCGGTGGACCACGCCGCGGCTGTGGGCGTAGGCCAGCGCGTGGCACAGGTCGACGAAGTGCTTGAGGAGCTTCAGCCGCTCGGCCAGCCCGCGGGCCTGGCCCAGCGCCTCCCCCAGGGTGCGGCCGCGCACCACCTTCATGGTGTAGTACAGGGTGCCGTCCGCGCGCTGGCCGAGCTCGTAGACCGGCACGATGTTGGGGTGCTCGAGCTGTCCGGTCACCCGGGCCTCGCGCAGCAGGCGCAGCATGGCCCGGGTGGGCGCGCTGGGGCGGGCGGAGCCGTCCGGGCCGTCCGTGTCGCCCGCGGTGGCCTCGCGGGCCGGCAGGAGCTCCTTGAGCGCCACCGCCCGGCCCAGGTGGCTGTCCTGCGCGAGCAGCACCCGGCCGATGCCCCCGCGGCCGATCTCCTGCTCCTGCCCGTAGCGGCCCGGGGCCTCCGGGGTCACCGCCAGGGAGTCGGGGGCGTGGGCCGCCTGTCCGGCTGGGATCTCGTCGCTCACGGGCGGATCATCGCCCGGCCGGGGGGCCGGCTCAAGGGGGCATTTTCTTGGGGGTGGTCAGTCGGTCCAGATCGAGGCCGCGTCGTTGGACAGGCCGCAGGCGGCCAGGTTGTCCGCCTCGACGGCCTCGCAGGTGCAGGTGCCCTCGTCGAGGATGGACTGGCAGGTGTCCTCCTCGCCGTCGGAGGGCTCGCGGTTCTCGTAGGCCGCGTCGATGGCCGTGCGGCAGCGCTCCTCCCTGGAGCGGGAGGTCTGGCAGTCGCACACCTTGGAGCCCAGCTCCTTGCAGGCGCTGTCGCAGCCGGAGAGCAGGGCTGCGCCGATCAGCAGGAGGGCGGCGGCGAGCAGGCACGAGAGGAACGATCGCATGGCTGACTCCGATCCGGCGGGCATGCTACGGGGAACCGGGATCCCTGTCAAGGTGAGGCCGACAAGCTGAACGCCGGGAGGTGGCCGGCGCTTACTCGAAGGACATGGCGCGCTGGAGGTCGGCCGCGTTGGTGGCCGCCTCCATGGCCACCGCCTCGGTGATCTCGCCCGCGCGCAGCAGCGTGGCCAGGTGCTGGTCGAAGCTCTGGGTGCCCATGGTGGCGGCGCTCTTCTCGATGTAGTCCTTGATCTCCCCGGTCTTGTCCGCCTCGCGGATGTAGGCGGCGATGGTGGTGGTGTTGATCATGATCTCCAGAGCCGGCACCCGCCCCTTGCCGCTGGCGCGCGGCAGCAGGCGCTGGGAGACGGTGGCCCGCAGCGTGTCGGCCAGGCGGTTGCGCACCCCCTGCTGCGACTCGGGCGGGAACACGCCCAGCAGGCGGTTGATGGTGCGCACCGCGTCCTGGGTGTGCACCGTCGACAGCACCAGGTGGCCGGTCTCGGCCGCCTTGATGGCGATCTCGATGGTCTCGAGGTCGCGCATCTCGCCCAGCATGATCACGTCCGGGTCCTGGCGCAGCGCGTTTTTCAGCGCCGTGGCGAAGGAGGCCGAGTCCCGGCCGATCTCGCGCTGGGTGACCCGGGCCAGCTTGTCCTCGTGGTAGAACTCGATGGGATCCTCGATGGTGATGATGTGCTTGCGCTCCCGGGCGTTGATGTACCCCACCAGCGCGGCCAGCGTGGTGCTCTTGCCCGAGCCGGTCACCCCGGTCACCAGGATCAGGCCGCGGTCGTAGGCGGCGATCTGCTCCAGCACCTTGGGCAGCCCCAGCGCCTCGAAGGAGGGGATGTCCAGCGGGATGGAGCGCAGGATGACGCCGAGGTGGCCCTTGCTGCGGAACAGGTTGGCGCGGAACCGGCCCACCCCCTCCAGCGCGTAGCTGGCGTCCATCTCGACGATGTCCTCCAGCTTCCCCTTGAAGCGCACCTGCTCCAGGATCGTGCGGACGATGGCCTCGGTGTCCTCCCCGAGCAGCGCCGGCACCTTGAAGGCCACCAGCTCGCCGTTGACCCGCACCGCCGGCGAGGCGCCCGCCTTGAAGTGGATGTCGGAGCCGCCCGCGTTGACCGCGGCGCCCAGGAATCTGTGGAAGGCTTCCTTGTCCACGCGTCCTCCCTTGCTCAGCGCACGCCGACGGAGAAGGCCTGCTCGCCCGACAGCAGCTCGTTGACCCGCCGCAGGCGCGCGGACAGGGTCTGGCAGAAGGCCCGGTACACCTTGAGCGCCAGGGCCTGCTCGGCGGCCATCAGGGCCTGGAACTCGGCCCGCGGGAGCACCAGCAGCCGGGTCTCGCGGCTGGCGGTCACCCGCGCGCTGGTCAGCAGATCGTCGACCAGCGACATCTCGCCGAACAGCTCGCCCACCCCCAGGCGGCCGAGCGGCTCGCCCTCCTCCTGGCCGGGCCCGCCGCGGGTCACCCGCACCTCGCCCTCCAGCACCACGTACAGCGCCTCCCCCAGCGCGTTGCGCTCGATGATCACCTCGCCCGCGGCGCGCGTCTCGTGGTGCACGAGCTTCGCCAGCCGGGCGGTCTCGGCGTAGGTCAGGCGGGCGAACACGGGCAGCTTCTGCACGTGCTCGATGCCCTCCACCTCTCCCAGCTCCAGGTGCTGCATGGCTCCTCCCCGCCGCGCGGCGAGTCGTTCGGGTCGTCCGAGGGTAGGGGGGGCGAAGCGAGCCTGTCAAGGGCCGGCCGGCCGCGCGGGCTCCGGCGATCGCCACAGCGGCCCGAGGTCGATCAGGAAGATGAAGCTCCGGCCCGGGCCGTTCACGCTCGAGCCGTGGTAGCGGTAGGCCGCGTCGAGGACGTTCTCCATGGCGACGGACACCAGCAGCCGCTCGGCCAGGCGGGCCGAGGCGCGCAGATCGAGCACGGCGAAGCCCGGGGTCCCGCCCCGGGGGATGCGCGCGTCGGACAGATCCGAGAGCGCCAGGCGGTCCTGGCGCGTGGCCCAGCGCACGTCCGCGCCGAGCGTCAGCCCGAAGGCGCTGCGCCACACGAGCTCCACCGTCCCGTTCAGCGGCGGCACGCGCGACAGCGGCACCCGCGCCTGGTAGGCGGCGTCCGGGTCCGTGGGCCGCGGGGTGACGTTCGGCCCCTCGCCCCAGGTCCAGGCCACGCTGGCGCGCGCCTCGAGGCCCCAGGGCAGCTCGGCCAGGAGCGAGCCCTCGACGCCCCACAGGGCCGCGTCCGCCGGTGCGTTGACGAGCTGCAGCTTGGTCCAGGAGGCCTGGCAGGCGGGGGTGTCCGGCGGGCAGTCCGCGTCCTGGCGGGGGCTCTTGACCACCGCGTCGTGCAGCGTGGTGCGGAAGCCCCAGGCCTCCAGCAGGATCGGCGCGCTCAGGCGCAGGCCCAGCTCGAAGGTGTCGGCCTGCTCGGGCCCGAGCGCGGGGTTCTCGAACTGGAAGCCCGGCCCGGTCTGCTGGCGCGAGGTGAGATCGTCGAGGTTCGGGGCGCGGAAGGAGCGGTCGTAGTTGACGAGCACCGCCAGCGACGACAGCGGCCGCCACTCGAGCCCCGCGTTGCCCACCATGGGCAGCCAGCTGCGCTCGACCGCCCGCGTGCCCGACTCGGGGTCGTCCGGGGCCCGGGCGTCGATCCAGGACAGGCGGGCGCCGGCGCGCGCGCGCAGCTGGCCGAAGGCCTCCAGGCCGGCCTGGGCGTAGAGCCCGCCGTAGGTGTAGCGCGAGCCCTCCAGGTACTGGCCCCGGCTGCGCCGCGCGGTCACGTCGATGTCGGTGAAGGCGATCCAGGCCGCCGAGCTCACCAGGTCGTGGTAGGTGTCCAGCCCGGCCTCGAGCTGCAGGTCGAGCGCGTCGGCCAGCGCGAGCCGCGGGGAGCGCGCCAGCGCCGTGAGCCCCAGGCTGTCGACCACGTCGCGGCCGGTGTGCTGGACGGCGGCGCGGGGGCGCGCCATGGTGCGCCGCTCGCGCTGCTGCTGCCAGGACAGGGTGGCCCGCAGCTGATCGACCACCGGGCCGAGGCGGCGGCCCTCGTAGACGGCGTACAGCAGGGTGCGGAACTGCTCGTCGTACTTCAGACACTCGTCGTAGGGCGCGTGGGCCGCCGGGCACTGGTCGGTGCGCGGCGCGTCGAACTGGCGGTAGCCGTAAAGCGCGAGCTTGAGCCGGTGGCGCGGCGAGAGGTTGGCCACCAGGCGCCCGTCGAAGGTGAGCTCGTCGAAGCCGGTGCCGAGCTGGGTGCGGCCGTCGTCGGCGAAGCGCGGCACCAGCGGCAGCTCGCCGTCGGCGGGGTTGTGCACGGCCCCGCCGCTCTCGAGCTGGCCCACGTGGCGCCCGCCGGCCCCGCCCAGGAAGGCGAAGGTGTCGCCGAAGCTGAGCCCGGTCTGGAGGCGGCCGCCGATCTCGCCGTCGGCCGTCCCGCTCGCCACCCTCAGGTGGGGGTCCCAGCCGAACCAGTCGCCCGGGCTGGCCTCGGGCCGCGGCTCGACGGGCAGCGCCAGGATGACCCCGCCCAGCGCGTCCGAGCCCCAGCGGGTGGAGCCGCCCCCGCGCTGGACCTGGATGGACGCCAGGCTCTGCGAGTCCAGGGTGAAGAAGTACTGGTTGGGCCCCTGGCGGTAGGTGCTGTTGTTCAAGCGGATGCCGTCGAACAGCAGGACGGTCTGCTGGCCGGTCAGCCCGCGCAGGTAGGCCGAGCCCTGGCCGTGGGCGCTCTGCTGGACGAACACCCCGGGCTCGAAGCGCAGCGCGTCGGGCGCCGAGCGCGGCAGGCGGCGCGCCAGGTCCTCGCGGGTCACCTCGCTGCGGGCCCGCGCGGAGGGCAGGCGGCTGCCCGGGGCCGGGCTGGAGGTGATGAGGATCTCCTCGTCGACCTCGGGCTCCTCCTCGCCCGCGGGCGGAGCAGGCGCCTCCTCGCCGGGCGCCTCCTCGCCGGCGGAGGGCGCGGGCCAGGCCAGGCACGCCAGCAGGAGCAGGCCGAGGGGTGTGGGTGACCGGCGCACGCCCGATCTAATAGCACGGGAACAGGGCGTCGAGCCTGGAGATCGCGCCGGCGGCGTCGATGGCCGCGGCCTCCTTCTGCACCTCGGCGGCCAGGAAGCCCGCCGCGGAGGCGTCGCGCTCGCGGACGGCGCGGTCGAGCAGCGGCACCAGGACGCGCAGCGCCTCCAGGGCGGCCTGCCGGTAGTGCTCGCTCGCGCACCCGAGCTCGGCGAAGCGCTGGCGGACGAGCACGGCCATGCCCCGCAGGAGCGCCCGGTCGAGCTGGGCGATGGCCCGGTCGCGCAGCGCCAGATCGGTGGCCTCACCCCCTTCGTGGTCGAGGTTCCGCCAGCAGCGCACGGCCAGCAGCCCGTCGTAGATGCGCTGGTGGGTCTCCGGCGCCAGGGCCAGGATCTCCGCGCCCAGGCCGAGCGGGCTCTCGCGCGGCCCGCCGCCCGCGTAGTAGGCCCAGTGCGAGTCGCAGTCGGCCGCGGTGGTGGCGCAGGTGGTGGCCTCCTTGATGACCGACACGTACAGGAACCACTGGAGCGCGGCGTGGATGCGGGCGGCGTTCACCAGGCGCGCCTCGCCCTCCGCCCCGGAGGCGAAGGCGCCGGTCAGCAGGGGCTGGAGGGTGGCCGGGCCCACGCAGTAGTCCGGGTTCGCGGCCGGCACCCCCTCGTCCTCGCACTTCCCCGCGGCCGGCGCGGGGAAGTGCGGGTCGTAGCGGCGGGCCACCCGCGAACCCAGGCCCTGCTCCTCCTCGAACAGGATGCGGGCGTCCAGGAAGTCCTGCCTGGTGGGGCGGGGATCGGCGCTCCACAAGAGGAGCGCGATGGCATGGTAGGCCTGCACCCGGGCGATGCTCGAGATGCTCGCGCCGAGGGGGTGGTAGACGCCGTCGTCGCTCACGCAGGCCGGCCAGGTGTCCTGGCCCCCGCGGGGCTGGTAGGCGTCCGCGGCCGGGGCGCAGCCGCTCACGTCCTCGACGTAGGCCGGCGGGGGGGCGCAGGGCTCGCCCAGGATCGGCTCGCCCTCCCCGCCGTCCTGGCCGTTCGCGTCGGGGTCGCCGCCGCAGGCGGACAGCGCCAGGGCGAGCAGGGTGACGGCCGGAAGGCGGTGCATGGCGTACGCTCCTCGCGCGCGTGGCGCTGGGTACTCCCCGCCCCCCGCGGGGAGTGCTCGTCTCTCCTGGACCGGTGGACGATCGGCCTGACCCGGGTCCCGGGAGGACCCGCTACTGCTGGTTCTCTTTGGCCAGGCGCTTCTCGGCCTTCTTCTGCTTCTTCTCCTTGGTGCTGAGCTTGGGCTTGTTCAGCTTGTTCTTCTTCTGGCTCTGGTCCTTGTTCGCCATCTCGATCCTCCTGGCGGGTTCCGGGCCATTGTCCGCGATTCGCGGCCCGGAGGCAACCTCGAGATGCTCGGCGGTACCCAGGGCGAAGGGCATCCTGTACAATGGGCGGCGCATGCTCCGCGCGCTCATCGTCATCCTCGGGTTGCTGGCGGCGGGCTGCCTGACGGGCTGCGACGCGGAGGACTGCGCGGCGGCCGAGGACTGCGACGACGGGCAGCCGTGCACCGAGGAGCGCTGCCGCCTGGGCGTCTGCTCCCACCTCTTCCGCCCGGGCTGCTGCCTCACGGACGCGGACTGCCCGGCCGGCGGCTACGCCTGCGAGCGCGCCACCGCCACCTGCGTCCCGACCGGCGCCCCCGCCGGGGAGGCCTGCGCACAGGACGCGGACTGCCTCGGCCGGCAGTGCCTGGAGGAGCAGACCTCGGGCGCGCCGGGCGGGGTGTGCGCGAGCCCGTGCTCGGCGGAGCAGCCCGGCTGCGCGGAGCAGGGCCTCGCCTGCGTGGTGACCCTCAGCCCCTTCCTGGGGGGCGGGGCGTACTGCCTGCCGCCCTACGGGCCCCTGGCGGGCTGCCGCCCGGACTGGGCGCCGCTCGTGGCCGTGGACCTCGTCACCCAGCAGGCCCTGGCCGTGTGCCAACCGGCCTGCGCGCCCGCGGGCTGCGCGTCGGGGGTGTGCAACGAGTGGTCGGGGCTGTGCAACGACGCCCCGGGCGCGGGGGCAGAGAACGGCGGGGCCTGCGCGGCCCACGGAGACTGCCGGGGGCTGTGCATGGGCTTCTGGCCGGGCGGCTACTGCACCAGCCCCTGCCTGGCGTCCGCCCCGGACTGCCCGGCCGGGGACGTGTGCGTCGACCTGGGGGTGCAGATGTGCTGCCTGGACGGCTGCGGCACGGACGCGGACTGCCGCCAGGCGGAGGGCTACACCTGCAACGCGGCGGTGCGGGTGTGCGTGCCGCCGCCCTGAGCGGCGGGGAGGGGTGCCGGATGGAGGGCGCGCGAACCCTGCGCTGGCTGGCCGTCCTGGCGGCGCTCGCCGGGCTCGCGGCCTGCGGCCCGGCCCCGGCCATGCTGGGCGACGCCGAGGCGTTCGATCCCGGCTGGGTGCTCCAGGTCGATCTCGAGCTCGACCCCGCGGACTGGGACGCGCTGCGCCTCCAGGCGCGCGATCTCTGGTCCGTGTTCTGCAACCCCGGTCCGCCGGAGAACCCGTTCACCGAGTTCGAGGCCGACGCGACCATCGACGGCGTCCGGCTCGAGCGGGTCACGGTGCGCAAGAAGGGCTTCTTCGGCTCGATCGACCCCGACAAGCCCTCGCTGAAGATCGCCTTCAACGCCCTGATCCCCGGCCAGCGCTACCTCGGGCTGCGGCGCATGACGCTCAACAACTGCAACCAGGATCCCTCGTTCGTCCACCAGTGCCTGGGCTACTGGCTGTTCGACCGGGCCGGGGTGCCGGCCCCGCGCTGCAACTTCGCCCTGGTGCGGGTGAACGGCCAGCCGCTCGGCCTGTACGCCCACGTCGAGAGCATCCAGACCGAGCTGGTGGCCCGCTACTTCGAGGACGCCGGCGGCGACCTGTGGGAGGGCGCGCTCTCGGACTTCCAGCCGGCCTGGGCGGGGACCTTCCAGAAGAAGTCGAACGAGGAGAGCCCGGACCGCAGCGAGCTGGACGAGGTGGTGCTGGCGGCGGCCGCGCCGGACGACGCGCTGCTCGCGGCCCTGGAGCCGCTGGTCGACCTCGACCGGTTCTACGACTTCTGGGTGATGGAGGTGCTGACCGCGCACTGGGACGGGTACGGCTCCAACCACAACAACTTCTACCTGTACCACGACCCGCGCGGCGGCCGGCTCCACTTCTTGCCCTGGGGCATCGACGCCATCCTGTTCGCCCAGCCGGGCGCGCTGCGCTCGGTGTTCGCGGACGGCATCCTGGCCCACCGGCTCTACCTGCTGCCCGAGTCCCGCCGGGTGTACCTCGATCGGCTCGAGGAGAAGCTGGCCACGGTCTGGGACGTGGAGACCATCCTGGCCGAGCTCGCGCGCATGGAGTCTCACATCGCGCCCCTGGCCAGCTTCGAGAACCCGGCGGTCCACGCGGACATCGAGGGGGTGCGGCGCTTCGTCGAGGGTGTCCCGGCCGCCATCCGGGCCGAGCTGGACTCCGGGCCGGTCGCCTGGGACAGGCCACTCGGCCCGCCGCCCTGCTTCGAGCTGGTGGGCGACGTCGAGCTCACCTTCTCCACCACCTGGGGCACCCTGGGCACGGTGGACTTCTTCGAGGCCGGCACCGGCACCTTCCGCGCCACGGTCCGGGGCGAGGAGTGGCTGGGCACCACCGTGGGCGCGGCCGCGGGCTGGAACCAGAACCCTCCCCCGGGCCAGCCCCCCAGGCCCCAGCTCATCCTGCTGGCGGTCTTCCCGGGCGCGGCCGGCGACCGGCTGGCGGCCGCGGTGTTCGAGTTCGGCCAGCCCGAGCTCCTGGCGCCCGGGCAGGCCGTGCCGCTCGATCTGGCCGCGGGGGTCTGCTACGTGACCGAGCTGGATCCCGCGACCTGGCAGGCGCTCGAGCCGTTCATCGCGGTGGAGGGCGACCTCGTGTTCGAGCAGGCCGGCACCGTGGACGGCGCCGCGGTCCGCGGCGCGGTGAGCGCGGATCTGCGCGACCCCAAGCTGTGAGGTGGCAGATGAAGCGACCGACGAGCGCCTGGCTCTGTGTCCTGGGGATCCTGCTGACCGCCGCGCCGGCCGCGGCCTGGGAGCTCGAGGGGCTGCGGCTGCGCGGGCGGCTGATCGGGGCGTACGAGCTGCGGGACGAGGAGGGCAAGATCGGCCGCTGGACCGACACCTTCTCGCTCCGGAACGCCCGGCTCGACGGGCGCTGGGAGGTGGTCGAGGACCTCCGCCTGGTGCTCGAGGTCGAGCTGGCCGACGGGCTCGCGCTCCGGGACGCCTACGCCCGCTACCAGGTCCACAAGGCCTTCCGGCTCACCCTCGGCAGCTTCAAGAAACCCTTCTCGCGGCTGCGGCTCGATTCCCCCTGGGAGCTGCTGATCCCCCGGCGCGGGCTGCTCGACGGCGAGGTGATCAGCGACGGCCCCTACGGCGGCTTCGGCGGCCGGGACATCGGGCTGATGGCGTCCGGCAGCGTGGGCAAGGAGGTCAAGTTCAAGTACTTCGCGGGCGTGTTCGACGGCCGCACGCTGGTGCCGGGCTTCTACCGGGACGCCGACGACCCCGACGCGCCGAACGCGAGCCACCGCGACTACGTGGCCCGGCTGCAGCTCAGGCCGCTCAAGGGGCTCATCCTGGCCGCCGACTACTGCTACAAGCGGGCCGGCATCCTGCTGGCGCCCGGCCAGGAGCTGGAGCACTGGTTCAACCTGGTGGGCTTCGACCTGCGCTGGTCCCTGGCCGGCTTCCGCCTGCAGCTCGAGGGCGCCTGGGGGGACAACCCGAACGCGGTCAAGGGCCGCCGGCTGCTCGGGGGGCACGCCACGGCCTCCTACCGCATCCGCTTCGGCGAGCTCCTGGTGCTCACCCCGGCCTTCATGGCCGAGATCCTGGACCCCGACGACGGGGTGGGCGGCGGCCGGGCGGTGCGGCTGGCCGGCGCCCTGACCCTCGGCGTGGGCCCCCATGCGGCGGTGGTGCTGTCGGCCGAGGGCGGGCTCGGGGAGCTCGCCTACGAGGAGCCCGAGTACTTCACCCCCGGCCAGCTCGAGCCCAAGCGGGTGACCCGCGCGGTCCCCACCCGCGTCCTGCTCCACGTCCGCCTGAGCCTGTGAGCCAGCCGCACACGTGCGCCTCTGGCCCGGGGGACGGAGGCCGCAGGTCCTGAGATCTGGGAGGGGGAAGCTCCATTCACTTCGGAGGGTTCGAGGCATTCTGCGAGGGGTGGTGTCGTTCTTGCTTCTCCGGGCCGCAGGTGCGAGGGAAGGGAGGCCAGCGATGCGCGCGGAACGGGGATGGTCAATCGGGCTGCTCCTGGTGCTGCTGCTGGGGGGATGCGCCAAGGCGAAGATCTATTCGCTGAGGCCGGGGGACGCCCGGTCGGCAGAGCAGGCACTCGAGTGCGGCGGCCCGACCGAGGTGGACGCCGTGGATCCCAAGGGCAAGCCCGTACGCATCCGCCTCGAGCCTGGGGACGTGCTCGTCCCGCGTGGGGAGATGGTGGAGTTCGCATACACGAATGCCAGGCCCGCGCGCTACGGGGTGGGGCTCGGTCTGCTGTTACCCGGGATCGCCGCCTCGCTCGCCCTCGCGGGGGTGATGAAGGACGGCCTGGGGGTCATCCCCCTGGTCGGTCCGATCCTGGTCCCGTTCGGCCTGACCAGGGAGCGTCAATCCTCGGACGACTCTGGCGAGGGCGGGGACTACGGGGACATCGGCGACGCCCTCGCCCCGCTGTACTGGATGGGCATCCTCACCATCGTCGGGACGCAAGCCACTGGGCTGGGCATCATCCTCGACACGGCGATCAACAAGCGCGGCGACATCGAGGTGCTGGCAGAAACCGACGGCCCGGGCGTCAGCCTCCAGGTCGAGCCGCTCGCCGGGCCGGGTGTGGCCGGGGGCATGCTGACGCTCAGGTTCTAGGGAATTCGGGGTCTGACCCAGGGAGCCTATTCCGCGGCCCCCGCTGCAGGCGCCAGTACGAGCGGGGAGGCCTCGAGGGAGGCGATCTCCTCGCGGAGGGCTTCCAGGCGAGCTGCCTCCTCGGCCGGCAGATCGGTCCGATGCAGCTCGAGGCTCCGCTCCAGGCGCAGGCCTCTCCCTTCCGGGCCAGGCGAGGCCTTGCTCGCATAGCGAATCGGTGCCTGCCCATCGGGCCCGCCCGCGCCGCCGTCCCTGGGTAGCTCGACCAGGCGCAACCCCACGGGGAGGGAGAGCTCGAAGCGCAGGCGCGCGCTGAAGGCGTACGTCAAGCCCTCCCCCGCGTCGCCCAGGCTCAAGAGGGACCCAAGGGCGATAGGCCGCGGGCCCGTCCGCGCGCCCTCGGCCAGGCCGCGCAGCCGCACCTCGGCCCGGATCTCGACCGGCGCCTCCAGGGGACCCTCCAGGGCGCTCACCTCGACGTGCTGCACCTCGGCGTCTCGGGCGAGCGCCAGGATCCTGGCGCGGGCGAGCTCCTCGATCTTTGCCGCTGCCTCGCGCCCGAGGTCCCGGCGGACGCGTGTCGCCGGGTGCCCGACGAAGCGCAGCACCACGCTGCCCGTCAGGTCCCCGGAATCCTCGACCCGCAGCGCGACCTCGCGCTCGAAACGGTTGTCCTTCGCCTGGCTGCGCGGCAGCGCCTTCAGCTCCACCCCCCTCCCGTCGAGGTAGAGCGCGGGGCGGCCCTCGAAACGGGCCCCGATGCGGCCGAAGGGCACCCGGGAGTCCGAGGGATCGATCAGGGTGCCGTCGCGCAGCGCGAGCAGCACGTGGCTCCAGGGCCGCAGGCTGGGGATGTCCATGCCCGCCGGCACCCACCCGCGCCGCGTGGTGAGCACGGGCCGCGCGGGCACGTCCAGCGCGCGCAGGAGAGCCCACAGGATGGCTGCTGCCTCCACCGCGCTCACCCGCCGCCCCTGGACCACGCTGCCGAGGGCGAGCGGCTTGGCGTCCAGGTAGGGGAAGTCGATTCCTAGGCCGTCCCCGTCCTCGAGGGTCAGCTCCTTCTTCAACCAGTCGTGCAGCCTCCGCGCCTTGTCCAGCTCGACCCTCGCCTGGCCCGCGGCGTTTGCCGCCAGCACGTCGAAGCCGTAGGGCACGTTGCCGTCGCGGGTGAGCCAGCGGTGGTAGAAGCGTCCGAGGTTCGGGAGCCCGATACTCGTGGAGGTCAGGTAGACCCTGAGGAGGGCCTGGCGCTCGCCCACCGGCAGGGCGCCGGGGAGGGGCTCCACCGCGGGCAGGTCGCGCGCGGTGAAGCTCCGGTAGTGGATCACTGGCACGCTGGCCACGGTGCCGGCCGCCCTGTGCCGCCGCTCCTCGATGGCCAGACCCGCGGGGTTGCGCACCTCGAAGTGCATCTTGATCTGTGAGCCCCAGTGGGCCTCGGGGAACACGAAGCGCGAGAAGAGCACCGGGCCGTCTGGCGCCTGGAAGGCCCACTCCCAGTCCGCGTCCCGGCGCATGTAGCGGTACCAGCGCCGGTCGCCTGGCTCCAGGCCGGGGAACACCAGGGTGGTCTCCAGGAGATCGAGGGGGTGCTCCTTGTCGGGCACCGCCTCCTTCCGGACGACCTTGGTGAACACGTCCCCCGTCCCGAGCGCTACCCTCCGGCCGTCCGCCTTCACCACGGCCGCGTCGAGAGACAGCAGCGGGCCGAGGTGGCGCACCACGACCTGGCCGTGGCTCTCGGTAGCCGCGCGATCGCGCAGCAGATCCTCGCTCTCGTGCGTCAGGGCGTAGGGCATGCCCTGGACCGGCGGCGTTCCGTCGGGCACGGGGTGCACCCAGCCGGCGTCCAGCAGGTAGACCACGTGCGCGTCCACGCCGGCCATGGCCTCTGCGGTCGGCGCTCCCCGCGCCTCCGCGGGCACGAGCTCGATCACCTCGAGCATGACCGGCGCGCAGCTGCCCGCGCAGCAGGCCAGCACGCACACGGAAGAGAACAAGGCGCCCCTCATGGCCCTCCCCATCCACGCCTCCATCTTCATCGCCCCTCCGCCCCCGGGATCCCTCCTACCACCTTCCCCCGGCTCGGTCCAACCACCGCGTAGCCCCAGCGGGAAGCTGGGCGGGAAGTTGGGGTCAGCTCAGCGGTACACGTCGCGGCGGTGGCCGACCTTGAGGACGACGATCACCACCCGGCCCCGGTCCACGCTGTAGAGCACCCGGTAGGTCCCCACGCGGACGCGGAACACGTCGCTGTAGCCCGAGAGCTTGCGGAAGCCGCGCGGGAAGGGCTCCCGGCCGAGCCCGAGGATGGCCCGCGCCACGCGGATCTGGTCCGCGCGCGGCAGGCGGCGGAGCTGCCGCTCGGCCGAGGCCGAGACCTCGATCTCAAAGCTTGCCATCGAGCTTGAGGTCCTCGAGCACGGCCGACAGGGGGCGGGTGGGCTCGTGGCGGATCTTCTTGATGTCCTCCACGTCCTCGAGCTCCTCGAGCTTGTCGAGCAGCGCGTCCTCGATGAAGCGGCCGATCTTGAGGCCGCGCAGGCGGCAGACCTCCTCGACGGCCTTCTTCACCCGGACGTCGATGCGGGTGGCCAGCTGAGACTGCGACACGAGCTCACCTCCGGTTGATGCTACCATTTTCTAGCAAATGGTAGCATCGCGCCGCTCCCGGCGCAAGCGCAGTGTGCAGGTGGCTGGCTCCGAGGTGGGATCCGTTCAGCGATCCAGCCAGCCCGCCGAGGCGACCTCGTGCCACGGGATGGCCTCGGCCGCGCCCCAGGTCCGGCGCTCCTCGCCGCCGTAGAGCAGGCGCCGCTCGAGCGCGCGCCCGGCGAGCACCGGCCCAGCCCATCCGGCCAGCCGGTCGAGCGGCCCGAAGAAGTCGTCTGCCAGCGTGGCGCCGCTCTTCATCTCCGCGAACAGGATCCGCGCGCCGGCCTCCACGACCAGGTCGACCTCGAAGCCGCGATGGTCCCGGAAGTGGAACAGGTCGAGCGCCTGGCCCGCATGGGCCCGCGCCTTGGCCACCTCGCTCACCACCCAACTCTCGAACACTGCGCCGCGCAAGGGGTGCAACGCGAGCTGGGCGGGCTCACGGATGCCCAGCAGGTGGCAGGCCAGGCCGCTGTCCAGGAAGTGCAGCTTCGGCGCCCGGGTGAGCTGCCTGCGGATGCTTCGCTCCCAGGCCGGCAGGCGCAGCACCAGGAAGCTCGCCTCGAGCACGCTCAGCCAGGCCCTGGCGGTGTTGTGGGAGACGCCGGCGTCCGCGCCCAGCGCGGACAGGTTAAGCACCTGCCCTGTCCGGCCGGCGCACAGCCGCAAGAAGGTGATGAAGGCCTGCAGGTCACCCACCCGGAGGAGCTGCCGTAGGTCGCGCTGCACATACGTGCCGACGTAGTCCGACAGCCAGCGGCCGGCGGGCACGTGCTGGTCGTGGATGCGCGGGTACCCCCCGGCCCACAGGGTCTCGAGGAGCCCCTGCGGGGCGCCGGGGAATCGCCGCAGCTCGTCCAGCCCGAGGGGGAGCAGGTGGACCACCCCGGTCCGGCCGGCCAGAGACTGGGACACCGCCGCCGAGAGCCCCAGGTGCTGGGAGCCCGTCAGGACGAAGCGCCCGGGTGTGGGGTTCCGATCCACCTCGACCTGGAGGTAGGAGAGGAGCCCGGGCGCGTGCTGCACTTCGTCGATGACCGCGCCGTCCGTGAGCGGGGCGAGGAACCCGCGGGGGTCGCGGGTGGCGTGTTCGCGCAGGTCGAGGGGCTCGAGGCTGACGTACTGCTTGTCCGGGAAGACCTGCTGGCACAGGGTGGTCTTGCCGGACTGGCGCGGGCCAGTGACCGTCACCACCGGGTAGTGGCCAGCCAGTTCGAGGAGTATTTTCTCTAGATTTCGCGGGACCATGTGGCCATCATGGCCCGGCGCGCACGGATTGTCAATCCAACTTACAATTCCTGCGTCCGCCTCTGCCCCGGGCTGCCCATGCCAGGGTCCGGCGATTCACCAGGGCTCCGCAGGCGTCTTCGGGATCACGTCCCGGAGAACTGGACCGGCTCGAAGCGCAGGGAGGGGATGCGCATGGAGGAGCTCGGGTTGGGATCGTTGCCGAGCTCGGCCAGCCGCTTCCACAGCGCCAGGTGGTTGCCCGAGAGGTTCATCTCGGCCACGGGACGGACGGCCTTCCCCCCCTCGATCCACGTGCCCTTCACCCCCAGCGAGAAGTCGCCCGTGGCCGAGTTCGAGTTGCCGCCCGAGAAGCCGGTGATGAGCAGGCCCGTGCCCATGGCCTGGAGCAGGCCGGCCAGATCCCTGTCGCCGCCCTGGAACACCAGGTTCGAGGGGCCGGCCGTGGTCGGCGCCCGCCCCAGCTTGCTGGCGTAGTAGGTGTCGAGGAAGAAGCTCCGCAGCACGCCCTGCTCGAACACGGGCCGGCGCGCGGCGCTCATGCCCTCGTCGTCGTAGGTCCGGGAGGCGAGCCCGGCCGGCAGCAGCGGATCGTCCGCCAGCGTGAGGCACGGGGCCGCCACCTGCTGATCGAGCTTGTCGGCCAGGCAGGAGCGTTTCTGCTGGATGGCCCCGCCCGACAGCGGGGTGAGCAGATCGCTGAACAGCCGGCCCGCCACGGCCGCCTCGACCACGCACGGGTACTCGCCGCTCCTCTCGGGCCTGGCGCCCACCTGGGCCAGCGCCCGGCGGAGCGCCTCCCGGCCGATCTCCCCGGCCGGCTGCAGCGCGTCGCGCAAGCGGGCGGCCGAGTACCACCAGCCCTCGGGCTTACGGCCGTCCGCGTCCCCGACGGCGCACTCGGCCCACAGGCTGAAGGAGGACGAGCGCCGGCTGCCCTCCATGCCGTTCGAGCACACCAGCGCGCTCTCCCCCGAGGTGTCCGACCAGCCGCTGGTGACGGACACGATCCGCTCCGCGCCCGGCCCGGAGCGGGTGGCCGCTTCGAGGGCCTGGGCCGCGCGCTTGCGGTGATCCGGACCAGTGGCCGCGACCCCGGCCTCGTCCAGGATGCCGAGCTCGCCCGCGAAGCGGCCCTGGTAGCGGGCCGGGTCGGCCAGCTTCCGGTGCTCGTCCGGACTGAGCACCCGGGTCATGGCCACGCACTCGTCCAGGAAGGCGTCCAGCGCCTCCGGGCGGAGATCGCTGGTCGAGTGGGCCGAGTAGCGCCCATCCACCAGCAGCGTCACCCCCAGGCCGAGCTGGGTGGACTCCTGCAGCCGCTCGAGCTTGCCGTCGCGCCACTCCAGGCTGCTCTCGCGCACCCGGTAGGCCGAGGCGCGCGCGCCCTGGGCGCCGCGCTTGCCCGCGCCGCGGACGACCTCCCAGGCCTTCTCCAGCAGCTCGGTGCTCATGCCTTCCTCCCGCCGATGGAGATGGCGCCCGCGCGCGCGGTGGGCAGGCCCAGGCTGACCGGCACCCCCTGGCCGTCTTTGCCGCAGGTCCAGGCGTTCTCGTCGATGATCAGGTCGTCGGCCACCATGTCCACCTTCTCCAGCACCTTGGGCCCGGAGCCGATCAGGTTCGCGTCCTTGACGACCGCGGTGAGCTTGCCGTCCTCGATCAGCCGGCCGTACTTGAGGAAGAAGGTGAAGTCGCCGGCCCCGATGGCCACCTGGCCGTTGGAGAAGTCCTCGGCGTACAGGCCCTTCTTCACCGAGGCGATCACCTCCTCGGGCTTGTGCGGGCCCCGCTCCATGTAGGTGTTGCGCATGCGCGGCACGGGCGGGAAGCGGAAGCTCTGGCGCCGGCCCGAGCCGGTCGAGGCCGGGAGCCCGTAGTGCCGGGCCGAGATGCGGTCGTGCAGGAACGTGCGCAGGACGCCGTCCTCGACCAGCACGGTGCGCTCGCCCTCCCGGCCCTCGTCGTCCACGTTGAGGCTGCCGCGCTCGTGCGGCCGGGTGGCGTCGTCCACGATGGTGACCCCGGGCGGGGCGATGCGCTGGCCGATCTTGTCCGCGAAGATGGAGGTGCCCTTGCGGTTGAAGTCGGCCTCCATGCCGTGGCCGATGGCCTCGTGCAGCAGGATGCCCGAGGAGCCCGCGGCCAGCACCACCGGCAGCTCGCCGATGGGCGGCGGCACGGCCTCGAACAGCGCCACGCAGCGATCGACCAGGCGCGCGGCCAGCGCGTCGATGCGCCCGTCCGTGGCCCAGTCCACCCCCTGGCGCTTGGCCAGGGCCTGGGAGTTGGTCTCCACCTTGCCCTGGCGCTCGGCCACGCAGCTGGCGCCCAGCACCAGCATGGGCTGCAGGTCCTCGACCCGCAGCCCTTCGCAGTTGGCCACCAGGAGGTGCGAGGTCTCGTCCGTCAGGCTGGCCGAGACCTTGATGACGCGCGCGTCCCGGGCCCGAGCCGAGCGGTCCAGCCTGGCGACCAGGGGGAGCTTGCGCTGGATGCCCACCTCGCTCCAGGGCACGGCCAGGCGGTAGCGGCTGGGCGGGCGCGAGGCGGCGAAGCGCCTCGGGGCCGCCCCCGGGGCGCCGTCGGCCACGCTGGCCGCCGTCTCGGCCGTGGCGAGCAGGGCGGCCTCGGTCAGGTCCTCGCAGAAGGCGAAACCGGTCGCGTCGCCCTTGAGCACGCGGATGCCGGCCCCGAGATCCACGCTGGTGAAGGCCTTGTTGACCGCGCCGTCCTCGAGCCCCACGCTGTGGCGCAGGGTGTGCTGCAGGAAGACCTCGGCGAACTCGCCCCCGCGCGAGAGGGCGCGCGCCAGCACCCGCCCGAGCAGCCCCTCGTCCACGCCGAACTGGTCGAAGTACGCGCCGCCCTCGCCGGCCGGGCCGGCCGCGCCGCGCAGCGCCCCGCCCGCCGGCGCGCAGGAGAGCGCGGGCAGCGCCACCACGGCCGTGCCCGCGGCCACGGCCCGCAGGAAGTCCCTCCGGTTCAGCTCGCCCATCGCGCCACCTCCGTTCCCAACCCAGGGCCGAGGGTACACCGCGCCGCCGGGGATGCCAACGCCCGCGGGACGTGGTACGCTCGCGGCCGCTGCCACAGGAGGAGACGCATGAGCATGGGCAAGGCCGAGTTCCAGCGGGAGCTCGAGCGGCTGCGCAAGGAGTACGCCACCGCCGACACGAACCCCGGCTCGTTCGAGTGCCGGGGCTGCACCCAGTGCACGAGCTGCATGTTCTGCCAGGCCTGCCAGGGCTGCTACCGCTGCACCCACTCGGTCGAGTGCGTGCAGTGCGCGCACACCACCCACGCGCTGCGCTGCCGCTTCTGCCACCAGTGCGCCTACTGCGTGGACTGCGCCAACTGCTCGGGCTCGGCCTACCTCACGCTGTGCGACGCCTGCGTGGACTGCACCTACTGCTTCGGCTGCGTGGGGCTGGGCAAGAAGGACTTCCACATCCTCAACGAGCCCCACGAGCGGACCGAGTACTTCGAGCTGGTCAAGGGGCTGAAGGCGGCGCTGGGGATGCGCTAGCGCCCCGGTCCGGCGCCGAGGACGGTGGCCGGCGCGGCTCGCGCAGCAGCGCCCAGGCCGCGGCGTAGAGCCCGATCACCAGCCCGTCCCGGCCGATGGCCGTCAGCTCGGCCGGGCCCACCCCGGTGCCCGTCGTGGACGGGAGCGCCATCAGGTACACCAGCCAGGTGAAGCCCAGGAAGGCGGCCGCGAGCCAGCAGCGGTGGCGGCCGAGCTCCCGGGCCCAGTGCGCACCGAGCAGCAGCCCGGCACCCAGCGCGAGGTCGATCCCCCCCAGGATCCACACCAGGCTGGAGAGCCCCAGGGAGAGCTGGCTGGCGCCGTCGCCGCCCGGGGCCACGCGCACGAGCAGCAGCAGATCCGAGAGCAGCAGGGGCACGAGCGCCCAGCGGGCGCGGGCTGTCAGGGGGGCCGGCATGCCCCCACTGTACCCGCCCGGAGGAAATTTGCCACCTCAGGCCCGCAGCGCGGCCTGGAAGCGCTGCTCGGCCTCGGCCCAGCTCACCACGTCCCAGAAGGCGTTGACGTAGTCCGCCCGCCGGTTCTGGTAGCGGAGGTAGTAGGCGTGCTCCCAGACGTCCAGGCCGACCAGCGGCGCCCCGCGGCCGTCCATGAGTGGGTTGTCCTGGTTGGGGGTGCTGGCGATGGCGAGCTTGCCCCCGTCGAGGGTGAGCCAGGCCCAGCCCGAGCCGAAGCGGCCCAGGGCGGCGGCCGAGAACTGCTCCTTGAACTTCTCGAAAGACCCGAAGGTGTTGGCGATGGTCCCGCCCAGATCGCCCGTGGGCTTGCCGCCGCCGTCCGGCGAGAGCAGCCGCCAGAACAGGGAGTGGTTGTAGTGGCCGCCGCCGTTGTTGCGCACCGCGGCGCGCTGGGCCTCGGGCAGCTCGGCCAGGTTCCTCAGGATGTCCTCGAGGGGCCGCTCCAGCCACTTGCCCCCGTCCGCGATCTCCAGGGCCTTGTTGAGGTTGGTGACGTAGGCCCCGTGGTGCTTCTGGTGGTGGATCTCCATGGTCCTGGCGTCGATGCTCCGGTCCAGGGCGTCGTAGGCGTACGCGAGCTCGGGAAGCTTGAACATGTCGAACCCCCTTTGGGGATGATGGGTTGTCGATCTCCCTCTCGCCCCTGGGTCGGCGCCGGGGCCGGAACCCTACAGTCCCACCGGCCTGGATCGAGCATTGACGGTCCGGCGACCGCCGTGCATAGATCCCCCAGGGCGTGGGACGAAAGGGGTGCGCCGATGCCAGTGAGCTGGAAGGACCACGCGGGGAAGAGGCTGCTGCTGGCAGACTTCTCCAACCAGATCAGGGAGGAAGACCTGCTGCGGACGCTCGAGGCGGCGATGAAGATCATCGTGCAGTCCCTGGTGCCGCTGCGGATCCTGGTGGACATCCGCGGCTGCAACTTGCCTCCCAGGGTGATGGCCCGGGCCAAGGAGCTGGCCACGCCGGAGGCCACCAAGAAGTGCGAGCGGGTGGCGGTGATCGGGGTGGACTCGGGCATCCGCCGCATCCTGCTGAACGCCTACACCCGGGCGACCAAGAGCCCGATGCGCGCCTTCGACACCGAGGACGTGGCGCTCGCGCACCTGACGGAGGGCTGAGCCGGGCTCAGGCCTGGGGGCGGATCTCCGGGGCGATCTCGGGCTGGGCGGGGAGCTCGGGCCGCTGGGAGCCCCGGGCGAGATCCACCGCGTTCCTGAGGAACACCTCGAGGCGGCTGTTCAGGTTGCCGTGCCCGTCGTAGAACATGCCCACCACCGGGAGGCCGAGCTTGGGGGCCAGCTCGCGGAACATGGCGGTGGTCAGCGTGCCGGGCATGCAGCCGAACGGGGCGCAGTTGACCACCATGCAGGCGCCCTGCCTGGCGAACTCCGCGGCGCGCGCCAGGGTGAGCACGGCCTCGCCCTCGAACTCGGAGGGCAGCAGCTTGAAGCCCTCGGCCAGCATGGCCGCCATGTCGGGCTCGCGCCGGTCGGCCAGGAACTCGCCCGCCGCCCGGTACATCTTGTGCTCCTGCCAGAAGATGTACTGGTTCTTGAGCATGGAGACCCACTTCTTGAACGGGTTGGCGCCGCCGTCCTTGAAGCTCAGGTTCTGCATGGTCGCCGTGTAGATGATCCACTCGGACATGGGCGCCAGCCAGGCCTCGCCGCCGTAGCGCTCGATGGCGCCCACCACGTCCTCGTTGGAGAAGGTGTTGCAGCGCACGTAGATCTCGCCCACGATGCCCACCAGCGGCTTCTGGCCGGGCCGGTGCGGCACGGCCGCGATGCGCTCGACGGCCGCGCGCGTGGCCGCGTGCAGGTCGCCGCGGGTCTCCATGACGGCCTCGAGGCGTTTCCGCTCGAGCGCCACGACCCGGTCGGTCTCGCCCCGGTGCAGCTCGTACGGTCGGCGCTTGCAGGCCGCCTTGAACAGCACGTCGCCCAAGAGCAGCGCCTTCCACACGTCCCGCCGCACCGGCTCGCTCAGCCCCTGGTAGGAGTTGAAGGACGAGGGCGACATGATGGCCACGTCCGTGAGCCCCAGGCGGTCGAGCACCTGGCGGTGGAGGGTGCAGTACTGGCCGAAGCGGCAGGGTCCCTCGGCCGTGGGCATGAACAGCGCGTGCCGGCGGGCGGGCTCGCTGGAGGCCTGGATCGCCTTGAGGAAGGAGCCCAGGGTGAGCGCGTTGGGCAGGCACTCGGAGCCGCGGGTGAGCGAGCGGCCCAGCTCGAAGGCCTCGCGGTCCTCGGCCGGGACGGGGTTGCACTCGAAGCCGTGGGCGCGGAAGGCCGCGGCCATCAGGGTCACGCCCATGGGGTGCATGGGCGGCAGCCAGATGATGCGGTCGCGCAGATCATTCGGCTCGGGCGCGTGCGTCCGGCGGGGCTGCGACGCGGCCCGCGGCCGACGCAGCACGTCGAAGAAGGCCTCGATGCGGGTCATGTAGCCCGCGTCCGCGCCGTGCTCGTCCAGCTCCAGCGCCAGGAAGGGCCGGTTGGCGAAGATCTCCTCGGCGAAGGTGAGCAGGAAGCTGTCCGGCCCGCAGCTGAAGTTGGTCAGGTACACGGCGGCCATGTCGTCGGCGCGCGAGATCTGCTCGGCGCCGGCCAGGATGCGCTGGCCGTAGCTCCAGAAGGTGTTGCGGTAGCGGGTGCCCAGCAGGCGGGTGTCGGTCTCCAGCATGTCGAGCGGGATCACCGTGCGGCCCTGCTCGGCCAGCTTCTTGGGCAGGCCCAGGTTCATGCCGCTGTCGTACATGTTGTAGGGCCGGCCGAGCAGCACCAGCAGCGGCTCGCCCTTGGCCCGGGCGGACTCGATCACCTTCCGCCCCTCCTCGAGGCAGGCGGCGTCGAAGTCCGCCTGGACCCGCACGGCGTCGCGCCAGGCGTCGCGGAGCTCGCGCCGTGAGCGCCCCAGCGGACCGGCCAGGGCCTCGACCAGGCGGGCCACCAGGCGGGCCTCGCTCAGGCGCAGATCCACCACCGGCGCCAGGATGCGGCTGGCCGGCAGGCCGTTCAACCCGAGCGCGGTGCGGGTGTAGGAGGGCAGCGCCTGCACGTAGGGGCAGAACTTGGCCGCGGTGGTGTTGGGCCCGGGCACCACGGACACCATGTGCGGCATGAGGATGAAGTCCACGCCCTCCTGGGTGGCCAGCGCCGCGGCGTGGCCCATGGCGATCTTGGCCGGGAAGCAGAAGTCGGCCCCGGTGATGCGCGTGCCCAGCTCGCGCACGCGGTCGTCGGTCGGGCCGGACAGCTGTACCCGGTAGCCCAGGCGGTTGAGGAAGCGGCGCCACAGCGGCAGGTAGCTCCAGGTGGTCAGCGCCTGGGGCAGGCCGACGACCGGGGCGTCGTCCGGCACCTCGAGGGCGCCCCGCTCGCGCCACAGGCTCTGGCGCTTGCGCAGCGCGCGCTCGTGGGTGTTCACCCGCACGCGCTGCTCCTCCGGATCGCGGCCGCACATGTAGCCCCACGAGGGGGACGCCTCCACGCCCTCGATGTCGGCGAAGGAGATCTTGCAGTCGTTGGCGCACAGGTGGCAGACGTCGTGCCGCAGGCGGATCTCGCGCCGGTCGAGGTCCAGCCCGCGGAAGGAGGACTCGGTCTTGCCCTGCTCCAGCATGGCCTGGCGGGTCAGCAGCGCCACCCCGTAGGCGCCCATCACGTGGCAGTAGGGCGAGACCACCACGGGCACGCCCAGCACCCGCTCGAACGCGGCCACCAGCGCCTGGTTCCGCGCGGTGGCGCCCTGGAAGAAGATCTTCTTGCGGCTGTAGTGGCGGTTGCCGACCACCTTGTTCAGGTAGTTCTTGACCACCGACACCATCACGCCCGCCAGCGCGTCCTCCGGGCTGGTGCCGCCCTGGACCAGCCGGGTGACGTCCTGCTCCATGAACACGGTGCAGCGGTCGGAGGTGCGCGGCGGCCGGCGGCCCAGCACGGCCGCGCCCACCCGGCTGACCGGGTAGCCGAGCTTGTGGGCCTGCTCCTCGACGAACGAGCCGGTACCGGCGGCGCACACGTAGTTCATGTTGGAGTCGCGGATGTGCCCGTCCACCACGTGCATGTACTTGGAGTCCTGGCCGCCGATCTCGAAGATGGTGTCCACGCTGGGGTCGGTCTTGACCGCCCCGGCCACGTGGGCGCTGATCTCGTTGATGATGGCGTCCGCGCCGATGACCTTGCCCACCAGCTTGCGGCCCGAGCCGGTCGTGCCGGCGCCCAGGATGCGGAGCTTGACGCCCTTCTTCTGCTCCACGTCGCGCAGCGCCCGGAAGAGCAGCTTGGTGGCCCCGATCGGATCGCCGCCGGTCTTGCGGTAGACGTCCAGCACCACCCGGTCGTCCGCGTCCAGCAGCAGGGCCTTGGTGCTGGTCGAGCCGATGTCGATGCCCAGGTGCCCGGCGATCTCGGCCTGGCCCTCCGGCCAGCTCACCAGGCGGATCTCGTTGTGCTCCTCGTCCTCCCACGACTCCTGGGTGGCGAAGGTGGGGTAGCTCGAGCGCTCCAGGCTCAGCGCCCAGGGGTGCTTGCCGTCGTCCGCAGCCAGCACCGGCCGGGCGAAGGAGTGGCCCTGGCCGAGCGCGATGGCCTGGCTGGCCAGGCGGGCGGCGCCCTGGGCCGCGCACAGGTGGGGCTCGGCCGGCACGTGCAGCAGCCCGGGGTAGGCCGCCCGCAGCCAGCGCATGACCTCGCGGTTCTGGGCCACGCCGCCGACGATGGCCGCGGGGTTGTCCAGCGGTCGGCCGTGCAGCAGGGTGCCCAGCAGCGTGCGGGTCATGCCGCGGCACAGGCCCGACCACATGGCCGCCTTGGTGTGGCCCTCCTGCTGGCGGTGGATGAGGTCGCTCTTGGCGAACACCGAGCAGCGGGTGGCGATGGTGGGGGGCTCCTCCACGTGCTCGAAGGAGGCCGCGTCGGTGTGCGAGATGCCCAGGCGGGCGGCCTGCTCGTCCAGGAACGAGCCGGTGCCGGCCGCGCACAGGGAGTTGGTGGCGTGCCCCAGGAAGCGGCCGTGCTCGTCCAGCTCGATCAGCGTGGCCGAGGCGCCGCCGATGTCGATGATGAAGCGCGCCTGCGGCACCAGCCGGGCGATGGCCTCGATCTGGCAGCGGGTGAGGTCCAGCCGCTCGATCCCCAGGGTCTCGGCGTACAGGGCCGCGGCGTTGCCGGTGATGCCGATGGGGGTGCCGGACCTGGCGCCCAGGGCCGTCAGGGCCGCCTCGATGGACTTGCCGGGATCGCCGTGGTGGGCCTCGTAGAAGCTGCCCGCGGGCTTGCCGCCGGCGTCCAGCCTCACGGCCTTGACGTACAGCGCGCCGATGTCCAGCCCGATTCGCTCGAGGACCGAGGGTGCCGCCATGGAGATCCTCCAGGTCTGTGATGCGATGTGGTCTGCTAGGCTACAAAACTGACATGTCAGTCTAGTCGGGAGCGATCCGAAGTCAACAAAAATCGACCCGAAGCGGACCAATCGACCCAGCCAGGTCCGGATCGACTGCAGAGTCAACCTGACTCAATTGAAAACAAAGCTGAATTTGTCAGACCGGTCCGGAGCGCTTGAAGGCGACGGCGCCCACCAGGTTGACCGCGATCCCGAGCAGGATGAGGGCCTTGGTCCAGCGGTTCAGCGGCATCCTACCCACCGCGAGCAGCATCACCAGGTACGGGGTGATGTCGAGGGAGAAGCGGTAGCCGAACTGCACGTAGCCCGAGTTCTGGTAGAAGAGCGGAAGCGCCAGGGCGGGCAGGGCTGTGGCCCAGAGGATGGGGACCATCCACGGGCGCGCCCTGGGCCAGAGGAGCTGTACGAACACCGGGGTGGTGAGGAAGATGCTCATCCCGTCGGCGTTGTAACCGATCCACGGGAACCGCTCGAGGGCCACCGGCAGGCGCAGCAACAGCGCGTGCAGGTTCCACTCGAGGTAGTACCAGGAGAACATGCCGTGCTCCTGGATGCGCCGCCCGGCCGGGCCGCCCAGGAACACGTGGCCGAACTCCATGGCGTCGTGGAAGCGGGCATGGTTCATGAGCATCTGGGCGGTGCCCACCAGGGCGATGGGAACCCCGAACAGCGCGAGCTTGCGCAGCGCCACGCTCCACGAGCCCGCCGCGAGGCGGCCGTCCGCCTGCCGGGGGAAGACGAGCTGGAGCAGGAAGAAGCCCGCGGTGAAGGCCAGGTTGGCCCGGCAGTCGAAGGCCAGGACCAGGCAGAGCCCGGCCAGGATCGGCCGCTCGGCCCGGATGGCGCAGAGGACGTACAGCAGGCTGAAGGTGACGCCCAGGACCTGGGCGGTGAACCAGACCTCGCCCAGCACGGTGTAGACGTAGTGCAGGGTCCCGAAGCCGAACAGGGCGGTCAGCCAGAGGTTCCCGCGCACGTCCAGCCCGCTCAGCCCCTCCCGCCCGAGCCGCTGGAGGACCAGGAACATGAGCAGCACGTTCAGCGCGCCGAAGCACAGGGTGAACAGCACGTCGTTGAAGCCGAGCCCGAACACCGCCACGAACGGCGTCATCAGCACGGCCGGCACGGGAGGGAAGCTCACGTAGTGCTTGCCCTCGAACAGGATCCAGTCGTTGTCGTTGGGTGGCGGGACCCGGAGCTCGAGCTGGCCGTGCAGGAAGGCGTCCGCCTGGTACACGAAGTGCGGGGCCCGGGACTGGGAGAGCAGGCGGTCGGCGCTGGTGGCCGCGAGGACGCAGAGGGCGACGCCGAAGATCGCCAGGGGCAGTCGATTCCTCTGCCACCAGGAAGGGTTGGGCGCGGACTGGGGCGCGGCCGGCTCCATGACCGCTCCTTGTCCCACAGCCGGGCCCGGGGAGTCAACAGCGCCAGCCGGCCGCTGCCCCGGGCCAGCCTTGCGGTTCTCCGGTGCTTTTGGCATAAGGCTCATGAAGCGGCGTGTCATCGGCACCCGGAGAGTGAGGCCATGGACTGGACCCAGCTGAGGCAACGCATCCAGGAGGGGACGGAGCTGCGCCGCGCGCTCCAGGCGGCGGGCGACGCGCTCACCTCCGAGTTCGAGGGGCTGCTGGCGGCCTGCCGTCCGGGCGAGGAGGATCCCGTCCTGGTGCGGCTGCTGGGGCCAGACCTGTCCGCGCTGGTGCGCAAGGTGCGCTGGAGCTCCCTGGTGCTCAACCCGGGCTCCACCTCGACCAAGGTCACGGTCTACAACGGGCTGGTGCTGCTCGCCTCGGACGAGCTGCGGGTGGAGGCCGGCGCGCCGGACGGGCTGGAGGAGCGGGTGGCCCAGGTGGCCGGCTGGCTGGAGAGCTCGGGGCTGAACCTGCTGGAGGTGACGGGCATCGCCGCCCGCGGCGGGCTCATGGCGCCGGTCGCCAGCGGCACCTACCGCATCTCCGAGCGCATGCTCGAGGATCTGGCGCACGCCGCCGTGTCCCACGCCTCCAACCTGGGCGTGCCCATGGCGCTGAAGCTCGGCGAGCGCATCGGTCCGGACGTGGTGCTGACCACCACCGATCCGGTCACCGTGGACGAGCTCGAGCCGGCCGAGCGCCTGACGGGCTCGGCGCGCATCCGCAACGACGGCACGCCCGTGCACTACCTGAACCAGCGGGCGGTGGCCGAGCTGGTGGCGCAGACGCTCGGCGCCCGGCGCAGCGAGCTGCACCTGGTCACCTGCCACATGGGCGGCGGCATGTCGGCCGCCCGGCACCTGGACGGCCGCATGCTGGCGGTCTCGCACGGCTTCGGCGGCATGCCCTCGGCCAACCGCTCCGGCGCCCTGCCCCTGCAGCACATCCTGCGGCTGATGGAGAGCCACAGCTACTCGCTCGACGACCTGCGGCGGGACGTGACCTCGGCCGGCGGGCTGGTGGCGCTGGCGGGCACCCACGACTTCAAGGCCCTGTTCGAGTTCGCCGAGCGCGGGGCGAGCCCCGCGCAGCAGGAGAAGATCCGCCTGGTGACGGAGTTCTTCGTGGCGCGCATCGCCGGCTGCATCCTGTCGCTCTCGGCCGCCGAGCGGCCGCTGGATCTGGTGGTGCTGACCGGCGGCCTGGCCCGGGCCGCGGACTTCTGCCGGCGGATCGCCGCGCGCCTCCCGCTGCCCGTGCCCGTGGCGCGGGTGCCGGGCTCGGTGGAGCAGTCGGCCCTGGCGGCCGGCCTGCTCAAGGCCTGCGCCGAGCAGGAGGCCCGCCAGACCTACGTCGAGGTGCGCGACCGGCTGGCGATCGAGCGCGAGCGGCTGGAGGCCGTGGCCGAGGTGCCCATCTTCGGCGGGGCCGACCCGGCCCGGCGCGAGCTGCGCGCCCCGAGCCGGCTCGACGAGGTGGTCCGCGCGGCCGCGACCGGCGCCTCGCCCACCATCGCGCTGGTGGGCGCGGACTGCGACGAGGCGCTGCTGGCCATCAAGGAGGCCACCGAGCAGCCCGACGGCCCCATGGCCCGCTTCCTGCTGCTCGGGCCCTACGCGGCCGTCTCCCAGCTGGCCTGGGAGCTGGACGTGCCCATCGACGACCAGAACATCGCCATCGTGGACACCGCCAACCCGGTGGCCACGGCCACCGAGCTGCTGGTGGCGGGCCTGGCGGACACGGTCATGAAGGGCAACGCCACGACCGCGGAGGTGCTCAAGGGCTACCTGGGCTACCTGAAGGCGCGGGGGCTGACCGGCCCGCACCTGCGGCTGAGCCACCTGGGCTTCTTCGAGATCCCCGGCCGGCCCAAGCTGGTGGCGGTCACCGACGCGGCCATGAACACCTCCCCGGACGTCCCGGCGCGCGAGGCCATCCTGGAGAACGCCCTCGGGGCCATGCACCTGCTGGGCTTCCGCAAGCCCAAGGTGGCGGTGATCTCGGCCGTGGAGAAGCCCTCCAAGGCCGTGCTGTCCTCGCTGGAGGGCCAGGAGATCGCCCAGGCCTTCCAGGGCCGCGAGGATGTGATCATCGAGGGCCCGCTGTCGGTGGATCTCGCCCTGTCGCCCTCCTCGGCGCACGAGAAACGCTACCCGGGCCGCATCCAGGGCGACGCGGACGTGCTGCTGGTGCCCGACATCGACGCCGGCAACGCCATCTACAAGGCCTTCACCGTGACCTCGGGGGCCACCACCGCGGGGGTGATCATCGGCGGCGAGAGCCCCATCATCCTCACCTCGCGGGGTGACAGCGCGCGCAGCAAGCTCTGCTCCATCGCGCTGGCGGTGCTGCTCATCAACCTGCGCCAGGCCGGGAGGCAGTCATGAGCGCGGCGGGCGATCGCATGTCTCTGCTGGGGCTCGGCCGGCTGGAGCCGCCCGAGGGGCTGCGCGCCGGCGCGCGCATCTCCGGCGCGGCGGCCTACGCGGAGCTGCTGCGGCGGGCGGAGCAGGATCCGCCGGCCTTCTGGGCCGAGCAGGCCCGCGAGCTGCCCTGGCGGACCCCCTTCGCCGAGGCCGGTGGGCCCGGGGTGTGGTTCGCGGGCGGGCGGCTGAGCCCGGTCCAGGCCTGCCTGGCCGGCAGGGCCGAGGAGCCGGTGCTGACCGGCTGGGACGGCCGCGCGGCGACGACCTGGAGCCGGGCCGAGCTCGGCGCCCGGGTGGGGGCGCTGGCGACGGTCTTCCAGGCCTGGGGCCTGCCCCCGGCCGCGCGGGTGCTGCTCGCCCTGCCGCGCTCGACCGAGCTCCTGGCGGCCGAGCTGGCCTGCCTGTGGCTGGGGCTGACCTGCGTGCCGCTGGATCCGCAGCTCGGCGATCCCGGGCGCGTCGAGCGCCGCGGCCAGGCGGCCGGCTGCAAGGCGGGCGTGTGCGAGCCCGCCGCGGCCGAGCTGCTGCGCGGGTTGCCGCGCCGCCTGGTGCTCGAGCCCGGCTGGGAGCGCGCGCCCTCCGCCCCGCCCGAGCCGTTGGCCCTGGAGCCCATGCACCCGGCGGTCCTGCACCACGAGTCCTCGGGCCAGGCCTTCGCCGTGCCCGCCGCGGGCCTGCTGGTCTCGGCCCTGTCGGCCTACCGGCACCTGCTGGACGGCCGCGGCGCCGGCGACGCCCACTGGCTGCAGGTTCCGGCGCACCACTCGACCTTCGCCGCCGTGGCCCTGGGCGCGTTGGCCGGGGGCGGGCGGCTGGTGTTGCCGCGCGCCCGCTCGGTCCAGACCCCCGCGGAGCTCGGCGCGGCGCTGGCCGCCTGCCGGCCGCGGGTGCTGGTGATCCAGGTGCGCTCGCTCCAGCGCTACGCGCCGGCCGAGGCCGCGCCCGGGGCCGCCCCGGAGGAGGCCGCCCCGCGCCTGGCGGGCCCGCGGCTGCTGGTGATCGAGGGCGAGGCCGTGAGCCCGGGCCTGTACCGCGAGGTCCGCGAGCGGCTGTTCGACGGCCAGACCCACGTGGTGCAGGCGCTGTGCCGGCCGGAGGCGGGCGGCTTCCTGGCCGGGCCTTGCCCGGCGGCCCAGGCCGTGCGGCCGGCCTCGGTGATGCAGGCCGCGCCGGGCTTCCAGGTGGCCGTGGTCGATGAGCGCGGCCAGCCCTGCCCGGTCAACTACGGCGGGCTGCTGGCGCTGCGCGCGGTCGCGCCGAGCGTGGCCCTCGAGCTGCAGCGGCTCGCGCCGCCCCTGCCCAACGGGGTGCGCATGCGCATCGATCGCGAGGGGCTGCTGTGGACCATGGGGGAGGTGCGCGTGGACCGGCCCGAGGAGCTCCAGGTGGCCACCTCCGAGCTGGAGGCCATGATCGCCAGCCTGGAGGGCGTGGACCGGGTGGCCGTGGTGCGCTTCCAGGCCCCCGGCCAGGAGGACCGCACCTGGGCCTTCGTGCAGTCCACCCGTGGGCCCGGGCTGGCCGAGCTGGTGAGCGCCCGGCTGCGCGAGCGCCTCGGGCCGGAGGCCGAGCCCGTGTCCGTCCAGGTGGTGCAGGAGCTGCCCTACACCCGCAGCGGCAAGCTGCTGCGCTCGGTGCTCCGGCGCATCGCCGAGGGCGACACGCAGGGGCTGGAGCGGGTGGAGGCGGCCGCCGATCCCGACGTGATCCTGCGGCTGCTGGCCTCCGTCGCCCCGCCCGAGCCGGGCGGAAAGCCTGGGGCGTGAGGACGCCAGAAAGGGTGCGGCCATGAAGCTCGACGCGCTGCTGTCCCCCGAGAGCGTGGCCGTGCTGGGCGCCTCCCCGGAGCCCGGCGACCTCGGCCACCGCGTGGCCCACAACCTGTGCGCCGGCGGTTTCGGGGGCGAGATCGTGCTGGTGCACCCGCAGGGCGGGCAGCTCGACGGCCGGCCGGTCGCGACCGAGCTCGGTCAGGCGGTGGACCTCGCGGTGGTGGCCACGCCGGCCCGGGAGGTGCAGGCCGCGGTCGAGGCCGCGCTGGGCGCGGGCGCGCAGGCCATCCAGGTGGCCACCCCGCTCGAGCGGCGGGTGGGCTCGGAGAAGGGGGAGCTCGAGCGGGAGCTGCTGGCCGCCTGCAAGGCCCGCGGGGTGCGCCTGCTGGGCCCCTCCAGCCTGGGGGTGGTGAACCGCGCCCACGGGCTGAACGCCACCTTCGTCGAGCACCTCCCGCCCGTGGGCTCCATCGCCGTGGTGTCGCAGTCCAGCGCGCTGGCCGCGGCCATCCTGGACTGGACGGCCAGCCGCGGGGTGGGCATCTCCAAGCTGATCGCGCTGGGCAACAAGCTCGACGTCGACGAGATCGACGTGTTCGAGCACCTGCTCGGCGACCCGACCACCCGGGTGGTCATCGGCTACCTGGAGTACATCCGCGCCGGGCGCGACTTCCTCAAGGTGGCCGAGGCGCTGTCCTCGGTGAAACCGGTGATCCTGCTGAAGACCGGCAGCACGGGCGCGGGCGCGCGGGCCTCCGCGGCCCACCTGGGCGAACCGCCGGCGGCGGAGATGGCCTACGGCGCGGCCTTCAAGCGCTCGGGCGTGGTGCGGGCCGAGTCCTTCCAGATGCTGCTCGACTCGGCCCGCGCGCTGGTCAGCCAGCCCCTGCCGCGGGGCCCCCGCATGGCCGTGGTGACCAACGCGGGCGGCCCGGGCATCATGGCCGCCGACGCGCTGGAGCAGCACGGCATGCAGCTCGCGGCCCTCGGCCAGGGGACGCTGGCCGCGCTGCGCAAGCTCCTGCCGCCCGAGGCGGGCGTGGAGAACCCGGTGGACGTGCTGGGCGACGCGGATCCCGCCCGGTTCGCCGAGGCGGTGCGCAGCGTGCAGGCCGATCCCGGCGTGGACGGGATCGTGCTGGTGCTCGCGCCCCAGGCCTCCACCCGCCCGGTCGAGACGGCCCGCGCGCTGGTGGCCTGCCTCGACCACAGCAAGCCGGCGCTGGCCGCCTTCATGGGCGGCGGCGGGGTGGTGGAGGCTCGCCAGGCGCTGGTGGCGGCCGGGGTGCCCGACTTCCCCGCCCCGCACCGGGCGGCCCGCTCCCTGGGCGCGCTGTGCGAGTACGCCACCTGGCGGCGGCGCCCGCCGCGCGTGGTCACCCGCTACCCGGTCAACCGCCGGCGCGTGGAGCGCATCCTGCGCCGGGTGGAGCGCGAGGGGCGCACGGACGTCGAGGAGTTCATGGCCAAGGAGGTGCTGGCCGCCTACGACTTCTCCATCCCCCAGGGCCAGCTGGTGACGACCGCCGACGAGGCCGTGGAGGCGGCCGAGCGGCTGGGCTACCCGGTGGTGCTGAAGATCGTCTCGCCCGACATCGTGCAGAAGTCCGCCGTGGGCGGCGTGCGCCTGGGGCTGGTCAACCCGGAGCAGGTCAGCGACGGGTTCGACCTGATCATGCTGCGCATCCAGAAGCAGCGCCCGGACGCGCTGATCGAGGGCCTGGTGGTGGAGAAGATGTGCCCGCGCGGCCTGGAGGTGGTGGTGGGCATGACCCGCGATCCGGAGTTCGGCCCGCTGCTCATGTTCGGCCTGGGCGGCATCGCGATCGAGGTCCTGGAGGACGTGGCCTTCTACCTGGCGCCCATCACCGAGGACGAGGCCCTGCAGATGCTCAAGAGCACCCGCTCCTTCCAGACCATCGAGGCCCGCAAGGCGCGCGTGGGCATGGACGTGGCGGCCATCGCCAGCGCGCTGCAGCGCCTGAGCCAGCTGGCCACCGACTTCCCCCAGGTGCGCGAGGTGGAGGTGAGCCCGTTCATCGTCGGCCGCCCGGGCCAGGAGTCGATCGTGGCGGACGCCCGCCTGGTCATCGCCAAGGGGGTCGCGCCGTGAGCGACAGGAAGCCGAGCTACGACCCCGGCTGGCAGGAGAAGTACAGACACCTGCTGGCCACCCCCGAGGAGGCCGCGGCGCGCATCCGGCCGGGCAACCGGGTGTTCATCGGCACGGGCTGCGCCCAGCCGCTGGCGCTGGTGCGGGCGCTGACCGCCCGCTCCGCGGAGCTGTCGGACATCAAGATCGTGCACCTGCTGACCATGGGCGACGCGCCCTACGCCCAGCGGGAGCTCACCCAGCACTTCTCGGTCAACTCCTTCTTCATCAACGAGAACGTGCGCGACCTCATCCAGGAGGGGCTGGGGGACTACACCCCCATCTTCCTGTCCGACATCCCGCGCCTGTTCCGCTCGGGCCGGCTGCCCATCGACGTGGCGCTCATCCACGTCACCCCGCCCGACGCGCGCGGCATGGTCAGCCTGGGCATCTCGGTCGACATCGTGCGCTCGGCCGCGGAGAACGCCTCCCTGGTGATCGCCCAGGTGAATCCGCAGATGCCGCGCACCCGCGGCGACAGCCTGCTGTCGGTGCACGATCTCGACCTCATGGTGCCGGTGGACATGCCGCTGCTGGAGACCAAGCCGACCGAGACGGACGAGACCACCCGGCGCATCGGCATGTACATCGCCGGCCTGGTGGAGGACGGCGCCACCCTCGAGCTGGGCATCGGCCGCATCCCGCACGCCGCGCTCGAGAACCTGAAGGACAAGAGGGACCTCGGCATCCACACGGAGATGCTCAACGACTCCATCCTGGACATGATCGAGGCCGGGGTGATCACCGGCGCGCGCAAGTCCTTCGACCGCGGCAAGGTGGTGGCCTCCTTCTGCACCGGCTCCCGCCGCCTGTACGACTACATCGACGACAACCCGGCCTTCGCCTTCCACCCCACCGAGTACGTCAACGATCCCTTCCGCATCGCGCAGCACGAGCACATGGTGGCGATCAACGTGGCGCTCGAGGTCGATCTCACCGGCCAGGTGTGCGCCGACTCCCTGGGCACGCGCTTCTTCTCCGGCATCGGCGGCCAGGTGGACTTCAACCGCGGCGCGGCCCGCGCCGAGCACGGCAAGGCCATCATCGCGCTGGCCTCGACCGCCCTGCGCGGGACCAAGTCCCGCATCGTGGCCCAGCTCAGCCCGGGCGCCGGGGTGGTCACCACGCGCGGGGACGTGCACTACGTGGTGACCGAGTACGGGGTGGCCTACCTGCACGGCAAGAGCGTCCAGGAGCGCGCGCTGGCGCTCATCTCCATCGCCCACCCGGACTACCGCGAAGAGCTGCTGCGCAAGGCCATCGAGTACAAGTACCTGCGCAGCGAGCTGGCGGACGTGGAGGGCCGCATCCGCATCGAGCCGCCCGAGACGCGCACGCGCATGCTGCTCGACGACGGCGGGGAGATCACCTTCCGCGCCATGCGCCCGACCGACGAGGAGGCCTACAAGGAGCTGTTCTACGCCCTGTCGCGCGAGACCATCTACTACCGCTTCATGTCCCACATGAAGCGTCTGCCTCAGAAGCAGGTGCAGAACTTCGTGTACGTGGACCACCGCAACGACGTGGCCCTGGCGGGCACCGTGCCCGAGGCCCACGGCGAGATGATCGTGGCCATCGGGCGGTTCTACCTCGATCCCAAGACCAACCGGGCCGAGGTGGCCTTCACCGTGCGCGACGGCTGGCAGGGCCGGGGCATCGGCCGCTTCATGCTGGCCCAGCTCGCCACCGTCGCCCGCCGCAACGGCATCGCCGGCTTCACCGCCGAGGTGCTGCGCGAGAACAAGGCCATGCAGGCGGTCTTCTACAAGAGCGGCTTCAAGGTGCAGAGCAAGCTCAACGAGGACACCTACTCGTTCATCATGGATTTCTGAGCCGGGCAGGTCGGCGGCCGCGCCCGGGTGATGTGGGCGGATCGGCGGCCGCGCCCGCGGCTCACTTCGGGCGGTAGCGCAGCCCCTCGGCCGTGGTCATGGCCGACCCGTCGCCGAGCACGCCCGCGGCCTCGATCTCGCCCACCACCAGCAGGTGATCGCCCGCCTCGTGCAGCCCGGCCACCCGGCAGTCGAACCAGGCCAGGGCGTCCTCCAGCAGCAGGCACTCGCTGGGCGCCGGGCGCGTCGCCAGCCCGTCGAGCTTGCTCTCCTTCTGCAGGGCGGTCCGGGCGAAGCGCGCGGCCAGCTCCTGCTGCCCGCTCCGCAGCAGGTTGACCACGAAGTGCGGGTGATCCTGGAGCAACTCCCGGCTGTAGTGGTGCGGGTGGATGGAGAAGCACAGCATGGGCGGCCTGGACGAGCACTGGCTGAGCCAGGAGACGGTCAGCCCGCTCTCCGCGCCGCCCACGCCCACGGTCACCACGCTCACGCCGTACGGGACGCGGGCGAGGGCGGTCTGGATCGGGTCGCTCATCGGGTCCTCCTCTGGGCCGGGCGGCGCGGCGCCGTCACTTGACCTTGGCGTGGTACTCGTCCTGGGAGAAGAAGCCCTTCTCCAGCAAGAGCCCCATCAGCGCCCGGATGATCCGGGCGGCCTTCTGCTGGTTGCGCTCCAGCCGCTCCAGGCGCTGGTCGAGCATCGGCTCGGGCCCCGCGGCCCGGGGCTCCGGGACGGCCGGCCGCGCGGGCGCCCGGGCCGGGACGGCGGCCGGCGGGGCCTCGGCCCCCAGCTCGCCGCGGTGCTTGACCAGGGTGTGGCCCGACATGTCGGTGATCTTGAACTCCTCCTCCTCCTCCTCGGGCGACATCGACAGGTCGATGGCGGCCCCGCCGAAGGGGCTGGAGGCGGCCGCGTCGAGCTCGGCGCCGTAGTAGGCCTGGATGTAGGCGCCGATCTCGCTGGGCAGCGCGGTGAGCGGGCGGATGGTGCCCGCGCCGAAGTGCTGGCGCGCGGCCTGCAGCGCATCCTCGTCCAGCGGGTCGGCCATGGCCAGCCACAGCGTCTTGCCCCCGTCGCGCAGCGCGCAGGGGAACGCGTTGTGGCGCTTGCAGAAGGCGCCGGGCAGGCAGGCCACCGCGCGGGGATCGACCTTCATCTTCTCCAGCGCCACCAGCGGGATGTTGGAGACCTGGGCCAGGGAGCTCATGGCCCGCTCCTCGGCCACCATGCCCAGCTCGATCACCAGCAGGTGGAACCGCTCGCCCGTCCGGGCCTGGCGCTCCGCCACCGCCTGGTACTGGAACTGGTCGATCAGCTTGGTGTTGAGCAGGAGCTGGGCGACCTGGGAGTCCGTGGCGCGCATCGCTGCCAACCTACCATGACCCGAACGGGCGATGCCAGCGCCTCACGGGCAGGCGTAGCAGTACAGGCAGCCGGTCGGGCAGGGTCCGTGGCGGCCGATGTCGCGCGAGCGCGCGCAGCGGCAGGCCGGGCGCTGGCCGGGGTCCTTGCCCGCGGCCAGCCGCAGGCCGGTGAGCGCCCCGAGCCAGGCCGCGTCGATGCACGCCCCGGCCTGGATCCCCAGCCCGGCCAGCTCCCCGGGCGCCGCGCAGGACTGCAGGGCCAGGCCGCGGCCGGCCGCCACGACCGGCAGCTCGGCCAGCAGGGCGCGCGCGGCGGAGGAGGAGAGCGGGGTGCGCAGGAACTCGGCCCCGGCCGCCTCGCGCGGGCGCAGGCGGCGCTCCACCTTGCGGTAGTAGTCCACCAGGCTGACGATCACCCGGCGGGTGCGCCCCTCGAGCGCCTGGGACAGGCGCGCGAAGGCGCGCCGGTGGAAGTCCGGGCCCCAGCCCGAGCCGAACAGGATCGGATCGTAGCGCCAGGCGATCTGCTCGGGGCCGAGGCGGTCCGACAGTCGCAGGAAGCTCTCCAGCCGCTCGGCCTCCGGCCGGCCGCCGGGCTCCAGATCGGCGCCGTAGGGCGTGAGGGTGTGCAGCACGACGCAGGGGATGCCGCGGGCCTCCACCTCGTCGAGCGCCGGCCCGAACCCCCGCCCGTCCCGGGTCCAGAACACGAAGGCGTCCACGTCCGCGGGCGCCAGGCTCACCCGGGAGATCTGGCGGGGGTTGAAGGGGTTGGACACCTCGGCGAAGCCCGCGCGCAGGCGCTCGACGAACCAGCCGGCCTGGTGGGCCGGGACGTCGCACCTGCGGCTGACCGAGACGATCACGCCCGGCTCCGCGGGGCGGGCTGGCAGCGGGGGCAGAAGTGGGCCGTGCGCTGGCCGACCGCCTGGGCGCGGAGGGGGGCGCGGCAGCGCGGGCAGGGCTCGCCCTCGCGCCCGTACACCCGCAGGCGTGCTTGCATCCGCCCGCCCGGGTAGATCCAGTCGAGCGAGGTGCCGGCGCAGGCGATGGCCTGCAAAAGCACCGCCCGGATGGCCGCGAGCAGGGCCCGGGCCTGGCGGGCGTCGAGGCCCGCGGAGCTGCGGCGCGGGTGCAGGCGGGCGCGGAAGAGCGCCTCGTCGGTGTAGATGTTGCCCAGCCCGGCCAGGAAGGACTGGTCGAGCAGCAGCGGCTTGAGCTGGCGCCGCCGGGCGGACAGCATGGCGTGGAAGCGGGCCGGGCCGAGGGCCGGGTCCAGCGGCTCGGGGCCGAGGCCCGAGAGCGCCGCGGCGAGCTCCGGGGCGAAGCGCAGCCGGCCGAACTTGCGGGCGTCGTAGAAGCGCAGCGGCGCTCCGCCCGAGAGCCGCAGCACGGCCCGCTGGTGCTGCGGCCGCTCCTGGCCGTGCCCCTCGGCCACGCACAGCCGCCCGGACATCTTCAGGTGGACGAGCAGCCCGGCCCCGCCGCCGAGCTCGAGCACGACGTACTTGCCCCGCCGGGAGACGGCCTGGACGCGGCGGCCGAGGAGCGCCGCGCGCACCGCGTCCACCGAGGGCTGCACCTGGCGGGGCCAGCTCGCCTCGAAGCCCGTGATGCGCCGGCCCACGAGCGCGGGCCGGATGGCGCGCACGATGGTCTCTACTTCGGGCAGCTCGGGCATGCGCGCGATGCTACACCGCCGCGCGCCTTCGTGGTAGTGTGCCTCGCCCTGGAGGTGGAGGTCCGATGCGCAGCGCGTGGGCGAGCGTCTGGAGCGTGGGGCTGGCCGTGTGGCTCGCGGGGCTGGGGGCCTGGGCCGAGGACGGCGCCGGTCCGCCGCCGCCCGCCCCGCTCGAACCGGCGGACCCCAAGGCCCCGGTGGTGCCCGGCCCCCCGCCCGAGCTCGTGTCCGAGCGGCCCACCATGAGCGCCTCCAGCCAGGTCGCGCCCGCGGGCTTCGCCCTGTTCGAGCTCGGGCTCGGGTACCACGTGGGCGAGGACACCCAGCTCCTCACGCTCCCGCGGCTGCTGGTGCGCTACGGCCTGGGCGGCGGGGGCGAGGTGCGGGTGGGCTTCGCCGGGCTCGAGGCCACCTTCCCGGACACGGGCCCGGGCGAGGTCGAGATGGGCCCGCTGTCGCTGGGCGGCAAGTACACCTTCTCCCTGGGTGAGAGCTTCGACGTCGGCCTGCTCGGCATGGTCGGGCTGCCGCTGCGGGGCGAGGCCTACGACTCGAAGGGGGTGAGCCTCGCGCTGGCCCTGACGGGCGAGGTGGAGCTCGCGGACTGGGTCGACGCGCGGGCCAACTTCGGCGTGGACGTCCTCGGCCTGGGCGCCGGCTCCTCGGCCCAGGACCGCATCTACCTGGTCAGCCTGGCGCTGGGCTTCGAGGCCGGCGAGCGCACCCGCCTGTTCCTCGAGGGCTATGGCCAGATCCCCGAGCTCGCCCAGGACGACGCCCGGGCCGTGCTCCAGGTGGGCTTCGCCTTCCGGCCCGTGCCCCACTGGCAGGTGGACGGGAGCCTGGGGCTGGATCTGCTGCGCGCGCCCGACGCCGTGAGCGCAGGCCTGGGCAGCACGATCCTGTGGTGACCGGGGCGCCTTGAAGAGGCTGGCCGGGTCGCCGTCGAAGCACGAGCGAGGTGAACCCTTGGACGCTCAGGCCTGGTTGCACCTGGATGGCTGCGCTTCTCCCGGGCCCGGGCAGGTCGAGGCGGACGTGGTGCTCAGGCCGGATTCACCCTGGTTCGATGGGCACTTCCCGGGAAATCCTATCTTCCCCGGCCTGGGGTTGCTGGCCCTGGTGGAGGAGGCCGTGCTGCGCGGCCTGGAGCTGCCCAGGGCGGCGTGGGCGGCGGAGCGCTTCAAGCGCGTGCGCTTCAGGAAAGCGCTCCGCCCCGGGGCCAGGCTGGAGATCCGGCTCGCGTGCACCCGGGACGGAGGTTCGCTCCGGGCCGAGTTCCAGCTCCGGGAGGGAGAGGAAGATGTGGGCAGAGGTGTGCTCGTCATGGTTTCTGGGGCTTGACCCTGCCCATGGAATCGGGATAATTGGAATCCGTTGTTCTCTGGAGCGTCCTTGACTTCAGCCGTTCGGGATGTTAGCAGCATCAAGCTCTGCGAGGTGATTCGTCAGGCGAGACGGGCTTGAACGACCCCTCGAGCGGAGCGCATGACCCGTCGGTGAGCCGGCCAGGCCGGAGGGAGAGGGCGTGAAACCGGACATCAAGGCAGTCGAGCAGCGCGTGGCAGAGATCATCATCTCCGAGCTCAAGCTGGAGGACGTCACCGCCGATTCCTTCGATCGCGGCCTGGATCTGGTCGACGAGCTGGGCATCGACTCGATGGACCTGACGGCCGTGGTGCTGGTGCTCCAGGACGAGTACGGCATCACCATCGACGAGGACGACTACCCGAAGCTCAAGAACCTCCGGCTCATCGCGGAGTACGTGCACGCTCGCATGGCGGGCTGAAGCGCGGCGGGTTGGAGGCAGCATGTCCAAGCTGGGTCAGACGAGCAGGCACGTGCCCGAGTTCGTCCCGCTGGCGCAGCCCGCGCCCGCGCGCGAGGCCGCGCCCGTGCGTCCGCTGCAGCTCGTCCAGCCGGTCCAGCCGGTCCGGCCGGCCCGCAGGTGGAAGTTCACCGAGCTGCTCCAGGATCCCCAGGTGGCCGCCCGCTGGGAGCGGGTGCGCAAGTTCTTCTTCCTGCGCGAGTCCACCTACGACATGTCCAACCGCTGCAACATCCGCTGCGAGGGCTGCTACTACTTCGAGGGCGAGAAGCAGCACGCCCACGAGAACGGCTCGCCCGAGGCCTGGCGGGCGCTGATGCGGGCCGAGCGGGCGCGGGGCATCACCTTCGTGGTGCTGGCCGGGGCCGAGCCGGCCCTGGTGCCGGAGCTGCTCGAGGTGTGCCACCAGGAGCAGCCGCTGGGCTGCATCGCCACCAACGGCGTTCGCCGGATCCCCGCCTCGGTGGGCTACAAGCTGCACATCTCGGTGTGGGGCGACGACCAGACCAGCGCGCGGGTGCGCCGGGCCCGGGCGCTGCTGTCTCGCCAGATGGACAACTACGCCGGGGACACGCGCGCGGTGTTCGTGTACACCTTCACCCGCCAGAACGTCGAGGAGGCGCGCGGGGTGGTCGCGCGCCTGGCGGCCGCCGGCTGCAAGGTCACCTTCAACATGTTCTCGGCGCCCGTCGGGCACCAGGGCGGGCTGACCCACACCCCGGACAGCCTGCTGGCCACGCGCCGGATGATGCTGGAGCTGCTCGACGCCCACCCCGGGGCCGTGCTGTTCTCCACCTACAGCGCCGTGGCGCACACGCACGCGAAGGGGCTGCACGACCTGTTCGGCTGCTCCTACCCGCGCATGAACCCGTCCACGGACATCGGCCTGGGACGCTCCTTCCGCCAGTACCGCACCGATCTGAACTGGGACCGCAGCGCGGCCTGCTGCGTGCCGGACACCGACTGCGCCGACTGCCGGCACTACGCCTCCGGCTCGGCGGTGGTCACCGCCCGGCTGCACCGGCACGCGACCGATCCCGACACCTTCCGCGCCTGGCTGGACTACGTGGACACCTACCTGGCGGTCTGGGTCACCGGCTACGACAAGGGCCAGAACCTGTGCCGGCACCTGGTGGCGCCCCCGGGAGAGAGCGTCCGCCCGAGCTGAGGCGCGATGCCCGCCGAGGAGAGGCGATCCGATGAACACGGTCCGTTCGTTGCTGGATGACGAATGGTACGAGCGCTACAAGCGCATCTCGCGCCTCAACATCCGCAGCTCCATCTACGACGTCACCGACCGCTGCAACCTGCGCTGCAAGGGCTGCTTCTTCTTCTCCTCCGACGAGCACAAGGCGGCCCGGGAGGAGAAGGATCCCGCCCGCTGGGTCGAGTTCATCGAGCGCGAGCGGGAGCGCGGGGTCAACCTGGCCATCCTGATCGGCGGCGAGCCCACCCTGTACATGGACCGCATCGAGGCGTTCTACAAGCGCCTGCCGACCTACTGCGCCACGAACGGGCAGATCAAGGTGCCCCGCGATCGCTTCCCGGACATGATGGTGGGCATCTCCCTGTGGGGTGACCCGGAGACGGAGAAGAAGCTGCGCGGCCGGGACACCTTCGCCGTCTCCAGCAAGAACTACGCCGGCGACCCGTACACCTACTACCTCTACACCATCACCCCGCGCCAGCTCGGCCGGCTCGGGGAGGTGGTGAAGCGCATCGACGACGTGGGCCTGAAGGTCCACATGCAGCTGCTGTCCAACGACGAGGGCGTGGACGGCTTCAGCTGGACCGAGGCGCAGCTCGCCCAGGTGCGCGACGAGATGGACGCTGCGCTGGAGCGTTACCCCCGCAGCGTCATCTCCAGCCGCTACTACCACGAGGTGCTCACCACCCGGATCATGATGGGCCGCAGGTTCGGCTGGCAGGAGTGCCCCTCGGTCACCGAGCCCATGGACACGCGCTCGCCCCAGCCCCGGCGGCTCATCCGCTTCATCCGCTGGGCCGCGGATCTGAAGACCATGCACCGCTGCTGCACCTCCGCCACGCGCGACTGCACCACCTGCATGGACGGCGCGGCGCACATGAGCTGGGTGATGGTCAACAAGCGCGAGCACCTGCGCTCGACCCAGGACCTGCAGAACTGGATCACGGTCTACGAGATGTTCGCCAAGCTGTACCGTTTCCTGCCCTGGTGAGCGCATCCCATGGCGCAGGCCAAGCCAGTCCTGCTGGGTCATGACCTCGTGTCTCCGCTGGGGACCGAGCTCGAGGACCAGTGGCGGCGGGCGCTGGCCGGCCAGAGCGGGGTGGGGCGGCTGACGCGCTTCCCCCTGGACGAGGCCTTCCCGGTCGACGTGGCGGGCCAGGTCCCGGAGCTCGACGCCGGGCCGTACGAGTTCCTCAGGCCCCGGGCCATGGCCCACTGGACCTCGCCCATCTTCCCGCACGCGCTGCTGGTGGTGCACCGGGCGCTGGCGCGGGCCGGGCTGGAGATCACCCCGTCCCTCGCGCCGCGGGTGGCCACCACGTTCTCCTCGGCCGTGGGCGGGCTGGACGCGGTGCTGGCCGCGGATCGGCGCATGATCGCCGAGCGCAAGCTGCCCCACCCGTTCGTCAACCCGAACTCCTGCATCAACATGGTGGGCGGCAAGGTCAGCATGCTGACCGGCGCCACCGGGCCGATCGTGTCCACCGTCTCCGCCTGCGCCACGGGCTGCAGCTCGCTCATCGTGGGCGCCATGCTGATCGCCTCGGGCCAGGCGGACGTGGCCGTGTGCGGGGCGGTCGACTTCTGCCTGGTGGAGCCCATCGTGGCCGGCTTCGCCACCATGAACGGCGCGGCCAAGCGGCCGGCCGGCGGCGCCAGCGAGGACCCGGCCCGGGTCAGCCGGCCCTTCTCCGTGGATCGGCGGGGCTTCGTGGTGTCCGAGGGCGCCGCGGCGCTGGTGCTCGCGAGCGCGGACTTCGCCCGGGCGCACGGGCTGCACCCCCGCGTGGAGCTCGCGGGCTACGGGCAGACCTCCGACGCCCACCACTTCGTGGCCCCGCACCTGCCCACCGTGGAGCGGGCCATGCGGCTGGCCATCGAGAGCGCCGGGCTGGCGCCCGGGGACATCGACGCAGTCAACGCCCACGCCACCTCGACCAAGGCCGGCGACGCGGTCGAGGCCGAGGCCCTGCGCGCCGTGTTCGGCGCCCGGCCCCCGCCGGTGACCGCCAACAAGTCGCTGCTCGGCCACGCCATGGGCGCCGCCTCGGCCATCGAGACGGTGCTGGCCGTGGAGGGCCTGCTGCGCGGCGAGCTGCCGCCGACCCTCAACCACACGCCCGACCCCGAGCTGGGGCTGGTGAGCCTGGTGGAGCAGGCCCGCCCCCACCCGCAGCGGCACGTGCTGAAGAACGCCTTCGGTTTCGGTGGCTGCAACGCCTGCCTGGTGCTCGGGCGGCTCGAGTGAGGTGACGGGATGCGGGCTCCCAGCAACCGGCGGGTGTTCGTGATCGGCTACGGGGCGGCCACCCCGCTGGGGATGCGCTTCGCGACGACCTTCGAGCGGTCCCTGGCCGGCCAGGCCGGCTTCCGCCGGGTGACCCGCTGCCGGGTCGACTCCGCCTGCGACGTGGTGGGGGAGATCCCCGACTGGGATCTCGGCCAGCTCGACTTCGCCACGGAGAAGGAGGCCTACAACTGGAACGCCGCCGTGGTGCTGATGACCATGGCCGTGTGCCAGGAGGCGCTGCGGGACGCGCGGCTCGAGATGACGCCCGCGGTCGCCCCGCGCACGGCCTGCCTGATGGGCTCGGCGCTCAACGGGCACGACGCCTACCGCGCCGCGGTCCACAGCCTGGCCGAGCACGGGCCGCTCAAGGTCAGCCCCTACCTGCTGCCCAACCTGTGCGGCAACCTGCCGGGCGGCAAGGCGGGCATGCTGCTCGGCTTCACCGGGGTGAGCTTCTCGCCCCAGGGCGCCTGCGCCTCCGGCAACCACGCCATCGGGCTGGCCGCGCGGCTGATCCGCGACGGCGACCTGGACTTCGCCCTGGTGGGCGGGGCCGACGCCGCCATCCTGCCCGAGATCATCCACGGCTTCGACAACATGGGCGCCACCATCAAGGTCAAGCCCGGCGACCGGGCCTGCGACGATCCCGCGCAGGCCTCGCGGCCCTTCTCGCGCGACCGCAAGGGCTTCGTGCTGAGCGAGGGCGCGGGCGCGCTGGTGCTGGCGGCCGAGGAGTGCGTGCGGGCCCACGGGCTCGAGGCCCGGGCCGAGGTGCTGGGCGTCGGCTGGACCTCCGACGCCAACCACTTCACCAAGCCGAACCCGCCCACCATCCAGCGCGCCATGCGCGAGGCGCTGGCGGACGCGGGCCTGCAGCCCGGCGACGTGCAGTACGTCAACGCCCACGGCACCTCGACCCCGCGCGGGGACGCCTGCGAGGTGGCCTGCCTGCGCGAGGTGTTCGGCCCGGCGCTCGGGCGCATCCCGGTGTCCTCCAACAAGTCGCAGCTCGGCCATACGCTGGGCGCCTCGGCGGCCATCGAGGCCGCGCTGACCATCGAGGGCATGCGGCGGGGCGTGCTGCTGCCGACCATCAACTACCTCCCGGATCCGGAGCTCGGCGATCTCGACGTGGTGCCCAACCAGGCCCGCCGGGCGCGGGTGGAGATCGCGCTGTCCAACTCCTTCGGCTTCGGCGGCACGAACTGCTGCGTGCTGTTCCGGGCGACCTGAGCCCGCGGGGAGCGACGGGATGCGCCAGCCCAAGTTCGAGCCCGCGCCGCTGGAGGGGGACCCGCGCTTCGTGCGCGATCGCGTCTCGGGGCTGGTGTACAACCGCGCGGCCAGCCGGGTGCTGTACGCCGACACGGACCGCTCGAACATCGTCTACCACGCCAACTACCTGCGCTACTTCGAGTACGGCCGGGCCAACCTGATGCGCGACGTGGGCTTCCCCTACGCCCAGGTGGAGGCCTCGGGCTTCGTCTACCCGATCTTCGATCTGGGCGTGCAGTACTTCCAGCCGCTGCGCTACGACGATCCCTTCCTCGTCCACACGCGCACCGGCGACATCGACCGGGTGCGCATCCGGTTCGACTACGTGATCACCCACGCCGAGTCGGGCTGCCTGGTATGCCGGGGCCACACCCGCCACTGCGCCCTGAACCCCAGGGGCCAGGTGGTGGCCGTGGATCCGATCACCGTGGCCACCTGGCAGAACTTCCCCAAGTGAGCCCGGCGCGCGCCATCCCGGTCCGCATCCAGAACCCGGCCTACCTGGCCGACCACCGCGCCGAGGGCCGCTCCGTGCTGCCGGCCGTGGAGGCGCTGCAGCTGCTGGCCCGGGTGGCGGCCGAGGCGGAGCCCGGGCTGGACGTCGGCGCCTCGCGCGCGGCCCGCTTCCTGCGCTTCCTGGAGACGCCCGCGGACCGCTCTCCCGTGGAGGCCGAGGTGCAGCTCGAGCGGCTGGAGGGCGGCGCGCTGGTGGCCCGCCTGGTCACCCGCCAGGCCGCGGGCCGGGCCGGCCTCGCCCGGGCGCGCACCCACGTGGAGGTGACCTTCGCGCCGGGGGGCGGGACCTCGCCGGTGGCGATCCCGCCCCTCGACGAGCTGGCCTGCCTGCCGGGGCCCGGCTGCTCCTTCCCGGCCGAGAGGCTGTACGCGGACCTCGTCCCCTTCGGGCCGAGCTTCCACAACGCGCAGGGCACGGTGTGGCTGAGCGAGGCGGGCGCGCTCGGGCGGCTCGTGGCCGCGGACCACCCTGCGCCGCCCGGGCCCCTCGGCTCGCCCTTCCCGCTGGACGCGGCCTTCCACCTGGCCTGCGCCTGGGGCCAGCGCTACGCGGCGACCCTCGCGTTCCCCACGGGCTACGCCGAGCGCCGCGTGCTCGAGCCGATCCGGCCGGGCGAGCAGGTGTCCTGCCGGGTGTTCCCGACCGGCCGGGAGGGCGAGAAGCTGCTGTTCGACCTGTGGCTCTTCGACGACGGCGGCGCGCCGCGCGAGGCCTGCCTGGGCCTCGGCATGCAGGACGTGTCCCGGGGGCGGATGCAGGCGGCCGGCTGGGTGCAGGTCCGGGCGGGCGAGCCGCTGGCCGCGCTCCGCGCGGGCTGCCGCGAGCTGGTCGTGCTCGAGCTGGACGCGGTCTGCCCGGCCGTGACCCGTGCGCTCACCCTGGTCGAGCGGACCCGCCTCGAGGGCCAGGGCCTCCGGCGCCGGCGCTCGTTCCTGGGCGCGCGCCTGGCGCTGAAGCTGCTCGGGCGGCGGCTCACCGGCGATCGCGCCTCCCCGCCCGCGGCCCTGGAGACCAGCGCGCCCGACGGGGTGCTGCCCGCGGCCCCGGGCTTCGCCGGCCCGGTCTCGGCGGCGCACGACGACCGCTTCGCCGTGGCCGCGGCGGACGGGCGGCGGCTGGGCGTGGACGTGGAGCGCATGGCCCCGCGGGTGCTGTCCACCCGGCGCATGTACCTGGACGAGGCCGAGGCCGCCCTGGTGGCGGCGAGCCCGCTCGGGGAGCTGCCGGCGGCCACCCGCGCCTGGTGCGCCAAGGAGGCCGCGGCCAAGGCCTGCGGTTTCGGCCTGGGCGGCGCGCTCGCGCGGGTGCGCGTCACGGCCCTCGGGGCGGAGCGCGTGGCGCTGCGCATCGCGGAGCCGGCCCTGGAGTGCGAGGCGCGCGTGGCCGAGCTGGACGGGCACGTGTTCGCCCTGCTCGTCCTGGGGGAGGAGATCCCATGGCCAGCCACCTGACCAGCATCGGGTTCGACGCGGAGAGCGAGGAGGAGTTCGTGGACCTGGCCGCGCGCGCCGACGAGGAGGGCGCGCTGGTCGAGTCCGAGCGCGGGGCCTACCTGCACTGGCGCCTGCCGTGCGGCGCCGAGCTGTGGGCGCAGATCTCCGCCGAGCAGGAGCTGGTCGGCATGAACCCCCACCTGGACGGGCGGGGGCGGATGCCGGCGGTCCTGACCCGGGAGCTGGCGCGGGAGGGCGACAGCCCGCTGGACGGCGCCTTCCACGCCTGGGCGGTCGCGCCCGAGGCCCTGGCCGACAGCCAGGACGGGCTCTACCCGTTCGTGTTCGACTGCCCGGACGCGGCCCGCCAGGCGGGCCGGAGGCTGCCCGCGCGGGTCGACGTGCAGCTCGCGCTCTTCGCCCACGAGCTGCAGGTCTACCCCGGGCTCGAGGCCTTCGAGGCCCGGCCGCAGGACGAGGTCCGGCTGGCCTCACGGGCCTTCATCCCGCTGGGGCTGTTCCGGGAGGAGTCCGACGAGTCAGACAGGTCGGACAGGTCTGACGAGTCGGACGAAGAAGAGAGCATGGCGCTGCTGGCCGGGCACGTCGTGGCGGTCGAGCGGCGCGTCAACGAGGAGACCGGGCGCGCGTTCGTGTGGGCGCTGCTCGAGACGCTGGGCGGGACGGTGGATCTGGTGGCCGACCCCGAGATCGCGCCCGCGCTGCTCCAGGCCGGCGGGGTGGTGGTGGCCACCGGCTGGCTGTCGGGCAGGATCTTGTAGTCAGCCCTTCAGCAGGGTCTCGAGGGCCCGGCGATCGCGCTTGCCGGACGGGGTGAGCGGGATGGCGTCGACCCGCAGGATCCGCCGGGGCAGGGCCTGGGGCTCCACGCGCTGGGCGAGCATGGCGCGCACCGCCTCGGGCTCGGCCGTGCCCGCGTACAGCGCGAGGATCTCGTGCTCCCGGCCGCCCGTGGCCTCGGCGGCCAGGACCGCCGCCTCCCGCACCCCGGGCAGCGCGCCGAGCTTCTGCTCCACCTCGGCCAGGTCCACGCGTTTCCCGGCCACCTTGACGATCCCGTCCACCCGCCCGAGCAGCGCGAAGCGCCCGCCCGGCGCGGGCGCGGCCCGGTCGCCGGTGAGGAACAGCCCGTCGGCCTGGCGCGGCAGGCCGGGCGAGAGGAAGGGCGAGTCCACCGCCAGGCGCTCGTCGGCGAAGCCCAGCCGCACCCCCTCGGCCGGGGTCCAGTCCTGCTCCCCGCGCAGGCGGTCGCGGGTGGCCACCCCGCCGGTCTCGGTGGAGCCGTACACCTCCACCACCGACACGCCCGAGGCGCGGGAGAAGTGGTCCCCGTCGGCCGGGTCCAGCATGCCCCCGGAGGAGAAGGCCAGCCGCAGGCGCGGGCCGCGCGGGCGGGCGGCCTGCAGCGCGCGGTAGTGGGCCGGCGCGCCGACCAGCAAGCTCGGGCCGGGCTCACCGAGCAGCCGCTCGATCTCGGCCGGCAGGAAGGCCGTGGGGCGCAGCACCCGCGCCCCGGACAGCAGCGGGGCCAGCACCGAGAACAGCAGGCCGTAGATGTGCAGCGGCGACACGGTGGCGAGCACCAGATCCGCGGGGCCGAAGCCGAAGCGCCGGACCAGGGCGGCCGCCTCCCCGAGCAGGGCGCGCGGGCTCTTGGGCCACAGCCGGGGCCGGCCGGTCGAGCCGCCGGTGAACAGCGACAGGAACACCTCGTCCTCGGCCCGCGCGCGCGCGGGCGCCGGGGTGTCGGCCGGGGGCTCCGGACCGAGCGCGGCCGGCACGGCCTGCACGCCGTCGGGCAGCTCCACCTCGTCGCCGGCGACCAGCGCCAGGCCGCAGCCGGTGGCCTCGCGCGCCTCCGCCAGCACCCGGGCCGAGAGCGCGTGGGGCAGGACCAGCGGCGGGCCGCCGGCCAGCGCGCACAGCAGCGCGGCCGCCACCACGGGCCGATCCTGGCTGGCCAGGCACACGGGCCCCGCGGCCGACCCCAGCTCGGCTCGCAGGCGGCCGGCCAGGGCGTGCACCTGGCCGAGGCTCACGCCGCAGTGGGTGAAGGCGCGCCGCTCCATGCGGGCGGAAGGTGCCCCCCATCCGGGGCGCAAGTCAAGCGGGCGGCCGCGCGGGGCGGGAGCGCCTCCAGGCTCAGCGCACCCGCCAGATCTGCGGCGCCGAGCCGCAATCGGAGGCGGTGTAGACGAACACAGAGCGGCTGGGGTGGTGGAAGACCAGCGTCATCGGCTTGTCCAGGCGGGCGAGCGCGCCCGTGCCCCAGGCGCTGCCGCAGGCGCCGGCCTGGCCCAGCAGCGTGGTCACGCGCCGGGTGGTCAGGTGGACCTCGCGCAGCACGTAGTTGTTGAAGTCCGCCACGAACAGGCTGGTCCCGTCCGAGGCGATGTCGCGCGGCCGGGCGAACTGGGCCTGCCGCCCGTCCAGGGCGTCCAGGTAGCCGGAGACGCCGGTGCCGACGAAGCGCTCCAGGTAGCCGCTGGCGGTGTGGTAGCGCCACAGGCCGTGGTCGAAGTTGTCCGAGACGTACAGGAAGCCGGAGTTGTCGGTGGCCATGTAGCGCGGGCTGGCGAGGCGGGCCGCCGCGCCGTAGCCTTCGAGGGCGCCCGGGCTCGGGCAGGTGGGCTGCGCCGGGCCGACCACCGTCACCACGGTCCCGCTGACAGGATCGATGCGCCGCAGCGTGCCGCAGCCCGAGTCGAGCAGGTAGAGGGCGCCGTGGTGGTAGGTCAGGCCGCGCGGCTCTCCGAAGCGGGCCGCGGCCCCCACGCCATCCATGTGGCCCCAGGGGCCGCCGGCCAAGTCCTGGACCAATGCGCTGCAGTCCCCGCCCAGGGCGAGGGCCGCGTCGCAGGCGGCGATGTCGAGGGCGCGCACGACCATCGACACCTGGTACGCGGACTCGGTGAACCACAGGGTGCGCCCATCGGACGCGGGCAGAGCCAGGCTGATCGCCGAGGTGGTCACCTGCTGGGTCGGGCAGGGCTGCGCGCAGGTCGGCGGGGGCCCGGGCAGGCAGGGGTTGGCCGCCAGGTGCTGGATGCAGGCCTGGATGTCGAGGCGCTCGAGGATCCCGCTCCCCTCCTGGGCCATCCAGAGATACGTGTTGTCCGCTTCCAGCGTGACCCCGCCCGTGAGCAGGTGGAAGGTGGAGGCCGCGTTGGTCAGGGTGCAGGTCGCGTTGCAGCCGTCGCCGTTGCGCGGCAGGCAGCGATCGTCCGAGGGCGGGGCGGTGGGCTGGCCGGCGCAGTCCGCGTCCAGGCTGCACGCCGAGCCGTCCGCGCAGGCCCCCCCATCGTCGCAGGCCTCCAGGGCGTCCTGGACCTGGTCGCCGCAGGTCTGGCCGACGGGCTCGAGCTGGCAGGTCGGGCTGCAGCCGTCGCCGGGCGCGGTGGCGCCGTCGTCGCACTCCTCTCCCAGGTAGGCGTCCAGATGGCCGTCGCCGCAGGCCGGGGTGACCTCCACCCGGCAGAGCCCGTCGCAGCCGTCCCCGGCGGCGCCGCCGCCGTCGTCGCACTCCTCGCCCAGCGGGTAGTCCACCACCCCGTCGCCACAGGCGGGGCACACGCAGGTCGGACGGCACGCGCTGGCGCAGTCGCCCGAGGTGGTGGCCGAGTTCTGCGGGCCGAGATCGCAGCCCTCGCCCGGGTCGAGGAAGGAGCCGTCGGCGTCCTGATCGATGCCGCAGGACGGGTTCGGCTGGCAGGCGTTGCTGCAGGCGTCCGCGTCCACGAGGTTGCCGTCGTCGCAGCCCTCGACGGGCCGGGCAGGACCGGACAGGTTGGTGAACCCATCGCCGCAGTACGCCGGCTCGCACGAGCCGCCCGGTCCGTCCGGGCAGTCATCCGTCAGCACGCCGTTGCCGTCGTCGCAGCCCTCGCCGGCCTCCGGGGTGCCGTTGCCGCAGGCCGGCAGGATCTCGTCCAGGCACAGGGCGGAGCAGCCGTCCCCGTCCGTGGTGTTGTGGTCGTCGCACTCCTCGAGGTCACAGCGGTAGCCGTCGCCGCAGGTGTTGGAGTGGGAGGTGCAGTCGTCCAGGCAGCCGTCGCAGTCGTCGCCGTTGCGGCCGTCGTCGCAGTCCTCGCCGTTGTCCGGGGTGCCGTCGCCGCAGGACGGCAGGACCTCGTCCAGGCACAGGGCGGAGCAGCCGTCTCCATCGGTGGTGTTGTGGTCGTCGCACTCCTCGAGGTCGCAGCGGAATCCGTCGCCGCAGGTGTTGGAGTGGGAGGTGCAGTCGTCCAGGCAGCCGTCGCAGCTGTCGCCGTCGCGGCCGTCGTCGCAGTCCTCGCCGGCCTGGGGGATTCCGTCTCCGCACGCGGGGATGACTTCGTTGGCGCAGTTGGCCGAGCAGCCGTCCCCGCCGGTGGTGTTGTGGTCGTCGCACTCCTCGGCGCCGCAGGGGTAGCCGTCGCCACAGGTGTTCACCAGGGCGGTGCAGTCGTCGAGGCAGCCATCGCAGGCGTCGCCGTTGCGGCCGTCGTCACAGACCTCTCCGGCTTCGACTTGCTGGTTGCCGCACTCGGGTAGGGCACCCGAACCTCCGTCGCAGGTGAGCTGGAACGGGGAGCACGCCAGGAGCACGGACAGACCCCACCACGACAGGGACTGGTTCATGTACGCCTCCCCATGTTTTCGAACCCACCTATCTTACCAGAGACGGGCTGGCTCGGCGCCGGCGTGGGCCACCAGAAAAAGGTGCCAGGCTTCTTTTGACGCGGAACCAGGTTCTCCTTAGGGTATCCTCCTTGGGGTATCCTAGGACTCGTCCGTCGCCTTGCTGCCGAGGGGGTTCGTGGTGTCGCATGCAGGGACCAGTGTTCGCAATCTACTGGTAGGTACTTGGCTCTTCCTTCTGGCAGCGCAAGTTCTCGCCGGTGGCCCTGAGCCGCTCGTCCCCTCTGCCCTGTCCGCGGAAGAACTCTTCGAGCGTACGGTGAATCTCCGAGGCGGGAAGTTCGCGGCGTATCGCAGCCTTCTGGAGGGACGAGGGTCTTCCATCGCGAGCCTCCTGGAACGAGAGGCGCGGAGCGCCGACGGTGCGCGCAGGCTCCTGGCGAGAGATGTCCTGATGAGGCTGCGCCAGCCATACCAGGTGGCCAGGTGGGATTCCGGGTTGCGCCATTGCTCGGTCGCGGTGCCGCTGCCGGACGGCCAGGTCCTTGCTCTGTCTGTCGGCCGGAGCTCCGAGGGTGTGCTCTTCGACCACGCGGCGATCCCTTTCATCGCCGGACACCTGCGCGCGGTGGGCCCGAGGGGGCTGAGGCACGGCGGTTGCCTCGCCGTGCTCGTGGGTAGCTTCGCCCCGCCTGAGCTCGCACCGTTGCTGCTGGAGGCCGCTTCTGACGGTGCGCGCTCTCCCTGGATCCGCCAGGCAATCGCGACCGCCGGGAGCTCTGTCTCGGACTGGCTCGGCGGGGTCGCGAGTGGCGCCGTGCCTGGCTTCGACGACGAGCAGCGCCTCGCGGCGGCGGCGGCGCTGCGAGGTAACACCGCGGCGATGCAAATGGTGCGGCGGTTCGAGGCCGCCCCGCCGGGTCGGACCGCCAGCGGGTTGGCCGAGATGCTGGGCGCGCTCGGTTACTCGGACGCGGCTCCGGCGATCCTTGCCAAGTACCTGGGCCAGATCCGGATCCGCTCGGTCGAGCTGGGATTCAGGGACGTCGAGAGGTACCGGAATGCACTGCTCGCGTTCGGGCCCGGGGTGCTCGACAGGCTGGCCGAGGACGTCCGCTTCCGGGACGACCCGCTGGCCAGGATCGCCCTGGAGAGCCTGCGCGCCCAGGCGCTCTCGCGCGACCTCGGCTGGCCGGAGTACGCCTCGGATCTCTCCGGCCTGCCGATGCCCCTGCTGCGCGAGCTCGCGCTGCACGGGAACGATCGGGCGGCGCTGCGCCTGGCTTCGCATCAGTCCGAACCCCTGGTGTTCGAGGCGCTGGCACACTATCTCTCTTCCCGGTGGTCGGGAACGATCAACGGCGCGAGCAGTGCTCCGGCGCGAGCGGTGGCGTTCGAGCTGGCGCGCACTCATGGGGGACGGCTGGGACGGTTCTTCGAGGAGGAGACGGGCGCCCGTGGGGCCCCTGCGCCAGAGCTCGGCCTCCTCGATGCTGCTTTCGTCCTCCGCGCCACCAGCCCCGGAGAGCTCTCGTCGCGGCTGCGCAAGCTCTCCGGGTGGTCCGGCAGCCTGTCCTTGGATCCCGCTGCACAGGGGCTCCTCGACGAGGGACCTGAAGGCTGGGCCGCCGCGGCAGCCCAAGATGACCACCCTCGCCAGGGCTTCGCCGCCCTGCTGCTCCTCGCGCTGGGTGACGATCGCGGGGCGCCAACCGCGTTCACGCGGGCCCTGGCCGCCCGCGGGCGCGAGCACGAGGTGTTCGTCGAGGCCCTCGTGGGCCTGGGGCAACCCGAACTCTTCGAGCTCGCGCGGAGGGAGCGACTGGCCGCGGAGCCCAGAAGGCAGTTGCTGTCCGAGTCCATCCGCGCGCGGATCGACGATCCCGACCTCGTCCGGGGCCTGCTTGGGCCGATGGCGGACGGTCCGGTGGCCACCGGTTGCCTGCCTCACGGCAGCCGCACGGCGGGTCCCTTTCCCGAGACCCCACAGAAGAATCTCCCCGTGCTGGCCGCCGCGCTGGCTTTCCAGGCGGGTCCCCCGGGCGAGCTGGTGGCGCTCCAGCAGCTCGCGGACTCCTCTTCCACTGCCTACTTCTGGGTCGTCGAGGGCGAGGCCTCGCGCCTGCTCGCGGATCGCGATTTCGGCCAGTGCACGCTGGACCTCTTGCGTCGCTTCGGCGCCCGCTGGGATGAACGGGCGCGCCGGGCGCTGGCCGGCGTGCGGCCCGGGCAGGCGCCGAGCTGGGATGCGGTCGACCGCCTGGCCATGCTCGAGGCGAGCCCTCGGGTGCTCGAGCGGGGTGGCCGCGGCCGCCTCGTCCGGGGTGTCGAGCAGGTCCTTTCCGCGCCGCGTGAAAGCCCAGGGCGGGCTGGCCCGGAGCGCCGTCAAGAGCTGTATAGCCTCGTGTGCCTTGCCTCCCGCACTGGAGACCGGCACCTCGCCCGTGTGGTCCTGGCGAAGCTCCCCGGGATAGGGCGCAACGGAGACCGGGCGGTCAGATCGTGCTTCAACCACCTCCTTCTTGGCCTGCCGCTGGAGGAGGTCATCGAGAGCGCTGCCGCCCCCGGGCTCGTCTCCCTGATCGGATGGTGTTCAGATGACTTCGATCCGGATGCATGGCTCGACGCGTTGGCGCGCCTCGCGCGGCGCCGGGATCCGAAGCTTAGGCGGCTCGTGAACGAATGGGTTAACGAGGTCATCCTTCTTGGCCCATGCAGCCAGGGGCACCGCCGGCTGGAGGATTCACCGGAGGCCCGCGGGCGGTGCACGCGTGCTGCCGCGATCATCGCCCCATCGCTATCCGACGTCGAGCCCGCCCTTCGCATGGCGGCCTGCCGGGCCAGCTACGTCCTGCTCGAGAACTGCCCTGGGTGGCGAGACCAGCGCGCAGCCAGCGCCTTCACGCAGCGAACGCTGGAGGCGTGCCAGATCGCAGGCCGCGGCTCGGGTCTTCCCGGGGGTTACCTGCGCCGACTGGAGAGAATTAAGGCCCCCATGGACCTGCAGAGACTCCACGCGTTCTTCAAGGAGCACGGGCGCAGTTCGGTCGCGGTGGCGGAGTCCCTGGCGCAACTCCCCTTCGAACCAGCGTTCGATGATCTCTCGAGGGCCCTCTGGGATCGGTACCCGGCGCCCCTTCCGAGTCTGTCCAGCGATGCTGCCTTCTGGGGCGCCAGGGACGGGAAACGGCCGAGCCTGCACAGCGATGCCTTCGAGGGCGCCAGGGACAGGAAACGGCTCGTCGAGTCGATCGGCCGTTTCGGATCCCGCGGGCGGGAGGTGCTCTTGCGGTTGTTCGAGAGCGAGCCCGATCGCGGGGTCTGCTTGAGCTACGCCTGGCTCCTCGGCGTGCCAGGAAATGCACCTGCGTACCCCCCCCTGCTGAGATTCGTGCGCATCATCGCTGGCCTAGAGCCGGCGAGCGGTTGGTGCGTCCTTGGCGAGCGAGTGCCGCTCGTCCTGGCGAGTCCCGAGGGTCTCGATCCCTATCTCTGGGGGGCTGCGGAGGCGCTCCTGTCGGTCGATCGGCGTCGGGCTTGTGCTGACCTCCTGGACATCATGGAGGCAGAGGGTGGCGATCGAACCGGACGGGAGGAGGTCTTAGATCGAGTCCTGCTGGGGTGCAGTGCCCCCCTGCCCTAGAAGGTGCCAGGCACTTTATGACGCTACCAGAAAAAGGTGCCAGGCTCTTTTTGACGCGCGTCAAGAAGTGCGTCAATGCTGCGATTCCGGGAGGTTGGAGATGCGGTCCGGACGGAACATCGAGCTGAAGTGCCGCGTCGCCGACCTGGAGGCCGCACGGCGCCTGGCCGTCGGACGGGGTGCGCGGGAGGCTGCGCTGCTCCGCCAGCGGGACACCTTCTTCGGGGCGGAGCGGGCGAGGCTCAAGCTGCGCGAGCTGGGAGACGGCCGGGCCGAGCTCATCTCCTACCGGCGGCCAGACCGGGCTGAGGCCCGCGGCAGCGACTACCTCATCATCCCGGTGGCGGATCCGGGGGGCCTGCGCGCCGTGCTCGCCGACGCGCTGGGGGTGGTGGGAGAGGTGCGGAAGGAGCGCCGGCTGCTCCTCCTGCGCCCACCCGCATCCACCTGGACCGGGTGGAGGGGCTCGGGGACTTCGTGGAGCTCGAGACCGTGCTGGAGGGGCTCGACGACGAGGCGGGCCAGGCCGAGCTCGGCGAGATCGCCGCCGCCCTCGCCCTGCGCCCCGAGGACCGCGTGCCCGTGCCTTACCTGGAATTGCTGCGCGGCCGGTGAGGCTCGCTCCGCCCTTCGCCGTGGTTGCCACGCCTCGGGGAGGATGTGTAGTATCCCCCTGCCTTGAAGCGCGACGAGGTATCCGAGCTGTTCGCCAAGCACGCCCCGGCGGTCTACCGCCGGGCGCGCTACCTCTTGGGCAACGCGGCCGACGCGGACGAGGCCACCCAGGAGGTGTTCATCCGGGTGCTGCGCTACCCCCAGGCCTGGGAGGAGCGCGGCCAGGTGACCACCTGGCTCTACCGCATCACCACCAACTACTGCTTCAACCGCATCCGCGACCGCCGCCGGCGGCGCGAGCTGTGGGAGGAGCACGGCTGCGCCCAGCCCGACGGCCCCCGGGGCGCGCCCTCCGCCGAGGACCTGACCGAGATCCGCAAGGTGCTGGCCGTGGTGGACGAGAGCTGCGCGGCCGCTGCCATCTACGTGCTGGTGGACGGCATGAGCCACGAGGAGGCGGCCGAGATCCTCGGGGTCTCGAGGCGCACCGTCGGCAACCTCCTGGATAGATTCCGCAAGCAGTCCGAGGCCTTGACCGCGCCGCCGGGGACCCCTCCGGAGCCTGGTGGTTGCCCGGATCCAGGGGCGGCGGGTTAAGTAGGGCGACGGAGGACGCTGGGGCACGCCATGCGCTTCACGGAAAACCTCGCCGGACGGCCTGCGGGCTGTCCCTCGGACCTGACCCTGGACCGGCTGCACGCCGGGGAGCTCCCGCCTGAGCAGGCGCGAGCGCTCAGGGAGCACGCCGGGGGGTGCGAGGTTTGCGCGGAGCGCATGGCGCTGCGCACCCAGGGCTTCGCCGCCTTCCCCGAGGCCCGGCCCGACCGCCTGCTCGCGGGGATCCTGGCGAGGCTCGAGGAGCCGCCGGCCCGCCCCTGGTGGAGCCTCTCGTGGGTGCGCTTCGGCGCGCTGGGCGCGGCCGCGGCGGCCGCCCTGGTGCTCCTGGCCGTCGCCTTCTGGTCCCCGCCCCCGGGGCCGCAGGAGCCGGTCGTGCGCGCCAAGGGCTCGCTCGGCCTGAACGTGTTCCTCAAGCGCGGGGAGCGGGTGGCCGAGGCGCTGAGCGGCGACTCGTTCCAGGCCGGGGACCGGCTGCGCTTCACCCTGGAGCTGCCCGTGGCCGGGCACGTGCTGCTGGTGGCCCAGGACGCCCAGGGCCGGCTGGAGCCCTGCCACCCGTTCGGCCCAGGCGCCGCCTCGCGGCCCGCCCAGGCCGGCTCCACCGGCCCGCTGGAGGGCGCCGTGGAGCTGGACGAGGCCCCCGGCGACGAGTGGATCCACCTGGTGCACTGCCCGCGGCCGTTCGGGCCGGACGAGCTGTCCCCCGGGGCCGGACCGGGCGCCGTGCGCGCCCCGGAGGGCTGCCGGGTGGCCTCCTTCCTCCTGCGCAAGGCGCGTTGATGCGCCGGGGCGCGATTGTCCCGGCGGGCCACTTGGTGCAGGATGGAGCCGTGAAGAGCCTCCGCCACACGCTGCTCGTCGTCGCCCTGCTCGCGCTGGCCCTGCCGGCAGGCGCGGCCGAGCTCTACCTGGTGTCCGCCGGCAACAACCAGGGGCACCCCGGGGACCTGCCGCTGCGCTACGCGGAGCGGGACGCGACCGAGCTGGCCGCGGTGCTGCAGCGGCTGGGCGGGGTGCCGGCGCAGAACACGGTGCTGGTGCTGGGCGAGGACGCGGACGCGCTGCGGCGGGTGGTGCTCGAGCAGAACGCCCGCATCCGCCAGCAGCCCCGGCAGGGCGCGGTGCTGATCGTCTTCTACTCCGGCCACGCGGACGCCGCCGGCCTGCACCTCGGCGCGAGCACGCTCGCGTTCGACGAGCTGAACGCCATCATGCTGGGCTCACCCGCCGCCGTACGGCTGCTGGTGCTCGACTCCTGCCGCTCGGGCGGCGCCACGCGGGTCAAGGGCCTGCGCGAGGCCGAGCCGTTCGAGATCCGTCTGGACGATCGGCTGCAGGCCGAGGGGCTGGCCATCATCACCTCCAGCGCGGCCGGCGAGGACAGCCACGAGGCGGACCAGCTGAGGGCCTCGTTCTTCTCGCACCACCTGGTCAACGCGCTGCGCGGGGCGGCGGACAGCGACCGCGACGGGCAGATCACCCTCGACGAGGCCTACCGCTACACCTACCAGCAGACGCTGCGCTCCAGCGGCCGCACCATGCAGCTGCAGCACCCCACCTACCAGTACGACATCAAGGGCAAGGGCGAGCTGGTGCTCAGCCGGCTGACCCACGACCGCAACCGCTCCGGCCGGCTGTCGCTGGGCGAGGCCGGCTTCTACCTGGTGCTCGAGCAGGAGGAGGGCGGGCCGGTGGCGGCCGAGGTGGCCGTGGAGGCGGGCGGCGCCCGGCTGGTGCTGCCGGCGGGGCGCTACTTCGTCCAGCGCCGCACCCCCGATCACTACCTGGAGTACCGGGTCGAGCTCCAGGCCGGCCAGGAGCTGGAGCTGTCCGCCCAGGACGGGCGCCGGGTGGAGTACGCCCGGCTGCTGCGCAAGGGCGGCGGCGAGAGCGAGGTGGAGGCGAGCGTCTTCGCCTACGGCGCGGCGCGCGGCGAGGTGCTGGGCGGCGAGGCCGTGGCCCCGGGCGCGCTGGTCGGGGTGAGCCTGGATCTGCCCTGGCTCAGCCTGGGGCTGCGGCTGCGCTGGGCGCGCTCGGCGCTCGACTCGGCGGACGGCCTGGTCTCGTCCACCCAGGACGAGCTGGCCGTGGGGCTGAGCGCGGTGCGGGTGATCGACCTGCCGTACGTGAGCCTGTCGGTCGGCCTGCTGGTCGAGGGCGCCTGGCACACCCAGGCCTTCGAGACCCTCGGCCGGGCCGGGGACCGCTCCTCCTGGAGCTTCGGGTTCGGGGCGCTGGCCGGCCTGGACGTCCCGCTGGGGGCGGGGCTGGAGCTGCGGATCGAGGCCGGCCCGGTGGCCTGGGTGTTCGATCAGGCCCTGCTCGAGGGCGGGGCCGTGACCGGGGCCGAGACGCGGGCGGCCATCACCTGGTGGGCCGCGGGCGGACTGGCCTGGAGGCTCTAGGTGGGCTGCCAGGCGCGGCTGGTGTGCCTGCTCGCCACGGCTGTGGCGGGCGCCGCCTTGGGGTTGGCCTGCGACCCCCTGGTGGACGAGGGCTACCGCGGCGAGCCGCTGTTCGCCTTCCGCGGGCGGGTGGTGTCCTACGAGGGCACGCTGCCGGGCGGCGAGCTCAAGGTGTCGCTCTTCTGGAGCCCCTCCGGCCAGAGCCAGGTGCCGGTCGAGGAGCTGCGCGAGCAGGCCTCGGCCTCGGTCTCGGTGGACTTCCCCTCCGTGTTCGAGATCCGCGTGTTCTACCCGCCCGGGGCGGAGGACCTGGTGGCCGCCGACCCCCCCTGGGGGCTGGCGCTGATCCTGGTGTACCAGGACCGCGACGGGAACGGCCGCTTCACCCCGGGCGCCTCCCCCTCCGAGCTGGTGGGCGGGGCCGAGGACCGCGTGCTGCTGTACGCGCCCGCGCCGCTGCCCAAGGAGCAGTCGCCCACCGGGGCGCCGCTCGAGCGCGGCTTCTCGCTCGCCGCGGTGCCGCTCGACTGCGGCGGCGACTACCAAGGCGTGCAGGGCACCGAGGAGTGCGGCGTGCCGCTGGGGGCGGCCTGCGCCGCGGACGGGGACTGCGGCGCGCAGGGCGTGTGCCTGCTGGAGCTCGGCGCCTACGCCCTGCAGCGCGGCATGTGCGCCATGCGCCTGACCGAGCTCGGCTGCCAGCCGCTGGGGGGCACGGGCATCTCGCTGGGCGAGGTGGTCTGGATCCGGCCGTGCGCCTCCTCGCTGCAGTGCCCGCGCACGGGCTACTCGTGCGTGGACCTCGATCCGTCGGGCTCGCTGTCCTGCCTGACCTGCTGGCCCGACGGGGTGGCGGTGCCCCGCGGCCAGTGCTACGCCTACCTGAACTACGCCGGCGATCCGGCCTGCGGGCAGACGCTCGGCAACTCCTGCGGCGCGGACGAGGACTGCGCGCACCCCCTGGACGAGGGCCTGTGCCTGGCCGAGATCGGCGACGCGGCCATGCCCGGCGGCTACTGCACGCTGGCCGAGCCCTACTGGGGCTGCCAGCCCCGGGACGCCCGCTACCTGATGGTGTTTAGGGACTACTGGCTGCCGAGCTGCCTGAGCGATCTGGACTGCCGGGTCGAGGACGGGCAGGTGTGCGACTCCTTCTTCCGCATCTGCCTGCCCGACGAGCCCACCCTGCTGTCGCTGCGGCCCGCCTTCTCGGTGGAGCGCGATCTGCAGCCGCTGTGTTACGAGTCGCGCTGAACGCCCGCGCGCGCGAAAGGTGGTCACGCATGCCGGCCCGCAGGCCGCTCCAGGGGTTCCACGGGTTCGCCGCGCTCGCCTGGCTGTGCGCCGGGGCGTCCGCGGCCCTGGCCGCGGAGCCGCTCGAGCTGCGCTTCGCGCTGAACCCGCTGCCGGCCTTCCTGGTGTTCGTCGAGACCGCCCGCGGGGACAGCATGCGCTCGACCACCCTGCGCGAGGCCTTCGAGCGGAGCCGCCAGGCGACGCCCGAGGTGCGCGCGCAGCTGGCCGCGATCCTGGACGAGGCGCCCAGCCTGCGGGAGTCGATCGTCTTCCAGTCCTACCCCGAGGCCCGCCGGCAGGCGCGCATGCTGCCGGAGCTGATGCTGCTGGCCGCGGCCCAGGCGCGCGATCTCGACGACCTCGAGCTGCGCTGCCGCGGGCTGCTGCCCTTCCCCGAGCACGCCCGCCTCTTCGCCACCTACCGGGCGCTCTACCCGATCTACCTGGAGGCGCTGTGGGAGCCCCACCGGGGCGAGCTGGCCACCTTCCAGGCCCGGCTCGAGGCGCGCGCCCGCCAGGCAGACCTGGCGGGCATCCTGGGCGCGGCGCGCGAGCTGATCGGCGCCGAGTGGCCCCCGGGGGTGCCCTTCGAGGTGCGCCTGTACCCCATCCCGGGCCGGCAGGGGCACTCGATCTCCATGAGCAGCGCGAACCTCGAGACCCTGGGGGTGCTGACCGACAAGGAGGACGTGGACGGGATCCTCGGCATCCTGGTGCACGAGGCCTGCCACTCGCTGTGGGACGCGCAGCCCCTGGAGCGCCAGCGCGAGCTGGACGCGCGCTTCGCCGCCAACCCCTCCCCGTACGCCCGCTACGCCTACCGCCTGCTGAACGAGGGCCTGGCCGCGGCCGTGGGCAACGGCGAGACCTACGCCCGCTTGACCGGCCGGCTGGACGAGGATCCCTGGTACAACGAGGCCACCATCGAGGGCTACGCCCGGGCGCTGTACCCGCTGGTGCACGACTACCTGACCCGGGGGCGGCGCCTGGACGCGGCCTTCGTCGACCAGGCCGTGGCGCGCTTCGCCGGCCGCTTCCCCGAGGCCATCTACCGTTTCGACAACCTGCTCACCGACGTGCTGCTGCTGTGCGACGGCGATGCGCTGGACACCCGCCGGGTCGGGCAGGCGCTGCGGGCGCGCTTCCGCATCAACTCCTTCTCGCGCATGGCCCCCGCCGGTGGGCCGGACGCCCTGGCCGCGCTGGCCGAGGCGCGCAGCTCCACCGTGGTGCTGGCCATCTCGGAGGGGCAGCTCGGCCAGCTCGCCCGCGCCGTGGACGCCCTGCCGGTGCTGCAGCCCCACCGCGAGCGGCTGCTCGCCCCCGGCGGGGAGCTCGCCTTCGCCGCCCTCGAGCCCGACGGCCGGGCGATCCTGGTGCTGCGGGTCCGGGACCTGGACGGGCTGCAGCGCCTGGTGGAGCGCCTGCTGCGCGCGGAGCGCCTGCGCCCCGGGCAGCCCTTCCTCGAGTGAGCCGCGCGAGCGCCGGCCTGGCCTCGTGCCGGGATTCCTGCTAGAAACTCGAGCCCGGATTCCCGGGCGAAGATGTTCTTGTCCCGTGGCGCGAAGCGACACGGGGCTAGGTACAGCGCCGGAGGAGCGGCCATGGGCCTGGGCAGGCGCGTGGGCGGGTGGCTGGCCCGCAGACCCTACATCCGGCGCGCGCTCGACGAGCGCGCCGACCTGTCCACCTTCCGCCAGCGCCCCTCGCGCCGGCTGCTCACCGGGCTGGGGGTGCTGGCGGTGAGCATGCTGCTCGGCTGGCCGGCGGTGGGCGCCCTGGCCGGGCTGGCCGTCTACCTGCGCGAGCCCCTGATCGGGCTGGTGGGCGGGCCGGCGGTGTACGCCTTCTCCTGGGTGCTGTACGGCGCGGCCCTGTGGATCGGCGGGCCGGACGTGCTGCGCTACATGAACGCCTTCAGCCGCTGGGCGCTCCGGCGCCTGACCGAGCGACTGCAGGGGCCCCCGGCCGGCGCGGGCGGTTGAAATTCCCGGGCCCTCGGGTATCCTGCACCGGCGAGGAGCCACCCAGGTGAAGATCGAGCTGATCTACCCGCGCTGGAAGAAACTCGAGGGCCAGACCACCTTCCACCTCCCGCCCCACGGCCCGGTGGTCATGGCGGCCGCGCTCCCGCCCGGGGTCGAGCTCGACTTCCTGGACGAGAACGTCGATCCCCGCGACGCGCTGGCCGCCTGCGAGGGCTGCGACCTGGTGTGCATCTCGATGATGCTGACCAGCCAGGTGAAGCGCGGCTGGGCGCTGGCCGACCAGCTCCGCGCCCGCGGCCTGCGCGTGCTGTTCGGCGGCATCGCCAGCATGCTGCACGCCGAGGAGACCCTGGCGCACGCGGACGCGCTGTTCCTGGGCGAGGTGGAGGGCCGGCTCGGCGCGGTGCTCGAGGACCTCGCGCACGGGCGGCTGCAGAAGGTCTACAACTTCATGCAGGCCCACCCGCCCATCGAGCTGGTCGGCCCGGCCCGGCGGTCGATCCTCCGGGACGAGCTGTACCACCACAAGGGCGTGCGCATGGTGGATCTCTTCCACGCCTCGCGCGGCTGCCGCTTCAAGTGCTACCCGTGCGCGGTGGCCTACCTGGGCGGGCGCAGCTTCCGCCCGCGGCCCATGGCGCGGGTGGCCGAGGAGCTGGCCGCCATCCCCAACGGGCGGCTGTTCGTGGTGGACAACTCCCTCGCCCAGGACAAGGAGTGGGAGAAGGAGCTGTTCCGTACCATGATCCCGTTCAAGAAGACCTGGTGCAGCCACACCATCGAGGACGACGACGAGGTCCTGGCGCTGGCCGCCCAGGCCGGGGCCTGGTACGTCTACCAGGCGGTGTTCGACACCTCCGACTTCATCAGGCAGCGGGTCAAGCGCTACCACGACCACGGCATCGCCGTGGAGGGCACCGTCCTGCTCGGCCTGGACGATCAGACCGAGGACTCCATCCGCCGGCTGATCGACTTCCTGCTGGAGATCGATCTGGATCTGGCCGAGTTCACCGTGCTGACCCCCTTCCCGCACACCAAGTGCCGGGACGATCTGCGCAAGCAGAAGCGCATCCTGAGCGACGACTGGGATCGCTACACGGCCGGCGAGGTGGTCTTCCAGCCCAAGCACATGAGCCCGGCCCGGCTGCAGGAGCTCTACCACCTGGCCTGGGAGACCTTCTACCGGGACGAGCCGCAGAGCATGAAGATGATGAAACTGCTGCAGCGCGCGGTGGCGCGCGAGCGGGCGCTCGGCACCTACAGGGGCCGCCGGCGCGATCTGGTGCGCCAGAGCTTCGGCCGCGAGCTCACGGACGAGGAGCGCGGGGTATGAGGACCGACCTCGCGTACGTGGACGAGGTGTACCACTTCCCGGGCCTGTGGGAGGTGCCGAGCCTGTGCGGGCTGAAGCTCGTCCGCCGCCCGGACCGGCAGGTGCTGGTGGTGACCGAGCTGTTCGACCAGAACCCGGGCACCTCGGTGACCAACTTCTGCGCGGAGCTGGCCACCCGGCTCACGGCCGAGCGCGGGCTCGACCCGGACAAGCTGGTGTTCGTCGAGCACAGCCCGGAGACCGGCTCCAAGCTCGAGAGCTACGCCGAGAGCTTCTACCGGGTGAGCTTCCAGCGGGACGGGGCGCGCTTCGTCCGGCCCGACTGGAGCGAGCTCACCCGGGCCGAGGTCGACGCCCTGCTCGCGCCCTAGCGCGGGCCACCGCTCAGGGGCCCTGCTGCCAGGTGGTCAGCTCCTCCCGCGAGATCTCCTGCAGGCCCGCGTCCAGGTGCACCAGGGCCGCGCCCTGCTGGGTGAAGAAGTCCGGCGACAGGATCAGCAGGGCGGCGCTGGCGCCGTCCGGCGGCGCGAGCAGCAGCAGGTAGCGATCGGCCCAGTTGTGGTGGGAGCCGTTGTACACGAGCTGCCAGCGGTCGGTGATCTCCTCCTGGTAGGCGCCGCGCGCGTAGGCCGCCCGGGTGAGGAAGTAGCAGGCGGTCTCGCCGACCATGCTGCAGGCCCCGCCCCACCCCCCCGAGCGCAGCTCGAGCTCCACCCGCGTGCCCGCGGCGGAGGTCGCCTGGACCGTGCGCACGGGGGGCCCGGCCAGCTCGCAGGGGCCGTAGTGCACCTCGTCCGTCAGCGGCTCGTACCCGCCGTCGAGGAGGAGCACGGCGGACACGCTCGCGCCGGCGGGCTCGGCGCCCACGGTGATGTCCGCCGGGAAGGCGCCGTCCACGCGCGAGACGTCGACCTGGAGGGCGAGCTCGGCCGTGCCCTGGGCCCGGGTGAGCGGCACCTGCACCAGGTAGCTCCACGTCTCCCAGTCGCCGCCCGGGTCGTACACGCTGGCCTCGGCCTCGACCTCGGCGGGCGGGGAGTCGAGCAGCTCGGCCGCCGTGCGCAGCTCGACCCGGGTCACGGGGTTCGCCACCTGGAACCGACCGGCCTCCCGGGGCAGGGTCAGCGCTCCGGGGCGGAGCTCGATCTGGCTGAGCAGCGCGTACTCCTGGAGGTGGTCGCGGCCCTCCGTGAAGCCCGGGCACAGGCGCGCGCCCTCGGGCAGGACGAGGCGGAAGGCCTGGCCGGGATCCACGTCGGCGCCGCCGTCCTCGCCCGCGCCGTCCGCGGCGTCCTGGCCCCCATCCCCGGGGTCCGCCCCCCCTCCACCGCAGGCCGCCAGGGCGAGGCAGGCGAACCCCACGCCGAACCAGCCTCGCATCCTCATGGTCGCTCCTCCGGGGGCTCGTTCGCCTCGAACAGGGGATCGTCCGGGTCCATGGGCTCGCTCTCCAGCAAGGTGAGCTCCAGGGAGTAGCCGCCCGGCCCGAAGGCCTCGAGGCGCATGCGCTGGTAGAGCCCGGCCGGCGTGCGGCCCGACAGGTGGACCTCGCGCCGCAGGGACTCGTCCCCGTCGTACAGCCTGAGCGCCGCCCCGCCGTCCGTGGCCTCGGGCAGCACGTCCAGGACGCCGCCGGGCCAGACCGCCGAGCGGACCGGGGCGCGGCAGACCCCCTCGCCCGACCGCATGCGGCCCATGCGCAGGGTCGGCCCGCGCGGGGCGAGCAGCAGCAGCGCCACGTCGTCGAGCAGCATGGGGCCGAAGTCCGGCCCGTCGAGCGGGGGCACGGCGCGCAGGACCCGGATCCGGCCTCCGTCCCCGCGCAGCCCCTCGAACAGCGTCAGCCCCTCGGCGCTGACCAGCGCCGCGCGCAGCCTCCCCCGCAGCGGGTCCGCCGCGCTCACCCCGAGCATGGCGCTCGCCTGGCCGAGCGGCAGGCGGGCCTCGATGGCGTGCACCGCGCGGAAGGCGGCCGCCGGACCCACCTCGTGGCAGCGCTGCTGGAGCCCGGCCGCCGTGGGGGCCTCGGGCAACTCGTAGAGCTCGGGCAGGTGGGCGCAGGCGGGCGCGAGCAGGCCGGGGGCGAGGGCCAGGGCCAGGACGAGCGGGCGGCTCACGGCGCGGGACCCTCGCCGGGCTGCTGGAAACGGGCCGCGGGCACGGGCTCGTCCAGGCGGATGTCCAGGAACTCGATGGTCGTCGTGGCCTCGGGCCCCTCGACGATCTCGATGCGCTCGATCAGCCCGGGCCGCTCCCCCAGGCGCAGCTCGACCCGCTGCAGGATCTTCCGCAGGCCCGGCTCGCGCGGGGTGAGCACCACCCGCGCCGGGCCGTCCGCCCGGGCCGGCACCAGCTCCGGGGCGAAGGCCCGGCTGTCGGCGAAGCGGCCGGTCAGCCAGGCCTGCATCTCCTCGACCACCACCCGCATGGCCTCCAGCCGCTCGGCCGCGTCCGCCTGCCAGGTCCCGTCCCGCCAGGCGAAGCGCTGCAGGCGGTCCCCGGACAGCAGCAGCACGCTCCTGAGCGGCAGGGCGTACTCCCAGCGCACCGAGCCAGGCGCCTGGAAGGCGAACACCCCCTCCGAGCGCAGCGGCTTGGTGAGCAGGCGCATGGCCTTGGTCTGCACGAAGCGCGCCTGGACGCTCTTGACCCGGGCGCTCGCCCGGCGCACCTCGTCCAGGCTCGCGGTCCAGCCCGCGCCCGCCGCCGGCAGCGCGCCCAGCAGCAGCAGCAGGCCGGCGAGCAGGTGGAGCATCCGGCGCACCGCTCGCCTCCTCAGACCATGCCCCCGGTCACCCCGAGGACCTGCCCGGTCACGTACGAGGCGTCATCCGAGCACAGGAAGCGGATCACCCGGGCCACCTCTTCCGGCGCCCCGACGCGGTTCATGGGGATGAGCTGCTTGAGCTGGTCGCGCGGCACCTTGGCGGTCATGTCGGTCTCGATCAGCCCGGGCGCCACGGCGTTGACCCGGATGCCCAGGCGGGCCACCTCGGCCGCCAGCGAGCGGGTCGCGCCCACCAGGCCGGCCTTGGCCGCCGAGTAGTTCACCTGGCCCCGGTTGCCCACCAGGGCCGAGACCGAGGCCACGTTGACGATGCTGCCCTGGCGGCGCTTCATCATGCCCTTGAGCAGCGGCCGGGTGACGTTGAAGAAGCCGTCCAGCGTGGTGCGCATGACCTTGTCCCAGGCGTCCCCGCTCATCATGGGGAACAGCCCGTCCGCGGTCACGCCGGCGTTGTTGACCAGCACCGCCACCGGCCCGAGCCGATCCTGGAGCGCCTCCAGCTTGGCGAAGGCCGCGGCCCGGTCGCCCACGTCCAGGCCGAGGATCTCGCCCTGCGCGCCCAGGGCCCGCATGGACTCCAGGGTGGCCTCGGCCTCGTCCTCACGCCTCTTGTAGTTCACCACCACGAAGTACCCGACCCGGGCGAGCTCCACGCAGGTGGCCCGGCCGATGCCCCGGCTGCCGCCGGTGACCACCGCCAGCGGACGGCCGTCGGGGGTGCCCTTGACGTCGCTCATGTGTCGCGCTCCTCGCCCATGTAGGCGGCCATCTCCGCGGGCTGGAAGGTCTGGATCTCGACCTCCGCCAGGGTGTGCTCCCCGGCCCGGGCCCGGCCGCGGAAGACGACGTACACGTCCACCTCGTGCAGGATCTCCACCTCGATCTCCAGCGCCGTGCCCACCGGGATCGCGCCCCGGGCCAGGCTGGCCGACTTGACGCCCACCAGCCAGCCCCGGCCGCCCATGCGCTCCTGGCTCTTGCGCCGGCCCATCAACAGGCCGGCCGCCTGGGCCACGGCCTCCACCAGCACCATCGCCGGGACGCCCTGCGGGCCGCACAGCGGCCAGTCCGCGCCCACCCGGGTGCCGATGCGGGCCCGGTCCCCGGTGACCGAGAGCAGCCGCTCGACCAGCCGCATGCGGCCGCGGTGGGGGATCAGCCCTTCGATGGAGGCGTCCTCGGGAGCGCTCACGGTCACGCGGGGTCCTCCTCGCCGTCCGCCGTTGTGCTTGGACGACGGGAGCTCGGAGTTTCTTCCGCGGCCCGGCCGGGTGTCAAGGATGGGCTGCGCCCGGCCTTGACTCGCCGATCCTTCCCTGCGAGAGTAGCCGGGCTCCGGGCCGGAACCTTCACGAGGTCGGGCAGATGGACGAGCTGCGAGCGGAACTGAAGCGCAGGATCGTGGAGACGCTGGACCTCCGGGACGTGGATCCGGACAGCATCCCGGACGACGCTCCCCTGTTCGGCGAGGGGCTGGGGCTCGACTCCATCGACGTGCTCGAGCTGGTGGTCATGCTCGAGAAGGACTACGGAATCCGCATCGACAACAAGGAGCTCGGCCGCAGGGTGATGACCTCGGTCGCCTCCCTGGCCGACTACATCGCCGAGAACCGCAGGTCGTCGGGGGCCCCGGGTTGAGCCGCGGCCCCTCCATCCGGGCCTTCATCACCGGCCTGGGCGTGGTCACCCCGGCGGGCGTGGGCCTCGACGCCCAGGTGCGCGCGCTGCTCGAGAGCAGCGTGGAGCACCGCCCGCTCGAGCCGCTGTGGCTGTTCGAGCCCGGCGTGGGCGGGCCCCGCCCGGCCGGGCAGGTGCCCCGGGAGCTGCCCCTGCCCGGACCCGCCGACTGGCCTCGCACCCACCGCCTGGCGCTGGCCGCCGCCGAGCAGGCCATGGCCGGGGCGGAGCTGCCGCCGGACGCGGTCGTGCTCGGGGTGACCACGGGCGGCATGCCGCTGTCCGAGGAGCTGCTGCTGGCCGGGGTGAAGGACCCGCAGCGCTACCGGCTGCACGGCAGCGGCACGGTGGCCGAGCGGGTGGCGCGGGCCGTGGGCTGCCGCGGGCCCGCGCTCACGGTCTCGACGGCCTGCTCCTCGGCCGGCGTGGCCCTCAAGGTGGCGCTCGAGCTGATCCGCGCGGGGCGCTGCCAGCGGGTGCTGGCGGGCGGCGCCGACGCGCTCTGCCGCCTGACCTACTTCGGCTTCAGCCTGCTGAAGCTGGTCGATCCGCGCGGTACCCGGCCGCTCGACCGCGAGCGGGCTGGCATGAGCGTGTCCGAGGGCGCCGCCATGCTGCTGCTGCACGCGGCCGAGACGCCCCACCCGGGGGTGATCGCCGAGCTGCTGGGCGGCGGCCTGTCCTGCGACGCGCACCACCCGACCGCCCCGCACCCCGAGGGGCTCGGGGCGTTCCTGGCCATGCAGGCCGCGCTGTCCGACGCCGGGCTCGGCCCGCGGCGCATCGACTACGTGAACCTGCACGGCACCGGCACCCGCGACAACGACGCGGCCGAGGCCCTGGCGGTGCGCGACCTGTTCGACGACCGGCTGCCGCCCGTGTCCTCGACCAAGGGCGTGTTCGGCCACCCCCTGGCGGCCGCCGGGGCGGTCGAGGCGGTGGTGTGCCTGGCGGCGCTCACCCGCGATCTGCTGCCCGCCAACGTCGGGCTCACGGAGCCGGATCCCGAGCTGGGCCTCACGCCGCTCCGCGAGCCGCGCCGGGCCGAGCTGCACGCGGTGATGTCCAACTCCTTCGGCTTCGGCGGCAACAACGCGGCCCTGGTGCTCGGGGCGGTGCGCAACACGGCCGGCCAGGCGGTCCACCTGAGCGGGCCCGGCGGCCGGCTGAAGGCCCCGCCCGGGCCCACGGCCTGCCTGCGGGTGGTGGGCAGCGCCTGCCTGACCGGCGCCGGGCACACCCGGGAGACCTGGGAGCGCTTCGCGGGCGGGCAGCGCTGCGCCGGCCTGCTGCCCGACGCGGACGTGGTGCGCGAGCTGCCGCCGCGCGTCTGCCGGCGCCAGAAGCGCCTGCCGCGCCTCGTGCTCGCGCTCGGCCAGGCGCTGTGCCCCGACGCGGAGGCCGGGCCCAGGCGGATCTTCTTCGGCACCGGCTTCGGCCCGCTGTCGGAGACGCACGACTTCCTGCACGAGCTGTTCTCCGATCCGCAGCGGCTGGCCAGCCCGATCGACTTCGTCGGCTCGGTGCACAACGCCCCGGCCGGGCAGCTCGCCATGCGGCTCGGCGCGCGCGGGGCCAACCTGACCGCCAGCGTGGGGGACAGCTCCTTCGAGGCGGCCCTGCTGATGGCCGAGCTCCTGGCGCTGGACGTCGAGGAGCGCGAGACCCCGCGCGCCCGGGAGCTCCTGGTGCTGGGCGCAGACGAGCACCACCCGGTGCTGAGCCCGCTGTTCGACCCCTGCGGGGGCGAACCGGCCGACGGCGGCGGCGCGCTGTGGCTGCGCCCGGAGGCCGATTGCGCCCCGGGCCAGGCGGGCCCGAGCGTCCGCCTGCGGGCCTGCCGGCTCGCGCCCGAGCGGCCCGAGGACGTGGCGGCCGGGCTGGCCGCCCTGGTCGCGGAGCTGGGCGGCCCCGCGGCGCTCGGCGAGCGTTACGGCGCGCTGCTGGTCGATCTGCCGGCGGGCCACCGCCAGGGCGGCGAGCGCTGGCGCGCGTTCGTCCAGGCGGCGGCCTTCCCCGGGCCGGTGGTCGATGTGCGCCCGCTGCTGGGCGAATTCGCCTCCGCGAGCGCGGTCGCGGCCGTGCTGGCCGCCCGGCTGGTGGCCGGGGGCGAGCTGCCGGCGGGGCTCGGCGCGGGCCGCGGCCCGGTCGCCCTCGGCGGCCGCGGGGTGCTGCTGGTGGGGCTGGGCGCCCACCTGACCGCGGTGGACTTCAGCCCATGAGGGGGCGGCCATGCGGGTCCTGCTGGCCTCGCTGAACCGGCTGGCCGAGCCCTTCCCGGTCTACCCGCTCGGCCTGGACCACGTGGCCGGCGCGCTCGACCCTCGCCACGAGGTGCGCCTGCTGGACCTCCTGGAGCAGCCCGGGGAGGACGGCCTGGGCGCGGCCGTGCGCGGCTTCGACCCGCAGGTGGTCGGGCTGTCGCTGCGCAACGTGGACAACACCGACGTGAGCGCGGCGCGCTCGTTCGTCGACGACTGCCGGCGCGCGGTCGCCGCCGTGCGCGCGGCCGCCGGCCCGCGCGAGGCGGGCGGGCCGTGGGTGGTGCTGGGCGGGGCTGGCTACACGCTCTTCCCCGAGCGGCTGCTCGCGCTCGGCGCGGCCGACCTGGGGCTGGCCGGCGAGGGGGAGCGCTTCGGCGCCGTGCTGCAGGCCCTGGAGGCAGGCGCGGGCGCGGACGCGCTGGCCGCCCTGCCCGGGGTGGTGCTGCCCGGGCGCCCCTTCCACCGGCCGCCGCCCTGGGCCGGGGGTCACCCCCGCCGCCTGCCGCGGACGCCCGAGGAGTGCGGGCCGTACCTCGCGCGGGGCGGCATGCTGAACCTCCAGACCCAGCGCGGCTGCCCCTTCCACTGCGCCTACTGCACCTACCCGCTGATCGAGGGCGGCCGGCTGCGCGCCTTCCCGCCCGAGGAGGTCGGCCGCGCCGCCCGGGCCCTGCAGGACGCCGGGGCGCGCTACCTGTTCCTGGCAGACTCGGTGTTCAACGCCGACCCGGCCCACAGCCTGGCGGTGGCCGAGGCCATGCGCGCGGCCGGGCTGAGCCTGCCCTGGGGCGCCTTCTTCGCGCCCCTGGCCCCCCCGGACGGGTTCTACGCGCACCTGCGGGCCTGCGGCCTGGCGCACGTCGAGTTCGGCACCGATCACCTGAGCGACGCGGTGCTGGCCCGCTACCACAAGAGCTTCCGGGCGGCGGACGTGTTCGCCGCCCACCGCGCGGCCCGCGCGGCGGGACTACCCGTGGCCCACTACTTCATGCTGGGCGGCCCCGGGGAGACCGAGGCCACCCTCGGGGCGGCGCTGGAGGCGGCCGAGCAGCTCGAGCGGGCGGCGATGTTCTTCTTCTGCGGCGTGCGCATCTACCCCGGCACCGGCCTGTGGCGCCTGGCCCAACAGGAGGGGCAGATCCGGCCCGAGGACGAGCTGCTCGAGCCGACCTACTACCGCGCCGGCCCGCCGAGCGCGGACATCATCGCCCGCGTCCAGGCTCGGGCCGCGGGCCGCCTCCACTGGGTGGTCGGCTCGGGCGGCGAGCGTTTCCAGACCATGCTGGCGCGCATGCACCGCCGCGGTCGGGTGGGGCCGCAATGGGACAAGCTGCTCCTGTGAGCCCGGCGCGGGGGGACGGGCCGCGCCTGTGCCCGCTCGCGCCGCTCGACCTGCTCGGCCTGGGGCTGCTCCAGGCCGCGGCCCTGCTCGGGTGGCTGGCGCCGGCCTGGACGGCGGCCCTGCCGCTGGGGCTGCTGCTGCTGCTCTCCGGCCTGGCGCCCTTCTTCCCCCGCTGGCGGCTGCTGCTGCCGGTCCTGGACCGCGGGCACAGCCCGGACGCGGTGGCGCTCACCTTCGACGACGGCCCCGATCCGCTCACCACGCCGCGGCTGCTCGAGCTGCTCGCCCGGCGCGGGGCGCGGGCGGCCTTCTTCGTGGTGGGCGCGCGGGTGCGGGCCCACCCCGCGCTCGCGCGCGCCCTGCTGGACGGCGGGCACGAGCTCGGCAACCACAGCGACGAGCACGACCCCCTGCTCATGCTGCGCGGCCGGGCGCGCCTCGGCCGCTCCCTCCAGGGCTGCCAGGCGGCGCTCGCGCCCCTGGGGGTGCGCCCGGCGCTCTTCCGGCCGCCGGCCTGGGTGGTCAATCCGCGCCTGTGGCGCGTGCTGCTCGAGGCCGACCTCGCCTGCGCGGTCGCCAGCCGGCGGGCGCTCGACTTCGGCAACCGCCGGCTGCGGGGGCTCTCCGCCAGGCTGCTGGCCGGGGTGCGGCCGGGCGACGTGCTGGCGCTGCACGACCGGGCGCCGCCCGGTGGGCGCGGGCTGGAGCTCTGGCTGGCGGAGGTGGAGCGGCTGCTCGACGGCCTGGCGGCGCGCGGGTTGCGGGTGGCCGCGCTGTCCGAGGTGCTGGGCCGGCCGGTGCACGAGCCGCTGGCCGCCGCGGGCGCGGGCCCGGTGCGGCGCTTCTACGACGCGCTGGCCCCGAGCTACGACGCCGAGCAGGCGGCCCGCGGGCAGCGGGGGCTGCGCCGCGCCGAGCGGGCGGCGGTGCTCGCCCGCCTGCCGGGGCTGCTGCCCACGGGCCAGGCGCGGGTGCTCGAGGTGGGCGCGGGCACCGGCCGCTTCACCCTGGAGCTCCTGCGCCGGGCGCGCGAGGTGGTGGCGCTGGATCCGTCGCCCGCCATGCTGGCCGAGCTCGAGGCGAAGGCCCGCGCGGCGGGCGCGGGCCGCCTCACCACCCTGTGCGCCGGCCTCCACGGCGCGGAGCTCGCGGGCCCCTTCGATCTGGTCGCGGCCTACTCGGCGCTCGAGTACCTGCCTGATCTCCAGGCCGCCCTGGCCCGCCTGGCCGGGCTGCTCGGCCCGGGCGGCCGGCTGCACCTGACCACGGCCCAGCGCTCGCTGCCTCGCCTGTTCACCCAGCTCGGCAACGCCATGCGCCAGGGGGTGTGGCTGCACGCCCGGGGCCGGGGCCAGCTCGGCCGCGCGGCGCGGGCCGCCGGCCTGGAGCTCGAGCGGCTCGACGCCTTCGGGTTGAGGGTCCCCGGGCTGCCCGGCTTCGGCGGGCTGATGCTGGAGCTGGTGGCGCGCAAACCCGGCCCGCCGGGCTCCGCCGGAGGCCGCGGACCGGGCGTGTGATTCCGCACTTGAACTCCGCCCCCGATTCGTGTTTCATGGGGGTGACTTTTTCCGTCCGCTTGGAATGGAGCCCATGGTGGGGGCTGAGGTGTCCGGCGTGGCCAGGTACTCGCAAGCTCAGGTGCTCGAGCTGATCCAGGCCCTCTACACGGTGGCCGAGGGCACCGCCAACTGGGGTCCCGTGCTGGAGAAGCTGCGGGCGTTGACCCGGAGCGAGGGCGCCGTGGTGCGCCGGGCGAACTACGACTCGGGCGAAGGCGAGGTCGTGTTCGGCTCGCCCATGCACGCCGACGTCCAGATCGACTACGCCCGGCTGCACCCCTCGGCCCGCACGCTGGTCAACTCGAACCGCGATCGCTTCGTGACCGAAGGGGTCGTGGTCACCCGGCGCATGGTGGTGGCCGCTCCGGACTTCGAGGCCTCCGCCTTCTACCGCGAGTTCCTGGCCCCGCGCGGCTTCTACGACTTCATGAACATGGTGTTCGAGGTGCGCGGCTCCTGGGTGCTCAACCTGACCATGGTCCGCAGCCCGGCGGCCGGCGACTACGACGACGAGGACGTGGCCCTGTTCCAGGCCCTGGCCCCGCACCTGCGTCGGGCCATGGAGCTGTACCGCCTGCTGGCCGGGGCCCTGAACCTGTCGGTGGCGTTGGAGAACTCCATCGATCACCTGCCCATCGGGGTGATCCTGGTGGACGCCCTGGGCAAGGCCATCGCGGTCAACCGCTCGGCGACCGAGCTGCTCGGGCGGCACGAAGGGCTGCAGCTCGGGGCGGACGGCCTGCTGCGCGCGGCCGAGGCCGAGGCCCAGGCCGAGCTCGGCCGGCTGATCGCGGAGGCCTCCCGCTGCGGGGCCTCGGCCACGGGCTGCGGCGGGACGCTGAACGTGACCAGCAGCTCCGGCGGCCGCGCCCTGGCCCTGCTGGTGACGCCGCTGCGCCTGGAGCGCCAGGCCCTCGAGGATCCGCGCGTGCTCGCGGCCGTGTTCGTGCGCGATCCGGACCACCGCCCGGCCGCCACCGAGGAGGCCCTGCAGCAGCTCTACGGCCTGACCCGGGCGGAGTCCCGGCTGGCCTCCCTGCTGGTCTCCGGGCTGAGCCTGGAGGAGTCCGCCAAGCGGCTCGGGGTGACCACCAACACGGCCCGCACCCACCTCAAGCGGGTGTTCGCCAAGACCCAGACCAGCCGCCAGGGCGATCTGGTCAGCCTGCTGCTCAGCGGGGTGGAGGCTCTGCGCCCGCCCAGCGCGAGCGCCTGAGCCCGGTCGCCCTCCCGCCCGCGCGCACCGCTCCGCTTGACTTCTCCCCCCCCGGTGGACAGGATCGCCACCTTGGAGGTGGAGCCGTGGTCCTGCCCAAGCCAACCCCCCCGCCGGCGCTCACCGTGGGCGACGGGCCTGTTTCCGTTCGACAAATCGACGACGTGGCGCGGCGCGGAGCGCGGGTGGAGTTGAGCGCGGCCCCGGCCTTCCGCGCGCGCCTGGAGCGCTCCCGGGCCACCCTCCAGGCGGCCATCGCCCGGGGCGAGCCGGTCTACGGGGTGACCACCGGTTACGGCCAGTCCTGCGGTAACCAGCTCGACGCCGAGCGGACCGAGGCCCTGGGGCAGAACCTGGTGCGCTACCACGGGGCGGGCCTGGGCGAGCCGCTGGGAGTGGAGGAGGCCCGCGCGGTGGTGCTGTGCCGGCTGCTCAGCCTGGCCCGGGGGTTCTCGGGGGTGAGCGGCGAGCTGCTGGACGCGCTGGTGGCGCTGCTCAACCACGGGATCACCCCGGTCATCCCCTGCCAGGGCTCGGTGGGCGCCTCGGGCGATCTCACCCCGCTGTCCTACCTGGCCGCCTGCCTGCAGGGCGAGCGCGAGGCCTTCCACCGGGGGCGGCGGGTGCCCGCGGCCGAGGCCCTGGCGGCGGAGGGGCTGGCGCCCTACCGGCTGCAGCCCAAGGAGCCGCTGGCGCTGGTCAACGGCACCTCGGTCATGACCGGCCTGGCCGTGCTGGCCGTGCGGCAGGCGGAGGCGCTGCTCCAGGCCTTCACCGCCGGCACCGCGCTGGCGGTGCACGCGCTGGCCGGCCACGCCCGCCACTTCCACCCGGGCCTGTTCGCGGCCAAGCCCCACCCGGGCCAGGCCGAGGTGGCCGCCCGGCTCCGGGCGCTGCTCGAGGCGCGCGGCCCGGTCGAGGAGAGCAACCGGCCCGAGAGCCTGCAGGATCCCTACTCCTGCCGCTGCAGCCCGCACGTGCTGGGCGTCCTGGCCGACGCCCTCGCCTGGGTGCACGCCTGGATCGAGGTGGAGGCCAACGGGGTGAGCGACAACCCGCTGCTCGATCCGGACAGCGGCGAGGTGCTGACCGGCGGCAACTTCTACGGCGGGCACGTGGCCTTCGCCATGGATGCGCTCAAGGCCGCCCTGGCCTCGGCCGCGGATCTGGCCGATCGCCAGCTCGCGCTGCTGGTCGACGCGCGCTTCAGCCGCGGCCTGCCGGCCAACCTGGTGCCCAGGGAGGTCGGCCCGGCCCACCACGGGCTGAAGGCGGTGCAGATCACCGCCTCGGCGCTGACCGCCGAGGCGCTGCGCGGGACCATGCCGGCCGCCTCCTTCTCGCGTTCCACCGAGTCCCACAACCAGGACAAGGTCAGCATGGGCACGATCGCCGCCCGGGACGCGCTCGGCGTCGCCCGCCTGGCGGCCGGGGTGGCGGCCTGCCAGCTGCTCGGCGCGTGCCAGGCGGCCGAGCTGCGCGGTGGGCTCGCGGCCCGGCCGCGCCTGGCCGAGGCGCTGGCGGCCGTGCGCCTGCGCTCGCCGGCCCTGACGGCCGATCGCCCCCTGGACGCGGAGCTCGCGCGGCTGGCCGCGGACATCCTGGCGGGCGATGTGCGCACCGGAGTCGAGGCCGGCTGACGGGGGAGGGTGAGCGCATGCACGCCGAGGTGCGCGCGGCCCTGGCGGCCGGCAGCGAACGCCTGGCCGCCTGGGCGGATCTCCTGGACGAGATCAACGTGTTCCCCGTGGCCGACGGGGACACCGGCCGGAATCTGCTGATCAGCCTGCTGCCGCTCCGGCGGCTCGACGCGGCCACCCCGGCGCTGCGCGAGGACTTGCTGATGTCCGCGCGGGGCAACTCGGGCAACATCGCCGCGCGCTTCTTCTCCGGCTGGCTGGAGGACTCCCTCGGGCGCGGCGAGCTCGGGGCCGCGGCCCGGCGCGGGCGCGCGCTGGCCTGGCAGGCGGTGGCAGAGCCCCGCGCGGGGACCATGCTCAGCCTGTTCGACGCGCTGGACGAGGCGCTGGCGGCCGCCCCGGCCGCGGAGGACGAGGCGCTGCTGGGGCCGGTCCTCGATCGGCTGGAGGCGGCGGTGCGCGCGACGCGCGAGACCCTGCCCAAGCTGCGCGCGGCCGGCGTGGTCGACGCGGGCGCGCTGGGCATGTTCATCTTCTTCGACGGCTTCTTCCACGCGCTGGCGGGCCGGGCCGAGGGTGGCCGCCCGGTGACCGCGCGTTTCCACGAGGGGCTGCGGCTGTCGGAGGGCTTCGCCGGCGAGCGCGAGGCCGGCTTCTGCGTGGACGCGGTGCTCCGGGCCGACGACGCGGACGGGCTGGCCGCGCGGGCCGGGGAGCTGGGCGAGTCGGTGGTGGCCATCTCCCAGGGCGGCTACCTCAAGCTGCACCTGCACACCGACGACCGCGAGGCCACCCGGGCGCGCCTGGCCGGCCTGGGGGCGCTCGTGCACTTCGACAGCGACGACATGTCGGTCCAGGCCGACGGCTTCGCGCGGCCCGCGGCCGCCGGCCCGCGCGTGCACGTCCTGTGCGACGCGGCCGGCTCGGTCACCCGGGCGGACGCCCGCGCGCTGGGGCTGGGCCTGCTCGACTCCTACGTGCTGCTCGGCCGGCGGGCGCTGCCCGAGACGCACGTGCGCCAGGAGGAGCTGTACGCCGCCATGCGCCGCGGGGAGCGGGTGAGCACCTCCCAGGCCTCCCTGCGCGAGCGCCACCTGTGCTACCAGAAGGCGCTCGGGCTGCACCCGCGGGTGCTGTACGTGTGTGTGGGCTCGGTGTTCACCGGCAACTTCCAGGTGGCCCGCGACTGGCGGCGCGAGGCGGACCCCGAGGGCCGCATGCGCGTGCTCGACTCGGGCTCGGCCTCGGGCCGGCTGGGGCTGGCCGTGCTGTCCACCGGCCGGCGGGCGGCGGCCGGCGACTCCCCCGAGTCGGTGGAGGAGCACGCGCGCTGGGCCGTGGACAAGGCCGAGGAGCTCCTGTTCCTCGACCAGCTCAAGTTCCTGGCCGCCGGTGGGCGGCTGGGGCGCACCTCGGCCTTCTTCGGCGACCTGCTGCACATGAAGCCGGTGGTCAGCCCGCGGCCCGACGGCGCGCGCAAGCTGGCCGTGCTGCGCGCGCGCGAGGATCAGCGGCGCTTCGCCCGGGAGCGGCTCCTGGCCGCGGCCCAGGCCGACGGGCCGCTGTGGATCATGGTCGAGTACACCGACAACCAGGCCTGGGTGGAGGGTGAGCTCCTCCCGGAGCTCCGCGCGGCGCTGCCCGGCTGCGAGCTGTTCCCGCAGCCCCTGTCGCTCACCACCGGCTCGCACACCGGCCCGGGCACCTGGGGCGTGGCCTGGCTGCCCCTGCGGGCGCGCCCGACCCGCTGAGGGGGGAGGAGCCGATGGCCGCCGCCGCCCCCCGCTTCGCCTTCGTCATCCCGGTGTTCGACCACCCGCGCAGCCTGCCCGGCGTGGTGGCGGGTGCGCGCGCCTACGGGCTGCCCGTGTTCGTGGTGGACGACGGCTCGGGCGCCGAGTCCCGCGCGGTGGTGGACTCCCTGGCGGGCGTGACGGTGCTCAGGCACGCGCGCAACCTCGGCAAGGGCGCGGCCCTGCGGACCGGCCTGGCGGCGGCCGTCGGCGTGGCCGACTACGCCGTGTGCCTGGACGCCGACGGGCAGCACGATCCGGCCGACGCGGCGGGGTTGATGCGGGCCGCGGCCGCGGGCCCGCGCCGGATCCTGGTGGGCCGCCGGCGCGGCATGACCGGCGAGAGCGTCCCCTGGACCAGCCGCTTCGGGCGCAAGTTCTCCAACTTCTGGGTGTGGGCCTCGGGCGGGCCGCCGCTCGCGGACACCCAGAGTGGCTACCGCCTGTACCCGCTGCCCGAGGTCCTGCGGCTCGGCTCCCGCGCCCGGCGCTTCCAGTGGGAGGTGGAGATCGTGGTCCTGGCCCGCTGGAAGGGCCTGCCCGTGGAGGAGCACGAGGTGGGCGTGGTGTACTCCCCGCCCGGCGGGCGCGTGTCCCACTTCCGCCCCTGGACCGACTTCTGGCGCAACGCGGGCACCTTCATGCGCCTCATCTTCACCCGCCTGTTCGTGCCGCGCGCGCGGCGCGCCCGCTGGCTGCCCGCGCCCCCCCCGGCGGCGCGCCCTGCGGGGGACGGATGAGGCCGCGGGGCGAGGGCCTGCGCCGGGCGCTGGTGGCCCTGGCGGTGGCGGTGGCCGTGCCGGCCGCCTTCTGGGCGGGGCTCGGGCGCCTGCGGGTGGACACGGATCTGTCCCGCTCGCTGCCGGGCGAGGATCCCGTGCTCGAGGCGGCCGCGCGGGTGGTGGATCGCCACCCGGCCCTCGACCGGGTGGTGCTCGATCTGCACCTCGCGGCCGGCGCGGCCCCGGCCGCCCCCGCGCGGCTGGTCCAGGCCGCCCGGCTGGTCGAGGAGCGCCTGGGGCAGAGCGGGCTCTTCACCCGGGTGGGGCTCGGGCAGGCGGCCGGGGCCTACCCGGAGCTGCTGGACGAGGTCTCGCGGAACCTGCCCGCCCTGTTCGACCGGGCCGAGCTCCTGGCCGAGGTGGCGCCGCGGCTCGAGCCGCAGGCGGTGCGCGCGGCCCTGGGCGGCGCGCTGGAGGAGCTGTCCGAGCTGTCCGGGCTGGGCCAGGCCGAGCTCCTGGCACGCGATCCGCTCCGGCTGCGGGAGCTGGTGCTGGCCCGCCTGGCCGCGGCCCGCCCGGCGGCCGGGGCGCGGCTGCAGGGGGGCGCGCTGCTGGACGTCGAGGGGAGGCACGCGCTGGTGCTGGCCGAGCCGGCCGGCCGCGGGTCCGACACCGAGCTGGCGCGGCGCATCGCCGAGCGGCTCGAGCGCCTGCCGGGCGAGCTGGCCGAGGCCCTGGGGCCGGGCCCGGCGGTGGAGCTCGACGCCGTGGGCTCTTTCCGCGCGGCGCTGGACAACGAGCGCATCGTGCGCCACGACACCGAGCGCGGCGTGGGCCTGGCGACCCTGGGCATCGCGCTGCTGCTGCTGCTGTGCTTCCCGCGGCCGCTGCTCGGGCTGCTGGGCCTGCTGCCCTCGGTGGCCGGCGCCTCGCTGGCGCTGCTCGCCTACTCCTTCCTGCGGCCGTCCATCTCGGCTCTGGCGCTGGGCTTCGGCGGGGCGCTCATCTCCATCACCGTCGACTGCAGCGTGGCCTTCCTGCTGCACCTCGACCGTCACCACGAGACCTCCGGCCGGGCCGTGGCCCGGGAGCTGTGGGCGCCCAGCCTGTCGGCCATGCTGACCACCGTGGGCGCCTTCCTGGCGCTCGGCCTCAGCGGCTTCGAGATGCTGGCCCAGATGGGCCTGTTCGCCTCCCTGGGCGCCCTGTTCTCCTTCCTGTTCGTGCACCTGGTCTTCCCGCTGCTGTTCCCCCGGCTCGGGCCGGCGCGTCGCGGGAGCCTCCTGCCGGTCGAGCGCTGGCTCGCTCGCGCGACCACCGGCCGCGGTTTCCTGGCCTTCGGCCTGCTGCTGCTCGCCGGGGCGGGGCTGCTGCTCGGCGGGTTGCCCCGGGTGGACGCGAACCTCGCGGCCATGAACACGGTGCGGCCGGAGACCCTCGCGGCCGAGGGCCGGGTCAAGGCGGCCTGGGGCGACCTGGGCGCGAGCGTCCACCTGCTGGCCGAGGCGCCCGAGCTGGAGGCGCTGCGGGCGGCGACGGACGGGCTGGCCGAGGGGCTGGCGGCGGAGCGCGCCGCGGGCCGGGTGCGGGGCGGCCTGACCCCGGGCGAGCTGTTGCCGGGCACGGCGCGCGCGCGCGCCCAGCGCCAGGCCTGGCGGGACTTCTTCACCCCGGCCCGGCGGGCCGCGCTGGCGGAGGCCCTGGCCGGGGCCGAGGCCGAGCTGGGCTTCGCCCCGGACGCTTTCGCGCCCTTCCTGGCCGCCCTCGAGGCGCCCGTGGACGGGGCGGCGCCGCCCGCGCTGTCCCCGGCGGTGGCCCCGCTGCTGGGGGTGGAGCGCGCCGCCGGGGGCGGCTGGGTGTGGGCCGGGCAGGCGCAGCCGGCCGCGGGCTACCAGGCCGAGGTCTTCGCCGGCGCGCTCATCGCCCGGGGCGCCGCCGTGTTCGACGCCGGGCTGTTCACCCGCCGGCTGTCCGCGCGCATCGGGGAGGCGTACCTGAAGATGCTGTGGCTGATGGGCGCGGCCATCAGCCTGCTGGTCCTCCTGGTGCTGGCCGACGGGCTGCTCTGCCTGGTGGCCCTGCTGCCGACGCTGTTCACCTTCGCCGCCACGCTGGGGACGCTGCGGCTGCTCGGCCGCCCGCTCGACATCCCCGGGCTTTTGCTGCTCGCGGTGGTGCTGGGGGTGGGGGTGGACTACGCGGTCTTCTACCTGAAGGGCGCGCAGCGCGCGCTCGACGAGCACCACCCGTCGCTCGGGCCGATCCGGGTCATGGTGCTGCTGGCCGGCGGCTCGACCCTGGTGGGCATGCTGTCGATGGTGCCCTCGGAGCACGCCGTGCCGCGCAGCGCGGGCATCACCACCTCGCTGGGCATGGCCGGGGCGCTCCTGGGGACCTTCGTGCTGCTGCCGCCGCTGCTCGCCCGGCTGCTCCGGCGGCGGCCCTTCCCCGGCCAGGCGCTGCCGGCGGGCAGCCGCGCCCACCTGGCGCTGGTCCGCGCGCGCTACCGCTGGCTCGAGCCCCACCCGCGCTTCTTCGCCCGCTTCAAGCTGGCGTTCGATCCGCTGTTCGCCAGGCTGGACGCGCTGGTCGGGCCGGCCGGGCGGGTGCTGGACGTGGGCTGCGGGCTGGGCGTGCCGGCCGCCTTCCTGCTGGCCTGCCGGCCGGGGCTGCGGCTGACGGGCCTGGAGCCCGATCCGGAGCGGGCGCGCGTGGCGGGGCTGGTGGTCGGGGAGCGGGGCGAGGTGGTGTGCGCCGCCGCGCCCGGGCTGTCTTCCGCCCCGGGTCCCTACGACGCGGTGCTGCTGCTGGACATGCTCCACCACCTGGAGGACGGGGCCCTGGACGAGACGCTGGCCGGGGTGCAGGCGCGGCTCGCGCCGGGCGGGCGGGTGGTGCTGCGGGTGACCGTGCCCGGCCAGGGCCGCTTCGCCTGGGAGCGGGCCCTGGAGACGGTGCGGCTCCGCCTCGGGCGGCGCCGGCCCCACTTCCGTTCTGCGGCCGAGCTCGGCGCGGCGCTCGAGCGGGCCGGGCTGCGGGTGACGCTCGAGGAGCGGAGCGCGCCGGGTCGTGAGGAGACCTGGTTCGTGGCCGAGGCCGCAGCGCCCCGGGGCGGTGCGGCGTGAGCGGGGCCATCTACCGGCTGCTGACGGCCGCCGCGCGCGTCCTCGGCCCGTGGATCGTGGCCTTCTTCGCCTGGTGGGTGGCCGCCGGCTACTTCCTCTTCCGGCCGGCCCGGCGCCGGGAGAGCCTGCGGTTCTACCGGGCCCTGTTCCCCGGCCAGGGGCGGCTGCGCGCCTGGGGGCTCACCTGGCGGCAGTTCCAGCGCTTCGCCGGCCTGTTCGCCGATCGCCTGCGGCTGGCGCGGGGCGACCCGGCCGAGTCCAGCGAGGAGGGCTTCCAGCACCTCCTGGAGTCCGCCGGCCCGGGGCGCGGCGCGGTGCTGCTCATGTCGCACCTGGGCAGCTGGGAGGTGGCTGCGCTGCTGCTGCGCAAGAAGGCGCTCCGGCTCATGCTGTTCATGGGCGCGCGCGAACGGGAGCAGGTCGAGCGCCAGCAGAAGGCCGCCCTGGCGGCCGAGGGGCTCGAGCTGGTGGTGGCGGAGGAGGGGGCCACGGACGGGACCGGGGCGGCGCTCGGCACGCTGGAGGGGCTGCGCTTCATGCGGGCGGGCGGGCTGGTCAGCATGGCGGGCGATCGCCTGTGGGGTCTGGGGCAGCGCGTGGTCGAGGTGCGCTTTCTCGGACGCAGGGTGCGGCTGCCCGCGGGCCCGCACCTGTTCGCCTTGGCCGCCGGCGTGCCCGTGGTGACCTTCTTCGGCCTGCGGCTGGGGCGCGGGCGCTACCACCTGGTGGCCTTCCCGCCCCGGCGGATCGTGGCCAACGGGCGGGCCGATCGCTGGGCGGCCGTGGAGCGCTCGGCCCAGGAGTACGCCGACCGGCTGGCCGAGGTGGCCCGGCGCTACCCCAGCCACTGGTTCCACTTCGAGCCGTTCCTGGGGGAGCCGTGGCCCGAGCCCAGCGCAGAGCCTCCTCTCCGGGAAGGGGCTCCGGAGGAGGGCGGTTGATCCCCGGCATGCCACCCCGCCACGACCCGGACGCGCGGCCCCGGCTCGCCGACCAGATCGGCCTCGGCCTGCGCATGAGCCTGTGGACCGCGCTGGTGGTGACCCTCGTGCTGGGCAGCGTGAGCTACCTGCAGCAGCGCTGGGAGATCGCCCGCGAGCTCGAGGACCGCGAGGCCTTCCTCAAGGGCCTGCTGGAGCCGCTGGTGACCAACCTGGAGGAGGCCCGCGATCGGGCCCAGGTGCGCGCGCTGCTGGACGACTTCCGCCAGGCCAGCCTGCAGGAGGGCTTCACCGACCTGCAGCTCGAGCTGCGCGACGGCGCCGGGCTGGTGGTCGGGCCGGGCTTGCCCTGGTACGAGGCCGAGCGCCCGCGCGTGCGTATGCACACCCAGCTGCCGGTCTACAGCCCATTGCTGGTCGGCGGGAACGGCACGCTGGCGGCCTGGCAGGACGACGCCCGTTTCGCCGCCGCGGTCGCCCGCCGCTGGCGCTTCTTCGGTGTCAACCTGGCCCTGGTGGTGGCCAGCATCCTGGCCTCGCTGCTGGTGGCCGAGCACTTCCTGGTCACCCGGCCCCTGCGCGGGCTGCTGCGGGCCGCGCGCCTGGCCGGCCGCGGGCACTACGGGGGGCTCGAGCGCATCGCCGAGGGCGGCCGGGCGCCGGAGTGGCGCGCGCTGGCCAGCCAGCTGCAGGACCTCGGCCGGGAGCTCGAGGACACGGTCCGCCGGCTGATGGAGGCCGAGCGCCGGGGCGGGACGGAGGTCGCCAGCCCGTCACCCGTCGAGGCGCCCCGACCCGGGCCAGGGCCGGAGCACGGCCTGCGGCGCGAGCTGGTGCGCCGGTTCCTGCAGGAGCGACTGAAGGCCCTGGAGGCGAGCGAGCCCGGGAGCCTCGAGGCCCACCGGCTGGCTGGCGAGATCTGGACCCGGGACGTGGCCGAGGCCGAGCGGCTGGGCGAGATGGAGCTGCGCGCCCGCCTGGACGACGCCGCGCTGCGGGTGCTCGAGCCCGAGCTGTTCCGCCGGGTGCGCGCGTTCCTGAGCGCCCGCAGCGAGGGGCGGGAGGCCTGGCTGGCGGCGCAGGAGAAGCGCCTGCGGAGCGCGCTCGCGGGCGTCGCGGGCGCCGAGGTGCTCGGGCGGGTCAAGCACGCGGCCGGGGTGTACCGCAAGATGCAGTCCACGGGCCTCCCCCTGGAGGGCATCCCGGACGTGTTCGGCTTCCGGGTGCTGGTGCCCTCGACCGGGGACTGCTACCGGGCGCTGGCCGCGGTGCACGCCGCCTTCCAGCCGGAGCCGCTGCGCTTCAAGGACTACATCGCCGAGCCGAAGGCCAACGGCTACCAGAGCCTGCACACGGGCGTGCGGGCCGCGGATGGGCAACCGATCGAGGTTCAGGTGCGCACCTTCGAGATGCACCGCCGGGCCGAGCTCGGCCGGGCCGCGCACTGGCAGTACAAGCTGGCGCAGACCGAGGCCACGCCGCCGCCGGGCGGGCCGTGGAGCCGGGCGTGGACGCGCCTGGCGCGGCTGGCCGGGCGCCTGGTCGGCCGAGGCGCGGCGGAACCCCAGGCCGACGCGGAGAGCAACCCGCCGGAATCATTGAATTGACGCAAAAATGACGCGCGTCAAAAAGAGCCTGGCACCTTCTCAGGGAGGTGGGGGGGCGGGGGGCGGGTCCACGATGGGCGCGGCGAAGAAGGCCTCCAGGATGGGCTCGGCCTGCTCGGGCGGGAGCCCCACCACGTAGCCGGTCTTGCGTCCTTGCATCCTGGCGACTACGGTCGGCGGCGGAGACTCTCCAGCCTGCGCTGACGGAGCGGGCTTCTCTTCCTTCAGGTCCTTCTCCTCGCCCTTCTCCTCTTCATCGATCGTCTCCAGCAGGAACTGGGAAAGGGCTTCTCCGAGGCACCGATCCTCGGCCCTGGGGGGCTGGAAGAACTTCCGTGCATCGTCTTCCCGGTCCCACACCTGGGTCCAGACCAGGGCCCTGGTCTTCCCGCCCTCGCGGATCCACGTCCACCGATCGCCGGCCCAGCCCGTGGCCATCTCGCAGGCGCGCAGCCAGCCAGTGCAGGTCGACAGCACCGCGCGTAGGTAGAGCTCGCCATCCCGGGCGCTCCTCCTGGTTTCCAGCCCGGCCGGCAGGACGTGCGCAGGCACCTCCACGGGCAGCTCTCCTGCCAGGTACTTGTCCGGGTGGAGGATCTGCTCGGTGGATCGGGGCAGGTGCCGGTAGGCCCGATCGACCGTGGCGAAGCCGCCGCGGTAGTAGAGCTCGACCACGAAGGCCATGCCGGCCGTGTAGGAGCCGAACGCGAGCGCTTCCTCGTAGTTCTGGCCGCCGCCGACCCAGGGCGGGCTGACGCCGGAGTACGAGTTCCCCTGATCCGAGCTGGTCTGGGATTGGTGCAGCATCTTCTGCAGCCGGAATCCCCAGTCGTAGCCCAAAGCCTGGGCCGCGTGGATGACCCCGACCACGTTGGCGTCTCCCTCCTGGAGGGCCATGATCGCGCGATGCTCGTCCGGATCGAGCGCCCTGGCTTCGTTCAGGACCGTTCCGTGCTGCTGGTACTGCACGTGGTGGAAGAGTTCGTGGGCCAGGGTGCTCAGTCGCCCCTCCCGCCAGGCCGCCTGATCGACATCCTGGCCCCAGCTCTCGATCAGGCAGGCGATATCCAGGAGCCACACGGCGTCGGCGTCATCGTCATAGAAGCCGGCCGCGAGGATCTCGTACTTCTCTGGCCGCTCCACCTCGAGCGCATCGCAGTCCTCCGGCAAGTCCCTGGAGGCGGGATCGATCTGACGATCTTCGAGGCGCTTGCGGGCCTCCTTGCAGGTACTCCGCAAGTTCCGGTTGAAGGCCGTGGTGAACTCGTCCGGCGACAGCATGGCCGCAGTCGGGACCGTGTCCGCCTGCCACCCGCGGAAGCGCCCGATGTTCGTCAGGATTTCCCGGACGTCCTTCTCCTGGATGTCGACCCGCGGCTGGACCGCCCGAGGTGGTCGGGCCTTCTTCGCGCAGCCCAGCCCCAGCCCGGCGATCAGCGCCAGGCCGAGGCACATCCCCGCGTACGCGCGCATGCTCTCTGCTCTTCCTCCCCCCGGACCAAGACGAGAGTATCACCAGCGCGGCGGCCGGAGAAGAGAGGAGTCCTTCTGGCGGGCTCACTCGAGCGCGGGCGGCGCGGGCGGGTCGGGGGTGCCGTCCTCGCCGGTGAGCAGGTCGTCGAGATCGAAGCCCACGTAGGGGCGCAGGGGCACGGGCGGCTCGCCGCCGGCGAAGTACACGGTGCGTTCCTCGGGCAGGAACACCATGGACCAGATGGCGCCATTGGTGCCGATGCTCGAGTTCGTGTCGAAGGCGTCCTCGGGCGCGGTCTCGCCGGTGCACGGGCCGTAGCGGTCCCCGAGCACCTCGGTCGCCCGGGCGGGGTCGAGCTGGCCGTGCAGGCTCTCGCGACCGTCGGGCGGCAGCAGCTCCTCGAGCCGCCGGAGCCGGCAGGCGGTGGAGGCGGTGGGGTCCTTCGGATTTGTGTCCAGCGGGTCCATGGCCGGATCGAGGAAGTGGTTGGTGGCGTACACCAGCCCGTCCGCGTCCATGCGCCGCACGGCCAGGTGGCTGGGGGACAGCTCGAAGACGGCCGCGGTGCGCTGCGCGCCGTCGCTCACCCCGAGGATGGTGGCCCGGGAGTGGGGCTCGCCGCGCAGGAACGCCTCGACCGCCTCCAGCGAATCGCAGCCGGCGAGCGCCTGGTGGATCATCTGGGTGTGGCCGCGGCGGCCGCGCTGGTTGGGATCTTGGGCCGGATCGGCCGAGTTGTCGTTGGAGGCGATGGCGATGCCGGCCGCGTTCAGCCCGTTGTAGGGCGCCACGCAGCCGGGGAACCCCACCGTGAGGAAGGGGATCTCGCCGGTCGGCTGGCGCACGATCACCGTCGGGTGGTCGATCAGGTAGCTCAGCCGGTCCCAGTCCATGTTGCGTCCGTGGACCAGCCGCCCGCCGATGCTGGCGGGCCCGGCGGCCATGAACTGGGTGCAGCCCGGGCTGACGAGATCCTGGACGAACGCCAGGATCACGTCGCCGTAGGCCAGCGCGATGCAGGTCTCCAGCGTCCAGCCGGGCACCCCGGCCCGGCGGGCGGCCTCGGCCATGCCCTCGCACTCGTCCAGCACGTCCGGGTAGGACTGGGCCAGGGCGTCCTCGATGAGCCCCTGGGAGCGCGCCAGCGGCAGGAACAGAGAGAAGAGCGAGTCCTGCTCCACGAAGGCCACCCCTTCGGCCAGCTCGGGCGCCATCAGCTCGCCGTGCTGCAGCCCCATCTCGAAGGGCGTGCCCACGAGTTTCAGCACGTGCACCCCGTCGCGCTCCTCGCGCGAGGCCTCGGTGTAGTACTTCGGGGACTCGTCGCTGCAACCCGGGGCGAGCAGCGCGGCCAGGAGCAGGGTCAGACAGAGCGCGCGCATGGGCCGGACCTCCCGTTCTTCGCTCCAGTTGTGCACGATTCCCGCGCGGGCGTCAAAGCCGCACCTTGACAGGTTGCGGGCTGGGCGGGACGATCGCGCATCAGGTGGAGGTCCTGCATGGCACCTGCGGTGGTTCGTCTCTGGATGCTCACGGGTTGGATGGTGCTGGTCGTCGGCTGCGCCACCTTCGACGGGAAGGTCGTCCCGCTGGACAAGCAGACCGCGTACAAGATTCCAGAGACGGCGACAATCTCTCTTGCTCCGATCCAGGTCTTCTTCGATCGGCCCGAAGTGCTCGACCAGGACGACGAGCATGACTTCACCCCGATCCTCGAGAACTTCGCCGGGTCCCTCCGCGAGGCCCTGGCAGGCTACTTCTGCCACCGCGGCGCGTTCGCCCGCTGCACCGCGGAGCGGCACGAAGGGGACTACCGCCTGCGCGTCCAGGTGCTCGTGTCGAACTTCAGGCAGGCCCGCGGTGGCATCGCCTTGGCGGTCGTCGGTGGACTGCTGTTGCCGCCGCTCCTGGGCATGGCCTGGTCCTTCCCCGTCGGCATGGGAAGCTGCGAATTCGGGCTCACCTGGGTGCTCGAGGATCCAGCCGGCAAGGAGGTGTGGAAGAGGGTCGTGCCGCCCGGCGGCGCGACGGGCGTGTGCTTGGACGGGCAGAACCTATCCGCGGCTCTGAAGTTCAACGTCGAGGACATCATCACCGAGCTGAGCGCGGCCGCGCTCGGCGCCGAGCAGCAAGCCCAGAAGGCGCGCGACCGGCTGGCCCGCCCGGCTGTGCCCGCCGAGCCTGCCGCGCCCGCCCGCCAGGAGGTGCTGGCGGTCTTCGACCTCCAGGACTCCAGCAAGCAGCTCACCGACGATGTCCTGGTGCAGCTCACCGATTTCCTGTCCACGGCCATGACTGCCACCGGCCGGTACTCCGTGGTGCCGCGCGAGCAGCTCCGCGGCCGGCTGGTGGACGAGAAGACCAAGAGCTACAAGGTATGCTACGACGCCGCCTGCCAGATCGAGCTGGGCAAGGCCGTGTCTGCCCAGAAGACGCTGTTCGTCCAGCTGCTGAAGGTGGGCACCAAGTGCTCGCTGGTGGCCAAGCTGTACGACCTGAAGACCGAGACCGCGGTCGCCGGCGCCACGATCCCCACGGGTTGCGAGGCGGAGGACCTGCTCGAGAGCATGGGCAAGGTGGCCACCCAGCTCACCCAGACCCCCCGCTGAGGCTTCCTCGGCCCTCGATCCACGGGCATCTACCTCACGGCGGCGCGGGCGGCAGGACGGGCACCATGGCCGGCTGCGCGCGTCCCAGGGGATCGCGCCCGGGCGGGGCCATGTCGACCTCGGCGCCCAGCGGGAGCCTGGCGAAGATCGCAGCGTCCTCGGGCTGGTACACGAACGACTGGCCCTCCTCGCCGCGCAGCTCGACCCGGAGCTCCACCCGTCGTGCGAGGCGCCAGCGGTCAGGATCTCCAGCCGGCGCGGGCATCTCGGGCCAGCGGATCGGCACGCCCTCGCCCTCCGCGACGAGCGGCTGCTCCGGCTGCCAGGTCCACTCCTTCCAGGTGAACCAGTCGGCCTGGCGCTCGATCTGCGCGTGGCGCTTGCACACGCTGCGGGTGCGCTCCTCGCTCCGGGTCACCGGGATCTCGCGGGTGCGGGTGCGCTTGCAGTACCTGGGCCGGCACACCTGGTCCTGGCCGCTGCACACCTCGCGGCAGCGGGCGAAACCCGTGCCCGTGTCCTCGCACTCCTCGTGGCAGCTCCGGCCCGAGCCGCCGGTGCAGGTCTCGCCGCACTCTTCCTCCTCGGTGTAGTGCTCGGTGCGGGTGCCCACCCGCACCTCCTCGGTGTAGGTTTCCATGCCCGTCTCCGCGCACACCGTCTCGGTGTGGTGCGGCCGCTGGCCGGCCTTCTTCACCTCCAGGGCGCTGGCCGTCTGGGCCGAGGCGAAGCCCTCGCGGGCCACCAACTCGCGGTGCTCGGGCGTGGCGATGGCCCTCCAGTGGGCCGCGACCACGGTGGCGCGCACCGGCGCCTCCCGCAGCCGCTCGGCCGCGAGGCCGGGCGCCAGACCCAGCGCCATGCAGAGCCCGAGCACCGCCGCGCCGGGCAGCACGGCCGGGAAGGTCAACGCCGGCCGGTTGGCGGCCGTCGCGGGTGGTGCACCTTCGGCAGGCGCGCCGCAGCTCTGGCAGCGGCCGTCGGCCGCGCGCTGGTCGCTGCCGCAGGACGCGCAGCGCCAGTTCGGCGCCGCCAGGGCCTTGGCCAGCAGGGCCGGATCGGTCACGCTCTCCGCCTGGCGGGTGTCCGCGGGCAGGGCGTGCCGCTCGTCGGCCTCCTTGGGGCTGCCGCAGGATGGGCAGCGGAGGTACCGGCCCAGGTTGTCCGCCCCGCAGCTCGAGCAGCGCCATTGGAGCTCGATGATGCGTTCGCCGGCCCGCAGCCTGGGCGCGCCGCCGCGGCGCCGGCCGAGCAGGAAGCCCAGGCCGAGGATCCGGCTGAGCCCCACGATCAGCGCGCCCAGCAGGAGCAGGCCGGCCATGATCCAGGCCCCGTGCGCGCCCCCCTCGGCGTAGTCGCTGTCACCGTACGCGTCGGCGCTCGGGACCAGCGCCGGCTTGAGCAGCAAGAGGGCCGCGGCCAGGAGTCCGAGCGTGGCGATGGCCCAGCCCGTGGGTCTCCGGCGCCAGGCCGCGACCGCCAGGGCCAGCGCGGCCGGGACGGCGAACACCAGGACCGGACGGAAGACATCCTCCTGGGCGAGAGTGCACGCGTAGAGCGGTCCGGCGACCGCCACGAGAGGAAACGCGAGAGCGAAGCCCAGGCCCGCACGCCGGGGCGCCCCGCCGGCCTTGATGTGGCCTCGCACCGCCCGGGAGGCGAGCGCGCAGCCGAGCGCGAGCGGCAGGAACGCGAGTGCGCTCCACCAGAAGAGCGCATGGCTGGGGTCCGTGTCGGCGAGTGGTTCGAAGTCCTCGAGCGCGCGGAAGGGGAGCAGCCAGGGCTTGGCCAGCGAGGCGACCGCACCGGACCAGGCGACCAGCGCGCCCAGGCCGCCTCGCCGGCCCAGGGCCAGCAGCAGCGCTCCCAGCCAGAGCGCGCCGGCGGCCAGCAGCCACTGCTCCGAGCGCAGCGCGAGGCCGAACAGGGCGGGCGTGGACGCTTCGTTCACGCGGGAGAGCCAGGCCGGCAGGCCGAGCCAGGCTCCCGCGCCTACGAGCGCGAGGCCGAGCAGGCTGACCGTCAGCGTGAGGGGGCGGAGTCCGGGCCGCGTCGTGGTGTCCATGGGCCCGAGGATAGTCCACGGCGGGCCGGCGCAGAAGAGGGGATCAGGGGCCGGACAGCGCCGCCAGGGTCTCCTCGGACTCGACGCGCGCCGGCCAGTCGAAGCGGGCCAGGCTCGCCCGGACCGGCTCCGGCAAGCGCAGCCGGAGCAGCAGGTTCTGGTTCTGGAGCTCCGCCGCCCAGAAGTCGGCCACGTCCTGACCGCCGGCCGCCTGGGTGAAGTACAGCTTGGCCGCGGCCAGCTCGCGCGCCCGGTGGGCCAGGCTGCCCTCGGGCGCGTCGTGGTCCAGGTTGGTCACGTAGATCGACAGGAAGCCGTTCCCCTCGTCCACCAGCTCGACGATCCGGCTCTGCTGGGGGAAGTCGACCGGCGAGGCCGCCATGAGCTGCCAGTGGCCACCGGTCCCGGAGGCTGGCTGGACCAGGCGGGCCACGTCCGCGTGCCCGTGCCCAGTCAGGTGCAGCACCACCTCCGCGCGCGCGGCCAGCGCCTCGGCCAGCGTGGCCCCGGAGACCGGGCTGCGCTCGGCGAAGTCCTCGGGCCGGTGGTGGCTGAGCACCAGCACGAGCTCGCCGGCCGCGCGGGCCGCGTCCAGCTCGTTCTCCAGCCAGGCGAACTGTGCTTCGTCGCACCAGCCCTGGCTGCCCTCGCCGATCTGCTCCGGCAGATCGTTGAGGGTATCGAGCACCAGGAGCCGGAGCGGACGGTCCCCGAGCGGATGGGCGCTGTAGTAGCCGCGGCCCGCGGCTGCGTCGGCCGGGCTGAGCCCGTGGCCCGGCGGGGAGCCAGGCGCGTCCTGGAGGGCCGCCAGCACCTCGGCCCGGCGCAGCGGGATGCGGTCCGGATCGGGCGGGGTGCGGCCCTCGGTGACAAGCGCCGCGTCGGGGTCGGCCCCATCGCAGAACCCGTTGGGGAACAGGGGGAAGTCGTAGATCTCACCGCCGGCGGCGGCCGCACGCAGCCCCTCGGTGACGCGGTCGAAGCCGCCGTTGTAGTTCGCGTCGTGGTTGCCGAGGGCGGGGTACCAGGGCCGGCCCAGGCCCGGGGCGTGGAAGGGGTCGTTGAAGTCGTTGCCGGCTCCGGGCACGGGATCGTCGTCGCGTCCCGAGTCCGGGTCGACGTCCCCGCCCGCCAGGACGCCGAGGGTCCAGGCGAGCTCGTTCCGCTGGGCCCCGTCGGTGAGGTCGCCCGCCAGGAGCGCGAAGTCGAAGGGCCGGCCGCTCCTCCGGCTCAGCCGGCGGGCGGTCTGAACGTGGGCGTCCCAGACCTGGGGCGAGAGGTGGCCGTTCGGGCGGTAGAGGATGTCGAAGGCCTCCAGCCGGATGGGGGACTCCTCGTCGATCACCTGGGGATCGGCCGCCTGCCACAGGTAGGCCAGGCTCCGGCGGGCGCCCGGGGCGCCGGGCGCGAAGTCGGGCGCCAGCTCGCGGCGCTCCTGCCAGGGAAGGCCCGGGCCCAGCCGCACCCCGAGCCCGGCCGCGGCGAAGGCCGCGTGGTCGTGGAGGGTGAGCGCGCCCGAGTCCATGTCCGCCAGGGTCCCGGGGGGCGGCGCGAGCGGCTCCCAGATCGCCTGGAGGGTGGTACCGGGCGTTGCCGTGAGGGGCAGGACCGGAGGCCCATCCCCACCTCCGCAGCCAGCAGACAGGAGGACCATGGCGACCATCCGCGACATCCAGCGCATGCGCCAGGGTAGCGTCAGGCGCGCGCGCGAGGCAAGCCGGATCCGGGCCCCTCGCAACTCTTTGAAAGACAAGAATTGACGCAGCTCATGACGCGCGGCATAAGGTGGCTGGCACCTTTCCTGGTGTGTGGAGGTCCGCATGCAGAGCTGGGAGCTGCTGGCCCAGGTGAGCACGCCCGACGGCAGCGCCATGACCCTCATGCGGCGCGGCCAGGAGTACCTCATCCAGGCCGACGGCAAGGATCTCATGTTGAGCCGCATGCATGGATCGGAGGAAGAGATGGCCCGACTGGCCTGCGCGCGGGCGGCCCGGCGCGAGGATCCGTGCGTGCTGGTGGGCGGGTTGGGCATGGGGTTCACCCTGCGCGCCGCGCTCGATCAGCTCCCTGCGGAGGCGACGGTCGTGGTGGCCGAGCTCATGCCGGCGGTCGTGGACTGGAACCGCGGCCCGCTCGGGCCGCTGGCCGGCCGGCCGCTTGACGATCGGCGGGTGCGCGTGGAGGTCGGGGACGTGGTGGAGTGCCTGCGGCGGAGCGCCGGCCAGTTCGACGCGGTGCTGCTCGATGTGGACAACGGACCGCGCGCCTGCGCCCAGTCCACCAACGCCAGGCTGTACGACAACGCCGGGGTGGAGCTGGCCCGGTCCGCGTTGAAGCCCGGGGGGGTGCTGGCGGTGTGGTCGGCCTGGGGCGACGCCAAGTTCGAGGCTCGGCTGCGGCACTGCGGCTTCCAAGCGGAGGCGCGCCAGGTCCGGGCCCGGCTGAAGAAGGGCGGCCGGCACCACACCATCTTCCTGGGGCACCTGCCGGAGCAGGCCGGATGATCCAGGTCGATCACCTGTCGCTGCAGCACGGCTCGCAGATCCTCTTCCGCGACGCGAGCTTCCGGCTGTTGCCGGGCAGCCGCACCGGCCTGGTGGGCGCCAACGGCAGCGGCAAGACCACCATCTTCCGGCTGCTCACGGGCGAGGAGCACCCGGACCAGGGCGAGATCAGCAAGCCCAAGCGCACGGTGATCGGCTACTTCTCCCAGGACGTGGGGGACATGTCCGGGCGGAGCGCGCTGGCGGAGGTGGTGGCCGTGGCCGGGGACGTGACCCGCCTGGCCCGGGAGATGGCGGAGCTGGAGCACGCCATGGCCGAGCCGCAGACCGACGAGGCCATGGCCGCCCTGCTCGTCCGCTACGGCGAGGCCACATCGGAGTTCGAGCACCGCGGCGGCTACGATCTCGAGACCCGCGCGCGGACCATGCTGGGCGGGCTGGGCATCGGTCCGGACCGGCAGGAGCGGCCGGTGGAGACCTTCAGCGGCGGGTGGAAGATGCGCATCGCCCTGGCGCGCATCCTGACGCTGGTGCCCGACGTGCTGCTGCTCGACGAGCCCACCAACCACCTGGACGTGGAGTCCATCATCTGGCTGGAGGAGTGGCTGGCGACCGAGTTCAAGGGCGCGCTGCTCATGACCAGCCACGACCGCGACTTCATGAACCGGGTGTGCGATCGGACGCTGGAGATCGCCAACCGCACCATCACCACCTACGGCGGCAACTACGACTTCTACGTGCGCGAGCGCGAGGTGCGGCGCCAGCAGCTCCTGGCCAGCCACCGTCGGCAGCAGGAGATGCTGGCCAAGGAGGAGGCCTTCATCGCGCGCTTCGCGGCCCGGGCCTCGCACGCCTCCCAGGTGCAGTCGCGCATCAAGCAGATCGAGAAGATCGAGCGCATCGAGATCCCACCCGAGCTGCGCACCATCCGCTTCGAGTTCCCCGAACCGCCGCGTGGCGGGGACGACGTGGCCCGCTTGGAGGAGCTCTCCAAGGCCTGGCCGAACCCGGACGGCGGCGAGCAGTCGGTCTTCGGGGGCGTCACCGGGCTCATCCGGCGCCGGGAGAAGATCGCGGTCGTGGGGGTGAACGGCGCGGGCAAGTCGACCTTCCTCAAGGTGCTGGCCGGCCTCACCCCGCCGAGCGGCGGCCGCCTGGCCCTGGGCGCCGGCATCGAGATCGGCTACTTCAGCCAGCACGCCCTGGAGCAGCTGGACCCGAAAAAGACCGTGTTCGAGACCCTGCAGGACGCGCTGCCCATGACCAACCGCGGCGCGCTGTGCAACCTGGGTGGAGCCTTCCTGTTCCACGGCGACGAGATCGACAAGCAGGTCCTGGCCCTCTCGGGCGGCGAGCGGAGCCGGGTGGTGCTGGCCACCCTGCTGGCCAGGCCGCGCAATCTCTTGATCCTGGACGAGCCCACCAACCACCTGGACATCCAGTCGCGCGACGTGCTGCTGGACGCCCTGCAGCGCTTCACCGGCACGGTGGTGCTGGTCAGTCACGACCGCATGTTCCTGCGCGCGCTGGTCAACCGCGTGTTCCAGATCGACCACGGCAGCCTGCGGGCGTTCGAGGGCAACTACCAGTACTACCTGGACAAGGTGCACGCCGAGGGCCAGGCCTTCCCGGCCGCGGTCAGGGTGCGCTAGCAACTCGAGCGGGGACGGAGGTCTTGCGGGAAGGCCCGTCCAACTCGTTGAAACACAACAGTTGACGCACTTTTTACGCGCGTCAAAAATTGCTCGATAGTTGCTCGAAAGTGGCTGGCACTTTTTCAGGGAGGCCAGCGGTGGCAGATCTGGGTGATGCCCCGCAGCGCCGGCGGCGGCGGGAGCGCCGGGGTGGCCACAGGCCCGCCGGTCGCGGCGTCGAAAAAGCGGAACATGGCCCGGACGTCCTGGTCCTCCTTCGCCGGGTGATCCCAGCCATCGGCCACCAGCACCTGGCTCCCGTCCCGGCTGAAGAACGCGTAGGTCGCCCGCGCGTGCTGCGGCGCGGAGGCCCACTGCTCCCTGCCGCTCTCTGACTCGAACACCCGGACGCGTTTGTCCTGATCCAAGGTGGTGAGCAGCCGGCCGTCCGGGGAGAAGGCCCCGAAGGCTCCGGGGTGCTCGTGGAGCGCACGCCCGGTGGCCACCTCGTACACCCGCATGCGGTACGCCGGCGGCCAGCCACCGGTGGCCACCTCGGCCAGCAGGCGGACATCCTGCGGATCGGGCGCGAAGCTGCCGCAGCCCTTCAGGCCCGGGACGAAGAGCTCACCCGTCTCGGTGGAGCGGATCTCGAGCCCGCCCTGCTGCACGTAGAACATCCGGCCCGAGCGCCCGGGCAGCACCCCCGGGTTCCCGTCGCCCCCGATCTCGTACAGGCAGCGGCCCGAGGGCAGCTCGTGGAGGCTGAAGGAGAACTCCGAGTCGCCCATGCAGTGGCTGGTCGAGTGGCGCAGCTCGCGCCTGCCGTCCCTGCGGATCCAGCGCTCGTCGGTCATGGAGGGAGTATACCCTGGCGCTCGGCGGTGTCTGCCGGTATATCTTGGGGGTCGAAGGGGGGAGCATGCCTTCCAGCCTGGACACCTGCCCGCGCTGTAGCCAGCGCAGCGACTCGGACACCTTCTGCTCGCGCTGCGGCTCGAGCCTGCTCGTCGACCTGCTGCTGCAGAGCTTCGGCGGGGACGAGCGCGCGCGCTACCTGGCCGCCAAGGAGCTCGCGGCCCTGCCGTTGCCAGGCCACACCCTGGTCACGCTGAAGCAGGCGCTGGCTGGACCGGTCGGCTCCGTGCTGGCCCGGCGGCTGGGGCGGAGGATCGCCGGCCAGGCCTTGGAGGTGCTGGCGCGGCACGATGGCAGCGGTGCGGTGCGCCCTTCGCCCGAGCGGAGCTCGAGAGCCCTGGTGCTTGCCCTCGCCGGGGCTGCCCTCCTGGCGCTGGCCCTGGGGTTCGCGCTCTGGCCGCGTGGGGAGGCCCCGGCCACCGGGGGCGAACCGCCAGACCCGGGAGTGCCCGCGCCGACCGATTCCGCGCCGCCCGCGGAGCCCCCGCCCGCCGCGGTCGCGGCCCAACCCGCGGCGCTCAGCACGGACCAGCTCGCCATGCAGATCCGGGGCGCGGTGGCCGAGGTGAGCTGTCAAGGACGCCTGGGCACAGCCTTCTTCGTGGAACCCGACCGGCTCGCCACCAACGCCCATGTGGCCTGTGGTCTGGATCAGCAGGTGCAGGTGAAGCTGGCGGACGGCCGCACCCTCGCCGGCCGCACCGTGGTCTGGGAACCCAGGCCGGATCTCGCCCTGCTCGAGGTCTCCGGGGCCGGGGCCACGCCGCTCGAGCTGGGCGATTCCACGGCGCTCGCCGTGGGAGAACCGGTGGTGTTCGTGGGCAGCCCCCGCGGGCTGACCGCCACGGTGCACGAGGGCAAGGTCAGCTTCGTCGGCCGCAACCTCATGGGGAACGCCTACCTGCAGGTCGACGGCAACGTGAACCCGGGCAACAGCGGCGGACCCCTGGTGGACCGGCGCGGGCGCGCGGTCGGCATCATCACGCTGAAAGTACTCGGCGGGGACGGGATCGGCCTGGCCCTGCCGATCGAGTACCTGGAGCCGCACCTGCGGACGGCCCCGCCAGCGGAGGATGCGCGGGCGCGCTGGCGCGCCATCCTGGAGCGCTGCCTGGACGAGGACCGGCGCGAGCTCGAGGCGTTCCGCTCCAGGTTCGCCAGGCCCTCGCTGGTCTTCGCCGAGGCAACCGGGCCGGACCACCTGCAGGGGGTGGTGGTGGAGCGCTGGTCCGGGGAGCCCCGGCGCCGGGAGCTGCGCGTGATGAGCCGAGGAGCGGGACGCGCCCTGTGCATCGCCGAGGGGACCGTGGAGCAGTGGTTCAAGCTCGAGGACGCGCTCAGGCAATCCCTCGCCCGCGCCGGGGACGACCTGCGGCTGGCCTGGCTCGTGGAGCGCCATGCCGCCCAGGACCTCTACGCGGGCAGCCTGAAGCTGCGCGTGGATCACTGCTCCGGGGAGGCCGCGTCCGCGGAGGCCGTGCTGGAGGTCGAGGACGGCGAGCCGGCGGACACGCCCGTGCATTTCCCGAAGTGGTCCGGCTACCGCAGCCGTGGCCCGTTGCCGGGGTACAGCGCCGGCCAGGGTGGCCTGCCCCCGGGTCCCGCCTACCGTTAATCGCCCCGCCCGGAGTCCACCCGGCGGGCGAGCTCGGGCAGGGCCTGGCGGAGCCGGGCGGCCAGCGCCGCGGCCGCGGGCCGGAGCGCCGGGGGCAGGGTCGCGCGCGCACCCTTGGCCGAGGTCTCGCTCCAGTAGTCGGTGGTGCCGAAGAAGTAGGCGCCGTAGGTCCGGCCCTCGAAGTCGATGGGCAGGACGTCGGCCACGCAGCCCAGGTCGAGATCCGCCGCGGGGTCCCGCATGAAGTCCAGCCACAGCAGCTTGCCGCAGGTCGGCGAGGCGGGGTCGATCGAGAGCGGGCTGCCGCTCACCGCGTTGTGGGCCGCGTGGGGGAAGCTCACGAAGGTCTGGTGGGGCCCGGCGAAGTGTTCGACCATCTCCAGGGCGTAGTCGTAGGGCGTGGCCGGGTCGATCTCCCCCTGCAGCATGAGCAGGGGCACGTCCGTCACCGCCCAGGTGTCGTCGAGCGCGTCGTGGTAGCGGGGCCAGCGCAGGAAGAGCGCGTTGCGCCCGTGGCCGGCGTCCGGGCTGATGTAGGTGCCCGCGTGCACCCCGTCCAGGTAGGCCACCAGCGCGGCGTTGTCGGCGAAGCTGAAGTGCTCCCACAGCTCGGAGAACACCTCGTTGTAGAACACCAGCATGCTCATCTCCTGCGCGGGCGAGGGCTGGAAGAGCGCGTTGTAGAAGTGGACGATGGCCTGCTGGTCCACGGCCGAGCAGCGATCCAGCCGGTAGATGAAGGCCGGAACCGTGGCGAGGTGCGGCTGGTAGTAGAGCAGCTGCCACAGGAAGTACTTGACGGTCTCCGGCCCTACCTGCAGCGCCGCGCAGTGGCCGTTCTCGAGCTTCGTGTAGAGCGCCTGCAGGGTGCCCTCGGGATCCGGCAGGCGGGCCGAGCAGGCTGCGTCCGCGCGGCAGTGGGCGAGCACCTCGCGGCCGTTCTTCTCGACGTACTCGTCCTGGAACACCAGGCTCTCGTCCGCCGGGGCGATGCCCTCGAGGATCACCCCGTCCGCGCCGGCCGGGAAGAGCTGCAGGAAGCGCTGGGCCCAGAAGGTGCCCCCGGAGCCGCCCCAGATGAACACCCGCTTGCCCTGCTCGCGCGTGGCGTGGATGAGCGCCGCGAGATCGATGGCCGCGGCCGTGGTGCCGAACAGCGCCAGATCCTCGCCGTGGGTGGCGTCGAGGTACTGCATGCAAGCGTCCAGCTCGGCGTCGGTGATGCTCTCCCCGCCCGGGCCGGCAGGGTCCTCCTGGTCGGGGCAGCGCAGGAACTCGGAGTAACCCGTGCCGCGGGCGTCGAGCGTGTACACGTCCAGCCGGGGCATGCCGTCCTGGAGGTCCGCCATGAGCCCGGGCAGGCCGATCACCCCGGAGCCGCCAGGGCCCCCGTGCAGGAACCAGAGCTGGGCCGTGGCCCCGATCCCGAGCCGGCGCTTCGCGTAGACCTGGAAGCGCGCGCCGTCCCCAGGGCTGTCCCAGTGGCGCGGCAGGGAGACGGTCGCGCACTCGGCGTCCAGCGCGGCGGTGCCCTCGTAGAACGGGCAGGGGACCCAGGTGGCCGCCACCTGGGAGAAGTCGTAGGGGGCGCCGTCGCTGCCGTCGGCGCCGTCGACCCCATCCGCCGCGTCCGCCTCCTCGCCGTCCTGGCCCGCGTCGTCCGGCCCGCCGCCGCCGGAGCAGCCGGGCAGCCAGGCGAAGAGCAGCGAGGACAGCAACAGGACGGCCGCGGGGACGGGGATGGTTTTCCTCAAGGGACGGCTCCTCTCGGCGGGCCCGGGCTCGGGCCTCCTGGCCGATTAACACCTGGCCCCACGGGCAGGGCAAGGTGGACCGGCGGGCTTCCGGGCCTGGACCCTGGCCTGGCGGCCGCCGATCTCGCCCCGCAGGCAGCCGTGCTCGTCGATCCGGTCCCGGAACACCATCCCGCCCAGCTCGCCGGCCAGCGCGCCGAGCCGCGCGGCCTTCTGCTCGCCCGGGAGGCGGGACTGCACCGCGGCCTGGGCGAAGGCCACGAGCGGCAGGGCCCCCGGGGGCGGCGCGTCGCCGAACTTCAGGGTGGTGTGGAAGGAGATGGGCGAGACCAGGTCGACGAGCACGCTCCCCAGCCCGGGGATCTTCCCGGTGGTGGTGAGCGGCTGGTACACGTGCAGGTCGTCCGCCAGGCTGATCACCAGCCCGCGGTCGTGGAAGGCGGGCTTGTCCCCCTCGAGGATCTGCCGCTCCACGTCGGCGTGGATCTCCGGGGCCAGGCGCAGGCCGCGGGTGTCCTGGCCGAGCCCGAGCAGCACCTCGTCCGGCGCCCGGCCGCGCAGCTGCAGCAGCAGCCAGACCAGGCCCGGCGCGCCGATCGGGCGCGGGTCGGGCAGGGACAGGAGCTTCTTCCCGTCCGGCCCGAGTAGCTCGAGGCGGTCGAAGCGCGGGGGCGGCAGCTCGACGCCCGGGAGGCTCGCCGCCGCGGCCAGGCCGTCTGGGCGCGTCCCGGGCTGCTGGTGTAGCGACAGCCCGGCCACCCGGTCCCAGGGGAGCTCCCAGGGCTTGCTCACCCGGCGCTTGCCTGAGATCCCGTGGAGGGTCACCTCGAAGCGGCCGGCCAGGAGCCAGGCGAGCAGCGGGAAGAGGAGCAGCACCAGGGCGGAGAGGGCCGGGTAGGGCGCCACGTCCCGCGCGTCGTCGAAGAACCAGAACTTCACCGCGGCGGCGGCGCACAGCAGCCCGATGCCCCCGAACAGCAGGGAGCCGACCCCGGGGCCGGCGTACTTCCCGCGCAGGATCGATTCTTCGGCTGGCGCCTGGATGTGCATGCTCGACCTCCTGGCCGCCAGCATACGGATCACGCGACCGAGTTGCTACACCGGCCTGGCTTGGAGGCCCGGGCCGGTTGGAGTATGGTGGCCAGGACCGCTCCGGAGGCCGCCATGGGATTTGCGCTCGCGGCGCTGTCGCTCGGCATGCAAATGGTGGTCGGGCTCGGGGCCGGGCTCCGGGCCGAGCCCGCGGTGGACTCCCACTGCCTGGTGGTCGAGGTGGTGCGACCGACGCCGGAGCGGCTGGCCGGGCTGGTGAGGATGCTTGCGGCGGACGGGCTGGTCCCGGACCTGGACGGGGAGCTCCTGACCGTGCGGCTCGGCCCGGCGGAGCTCGCCCGGGTGTTCCGCGGGCGGTTCGTCGAGCGCCGGGTGGCGGCCAGCGCCGCGGACAGGACGGTGCGGGCGACCTACGCCGAGGGGGTGCGCGTCCCGGCGCGTTACCAGGGCTGGATCGCCTCCGTCCAGGTCGGGCACCAGGTCTGCGAATGATGCGCATCCTGTAACCCCTTGATGTTTTGAAATTGACGCGCTTTTGACGCGCGTCAATTGCGCGTCAAAAAGTGCTAGAAAGTGGCTGGCACCTGGGAGGGAAGATCCTTCCCGGGGCCTGTCCGTCAGCAGTCCGGAGAATCGCCCGCGTCATTTCCTGAGGAGGCTCCGCATGCACATCGGCAAGTCATGGATCCGGGGTGGGGTTGCGTTGTGGTTGCTCGGGCTCGCTCTCTCGAGCGACACCCTGGCCGCGCAGGGCGGGGCGATCGAGGGCAAGGTGCTGGCGAACGGCGCCCCGGTCCAGGGCGCGGCCGTGGCCGCGGCCGGGCCGGCGGCGCGGGTCACCGCGACCGACGCCCAGGGCGTCTTCAGCCTGGCCGACCTGCCGGCTGGGACCTACGCGCTCACCGTCTCCAAGGCCGGCTTCGCCACCGAGCGCCGCAGCCTGTCCCTGGCCGCGGGCCAGACCCTGAAGCTCGTCGTCTCCCTCCGGCCGGCCGCGCCGGCCGGCCAGCCCGCCGCGGACAAGACGGCCAAGCCGATGGACGCCGTGGTTGAGGAGAAGCGGAGCGAGGTGGCCTCCAGGGGCGACGACGCCTCGGGCCGGGCAGCCGGCGGAGCGCCCGCGGCCCGACCCGCGTCGGTCGCCCCGGTCGCGGCCGCCGAGCCCGAGTACGCGCCTCGCCCCTCGGCCCCCCCGGCCAAGGCCAAGATCGCCTCCGGGGGCGGTGGGTTGCTGGGCGGCGCGGTGGGCTCGAGCTCGTCGGCTGGCCCCATGCGCCTGGCCCGCGCCGGTGAGGACCGCGACCGCGGCGCCAACACCGAGCAGTACGTCGACCCGGGGCTCAACCAGTGGACGGACGCAGAGAAGGACTCCCTGTCCACCTTCGCCGTGGACGTGGACACGGGCTCCTACACCATCGTGCGGCGGAAGCTCCGCGAGGGCGGCCTGCCGCCCACCGCGGCCGTGCGGGTCGAGGAGTTCGTGAACTACTTCCGCTACGACTACCCCGCCCCGACCGACATTCCCTTCCGTGTGGACCTCGAGGCGGCTCCGTCGCCCTTCGAGAAGAACCTCACGCTGCTGCGGGTGGGTATGAAGGGCATGGAGGCCAAGGCCGGCGTGCGCAAGCCACTCCACCTGACCTTCCTGGTGGACACCTCGGGCTCCATGCAGTCGGCCGACAAGCTCGGGCTGGTCAAGCGCTCCCTGCGCTTCCTGGTGGATCAGCTCCAGGACCACGACACGGTGGCGCTGTGCACCTACGCCGGCTCGGTGCGCGAGGTGCTCCGGCCCACGGACATGGCCCACCGCGCCCGCATCCACGAGGCCATCGAGTCGCTCAGCGCCGGCGGCTCCACCGCCATGGGCACGGGGCTCGAGCTGGCCTACCGCCAGGCCTGGGACAACTTCAAGCAGGGGCACGAGAACCGGGTGATCGTGCTGTCCGACGGCGACGCCAACGTGGGCCGCACCTCCCACGGCGACATGCTCACCTCGATTTCCTGGTACGCCCAGCGCGGGGTGACGCTGTCCACCATCGGCTTCGGGCGCGGCAACTACAAGGATCACAAGATGGAGCAGCTCGCCAACAAGGGCAACGGCAACTACTTCTACATCGACAGCTTCTCCGAAGCCAAGCGGGTGTTCGGCGAGAAGCTCGCCGGCACCCTCCAGGTGATCGCCAAGGACGTGAAGATCCAGGTCGAGTTCCCGCCCAAGGCGGTCAAGAAGTACCGCCTGGTGGGATACGAGAACCGCGACATCGCCGACCGCGACTTCCGCAACGACAAGGTGGACGCGGGCGAGATCGGCGCCGGCCACACCGTGACCGCGATCTACGAGGTGGAGGTGACCAACCCGCGCACCGCCTGGGCCATCGCCCGGGTGCGCTGGAAGGCCCCGGACGGCGACCGGGCCGACGAGCGCGAGTTCGCCATCGACGGCGGCATGACCCGCGAGAGCTTCGCCCAGACCACGGCCGACACCAAGCGCGCGGTGGCCGCCGCGGCCCTGGCCGAGAACCTGCGCCGCAGCCCCTTCCGCGAGAGCTGGACCATGCAGAAGGCCCGGGAGCTGGCCCAGGCGTCCCTGTCCCGCGAGAGCCCCGAGGAGATCGAGCTGATGGAGCTCATCGACCGGGCGGCCAAGCTCATCCGCTGAGCTAGCGCACCCGGACTCCCTGGACCACGGCCGCCTGCTCGCGGCCGGCCTTGGGATCCCAGCAGTCCACCAGCGCGGAGTCGCCCCTGGACCGGGTGTTCACCAGCACGATCACTTGCTGGCCGGGCTTCACGCCCTCGGCGTCCTCCCGCGGCAGCAGGGCCGGCTTCTCCTGGTGGGTGATCGGCTCGGACTTGACCGGCCCCACCGGCCAGCAGTTCATGTGGTAGATCGGCTTGACGCTGGTGGCGCCGTTCGCCTCGCTGCGAACCTCGTAGCGCTCCACCTTGTCGGTCTCCTTGCACTGGGTGTCCCGGTACTTGTGGATGTAGGTGTACTTCTTGAAGACGAGCTGCACCCCGTCCGCCCCGGCCTTCTTCTCGGCCACCACGGCCGGTTTCTGGGCCGACTCGCCCAGGGTCTCGAAGCTGCCCTGGCGGTCGATCGCCTCGTAGAACAAGGGCTTGCGCTGGAGCGAGCCCGGCAGCGGGCTGCCCACGCCGTGGGGCCGGTAGCTGGGCACGGCCGCGAGGATCTTCTCCTCGGTCTTGAGCTCGCGAGCCAGCGCGTCGAGCGCGTCCAGGCGCGCGTAGAACAGCTCCTCGGCCAGGGTGAGCCGGCGGTTCAGGCCCCGGAGCGCATCGGCCTCCTGCTTGGCCTTGGCGAGCCGGCCGTGCCCCAGGTGGCAGTAGGCCAGGGCCTCGGTGATCTGGTAGCCGAGCGGGTGCTCGACGCGCAGGGCGCGCACCCCGGCCGCGTCGCGCGGGGCGACCTCCTCGGCCAGCATGCCGCGGAGCTTCAGCAGCTCGGCCTCGCAGCCCGCGGGCGGCGCGCTGTCCGGATCGTCCAGCAGGCGTGCGGTGAGCGGGTCGAGCACGCGGTAGGCCGCCACGTAGCGCTTGCGGCGCTCCTCCCAACGCTGGCGTGCGGCCAGGGCCGAGTCCCGGTAGACCGCCTTCATGCGCGGGTACCTGGCCTCCATCTTCTGGAAGGCGCCGTCCACCTCCCGCCGGGCCTGGCTCGCGCGGCCGAGCAGGAAGCGCAGGTTGTCCCGCTCGTGGTCGCGGCCGGGGAAGACCGCGGCCAGGGCCTTGTCCAGCTCGGCCTCCGTGGGAGGTGCGCCCGCGCTGTCGGCGCAGAACAGGTAGGCCTCGTAGTCCTTCTTCACGTCCCAGGCCGTGGCCTGGAAGCACTCGTGGGCGAGCGCCGCGCGGTAGAGCACCCGCCGGGTTTCGTCGGCCGAGCCGGACTGCAGGGCCTCGGCCAGGGCCGCGCGCGGGTCGTTCTCCAGGAACTGCCGCCCGGCCACATCGCGGTCCGGGTTGAAGAAGGGATCGATGCCCTCCACGCCCTTGCCGCACACGATGCGCGCCAGGTGATCGTCCGGGCGGAAGTCGCTCGGCCAGCGGCCCGAGGAGTCCAGGCCGGCGAACACCCGCGGGTGAATCCTGGCGGTGCCCTCGTCCTCCAGCCCGGCGATGCGCGCGGTGCCGCCGGGCTTGCCCGGGGCGGCTCCGGCCGCCCTGTCCCACTCGGCCGCGTCCTGGCAGCGGGCCGGGCGCGCGTTCCAGCGGGCCCGGATCGCGCCCGCGTCCCCGCCGGGCCCTGCGGCCAGGGCCGAATCGCGGGCCGCGCCCTCGTCCGCGGCGGCCCTGGACTCGGCGCCCTGCAGCAGGGCCTTGGCCTCCTGGTAGAGCCTCTGCACCTCTTCGTAGCCAGCGAGCCCCTTGATCTGCTCGGCCTTGGGACCCTGGATGCAGGTGGCCTCCAGGGTGCGCAGCGAGCCGATGCCGCTCTGAACGTCCGCCTTCATGCGGCGGAGCGTGTTGTTCGCGTCGCGCTTGCACATGGCGAGCACGTCCTCGGCCGACTGGGCCAGGGCGGTGGACGGCGCGAGCGCGGACACAGATCCGAGGAGAAGGGCGCAGGCGAGCATTCTCATGGGCTTCCTCCCGTGTGAGCCGGATCGGATGAGGCGGCATTGTAGCATGACGACCAGGGACCCTGGATTCGCGAGCGCCGGCTTGCGGGAGACGGGAGGAGTGGGGATGATGGGTCCCGAGCGAGGTGCCACATGGGTGAGGGTGGACAGGCGAGGGACGCGGGGACTGGAGACGGGCAGCTCCTGGCCGGGGTGCTGGCGGTGCAGCTCGGGCTGGCCACGCCGGCCCAGGTGCTGTCCGCGGCCTCGGCCTGGGCCGCGGAGCGCAAGGGCGGGATGGTGGAGCGGCTGCGCGCGCAGGGGGTGCTGCAGCCCCGTCAGGCGGAGTTGCTCGAGGGGCTGCTCAAGGAGGCGCTGGCGCAGCACGACGGCGAGGCCGCGGCCGCCGTGCGCACCCTCGGCGGGGAGCACCTGCTGCGACAGACCTTCCAGGGCTCGATCGTGCTCGAGCCCGACGGCCACCTGCAGGTGGCCGCGCAGGCGCCCCCGGCCGCGGTGCTCGATCCCTCGGCCGAGGTGACCGCGGAGAGCCAGGGGCGCTACGAGCCGCGCGGCGAGCAGGGCCGGGGCGGGCAGGCCCGGGTGCTCCGGGTGTTCGATCGCCACCTGGGCCGGGAGGTGGCCTGCAAGGAGATGCTCACCGCCCCGGCCAGCCTGAGCGGCAGCGCGGCCGAGGTCGCGCGGACCACCGGCCCCTCCGTGGCCCGCTTCCTGCGCGAGGCGCGCGTCACCGGTGGGCTCGAGCACCCCAACATCGTGCCGGTCCACGAGCTGGGGCGCCGCGCGGACGGCCAGCTCTACTACACCATGCGCCTGGTGCGCGGCCGCAGCCTGGCCGCGAGCCTGGCGGCGGCCGGGGAGCCCGACGCCCGCCTGCGGCTGCTCGGCGCCTTCTGGGACGTGTGCAACGCGGTGGCCTACGCCCACGCCCAGGGGGTGATCCACCGCGATCTCAAGCCGGACAACGTCATGGTGGGTGAGTTCGGCGAGACCGTGGTGCTCGACTGGGGGCTGGCCAAGCCCCGCGCCGAGGCCGAGGACGTGCGCCGCGAGGACCTCTCCCGCCAGGTGCGCCACTGGCAGCAGGGCTCGCAGGCCAGCACCCTGGCCGGCTCGGCGCTCGGCACCCCGGCCTACATGAGCCCGGAGCAGGCCGAGGGTCGCCTGGAGGCCATCGACGAGCGCTCGGACGTGTGGGGGCTGGGCGCCATGCTGTACGAGCTGCTGACCGGCCGGCCGCCGTTCACCGGCGAGTCGCCCTACGAGATCATCGGCAAGGTCATGCGCGACCCGGTCCGACCGGTGCGCGAGGCCTGCCCGGGGGCCCCGGCCGAGCTGGCCGCGATCGCCGAGCGCGCCCTGCGGCGCCCCCAGGCCGAGCGCTACCAGAACGCCCGCGAGCTGGCCGAGGACGTGTCGGCCTACATGACCGGCGGCCGGGTGCGGGCCCACGCCTACCGCCTGGGCGAGCTCGTGCGCCGCTTCGCCCGCCGCCACCGGGTGGCCCTGGCCACGGCCGGGGTCGGCCTGTGCCTGCTGCTCGGGCTGGCCGGCTACTCCTACTCCCGCGTGGTCGCCGAGCGCGATCAGGCCCGCACCCAGCGGGCCGCGGCCATGCACTTCGCCAACCTGCTGGTGCACGACCTGTTCGACAAGATCGAGCCCCTGGCCGGCTCCACGCCCGCGCTGCAGGCCGTGCTCGAGCCCACCGCGCGCTACCTGGCCGAGCAGGTGGAGGGGCAGACGGGCGATCCGCGCGAGCGGCTGGATCTCGCCATCGCCCGGCGCAAGCTCGGCGACGTGGCGCGAGCCTTCGGCAAGCGCGACGAGGCCCGGCGGGAGTACCTCGGGCTGGTCGCCAGCCTGGAGGGACTGGGCGAGCTCGGGCCGCTGGAGCTCGAGCGGCGCCTCGAGCTCGAGCGGAACCTGCTGCGCCTGGGGGAGCTGGAGAAGGAGGGCGGCGACCTGGTGGCCGCGCGGCGGCTCTACACGCGGGCCGAGGCGGTGGTGCGCGAGGCCCGGGCGGAGGGGGCCGCGGGGGACCAGGCCCGCGGGCTGTTCCGGGCCCGCTTCGGGATCCACGAGCGCCTGGGGGACCTGGACAAGAGCGACGGCCACCTGGCCGACGCCCGGCGGCACTTCGAGGAGAACCTGGCGGCCTGCGACCGGGAGCTCGCGGCGAGCCCGCAGGACGAGGAGCTGCTGGACTACCGGGCCGCGGCCCTCGATCGGCTGGCGCGCCAGGCCGTGGCCGAGGGGCGCACGGCCGACGCCCGCCGGCTGTTCGAGGAGGATCGCGCCATCTGCGAGCGCCTCGCCCAGGCCGCGCCGAACGACGCCGGGCGGCAGCAGTCCTTGATGATCGCCGTCCACCAGCTCGGCCGGCTGGCGCTCACGGACGGCGATCTGCCGCGGGTGCGGGAGCTGTTCCAGCGCTGCATCGACATGTCCCGCAGGCTGCTCCTGGCCGATCCCGCCAACCTCACCTGGCAGTACGGCCTGGCGGCCAACCTGCACATGCTGGGCCAGGGCGAGCTGGCCGCGGGTGAGCTCGACCGGGCGCGCCTGCTGGCGGAGCAGGAGCGCGAGCTCGCCGAGCGCATGGTGGCCGCGGATCCGGGCGACGACGACCGGCAGGGCGATCTGTCCTCGACCTACCACAAGCTCTACGTCCTCGAGCTCGCCCTGGGCAAGCCGGAGGCGGCGCGGGCCTTCCTGTCCCGGCGGGTCGAGATCCTGCGGCGGGTGGCCAGCGCGGATCCCACCCACCTGGAGAAGTCCCTGGACCTGGCCGACGCCCTGTTCAGCCGCGCCGATCAGGCCTGGCTGGACGGCGCCTCCCAGGCGGCGCTGGCGGACCTCCAGGAGGGCTGCCGGCTGGCCGAGCGCGCCGCGATCGCCGAGCCGGAGGGCGACTCGGGCCTGGCCAGGCTGGCGCAGTGCCGGTTCCGCAGCGGCCGGGTGCCAGAGGCCGCCGACATCCAGCAGCGCAGGCTCGGGCGGGATCCGGGCAACGCGGCCGTGGCGGCCGAGCTGGCGGAGGAGTGCCTGGCGGCCGGGCGCTTCCCGGAGGCGCTGGAGGCCGCCCGGCGGGCGCTGGAGGTGGCCGGGGATCCCCCCCGGCGGGTGGCCATGCTCGCCTTCCAGGCCCTGGCCGAGGACGGGCGGGGCGATCGCCAGGCGGCCCGGGAGCGGGCCCTGGAGGCGGCCCGCCAGGCGCGTCCGCTGGGCCGCATCAGCATGATGACCTGGTCCTTCGTGCCGCTGCGGATGAACCTCGAGCGGCGGCCCGCCGCGGAGCGACGGCGCCAGGCCCCGCTCCTCGAGGCCCTCGACCGCTGGACCCGCGGGGGGACGGGCGCGGCCGCGGCCGCGGCGCTCGAGCGCTGGGCGGCCGGGCGGTGAGCCTCAGGGGTTGCGCACGCAGTCGTAGGTCACGGGCACCTGCCCGCCGTGATCGATCACCTCGAAGTCCTCGACCTGGATGGCGGAGAGGTCCCGCGGCTCGAGGTGATCGGCCCACTTGGCGGTGGTGAAGCGATCGCTCTGGGCGGTCAGCGCGATGTTGCCGCCGTCCGCGTGGAACATGCCGTAGCGCTGGAGCGCCCGGGCCACCACCCGCGCGCCCTCGTTGGGCAGCGTCTCCAGGGGGAAGTCCCGGCGCAGGCGGAAGTGCACCCCGTAGGGCGGGCAGGCGGTTCCGCCGCTGGTGTTGGTCCCGTGGGTGGCCGGCGGCACGTAGGTGCGCTGCTTCACGCGATCGTTCGGCAGGATGAAGCGGATGGCGTGGGCGATCTCGCCCGCGGCCAGCTCGTCCGCGCTGAACAGGAGCGGCGCGATGGGGAAGCCGGCCGCGTCCGCGCTGGTGCACTGCGCCCCGCGGCCGGTCGGGCCGTAGATCCGGGTGAGGTCCCAGACGGCCAGGCAGCCGCCGTAGAAGTCGCCGCCCGAGATGTTCGCCCGCCACATCTCGTACAGGTCCGTCCCGCGGACCACGATCAGGTGGCAGTCCCCGTCGCTGGTGCACTCGTAGCCCTGCTCGCCCTCGAGCGCGCCGCCCGCGGGCACGGGCATGGGGACCTGGTCGCAGTCGGGCGAGTAGAAGTCCCCCGTGGGGATGAAGTCGCGCATGGGCGCGCTGCCGTCGTCCCGCAGCACCTCGATGGAGAAGTCGATCTGGAACACGTCCTCGTTGCCCCAGCCGCCCGCGTCCCGCAGGCACTGGATGATGGCGTCCGAGTCCGCGGCCGCGGGCGCGTCGTACACGTCCTGGGTCCAGATCGCGCCGGGTGGGAAGTAGTGTCCCTGGCCCGGGCCGGGATCGTTCCCGCCGCCCTCGTCGTCGCCGACGCCGCCGTCGTCCTCTGCCTGGGCGCCGTCGTCTTCGGGCGGGGACCCGTCGTCTTCGGGCAGGGACCCGTCGTCCACACCCTGGGCGCCGTCCTGGCCGTCGTCCTGGGTCTGGCCGTCCTGGCCCGCGTCGTCCTCACCCTGGATGTCGCCCTGGCACGCGGCCAGGAGGCCGGCGCAGGCGAGCACCAGGATCCACCGAAGAGCGGGCGCTGTGCGCATGGGAGACCTCCCTTGCAGGCGGGCTGATTGTAGCACGCGACCGGGCCGGCCGGCTCAGGGCTGGCCGCCGTGGCGGATGTCCTCGCCGGCCACGAGCTGCACCACCTGCTCGGCCAGGTTGACCGCGTGATCGCCCATGCGCTCGAGCCACTTGGCCACCGACTGCACGTGGATACCCGGCTCGATGCGGGCCGGGTCGGCGTGCATGAGCTGCAGCAGATCGCCGAACACGCGGGAGTATAGCCGGTCCACCTCGGGGTCCCGGGCGATCACCGCCCGGGCGCGGGCCTGGTCGCGGTCGACGAAGGCGTCCACCGCCTCGCGGATCATGCCCTGGACGATCTCGGCCATGCGCGGGATGTCCAGGTAGGGCTTCAGCAGCGGGCGGGTCGACAGGTCGATCACCCGCTCGCAGATGTTGACCGCCAGATCGCCGATGCGCTCGAGATCCGTGGTCATCTTCAGCGCCAGGGTGACGAAGCGCACCTCCTCCGGCGGGCGCGGGCCGTGGGCCAGCAGGCGGTAGCACAGCTCGTCCGCCTCGCGCTCGTCGAGGTCCACCCGGCGGTCGCTCTCGATGGTCCGGCGGGCCTGCCCGGCGTCCCGGCCGGTGAGCGCCGCGATGGCGTGCGCCAGCATGTCCTCCACCCGGCCGGCCATCAGCAGCAGGCGGTCGCGCAGTTCTTGCAGATTGGGGGCCTCGGCGTTCTCCGCGGGGCTCATGGCGGCGCCTCCGGCAGGGTGACCCAGAAGATGGAGCCGGCCGGCTGGTTCGGCTCGATCCCCACCTGGCCGCCCAGGGCCTCGATCAGGTTCTTGACGATGGACAGCCCCAGGCCCGTGCCGCCCATGGCGCGGGAGCGGCCCTGGTCCACCCGGTAGAACCGCTCGAAGACGCGGGCGCGGTGCTGGGGCTCGATGCCCGGGCCGTCGTCGACCACCTCCAGGCGCACCTGCCCGGCCTGGCACGCGGCGCGCACCTGGATGTGGCCGCCGTCCGGCGTGTACTTGGTGGCGTTGTCGAGCAGGTTCGTCAACACCTGGCCGAGCGCCTTCTCGTCCCCCAGCGCCCAGAGCGCCTCCGGGACCTGGCTGCTCAGCGTCTGCCCGCGGGCGGCGGCCGCCTGGGCCATGTTGTCCAGCACCTGGCGCACGGCCTGCGCCAGGGCCAGGGGCCGGCGCTCGAGCTTGTGCGAGCCCGACTCGATGCGCGAGATGTCCAGCAGATCCGAGATCAGCGCGGACAGCCGCTCGGCGTTGCGCAGCAGCGCCTCGACGAAGCCGCGCGCCAGCCCGGCGTCCTCGAGCGCGCCCTCCAGGAGCGTCTCGGCGTTGGCCCGGATGACGCTGATCGGGGTGCGCAGCTCGTGGGACACGTTGGCCACGAAGTCCTTGCGGATGGCCTCCAGGCGGCGGAGCTCGGTCACGTCGTGCACCACCACGCTCACCTCGTGGGAGCCCTCGAGCGGGGTGGCCCGGGCCCGCAGGCGCCGCTGCGGCCCCGCGTCCAGCTCCGCCTCGCAGGCCTCGCCGGCCCGCGCGCGCTCGACCAGCTCGTGCAGGGCGGGCAGGCGGCTGACCTCCAGGAGGCGCCGGCCGAGGGGCTGGGCCGGCAACCCCAGCAGGCGCGAGGCGGCCGGGTTGACCAGCGTCACGCGGCGCTCGCCGTCGAGCAGCAGCACCCCCTCGGCCATGCTGGCCAGCACGGCCTGGAAGCGCCGGCGCTCCTCCTCCTGGGCGGCGGTGGTGGAGGGCTGCGGGGGGGCCGGGGGGGGGGCCGGGGGGGCGTCGCGGGCAGGCACGGGGCTCACCCGTCACCTTCGGGTCGGTCGCGGAAGCGGTAGCCCACTCCTCGCAGCGTCTCGATGTAGTCGCCCGCGGCCCCCAGCTTCTCGCGCAGGCGCTTCACGTGGGTGTCCACGGTGCGCGTGGTCACGTCGCCGTCGATGCCCCACACGTCGGACAGCAGCACCTCCCGGCTCTGCGCGCGGCCCTTGCGCTGGAGCAGCGTGGTGAGCAGGCGGAACTCGAGCGCGGTGAGCTTCAGCGGGACGCCTTCCACCCACAGCCGGTGGCCGGGGGCGTCGATGCGCAGCACGCCGAAGACCACCTCGGCCGGCGCGCTGGCCTGGCCCCCGGGCGGCTCCGCGCGCCGCAGCACGGCCCGGATGCGGAGCAGCAGCTCCCGCACCGAGAAGGGCTTGGACACGTAGTCGTCGGCCCCCAGCTCGAAGCCCACCACCCGGTCGATCTCCTCGCCCTTGGCGGTGACCATGATCACCGGCAGCGCGCGGGTGCGCTCCTCGCCGCGGATGCGGCGGCAGATCTCGGTGCCGGGCACGTCCGGGAGCATCAGGTCGAGCAGCACCAGATCCGGCAGCGGCGCGCGCTCCAGGGCGGCCCAGGCCTGCGCGCCGTTGGCGGCCGCCTGGGTCTGGAAGCCCTCGCGCTTCAGGTTGTACTCCAGGGTGGCGACCAGATCCCGCTCGTCCTCCACGATCAGGATCCGCTTGGACATGCCTTGCCTCCCGGGCTGCTGGCGCCTGGCGCGCGCGTCGGCCCGAGCCTAGCGCGCCGCGCCCGGGAGATCCAGGGGACAGCGCGGGGTGTTTTCCTTTCGCCCGCGCCGCGCTAGGATGCGGGCGGGGAGAGGGGAGCCGCATGGACCACCGCGAGTACGCCACGCCCACCTGCGCCGAGCCCAGGCTGTGGAGCCCGGGCCCGATCACCTACCTGGCCATCCTGGGCACGGGCCGGCCGGGCGCCAAGGGCTACCTGGCGCGGCTCCAGGCCCTGTTCGGGGTGGGCTACGCCGTCCAGATGGGCTGCCGCTTCCAGGACAGGGGCTTCCAACTCGGCGGGCTGGAGGCCTTCTACTGGGGGCGGCGGCAATCCGAGGACTTCCGCCCGCTGCCGCCGGAGCAGTGGAGCTGGCGGCTGGTCACGCCCGTGCCCGCGCACGTGACCCGCGCGGACGTGGAGGCGGCCGTGCTCCAGCTCCGCCGCAAGGGGCAGACCACCGACACGGCCAAGGTCAAGCTGCAGGTGCTGGACGAGGGCCAGGTGGTCGAGGTCCTGCACGTGGGCCCGTACGCGGCGGAGGGCCCGAGCCTCGCCAAGCTGGAGAACCTGGCCGCCGCCCGGGGGCTGCGCCTGTGCGGCCTGCACCACGAGCTGTACCTGGACGATCCCCGCAAGGTGGCCGAGCCGGCGCTGCGCACCATCCTCCGGCGCCCGGTCTGCCCGGCCTGACGCGCCCGGCCGCCTCAGTCCCAGTCGAGCAGGCGCGCCTCCGCGCGCGCCCAGCGCCCGAGCGCGGCCTCGTCCGGCCGCTCAGGGTAGGCGCGGTGGACCGCCAGCGCGAGCGCCATGCGCGGCAGGCGGGTCGCCAGCGCCCGCGCGAGCTCCGGCGAGCCGAGCAGCCGCGGCAGGCCGCGCACCTGGCGCCAGGGCTCCAGGGCGCCCGGGCCGGGCAGGCGCTGCTCCAGGCCGGCCGTCACCAGGCCCGGGGTCAGCAGCCCGCTGGCGATCAGCCGCTCGACCTCCGGCGGAGCGAGCGCGGCGATGAGCCTGCGCAGCACGTCGTAGGCCGCGTGCACCCCGCCCAGCGAGCACTGGACCGTGGCCTGGTAGCGCCAGGCGACCTCCGCCGCGCCCGGATCGGGGCTCGAGTCCAGCGCCTCGGCCAGCAGGCGCGCGGACACCAGCCCGGCGCCGGTGCCCGAGGCGTGCAGCGGGAAGACCAGCCGCCCGGCCTCGCCGAGCAGCGCCGCCCCGGGCACGGCCAGGTTGGCGCACGGCCGGCGCAGATCGATGGCGCCCTCGCCGCCCCGCAGCCGGGGGCCGATCCAGGGCTCGGCCGCGCGCAGCCGCTCGAGCAGCACCCGGCCGCCGGCCTCCCGGCCGTCCGTGCCCGCCAGGAGCGCCACGCTGCCGAGATCGGGCGCCACGCGCACGGTGGACACCGAGAAACCGCCCGCCAGCCCGAGGCGCGAGGCCTCGACGCCGGGCTCCAGCCCGAGCCGCTCCAGGAAGGCGCGCGCGGCCACGGCGTCGGTCACCGCCCGCACCTCCTGCGCGGCCAGGCACACTTCTTCCGGGCGAGGCGGCGCGGCCGCGGCCCAGGCGGGCAGGCGGGTGCGGAGCGCCCCGGCCCGGCCCGTGGCGTCGAGGAACAAGCGGGCGCGCACCTCGAGCCGGCCGCCGGGCCAGGGCGCGAGCGCGAAGCCCGCCGTGCGCGGCCGCCCGTCCGGCCCGAGGTCGACCTCGACCAGCTCGGCGCCCTCCACGCACCGCGCCCCCGCCCGGCGCGCCTCGGCCAGCAGCCGGTCGTTCAGCCGGCCCACGTCCACCTGGAGGATGGAGGTGGGCAGCGCGGTCCGCGCCTGCCCGAACGGGCCGAGCATGACCCAGGGCTCACCCGGGCGGACGAGCTCGGCCCCCGCCGGGGGCGGGAGCCCGGCGCGCTCGAACATCCAGGCCGGCACCCCGTTCTGCCAGCGGGCGCCGGCCCGCGCGAACGGGCGGGACTCGAGCAGCGCGACGGCGCGGCCCGTGCCCGCCAGCATGCCGGCCGCGGCCGCGCCCGCGCTGCCCGCCCCCACCACCGCCACGTCCACCTCGATGTGCTGCGCCACCATGCTCGCCTCGCTCTGGCCGGTCCGTTTCCTATCACGACGCAGCGCGGCGTGGTAGCATGCTGCCCTCGGAGGCCCCTGGAATGACCGTGCGCTTCACGCCCGAGGGGTTCGAGCTCGACGGCCAGGCGCGGCGGTTCGTCTGCGGGTTGATCCCCTTCACCCACCTGCCGCCCGACCGCTGGGACATGGCCCTCGACCGCGCGCGGGAGCTCGGCCTGTCCGGGGTGGCGCTGGACCTGGTGTGGCGGACCCACGAGCGCTCGCCGGGCCGGCTGGACCTCGGCGGGGCCCGCGGCCTGGGCCGCTTCCTGGCGCGGGTGCGGGCGCACGGCCTGTGGGCGGCCGTGCGGCTCGGCCCCTTCTTCCCCGCCGAGCAGGGGCTGGGGCTCCCGGAGCGGGTGCTGGCCGATCCGGCCTGCCAGGCGCGTGACGACGCCGGCCGGCCGCGCTGGCTGCCCGTGCCCTGGCGGCTCGTGCCGGTCCCGGCCCTCGGCAGCCCGGCGCTGCTCTCGGCGCTCCTCGGCTGGTTCGGCGCCGCCGCGGAGGCGCTGGCCCGCGAGGCCCATCCGGCCGGGCCGGTCCTGGCCCTGGGGCTCGACCTCGGCGCGGCGGACCCCTTCGGTGCGCCCGCCGCGGGCGAGCTGCTCGACGCGGCCGCCCGACTGGGCGCCTGCCTGCGCTCGCGCCTGCCCGGGCTGCCCGTGCTCCACGGCCTGCCGGCGTGGATGCCGCCGGACAGCGCGAGGGTGCTGGCCGGGCTGGCCGACGGGCTGGGCGCCCCGCTCGACCTGGGCCGGCCCGAGCTGGCGCAGATCGCCGCGCGCGCCGCGCGGATCGTAGACGCGGGAGCCGGCGCCCGGCCCCTGCTGGGCCTGCCGCTCGCCGCGGGTTGCCCGATCTTCGGCCGGCCGCGCGGGCTCGACGATCAGGTCTTCTGCGCGCTGGCGGGGCTGATGCACGGCATGAACGGCTTCGTCCTGGAGACCCTGGTCGGCCGCCCGGGCTGGACCGGCGCGCCCGTCCGCCCCGACCTCTCCCTGGACGCCGAGCGGGCCGACTGGGTGCGGCGCACGCTGCGCCTGCTCGAGCGCCTGTCGGCCTGGCGCCCCCGGGGGTCCGGCCTGGGCGTGCCCGGCGGGCCGGACCTGGCCTGGGCCTGGCACGGGCCGCAGGCCCTGCCCGACGGGCAGAGGCCGGACGAGCTCGGCGGGCTGGGGCCGGGCTGCCTGTGGCTGGCCAACCCCGCGCCCGGGCCGCGCCGCGCCCGGCTGCGGCTGGGCGGGGCGCGCCTGTTCGATCTGTGGCGGCAGAGGGAGTTCGGCGGCGCGGAGGGGGACCTGGAGCTCGCGCCGTTCAGCCTGCGACCGCTGGAGGTGCGCCGGTGATCGATCCGGAGCTGGAGGCCGTGGACGTCCACCCGGAGCACTGGCTGCGGCTGACGCGGCTGATCGACTCGCTGTTCGGCGGCGGGCGCACGATCTGGAGCGAGCCCGACCGGCTCGCGCGGGCGCTCGCGGCGGCCGCGCCGCGGGTGCGGGCGGACATGGATCCCGCCGATCAGGCCCGGCAGGTGCTGGCCGCGGCCCTGGCCGACGCGGGCCGCACGCCCGGCCCGCTCCTGGCCGCGTGGCTGCACCTGCCCTTCGGCCTGCTGCAGGCGGCCTTCGATCGGCTGTGGCCGGACGGGACCGCGCTGGCGCTGTACGTGGTGGACGAGGATCTGGACGAGGTGTGGTCCTCGCTCATCCTGCGCAAGGCACGCGGGTCGCTCGAGCTGCTCACCACCGACCGCTGCCTGGGCGCGGACGGGCTGGACGCCTCCGCCTGGCGCACGGACGCGGCCCGGGCCCGGGCCGCGCTCGCCCGGCGGGTGGCGCCCGTGCACGCGGCCTGCTTCTGCTCCCGCGAGGCGCTGTTCGCCTGGCTGGAGGCGCCGCCGGGCGCGGATCCGCTGGCCCGCCTGCGGGCGGCCGGAGACGTGCTGCTCGAGCCCTGGCCCTGGCGGGTGGCCGGAGCGGTCGCGCTCGGGCGGGCGCTGGTCTGGGCGCGCCGCCGCCTGCGCCCGCAAGACGAGGTGGAGCATGGATCGCGTTGATCCGATCACCAGGCGACACCTGGCCGAGTTCGGCCGCTGGCCGGAGCTGGTGGTGGCCGCGCCCGGGCGGGTGAACCTGATCGGCGAGCACACCGACTACCACGAGGGCCACGTGCTGCCCATGGCCATCGAGCGCGTGGTGCGCGCGGCCGCCTCCCGGCGCCCGGACCGGGTGCTGGGCCTGTGCTCGGTGGACTACGGGTCGCGCCTGGAGGTGCCGCTGGACCGGCTCGCGCGCGATCCCGCCCACCCCTGGGCGGACTACCCCCGCGGCGTGGTCCGGGTGATGAGCCAGGCCGGGCACGCCCTGGGCGGGCTCGAGCTCACCCTGGAGGGGGACGTGCCCCAGGGCTCGGGGCTGTCCTCCTCGGCCGCGCTGGAGGTGGCCAGCGCGCTGGCTGTCCAGGAGCTCTTCGGGCTGGTGATCGCGCCCGAGGAGCTGGCCCGGCTGGCGCAGCGGGCCGAGGTCGAGTTCATCGGGGTGCGCTGTGGCATCATGGACCAGCTCATCTCCCGCCTGGGGCAGGCCGGGGCGGCGCTGCTCATCGATTGCCGCTCGCTGACCCACCGCCGGGTGCCGCTCGCGCTCGGGGGCTTCTGCTTCCTCATCACCAACTCCAACGCCCCGCGCACGCTGGCCGGCTCGGCCTACAACCAGCGCCGGGACGAGTGCCAGCGCGGGCTCCGCGCGCTGCAGCGCCTGCGGCCGGGCGGCGCCGCGCTCCGGGACTACGGCCCGGCCGAGGTGCGCGCGGCGGCGGGCGACATGGGCCGGCTGGCGGCCCGGCGCTGCCTGCACGTGACCGAGGAGAACCAGCGCACCCTGGAGGCGGCCGAGGCGCTCGGACAGGGCGATCTGGCCGCCTTCGGCCGGCTGATGAACGCCTCGCACGACAGCCTGCGCGATCAGTACGAGGTCTCCAGCCCGGAGCTGGACTTCCTGGTCGAGCAGGCCCGCCAGACGGAGGGCGTGCTGGGCGCGCGCCTGACCGGCGCCGGCTTCGGCGGCTGCACCGTCACCCTGCTCGAGGCCGGCGCGGTGCCGGCCTACGAGGCGCGGGTCCTGCCGGCCTACGAGCGCCGCTTCGGCCGCCGCGCCGAGGTGCTCGCCTCCCGGCCCGGCCCGGGCGCTCGGGTGCTGCGGCGGTTCTCAGATCTCTGAGGCCGGCCGCGACTATCCGGCGGCCGGGCGCGGCGCGGCCCCCCGGACCCGCCACCCAACCCCTCGATTTCTATGAGCCCTCGGCGCTCTCCCCGCCTGGCACTGAACTTGCTGCACTCGGGCGGGCCCGCCCGCGGGCGGGCTCGGGGTCTCTCTCCAGGGAGGATGAACGATGAAGCGGAACACGCGGTACATGGGCTATCTGGCGTCTGTGGGGGTCGGCTTGCTGGTCCTCGGGGGCGTGGGCTGCTCGGGTGGCGATCCGATCGCTCCCCTCGATCCGGTCGAGGGCCAGTCGGACTTCGTCTCGGCGTCGACCGAGAACAGCCAGGGCAACCGCGGAGACTTCGGGGCCGAGCCCGGGGCGGCCGAGGACGACGGCAGCGGCAACAGCGGCGAGAAGACGGTCGAGGAGGGCGACATCTACCGGCTGTACGCCGGCCACCTGATCCTCAACCTGAACAACTACCGCGGGCTGCAGGTGATCGACTTCGCCGATCCCGCGGCCCCGCGCATCGTCGGGCGGCTGCGCATCGCCGGCTACCCGGTCGAGATGTACGCCGTCGAGGACCGCGCGTACCTGCTGCTGAACGACTACCGGGCCTACTACGGCAACCGCACGGACGTGCAGGTGGACACCTACGAGGGCGGGTTGGTGGTGGCGGTGGACCTCGCGGATCCGACCCAGCCGCGCGTCACCGGGCAGGCCCGGGTCCCGGGCTGGATCATGACCAGCCGGCTGACCCGCCTGGGCTCGCTGTCGGCGCTGTACGTCGCGGCCAGCAACTGGAACCAGACCAGCACCACCGTGGTGCGCTCCTTCGCCCTGTCCCCGGCCGGGGAGGTGCTCGAGCGCGACACCATCGATCTGGGCGGCTACGTGGCCGACATCCAGGCCACCCCGAACGCGCTGCTGGTGGCCCGCACCGACTGGAGCGAGGACTGGAGCGAGTACCACAGCGTCGTCAGCCTGATCGACATCACCGATCCCACCGGGGTGATGATCCAGGGCGCGGACATCCAGGCCGCCGGGTACCTGACCACCAAGTTCAACATGGACCTCGAGGGCAGCGTACTCCGGCTGGTGTCCGGCTCCACCTGGAGCGGCACCAACACCAACCACCTGGAGACCTTCGACGTCACCGACATCCACCACCCGGTGCCCGCGGATCACGACACCTTCGGGGCCGGCGAGCAGCTGTTCGCCACCCTGTTCCTCCCGGACCGGGCCTTCTTCGTGACCTTCTTCCGCACCGATCCGTTCCACGCCTTCTCCATCGATCCCAGCGGCCAGGCGGTCGAGCGGAGCGAGTTCATCGTGTCCGGCTGGAACGACTTCTTCAAGCCGGTCCTGGGCGACAGCCGCCTGGTGGGGGTCGGCGTGGACGACCAGAACGGCTGGAGTATGGCCATCAGCCTGTACGACATCACCGATCTCGAGAACCCGAACCCGCTGGTGGCCCGCGCCCCGGTGGAGACCTCGAACTCCTGGAGCGAGGCGCGCTGGGACGACAAGGCCTTCTCGGTCATCGACGGCGCGGTGAGCGTGCCCGGCCCGGACGGGAGCCTCGAGACGGGCCTGGTGCTCCTGCCCTTCAGCGGCTGGAACCAGACGGACCAGACCTACACCTCCGGCGTGCAGATCTTCACCTACTCCCCAACCAGCCTGACCCGGCGCGGGGTGATGCCGCACGGCACCTGGGTGAGGCGCTCCTTCCCGATCGCCGAGGGCACCACGGCCAACCTGTCCGACCTGTCGCTCAGCCTGTTCGACACCTCGGACCCGGACGATCCGGCCGAGCTCGGGCGCCTGGACCTGGCCCCCAACTACACCCGCTTCCTGATCTTCGGGGAGTACGGCGCGCGGCTGAAGAACGACCGCGACTTCTACTACGGCTGGTGGGCGGACGGCGCGAGCATGCCCAGCAACGAGCTGCAGATCGTCTCCCTGGCCGAGGATCCCGATCTGGCCCGGCCGCTGGCCAGCGTGCCCGTGCCGCCCAACGGCCAGGTGCACCAGCTCGGCGAGCTGGCGGTGGTGACCGAGACCCAGTGGCTGCAGCGCGAGGGCACCCAGGAGTACTTCGCCCAGACCAACGTCCAGGTCTGGGATCTCGCCGATCCGCTCCACCCGCGCCAGGCCGGCGCGCTCAGCACGGACCAGATCCAGCCCTACTACGGCTACTACTACGGGCCGTGGGGCGCCGAGGACTGCTGGGACTGCGGCTACTACTACGGCTACGCCAACCTCAGCACCTACGCGGTCGGCCAGGCCCTGGCCTTCCCGGCTACCGTCTGGGAGCAGGAGGAGATCGGCACCATGCACTCCTGCACCACCCAGCCGGTGGGCGGCTACCAGGAGCAGTGCACCACGGGCGAGGACGGCCAGCCGGTGTGCACCTACCTGTACGGCAACATCAGCTGCCAGCGGCTGAACGACGGGCCGGAGGAGTGCTACGGCGAGATCCAGCGCTGCGTGACGAACAACGCGGGCTACGAGGAGTGGGTGTGCGAGACGGTCGAGCCCGACAGCATCCCCACCGAGACGAGCTGCTACGACTACCCGCAGTACCGGTACTGGTCGCACTTCGACATCGCGCTGCTCGATCTGCGGGACGCCGACCTGCCGGCCATGGGGCCGAAGCTCAGCATGCCGGTCGAGGAGGAGGCGGTGGGGCTGCTGGCCAAGGGCGACGACCTGCTGGTCAGCTACCGCATCCCGGTGGACGTGCCGGGCGACGACCACGGCTACGCGCGTTACTTCTTCCGGCGCATCGGGCTGGCCGACCCCTCCGCCCCGGAGGTGGGCCAGGGCATCAACGTGCCGGGCGAGCTGCTCGACCTGCAGGGTGAGGCGCTCTTCACCCGCGACTTCTCCTGGCACGGCGAGCAGATCGAGTCCGCGGTGAACAAGCTGCACCTCGACGGCGACCGGGCGGTGCTGGACGCGCGCGTGCGCTTCCGCGACCGCGAGGTGAGCGCCGTCAAGCTGGACGGCCGCGGCCACCTGCTGGTGACCCACCGCCTGGCGTGGTGGGTGGCCCAGCAGGATCCGGACTTCGACTGGTCCAGCCTGGTGGACACCCTGGGCGTGCTGGACGCGGGCGGCTCCCTGGAGCAGCTCTCGGCCCTCCAGGTCGACTCCTGGAGCACGCTGCGCGAGGCGCGCGAGGGCCGGGCCCTGTTCGCCGTGCCCGGCGGGGTGCTGGTGGTCAACCTGGACGACCCGGCCCTGCCCTTCGCCCAGGCCTACTTCCCCTCCGTGGGCTGGTACCAGGACCTGACCGTGAGCGGGGACGACATGTACGTGGCCGGCGGTCCGTACGGCATGTTCGTGTTCGATCTCGACGAGTTCAACCTGGATGGGCCCTGACGCGCCTCGGGCGCTGCGTGGACGATGAGCCAGGCGACGGGCTCGAGCCGGAGCCTGGGACGATGACCGCCCCCCGGGAGCTCCCGGGGGGCGGTTTTTTATTTCCCCGAATCAGGGTAGGTTCTCTTCCGTCTGCTGGAGCGGGAGGAGCCATGTCCCTTCGGAGAGCTGCCCTGGGCGTCGCGCTGTTGCTCGGCCTGCTCGGGCTAGGCCTGGCCGGGCCGGCCCGGGCCCAGCCGTCCAGCGACTTCCGCGCCATGCTGGCCGGTCATACCCCCGACCGGATGCTGATGACCCTCGGACCGGCGGCGGTCGAGCCGCTGGTGGCGGAGCTCGGCAAGGGCCGGTTCTACCCCTACACCTTCGAGGCGCTGGCCGCCACCCGCCACCCCCGGGCCCGCGCGACCCTGCTCGAGAGGCTGCGCGACCCCGGCACCCTGGACACCGAGCAGGCCTCGCGGATGCGCGCCGCGGCCATCCGCGGGCTGACGCGCTTCAGCCCGGACGAGGAGATCACCCGCGCCATCGCCGACGCGTTGACCCAGGCCGCGGCCCGGCGCGATCGCTGGACCGAGGAGGCGGCGCGGGAGGCCTTGCTGCTGCTCGCGCGGCCCGAGAGCCTGCCGGCCCTGCTGGCCTACAGCCAGGGGCGGCCGGACGGGCAGGACGACCCGGGTCTGCGCGCGCTGGTGCGCATCGGCGGGCCCGAGGCCATGGCCCGGGTGCGCGAGCTCCTGCGCACCGACAAGGAGTACATGGGCTGGTTCGGCAAGCTGGTCCTGGAGTGCGCCCTCCAGGGGCGTCGCGAGGCGCTGCCCGAGCTGGTGGCCGTGGCCGAGCGCGCGCTCAAGCGGGGCTCGATCGACGACGACGCGATCCGGGCCTTCGGCCTCATGCGCGACCCGCGCCTGCAGCGGGTGCTCCTGGAGATGGTCGAGAAGCGCGACTTCCGCGACCAGTACTGGGCCGCGGTGGCCCTGGCCGAGTACGGCGACCGCGCCATGCTGCCCGTGCTGCGGCAGGCCTTCGCCGGGGTCAAGGCCTACCCAGCCAGCCCCGCCTACGAGAACAAGGCCGCGCTGGCCTTCGCCCTGGCCCGCCTGGGCGCGCCGGAGGGGGCGCGCTACCTCGAGGAGCTGTCGCGCGAGGCGGAGCTGCGGCCCTCCATCTACGGGCACCTGTTCCTGGTGCGCCTGCGGGGCCAGGCCGCCGCCCGGGCGGCCCTCGATCGGATCGCGCCCTACCGCGACGCCGAGCACGGCTACCAGGGCGTGCCCACCGATCAGCTGGCCGAGGCCCTGCTGGCGCTCGGCGACCCGCCCACGGACGTCCGGCTGGTGGAGGCCCTGGCCTGGAAGGGCGCCGCCAACTTCGGCTACGCGCTGCGCCGGGCGCTGTCCGACGCGCCGGCCGGCCGGCTGAGCGCGGCCCTGCTGGCCGGCCTGCGGAGCCCCGAGCTCGGCGTGGTCAACCACGCCTTCACCCTGCTGCTCGAGCAGCGCGAGGATCCCTCCCCGATCCTGGCCCGGGCGCTGGCGGAGGGCAGCCTGCCCGCCCGCGTGCTGGCCGCGCGCTACCTGGGCCTGTTCGCCCGCGAGCGCTACCACCGCCAGCTCGAGGCGGCCGGCCGGGACCCCGACTGGCAGGTGGCCATGGAGGCCGCCTGGATCCTGGAGCGCACCGACCAGGGCGGCTCCTTCCCCTCCCGCGAGCCCTCGCTGGCGGCCCTGCCGAACGCCTGGCGCTGGGCCACGAGCTCGGTGGCCGGCCAGGGGCGCTTCACCGGCTACGTGCACCAGGCGAACTTCTCGGATCCGATGGCCCTGCGGGCGGTGCGCCGGCTGGTGCGCCTGGCCGACGGCCGCGTCGCGGTCGCCGGAGAGGGCGGGCTGCACCTGTACGACGGGATGCAGTGGAGGACCCTGGGGCGCGCCGCGGGCCTGTGCGGCGACGACGCCGCCGACCTGCTGGTGCAGGGCGACCGCTGGCTGGTCGGCTCCCCGCACGGGCTGTCGATCGGGGACGGCCGGAAGTTCCGCTGCGTCCCGCCCGGGTCCACGCCCGCCCCCATGCGCCTGGCGGCCGGGGGCGGCCAGGTGTTCGCCGGGACCTCCGCCGGGGTGTTCGCCCTGGAGGGCGAGCGCCTGAAGCCGCTGGGCGGCCCGGACCTTCCGGTGCACGCCCTGGCCGTGGCCGCGGATGGCGCCCTGTGGGTGGCCACGGTGCAGGCGGAGAGCAGGCTCGACCCGCCGCTCCACCGGCTGCAGCGGGGCTCCTGGACCTCCTTCGGCGAGCCCTTCCAGCACTTCAACAAGGCGGCGGTCGGCCTCGGCGAGTCGCTCGTCCCGAGCCCGGTCAAGGTGTTCGACCTGCAGCTCGACCGCCAGGGCCGGCCGCTCCTGGCCACCTCCTACGGGGTGCTGGCCTGGGACGGCAAGCGCTTCGAGAACCTGAGCCTGCGGGGCGGCGCGCGCCCCTGGTTCGCGGTCCACGCCGCGCGGGAGGACCGGGCCGGCCGGGTGTGGGCCCTGTGGGCCAGCGGCCAGCTCGCCGCGCTCGAGGCCGGCCGCTGGCGGGTGCTCGACCTGGTGGACGCCCAGCGGCGCAACGAGATCTTGCTGACTGCGCGGCTCGGCGGGGAGCTGCTCGAGGACGGGGACGGGCTGTGGATCGCCCTGCCCTCGCCCCTGGGCCTCGACATGTTCGCCCGGCTGTTCGAGGAAGCCGGCGACGCCGCGCCCTCCCTGGGCATGTCGGTCAGCCTGCTGCGGCGGCTGGACACCGACCCGGCGCGGACGAGGCTGCCGCCCGACACCCTCATCGCCTCGGTCTCCGCGGGCGCCTTCAGCCTGGCGAACCCGGACGTCGACATGAGCCCGCCCGATCGGGCCCGGCGCTTCCTGGGGGGCGAGACCCAGCGGATCCCGGCCAACGTGGTGACCCTCTCGGCCGTGGCCAAGGACCCCTGGGACTACGGCCCGGTCCAGTACCAGTACAAGCTCGACGAGGACGAGTGGACGGCGTGGTCGGACCGGAACGTGCTCATCACCCCGAACATCCTGGACGAGGGCGTGCACCGGGTGCAGGTCCGCGCCCGGGACCGGGAGGGCCACGTCGATCCCACCCCGGCCGAGCTGCGCTTCACCGTGTTCACCAAGGAGCTGACCATCCTCAAGATCCAGGACGGCCAGTTCGAGCGCGTCTTCCCCGCCCAGTACCTGCGCTACCAGAAGGACGGGCTGGGCAAGGTGCTGCTGCAGAACCTGCAGGACCAGCCGGTGCAGGTGGACCTCGAGCTCAAGGTCGAGGACCTGTTCGAGAAGCCCGCCGGCACCAGCCTGACCCTCGGCCCGCACGAGAAGAAGTGGGTCCAGGTGGCGGCGCCCTTCTCCGAGGCCGTGCTGCAGAACCCGAGCCAGCGCGTGGCGCAGGCGGTGGTGGAGGCGCGCTTCGTCTACGAGGGCGTGGATCGCTCGACCCGGCGGGCCTTCGGCGTGCAGCTCATGGAGGCCAACGCCTTCGCCTGGGACGAGCCCGCGCGGCTGGCGAGCTTCATCCACGGCGGCGATCCGGCCGTCGGGCGCCTGGCCGCCGAGGTGCACCGGCAGCTGTCCGCCGCCCACCCGGGCGAGGCGCGCCAAGCCCACCCGCTGCGCAACTACCTCGCGGCGCTCTACGCCTACGAGGCGCTGCGCGGCCTGGGGGTGAGCTACAAGCCCGATCCGGCCCGCCCCTTCCGCGGGCTGAAGGCGGGGGCGGTGGACTCGGTGCTCTTCCCCGGGCAGACCCTGCTGCAGCGCGGCGGCGACTGCGACGATCTGGTGGTGCTGTACTGCGCGCTGCTCGAGAACCTGAACGTGCCGACCGCGCTCGTGCCCGTGCCGGGCCACATCTACATGCTGCTGGACACGGGCGTGCGGGTCGAGAACCGCGCCGCCTTCCCCGGGGACGCGCGCCAGACCATCGCCCGGGACGGGCGGCTGTGGCTGCCCGTGGAGGTGACCTCCCTCGGCCAGGCCAAACCCTTCGCCGCGGCCTGGGCCGCGGGCGCGGAGGCGCACGTGGGCAAGTACCGCCCCAGGCCCGGGTCGCTGGTCGAGGTGCGGGCGGCCTGGGCGGAGAACCCGCCCGCGCTGCTGGCCCAGCCCGCGGGCCCGGCCGAGGCGCCCGCCCTCGATCTGGCGGCCGCGGCCGCCCAGGCGGGCGAGGTGCTGGGCGGCCAGCGCGTCCGGGCGGAGAAGCTGGCCCCGGCGGGCGAGGGCCGCGCGGCGCTCCTCGGCCGCGGTCAGGCCCTGCTCCAGGGCGGGCTGTTCCCCGAGGCCCAGCGGATCTTCGCCGAGGCGAACGGCCAGGGCGAGGACTACCCCGGTCAGTACGGCCTGGGCACGGCCTTCGCGGGCCAGGGGGACATGCTCCAGGCCCTGGTGTGCTTCCAGAAGGCGCTCGCCCTCACCCAGGACCGGCAGCAGCGCTTCCGCGCGCTCCTGGCCATGGCCCAGTGCCACAAGGTGAACGGCAGCCTGGGCAAGGCCCGGAAGCTCCTCGGGGAGGCCCTGGCGCTGAACCCCGCCGCCCGCTTCGACGCGCGCTACGCCGCGCTGGTGAAGTTCGTCGAGGCCGAGGAGGAGACCAAGGCCGCCGGCGATGACGAGTCGGCCCCGTTCTTCCAGGTCCTGCTGCTGCCCTGATTCTGAAGAGTTTCCTGGAGGGGGCGGGGGAGGCAGCGGCGCGGCCCGCTTACCGGGCGCCATGGATGCCTGGCTTCCGGGTGGCTGGCCGGTGAAGGACCCCGCGGCGCCTGGCGGCGCCTCAAGGCCTGATGGAGGTTGTGCTGGAGGGCCGGAGGCGCGAGACTTCCTCCGTCTGCTGAGGGGCGCTCGAGAACCGTGGAGAGGTGAGGACATGACCAGGCGAATCTTGCTGTGGGCCGCGTGCGCGACCCTCGGGCTCGGTGGGCTGTCGTCCGGATGCGGGGATGGCGACGGATGCTCCAGCCACGCGCGGGTGGCCTGCCTGGGCGGGTTCACGTACTACTTCGACTCCTGCGGGCTGCAGGAGGAGCAGGTCGGCACCTGCCCGTGCGGCTGCGATCCGGGCGGCGTGAGCTGCGAGACCGACTGCTGCCAGGTGGACTGCGCGGGCAAGGAGTGCGGGTCGGACGGGTGCGGCGGGAGCTGCGCCCCGGGCTGCGGGGCCGGCGAGGCCTGCGACGCGGCCGGGCAGTGCGTCGCCTGCACGCCGGACTGCGCGGGCCGGGAGTGCGGGCCGGACGGGTGCGGCGGGAGCTGCGCCCCGGGCTGCGGGGCCGGCGAGGCCTGCGACGCGGCCGGGCAGTGCGTCGCCTGCACGCCGGACTGCCTGGGCCGGGAGTGCGGGCCGGACGGGTGCGGCGGGAGCTGCGCCCCGGGTTGCCAGGCTGACGAGAGCTGCGACGCCAGCGGCCAGTGCGTCGCCTGCACGCCGGACTGCGCCGGCCGGGAGTGCGGCCCGGACGGGTGCGGCGGGAGCTGCGCCCCGGGCTGCGGGGCCGGCGAGGCCTGCGACGTCCACGGGCAGTGCGCCTGCGCGCCGGACTGCGGCGGCAAGGAGTGTGGCCCGGATGGCTGCGGCGGGGAGTGCGGGCCCGGCTGCGGCGCGGGCGAGGCCTGCGACGGGTCGGGCCAGTGCCAGTCCGTGGCCTGCGGGCAGGGCCTGCCCACCACGGTGAGCGGGCCGTTCGAGACCGGGGTGGCCGCGGTGCCGCTCGACACGGCCCTGGTCGAGGTCCGCCACAAGCGCGACGTGGATCCCTGGGAGGACGGCTGCATCGCGAGCGTGCACCTCCACCTGGCCCTGGGCGAGGGCTGCCGCCTGCGGGTGCTGGCCGGCGGGAGGTACCTCCTGGGCGGCGGGCTCGAGATCCAGGAGGTGGAGTTCGTGGCGGACTCCTTCTGCCCGGGCTTCACCGACGACGAGGAGGGCACCTACTCCGGGATCGCGCACCTCACCGTGGGCGAGGTGGTGCCCGGGGTGAGCGAGGTGCCCGGCGACAACCTGGCCGAGGCCTGCGTGCGGACCAGCTTCACCGTGCGCCTGCAGGGCGAGCTGTGGCGGGTGGGCGATGGCCAACCCCTGCCGCTGGCCCTGAGCGAGATCGCGGTGGCCGGCGAGTTCGTGTCCCTGGGCGATCCCGGCCTGTCCTGTCCCTGCGCGCCGTCCTGCGCGGGCCGGGTGTGCGGGGACGACGGCTGCGGCGGGAGCTGCGGGGCCTGCCAGGGCGAGGCGCGCTGCGCGGCCAGCGGCCAGTGCCTGACCGCGGGCCCGGACACCTGCTGGGAGGGCGACAGCCTGCGGTCCAAGGTGAGCCTGCAGCCGGGCGATCTGGTGGTGGCCGAGGTGATGGCCGATTCGTTCGCGGTCACGGACGTGGCCGGCGAGTGGTTCGAGGTGTCCGTGACCCGGGCGGTGGACCTCAACGGGCTGCGCTGGGGCCGGGACGCGGCCAGCGCCGTGCTGGCCGTGCCCGAGGGCGACTGCCTGCGGGTCGAGGCCGGCCGGCGCCTGCTGGTGGCGCGCGAGACCAATCCGGCCGTGAACGGCGGGCTGCCGGCCGTGGATCTGGACAGCAGCCTCAGCCTGGCCAACTCGAACGGCGCCCTGGCCCTGGTGTACGCGGGCCAGACCCTGGACGCGGTGGGCTGGGTGGCGGCCACGCCCGGGGTGGCGAGCAACCTGGACGAGCGCGGAGAGGACCCGGCGCTGAACGACGGGGACTTCTACTGGTGTCCGGCCACCCAGGCCTACGGGCTGGGCGATCTGGGCACGCCCGGCGCGGCCAACACCGCCTGCGACCTGGCGACGCTGGTGTGCACCGACAACGGCACCCCACGGCCCAAGGTGGCGCCGGAGGTCGGCGATCTGGTGATCACCGAGCTCATGGCCAACCCCCTGCAGGCTCCGGACGCCGAGGGCGAGTGGTTCGAGGTGCGGGTGAACCGCGCCGTGGATCTCAACGGGCTGCAGGCCGGCCGCGACGCGCTCGTCGACGAGCTGGTGCCCGAGGGCGCCTGCGTGCGGGTGGCGGCCGGCGCCCGGGTGATCTTCGGCAAGAACGCCGACAGCGCCCAGAATGGCGGTCTGCCCGCGCTGACCGGGTTGTTCACCCTGAGCCTGATCAACGCCGGCGGCTCCCTGTGGATAGGGGTGCCAGGCACACAGCTCGACGCGATCAGCTACGCCGCGACGGTGGAGGCGACGGCCTGGAGCCTCGATCCGGACATGGAGACCGAGGCGCTGAACGACTCCCCGGGGAACTGGTGCCCGGCCACCGCGGCCTACAACCCGACCGGCGATCTCGGCACCCCCGCCGCGGTCAACCCTCAGTGCGACTGAGCTGAACGGCCAGAGCTCAGAAGGCCATGAACAGGCCGACCTGGGGCTGCAGCAGCACGGGCGTCCCCTCGAACCAGGCCATGAGCATGGCGTCCACCTGGAGGCGCAGCCCCACGTCGATGAACTGCGACCGGCCCAGGTACACCGCCAGCCCGAGCCCCGCGCTCGGGTTGGGCAGGAACGAGCGGAACTCCATCTCCGAGGAGCTGACCAGGCCGAGGCCGAGCGCCAGGTCCAGCGAGACCCGCTCGCCCAGCGGGATGCCCATGGAGAAGGCGACCGTCGGCAGGAACGTCGTGGCGGACTCGAAGTAGCTCGGGTTGTAGCCGCTGCGACCGCCCGGCAAGGGCTCGCCGTCCTCGCTCCCGTAGGGCATGGCGACCACGCCGAACGTCAGCCGCAGCCCGAGCCGCAGCTGGTCCAGCACCGGCCAGTCCAGGCCCACGCTCAGCCCGCCCATGGCGTCGCCCTGCCAGTCGGTGAGCTGCGGTGCGGCCAGGTAGCCGGTGGTGGCCTGGATCTCCATCCGCGCGTCGCCGGCCTGGGTTGCGAGTGGGAAGGTCAGGACGAAGAAGACGGCGCCGAGCTTGTGCTGCATGGCTCGCGACCTCCTGGCCCAGGCATACTGCAACCCCCGTGCCGCGGTCCCCACCCTGGCGATGGATTGAATTTGCTCGGGATCCGAGGGCGCGCCGGCCGCCGCGGGCGTGCCGCGGTTTCACGCCTGGCCCACGCGGATCTCACTTCGGCGCGGCGTACCCGTCGGTGAGGGTCTTCAGGAACGCCACCAGATCGGCCACCTCGGCCTCGGTCAGCCCCAGGTCGCCGAGCTCCGCGGTGTTCATGTTCTGCTTCACCTCGGGCGCGGGCCACTTCCCGGACAGGTCGCGCGTGTTGTAGAAGCGCACGATGTCCTCGAGCGTCCGGAAGCAGCCGTTGTGCCCGTAGGGCGGGGAGACCGCCACGTTCCGCAGGGTGGGCACCTTGAACTTGCCGTGCTGCGCGGGGTCCTCGAGCGCGCCGCCCAGCCCGAGATCCACGTGGGCCGCGCCCTCGGGGTTCAGCTCCGGCGTGGTGGTGTAGTGCGGGTTCTTCGGGTTCTTGGGCAGGCCGATGTTGTCGTAGGTGAAGTCGGTGAACACGGGCGGGGCGTTGTTCGGCCCCGGGCCGCTGGGGTGGCATCGCGCGCACTTCGCCTTGCCGTCGAAGAGCCGGACGCCGCGTTTCTCCTGCTCGCTCAGGCGCACCTTGCCGGCCCGCGCCAGGTCGTACTTGGAGCTGAAGCGGTTGGACTCGGCCGAGCGCTCGTAGGCCGCGACCGCCCTGGCCACGGCGTCGTAGCCCCGGGCGGGCTCGCTGCAGGCCGCGTCCCCGTAGAGCTTCTTGAACTGCGCGCCGTAGGCCGCCTGGCAGACCCTGTCCACCAGCGCCCTGGCGTCGGGCAGGTTCTGCTCGGCCGGGTTGAGGAACGGCCCCTTGGCCTGCTCCTCGAGGGTGGCCGCGCGGCCGTCCCAGAACTGCCCGCCCACGTACTGGCCCTCGGCGTTCTTGGCGAAGGGGGGGCTGAACGAGGCGTAGGCCGAGGAGGGCGGGTTGCGGTCGCCGAAGCGGCCCTTCACCGCCCCCTCGTACACGGCGATGTCCGCGGCGCCGTTGCCAGCGAAGCCGGCCTGGGGCATGTGGCAGGTGGCGCACGACTGCCCCGCGGGGCTGGACAGCGCCTCGTCGAAGAAGATCCGCTTGCCCAGCGCCTCCTCGGGGCTCAGGCCCGCCGACGGCCTGGCGCCGGGCGGGGCGCCGGCCTGGGCCAGGGAAGCGAGGGCGAGGGAGATCAGCACCGAGATCCAGGGGGCCCGTGGCCGCATCTTCCCCTCCTGAAGGGTGGCGGGTTCGTGCTCAGCCCAGGTACCCGGCGCGCAGCAGCGGCTCCTCGGTGTCCACGAGCTCGACCGAGGGGCCCGAGGCGATCGGGGCGGTCGAGGCCGGGCGGGCCATCAGGCGCTGGACGGCGCTCACGCAGGCCTCGCGCAGCGGCTTGGCCGCGGCGCACTCGAGCAGCAGGCCGATCTCCAGGGTGCGGGCCAGGCTCTCGAGGGAGCGGCGCGCCTCTCGCTGGCGGGTGTCCGCCTTCTGCGCCAGCAGCGTGTCCACGCCCTTGCGGTCGAGCTGGACACCCTCGCCCACCTCGTCCAGCAGCGCCCCGTCCACGCCGCCCTGGCGGGCCCTGGCCAGCGCCTGGTCCAGGCGGGCGAACAGCAGCTCGTGCACCCGATCCTTCTCCAGCTGCTTCTGCAGCTCGAGCGCCTGGATGTTGGTGGTGCCCTCCCAGATCGGCAGCACCTGCGCGTCCCGCAGCAGCCGCGGCAGGATGCTCTCCTCCACGAAGGCGTTCCCGCCGATGGCCTCCAGCGCCTGGCTCACGGTGAAGACCGCCGCGTGTCCGGTGGCGGCCTTGGCCATGGGGATGAGGCTGCGCACCAGGCGCTGCGCGTCCTTGTCGCCGGAGTCGGCCCGATCCAGGCAGCGCACCGCCTCGAACACCAGCGCGAACTGGCCCAGGAACTCGGCCTGCAGATCGGCCAGGCCCGCGCGCCACAGCGGCAGCTCCCACAGGCGCTTGCCGAAGGCCCGCCGCCGCGCGCCCCAGGCCAGCGCCTCGAGCAGCGCGCGCCGCTCGACCGCCACGCTGGCCACCGCGTTGTACAGCCGGGCCAGGTTCATCATCTCGGCCATGGCCTTGAAGCCGTCGTCCTCGCCGGCCACCAGGAAGGCCTCGGCGTCCTGGAACTCGACCTCGCCAGTGGCCATGGAGCGCACGCCCAGCTTGTCCTTCAGCCGGTGGATGAGGATGTGCTGGTGGTTGCCCTCGGGGATCTCGCGCATCACCAGGAACAGCCCCAGCCCCTTGGTGCCGGACTCGGAGCCCGGCAGGCGCGCCAGCACCAGCGCCACCTCGGCGTCCACGTTGGAGCAGAACCACTTCTGCCCGCTGAGCAGCCAGCGCTCGCCCTGGCGCCGCGCGCCCGTCCGGTTCGAGCCCACGTCCGTGCCGCCCTGGCGCTCGGTGATGAACATGGCCCCTTGCCACTGGTCGGCCAGGCGCTTGCTGGTCAGGTGCTCGATGGCCCGCTTGGCCTGGGCGCCCTTGCCCCAGCGCTCCAGCACCCGGGCCGCGCCGTCGGTCATGCAGATCGGGCAGTACACGCTGCCGTCGGCCTGGGCGAAGTAGTAGCCCGCCCCGAAGCCGACCAGGTGACGCTGGGCGCGGTGGTGCGCGAGCAGGGCCTCGTCGTACTTGATGCTCACGATGCCCGCGCCGAACGAGGCGTCCTCGAGCTGCAGGTAGTCCGGGTGGTACTCCACCCGCGAGACGCGCTCGCCGCCCGGGTCGTGGCTGCGCAGCGTGGGCCCGAAGCGATCGGCGCGGGCCGAGGCCAGGCCGCAGCGCGCGGCCAGGCGGCCCATCTGGAAGAAGTGGCCGCGCACGTCCTGGAAGGCGGCCTCCCCCATCCAGTGCTCCCAGAAGGCCTCGCCCAGGGGATCCTCGGCGAACAGGTTGTGGAAGTCGATCTTGGGGAAGTTGGGATCGAGGGCCATGGGCCGTCCTCCAGGGCACCGGCACCCCTCGCGGGGGGCCCCATGGTATGCGAGAGGACGGCCGGGGTCAACCCGGCCAGAGGCGCCTGACGCGCCGGGTCAATCGGCGCGGCCCACGTAGATCGGGTTGGCGTAGATCCAGGGCCGCTCGATCAGCCACCGCTCGGGCTCGGCGCCCAGCAGCGGCCGCCAGTGGTTGGGCAGCATGCGCACCTCGGCCCGGTAGACGCCCGCGCCCACCGTCTCCTCGAGGTCGCCCGGGCCCGCGGCCACCTCGCGCCAGGTGCCGTCGGCCTCGGCCTGGAGGAGCCGCACGGTGATGACGGGCTGCTCCGCGGCCGGGTCCAGCCGGTACATCGAGGGCGCGCGCACCGTGAGGCGCACCCCGCTCGAGGCCGGCACGGCGCTGCCCACCTCGTACACCACACCGTCCGCCTCGGCGTGGAAGTCGAAGCCCACCGGGTAGCCCAGATCGGTGAACACCCCGAAGGTGTGGCCCTGGCCGAGGGCCTCCTTGAGGGCCAGGTCGTCCCAGGCGGCCCCGGTCGGGACGAGCGTGTAGTTCGCGAACCAGCGCAGCATGCGCCGGTAGGCGTCGATGCGCTCGCCGTCCAGCGCCTGGCCCTGGAACACGTTCTGGTGGGCGTCGGTGGCCAGCACCGCGGGCATGCGCCGGGTCTGCACCGCGCGCGCCCAGCGCTCGAGATCGGGCGCGTTCTCCTGGAAGATGGTCTGCAGCAGCAGATCCATGTCGGGCAGCGACTCCGGCTCGCTCTCGAGCTTCAGCACCAGCTCCAGGGCCACGTCCAGCCGGTCCATGATGTTGCGGTGGGTGTTGTAGACCTCGATGCCGTCGATGGGCCAGGTGGTGACCTGCTCGATCGTCCACTCCTCGGTGTGGTGCAGGAAGACCTGCGCGCCCAGGGCGTGCATGGCCAGGACGCCCTCGGGGCCGACCAGGCCGTAGGCCGCCTTGCGCTCCTCGATGGTGCCCGCGGGGTGGCGCTCGATCCCCAGGGGCATCATGCCCGTCTCGGTGCCCGCCAGCACCAGCACCTCGCCCCCGCCCTCGCAGGCGACGCGGTTGGCGACCGGCAGCCCGCCGCGTTCGACCAGGGTGTCACCGGCCGCGTGGAGCAGCACGTCCGGGAACTCGTACTCGGCGAACAGGGTGGCGTGGTCGCTCAGGCAGGCGTACTCCTGGCCGGTCGCGCACAGCCCGCGCCGGAGGTCCTGGAGGCAGGACTCGTTGCGCACCCCGTCGGTGAAGGGCGCGTCGTCGCAGGCGTCGTGCGAGTAGACCGAGTGCAGGTGGGTGATGCCCCGGCGTACGGTGTAGCCGCGGATGGGGGCGATCTCCGAGGCCGGCATGACCGTGTCCGGGGTGGCGAACGGCCCCTGCGACCCGCCGCCGTCGTCGCAGCCCGCCGCGAGGCCGAGCACCGTCGTCAGCACGAGGAACGGGGAGCAGTCGCGCATGCACCACCTCCGAAGTCCGGAGGGCATTCTACCCGCTCCCTCCGTCCCCGGCCATCCCCGGGCTCATGGGGCATAGTGAAGGATGGTGCCGCCATTTCCGATGGCCCAGGCGTCGATCTCGCTGCTGCCCCAGACGGCCCAGAGTCCGCTCTTGGTCCCGCTGTCCACGTTCGACCAAGTGGCCCCGTTCCAGTGGAAGATGACGCCGTATGAACCTACGGCCAAGATGTTGTTGCGGCCGCTCCCCCAGAGGCTGTGGATGGACGAACTGACCTCTGGCTCCCAGCTCGACCAACTTGCTCCGTTCCAGTGAAGGAACGTGGAGTTGTTAACCACCATCCAGACATCGTTCGGGCCCGAACTCCAGCCAGCTTGAACCGTTGCTGGTGGTTCTGTGTCGACGCGCGAGAAGGAGAACCCGTCCCAGTGCTGAATGGTTCGACCTTCGCCGGCGATCCAGACGTCGGTGGCGCTGCTGCCCCAGACACCGTGGAGGTCGGTAGTTGTCCCGCTGGCCTCGATGTCCACGCTCGACCAGGCAAGTCCATCCCAACGCAGGACGGTACTGCGCATGCCCACGACCCAGACGTCGTACGGGCTGCTCCCCCAGACCGCCCGGAGGGCAGAATCTGTCCCGGAATTCCAGGTCGACCAGGCGCTGCCGTCCCAGTGCAGCATCGAGCCGCGGTCCCCCACAGCCCACGCATCGGTAGTTCCGCTTCCCCAGACTCCATGCAGGTTCTCCTCGGTACCGCTGTCCTCCCTGGTCCACGCGATTCCGTCCCAGTGAAGGATGGTTCCGAGGGGGCCAATGACCCAGACATCGGTTGCGCTGCTCCCCCAGATCCCGTAGAGGGGAAAGCCCGTCCCTGGGGTGAACCTCGACCAGGCCGCCCCGTCCCAGTGTAGGGTGTTTCCGTCCGTGCCTACGGCCCACGCATCGGCGGTCCCACTGCCCCAGATGCCGAGGAGATTGACCGGCAGCTCTTCCGGCATACCTGTCGGCATACCTGTCCAGGCGGTCCCGTCCCAGTGGAGGACGGCGCTATCGTGCCCGACGACCCAGACGTTGTCCGGACCAGTCCCCCAGACGCCTGTCAGCTGCGCCGGCGAGCCACAGTCCACGCTCGTCCAGATGGCTCCGTCCCAGTGGACCATGGCGCCAAACTGTCCTACAGCCCAGACGTCGTCAGGACCGCTTCCCCAGATGCTCCCGAGGCTTGATTCCGCGCCGCCCGGCACGCTCACCCAGGAGTCTCCAGCCCAGCGGAGGATGTCGCGGCTGTCGCCCGCGGCCCACACTTCACCGGCGCCGCTGCCCCAGACAGCATGGAGGGAGTAGTCGACCCCGCTGTCGCTGGAAGTCCAGGAAGTACCGTTCCAGCGCAGGATGGTGCCGTGGTCTCCGACGATCCAGGCGTCGCCAGCGTTGCTGCCCCAGATGCCGTGCAAGGCCTCCGAGGTTGCTCGGTGGTGGCGTTTCCATGTGATCCCGTCCCAGTGGAGGATGGTGCCCTGGTCTCCAACAGCCCAGACATCGTTCGTGCCGCTCCCCCAGAGGTCGAACAGGGTCTCCGTCGTTCCCGAGGACACGGTCGACCAGGCCGTTCCGTCCCAGTGCACGATGGAACCGGACCCGCCGATTGCCCAGACGTCATTCGGGGCAGCTCCCCAGATGGCACCCAGGGGATTTCCTTGTGGCAGTGGGTTGCTCCAGCACCAGCCCCCCAGGCTGCAACCTGGCGGCGCGATCAGCGCGGGTGTTTCCTCCCCGCAGCCGGATAATCCGAGGCACGTCGTGAAGCTCACGGCCAGCATCGAGGCAATGACTCGAGTCGACCGAATCCATCGGAAGTTCATTCGCTTTCACCTGCTACGCCAGCCGCTTGGCGCCTCTGGATGTTCAGGCATCCCCGGAACCCCCCCATGAAGTGTCTGACGACTGCATCGATGTTTTCAATTAGCACAAACGCTCGGGGCGCTCAAGCGGCGGCCCTGCCCTCTACGCGCGGACTTTCCCCAAGAGAGTCTTTCGGTTCCCGCCTCGTACGGAGTGAGGATGCACAGGGACGGGTTCGGAGAGCGCGGTGCTCCTAGAACGGCTCCAGGTCGTCGAGGAGGCGGGCCAGGGACAGGGCGCGGAGGCGCTCCCCCAGCGGGAAGGTGCGCTCGCCCGCGTGCACCACGTCCAGGCGGGTGAGCCTGAGGTCGGCCAGGGCCACGTGCATGGAGCGCGTGGTGCGCGGCGCCTCCGCGCGCTGGAAGGCGAAGCCCAGCCGGACGTCCCCGCGCATCACCAGCAGGTCCAGCTCGGCCCCGGCGTGGGTGGCCCAACAGAAGCACTCCTCGGGCCGGACCCGCAGCCGGCTCACCACCTGCGCGAGGGCGAAGCCCGTCCAGGAGGCGCCCACCTTGGGGTGGCCGAGCAGCGCGCGGCGATCGCCGATCCCCAGCAGCGCGTGCAGCAGCCCGGTGTCGGCGAGGTAGACCCGGGGCGCCTTGACCTGGCGCTTGGGGAGCTGCTCCCGGAACGGGGGGAGGCAGCGCACCAGCATGGCGCGCTCGAGCGCACCGAGCAGCCGGCGGACCTGCGCGTCGCCCAGCGCGAGCGAGCGGCCGAGCTCGCTCACCCGCAGCGTCTGCCCGTGCAGGTGGGCCAGCATGGTCCACAGGCGCTCCAGGGCCTCGGCCGGCGTGCGCGGCCCGGGCCGGGGCAGATCGCGCTCGAGGAAGGAGCGCACCAGCGCCCGGCAGGCGCCCGCCGCGGCGCGCTCGTCCTCGGCCTGGAAGGCGGCCGGGAACCCGCCCCGCAGCCACAGCCGGTCGAGCTCGGCCTCGCCCACCTCGTCGAGCCGCAGGCCCTCCAGGGTGTGGAAGGCCGCGTGTCCGGCCAGGGCGCCCTGCTCGAGCGCGGGCGTGGCGTCCCCCACGAGCAGGAAGCGCGCCTCGAGCCCCGGGCGCTCCACCAGCTCCCGCAGCGCCTCGAGCAGCCGTGGCGCCCGCTGGATCTCGTCCAGCACCACCAGCCCGCGGGCGTCCTTCAGCGCCAGGACGGGCTCGGCCAGGCGGGCCTGGTCGGCCGGGTCCGCGAGGTCGTAGAAGGTGGCTGGCACCTGGGTCTCCAGCGCGAGCATGCGGGCGAGCACGGTCTTGCCCACCCCCCGCGGCCCGACCAGACCCACCACCGGGTGCTGCTCCAGCAGGTCGAACAGGGCGACCAGGTGCTGTTTTCGCTCGATCACCAGCCAATTATTATTGGATTTTATGATTCGTCAATCTATTTTTCGAGAAATTATAGTCTTGGTGCTTTGGAGTCAGGAGGCCGATTCTTTGCCTTTCATTGAAATTGTGATTTCTAAATTCGAATTTTCAATGCCCCCGAAGGACCCGAATGGGACCTCCTGGCCGCCTTCGGCAGTGAAGAACCGGCACGGTGGTCGCCCTGGCCTCTCGTCCGCCGTTCTGGCGCGCAGGTGTTCGCTCCCCGGTCGGTTCGCGATCATCTTCACATTCAGGAGGATAGGCGCGCCACCCGTGCACGGCTCCGCTCTTGCTCATGGCAGCTCCAACGAATCCGGCGGACAGCGGAGGAGAAACGTATGTCGACGAAGAAATGGGCAGCGCTCCTGTCCCTCTCGTTCGTGGCGTTTGGTGCCGGTTGCACCTACCGCTACACCATCCAGCCCGAGGAGGCGGCCAGGGCCGCCAGCGATCTCACGCGCCTCGAGGAGACTCAGGTGCGGGCCCGTTCGGCCGACGGCCGCTCGGTGATCGTCCGGCTCGAGCGCGGCGCCCGGCTCTACCCCATGGACGCCGCAGGGAACTGCCTCGACGACGGCGGGCTCCTTTCGGGCCAGGGCGATGCGCTTGCCTCCGGGGGGTCCGTATCGCAGGTCGAGTACAACCACTTCAATCGAGGCGTGCCTCTCCTGGCGGGCGGGCTGGGCGGGTTCCTGCTGGGCGCGGTGCTGCAGGCCATCTACGCACTGGACGAGCCCGAGTACGCCATCCCCCTGGCCGGGCCGGTGCTGGCCATGCAGCACAACTTCACCTACGAGCAGCCGTACCGCGAGTGCGAGAGCGGCGTCTTCTGCTACCAGGGGACCAGCGAAGGGACCCACCGGCTGGCGGGAATCGGGAACCTCTTCACCATGATCTTCCAGGTGGCCGGGCTGGGGGTGGCGATCGGCGGGGTCATCGCCTGGGACGGTTCGCCCGAGCTGGGCCCGGCTGGCGAACAGGCCTCGGCCGGCGACCTGAGCTTCACCCTCGAGCCCGTCGCCTATGGGGACGGAGGCGGGGGCGGCGCGTTCACCCTGCGCTTCTGAGCCGGACCGTCCGGGAGGCGCCACCCACCCGCGAGACGGAGGAGCCAGGGCGTTCAGGGCTTGGCGCAGCGGAAGCCAATGGTGCCGTTCCCGACTTCGGGCGGAGCGCCCTTTCTGGCAGACACCCGCTGCGAGGCTTCCGGATCCGACCAGGAGCCGCCGCGCAGCACCCGGCTCTCCCCGCGGGCGGGTCCTGGAGGGTTCCTTGCGGGGGAGCGCTGGTAGTAATCGCCGCTGGACCAGTCCGCGCACCACTCCCAGACGTTCCCCAGGGTGTCGTGGAGCCCGAAGCCGTTCGGCTGCTTCTGCCGGACCGGGTGCGTCTGGCCGGCCAGCCCCTCGCCGAACCAGGCCACCGCGCCGAGCTCGCCGTAGCGTGCCCTGATCGATCCGCCGCGGGCCGCCTTCTCCCACTCCGCCTCGGTCGGCAGCCGCTTCCCGACCCAGCCGCAGTAGGCCCTCGCGCGGTCCCAGCTCACGCAGTTGATCGGGTGCTGCTCCCTGCCGGATTCGGCCCAGTTGCAGTGCTTCTGGGTCCCGGGTTCCTCGCACCTCCCGGCCTCGACGCAACGCCTGTAGGCCGCGACCGTCACCTCGGTCGCGTCCATCCAGAACTCGCCCAGGTGCACCTTGTGGAGGGGCTTCTCCTCCTCCTTGCAGCCGAAGTCGTCCAGGCTGCAGCCCATCCAGGACTCCCCCGCGGGGATCTGGATCATCATCTCGAGGGCCGGGCCGGGCGAGGGCTTGTCCGGGGCTGCGACCGGTTCCGCGGGGGCCACCTTCGCTCCCACCATCTCGAGGACCGCCCGCTCCAGCGCCTGGACCACCTGAGCCTCTTCGCACCCGCCGGACTGGGTGCCCGCGCGCTCGCTGGTGGCCTTCTTCAGATCGTAGAGCGCGACCGTCACCTTGCACTGGCCGCCCAGCTTCAGGATCTGGGTGGCCAGCGACTTGTCCGCGGCCAGCTCCTTGCCGATCTCGATCTGGCAGCTCTCCTCGTAGCACTCCTTGTACGAGGCGGTCTTGGCGGTGGTCAGGCGCTCCCTGAGCTGGGAGCGGGGCACCACCTGGTAGCCGTGCTTGGCGAGCAGCGAGCCGAGGTAGTCGGTCATGCCCTCGAGCACGTCCGGCGGGAAGGCGATCCTCTTCGTCTGGATGTCGAACACGGCCACCACCGGCCCGGGCGGCCCCTCCTGGGCCGACCCGGGCGCCGCCAGCCCGGCGAGCAACCCGAGCGCCACCGCCGTCCATGCCTGTCGCCTCATCGCCTGCGCCTCCTGGCCATCGCCGATCGGGCCGCAGCCTAGCACGGCCTGGCGACCGCCGCGAGGGGGCGGTTGCCCGGGCCGGGCGTTCCGGAGTAGGGTCATGCGTCCCTCGCCGTCCGAGCTCGAGGAGGAGTCGACATGCGACGCGTGCCCTGGTCCGCGCTCGGTCCCTGGCTGGTCGTCCTGGCGGTCGCTGGCGGGTGCGGGTCGGAGGTCGGCAACCGCCCGCCGGTCCTGCTGAGCCTGGAGACCAACGTGTCCGAGCTGCTCGACGGAGCCACGGTCACCGTCCTGGCCGCGGTGAGCGATCCCGACGGCCCGCAGGACCTCGTGGGCGGCGTGCTGCGCGACGCGGACGGCGCGCTGCTCGGCGCGTTCGAGGCCAGGAGCCAGGGGCTGTTCCAGCTCGAGCTGGGCTGGCCCGCCTTCGCGGCCGTGGAGCCCTTCGACTTCTACGGGGACGAGAGCCGGGACTACCGCGTGTCCTTCACCGACTTCCAGGGGGAGGAGGCGGCCCAGACGCTCACCCTCGCGTTCCGCTGCCCGGATCTCGGCGGCGGGTGCGGGAGCGGCTGCCAGCGGCTGGACCTGGACTCCGCCTGCGGCGCCTGCGGGCGGGCCTGCGGTCAGGGCGAGGAGTGCGATCCGCTCCAGACCCCGCCCGCCTGCGCTCCCCGCAGCGTGGCCCTCGACGAGTTCGGGCCCGAGTTCGGGATCGAGTACTGCGAGATGCTCTTCCGCTGCTGCGACTACGAGGAGCTCCAGGACCTCGGCCAGGACAAGTTCTCCACGCTCCAGGGCTGCATCGACTTCACCGCCCTGTTCTTCCGCGACTTCGGGAGCACCTGGCAGACGGCGGTCGCGGCGGGCCGGGCGAGCTACGACCCGGTGCTGGCGGGTGCCTGCCTCGAGAGCATGGGGAGCGCGCCGTGCGGGGCGGAGCTGGCGTTCCTGTTCGGGGGCTGCCAGGAGTTCTTCCACGGCACCCAGCCCTCGGGCGCGGAGTGCGCTTCCCCGCTGGAGTGCGCGGACGGCACGAGCTGCGTCATCCCCCAGGGAGAGGAGGTTGGGACCTGCCTGGACTACCTGGTCCTGGGCGCGGTGTGCAACCTGCAGCCGACCGCCCCGTGCGATCCCCGGAACCTCTTCTGCGACTCCCTGACCCACCTGTGCACGGAGCGGAAGCCGGCGGGCTCGGCCTGCGCTGACTACAGCGAGTGCCAGTCGGAGCTGGAGTGCAGCGCGAACCAGTGCCAGGCTCCGGAGCCGATCTGCGACGGGAGTTGAACCCCGCCGCCTCGGACCGCGCCGCCGTCAGCGGAAGGAGCGTAGGGTCCGGGAGACCACCCGCAGCTGTGCCGGGGTGAGCCCGGGCGCGGGGTCGCGCGGGAGCTGCTTCATGAGGTTCTGCCGCTCCGCCCGGTGGCCGAGCCCGAAGTAGTGCCCGAGCTCGTGGGCCAGCGTGTCCACGCGCGCGGAGGCCGGCGCGACCAGCACGTAGCGCCGGCCCCGGAGGCGCCGGTCCTTGCCCTGGTAGCGCCAGTGCCGGCCGGCGATGTCCAGGTCCTTGCGCTCGAGGTCCCCGAGGCGCGGCAGGAGGAAGACGTGCACGCAGCCCGCCTCGCCGGCGTGCGCCGCCAGCGCGTCCCGCTCGGCCGCGTTCTGCACCGCGCGCTCCGCGGGTTCGCCCGCCCTCGTGCCGCGCACCTCGAAGCGCGCCCCGGCCGGCCCGAGGAGCTCCTGGGCGCGCGGGACGGCGGCCTCGAGGAAGGCGCGGAGCGGAGGATGGCCGTCCTCCGGACCCGCCAGGTGGACGCAGAGGGGAATGGCGTGCTCGGGCGGCGCCGCGGGTCCGCCCGCCGCGGCCGGGCCGGCGCACAGGGCGATCAGCAGCGCGGCCGCGAGGCCGAGCAGCAGGACCGCGAGCAACCCGGCCAGGAAGGGCCTGGGCTTGTGGGCGGGGTCCATCCGACCCTCCTGGCGAGAGGTGTATCACGTCGCGGGCCGAAGGCTGCGCGGATTCCGCCCTGGGGCTTGCCCGCCGCGCGGTTGTTTGCCATGGTGCGCCTTGGCGGAGGTCTCGGCATGCGCGCGCTCGGCAGAGCATTCCTGGGCACGGTGATCCTGGCGATCCTGGCGGCCCCGGGCTGCAGGAAGGTCGAGCCCGATCCGCGGGCCGCGGAGGCCTCGGCGCCGGGGACGCCGGCGTGCGCCTGCGCCGGCCGGAGCATGAAGCTCGCCACCACCACCTCGGTGGACAACACCGGGCTGCTGGCCGAGCTGCTCCCGGACTTCAGGGCTCGCACCGGCATCGAGGTGCAGGTGCTGGCCGTGGGCACCGGCCAGGCCCTGAGGCTCGCCGAGCACGGGGACGTGGACGCGGTCCTGGTGCACGACCCCGAGGCCGAGGCGGCCTTCCTGGCGGCCGGGTTCGGGGTGCACCCCCAGCGGTTGATGCACAACGACTTCGTGCTGGTCGGCCCGCAGAGCGATCCCGCCGGGGTGAGGGGCGCGGCCGACACCGTCGAGGCCCTGCGGCGCGTGGCGGCCAGGGGCGCGCCCTTCGTGTCTCGCGGGGACGGCTCGGGCACCCACATGGCCGAGAAGCGGCTGTGGGCCGCGGCCGGGGCGACGCCCGTGGCACCCTGGTACGCCGAGGTGGGCCAGGGCCAGGCGCCCGCGCTGCGCATCGCGGACGAGAAGGGCGCCTACGCGCTGACCGACCGGGCCACCTACCTGTACCTCCAGGACCAGCTCGGGCTGCGCGTCGTGCTCGAGGGCGACGCCCGGCTGCTCAACGTCTACAGCTTCATGGCCGTGCCGCCCTCCCGCTTCGCGCACGCGAAGCACGGCGAGGCCCTGGCGCTGTGCGGCTACCTGGGCTCAGCCGAGGGCCAGCGGCGCATCGGCGCCTTCCGGGTGAAGGGCGCGCAGCTCTTCCACCCCGACCTGCTGCCCGCGGCCGGGGGCGAGGGGGCGCGGTGATCCTGGAGGGCGCGGGAGAGGGCCTGGCCCGCCTGTTCGCCGGCGACCCCGAGGTGTGGGGCGCGGTGCAGGTCTCGGTGGGGGTCTCGGTCGCGTCCCTGCTGCTCGCCGCGCTCCTCGGCCTGCCGCTCGGGCTGCTGCTCGGCCAGGCGCGCTTCCGCGGCAAGGGGGCGCTGCGCGCGGTGGTGCACGCGCTCATGGCCACCCCCACCGTGCTGATCGGGTTGCTGGGCTACGCGCTGCTGTCCCGCTCCGGACCGCTGGGCGGGCTGGGGCTGCTCTACACCCCCACCGCCATGGTGCTCGGCCAGGCCGCGCTCGCCCTGCCGCTGGTGGTCGGGCTCTCGGCCGCGGCCGTGGAGAAGGCCGACCCGCGCATCGCCCAGGCCGCGCTCGGGCTGGGCGCGAGCCGCGGCCGCGCGCTGTGGGTGCTCTCGCGCGAGCGCAGCCCCGCGCTGTGGGCGGCGCTGGCCGTGGTCTTCGGCCGGGTGTTCTCCGAGGTGGGCATCTCCTTCATGCTGGGCGGCAACATCCTCGGCTACACCCGCAACATCGCCACCGGCATCGCCTTCGAGACGGGCCGGGGCGAGTTCGCCCTGGGGGTGGCCCTGGGCGCGGTGCTGCTCCTGGTGGCGCTGGGGGTCAACGCTCTCTCGGCCGTGCTCGAGGCCCGCGCGGGGGAGCGATGAGCGGCCCGCTGCTCGAGCTCCAGGGGCTCCGGGTGCGGCGCGGCGCGCGGCTGGCGCTCGAGCTGTCCGCGCTCCAGCTGCAGCCGGGCGAGGCACTGGCCGTGGTGGGCGAGAACGGCTCGGGCAAGAGCACGCTGCTGCTGGCCGTGGCCGGGCTGCTCGACCTCGAGGCCGGGGAGATCCGCCTGGCGGGCGGCGGCGCGCACTGCGGGCGCGCCCCGGCGCCCACGGCCTACCGCCAGGCGCTGGCACTCGCGCTGCAGGAGCCCTACCCGTTCGCCGGCCCGGCGCTGGAGCTGGCCACCTTCGGGCTGCGCGCCCGGGGGGTGGGCCGCCGGGACGCGCGGGCGCGGGCCCGGACCGCGCTGGCGGAGCTGGGGATCGAGGGGCTGGCCGCCCGGCAGGCCCCGTCGCTCTCGGGCGGGGAGCGGAAGCTGCTCTCGCTGGCCCAGCTCGCCGCGCTGGCGCCGGCGCCCGGGCTGCTGCTGCTCGACGAGCCCACCGCCGGCGTGGACGAGGCCCACCTCGCGGCCGTCGAGGGCTGGGTGCGCGCGGCGCGCGGGCGCGGGGCCGGGTTGATGCTGGCCACCCACGATCACGCGCTGGCCGCGCGCCTGGCCGATCGCACGCTCGAGCTGCGGGCCGGGCGGGCTAGTACCCCAGCTCCCTGAGCTTCTCGTCGAGCTGTCCGGCGTCCTGGAACTGGAGCAGCGCGCGCAGCCTGCGCTTGTGGTCGATGACCAGGATGGTGCCGCTCTGGATGGCCGCGCCCGTCATGCCGTAGGACTCGCCGGCCATCTCGAAGAACTGCATGACCGCCTTGGGATCCGGGGCCGTGCCCGCCTGGAGCGGGTAGAGCGGGAAGCCGAGCTGCTGGTCCTGGGCGAGCTTGGCGATCTGATCGGGCGTGCCGCTGAACACCAGCCCGGCGAAGCTCACGTTCTTGCCGTACTTCAGGAAGGCCGCCTGGAGCTGGCGGCAGGCGAGCTGGCTGGCGGCGTCGGTCGGGCCGAGCAGGCCGATCACCAGGTCGATGTTGGCGCCGCGCAGGGTGTCCAGGCTGAACTGGGTCCCGCGCGCGTCCTGGAGCACCAGGTTGGGCAGCACGGGCAGCTGCTTCATCCACCAGAGCACGCCGCCGCCCGCGCCGGCCAGGAGCAGGATCACCAGGATGAACTTCGGCTTCATCGCGCCTCCTCGGTGGTTCGACGGCGTCCACGGTAGCACGTTCCGCGGGCCCTGGCCCAGCCCGATCAGCGCTTGCGCGGCTTGGCCCGGCCGGTGGGCTCGGCGCTCCAGGGGTCCTCGGGCCAGGGGTGGCGGGGGTAGCGGCCGCGCAGCTCCTTGCGCACGGCCGGGTAGCCCACGGCCCAGAAGGAGCGCAGATCCGCGGTCACCTGGACCGGCCGCCCGTGCGGCCCCAGCAGCTCGAGGGTGAGCGCCAGCCGGCCGCGGGCCACCCGCGGGCTGTCCGCCAGGCCGAACACCTCCTGCAGCTTGACCCGCAGGCGCGGGGCGCCTCCCGGCTCGAGGGCCGGGGCGTAGTCGATGGGCGCCTCGCGGCCCGAGGGCACGCGCAGGCGCTCGGGGAGCGCCTGCTCGAGCGCCCGGCGGCGATCCGGCCGCAGCCGCCCGCGCAGCAGCTCGGCCCAGGACAGGCGGCGCAGCTCGGCGAAGGAGCGCCGGCCCTGGCAGGCCTCGCCGAGCAGCGCGCGCAGCTCCGGCTCGTCCACCGCGGGCCAGCCCTCCTCGGGCAGCAGCCGGGCGGCCAGGCGCAGGCGGGCCAGGAGCTGCGCGTCCCGCGGGCCGGGCTGGAAGAGCTCGGCGAAGCGCGGCGTGGCCGCCGCGGCCAGGGCCGCGCCGGCCCGGACCTCGTCCACGGCGGCGCCCTCCTGCTCGCTGAGGGGCAGATCGCGGTAGCGCCGGGAGGAGACCCCCACCACGGCCTCGCGGGCGGGATCGAAGCGCGCCTCCACCTCCTCGGCCAGGGCCTCGGGGTAGAGCGCCGCGAGGTCCCCGGGCTCCAGCGCGCTGGCCTGGCGCACCAGGCTCACCGCGTGGGTGCCGCGCGCGCCCGCGTCGGCGCTGAGCGCCAGGAAGAGCTCGGGCTCCCGCACGCCGCTCTCCTCCGACAGCCGCACCCCGCGCCCGCCCACCATGCGGGCCTCCGGGGCGCCGGGCTCCCGGCGGCGGCAGACCCGGTCCGGGAAGGCGCCGAGCAGCAGCCGCTCGAGCGCGCGCTCGTCCTCCGGTCCCCCGGCCCGCCGGGTCGCGGGCCCCATGAGCCCGAGGAGCTGGTCGCGGGCCCGCAGCGCCTCGCGGGCCGCGGGCAGCGACAGGCCCAGGCGCTCGGCCGCGCGCGGGGAGAGGCCCTCGGCCTCCAGCTCCTGGACGAGCTCGGCCCGCCACACCACGTCCGAGCGACAGGTGGGCGCCGGGGCGGAGCGGCCGAAGGGCGCGAGCAGCACCTCGCGCTCCCCGAGCAGCGCGGCCAGGAGCGCGGCCTGCGGGACGAGCCCGCGCTCCTCGGCCAGCAGCAGCAGCACCCCCAGCCTGGGGTGCAGCGGCAGGCGGGCCAGGCGCGCCCCGCGCGGGGTGAGCCCGAAGCCCGTGGCGGGCAGGGCGCCCAGGGCGCGCAGCAGCTCGAGCGCCGCCTCCCGCGCGGCCGCCGGCGGCGGGTCGAGCAGAGGGAAGCCGGCCGGATCGCCCGGCCGGAAGGCCAGCACCGCCAGCAGCGGCTGGGCCAGATCGAGCCGCAGGAGCTCGGGCGTCTCGCGCGCCGGGAGCCCGCGCTCCTCGGCCTGGCTCCACAGGCGCACGGCCCGGCCCGGCCCCAGGCGGGCGGCCCGGCCGGCGCGCTGGTCGGCGCTCGCCCGGCTCACCCGCCCGCGCTCCAGGCGGTCGAGCCCCAGGCGGGGCTCGGCCCGCAGGCGCTTCACCCAGCCCGTGTCCACCACCGCCCGCACCCCGGGCACGGTCAGCGAGGTCTCGGCCAGGTTGGTGGCCAGGATCACCCGCCGCGGCTGGCCGGGCGGCGGTGGCCGCACGGCCCGGTCCTGCTCGGCCGCGCTCAGCGCGCCGTACAGCGGCACCAGCGTGGGCGCGCCCGGCAGCCCGGCCGCGCCGAGCGCCTGCAGGCAGTCGCGGATCTCCCCGGCCCCGGGCAGGAACACCAGGACGTCCCCGCCGGGATCCCCGGGCTGGCCGAGGAGCGCGAGCAGCCCCGCGCGCACGGCCTCCGGCAACCGCCGGCCCTCGGGCTGGGGCAGGTGCAGGACCTCCAGCGGGTGCGGCCGGTCCGGGCAGTCGACCCACGGGCAGCCGCCCAGGAAACGCTGGATGGGCTCCGCCTCCAGGGTGGCGGACATGACCACCAGGTCGAGCTCGGGCCGCGCCTCGCGCACCTCGCGCAGGCAGCCGAGCGCCAGGTCGGCGTGCACCGAGCGCTCGTGGAACTCGTCCAGCAGCACCGCGCCCACCCGCGCGAGCAGCGGATCGTCGATGAGCTGGGCCTGGAGGATGCCCTCGGTGACCACCCGCACCCGGGTGCGCGGCCCCAGCCTGCGCTCGAAGCGCACCTGGTGGCCCACGGTCTCGCCCACCTCCTCGCCCAGCTCCTCGGCCAGGCGACGGGCCACGGCCCGGGCCGCCAGCCGCCGCGGCTGGAGCAGCACCAACTCCTGGCCGGCGGGGAGCAGGCCCGCCTCCAGCAGCGCCAGCGGCACGCGGGTGGACTTGCCCGCCCCGGGCGGGGCGGTCAGCACGGCCGCGCCGCTTGCGCGCAGGGCCTTCAGCAGCGCGGGCAGCGCCGCGTCGATGGGCAGGGGGGCGCGGGCAGGGGGCATGAACGGCGCGGCGGGCGCCTCACGAGCCCTTCTTCAGCACTTCCTCGAAGCCGGGCAGCTCGTCGATCTTCGGCATGAAGATGATCTCCACCCGCCGGTTCACGGTGCGGTTCTCGGGGGTGTCGTTGCCCACCAGGGGATCGAACTCGGCCCAACCGGCCGCGCTGATGTTCTCGGGCTTGACCCCGCTCTCGACCAGCAGCTTGACCACCTCGACCGCCCGCTGGGTCGAGAGCTCCCAGTTCGAGGGGAAGCGGGCCGAGCGGATGGGGGTGGAGTCGGAGTGGCCGATCACCAGGAAGCGCCGGTCGGTGAAGCTGGCCAGCGTCTGGGCGAGCTCCACCAGGGCGTCCTTGGCCTCGGCCTTGATCATGGTCGCGGCCGGGGCGAACACCACGTCGGAGGACATCTGCACCAGCATCATGCCGTTGCGCACCTTCACCTGGAGGGTGCCGGCGTCCATCATCTTCTTCAGCTTCTCGAGCAGGCTGCGGTAGTCGGCCATGCGCTGCTCGGCCGCCGCGCGGAGCTTCCGCAGCTCCTCGACCTGGGCCACCAGGGCCTGCTGCTCGTCGGTGAGCTTGGACTTCTCGCCCTTGAGCTCCCCGACCTTCATGCTCATGGAGGCCAGGTTCTCCTCGAGCTGCCGCCCCTGGTTGAGGGCCGCGAGCAGCTTGCCGTCCAGCTCGGCCTTCTCGGCGGCGCGGGCGTCCTTCTCCCCCTTGAGCGCCTGCTGCTCCTTGGAGAGCGCGTCCTTGGTGTTGGCCAGCTCTTTCTTGGTGGCGTCGAGCTCCATGAGGACCTTCTCGTGGGTGCCCGAAGTCACGCAACCGCCGAAGGCCAAGGAGAGGGCCAGGGCGGCACTTCCCAGCATCATTCCGTCACGTCGCATGTTTTCGTCCCCTTCCAGGTTGGGTCGGCCGTTGAACGGCCACAATCTAGTCCGCCTGGATGGCCTTGTCCAGCCCTTCGAAGGAACTGTTTTCTGCCTGGTCACAACCATGACCAGCATGTGGAAAACTCGGCGAGGGCGCCGAATCCGTCTATCTGGTTGATTGGTATTGTCTTAATCTCCTCGTCGGTCGGTTGACGTATGCGACACGCTGGCGCGCATGGGCCGAGACGGCTCGCCGCATGATCTGTTATTGCTTTGTTTTTGCTTCGCATTTCTTGGGACGACCGGGGTGGGCACAACCCTTGCTCTCTACCCGCGGCGAGGAGGTGGCAGCCATGAAGCGGAGCAACTCGATCCTGGCGAACCTGGCGGCGGTGGCGGTGGTGGCTTCCCTGGCCGGCTGCGGCGAGGAGGCCAGGGACTTCGAGGTGGTGCTCCAGGAGGTCCGGGTGTGCGCCGATGGCCCCACGGTGGACGGCATCGACGTGTCCTACTGGCAGGACACCATCAACTGGGACTCGGTGGCCTCGACCAGCGTGAAGTTCGCCATCATCCGCACCAGCGACGGCTACTACGAGGACCCGCAGTTCGCGCGCAACTGGACCGAGGCCAAGCGGGTGGGGCTGTACCGCGGCGTGTACCACTACTTCCGGCCCGCCAAGGATCCCGAGTCCCAGGCCGACATCGTGGTGGGGAAGATCGGCCAGCTCTCCGCGGGCGACCTGCCTCCGGTCATCGACCTCGAGGACGAGAGCCTGTACACCCCCTACACCCTGGCCCAGAACATCGACAAGGTGGCCCGGTTCATCAACCGCGTGGAGGCGGGCACCGGCCGCCAGGTGATGATCTACGCCGGCAAGTACTTCTGGCAGGACGCCTTCGACTCCTCCAACGCCTTCATCGATCACCCCCTGTGGATCCCCCAGTACGGCCCGACCTGCCCGGACATCCCCGCGCCCTGGACCCGCTGGGCCTTCTTCCAGACCTCCAGCCAGGGCCGCGTGGCCGGCATCGGCGGCAACGTGGATCTGGACCTCTTCAACGGGGACCTGTCGGCCCTGGCCGCGCTGGCCAACGGCGAGGCCCTGCCCGGTGGCGGTGGCGGCGGCGGCGGCGGCGGAGACGGGCTGATCCAGGGCGTGGTGTACGAGGATCGCGGACAGGGCTCGGCCGACATGAGCGTTCGCATCCCTGGCGCCACGGTCTCCATCGGGGGCGCGGGCAGCGTGACCGCCGGCGCGGGCGACGGCTACTGGTCGGCCTCGGTCGACGCCGGCACCTACACCGTGTCGGCCTCGGCGGCCGGGTACAACTCGGCCAGCCGCTCCTGCACCGTGGCCGCCGGCGGCGAGATCTGGTGCTCGATCGGCCTGGTCCCGGCCGGCGGCGGCGGTGGCGGCGGCGGGGACGGCGGCGGGGACGACACCGGGGACACGGGCGGCGGCGATGACATGGGCTCTGGCCCGGCCGACGACACGGGTGACACCGGTGACACGGGCGATACGGGCGACACCGGCGATACGGGCGACACCGGCGACACCGGCGACGGCACGGGCGACGTGATCATCGACCCGGACTCCCCGCACGGCCTGGTCAAGGGCTACGTGATCGAGATGACCCTGGAGGCCGACACCCTCGAGGGCTGCGATGGCCCGCACGTCCCCGGCGCCAAGGTGGAGGCCGAGAACACCGAGAGCACGGTGGCGGACGGCGACGGCTACTTCGAGTTCCTGGTGCTGGAGGGCGAGCACGTGCTGGGCGCGAGCAAGGAGGGCTACCTGACCGGCGCGGCCGAGTGCACCGTGGTCGCGGACGGCGAGGTCACCTGCTGCATCCCCATCGTGAAGGATCCCCAGGCCGAGCTGCCGGGAGACGACGGCACCGGCGGCGAGGACGACATGGGCTCCGAGACGGTGGTGGTGGTCAGCTGCGCCAGCGGTGGCGAGGCCGGCTCGCTCGGCCTGCTGCTCCCGCTGCTCGGCCTGGCGCTGGTGCTCCGGCTCCGCCGGAAGTAGCGAGGTCCCGGTCGCGGCTCGCCACTCGCCACTCGCTACTCGCTACTCGCTACTTCTCCCTCGCCCTCTCGCAATCCTCCCTCTTCAGGAACCACCGGTGCGGGCCCGCGTCCAGGCAGCCCTCGCCGCAGCCCTTCAGCTCCAGGTTCTGGAAGCCGCCGCCCGCGTCCGACCAGTCGCCGCCCTCGTCCCCGCTCTCGCCTGCGTGGACGGCCGGGCCGCGCAGCTCGAGCAGCCCCAGGTGATCCTGGTAGGCGTAGCCGACCGTGTGGGCGCCGGCCGGTCCGCGCACCAGGTGCTCGAGCCCGCCGCGCCGGGGGTCGTCCGCGGAGGGCCGCACCCGCCAGTCCTGGCACCTGAGCAGGCTGGCCTCCTGGACGAGCCAGAAGAAGCTGCCCTGGGCGCGCGCCGGGGCGAACAGGTCCGCCTTGGGCGCGAGCGCCCCGGGCCCGGCCCACAGCCTGAGCTCGCCCCAGGAGGAGTGGTAGAAGATCTGCACCCAGCCGCCCGCCTCGGGCTCCTCCGCGTAGAAGGTGATCTCCTGCCTGGTGCGGGCGACCGGCAGCCCCTCGGGCGCGTCGTGCAGGAGCGCCCCGGCCCGGAGGCGCACCCGGTTGATGAGCTCGATGCGCGGGCCCTGGCCGCGCTCGGGGCAGCCGCCCGGGGCGAGCCGGGCCTCCTCGCCGGCCGGCGGGGCCAGGTACATGGTGCCGAGCGCGTCCGCGGGCACCCAGGCCTCCAGCGGCTCCAGGGAGGAGAGCGCGCGCACCCGCGCCCTGCCCGCCTGCCCCTCCAGGCGGGTCACGGGCAGGCCCGCGGGCAGGCGCTTCCCGTCCACCTCGAGCCTGCGGGTGACCACCTGCTGGCAGGCCTCCGTCGGCAGCCACAGCAGCAGCGTCAGCGGCCCGTCCTCGGCCCGCACCCGCACCGGGTTGCCCGCCTTGACCACCACCAGCTCGTCCTGCGGGCAGGGCAGGCGGCCCACGGCCGGGCCGGCGATGGGGGGATCGTCGCTGCGTAGCCGCGCCCCGGGCGCGCCCGAGGGCCGCACGCGGATACGGTAACGCGCCTCTGCGCCGTCCTCCAAGGCGTCCTCGGGTCGTGGCCCAGCTCCTGCTGCGAGCAGCACCACCAGCCACAGGCTCAGCCCAGATCCCATGACCGTCCTCCTAGGCACATCCGCGGATCAGACTACTTGATCGGGCCCTTGGGATGCCAATCTGGCATACAATGCGGGCCCATGGCGGAGGAGGAGAAGTACGATCTGCTGGTGGTGCTCGGGCCCACGGCCTCCGGGAAGACCCGGCTCGGGGTGGCGCTCGCCCGCGCGCTCGGGGGCGAGATCCTCTCGGCCGACTCCCGCCAGGTGTACCGCGGCCTCGACCTCGGCACCGGCAAGGATCTGGCCGAGTACCGCCAGGGCGGTCCGCCCGTCCCTTATCAGCTGATCGACGTGGCCGGGCTGGGCGAGGAGTACAGCGTGTTCCGCTTCCAGCGGGACTTCTTCCGCGCGCTGGGCGAGGTACGCGCCCGCGGGCGGCTGCCCGTGCTGGTGGGCGGCACCGGCCTGTACCTGGAGGCGGTGCTCGAGGGCTACGCGCTGGTCGAGGTGCCCGAGGACCCGGCGCTGCGGCGGGAGCTCGAGGGCTTGTCGCTCGACGAGCTGCAGGACCGGCTGGCCGGGCTCAAGCGGCTGCACAACGTGTCCGACTTCAAGAGCCGGGAGCGGCTGGTGCGGGCCATCGAGGTCGCCGAGGGCCAGGCCCGGGCCCAGGGCGCGGGTGCCCGCCCGGCCTGGCCGGCCCTGCACCCCCTCGTCCTGGGCACCCGCTGGCCCCGGGAGGAGCTGCGCGCGCGCATCCGGGCCCGGCTCGCCGAGCGGCTCGCGGCCGGCATGCTGGGGGAGGCCGACCGGCTGCTCGCGTCCGGGGTGAGCCACGCGCGCCTGCGCGAGCTGGGGCTGGAGTACCGCTGGATGTCCCGCCACCGCCAGGGCGAGCTCGGGCTCGAGGCCATGCAGGCGGGGCTGGCCCGGGCCATCGCCGAGTTCGCCCGCCGGCAGGAGAGCTGGTTCCGGCGCATGGAGCGGCGCGGGACGCCCATCCACTGGATCGAGCGCGCCGAGCCGGCGGAGGCCCTGGAGGTGGTGCGGCGCGAGGGCCGCCTCACGCCGTGAGGTAGAGCCGGACCTTGCGCCCGCCGTGGTGGAGCGGCCCGCGCACCGCCTGGAACACGAGCCCGGTGGCGTGGGCCAGGCGCTCCTGCTCGGTCACCAGCGCCAGGCGCCAGCCCGTCCCGCCGACCAGCGCGCCCAGCCTGGCGTGGAGCGCCTCGAGATCGTCGCCTCGCCCCAGCCGCCCCCCGTAGGGCGGGTTCACCACCACCAGGCCCGGGCCCGGCCCGAGCCGCTGGTCCTCGAGCCGGCGGCGCTCGAGCCGGACCAGGCCCTCCAGCCCGGCCCGGGCCAGGTTGCGGCGGGCCTTGCCCACCGCCCCGGCGTCGGCGTCCGCGGCCAGGATGGGCGCCGGGGGCGCGGGGCGCTCGAGCGCGCGCAGCCGGGCGCGCTCCTCCGCGAACAGCCCCGGCCCGAAGCCCGGCACGTCCTCCAGCGCGAAGCGCCGGTCCAGGCCCGGGGCCCGGCCGAGCGCCAGCAGGCCGGCCTCCAGGGCGAAGGTGCCCGAGCCGCACATGGGATCGAGCAGCGGCTGCGAGCCATCGTAGCCCGCCAGCAAGAGCACCCCCGCGGCCAGCGTCTCGCGCAGCGGGGCGGCGCCCACCTCGGCCTTGAAGCCACGCTGGTGGAGCGGCGCGCCCGAGGTGTCGAGGCTCAGCTCGCACCCGTCGCGCTCGATGCGCACCAGCACGAGCGCGGCCCCCGCGGTCTTGTCCGCGCGGCCGCCCGTGGCCGCGGCCAGCGCCCGGGCCACCCGCTCCTCGGCCGCGCCGGTGTGGTAGATGCGCGAGGCGTGGCAGGAGACGCGCAGCTGGAAGGGCTGATCCTTGGTGAGGTACCGCTCCCAGGGCACGCGCCGCGCCCGGCTCTCGAGCTCGTTCAGGTGGGCGGCCGGGAAGCGATCCAGCCGGAGTAGCACCCGGGTGGCGGTCCGCAACATCAAGTTGGCGCGCGCGGCCAGCGCGCGGTCGCCGGTGAACGCCACCCCGCCGTGGCCCGGCTCGAGCCCGCCCGCGCCGAGAGACCGGAGCTCGCCCGCGAGCGCGGGCTCCAGCCCGGGGGGGCACTGGGCGAAAAACTTGAGATCGTTTTGCTCAAACATGGATCAAAAACCGCAACAAGGTACAACCCAGAAAAAAATCAGAAGTAGCGAATGAGTCTGACTAGAAAATTATCTAACGTTCGATCCAAAGAAAACGGAATCTATTAGTCCGGTAGTTATAGGCTACCGGAAAGCCTACACGGGAGACCATATCGGGGCGTTCGAAGGTCCCATACTGTCGGAAATGCCCACCAGCACCTTGGCTGAAGCGCTTTAGGCGATACATCATGGAACCCTTGCCACCATTGTAGTAAACATGTGTAAATAGCCAATCATAAAGACTAGAAGTTATCGCCAGTTCGGCATGCGAGTAGTTCCAGGTGGACCAATCCGTTGTTGATGCGACGAGCCTTGTATTGGCGGCGTCGATGGTAAACGCTTGCTGGTCGATCCAGCGCGTATCTGACGTACGAAATTGTTTGTACATCATGAGGCAGGTGCTCGTCATGATTAGTCCATTGTAGCAAGTGAGCGCCGGCGCGTGCCAGGGACTGGAAACAAACTCAGGGAAGTCTGGATCGTTGCCTTCATAGGTGTATGGAGCTTGCCATGCCGATCCAACTGAATTCATGGATACCATGGCTGCTATCCTATGCCGTTCAAGCAAATCGTACACATAGGTCCCGTCCATGACCCACGAAATGATATAGCGATACCTGCCCGGCATGAAGCTTACGACTGGTTCGGAAAGAGCCTGCCATGGCATTAGTGTTGATGTGGTTATACTGTCGAACCCGTTCCCCTGTGCGTTCACTTGTATTCTTGCTGTCGAAATATAGTTGTTTTGTGAAGTGCTGTAGTTTTTCCAGACTACAAGTAGTTGATTTGCGTCGCCTACTGCGATGGATGGCGAAAACACCGTGTATCCTTGAGGTATTGAGGCTACAGCTCGGACTTGAAGCGCGCCGTCTGTGCCATCGCGGAGAAGCGCAACCATTATTGTCGCATAGTTTGTCCAGACAGCTGCGTAGTCCCAGTTGTATGAGCCGCCAATCCCTTGGTGCCAGTTTCCCACGATAGAAGGGCGCGATCCACCGCTGCGAAATTGGTACCCTGCTAGTTGCACAATTGGTAAGAAGGTGTTGAGGGAACCATTTGTGTAGTTTACGCCGTAGGCCAACCTTGTTTTGAGTTGCTCCAGGCTGTAGCCGTATCTGCTGATTAGTCCGCTTGCGTCGTCAGTGTGGGCTCTGCTGATAATGGATTGAGACATGAGGGCGCCATTTGTAACGTCAGGCGGCTCTCCATCTCCAAGGGTCATGGAATGCCCGAACTCGTGTATGGATACTGATTCGAAGCCAGTATCCGCGTACTTTGAGGTGGCAGCCGTGAACCCTAGGCCAGCATCTGCGCGAATGACTTGATGGTAGTATAGATTGCAGTTTTCCGCTGGGTCGTACACGACGTCTGTGTAGCCGAGGAGGTATATATCTTCCTCGAATGCCTCATCTTCTGGGCGATTTCGGGCACAAATCGAGTTCTGACCATAGCACGTTCCATCATTGCCCCCGTGGGAGATGGAAATGCTTGCGGGCATGTGATTCCAGATTGTCGCCGCATCTATAATTTGGTCTGCCACATGGCTGGTGATGCCACGGTTTGTAAACGATGCAATATCGATTTTATAGGGCGGAGCACTGAAGACTTCAGATTCTGAGCACCAGGGTCCTTCTGTCCAAACGAATCCAATGGCATTGGCGGAGATCAAAGTGCACACCGTTGAGAGAGAAAAGATAAAGGCTGCCCTATTCATGGCGATTGTCCCCATCAATTCTTTCTAATGAATCGCAGATGAGTTGGAAAGGTACTGAAGAATCCTCTGTGCCACTGCTCTCTCATTCTCGTTGTTCGAATTCAAGAACGTCGCTCCCCTGCGTGATCCTCTGAGCCTGAGCACAGCCTGACCATCGGGAAGGGGCTTGTGATCTTGAAGTGCAACGATGACTTTGTCGCCAATTAGAAAGGATGCGTCTGCGGTATTCACGCAGGCGAGAGGGCTGCCAGGTTTGACCGATTGCCAATCATTCTGGTCAAGCTTGCCGCACCTTGACCAGAACTCGATGACCTTCTCGTCGGTTCGCTTCTTGAAAGAGGCCTCTACTTCTAGGGTAACCCTGGTGAAGATTTCCCATTGAGGCTTCCTCCCTGTTGACCATTCCGCCTCTGGGTTTTCCCATTGGAATGCTCTAGTGCCGGTGACAGTGCCCTGAACGACAGTTTGAGTCATTTTGTCTACAAGTATTCGCTGTCGTCTTTCGAATTCCCGCACTAGCATGCTAGGATCAAGTTCTGGTGTGGAATTCTGATCTTGAACGCCAGGGATAACTGTGGGCACAGGACCAGCTTGGCTTTCGACCGGAGCTACCTCAAGTGCGTTCCGGTAGGCATCGAACTCGGACATTTCGTCATTTGATCTTCTACTGCAACATGCTGTCGAAATGAGCGCAAGCAGCAGAACCTTGAATGCCTTCGTTCCCCTCGGCTCAAGCATGAGCGCCTCCATCTTTTCCGTTGTTTGTTGTGAATATCAGGGAATCGAATTTTCTATCCGTTTGAGAATATATCCGTCGGATTCTCCCTCGCAGGGGAACTCCTCGATCTCCCCATCTGGCCCGAGGGCCATTATTCCACCCCTCGAGTTGAACGAGAGAATGTTGGCTTCAGAACCAAGCAGTACGGATTCCCTGAATGCATCATCCGATTCAGAACCCAGTACTGCGTATCCCGTCGGAGTCCCATTTTGGTCGAAGTCAATTGAATAACCGTCAGACAGAGTGATTTCGTTTGCTTCAAGATCCTTGATGGAGAATCCCTGAAGCGATCCGAATCCTGTAACTCGAATGGTGCCATTGGGAAGTCGTTCTATGTTCGTCGCGCGGTCATGGCCCCAGCCTCCGAACGCGACAACCGTTTCTAGACCGCCACGACCATCGTATCGCGCCCAGAAGCCATCGCTTGTATCGGTATACCTGCCGAAGGAGTCAAGCTCCCTTGAGATTCCATCCGTGCCCCTGAGCGTGGATTGGTTGGTGTAACTTCCGGTGACGTGAAAACCGCCAGCTTCGTCTTCAAGAAACTCGGAAATCAGAATCGAAGATCCCAGCTTGCCGCACGAAAAACCCCAGGAAAGATAGCCGTTCTCGTCGATAGACAGCACGAGAAGATCGGATCCTCCCGTAGATGAATACGATGCGATGAACTCACCATTGCGATCAACGGTTACAGGAGAACTGTATCTCAGTGACGCCCTAATGGTGCCATCCGAGAACGCCTTGAGCGATACAGCGAATTCGTCTCGTTCTCCGCCTAGCTGTACCCACCATCCGACTTCGCCACGCGTGTTCATCCTGAGGATCAGGGAGTCCTTTCGTCCGCGGGAAGAAACCGAGGCCACCTGGCCCCCAATGAGTTCAAGATCGATTGAACCTGAGAAATCTAGGCCTACAACAACCTCGTCGCCGTATACCCAGGTAATTGCTGTCCCCTCGGCCCCCCCTGTGGCCTGAAGAAGGTTGGCTTCTAGCGCTTGCCCGCTTTGGTCGAAGAATGCGATGAGCGCGTTCTGCGAGTGCGGAGAAGAGAATGTCGACGCCAGGCCATTCGCATCGATAGTTTGGAATGAGGAACCGAACACGCCGGTAATAGCAGTGATGCCCTGCTGGTTCACATCCAGTGCCTCTATCCAATTGCTATCGAGGCCGGAGAGGACAGCGTGCCACTTCAGGTTCCCGGCAGTCGTCATGCGACCCAGAAACGAATCGGGCAGTCCGATGGGATCGATCGAGAATGAATCACCGGCCACGGATTCGAATCGGCAATTCTCACGCTCGCAATAGCCAGAAAATATGAACTCATCGGCCCAGGCGGAGCCAAGTTGAGAGAGTACGGCGTAGTCAAGTCCATGAAACTCAGCCAGGACCTGGAAACTCGATACCGCTGGGTCGGAAGCCGGATTGCCGCATGCGAGGGACTGTAATAACAAAGCGAGTGCGATGAACCACCCTACAATCATCTTCCGCTTCTTGGTGTGTAGTGGCCGTGTTCTCATCCGATGTAGGGTCCCCACTTCTCATTCGTTGCATCTTGCGTATCCCACCCTTTGCAAGCTTACGCCATCCATCGTGTACTTTCCAGCTTTTTGTTGTTGGGGAGTGATCAGAGAATCCCAAGCAGTGCTGGCGGTCTACGCTGGTTGACCGGGTGCGTCAAGCGAATTCCAGAAAATCGGCATTGACAAACCTCGGGCGAGCACTCTACCCTGCTCGATCGTGGGCGAGGCGAGTCGCTCAGGGTTCGGGCCGAAACGCCCCGAACCGGGCCCGGCGCAGCGGCGCAGGCCTTCGCTCTTTGAACCTTCATTTTACTGAAGAGTCAGGGGCGAAGACCTCGTCAAGCGGCCGGGAAACCGGACGGGAACGACGAGGCAGGAGACCCCAGGAGGGTTGGCGGGCTCGAGAGAGCCCAAGGCCGACTCTCCCGTGAAGGAGACTCTGGAGGGCAACCCCGGGTTTGACGGTTCGCCGAGAAGGCCGGGGTGAAGCTCAGGAGAGGAGGCGACCCGAAGGGGAAGCCATCGCGGGAGAGGAGAAGACCCTGGAGGGGCAGAAGCCCAGGAGAGCATCGGGCCCGGGCGGTTCCTGAAATATGGACCGCCCGGACAACGGACCCAGACTCCGGAGACAAGGCCCTGAAGCCGAGCCGAATCGCGACGGTGAACGGCAGGAGGGCAACGCGATCCCGAGAGGGATCCGGCTGGAGCTGGGGGAAAGGCTCTGAAGGGCGTGAAACCCCATGGGCGTTACCGGCATGAAACAAGGCCGGGAGGCGTCCGGAGAAGCAAGGCGCCAGGAGGCTGTGAAAGCCTGAAGGCGCAACGTACCGGGTGAGGCAAGCCCGGGGTGAGTGGGCTCCGGATGTCCGTGAGGCGCCGAAGGGGAGCGAACCCCACGAGAGCGGTCGGGCCTGGACAGTGAGGCCCGGCGAGCACGCTCGGTGATACTCTGAAGGGGACTGAAAACCTGTGGGAGGTGGCCGAGCCGATATCACTTCGGCGAGGCGGAACGCGGTGCGAAGACCTCAAGGGTCGGTCCGGCGTCCGTGGCCGGATGGAGACCGCAGAGGGAGCTCGCAACCAATGCGCGGGTTAGCGCCGCGTTTCAGGACTCCGAGAGGTGTCAGAACCCCACGAGAGGAGAGGCATCCACGGTGACGTGGACCGCCTGACCGAGCGTGGCTTCGAGCTCTGAAGGGGAGACCTGGACCCTGAAGACTCGCTCTCGCCCACACTTCTTTCCTCCACCCGAATCCCTTCACCGCGTAGCGCTCGGCTCCTCGGCCAGCAGCGCCGCGATGCGCCGGCGGAGCTCGTCGCGCACGGCGCGGAAGGCGTCCAGGCGCGCCTCCGGGGGTCCCTGGACCGCGGCCGGGTCGGGCAGGTCCCAGTGCCGCCGGCGGGCCCGGCCGAGGAACAGCGGGCAGTCCTGCTCGCTGCACAGGGTGATGACCGTGTCCACCAGCGCGGGGGGGATGTCGCTCACGGACTTGGCGCGGGCGGCGGAGATGTCGATGCCGAGCTCGGCCAGGACCGCGATCGCCTCGGGCCGCACGGCCGTGGGCCGGGAGCCCGCCGAGAACACCCGCAGGCCCTCGGGCGCCGCCAGGCGCGCCAGGCCCTCGGCCATCTGGGAGCGGGCCGAGTTCTCCACGCACAGGAACAGGAGCCCCTTCATCGGATTCCCTCACCAGCCCAGGGCGGCGCGCACCGCGTCGAAGAAGGTGTCGATGTCCTCCTCGACCAGGAGCGCGATGCGCTCGGGGGGCAGGAAGGCGTGGGACAGCTCGCCCCGGTTGACCACCACGATGCGGCCCGGACACAGCGCGGGCAGGACGGCGGCCGGGGTGACCACCAGCGAGGAGCCCGCCACGAAGAACAGATCCACCTGCTCGGCCAGGCGGCGGCACTCCTCCAGGTGCTTGACCGCCTCGCCGAAGAAGACCACGTCGGGCTTCAGCGGCCCGCCGCAGGACTCGCAGTGCGGCACGCCCTGCAGCTCCATCAGGCGGGTGGCGCGGTCGAGATCGTAGAGCTTGCCGCAGCGCAGGCAGGTGCTCTGCCAGATGCCGCCGTGGATCTCGAGCACGTTCTTCGAGCCGGCGCGCTGGTGCAGCGAGTCGATGTTCTGGGTGATGATCCCGCGGAGTTTCCCCCGCGACTCCAGCTCGGCGAAGAAGCGGTGGGCCCGGGTGGGCTGCACCCGCCCCACCAGCTCCACGAACCGGGCGTGGAACTCGTAGAAGTCCGAGGGGTCGAGCAGGAAGTGGCGGATGTCGAACAGCCGCTCGGGCTCGTCGACGCCGAGCTGCCGGTACAGCCCCTGGGGCCCGCGGAAGTCCTGGATGCCCGCGGCCGTGCTCATGCCCGCGCCCGACAGCAGCGCCGCGCTCCGGCTCTGGCGCAGGAGGCGCGCGCACTCCTCGGCCTGCTCCCCGAGCTTGCTCATGGCTCCCTCCAGAAGTCCGCGGCCGCCGCGCGCGCCCAGTCGAGCGCGTGCGCGTGCAGGCGCTCGGCCATGGCCCGGTAGCGGGGCCCGGGCGCGCCGGCGCCGATCGTCGCCTCGTCGAGGCGCACCACCGGCAGCACCTCCCGCAGCGTGCTGGTCAGCCACAGCTCGTCGGCCCGGGCGAGGTCCGCCACCTCCAGCTCGCGCTCGTGGGCCTGCAGGCCCACCTGGCCGGCCAGCTCGAGCACCAGCGCGCGGGTCACCCCGTGCAGCAGCCCGGTCTCGAGCGGCGGGGTGAGCAGGCTCCCCCCGCGCACGGCGAACACGTTCGAGGAGCTGCCCTCGGTCACCCGGCCGCGGATGTCCAGCAGCAGCGCGTCGTCGAAGCCCGCCCGGCGCGCCTGCCCGAGCGCCAGCACGTTGTTGAGGTAGTTGCCGCTCTTGACCGACGGGTCCAGCGCCGCGCGCGGGTTGCGGCGGATGGCCGGCACGCTGACCTTGATGCCCTGCGCGTACATCCAGGCCGGGTAGGGCTCGAGGGCCTTGACCAGCAGCACGGTGCGCGGCCGGTCGGCCGTGGTCGGGTCCAGGGTGATGGGCCCGCTGCCCCGGGTGACGATCAGCCGGGCGTAGGACTCGGGGTTCCCGGCCGCGCGCAGCGCGCTCTTCAGCCAGGCGACGAGCGTCGCCCGGGGCGGCAGCGCGAGCTCCAGCGCGGCGGCCGAGCGCTCCAGGCGCTCGAGGTGCCGGTCCAGGTGGAAGGGCACCCCCAGGTAGGTGCGCACCACCTCGTAGACCGAGTCGCCGTACAGGAAGCCGCGGTCGAAGACGGGCACCCGGGCCGCCGCGGGCTCCATGAGCTCCCCGTCGATGCACACCAGGCTGGTCAAGGCGGGGCTCCCTGCGGGCCGAGGCCGAGCGCGGCCAGGGCCGCGTCCGCCTGGGCCTCCCAGCCGCGGTTGGCCTGGGGGCTGGCGGGGCTGGGGTGGGGGATGCGGCCGAAGGCGAGCTCCCGGCCCGAGAGGGCCGCGCGGGCGCGCCCCTCGGCGAAGGCGCCCACCCCCACCACGGCCCGCGGCTCGAGCCAGGCCACGGCCGCCGCGAGCGCCCGGTCGCAGGCCGCGAAGAGCCGCTCGCGCTCGGCCCGCCCGAGCTTGTCCGGGGTCAGGTTGGCCCCGCTCGGGAGCAGGAAGGCGAGCGGGCAGTAGTTGAGCACCAGGAAGCGCCGGAAGAAGCGCGCCGGCGTGCCGAAGCGGCTCTGGGCCCAGCCCCACAGCCGCCGGCCGCTCACCTCGGAGCGAGCGCAGGAGAATCCCTGCACGGGGCGCTTGGGGTGCTCGCGCGCGGGCCTGGCGATCGGGCCCTCGTCCCCGAGCCCCAGCCAGCCGGTGACGGCCGCGACCTCGCCGAAGGGCACCCCGGTCTGGGCCATGCCGAAGGGGCCGGGGTTCATGCCGAGCAGCACCGCCTGGACGCCCGGCCGCGCGTACCGCGCCAGGTAGGCCTCGTGCGGCGCCCGGGCGTAGCGAAGCGGGTTGTACACGCAGGAGACCGGCGGGCCGAAGCGCAGCCGCTCGACCTCGTCCGAGAGCGCTCTGTAGACGGCGCGGAGGTCCTTCGCCATGGCGGGGCGAGGTTACCACGCCCGCAGCGCCTGGCAAGTCCGGGGGCCGCGGCGGCGGCTCAGGGCGCGAGGGACTCCTGCATGGAGAGGGTGCCGCCGATCTCGCCCGGCTGCTGGCCGGCCAGGAAGAACTGGAGGTGGTAGCGGGAGCCGAGCGAGGCGCCCAGGCCGCCGTCGGGCAGCACCCGGTCGAGATCCATGCGCGGCCGGAAGGTCAGGGTGTAGCTCGTCGTCTGGTCGGGGTTCCGGGTGGCCCGGGCCCGGGCCACCACCCGCCCGAACTGGTCCACCACGGCCAGGGGCAGGTCCTCGGGGCCCATGGCGCGGAAGGTCACGGTGACCAGCGCGTTCGGGTCCACCCAGTCGGGATCGTCTCCGCCCCGCACCGGCAGCGGGATGCGCGGCTGGATGCCGTAGCGCTCGACCAGGGCCACCATCACCTCGAAGCCCGCGTTCCAGCGCTCCAGCAGGGCGGCGGTGCGCTCGCCGGTGTCGCACTCGAAGCCCACGTCGTTGCCGTCGCCGTCGAACTGGTCCGGGTTCTCGACCGTGGGGCAGTTGTCCTCGGCGTCGGGCACCTGATCGTCGTCGTCGTCGAGGTCGCAGGCGTCGCCGGAGCTGTCCCGGTCGTGGTTCTGCTGGTCGGGGTTGGAGAGCCCGGGGCAGTTGTCGCACGCGGTGCCCACGCCGTCTTGGTCGGAGTCCGCCTGCATGGGGTTCCGGAGGCGCGGGCAGTTGTCCTCGTCGTTCGGCACCCCGTCGTTCTCGAGATCGTCGTCGCAGTCGTCTCCGGCACCATCCAGGTCCAGATTGAATTGGGCGCTGTTGTAGACGCCGGGGCAGTTGTCGCTCGCGTCGGGCACCCCGTCCCGGTCGTCGTCGTCGTCGCAGGCGTCCCCCGCGCCGTCCGCGTCCAGGTCGGCCTGGGAGGGGTTGAAGCTGGCCGGGCAGGTGTCTCGCTCGTCCTCCACGCTGTCTCCGTCGTCGTCCGGATCGCAGGCGTCGCCCAGCCAGTCCCCGTCGATGTCCTCCTGGAGGAGGTTGGAGACTTCCGGGCAGTTGTCGCGGTCGTCGACCAGGCCGTCCAGGTCCGTGTCCGTGCCGTCCGGTAGGCCGTCGCAGTCGAGGTCCATCATGAAACGGCGGCTCACCGCGGCGCAGGCGTTGTTCACCTGGCAGACGTCAGCGGCGGTGAAGCCGTGCGTGCCCTGCTCGGACCAGCGCTGGGCGCGCTGGATGGCGTAGCCGCAGAAGGAGTACATGCGCGACGACATGGTGATGTCGTGCAGCAGCACGCTGTACCAGAGCTTCCGGAGCTTGAAGATGCCGATGGACTCGACCGGGATGTGGCTCTTCGGGTGGGTGCCTCCGGCGAACAGCAGCCAGGTGGCCTTGGACAGGATGCCGCCGTTGGTGTGCACCCCGCCGTTGTCGGAGCTGGTGACCACGTAGTCGTCGTAGTGGTCGGGCTGGCCGCCGCGGGGAGGGTCGGAGAGATCGTGAATCATCGCGCCGTCTTGCTGCGAGCCCTCCGAGGCGTGATGAGGATCGAGGCCGATTCCCTTGTGGTCGCCGTCCACGAAGGCGCCGAAGATGTCCGCCAGGCCCTCGTCCATGGCGCCGGAGTCGTTCTTGTAACGCAGCTCGTTGTCCCAGTGGTTCACCCCGTGGGTGAACTCGTGCGCCGTCGTATCCACGTCGATGACCGTGGGCCCGTAGGAGGTGTAGTCACATCCCGGGTGGAAGGCTGCGGTGGGCCGGTCGTAGCGGACGATGAACTCGATCTGCCCGTCGGTCCCGTCCCAGCCGCGGCGGCATAAGGTGGAGTAGTACCAGTCGTAGACCTCGCGGGCGATGGGGTAGATCTCCTCCGCATCCCGGGGGATTCCTGAGTCGCAGCCGTCCTCGGTGCAGCAGGTGGAGGTGTCGAACCAGGTCAGGCACAGGTCGGCCGAGTCGCCATCTGCGTCGAGCACGTCGAGGTCGAGGTCATCCGCGGGGCAGTCTTCCTTGGATTGAGGCGCGGCGTCGAGGAGGTCGCCGGTCTCCGCGTCCGCGAAGACCTCCCAGTGGTCCGGCCTCCCGGCAAGTGCCGGGCTCGGGGCGGCGATCCACAGGCGCCAGGCCAGTCGGGTGGGCGCGGGTCCGGAGCTCGCGGCGCGCTCGTGCTCGTTCCGCCACAGATCCGCGTTGTAGTACACCAGGCGCGGCTCGCCCATCAGGCGGGCCTGGCCGAGCTCCAGGGCGATCGTCTCCATGATCTGGCTCAGGGGAACCCTGTCCTGGATCGGCCGCGGTGGCGGGACGACCTGGGGCGTGTTGACCTGGACGGCCCGGTCGCCCGCGAGGAGCACCACCAGATCCGCGCCGAACACCGGGACGCCGTCGATGCGCCGGGTGAGCTCGACCGAGGCCTCCCCGTCCTCGTCCTCGGTCACCCCGGCCACGCGCAGCTCCTCGCGCGGGTCCTCCAGCCCCAGGAGATCCCCGAGCTGCTCCAGCACCCCGAAGGCCTGCTCGACCCGCGTGGCCCCGGCGGCCGGCAGGTCGAAGGCGATCGCAGCGCGGCGGCCCTCCTCCACCAGCACGCGCACGGGCCGGGCCGAGGCCGCCTCGAGCTCGGCCAGGGCCCGCTCCTCGACGGCCCCGCGCTGGAAGCGCACCTCGACCGCCGCGGTCGCGGCCCGGTACTCGCGCCCCTCGAGGGTGGCGAGGAGCTCCGCCCGCAGGAAGGCCGGCTGGCCCGCCGCCCGGAAGGGCGACAGATCCACCCCGGCCAGGGGCAGCTCGCCGGAGCCGTTCGCGAGCGCGACCTCGCGCTCGAGCAGCGGCGTCTCGCCGGCGAACAAGGTCAAGCTGGCCGCCTGGCCGCTGGGCCCGCTCCAGTCGGTCGCCACCAGCACGTCCACCAGGTCGCCCTCGGGCGCAGCGCCGTCCTGCGGGGCGGTGAGGGCGGCGGTCAGAATGTGGATCTCGTCCCGGTGGAAGCGCAGGCCGACGGGGGGCGAGGTGCTCTCCAGGGCGTCCTCACCCTGCCCGGTGCGCAGCCGGGCGGAGAGGGATGTCGCGCGGCTCGCCTGGAAGTAGGCCTCCAGATCCACGGCGGGGAAGGCGAACGCGGTGAGCCCCGGGGCGAGCGAGAGCGTTTCCTCGGCCACCGGGCCGTCCTCCGCGAGCAGGGTCAGGGTGGCCGCCTGGCCCGCGGGGCCGTACCAGGAGAGGGCCAGGTCGACGTCGATCCGGCCCTGTTCGAGCTCGACGCCGTCCAATGGCGAGGTGATCAGCACACGGATCCAGGGCTCGGGGACTGGGGTGCCACCTTCGCAGCCCGTGGAGCCCCAGGAGCCAAGCGCGGCCAGGAGCAAGAAGGTGCATGAGGACCGCCGTGTCACGGGAACTCCTTTCAAGGTGAAGTGCGCTGCAGAGACTAGGCGGAGGAGGCTTTCCATTCAAGCTGTATCTGTCTGAAGATAGCGGAACCGGAGTTCGCCTGGCAGGCGCGTCAGGGACCGTGCTAACCTCCCCGTCGAGGACGAGCGCATGCGTTCGCTGGCGGTTGTTTGTCTCGGGATCATCCTTGCAGAGGTGAGCATGGCTGCGCCACCCGGTGGTTCGAGCTGCGTGGCTGCCCTGCCGGCCGAGGCGGCCGGGTACCGCCCCGCGGGCCCGGACGAGGTGGTCGATCGCGACGGGCTGTTCTCCCTCATCGACGGCGGGGCCGAGGTGTACCGGGCGCTCCACGTGCAGGTCGTGGCCGAGCGCCGCTACCGCAAGCCCGGCGCGCCGGACATCCTGGTGGACGTGTTCGACATGGGCGGCAGCGCCGACGCCTTCGGCGCCTACCACCACGACATGCGCGAGGGGCCCTCGGCCGGGGTGGGGGTCGAGAGCGAGCGGCAGGGCGGCAACCTGTTCTTCTGGAAGGGGCGCTGCTACGTGTCGGTCGTGCCGCTGGGGGTCGGGCCCGGGGTGGCCGAGGCGGTGCTCGCGCTCGGCCAGGCCGTGGCCGCGGCCATTCGCGAGCCGGGCGCGCCACCGGCGCTGCTCGCGCTCCTGCCCGCGCAGGGGCGGGTGGCCTCCCAGGTGCACTACTTCCACGACGGCGCGCTGCTCGGCCGGCTGGTGGACCTGGACGAGCCGGGCTTCCTCGGCCTGGGCGACGACACCGAGGGGCTGCTGGCCCGCTACCGGCCGACCGGCGCCCCGGCCCCGGCAGGGGCCGAGGGGCCGGCCCTGCTGCTGATCCGCTACCCGGCCCTGGCCCGCGCCCAGGCGGCCGAGCAGGCCGCCGCCGCCTGGTGCCAGCCCCGCGGCGAGGGGCGACCCCGGTGCGCGCTCCGGCGGGTGGGCGCGCTGCTGGCCCTGGTGCTGAACGCCGCGTCCGAGGAGGCCAGGCTCCTGCTCGGGCGCGTGCCCTTCGAGAGAGGAGCTCGGCCATGACCGACCAGGGACTCGATCGCCGCGATTTCCTCAAGGCCGTGGCCGCGACCGGCGCCGCGCTGGCCGTGGGTTGCCAGAAGCCGGCCGCGCCCGCCGTGACCGCGCCGGCCGCGGGGCCGGCGGTGGGCGAGCCCGCGCCCCCGCCGCCACCCGACTCCCGGCCGGAGCGCTCGCGCGTGGTCCTGGTGCGCGACCAGGCCGCGCTCGGGCCCGACGGCCAGCCCGATCCGGCCGTGCTGGCGAGGATGCTGGACGACGGCGTCGTCGCCCTGCTGGGCGCCGCGGCCCCGGCCATGGCCTGGGGAGAGCTGTTCCGGCCGGGCGAGGTGGTGGGCATCAAGAGCAACGTGTGGCGCTTCATCCCGGTGCCCGCGGCGCTCGAGGAGCTGCTGCGCGCGCGGGTGCAGGCGGCCGGGGTGGCCGCCGCGGACGTGGCCATCGACGATCGCGGGGTGCTGGAGAACCCGGTCTTCCAGCGGGCCACCGCGCTGCTCGACGTGCGCACGCTGCGCACCCACCACTGGAGCGGGATCGGCTCGTGCCTGAAGAACTACATCATGTTCAGCCCCGAGCCCTCGAGCTGGCACGAGGACGCGTGCGCGGATCTCGGCGGGCTGTGGGAGCTGCCGATCGTCAGGGGTAAGACCCGGCTGTGCATCCAGGTGGCGCTCACCCCGCTGTTCCACGGCAAGGGGCCGCACCACTACTCGGCCGAGTACACCTGGGCCTACGGCGGGCTCATCCTGGGCCGCGATCCCGTGGCCGTGGACGCGGTGGCGGTACGCCTGCTCGAGGCCAAGCGCCGCCTGCACTTCGGCAAGGACGAGCCCTTCGCGGTCTCGCCCAAGCACGTCCGCGTGGCCCAGGACAAGTACCGCCTGGGCTGGGCCGACCCGGAGCGCATCGAGCTGGTCAAGCTCGGCTGGTCCGAGGGCGCGCTCATCTGAGCCTCCAGCCGGGCGCCCTGGCGACGCTGTGGCGCGCCGGCCGTGCCTGCGCTCCGCGGGTCTCCTCCGGCCAGGGCGGTTGAGGAGACGGCCAAACCGCCCTGCGCCGGCGGAGGCCCGCTCCGCCCACGGCGGAGATTCTCGATGCTTCCGTAGGCATCGGGACCTGGCATCCGCGATCAGGCCGAGCCCGAGCCTGGCGCCCCACCTCCGTGGGGGTGCCTCGTTCACCAGCTACTCTTGTTCGGGCTCCGGATCTGGCTCTGCCTCAGGTTCGGGGGCCGCGACCGGATGGCCGCGGGTGGTGGTCTTCTGCTCCACGAGCTTGCCGTTCTCGAAGAGGAGCACCCGCACCAGGCGTTTGGGGCCCAGGTCGTAGGTCAGGATGTCCTGGCGCACGCTGCGCTCGACGCGCCGGCCGTCGGGCGCGTCGTAGATGCGGATCTTGTCGTACTGCTCGCTGAAGGAGGGCTCGCCCCAGCGCAGCAGCACGGTCGCCAGCGTGTCCCCCAGGTTGAGCAGCGGCGGCCGCTGGTCGTCCCGCGGGAGCGCCACGCCGCCGTAGGAGCCGGTGCGGATGTCGCGCAGGCGCCCGTCGTGGAACACGAGCGTGGTCACCAGGCGGTCCGCCCCGAAGTCGTAGGTCCACTCGTCCACCGTGCGCGTGAGCTCCAGGGTGCGGCCGTTGCGGTCGGTCAGCCGCGTCCGCTCCAGGCGCTGGTCCCAGTAGTTGGGCTCGCCGCACTTGACCCGCACGGCGTACAGCGTCTCCCCGGTGGACACGAAGCCCTCCGGGCAGCTGAAGGCGAGCGCCACCTGGGGCAGGCAGGTCAGGGCCAAGAGCGCCGCGCAGATCGTCTTCATGGGTCGAGCCTCCCTCGAAGCGAGGGGGGAGAGCAAGCCGCGTGCCAGGGATTTCCCTTTGGAAACGGGCGGGCGCCAGCCCCCTGGTCCGTTCTGGAATCACCATTCTGGAAGACCCGGGACATTTCGTCCGGGCTCCTCGAACGGCCACGGGGCCCCTGGCGTAGAATGAACCTGGAGGAACGCCATGCGCCTCGAGAGGATGCTCGGATGCCTGGTCCTCGCCCTCGCCACCTCATGCGGCCAGGCCGAACCCGCGCCGCGGGCCGCCGCAGGCGAGCCTTGCTGCGTCCCCGAGGCGCCCGACTGCGCCGGAACGCCGATTCCGCAATGCGACCAGGGCCTGACCTGCTATGTCCTGCCCTACGGCATGTACACGCTGGAGGGGATCTGCTGCCCGGGGAACGAGTGCCGGGTCCCCTGCGTCCTCGAGGAGTGCGTGCAGGCCTGGTGCACGCCGGGAGAGGCCGGCTGCCCGGAGCTGCTGACCTGCCGGCGTGTCGACCGCATGGGGGACTTCTGCCTGCCGTGAGCTCAGCCGCCGGCGTTACGCATCAGGAACCACCAGCCGGCGAAGGCGCCGCCGCCCACGACGGCCAGCGCGAGCACGATCCACAGCCACATGAGCGAGCCGCCCTTGGCCTGGGGCAGCGGGGCGGGCAGCTTGGGGGCGGCGGCCTGGGTGACCTGGAACACCTGCGTGGTGAAGAACTCGGCCACCTTCTTCTGCGCGTCCTCGTAGATGTTCCTGGCCAGGCCGAAGGCGCGGCCCTGGAAGCGTGTCTCGAACGCCTTGGCCACGTGCTCGTAGGCGCGCAGCTCGACCGCCCGCTGGGCGTGGGCCACGGTGGCCATGACCGCCTTGGTGCCGTCGCTCTCGTGCTGCAGCACCACGTGCTCCACCGCCAGCTTGCCGCCGCCAGTGGACTGGCCCTCGGGCGCGGTCATCTTCAGCTTGAAGCCGGCGAAGGTCTTGTCGGCGAAGGCGGTGTTGAAGGTGCTGGCCATGTCCATGGCCGCCAGGGCGAACTGGGTGCGGACCTGCTCTGCCATGTGGGTCCCCTTCCGTTGGGGCCGATGTTACCGCGAAACCCTCGGGGCCGGTCAAGGCCCGCGCAGCCGCTCGGGCGGCGGGCTGGGGGGCGGGCGCAGCTCGGCGGGCATGTGCTGCACCTGGGCCTCGATCATCTGGTCGAAGGCGGTCACCAGCCCGAGCAGGCCGGGGGTGTCCGGCTCGAGCTGGAGCAGCGCCAGCACCACCGCCTCCAGGGTGGAGACGTGGCGCGGGCTCGGCTCGGTGCGGATGCGGTAGCGGCCGGGCGCCCGGGGCGTCACCAGGAAGCGCGGCAGGGCCTGCAGCCAGGGGCTCTCGCGGAACATGCGCTTGGCCTGGGACCAGGTGCCGTCCAGCACCACCAGGGCCGCGGGCCGCTCGTCCGGGCCGAGCGAGGCGAGATCGCGCGCGCCCGGCGCCGGGTAGAGCAAGGCCGCCCCGGCCGGCAGGGCCAGGGGCGGGACCGACTCCTGGAAGGCGATCTCGACCCGCGCCCGCGCGAGCCCGAGCCGGAGCAGGCGCACCGAGCCGAGCGGGTGGCGCCGCTCGGTCTTGTGCTGCAACACGATGAGCGCGGTGCGGTTCTCGACGCGCGGTACGGTGGCGCACACGCACTTCTCCCGCGCCTTGCGGCAGCGCCAGCACTGCTCGCGGGGGACGAAGCCCGGGCCGGGCGGGGTGCCGCGGGGCGGGCCCATCACGGTTCCCACTTGCCCGGGTTCATGACGCCGGCCGGGTCGAGCAGCCGGCGGACCCGGCCGAGGAGCTGGAGCATGCCCGGGTCCACCCGCGGAGCCAGCAGCTCGCGCACCGCCCAGGGCGGGGTCTTGTAGGGCACGAAGCCCCGCCCGAGCGCCATGGCGCCCACCTCGCGCACGGCCGCGCGCACCCGGGCGAGCTCGGCCGGGTCGCGCCGATCGAAGGTCAGGATGAAGCGCAGCACGGCGAAGTGGCCGGCCTTCATGGGGCGGGCCACGATGGCCGGCGGGAAGCCGTGCGTCGCCAGCAGCCGCTCGCCGTCCCGGCTGGCCGCCTCCCAGCGCGCGGCCGGCCCGTACAGCCCGACCCAGGTGAGCCCCCCGCCCGCGTGGTCCAGCAGGAAGTCCAGCCGGGTGGGGAAGTCCGCGAACTTGGCGAAGGCGGGCTCCAGGCGCACCAGCCGCTCGATCGGCAGCGGCGCCTCGACGCGGAAGCCCCGCCCGCGGGCGGCCTCGATCTCCTGGTCCACGGCCCGCTGCTTGAGGGCGAGCTCCTCGGCGTCGTGGGCGGAGAGATCCAGGTACAGGAAGAACTCGGGCTCGGCTGGATCGCGCTCCAGCGGCCGCTCCACCCCGAACAGCATCTTGCCGGTCGGCCAGGACAGCCCCCCCAGGTCGTCGCACACCTCGCGCCGCGCGAGCCTGCGGAGCACCTCGTACGAGCCCTCCAGCGAGTGGTTCAGGATGAACCCGCGCGCCCGGAGCGGCGGCTCGGGGAACAGCGCCACGGCCGCCTTGGTGACCACGCCGGTCGTGCCCTGGAAGCCCAGGAACAGCCCGGTCAGATCCGGGAGCGGCGGCCGGCCGAAGGGCACGTCGCCGACCGCCATGGAGCCGGTGCGCACCAGCTCGCCGGTGGGCAGCACCGCCTCCACGCCGTGCAGCCACTCGTCCATGGAGCCGTGCTTGAGCGACAGGTTGGAGAGCCCCTGGCACAGGCAGTTGGCCACCACCGACACCTCGGGCGGGGAGAGCGGGTAGCCCAGCCTGAGCCCGGGGTGGTGCTCGGCCAGGTGGCGGCGCATGTCCTGGAAGCTGACCCCGGGCTCGATCACCGCCACCATCTCGTCGGGGTGGATGGCCAGGATGCGCCGCATGGGGCGCAGATCGAGCACCAGCCCACCCGGCGCGGGCAGGCTGAGCCCGCCCAGGTTGGTGCCGGCCACCCGGGGGGTGACCGGCGCGCGGGCCTCGTTCGCCAGCCGCAGCACGGCCTGCACCTGGGCCGGCTCGGTGGCCGAGACCACCAGCGCGGGCCGCACCGGCGCGAGCTCGGTCATGTCGTGCGAGCTCTCCTCGAGCGCCGCCTCGTCGTCGCGCACCCGCTCGGGGCCGAGCGCCTCGACCAGCCGGCGCTTGATCTCCTGGACGTCCATGGGGTCAGCCCCTCCTCGCGGCGCGCGCACGGATCAGCGGCAGCAGCTTCAGCAGCGCCAGCGGGTTCCCGCCCACGTGGAGCTCGCCGTCCAGCAGGGGCCCAAGCAGCGAGCCGCCCAGCGCGATGTCCAGGAAGACCGGCAGCGAACCGCGCACGCTGGCCCGCGGCCGCGCGGGCGCGCCGCGCCGGATGACGAGCCTGCCCGGCTCGGCGCACAGCCCGACCTGCATGTCCCCGGCCTGGATGGCCACCGCCCCGCGCAGCGCGAGCGCCCGCCGGGCCAGGCGCGGCTCGGCCAGGTTGCGGGTGAGCAGCGAGCGCAGGATGAGCCCCAGCAGGTTCATGCGGGCCGGCTCCTCGAGGTGCACCACGATCGCGGGCTGGCTCATGCGCGGGTCCCTCCCCTGCGGAGCTCGACCGGATCGCCCGGGGCGAGCCCCAGGCTGGCCGCGGCCGAGCCGTTCCGTACGGCCAGCTCCAGCCGGCCGCTCGAGCCGATCAGCGCCAGCGCCTGGCCCGGCGGGACCTCGCCGTAGGTGCGCCTGGGCGGGCCCAGGTCGCGGCCCGCGGCCAGCACCCGCAGCCCGCGCGACCCGTCCAGCCCGGCCAGCGCCGCGGCGTCCAGCGAGGTCAGGCAGTTGCCGAAGCGGTCCACGCCCAGCACCTGGCCCAGCAGGCCGTCGGCCGTCGCGCGCGGGGGCGGGAGCTCCAGGCGCACCAGGGAGCCCAGCGGCACGGGCGGCCCCAGCGCGGCCGGCGGCCTCCCCAGGGCCAGGTGGGCCGCGGCCGGGGCGAACACGTCCCGGCCGTGGAAGGTCGGGGCGGGGGAGGCGCGCAGCACCTCCGGGGCCGAGATCTGCCGGGCCTGGCCCGGGGCGCCGCCCAGCGCGGCCTGGAAGGCCGGCCACAGCAGACCGTTGTCCGGCCCCACGAAGGTCGCCCCCGGGGCGAACAGCGCCAGCGCGCGCCGCTCCAGGCCCACCCCGGGGTCGACCACCGCCAGGTGGATGCACCCCCGCGGGCAGGCCGCGAGCGCGTCCACGAGCGCCAGCGCGCCGGCCAGCACGTCCCCGGCCGGCACCTCGTGGGTGAGATCCACCAGGCGGGCCCGCGGGCAGAGCCCCAGCAGGACCGCCTTCATCTGCCCCACGTAGGTGTCACGGGTGCCGAAGTCGCTGAGCAGCGAGACCAGGGGCGGGCCGGCGCGCATGCCCTGGGACTATCACGGCGGGCCTCGTGGCGACAAGCCGGGGCTGGAATTCCGGGCGCGAGTGTGGTGTTTCTTCGCCGCTGGAAGCCAGGCGAGGAGGCGGCATGATCCAGGTCGAGCGGGTGAGCAAGAGCTACGGCCCGGTGCGGGCCCTGCACGAGGTCAGCTTCTCGGTCGGGCGAGGCGAGGTGGTCGGGCTGCTCGGTCCCAACGGCGCGGGCAAGACCACGCTGCTCAAGATCCTGACCGGCCTGTTCGAGCCGGAGCAGGGCACGGTGCGCATCGGGGGCGTGGACGTGGTCCAGGACCCGGTGGCCGCACGGGCGCTGCTGGGGTACCTGCCGGAGAGCGCGCCGCTGTACCCCGAGATGCTGGTCCAGGAGAGCTTGCTGTGGAGCGCGGAGCTGCGCGGGCTGGCCGGGGCGGAGCGCCTGCGGAAGCTCGGCGCGGCGGTGGAGGCGGCCGGCCTGGGCGGGGTGCTGACCCAGCCGATCGGCACGCTGTCCAAGGGCTTCCGCCAGCGCGTCGGCCTGGCCCAGGCCATCCTGCACGAGCCGCCGGTGCTGATCCTCGACGAGCCCACCTCGGGCCTCGATCCGGCCCAGATCGCCGAGGTGCGCAAGCTGCTCGGGCTGCTGGCCGCGCGGAGCACCATCATCCTGTCCACCCACATCCTGTCCGAGGTCGAGCTGACCTGCGCGCGGGTGCTGGTGCTCATCGGCGGCGAGCTGCGGGCCGACGCGCGGCTCCAGGAGCTCGGCGCGGGCAACCGCTTCCGGCTGGAGCTCGCGCCGGGCGCGGCCGCGGAGCCGGTGCTGGGGGCGCTGCGGGCGCTGCCGGGCGTGCTGCGGGCAGGGCCGGAGCCGGCCGCGGGCGCCGGGATCTGGCTGGAGGTGGAGGGGCGGCCCGGCGAGGAGCTGGGCGCGCGCCTGTTCGAGGCCGCCCGGGCGCAGGCCTGGCCGCTCCGGCAGCTCAGGCAGGAGGGCCGCACCCTGGAGTCCTTCTTCCGGGCCGTGGCGGCCGGGCAGGAGGTGCGCCGATGAACGCCGTGCTGGCGGTGGCCCGCAAGGAGTGGCGCGCGGCCTTCCTGTCGCCCGTGGCGCTGGTCTTCCTGGGCGTCTTCCTGCTGAGCTCGCTGTTCGTGCTGTTCTACCTGCAGGGCTTCTTCGCCCGCAACACGGCCGACGCCCGGCCCTTCTTCCAGGCCATGCCGTACCTGCTGGCGCTGCTCACCGCGGCCTTCTCCATGCGCCTGTGGAGCGAGGAGGCCAGGAGCGGCACGCTGGAGGTGCTGCTCACCCTGCCCGTGCCGCTGCGGCGGCTCGCGCTCGGCAAGTTCCTGGCGGGCCTGGGGCTGGTCGCCGTGGCGCTGGCGCTCACCCTGCCGCTGCCCATCACCGTGGCCTGCCTCGGCGATCTCGACTGGGGCCCGGTGGTGGGCGGCTACCTCGGGCTGCTGCTGCTGTCGGGCGCCTACCTGTCGCTGGGCATGCTGATCTCGGCCCTGACCTCCAACCAGCTGGTGGCGCTGATGATGAGCCTGCTCGGCTGCGGGCTGCTGGCGCTCGTGGGCGCCCTGCCCGGGCTGGTCGGCGTGCCGCTGTGGGCCGGGGACGTGCTGCGCGCGCTCGGCACCTCCAGCCGCTTCGAGAGCATGCTGCGCGGCGTGCTGGACGCGCGCGATCTCGTCTACTACGCCTCTCTGTCCACGCTGTTCCTCACGCTGAACGGGCTGGTGCTCGAGCGGCGGCGCTGGGGCCGGAGCGCGGGCGGGCGGGCCAGGCGCCGCGCGCTCGGGTTGACCGTCGGGCTGCTGATCGCGAACCTCCTGGCGCTCAACCTGGGGCTCGCGCCCCAGCGCGGGCTGCGGATCGATCTCACCGAGCGGGGCGAGTTCAGCCTGTCGCCGGTGACCCGCGAGCTGCTGGCCGGCCTCGACCAGCCGCTGCTGGTGCGCGGCTACTTCTCGGAGCGGACCCACCCGCTGCTCGCGCCGCTGGTGCCGGCGGTGCGCGACTTCCTGGCCGAGCTGCAGGCCGAGGCCGGGGCACGGGTGCAGGTCGACTTCCTCGACCCCACCAAGGATCCCGAGGCGGAGCAGGAGGCCTACGACAAGTACGGGGTTCGCAACGTGCCCTTCCGCTTCGCCGACCGGCTCGAGGACTCGGTGGTCAACGCCTACTTCCACCTGCTGGTGCGCTACGGCGACCAGGTCGAGGTGCTGGGCTACGAGGACCTGGTGGACGTGGAGGTCAAGGGCACCGAGGTGACCGTGCGCCTGCGGAACCTGGAGTACGACCTGGCCCGCAGCGTGCAGAAGGCGGTGGCCGGCTTCCGCGGGCTGGAGAGCGTGTGCGCCCGCCTGCCCGACCAGGCCCGGCTGACCCTGGTGGCCACCGTGGCCGCCCTGCCCGAGGAGCTGCAGGCCGCGCCCGCCAGGGTGGTCAAGGTGGCCGAGGAGGTGAAGCGCCAGTGCGGCGGCCGGTTCGACTTCCTGCGCGTGGATCCCGATCAGCCCGGGGCCAGCCTGGGCCGCGAGGAGCTGGTCGGACGCTACGGCCTGAAGCCCATGAGCGCGGACTTCCTGGGCGAGCGCACCTTCTACCTCGATCTCCTGCTGGAGGTGGCCGGGCGGGCGGAGATCCTGGACGCCTCCCGGCTGGGCAGCGAGGCCGAGGTGAAGAAGGTCCTGCTGGCGGCGCTGCAGCGGCGCACCCCGGGCTTCCTGAAGACCGTGGGCCTGGTGACCCCGGCCCCGGCCGCGCCGGGCTACCCGGGCATGCCCCCGGACGCCGGCGGCGGGAGCTACCGCAGCCTGGAGCGCAAGCTCCGCGAGAGCTACGAGGTGCTGCCGGTGGACCTCTCCCGGGGGCAGGTCGGCGGCGAGGTGGACGTGCTGATGGTGCTCGGGCCGCGCGAGCTGGGTGAGCGGGAGCGCTTCGCGCTGGACCAGTTCCTGGTGCGCGGCGGCGCGGTCATCCTGGCGGCCGGCGCCTACGCCTTCGAGCCGCAGGCCGGCGGCGAGCTCAGCGTCACCCCCCGGCCAAGCGGCCTGGAGCCGCTGCTCGAGGCCTGGGGCGTGAAGCTCGAGGACGCGGTGGCGCTCGACGAGCAGAACGCGCCCTTCCCGGTGCCGGTCTACCGCAAGCTGGGCGGGCTCAGCGTGCGCGAGATCCAGCTGGTGAACTACCCGCCCTTCGTGCTGGTCGGGCCCGAGGGCATGGCGCCCGATCACCCGGCGCTGCAGGCCCTGCCGGCCCTGGTCATGCAGTGGGCCTCGCCGGTGCGCTGCCCGCCCGCGGCCGGCGACTCGACGCCCGCGGGGGCCCTGACCTGCAGCGTGCTGGCCTGGAGCTCGGCGCGCGCCTGGGCCCAGAAGGCCTTCGACGCGCAGCCCGACTACGAGCGCTTCCCCGAGCTGGGCTTCGCGGCGCCCGCGGAGCGCGAGCGGCTGCCGCTGGTCGTGGCGCTGGTCGGCCGGTTCGAGAGCGCCTGGAAGGGGAAGCCCGGCCCTGCGCTGGAGGAGCCGCCGCCGCCCGCCTGGGGCGAAGAGGACGCCCCGCCGCCCGCCGATCCGGCCAAGGTGCGTCGGGCGAGCGTGCGGGAGCGCGGGGACAGCGACGGCCGGCTGGTGGTGCTGGGCTCGTCCGCCGCCCTGGAGGACACGGCGCTGGCCATCGCCGAGGACGTGTCCGAGCTGCCCCAAGCGAATCTCATGTTCGCGGCCAACCTGGTGGACTGGGCCGTGCAGGACGCGCGCCTGCTGGGCATCCGCGGCAAGCAGCGCTACGCGCGCACCCTCGGGCGGCTGGAGGAGGGCGACAAGCTGGCCGTGGAGCTCGGGCTGTTCGCCTTCGCGCTCCTGGCCGTGACCGCGCTCGGCCTGTGGGGGCTGGGCCGGCGACGCTTCGCCCGGCCCGTGCTGCCCGCGGCGGGCGGGCAGGGGGTGCGGTCATGATGACCTGGCTGAACCGCATCCTGGGGGTCGTGCTGCTCGGGCAAGCGCTGCTGTTCGGGCTGCTGTTCGCCCTCGGCGGCCGGGACGCCGGCGAGCGCCCGCCTGAGCGCGCGCTGTTCGCCGGGCTGGCGCAGAAGGACGTCACGCGGTTGACGCTCGAGGGGGAGGACGGCGCGCGCCTGGAGCTCGCCCGCGAGGGCCCGGGCTGGGTGCTGCCCGGGCAGAGCGGCTACCCGGCCGACGGCGCGAAGATCGAGCGGCTGCTCGGGCAGCTCCTGGAGCTCCGCGCGCGCCTGCTGGTGGCCCGGGGCGCCGGACACCAGGCGGATCTCGAGGTGGCCCCCGGGCGCTTCCGGCGGAAGCTCACGCTGCGGGCCGGCGAGCGCAGCCTGGAGCTCTTCGTCGGCGGGCGCAGGGCGGGCTTCACCCAGGTGCGCCTGGGCCAGGAGGTCGACACCTACGGCGTGGACGCGCTCGACGAGTGGCAGCTGCCCACCGCGCCCATGGACTGGCTGGACAAGGGCGGCCTGGCCGTGCCGCGCGAGCGGCTGGTGCGGCTGGAGGTGGCCCGCGGGGAGCGCGTGCTGCGCCTGGCGCGCGTGGGCGGGGAGTGGCGCCTGGGCGAGGAGCGCGTGCCGGCCCGCAAGGCCGAGGAGCTCGTGGATCAGATCGCCCGGCTCGAGCCGGTGGACGTGCTCGGCCGGCTCGACGATCCGGCGGTGCGCGCGCGGGTGGATCAGGGCCGGGAGCCGGCCATCATCCGCCTGGGGCTGGCCGCGGCCCCGGCGGGTGCGGACGGCGGCGCGCCCGACGGGCAGGCCGCGGCCGAGCCCGTCCCGGTCGAGGAGCGCGTGCTGCGCGTGGCCGCCCACCCGGACAAGACCACCCAGGCGCTGGTCTACCAGGAGGGCGCGCGCTTCGCCGTGGTGGTGGACCGCTGGCGGCTCGAGCGCCTGCTGGACCTCGACCCGGTCGAGCTGCTGAAGCCCGAGCCGCCCCCCGATCCCGCCGCCGAGCCGCCCATCCCGGGCCTGGACGAGTGAAGCGGTCCGGTCTCGCTCAGGCCGGGAAGAGGCGGGCCTCGTCGATGGCGAGCGCCCGGCCGGCCCGGACCAGGGACAGGAGCAGGACCCCGCGGGACGGGGACGGGCCGCCCTCGAGCGCGTAGCGGGCGGCGGTGGTCAGGCCGGCCGACAGGGGCCGGTCGAAGGCGATGCGAGCCCCGGCGGGGATCGCGGACAGCAGCCCGTCCGGAGACAGGCGGCGCGGCCCGTGGCCGAGGCCGTCCGCGGGCGAGGCGAACAGCCCGGCGAGCCCCCGGGCGTCCCGGGCGTCGAGCGCCCGGCCGAGCTGGACGAGGAGGCGCTTGCCGCGGGCGCCCGCTCCGCCGTAGGCCCCCAGGTAGCGGCCCACCCAGCCCGGTCCCATCACCCGCAGCATGCGCCCGAACAGGCGGGTGACCGCCCAGGCCGTGCCGGGGCCCTGGCCCAGGGCGGCGCGGGTCTGGCCGGACAGCTCCCAGTGCGCCGCCATGCGCCGGATGACGAGCCGCCCGCCCTCCTCGGCCAGCTGGTAGAGCAGGTAGGCGGGCACCGCCAGCTCGCGCCCGGAGATGCGCGTGTGGATGACCACGTCGCGCATGACCTCCAGGCCGAACACGCAGTCCTGGAGCACCTCGAAGCGGATGTCGTGCAGGGCGATGAAGGTGTCGAAGAAGGCGCCCAGCGGGTCGCGCGCTCCGGGCCCTCGCCGCACCGGGGCGCCGCCGACCGGATCCTCGACCACGGCGTCGGCGCCGAACAGCCCGAGCCAGCCGGCGCGGTCGTGCGCGGCCACGCGGGCGGGCGACTCCTCCACCACGGCCAGGATCTGCGTTCGTGTCCAGTCCATGGGCGGCAGTGTATCAGACTCTCCGATCCGCGCTATGCTCGGGCCGGGAGGTGCCCATGTCCGCTTCCGGTCCCTGCCCCCGCGCCACCTGCGGCGACCCGCGCCTGCTCGAGTACATCGCCGCCCGCGGCGGGGCGCTCACGGTGACGCGGCAGGCCATCCTGCGCGGGTGATGAAACGCTTCCTTCGGCCCGGTCGGGTCGCTGGAGCGCCCTGCGGACCCCGCGGCCTTCGAGCGCTTCGCGCTCGGAGCGCTCGAGCTCTACGTGGCCCGCGAGGTGCTCGCGGGCCTCCGCGATCCCCGCCGGCTCGACTTCAACTTCGGCTCCTTCGGCGACTGCCGCCTCGATCTCGCGCCCGCCTGACCTTCGCCCCGCCGGCCCGATCTCATGACCGACCCATGACATGGGCTCCCTAGCCTCGGGCGGGTGGCCGCCCCGGCGGCCGGGAAGGAGCCCATGAACGCGAACCGGATCACCATGCTGGAGCCCAGCGCCTCCGGCAGCAACGTCTTCTCGCTCGTCCGCCAGCCGCGGCTCGGGCTGCCCATCCTGGGCACGCTGGCCGCGCGGCGGGGCCACCAGGTGCGCGTGGTCATCGAGGACCTGGCCGGGCTGGACCTCGCCCGGCTCCTGGACACCGATCTGCTGTGCATCTCGACCATCAGCACGACCGCGCCCCGGGCCTACCAGGTCGCCGACCAGGCCCGCGCGGCCGGGGTCCCGGTGCTGCTGGGCGGCCCGCACCCCACCTTCCTGCCCGAGGAGGGGCTGGCGCACGCGGACTGGGTGCTGCGCGGGGAGGCGGAGCGGAGCTTCGGCCGGTTCCTGGACCTGTGCGCTGGGCGGGCCGCGCCGGAGGAGGTGCCGGGGCTGAGCCGGCTGTGCGACGGCGCGCCCGTGCACACTCCGCTGGCGGAGGAGCCGGTCGAGCTGGACGAGGTGCCGATCCCGGACTTCTCCCTGCTCGCCACCCGGGGGAAGGTGCGCTTCGACCGGGGCATCATCCCGCTGCAGACCTCGCGGGGCTGCCCGCACCAGTGCCGCTTCTGCTCGGTCACCAGCATGTTCGGGCGCAAGATGCGCTTCGCCAGCCCCGAGCACGTGGCCGAGGAGCTCGAGCAGCGGCGCGGGCAGGGCCGGCGGGTGTTCTTCTACGACGACAACTTCTGCGGCGTGCCCGGGCGCACGAAGCTCCTGCTCGAGCACCTGCTCCGCCGCGGGACCTACCTGCCGCCCTGGTACGCCCAGGTCTCCACCCGGGCCGCCAAGGACCCGGAGCTGCTCGACCTCATGCGGCGGGCCGGGTGCGAGATGGTGTTCGTGGGCTTCGAGTCGATCGATCCCGCGGCGCTGGCCCTGTACGACAAGCGCCAGAGCGCGGAGGACATCCGCGAGTCCATCCGCAGCTTCCGGGCGCGGGGCATCTGGGTGCACGGCATGTTCCTGACCGGCTCGGACGCCGAGGGGCTGGAGAACATCCGGGCCACCGCCCGCTTCGCCATCCAGGAGGACATCGACAGCATCCAGTTCACCGTGCTGACCCCCATGCCCGGCTCGGAGTTCCACGACCAGATGGTGAGGGAGGAGCGCCTGCTCACCCTGGACTGGTCGCGCTACGACGGCCACCACGCGGTGTTCCGGCCGGCCCGGCTCTCGGCCGAGGAGCTCGAGGGCGCGACCATCGACGCCATGGCCGAGGTGTACAGCCTGGGACGCACCCTCGGCCTGCTGGCCCGCGGGCGGGTGTGATCAGCCTGTACGCCCACCGGCTGATCAGGCGCTGGCGGCGGGAGAACCGGCGCGCGCCGGAGCCGCGCTCCTTGCGCGTGCCCGGGCCGGCCGCGCCCGCCGGGCGCGCCCTGGGCTAGCGCCGTCCGCCGGATGTGCGCGGGCGGATTTCCCGCGCGGGGGGTATGCTAGGCCCGATGGAACCCACCGCCATCGCCCGGTTCAGGCACCGGGCCCGCAGCCTGAGCTTCACCAGCCTCATCGTCGCCCTGGCGGTGGGGGTGCTGCTCCCCGTGCTGCTGTCCACGGTGGTGGGCATCGTCAGCCTGGCGCTGGGGGACAGCTCCGATCCCATCGCGACCGGGGTGCTGGTCATCTGCTTCGCCGCCGCGGCCATCGGCAGCGTGGTCACCGTGACGGTGCTGCTGGGTCGCCGGTCCCGGGTGGCGCGGCTGCAGGCCGACCTGCTGGCCAACGTCTCCCACGACCTGCGCACGCCGCTGGCCGCCATCCGCATGTACGCCCAGACGCTGCGCATGGGGCACCTGCGGGACGATCCGCAGCGCGCCGAGGCCAGCCTCGAGGTCATCATCCGCGAGACCGAGTGGCTGGAGACCATGCTGGAGCGGGTGCTCACCTGGCGCGCCGCGGCCAGGGACCGGGATCTGTTGGAGCGCCGGGCCGAGCCGCTCGGCCCGGCGGTGGAGGAGGCCGCGCGCCGCTTCGAGCGGCTGGTGGCGCCCGGCGAGGTCGAGCTGGCGGTCTCCATCCAGAGCCAGGCCCCCGTGCTCCACGACCGGCAGGCCATCAGCTCGGTCGTGCTCAACCTGTTGATCAACGCCTACAAGTACTCCCTGCACGAGAAGCGCATCTCCGTGGGCGTGCGGGCCCTGGATGGGCGCATCGAGATCGCGGTGGCGGACCACGGCATCGGCATCCCCCGGCAGGAGCTCGGCCGCATCTTCGAGCCCTTCTACCGGGTGGACTCCAGCCTGCGCGGCCGGGCCTCCGGCGCCGGCCTGGGGCTGGCCATCGTCCGCCACCTGGTCGAGGCCCACGGCGGGGAGGTGCGGGTCGAGTCCAGCGAGGGCCAGGGCAGCCGCTTCTCGGTGTTGCTGCCCCAGGCCGACGCGCCGCCGGTGGGGAGCGCGCCGTGAAGGATCCGAGCGCCCAGGCGCGCGACGAGCGCCCGCCGACCGTCCTGGTGATCGAGGACGACCGCGCCCTGCGGGAGGGCCTGCTGCTCAACTTCGAGTTGCACGGCTACCGCGCGCTGGGCGCGGCCGACGGCGAGGAGGGGCTGCGCCTGGCCTTCGACGCCCGCGCGGATCTCATCGTCCTGGACGTCATGCTGCCGGGCTACAGCGGCCTGGAGATCCTGGCCGAGCTGCGCGAGAAGCAGGTGGGCGTGCCGGTGCTGATCCTGTCGGCCCAGGACACGCTGCGGCACAAGGTGACCGGGCTCGAGCTGGGCGCGGACGACTACGTGACCAAGCCCTTCGAGCTGCCTGAGCTGCTGGCCCGCACCGACGCCATCCTGCGCCGGCGGCGCATGGAGCGGCAGGCCGAGCCCAAGATCGCCTTCGGCCAGGTGGTGATCGACCCGGCCGCCTGCGAGGTCAGCCTGCGCGGCCGGCACGTGGCCCTGTCGCAGAAGGAGTACGAGCTGCTGTGCCTGCTGGCGCGCGCGCCCGGCCGGGTCTTCAGCCGCGCCGAGATCCTCGATCGCGTGTGGGGCTTCGGCTTCGAGGGCACCGCCCGGACCGTGGACAACTTCATCCTGACGCTCCGGCAGAAGCTGGAGGCCGATCCCGCCCGGCCGCGGCACCTGAAGACCGTGCGGCAGATGGGCTACCGCCTGGATCCGTGAGCCCCCGGCCGCGCGCGGCTCAACCCTTCGCCTGGGCCTTCTGGGCCAGCTCGATCAGCTCGGGCACGCGGTCGAACAGCTTGTCCAGCAGCCCCTTCCTCTCCGGCACGGGCAGGATCTGGACGCCCTCGGGGCCGAAGGCCACGACCGCCACCGGGCGCGCCTTGCCACCGCCGCCCGCCCCGGCGCCCACGCCCTTGCCCTTGCCGAAGGGCGGCCTCTGCTTCTTGTCGGCGTGGAGTTGCTGGAAGTCGCCCTCGCCCTCCCCGCCGCCCGCGCCGAAGCCCAGGGTGACCCGGGAGAGCACCACCAGGGTGACCGGGCCGAAGGTGAGCGGCTCGCCGGCCACGAGATCGCTCTTGGTGAGATCGGCCATGCGGCCGGCCAGGAGATCCATGAGCCCGTTCAGGTGTTCCATGGCGCACGCTCCCTTCGCTCAGCGGGCCAGGCCCTCGAGCCGGACCTTGCCGCCCTCGATCACCACCACCGCCACCGGGCTGGCCTTGGCCACGCCGCCGGCCCCGCCGCCCACGCCCTTGCCGCTCACGCCGTCCGCCTTGTCGTCGTGGCCCTCGCCCACGCCGCCGCCGGCCCCCATGCCCAGGCCGATCTCGACCAGGGGCACCACCACCCGCTCGCCGAGCGCGATGGGCTTGGCCACGGTGGCGTTCTTGCGGGCGAGGTCCATCAGCCGCCCCGCCAGCGCGCTCAGCATCGACTCGACCTGTTTCATGACCGCGACCTCCTTCGTCTCCCGTGGTTGCGTTCCATCAGGCCCTATCCCGCAGGGCAGCCCGGAGTTCCCGGCGGAAGAGGAGCTCGAGCGCGACCGCCAGCGTCTCGGCCGGCCACGCCCGCAGGCGGAGCTCTCCCGCGAGATCCAGCCGGGCCTCCAGGTAGTCGCACTCCACCTCGGTCTCCACGCCCAGCGCGCCGAGCGCGAGGAGCAAGCCGTGCAGCAGGGCCGCGTCGGCCGGGTCTTCCATGCCGACCACCCCGCGCAGCCGGCCGCGGAGGTGCAAGGTGCCCAGGAGGCGGCGGGCGGCGCCCAGCAGGGCCCGGCGGTGGCGCCAGAACCAGGCCCCGCCCCGCCCGCGGCGCTCCGCCTGCCGCCCCGGCCTCTCCTCCGGGTGCGCTACTTTCGCGCCGCGCCCCGGTCCGTGGCCCGGCCGGAGCCGCGCCACGCGCAGGCCGAGGACGCGGAGCCACAGGCCCTCCCCGAGCGAGCCGGTGAAGACGACGAGCCCTGCGCCCCAGGCCACCCGGAAGGTGCCCTCCAGCCGGTCCCCCTCGTCCCCCTCGAGCCGCGCCCGGCCCGCGGCCCGGGCGTGGACCGGGACGAGCACGAGGAGCAGGGCGAGCCCGAGGAGGCCGACGAGCAGCCAGCCGAGCACGCCGAGCAGCACGCCCAGGATGGAGAGCGCGAGCTCCACGGCGATCACTTCCTCCTTCGCAGCAGCCGCCGCCACAGCGGACGGACCTTCGACGGCGCGGGGGCCTCCGCCTCCGCCCCGCGGGCGCCCAGCGCGTAGCGCAGCCCGTCCACGCCGGCCTGCGCCGGGGCGAGCCAGGCCATGCTCCAGCGCAGGCTGTCGAGCGCGATCCGCGCCGCGCCCACCTGGCTGCGCTCCGCGGCCGCGGCCCCGAGCTCGGACTCCACGGCCGCCTGCAGCCTGGGGAGCAACCCCGCGGGGGGCCCCGCGGGAGTCGTGGCCAGGACTTCCCGCAGCGCCAGCGCCTGGGACAGGAGCGCTGCGCCGGCCGGCGTGGCCAGCTCGCGCTCGACCTCCCGCGTGGCCTCGAGGTCCAGGGCTCCCGCCAGGTAGGCCTCGATACGCTGCTCGAGATCCTGCTCTCGCTCCAGCTCGGGCTCGCCGCGCTCGGCCGGGCTCATGCCTCACCTCCCACTTCCAGATCGCCGCCGGGCAGCGGCCGCGATCGCTCCGACGGGGCGGCCCGCTTCCAGGGGCCCAGGACGGGCTGGAGCAGCGCCCGCAGCCTGGCGCGGGCCCGGTGGAGCCGCGTCTTGACGGTGTTCACCGGCATGCCGGTGACCTCGCTCATCTCGGCCTCGCTCAGCTCCTCGCGGTAGCGCATGGTGACCAGGGCGCGATCCTGGGCCGGCAGCTCGGCCAGGGCGCTCTCCAGCAGGGCGCCCGCCTCGCTCGCGGCGGCGCCCGCCTCGGGCCCGGGCCCGTCCGCCGAGGTCCGCTCTCCCAGGAGCAGGGCGTCCTGCACCTCGGTGCGCTGGCGGGTCTTGTTGCCCAGCCGTTTCAGGCAGACGTGGTAGGCGATGCGCCCCACCCAGGGACCCATGGGGCGGGTGGGGTCGTAGCTGTCGAAGGAGCGCACCACGCGCACGAACGCCTCCTGGCATGCGTCCTCCGCCTCGGCGCGATCGCGCAGCATGCGGAGCGCGAGCCGCCAGCACAGCGGGGTGAACCGCTGGACCAGCTCGTTCCAGGCGGCCGGCTCGCCGGCCCGGCAGCGCCGGGCCAGCGCCGCGTCAGGTGGGGTCCCGGAGGCCATCGCGCTTCGTCCTATCCCCGCGCGGCCCGCGGGGTTTCCTCGGCCCGGGTTTCGCTTTCAGCCTGCGGAGTTGCCGCCGGTCAGCGCACGCGCTCGAGATCGCCCTTGTCGATGCTGAGGTGATCCTCGGCCCGCGGCCGGCCGCGGGCGTCGAGCACCCGCGCGGTCCAGGCCACCCGGAGGCCCACCTTCCAGCGCGAGTCCGAGCGCAGCTCGAGCTCCAGCGCCTCGCCGGGCTCCACCAGGAGCGGCGCGCGCAGCGGCAAGAAGATCTGCTCCCAGTGCGTGGGCGGATCCCAGGGCCCGGTCGACAGGTGCACGCCGGGGCTGAGCTCGGCCGCCCACCACAGGCCGAAGCCGTGCGCCCGGCCGCCTTCCGGGAGCTCCCAGCGGCCGCGCAGGACGCGCTGGCTGGTGGCCGGCCGGGAGAGCTCCACCCGATCGATCTCCCGCGCGCCCCCGGGTCCGCCCAGGAGGTCGTCGGGCCGCACGGCCTTGACGTACATGTTGTTCAGCCCGAGCTCCCGCGCCGGGCCGAGCTCCAGGCCGAAGCCCACCCGGCTCCACACGTCCACCTCGGCCAGCAGGCGCGCGGACGCCAGCGGCTGGGCGAACACCCGCAGGCCCATGGGCAGCAGCCGGCCGCGGGGCTTCAGGAACCTGCGGGCGTCCGCCAGGTTCTCCAGCAGGTGCTCCTCGTAGGGGAAGTTGCCCAGCGTCTCGGACACCACCAGGTCGACCTTCTCCGGGAGCTCCACCTCGGAGGAGTGGCCGGGCACGAACACGCAGCCCTTCTGCCTGTTCTGGCCCGCCAGCTTGCGGGCCAGCGCCAGCACCGGTCCGGCCTCGATCAGGTAGCTCTTCCTGGCCCCGAGCTGGAGCGCCAGGAAGCTCAGCAGCCCGGTGCCCGCGCCCACGTCGGCCATGACCGTCTCGCCCGGCGCGATGGAGGCTGCCAGCGCCTCGTGGAAGGCCCGGTTCCTGACCTCGTCGCCCAGGAGCTTCCGGTGGTACTCGATGCTCACGACCGTGACCCTCCCGGCCCGCTCAGCGCAGCCCCAGCTCCTTGAGCCGGAGCTTGAGCCCGTGGGGGGAGACCTCCAGGCGCGCGGCCAGGGCCTCCAGATCGCCGCCGCACTCCGCCAGGCCGCGCTCGAGCTCCTCCCGCCCGAGGTCCCGGGCCTTGCGCAGGCCCGGGATCTGCTCCATCAGCGCGTACAGCGTGGTGCGCGAGATACCCAGCGCCGCGGCGGCCGCCTTGACCTTGAAGCCGTGGGCGCGCAGCGCCTCCAGCGCGGCCTGCGGCTCGAGCTCGCCCGCCCGCGCGGCGGGGGCGGGCGGCGCCGCGGCCCGCTGTCCGGGCGGGGGCACCGGCTCGTCGAGGGCCTGCAGGGCCGCGGCCGCGTCCACCTGCTCGGCCGTGGCGAAGGTGGTGACCAGGTGGCGGGCGAGGTTGTGGAGCTGGCGCACGTTGCCCGGCCAGGGCCGGCGGGTGAGCTCCGCCACCAGGCCGGCCGGCAGCCAGGGCGCCTGCCCGGGGCCGGCCGGATCCAGCCGCTCGGGCCGGCCCGCGGCCGCGAGCTCCAGCCGCAGCAGGTGGACGAGCAGGCGCGGGATGTCGTCCCGGCGCTCGCGCAGCGCCGGCACCCGCAGGCTGCAGGCCGAGAGCCGGTGGTAGAGGGGCGCGCGGAAGCGGCCCTCGGCCATGGCCGCCTCGAGGTCCTCGTCGGTCGCCGCCATGACCCGCACGTCCACCCGCCGGGGCAGCCCGTCGCCGACCGGCTGGATCTCCCCGCTCTCCAGCACCCGCAGCAGGGTCGCCTGCAGCTCCGGGGTGATGGTGCCGATCTCGTCCAGCAGCAGGCTGCCGCCCTCGGCCTGCTCGAAGTAGCCGCGGTGATCCCCGCGCGCGCCGGTGAAGGCGCCGGCCATGTGGCCGAACAGGGCCGAGGCGGCCGTGGTGGCGGGGATGGCCGCCAGGTTGATGCACACCATCGGGGCGCCGGCGCGCGGGCTGGCCGCGTGGAGCGCGCGGGCCACCAGCTCCTTGCCCGCCCCGCTCTCGCCGCGCAGCAGCACCGGGGCGGGCTGGGCCGCCAGGCGCTCGATGGCCTGGCGCAGCTCGTCCAGGGCCTGGCTCGCGCCGACCAGCCCGCGCCCCTCGCCCGACCAGGTCGGCGCCGCGCGGGAGTGGAGCAGCAGCGCCACCTGGCCGCCCAGCTCGAGCACCACCCCGCGCGCCAGGTCCGCCGCCGCGAGTCTGCGCGGGGCGAGCACGCGCGCGCCCTCGAGCTCGAGCGCGGTGCCCTCCAGGTCGGGGACGAGCAGCAGGCCCCCCCGGGGCGCGCGGCTCAGCCAGGCGGGCTTGCGGCTGAGGAAGGGGCTCTGCAGGGGCCCGGCCGGGCTGCCGTCCTCGCGCTCGAACTCCGGCGCCTGGCGCGACAGCGGCTGGCGCTCACCGGACAGGCGCGCCCGCTGGCCGATCCGGCCCGGGTCGGGGTGGGCCAGGATGGTCAGCCAGGGCTCGGCCGGCGCCCGCTCCGCGGAGCGCGGCGCGAGCGGCTCGAGGGTCTCCACCTCGTCCGGGCGGGGAGGGTCCGCGCGCCGGGTCATGGCGCCCTGCCCAGGCCGCGGGCCTTGACCCAGGCGGCGATCTCGGCCCGCTGGGCCTCGTCCACGTCCTTCGCCTGCTTGAAGAACTCCCAGGCCTGGGCGGCCAGCGCGCGGGCGCGCGGGCGATCCCGCTTGGCGGCCCACAGGGCGCGGGCCAGCTCGAAGCGTCCCTCGGCCACCTCGAGCGCGGGGGTCGGGCCCTGCTGGTGCAGCACGACGGCCCGCTCCAGCGGCTCGATCGCCTCCGCTGGCTGCCCGAGGTTCTGGGTGGACTGGCCGATGGCCACCAGGGTGCGGGCGAGCTGCAGGGGCGGCGCGCCCGGGATGCGCTCGCTGACCTCCCGGCTCCGCCGGCAGTGCGCCAGGCCCTCCTCGAGGCGGCCCTGGAGGCGCAGCATGCCGCAGATGGCGTACTCGATGGTGGCCACCTTCGGGGAGGCGGGTCCCTGCGCGGCCTCGTAGCCCGCGGCCGCCAGCTCGAACTGCCGCTGGGCGAGGTCGTACTTCTTCTGCATGTTGTAGAGCACTCCGAGGTTGTACACGACCCCCGCGGTCTGGGTGTGGTTCGGGCCGTAGGCCGCGAGGTGGATGGCGTGGGCCCGGTGGAAGGTCTCGATGGCCTCGTCCATCCGGCCCAGCTTCAGCAGCGCGGCCGCCATCCGGTTGATGGCGTTCCCCAGCGAGGGGTGGCCCGGCCGGAGGGTCTTCTCCCAGGTCCCGAGCGCGTGCCGCTGCAGCTCGAGCGACTCCTCCTGCCGGCCGGCCTCGAACAGGATGGCGGCCAGATCGCTCTCGGCCTGGGCGTGGCGGGGGTGCTCGGCGCCCAGGCTGCGCTCGACGCCGGCCAGCACCTCTCGCTGCAGCCGCTCGGCCTCCGCGGTCTTCGTCTGCTGGCGCAGGTTGGTGGCCAGGGAGGAGAGCGCGTCCAGCACCGCGGGGTCGTCCGGGCCGAGGAGCGCGCGGCGGATCTCCAGCGCGGTCTCGTACTGACCCTGGGCCTCGGCGTAGCGCTGCTCCTGCGTGAGCAGGTCGCCCAGCTGGATGGCCAGCGTGGCCTCGAGCGTCCGATCGCCGCCCAGGCGCGCCAGCGCGGCGCGGGCCTGCTCGGCCAGGCGCTGCCCCTCCTGGTAGCGCCCCCGGCGCGCGCCGACCACGGACACGAGCTGGAGCCAGGCCTCGACCGTGGCGCGGTCGTGCCGCCCGGCCTCGGCCGCGAGCTGGGCCGCGCGCAGGCTCGCCTCGGCCTCCTCGAGCTTTCCGTTCGCGTCCTGGGTCCGCCCGAGCACCAGCAGCGCCTCGGCCCGGGTCGGATCGTGACCCACCTCGACTGCCAGGGCCACGGCCGGCGCCGCCAGCGAGAGCGCGGCCTCGAAGCGTCCGGCCTGGAGCAGGGCCTCGGCCTCGGCCAGGCGCCGCTCGACCTCGGCGATCTTCTGCCGTCCGGCCGGGTCCGCGGGCGGCTCGACCTGGAGCGAGAGGGCGCGCGCGTCGCGGCAGACCGCGAGCGGCGGGAGGGCGGCGGCGGCGGCCTCGGCCCGGGCCATGACCTCGTCGTCCGCGCCGGCCAGCACGCCCCCCAGGGCGCGGAGCTCCTCGAGCCGCCGGTCCAGGCAGCGCATGCGCAGATCCATGAGCGCCGGGGACTGCTCGCCGTGGACCTGGGTGGCCTCGCAGGCCTCCCGCCGCCCCGCGGCCCAGGCCGCGGCGTAGGCGTCGAGCCTGCGCTCCAGGCGCTGGAAGGTGGAGCCGGCCTGGGGCAGGCCGGTGGCCGCGAAGGCGGCCTGCACCCGCCCCTTGACCCCCGGGTCCCAGGCGCCGGCCAGGTGGCGCTCCGGGTCGGCGCACACCGCCTGGCCGCCCCCGAGGCCGAAGGCCAGGCCGGCGCCGCCCAGGGCGAGCGCGAGCAGCCCGCCCGACCAGGCCAGCGCGCGCCGCCGGGTGCGGGCCGGATCGCGCGCGAGCTCGGCGAGCAGCACCTCGAGGTCCGGGTGGCGGGCGGCCGGATCCGCGCTCAGCCCTCGGCGCACGGCCTGGAGCAGGAAGGTCGGCACCGCGCCGGCCCGCGGGCCGGGCGTGACCTGGCCGGCCCGGATGCGGTTCAGCACCTCGGCGGGGCTGTCGCCGGAGAACGGCCGCGCGCCGGTCAGGGCCTCGTGCAGCGCCACGCAGAAGGAGAACTGGTCGGAGGCCGGGGTGGCCCTGCCGCCCTCGAGCTGCTCCGGGGCCATGTAGGCCGGCGAGCCCAGGAGCGCGCCCGTGCGCGTCAGCCCGCCGTCGTCGCCGGTCCCGACCGGCGCCGCCGGGAGCGCGGGCTCCGGCTCCGCGCCGCCCGAGGACACCAGCCCGAAGTCGGTCACCCGCACCCGGCCGTCCCGGCCCACCAGCAGGTTGTCGGGCTTCACGTCGCGGTGCACCAGCCCGGCCTGGTGGGCGGCCAGGAGCCCCCGGCCGGCCTGCAGGAAGACCCCCGCCACCTCGCGCCACGTCCGCGGCTGGGCACTGAGCCAGCCCTTCAGGGTCTGGCCGTCCACCAGCTCCATGGCCAGGTACAGGCGGCCCTGGAAGGCGCCCACGTCGAAGACCGTGTTCACGTTGGGGTTGGAGAGCCTGGCCATGGCGCGCGCCTCGCGCAGCAGCCGGTCCTGGCGCACCGCCAGCTCCTCGCCCCGCGTCTCGGGGCGCAGCACCTTGACCGCCACCTTGCGGTCCAGGCCGGAGTCGTAGGCCGCGTACACCACCCCCATGCCGCCCGCGCCCAGCTTCTCGAGGATCACGTAGCGGCCCAGGTTGGCGCCGCGGGGCAACTCGGCGGGCCCGGGCCCGGCCGGGCCCTCGCCCGGGGGGGGCAGGGTGGCTTGCTGGTCGTCGTCCGCCATTCTCGTCCGCCCGCCGTGGTCGTTGAGGGACAGGGGGACGGTAGCCCGCCGCGGCCGGGGGCGTCAAGGCGGGCGCGCGGAGTGGATGGGGTGCGCGGGGAGGCGCGCTCGGTGTTCTAGCCCGTGTCGCTTCGCGTCACGGGCAAGAAACTCTTCGCGCGGGGAGGCGCGCTCGGTGTTCTAGCCCGTGTCGCTTCGCGTCACGGGCAAGAAACTCTTCGCGCGGGGAGGCGCGCTCGGTGTTCTAGCCCGTGTCGCTTCGCGTCACGGGCAAGAAACTCTTCGCGCGGGGAGGCGCGCTCGAGTTTCTGATATGGAATGACCCGTCAAGTCCAGCAACCGCTTCGGCGAAGCCTCCTTCGGGTGGTTGGGCGGGTGAGGCAGCGGCCGAGGTAGCTTTCGCGACGGTTGATCACTCTGA
>JAKLGA010000029.1 GCA_022710975.1 Myxococcota bacterium | reverse complement strand
GGGGGAGCCGCAGGAGCCGGGGCGCGCGCGCCGCCTCCTGGTCGCCTTGCCGCCCCGCGGGCGAGGCGCTACAGTGCTCCAATATGCCGGGGTGGTGGAACGGGCAGACACAAGGGACTTAAAATCCTAGATTTGCCCTTGTGGTTCAGTGAGTTAGGATGCCATTTCGTTCCCGCGTCCGGCCAATCGGCAGCGTTTTCAGTCGGTTCCCCGGTAACAAAATCCATGGGGTGCCTGTGCCTGCGAATCCTTGGGCGGGATGCTGGTCCCCTTCTCCGAAATTCGTGACGGTTCTGTAGGGTAAACATGTGGACGAATTTACTCCTCCTTCACGCTGCGGGCGACCGCAGAGAGGCGGCTGCGATGACGGAAGAGCACAGGAACGAGCAGGGGACGGAGTTCGGGGTGGACCGGAGCGAAGCCCCTGGGGCAGGCGGAGCGGAGGGTCGCCCCGACCCGGCCGGGGGTGAGGTCGAGGACGGGGAAGGCGTCTGGGGCGACGGGGGAGCGATCTGGACCGACCGCTGGGACTGATCGGCACAGGCAAGGGGAAGGCCAGGCGGCCGGCGGGGAGACCGCTGGTGTCAGGCCGGGCGGCGGAGAGCGCGGAGCAGCGGCTGCTGATTCTGGACACGTGGAAGCGCAGCGGACTCGCGGCCGGGGACTTCGCTGAGCTGGTGGGTGTGGCGAAGCACACGCTGCACGCCTGGCGGCAGCGTTTCCGGGAGCTGGGGCCTGAGGGGCTGATGGACCGGTTGCGGGCCGGGTCGGTCTGGGCCATGGACTTCGTCAACCCGGCTGCCCCGGTCGGCGGGCTGCACGAGATGATCCTGGCGGTGCGGGATCTCGGCAGCGAGGAGAACTTGAAGTGGCTGGCCATGTCCGGGGAGAGCGGCGAGCGGATGAAGGCGGCGCTGGCCGCGCTCTTTGTCCAGCACGGGGCGCCGCTGTTCTTGAAGTCGGACAACGGCAGCCCCTTCTTCGAGGAGGGTGTGAAGGCCCTGCTCCGGGAGCGCGGGGTGAGCCACATGCTATCGCCGCGCTACTATAGGAGCTGGCAGTTGCCCGGCAGGCAACCCATCGACGCCAAGCCCGGTCAGAGGGGACATCCCGTGACCAGCCCACGGAGGCACTCGATGTACTCGCCCCGCTCCTTCCCCCGTCCGCCTGCTGCCGTGCTCCTGATTGCCTGCGCGCTGCTCGGGTGTGCTGCCAATCCGGGCTCCGTGGCCGAACCTCCGCCCATCGAGCCGCCCGGACCTGACACGCGGTGCGGCCTGGTGGTCACCGACGACGACATCCCCTCCGGCTCGGCCACCGCGGGCGCAAAGTACGTCCCGGACGCAGCGACCGGCCGGTCGCTGCTCACCGAAGACGTGCTGGCGGTCGCGCGGGCCTTCCGCGCGAACGGGGTGCCCTGCGTGGATGCGCTCGACTCCCACGATGGCGCGCTCGACCCGGCTCCGCTCGCGGCCGAAGGCGTACGGCTCCTCACTCCCTCGAACTCCGCCCACTGGACCTGGTCGTTCCTGGGACCCATGGACCGGCGCTACGCAGCGGCCGCCCTGGTGGGATTCCACTCGGACGCGGGGCAGCGGGGCTTCCGCGCGCACACGATCAACGACTGGATCGCCGGCCTGGAGATCGACGGGCGACCTGCGGGGGAGGTGGCCCACCTTGTCATGGGGCTCTCGGCGTTCCAGGTGCCAGTCGTGCTGGTCACCGGGGACATGAACGCCACGGTCCAGGCGCAGAGACTCCTTCCCTCGGTGGGCGTAGTGACCGTCCGCTGGCTCGAGCCGGACGGAACGACGGGCTTCCTCGACCAGGCCAGGGCGGCCGAGCGCATCCACGCGGAGGTCCGGCGGGCCCTCGCAGAGCAGCCCGGGTTGCCACCTGCAGCGCGGCCTGTCCAGGTGCGGATCGCAG
>JAKLGA010000028.1 GCA_022710975.1 Myxococcota bacterium | reverse complement strand
GCTTTCGCCCCGCCGGAGCATCGGCACCGCAAGCATCCGGCGAGCCTCGAGTTCTTGCTTGGTTCCTCGTTTTGGCATACCTCAGGCATTAAGCACAGTTAGACCGTAGAAACAAGGGTCAATAGTATCTGGTGGCTGGTGGCTGGTTTAAACCAGACACTAGACACCAGACACCAGACACCGCGGTGGAACCAGGCTTGGGCTTGTCCGCTCCCGCAGGGCCGTGGTAGCTTGGGCACCCGATCACGGGCAGGACCAAGCGAGGTCAAGCATGCGCAGGACTTGCATGTTCCTTGGGGTGCTGGTGTTCGCGGCCGGGCTCGCGGGTTGCGACGACGAGACGGTCAAGGCCACCCACCCGCGGCTCGGCCTGGAGGTCGACGACGGGCAGGGCGCCTTCACCACCGGCTGCGAGGCCGGCGGCTGCAGCCTCGACTTCGGCCTGGTCTACCTGGGCAACACGGCCGAGCGCCTGGTGGTGGTGCGCAACTCCGGCGACGGCGTGCTCCACCTGGGCGCGGTGGCCGTGTCCCCCGAGGGCGCCCCGTTCCAGGTGGCCCTCGACGCCAGCGTCGCGGCGCCGGGCCAGTCGCTCACCCTGCGGGTGAGCTACACCCCGCCGCTCGAGGGCGCCCACGCGGCGAGCCTGCTGCTGCCCTCGGACGATCCGGACCACCCGGCGCTCGAGCTCCCGCTGGCCGGGCGCTCGGAGCCCGTGCCCACGCCCCAGCTCCAGGTGTGCGTGCCCGCCGATCCGGCCGACCCGGAGTCCGCGCTCGACTGCGCCCCGCCCCACGGGGTGGACTGGGGCCAGGTGGCCCTGGTGCCGCTGGGCGAGCCCCGCTCCGCGCGCCTGGTGCTGCGCAACGTGGGCAAGGAGACGCTGCTGGTGCACGCGGTGGCCGCGGCGCCCGGGACCTCGCAGGAGTTCTCGGTCGAGCCGGCCAGCGGGGAGCTGCAGCTCGCGGCCTACGTGGAGGGCCAGCCGCCGGACGAGGCGGAGCTCGCGCTGTGGTACGCCCCGCAGGACGGCGGCCAGGACGAGGGGGTGTTCACCATCGCCTCGAACGACCCCGAGGAGCGGGTGGTGGAGGTGGCCGTGCGCGGGGTGGGCATCGCCCCGCGCGTGTGCCTGGAGCCGCTGTCGCTCGACTTCGGCCGGGTGGCGGTCGGGCACACCGCCGCCCGCACCTTCGAGATCTCCAACTGCGGGCTCATGCCGCTGACCGTCGCGCAGATCTACCTGCACGAGACGACCTCCCCGGACTTCGCCTTCGCCGCCCTGCCGCTCACCCCGTTCGAGCTGGCGCCCGCGGAGAGCCAGGTGATCGAGGTGCAGTTCACCCCGAGCCTCGAGGGCCCGGTCGGGGGCCGGGTGTACACCCTGTCGAACGACCCCTCGGCCGAGCTCGGCTACCTGGGCCTGGGCGGCCAGGGCACCGACGATCCCATCTGCGACATCCAGGTCTCGCCCCGCCGGCACAACTTCGGGGTGGTCGATCCGGGCACCTCGGCCAGCAAGACCACCACCCTGGCCAACGTGGGCTCGGCCGAGTGCCGGGTGGAGTCGATCGCCCCGCCCAGCGGCCCGGGCCAGAGCGCCTACGAGCTGACCCAGCTGCCCATCACCCCGCTGGTGCTCGGGCCCGGGGACGCGCGCGACTTCTCGGTGCGCTACACGCCGGCCGACGGCGGCCCGCACCGGGCGGACGTGCGCATCACCACCACCGACTTCGAGCAGACCGAGGAGCTGGTGGAGCTGTACGGCAACGATCCGGCCGTGCCCGAGTGCAACGTCGAGGTGGTGCCGGACCAGATCGCCTTCGGCACGGTGGCGCTGTGGCGCACGGCGCTCCTCGAGCTGCACGTGAACAACCCGGGCGCCGAGGGCTGCGTGTTGTCGGGGCTGGAGCTCACCCCGCAGACCGACACGGCCTTCACCCTGGCCGAGCTGCCCTCGCTGCCGGCCTCCATCCCGGCCGGCGGCCAGGCCATCGCGCTGGTCGCCTTCACCCCCATCCAGCGCCGCAGCCACGCGGGCGAGCTGCGCCTGGTGACCAGCGATCCGGACACGCCCGTGCGCACCCTGCCGCTGAACGGGGCCGGCGAGGAGCTCAACCTCATGGTGCTGCCGGACCGGCTGGACTTCGGCCGGGTGACGCTCGGCTGCCAGTCCCCGGATCTGAACGTGCGCGTGTACAACGTGGGCTCGGGCGCGGTGACCATCGAGGACGTGTACCTGGACGCGGTGCGCACCGACCCGGAGTTCAGCATGGTGTCGCTGGAGCACGGCGGGGTCGCCGCCATGCCGCCCTTCTCGCTCGGGCCCGCGGACGTGTTCAACATCCGGCTGCGCTACGCGCCCCAGCAGGAGGAGCTCAACCGCGGGGTGCTGGTGATCCAGTCCACCGCCGCCCTGGGCACCACCATGGAGGTGCCCATGCAGGGCGAGGGCACCACGGTGGCCGACCAGACCGATCTGTTCCAGCAGCTCGACCACCCCATGGTGGACATCCTGTGGGTGATCGACAACTCCGGCTCCATGTCGGACGACCAGCAGGCCCTGGCCCAGAACTTCGCCACCTTCATCAACTGGGCCATCAACCTGTCGACCGACTTCCAGATCGGGGTGATCTCGACCGAGATCAACGAGCCCGACGTGCCGGCGGACTTCTTCAACATCTACCCCGGCATCCTGGTGTTCTACCCGGGCTTCCCCCGGATCCTGACCAACACCACCCCGAACCTGGTGCAGGCCTTCGCGCGCAACGTCAACGTGGGCACCTGCTGCTCGGACGAGCAGGAGAGCGGGCTGCACGCGGCCATGCTGGCGCTGAGCGAGCCGCTGATCTCGTCGCTGGCGGCCAACGGCGGCTTCATGCGCCCGGACGCCAAGCTGGTGATGATCATGGTCAGCGACGAGCCGGACCAGAGCCCCAGCCCGGTGGACTTCTACGTGGACTTCTTCAAGGCCCTCAAGGGCGTCCGCAACGACCAGCTCATGGACGTGTCCTGCATCGTGTCCGCGGGCGAGGACGGCGCGCGCTACCGCTTCGTGCAGGAGTCCACCGGCGGCCTGTTCCGCGATCTGGAGGGCGGCGACTGGGGCGCGACCCTCAGCGACCTCGGCCTGGACGCCTTCGCCGCGCGCACCCAGTTCCCCCTCAGCCGCCCGGCCAACCCGCTCAGCCTGGTGGTGAGCGTGGACAACCAGGACGGCCAGGGCCTGGTGGTGGTGCCCGAGGACCCGGACGAGAGCGGCGACGGCTGGGTCTACGACCCGATCTCGAACAGCGTCATCTTCGGCGACGACGTGGTGCCCGGCCGCGGCGCCGTCATCCAGGTGGAATACGAGACGGTCTGCCTGTAGGCAGCCCCCACGCGAGGAGACAGGTTCCCATGGAGCTGACCATCCGCGAGGACGTCGTCCGGCGCACCGCCAAGCGCTGCAAGGACCAGGGCATCATCGTGCCCACCTTCGCCCAGCAGAAGGATCCGCGCAAGATCCCGGCCGCGATCCTGGCCGAGCTGAAGGGCATCGGGCTGTGGGACATCCACCCGCGCAACCTCTTCCGCGTGACCTGGAAGAACGACCCGGCCACGGGCGGCTTCCACGGGGTCAACTTCCTGGAGATCCCCCGCGAGCTGAGCGGGGTCAAGGCCCGCATCTTCGGGCTGGTGGGCAAGTACTTCCCCACCGGGGCCCACAAGGTGGGCGCCTCCTTCGGCTGCCTGGTGCCGCGGCTGGTGACCGGCGCCTTCGACCCCACCCGGCAGAAGGCGGTCTGGCCCTCCACCGGCAACTACTGCCGGGGCGGCGCCTACGTGGGCAAGCTGCTCGGCTGCGACAGCGTGGCCATCCTGCCCGCGGAGATGAGCCGCGAGCGCTTCGAGTGGCTGCACAAGATCGGGGCCGAGGTGATCGCCACCCCGGGCTGCGAGTCCAACGTGAAGGAGATCTACGACAAGTGCTGGGAGCTGAAGGCGACCCGCAAGGACCAGATCGTGGTGTTCAACCAGTTCGAGGAGTTCGGCAACCCCACCTGGCACTACGAGGTGACCGCCGCGGCCATCGAGGAGGTGCTGCGCGATCAGCTCGGCTCGGGCGACCGCCTGTTCGGCTACGTGAGCTCGACCGGCTCGGCCGGCACCATCGGCGCCGGCGAGCGGTTGAAGGAGCTCTACCCGGCCGTCAAGGTGGCCGCGGCCGAGGCGCTGCAGTGCCCCACGCTGCTGCGCAACGGCTTCGGCGGGCACCGCATCGAGGGCATCGGCGACAAGCACGTGCCCTGGATCCACAACGTGCGCAACACCGACTTCGTGGTGGCGGTGGACGACGCCGACCCCATGGCGCTCATCCGGCTGTTCAACGAGCCCGCGGGCCGGGCCTACCTGGCGAAGCAGGGCGTGCCCGCGGCCACGGTGGACAGGCTGGATCTGCTCGGCATCTCGGGCGTCGCCAACATGCTGGCGGCGATCAAGCTCGCCAAGTGGAACGAGCTCGACGAGCACGACGCGGTGTTCACCATCTTCACCGACTCCATGGAGCTGTACCAGTCGCGCCTGGAGGAGGCCCGCACGAAGGACGGCCCGTACAGCGAGGCCCGGGCGGAGCTCGACCTGCGGCTGCACCTGCAGGGGGTCAAGCCCGACAGCATGACGGAGCTCGACCACTGGGGCCGGGCCGCCGTGCACAACTTGAAGTACTACACCTGGATCGAGCAGCAGCAGCGGGAGCTGGCGGAGCTGAACGCCCAGTGGTACCAGCACAAGACCTACTGGCCGGAGCACTGGAAGATGGCGGCGAAGTACGACGAGCTGATCGAGAAGTTCAATCAGCTTGTTGCCAGATCGTGAGACCGTGTCTGGTGGCTGGTGTCTAGTGTCTGGTTTAAACCAGACACCCGATACCAGACACCAGACACTGTGCCTTACCCCTCGAACACATCCCCCATGGACTTGAAGAACGTGCCCTCGCGGCCGGAGACCTTCTCCAGCTCGCCGGCGTCGAAGTACAGCCCGCCGCAGGTGAAGCACTTGTCGATGCTCACGCTGTTGACCTGGATCTCCTGCATCTTCATGCCGCACTTGGGGCAGTGCATGTAGTGCAGCTCCTTCAACTTCTTCTTCTCGTCCTCGGCCATCTCCTCCTGGGCCTTGAGGGCGAGCTTCCGCAGCTTCAGGGCCTCCTGGCGGGCGAAGTACTCGTTCTCTCCGTTACTGCTCTTCAGTGGTGACATGATGCAAGACCCCTTGTTCCTGGTTCCTTGTTCCTGGTTCCTGGTTCACGCAATTCGTGCGGCGTGCGGCGTGCGGCGTGCGGCGTGCGGCGTTTCAAAGCGCCGCACATCGCACGTCGCACGTCACTTCAATTCCTCGATGTTCCCCTTGGCCACCGACGCCTCCGGGCCGTTCGGGTGCACCTCCAGGTAGCGCTGGTACCACTTCACCGCGGAGGCCTTGTCGCCCTTGTACTTGTAGGCCTCGGCCTGGCCCAGGATGGCGTCGCCGAAGGACGGGTTCGTCTTCAGGGCCTGCTGGAAGGCGCCGATGGAGGCCGCGTAGGAGCCGAGGTCGAGCAGGCACAGCCCCTTGCCGGTGAGCGCCTCCGCGTGGCCGGGCTTCAGCGACAGGGCCGCCTCGTAGGCCTCGAGCGCCTTCTCGGTGCGGCCCCGCTGCTGCAGGGCGTCGGCCTGGGACATCCAGCCGTCGAAGGTCTGCGGCGCGGCCGGCTCCGCGGGCTTGGCCGGGCCGGCGTCGGCCGCGTCCGCGCCCCCGTCGGGCGCGCCCCCGTCCACGGCCGGCGGCGGCACCGGCTCGGGCGGCGGCTGCAGCGAGGCGAGCAGCGCCCGGGCCGCCTCGTGCTCGGGGCTCGACTGCAGCACGCGCTCGAGCTGCACCTTGGCGTCCTCGGGGCGCTTGGCCCGGACCAGCGTGCGGGCCAGGAGGTAGCGCACGCGCAGCAGGTCGGGCTGGCCGGCCCGCTGCTGCAGCTCGAGCGCCTCGTTCAGCTTCTGCACGGCCATGTCGAGCGAGGCCTCGTCCTCGCCGAGCGCGGCCCCGTCCACGAAGCGCAGGCCCGGGTCCTGCGGCCGGAGCGCCGCGGCCTCGCGCAGCGGCACCTCGATCTGCTCCCGGCCCGCGCCGCGTACCCGCAGGTAGTCGGCCTTGGCGAGCAGGGCCTCGAACGAGCGAGGCTCGACCTCGAGGGCGCCGTCCACCTGGCGCTTGGCCTCCTCCATCGCCTTCTGCGCCTCGGCCTGGAGGCGCTGCAGCTCTTTCTGCCCCTCGACCTTGGCGTTGTGCGCCTCGGCGATCTGGGTCTTCAGGGCCGCGTCCGGCTCCTTGCCGTCGGCCGGCGCGAGGGACCTCTCCTTGTCCTCGAGCACCTTCACCGCGGCCTCGGCGGCCTGGATGCGCTCGGCCAGCCGGTCGGCGCGGGTGGCCTGGACCTCGGCCAGCAGCGCCATGGCGGCCGGGAACTTGCCCTTGGCCTCCTTGATGGCGCTGTCGAGCTCGGTGGCCGCGGCCGCGTAGCCTGCCTCGGTGTCCTTCAGGAAGGCCTGCAGGCCGGACTGGTACTGGGCCTGGGCCAGGGCCGGCAGCTCGTCCGCCTTGCCCAGCACCCTGTGCACCAGCCCCATGAACTGCTCCGGGGCCGCCAGGTAGAACGCGCCCACGCCGAGCGCGAGCAGCAGGACGGGCACGATGAAGAACCACTTGCGCCGCCCCCGCCGCTTCCACTTCTCCACCACGTCGTCGTCCGGCGCGGCCGCGCCCGCCTCCGCGCCCCAGGCGTCGGGCTCCTGGCGGCCGGCCGGGACGGGCAGCGCCGGCTGGGACGGCGGCGGGTAGCTCACGGCCGGGGGCGGCGGCTGGACGGCCGGCATGACCGGCTGGGACTGCGGCGGGTAGCTCACCGCCGGGGGCGGCGGCTGGACGGCCGGCATGACCGGCTGCGACTGCGGCGGGTAGCTCACGGCCGGGGCCATGGGCTGCGACACCATGCCCTGCGACACCATGCCCTGCATACCGGGCAGCACCGGCTGCGACGGCGGCGGGTACGACACCGCGGGCAGCACCGGCTGCGACTGCGGCGGGAGGCTGGGCACGGGAGGCAGGCTGATGGCCGGCAGGAGCGGCTGGGTCGCGGCCATGGCCTGATCCACCACCTGGAAGAACGAGGCCAGCTCCGCGATGCCACCCAGCCGCTTCCAGGTCTCACCGCTCTTGGAGATCTCGTCCTCGCGCGACACCCGGCGCTCGACGATCCACTTCTGCAGGGTGGTCAGCTCCTTGAAGCTCAGCACGGTCCCGTCCCGGCGGCGCACCATCCAGTTCTTGCCCCCGTCGGCCGCGCCGCCGTCGTCCTGGGGCACGGGCTCGGTGAGCACGAACGACTTCTTGCGGATCTTGAAGAGGTGGCCGCAGGTGCTGCACTTGACGGTCACGCCCTCCTCGCTCACGCGGCTGTCGTCGAACTCGTACTCCGTGCCGCACCGCTCGCACTTGATGTCCATGGGATCCCTCTCGCCTCTCAGCGGTGGGTGATGTCCTGCGCCTTCTTCTGCACCGACCGGGCCCGCTCCGCGTCGCCCAGCGCCTGGTAGGCCCTGGCCAGGCCGTCCAGCGCCTCCGGGGAGCCCGGCCGGACCGCGAGGGCCCGGTTGAACTCCATGGCCGCGCGCGAGAAGCGCTTCTGCGCCATGGCCTCGCGCGCCGCCTGCAGGGCCTGGCCGTGCGCCTTGTCCGGATCCGCGGGGGGCGGCAGGCCCGGCAACCCGCTGTCCGCGACCGGCCGGGGCGTCAGCCGCTCGGGCGGCACGATGCCCAGCTGCTCGAGCGGCAGCACGCCGCTCAGATCCAGCCAGCCGTAGCGCGTCGTGGTGGCCGCCAGCCCCGCCAGCAGCGCGAGGGTGCTCAGGGCCAGGAACGACCAGGCCGCCGGCCCGGCCTGGGCCCGCAGCGGCGCCTGGGACAGCTCCCGGCGCTGGACGCGGGGCAGCGGCGCGCGCTCGCCGATGCCCTTGAGCGGCTCGGAGGGCTGCACCTCCACCGGGGCCGGGGCCGCGGGCGGCGCCGCGGTGGCCCGGGCCTTGGCCGCCTCCAGGAAGGTGATGGCCGGCACGAAGTCCTGGCCGGGCAGCGACACCTCGCAGCCCGCCACGTCGTCCCGGTAGGCCAGCCAGCGCTCGAGGGCGGCCGCGTTGGGGAAATCGTAGGTCAGCCCGCGGGCGGTGCGCACCTTGAAGCTCTCGAGGAAGTCGGCCTTGGGAGAGCCGGTCTGGGCGCGGATGGCCGAGCGGCCCCGGGCCTGCTCCCGCACCCCGTCGCTCGCGCGCACCTCGTCCCGCAGCGCCTGCACCACGGCCTCGCCGGTCAGCGCGGCCATGTTCGGGGCCAGCTCCGGGTCGATGGGCGCCGACTCGGGGGCGGCGGGCTGGGGCGCCGGCGGCTGGAACGCAGGGGGCGGAGGGGCCGCCGCGCCCGCAGGACCGGGTGCCGGCGGCAGATCCGGGATCTCCGAGGCCAGGTCGCCGAACAGCGCGGTCAGGTCGTCGATCGGGGTCGCCTGCGTGTGCGGGCCCGACGACGCCGGGTCCTGAGGAGGAGGCAAGCTCGCGGTCACCACCGGCTTCGGGGGCGCCGTCACCGCCGGCTTCGGGGGCGGCAAATTCGCCGCCGCCCTGGGCGGCGAACTTTGCAGTCCCCGGTCCTCCGGGGGCGACGTCCCCGGTTGCGGAGGCGTGGACCCCACGGGCTTCGGAGGCGCGCTCACCATGGGCAAGGGAGGTGGCGGAGGCAGCTTCAGCGCGGCCGGCGTCGGCGGTTTCAGGGCCGGCGCAGGGGCCGGGCAAACCGGCGGAGGGGCCGGCGGCACCGAGGGCGCCTCGCGGTTGACCACGAACACGGTCGCGCACTTGGGGCACTTGATCTGCGCCCCGCCCGCCGGGATCTTCTCGTCGGCGACCTTGTACACGATCGAGCACTTCGGGCAGGTAGCCTTCATCCCGCGAACCTCGGTCCCGGGCGGCGATCGCGCTGCCCGGATCTCTGCAACGCGAGACGATATCAGACCTATCGGGCACGGGCAAGGAACCGGCGAGGGCCGGCCTACCTCGCCCGGCGCACGAAGGACGCCAGCACCGTCTTCTTGCCGACCGTCGCGAATTCCACAATGAGCTTGAGACCTTGGGAGACAGGGGCCGCGCCGAGCACCCGCCCGCGCCCGAAGGACGCGTGCTCCACGCTCCGGCCGATCCAGCCCTCCGGTCCCTCGGCCGACCGGCGCCGGGCCTCCCCGGTCTGGTCGAAGTCCTCGCCGTAGTCCACCACCGAGTCCCCATCCGCGGCCGGGCTGACCTGGCCCGGGAACCGGTCCCCGTCGAAGACCTCGTCCTCGTCGTCCAGGTCGTAGTCGGTCAGATCCACGAGCTCGCCCCGGCCGGCCGCGGCCCCCGCGCCCGCCCGGGCCTCGTCGTAGCCGGCCACGTCCGCCAGGAAGCGGGAGGGCGGGTGGAGCTCGGTGCGGCCGAAGATGGTGCGCGAGCGCGCCCAGGTGAGCCACAGGCGCTTGCGGGCCCGGGTCATGCCGACGTAGCACAGCCGGCGCTCCTCCTCCAGGCTGAGCCCCGCGGCGCGGTCGTCCTCCGGCTCCTGCAGCCCCAGCTCCCGCTCCTCGTCCGCGACCAGCGAGCGGCGGTGGGGCAGGAGGCCGTCCTCCATGCCCACCATGAACACGTGGTCGAACTCCAGGCCCTTGGCCGCGTGCAGCGTCATGAGGGTCAGCGCGTCGGCGTCCTCGCCCAGCTCGTCCACGTCGGTCAGCAGCGCCACGTGCTCGAGGAAGGCCGGCAGCCCCTCGTCCCCCTCCTCGCCCGCGAAGTCGGCCGCGGCGCTGACCAGCTCCTCCAGGTTCTCCAGCCGCCCCTGGGCCTCCTCGGTGGCCTGGCGGGAGAGCGCCTCGCCGTAGCCCGAGCGGTCGATGGCCAGCCGCACCACCTCGGAGGCGGGGCGCCCCTCGGCCTCGCGCCGCAGCCCCTCCACCAGGGCGCGGAAGCCGAGCAGCCGCTCGGCCTCGGCCTTGCGCACCTCGTCCGGCAGCCGCTCCGGCTGCAGCGCGTCCCACAGGCTGCACCCCAGCCGGGTGGCCTGCGCGGCCAGCCGCTCGCGGGTGCGCTCGCCCAGCCCGCGGGCCGGGGTGTTCAGCGCCCGCAGCAGATCGATGTCGCTCTGGGGGTTGGACAGCAGGCGCAGGTAGGCCATGAGATCGCGGATCTCCAGGCGGTCGAAGAAGCGCGTCCCGCCCACCACGCGGTAGGGCACGGCCCAGCGCCGCAGCGCCTCCTCCAGGGCCCGGCTCTGGGCGTTGGTGCGGTAGAAGACGGCCGCCTCCGCGAGCGGCACGCCCTCGTCCCGGCCCTCCCGCACCGCGAGCACCACCAGCTCGGCCTCCTCGCGCTCGTCCTCCAGGGCGCGCAGGCAGGGCGGCTCGCCGGCCGGGGCCTCGGTCCACAGCTTCTTGGGGTGGCGGCGCGGGATGCGGGCCACCACGGCGTGGGCCGCCTCCAGGATGCGGCCGGTGGAGCGGTAGTTCTGCTCCAGCTTGACCACCTTGCAGCCGGGGAAGTCGTGCGCGAAGCCCAGGATGTTCTGCACGTGGGCCCCGCGCCAGCCGTAGATGGACTGGTCGTCGTCGCCCACCACGCACAGGTTGGGCCGCTCGGCCGGCGGGCAGAGCAGCTTCAGGATCCGGTACTGGGCCGCATCGGTGTCCTGGAACTCGTCCACCAGCACGTGGCGGAAGCGGCGGCGGTGCTCCTCCAGGACCTCCGGGTGGCGGTCGAACAGGCGGTTCGGCTGGTAGATGAGGTCGGAGAAGTCGAAGGCGTTGGCCCGCCGCAGGTGCTCCTGGTAGCGCCCGTAGAAGGCCTTGAGCGGCCCCTCCAGCCCGCGGTGCTCGTGGCCCTTCAGCGAGCGCTTGGCCCGCTCCACCGCGGCCAGGACCTTCTCCACCTTGTAGCGCTCGGGGTCGAGGTCGAGCTCGTCGAGCAGCCGCCGCCCCAGCCGCTTCACGTCGTCCTCGTCGTAGATGACGAAGTCCCGGTTCCAGCCGAGCAGCTCGGCGTGGCGCCGGAGCACGCGCGCCCCGAAGGCGTGGAAGGTGAGCACCCACGGGCCGTCCCGCCCCCCGGCCCCGGTCAGCCGGGCCACGCGCTCACGCATCTCGCCCGCGGCCTTGTTGGTGAAGGTGACCGCCAGCACGCTCCAGGCCGGCACGCGCTCCTCGCCCAGGAGCCGGGCGATGCGGTAGGTGAGGACGCGCGTCTTGCCCGAGCCGGCCCCGGCCAGGATCAAGAGCGGCCCGCGCCCGTGCCGCGCGGCCTCGAGCTGCTCCGGGTTGAGCTCCTGGGCGAGGTCCATGCCGGGCAGGATTCCGCCCGTGGAGGGAGGTGTCAACAGCAAACACAGTTTCACCCGAAGATCGTAGGGGCGGACCCGCGTGTCCGCCCCCAACCGCGACCACGGCCATGCGAGGCGCGCCGGTGCAGGGGCGGAGACCTGGCTCCGCCCCTACCGGAGGTCACTGCACCAGCTTGTACCCGGAGTGGGACAGGGTCTTGGCCAGGTAGGCGCGCAGCTCCTCGGCGCCGGCGAGCGCCGGGTCCTCGAGGCTGCGGAGCAGCCCGCGGTACTCGCCGAGCAGCAGCCCGTCGCGCCTGAGCTCCTCGTCGCCCCAGGCCTCGGCGGCCCGGCTGAAGATCTCCGCCTGCTCCTCGAGCATGCGGGCCGCGCGGCGGGCGTCCCCGCGGCCGACCAGCTCCGAGGCCGTGAGCAGCGCCTCGCCGGCCCGGAAGCCGAGCAGGTTCTTCTTGACCGGCCGGGAGATGGAGGCCACCACCTCGTCCGGGCTGGCGCTGTAGCCCACCACCACCTCGCGCTCGTCGGCCCCGTTCCGGGCGTACAGCAGATCCTTGTACTTCAGGGTCACCTCGGCCACCCGCTTGCGCTGGGCGCCGGGCGGCACCCAGAGCTGCAGCATGACCACGTGCGAGTCCCCCCCGAAGAAGTAGGGGATCAGCATCTTGACCCCGCCCTCGTCGTCCCGGGCCCGGTCCGTCTTGATGCCGAGCTCCTGCTCCAGGCGGCGGTCGAGGTCGGTCTCCTCCCGGCGCGCCTCGGCCACCTCGCCCGCGCCGAGCTCCTTGGAGCCCAGCACCCGCTTCAGCACCACGCCGTCCGCGAGCACGATGCGCAGCCGGAGCGCGCGCGCCACCACCCGGTCCAGCGACTCGAGCTCGGTCTCGAAGATCGGCTCGATGGAGGCGGCGTCCTTGACGAAGTGGTAGTGGCCCTGGCCGCGGCGGGCCAGATCCATCATGAGCTGGTCGTTGTAGTCCAGCCCCACCCCCACCGTGGTGGTGGTGATGTGGTTGTCCGCGGCCACCCGGGAGAGCGCCACGATGGGCGCGGGCTCGATCGGCCCGGCCGTGGGCAGCCCGTCGGAGAGCAGGATGACCGCGTTCACCAGCTCGGGCCGGGACTGGCGCGCGAGCTCGCGGTAGGCCCGGTCGAGGGCGTCGTGGATGTTCGTGTTGCCGCGCGGGTACAGGTCCCGGATGAAGCGCCGCAGCGTGGAGCGGCTCGCGCCCGAGGCGGAGGACAGCACCTCGACCTCGTGGTCGTAGGACACCACCGTCAGCACGTCGTCCTCGCGCAGCCCGTCCACGAAGCGCAGCGCGGCGCGCTGGGCCGACTGGAGCTTGGTGGCGCCCCGGTCCCCCTCGCCCATGGAGCCCGAGCGGTCGATCACCAGGGCCACGTGCAGCGGGGGCCGCCGGCCGGTCTCGCGCTTCTGGCCCTGGATGGCCACCTGCAGGAACACCTCGCCGCCCTCCGGGGGCAGCCGGGCCTGGTCGAGCAGGGCCTCGAGCCCGAGCGCGGTGCGGCCCGGGACCGCCAGGGTCTGGTGGTAGCTGCGGGTGAAGGTGCCGAGCTTGAGCTGCTTGCCGTCCACCAGCACGCCCGCGGCGATCAGCTTCTCCACCCGCTCCCGGTCGCCCGCGCCCGGCTGGTAGCCGGAGTCGTAGTAGGCGTTCGGGTTGGCCCTGGCCTCCGGGGGCGGCGCGACCGGGTCCGGGAGGGCGGCGCGGTCCAGCGCTTCGGGCCCGGGGAGGCGCTCGATGCCGGCCCTCACGCCGACCAGGGGCTCGGGCTGCACGGGCATGCCACCGAGCGAGGGCGGGTCGTGCCAGACGGGCCCGGCGTCCCAGCCCTGGCGCGCGGGCGCGTCGGCCGGCGGCGCGAAGCTCCGCGGGCCGCCGGGGAAGTCGCGTCCGACCTCGGCGAAGTCCTTCATGGCGCGGTGGCCGTGCAGCTTCTTGGGCGGGCGCGCGTCCTCGCGCCCGGCCAGGGCGTTGGCGTTGGTGCCGAACAGCCGGCGGATCGGATCGCTGAAGACCGCCCCGGCGACCAGCAAGAGCAGGCAGCTGGCCGCGGCCAGGGCGAAGGCCGGCCGCCCGATCCAGCCCCACACGCCCCCCTGGCCCCGCCGGCGCTCGGCGCGCGCGAGCTTCCGCCGCTCGGCCTCGGCCCGCACCCGCTCGGCCGCCTCGCGCTCCCAGGCGGTGCGCGGCTCCTCGGGCCGCCAGGCCTGCATGCGCTCCCCGAGCTGGCGGAGCTCCGCCACCACGGCCTGGCAGGCCGGGCAGCCGCTCAGGTGGGCCTCCAGCTCGGCCCGCCGCTCGGCCTCGAGCTCCCCGTCCACCAGGGCCACCAGGTCCTCGGCGAAGGCGTCGCAGGGCTTGATTTGCTCGCTCATGACCGGCTCCTTGTCCTCATAGCCTCACCCGGGCCTCACCCGGGCCTCACCCGGCCGCCAGCGCGGGCGCGCTGAGGAGCAGGCTCTGGCGGAGCGCCAGCTTGCCCCGGGCGATGCGGCTCTTGATGGTCCCGGTCGGCACCCCCAGCACCTCGGCGATCTCGGCGTAGGACAGCCCCTCGTACTCCCGCAGCAGGATCGGCTCCCGCTGCTCCTCCTCCAGCCCGTCCAGCGCCGCGCGGATGGCCTCGGCCGCGCTGCGCCGGTCGAGCGCGCCCTCGGCCTCGGGCGGCGCGGTCCCGGGCTCGCCGTCGAGCGCCACCCCGCGCTTGTAGGTGCGCCACTCCTTGGCCGACAGGTTCGAGGCGATGCGGTACAGGTAGGACTTGAACGAGCCCGAGGGCTGGTAGCGGTCCGCCCCGTCCATCAAGGCGGCGAACACCTCCTGGGCCAGGTCCTCGGCCCGGGCCGAGGAGCCCGTGCGCCGGGCCAGGTAGCGGTAGAGCGGCCTGCGGTAGCGCTGGAAGAGCGCCACCATGGACTCGGGCTCGCGGGTGTCGCGGTAGTCCATCATCAGCTCCTCGTCGCTTCGATCGGGTTCTGCCATGCGTCCCTCACCCCTGTCATACCCGCGGCGCGGCCCGAGTTCCCTGGAGGCGGTCATCATCCCGCGCCCCGCCCTTGCCCGCAAGCCCTCGATTCCTTTACTATCAGAGCGGTTCCTGGCAAGCTGCCGCAGGAGGCATCGGTCAGTTGCCGTACCGCAAGCGCAAGCACGCCGAGGAGGCCCGTCCCGCCGGGGAGAGCCCGGCCGGGGCCGCGCCCGTCCAGGTCCACACCTCGGTCACGGTGGAGGTGAGCACCTACCTGCTGGCGCTGTCCCCGCTCGCGCTCGGCGCGGTGCACCTCCCGTCGGTCGCCGCCCTGCTGGCGCTCGCCTGCGCGGGCTTCGTGGGGCTCCTGTGGGCCACCCGCCGCCAGGGCCACCGGATCCGGATGTTCCCGCTGGGGGTGCTGCTGCTCGCGGCCGCCGGCGCCTGCCTGCTCCAGGTCCTGCCCCTGCCCCGGGCGCTGCTCGGGCTCCTGAGCCCCGGCGCGGCCGAGCTCACCGCGCGCGTGCTGGAGGGCACCCCGCTGCTCGGCGCCTGGCGGCCCGCCAGCCTGGCCCCGCCCGCGACCTGGCTCGAGGTGATGAAGTACCTGGCCTACGCGCTGGCGCTCCTGACCGCGGTGAACTACTACCAGGACCGCACCCGGGCCCGCAGGCTGCTGAAGGCCGTGGCCTGGTCGGGCTTCCTGGTGGCGCTGACCGGCTTCGTCCACAAGCTGTTCGCGGCCGAGACCATCCTGGGGCTCTACCCCATCGGCCCAGGCACCTTCTTCTTCTCCACCTTCGTCAACCCCAACCACCTGGCCGGGCTCTTGTGCCTGACCGCCCCGGTGGCGCTCGGGCTGGCGCTCTCGGCCCGGGAGCGCCCGGACCGGGCGCTGTACGGCTTCATGGGGGTGGTGGCCGGGGTGGGCGTGTTCATGACGCTCTCGCGGGGCGGCATGGTGGCCTTCGGCACGGCCATGCTGTTCCTGATGGCGCACGGGGCGCTCCGGCAGTCGCGGAAGCTCAAGCGCGTGGCGCTGGCCCAGGGGCTGGCCGCGCTGGTGCTGCTCATCGCCGGCTACCTGGCCTACGACACCATCATGAGGGAGCTGCGCACGCTGGGCGACCTGGAGGGGCTGCGGGCGGAGGTCAAGGTGCGGGTGTGGGGCTCGGCCCTGCCGCTGCTCCGGGACTTCCCCGCGCTGGGGATCGGGCGCGGGGCCTTCGCCACCGCCTTCCCCATGGTCAACGAGGTCACGGCCACCCACACCTTCACCCACCCGGAGAACCTGGCGGTGCAGGCCGGGGTGGAGTGGGGACCGGTGCTGGGCGCGCTGTGGCTGCTCGGGCTCCTGGGGGTGTTCGCGCTGGCGCTCCGGCGGGCGCGCACCTCGTTCAGCATGGCCGGCGCCCTGGCCGGGGTGTTCGGGGTTTTTCTACAGAACAGCGCCGACTTCAGCCTGGAGATCGCCGGGGTGATGATGCCCTGCGTGCTGGTGCTGGGGGTGCTGACCGCCAGCCCCTTCAGCCACGCCGGCCCGCCCTTCGAGTGGGAGACCCGCCCGCGGCTCGGGCGGAGGCTCGCCTGGGGGCTGGCCGGGCTCGCGCTCGCCCTGCTCGTCCTCGGCACCTGGCAGGCGGGCGCGCACGCGCTCGAGCCCGCCACGCTGGCGGTCACGGCGCTCCAGGACGCGGCCCCGGCCGAGCCCTGCGACCCGAGCCCGCTCGGCCAGGCGACCTGCGAGCTGCTGGACAGCTACCCGGCCGACTACCTGCCCCACCTGGTGCTGGGCCGGGCCGCGCTCCGGGCCAGGCCGCCCCAGGTGCAGCTCGCGGTGCGCCACCTCGAGCGGGCCATGCTGCTGAACCCCGCCAACGCGCGCGCCCACCAGCTGGCCGGCCGGGCGCTGCTGCTGGCCGGGGCCAGGGACCAGGCCCTGGGCGAGTACCGCCTGGCCGCGCGGCACGAGCCGAAGACGCTGCCGGCCGTGCTGGGCGAGGTGCTCAAGCTGACCGGCGACCCGGACCTGGCGCTGCGGGCCACGCCGGACGAGGCCGAGGCGTACCTGGCCGCGGCCCGCTTCCTGTGGGGCAAGAAGCTCCTGCCGCAGGCCGAGGAGGCCGCCCGGCTGGCGCTGGAGCGGAACTCCACCTCGCTGGCGGCGCTCGACCTCATGGGGGAGATGGCGCTCGCCAAGGGCCAGCTCCAGGCGGCCGAGGCCCACGCCCGCCAGGGCATGCAGATCGACCCGCTGCACCCCGAGAACCACGACCTGCTGGCCCGCGCGCTGCTCGCGCAGGGGAAACCCGACCAGGCCGAGCAGGCGCTCAGGCTGGGGCTGGAGAGCGCGCCGGACTCGGCGCTGCTCGCCCACCGCCTGGTCGAGCTGTACCTCCAGGGGCAGAAGTACCGCGAGGCCGAGGAGCTGGTCGACCGCATGTTCACCTTCGCCGCCCCGGACGACGCGGCCCAGGCCCGGCTCTTCCTGATCCAGGCCCGCATCAAGGAGGCGCGCGGCATGGCCTTCGAGGCGCGCCAGGCCTACCGCCAGGCGGCCGAGGCCTCCCCGCAGAACCCGGCCGTCCAGCACCAGCTCGGGCTGGCCGAGGCGCGGGTGGGCAACTGGGACGAGGCCGAGCGGATCTTCTCCACCCTGCACCGGCTCGGCTACAAGGCCGAGGAGATGGAGCAGCGGCTGGCGGTGGTGCGGGAGGCGCGGCGGATCGAGCAGGAGGGGGTGCTGTGGAAGAATCTGGTGAAGCCAGAGGAGAAGTAGGAGTTCCAGGTTCCTGGTTCCAGGTTCCTGGTCGGGAACACGGAATCGAAACCAGGAACCAGGAACAAGGAACCAGGAACAGCGTCACCCGCCGGGGTTCACCATGAACGAGCTCACGCCCATCGCACTCTGCCTCACGCTATTCGCCTCCTGCGCCTCGCCCGTCGACAACCCGCTCTGCACCTCCAACGAGGACTGCGCCGAGGGCTACCGCTGCGACGGGGCGGGCGCCTGCGTGCCCGGCGGCGACCTGGGCATCCTGGCCCCCACCCTGCCGCGGGCCTACGTGGGCGAGAACTACTCGGTCCAGCTCACGGTCCAGGGCGGGCTCCCGCCCTTCGCCTGGCGGCTCGAGACCGTCGAGCCGGCGCTGGCCTGGCTCACCGTCGACGGGGCCACCGGGGAGCTCCGCAACAAGGCCGGCCAGACCCCGGCCAGCGAGGGGGCCGACCTGCTCTTCACCGTGTACGTGCGCGACTCCTCCATGGCCGGCCAGGGCGACGAGGAGGGGAGCGAGCTCCCGCTGACCGTGCTCGGCTGCCGCGGGGACGCCTTCTGCTACCAGCCGGAGGGCTCCGGCTGCCGCGAGGGGCTGCGGCGCTGCGTGGACGGCCACCTGGAGGAGAGCTGCCAGCTCTCGGGCTGGTCGATCAGCACGGACCACTGCGGCCCGGCCTGCGGGGGCTGCCCGCCGGTGGTGACCGACGCCTGCTACGAGGGCCAGTGCGCCTGCGGCACCTCGCCGCCCTGCGCGGGCAACGAGACCTGCTGCCTGGGGGTGTGCGCGGACCTCTCGACCAGCACCACGAGCTGCGGCGCCTGCGGGCACGACTGCGGCGCGGACACCCAGAACGTGCTGGCGGCCCACTGCGCCGGGAGCGCGTGCGACTACGACGCGTGCCAGGCGACGCACCTGGACTGCGACGGGGATCGGCAGAACGGCTGCGAGACCGGGCGGGGGATGCAGGACTGCGCGGCGTGCGAGGACGCCTGCTCGGACACCCTGGTGTACCTGAACACGGTGGAGCCGAGCTGCGACCTCACCGCCTGCCAGTACACCTGCGCGCCGGGCTTCGACTCCTGCGACCTGGACCCGGGCAACGGCTGCGAGACCCCGCTGAACACCCCGGGCCGGTGCGGGGGCTGCGGCCACGACTGCGCCTTCGACGCGAACGGCGGCGCCTGCCTGCCGGGCGCGGCCGCCGGGGAGTACGCCTGCGGCTGCCTCTCGGACGGGGACTGCGAGCCGGGCGAGCTGTGCTGCGACAGCCTGTGCGTGCCCCGGGACGAGCGGCACTGCGCGGACTGCGCCACCCCCTGCACCATCGGCACCGGGGGGCTCTTCTGCACGGACCAGAGCGGGAGCTGGCGGTGCGAGTGCGCATCCACCGAAGACTGCCAGGGGCCATATGACTGGTCACAAGCAACATGCGCCACGGGAATCACAGACCAGTGCGCATGCGGCCCAGTAGCCGTGAATTGCGTCGGCTCCCCCGCAGACATTTGCTGCTACGTTGGCGGGGACCTGGCCTGCACTTCTCTCTATGAGGATGAATTCAACTGCGGAAGGTGCGGGCGGATGTGCTCGGACGGAGGGCAGTGTGTGGGCGGGGCCTGCGGGTGCCCCATGGGCAACTGCCCCTCGAACAGCGGCGGGACGTTCTGCATCGCGGGCAACTGTGTGTGCCCGGCGTACGACAACGTGGCCTGCCCCGCGGGGCAGTACTGCTGCAACAACCCGGGGACCGCGGTGGGGTGCTGCCTGATGAACTGCTTCACGGATGCCAATTCAGGAAACCGCTGCAGCTCGACCTGCGGGGCGCCGAAGGTGTGGTGCGAGGCGGGGTGCTGCGACGGGTGCAATCCGGATACGGGGTGCACGTAGGCCTGGCCACTCCACCTCACCCCCGCCCGTGAATCCTTCTTACTCATGTTCCCCCCTCTCCCACGGGGAGAGGGGGGCAAGGGGGGTGAGGTTTTCCTGGGCAAGGGGGGTGAGGTCAGAGAAGGGCCTCGAGTCGCGAGAGCACCCCCGGTAGATCCAGCAGGACTTCCTCGTTGGTGAAGCGCACCACCCTCAAGCCGAGCGAGCGAAGCACCTTCTCACGCGCACGATCCTCAGGCCCACGGTCGCGGTGCACCCCACCATCGAGCTCGACGACCAGCCTGCACTCATCGCAGTAGAAGTCCGCGATCAGCCCAGCGATGACCTGCTGCCGACGAAACTTCCTCTCCTTGAAACCTCTCGCCCTGACCGCCTTCCAGAAGACCTTCTCGGCGGGCGTCATACGTCGGCGGAGCTGCCTTGCAAGCTCTACCTTCTGGGGCGAAACGCGCTGTCCACGAATGAGGTGCATCAGGACGACCTCACCCCCGCCCGTGAATCACTCTTGCGCCTGAACCCCCCTCTCCCCATGGGAGAGGGGGGCAAGGGGGGTGAGGTCACCAGAAACCTCACCCCCGCCCGTGAATCACTCTTGCGCCTGAACCC
>JAKLGA010000027.1 GCA_022710975.1 Myxococcota bacterium | reverse complement strand
CGGACTGCGCGGCGGCGCCGAACTGCCAGCCGGTGGCGGAGATCTGCGACAACGGCGCGGACGACGACGGGGACGGGCAGGCGGACTGCGACGACACGGACTGCGCGGCGGCGCCGAACTGCCAGCCGGTGGCGGAGATCTGCGACAACGGCGCGGACGACGACGGGGACGGGCAGGCGGACTGCGACGACGCGGACTGCGCGGCGGCGCCGAACTGCCAGCCGGTGGCGGAGATCTGCGACAACGGCGCGGACGACGACGGGGACGGGCAGGCGGACTGCGACGACGCGGACTGCGCGGCGAGCGAGATCTGTTCGACCGCCTCGGGCGCGGGTTGCGGTTGCTCTGCCTCCGGCGCAGGCCAGGCTGGCGAGCTTGGCCTGGCTGCCCTGGGTCTGGGCCTGCTGATCCTCATCCGCCGCCGTCGCTGAGCCCTTCGCTTTTCTGTTGACGACTCGGGTGGATGGATGGGGTCTGTCCCCAGGCCACCCTGGTCCAGCCATGAGGGTCTGTCCCCTGTCTCGAGGACCTAGTCATCCCACCTTGGCTCCTTTTGCCTTACATCCACTTCTTCGGAATTGCTCGGGATTTGCCCGGGCGGCACGCCAGCGGGTTGAAGGGGAGTGCTCCGGGAGAGGTTGACTCCTGGAGGGTGCTGACCCATGAATCTGGTCAGGGTGGATCCAGAGGGGCGAAAGAGGAGAGGTTCCCATGGTAACGCAGGCGAGAATCGGGCGATCTTCGGTGTGGACTGGGTTGCTGCTGTTGGCACTCGGGACAGCGTGTTCTGACGAGCGCGTCCCCAGCGACTATGGGACCCAAGGGCGCCCCATCTTCTACGGGACGACGGACAACGTGGCTTCCCACACCGCGGTGGTGGCGATCACCAACGGCTCCGGCACTGGCTACTACTGCTCGGGCACCCTGATCGCGCCTGACGTCGTGCTGACCGCGGCCCACTGCCTCCAGGGCGAGACCGCCGCGGGCACGGACATCTTCTTCGGCGCCAACGCCTACCAGCCCGCCGGCGGCCAGTACCGGTCGGTGAGCGACCTCGAGCCCCACCCCCAGTACGATGGCTGGCTGAACGACATCGCGCTCATCCGCATGAGCAGCGCGGCGCCCGCCGGCATCGCCCCCATTCTGGCCCTGCCCGAGGCCCTCGGCCTGACCAGCGCCGACAACAACACCACCACGGTGGACTTCTCCGGGTTCGGCCTGACCGAGAACGACACCGACGGGGTGAAACTGCACGTGGACGGGACCATCGCCCTGGTGTGCGCCGGCCCGGCCGACTGCACCTACTCGGGCAACGACGTCGTGGCCATGTCCTTCGCCTACAGCCAGGCCGGCTCGATCGGCGGGCCCTGTTCGGGTGACTCGGGCGGCCCGGCCTTCGTCGTGCGCGACGGGGTCGAGTACGTGGCTGGCGTGACCTCGTACGGGGACCAGCAGTGCACGGACTACGGGGTGAGCACCACGGTCTCGGCCTTCGAGGCGTTCATCGCCGACTACCTCGACGAGGAGAACTGCACCAACGGGGTCGATGACGACGGGGACGGCGCCGTCGACTGTGACGACTCGGGTTGTGCGAGTCACTGGACCTGCGTGCCCAACGCCTGCAATGCGGCGGTCACGGTCGGGTGCGGGTCGAGCCTGTCCTCCACCACCTCGGGTGGCAGCGATGTGTTCACCAGCTTCTCCTGCGACAACCAGTCCACCTGGACGGGGCCGGAGAGGGCGTACTTCATCGATGTGCCGGTGGGCGCACGAGTCACGGTGACCATGGACCCGACCACAGGGCAGAACGACCTGGACCTGTTCCTGCTCGGAGGGGCCTGTGATCCGGACGCCTGCCTCGACGTGAGCGCCGGGTCGCAGTCGAGCGCCGAGCAGATCGTGTTCACCATGCCCGCGGGCGGCGCCTACGCCGTGGTCGAGACCTGGGATAACACCAGCAACTTCACCTTCAGCGTGACCTGCCAGAACGCCAGCGAGGACTGCGACAACACCTTCGACGACGACGGCGACGGTGACGTCGACTGCGACGACCTGGACTGCGCGGGCGAGCCTGGCTGCAGCCCCGTGGCGGAGATCTGCGACAACGTCGCGGACGACGACGGGGACGGGCAGGCGGACTGCGACGACAGCGACTGCACCGACGCGGCCAACTGCCAGCCGGTGGCGGAGATCTGCGACAACGTCGCGGACGACGACGGGGACGGGCAGGCGGACTGCGACGACAGCGACTGCGCAGACGCGGCCAACTGCCAGCCGGTGGCGGAGATCTGCGACAACGGCGCGGACGACGACGGGGACGGGCAGGCGGACTGCGACGACAGCGACTGCGCAGACGCGGCCAACTGCCAGCCGGTGGCGGAGATCTGCGACAACGGCGCGGACGACGACGGGGACGGGCAGGCGGACTGCGACGACAGCGACTGCGCAGACGCGGCCAACTGCCAGCCGGTGGCCGAGATCTGCGACAACAACCAGGACGACGACGGGGACGGGCAGGCGGACTGCGACGACACGGACTGCGAGGCGGCGCCGAACTGCCAGCCGGTGGCGGAGAGCTGCGACAACGGCGTGGACGACGACGGGGACGGGCAGGCGGACTGCGACGACAGCGACTGCGCCAACGCGGCCAGCTGCCAGCCGGTGGCCGAGATCTGCGACAACAACCAGGACGACGACGGCGACGGCCACCTGGATTGCCTGGACTCGGACTGCGCGAACGACCCGGGTTGCCAGCCTGGCGTCGAGCAGTGCAACAACGGCCTGGATGATGACGGGGACGGGCAGGTGGACTGCCTGGACGCGGACTGTTCGAGCGCGCCCGCCTGCCAGGCAGGCGTCGAGCAGTGCGCCAACGGCCTGGACGACGACGGCGACGGTCAGGTCGACTGCGACGACGCGGACTGCGCCCAAGCGCACAACTGCCTGGTGCCTGCGGAGATCTGCAACAACGGCCTGGACGATGACAGCGATGGCCAGGTGGACTGCGATGACACGGAGTGCACGGCGCTGTCCATCTGCCAGGTGCATCCCGAGAACTGCTACAACGGCCTGGACGACGACGGGGACGCCACGGTGGACTGCTCGGATCCCGACTGCCTGGGGAGCGAGTACTGTGTCGAGGAAGACGGCGGCGGCTGCGGGTGCGCGGCTTCGGCCTCCTTCCAGGGCAGCGAGCTGAGCCTGCTCGGGCTCGCACTGGGCCTGGTGGCCCTGGCCCGGCTCCGGCGCCGGTAGGTCCGTTCCCCGGTTCGCCCGGCATTCTCGCTCGACGGGGGCTCACGTCCGTTCCCTGGCACCGCCAACCCGGGGTCCGACCACGGGTCTGTCCCCATCGCCGACCACGGGTCTGTCCCCATAGCAACCTTGTATTTTTGTTCCGGATTTATTACTTGTGGGCCGTGCGCAAGTACCTGATCTGGCTGGCCGGCCTGGCGGCGCTCAATGTCGGCTTGCTCCTGGTGGGGAGCGGGGTGGAGCCGGACAGCCGCTGCCTGCAGAAGCTGTGCGTGGGCCTGGTGTTTGACGTGGGGGGCCTGGGAGACAAGTCGTTCAATGACGCGGCCTACCTGGGCCTGATGCGCGCCCAGCGGGAGCTCGGCGCCGTGGTGCGTTTCATCGAGCCCGGCGACGGCAGCGACAGGGAGAGCGCACTGCGGGAGCTGGCCTCGCAGGGCTACCAGCTCGTGTTCGGGGTGGGTTTCATCTACAGCGATGATCTGCGCAAGCTGGCGGCGGAATTCCCCGGCACGCACTTCGCCGGCATCGACTTCTCGGGCGCGCCAGGCGAGCCCACCCCGCCCAACCTGGCAGGCTTGCGCTTCCGCGAGCAGGAGGGCTCCTTCCTGGTCGGGGCCATCGCCGGGCTGGTGACCAGGAGCCGCGTCGTGGGCTTCGTGGGCGGCATGCAGATCCCGCTCATACGGAAGTTCGAGGCGGGCTATGCGGCCGGGGTCAAGCACGTCTGTCCAGACTGCCAGGTGCTGTCTGCCTATGCGGGCACGGACCCCCGGGCGTTCTCCGACCCGGTGACCGGCAAGGAGCTGGCGTTGACCCAGTACGGCCGCGGCGCAGACGTCATCTACCACGCCGCGGGCAAGACCGGCGGCGGGGTGTTCAACGCAGCTCGGTCTGTCAACCGCTGGGCCATCGGCGTGGACAGCGATCAGTACAGAGAGGCGCCCTGCTGCGTGCTGACCAGCATGGTCAAGCGCGTGGACCTGGCGGTGCTGGAGACGGTACGGGCGCAGGCCGCGGGACGCTTCCAGGGCGGGGTGCGGGAGGCCGGCCTGGCCGAGGGCCAGGTCGGTTTTGTGCTGGACGACAACAACCGGGAGCGGCTGAGCGCGCCCGTGCTCTCGCGGGTGGGTGAGCTCGAGCGGCAGATCATCCAGGGCATCATCCGGGTGCCAGGCACATGAGCACTACGGACGACGCGGTGCTCGCGCTCAGCGGCGTGAGCCGGGCCTTCGGTGCTGTGCTGGCCAACGACCGGGTCGATCTGCGCGTGACCCGCGGCCATGTGCACGCGCTGGTCGGCGAGAACGGCGCGGGCAAGTCCACCCTCATGCGTGTGGCCTACGGCGAGCTGCGGGCCGACGGGGGCGAGATCCGCCTGAAGGGCGAGCTCATCCCGCGGGAGCGCCACTCGCCCCGGGAGGCCATCCGCCGCGGGGTCGGCATGGTGCACCAGCACTTCATGCTGGTCCCGACCCTGAGCGTGGTCGAGAACGTGGTGCTAGGTCGCGAGCCCCTGCGACGCGGGCTGCTCGATCTTGCGGGCCCAGCCGGCGCGCTCCGGGAGTTGAGTCGACGCTTCGGGCTGGAGGTCGAGCCCCGCGCACGTGTCGAGGAGTTGTCGGTCGGGGAGCGGCAGCGGGTAGAGATCCTCAGGGTGCTGTGGCAGGGCTGCGACGTGCTCATCCTAGACGAGCCGACCGCGGTCCTGGCCCCGGCCGAGGTGCGCCGCCTGTTCGGGGTGCTGGCGGACATGGCCGCCAGCGGTCTGGCCGTGGTGCTGATTACCCACAAGCTGGACGAGGTATGCGCGCTGGCCGAGCGGGTGACCGTGATGCGCCAGGGCCGGGTGGTCGATGAGCTGGACGGACGCGTCGTCTCGGCCGCCACCATCGCGCGCGCCATGGTGGGCCGCGAGGTGCTGCTGCGGGTCGAGCGGGGACCGCGCGGCGCCCCGCCCGGCGCCGCGACGCTCCTGCGCGTGGACGGGCTGCGGGTGACACGCGGCGAGGGGACAGACGCCGTCTCGGACCTCTCGCTGGTGGTGAAGGCTGGTGAAATCGTCGGCCTCGCCGGCGTGGAGGGCAACGGACAACGCGAGCTGGTGGAGGCCCTGGTCGGGCTGCGGCCGCAGGCCGCGGGCAGCATCTCGCTGGCCGGGCGGGAGCTCTCCCGGCTCGGGGTGGGGGAGCGCCTGGCGGCGGGGCTCGGGCATGTGCCCGAGGACAGGCTGGCGCGGGGGCTGGTGCTTGACTTCAGCCTGGAGGAGAACCTAGCGCTGGGTCGGCAGGGTGAGTTCTGCGGGTGGTTCGGGCTCGATCGCCGCCGGCTGCGGGTCGAGGCCATACGCCTCCTGGCCGAGGGTGATGTGCGGCCGGCCGAGCCCCTGGCGTGCGCCCGGGCGCTCTCGGGCGGCAACCAGCAGAAGGTGGTGATGGCGCGCGAGCTCTCCCGGCCCGCAGCCAGGGTGCTGCTGTGCGCCCAACCCACGCGCGGGGTGGACATCGGGGCGATCGAGCATATCCACCGCGGCATCCTGGCCGCTCGGGGGCGAGGCGTGGGCGTGCTGCTCGCCTCTGCCGATTTACCGGAGTTGCTGGCGTTGTCGGATCGGGTCCTGGTGATGTTCAAGGGGCGGGTGGCCGGCCAGCTCGCCGGCGCAGAGCTGGACGCCCCGGGGGCCGCGGAGCGCCTGGGCGAGCTGATGACCGGTGCGGGAGGCGCGACGTGACCCGGGCACCCGTCATGCGCGAGGCGCTCGTCCTCGGCATCTCGCTGCTCTCCGCCATGGCCGCGGGCAGCCTGCTCATCCTGGCCCTGGGGGAGTCCCCGGCCCACGTGTACGGCCTGCTGCTCCGGTCCACCTGGGGCGACTCCTACGGGGTGGGGCAGGTGCTGTTCAAGTCCACACCGCTCATCTTCACCGGGCTGTCGGTGGCGCTGGCCTTCCGGGCGGGGCTGTTCAACATCGGGGCCGAGGGCCAGCTCATGCTGGGCGGACTGGCCGCGGCCCTGGTGGGGGCCAGCCTGCCTGCCGGTGCCCCGGCGGCCCTGGCCTTGCCTCTGGTCGTCCTGGCAGCGGCCCTGGCCGGGGCCGTGTGGGGCGCTATCCCCGGGGTGCTGCGAGCCTGTTTCGGCGCTCATGAGGTGATCAACACCATCATGCTCAACTTCCTGGCCGCCGCCCTCGTGTTGGGCCTGGGCCACGAGGTCTTCTTGCCCGAGACCACCCACACGGCGCTGGTCGTGGAAGGCGCCCGCCTGCCGGCCCTGGGCTTGGCGGGCAGCGCGGCCAACCTGAGCTTCATCCTGGCGCTCGTCGCGGCAGCCGCGGTGTGGTTCTACCTGGCCCGGGCCAGGCGCGGCTTCGAGCTGCGCGCCGTGGGCCTGAGCCCAGGGGCCGCGGAGAACGCCGGGGTGCGCGTGCGGGCCACCTGGGTGGCCGCCATGGCGACCGCGGGTGCGCTGGCCGGGCTGGTTGGCTGCAACTTCGTGCTGGGCTATAAGCACTACTTCGAGGAGGGCATGGGCCGCGGGGCCGGTTTCATGGGCATCGCCGTGGCGCTGCTCGGCCGGGGCCACCCGCTGGGCGTGGTGCTGGCGGCCCTCCTGCTAGGCACCCTGTCTCACGGTGGCATGGCCGTCAACGCGCTGGTGCCCAAGGAGCTGGTGGACGTGCTCCAGGCGGTCATCATCCTGGCGGTGGCGGCCAGCTCGGCGGCTCTGGACCGCGGCGCGGGGAGGGCGGGGCAGTGAGTGGCTTCCTCGAGAGCCTGGTGGGGTTCGCTTTCTGGGTGCAGGTGCTGCGTATCAGCGTGCCCTACGTCCTGGCCGCGTTGGGCGGCGCGACATCCGAGCGTTCCGGTGTGATCGACCTGGCGCTCGAGGGCAAGCTGCTGGTGGGGGCGTTCGCCACGGCCTGGGTGGCCGATCTGTCTCAGAGCCCTTGGCTCGGGGCGCTGGCAGGCGCCGCCGCGGGCGCGCTGGTGGCGCTCTTGTACGGGCTGCTGGTCCTGCGCTGGCGGGCGAACCAGATCGTGGTCGGCGTGGCCATCAACTTGCTGGCGTTCGGGCTCACCCGCTACCTGCTCAAGTTGGCCTACGGCTCGACCTCCAGCTCTCCGCCCACCCCGGGCTTCGAGGGTGGCCTGGCGGGCAACCCGCTGTTCTGGGCGTGCGCGGCACTGGTGGTGGTGTGGCAGCCGCTGTTCTCACGCACCCGCTTTGGCCTGAGGCTGCGGGCCGCGGGTGAGCACCCCCAAGCGGCCGCGAGCGTGGGCGTGGTGGTCGGCCGGGTGCGCTGGGCGGCGGTGACCCTGTCTGGGGTGCTGGCCGGCCTGGGCGGGGCCTGGCTGGCGCTCGACAACCACGGTTTCACGGCGGAGATGAGCGGCGGGCGCGGCTACATCGCGCTGGCGGCGGTCATCATGGGCAAGTGGCGGCCTGCGGCGGCGGCGCTGGCGTGCCTCCTGTTCGGATTCGCCGAAACCTGTCAGCTCCACCTGCAGGCCGCCGACCTCGGATTGCCGACCGAGGTGATCCGCAGCCTGCCCTACCTGTTGACCATGGTGGCCCTGGCCGGGTTCATCGGCCGCTCACGCGCGCCAGCCGCCCTGGGTGTCCCCGAGGACGTCTAGCCTTCCCACGCGCGCGGGAACACCGGGTACCGGGGTCGCGGGGGGGGGGCGGGCACGGGGACAGACCCCAGGCCGAGCGAGCCCAACCCAAGCCTGCAAGGTCTTCGAAGGTTGTCCGGAGGGTGCCGGAGGGGTGACCGGTTTTCAGTCACCTTACCGCGAACCCGAGAGGGACAGACCTGCTCAGTGGCAGGTGGGGCCTTTGAGTTTCAGTGGGTTCCGGCAGGTGGTCGATGGTGGCCCGAGCTTTGCTGTACTCCAGCTGGATGCCAAGACCAGCACGCAGAGATGTTCTCGGGGATGGGAGCTGCTGTGTGCATCTGTCCATTCGGGCACACAATGGCGACTTTCTCTTTCGCCCGGAGGTGGTCAAGAGTTTCATCTATGCTTTGCTGTTGTCACTCAAGAGCATCTTCGGCATTCTCGTCTTCGACTATGTGCTCATGGACAACCACATCCACCTGATCTTGTGGGTCCCATCCACCGAGGCGCTTTCGAGGTTCATGCAGCGGACCTTCAGCGCGCTGGCGTGTTTCGTCAACAAGCTGCATGGGAGGTCCGGCCGTGTCTTTGGGGAGCGTGCGCGCACGCCGGTGTTGCAGGATGGGCGTCGGCTGCTGGTGACCATGCGGTATCTGTCGCTGAATCCAGTGAGGGCAGGCATGACCGCGAGCGCGCACGAGTACCGGTGGAGCGGTTACCGGCATTATGCGTTCGGCGAGCCCGACCCCTTGATCGATGATGCCCAGGAGTACCTCGGGTTGTCGGGTGTGGCTGCGACGCGGAGGAAGATGTACCAGGAGCTCGTCGCGGAGATCCCTGGCCGAGGCGCCCGGAAGCTGCCAGAGATGACCAGCAGGTACTTCGTGGGAGAGATCGGCTGGGTGCGGGACATGCTCCGCAGGCGAGGATTCCTCTCCAAGCGCCACCCGCCTTGAGCCGCGGTCGAGACCTGGTGCCCCGGCAACTCGCGCGATGCTCGACAGTTTGCAGCCCTCAGCGCTGCTTGGTGGCTTTCTGCCCGAACCGGGCGATGAGGATTCGGGTGGGCGTGAGGAATGCGTCGCCACGCCCGTCGAGTGAACCCCGGACCTCGTCCGGGCGATGTCCACGCCTCATGAGGCCATCTGGAACTCGATGCGTCGCGGCGCAGGCCAGCCAACCCACCGTCAGCGCTGAAGACGGGGTCTGTCCCTGCCTGAGCGGCCGAAGACGGGGTCTGTCCCTGAGCGGACTACCTGCGGGTGGACCGGCGCTTGCGGTGGGCTGCCGCCCGGGCGCGGCCCTCGGCGTGCAGCCACTCGTTCCGGGCGCCGGCGATGTCGCCGAACTTCGTCAGCTCGGCCTTGGCCTTCTTCTTCATCAGCCGGGCGTGCTCGTCTTCCGGCACGAAGGCCAGGATGCGGCAGATGCAGCTCTCGCCATCCACCAGGCGCCAGGGGAAGGCGCCGATGACCGCGCGCTTGTTGAGCAGCAGGTCGATGTCGCCGCCCAGGCACTCAGCGTGGATGATGCCGTGGTCGAACATCTCGATGTGCATGAGCTGGTACTTGGAGTCGTCGAAGAACTTCTCCAGTGGCTGCTTGTACTTCTTGCGGAAGTGGGCCTGGGCCTGCTTGGCCTCGCGCGGCATCCAGTTGCGGATGATCGTGTTCATGGGGTGATCGGCGCTGCCGCAGTCGACCCCGATCCAGCGCAGCTTCTTGCGCTTGGCCCAGCGGGCGAACTCCCGGTCCGGCCCCGGGTGCTTCACCATGTAGGTGACCTCCTGGGCCGTGGGCTGGTCCCAGCCGTGGTGGTGGAAGCCGGTGTGGATGATCAGGATGTCACCCTCTCGCACCTCCACCCGGTCCTCGACCATCCTGGAGGTGTACACGTCGTACTGCCCGACCGCGTCGGACAGGTCCACGACCACGCCGGCGTGCATCAGGTAGTCCAGCGGGAGCTGGGCGATGTCGCGGCCCGGGGTGTAGAAGTGGATCTCGCCGTCCAGGTGGGTGCCCACGTGGTTCGAGTGCGTCAGCAGCTGGCCGTTGGCCCCGTTGGGCGCCAGGCGCTTGAAGTACTTCATCTGCAGCGGCTCGTAGGTCGGCCAGGCCGGCGTGCCGATGCCCAGCGGGATGCTCAACTCGACCGGTAGCATGGGATCCTCCTTGTCACGCGCCGCGCGCGTGCTCGACGAAGGCCTCGAAGGCCTGGTGGAAACACTCCCAGGGCGGGCTGACCAGCCCGGCGCCCACCTGACCCACGCCCGGCTCGCGGTGGGCGATGCCGGTGTTGATGGTGGGCAGCCGGGAGAGCTCGATGACTTTCTGCACGTCGATGAGCGTGGGCGCCCCGGCGAACCCGAGCGCCGGGATGGCGAAGGCCGGGTTGCGCCCGACGGTGATCGCGCCCATGCGCCGGGAGGTCTCGAGCGCGTCCTCCGGGCTGCCGCCCACGAACTGCACGATGGCCGGCGCCGCGGCCATGCAGAAGCCGCCGATGCCGGAGGTCTCGGTGATGGCGCTGTCGCCGATGTCGGGGTTGGCGTCGGCCTCCTTGAACCCGGGGAAGTACAGCCCGCGCACGGGCATGGCCGGGCCGACGAACCAGCGCCCGGGCATGCAGGCGAGCTGGATCCCGAAGTCGGTGCCGTTGCGCGCCATGACCGACAGGCTCGAGGCGCGCGGGATGCCCTCGGTGGCCATGAGCATCATCTTGGCCATGGGCATGCTCAGGTTCAGGAAGAAGTGATCGTTCCTGTGGATGAACTCGAGCACGCTGGCGGTCGCCTCGGGGCTCCGGCCGGTGCGGCACAGGGCCGGGGCGAGCTCGCGGAAGAGCAGCGAGGTGCCCGCCCGGTTGCGGTTGTGACCCTCGTCGCCCATCTGCAGGGCCTGGGCCATGAGCATCTTGAGATCGACCGGCCCGCGGGCCTGGAGCGCGGCCGCGAGCGCCGGGGCCAGCACGGCGGCCATGAAGCGCAGGCGCTCGAGCACCTCGGGGCCGTAGGCGCCGTAGCGCAACACCTTGCCCAGCCCCTCGTTCAGCGTGCAGAAGGTGCGTCGGCCGCCTCCGGCCGGGGAGCGATCCTCCAGGATCCACACTGGCATGGAGGGCGTGATCAGCCCGGCCATGGGACCCACCGCCTGGTGGTGGTGGCAGGGCTCGAAGCGCACCGCGCCGCCGGCCGCCAGCCGGGCGGCCTCCTCGGGGTCGCGCGCCTTGCCCTCGAGCAGCATCCCTCCCAGCACCGCGCCGCGCAGCGGTCCGGACATGCGCTCCCAGGCGATGGGCGGTCCGGCGTGCAGGAAGAGATCGTCGGCCATGCCCGGGACGACCTCGCGGGCCAGACCCACGCCGACCAGGTGCGGCTGCGACTGCATGAAGCGCTCGAGGGCCAGGCGGTTGGCCGCCTCGATGGCCTCCGCGCGGGCCGGCTCGCCGAGCTCGGCGAGCTGGCGGAGGCGGCGCGGGTCGCCCCCGGCCGGCGGCTGGAAGTCCACCTCGGTGACCGGCACCCGGGCCGCGCGCGCGCCGTCGGCGACCTCGCGCAGCCCCAGGTGCACCACGGCGCGGGGGGTCTCGAGCGGGCTACGAGGAGTCGTGGTTCCCATGGCTCACTTCCCTCCCGGGCCGGTCAGCAGGGCGCTGGCCACCACGGCCGCGCGCCAGGCCGAGGCCTGACAGTGCACTCCCGCGGCGGTGAGCAGGCCGCGCTGGCGGTTCGCGTCCTGGGGATCGAGCTCGGTGCCGGTCACCGAGGCCAGCACCAGGAGCGGTGGGGCGCCGCGCGCCTCACGGGCCGCGCGCGCCGAGCGCACCGCCGCCCCGAGCTCGGCCGCCGGGTCCGGGTGGGCGCCGTCGCCCAGGACGAGATCGAGCAGCAGCAGGCCGACGCCGGGCTCCGCGCCGAGAGCACGGACCAGGCCGCAGCGCACGGTCTGGTCCACCATGGGGTGGGGCTTGCCGCGGGTGTAGAAGTCCTCGCCCGTGTCCACCACCAGGTGGGCCCGTCCCGGCAGCGGCGCGCCTGCCCCGAGCGGCCGGTCGGGCTCCTCCACCTCCAGGCCCTGGCCACGGAGCACGAGCGCCGCCTCGGCCGCCAGCGAGCCGCCGCCGAACAGGGCCACCAGCCGCCCTTCCACCCGCGGGCGCAGGCTCAGCAGCTCGCGCACGTCGTCCTCCAGCGGGCAGGTGGCCAGCGCCGGCGCGGTCGCCGGCCCCACCAGCGCTGCCGCGGCGCAGGCCGCCTCCTCCAGCGAGCCCGTGTAGGTCACCCCGTCGGCCGAGGACCGGGCCGGCTGGCCCAGGTAGCGCACGACCACCGGCTTCCCCAGCCGGGCCAGCACGCGGTGCAGCCGCTCGGCCACCTCCGCCGCGGGGTGCTTGGCCACCAGGCCGATCACCCGGGTGCCCTCGTCCCCGGCCAGGAGCTCGAGGCCGGCCTCGGTCATCAACCCACCCACCTCGGCGCCGAGGTCGCGGCTGCCGGTGCCGAGGACGTGGCTCACCCCCGAGCCGAGCTGGTGCAGCAGGCTGGAGACCTCCTGCAGGCCCGTGCCCGAGGCGCCCACCAGGCCCACCGGGCCGCGCCGCACGCGGTTGGCGAAACCCAGCCCCACCCCACCCAGGATGGCCGTGCCGCAGTCCGGGCCCATCACCAGCAGCCCGCGCTCGCGGGCCAGGCGCTTGAGGCGCAGCTCGTCCTCCAGGGGCACGTTGTTGGAGAACAGGAACACGTGCCGGCCGGCCCGCAGCGCGGCCAGCGCCACGTGGCCGGCGTACTCGCCGGGCACGGCTACGCTGACGAGATCGGCGTCCGGCTGGGCCCGCAGGGCCTCCACCAGCGAGCCGGGCCGGGCCGCGGCGCCGGGGGCGGCCGTGGGGGCGGCCTGCAGCAGGCGCTCGAGCTCCCGGCTGGCCCCCTCGATGGCCTTGCCGTCGCTGGCCCGCACGGCCACCACGAGGTCCATGGGACCGGCCGTGTCCAGCGCCGGGGCGTGGAAACCGGCCCCGCGCAGCAGCTCGCGGTTCATCTCGGTGCCCATCACCACCACGGCCTCCTGGACACCGGGGCGCGCGCTGAGCTCGCGCGACAGGCGCATGAGGAAGGCCGAGTCGTGGTAACGGCCACGGTGCACCAGCACGCTCTCAGGCATGGGGTTCCTCCAGCATGGCCAGGAAGCCGGCCAGCATGTCCGCGCCGCTCGTCGCGCCCAGCCCGGCCAGGTCCCGCAAGGGGGCCGGGTCGAGCCTGGGCAGCGACCGGGCGGCCGTCGCCAGCGGCGCGGGGTAGTACCCGCGCGCCGCCTCCCGTAGCATGGCGCCGCCCGCCGGGGTGGTGTGCCCCGCGGGCAGCTCGGCCAGGCAGCCGCACAGCGCCCGCGCGCCCGGTAGGCCCAGGGCCCGCGCCGCGGCCGCTGCGCCGGCGAGCAGGTCGTCTCCGGCCGGGGTCGAGCCCCGCCCCAGGCCGGCCAGCCGGCGCACGACGGTGGCCATGGCTGGCTGGCCCGCAGGACGGAGAACACAAGAGAGGATTTCTTTGAGGGTGAAAGTCAGGAGGTGAATCTCGAGTTGGTCGAAGCCGGGCTGCGAACGCTCGGACCGATCCGACCGATCGGTCCGATCCGTCGGATCGGTCGGCGGAGCGCTTCCGCGGAGCAGCGCCCTCGTTCGATCCGGCAACTCGGCCCACACGCTGGCGGCCACGCGCCCGGGCTTGGCCCTCTCCACGCGGCAGGGCACGTGCAGTTCCTGGCCTTCACCCTCGAAGAAGAAGGGCTCCTGTTCTCTGCCTGGCTCGAGGATGCGCAGGCGCCCGTCCTCGAGGAGCACGGCGCTGCCCGGCCCGGGCAGGCGCGCCTCCGCAGGCAGGCGCACTCCCCAGGGCACGAGCGGCCGGCCGGCGGCGAGCAGCACCAGGCCGCCGCCGTCCGCGAGGACGACCACCGCGCTGTGGGCGTGCGCCTCCTCGACCCGGCCGCGGGCCGGCCAGGGCAGGGAGCGAAGGCGGGCGTCGAAGCTCGCCAGGCGGATCGGCGAGGCGGGCAACCCGGCTCACTCCTTGGCGCGCTTGGCCTGGAGCGCGCGGAGCACCTTCTCCGCGGTCAGCGGCATGTCCAGGATGCGCACGCCGCAGGCGTCGAAGAGCGCGTTGGCCAGCGCCGCCGGGGTAGGGATCATGGTGTGCTCGCCGATGCCGCGCGCCCCCAGGGGGCCATCGGCCTGGGGCGTCTCCACGAAGTGGGCCTCGAGCTCGCCCGGCAGATCCTCGCTGGTGGGGATCTTGTAGTCGACCAGGCTGGCGTTCCGCACCCGGCCGGTCAGAGCATCGACCTTCAGCTCCTCCATCAGCCCGGTGCCCAGGCCTTGCACCACCCCGCCGAAGGTCTGGCCGCGGATGAGCCCCGGGTTGACCACCTTGCCCACGTCGTAGCAGGCCACCACCCGGTCCACCTGGATCTGCCCCGTGCCCGGATCCACGCTGATCTCCAGCCCCTGGGCGCCGAAGGTCCACTTGGCCACCGGCTTCGCGCTCTGGCTGGTGTCCGGGTCGAGGAACAGGAGCCCCTCCGGCACGTGGTGGGCCGCGGCCGCGACCGGACCGCCGATGGTGTGCCCGTCCGGGAACTGGTAGCCCATGACCATGCGGGTGAGCGGCACGCTGCCCTGGCCGCCGCGGTCCACCACCTGGCCGCCCTCGAGCGCCAGGCGCTCGACCGGCGCATGCAGCACCTGGCTGGCCATCTCGAAGAACTGGGCCTTGCACTTCTCGGCCGCCTTGAGGACGGCGTTGCCGGTGGCCCAGGTCTGGCGCGAGGCCACCGTCTGCCAGTCGTAGGGCGAGAGGTCGGTGTCGGGCAGGTTGCGCACCCGGATCTGGTGCAGCGGCAGGCCGAGCGCCTCGGCCGCGAACTGGGCGGCCACGGTGCGCAGGCCCTGGCCGTAGTCGATGCCCGAGACCAGCACCTCGAGCACGCCGTCCTCGCAGAACTTGAGCAGCACGGAGGAGGCGGCGTCGTTGGGCATGGCCGGGGCCTTGACCGCGCAGGCCAGGCCGCGCCCGCGCAGCAGGCCGGGCTTCTCCTCCAGGGGCCGCCTGAAGGCCTCGGCCACCTTGTGGATGCACTTGTCCACCCTGCCGGCGTGCTCGTCCAGCACCTGGCCGGTGACCGTCCGCTTGCCCGGGCCGAGGCAGTTGCGCAGCCTGAACTCCACCGGGTCCTGGCCGAGCTCGTGGGCCACCATGTCCATTTGCTGCTCGAGGGCCCAGTGGATCTCCTGCATGCCGAAGCCGCGGTAGGCGCTGCCGACCGGGCGGTTGGTGTACACCCCGATGGAGTCGCCACACACGTTGGGGAACTCGTAGGCCCCGCCGCAGGTGTAGCCGGCGGCCCGCACCACGTTCACCCCGTAGCCGCCGTAGGCCCCGCAGTCCCACAGGTAGTGCATCTTCTGCGCCACCACCTTGCCCTGCCGATCCACGCCGGTGACCAGCGTGGCCACCAGCCCCTGGCGCACCACGGCCGCGTAGAACTCCTCGGCCCGATCGATCAGCAGCCGCACCCAGCGGCCAGGGATCTTGAGCGCCAGCGCCGTGGCGATGGGCTCCAGGTTGATGCCGGCCTTGCCGCCGAAGCCGCCCCCCACCTGGGGCACGCTGACCCGCACGTCGCCGTGGGACAGGTTGAAGCAGGCGCACAGCAGGTGCCGCACGGTGAACGGGCTCTGGGCCGAGGTGAGCACCTCGAGCTTGCCGGCCAGGTCGACGCGCGCGGCGCTGACGTGCACCTCCATGGGCACGTGCTGCACCTGGGGCACGACGAAGGTGTTCTCGCTGACGTGGGCGGCGCCGCGCAGGGCCGCCTCGTAGTCGCCCTTGCGCACCTTGAGGTGGTTGCAGATGTTCGTCCCGGCCTCGGGGGTGATCCAGGGCACCTTCTGGTAGCTGCCCAGCTGGGGGTGCACCAGCACGGCGCCAGGCAGGATGCCCTGGCGCACGTCGAGCAGCGCGGGCAACGGCTCGTACTCCACCTCCACCAGCGCCGCGGCCTCCTCGGCCGCCTCGGGCGTCTCGGCCGCCACCGCCGCCACCGCGTCGCCCACGAAGCGCACCCGGTCGGTGGCGAACACGGTCTGGTCCTTCAGGTAGATGCCCACGTGGAAGGGGAAGTCCTGCCCGCTGGCCACCGCGCGCACCCCGGGGGCCCGCGCGGCCTTGCCGAGATCGACCGCCCGCACCCTGGCGTGGGGGTGGGGTGAGCGCACCACCTTGGCGTGCAGCATGCGCGGCAGCTTCACGTCGGCCGTGTAGCGCGCGGCGCCGGTCACCTTCTCCAGCCCGTCCACGCGGGGCACGTCCTGGCCCACCCAGCGCGCGTTCATGGTCTCCTCCCGGCCTGGCCGGCGGCGCCCAGCGCGGCGGCCGCCGCCTGCACCGCGTCGATGATCTGCCGGTAGCCCGTGCAGCGGCACAGGTTGCCGCTGAGGGCCTGGCGGATGTCGGCCTCGCTGGGGGTCGGGTTCTCGTTGAGCAGGCCGAGCGCGGTCATGATCATGCCCGGGGAGCAGAAGCCGCACTGCACCGCGCTGTGCTCGAGGAAGGCCTGCTGCAGCGGGTGCAGCGCGCCCGCGTGGCCCAGCCCCTCGATGGTGGTCACCGCCCGCCCGTTCGCCTCGACCGCCAGCACCAGGCAGCTGTTGACCGCCCGGCCGTCGAGCAGCACCACGCAGGCGCCGCACTCGCCCTCGTTGCAGCCCTCCTTGGCGCCGGTGAGGTCCAGCCGCTCGCGCAGCATGCCGAGCAGACTCTCGTGCGGCTCGACCTCCAGGGCCTCGAGCTGGCCGTTGACCGTGACCTGGATGGCGATGGTCATGCGCCTCGACCTCCTCGCTCCGCGGCCAGCGCGTGCACCGCGCGCTCCAGCAGCACCCCGACCATGTCGCGGCGGTAGCTGGCCGAGCCGCGCACGTCGTCGATCGGCCGGCAGGCGGCCCGGGCGATGGCCGCCGCCTCGGCCGCGCCGTCCGGGCCCTTCTGGTCCAGCAGGTTCTCGGCCTCCGCCACCCGCATGGGGGTGGGGGAGACGCTCAGCAGCGCCACCCGGTGGCGCAGCGAGCCCGCGGGCAGGACGGTCACCAGGACCGCCACCGTGGCGATGTCCACGCCCTGCCTGCGGGTGAGCCGGCCGAGCTGCCCGCGGGCGCCGGCGCTCGCGGCCGGCAGCTCGATGGCGGTCACCAGCTCGCCCCGCTCCAGGCTGGTCTGGCCCGGGCCCACGAACAGCTCGTGGATGGACACACGCCGCACTCCCCTCGGCCCGGAGGCCACCACCACGGCGTCCAGATCGAGCAGCGCCGCGGCCGTGTCCGCGCAGGGCGAGGCGTTGCAGATGTTGCCGGCCACCGTGGCCCGCTGCCGGAGCGGGTAGGAGCCCAGCGCCTGGCAGCAGGTGGCCAGCACCGGGAAGCGCTGCCGCACCTCGGGCGCGGTCGCCACGCGCGCCACGCTGGCGGCGGCGCCGATGGACAGGCCGCCGTCGGGCAGCGCCCGCACCTGGTCGAGCTCCGGGACGGCCTTCACGTCCACCAGGCGGGCCGGCGCGCGGCCCGTGGCGCGGGCCCGCGGGATGAGGTCCGTGCCGCCGGCCAGGTAGCGGCTGTCCGGGCTGCCCTGCCACAGGGCCAGGGCCTCCTCCACGCTGCGGGCCTGGGTGTACTCGAATCGTCTCAGCATGGGCTGCCTCCACTCGAGAGCAACCAGGCTAGCAAAAGCCAGGAGCCGAGGGAAGGGCAGGGTTGGGCAGGCGAAACCAGGCAGCGGCGGAGGTGGGGGCCGGCTGTGTTAGCATCGGGGAGCCATGCGAACCCCCGCGCTCCAGCGCCTGCTGGCCACCTCGCTCGCCTGCCTGGGCCTGCCCGCGGGCTGCGACTTCGCGCCCGGCTTCGAGGGCTACCTGCCGTGCGCGGCCGGATGCCCGGCGGCCTGCGTGTGCCTGGCCGAGGAGATCTGCGTGCCCGTGGACACTTCCCTCTCGCCGGCCTGCTGCCTGGACGGGAGCTGCGGGGAGCCCCCGCCGAGCTGCGAGGCCGGCACGGTGTGCCCGATCGGCTGCGCCTGCCAGGGCCGGGTGTGCGTGCCGCCCGACAGCGATCCCAACGTGGCCTACTGCAACGACGAGCTGCAGGACCTGTCGTGCCTCGGGCCGACCTGGACGGTGCACGACGCCACCGAGCTCCGGGACGTGCTGACGATGTTCTCCGGCACGATCGGCCCGCACGGCGTCATCTTCGATCCGGCCCTGGGCGGCGAGCTGCAGCTCACCGAGGACCTGCCCGCGGTGACCTCGCTGACCTTCATCGACGGCGGCGACGCCGGCTTCACCCTGCGGGGAGACGGCGCCGTCCGCGGGCTGACGGTGGCCGGCACCGGGGTGATCCTCTCCAACCTTCGCCTGGTGGGCTTCCCCGGGCACGGCGTCCTGATCGAGGGCAACAGCGCGGACGTGCACCTCTACGGCCTGCGCCTGGGCGAGCCCGGCGCCCCCAACGGCGTGGGGCTGGGCATCGAGCCCGGCGCGCGTGGGGTGACGCTCGGCCGCGGCCGGGAGCTCGAGTGCGGCGCCTGGATGCAGTGGCCCATGGAGGATCCACCCAGCGCGGTCCCGGACTGGGACGTCAACGTGATCACCGCCAACAGCGGCCACGGGATCGAGGCGAGCGGAGTGCACGACCTGTGGATCGAGGGGACCTGGATCGGCTTCGACACCCTGGGCGACCTCGGGCAGGGCAACTGGCAGCTCGGCAACGGAGGGGTCGGCATCCGGCTCGAGAACGTCCTCGGCGCGAGCGTGGGGCCCAGGCACCTCAGGCCCGGCGAGGCCGGCGGGGACCAGGACTTCCGGCCCGGCTGCGTGGCCGTGGGCCGCAACGCCCAGGGCGGCGTCTCCATCCAGGGCGGCGGTGACATCGCCCTGGAGTGCACGCAGATCGGGGACACCCCGGTCATGACCCCGTGGGACGAGAACCGCGGCTTCGGGCTGCGGGTGGAGGGCAACAGCGCGCCGGTCTCCTACGGCCCGCCGGCCGGGGCCGCCGGGTTCGGGGCCTCCTCGCTGAACCTGATCCACACCGACGGCGCGCCGGCCCTGGTGGTGCGGAACGCCCGGGCCGGGGTGTGGGTCCGCGGGGCCCAGCTCCAGCGGGTCTACCCGCAGGAGGCCCCGCCCCCCTTCGGGATCGAGATCGCGGGTGGCGACAGCCAGGTCGAGCTGGTGCAGCTCAGCCTGCTGGGGGCGTTCGGCCAGGGCTGGATCCAGGTCGGCCCGGGCGCCGGGCTGAGGCTCGAGAACTGCCTGGTCGCGGACTTCGATCCGCCCAAGGCGACCCCCGCGCTGGTCTCGGGAACCACCGCGGAGCTGCTCGAGCTCTCCTCGAACCTGATCATCAACTTCGCCGCCCTGTGCGAGGGCGTCTGCCCGCCCGACGCCGCCGGCAACCGCGTCATGCCGCTCGCGGAGGTGAGCTGCGCCTTCCACGGGAACTCCCTCATCCCCGTGAGCCCCGACTGCCCCATGGTCGACTGCGGCCTGGAGCTCGGGCTGGACGTGAACGGGGTGGCCGACGGGACCAGCACGGGCTGCGGGCCCGACATCGGCGCCTTCGAGTGCACCTCGCCGGCCTGCGAGGCGGCGCAGGGCTGCCCGCGACCTGACTGCCAGTAGGGCGAAAACTCTTGCCACGCTGGGCGCCTGGCCCTTACCCTCGGCCGAATCGCGAGGTGCAGCATGCTCGAGCTCATCCAGACCGTCTGGGACATCTTCGTGCACATCGACGTGCACCTGAACGCGTGGGCCGGGGCCATGGGGCCGTGGCTGTACGTGCTGCTGTTCGCCATCATCTTCTGCGAGACCGGCCTGGTGGTGACCCCCTTCCTGCCCGGCGACTCGCTGCTGTTCGCCATCGGCGCCCTGTCCACCCGGTCCGGTTCGCCGATCGAGCTGTGGCTGATGGCGGTGCTGCTGTGCGCGGCGGCCGTGGGCGGCGACGCGGTCAACTACAGCATCGGCAAGTGGGTGGGGCCGAAGGTCTTCAGCAAGGAGAGGTCGCGCTGGTTGAACAGGAAGCACCTCGAGCGCGCGCAGCGCTTCTACGAGCGCCACGGCGGCAAGACCATCATCCTGGCCCGCTTCGTGCCCATCATCCGCACCTTCGCGCCCTTCGTGGCTGGCATCGGCCGGATGCGCTACCTGCGCTTCGCCAGCTTCAACGTGACCGGCGGGGTGGCCTGGGTGCTCGCCTTCCTGCTGGCCGGCTTCTTCTTCGCCGACCTGCCGGTGGTCAAGGATCAGTTCCACATCGTCATCGCGGTGATCATCCTCATCTCCATGATCCCCATCGCCGTGGAGTTCTGGCGCGCGCGGCGGGAGTCGCGGCGCGCGGCGGCCGGCGCGGGCCCGCGGGCCGGCGCCTGAGGTCGGGCATGCGTCTGCCCAACGCGAGGCTGCCCGAGGTCCTGGTCCGGCTGCGCCGCGGCGCGCTGGGGGCCGAGGAGCACGTGGCTGCCTGCCTGGCGGACATCGGGCGCTCGCCGTTGAACGCCTTCGTGCGGGTGTACTCCGAGCGGGCCCGGGCGGAGGCCGCGGCGCTCGACCGCGCCCGGCAGGCCGGCGCCGAGCCGGGCCCGCTGTTCGGGCTGGCCGTGGCGGTCAAGGACAACCTGGACGAGGCCGGCCAGCCCTGCGCGGCCGGCTGCCGGGCCTACCGCGCCCGGGTGCCGGGCGAGGACGCCGAGGCGGTCCGCCGCCTGCGCGCGGCCGGGGCGGTGATCGTGGGGCGCACGGGCATGCACGAGCTGGCCGACGGGGTGACCAGCGAGAACCCCTGGACGGGCCCGGTGCACAACCCCTGCCGGCTCGGCTTCCACCCGGGCGGCTCCAGCGGCGGCTCGGCCGCGGCGGTGGGCGCCGGGCTGGTGCCGGCGGCCCTGGGGACGGACACGGGCGGCTCGGTGCGCATCCCGGCCAGCCTGTGCGGCGTGGTCGGCTTCAAGCCGAGCCACGGCCTGCTGCCCACGGCCGGGGTGGTGCCCCTGTCCACGAGCCTGGACCACCTGGGGGTGCTGACGGGCAACGTGGCCGGGGCCGGGCTCGTGGCCGAGGCGCTGGCCGGTCCGGCCGGGCAGGGGCTGGCCGCCGCGGCCCGCGCGCCGCGGGGCGTGCTCCGCCTCGGGGTGCTCGAGGGGCTGGGCGAGACCGGGACCGGGCCCGACCTCGGGGTGGCGGCGGTGTTCGCGGAGGCCCTGGCGCGGCTCGGGCGGGCTGGCTTCGGGCAGCGGCCCGTGCGGGTCGCGGGCTTCGAGCGGGCGCTGGCGGTCATGTCGGGCATCTACGCCCCCGAGATGGCCGCGGCCCACACGGCGCTGCTGGCCGGGCCGCCCGAGGACCTGTCGCCCGAGGTGCGCGCCGACCTCGAGCGCGGCCGGGCGGCGCCGCCGGAGAAGCTGGCCCAGGCCCAGGCGCGGCGGGGGGAGCTCGCCCTGGCCCTGGAGGCCGCCCTGGCGGGGGCCGATCTGCTGGTGCTGCCGACCACCCCGCACCCCGCCCGCCCGTTCGGCTCTCCCCGACCGCACACGTACCTGCTCTACACCTGCGCCTTCAACCTCTCCGGGCAGCCGGCCGTGAGCCTGCCCATGGGCCAGGTGGACGGCCTGCCCGTGGGCCTCCAGCTCGTGGGCCCGCGGGGCGGCGACGCGCTCCTGCTGGCGGCCGCGGCGGCGGCCGAGCGCGCCCTGGCCGACGCGTGATGAGCCCCCGCTGGTACGCCGACCTGCACCTGCACTCCCGCTTCTCGCGGGCCACCTCGCGGGACTGTGATCTGCCCCACCTGTGGCTGTCCGCCCGCCAGAAGGGGCTCGCGCTGCTCGGCACGGGCGACTTCACCCACCCCGCCTGGCGCGCCGAGCTGGCCGCCCAGCTCGAGCCGGCCGAGGAGGGGCTCTACCGGCTGCGCCCCGCGCTGGCGGCCGGGCTGCGTGGACGGGTGCCGCGGGCCTGCGCGGCGGAGGAGCGCGAGCCGCGTTTCCTGCTGAGCGCGGAGATCGCCACCATCTACAAGCAGGCCGAGCGCACCCGCAAGGTGCACCACGTGGTGCTGGCCCCGGGGCTCGAGGCCGCCGAGCGCCTGTCCGCCCGCCTGGGGCGGGTGGGGAACCTGTGCGCGGACGGGCGGCCCATCCTGGGGCTCGGCTCGCGCGACCTGCTCGAGCTGGTGCTGGAGTCTGGGCCCGGCTGCTGCCTGATCCCGGCCCACGTGTGGACCCCGTGGTTCTCGGCCCTGGGCTCCAGGTCGGGCTTCGACTCGGTGGACGCGTGCTACGCCGATCTGGCCGGCGAGCTGTTCGCCGTGGAGACCGGCCTGTCGTCCGATCCGCCTATGAACTGGCGCGTCTCGGGGCTGGACCGCTTCCGGCTGATCTCCTCCTCCGACGCCCACTCCCCGTCCCGGCTGGGCCGCGAGGCCGTGTGCCTCTCGGGCGAGCGCTCCTACCCGGCGCTGCTCGCGGCGCTCCGGACCGGGCTGGGCTACGTGGGCACGGTGGAGTTCTTCCCCGAGGAGGGCAAGTACCACCTGGACGGCCACCGCAAGTGCGGCGCGCGCCTGACGCCGGCCGAGACCCGCGCCGTGGGCGGGCGCTGCCCGACCTGCGGCGAGGCCATCACCGTGGGGGTGATGCACCGGGTGGAGGAGCTGGCCGATCGCCCGGAGGGCTACCGACCGCCGGGCGCGGGCCAGGTCGAGAGCCTGGTGCCGCTCGAGGAGATCCTGGGCGAGGTGCTGGGCGTGGGGCCGAAGAGCCACGCGGTCCAGGCCGCCCTGGCGGTCCTGCTGGCGAGGCTGGGGCCCGAGCTCGAGCTGCTGGCCCGCGCGCCGCTGGAGGAGGTGGCCCGCGTGGCCCCTGGCCCGCTGGGGGAGGGGCTGGCGCGTCTGCGGCGGGGGCAGGTGCTCCGGGAGGCCGGCTACGACGGCGAGTACGGCCGCATCCGGCTGTTCGCCCCGGGGGAGCTGGAGCCGGGGCTGCGGAAGAGCCAGAGGGCGCTCTTCCTGGAGGAGGAGGTCGAGGACGACGAGGACGACAAGGACGTGAAGGACGAAAGGGACGACAGGGACGAGCGGCCGCGATCTGCGTCCCAGCCGTCCCCAGGGCCCCTCCCCCCGGATCCCGATCAGCAGGCCGCCATCCTGCACAGCGGCGGCCCGCTGCTGGTGGTGGCCGGGCCGGGCTCGGGCAAGACCCGGACCCTGACCGAGCGGCTCGCGCACCTGGTGACGGCCCGCGGGTTCGCGCCCGAGGCCTGCCTGGTGCTCACCTTCACCCGCCGGGCCGCGGACGAGCTGCGCGCCCGGGTGTGCGCGCTGCTGCCCGGCCAGGGGGAGCGGGCGCAGGTGTCCACCTTCCACGCCCTGTGCCTGGCGCTGCTCCAGCGCCACCCCGGCGAGGCCGAGCGCCTGGTCGGACTCGCGCCCGGCTTCGCGCTGGCCGAGGAGGAGGAGCGGGTGGCGCTCCTGCGGGAGCAGGCCGGGCTCAGCGAGACCCGGGCGCGCCGCCTGCTGGGGCGCCTGAGCCGCTGGGCGCACGCCCCGCGCACGGACTGGCCGGCCGGGCTGGAGCAGGACGAGCGCACCTACCGGCGGCTGCTCCACGAGGCGGGCCGGGTGGACTTCGAGCAGCTCGTGTCCCTGGCCGTGGCGCTGCTCGAGGCCTCGCCCGCGCTGGCGGCGGAGGAGCGCGTGCGCGCGCGGGCGCTGCTGGTCGACGAGTACCAGGACGTGGACGCGCTCCAGGCGCGCCTGGTCGAGCTGCTCGCGCCCGAGGACGGCGAGCTCTCGCTGGTCGGCGATCCGGACCAGTCCATCTACGGCTTCCGCGGGGCGACCGCCGGGGCCTTCGAGCGCTTCGCGGCCGCCCACCCGGGCGCGCGCTGGGTGCGCCTGGGCCGCAACTACCGCTCGAACCAGGTGATCGCCGACGCGGCCGGGCAGGCCCTGGCGCGCGGGGCGGGCCGCGCGGGGGTGCAGGCCCTGGGGCCGGGGCGGGCGCGGGTGACGCTCCACCGGGCGCCCACCGAGCGGGCCGAGGCCGAGTTCGTGGTGGCCTCCCTCGAGGCGCTCTTCGGCGGGCACAGCTTCTTCTCGCTGGACAGCGGCCGGGGACAGGCCGGGCCGGCCCTCGAGGGGCTGGCCTACTCGGACGTTGCCGTGCTCTACCGCCTGGACGCGCTGGCCGAGCCGCTGGTCGAGGCCCTGGCGCGCTCCGGGATCCCCTTCCGGCGCCGCAGCCACGCGCGGCTGGCCGACGCGCTGGGCGGGGACGAGTTCGACGAGCGCGCGGACCGGGTGCACCTGCTCACCCTGCACGCGGCCAAGGGGCTGGAGTTCCGGGTGGTGTTCGTGGTGGGCTGCGAGGACGGGTTGCTGCCGCTGCGCTTCGGTCCCCTGGGCGCGGCCGAGCTCGAGGAGGAGCGGCGGCTGTTCTACGTGGGCATGACCCGGGCGGCGGAGCGCCTGATCCTGTGCCGGGCCGAGCGCCGGGCGCTGCGCGGCAAGCCGCGCGCCATGAGGCCTTCGCCGTTCCTGGCGCCCATCGACCGGGCGCTGACCGAGGCGAGCGACGCGCGCCTGCCGGCCCGCCGCAGGCGGGATCGCCAGCTCCCGCTGCTCTGAGCGAGCGGCCCTTGCCAGACCCGGGCCGGCGTGGGTACCATCGGCGCATGGCGAGTGACAAGAAGATGGGCGATGGCGACTTTCGGCGTTCGAGCGACCGCGTGCCCCTGCAGGCCATGATCACCTACCGCATGGGGGGGCAGGAGTACGGCAACCTGGCGGCCGATGTCTCGCCCCACGGCATCTTCCTGCGCACCTTCATGCCCCCGCCGGTGGGCACCGAGCTCGATCTGGTGCTGGAGATCCCCCGCGAGCAGGGCCGCCACCGGGTGGTGCTGCGCGGCAAGGTGGCCCGGGTGGAGAACGGCCCCGACCCGCGCAAGAACGGCATGGGCGTGCACTTCGTGTCCCTGAGCTGCACCGATCTCGACACCATCCACCTGCTCATGCAGGGCCTGGTGGCGCTCGTGGATCCCGAGCGCGAGCCGGAGTGAGCCACGCCCGTCGGGGCCGGAGGGGAGGGAGTGTGCGACCCGCGATCGGCGCCATTCTCGGGGTGGGGCTGTGCCTGGCGGCCGGGCCTTGGGCTTGCGCCCAGCGGGAGGTGCCGGTCGAGGTCCAGGAGCAGGCCGTGGCCGGCTGCCTGGCCGGGCTGGCAGCGGTGAGCGCCCAGCCGCCAGAGGAGCGCTCGACGTTCCTGGCGGCCGCCTGCCAGGGCGTGTTCCGCGAGCCTGGCTGCCGCCAGGCCTGGGCGCGGCTGGGACAGGTGAGCCCCGAGGCGCGGGCGACCTCGCTTGTCGAGGCCTGTCGCCAGGCTTACTGCCCCCTGCTGTCCGAGCCGCGGCCGGGCCTGTGCACCGCGCAGGCGGTGCCGGACGCGGTCGAGGCGCGGGCGGAGGTCTGGCGCGAGCTGCTCTCGGCCATCCTGCAGCGCGATCTCGGCGCGCAGCGGGCCGCGCGTCTGCAGGTCGGCATGGCGCTCCTGTCCAGTGCCTACGAGGTGTACTCGGTGCGCCTGCCGGAGGCGCGGGTGCAGCTTCCGGAGGGCCCACGCCTGCTTGTGAGGGTGGGGCCGGAGCGGATCCTGGTCAGCGTGGTGCGGGACGAGGCGGTGGTGCGCAATCTGGAGTTGCCTGCCCGGCCTGGCGCTGCGGACCTGGCCCGGGCGCGCGAGGCGGTGCGCGCCGCGGGCGGGGAGCCCGGCCAGGCGGTCCTGAGCGTGGCCCCGGAACTGCCCTACGCCCGCGTGGTGGAGCTGATGGACTCGCTGCGCGAGGCGGGCTTCACTGACTTGGTGCTGTCCACCGACGAGGCCGGTCCAGGAGGTGCGGAATGAGCCGACGAGCCCTCGGCGCGCGGATCGCCCTGGTCTGCGCCCTGTGGCTTCCGGCCTGCGCGGGCTCCTCGGAGCCCAGGCCCAACGCGACAGGCACCCGGTGGTTCCCTCCCTGGATGCAGCGGGGGACGGGTTACCAGGGGGACGCAGGCGCCGGATTCTATGGCGTCTACTCGCAGGGCGGACTCTCGGACCGGACCCGGGCCAAGGCCCTCTCCGAGCAGCGCGCCCGGAAGGAGCTGGTCCGGCTCCTCGCGCCTTTCCTCGAGGAGCTGATCGCGCGCGCCGCGCCCGGGGTCGGCCCTGGGCGTCGCGCCGTCATCCTGGCGGACCTCCAGTCCTCGGCCCAGTTCCCCCTGGAAGAGCACGCCCGTCTCGTGGAGTCCTGGGAGGATCCGGCGGACAGGTCCCAGGTGGTCCTGCTGTTCCTCGATCTCGAGGCGCTGGTGCGGGCGTTGCAGGAGGTGGCGTGGCTGGAGCCCGAGATCCGGGACCGCCTGGCGCCGGTGGCCACGGAGGCCCTCCAGGCGGCGCAGACCAGGCTCGAGGCAGCGGCCGAGGCTCAGCGGTAGCCGCGGGCCAGGAACTCGTCCACCTCGGGGATGCCGCCCTGCAGCACGACGTAGCCGTTGGGCGGCTCGCGCTCGGTGATCTCGTCCGCGATCGGGGTGAGCATGATGCGCTTCACCTCCTCGCGCTCCTGGCTCTGGCCGAGCGCCCAGCCGAGCTTCATGTAGGCCACCTCCGGCAGCATGTTCGACAGCGGCACCACGCCGATCTCCAGCAGGTCGCGCCCGGTGTCGTACACGTACATCTGGGCGAAGCCCCACAGGGTCTGCACGGTCATGTAGACGTGCAGCCCGGCCGCGACCGCCCTGCGCAGCGGCTCGTACAGCGGCCGGTTCACGTGCCCCAGCCCGGTGCCGGCGATGACGACGCCCTTGTAGCCCCGCTCGACCAGGCTGTCGATCACGTCGCCCTTCATGTTCGGGTAGTAGTAGACGATGGAGACGCGATCGTCCCAGGTGTCCACCAGCTTGACCTTGCGCGAGCGGTCGCGCGCGCGGAACTTCTGCCGGATGGGCTTGACCCCGTCGCGGCTGACCATGGCGACCGGGGTCTCGCCGATGGTGCGGAAGGTGCTGCGGTAGGAGGAGTGCATCTTGCGCACCCGGGTCCCGCTGTGCAGCAGCCCGAACACGTCGGAGGTCGGCCCGAACATGCACACCAGCACCTCGGCCACGGGCCCCAGCCCGGCGCTGGTGCAGGCGTGGATGAGGTTGAGCGCCGCGTCGGAGGAGGGGCGATCGCTGGAGCGCTGGCTGCCGACGATCACCACCGGCACCGGCAGGTCCTGCAGCATGAAGGTCATCACCGCCGCGGTGTGGTGCATGGTGTCGGTGCCGTGGCCCACCACGATGCCGTCGGCCCCGCCCTCGATGGCCGCGGCCGCCTCGCGGGCCAGCGTCAGCCACTGCTCCCGGCCCATGTTCTCGGAGAAGATGCCGAACAGCTTCTTGGTGGTCAGGTTGCAGACGTCGGCGAGATCCGGCACCGCCCCGTACAGCTCCCCGGGGGTGAAGGCGGGGATGACCGCGCCGGTGCGGTAGTCCAGCCGGCTGGCGATGGTGCCGCCGGTGCCGAGCAGCGTCACGTTCGGCTTGGCAGGATCCATCGGGAAGGTCCCCTCGGGGATCTTGTAGTGCGCCTCCTTGTGGTCGTGCACGACCGCGCTCTCGACCACGTCCACCAGGACGCCGACGTTGTAGCCGTTGCGGAGCTTGAGCACCAGGTGCTGGTCGTCGGCCTGCTCCGAGCGAGGCAGCAGGATGCCGACGAAGGCGCCACGGGAGGTCTTCAGCTCGAGGTCGTCCCACACCCGCAGGCCGAGATCGATGAGGCGCGCGCGCGCCTTGCCCCGGTACCCCTTGAGAGGATCTTCATCGGTCATGGTCGTTCGCGCTCCCCGGGGTGGGCGTGGCGGGAGGCCCGCCCGGCCCCGCGTTGGGCTCGGCGGTCGGCTGGGCTGCGGGCGGCTCCGGCCCGGCCGGCGACTCCGGGCCGGGTTCGCCCGGCGGCACGGCCTGCACCACCCGCATGGCGGGATCGGTCAGCGGCCGTCGGGGCGGCTCGACGGCCACGGCAGGCGGCGGGGTGTCCCGGCGCTGCCAGGGGTACTCCACCCGCACGTGGAACTGGGACTCCAGGATCCGCATCAGGCTCATGCCGATCTTCTTGAGATCCCGGGAGGTGAGACCGGAGTCGTCCAGGTAGCCCTTGAGCAGCTTGCCGAAGATGATGCGCCGGACCAGATCCTCGATCTTCTCCCGGTCGGGCTGCTGCAGGGTGCGGGAGGCGGCCTCGACGGAGTCCACCAGCATGAGCACGGCCGTCTCCCGGCTGGTGGGGTTCCGGCCCTGGTAGGAGAAGCGCACCGGATCGGGCTGCCGCCCCTCGAGCCGGCTGGCCTTGTCCAGGAAGTACTCCATGACCGACGAGCCGTGGTGCTCGACGATGAAGTCCTCCACCCGGCTGGGCAGGTCGGCCCCCCCGGCGATGGTCAGCCCGGCCTGGATGTGGACGCGCAGCCGCTCGGCGCTGGCGTCCGGGCTGAGGCGCTCGTGGGGGTTGTCGCCCTGCTGGTTCTCCGAGAAGAACTCCGGGCCGCTCATCTTGCCGATGTCGTGGAAGTACGCCCCCACCCGGGTCAGCGTCGCGTCCGCCCCGATGTCGTCGGCCACCTTCTCGGCCATGTTGGCCACGGCCAACGTGTGCTGGAAGGTGCCAGGCGCCTTCTCCGCCAGGTCGCGCAGCACCGGGTGATCCAGGTTCTGCAGCCTGCCCAGCCGGGCGCGCGGCACGGCCCCGAACAGCCGGGCGGCGGGGGAGGCCAGCAGGGCGGCCAGGAGCCCGGTGCCCAGCGTGCCCAGGACCAGACCGACCAGGTCGCCCTCGAGCCGCAGGCTGTAGTCGAAGCGGTGCGGGGCGAAGAGGTCGAGGCCCAGCATGGAGACCGACCCGAGCAGCGCCCCGAGCAGCGCGGCGAGCAGCACCCGCGCCACGCCCGCGCCCTGGCGGAGCAGGATCACCGCCGACCAGCCGGTCACCAGCGGCAGCAGCACCATGCCCGGGGAGAAACCCATCATCGGGGCCAGCAGCGCCACCGCCAGCAGGTGCAGCGAGAGGGCGACGGCCTGGTTGACCAGGGGGGCGAACAGCAACACGGCCAGGGCGGCAGGGGCGGCGTACACGCTGAGGGAGGTCTGGTCGAACAGCAGCTTGGCGGCCAGGGTGCCGAGCAGCAGCACCAGGTACAGGCTGGCCACCGCCCGCAGGCGCAGCAGCAGGTGCTGGCCCGAGCGCATCAGCAGCAGGGTGAAGAAGGTCAGCGCCAGGAAGTAGAAGGCCAGCGCGCCGAGGGCCCGGACCGGGTCGAGTTGGGCCCGCTCCGGGATCTGCTGGTGGAGGTCCTCGAGCACCTCCTGGCTGACGGGATGGCCCTTGCGCGAAAGGAAGCGCTCCTCCCCGTTGGCCTGGTTGCCGACGCTCAGTAGCGTGTCGAAAGCGCATCGTTTCCCGGCGGGTACGCGGTAGGTGACCGGAGCCACCTCGCCTGCCTTCCAGGTGCTGAAGGGCTGGGTCAGGACGTCCATCAGTCCGATGGCGGTCAGCGCCGTGGCCATGACCAGGTTGACCACGCTGGCAGGCCCGAGGCGGGCGAAGAACGGCGCTGTTGCCCTCGTCGGCACGCGCGGATTATAGAGATGCACATGGGCCAACGCCAGGATTTTCGAAGAGGTCCAGCGATCGCCCTGGTCCGCTGCCAAGGGTACGGGCAGGCCGAGGTGGAGCGGGCGGTGGGAGAGCTGGTCGGGCACCTGGGGGGGCTGGCTGCCCTGGTGGCGGGCAAGGCCGTGTTGCTGAAGCCGAACTTCCTGGTGCCACGCGCGGCCGAGCGGGCGGTGAACACCCACCCCCAGGTGATCCGGGCCGTGGCCGTGGCCGCCCTGGCGGCGGGTGCGCGCAGGCTGGTGGTGGCGGATTCCCCCTCGTTCGGGCCGGGCCGGAGGGTGGCCGGGAAGCTCGGGTTGACCGCGCTGCTCGCGCCGCTCGGGGTGGAGGTGGAGGAGCTGGACGACCCGGTCGAGGTCCGACGGCCCGGGAGCCGCTACCCGGCCCTGTCCCTGTCGCGCAAGGTGCTCGAGGCCGAGGTCGTGCTCAACCTGGCCAAGTGCAAGACCCACGGCCTGTGCGGGCTGACCCTGGCGGTCAAGAACTGCTTCGGGGCGGTGGTGGGGACGGACAAGGCCGCCTGGCACGCCCGGACGGGCCGGGACGCGGCCGCCTTCGCCGGCATGCTGGTCGAGGTCTGCCGGGTGGTGCGACCGGCTCTGTCCCTGGTCGACGGGGTGATCGGCATGGACGGCAACGGGCCGAGCGGTGGACGGGCGAGGGCGCTCGGCTTTCTAGCCGCCGGGGCCGATCCGTTCTTGCTGGACCGGGCCCTGGCCAGGCTGCTGGGGGTGGCGGAGGATCAGGTGCTGACCTTCGGGCCGGACGGGGATCCGGACCTGGCGGACCTGGAGGTGCGGGGCGAGCCCCTGGCGAGCTTCCGGCCCGAGGGCTGGGAGCTCCCCAGGCGGCTGCCGCGACGCGCGGGCGCCCAGGCGGCCACCGGGCCGCGGGGCAGGCTGGGCCGGTTCTTCTTCGACCTCCTGCGGGCGGGGGCCTCGCCCGCGCCGCGCTTCGACCGGCGCCGCTGCACCCGCTGCGGCCAGTGCCTGGAGCTGTGCCACTCCCGCGCGCTGTCCTGGGGCAGGGACGGAGGTCACCCCTCGGGCAAGCGGGTCGCCCTCGACCGCGAGGCCTGCGTCCGCTGCTACTGCTGCCAGGAGATCTGCCCGGAGTCAGCCATCCGCCTGCGGCGCGGCCTGCTCGGGAGGAAGAGGTCTTGAGGGAGCGGGGCTGGCTGGCGAGCCGGCCTCACCAGGACCAGGGGATCGAGTAGCCGACCGTCACCGTGTCGTCCTTGGGGTCGTAGGCCACGTTCCAGCGGTCGATGGCCTGGTTGGTGTGCGCCGCCTCGTTGACCGCGTCGTAGACCGAGAACACGTGCAGGCCGACGGCCAGCACCAGCATGAACACCGACTCGACCTTCATCTGGTCGAACTGGAACCGCTCGGTCGAGCTGAAGGCGCCCGAGTAGGCGAACGCGCCCACGTACAGGCCCACCTCGGCCGCCAGCCACAGGCTGCCGAGCACGTAGTGCTCGTTGTAGATCTGCCCGGTGCCGGGCGCCACCAGCGACATGGCGCCGGCCAGCCAGGGGCTGCGGCGCGGGAAGTCGGTCACCACGCGGTGGGGACCGCCCGGGTCCTTGTCCCCGGCCGGCGCCTCGGCCAGCTCGCTGTCGGGCAGGCGCACGAGGGTGGGGGTGGGGGCGCTGTCGGACGCGGGCTCCTCCGCCAGCGCAGGCAACCCGGCCAGGGAGAAGGTCAGCAGCAACGCGGTCGCCACGATCTTGTTCATCGACGCTCCCGTGGGTTTCCGGGTCCCTCGCGAGGGACCCCGGGCAAGCGGACGATACCCACGCCGTCCGCGGATTGTCAAACGTTTTTGCTCGGGTGGCGGACCCCCGGGGCTCAGCAGCCGATGTGGCGGGAGATGACGATGCGCTGCACCTCGCTGGTGCCCTCGCCGATCTCCAGCAGCTTCGCGTCGCGGAGGTAGCGCTCCACGTCGTACTCCTTCATCAGCCCGTAGCCGCCGTGGAGCTGGACCGCGTGGTTGGACACCCGGTGGGCCACCTCGGAGCAGTACAGCTTGGCCATGGCGGCCTCGCGGCCGAAGGGCCGCTTCCGGTCGCGCAGCCAGCAGGCCTTGTACATGAGGTTGCGGGCGAGCTCGATCTCGGTCGCCATGTCGGCCAGCTTGAAGGCGTTCGCCTGAAACTTGCACAGCGGCTTGCCGAACTGCACCCGCTCCTGGGCGTAGCGCAGCCCGGCCTCGAACGCCCCCTGGGCGCAGCCCAGGCCCATGGCGCCGATGCTCAACCGGCCGCCGTCGAGGGTCGCCAGCATCTGGTGGAAACCGTCCCCGCGCTTGCCCAGCAGGTTGTCCTTGGGCACGCGGCAGTCCTCGAAGTACAGCTCGGCCGTGTTGGACGCGCGCCACATGTACTTGCCGTGCATCTCCTTGGCCTGGAAGCCGCGCGTGCCGTGCTCGACCAGGATGCAGGAGTACTCCGGGCGGCCGTCGTCGCGCTTGCCGGTGATGGCCTGCACGGTGACGCCCAGGCTCAGGGGGTTGGCCGCGTTGGTGATGAAGATCTTCGAGCCGTTGATGACCCACTCGTTGCCGTCCAGCACGGCCTTGGTCTTGGAGCCGCCGGCGTCCGAGCCCGCGTTCGGCTCCGTCAGCCCGAAGCCCCACAGCCCCTCGCCCCGGCACAGCTTGGGCAGGTAGCGGCGCTTCTGGGCCTCGCTGCCGTAGTAGTGCAGCGGCCCGATGCCCAGCGAGTTGCCGGCCGCGACGGTGGCGGCCTGCGAGCCGTCCACGCGGGCGATCTCCTCGACCGCGATGATGTAGGAGACGTAGTCCAGCCCCTGGCCCTCGTGGTCCGGGCTGACGAACATGCCGAACAGGCCCATCTCGGCCATCTTGCGGGTCAGCGGGACGGAGAACTGCTCCTTCTCGTCCAGCTCGCGGGCCACCGGCTTGATCTCGGCCTCGGCGAACTTGCGCACGCTCTCGCGCAGGATCTGCTGCTCCTCGTTCAGGTCGTAGTCGAGCGCCATGGGTCCTCCTCGGGAGGGTTGGGATCGCTGCGGAGTTCAACCCGATTCGACGGCCCTGTCAACCGTTTCTACCCCGGGAGCCGGGCTCAGGCGGGCCGCGACTGGAGGCCGATCAGGCGTCCCAGGGCGCCCGTGGAGAGCTCGGCGGCGTTGGCCTCGTCGGTGTCCACGTGCATCTCGAGCAGGTAGTCGGGCTTGACCCGCACCAGCACGTCGCCGAAGACGAGAGGGCGCTCGCCCTGCACCTCGACCTGGACCACGTCCTTGTCGCGCACCCCGAAGGCGACCGCGTCCTGGGGGCTCATGTGCACGTGCCGGTGGGCGCAGATGACCCCCTCCTGCAGCACGACCGTCCCGGCCCGTCCCTCCAGGGTCAGGCCGGGCGAGCCGTCGAGATCGCCCGAGTCGCGGATGGGCGCGTCGATGCCCAGCTCGAACTCCTCCGTGCGCGAGATCTCCACCTGGGTGCGCGGCCGGGTGGGCCCGAGCACGCGCACGCGGTCCACGCGCCCGCGCGGGCCGATCAGGTTGACGCGCTCCTCGGCCGCGAACTGGCCCGGCTGCCTGAGCGGGGTCTTCGGGGTGAGCTGCCGGCCGGGGCCGAAGAGCGCCTCCACGTGGGCCTGGCAGAGGTGCACGTGGTGGGCCGAGACGCCGATGTAGACCGGCTGGTCGTGCTGGGCGCGCAGCTCCTGGTTGGCGGCCTCGCGGCCCAGCGCCCGCAGCGTCTCGCGGGCGATCATGCGGGCCTCGTCCGAGCGCACCGCCAGCACGGCCACGCGCGAGGCGGGGTGGGCCAGGCTGGCGGCGTCCGACCCCGCCGGCAGACCCTCGCGGTTGCGCGCCTCGTCCAGCACCAGGCCGAGGTGGCCCAGGCTCTGGCAGACGCGCGCGCGCACCCCGCTCGAGCCCTCGCCGATGCCGCCGGTGAACACCAGCGCGTCCAGGCCGTCCAGCACCGCGGCCATGGCGCCGACGGCCTTGCGCACCCGGTGGCAGTACACCTGGATGGCCTGCTGGGCCCGGGCCTCGCCGGCGGACGCGGCCGCCTCGATGGCCACGAGCTCGGGGGACAGGCCCGAGAGCCCCCGGAGCCCGCCCTCGCGCTCCAGCAGCGTGACCATGCGCTCCGGGCTCAGCCCCTCCGCCTTCATCAGGTGGAGCACCAGGCCCGGGTCCACGTCGCCCGAGCGCAGCCCGCCTGGCAGGCCCTCGAGCGGCGTGGCGCCCATGGTGGTGTCCACCGCGCGGCCGTGGTCGATGGCGCAGGCGGAGGCGCCGTGACCCAGGTGCACGCTGACCAGCTTGAGGTGCTGGAGCGGCCGCTCGAGCAGCTCGGCCGCCCGCAGCGCCGCGTGCTTGTGGCTCAGGCCCTGGAACCCCTGGCGCCTGAGCGCGTGGCGCGCCTCAAGCTCCCGCGGCAGGGCGTAGGCGCGGGCCTCCTCCGGCAGCGTGCGGAAGAAGGCGCTGTCGAAGACGGCCACCTGGGAGATGCCGGGCAGGCGCTCCAGGCAGCGCGCCAGGGCCTGCACGCGCTCGGCCTGGCGCCAGGGGTCGAGCCCGGCCTGGGCGAGCGAGGCCAGCAGCGTGGGGGTGACCGGCTCGGCGCTGGTCTGGCCGTCCCCGCCGAAGAGCACGCGGTGGCCCACGGCCGAGATGCCCGCGAGCCCGCGGCCCGGGCCGGGCGCCTGGGCGAGCAGATCGAGCACTTGATCCACGGCCGTGCGCGGATCGGGCGCGCTGACCTCCGCCTCGTGCTCCAGGCCGGGGCCGCGCGCCCGGTGGCGCGCGCGGGGCTGCCCCAGGCCGTCCACCCGGCCCGACCAGCGCTGGTCCAGGCGCTCGGTGTCGAACAGGTCCCAGCGCAGCGACAGGCTGCCGCAGTTCAGCGCCAGGACGCGCATGGCCCGGTCGGCCCGCAGGGCCGGCAGGACCAGGGTCTGGGAAGGCTTGGCTTCGCTCATCGGCTCCCCTCCGGCGGGCACGCGCCCCGCCGGGGGGCAGCGTAACGCAGGCCGGGGGTGGATGCTAGCGCGCGCTGCCGCCGGAGCCGGCCGAGCCCTTCAGCACGACCAGGAGCTGCTTGCGCTTGTCCCCGAGGGCCTTGATGCGCTCGCCGGTCAGCAGCGTCTCGATGGTGGCCCGCATCCGCTCCTCCTCGCCGCCGATGTCCTCGGGGTTGCGCAGCGTCAGGTGCAGCGTCCCGAGCTGGGCCGCCAGCACCACGATCTCCGCCTCCTCGGGCAGCACCATGACCGTGATGGCCCCGTACGAG
>JAKLGA010000026.1 GCA_022710975.1 Myxococcota bacterium | reverse complement strand
CGGGCACCTCGAGGAACGGGTCCATGAGGCCCTCGAGGGAACGCAGGCGGAGATGATTCGAAGCGCGTTCCGCCATTCAGGCCTCAGACTACATGGTCGTTAGACGATGGTCGCAAGAGTCAATAGAAGACGAGCTGGCACTCCACGCCCTGGCGCCCGAAGGCGGCGCTCAACCGCCGGGCCGTCTGCTCGAACCAGCCCGGGCTCAGCTCGCGCTCGAGCTGGTGCCGGCGGTAGAGCGCGTTCGCGTGGGCGTAGTTCATCCGGTCGATGAGCACCCTGTCGACCTTGCCGCGCAGCGCCTCCGCCAGCCCCTCGGCCCCGGGCAGCAGGGGCGCGATCATGGCGAAGGTCCGCACCCCCGCGGCGTGCAGCTCCGCCAGCGCCTCGAGCCGCGCCGGGATGGGCGGGGCGCAGCGCTCGAAGAGGCGCCGGAACCTGTCCTCCGCCGTGGTCACGCTGAGCCCCACCTCCAGATCCTGGGCGGCCCGCAGGAGATCCAGGTCCCGCAGCACCAGCGGCGAGCGCGTCTGGACCGTCACCGGCCACCCGTGCTGGAACAGCAGCTCCAGGCACTGGCGGGTCAGGCGGTACCTCTTCTCCAGCGGCTGGTAGGCGTCGCACACCCCGCTGACCCAGACTCGGCCGGGCTGCTTGCGGGTGAGCTCCCTGCGGAGCAGGTCCGCGGCGTTGATCTTGGCGTCCACGAACTCGCCCCAGGCCTCCCTGTGCCCGGTGAAGCGCTTCATGAAGCGGGCGTAGCAGTAGCTGCAGCCGTGCCGGCAACCCACGTAGGGGTTCACCACGTAGTCGTAGATCTTGGACCTCGACAGGATGCTCCTGGCCTGGATCTCGCGGACGATCATGGCGGCATCCTCGCACACCCGGGATCGCGGTGCCAGGGCGGACCCCCTTTGACCGCGGGGCCGGACGGGGGTATCCTCTCGCCGGACTTGAAGAACTCCTGAACGAGGTGTCGCGATGCGGAATCTGAAGTTGGTGCGTCTGGCCCTGGCGTGCGTGCTGGTCCTCGGCCTCCTGGTCCTGCCCCAGTGCGGGGACGGCGGGCAGAACGTGTTCGAGCCGCTGGACTACGAGACCTTCGTGGACGGCAAGGAGGACACCGGCTACGTCAGCAACAAGGCGGCCGAGATGGAGGCCAGGATCACCTCGAGCGTGTTCATCGACACGACCGGCCTGGGCCAGCCCGAGATCGACGCCCTGGCCGCGTCCCTGCGCGCGCCCTCCCGCTGGCAGCTCGAGGAGTACACCACGCCCCAGCTCAAGTACGCCCGCAACCCGCTGAAGTCCGAGAAGCTCGACCTCAACCTCGAGCACGGCGAGAGCTCGGTGCGCGACGTGCGGGTGGTCGCCGGCGGCATCTGGCTGGACTACACCACCTCGATCGAGTCGCTGGTCAAGCTGAAGGATCTGGCGGACAAGGGCCTCACCCCGGCCGACTTGGTCGGCAAGCGGGTCGACTTCCAGTTCCCGGCCAAGCCTGGCACGGTGTTCACCCAGGGCGGGGCGGCCTGCGCCACCGACCCGGACGGGGCCGCGCTGGATCCGAGCGAGCTCAACGCCGACAACTACTTCTACTACTTCGACCCGCTCAAGCCGGGCTGCCCGCTCGTGGCCGGGGTGGACCTGGCCGCGACCCAGTACGAGATCCTGTCCTCGCTGGACACCCCCAACGTCTACCCCGAGTACGATCTGCTCACCCAGGACAAGAAGATCTCCATGGTGGTGCTGTTCGGCCAGATCACCCACGGCGATCTCACCAGCAGCGACTGGGGCTGGATCGGCTACAACAAGTTCAAGGGCAACTTCACCAGCGAGGGCTTCCGGGTCGTCCAGACCTTCGACAACAACTTCGGACACAGGCTGACCAAGACCTACCCGGGCGGGCTCGAGGTGGTGGTCGACTTCTACACCCCCGAGGCGCTCAAGGATCACCGGCCGCGCGAGGAGGTCAACCAGCTCTTCAAGTCGGCGCTGCTGGAGAACGAGATCGTGTACTACAACGGCCACGCCTTCTACGGCTCGCTGACCGTGCTCGATCAGCCGGACTCCTACCCGGTGGACACCTACCAGATCATCCTCATGGACGCCTGCTGGTCGTACGCCTACTACACCAAGCAGGTCTTCTCCCGGAAGACCTCGGCCAGCGATCCGGACGGCATGCGCTTTGCCGACGTGGTCAACAACACCGAGCCCGGCATCACCGGCTCCCAGGAGACCGCCTGGCTGCTGTACAAGAACATCTTCCTGGCCGCCAGCAAGCTGATGCAGGGCCAGTCCGTGTCCAAGTTCAGCTGGAACCAGCTGGTGGTCTACATGAACGACTCGGCCGATCGCCGGGCGCGCTACTACGACCCGGCCGAGTTCCACGCCGAGATCTACGGAGTGAGCGGGGTGCGGGCGAACTGCTTCAACCCGGACGGGCCGTCCCACTGCCAGTCGGGCGGGGGCACCTCGCTGCAGCACGCCTACTCGGACGACAGCGGCGAGACCGCCATCCCCGACGGCCAGGCCGCCGGCATCCGGCGCACCCTGCAGGTCCCGGACGCCTTCGCGGTCACCAAGGCCGCCGTGAGCGTCGACATCCGCCACGGCTACATCGGCGATCTCCAGGTCCGCCTGACCCACGGCGGTGTCACCCAGGTGCTCCACGACCGCACCGGCGGCGGGACCGACGACCTGCGCACCACGTTCTCGGCGCCGGCCTTCGCCGGCGCGGCGGCCGCCGGGGAATGGACGCTCGAGGTGGCCGATCTCGCGGCCTACGACGCGGGCAGCCTCGTGTCCTGGAGCCTGGAGCTGACCGAGGGAGGGGAGGCCGCCGGCAGCCTGACCGGGCAGAGCGACGCCCAGGTGATGATCCCCGACAACGACCCGGCCGGAGCCTCGAGCGCGGTGACCCTGACCGGCGCCGGCACGGTGGCCGAGGTGCTGGTGCACGCGCGCATCAGCCACACCTACGTCGGCGACCTGGTGGTGCGCCTCGAGCACGCCGGGAGCACCGCGACGCTGCAGTCCAGGGAGGGCGGCGGCACGCAGGGCCTGGAGCGCGACTACGCCCCGGCCGAGTTCGCCGGCCTGGCCGCCGAGGGCGAGTGGCGGCTGGTGGTGGTGGACCAGGCCGCGGCCGACACCGGCGCCATCGAGGGCTGGTCGATCACCGTCGTGCTCCAGTAGCGGGGGCCCGGGGGCGCAGCCCCTGGCGAACCCCCCTCCTGTGGGCCGGGCCTGGTGAATTTCCTTCGCCTCCCTGTCGTAGATCCATGCGGATATCTACGTCCTTCCCCCGAGGTGGAGCCATGTCGCGCGAGCGCCTGTCCATGGTCCTGATCGTCCTGCTGGGCTTCGCCACCGCGGCGAGCGCCGAGGAGAGCCAGGCCCCGGTGGTGGCCGTGTTCGATCTCGAGGCCAAGGGGGTCGAGCTGCCGGCCGAGGCCCTGGACAGGCTGACCGACTACCTGGCCACCCGGCTGGCCGCCGGGGGCGCCCACCGGGTGGTGCCGCGCGCCCAGGTCCGGGCGCGGCTGCTCGAGGCCAAAGTCGAGAGCTACCGCCCCTGCTACGACGCCTCCTGCCAGATCGAGATCGGCCGGGAGCTGGCCGCCAGCCGCTCGCTGGCCAGCCTGCTGCTGCGCCTGGGGGACGGCTGCACGCTGACGGCCACGCTCTACGACCTGAAGGCGGCCGCGGCCGAGCGCGCGGCGACCGCGCCCTGCCCCTGCGACGAGGCGGGGGTGGCCCGGGCCATCGACGGCCTGGTCGCCGAGCTGGCCGGCGCCGCGCCCGCGCCGAAGGCCGAACCAACGCCCGCGCCGGCGCCCGCCCCCACGGCCGAGCCGCCGCCCGCCCCCACGGCCGAGACCGCCGCAGAGGCCCGGCACCTGCTCCGCCAGCGCGATCGCATGGAGTGGCTGGGCCTCAGGCTGCAGACCGGTGGCAGCAGCCACCCGTACTACGCCTTCGGCGGGGTGCTGGAGGCGGTCACCTGGCGCACCCACTACCTGCACTGGACCGCGCTCGAGCTGGGCGGCGGGCTCACGAGCTCCGACGACTACTACTTCCAGGTCGGCACCCGGCTGGCCTTCCCGTGGAGCCTCGCGGACGACGGCGATCACCTGCTGCGCTTCGGACTGGGGCTGGGGTACTGGCAGAACGGCTACCGGCAGGACGCGTCCAGCACCCACGACACGCGGGGCGGGTACCTGTCCTTGGTCGCGCGCTACCAGTGGCAGCTCATCGACTCGCTGGCTGTCGGGCTCGAGGTCTCGGCCATGCTGCTGCTGGCCGAGTGGGACGGCCCGGACAACCCCTGGGCGGCCTTCGTCAGCATCCCCATCGTCTGGACCCAGTCGGTGGAACGCTAGGAGGGGCGGGGGGCGAAGCCCCCCGTGAGGCGCCGCCTCAGCGCAGCTTGTCCACCAGGGCCCGGACCAGCGCGTCCAGGCCCGCGGGGATGGCCGCGGGCTGGCAGGCGCAGTCGGCGCTGACGGCCTGCTCGCTGACCATCTCGGCCGCGTCGTAGAGCGTTCCCAGCAGCCGGCAGCCCGCGCCGGCTGGCTGCAGCTGGACCTGCAGCAGCTTCTGCGCCGCCACGGCCCGGCCCAGCTCGATCTGGCTGGCGGTGTCGTGGGACTGCCGGTAGCTCTCCCGCTGCTGCTCGGTCAGGGCGGCCTTGACCGTCTCGGCCGGGATCACCCGGAAGCGCCCGGTCTCGGTCAGCTTGGCCGCCAGGACCTCTTCCAGCCGCTCCCGCTCCCCGCTGCCGAGCAGTCCCTCGGCGGCCCGGAAGACGATCACCACCACCACGGCAGGCGGCTGCCCGGCCGCCTCGGGGCTGGGCCGCAGCCGTGCCAGGGCCTGCTGCAGCTCCAGGCCGAGCCGCTCGAGCTCCTGCTGGTGGTCCTCGAGCACCCCCTCCATCGGCTGGCAGGAGGCCGGCAGCTCCACGCCGCCGAAGGCCGCCGCGCCGCGTGGGCAGGTGGCCACCTCGGCCCGCAGCGTCAGGGCGGTGTCCGCCGGCCGCCGCTGGAGGACCAGGGTGTAGCGGCGGAAGATCGTGGCCTCCCGCTCGTCGACGAAGCCGTAGCGGAAGCCCGTGTCCAGCCAGCGCGTCCTCAGCACGGCGTCGCGCTCGTCCATCTCGGCCGTCTGCAGCCCCAGCCCCTCGAGCTCCTGGGACAGGACCTCCAGGGCCAGGGCAGCCGGTCCGTCGAAGCGCACAGGCTTCTGGGCGTGGACGCAGGCCGCCGGCAGCGCCAGGGCCAGCAACAGGAGGGGGAGGGTGCGGTTCATGATCAGGGGGCTCCCTCGGGCTCGTCCGGGGCGCCCTCGCCGGAGGTGTCTGCCTCGACGGTCTTGCCGTCGCCCGCGAACTTCCCCCCGCGGAACTTGCCGGCCCTCTTCTCGCCGTTCTTCAGGGTGAGCTGGCCCACCCCGTGGGCGAAGCCCTCGCGCCACTCGCCCACGTACTGGGCCCCGTTGGCGAAGTGCCCGGTGCCCCGGCCGTGCTTCTTGTCCGCCCGCCAGGTGCCCTCGTACCAGGAGCCGTCCTTGCGGGTCTCCTTGCCGCGGCCCTCGCGCCGCCCGTCCTGGAACTCGCCCACGTACTTGGTGCCGTCGGTGAACACCAGCGTGCCCAGCCCGTGCATCTTGCCCTTGCGCCACTCGCCGTCGTAGGTGCGGTCCTTGGTGGCCAGCTTGCCGTGGCCGTGGGTCTTGCCGCCGAGCCAGTCGCCCTCGTAGCGCGTGCCGTCCGGGAGCGACAGCGTGCCCTTGCCCTCGCGCTGGCCGCGGGCGAAGTCGCCGGTGTACTCGAAGGCGCCCTTGCGCGCCTCCCGACCCTGGCCGTCGCGCTGCCCGGCCTTCCACCCGCCGACGTAGGTCGTGCCGTCGGCCAGGGTCTCGGTGCCCTGGCCGCTGCGGACGTCGTTGTCGAAGAAGCCGTCGTAGGTGCTGCCGTCGGCCAGCTTCTGCACCCCCCGGCCATGGCGCCGGCCTTCCTTCCAGCCGCCGGTGTAGCTGGAGCCGTCGGCGCGCTTCTCGGTGCCCGGGCCGTGCCGCAGGCCCTTGTCCCAGCCGCCCTCGTAGCGGGTGCCGTCGGGCTGCGTCTCGACGCCCTGCCCGGAGCGCTTGTCCGCCTGGAAGCCGCCCTCGTAACGAGTGCCGTCCGTCCGGACCTCGACCCCCTTGCCGTCGCGCTGGTCCTCGGCCCAGCCACCCGTGTAGCTCGAGCCGTCCTTGCCCTTGAAGGTGCCCTGGCCGCTCCGGCGGCCCTTCTGCCAGGAGCCCTCGAAGCGGCTGCCGTCCTCCAGCTCCTCGACTCCGGGGCCGTCGCGGAGGTCCTTCTTCCAGGAGCCCACGTACTTGAAGCCGTGCTTGGTGGTCATGGTGCCCTGGCCGCTGCGTCCGTTCTTCTCGAAGTCCCCCTCGTACACGGTGCCGGTGGCGGTGACGCTCTTGCCCTTGCCGTGGCGCTGGCCCTCGAACCACCCGCCGGTGTAGGAGCTCCCGTCCGGGTAGGTGAGGGTGCCCTGGCCCTGGGGCACGCCGTTGACGAAGTCCCCCTGGTACACCCCCTCCTTGGGCAGGCTGGCCTTGCCCTTGCCCTCCAGCAGGCCGTCCTTGCACTCGCCCTCCAGGCGGGACCAGCCGGCCAGGCCGGGGTTGGTGTCGCAGGTCTGGCCCGCGGCGGGCGTGGCCCAGGCGCCGAACAGGCCGAGCGTCCAGGCGAAGATGATGGCTCCGGTTCGCATGTGCATGTCTCCCCGCACCGATGATAACGAAAGCCAGGCGCGGCGTCCACGATCCCGCCGGCCGGGGTTGATCGACCCCCCGTGAAGTGCGACAGTCGGCCGAGCGGATCGGGCCTGCCGGGAGGCCGGGCGGGCTCCGCAGGGAGGTGAGGCCATGGCGCGGCAGGTGTTCGGGCGAGCGGCGAGCGAGCTGATCCGGGCCCGGTACTCGGTGCGCACCTACCAGGAGCAGCCGCTGGAGGAGGGGCTGGCCCAGCGCCTGCGTGCGGGCCTGGTCGCGCCCCCCGCGCCCCCCTTCGGCAGCCCGGTGCGCCTCGGCCTGCTGCAGGCCTTCGACCCGACCCGCAAGGGGGTGGAGAAGCTCGGCACCTATGGGGTCATCCGCGGCGCCCGGGACTACCTGACCGGCGCGGTGGGCGCCTCGGCCCGCTCCATGGAGGACTTCGGCTACGTGTTCGAGTGGGCGGTGCTGCTGGCCACGGATCTCGGGCTGGGGACCTGCTGGCTGGGGGGGACCTTCCAGCGCGGGGCCTTCGGCCGGGCGCTGGGCACCCGGCCGGACGAGGTGGTGCCCGCCGCCAGCCCGGTGGGCCTGGCCGCCGATCATAAGCGCTTCCTGGAGCGGGCCCTGCGCTTCTTCGCCAACTCGGACAACCGCAAGCCTTTCGCGGAGCTGTGCGTGGAGGGGGCCCCGGATGACCCCTGCACCGAGCTGGAGGCCGGCCCGCTGCGCGAGCCGCTGGAGGCCGTGCGCCTGGCGCCCTCGGCCTCGAACAAGCAACCCTGGCGGATGTGGCTCGAGCGGGACCGCAGCCGGTGCCACCTGTTCCTGGTGCGCAACCCCGGCTATGGCCTGTTGCCGGGGGTGGACCTGCAGCGCATCGACATGGGGATCGCCATGTGCCACTTCGGGCTGGTGGCCGCGGAGCAGGGGCTGGCCGGGCGCTGGCAGGACCAGGCCGGCAGCGCGCCGGGCTGGTCCGGCCACGAGTACGTGGCCACCTGGGCCTAGCTCGCCCTGGGACATCCCGGCCGCGGATGGGCGCCCGTGGCCCCGAGGCCACGCGGCCGCGTCCGGCGCGCCACGGGCGCCGAGCCGGCCAGGGCCGGTTTCCGAGGGATCCCGTCCCCCCCCACCGTGGCATCCGGCTTGCACGTCGGGCAGCCGGTGCCGGTTGAGCCCAGTACCCCTGGTTCGATAGGATAGGGTCGGCCGATCACCCGACCGCGCTCCCGGGAGGAGCGCGACCCACCCCCTGGAGGCGTCATGCTCGCAGCCCAACTCCTGGTCCTCTTGGCCCTGCAGGTCAGCGTGGAGCCCGCCCAGGTGCCCGCCCAGGGGCAGCAGGTGGCCACCCTGCGGCTCGACCAGGCCGGCATGCTGCACCTTTCGGCCCGCTCGGACTCGGGCACCGCCTGCGTGGTGGTCGACCACCTGCGCGGGCCGTTCGCCCAGGCCGGGCAGTCCGGCCAGGAGAACTGCGAGCTGGACCTGTTCCTCGACGCGGGCGTGTACCGGGTGCGGCTCCACTCGCCGGAGCGGGCCAAGGGCCAGGTGGCCCTGGTCGCGCGGCCGTTCGCCGAGATCTCGCCGCGGCCCGTGGCGCTCGCCCCCGGCCAGGTGGACGAGCGCGAGCTCCAGCCGGGCCAGCAGGTCTCCTACTGGCTGCGCCTGCCGGCCCGGGCCCCGGTCGCGCTGCGCGTCACGGGCCGCACGGCCGGCCTGGTGCGGGTGTGGCGCGACGGGGAGTGGATCGAGGAGCTGGCCGCCGAGGCGCGGGAGGCGTCGCTGCGGCCCGGCCAGCCGCTGCACGCCTGGCTGGTCCAGGGGGTGCTGGAGGCCGGGGACTACCGGCTCACGGTGTACGGCACCGCGGAGCGGCGCTGGACCGAGGGCCAGGAGTCGAACGCCCTGCAGGTGACCCACGGCTTCCCCCCGGCCCCGGCCGAGCGCGCCCTGTCCTTCGTGCTGCCCGCGACCGGGCAGCTGGCCCTCGAGACGCCGCGCGGGGCGCTGGCCGCCTTCCTGGCGCTCGAGCGGGCGCCGGAGCACCCGGTGGGGCTGGAGGTGTGGGCGCTGGGGCAGGGCGAGGCTCGTTTCAGCCAGCTCCGCTCCCAGGCCGCGTGCAGCGTGCTGCCCAAGGCGGTGGTGCCCATGTGCCAGGCCCGCTCCCTGGCCGACGGCGCCCACGCGCTGGTGCTGCACGGCGCGCCGGGCACGTCCGGCCTGCTGCGCTGGGCCGGGACCGTGGACGGCGGGCTGCTGGCGGACGATCTGTACACCGACCTCTCGCAGCAGCTCGCCTTCGAGGCGCCGGCCGCGGGGGACTACCTGGTGGCGATCGACGACGTGCCCCTGGATCCGGACGCCCCTCCGCTGGGCTGCCTGCTGGAGTCCACCCACCTGGTGCGGCGGCCCATCCGGGAGGCCGACTTCCTGCGGCTGGCCCCCGGGCGGCGCTTCGAGCGCGCCTTCAACCACGACGGGCACGCCTCCAGCGTGTGGTTCGAGCTCGACAAGGCGTCGGTGCTGGACATCCGCACCCTCGGCGGGCTGGAGACGCGCTGCGAGCTGTTCCGCTTCGAGGGCGTGGAGCGCAAGCGCCTGGCCTCCTCGGAGGACGTGACCGACAAGGCCTGCCGGCTGCAGCCGCCCCTCTCCGCGGGGCGCTACGAGCTCCGCCTGTACGAGGGCCAGCCGGGCATCGAGCGGCTCAGCCTCACCCCCAACGACGCCAGCACGGCCCTGCTCGGCTTCGGCGCGGGGGGCGGCGGCGCGCTCACCACCAAGAGCGGGTGCCGGCTGCCGAAGGTCTCGCTGGAGGCCAAGGGCCGCTACCGGCTGGTGTTCTCGCGCGGCGGCCAGGCCGGCGCGCGCGGCCTGCAGCTGCGGCACCTGCCGCTCGATCTCGCCCGCCCGCTGCCCCTGACCCTGGAGGCCGGAGAGAGCCTGCGCCTGCCGCTCGACCTGCGCGCGGCGCTCGAGGTGCGCTCGGTGGGCGGGGCGGGTTTCGCCTGCGGCCTGGCGAGCGGCGCCCGCGCCGAGGCTCGCGGCGGCGCCTGCCGCCTGCCGGCCCCGACGGGCCGGGACGAGCTGTGGCTGGAGAACCGCGGCGGCGAGCCGCTGGGCGTGGTGGTGCTGCGCGCGATACCACCGCCCGCGCGGACCGCCCTGGCGAGCGTGGAGCCGCGGACCCGGCCGCTGCCGGCCCTCACCCCGGGTCAGGTCCTGTTCTTCGACTTCGAGCGCGGCCAGTCCCACTCGGCCGTGTTCCAGGTGGACCAGCCGGGCCTGTACCACGTGAGCACGCAGGGGCTGCTGGCCACCGCCTGCCGGGTGCGCACCCCCGTCTTCGCCGGGCTGTTCGCGGACGAGGGCTCGGGCCGCGGCCGCAACTGCCTGGTGGCCAGCTACCTCCGCCCCGGCCGCTACCTGTTGACCGCCACCGCCCTGGGCGCCAGCCGGGGGCGGGCCGGGCTCGAGGTGCGCGCCCGGCCGGTGCAGGAGAAGCTCGGGGTGACCGGCGAGGGCGAGAGCTTCTTCCGCGCCGAGGCCGACGAGCTGGTGGTCCAGCGCCTGACGGTCAAGACCGCCGGCCGCTACCAGCTCGGCACCAGCGCCCAGGGCGCTGGGCTGCAGTGCCGGCTCGAGGACCGCGAGGGCTGGCCGCTCCGCCCGGTGCCGTCGCCCTGCCAGCTCCAGGAGGAGCTCGCGCCCGGAGAGCTGCGCTGGATGCAGCTCCCGCTCACCGTGGAGAGCATGCGCCGCACGTATTTGGAGCCGATCCGGCCCCCGCTGGTGCTGTCCGGGAACGCCGCCCACGCCATCCGGCCGAACGTCCCCTACACCTGCGACCTGGGAGAGGACGGCAAGGACGAGTTCCGCTTCGAGCTCGCGGCCGAGCTCGAGCTCGGCCTGCGGTTGACGGCCGGGATGCAGGCCCGCCTGTTCCGGGTGGCGGCCGGGAAGCCGGACGAGGTGGTCGAGCTGATCCCGCCCCAGGAGCTGGGCGCCCAGCCCGGGCAGGGCGAGGAGCCGGGCGACGGAGAGGGCGAGGGCGACCCGGAGGGCGACGGGTACGGGGAGGGTGAAGGCGAGGACGGGTACGAGGGCGAAGGCGAGGGCGAGGGCTACCGGGAGCGGCCGCGCTTCGTGCAGCCGCCGCCCGGGGGTCCGCCGCCGCTGCAGGGCAAGGCGCTGCGCCTGGCGGCCGGATCCTACCGCCTGGTGAGCGAGCACGCCCGCGGCGACGTGGGCATCCGCTACGAGCTCGAGCTGCGCACGCAGGCGCTGGCCCCGGGCCTGGGCATGGAGCTGCCGGTGCCCGGGCGGGTCGCATTGCGGGTGCCGGCCCGCGGGGTGGTGCGCCTGAAGACCGAGGGCCAGGCGGACGTGCGCTGCCGCCTGCTGGACGGCCAGGGGCGGCTGGTGGCCGAGGGCAGCGAGGTGGCCGCGGACTGGAACTGCCTGGTGGCCGTGCCGCTCGAGCCGGGCGACTACCGCCTGGATCTGGAGGCCGAGAACGGTCGCGCGGGCGTCACCCGGGTGAGCGTGGACACCCTGCCGGTGCGCCCCGTGGAGACGCCCCGGGACGGGCTGGTGCTGAAACCCGAGGGGCACGTGCTCGAGCTCGGCCTGCCGCCCCCGGCCAGCGCCGCGGTGCTGGAGGTCGGCCTGCGCTCCAGGCTGGCCTTCTCCTGCAGCCTGGAGGACGAGGCCGGGCGTGAGCTCGGGCGCCAGCTCGACGTGCGGGTGTGCGGGTTCCTGCTGAACGCGCAGGGGCGCCGGCACACCCTGAAGCTCTGGAACCGGCGCTGGTCGGCGGACGCGCAGCTGAAGCTGGTGGAGCGGCCGGTGGAGGCGACCACCGGGCGGGTGGCCGCGGGCCGCGCGGGCCGGGTGAGCATCCCGGCCGCGGGGCTGTACCGCACCGCGGAGAAGGTGTGGTGCCTGCCGGTGGGTCGCAGCGGACCGCTCGAGTTCTGCGGCCCGGAGGCCTCCTTCGAGCCCGGCGAGGTGCTCTTCTCGACCACCGGCCCGGAGGCCCGCCTGGACCTGTCGCTGGACGAGGTGATCGCCGCCCTCGGGGCGCGCGAGGAGCTCCGCCTGGGCCTGGACGGCCCGGCCCGCCCCAGGCTGCAGCGCCAGCGCAGCGCGGCCCCCAGCCTGCACCTGCTCGAGCTGCGCTCGCCCCCGGGCGAGCCCTGGCCGCCCGCCTGCCGCCTGGGCGGCGGCGTGGCGCGGGCGGAGGGCCCGGCCTGCTTCGCCGCCAGCGGTCCGCGCCAGGAGACGCTCGCCTCCCTGTGGCTGGACAGCGCCTCGACCCGACCGGCGGTGCTCGCGCGGCGGGCGGTGCCGGCCGAGCTCCAGCCGCTGGAGCTCGCGCCCGGTGAGCGCCGGCTGCTGTGGTCCGGTCCGACCGCGCGCTTCAGGCTGCCCGGCGGCGGTTTCCGGCTCGAGCTCACCCTGCCCGCGGACGGCTGGGCGGTGCTGACCGACGCGTCCGGCCGGGCCGTGGACGTGTGCCCGCCGGACGGCCGCCTGGCGCGCTGCGCGCTGGCCGGCCAGGGCGGGGAGCTGTGGCTCGTCTCCGACGCCGCCCGCCAGGCCCGGGTGCGCCTGCTGGCGCTCGAGCGGCCCGAGACCCGGGCCGAGCTGGGCGAGCTCCTGGAGCGCTGGCCCGGGGCGCCGGGCGAGCTGCTGGCGCGGGTGGTGTCCGAGCCGGTCGCGCGCCGGCTGGAGGTGGCCGGGGTGGAGCACTGCCGGCTTACGCTCGACGACGGGCGGCGGCTGGCGGGTTGCGGGCTGGAGCTGCCGGCGGGCCAGGGCGGCATGCTCCGGCTGGTGCACGGGGCCGGCCCGCTGCAGGTGGTGCTGGCGGCTCCGGCGCGCATCCCCGCGGCCCGGTTCGGCATGACGCCCGGGCCCGGGCCGGCCTCCGCGCTGCCCCCGGGCGCGGTCGTGGCGCTCGGCGGCGCGGGCGTCGAGCGCAGCCTGCAGCTCGACCGGCCCGCGGTGGTGCGGGTGCGGGCCGAGTCCGGGGTGTGCGCCCTGTCCGGCCCGGGGGGCCTGGAGGTGGTGGAGGGGGCCGGCCAGGGCTGCGACCTGCACCGGCTGTTGCCGGCCGGGACCTGGCGGGTGTCGGTGCGGGCCTTCGCCGGGCGTCCGCTGGCCGGCGGGTTGAGCTGGACCTTCGAGGCGCCGCTCGAGCTCCGCGAGGGCATCGGCCAGGAGGACTGGGTGGCACCGGGCGAGGCCCGCCTGTACCGCTTCGAGCTGCGCTCGGACGGCGAGGTGGGCCTGGGCCTGCGGGCGGACGCGGACGTCCTGGAGTGCAGCGTGCTCGACCAGGCCCAGCGCCTGGTGGGGGAGGGCTGCCAGCAGTTCCTGAAGCTCGGGGCGGGCTCGTACCTGCTGGTCGTGCGCACCTCCGAGACGCTGCGGCCGGCCCGCTTCCGGCCCGTGCTGCTGGGCCTGGCCGGCGGGCGCAGCGAGGTGCCCGAGGCCTACCTGCGTGACTTCTTCCAGCGTATCGGTTTCCAGCCGTCGGGAGGCGAACGATGAACGCCGTGCGAGGTGGTGTGGGCGTGTGGACCGTCGGGCTCCTGCTCGCGTGCGGGGCGGCCTGGGCGCAACCGGCCGAGGCGCCGGCTCCCTACCAGCCGGGCGATCTCGGCCAGCGGCCGCAGGCGCGTGGGGTGAGCGTGTTGCCGGAGCGCTACCTGCGGGGCTTCGACCCGATCACCGTGTACTTCCCCGACGACCGCGGCCCCGGCCGCGGGCCGGCCGACGACGGCGCCGCGCGGCTCTCCATCCAGCCCGCCTGGCCCGGCGCCTGGTCCTGGCTCGACCGGCGCACCCTCCAGTTCCGCCCGGCCGAACCGTGGCCGGCCCTGGCCCGCTTCCTGGTCAAGGCGGGCGGGCAGAGCCAGGTGCTGACCACCATGATGTCCGCCCCCAGCGCCATGACCCCGCCGGCGGACAGCGACGAGCTGCTGCCCTTCCGCAGCCTGACGCTCACCTTCCCGGCCCCGCTGGAGCTCGCGGCGCTGAAGAAGATGCTGCGGCTGGAGGTGCGTGACCAGCCCGGCCTGGCCGACTCGCCCCGCCGGGTGGTGGAGGCCTTCAGCCTGGCCCTGCTGCCCCGCCAGAACCACCGCGAGCCGGCCGCCTACGCCGTGACGCTCGACCAGGAGGTGCCCGAGGGCAAGCTGCTGCTGGTCCAGGTCAGCCTGGCGCTGGGCGAGGAGGACAAGGTCCTGTGGACCGGCCGGCTGGCGACCCGCCTGCCCTTCCACCTGAGCGCCATCCAGTGCGGCGGCGCCCAGCTCCCGCTGCGCGGCAGCGCCAAGGCCCCCCGGGACATGGCGCTGGCCTGCGGCTCGGGTGGCGAGACGCCCCAGCTCGTGTTCTCCGCCCCGGTGGGCGAGCTGGGCCTGTCGGCGCTGAAGAAGCTGGTGCGCTTCGAGCCGGCCGTGGAGGGGCTGCGCCACGAGGTGTTCGGCAAGCGGGTGGTGCTCAAGGGCAAGTTCGTGCCCGACCTCATCTACCGCCTGAGCCTGAGGCCCGCGCCCCTGGTCGACGACGCCGGCCGCGGCCTGCAGGACCCGGGCGAGGTGGAGGCCTTCTTCTACCTCGGCTGGCGCCAGCCCTACGTGCGCTGGGAGCAGGGCTCGGCCATCCTGGAGGCCCAGGGCCCGCGCATGATCCCGCTGGCCGGCTACGGCGAGCCGCGCGCCGACCTGCGCATCTACCGGATCGATCCGCTGCACGATGGCCTGTGGCCCTTCCCCGCCTCCCCGGTGACCGTGGCCGAGGAGGCGCCCCCGCCCTTCCCGGGCGAGGAGCCCGCTCGCGATGTCTGGGACTTCGGCACGGTGGACGCGGGTACGCTCGTCCAGCACGTGCGGTTGCTGGGCTCTCCGCTGGTGTCGCGGGTGGTGGATCTGCCGCTGGCCGATCGGGGCGCCGCGGCGCACTTCGGGCTGGACGTGGGCCCGCTGCTGGACGCGGCGGTCGGCGCGCGCCGGCCGGGCCACTACCTGGTGGGCCTGCGGCGGCTGCAGGGCCCGCCCGAGCGCTCCTACGTCCGGGTGCAGGTGACCAACCTCAGCCTGACCAGCGTGGAGGAGCGCGAGCGGGTGGTGTTCTACGTGCGCAGCCTCGACGAGGCCCGCCCGGTGCGCGGGGCCGAGGTGCTGCTCGAGGTGGTGCGCGAGCCCCCGCCGCCGACCCAGGCCGGCCAGCGGCGCCAGCCGCCCCGGGAGGAGCTGGTGCGCCTGGCGACCGACGCCGAGGGGCGCGCGGTGCTCGCCCGCCAGGCCCCCTGGCGCCAGGTGCGGCGGGTGTGGGTCAAGAGCGGCGAGGACGTGCTGGTGATCGACCCGCGCGATCCGCCCCCCCACTTCGCCAACAACCACTGGTCGTTCTGGGGCTCGTGGCTGCAGTGGATCACCCAGGATCCGCCCGCGCCCCCCAACGATCGCCTGGTGGGCTTCCTGTTCAGCGAGCGCCCCATCTACCGGCCCGGCGAGAAGGTGTACCTGAAGGGCTTCGCGCGCCGGAAGGTCCAGGGTCAGTACCGCGACCCGGGCGCCGAGGACGGCTTCGCCGTGCGCATCCAGGCCCCGGGCGGCAAGCAGTGGCTCAGGCCGGTGAAGTTCTCGCCCCTGCGGGGCTTCGACCTGGTGTTCGAGGAGGCCGACGCGCCCACGGGCGAGTACACGGCCAGCCTGCTGCTCAAGGCCTCGAACGACGTGCTGGCCACCCGCTCCTTCAAGGTGGAGGCCTACCGCATCCCCACCTTCGAGGTGCAGATGGTGGGGCCCAACCGGGTGCCCAACGATCAGCCCTTCCAGGTCAAGGCCCTGGCGCGCTACTACGCCGGCGGTTCGGTGTCCGGCCAGCCGATCGACTGGACCGTCACCCGCCAGCCGCTCTACCACGTGCCCAAGGGCATGGACGGCTACCTGTTCGCCTCCTCGCTGCAGTTCTCCCGCGAGGGCCAGGCCCGCCCGCCCGAGACCATCCGCGAGCAGCGCGAGCTCGGGGAGAACGGCAGCGATCCCATGCAGGTCAACCCCGCGCTCGACCTGGACGGCTCGCCGCGCCTGTACCGCTTCGAGGCCACCGTGACCGGGGCGGACAACCAGATCGTCAGCGCGGTGCACGAGGTCCGGGCCCTGCCGCCCTTCGTGGTGGGCATGAAGCTCACGCGCTACCTGAAGGATCCCGGCCAGCTCAAGCCCGAGGTGGTGGCCATCGGGGTGGACGACAAGCCGCTGGCCGGCCAGAAGGTCAAGCTGCGGCTGTCCCGGCGCGCCTGGCACAGCCACCTGCGGGAGACCGACTTCTCCACCGGCCAGGCCGCCTACGTGACCGAGCAGGAGGACAAGCTGCTGCAGGAGCTGGAGCTCACCACCGGCCCGCAGCCCGTGGTCCAGGCGCTCAAGCTCGAGCAGGCCGGCGTGTACCTGGTGGAGCTGGTGGCGCGCGATCGGCTGGGTCGGGTGCAGAGCCTGGAGGCCGACGTGTTCGTGGGCGGCACCCAGGCGCTGGCCTGGGAGAAGCCCAGCCAGGGGGTGTTCGAGCTGGGCACCGACAAGGAGCGTTACCGCCCGGGGGAGGTGGCCCAGCTCGTGCTCAAGAGCCCGTTCCAGCGCGCCCAGGCGCTGGTCATCCTCGAGGACCCGGCCGGGGTGCGCCACGAGTGGCTCCAGGTGGAGGGCGGCAAGGCCGTCCACCCGGTGCGCGTCGGCGAGCACATGGCGCCCAACCTGCCGCTGCACGTGCTGCTGATGCGCGGGCGGCTGGGGGACGGCGGCGCCGAGGGCGACGCGCGCTACCGGCCCGAGACGCTGGGCGCCTCGCTGGAGCTCAAGGTGGAGCCGGTGGCCCACCAGGTGCAGGTGGAGCTCAAGGTGCCGGAGACGGCCCGGCCCGGGGCGACGGTGGAGATCGAGCTCGGGCTGCGGGACGAGCGCAAGCGTCCGCTCTCGGGGGAGGTGACCCTGTGGCTGGTGGACGAGGCGGTGCTGGCGCTGGCCGACGAGGCCAGCCTGGATCCGCTCACCGAGCTCATCTACCCCAACGCCCGCACGGTCGGCCTGCGCGACAGCCGCAACCGGGTGGTGGGCCGGCTGGAGCTGCGCGAGGAGCCGGCCGGCGACGGGGGCGAGGGTGACGCGGAGCGCCTGCGCAGCCGCCACCGGGTGCGCAAGAACTTCCAGACCGTGCCCTACTACCAGGCCACCCTCACGGTGGGGCCCAGCGGACGCCTCAAGGTGCCGGTGGCCCTGTCGGACGATCTGACCAACTTCAAGGTGCGCGCGGTGGCGGCCTCGGGGCTGGGCCGGTTCGGCGTGCGCGAGGCGCGGCTCAAGGTGCGCCTGCCGGTGCTCGTCCAGCCCCAGCTCCCGCGTTTCGTGCGCGAGGGCGATCGCTTCCTGGCCGGCGGCCTGGGCCGGCTGGTGGAGGGCAAGGCGGGCCCGGCCCTGGTGACCATCGCCATCGAGGGCGGGGCACGCGCCCAGCCCTTCAAACAGCGGGTGGAGCTGCGCGAGAACCGCGCCGACAGCCACCGCACCGAGGTGGTGGCCGCCTCCCGCGACGCGGTGCACGGCGACAGGCTGCAGGTCAAGATGGACATCACCCGCCTGTCCGACGGGGTGGGGGACGCCTTCCAGGTGGAGATCCCGGTGCTGCCCGACCGGGGCGTGGAGGAGTCCGCCTACATCGCCCGGGTGGGCGCCGGCCCGGTCCCGGCCCGGCCGCTGCCGGAGAAGGCCAGGCCCGGCACCCTGGAGCAGGAGGTGCTCGTCTCCAGCGAGCCCGGTGTGCTGGAGGTGATGGCCGGGCTGGACTACCTGGAGGGCTACCCCCACGGCTGCCTGGAGCAGCGTCTGTCGCGGCTCATCCCGCAGATGGTGGTGGGCGCGACCCTCAAGCGCCTGGGGCTCAACGAGCACTACGCGCTGCAGGTCGGCCCGCACGTCGCCCGCCTGGCCGAGGAGCTGGCGCTCCACCAGAACGACCAGGGCTTCTTCTCCTTCTGGCCGGGCGGGGCGGGCGACCCGGACCTGACCGCCCAGGCGGTGGAGTTCATGTTCCTGGCCCGGAGCCTGGGGCAGAAGAGCGACGACAAGCTGTGGGTGCGGTCCGTCGACGCGCTCAAGCGCGTGCTGCGCTCGGACTTCCCTGGCCTGGATCCCGACTACCGCTTCAACCAGCAGAGCGCCGCCCTGCGGGCGCTGACCGCGGTCGGCGAGATGGACGAGCACTACCTGCTCGAGCTGTACCAGCACCGGGGCAGCCTCGACGCCGCCAGCCTGGCCGATCTCAGCCTGGCCATGGCCAAGCGTCCGGAGCTCTTCCGCACGAACCTGGCGGCGCTGAAGGACGACCTGTGGAAGGCGGTGGTGTTCAAGCTGGTCCAGGGCAAGCCGGTCTACGGCGGGCTGAACTCCCGCCGCACGCAGTGGGGCGGGGCCTACCTGGGCAGCCCGACCTCGACCCTGGCGGGCGTGTTCGAGGGCCTGGTGCGCCTCGACCCGACCCACGAGCGTCTGGCGCTGCTGCGCGACGCGCTGCTCGCGGCCGCCTCGGCCTCGGGCGGCTTCGGCAGCACGCACGACAACTGGCGCTCCATCCTGGCGCTGCTGGCCTACATGGATCGCGCCCAGGCCGCGCCGAGCCAGGCCGTGGTGTCCATCGCCGGCGACGGCGAGCTCAGGCTGGACGCGGCCACGCGTGTGGCGCGCCGCAGCCTGAAGGGCGACAAGCCGGTGGAGCTCGGCGTCACCGGCCGGGGCGAGCTGGGCGTGCGGGTGCGCGCCCGCTACCTGCCCGAGACCCCGGGCGATCGGGCCGAGCCCCTGCGCCAGGGCTTCCTGGTGACCCGCGGCGCCACGGTCCTGCACGCCGACGGGGCCGAGCCCACCCGCTTCGAGGACAAGCCCGGCGAGAAGCGCTCCGTGCGCGTGGGCGACATCCTCGAGCTGGAGACCGGCCTGGTCAGCGAGCGCGATCTGTACCACGTGGCCCTGGTGGTGCCGTTCGCCGCCGGGCTCGAACCGCTCAACCCCGAGCTGAAGACGGCCCCGGCCGAGGCCCGCCCCTCACGGGCCGACAGCCTGCGGCCTGACTACGTCCAGAGACTCGATCAGGAGGTGCGCTACTACTTCGTGCACCTGCCCAAGGGCAGCCACGCCTTCTACTCCCGCGCCCGGGCCACCACCGAGGGCTCGTTCGTGCACCCGGCCCCGTGGGCGGAGCAGATGTACCACCCCGAGCTGCGCGGCCGCGGGGCGGGCCTGCGGCTGGAGATCGGGCCCGCGCCGGCCGGCGCGGCGCCCGCGGCAGAGGACGGCCAGGAGGCAGCGCCCTGAGGCGCGGGAGGGGTCGGGTGGGCGCGGGCCTGGACAGGCGCACGGCGCGGCTGGTGGTGCTCGCCACCGGCGGGGCCGTGGTCGCGGCGGCGGCGGTGCTGGCCTTCGCCCTGTCGCTGCGGCGCGACCTGCCGTTGCCCGCGCCCTCATGCCTGGTGGTGGACCGGCGCGGAGAGTTCCTGACCGAGGTGCCGGGCGAGGATGACCTGCTCGGCTTCTGGCCCCCGCCGCGCACGCTGCCGGAGCGCGTGGTGGTGGCCACCCTGGAGACCGAGGACCGGCGCTTCTTCGAGCACCCGGGGGTGTACCTGCCCTCCCTCCTGCGGGCGCTGCAGCAGAACGTCCGCCACGCCCGGATCATCTCGGGCGCCTCGACCATCGCCATGCAGGTGGCGCGCATGCGCTCGCCCGGAGAGCGCACCTTGTGGCGCAAGGCCCGCGAGGCGGCCGAGGCGCTGCTGCTCGTCCGCGATCACGGCCACGAGCGGGTGCTGCGCCACTACCTGACCGTGGCGCCCTACGGCAACCGGGTGCACGGGGTGGCGCGGGCGGCGCGCTACTACTTCGACAAGCCGGTCGAGGATCTGTCCTGGCTGCAGGCGGCCTTCCTGGCGGGGCTGCCCCAGGCGCCCGGGCGCATGGACCCCTACTCTCCGGACGGGCTGCGGCGAAGCCTGCGGCGCGCGCGGCGCATCCTGCGCGCGCTGGCCGGACGCGGTCTGCTGCCGGCCGAGGAGCTCCGCCAGGCCCTGGCGAGCGACCTCCGCCTGACGCCGCGCCCGGCCAGGTGCCCGGCGGCCCTGCACGCCGCCCTGCGCTGGGCCGAGCTGGCGGCCGGGCGGCAGGCCTTCGTGCAGCGGGCCAGCCTGGATCTCGACCTGCAACGCCAGGTGGTCGCGGCCCTGGAGGCCCACCTGGCCCGCCTGCGCCCGCGCGGGGCGGGCAACGCGGCGGCGCTGGTGCTGGATCGGGACACGGGCGAGGTGCTGGCCTACGTCGGCTCGCTGGACTACTTCGATCGCGAGGCGCGCGGCTCGATCGACTTCGCCCGCACGCGCCGGCCGCCGGGCTCGGCGCTGAAGCCCTTCGTCTACGCCCTGGCCATCGATCGCGGTCAGGCCACCGCGGCCACCGAGCTGGCCGACGTGCGAGTGGAGTTCGAGCGGCGCTCCGGGGTGCCGTACCGCCCCGAGAACATCTCACACACCTTCCTCGGCCCGCTGCTGCTGCGCTCGGCCCTGGGCAACTCCCGCAACATCCCGGCCCTGCAGATGCTGGCCCAGGTCGGCGTGGAGCCCATGCTCACCTTCCTGGCGGAGGCCGGGGTGGGCGGGGTGAGCTTCGAGCCCGAGCGCTACGGCCTGGGCCTGGCGCTGGGCAACCTGCACCTGAGCCTGGAGGAGCTGGTGGGTCTGTACGGGGTGCTGGCCAACCAGGGTCGCGCGCTCCCGCCGCGCTTCTTCCTGGACGAGCGGCCCCCGGAGCCGCGCCGGCTGCTCGGCGCGGGCACGGCCCAGCTGGTGACCCACATCCTGGCCGATCCAGGCGCGCGCCAGCCCAGCTTCTCCGAGGGCAGCGCGCTCGACTACGACTACGCGGTGGCGATCAAGACCGGCACCAGCCAGGGCTACCGGGACGCCTGGGCGGTGGCCTACAGCGACCGCCTGCTGGTCGGCGTGTGGGTGGGCAACCACGACTGGCGTCGCATGAACCGGGTGGGCGGCCTGGACGGCGCGGCCCGCCCGCTGCACGACATCCTCGACCGGCTGATGCCCGCGCTGCGGCCCCACCGCGCCGTGGCCGACTCCTTCCCGCCGCCCGAGGGCTGGGTGGGCCGGACCGTCTGCGCGCTGTCGGGCCGGCTGGCCGGCCCGGACTGCCCCCACCGGCGGACCGAGCACTTCGCCCCGGGCAGCGAGCCGCTCGAGCCGTGCGCCTACCACAGGCGGGTGCCGCTGGACCGCCGCAACGGCCTGCGGGCCACGCCGGCCTGCCCGCCCGGCGTGGTGGAGCGGCGGGCGCTGCTGGACCTGCCCGAGCGCTACACGCGCTGGGCCCGGGCCGCGCGGCTGGAGGTGGCCCCCACCCGGCTGAGCCCGCTGTGCGCGTCCCCCCCGCAGCCGTCTGCCCCGAGGGTCGTGGTGGAGGAGCCCCGCGATGGGGCGCGCTACCAGTGGGATCCCGAGACGCCCGCGGAGTTCGCCACCTTGCTGCTCTCGGCCCGGGTCGAGCCCAGCGAGGAGTCGGTGGTGTGGCTGGTCGACGGGCTGCCGGTGGCCCGGGTGGACTTCCCCCACGAGACGCGCTGGCGGCTCCAACCCGGCGCGCACACCATCCGCGCCGCGCTGCTCCGGCGCGGGGAGGTGAGCGCGCCGGTGCACATCGAGGTGCGCCGCTGAGCCCGGCTCAGAAGCCCACGCCCAGCCCGAGCTGCAGGGAGGGGGTGTACAGCCCGCCCTCGCCCCACAGGAGCACGTCCTTGTCGTCGGTGGCGGTGACGGGCAGGTAGCCCATGGCGAATACGTCGCAGTCGAAGTCGTGGGTGCGGAAGAAGCGCATGCCCACCCGCAGGCCGAGCGCGCCGGTGACCTGATTGACCGACTCCATGCTGGTCTCGCCCGCGCCCTGCTCGAGGAGCCCCTCGAAGCGCAGGAACTGCAGGCCCAGGCTCACGCCGGCGTAGAAGGTCCAGTCCTCGCGCGCGTGGGACTCCCAGGCGAGCCCCACGTCCGCCCCGGCCAGGCCGCGCAGCACGCGTGTCTCGCCCCGGGCCCGCTCCGCGCTCCCGGCCCCGTAGGCCCGCGCCAGGATCTGCCAGTGGCCCGAGCCGCGGGTCATGCCGATGGCCCCGCCGGTGGCGAAGGCCAGGCCGGGGGAGCGGGTGAGCACCTCGAACATCTCCACGCGCCAGGTGTTGCGTCCACCCTGGCCGATGCTGCGGCTCAGGCGCTCGACGGCCGAGAGGTGCTCGACGTCCTCGGCCAGGTAGGCCGGCTCGTTGTGCAGCACCAGGGAGAGCGCGTCGGCCAGGCGCCCGGGGAGATCCTCCGGCTCTTGGATCTCGTAGCGCACCGGCACCTGCTGGTCGGTGCGGGCCGTTAGGTGCAGCACGCCCTCGACCCGGAAGAGCTCGACCCGCAGGTGGGCCCGGCAACCCTCGCTCACCACGGCGTGGCTCTTGTGGTGGGCCAGCGCCTCGGTCACCAGGCGCGGGAAGTCCCGCAGGGCCGCGTCCTCCTCGGGGCGCTCGACCTCCAGGCACAGCGGCACCTGGGCCCGGGCTTGCCCGGCCAGGCCAAGCAGCACGCCGAGGAGGGTGAGGACGGTGACGCGCACGGCTTCCTCCCGGCTCGCGAAGAGATAGGGCTCAGAACACGACGCCCAGCTTGAGCGCCAGGCCCGGGTACCAGGTGTGGATCTCACCCCCGTAGTCGTCCCCGGTGTCCAGGGCGAAGGCCGGCAGGACCAGCTCGCCCTGCAGGTAGAACTGCACGCTGGAGGCGCGCATGAACTCCCAGCCGAAGACCACGTCCACGTCCAGGCCGCCGCCGAGCAGCGTGCTGCGGTCGTCCGCGTGGCGGTCGCCGGCGGGCCGGATGACCGAGAACCACAGCAGCTCGAAGGTGCTGCCGGCCCCGAGGTAGAAGGAATCCAGGCCGCGCGGGTTGAAGTAGTGCGCGAAGTGGAGCTGCAGCCCCAGGCCGCCGCTGAAGTCGACGTGACCGCCCCCCGCGTTGGAGATGGCCGCCTCCTGGCTGGTGCCGACCAGGCCTTGGAGCTGGGCCTCGACGCACCAGCTCTCGAACTTGCCGCGGTAGCCGGTGGACAGCACCACGGGATACATCAGGCGGACCTGGTTCTCGGTGCCGCCGCCCGAGACCAGCGTGTCGAACTGCCCGCCGCGGAGCTGGGTGCCGACGTTGAGCGAGTAGTGGTGGGTGCCGCGCACGCGCTGGAACGAGCGCTCCGAGTCGGAGCGCAGCACGGTGTCGCGCAGGATGGTGCCCGAGATGGGATGATCCTCGAGCAGGGCCGCCACCGCGCGCTCGGCGAACTGCGATAGCTCGTCCGGGAAGAGCTGGTCCACGCGCTCCTCCCGGCCGGTCTTGGTGAAGCGCGCGAAGGCCGTCCAGCCCTCGGCCAGCGGGTACAGCTCGACCCGCAGGTGCTCCTGGCAACCCGTCTGCACGGCCTGCCAGCCGCTGGCGTGGGTCACGTAGTGCTCGAGCAGCCGCTTCAGGTAGCCGACCGGATCCTGGCCGATGGGCAGCAGCGGGGCCAGGGGCGCGTCCTCGAGCTGGACCTTGTGGCCCGGCGCCGCGGACTCCAGGAGCTTCAGCACCGCTGGGCCCTCCTCCGTCGCCGGCCCGACCACCTCCACCTCCACGCACACGCTGCTCTCCTCGGCCCACGCCGGGGCGGCGAGCAGGGCAAGCGCTGCGCTGGTCCACCCGAGGAAGGATGCTCTCATGGCCCACGCCTCCTTGGTTTGCGCCGCGGACCTGGGCAGACGGGTGACCCTGCGGGTGTCCCCGCCTCTCGCCCCGGGCGCGCGGCTTGCTCCGCCGGGAGTCGTGCAACCCATGTGCCAGCGCCTGGTCGCGGCGCCTAGGGCCCCGGAAAGCCTCGGGGAGGTAGCTGATGCGGCCGCGCCATCGATCTCCCGGCGGCCGGCGCCAGCGGGGCGGTGGGGAACACCTGTGAAGACCAATCACAACCGGGCGCGCGCGCCCCGGAAGTTCGGGGCCACCTCCGTCTCTTCAGGGCAGTCAGTGCGGTTGACACCTCCGCGGGCCCAGCGCGAGAATGCCTCCGCCCGTTCTTCGGGCGGATTGGAAACACGACCCGGGGCCAGCGGGATCCCGATCCGCGGGGCGCTGGCCGGGAGGAGAGCGGAGAGATGCCAGCAGCGAGGGTGCTGTCGATGGCGGTGGCGCTGGTCCTGACCCTGGCCTGGTCCGGCGGCATCGCCGGGGCCGAGCCCCCATGCACAGGCTGGATCGCGGTGGAGAGCGAGGGCGCCGCGGGGGCGGAAATCTGGCTCGACGGCCGGCCGACCAACCTCGTCACCCCGGCCACCTTGAAGGACATCACCTGCGGCCGCCACCAGCTCGAGGTGCGCAAGGCGCTCCACGAGGGCTCGCAGAAGAGTGTGGAGGTCAAGGCCGGAGACGTGGTCAAGGTGGGCCTCGGGCTCACGCCCTCGGCCGGCGAGCTCTCGGTGACCACCGAGCCGCCCGGCGCAGCCATCGAGCTGGACGGGGTGAAGGTGGGCAAGTCGCCCTGGAGCAGCGCCCAGGTGGCCAAGGGGCTGCGCAGCGTGCGGGTCAGCCTGGCCGACCACAGGCCCGCCGAGAAGGCCATCGCCGTGGCGCCTGGCAAGAAGGCCCAGGTAATGCTCCGACTGCAACCCGAGTTCGGTCGGCTCGAGGTGGAGAGCACCCCAGAGCCCGATGGCCTGGTGTTCCTGGACGGGGACGCGCTGGGTCCCGCGCCGACCGTCCTGAACCGGGTCCCCCTGGGCCCCCACACCCTGCGGGTGACCCGGGAGCTCTACAGACCCTTCGAGCTCGCGCTGACCATCCGCCCAGGCGAGACCGAGAAGGTGGTGGCCGCGCTGAAGCCGGACCACGGCAGCCTGAAGGTGGACAGCGTTCCGCCTCGGGGCCGCATCCTGCTGGACGGCCGGCCGGCCGGGACCACGCCCGCGGTCGTCAAGGCCGCGGCCGGGGAGCACCTGGTGCGGGTGGAGGCCCCGGACGGTTCCCGGGGCAGCAGCGAGGCCCGCGTGGTGTTCAAGGTGGGTGAGCGCCGGGAGCTTCGCCTGGTGCTGCCCGTGCGCACGGGCGGCTTGCTGATCGACAGCGTGCCCTTCGCGGCCGAGATCCAGGTGGACGGGGTCAAGCGCGGCAAGGCGCCGGTGTCCTTGCGGGACGTGCCGGTGGGCCTGCACGTGGTGGTGGCCGAGGCTCCCGGGCAGCCTCCCCTGGTCGGGCGCATCGAGGTGATCGAGGGCCAGATCTCGACCGCCGAGGTGAACCTGAAGGAACCGGACAAGTCCATCTACAAGACCCCGCCTGCCGCGGCCGCTTCGGTGGCGGCGAAGCCCAAGGCCGAGCCCAAGGCCGAACCCAAGGCCGAGCCCAAGGCCGAGCCCAAGGCCGAGCCCAAGGCCGAGCCCAAGGCCGAGCCCAAGGCCGAGCCCAAGGCCGAGCCCAAAGCCGAGCCCAAGGCCGAGCCCGCCAAGGAGGCCGCGGAGGTGGTCAAGGCCACCCCGGAGACCAAGCCGGAGGAGGCCGACACCGAGGTCACGGCCCGCCAGGCGGCACCGGTGAGCTGGCAGCGGGTGGCCTTCTGGACCTCCACCGGCCTCGGCGCGGCCAGCCTGATCGCCTCCTTCGTCATGTTCGGCATCGGCGTCGAGACCCAGAGCGACGGAGATGAGGCCTACCAGGACTTCCTGGACAACCCCAGCCCGGACCTGGAGCGCCGGTACCTGCAGCTCGACGAGGACGCCGCGACCCAGCTCACCGCGGGCTGGGCTTGCTTCGGCGTCGGCCTGGGGCTGGCAGGGGCGGCGGTGGCGTTCTGGTTGCTGGAGCCCGATCCCCAGGTGGATCGCTCGGGGCCCTCCGACGAGGGACCGAGGCTGGCGCCCCTGCCCGGCGGAGCCTGGCTGGGGTACACGCTGCGTTTTTGAGCCCGCGCAAGGAGCTGGAGAATGAAGCGCCTCTGCCTCTCGACGCTGTGGTTGCTGTGCCTGGGCTGGCTCGGACTCACGGGCTGTGACACCAAGAGCCGGCCGGGGCTGGTGTGCGACACGGACGGCGACTGCCCGGCGGGGTCCATCTGCCTGGCGGAGCACTGCGAGGCGTACCAGTGCGTCAGCTCGGGCGACTGCCCGAGCGGCCAGGAGTGCATCGACCACCGCTGCGCCGTGCCGATGGCCTGCGACGATGACGGGGACTGCGTCGAGCCGACTCCGGTATGCGACACCGGCATCGGGCGCTGCGTGGGGTGTCTACCGGACTGCGCAGGCAGGGAGTGCGGCGGGGACGGCTGCCTCGGATCGTGCGGCCAGTGTCCGGCCGGAGAGGAGTGCAGCGCGCTCGGGCGGTGCGAGACCTGCGCTCCCGACTGCGCGGGCAAGGACTGCGGCGACGATGGCTGCGGCGGCTCCTGCGGCCAGTGCGGGACCGGCGAGGTGTGCGACCAGGCTGGCGGCTGCGTGGCCTGCACGCCCGAGTGCGGTGTCCGGGAGTGCGGGCCGGACCCGGTGTGCGGGGCGAGCTGCGGGATCTGCGAGGCCGGCTGCACCTGCACCGCGGACGGCGTGTGCGCGGGCAACTGCCAGTGCACCCCGGACTGCTCGGGCAAGGACTGCGGGCCCGACGGCTGCCAGGGCTCGTGCGGCACCTGCGCCACCGGCGAGGTGTGCGACCAGGCCGGCCAGTGCACGCCGGTCGGCTGCGGCTCGGACGGCGACTGCCAGGCGCCCCTGCCGCGCTGCGAGCCGACCAGCGGCACCTGCGTGGCCTGCCTGGCTGCCGAGGACTGCCAGGGCGGGCAGATCTGCTCGGGCTTCGTGTGCGCCGACCCGCCCCGCTGCCAGTCGGACGGGGAGTGCGAGATCGGCCAGATCTGCGTGCAGGGCGCCTGCCTGGTGGGCTGCCGCTCGAACCGCGACTGCCCGGACGGCCAGACCTGTGACACCGACCTGGGCCCGGACGGCACCTGCATCGAGTGCGCCGTGCCCGGGGACTGCCCGGCCGGCCAGACCTGCCAGGACCACCTGTGCGTGCCCTACTGCACGGCGGAGGCCCACTGCGCGCCCCTGCACTGCAACCTGACCAGCCACCAGTGCGTGGCCTGCACCGCCGACGAGCACTGCGCGGACGGCAGCATCTGCCAGGCGGACGCCTGTGTGGCCGGCTGCCGCGCCGACGAGGACTGCGACACCGGCCACTGCCTGGTGGCCGAGAGCACCTGCGTCGACTGCCTGAGCCTGGATCACTGCCCGCTGGGCACGCTGTGCGTGGACCACGCCTGCGTGATGGGGTGCCGGGACTCCCGGGACTGCCCGGCCGGGTTGCTGTGCGACACCGACCTGGGCGCCCAGGGGACGTGCGTGGAGTGCCTGGGCGACGAGGACTGCCTGGCGACGGAGCGCTGTGCGGCCGGCCTGTGCCAGTTCTTCTGCGACGCGGACGCCGACTGCAGCCCGCCCAACCCGGCCTGCGACCCGGCTCAGGGCGTGTGCGTGCAGTGCACCCGCAGCGACCACTGCCCGGCCGGCACGATCTGCCTGGAGCAGGCCTGCACCCCGGGCTGCACCGCGGATCGCGACTGCCCCGAGGGCATGGTGTGCGAGCCCGACCTCGGCCCGCACGGCTCCTGCGTCGAGTGCCTGGAGGACGCGGACTGCGGGGTCGGCTTCGCCTGCGACCAGAATCGGTGCGTCATCGCCGGCAGCGAGATGGTGCGCCTGCCGGGCACCAGCTTCAACCGCGGCAGCCCGGCCGGGGTGGGCGAGAGCGACGAGACGCCCATGAAGCAGGTGGTGGTGCCCACCTACTACCTCGATCGCACCGAGGTGACCAACGCTCAGTACCAGGCCTGCGTGCAGGCCGGGTGGTGCAGCCTGCCCAGCGACACCACGGCCTACGGGGATCCGGCCAGGGCCGACCACCCCGTGGTGTACGTGAGCTGGCAGCAGGCCTCCGACTTCTGTGGCTGGGTGGGCAAGTCGCTGCCGAGCGAGGCGCGCTGGGAGCGGGCCGCCCGGGGCGATGCGCTGGCGGACCGCACCTACCCCTGGGGCGACGGCGCGCCGGACTGCGCGCGGGCCAACTACTCCGGCTGCCAGGCCGGCGGCAACGCCACGGCCGAGGTGGGCTCCCGACCCGGCGGCGCCACGCCCGAGGGCGCCCTGGACCTGGCCGGCAACGTGTGGGAGTGGTGCTACGACTACTACTCGAGCACCTACTACGGGGAGCAGGACGCGCTGCTGACCGACCCCTATGGACCCGCGGAGGGCACCAACCGGGTCGTGCGCGGCGGCGCCTTCAACAGCCTGCCGGAGGCGCTGCGCACGGCCAACCGCGCCTCGCGCGATCCCGCCAGCGGCCACCTGGACGTGGGCTTCCGCTGCGCCATGCGCGGAGTGCCGGTGGCCGAGTTCAGCGTGTCCCCCGCCTCCGGGGACTACGCCTTCACCACCTTCGCCGTGGACGCCTCGCTGACCACGGATCCCAACCAGCCGCTCGACCTGCTCGAGGTGCAGTGGGACTGGGAGGACGACGGGGTGTACGACACGCCCTGGAGCCAGGCCAAGACGGCCAGCCACCGCTTCGTCTACGGGGGCATCTTCCGTATCCGGCTGGAGGTCAGCGACCCGGACGGCAACACGGACGACGTGAGCCACAAGGTGATCGCCGAGGGCGCCGCGGGCGGCTGGGACGGCGACACCTGCGCGACCACCCAGGACTGCGCCCACGGCTTCACCTGCGCCTTCTCCTGGGCAGACTTCGCCTACCACTGCCGCGAGGACTGCCTGCTGCTGCTCGAGCCGGAGTGTGTGCTGCCCGACCGCACCTGCAACCTGGTGATCGATCTGGTGGGCGGCACGGTCGGCTCGGCCTGCCTGCCGCCCTGAGCGCCCCGTCAGCCCGCCGGCTACTTGGCCAGCTCCACGAAGACCGTGTGCACCTTGTCCGGCTCGATCCGCACCCGGACCTTCTTGGTGATGCCCAGGGCCTCGTTCTTGAGGGTGAGCACGTGGCTGCCCGCGGGCAGCTTGACGTCCATCTGGGGCGTGGGGCCGAGGCGCTTGGCGCCCAGGTAGACCATGGCGAATGGCTCGCTGTTGATGCGCAGCGTGCCCGTGCCTTTCGCCGCGGCCACCGCGGGCTTCGGAGGCGCGGGCTTCGGTGGCGCGGGCTTAGGTAGCGCGGGCTTCGGTGGCGCGGGCTTCGGTGGCGCGGGCTTCGGTGGCGCGGGCTTCGGTGCCACGGGCTTCGGTGGCTTCGCGGCGGCGTCGGCGCCCGTCGGGGGCGCCTGCACCCCGGCATCGGGTGCCATGGCCACCGCCGTGCCGCCGTCCGCGGCGGGCTCGACCCCGGCCGCGGCGCCGGCATCGGCGGCGCCGGGCACCGCAGGGCCTGGGTCCGCCGCGACCTCGCTGCCCGCATCCGCCGCGACCAGCTCGAGACCGGCGTCGACCGCCACCTCGAGGCCCGCTCCGGCCGGGCCAGGGACCGCCGAGCCTGCGTCCAGCCCCCCCTGGATGGCGATTTCCGTGACTCCCTGCCCCGCGTCCGGGGCGGGCCTGGGCCCGAAGGGCTTCCACACCAGGAACACGTAGACCGCCAGGGCGGCCAGGACGAGGATCAGGACCAGCGCGATGGCCAGGCCCGGCCCGCGGCCGGAGGAGCGCGGGCGCTGGTCCGGGGCCTCGTCCTCGAAGTCTGGCTCCCGCTCCGGTCCACGCTCCATCCAGGCCCGCATCTGGTCCGACACCTCGGGCCCGGAGGGGGTGTCCGGGGTCGCCGGAGCGGCCTCCCGGATGCGCGTCTGCGCGTCCAGCAGGTCGGGCGCGGGCGGCTCGCCCTTGATCACCGTGGGCGCCTGCAGCAGCTCCTGGTCGGTGCGGTGGGACAGATCCGGCACCTGGAACTCCCCCGCGACGGGCGCGGACGTCGCCGGTCGCGGGGAGACCTGGCCGCCGCCCGGCTCGAGAATCCGGGTGGGGGCCGCGAGCAGCTCCGGATCGACCGGCCGTCCACCCACGGCCTGCGCCGGCGCGGCGGGGGAGAGCTGAGGCAGGCCGGGCGCGGTGGAGCGCCGGGCCCCCTTGGGATCGGTGGGCCGGTCGTCGAAGACCTCCTCGGGCGGTTCGCTGCGGGGCAACTCGGGCTCGGTGCGCCGGGCCTCGGCCGCGCGCTTGGCCACCGCGTAGTCGTCGGGCAGCCCGAGCACCCCGAAGGCCACCGCCTCGTCGGCCACCACCACCGCGCTGCTGTCGGTGGCGTCGGCCGGGGGTGGCGCGGCGCGCGGGCTGGCCGGCTTGAAGGACAGCGCGGGCGTGGCCACGGCCGGCGGGGCGGGCGTGGGCTCCCTGACCGCGGCGGCTGGTGCGGGCCGGTCCGGTTCCGACACGGGCAGGCGCCCCGTCCCCAGCGGCGGGGTGAGCTCGCGCCGCAGGAAGCGGTTGGGCGTGGGCACCAGGGCGCGCGGCCTGGAGTCCGGGCAGCGCTGGTGGATGAAGGCCGCCAGGGTCGAGGACTCGGGCGGGTTGCCTTCGGAGTGCAGGAACGCCGACAGCTCGTTGGCCAGCGCGCCGGCGGTCGGGAATCGCTTCTTCGGGTTGGTCTCCAGCGCCTTGGCGACCAGCTTGGCCAGCTTGCGCGGCACGTGCCGGTTGAGCTTCTGGGGCTCCTGGTACTTGCCGCGCGAGATGAGCGCCATGGTCTCGTGGGGTGTGGCCCCCTCGAACGGCCGGTGGTTGGTGAGCATCTCGTACAGGATGATGCCCGCGGCGAACACGTCCGAGCGCCTGTCCACCACCTGGCCGGTGAGCTGCTCCGGGCTCATGTAGGCCAGCTTCCCCTTGACCACGCCCGCCTGGGTGGAGCTGATGCGGCTGGCCGCGCGGGCGATGCCGAAGTCCACCAGCTTGACCTGGCCCTCGAAGGACAGCAGCACGTTCTGCGGGCTCACGTCGCGGTGCACGATCTGCAGCGTGTTCCCGTCCGGGCCCAGCTTCTCGTGGGCGTAGTGCAGCCCACGGCAGATCTGCTCGGCGACGTACACGGACAGCCCGACCGGGATGGGGTCGTAGGACTCGGCCCCGCGCTTGATCAGCAGCTGCAGATCGACCCCGTCGATGAACTCCATGACCAGGAAGTACTCGCCCTCGAGCTCTCCGAAGTCGATCACCTGGACGATGTTGCCGTGGTTGAGGGTCACGGTGATCATGGCCTCGTCCATGAACATCTGGACGAAGGCCTGATCCTGGGCCAGGTGGGGCAGCACCTTCTTGATGGCGAGGTCCTTCTCGAACCCGCCGGCGCCGTACAGCTTGGCCAGGTACAGCTCGGCCATGCCACCCGTGGCGATGCGCTCGATCAGGTGGTACTTGCCGAACTCACGGGGCAGCTCGTCTGCGTGCGCCGCCATGGGTCTGCCAAGCACCTCGGCCCCGGCAGAATGGACGCTGGATCCCGCGAGGTCTCGCCGGGGCAGGGAGACATCGCGGGGCATCCTACCACAGGGGCCCTGGATTTTCCTCGGGAAAAGCGGGCCGTCCTCGATCCGCTTTTTGCGCTTTACTCGCCGGCGCTCCGCGGCGTACGCTGCCGGCTGCGAGGGCGCGGTGCCAGGGAAGTCGGTGCAAAGCCGACGCGGTCCCGCCGCCGTAAGCGGGGACGAAACCGGTGAAGTCGTGCCACTGCCCCGGCCGGGAGCCGGGGTGGGAAGGCGCCGGGAGTAGGACGATCCGCGAGCCGGAAGACCTGCCGCGCCCCGAACCAGCTCGTGCCTTCTCCTCGAGGCAAGGAGGAAGGACCATGCGGCCACCCCTGCTCGCGACGCTCGGCTGCCTGCACCTGCTCGGTTGCGGTCCAGGCGCGGCCGGCCTGGATCTGTGCAGCGCGCCCCCCCAGGCGCCCACGCTGGGAACGGTCCACGCCGGGGCGAGGCTGCGCTTCGCGCCCGAGGGCGCGAAGCTCGAGGTGGGCTGGAGCCCGGACGCCCAGGCGGCGGCCCCGACGGCCTGGTGGCCGGGGCGCGAGCTCGTCCTGCCCGACCAGGATCTGCCCCGGCCGGTGCGGGCGTTCGCCCGGGCGCTGGGCCTCGACTGCGCCGCGCCCCCGGGCTTCGCCTTCACCTACCAGGTCCAGGCGGGCTACCCCCCGCCGGCCGGCGAGCCGGGCTCGACGGCCGTGGCGCTCGACGACCCGAGGGTGCGCGGCTGGGCCCGCGGGGTGGTGTCGGTGAGCTTCGGCGACGGGGTCGAGGCGACCTGGCGCGAGCCCGCGCGCGCGCTCGGCCCGGCCGAGGGGCTGGCCACCGGGGTGGTCAGCCTGGGAGAGGGCGGGCGCATCACCCTGGAGCTCGAGCCGCCGCTGGCCGACGGGACCGGCCCGGAGCTCGCGGTCTTCGAGAACGGGCTGGACGATGGCTTCCTCGAGCTCGCCCGGGTGGCGGTCAGCTCCGACGGACGGACCTTCGCGCGTTTCGATTGCGCCACCCTGGCGGACGCGCCGGTGGGCGCCTACGAACGCATGGACACCCGCGACCTGGGCGGGCTGGCCGGCAAGTACCGCGCGGGTTTCGGCACCCCCTTCGACCTGGGCGAGCTGGCCACGCGGCCCGAGGTCCTGGACGGCCGGCTCGACCTCGGGGCGGTGCGCTACGTGCGCATCGAGGACGTGCCTGGCGACGGGCGGCAGCGAGACTCGTTCGGCCAGCCGATCTACGATCCGTACCCGACCACGGGCAGCGCCGGCTTCGACCTGGACGCGGTGGCCGCGCTCGGCGAGGGATCGTGAAGCTCTCGCCGGCATGGCTGGTGGGGGGCCTGCTGTCGCTGCTGGCCAGCGCTGCGGCGCAGGCAGGGGACCCAGGGGACTGCACAGACTGCAGGGACCGCTCCGAGGCTGAGCCGGAAGAAGAGCCGGATGAGATCGTGGTCGTGCGGGGTTCGCGCGAGCCCGTCGAGGCCCCGGCCGTGGGGTGCGCCGAGGTGGTGGAGGTGGCGGGCGAGGCGCGCCGCCTGGCCACGGTGGAGGAGGTGCTGTCCCGGGCGGTGGGCGTCCAGGTGCGCCGGCTGGGCGGCCTGGGCTCCTTCGGCCTGGCCAGCATCCGCGGCTCGAGCGCCGCGCAGGTGCCCGTCTACCTGGATGGGCTGCTGCTCAACGCGGGCGGGCTGTCGGCGGTGGATCTCGGAGAGCTGTCGCTGGACATCCTCGGGACGCTGGTGGTGCACCGGGGACAGACCCCCGTGCGCCTGCCCACGGCCGGCCTGGGCGGGGCCATCGAGCTGCGCACGCGCGCGGTGCAGGGCACGTCGGCGGAGCTGGCGTTGACGGCCGGCTCCTTCGACACGCTGCGCCTGTTCGGCCTGGTGTCCGGCGCCTGGCCGGGGCTGCGCGCGCTGGCGCTGGGCTCGCTCACCTCCTCCAGCGGGGACTTCGAGTACCTGAACCGGAACGGCACCCTGTTCGAGAGCGCGGACGACCGCGTCGAGCGCCGGGCCAACAACGCCCACCGCGGCGGCGAGGTCCTTCTCAAGCTCGACGCGCAGCCCGGCGCCTGGCGGCTGACCCTGCTCGAGTCCCTGCACGCTCGGCGCCAGGGCGTGCCGGGCATCGACAGCCTGCCCACCCACGCGGCCAGGCTCACCAGCGCGCGGAACGCGCTCGGCCTGCGCGGGTTGCGCCCCGTGGGCGAGGAGCTGCTGGTGGGGCTGGAGGCCTCCCACCTGCTGCTCACCAGCGACTTCGACGACACGCGCCCGCCCCACGGGGAGATCGGCCTGGGCCGCCAGCGCACCCGTTCGACCACCCAGGCCGTGGATCTCGGGGCGCACGGGCTGTGGACGCCGGCCCCCGGCCACGCGACCAGCGCCAGGCTGGACGCGCGCTGGGAGCAGCTCGAGGGCCGCGAGCTGCTGTCAGGCGCGGAGTTCTCGCCCAAGACCCGCTGGCGCGCCCAGCTCGGCCTGGAGCACGAGTGGCGGCCGCTCAACGATCTTAGGCTGGTGCCCTCCGCGCGGCTGGGGCTGCTGCGCGCCACCTGGCGGGGCGGGCCGCTGGCCCCGGGCCTGGGGACGGCCTCGCCTGCCTCCACGACCGAGCCCGACTGGCAGGCCGCCCTCGGCGCGCGCTGGGAGCTGGGCGGGGGCGTCGCCCTGCGCGCGAACGCCGGGCGCTACGTGCGCCTGCCGGATCTGACCGAGCTGTTCGGCGACCAGGGCAGCATGGTCGGCAACCCGTCCCTGGTGCCCGAGCGGGGGGTGAACGCCGATCTCGGGGCCGCCTGGGGCTACCGCGGGGACGGCCTGGTCCGCGCCGCGCGCCTGGAGCTCGACGTCTTCGGCACCTGGGCGGACGAGCTGATCGCGCTGGTGCAGAACTCGCAGGCCAGCCTGCGGCCCGAGAACCTGGACGGCGCGGACATCCTCGGGCTGGAGGCCAGCCTGCGGCTCGAGCTCTGGGACCACCTCGACCTGGCCGCCAACTACACCTACCTGTTCGCGCGCAGCCGCTCCGCGGCTCCCTACCTGGACGGCAAGCGGCTGCCGGGCCGCCCGGCCCACGAGGCCTACCTGCGGCTCGAGGGGCGGGTGGCCGAGCCCCGCTGGGGCGCCGCCCTGTGGGCGGAGCTGGACTACGCGGGCCTGAACGCGCTGGACGCGGCCAACCTGAAGGAGGACGCCCTGGCGCGCCTGCTCGTGTCGGCCGGGCTGCGGCTCACCCGGCCGCGGGAGGGGCTCAGCTTGACCCTCGAGGTGCAGAACCTGCTCGACACCATCAGCCTGCGCGACGCGGACGGCCGCCTGCGACCGCTCCGGGACTTCGAGTCGTTCCCCCTGCCGGGCCGCAGCGTGCTGGCCACCCTGCACGTGCGCCTGGGCGGAGGGGAGGAGGGCGTGCCATGATCCGCCGCCTGGCCGTCGGCCTGGCGTTGGGCCTGCTCCCGGGTTGCGGGGGCGGGCCGGCCGAGGGGCCGGTGGACAACCGCTTCGACCAGGTCCTGGTGGTGACCAGCGACTACCAGACCGGCTCCTACGCCACCGTGGGCCGGCGCGATCGCCGCGCGGTGCGGGACATCCGGGCCATCCACCCGGACGCCGCCTGCCGCACCGATCCGGCCAGCGGCGCGCCCTACCTGATCTCGCGCCTGGGCGCGGACGCGGTCGAGCGGCTCGATCCCCTGGCTGGCTGGGAGGTGGCGCTCGAGTTCTCCACCGGCGCGGGCACCAACCCGCAGGACCTGGCCGTGGCCTCGCCGGGCCGGGCCTACCTGCCGCTGTACGCCCGGCCCGAGGTGCTGGTGGTGGACCCGCGGGACGGAGCCCGCCTCGATGGCGTGGACCTCACGCCCTGGGCCGATGGGGACGGCTCCCCGGAGGCGGCCTCGGCGCTGGTCGTGGACGGGCGGGTGTTCGTGACGCTGCAGCGGCTGGAGGACTTCCAGCCGGGCCCGCCGAGCCTGCTCCTCGTGCTGGACGCCGCCAGCGGCGCGCGCGTGGCCGAGGTGCAGCTGAGCGCCGCGAACCCCTTCGCCCGCCTGCGCCACTGCCCGGCCGCCGGGCGGCTGGTGGTGGCCGAGGCCGGGACGTTCGGCGCGCTGGATGGCGGGCTGGAGCTCATCGATCCCGAGGATCCCCGCCCGGCCGGGCTGGCCATCGGCGAGGCGGCGCTCGGCGGGGACGTGGTGGACGCCGTGCTGCTCGGCCCGGACCGCGGGTACGCCGTGGTGGCCACAGGCGGGGTGGGCACGGAGGCCACCACCCGGGTGGTGCGCTTCGACCCGCTGGCGGGCGAGGTGCGCGCGGAGCTGCTGGCCGCGGACAGCTACGCGCACGCGGCGCTCGAGCTGTCCCCCGACGGCGCGGAGCTGTGGGTGGCCGACCGTACCCGCGAGGCCCCCGGGGTGCGCGTCTTCTCGACTGTCGACGACGGGGAGCTGACCGCCGGACCCATCTCCACCGGCCTGCCGCCCCTGGGCCTGTGCTTCGTACCCTAGTCAAAATGGAATGACCGGCTCCGTTTCGCGAGCACGTGGATTACGCTCGCGGATCGGAGAGAACCGTGTGCGCAGAGCCACACGCGAAAGGAGCCGGTCGATGAAGAAGATAACACAGTCG
>JAKLGA010000025.1 GCA_022710975.1 Myxococcota bacterium | reverse complement strand
GCTTTCGCCCCGCCGGAGCATCGGCACCGCAAGCATCCGGCGAGCCTCGAGTTCTTGCTTGGTTCCTCGTTTTGGCATACCTCAGGCATTAAGCACAGTTAGACCGTAGAAACAAGGGTCAATAGGAACGGACTGTTGGAAATGGCGTCGCAATTGAGTACGAAGGAAAAGCAATTTGAATGCATTAAGCAGGCAGAGAAAACTCTTGATGTCTTTGAATTACTGCTGGTGGGAGATATGGGAGATTACCGGAGCGCAATACGCAATGATAATTACTTGAAAATATTTCGGCAGTTCGCAGGATGGGCGCATTTCTCGGGGAGGGAGTATTTAGATCTGAGGCGCATAGAAAAAGAACTACTTTTGAAACTAACCGAGAAGGCTCCACTTGATATATGTTCTGTGTATCGAGAACTTAGCCCATGGCATAAGCCATTGGAAATTCGAGATGATGAGTCAAAAGAGCTTTATCTTGAAGTAATGAAGGTATTGGAGGGTAGGTTGCTTGAGTATACAAAGGACCTTCTACTTAGGCCTGGCGGATTGGATGGGTTGGTATTTCCTGACGCCATGGCTGTCTACTATATGCTACTGAGAAAGAGAAGTCCATTCTGGAGCGAAGCTAACACTAGATGGTTCAGAGATGTTGTTATTACTAGGGCGCATAGCGACGTCAGAATACAGGATAATCTCATCTGGCTATTTCGAGCAATTGTGCATGGCGCTGGCGACCCAATTGATCCTGTTAGACCTGAGGAGGCAGAGGAACTAGTTAAAGACGAAGAGATCATGTCAGAAATTTGGAGGGGAGCGACGTTGAAGGGTGTAAATAAACGAATTATGGGAACCTTAAGGGAGCATGTAGAGACAGTGAAGAAACTGTCTGGGCTGCAGCTGCCTTTACCAGTAATGGCGGAATTAGATTAGCTGAGATATTTTACGAATGAAGCTCAGGTGAGGCGGAGATGGCGGTTATGGTGGACTAGATGGTCAGGATTAGAATTCTTATAAGGATGAATGCGTGACTCTGAATCCCGTCCAGTTCGGCACCGAGGTGATCGACCAGTTCGGTCGCTACCTGCTCACCACGTTCCCCATCGCCGACCGCTCCATGGCGGCCCAGGTGCGGGAGCACCTGAAGCACGACATCGGCGGGGAGCGGCTGATCGCCAAGGGCCCCTACGTCTATCTGACCCGCCCCTTCGAGACCGGCCCAACCGTGGACGAGCTCTGCCGCGAGGACGGCCTCTGCCTGCACCCGGCCATCCGCAGCGTCTTCTCCTTCGCCAGCGTCCACAAGCACCAGGAGCTCGCCCTCCGCGCCATCAAGAACAACATGCACACCGTGGTGGCCACCGGCACCGGCTCGGGCAAGACCGAGGCCTTCCTCCTGCCCATCGTGGACCATTGCCTTCGCCTCCGCGACGACAAGGCCCCCGAGGGCGTGGTCGCCGTCCTGGTCTACCCCATGAACGCCCTGGTGGACGACCAGCTCAAGCGCCTCCGGCCCTTGCTCGCCGGCACCCGGGTCACCTTCGGCCGGTACACCGGCGTCACCCCGGAGGACGATGCGCCCGAGCAGGGGAAGCTCAGCGAGCCCCGCGCTTACACCCCGGCCGAACGGACGCTGCTCGCCGAGGGCAAGGAGGACAAGGTTCCTCTGCCCTGGGAGGAGTGCTACCACCGCGCGGAGATCCGCTCGCGGAAGCCCCGCATCCTGCTCACCAACTACTCCCAGCTCGAGTACCTGCTCCTCCGCGACAAGGATCTCGACCTCTTCCGCGGCGCGCCGCTCCGCTTCCTGGTGCTGGACGAGGTCCACACCTACACCGGCGCGCTCGGCTCCGAGACCGCCTGCCTCATCCGCCGGCTCCGGGACGTGGCCGGGAAGCAGGCCCACGAGGTGATCTGCGTCGGCACCTCGGCCACGGTCCAGGAGACCGAGTCCAAGGTGGACGCCGCGGCGGCCACCCGGAAGTTCGCCTCCCGCCTGTTCGGCGTCCCGGAGGTCGAGGTCGAGCTGGTCACCGAGCGGTACAAGCGCGAGAGCCTGCCCGACCCCGGCAAGGCTTCCTTTTTGCCGCCCATCCCGGCCAAACCGCGGGAGCTCCTGGCCGAGCTCCTCGAGGCTTCGCGGGTGCTCCAGCTCCAGGACGAGGTCGAGGATCTCGGACCCGCGCTCCTGGCGCTCTGCGAGCGGCTGTGCGGGCGGGCCGCGCCTGCAGGCACGAAAGCCATGGAGCGCGTGGCCCGGTTGCTCCTGGGAAACCGCCTGGTGGCGCTCCTCGGCGACGTGTTCAAGAGCCCGGACCTTCTGTCCAAGGCCTTGCCCCGGATGAAGGCCCTCGACCGGGGCGGCGCCGGAGACGAGGACCTGGTGGCCGAGCTGCTCTGCTACCTCGTGCTGGGCGCGCTGGCCCAGCTCGAGGGAGAGCCCATCCTGAGGCCACGGCTCCACTACTTCGTGCAGGGCTTCCTGGGCTTGGGCTGCTCGCTGGACAAGGACGGCAAGCCGGAGGTGCGCTTCGACGTCGAGGCCGGCCAGGCCGAGGGCGGAGCCAAGGTGATGCCGCTGTGGCTCTGCCGCTCGTGCGGCCAGCACTACTTCCGACTGTTCGCCGGCCAGCCCGTCCGCGAGGGCGCGATCGGGGTCAGCCTGACCCGGGTTCCTGGCCGGGACGATCTGCCCGGACCGGACGAGACCCTGGTGTACCTCACCGATCACCTGGTGGCCCTCGATGAGGAGGAAGACGAGGATCAAGGCCCAAGCGAAGGAAAAGACGCGTTCCTGTGCCGGGTGTGCGGCGCGCTCCACGACGCGAAGTCGGACACCTGCCTGAACGGCAAGTGCCGCACGGCCGGGACGCTGGTCGGGGTGCGGCGCTTCGACGGCGAGATGAAGAAGTGCAGGGCCTGCGGCACCTCGGCCAAGGGGTACGAGGAGATCGTCACGCCCGCGCGCTCGAGCGAGGTGGCGGACGTGACCATCCTTGCCCAGAGCATGCTCTCGGCCATGCACGAGGAGTCGCTGCAGAAGCTCCTCATCTTCACCGACAGCCGCCAGGACGCCGCCTTCCAGGCCGGCTGGATGGAGGAGCGCTCCCGGCGGTTCCGGTTGCGGCACCTCCTGGTCCAGGTGCTCGCCGAGGACCGGGAGAAGATCTGGAGCCTGGAGAAGCTCACCAGCCGGGTGGTGGATCTCGCCAAGCAGCAAGGGGTGCTGAAGCCCGGCACCTGGGACGAGGACGACAACCTCATCCGGGTGAAGTGGTTCCTGCTGGAGGAGTTCGCCGCCTCCGGCCAGCGCCGTGGCAGCCTGGAGACGCTCGCGCTGGCCGAGGTGCTGACCCAGGGCATCGGCGTCGAGGACGCCCCGCGCTTCTACGAGGAGTGGTCGAAGCGGCTCGGCGCGGCGCCCGCCGCCCTCGCCCGCGTCGTCCGGCTCATCCTGGACAACCACAGGCGGCGCGGGGTGGTCTCGGACCCGCTCCTGTGCCGCAAGTGGAACGACAAGGACGAGGAGGTCCGGAAGGGCCTGGTGGGGGTGTACGACCAGTACCGGCCCAAGGCACTCGTGCCCATCCGGAGCGACGACACGGGTTACGGCAAGGGTTACAGCAGGGGCTGGCTGGCCAAGAACGGCCGCTCCGTGGCCCAGGTGATCTTCAAGAAGGGCCTGGGCGGCGAGCCGGACAAGAAGGCCCGCGATGAGTTCCTGACCGAGCTGTGGGAATGGCTGAGGGAGAAGGAGGTCCTGGTCGGGACCACGCTGACCTACAAGCACCACGGCAAGCAGCAGGCGCTCAAGGTGCCGGGCGGCATCCAGCAGATCAACGTGGAGAAGCTGGGCGTGCGGCTCACCGACCGGCGTCTCTTCTGCCCGGCCTGCCAGCGGGCCCAGACCGTGACCACGCCCACCGGGGCCTGCCCGGAGTACGGTTGCAAGGGGACGCTCAAGGAGGCGGGCCGGGACGAGAGCCACCACGACGTCTACCAGTACACCCACACCCAGTTCGTGCCGCTGAAGCCCTGGGAGCACTCGGCCCAGGTGCCCAAGGACATGCGCCAGAAGCTGGAGCGGGAGTTCAAGCGGGAGAAGGGCGGGCTGTACAACTGCCTGGTGTGCACCCCGACCCTCGAGCTCGGGGTGGACATCGGCAAGCTGGAGATGGTGCTCCTCCGGAACGTCCCGCCCACGCCCGCCAACTACGCCCAGCGGGCCGGCCGAGCCGGCCGCCGGCACCGCATCGCCGTGGTCTTCACCCACTGCCAGGCGGGGGCCCACGGGCGCTACTTCTTCGAGGACCCCCGGGCCATGATCGCCGGCGAGATCCGGGTGCCGGCCTTCTCGCTGCGGAACGAGCCCCTCATCCGCAAGCACGCCCACTCGGCCATCCTGACCGCGCTCCGGGCGTTGGCTGGCCCCGAGGACAAGAAGGCTCTTGAAAGGGCCTTCCCGGCCCACGTCTCGGCCTACTTCGCCGAGCGGGTACCGGACGGCAGCAAGGTCAGGTACCTCGACCGGCCCCGCGGGCTCGAGGACCTGCGGGCCCTGGTCGCCAGACACGGGCCAGCCCTGGTGGCCATGCTGGAGCGAACGTTCACGGCGACCTGGCCGCCCGAGGAGCGGGAGGCCGTGGACCGGCCGGCGCTCGAGCGCTTCGTGGCCGAGTTCCAGGCGGACCTCGAGGCCCACGTGAACCGGCTGTTCGACCAGGTGCAGACCTTCCGGAGCGAGTTGGCCGAGCTGCGCAAGGTGGAGGACCACGGGGAGAGCCTGAGCGACGACGAGCAGAACCAGCGCCGCAGGCTCCAGCACGCACTCGAGGTGCTCCAGGACGACCGGCGCCAGGAGAACTACGCGCTCAGCTACCTGGGCTCGGATGGGTTCTTCCCGGGCTACGCGCTCGCCCGGGACAGCGTGACCGCCCAGTGCCTGCAGCCCTACCTGGAGCTCTCCCGGCCCTCCGCCGTGGCCCTCCGGGAGCTCACCCCGGCGAACTTCATCTACGCCAACAAGAAGGTCTTCCGGGTGCGGAAGCTCGAGTTCTACAAGGTCAAGGCCCGGGACGAGAAGACGCTGACCGCCGTGCTGCAGAAGGCCATGGTCTTCGACCCGGAGCACGACCGGGTGTTCGAAAAGGGCCAGGCCAAGGTCGAGGGTGGCCACGCGCGGGCGCCGGTGCCCTTCGGCTCCTACCGTCTGACCGACGTGGAGATGCACCCCCAGGACGACATCGACGACCGGGAGAAGGACCGGCGGCGCTCGAGCTTCCGGGTGCTGGGCTCCACCCTGGCCCGGCACGCGGGCGGGCAGGAGGGCAAGGTCGGGCCCTACACCCTCAAGTACCTCCGGCGGCAGGACTTCCGTCTGGTGAACCTCGGGGTCCCGGTGAGCAAGGAGCCCGGCTTCAGCCTGTTCCCGCTGTGCACGGCCTGCGGCGCGACCCGCTCGCCCTACGCCAGCGAGGGGGAGCTGGCGAAGTTCGCCGAGGACCACCAGAAGCTCCACGGCCGGCCCACCACCGGGAAGTACGCGCTCCACGTGGAGGACGCCTCCGACACCCTGCACCTCGGGCCGTTCAAGGACGACGCGCCGGCCCTGAACATCCTGGAGGCGCTGCGTATCGGGGCGCGCCAGGTGCTGGACATGGGCACGACCGAGATCGAGGGGTTCGTGGAGGCCGACGAGCACGGGGGCAGGTGGCTGGTCATGTTCGATCCCATGCCCGGCGGCTCAGGCTTCCTGCCGCAGCTCCTCGCCTTCTGGGAGGTCATCGTGGAGCGGGCCCGGGAGGCGCTCGAGCACTGCGCCTCCAAGTGCGACAAGGCCTGCTACTCCTGTCTGAAGCACTTCCGGAACCAGATGGCGCACGAGTTCCTGGACCGGCACGCGGCGGTGAACCTGCTCTCCGAGCTGCAGCTGCCCGTCGACCTGCCGCATGCTATCCCGCACGCGCTGGCCCAGGCCGAGCTCGACAGCAAGAAGGACGACAGCAAGGCCGAGACGGACTTCGTGGCCGTGTGCAAGCGGCACGACTTCCCGGCGCCCACGGCCTCCCAGTTCAAGGTGATCTTCGACGACGGGTCCTACACCGTGGCCGACTTCGCCTACCCGGAGAAGAAGGTGCTGGTGTTCATCGATGGCATGGGCAGGACCCTCCACGGCGACCCGGAGCGGGCCAGGAAGGACAAGCTGCTCAGGGCCAAGGCCCGCATGAAGGGCTTCCACGTGGTCGAGATCACCGCGGAGGCGTTGCAGGACGAGGGCAGCGTGGCGGTGCATCTGGAGGAAATGGGGATCTACCTGACCCAAACTTGATGGGATTCGCTGGAGTCACCGCATGCGCGAGACCTTGGGAAAACCCCCTGAGCATGGCAAGTCATTCTGGAGATCTGCGACGAGATGGATGAGGACATCCGGACCAGCAAACCATACCAGACCCGCCTCGGCCCGCCTCCGGTGGATCCGAGGTGGTGCCGTCCAAAGGTAGAAGAACAGGTATTGTTGTGAGTTCGCGCATCAAAATCGGACGCAACGATCCATGCCCATGTGGAAGCGGCTTAAAACACAAGAAATGCTGTCTACTAAGAGCTGCGAATCAACAGCCTCCAGAAAAAACGAAATCCAACATTCGGTTTGGACCCAATTCTCCGCGTATTTCTTTCGAGGATTTTAGCAGTTACATAGAAAGTCTTCCATGCGATCCTCATACGGTAGCCGCTTCAGCGACTAGATCCGCTCGTATTGACATTGAAATGAATGGCATGCCAAAAAGCAGCGCTTTCCATGCATGGCAGCACGGAGCCATAATTCTGGCGGCATTCAACAGAGAGACCCTGCCTCAATTTTTAGGTCATGAGATTTCTTGCCTCAATGAATATGATGTTCAACAGCTATTATATCGAGCCAGTGGTGTTTACGAGGGAATCCCAAACACACTGCAACCGCATGAAAAGGAGAGCGAAGGAGCGCTCTTGACTTTGAGACTACTCTGCGGGCAAACCAGCCTTCAGGGTGATTACATACATCAGATTGCACGCACTCTATACCTGCTGGAATTGGAGGATATAGTATCTGGTGCCTCTTTGGATGCAAGCGCATATGACATATTATTCCAAGAGGCATTTGGTTGTAACACAAGAGAGTATGCATCAATCATGCTGGCCTTATGGGCTCACTCACAACAATACGACGGCTTTAGCCCTGAAAAGATATTTAGCGAATCATCTAACAGTGCAAAACTAATTGAAATACTTAGAAGTATTCTTGATACTAAGAGCTGCGAAACCAGAAACATTAGAAGTAAAATACATTCTGATTACAAACACTATCGTAATGAGGCTCTTGTTATGGCGTTCTTCTCGACTACGCCAGTGTTGAAATTCAATGAAAGTGTTTTTCTTTGCGGTCCGCATCCCTACATGAGAATGGCAGCTTACGGTCTGACTTTGTTTCAGACGCTTGCGCTGGCAAGAGAACACTGTAAGAAACTTGGGCAACCATCATATTGGACCAATGAATTTAGCGAGAGAATGGGAAATAGGTTTGAAGAACTCGTTGCCTTCTGCTTGAAAAAAACAATAAATCCAGAACACCTATTCCGTCAGCATAGGTACTTGAGCAGAAAAGGCAAGCCAGAAAGTCTAGATAGTCCAGATTTCGGAATTTTCAATGGGGATAGTCTAGTACTCATACAAGCTAAGTTGAAGAGCCTTTCTCCGGGGGCATTTTTTGGATATGATCTTGATGCTATAAAGAAAGATGTGCATGGTGCGCTGGGAGAGGCTATTTGGAAGTCAATCAAGTACCTCTTCAACCTAGAGAAGGGGGCGAAGCAGGGACGCCTGAATCCTGAGAATGAAACTACCAGTAGACGCGTTCTTACCGCAGGAAGAATATTTCTGCTGGGTGTTGTGAATACGATGCCACCCATTTTCCATATGGGTATCTTCAGGCAATATGTAGAATCTGAGGTGAAGCAACGACTCAATGAAGAAGAAAGTGAATGGTTTGACGAAAACAGATCTAGATTTGCAGGATGGCATATTGTTGACTCAGAAGAGCTGATGGCATTCGTCGCGGCTGGCGGCGGAATCACTATTTTCAGATACCTAATAGAGTATGTATCAAGGATAGAATTCGGAAATGTAATTGTGAACGAAGGAATTGCACAGTCGTTTCGGAGTTGGTTCCTAAGCAGGCATTGTGATCCAAGGGGACTGAAACCGATTATAGAGATGCAGCTGGCATTCAACAGGTCAATGGAGAGGAGCATAGAAGTTCTATTTCGACCCAATAGTTCGAGAACTAAAGAGGGAAATGAAATAGACAAAAAAGGGGAGAATAAGCATGGCTGAGCGAGCTTGGGCGATCAAGCTGGGTTCCGGGGGAATCTGTGTGGACTTCTGCGAAAAGCGCCGAGTTGTTGGCCTCGGATGGCCCAAGATCGACCCGGAAGTTATAAAGAAGGAAGATTGGGGCGTCTTAAAGACCGCTCTTCGGAAGAACTACCCTGACTACTGCTCAAGCAGCGGAGCTGCCGGACGGTCTGCTGGACAGCTTTGGTCTTTTTATCATGAATGCAGTGTTGGCGACTACATGCTCTACTATGACCCACCCAGGAAGCACGTACGAATTTGCAGAGTTGTATCGGACCCAATGTATCGAGACTTTGAGACGAATGATGAGACTGACATTTGGCATTATCGTAAGGTCGAGTATCCGATTGATCCAATCCCGATCCTCGACTTCTATGGGGCACTGAAAGGAAGCTTGTTGGGCCCGCGAATGTCGTTTTGGGACATCAGCTGGGGCTACGAGACGATCGAGGGCCTAGCCAACAAGGTATCGCCTGAAGAGATCGCTGCAGCGGAACCAGAACTGGAAGCTGCCTATCAGAATCTACAGAAAATTGTGATGGACCGCTGCATGGTGCTTAATGAGAAGGACTGGGAAACTCTAGTCGCCGAGTACTTTCGAGCGCAAGGTGCAGAGGTGGGGAAAGTTGGCGGCAACCAGCCAGTAATTGATGCTGAGGCGCGTTTCGATCGCGGTGAGCTTGGATTTGATATATGGCGAGTTCAGGTAAAACGCCGCCAGGATTCCAAAGTAGATTGGCCAGAAATCGAAGACATTCTTGAGAAAATTGGCGATGCTAATCTTTGTTTTGTGTCAGTATTTGGCTTTACAGAAGAAGCACGAGAAAGAGTCGAAAGTGAGGGTGAGCCTGGGAGCAGACAGATAAGACTACTTGAAAAGGAGGACTTCTTCAGATTCATCATCACAGGTAGGATGGATGAGAAACTCAAGAGACGAATCAAGGTACCTTTCTGAACGCGTCCAATATAGACAGTAGAGCGATTGCAGGTATGAGAACCAATCTTGCATTCTTGTCATCGTTCGACCCCAGTGACCTCCCGGGTTCCAGCGTGGACCCCATGGGCTTCGAGCGGGGATACCTGTTCCTGGCGGACCAGATCCTGCCCGGCCTGACCAACGTGGCCAATCAGCCCCGCTACCTGTCCCTCCTGTGCGCCGGGGTTCCGCTCGCTGAGGTGGAACAGGGCGAGGCGCCACGGAATGCCCGCGCCAAGCGGCGCGAGACCGCCCTGCGATTCGAGCGCTTCTGGGCCTTGGCCAACGTGCTGGCGGCTGGGCGTAGGAAGGAGGAATGCAGCGGGCTCCGGGGTGTGACCTACGCGCTCGCCGAGGCCGAGTCTCTGGACCGCCGCTCGGCCACGAGCTGCTCTTCGAAGTTCCGGCTGCTTTCCCGCCAGGAGCCCTACGGCGCACTCGGTATCTACGGAGCCGTGGCCGAGCAGATGCGGCTCCTGGAGAGAACCGCCTACGGGCTCACCCCGGACTCCGGCGAGAGGCTCGCAGAGGCTTTTTTCGGAGAGTCCCAGGCACCCGACTCACTCAAGCGCGCCGTGCGGGAAAATGGGGAAGTAGGGCTCGCCACCCTTGCGAAATGGGGGGAGAAGGCCTTTCTGACCGCGGACCCTGGCCCGGTCGAAGGACGCTTGCTCGGGGACGCCCTGTTCGACGAGCGGGAGATGAACAGGGGGCGGACCGCGAGGCTCCTGCAGAAGTACCCCCTGAAGCAGAAGGAGCGCGAGCTCGAGTGGCTCGAACGGGTTTCGGGCAAGCTGTCGGAGAAGGGCGAAGACGCGGATCTTCGGGCCGCCATGCGCGCCATCCTGGCCTACGAGCGCTGCTACCGCCTCACCCTGATGGCTTTCGAGCGCATCCTCATGGGCTGCCGCCAGGCGGCGACCGGCCTGGCCTGCGCCGAAGAACTGGCCAAGGACGATGCCCTTCGTGAGGCGCGAAAGAGGCTGCCGGCTGAGATCCAGAACCTCACGCGCACCCTGGACGAGCTCCAGAAGTACCTGCAGGCCGTCGGGGAGTGGCTGCGCATCCAGGACACCCGAGGTTTCCTGGATTCCCTGAGCGCGACCTGCGATTCCGGGACTGGCTTCATCGATGCCCTCATCGACCGGCACTCCGAGATCCAGAGCGGCAAGTGGGATGGCGGGCATAAGAAGTCCTCGTGGGTCAAGCGTGGCGACAAGGGCCTGAGCCTGACAATACTGCGGGTGGGACGCTGGCAGCGCGAGGTGACTGCGCCGGAAAACATCCCGGCCCACGAGTACCGCCTCCGGTCGGTGCTGGCCCTGCTCGAAGCGTCGAGGTCGGCATGAAGCCCAAGGACCAGAGCATCGAGGCCCGGAAGCTCGTGGACCGGCTGGTGCTCGGGGCCGAGCACGGACCGCTGGAGGGCCTGCTCGCCACTACCTACGAGCTGCAGCCCGAGTTCTTCGACACGGACTTCCTGCCCTCGGTGCTGGGGCTGGGCGCCTGGGACGACCGCAGCCGAACGAGCCAGGTCGCCCTGATCGGGAAGCTGGCCGAGCTCGTCAGTGCCTCGGTGCTCATGGAGGCCACCCGCTACCATGGCCGACCCAGCCACATCCACATCAACCTGCGGCCCGTGGGCCTGCCGCAGGGCCGGCTCCACGCCAAGGTGCTGCTCCTGGTGCACCGCGAGGCGGTCCGCCTCTTTGTGGGCAGCGCCAACCTGACCCAACCGGGCTACCGCACCAACCGCGAAGTGGCCGCCTGGATCGAGGCCGGCCCCAAGCAGATCGAGTCTGCTTCACTCCTGCTCTCGGCCATCGACGGCCTGGGCGAAGTCCTCGGGCGCTGGCTCGACAGATCGGACCGCCAGGTCCTCCAGGATGCAGGGGACAAGCTGCGCACCTGGCGGGCGGCCCGGCTAGTTCGTGCCGACAGACCAGAGGACGCCTTCCTCTGGTCCGGCGCTGGCCGGCCGCTGTGGAGGAGCTTCCTGGAGCGTTGGCCCGCCGACGAGCCGGTGGAGCGAATCGCCATCGTGTCGCCCTTCTGGTCCAAGGGCCACGCAGCCTCCACCCTGGGGACCTTCCTGGGCGAGCTCCGGCGTCGGGAATGCCTGGCCTCCGGTGCCCAGGTCGAGCTCTACTGCTCCGGCTTCGCCGCCACCCAGCATGGACTCGTGCCACTGCTGCCAGCGGACCACTGGCGCTTCGACCTGACTGCCCTGGGCGCGACCGGGACAGCCCGGGCCGTGAGGCTTGTGCCCGATAGCGGCGAGGCACCCGACATCGAAGACTACCAGGGCGTGCGACCGCTCCATGCCAAGGTGGTGCTGCTCACGGGCAAGTCATCATCGCTGGCCTACCTGGGCTCGGCCAACTTCACGCTTCGCGGCTGGGGCTTCGGCCTGCCTCATGTCGTACCCAACGTGGAAGCCGGGGTGGCGTTGCTCCGCCAGGGCAAGGACAGGGAGTCGCTCACGGCGCTATTGCCTCCCTTCGAAGGCGAGAAGCTGACGATCGGCCCGTCGGCATCGAAGGCCGTGGCCGAGTACGAGATCGAGGTGAAGGAGGAAGACGCGCCCTGCTGGCCCATGTTCCTGCGCGAGGCGCGGCTGGAACCTTGCTCGCCCGGGACGCAGGACCTCCGCCTCGTCCTGGTGACCGAGCCTGACAAACAGCCCGCCTCCTGGGCGGTCTCCGTCGGTGGAGACGGCGGCCCCGACACCCTCTTGCTCGAGGCGAGCGGCAAGTCTGCCCTTGTCGAGCACGCTGTCGCCCTGGACGAGGACCTGCGTCGGCGGCTCCTCGCCCAGAAGCAGGTGCTGGTGGCCTGGCCCGCGGCGCTGGCGCCGGTGGCCTTCCCGGTCAACCTCTCGGAGGAGGGGCGGCTGGAGCTGCCCCTCGGCGAGCTGCGTGACGATCTCAGCGAGGCGAGCCTCCTGGACTACTTCCGGGGCCGGATCTCCTGGGAGGAGGCCGTGGCCGGAAGCGAGGAGGAACGGTCGCCTCTGGGCCTCCAGCCCATGACCGAGAGCGAGGTCGACAAGTCCCGCATCCAGTCCTACCAGGTCCGGGAATTCGTCGAGGCCTTGCCCGGCGTCCGCGCTGTCCTGGCGGATTCCAGGTTGATCGCCAGCAGGATGCGGATTGCCCTGCTCGGCCCGCTGAGCCCGCTTGCACTTTCACGGAAGGCTCTCGAGGCGGTGAAGACCGGGCGCCGGACCGCGGTGGCGGGGGCGTTCGAGGTGGTCGAGCTCATGGCCTGCGTGCGCGAGGTTCTCCAGGCCGCGGACCAGGTCGACGCGGGCAAAGTCTGGCGCGAGCACGCCCAGGAGGCTCTGCGACAGCTCGAGCGGCTCCTGGCCGAGATCCAGGGAGGCCGGGCCGAGTTCGGCGGGCGAAGCGCCTTCCGTAGGTACCAGAACATGGTGGCCAGCCTGCGCAGGGACGAGGAGGTGGGGTCGTGATCGCCTTCTCGGACCAGATCGACCTTGGGCTGGACCACACCCGGCTGAAGGACCCGGACGACGGCAAGCGGCAGATGGCCACGGCCCAGGAGATCCTGGATCGCTTCTACCACCGGCGGCCGAGCAGCCGATGGGAGCTCCAGATCCTGGCGGACGAAGTCGGCATGGGGAAGACCTTCGTGGCTCTGGCCGTGGCCTACTCGATCCTGCTCGAGTTCCGAAAGGCCGAGATGGAGCCGGAGTTCTCGAGCAGCTACCGGCGGGTGGTGGTCCTGACCCCGCAGAACCCGGCGCTGTTCGACAAGTGGGTGCGGGAGGTAGGTGAGTTCGTCAAGCGTTGCGTCAAGGAGCCCTTCCGCAAGGAGGCCCAGGCCTGGTTCGCCCCAAGGAGGGTTGAGCGTCTGGACGAGCTAGCCCTGGCGCTCCGGGACCGGAGCGTCAACGACCGGGTGATCGTAGCCAGCATGGGCATCTTCTCGGGCGGGAAGCTGAGCAAGTACGACCTCAAGCGTCGGTTCATCCTGCAGGCCCTGTTCCGCCATTGGGCTCGGGCGTTCACCCGGGACCAGCGCGCGCACCTGCTCAAGGGTGCGCCCGAGGGCTGGCCCTCCAATCCTGACGCCCTCATGGACGAGGAAGAGCGCGAGAGCGGAGAGATCTTCACCCAGGCCGAGGCGGTGGGGGCGCTCGGCAAGCTTCGGGACAGGGACGAGCTCGACCGCCTGCCAGAGGATTGCCGCGCCATTGCCCAGCCCTACGCACGCAACCGAGACGAGGAGTTCAAGAAGCTCGACAACCGGCTTACGGAAGTCTACCGGTCCATCGTTCCGCACCTGCTGCTCCGGCACATCCCCCTGGTGATCGTGGACGAGGCGCACAACTGGAAGAACCACAAGAACGGCTACGACAGGTTCATCGAGGTCCTGGCGCCCCGCGCCCGGCGGGCGCTCCTGCTCACCGCGACCCCGTTCCAGCTCCGGCCCGAGGAGATCCTGAGCGTGCTCCAGATCTCCGACCACATGGGCATAGGCAACGGCGCAGGAGAACGGAAGGAACGCCAGGAGCATCTCAGGAAGCACCGCGAGGAGACCATCCGTCCGGTCCTGGAGCGCTCCGAGCTCTGCAGCCGTGCGGTAGCCAAGGCCTGGCGCAGGCTGCCCGTTGACGTGAGCAGCGCCGACCTGGACAGGGTCTGGCGCTCCCCAGCCCTGGTGACCGCGCGGGAACAGCTCCACGAGCTGGCCACCAAGAAGGGCACGCTCGACGAGAAGGCGATGCGCGCCATCGTAGATCCGGCCGTGGCCCCGCTGGACCCCAACCTGCGCGAGCTGGTCCGAGTGGCCCTGCAGCTCTACGCCTACAACGCGGACTACTCCCAGGAGCTGGGGGCGCTGGTCGTCCGTCACAGGCGGCGGACCCAGCACAGGGCCTTCCTGGTGGGCCGGGAGTACCCCGCCGGTGTGTCCGCTGTGGCCAAGCGGTCGGACCGACACCTCATCCACTCCTCACCGGGCATCGACGTGCGAGGCGAGGGGGAGCTGCCCCACTACCTGCTCATGCGCTGCGTGTCCCTGTGGAACAAGGGCAGGGGCAAAACCGCGCTGGGGAGCGAGCTCACCGGCTGCTACTCGACCCTGCTTCACAGCGAGAAGGGCCGCAAGGTGGACCGGGAGCTCGGCGCTACTGGGAAGGGCAAAGCCTACCTCGATCTGCTCCGGGAGCTGGTCTCGCCCGAACAGGACCCGCAGCATCCCAAGGTGAAGGCCATGGCCGAGCGGGTCATGGCGGCCTGGCGCGCGGGTGAGAAGACCCTGATCTTCTGCTTCCGGTTGAACACGGCCGAGCGGCTCCGGGACATCCTCGACGAGCACATTCGCAAGGAGCTGGCCCGGAGGCGCGAGCGCTGCCTGGGTGGCAAGGAGTCGCTGAAGGCACTCCGCAGCCGCCTGCAGGGACGGGACCGGGACCTCATCACCCTGGGGCTGGACCGGGTGCTGTGGTCCTGGTACTGGGGACGGCCCGAGGGCACTCCCGCGCCTTTCGACCCCGAGGACCTCGATCTCCAGGGTAAGGACTTCGGGGAGCTGGCGAAGCTGTCCCTGAGCTACCGCAACGAGGATTTCCGTGGCGAGAAGGTGGACCGGGTGTTCCTGAACCGGGCGACCGAGCACGTGCTCGCGCATCGGCTGCTGCATCTGCCCGGGATCGATGCCGTGGGTCAGGCCCTCCTTGAGAGGATGGTCGATCCAATGTGGGTCAAGCGGCCCTACGGCGATGATCCGGACGTGGATGACGACCAGGATGAGGACGGGGACGAGGGTGCGGAGCGCGCCGAGTTCGACGAACGGGGTATCCACACCGTCTACGAACCTAAGACCGCCGAACCTGGAGAATCCGAGGTGGCGGCTCTGGCCGTCGTGCTCGAGGACCGCTGGAAGCGGACCCAGACGACCGCAGGAGGCATCTTTGGGGCGTATAGCCAGGGACCGAGCCTGTGGCTGGGGGCCGACCCGCGGACGCTGGCCGTGAAGGACCGCGCGCCTGCCGTTGTCAGGGCCCTGCACCGCGAGCTCCAGGCGTTGACCACGGAGGACGGTGAGACCGGTTGGTCCACCCGGCGGCTGGTCCTCCAGGCTCTCCGCCGGACGCTGCTTCGGGAGTCGGTTCTCCTGCGCCTGCTACCCGAGCGCTCGGAGTTGGCCGAGGAGGGCTGGGGCCACCTGCTGGTGGAGCGGTTCTTCGCGCCCCTGGAAGGCCAGGTGGAGAGCATGGCCGACCGCATGGTCGCCTTCCTGGGGGACCTGCGGGCTGCGAGCGGTGATGCCAGTAAGACGGATACCGCCCGGGGAGCCCTCCTGGAAGCGACACGCTTCAAGGACAAGTACGTCGCCCTGGTGACCGGCTCGCAAGGCAAGGAGACCAGGAGCCGCATCTTCATCGGCTTCAACACCCCACTGCAACCGGAGATCCTCATTTGCACCTCGGTGGGGCAGGAGGGCATCGACCTCCACCGTCATTGCCGCAACGTGATCCACTACGACCTGGCCTGGAACCCGGCCGTGCTCGAGCAGCGCACCGGCCGCACCGATCGCATCGGTAGCAAGGCCGACCGGGAGCACGCCAGGCAAGATGGGGCCTTCCTCGAGATCGGCCTGCCGTTCCTGGCTGGGACGTATGACGAGCGCATGTTCGAGGAGCTGCGCCTGCGTGCCCAGGCCTTCGAGTTCCTGACCGGCGGCGACCTGGCCGCCGCGGACCGTGAGGGCTCGGACGAGCATGACCTGGCCGAGGGTGCCTCTGGCCAGCTAGATCTGATACCCTTGCCTGAGAGCATGGTCGAGGATCTGAGGGTGAAGCTCCACGTGTGGTGAGAATCGCCGACCAGGAAATCGTCATGAGCAGGTTGGTAATTCCGGTATTCAGGAACGATCTCGGGGCACTCCGAAAAGCATTTTTCCCTTGCTTTTTATCACGGAGCGTATAAATAATGGCTACTTTCTGGAGCGTAGCGTGAAAATGCCAACGACACCAACACCTCTAGAAATTTTTGCAGAATTCGTAGCCGATTGCGACCATCCGAAGCTTGTTTGGGTGACCAAAGGAGCACTTGAGACAGCAAGAAGCGATTTTCGCCTTCTGACCCAAGCGGAAGTCATTGGCTTCATCGCTGGGGGAGGCTTGGAGCATCCAGTTTTTATCAACTCCGTGCCATGGATGAATAACCCAGATCTTGCAAACCCGATTCTTGTCTATGCGTATAGCTTCGAGTCGCGTATCTTCGGATACATTGCAATTTTTCAGAGTAGAAACGGAAGATACAAATGGATAGTCAAGTCATTCAAGGAAAACATTCATCCTGATCCTCGATGCCTCGTCGCGAAAACGCCCGCACTCCCAGCGGGACGATAGTAGGAGGCAGGTTATGGAAATTAGATGCCCAGCTTGTGGTTCGACTGATGTGAAGCGAGAGCGGGTTGAAGAGACTTTGCCTGTACCGTACGGAGTTGACGCATCGTTCACAACTGCGCAGTACACCTGCGCCACATGTGGTGAATCTGGAGACTTTACCGGCGAGAACGACGCGATCGTCGAAGCCGCAATGAAGAAATCCATTGATGAGTCTGTCGTGAAGATGTTTGATGGTCTTGCGGCGATGGGCATCAGCTTGGCCTATTTCGAGAGAGCTCTTCGTCTCCCTGCGCGCACTACTGCCCGGTGGAAGGTGGGTGGACTCTCTGCTGCACCTCTTGCTCTCCTTCGCGCCGTATGGACATTTCCATGGTTACTGAATGTTGCTGTTTCTGGGTTTGATCGCTCTGCTGCGAATTCCGAACTCGTTAGGGCTGCTGCCGATCTGCTATTGTCTAAGCTGCGAGAAAGAGTGGATTCTGTTCAGGTTGGCGTTGCTGCATCTGCAGGGATTGTGAATGTACGCGCGGAGTTTCAGCTTCGTGATGCGAATGCTGGTTCCATCCAAACATCCAGCAGTGGCTGGGAGATCGCGAAGCCAGAACCTGCCCTGGAATATATCGCTGAAAAGCCTGGTGAGTGTTGAATCGTTAGCTGTATTCAACAGACGAGGAACGCATGAAGCTACTTGATTTCATTATTTGTGATGATATTCGGAGTGAAGTAGGAGGCAAGCTCTCATTCATGGGCGTGTTTGGACATAATGTTGCCCTCCAAGTTCGTACTGGCACGCCTAGGCCGGTTCCATTTCGGTGTGCGGTGTTTTTCCGTTTCTTTATTGAAGCGCAAGATCCAATTCCTGAAAGTTTTCAAATATTGATATTTCATGGTGCAAAGGAGTTCGCCAGGCTTGATGGAACTATCACGGCGACTGGGCGACAGGCATTGTTTGGAATTGCCTCACCGTCCATCACTCTTCCAGTTGCTGAATCTGGAAAACTCTCGTTTGTGACGAAGATCTCTGCAGGTGGCAATGTTGTCTTGGAAGCAAAACCGCCCTACGATATCGACATTTCCATCGCCGATACGGACGGGCCCACTGTGAAGCCGACGGAGGGTGGGGAAACTGCGGGAAAGTAGCGAAACCGATCGCAGCGCAGCGAGCGGGTCGTGGTGGTCAAGGGCGCCAAGCTCGAATGGGAACTCAAGCCGGCCTTCGGCTGGCTCACCGTCCGCTCGACGCCAGCCGGGCTGCCGGTGACCATCAACGGCCAGCCGTCCGGGAACACACCCCTGGAGAAGAAGGAGGTGGCGCCCGGTGGCTACGAGGTCTTGGTGGGCGGTCCCTGCCATGCGGATGCCGGCGAGCGGGTGAAGGTTGAACTCGGCCAGGTCCGCGAGGTGTCGGTCAGCCCGGCGGCTAAGGAGGCCGGGCTCGAGGTGAAGGCCAAGGACGGGAAGGGCAACGACCTGGAGGCGGACGTACTGGTCGACGGAGTGAAGGTGGGCACCACTCCGGGGCGGTTCAAGGTGTCGGTGTGCGCCAAGGAGGTCGAGGTCCGGCACGCCAAGCTGGGCTCGATCAAGAAGGCGCTCTCGCTCGTGGAAAAGCAGGTCAGCAAGGTGGAGGTGGAGCTCAGGGGCTTACCAGAGGGCATGGTGCTCATTCCGGCTGGAGAGTTCCTGATGGGCTGCAGCCCCGGGGACGAGGAGTGCGAGGACCCCGAGAAGCCGGCCCATAAGGTCTGGGTGAGTGAGTTCTCCCTGGACGCGACCGAGGTCACGGTGGCGGCATACCAGAGGTGCATGCAGTCAGGTCGGTGCAGCGCGCCGACGAAGGGCGACAAATGCACCTGGGGTGTCACAGGCAAGGAGAGCCACCCTGTCAACTGCGTGGACTGGAGCCAGGCCAAGGGGTACTGCGAATGGGCCGGGAAGCGTCTGCCCACCGAGGCGGAGTGGGAAAAGGCGGCACGGGGAGGGACGACCAGGCCGAAGTACGGGGAACTCGATGCTATCGCCTGGCACAGAGGCAACGCTGGCGGTGTGACCCACCCCGTGGGCGAGAAGCAGCCCAACGCCTTCGGCCTGTACGACATGCTGGGGAACGTGTGGGAGTGGTGCGCGGACTGGTATGGAGAGGGCTACTACCAGGGCTCGCCCGAGCGCGACCCGGCCGGGCTGAGCAGCGGAGAAAACCGTTCTATGCGGGGCGGCTCCTGGGACCTCGGTACCTGGGGCTCGCGTGCCTCCACCCGCCGCGGAATTCCCCCGGTCGTCGGGTACAGCGTCTTCGGGTTTCGCTGTGCTGGTTCCGCGGCCGTCGGTCCTTGAGGGTCCAGGCGCTGGCCCAGACCCACTGTGGGTCCGAAACCGGGGCCGTACTGGGGCCGTGACTCTGCACCACAGGACGGTTTCAGACGGAACTGGACGGAACAGGACGGAACGAGCAACTTCAAGAGGCGCAAGAGAAATTGGTCTAACGGCGCGTGCCGCCAAGGTTTTTCAAAACGCCCCTTCTAGTTTTCGATTCCCGCCGCCTCCATCCGCAAAAAGGGCTCCCCCTCCTGGGGAGCCCTTTTTGCGAATGTCGGCGGCGGTACAATCACGAAAATGCCCTGTTCGACAGCGAGGCCGCAGGCCGAGCAGCCCTCGGCCCAGCGGAGCTGGGCCAAGGGTTCCCGCCGGCCCGCATCATGCGCCCTCGTGGGTTCATGCGGACCACCTTTGGGCCTTGTGCCGCGGGTTCATTGGATGGAAGCTGCGAATCGGTCCTTCGGGAGGGACAGGAATGCAGGTCCGAACCGCCGTTCTCTCGCTCCTCCTCGCTGGCCTCCCCGTCGGCTGCGACGAGGGCCACCAGGGCAACTCGGACGGCTCCCTGGACGGCGACGTGAACCCCGATGGGCTCCTGAAGCTCGAGTTCGTGACCAGGAGCACCCACGACGAGTTCCTGGCCGACGTGACCCTGAGCGAGGATGAGACCGAGGTGGTGGCCTGCTCCATGGGCGGCGAGGTCATCCTCTACGACGCCGAGACCCTCGAGGAGAAGGCCCGGGTGACCCTGGGCGAGGACCCGGACCGACCGGACGGCTACTGCCGCATCAAGCGCATCGGGGGCAAGGTCTACGCCTACTACGGCAACTCCCACTTCCCCTCGGCCTCGCCCTCCAGGATGATCATGGGCAAGGTGGACCTGGCCACCCGGGGGCTGGACGCGCTCTGGGAGTTCCCGTCCTACCGGGACCCGGACTCCCCCTACAACGGCAATGTCTATGACCTGACCGGTCGCAACTTCGTCGGGCTCGCACCGATGAACGATGGCCAGCGCGCGGTCTTCGCCCTTGGCCCTGCCAAACACTACGAGTTCGACGCGGTCGTCGAGGCGGGCATCGACGTGCCCATCTTGGATCTCGAGACCGGCGAACTGACCATGGAGAGACGCGCCGATATCCCCGGGACCCACGGCACGACTGTCGGTATAGCCTTTGATGGCCACTTGGTACAGGCCACCTACATGGTCGTTGCCCCGGAGAGCATGCACGACTTCACCCTCGACCTCGACACCAACCAGGTGGCCGAGATGGTGAACAGGTTGGACAGTGCGTCCTGGCTCGAGGTGGATGAAGACCTCCGGACCCTCATCGGAGGTGGCGGGCTGTCGACGCAATGGTGGGTTCGCGACCTCGACACCTGGGAGCGCCTGGGTAAGCATCCCAACCTCCAGCCGGGTTGGTGCGAGGATGGCACGGTGCTAGGCAGGACCAGGGTGGCTCTGGCGTACTCCTTCAACGACCCACCGAGCATCCTGGGCGTCATGGACGTGGCCACGGGTGTGGGGCTTGCGAGCGCCTGGATCGACGAGGAGTCGCTCGAGGCGGTCGTCAGCACGCGAGACCATTGCAGGATATTCGTAGGGGGCATCGACACGCTGAGTAGGGTCGAGATCCCGGCGGAGTTGCTCCAGTAGACCTTCATTCCCGCCCTTGCCCTCCCGCCCTTGGCCGACTACGATCCATCCCCAGAACCGCCAGGAGGCTCCCGATGCGTGTCTTCGCCGCCCCAGTCGTGGCCGCCCTGGCCCTGCTTCTTCTCGTTGAGGGCTCATCTCGGGCCACCACGCCCCACTCGAGTCGTCGGTTCCATGGCACCAGCGGCAAGGTCGAGGTGCGGCTCAACCCCACGGCCAGAGAGGGCGCGCTCGAGATCTTTCGCGCTGCCCCCCCGGAGCCGATCAAGCTCGGGCTGAAGGAACTCAGCGCTGACCTCGAACGGCGGTGGGGGAGGCGCTTGACCACGGCGGGAACGCACTGGTACCGGAACGCGATGGGGTTCATCAGCCAGGACGAGCGGTACTTCTTCCTCCGGTCGGATTCCGGCGAGATCGTGGTCCTCGACCTGGGCCGTGGCCGTGTCGCCGTAACGCCGCCGAAGGAGCCCCTGGCCGAGGCAACTCGCTGGTTCCGGACGAGGGCGGTGGAGCTGCTCGCCTCGAAGGAGCCTGTGGAGCGCGAGACAGGCGCCCTGGCCGTTGGGCAGATGAACATCCGGGAGGCGATCCCCGCTCTCAGGACCCTTCTCCAGGACGACTCCTACGTGTCTGTCTATCCGAGCGAAGGCAAGCCCCACCGTGAGTATTACGTCCGTCAGGCCGCCAAGGCGGCCCTGGAGGCGATGGGTGAGCAAGTGACTGGGGTCGAGACGCAGGTCGAGTTCGAGGAACGTTGAATCCGTCCTACTTGCCCCTCGCCAGAAAGCCCTCGACCACCATCTGGAGGAGCGCGTCAAGCTGCTCCTTCTTGGCCTTCGCGTTGCGCGTGTACATCGTGCCCTGGTCGAAGCCGTACAGGCAGTTGCCCAGCATCTTGGCCGCCGCTTCAGGGTTGGCCACCGCGAGGCTGCCGTTCGCTTTGCCCTGCCTGAGGACGCTCGCGTAGAGGTCCTGCTCGGCCCCGCGGAGGACGGGGATCACCTCCCGGATGATGGACTCGATGTCGAGCGCGGTCTCCAGGCTCCAGGTCAAGGGTCCGCCCATACGCGACAGGTACTCGGCCCGGGCGCGCAGGATGGCCCGGAGCTTGGTTGCGGGGTCAGCGGTGTGCTCGGCAGCGCGCTCGAGGGCCGTCATCATCCTCGTCCCCTCGCGCAGAATCAGGGCGCGAACCATGTCCTGCTTGCTGGCGAAGTAGTGGTAGATGGCGCTCTTGGTGAGCCCGACCCGCTTACCAACCCCCTCCAGGGTCACCCGGTGGGAGCCCTGCTTGCCGATCATGTCCAGGGCCGCATCCAGGATTTGCGCTGCGCGGACTTCGTCCATGTTCACAGCCTCTCTGTCCGGATAACCGGCTTGAAAAAAGTATCCGACTGTTCGAAGAAGTACAAGGGCCGACACGAGGCGGGGCGGAAGCCGGCGCGGGTCCCGGCACCTTTCCAGGAGGCGTTCCGTCTCGTTGGCGTGTCCCCATGGTACGCTGGTGCCAACCACCCACAGCAGCTACAGGAGGCCGTGGGCGCAGCCCTTCTGCAGCCGATGGCCCGCGCTACCTTGCCCGCCACGCCTGGCCAGGCCTACCATCACTCCCAGGATCACCCCGGAGGTCCCGGATGCGCATCCGCCCCATGGCCGCAGGCCTGCTCTACCTGGGCCTCGCCCTGACCACGACCTTCGGGACCCTGGCCCAGGACGCCAGGCCGCGCAAGCAGACCGGAGATGGCAGCAAGCAGAGGCTCCTGGAGGAGGAGCTCGCGCAGAAGCTCGCGCTGGAGGAGGAGGAGAAGAAGAAGGCTGGCAGGCCGGACGGGGGACCGGCGGGGAACGCAGCGCTCGAGTGGGTCTTCAGCCGTCCGGCCGGGATCGAGCTCACCAGGAGCGAGGTGACCGTGGCCCAGTACCGCGCCTGCGTGGAGGCCGAGAGGTGCAGCGCGCCGAAGACCGGTTGGAGCTGCAACTGGGGCCAGGCGGGCCGGGAGCAGCACCCGGTCAACTGCGTGGACTGGAACCAGGCGACCGCCTTCTGCGAATGGGCAGGCGCACGGCTGCCGACCGAACAGGAGTGGTTCGCCGAGGCCTCGGACGGGGGCGAGCGGCAGTACCCCTGGGGTGATCAGGAGGTGAGCTGCGAGCGGGCGATCTGGAGCCAGGGCGGCAGGGGCTGCGGGCTGGACTCGACCTGGCCCGTGTGCTCGAAGCCCGCGGGCCACAGCGTGAGCGGGCTGTGCGACATGAGCGGGAATGTGTGGGAGTGGACCTCTTCCTCGGCGGGGCTCGCCCGGGTGATGCGCGGCGGCTCGTGGAGCCTGGGCGACCCGGGTTTTCAGCGGGCCTCGCTCTGGCTCAGGTACGGCCCGCTGTACGCGGTCGACGACCTCGGGTTCCGGTGCGGGCGGTCCGCGAGGCCCAGGTGAGGTGCCGCGCTCCTGGTCGGGCCCTCGGTGCGGAGGTGCGCGCCACCCGGGGTGGCGAGGGGCAGAGGACGCCTGGGGTGGGTTGAAGGGGCTCCTGGCGGGGTGCTACCATCCGCCCGGGAGGCGAACCATGCGACGCACCCTTCCGACCTGCCTGCCGGCGCTCCTCGCGCTCGTCCTGGCCGCCTGCTCCGGCGCCGAGGTGCTGCCGGATCCGGGGCCGCCGGCCGCGACCCTCGACCCGCGCGCCTCCATGCGGGTGCACTTCATCGACGTCGGCCAGGGCAACGCGACCCTGTTCGAGTTCCCCTGCGGGGCCATGCTGGTGGACCTCGGCGGGGAGCAGAACGCCGCCTTCGACGGCGTCCAGGCCCTGAGGTCCTACCTGACCGCGTTCTTCGAGCGCCGGGCCGACCTCCAGCGCACCCTGGCGCTGGTCGCCGTGACCCACCCGCTGATCGACCACGTGCGCGGGGCCTCCTTCCTCCTGGCGATCGACTCTCCGTTCAAGATCCAGAACATCATCACCAACGGCCAGGAGTCCTCCTCGGGCGCGGAGGAGCTCAAGCGGATCCACCTGTGGGCCGCGGCGGAGCAGATCCCCCTGGCGCGGATCGCCAAGAACGACGTCCTGCCGATGCGGGGGCTGTCCGACGCGGTCGTCGATCCCATCCAGTGTCCGGGTTTCGATCCGGACATCCGGGTGCTCTACAGCGGGCCGGAGCTCCAGCCCACCGACTGGGAGCGGCGCGACTTCGAGAACCTGAACAACCGCAGCATGGTGCTGCGCGTGGACTTCGGCGAGACCTCCGTGCTGCTGCTGTCGGACCTCGAGAAGACCGGCCGCTCCGTCCTGCTGAGCACCATGATCGGCTCCAGGGCCCTGGACGTGGACATCGTGCAGGCCGCGCGCCACGGGGGCGGGACCGGGCCGAACCGGGAGTTCATGGACGAGGTCACTCCCGAGGTGGCGGTGATCAGCGTGGGTCCCAGCAGCCGGCAGGCCCCCGGGTCCGCCTGGGAGCTCGGCTACCCGAACAAGGTGGCCGTGACCCGGCTGGTCGGCGCGGTGCGCGGGAATCGCGAGCGCCCGCTCGAGGCCCAGGTGGCCGTCGGGCCCAAGCGGTTCGAGCCGCTGCGCATCGAGCGGGCCATCTACGCCACCGGCTGGGACGGGACGTTGGTCTTCGAGGCCGGGCTGAAGGGCAGCGCCAGGCGGGTGGCGCCGGACGGGGCCCCCGGAACCCCACGGGGCACCGTTACCTCGGTGGGTTGGTCTGCCCGTGCCCCGCGCTCCCCCAGCACACGGTCGCGCCCTCGGTCGTGAGACCGCACGCGTAGTTCCGGCCCAGGCTGATGTCCGCGAAGCGCAGCTCGGCCGGAGGATCCCCGAGCGAGCCCTCCCAGCAGGTGACCCTCCCGTCAGCATGGATCCCGCAGGCCGTGGCGTAGCCAGCTCGCACGGCGCTCAGCCCGGCGGCGGGCGGCTGCCCCTGCATGCTGCCCCAGCAGCGGACCTCGCCCGAAGGGGACAGGCCGCAGCCGAAACCGTTGCCCAGGGCGATCTCGACGAACGGCCCGTCGATCCGGGTCGTGGCGTCGGAGTAGCTCGCCCCCCAGCAGATCGCGACCCCGTCGCGGCGCAGGCCGCAGGTGTCGAGGCCGGCGGCCGCAACCCGAATGAACTCGCCCCGGGGCGGGCTTGCCTGGCCCCGGTGCGCGCCGCCCGAGCGATCGCGGCCCGCGCCCCAGCACACGATGGCGCCGCTGGAGGCCCGCACGCTGCAGCCGTGGGCCTCGCCCAGGGCGAGATCCGTCATGGGCATCAGGCTGGGGAAGAGGGTCTGCCCGTAGGTGTCGTCGCCCCAGCACTCGAGCATGCCGTCGAGCTTGAGGCCGCAGGCGTGGTTCTCGCCCGCGGCGAGCTGACGCAGCTCCTCGGCGGGTAGCCCGCGCACCAGCTCCGGCCTGCCCCAGCAGGCCGCCCGCCCGCGCGGGCCAACGCGGCAGGCGAGGTTGTAGCCAGCCGCGATCCGACCGCCCGGCGGGCGGGTCGAGATCGCGGGGCCGACGGCGGGCGCGGGTCCGGCCAGCGCCTCGGGGGGATCCCGCTCGCCGCGGCGGTTCGAGCCCCAGCACAGCACCTCGCCGCTGATCCTCAGGCCGCACAGGTTCGGGCCCAGGCGGGAGATCTGGGCGAAGGCGCCGGCGGGCGGGCTGCCCTCCTCGCACACGACCTCCCCTCGATCCGTGAGGCCGCAGCCGACCACGATCCGCGCGAGCTTGCCCGGGAGCGCGGGCCGCCGCTCGCCCCAGCAGACGCGGGTGCCGTCCGTCCGCAGGCCGCAGCTCGTGCGGCGGCTGGTCGCGAGGTCGACCAGCTCGTCGGCTGGAGCCGCGCACTGGCGGTCGCGGTTGTAGCCCCAGCAGTGGGCGTGGCCCGCCTCGTCCAGCGCGCAGGCGTGCCAGTCCGCGGTGGCCAGGCGGGTGAAGGTGCCCGGCGGGGGGCTCGCCTGGCCGTAGCTGTCGTCACCCCAGCAGGCGATCTGCCCGCCCTCGGCCAGGGCGCAACCGAAGTCGGACCCGAGCGCGACCTGCCGGAAGCGGCCGGCCAGCGGGGAGGGACCGCCCCGGCGGCGCCCCCAGCAGACCAGCGCGGCCTCCCGGGTGATCCCGCAGCCGAAGCCCTCCGACAGGGCGAGGTCCGTGAAGGCGCCGGCCGGTGGCGAGGCGCGGCCATCCTGGTTCTCGCCCCAGCACCGGATGCTGCCGTCCGCCGTGAGGGCGCAGGAGAAGTCCTGACCCGCCGCGACCCGCAGCGCGGGCGCGGGCCGGTCCTGCGCCGCCGCGGTCAGGCTCCACAGCGCCAGGGCCAGACCGGGGAGCCCGGCGGACGAGGGGACGTGACGGCGGGTCTCGCGCCTCATGCGTACCTCCTGGGTCGGACGCAGGCAGCGTAGCACGCGGCGGATCCTCCGCGACAGCCCCCGGCTCGGCGGCCACCCGGGCCCGGGCCCAGTGGCGCCAGCGCTCCGGCTGCCTGCTCCAGCTTGTGTCCGGGAATCTGGGTGCGGTACACCGGTAGCCTGGATTCTCCACCGCCGCGGGGTCGCTGTGACCGAGAACAAGTCAAACCAGCCGCGGGCGCCGCGCTCCGACCAGGAGGGCCGGGGCCTGGCCAGGGCGCTCTCCAAGCTGGGCTTCTGCTCGCGGAGCCAGGCCTGGGAGCTGATCCAGGCCGGCCGGGTGCGAGTCAACGGCGCGGTCTGCCGGGACGGGCGCCGGTCCGTGGAGCTGCAGCACGACCGGGTCGAGGTCGACCAGCAGGCCCTGCAGAAGGCGGGCCCCGTCTACCTGATGCTCAACAAGCCGCGCGGCCTGGTCACCACCCGCTCCGACGAGCAGGGGCGCGAGACGGTGTTCGACTGCTTCCAGGGCCAGGGGCTGCCCTTCCTGTCCCCGGTCGGGCGCCTGGACAAGGCCAGCGAGGGGCTGCTGCTCTTCACCAACGACACGCGCTGGGCGGCGCGGATCACCGCGGCGGAGAGCCACCTGCCCAAGGCCTACCACGTGCAGATCGACCGCGTCGCGGACGCGGCGCTGGCGCGCCAGGTGGAGCAGGGCCAGGACGTGGACGGCGAACGCCTGGGCGCCACGCGCGCCGTCGTGCTGCGCACCGGGCAGAAGAACTCGTGGCTCGAGATCGTGCTCGAGGAGGGCAAGAACCGGCACATCCGCCGGCTGCTCGCGGCCCTGGGCGTCCAGGTGCTCCGGCTCGTGCGCGTCGCCATCGGGCCGCTGCGGCTGGAGGACCTGGCCAAGGGCGAGTACCGCGCGCTGACCGAGCAGGAGGTCCAGGCGCTGGCGCCCCGGCCGGGGTCCGGCAGGCGAGGGGGATCGTGACCCGGGCCCACCCAGCCCGGGCGGGGAGCTCGCCGCCGTGCTGAGCCTGTGGCGCGCCCTGCTCGCGTTCGTGGCCGTCGCGGTGGTCTGCGCGCTCGCGCTCCGCGGCCTGGTCTCGCTCTTGCTCGAGGTCCGTGCCAGGCGGAGCGCCCGGGTCGCGGGCGAGGGGCCACCGGCCGTCTTGCGCTCACGTGTGTGGGCCCGGCGGGTCGTGCTGGCCCTGGCCCTGGCCGGCCTGCTGTGCAGCGCGTACGCCCACTGGGTCGAGCCGGACTGGCTGGCCGTGGAGCGCGTGTCCGTGCCGCTCCGCGGGCTCCCCCCGGGCGCGCCGGCCGTCCGCCTGGCGCTCCTGTCGGACACGCACTCGGAGCCCGAGGCCCACCTCGAGCGGGAGCTCCCGGGCGCGCTGGCGGGGCTGGCCCCGGATCTCATCGTCTTCGCCGGCGACGCGCTGAACGCGCCCGGAGGCCTGCCCGTGTTCCGGGCGCTCCTGACCGAGCTGGTGAGGCTCGCGCCCACCTACGTGGTGCGGGGGAACTGGGACGTCTGGTACTTCGGAGGGCTCGATCTGTTCGGCGGCACCGGGGCGATCGAGCTCCGCGGCGAGCGCGCCCAGCGGCTGGTGGTGCGGGGCGTCGAGCTCCACCTGGCGGGCTTCGCGGTCCAGGAGGGCTGGGAGGCCCGCGCCCTGGAGGCGAACGAGCCTCTCGTGGCCGCGCTGCTCGACGGCGCCCCGGAGGGGAGCGTCCGGGTGCTGGTGCACCACTACCCCGAGGTCGCCGCGCTCGGCGCCCGCCGCGGGGCGGATCTCGCGCTCTCCGGGGACACCCACGGCGGGCAGGTCTGGCTCCCGCTGCTCGGGGAGCTGGTGCGCCTGAGCCGCTTCGGGAGGTACTTCACCGCCGGGCTCCACCGGCTCGACGGCGGGCACCTCTACGTCAACCGCGGGCTCGGGGTGGAGGGCGGCGCCGCCCCCCGGGTGCGCTTCCTGTGCCGCCCGGAGCTCACCCTGATCGAGCTGACGCCCGCTCCCTGACTACTCGAACCGCGGCCGGTCCCTCAGGCAGCGCACGCTGTAGCCGGTCTCCGGGGCGTCGTGGTCGTAGCGCACCACCGATTCGTACCAGTCGCAGTGCAGGCCGCGGTGGAAGGGGCCCTCGGGCCCGCGGGTCGCCGTCCAGAACTCGGCCCAGCGCCCCAGCCCGGTGAAGGTCCCGTCCGGCATGCGGTAGCCCGCCGACAGGGCGGAGAAACCGCTCTCGTTGGAGACGTCGGTTCCGCGTCGGCTCCAGGCGGTCCTGTCCGCCAGCTTGCCGCCCACGTTGTCCGCCTCGCCGCGCTTGCCCTGATCCTCCAGCTCGAGCCGGTTCATGCCCAGGTGGCGCTCCAGCCACTGCCACTCCAGGTCGCTGGGCAGGTGCCAGCCCGCGGGGCACGCCGCCCTGGCCTCGTCCCAGGTGTACAGCCGGCCGAGCTTCTCGCAGTTGCGGGGCTGGTTCGAGTGACACCAGGAGCCCGGGCTCGGGTGGGCCAGGTTCTCCGCCATCCAGACCTGGCGCCCGATGGCGATCGACCTGTAGCTCCTCCCGTCGCGCCCGTCCGTGAAGGTCCCGCGCTCGGGCTTGAAGACCGCGGCGCGCTCGTCCCGGACGCCCTTGGCGCCCCGGCTGAACAGGAGCTGGCCGTCCACGCTCACCTGCATCTCGAAGATCGTGTGGCTGGAGCAGTCGCTACCCTGCGGGCTCTGGAGGATGACCAGCTCCTCGAGGACGAAGTGGTAGCCGTCGAGGTCGTAGGTGATGGCGGCCATGTCCTCGGGCGGCGCGCCCTCGGCCAGGGCGATCGCCCAGATCTTCGAGAAGGCGATCTTCGGGGCCGGCACCTGCAGCCCGGGCCGGTCCGCGGGCTTCACCTCCCGGGCCATGCGCTTGACGTCGAAGCGCGCCCAGGTGCTCCTCGGGATGCTGAAGGAGTGCCGCTCGCCCACGCTGACCTCCACCGCCTGGTAGGGGTAGCCCGCGGGCGCTCCAGGCGGCGCCACCTGGACCCGCTTGACGCCCTCGCGGATCCTGGCCTCCAGCTCCTGCTGCTCCTCCGGCGTGGGCGCCTCGACGGCCACGGCCTGGAACGGGCGCACGAACTGGTAGCGCACGTGGGGGTCCCGCAGCTCGGCGCAGAGTTGGACGGGTCGCAGGAGATCGACGGCGCCGGAGGACGTCACGCCATAGGCCTCGATCGAGACGAGCGCGGCGTCCTGGCCGGCGAAGGCCGCCACCGCCGGGAAGGTCTCCTGCACCGCGAAGGCGGCGTAGTCCCCGGGAGGATCGGTCGAGTTCGCGTGGGGCTCCTTGGTGCAGCCGGCCAGCCAGGCGGCCAGCCCGAGCAGCGCGGCGAGACGGATGGGTCGGGAGCCCCCCATGGCCCCAGGATAACCGCGCTCGCGGGGCGGCGCCAGCCCGACCTCCGTCCCCTGTTCTTCGGGGTTGCTTCCCGGCGCCGGACTCCATAGCCTGGACCGGCCGTCGACGCCTGGAGGCCAGAGACCGCGAGATGCTGTTCCCGACCGTACCCTTCGCCGTGTTCTTCCTCGTGGTGCTGGCGGTGAGCTGGGCCGTGCGCCGCTCCCGCCCGGCCCAGAAGGTCTTCCTGCTGGCGGCCTCCTACTTCTTCTACGGCTGGTGGGATCTGCGTTTCCTCGGGCTGCTGCTGCTGTCCTCGCTCATCGGCTACCTGACCGGCGAGATGATCGTCCGCGCGAGAGGTCGCGGGGCGCGGCGGGCCTGGCTGCTGGCGAGCCTCGTCACCAGCCTGGCCATGCTCGGGTTCTTCAAGTACTACAACTTCTTCCAGGTCAACGTCGCCCACCTGGCCGGGCTGCTGGGGCTGCAGGCCCACCTGCCCGTGCTCGAGGTGATCCTGCCGGTGGGCATCTCCTTCTACACGTTCCAGACGCTGGCCTACACGATCGAGCTGTACCAGGGCAAGGGGGTGAAGGCCGCCTCGCTGCTGGACCACCTGCTGTTCATGAGCTTCTTCCCCCAGCTGCTGCTCGGGCCGATCTGCCGCTCCCGGGACCTGCTGCCCCAGCTCATGGGGGAGGCGCCGAACCGCGTCCCGGACCTGCCGCTGGCGGTCTCGCTGATCGCCTCGGGGCTGTTCAAGAAGGTGGTGCTGGCGACCTTCCTGTCCACCCACCTGGTCGACGACGCCTTCATCGCGCCGGAGAACTACTCCGCCTTCGAGCTGTGGGTGGGCGTGTACGCCTACACCGCCATGGTGTACTGCGACTTCTCGGGCTACACCGACATGGCGCGCGGCCTGGGGCTGCTGCTCGGCTTCCACCTGCCGGAGAACTTCAACGCGCCGCTGGCGGCCACGAACATCGGCGAGTTCTGGCGCCGCTGGCACATGACCTACTCACGCTGGCTGCGCGACTTCATCTACTTCCCCCTGGGCGGCTCGCGGGGGCACCCGCTGCGCACCTACCTGAACCTGATCCTCACCTTCATGGCGGGAGGGCTGTGGCACGGCGCCGACTGGAAGTTCATCACCTGGGGCGCCATCCACGGCCTGGCCCTGGCGATCTACAAGGCCTCCCTGGATCTGCGCCGGGCCCTGGGCGTGGCCGTGGAGCGCGCCCGGCCCTGGTGGTACCTGGCGCTCGGCTGGCTGCTGACCTTCCACACCTGCGCCCTGGCCCGGGTCTTCTTCCGCTCCCCGGACATCGGCACCGCCTGGGTGTACTTCGGGCGCATGCTCGAGCCGGGTGCCCCGGGCCGCGGTCTCGAGCTGGGCGTGCTGGCGGTGGCCAGCCTGGGCATCGGGCTCAACTTCTTCGGCCGCCCCATCCGGCGGGGCTTCCTGTGGCTGCACACCCGCACGCCGGCGCCGCTGTGGCCGCTGCTGTGGGCCGCGGTCGGGCTGGCGCTGCTCCTGTTGAAGCCCTCCGACGTGGCGCCCTACATCTACTCGCAGTTCTGAGGAGGGACCGTGGCCGAACCCGATCCGACCCGCGACCCGACCGCGCGAGACTCGCGGGCTCGCGAGGCGCGCCCGCTGTGGGTCGTCCTGGCGCTGTGGCTGACCTTCGCCTGCCTGGCGCTGGTGTCGGCGAACGATCTGTACGCCCTGGTGGCCCTGGACGACCGGCTGGTGGGACGGCGGCTGTGGTTGCCCGTGGTGGCCTTCAACCTCGAGCTCGCGCAGCAGCTCGGCCTGGTCTCCGGGAAGGCCCGCCTGGATGCCTGGGCGGAGGAGCTCAGGAGCTCGCCGGTGGTGTACGTGCCACGCCGCGAGGCCGTGCCGACGGCCCCGCCGCCCCCGGTCGCCGCGGCGCCCAGCCCGGAGCAGGCCGACGCGGCCCGGCGCCTGGCCGTGGCCCTGGCCAGCGTCCGGGTCGGGCAGGCCCCACCGCCGGAGCCGCGCATCGACCCCCAGGCCAACGGCCGGCCCGCGCCGGGCCGTGTCCTGCTCATCGGCGCGTCCTCCATCCAGTTCTACCTGGGCGCCGAGCTCGAGCGGCGGCTCGGCGACTTCCAGGGCGTCAGCGTGTTCCGGCTGGGCAAGCTGTCCACCGGGCTGACCCGCCCGGATCTGTTCGACTGGCCGGCCAGGCTGGCGGCCCTGCAGGCGGAGTTCCAGCCCGACCTGGTGATCGCGCTGTTCGGCGGCAACGACTGCCAGCCCATTCAGGTCGACGGGCGGCTGCACGACTACGGCACGCCCGGCTGGCGGGCCGAGTACCGGCGGCGGCTGTCCGCCTTCCTGCTCCAGATGCAGGCCGGAGGTGCCCGGGCGGTCCTGCTGGGCCAGGCCAGGGTGCGCAAGGCCTCCTTCGCCGGCCGCCTGCACCAGCTCAACGAGGTGCTGCAGGAGGAGGCCGAGCGCGCGGGGGCGGTGTTCGTGCCCCTCTGGGACCTGACCAGCGACGAGCACGGCCGGTACCGCGCGGAGATCCGCTACCGGGGCCAGCGGGGCCTGCTGCGCCTGTCCGACGGCATCCACTTCTCGCTGCTGGGGGCCGACTTCGCCGCCCATCGCCTGGTGGCCCGCCTGCAGCGGGAGCTCAACTTCACCCCGCGCGCGCCGGAGCTGGCGCTGGTCCGGCGTTTCGAGCTCGACTCCGGCCTGCGCCGCGAGCGGACCTCCTACCTGGCCTTCGTGCCGCCCAGGGCCTACGCCGCGGACGTGCGCCTGCCCGTGGTGCTCCTGCTGCACGGGCGGGAGGGGGACTGGACCGACTGGTCCGAGCACGCCCACGAGGAGCTGCAGCGCCTGAGCGTCGCGCTCGACCTGGTGCTGGTGGCGCCGGACGGCCGCCGGCGGGGCTGGTACCTGGACAGCGAGCGCGAGCCCACCAACCGCATCGAGGGCTACCTGACGGCCGAGCTGCTGCCGGATCTCGAGCGCCGGCTGCCGGTCTCCGGGCGGCGAGGCCTGCTCGGGCTGAGCATGGGCGGCGCCGGGGCCCTGACCCTGGCTGCCCGCCACCCCGGGCTGTTCGCCTCGGCCAGCTCCATGAGCGGCGCGGTGGATCTCACCCGGCTCCGGCAGCGCGGCGAGCTGCGCCGCCTGCTCGGCCCGTACGAGGAGCGGCCGGAGGCCTGGCTGGAGCGCTCCCCCCTGCACCTGGTCCGGAGCTCGCCCGAGCGTTTCCGCGACCGGCCCTGGCTGCTGAGCGTGGGCCGCCAGGACCGCTGGCACCCATCCAACGAGGCGCTGCACCAGGAGCTGGACCGGCAGGGCGTGTCGCACGAGTACCTCGAGAGCCGGGGCGGACACGACTGGGCCACCTGGCTGGGAGCGCTCGAGGCCCACCTGCGCTGGCACCAGCGCCAGCTCGCCGGCGCCCCCTCCGCGGCGCCCGCCACGGCCGAGGCGGCGGAGGGGGAGGAGGCGCCAGCGCTGATCCCCGTCCAGCCCCCGGCCCCTCCGTGAGCCGCCCGCCCCGCTTCTCCCCGGCGCCGCACGGTGGTAACCTGCTCCCAATTCGGTCCACCCAAGGAGGTCCGCCGACATGGCACGCACTCGTGGGGGCATCCTCGCTCTCGTCGCGGCCGCGTTCTTCGGCCTGAGCCTGCTGCCGCTCGACGCGGCCGCGGAGAAGGTCGCGGCGCTCACCCCGGCCCAGATCAAGAAGGACAACTGGGGCAAGGACGTCCTCAAGATCGACGTGCGCCCGGGCGGCGGCGCGGTCAAGAACTCCGAGGGACTGATCTACTGGGAGCAGACCATCGAGATCCACTACAAGACCGAGTGGAAGGGCGTCACCTACATCCTGCGCGGGGACGTGGAGTACCACTGGGGTGGCAACAAGTGGGTGTTCGTCCGCTTCCGCAAGAACGACTCCTGGTACACCGGCGTGGACAAGCCCACCGAGGCCGACATCAAGAAAGCCGTCGAGGCCAGCAACGCGGGCGATCTGTTCGACACCTACCTCCAGAAGCAGACCAGCCAGGTGTTCTCGGTCAAGCTGGACAAGGATCCCAAGTTCTCCTTCTCCTCCCCGAACGAGGTGAGCTTCAACCTGGTCGTCGAGTACGAGGTGATCTCCTCCGACGAGCTGCGCCGGGTCAGGCAGACCGGCACGGTCGGCCTGAAGCGCAGCTCGCCCAAGGAGAAGTGGGCCGCGGCCTGCCGGCCGGACAACCCCTGCCTGCTGGGCGGGATCGGCTCGGGTGGCCAGCGCTTCGACGTCTCCTCGCGGAAGATGTCCGCCGAGCAGCTGAAGAAGATCCCGACGCTCTTCCAGATCGGGCTCGACAAGTGGGTCACCCCCAAGTACGCGGCCCTGGGCGCGCCAGAGAAGTTCAAGAACGAGACCGAGTTCGCCCGCTACGCCTACAAGGCGCTGCGCACGGGCGACCTCAAGACCTGGGACGCCTTCCTCATCCGCAACCACGGGGAGTTCGCGCCCGAGGCCTACGACAAGGGCAGGGACTGGTTCATCAAGCCCTTCGAGCAGTGGAAGCGCCAGTACTGCCCGGAGCTGGTGCTCCAGGAGCGGCCGGGCAAGCGCACGGCCAACGGCGTGTCGGTGTACTTCTACGACAAGGCCAGGGGCAACAGGGGCTACATCCGGGTGGACACCCGCGGGGACGGCTTCTGGGTGAACGATCTGGCGCTCGAGCTGGCCGACGGCGCCAAGGCCGACGAGGTCGCCGCCGTGGCCGAGGGCACGGCCTGCGTGGAGACCCTGCCCCCGGAGGTGGACCCGAACCCGCTGGGCCTCAAGGTGGACGACCAGGTGGTCGGCAAGCTGCCGAAGTGGAAGGTCGAGCACCTGGGTACCATCGCCCAGATGAAGAGGGACGACCCCGGGATCGGGCTGGTGTACCTCGACAACGGCAGCTACGAGGACATGCCCCTGAACCAGCTCCGGCGCGCCACCCCCGAGGACGTCGCGGCCTTCAAGGCCGCCCGGGGCAAGGGCCTGCCGGCCGGTGGCCAGCCCGCCGCGCCGGCCGATCCGGGGACTGCCAAGGGCGCCGCCGACAAGCCGGCCGACAAGCCCGCCGACAAGCCCGCCGTGGTCGAGAAGCCCGCTCCCTCGATGCCCGCCGGCCTGGCGGTCGGCGACCGGGTGATGAGCAAGTGGCAGGGCAACGGCAAGGAGCTCCCGGGCGTGGTGAAGACCCTCAAGCCGGGCAAGGTCATGGTGTGGTACGACGACGGCTCCAAGGAGTGGGTGCCGGCAGAGGCCGTGCGCAAGGTCGACAAGTAGGAGTCGTGCCTGGTGCTTCGTGCTTCGTGCAGCGAGGTCAGGAGGTCATCGTGAAGCCATCTCTGAGAGCCATCGTCGTCGTTCTGGCGGCTGGTCTGCTGCTCGTGCAGACCGCAAGCGCCCAGGACACGGCCGAGGCCAAGAAGCAGATCGGCTTCCTGGACCGCGGGCTGGCCGAGCGGGTGAAGAGCATCCGCGAGCTCCTGCGCCAGAGGAAGATGGACACGGCCACGCTCCAGATCCGCGGGGTGACCGAGGTGCTGGAGCAGATGGCGCGGCTCGCCCGGGAGGTGCAGAAGAGCGAGCCTGGCTACTCGCCGGGCCTGTCCCTCGATCTCGACGACAGCCCGGCCCTCGCTCGGCTGTCCGAGTTCAAGGAGGCCAAGAAGCTCGCCCTGGCCGCGGCCAAGGCGCTCAACAAGGACTGCCAGGCGGCCAGCGACGCGCTGCTGAAGGCCAAGAACCGGCAGCTCGCCACCATCGCCATCTCGGCCCTCAAGTTCACCGTGGAGAACGCGCCCGGCCGGCCGGGCGGCGAGCTCACGGAGTTCGTGGTCGAGGGGGCGAAGCGGCTGAACGGCTACCTCATGGACAAGTACATCGCCGAGCCCATCACCGGCGGGCTGTCCGAGGTGAAGCTCCTCAAGGACAACTTCGTGAGCATCGCTGACGGGGCCAAGCTGCTGAAGGGCTGCGAGGCCTCCCGCGAGAAGGTCATGGCGGTCGCCCGCGCCATGGACGCCGAGGTGAAGGCCGCCCAGGGCGCGGCCGAGGCGGAGAAGGCCTGGCAGGCCTTCCGCTGGATGCAGGCGGCGGGCCGGGCGCGCTTCCGGGTCCAGGTGGTGGACGTGTCTCTGCGCGCCCTCAAGCTCACCCTCGGCGGCGCCGAGGTGACGGCCGGGATGAAGGGACAGACCCTCGAGCTCGAGGCCCCGGTGGTGCTCACCGCCCGGGTGCAGGACGCGCGGCGCCAGTTCTGCCTGGACAAGCGCGCCTACGCGGCCAAGACGAAGACCATCGTGCTGGAGCCGGGCCCGGGTGGCGGTCCGGAGGACAGCCTGGTGTACCACTCGACCCAGGGCAACGCCCGCTCGGCCTGGCTCATCCAGGAGGAGCGCTTCGACTGGAAGCCGTCCGCGAACAGCGCGCTCGAGGACGATCCCAGGGCCTCGAGCGGCGCGTACTGGAAGCTGGAGAAGGGCAGGGTGCGCTGGACCCCCCGGGCCAAGCCTGGGGAGCAGGTCAACGTGTTCGTCAAGGGCACCCTCAAGTGGCGCCAGGACCAGGTCCTGCCGGGCGGCAAGAAGTCCCAGGAGGAGACGAACGACGGCTCGGCCACCCTCGTGCTCAAGCTGCTCTGACCCCTCCGGCAGGTGCCCGCCGCCTCGCCCTCCCGTCCTTCACCATCAAAGAAATGCCCGCAGAGATTCACACAAGGAGGTTCTGCAAACGTCCCCCTTCGGGGCCAGGATGTTAGGGGCGGGTCTGGCGAACCCGCCCCTACTGAGCGCTCATGAAGAAGGACACCAGCAGCACGAACGGCCCCTGGTAGGCGGCCATGGGCTCGGTGATCTCCCAGCTACAGGCCAGGCACTGCCCGCCGTCCCAGTCGCAGCCCACCGAGAAGTCCCGGTAGGCGTAGGCCGGCCGGTCCAGGTTCGGGATGTCATAGGCGCAGGAGTAGTACGGGTTCGGCCCGCCCACCAGCAGCCCCGGGGCCGGCCCGTAGGTGGACGCCTGGGCGTCGTCCGGGTGGTAGGGGTAGGCGGGCTCGTCCACCGCTGCGGGCTTGCCGTTGTAGTCCGGGTTGCCGTGATCGCCATCCCCGCCCTGGCACGAGAACCAGCCGTGGTAGAGCTGGAACGAGGAGTGCTCGCCCCCGTAGGCCGCCATGTTCGTCAGGTACACCATCTGCAGCGGGTTCAGTCCCAGGAGGAAGTGCAGGTAGCGCTGGGCCTGGGCCTCCACCTCGGCGCGGCTGCGCCCGCCCAGCGCGCCGAAGTGCGCGGCCAGCAGGAGGTTCGCGCCGTAGCTCGACTGCTGTCGGTTGCTGCCCCAGCTCCAGTCCCAGCCGTTGCCCGGCCCGCCGAACATGCCGCCGTAGGCGCCCGCCTCGGAGAAGGCGCCCTCCACGATGGCCTGGCGCACGGCCTCGGAGACCTCGGCCTTCAGGGCCGCGCTGGCCGCGGGGTTGGCGAGCACGTGCCAGGCCCCGGCGGCGAGGGTGCTCTCGGAGGGGGTCACGCTCCACGCGGGGATCATCCCGTCCCAGGTGTCCCAGGGGAAGCCCTCGACCACGGCCCGCGCGGAGGCCTGCGCGGGATCGAGGCGGTAGACGGCCGCGGCCGCCGCGGCCCGCACCCGCCGCTCCTGGTCGCCCTGGGGCGCGTAGGCCGCGAGCCACGCCCAGCCCGCGAGGGCCGCGTCGGCGTAGCCGTCGCCGCGCTGGGTGTCCCCGGCCGCACGGAACGCGATCGCCGCGTGGGCCAGCGACAGCACCGCGTTCCCGGTGGCCTGGCCGAGGGTCACCCCGCCACCCGACCAGCCGTCGCCGTCCGGCGAGGTGCAGTCGAAGTACACCCGCGCCTCGTCCGAGGCGCTGGGCGGGGAGGTGATGGTCGCGTCGCGGCCCTTGGCCGAGGACATGAAGTGGCCGTCGGGCCGCTGCATGCGCACGTAGAAGTCGAGCTCCCAGCCGAGCTCGTCCAGGATGTCCGGGACGCCGTTGCCGCTCTCCGGGAGGTTGAGCTGCCCGTCGCTCCAGGCGCCGGCGTGGAGCTCGTAGGCCCACAGCATCTCCGGCACCCCGCGGCCCCACAGCGTCTTCTGGTAGTCGCCCGCGTCGTGCCAGCCGCCCCGCACGTCCAGCGGACCGTGGTCCGCGGAGCCCGGGCCCGGCCCCAGGGCGGCGTCGGCCGGGTGGCAGTCGCCGTCAAGCCAGCGGCCGCCCAGCCCGGGCAGGCCGGCGAGCGCGTCGCCGGCGAAGGGCAGGGCCTTGTCGTGGTTGCAGCGCTGGAAGTAGAAGCTCTTCATGGCCACGGCGCCCGCCGCGTCGTAGACGTCCTCCGCGATGCGGAAGGGGTAGGAGCGCAGCCCGGCCCCGGGCAGGAGCAGGTAGTACTCCCCGGGCGTCGCGCAGGCGCTGAAGTCCACCAGGGCGACCTGGTCCCCGGAGTCCTCGTCGGCCGCGAGCCCGCCCGCGGTGTAGCTCCCGGCCACGCCCTGGTCACCGGCGCGGCGCAGCTCGACGGTCTCCCCGGCGTGCCCGAGCAGGACCGCCTGCTTGGGGTCCCCGGGACGCCAGCCCAGGTGATCCACGCGCAGCACGGCGCTCAGCGCGCCCGCCGGGCCGCCCTGATCGGACCCGTCTGGCGCGCCATCGTCCTGGAACTGCCCGCCGTCATCTTCGACTGGCCCGCCGTCGTCTGCCGCGGGGGCGCCGTCGTCCCCGATCTGCCCGCCGTCCTCTCCATCGTCCAGCCCGCCGTCCGCCGCGTCGCTCTCCTCCTCGGTCTCGCCATCGGGTGCGGCGATGCCACCGGTGCAGGCGACCGCCCCCAGGGCGCCGAGAACGAGGAAGAATGGGAATCTGGTCATTCCTCACCTCGATGAGATCCTGTCGTTTTCCCGGCGGAGGCGGCCCCTTGCGCCGGGCCCGATCCATGGCCATCTTGAGGGACCATGGACGCGAGCGCAACCCCGACCCTCGGCCGCGCCACGGGCACGCCCGGGGCGCTGCGCCGCTGGGTCGACCGCTGGCGGGGCAGGCGGGTCGAGTACGACCTCCGTCACTACCTGCCGCGGCTCGCCCGGGTGCTCGGTCTGGAGGGCGAGCTGCGGGCCGCGGACCTGCGCGCCCGGGCCGATCGCCTGAGGGAGAGGGCCCGGGGCGGCGCGGACCTGGACGAGCTCCTGCCGGAGGCCTTCGCCCTGGTGCGCGAGGCCGGCCGGCGCGCGCTCGGGCTGAGCCCCTACCCGGTGCAGGTGCTGGGCGGGCTCGCGCTGCACCAGGCCAAGGTCGCGGAGCTGGAGACCGGCGAGGGCAAGACCCTGGTGGCGGTCCTGCCCGCGGTGCTGCACGCCCTCAGCGGCCAGGGCGTGCACGTGCTCACCTTCAACGACTACCTGGCCCGGCGCGACGCCCGCTGGATGGGGCCGATCTACGAGCTCCTGGGGGTGAGCGTGGCGCATCTCGAGGCCGGCTCGGGCCCGGAGGCGCGCCGCCAGGCCTACCAGGCGGACGTCACCTACCTGACCGCCAAGGAGGCGGGCTTCGACTACCTGCGCGATGGGCTGCGGCCCCCGGGCGCGCCGCCCCTGCAGCGGCCCTTCCACTTCGCCATCGTGGACGAGGCCGACTCCATCCTGATCGACGAGGCGCGCGTGCCGCTGGTCATTGCCGGCAGCCGCGCGCCCCAGGCCCACCAGGCCGCGCGGCTGTGCGCCCTGGTGCGCTCCCTCGAGCCCGGGCTGCACTTCGAGACCGACGGCCAGGGCCGCAACGTGTTCCTGACCGAGGCGGGTCTGGACGTCGCGGAGCGGGAGCTCGGTCGCGGCGGCCTGCACGGCCCGGAGAACGCCGGCCTGCTCTGCGAGCTCAACCTGGCGCTGCACGCCGAGGCGCTGCTCCGGCGCGACGTGGACTACATCGTGCGCGGCGGCCGCATCGAGCTGGTGGACGAGCTGACCGGGCGCGTGGTCAAGGATCGGCACTGGCCGGACGGGCTGCAGGCGGCCCTCGAGGCCAAGGAGGGGCTGCGCTTCGGGGCCGCGGGCGAGATCCTCGGCACCGTCACCCTGCAGCACTTCCTGGGGCTGTACCCGCTTCTCGCCGGCATGACCGGCACCGCGCGCGGGGGCGAGGAGGAGCTCGACGAGCTCTACGGCCTGGGGGTGGTGGTGGTGCCGCCCAACCGGCCCTGCCAGCGCCGGGACCTGCCCGATCGCCTGTTCACCCACCGCGAGGCCAAGCGCCGCGCGCTGCTCGCGGCCATCGCGGGCGCCCACGCGCGCGGGCAGCCGGTGCTGGTGGGCACCGCCAGCGTGCGCGAGAGCGAGGAGCTGGCGGCCGAGCTCGCCGCGGCCGGGCTCGGCTGCCAGGTGCTCAACGCCAAGACCGACGAGCTGGAGGCGCGCATCGTGGCCGAGGCCGGCGCGCCCGGGGCGCTGACCATCTCCACCAACATGGCCGGGCGGGGCACCGACATCCGCCTGGGCGGCGCGGACGGCGGGCGGCGGGCCGAGGTGGTGGCGGCGGGCGGCCTGTACGTGATCGGCACCAACCGGCACGAGAGCCAGCGCATCGACCGGCAGCTCCGCGGGCGGGCCGGCCGGCAGGGGGATCCGGGCGTGAGCGAGCTGTTCGTCAGCCTGGAGGACGAGCTGATCGTGCGCTACGGGGTGGACGAGCTGCTGCCCGCCGCCCGGCGCGCGCGCCAGGACGAGCCCCTGGCGGACCCGCGCGTGCGGCGGCGCATCGACTGGGCCCAGCGGGTGATCGCCGGGCAGAACTTCGACATCCGCCGCAACCTGTGGCGCTACTCGGCCATCCAGGAGGTGCAGCGCGCGGACTGGCGGGCCCGGCGGGAGGCGCTGGTCCAGGGAGCGCCGCCGGCGCCGTCGCGCTGGGCCGCGGCCCGGCCGGCGCGGCGGGCGGCCCTGGTGGCGGCCTGCGGGGCGGAGCGGGCGGAGGAGCTCGAGCGCCGGGTCGCGCTGCACGCGCACGATCGGCTGTGGACCGAGCACCTGGCGGCCCTGGCCGAGATGCGCGAGGGTATCCACATGGTGCGCCTGGGGGCCATGGACCCCCTGACCGAGTTCCAGCGCCAGGCGGACCTGGCCTTCCAGGAGCTCGGCGCGCGGCTGGAGGCGGACTGCCTGGAGGCGCTCGAGCGGCTCGAGCCCAGCGCCGCGGGGCTGGAGCGGCTCGCCGAGGAGCTGCGCGGGCCCTCCTCGACCTGGACCTACCTGGTGGACGACGATCCCTTCCGCGATCGCATGGGCCTGCGGGTGGCCGGCGACCTGGCGCTCAGCCTGGGCGCGGCCCTGTACTACCCGCTCTACATCGCGGGCGCGCTGGTCGAGCGCTTCCGCAGGCGGCCCCGGTAGGCCCCGGCAGAACCATTTGCGTCGTGCCTCGTCTGTAGCCTACGCTGTCCGCGTTCCCGAGGCCGCCCGAACCCAGGGAGACACTCATGCTCCAGGCACTCCAGGTGTTGTTCCTCGGTCTGCTCCTGGCCCCGCGCCTGCCCGCCCCGTCCGCGCCCATGCTGGCGCGCCTGGAGCTGGCCGCGGGAGACGTCCAGGTCGACGGCCAGCCGGCCCTGTCCGGGGCGGCGCTCCTGGCCAACGCCCGGGTGAAGACGGGGGAGGGGGCGCGCGCGCTGGTGCGCCTGTCCGACGGCGCGGCGCTCTTCCTGCGCGGCGGGACCACCGCCGAGATCGGCGCCGACCAGGTGCGCCTGGTCGCGGGCGAGCTGTGGGTGGACGCGCCGCCGAGCGAGCGCGGCGAGCTCAGCTACCGGGTGGGGGACGTGCTGGTGTACGCGGTCGAGGCCGGGCTCTCCATCCGCCAGGCCGGAGACGGGGCCCGGCTGTACGTGGCCCGGGGGCTGGCCACCGCCACCGCGCCCGGCGGGCGGGCCGAGGTCCACGCCGGGGAAGCCGCCAGCATCCCCAACGCCGGCAAGCCCAGGGTCGAGCCGGTGGCCTTCTGGGAGGACTGGACCGGCGGCATGGCCGACAACCCCATCCTGGGCAGCCTGGCGGGGGAGGGCTCCGGGCAGATCTTCGGCGTGGATCGCCAGGCGCCCGCGGGCACCCCGGCGGAGCGGCTGGAGATCGCGCGGCAGGCCGTGCGGGTGGTGCTGCGGGCGGGGCTGGCCGAGACCGAGGTGGATCAGACCTTCTTCAACCCCACCGAGCGGGCGGTGGAGGGCTGGTACTGGTTCAAGGTGCCCGAGGGCGCCAGCGTCACCGGCTTCGCGCTGGAGACGAACGGGGTGCTGGTGGAGGGCGAGCTGATCGAGCGCCAGGAGGCCGCCGCGCAGTACGAGCGCGCCGCCGGCAGCGGGCACGCCCCGGCGCTGCTCGAGTGGATCGACAGCCGCACCTTCCGCGCGCGCATCTTCCCGGTGCCGGCCATCGGCACGCGCCGGGTGGTGCTGCGCTACCTGCAGCTGCTGCCCGCCAACGGCGGGCAGCTCCGCTACCTGTACCCGCTGCAGGCCGTCGAGCCGGTGCGCATCGGCGAGTTCTCGCTGTCCGTCGATCTGGGCGAGGAGGGGCGCGGCATGTCGCTGACCACCCTGGCGGACGCCAGGGTGGAGGACGGCGGGCGGCGGGTGAGCATGCGCCGCTCGGGTTTCGTGCCCCGCTGCGACTTCCAGCTCGAGGCCCGCCAGGCCAGGAAGCGCGAGCCGCTCAGGCTGCTGCGCTTCACGGCCGGACAGGACGCGGCCGACTACGTCATGGCGCGCTACGTGCCGGACGTGGAGTGGCACAAGGTCAAGCAGCCGCGGGGCGAGATCGTGCTGGTGGTGGACACCTCGGCCGGCGGGGACGACGGCTCGCGCTCGCTCAAGGCAGCCACCGCCCAGGCCATCCTGCGGGCGCTTTCGGCCGAGGACCGTTTCGCCCTGGTGGCGCTCGACGTGCGTCCGAGCGTGCTCTACCCGGCCGACGGCCTGGCCGCGGCCAGCGAGGAGAACGTGGCCGCGGCGCTGAAGCTCCTGGCCGAGCACGTCAGCGGCGGCGCCACCGATCTGTCCGCCCTCTTCGACGTGGCGCTCGAGCGGCTGCACGGCGCCGAGCAGCCGGCGGTGATCTACGTGGGCGACGGCCTGCCGACCTCGGGCGAGCTCGGCAACGCGGCGCTCATCGCCCAGCTGCGCCGCGCGCTGGCCACCTCGCGGGCGCGGCTGTTCACCGTGGGGGCGGGCCCCCAGGCCAACCGCAGCCTGCTCCAAGCCCTGGCGTCCGCCGGCGGCGGCGAGGCCTTCCAGGTCAACGAGCCGCGCGCGGCCACCGAGCGCGCGCTGCGCATGGTGGCGGAGCTGAAGACGCCCACACTGACCGACTTCGGCCTGGAGCTGGGCGCGGGCCTGGACGAGGTGTTCGACAACATCCACGGCAAGCTGAAGAGCGGCGACGAGGTGATCGTGCTGGCCCGCACCCACCACGATCTGCCGGCGCGCATCAAGGCGCACGGGCGGCTGGGCGGGCAGGCCTTCAGCCGCGAGTACCCGGCCGTGTGGGACCGCAGCCTGGCCACGGCCTTCGTGCCCCGGCTGTGGGCGGCCGAGAACATCCGCCGGCTGCTGGGCTCGGCCCAGGAGCCGGAGGCGGTGCGCGGCAAGGTCATGTCGCTGGGCATCGAGTACGGGCTGATGACCCCGTTCACCTCCTTCCTGGCCCTGGAGAGCGAGCAGGCCTACCAGGCCATGGGCGTCCAGCGCCGCTACCTGCCCCTGCGGGGGCTGCGCCTGGCGGACCTGGATCGGAAGCCCGAGGCGGCTCCCCGGCGGCCCCTGGTGCAGGCCGCCTCCGTGGGCGTGGGGAGCAGGCTGGGCACGGGCGCCGACGCCCCGGACGCGGTCCGGGCCCGGCCGGCCGCGGCCAGGAAGTCGGCGCCGCGCGAGAGCGCGGCCGAGGACGCGCTGGAGGCCGAGGCCCGGCTCGAGGCGGCCCCGGCCCCGGCGGAGCCACCGGCGGCCGTGGCGTCGGCGCCGCGGGGCCCGGTGCCCGGGGACGCGGCCGCCCTGCAGCCCGTGCCCGCCGCGCCGGACAGCCGGCTGGCGCAGGCCCTGCAGGTCTGCTCCGACACGGCCCGGCGCCCGCTGTACGAGCGGGTGCTGGTGTGGCGCAAGCGGGTGGCGACGGCCCAGACCCCCCAGGAGCTGGTGGGCCGCTTCCAGTCCGCGCGCCAGGCCTGCGAGCTGCCGGACTGGTTCGCCGAGGCCATCTTCCTGGAGCTGCTGCAGCCGCGCATCACCGACGAGGGCGCGGCCCGCTACGTGCTGACCTACTTCCGCAACGAGCCCGAGACCCAGCGCTACCTGGCGCGGCTGATCCTGCGCCAGACGGTGGACGCGCGCATCATCGCGGTGGTCGAGGGTGTGCTGTTCGGCAACCAGGTGAACTGGGCCAGCGTGGACGGGGAACTCAGCCAGATCAAGGAGCCCGCCCAGCGCCTGGCCAAGCTGCGCCAGATCCTGGCCCGCAACCCAGACGATCCCAACGGGCTCATCCGCCTGGTGCGCCTGCTGGTCAAGGGCAACCAGCTCGACGAGGCCCTGCTGCAGGGCCGGCGGCTGCGGGACGCCGGGCTGACCACCCCCTTCCTGGCCCGGGAGCTTGGCGACGTGCTGGCCAGCCAGAAGCTCACGGACGAGGCGGTGCGCACCTACTCGGAGATCGTCGAGTTCGATCCGCAGAACCCGCGCACACGCCTGCTGCTGGGCGACGTGTACCTGGCGCACGGCTGGTTCGAGCCGGCCTACCGCCAGTACCGCACGCTGACCGAGCAGCTCCCCAGGGAGGCCCTGTTCTGGCTGCGCCTGGCCGCGGCCGCGGCTGGCGCCGGCCGGGTGGACGAGGCGCTGCGGCTGGAGCGCCAGGTGGCCTCCACCGCCGGCCGGCCCGGGCCCGCCGATCCGCGCCGCTGGGCCGAGCTGCTGTCGGCGGCCAGGCTGGCCCGCCTGCTGGCCGCGCCGCCGGCCGGCGCGGGCGAGCCGAGGAAGGTGGCCGAGGGGCTCAAGACCCGGCTCAAGGAGCTGCAGCTCTTCCGCGGGCCGGGCAGCCTGGTGCTCGTCACCTGGGACGATCTCGGCGCGGACCTGCGCCTGGCCACTGTCAAGGCCGGCAGCGAGGTGAGCGTGGGCCAGGCCGTGGACGCCGCCCCGGTCGGGCTGGCCGGCCTGCTGCTGGCCCCGAACGACCGCTCGGGGGTGGCGCTCAAGCTGTTCGTGCGCTCCCCGGCCGCGGACCACACCATCCAGCTCCGGCGCCAGGAGATCCGCTGGGACGGCAGCGACCTCCAGGTCACCGTGAAGGAGCTCGGCCTGCCAGCCGGCGCCACCAGCCTCGACCTGTGAGCTCCGACCCACCCGCGGCGCCCGCCGTGGTACCATGACCCGAACCCCTGCCAGGAGGAAGGCCATGGACTTCGGCCCCGTGTTCCCGGTGCTCAAGCCGGCCGGCTGGCCCGGCGCCAAGGCCAACGTGGTGCGGCCCCTGCTGCCCGGGCTGAAGCTGCCCGGGCAACCGCTGGTGGCCTTCAACTACCCCGGCTCCGACCTGCGCCCCTTCGTCGGCCCGGCCCGCCTGCAGAAGCTCGGCCAGACCGCGGAGCAGGTGATCGAGGAGGCGCTGCGCAACCTCTCGCGCAACCAGCCGGTGTGCTCGCTGACCACCATCAACCTGCCGGGCGGCGGCACCCTCGAGGTGGCCAGCGGCCCGCAGGATCCCTTCGCCGTCGAGCGCGTCCTGCACGGGGCCTTCATGCGCTACCTGCAGGCCGAGGTGTTCAAGGCCGAGTTCCTGGCGGTGGGCATCCCGGGCCGGCCGTTCCTGTTCGCCGCGCCGCTCGAGAGGGCGCTCAGCGGGGAGCTGCTCGAGGTGACCCGCTGGACCCACGGCAAGCTCGCCGAGGACTCGGACGACAGGCTGTCACCCGAGGTGTGGGTGCTCTCGGACGGGCAGCTCGTCGGCCGGGTGACCGTCGAGGGCGGCCGCCCCACGGTGGACATGATCGCCTGAGGACGGCCCCGCCGCCCCGCCGCTGGCCGTAACGGGCGGGTATCGCTGGACACTTTCTGGGAACCACACGGGGGGCCGTGGTACACTCGCCGCGGATGACGGACAGCGAACAGCCGACCACCGCGAGCCTGCCCAAGAAGACCATGGGCCGGTACGAGCTCCTGGCGCTGCTGGCCATGGGTGGCATGGCCGAGATCTACCTGGCCCGCCTGACCGGCCTGCGGGGCTTCGAGCGCCTGGCGGTGGTGAAGCGCATCCGGCCCCACCTGGCCAAGGAGCCCCGCTTCGTCGAGATGTTCATCCACGAGGCGCGCCTGGCCGCCCGCCTGACCCACGGCAACATCGTGCAGATCTACGACCTCGGCCGGGACGGCGATGACTTCTACATCGCCATGGAGTACCTGGACGGCGAGAACCTGGCCTACCTGGTCCAGCGCTGCGCCGCGCTGAAGCGCCACCTGCCCGTGGAGCTGGCGGCCGGCATCCTGGCCCAGGTGTGCGACGGGCTGGACTACGCCCACCACCTGTGCGACGAGCAGGGCAAGCCTCTGGGGCTGATCCACCGCGACGTGAGCCCGCAGAACATCATCGTGCAGTACGACGGGGCGGTGAAACTGGTCGACTTCGGCATCGCCAAGGCCGCCGGCTCGTCCAGCACCACCAAGGTCGGGACGCTCAAGGGCAAGGTCGCCTACATGTCCCCGGAGCAGTGCATCGCGGGCACCATGGACTCCCGCGCGGACGTGTTCTCGCTGGGCATCGTGCTGTGGGAGCTGCTCGCCCGCCACCGCCTGTACAAGCGCGAGCACGACGTGGCCACGCTGCACGCCATCGTGTACGGGCCGATCACCCCGGTGCGCTCCGTGCGGCCCGAGGTGCCCTCGGCCCTGGACAAGGTGGCCCTGCGGGCGTTGCAGAAGGAGCCCGCGGATCGGTTCGCCACGGCGGGGGAGATGGGCGAGGCCCTGCGGGAGGCCATGCGCGCGGCCGGGCTGCGCTCCGGCCCGCGCGAGGTGTCCGACTTCATGGCGGAGGTGTTCGCCGAGCGCGCCGCCCGCCGGAGATCGATCGTCGAGCAGGCCCTGGCCTCCGACGGCCGCCAGATCGTGGCGGACGAGCTCAAGCAGGACACCGGGGAGTCGATGCCCTCCGGGTCGCACGAGCGCGCGGCGCTCGAGGCGCCCGACGCCGCGGAGGTGCCCGCGGAGGCCATCGACCAGGGACCCGCCGAGGACGACGAGGAGGCCGCCGACACCCAGCTGGGCACCCGCCCTGGCGCCTCCCCGGGGCCGGCCGCTGCGGGGGCGGAGGACCCGGTCGACGAGGTGCCCGACACCGCGGTGGGCGCCAGACCCGGGCTCGAGGCGCTGCCCGCGGGTGGAACCCTGAGGATGCCGGCGGTGGTGTCCAGGCCGGTGCAGGCTGCCAGGGAGCCCGTGAGGAGTCGCTTCCCTGTGGTGGCGGCGATCCTGGGAGGCCTGATCCTGGCGCTGGTGGTGGTGCTCGCCCTGGTGCTGCCTGGCGACCCGTCAGCGCCGTCGCCGATCGAGCCCGAGCCCATGGTGGCGCCGGACGCCGGGCTGGCCGCGGCGGCTCCCGACGCCGGGCTGGCCGCGGCGGCGCCGGACGCCGGCCTGGCCGAGGCGGCGCCGGACGCCGGGCTGGCCGCGGCGGCTCCCGACGCCGGCCTGGCCGCGCCGGATCCCGACGCCGGGTTGATGATCCGGCCCCCCGCGCGGGTGGCCGTGGAGACCATGCCGCCCGGCTGCCGGGTCGTCCTGGACGGGCGGAGGCTGGCCGGGACCACGCCGATGGAGGCCATCGACCTCGAGCCGGACCTGCCCCACAAGTTCAAGGTGAGCTGCCCTGGCCACGCGCCGGAGGAGCGCAGCGTCACCCTGATCTCCGGGGAAGGCGAGCTGCTGGAGTTCGCGCCGCGGGCTCTGCCGGGCGCGGCGGCCCAGCCGATGGGTTACCTCAAGGTGAACTCCAACCCCTGGAGCGAGGTGTTCCTGGGGCGCACCAAGCTCGGCACCACGCCGCTGCTGCGCGTCCGCCTGCCGGCCGGGCGCTACAACCTGCTGCTCGTCAACCCGAACACCAAGGCCAAGAAGAGCGTGCCGGTGGTGATCCGGGCGGGCAGGACCAGCACCGTCGTGGAGCAGCTTTGAGCCCGCCGCCCTTCCGTCAGTAGCTGCAGTAGTTCGGGCAGGACACCACATCCACGAAGGCGCGGTCGGGGCAGTCGGCCGCGTTCTCCGGCGCGCAGCGGTTGTTCACGCTGGGCTGGCCCATGCGGCAGATCTGGCCGTCCGGGCACTGGAGGTTCGAGGCGCACTGGCAGCGGCCGGTCAGCCCGGAGGGGTGGGGGCTGCAGGTGGTCGTGGCGGCCACGTCCTCGCAGCCCTGGCCGGCGGCGCAGGCGGCGTAGCACCCCCCGCAGTGGTTCGTGTCGTAGCGGATGTCCACGCAGCCACCGCCGCAGCAGCGCAGGGACGAGATCCCGCCGCAGCCCTGGTGATCGCCGATGTAGCTGTGGCGGCAGACGCCGCCGCTGCACACGTCGCTGGTGCAGGCGTTGCCCTCGTCGGCGCAGGCCGCGGAGTTGTTGGTGTGGGTGCAGCCCGTGGCCGGGTCGCAGCCGTCCTGGGTGCAGGGGTTGCCGTCGTCGCACACGGGCGGCTGGCCGCCCTGGCACAGCGCGCCCACGCAGGTCTCCACGCCGTTGCAGGCGTCGCCGTCGGCGCAGTCCGCGTCCGCTGCGCACTCGCCGCAGGAGGCCTCGGCCAGGTCGGTCGACCCATCGCAGTCGTCGTCCAGGCCGTTCGAGCAGCTCGGGTCGCCGAGCCCGCCCTCGGGCGCCCCCGGGTGGACCGCCGGCCGGGCGTCGTCGCAGTCGCCTCCGCCGCAGCCCGCGGCCACGTACCCGTCGCCGTCGGTGTCCAGCGGCTCGCCCGCGCAGCTCCCGGCCTGGCAGCGATCGCCCATGGTGCAGCCGTCCCCATCGTTGCAGGGCTGGTCCTGGGGCGTGTAGGCGCAGCCCTGGTCGGGCCGGCAGGTGTCCGCCGTGCACGGGTTCCCGTCGTCGCACTCGGCGTCGGAGCCGCAGCGGATCGGGCCGCAGGTCCCGTCCAGGCAGGTTTCCCCGGCGGGGCAGGCCACCCCCACGCAGTTCCAGTCGAGGCAGGCCGCCTGGTAGCACACCTCGTCATCCGCGCAGGCGGTCGCGCCGCAGGAGTCGGGGAAGCACTCGCCGCGCGCGCAGCGCTGGTCCGCCGGGCACGCCACCCCGGCGCAGGCGGCCGGCAGGCAGCGCCCCTCGACGCAGGCCTCGGCGAGCGCGGCGCAGTCCTCCGCCGGGCAGTCCGGATCGTAGCAGAACCCGTTGCCGCACACCCGGCCGCCCGCGCAGGCCACCCCGGCGCAGGGCAGCACCGCGCAGGCGCCCTCCACGCAGGCCTCGCGCGCGCCGAAGCAGCCGAGCGCGCCGCAGTCGGACGGGTAGCAGTGTCCGCCCGCGCACACCTGGTCCGCGGGGCAGCGCACCCCGACGCACGAGCGGTCCAGGCACTCCTCGTCGATGCACACCTCGCCGTAGCCCGGGCAGGCCCGGGTGTCGCACTCCTCGGGGTAGCAGCGGCCGGCGGCGCAGGCCTGGCCCTCCGGGCAGTCCACCGCGACGCAGGAGGCGGGGGCGCACTCGTCGTCGACGCACACCTCGGCCACGCCCGGGCAGGTGCGCCAGGCGCAGTCCCTCGGGAAGCAGCCGCCCCCGGCGCAGGCCTGCTCCGGCGGGCAGGTGAGCTCGAGGCAGGCCTCCTCGACGCACTCGTCCTCGAGGCAGAAGAAGCCGTCGGGGCAGTCCCGGCCCGTGCAGTCGAGCGGCCAGCAGATGCCCTCGACCAGCACCCCCACAGGGCACTCGGGCGCCACCCCTCCGGACTGGCAGGTGAGCAGCCCGGCGGCCAGGAGCCCGAGGCCCGCCAGGCCAGACCACTGCTCGCGGTGACGCATGCGCTCCTCCCGGACCCGGACGGGTGCCACCACGCTCACTCGGGCCGCAGACCCCGCCGCTCGAGCAGGGGCTCGAGCCTGGGTGGGGCGCCCCGGAAGCGCTGGTAGAGGACGTCGGGATCCTCGCTGCCTCCCCTGGCGAGCAGCTCGCGGAAGGCTCGGGCGGTGGCCGGGTCGAACAGCCCGCGCTCGCGGAAGGCCTCGAAGGCGTCGGCGTCCAGCACGGCCGACCAGATGTAGCTGTAGTAGCCCGCCGCGTAGAAGTCGCTGCTGAAGATGTGCTGGAAGTTGGGGCTCTGGTAGCGGCTGACGATCTCGGGGATCAGCCCCAGCCTGCCGAGCGACCCGGCCTCGAAGGCAGTGGGTTCCAGGCCCTCGGTCGTCTCCAGGGTCTGCCAGTCGAGGTCCAGCACGCTGGCGGCCAGGTACTCGAGGGTCTCGAAGCCCTGGTTGAAGAAGCGGCTGGCGTGGATCTTGGCCACCAGGGCGTCCGGGATGGGCTCACCGGTCTGGTGGTGCCGGGCGTAGAGCTTCAGCACCTCGGGCTCGGAGGCCCACTTCTCCATGATCTGGGAGGGCAGCTCGACGAAGTCCACCTTGATGTTCTGGGAGCTGGCGGTGTAGGCGGTGTCGTTCAGCAGGCCCTGCAGCGCGTGGCCGAACTCGTGGAACAGGGTGCTGACCTCGTCGAAGGACAGCAGCGAGGGCTGCTCGGCGGTCGGCCGGGTGAAGTTGCCCACGTTGGTCACCAGGGGCGCGATCCGCTGGCCGCCCCGGTAGGTCTGGTCGCGGAGGTTGCCGCACCAGGCGCCGGCGCGCTTGCTCTCCCGGGGGAAGTAGTCCACGAACAGGACCCCCAGGTGCCGCCCGTCCGCCTCCTGCACCTCGAAGGCGCGCACCTCCGGGTGGTAGAGCGGCAGATCGGTCCGGGGCAGGAACTTGAGCCCGTACAGCCGGCCGGCCACCAGGAAGGCGCCCTGCAGCACGTTCTCGAGCTGGAAGTAGGGCCGCAGCTCGTTCTCGTCCAGGTCGTACTTCGCCTTCCGCAGCTTCTCGGCGTAGTACCACCAGTCCCAGGGCTGCAGCTTGAAGCCGCCCCCCTCCACGTCGACGAGCGCCTGGAGGGCCGCGGCCTCGCGCTTGGCCACCGGCAGCGTGGCCTGCCACAGGCGCCCGAGCAGCTCGCGCACCGCCTCGGGCGTCTTGGCCATGCGCCGCTCGAGCTGCAGGGCGGCGAAGGTCGGACGGCCCAGCAGGCGGGCCTTCAGGATGCGCAGCGCGGTGATCGCCTTGGTCAGCGGGCGGTTGTCCAGCTCGCCCGGGTGGGCCCCGCGCTCGGTGTAGGCGCGGAACAGCTTCTCCCGCAAGGGCCGCACGCTGGAGAACTGCAGGAAGGGGAGCAGGCTGGGCTTCTGCAGACCGAACAGCCACTGACCCGGCCGGCCTCGCTCGGCCGCGGCCTTGGCGGCGGCCGCGCGCACGCTGTCGGGCAGCCCGGCCAGCTCGGCCTCGGAGCCGAGCCACAGCTCGAAGGCGTTCGAGTCCTTGCGCAGGTTCTGCCCGAACTGCACCATGAGGGTGGCGAGCTGCTCGTTCAGCCGGCGGAGCTCCGCCTTCTTCGGACCGTCCAGCTCGGCGCCGCCCTGCATGAAGTCCAGGTAGACCTCCCCGAGCAGCGTGCGCTGCTCGGGGTCGAGCGGCAGCGTGTCCCGCTGCAGGTGGAGCGCCCGGATGCGGGCGAAGAGCTTCTCGTCCTGCAGGATGGCGTCCTCGTGCGCGGAGAGCTGCGGCGCCACCTGCTGGGCGATCTGATCCAGCCGGTCGCTGGTGTGCGCGCCGTTCAGGCTGGAGAAGACCAGGGAGACGCGCTGGAGCAGGGCGCCGCTGCGGTCGAAGGCCGCCAGCGTGTTCTCGAACGTGGGCGGGGCCGGATCGTCCGCGATGGCGCGGAGCTCCTGCCGCTGGAGCGCCATGCCCGCCTCGAAGGCCGGCAGGTAGTGCTCCTCGCGGATGCGCTCGAACGGCGGCACCCCGAAGGGAGTGTCCCAGGCGGAGGCGAAGGGGTTGCTCGGGTCGAGGCTGGCCGGCATGGCGACCTCCTGGGAGGCGGGCGCGTGGGCGCACCCGCCGAGCTGGGCGGCGAGCAAGGCCGCGGCGAGCAGGCTGGTTGACTTCATCCTCTGGCTCCTCCTGGCGCGGGCGCGGGCCCGTGTGCCCTGGATCTAACGTGCCTGGACGTGCCTGTCGAGGGGCAAGTGCACGGGCGGCCTAGGGAGGCAGGATCTCGAGGGTCAGGTTGACCAGGCGCACCTCTGCGTCGATCTCGGTGCGCGGCTCGGCCCGCAGCTCCGCCCGGCCGAGCTTGCGGTGCAGCTCGGCCACGCGCGTCAGCCCTGCCTGCACCTCGGCCCGCGAGAAGCACGCGCCGCTCGCCAGTCCCAGGGCGGCGAGGTAGTCCGCCTCGGGCGCCGCCAGGGCGCCCTGCACCCGCAGCCCGCCCAGGGAGTAGATCTCGCCCTCCTCGATGCGCACGCTCAGCGCGACCACGCGGCCGGTGCGGAAGGCGCTGGGGGCGGGCGCCTCGACGCGGGCCTGGATCATACCGCGGTCGTAATAGCAGGCCTGCAGCAGCATGGCGGCCAGGTCCGGCTCGGCCCAGGCGCGCTCGAGCGGCTCCGGGCCGATGCAGGCCCGCAGCTGCTGCTCCGACAGCCGCCGGTTGCCCGTGAAGCGCAGCGGGCCGATGTGGTAGCGGGGCCCGGGCTGGACCTGCAGGCACAGCTCCACCGGGGCGGGCAGCGCCAGGCCCGAGGGCTGCATCCGGTGGTGCCACGCCAGGCGGGCCTCGAGGTAGCCGCGGCGCCGCAGGCGCTCGCCGAGCTCTCGCTCGGCCCGCCGCAACGCGCGCGGGTCGAGCGGCGCCTGGGGCGTGAGCTCGAGGAGCTCTCCCGCCTCGGAGCGGCCCAGCCCGGCCGGGGCGCTCAGCGTGAGCGAACCGAGCACGGCGCGCGGGCGCTGGACGTAGACCAGCTCGAGCCCCTCGGCCCCGGTGCGGGCCTCGGCCCAGAGCTCGGCCGCGTCGCCCTCGGCCCACAGCCGGCGGAGATCCGCAGCCACCCGCCCCGTGTCCAGGGGTTCGCCGGGATGCGTGGAGACCAGGAGGCGTCCCAGGGCGGCGCGCCAGGGATCGGACGAGACGACCGTGACGCGCGCCAGGCGCGCCGCGGGCCAGGGAGCTGGCGCCCGCACCAGCGGAGCGCGCGCCTCGGGCAGGCCCGGCTGACCCGGGCAGCCCGGGGCCCGCGCGGCCTCCGGCGGTGGATCCTGTGCCGGGCGCGCGGGCGCCGGGAGCTCGAGCAGGCGCTCGATCGCGGCCGTCTGCTCCAGCTCCCGGTCCAGGGCCTCGTCCTCCAGCACGGCTTGCGCCTGCCAGGCCTCGGGCCCGCCGGGCGGCCTGGCCCGGTTCGACATCCGCACCTGGAGCAGCCTGGCGCGCAGGAGCTGGTGGCCGAGCTGAACCCGGTAGCTCGCCTCCGAGAATCCCAGACCAGGCAGCTCCGCCAGCAGGGCGCTCCGCTCCAGCCCGTTCTGCGCGGCCACCGCGCCAAGGGCGACCTCCACCTCCTCGGGCGAGACGGCCATCCCCAGCCGGCCCGCCTCGGCCGCCACCAGCCGCTCCCGGATCAGCCCGTCCAGCACCTGGCCGAGCAGGCCTCGCTCGGCGGGCGAAAGCGGCGCGCCGGGCTCCGGCGCGGCCGTGCCGGCTGCGAGGCGGGCGGGACCCGCCCGCGACAGGAGCTCGGACAGGAGCACCGCCTCGCCGTCCACCGAGGCGGCCACGCGGTCGAGCACCGCGGGCGCGGGGGGTGACAGCAGCAGCCAGGCGAAGGCGAGCATCGACAGCATGGGTCCATCATCCTCTCGGGCAGGGCCCGGGTCCACCTCCGAAGGACGGAAGCAGTCAGGAAAACAGGGTTGGTATGGGACAGTAAAGGTCCTATTGTCCTGAAGAGCCCCCTGAGGTATCCTGCAACCAGGCGGGGACGGAGGTGGCTCGTGAGCGGTCCGATCGATCGTCGAAAATTCTTGCGTAACACGGCGTTGGGCCTCGCTTCGCTGTCCCTCGGAGGCCGCGCGCTGGCGGCGTCGGCAGCACCTCCGTCCCCGGACGGAGGTGAGGCGAGCGCGGCCAGACCGCGGCTGGTGGTCGGCAAGGGGCCCGGGGCGCGGCAGGACCTCGACCGCGCCCTCGAGCGGGTGCTCGCGCCGCTGGGCGGCATGGCCGCCTTCGTGCGAGCCGGCCAGACGGTGGTGCTCAAGCCCAACCTGGGTTTCCCCAACGCGCCCGCGGTGCGCGCCACCACCTCGCCCTGGCTGACCGCGGCGGTGGTGCGCAAGGTCCAGGCCTGCGGCGCCAAGCGCATCCTGATCGCCGACTACCCCTGCCGGGACGGGGACGAGATCCTGACCACGAACCGCTACGCCGAGGCCTTGAAGGGGCTGCCCGTGGAGCTCCTCATCGCAGGCGAGGAGGGCCAGTTCGCGGACGTGGCCGTGCCCCGGGGGCGGGCGCTCAAGCGGACCAAGGTGCTGAAGGCTGTGCTGGAGGCGGACGTGCACATCGCGCTGCCCCTGGCCAAGAGCCATGGGGGCGCGCGTTTCACCGGGGTGCTCAAGGGCGCCATGGGAGTGATCTGGGATCGGCGCTGCTTCCACGGCGACCTCGACCTGCATCAGGCCATCGCCGACCTCGGCACCGCTGTGCGGCCACACCTGTGCATCCTCGAGGGGCTCGAGGTGATGACCGACAACGGGCCGGTCGGCCCGGGCACCCTGGTGGCGGCCGACAGCCTGGTGGCCGGCACGGACCCGGTGGCGGTCGACGCCGCGGGCGTCACCCTGGCGCCGCTGTACGGCAAGCGCATGGCCCCCCGCCAGATCGAACACCTGCGCCTGGCCGAGGAGCTGGGCGTGGGCCGGCTCGAGCCGCCCGCCGCCGAGCTCCTCACCCTCGAGCTGCCCGCTGCCTGAGCGCTCAGCGCTTCGGGGTGAAGCCAGCCCGGTGCTCGACCCACCAGGCCCGCGTGCGACGGCGCTCCTGGATCAGGGGACGGGATGGGGCGGCTCTGCGCCCCGGACCTCGAGCCGGCCATCCACCTCGATCGCCTCCGGACCGAGCCGGTAGGCGAGCGGCCGCCAGCCGAGCCTGGCCTCGGGGCCGAGGGAGAGCCAACGCTCGTCGAGCAGCCGTTCCAGCGAATCCAGCAGCGACCGCAGGCCCTCGGCCGGCTCGGCCAGGGAGGCGCGGATTCGGTCCGCGTAGTCGCTGGCCGCGAGGAGCTCGAGCGGCGCGGCCTCGAGCGCGAAACGTCCGTCGGCGCCCTGGCTGAGCCGGGCGCGGAGCAAGAGGTCGGCCTGGAACACCGGGACGCACAGCGACCACAGGCGGAAGGCGAGCCGCAGCTCCTGCCCCTCGAACTCCAGGTGGGTGAGGGTCAGGGCGCGCGCGCCCTCGGGGTCGGGGCGCATGTCGGTGTCGAGGCGTCGGGGCAGGCCGCCCTGGTGCAGGAGCGCGCGCGTGGCCAGCTCGGGCAGGGCGGACGCCAGGCGGATGCGCGCGTCGGCCTCGAGCGGCCGGTCGAGGGACGGGCGGACCAGCCCGTCCTCGGGCACGGCCAGGTTGGTCCACAGGCCGAGCTGCAGCTCGTCGCGCGCCGCGTCCAGCCGCAGGCTGCGGGCCGAGACCCGCAGCCCGCCCGCGCCGAGCGGGAGCGGCGGGATGCGCGCCAGCCGAAGCTCCGAGAGGGTGGCGTCGGCCACTGCCCGGGCGAGCGGCAGGAGGAGCTCCCGCAGCGCCCCGGGCAGGGGCGCCGGCAGGGCCTCCAGGGAGAGCTCGAACAGCCCCAGCGCGGCCCGGCTGAGGTCCAGGGCCAGCGCGCTGGACCCGTCGGGCTCGGCCACCAGCCGCACGGCAGCCTCGAGCGCGAGCTCGGCCGGCAGCCCCCACTCGCCGGTAGGCAGGAGCACCTCCAGGCCGGCCCCGCGCCCGCCCACCCGCACCGCCGCCTGGTAGCCGACCCGCAGCGCCAGCCGCACCGGTTGTCCGGGCGCCAGGGCCAGCCCGAGCCGGGTGACGCGGAAGCTGACGGCCAGCGGCACGCCCCGGGCGGCGAAGGGCAGGGGCAGCTCGAGGCTGCGCTCGAAGGGCGGCAGGGCCGCGAGCAGCGCCGGCGCCTGCAGCAGGCGGTGGAGGCTCGCCAGGCGGAGCTGCACGGCCACGTGCGCGCCGTCCGGGCCGTCCGGGCCCGTGGGCAGCGCGGCCAGGGCCAGGGCGTCGTCTGCCTCGGCGCGCAGGTAGGCCTCGCTTCGTGGGCAGCAGCCGGCCAGCAGCCAGGCGATCAGCAGCAGCGGAAGGGGGACGCGCATCGCTCAGCGATCCTGGTGCAGGATCCTGCCCTCGAGGCCCACCGCCCAGGCGTGGTTGGAGGTGTAGGTGAAGGCCTGCAGGCCGTAGGAGCCGAGGTCCTCCGGCATCCAGCTCGAGCTCGCGTAGCACAGCACCTGGCGGAACCCGAGCACGCAGGCCTCGAGGGGGTTGACCACCTGCACGTCGAGGAGATCGTCGCTCGCGCCGGCCAGGTCGAGCGGGTACCAGCCCGCGCCACCGTAGCGCAGCACGGTGCCGCCTGCGCCCGCGATCCAGGCGTCGTCCCAGGTCTCCCCGGTCACGGCCTGGAGATCGCGGGTGGTGCCGCTCTCCATGGCCGTCCAGCCCTGCGCGCCCCGCGCCATGAGGGTGCCTTCCGCGCCCACGGCGTAGGCCTGGAAGGTGCCGCCGGGCGGCGCGGCCCACACGCCGTGGAGAGCCTGGCCGCCGCTCGCCTCGACGGCCCAGGCGGTGCCGTCCCAGCGCGCGATGGTCCCGTCCTGGCCCACGGCCCACACCTCGGCCCGGCCGTCCACCACCCGTCCGGCAATGGCGTTCAGGTCGGCGTCCACGCCGATGGTCATGGCGCTCGACCAGCCCTGGCCCCAGCGCCAGACGCGGCCGTTCGAGCCGACCGCCCAGGTGCCCTGGGGCCCGCCGCACCAGACACCCTGGAGCTGGTCGTTGTGGGCCAGCTCGAAGGGCTGCCAGCCGGCGCCGTCCCAGCGCAGCACGCCCGAGCTCCACCAGCCCACGGCCCAGCCCTCGATCGTCCCGTCCGCGTGCTCCAGGGCGCACACGTCGGTCAGGCGCCGGGTGATGGCGCTCGAGGAGCGCCAGCTGCCGGCGCTCTTGGTGAGGATGGCCCCGCCCAGGCCCACGGCCCACACGTCCGTGTCCGCGGTGCCACCCAGGGCGTACAGCCCGGGGGTCTCGGGCAGCACGGTGCGCTGCTGCCAGGCCCCGGGCACGGGGCTCCAGAGCAGCACGCCGCCGTAGACCGAGTCGCCCACGGCGTAGAGCGGTCCGCCCGGCGTGCCCCACACGTCCCACAGGTGGCGGTCGGTGCCGCTCTGCTCGGGCGTCCAGGCGGCGCCGTCGAAGCGCAGCACGACGCCGTTGCGGCCGACCGCGTACACCTCGTCGGCCGCGCGGCCCCACACCCCCTGGAGATCCTCGCTGGTGCCGCTCGTCCAGGCGCTGAACTCGCCGCCCGAGGAGCGCAGCAAGGTGCCGTCGTCGCCCACGGCCCACAGGTCGGTCGGGCCGGCCGCCCACAGCCCCTCGAGATCCGCGCTGGTGCTCGTCGCGACCTCCACCCAGGCCAGGCCGTCCCAGTGGGCCGCCGCGCCGTTCCGGCCCACGGCCCACACGTCCTGGCAGGGGGAGGTCGTGCACACGCAGGCGAGCGCCTGGAAGCCGGTGGCGCTCATGGGCCCGTACGTCACGGTCCAGGACGAGCCGTCCCAGTGCCACAGCTCCTCGCCGTGGGTCTGGCTCACCCACACATCGTCGGGACCGCAGCCGCACACGTCGCTCAGCGGCATGAGGGAGGGGGGCTCGACCTCCCGCCAGGCCGCGCCGTCCCAGCGCACCACCGCGCCCTCGTCGCCCACGGCCCAGGCGTCGTCCGCGGCGCCCACGTGCAGGCCGAGCAGCGGGTGGCCCGCCGGCCGGGCGTTCTGCCAGCACCAGCCCGCCGGGCTGCAGCCCGCGGGCCAGCAGTCCGGGTCGAGGCCATCCGCGACCTGGTCGCAGTCGTTGTCCTGGCCGTCCGCGCAGCCCGGTCCCCCGGGCAGGCCCTCGGCGCCGGGGTGGATCGCGGCGTCGCCGTCGTCGCAGTCCGTGCCGTAGGCGCAGGCGCCATCCACGGCCCCGTCGCCGTCGGCGTCCAGGTCGGCCGGGCCGGGCGCGCACTCCCCGAGGAAGCACAGGTACCGGCTCGAGCAGGCGTCCGCGCCGGGGCAGGCGCTCAGATCCGCGGCCGGCTCGTGGGCGCAGGCGCCAGCCGGGCAGGCCGCCTGGGTGCAGGGGTTGCCGTCGTCCATGCAGTCCCCCGGGGAGGTGCACGGCTCGACCAGGCAGTCCGGGTCGAGGGCGTCGGTCTGCCCGTCGCAGTCGTCGTCCAGCCCGTTCTCGCAGCTGGGCTCGTCGAGGAAGCCCTCGGGCAGGCCGGTGGGCGCGGGTTCGTGCGTGCAGCCACCCGCCAGCTCGTCACAGCCGTCCCGGGTGCAGGCCACGCCGTCGTCGCAGTCGAGGTCCGTGCCCAGGCACACCCCCTGGTCGCACACGCCAGCCGTGAGGCAGCGCAGCTCGACGCCGCAGGGCTCGCCGTCCTGGACCCCGACGCAGCCGGCCGTGGGGCGGCACAGACCCTGGACATCCAGGTATCCGCTCGCGCAGGCCTCGCAGCGCGCGCCCTGGTAGCCGGTGTCGCAGGTGCAGCGGATCAGCCGGTTGGAGACCTCGCACAGACCGTGGCCCGAGCAGGTGTCCGCGCCGCACACCCCCACGCACTCGCCCCAGGTGTCCAGCGTGTAGTCCGGGGCGCAGTCGTCGCACAGGACGCCGGCCCAGCCCTCCTGGCACACGCACACCCCGTTCTCCTCGTGGCCGTGCTCGCACTCGAGCACGTCGTTCGCCCAGGGCACGCCGCACGCCTGCATGCACTGGCCCCAGGTCTGCTCGAGCTGGTCGCAGGCGAGCGCACCCGAGCAGTCCGCCAGGCAGTCGAGCAGCGCGTCGCTCAGCATGCCGAGCCCGCGGATCTCGTAGCTCCCCTGGGCCTTCAGGATGTCCACGCACTCGGCCACGCCGGTCGCGGTCTGGTCGCAGGCGATGGCGCGCTCGCAGTAGGCCTCCAGCAGCCCGTCCGCGGCGTTCGCCGGTGCGGCCGCCATGGCGACGGACAGGCAACCCTCGAAGCCCGCGGTCTCCAGGTGGGCGTAGTCGAGGCTCAGCAGGCAGTCGCCGAAGGCCGACCAGGACGCCGGCCGGAAGGCGTCCTGGTACTCGCCGAGCAGCAGGACGCACTCGGCCCGGTCACCGCCGGGCGCGCACTCCAGGAACCTGTCGCAGATCTCCTCGGCCGAGGGCCCGCCGCCGCTGCAAGCCGTGAGCAGGCCGAGCGCGCAAGCGAGGAACGCCGGCAGGACCGCGTGACGCTGCATGGAAACCTCCTGTGGGAACCAGGGCAGTCTACCCGAGGACGGGCTGGTGTGGTAGAGCATGGAGACCACGGCGCAGGGCGCCTGGAGGTGGCACGTGCGGATCGGTGGGATCGCTGGCGGGGCGTTGCTCCTGGGCTGGTGGGCGCTCGCCGCCTGCTCCTCGGGCTGCGAACGGACCACGGGCGGGCAGTCGCCCGCGGAGTCGGCGGACGCCGCCCCTGGCCGGGGCGCGGACCCGGACGCGGAGGCGGACGCGCAGGCGCAGAAGGGCGCCGAGCGGGGCGCGCGCTTCGTCGGGCTCCTGGCCGCCGGCGAGTTCAGCCAGGCAGCCTCGCACTTCGACGGACCGATGCGCGCGGCCATGGACGCGGCGGGGCTCGAGGCGGCCTGGAAGGGGCTCGGCGCGCGCCTGGGCGCGTTCCGCGGCGTCGAGGGCGTGGACACCGAGCGCCGCGGAGAGCTGGTGGCCGCGCTGGTGCGCTGCCGCTTCGCCTCCGGCCTGGTGCTGGCGCGGGTGGTGCTCGACCCGGGCGGCCAGGTGACCGGGCTGTGGTTCAAGCCCGCCGCGCCCGCCTGGGAGCCGCCGGCCTACGCCGACAGGCAGCGCTTCGAGGAGCGCGAGGTGGTCGTGGGCCAGGGCGCGTGGGCCACGCCAGGGGTGCTCAGCCTGCCCAGGGGGCCCGGTCCGTTCCCGGCCGTGGTGCTGGTGCACGGCTCGGGCCCCAGCGATCGGGACGAGACGGTCGGGCAGCAACGCCCGTTCAAGGACCTGGCCTTCGGCCTGGCCTCCCGCGGGATCGTCGTGCTGCGCTACGACAAGCGCACGCTGTCGCACGCCGCCGTCCTGAAGGCGAAGCTGGAGGAGTTCACCCCGCAGCAGGAGTACGTCGACGACGCGCTGGCCGCCGTGGCGCTGCTCAAGGGCGAGGCCCGCGTGGACCCGCAGCGCATCTTCGTGCTCGGGCACAGCGCAGGCGGGCGTTACGCACCGCGCATCGCCCAGGCCTCGGCGGACGTGGCCGGCGCGGTGCTGCTCGCCGGCGGTGCGCGCCCCTTCGCCAGGGTCATCCTGGAACAGTACGAGTACCTGGCCAGCCTGGACGGCGTGGTGGCCCCCGAGGAGAAGGACGCCATCGCCGACATGCGCCGGCGCGTGGCGCCGCTGGCCGATCCGGAGCGCCTGGCGAGGACGCCGGCGGCCGAGTTGCCATTCGGCGTCCCGGCCGCCTACTGGCAGGCGGAGCTGGCCCATGACCAGGTGGCCGTCGCCCGGAGCCTGGGCAAGCCCCTGCTCGTGCTGCAGGGCGAGCGGGACTACCAGGTGACCATGGAGGACTTCGACGGCTGGCGGAAGGGGCTGGCCGGCGTGGCCCGGGTGACCTTCAAGTCCTACCCACGCCTCAACCACCTGTTCTCCGAGGGCGAGGGCAAGGGCACGCCGGACGAGTACAACCAGCCGGGCCATGTGGCCGCCGTGGTCATCGAGGACCTGGCCACCTGGCTGGCCGGACCGCCCCCCTGACCCGCGCTCACTGCAGGCTCACGTGCAGGGTGTAGCCGCCGGCCAGCTCGGCGCCGGCCTCGACGAAGGTGTCGGCCGCGATCCAGTAGCGCCCCGGAACCAGGTCGTAGGTGAAGTCGGTGTGGTCGCGGACCAGGCAGGCGCGGTGGTCGTCGCCGTCGAGCAGGTAGACGTCGATGTCCACGCCGGCCGGGCAGTCCACCGACACGCTCAACGTCCCGCCCACGTCGGTGGTGAGCACGTACATCACCTCCGGGCCCGACTCGTCGGCGGCCGAGCAGTTGTACACGTCGAAGCTCCGGGTGGGGACGCCCGCGGTGGTGCGGCTGTCCGTGAAGGGCAGGGCGCCGATGGGGTAGGGGCAGGCGTGGCTGCCGTCCGGGGCACAGGGCCACCACAGCTCGGGCGGGATGTCGCGCGCGTCGATCAGGAAGTAGTCCACCGGGTCGCCCTCGGCGGTCCAGGCGGTGGTGATGAACTCGCGCCAGTTGGCCGTGCCCGGGATGACCTGGCAGCCGGCCGACCACACGTCCACCAGCGCGTCGCCCAGCGGCGCGTCCAACGAGCCCATGTGGATGTTGTGCCCGGAGCCGGCGCGGTCGTGGTCGTCGCCCGCGGGCGGCAGCCAGCCATTGCGATCGCTGTCCCAGTGCCCGTTGGTGTTGTGGTCGTCCCGCACGCGGTAACCGGCCAGGTCGATCTGCAGCGCGTTGTAGCCGCGGTGCCAACCGTTGATGTAGCGGTAGCGGCGGTTGGGCCGGATCGACGAGGAGGAGTCCTCCCCGAAGTCGTGCGCGCCCGTGTCGGTGTTGACCGGGAACTCGCGCGCGTGCCTGGCGCCGGCCGCGTCCACCCACAGCAGCACCAGCGTGTCGTTGAACCGGTTGGGCGGGTTGCCGTGCCAGGCGAAGGTGCCCGGGTAAGCCCCGCGCAGCCCGACCACCGAGCGGCGGCCGGGGGTCTTGGGCACGATCACGCCGGTGGTCCGCTCGGCGATGGCCACCCAGAGATCGTGGGCCTGGGCCTCGTCGAGGTGCTGGACGCCGAGCGGGGTCTCGTAGCAGCGCGTCTCGCCGTTCCAGGCCTGGCCGCGCTCGAACAGGGGCATGTCGTCGGAGTAGTCCGGGAACACGATGGCCTTGTCGCCGCCTGGCGAGGGCGCGGGCAGGGGCAGCCAGGACACGCTGGGGGGCAGGGGCTCGACCCAGGCGATCGAGTCGACCACCCCGGGCTCGGGCGCCGGCCCCGGTCCCACCCACCGCTCCGGGCGCGGGGACGGAGGTGGTGGGGGAGGTGGACCGAACCAGTTGTCGTACGGGAAGGTGCAGCTCGTCTCGACGGGCTCGTCGGCGCCCTGGTCCGCACCGTCAGCCTCGCCTTCGGCGCCGTCCTCGAAACCTCCGTCCCCGTGCGGCAGGTCGTCGTCGGGTTCCAGCCCGCCTTCGTCCTCCGGAACGGTGTCGTTGTCCTCCGGGGCGCTGGCGTCATCGTCCAGGGCCGCTTCCCCGTCGTCCGGGGTGCTCCCGTCTGGCCCGATGGCCCCGTCGGGTTCGTCCTGCAGGTCGACCGTGCCGCCGTCGCAGGCGCTCATGATGACCAGACAGGCCAGCAAGCAGGGGAGGGTGGGCAACCAGCGCATGGCCCGATCATGCCACGCGTCAGCCCGGATTTCACTACTCGATGGAAGGCGTCAGGCGCAGGGTCCAGCGGGCCAGGCCCAGGCCCAGGTTGACCTGGATCGCAGAGCCGCTGAGCACGGCGTCGTCGAGCATGAAGGCCAGGCCGCCGTTCCAGGCGATCGGCATGGTCTGGTCCACCATGATCACCCACTGCGCCCCGTCCCAGCCCCACGTCTGGAGGCGCTCCTCTCCGCTGCCGTGCTCCTGGACCGAGAAGCGGTCGCGGCCGCCCTCCTCGAACCACTTGCCGGTGGGGCGGAGCGCCACGCTGCCGCTGCGCTGGAACTTGACCTCGTCCTCGATGCGCTCCCCCTCGTAGGTGAGGGTGCCCGGGGTGATGGTCATGTCCCCGTATACATCCACGCTGACCGTCATGCTGATCGTGGCCTCGAGCGGGGGGTCCTCCAGGGTGAACACCAGCGTCAGGCTGCCGGCGTAGCTGTGCTCGAGCACCTGGGGCTTCTCCTCCTCGGGCGGGCAGCCTACCGCGAGGAGCCCGAGCAGCATGGCCGAGGACAGCAAGGGCAGCAACTTGGTGTGCATGGCGTTCTCCTCCCCTGGCGCATCCAAGCCCATCGTCGCCCGGCGGTCAACTTCCTTGCCGGGCAGGGCAGCTGTGGAGCCTATTGACTCTTGCGACCATCGTCTAACGACCATGTAGTCTGAGGCCTGAATGGCGGAACGCGCTTCGAATCATCTCCGCCTGCGTTCCCTCGAGGGCCTCATGGACCCGTTCCTCGAGGTGCCCG
>JAKLGA010000024.1 GCA_022710975.1 Myxococcota bacterium | reverse complement strand
ACGCTTTCGCCCCGCCGGAGCATCGGCACCGCAAGCATCCGGCGAGCCTCGAGTTCTTGCTTGGTTCCTCGTTTTGGCATACCTCAGGCATTAAGCACAGTTAGACCGTAGAAACAAGGGTCAATAAGAGATTCACACACGCAGGGTTAGCCAACTCCAGCCAACTGCATCCAGGCACTGGGTATCGGGTGTCGGGTGTCGGGTGTCTGGTGTCGGGTTTAAACCCGATACCCGATACTCGATACTCGATACCACTCGCCACTTGATCCTCCGTGTATGGATCGCCCAGGGCCTTCCTTTGAGGCGAATAGCAGGAGGGCGAGGCGCTACGGGGCCATGTCAGCGATTGGACCCGCAGGTGGGACTGGGTGGCGGAGGGATCGTACTGGGTGGCGGAGGGATCAACCTCAGCTCCGGCTTGCATTTCAGGCCCAGCCGCTTGCACTCCTCCAGAAACTTCTCCGCCTTCTCCTGGCTGCCGCCATTGACGTAGACGCTGAGCAGGATGCGGGCCTTGTCGCAGCTCCCCGGGGAGAGCCGCTGCGACTTCTCGGCGTGCTCCACCATGCCAGCGCGATCGCCGCGGACGAGGCAGTCCATCACCCGATGGGACTCCTCCTCCGCCTTCTCCTCGTCCGTCCTCGCCACCATCGTGTGGATGAGCGCCGAGGAGCGGCCGACCCTGACGTTCTGCAGGTCGCTGCCGGGTGGCGTCTTCCCTGCTTCGACTGGCTGGAGGCTCACCGGGAGGACGCACCTCACCTCGAAGAGGTAGAAGCCCTCGGGCACTGGGAGGCCTCGGTCGTTTCTGCCGTCCCACTCCACCGTCTTCCCCACCGCGTTGTAGTACGACGGTGAGTTGGGATTCAACGCCGGACCGGTACTGAAGAAAATGTCCTCAGGCAAGTGGTTAGCTCTTCCCATCCTGGGCACTGGCAGCCGCCTGACCACTGGACCGGCCACGCGGCTGGCAGGGTTGAAGGCCCTCACCCTGACCTCGCAGGCGTCGTTCCAGTCCTCCTGCCGCGGGTGCGTGGCCTCGCACTCCGCAGGGGCTTCCCCGTGGATCTTCCTGGCAGGCGCGAGCTCGACACCCACACGAACGCTAGAGCTCTCCCAGGGGAGGAACTGGAGCAGGGTCCGCGGAAGCTGGTCGGCCACCTCGGGCATGAGGGCCTTGGTGAGAAACGGGTCCTTGTTGAACTCGTCACGGATCTCCGCATAGGCCGGGAAGCACTCCTCGGCGCCAGCGGGGACCGAGAGGCCAGGGACGGCCAGGAGGGCCAGGACCATGGAGGAGAACCGCCGCGACATCGCAACTTCCTTTGCCCCGAGCGTCCCCCGTGTAGGCCACGGAGATGTGCGGAGCGTAACACCGGGGTAGAACCAGGCTCAAGCACCGTGTCGGGCCCCCCGAGGGTGGCAGCCACCTGCATTCAGGCACTGGGTATCGGGTGTCAGGTGTCGGGTGTCGGGTTTAAACCCGATACTCGATACCCATTACTCGACACTCGCATTCTCGAGGGAGGGGGAGGACGGGCAAGGGCCAGGCAGGTTCGCCCTCCTGCCCTACCCTTCAAGGAAGGCCTGATGTGGAGGGACACGCAGGATCAGCCAACGGGCCCCGAACCGGGGCCGGGATTGACAGCCCCCTGGCGCGGGGCCCAGGATCGAGCCCATCGAACCTTGTGCCACGGAGGCCCCCATGACGCGCTCGAGCCCGGCCTGGACCCTCTCCCTCGCGCTCCTCGCCCTCGCGCTGCTCGCCCCGCTGGCGGGCTGCGGCGGGGGCGGCGGTTCGGGCGACCCCGAGCCGCTCCTGGCGGGCAACGTCAGCGGCGCCCTCGACAACGAGACCTTCACCGCGGTGAACGGCTTCGCCGTGGTGGGCGCCGACTCCCACACCCTGATCGGCGTCGGGGACGGGCCGCTGAACTGCGCGAGCCCGGACCAGCCCGATCCCCCGCCCGGGATGATGGCCTCCATCAGCCTGCCCAGCGACGCGGTCGGCACCTACGGCTCGGTCATGATCACCGTGTACGTCAACCGCTCCGGGTTCCAGGGCGTGGGCTCGAACGACGGCACGGTCGAGATCACCGCCTCCACGCCGGAGAGCATCGCCGGCAGCGTGAGCTACAGCGCGAGCCCGGGCGGCGAGCACACCGTGTCGCTGAACGGCACCTTCGAGGTCGTGCGCTGCGCCGACTGAGCCCGCGGGCGCAAGCCAACTGCATCCAGGTAGAACCAGGCTCAGGCACCGTGTCTGGTGTCGGGTGTCTGGTGTCTGGTTTAACACCCGATACCCGATTCTCTGTAGGGGCAGACCCACGTGTCTGCCCCAGACCTTGGTCATCCGTGGTTCGGGGCGGACGCACGGGTCCGCCCCTACGGGACATCAGGCCCAATCGCAGAAGGCCTGGCTGGAAGGTGCCACCCGACCTGAAGCGTTGGGCCCTGATTCCTGGTTCCTGGTTCCTGGTTCCTTGTTCCTCACCCTCTACGCCTGCCCTAAGAGATTCACACACGCAGGGTTTGCCAACTCCAGCCAACTGCCCTGGGCGATTCACCCACGCCCGGTCCGCAAGCTTCCTTGAGCCCGCCTGTTGACGGCCCGCGCTCGGGGCATGTACGGTGCGCCCATGGAAGCCATCGAACGCGCGCTGACCCAGGTGAGCGACTTCATCTGGGGCTGGCCCATGGTGATCCTGCTGGCCTCGACCCACCTCTTCCTGACCGTGCGGCTCGGCTTCCCCCAGCGCCACATCCTGAAGGGCATCCGCATCTCCTTCTCCCGGAAACGCGAGGGCCAGGGGGACGTCTCCCAGTTCGGGGCGCTGGTGACCGCGCTGGCCGCCACCATCGGCACCGGCAACATCGTGGGGGTGGCCACCGCCGTGGCCGCGGGCGGCCCGGGCGCGGTGCTGTGGATGTGGCTGACCGGCGTGTTCGGCATCTCCACCAAGTACGCCGAGGGGCTGCTGGCGGTGAAGTACCGGGTGGTCACCCCGCAGGGCACCATGGCCGGGGGGCCCATGTACGCGCTCGAGCGGGGGCTGGGCCAGCGCTGGCTGGGGCTCCTGTTCGCCGCCTTCACCGCCGTGGCCGCCTTCGGCATCGGCAACATGGTGCAGGCCAACTCCATCTCCACCCTGGCCGAGACCCGCTTCGCCGTCCCCCCCTGGGCCACGGGCCTCGTCCTCATGGCCCTGACCGCGGTGGTCATCCTGGGGGGCATCAAGTGGATCGCCCGGGCCTGCGAGGGGCTGGTGCCCTTCATGGTGGTGACCTACGTGCTGGGCTGCGGCTACCTGCTGGCGATCGGCTGGGAAACCCTGGGCGACTCGGCCCTGCTCATCCTCCAGTCCGCCTTCAGCGGCCAGGCGGCCGTGGGCGGCTTCCTGGGGGCGGGCATCAAGGAGGCCGTGCGCTACGGGGTGGCGCGCGGGCTCTTCTCCAACGAGTCGGGGCTCGGCTCCGCGCCCATCGTGGCGGCCGCGGCCCAGACCCGCGATCCCGTGCGCCAGGCGCTGGTCAGCTCCACCGGCACCTTCTGGGACACGGTGGTGGTGTGCGCCATCACCGGGCTGGTCATCGTCAACTCCGGGCTGTGGCAGCAGGGGCTGAAGGGCGCCGAGCTGACGAACGCCGTGTTCGCCCAGGCCGGCCCGATCGGCACCACCCTCCTGGTCCTGGGGCTGTTCACCTTCGTGTTCTCGACCATCCTGGGCTGGAGCTACTACGGCGAGAAGGCGGTCGAGTACCTGATCGGCGCGAAGGCCGTCCTGCCCTACCGGCTGCTGTGGGTGGGCGCGGTCATGGCCGGCTCGGTGGCCACCATGCCCGCGGTGTGGGCCTTCTCGGACATCGCCAACGCGCTGATGGCCATCCCCAACCTGGTGGTGCTGTTCCTGCTCTCGGGGGTGGTGGCGCGCGAGACGCGCGGGTACTTCGGCCCCAAGGGGCCGCCCGGCGGCGGAGCTACTTCCCCAGGCGGATCTTGATCCACTCGGCCAGGTTGTAGACCTCGTTGTCCAGGCGGCCGTCGAAGGTCCCGGCGCCCCAGTTGCGGGGGAACACGCCCAGGGAGTTGACCGCCACGGCGGCCTTGTAGATCGTCTGCTTGCTGGGGATGTCGATGAACTCCACGTCGAGCTGGAGATCGTCCGAGCCGCCAGGGCCGCCGCCCGAGAGCAGCGCCTTGTAGGTCAGCTTGATGTACAGCTCGCCCGCCTCGGGCATGGGCTGGCCCGCGGCCGTGTCGCCGCTCACCTGGAGCTCGGGCACCCAGTCCTTGAGGTACTTCTGGATGCCCTTGGTGTTGTAGGCCTGGATCTGCCCCACCCACTCGGCCTGGGTCGCGTAGCCGTAGGTCTGCCAGTCGCCCTCGGGGAAGGCGATCCAGCTCACGTGGACCTGGGTGTAGGGCTTGAACACCGGGTTCAGGGGCTCCTCGGCGGTGGCGTAGAAGAACGAGTAGCAGCCCCCGGTGAGCAGCCCGACCAGGATCAGCAGCGCGGCCGACTTGACCAACCTCATGGGAACTCCCTCCGTCCGTGGTTTGACTTCTCAGGCCGGGAAGGTAGCACCCCGGTGCGGCGGGATCAACAAGGCCCCGGCGGCCGGCGCGGCCGGCCCGGGCGGCTCAGCTCCCCAGCTTCAGGGAGAGCCACTCGGCCAGGTTGTACATGGTGTTGTCGATGCGCCCGTCGAACACGTTGCAGGCCCAGTTGCGCGGGCCGAAGCGGCCCAGCGAGGTGGCCACCATGGTGTTCTTGTAGACCGTCTCCTTGGTGGCCAGGTCGATGAACTCCACCTCGAGCTTCATCTGGTCGGGGGTGGCGCTGAAGCCGTCCCAGTGCTGCTCGATGCCCTGGTAGGTGAACTTGATGTACAGGTCGCCCTCGGCGGGCGGCCCCTGCTCCGGCCCCTGGGGGCCCGACACCTGCTTGCCCGGCATCCACTCCTTCACGTAGGCCTGCAGCCCCTTGATGTTGAAGTCCCGGATCTGGCCGGCCCACTCCTCCTTGGTGGCGTAGCCGTAGGTCTGCCAGTCGTCCTCGCGCAGCCCGACCCAGCCCACGTAGAGGTGGTTGTAGGGCTTGAGGACCGCGTTCTGGGGCTGCTCCGAGTCGACCCAGAAGGGCGAGGAGCACCCGCCCAGGAGCGCCGCCAGGAGCACCGCGCACGCCGCGATCTTGACCAGCCTCATGACATGACCTCCCGCGAGTGTGGTTCGAAGTCCGGACGCACGGTAGCAGGCCGCCGGCGCCATGGCAAGCGGGCCCGGCTCACAGCCAGCGGCCGAAGGTGAGCTGGCACAGGGCCGCGATCAGCGCCGCCATGGGGATGGTCAGCACCCAGGCCCACAGGATCTTCCCAGCCACCGCCCAGCGCACCGCCCGCACCCCGCTAAGCAACCCCACCCCGACGATGGCCCCGGTGATGGTGTGGGTGGTGCTGACCGGGATGCCGAGCTCGGACACCGCCAGGATGGTCACCCCGCCGCCGGTCTCGGCGCAGAAGCCGTGCACGGGCTCGAGCTTGGTCAGCTTCGAGCCCATGGTCTTGACGATGCGGAAGCCCCCGGCCATGGTCCCGCCGGCGATCATGGTGTAGCACAGGAAGATGATCCACACGGGCATGCCATCGTTCACCGTGAGGTGACCGCCGGCCACCAGCAGGGCGAACAGGATGCCCATGGTCTTCTGCGCGTCGTTGGTGCCGTGGGAGAAGGAGTAGATGGCCGCCGACACGAGCTGCAGCCTGCGGAACAGGCGGTTCATCTTTTGGGGCGACTTGTCGTGGACCAGCCAGGACACCACGATCTGGTTGAGGACGGCCAGGATCAGGCCGATGATGGGGGCCACCACGATGAACAGCCCCACCTTGAGGATGCCGGACCAGACCAGCAGCTCGGAGCCGCCGTAGATCAGGGCCGCGCCGGCGTACCCGCCGATCAGCGCGTGGGAGGAGGAGGACGGCAGGGCCAGCCACCAGGTGATCAGGTTCCAGACGATGGCCCCGAGCAGCCCGCACAGGATCACCCCCACGGTGATCGCCTCGGTGTGCACCACCCCCTTGCCCACCGTCATGGCCACCGAGGTGCCGAAGGCGAACGCGGCCGCGAAGTTGAAGAAGGCGGCCCAGGCCACCGCCAGCCTGGGGGACAGCACCCGGGTGGACACCACCGTGGCGATGGAGTTGGCCGCGTCGTGGAAGCCGTTGACGAAGTCGAAGGCCAGGGCGACCACGAAGGTCACCACCAGGAGCGCGCTCATCAGGAGTGCTCCAGCGCGATGCCCTCGATGATGTTGGCCACGTCCTCGCACTCGTCGATGCCGCGCTCGACGATCTCGTAGATCTCCTTGAGCTTGATCACCAGCAGCGGATCATCGGCGTGGTCCTCGAACAGGGCCGCCACGCCCGCGTGGACCAGCTCGTCGCCCTCGCCCTCCAGGCGGTGGACCTCCTTGAACATGTCGCGCATCTCGTCCACGTGCTTGAAACCCTGCAGCATCTCCACGGTCTTGGCCACCAGCTCCTCGGCCTTGGCCAGCACCCTGGCCATCTCGACCATGCGCCCGGGGACCTTGCCGATCTTGAAGCGCATGATGCGGCTGCCGGCGGTCTCGACGCAGTCCATCACGTCGTCCATCTTCGAGATCAGCGCCAGGATCTCGTCGCGGTCGAGCGGGGTGATGAAGGTGCGGTGGATGAGATCGACGGTCATGTGGGTGATCGAGTCGCACTCGTGCTCCAGCTCCTTGATACACCGGAAGCGGGCGTCGCCCTTGTCGGGCCACTCCTCGACCGCCAGCACGAACTCGCGCGCGCCGTCGAGCGTGGTCCGCGCGTGGCGGTTGAACAGCTCGAAGAACCCGTACTGTTTCGGCAGCAGCCTGGAGAACATGGCGGGACCTCCGCGCGCTGTGGATCCTGGGCTGGGCGTCGGCAGCAAGGTATCTGGCGGGTCCAGGGGAGTCAACGCCGGGAGGGCAACATGCAGGCGACAAGTAGGTGACAGCCGCCCGGCGGCGCTTCAGGATGCGGCCAGATCCGGGCTCACAGGAAGCGGCCGAGGGTGAGCTGGCACAGGGCCGCGATCGCCGCCGAGGCCGGGATGGTCAGCACCCAGGCCCACAGGATCTTCCCGGCCACGGCCCAGCGCACCGCCCGCACCCCGTTGAGCAACCCCACCCCGACGATGGCCCCGGTGATGGTGTGGGTGGTGCTGACCGGAATGCCGAGCTCGGACACCGCCAGGATGGTCACCCCGCCGCCGGTCTCGGCGCAGAAGCCGTGCATGGGGCCGAGCTTGGTCAGCTTCATGCCCATGGTCTTGACGATGCGGAAGCCACCGGCCAGCGTGCCGGCCGCGATCATGGTGTGGCACAGGAAGATGATCCAGATCGGCATGCCGTCGCTCACCTGGAGGAAGCCGCCCGCCACCAGCAGGGCGAACAGGATGCCCATGGTCTTCTGCGCGTCGTTCGTGCCGTGGGAGAAGGAGTAGACAGCCGCCGACAGGAGCTGCAGCCGTCGGAACAGGTGGTTCATCTTCTGGGGGGACCTGCGGTGGACCAGCCAGGCCACGGCGAGCTGGTTGAGGACGGCCAGGAACATCCCCACGAACGGGGCCACCACGATGAACAGCGCCACCTTGAGGATGCCGGACCAGACCAGGAGATCGGAGCCGCCGTAGATCAGGGCCGCGCCGGCGTACCCGCCGATCAGCGCGTGGGAGGAGGAGGACGGCAGGGCCAGCCACCAGGTGATCAAGTTCCAGGCGATGGCCCCCAGCAGCCCGCACAGGATCACCCCCACGGTGATCGCCTCGGTGTGCACCACCCCCTTGCCCACCGTCATGGCCACCGAGGTGCCGAAGGCGAACGCGGCCACGAAGTTGAAGAAGGCCGCCCAGGCCACGGCCAGCTTCGGCGACAGCACCCGGGTGGAGACCACGGTGGCGATGGAGTTGGCCGCGTCGTGGAAGCCGTTGACGAAGTCGAAGGCCAGGGCGACGAGGAAGGTGACGACGAGGAGCGCGCTCATCGGGGGACCTCCTGGGCCGGAGCCCGGACCCGCCCCAAGATACGGGCCGTGTTCGACGGCGCGACCTCGGGAAGGCAAAAAGGAGGCGACAAGTTGGTGACAGGCCTGCCCCTTGCCCTGGGCGGCTTCCGGTCATACATTTCGGGCCAGCCGGGGCGGATCCCGGCGGGGAGCGTGCATGGCGACCATCGAGCTGACCAAGGCGAACTTCCAGGCGACCATCGAGAGCTCCAGCATCCTGTTGATCGACTTCTGGGCGGCCTGGTGCGGCCCCTGCAAGGCCTTCGCGCCCATCTACGAGAAGGCCAGCGAGAAGCACCCCGACGTGGTGTTCGCCAAGTGCGACACGGAGAAGGAGCCCGAGGTGGCCGGGGCCTTCGGGGTGCAGAGCATCCCCACCCTGGCGGTCTTCCGCGACAAGGTGCTGCTCTACCTCGAGCCCGGCGCCCTGCCGCCCCAGGCCCTGGAGCAGATCCTGCAGAAGGTCAAGCAGTTCGACATGGCGGCGGTGGCGGCCGAGATGGAGAAGCACGCGGCCGAGCACGGCCCGGGCGGCCCCGAGCCGCACCCTGCCCCGCCGCCCCCCGCGGGCCGCGGCCAGGACCCCCGCGCGCGCGGGGGTCAGCCCGCCCCGGGCGGCGCCAAGCCCGGAGCCAAGCCCGCCCCCAAGGGGCCCCCCATCATGACCACCAGCAGCGGCCCGGACGGGGCCAGCCTGGCCGCGCTGGCCGCGGACCCCTTCCTGCGCCGCCAGGGGGTGGACCGGGAGTTCCTGGAGTCGGTCCACCAGGGCAAGGCCCCGCCCGTGGCCCGGCAGGTGCTGGAGATGTACGAGCGGCTGCAGCAGACGCTGCGCGATCGCGGCAGCGAGGGGCGCGAGGAGGCCCGCGCGCTCAGGGCCGGCTGGGGCTTCGACCCGGCCAAGGAGCTGGCCGCGCTCCCGGTCGAGGTGCGCTCCGAGGTGCGGGCCGTGCTGCGCGCCATGGACGAGCTGCTCAAGGCCGGCTGAGGAGGCCCCCATGCACCCCCTCGCCCTCGCCGCCCGCTCCGCCGCCCTCGCGCTGCTCCTCGGCCTGACCGCGCTCGCCTGCGGCGGGCAGGAGGACGGCGTTGTCCTGGCCGACATGGAGGCCCAGACCCACGCGCTCATCAACGCGGAGCGCCAGGCCCAGGGGCTGCCGGCGCTCGCCTGGGAGGCCCTCATCGCGGACGCGGCCCGCGGGCACAGCCGGGACATGTCCAGCGGCCAGGTCGAGTTCGGCCACGACGGCTTCGACGCCCGGGTGGACGCGCTGGCCGAGCAGCTGCCCTGGTCCTCCGCGGGCGAGAACGTGGCCTGGAACCAGGGTTACCCGGACCCGGCCGCCCAGGCGGTGGAGGGCTGGATGGACAGCCCCGGCCACCGGGAGAACATCCTGGGGGACTACGACCGCACCGGAATCGGCATCGCCGGCGACGCGACCGACGGCTACTACTTCACCCAGATCTTCCTGAGGGATTAGGCTCTAACGCGCCGCAGGCGCGAAAAGACCAGGACAGGAGAAGGATTCCTTGAGGGTGAAGAAGAAGGTCCCTCCTTTCTGCAGCTGGCTGGCGCCCGGGATCGGGCCTCCCTGCCCTAACCTCTAAGAGATTTTTCTTCGGGTGCCTGGCTCCAAGGACGAATTCCAACCAGGAAGAGCTTTCCTCGAGGGTCAGGAGGAAGGGCCCGAGGGGCCTCCGGCGGGTGACCCTCCCTGAGGTGGCCGCCCTTCGTCCTGCGATCGGGCGCAGGGTCGCACGCCCAGGCTAGCTCGCAACTGCGATCCCGCGGCGACCACGCAGCTTCCGCCGGGGCGCAGCGAGCAGCGCCCCTACCGCTGCCCTTGCCCCTGCTCTGTCCGGCCCTCACCCCCATGGAATGCCCTGAGTGCTCACAACCGCCTGATCAGCCAACTCACCTTGGGCTCGCGCGGGCGGACGAGCTGGGGTACAGTTCCGCCGTCATGCGCGCTTCCGAGCTCCCCCCGGCGGTCGCCCGCTGGCCCGTGACCTACGCGGCCGACGAGGTGCCCCACCTCACCATCGAGCCGACCACGGAGTGCAACCTGCGCTGCCGGCTGTGCTACCGCACCGAGCGCGCGGGCGCGAAGACGCTCGACCAGGTGAAGGCCGAGATCGATCTCGGGCTCCGGCTCCGCCGGCTCGAGTCCATCTCCCTGGTGGGCGGGGAGCCCACGCTGCACCCCGAGCTCCCGGCCATCGTGGCCCACGCCAAGGCCCGTGGGCTGCTGGTCAACCTGGTGACCAACGGCGAGCGGCTGCTCGACGCGGACGGCCCGACGCTGCTGGCCGAGCTCGGCCGGGCCGGGCTGGATCGGGTGGTGCTGCACGTGGACGAGGGCCAGCGCGAGGAGCGCGGGGACCCGGCCGAGCTGCGGGCCGCCATCTTCCCGCGCATCGCGCGTGAGCGGCTGCCCTTCTCCCTGTCGCTCACCCTGTTCCCGAACGACATCCCCCGGTTGCCCGCGCTGCTCCGCGACTGCGGCCGCTTCCCGGGCTTCGACGGCGCGCTCACCACGCTGGCCCTGGAGGCGGGCCGCCTGGGCGAGCCCGGCGCCGCGGGTGGGCAGCAGCTCCGCGAGGTGCACCGGGCCATGGCCGAAGGGCTCGGCCTCCAGCCCACCGCCTACCTGCCCTCCAGCCTGGATCGCCAGCACGTCACCTGGCTGCTCTACTTCTACCTGCTGAACTCCGAGAGCGGCGCCGTGTTCGGCGTGTCCCCGGTCTTCAACCGCCTGTTCCGGCAGGCGCACCGCACCCTCCGCGGCCGGCACGTGTTCTCGATGGCCATGCGGCCGGACTGGGCGCGCCTGAGCCTGCTGGCCAGCGCCGCGGGCGAGCTGGCGCTGTCCCCGCGCCGCGGCCTGGCGCTCGCCCGCCTGTTCGAGGGCTCGCGGGCTGGCCGGGCGCTGCGCTTCCACTACCTCATCGTCCAGCGCCCACCCGAGCGGGATCCCAGGAGCGGCCGGCTGCACCTCTGCTTCCGCTGCCCGGACGCCACCGTGCGGGACGGCCGGCTCACCCCGGTGTGCCTGGCCGACCGGTTGCGCCCCCTGGGCCGCGGCCCGACGCCCGCGGACGCGGCGCTGGCCGAGGAGATCTCGGCGCACCTCGAGCCCCCGGCCCGGCGCCGGGCGCGGCGGGGAGTCGGGCCGTGAGATCGCCTTCCCCTGCCCTCTGGGGGCTCGAGCGCCGCGGGGGCGAGCTGTGGCTCGACGGCGTGAGCCTGCCAGCGCTCGCCCGGGAGCACGGCACCCCGCTCTACGCCGCGTCCGCCAACCGGCTCCGCGCCCGCGCGGCCGGGCTGCTCGGGGCCCTGCGCGCCTACCCGCGCAGGAGCCGCGTGGCCTTCTCGTACAAGACCAACCTGGTGGCCGGGGTGCTCCAGGTCCTGCACGCGGCCGGGCTGGGCGCCGAGGTGGTCAACGGCTACGAGCTGTGGCTGGCCCGGCGCCTGGGCGTGGCCCCCGAGGACATCGTGATGAACGGCCCGGCCAAGACCGAGGCCGAGATCGCCGCGGCCGTGGAGGCGGGCGTCGGCCTGCTGGTCATGGACGGCCTCCCGGAGATCGAGCGCGTGGCGGCCGAGGCCGAGCGGCAAGGCCGGCGCGTCCGGGTGGGGCTGCGGCTGTGCCCGGACGTGGTGCCGCGGGGGATGAACTCCTCCTCGCTGACCGGCTCCCGGCGCAACCAGTTCGGGCTCGATCTCCAGGGCGGCGAGCTCGGCGCGGCCCTGGCGCGCCTGGCGCGCGCACCGCGCCTCGAGCTCACCGCGCTCCAGGCCCACGTGGGCTCGGGCATCCACGACCTCGCCGCGTTCCGCCGCACCGCCAGCCGCCTGCTGGACGCGCTGGCCGAGGCCCGGGCCCGCGGCTTCTCGCCTAGCTGCCTCGATCTCGGCGGTGGGCTGGGCACGCCCGCCAGCCGCGAGTTCACCACCCTGGAGCTGCTGACCTACCTGGGCACCGGCCGCCTGCCCCGCCGGCTCACGCCCGGGCCGCAGGATCTGCTCGCGCGCTACGGCCAGGTGCTCGCCGAGGCCGCGGTGTCGGGCGCGCTGCAGCGCGACCTGCCGCTCCCGGAGCTGGTGCTCGAGCCCGGCCGGGCCCTGGTCAGCGACGCCCAGGTGCTGCTGCTCGGGGTCGGGGCGGTGCGCGAGCGGCCCGGGGTGGGACGCTTCGCGCTCACCGACGGTGGGGCCATGAGCACCTCGCTCATGTTCCTGTCCGAGCTGCACGCCGTGCTGCTGGCCAACCGCGAGGCGGCCCCTGACGGCCGCACCTCGGTGTTCGGCCGGGTGCCGAGCCCCATGGATCTGGTCTACCGCAACCTGCCGCTGCCGCGGCTGGCGCCCGGAGACCTGCTGGCGGTCATGGACGCCGGTGCCTACTTCACCTCGACCGCCTCCAACTTCGGCGGGCCCCGGCCGCCCGTGTTGCTGCTGGACGGCGGCCAGACGCGGGTGGTGCGCCGCCGCGAGCGCTTCGAGGACCTGGCCCGGGTCGAGGAGGCCCTGGAGGGGCTGGAGCCCCCATGAGCCCGACGACCTCCGCGGCGCGCCGCCTGAGCCTGCTGGCGCTGTACACCCTGATCTTCTGGCTGCTCCTGCCGGGTGGGCTGCTGGCACTCGGGGCCTGGCTCGACCGGTTCCTGGGGCTCCCCCCGCTCGGCGGCCTGGCGGCGCCGGGCTGGAGCCTGGTGGCCCTCGGCCTCGGGCTCATGGCCTGGGCCATGCTCGGGCTGTGGCGCGAGGGGCGCGGGCTCCCGGTCAGCGCGCTCCCTCCCCCCAGGCTCGCCCGGCGCGGGCCCTACCGCCTGGTGCGCCATCCCATCTACCTCGGCTTCCAGCTCGCGCTCCTCGGCGCCGGCCTGGGGCTCCGCTCCCGCGCGCTGGCGCTGATCGTCGCCCCGGCCTTCCTGCCGCTGTGGCTCACCTACGCGGGTCTCGAGGAGCGCGGGCTGGTGCGCCGCTTCGGGAGCGCCTACCTGAGCTACCGCCGCCGCGCCGGGCTGGCGCTCCCGCGCCTGAGCACCTACCGCCCCATCCAGGCGCTGTGCGGGCTCCGGGCCCTGCCGGCGCACGTGGAGGGCGGCGAGCGCGTACCGGCCGAGGGTGGCGCGGTGCTGGTCGCGAACCACGCCTGCTACCTGGACCCGGCCTTCGTGCTCCAGGTCACCCGCCGCCCCATTCGCTTCCTGGCGACCGCCGAGATGTTCCGCTCACCGCTGCGGCGCTGGTTCTTCTCCCGGGCCGGTACCATCCCGCTCCGCCGCTACCGGCCCGGCGCCGCGGCCTGCCGGGAGCTGCTGCGCAGCCTGGAGGCCGGCGAGCTGGTGGGCATGTTCCCCGAGGGGGAGCGCTGCGTGCTGGGCGCGCTGCAGGGCGTGCTGCCCGAGGCCGCGCGCCTGCTCGCCCGCCTGCCCTGGCCGATCCTGCCCGTGGGCATCTCGGGCAGCTACGACTGCGGCCCGCGCTGGGCCGACCACCTGCGCCGCCGGCCGGTGCGGGTGCGGGTAGGGCCGCCGCTCGTCCCGGACCGGGCGCGCCCGGCCGAGTCCCTGCGCGCCGCGCTGGCCGCGCTGCTCGACGACGATCCCCAGCCGGTGCACCTCGACGGGCTCGACGCCGCCCGGCTCGACCGGGTGCTGTGGCGCTGCCCGGCCTGCCTGGAGGAGACACCCTTCGCGCCGGCCGCGCTGCGGTGCCGGGCCTGCGGCGCGCGCTGGGCCCCGGACGGGGCGGGCGGCCTGCGCGGAGCGGACGGGAAGTGCCAGAGGCTGGCGGAGCTCGCCAGGCCGGTCTGGCAGGCACCGGAGCGCGGGCCGCTGCGCGTGCTCGCCCGGGGCGCGTGCGAGGCGGAGCCCAGCGGGCCGCTCCGGCCGCTCCGACCGCTCGGCCGGGATGTGCTCGAGGTGGGCCCGGACGGCCTCGCCTTCGGGGAGCTACGCCTGCGGGCCGCGGTCATCCGCACCATCACCACCGAACGAGCCGACACCCTCCAAGTGGCCACCCTGGAGGGCATGTGGCAATTCCGTCCCGAGGTGGGCTCGGCCTTCCGCCTGCAGCTCGAGCTCGAGCGCGCGCGGGCGGACGCAGGAGGTTCCGCGTGAGGGGCTACGCGTTCGCCAAGCTGTACGCCGATCTCGTCACCCCGGACGGTGGGGTGCTGGTGACCTACCTGTCCTGGGTGCGGCTCGGGCTCCACGAGCGCATGGACGCCGGCCTCGAGCGCTACCTCCCGGACGGCCGGCGCGAGGTGCTGCGCTCCCCCGCCCCGCCGCGGGGCTTCGCGCCCGAGCACCTCGCCCTGGGCCGCACGCTCGAGCTGCCGCTCCCTGATGGCCGGCTCTGGCTCCGCCACACGCCCCGCCACGCGGGCTGGCAGCCCGCGGGCCCCCCGGCCGCGCCGGGCCTCGACTGGTCGGTGCAGACCACCGCGGCCGCGGTCGAGGTGCGGCTCGAGATCGGCGGACGACGGGAGGAGCTGGTGGGCACGGGCTACGCGGACTGGGTGCACATCGACCGGCCCACCCGCCTGCTGGGCCTGCGCCGGCTGCGCTGGGGGCGCGCTCACCTGGGGTACGCGAGCCTGGTGTGGAACGCCCTGGAGGTGGGCGACGGATCGACCTGGCTGCGGGGCTTGCACGTCGATGGGAGCGGTCCCCACCCGGGCGCGCCCGCGCTCGAGCTGGAGCAGGGCGAGGGGCGCGTGACGCTCGGCGGGACCAACCTGATGCTCACGGACGCCCGGCTCCTGCACCGCGGCTCGGCCTTCGACGAGGCGCGCCTGCCGAGTCGGCTGGAGCGCCTGGTGTGCTGGGCCTTTGGCGGACCGACCTCCGAGGAGCGCTGGCTGACCCGGGCCCGGATCCTGGGCGGCGGCCCCGCGGGCTTCGCGCTGCACGAGGAGGTTCTCTTCGGTCCGCGGGCGCGCCGCGGAGAGGGCGGCTGAGCCATGCCCGCCGAGACGCGCGCGCCCCTGCCCGAGCTCCCCGCCGGGCTGATCGGGCTGGTGGCCGAGATCCTCGGCTGCGCGCCGGGCGACGTGCGCCCGGAGGTGCAGCTCCGGGATGGGCTGGGGGCCGATTCGCTCGCCCTGGCCCTGCTGGCCGACGCCCTGGAGGCGCGCCTGGGCTGGGTCGTGCCCGATCTCGCCCTCGACCGCCTGGTCACCGTGGCCGATGTGCTGGCCCTGTCCGGGCCGCGGGGCGCGCATGGCGCCTGAGCCCCGACCGCTGGTGCTGCCTGGCCAGCCAGACGCCGGGGGGCTGCTGCTCGCCCCGGGGGGCGCGGCGCGCGGGGTGCTCGTCTTCGCCCACGGCGGTGGGAACGACCACCTGTTCGGCCTGGCGGCGCTCCGGGACGCGCTCGCCCGGGCTGGCTGGGCGCTCGCCACCGCCCACCTCGCGGGGCACGGCCGGGGCGGGCGCGACGCGTTCTCGCTGCAGGCTGCCCGGGAGCGTCTGGACGCGCTGGTGGCCGCGGCCGCGGCCGCCCTGCCTGCCCACCCGCGCGCGCTCCTCGGCCAGAGCCTGGGCGGTGCCCTGGCGCTCGACCGGGCCACCCGCGGCGCGCCCGAGCCCGTGGCCTGCGTGTCGGCAGCCCACGCGCTCGAGGTGAGGCCCGCGCGCTGGGCGCTCGGCGAGCTGGGTGCGCTCCTGCACCCGGCCGCCTACCGGGCCTTCGGCCAGGCGGGGGTCTGGGGCGCGCTGCCGGCCTTCGGGCCGTTCAAGCGGACCGAGTTCCCGGTGCGCCTGCCGCCCGGCGAGGCCGGACGACCCGGCGGCTACCTGGGGGCCTTCGCCCGCGCGCTCGAGGCCATGCGGCTCCTCGGGCGGCTGGCCGAGCCGGACGCGCCCCTGCCGCGACTCCTGCTGCTGCACGGCGAGGCCGACGCCGTGGTGCCCGCGGACCAGGCCCGCGCGCTCGCCCGCGCGGCCGGCCCGGCCGCGACCCTGCACGTGTTCCCCGGCGTGCACCACCTGGACCCGCTCTTCCACCAGGGCGTGCTCGACGCCCTCCTGGGCTGGCTCACGGCCACAAGCACGATACCGCGGCCCCCCCGGACCGGTGGCTTGCGCCTGGGAGCGGTGGGCCTCTTGGCAAGCTCCGGCCCGAGGGCCTAGGATACGGGTGACGACCTGACAGGAGCGGGGAACATGCGAACCCACGCGATCGGTGCCCTGACGTCCACGTGCGCGTTGCTGCTGGCCGCTGGCCAGGCCCGGGCGGCGCCCTGCCCGGTCTGTCCCGCCGGCTGCGTGCCGCTGGAGTACGTCGAGCAGCTCAAGGCCCCGCCCCCGGGCCCGGCGGCGCGGGTGTGCCCGGACGAGTGCGCCCCGCTCGAGCAGGTGAAGTCCATGCGGGAGAAGCCGGGCTGCGAGCTCCAGGCCGAGCAGGCCGGGCCCGTCACCCCCCCGCCGGCCGAGCAGCGCAACGAGGTGACCACCCGCAACCGGGTCATCCTGACGCCCACGGCCTTCATGCCGCCCCCCGATCAGGCCACCTTCACCGGGTACGCGGCCGGGCTGTGGGAGTTCAGCTACACCCTGGGGGAGGTCGCCCAGGTGGGCACCTACTTCACCCTGCCCGTGGTGGTCTTCGGGGTGTTCCCCGAGGCGCGGGCGGGTGTGCGGCTGGGCGACCACGTGGCCCTGGGGGGCGGCGTCCTGGGCGGGCTGATCTTCGGCTACGCCACCGACGTGTCCGGGGATCTGTTCTGGCTGATCGGCGGTCACGGCGAGCTCAGCCTGATGTTCGGCGACCACCTGCTCAACTTCTCGCTGATGGCGTTCGGCGGCGGCTTCCGCTGGGAGAGCGGAAACGACGACCTCATCGACGGCGCGCTGCTGCTGCCCACCTTCGGCTACCGCTGGGCCTTCCACCGCAACTGGTCCCTGCAACTCGAGCTGACCGTGCCGCTCCTGGTCCAGGACGGCCTGGAGAACGACGACGACGTCGTCGTGCTGCTGATGTACGGCTTCCGCGGTCACGGGGACACGATGTTCGGCGACATCGGGTTCTGCCTGCCCATCTACGAGGACTTCATCGACGAAGTCTGGCAGTACGTCCCGCTGGGCTTCCCCTACTTCTCCATCGGCTTCAACTTCTAGCGCGCCCGGCTCCGGGTCGCTGGCACCCGCGCGCCGGGGACATGAGCAACTCGGCCAGCGAGTGCTAAGATGCGCCTCGCCAGGAGGGAGGGAAGCCATGGCTCGCTCGCGGATCGGCTCGCTGGTCGGATCGCTCGTCGCCTGCGCTGGCCTGTCCGGCTGCTGCTCGAGCCCCTGGTCCGTGGCCGGGGCGCCCGAGGTGCCGCCCGACGTCGAGTACCGCGAGCCGGAGGCCACGCACGGCAACGACGTCTACGTGTGGAAGTGCCTCCAGGGCCGCCGGGTGGTGGTCTCCCAGTACAGCGCGGAGATGAGCTGCCGGGAGCCCAAGCGCGAGGAGTTCGCCTGCGACGCGCTCTCGCCCCTGGAGGCCGCCACCCCGGAGGACAAGCGCGTCCCGGTGCCGGAGTCCAGACGCTGGCCGCGCTAGGAGGCCGAGACGCGGAAGGGGCTGATCGGCTGCAATTCGTGTGCAGGGCGAGCGGACCCGGCGGTCTGGTGCTAAGATGCGCCTGGTCAAGAGGCAGGGCCCGCGCGGGCCCGGGGAGGACGAGATGAGGACCCACGGACTCTGGATCGGGATGCTGGTGCTGGGGCTGCTGCTGCCCGGGGCGCGGGCAGGCGACCTGGACCCCTCCGAGGGCGGCTTCTTCTCCCTCGGCTGGAACGCCAAGGGCACCCGCTTCGCCTACGGCTGGTTCGCCACCACGATCATGATCTCCAACGGCAGCCGCATCGCCCTCGCGGTGCAAGACGTGGTGGAAGACAAGGAGCTGTGGCAGGGCGGGCAGACCTGGGACCAGGGCAACGCCGGCGGAGGCGAGGAGGGCTACGACCCCAGGACGTTGGACAAGGCCTGGGAGGAGGTCGCCGCCAGCGCCGTGGCCGGGCTCCAGGCCCAGGGGATCCGGCGGGCGCCGCCCGCCCCGCCGAGCGCCTTCCCCCTCGCCCGCGGCGGCGACAGCATCCGCGTCGAGGTCCAGGCCGACCCGGACAAGAACACCTTCGAGGTCTGGGCGGTCTCGGACAAGCTGGGGCGGAAGAAGATCTCCTCGGGCGAGTCCTTCGACCAGGTCCAGGTGGAGGGCTACTACCTCAACCCGGACGGCTCGCGCATGGCGGTGGTGATCAACGTGGGCATGCGGGGCGCCTACCCCGGCTACCAGGTGATCGGCTGCCACCTCAGGGCGGGCTTCAAGAAGGACGCGGGGCCGCGCTGATCCACCCGCTGTTGACTCGGCCCGGCATCTGGTATCCTCCCGCCGACCCCAATCCAAGGAGGGAACCTCATGAAGCGCTTCGCCTGGATCCTCGCCGCGGTCGTCCTGGGCATCGCCGCCACCGCGCTGGCCGCGGACCTCGCCAACTGGGGCGGGGACGACTGCAAGGCCATCGCCCGTGGGGACGCCAGCTACTGCACCACCGACGACTGCAAGGGCATCGTGAAGAAGGACGCCTCCTACTGCCGGACCGACGACTGCAAGGCCTGGGCGCGCGGGGACGCCAGCTACTGCAGCACCGACGACTGCAAGGGCATCGTGAAGAAGGACGCCTCCTACTGCCGCACGGACAACTGCAAGGCCATGGCGCGCGGCGACGCCAGCTACTGCACCACCGACAACTGCAAGGGCATCGTGAAGAAGGACGCCTCCTACTGCCGCTGAGCCGGGGCGCCCGCCCCGCGTGAGGAGAACGGACATGGCCGAGCAGAAACGGATCTACGAGCGCATCCCGGTCGAGCTGCCCTGCAGGCTGTTCATCGCCGAGGAGGGCAAGCGGCCCGGCCTGCGCTTCGAGGCGTTCTGCCGCACCCAGAACCTGGGGCTGGGCGGGGTGTTCGTGGAGAGCACCTTCCTCATCCGGCCCGAGGTGCGCCTGCAGCTCGAGCTCGGGCTGCCCGAGGCGCCGCTGGTGCTGCAGGGCCGGGTGGCCCACAACGTCGGGCTGGACAGCGAGCGTTTCCCCTCCGGCATGGGCATCCAGTTCCTGGGGGTGGGCAGCCAGGCCCGCGAGGCGCTGCTGCGCTACTTCACCCCCGAGCGCTACCAGGAGTTCTACGCGGCGCTGAACGAGGAGTTCCCGCACCTGAAGAAGGAGCTGGCGCCGCCCGCGGTCTCGCTGCTGCTGAACCTGTGGGAGGAGTGGAAGATCCACAAGGCGGGCGGCCCGCGGGCCACCGAGGACGGCGCGCCCGAGCCGCTCCCGCGGCGCACCGGCGGGAAACGCTGAGCCCGCCCTAGGCGGACGGCGGCAGGCCCGTCCGCAGCCGCCGCCACAGCCCGTCCAGCGCCCGCCGGGAGGGCGCGCGCGCGGCCGACTCGACCAGCAGCCGGTACACCTCGGGCCGCCGCACCTTGATCAGCCGGTCCGCGTCCAGCCAGGCGCCTGCCCGCCACAGCCGCCCGAGCGTCTCCACCCCCAGCAGCAGCGGCCAGGCGCTGCACAGCCGGAGCCTGAGCTCGCCCCGCGGCAGCAGGCGCACGTACTCCCAGCCCGCGTCCAGGTCGGCCAGGGTGCGCCGGGACAGCGCCTCGAACAGCGGCCGGGCGCGCTCGGTTGCGGCCCGCCCCTCCAGGAGGTCCGCCGGCGCGAGCCCCAGGCGCGCCAGCTCCTCGGCGGGCAGGTAGCAGCGCCCGCGGCGCAGATCGCGCGGCAGGTCGCGCAGGATGTTCAGCCGCTGCAGCCCCTTGCCGTAGCGCGCGCCCAGCGGCCGGAGCGCCGCGGCCCGGTCCCGCACGCCGGGCAGGTGGGCCGCGTGCAGGTCCGTCCAGTACTCCCCCACCACCCCGGCCACGCAGTGGCAGTAGTGCTCGAGCTCGGCCTCCGAGGCGAGCGCCCGCAGGCCCGCCGTGTCCGTGCCCGGGAACCACAGCCGGTCGAGCAGCATGCCGTCCAGGATGGTCTGCAGGGTCATCACGCTGCGGGCGCCGTCGCCCGGCGGCAGGCGGTCCAGGCAGTCCAGGAGCTGCGGCAGGTGCAGCAGCAGCCGCCGCTCGGCGTCGCCGGGGTCGGCGCCCCGCAGGCGGGACGCGAGCCGGTCCAGGCCCGGCTCCGCGGTGTCGGACAGCCTGCGGCGCAGGGCCTCGAGCAGCAGACCGCGCTCCTCCGCCGGGACCAGCGCGGTGTCGGCGATGGTGTCGGCCGCGCGGGCCAGCAGGTAGGCGAGCGCCAGGGTGTCCCGGGTGCAGTCGGGCAGGAAGCGCAGGCTCAGGTAGAAGGAGCGGCTGGTGCGGCGCAGCAGCTCCACGAGCGCGGGCTCGAGCCGCCCGGGCCCGCTCGACCGCCAGGGCAGGCGCGGCCGCCAGGCGAACAGCCCGGCCCCCGCCCGCCACCACCGCTGCAGCGCGCTGCCTGCCATGCCCGGGGAATACCGCGGCCAGACGCGGGGGTCAATGCCCGTGCGTCGCAGCGGAACGAGCGAGCTCTGCGTGCGAAGTGGAGCAGTCCAACGAAGCTGGATGCCTCGTGCTTCGTGTCGCGTCCTCGATGCCTACGGAAACCGCGCGGGCCACAGGCCGTGGGCGCAGCGGGACTCCGCCGACGAGGGCGACATGGCAGTTTGCCCTCTGGCGCCCTCGGCGGAGGGGGCCCGCGGAGCACAGGCACGGCGTGTGCTTCCGAGCGCAGTGCGTCGGCAGTGCATTCAGGGGGCGGGCGGCCTTCTCCGGGCCCTCCGGCCCCGAGACCCACTCCTCGAGCACCAGGAGCCAGGCGTCCCGGCCGACGAGCGAGCGCCGCAGGTGATCGAAGCTCAGCTTGTAGTTCGCGGACACCAGCACGGGCGACTCGGGGCCGGGCGCGCCCACGGCGTACAGCCCGGGCGGGACCGCGTAGTCCATGCGGCGGAACGAGCAGCGGACCGCAAGCCCGCCCAGCCGGTCGCGGAGGGAGAGCCGGGTCCGCACCCGCGGGACGGTCCCCGCCGGAGTGTCGAGCGTCCCCTCGATCATCTCCTGGATCCGGGCGTCGTCCGCGTGCGGCATGAGTCACCTCCGAGGGCTCAGACCGTGGCCAGGAAGTAGAACCCGAGACCGATGAGCGCGACCCCCACCAGCACCCGCAGCGCGGGCAAGACCCGCCGGGCCCGCGCGCCCAGCCGGCCCAGCCCGAACCCGAGCCCGACCAGGGCGAGCGCCAGCGGCAGGCTGTAGCCGAGCGCGAAGGCGCCGAGCAGCGCCCCGCCCAGGAGCGCCGAGCCCTGCAGCGCGGCGGCCCCGACCGCGGCCGGGAGCAGCGGGTTGCAGGCCAGGGAGCAGGTGGTGGTGGCCCCGCCCACGGCCAGGCCGTAGAGCACCGCGCCGGCGGCGCCGCGGCGCGGGCTCCAGGCGCGCGCGTCGACCGACGGGAGCCCGAAGGGCAGCAGCCTGAGAGAGGCCAGGCCGAAGACCACCAGGATCAGGCCGGCGGCGAAGTGCCAGGCGCGGCCCAGGGACTGGCTGGCGGCCTGGCTGGCGAAGCTCGCCACCGCGCCCAGCGCGGCCAGCGCGGCCACCGTGCCCAGCGTGAAGAAGACCCCGATCAGGGCGAGCTCCCGGCGCGACGGCCGCTCGGCGAGCGAGCCGGCGTAACCGGCCACCGCGCCGATCACCGGGAGCGTGCAGCAGGAGGTCAGCGCGCCGAGGACGCCGAGCAGGAGCGCGGCGGGCAAGGCGGCGAGCCCGAGCTCGCGCGCGGACAGGGTGTGCTGCAGCCAGGCGTCCACCGCGCCTCCCTCAGTGACCGCAGCAGCCCGGCTTCGGGGCGCCGCAGGCCGGCGGCGCCTCCGCGGGCATAGCACTCCCGGCTTCGGTCGCCTCCACGGGCCCCTGGCCGCGGCAGCCGCACGCGGGGGGCGCCTCGGCGGCCGGCGCACCCGGCGCCACGGCCGGCTGCGAGGTGACCACAGGCGCCGGGGCCGCCGCGGGAGGCTGCGCGTCCGCGGCCCACAGCGAGTAGGCGCCCACCGCGAGCGCCGCGGCGATCACCAGGGTCGAGATCAGCGCCTTGAGGTTCGGGCCGCGCTTCGCCGGCGGGGCGCCGCAGCAGCCGCAGTCCGCCTGGTCGCCCTGGGGCGCGCAGCAGCCTTGCTCGTCCGGGGAGGGGGTCGACATACGTCACTCCTGTCTGTTCGCTGTGTCTTCGAAGGGCCTCGGTCGTCAGGGGTCGCGGCCCGCTCTCCCACGAGCAGGGCGGCGAGCCGTTGCAGCGCGTCGAGGTCGAGCCAGCACTCGATGCGCCTGCCGCGGCGCTCGATGTGCATCAGGCCGGCCAGGCGCAGCTCCTTCAGGTGGTGGCTCACGGTCGAGGCGGCCAGGGCCAGGTTCGCCCCCAGCTCGCCCGCGCAGCGGCGCATGCTGGCCGGGTTCGTCTCGCAGCAGCCCGGGGCGCAGCAGGTGGCCAGCTCCAGGAAGATCTTCAGCCGCTGGGGGTGCCCCAGCGCCTTGAAGGCCGCGGCCAGCGCCTCGACGTCGGTTTGATAGTTCGACATGTGTCGAACCATGCCCGACCGGCGCCCGGCTGTCAAGGCGGCGCGGGGCGGGCGCAGCGCAAGCCGACGTCGTAGTCCTTGCTCTCCAGGGGGATGGTGACCCGGCCCGTGGCGCCCAGGTACTCCGCGCCGCCGAAGTTCAGCGCCCCCCCGCGCACGGCCTTCTCCGGGCCCTCCGGCCCCGAGACCCACTCCCACACGTTCCCGCTGAGGTCGCACAGCCCGCTGACGCTGTTCCCCGCGGGCCTGGAGCACACCGGCCAGGTCGTGTCCTTGCCGCAGCCGTACCGCCCCTCGGTCTGGATCGCCCGGGCGCAGCTCACCTCCTCCTCGCCCCAGGGGTACCGCCGCCGGCCGCGGTCCGAGGCCTCGGCCTCCCACTCCTGCTCCGAGGGCAGCCGGCCGCCGGCCCACTCGCAGAAGTCCGTGGCCTGGCTCCAGTCGAGGCAGTTGACCGGGTGCTCGCCCCGCTCGGGGTACCTCCAGTTGCAGCGCACGTCGCCGTCCAGGGCCTTCGGCGGGCTGCACCTGCCCGCCTGCACGCAGGCGCGGTACTGCGACACCATCACCTCGCTGCGGGCCAGGAAGACCTGCGCAGGGGCGCTCCACACCCACTCGAGCCCGTGATCCGTGAACCGGTGGGCCGGCGCCCAGGTCACCGCCGTGGGTGGCTTCGGGGCCTGGGCCTGGGTCTGGGCGAGGGCCGGGCTCCCCGCGAGGAGGAGCAGGCAGAGGACAGCCATGGAGTGGCCGATGAGAACCCGCATCAGGAGCCTCCGGGGTGGTCCAGCGGCATGGTAGTCCCCGGCACCAGGGGTGGCAAGGCCGGGTCGCCGGCCGGCCCACCCGAAGGAACGTGGAACCCGCCCCCCCTACCTGGCCGGCGCGCGGAACAGGCTCTGCATCTTCATCGCCAGGCGCAGATCACCCACGGCCTTCAGCCGGCCGGTCATGAAGGCGAGCTGGCCGCTCAGCCTGCCCGCGCTGATCTCCAGGTAATCCGCGGCCGAGACGGTGAAGGTGACCTGCGGCGGCCGGGGCGCGCCCTCCAGCACCGACAGCCGCCCGTCGTCGATGGCCACGGTCCACTTCCCGCCGCCCTCGCCGGTCACGTCGAACTGGACCACCGCGCTGAGGCCCACGGCCTTCTCCTGGATGAAGGTGGCCGGCATGTTCTCGAAGATCTCTCGGACCGCCTGCATGGGGCTCCCTCCTCGCCTCAGGCGCTGGGCCCGGCGTACTCCTTGTGATCCGTGTGCAGGGTGCCGAACACCTCGCGGAAACCCATCAGCCCGTCCATCTCCGCCTCCATCTCCTGCGGGCTCATGCCGGCCAGCTTGCGCTGGTAGAACTCGACCACGCCCGGGCTCAGGTGGGTCTGGTAGGCGTACATGTACTCCTCGTAGAACTGCTGGAGCGGCAGCTTGGTCGGGGTGACGGCGTGGTTGAAGTCCCACAGGTCGAAGTCGTGCTCGACCAGCTGGCCGCGGACCTTGTCGTACAGCTTGGTGCCGGGGATGGGCGTGAGGACGAAGTACTGCGGGCAGTCGATGCCCAGCTCGAGGGTGAAGTTCACCAGCTCGGTGAACTGCTCCCTGGTGAAGTCGGGCCTGAAGAACATCGAGCCGGTGCAGTCCACGTGGTTGGCCTTCAGGATGCGCAAGGCGTCCCGGTTGTCCTGCACGGTGGTGGTCTTCTCCCGGTCCTGCAGGTGGTCGTCGTTCGCCTGCTCGATGCCCACGATGGTGTCCGTGAGCCCGGCCGCGGCCCAGGCCTCGATCACCTGGGGCTTGGCGGCGATGGTGTCGGCGCGAAGCGGCATGCCGAAGCGCTTGCCCAGGCCCTGCTCCTGGATGGCCTTGGCCAGCGCCAGCGACAGCGGGGTGTCGAGCAGGGACTCCTCGCACACGAAGTAGATGTAGGGCTCCTGGATGGTCTCCAGCTCGGCCAGCATGCTGTCCACGCTGCGGCGCAGGTAGCGGCCGTCGGTCTGCGTCCAGGAGGGGCAGAAGTCGCAGCGGCCCACGCAGCCCTGGGTGTAGCGCATGAGCGCCAGGTGCTTGCCCCACAGGCTGAAGCCGTACCGCGAGCGCGCGTCCGCGGTCAGCCGGCGGTCCGGGAAGGGCAGCCGATCGAGCTCGGACAGCGGCCGCTTGGGCGTGCGGTGCTGCGCGCCCTCCTGGTTGACGCCCAGCCCGGGGATGTCATGGAAGGACGCGCCCCGCTCGAAGGCCGCGACGATCTCCCGGAAGGCGAACACGCCCTCGTTGATGACCACCAGGTCGATGTCCGGGTGCAGGTAGTCCTCGGGCAGGCTGGTGGCGTGGATGCCGCCCACCACGGTGAGGCACTCGGGGTCGAGCTCCTTGGCGAGCGTCAGCACCCGCTTGCAGGCGCTCGATTCGCAGGTGTCGCCCCCGGTCCCCACCACCTGGGGCTTGAAGGTCTCGAGCACCTTGCGCAGCCCGGCCCAGCCGCCCTGCACCCGCATGTCGAAGAGCTTCACCTCGTGGTCGGCCTTGACCGCGGCGCCGAGGTACTCGAGCGACAGCGGCTCCATCCGCACCACCTTGTACATGGCCTGCATGTAGCGCGTGTCGGCCGCGACCCGAACGAGCAGAATCCTCATCGTCCATCCCTCCTCGGCTCTCGCCGTCGTTTCCCGGACCTTACTCCCGCGGCGCGCCGGTGTAAACACCTTGTTTCAAACGCGGTGTTTCCCGGCGGGATAGTCTCATGGTTTCAGCTTGTTGACCTTCGCCGCCGAGGGCTGGCGTGTCGGTGAGCCGGACGAACGACCCTCCGCGGATGCTCACCCGGGGAAGGGCTCCTTGGTCAAAAGCCCCGATGTGAGTTGGCAGATCCTGCGTGCGTGGATCGCTCAGGGCATTCATGGAGGGGAGCGTGGAACTTGGAACCCGGATCGTGAAACGAGCCCGGGCAATCTCGCCACTCGCTACTCGCCCCTCGCCACCAGCCCTAGGGTAACTGGCACCCCTTGCACACCATGCCCTCCACGGTGGAGGTGGCCTCGTCCTTGCGCACGCGTTTGAAGCACTTGATGCAGCGCGTGTACTCGACCGGCCTGGGCGGTTCGGCCAGCGCCACGTCCTCGCCGCGGATCTCCTCGCCGCAGAACAGGCAGTGGGTGCGCTTCGGGTTGCGCGGCCGGAGGCAGAACGGGCACGAGGGCGCCTCCTCGGTCCGGTCGGGGCCCAGGCGGCCGTCCTCGAAGCCGTCGGCCAGGTCGAGCCGCATGACCGAGCGGGCGAACTCCTCCCGCTCGAGCAAGCCCTTCTCCTCCAGCCGCGCGAACAGCGCCTCCTGCACCAGCTCCAGGCGTTCCAGCCGCCGGGACACGGCCTGGATCTGCCGGGTGGCGAAGTCGGCGTGCTCGGCGTCCTGATCGATCCGCTTGCGCAGCAGCTCGACGTCGGCCCGGTAGCTCAGATCGCTGGCGAAGAGGATGTTCCACATCGACATGGCGCCTCCCTGGGTGGTACCCCGTGCGTGTACTCCGAGACGCGCCGGAGGGTCAACCGGCCCCTGGTCGCTGAGTCTCTTCGTCCACCCTTCTTGTTCATACATGCCAACTCGGTAGAATGGGCCATGACCGAGACCCTGGCGATCCTGTCCGACATCCACGCCCACGCCGCTGCGCTGGAGCGGGCGCTGCGGGTCCTCGCCAGGAGGGACATCTCGCGCGTCGTGTGCGCCGGCGACCTGGTGGGCTACGGGGGCGAGCCGGGCCGGGTGCTCGCGCTGATGCGAGAGCACCGCATCCCCTGCGTGAGGGGGAACCACGATCGCTGGACGCTCCACGACCTGTTGGACGGCCCGGAGGACGACGCCACTCGCGCCTACCTCGCCTCGCTACCGCCCGAGCTCGAGCTCGAGCTCGCCGGCCAGCGGGTCGTGGTCACCCACGGCGCGCCCGGGAGCGACATGCGCTGGGTCAACCCTGCGGAGCTGTCGGGCCAGGAGATCGCGGGCTTCCTGGCGCAGGCGCGCACCCGGGTGCTGGTGGTCGGGCACACGCACCGGCCGGCGCTCATCGAGGTCGTCGGCCGCGGACACATCGTGAACCCGGGGGCGACGCTCGGGCGGCTGCAGGATCCGGACGAGGGCTGGCCTGCGCCGCGCGACGACGGCACCCTCGGGCTGCTCACCCTGAGCCCGCTCACGTTCGAGGTCCTGGACCTGGACGGCAACCCGGTCCCCGTTCCGACCATTCGGGTGATCCCGGGCTGAGAGTCAGGCCGCTCCAGACCCTCGAAGAGGGCCTGGGACGTTGGCCGACCCTGCGTGTGTGAATCTCTCAAGGCATGCATCGGGGGAAGGGCAAGAGGCAAGCAGGAGGGTTCACCTGCCCTGCCTTCCCCCAGGAGAAGGCCCGGAGTGGAGGCACACGGACGCGTGGCGAACTCCCTGGCATAGGGCGGCTGGCCCCTGGCAGGAGGCGGGGGCGAGGGCGGGGATCAGAAGTCGGCGGGCCAGCCGGTAGGTCCCGGGGACCATGGTGTGCAGGTACGCGCCCTGAGGCGCCCTCCCCGCGCCGGATGCGCGCAGGCAACATGGCCCCGAAGGGGTCGGTGTCGGCAGACCCTGCGTGTGTGGATCGCTCCGGTTTTCAGGGATGAACCAGGCATAGGAAACTGGGACCTGTGCTAGATTCGGTCTGTTCGCGATGCCTCCACAGGAGGTCGGGGACATGCGGTTCGAGGGGAAGTTCCTCTGGGTGCTGGTCCTGTTCTGCCTGCTGGTGGTCTGCCTGGCGGCTGCGCTGTGGTTTGCCGTGAAGAGCTACCAGGACGAGGGCCGGTCCAGCGCATACGGGAACACGCCTGGGGTCACCGCCCCGCTCGCCGCGGTGGAGGCCGCGGGGAACTCGTCGGAGATCGCCCGGCCTCCGGCCGGCCCGGTGGAGGCTCCGACGGCCAGGGCCGCCAGGAGCTCCGACAGCCGGATCGCGGACCTCGACAGGATCAGGAAGCGCCTCGGCACGCTCGACCGGTCCCGGGCGGTCTCGGGCAAGTTCGTGGTGACGAGCGAGCTCAAGGGCGTGGACGAGCGCACCCTGGCGTTCTTCACCGAGGCGTTGAAGGAGATCCGGCCCCTGCTCCGGGACTGCTACCGCGGCGCGATGCAGGCGGATCCGGAGCTGGTCGGCTACGCCCGGGTGAACGTCGGCCTCGTGGCCGACGACGAGTACGGCGCCCTGGTCGAATCGAGCGACGTGGTCGGGGACGAGAGGATCGCCGGCTCGGCCACGCTGACCGAGTGCCTGCGGGAGACCCTGTACGAGCTGCGCTTCCCGCCCCGCCAGGTCCGAGGCCGCATGCAGGTCGGCCTGGCGCTCGTCTTCGCCTCGGGCGGCGAGACCGGGCCGCGCGTCCCCGAGGTCCCCGAGGAAGCCAGGCAGATGACCTTCACCCTCGAGGACTGGCTGGTCGGCGAGCCGGACGAATGATCCGCCACGCGTGCTCACTCGGGGAAGGGCTTCGGTTTTTTCAAGCCCTCGAAGAGGCTTGCCCCGAAGGGGCATCGTGGCCGCGGCCGGGCCGGTCAGCGCGACTCCCAGCTCAGGCGCACCGTCCGTACCTGGGTGCTCCCGCTCTGGACGATCCCCACGTTCAGCAGCTTCTGCCCGCCCTCGGCGCGGTACCAGGCCTGCCGATACTCCCCGTTCGCCTCCCAGGGGGCCTTCAGGCTCAACCCCATCTTCTCCGGGATCAACCTCGACCAGACGGCCATCAGCTCGTCCGAGCTCCTGTGCTCGTAGCGCAGGTGCAGATCGCCGGCCGGCGTCGTGCAGGGCTGGCCCTCCCCCAGGGCCCCCGCGAACACCCGCCACTCACCCAGGCAGGCCGGGCGTCCGATGCACTGGGTCTCAGGCTCCTCCGAGCAGGCGCACCCCAGGCCCGCGAGAGAAGACAGGCAGAAGAGCACGACGGCTCTGTTCATCATCGACCTCATGACCGGCCCCCGATCTCTGCTCGAGGCATGATAAGAGGCCTGCCTGGTCGATGTCCATTCCAGGCAACCGGGCGGAGATCGGGACGGGGGCAGAGCCTGCGGGTGTGGATCGCTCAGGGCCTCGAGCGGCCCTCAGGAACCTCGCTACCCGCCCTTCCCTACCCTCGGACCAGCCCCCGGATTTCGAGCGCCTGGACCAGGTGCTCGGCGATCTGCTGGGTGCTGAACGCGGAGCAGTCGTAGGTGAGCTGGAAGGGGACCTCGCGGGGGGACTGCCGGGTGTAGAGCTTCCTCAGGTACTCGCGCTCGAGCTCCTTCTCCTCGATGATCGCCCCGGCCCGAGACTCGTCCACCCCCTGCTGCGAGGCGATCTCCCGCACGCGCCAGCCCCGGGGCGCCTCCAGCCGCACCGAGAGCCCGCGCGGGATGTCGTCCGTGGCGTGGACGCCCCCCTGGCCGACGAACACGGCCCGGCCGTACACCGCCAGGCCGCGCATGAGGATGGTGATCTGCCTGCGGATCTCGACCCCGGGGGGGATGCGCTCCCCGGCCAGGGAGCGGAAGAAGTCCAGCACCACGCTCGGCTTGCTCCGCCGCTCGCGCTCCAGGAGCTCCACCGCCAGCTCCGTCTCGGTGGCGAGCTGGTTCAGGATGAACTTGTTGTAGATCCTCCAGCCCTGGAAGGAGTTCTTCTCCTTCTCGTTGAGCAGCTCGACCAGGATCTGCCCCACCAGGTACCCGCCGCAACCGTACTGGCGGGAGATGGTGACGAAGGGACCGGGCTGCGTGCGCGGCACCGTCGGGTCAGAACCGGGCAACCCCAGGTAGCTGGCCAAGGTGATCCTCGGCATGACGGCCTCCCCTTCCGCTGGACGGACTCCCGTCCCATCCTGGAGGGTAGTCCGGGCTGAGACCGATTCCCTGACGCGCCGCCGCGGAGCTCAGGCCGTCAGGGCTCACTCATCGAGGTGCTTCAAGGTGGGCCTGGGACGAGAATAGCACCTGTCCGTGGAATGGGACAGGGCCACGCCATGGCTGCTGCTGTCATTCCGGGCCCGAGCCGCGCGACCCCGGGCTGCAGGTGGCTGGCACCTCCCATGGGGGGCTCCCGCGTTTGACACCCTCGCCCGGCCCGGGTAGGCTCACCCACGGATGAAACTTGTCGGCTAGATCCCACGGACCCTCACTGCGCTGAGCTCGAACTCATGCGGGCACACGCTTGCCCGCGGAAGGGATCCACGCCATGTCCACGGACAGTTTCTGGACCTACTTCTTCGAGATCTACGAGGCCATGCCCCGGCAGGGGCCGGGCGACCGCGAGAGCACCGAGCGGGCCCTGGGGATGATCCCCGCCCTGACGGCGGAGTCCCGCCTGCTCGACGTGGGCTGCGGCTCGGGGACGCAGACGCTCGATCTGGCGCGGGCGTGCCCCGCGCACATCGTGGCCGTCGACAAACACCCGGCCTTCGTGGCCCAGCTCGTCGAGCGCGCGGCCGCGCAGGGGCTCGGCGGGCGGGTGGAGGCCCGGGTGGGAGACATGGGCGCGCTCGCCTGCCCGGACCGGTCCTTCGACGCGATCTGGAGCGAGGGGGCCATCTTCATCCTCGGCTTCGGCAGGGGGCTGGCGGAGTGGCGCCGGCTGCTCGCGCCCGGCGGGCACCTGGTGGTGTCCGAGTTCTGCTGGCTCAAGCCCGACCCGCCGGCCGAGCTGATGGAGATGTTCCTCGAGGGCTGCCCGGAGCCGGCCGACTGGGCGGCCAGGCGCGCGGCCGTGGCCGAGCAGGGCTACGAGCTGGTGGGCGACTTCGTGCTGCCGGCCAGAAGCTGGTGGGAGAATTACTACGCCCCGCTGGCCGGGAGCATGGAGCGCTTCCGCAAGGCGCACGCGGGCCAGCCCGAGGCCCTGGCGGTCGCGGACCGGTGCCAGCGAGAGATCGACCTGGCCCGCAAGTACGAGGGCTACTTCGGCTACGTGTTCTTCGTCATGAAGCGCGGCGCGGACGGGGACCGGTAGCAACTCGTTCCGCATGCGCCGTGCCCGAGCTCCGCGGGCCTCCTCCGTCGAGGGCACCTGAAACCAACTACCAAGGTGCCCTCTCCGGAGGAGGGCCCGCTGCGCCTACGGTCTGTGGCATTCGCAGGTTCCGTAGGCATCGGGAGCTCGGCGTCCGCGACCAGACACCTGCCACCAGACACAGTATGGTGTCTGCTGCCTCAGGCCTCACCCTCAAGGGGTCCTCTGTCCCCGAGGTTCTCTTCACCGGATCCCCCGCGTGACGCACGATCTGGCCGTCTGGAGGCGGCGGGTGAGCCAAACCAGCCCGATCACCAATCCGAGCATGGGTCCACCGGCCTGGCCTGCGTGGGAGCAGCCACCGTTCGAGTCGGAATCGTCGCACACGTTATAGCCCGCTTCCTGCTGGGCATGAACGCACTCCGAGGTGGATCTAAGCGCGATCTCCAAGGCGAACTCGGTAGGGAGGACCTGAAGGGCCGGGCAGTGCGCGCCCAACTCGTCCACCGGGATCACTCGCAGGAGACAGGAGCTCATGAGGTCCACGAGGAACAGCCCCTCGTCGTTCCACTCGAGTGCATCGCACTCCGGGCAGGCCTGACCGCAGAACTCGGCACCCCAGTGGACGACGTCCGGGAAGTAGTACCCCGTCGGACAGTCGACGCCGCCGAAACAGTAAACTGGCAGCGAGTATCGTAGGACCGCGCGGCCCGGCCTGATGTCGTCGGTCACCGCGCCTTTGGCGATGGCTGCGTTCTCCCCAATGGTCTCCTCGGCCAAGGTGCCGAGGCAGCACCCGGGGACGGTGCAAAGCTCCTGTGCGTCGACCGGAGCAGCTGCGCAGGCTACCGCGACCAGCACGTACACCTTGGTCAACCGCATCGAACGAACAGCCTTCCACCAGATCATCACTTGACCCCTTTCTGGCGCGACCGCGCTCGCCCCGGAAGGAATCCCACCGTCCACCCCGATCCTATCCCGTGATTCACCCACATCCAGAGCCCCGTTCGCCCCCCACGAGCCAGCGGAGATGGGCCGAGCTTAGCACCGCAGGAGGAAGGCGCTCAAGGGCTCCGCAGGCATCGGGAGCTCGTCGTCCGCAACCAGACACCTGCCACCAGACACAGTCTGGCGCCTGCTACCTCGGGCCTCACCCTCGAGGAGTCCTATGTCCCCGAGGTCCTCCTCCGCACTGGTGCCAGCCGCCTGGAGTTGCGCTACCATGCCCCTGGGGAGTTCGTCAGGAGGACCCGGGATGCGCACAGCCCTGCCAGCCGTCTGTCTGCTCCTGTCCGCGCAGCTCCTGACGGCGTGCGCCACCCTCGGGAAGCAGCACCGCGAGGCCGTGGCGGGCAAGGGCCTCCTCACGGTCCGCTCGGAGCCGCCCGGGCTGCCCGTGATGATCGACGGGCTGCCGGCCGGGAAGACCCCCCTCGAGAGGATCCAGGTGGCCGCGGGTACGCGCGCGGTCCGGGTGGGCGGGACCTGCTACGTGGAGACCTTCGAGAAGGTGGACGTGGTGCCGGGCGAGGAACGCAGGATCTCGGTCGCCCCGGTCCTTGCGACGGTCGAGCTCGAGGTGAAGCCGCAGCCAGGCCTGCTAGGACTGGACCAGGCCGAGGTCCTCGTAGACGGGAGACGGCTCGGCGAGATGCCTGGGCGCTTCACGGTCCCGGCGTGCTCGAAGGTGCTCGAGGTCCGGCCTGCGAAGGCTGAGGCCTACAAGCAGGTGCTCTGGCTCGTGGGCAAGCGGCTCAACTCGGTCGAGGTAGCGCCGGGACCAGGCACCGAGCTCCCGCCTGGCATCCTCACGGTGCACAGCGTGCCTCCCGGTGTTCCCATTCTGCTCGACGGGGCGCCACTCGGGATCACTCCGCTGGACGAACAAACGCTGCCTCCCGGAGTGCACGATGTCCGGGTGGAGGGGCTCTGCCACGCCGCCGCGCAGGAAATGGTTAGGGTGGAGCCGGCCCGCGAACACGAGCTCGTGATGACCTTGCACGCCAGGGAGACCGAGCTCGAGGTGACGGTCAGGGACGACCAGGGCAAGGAGCTGGCTGCTGAGGTCCTGGAGAAAGACCAGGTGCTGGGCGTCACGCCCGGCAGTTTCCGGGTTTCACAATGCACCTTTATAAGGATCCGGCGACCCAAGCTCGGCCTAGGCGAGCAATTCCGGATACCACCCTGGCAGTACCACGAGCTAGTGGTGGTGTGGAAGGATGGCGAAGCGAAGGCCAACTGGCAACCCGCCCACTCGGCCAAGTACCTTCGCCCGGACACCCTGGTGAGCAGGCGTATCGGGGGCGCGCAGCCGAGCTATCCCATGGCAGCGCGGGTCACGGGGCAGGAGGCAACCCTCGTCGTCAGAATCCTGCTCACACCGGATGGACGGGTGAGCGAGCTCGACTTCCTGACTGGCGACCCGATGTTCAACGAGGAGGTGGCCAGGGCCCTGTCGAATTGGAGGTTCAGTCCCTACCTGGTCGACGGCCAGGCGGTCGGAACCTACACTGTGTACAAGTTCGTCTTCAAGCTGGACCCCTAAGAATCCTCGGTCCCTGAGGATCTTCCCGCGTTGGTTCCAGCCAGCCCATCCAGCCCTGCCCTCAGGGTATCCCGAGGAAGCGGTCGAGGGCGGCGAACCAGGCCTCGGGCTGGTCGAACATCACGTAGTGGTGCGCGTCGCGCACCTCGACCAGCTCGTGGCGCGGGATGGGATCGATCTGCAGGCGCCAGCGCGCCAGGATGGTCTCCCACGCCTCGGGCGGGTAGGTCAGATCGGTGACCACGATCAGCGCCGGCGGCCTGAGCGCGCGCACCGCGTCGCGGAGATCGAGCTGCATCAGCTCGAGGAAGGCGTCGGCGAGGGCCCGCGCGGACGAGCGGCTGCCCTGCTCGGCGAGCTGACGCGCCAGGGCCGGGTCGGTCACCATGCTCCGCAGCCGCCGCTCCTGCTGCTCGACGCTGGGCGGCCTGGACGCCAGCACGGCGTGGGTCTCCCGGGCCTCCGCGAGCACCTGCGCGCGGGGCTCGTCGGGCTCGCCCAGCGCCGACTGGCAAGGGAGCAGGTCGATGACCACCAGGCCGCCGACCAGGTCGGGCGCGTCCACGGCCAGCGAGTAGGCCACCGCGCCACCGAACATGTGGCCCACCACGACCACGTCCTGGAGCCCGCGCTCGCGCAGGTAGCGGGCGAGCTCGCGCGCGACCCGCGGCAGGATCGGCCCCTCCACGGGCGGCTGGCCGGCGAAGCCGGGCAACGTCAGCGCGTGGGTCTGGACCCGCCCGCCCAGGTGGGCCACGGTCGTGTCCCAGGCCGCGCCCGAGACGGCCAGGTCCGGGATGAGCACGACCGGCCTGCCGTGGCCCGCGACCTCGACGCGGAACGAGGTCGGGCTCGTGGCCGCGGGCGGCGCGTGCGCGCAGGCGGCGAGGCCGAGGGCTGCGAGGGCGAGGCAGCAGACGGCGAGTAGCGTGGCTCTCATGGCCAGCCTGGACACCGGCAGGTCCGGGCGGTTCCCGTGCGCGCGTCAGACCTTCCCTCGCGCCGGGCTCAGGAGTCCTTCAAGCGGTAGCCCACGCCCGGCTCGGTGACCAGCAGCCGCGGGCGGGCCGGGTCGGGCTCGACCTTGCGCCGCAGCTGCGCCATGAAGACCCGCAGGTAGTGGGTCTGGGAGGCGTAGGGCGGGCCCCAGACCTCCTTGAGGATCTGCCTGTGGGTGAGCACCTTGCCGGCGTTCTTGGCCAGCAGCACCAGGAGCCGGTACTCGATGGGCGTCAGGTGCACCTCGCGCCCCTCGAGGGACACCTCGCGCCGCGCCTGGTCGATCCGCAGCGGGCCGCTCGTGAGGACGGTCGAGGTGGAGTCCGTGCCCGCCAGCGCGGCGTGACGCAGCGCCACCCGCATGCGGGCCAGCAGCTCCTGGACGCCGAAGGGCTTGGTCAGGTAGTCGTCGGCGCCGGCGTCGAGGGCCGCCACCTTGTCGTCCTCCCGCCCGCGGGCCGAGATCACGATGACCGGCACCCGGCTCCACCCCCGCAGCTGGCGGGCCACCTCGATGCCGTCGCCGTCGGGCAGCCCGAGATCGAGCAGGACGAGCTCGGGGTTGTAGGTCGTGGCCGCCACGAGCGCCTCCCTGGCGGTCTCGGCCTCGACCACGCGGTAGCCCTGGGCGGACAGGGCGTTCCTCAGGAACCGCAGCATTTGCGCCTCGTCCTCGACCACGAGCACCAGGGTGGCCACCTCGCTCATGGGCCCGTCTCCTGATCCGGCGCGACCCCCGCCTGCGGCTCAAGGGTCGGGGGCGCGGCCTGCGCGGGCAGCGCGATGCGGAAGCGCGCCCCGCCGCCCGGGCGGTTCTCGGCGGTGATGGTCCCCCCGTGCGCCTGGAGGATGCCCTTGCAGATGGACAGCCCGAGCCCGACCCCACCCGCGCGCACCCGCGGTCCCCGGTAGAACTTGTCGAACACGAGCTGCTCCGCGCCCGCCGGGAGCCCCGGGCCCCGGTCGGCGACCTCGATCTCCACGGTCCCGCCCTGCTCCCGGGCCGCGATCTCCAGGGGGCTGTCGGGCCCGGCGTGCCGGAGCACGTTCTCGAACAGGTTGACGAAAACCTGTTCGAACAGGACCGGGTCCACGGACAGCAGCGGCAGGGCCTCAGGCAGGTCGATCGCCACCGCCCGCGACCCGAGCCGGGTCTCCAGCCGGGACAGCGCCGAGCCGACGGTCTCCTCCAGCGGCACCCACTCGCGCCTGGGGACGAGGCCGCCCGCCTCGAGCCGCATCATGTCGAGGGTGTTGCCGACCAGCCGCTCCATCCGCTCGGCCTCGATGCACACGGTGTCCAGCAGCTCCGCGCGCTGCTCCGGCCCGAGCCGGCCGCCGTCGTCCCGCAGCGCGGTCCCGGCGCCGGTGATGGCCCCGAGCGGGGTGCGCAGATCGTGGGACACGGTGCTCAGCAAGGCGCTGCGCATCTCCTCGGTGCGGATCCTGAGCGCGGCCGCCTCGGCGTCCCGCACGAAACGCGCCCGCTCGAGGGCCAGCGCGGCCTGGCGCACGAACGCGTCGAGGAACTCACGGTGCTCGAGATCGAGCAGCTCCAGCGAGGGCGTGATCACGCCGAGTGCGCCGAGCGTCGCCGCCCCGGCCTGCAGCGGCACGCAGGTCACCCGCGCCCCGGGCAGGGTGTCCGTCCCCCTGCCCGCGGGGCGGCCATGGCCGCAGGCCCAGCGCGCGGCGGCCAGCTCCTCGTCGCTCAGCGCGAGCCCCGGTCGGCTGGCGCCCCTGACGTCCAGCGCCCCCTCGCCATCCGCGAGCAGCACCACCGCCTCGCCGCCGAAGACCTCCGCGGCGTGCCGCGCGGTCACCTCTGCCGCGCGACCCTCGTCCTGCGCGGCGGCCAGCTCACGGCTGAGGGAGTAGAGCGCGGAGGTGCGGCTCTCCCGTATGCGCGCCCCGCGCTCCTGGCCCCGCAGCCTGGAGGTCAGGCTGCTGATGGCCAGCCCGACCCCGAACATCATCGAGAAGGTGAGCAGGTGCCGGCCATCCTCCACGTTGAAGGTGTAGAACGGCGGGACGAAGAAGAAGTCGAAGGCCGCGACCGAGAGCCCCGCGGCGACGAGCGATGGAGTGCGCCCGTGGCGGAAGGCCACCAGCATGATGATGAGCAGGAAGATCGCCACCAGATCGGCCTGGGCCAGGTAGGGCCGCAGCGGGACCCCGAGCCCCGTGGCCAGCGTCACGAGCAGACCGGCCAGCCCGACGCCGTTCCAGCTGATGCCGCGCTTCCGAGGCTCTGGCTTCGGCGCCGCGGAGACGGGCGCCTCGTCGCCACCGATGAAGTTCACCTCGATCTCGCCGCTCTCGCGGATCAGCCGGTTGACCAGCGAGCCCTTGATGAGATCCCGCCAGCGCGCGTGGGTCGGCTTGCCGATCACGATGCGGGTGATGTCGTGCTCCCGGGCGTACCTCAGGATCTCCTCGCTGACGTGGGCGCCGACCAGCCGCACCACCTCGGCGCCCAGGGACTCGGCCAGCCGCAGGTGGGATCGCAGCCGCTCGCGATCGACCTTGGTGGCGCGGTGGGCGTCGGGCGCGTCGACGTACGCCGCCACCCACGATGCGCGCAGGCCCGCGGCCATGCGCCGGGCGCCGCGCAGGATGCGCGGCGATGACGGGCTGGCCCCCACGCACACCAGGATGCGTTCGGCCGTCGGCCAGCTCGTGCGGATGCCGTGCTCCTGGCGGTAGGCGCGCACGTCGACGTCGAGCCGCTCCGCGGCCCTGCGCAGGGTGAGCTCGCGCAGCGCCAGCAGGTTGCCGCGCCGGAAGAAGTGCTCCACCGCCTGGCGGGCCTGCTCGGGAACGTAGACCTTGCCGGCATGCAGCCGGCCGATCAGCTCGTCGGGCGGCAGGTCGACAAGCTCGAGCTCGTCCGCTCGCTCGAGCACGGAGTCGGGCACCGTCTCGCGGACCCGCACGAAGGTGATTTGAGAGACGACGTCGTTCAGGCTCTCGACGTGCTGGACGTTGAGCGTCGTGTGCACCTCGATGCCGGCCTCCAGAAGCTCCATGGCGTCCTGCCAGCGTTTTTCGTGCAGGCAGCCCGGGGCGTTGGTGTGCGCCAGCTCGTCGAGCAGCAGGACCCCGGGCCTGCGCGCCAGCGCCCGCTCGAGGTCGAACTCGGCCAGCGCCGTGCCGCGGTGGTCGATCTCGCGGCGAGGCAGCACCTCCAGCCCGTCGAGGAGCTGCGCGGTCTCAGGACGGCCGTGGGTCTCGACGCATCCCACCACGACGTCGATCCCCTGCGCCTTCAATCGCCGGGCCGACTCGAGCATGGTGAAGGTCTTGCCCACCCCGGGCGCGTAGCCCAGGAAGATCTTCAACCGCGCGCGGCCGCGGCGCCGCTCCTCGGCCTGGACGCGCGCCAGCACCGCCGCGGGATCGGGTCTGTTCTCCGGGTCCGCCATGGCCCCGCACCCCTCCTGGCGCGGCGATGCTAGCGCCTCCGCCGCCGCTTGACCAGCCCGCCCGCGCGCCGGCGCGACGATCTTGATGGTTTCTTGACGCCTCCCGCCGGCGATCTGACCCCGCCTTGACGCGACCGAGCGCAGACTCCCTGGCGGTGCGCCAGGAGGGCCACGGACAGGAGGCGCCATGCTGGACACGATCTTCATCCTGGTGACGGTCGGCTTCTTCGCGCTGGCCTGGGCGTACGCGCTCCTGTGCGATCGACTGTGAGGGGACGTCATGGCGCTCGAACACTGGCTGGGGACGATCATCGCGGTGGTCCTGACCGCCTACCTGCTCTACGCGCTCCTGCGCGCGGAGCGGTTCTGACCCGGAGGAGCGCATGACCCTCCTCGGCTGGACGCAGATCCTCGCCTTCGCGCTGGCCGTCCTGCTGCTCACCAGGCCCGTCGGCGCGTACCTCCATCGCGTGTTCGAGGGCGACCGTCAGCCCCTGCCGAGGATCCTCGGGCCGGTGGAGCGCTGCGCGCACCGGCTGTGCGGAGTCGATCCGCGGGCCGAGCAGTCCTGGAGGCAGTACGCGCTCGCGCTCCTCGTGTTCAGCGCCCTCGGCGTCCTGGTGACCTACCTCATCCAGCGGACCCAGCACCTCCTGCCGCTCAACCCGCAGGATCTCGCCGCGGTCGACCCGGCCCTGGCCTTCAACACCGCGGTGAGCTTCGCGACCAACACGAACTGGCAGGCCTACGCGGGCGAGTCGACCATGAGCTACCTCACCCAGATGGCGGGGCTCGCCTGGCACAACTTCACCTCGGCTGGGGCCGGCCTCGGCGTCGCCCTGGCGCTCGCGCGCGGGCTCACCCGCCGGCCAGGCGCGGACGGCGCCCCGTCGAAGACCATCGGGAACTTCTGGGTGGACCTGATCCGCTCCATCCTCTACGTGCTGCTGCCGATCTCCATCCTCGGCGCCCTCTTCCTGGTCTCCCAGGGCGTCATCCAGGACCTGTCCGCCTACCGCGAGCTCACCGCCCTCGAGGGGGCGAAACAGATCCTGGCCATGGGTCCGGTCGCGTCGCAGGAGGCCATCAAGGAGCTGGGCACCAACGGCGGGGGCTTCTTCAACGCCAACAGCGCGCACCCGTTCGAGAACCCGACCCCGCTCACCAACTTCTTCGAGCTGCTGCTCATCTTCCTCCTCCCCGCCGGGCTCACCCACACCTTCGGCCGGATGGCGAGGGACACCCGCCAGGGCTGGGTCATCTTCGCGGCCATGGCCGTGCTCTTTTTCGCCGGCGTCAGCGCGGCCTACTGGGCGGAGTCCCAGGGCAACCCGGCCCTGGCCGGCGTCCCCGTGGACCAGAGCGCCGGGAACCTGGAGGGCAAGGAGGTGCGCTTCGGCGTCGCAGGCTCCGCGCTCTTCGCCACGGTGACGACCGACGCCTCCTGCGGCGCCGTGAACTCGATGCACGACAGCTTCACGCCGCTCGGCGGCCTGGTCCCCCTGGTCAACATCCAGCTCGGCGAGGTCGTCTTCGGGGGCGTCGGGGCGGGGCTGTACGGGATCCTGGTGATGGCGCTGCTGTCGGTCTTCATCGCCGGGCTCATGGTCGGGCGCACGCCCGAGTACCTGGGCAAGAAGATCGAGGCCCGCGAGCTGAAGCTGGCGATGCTCTACGTCCTCATCTTCCCGCTGGTCACCCTGGTCCTGTCGGCCTGGTCCGCGGTGGCGAGCTACGGGCTCTCGTCCCTGAACAACGCGGGACCCCACGGGCTCACGGAGATCCTCTACGCCTACACCAGCGGCGCCGAGAACAACGGCTCGGCCTTCGCGGGGCTAGACGCCAACACCCCCTGGTGGAACCTCACCCAGGGGCTGGCGATGCTCGTCGGCCGTTTCCTGATGATCGTGCCCGCGCTCGCCATCGCCGGCTCCATGGCCGGGAAGAAGGTCGTCCCGGCCGGGCCGGGCACCTTCCCCACGAACGGCGCGCTCTTCACATTCCTGCTCGTCTGCGTGGTCGTCATCGTCGGCGCGCTCACCTTCTTTCCCGCGCTGAGCCTGGGTCCCGTGGTCGAGCACTTCCTGGCGTCGGCCGGGAGGGCGTTCTGATGGCCGCTCCGAAGACCAAGGCGATCGCGCTCTTCGATCGGGGCATCCTCGAGAGGGCCGCGCTCGAGAGCGTGCGCAAGCTCTCTCCCCGGCACATGCTCAGGAACCCAGTCATGTTCGTGGTCGAGATCGGTTGCGTCCTCACGACTGTGCTCTGGGTGCGCGATCTCTTCTTTTCGAGCCCGAGCGCCCCGCTGTGGTTCAGCGCGTCGGTGACCCTGTGGCTCTGGTTCACGGTCGTGTTCGCCAACTTCGCCGAGGCCATGGCCGAGGGCCGCGGCAAGGCGCAGGCCGAGTCGCTGCGCAAGACGCGCGAGGAGACCTCCGCGATCCGGCGCGTCGACGGGCAGGAGGAGACCGTTCCCTCGTCCAGGCTGCGCAAGGGGGACATCGTGATCGTGGAGGCCGGGATGCTCATCCCCGGCGACGGCGAGGTGGTGGAGGGCGTCGCCTCGGTCGACGAGTCGGCTATCACCGGCGAATCGGCGCCGGTCATCCGCGAGTCCGGAGGTGACCGCTCGGCGGTGACGGGCGGGACCAAGGTGCTCTCCGACCGCATCACGGTGCGCATCACCTCCAACCCGGAGGAGTCCTTCCTCGACCGGATGATCGCGCTCGTGGAGGGGGCCAGCCGCCAGAGGACCCCCAACGAGATCGCCCTCCACATCCTGCTGGTCGGGCTCACCCTGGTGTTCCTGTTCGCCTGCGTGACGCTGGTCCCGCTGGCGCTCTACTCCGGGGTGGAGCTGTCGGCGACCGCCGTCGTGGCGCTGCTCGTCTGCCTCATCCCCACCACCATCGGCGGGCTGCTGTCCGCCATCGGCATCGCGGGCATGGACCGCGTGCTCGGCAGGAACGTCATCGCCCTGAGCGGACGCGCGGTCGAGGCCGCCGGGGACGTCGACGTGCTGCTGCTCGACAAGACCGGCACCATCACGCTCGGGAACCGGATGGCGACCGAGCTCCTCCCGCTCCCCGGCGTGCGCGTCGACGATCTGGCCGACGCGGCGCAGCTCGCCAGCCTGGCCGACGAGACCCCGGAGGGCCGCTCCATCGTCGTCCTGGCCAAGGAGAGGTACCGGCTGCGGGCCCGCGACGTGACCCGGCTCGGCGCCACCTTCATCCCCTTCTCCGCCCACACGCGCATGAGCGGCTGCGACCTCGACGGACGGACGATCCGCAAGGGCGCGGTGGACGCCATCCGCGCGCACGTCGAGAAGCTCGGTGGTCGTGTCCCCGACGGGCTCGCCGACATGGCCGACCGGATCGCGGACGCCGGCGGTACGCCGCTGGCCGTCTCCGACGGGGACCGGGTGCTCGGCCTGGTGCACCTCAAGGACGTCGTCAAGGGCGGCATCCGCGAGCGCTTCGCCCGCTTCCGCGCCATGGGCATCCGGACCGTGATGATCACCGGCGACAACCCGCGCACCGCGGCGGCCATCGCGGCGGAGGCCGGCGTCGACGACTTCATGGCCGAGGCGACCCCCGAGCGCAAGATGACGCTCATCAGGGAGGAGCAGGCCCGGGGCAAGCTCGTGGCGATGACCGGCGACGGGACCAACGACGCCCCCGCCCTGGCCCAGGCCGACGTCGGGGTGGCCATGAACACCGGCACCCAGGCCGCCAAGGAGGCCGGGAACATGGTCGATCTCGACTCCAACCCGACCAAGCTCCTGGAGGTCGTGGAGGTCGGCAAGCAGCTCCTGATGACCCGAGGGAACCTGACCACCTTCTCGATCGCCAACGACGTGGCCAAGTACTTCGCCATCCTGCCGGCGCTCTTCTCCGGGGTGTACCCCGAGATCGCGCCCCTCAACGTGATGCGGCTCGCGTCGCCGCTCAGCGCGGTGCTGGCGGCCGTCATCTTCAACGCCGTCATCATCATCCTGCTCATCCCGCTCGCGCTGCGCGGCGTGCGCTACCGGCCGCTCGGGGCCGCCGCGCTGCTGCGGCGCTCCCTCCTCGTCTACGGCCTCGGCGGTGTTGTCGCGCCCTTCCTGGGGATCATGGCCATCGACCGGGTGCTCCAGGCGATGGGGTGGGTGTGAGGGAGGCGGCCATGCCGAGCAAGGGCGTCCTGAGCGTCGCGCTGCGAACCAGCCTGGTGACGTTGCTCCTCACGGGCCTCGCCTATCCCCTGGCCGTCACACTGCTCGCGCAGGCGCTCTTCCCCGATCAGGCCAGCGGCAGCCTGGTCCGGGACCGGCGTGGCCGCGTCGTGGGCTCCGCGCTGATCGCCCAGGCGTTCGTGAGCCCGGCCTACTTCTCGGCGCGACCGTCCGAGGCCGGCGCCGGCGGCTACGACGCGGCCTCGTCGTCCGGGTCGAACCTCGGCCCGACCTCGGCCAGGCTGCGGGACCGGGTGAGCGCCGAGGCGGCGCGGCTGCGCGAGGCCAGCGGCTCCCGCGCGGCCGTCCCCGCGGATCTGGTGACCACCTCGGGGAGCGGCCTCGACCCCCACATCTCCCCGGAGGCGGCGCTGTGGCAGGTCGACCGCGTGGCGCGCGCGCGGCAGCTCGACCCCGCGCTCATCCGGGCGCTCGTGCAGTCGCAGCTCGAGGGCCGGGAGCTCGGGTTCCTCGGCGAGCCGCGGGTGAACGTGTTGCTGCTCAACCTGGCCCTGGATGAGCTCGCGGCGGGCGAGCCCCGAGGGGAGCGTGGCCGCCCATGACCCCGATCCCCCGACAGGCGCGCCTGTTCCCGCTGGCCCTCGGGGCGCTGGGCGTGGTGTACGGCGACATCGGCACCAGCCCCCTGTACGCCATCAAGGAGACCTTCTTCGGGACCCACCCGCTGGAGCGCTCCCTGCCCGAGGTGCTGGGCGTCCTGTCGCTGGTGTTCTGGGCGCTGACCCTGGTGGTCAGCCTGAAGTACCTCATCCTCATCCTGCGCGCCGACCACCACGGCGAGGGCGGCATCTTCGCGCTGCTGGCCCAGCTCCGCGCCCGGCAGGGATCCTCTCCCAGGAACGGATCCGCCCGCCGCCTGGGCGCGGTGATCGGGGTGATCCTGCTCGGGGCGGCGCTCATCTACGCGGACGGCATCATCACGCCCGCCATCTCGGTGCTGTCGGCCTACGAGGGCCTGGAGGTGGCCACCACCGCGCTGCGGCCGGCGGTCGTGCCGCTGACGCTCATCACCCTGCTGCTGCTGTTCCTGTTCCAGCGCGCGGGCACGGGCCGGGTGGGGCGCGCCTTCGGCCCGATCATGGCGCTGTGGTTCCTGGTGATCGGCGCGGCGGGCGCCTGCTGGTTCGCCCGCCACCCGGAGCTCGTCCAGGCCGTGGACCCGCGCTGGGCCTTGCGCCTGCTCGCCACCCACGGCCTCGACAGCCTGTGGGTGCTGGGCGCGGTGGTGCTGGTCATCACCGGCTGCGAGGCGCTGTACGCCGATCTCGGCCACTTCGGCCGCAAGCCCATCCGCCTGGCCTGGTTCGGGCTGGCCTACCCGGCGCTGCTGCTCAACTACTTCGGGCAGGGCGCGCGGCTGCTCGAGCCGGGCGCCATCCCGCGGGACAACCTGTTCTTCAGCCTGTTCCCCCAGGAGCCCTGGATCCTCTACCCCGTGGTGGCGCTGGCGGCCCTGGCCACGGTGATCGCCTCCCAGGCGCTCATCTCGGGCGCCTTCAGCCTGACCCGCCAGGCCATGGCGCTCGGCTACTTCCCGCGCCTGGCCATCGTCAACACCTCGGCGGCCATGCCCGGCCAGATCTACATGCCCGGGGTGAACTGGCTGCTGTTCGCGGGCTGCGCCTGCCTGGTGATGGGTTTCGAGAGCTCCTCGAGGCTGGCCGCGGCCTACGGCGTGGCGGTCACCGGCACCATGGCCATCACCACCTTCGCCTACTACTTCGTGGCGCGCGGCTGGGGCTGGAGCCGCTGGCGCACGCTGCCGCTGTGCGCGCTGCTGCTGAGCGTGGATCTGTGCTTCTTCGGCGCCACCTCGCTCAAGCTGCTCGCGGGCGGCTGGATCCCCCTGGTGATCGCGCTCGCGCTGCTGCTGCTCATGCGCACCTGGCAGTGGGGCCGGGCGACGCTCGCCCAGGCCTACGCCCGCTTCCCGCGCATGGGCCTGACCCGGCTGATCGAGCTCAAGCAGCAGCTCATCGACAGCCCCGCGCGGCGCGTGGCCTACGCCGGTCGCACCCTGGCCGAGGTGGACCGGGCCATCGTGTTCCTCACCTCGCGGGCCTTCCCCACCGCGGACGATCCCTGCCCGGTGGGGGTGCGCATCTTCATGAAGCGCACCGGCCTGCTGCCCAAGCACATCACGCTCCTGCACGTGGACCAGCAGAGCCGGCCCCACGTGCCGGAGGAGGAGCGCCACACGGTGGTGCAGCTCGGGGCCCGGGTGGTCTCGGTGCACGCCCGCTACGGCTACATGGAGCCGCCGGACCTGCCCGCGCTGCTGCTCGAGCTCAAGCGGCGTGGGCTGATCAAGATCAACCAGAAGCGCTGGACCGTACAGACCGGCGAGGAGGAGATCCTGCTGGAGGCCGACCTGCCCTGCTTGCGCCGGCTGGCCATGCGCTTCTTCCAGGTCCTGCTGCGCATCTCCACCCCGGCCGACCGCTACTTCGGCCTGCGCGAGTACGCCGGCCGGGCCAAGACGGTGGTGCCCATCCAGGTGGGCGCCCAGGGCGCACGCATCGTGATCCAGGACGACGGGGCGGACTAGAAGTGGGAACCCGCAGTGAAGGTGCGGGCCACGATGCCGAGTCTCGCCCTCGTGTGCCTGCTGCTCGAGGGCTGGCGCAAGTTGGCCGCACTGAGCCGCGCCCCACTGGGCCTGCCTTGACCCTGGCCGGGGAAGGAGGAAGATCCGGCCATGAAGCTCCTTTCAAGGATGCCGATGCTCGCCCTCGCGTGTCTGCTGGTCTCAGGCGCCTGCGAGCGGACAGAGAGCCCGCGCGCGAACCCCACGCTGGACGGGTCGGGCGTCGCTGCGCCTGCGCCGGTCGCGGCCGAGGCCCGCCCCACCCCCATCCTGCTCCTCAACACCACGGAGCGCCCGGTGCGGCTGGACTCCACCTACGGGGTTCCGATTTCAATCCTGCCACGGCGCCTAGAGCTAGATCCGCTGTTCCTGGACCTGCCGAACCCGAACCTGTGCCCCCCGGGCGCCGAGTGCGCGAAGCCGCGGCCCATCCATGAGGACATCCCGGCGGGCGAGAGCCTGCTCGTGGAATGGAACGGGCGGGTGAACCCGGGGGGCCAGGCGCCGCCGCCAGGGCGGTACATCCTCCGCGTGTGCGACGAGGCGGGGAGCGTGTGCGGCCGCAGCGAGGTGGAGCTGCCCGCGACCGAGATTCGCCTCGCGCTCGCGGTGGACATGCGCACCTCGACCGCCTGTCCGCTCGAAGACTACGCCGGCCAGCGGGTGGCGAGGACGGCGCTGCGCTACGCCACCGATCCGCAGCACCTCGGGCCCGAGGCTGGCGCCTGCGACCCCGGGCCGGCCCGCTGCGTCGGCCCGGATGAGCTGGACAGGACCCTCGAGGCCCTGCGGAGCGCGCCCTGCTCGCTGCTGCTGGTGCCGCGCGGCCGGGAGCTCGAGGGCCGCTTCTTCTTCCCCCGCCCGAAGGGCGCCGAGGCGCGCGAGAGCGTCTGGGTGAAGCTGGACCTCGACGGCGCGCTGATCGAGGACGTGGGCTGGACGTACGCGGGTCCCTAGGCGAGGCCCCACAGGCTCGGAGGTCCACGATGCGAACGACTTCCCTGATGACCTTCCTCGGCCTGTGCTCACTCCTCCCGGCCGCCTGCGATGGGCCCAAGGCGAGGGAGCGGGAGCTGGCCGCCGCGGAGGAGCGCGCGCGGTGCGCGGAGACCCAGGCGGCGCTGGAGAAGCTCCGCCAGGAGAACGCCGCGCTGCGCGCGGAGGCCGACCGCCTCCAGGCCTCCCTCAATCAGATCGTCGACGCCTCCGCGCTCCACCGCGCCGCGCCGGCCGGCGACCCGCCCGCGGCGCCCGGGCCGGCCATCTTCCTGGGCGAGGAGCTGCAGCGCATGCTGCGGGTCCAGCCGGGGGATCCCGTCCGCCTGTTCGCCCCCATCCTGGAGGGCCCGGCCGCAGGGGCCAGGGACGGGACCTTCCGGGTGGCCGGGGTGTTCGCCACGGGCGTGGGCGAGCTCGACGCCAAGCTCGTCCTGATCTCGTTGCGCTCCGCCCAGGACTTCCACCACATGGGCCAGGGCGTCACCGCCATCCTGCTCAGGTGCCAGGAGCCCGGCGCGGCCGCCGCCGTCAAGGGCCGCATCGACGCGGCCCTCGGTTTCCCGTACCTCACGCGCACCTGGTACGAGCTGAACCGCGCCCTGTTCTCCGAGGGGCCCGACGGCCCCCCGAGCGAGCTGAAGACGAACCTCATCGCCGCCGGCGGCCACCTCACGCTGCTGAAGGTCGGCGCCGACTTCACCGAGCACGAGGCGGTGCGCGCGAAGCTGCTCCAGATCGAGGGCGTGACCGCCGCCACCCCCTCGACCTACCACGAGGCCATCCTCGCCTCCGACTCCAACTACGCGGGCGTGCTGGTGCGCGGCGTGGACCCGGCCAGCACGGACGCGGTCACGCCTGTCTCCCGCATCCTCACGCAGGGCAAGCTGGAGTACCTGACGCTGAGCCCCGAGGAGCTGGGCGAGGCGCTGGATGGGATGGGCGTGGTGAAGTAGAATCCCCCCATGATCGCCCCGCGCGCCCTCGGCACCACCCTCGCCGGCCCTGCCCTCGCCTGCCTGCTGGGCGCGCTCTCCGGCTGCCAGGCCGGGACCGTGGACATCCCCTGGGACGGCGCGGCCGGGCAGGAGGAGGACGGCGCGGCGGGAGAGGACGACGGCCTCGCGCCCGAGGACGGCGGCGATCCACAGATCGTCGAGGACGACGGGGGCGAGCCCGCGGACGACGGCTGGGAGCCGCTGGACGAGGGCGCGCCCCAGGACGAGAGCCCGCCGGACCCCTGCGCCGGGGTGACCTGCTCCGGCCACGGCACCTGCCGGGCCGTGGCCGGCGCCCAGGCCGAGTGCGCCTGCGAGGCGGGCTACGTGGCCGCGGGCCTCGAGTGCGTGCCCGACACCGACGACTGCACCGGCCAGACCTGCTCCGGCCACGGCACCTGCCACGCCTGGCCCGCCAGGCCACCGGCTCCGGCCGCCCCGGTTTGCGCCTGCGACGGCGGCTACACCCCCTCCACCCGGGCCGGGCTGGACTGCGTGCCGACCTCCCAGATCTGTGTGGGCGGCGCCATCGACTACGACATCGACGTGGACGGGGTGAACGACACCTGGTTCGAGCCCAACGAGTACGAGTGCCTCCAGTTCGAGCTGGTGAACCTGACCCGCGCCACCCACGATCCCGAGGGCACGGACGAGTGCCACCACCCGCTGGGCTGGAGCGTGGAGTGGGCGGCGCACGGCCGCAACCACTCCGTGCAGATGGAGCGGCAGGGCCAGCTGTTCCACGCCGACTACCCCTACTGCCAGAACTGCGCCTACGGCTGCGACCCGGCCTGCGAGATGGACATGTACATGACCGGCGCGAACGAGGGCCACTGCCCGCCCCTGTCCCACCACTGCAACATCATGCGCTGTGGCACGAGCCAGATCGGCATCGGCTACTCGGGGACCTTCAACACCCAGAACATCTTCTGATCGGAGGATCCATGTCCCGCACGCTCGCCCTCGCCCTGACGCTCGCCCTGGCGCTCGGTTCGCTCCCGGCCCTGGCGGCCGACAAGCCCGCGGACGGGCCCGTCACGCCCCTGGCCAAGCCCGCGGAGGCGCCCCGACCCGCGGCCGTGAGCAAGGACCAGGAGCGGGCCATGGAGCTGGGCCGCAAGTTCATCGGCCGGCTGAAGACCATGTTCGATCTGATCGCCCAGAACAAGGGCGACTGCGACAAGGCCCTGAAGGCGGTCACCGGCTGGGTGGACGAGCTGGGGCCGGAGATCCGGGCGGCCACCGCGGAGATGGAGGCCCTGGAGAAGAAGATGAGCCCGGACCAGCAGAAGGCCACCGCCCAGATGATGCAGGGCGAGGCCGAGGCCATGATGCAGGGGCTCATGCCGGCCATGATGGAGTACATGCAGAAGTGCCCCGCGCAGATGGAGCTGCTGGGCAAGCAGTTCGAGCGCCTGGTGCCCGCCACCGGCAAGGCGGCCGAGGCCGCTCCCCCGGCGCCCTGAGGCTGATCTAGGCCCTTGCGCCGGGCCCCGGCAGGCCTTAGGTTGGTAGCCGTGAGCGTCCGCGCGCACCTCCCGGCCCACGTCCTGGCCCTCGGCCTGGGGCTGCTGCTCGCCCTGGGCGGCCTGCCCGCGGGGGGGCCGGACGGTGGGCCGTCGGGGCCGTTCCTGGACCAGGCCCCGGCCTCCGGCGCGGCGGGTCCGCTCGATCCCCAGCGCTCGCGCACCCAGGTGGGCCAGCAGCTCCTGCTCACCGCCGACCGCCAGGCGGGGCCCGCCTTCGGCCCCCGGGTGTTCCCGCGCTCCCGGGCCGGCGCCCCCCGCGACGGCCACCGCGCCCGCATCGATCGTCCGCCCATCGCCTGACGCGCCTCCTGCAGCCGATCGCACGGAACCTAACGCGTGATCCCGGGGGCGGCCCGCGCGCCGCCACCCGGAGGGAGAGCCGTCATGGGCAAGAACCGACAGAAGCAGAGCCCGACCCCGACCCCCGAGCCCCGGCCGAACGCCGAGCAGCCGCCCGTCGAGCAGGCCGGCGAGAAGCAGCCCCAGTTCAAGCAGAGCCCGATGAAGTTCATGCTGATCGTCTGGGGCATCCCGGTGCTGATCCTGGTGATCGTGCTCCTCAAGCGCACCCTGGGTTGAGGCTGGAGATCGGGCCGCCGGCGTAGTATCTTCCGGCCATCCCCGGAGGGGCCATGGCCAAGGTGCTCATCGTCGACGACAGCCCGGATCTGCGCCAGCTCATCCAGACGCTGGTCGGCAACGCCGGTCACGACACCCGCGTGTGCGAGAACGCCGCCCAGGCCCGGGCGGAGTTCGCCCGGGAGCGGCCCGATCTCATGGTCTGCGACGTGGACATGCCCGGCGAGACCGGCGTCGCCATGCTCATCAAGCTGCGGCTCGACGACCCGGACTTTCGCACGCCGGTCGTGTTCGTCACCGCCCACCCCGAGCGCGCCCAGACCATCAGGAAGACCGCGCCCGAGCTGATCGAGGTGGTGGGCAAACCCTTCCGCAAGGACGACCTGCTGGGCGCCGTGCGCCGCCGCCTGGCGGCCGAGCGCCCGTGAGGGCGTGAGCCGACGCCGCCGTGCCCCGGCCCGACACACCCGGCGAGTACCTCTTCCGCGTCGGCGCCGAGGCCGCCGGGCGCCGGCTCGACCGCTACCTGGCGGACAAGTTCCGCCGCAGCCGCACCTCCCTGGTCGGGCGGCTCGAGGGCTGCGTGTTCTCCCGCGGCGCGGCCGGCCCGGACCGGCCCCTGCCCTGGGGCCACCGGCTCCAGGCGGGCGAGCAGATCCTGGTGCGCAGCGAGGTGCGCCCCGAGCCCGAGGTCGAGGTGCGCTACCGCCTGCTCCACCGGGACGAGCACCTGGTGGTGGTGGACAAGGGCCCGGGCGCGCCGGTCCACCCGGTGCGGGGCTTCCGCGAGCGCACCATCGTCAGCCGCCTGCGGGCGGAGCTCGGGCTCCCGGACCTGGAGGCCGCCCACCGCCTGGACCGTGAGACCAGCGGGGCGCTGCTGCTGGCCCGCGGGCGGGAGGTGCTGCACGCCCTCATGCGCCAGTTCGCCGGCCGCCAGGTGGAGAAGCGCTACCTGGCCGTGGTGCGCGGCGCACCCGCCTTCGAGCGCACCCTGGTGGAGGCGCGCCTGGGGCCGGACCGGGAGTTCAGCCTGACCGGACGCATGCGGGTGGTGGCGGACGGTGGCCAGGCCGCGGCCACCGAGCTCGAGGTGCTCGCGCGCCTGCCGGACCGGGCCCTGGTCGCCGCGCGCCCGCGCACCGGCCGCACCCACCAGATCCGGGTGCACCTCGCCCACCTCGGCCACCCCATCCTGGGGGACAAGCTGTACCAGGAGGGCGGCCGCCCGCACCTGGACATGATCAAGGACCGCCTGAGCGCGGACACCCTGGCCCGCCTGGGCCACGCCCGGCTCGCGCTGCACGCGCACGGGCTGGCCTTCACCCACCCGCTCACCGGCGCGCGGCTCGTCTTCGAGGTGCCATTGCCCGAGGATCTGGCGGCGCTGGTCGCACCTTGAACCGACACCCCGGCTGTGATAGTCCATTGGAAAACCTGGGGTTCGCTGCACGTTGATTGGAGGGTGCGCGATGCGGCACGCGAGTCGGTGGTTCTCGCTGGTGGCGGTCCTCGCCGGGCTGGGTCCGTCTGCGCAGGCGGCCGACGACGCCCGCCCCGCCGTGGCGGTCATGGAGTTCGCCAGCAAGGGCGGGGTGACCCAGGAGCAGATGGACGCGCTGGGGGAGCTGCTGGCCAGCGACATCCGCAAGCTGAAGACCTTCCGGGTGATCGGCAAGGGCGACATCCAGGCGGTCCTGCAGTACGAGGAGAAGAAGGCCCTGACCGGCTGCGGTGACGACTCCTGCATCGCCGAGATCGGCGGCGCGCTCGGCGCCCAGTTCGTGACGGTCGGCAACGTGTCCAAGTTCGGCGACACCTACCTGCTGAACCTCAGGGTGATCGACGTGAAGAAGGTGGCCGTGGTGCAGAGCGTGTCCCAGAAGGTCGAGGGCGGCGAGGCCGCGCTCCTCGACGCGACCTCGGAGGCCGTGCGCGAGATCTTCGTGCCGCTGGCCGAGTCGCTCGCGGCCCCGGCCTCCGCCGGAGCCGCGCCGATGGATCCGGCCCCGGAGGCCGAGGCCGCGGCGCCCTCCAAGCCCATGTCCACCTACACCCTGGTCGGGCACGTCACCTTCTGGAGCGGCCTGGGGCTGTGCGCGCTGGGCGGCGCGGGGCTGGGGCTGTCCATGGGCGCGGCCTCGGACTACGAGGGCGGCGATCTCGGCGCCAAGGACACCAGCCGGACCTGGGCCGGGGTGATGTGGGCCGGGTTCGGGCTGGGCGGGGCGCTGCTCATCACCGGGGTGGTGATGTGGCTGCTGCCCGAGGCCGAGGAGGCCGGGGTGAGCGCCGTGGCGGCCCCCATGGCGGACGGCGACGGCTTCACCCTGACCCTCGGTGGGAGGTTCTGAGATGCGCACCCTCACCCTCAGGCTCGTCTCCGTCCTGGCGCTCGGCCTGCTGGCCACGGCCGGACTCGGCTGCGACATCTTCCTGCCCGAGAAGGGCGGCGAGGGCCAGCCCTGCCTGGACAACCAGACCTGCGATGACGGACTGGTCTGCCGCGACGGGGTGTGTCGGGGGGATTGCCAGGATGGCTGCACGACCGTGAACGAGACCCGGTGCGCGCTCGGCACGCGGGTCGAGCGCTGCGAACAGGCGCAGCACGGCTGCCTGGACTGGGTGATGATCCAGGACTGCAGCGCATTGAACGGCCAGGTTTGCATGCTCAACGCCTCGAGCGAGGCGGTGTGCGGGCCGGCCTGCGCCGCCGACTGCACGCAGGAGGGCGCCACGCGCTGCAAGCCTGGCATGGGCGTGATCCAGACCTGCTCCCGGCTGACCCCCGACTGCCTGCATTGGATAGACACCACGCCATGCGGCGAGCTGCAGCACTGCGACGAGACCGACGGGACGCCCGGCTGCGAGACGGGCTGCAGCACCTGCGGGCCCGAGAACGCCAGGCAGTGCGCGGGGAACGTGCTGCAGGAATGTCGGGAAACAGCGAGCTGCCTGCACTGGGAGAACATGCAGGACTGCACCGCGGGCGGCCAGACCTGCGACGACACCCTGGACCCCCCGGCCTGCGCCGGGACCTGCACCCCGAACTGCCCGACAGCCGGCGACCAGCGCTGCAACGCGAATCGGGTCGAGCGCTGCGACGACAGGACGGGCTGCCTGCTCTGGTTCGTGATCGACGATTGCGTCGCCCAGGGCCAGACCTGCGACGCCAGCGGCGGTATTCCCACCTGCACCAGCGGCTGCACGAACGACTGCATGGGCGGCCAGGTGCGATGCAACGGCTCCGTGCGCCAGGACTGCGCCCCGAACGTGGACGCGGATCCCTGCTTGGACTGGCGCGACGTCGAGGACTGCGCCAGCGCCGACCCGGTGAAGGCCTGCAACGTGGTGGCAGGGGATCCCCCGACGACCGAGTGCAGCGTGAACTGCAACTCGACCTGCACCCAGGGCGAGTCCGATCGCTGTGAGATCCCGCTGCTGCTCGAGACCTGCGAGCAGGTGCCGAACTTCCCCACCTGCTACCAGTGGCGACCCGTCACCTGCACCGCCGGCGGTCAGTGCATCCCCTGCAATACAGGGTACCCCACGGAGTGCGACGTAGGCAGCGGGGCCTGCGTATGCATGTTCCCCTGCGGCGCGGACAACAAGACCTGCTGCCAGCCGACCGAGGAGTGCGACCCGATCAGCCAAACCTGCGAGACCTGCGTGAGCTTGGACCAGTCCTGCACCGCCGCGGGCGAGCCCTGCTGTGGCAACGCGGCCTGCATGGGGACCTGCCAGGAGTGCGTGGGTGGCCAGACGGCCTGCGTGGACGAGTGCTGCACCCCGTCCCAGTTCTGTGACCGCGCGGTCGACCAGTGCGTGACGTGTGATCCGCTGGACGACGGCCCGGCCTGCGGGGACAAGTGCTGCCAGCTCGGCGAGGTGTGCGCCAACCGGCTGGCCGGGATCTGCCAGCCCTGCAACGAGGCCACCGGCGAGGTGCCCTGCGAGCGGGTCTGCTGCGCGACGTCCCTGGACTCCTTCTGCCTCAACCCGGGGTCCTGCGCGCAGTGCCCGGGTGCCGCCACGGTGTGCGACGTCACCGGGCCCTTCAGGGAGTGCTGCCTGCCCCCGTCGATCTGCATCGACGGCGTCGGCTGCTGCGACCCGGGCTGCGACGGCCTGCCCTGCGGCCAGGCGCCGAACCCCGGCTGCCAGCCGATCTGCAACGCGACGACCTGCTCGTTAGCCAAGTGGTCCCTCACCCTGGGCGGAGCGACCGACGAGCGAGCCGGCGCCAAGAGCCCCAGCGTGGCCCAGCGGGGCACGGCCCTGGACGAACCCTGGGCGCTCATCCGCTCCGAGTCCCTAGGCGCCCTGCTGCTCGCGGGCTTCGACGAGGCGGGCGCCGTCAGCGCCCTGCACACGCTGGAGGGGGGCGGTCCCGAGGCCGACGGCGTGATCCGGCCCGTGCCCGGGACCACCAAGCTGATCTTCGCCGGGACTTCGGCAACCTGGTCCGCCGGCAGCTTCGGCGGGCTGAACGCCTGGCTGATCTTGCTGAGCAGCGACCTGACCACGGTGGAGTGGAACAGGGTGTACGGCACCCTGGACGAGGACGGCGCCTTCGACATTCAGCCCCTGCCGCCGAGCTCACCTGGCTGGGTCGTGGTCGGCGAGACCGTGAGTACCAGCCCCTCGCTGACCAGCGGGCTGGCCTTCCTGGTGACGCAGGCCGGCGGGCTGGGCAACTTCGCCAGGCTCAAGGCGCCGGCTGACGACAAGGACTACGGCCTGCTCGCCGTCGCCCCGGTGGTGGACGACGGCACGCTGCAATCCCTGGTGGCCGTGGGCTTCACCAGCACGGCCGGCGGTGGGGACGACCACCCCTTCGCGGTCGGGCTCAACCCCGCGCTCACGGGCGCTCTCTGGCAGCTCAGTTTCCAGAGCAGCGCGTTCGGCATCGCCCGGGCCGTGGTGGCCGACGGGACCTCGAGCGTGGTGCTGGTGGGCGAGATCATGCACCCGGACGACGGCATGACCGACGTGTTCGCGATCAAGCTGGATGCGGTGAGCTCGGCCACCCCCACCATCGCCTGGCAGCAGCGCTACTACCTGGCCGGGACCGACGAGTGGGCCGCGTCCATCACGCGCGCTCCGGACAACACCCTGCTGGTGAGCGGGGCCATCGTCTACGCCGGAGGTTCCGGCTCCAGGGAGGGCTGGCTGCTGCGCATCTCCGCGGACGACGGCCACCTCATGTGGCAGCGCCGCTACGGCGGCCCCACCGAGGACGAGCTCACCATGGCCATCCCGGTCGATCTCGCCGCCACGGACAGCGGGTACCTGGCCGTGGGCTCCCGCTGGGTCTCCAACCACGCCCAGGATCTGTGGCTGCTGCGGACCGACGAGGCCGGCTGGATCCCGACCTGCAACGGCAACACCGAGGCCGCGTACACCCCCGCGCAGATGGAGCCACCTGGCTTCAATGCCGTGGGGACGGACGCCTCCCTGGCCATCCTGGTGCCCAACAGTGAGTGCAACTCCTCGGTCGTGAGCTCGGGCTTCACCTACTCCCCGGAGGAGACGCTCGCCCGGGACCTGGACTGCCAGTGAGCCTCAAGGCGGCAGCGCGGAGAGCACCGCGGCCAGGAAGCCCTCGTGATCCCAGGCGCCCGCCACCGAGGTCAGCCCGAGCCGCACCACCACGAGCTCCCGTGACGGGATCACGCTGACGAACTGCCCCTCGTGGCCGATGGCGTGGAAGGCGTCCCGCGGCAGCGCCGGCCGGTCGGCGCCGCGGAAGAACTCGCCCACCTCGAGCCACAGGTGCGCCCCGTACTTCCCCCCGGGCGCGGCCGGGGCCGGCGTGCGCAGGAACTCCACCCAGCCCGCGGGCAGCAGGCGCTCGCCGCGCCACACCCCGTCCAGGCGCAGCAGCTCCCCGAAGCGGGCCCAGTCGCGGGCGGTCGCGTACATGAAGGACGAGCCCACGAAGGTCCCGGACGGGTCGGTCTCCAGCACCGCGGAGGCCATGCCCAGCCGGTCGAACAGCGCCCGGCGCGGGAAGGCGAGCTGCGCCCCCTCCCCCACCACGGCGCGCAGCACGCCGGCCAGGATGTTCGTGGTCCCGCTCGAGTAGCTCCAGCGCTTCCCGGGCGGGGCGGCGAGGGGCTTGCCGGCCGCGTACCCGGCCACGTCCGGCGCGCCGAACAGCATGAAGGTGGCGTCCGCCAGCGGGTCGTCGTAGACCTCCTCGAACTCGAGCCCGCTCGACATGCGCAGGAGCTCCCGCAGGTGGATGCGCCCGCGCGGGTCGTCCGCCGCGCCCCAGGCCGGGACCGGCACCGGCCCGTCCAGGGACAGGCGTCCCTCTCCCACCAGCACGCCCACCAGCGCGGCCAGCACGCTCTTGGTCATGCTCCAGCCGAGCAGCGGCGTGTCCGCCCCGAAGCCCGGGGCGTAGCGCTCGGCCAGCAGCCGGCCGCGGTGGGCCACGACCACCGCCCGGGTGCGTCGCGGCCGGGCCGGGTCGGGCTCGGCGAAGGCCGCGGCCAGGGCGGCCTGCAGGCGCGGGTCGTCCACCCCGTCCGTCGGCGCCTCCGGGGCCGGCCCGTCGCCCTCGGGCCAGGGGAAGGCCGGGTCGGGCCGCGCGGGCGGGGTCCAGGCGCCGGGCCAGGCGGGCGGCGGCCGCTGGCCGAGCGCCAGCGCGCAGCCCAGGCCCGGGCGGTGCACGGCCTCGCGCTCGACCAGGCCGAGGAAGCTCGAGCGCACCTGTCCGCCGTCCCGATCGACGCTCGCGTCGAACCAGCGCAGGAAGTCGATGTCCGGGTAGCCGAGGTCGTCGCTCAGCACCCCGGCCGGCTCGCGGCCGGCCACGAACACGGCGCTGCACAGGACCTTCGCCTGGTAGGCCGCGCCGATGCCGGCCAGCCTCAGCAGGTACCAGGCGGCCAGCAGGAGCAGCACGAGCAGCAGCCCGCCCCCGACGCAGAGCCCGCGCCTCCAGCTCATCCGCACGTGCACCTCCGCCGGGGACATTACCAGGTGGCCCGCCCCCCGGGTCAACCCCGCGGGCCACCGGGCCGCGGCCACGGCGCGGTTGACTCGCCCTGGGGGCATGAGGCACTCTGGGCGGGAAAGGGCCGGACAAACCCGTCAGGAGGATGCCATGCGGAAGCTGCTCGCCCTGGTCGCCCTGCTCGCATCGGCCGGACTGCTGATCGCCCTGGCCGCCCTCGCGCCCGCCTGCGGCGAGGGGCAGACCTGTGAATCGGTCATGGGTCACTTCTACTCGCTCAACTGCACCATCACCTCCGGTGGCACGGCCATCAGCGAGGGTGAGGCGGTGGAGTGGTGCGAGCAGGCCAAGGTCGACGCCACCAACTGTGGCTGCTCGGCCGCGCTCCAGGACGTGCTCGACTGCCTGGACGCCTCCGGCACGGATCAGTGCAGCCTGTGCGGCACCCAGTTCGAGACTACCAACGCCTGCTTCAACGCCTGCTGAGCCCCGGCGACCCGGCCGCGCCGCGCCCCGGCCCGGCGCCCCGCCCGCCCGAAGGTGGTCCCCCATGAGCGGCAGCCCGGGCCCTCAGGCGTTCGATCCCGTCCCCCGCGTGGCCGAGGAGCTCGGGCTCCCCGCGCGCGGGGTGGCGGCCGTGGTCGGCCTGTTGCAGACCGGCGCCACGGTGCCGTTCATCGCCCGCTACCGCAAGGAGGCCACCGGCTCGCTGGACGAGGTCCAGATCCGCGCCATCGAGGAGCGCCGGGCGTACCTGGTGGAGCTCGAGGAGCGCCGGGCGGCGGTGCTGGAGTCCATCGCGCAGCAGGGCAAGCTGGGGCCCGAGCTCCGCGCGCGCCTGCTGGCCTGCCAGACCAAGGCCGAGCTGGAGGATCTCTACCTGCCCTTCCGCCCGAAGCGCCGCACGCGGGCCAGCATGGCGCGCGAGCGCGGCCTGGAGCCGCTGGCCGCCCGCATCCTGGCCCAGCCCCGCGAGGGCCAGCCGCTGGCCGAGGCCGCGGCCTTCGTGGACGCGGCCCGGGGCGTGCCCGACGCGGACGCCGCCCTGGCCGGGGCCCGCGACATCGTGGCCGAGCAGGCCGCCGAGGACGCCGGGCTGCGGGCGCAAGCCCGCCGCGCGTTCGCCACCCAGGGCGTGCTGGCCGCGCGGGTGCTGGCGGCCAGGCGGGGTGAGCGCACCAAGTTCGAGCAGTACTACGACTACCGCGAACCGGTCGCGCGCATCCCCTCGCACCGCTACCTGGCGGTGCGGCGCGGGGAGCGCGAGGAGGTCCTGAGCGCCTCCATCGAGGTGGACGGAGAGGCGCTGTGCGCCGAGCTCGAGCGCCGCCTGGGCCTGCAGCCGGCCTCGCCCTGGGCCGGGGAGCTCCGCGCCGCGGTGGCCGACGGCGCCAGGCGCCTGCTGTTCACCAGCCTCGAGGTGGAGCTGCGCGCCGAGCTCAAGCAGCGCTCCGACTGCGAGGCCATCGAGGTGTTCGCCGCGAACCTCAAGAACCTCCTGCTGGCGGCGCCGCTCGGCGGCCAGCCGGTGGTGGGCATCGATCCGGGCCTGCGCACCGGCTGCAAGTGCGCGGCCGTGGACGGGACCGGCAAGTTCCTGGAGTCCGTGACCCTCTACCCCCACACGGGGCGCGCCGAGGAGGCCGCGGCCGCGCTCACCGCCTTCGTCCGCCGCCACGCGCCCGCCATCGTGGCCGTGGGCAACGGCACCGCCGGCCGCGAGACCCAGGCCTTCGCCCAGCAGGCCCTGGCGGGCGGCCCGCCGATCGTGCTGGTGAGCGAGGCCGGCGCCAGCGTGTACTCCGCGTCCGACGTGGCCCGCGAGGAGTTCCCCGAGCTGGACGTGACCGTGCGGGGGGCCATCTCCATCGCCCGCCGGCTGCAGGATCCGCTGGCCGAGCTGGTCAAGATCGAGCCCAAGGCCATCGGGGTCGGCCAGTACCAGCACGACGTGGACCAGCGCCTGCTGCAGCTGAAGCTGGACCAGGTGGTCGAGGACTGCGTCAACCAGGTGGGGGTGGAGCTGAACACGGCCAGCGCCTCACTGCTCGCGTACGTGGCGGGCGTCGGACCGGCCGCGGCCAGGCGCATCGTGGCCCACCGCGAGGCCCACGGCGCCTTCCCCACCCGGGCCGCGCTGCAGGAGGTGGCCGGGGTGGGCCCGCGCACCTTCGAGCAGGCGGCCGGCTTCCTGCGCGTGCGCGCGAGCCCCCAGCCGCTGGACGCCTCGGCCGTGCACCCCGAGCGCTACGCGCTGGTCGCGCGCATGGCCGACGACCTGGGCGTGGAGCTCGGCGCGCTGGTCGGCAACGCCGCCCTGGCCGCGCGCATCGAGCCCGCCCGCTACGCCGGGGGCGACGTGGGCGAGCCCACGCTGCGCGACATCCTGGCCGAGCTGGTGAAGCCGGGACGCGATCCGCGCGCGAGCTTCAGCCCGCCCGCCTTCCGCGAGGACGTGCGCGCGCTGGAGGACCTCCGGGCCGGCATGTGGCTCGAGGGCGTGGTCACCAACGTGACCCACTTCGGGGCCTTCGTGGACGTGGGGGTCAAGCAGGACGGGCTGGTGCACGTGTCCCAGCTCGCGGACCGCTTCGTGCGCGAGCCCTCCGAGGTGGTCAAGGCGGGCGACCGGGTGCGGGTGCGGGTGCTGGAGGTCGATCTCGAGCGCAAGCGCATCTCGCTGTCCTGCCGCAGCGAGACCGCCCCGAAGCCGGCGGTCAGGCCCGACCCGAAACCGGCGGCCAGGCCCGGCCCGCGGCGGGCGCCAGCCCCCGAGCCGACCTTCCGCAACAACCCCTTCGCCGCCCTGCGGAAGAAGGAGTGAAGGCCCTCAGCGGGGCTTCCTGGGGGCGGGCGGCTTCTGCAGCGGGACCGGCCGGGCCGGCTGCATGACGAGCAGATCGTTCGCCGCGGCCAGGTAGCGCGAGGTGATCGCGCGCAGGGTCGGGTAGAAGTCCGCGCCGAAGGCGCGCTGGTTGAGCCCGATCCTCCGGCTCATGCGCAGCAAGCCCTCGCTGCAGCTGTACTCCAGCTCGGCCTCGACCGACATGGTCTGGCCGGCCGCGGCCGGCTCGGTGCGCAGCCCCTTGGGCAGCTCGACCGGCGCGAGCTCCTTCGGCAGCTCGAGGATCACCTCCGTGCGCTCGGACAGCGCCCGGGCCAGCCACACGGGCTCGGCCCGCTCGGCCGCGGTCAGCGCCGGCACCTGGCTCTGGACCCACAGCGCCCCCAGCTTGACCACCAGCTTCTCGCCCTGGCGCTCGGCGATCCCCGGCAGGCGGTAGCGCAGCGTCACCAGGAGCGGCTGCTCCTGGTCCTCCGCGCCCTCCACGCGCTGCTCCACGACGACCGCGCGCGGCCCCCAGCCGGCCAGCAGGCGCGGGGCCAGGCCGGCCTTGACCTCCTCGGGCCCGGCGGAGGCCAGCCACAGCCTCCAGTCGCGCGCCGTCAGGCCGCGCAGGGTCACCTTCAGCTCGGCGCCGAGCTCTCCCTCGGGGGACACGCTCCCCTCGATCTGGGCCTCGAGGGCGTTCTCCGCGGGCCCCAGCTCGGGCAGCTTGGCGAACCAGGTCTTGTCCGGCGCGACCCACAGGGCCGGGCGGCCCTGCAGCTCGGGCGACACCTGCCCCAGGCCCAGCCCGCGCGCCCCGGCGTCGAGCAGCGTGCCGTCGGGCAACGCCAGGAGCAACCGCCGGAACTGCTGCAGGCTGCGGTTCGCCTCGTTGAGCGTGGGCTGGTCCTCGCCGGTGGTGAGCACCAGGGTGGGCTGGACGTCGATCCCCTGCAGCAGGGCGGCCAGCAGGCCGACGGAGCGCTCCGGGGTGCCCTGCTTGTCGGCCAGCCAGCGCTCGGGGTGGGGCAGCTTCGGAGGCCGCTCCGGCCACACCCAGGTCAAGCCGTCGTCGACCTGCGGAGCGAGCTCATGCCGTACGAAGGCCAGCAGGCGCCGGGCGCGCTCGCGCTCGTCGGCCGCGCCCTGGGTGAGCTCCTTGGCCTTCGCCACCAGCTCGGCCGGGCTCTGGCCGCCTGAAAACAGCCAGCGCCGGTACGCCTGGGCCCACTCCTCGAGCTTCACCGCGCGCGCCGAGATCTGCACGTCCAGCCGGCTGCGGCGGGCCACCAGGGGCACCCGGAAGTCGCCGTCCGGCAGCGGGGCGAGCTCCCGCGCGGTCCAGGCGAGCTGCTCCTCGCTGCCGCCGATCTGCGCCGAGCCGCTCACCGTGGCCTCCTCGACCTTCCCGATCACCTTGTCGGGATCGAACTGGCTGAGCTGCAGGTCCAGGTCGGTGTTGGGGCGCGTCACGATGATGCGAGACAGGAGCACCGGGACATCCCGCCAGTGGAAGACCCAGGAGGTGGGCCAGCCCACCTCGGTGGTGCGCAGCTCCAGCACGTCGCCGGCCTCGAGCCCAGGGAAGATGAAGCTGGTCTCGTTCAGATCGAGCGGCGGCTCGAGGTCCGGGTAGTAGTTCCGCACCAAGGCGACCGACTTGATGTCGGCCGGTCCGAGCGCCACCACCCTCCCGTCCGCCTTCTTCACCGAGGCCTGGGCCTCGAGCAGGTCGTCCAGGTGGATGACCTTGAAGATGCCGAAGCGCCCGGGCTCGGCGGCCGAGGCCTGCTGCAGCTTGACGCGCGTCCAGCGGGTGAACACGAAGGTGATGGGCAGATCGCGCTGGAGCAGGTACGGGTGGTGGTGGATCCAGCCGACGTCGTGCAGCACCACCGCGTCGAAGCCCGCGAACCTGTCGGGCACCGCCTTGGGCATGCCCTCCTCGGCCAGGAACTGGCCCCCGAAGAACCCGCCGCAGCCCGCCAGGGCAACGGCCAGCGCGCACCCCATCACCACCCGGGCCACGCAGCCACGCTCGCTCCGTTTCACCACGTCCTCCTCTCGGCGGGTCGCTCAGGGGCAGGCGAGCCGCCAGGCGGTCAGCTCCCAGGTCTTGATGAGGGTCGAGAAGCCAGCCCGGCTCGCGTCGGCGCAGACCTGGTCAGCCAGCGCCTGCCCGTCGGCCTCCTGGTCCGTGTACTCCACGTGGAAGACGGCCTTGCCCGCCGCGATGAAGGGCTGGACGTCCCCGCACTCCGCGTAATGGACGCACTCCTCGTTCAACGCCCAGTCGAAGTCCGCGAGCAGCGCGGGGATCTGGGCCAGGTCGTTCTTCAACCCCACCGACAGCCCGCGCGCGTGCGACTCCCGGGCCAGGAAGCGGTTGTAGTCGAGCTGCTGCTCGGGGGTGATGCCCAGCCCGTTCTGGTTGTCCCAGCCGTCCACGTTGTCCGGCTCCACCCCGTCGCAGCGCTTCTCGACCGCGAGGTCCATCCGCGCCGTCATGATCGCCCGCACCGCCGCGGAGCTGACCCGCACCCAGTTCTCGCCGGGCCAGCCGTCCAGCTCATCGCCTACGTCCTCTGGAGGGAACTGGTCGGCGTCGTCCCGCCAGTCCTCGCGGCTCCCGGCCGAGTAGTAGCAGATCACGATCCGGCCGGCCGCGTGCAGGGCGTCGATGGTGGCCTGCGGGGTCTCGAACAGGTCGACGTCGTACATCTCGACATCCACCGAGGTGTCGATCGGCTGGCCGAGCTGCCACTGCCAGGAGGTGCCGGGGGCAGGGCGCCAGATCGCCTGGCCCGGGTCCGAGCCGTCGCCCCCGGCCTCGTCGGCGCCGACGGCATCCTCTCCGTCCGGCGCGGCGCCGTCCTCGCCGCCATCCGCGGCGTCCTGGGCCAGCCCGTCCAGGCCGGCGTCCTGGCCACCTCCGTCCCCGGCCGAGCAGCCGGCCAGCGCCCAGGCCGCCAGGCAGCCACACCACACGAGCTTGCTCATCGTCACCCTCCCTGGCGGGCATGGTACCGCGGGCTCAGCCCGGGTGCCACTCAGGCGTAGCCCAGCACCAGCCGTAGCCAGCGCCGCTCGAGCTCCCGGTCAGCGAAGGCCACCGCGGCCGGGTCGGCCCGCGCGGCCAACGCCGCGAACGCCGGTCCGTCCACGCCCTCGGCCAGGCCGGGGATCCAGGCGCCGGGCTGTGCGTCCCCGAGCTCCTCGGCCCGCGCCAGGGCAGCCTCGAGCGCGATCTCCTGGAACACAGGGGCCAGGTCGCCGAGGGCCGCCAGGTAGTCGGGCGCCAGGGCGAGGCCGGCCGGGAAGACCACCGCCACGCGCCGCAGGGCGTCCCCGGTGGGCGGTCTGCGGCAGCGGGACAGGTAGCAGCCGGGGCCCGTTTCCAGCACGTGGCGCAGGCGCTCCACCAGGTCGAGCGGGAACACCCGCTCCGGCGCCAGGACCACGTCCAGCACGGCGTAGGGGTCCACCGCCAGCCGCAGATCGAGGGCCGCGCACAGGGCCTCCCGGCCTGCCCACAGATCCGCGCCCCGGCACCACAGGGCCGCGTGGCGCGCTCCAGGCCGGCCCAGCCGCTCGCGCCAGGCGCCCTCGGGCTCACGCACGTCGAGCTCGAACCGGTCCGGCGGGCCCGCGGCGTCCCCCTGCGGGCCGCACAGGTGGGGGCGGGGCGGCTCGTCGAGCGCGGCCCCGGCCAGCTCCTCGGCCTCGGCCTGCAGACGCGCGAGCTGCTCCTCGGACAGCCAGGGGCTGCGCAGGATGCGGTAGGGCGGCCGCGGCTCGTGCACCAGGCCGAGCTGCCTGGCCTGGCGCCGGAGCCGGGTGCCGGGCAGCAGGCTCAGGGGGAAGAACTGCAGGTTCCCCCCCAGGCCGGAACGCGCCAGCAGGTCCAGTCCGCGCCGCACCTCGGCCAGGCCGTCGCCGGGCAGCCCGGCGATGAGATCCACCACGGGCTCCACCCCCCGCGCGCGCAGCCCCAGGGCCGCGCGCACGGCGTCCGCCGGAGCTCCGCCCCGGCCGACCCGGGCGAGAGTCTGCGGCGAGGCCGACTGCAGCCCGAGCTCCAGGCGGGTGAAGCCCGCCCGCGCCAGGCCATCCAGCGCCGCCTCGTCCAGCCGGTCGGGCTGCACCTCGCCGAACATGCGCAGCCCATCCGGGCGTGGCAGGGCCGCCAGCCCGGCGAGCAGCGCGGGCAGGTCGGGCCGGTCGTCCAGGTTGGGATCCACCCAGGCCAGATCACGCGCGCCCGCGGACAACAGCCGCCGGACGGTGTCCAGGGCCTCGGCCGCCGTCAGGCGGCGGAGCCCGCGCCGGCCGCGGGCGTAGTGGCAGTAGGCGCAGCGGCGCCGGCAGCCGCGCACAGTCTCCAGCGCGGCGTGCCCCCCGGGCGAGAGAGGCACCAGGCCGGCCAGGTAGGGCGAGCCCGGCAGGGCCGGCGCCGGTCCGGGCCGCGGCCGGACGGGCGCCTCGCCCGGCCGGACCACTGCCAGCCCGGGGACAGAGGCAGAAAGCTCAAATGACGCCAGGAGCTCCAGGAACGCCTGCTCGCCCTCCCCGAACACAGCCAGATCGAAGACCCCATCCGCCCACAGCCAAGCGTTGTCTACAGCCACCTCGGGCCCGCCCACCAGGATGCGGGTGCCCGGCGAGCGGCGCTTGACCTCATGGGCCAGGTGCAACGAGCGCTCGACGTTCCAGGCGTACAGCCCGAGACCGAGCAGCTCGGGCTCGTCCTTCGCGAGCCGCTCCGCCAGGGCCGTATCGCCGAGCGATTCGACCTCCGTCCCCGCCGCCAGCTCGACCTCCGTCCCCCCGGGCAGCTCGCCTCTGGCCTGGGCCTGCCGAGCGGCCAGCGCCAGGCAGGCCACGCCCAGCGGCGCCCCCGAGGCAGGGGCTAGGGCCGCCGGCGGATCGAACGGCAGCTGCGCCAGGACGACTCTCAGACCCATCGAGGACCTCCGTCCCCGCTCCCTCCCCGCTCCCGAGATTCCACGAGATTCCCCACTTCAGCGCTCCTCGGCGAGGCGCAGCGGACACTGGGGATCATCGGCCAGGATATCTCCGTGAAGAGCGCGCGCCAGCGCCCGGCAGCCTGCGCAGCCCTCAACCCCACACAGCCCGCACAGCCCCCCCGTGAGCCGGGGGGCGAGCGCGGGCACACCGAACTCTTGGAGCCGGGCCAGGATGCGCGGGAAGGGTTCGCGCAGCACGTTCCCCACCGGGATCGGGAGGCGCCGACAGGGGTAGACCGTACCGTCGGGCATGAGGGCCATGGAACCCTCTCCCAGGTTGCAGAGCGCGCCCTCGAGCGGATCCTCGCGGCCGTCCGTCCACAACCAGAAGGCACGGTAGGCGAGCAACTCATCCGGCGTGGCCTCCGAGCCGGCTGCGTCCAGCACCCCGGCCACTGCGTGCGCCCAGCCCTCGGCCCCAAGCACCTCGGCCGCGAATCCACGGCTCTGCCCGAGCGGCACGAAGCGCTCGTAGATCACCCCGGCCGCGCCCACCTCGCGTGCCAGCGCGGCCATTGCCGCGACACCCCCGACGTTGTGCCGGCCGAGGGTCATCATCAAGACGAAGGGTTTCCCAGTGACCTGCCGGTATAGCCCGAGGTTCCGCCGCACCCGGGCCAGGTTGCCCGGGCCCCTCACCCGGTCATTGACAGCCTCGTCTGCGGCCTCCAGGGACACCTTCAGGTAGCGCACGCGCTCGTAACGGGCCAGGGCCTCGAGGACCGGCCCAGCTGTGACCGTGGCGTTCGTGATCACGTGCATTTCCGAGAGGTTCGGCTGGCTGGAGAGGTGCTCGAGAAGGGCGGGCAGGCCAGGCAGCAACAGGGGCTCACCGCCGGTCAGGTTGATGCTGACAGGCCTGTCCCGCAGGGCGCCCAGCACCGCATCGACCATGGCGAAGAGGTCCTCGAGCGGCCGCTCGGCGCCCGGGCCGAAGTCGTCCTGGTAGCAGTGCGCGCAGCGCAGGTTGCAGCGGTCGGTCAGGTGCCACTGGAAGCCGAAGCTCTTCATCGCCGGCGCATTCTACGCGCAAAGCGCGCCGCGACCCAGCAGAACTGACAGGCGTCCCCAGCCGGGCTATGCTCCCGCGGGTGAGGCGCGTCCGGCTCCACTACCTCTGGATCCTGCTGCTCGTGTACGCGGCCTGGATCGCGACCTTCGAGCTGGTCGGCTGGACCGCGGCCGCGCTCCCCAGCCGCGACCCGAGCCTGCCGCTCGACGCGGCCATCCCGCTCGTGCCCGAGGCGGTCTGGGTCTACCAGCTCTGCTACCTCTTCCCCTGGTTGCCCTTGCTCGTGGCGCGCGACTTCCACAGGCTCAACCGCGCCATCCTGGCCATCCTGCTGGCGAGCGCCGCGGCCTACAGCGCCTACCTGCTCCTGCCGCTCGCCTTCCCCAGGCCCGCCCTCGGGGTCACGCTGTCCGAGCGCCTCCTCGCCCTGGAGTACGCGGCCGACTTCACCCCGGGCGCGAACAAGGCCCCCAGCCTCCACGTCGCCTTCGCCTGGATCGTGTTCCTGGCCTGCCGCGGGCATGGCCGCTCGAGGCTGATGGAGTGGTCCATCGGCGCCCTGGCCGGGGCCATCAGCCTGTCGACCCTGCTGGTCAAGCAGCACGTGCTCCTCGACGTGCTCGCGGGCGCGGTATGGGCCTTCGCTTCCTGGACCGCGGCGGGTCGGCTCCTGCCTCGCGCGAGCCGGGGCGAGCCGGAGCCGCTCCAGGCCCTCGGCCGGGCGCTCTCGCCCCGCGCCTGGCCGAACCCCTGGCTGATCGCGCTCGCGCTCCTCACGCCCGGGCTCGCCTCTCTCGTCCTGCGCCGCTGGGGCTGAGCCCCTCCGTCAGCCGCGCAGCGGCTCGGCGAGCGCCCGGGGCAGGAGCTCGGCGAGCCCGCGCGCCGAGCCGAAGCGCTCGTGCGCCAGATCGAGCTCGTCCAGGAGTTCGTGGGCAGGGCCCTCGAGATCGAGCAGGTAGGTGCGCGCTCCGGCGTGGCCGGGGTGAGCGGGGTCGCACAGGGAGGGCTCGGAGAACGACAGGAACCCCCGGCACACGAGCGGCCGCAGCGCGTACACCCGGCAGGCGCCCTGCGCGTCGAGCAGCGGGCAGGCCCGGCCCAGGCGGACGAAGGCCTGGCAGGCGACCTCGCGGCTGCCCGCGACGTCCGCGAGCCGCGCGAACTCCTCCCTGGCCTCGAGGAAGCGCGCGAGCCAGCCAGGGACCTCCGCGGGCCAGCGCTCTCGGAGGTGAGCCGCCAGCAGCTCTGCTTCGAAGGAGCAGACGTCGTCGATCCAGTGGCGGCAGCAGGCGCTGCACCCGCGCGCGCAGCGGGTCCGGTAGTCAGAGGCGCCGACCACCACCCCCGCGTAGCGATCGAACAGCTCCAGGATCCGAACCCACCGGCTGCGGAAGCCCGCCGCCAGCGGAGACGGGGCGTCGAGGTCGACCAGCTCCACCAGCAGCGCCTCGATCTCCGCGCACAGCCCAAGCGCGCCGCGCGGGATCTCCAGGGGGGCGCGGCTCACGGCGGGCCCGGCGCGACGGGCTGCTCCGCCGGGAGCGGAGCGGGTTTCATTGCAGCGCAGCGCTCCTCCAGCCCCTCGAGCTTCGGATCCAGCCGGCAGGCCTGCTCGAGGTATCGCTGGGCCTTCTCCCGGTCGCGCAGGATGGTGAGCCAGCCCCGGCGGAAGACCACCGAGGTCCAGTAACAGCTCGCGGCGTTCCCGTCCTCGCAGGCCACCAGGCAGCCGTTGGGATCCTTGCCGCAGGCCATCTCCACCCCCTCGCCGCAGAAGCGTTCGCTCGCCTCGCAGGCCCGACGGAAGAAGACCAGCGCCCTGTCCCGATCGAACCCGGCGCGCTCGTCGGTGCAGAGGTGGCCGCGCGCCTGCCAGGCGCAGGAGTCCGGATCCCTGGCCAGACAACGCTCCGCGCACAGCTTCGGGTCCGCCTTGCACTCGTGGAAGCGCAGGGAGCTGCACTCGCCGGGGTCGAGCTCGCACGCCCGGCGGCTCGCCCGCAGGGCTCCGTCGAAGTCCTTGGGCCCGCCCTCCCCGAGGTACATCGCGGAGGCGGCCTGGCTGCAGCCGAAGGCGTCTCCGGCCGCGCAGGCCTCGAGGCAGGAGTCGCGGTCGCGCCGGTCGTGCTCCTTGTCCTGGTGCCGGCACTCCTCTGCCGGGCTGTTGCACCCTGCCGCCGCCAGGAGGGCGCACCCCAGGACCGCCGCGCCGGCACGGAACGGTTTCACTCGCTCCCCCCCTCGAGCCTCAGCTCGCCTGACTGGATCTTGCGCAGCACCTCGTCCTCGAAGGCCTTGCCCCGGGACCGGCCTTCGTCGGCCTCGCCGAGCTGAATGAGCCCCTCGGCCCGGGCGCGCTCGAGGGCGGCTCCCTCGGCCGCCAGGATGGACGCAGTCTGGTCGCCCGTCGGCAGAGGCACGAGGCGCACGGAGCTCCCCTGGTCCCGCAACATGGCCTCGAGGAGCACGAGCACCGCGTCCACGTCGTACCAATCGCCGAGGTCCTCTGCGCTCACGGTGTAGCGTTTGCCGCCCAGGTATCCCCGGAGCACGTAGGGCCGGCCACCGCCCTCGGGGTCGGGCGGGGGGACCTCCTCGAAGGCCGCGGCCGACAGCGGCGGTCCGGCCAGCGCGGCCAGGGCCGCGAGCAGCCCGTCGTGCTCGTTCGGGAACTGCCCGGTCTCGGTGTCGAAGGAGTGCACCCGGCCGGCGGCCTCGAGGGCCTGCCGCACCGAAACGGCCCCGGACACCCCCTCGGGCAGCGGGCCGGCAGGCAAGAGCCCCACCTTCTGGAGCTTCCGGCCCAGATCGTCCGCGCCGGTGTCGCGGGCGGGATCCGGGCGGTCCGGGGAGACGGGCGACGCCTCGCGGCCCCCGGCGCGCGGGCAGGCGGAGTCGGCCTCCTCGCCGGCCTGCGCGCAGGCCGCAGCGAAAACCGCGCGGTCCTCGGGCGCCGTGCAGTAGGCCAGCGCGTGGTGAAGGGCCCGCCTCAGGCCCGGGTGCTCCGACGCGGACAGGGCCGAGCGCGCCCGCGGGCAGATCTCCTGCCGTGAGCAGTAGCTCACGAGCCTGCCCAGGGCTTCGGCCGAGGGAGGATCGGCCGACGACCCGATCTGGGGCCGCGCCAGCGCGTGCGCCATCGCCAGGAACCGCGTCCACATGTCCTCGTCCCCGGCGCACAACTTGGCCTCCACCAGGGAGCGGGGAGGAAAGCGGTCGTCCCAGCGCCGGAAGTCCTCGGCCGTGGCGGGCAGCGGCGCCTGGAACCGCGCCGGCACCTGAACGACCTCGACCCGCACCCGCTCACCGCGCGCCAGGTGCGTGTCCGCCTGGCGGTCCTTCGCCGCCTTCAACACCGCGACCACATCCTCCTCGGCCTTGCGACGCTCGGCGACCATCTGCTCTGCGGCTTCCTCCCGGTCGCTGCGGAGCCTCAGGTAGCCCACGATGGCTCCGCCGATCAGCAGCACCACCAGGAGCACCTTGATTCGCTTGCCGGTTTCGGGATCCATGCCACCCACCTCCGTCGCCGATCTCTCGCTTCCGTTCCGAGGCTCCAGCTCACTTGATCGGGCCGCGGACCGTCCCCAGATCCACGAAGGCCCGGTCCTTCATCACCACGAAGGGCCGCTCCTCGAAACGCAGCCCGCCCCGGCCGTCATGCTCGATGATCTGCAGCTTGCCCATGCCGTAGCCCATGGGCCCGCGGCTGTAGTAGTGCGCTTGCAGGCGGTAGGGGTAGGCACGCTTCCCGGGCGGGGTGCGGATGGTGAAGCACTCCGGGCCGTAGCCGGTGGTCACGTCCGCGTACAGCTCTCCGCCCGAGGCGAGCGTCCTCTGCGAGTAGAAGGCGTGCCCGCCGCGGCCGTCGTGGATGTGGAAGTCCACGTCGTTGGCGTCCGTCTCCCACACCAGCACGAAGCGCAGGGACGCCCTGTTCTCCGGCCTGCCGCCGGCCTTCTCCAGCCGCGCCGCGATCTCGCCCTGCCGCCTGGGCTCGGCCCGGGTCCAGGCCGCCGCCGCCAGGCCGAGATCCTCGGCCAGGATCTGCTCGTAGCCAGCGAAGCGGCCACCCGGATATCGTTGCGCCAGCCCGCGCTCGAGGGCGGCGAAGGCCTCGGCCGGCTTGCCGGCCTTCAGCAGCGCCATGGCGGCCAGGCGGTGGGAGGCCGGGTGATCAGGCCGTTGCTCGGCGGCCTTGGCGTAGGTGTCGACCGCCAGCCCGAGGGCTGCCGGGCTGCGCAGGCGCTCCAGCCGCTGGCCGGCGTAGCGCCGCAGATCGGCCCGCGTGGGGAACAGATCGATGATCGAACCGTAGGCCCGGGCTGCGCCGCGCAGATCCTTGGCGGCCTCGGCCGTCTCGCCCAGCGCCACCAGGGCCAGCACGTCGCCCGGAGCCTCCTCGCGCCAGCCGAAGGCCAGATCACGGGCCTTCACCAGCTCCTTGCGGCCCAGGAGCTGCATCACGTCCCGCAGCTTGCCCTCGTAGGGGTCTTCTCCCGGGACGTCGTCGGGCGCGGCGACCGCCGGGGCCACCGCGCGCTCGCCCGGCCGGAACACGAGCGGGAACGCGATCTGGACGCTCCCGGCCTGCGGTCCGGGGAAGGTCCAGCTCTTGAGGCGCGACACCAGGCACGCCTCCACCTCGCGATCGCCCAGGGCCGAGGGCGCGCTCCTGGCCTCCGTGACCCGGCCCCTCTCGTCGATGGTGAAGCGCAGGGTCACCCTTCCCTCGAGGGTCGGGTTCCGCCGGAGCCCGCGCTCGTAGCAGCTCTGGAGCTGGCCGCGGCGCTGGCGGAAGACGCGCATGATGACCTCGCGGTCCAGACTGCCCTGGATCTCCGGGCTGGCGATGCTGAGCTGCGCCCGCACCCGCCGGTCGGGCGCCGGCCGCATCGCGGGCCGTGGCCGCGCTGGGGCGGGCCGCTCGACCGCGGACTGGCGTTCCTGCTCCGCCGGGCGGTCTTCCTCCTCGCGGGCCTCGGAGGCCGGCTCCGCGCGCGGCGGGGCGGCCACCACGGGCGCCACCGAAGGCTCCGGCGCGGGCTCCGGCGCGGATGCCGGCCGGGCGTCGGGTGGCGGCGCCGCGCTCCCGGGCGCGCCGCCAGAAGCCAGCGACTCCAGGGGCTGGGCCGATTCAGCCGAGTCCACCCGTGAGCCGTCAGCCCCCCGGGGAGCGGCCGCATCCTCCGCGGCGAGCTCATCGCCCTCGGCAGCGCCGAGCGTGGAATCGCGAGCATCCCCTGCCCGCCCGGCCACCTTCTTCATCTTCATGGAATCCTTGCGGGTCGACCTGTCCGGCGTGGCCAGCGGCGCCTTGGCCACCTCGGGCGGAGGCGGCGGCACCGAGCGGGCCAGCACCTCCAGGCCGCGGCTGCCCACGGTCAGCACGTCGGCCAGCGCCTTGCGCTCGATGCCGTAGCGCTCGTAGTCGGCCTCGGTCTCCAGCACCAGCAGCGCTGTCAGCGGGCACAGCACCCGGTGGCGCATGGACAGCGCGATCACCTCGCGTTTCAGGGCCTCGCGGCGCTCGCCGGCCTCGGCGGGCAGGTGATCGCGCTCGTCGAGCAACCGATCGATGTGCGCCTTGGCGGCCGCGCGCTCGAGCAGCGGCCGCTCGGCCGCGGGCAGCGCGAGCCCGCTCGGAGGCACGGGCTTACCGTCCAGCGTGACCAGCAGGGGCTGGCCGGCAGGCACCTCTGCGTACACCAGGGCCTCGTCTCCCGCCTGCAGCCCCTCCAGGGCCTCGGGCCACACCCAGCGCGCGCCCTCGACCGCCACGCGCACCCTGGCCGCGGCCCGCAGCCGCAGCCGCTGGGCCAGCACGTCCGCCGGCCGGTCGCCGTCCAGCACCGCGCCTGCCTCGGGCAACCCCGCGGTGACCATGGCCCGCAGCGGCGCCTCGTCCCGGATGCCCCCCACCGCCACCGCGTCCAGGCGCGCGACCCCGAGCGGGGCCAGGGCCGCCGCTGCCTTGGCCAGCTCCGCGGCCTCGGCCGGACCGGCCGTGGTCACGCCGTCGGACACCACCACCACCCGTGGGAGCCTCGCCTTGGCCCTGGGGAGGTACCCGCCGAGCCAGGTGAGCGCGGCGTGGAGGTCGGAGGCCCCCAGCGCCCGGCGCCGGGTGAGCGCGCGGAGCGCGTCGGTCCCGAAACCGTCGGCCCGGCCCTCGTACACCAGCTCGGTCTCCTGGTCGAAGGCCACCACCAGGAGCGGCAGCCCCCCGCCCTCCAGCCGGGCGAGCTCCGCGACCGCATCGACCAACTTTCGCAACCCAGCCTCGAACCCCAGCGCACGAGAGGCGCTCGTATCCACCAGCAGCACCAGGCCCCCCACGGCCGCAGGCTCGCGAGGCAGCAGAGGCGAGACCCGGGACACCAGCAGATCGCCCGAACGCAGGCCGGGCGCCTGTCCCTCGGCCGGGATGGCGACCTCCATGTCACGGTCCGGCACCCAGGCGGTGCGTTCGAGCTGTTCCACGCGTGGCGCCGACTGCCCTGCGGTGGGCAGCAGCACCCAGCCGCGGAAGCGCTCGAGCTGTGGCAGGCCGCGGAGCTGTACCCGGAAGGGCTCTGCCTGGCTGAGCTCGTGGGAGTAGGAGATGATGAGCTCCTTGCGGCCGCGCGCCGGGATGGGGAACACGCGGGCGCTGAACTCGTTGCCCGCGGCCTGCTCGAGCAGGGCCGGGTCCTGGCGGCGGTGGAGGAAGTCCTCGTAGGCCCGCCGGGCAGCCTGCTTCTCCAGCACCTCGCCCTCCTGCCAGCGGTCGTCGAGCTTCATGGCGAAGCGGGACAGGCTGGCGCCCTGCGGCAGCGCGATGCGGAACTGCCCCTCGAGCACCCGGTCCTGCGGGTTCTCGAACACCAGGTAGAGCTCGGTGAAGGCCAGCGGCGGCTGCACCACGGCCCGCGCCTCGAGCACCAGCAGCCGGAGCCCGGTGCCATCCGAGGCGGTCAACGACAGCGGCGCGGCGAGCTCGCTCGGAGGACGCTCGACGTCCGCCAGGCTGCCGCCCGGGAACGCGACCCCCAGCGCCAGGCAGGCGAGCAGGGTGAGCAGACCGGACGCACCCAGGGACGATGGACACAGCGCGCGCATGGGTCTTCCTCCTCGGCATACGGCGGTTGCACCTTGGACGGGCCGGAATCTGCAGCGGATCCTACTCCGACCGCCCCGGCCAGGAAAGGCCGTCGGCAGCGCGGGTTGACCTGCAGGGCACCCCCGTGTACGACCAGCTCAGGAGGGCACCCCATGAATCGCCACGCGTGGAGAGGTGCGGGCCTGAGCCTGATGCAGGCGGTCGCCGGGATCCTCGCGCTGGCCGGCTGCGCCGGCGGCCAGGCGACGCGGGAACCCGCCGCGCCGGTGACCAGCGACCGGCCCAGCCAGGCGCCCGAGGTGGCGGCGCCCGCGGCGGCTGCCCGGCCCGGCTGCTTCCCGGAGACCGAGCGCCTGGCCCAGGCCTCGGTCCGCCGCGACCTCCAGGCCATGCTGGGCGACGAGCCCGACCGCAGCCGGCGCGCGGTGCTGCTGCTGCGTCTGGCAGAGCTCGACGTCCAGGAGGCCGACGGCTGCGCCCGGGCAGCCTCCGAGACGGCCGCCGGGACCGAGGGCCGCGCCCACCTGGAGGGGCTCGAGCACAAGCTGCGGCAGGCCGCCGTCGAGGCCTACCAGCGCCTCCGCCGGGACACCCCCGACCACGCGCGGGCGGACGAGGCGCTGTTCGGCCTGGCCGGCCAGCTCGAGGCGCTGGGCGACCGCGAGGCGGCTCTCAAGGTGCACCAGGAGCTCATCGCGCGTTACCCCGCAAGCCGCTTCCTGCCCCACGCCTACCTGGCCTTCGCCGAGCACTACTTCGAGCGGGCCGACCTGGAACACGCCAGCCTGGCCTACAGGAAGGTCCTGGACCTCCCGCACAACGACCTGCGCACCTACGCCCGCTACAAGCTGGCCTGGTGCAGCTACAACCTCGGAGACCTGCCAGCCGCCCTCGAGGGCTTCGCCGCGGTTTGCCAGGAGAGTCTGGCGAACCCCGCGCGCGGGTCGAGCCTGGCCCAGGAGGCCCTCAAGGACTGGCTGCGCACCCTGGCCAGCCTCTCCCCGGCCGATGTGGCCCTGGCCGCCATCCAGCGCCTGGCCCCGGAGCAGGCGGTCGAGCTCCTGGACCGGCTGGCCGGCCTCTACCAGGACCTCGGCCAGCTCGAGGATTCCCGGCGCGCGCTGGAGCACCGGGCCGCCCTGTGCGCCGCCCGCCCTGGCGGCTGCCCCCCGCCTGCAGACCGCTGACCTCAGTCCCCTGCCTGCAATCCGGCTGTGCACCCTGAGCGCCAAGATGCACGCGTGCAGGTTTATGGTACGATTTGCCTCGGTCGCATACCAAGCAGGAGCAAGGCCATGGGACACCACGGGAGGCTTGCCAGGATAGGGATTGTCTCTGGTTGCGTTGTGCTTCTTGCCTTGCCGGAAGCGCGTGCTTGCAGGCTATGCAGAGTCTCTTTTATCGAGGCGATTCGGAGGGCCACTTTCTGTGTGGTGGGCGAGATCGAGTCGGTCGACGAAGAGAAGTCCACGGCGACCATCGAAGTCGAGGAGGTCCTGTTCGGCGACAAGGAGGTCGGTCAGGAGTTCGAGGTGGAGTTCCACTACCGCGATGGCGAAAGATTCGAGGGCCAGCTCCGGATCTTCAGCGACTCGGCAGCCGTCAACTCGGGTCGGGACGACATACCGAGACCTATCTTCACGATCCTTCCGGTCTGCCTCCGAGAGGAGCTAATGCACTCCCGCGGATTGCTTCCTGAACCCATCGACACCCCCACCGCGATCAAGCTATTCCAGGCAAGGACCGACCTGTCACGCGAACTGGCGCGCAAGCACCTCCTGGCCAACTTTCAGGAGGCCATTCCACAGCTACTAGACATGCTCGAGGACGGGGTCGAGGAGAGTATCGATGGCGATGATCTCAAGGAAGAAAGCCACTGTGTTGAGCGCCTGATCGAAGCATTACTGCTCCGCCCGAGTGCCGAGGGGACCAAGTTCATACTCGAGTTGGTCGACGAATTCACCGAAGACGCCGACGGCGAAGTCGACTTCAGTGATCTCAGGGGAGCGCGCTGGAGGAACTTCCTGAGGACCACGTTCCGTGCTCTCGCCGTGCAGGAACCCCTGGCTACTCTGGTCAAGCAACATGTGCTTCGAGCCATCCCGAGCATGGAGCCACTTGGTATTGCCGACGCTGTCGTGGCTCTTCTTGATGCTGACCTCGTGACCGTCGAGGAACTCGACGCGGTTCTCACCGACCCTAAGAGCCAGGACCTCATTGCATACGCCCTCTTCTTCGTTGGCACGCACCGGATGTGGGACCGATTGGGCGTTGGCAGAATCCACGATGACACTGATGAATGCGTCATCTACTACTTGAGGGCCTGCCAGCGTGTGAGAAACCCCGAACTCCGAAGTATCATCGTCCGACACTGGGCCGATGAGTTTGGCACCAAACTGGAGAACCGCTCACTTTCCCTGGAAAGGAGTCGGCTGCAGCAGCGGCAAACCATCAGGCTCGGCACCGACGCTATCCAGGAAATCCTCATGCCCTTCGACAGGAGAGCCAGGGAGCAGAAACACTCCCCATTCGGGTACTATTGACCCTTGTTTCTACGGTCTAACTGTGCTTAATGCCTGAGGTATGCCAAAACGAGGAACCAAGCAAGAACTCGAGGCTCGCCGGATGCTTGCGGTGCCGATGCTCCGGCGGGGCGAAAGC
>JAKLGA010000023.1 GCA_022710975.1 Myxococcota bacterium | reverse complement strand
CGCTTTCGCCCCGCCGGAGCATCGGCACCGCAAGCATCCGGCGAGCCTCGAGTTCTTGCTTGGTTCCTCGTTTTGGCATACCTCAGGCATTAAGCACAGTTAGACCGTAGAAACAAGGGTCAATAGGTACGCGTCGTTCTTCGCGTTACTCATTGCTAACTTTTCTTGCAACTTCGACGACTATGATAGCGACGCGGATGACAAGTGCTGGCAGGTTGACATGAACTGTGGATTGTCTCCGCTATTCGGTGGTTATGAATGTGATGAAGACTGCAACCCAGTTGATGCTGACCGTCCCGTGTGCGACTGTGAAACGAACTGCTCCTGGAACGGCACTAGATGCTGGAATTCCGCTTTAGACATCACGTGCGGAGACTCAGCAGGTGGAGACCATGCCTGCACAGGACGCGAGCAGTGCAGCATTGCCGGCGTGTGTACGGCGTGGTGCGATTGCGAACAAACCAAAGGTGCACTCGTTGGAAGCTACACATACGAATGGTGCATGACCAACTGCGACTCCGGCATGAACGACTGCATGAGCACTAACACCTGCGAGACATGCGAAGAAACCTGGCTGAATTCAGGATGCTGAAGCGTGACGAGCGGGGGCAACAGAGCCCCATCTACACTTGAAGGGAGGAATCGCAGATGTTGCCAAGGAAAAAGCTGATCATTCTCGGACTGGTGCTCGCGCTCGCATTCGCGGCAGGCATCGGAACCCTCATCATCAGTTGCGGCGAACTCGACGACTCAGGATGGTGGTGCCACTCCTGCACATGCCCAAACGGATGCACAGGAACCGACCAGTGCTGCAACCCCGACCACCCCTACCTGTGCGAAAACAACGGCACCTGCTACCAACAATACTCCGACTGCTCAAACAACTGCCCAACTGATTAACAGGCTGTACTTCCTGAAAAATTGCCCATCACCCTATCTGCTCTAGGGCGCTCTCAGGGCGCTCTCAGAGCTCAGGGGGCTGGAAGTAGTTACAGGGCATTTTCAGGAGTTCTGTCGTCCGATTTTCCGATTTTCCGTGTTCGCACTTGCTTTCTCGCTTTCTTAATGGTATCAGAAAATCACCAACGGCTGCACCATCCCGAGCTCAACACCAGGGGACGCTCAAGAGGCAGATGAACGGACCTCAGGGAGACACGCTCTGGAACTTTGGTGCTAGAGACGGAGTCCAGATTGAGTCTATCTCAACAGGCTTTTTGCTCATTTTTCTGTGCTGCTGTTTCTAGATGCTCGTTCCAGAGGCGCTTTGAGGCACTTCGGGAGGTACATTATGTGCTCTCCAGTCTACATTCCTAGGTTTTTTAGTATCGTCATCGTCATGATTTCTGCCTTGTTTCTTTCATTCTGTAGTTTTTTAGATAGTGAAGAATATGCTTCAGATATTTCCACGACTTCTGCATCTTTGCCCTTGACTAGTGAAAGGGTGTTTGTTGATTGTACTTCTGCTTATTCTCAAGGTCCATCACTTACTTCACTCTCTGCATTGAATCTTCTATTTGCCCTTAGCGGCCTTATGGACGAAGATGTTTCTTTTTCTTGGCATTATTCTGGTTCTATTAGTAGTCTTTGGGGTGATAATGCTTCTCTTCCTTTTTCTATCTCAGGTTGCGTCGGTGGCGATGCCGCCTCTAACGTTATGTGTTTCTTGCGTTCCAATCATGATGCCTTAAGTATCAATGCCGATGATTTGAGGCTTCTAAGGCAAAGAAGGCTCCCGGGTGGCATCTTTTTGTTGTTTCAACAAACACTAAATGGTGTAGATATTGATGGAGCTACAGTCCGAGTTACTGTTTCGGAAGACAATCTCAAGATCATCAATATATTCTCTTCCTATGTCAATAATATCGTACCATTGTTCGATACGGCAGATGTTCTGGCGGTTGAGATACCAAGTTTTGATACTTTTCCTGAGAATATTCGTGTTGTGATTCAGGAGGTTTCTCCGTATTTCAGAATAAGTACATCGCCAGTCCTATTTGTATTTGTCGATCAACGCAATTACTGTAATGATGCACTACTTGCTTGGAAATTCCAAGTTGTCGGTGATAATAATAGAATGTTTGAGGTTATCATAACAAGTGATAATACTCGTATTATTAGTATTTCACCAAAAGGCGATGCGGATGCTCCAGTTTCTGTTTGGACAGGAACGGCATACCTAGATTATACAGAGGATGACTGTGATCCTTTTTGCCCTAGGTATTCTTCGTGCTGGTCAGATTCCGTGAATCAATGCAGTACATGCGTTTCTCATTGCACCGATGAAGATTGTCTATCAAGCTTTGGTGATGGCTGGTCTTGCCTTGATGATGGTGAGTTTGCCAATGCTTGTAACTTTCCTTATTGGGGTTCTGAACATCTGGACGGTCAACTGAGAATATTTGATGATCTTGATGGTGGTTGGCAATTTGTTGGATCTAGCGTTCCTGCGCTGGGTATTGGATGTATTCACCACTACTCCAATGCACTAACTGCTATAACATACTATCGTGACCATATTCTGGACGATGAGTTGGGTTATGGTGTTAACAGCTGGGACCAGCAGGGTGGTCCTATTGCTCTACACATGTTTTCTTACTGCTCTCCAACATGCCCTAATGCATCTCTTTCTGGTAATCTAGATACATTAGAATTGTTTCTACCAATTTGGGGGTTCTATGATCTGGATTTCTCTGCGACACAGTATCCAGATATTGCTTACAAGGCCAATCTGTTTGTTACTCTTGGTCATGAAGGGGGGCATGGAATCCAAAGATACCTCTCAGGCGGAGGATTATCTTACTATGATTGTATGAATGAAAACATGGCACATCTTTCAGGCGCACTTCTATCTCATTATGTTATGCCCGATGATTCTTGGACTGTAGGCGACAGGGTGTACTCTGCTTGGCAAGACCAAACATGCGGATTATCTAATTGCCTTGGGACCGAATGGAGTGTTCCATACTCACAGAGAAGTAGGTTCGATTGGCTTCCCTGCGACACAATTTCTCATGATGTTGTATGTGATGTTCTTGAACCTCAGGGAAGTTGTGATGATGGAACTGATTGCTTAGTTCCCTACCATCGCTGCTTGGACCTTGGATACGGAAAGAAATGCTACTACTGCAGTTCGAGATACTACAACTATAATGTCTGGAGAAGGTTTGCCAGACTACTAGCTGAAGGTTCCGCGATTCTCGATGATGACAACAAGAATGAGAACATTGGAGTCGTTTTTGAGGGAGTTGGTCAAGGATTAGCAAGCAAGATAGTCTACTATGCTTGGGATTTACTTGATAGGTATGATGGTCAACTTGATTTTTCTGAAGCACTGCTGGCATCTGGCTCTTTCTATAGTAAATCTACGAATGTTAAGCTATCTTTAGGTGCTGCCGGCTTTCCAGGAGGCACCTACAGCGTTGGTATTGTCACAAATAGAACGCCTGCTGTGTTGACATGGTCGCAGTGGCAACAGTCTTCTGTAAAAACATTCTACATATATAAGGACAGCGCCAATTACAACCTTCGAATAAGATATCATAACGGCTCTAGTTGGAATACGTGGACACTAGCTGCAAATACAGATGATTCGCCGTCTGCCATTGTGTTCAATGACAATTTGCATGTCTTTTGGAGGGATAAAGACACCAATGAGATAAAATTGATGGCATACGAATCTAACGGAACATCTCATGGAATCTATAATCTGGGTACTTTGGGGATATACTCGAGAGGCGCTTTTGATACCACTATATTCCAGAATAACCTCTATCTAGCATATGTTTATCCCCAGGAGAATATAATGTCCATATCCAGATGCACTGTTACAAGTGGATACTGCACTACAAATCCGTCATCATGGAATCAGTATTGGCCAAATCCTGTCAGTTACAGAAAGAATTTTGCAGGATACTCAACAACAAGTGGAATTGGCGTAACTTCAGGGAGTTCTCTGAATGGAATTGAGGCTGGAGATAAATTGTACGCATTATTGAGCTCTGCAGAAACTGGAGATAATTACCTGAGGCTTGGCGTGCTTTGTATTGATACTAATGATATTGCTTGTGGCAATCAGAACGACTTTCGATGGTTGTCGGACACGTTCAAAGTGGGAGAGTACGATACATTTACTGCTAATTATGGGCTTCCTAGAGCAATGGAATTTCGGAATGCAGCGTTTCCAAGCTCTGGTAGGTATTTGTATCTTGCTTGGAATGTTGGAGGCTATAATGATATCTATGTTTCTGTTCTTCAGAACTGGAATTATTTCACAGAAGCTGAGGATGCTCGTGAAAGGGCATTTTTTACAAGGCCAATTTCAATTGAGAGAAATGAGGATGCTTCGGTTTATGGTGTTAGAATGTGGAGACATAATACTGCCGAGATGACTGGATATGTATATACGACTGCGGATTCCTATGGCTCCTATGGAAAGTACAAGCCAATCTATACAAGATACTAAGAGCAGTCAAATAGAAGGAGTATCTAATGCACTATGATAAAACTCTCTCAATGCTCATATTCCTTATGATTAGTGTACTCTGTGGGTTAGTTGCAGGAAGTTGCTTCGGAAACGGTGGAGGTACCGATATTTCGGATGGCAACGAGGATTCTGATCCAGAGCTGCCATTTGACGGAGAAGATGGTGGAATTGATTCTGGTGATGATAGTGAGGAAGATGGTGATAACAGTGGCAGTGCTTGTGGGACTTGCGTGCCAAGCTGCCAGAATAGACAATGTGGTGGTAATGGCTGCGGAGGGCTTTGCGGAAACTGCGACTATCCTGAAGTTTGTTCTTTAGAATATCATGGTTGCATGGCGATCGAGTCAGAATCCTGCCAGTTACGAAATTGCGGTATTGATGAAACATGGGGTACCAATTGCGGAGAATGTCCCACGGAATTTCATTGTAGCCGGATATGTGAGCCCGACCAGGGTGGATGCGTCAGCATCCCAAATGAGGGAATGTGTATCAATGGAACCTTAGTAAGGTGCATTCAGGGAGCAATGACTGTAGAGTATTGCCGTTTTAGGCAATGCACGGTAGACACTAACACTGGAGTAGCGAGTTGTGTGATGCCTGATTGCATTCCGGATTGCTTTGGAAAGACATGCGGAAATGACAGTTGTGGCGGTAGTTGCGGTGTTTGTGGTGCAGAAGAGGAATGTAACGGCGAATACGGAATCTGCATGCCGAGAATGAATGGTTGCAATGGAATACCAGCGGGAGGAATTTGTCGAGGTTATAGTGTGGTACGCTGTGTTGATGGAGAATTAGTTGTAAGTGCCTGCCTCAAAGAAGGTATGATATGTAGACTTGCAACGGATGAACAGTCATCTGACTGCTGCTTTGCTAACGTAACAGAGTCATGCGGAGAACTTGGTTTAGCTGGACATTGCGAAAATGACTACTACTACTGGTGTAGCAATAACACACTGAGAGTGGAAAAATGCACCGATTTAGGTTATGAACGTTGTGACTTAGTGACGCCCATACAATACGGGTGTCAGTAGTAGTTTACCGATCCCGTTCTTGAATTGAATCGAAGCCGTCTGACGTTTGCCTGCTAGGACTCTATTCATTCAGTAAGAAGATATGCTACTGCATCTGCCAGGTCTGACATCCGGCCTTGTTTTTTTGTTCCATCTGGCTTGGTTTCGCCTAGTAGATGCTGAAGGATTCCACTTTGCTCGAAGTCTTTGAGGGTTTTCTCACTGCTGTCAATATTGATTACACCAATAACCTTCCCAATCGGAAGTGCCCTTCCTCCGCGTCGTTCTAGTTTCTTGATCGGATAGCTACATATGAATTTCAGATGTCCAACTTTGCTCCTTTGAACCTCATCAAAGTTATGATCAATTCCCTTTATCATATCTCCCTTTTGCATTGTGATGGAGTTTGTTGCGCGATCGCCAATCGCCCAAGAACCGCTGCTGAAGGCTGCACCAGCAACACCTTGACCGCATAGCAATCGAAGATTAATATCAGGATCATCTTTTTGGAACTTATGGCTCAACCTAATCTTGAATCCTTTTTTAATGTAACCAATAGGATCCGATTGGGAATGGTACGTGAATCTAGACGCCACCATCACACTTACGCGAATTGTTCTATCGTACTTCTCAAGCGTTTCACATTCCGTTTTGCAGACATATTCCATCAAGTAGTCTTGGCGCTCAACAGAGAAGGATTGACCAGAAAATGATGATACTAACTGCCCAGCGCGGGCTTCGTACTCGGGACTCCCCTCAACAAGTACTTCCTGCTTGTATGCTTTCTGAGGCATCTGCGCACCTCCAAAGACCTGCACTTCTAGGCGTTCGATTCTCTCTTCTAGCTCTTCTTCCTTCTTCGTTCCTGACGTAACCTCATCACCTGCATTGATACTACGCTGTCTTTCCTTTTATTCTTTTCGCTTCTCCAACCCCGCAACTCCCGAAAAAACCACGAACTCCCTCTTCCAGAAGACGCCTTCTCGTCTTTTTTCACACTCCAAGTCACCTGCCATGTCAACCAAAAAAAAGTGTACCACAGAAACTCTGGATTGTGAAGGCTCCTGGCTCGCCCGGGCACTCAGCTTTCTGAGTCTGTGGGGTTTCGATCCCGTCAGGAAGCACTGGTATTTGTTGCTTGAAATGGCATTGGCCCGCCGCGCGTGGGACCAAAATTCCTTGATAACTGCTCAGACTGCTTCAGGTTCTCAATGATTTTGAGTCCCGTGCGTCTGCCAGTTCCGCCACGCCGGCGCAACGAGCCGGCCGCCATCTAGCCGCATTTTCAGGGCAGGGTCAAGCGCAGCGAGGCCGTTACGCCCCGGTCCCCGCGGCCCCCTCCACCCGGGTCTCCTCGGTCGGGGTCGTAGGGGGCGGCCTCGGCGCGGCCGCCTGATCGGCGCCCCCCCTCGACGGACCTGCCCGGGGAGCGCTCTTGATGCGCGCAGGACCTGGCGCTAGTCTCGGGCCGCGTGAACCACCGACTGGCAAGGGGTGATCGATGATGGAAGCCACCGAGCTCCGCCCTCGCCCGACGTCGCAGCCCCTGTGGCTGCGGGCTCTCCTGGTGCCCATCCTGCTGGTCGCGCTGCCGGCCTGCGATGAGGGCTCGACCACGGAGGACCCGTGCGGGGGCGTGAACTGCACCGGGCACGGGGCGTGCCGGGTGACCTCGGGGGTGCCCGGGTGCCTCTGCGATCTCGGCTACCACGCCGAGGGGCTCACCTGCGTCGAGGACGGCACCACCGGCCCGTGCTTCGAGGTCACCTGCTCGGGCCACGGTCAGTGCGTCGAGGTGGGGGGCGCCGCCTCGTGCCGGTGCGACGCGGGCTACCACCCAGAGGGGCTGTCCTGCGTCATGGATCCCGTGGAGCCCTGCGACGGCGTGACCTGCTCGGGCCACGGCGCTTGCCAGGTCGAAGGCGGTCAGGCCACTTGCGTGTGCGACCCGGGCTACCATGCGCAGGGGCTCTCCTGTCTGGCGGATGAGAATCCCTGCGAGGGGGTGACCTGCTCAGGCCATGGCACCTGTCAGGCAGCGGACGGCCAGGCTGCTTGCGGCTGCGACCCGGGCTACCACGCTGAAGGCCTGACGTGCGTCCAGGACCCGATCGACCCCTGCGACGGGGTGGGCTGCTCGGGCCACGGACAGTGCGTCGAGGTGGGGGGCGCCGCCTCGTGCCAGTGCGACGCGGGTTACCACGCCGAGGGCCTCACCTGCGTCGAGGACGTCGATCCCTGCGAAGGCGTGGACTGCGGTCCCGACGGGGCGTGCGTCCCGGACGCCGGCCAGCCGACCTGCCTGTGCGACCAGGGCTACGAGGCGCAGGGCCTCACCTGCGTCGAGACGCTGTGCCACTGCCGCGAACGGACCGCCAGCCCCTACAGGTACTGCTCCTTCACCCAGAGCTGCTCGGTCGACTCGGACTGCTGCCCGGCGAACATCCCGGCGCCGCTCACCTGCAACGGTGCCTATCCGTACGTCTACGCGTGCCGCGGCGGCCGCTGCGAGAGCCTGAACTGCACCCAGGACAGCCACTGCAGCGCCTACGCGTCGTACCTCAGCAGCCAGGGGACGGTCCCCTACGTCAGCCGCGGCTGTGTCGAGGTCCTCGACGATTGCACCGGCGAGGCCTACTACAGCTACTGTGACCTCAGGCAGGGGTGCCAGCAGGCGGTCGACTGCTGCCCGGCCCAGATGACCGACCCCTACGACTGCCTGTTCGACTACCCCTACCGCTTCGACTGCGTCGCCGGGGCGTGCATCTCCACGGGCTGCACGACGGACGGCCAGTGCGACGACTACTTCACCGCCTCCAGCGCGGGCAACCCCGCGGGCTTCGTCAACGATGGATGCCTCGAGGCCGCGGACCCGTGCACGGGCGCGCCCGTCTACTCCTCCTGCCAGGTCTTTCCGGCCTGCTCCACCGCTTCGGACTGCTGCCCCACGCCCGTCCCGGCCGGCTTCACCTGCCTCGTCGACTACCCCTACCTCTACGAGTGCGTCGATGGACGCTGCAAGACGGGCATGTGCTCGAGCGATGGCCAGTGCTCGGCCTACTACCAGCAGGTGTCGACCTCCAACCCGAGCTACGACGTCAACCTGGGCTGCCTGACCTTCTGAAGGGAGGCCAGCGCCTCGAGGATGGCCTGCCGGGGCAGGTCCCAGACCCGGTCCGCGGGCACGTCCGCATCGAACCGCATCACGATCTCGCGGCCGCCCAGGAAGTCGAGGCGGCGGTACGGATCGCGGAACTCCTCGTCGGCGGGCCTCAGCGCATCAACCGCGCGGCCGGGTGGGCGTCGGGCACGCACAGCTGCAGCCGACCCAGATCCAACCCCCGGATCGCGCCCGCCCAGACCGCCTCGGCGCAGAACATGCCCCTCGGGCAACCCGAGTCGGGGCTGCAGCGCTGGGTGCACACGCCCGGGTACAAGGGGCGCAGGGTGAGCGACGAGCGCGACGCCTTGCCGAGCAGCTCGTCGATCTCGCCCACCAGCGCCGGGTTGGCCCTCCGGCCCAGCTCGTAGGCCTGGGCGAGCTCGACGAAGCCGTCGACCTCCTTCGAGTCGGCGTCCGGCAGGCAGATCCCGGACCGGCAGGCGGCGTTGGAGCTGCAGAAGGCGCCGACGGGTCGGCGCGGAGAGCCGGAGAGCGCGTACCAGACGCCCAGCGCGAGGAGCCCGAGCCCCACGATGGCGAGAACCGGGTGGCGCCTCAGCCGCGCCCGGAGTGTCACCCTCTCCGCCGGCATGGATCACCCTTCTTACCCTCGTCAACCATCCCGCCTCGCGCCCGCGTCGACGCCGATCGGCCGTGTCCCCCGGCACGCCGGGTACGTCGAGCAGCCCCAGAAGAGGCCGCTCTTGCCCTTCCGCTGGACCATCGGGGACCCGCACCTGGGGCAGGCCGGGCCGTCCCGACCACCCCCGGCCTCCGCTCCGCCCCCGGCCCGCCTCAGGGCCCGGATCTCGGCCGCCAGGATCCTGCCCGCCTCCTCCAGCCGCGGCAGGAAGGCCGCCCACCAGGCCTTGAGGTACTCCTGCCAGGCCCTCTTCCCGTCCGCGATCCCGTCCAGCTCGAGCTCCATCCCGGCCGTGTACTCGTGGCTCGTCAGGTCCGGGAGGCCGTGCAGCATGAGCTCGTCCACCTGAAGCCCCAGCTCCGTCGGCGCCAGGGCCTTCCTCTCCCGCTTCACGTAACCGCGCCGGTGGAGGGTGTCGATCGTCGCGGCGTAGGTGCTCGGCCGCCCGATCCCCAGCTTCTCCATCTCCTTCACCAGCCCGGCCTCGGTGAACCGGGCCTGGGGCTTCGTCTCCTTCTTCTGGCTCCCGGCCTCCTTCACCTCCAGGGCCTGTCCCTCGTGGACCTCCGGGAGCTTCTGCTCCTCGAGCTCGTCCTCCGAGGTGTCCTTCTTGCCCTTCCCCCCCTTGCCAGGGTCGGCCGGGCTCTCGTCCCGGTCGTCCCTGTCCAGGTTCAACCAGTGGGCCTCCAGGACCTCGGTCCCGCGGGCGGCGAAGGTCAGGGCCTCGGCGCCGGGCGCGCGGGTGAGGACCAGGGTCCTGGCCAGCCTGGCGGGCTTCATCTGCGAGGCCAGGAACCGGGCCCGGATGAGCTCGAAGAGCCTCTGCTGATCCTCGCTCAGGCCCTCCGGGTGGGCCAGGGAGGTCGGCCGGATGGCCTCGTGGGCCTCCTGGGCTCCCGCCTTGGACCTGTAAACGGGCGGCTGGTCGGGGAGGGACAGGGGGAAGTGCTTCGAGACCCACAGCCGGGCCAGCGCCACCGCCTCCGGCGAGAGCGCCACGGAGTCCGTCCGGTGGTAGCTGATGTGGCCCTCCTCGAAGAGCTCCTGGGCGACCTTCATGGTCCTGGCCGGGACCATCCCGAGCCGGGCGCTCGCGGCCTGCTGGAGGGTGCTGGTGGTGAAGGGAGGCGGAGGCCGCCTCTCGACCTCCTTCCGCTCGAGCCTGGTCACCAGGTGAGGCGACCCCCGCGCGCTCGCCAGGAGGGCCTCGAGCAGGCCCGGGTCCCTCGGCCGCCTGGGCTTCCCGGACTCCTCGGCCAGCTCCGAGACGAGGCCATTTCCGTAGGTCACCTTCAGGACCCAGAACGGCTCGGCCTCGAAGGCCAGCCGCTCCCGCTCCCGCTGGCAGACGAGGTGGAGGGTGGCCGTCTGGACCCGGCCCGCGGACAGGCCCTTCCCGAGCGGCCGCAGGAGCGGGGAGACCTTGTAGCCGACCAGCCTGTCGAGGACCCGGCGGGCCTGCTGGGCGTCCACGAGGGCCTGATCGATGGCCCGGGGCCTGGCCACGGCCTTCGCCAGGGCGGCCTTGGTGATCTCGTGGAACTCGATCCGCTTCGGCGCCTCCAGGCCCAGGACCTGGGCCGCGTGCCAGCCGATGGCCTCCCCCTCCCGGTCCGGGTCGGTGGCGATGAGCACCTCCTCGGCCTTGGCCGCCTCGGCCTTCAGGCGCTCCACCACGTCCGCCTTCTTCCGGTCGATCTCGTAGGTCGGCATCATGGTCGCCAGATCGACCGCCAGCTCCCTGGCCGGGAGGTCCCGGAAGTGTCCCACCGTGGCGACCAGGCGGTACCCGGCCCCCAGGTAACCGCCGATCTTCTTGCACTTGTTGGGCGACTCCACGATGACCAGCTTCATCGGTCCCTCCAGCAGTCTGCGGGTGCCACCCAGCCGCGAGCTGGATCGCTCAGGGGAAGTGCTGGTACCCGCCGATGCACTGCTGCTCGATCGCGGCCAGGGTCGCCTCGTCGGGCCCGGACAGCGCGAAGCACTTGGTGAAGGTCGCCTGGATCTCGTAGCGCACCCCGTCCTGGACCGGCTCGCTGTTGATCATGCCCACCGCGACCACGCCCTCGATCCGCCCGACCACCTCGATGGCGATCATGTCCGCCGCCTCGCCGAGCGTGAAGCTGTCCAGCGGGAGCGAGCGGGTGGTGATCTCGCACTCGCTGAAGGTCACCGTCCCGGACACGGCGGACCCCGTGAAGCGATCCCCCGAGGCGGAGCCGGCCACGACCAGCATGGTGCTGCGCGAGCCAGCGGAGCTGCTGAGGGTGTAGGGAGTGCCGAGCAGGAAGGCGCCGAGATCGACCTTCAACAGATCGTCGTCCTGCGCCAGCCAGAACTGGAGCTGGCCCGGCGTGATGTAGTTGGCGGTCGCGGTGACGATCGTCGCAGGATCCGTGTCGCCAGGGTCCTGGGTGTAGTGGCGCTCGTAGCCAGGCCCGGAGATGGAGAAGTCGGCCTCGCTGAACAGGCGGCTGATCATCAGCCCGGGCGAGTCGGCCAGGCCATCGGGGGGCTGCGCGTTGTGGTAGTCCAGCACCTCCCGGACCTCGGTGCCCGGGCTGCCGCGCTGCAGGATCGCGTTGGCCACGGTCCGTAGCAGGGCCGGACGCCGGCCGCCCACCGCCTCGGGCGCGGTGTAGGTGTTGGCCGGAGCGAGCAGGAAGGCCTTCAGCTCCGCGCCGGTCATCGAGGGTGCGAGCGACTTCACCAGGGCGGCGATGGAGGTCACGATGGGGGTGGCGAACGAGTTCCCCGTCCCGTAGGTGAGGCCGTTCCCGGCGTCGCAGCAGGTCGGCACCTCCACGCCAGGCGCCGCCAGGTCGACGCCAGGGGCCACCGCGGAGGCGGGGTAGACCGAGAAGTCGAAGCCGTCGAGGCCGCCCACGGTGAGGATGTTATCGACCGGCAGGCCGGCCGGAGCGGCGTTCCCGGCCACCACCAGGCCCGGTTCGTTGGGCGCGGAGACGACGTACAGGACCTCGGGCGTGTCCACGGCCAGGCGTGTGAAGGCGGCCCGGGCGTTGCTCAGCGAAGGGAAGACGTTCCTCACGCTGTTGTCCCCCAGGCTCAGGTTGACGAGCTGGGCGCCGTGGTTGACGGCCACCTTGGTGGTCGCCAGGATGCTCATGAGCAGCGCCTCGCCCGTCGTGGTCGCGGGGGCACCCACCACCAGGTGGAGCCGGGAGTCGAGCGCGCGCAGGGCGAGGCCGTTGCTCGCCCCGTCCTCGTTGTCGGCCGCGATGATGGCGCACACCGCGGTGCCGTGCCGCGCGGCGCTGACGTCCGCGGCGACGGGGGCCAGGCTGGTGGCCGAGACGAACTCGAACGCGCCGCCGCGCTGGATGTCGTCGAACTGCCCCGATGTCAGATCGATGCCCGAGTCGATGACCCCGACCACGACCGGGGACTGCGCCAGCAGGCCCAGGACCACGTCGAACACCGGCGCGGTCTGGTAGTAGTCGATTGTGGAGTACGCGCTCCGGAGCGGACCGCGGACGTCGCAGTTGTCATCGCCGTTCTCGGCGATGCTGAACCGATAGACCGAGTTGTACGAGGCCGAGGCCACCTGCGGGTAGGCCTGGACCGCCTCGAGCACCTCATCCAGCAACCCGACGGCCTGCTGGGGCTCGGCGTGCGGGTTGTCGAGCTCGAGCTGGTAGATCCGCAGGCTCGGGATCTCCCCGACCCGCCTGAGGCCGACGCCAGCCTGGTCCCGGAGCATCTGTTCGAGGGTACGCGAGGCCTCGGCGGCCGAAGTGCTCTCCTCGAGCAGCACCACGAGCTGGTTGACCGGTAGCCGGACCTCCTTGGTGGTGCCGTCGACGTCGGTGAGCGTCACCTCCATGATGGACTCCGGGGCCGGGTCCAGGGCGGTCGCGGTCGGGTCGTCTCCCTCCTCCCCGGTCTCGTCGCAACCCGCCGCCAGCCCGGTGGCCGCCAGCAGGATCCACACCGCGAGCCGTCTCCAGCCCATGCGCATGACGGTCTCCCTGGCCTCAGTAGCCGATCGTATGGCAGTGGAACGGATAGGAAACGTCCCCGCCCTGCCCCGCGGCCTGACCGGCGAGCATGCCGATCAGCACGGCAGGTAGAAGCAAAAAATCAGCTCGCCTCGTCGTGGTTCCCATGCTCACCCTCCCTCACCGGCCCCCGTGCTCGCCGGGATGTCCACCCGGTCGAAGGGGGCCGCCTCGTCGAGCGCCCAGGCCTCGACGGTGAGCTGGTCGCAGCCGGCCGTGACCCGCAGGTGGTGGTGCACGGAGCGGAACACGGCGATCTCGGGCAGCTCGCGGCAGAGCTCGTCCAGATCCCCTCCCCCGCCGCCGGTCACGAAGGTGTGCACCCCGGCCACCTCGCCCCGCTCGTAGGCGTGGGTGTGGCCCGAGAAGTAGGCCTGGAAGCCGTGCTCGGCGAGCAGCGGCAGCAGCCACCCGGCCACGAAGGGGTTGCCGCTGAAGGTCGTGGGCGGCTCGCAGTTGCCGGGCGTCCAGCCCTCGACCCGGGCCGGCTGGTGCCCGATGGCCACGCGCCAGGTGGCAGCCCGGGCCTCGGGTGAGGCCACCACCCGCTCGATCCACTCCGAGATGGGCGTGCCGACCTCCTCGGTCACCGGGAAGAACAGGCCCTCGGTGCTCATGACCAGCACGAACAGGTTGCCCGCGGAGAAGGCGTAGCAGCTGTCCTCCGGCGACTCCGGGGACAGGAGCTCGCCCGGCGAGCGCCGGTGGTAGCCGTACCCGTCCTGCTCGTGGCTGCCGAGCGCCGCGTAGACGGGCGCGTGGTCCTGCAGCGCCTCGAGGGGGGGGTAGAACTGCTCGTCCCAGGCGGACTGCTCCGCGCCCCCGCCCACCGCGTCGCCCACGTGCAGCAGGAAGGCCGGCTCGAAGGGCAGGACCTCCCGCACCACCCGCGCGCTCACCTCCGGGTGGCTCTGGGTGTCGCCCAGGACCGCGAAACGAACCGCCGCGCCGGGCGCGGGCGCGGTGTAGGCGGTGTGCTCCTGGCTCTCGAGGGCCCCGCAGCGGAGCCGGTAGGCGTAGCGGGTGTCCGGCGCGAGCCCCGCGACCTCGAGCTGGTGCTCGAGCCTGGAGGCCGCTTCCTCGCCCGCGGGCGCCAGCGCCTCGCCCGGCCGCCCGAGCTCGACCGTCCCCTGGCAGGCCTCGGCGGTGTCGAAACCGAAGACGAGGCGATCGCTCGTGGCGTGGAAGAGCCAGGGCCCGCGCAGGAAGGTGGGATCCGCGCGCTCCTCGAAGGGGCGGGCCTGGAGCGGCTGGCAGTCCGGGCCGCCGGCGTCCGAGCAGGCGCCCAGGCTGGCGCCCAGCCAGCACACCGAGACCCACCAGGCACCGCGCGCGACCCGCATCCTCGCCTCCTCCGGCGCTACCTCGCGGCCGGCACCTGGGCCTCGGCCTGGCCCAGGGTCGCGCAGCGCCGGGAGATCCTCTCATCGAACTTGCAGGCCAGCTCCAGGTGACGCCTGGCCCGGTCCGCCCCAGGGGCGGGCAGCTCACCTTCCTCGGGCCGCGAGTGCCGCGACCGGCGGGGGCTACTTCGCCCGGGTGAGCTTCGCGACCACGTCCTTCATCGACCTCACCAGCTCGTCCTCGCCGCAGCCGCCCTCCTGGCTCGCCCCGCCTTCGCTGGCCGCGGTCCTCAGATCGAAGATCACCGCCGTCACCATGCAGTTCGCCCCGAGCTTGATGACTTGGGTGGACAGCGTCTTCTCGGCCGCCAGCTCCTTGCCGAGCTCGATCTGGCAGTTCTGGTCGTAGCATGCCTTGTAGGTCTCGGTCTTCTGCAGCCCGAGCCGCTCCTTGAGCTGGGCGCGGGGGATGACCTGGTAGTGCCCGGAGGCGGCGATGGCCGAGGCCAGGTACTCGCTCAGCCGCTCCTGCACGTCCGTGCCCAGGCCCGCCCCGCGGTCCTCGAGGGTGAACACCGCGATGATCGCGGCCCTGCCCGGCGCTCGCGCCGGCGCCGCCGCGAGCCGTCGGCTCTCGGCCTCCCGCGCCCGGGCGACGGCCTCATCGAAGCCGGCCGCGGTCTGGGAGAGCTCGCCGACGACCTCCTCGAACCTCCTGCCGATGTTGCGGGCCATGTCGAGCGCCGACGAGCAGTTCGCCCAGCCCTTCCCGGGGTCCAGCGTCCGCTTCCAGACCTGATCGCCGGCGGGGGAGAACAGGGCGAGATCCAGGTGCCAGGTGCAGGTGCCCGGGCACACGGGGAAGCCCCAGGCCATCCCCAGCAGCGGTGGCAGGAACACGCTCGCCGCGAGCAGGTGGAACCCACCACGCGCGGCCCGGTAGTCGTCCACGACGACCCGGAGCGCCATCCGGTAGGCGCCCTCGGCGGGAGCGTCGACGCAGGCGCCGAACACCTTGCGCCCCGCGCACAGGTACTCGTCGAGGCGCTGGCGCAGGGAGAGCGCGAAGGCATCGGCGATCGGGGAGAAGTCCCTCTCGTCGTCGTCGTCCACGATCTCGGGCTTGTCGAGGAACACGGTGATCGGGGCCTGGCGGATGGGGTGGTCCTCGACCGACAGGGACCCGAGGTCGATGGCGGGGAGCTTGCCGTTGAAAGGCGCGCAACCCCACGTGAGGAGCCCGACCAGGGCCCCGCCGACAAGCCTCGGAAGCGTACGCATGCTGCACCGTCCTTCTGGGGGTCCGGGTCGCTGCAACAGGGAGACGAGGAGCGTGGACGCCAGGGAGCGCGGCCGGACCCCGGCCGGGAGCACGTCTCCCCGAGCCCCTTCATGCGCACTATAGGACAAGACCCGGGGGCGCGCCAGGTGGACCTGTTTCAGCGCGCTCAGTCGCCCTGGTAGACGCAGGCGGCGGGCACGATCACGGCCGGGTCGGGGTCGGTCCGGCACTGGGCCGTGGCCACGGCGGCCTCGCAGCCCTCGAAGAAGGAGTCCGGCGGGAAGTCGCCGTCCGAGTCCCGGCAGCCCGCCACCACGTACCAGTCCAGGCACTCCTGGCGGCTCTCGAAGGGGAAGCTCCCGCCGATGTCGTTGCCCATGTTGCAGGCCCCGCCGCCGGTGCACTCGCAGGCCTTGTCGCACAGCGCCGTCATGGCGGACTTGCAGGCGGCGAAGGCGTCGCCGTCCCCGCCGCAGCCCCCTAGCGACCAGGACGTCAGCCCGACGAGAAGCGCGAACGATGCTCGCATGGGCAGCCTCACTTCTTCCCCGCGGTGACGATCTCCTCGACCCGCGCCGTCTGGATGGGGAACAGGTCCGGGGGCGCGCTGCCAGGCCCGAGCACCTGGACCACCTGGTAGCGGGCGCACTCCGCGAAGATCCCGCGGCAGTAGTGCGCCTTGATGTGCTCGGCCATGCTGGGCATGCCCCTCATCTGGTCGTTGAAGAACGGACAGCGGGCCAGGTACTCGCACTCGCGCATGGTGCAGGACCGTTCCTTCTCCCGCCCCTGGTCGTACCCAATGTAGCGCGCGGAGATCGTCCCGTCCAGCCAGAATTCGGTCTCCACCCCCGGCCTGGCCTCAGGGCCCCTTGGCCCAGGGGCCGTGCCACCAGCGCAGGATGGCCTCCAGGGCCCGCTCCGCGGCGCGGCCGTCGAGCTGGAAGTAGCGCTCGGCCAGGGCCTGTCGGCGGGCGGCGCTGCCGCGCGCGGGCTCGGCCAGCTCCTCGCCCAGCGCGCGCGAGAGCTCCTCCCGGTGGCGCAGCGCGCGGCCCACCGGGAACAGGCGCTTCTCGTCCGGGAAGCTCAGGCCCGGGTGATCGAGGAAGACCAGCGGCCGATCGAACATGAGCCAGTCGTGGGTGACCGAGGACACGTCCCCGAGCAGGAGCGCCGAGCGCGCCATGAGCTCGAGGACGTTGAAGCACTGCGCCAGGCGCAGGTGATCGTGGCGCAGCACGAGCGCCTGGGCGCGTTGCACCAGGTGCGGCTCGGTCGTGTGGCTGTGGGGGTGGAAGTGCAGCAGGCAGCGCAGCCCCAGCCGGCCCGTGGCCTCGACCACGGCGTCCAGCCAGTGGGCGACCGACGAGTGCCGGCCCCAGCCCGGGGCCCACAGCACCCAGCCCGGCTCGGGCGCGCGCAGGCCGTAGCCGCCGTGCAGGAAGAGATCGTGTTTGAGGTAGCCCACCAGCTCCTTGCGCGGGTTCACCTGGGTCTGGAAGTGGTGGTGGCTGGCGACCAGGGCCAGATCGAACTGCGCGTTCACCGGCATCACCTGCCAGGAGGGCTGCGGCCTGGCGCCCTGTCCGTGGGTCTTTTCGCTCTCGCCGTGGCTGACGAACACCACCCTGAGCCCGGGCGCCTGGGCGCGCAGCATGGCCGGCGGGAGCAGGTGGCTGCTGGAGACCAGCACGTCGACACCGCGCGCGGCCAGGGCCGCGGACAGTCCCTCGGCCCCCACCCGGACCACCTCGGTGCGCCCGTGGAAGCGCTCGGCCAGCCGCTGCCCGGTGGTGAACAACGGCCCGGGAGCCACCCGCAGCATGGCCTCCACCGGGAAGGCGTGCTGGAAACCGGACTCGGCCAGGTAGCCGAGGCGGGGCTCGAGCCGGCTCATCCGCGCTCCCCCCCCAGCGCGGCCGCGGCCCAGGGCGGCGCGAGGAGCCCGGCCACCAGCGCCAGCTCGACCAGGGCGGCGCCGTGCGCCGCGCACAGCTCGGCGTACGCGACCGGACGCGCGGCGGTCTCGAGCAGGAGCGCCACCGGGTCTCCTGCGCCGCGGCAGGCCAGGCGAGCCTGGCCCCGCGCGGCCGCCCAGCCCCACCCGTCCGCGAGCTGCTCGCGGCGGGCCGAGGGGGAGCGCGCCAGCAGGCGGCGGACGTCGCCCGGCGGCGCGGCGGCGATCCGCCCCAGGAGCGCGGCGAGCCCGGTGGCCACCTCGGACACCCCGAGCGCGTCCAGGGCGCGTCGGCCAGGCCCGCCGCCGGCCGGGGCGACCACCTGGGCGAGCGGCGCGGAGGGTCCCCACACGTGCTCGCTGGAGGGCCCGAACAGGGCCAGCACCGGCGTGTCCACGGCGCAGGCCAGGTGCATCAGCCCCGAGTCGTTGCAGGCGAGCGCGGTGCAGGCCTGGAGCAGCGCGGCCACCTCGCGCAGCGGCTCGCCCCGCGAGACGAGCGCCGCCCCGGGTTCCGCCGCCAGCACGGCGTCCAGCAGCGCGTCCTCCTCCGGCCCGCCGAGGAGCACCAGCCCGGCCCCGAGCTCGCGCCGGGCCCACCTGCAGAGCTCGCCGAAACGCCCGGGGGGCCAGCGCTTCACCGCCGCGCCCGCCCCGGGGTGCACGGCCAGGACGAGCCCCGCGCGGGCGTCCAGCCCGGCGGACGACAGGCGCGCCTCGGCCGCCCGCCGCTCCTCCGGGCGGAGCGCCAGGCGCGGGCGCTCCGGGCGGGCGGGCAGGCCCGCGCTCGCCAGGAGGTCGAGCAGGTTCTCGTGCACACGCTGGAAGCCGTTGCTCGGCCGGGCCAGCTCGAGCTGCAGCCAGCGCTCGTCCACCAGGTCGCCGGCGTACAGGCGATCGCGGTACACCGACACCTCGACCACCAGCTCGAAACGGGCGCGGGCCTGCTCCGGATCGAGCTCCTCGTGGGGCTGCAGGCTGGCGTCCAGCGCGCCCTCGAGCAGGGTCGCGTGCCGGGCGGGGAGCGCCCAGGTGAGCCCCTCCCGGCAGGACTCGGCCAGCGAGCGGGCGAAGGGCAGGAGGTTGATCGAGTCGCCGAGCCCCAGGCCGTGCGCCCACAGGAGCACGCGCCCGAAGCGCGGGGCCTGCGGGGCGGGCGCCGGCAGGGCGGAGCCCGCTTCCAGCACCAGCCCGGGCAGCTCGCGCCGGGCCTCGTCCACGAGCGCCTGGATGGCCCCGGCGCCCGGCTCCGGGCCCAGCCAGTGAGCCAGCCCGACGGCCTCGCCCAGCGCGGCGCCGCGCCCGGCGAGCAGCATGGCGGCGGCGTCCTGGCCGAAGGGCAGCGGCCGCTCCGGGAGCAGCACCAGCCGCGCGTGCCGGGCGAGCAACTCGCCCCGGGGGCCGGACCGGGCCAGGCGCACGGGCCGCAGGTTGTCCGGGAGATCGCCGGGCGGGAGCTCGTCCGCGTAGGCCGAGACCACCTCGCCAGGGTGCGCCAGGCAGTGCTCGCGCAGCCGCTCCCACTCGCCGGGATCGTTGGGGTTGGGGAAGGCCGCGCTCCCCTCGCCCCCGCCCGCGGGCAGCGGCCAGGGGTCCGGAGGCGCCAGGGTGAGCGCCCCGGGGTGCGCGCCCAGGAAGCCCTCGCAGGCCCGGCGGTGGAGCGGCGAGAGGTACACCACCCGCGCGGCGCGCGCGAACAGGTGGCGGTAGGCGGCCACCCGGTGGGTGCTCTCACACCGCAGCCGGAGCGGGCAGCGGGGGCAGACCCGGGTCCCGATCTCGCAGAACGGGTAGCCCTGGGGCAGGAGCACGAGCGGCGCGGGGCAGCGCGCCAGGGCAGACACCACGGCCAGCTCGTGCTCGCAGGGCCGGAGCTCCCCCGCGCAGACCACCCCGGCCGTCGCCAGCGCCACGCCGAGCGCGCCCGGATCCGCGGGCGTGACCGCCTCGACCCGCGCCCCGCGCCGGGTGAGCTCGTCGCGCAGCCAGCGCAGGCCCCGGCAGGCGGCCGAGTCCAGCTCGAGCGGAAAGGCGTGGACGAGGGCGATCTGGAGGGCGGGGCTCACCGCGGGGCGGGCTACTCGGCCAGGCGGCTGCGCACACACACGCAGGGCCGGCCGTTCACCGGCGCGTGGTAGTCGCCCGAGTAGTAGACGTAGTCGCCGGTGTAGCAGTAGCAGTCCAGGGCCGGCTGATCCACCTGGCACTGGAGCTCCTGGACCTCGTAGGCATAGCCGTTGGTGAGGTCGATCACGGTCTCCTCGGACAGCAGGCTGCAGCCGGCCGGGAGATCGCTGGCCTGGTCCTCGCCGCAGCCGGGCAGCAGGGTGGCCACCACCGAGCCCGCCCCGGCCGCCACGGTCACGCTGCCGAGCAGCTTCAACAGATCGCGCCGGCTGAATCCGCTCTTCTCGTCCATCGGTCGCCTCCCATCGCACCTTCGAGTCAGCAATCGAGGTCATTAGGCGGCGGGAGGGGCGTGCATGTCAACCCCCTGCACGACGACTTCCGCCGGGCTGATCCGTATAATGAGGCGAACGACGGAGGTGACCCATGCGCGGGCTGCTGTCGCTGTGCGCCCTCTGCGCGCTGCTCCTGGCGGGCGCGCCGGCCCTGGCCTGGCAGGACATCACCGGGGAGTGCGCGCTGGAGAACGTCCGCAAGATCGCGGATCCGAAGACCACCCCGGCCGAGCGCCAGGCGGCCACCTGGTTCCTGGTGAGCGTGCACCGGGCCGCGGTGTACCCGCTGGCCGAGGTGGCCAGGAAGTACCCGGCGCTGGCCTGGGAGGCCGTCCACCTGCTCGACCTCATTCGCACCGACCGCCACGTGGTCGAGGTGTTCTCCGAGTTCCTGGACTCGCCGCCCGAGGGCCTGCGGAGCACGGGTGAGGTGCAGGGGTTCCTGGGCTCGCGGCTCGAGGACATGCTGGGCCGGAGGTTCAGAGACAGCGCCGAGCGCCGGGCCTGGGTGAAGGAGAACGGCCCGTACCTGGCCTACGAGCCGGCCACCTTCCGCTTCTCCATCGACCAGGAGGCCAGGGCCAAGGGACAGCTCATGCTGCACTACCCCTTCGCCGCGAGCCCCCACGCCGCCGTGGATCTGGCCTACAACCAGCTCGTCCTGGCGCTGCACCTCGACCAGCGGGAGGCGCTCGCGCGCCTGCTCGGGCCGGAGGTGAAGCTCGCCCGGGGCGGCGGCCGGCGCGACACCGTGCCCGAGCTGGATCTCGATCGGTTCAAGGACCCGCCAGCCAACCACAGGGCGGTCAGCTTCCGCGACGAGGGGCACGGCCGCTGGCTGGTGCGGGCCAACGACGCCTACTACTTCTTCGAGGGCGAGAGACCCATCTGCGTCGAGGCCGGCATGAAGCCCATCGAGTGAGCGGCCTTCACTCGGGGATGATCATCCCGTAGTGCCGCCCCATCCAGTAGGGCATCAGCACGTCGGCGCCGTCCATCTCGATGAACGGCCCCAGGCCGCCCTCGACCTTGAACTGATCGGTGTTCCAGCGATCGTTGGGCCGCTCGTCGTAGGGCAGGATGCGGCCGTCCGAGCGCATCCGCCCGCTGTCGTGGTAGTAGTCCGGCGCGGCCACGAGATCGCGGCGCTGGAGATTGCGCATCTCCCAGCGGATGAAGTCGACCGGCGCCAGGCGCAGCCAGCGCCCGGCCTCCTCGAACCGCGGCGCGGCGCCTCCGATCACGGCGTGGGCCAGATCCCAGAAGGCGCCCTGCTGCAGCACCAGGTGGCGGTAGGTGTTCTCCCAGCCGGCCAGCCACGTGGCCCGCAGGGCCGGATCCTGCTCGAAGCGCACCAGCACGAAGAAGGCCTGGGTGCCCAGCTCGTCGCCGTCGCCGTTGCCCGCGCGGAAGGGGTAGTCGGCCTCGGTCAGCACGTTGGTGTCGTAGTGGTGCTCGCGGACGAGCAGCCGCTCGGCCTCGAGGTAGCGGGCCTCGCCCGTCATGTAGTAGGCCAGCACCAGGCAGGCCAGGAGCTGCGCCGAGCGGTGGCCGCCGTCGCCGTACTTGCCGGGCAGCGAGTCGTTGACGTAGGCCGGATCGAACTGCCCGTAGGTGGTCACCAGCCCGTCCACGTCCAGGAGCTGGTAGCCGTGGTCGAGCAGGCCGCCCACGATGCGCGAGACGTGCTGGCGGATCTGGGCGCGCTGCTCGCCGTCGGCGCACAGCTCGTAGGCGTGGCCCATCATGAACATGTGCGAGGTCACCTCGTCGTTCGAGGTGTCGCCCTTGACCCACCACTCGCCGTCCGGGGAGGTGAACCACTCGCCGTCGTCAGGACCGTCGCAGTCGTCGAGTGGGCAGCCCTGCTTGCGGATCACCGCCCGGGCCAGGAAGTAGTCGGTGCCGGTCAGGGTCTGCAGGCTGAGCATGCGCTCGAGCGACCGGTCGAAGTGCTGCTTCGCGGCCGGATCGCCGGTAACCTGGTAGCGGAAGCACTCGGCCAGCAGCCAGTAGGCGGTCCAGCCGCCGTCGTTGTCCGAGTCCCAGGGGATGTTGGAGGAGAGATCGCCGCGCCGGGTCAGGTGCGAGTCGGCCACCGCGCCGTCGCGATCGTGCCGCAGGACGACGCGCTCGACGAAGGGCGCGAGCTTCTCCTCGAGCGTCAGCCGCCGCGCGGTGACCCTGGCCAGGCCGCCCGCGGTGGCGAAGTAGAGCGGGCCGTCGGCGAGCCGAGGATCGGCCGCCAGGCCGCGCACGTCGCCGTCGGGCAGCCAGCGCTCGGCGTTGTACACCCGCCACTCGGGGCCGAGGCCGCGTTCCATGACGCGGCAGGCGCCGCCGCGGGTGGCCACCAGCAGCCCGCCGTCCGCGGCGCGCGTCGCGGCCGTGGGCCGATCCAGCGGAACCCGATCCGCGGCGAAGAGCGGCACCTCCACCACCTGCGGCGCCGCGCCGGCGAGGGACAGGCCCTGCAGCCCGGCGTCGCCCACGGCCACCAGGTCGAGCGCCTGCGGGAGCGTGACGTCCGCGACCAGGGCGGCGATCCGGCCGGCGGCCAGGCCATCGGCGGCGGTGAACGTCCAGCGCGCCGCGCCGAGCGTGTCCCCGGCGGGCCGCGGGTGGGCGGCCAGGCCGGCCGGCCCGGCGAGCAGCAGGTCGTCGCCGCGCTCCAGGGCCGCGGTCACCGAGGCCCCGCCCGGCGCCGGCCAGCGCACGGCCCCACCGGCGTCGAGCCAGCCGAGCCCGACGTCGGTCAGCACGTACACCCGCGTCGAGGTGGCCGCGGGCGCCAGGCCGAGGACGGTGAGCCCGGCAGGCGCCGGGTCACTCGCCGCGCACGCGGCCGGGCCGCAGCGGTAGAGCCCGCGCGGACCGGCGAGCAGCAGCTCGGCGCCGAGGAACGAGGCCGCGATCAGGTCGGGATCGGCCGCGGGGATGGAGGCGATCCGCGGTGCGCCCTGGCCGTCGCGCCCGACCAGCCCGCGGGGCGTCACCTGGGTGGGGACCTCGAACCCGGAGGCCTCGGGGGGCGGCAGCGCCACCGCGACCAGCGCGCCGATGCCCGGCTCGAGCTCGTTGGTGGTGTGGTTCTCCTCCTGCAGGAAGGGCCGGTCGACGTACGGCTGGGCCGGCACCGGCGGGCTGAAGGGCGCGAACCCGGCCTCGGTGCCGCACCCGGCGGCGCTCCAGCAAACCAACAGGGCCCCCACCAGGCTGCCGACGTTGAGCATGCATCCTCCCGGGGAGCCTGCGCCAGCGGAGCGCGCGCTCCTCACCGTCCTGGTCTAGCATCGCCTCGCCCGCGCCGCCAGGTGGTAGGATGCCCGGGAGGCTGGAGGTGGACATGCAGCTCGAAGGAGCGCTGGGCGAGGACGCGGCGCGGAGGTTCGCGGACTCCTGGCTGCCGGCCTGGACCGGCAACCGGCCCGAGGTCCTGGCCGGCTTCTACGCGCCGGACGCCTTCTACCTGGATCCCGCCGTGCCCCGCGGGCTCCAGGGCCGGGAGGCGCTGCTCGGCTACTTCAGGAAGCTCCTGGCCCGCTACCCGGACTGGGTCTGGACCCAGCGGAGCTCCATCCCCATGGCAGGCGGCTTCGTCAACCTGTGGCACGCCCGCGTCCCGACTCGCGGGAAGCTCCTGGAGCTCGACGGGGTGTGCCTGGTCCAGCTCGAGGGCGGCCTGATCCGGCGCAACGAGGTGTACTTCGACCGCACCGGCCTGCTCTAGCTCAGGCCCACCACAGCATGCTCCTCAAGATCGTGTGCCAGAAACGGTCGCCGAGCAGGGCGGACCCGAGCCCGGTCGCCAGCGGGACACAGATCAGGATCGCCGTCGAGAGCTCCACGAGGCAGTGCAGGACCAGGACGAGCAGGCCGAAGGCCGCGCCGCACGCGAAGCGCACGATCCACTCGAACCAGTTCGTGACAGGCGCGCTGTGCCGCGGTCCAGGCCGACCGGCCCGGGCCGGGACACCAGGAGACTCGACGTGGTAGCGCAACGGTGCGTGTCTGATCAACCGGAAGGCCTGCTTGAGCTCCTGCAGCCGCGCCACGGCCCGCTCCCGCTGCGGGCTGCCCTCCGGCCACCGGTCCGATCGCCACGTCCTGGCCTGACGCCCGTACGCCCGCCGGATCCCCAGCGCACTTGAGTCCGGCAGCACCCCGAGCAGGGTGTAGGCTTGCTTCAGCCGCGTGAGCTCGACCGCCTCCATCCCAGCACTCTCCTTCAACGCCTCATCCCACACCAGGTGTCGCGTTCATCAATCGATCCAAGCCACCCCTCCCAGCTGAAGACCGCCGAAAGTGGTTGCAGCGTGCCACGTCCCTGATCACTTTCCTCTGCGCGACGCCGGGGTCGCTTTTCACCGAGGGATGGCAAGAGGCGGCTTAGAACCAATAGCGATTCATGGCGGTCCGGGCGAAGGTGCCAGCCTCTTTTTGACGCTTTTTGACGCAGCTTTGACGCGCGTCATAACTGCGTCAATCGTTGCATTTCCAAGGGTTACACATCTCGCATTGGAGAGCCTGAACCTGCCGGGATGGCCGCTTCCGAAAGAGGCTGGCACCTTTCTACGCGGCAGCTTTCTATCGAGGCTACCGATCCGGCATCGCCGACAGGACGCTGACCCGGACCGCCTGCCACTGCTCCCAGGCCCGCTCCGGATCGATGTCGGGGTAGCCGCGGCCCTCGTCCACGTCCGCGACGGCGCTGGCCGGGAGCGCGATGCAGGCGCCCTCGTCCCGGATGCGCTCGACCTCTACGCGGGTGAGCGGCGCGCCCTTCAACTGCTCCGCCCGGGCCAGCAGGGCGATCAGCGCCGGCACGAACACGATGGCCAGCACCTCATCCTCGGCCGGTTTCCTGGCCGGTTTCTTGGCGGCCTTCCTGACTACCTTCCTGGCGACCTTCTTGGCAGGCTTCTTGGCTGCCTTCCTGGCTGCCTTCTTGGCCGGCTTCCTGACGATCTTCCTGGCAGCCTTCCTCGCCGGCTTTCGCACCACTGCGCGTTTCACGTGAGCCTCCAGTTCCCCGCTACCCGCCAGACCCGCGAGCCATCCTACACCCAATGGGGCCCGAAGGACGGCAAGTACCCGCAGGACCCGGGCCGTGCGGCCTGGTGCTCGGGCGAGGTTGACGCGGGTCGGGCTGATGCCGCAAGAGTGGGAGCGCCACCAATCGGGGGTGCCTGTGCGTACGCCGCTCGTCATCTCGCTGGGACATGGGCTGGGGTGTTGGCTGGGATGCTGGCTGCTGCTCGGGGCCCCGGGCTGCTCCTCGGGCGCCGGGAGCCCGGCCGACGCCGGGGACGGAGAACCCGATGCGTCCGACAGCGACGGGGGCTCGACGGACGATCCGGGCGAGGGAGCGGCCACGGATGGCGGGGCCGACGATCCCGCGGATCCCTGCAGCCGCGCGTTCGCCCAGGGCTTTGCCTCGCCCCTGGTGGTCGCGCCGGGAGGCTCGCTCCTGGAGTCCTTCTCGCCGGACTGCCGGCAGCTATTGAGCGTGGATGAGGCCGAGAACCGGCTGCGCCTGACCGATCTGGTCGATCGGACCAGCGTGGACCTCGCGGCCGGGGTGCGCTGGGCGGAGTTCACCCCGGATGGCTCCAGGGTGATCTTCCTGACCCCCGATGGCGCCTACGCCCACCTCTGGGTCGCGGACGCCGGCGCCAGCCGGAGGCTGGCCTCCGCGGTGGGTCTCTTCTGGCCGTCGGACGACGGAACGCGGGTGGCGGTGATCACCGGCTGGGATGAACAGGCCGTCGCCGGCGCACTCTCCATCCTGTCGCTGGACGATCCCGACGCTCCCGCCTACCAGGTGGCCTCCGACGCGCTGGGCCCCCTGCGCTTCACCCGGGACGGCACCGGCCTCCTCTACCTCGGCCGGGCCGTCGCGCACCACTTCGAGAACCCGAACATCGCGTGCGACTGGCACACCACCGAGCTGCGCCTGGCCCCCGCGGCCGGCGGACCCTCCCGCCTGGTGGCCAGCGAGGTCGTGACCTCGGCCTACTGGCAGTCCGCGGGAGACGAGCGGCTCTACATCGGGACGAACTTCAACTGTGAGGCCCAGACGTTTGAGCTGAGCGCCGTGCCCTTGCAAGGTGAGGGCCAGCCCGTGCTCCTGGTGCCGGACTTGCCGCTCAACTTCCCGGGCTACTTCCTGGAGGTCCCTGCCAGGGGCCTCATCCTCCACCCGGGCGCCTACCTCGGCCTCGGGTACCAGCTTCTCGCCACCGCGGTGGACGGGAGCGGCGCGCGGGAGCTGGCCTCGGACCTGATCCCCTCGCCCGAGTTTGCCATGGCCCACTTGCCCTTCCGGGTCGTGGGGGACTCGGCCGCGCTCTACCTCCAGGCGGAGTCGCTCGAGCTCCGGGCGATCGACCTGGAGGACGGGACCAACCGGCCTGTGGCGTCGGCGCTGGCCATGCTGTTCTACGAGCCCTCGCCGACCGGCCTGGACGTGCTTCACCTGAAGGCTGCGCAGGAGCTCTTCGATCTCCAGGTCACACCGGTTGCGGGCGGCCCGACCCGGACCCTGCGCGCCGGGACGGCGTCTCCGCTGGCGCCGCTCTGGGCGCCCGGCGGAGAGCGGGTGCTCCTGCAGGCGGATCCCGAGGGGTACCTCTACCAGGCCCACGCCATCGATCCGCAGACCGGTCAGGCAGTCCTTCTGGACAGCGCCACGGATCCGCTGGCCATGGCCGTGCATCCAGGCGGGTGGCTGGCGGTCCTCGGACGGCCGGCCGGGACCGTGGTCGTCCAGATCCGCTAGCCAGCGAGCCGAACATCCTCGAGGAGGGCAGGCGGTGACCTGTTCGCGTGAGCTCCCCCCATGCTAGTCTCTCCTCGCCACAGACTCACCACCGCCCTCGACGGAGGTCAGCATGCAGAATTCCGCACGGCTGGCTCTTTGGATGTCCTTCCCGCTCCTCGCCTGGCAGGCGTCGGGCTGCGACTCGGGCGCTCAGGGCGAGCCACCGGAATGCACACGCATCGAGGAGTGCGACGACGCCCTGGCCTGCACCCAGGACGTGTGCGACATCGAACACACCTGCCAGCACGCGCTGGCGGCGGGGTTCTGCCTGATCGCCGGCGTATGCGTTCCCGAAGAGGCACCGGACCCGGCGGACGCCTGCAGCACCTGCGATCCCGCGCAGTCCACGACCGGGTGGTCACCGGCCACGGGGCGGGCATGCGACGACGGGGACGCATGCACCCGCGACGACACCTGCGGCCCTCCAGGCTGTGCGGGTGAGAGCTACGCCTGTGACGACCAGATCGAGTGCACCGCGGACGGCTGCGATGGCGCGGGCGGATGCACCTTCACCATGTTCGCGGGCTACTGCCTTATCTCCAGCCAGTGCTGGAGCGCCGGGCAGTCACCCGCCGACAACCCATGCCAGACGTGCGTCCCAGAGCTACGGCTCGACGGCTGGTCCTCTGCAGACCAGGCCGCGTGCGACGATCTCGATGCATGCACGTTCGCGGACCATTGCCAGGACCAGACCTGCGCCGGAACGCAGTACTCCTGCGACGACGATGAGGCCTGCACGCTAGACACCTGCCTTGGAGATGGCACCTGCCGCAACGACCTGGTCGAGGAGGTGTGCATCATCGACGGTGCTTGTGTCCCAGGCGGCGCGCCACATCCCGCCGACGCCTGCCAGGCCTGCTTGCCCGCCGTGGATCCCGACCACTGGAGCCAGCTCGATCCAGGCTCCGCATGCGACGACGGCGACGCCTGCTCCTCGGGCGACCAGTGCCTGGCTGGCACCTGCCAGGGGACCCCATACGGCTGCGGAGACGATCTGGACTGCACCGAGGACCTCTGCCTCGGCGACGGCACCTGCTCCAACGTTCTGTCCGCTGGAGCCTGCGTCATCGAGGGCGTGTGCCGCGCCGCGGATGAGCCGAACCCCACCAACCCATGCGAAACCTGCGCCCCAGACAGCGACCCGGGCAACTGGTCGGCCCTGCCCGACGACAGCCCCTGCGAGGACGGCGACCCGTGCAGCATCGACGACGCGTGCCACCAGGGGGTTTGCGAAGGGGATGCCTTCTCCTGCGATGACGGGCTTCTCTGCACCGAGGATGTGTGCGACGGCGCGGGCGGCTGCGAACATCCCCTGGTAGCGGGGCACTGCCTGATCGACGCCACCTGCCGCGCCCATGGCGAGGCGAATCCGTCCGATCCCTGCGAGGCCTGCGACGCCACCGCCCCGCAGGCCTGGTCGCCGAACGACGGCGCCTCGTGCTCCGACGACGACCCGTGCACCTCCGGCGACCTGTGCACGGGGGGGGCCTGCACGGGTGAGGGCTACACCTGCGACGACGGCCTGGAGTGCACCGCGGACACCTGCGACGGAGCGGGCGGCTGCAGCTTCAGCGTAGAAGCCGGCCGCTGCTCGATCGGTGGAGCCTGCTGGGACGATGGGCAGGAGAACCCTGCCAATCCCTGCGAGGCCTGCGACTCCTCGACTCCGGGAGCCTGGGCACCTCTGACCGGCCTGCCGTGCGACGATGGCGACCCGTGCACGAGGATGGACTCGTGCTCCCTCGGAGCATGCTTGGGGATTTCCTACTCCTGCGACGACGGGCTGGACTGCACCGCGGACACCTGCGACGGAGTCGGCGGTTGCAGCTTCTCCATCCTGGCCGGCCGGTGCCGCATCGGAGGCGTCTGCTGGGCCGACGGCGACCCACGGCCCGGCTACCCCTGCCAGGAGTGCGATGCGGCCGACTCTCCGCAGGCCTGGTCCTCCCTTCCAAATGGCACATCCTGCGACGATGTGAACGTCTGCACCACCAGCTCTACCTGTCAGAACGGGTCCTGCGCAGGTGCCGGATTGATCTCCTGCGACGACGGGTTGACTTGCACGGATGACGACTGCGACAGCCTCTCGGGTTGCTTCTCCACGGTCCTGCCCGGGACCTGCCTTCTCGGAGGAGCATGCTTCACCGATGGCCAGACGAACCCGGCCAACCCCTGCGAGGCTTGCGACGCCACCGCCCCGCAGGTCTGGTCGCCGAACGACGGCGCTCCGTGCTCCGACGGCGATCCGTGCACCTCCGGGGACCTGTGCGCGGGAGGGACCTGCGCGGGCGAACCAATCATCGATGGCTTCGAGCCGAACGAGACTCTGGCCTCGGCGCGCGATCTCGGCTCAGTCACCAGTGCCACACCCTTCCCTGCCGACCTGTTCACCGCCACGCTCTACGGCCAGGGTGACCTGGACTGGTATCGATTCCGCGTGACCGAAGCCCTCTGGTCCGCCGTGCGGCCCAGGGCCGAGCTGCGAAATATCCCCGCGGGCTCGAACTACGCGCTCTGCCTGTACGCAGCGTGTGTCAACCCGGAGGGCGTGCCCTCCTACTCCTGCACAGCGGGGTCTCCCTCGAGCAGCGGAGGCTACTCTGGGTGCTGCTCAGACGCCAGCGGCTCGGCCAACGAGGCGGTCGAGCTGGAACCGCACTGCGGCGGCGCCGACGACACCGTCCAGGTCTACCTCCGCGCGTCCCACACGAACGGCGGCTGGACCTGCTCCCCCTACCAGCTCCGCTGGGGAGACAACTAGCCTGCGCACACTCCGCGTCGTCAGAAACCGTTCTGCACGCGCGTGTGAACGAGGCCGGCGTCGAGGTCCACCTGCATGCCCGGGCCGGTGAGGTAGCTCCGGTAGGCGGTCTCGCCCTTGAGGAACACGTTCATGAAGGCGGTCAGGTAGCGCCGGGTGAGCAGCTTCGTCACCTGCGGGTCGTCCGTCCCGTCCGCGCACACGTTGCAGGTCAACCCGCAGTCCGGGTCGTCCAGGAAGCTCATGTGGTTCGCCCCGACCACCTCGATCTCCAGGGCCGGGCTGGTGGCGTGCTCGTGGTACTGCTGGAAGTTGTCCTCCGCGGGCGCGCAGGCCTGGCACATGAAGCCCGTGCAGGTGGCGTTGACCGTCTCGCCCAGCAGCACCAGCGGGACGTGGATGCTGCCCATGAGCTCCGGGGTGACCGAGGGGAAGTCCACCGGATCGCCCCCCGTGGGCCCGCCCCCGGCGTCCACCGGATCGATCCCGAAGACGACGTCCGGCCGGGCGTCCTCGCTGGCCACGAGCAGCGAGATCTTGCCCCCCATGGAGTGGCCGGCGAGCCCCAGGCGCGAGGCGTCCGCCTTGCCCTGGAGCGGACCGGCCGGGACCGATGCCTGGGCGTCGATCCAGTCGAGGAGCGACTCCAGGCAGAGCTTGAGCTCCCGGTGGTTGGGACCGCCGAAGAGCGCGCCGGGCATCTTCGGCAAGATGGCCAGGTAGCCCCAGCCCGCCAGGTGCGCGCCGTAGGAGGCGTACTGGGTCGCGTCCAGCATGAAGCCGTGGTGGAGCACGACCACCGGGAACGGCCCGGCGCCCTCGGGCAGGTAGACCTGCAGCGGCACCACCTCGCCGTTTCCATCGCCGTCGGGCAGGCAGCCCGGGAGCTCCACCTCCACGCCCACCGGCGCGGGCTCGGCCCCGGCCGGGAGCCCGGGGTCGGGCACCGGCGCTTCGTCGCCGGCCTCCTCCCCGGAGCCGTCCGCTGCGTCCTCGGCTCCGTCCTCGGCTCCGTCCTCGGCTCCGTCCTCACCGGCGTCCGCGGCTCCGTCCTCGGCCCCGTCCTCGCCGGCGCCATCCGCGGCGTCCTCGCCGGCGTCGTCCCCGGCGGCGTCTGGCCCGCCGTCGTCCGGGAGGGGCTCCTCCTCCCCGCTCGCGTCCTGCGCGTCCAGGGCTGCGTCCGCCGCGGCATTCTCCTCGCTGCACCCCCCCAGGCACCAGACAGCAACCGCGAGGAGCGCCCAGACCTCGAGCACGACCGGCACCTTCCATGCGCGTCCTCTGTCCATGGCCACCTCTGCAGGAAGGCTACCGTCCGGCGGTCCGGGCTGTCCAGGGTCCCCCCAGGCCCGGGTGGTCTCAGGCCCGCGCGCTGCGCGGACGCGGCGCGGGGGCGTCCGCCCCGACCGGGTGTGCGCCCACCTCGCGCATCCAACCGAAGCGATCGGGCCGCAGGCCCTGCTGGATGCCGGACAGCTCCTCTCCCAGCAGGCGGGTGACGGGCCCTGGCCCGCTCGGCCCCACCGGCACGCGCTCCTCGCCGACGCCCAGGAGGCTCACGGCGGTCAGCCCGGCCCCGGTGCCGGAGGTGAACAGCTCGCTCACCCGCCCGCGGCGCAGCCCCGCCACCAGCTCGTCGAGCGGCAGCTCGCGCTCCTCGGCCCGGAGCCCCAGCGCCGGAGCCAGCTCGAGCAGCGAGCGGCGGGTGACGCCGTCGAGCACCGTGTCGCCGAGCGGCGGGGTGCACACCACCCCGTCCAGCACGGCGAACACGTTCATGCCGTTCATCTCCTCGAGCAGGCGGTGCTCGCGGCCGTCGAGGAACAGCACCTGGTCGAAGCCGGCGGCCTTGGCGCGCTGCTGGGCGCGGAGCCCGGCCGCGTAGTTCCCGCCGGTCTTGGCCGCGCCCACGCCACCGGGGTAGGCGCGCACCTCGCGCTCCTCGACCCGAACCGCGATCCCGCCCGCGCCGGCCTGGAAGTAGCCCCCCACCGGCGCGGCCAGGACCAGGTACAGGTGGCTGGCCGAGGGGGCGACGCCGAGGGTCGGGTCGATCCCCAGCAGCGCCGGGCGCAGGTACAGCGCGGTGCCGGGCCCGCGCGGGACCCAGGCCCGGACGAGGTCCACCAGCAGCTCGAGCGCCTCGAGCTGCAGGGCCTCGGGGACCTCCGGCATGACCATGCGCCGGGCCGACTGGTTCAGCCGCCGGGCGTTCAGCTCCGGGCGGAACAGCGCCACCCGGCCGTCGGGCCAGGCGTAGGCCTTCTGACCCTCGAAGATCTCCTGGCCGTAGTGCAGCACCTTGGCCGCCGGCGAGAGCGCCAACGGGCCGAAGGGCACGATCGCGCCGTCGTGCCAGCCGTGCTCGGCGTCGTGCTGGATGCGCGCCATCAGATCGGCGAACACCTTACCGAACGGGAGCGGGCCGGCCAGGGCGGCGCGGGCCCGGGCGGCGTCGGACCAGGCCGTGACGCGGAGCGAGGTGCTCATCGGGAGGCCTCCTTCCTCAGGCAAGTGACCAGCCGCCGCACCCCCTCCCCGATCTGGGCGGGCGAGTGGCTGGCGTAGTTCAGGCGCAACGAGCTCGAGCGCCGGCCGTCGCAGAAGAACAGGCTGCCCGGGGAGAAGGACACCCCCTCCTGCTGGCAGCGCGCGAGCAGGCGCCCGGCGTCGAGCGGGCGCTCGGGCATGACCCACAGGTGCAGTCCGCCCTTGGGCCGGGTGTAGCGCACCCAGCCCGGCAGCTCGTCCGCGAGCGCCGCGAGCATGGCGTCCCGCCGCTCGCGGTACAGCCGGCGCACGCGCACCAGGTGGCGGCGGTAGAACCCGCTGCGCAGCAGCTCGGCCACCAGCACCTGGGAGAGCGCGCTGGTGCTGATGTCCATGACCTCCTTGGTGCGCCGCAGCCCCGCGGCCAGCTCGCCGCTGGCCACCAGGAAGCCCAGGCGCAGCCCCGGGGCCAACGACTTGGAGAACGAGCCCAGGTAGATCACCCGCTCGCTGCCGGGCAGGCTCTTGATCGGCGGTACGCGGTGGCCGCCGAAGCGCAGGTCGGCGTAGATGTCGTCCTCGATCAGGAACGCCCCCCGCGCCCGGGTGAGCTCCAGGAGCTGCCGCCGCCGCCGCAGGCCCTGGGTGACCGCGGTCGGGTTCTGGAAGCTCGGCACGCTGTAGACCGCCGAGACGTCCTCGCGGCGCAGCGCGCTCTCGAGCCGCGCCGGGTTGAGCCCGCCCGCGTCCACCGGCACGCCCACCATGGGGATGCGCTTCAGGCGGCAGGCCGAGATGGCGCCCAGGTAGCCCGGGCTCTCCAGCGCCAGCGCCTCGCCCGGCTGGACCAGGGCGTCCAGGCACAGGCTCAGGGCCTGCTGGGCACCGCTGGTGACGAGCACGTGGTCGTCGGGTCCGAGCCGGAGGCCGCGCTCGGCCAGCAGCTCCCGCAGGGCCGCCAGCAGGCCGGGGTCGCCCTGGGTGGACACGTAGCCCAGCCGCGCGGCGCCCTGCTCCTCGCGCAGCAGCCGCCCCAGGCGCGCGCGGATGGTGGCGGTGGGGATGGCCTCGGGCGGCGGGAAGCCCGCGGCGAAGGAGATGCTGCCCGGGGCGAGCGCGGCGTCGATCACGTTCTTCAGCGCGTCCCCGGCCTGCTCGTTGCCCCCTGGGCCGCCGTCGGGGCCCTCCGCCACGCCCTCGAAGAAGGGCCCGACCCTCGCCTGGCGGCTCTCCGGGCCCCCGCGCGAGCGCGGCGCGCGGGCCACGAACACGCCCTTGCCGCGGGAGGAGGTGAGCACGCCCGCCCGGCTCAGCGCGGACAGCGCCTTGAGCACGGTCAGGCGGTTGACGCCGAGCTGCCCGGCCAGCGCGCGCACCCCGGGCAGCTGCTCCCCGGGCAGCAGCTCGCCCGCCTGCACGGCCTCCCGGATGCCCCGCCGGATGCGCACGTGGAGCAGTTCGCTCGGATCCCGGGTGAGCAGCGCGTCCCATTCCATACATGCGAATATTGCAGAATAATACCCTAAAGTGAACACGAGAATGGCATTGAAATGTAGAAATGTATAGACCAGTTTGGGCCCGTTTGCCCAGCATTCCCAGGGATGAGAGGTCGAGCCCGGGCGTCTAGACCACCCGCGTCTTCAGTCACCCGTAAATGAAAGCTTTTTTAGCAGTTGACACGAAAATCGAAGCATGCTACCGTGCGGCGATTTCGTTGACCGGATTGTCAATCACAGAATCGCCACGGGCGGTTCGCGACAGGGAGGACGTTCCATGACCCCGAAGGAAATCTTCTCCACTGTGCTGCCTCCGAAGCTCCAGGCCAAGGGCGACGCGGTGACCAAGGTCAACGCCATCTACCAGTTCGACATCACCGGCGAGGGCGCTGGCAAGTGGTGGGTCGACTGCACCAAGAGCGGCGGCCAGGTCGGCGACGGCGAGAACGCCGGCGCCAAGTGCACCATCATCATGGCCGCCAAGGACTTCGTGGACATGGCCACCGGCAAGCTGAACGGCCAGATGGCGTTCATGACCGGCAAGCTGAAGATCAAGGGCGACATGAGCCTGGCCATGAAGCTGGGCAACGTGCTCGGCCTGTGAGTCGCTGAGCTCCGACCGCTGGACCGCCCCCCCTCGCGGGGGGCGGTTTTTTTTTGCCCGGCCCCAACACCCGCGCGCCGCGAACGGTAGTACGGTTGGAACGCCGGAACCGAACGCCAGGTGAAACCATGGCCGAGCCGAGCCCCGAGGACCGCGACTTGGTGCTGCGCGCCCAGGCGGGCGACCGGGGAGCCCTGGGCGAGCTGCTCGGCCGCCACCGGCAGCGGGCGTTCCGGGTCAGCGCACGCATCCTGGGCAACCGCGAGGACGCGCTCGACGCGACCCAGGAGGCCATGCTGCGGGCCTGCAAGTACCTCGGCGGGGTGCGCCCCGAGCGGCCATTCGGCGCGTGGCTCTCCGCGGTGGCCGTGCGAGCGGCCCTCGACCTCGCCAGGCGGCGGGCGGCCCGGACCGCCGTTGCGCTCGAGCCCGAGCGCGTGGCCGGCGCGGGCGCGGACCCGGCCGAGCTGGCCGCCCGGGGCGATCTCACCCGGACGATCGGCGCGGCGCTGGACCGGCTCAGCCCGGCCCAACGCGCCGCCTTCGTATGCAAGGAGCTGGAAGGCATGGACACCGCCGAGACCGCCCGCGCCATGGGCTGCCTGCGCTCCACCGTGCGTTGGCACCTGTTCGAGGCCAAGAAACACCTGGCCCGGGGGCTCGGGCACCTGCGGGAGGAGCGGCCATGAGCTGTCAACGCTTCGAGCGCCTGGGTCCGGCCTGGGCGGCCGGCGATCTGTCAGCGCGCCAGCGCGCGCGCCTGGAACGCCACCTGGCCGAATGCGCCGACTGCCGCGCGCGGGTCGCGGCGCTGCAGGCGGCCACGGCGGAGACGCGCCAGTCGCTGGCCCAGGCGCCCGAGCTGAGCGCCGAGGAGTGGCGACGGGTGCAGGCCGCCCTGGAGGCGCCCGCCGCCCGGCCCGCGCGGGTCTGGGCCTGGGCCGGCCTGGCCGCGGCGGCCGCGGCCCTGCTGCTCGCGCTGGGGCTGTGGTTCCTGCCCAACCCGGGCCCGGCCGCGGACGGCGGCGACGACGGGCGGCTCGGCCCGGCGCCCGCGGAGCGGGTGGCCGCCGTGGATCGCTTCGAGCTGCGCTTCGCCACTTCGGATCCGAAGGTGAAGATCGTGTGGGTGTTCGATCGCAACTTCAAGCTGTGAGGAGGAAAGAGCCATGAAGACCCAGCTTCTCGCGGCCGCCCTGGCGGCCCTGTGCTGGTGCGCGGGCGCAGCCCGGGCCGAGGACAAGGCCCTGGAGGTGACCGCCGGCAACGACGGGCTGACGATCGCGCTGAAGGTCGGCGAGCAGCGCACCCTGGTGCTCAAGGACGCGAACAGGGTGTCCATCGGCGATCCGGCCGTGGCCGACATCAAGATCTCCGGGGACGGCCTGGCCGTGTTCGGGCTCAGCCCGGGCACGACCACCCTGCTGGTCGCGAGCGCCAAGGGCAAGCAGACCACCTACGCCGTGCGCGTGTCCGACAGCCTGACCCGCAAGACCGTGTTCCTTAAGTACGCGGACGGCATCGCGCTCCAGCGCCTGCTGCGCAACTACCTGTCGCCCGCCGGGCGCATCGACTTCGAGGACCGCACCCGGGCCCTGGTGGTGGTGGACACCGAGCCGGTGGTCGAGCTGGTGCTGCGCAGCGTGGCCGAGCTGGATCAGAAGCCGCTCCAGGCGCGCATCACGCTTACCCTGGTGCAGGCGGACACGGCCGCCAACCCGACCCCCATCCCGGCGGAGCTGAAACCCGTGGTGGCCCAGCTCCAGGGGGTGTTCACCTACAACCAGTGGAGCGTGCTGGACAAGGCCTTCATCACCACCGAGGCCGGGCAGAAGTCCAAGCTGCAGCTCGGAGGCGAGCACCGCCTGACCGTGGAGCTCGTGCCTGAGCGCATCCAGGGCGAGACCAAGGTCATCCGCTTGGCCTTCAAGATGTACCGCGACAAGGACACGACCCTGGTGCAGACCTCGGTGGAGCTGAAGGACGGGGAGCTGGCCGTGCTGGGCGCCTCCCGCATCGACGGGGTGGGCAAGGCCCTGATCACCGTGGTGGCGGCGAAGCTCGACTGAGTCCTTCCAGGTGCACGCCGAGCTCCCCCAGGCAGGCCCCGCCCCCCTCCCCCGCCAGCCCGATCCCGGGCCGCAGCTCCAGCCGCCGGGCGCGCACGGGCGTGGCCAGCAACACCAGCACCTGGTGGGCGTAGGGCGCGCCGGGCACGCCCAGGGAGCCCTGGGCCAGCACCCTCGGGTCCAGGGCGGGCGGCCCCTCCAGCTCGACGGTGAGCGGCGCCCCGCCGTCGAAGCGCACCGTCAGCCGCCCCACCCGCCCGCGCCGGTCCCAGTCCCCGGCCGAGGAGGCGCAGCCGGGCAGGACGCGCAGCGCGCGCACCGGCTGCTCGCCCTGGAGCTCCAGGATCAGCGCGGCCGCCTGCCCCGGCGCCAGCGCCAGGCCGGTGCCCAGGTCGCCGTCGAGCACGCGCGCCGCGCCCTCGGGCCCGCTGGCGACCACGCCCGCCGCCCGGGGCAGGAAGTCGAGGGCGCGCTCCGCCACGAGCGCGTACGCCCCGCCCTCGGCCCCGTACTCCTCCTCGCGCAGCCCGGTGATCAGCCACACCTCGGGGCCGCCGGAGCCGGCCGGCAGCGCCACGCGCCGCTCGTCCGTGCGCAGCCACAGGGCCGGCCAACGGGCGCCGTCCGCCGGGCCGAGCTCGAGCCCGATCGGGAGGCCGCCCAGGTCGACCTGCCGCACGGACGCCCGGCCGGCCTCCTCCTCGGGGTGGCGCACCTGGTAGCCCCCGCCGAACACGGTGCGCAGCCCGATGCGCGGGGCGCCCTCGGGAGCCTGGACCGGCTCGACGGTCACGAGCCGCACGAAGTGCTCGGCCTCGTCCGGGTTGTCCTCGAACACGTCGAACAGGAGCGCCGGGGTGTCCCCCAGCTTGACCCGCTCCAGGCGCGCGAGCTCCGAGGCCCGGCTCGGGCCCGCGCGGAAGAGTAGGCGGAAGTCGCCCACGCCCGCGTCGCGGTACACGGCCAGCGCGAGCCCGTCCTCGCCCTCCTCCACCACCACGGCCTCGGGCTTGCAGTCGCCGTCCAGATCCCAGGCCTGCTCGGCCAGGATCTGCCGGCCCGCCTTGCGCAGCTCCTGGAAGGCCGCCGACCCGGTGAAGTCGCCCGGTGCGCGCCGGGGCCCGAGCGACTCGTCGGCCTGGGCGGCGCCGGCCGCGGCCTGGCCGCCCGCGGCCCAGACGGAGAGCCAGGCGAGCGCCAGCCAGGCCCGCGGCGCCGTGCGCCCGGCGCTCATGGCTCCTCCGCGCACAGGGCCTGGGGGCCCCGGCTGGGATCCTCGTACATGGCCGCGATGAGCTCGCGGTAGCGCAGGGCCACCTCCTGGCGCCGGAGCTTGAGGGTCGCGGTCACCTCGCCGGTGTCCACCCGCAGCGGCTGGGGCAGGATGGTGAAGCGGCGGATGGTCTCGTGGCTGGCCAGCCGGGCGTTGAAGGCGTCGATCTCGCGCTGCACCGCCTCCAGCACCCGCGGGTGGCAGGCCAGCTCCGACAGCTTGTCGAACGGCAGGCCCTCGGCCTCGGCGAAGCGCTGGACGCGCTCCTGCCGCAGCGACAGCAGCGCCACCAGGTAGTCCTGGCCGTCGCCGAACACCATGGCCTGCTCCAGGAAGGCGCTGGTCTGCAGCATGCGCTCGATGTTCTGGGGCGAGACCTTCTTGCCGCCGGAGGTGACGATCAGATCCTTCTTGCGGCCGGTGACGCGCAGAAAGCCCTCGGCGTCCAGGCTGCCCAGGTCGCCGGTGTGCAGGAAGCCCTCGGCGTCCAGCGCCTCGGCGGTGGCGGCCTTGTCCTCGAAGTAGCCCACCATCACGTTCGGCCCGCGGGCCAGGATCTCCCCGTCCGCGGCCAGGCGCACCTCCACCCCGGGGATGGGGGGCCCCACGCTCCCCAGCCGGAAACGCTCTGGCCGGTTGACGCTCAGCGCCCCCACGTTCTCCGTGAGGCCGTAGCCCTCCAGCACCGGCAGGCCCAGGCTGGTGAAGAACTCGGCCACCTCCGGCGCCAGCGGCGCGCCGCCGCTGATGAAGTACTTGAGCCGGCCGCCGAACCGCTCCGTCAGCGAGGGGCCGAGCACGACCGCCCTGGCCAGCGCGGCCCGCGCGCCCAGGGTGAGCGACAGGGGTTCACGCCGCGCTCGGCGCTGCAGCACCTCGCGTCCCACGCCCTCGGCCCAGCGGAAGGCCCGTCGCAGGACGAAGGAGCGGCTCTCGGCCTCGGCCCGGATGGCGATCTGGAGCTGGTCCAGCATGGCCGGCACCACGGTGACGAAGGTGGGCCGCACCTCGCCGAACTCGCGCTCCAGGGCGTCGAGCCCGGTGGAGAAGGCTGTGGTGTAGCCCACCCGCACCGCGGCCAGCACCATGGAGCGTGCCAGGATGTGGCTCAGCGGCAGGCACATGAGGTGCACGTCGTCCGGCCCGAACAGACCCCGCATCACGCCGGCCAGCGCCTCCACCTGGAAGACGAGGTTCGCCTGGGTCAGCATGACGCCCTTGGGGGGGCCGGTCGTGCCCGAGGTGTACACCAGGGTGGCGAGCTGGGGCGGCGCCACCTCGGCCTGGCGCGCAGCCAGCGCCCCGGGCTGCTCGGCCTGGCGGGCTCGGCCCATGGCCAGGAGTTCGTCCCAGGGCAGCTCTCCCTGCCCGTGGGAGGCGCCCCGCATCACCACCGATCGCTCCAGGGCCAGCCCGCAGGACAGGCACCTCAGCTTGGCGAGATCGGCCGCGGTCTCCACGAACACCGCCCGGGCGCGGGAGTGCCCCAGGACGTGCTGCACCTCCCCGGCCACCGCGTTGGCGTGGACCGGCACGGTGACGCACCCGGCCTTCAGGATGCCGAGATCGGCCAGCACCCACTCCAGCCGACTGCGGCACAGGAGCCCCACCCGCTCGCCGGGGGCGAGCCCCAGGTTCAACAGCCCGCAGGCCAGGTGGTCCGTCAGCCGTCCCACCTCCCCCCAGGACATGGATTCCCAGGTGCCCCCGACGCAGTGGAGCAGGGCCGATCGCTCAGGGGTCTCGGTCACCCGCGCGCGGATCACGTCCAGGAATGTGCCGCCAGCCATCCATCGACCTCCGTCCCCCAATGGCTGACCCAATGTACACCCTCACCTGTCGGGACGCCATCGCCTCGGCGATGAATCGCGCCCGGGGGCTCGCCCGTCCAAGGTGGGACGATAATTGGATCATACCCCGCCGGACGCCGGGCGTGGTTTTCTCAGGCGCCAGGCTGGCCTCGCATTGACAAACAGGTTCCTTCGCGGAATGATCGCGGCCTGTCGGGTATGACACCACCGACAGGCACCGGCTGGCCCAAGGAGGGTTCGGGCTTGGAGCCAGTTCTCGAGAACCTCGGGCGCTACGACGTCCTCGAGGAGGTCGGCCGCGGCGGAATGGCCGTGGTCTACCGGGGGCGGGACACCACTCTCGACCGGGTGGTGGCCGTCAAGGTGCTGCACGAGCACCTGGCGCGCGAGGCCGACAGCCGGGCCCGCTTCCAGCGCGAGGCCCGGGCCGTGGCACGCCTGCGCCACCCCAACATCATCGAGATCTACGACTTCGCCGAGGCCGGCGAGGGGCCCTCCTACATCGTCACCGAGTTCATCGAGGGCCAGACGCTGCGCGCCGCCCTGGAGGGCTCCCGGGCCTTCTTCCCCGAGGTGGCCGCCCTGGTGATGGCCCAGATCTGCGGGGCCATCGCGCACGCCCACCAGCTCGGCATCATCCACCGCGATCTCAAGCCCGAGAACATCATGATCACCCGGGACGGCACGCTGAAGCTGATGGACTTCGGCATCGCCAAGGTCCTCGACCAGCAGCAGCACATGACGCTCACCGGCACCATCCTGGGCTCGCCGGCCCACATGGCGCCGGAGCTGCTGGAGGGCAAGGAGCTGGACGCCCGCTCGGATCTGTTCTCCCTGGGCACCATCCTCTACTGGTTGGCGACCGGCCTGCTGCCCTTCACCGGCAAGAACCCGCACCACGTGCTGCGCCGCATCCTGGACGGCGACTTCCCCGACCCGCAACAGGCCAACCCGGAGGTGGGCGTCGAGCTGGCCCGCGTCATCCGCCAGGCGCTCTCCACCCGGCCCGAGGATCGCCACGCGTCCGCCGACGAGCTGCGCCAGGCGCTCCTGTCCACGCTGGCCGGTCTGGGGCTGGACGACGTCCCGACCGAGGTGCGCCGCTACTTCACGCAGCCGGCCGAGTTCGTGGCCGCGCTGCGCCCCCGGGTGGAGGCGCGCCTGCTCGAGCGCGCCCGGGAACGGATCGCGGCCGGCGCACCCAGGGAGGCGCTCGAGGCCCTCGACCGGCTGCTGGCCCTGCGCCCCGGCCAGCCCGAGGCCCTGGCCCTGCTGCACCGCCTGGAGCAGCGCGCGCGCCGCGGTCGGCTCCTGCTGCTCCTCGGCCTGGGTGGTCTGGGGGCCGCGGCGCTCGCCGCTCTCGGCTGGGCCGCGCTCACCTTCTGGCCCGTATCGGCCGGGGACGCGGACGCCGGCCCGGGGCTGGACGGCGGGCTCGCGGCCGTGCTCCCGATCCCCACCGGTCCCGGCCTGCCGGACGCTGGCGCGCCCGGGCCCACCGACGCCGCGGACGGCGGCGGGGCGGAGGACGCCGGGGCGCTCTCGGCCTCGGGCGCCGATCCCGCGCCGCCGCCGGCCGACCCGGCGCCGCGCCACGGGGACAAGGGCGGCCCGTGGTACGCCCTGCGGCCCGGGGACCCGCGCCACAAGCCGCCCGAGCCGCTCCCCAGGCCGGACGTGGAGCACGAGCTCACGCTCACCGTGCAGCCGCGCTTCGACCGACTGCTGCTCGACGGACGCGCCGTGGCGGTGTCCGACGTCGGCAACAGGTACGGACAGGTGTTCCGCGAACGCCTGAAGCCGGGCACGTACCGGGTCACCATCCAGAACGACTTCTGCCAGGACGACGAGTTCGAGCTCACGGTGCCCGAGGCGCTGCGGACCCCCGAGGACCTCAACCTGCGCCGCAAGCTGCGCTTCCGGCCGGCCACCCTGGCGGTCGACAGCGAGCTGCCCGACGCGGGCGTGTGGGTGGACGGGGTGTTCAAGGGCTCTGCGGCCGACTCCCAGACCGACGCCATCACCATCCCCCTGGAGGGCGGGCGCGGCACGCGCGCGCTGCGCCTGGAGCTGCGCCACCCGGCGGCCGGGGTGATGGTGTCCGAGGTCACCGTGCAGGCCGGCCAGCGCCAGCTCGTGCGCGCGCCGCGCGCGGCCTTCGCCCCTGCCCGCAAGGACGGAGCCGACGGGGGGGGCACGTGAGCTCCGCCACCCGCGCGCTCCCGGCGGTCCTGGCGCTCGTCGCCTGCCTGGCGGGCGGCCTGGCGCGGGCCGCCTCGATGGAGGAGCGCTTCCAGGCGGCCCGCCTGGAGTTCGAGTACAAGAACTTCGGCAAGGCCATCGAGCAGCTCCGCCCGCTGCTCGAGCCGACCGTCCAGCTCACCCGCGAGGCGGACATCGCCGCGGCCCGCGAGATGCTGGGGCTGGCCTACTTCTACACCGGGGACCAGGTCCGGTCGCGCGAGGAGCTCCTCGAGCTGCTCTACCTGCGCCCGCTGCACCGCCTGGATCCCTTCCTGATCCCGCCGCCGGCGGTCGGCTTCTTCGACGCCATCCGCGCCGAGCCGGCCCTCAAGGAGAAGCTCGAGCAGATCGAGCGCGAGCGGCAGCAGGCCCTGGAGGCGGAGCGCCGGCGCAAGGAGGCCCAGGCCGCGGTCACGCGGGTGTACCTGGAGCGCACGCGCAGCGAGCACTGGTGGGCGCTCAACCTGCTGCCCTTCGGCATCCCGCAGTTCCAGAACGGCCATCGCACCAAGGGCATCGCGCTGGCGGTGACCGGCGGGCTCAGCCTGCTGGTCAACGTGATGAGCGGGCTGGTGGTGTGGGGCCTGGCGGACGATGACCTGCGCTACGCGCACGACGAGCTCGGCCTGGCGAACGGCTTCCAGATCACCCAGTACACGTCCCTGGCCGTCTTCGGCGCGCTGTGGATCTACGGTGTGGCCGATGGTTTCTACTACTTCGAGGACAGCACGGTGGAGCCCTTCCAGCGCGTCAGGGAAGAGACCGTGCGCCCCGAGGGCGCCGAGTCCGCGCCGGCCGCGCCTCCACCCGGTCCGGGCGGCCTGGTGCCGCTGGCCGTCCCGGGCGGCGTGGGCCTGGGTTGGCAGCTGCGTTTCTGACGTCAGGAGAGGAGCAGGGTATGCCCAGTCTCGTGTTCCAGCAGAAAGGCGCGACCCGCCCCAGGCGGGTGCCGCTGTTCAAGCGCATCACCACCCTGGGCGCGGCGCCCGAGTGCGACCTGGCCATCCCCGGCGCCGGCCTGGCGGAGACGCACGCGCACATCCACTTCGACGGCAAGCGTTTCACCCTGAGCGCCCTGGACAAGGCCCCGCCGATCCAGGTGAACGACAAGAAGGTGCGCTCGGCCGAGCTGGCCCACAAGGACCGCATCCAGCTCGGGGAGGCGGAGGTGATCTTCAACCTGTACGACGAGCCGGTGGACGAGGGCGCCGAGCTCGAGGCCACCCGCCTGGACGCCTACCGGCGCATGGTCGAGTTCAGCCGGGCGCTGGCCGACCAGGAGACCCTGGACGCGCTGCTCGATCGGCTGCTGGACGCGGTCATCGAGCTGACCCGGGCCGACAAGGGCATGCTGATCCTCATCGAGGGCGAGGAGCTGCGGGTCAAGTCCGCGCGCAACCTCAAGCGCGAGTCCATCGAGGACGCCGTGCGCCAGGTGTCCGACAGCATCGTGGCCAAGGTGGTCCAGTCGCGCCAGCCGATCATCGTGTCCGACGCCCTGCACGACGAGCAGTTCAAGAACTCGTCCTCGGTGCTCAACCTCAAGCTGTGCTCGGTGATGGCCGCGCCGCTGACGGCCAAGGGCAACCTGCTCGGCCTGCTGTACGTGGGGAACAACAACCTCGTCAACCTGTTCGATCAGCCCGCCCTGGACGTGCTGAGCGTGTTCGCCGGGCAGGCCTCGCTGCTGGTGCAGAACGCGCTGCTGCTCGACGAGCTCCGCCTCGACAACCAGGACCTGCGCACCCAGCTCGCGGGCATGCGCTTCGGCGAGATCCTCGGGGCCTGCCAGGCCATGCGCAGCGTGTTCTCCAGGATCGAGAAGGTGGCCCCCACCGACATCTCGGTGCTCATCAGCGGCGAGACCGGCACCGGCAAGGAGCTGGTGGCCCGCCGCATCCACGCCCTCAGCCCGCGCGCCAAGGGCCCCTTCGTCACCATCAACTGCGGGGCCATCCCCGAGAACCTGCTGGAGAGCGAGCTGTTCGGGCACGTCAAGGGCGCCTTCACCGGCGCGGTGGCCACGCGCCAGGGCAAGTTCCAGGCGGCCGACGGCGGCACGCTGTTCCTGGACGAGATCGGCGAGCTGCCCTTGCAGCTCCAGGTCAAGCTGCTGCGCGCCCTGCAGGAGAAGGTCATCACCAAGGTGGGCGACACGCGCGCGGAGTCGGTCGACATCCGCGTGCTGTCCGCCTCCAACCGCAACCTCGAGCGGGAGATCAAGGACGGCCGCTTCCGCGAGGATCTGTACTACCGCATCAACGTGGTCAACCTCACCTTGCCCCCGCTGCGGGAACGCGGCGACGACATCGTGGCGATCGCCAAGTACCTGCTGCAGAAGTTCGCCGAAGAGTTCGGCTCGCGGGCGCGCGGCTTCTCGCCCAGCGCGCTGGCGGGCATGCGCAAGTACCACTGGCCCGGCAACATCCGCGAGCTGGAGAACCGCCTGAAAAAGGCCGTGGTGCTGGCCGACAAGGCGCTCATCAGCGCCGAGGACATGGACATCCGGGCCGAGGACTTCGCCCCGATCCTGCCGCTGGCCCAGGCCAAGGACGACTTCCAGGCCCGCTACATCAACGAGGTGCTGGCGCGCAACAACGGCAACCGCACCAAGACCGCCCGCGACCTGGGGGTGGACCCGCGCACCATCTTCCGGCACCTGGAGAAGATGGGCGCCGAGGGCGACGAGGAGCCGACCGAGGTGGAGGGCGACGAGTCGGCCCCTGGGGGGAGCTGAGCAGGCTGGCACGCATGTCGCGGTGGGTGCCCCCCAGGGAGACCCACGGAAGGCGAGGCTGATGGGTTTTTCGCTTTCATGGCATGGAGTTGGGAAACCCCAGGCGGGCCTGGCACCCAACTTGCTCACTCAGCGAGGTCGATGGAAACGACCTGCCATGGCGATCCTCATCCTGACCTTCGCGGGCGGCTGCCTGTGGAGCCCGGCCATCGAGGAGGCGGAGGGCGAGACGCTCTACCCGCCGGTGATCGATCTCATGATGCTCACGCCGAAGGTCGGCGAAGGCATCCTCACCATCGACGATCCTGGCTGCGTCTTCACCTTCAAGGTCGGGGTGGTGCGGGAGCTCAACACCCGCGACGTGCTCTACGTGCGCTGGTACGAGGACTTCGTGGACGACTGGCTGAAGGTCGCGCCGGTGCGCGACCTCTACCTCGCGCCCGATGGCAACGTGGATCGCACGGGCTCGCCCCAGCTCGACTGGGATCTGGTCATCACGGGCCAGACCACGACGTGGAAGCAGACGTTCCACACCGTGACCGTCTTCGTCGCGGACAGGCCCTACGCGAATCCGACCGCCGAGGACGACAACCCTTCGGAGATCATGTTCAAGGACGCGGATGCGCAGTACGACACCTGGCAGTGGACCTTCAAGGTCTCGCCGGAGCTCATCTGCGAGTAGGGGCGGACGTGGGGTGGACCGAGGTAGGGCGATGAGGAGAAAGACGGACACAGCCCGGATCCTGCTCGCGCTGGTCGGCGCGCTGGCCGCGCCGTGGGCCGACGGTTGCGGCCTGATGATCCCGGCCGGGGAGACCTGTTTCGACTCGCTGGACTGCGCGCAGGGCTGGCGCTGCAACCTCGACACCTACAGGTGCGAGCCCATCCCGAACTCCGAGGACGTCATCCACCTCGAGCTGCGCCCCCCGCAGGGGGCCTCCTCGGCCGACACCCAGGCGACCGTGGACCTGTCGGATCCGGGCGTCGACAGCCAGGCCCTGTCGCTCGAGCTGGAGCCGGCGGTCGTCCTCCAGGGCCAGGTGCCCTCGCCCTTCGCCGCGGGCGGGGTGGCCGGCACGGCCGTGGCCACCCGCGAGCCGGGCTTCGACGACCGCTCGCTCACCTGGAGCGTGCAGGTGCCCTCGGACGGGCTGTTCGCCCTCAACCCGGCGCCCGGCCTGTACGCGCTGCTCTTCCGGCCCTCGAACCGCGACGAGTTCCCCCAGCTCCGCTACGAGGCGGTGGCGCTGTCCGCGGACGCGCCGCGTTCCCTGGACCTCTCCTACCCGGGCCCCTACCCCAGCCCCGACGAGCTCGGCCAGCAGACCGAGCTGCTGCTGGTCAAGGTGCAGGTGCTGCAGAGCGAGGGCCTGCCCCTGCCCGTGCCCGGCATGCAGGTGGAGGGCACCACCGATCAGGGGCTGCGCACCAACGTGGCCACGCCGGACGCCCAGGGCGTGGCCTACCTGCGCCTGCCGCTCGTGCGCCGCCAGGTCAGCGGCGACCGCTGGAGCTGGATCCGCCCCACCAGCCTCGACCTCAGCCTGCGCCCGGCCGCGGCGGGCATGCGCCTGCCCACGGTCTCCATCCCCGGGCTGCCGCTCGACGCGCCGGACCTCGGCTCCTTCTACGTGGGCGATCTGCCGCCGAGCCGCGCGCTGTCGGGCCGGGTGCTGACCGTGCGCGGCGAGCCCGTGCCGGGCTGCCGGCTGCAGTTCCTGCTCGAGCAGCTCGGCCAGGGCAGCCTGCGCGAGGTGGTGGAGGCCGACGTCGAGGGCGCCTTCGCCACCACGCTGCCCGAGGGCACCTACCAGGTGCGGGCGGTGCCGCCGGTCGCCTCCGCCGCCAGCATCACCACCTCGACCCTGGAGCTCCTGGCCGACACCTCGCAGGTGGTGATCGCCGTCGACGAGCGCCCCTGGGTGACCGGCACCATCCGCGACCAGCAGGGTCAGGCCGTCCCGGACGTCACCCTGGTGGCCAGCCGCACCTCCGACTGGTCGGGTCTGGACGACGGGGCGCTGCGCTCCTACGACGGCATGAGCGACTCGCAGGGCGCCTTCTCCCTGCGCCTGGATCCCGGCCAGTACGACCTCACGCTGGTGCCCAGCGCCGCCACGGGCCTCCCGCGCCACACCCTGCGGCACGTGTTCGTCACCGTGGACCTGAGCCTGGCGGACGCCGACACGACGCTGCCCGCGCCCGGCGTGGTGCGCGGGCACGTGTTCAACTCCGTGGGCGAGCCCCAGTGCGGCATCACCCTGGACGTGTTCCGCGCGGACGACGAGGGCGCCTGGCTGGTGGGGCAGGCGGTGTCGGGCAACTCCACCAAGGACGGCTGCAGCGGCAGCTTCTCGGTGGTCCTACCCGTGCGTGAGGCGCCATGAGCGAAGGGGAGCGCCGCGACCGCACCGTCACCATGCAGGTGCGCATCCCCGTGCCCGAGCCCGATCCCGAGCACACCCCGGTGCTGCGGGCCTGCCTGACCGTGCTGCGCGGGCAGGGCGCCGATCTCGGCCGCATCCACGCCATCGAGCTCGAGGCCCTCATCGGCCGCGCGCCGGACGCCGATCTGCGCCTGACCGACCCCGGCGTGTCCTGGCGCCACGCGCGGGTGTGGTGCGAGCCCGACGGGCGGCACTGGCTGGAGGATCTGGGCTCCACCAACGGCACCCGGGTGCGCTCGCGCACGCTGCGCGGCAAGCTGGTCGTCAAGGAGGGGGACAAGATCCTGCTGGGCGCCACCATCCTGCGCTTCGGCCTGGTCGACGCGCTCGAGCTCGGCTTCCAGCGCGAGGTGGCCCAGCTCGCGACCACGGATCCGTTGAGCGGCCTCGAGGCCAAGCGCTGCTTCGACGACGCGCTCGACGCGGCCCTGGCCGGCGCCCGCCAGCACGGCGCCTGCCTGGCGCTGCTGATGATGGACATGGACGGCATCAAGGCCATCAACGACGCCCACGGTCACCTGTTCGGCGCCCACTGCATCGGGGAGGCCGGGCACATCATCGGGCGGGTGGTCGGGCACTCCGGGCGGGCCTGCCGCTTCGGCGGGGACGAGTTCATGGCCTTCCTGCCCGGCTTCAACTCGGTCGCCGCCCTGCAGCTCGCCGAGCGCATCCGCGCCGCCATCGACGGGGCCGGCATGCAACGCGACGGCCTGGCGCTCCACCCCACCCTGAGCATCGGGGTGGCCTGCTTCCCGGACGACGGCGACGAGGCGGGCGAGCTGACCGCGGCGGCGGACAACGCCCTCTACCGGGCCAAGGCCCAGGGCCGCAACCGCGTCTCCCTGTGAGGGCTCTCAGGAACCGACGAGCTGCAGCGGCGCCCAGAAGAACGGGTGGGCGTGCTCCGGCCGGGACTTGAGCTCCCGGGCGGCCAGCGCCCAGGCCGCGGCGGGCGCCTTGCCGCCGCGCAGCTCGCGGTACAGCCGGTCCACCAGCCCCAGGGCGGCGCGATCCTCGAGCGGCCACAGGGCCGCCAGCAGGGCGGGTGCGCCCGCGTGCAGGAAGGCGCGCGTGAGCCCGGTGAGCTCGTCGCCCTGCTCCACCTGCACCTCCCCGCTCGAGCAGGCCGACAGCGTCACCAGGCGGGCCTGACGCAGATCGACGCCCAGCACGTCCAGGGCGCGCAGGCGCCCGAGCTCGGGCGAGTCCCCGGCCAGCGCCAGGTAGGACTCCATCGGCCGGCCGGGCAGGAACACGCCGTGGGAGGCCAGGTGGATCAGGCCCGCGCCCGGGGCGCGCTCGAGGAACAGGCGCTTGGTGGCCCGCCCGCCCACCTCGGCCTGGGCGCCGCCGAACAGCCCGCCGATCAGCCTCACCTCGGCCTGGGCGGCCGGGAGCGCGGGCAGGTCGGAGGCCGGATCGCCGAGCGCCAGCACGCGCGGCGCGCCCTTGGGCCCGCCGCGGGCCGCGAGCCTCGCCCGCAGCATGACCAGGGCCGAGGCCGAGGGCACCGCGGCCAGCTCGTGGCGATCCAGCAGGTATGCCTGCCCGTCCCACAGGGCGCCCAGCGGCAGGTAGTGCAGCGGCCCCCAGGGCACGAAGGTCAGCCGGCGGAAGGCGGCCAGCCGCGGCCGCAGGCCCCCCAGCATGAGCGTGAGCAGGCGCTCGCCCTTCTCGCGGATGGCGGCCTCGTCCGAGCGCGGGTCGCGCAGCAGCCGCAGCAGGGCGAGCGTGCGGTTCTGCAGGGTCTCCTCGTCGACCTCCGCGCTCTCGAGCTCCACCCCGCCCGCGTGCACCAGGAAGGAGTGCAGCCGGCGGCCGTCGTGGAAGCACGCCACCAGGGCCTCGCCGCGCGCGAGCTGCCCGCGCACGTCGTCGACGCCCGCCGGGTTGACGCTCACCAGGCTCCGCCAGTCCGAGCGCGGATCGGGCCGGACCGGCGCGGGCCGCGCGCCGGTCCGGGCCGGGGCCAGGCCGGCGGCCGGCTCCTCGAGCACCAGCTCGGGCCGCGGCAGGTCGCGCAGCAACCGCTCGCGGGCTGGCCCGAGCCTGGCCTGGCGCTCCCGATCGCCGAGGGTGAGCTGCCGCTCGGCCAGCATGTCCAGGAAGGCCCGCCCCCTGGCGCGCTCGGCCACCAGGAAGGCCTGGCGCCGATCGCCCAGGTCGACCCAGCCGGCCACGGCCGCCCGGTACAGGCGCGCCTTGGCGGCCGCGAACGACCGCCGGGCGCCCTCGGCGCCGATGCGCGCCCGCAGCCCCTCCACCAGATCCATGGCGGAGCCGAAGGCGCGCTGGGCCGCCGCGCCCTGGCCCAGGCCGGCCAGCGCCCGGCCCTTCTCGGTCCAGGCCTGCCAGGCCGCGTCGGCCTGGCTGGCGGGATCGAGCCAGGCCAGCGCCGCCTCGGCCGCGCCCAGCCCCTCGGACCAGGCGCCGCGATCGTTCAGCAGCTCGGCCAGGTTGGTGTGGGCCACGGCTCCGGCGCGGACGTCACCGGCCTGCCGGGCCTCCTCGGCCACGGCCCGCAGCCCGGCCAGGGCCTGCTCGCCGCGCCCGGCGGACAGATCCGCCAGGGCCCGGTCCAGGCGCAGCGAGCGCGCGATGGACGGACGCTGCTCGGCCCCGACCCGCGCCAGCAGGCCCTCCGCCCGCCGCAGGGTTTCCTCGGCGGCCGGGAGCTGCCCGGCGAACAGCAGGGCGTGGGCCTGGCCCAGGTAGGCCTGGGTGGCCCCGGCCGGGCGCTCCGCCAGGTGCGCGGCGGCCTCGCCGAAGGCCTCCGCGGCCAGGCCGTACTGACCGAGGTAGAACAGGGCCTGGGCCTGGGCGGCCTGCAGCAGCCCGGCCACCGCGGCGGCGCCCGGCAGCGAGCCCAGGCGCTCGGCGGCCTCCTCGAGCAGGCGCGCGGCCCGATGGAAGTCACCCGCGAGCAGCGCCTCGCGTCCGCGCAGGCCCGCGGCCCGCGCCGCCAGGTACGGATCGGTGAGCGCCAGTACCTCGGACAGGGCCACGAGCGGCTCGGCGGCCCCCGGCTCGGCGGCCAGGCTGCCGGCGTAGGCCGCGAAGAAGTGCAGCAGCGCGCTGGCCCGGGACCGCAGCGGCGCGCGCCCCGCCAGCTCGCGCAGCTCGCCGGCCGCGCGGCCGAGGTCCACCTCGAAACGCTCGGCCGCGGGCAGCGCGTCGAACACCAGGTCGGGCGCGGCCAGCTCGCGGGTCTGGACCCGCTCCAGGGCCTGGGCGAGCGCGCCGCGGGCGACCGCGTCGTCCTGCCCCAGGATGGCCAGGCGATCCTGGCCGGCGAGCAGCGCGCGCCGCAGCGCGGCGGCGTCCGCCCCCGGCGGCAGGCCGCCCGGGCCCAGCGACAGCAGGGCCCCGGCCAGCCCCTGGGCCGCCTTCACCTGGGCGGCCTCGTCCAGCATCAGCTCGGCCAGGCGAAAGGCCTCCGCCCAGGCAGACAGCGCCTCGACCCCGCTCGCCTTGCGGGCGCGCAGGACCAGCGCGTCGAGCCGCGCCTGCCCGGCGGCGCGCGCCTGCGCCCGGTGGTGATCGCCCTCCAGGCGGGCGAACAACCCCAGCGCCTCCGAGGCCAGGGCGTTGTCGAGGCCCCAGCCCTCGGACAGACGGTAGACCTCGAGCACGAAGGCGCGCGCACGCGCCCAGCGGGCGGGCTCGGGCGCCCCGCCCGGCTCCAGCGGGCCGAGGTACTCGCCCAGCGCGCGGCCAGCCGCGCTCGAGGCCTGCAGGCACCCCTCGCGGCTGCCCCGCAGGCAGGTCAGCTCGGCCACCTGGGCGGTCAGCAGCCGGCGCACGGCGGAGCCGTCCTCGGCCCGCTCCCCCAGCGCCACACCGAAGTGCTCCATGGCCTGATCGTAGGCGCGCAGCGCCCTCGCGTGCAGCGCCTCCAGGGGCTCGGCGCTCGCGACCAGAGGGGTCAGCAGCAGGAGCGTACACACGATTGCGAGGCAGCGCATCCACACGCTCCCAGAAGACGGAGAAGAACGCCTCGTTCCTCCCGCCGCGAAGAGGCTACCAAAACCCGGCCGGACGTGCTAGGAAACGCGCGAATCGACCCGACAGGGAGACACCGATGAAAGCGCTCATGTCTGTCAGCCTGGTTGTCGCGTCCCTCGCGCTGTGCTGTGGCGCCGTCCAGGCGGGGCCGGCCGCGCCGTCGGAGAAGAAGCTACAGCAGGACCTGGCGGCCCGCTGGAAGACCCAGGCTCCCGATCAGACGGTGGCCGACGTGGAGCTCCTGGGCGCCTGCGCGGCCGGCGAGATCGAGCTGGCCGGCCCTGGGGGCAAGCCCCGCAAGCAAAAGACCTGCCTGCTCAAGGTGAACCTGTACGCCACCCGCGGCTACCGCGTGTTCATCTACAGGCAGACCGAGGTGCACTACGCCGGCAGCAAGCTGGTCTCGCTGCAGCTCGGCGAGCTCGAGAAGGCCTGGAAGCGCGGCGGAGTGCCGGCGCCCAGCCCGGAGCAGGTCCTGGCCATGCTCCAGCCCGAGGCCGCCGCCCGCCTGGGCGCGGAGCCTGCGCTGGCGATCGTGGAGCTCGGCCAGCCCAGGCCGCACGGCGAGGTGTACCGCTGGAGCGTGGTGCTCGACGCCGACTTCACCAAGGACGGCAAGCGCACGCACCGCGACCGGCTGATGGCCACCTTCGAGTCGGACGGCACCGACTGGCGCCCCGTGCCGGCGCTGCTGTTCTGAGCCCGCCCCCGGATCCCGGCCTACTTGCAGCCTTCGAGGATCTTCTGCAGGGTGGGGATCTCCTTGGAGTCCTTGGGCAGCATCTTCATGTAGGACTTGTAGGCCCCGCAGGCCTGCTTGTTCTGCCGCATCTGCGCGTAGGCGATGCCCAGCCCCCGGTGCGCGAGCGCCAGGGTGGGATCCACCTTGAGGGCCTTCTGGAACTCCTTGATGGCGGCCGCGAACTTCTGCTGGCGGATGAGGTTGTTCCCGGTCTTGTAGTGGCCCAGGGCGATCTCCTGGGCCTTGGCGGTCACCTTGATCGGACCGGGCTTGTCGGGCGCGGGCCGATCGGGCGCCGGCTTGTCAGGCACGGGCTTCACCGGCTTGACCACCGCCACCTTGCCGGGCTCGTCCGGACCGGGCTTTTCCTCCGGCTTGGCCGGCTTGGGCGCGACGGCGTCGACGCCCGTGGCCTCTGCCGGGCCCGCGTCGGCGGCGCTGGCCGCCTCCACGCCTGCATCGGCGGTCGGCTGCACGTCGGCCGGCTTCGGCGGGTCAGGCACGGGGTTGGGCGGCTGCGGCTGGGGCGTGTCCCCCACCGGCGCGTCCGCGCCTGCGCCCTGCTGCGACTGCATGTAGAAGTAGTAGCCCGCGTAGCCGCCGCCCCCGACCAGCAGGAGCACGATCACCACCACCAGCAGGGTGGGAAATCCGGACTTGGCAGGTGCAGGCGGCGCGCTCACCACCCGGGCGGGCTCGGGGGGCGGCTCGAAGCTCATGGGCTTGACCGGCACCACGACGGCGGGCGCGGGGGGCGGCGGAGCGCTCTCCGCCATCCAGGGGGGCATCTCCTCCCCGGTGCCCTCGCCCGAGCCGCGCATCACGTAGGTGCTCTTGCGCGCCCCTCCAGCCGTCTCCCCCGGGCTGGGGAGATCCAACGGCGGCGGGGCGTCCCTGGGCAGCGGCGGAGGCGCCCCGGCCGCCTGGGCGGGCTGGGCCGGCAGCGGGGGCGGCGCCACCCGGGGCGCGGGGGGCGGAGACAGCAGGCTGCCTGTCACCACGCCCGACGGAGGCACGGGTGGAGCGGCCACCACGGAGGCCACCACGGGGGCCGCCACGGGGGCCACCACGGCTTCGACCGGGGGCTGCGAGGCGACGGGAGGCGGCGCGCTGGACGCGACCGCGTCGGCCTGCGCGTCGCGGTTTTTCACGAAGGCGGGCATCTGGTCGGCGGAGAAGCCGCTGGCCGCCCAGCGGGCGGCGGCGTCGGCCCAGTCACCCAGTTGCTGCGGCGAGGGCGGCGGCGGCGGGCTGCCGGCCGGAGGGGCCACGCTCTCGGCCACGGGCCCGGCAGGGGGCGCGCCCTGGCCCTCGAAGCTCATGTCTCCCCAGGCCGAGCCGACCGCAGGGGGCTCCAGGGCGGGGGGGGCCGTGACCTCGGGCACCGACTCCACCGCGGGGGGGGCCGTGACCTCGGGCGCCGACTCCACCGCGGGGGGGGCCGTGACCTCGGGAGCCGACTCCACCGCGGGAGGAGCCGGGATCTCTGGCGCGAGCATCGGGGGTGGAGGTGGGACCTCGACCACCGGAGCCGCCTCCGCCGCATGAGGGGCGGAGACCTCGACCCCTGGGGCCGGCTGCTCCACGGGTGGAGCAGACACGACCGGCGCGGTCGGCACGGGCGCCTTGCCCCACAGCAGCTCGCCCGCATCCCAGCCGCGGGGGACGGAAGGGGGAGGCGCCGGAGGAGCTTCGGCCACGGGCGCGGCCTCGACCGCGGGTGGAGCCGCGGGCTCGGGGCTGGCGGGCCAGGCCGGCGTTTCCCACGCAGGGGCGGCGACCGCCGCCTCAGCGGGGCCCGGCGTGGGCGGGGCAGGCGCCTCGGGAGCCGGAGCGGGTGGCTCGGGCGCAGGGGCCGGAGCGCCGTAGGCCGGCTGAGGATCGAGCGGGGTGTTCGTGCCTGGTTGGACGAACACGAGGGCCACCTGGCAGGTCGGGCACACCACCGGTCCGCCCGCCTGGAGATGCTCCTCACCGACCTCGTAGTGCATCTGGCACTGGGGACATGCCGCTTCCATTGACTCGACCTCTCAAGGGGTCCACGACACCCGCCGGATAGCTGGAAAAAATAGTAATTCCAGGGGTCTCGTGGAAGCAAGAAAAAACTCCGGGGCTTGATCCCGGAGCGCGACCTCTGCTACAAGTCCCTGCTCATGCGCACCCTGGTCGTCGGCACCGCCGGGCACATCGATCACGGCAAGACCGCCTTGGTGCGGGCCCTGACGGGTGTGGATACCGACCGCTTGCCGGAGGAGCAAGCCAGGGGAATCACCATCGATCTCGGTTTCGCCCACCTCGAGCTGGGCGAGGATCTGCGGGTCGGAATCGTGGACGTGCCCGGCCACGAACGCTTCGTGGCCAACATGGTGGCCGGCACAGGGGGCATCGATCTGGTCATGCTGGTGATCGCCGCGGACGAGGGTGTCATGCCCCAGACCCGCGAGCACCTGGACATCTGCGGCCTGCTGGGGATCCGCAACGGCTTCGTGGCGCTCAACAAGGTGGATCTGGTGGACCCCGAGTGGCTCGGGCTGGTGACCGAGGATCTCCGCAAGGAGCTGACCGGGACCTTCCTGGAGGAGGCGCCCGTCGTACCGGTCTCTGCCCGCACCGGGGCAGGCCTGGATGCGCTGCGTCAGACGCTGCGCCGGCTCGGGTCGGCCGTGGAGAAGCGCCCGGCCGACGCCCCCGCGTTCCTCGCCGTGGACCGCTCCTTCAGCAAGACCGGCTTCGGCACGGTGGTCACCGGCACCCTGGTCTCCGGGCAGCTCCGGCTCGAGGACGAGGTGGCCGTGGTGCCCGATCCCGGCGGCCGGCTCGGGGGGCTCAAGGTGCGGGGTCTGCAGAGCCACGGTCATACCCTTGAGACGGCCCAGGCCGGCCAGCGGCTTGCGATCAACCTGAGCGGGATCGAGCGCACCGAGATCCGCCGCGGCCAGGTGCTGACCCACGCCGGGGAGCTGCGCGCCGAGGCGGTGCTCGAGTGCGGCCTGGAGCTCCTGCCCGGCGCGCGGCCGCTGCGCACGCGCACCCAGATGCAGCTCCACACCGGCACCGCGCACAGCATGGCCACCGTCCAGCTCGTGGGCCGCGACAGCCTGCTGCCGGGCGAGCGGGCCTACGCCCGGCTGCACTGCGAGGAGCCCGTGGCGGCGCTGCCCGGCCAGCGCTACCTGCTGCGCGGCACCACCACCCTGGCCGGTCGGGGCACCACCTTCGCCGGCGGCCCGATCCTGGCCGTGTTGCCGCCGCGCTTCCAGCGCCGCCAGGCCGAGGCCTGGCTGCAGGACCTGGACCGGCTCGAGCACGGCTCGCTGGGCGAGCGGCTGGAGGTGCTGCTGCGCCGCGCGGGGCTGGGCGGGGAGGACCTTTCCGGGCTCAGCCTGCGCACCGGCCACGGCCGGCGGACCGTGGAGCGCGAGCTGGAGCCGATGCTGGCCCGCCAGGCGGCCGTCAAGCTCGACCGGGATCCGGCCAGGTACGCCTCGGGCGAGGTCGTGCGCGATCTGCAGGACCGGGCCGAGGCCCAGCTCAGGGACTTCCACGCCGCCCAGCCGCTCCTGCCCGGCATGCCGGCCGAGAGCCTGCGCGCCTCGCTGGACGCCGAGCTGGATCCGCGCCTGTTCCGCCTGGTGATGGCCGGCCTGGAGCGCGCCGGACGCGCCCGCCTGGAGGCCGAGCTCGCCCGGCTGAGCACCCACCGGGTGGCCCTGGACGCAGCCGGCGCCAGCCTGGAGGCCGAGCTCGAGGGGGCCTACCGCCAGGCGGGCCTGGCCCCGCCGCGGGTGGAGGAGGCCGCGCAGAAGACCGGCCGCCCGGCGGCCGAGGTGCAGGAGCTCCTGCGCCACCTGGTGCGCGAGCGGCGCCTGGTTCACCTGACCGGCGATCTGTTCATCCACGCCGAGGCGCTGGCCGAGCTCGAGCAGCGCCTGGTGGCCCACCTGCAGGCGCACCAGGCCATCACCACCCAGGAGTTCAAGGGCATGGTCGGCGGCAGCCGCAAGCACGTCATCCCGCTGGCCGAGTACTTCGACCGCCTGAAGGTCACCCTGCGCGTGGGCGACAAGCGCGTGCTGCGCCGTGCCCCCGCCCAGGTCCAACCCGGGGCCGCCGTGGCCCCTGTCCTCGAAGAGAAAGGGGAGAGTCGATGAGCCGCAACATCCGCTGCTGGAGCGCCTGCCTGGGCGCGCTCGTCCTGGTGGGGCTGACCGGCCTGGCCGCGCCGGCCCGGGCCCAGGTGATCTACCACTCGGGCCAGGACGCCTTCGACGTGGCCGACATCACCGACGACATCATCGACTCGATGGCCGCCGAGCTCCAGGTGCCCGAGGAGGGCAAGGCCGAGTTCAAGGCCCTGTTCGCCGGGCAGAAGGTCGGCTACCAGTGCGAGATCTTCGGCCTGTTCTGGGCCTACTTCGCCTGGTGGAGCTGCGAGCCGATCATGCTCAAGTGGGTCGATGACTCGACCTTCGAGTTCCTCCCGCTCGAGCCGGCCAAGGTCGCCGATCCGAACCAGCGGGAGCTCTCCCAGGCGCTGGTCAACGCCTTCGAGAAGAAGGCCGGCGGCAAGAAGTTCGTCGAGGCCTACCCCATCTCGGACGCCCGCATGGGTTTCTGGACCCGCCACGGCCGCTGGGTCATGGCGCTGATCATCGTCGCCCTGGTGGTGTTCGCCGTGCTGCGCAAGCGGGCGGCCTCCCAGGCCGCGGCCTTCCCGACCGCCAGCCACGGGTCCGGCCCCAAGGCGCCGGACGCCTGAGGCGCGAGCCCACGGCGCGCATGCGACGCCCGGGTCCGAGAGCGTTCGCGCGCGCCGCGGGCGCCGCGCTGGTGATCGCCGTCCTGACCGGGCCAGCCTCCGCCCCGGCCTCCGGCGCGGGCGGAGCGCACCCCGCCCTGGCCGAGGCGCGGACACGCCTGCGCCAGGCCTTCGACGGGCTGCTGGCGGATCCGGCGGCCTACGCCGCCAGGGTGCGCGCGGAGTGCCGCGTGTTCCCCGAGGGGATCTGTTCCCCTTCGTCTTCCCCGCCCTGGCCTACGCCAACCTGGCGCTGCGCGAGCCGGGCGCCAGGGCGGAGCTGCTGGCGCGGATCGAGCCGCTGCTCGAGCTGGCCCAGCAGGCGGTCGCCGCGCGGCTGAAGCCCCCGGGCGGCCGGCTGGAGGCGTTGCGCAGCTACCGCGACGAGGCCACCTACCTCGGCTCGCTCAACCTGGCGCTGGGCGCCTACCGCCTGGCGGGCGGCGGAGCGCGCTTCGAGCCCCTGCACGCCCACCTGTCCGCGCTGCTGCTGCGCGCCGCGAGGCACGCGGGCGGGCGGCCGCTGCGCTCCTGCCCGGGCGTCACCTGGCCCTACGACAGCGTGCCGGTGCTCCTGTCGCTGCGGCTGCGCGATCGGCTGACGGGCCGCGCGGACGCAGCCGGCGCCATCCGCGCGCACCTCACCTGGCTGGAGCAGGCCGGCCTGGACCCGGCCCACGGCCTGCCGTGGAGCCGGCTGCCCGGCGGCGCCCCGCGCGGCTGCGACCTGTCCCTGCGCCTGGATCTCCTGGCGCACCTGGCCCCGGAGCTCTCGGCCAGGCTCTACCGGCGATACACGGAGCTCTTCTGGCTCGACTGGGGCCTGCTGGCCGGCTTCGCCGAGCACCCGGGCGGCCAGGCGGGCGCCACGGACCTGGACTCGGGGCCGATCGCGCTGGGCATCGGCCTGAGCGCCACCGGCCTGGGCTTCGGCGCGGCGCTGGCCCACGGCGACGAGGTACGCCTGGCGCGCCTGGCCTCCGAGCTCGCCCAGTGGCCCGCGCTGCGCGACCGCCTGGCAGGGGCCGACATCCCCCTGGCGCCCGGCGCCGGGCCGGTCCTCAGCCTGGAGTCGCGCTACCTGACCGGCTTCCTGTACGGGGACGTGATGCTGTTCTACGCCCTGAGCTGGACGCCCTGGCCGGACTGACCCGGGCGCCGGCCTCAGCGGCCGAGCATGGAGCCGGCCGCGCGCACCGCCAGATCCATCAAGCCGCCGGGCAGCAGGCCAAGGCCCAGGATCACCAGCGAGGCCAGCCCGGCCACCAGGCTCACCGCCAGGGACGAGCGCACCGTCACGCCCTCGCGCGGCGGGCGCAGGACCATGGCCCCCACCAGGCCCAGGCTCATCACCAGCACCAGCCCCACGCTGAGGGCCACCGCCACGGCGCTGGCGGTCCAGCCCGCGGCCACCATGGTCTCCAGCAGGTACATGCGGGCGAAGAAGCCCGCGGTCAGCGGCAAGCCCGACATGCACAGCAGCGACAGCCCGACCGCGGCCGCCAGCCAGGGCGAGCGCTGCGCCAGGCCATCCAGGTGGCCCAGCTTGGGATCGCTGCCGGCCTCGGTGACCGCGCTGCCGACGGCCACGAACAGGCACACCCAGGTCAGGCTGTGCACGGCCAGGAATGCCAGCAGCCCGCCCAGCGCCCGGTCGAGCTCCTCCGGGCTGCGCGACTGGAGCACGCCGGCGGCGGCCAGGGTGACCAGCGCCAGGCCGACCTGTCCCGAGGCCAGGCAGGCCAGCAGGCGCTTCAGGCGCCGCTGGACCAGCGCCAGCGCGTTGGCGGCCAGGATGGTGACCACCCCCAGGCCGTGCAGCACCTCGGTCCAGGCCAGGTAGCCCGGCCCGGACAGCACCGCGTCCCCGAAGCCGCACAGCACCACCCGCCCCGTCGCGGCCAGCCCCGCCACCAGGAGGCCGCCGGTCAGCAGCATGGCGGCCGGCGTGGGCGCGCCCTCGACCGCGTCGGGGAACAGCATGTGGAACGGCACGGCCGCCATGAACACGCACAGCCCCGCCAGGCACAGCGCCAGCCCGGCCACCAGCAGCGGCCGGTCACCGAGCCAGCCCAGGTGCTCGAGCTCCCCGGGCAGCGCGGACAGCAGGGTGGTGCCCGTCTGGCTGGCGACCAGCGCCACGCCGAGCCCGAGCAGGCCCGCGCCCAGGGTGGTCGCCAGCAGGCTCTTCAGGGCCGCCTCCCGGCCGTGCAGCCCGGGCGAGGCCGCGCTCAGGCCGAGCAGCGGCAGCATGGCCGCCACCAGGCCCGTCAGGATGGCCACCAGATCCACCGCCAGGGCCAGCAGGCAGACCCCCGAGGTGGCCAGCAGCACCAGGCCGGTCGAGCCGGGCGCCCAGTCCTCGCCGGCGTGCCAGCCGAACAGCAGCGCGAACACGGCGCACAGCAGCACCGCGGCCTGCACGAACAGGGCGTAGCCGTCCGGCCTGAGGCCGCCGCCGCCGAGCAGCGTCTCAGGCGCCCCGGGCCAGAGCACCGCCACCGCCGCCAGCGCCCCGAGCAGCGCCGCCAACCCCAGGCACAGCGCGACCCGCCGCAGGTGAGGCAGCAGCGGCCCCATCGCGGCCAGGCTGAGCCCGGCCAGCCCGACCAGCAGCACGGGCAGGGCGCCCTGCCAGCCCGCCGGGTTCAAGGCGTCCCCTCCCCGGCCTGCCCCCGCGTGTCCGCGCTCGCCACGGCGGTCGAGCCCTGCCCCGTGCCCGGGCTCACCAGCGCCGGGAACAGGCCCGTGGCCAGGATAGCCAGGGCCAGCACGGCCAGGACGACGGCCTGGCGCTTGCGCGGCCAGCGCTCCGCGGACCACACGTCACCCTGGTAGGAGCCGCCCACCACCCGGCGGTAGGCCCACACCACCGCCACGCCCGGGCACAGCAGCGCCAGCGCGAGCATGGCCACCCCCAGCCAGCCGCCCCCGGTGCCCTGCAGCACCTGCGCCGCCCCGACGAACCCGGCCGTGCCGGGCACGGCCGCGGCGGAGGCCACCGCGGCGAAGGCCATCCCGGCGAAGAACGGGTGCGAGGCCCACAGGCCCGCCAGGTCCACCAGCCGCTGGCTGCCCCGCGCCTGGCACACCACGCCGGCGAACAGGAACAGGGCCGCGCCGCCGAGGCCCGCGGCCACGAGCAGATGCAGGCCGCCCGCGCGGGCCGCCTCGGAGGGCATGGCCAGGCCCGCGCTGGCCAGGCCCACCTGGGCCAGGCAGACGAAGGCCAGCAGGCGCTTCAGATCGCGCTGCACCAGCGCCGCCAGCCCGCCGCCGGTGGCCGTGGCCAGCCCCAGCCACATGAACCAGTCCCCCACCCCGCCGAGATCCGGCCCGCACAGCCGGCCCACCACGTGCACCAGCCCGAAGCCGCCCAGCGGCAGCACCCCGCCGGCCAGCAGCATCGCCGCCGCGGTGGGCACGTCGGCGACGGCCACCGTCAGCCAGGTGTGCAGCGGCAGGGCCGCCATGCGCACCAGGCAGGCGACCGAGAGCAGCAGCACCAGGCTGCCAGGGACCTCCGGCTGGATGGCCAGCCGGGCGGACAGCTCGATCAGATCGAAGGTCGGCGTGCCGCCCGCCAGCCGCACGGCCCACAGCAGGCCGACCCACATCAGCACGCTGGAGGTCACCGAGGTGACCACGAAGCGGGTGGCGGCGGCGGCCCCGGCGCGGGGGCCCCGGCCCATCAGGAAGTAGAACGGGATCAGCGTCACCTCCCAGAAGGTGACGAACAGGATCAGGTCCCAGGCAGCCACCAGGCCCAGCATGCCGGCCTCGGCCAGCAACAGGCTGACCACGTGCACCCGGCTGAGGCCCGGCTCGAAGGGCAGCGTGGCCACGGCCGCGGCCACCGCCACGGCCGCCACCAGGCCGGACATCAGCACGCCCGTGCCGTCCAGCGCCAGGTGCACGGAGATGCCGAAGGCCGGCACCCAGGGGGCCTGGAGCGACACCCACGGGCCGGGCCCGGCCTCCACCACGGCCCGCAGCCAGACCCACACCGCCAGGGCGGCCAGGGAGGCGGTCCAGCCCACCGCCCGGATGGCCCGCCCGCGCCTGGCGGGCAGCAAGCCAGCCACCAGCGCGCCGGCCACCGGCACGCAGGGCAGGCTGAGCAGCAGGGCCTGGGGGGTGGTCACCCGTCCTCCTCCTTCAGCGCAGCATCCACAGCACCAGCCCGAGCGCCGCGGCGGTGATCACCAGCATGTAGCGGTGGACGTTCCCGTTCTGCAGGCCGCGCAGCGCCATGCCGATGCCCTGCACCGTGCGGTAGGCGGTGGCCACCACCAGCCCGTCCATGATCCACTCGCCCAGCACCCGCCAGACGATCACGCCCAGCGCCCGGGCGGTCACCACGCTCACCTGCACCACGGCCGCGCCCAGGCCGAGGCCGGTGTCGGCCAGCCACTGGGTCACGAGCTGGGTCTGCGCCAGCCGCTCGGGCAGCACCCGGCGCCGGCCGCGCCCGACCAGCCAGCCCAGGCCCGCCCCGGCCAGGGCCGCCCCGGAGCCGAGCAGCGCCAGCGGCCAGGCCTGCTCGCCGCCGGCGGCGGCCGGGCCGTTCAACCACAGCACCAGCGCCCCGCACGCGGGCGCCGCGGCCGCCAGCAACCAGGGTCCGAAGGCCAGGCCGCGCTGGACCGGCAGGCCCTCGTCGGCGGGCTCCGCGCCGAGGCTGCGCACCACGCGCTGGGCCACCCAGCCCGTGGCCACGCCGGCCACCAGCACCGCCGCCAGGGCCAGCTTGCCCAGGGTGCCCTGCGGCGCCGCCGCCAGCAGCCGGCCGAAGCCCAGGAAGGTCAGGCCGGGGGGCAGGAGCGACAGGGTGCACACCAGGCCGAACACCAGCCGGCCCCGGAACCGGGCCGGCAGGCCCAGCACGGCGCCCAGCCCGGCCAGGGGATCGGTCAGCACCCCGGCCGCCAGCGTCATGCCGCCGAGCGCCACGGCCTGGCCGGAGGCCAGCAGCAGGGCCGCCACCGGATCGCCGAAGGCCAGGCCCAGGAACGCCAGCCCACCGTGCAGCACGAACAGCCAGCCCAGGGCCTTGGCGGCCACCGGTTGCTGGAGGGCGGCCAGCGCCCCGAGCAGCACGCCCGCCAGGCCCACCACCACCACGGCCTGCACCGCCCAGGGCGAGCTCTCCACCCACGGCGCGATGCGCACCAGCAACAGCACGGCCGGCAGGCTGGACCACGCCCCGTGGAGCAGCGCGCCCGCGGGCACCGGCACCCGGCCGATGTCCGGCAGCCAGCCGTGGAAGGGCACCTGCCCCGCCCGGACCGCCGCGGCGGCCAGGATCAGGCCCAGCCCCAGATCCTCCTCCACGCCCAGGGTGAACAACCCCAGCATCAGCAGCAGCCCGGACAGGCGCTGGAACAGGAGCCAGCGCATGCCGGTGCGTCCGCCCCCGGCCTCGGGCTCCCAGAAGCCCGCCAGAAAGGCGGCCGCCAGCGCCTGCCCCTCCCAGCCGACCAGCATGACCAGCGGCGAGCCGGCGCAGGCCAGCATGGCGCCCGAGGCCAGGCCGATCTGCATCAGGGCCGCGAAGCGGTGCCGGCCCGCCAGCCGGCCCACCGACGCGGCGGCGTGCAGCTGGGCGGCCAGCGTGACCCCGGCCAGGGCCACGATCGCCCAGGCGCCGGTGCCGTCCAGGTTGAAGACCAGGCCGAACGGCTCGAGGGTCATCCAGCTCCAGATCACCGGGTGGCCGACGCCGTCCGCGGGGCCGTACAGGAAGTACACGCCCGCCAGCAAGGCCTGCAGGCAGGTCCAGCCGTTGCCGGCCAGCGCCAGCGCGTTCAGCCACCGGTTGCCCAGCCGCGCACCCAGGCCCGACAGCAGCACCGCCGAGATCGCGGGCACGATCCACAGCAACACGTGGGCCTCGGCCATGAAGCGCGCGACGCCCATCAACGCCTCATCCGGTCGTGCTCGTCCACGACCACCGCCCGGCGGTAACGGTGGAAGGCGTACAGGCAGATCAGCCCGACCACGGCCAGCGCGATGAGCAGCAGGAGCACCACGACCCCGCCGGCCTGCGGGCCCTCCCCCAGCGCGCGCGCCAGGGCGCAGAAGGCCACCAGCACGCCCGACAGCATCACCAGCCCGGACACCACGGCGACCTCGCCGGTGCGACGGGTGATCAGCCCGGCCAGGCCGATGGCCACCTGCAGGACGGCGAACAGCAGCACGTGGGAGGACGGGGTCACGGCGCCTCCCCGGGCTCGTCCGGACGGCGGCGGCGCGCCAGCGTCACCACCCAGGCCGCGGCCGCGGCGCCGCCCAGGAGCGCCCCGGCGGCCCAGGAGCCGAACTCGCCGCCCAGGTGGTCGCCAGGCTGCGGCTCCACGTCGGGGCTGGCCGCGATGGCCCACACCAGGAGCACCGTCAGGTAGGCCACCGCGCCCAGCGCCAGCAGGCGGGAGATGTTCATGCGCACCCGCCCCGGCGCCCCCAGCCGCAGGCGGCGCGGGCGCACGACCAGGGTCCAGGTGAGCAGCGCGGCGGCCGCGCCCACCAGCAGCACCTCCGAGGCCAGCAGTGGCGCGCCCAGCCCGAAGATCAGGCCCGCGTCGACCCCCAGGACGATCACCCCCAGGAGCAGCGCGCGCACCGGTCGCCCGGTGGTCACGGCGGAGGCCGAGGCCAGCAGGGAGATGACCGCGAGGCTCCAGAACAGGATGGGCTGCATGAACGCTCCACGCGGGCTGGTTGGGGCAACGTGTAGGCCAAGGCACGCGGAGTGTCAAGGTCGTCTTGACAGGCCCGGCCTGGAAAGCGTAACTTCCTCTGCACCTTGGCCCGCGCCGCATGAGCTGATGGGGAGGGGGCGGTGCGCGGCCTCGAGGAGGATGCGTGGCGAACCAGGACAAGGAGAGCGGCGAGGACAAGCGCATCTTCCCGCGCGCGCCGATGCTGCTGAAGGTCGAGTACTCGAACGCCGCCCAGTTCCTGGCCGACTACACCGAGAACATCTCCGAGGGCGGGGTGTTCATCATCACCGAGGACTTCTACCAGAAGGGCGCCCAGCTCGACTTCTCGGTGTCCTTCCCCGGGCTGCTCGACCCCATCCAGGTGCGCGGCGAGGTCATGTGGCGCCGCGAGGCCCGCTCCCCCGGCGAGCCCGCGGGCATCGGGGTGCGCTTCCTCCTGGACCAGTCGCCGGACCGGGCGTCGCTGGTCGAGCTGGTCAGCCGCCTGCGGAGCCGCGAGCGGCCGGCCGCGGCGAACGCGCGGCCGGTGAACTTCCGCGTGCTGCTGGTCGAGGACAACGTGGTCGTCCGCGACATGCTGCGCTACGGGATCCAGAAGCTGTGCGGCCGCAGCGACTTCCCCGGCTCCCAGCTCGAGGTGGTGGAGGCCGACAACGGCCGCGAGGCCCTCGAGCATCTGCAGAAGGGTCCCTACCACCTGGTGGTGGTGGATCTCTACATGCCCATCATGGACGGCGGCCAGCTCATCGAGCACATCCGCGCCAACCCGAGCCTGGCGGGGGTGCCGGTGCTGGTGGTCTCCTCCGGCGGTCGCGAAGGGCGGGTCCGGGCCATGAAGTCCGGCGCCGACGTCTACCTGGACAAGCCCATCAAGCTGAAGCAGATGATGGAGACCATCGAGACCCTGCTGGCCATCGGTCACACGCCCCGCGGCCGTTGAACCCCGGGCGCCCCCTGGCGACCCGGCCGCGCCCCGCCGAGGCGGGCTGAGCTTGCGCGCCCCGCGCGGGAGATGGTACACCTGCCTGCATGGCGGTTCCGGGCAAGAACGGCAAGGCCACCACACCTCCCAAGCCGGGCACGGCCGCGGCCCAGGCCGCCAAGGACGGCAAGGACCAGGGCTCGCAGGAGCTGTCCCAGGAGGCCGAGATCCTGGACGGCGAGATGGACCGCCTGCGCACCATCTACGAGCAATACTTCCAGGGCATCGAGCGCCTGGAGCCGTTCCACCTGCGCGACAACATCAAGCGCCGCCTGAACGTGCTGCACACCACCAACATCCGCAACACCGCGCTGCGCTTCCGCGTGCAGCAGCTCGTGGCCAAGTTCGCCACCTACCAGAACTACTGGTCGCGGATCTGCAAGCAGATCGAGGAGGGCACCTACGCCCGCGATCTGTTCAAGGCCCGGCTGCACTCGAAGGAGCGGGAGCGCAAGGAGAGGGACAAGCGGGGCGAGGGCCAGGACAGCCTGGACGCGCAGGACGCCCCGGCGGCCGACGGCCTGGACCAGGAGGTCACCGAGCCGAAGGCCCGCCCGACCCCCGCCGCCGCCGCCCGCCCCGGGGGTGGGCTGAGCGAGGACCAGGTGCACGCGATCTACAGCGCCTTCGTCACCGCCAAGCGGCGCTGCAAGGAAGATCCGGGGGCGCTGTCGGCCGAGACCCTGGGGGCCTCGCTGCGCAGGCAGATCCCCACCATCATGAAGACGTACAAGTGCAAGTCAGTGGAGTTCAAGGTCGTGATCAAGGGCGGCAAGGCCTTGCTGAAGGCCGTGCCCAAGTACTGACGGGGAGCGCGCCAGCATGCCCAAGAAGAAAAGCGAGAGTCCGCTGCCGACCATCCTGGTGGCCGACGACGATCCCGAGATCCTCAAGATGGTCCAGGCCGCGCTGCGCCCGGTGGCCGCCCGGCTGATCACGGCCAACGACGGCGAGCAGGCGCTCAGCGCCTTCCTGGTGGAGCGGCCCCAGCTCGTGGTCCTGGACGTGATGATGCCCAAGCTGTCCGGCTGGGAGGTCGTGCGCTACATCCGCGAGCACGAGGCCGGCCGCGAGGTGAAGGTGCTCATGCTGACCGCCATCGGTGAGGCGCTCAACGCGGCCACCTCCCCGGTCATGGGCGCCGACGACTCCCTCGACAAGCCCTTCAACTTCGAGGAGCTCGCCTCCCGCGTGCGGGCGCTCCTGGGCCTGGGCCGGTGAAGCCGGCCGCCCTGGGCCTGGACGCCCGCGCCGCTCAGGGCGGCTCGGCGCCCGAGGTCTGAGCCTCGTCCAGCCAGCCGGGCGTGGCGCAGGGCGGCCCGCCCGGGAAGCTCCAGGCCTCCTCCCCGTCCGGCCCGGCGAGCGGCGCCCGCCGCGCCCCGCAACCCTCGTGCGCGGAGAAGTCCAGCCAGCCCCCGAAGCGCGTGAGCTCCCGGCCCAGGGCGTCGCGCAGCACCAGGATCTCTCCGCCCGAGTTGCGCAGCCCCCTCGGGGTCAGGCTGTCGCGCGGGGTGCACAGCAGCAGCGTCCCCGCGGGCAGCTCGGCCGGAGGCGCGAAGGCCCGCCCGACCACCAGGGCCACGCCGCCCGGGGGCAGCGAGGCGGGCGCACCCGCGGCGCAGGTCGCCAGCTCCTCGCCCTCCTCCGCGCCGCCCTGATCGTCGAGCCGCAGGCCAGCGAGCTCCACCGGCCCTGTCTCCAGGGAGGCGAGCTCAAGGTATTCCCCGGCGGCCTCGTCCCCAGCCGGGTTGGCCAACACCTCGCTCCACGCCAGGCGCAGCGCCGCGGGCGCCGGGCCGTCCGCGGGCCCTGCCTCCGTCCACGCCCCGCCGTCCGGGCCGCCGTCCGGGCCGCCGTCGGTCTGCTCGCCGCCCCCGGCGCGCACCTGGAACCGGTGGCTGGCATGGCCGCGCGGGCTCACCACCCGGCCGTTCTCGTCCAGCACGAGCTCCGCGACCAGCGGGTTCGAGGCCTGGTCGGTCACCGCCGAGGACACCAGCACCCAGTAGGCCGCCCCGGCCAGCAGCGGACCCGCCGGCGTGAGCCGCACGAGCTCGCCGTCGCCGGCCAGCCGCGCCTCCACGGGCACCAGCGCGGCCTTCCGCTTCTTGGTCAGCGGCGGCTCGTCCAGGTCCTCGTGGAACCCCTCGTCCAGCGCGGACTCCTCCACCAGCACCACCAGGCCCGTCACCGCCGCCTCGGGGGCTACGGGCTCGCTGAAGGTCACCACCACCTCGGTCTCCAGCGGGACCGCCTCGCCCTGCGGCGCGAACTCCACCACCCAGGGCGGCAGCACGTCTCCGCCGGGCGGGGCCGGGGGCTGGCACGCGCCCACGAGCAGTCCGAGCGCCACCCACACCGCGCGGGCCATGGCCCTCACCTCCCCGCCCGCGGCCGGCAGAGCGCGTCCGCGAAGCGGCCCGCGGTCCAGGCGTCCAGGAGATCGGTCAGCTCCTCGAGCTGGGCGCCGTCCTCGCTGTCCGCGGCCGGCAGGCCACCGAGCAGCAGCCGCCGCCTGGCGTGCTGCAGGCGGATGACCTCCAGGGCGAGCTCCCGGCGCTCGCGGGCGCGGCGCACGCCCTCGCGGGCCGCCTGGAGCTCCTCGGAGCGGTAGGCGGCGCCGGCGAGATCCAGGCTCAGGCCCACGTCCCAGCCCCAGCCGTCGTCCACCTGGAGCTCGTCCACGCGCGGGCTGCCCACCTCGTAGCGGAAGTCCTTCCGGTCGCCGAGGTCCATGCTCACCCCGGCGTCGAGCTTGGGCAGGAAGCCGGCCACCCGCACCCGCCAGGCCCGGTCCCGGTCGTCCCCGGCGTCGAGCCCGGCGGCCTCGACCGCGGCGCGCACCAGCGCGGCCGTGGCCGGTTCGCGCCGCTGGCAGGCCGGCGCCCGCCGGCGCGTCCTCCCGAGCGGCTCCGGCGCGGGCTCCGGGGCAGGCTCCAGGGCGGGTCCGGCCGGAGCGCCCTCGCCCTCCTCGGAGACCACCTCCCCGGACAGCAGGTCGAGCCCCCAGGGGTTCGCCTCCTGACCGCGAACCGGTCCGAGCAGCAGCCAGACCAGCAGCCCGGCGACGCCGGCCAGCCCCCTCGCGCGCCCCGCCCCGACCCCGGCCCTCCCCACCGTCCAGCTCATGGCGCCTCCCTGCCGTCCCGCAGGACGGCCAGCATCTCGTCCAGGGCCGTGAGCTCCAGCCGCTGGGCCGGCCCCGCCCAGGCCCGACACAACCGGTCTCGCGCGGCGTGGAGCTCCTCCGCGAGCGCCAGCCGTTCGGCCAGCGCCTGGCGGCGCTCCCTGGCCAGCGCCGCCCGCTCCACTGCGGCCTCGTCGGCCGCGAGCTCCCCCAGGGGCCAGGCGACCCCCAGCGCCAGGCACCAGCGGGACGTCTCGGCCCGCCGGGCGATCACCCCGCCGACGCCCTCGGCCGCGTGGCCGGCCACCCCGCCGACGCCGAGGGTGAGCCTGGGCAGCCAGCTCCGCGCCCCACCCGCTCCGGGCTCCAGGGACGGGCGCCCACCGCCGAGGTCCGCCGCGGGCGCGGGCGGGCACCAGGCCGGCGCGGGCGCCCGGGCCGGGCCGGGCCGGTGCAGGGCGTCCCCCAGCAGCAGCCACGGGAGGCCGTCCTCCCGCTCCCCGGCCACCGGCCAGGCGACCCCGCGACCCGGCGGCAGCGGCCCGCGCGACCACCCGTCGGGGCGCCAGACGTAGAACCAGCGCCGGTCGGCCAGCCACAGCCCGCCCGGGAAACCCTCCGCCACGCTCAGCCGCTCGGCCCGCGCCCGCGGAACCTGGAGGCGGAGGACCGGCCGGCCGGACGCGTCCGGCGCGAACAGGCGCCCGTCCCCGTCCACCCACATGAGCTCGCCCTCCGGTCCGGCCAGCGGCTGGCAGCCCGGGCCCGGCGCCGGCTCCTCGCGCCAGGTCGGTCCCGGCCGCAGCAGGCGGCCCCCGGTCCACAGGCGCGGCCCGTCCCGCAGCGCCAGCACACGCAGGTCCTCGTCCTCCAGCTCCTCCAGCCCAGCCGCGACCAGGCAAGGGGAACCGGCCTGGCAACGCCACAGGAGCCCGTCGGCCACCACCCAGGCCTGGCCGTCCGCGTCCACGTCCAGGGCGCTGGGTGGCTCCGGCAGCGCGGCCCCCACCGGCGGCCCCGTGGGCCGCAGGAAGTAGAGCCCGCAGGGCGTCGCCGCCACCGCCTCGAACGGCCCGGGCGGCAGCGGCCTCACGCGCACCGAGCCGGGAGCCTCCTCCGCGCAGGGCAGCACCGGCGCGAGGCCCTCCGGCCCGGTCCGCCAGAGGCCCGAGGCGCACCCCAGCCACACCGTCGGCCCGGCGCGCACCGCCGAGGTGCACCGCTCCACCGGCCCCAGGCTCCAGGCCGGCGCCGTCCCGATCTCGAGCGCCAGCCCCGCCAACCACCACCAGCCCACGCTGCCCAGCATGGCCCTGCCCCCCTCGCCGCCCACCCTCAGGCGGACTGCGGCCTTGAAAGCAGGGCCCGTGCCAGGCGGGTCAGGGCACGCCAACAGGTCGGAATGTCGAGAGGCGCGATCGGGCCGAGCAGCCGCCGGGTGTCCGGATTCCGGTCACCCCTCCGGCACGCGTCGGCCGCGGGTCCGCCGCGACCAGGCGAGCATGACGATCAGCCAGAGGCCGACGGGCCCGGGCCCGGGCCCCGCGCAGCCGCAGCCGGGGTCCGGGTTCTCCTCCGGGTCGTCCGATCCGTCGGATCCGACCGATCCGTCCGATCCGTCGGATCGGTCCTCCCCCTCGTCCCCCTCTTCTCCAGCTTCCGAGCCGTCCGATCCGTCCGATCCGTCCGAGCCGTCGGATCCGTCGGATCCATCATCTCCGCCGGGCTCAAGCCCGAAGAAGACGGCCAGCTCCCGCGCGGCGCACACCCCGAGCTCCAGCCGGTACGGCCCGGCCTGCCCGCAGGGTGGTTCGGCCTCGGGCTGCACCGGCTGACCGTGGTCCGCGTCCGCGAGGTCGACCGCCTCGAGCAGCACCTGACCCGTCGCGTCCCGCCAGCGCCGGCGCCGGTGGGCGCCGAGCGCGCTCTCCTCGGACTCGTCCAGCCCCAGCCCGAGCAGCGCGCTCCACTGCTCGAGCGCCTCGCGGGCGTTGGCCGGCGCCACGGTGCGATCCCGCTCCCCGGCCCAGATCGACAGCCGCGGCCAGGGCCCGGCCTGGCCCGAGGCGGCGCGCACCAGCTCGGCCCACGCCGCGGGCTCGCGATCGACCAGCCCCTGCATGCAGCCCGTGGCCTCCCACAGGCTGCGCGCACAGGCGTAGGGCAGGCCGGCCACCGCGCCACCGGCGGCGAACACCTCGGGGTAGGCGGCCAGCATGACCAGCGCCATGGCCCCGCCCGAGGACAGCCCGGTCACGAACACCCGGCCCGGATCGACGGGCAGGTCGGCGGCCATGCGCGCCACCATCTGGCGGATGGAGAGCGCCTCGCCCTGGTCGCGGGCGATCTGCCCGGCCTCGAACCAGCGGAAGCACAGGCTGGGGTTGTTGAGGGGGCGCTGCTCGGGCAGCAGCAAGGCGAAGCCCCAGCGCTCGGCGAGCTGCAGCCAGCCCACCTCGGCGTCGTAGTCGCCGGCGGACTGGGAGCAGCCGTGCAGCAGCACCACCAGCGGCGCGGGCTCGGGCAGCGCGGCCGGCACGTGCCGCCACATGCGCAGGCCGCCCGGGTTCGTGCCGAAGTCGTCCACCGCCTCCAGGGTCTGCGCCGCGCCGGGCGGCGCGCCGCACAGCACCAAGAGCGCGCCCAGGGTTCGCAGGAGCTTCACGCCTGGCCTACCTCGACCACGCGCAGTGGTACTCGCAGCACTCGGCGCCCTCGGTGCGGCAGCGGGTCTCGCGGACCTCGACCTGGCGGCCGCCGCACAGCTCGATGGCGCGCACGTACCAGCCGCACACGGTCAGGCAGTCGCTGCGGGTCACGCTCTCCGCGTCGAAGGTGCGCAGCACCCCCGAGGTCTCCGAGAGCTGGGTGTAGGTCCGGTGACCCTGGCTGTAGTAGAAGCGGTAGATGACCGGGGCCTGCCCGAGCAGGTAGTGGGGATTCCCGGGCCGCACCCAGGCGGCGTGGGAGCCCTTGAGGTTCACCTCCGCCGACATCCAGCCCATGTCGAGGAAGATCTGGTCGCGGTGCGCGGGTGACAGCTCCGCGGCGATGGCGTCGTCCAGGCGCAGGTTGAGCTCGATCGGGTACCACGAGATGGGCAGGAGCTGGCCCTCGAGGATCTGCCGGTCCTGCGCGCTCAGGCGGCCGAGCACCCGCTGCCAGGCCGGAGGGCCGAAGCGTTTCTCGACGAACGCCTTGCGCGCCAGCAAGACGGTCCCGCGCGTCCTGGGGTTGCCGGCGGAGGTGCCCATGTCGGGACTACGTTACTGCCCCCTGGACGTAGCGCAAGAGAAAAGCTCCACGGCTTGACCGACCCGGACGGGCTCTGCTATGGCTCCAGGAAATCCACGCTGCCTGGAGCCGCGCTCGCCGAGGCTGCTGGAGGAGGACCATGGCCGATCGTCCCCGCTCGCGCCTGCTCGTCTACGCGCTCCTGCCCCTGCTGGCAGGATCGCCCGCGGTGCAGGCCGAGGAGGAGCCCGGAGCGGAGGGGGCCGAGCCGGCTCCGGCTCCGGCCGAGGACGGGCAGCCCGCGCCCGACGAGCCCCAGGACTTCAACGACCTGTCGCTCGAGGAGCTGCTGGGCATCCCCGTGGGGGTGGCCACGCGCTCCACCACCCAGAGTGTGCGGGAGTCCCCCGGCATCCTGACGGTGATCACCCGGGAGGAGATCCGCCGCTCGGGCGCGCGCGACCTCCAGGACGTGCTGCGGCTGGTGCCGGGCTTCCAGCTCGGCGCCGACGTGATGGACACGGTCCTGCTGGGGGTGCGCGGGCTGTGGGCGGCCGAGGGCAAGGTGCTCATCCTGCTCGACGGGCACGAGATGCACGAGCCGATGTACACCAACGCCCAGCTCACCAACCGCTTCTCGGCCGAGCTCATCGAGCGGCTCGAGGTCATCCGCGGCCCGGGCTCGGTCGTCTACGGAGGCGCGGCCGAGCTGGCCGTGGTCAACGTCATCACCGTGGCCGGCGCAGGGCTGGAGGGCGCCGAGCTGACGCTCACCGGCGTGGGCCACGATCGCGGCGCGGCGCTCGGCCAGCGCACCCTCAGCGCGGCGGTGGGCCACACCTTCCAGGAGCTGGACGGGCTGAGGCTGGCGGCCTCCCTGTTCGTCGGCCAGACCAACCGCGGCGACCAGCGCTACACCGACGTGTACGGCAGCTCGTACTCCATGCTCGGCCAGTCCCGCGCGGATCCCTTCCAGGCCAGCCTCGCGCTCGGCTGGCGCGGGCTCGAGGTGCGCTACCTGTTCGACTACTACCGCACCAGCATGCGAAGCGCCTACGACTTCGCCCTGCCCTTCACCCTGCCGGTCAGCTTCCTGACCAGCTCGCTCGAGCTGGCCTACCGCCTCGAGCTGGCCGACGGCCTGGTCCTCACCCCGCGCCTGCGGCACATGTTCTGGCGGCCCTGGAACTGCACCGATCCGCGCAGCGACCAGTTCTCCGACTCGGCCCCGCTGCACGACGACTCCACCGAGCAGCGCGCGCTGGTGGGCGTGGATCTGGCCTGGGCGCCGCTCGGCTGGCTCGATCTGCTGTTCGGCGCGGAGTACGCCTACGACACCTCGCACGACCCGATCTACCGCTTCATCGATCTGGACACCTGGGACCCGGAGCACCCGGACCGCGCCGAGCTGGTCGACGACATGCGCTACCACCGGGTGGCGATCTACCTGCAGGGCCTGCTCGAGACCGAGTGGATCAACGCCTCGGCGGGCGCGCGCCTGGAGTGGCACGATCATTCAGGCGTGTCCTTCGTGCCCCGCGCCGGCCTGCACAAGGCCTACGGCCCGTTCCACTTCAAGGTCCTGGTCAGCCAGGCCTTCCGCTCGCCGTCCAACCGCAACCTGAGCTTCACCCCGGAGGTCGAGCCGGAGAAGACCACGGTCTACGAGCTCGAGCTCGGCTACCAGCTCCTGGAATCCCTGTCCGTGGTCGCCAACGGGTTCTACATCGACGTGCAGCGGCCGATCATCTACTTCTTCGACGAGACCGGCGAGGGCTACCGCAACTCCGACTCCTCCGGCTCGTACGGCGCCGAGGCGGAGCTGCGCTTCAAGTGGAAGAGCGCCTTCGCCAACCTGAGCTTCTCCTACTACTCGACCGCCGGCCTGGACAACCCGGCCTCCTACGCGGTGCCCGGGCGCGAGCACGTGCTGCTCGGCTTCAGCCCCTACAAGCTGTCCTTCCTGGGCGGGCTGGCGCTGTGGCGGGACCTCAGCCTGAACCTGTCGGGCGTGCTGCTCGGGGACCAGCGCTGGGGCATCGACCGGGTGGACGAGGTGGGCGGGCAGCAGCTGCCGCACTACCGCGAGTACCCGGCCGAGCTGGTGATGAACGTGTACCTCTTGTGGGAGAACGCCGTCGTGCCCGGCCTGTTCGCCGGGCTGGGGATCTACAACATGCTGGACGTGCGCCAGCGCACCGTCATGCCCTACGACTCCTGGCACAACGAGCTGCCCGGCCCCGGCCTCGAGGTCCTGCTCAAGCTCGGCTACCGCGGGCCCGGCCCCGGGGCGACGCCCTGAGCCGGATCACTCGGCCACCAGCGTCTGGTAGGTGACCTGGACGGCCGCCTCCTCGCCCGCCTTCAGCTCCAGCTCCCAGCGCACGCTGGAGTGCGGGTTGAGCTCCTCGAGCCCGTCCGCGGGGTCGTGCCCGCCCACCTGGATGACGCCGCGCTGGGAGGCCTTGATCGCGCGGCCGCCCACGCCGGGTTGCAGCACCAGGTGCACGGGGGTCTTCAGGGCGTTCGACACGCGCAGCTCCGCGCGCTGGGTGACGCGGGAGTAGTAGCTGCCGCGCCACTTCTCGGCGCGCCGCTCGCGCCCGAGCTCAACCTCCTGGACCGTGCCGCGCACGCTCACCGCGGCGGTCACCGGCAGGGTCACCTCGCGGCCCGGGGGGGTGAAGGTGATCAGGTCCTGGCCCACCGGGCGGCCGGCGTCGAGCACCAGGGCCGGCCCCGTGGTCCAGGGCACGGGGCTGCGGTTCTCCAGGACGAGCTGGTGCCAGACCTCGTTCACCTCGGGGCGCAGCGGCGACCCGCTGCCGCCCATGGGCCCCGCGGCGCCGTGCGGCAGGCGCGGCTCCCAGGTGTAGATGTGGCGCACGGGCACCCGGGCGTGGAACAACCCGACCGCGGCGCGCTCGCCCCGCCCGAGGGTCAGGCTCGGCGCGGAGTAGAAGAACAGGTCCTGGACCTCGCTGCCGCCCATGGCCTTCTCGACCAGGCTGAACTGCTCGTCGCCGGCCCCCTCGGGCGCCGGGCGCAGCCGCCGCGCGCGCGGGTCCTGGTAGACGTTGCCGAACGACTGCTGCATGCCCAGGCTGTTGTCGAGGTCGGGCGCCACCACCGCCAGCGCCTGGCGCAGCGCCCGCTCCAGGGTGAGCGGGGAGCTCACCTCCTTGAAGCGGAAGGTGGGCAGCCCGACCACGAAGTCCACCGGCGCGCCCGCGAGGTCCTCGGCCTCGTTGAGCACCTCGGCCTGCAGCGAGACGTCGGCTAGGCTCCCCCCGTCCAGGCTCACCTGGTAGGTGGGCACCCAGCGCAGGCCCGGGCGGAGGTAGAGCAGCCGCAGCGCGCGCGTCTCGCCCGCCTTGGCCCCCGGGAAGCGCACGCGCAGGCGGTTGGCCGGGACGCTGCGCACCTCGGCGCGCTCGAGCCGGGTGGCCATGTCCGGGACGCGCAGCGCGCGCACCTCGGCGGCCCCGAGCACCACGTCGCCCTGCGAGGTGCGCAGCACGAACAGGTCGCCCGTGGCCGGACGCCAGGCCTCGTCGCCGCCCGGCTCAGGCGCCGGCGCGGGGCGCGCCGACCAGGCGGCGTAGGGCGAGGCGGCCTCCGGCGCGAAGGCCTCGCGCGCGGCCGGGGCCGGGCTGTCCAGCACCGCGAGCAGCTTGCCCTCCAGATCGCCGCCCTCCCGGCGGGAGACCACCGCGTTCTTGCCCAGGTTGGCGGCGACGATCTCGATCAGGCTGCGGCACACGCCGGGCGAGGTGCGGCGCTCCTCGCGCTGCAGGCGCTCGACGGTGAGCGCGGAGGGGCTCCCGGCCGCTCCGGCGGCGCCGCCGGCGTCCGCCACCCACAGCGTGCCGAGCACCGCCTGGGTGGGGCCCTGGTCGGTGACCAGGCTGCCCTCGGCGTCGGTCCGGCCGCGGCCCTCCTTGACCACCAGGGCGTGCCCGTCCTTGAACACCACCACCCGCCTGGTCTGGAGCTCGAGGGTGGGCGCGGCCTCGCCGGCGCCGGCCGGGGGCGCCAGCCAGGCCAGGGCCAGGACGGCCACGAGCGCTTGCCACGACAGTCTGGAGAGCATGGGTTCCTCCTTGGGTGGATCCTCGGGGCAGGCCCAGCAGAGCCCATCCCCGGCGCCCCCGGGTCTCCCCGCGGTCAAGAGCTGGTCAAAATATCGTCACGCCCGCCGCCGGCGGAGCGCGAGGCCGGTGAGCGCGAGCAGCCCGAGCGCGAGCCCGGCGGGCGAGCCGCCCGTGGCGCAGCCCGCCTGCGGCTCGTCGGCGGCCGACAGCGCGCCGGCCGCGACCACGGGCTCGGGGGCGGCCGGGAGCCGCACGACCGGCGGGGCGGCGGGCTCGATCGGCCGCAGCGCCCCGCGCGGGGCCTGGCGCGACAGCTCGAGGCGCACGGGCGTCGGGTCGAGGCTGCGGTAGTCGCCCACCCGGCGCGAGCGCACCTCGAGCAGGTGCCGCCCGGGCAGCGGCGGCAGGGCGAGCGCGAGCTCGGCGCCGGTCCGGAACGGGGACCAGAAGCCGCCGTCCAGGCGGACCTGGTGCTCGAGCGCCTCGCCCGCCACACCCAGGCGCACCCCGTCCCCGTCCTGGGCGTCCAGCCAGGCCCGGGTCTCGGCCGGCGCCGGCGCCGGGGCGAAGTCCAGATCCGCGTAGATGCTCATGAACTCGAAGTAGTCGCTCGCGCCGCGGGGCACGTCGCCCTGCAGGGACTTGACCTGCAGCACGAAGCCCTGCAGCGGCGGGATGGCGATGGCCTCGAGCAGCCCCGCGAGCTGCGGCAGCGCCAGGCGGATGAGGTCGGGCACGAGCTGGCGGAGCTGGTCCTCGGGCTCGCCCAGGAGCTCGTGGTCCGCGACGCGCACGTTGACCACGTGGATGCTGTCCTCGCCCAGGATGGGCAGCACGCTGTTGTCCGCGGTGAACTGCAGGGCCAGGTCGACGATCACGCTCTGGGTGAGCGACAGGAACTTCACCCAGCGGCCGTGCAGCTTCAGCCAGAAGTCCATGCGCAGGTCGGGCAGGGTGAGCACCAGGATGGGCGCGTCCACCGAGCCGTCCGGCAGGAAGGTGCCCGCGCCCACCTGGACGTTGGGCACGCCCAGGGGGTGCAGGCTGAGCCGCACCGGCACGTTCTCCCCGCCGGTCAGCCGGTCGATGGACGGCAGCAGCAGCGCCAGGGTTCCGGAGGAGATCATGTCCACGCCGTAGGTGTCGATGGACAGGCAGAACAGGCCGCTGCGCCAGAGCTGGTAGATCAGGTGGTCCAGGTACCTGTCCGCCACCGAGATGGCCATGTGGTACGGGTCGCCCAGGCCGGGGATCAGGTTGCCGAAGGTGATCAGCGGGGCGTTGCCGGTGGGTGGGATCTGGGCCGGCTGCGGGGCGGGCACGCACGCGTCCAGGTCCGCGTAGGTGCCGCCCACCACGCGCAGCTCCAGGCCGTTGGCGCGCACGAAGGGCTGCTGGTTGGCGAGCTGGTTCTGCGCCAGCGCGATGAGCAGATCGGCCTGGGCGTCGCTGGTCGGGTCCACGCTCGAGAGCAGCTCGCCCAGATCGAGCCGCCCCACCATCCCCAGGGGCTTCACCAGGCACGCGCCGTTGGACTCGCAGAAGCCGTCCCCGTTGCAGCTCGAGGGCGCCGGGCAGCCCAGCCCGTAGAAGTCGCACGGCAGGCAGGTCTGCTCGGCCACCAGGTCGTCGATGGCCCCGCCGAGCTGGTCCTGGAGCTGGGAGTTCAGGATGTCGGTGATGGTGCCCTTGAGCGCCTCGAGCACCAGGTCCGTCAGGATGCCGCACTCGATCTGGTACTCGTCCTCGCTGATGGTGGCGTTCAGGCCGCCCACGTCGAAGTGCACGAAGCCGGTGAGCGTGTCCACCTGCAGGGTCACCTGGGCGGCGATGGGCTTCTGCACCAGGCGCACCGGGAACACGCAGTCTCCCAGCAGGCCGTTGCCGTGCATGGTGATGTCCGTGGTCACGTCGATGTTCGAGTCGACCCGCACCTGGTCGGGCTGCAGCAGCGACAGGGTCGCCCCGAGGATGTCCACCTCCACCGGGCAGGGCGTCTCGCAGATGGTGCCCGAGGCGATGGTCACGTCGAAGTCGGTCGGCGGGATCTCGAACACCAACCCGTCGACCAGCAGCGTGTCCAGGATGGTGGGCAGGTTGTCCTCGACGAACTGCAGGCCGGACTGGGAGACGCGGGCCTGCACCCCGTTCCACACCCGGGGCTCGTTGGGGAACGGCTGGTCGAGCTGGCCGACGCAGCCCCCGCAGTCCGTGTCGGCGCAGGCCGACAGCACCCACAGGCCCAGCAGGCCAAGAAGCGCAGACTTCCTCATCGCGTGCATCGGCGACCCTCCCGCAACTCGTTGTCCGAGACTAGCATTGCAGGGCGCGCGGAGACAAGGCGGGCCCGGGCCTCAGACCTCGGTGACCGCCAGGACGGACACCGGCTCGTCCACGTTCTTGAAGGAGTGCTTGCCCTTGGGGGAGAACTTGAAGCGCGGCACGTTCTTCAGCTCGGTGGTGCGGATGGCCTCGGCGCAGCGCTGGTAGGTGTCGGCCACGGTGAGCGTCTCGCCCGCCAGGGCCGAGCCGCACAGGCGCGCGGCCAGGTTCACCGCGTGGCCGATGGCGGTGTACTCCATGCGCGTGTCGGTGCCCAGGTTGCCCACGAACACCTCCCCGGTGGTCACCCCCACGCCCACCCCGGCGGTGGGCAGGCCGCGGCCGGCCCAGACCTGCATCAGCGCGGCGTGCTGCTTCTGCAGCTCCAGCGCGGCCAGCAGTCCGCGCAGGGAGTGATCGCGCATCTCCATGGGCGCGCCGAACAGCGCCATCACCTCGTCGCCCACGAACTTGTCCACCGTGCCGCTGACCTGCCCGATGGCGGCCACGCAGCTCGACAGGAACTCATTCACCATCTCGCGCAGCACCTTGGGCTCGAGCTGCTGGGTCAGGCGGGTGAAGCCGCGCAGGTCCGCGAACAGCACGGTGATCTCGCGCCGCTCCATCTCCATGAAGCTCTCGGACGGTCGCCCCAGCATCTGCGCGATCACCTCGGGGGCCACGTAGCGGGCGAAGGTGCTCTCCAGCCAGCGCAGGCGGGTGACGTCCTGCACCACCAGCTCCACCCGGCCCTTCACCGCGTTGGCCACGAAGCGGAGGATGGGCGCGCAGGCCGGCCGCCCGCCGGTCTGGCAGGGCAGCAGCGCCACGTCGAGCTCCGGGCAGACGCGCTCGACCACCAGGCCGCTGCCGGCGGCCAGGGCGGAGTCCACCACCGAGCGCAGCGTGCCCTGCCCGAGCGGACCCTTGTCCCAGTTCTCCAGCGGATCACCCAGCGCCGCGCGCCGCTCCTGGATGCCCAGCAGCCGCGCCATGGGAGCGTTGATGTAGCCGATGGTGTGATCCGGGTTGACCTGCAGGATCATCTCCTCGATGCCCATGACCGTGCCGGTGCTGCGGCCCAGGTGGGTGGAGGCCACCATGGAGCCCATCGGGCCGCCGCCACCCAGCGCGATGGAGGAGAAGCGCACGCCCTCGTGCATGCGCTTCATCTCCTGGCGCAGGCGCTCGTTCTCCGCGGCCAGCCGCCCGTTCTCGGCCTGCAGGTCGTCGAGCTCGCCCATCGTCCGCCTCAGCCCCCCGTGGCGGGCGCGGCCGGGGCGGGCGCGGCCGGGGCGGGCTCGGCGGGCGGAGGCGGCGGCGCCTTGGTCACCGTCCAGATGGTCTCGAAGGCCACCAGGCGTTGCTCGCCGGCGGCGGTCTTCACCCGCACCCCGTTCCACAGGCAGCGCACGAACTCGCCCTGCACCTTCTCGGCCTTGGCCTCGATGCGCACCAGCTCGCCGGGCTGGAACCTGCAGAAGGACTGGAAGTCGGCCGGCACGGGGCGGGCCTCCTCTTCGGCCCGGGCCCTGGCCTCCGCCTCCGCCCTGGCCCTGGCCTCCGCCTCGACCTTGGCCTGGGCGGCCGCCTCGGCGGCCAGCCTGGCCTGCTCGGCCTGGAGCTTCTTCTCCTCGGCCGCGCGCCTCTTCTCCTCGGCCGCGCGCTTCCTGTCCTCCTGGCGCTTCTGGCGCTCGAGGGCAGCGCGCTCGGCCTTGCTGAGCTTCTTCTCGGGCGGGGGCTCGGCCTTGGCGGGCTCCGGGAAGGGCAGCCCGCCGTTGTCCGTCTTGGCGAGATCCTCGTCCACCGGGACGTAGGCCCCTGGCTTCCCGTCCGCGGGCCTGGCGGTCGCCCCGGGCCCAGCGGCAGCCGGCTCGGCCCTGGCCGGCTGGGCCGGCTCCGCGGGCCTGGCGGGCGCGGGCGGGATGGCCGGCATGGGGACCATGTAGGGCGCGGGCTGATCGGTGAAGCGGATGCCCTTGGCGCGCACCTGGGTGCAGCGCTCACCGTAGAAGAAGGTGTGCACCATCCACTCGTCCACCACCACCTCGACCAGCGCGTCGGCCGCGTGCCCGCGGGCCCGCTCGAGCGCGGTGCGAAGCGAGGCCTCGCCCGAGACGGGGATGCCGAGCACGAAGATCTGGCAGCTCTCGCCCTCCACCGGCCCGGTGACCTGGTACAGGCGGCCCTCGAGCGGCGCCGAGGAGTCCAGCATCAGCAGGGGCGTCACGCAGGCGGTCGAGGCCAGGGCCAGCCCGGCCAGGGCGACGAGCAGCGCGGCGCGTGAATTGCGGCGTCGGGTCATGGGGCGACCTCCTGAAGTCGAAGCGGATGGAACGAAAGGAAAAAGACCACAGGTCGGGGCGAGATTCAAGGGCCGTGGCGCCGGGGGGAGACCACCGGCGGGACTCAGCGCGGGTGGCAGCCGTCGCCCGCGAAGATCTGGCCGGAGGGGCAGCGGGCGGTGATCTGGAGCTCGACGCGCCGGTTCTTCGCCCGGCCGGCGGCGGTCTGGTTCGAGTCGATGGGCCGCTCCTCGCCGTAGCCCACGGCCACCAGCCGCAAGGGCTGGACTCCCTTGGCGACGAGCGCCCGGCGGACGGCGTCGGCCCGGTCCTGGCTCATGCGCTTGTTGAACACATCACTGCCCATGGAGTCGGTGTGCACCCCGATCTCCAGAGTGCGGATGTCCATGTGGATCTCGAGCGTCCCGGCCACCGAGGTGAGCAGCTCGAGCGAGCTCGGCAGGAGCTCCGCGGACCCGGTCTTGAAGGCCAGCGGCTCCGGCAGCACCAGGCGCTCGTCCTGGATGGGCAAGACCTTGGCCTCGGGGCGCCCGGCCAGGGCGGCGCCAGGGAACAGGCAGGCCAGGCAGGACAGGCACGTGAGGAGGGTGAGGGTGCGCATGTCGGCATCCTACGGCAATCTCTGGAAACTTCCAGCCCCGTGGCCTGTGGTATCATGCCGGCATGCGAACGCGGCTTCGCCCGTGGACCATCGCCCTCGCGGTCGGGGCGCTGGTGGGGCTGGGGACCGGGAGCGGCGCGCGCGCCGCCGTGGGTGACGAGTCGGTCGGCATGAACATCCACGTGGGCTGGCCCGAGTTCATCGACGCGGCGGCCGACCTCGGGGTCGGCTGGGTGCGCATGGACGGCAACTGGTACTGGCTCGAGCCCAGCGACGACGCCTACAACTGGGCGGAGTTGGACGCCTTCGTCGCGCGCGCCACGGCGGCCGGCCTCAAGGTGTACCTGAGCCTCGGCTACACCCCGGAGTGGGTCCCGCGCCACGGAGACACCGACGGGCAGAGCGGCAACGACTGCCCGAACACCTCGGCCGAGTGGAGCGACTTCGTCACCGACGCGGTCACCCACTACCGGGCCCTCGGGGTGACCCACTTCGGGATCTGGAACGAGCCCAACCTGGGCGGCTTCCTCGAGTGCACGGTCGGCGAGTACGCCGCGCTCATCGCCGCGCCCGGCGCGGCCGCGGTGCGCGCGGCCTGCGCCGACTGCAAGGTGCTCGGGCCGGATCTGGCCAACGTGGGCGAGTGCGACGTGTACCTCGAGGGCGTGTTCGCCACCATCCCGGTCAGCACCTTCGACATCATCGCCCACCACACCTACCAGGGCTTCTCCGAGACCGGCTGGGGCGGCTGGTGGGAGGGCGACTCGTTCATGAACGTGCTGGACGACCAGCGCAACCCCTGGACGCGCAAGGACCTGCGCCAGATCCTGGACGCGGTCGGCTACCAGGGCGAGGTGTGGATCACCGAGACCGGCTACCGGGCCGACCCGCCCGGGGACGCCGCGCTCGAGGAGACCCAGGCCACCTACGTGCGCCGGGTGCTCGAGGAGCAGCTCGCCCGGGCCTGGTACACCAACTCCTTCTTCTACGAGATCTGCGACTGCAAGCCCGATCAGCCGGCCTGCGACATCGACGGCTTCGGGCTGATGCACGCGAACGACGCCCCGCCCGGACCCGGCCAGCGCACCTTCCCGACCGACTTTCGCCTGAAGCCGGCCTTCCTGTTCCTGCGCGGCTTCATCGACGAGCACCCCGAGATCACCGGCGCGGAGCCAGCCAGGCAGTGCGGAGACGGGCAGGACAACGACGGGGACGGGCGCGTCGATCTCGACGATCGCGGCTGCGCGGACGGCATGGACGACGACGAGTCGGACGACCCTCCCCGCCCGCGCGTGCAGGCCTACCGCACCCCGGGCCTCGCGCTCGACGGCGGCCTCGAGGACTTCGGCCCGGACGGCTGGCTGGCGCTGGGAGTCGAGAGCTGGCGGGGCACCACACAGCTCGGGGCCGGCGATCTGGGCGTCCGGGCCGCGATCCGCTGGAGCGCGGCTGGGCTGTTCCTGGCCCTGGAGGTCACAGACGAGGCTCACGACAACACCCAGTCCCCGGACATGCTGTGGGCCGGGGACAGCCTCCAGGTGGCCTTCGACCTGGGCGCGAACGGCGGTGTGGGCTACGACGGCCTGGACGATCACGAGATCAACTTCGGCCTGAGCAGCGGCCAGGCGCAGAGCTACCGCTACGCGGGGCCACCGGGGGCCTCGAGCGACTTCGAGGCCGCCATCGTGCGCGCGGGTGGCTTCACCCGGTACGAGATCCGCCTGGGGCCGACGGCCTTGCCGGGCCTGACCCTCGAGGCCGGGCGCCTTCTACGCTTCTCCTTCCTGGTCAACGACGCGGATCTGGCCGGCCGCGAGGGCTGGATGGAGTGGACCCCGGGCATCGGCATGAGCAAGGAGCCCGATCTGTTCGGCGAGCTCGAGCTGCTGGCCCAGGAGAGCCACGGCGGGTCGGACGATGGATCCGACGGATCGGACGGATCCGACGGATCGGACGGATCGGACGGAGTGGACGAAGTGGACGAAGTGGACGGATCGGACGAAGTGGACGACGTGGACGCCGGGGTGGACGACGGGGACGCGGCAGCGGACGGCGAGGACTCCTCCGACCCGTCGGACTCGTCGGACATGTCCGACCGGTCCGACTCCGATCAGGCGCCCGAGGGCGGCTGCGGCTGCGGGGCCGGAGCGCCCGGCGGCGCGGGTGCGCTCGGGCTGCTGCTGCTCGGCCTGGTCGGCCTGCTCCGCCGCCGCGGCTGAGCCCCTTCCCTCCCTCCCCTACGCAACTCGACCGATGCCGTGCCGGGAACCGCGCGGGCGGTTGCCGGTATGGAACCGTTGGAACCTGAGGCATGACCGCCCGGGCCCTCCGCGGGGCCCGCCAGCCCGGGGCCTGTCCCCGAGGAGGAGACCTCCATGCTCAAGGGCAAGACGCCGCTCATCCTCGCCGCGGTGCTCGGGCTGATGGCCGCGCTGCTCGCCTACAAGACCATCCAGCACAAGGAAGACAAGATCAAAGAGGGCTGGACGCTCATGCCGGTCGTGGTCTCCAACCGGGACATCGCCGAGGG
>JAKLGA010000022.1 GCA_022710975.1 Myxococcota bacterium | reverse complement strand
CGACTGTGTTATCTTCTTCATCGACCGGCTCCTTTCGCGTGTGGCTCTGCGCACACGGTTCTCTCCGATCCGCGAGCGTAATCCACGTGCTCGCGAAACGGAGCCGGTCATTCCATTTTGACTAGGGATTCTCGGGGACCAGGACCGGCTGGGTCGCGGGATCGCCGCTGGTGGGGCCGAGCCCGAGCTGGCCCGTGTCGTTGGCCCCCCACACGCTGAGCTCGCCCAGGCCGAGGGGCGGGTGCAGGGCGTTGTTGTTCTCGGCCAGCAGGGGGTTGCCGATGCCCCGGCCCTTGTCGATCAGCAGGAAGGGATCGCCGCCGGGATCCAGGATCTCGGTCGCGTAGCGGTTGCAGGCATAGAGCGTGACATTGAGGAAGCAGCGATGCTCCGGGGTGGGTCCCTGGCCGAGATCGCCGAACTGGTCGAAGCCCCAGGTCGAGCTCGAGGCCGGCGCCCAGTGGTAGCGCCAGTTGGGGAATGCGCCGGACCGCACGATGTCGCCGCGGGTCACCGACGAGGTGTAGCCGTTGGTCGAGAGGCTGACGACGTACTCGCCGGCCGCGGCGATGTTCGTGGGCAGCGCCCGGGGGTAGGCCAGGAACGGGATCACCACGGTGCATCTCGGCGTGGGCAGGTCCATGCAGCGTTGATTCTCTCCGTAGGGTGAGCACTGGGCATGGCTGGCGCACACCGGGCCGCTGGGGGAGACGATCAGGTACTGGAGGTAGGCCGGATCGCCGTTGTCCCCGAAGCCGAACTGGGTGAACGACTGATCGCCCCAGACCATCACGGCGTCCCTGCTCAGCCCGTCGCTGTACAGGCTCGCCATGGAGGTGTACCGGCCGGCCGCGACCTTGGTCCAGGTGTCATCCCCGCCGGGGACCCAGCCCTCGTAGTGGATCTGCACCGGGGTGGAATGATCCCCGCCGTTGCCGGTCCCCAGCTGCCCGACGTGGTTCCGGCCCCAGGCCCACAGGGTCTGGTCGGCCTTGATGCCCAGCGAGTGGTTCCAGCCCGCGGCGATCTGGCTCCAGGGCCCGGCGTCGATCAGCACGGGCTCCAGGCTGCAGGTGCTGATGGGCGCCCCCGGGCAGGGGTCCGCGGGCGCGGGGGTCACCCCCAGCCCGCCGAAGTCCCCGTTGCCCCAGCCCCACAGCGAGCCGTCGGTCTGCAAGGCCAGCACGTGGGAGCCGCCGATGGACACGTCCGCCCAGCACCCGCAGGCGGCGCCCACGAGCTGGGGGGCGCCGCGGACGGCCGGATCGTTGCTGTTCAGCCCGAGCATGCCGAACTCGTTGGCCCCCCAGGCGTACAGATCGCCCCCGGTGGTGATGCCCATCCAAACGCCCACGTTGCCGCCGCCGAAGACCTTGGCGAACTCGAGATCGCTCTGCAGCCTCAGCGGCACGCCCCACAGGCTCCACAGGGTGCCGTTCTCGAGCAGCACCAGCGTCTCGGCGGTGTGGTAGGCGGCCACGCTGGCCGTCTGGCGGACGCGCTGGCCGCCCGGGAACTCGGGCACCACCGGGTGGCGGGTGGGGGAGTCGATCTCGGCGCGGTCCTCGACCATGTCCCGGTCGGTGTCGCTCGAGAGCGGATCGGTGCCGTAGTAGTCCTCCTCGACGTCGAACACCCCGTCGTCGTCGAGGTCCTGGAGCAGGCTCAGGCTGATGAAGTCGCCCTGCTGGAGCACCAGGTCCTCGAAGTCGAAGCCCGGGGTGGACAGGGTGTCGCTGTTGCCCAGGATGTACCAGAACTTGAACCTGCTGGCGTCGTACTTGTAGGCGGCCTCGTCGTCGACCCAGGCCAGCGCGCTGACGCCCTGGGTGTTCACCTCGGTGCCCACCGGGATGCCCAGGATCTCCTCCATGGCCCAGCGCAGGTTCACCCCGGTCGGGTTGTTGGCGGCGTCGCGCTCGACGTTGGTGGCGATCAGGTAGCGCTCGACCCGCCCGTCCCCGAAGTCGATCTCCAGCATCCCGGTCCGGCTGAGGGTGGTCTGCTCGATGAAGGCGAAGTTGCGCCCGTCCTCGTCCCGGATGTCGAAGTCGTTCACCGAGAAGAACAGCCCGCTCGGATCGCCGAGCAGATCCATGGCGGTGGTGGCCGACACCTGGATGGAGACCTCGTGCTCCTCGGTCGACCCGCCGCTGATGGCGTTCTCGGTCGGGTACAGGGTGGTGCTGGCCAGGGAGTAGAACTCCCCGGGGTTCGACAGGTCGCGGCGCCGGGCGCCGATCTCGAGGTTCTGCAGGTACACGCTGCGGTTGCCCGCGTTGCGGATGGCCAGGGTGGCGGTGAGCTCGCCCGCGTCCACGGACGTGTTGTCGAAGCAGCTCTGGCTGTCGTAGCGCCTGAACTCGCTGCTGTGCTCGTTCACCGAGGACTGCTCGAAGCTGGCGTTCGACTCCCGGGTGGTGCTCTTGCTCACGCTGGCGGTCACGTCGACGCTGGCCGAGCAGCTCGGGATGATGTAGGTGAACCCCGCGCTGGCCGAGGTGTGCACGGTGCCGCTCAGGTCCAGGACCTTCTTGGTGGAGGTCTCGCTCTTGCTGGTCGAGCGCGTCTCGTCGCGGTCGAACTCCGCCTGCATGGTCTGGCCGCTGATCTCGCAGCCCGACTCGACCCTGGCGTCCAGGAACACGCCCAGGTTGGAGATGATGTTCACCTCGATCAGCGGCAGATCGGCCACCAGCGGCCGGCCGGCCCCGAGCACCTCGGTGTAGTCCGAGTAGTCGTCGCCGTCGGTGTCGGCCATCAGCGGCGAGGTGTGGTGGTTCTCGACCTCGTTGCCGTCGAACAGGCCGGAGTTGGGCTGCAGGTCGTGGTCCGGGCCGGTGGCGTCGTCGTCCGAGTCGACGTCGGTCGGGGACGAGAAGTAGGCGAAGGCCTCCTCGTAGTCGTCCAGGCCGTCCTGGTCGCTGTCGGCCCGGTTCGGGTTGGTGCGCCGTCCGAGCTCCTCGAGATCGTCGAAGCCGTCCCCGTCGCCGTCGGCCTGGAACGGATCGCTGGTGACGTGGACCTGCGCCTCGTTCGCGCCCGCGATCTGCCCGTCCCCGTTCAGCTCGAGATCGATGTTCCAGCCGGCCAGCTCGTCGCAGTCCTCCAGCCCGTCGCCGTCCGCGTCCACCCCGGGCGTGCACGCGCCCACCACCCGGTAGACCTCGGTGCGCACCGCCTCCGCGTTCCCGGCCTGGTCCAGGGAGAAGAACATCAGGGTGGTGTCCTCGGCGATGGCGATGGGCGCCGCGTAGACCGGGGAGGCCACCGTGGGGATCGAGCCGTCCACGGTGTAGTGGGTGGCGGCGCAGCCGGAGCCGGCCCCGTCGTCGCAGGTGAGCGTCACGCTCTGGGCGTCCACGTAGGAGCCGCCCAGGGGCGAGGCGGTGGTGAGCGGCGCCGTGGTGTCCTCGACCGCCGGCTCGATCACGTAGCTCTGGATCTTGACAGCCTCCTGGTTGCCCGCGCCGTCCAGCGAGAAGAAGCGCAGCTCGGTGTCCGCGGCGATCTCCAGGGGCGCGGCGTAGGTCGGCGAGGCCGTGGTCGGGTCCGTGCCGTCGAGGGTGTAGTGGGTGCCCGCGCAGCCGGAGCCCGCGCCGTCGTCGCAGGTCAGCACGACCGACTGGGCCACGGCGAAGGCCCCGCCCGGGGGCGCGGCCGTGGTGACCGGCGGGGTGGTGTCCTGGACCACCGGCTCGATCACGTAGCTCGCGCTGCGGGCCGCCTCCTCGTTGCCCGCGTTGTCCACCGAGAAGTAGCGCAGGGTGGTGTCCACCGCGATGGCGATGGGCCCGCCGTAGGGGGTGGAGGCCTGGCTCGGCGCGCTGCCGTCGGTGGTGTAGAAGGTGGCGAAGCAGCCCGAGCCGTCCCCGTCGCTGCAGGTCAGGCTGACGGACTGGGCCTCGGCGTAGGTGCCCGCCGCGGGCGAGGCCGCGGTGATCGGGGGCCGGGTGTCGGCCGGATCCCCCCCGCCTCCGGAGCAGGCGCACGCGAGCAGGGAGAGCAGGGCGGCCATGGTGACTGGACGTGGGTAGCTGGGTATCATCATGAACCTCCTTGGGGTCGACTTGCGCGACGCGGCTACTGCTGCTCGCGATCGAAGCGCGTCACCCGGTTGTGCATGGGATCGGCGGCGTACACGTAGCTGTCCGTGGCGAACAGGCCGAAGGGGACCATCATGCCGTTGGCGGTCCCGGCGAGCGCGGCGCCGCCCGTGCACCAGCCAGGGGTGAAGGCGCCTGGCAGGGCGTCCGTGCAACCCGGATCTCCCCCGGTCGGCACCACACCCACCCCCCCGGCCCAGCCCAGGAGCTGGCCCGTGGCCAGGTCGAACTTGGCGACCAGCGAGCCGTGCCCGATCAGGAGCTCGCCCCGGACCGCGTCGAGGGACAGCCCGTGCACGTCCTGGAGCGCGTCCGAGACGGCCTGCCCGAGGTAGGCGCCGGCTGGGCTGAAGACGCTCAGCCGACGATCGTTGCCGCCCGCCAGGAGGTTGCCGTTCCCGTCCGCCACCAGGGCGTAGGGCTGGTCGAGCGCGCCGTCGATGGTCCCGCTCTGCGAGTTCCCGCCGTAGCACCAGTCGAGGGTGGGCTCGCCGGCCGCGGGCACGCTGCCTCCGTCGCACGAGGTCGGCCGGTCGCTGTCCTGGGGGCCGATCAAGCCCGTCCACCCGCCGTAGGAGACTTCATCTGCGGGCAGCAGGTGGATCCGGTTGATCCTGGCGTTGCGGCCGTCGGTCACGTACAGGGTGTCACCGACGATGTCCAGATCGAAGGGCGAACCGATGTAGCGGGCATACTGCGCGGCCATGCCCCCCGTGCACCAGGTGGGGCTGAACGCGTGGAGGCCGGCCGCGGCACACGCGGCCGGGCCAAGCCCCGTGGTGTCGCCGATCTGGCCGATCCAGCCGGCGAAGGCCCCGCCCAGGGTGAAGCGCACGATCCTGCCGCTGGCGCTGTCGCTCACCAGCAGGTAGCCGCCCTGCAGCAGGAGACCGCCCGGGGAGTAGTAGAGCTCGCCGTCGGCGCTGCCGCGCTCCGGGGCCCCGCCCAGGCACCAGCTCCCGGTCGGTCCCGGGATGGCGGCCGGCATCGGCCCGGTGCAGGAGTCGGGCATGCTGGAGGTCCGTCCGGTCCAGCCGAGGAACTCGCCGGTCGAGGCCACGAACCGGCTGATGCGGCTCTGCTCGGCCACGTACATCAGGTCCGAGGACTCGTCGATCGCCACCTGGAACGGGCTGGTCAGCATGCCGTCCCCATGCCCTGCGACCGGCCCGGGCACGTCCTGCATCGACCAGGCGTCGAGGGCCACCGGATAGGCGGCCAGCCAGTGGAGGCTGCTGCCGCCCGCCAGATCGAACTCCTGGACGCGGCTGGTGGCGTACTCGGTCACATACAGGCTGGTGCTCGCGATGGCCAGGCCCTGGGGCGTGCCGAGCGCTCCGTCGATCGACGTGTTGGAGGTGCTGGTGTCCCCGCCGATGCACCAGCTGCCGGTGGGGAGTTCCTGGAAGGGATCCGGGATCCCCAGCTCGCACGCCTCCGGCGCGGTCGTGCCGATCCTCCCGATCCAGCCCAGGTAGGCTCCTGTCGCGGCGTCGTAGCGGCTCACCCGCTCGATGGAGGAGACGTAGAGTACGCCGTCTTGGGCGGCGATGGCCTGGGGGTAGTACAGCTCGCCATCGTTCTCCGGGCCGCCTTGCTGGGTGCCGCCCGTGCACCAGCCCTGGGCCACATAGCCCGAGGCCTGCCCGGCGCAGTCACCGCCCAGCGCCGGATCGGTCGCCAGCACCTTGCCGAGCCAGCCCTCGAAGGCGCCCGTGGCCGCGTCGAAGCGCTGCAGGCGGGAGTTGTTGACATCGGCGACGTAGAGTTTGCCCTGCTCGTGGGCCAGGCCGTAGGGACGGTTGAGCTCGCCGTCCAGGCTGCCGCTCCCCGAGCTGCCGCCCGTGCACCAGCCGCCCGTGGCGCCCGGCACGGCCGCGGGCATGCTGCCCTCACACGCGTCCGGCATGCTCTAGGCCCGGCCGGTCCAGCCCTGGGCGGAGCCATCGGCGAGCAGCCAGCGGCTTATGCGTTGACCACGATCCTCCGCGGCGTACAGGTAGACACCGTCCACGGCCAGGGCCGTGGGTCCCTGGGGGCCCTCGATGGCACCCAGGTACGCGCCGCTGTCCATCTCGAAGCGGTTGAGGCGGCCCGTGCCCGTGTCGGACACGAACAACACCCCTGCGTGGGTGGCCAGACGGCTCGGGCTGGAGAAGGCCCCGGGCTGGTCGCCGTAGGCCCCGGTGCCCCCGGTGCACCAGCCCGGGGTGACCTCGCCCGAGACCGCGCCGGCGCATCCCGCGGCGCCGCCCGTGGGCGGCTGGCCGATGCGGCCGATCCAGCCGACGAAGGCGCCGCTCGCGGCCTCGACCTTCACCACCCGTTTGTTCTCGCTGTCGACGATGTACAGGTGACCGCCGGCCGGAAGGACGTCCGTGGGAGCGCGCAGCATGCCGTCTCCGGAGCCAGGTGTACAGCCATCTCCGGTCTGCCAGGAGCCCGTGGCCCCGTAGGCTCCGAGCCACTCTGCCTGCATGGCCGACGGAAGCTGGATCTCGTACACCTCCCGGCGGACCTCCTCCTGGTTGCCCTCCATGTCCTGGGAGAAGAACCTCAGGGTGGTGCTGACCGAGATGTCGAGCGGGGCCGTGTACACCGGCGAGGCCGGGGTGGGTTGGGAACCGTCCACGGTGTAGTAGGTGATCTGGCAGCCGGAGCCCGCGCCGTCATCGCAGGTGAGTGTCACGGTCTGGGGCGTGGTGAAGACGCCGCCCGCGGGTGAGGCCGTGGTCACGGGCGGGGTGAGGTCGCCCGCGTCGATGAGGTAGACCTCGGTCCTCGTCCCTTCCTGGTTGCCCTCGTAGTCCTGGGAGAAGAACCTCAGGGTGGTGTCCGCCGCGATCGGGATGGGGGCCGCGTAGATGGCCGACGTCACGTTCGGCTCCGAACCGTCCAGGGTATAGTACGTGCCCGCGCAGCCCGAGCCCGTGCCGTCGTCGCAGGTCAGCCGGACCTCCAGGGCTTCACCGTAGGTGCCCCCAGCCGGAGAGGCCGCGGTCACGGGCGGGGTGATGTCCGCGTCCGCGTCGATGACGTAGACCTCGCTCTGCACGGCCTCCTGGTTGCCCTGGCTGTCCACCGAGAAGAATCTGAGGGTCGTGTCCGCGGCGATCTGTAGGGGGCTCGCGTAGACCGCGGAGGCCGTGGTCGGCACCGAGCCGTCGACGGTGAAGTACGTGGCCGCGCAGCCGGAGCCCGCGCCGTCGTCGCAAGCCAGCGCGACGGTCTGCGCCTCGGCGAACGTCCCGCCCGCAGGCGTCGCCGTGGTGACCGGCGGGGTGGTGTCCTCCACCGCGTCGATCGCGTAGGCCTCGCTCTTGACCGCCTCCTGGTTCCCAGCCTGGTCCACGGAGAAGAAGCGCAGCTGGGTGTCCGCGGCGATCTCCAGGGGCGCGGCGTAGACCGGCGAGGCCGCGGTGGGGATGGTGCCGTCCAGGGTGTAGTACGTGGCCGCGCAGCCCGAGCCCGCGCCGTCGTCGCAGGTCAGCACCACCGACTGGGCCGCCGCGTAGGTGCCGCCCGCGGGCGCGGCCGTGGTGACCGGCGGGGTGGTGTCCTGGACCACCGGCTCGATCACGTAGCTCGCGCTGCGGGCCGCCTCCTCGTTGCCCGCGTTGTCCACCGAGAAGTAGCGCAGGGTGGTGTCCTCCGCGATGGCGATCGGCCCGGCGTAGAGGGTGGAGGACTGGGTCGGCGCGCTGCCGTCGGTGGTGTAGAACGTGCCCATGCAGCCCGAGCCACCCCCGTCGTCGCAGGTCAGGCTGACCGACTGGGCGCCCTGGTAGGTGCCGGCCGGGGGCGCGGCCAGGGTGACCGGGGCCAGGGTGTCCGCCGGCTCGCCGCCTCCGCCGCCGCAGGCGCCCAGCAGCAGGGGGAGCAGGATGGCGGCCGCGGCGCCGAGACAAGAGATCGATCTCATGGAGTACCTCCTCGTGAGCTCGTCGGGTTTGCCGGCTGACGTTGCAAGCCATGGGCCAAGGAGGCTCGACGTGTTTCTGGGGGGTTGCGGGGAGGCGGGGAGAGCCCGGACCGTCCAGGGACTGTCCAGTGGACAGTCCCGTGGGTTCAGCGCGGACGCCGTCTGGCGAACCACAGGCCGGCCAGGAGGAGCACCGAGACGAGTCCCCCCAGGTCCGAGCCCCCGGAGGTGCCGCACCCGCTCGAGGCCTCGAGCTCGAAGGGCCGGCACTGTCCGTCCGCGCACTCGTGCCCGCCCACGCAGTCCATGGAGCTCAGGCATGTCGTGAGGCAACCGTCCGCGCCGCACACGTAGGGCACGCAGGAGACCTGGGTGGCGGCGCTGCATGTCCCGGCGCCGTCGCAGGTGCCCGCCAGGGTGGCCAGGTAGTTCTCACATCGGGCGGGTGAGCACGCGGTGCCCGCGACAGGGAGGGCGCAGGCGTCCCGGTCGCTGCCGTCGCAGCTCCCCTGGCAAGCCCCCTGCCCGGCGCAGGCCGCCCGGCCGCCGTGGGGCGCGCCTTCGACCGGGCCGCAGGCACCCTCGGAGCCGGCGAGATCGCAGGCCTCGCATTGCCCGGCACACGCGCCGTCGCAGCAGAAGCCATCCACGCACGGGCCGCTCAGGCATTGGTGGTCGCCGGAGCACGGCTCGCCCTGGGTGAGCTTGTCCGCACAAACCCCGGCCGCGCAGTACTGGCCCGCGCCGCAGTCCGCGTCCAGCGCGCAGCCTTTGCCGCAGATCGCGCCGTCGCAGTCGGCAGGCGCGCAGGCCTGGGCCTGCTCGGCCGGGCAGGCGCCGTCGCCCTGGCAGGCGGCCGGGAGCACGGCCACGGCGTCGATGCACGAGGCCTCGCGGCAGGGGGTCTCGACGCCCGGGTAGGCGCAGGCCTCCGGGTTGGTCCCGTCGCACGCGCCGCCGCAGGCCGAGCCGTCCGCGGTGCAGGGCGTCCGCTCGCCGTGGGGCTCGCCCTCGACCGGGCCGCAGGCGCCCTCGGCGCCCGCGCGGTCGCAGGCCTCGCACTGGCCGGCGCAGCTTCCGTCGCAACAGAAGCCATCCACGCAGGAGCTGGACAGGCACTCCGCCGCGCTGAAGCAGGGGTCGCCGAGCCCTCCTGGAGCAAGGCACGCCCCGGCCTCGCAGGTGTAGCCCGGGGCGCAGTCGGCCCCAGTCTGGCACCCGGTCAGGCAGCCGGTCGGGCCGCAGGCATAGGCTGCGCACGGACGCTCGGACCGTGGAGGACAGGTCCCGGCCGTCCCGGCGCACGCCGTCGCCAGGGTCTCGACTCCGTCCACGCAACTCGCGGGTCTGCAGATCGTGTCCTCCCCGAACACAGCATCCGGCGGGCAGGCCGCGCTGGCACCGGTGCACGTCTCCGCCAGGTCGCAGGCCCCCACGGCCGCCCGGCATACGACGGTGACCGGGTGGACGGCATCCTCCGGGCATGCTGCGGCGAGCCCGGTGCAGCTCTCCGCGAGGTCGCACGCCCCCGCGGTCGACCGGCACAGCGCGGTGTCCGGCAGGAAGAGATCCGCCGGGCAAGCCGCCGAGTCGCCGGCGCAGGACTCCGCCGCGTCGCAGTCCCCGGCCGCCGCGCGGCAGGTCGCGCCCGAGGGCAGGAAGGCGTCGGCGGGGCAGTCCTGGGACGTGCCAGTGCAGACCTCCGCGGTGTCGCAGGGGCCGATCGCCGCTCGGCACTCGGCCCCCGAGGGCAGGAGGGCGTCGGGGGGACATGCGGCCGAGGCCCCGTCGCAGACCTCGGTCAGGTCGCAGGCGCCCGCGGCCGGGCGGCACCCGGTCCCGGCGGGCAGGAGATCCCCGTCCGCGTCGCAGCACGGACCCGACCCGGGCAGGCAGCCCGAAACCTCGAGGCCCGGGGAGAACCCGCTCGTCCCTTCGTCCGTGTCCGTGATGGTGGCGGAGACGAACAGGCCTGGCGCCATGGGGAAGGCCAGGCTGATCTCGAAGGTGGCCGAGCCCGCCGCGTCGGTGAAAACGGCGGCGGAGCCGATCCAGGTCTCACCTTCGCCGAAACCGCTGGGGTCCAGCGAGGTGTTGGCGTACAAGTCGACGGTGACCGAGCGGAAGGGCAGGAAGACGGCCGAGCCGCGCACGCGGGTGCTGCGCGCCTCCGAGAGGAATGCGCCGTAGACGGGATCCCAGGTGCGGTGGATCCCGAGGCCGGCGTTCGAGAAGATGGAGTTGCGCTGCATGAACACCACGTCGCGCGCCTGGATCCCGGGTCCCGGGTTGATGCCCAGGCCCCCGTTGTAGGCGATGACGTTGCCCGCGCCCGGGGCAGCGCCGCCGATGGTGGCGGGACCCTGGGCCGAAATCCCAAACTCTCCGTTCGAGATGGGGCGGAGGTCATCCCGCGCTGTGCCGATGCGGTTGCCCTGGACCAGGACCTCCGCGGAGACGTCCAAGGCGCCGAAGCTGTTGCCGGAGATCGTGTTCCCGGCTCCAGGCTCGGGGCCACCCACTACCGGACCGACCTGGGTGCCGTTTCCCGAGATCTCCGCGCCGATTTCGTTGGGGATCGGCAAGGTCCCGGAGGCGTCGGTGCCGATGAGGTTACCGGTCACGGCGCCGCCGATCCCCATGAGCCGGAGGCCGAAGTAGGTGTTGCCCGAGATGAGGTTGTCCCGGATGACGACGTCCTGCGCGCCGAAGCTCTCGATGCCGATCGTGTTGGGCACGTCGAGGTTGCCGCCGGCGTCCGTGCCGAGGTAGTTCCCTTCGATCAGGGTGTAGTCGCCAGTGTCGTAGATCTCGATACCCGCGATGTCGTTCCCAGAGATCCAGTTCCGGTCGGCCGGGTCCGGGCCGCCGATGACGTGGTGGGGGCTCGCGATAAGGTTCCCGTATCCATTGCGCTGCGCGCTGATGCCGGAGAGCGAGAGGCCGATGAAGTTCCCGGCCACGACGACATCGGGTCCCCGGTCCAGGACGATCCCCCTCTCCCACAGGACGAGGACCAGGCCTCTGATTTCCGATCGTCCGTCGGGTCGCAGGCCGATGCCACCTCCGACGTCGACGCCGTCGAGAACCACGAGCGGAATGCCTGTGAAGCCCGGTTGGGTGGTGCCGTCGATCACCAGGTCGCTGTCCGGGGCCGGGAGATTCGTCGACGGACGGATGGCCGCCAAGGGTGAGAGATTGAAGTGGATCGCGTTGGCACCGCCCAGCGCGTTGTGCTCCTGGATGGCCGCCCGGAGGGTGCACACCCCGGCTGCCGTGGCGCACGCCCCGTCGCCCGGGGACGCGTCTCCCCCGTCCCCGCTCGAGACGACCACGAAAGTGGCCGCCGAGGCCGAGTCCGGCGTGAGCCAGGCGCAGCCCACCACGAGAAGCGTGGCGGCGAGCTGCAGGGGATGCTTGCGGTCGTGGTTGAGCATGGGCTCCCTCCGAGGCAGGTTTCGGTGGAGAACTCCGATGCAAGGCCGGGGCCAAGGATGCGCGACGCGAATCCGGGGAGTTACGGAGGGAGCGAGAGGGGTCGGCCGTCCCCGGGACCGTCCAGTGGACAGTCCAGCGGGCTCAGCCCCGGCGCCGGCGGAGGAGCAGGAGCCCGGCCAGCAGGATTCCCGCGGCGAGGCTCGGGCCGGCGGACGAGCCGTTCGCCCCGCAACCGCAGCCGCTCGAGGCCTCGGGCTGGCGGCACTCTCCTCCGGAGCACTCGGTCCCCGAGGCGCAGTCCTGGTCGCCTTCGCAGGTCGTCAGGCAGACTCCATCTCCGCACACGTAGGGCGCGCAGGGCTGCTGCGCGCCTGCGCTGCAGCTCCCCGTGCCGTCGCAGACTCCTTCCGGCGTGAGGACCCCGTCTGTGCAGGTCGAGGCGCTGCACTCCGTGCCCGCCGCGGGGAAGGCGCAGGCGTCCCGCGCCGTGCCGTCGCACGCGCCCGCGCAGGCGCCCTGCCCGGCGCAGGCGGCCCGGCCGCCGTGGGGCGCGCCGGTCACCGGGCCGCAGGCGCCTTCCGCGCCCGCGAGATCGCAGGCCTCGCACTGGCCCGCGCAGGCGCCGTCGCAGCAGAAGCCATCGACGCACTGGCCGTTCTGACACTGGAGATCGCCAGCGCACTCCTCGCCCTGGGCGAGCTGGTCCACGCACACCCCGGCCGAGCAGTACTGGCTCTCGCTGCAGTCCCCGTCCAGGGTGCAGCCGCCGGCGCAGTGATCGCCCTCGCAGTCGCCAGGCGCGCAGGGCTGGGTCTGCTCGGCCGGGCAGGCGCCGGTGCCCTGGCAGGCGGCCGCGAGCACGGCCACGGCGTCCGTGCACGAGGCCTCGCGGCAGGGGGTCTCGGCGCCCGGGTAGGCGCAGGCCTCCGGGTTGGTCCCGTCGCACGCCCCGTCGCAGACGCTCCCGTCCGCAGCGCAGGGCGTCCGCTCGCCGTGGGGCTCGCCCTCGACCGGGCCGCAGGCGCCCTCGGAGCCCGCGAGATCGCAGCCCTCGCACTGGCCCGTGCAGGCGCCGTCGCAGCAGAATCCGTCCACGCAGAACTCGGAGAGGCACTCGGCCGCGGCCAGGCACGGAGCGCCCTGGGCGCCGGCCGAGACGCAGCTCCCGGCGTCGCAGCGGTAGCCTGGGAGGCAATCGTTCGCTCCCGAGCATGTGGCCAGGCAGGCGTCCGGGCCGCAGGTGTAAGGATCGCACGGCGAGGTAGTCGCGGCCGGGCAGTCCACGGTCGTGCCGTTGCAGTAGGTCGTATCCGTCTCCACGCCGTGGGTGCAGGAGCCCGCGCGGCACGCGGTGTCCGCCGCGGCCAGCGAGTCGGCCGGGCAGTCGGGCGAGTTTCCCGGGCACAGCTCGCCGGGGTCGCAGACGCCCGCTGCCGGGCGGCACTCGTAGGTCGAAGACCGGAAGGAGTCGTCCGGGCAGCTCGCGCCCGCGCCGGTGCAGCGCTCGGTCAGGTCGCACCAGCCCGCGGCCACGCGGCACTCCAGACCCGCCGGCTGGAAGGAGTCCTCCGGGCATCCAGCAGCCGAGCCGCTGCAGCTCTCGGCGAGATCGCACGGACCGGCGGCCGGGCGGCAGACGAAGATCGAGGGCTGCAGCGAGTCGGCCGGGCAGGCAGCGCCTCCGCCGGTGCATCGCTCGGCCCGATCGCAGGCAGCCGCCGGAGCGCGGCACTCGAAGGTGTCGGGCTGGAAGGTGTCCGGCGGACAGGCCGCCGAAGAGCCGCTGCAGCTCTCGGAGAGGTCGCAAGGGCCAGCCACCTCCCGGCAAGGAACGCCCGCGGCGGCCAGGACGTCATCCGGGCAGAGGCCGGAAGCGCCCGTGCAGCTCTCGGCCGTGTCGCACGCACCGGCAGCCGGTCGGCACACGGTGATCGCCGGCTGCAGGGCGTCCGGCGGACAGTCAGCGCTGGCTGGCGTGCAGTCCTCCGGGAGGTCGCACGGGCCTGCGGCCTCTCGGCAGACAATCGTGGGCGCCACGGTCGCGGTCAGAGGGCCGCAGAAACCGTCGGAGGTACCACCCGCGAGGAAGGAGCAGGCCATGCAGTCCGAGGGGAGCCCGCCGCCGCATTCGCCGTCACAGCACACGCCGTCCACGCATTGCTCGCCGTGACACTGGATGCCCGCGGTGCACGGGTCGCCCAGCTCGAGCCGGCCGAGGAACACGTAGGCCGAGCCCCGATCGGGGAAGTAGTCGTTGTCGTAGGGCGCACCCGCCACGACCAATCCGCCAGACACCGTGATGGAGTAACCGAACTGGTCTCCCGACGCGCCGTCCGAGGCCGTCACCTTCTGCTGCTGCGTCCACAGGCCGCCGCGGAGACGGAAGATCGAGGCCGAACCGATCATTGCGTTGGACCCATCCGGTTCATCCGTCGGCGCGCCGATGGCGATCGTGTCACCGGAGATGCTCGAGGACCACCCGAAGAGGTCACCGGCCTGGCCGATGGAGTCGGTGAGCTGCTGGGCCTCGGACCAGGCCCCCGCGCTGCGCGAGAAGACGTAGGCCGCGCCCTGCGCGTCGCTGGCGCCCACGCGGTGCAGGTGCGCGCCCACCAGGGCCGTGTCGCCGGACAGCGCCACGCTCACCCCGAAGCGGTCCCCGCTCGCTCCCTCGCTGGAGGCCAGCTTCTGTTGCTCGCTCCAGATCCCGCCGCTGCGGACGAAGACGTAGGCCGCTCCCTGTTCGACCGTGGCGCCCACGGAGGCGTACGGGGATCCCACCACCACGGTGTCTCCAGACACGGCCACGGACCATCCGAAGTTGTACCCCGCGGCGCCGTCGCTCGCGGTGAGCTTCTGCTGAAGGGTCCAGACGCCGGCGCTCCGGGTGAAGATGGAGACCGAGCCCTGGTAGTCGTTGGCTCCGATGGTCTCGGCGGGGGCGCCGATCACCGCCAGGTCATCCTCGAGCGCGACCGCGTTCCCGAAGTAGCCCGGGGCCGACAGGCCCTGTTGCAGGGACCAGATCCCGGCGTCGCGCAGGTACACGAAGGCCCTGCTCTGACCCGGCGCACCGACCAGGGCGGTGTCCCCCACGATCGCCACTGAACCTCCGAAACGCCCGCTGGCCCCTGCCGGACTGTCAGGAAAGGCCTGGGCAACCCAGCTCCCCGCGCTCAGCACCCAGGCATACACCCGGCCACGATCGGTCTGGCCTCCCACGTCCGCCTGGTGCGCTCCTACGATGACGGTGTCCCCCGAGATCGCCACGGAGTGGCCCGTGTGGTCCTCGCCGACCGGGCCCGAGGGGATGGGCACGAGCTTCTGCTGCTCGAGCCAGGTCACGGCGCGGGAACCGCCCGGCTCCCGGGACGTCGAGGCCGCTGGCAGGGCGAACACCCACAGGCAGAGCGCCAGAGAAAACGCGCCGGATGCAGCCCTCATGACCGACCTCCCTCGGAGGGACGTGGAGCCCGCCACCGGCGCCGGTGACCCAGCCTGAGGCCCGCCAGGACCAGCAAGGCGGCCAGGCAGGCGAAGATGCCGGCAGTCGGCTGCGATGCCGCGCCCTGGGCCCCGCAGCCGCAGCCGCTCGAGGCCTCGAGCTGGCGGCACTCTCCTCCGGAGCACTCGGTCCCCGAGGCGCAGTCCTGGTCGCTGGTGCAGGCCGTAAGGCAAGCTCCGTCTCCGCACGCGTACGGCGCACAAGGCTGTTGCGAGCTCACTCCGCAGCTCCCCGTGCCGTCGCAGGTCCCGGCCGGAGTGAACAGCCCCTCCGCGCAGGCCGAGGCCGCGCACTCCGAGCCCGCCGCGGGGAAGACGCAGTCCTCGGGGTCCTGGCCGTCGCAGCTCCCCTGGCAGACGCCCGAGCCCGCGCACCCGGCCCGGCCACCGTGGGGCACGCCCTCGACCGGGCCGCAAGCACCCTCGGAGCCGGCGAGATCGCAGGCCTCGCACTGGCCCGTGCACGCGCCGTCGCAGCAGAAGCCATCGACGCACAGGCCGTCCTGGCACTGGAGATCGCCGGCGCACCCCTCGCCCTGGGCGAGCTTGTCCACGCACACCCCGGCCGAGCAGTACTGACGGTCTGCACAGTCCGTATCCAGGGTGCACCCGCCTCCGCAGACGACTCCGTCGCATTCAGCCGGCGCGCAGTCCTGCGTCTGCTCGGCCGGGCAGGCGCCGGTGCCCTGGCAGGTGGCCGCCAGCACCGCGATGGCGTTCGTGCATGAGGCCTCGCGGCATGCCGTCTCCGCGCCCGGGTAGGCGCAGGCCGTGGGCTCGATCCCGTCGCAGGCACCAGCGCAGGCGGAGCCGTCCGAGGTGCACGGGCTACGCTCGCCGTGGGGATCGCCCTCGACCGGGCCGCAGGCGCCCTCGGCGCCCGCGAGGTCGCAGGCCTCGCACTGGGCCGTGCAGCTCGTGTCGCAGCAGAAGCCGTCCACACAGAGGCCGGATTGGCACTCGGCCGCGGCCAGGCACGGGTCGCCCTGGGCACCGGCCGCGACGCAGCTCCCGCCCTCGCAGCGGTGGCCAACCGAACAGTCGCCCGGACCCGAGCAGGCAGCCAGGCAGGCATCCGGGCCGCACACGAACGGAGCGCACGGAGCGGTCGTCTCGGCCGGGCAGGCCGCGTCCAGGCCGTTGCAGACGGCCGGGTCGGTCTCCACGCCGTCCTCGCAAGTGGCCGATCGGCACTCGAAGCCCGAGGGCTGCAGGGCGTCGGTGGGGCAGCCGGCCTCCTCGCCGGTGCAGCGCTCGGGTGTGTCGCAGGCACCCGCGGCCGGACGGCACTCCACGTTCTCGGCCTGGTAGGCGTCGGCGGGGCAGCTCGCGCCGACGCCGGTGCAGCTCTCGGCCAGATCGCAGATCCCCGCGGAAGGCCGGCACTGAACCGTCTGGAGCTGGTAGGCGTCGCCGGGGCAGGCCGCGGAGGAACCGGAGCAGCTCTCGGCCAGGTCGCAGACCCCTGCAGCCGCCCGGCATTCGGTCGAGGCAGGCAGGAAGCCATCCGGTGGACAGTCTGCGCTCCCGCCGGAGCAGGCTTCGGGCAGGTCGCAGACGCCGCTCGAGGCGCGGCACTCGACCGAGGCGGGCGTGAAGCCATCCAGGGGGCAGTCTGCGCCCGTGCCGGTGCAGCTCTCGGGCAGGTCGCAGACACCTGCTGCGCCGCGGCACTCCGCGTCGGCAGGCAGGAAGCCGTCCGGCGGGCAATCCGCACCCGCGCCGGTGCAGGCCTCGGGCAGGTCGCAGACCCCCGCGGCTGGCCGGCACCCGGTCAAGGCGGGCAGGAAGCCGTCCAGGGGGCAGTCCACGCCCGTCCCCGTGCAGGTCTCGGCCAGGTCGCAGGCGCCCGCCGAGATCCGACACACCTGGGTAGGAGGCAGGAAGCCGTCGGGGGGGCAAGCCGCTGCCCCCCCCGTGCAGGTCTCGGCCAGGTCGCAGGCGCCGCCAGCCGCGCGGCACACGAAGCTCGAGGGCCGCAGGTCGTCGTACGGACACTCCATGTGAAGGGAGGTGCAGGTCTCGGCCGCGTCGCACACGTCCGAGGCCGGCCTGCAGACCACCGTCGGGGCCGCGGCGTCGCTCAGGTGCTGGCAGTAGCCGTTGGAAGGCGCGCCCGCGGCGACGGAGCACGCCATGCAGTCGTCGGTCGCCCCTCCTCCGCAGGCCGAGTTGCAGCACACCCCGTCCACGCAGAAGCCGCTCTCGCACGGGAGACTGCCCGGGCAGGGAGAGCCGTCGCCGAGTATGAACCCGAGGACCTTGGCCGAGCCCGAGTCGGCCAGGCTGCAGGAGTCGTCGTTCGGCGCGCCCACCACCACCTGGCCATCCGATAGCGCCACGGCGCTGCCGAAGTTGTCTCCGTCCATCATCGGGTTCGGATAGGAACCGCTCAGGTTGTACTGGCTGGCCCAGGCGCCCGCCGTCCGCCAGAACAAGCCCGTCTTGCCGCAGTTGACGATGCCGCTTGGGTCGTCCATGTAGGGGGCGCCGACGGCCAGGAGGTCGTTCCAGAGGGCGACGGAGAATCCAAACTGGTCGGCCGCGGCGCCGTTGTAGCCGGTGAGCTTCTGCTCCTGGCTCCAGGTGGTCCCGGAGCGCGTGAACACATGGGCCGAGCCGGAGTTGGCGCCCAGGTCGTCGTCTCGGGGGGCGCCCACCGCGGCGCGGTCCCCGGAGATGGCCACGGCATAGCCGAACCAGTCGCCCGCGGCGCCGTCCGGGGCGGTGAGCTTCTGCTGCAGGGTCCAGGTGGTCCCGGAGCGCACGAAGACGTAGGTCGAGCCGGAGTCGGCGCCCAGGTCGTCGTCGTAGTAGGCGCCGATCAGCGCCGAGTTCACGTCGAGCGACACGACCGCGCCGAAGAAGTCGCTGGCGGCCGCGTCGGGGGCGATGAGCTTCTGCTGCTCCGTCCAGACCGCGCCCGAGCGGACGAAGACATACGCCGAGCCGGACATGGAGGGGGAGTCATTGTACGGAGCGCCGACCAGGATCGTGTTTCCAGAGATCGCCACGGACCAGCCGAAGTGATCGTTCGCCTCGGCGTCGGACGCGGTGAGCTTCTGCTGTAGGGTCCAGGTGGCGCCGGAGCGAACGAAGACATAGGCCGCCCCCGAGAGCGAGGCGCTGGCCGCGTTCCCGTCCGCGCCAACCACCAGGGTGTCCCCGGAGATGGCCACCGCCACGCCGAAGCTGTCGCCCGCGGCGCCATCCGGGGCGAGCAGGACCTGCTGGCGCGGCCAGGTCAAGCCGGAGCGCACGAACACCTGGGCCGAGCCGGAGTCCGCGCCGCGATCGTCGTCCTCGGGCGCGCCGATCACCACGGTGTCCCCGGACGCCGCCGCGGCCGCCCCGAAGTGGTCGCCCGCCCGGCCGTCCGAGGAGGTCAACTTCTGCTCCTGCGACCAGACCGCCACGACGCGGACGAACACGTAGACCGAGCCTGCATAGAAGCCGGCTGCGTGGTCGGTGGGCGCGCCGATGACCGCTGTCTGCCCCGAGAGAGCCACCGAGTGGCCGAAGTGATGCGTGTCATCGACCGCGGGCGCGAGCAGTTTCTGCTGGAGCGACCAGGTGGTGCCCGAGCGAAGGAAGACGAATGCCGAGCCTGCCTCGCCGAGCCCATCGTCGTCGCGGTAGCTGCCCACCGCGATCGTGTCCACGGAAATCGCCGCGGACTCTCCGAAGTTGTCGCCCACCTCGCCCTCGGCGTCCGTGAGCTTCTGCTGCTCCGACCAGATCGTCCCGGAGCGCGTGAACACGTAGGCCGAGCCGATTCCGTTGTCGTCGTAGTGGGCCCCGGCCACGAGCGTGTTGCCCTCGAGGGCGACCGACCAGCCGAAGGAGTCTCCCTGGACGGAGTCCGAGCCGTGGAACTTCGTCTGGTGGGACCAGGTCGTGCCCGAGCGCACGAACACCTCGACGAAGTTCCGGGCCGGGCAGCCCGCGGCCACGGTGTTGCCGTCGAGGGCCACCGCGCGGCCCATGTGGTAGTCCGCGTACGGGTAGATGGCGGCCAGCTTGGCCTGCAGGGACCAGGCCCCGGACGCGCGGACGAAGACGTAGATCGAGCCCGAGTCGTCCTCGCCGTCGTCGTCGTAGGGTGCGCCTACGGCGAGGGTGTCCAGGTCGAGGGCCACGGAGTCGCCGAAGGTGTCGCCGGCGGCGAAGTCCGGCGCCTGGAGCTTCTGCTGCCGGGTCCAGGTGGTGCCGGAGCGCACGTACACGTAGGCCCAGCCGCGCAGGCTGCTGTCGCCGGGCGCGCCGACAGCCAGGGTGTTCCCGGACACGGCCACGCTGCTGCCGAAGCGCTCCTCGGCGACCCCGTCAGCGGACTGGAGCTTGGCCTGCAGGGACCAGACGCCCGCGACGCGCACGAACACGTAGACCGTTCCAGGGATCGTGGCGTGTGCGGCGTCCCCCGGAGCTCCGATCACCAGGGTGTCGGTGTCGAGCGCCACCCGGTGGCCGAAGTAGCCGTAGCCGGTTCCATCGACTGGGAGGAGCTGCGCGGTGAACGTCTGCACCAGGGGATCGATCTCCAGCGGATAGCGGGCGCCCCCATCCTCGACCACCAGGCGGGCCATGCCGGCGCGGAGCTCCAAGTGGCAGGGGAGAGGGGCGCCGTCCGCGTCGCGGGCGAACAGGTCGACATAGCGCAGGCGCTCGGTTCCTGTCCGATCCACCAGCTCGATGGCCTGGCCGCCTGCGGCCAGCCGGGGGGTGAGCGGCCCGCCGAGCTCCACCTCGACCACGAGCTCGCCTTCACCCGCGGGGCGCTGCTCGAGGGTGAAGCCCTGCTCCAGGCCGGGCGGGCCGTGCAGGTACCACTCGGTGAGCCCGCCCCCGCGGCGGTACTCCACCCGGTTGCCCTCGGCTGCCGGGCTGGCGGGACCGACCGGGCGCAGATCGTCCTCCCGGCCCAGGCGCGCGAGCCGCAGGCTCAGCTCTCCCGGATCCCCACCCCGGGCGGCGATCTGGACTCCCTCCGCCTCGAAGCGCGTCCTCAGGTCCATGAGGGGGTGTCTCGACTCGAGCTCGCGGACCGCGTAGTCCGGCCCCGCGCTCGCCATCCGGTCCGCGATCAACGTCTGGCGGACGCTGGCCGGAAGGTCGGACCAACCCGCGCGTCCTCCCGTCGAGGCCTTCGGGTCCTCTCCGCCGCAGCCCGACGCCAGAGCACAGGCCAGCGCCAGCCACGCGAATGCGCGTGTCCCCGTCATGGTCTTCATGGGATCTTCCCTCTCGTGAAATGCGCCCTGAATGGAGCCATGGGCCTACGTCTCCTGCAAGGCCGGGGCCAACACCCGCGACGTGTGAAACCAGGGGGTTGCGGCGGGCGTAGCCGCGCCCGGCCGCCGGCTGGACTGTCCAGGTGCTTCCGCTGGACAGTCTCTCCTGGGTAGGGTGTCAGGCCCGGCGCCGGCGGAGGAGCAGGAGCCCGGCCAGCAGGCCTCCCGCGACGAGGCTCGGGCCGGCGGACGAGCCGTTCGCCCCGCAACCGCAGCCGCTCGAGGCCTCGGGCTGGCGGCACTCTCCTCCGGAGCACTCGGTCCCCGAGGCGCAGTCCTGGTCGCCTTCGCAGGTCGTCAGGCAGACTCCATCTCCGCACACGTAGGGCGCGCAGGGCTGCTGCGCGCCTGCGCTGCAGCTCCCCGTGCCGTCGCAGACTCCTTCCGGCGTGAGGACCCCGTCTGTGCAGGTCGAGGCGCTGCACTCCGTGCCCGCCGCGGGGAAGGCGCAGGCGTCCCGCGCCGTGCCGTCGCACGCGCCCGCGCAGGCGCCCTGCCCGGCGCAGGCGGCCCGGCCGCCGTGGGGCGCGCCGGTCACCGGGCCGCAGGCGCCTTCCGCGCCCGCGAGATCGCAGGCCTCGCACTGGCCCGCGCAGGCGCCGTCGCAGCAGAAGCCATCGACGCACTGGCCGTTCTGACACTGGAGATCGCCAGCGCACTCCTCGCCCTGGGCGAGCTGGTCCACGCACACCCCGGCCGAGCAGTACTGGCTCTCGCTGCAGTCCCCGTCCAGGGTGCAGCCGCCGGCGCAGTGATCGCCCTCGCAGTCGCCAGGCGCGCAGGGCTGGGTCTGCTCGGCCGGGCAGGCGCCGGTGCCCTGGCAGGCGGCCGCGAGCACGGCCACGGCGTCCGTGCACGAGGCCTCGCGGCAGGGGGTCTCGGCGCCCGGGTAGGCGCAGGCCTCCGGGTTGGTCCCGTCGCACGCCCCGTCGCAGACGCTCCCGTCCGCAGCGCAGGGCGTCCGGTCGCCGTGGGGCTCGCCCGCGACCGGGCCGCAGGCGCCCTCGGCGCCCGCGAGGTCGCAGGCCTCGCACTGGGCCGTGCAGCTCGTGTCGCAGCAGAAGCCGTCTGCGCAGAAGGTGGACTGGCAGTCCACGGCCGCGACGCACGGGTCGCCCAGGGCGCCGCCGGATATACAGGCACCGGCGTCGCACGAGAAGCCCGGAGAGCAGTCGGCAGAGGTCGCGCAGCTCGCCAGGCAAGCGTCGGCCCCGCAGGCGTACGGCGCGCACGAAGTCGTGACCAACGCAGGACAGGTCGCAGCTGTCCCGGTGCAGCTCGCCGAGACGATCTCTGCGCCCCCCACGCAGGACGCCGGCCGGCATTCGACGGACGGGGATTGGAAGTCGTCAGTCGGGCAGTCCGCGGAGGAGCCGGAGCACCTCTCTGGGATATCGCAGACGCCGGCGGCGCTCCGACACTCAGTCGAAGAGGGCAGGAAGGCCTCGGCCGGGCAGCTAGCCGACGAGCCGGTGCAGGCCTCGACCAGGTCGCAGGGGCCCGCCGCCGCCCGGCACTCGGTCGAGGGGGGCAGGAAGGCATCTGTGGGGCAGGCGGCGTCCGCGCCGGTGCAGGCCTCGGCCAGGTCGCAGGGGCCCGCCGCCGCCCGGCACTCGGTCGAGGGGGGCAGGAAGGCATCTGTGGGGCAGACGGCGTCCGCGCCGGTGCAGGACTCGGCCTGGTCACAGGGGCCCACGGCGGCCCGGCACTCGGACGCGGAAGGCAGGAGGGCATCCGTGGGGCAGGCAGCGTCGGCGCCGGTGCAGGACTCGGCCAGGTCGCAGTCGCCCGCGGAGGCACGACACTCGAAGGGCGAGGGCCTGAAGGAGTCGGCCGGGCAGGCGGCCAAGTAGCCCACGCAGCTCTCGGCCAGGTCGCAGGGGCCCGCGGCCGCCCGGCACTCGTAGGTGTTCGGTTGGAAGAAGTTCGATGGGCAAGAGCCTGAGTAGCCAGTGCAGCTCTCGGCCAGGTCGCAGGGGCCTGCGGCCGCCCGACACTCGTAGGTGTTCGGACGCCAGGCGTTCGCCGGGCAGGCAGTCGAGGAGCTGTCACAGGTCTCGGCCAGGTCGCACGGGCCGGACGACGCGCGGCAGGTCACGGTGGGCGCCACGGCCGCCGAGAGCGGGCCGCAGGTGCCGTCCGCCGTTCCTCCGGCCGCGACGGAGCAGGCCATGCAGTCGCCGGTCGCGCTGTCGCCGCACGCCGTATCGCAGCAGACGCCGTCCGCGCAGAGACCGCTGTCGCAGGCGGAGCCCAGCGCGCAGGCTCCTCCGAGCGGCGCCCCTGTGTATGCTACGTTGATGGCCGTCACGTCGCGCTCGTCCGTGGCATCGGGGTCGATCGTTGCGGCTCGGGTGTCGTCGAGGTCGAACCGCAGCCAGAGATAGCGGACGTTTGTGTCGCCCAGCGTCACGGGCTCTCCCAGCGCGACGGCGCCCCGGTCGGTCAATGCACCGAGGACGCCAGACGCCGGCGCGATGCGGTAGGCGAGCGACACCACCCCGTGGTAGGCCGCCGTCCCTTGGACGGTCACGGAATCCAGCGAGGACACCTCACCGCCGAGGTCCAGGAGCTTCGAGTACCCGCCACGCGCGGAGGGAGTCCGGAGCGTTGCCACCTGGACGTCGTCGAGCGTGCCGGCGCTCGGCGAGCCTCCGAGGACGTAGAGGTGACCGTCGTAGGCCACGCTGGTGTGATCGCGGCGCGCGGTGGGGAATGCCGCTGTGCCCGTCCACACCCCCAGGCGCCCGTCGGCGTGGATCGGCGCCACCTGCACGGCGTCGAGACGGTCGGCCCCGTCGTAGCCCCCGAGGACGTAGAGGTAGCCGTCGGCGGCCACGCTGGTGTGACTGCGGCACGCGGTGGGCAAGGCGGTCGTCGCGGACCAGGCCCCCACCGTGCCATCGGCGTTGATCGGCGCCACCTGGACGTCACTGCGATACGAGACCGTGTAGCCTCCGAGGACGTAGAGGTAGCCGTTGTAGGCCACGCTGGTGTGGTTGGAGCGCGCGGAGGAGAAGGATGTCGTCGCGCTCCAAGGACCTAGCGAGCCATCGGCGCGGATCGGCGCCACCATGACGGTGGCGAGAGGGCCGATGCTGGCATTGCCCCCGAGGACGTAGAGGAAGCCGTTGGTGGCCACGCTGGCGTGGTCGGCCCGCGCGGAGGGCAAGGCCGCCGTGCTCCTCCATGGCCCCAGTGTCCCGTCGGCGGCGATCGGCGCCACCTGGACATCGTCCAGGAGGTTGGTCCCGTCGTACCCCCCGAGGACATAGAGGAAGCCGTTGTAGGCCACGCTGGAGTGGAGGGAACGCCCGACCTGGAAATCCCGCGTCCTCGTCCAGGCGCCCACCGTGCCGTCCGCCTGGATCGGCGCCACCCAGACGATGGGGAGATTTCTTCCCCCGAGGACGTAGAGGTAACCGTTGTAGGCGGCGCTGGCGTGAGCGGCGAGCGTCGTGGGTAAGGGCGTCGTCGCGGTCCAGTCCGCGACCGTGCCGTGCTCGCTGATCGGCGCGTACTGGATAGCGTTGGTCACGCCGAAACTGGCCTTTCCTCCGATGGCGTAGAGGTAGCCGTGATGGACCACGGTGGAGTGGTTGTGAACCGCGTAGGTGGGGTTGATGGACGTCGTGGCAGACCAGGCATCAATGGTGCCATCGGCGCGGATCGGCGCCACGTGAACGTCGTCGAGATACAAGCCGGAGTAGCCCCCGATGACAAAGATGTGTCCGTTGTAGGCTGCGCTGGTGTGGCCTTGACGCGCGGTGGGGAAGGAGGTCGTCGCGGTCCAGGCTCCCACGGTGCCGTTGGCGTTGATCGGCGCGACCTGGACGTCGTCGAGGAGGTTGGCGCCATCGTTGCCCCCGAGGACGTAGAGGCGGCCGTTGTAGACGACGCTGGCGTGGCCCAAGCGCGCGGTGGGGAAGGAGGTCGTCGCGGTCCAGGCTCCCACGGTGCCGTTGGCGTTGATCGGCGCGACCTGGACGTCGCTGCGATACGAGCCTGTGTGGCCCCCGAGGACGTAGAGGTAGCCGTTGTAGACGACGGTGGTGTGGCCCCCGCGCGCGGTGGTGAAGGAGGTCGTCGCGGTCCAGGCTCCCACGGTGCCGTTGGCGTTGATCGGTGCGAACAGGACTTCGTTGAGACGGCTGGTGCCGTCGTTGCCCCCGAGGACGTAGAGGTAGCCGTTGTAGGCTGCGCACGTGTGGTCTGAGCGCGCGGAGGGCAGGGCCGTCGTCGCCGTCCAAGCACCCACCGTGCCATCTGCCTGGAGGGGGGCGACCTGGACGTCGTTCAGGAGGCCTGGGACGGTCCCGCCCCCGACGACGTAGAGGTAACCGTTGTAAACGACGCTGGCGTGACTGGAGCGGGCGGTGGGCCCGGCGTCGAGGCGCCATGACCCCAGCGTCCCGCCAGCGTGAACCGGCGCCACCAGCACGTCGTCGAAACGCAGGATCCCGTCGCAACCCCCGATGACGTACAGGTAGCCGTTGTAGGCCACGCTGGTGTGACTGTTGCGCCCGGTGGGGAGGGCAGTCGTCGTCGACCAGGCCCCCACGGTGCCGTCGGCGTGGATGGGCGCCATGAGGACATCGTCGATACTCGCGCCTTGTTCGTCTCCGATGGCGTAGAGGTAGCCGTTGAAGGCCACGCTGGTGTGGCTACTACGCGAGGTGGGGAAGGGGGTCGTCGCGGTCCAGGCCCCCAGGGTGCCGTCTGCCTGGATGGGCGCAACCAGAACGTCGCTCGAGCCCCCGAGGACGTAGAGGTGACCGTTGTAGGCTACGCTGGTGTGGGCCCCGCGCGGGGTCGGGAGGGAGGACGTCGCGGTCCAAGCTCCCACGGTGCCGTTGGCGTGGATCGGCGCGAACTGGACGTCGTTGAGAGTGCTGGAGTCGTCGCGGCCCCCGAGGACGTAGAGGTAGCCGTTGTAGGCCACGCTGGTGTGGCCACTGCGCGCGGCCGGGAAGGAGGTCGTCGCGGTCCAAGGCCCTATGGTGCCGTCTGCTTGGATGGGGGCAACCTGGACGTCGTTCAAGCGGCCAAGGGAGGAGTAGCCTCCGAGGACGTAGAGGTGACCGTTGTAGGCTGCACTGGTGTGTTCGTTGCGTGCGGTGGGGAAGGAGGTCGTCGCGGTCCAGGCCCCCACTGTTCCGTCCGCGTGGATGGGCGCGACCTGGATGGCGTTGGTGTATTGGTTGGTAGTGCCCCCGATGACGTAGAGGTAGCCGTTGTAAGCCACGCTGGTGTGGTCGTAGAGCGTCGAGGGGAGGGCCGTCGTCGCCGTCCAGGCTCCCACGCCCCGCATGGTCTTGCCGCGCTTGAGCCGATCGTCACTGATCTCGACCCCGAACTCGTTGTTGCCCCCCAGGGCGAAGTCCGCGCTGGAGGTGATCTCGATGGTCGGGTCGATGGAGAGCGGGTACGCATGCCGCATCAGGCCCCTGGCCTCCAGCCGCAGGCGCTTGCCCTCGAGCGCGTAGCGCACCCCCTCGCGCACCTCTTCGCCCGTGGCCAGCCGCACGAACGGCGCCGGGATGCGGTACAGCAACTGGTCCTTCATCGCGTTCTGGCGCGCGGCCGAGATCAGCTCCCGGCTCTTGTCGTCGCCGATCTGGATCTCCCCCCACAAGAAGCTCGACGGCCCGTAGATGTTGACGCCGTCAGATTCGAGCCGGGCCTCGAGGTCCGGACCTAGCTCTAGCGTCCACGCGAAGAAGAGTTCGTCCCCGACCGGCCGGGTGAGCAGGACGTCCTCCTTGACCCCCCTGGGGCCCGGCGTCAGCACGATGGCGCTGTACTGGGCCCCTGCGTACACCATCCGCCCGCCTCGCTCGACCCCCGGCCCCGTAGCCAGCGGGTTCTCCGTCGGCACCAGGGTCACTCCGGACTGCGCGTCGTGTCGCTTGATCCGGATCCGCGGCAGGTCCACGCCCAGGCGTGCCTCGTGGGCCGACGGGGGCGCGGCTCCTGCCGGGGCAAGACCTTCGGCCTCTGCTGCGCGCGCGCCGTACACGAAGTCCGCCCCGCCGCGCTCACGCGCCAGGCCCCCAGTTGGCGCACCTGCAAACCCCAGGCCCACGTCGCCGAGTGCGCGCTCCACGGACGGCGACAGCACCGCGGCCGGCTTCTGCCTGGCCCACTCGCTCCGACCCAGGGTCCAGTCGGCCGAATCCGCCGACCCGTTGGAGCCCTCCGCGGCCACCTCGCTGTACGCCCGCGTCACCGGCTCCCCGGCAGGCGCCGCGGCCAGGGTCGCCTGATGCTCCCCGGGGTCGCTCGTCGGGCCGAGCTCGCAGGAAGCCACGGCGAGGAACCAGGCCAGCACAGCCACCGAGAGGGCGCACAACTTACGCTCACTGTTCATCTCGATTCCCCCTTCTACGAATCGCGGACGCCCCTGCGAGATTCCTAATGGACTCTCCCTTATCATGGAACGTGCCCCGGTTCAGCCATGGACCTTCGCTTTCTGCAAGGCCGGGGCCAGAGGCCTGGGCGACGATAATCAAGGAGTTGGGGAGGAGAGCGTCGCGCCCGACCGTCCACTGGACAGTCCAGGCCAGCCCGCGGGACGGGTTGCGCGCGCCCGGGCGGCGTGGTTACCTCGGGCCGGAGCGAGGTGACGCATGGCCGACAAGCCCTTCCAGCACCACTACCCCGACCATCTGAACCACTGCTACGGCTGCGGCCGGCTGAACGAGCACGGCCTCCAGATCCAGAGCTTCTGGGACGGCCCGGGCGGCGAGGAGGCCGTCTGCCGCTTCACCCCGAAGCCCCACCACACCGCCATCCCGGGCTTCGTGTACGGCGGACTGCTCGCGTCCCTGGTCGACTGCCACTCGACCGGCACCGCCATGGCCGCTGCCTACCGGGCCGAGGGCCGCGAGATGGGCAGCGAGCCTGCCCTCCGCTTCCTGACCGCATCGCTCAAGGTCGACTTCAAGCGGCCGACCCCGATCGGCGGGGAGCTCGAGATCCGCGCCCGGGCCGTCGAGGTCAAGGGCCGCAAGGTGGTGGTGGAGTCGCGGGTGATCGCCGGGGGCGAGGTGTGCGCCACGGGCCTGGTGGTGGCCGTGCGCGCGCCCGAGCACCTGTTCAAGGACTGAGCGGCTCAGCGGCCGGCCCGGCGCAGCCGGGCCATGAACATGCCGTTCGCCGGCCCGTCCCAGGGCCACACCCAGGCCGTGCCGTCGGTGGGCTCCCCGTCGAGCGGGTGGGGGCAGGGCTCGGGGCTGAAGCCCGCGACGCGCGCCAGGAAGCGGCGCACGGCCTCGGGCCCCTCGGCCCGGGTCAGCGTGCAGACCGAGTAGACCAGCACCCCGCCCGGGCGCACGGCCGCCGCGACCCGCTCGAGGATGCGGACCTGGAGGTCGGCCCTGGCCGCGACGTCCGCGCGCGCGAGCCGCCAGCGGGCGTCGGGGTTCCGGGCCCAGGTGCCCAGCCCCGAGCAGGGCGCGTCCACCAGCACGCCGTCGTAGCCCCCCAGCCCGTCCCGCTCGTCCCGGGGCGGATCGTCGCGGCTGGCGTCCAGCGCGGCGAGCTCGAGACCCTCGAGGCCGGCCTCCTCGGCCCGCCGGCGGGCGGACTCGAGCACGCCGCGGCGCACGTCGCTCGCCAGCACCTGGCCGTGGCCGCGCATGCGCTCGAGGAGCCCCAGCGCCTTGCCGCCCGCGCCCGCGCAGGCGTCCCACCAGCGCTCCCCGGCCCGCGGCGCGCACACCTCGCACACCGCCTGGGAGGCGAGATCCTGCACCTGGAAGAACCCGGGCAGCTTGCGCCTGGCCGGGTCCAGGTCGGGGTTGCCGCCGAGCGCGGCCGCGCGCGTGAGCCGGGGGTGGGGGGTGAGCGGCGCCCGGGGCCCGAGCTGGGCCGCCAGCGCGTCCAGGAAGCCGGGCCGCACGGCCAGCCAGGTGGGCGGGCGGAGCTGGAAGGCCTCCAGGCAGTGCGCCAGGTGGGCCCCGGGCTCCGCCCCCGGCGGGACCCACAGCTCGTCGCCGAGCCAGGCCGGGCAGAGCGCGCGCGGCTCGAGCAGGGCCGGGGCCAGGTTGTCCGGCAGACGCCCGCGCCAGAGGTCGACCAGGGCCTGCCCGCGCTCGGCCAGCGTGCGCCCGCCCTGGGGGGCGAGCCCGTCTCCGGGCAGACGGCACAGCTCGAGCATGGCCCGCGCGGCGGGGTGCGGGGCGGCGGCGTCCAGCAGGTAGGCCGCGGCCGCGGCGGCCTCGGGGCCGAGCAGCGCGAGCGGCGCGGTCCAGCCCTTCCAGCGGAAGTGGGAGAAGACGAGCTCCGACAGGAAGCGCCGGTCGCGCCCGCCCAGCTCGCGCCGACGGCGCAGGAGCTGGGACAGGGCCGTGTCCACGGGGTTGCCCTGCTTGACCTCGCGCTCCATGCGCGCGACGAGCTCGGCCGCCAGCTCGGCCTGCCGCTCCGCGATGCCCTTGCCCTTGCCCATGGCCGGCACCTTACTGGGTCCGGCCGGGCGCCGCAACCCGGTTCCTGGTTCCAGGTTCCTGGTTCCTGGTTCGGGATGTCCGCTCTGCTTGTGTTCGTGCGAGGGGACGGCATAGCCTCGAGCCCCATGGAGATCCCGCTCGATCCCTCCGCCCGGGCGCTGCTGTTCGACCTCGACGGCACGCTGGTCGACAGCATGCCGGCCCACCTCGAGGCCTGGCGGGTGGTGCTCGCCCCGCGGGGGCTGCGCTTCCCGGACGGCTTCATGGAGGAGGTGGCCGGCCGGCCGACCCTGGCCATCGCCGGGCTGCTGCGCGAGCGCTTCGGCTTCCCCGTCGAGCCGGCCGCCCTGGCGGCCGAGAAGCAGGCCGCCTTCCTGGCGCGGGTGGAGCGGGTGCGGCCGGTGCCCGAGACCGTGGCGCTGGCCAGGGCAGCTCACGGCAAGCTGCCGCTCGCGGTGGGCACGGGCGGGCGGCGGGAGCAGAGCGCGCGGCTGCTCGAGCGGGCCGGCCTGCGGGCGCTGTTCTCCGCCGTGGTCACCTCCGAGGATGTGGCCCGGCCCAAGCCCGCGCCCGACACCTGGCTGCGCTGCGCCGAGCTCCTGGGCGTGCCGCCCGAGGGGTGCCTGGTGCTGGAGGACGCCGAGAGCGGCTTCGAGGCGGCCCGCCGGGCGGGCATGCGGGTGCTGGACGTGCGGCCGTACATCCTCTCGCCAGCCTCTCCTCCCGGGGGCGGCGATTGACAGGCTCGGCCGATCGCGGGTAGAGACCGAGGCGAGGAGCTGCCACCGTGGGCAAGAAGAAGAGCGACGGGTACTTCCTGATCACCTACCGCGATCCGCTCACCGAGAAGGTGGCCGAGCTGAAGGCCCGCGCGGTGGACGACTCGAGCCTGGGGCTCAGCTTCGTGCGCCTGTCCGACTTCGTGTTCGACACCGAGGCCCTGGTGGTGAAGCCCGACGAGGAGGCCCAGAAGAAGCGCTACGAGAGCGTGAAGAGCCTGCACCTGTCGATCTACGCGGTGGTCAGCATCGCCGAGGTGGGCGAGCCGGCGGCCGCGCTCCGCCTCCAGAACGATCGCAGCAACCTGGTCGTGCTGCCCGGCGCGCGGAAGCCGCCGCCCAAGGGCAAGTGAGGGCGCCCGCCATGCGGAGGATCTGCGACGCGCTGGTGGCGCTCGCCTGGCTGAGCGCGGGCGCGGGCTGCGGCGGAGGCGGCGGGAGCGGGAGCCCGGACGCGGGCTGGCCCTGCCAGCCGGGGGAGCTCAGCCTGTCGGGCGAGCTGGACGGCGCCCCGTTCTCGGCCGTGTACGCGGTGGCCGGCGAGGTGGTGGAGAACTCCGCCGCCGCCAGCCCCTGCCGGGCGACCGTCTACCTGGCCGAGGGCGGCCGGCTGGTGCTCGAGTGGCCGACCCCGCTCGCCGAGGGCGGGGCGGGCGAGGCGCGCGGCGAGCTGAACGCCCAGGCCCAGGGCGGGCCGGCCCTCGGCAACTGCGACGCCCAGGGCTTCCCCGGGCGCATCGGCCTGTTCAGCGCCGAGGGCGTCGAGTTCGAACTGTCTGACTTCCACGAGCTGCCGGCCTGCGGCGGCGCGAGCCGCACGGGCAGCCTGCGCGGCTGCGCGCGCTTCCCCTGAGGCGGAGGCGCGCCCTGGCGCCCCACGACACCTTGCCGAACCCCGCCGCGCGCGGCGGGCGAGCCGGCCGGCGCTCTCCAGCCCGGGAGGTCAGGCTGCGGGCGCTCGGGGCGCTCCTCGGCGCCTGCCTCCTGTCCGGCGCGGGTCCGGTCCGCGGCGGGGAGGACGCCTGCGCGTCCGCCTGCCTGCAGGGCGACCCGGCCGCGGTCGAGGAGGCCGCGGCCTGCCTGGAGGCCTGGGTGCCCTGCCTGCTCGAGCGCGACGGCCCGGAGGCGGCGGTGGAGGCCCTCAAGGCGCTGCGCGCGCGTGGCTGGAGGCTCGGCGCGCTCGAACGCTGGCTGGCGTACGCCTACCTCCGGGAGGGCAACCTGGCCTGGGCCGTGCGCACCCTGCACGCGGCCGTGGAGCGTGAGCCCGGAGACTGCGCCAGCCGGGAGCTGCTGGCCTGGGCGCTGAGCCGCCAGGGCTTCGTGGATCTGGCGCGCGAGGCGCTGGCCGGCGGCGGGTGCCCGCGCACGGAGGCCGGGCGGGGCCGGGCGCTGCTGCTGGAGGCGCTCTGGGCCCAGGCCGCGGGGGACGCCGCCGACGGGCTCACGCTCCTGCGGCAGGCGCGCCGCGCCCGGGCGCTCGGGCCCGGGGACCGCGCGCTGCTCCGCGAGCTGGAGGCGGGGCTCGATCCGTCGCGCCGCGCGCCGCTCGAGCTGCGCGCCGAGCTGCAGGCGGGTTACTCCACGAACGCCACGGCCGGCGCGCCCAGCGACCCCGGCGCCGCGGGCCCGGCCTCGGGCCTGGCGCGCATGGATCTCGGCGCGCGCCTGGAGCTGCCCGAGCCCGGCCCGGCCCCGCTGCGACCGAGCCTCGAGGCGCGCCTGCAGGGCAACCTGCCCTTCGCCGGGGAGGCCTCGGGCTACCGCTCGCTGGAGCTCGATCTCCGCCCGGGCGTGCGGCTGGGCCAGGGCCGACCCTCGCTGCTGGTCGCCTACCAGCACCAGAAGCTCTGGCTCGATCAGCAGGCGCCCCTGTTCTCGACCGGCCACCGGCTCGAGCTGGAGCTGGAGAGCGGCGCGCTGCTCTACTTCGCCGGGCTGGGGCGACGGCTGATGCGCGACGCGGGCCGCACGCGCACCGAGCTGGACGGCGGGCTGGGCGGGGCCCTCCGGCCGCTCGACTGGCTGGAGCTCCTGCTGGCCGGCTCGTTCCGCTACCACGCCGCGGAGGAGCAGGTCTGGGACCTGTGGGGCCTGACCGGGATCGCCTCCGCGCGGGCCGCGCTGCCGGCCGACCTGTCCGCGCAACTCGCGCTGACCGCCGGGCTCGATCACTACCCGCGCTCGGGCGGCGAGGCCGGCCGGGCGGCCTTCGGCTCGGTGGACGAGCGCCTGGATCTCTTCGCCCGCGTCGGTCTGTGGCTGTGGAGCCCGGCCTGGTTGGGCGGGCGTCTGGGCGCGGGGTACGAGCTGAGCTGGCGGGACTCGTCTGCCGACACCGTGCTCCAGGATCACGACTTCGTCGAGCACCGGCTGCTGGTGGGGCTGCGCTGGTCGCTGGAGCTCGATCCCTTCGCCCCGCCCGAGGAGCCCGGGCCGGGCGCGGTGCCGCTCGCCCGGGAGGCGGCCGCGGTCCAGGAGGCCGGCCGGCTCCAGGAGCTCCTGCGCCAGGACGAGTTCGCCCGGCGCGACGCCTGCGGCTGTGGCCACTAGGGTACCGGAAGGGGGCGAGCTTGTTGCGCGCTGGGCCAGGGGATAGTGTAGGGCCATGAGAGCGAACCCCTGGCTGCTGTGGTTCGCGGCCGCGCTCGGGGCGCCGGGCTGCGACTTCCTCGAGGGCGATCCGGGCAAGCTGTGCACGGACGAGTGCGCGCTCGGGGCTGCCCGCTGCGACCCGGACGGCCGGCGGGTGGCGTGCGCCGGGCCGGACGCCGAGGGCTGCACCCACTGGGGCGCGCCCGCGGCCTGCGGCCCGGCCCAGGCCTGCAGCGCCGGCGAGTGCGCCTGCGCCAACCCCTGTCAGGGCGGGCAGTCGGTGTGCGCCGCGGACGGGCGGCTGCAGCGCTGCGCCGGGCCGGACGAGGACGGCTGCCTGGCCTGGGGCGCGCCCGAGGACTGCCCCGCGGGCCTGGTGTGCGCGGGCGGGGCCTGCGACTGCGGGGGACCCTGCCAGCCCGGGGAGAGCGCCTGCGATCTGGCCGGCGCGCTGGTCGTCTGCGAGGGGCCGGACGGCGAGGGCTGCACCCGCTGGGGCTCCCCCGCGGCCTGCCCGGAGCGCCAGCGCTGCGACGCTGGCGCCTGCGTGTGCGCCGACCCCTGCCAGGCGGGCGAGCAGGCCTGCCTCGAGCTGGTGGGGCTGATCGCCTGCGCCCCGCCGGACGAACAGGGCTGTCTGGCCTGGGGCGCGCTGGCGCCCTGCCCGGCCGGCTCGGTCTGCCTGGCCGAGGAGCTGGCCTGCGTGGAGGTGGCGCCGCCTTCGTGCGAGGGGGAGAACGAGTGCGACTTCCCCGGGCAGAAGGTGTGCATGACGGACGTCAAGTACCGTGAGTGCAAGGCGGGCCCCGGGGGGTGCCTGGTGCTCGACTGCTCGAGTTGACCCGCCACCTGGCACTCGTGCCCGGGCGGCACGAAATGTTCTTCGTATCCCAACGGCGGGGTGTGCGAGTAGCGGCTGGAGGGGGGCAGACATGGCGACGGAAGAGGGAGGCGGACCGGAGCTGCGCCTGTCCAGGCTGGCCCACGAGCTGAACAACCGCCTGGCGCCCGTGCTCGGCTTCGCCGACCTGTTGCTCATGGAGCTGCCCGCGGGCAGCCAGCTGGCCGGCTGGGCACAGGAGATTCGCCAGGCGGCCGTGGCCGCCCGCGCGCTGACCGAGGAGCTCCTGGCGCTCGGCCGCCAGGCGGCCGGTGCGCAGAGCGGGGATCGGCTCGGCCGGGGCACGGTCCTGATCCTGGCCCCCGACCCGGAGGTGCGCGAGCTGGCCCGGGCCATCCTCGAGCTGCACGGCCACCGGGTGATCCTGGCGGCGGATGCGGGCGAGGCCGAGCGGCTGGCCGGGGCGGGCCCGGTGGATCTGTTGCTGTCCGAGCTCGAACCGGAGGGGCTGGGCGGCCCCGCGCTGCACGCGCGCCTGCGGGTCAGCCGGCCCGCGCTGCCCGCGCTCTACCTGTGCGCCCGGCCCGAGGAGGTGCGCGAGCCCCCCGGGCCGCTCCTGGCGCGGCCCTTCAGCGTGCAGAGCCTGCTCTTCGCCGTGCTGGAGGCGACGGGCCGCATCGCGCCCGAGCCGCCCCGCGAGTAGGGCTCAGGGCCGGCGCCCCACGGCCGCGGCGTACAGCGCGCCCCACGCGCCCCCGAGCCGCTCCCACAGCCAGCGGCGCCGCGCCTGGTCGGCGGCCGCGCGGCCCAGCCGCCGCGCGAGCGCGGGCTGGCCGAGCAGCGCGCCCAGCGCCTCCGCCAGGGCCGCGGGCTCCCGCGGCGGCACGAGCAGGCCGGTGATCCCGTCCGCGACCAGCTCGAGGTGGCCGCCCGCGGCCGTGGCCACGGCCGGCAACCCGTGCAGCATGCCCTCCAGCAGGGACTGGTCGAAGGTCTCGAACCAGCCGGGGCAGCACAGCAGCTCGGCCCGGGCCATCTCCTCCGCCAGGGCCTCGGGCGCCAGCCAGCCGGGCCACTCGAGTCCGGTCGCGGCCGCCTCGCGCTCCGCCGTCCGGCGGCGGAAGCGCCGCTCGCCCTGGCGGTTCCCGGGCAGGCCGCCGGCCAGGCACAGCCGCGCGCCGGGCACGCGCCCGGCCACCGCGGGCCAGGCCGAGAGCAGCTCGCCCGTGCCCTTCACCTCCGCGAAGCGACCGGCGTAGAGCAGGCGCGGGGCGAAGGGCCGCTCGCGCGCCGCCGCGCGGCGGGCCGCCTCCGAGTCCTCCAGCCCGAAGCCCAGGACGTGGAGCCTCCCCTCCGCGCGCGGGTGGTCGCGGAGCAGGCTGCGGGCGGCGTCCGCGCAGGGGACGTGCACCGCGTCCGCCTCCTCGACGGCCCGGCGCTGGGCCGCCAGGCTCAGGTTCGTCCCGGCCCGCAGGACGCGGCGCTGGCGCTGGAGCTCGGCCTGCAGCACGTGGACGGTCTTCAGCGCCGGGACGCCCAGGCGCGCGCGCAGGCCGGTGGCCGCCTCCCAGAGCATGCCGTGGTGCACGTGCAAGAGGTCCGGCCGGAAGGCCTCGGCGAAGGGGGCCAGCGCCGGCAGATCGCCGGGCCCGTGGAGGCGGAGCACCCGCAGGCCGCGCTCCTCGGCCGGGGCGGCCTGCGCGCCCCTCGCGTGCGCCCGGGCCAGGGGCCGCCAGGCGTCGAAGGAGGCCACGGCCGCCTCGATCCCGAAGCCGGCCGAGGCTCGCGCCAGCCCGTGGACAGCGGTCGAGATGCCGCCCTTGGTGGCCGGCGGCAGGTCGCGGGTGAGGTGCAGGACGCGGAGCGCGCTCATTCCGGAGGGCGATCGTAGCCCAGCCGCCGCGGGAGCTCCAGGGGCCTGGCAGGGCGGGGTGGTTGGCGCGCGCTCCGGTCCGTGGTAGGAAGAGGGGCCCTGCCCGGGGGACGCCGGAGGTGGACATGTCCGAGGGTAGCCTGGTCGCCCTGGTGATCACCGCGCTGAGCCTCGGCTCCATCCACACCATCCTGGGCCCCGACCACTACGTGCCCTTCCTGGCGCTGGCCCGCTCGGGCCGCTGGTCGCTGCGCAGGACGCTGGTCATCACCGGGCTGTGCGGCCTGGGCCACGTGCTGTCGTCGGTGCTCCTCGGGCTCGTCGGCGTGGCGGCTGGCCTGGCCGTCTCCTCCCTGGAGGGGGTCGAGGGCACGCGCGGCGAGATCGCCACCTGGGCGCTGATCGCCTTCGGGCTGGCCTACGGCGCCTGGGGGCTGTGGCGGGCGCTGCGCGGCAAGCCCCACACCCACGCCCACGTCCACGCGGACGGCGAGATCCACGCCCACCCGCACGGCCACGAGGTGGCGCACGCCCACCCCCACGGGGCCAGCCGGGCCGTGTGGATCCTGTTCATCGTGTTCGTGCTGGGGCCCTGCGAGCCGCTCATCCCGGTGCTCATGTTCCCGGCCGCGGCCCACGACTGGTTCGCGCTCGGCCTGGTGACGGGCGTGTTCGCGCTGACCACCATCGGCACCATGCTCGCCGTGGTGGCCGCGGGCTGGCTGGGCCTCAGGGCCCTGCCGCTCGGGCCGCTCGAGCGCTACGCCCACGCGCTGGCGGGCGGGGTGCTGGCCCTCTCGGGGGTCGCGGTGATGACGCTCGGGGTCTGAGGGCCGCCGGCCGGATCTGCGCTACAGCTCCAGCCCGTAGCCCAGGTGCAGCATGACCTCGAGGGAGGTGCCCGGGATCGGGGCGTGCTCGGCGTCGTAGCCCTGCGCGTACCACACCGGGCGGTCCAGGATGTTGTACACGCCCAGCCCCACCCACAGCCCGTCGACGAGCAGATCGTCGTAGCGCACGTGGGCGTTCCACAGCACCTGCCAGGGCAGCTCCTCGATCCGCTGGACCGCGTCGGGATCGTTGACGGGGTCGTTCGACAGGTAGTCGGTGTACGCGTAGCGCTGGTCGGACAGCACCCACAGGGAGGTGTGCAGGCTGAGGCGCTCGGCCAGCACCACCCCGACGTGCGCGGTGATCTTGTGCGGGGCCAGGCCCAGCAGCACGTGCCGCTTGCCGGGCACGGCGTAGTCGTCCACGTTGTTCTTGCCCACCACGTCGTAGAACGAGTAGCTGAGGCCCGCCAGCCAGTCCTGGTGGCGGAAGCGCAGCTCGAGCTCGAAGCCGCGGGTGCCCACGTGGAACTCGCTGCGATCGCCCTGGCTGCTGTCGTAGTAGCGCGGGCCGTCGATGGTGATGTCGAACCCGTTGAGGGTGAGCTGCAGCCAGTCCACGAGCTGGTAGCCGAGCTCCAGCTCGTAGGAGGTGGCCCGCTCCGGCGCCACGTCGGCCTCGGTGGCGAAGTCGTAGATGGGCGGCGAGCGGAAGCTCTGCGAGTAGAGCGCCTTGAAGTGGAACGGCCCGTAGGCCTTCTGCAGCGCCACGCGTGGGGCGAAGGCGTGGTCCGAGCGGGTGTGCCACTGGTAGCGCAGGCCGGCCGAGGCGTTGATCCACTTCAGATCGACCAGCACCTGGGCGTAGGCGGCCAGGTCGTGCAGCTCGACCGTGGGCATGCCGTCGCTCTCGGGATCGTCGGGATCGATGAACAGGAAGTCCTTGTCCTCGGCCCAGTCGTAGACGTACTCGAGGCCGGCCAGCACGGTCAGGCGCTCCAGGTACTCCCCGCCGTCGATGGGCGTCCAGGCGAGCGGCAGCCGGAGCTGGACCCGGTGCATGGTGAGATCCCACCAGGCCTCCTCGTAGTCCCAGGCGCGCTCGTCCGTGGTCTCCCAGGGCTTCTGCCACACGTAGCGCGCGCTGGGGCGCAGGTGCAGGTCGTCGAGGATCTCCCAGTCGTAGGTCAGGATGAGCGAGCTGGTGGTGTAATCGGCCGGCAGGCTCGTGTCGATGCCGCCGTACCACGAGTCGCGGAACATGGTGTGGTGGCGCTCGAACAGGTACTTCACCTCCAGCCCCCGCCAGGCCAGGCTGAGATCGAGCATGAGCGGGTCCGTGGCCGTCTGCCCGGCCATGGGGGTCCGGTGGTCGGGGTTCGGGCGGCCGTCCAGGTAGGGGAAGGCGTCGTGGTAGAAGCCGTCCGAGCGGTTGCCCTGGCCGATGTGGAAGGCCAGGTGGGCCTCGAGCCCGTCCGCCTCGGGGAAGGCCTGGTTCCACTGGAAGCTCAGGCTGCGGCGGGCGTAGGCGTCGGCCAGCGAGGCGTCGCCCTTGACCCAGGAGTGGAGCATCTGGCCGTAGGCGCCGGCGACTTGGAAGCCGGGGTCCTTGCGGGTGACCAGGTTGATGACGGTCAGCTCGGCGCCGCCGCCGTAGGCCAGCGAGGCCGGGCCGCGGATGACCTCCACCCGCTCCAGCCACTCGATCGGGATGCGGTTGCCCAGCAGCGCGCCGTTGTAGGCCAGCTCGGCCAGATCGTGGCCGTCGATCAGCATCATGCTGCGCCCGTCGGCCGCCCACAGCCCGCGCACGGCGGAGGTGTGGGTCGCGAGCGAGTCCGAGCCGAACTGGAAGCCGGGCACCATGGCCAGGATGTCGATCAGGTCGCGGGCGCCCAGGCGCTCGATCTCCTCGCGGCTGATCACGCTGATCGTGCCCGGCGTGTCGCGCTGGGAGCGCACGGCCCCGCGCAGGCCGGCCGAGGTCTCGACGTCCAGCAGGCTCTCGATGTCCAGCTCGCCGAAGTCCTTGAACTCGTCCCCGTCCTTGGCGGCGCGCCGCGCCTCGTCCTGGCCCTCCACCTCCCCGGGCTCCTCGCCGGCCTCCTCGGCCAGGGCCGGGACGGCCAGGCCGCTCACCACCAGCAGGCAGGCCGCCGTCCATATGGGAAGACGAAACCCTCCGAACGGGGTAATCCACCAGCGCATGCTCGCTCCTGTGTCGGGACTGCCGAGGCGTATTGTCTCAGATGCGCGCGCGAACGCAAGGATTGATTCCCAGGATCCCCCGGAGCAGCAAGCGCAGGAGCCGCCGCGGCTGGAGCAGCAGCCGGACGCCGCGGTGGACCGCGACCACCCGGGCCACCGCCGCCTCCGGCTCCAGGCGCTCGGGCGGGCCGGTCTGGTTGTCGCCGGCCAGCAGCAGCCACGGGCCCCGCGGTCCGGCGGTCTGCCCCAGGTAGCGGTGCAGGCAGGCGCGGCCATCCTGGCACACGAGCAGCACCTGGCCGGGGCGGGGCCCCGCCTGGCCGAGCGGCCCCAGCCGCACCCGCTCCCCGTCCGCGATGGAGGGCAGCATGCTGTGGCCGTGCACCTCGACCTCGAGGCTCCCACCCCGCCCCGTCACCTCGCGGGACAGCTCGGCCAGGTCCACGGGCGCCAGGCAGAAGCGCTGCATGCCGCTCACCCGAGCCCCAGCGCGGCGAGGGTCGCGGGCTGCCGGGTGAACCGCAGCCGGTAGCACGGCAGGCGCTCGGCCAGCCGCGCGCAGGTCTCCAGCACGTGGCGCGCGCCCTCGGGCGGCCAGGCCCCACGGAAGCAGTTGGCCGCCAGGTGCATGGCCGCCTCGGCGGCGCCGAGCGGCAGGCGCTCGGCCCGCCCGGCCTTCTCCAGGACGTACAGGCCGGCGAGCCGCCCGGAGGCGGGCGAGGCGCAGCCCGCCGTGCCGTGCCAGGGGGAGCCCCAGGCGCGGAAGTCCTCGCCCTCGGGCCTGAGGATCAGCCGGTCGTCGGTCAGCAGGGTGCCCGCACCGGCCTGGGCGAACAGGCCCGCCAGCGTGCTCTTGCCGGCTCCCGAGGGACCCGCGCAGGCGAGCACGCCCTGCGGGGTGAGCAGCCCCGTCGCGTGGAGCAGCAGGCCGTGGCCCGAGAACAGCAGCAGGGACAGCCACAGCTCCAGGAGCGGCTCGCGCAGGGCGAAGGGCGGCCGGTCCTGGAGCAGGCTGGGGTCCAGCCTGGCCCGGGCCGCCATGAGGTCTGGCCCCAGCGACAGGCGCTGGTAGGCCTTGCCGCCCGGTCCGCCCAGCCGCAGGGTCAGGTGCAGCTCCCCGCCCCAGCGGTGGAGCACCCACACCCCGCCGGGGTCGGCCAGGATCTCGTCCCCGTCGGAGCCCGGCGCGGCCACCGGGCCGAGCTCCCCCTCGCAGGTGAGCTGCGGATCGCCGCCCCGGGTCTGGAACGGGCGCAAGCGCGCGGGCAGGGGGTGGACGGCCTCCCCCTGCAGCTCGAGCTGGAATCCACCCAGGACGAGTCTGGGGCTCAGCTCCCGCCTCCGCGGCAACCGCATCCGGGGCCGAAGGGACCGGCGCTCGTGCCGCCCTTGCAGATGCTCATGATGGCTTCCTGGATGGCGATCTCGACGTGCCGGATGACGGGAGGCTCGTAGGCCTCACGCCCCTCGGCGGGCCTGTCGTGGGACGGTTCGGCTGGCTTCTGATCCTGTCCTGGTTTCACCGGGTTCCGACTCCTGAATCCGGCTATTTCCCACCGGCCGGGTCCGATTCTAGCACGCGCTTGCGCTGGCGCGCAACTTCGCAATGGTACTCGGGTTCCTCTCCGAGCGCCTCCACCGCGGGGCAGTAGCCACACAGGTGGCCGAGGCTGCAGGTGGCGCAGATGGAGGACGGCGCGAACGCCAGGCGGCCCAGGGCGCCGAGCCCTCGCCAGGCCGCAGCGAAGCCGAGCCCCGCCGCGTCGAAGGCGGGGACGCGGTGCAGCATGCAGGCCATGAGCTGGCCCGCCGGGCCCAGGTTGAAGGCGTGGAACCCGGCGGCGCAGGGCGCGATTCGAGCTGCAACGGGCTGCGCTTGCCAGGCCTGATCGTAGGCCCGGACCTTCGCGCAGCGGCCCGGGTCGGCGAGCTCCGCGTCCGCGGCCTCGGCCGCGGCGATCCGCAGCCGGGTCGGTCCATCGTCCCGGTCCAGGGTCCGGTTGACCCCCGGGTCCAGCCGGACCTCGAGCCCCCGCGCTCGCCCCAGCGCGCGCAGCGCGTCGAGCTTGCCGGCCAGCGGCGCGAGCAGGACGGCCTTCAACACCACCTGCACGCCGCGGGCGAGCAGCCGGTCGATCCCGGCCAGGACCTCGCGGAACGCCCCTCCGTCCCCGCTCACCGCGGCCTGGCTCTCCGGGTCCGCGCCGTACAGGCTCACCTCGACCACGCGCGGGGGGTGGTCGGCGAGCAGGGCCACGGTCCCCGCGTCGAGCAGGCTGCCGTTGGTGAACAGGCTCAGCATGAAGCCGAGCCGGTGCGCCGCGGTCCACACCTCGGCGAAGTCCTCGCGCAGCAGGGGCTCGCCGCCCGTCAGGGCCAGGCTGAGGCAGCCGGCCTCGGCCAGCTGCGCGAGCAGGGCGCGGACCGCCCCCGTGGGCAGCTCGGGCCCGCCCGCGCGGCGCCCGCCGAGGTAGCAGTGCGCGCAGCCGAAATTGCAGCGGTGGGTCAGCTCGAACGTGCCGCTGAGCGGGAAGCGCACGCCGGCCAGCTTGCGCGTCAGGTGCCGGCCGAGCCAGGCGTGCTCTTCGCGGCAGAGCGTCATGCGGGGCCGGCCTCGGCCCCTGCCTCGAGCGCCCCGATCCGCAGCATCTCTTGGACGAAACCCTCGGCGTCGGCGCGGGCCTGGGGCGCCTCTACCTGAAAACGGGTACACAGGGCCGTCACCAGATCGTCCAGGCTGGCCTCGCGCTCGAGGCTCTCCCACAGCACCGACGCCGTGCGGTTCAGGTGGTACGCGCCCAGCGTCTCGCGGGTGTCGGTGCGGATGGGGATCAGCACCACCTCGTCCAGGATCTTGCGGGCAGCCATGGCCCCGGTCTTGCGGTAACGCGGCGACGCCATGGCGGAATGCTAGCCGGAGGGAGCCCTCCGGGTCAACCTCGGCGCCGAGAGGCTGGCGAAATGTCGAGGGTTTCGCATTTACCCGCCCTGTGCTATCCTTTGTCGGTCCCGGGGACGGAGGTAGGATCATGTCCAGAATCCTGGTCGCGTCCTTGTCCCTGCTGGCGGCCGTGGCCTGGCCCCTCGACGGGGCGGCCGACGCGAACATCGTGGTGGACGGCAGCTTCGGCGACTGGCCCGCGGACTGCTGGGGTTTCCAGGACGTCGGCGGCGACAACCCGCCGCCCTACGCCGACATCCAGGAGCTCCGCCTGACCAACAACAACGCCTCGGGCTCCGACGGGAACCTCTTCGTGGGCGTCGACTTCTTCAATACCTTCAACTACAACATCGGCAACCACGACGTGGACGTGTGGCTCTACCTGGACATCGACGGGGACGGGCGGACCGACGGCGCGGCGGATCGGGCCATCGAGCTGACCGAGCAGCAGGTCTTCGACGGCACCGGCGCCCTGGTCGGCACCTTCAGCCAGTCCACCGCCGCGGGCGACCGCCTCGAGGCGGGCATCCCCTATTCGCTCCTCGGCCTGACCCACGGCGCGGACACCTTCGGGGTGTCCTTCGCCGTGACCGGTCACCCGAACAACGTCGAGTATTCCCCAGAGCCCGGGGACGCCAGCGACGGCATGCTCATCTACGACGGCACCCAGGGCGACGGCATCGAGCCCCTGGCGGTCCGCCTGCTGGCGCTCCAGGCCGCGCCCGCCCCGGGCGGGGTCGAGCTCACCTGGGTCACGGCCAGCGAGCGCAGGAACGCCGGCTTCCACCTGCTGCGCGCCTCGCCGGGCGGCCGGCCGGTGCGGCTGACCGCGGCGCCCGTGCCCGGGCTGATCGACGCGCCCGTCGGCCGGCTCTACCGGTACCTCGACCCCGAGGGCCGGACCGGAGACACCTACCTGCTCGAGGACGTGGAGATCGGGGGCGCGCGTCACCGGCACCCGCCGGTGGTGGCAGGCGCCAGCCGCGCCTCGCTCGCGTCCCCGCGCGCCGCCACCCGCGTGGAACCCCCGCGCGCCCCGCGCGTCCGGCGGCCGCGACTGGCCTCGGGCGAGGTGGCCCAGCTCGCGGTGCCGCAGGCCGGCCTGCTGCGGCTCGGGGGCGCCCAGCTCGCGGCGCTCGGGCTGTCCGCGCAGAACACCGCCCTGACGCGTGCCAGCGGCGCGGTCCCGGTGCTGCGCGACGGGGACGGGCTCGTGTTCGTCGGCGCGCCGTCGCGGGACCGCCACGCCGAGCTGGAGGTGGTGCGGGCCGCGCCCGGGCGTCCCCTGGCCATGCCCGCCCGCGGCGTGGACGGCGCCTGCGCGAAGCCCGCGGGCGCGCTGACCGAGCAGGTGTGGATCGAGCGGGAGCGCGAGTACTACGTGGCCGCGCCCGGAGAGGATCCGTTCTTCTGGGGCTCGGCCTTCCCGGGCTACCCGCTGAGCCTGGAGTTCGACCTGCCCGGGCTGCAGCCGGGCGCCGGCGAGCTCGCGCTGCGGGTGGCCGGACTGGGTGCGGGGCCGCACCGGCTGCTGCTCACCCTCGGTGCCTGCGACCTGGGCGAGGCGGCCTGGGGCGGCGACGCGCTCAGCGAGCTGGTGGTGCCGGTCCCGGCCGGGTGCCTGGCCGAGCGCGGCAACCGCCTGGACCTCGCGCTGCCGCCGGACGGGGCGTGGGACGGCGTGTTCGCCGACGGGCTGGGGGTGCTGCACGCGCGGCGGCTGCGCGCCGTGGCCGGGGTGCTCGAGCTCAGCGCCCGCCCGGGGAGCTGCCTGGAGCTGACGGGCCTGGGCGTGGCCGGGGCGCGGCTCGTGGAGGTGAGCGATCCGCTGCGCCCGGTCGAGCTGCGCGGGGCCGCCGTGGGGCCGGGCGCGGACGGCACGGGGGTGCTGCGTTTCGCGGACCCGGGCGACCCCGCGGCCCCGCCCCGTCGCTACCTGGCCGTGGCCAGCGGCGCGGCCGGGACCCCCGGGGCCCTGCCGCCCGCGGCGAGCTGTGCGCTGCGCGATCCGGCCCTCGGCGCCGACTACCTGCTGATCACCCACCCGGACTTCCTGGCGGCGGCCCAGCGCCTGGCCGGGCTGCACGCCGCCCGCGGGCTGGCGGTGAGGGTGGTGACCACCCGGGAGGCCTACGACTGCTTCTCCTTCGGCCGGCCCGGTCCGGAGGGCATCCGCGTGCTGCTCGACACGGCCCTCACGTCCTGGTCGCGCGCGCCGCGCTACGCCCTGCTGCTCGGCGGCGCCACCGTGGATCCGCGTGGCTTCCTGGACGGCAGCCCGCCCGACTTCCTGCCCGCGCCGTTCGCCCGGCTGGGGGCCTTCGGCTACGAGTCCCCGAGCGACGGCTGGTACGCGGCCGGTCCGGACGGGGTCAGCCCGCGCCTGGCGCTCGGCCGACTGCCGGTGCAGAGCCTGGCTGAGGCCGAGGCGCTTGTGGACAAGCTCGAGCGCGCCCTGTCCGGGGCCAGCGCGCCCACCGGGCGCTGGGGGCTCGCCGCCGACGACCGGGAGCCCGGCGCGAGCGAGCCCACCGAGCTGTACCAGGCACTGGCCTGGGAGCTGTGGCGGGAGTGCGGCCCGGACGGGGCCACGCCGGTCAAGGTGTTCAAGTCCGGCCTGGCCGAGCCCCGGGCCGCCCTGGCGGCGGAGGCGGAGGCCGGCCTGGACGCGCTGCTGTACTTCGGGCACGCCTTCCTGTCGGGCTGGTCCTCGAGCCCGATGATGGCCGATCTCGCGCTGGCTGCGGGCCTGCGCAACGCGCGGCCCTTCGTGCTGCTGTCCTTCACCTGCTTCGACGGGGCCTTCGTCGGGCCCTGGGCCGAGTCGCTGGCCTGGGGCTTCGTGCGCAACCCCGCGGGGGGCGCGCTGGCGGCCACCGCGGCCGCGACCCTGAGCGATCCGTCCGCGCTGCGCAGGCTGTCGCTCGCGCTGGCCTGCGGGCTGGCGCGCGAGCGCGCGGGCAGCCTGGGACAGGTGTTCCAGGCCGCCCTGGCCAGCCTGGCCGCGGGCTCGCCCGCGGAGCGAGACATGGCGCGCGCCTACCACCTGCTGGGCGATCCGGCCACTCCGGTCCCGGGACGCTGAGGGGGCTCACTCCAAGGTCAGCCGCCACAGATCGAGGGTGCCGGCGTCCGGCGTGGCGGTGTCGATGAGGCGAAGGGTCCAGGTGCCCAGGGCGGGCTTGCCGACCAGGCTGGGCAGGTCGAACTCCCGGTAGATGTCGTCGGCCTCCGCGCCCGCGTTGTTCCACAGGCTCACCACGGTGCCGTCCGGGTGGCGCAGCTCGATCTGCAGGTCGCCCACGTAGGGGTGCACCACCTCGAGGTACACGCGTGCCCCAGCGAGCACGCGGTCGTCCTGGGACACCAGGGTGGAGGACACCCAGGTGCTGGTGTCCGGGATGGGCAGGTCGGTCGCGTTCTCCAGCACCAGCGGGCCGACACAGTCGGTGTCGGTCTCGCCGTCGCAGTCGTTGTCCAGTCCGTCCAGGCAGACCTCGCCGGCGCCCGGGTGGGTCGCGGGATCGCCGTCGTCGCAGTCGCCGGCATGCGGGCTCAGCCCGTCCCGGTCGTGGTCGGCGGCGGCCGGGCTCCGCGCACAGCGCACGCCGCGGTTGTCCTCGATCTCGGCAGGGTCGCGCGCCGCCCGGTTGGCCACCCGGATGTAGAGCGGGTCGCTGTTCCAGGCCCCACCGCGGGCCACCCGCAGCGAGCCAGTGTCCGGGCCGAGCGGATCGTCGAGCCCGGCCGGATCGTAGACGTCCTGGTACCAGTCCTCGAGCCATTCGTACACGTTGCCGGCCATGTCGTGGACGCCGAACGGCGATCGGCCTTCAGGGTGGCTGCCGACCGCCTCTGTGTCGCTGGCGCACGCGGCGTAGGTCGCGAGCGCGCAGGTCGGAGACGCCTCGCCCCAGGGGTAGGTGCGCTCGTCGGGCGCGTCACCGCGCGCGGCCCGCTCCCACTCAGCCTCGGAGGGCAGGCGCTTGCCGGCCCACAGGCAGAACTGCTTGGCCTGGAGCCAGCCGACGTGGATCACCGGGAAGTCGGCGAAGGCCTCCGCCGCGTAGTAGTCCTGGCGGGTGCGCGAGGCGGTGTCCGCGGGCGGGCTGCAGGCCCCCGCCTGGACGCAGGATTGGTATTCCGCGTTGGTCACCTCGAGCAGATCGAGCTCGAAGGCGCTCACCTGGACCGTGCGCTGGGGTTGCTCGTCCGCGTCCCCGATGCCCGGATCGCTGCCCATCAGCACCGGGCCCGCGGGCACCGCGACCATCGCGCCGCGGCAGTGCCGGTCGTCCAGGCAGCCCTGCTCGCACGCGAGCACCGGCTGCCAGGAGCGCTCGTCCGGGGCGCACTGGAACTGGGTGCCCGCCAGGCAACGCTCGGCGCCGGCCAGGCACAAGCAGGCCTCGAGGGCGTCGAAGGCGGCCTCGATGGCCTGGACGAGCTCGCCGGCGTTGCGCACCAGGCGCGCCTGGCCCGTGCCGCCGGCCGCGGCCAGCTGGTCGAGCAAGGTGAGGTCGGCGCTGGTGGTGACGCCGATGGCGTACACCCGTACGCCGGCCCGGAGCAGTTCGGCGGCCGCGGAGATCGCCTCCAGGGGCGTGTCGCAGGTCTCGGCCCCGTCGGTCAGCAGCACCACGGCCTGGCCCGGGTTCGGGTCCCCGTAGCGGTCCAGGAAGCCGCGCAGCGCCGCGGCCAGCGGGGTGGCCGAGTCGGCGGTGGGCTCGTGGATGGCCTGGGCGATGGCCGAGGCGCTGTCCAGGGCCGGGGCCAGGACGACGCCCGTCGAGCAGCCGCCGCCCGGGCCGGGGAACTCGCGAAAGCCGAGCGCGTTCACCGCGGCGCGCTGGCCGATGGCCTCCAGGAACGCCGGCTGGACCCAGTCCCAGGCCCCCGAGGCGGTCATGCTGGAGGAGCGGTCGAGCAGCAGCACGACCTCCGCCTGGAGGCAGCCCTCGAGCTGGCACCGACCGCCCGGCTCCTCGCAGGCCACGTCGGGCGGACAGGGCACGCGCGGGCCCCAGGAGTTGCGCGTGGAGTCCTGCGGGTCGGGCCCGCAGGCCTGGAAACCGAAGCCGTCCTGGGTGCAGCGGACCTCTCCCAGCGGGCAGCCGGCCGAGCACTGACCCGTCAGGTTGCAGCTCTCCCCGGCGGGGCACTGGCCGCAGCTCTGGCCGCAGACCGGGTCGGGGCCGCACGCGAGGCCGGCGCAGTCGGGCACGCAGGCCGGCTGGCACTGTCCCGCGGGGCTGCACTCCTCACCCGCCAGGCACGCGCCGCAGCTCTGGCCGCAGACCGGGTCGGGGCCGCACGCGAGGCCGGTGCAGTCGGGCACGCACACCGCCTGGCACTGGCCCATCGGGCTGCACTCCTCGCCAGCCTGGCACCCGCCGCAGCTCTGCGCGCAGACCGGATCCGGGCCGCACTCGCGCGCGCCGCAGTCCGGCGTGCAGCCGTCGCACTGGCCGTCCGTGCACCCCTCGGGGCAGGCTGCGACCAGGGACTCCGCCTGGCCGCAGGAGTCGTACCACCACACCTCGTCGCCCTGGCAGGCCTGGCGATCGTGGGACACGCAGGTGCAGATGGCCTGGACGCAGCGCGCGCCGCCGGGGCAGTCGCCGTCGCCGGTGCACGGCTGCTCCGCCTGGCAGGTGAAGCCCACGCAGCGCTCGTCCGCGCCGCAATCCGCGTCCTGCTCGCACTCGACGAACACGCAGCGCGACTGGAGGCAGGTCCAGCCGGGGGCGCAGTCCTCCGTGGTATCGCACAGCAGCGGCATCCGGTCGGCCGGATCACAGCCCTGGCAGGCGGCGCAAAGGGCCAAGACGTACGACCAGGTCCACCTCCAGCTCGCGTTCATGGGATCTCCCTCCAGGCTCCTCGTCCGGGCGCTCCGCGCATTCTGCCCGCGCGGCGCGTGGGCGGTCAATGGCTTGCGGAGATTGACGGAAGCAGTCGTCGGGAGTAGTCACGGAGGCGCATGCGCACCCTGGCCGTCCTGATCTTCCTGCTGACCTACGCGCTGATCGCCAGCCGCAAGCTGCGGCTGCTGCCCCTCGGCCGGCCGGCCGGCGCGCTGCTCGGCGCGACCCTGATGGTGGTGGCGGGCGTGCTCACGCCCCAGGAGAGCTACCACGCCATCGACGGGGACACGTTGCTCTTGCTCTTCGCCACCATGGTCATCGCGGCCTACCTCGAGCGCTCGGGCGCCTTCGCGGCCCTGGCCGGGTTCCTGCGCCGGGCGGGCCGCAGCCCGCTCGGGCTCCTGTTCCTGCTGGTGGGGGTGTCGGGGGGGCTGTCGGCCTTCCTGGTCAACGACACGGTGTGCGTCATGCTCACCCCGCTGGTGGTGGCCGTGTGCCTGCACTTCGAGCTGCCCATGGGCCCCTACCTGATCGCGCTCGCCACCTCGGCCAACATCGGCAGCGCCGCCACTCTGGTGGGCAACCCGCAGAACATGATCATCGGCTCGATGAGCGGGGTGGGCTTCACCCCCTTCCTGCTGGAGGCCGGCCCGGCCGCCCTGGTCGGGTTGGTGCTCAACGCGGCGCTGCTGTGGCTCTTCTACCGGAAGCGCCTGCCCGCGGCCTTCCCCGCGGAGCACGGCGGTCCGCCCGAACTGGTGCCCCGGCTCGGCTCTCCGCTGCCCGCGATCGTGGCCTGCGGGGTGGCGGCCGGGTTCCTGCTCGGGCTGCACCTGGGCTACACCGCGCTGGCCGGGGCCATGCTGCTCATGCTGGCCGAACGCCGCGAGCCGCGCGAGGTGTTCCAGCGCGTGGAGTGGACGCTGCTCGTGTTCTTCGCCGGGCTGTTCATCGTGGTGGCCGGGCTGGCCAAGACCGGGCTGGTGGAGGAGGCCTGGCGCTGGGCCGCGCCCTACTTCCAGCTCCACGAGGCCGGCGGGCTGGCGGGCTTCACCGCCTTCATGACCGCGGGCTCGAACCTGGTCTCCAACGTGCCCATGGTGCTCCTGACCGGACCGGCGCTCCCGAGCCTGGGCTCGCCCGAGCGCGGCTGGGTGCTGCTCGCCTTCGTGACCACCGTGGCCGGGAACCTGACGCTGCTCGGCTCGGTGGCCAACATCATCGTGGCCGAGCAGGCCAAGGCCCACTACGCGCTCGGCTTCTGGGAGTACCTGAAGTTCGGGCTGGTCTCGACCGTGGTGGTGCTGGCCGCGGGCGTGCCGCTGATCTGCTGGCTCACGTAGGGTCGCGGAGCTGGCGCGGCCTGCGCAGGAGCCGGCCCCACTCCTCGGTGGTCTCCTCGGTGACCTCGTCGTCCGTGCCTGGCTCCAGGCCGGGTCGCCGGGCGGAGCACGCGACCAGGCTGACCCGCAGGCCGAAGGTCCCCACGGTGACCAGGTCCCCGGGGCGGAGCAGCGCCCACTGGACCCGCTCCCCGTTCACCAGGACGCCGTTGTGCGAGCCCAGGTCCTCGATGGCCAGGGAGCGTCCGGAGCGCAGGATCCGGGCGTGGCGACGGGAGACCAGCGTGCACCACAGCATCAGGTCGCTGGCCGGGTCGCGTCCGATCACCACCTCGGGCTGGGTGAACACCTCGTCTCCGCAGCGGCACCCGGCCCGATCGATCTCCACCCGGATGAGCCACGCGTCCTGGCTGGGGGCGGGTCGATGGCTGGCTCTCGGGTGCATCTCGTCCCTCCGGGAGACGTTCAATACATCAGAAAGCAAATGGAATGCCAGTTTTTGCGCTCCCGGCGAAACTGGTGAATCTTTGTTTTTCAGTGTGTTGCGAGACATGGAAGCGAAAGGGCGACGTCTGGTCCGCAGAAACGTCGAGAAATCGTCCGCCGACTGTCGCCTCAATGCTTCACCCCTGTCCTGCCCGGGCTTGATATACTCGGCCGCCGAGGAGGACCACGATGCCCGAGGGACAGGTCTTGCTGGGCGCGCTGGCGGCTGAATCCGGGGTGCAGTTCGGCACCAGCGGGGCGCGCGGGCCGGTCGCGGCCCTGACCGACAGGCTGTGCTTCGCCTACGCGGACGCCTTCCTGCAGCTCGTGGGCGGGGAGGGGGAGTCCGGGCTGGCCCAGGTCCTCGGGCTGGGCATGGATCTGCGCCCCTCCAGCCCGCGCATCGCGGCGGCGCTGGTCTCGGCCGCGAACGCCCGGGGGCTCCGGCCGGTGTTCCTGGGCGCGCTGCCCTCCCCGGCGCTGGCCCTGTGGGGGCTCGAGCACGGCGCGCCCACCGCCATGGTGACCGGCTCGCACATCCCCGCCGATCGCAACGGCATCAAGTTCACCCGCCGCGGGGGCGAGATCAGCAAGGCCGACGAGGCCGACATGCTGGCGCTCCAGGTGGCGCTGCCCGTGGGCTGGTTCGACGCGGCGGGCGCCCTGGTCGCGCACGCGACCCTGCCGGACCCGGACCCGGCGGGGCTCGAGAGGTACGCGGCCCGCTACCTGGGCTTCTTCCCCGCGGACGCCCTGCGGGGGCTCAAGGTCGGCCTGTGGCAGCACTCGGCCGTGGGCCGCGACCTGCTCGCGCGCGTCCTGGCCGCGCTCGGCGCCGAGGTCGTGCCGCTCGGCCGGGCGGAGGGGTTCGTGGCCGTGGACACCGAGGCCGTGAGCCCGGAGGACGAGGCCCGCTTCCACGCCTGGTGCGCGGAGCACCGCCTGGACGCGCTGGTGTCCACCGACGGCGACTCGGACCGCCCGCTGGTGTGCGACGAGCGCGGCCGCTTCCTGCGCGGGGATCTGGCCGGCGTGCTCCTGGCCGGGTTCCTGGGCGCCCGCGCGGTGGTCACCCCGGTCAGCTCGAACTCCGCCCTGGAGCGCTCGGGCCGCTTCGCCCGCGTGGTGCGCACCCGCATCGGCTCGCCCTACGTGATCGAGGGCATGCGGCGCGTGGCCGAGGGCGCGGGCCCGGTGGTGGGCTACGAGGCGAACGGCGGCTTCCTGCTGCAGACCCCGGTCGAGCGCCAGGGACGTACGCTGGCGCCGCTGCCCACCCGGGACGCGCTGATCGTCATCCTCGGGCTGCTCACCGCCGCCCGCGAGCGCGGGCTGCCGCTGTCCGCCTTGGTGGGCGAGCTGCCCGCCCGCTTCGGGCACGCGGCCCGGTTGCAGGCGTTCCCGGTCGAGCGCAGCACGGCGCGGCTCCGGGACCTGCTGGGCGGAGACGAGGCGCGCGCCCGCGCCGCGCTCGAGGCCGAGTTCGGCCCGCGCTTCGGGCGGCTCCTCGCCTGGGACGCGCTCGACGGGCTGCGCATGACCTTCGACGCCCGGGCGCTCGGCGGCGGGGCCGAGGACGTGGTGCACGTGCGCCCCTCGGGCAACGCGCCGGAGCTGCGCTGCTACACCGAGGCGGACAGCGACGCCCGGGCGCGCGAGCTGGCGGCCCAGGGCTCGGCGCTCCTCGAGGGCTGGCGCTGAGGGCGGGCAAGGTGAGGATCCGCGGGGCAGTCGTGGGGAGGAAGCCGTGAGAACGGATATCCTCGCGTTCCTGGGTGCCTTGGGATGGGTGGCTTTCTTTCATGCAACCGTAAGGGCTGAGGAGCCCTGGCACGGCTTTCCTGTCTATCCTCCCGAGGCTGCACGAACCCTCGAACCCCAAGGCGGTAGGACAGCGGTTCCAGGGTTGGAAAGCTGCCTGGCTGCATTCCGCGCCTTCGATAGAGACAACGAGGTGGCCCATTCCTTCAGGGAAAAGCCACTGGAGGAGGCTTTTGAGGAGTATGAGATCGCCTCGCTGTATCTCCTCGAGAACGCTCCACGCCTGGGTTGGACCCTTTTCGATGAGTACGGCTACCGCGATGGCGGAAGCCAGGTCTGGAAGTTCGGCCGCCTGGACGACAAGTTGCGGCTGGTCACGGTGACCTTGTGGTCAGCCATATCCACCTCCGGCGGCGGGCGGGAAGCGGCCTCGGTCCATCTGCGGCCCGACTTCGGCAAGATCGACTACGAGTACGAGGCGCACGAGCCTCCTGGTTCTCTCGAGGGTTTCCCGGCTTGCCTGCGTGAAGTCTCCAAGGATTCCTTCTCTGTTGCACTTGTCCCTGACGGCACACGGTTCACCATCCCTGAAGACCAGTGCATCGACCCGCAGCGGAACATCAAACTCTGGCGGATACCTTTCCTCGCTGGATGGGAGACCCACGGGTCATACCATCCGTTTGTCGGTGAGGGACCTGGTTGCTGGAAAAGGGATGGTCGGGTGCTACTCACGGAGGCATTGCCCGGTGGACTTCGCGCTTTCACCTTCGTGGAGCCAGCACGCGCGCCTGCAGTGCTAGAGAGGTTCCGCGACAGGGTGGAGCGAGAGGTGGTCGTGCCCGAGGGCTGTATCGTTCTCAACGGTCGCTACCTGCGGCTGCCGATCAGGCTGCGGGTCGATGGCGAGCGTATCACCGCCAACGGTGAGCTGGTGGAGCTCCTGGCCTCCAGTCGACCGCCGGATGTCGGGAACCCGTTTGGCTCGCGCGCGGACCCTCTCGGCCGCCACCATGCATTCCACATGCATCTATCTCGGGAGAGATCCAGGTCGATCGTCGTTTCTTCTGGAATCTGGGGGGTCGGTGAAGATCTGAGCGCGCGATGCGGCTGCAGGGGCTGGCTCGAGGCCATCGACCGGGCGGTGCGCTCCCCGGGAGACCGAGCGGCGAAGATCGAGGCGCTTCGCGCGCTGCCGCTCCTCGAGGGCTCGAGCGAGAAGAGCCTGTCCGAGATCCTCGAGCGCTGGGACGGGATCGACTGAGCGCGGCGCCTCGATGGCTGGTTTGTGTCTACATTTTGTGGTAATGTGTACACAGGGTCCGAGCCGCCTGGAGGTCGGGCGATGCGCAAGCCGGTGGGTGTCCGCGAGCTGAGGAACCAGATCGGGAAGGTGCTGGAGCGGGTGCGCCGGGGCGAGACGATCACCCTGACCGACCGCCACGAGCCACTGGCGCTCCTGGTGCCGCTCCAGGGGCTGGGGCTGTCCGAGCGCCTGGCGTTCCTGGTCGAGGCGGGCCGGCTGTCCTGGAGCGGCGGGAAGCCGCGCGGCTGCCGCAGGCCGCCTCGCGTGCGCGGGCCCGGCGTGGCCGCGGCCGTGCTCGAGGACCGCGCGTGATCCTGTACCTGGACACCAGCGCGCTGGTGAAGCTGTACGTGGCCGAGGAGGGCTCGGCGGGGGTTCGCCTGCTCCTGCACCGGGCCGAGCGGGTGGCCACCTCCTGGCTGGCCTACCCGGAGGCGCGCGCCGCCCTGGCCCGGCGCGCTCGCGAGAAGGGGCTCACGGCGGCCGGGCGGGATCTGGCCGCGCGGGCGCTCGACCGGGACCTCGGCGCCTTCATCCTGCTCGACCTCGGGCCGGCCATCGCCCGCGACGCGGGCAAGCTGGCCGAGCGGCACGGGCTGCGCGGCGCGGACTCGGTGCACCTGGCCTCGGCGCTCGAGCTGAGTGAGCTGACCGGGGAGCAGGTGACCTTCCTGTCCTTCGACATGCGCCAGCAGGCCGCGGCTCGCGCCGAGGGCCTCGCGGAGGCGTAGAGGCCGGGCCGGCCTGAATCACCAGCGGGCTGGCGCACCGCCGCCCGCTCGACTACAATGCGCCCCATGTCGCGCAAGCGCCTGGACGAGCTGATGAACCACCCCGTGACCGACGCGGTGGTCATGGTCATGATCCTGGCCTCGGTGGCGCTCTTGCTCTTCGAGGTGAGCGTCGAGGAGAGCCACTGGCTGTTCGAGCCGGCCGAGATCCTGGGCCACGTGTTCACCGGGCTCTTCGCCCTGGAGCTGCTGCTTCGCTTCCTGGGGATGCCGAGCCGGCGGCGCTTCCTGCGCATGTACTGGCTGGATCTGCTGGCCGTGCTGCCGGTCGTCCGCACGCTGCGGATCCTGCGGGTGCTGCGCATCCTGCGGCTCTTCCGGGCCGGCGCCATGGCCCACCGGCGCATGGCGCTCCTGGACCAGGCCGTGCGCCAGGGCGGCACCGAGCTCTTGACCGTGGTGACCGTGGTGCTGGTGGTGGTGCTGACCGGCGCCATCGGCATGAACCTGGTCGAGCGCGGGGTGAACCCGGAGGTGGGCTCGCTGGGCGACTCGATCTGGTCGGCCATGTACACCATCGTGGCCGGCGAGCCCCAGCTCGTCTCGCCGCGCACCACGCCCGGCCGGTTCATCACCTACCTGATCATGCTGGGCGGCCTGTGCTTCTTCGCCATGTTCACCGGCATCGTCTCGGCCGCCATGATGAGCCGGATGAAGAGCGGGATGGAGGTCAAGGTCATGGCCCTCGACGACGTCAAGGACCACGTGGTGATGTGCGGCTGGAACCACGAGGCCATCCAGGTGCTGGAGGAGTTCCAGGCCGACCCCCACTGGCGCGACAAGCCCGTGGTGGTGGTGGCCGAGCTGGAGGCGCTGCCCGATCTCGCGCCCCACGGCATCCGCCAGGAGCGGGTGCTGTTCGTCCAGGGCGACTACACCCGGGTGGACGTGCTGCAGAAGGCCGGCGTCGAGCGGGCGGCCATCGCCATCCTGCTGTCCGACAAGACCGGGCAGCGCTCGGATCAGGACCGCGACGCGCGCACCGTGCTGGCCGCGCTGACCATCGAGAAGCTGAGCCACAAGATCTTCACCTGCGTCGAGCTCAGGAACCGCGACAACATGCCCCACCTGGCCATGGCCGGGGTGGAGGAGGTGGTGGTGGCCAGCGAGTACGCCGGCCGCATCATCGCCGCGGCCAGCCGCACGCGCGGCATCGTCAGCATGTTCGACGAGCTGCTGACCGCCCGGTGGGGCAACCAGATCTACAAGGCCGACGTGCCGGCGGAGTGGATCGGGCGCAAGGTCGGCTGGGTCCACCAGGAGCTCAAGGAGCAGCACAAGACCCTGCTGATGGCGCTCGAGCGCCACGACATCGACGGCACCCACATGCAGGTCAACCCCGACGCCGGCGACATGCTGGCCATGGGCGACCAGCTCGTGGTGATCGCCGAGCACTTCCCCGCGGTGCTGGGCACCGAGAAGCGCACCTCGTCCAACCGCAAGGCCTGAGCGGCCGGGCCGGGGGAGACCATGAGGCCGGGGCGCTGGTGCGGATTCGCGGCCCTGCTGGCGTGGGCGGTCGCCGCGCCCGCCCGGGCCCAGTGCCCGGTCGGCCTCGAGCTCGCGGTCGACAACGACCGGCCGGGCTCGGGCTACTCCGAGGAGAGCCCCTGGAACTGGGCCAGCCGCAACGTGAACGCCTGCGCCGGGACCTACCGCTACCTGAGCCACGACGACGTCGAGGCGCCGGACAACGACGGCACCCGCCACGGCAAGGCCTTCTGGCGGCCCGGCGTCACGGTGGCGGGCATGTACCGGGTGGTGGCCTCCTACCGGGCCACCGTCAACCGCACCACCGACGCGGACTACGTGCTGCACGACGATCACGGCGGGGTGAGGCGCCAGGTGGAGGACCAGGCCCACGCCGGCGACTGCACGCGGGCGGATCTGGGGCTGATCTACTGCGCGGCCGCCGGGGCGTGCTTCCTGGAGCTCGACGGCACGGACGACTCCCTGTCGGACTGCGCGGACGAGGCCACCTTCACCCTGGAGTCCTGCGACCAGGGCCCGGAGCCCGGGCCGTGCGACCCGATCGCCGCCCACCCGGGCTGGGAGGTGTGCGTGCGCACGCCCACCACCTGCGCCGGGGTGTTCACCGACGGCGCCGGCTGCCTGGCCTACTGCGCCGCGGCCGGCATGGAGTGCGCCGCCCGGTTCGGTGGGGAGCCAGGCTGCTCGAAGGAGCCGGACGTGCCGCTCGCCTGCGACGCCCAGAACGGCCACGCCTCGGACTGGTGCGAGTGCGCCTTCCCGCCCGAGCCCGACGGGGGCGAGGAGGAGCCCGCGGCGGAGGAGGAGCCCGCGGCGGCGGAGGATCCACTTGCCGAGGAGGAGCCGCTCGCCGAGGAAGAGCCGCCGACGGAGGAGGAGCCCCCCGGCGACGAGGACGGCGGCCTGCCCGCGGACGCGGACCCGGACGGGGGGCTGGACGCCGCCGCGGACGACCCGGGCGGCGGCGTGGACGACACCGAGGAAGTGGCCGGCGACTGCGGCTGCGGACGGGGACAGGCTGGCGCCGCGCCCTCGGCCCTCCCGCTGCTCACCCTCGGCCTGCTCCTCCTGCTGCGGAGGCTTCGCAGAGCTTCCGCATCCGCGTGACGATGCACGGGTGGGAGCACGCGCCGAGCCTCTCCAGGGTGCCAGGGAACACCTCGGAGCCGTCGAGGTAGGCTAGCTTCTCCAGGGCGCGGATGAGGTCTCTGGCGCCCGAGGGCAGGGCCGTGGCGAACGCATCGGCCGCCTGCTCGATGCGGCGGTCGAGCAGGCGGCCCACCCAGGTGTAGACCAGCCAGGCCAGGGAGGCGGAGGCCAGCAGCATGGAAGTCGAGTTCGGCCAGGTCCGCGCCGCCAGATCCCCGAGCAGCAGGGCGACCAGTGGCAACCCGAGCAGGTGCCAGCCGGCCCAGACGAGCTGGTAGGGGAGAGCCGCTCCGCTCAGCGAGTGCCCGAGCTCATGGGTCATGACCGCCCGGAGCTCGGAGTCGGTGAGCAGCGCCCGGAGTCGGGCGCCGAGGAAGGCCCTGGGCCTGAGAGAAACCGAGGTCGCCGCCTGGAAGTCGCCGAACGGCGAGCCTGCGGGCAGCTCGTAGATGGCCAAGGTGCCGAGCTTCTTGCGCTGCCTCTGCCCTGGCCGGCCCTCCAGTCCGAACACCCGGTAGTGCGCGGTGACGAGCGTGGCGCGGCGGAGGATCCGCCGGTTCCGCAAGGTTCGAAGCACGTACAGGCAGGCGCCTCCCAGCCACCAGGCCGGCAGGGCCAGGTAGGATGCCTGCGCGAAGAGCGGCAGCCATGCCAGCCCGAGCAGCCCCCACGACAGCAACCGCCCGCCGCGCAGGACCAGCGCGAACGGGTCGGACGGGCCGCGCCAGACGAAACGGCGAAAGGCCTCCTGGCGCACGAGCAGCAGCCCGGCCAGGAGCGCGTACCCGGTGCTGGCCAGGATCCACGGCGCCTGTGTGGCCGCGAGCAGGGCCGCGGTCAACGCGGGGACGAGCAGGATCAGCAGCGCGTCGAGGGTCACGCCGAGATCGGACAGGCGCGTGCGCCTGCGGCTCTCGCCCTCGAAGCCCTCCTTCCAGGTCGGCAGGTCGCAGGCTGGGCTGCGCCGCGGCTTTCTTCGCTTCCCCATCTCGAGGCTCATGGGCTCCCTGACGATAGCGCCGATGGTGCGCTTCGAGCGTACCGCGAACTTCACGTTTCTTCACCTGTCCGCAAGCGCGCCGCACCGGAACCGCGGCATGCTCGGCGGTGTCCGGGCGCGGGGCCCGGGCCGGTCGCCGGGGAGCTTGTGCGGCGACAGGTTCCGTGGGAAACCTGCGGCGGGCGGAGGGGGATAGGTAGCCTCAGCGAGGTGACGCGATGGAAGCCATGGTGGAGCTGCGCAAGGTGTCCAAGGAGTACCCGCTCGGGAAGCTCACGGTGCGGGCCCTGGCCGAGATGGACCTGTGCATCGGCAAGGGCGAGTTCACCGTGGTGGCCGGGCCCTCCGGCAGCGGCAAGACGACGCTGCTGAACATGGTCGGCTGCGTGGACGTGCCCAGCTCCGGCGAGGTGCTGATCGAGGGCCAGCCGACCTCCAGGCTCAAGGACCGGGCCCGCACCAAGCTCCGGCTGCACAAGCTGGGCTTCATCTTCCAGACCTTCAACCTGATCCCGGTGCTGACCGCGGAGCAGAACGTGGAGTTCCCGCTGCTGCTGCAGGGCGAGCTGTCCCGGGCCGAGCGCCGGGCGCGGGTCCGGGAGATGCTCGAGCTGGTCGGCCTGGGCGCGCTCGTCCGCCAGCGCCCGAACGAGATGTCCGGCGGCCAGCGCCAGCGGGTGGCCATCGCCCGGGCGCTGGTGAGCCTGCCGCACATCGTGCTGGCCGACGAGCCGACCGCCAACCTCGACACGGCCACCGGCCTCACCATCATCGAGCTGATGAAGAAGCTCAACCGCGAGCGCCAGACCACCTTCATCTTCTCCACGCACGACCCGCGCGTGATGGAGCACGCCCGGCGCATCGTGCGCATCGTGGACGGCCGCATCGAGGGCGACGCCACCTGCGGCGGGAGCGCCTGATGGGCACCCTGCGGCTGCTGGCCGCGATGGCCTGGCGAAACCTGTGGTCCCACAAGGGCAAGAACATCCTGGTGGGCATCCTGATGCTGTTCGGCACCTTCCTGGTGGTGCTGGGCACCTCGGTGCTCGACAGCATCGATCAGGCCATGACCCGCTCCATCACCCAGAGCGTGGCCGGCCACCTGCAGGTCTACTCCAAGAACGCCCGCGACCCGCTGGCGCTGTACGGCTCGGGCTACATGGGCGCCGACGACCTGGGGGTGATGCCGGACTTCGCCCGGGTGAAGGCGGTGGTGAGCGCGGTCCCCGGGGTCCGGGCGGTCATCCCCATGGGCATGGACGCCTTCGAGATCTACACGGCCACCGAGCTGGACTACGCCATCGAGCGGCTGCGGAAGGCGCTCGAGGCGGGCGAGCAGGCCCGGGTGGACGACGTGGCCCGGCGCATCCGCGCCATGGCCACCCTGCTGCGCGAGGAGCTCGAGCGGCGGAAGCTCCTGCTGTCGAACCACGCGGAGATCGATCGCCAGCTGGCGATCATCGACCGGGTGCGCGGGGACGCGTTCTGGGCGGAGCTGCCGGCGGCGCCGCTCGCGGGCGTCGAGTACCTGGACACCCAGCTCGCGCCCCTGGTGGACGAGAACGAGGGTTACTTCCTCCAGGTCCTGGGCACCGACGTGCAGCGCTTCGCCCAGAGCTTCGGCCAGTTCGAGCTCGTGTCTGGCCAGATGATCCCCGAGGGCGAGCGCGGGGTGCTGCTCAACCAGAAGTACTACGACGACTACCTGCGCAACATGGTGGCGCGCGGCTTCGACGCTCGGCGCCGGGACATCGAGGAGAAGGGCAAGCGCTTCGCCGACGACCCGCTGATGCGGGCCAAGGTCGAGCGCATGGTGCGCCAGTACCGCCGGGTGACCTTCCAGCTCGAGCCGGCCCAGGCGGAGGAGCTGGCGGCCAAGCTCCGGGCGTTCCTGCCGGGCGCCCAGGGCAGCATCGACGAGCTGGTGCAGCAGTTCCTGCGCCTGGACGACCAGAACTTCGCCGCGCGCTACGAGTTCTTCTTCGACGAGATCGCCCCGCGCATCCGCCTGTACCTGTTCAACGTGGGCGAGACGCTCACCGTGCGGGCCTTCACCCGCTCCGGCATGATCAAGTCGGCCAACGTGAAGGTGTGGGGCACCTTCCGCTTCAAGGGGCTGGAGAAGTCCGAGCTGGCCGGCGGCCACAACCTGATGGACATGATGACCTTCCGCGATCTGTACGGGCTGATGACCGCGGACAAGCGCGCGGAGCTGGCGGGCATCCAGGCCGAGGTGGGCCTGAAGGACGTGGGCCGCGACTCCGCCGAGGCGGAGCTGTTCGGCGGCGGCGCGGCGGTGGAGCAGCAGCGGGAGCAGGCGCAGGGCTTCGACGAGTTCGCCGGGGTGGCGCTGGGCGGCCGCGAGCGGGCCCAGGCCAACGGCCACTTCGATCCGGCCCTGCTCGATCAGGGCATGGCCATCAACGCGGCGATCATCCTGGACGACATCGCCCGGCTGGAGGAGGCCCGCGGCGCGGTGCAGGCCGCGCTGGACCAGGCCGGGCTCGACGTCCAGGTCGTGGACTGGGAGACCGCCTCGGGCATCATCGGCCAGGTGGTGGTGCTGGTGCGGGTGGTGCTGTACATCGCCATCGGCATCATCTTCCTGGTGGCACTCGTCATCATCAACAACACCATGGTGATGGCCACCATGGAGCGGGTCATGGAGATCGGCACCATGCGCGCCATCGGCGCCCAGGCCTCGCTCGTGCGCTGGCTGCTGCTGCTCGAGACCCTGATGCTGGGGCTGCTCTCGGGCGCGCTGGGCGCGGCTCTGGGCTACTGGCTGGTCTCCAGCCTGGGCACCTCCGGCATCCCGGCCCCGGCCGACGAGCTGATCTTCCTGTTCGCCGGCCCGCGCCTGTTCCCCGCGGCCGGGCTGGGCAACGTGCTGGCCGGCTTCGCCGCCATCGTGGTGGTCAGCCTGCTGGCCATCCTGTACCCCGCCACCATCGCCACCCGCATCCAGCCGGTGGTGGCCATGTCGCCGCGGGAGTAGGCCATGGGACTGTACCTCACCATCGCCATCCGCAACCTGCTGCAGGCCCGCCGGCGCACCGCGCTGCTGGTGTCCGCGCTGGCCGGCGTGACCATGCTGCTGGTGCTGCTCATGGCGCTCAGCCACGGGTTGACCGAGACCATGATCCGCTCGGCCACGGCGGTCACCTCCGGGCACGTCAACGTGGCCGGCTTCACCAAGAACAAGGCCACCGACGCCTGGCCGGTGCTGCACGGCCTGGCCGCGCTGCGCCAGGAGGTGGCCGGGCTGGTGCCCGAGGCCGAGAGCCTGGTGGTGCGCGACCGCGCCTGGGCCAAGGTGATCAGCGATCGCAGCAACATGTACGTCAGCCCCACCGGGGTGGACGTGCGCGAGGAGGAGCGCCTGCGGGAGGCGCTGGTGCTGGCCAAGGAGCGCGAGTACAAGCAGGGCGGCCGGGACGAGGTGCTGGGCGACCTGGCCCGCCTGGCCGAGCCGCGCACGGCCGTGCTGTTCGCCGGCCAGGCCAAGCGCCTGGCGGTCGAGGTGGGCGACATGGTCACCATCACCGCCCCGACCGGGGCCGGCCGCACCAACACCGTGGACGTGACGGTGGTGGCCATCGCCAAGGACTTCGGCTACCTGTCGAGCTGGGTGATCTTCCTGACGCGCCAGGACATCAAGGACCTGTACCAGTACGGCGAGGACACCGGCAGCGTGATCCAGATCTACCTGCGCGATCCGGCCCAGTCCGAGCTGGTGATGGGCCGGCTGCGCGAGGATCTCAAGCGGGCCGGGCACGAGCTCATGGACCACGAGCCGAACCCCTTCTTCTTCAAGTTCGAGCGCGTGGCCGGCGAGGACTGGACCGGGCAGAAGCTCGATCTGACGGTGTGGAGCGACGAGGTCTCGTACCTCAAGTGGATCGTCACCGCCCTGGACGCGCTGTCGTTCGTGCTGGTCGGCATCCTGATGGTGATCATCGCGGTCGGCATCACCAACTCGATGTGGATCGCGGTCCGGGAACGCACCCGCGAGGTGGGCACGGTGCGGGCCATCGGCATGCGCCGCCGCCAGGTGCTCACCCTCTTCCTGGTGGAGGCGCTGCTGCTGGGGCTCATGGGCACGCTGCTGGGGGGCGCCCTGGGGGCGGGCCTGGCCGCGGGCCTGGACGCCGCCCGCATCCACATCGAGACCGTGGCGGTCCAGGTCGTGCTGCTCTCGGACGTGCTGAACCTGTCGGTCACCGCCGGCCAGGTGCTGTGGGCCATGGCGATCTTCACCCTGCTGACCGCGCTCTCCGCGCTCGGCCCGGCCGTGCGGGCCGCCCGCATGCAGCCGGTCACCGCCATCCACCACGCCGGCTGAGGGAGGACGCCATGCGCGGACTGAACCTGCTCGTCGTCCCGGCGCTCGTCTGGCTCGCCCTGGCCGGGCCCGCGCGCGCGGGCGGGCTGGACGCGGCCCAGACGCTGGCGGTCATCAAGGAGCTGGACGATCGCCAGCGCAACTCCGGCGACTACAAGGCCATGGTGTTCCTGGAGCGCAAGGAGAAGGACAAGAACGACCTGGTCTACCAGCTCGTCATCTACCGCCGGGACCAGGACGACAAGCTGATGATGCTGTTCCTGAAACCCAAGGCCGAGGCGGGCCGGGGCTACCTGCGCATCGACAAGAACCTGTTCATGTACGATCCCACCACCGGCAAGTGGGACCGGCGCACCGAGCGCGAGCGCATCGGCGGTACGGACTCCCGCCGCCAGGACTACGACGAATCGCGGCTGAGCGAGGAGTTCGTGCCCACCTACGTGGCCGAGGAGGCGCTCGGGCAGTTCAAGGTCCACCACATCCGCCTGGACGCCAAGCAGGAGTCCGACGTGGCCTTCCCCGTCATGCACGTGTGGGTGGACCAGGCCACCGGAAATCTCTTGAAGAGCCAGGAGCACGCCCTGAGCGGGAAGCTCATGCGCACCTCGTACTACCCGAAGTGGGAGCGCATGTTCTCCCAGTCCAAGGGCGCGGACATCTACTTCCCGCGCGAGATGCGCATCTTCGACGAGGTGGAGAAGGGCAACCGCTCCACCATCGTGATCGAGAAGATCGATCTCAACCCGCTGGACGCGAACATCTTCACCAAGGCGTGGCTGGAGGCGCGCAGCCGATGAGGAGATCCCCTCGCCCGCACCGCGGGAGAGGGGACCCGAGCTCATCGCTGGATGGCTTGAGGGGTGAGGGATGAAGACTCACGCGGTGCTCGTCTCGCTCGTCCTGATCCTTGCGCCCGCGGCCTGGGCCGCGGGCGAAGAAGAACAGGAAGAAGACAAGAAGGAAGAAGAAAACAAGAAAAAGGATCTCTTAAAGGGTGAAGAGGGGACGGCTGAGGGGGCGGCTGAGGGGAAGGCTGCGGGGAAGGGCGAGGAGACCGGGGCGGCAGAGGAGGGTGGTGGGGCGGCAGGGGAGGGCGCTGCGGCGGACGATGCGGCGGCGCGTGAGGCCGACATGTTCGGCGGGGGGGAGGCTGCGGCGCCGGCCCCCGTGCCCATGGAGCCAGTCGCGCCTGGAGGCTCGGGTGCTGGTTCAGGAGCGGCCTCGGGCGACCGGCGGCTGGACGAGCCGACCCTCTCGGACGGGCTGATCTCGGGCCTGCTCGCCAAGGCCGACGATCCGCTCACCGTGGGCGGCCAGCTCAGCCTGCGCCTGCAGTACACCTGGGCCGACGAGCACGCCCGGAACGAGAACGTCCTCTCCAGCCCCAGCCTGCTGCACCTGTTCCTGGACGCCCGGCCCAACGAGCACGTGCGGGCCTACGCGAGCGGCCGGCTGACCTACGACTTCACCCTCCAGGACGGGCGGGACGCCCAGGGGATGCCCGGGGAGGCGCTCGGCACGCTGCTCGACCAGCTCTGGCTCAAGGCGGACATCGGCGAGGTGGTCTACCTGACGGTCGGCCGCCAGCCCATCCGCTGGGGCTCGGGCCGTTTCTGGAACCCGACCGACTTCCTCAACCAGCAGCGCCGGGACCCGCTGGCCATCCTCGACGAGCGGGTGGGCCCGACTCTCTTGAAGTTGCACTTCCCGGTCGAGTCGCTGGGCTGGAACTTCTACGCGGTGGCCAACCTGGACGGGGCCTCCTCGCCCGAGGAGCTGGGCGGCGCGCTGCGGGGCGAGTTCCTGTTCGGGCCGGTGGAGCTCGCGGCCACGGCCGCCTACCGCAAGGACCAGCCCGTGCGCCTGGGGCTGGACGCCTCGGCCGGGGTGTGGCTGCTGGACCTCCGGCTCGAGGCCGCGGTCGTGTACGACGACCACACCCCCTACTGGAAGGGCGACTTCGTCTGGGATCCGCCGGCGCTGCCCTACGCGCTCAGCCGCGACGATCGCTGGATCCCGCAGGTGACCGCCGGGGCCGAGCTCTCCTTCAAGTACTCGGACGAGGACAGCCTGATCCTGGGGGTGGAGTACTTCTTCAACGACGCCGGCTACCCGGACGAGGGGCTGTACGACTGGCTGCTCCTCCAGGCCTTCGAGGGCGAGGGCGGCTTCACCCCGTTCTACCTGGGGCGGCACTACCTCGCCGGCTACGCGGTGCTCATGGGCCCGGGCTCGTGGAACGACACCACCGTCCTGCTCTCCGGCATCGGCAACCTGAACGACCTGACCGGCATCCTGCGGCTCGACTGGCAGGTGCGGGTGCTGACCTACCTGGACGTGGCGGTGTTCGGCGCGGTGCGCCTGGGCGGGGACGGCGAGTTCCACTACGGGACGGAGTACAAGATGGAGGATCCGCCGAACCCGCTCGTGCCCGAGCCGCTCCGCTACGGCTTCAGCATCGGCGCCCCCCGCCTCGAGGTCGGTGTCTGGCTCACCCTGGCGCTGTAGAAGCTCATCAAGGGGCGTGGGGCGGGCGGGGAGTTGCGGGCGCACGAGGCTCCTCGGGGATCCGCCGACCTGGCGTGTGGCTGCCGGGGCTCCGCGGCTCCTGGCGGAGCCTCTCTGGGGGTTCCACCCCCAGCCCCCCGGGCCGTGCTGCGAGGTCGCCCTGCGAGCATGCGGCCTGGATGCCGGACGGAGCTTAGGAGCCAGGAATCCCCTTCGGGACTGCTTCGCTTCGCTTTGCTCAGCTACGCGGCGCTCGCGCCGCTCGCTCGTTCCGCCGCGATGCACGCTCAGCCGAACTGGTACTTCTTGAGGATGAGCTGCTCGTACAGATCGATCCCGGCCGCGGTCAGGCGCACGGCGCGCGGGGCGCCCTGGGGCACCTCCGCCGTGTCGAGCGCGAGCGCGCCGTACTCCGCCAGGTAGCACAGATCCGGCAGGATGGGCGGGGGCAGGCCGAGCAGCCGCAGCCGGTCGGTCAGCTCCTCGACCGGCATGGGGCTGAAGGCGTGCACCCGGAAGTGCTGGTAGAGCACCTCGAAGATGTTGTAGCGCAGCTTCCAGTCGAAACCGCCCTTGCGCGGGGCGTGGAAGAGCGGCCCGGGCACGGGGAACACGCGCCTGCCCGAGACCGGGTTGATGAGCGCGGCGAACGCCAGCCACAGCGCCAGCAGCCCGAGCAGCACGGTCAGCACCGCGATGGGGACGGCGAGCGCGCTGCTGCCCAGCGCCCCCTGGATCACCTTGCACAGGTAGAGCAGATCGATGTCCACCAGGAAGGCGAACAGCAGCCCGCCGAAGAAGCCGAAGCCGAAGGTGAACACCAGGAACACGGCGAGCGACAGGCTGTCGACCACCAGCAGCACCGCGTGATCGGGGCTCACGCCGCCCGCCAGGGAGTCGAGCGCCCACCAGTTCATGGCCCAGTTGAAGGCGAAGGCGGTGAACAGGGTGCCGCCGTAGAGGTTCTTGTTGGCGAACGACATGAGCCCGGCCAGGAGCTGGCCGCCGCAGCCGAACAGCAGGCAGAACATGGCCGCGGTGCGGAGCGCCTCGGGCGTCTGGCTCCAGCCGAAGGCGATGGGGGTGAGCGCGGCGCAGCCGATGGCCAGCCCCAGCAGCCCCAGCGGGGCGGGCTCGGCGAACAGCTCGCGGGCGTGCGGCGGTCCCAGCTCGACCTTGCGGATCATGGCGCCTCCCTGCGTGTGCGGAACGGGGAGGCATGGTACCGCCCGCCCTGGCCGGGAGCAAATTCGCGTTTTCTGGGAGCTGCATCCGGGGTCAGACACCTTCACCGTTCACTTGATTGGTTCACCCCGGCTCCCAGAGGCGGCGGATGGGCACGGCGAACAGCCGCTCCCCGAATCGTGCGCTGGTCTCACCGTCGTAGAGCACCACCCCGCATACGAATCGCGCGCCCGCGGCGTCAGCGAGCTTGCGCAGCCCGCGGAAGTCCGCCTCCCGGACCGTGGCGGAGGCCTTGATCTCCACCCCGGCCAGCCGCCGCACCCCTTGCTCGAGGACCAGGTCCACCTCGACCCCGTCCCGGTCGCGGAAGTGGGAGAGCCGGCAGTCCTCGTCGAGCCAGCTCGCCTGCCGGCGGATCTCCTGGACCACGAAGGTCTCGAGCAGCTGACCCAGCACGCCACGATCCTGCCAGAGGTCCTCGGCGCCTAGGCCCAGCAGCGCGCAGGCGACCCCGGTGTCGAGGAGGTGCAGCTTGGGGGTCTTGACCAGCCGGCTCGTCCGGTTGGTATGCCAGGGCGGCAGCTCCTCGACCAGGAACAGGCGCTCGAGCAGGGTGAGGTAGTCCCGGATCGTGGGCCGGCTGAGCTGGAAGGGTGAAGAGAGATCGCTCACGTTGGCGAGCCGGCCGGTCTGTCCCGCGACCAGGGCCAGCAGACGGGGCAGGACGTCCAGCGAGGCGATCCGAGAGAGCTGGCGGACGTCCCGCTGGATGAGCGCCTCGACGTAATCGCGGTACCAGGCCGCGCGGCGGCGCGGCTCGGGCCGGGCCAGCGCCGCGGGATAGCCGCCGGCCGCGATCCGCTCGGCCAGGGATCTCCCCAGGCGTGGGACGCTGCGCAGCTTGAAACCGCCCCGGAGGAGATCGCCGAGGAAGCCCGGCTCGTGCCCGGCGAGCTCGCACTGCGCCAGCGGGTGAAGCTGCAGCAGGCCGATGCGTCCCGCCAGGGAGTCCGCGAGTGTGGGCAGGAGCAGCACGTTGCTCGAGCCGGTGAGCAGGAAACGACCTGGCGTCCGGGCTTGGTCCACGCTCCGCTTGAGGGCGGTGAAGATCGCCGGCGCTCGCTGGACCTCGTCAAGGATCACGCGCTCGGGCAGGTCGTCCACGAAGCCCGCGGGATCCGCGCGGGCCGCCGCCAGGGCGACCTCGTCGTCGAAGGTGACGTAGGCGTAGCCGAGCGGCGCCGCGGTTCGACGGGCCAGCGTAGTCTTGCCCGCCTGACGAGGCCCGTGGACCAGCACCACGGGCGTGTCGGCCAGGGCCTCGAGCAGCCGGGCTGCGGCGAACCTGGGGTGGAGCTTGTGTGCCTCCATGCCGGCCAAGTGTAGATCCAGGGTTCGGCTAATTGCAAGTCCGATGCTCGGCTAAATGAAATTCAATGGTGCGGCTATTTGAAACCTTTGCGGTCCGTCCAGGTGCCAGGGTGTTGCGCCAAGCCTCCGATGGGGCGCCCTCGATGGCTCCAACGCTGAGATCGCCTGTCACCCGTCTGCCGACGGACGGGCAGGCGCTCCGCCCGGACGCCCGGGACGGTCGGACCGGCCGGAGAGGGTGGCGTTGACCTGGATGCGGCCGTGGCCTGACAATCGGGGCATGGTGACGGGTCGCGAGGCTCGGGGATGGAAGGATCAGGCGACGGATCGCATGGCACCTGGAGCAGCAGTCTGCAAGAAGAGGCGGCAAGAACCATGAGTAGAACGACTGCGGTTGTTGCGGTGGTTGCAGCCGGAAGCATTCTTGCCGTGGTGGCGATTCTTGCTGCTGGGAGGTATTGGGCTAGGGATACCTGGAATGCTGAGGCAGTCTACCTGAATGAAACGATGAAGTTGGTTCTATTTCATTTGAACAAAATGGAGAAGGTGCCGCCGAGCGGGAAGACGCTTTTGAAGAGCCTGTGCGCTGGAAGTGGAGAGGTTTCGTCCGAACTGAGGTGCAGGTCCGGAAAGGACGGTGAGTTTTTTCTCGTCGGTGCAAGAGACCAGAGGATTGACATGAGCATAATCATTAGACTGAGGAATGTGGGAATCGATGGCGTTGCCGGTACCAAGGATGATGTCATTGTCGAAGATGCATTCTGGTGAGATGGACCGGGGCTCCGCACCCAGCCCCCCCGGTCCGCGCCCTGAGCCCATCCATTCTCCCTGCAGCTTCCTCTCCCGCTTTCCCTCGAAGAAATTTCTCTGATCGAGGCTGGGGGAGGGAAACGTGACCGCGGCCCCGGGTCCGGGGTAGCATGGCCCGGTCCGGAAGGGAGGAGGACCGCCCATGGCCAACAAGTTCGCCTGGGACGACGAGGAGGCCACGGTGGACCACGAGGAGGCCCCGCGGTCGCCCTCCCGCCTGGAGCGCATCGCCCTGCTCACCCTGGTCGAGGGGCTGGACGCCCCGCGCGAGTTCACCATCCCGGCCAAGCGGGTGGTGATCGGCCGGGCCCAGGACGTCGACCTGCGCCTGCCCGACCCCAGCGTGTCCCAGCACCACGCCTGCATCGAGCTCGCCCCGGGCGGGTTCACCATCCAGGATCTCGGCAGCCGCAACGGGGTGTGCCTGAACGGCGTGCGGGTGCACTCGGCCGTGCTGCACACGGGCGACCAGCTCCAGCTGGGCGACGTCCTGTTCTCCTTCCACGAGCAGCAGATCACCGCCTGAGCCTGGGGGCCGCGCCCCGCGCCCAACCCTCGCCCGGCGGTTGTGCCCTCCCGGCTTCGATGCTATCTTCGCCCGCATTCCTGGACCCGAGGACAGCCCCTGCGCGCGGCGCAGAGGGAAAGGAGTTATCCGATGCTGGGCAAGAATCGCGTGGTGGTGCTGGTCGCGCTGGCGCTCGTGCTGGGCGGACTCGGAGCGGCCGGCTGCGGCGGCGCGGGCGTCTCGATCATCCGCACCGATCTCGCCCCGGGCGCCCTGAGCCGGGCGGACGCGCTCGTGTTCAAGGCCGTCGATCCCTCCGCGACCGAGTTCGCGGGCGACTTCTCGGACGATCCGCCCAGCGTGGCCGCGAACCGGGAGACCCTGCGCACCACCTACGCGGCCAAGGCCGCCTCCTCCGTCCAGGCGGCCGGCTTCAAGGCCGAGGTCCTGGCCGAGGGCGCCGCGCCCGCGGACGGCGCGGTGGTGGTCGAGATGGTGGTCAAGAAGTTCGAGGCCGGCTCCAACGCGTCCCGGGTGGTGTGGGGCTTCGGCGCGGGCGCCTCTTATCTCTTGACCGACGTCAAGCTGCTCAAGGGCGGCAACACCGTGGCCGATTTCACCATCGACGCCACCTCCGGCGGCCGGGGCGGCTTCTCGGGCATCGGCAACTTCCTGGTTGAGCACATCGACGACTCCGTGGCCCAGCTCGCCGCCTTCCTGAGCGAGAAGGTCCCGCAGTAAGGCCATGCCCGCCTGCCGCTACTTCCAGATCCGTCCGCGCGGGAAGCCGGAGCCGCTGGCCGGCCTCGAGCAGGCGCTGGCCGCGCTGAAGGAGCCGGGCTACGTCTGGCTGGACTACCTCGACCCCACCCGGGAGCAGCTCACGGCGCTGGCCGAGCCGCTGGGCCTCCACCCGCTGTCCATCGAGGACTGCCTGGACGAGGACCAGGTGCCCAAGCTGGAGGCCTTCCCCGGGCACACCTTCATCCTGTTCAACGCCTACCTCGGCGCCGCCGACGGCCTGGCGATCGAGGAGGTGGATCTCTTCCTGGGGGAGAAGTTCCTGCTCAGCGTGCACGGCCGCGGGCAGGGCGGGGTGCGCTTCGACGCCGCCATCCAGGACGCGCTGCGCGGGGACAACGGCCGGCTGGGCCAGGGGCCCGACTTCCTGCTGCACGCGCTGCTCGACCACATCGTGGACGGCAAGCTCGCGGTCATCGAGCGGCTGCAGGAGCAGATCGACACGGCCGAGGAGCTCGTGCTCAGGAGCGCGACCGAGTTCAACCCGCGCGCCCTGCTGGAGGTCCGCCACAGCCTGCTGCTGCTGCGCAAGAGCCTGTTCCACGAGCGGGAGATCCTGGTCAAGCTCTGCCGGCGCGACTCGCCCTACGTCTCCGACAAGGCCATCTTCCACTTCCGCGACGTGTCCGACCACCTGACCAAGTTCTTCGAGGTGATCGAGCTCACCCGGGAGATGGTGACCAGCCTGATGGAGATGTACCTGTCGATACTCAACAACCACATGGCGCGCGTCTCCAACCGGACCAACCGGGTGGTCCGGCGGCTCACCATGATCACCACCATCTTCATGCCGCTCACCCTGCTGGCCGGGATCGGGGGCATGTCCGAGTGGACCATGATGACCGGCCAGGAGAACTGGCGCTGGGCTTACCCGGCCTTCCTGGCGGGCATGGTGGCGCTCGGGGTGCTGAGCTATCTCCTGCTCGGCCGCTGGGACGGGCGCAGCACGGCCAAGCCGAAGCCCCCGGACGGCGACGCGAAGAAGGCCTGAGCCGGCGGGCTCAGGCGTCGGCGCCCTGCGCGAGCGCCCGGCGCAGCTCGGCCAGGTAGGCCGCGGCGGACTCGTCGCTGGGCGAGATGCAGGCGTAGGCCCCGGCCTCCAGCAGCGCCGCCTTCTCCCCGGCGCTGATGGCCGTGCCGATGAAGCGCGCCTCGGGGTTCTGGCCCTTGATCTGCTTCAGCAGCTCCAGGTTCGAGGTGCCGCGCAGGAAGTTGTCGGTGACGGTGGACAGCACCACCCGCGCGCCCTGGATGCCGTGGTGCCGCAGCGTCTCGGGGTTGGAGATGTCGCCGTAGACCACCTTGAGCCCCTGAGCCTGGATGGCCGGGTGGTTCTTGAGGTTGTAGTCGACCACCAGGATGCGCGCCAGGAGATCCGGGGCCGCCCCCGCCAGGCGCTCCGCCAGCGACTCGGCGTTGCGGAAGTAGCCCAGCATGACCACCTCGGCGCTGGCGTGCCCGTGCTCCCCGCCCGCCGCGGCGGGCTGCGGCGCGGGCCCATCGCCGGCCGCGCGCTTCAGCCGCAGCAGCCGGGTGAGCGCGAAGGCCAGCGGGTAGTTGTACTTGATGCCGTAGGTGCTGAGCACCACCGACAGCATGAGCGCGTAGGACACCGTGGCGGCGTCCTGGCTGGTGAGCGCGCCCTGGGCCACCCCGATGGGCAGCAAGAGCAGCGAGAACTCCGAGAGCTGCGCCAGGTTGATGGCGCTGGCGAAGCTGACCGCCGGCCCCAGCCGGGCGGCGAGGAGCAGGGGCGAGAAGAGCACCAGGCGCGAGAGCAGCAGGATGCCGATGAGCGCCAGGGCCGCGCCCAGCACCTCCAGGGTCGGCAGCGGCAGGCTCATGCCGAGCGCCACGAAGAACAGCGCCATGAAGAAGTCCCGCAGCGCCGACACCTTGGCCAGCAGCTCCGCCGCGATGGGCAGGCTGCCGAGCGTCAGGCCGGCGATGAGCGCGCCCATCTCGGCCGACAGCCCGGCCAGCGACATGGCCCCCGCGCCCACGAAGCACCAGCCCAGCGCGGCCATGGCCACCATGTCGGGCGAGCGGGACAGCATGCGCATCAGCCGGGTGAGCAGGTGGTGCGCGACCAGCCACAGGGCGGCCACCGCCGCGGCCGCGCCGCCCAGCATGATCACCACGCCCAGCACCCCGGAGCGCGAGCCCTCGCCCTGGGAGGTGACGAAGGTGAGCGACAGGACCGCCCAGATGTCCTGGGCGATGAGGGTCAGCACCGTGATGCGGCCGGCCTGCGAGCCGAGATCGAAGCGGTCGCCGAGCAGTTTCACCACCACCGCCGTGCTCGACAGGCTGACCGCCACGGCGAAGATGAAGAAGCCCGCGGGCCGGGTGGCCAGGCCGAACAGGGTGAGCCCCAGCGCGTCGAGCAGGAGCTGCAGCCCCCACACGGCCCCGATGGTGATGGGCGCCTGCAGCATGACCGCCGCGGCCACCCGCGGCCCGAGCTTGAGGATGCCCTTCAGATCGAGCTCCACCCCGATGATGAACAGCAGGAACACCAGGCCCAGGTGGGAGATCTCCTCCATCTCGCCCAGCGAGCCACCCAGCATGGGCTTGGCCACCAGCCCCAGCACCAGGCCGGCGGCGATGTAGGCCAGCAGCGCCGGCTGCTTGAGGCGGTAGAACACGATCGCCAGCGCCGCGGCCGCCACCACGGCCATCTCGATCGACGGCACCACCGACAGCGGCTGGGTCGGGAGGACGTCGGTGATCACCTCGGAGAGATCGCTCACGGCACAGCCTCCAGGGAGAAGCGGGTTCCGGGCCGGAGCTTGCCCCCGGAGCCGGCCTCGGGTCAAATGGACCCATGCGAACCCACGCCACGCTCGGCCCGATGCTCCTGCTGGCGGTGGCCGGCGGTTGCGGCCAGGGGGGCTTCGTGCCCCCGGAGCCAGCCTTCCTGCCCGCGGACACCACCTTCCACGTCGGCCCGTACCTCGGGCACGCCACCCAGACCCGCGCGGCCATCGGCTGGGAGACCCTGATCGCGGGCGACACGCGGGTGGAGTGGGGGCCGGACGCGGACCACGGGCGGGTGGCCGTGGGCGCCGAGGGCAGCCTGCACCAGGTGGTGCTCGAGGGGCTCTCGCCCGGACGGCGCTACCACTACCGGGCCTGCAGCGCCGGGGTGTGCAGCGGCGATCTCACCCTCGACGCCGCCCCGCCCCCGGGCACGGACTTCCGTTTCGGGGTGTACGCGGACTGCCAGGACAACCCCGACACCCACCGCCAGGTGGTCGACCAGCTCGTGGCCGAGGGGGTGTCCCTGGCCGTGGTGGCGGGCGACACGGTCAGCGACGGCTCGATCCGGGCGCAGTACAAGGAGCGCTTCTTCGATCCGGCCCGCAGGTTCGCCCAGGTGCGGCCGCGCTACGCCGCGGTGGGCAACCACGATCGCAAGGACTTCGAGGTGGCGGCCTTCCGCGACTACAACATCTTCCCCGAGGACCCGGGCGTGCCCCAGGCCGAGACCAGCTACAGCTTCACCTACGGGGACGCCTTCTTCCTGGTGTTCGACGACACCCTCGATCACTTCGACTTCTTCTTCCCCCTGGCCGAGGGGTCGGCCCCGCCGCTGTGGGTCTGGCTCCAGGAGCAGGCCGCCAGCGAGGCCGCCCGGCGCGCCCGCTGGCGCTTCGCCTTCGCCCACTACCCGCCCGCCTCCAACTGCTACGAGGACGGGCACGAGTACGGCATGCCCGAGTCCGCGGTGAAGGAGTACGTGCTGCCGCTCCTGCGGGCGAACGGCTTCCAGGCCTACTTCGCCGGGCACATCCACTGCTACGAGCGCTTCGACTTCGAGGGGCTGCTCGCCATCACCACCGGCGGCGGCGGGGGCGGGCTGGACGACCAGGCCCGCTGCGACGACGATCTGCCCGAGGCGCGGGTGCAGCGCTGCGTGCACCACGCGACCATCGTGGAGCTCGGCCAGGACGAGGCCCGGGTGCGCGCGCGCGCCATCGACGGGCAGCTCCTCGAGGAGCTCGTGCTGCGCCCCGACGGCAGCCACGAGCCGGCCGCACCTGGCCGCTGAGCCTGGACCCTGGTTCCCACACCATGGCCCGGACCTTCGACCGGCGCCCCGTCGCCGGCCCGGGGGGGAATCCCGCCTGGGTTTCCGTCGATGGCCTGGTTGGCCTGGATGCGCTGCCGAGGGGTAGCAACCGTGGCCTGTGTCCACATCTTCTCAAGGAGGTCATGATGATCGGCTCGAAACGTACCCTGGCTGGACCGATGGCCATGTGCTTCTGCATGGCCGGCCTGGCAGGTGCGCCCCTGTCCGCGTCTGCCGAACCGGCCGGGCCGGAGGCCATCGCGCCGACCCCGGGCGGCACCATCCGCGCTCTCGAGTTCGGCAAGGCCGTGAAGGATCCTCGGAAGTGCAAGGGCGACGCAGTGCTGCCGCCCTTCACCGTCGAGTTCAAGGAGGCGGTCAAGGGGTGGATGATCGGCGTCGAGCCTGCGCTCATCGGCCTGCGGGTCACCACCGAGGCTGGTGAGCCTCTCGGCGAGCCCCGGTTCAACGGCTGCTTCGGCTCTTACACGACGGTCCTCGACTTCCCGGCGGGCCGGTACCGGGTGGAACCCTACATCGGGTACGAGGATCGAGGCTACGACGTCGCCTTCCAGGGCGGAGTGAAACGCCAGATCGTCGTGCGCCCCGTGTCCGCCGATCCCTTCCTCAGCTTGGCCGTGGCGCCTGCCGGTGATGTCCCGCTCGCCGAACGGAGCATCCAGGCCTGGGTCCCGGCGCTGCAGCTGAAGCAGCTCGAGTCGGACCTGGCGCTGCGCACCGAGGTGCTCCGCAAGGCTCCCAGGGCCCTGTTCGTCTATTCAAAGAGAGACATGCCGGCCCGGAAGGGATACGGCGGAAACTCCGAGGACGACGACGTGGCGCCCGAGATCCCCGGGGTGAAGACGGGCGAACCACTGCTGCGGCTCGGCTGGAACACCTTGACCTACCTCGCGCTCGACGGGACGATCTACGCCATCGACGGCGGGTTGAAGACGGTCATGCCCGTCTCGAAGGGCGTCGTCCAGGCCGGGACGCTCGACGCCGCACCCCCCGCGGGTGGACCCGTGCTCCCGACGAGCGTGCGCTCGTCCTGGGCTCCGCTGCAGCGGCTGCTCGACGGCGCGGAGGGCCCAGAAGAGCAGAAGCTGGCCTCGGCCTATCGCAAGAAGGCCGCCGAGGCCCGCGGCTGCGAGGACAACGCGGTGCTGCGGTACAGCCGAGTCGCCGACAACATCAACTCCACGGCCAAACAGGTGGCGGCCGCCTCCAGGAAGCTCGAGGCCGACCGGAACCGCTGCGGCATCGCGAAGGTGCGCGCGCTGCGGGAGACCACACGGGCGGCGCTGCAGAAGGCGCGGGATGCGCGGATGCAGAAGAACCTCGACGAGCTGCGGGCCGCCTGGGGCGGCTGAGCCGGATCGGTCGGGTCCTGCCTCGCGGGCCGGGTCAGCGCTTCAGCAGCCGGTCGAGGTAGACGCCCAGCGCGTTCTCCGCCACGCCCCGCGCCGAGCGGGTCAGGCAGGCGAACCAGGAGTCGGGTGGCAGGCGGTAGTCGGGCACCGGGGACATGCGGATCGCCTGCTGCTTGCAGGCCACGGTGCACAGCCCGCAGCCGATGCAGCGGTGCGGGAGCGCGTAGCCGCTCTTCGCCTGCGTGTCCACCACCAGCGCCCCCATGGGGCAGGCGCGCGCGCAGGCCCCGCACCAGCTGCACCTCCCGCGCTCGAACTCCGGCTGGAAGTGGGGCGCCGCGATCCCCGCCGGCACGTCGTACTCGCTCACCATGCGCATGATGTAGCAGCAGCAGCCGCAGCAGGAGCAGGAGGCCTGGCCGGGCAGCCCCTCCACGTTCATGATGAAGGTCACCAGCCCGTGGCCCTCGGCCTCTCGCTTCAGCTCGAGGTAGGCCTGGCGGGAGATGCTCTGCATGCCGAGCTTCACCGCCCCCTTGGCCCACTCGCCCATGGCCGAGCACACCAGGCTGGGCTTGGCGCAGCCCCGGCCGGCCACCTTGGCGGACATGCGGCACTGGCAGTGGCCCACGGCGAAGTCCTGGTAGCGATCCGCCACCACCTCGAGCTGGTCGGAGGGCAGCGCCAGCGGGTGGGTGAGCGCCAGCCGGCCCACGGGCATGTAGCGGATGAACCCGGTGCGCTTCTTCCAGTAGGCCGACAGGTAGCCCGTCTGGTACAGGGCGTCCATGCGCTCGAGGAAGCCGCGGTGCCAGGGGCTGAGCGTGTCGGGCGCCTGGCCGGTCATGATCAGCTCGAACATGCCGGGCATGATGGGGATGAGCCGGTAGGCCTTCCGCTCCCCGTGGCCCTCGCGGTGGATGGCCCGCTTGCCGCGCGCCAGGCGATCGAGCACCGCGATCACCTCCTCGAGCGGCCGGTGCGCCGCCCGGGCCACCTCGCGCGCGGGCACCGCCCGCAGCGGCCTCAGGTGCCGGGCGAGCGCGGCCTCCTCGGGCGGGAACACGTGCCGGGCGAAGGCCACCAGCTCCGCGCACAGAGGAGGTCCCAGCAGCAGCGGGCTCGAGAGCAGCTCGGCCACGGCGAGCTGGTCGCCGTCGACCCCGGGGAAGTCGGCCGGGGTCGAGCGCCGCACCTCGACCGGCCGGGGCGGCGGCGGCCCAGCGAAACGGCGCACCACCTGGAGCTTCTTGATGTCGATGCTCACGGTTCCTCCTCCGCGCTCACTCGCGCTCGAAGACGTACTCGTGCTGCAGGTAGGGCAGGCGCAGGCGCGCGCCGCCCTCCCGGGCCTCGGCCAGCAGCTCGAGCCCGGCCAGCGGGGGATCGGTGAGCACCAGCAAGCGCGGGCCCTGCCGGCGCGGCCGCTCGGCCAGCCGGCTGCGCCACTCGCCCGCGTCCGCCCACAGCGCCTGGCCCTCCAGCCGGAGGGTGAGCGCGCCCAGCCCCGCGGCCCGGTAGCGCCCCTCGAGCGGCCGGGCCTCGTCCGGGCCGAAGGTCTGCCGGAGCCCGGCGCGCGCCTTCCGCGACTCCTCGCGCGTCGCCCGGAGCCGCTCCGCCAGGCTGGCCAGGGCCAGCTCCCGGCCGTCGAACACGAGCTCCAGGAAGCGCCGCCGCACGGCGGCGCGGAAGGCGTTGGCCCCACCCGCGTTGGTCAGCAGCACCAGCCCCAGGCCGTGCTCGGGCAGCAGGAACAGATCCGAGGTGAAGCCCAGGTTGTTGCCGCCGTGGTGCACGAGCCGGACCCCGTGATCGTCCTCGACGAACAGCCCCAGGCCGTAGCTCAACCGCTCGGTGATGCGCACCTGGGGCTCGCGGCGGGCCAGCAGCGCCGCCGCGGAGACCACCCGGGCGCCGTCCGGCAGCGCCCCCCGGCCGAGCTCCAGGCTGGCGTAGCGCCCGAGATCGCCGGCCGTGGACCAGGCCGCGCCGGCCGGGCGCACGGACCCCACCCCGCGCTCCTGCTCCAGCGCCTGCGGGTGGAGCCGCAGGGCGAGATCGGGCGCGTGGGGCGCGGCGTGCTCGAGCCCCGCGACCGCGTCGAAGTCGAAGGTGGTGCTCGCCATGCCCAGCGGGCCGAACACCCGCTCGGCCATGGCCCGGTCGTACGCCTCGCCGAGCGGCAGCCCGGGCAGCAGCGCGTGGGCGGCCAGGTAGCCGCCGGCGGCCACCAGGGTGTTCGAGTACTGGAAGGTCTCGCCCAGGCCGGTGGTGGGCCGCATGCCGGCCAGGCCTTCCAGGCGCGACTCGGGCGTGCTGTCCCGCCACTCGAACAGGAACTCGAGGTCCTGGCGCGGCAGCCCGGTGCAGGCGCACACCGTGTCGCGCACGCGCACCCGGGCCGTGGTGTCCGCGTCCCCCAGGGCGAAGCCGGGCAGCACCTGGACGGCGGGCGTGTCCCAGCCGAAGGCGCCCGCGTCCACCGCCGCGGCCATCAGCAGCGTGGTGAGCGCCTTGGTGGTGGAGCCGATCAGGAAGCGGGTCTCGGGCGTGACCGGCGCGGGCTCGCCGAGGCGGCGCACCCCCAGGCCCCGGACCCAGCGCACACCCCGGCCGTCCACCAGGGCCACGCTCAGGCCGGGCACCTCGGCCTGGCGCATGGCCTCGACCAGGAAGGCCTCGAAGGCCATGAGCCGCTCGCCCTCGAGCGGGCGGGCCGCGCGGCCGGCGAAGCTCTCCTCCTCGACCCCGGGCGCCCGCAGGCTCGTCAGCACGGTCAGCGCCTGGGCCCCGCGCCGGTCGAGCGCGGCCTGCGGGCCGTCCATGAGCACCACGAACCAGCGCGTCCCCGCCCGGCGGGCCACGGCCACGAGCGCCCGGCGCTCCTCGGGGCGCGCGCCGTAGTCCACCTGGAGGATCTCCTCCCAGCCGTCGCGCGGGGGCGGGCGCAGCCGGGACTGCGGCGGCCGGTCGAAGTCGGGCGACACGCGCGCCCAGGCGCGCTCGAGCGCGTCGTCGGCGTCCCCGCCCTGGACCTCCACCACGGCCACCTGGAGCTCCCCCTCGGGATCCCGCAGCACGGCCGCGTCCGGCTCGAGTCCGGCCCGCCAGCCGCGGGAGGCCAGGAAGGTGGCCCCGCTGCCGAGCTTCAGGGAGGCGTCCGCCTCGAGCGGCGCGAGCGGCGCCTGGAACACGGGCACGTGCGCGCAGGCGGCACAGAGCGCGAGCAGCGCCAGCGCCGCGGGCCAGACGATCGGGTTGAGCGCGAGGGGTGTGGGTGGGCGGAGGGCAGCGCGCATCGGTCTCTCCTCGGGCCCGCCCGGGGCGGGACAGCCGAGGATGGCAAAGCCCGGCGCGGCGCGCAAGCGCCTCGCGCCGGCCCAGGGCTCAGGGCAGCTCGCGGCAGTCGCCGGGCAGGTTCTGGCCGCAGGGCGCGTGGCAGCAGCCCAGATCCGGCCCGTCCCCGGGGCCGCCCTGGCCGCCCGCGTCCCCGGCGCAGCAGCTCTGCCCGGGCGCGCAGGCCTGGACGCCGCCCGCGAAGTCCGGGCAGGCGCACTGGAAGCCGCGGCAGTGGGGCGCGGGCCCGTCCGCCGGGCAGCCCGGGCCGGAGAGCTGGCTGCACTGGCAGGCGCCGGCCACGCAGCCCATGTCCGGGCCGCAGGCCAGGCCGCAGCCCCCGCAGTTCTGGGGGTCCGAGGTCAGGTCGACGCAGCCCAGCCCCCCTCCCAGGGTCGGGCAGCACTGGCTCTCCGGCCCGCCGGCGCAGGCGTGCCCCAGGAGCCCGCAGGTGCACGCCTGGGGGGCGCCGATCGCGCCGCAGGACTGGCGGCTGCCCGGCAGATCGTTGCACTCCCCGTCCTCGTCGCAGGCGCAGGCGCCGCGCAGCCGGTCGCAGCGCGGACCGCCCTCGGCCGGCGTGCAGGCCTGCCCGCAGGCCAGGCACTGGTCCGCCGAGCGGGGCACGCACACCTCGTCGCAGCACAGATCGAGGGGTCCGCAGTCCGCGTCCCCCAGGCAGCCGCAGCGGCCGGTGAGCGGATCCAGGCAGCGCTCGCCTCCGCTCGCCCGGCTGCACACCTGACCGCACCCGCCGCAGTTCTCCGGCTCGTCGAGCGCCGCGCAGCGCCCGGCGCAGCAGCGCTGCAGCCCCCCGAGCGCCCCGCAGTCGTCCGCCTGCGCGCAGCCGCAGCGGAACTCCTCCGCGGCGCCCTGCTGCGCGTGCAGGCAGAGCGGGCCGCCGGAGCCGGCCGCCCGGCAGTCGTCCCCGCAGGCCGCGCAGGCGGCGGGTGAGCGCGGCGTCTCGCAGCCGTTCGCCCGGGTCGCGTCGCAGTCGAGCGCCTCGGGCGCGCAGGCCTCGTAGTCGCAGGCCCGCCCGCCTTCGGGCAGGTAGGCGCAACGCGCGCCCTCGGCCGCCTGGAGCCCGACCAGGCAGTCCGCCTCGCAGGCGCCACAGTTCTCCAGGCCCTCGGCGGTCTCGCACCCGTTGACGCGGTCCCCGTCGCAGTCCAGGAACCCGGGCAGGCAGGCCTCGTAGCCGCAGGCCCCGTCCAGGCACGCGGGCCGGGTGACGTTGCGGAGCCTGTCGGCGCAGCGCACGTCGCAGGCGCCGCAGTGACGCGGATCGTCCTCGAGCCGGGTGCACTCGGCCCCGCAACAGCTGTCGCCGGCGGCGCAGGCGGGCCTGTCGCCGCAGGCGCACAGGCCCCCGGCGCAGCGATCGGACCGGGCCGGGTCGCAGGGCGCGCAGGCCGGCCCGCAGCGCCCGGGATCCACCGAGGGCGCGCCGTCCTCGCACTCTCCCCACTGTCCCGCGGGGCAGGTCTGCGCTCCCAGCAGGCAGCGGTTGTCCTCCGCGTAGTGGCAGGCCTGGAGCTGGCCGCCCACGCAGGCGGCCACGCTGAGCAACAGGCCGACCTCCGTGGTGCGCCCGCGGCCGTAGGAGCCGTCGGTCACCGACACGCGGGTGACCAGCTCGCTGCAGGGCTGGTCCGGGGTGCCGCCGAGCTCGCCCGAGGCCGGGTCGAGGGAGAGCCAGGGAGGGCCCTCGACCAGCCGGTAGGTGTAGGGCAGCAGGCCCCCGCGGGCGCGCAGCGCGTCGTGGTAGCCGAGCCCCAGGGCGCCGTCGGCCAGGCGCGCGTTGACGATCTCGAGCGTGGCCGCCGGGACGCAATGCCCGGTGGGGTCGCAGGCCAGCTCGCCCAGGCAGGGGTTCAGCTCGGAGCAGGGGCGGTCGCTCGCGCCGTCACAGGCGGGGGCGACCAGGGCCAGGCTCAGGCCGAGCAGGCAGGCCAGCTCGAGGGCCAGGGGAACGCTCGCACGGGTACGCATGGGTCTCTCCTCGGGTTCGCGGTTGGCGGTCGGCCGGGGTGCCTAGCAAGGTCGGGGCCAACCGGGCGGCGGATCGGGGAGCGCTTGGATTCCGGGAGGTTGGGCCGGGGCCGGGGTGGGGACGGAGGCCGCCGGCGCCGGGCCGTGCCTGGATTTTCCGGTCACCGTGACCGGAATCCGGACACGCCCGACCGGCGCTCAGCAGGGAGTCGGCCGGCAGGTCGAGCCGCAGCAGTAAGAAGTGCCGCCCCCGCAGATCTCATCGCACGAGCCGCAGTGCTGGGGATTGTCGAGCACGTTGGTCTCGCAGCCATCCCATGGTTCGCCGTCACAATCGCGGTAGGTCCCGCTGCAGGTCGGTACGCAGCTCGTGCTCACGCAGGCGGTGCTGCCGTGCGCGTTCGTGCAGGCCCGGTTGCACACCCCGCAGTCCTGGATGTTGCCGAACAGGTAGGTCTCGCAGCCATCCCAGGGCTCGTCGTCGCAGTCGCCGTACAGCGGATCGCAGTCCGGTTCGCAGGCCATGCCCACGCAGTCGTTGGTCCCGTGGGAGGCCAGGCAGGCGCGGTCACACGCGCCGCAGTCCTGGTCGTTGCCCACCAGGCCGGTCTCGCAACCGTCCCAGGGCGTCTGGTTGCAGTCGCCGTAGCCCACGCTGCAGGCCGTGTAGCCGCAGCCGCCCCCGGCGCACAGAACCTCCGCGACGTGGAGCACGATCGCCGTGCAGTCGACGCCCGGGTCTTCACAGAACACCCGGCAGGCCTCGGGCCTCCACAGGTCGGCCTCGCACCCGTTCGTGCGGTCGAGATCGCAGTCCCGGTAGCCAGCCTCGCAGGTGGAGTAGTCGCAGGCCCCCTCGTTGCAGTCCGCGCCGGAGGCGTGGGCGATCTCCTGGGTGCAATCGGCGGGCGCGAGGAAGCAGTCCGCACGGCAGGACTGTAGCAGCCATAGCGGGCGCTCGCAGCCATCGCTGCGATCCATGTCGCAGTCGCCGAAGCCAGCCAGGCAGGCGCCATAGCTGCAGGCGCCGGCCGTGCAGTCGATATCCCCGGCGTTCTGCACCTGCTGGGTGCAATCGATTCTCTCGGCGCAGGACAGGCCGCAGCCGCTCGGCACCCAGATGGACACCTCGCATCCATTGGCGGGGTCCGAGTCGCAGTCGCCGTAGCCCAGCGCGCACACCGAGTAGCCGCAGCCCCCGGTGCAGCGCACCTCCAGGACGTGGGCCACCCGATCCAGGCAGTTCATCGCGAATTCGCCGCACGCCGCCCGGCATGCGTCCACGAGCCACAGGTGCGTCTCGCAGCCGTCGCTGCGCTCGGCGTCGCAGTCGCCGTAGCCCGGAGCGCAGCTCGTGTAGTCGCAGATCCCGGCTTCGCACAGCGGCCCGGTGGCGTGCTGTAGCTCGAGCTGGCAGTCGCGATCGCATCGTCCGCAGCGCGCGGGGTCCTGCTGCAGGTCGGCCTCGCAGCCGTCCTGCCACGACTGGTTGCAGTCTTCGTGCGGCGTGACACAGGCGCAGGCCGGATCGCCGGTGGGATCTGCGCAGGTTGCGTCCGGCCCGCAGGCGTGCCCACAGGCGCCGCAGTCATCCGCGGACACGGTCGTCTCGCAGCCGTCGGCGCGGTCGCCGTCACAGTCCAGGAAGCCGGCGGCGCAGCGGTCGTAGGTGCACGCGCCCAGGGCGCACTGCGCGCGCTCGACGTGCTCGACGAGGGAGGTGCAGTCCAGGCCGCAGCCGCCGCAGTGGGCGGGCTCGTCGTGGGAAGCGCAGCGCCCCTCGCAGCAGGACTGGTCCGCGAAGCAATCGCCGTCCAGGCTGCAGGCGCAGACGTGTCCATCGCCGGCGGGGCTCGGTACGCACTGGGTGGCGCACGCGAGGCCGCAGCCCTCGCAGTCCTCGAGCCCGACCGGGGTCTCGCAGCCGTTGGCGCGGTCCCCGTCGCAGTCCAGCGCTCCGGGCTCGCAGGCGTCGTAGTCGCAGCTCCGCGCCCCGACCGGCTCGCCGGCGCAGGTGGGCCCGGTCGCGCCCTGGACGAAGTCGGCGCAGACACGGCCGCAGGCCCCGCACGCGGCCTCGTCCGCGAGGGTCTCGCAGCCGTTCGTTCGATCCCCGTCGCAGTCCAGGAACCCGGGCTGGCAGGCGTCGTAGTCGCAGGCGCTGTCGGCGCACCAGCTCGCCAGGGCGTGGGCCTCCTCCGGGCTGCAGGTCCGGCCGCAGGCCCCGCAGTTGGCCGGATCCGCCACGCCGTCCAGGCAGGCGCCTGCGCAGCACAGGAGCGCGCCCGCGCAGACCGGCTCCGCTCCGCAGGCGCACAGGCCCTGCCTGCAGTTGTCGGCGGACGCCTCGCACGGGACGCACTCCGGGCCGCAGGTCTCCAGCGCGGTGGACGCCACCCCGTCGTTGCACGAGCCCCAGACCGCATGTTCACAGGTGCGCGAGCCGTTCAGGCAGCGCCCGTCCAGCGCGTAGCTGCAGGGCTGGATGTCGTTCTCCAGGCAGGCCTGCACGCTGAGCAGCAGGGTGGCGGTGAGGGTCTGGCCGTCTCCGTAGGAGGTGTCGGTGACGTCGATCTCGACCGCCAGATCCGCGCAGGTCTCGGTGGGGATGCCGGAGAGCGCGGCCTCGCCCTGGTTCGCGCCAGGCGCGAGGCGGAGCCAGCCAGGGGACCCGCCGAGCGCGAAGGTGTACGGCGGGATGCCGCCCGCGGCGTGGAGGGTGTCGGCGTACTCCGCCCCCTGCACGCCGTCGGCCAGGCGCGGCTCCAGGATGCGGAGCGGCTCGGCCGGCACGCACTGTCCGCTCCGGTCACAGGCCGTCCCCGCGAGGCACGGGTTGACGTCGGAACAGGATTCCTCTCCGGCTCCGCACCCGCCCAGGGCGCCGGCGAGCATCAGGCCCACGAGCGACCTCGCGAGGCCTCCTCGAGACATCTCGATGCGCATGGGTCCACTCCCCTTGGTCTGTCTCTCCGGCTGACCGGGGCAGTCCTTACAGGATCTCTCCAGGGGGATGCAAGCCTAAAACGCCGGGGCGGTCTCGGGTGTCTGGGAGGTGGCGCCACGCCCCGGGAAGCGGGCGAGCGGGATCAGCTCCAGCGCGGCCCTGGCCGCCCAGCGGGCCGCCAGGCGATCGTACAGCACCGTCGCCCGTGCCTGGCCGAACGTCTGCCCTTCCACCAGCCGCCCGGCGTCGGCGTCGGTCACCTCGACCGGGCGCGCCAGGGTGGCCTCGGCCGCGGCCCTGAGCTCCTCGGGCCGGCGCGGGCGGGACAGCAGCGTCCGGGCCTCGGGCATCGCGTCCGCCGCCCGGCGCACCTCCGGGTCGCCGAGCGCCATCAGGCCGGCCAGGTGGCCCAGGCCCTGGCCGCCCAGCTCCTCCAGGCACTCGGCCCGCCGGGCCGCGTCCGCGGGCGGCTCGGCGCAGCGGCCGATCCCGGCCGAGGCCAGCACCTCGCCGGCCAGCCCCCAGTCCGGCGTCTCCAGCCCGTAGGCGCGCGCCAGCCGCTCGGCCATCTGCGCGCGGATCAGCTCGCCCAGGCCGGGCAGGGTGAGCTTGAGCGGCCGCAGCAGCGGCCCCAGCGCAGCGTCGCCCTCGAGCGCGTCCAGCATGCCCTCGGTGCAGCGCAGGGCGTGCTCCACCGGATCCACGCGCTGGCCGGGCCGGAGCGGCGCGTCCTCGGCCAGCAGGGCCGCCAGGCGGGCCCGCTCGGTAGGCGCTGCCAGCATGGCGGCGGGCGAGCGGGCCGCGGCCGGCGCCGCGGCGTGCAGGGCCCGGAGCGCCTCCCAGCGCACCGCCCCGCGCTCGTCCAGGTACAGGCCCTCGAGCAGCAGCAGCCCGTGCAGGTAGGGCAGCAGCGCCTCGGCCGGGCCCGTGGGGACAGGTCCCCGGCGCAGGTAGGCCGCGCGCGAGGGCAGCGCCACGCCCGCCAGCTCGATCTGCGCCCCGTCCAGCCAGGGGCTGGCGCGGGCGAAGAACCGGCGGCGCTCGTCGCTGGTCCCGGCGAGCTGCGCCTCGCGGGCGATGAGCGTGGCCGCGCCCTCGCCCAGCAGGCGCTCCCAGCGATCGGGCAGCTCGCTGCGCCACCAGTGGTGGGCCAGCTCGTGCAGCACCAGCTCCTCCCGCAGGGACTGGAAGTAGGCGTCGCCCGCGATCCAGCCCTCCAGGCGCTGGCCGAGGCTGGCCTGCTGCCCCTGCGCGAGCTCCGGGGCGGAGAAGGCCTCCACGTCCACCAGGGCCAGGCGTCCGCGCGCCAGCCCCCACAGGTCGATCGGGGTGGGGCTCAGGCAGACGATCGGCTCGCCCTGGGGGTAGGGCCCGAGCCGGGCCTCCAGGGCCGGCAGCGCCAGGGCCACCAGCCGGCCGAGCTCCTCCAGGTCCCGGGCGCGGCCCTCGGGCGCGCACAGGCTCACCTTGCGGCCCCCCAGCTCGAGCTCGCGCCAGGCCAGCCGGGGCGCCAGCACCAGCATGGCGGGCAGGCGATCCAGCACCGCCACCCGCTCCTGGTCGGGGCCCGTCTCCCAGCGGGGCGCGGTGGGCAGCGCGGCCTGCCAGCCCGCGGGCAGGTGCACGCGGATCTCGGCCGGCAGCTGGTGGCGTGAGACGCACTCGAGCGGCGGGAAGGCCTCCGCCGCGCCGCGGCCGGCGCAGTCGTGCACCAGCGGCCAGGGCGGTATGAGCACGTGGTAGTCGCCCTCGGCGAAGCTCGAGGTGGGGGCGTCCTTGCCGAAGCGCTCGAGCACCTTCTCGCCCAGCTCCAGCACGGCCTGCAGCGCGCCCGCGGAGGTGACCGGCTCGGGCAGCAGGTCGCTCGCGTGCAGCCCCTGGGCCAGCACCCCCACCGGCGTCTCGTACTCGAGCTCGACCCGCCAGGGCTCCCCCGGCCCGGGCGGCGCGTCGGGCACGAGCGCCAGCGTCCAGTCGGTGGCCTGCAGGCGCACCGGCCGGTCGCTGTCCACCGAGCGCAGGCTCCACTCCCAGCCGCCCGGCGACACCTCGGGCCGGACGCCCTGATCGTACAGGCCGGGGCCCAGGTCGAGCCGGCCGACCGGACCCGACCGCGGCGTGAGGGTCAGCTCCACCCGGGTCTCCAGCCAGGCGTGCCCGGGCTCGTCCAGCGCCAGGCGGATCTCCCCGCGGTAGTCGAGCGCGTACAGCCGGTCGAGCTCCAGCCCCGGCTCGTCCACGGGGGCCGCCGCGCCGGCCGCGGGCCCAGGGGGCGCGGGGCGCTGGCAGGCCGCCAGGCCGAGCGCCAGCGCGAGCAGCGCGAGGGCCCGGCTCACGCGACCTCCCACAGGCGTTCGGCCCCGCCCAGGGCGGCCCGGCGCTCGGCCAGCAGGCGCCCGAGCCGGGCCAGCCCGCCCAGGGCCGGGAGCTGGGAGGCGTACTCGCCCACGGCCTCGAGCTGGGCCCGGCCGTCCTCGGGGCCGAGCGGCGCGGACGCGGGCGCGAGCGCCAGGCCCGGCTCCGCGGGGCGCTCCGCGCGCGGGTCGAGCCAGGCGTAGACGTCCTCGTAGAAGGCGAAGCGCGCCGCGGCCGCCCGCGCGCGCAGGACCTGGAGCCCGGCCTGCCAGACGGCCTGGTGATCGCGGTGCAGCCCGATGGCCAGCGGGCACAGGCAGCGCGCCCGGGGCCGCTCGGTGAGCAGCCCCTCGATGGCCGAGCGCATGGGCGCGAGCTGGTCGAGCAGCCCGGGCTCGTCCGGCGGGGCGAGGGTCATCAGGGCCGCAAGCGGCAGGCGCGGCGCGCGGAAGATGCGATCCACGAAGCCCAGCCAGCGCGGCTCCGCCCCGAGCCGCGCGAGCGCGCGGGCGTCCTCGGCCCGGCGGGTGGGCAGGTCGGCGAAGTGGGCCAGCCCCGGCGGGACCTGCTCCGGCGCGGGCTGGCCGGTGCAGAAGGTGGCCACCAGCGCCCGCCCGCCCGCGCGGCAGACGCGGTGGATGAGCCCGCCCACGGACAGCGCCGCGTCGTCCAGGTGGGGCGAGAGCACGATGAGATCCTGGAGGTCCGGGTCCAGCATGTCCGACCTAGTCCGGCTTGTTCGACCTGTCCGAGTTGGGCAAGCCCAGGGAGCCGATGCTACCAGCCCCGCCCGGGACAATCCATCCCCGGCATGAGGATCGTCTCGGCGAACACCACTTGCCACGTCCCTGATCGCGTGCCTTCGTCCGGGCGCCCGGGTCGCTCTGCCTCGAGGGTGGAGGCAGGGGAACAGGGGGGCTGCTTGCAATCGGTCCGGTAAGAATCGAAATCACTTATTGACTCTTGCGACCATCGTCTAACGACCATGTAGTCTGAGGCCTGAATGGCGGAACGCGCTTCGAATCATCTCCGCCTGCGTTCCCTCGAGGGCCTCATGGACCCGTTCCTCGAGGTGCCCG
>JAKLGA010000021.1 GCA_022710975.1 Myxococcota bacterium | reverse complement strand
GGGCACCTCGAGGAACGGGTCCATGAGGCCCTCGAGGGAACGCAGGCGGAGATGATTCGAAGCGCGTTCCGCCATTCAGGCCTCAGACTACATGGTCGTTAGACGATGGTCGCAAGAGTCAATAGTGAGGGGTCCAACCCAGCTGCGCTGGGCAAGAAACTCCTCGCGTGGAGGACCACGCTCGAGTTTCTAGAAGTCCGCGATGCGATCCACGAACCCGGGCCGATCGACGAAGGGGTTGCGGTTCCCCTGGCGGGACTCGATCGCGTCGCAGCGGGCGCGCTCGGCGGCGTCGGGGGGATCCTGGGCGTTCCAGCGCCGCAGGTAGCCCTCCATCACGTCGTCGTACGGCCACACGTTCATCAGCACCTCGTAGCGCACCACGTAGTAGAGCACCGCCCGCGCGGCGTTGCCGGCGTGGGCCGGCCGGACCTCGAAGACCACCTTGCCGCGCGCGTCGTAGCCCACCGAGCTGCCGCCCTGCCCCCAGAACAGGCGCGTGGGGTGGCCGTAGGGCGCGTTGCCCCGCCGCGAGTTGGCCACCGCCAGGGCCGGGAAGAGGTGGTGCAGATCGCTGCGCATGGGCAGCACGTCCGAGCCCCAGCTCTGGGGGAAGGAGTGCTCGGTGTTCATCAGCTCGTTGTCCGGGATGCCGTCGGTCGTCACCCAGGTGCCGGTGTACACGCACTGGACCTGGCCGGCCACGTTGTCGAGCTCCGAGTACAGGTACGCCCGGGCGGAGTCGTAGCCCAGCGAGTCGTGGTCGTCGATGCGCGCGCGCAGCGCGTCCCGCAGCGCCTGGCCCTGCAGGCCGTCGAGCGCGGCGTACTCGTCCTGGGCCGCCGGGCAGCCGTCCAGCGTGTCCACCCGCCCGTCGCAGTCGTTGTCCAGCCCGTCGAGGCACTCCTCCTGCGCGCCAGGGTGGACCGCGCCCCGCAGGTCGTCGCAGTCGTCCCCGCCGCAGGCGAGCGGCGCGTGGCCGTCGCCGTCCAGATCGACCGGCGTGCCGGTGCAGGCGCCCGTCAGGCAGGCGTCGGCCGTGGTGCAGGCGTCGCGGTCGTCGCAGGCCACGCCGTCGGCGTAGTCGTGGTGGCACTGGCCCTCGGCGGTGCAGGCGTCCAGGGTGCACGGGTTCAGGTCGTCGCAGTCGAGGGGCTCACCGTCCAGGCAGGCGTTGTCCACGCAGCGCTCCGGGCCGTCGCAGGCGTCGCCGTCGTCGCAGTCCGCGTCCTGGGCGCAGGTGATGCAGCCCTCGTCCAGGGTGTCGGTCAGGCCGTCGCAGTCGTTGTCCAGGAGATCGCCGCAGCTCGGGTCGCCCTCCGGGCCCTCGGCGGCCCCGGGGTGCACGCCGGGCTCCCCGTCGTCGCAGTCGTCCCCGCCGCAGGTGGGCGAGCCGTGGCCGTCCTGGTCGCCGTCGAGGGGCAGGCCCTGGCAGGCGCCGTCCACGCAGCGGTCCTGCATGCTGCACGGATCCAGATCGTCGCAGGCGACGTCCGAGGCCGCCGTGTGCTCGCAGGCGCCCCAGGTGCAGTTGTCGGTGGTGCAGGGATCGAGATCGTCGCAGTCCGCGGTTCGGTAGCAGTCGTAGATGGGCGCGGGTTCCTCCGGGCAGCCGGCCACGGCCCAGGCCAGGATCGCGAGAGGGACCAGACGACAGGCTGCGCTCCACATGACGGTCACGCCCTTCTCCCCACCGGACACCGCGACATACTAGCCGGTATCGTGACGCTCGTGAAGGCCGAAGTGGATGGACGAGGTGGACGAAGTGGACACGGATCAGGGGACCGGGGAGCTCCCCTGGAGCTGGCCGTCGAGCTGCGACCCGGCCCGCTCGCCCAGCTCGCGGATCTCCTTCATGGTGCGCGCGTTCTGCGTCAGGTAGCGGCGCACCAGCAGGGAGTGCTGGGCCTGGATGTAGTCCAGGCGCCGGTAGAGCTCCGCCAGCGTGTCGAGGATCGGCTGGCCCGGCGGCCGGGCCCCGGTCAGGCGGCAGGACAGCCCCAGGCCGTCGAAACGCGCCCGCCAGTCCCGCTCCCAGGCCTTGTGGCGCGCCAGGAAGGCGTCCCGGTCGAGCAGGCCGGTGAAGGCGCCCTGGACCTGGGACAGCTCCTCGTCCCGCATGCGCAGGAGGGCCTGCAGGCAGCTGCGCAGCTGGAGCGGGTCGAGCGCCGGCCCCGCGCTGGCCGCGCCCGTGGGCAGGTCGAGCTCGGGGTAGCGCTCGTCCAGGTTCAGGGCGACGCCCAGGATGATGCACACCGCCATGAACACCATGAAGGAGATGAAGGCGATGTAGATCGCCCAGCGGAACTTGTGCACGAACTCCCCGCGCCGCCGGCGGCGCTCGGCGCGCCGCTCCGCGCGCAGCCTGGCGCGCGCCTCGGCCGTGGTCTCGGTGCTGGGCTGGGAGCCGGGCACAGCCATGGTCCGACCTCACCCGGTCCCGGCGTCCGCGGACGCCGCCGGCGCGGGCTCGGCCGGCGCGGGCGCGGCGGGCTCGGCCGGCGCAGGCGCGGCGGGCTCGGCCGGCGCAGGCGCGGCGGGTTCGGCCGGCCCGGGCGCGGCGGGCTCGGCGGGTGCCGGACGCGGCGCGCGCGCGGGCTGGCCGGGCGTGCGCTCCAGCGCCTGCAGCCGCCTGCGGACCGCGGAGGCATAGCCGCTCTGGGGCTGCTCGGACAGCAGGCGCTTGTAGGCCTCCACGGCCCGGGGCACGTCCCCGGCCGACTCCAGCACCCCGGCCGCGCTGTACAGCCGGTCGTCCGCCAGCTCGGCCCTGGGGTCGGCCTCGTAAGCCGCCAGGTAGTCCTCGGCCGCCTGGACGGCCTTGCTGAGCTTGAGGTTGAGCTGGGCGCGCTGGCCGTAGAGCTCGGCCAGCAGGGGGGCCGCCTCGGGCCGGGCCGCCAGGCCGCGCTCGAACTCGCGCAGCGCGTGCTTGAGCTGGCCGCGCTGCAGCAGCTCGCCTCCGGTCGCCAGGGCCTGGCGGGCCACCTTCTCGCGCAGCTCCGTGGTCTCGCGGGCCACCAGGCGGCCGAGCACCGGCGACAGGCGGTTCGGATCGAGCGCCTCGACCACCTTGAGCGCCTCGTCGTCCTGGTTGTCGCGCTTCAGGCGGAGCAGATCCTCGACGGTCTTCTCCTGCTGGGCCCGCACCGAGAGCTTGCCCTGCAGCTCCTCGGCCTCGGCCCGGGCGCGGGTGAGCTGTTTCTCGAGCTCGGCCCGCTCGCGGTTGACCGCGCCCACCTTGGCGTCGAAGGCCAGGTACACCCCGGCGAAGGCCAGGGCGGCGAAGATGACGTAGGACCAGACCGAGTTGATCCAGTACTTGCGCTCGTAGCTCTCCTGCTTCTTCTGGATCTGGCGAATCTCGGTGGACAGACCCTTGATGAGGTTGTCGGTCTTGATCACCAGGTTGTGCGACTGGATGATCTCGTTCTTGATTTCCTGGATGTCGTCCTCGACGGCCATGCGTGCGTCCCCCGCGCAGAGGGTCAGACGTCCCCAAGGGGATTCGAACCCCTGTTGCCGGCGTGAAAGGCCAGTGTCCTGACCGGGCTAGACGATGGGGACATGTCCTGTCAATGAGCCGCCAGGGATTCGAACCCTGGACCCTCAGATTAAAAGTCTGATGCTCTACCACCTGAGCTAGCGGCTCAGCTCACTCGCCGCCCGCGGCCTGGGCGCAGCCTTCGTAACAGAATCACCCCGGCCTGTCAAGCGAGTCCCCCCAGGAGATCGGCGGAATCTCGAACGATCTGGGGGTCAGCCGGCCGCGCCCGGGTCCTCCAGACAGAGCAGGCGGCCGCCCTCGAGCTGCCGCAGGAAGAGCGCCAGGCGGGGGCCGACCGGCTCGACCTGCTCCCCGAACCGCGCCCGCAGCGCCGCCCCCACCTCGGCCACGCTGCGCGCGCCGTCGCACAGCAGCCAGGTGGCGCTGCCCACCGCGTCCAGCCGCAGCTCCACGTTCGGCCTGCGGAGCAGCCGGAGGTACCAGGCCATCCAGCGGACCCGGAAGCGCGGCACCAGCAGGCACACCCGCCCGTCGGCCTCCTCCCGGTGGCCGATCAGCCGGCGCGGCCGGAGCGGCCCGAGATCGGATCTCACGGGAGGGCGGGCCACGGCGGTCCGCGGCCCTAGGCCCTGGGCGGGGCGGCGGCGCCGCGGCCGACCAGCGCCCGCAGGGAGGTGAAGATCATGTACAGGGCCAGCAGCCCGATGATCAGGAAGCCCAGCCAGGCCTGGTGGAACCAGGAGGGCTCGTCGGCCAGGCAGCGGGTGTCCGCCAGGTTCTGCTGCTTGCCGATGAAGCCGGCCAGGGCCTTCTGCTCCCTGTCCTTGCCCCTGTCGTCCTTGTTCGCCAGCGCGGCGGCGACGACAGACTGGACCTGGGGCAGCCGGGACAGGCCCGGATCGGCCAGGATGGCCTTGGCCCGCTCGGCCGGGGTGCCCTGGACCTGCTCGACCTGGGTCAGGAAGCCCTGGGCCTTGCCCGCCTTGTCACGGAAGTCGTCGTCGCAGAAGAACTTCACGTTGAGGGCCACCACCGCGGCCAGCAGGATGCCGACCAGGGCCTCGCCGGCCACCAGCCCCGAGGCCACCAGCAGCCCGCGGTTCTCCACCGCCTCGCCCGCCTTGGGGTCGCCGGCGGCCTTGCGCTTGACGAGGGTGTCCAGCACCCACTTGATCAGCCCGCCGGCGAAGATGGCCATGACCGTGGGGAACGGCAGGTACATGCCCACCGCGATCAGCATGGGGGACGGGCTCTGGATCAGGATCAGCGCCAGGGCGAAGAACATGCCGATGATGATCAGCTCCCAGGGCATCTGGCCGCTGAGGATGCCGCCCGACATGGTGGCCATCAGACCCGCCTGGGGGGCCGGCAGGGCGTCCGAGCCGATGCCGCCGCCGCCCTTGTGCAGCAGCATGATGGGCAGCACCAGCACGAAGGCCGCCGCCACCACGCCGATCAGGCCCGACACCTCCATGCGCCAGGGGGTGCCGCCCAGGTTGTGCCCGACCTTCCAGTCCTGGATCATGTCGCCGGCCACGCCGGCCACGCAGCAGATCACGGTCGCCACCCCGAGCACGGCCAGCACCCCGGCCTTCCAGTCCTCGGAGCCGGTCTCGCCGCCCATGCCGAGCAGCACCAGCAGCCCGGCCGCGATCAGCAGGGTGGAGAGCGTCAGGCCCGAGATCGGGTTCGACGAGGAGCCGATGATGCTGACCAGGAAGCCGGCCACGGCGGCGAACAGGAAGCCGGCGATGGCCATCACCACCATGGTCACCACCGAGATGACCATGCTCTGGCACAGGTAGTAGTACAGCCCCACCATGGCCAGCAGCATGACCGCGATGGCGATGAGCACGGTCTTGAGGTTGAGGTCCTTGTCGGTGCGCTTCTCCTCCGCGGCGCCCTTGCCGCCCAGGCTGCGCACCGAGCGGGCGATGCCGGCCACCAGGTTCTTGCGCATCTTGAACAGGGTGAAGAAGGCGCCGACGATCATGGCGCCGATGGCGACCAGCTTGATATTGTCGCCGTAGATCGGGCCCAGGCCGGTGAAGCCCACGGCCGCGTCGCCCTCGAACAGGGCCTTCAGGTTGCCGGCCTGGAGCAGGCCGGTCAGCTTGTGGCCGAAGGCGGGATCGGCCAGGGCCATGACGAACAGCAAGATGGGCATCAGGAACAGCCAGCCGAACACGCCGCCGGCCGCGGCGATGGCCGACAGCCGGGGCCCGATGATGAAGCCCACGCCCAGGAAGGCCGGGGAGGCGGTCGGGGTGATGACCGGGAAGGCGGTCTTGCCCATGCCGAAGACGTGCCGCAGGTTCTCCTTGATCACCGTCACGCCGCTCGTGTTCTTGAAGAACTCGATCACCGCCGCCAGCCCCATGGCGACGAACACGGTGCCCGCGCCGGAGGTCCCGGACTGGCCGGCCTTGACGATCTCGGTGCAGGCCTGGCTCTCGGGGAAGGGCAGGCTCTTGTCCTCCATGAAGGTGCGCCGCAGCAGGATCACCATCAGCACGCCCAGCACGCCGCCGACCAGCAGCAGCGCGGTGGAGGTGAGGTAGTCGAAGTCGTCCCACACGCCGGTCAGGATGAAGGCCGGGATGGTGAAGATGGCGCCGGCCGCCAGGGCCTCGCCCACGGCGCCGGTCGTGCGGGCGATGTTCTCCTCGAGCACGTTGCCCTTGAAGGCGCGCAGCACCGCCATGGCGATGACCGCGGCCGGGAAGGTCGCGGCCACCGTCATGCCGGCCTTCAGGCCCAGGTAGGCGTTGGCCGCGCCCAGCACGGCGGCCATGATCACCCCCAGGAAGACCGCCTTGAAGGTCAACTCCTTCAGGTTCGCCTCGGGGGCGATGAAGGGCTTGAACTCCTGCGGCTCCGGGGCCTTGGGGGTCTCATCAGGCGCGCTCATGGCTTCACCTCGGGGGTCTGGGGTCCAGGGAGAATCGAGCGAGCGGTACCACACGGACCGGCCAGGCTGCAACGATTAAGTCAGGCGCGCCGGTAGGCCTCCTGCAGGATCAGGGTGTCGTCCTCCTGGGTGGGGCTCTCGCACACCAGCACGCCCTGGACGCCCCGGCGCTTGAGCACCCCGAGGAGCTCCTTGTAGCGCAGGTCCGCGTCCTTGAACTCCAGGTGCTTGCGCTCGCCCTTGGGGGTGTAGTCGATGCCCGAGACGTGCATGTACATGTCCTGGAGCGCCTCGCGCCCGAGCGCCTTCACCACCCTGTCCAGCGCCCCGTCCCAGGCCGCGGCGTCGTTGAAGCGCCCCCCGGTGCGGGCGTGCAGGTGGCTCCAGTCGATGCACGGCAGCACCCCGGGCACCTCCTGGGCGAGCTGCAGCAGCTCGTCGAGGTCACCGTGCTGGCTGGGCTTCCCGGTCAGCTCCGGTCGCACCTGGACCGGGTTCTGCTCCTCGTCCAGCGTGCGGCGGATGTCCACGAGCGCGTCCCGGACCACGCGCTGCACCTCGGCCGGCTCGGCCCCCAGGTAGAAGGCGGCGTGGAAGGTGAAGGAGCGCGCGCCCAGGAGCTGCGCGGCCCGGGCCGTGTCCAGGACGCGCTTCACCGAGGCTTGGCGCTTCTCGGCCTCCTGGGCGTTGAGGTTGATGTAGTACGGCCCGTGGCAGGTCAGGGCCACGCCGAGCTCGGCCGCGCGCGCGCGCACCTTCCCGGCGGCAGCGGCCTGGATGCGCACCCCGTGCACGAACTCGATCTCCAGGCCGCCCAGCCCGAGCTCGGCCACCCGCTCCACGCCCGCGAGCGAGTCCGTGCCGCGGGCCGAGCGCGGCACCCCGGCGACCGAGAAGACGAGCCGCCCGGGGGGCGGGGCCAGCGCGGCGGCGCTCATGGCGCCGGCCGCCCGGGCTGCTTGTGGACCACCGAGAAGCTGACCGTGCTCAGCCAGGTCTGCTTGTCCTTGGGGCCGCTGAACACCATGGCGCGGTTCACCTCGTCCAGGCTGTACACCCAGTCGGCCGGGTAGCGGATCTCGAGCTGCAGCTCGGGGGAGCGCATGATCTTCTGTTCGCCCTCCTCGGTCACCGTCAGCGGCCCGCTCTGCTGGATGACCCGCAGCTCGCGCAGCATGCCCTGGAACACGGGCAGCCCGGCGTCGAACAGGCCGCCCTCGGAGGGGGCGGTGTAGTGGATCACGTTGAACAGCGCCGGGTGGTCCAGCACGTAGAGGATGCCCCGGCGCTGCTCGCCCTCGTGGCGCCAGCGGGCCTCCATGCGCACCGCCGGCCGGCCGGCCAGGCCCTCCTCGCGCTGCCGCTCGAGCTCGAAGCCGTCGAGCTGCTGGAAGAGATCCAGCACGAGCTGGCGCGCCTCGACCAGCGTGCGCGGCTCGGGCGCGGGCGCCTCCGGCGCGCTGCAGCCGACCGCGGCCGCCGCCCAGGCGAGCAGGACCGCGACGCGTGTCCGCAGGGAGCTCAGGGCACGGCCACCGAGAAGGCCGGGGTGAGCGCGGACCAGTTGCCGGCCGCGTCGCGGGCCTTGAGGCAGAAGTAGTAGGTGCCGGCGGGCAGGCCGGTCACGCTGACCAGGTCCGAGTCGCCGGGCGCCCCCGGGACCGGCATGCCGGTGGTCCAGCGCGGGGCCGCCCCGAACTCGACGTCGCTGGTGATGTCGGTCGCGCTGTAGCGCAGGTCGTACTCCACGCAGGCCCCGCCCGCGGCGCCGTCCTCGGAGGGGATGGTCCACTCCAGGTCGACCTGGCCCACGTCCAGGAACGCGGAGTGCAGGTCGGTAATCGCGCCGGGCGGCACCAGGTCCGCGGGCGCACCCGCGGCGTCGTTCGACAGCAACGACCAGTTGCCGCTGTTGTCGCGGGCCTTGAGCGCGAAGTAGTAGCTGCTGCCGAGCGTCAGGCCGTTGACCACCACGTCCTGGTTCGCGCCGCCGGCCACGATGGGGGTGCCGCCCGGCCAGGCGTACTGGGTCGCGGCGGCGAAGGCCGGGTCGTCCGGGATGGGCTGGTCGCTGTAGCGCACGTCGTAGGCGCTGACCGTGCCGCTCGGACCGTCGTCGCCCGGGGCGGTGAAGCTGAGCTGCACCGAGACCTCGTCGACGGCGGCCGCCGTCAGATTGGCCACCGAGTCCGGCGGCGTGGCGTCCTGCTGGCCCGGGGTGCCCGTGACCACGTTGGACAGCGCCGAGGGGTTGCCGGCCGCGTCGTGGCTCACCAGGGCCAGGTAGTGCAGCGCCCCCAGGCTCAGGCCAGGGACGACCAGGCTGTCGAGCTGTCCTGGCGTGCTGGGCGCGGGCGGCCCGGCCACCAGCGTGGCGGCGGCGAAGTTGCCGGCGTTGATCGGGCTCAGGCTCCAGCGCACCTCGTAGGAGTCCACGGCCCCACCCGCGGCGCCGTCCTCGTGGGGCGCGGCCCACTGCAGGGTGAGCGAGCTGTCCGTGGCCCCGCTGACGGCGAGCGTGACCGCCTCGGGGGCGACGGTGTCCGCCGGGGTGGCCGGGAGGTCATTGCTGAGCGCCGACGGGTTGTCGGCGTTGTCCAGCGCCTTGGCGGCGAAGTGGTAGGTGGTGCCGAGCGTGAGGCCCGCGATCACCACGGTCTGGAGATCGCCGGCCGTGACGATTGGGGTGCCGCCCGGCCAGGCGACCGGGGTGGCCGCGTCGAACAGGGCGTCCGAGGTGATGGGGGCGGCGCTCTGCCGCAGGTCGTAGGAGGCCACGGTGCCCACGTTCCCGTCGTCACCGGGCGCGGTCCAGGACAGCGTCACCTCGCTCTCGGTCACCCCCCCGAGCGCCAGGGTGAACGCGCCCGGCGGGACGGTGTCCTGCAGGCCCGGGGTGGCGCTGGTCGGGTTGGACAGGAGCGAGCGGTTCCCTTCCGCGTCGATGGACACGACCGCGAAGTAGTGCAGCACCAGCGTCGGCAAAGGCTGGATCTCCTCCGCCTCGGGCTGGCCCGCGGCCGCGGGCACCAGCGAGTTCGGCCACAGGGTGGCCTGGTCGAAGTTCTGCGCGTCGATGGCCGAGAGGCTGTAGCGGATCTCGTAGCTGGCCGCGTTGCCGGCGGGGCCGTTGTCCGCGGGCGAGCTCCAGGTCAGCTCGACCGAGGTGTCGCCGAGCGCCTCGGCCTGCAGGTCGGCGATGGCCGCGGGCGGGCTCAGGTCGACGGGGCTGCCGGAGTCGGTGTTGGACAGCGCGGAGGTGTTGTCGCTGTTGTCCACGGCCTTCACCGCGAAGTGGTAGGTCTGCCCGAGCGCGAGCCCGTCCACCACCACGCTCTGCGTCCCGCCGCCGGACACCAGGGCGGTGGCCGCGGGCCAGGTCACCGGGGTGGCCCCGTCGAACTCCGGCTCCGAGGTGATGGGCGCAGCCGCCTGGCGCAGATCGTAGGCGCTCACCGTGCCCAGCGCGCCGTCGTCGCCGGGCGCGGTCCACTCGAGCGTCAGGCTGCCCTCACCCGCGTCCACCACGGCGAGGTCCGCGACGGCGTCCGGCGGGGTCGTGTCCTGGACGCCAGGCACGGAGCGCAGCACGTTCGAGAGCGGCGACAGGTTACCAGCCGCGTCCGCGCTGCGCAGCGCGAAGTAGTAGGGGGTGAGCGGGGTCAGGCTGAGGACGGTGAATGACTCCTGGCTGCCGGCCGACTGGGGCGCGGGCACCTGGGGCACCGCGGTGGCCTGGTCGAAGTTCAGCTCGTCGATGGGGGCGACGGACAGGCGCAGGTTGTAGGAGGTGGCGGTGCCGACGTTGCCGTCCTCGCCCGGCGCGGTCCACTCCAGGGTGACGGTGGTGTCGCCCACCTCCCCCTCCCGCAGCACCACGGCCGCCGGGGGGATGGAGTCCTGCGGCGTCCCGGCGGGGACGTTGGACAGCTCGGACCAGTTGGGCACCTCGTCGGCCGCCTTGACCGCGAAGTGGTACTCCTGGCCGAGGGTCAACCCGTCGATCCGCAGCGTCTGCGCCTGCCCGCCGGCCACGGGGCTGGCCGGGCCGGGGAAGGACAGCGCGGAGCCGAAGTTGGCGGCGTCGATGGCGGCGGTCGAGTAGCGTACGTCGTACTGGGCCACCTGGCCGCTCGCGCCGTCGTCGCCCGGCGCGGTCCAGCTCAGGGTGATCGAGGAGCGATCGACCGCGCTGACCGCGAGATCGGCGATGGCCGCGGGCGGGGTCGTGTCCCCGCCCCCCAGCGTCACGATGGCCTCGTTGGACACCTGCCCGCGGTTGCCGGCGGCGTCCACGGCCCGCACGGCGAAGTGGTAGGTGCGCCCGGGGGTCAGACCGAGCACGCTGAACTGCTCGGCCGCGCCGGCCGCCGCGGGCGCCGGCACGCCGCCGACCGTGTTGGCGGACTCGAAGTTGGCCGCCTGGATGGTCGCCTCGCTCCAGCGCAGGTCCGTGCTGGCCGCCTGGCCCACCAGGCCGTCGTTGCCCACGGCGGTCCAGGTGACCTGGACGTTGCCGCCCACCTGCTGGGCGGCGAGATCCGTGACCTGGCCCGGGGCGTACACGTCCTCGGTGTAGGCGGGCTCCAGGACGACCGTGACCTGGGCCTGCTCCCCGGCTCGGATGGTCACCCCCGCGGTGACGCCGCGGTAGACCACCGTGTTGACCCACAGGGCCTCCACCTGGAAGGTGCGGTTCGAGCCGGCCGGGATGTCCGCGACCACGCCCTGCAGGTCGTCGTAGTCGAACAGGGCATCCTGGAGGATGCTCGTGCCGCTGCTCACGGTCACCCGGATGGACTGCACCACGCCGGTCAGCACGCCGCGGGTGGCGCCCGCGGGCCCCGGGCCCTCGAACTGCAGGCGCAGGGCCGCCGAGCCGGAGGTGCCGTCCGGGCTGCAGGCCGCGGCGCAGAGCAGCAGGCCGGCGATCGGTCCCCAGGTCCAGAACTTCGTCAGGCTCCGCATGGCTCGCTCCTCGCTCCCGCTCACTGCCAGCTCAACGCCGCGCTGCCGACGTCGTTGCCGCCCTCGCCGCCCATGCCCAGGCCCACGCCCAGGCCCACCCCGGCGCCCACCACCACCGCGCCCACCACGGTCCAGAACCACCAGGTTTCGTAGAAGGCCCCGCCCTCGTCGTCGCGCGTCTCCTCCGGCGGGTCCTGGGTGGGCAGGAAGGGCGCGGGCTTGTCCTCGGGCTTGGCGATCACCTTCGGCTTGTCCGCGACCCTCGGCTTGTCCGCGGGCTTGTCGGCCGGCTTGGCGGCGTCCCCCCCGGCCGGCTTGGCGCCTCCGTCCGCCGGCTTGGCCTTGTCGAACACGGCCCAGGCCGGCAGGTCGTCCTTGGGCTTGTCGACGGGCTTGTCGGCCGGCTTGTCCGCGGGCTTGTCGGCCGCCGCCACCACGTCGGCGGGGGCCGCGCGCCGGTCGACGGCCTGCAGGCTGGCCTCGACCACGCGATCGTCCGCGGGCCTCACCACCACCACGTCGTGGAAGGGCTCGAAGCCCTCCTTCTTGACCACCACGTCGAACACGCCGGCCGAGACCTTGAAGCCCTTGCCCAGGTTCGTGCCGAAGCTCTTGCCGTTCAGGTACAGGTTGGCGCCGGCCTCGGCGCAGTTGACGGTCAGCCGGCCCTTGCCCTTCAGCATCGTGGTCACCACCGGAGAGGACACCTGGCGGCTGGCCCAGCGCGTGGCCCGCTCCAGATCCTCGGGCCGCTCGTCGGCCCGCTCGGCCGCCTGGCGGAGCAGCTTGCCCGTCTTCACGTCGAAGGTGCGCAGCGTGATGGTGATGCCCTCCTGGGCCCTGCCGATCTGCATGTGGAAGAAGAGCTTGGCCGCCAGCGTGCGCCCGACCGCCTGCACGCAGCCCGTCTTCTCCTCGCACCCGGGCACCAGGATCTTCTTGGCCTTCAGCGCCTTGGTCTTGGCCTTGACGGCGTCGCCCCCCAGGATGTCGAACACGCCCAGGCCCTTGAGCTCCTCGACCATGACCTTGCCGAGTGTCTGGGCCAGCTTGGGATCCAGCCCCTCGCCCTTCAGGCGCACCGGCATGACCCACACCGCGGTCAGCTTCACCTTGGCCGGCTTCTTGGGCGGCCCCGCCAGGGCCGCGGGGCTGCACGCCAGGAAGGCCGCCAGGACCAGGAACCAACGGAGGAACGGGGGGTTGGGCATGAAGGCTCCCTTCGGGCGCCGGGCGCCGACGCCAAGTACGGGGCGCTAGACATGCTGCCAGAAGCGGGGGGCGAGATCAACCTGTTCGGCCTCTAAGGATTCTTCCGGCGGAAGGGGTTGCGGGAGACGATCGTCTCGGCCCGGGCCGCCCCGACCGAGATGAGCTCGATCGGCACCCCGAGATCCCCCTCGATGCGTTTCAGCAGCCGCTGGACCGGGGTCGGCAGCGCCTCGCGCTCGCGCAGATCGCGGATGTCCTCGTCCCAGCCCTCCAGCTCCTCGTACACCGGCTCCACCCGCTCGAGCACGCCGGGCTCGGTGGGGTACTCCTGCAAGTCGCGCCCGTCCAGCCGGTAGGCCACGGCCACCTTGAGCGGCCCGAAGCCGCCCAGCACGTCCAGCTTGGTCAGCCCCAGCGAGGTGCAGCCGTGCAGCGCCACCGCGTAGCGCAGCGCCACCAGGTCGAGCCAGCCGCAGCGCCGCGGCCGCCCGGTGGTGGCGCCGACCTCGTGCCCGCGGGCGCGCAGCAGCTGCCCGCGCTCGTCGGCCAGCTCGGTGGGGAACGGCCCCTCGCCCACCCGGGTGGAGTAGGCCTTGGTGATCCCCATGACCTCCTCGACCAGGCGGGGCCCCAGCCCCAGGGAGGGGCACACCGCGCCGGCCACGGTGTTGGACGAGGTCACGTAGGGGTAGGTGCCGTGGTCGATGTCCAGGAGCGCGCCCTGGGCGCCCTCGAACAGCACCGCGCGCCCGCGGGCCAGCTCGGCCCGCACCAGCGCCCCGGCGTCGCCCACGAACGGCAGGATGCGCTCGGCCTGCTCGCGCAGGCCGGCGTGCAGGTCCTCGAGGCGCACCGGCTCGCGGCCGTAGTGGACGAGCAGCGCGTTCACCTCGGGCAGCCGCGCGGACAGGCGCGCGTTCACCAGGCCCGAGTCGCCGAGATCCCCCACCCGCAGGCCGCAGCGGGCCACCTTGTCCTCCAGGCACGGCCCGATGCCGCGCAGCGTGGTGCCGATCTTGAGCGCGCCGCGGGCCGACTCGCGCGCGGCGTCGAGCAGCTTGTGGTACGGCAGCACCAGGTGGCAGCGGTGGCTGACGAGCAGCGCCTCGGGCCGCTGCAGCAGCCCCCGCTTCTGCACCTCGTCGATCTCCGCGACCAGCACCTGGGGGTCGATCACCACGGCCGGGCCGATCACGCAGCGCTTGCCCGGCCGGAGCACCCCGGAGGGGATCAGGTGGGTGACCAGCCTGTCCTCCCCGACCACCAGCGTGTGGCCCGCGTTCGCCCCGCCGTGGAAGCGCACCACCACGTCGGCGAACTCGCTCAGCAGGTCGACGACCTTGCCCTTGCCCTCGTCGCCCCACTGGGCGCCCGCCACCACCAGGCCGGCCATGCCGCACCTCCCGCAGTGCCTAGTCTCCCGCGTCCGGCGCGGGCACCACCTCGAAGGCGGTCTGCAGCCAGCCCGCGCCCAGGCGATCGTCGCGCACCACCAGCCACAAATCGTACCGCCCGGGCTCCTCGGGGGCCTTCAGGCGGTTCTTGGCCAGATCCTCGTAGAGCAGCGGATCGAGGAGCGTGCGCTGATCGCGGAACTCCCCGCCGGTGGAGAACCAGCTGAACAGCAGCGTCTCCTGGACCTCTTCGGGCGGCTCGCCCTCGCTGAAGGTCTCGACCGAGCCGGCCAGCACCTCCGGGCGCAGCAGGTGCTCGCTCCCGGCCTGGAGCTCCGGCACGCCGTTCGGGCCCGGGGCCTCGTCCCAGGGCAGCCCGTCCAGGCTGAGGCCGGCCAGCGCGGGGTTGTGGTTGGGGCTGGCCTGGCCCGACAGGCGCAGGTGGAAGCGCTTGAGCGCGCGCACCCGCTCCGGCCCGTCCTGGTCCGCGAGCGGCGGGCCCGAGACCTCCAGCCCGACGAGCAGGGTGACCACCTCCGGCCACTCGCCCCCGCCCGGATCGCCCGGGTCCACGGGCAGGTCCTGCTCCATCAGCCAGGCCACCAGCTCCGGCACCGCCAGGCGCGCGCCGTCCCCCTCGGCCTCCAGCGGGAAGTTGCCCGGTCCCGGGCAGGCCACGTCCGCGGCGGCGTAGCCGATCGCCAGGAAGCACACGGCCCAGGTGTACTCGAGCGGCCGGCCCGCGCCCCGGGGGTCGGCCACCAGGGCGCGGAAGGCGAGCGTGTCCGTCACCCCCGCCTCGGGCGGCTCGGCGGCCACCGCCAGCAGCCGCAGCCGCTCCACCAGGGTCTCGTCCGGGAAGGGGCTGTCGCAGCCCCCGGCCAAGGCGCAGGCTAGCAGCACGGCCCCGATTCGCAGCGCGGTGCGCATCAGAAGTACCCCTTCAGCCCCAGCGCCGGCAGGAAGAACATGCCCTGGAAGTAGGTGCGATCGGTGTAGTCGTAGTTGTACTGCACCCCCTCCACGTTGCGGTGGTTGTAGACGTTCTGGATGTCCAGGAAGACCGACAGCGCCCAGTTCGTCCAGGCCCAGGTGTAGTCGAGGCGGAAGTCGAGCTGGTGGAAGAGCGGCAGCCGCCGGCTGTTGTTCTGGCCGGGGATGCCCAGGTAGGTGTCGTAGTCCGCGTCGTAGATGCCGCCCAGGTAGGGCGTCTCGGGGTTGCCGCTGACGAGGGTGAAGCGCAGGCCGAACTCCCAGCCCGAGCGCTGGCCGTGCATCGGCTCGATCTCGCCCGTGGGCAGGCGGTAGCCGGCCACCAGCGTCAGGATGTGGGTCTGGTCCCAGTCGAACAGCCGCCAGTCCTCGCCGGCGTGATCCTGGCGCTGGGAGCGCATCAGCGTGTAGGACAGCCAGCCGAACAACCCGTCGGCCAGGTCGCGGCGCACGAGCAGCTCGACGCCGGAGGCCCGCCCGCGGCCGTCGTTGGAGTAGATCGTCTCGGCGTCGGATACGACCAGGCGGTCCATGTCCTTGTAGAAGTAGTTGAACTCCACCTGGACGTGCCACGGTAGGGCCTGCTCCAGGCCGACCACGTAGTGGATGGCCCGCTCCAGGCCGAGGTCCGGGTTGCCCCACTCGTCGGCCGTCTCGTCCTCGGCGGGCGGCTGCTGGTAGAGCCCGACCCCGAGCTTCAACAGGGTGGTCTCCAGCACCCGGTAGCGCGCGCTCGCCCGCGGCGAGGCGCCGAACCCGCTCCACGGGCCGCCGTACCCGTCCAGCCTGAGCCCCAGCGAGAGGCTGAGCGGATCGAGGGGCCGCCAGGCCACCGAGACGTAGCCCGACAGGTTGTAGTTCCAGTCGGCCAGGTCGGCGGTGAACAGCTCGAGGTTCTCGAACCCGGAGGCGTCCTCGCCCTCCTTGGGCATGCGCGGCATCTGGGCCCAGAAGTGGTACTTGCTGAACCCGCCGTTCAGCCCGGCCCGCAGCGTCCAGCGCTCCGCCAGCTTCCACTCGAGATCCGAGCGCAGGTTCCCGCCCGGCACGTCGAAGTGCATGTAGCGGCCCATGCCGATGCTCACGTCGGCCTTGTCCCAGCCGGCGTTGGCCAGCGTGGTGAGCTGCCAGCTCTCGCCGGCGTGGCTCCAGCCCAGGTTGAAGCGGTAGAACTGGAAGGCCATGCCGAAGTCGCCGCGCAGCGAGGTGTCCCCGGACATGGCCTTGTCGACCAGGAAGGTCAGCCGGTCGCTCGAGCCGAAGGCGAAGAACGTCAGCCGATCGCGCGCGCCCGGGCTCCAGTCCAGCTTGGCCTGGAAGTCGTAGTACACCGGCGCCACCGTCATGGAGAAGCCGGTGTCGTCGTCGGTGACCGCGTCCAGCACGGAGGGCAGCCACGCGTCGAGGGTGGAGCGTCGCGCGGCCAGCAGGAAGCCGGACTCCGAGGTGATGGGGCCCTGCACCAGGAAGCCCGCGTCGATCATGCTGAGCTCGACGTAGCCGTCGTACTGGGAGTGGGTGCAGGGCTGCGTCTGCACGTCGAGCACCCCGCCGATCGCGTCGCCGAACTCGGCCCCGAAGCCGCCAGGCAGGAAGTCGATGCGCTTGAGCAGGTCCGAGTTGATCACCGACTTGAGCCCGCCGAAGTGGTACAGCATCGGCACGCCGAAGCCGTCGATCAGCACGGCGCTGTCCTCCGGGGCGCTGCCGCGCACGATCACCCCCGGGCCGGCGGTGCCGCCGAAGGCCACCCCGCGGGCCACGCCCGGCAGGCTCTGCACGATCTTCAGCACGTCGCCCTGGGTGCCGGGGATCTTCCGGACCTCCTCCATCTCCAGCACCGTGTCGTTGACGGCCGACTCCAGGCGCGGCGAACGGATGACCACCTCCTCGGTGTCCTCCTCGCCGCGGGCGTCCAGGGCCAGGTCGAGCTCCAGGGTCTGGCCGTCCACGACCTCCACCTGGGTGTCGAGCGGCGCGCACTCCGGATCGCGTACGCCGAGTGTGTGCGGGCCGGCCGGCACGTCGGTGAAGCGGAAGCGCCCGCGCTCGTCGGACGCGGTCAGCGCGGCCCCGTCGTCCAGGCTGACGGACGCCCCCAGGATCGGCTCGCCGGACTGCCGCTGCACCAGCAGGCCCCGGATGGACCCGCCGGCCAGGGCCGTGGCCGGGAGCGCCGCGCACAGCGCCAGGGCCAGGCTGATCCGGGAGAGCCGCGCCACGTGGACCTCAGGCGCGCTCGGCGACGGCGTCGATCTCCACCCGGGCGCCCCGGGGCAGGGCCACGACCTGCACGCAGGCCCGGGCCGGGAAGGGCGCCTGGAAGCAGCGGCTGTAGACCTCGTTGACCGCGCCGAAGTCCGCCAGGTCGGTCAGGAAGATGGTGCAGCGCACCACGTCCGCGAAGCCCAGCCCGTCGGCCTCGAGCACGGCCTTCAGGCTCTCGAGGCAGCGGGCGGCCTGCGCGGCGGCCGGCCCCGGCACGAGCTGGCCGGTGGCGGGGTCCAGCGGGACCTGGCCCGACAGGTACAGGGTCCGGGAGCCCCGGGCCCGGCAGGCCTGGGAGTACGGCCCCACGGCGGCCGGGGCGCGCTCGGACTGGACGGCTTCTCGGCTCATGCTGGGCACCTCCGGGGCAGGCACTATACCCGCCCGGCCAGCCGGCGCGCAACTGACTTGAATCGCCCGGCGCACGCGCTAGAATCAACAGCCGGATCGGGCGTCCAAGCCCGATGGGAGGTCCCCGCCATGAAGTCCACGCTGCGAACGACCCTGGCCGCGCTGCTCGCCCTGGCGCTCCTCTCGCCCGCCGCCCTGGCGGGCGGCCCGGCCAAGTCCAAGACCCCGCCCAAGCCGCTGAACGCCGGGGTCAAGTACGAGCCCTACCCGGACACGGACGTGGCCCTGCTGACCTACCAGACCTCCCGCACGGAGTTCCGGGTGGGCCACGCGCCCTGGCGGGTGAACCGCTTCCACGTGGCCGAGTTCGTGCTGGTGAGCGAGCACATCACCAAGTACCTGCGGCCCGACTTCAAGGCCGAGATCCAGATGAGCCCCAACCGGGATCAGCCGGCGCTGATGGCCAGCAAGACCTTCCAGGAGCGCTGGACCGGGCTGCTCAAGGCCCAGGAGAAGCTGACCGCGCAGGTCAAGGCGCTCAAGGTCCCGGCCGAGTGCCAGGAGGCCCACAAGATCTTCGAGGAGGCCTTCGAGGACGGGCTGCTGCTGGCGCGCACGGTGGCCAAGCGCTGCTTCGCCTCCCAGGACACCCGCTCGCGGGAGCTCGTGCGCGCCGACCTCAAGGGCCGCTTCGAGGCGCGCAACAAGGAGTGGTTCGGCCGGCTGAACGACGACTTCGAGGAGACCGGCGACCTGTCCAAGCTCTACCCGCGCTTCTTCGATCTCCTGGTCCAGCCGCAGTTCGACAAGGCCGCGGAGAAGACCCAGCAGTGCATGGGCAAGGTCGGCCTGGAGCTGGCCACCCCGGTCGAGGAGAAGGGCACCTTCGGCGAGGACGGCGAAGAGGGCGGCGACACGGAGTAGGGGCGGGTTTCCAAACCCGCCCCGGTTGAGCGCAGACCGTCGCTCCGGGAGGAGGACCGGGTGCTACACCCCGCACAGATCCAGGCCTACCGCCGGATGACCCCGGCCGAGAAGCTGCGCATCGCCTGCCAGCTCAACCGCGCGGCCCGCGAGCTCAAGGCCGCGGGGCTCAGGATGCAGCACCCGGACTGGTCCGAGGAGGCCGTGCAGGCCGAGGTCCGGTAGGTCTTCCTGCGTGCAAGAACATGAGTCCCTGCTGATCTTCACCGCCCCGCTGGACGCCCTGGGCCTGAGGTGAGTTCTTCCAGGAGGACGGATCCCAGAAGCACCTCCGGGACGTAACCGTCCTGCCAACCACATCTGGCCTCTTTGGAGTGGCATGAGCACCTTGGCCACTACGCAGGGAGGTGCGAGGTGGCCAGGACGCGGATCGGTGGGCTGACGGATCGGGATCTGCAAGACCTTCTAATCATAAAGCGCTGGGACGAGGCGACCGCGAGGCGGGCGCCTGACACCCTCCAAGTGAGCGGCCTGTCGATGGCGACGTTCGCCGCGGAGACGGGCATCGGCGCCTGGCGGCTGCGGGGCTGGCAGCGCAAGCTCGGCGCAGGTAAAAGCGCCGGCGACGCGGTCCGCTTCCTGCCGGTCCGCGTCCGTGGGGCGGTGCCAGCACCGACGATGTCTGGCGCCGCGCTCGAGGTGACCATGCCGTCCGGTTTCCACATCCACGCCGAGGGAGGGTTCGCGCTCGAGGACATCGTCCGGCTCATCGAGGGCTGGAGCTGCTCGGATGCTGACCCTGCCGCTGGCGGTGCGGGTGTACCTGTGCTGTGAGCCGGTCGACCTGCGCAAGAGCTTCGATGGCCTGGAGGCCGCCACGCGGCACGTGATCCAGCAGGACCCGATGTCCGGCCACCTGTTCGCCTTCCTCAACCGCCGGGGCAACATCGTCAAGGTGTTGTTCTGGGACCGCAGCGGGATGTGCATCCTGGCCAAGCGGCTCGAGCGTGGCCGGTTCAGGCTGCCCGCCGAGGTCCGCGAGGGCCAGCGGCAGCTCGAGATGGATTCGGCCGAGCTGGGGCTGATGCTGGAGGGCATCGATCTGCGGGGCGCGCCGGAGGCCGCGCTGGGAGCCGCGAAAATCTTCTCAGAGAGTGGAAATGTAGTCTTGACGCGGGATCCCGCGTGCCTATCTTTTAGGCCGCATGAAGCACGGACTGAAGCCAATCGAGCTCGACGTGGACTGCGTGGTCACGAAGCTGCGCGGGATGATCGAGTCGTCTCAGGTGGACGAGGCGATGGGGATGGCGTCCTCGCTGGTGCGCTCCTTGGTCGAGGAGAGCAACTCCAACGTGTTCCGGCTCATCAAGGCGCTGCCGAACCAGTACGGGCGCAAGAGCGAGAAGGTGAGCCCGGGGCAACTCATGCTGGCGCTCCAGGAGCTCAGCACCACGATGGACCTGCTGGCGCCCATCGATCTGCCGCCCTAGCCAACGCGGCGGGAGAAGCCGAAGAAGAAGGCCCGGCCACACGGGCGGCGGGCGCTGCCCGCGCACCTGCCGCGCGAGGACGAGCCGGTCGCCGTGCCCGAGGCGGAGCGGACGTGCGAGAAGTGCGGGACGGAGAAGGCTGTCATCGGGCACGAGGCGAGTGAGGTCCTGAAGTACGTACCGGCCAGCTTCAAGGTACGGCGGATCCTGCGGGAGAAGCGGGCCTGCCCGAAATGCGGTGACGGCGTGGTGGTGGCCCCGGTCGGAGACAAGGTCATCGGGCGGGGGCTGCCCGGGGCCGGGATGCTGGCCAAGGTGGTGGAGGACAAGTACCAGGACCACCTGCCGCTCCACCGTCATGCGAGCCGTTGCGCGCGGCGGGGATACGAGGTCCCGCGCTCGACGCTGTCGGACTGGGTCCAAGCGGCGACCGATCTCCTGGAGCCCTTGTTGAAGGTGAACCGCGAGGCGGTGCTGGTCGCCGTCGTGCTGCAGGCGGACGGCACCCACCTCCGGGTGCTGGACCGGTAGCACCCGAACAACGTCAAGCGGGGCAGCCCGTGGTGCTTCGTGGGTGACGGGCAGTACGTGCACTTCGAGTACGCGCCGAACGAGAGCCGGGAGGGACCGCTGTCGTTACTCCGGGCCCGGGAGGGCCCGCTGGTGGTGGACGCGGACACGAAGCTCGACAGCCTGTTCACGGCCGAGGACGCCAAGGCCTACGAGGTTGGCTGCTGGATGCACGGCCGTCGGCGCTTCGTGGAGGCGCTGAAGGGCGGAGAGCTCATGGCTGCCTATCCGCTGGACCTCATCCGCCAGATGTACGCGATCGAGGAGCTGGCCAAGGGACTCGGGCCGGATGAGGTGCACGCACTCAGGCAGCTTCATACCAAGCCCGTCATGGACGTGCTGTGGAAGTGGATGGTGGAGAAGGGGCCGTAGCTGCGGCCGTCGTACCCGCTCGCCCAGGCCAGCGGGTACGCGGCGAAGAACCGGGTGACGCTCACGCGCTTCCACGATGACGGCCGGCTGCCGATCGACAACGGGGCCAGCGAGCGGGCGATCCGGGCCGTCGCCGTCGGCCGCAAGAACTACCTCTTCGCCGGCTCCGACGCGGGCGGGAAGCGGGCGGCGATCGCCTACTCGATGCTGGGGAGCTGCGCACTGGTAGGCGTGAACCCCTGGGCCTACCTGAAGGACGTGTTCGAGAAGCTGGCCCGCAGCTGGCCGAAGGGGAAGATCTTCGACCTGCTGCCCGCGGACTGGGCCGAGGACCACCCCGAGCACCTGCTGCCGAAGAAGGATCTGCCTTCCCCGACCGACGACGCAGAAGAAGAGCCAGAGCCAACCCCCGCTGAAGCCGACTGACCGACCAGCTGCAACGTCACGCAGCAACCCGAGCGCCACCAATAGTGGACTGACCTACCCGATTCGGACGGGTGCGGTTGGCCGGACGCTTACGGCGACACCTCCAAGCCTCAGCCTGGTGTCACCTATGTCCCCGGTCTACTTTGTCACTCATGTGCCCGGTTCAGGTCGTTCGAGAGTCCGATGATCCCATTATGTTACATTCTGTTACTTTGTATATAAAAAGTTCATATTGACAGAAATAGATCCAGTGTGTTCCTCTCGGCATGGACCTCGAGCGAACCTGGATCGGGTGGAATGCTACGGGATGGGCACCTCCAACTCTGAGGCTGGAAGCTCGAGAACTCGTAAGGTCATTACTATTGGTCGCGGGACGCAAGTTTGTGGGGTTCCTGGGGCTGGTTGCGGAGCTATTGCTCGTCGTTATAGGAGCAGGCTGCAGGCCTATTGATACAGGGGACTCGGCCTCCCTGGCGAACCAGGACCAAGCGCTTTCGGTGCCTGCAAAGGCAGAGAACCAGACGGACTCTCTGGGTACAGCAGCTGGGGACAAGGCGAACAGCGACTCCAAGGATCAGGATTGAGCCGAGCAGGATGCACGGTACGTTGAACAGGATTCCAGCTGGGCGCACCGCCGTAGCGAGGCCTCGATGGTCCCCTCATTCCTCATACCCATCCGAAAACTCGTCTAAACACTTCATGCTCTTGAACCAGCTCTCCAAACTTCGTCACAATTGGCATGAGGAGCTCTTTCTTCATTCTGCCGATACGCTAATTCCAAAATGCACTCGGGTGGGAGTTTTTTGCCCAGCGGGCCCAGGAAAGGTTCGCAATGGGGCATGTCAGGAACATGATTGCACGTAAGGATAGAAACAATGAGGCGACAATTTACTAGCGCTGGTAATGCACGCGCCCCACCCAAATGGCATCTATCTTCATACCTGACTATAGATTCGCTACCCAAGGAGGGTAATATGACTAGGAAACTCATGTTTCCATTAGCAATCATTTCCGTCATGCAGTTTGCCACAATTGCCCTTGCAGGCTCCGAGGGAGTTTATAATACTCTATTCGGGCAGAATGCAGGTGGAGAACTCGACTACAGCTCCCTGAGGGATTCATTTTTCGGCGCAAACGCAGGCCATTCGACCACAATAGGACAGTTCGATACATTTATTGGATATAGTGCTGGATACTCAAATACCGAGGGGAGTTCGAACCTGTTCGCGGGATTCTACTCAGGATATGCAAACACGGAAGGCGGGGAGAACGTATTTCTCGGGAACTATGCCGGCGCGTCGAACACGGACGGCTCATTTAATCTATTTGCAGGAATGAAATCTGGCTATCTAAATACCACTGGGCAATATAACACATTTATTGGCTATCACTCCGGATATTCCAATACAACAGGAAACTATAATCTCTTCCTTGGCGAAGCTGCGGGCTATCAAACTACAACTGGATGGTATAACACGTTCCTGGGATCTGCCGCGGGAGCTTACAATACCACCGGACAATACAATGTATTCATCGGCGGAGAAGCAGGGAACTCCAATACAACAGCGAGCTATAATGTATTCATCGGATATGAGTCAGGACTTCTTAACACAACTGGAGTCGGCGGTTTGTTTGCCGGCTACCTCGCTGGCTACAACAATGTGAATGGAAACTACAACATTTTTCTCGGAAGAAATTCGGGCTATTCAAACCAATCAGGAAACGACAACGTTTTCATAGGACGAAATACAGGGATGTCTAACGTATCAGGTTCCAACAGCGTAATTATTGGATCAGGTGCTGGATACTCAACCACCAGCGGTGAGAACACGTTTGTAGGGTACTATACTGGAAGAGTCAACACCACTGGAGGTTTCAACACATTCCTGGGCTACCAAGCTGGCAAATCAAACACAACAGGCGAAGAAAACACACTGGTTGGTGCAGACGCCGGATTCTCTTTGTCGAGCGGAAGCAATAATACAATTCTCGGGATGCTTGCTGGTTACGCCAATAACGGAAGTGGTAACGTATTTCTTGGAAACTATGCTGGATATTATGAAGATGGATCAAATATGCTTTATATTGCGAATGATACGACTGATACGCCATTGGTGTATGGCGAATTCAACAATGACAAGCTTACAGTGAATGGCAATGTCGGCATCGGCACAACTACTCAAGATTCATCTCATCCCCTGAAATTGGCAGGTGGAGCGTACACTGATGGTTCGGCCTGGTATAACGCATCAAGCAGAGAACTCAAAGATAATATTCGAATGTTGGACTACAAAGATGCCGGTGAACTACTGATGATGCTTGAGCCGGTGGTATACAACTACAAGAGAATCCCAAATGAGGAAAGACTTGGCTTCATAAGCGAAGATGTTCCAGAGATTATATCTTCAACAGATCGGAAAGGACTTAATTCAATGGACATTGTCGCTGTTCTTACGAAGGTTGTTCAGCAACAGCTTAAGGATGCAGAAGAGCAAAAGAAGGTTATTGCTGAGCTTGAGAACAGAATAAGAGAGATGGAAAAGCGACAGATGCCAGATGAATAACAGACCAGCAGAAACCACCCCGCAGACGGTACTCTTCTATGGAGAACATCAGAAGAGGGGGGGCGGGACGAACAGCACGCTCTCCATCACCGTGGCGGCAGTCTGGTCGGCGCTGGGCAGCCCGCCGGTCAGCAGCACCCAGCCGTTGGCCAGCGTGGTGGCCGCGTGCCGGAAGCGGGGCGGGTTGAGCTGCTCGGGCAGCGCGGTCACGGTGAAGGCCCCGCTCGACTCGGTGACCAGCTCGGCCAGGCCGGTCGGGCTGTTGCCGGCCGACAGCCCGCCCACCACCAGCACCCCGCCGGTGTCGAGCAGCACGCAGCTCTGCTCCATGCGGGCCGCGCTCAGCGTGGCCACGTTAGGGGTGAATCCGCCGAGCTGGGTATGCTCTGCCACCGGATCAAACAGCTCCGCGGTGCGATCCACGATCCATTCGCCCGTGGTGGTGGTGGTGCCGCCGATCACCAGCACCTTGCCGGCCGAGGTCCCCTCGAGCAGCCGCACCGCGCACAGGCGCGAGCGGTTCTTGCTCATGGTGGGCAGCGTGATCGTGGGCGGATCGTTCACATAGAAGTTGTTCTCGTCGGGCTTGTAGATCTCCGTGCTGCTGAGCGCGCCCGTGCTGTTCTCCCCGCCCAGGATCAGCACCTTGCCGCCGAGGGTCTGCGGGTCGAGCAGCACGGCCTGGTGGAAGGCGCGCGCAACATTCATGGCGGTACCTGTGAACGTCCAGGCATTCATGATCGGCGCACTGGGGTCGAAGAGCACGGCCGATTCCACGTAGGACGTGATGTTGTCCCTGCCGTCGTAGATGGCCCCGCCCGTCAGCAGCACCTTGCCGGTGGCCAGCATGGTGGCGGTGTGGTGCGCCCGGCTGGACAGCATGTCCATCGACGAACCGAACGTGTTGGTCACCGGATCGAAGATCTCCGCCGAGCGCAGCGAGTTCCACTTGGGTGGGCTTCCCAGGAAGGCCACACCTCCCGCCAGCAGGACCCGGCCGTCCCGCAGCCGGGTGGCGGTGTGGTAGGCGCGGCCCGAGGGGGCGGTCATCTTGGCCGGCAGGCCGCTCGGGCCGAGCACCAGGGAGTGGATGCCGGTGCGCGGGTCGAAGATCTCGGCCGAGGTGAGGACCTCGTCAGCCATGCCGAAGTGGTAGATGCCTCCGACGATCAACACCCGGCCGTCCTCGAGCAGGGTGGCGGTGTGCCCGAAGCGGCCTGAGCTCTGCGCGAGCTGCGAGCACTGGCCGGCCACCAGGGCCCCGGAGGCCTGCAGCACCGTGGTCTTGATGAAGGTGTTGATCGGGCCGATGAGCAGGTTGACCTTCATGCCGTCCGCGCCGCCGTCGCCCGCCTCGAACAGGAACGGGTTCGAGGTGGCCCGGCCCAGCGGCTGGCCGATGGCCGAGTCCATGCACAGCACGTCCACCACCCGGTTGAGCCCGAGCAGCTCGTCCCCGCTCAGGCTGCACGAGCCCTGCAGCATGTCGCAGGTCTTGGCCAGCGGACCGGCGCCCGGTTTTCCCGGGTAGAGGTCATCGCCCGGGTCCTGGGAGGACACCACCACCCGCAGGTACATGCAGCCCAGCCCGCCCAGCACGCTCTCGCCGCACGGGTCGGTCAGCTTGAAGGACACGTCCACCTCGGAGGCGCAGCCGGCCAGCGCGCACAGCGCCAGCGCCGCGGCCAGCGCGGATCCGCCCCGTCTCGCAACGCGTCCCATCGTCCAGGAGTTCCTCATGCGCCTACCTCGCAGTTGGATGGCAGCGCCCCGCGCCGCGCGGGCGCGGGCCGCCCGTCACCAGCCGACCGTCACCGTGCCGCCGTTCGTGCTGCCCTCGAACCAGTTCGTGCCGGCGCCGGCGCCGACCACCGCCCCGCCCACCACCACCGCGCCCACGAGGGTCCAGAACCACCAGGAGGCGTACCAGCGCGGGCCCTCGTCCGGCTCCTCGTCCAGGGGCTTGGCCGTGCCGGCCACGGGCACCATGGGCACCACCGGGCCGGTGGGCTCGACGATGGCGCTGCCACCGCCGACCGCCAGGCCCTCGTCGGTCACCGCCGGCTTGTCCGGGCCGGGCGCGGGCTCCACGGGCTGGGCGACCGCCGGGCCGGGCACGGCCGGACCGGGCACCGCGGGTCCCCGGCCGGGCACGGCCGGACCGGGCACCGCGGGTCCCCGGCCGGGCACGGCCGGCCCGGGCACGGGCGCCACGGGCTCGGGCTGGGCCACGGCCGGGCCGGGCTCCGGCTCGGGCGGCGGCAGGGCGGCCTTCGGCTTGGCCGCCTCGGGCGGAGGCACGGCCGGACCCACGGCCACGGCCTTGATCTCCACCTTCTTCTCCGCGGCCGTGGTCACCACCGGGATGGGCAGCTTGGCCGGGCTCGGGCAGCCGTCCACGGTCTTGATGGCCGCGGACACCAGGTTGTAGACCTCGACGCTCGCGCCCAGCAGGTCGGGATCGAGCTGGATCTCGGCCAGCTGGCAGACCTGGTGGTTGTCCACCCGCAGCAGGAACGAGCCCACGCGGTAGTTGTCGCCCACCTTGGCCACGCCGCCGAGCAGCACCAGGTCCGCGCTGATCTCCTTGCCCTGGCTGGCGATGGCCGCGGCCGCGGCGGCGTCGATGCGGTTGGCCCGCAGGGCCTCGGCGATCTCGCCCAGCGGCCCGGAGGCCTTCATCACCCCGCCCAGCGAGGCCAGCACGGCGCGCTTCTTGGTGGCCTCGACCACCACCTTGTCGGCCCAGGTCTGCAGCCCTTCCTTCTCCACCCGGACGTAGTGCTCGCCGGGCACGAGGTCCTTCAGCAGCAGCGGGGCCGTGCCCACCTTGCGCCCGTCCAGGAACACGGTGGCGCCCTCGGCGTTGGCGATCACCTCGGCCTCGCCGCGCGTGCGGCGCAGCAGCTGGGTGCGGATGGTCTCCACGGTGTTGCGGAACATGGGCGGGTACTTCTCGGGATCGAGGACCAGCTCGGGGCGGAGCCGGATCACCTTGACCAGCATCTTGGCCCCGTCGTCCTCCTTGTCCCGGCGGTAGTAGCACACCGCCAGCATCAGCAGCGTGTCCACCACCGGATCGAAGTTCTGGATCATGGCCAGCGAGCTCTCGTACTTGTCCACGGCGCCCTTGAAGGCGGCGATGGCCTTGTCGAGCTCGAGCTCCTGGTAGGCCGCCTCGCCGGCCGCGTACAGCTTCTCGGCGTCCTTGAGGTCCTTGTCGCTCATGGGCTTCACCTCGGTGGCCACCGCCTCCGGGATGAAGACCGGCCCCTTCTGGAGCTGGACCTCGTCGTTGTTCTTGACCTCGTTGCGCACGAGGTCCGTCACCTGGGTGATCACTTCCTTGGGCACGCCCTTGAACACGCCCTGGTACGGAAAAACATAGACTTTTGGCGCGTTGGCCACCCCGGCCCGGGCCGCGGGGGCGGCCAGGACGAGGGCCAGCAGGGGCACGGAAGCGGGCAGTGCACGCAGCCAGCTCGGTCGCTTCATCGTCCACTCCTCCTGCGCAGTTGCCGGAGGCCCACAGGGGGCCTGGCCATGCTGAGACGCCCTGCTCCGCGCACGCGATCTACGCGTTCCGGCAGCGAACTTGGTCTAGCATGACCCTTCCGAGGCTGTCAACAGAATGGCCAGGGCGCCCCGGACCGTCCGGGCTGGATAATTTCACCATATTTATCAGCCCATTGAAGAAACAGATCGGATGGATCTTGAAACCGTCCAACGGAGGCCCTAGTCTTGCCGCCGGCCCGGGGCAGGTGCCCCGCGCGAGGTGAGCATGACCGCACCCGCCTCCACCGCCGCAGCCGAGAACCTCGAGCCGCGCGCACCTGCGCCGGCCGCCGCGGGCGCGCCGGCCCTCGCGGGTCCTGCCGCCGCGGGCCCTGAAGATCGTTTCCAGGAGTCCACCCTCTCCGACGAGATCCCGGCCGAGGTGCTGTCCCAGCGCATCTGCGACTTCGACCTGCACATCGAGGGCTCGCCGCTCGAGGGGGTGATCGAGCGCTTCCGCCGCGAGCTCGAGGGGCGCGGGCTCGACCGCGTGCGTCCGGTCTTCTACCTGTCCGACGAGTGGGGCGTGCCCGAGGGCACCGTGGCCATCGGGGTGCCGTTCTACCTGGCCGACGAGCGCCTGCGCAAGGTGCAGTACCTCAAGGGCGGCTGGCTGCCCGGGGCCGACGCCGAGGACATCCTGCGCTACCTGCGGCACGAGCTGGGCCACGTGCTGAACTACGCCTACCGGCTGCACGAGAGCCAGGAGTGGACGCTGCTGTTCGGCCCCATGGCCCGGCCCTACACCGACGTGTTCCACGCCATCCCCTTCAGCCCGGACTACGTGCGGCACCTGCCCGGCAACTACGCGCAGAAGCACCCGGACGACGACTGGGCCGAGACCTTCGCCCTGTGGCTGACCCCGGGGCTCGACTGGCGCCAGCTCTACGGCGACTCGCCCGGCGCGCTGCAGAAGCTCGAGTACTGCGAGCGCACCCTGGCGGAGCTGCGCGGGCGCGACCCGCAGGTCCACACCGTCGAGCTGATGGCCGAGGTGCACGACCTCAAGCTGACCATCCAGGAGTTCTACGCGGCCGAGGTGACCGCCGGAGGCGTGCCGGTGCCGCGCAGCCTGGTGGGCGATCTCAAGGCCATCTTCGCCGGGGTGGCGCCCGCGGCCGAGGGGGCCCGCCTGGGCTCGGCGGCCGTGCTGCTCCGGCGCCAGAAGGACGCGCTGTTCAACACGGTCTACCGCTGGACCAGCGCGGATCCGGGCCAGTTCGAGCCGCTGCTCGAGCACCTCATCCGCGTGGCCCAGGAGCTCGGCCTGAGCTACCCGCTCACCGCCCGCGAGGACGTGCTGCGCGAGCTGGCCGGGTTCCTGACCACCCTCGCCATGAACCACGTCTACCGGGGGACGTTCTTCGCCCGCTAGCCCCCGCAGCAAGGTGCCGCGCGCCGTGCCGATCTACGAGTACCGCTGCGCCAAGTGCGAGCAGACCTTCGAGCTGGTGCAGGCCGGCTTCGAGCCGCTGGCGGTCTGCGGCGAGCACTGCCGGGCCGAGGGCTGCCCGGGCGACGGCGCGCTCACGCGGCAGATCTCGCTCCCGGCCCCGCCCGCCCGGGGCGGGACCGCCAGCGGCAAGATCGACTACCAGAAGGCCGCGGCCAAGGGCTTCACCACCTACAAGCGCAAGAAGAAGGGGCGCTACGAGCGGGTGGCCGGCGCGGCCGGCCCAGGCGAGCTCGTGGCCCCGAAGCGCTGAGGCGCGCATGCCCGAGACGTCCGAGCTGCCGATCGCCGTGTGCGCCGACTGCGCCGCCTTCCGCGGCGAGGGCGCCGACGCGCAGGGCGGCGCGCAGGGCAAGTGCCGGCTGCGCCCGGAGATCGGCGTCATCCGCGACAGCCACCCTGTCTGCCCCATGCTGCAGATTCGCCAGAGCCGCCAGGGCCAGGTGCGCCCGCCGCACCAGGCGCCCCAGGCTCCGGCGCCGAGGACCCGGTCCCACGTGGAGGTCGAGGCGCCCGTCCGGCGCACCCTCCGGGACGCGGCGCGCGGCGACACGCGCGGGGAGATCGCCATGGATCGGGACGGCCTGAAGGCGGTGCTGCGGGAGCTCCTGGAGGAGGAGACGCTCTACGGCTACCCGGCGCTCGGCAAGCGCTGGCAGGGCGGCGTCCTGGTGCTGAAGCCGGCCGACCCGGGCCTGCAGGCGAAGGAGCTGCCCCTGGAGACCTTCTTCCACAAGATCGTCATGATCCGCGACCGGCTGCGGGTGCTCGAGCAGAAGCTGAACGGCCACGACAAGCTCAGCGACGGGGAGAAGGTCGAGCTGCAGGGCTACATCACCAAGGCCTACGGGACGCTCACCACCTTCAACGCGCTGTTCCGCGACCGGGAGGACGGCTTCTCCTCGAAGGACGAGTGACCCTCAGGCGGCCCCCGGCCGCCCCCGCAGGCGCACCGCGCTCACCCCGAGCGCCACCAGGCCGGCCAGGAAGAAGGCCGGCACCAGCTCGTAGATCACCGCGTCCGAGAGCCCCGTGGCCTTCCAGGCGATGGTCACCCCGAAGCCGGTCAGCATCCCGGCCACGGCGCCCACGCGCTCGAGCCGCCGGGTGAAGAGCCCCAGCAGCAGCACGGGCCCGAAGGCCGCGCCCAGCCCGGACCAGGCGAACAGCACGAACCAGAACACCAGGCGCACGTCCTGGCTGGCGACCAGCATGGCCAGGATCCCCAGGACCAGCACCGCCAGCCGGCCGGCCAGCACCGAGGCCTTGCCCGTGCGGTTCAGGCGGAACACGCCCTCCAGGATGTCCCGGCTCACGGTGGAGGCGGCCACCAGGAGCTGGGAGGAGACCGTGGACATGATGGCGGACAGCACCGCGGCCAGCATGAGCCCGGCCAGCAGCGGGGGCAGCGACTGGCGGGCGAGCAGGGGGAAGAGCTGCTCCGGGTCCCCGCCGGGCTGGCCGAGCTCGGGCATCACCAGCCGGCCGGCCAGGCCGAGCAGCCCGGCGCCGTAGAACACGAGCACCCCCCAGACCATGCCGATGACCTGGGTCTGGCGGATCTTCTGATCGGAGGCCGCGGCCATGTAGCGGGTGATCACGTGGGGCTGGCCCGGGTAGCCGAGCCCGATGCCCAGCAGCCCCACCAGGAAGCCGAACAGGGCGAAGCCGCTCTTGCCCGCCCCGAGGGAGACCAGGTTCGGGTCCAGCCTGGCCAGCCCGTCCAGCGTGGCCCCGTAGCCGCCCGCCGCGGCCAGCGCCAGGATCGGCATGAGCACCAGGGCGAAGACCATGATCAGGCCCTGGACGAAGTCGGTCCAGGCCACCGCGCGGAAGCCGCCCAGCAGGGTGTAGACCACGATGACGGCGCCCCCCACCCACACGCCGCTGCCGTAGTCGAGGCCGGTCACCCCCTGGAGCGCCTTGCCCGTGGCGGTCATCTGCGCGGCCAGGTAGCCGGCCAGGCAGCACAGCATCACCAGGCAGGCCGCCCCGCGCAGCAGGTGGCCGCGATCGCCGAACAGGCCGACCAGGCAGTCGGGCAGGGTCAGCGCGCCCTTGTCCGCGGCCACCTTGCGCAGGCGCGGGGCCAGGACATACAGGTTCACCCAGTAGCCCATGAGGCAGCCCGGCGCGAGCCACAGCGCGGCCACCCCGTCGACGTAGGCCATGCCCACCGCGCCCAGCACCACCCAGCCGCTCTCGGACGAGGCGGTGGAGGAGATGGCGGTCACCCAGGCGCCCAGCGAGCGGTTGGCCAGGAAGAAGTCCTCGGCCGAGCGGGTGCGCCGGCCGGCCAGCGCGCCGAGGCCGAGCAGCAGGGCCAGGTACACGCAGACCACGATCAGGATCTGGGTGTCAGCCGGCATGGCGCCTGCCCCTCAGCGCGAAGTGCAGCACGGCCGCGACCACGATGGCCGCGGGCACGCCGACCAGGAAGAGGTGGGTCCAGATCGAGATGCCTCCGCTCATGGCATACCCCTTGGAAGTTCGGCTTCGAGCCCGAACATCCCACCGAGGGTGAAGCGGATGCAAGCCTTCCAAGCCAAGGAACTCCTCAGCGACCGGGGATCGAGCCGTCCCTGACGGCGCGGATCCACCAGGAACAAACCCATCCCGCCGCGCAGTCCCGCGCAGTCCAGCGGGATCACCCGACTTCGCCAGGGGCCCGGGTCGGAGGAATGCTCAAAGGGTGGGGTGGGCCAGGAAGCGGCAATCAGGATGTGGGAGTGAGGGCTGCGTGGCCGCCGCGGCGAGCAGTCATGCGGGATCAGTGCGTGCGGCCGAGCGAGCAGCCGAAGGACGAAGGGCGGCCACATCAGACTCAGCCTCTCGCCGGAGGCCCCGAGCTCAACTCCTCCACGCCACCCTCCAAGATTACTTTCCTGCCTCTCCCTGGAGTTGACCTGCTCTCGGGGCGCGGGTGACACTTCCTGCCGGAGGAAGCGCGAGCGTGGGCATGCGCATCACGGACGAGTGCGTGAGCTGCGGGGCGTGCGTGGAGGAGTGTCCGCGCGAGGCCATCTCCGAGCGGGACGACGTCTTCACCATCGACCCCTCGCGCTGCGACGGCTGCGCCGAGCTCGACACGCCGGCCTGCCTCGAGGTGTGTCCGAACGACGAGGCCATCGAGGCCGACGACGCGCCGGGACCCGCGGGCGAGGCCGTGGCCGCGCCGGACGCACCCGCCCCGTCCTCGGCCCCGCCCTCCCCTGCCTCGGCCCCGCCGGCCCTGTCCTCCGCGCCTCCCGCCGTCTCCCAGGTGGACACGCAGCCCCCGGAGGACGCGGAGCGCGCGGTCGGCCTGGCGTTCTCCCGGATCGCCTTCGTCGCGCTGCTCGGCGTCGGCGTGGCGCTCTTCCAGGTGGGCTACCAGGCCATGCCCAGCGAGGCCCCGCAGCTCGCGCTGTCGCTGTGGGTGCTCCACGGGGCCGCGGCCCTGCTCGGGCTGCTGGGGCTGGGGCTGACGCTCCTGCTCCAGGCCCGGGGCTGGTCCGGGCTCGCCCGGCTGGCGGGCGGGGCGCTCGGCCTGGCCACTTGCGGGCTCGGGACGATCGCCCTGCAGCTCGGCGCGGGGCTCCACGCCGGGGCCTGGATGTTCGGGCTGGCGGCCGCGGTGATGGGGCTCGCCCTGCTGAGGGTGCCGGGACGCCGTTGATCCGCAGCCGGCCCGCGTGAGATGCTGGGACCCGCACAGGAGGAACCCATGCGCAACCCGCCCGCGACGCGGCGACGCGGCCTGCTGGCCGCGCTCGGCCTGGTGGCCCTGGCCGGCTGCCAGCCCGGCGGCTCCCTCGGCAGCCGCCAGGAGGCCCTGACCATCCACGTGCCCGGGGACTTCGCCACCATCCAGGAGGCCCTGGACGCGGCCGCCATGGACGACATCGTGGAGGTGGCCGCGGGCGAGTACTTCGAGAGCGTCCTGGTCCAGCCCGGGCTGATCCTGATGGGCGCGGGCATGGACCGGACGGTGCTGCACGGCCGGATCATGCTCGAGTCCGGCGACCACCACGTGATCACCGGGTTCCGGGTGACCCGGGAGGGCACGACCCTGTCGGTGAACGCCGGCGGCATCGCCAAGGACTGCACCGGCCGCCCCGGCGTCACCCTCACCGAGAACCAGATCGACGGCTTCGGCACCGGGATCGCGCTGGCCGAGTGCCCGCAGAACGTGCTGACCCGCAACCTCCTCAAGCGGAACCAGCGCGGCATGGTGCTCGGCGACTCCGGGGGCCAGCTCACCGACAACCTGGTGCTCTACAACCAGAAGGCTGGCATCGTGCTCAACGGCTGCGGGCTGAACGTCTCCCAGAACACCTTCGTCGGCAACGGCTTCGCGGAGCCGATCGCCGAGGGCGGCGCGGCCCTGGTGACCACCGGGAGCAACATCGACCACGCCCACAACAACATCGTGGTCTCCAACCACGGCGGCTGGAACCTGCTCGAGATCGCCAACCCGAACCTCACCCACAACCTGGTCTGGGGCAACACCGTCGACTACGCCGGCCAGGCGGTGGCCGACCCCGGCGACCTCTCGGCGGACCCGCTGTTCGTCGACCTCGGCAACGACGACTTCCACCTGCGCCCGGGCTCGCCGGCGATGGACACGGGCTCGGACCACGACGGCACCGAGGTCGACTTCGACGGCGTCTCCCGGCCCCAGGGGGCGGCGGTCGACCTCGGCGCCTACGAGCAGCGCGCGGCCCCGGCCGATCGGCGGCTGGTGATCTCCGAGGTGCTGGCCAACCCGGTCGACGAGGACCGCGGCGAGTTCGTCGAGATCTACAACGCCTCCGCGGACCCCATCGAGCTGGCCGGGCTGGTGCTCTCCGACGGCGACGCGCGGGACACGCTCGGGGCCTTCCAGGGCGGGGCCACGATCGTCCCGCCCGCGGCCTACGCGGTCGTGCTCGATCCCGAGTACCTGGACGGCTACGGCATCCCGGCGGGCACCGTGATCGTCGCGCCGCAGAACTCGACCCTGGGCAACGGCCTGTCCACCAACGACCAGCTCACCCTCTACGACGCCGACGGGGTCACGGCGCTCTCGACCTTCGAGCACCCCTTCGACCCGGGCAACGGGGTGAGCGCCGAGCGGGTGGACCTCCAGCGCCCCGACGCGGAGACGAACTGGCGGGCCTCCCCGTGCACGCAGTCGGCCGGGCGCCCCAACTGCGCCCCGGTCACCCTGGCGGACGGCCTGATCCTGTCCGAGATCATGTCCAACCCCCTGGACGAGTCGAGCGGCGAGTTCATCGAGCTGTACAACGGGACGGACGCCCCGATCGACACCACCGGCATGCAGCTGTCGGACGGCGACGCCACCGACGCGCTCCTGCCCTGGCGCGGGGGCGGCGCGGTCATCCCGGCCCGGGGCTACGCGGTGGTGCTCGATCCCGAGTGGCCCGACGCGCAGCTCTTCCAGATCGATCCGGCCGCCGTGCTGCTGACGGTGGCCCCGACCGCGCTCGGCAACGGCCTGGCGGTGAGCGACCCGATCGCCCTGCTCTCCCCGCTCGGCGAGGTGATCGACACCTGCGCCCAGCCGCTGTCGGCGCAGAACGGCTTCTCGATCGAGAAGATCTCCCTGTCTGCCGGGGATCAGGTCGGCAACTGGGCGCAGTCCTCCTGCGGGACCGGCTCCTCCCCGGGCGGGCTCAACTGCGTGTCCTCGGCCAGCGCCGGGCCGCGCAAGCCGCTGGTGATCACCGAGGTGATGGCCAACCCCAGGGGCGAGGACACCGGCGAGTTCCTCGAGCTGTACAACCGCGGCATCGACCCGGTGGACGCGGCGGGCCTGCTGCTCACCGACGGCGACGCCACCGACGTGATCGGCGCCTACCAGGGCGGCGCGACGCTGATCCCCGCCGGCGGCTACGCCCTGATCCTCGACGCCGAGTACGCCGGGGACTACAGCCTGCCGCCCGCGACCGTGCTGCTCTCGACCCAGGACACCACCCTGGGCAGCGGCCTCGGCACGACGGACCCGATCCGGCTGCTGGAGGCCAACGGGGTCGTGGTGATCGACTCCTTCCGCTCGCCCTTCGACCCGGGCAACGGCGTGTCGGCCGAGCGCATCGACGTGCGCGCCTTCGACTCGCCCGCGAACTGGACCGCGTCCACCTGCCCGGGCGGCTCGTCGCCGGGCGCCGACAACTGCGCGGCCGCGCCCGCCGGCCTGCCCAAGCGCCTCGCCTTCACCGAGATCCTCTCCAACCAGACCGACGTCGAGACCGGCGGCGCCGGCGAGTTCGTCGAGCTGGTCAACCTCGGGAACGCCACGGTGGACCTCGCGGGCATGTGGCTGGGGGTGGGCCCCGAGGGTTCCCTCACCCGCGATCAGCTCGTGGCCTTCCAGGCCGGCGCGACCAGCCTGCCGCCGGGCGGGTTCGCGGTGGTCCTCGATGCCGACTACGACGGCCGGTTCACCTTCCCCGCGGGGACGGTGCGGGTCACCGTCGACGACGCGAGCCTCGGCGCGAGCGGGCTGGCCACCACCCACTGGGTGGCGCTCTACGACGTGGACGGGATCACCCTGCTGGACGAGTTCCGCCACCCCTCGGACCCGGGCGACGGCGTGTCGCTCTACCGCGTCAGCCTGGCCGCGCCGAACGAAGCCGCCAACTGGGCGGCCACCCCCTGCGGCTCCTCGCCCGGGGCCGGCTCCTGCCCGGGCGCCGGCGAGGTGACCACCTTCACCTCCTTCTGGGTCGACCGCTACGCCGACGAGGGCGGCATCTACTGGTACCAGGCCATCGGCTGGCCGGAGTGGCACAGCCCGACCTGCGAGCTGAACATCGTCTGCCCGGGCGGCGCCGGCGGCTACACCTACCGGGACAACTTCCCCGCGGCGCGGGCGTTCGCCTTCACCAACCCCTACCCCGACTTCGCGGTCGTGTTCACCGAGCGCGCGGGTCCGGACGACGATTGCGGCGGCATCCAGGGCAACGGCTGCACCGGCGCGAGCGTGCGGGTCGAGCCGCTGACGAGCGTCCAGGTGCCGGCCTCCTCCCAGGGCTTCTACTACGCCCAGACCTCGGGGCCGGAGCTGAACACGCTCGACTGGTTCGGCGGGGACCCGGAGCTCTACTGGGCGCTGCCGCCCGACGGGATCCTGGCCCCGTTCACGGTGGAGGTCCCGCTGCCATGAGGGCCGCCTGGACGCTGGCGGGCGCCCTGGCCCTCGCCCTGGCAGGGCCGGGCTGCGACTCCGGCTCCTCGGGCCCGGGGGACGACGGCTGGGTGGAGGACGGCGAGGAGGACGGCGCGGACCCGGGCCAGGACCCGGGCGCGGATCCCGGCGCCGACGGGGGCGAGGACGGGGACGAACCGGACGCGGAGGACGGGCAGGACGCCGCCGACGGCGAGGACGGGGGCGACCAGGACACGATCGGCGGCCGGCCGAAGAGCCCCCTCTACGGCCAGATCCTCTTCAACGAGGTGCTGACCGACGGCACCGCCGAGGGGGATCCCAACGGCGACGGCGACACCAGCCAGCCCTTCGAGGACCAGTTCGTGGAGCTGGTCAACGTCCAGGGCGCGGACCTGGCGCTCGACGGCTTCACCCTGATCGAGGAGGACCTCTCCGACGGCAGCCCGCGGCACACCTTCCCGGCCGGCGCCGTCCTGCCCGCGGGCCACGCCCTGGTGGTGTTCGGCGGCGGCGACGCCCCGGCGGCCACGGCCACGGCCGAGTTCCACAGCGCCAACGCGGCCGACCCGCCCGGCCTGAGCTTCGGGCTGCACCTGTCCGTGCCCGCGGACGCGGTCTGGCTGCTGGACGCCGCGGGGGGCGTGGTGGACCGCTTCTGCTACGGCAGCCCCGCGGCCGGGTGCCCGCTCCAGGCGGCCGCCGACGCCTCGCTCACCCGCGCGCCCGATCTGACCGGCGACTTCGGCCCGCACGACGCCGCGGCCGGCGCGAACGGCGCGGCCTTCAGCCCCGGGACCCGGCTCGACGGGAACCCGTTCTAGGATGGCCCGCAGGCCCAGCGCCTGATCGAGCGCCACGTGCGGGAGCAGCTCGCCGAGCGGGCGCGGAGGAAGGCTTCCCGCCCATCCGTATGCTAAGGGAACAGCGACGCCATGAGGCGCGAGCGAGGAGAACCATGAAGACACGGGACGTGGACGGCGACATCGGTAGCGCGCAGGGTCCGATCGGGTGGGCCTTCTTCCGGCCCGTCCTCCACGGGGGCGCGCTGCAGGTTCCGTCGGACACCGCCCCCTTCGGGTTGGCGGAGAAGTGCCGTGAGGTGCTCCAGATCGGAACCGTGAGGCAGGCCATGATCACCTTCACCGTCCGGCGCAATCGCGCGAGGGTGATGGTGCCCGAGCACCTCTCCGCGCGCTGCCAGCGCCCGGTCGCCAGCCCCGAGGAGCTCGCGCGGCTGCCCGAGATCGCGGCGGAGCCCAGCGACATCCTGCGGCAACTTCCGCGCCACCGGTTGTCCTCGGTGCTGACGGCCATGGTGCGGGAGCGCGGCACTTTCCTCGACCTGGCGCGCGCCTACCGAGACGTGCGCCGCATGTGCGAGGACGCGGCCAGGAACCAGAAGTTATCCGGGGAGCTCACCGCGCTGTGCGCCCTGGCCCAGGCCGTCCTCGCCGACGAGATCGCGTTCGTCCGCCGCCAGAGCCCCGAGGACGTGGCCGCGGAGCTCGAGGCCATGTTCGCCGATCCCGCCCAGGCCACCCAGGGTAGCGCCTCCCCCAGGCCCGAACCCAGGCGCCAACCGGCAAAAAATGGCCGGAAACCGGCGGCGAAGGGTCCGGATCGCACCAAGAAATCGACCTGATTCATTCCCCTCGATGACAGCCTGAGAATCGACACAGGCGCTGTTGGTTCTCACGATGGGGCTGGTGAGCCAGCCCGGAGGGGAGACCAAGCGCAGTGGGTCTCCTCGGGCGACGGGCGGTTTTTCCTCAACCGCCCGAGCCGGAGGAGACCCACGGAGCAGCGGATCGAGATGTTCCTTCGCTGCGGGTGGATGGCACCCGCGAGCGGGGCTGCGCTCACTCCACGGCCATGGTCCCCCGCATGCTGGCCGGGTGGAATGCGCAGCGGTAACCGTCCAGCGCCGCGCTCAGGCCGCCGGCCAGGGTGAAGCCCAGGGTACCGCCGACCTCGGTCCAGTGGACCGCGGCGTCGCCCTCCAGGCTGCCGCTGGCTGACGCCGACAGGAGCACCGTGTCCTGGGCGGCGATCGCCCCCCGGGTCACCAGCTCGAAGGGGTGGCTGCCCGCGGCCTGGTTCACCACCTCGTAGCGCCAGCCCGCACGCAAGCTCAGGGCGGGATCCATGAGGCCCACGCCCAGCCCACCGGCCAGGTCGGTCGGCTCCGCGCTCACCACCCGGTAGTCGGTGGTCCCGCTGGCGCCGAGGGTGAGCCGCACGGCCGGGGTGGCCACGGGCACGGTCACCAGGAAGGGCGCCATGACCACACCCCCTTGCCCGTCGGTGGCCGGGACGTCAACGCCCGGGAACTCGTAAGCCCGAGGGGTGCCCTCGTCCAGGTGCAGCATGGCGTGCAGGGTCTCCCCGTTCACCGCCGGCCGATCGAGGACCACGGCGACGGAGGCGGTGGTGCCGGCGTCGAGGTGGGCGTGGCCCAGGACCAGGCCCGGGCTGCCTGCGTCGTCTTCGTGGATGGTGACCCAGCCGAGGCCAACCGAGGTGGCGCTCTGCACGAGCACCACGGTGGACAGGTCGTCGAGCGTCTGGGCCGCCGCCGCGATGGCGGGCTCAGGGGGCGGGGCCAGGGTCACGCTGAAGGACTCCATGACCATGGCGCCCTGCGCGTCGGTGACGGGCACGTCGGCGCCCGGGAACTCGTAGGTCCCCAGGGTCCCGGCGTCCAGGTGCAGCATGGCCCACAGCGTCTCGCCGTCCGTGGCGTCGCGCTCGAGGGTGACCGCGACCTGGCTGCTCTGGCCGTCCGGCACGGCGGTGAAGCCGAGCACCGCGCCGGGCGCGCCGGCCTCGTCAGCGTGGATGGTCGCCCAGCCCGGGCCGTCCGAGCTGGCGCTGGCCACCAGGACCTCGTTGGCCGCGGTGAGCTGCTGATCGCTGGCGCGGATGGCGGGTTCGGTCTGGAAGGGCTCCGAGCCGCTGCCGCAGGCCCCCGCGATCAGGCCCAGCGCGAGCACCGAGAACACGAGAACACTCGTCGAAGCATGGTTCGTCAGCATTCGTCCTCCTCGCCCTGTGGGGATCGAGGGGGACTCTCCAGGGCTCACCCCCGAGGTCACCCTCGCCCGGCCGTCGGTCGGCCGAGCCGGTCCCCAGGTTACGGAGCGGAGCCTGGGGCCGCCACGGGGCAGGTGGCGCTCGCGAGCGGCCCGGTCCAGTCCCAGCCGCAGCCGTAGCTACGGATACCGGTGCGGACGGGCGGCACCGCGACCAGAGCCTGGCCCCCTGGTGGCAGAGGCGTTTGCCGAGCGTCCATGTGCACCCGCTCCGGACATTCTGCGAGGGAGGACGCCGAAGGGCCGCGGAGCCAGGCACGGAGGGTCAGCCGACGAATCGTCGGCCTGAGCTGACCTCCGCTCGCGGACGGCTGGCACCTGCGAACCGGGGGCCGCCGCAGCCCTAGAGCCAGAAGAGGCCGGAGAGTCCCGTTACGGCAGACAGCGCCAGTCCCAGCCACGCGACACATCGAGTTCTCAGCATGCCCCGCGCCTCCTGTGGGCGAACCAGCCCAGCCCGAGCACCAGGACCACCAACACGATGCCCCCGCTCAGACCCGCCTGGGCGCAGCCGTCCTGGTCATCGTCGCCCGTGCCGCACTCGTCCAGGTAGCCGGCCTGCCGGTAGGTCTCGTCGCACACGGCGGGTCCGCGCAGCGCCTGTTCCAGGGCGAAGGCGATCGGCACGTCCGAGTCGTACCTGCCGCAGCCCACCTCCTCCGCGTTGACGGGGAGCACGCGGTGCAGGCAGCCCGTGGGCTCCTCGAGCAGGAAGAAACCTATCGTTCCGACGGCCAGCTGCTCGCACTCCCCGCACTGCAGCGGGCAACTGCCCCCGCCCCACGCGAGTTCCGCCGGGAAGTCCGAGGGCGAGCAGGACACGCCCCCCTCGCAGTAGATTGGAGTCTCGAGCAGGCGGATGCTGACGCCCTGGGCCCGGACAGCCGTCACCTCGGCCTGGGCCACGGCCCTGTTCAGGTTGCTCGTGCCGAAACAGCACTCCGACCAGCAGGGCCCGATGCCCGCGTCCCCAACGGCCTGGGCACCGGGGCACAAGAAGAGCGCCAGTGCAACCAGCGCGAGAATCCCGAATCCCCGCATGTCCCCGACCTCCATGGTGCGATGCCGTCTGCAACTCCGAGCCTACCAGCGCCGGCCGCAGCCGACAAGGCCTGCCCCGATGAGCGCAGGGCCGGGCGCTTGCCGGTCGCCCATGCTCATCCAACCAGGACATTCTGCGAGGGGGTAAGCCGAAGGGCCGCGGTGCCAGGAGAGGCGGAGCGCCCCTCACGGGACGCACAGGCCCGTCGGACCCGGGCGGCGGAGCTTGCAGGTGTAGGCCGGGTGGCTGCACTCGCGCGTGACCAGCGAGCACTCCACCCGGCACACGAACTCGGGCGTGAAGGCCGGGTCCTCCGCGACGCACTCGGCGCAGCCCACCGCGCTGTCGCACAGGTACCCCTGGGTGGCGTCGCACTCGGAGTCGACGAAGCACGGGCCGCCAGGCTCTTCGTGGGGTACGCACGCGTTGTCGACGCAGACGCTCGGCGGCGAGCAGGGAGGGTCGCAGATGGCATCGGGCGGGAGGCACGCTCCGGTGACCGGCTCGCAGCTCTTGCCCTCCGGGCAGGAGTCCGCGGTGCAGGTGCACCGTCCGGTGGTCAGATCGCATGGGTAGGCACCCGGGCAGCAGCGCTGGTTGACCTCGCAGCCCGGCGAGGCCTCGCACCGCTGCCCGCACTCGCAGGCGCGCGGGTCGCAGTACTGGCTGTCCGGGGCGCAGGCGTTGCCGCAGCAGTCGGTCTGGCCGCAGGCGTGGAGCGAGTAGTCGCAGGTGTCGGGCGGAAGGCAGTCGTCGTCAGCGTCGCAGCCTGGGACGCAGACCCCGCGGTGGTCGCACCACTGGCCGAGCTCGCAGGTCTGGGGGCTGCAGGGGGTCACGCAGATCCTGCCGACGCACACGTGCCCGGCCTGACAGTCCGCGTCCGAGACGCACTCGTTCGGATCCTGCTGGCAGGTCCCGCCCACGCAGCGCGGGAACCACGGATCAGCGCAGTCGGCGTCGGTCGCGCAGTGGGTCGGCTCGGGCAGGCAGGCGCCGAAGTTGCAGCGCCGTCCCAGGCAGCAGTCCAGGTCTCCGACGCACACCGCCGGCTCGGCCACGCACTCCTGGTCCTTGCACACCAGACAGCCCGCGCAGTCCTCCCGGGTCGCGCAGCGCTGGACCTCCGCGTCTCCGTCCCCGTCCCCGTCCCCGCTCCCATCCAAGGCTCCGTCCACATCTCCATCCGCGCCCCCGTCCCCGCTGGACCCGTCGGGCGTCCCCCCGCCCCCGTCGCAGGCCACGGCGAGGCAGGCGAGCACGAGCCAGACAACTCGCCGGGTGGCGTCGGACCAGCGCCTGCGCATGACCCACCTCCCGAGCCCCGCTTCCAGGCCAGCGGACGAATCACCTGATATTACCCGGAAAGGACTCCCCGGAGAAGGCCCTGGGGCTTATCGGTCTCGCTTCTCGGGGTGTCGAGTACGCCCGGCACCCGAACGCTGGGGCGCTTGGAAACCTGGCACTTCGGCGCTTGGAAACCTGGTCCGCTCAGGGCATTTCATCGAGGGTAGAAGCCGAAGGGCCCTGAAGCCCGGAGGGGGAGACCTAGCGGAGTGGGTCTCCTCGGGCGAGGGGCGGTTTTTCCTCAACCGCCCGAGCCGGAGGAGACCCACGGAGCGACGGAGCAGAGCACGGGATGGGTCTCCTCGGGCGAGGGGCGGTTTCTCCTCAACCGCCCGAGCCGGAGGAGACCCACGGAGCGACGGAGCAGCGGAGCTGTCCCGCATCACGGCACTTCGGTGGTACGAGAGGTCACTGCGGGCGGGGCGAGCGCTCGCGGGTGGGAGCACCCGCGCTCACCTGGATCGGACCCGGCGCAGGGCGAGCAGGGCGAGCAGCAGGCCGAGCAGGCCCGGAGTCCCGGCCCCCGCGGCCCCACAGCCGCAACCCCCGGCCGGCCCCTCCTCGAGCCCTCCGTCGCCGCCCCCTCCGTCGCCGTTCCCCCCGTCGCCGCCCCCTCCGTCATCGCCCCCTCCGTCGCCGCTCCCCCCGTCGTCGCAACCCTCGTCCACGAGGCCGTCGCAGTCGTCGTCGCGCTGGTTGCCGCACAGCTCCTCCAGGACGGCGGGATCCACGAGGCCATCGCAGTCGCTGTCCGGCCCGCCGCAGAGCTCCGTCGCGCCCGGGTGGATGTCCGGATCGGCGTCATCGCAATCGCTGCCGTCCGGGTAGCCGTCGCCGTCGGCGTCGATGCCGGTGCCGCAGCCCTCGTCGGTCTGCCCGTCGCAGTCCTCGTCCCGCCCGTCCTCGCAGGTCTCCACGGCGCCCGGGTGCACGGCCCCGTCCCCGTCGTCGCAGTCCTCGCCCACCGGGTAGCCGTCGCCGTCCCCGTCCGCCGGGGCGCAGCCCTCGTCGGTCTGCCCGTCGCAGTCCTCGTCCCGCCCGTCGCCGCAGGTCTCCACGGCGCCCGGGTGCACGGCCCCGTCCCCGTCGTCGCAGTCCTCGCCCACCGGGTAGCCGTCGCCGTCCCCGTCCGCCGGGGCGCAGCCCTCGTCGGTCTGCCCGTCGCAGTCCTCGTCCCGCCCGTCGCCGCAGGTCTCCACGGCGCCCGGGTGCACGGCCCCGTCCCCGTCGTCGCAGTCCTCGCCCGCCGGGTAGCCGTCGCCGTCCCCGTCCGCCGGGGGGTCGACCACGATCTCCACCCACACCCGGTCCCCGAACCGCGCCGTGCCGTAGCGATCCATGCGCCAGTAGCCGCGGTAGGTGCCGGCCGAGGCCGGCGCCACCATGGGCACGTCCCAGTCCCAGGTCTGCCCCGGCGCCACCGAGGCGCCCGCGGGCAGCAGGGTCTGCTCGGCCGCGCCGAACTGCTGCTCGCCGTCGAAGGCCCACAGGTAGCTGTCCGCCTGGGTCCAGGTGGTGTCGCCGTCGTTGCGCATGGTCCAGCGCTTGGTGAAGGGCTGCCCGGCCGCCAGGTGGGTGCCGTCCGGGATGGTCTCGGACACGAAGGAGGCGTCGTCCAGGCCGGGCTGGGTGCCGTCCGGGTCGTAGATGAAGCCGCCGGTGGCGAAGCTCTCGGCCCGGTGGCGGTCGTGGGTGCCGCAGGGCCCGCCCCAGAACTGCTCGGTGGAGTCGAAGCTGCCGTCGGCGTAGGCCTGCACCAGCCAGCCCACGTGGCCCCACTCGCTGCAGGTGGCGGACGGCTCGCACACGAAGATCGAGCTGGCCTGGGAGTGGGACCCGGTGGGGTAGCCGCGGCTCTGGGCCTGGTCGTTCCAGTACTGGGCGTCGGTGCACCACTCCAGCGCCCGGCCCCAGCCGCAGCAGGCCATGTGCCAGGCGTGCCAGACGCAGTTGCCGCAGGTGCCGTCGCAGATGCAGAAGGTCGCGGCGCCGCAGTCGCAGTTGTCGTACTCGCCGCCGCACTCGTACGCCGCCCGGGCGGACGCGGGCAGCAGCCCGATCCCGAGCAGCGCCAGGGCGGCCAGGCAGGCGCGGCTCATGGCCGCACCCCCGGCCGCCGCAGGCGGCCCACCAGCAGCCGGCCGCTGGCCCAGTCGCTCCAGGCCAGCCTGCCGCCGTCGGCGGAGAAGGCGGGCTGGAAGGGCAGGCCCGAGGACCACAGCTCGGTCTGCGACCCGTCCGCGGCCGACCACCACACCAGCGCCGAGGAGGCGAACGGCGCGTCCGCGGAGGGCCCGGGGGCGCGCTCGGTTCCGGCCACGGGCCGGGCGAACACCAGCCCGGAGCCGTCCGGGGCCCAGGCCGGGTGGGCGCCCGGGAGCCGCCAGCTCGCCCCGCCGGCCAGGTCCGCGACGACCAGGGCCGGCGCGCTGAGGTGCCCGAGGCAGAAGGCCACCAGGCGTCCGTCGGGCGACGGCCGCACGTCCCAGGCCCCCTCCGCCAGCACCTGGACCCCCCAGGGCCGGAGCACGGCCAGCCGCCCGGTGTACTCCGCGAACACGAGCACGCTGGAGCCGGCCGTGATCCACTCCTGCCCGGACTCATCCAGCGCGGGCCGCGCCGCGTCCACGCGCCCGTCCGGCGTCCAGCCGGCCGCCGCGGGCGAGGCCGGCGCGAGCTCCTCCAGGAGGTCGCCGGCCTCCGACAGGGTGAACAGCCCGTGCCCGCCGCGGCCCGAGGCCAGCAGCAGGCGGCCGTCGGGCGACCAGCGCGGGCCGACCAGGAACCGCCCCCCGCCCTCGAGCGTCCGCACCGCCTCGAGGGCCACCGGGGGCCCGGCCAGGGCGGAGCTCGACAGGATCGTCACCAGCAGACCCGGCAGCGAGGGCAGCCTGGCGAACATGACGCACCTCCCGGGGGCTTCCGGAGCGGACAGGCTCAGGGCGTGGCGCTGAAGGTGTCCGGCCGGACGTCCACGATCCCCACCTGGTCCTTCTCCGAGACCACCAGGCTGGCGCCGCTGGTGACCGAGTCCTGCAGCAGCGCGAGCATCGCCTGGTACTTCGGCTGGGTCAGGTAGAGGAAGTGGATGGCGGCGGAGTAGATGAGCTGCACCTCCGCGCCCTCGGCCGTCTCGTCCACGGAGTGCGCCGGGCTCACGTACGGCAGCTCGAGGTCCTGGATGCGCCGGGTCTCGGGCTCGAGCTCCAGGTACACCGGGCGCGTGTTGTCCAGGGAGTGCTGCAGCATGTCGCGCCACAGATCCCCGCGCGCGGTGCCCACCTCGAGCGTCACGTCCGCGCGGTCGCGCAGATCCGCGGTGACCACGCCGTCCACGGGCGCGGACAGGGCGACCACCAGATCCACGACCACCGACTCGGGCGGGTCGCCCAGCGTCTCCCCGCCCCCGCACCCGGCCAGCACGAACAGCGAGGCGCCGAGCCCGAAGCACACCCACGACCTGCGCAGCCAGCGGATCATCGTCCACCTCCCCGGCGACAGGTGCCGTCTGGGAGTATCCTAGCTCCAAACGGGGCCGAGGGTGTAGCCTGAGGCCGGAGGTCGAGGCACCATGCCGCGCGCGCGCGCGAGGGGTACCGGGTCGCCCCTGCAGATCGACGTGAGGCTCACCCTCCTGGACGGCCAGGGCCAGCACTTCATGGGCATCGGCGTGTACTGGCTGCTCGCGGGCATCGACCGGCACCGCTCCATCCGCGAGGCCGCGCGGGAGATGGAGCTCTCGTACCCGAAGGCGCTGCGCATGCTCGCGAAGCTGGAGGCCGGGATCGGCCACCCGATCCTGGTCCGCCACAAGGGCGGCAGCCAGCGGGGGGGCACCGAGCTGACCTCGCAGGGACGAGATCTGCTGGGGCGCTACGCCGACCTGCTGGGGCGCGTGCGGCGCTTCGCCGACGGCGCCTTCGCCGCGGCGTTCGCCGCGCCGCTCGAGGGCGGCGGGGGCTAGCGGCGCGGGCTCAGGGCACGACCGGGTCGATCTCGATCACCCCACGCTGCGTCGCGTCCACCTTCTCGAGCATCTTCCAGCGGAACATGCCCAGGCTGGCGAGCGTGCCGCCCAGGTACGCCGGCACGTCGGCGTCGCCGGTCATGTCGTAGTCCACGATGAGGGTCTTGCCCTCCATCTCCGGGTAGAGCGGGTCCTTGTCGCCGGGGCTGCCGACGTACACGTACCCGTGGTCCCGCAGGAAGGCGAAGGTGGGCAGCTTCGTGGTGTCGCTGTCGAGCCGGGTGCGCAGGGGGTCGAAGCCGTCCCGCGCCACGCAGTTGACCGGCGTGTCGTCGGCCTGGGTCACCCCGGCCTCGGCCAGGATGGCCGAGAAGCGCACCCCCCGGCGGGTGACCATCTCGAACACGTCCGCGTCGATCTTGTTGGCGCCGGTCAGCTCGGCCACGGCCAGCCCGTTGATGCTCGTCTCCTGGGGCGCCCCGGCGCCGATCTGGAAGCTGACCACGTCGAACTCGCAGTCCGCCACGGCGCCTTCCATGAAGGTGAACACGGTGGGGTTCTCGTTGCCATCGTCGCCGCAGCCGACCGCCAGGCCGAGCGCCAGCAGGGCCGCCACCAGGGGCATGAGCTTGAGGGACCGCATCGTTATTCCTCCTCGTCGTGATGGCGGCGCTACATGCGTCCGCCGAGGCCAAAGACGAACTCACGGCCGGGCCTGGGCTCGAAGCTCCCCACGTTGTAGTCGGCGCCGAGCAGGTTGAGGCCGTCCACGTAAGCGTAGAGCGCGCTCACCTCGTCGAAGGCGAAGTCGTACCGCAGGTGCGCGCCGAGCAGCACGTACCCCGCGAGCCGGTCCTCGATCCACACCCCGCTCAGCGTGTCGAAGTAGTAGGCCTGCTGGCCGGAGCTGTAGGAGACCTGCACCCCCCCGGTCAGGCCGAAGTCGGTGAGCGCCCGGGCGCCGGCCAGCACGCGGTGCGGGGTGCGGTAGTCGAGCGGCCGATCGCGGTCCAGGTCCCGGGAGTAGAGGTAGCGGTAGCCGGCCAGGAGCTGCAGCCACCCGAGCGGGCGGTAGCGGACCTCGAGCTCCACGCCGGCGGTCAGCGCCTGCCCGACGTTGGCGTAGGCGTCGCGGTACTTGTCGATGAGATCCTCGATGGAGTTGAAGAAGCCGCGCGCGGAGGCCTCGAGCCCCGCCACGGGGAAGCCCTTGGCGTCGAAGCCCGCCTCCACCATCCAGGCGCGCTCGCTGTCCAGGTCCGGGTTGCCGCCGAGGGAGTTGGAGAACAGCTCCTTCAGCATGGGGAAGCGCACCTTGTGGCCGGCCGCGGCCACGAGCTGGAGGCCCTCGGCCACCGAGCACTCGGCCACCAGCCGCCCCTCGAAGGCCGGGATCACCCGGTCGTCGACGGCGTAGGAGGTCTCGCGGATCTCCTCGGTCCCCAGGGACAGGCCGGCGACCCCGAGCCCCCCGCTCAACCGCCAGGCGCCGAGCACCTGGGTGTCCTCCAGCGCGGCGGAGTAGGTGTGCGCCGAGTAGCGCTCGAAGGGGGTCCAGGTGGTCTGCGCCCCGCCGCGCGGAACCGGGATCTCGCGCTGCCGGTGCACGTCGAGGTTGTAGCGCAGGGATGCGTCCAGCCGGTTGCCGTCGTTCAGCGACCAGGAAGCCTGCACCGCGGCCCCGTAGCTCTCGTTGGCGTAGGCCGAGGCCACGAACCAGGCCAGGGGGTTGGTGGTCAGGTGGGTGTAGCTCGCGTCCTCGTAGTCGCGCAGCTCGTCCCGGTGCACGTGGACGTAGAGCTGCCCACGCACCTCCAGGAAGCCCCAGCTGGACGACAGGTCCTCGAGCGCGGGCCCGTAGACGCCGGACAGCCCCACCAGCGCCGTGTCGTAGTCGCTGAAGCGCCAGTAGCGCACGTAGCCGGAGCCCTCGAAGGGCGGGATGCCGCGCGGGGAGTCGATCAGATCGACGAACAGGCTGAGGCTCTGGTTGCGCCGCGGCGCGTACTTGGCCAGCAGCGCGACCGAGCTCCGGGCGTAGTCGCTGCCCTCGCGCAGGCCCCCGTCCTCGTGGTACTGGGCGTTCTGCTCCGTCTGCTCGAAGTCGTCCGCGATGACGTAGCCGTCCGCGCGCTCGTACCCGGCCCCGAGCTGGAGGGTGAAGTCGGACAGCCGGGTGCAGGCCCGCAGCCTGCCGCCGTAGAGCAGCAGCGCCCCGTCGTGGGGCCGGCCGCCGTAGAGCGAGGCGTCCACGGCGCCGTCGCAGCCCGCGGGCACCCGCAGGGCCAGCACCCCGCCGGCCGAGTTGGGCCCGTGCGCGAGCGAGGCGATGCCCCGCTCCAGGGTGATGCTGCCGAGGGAGAAGACGGGCAGCGAGGAGATGTCGAAGTGACCGTCGTACACCTCGCGGATGGGGATGCCCTCGATGGTGACCAGGACCGAGCGCTCGTCGAAGCCGCGGATCTGGAGCGTGGCCCCGGCCTTGGGCCCCTGCTGGATGTCCACGCTCGGCTCGGCCGCGATGGCCTCGGGCAGGTTGCGGGCGCCGCGCAGCGAGATCTCCCGCGCGTCGACCTGGGTGATGGTCCCGGGCGGGGGCGGCCGCTTGCCCACGATCACCGTGGTGGCCTCGACCTCCTGGCAGGCGGGGTCCTGCGCATCCTCGCCGTCGCAGGCGGGCTCGTCCGCCGGGGGCGCGGGCTCCTCGGCGCGGGCCAGCGGCGGGCCGAGGAGCAGCCAGGAGCAGGTCGCGCACGCCGCGAGCCACGCTGCCCGACACGACCGCTTCCTCGTCGCCTGCTCCACCGCGGACCCCTCTCCGGCCTCCACCGCCCCACGACGCGGGCCGATATTACCGATCGCATACATCGGAACGCAACAGATTTGTCTGCGCGCCCGGGCCGGGGACCTGTCCGCAGCTTCCAGGTCTGACCGGGCTGCGAGACCGATCTATCCGTGGTAGGTTGGGACACGTGGAGGTCGCCGTGCGCGCATGGACACCAGGGCTCCTGGGGATCGCGCTGCTCCTGGTCCAGGGCTGCTCGGAGCAGGCGGACCCGGGGGACAGCGGCCAGGACGTCGAGGACGGTCTCGACGCAGCGGACGAGGGCGAGCCCGGAGATGAGGGCGATCCCGGCCCGGCCGACGGGGACCCGACCACGCTCCCGCTCGGCCTGGAGGCGGTCTACCGCGTGAGCGGCCCCGGCGGGGTGGACGTAGGCTCGGCGGCCTGGGTCGAGGCGGACGGCCGCCTGTGGGTGGCCTGGGAGCGCTTCGACGCGGCGTTCACCTCGAGCGCGCTCTGGCTGGCGAGCTCCGCGGACGGCGCGGCCTGGAGTCCGCCGGGCGCGCTCCTCGCGGGCGGGCCGGCCTACCGGGCCAGCCCATCCTCCGCCACGCTCGCTGGACAGGGCTGGGTTTACTTCGCCGAGGCCGCCGACCTCTATGGCCAGGTCTCGCTGCGCCGCGCACGCGTGGCGGGCGGCGCGGCCGGGACGCCCGAGGCGCTGGCCACGGTGCCGGGGCTCGGCTCGCTGCTCTCCTGGCCGCGTTTCCTGGCCTTGTCGGGCGGCCGGGTGGCGCTCGCCTTCCGCGATGGGAGCGGCCGACCCCGGGTGGCCTACTCCGCGGACGGCGTGCTGTTCGATCCACCCGTCACGGTCCACACGGGAGCTGCGGCCATGGCCGCGCTGGGCCAGGCCCCGGACGGCTGGCTGGCCTACGCCTACCAGACCGGCACGGGCGGGAGCATGTCCTCCTGGGTGCGCACCTCGGCCGACGGGCAGGCCTGGGATGAGCCGGTCGAGGTGAGCGCCTCCTCGACCAACGTGCACGACACCACCCTCGTCCCACGACTCGACGGAGGGCTGGACCTCTACTACATCTGGCCCTGCTCGGCCGCGGGCTTCTGCCTCCACCGCCGGGCGCTCGCGGCGGACGGCAGCCTCGGCCCCGAGCAGCAGGTCACCCTGCCCGAGGTGGGCGAGACCTCCAAGCCCGAGGGCCTGCGCCTGCCCGACGGACGTCTGCTCCTCCTGTGGGCCGAGATCTCCCAACGCGGCGCGGGCGGCGAGCCCAGCGAGCAAATCCTCTCTGGCTGCCTCCTGGCCGGCGACGCCCCGCCCGTCGAGTGAGCGAGCACGGGTCTTGGAGGCACCCATGCGCGCCACGCACCTCACCCGACCTGGACCGAGCCGCCGGACACTCCCCGGACTCGCGCTGTGCGCCTGGCTGTGCCTGCTCCCGGCCTGTCAGGACAGCGGCCCGGACGGGCCCGGGACACGGCGCTGGACCTACCGCGCCATCGGCGGCTTCTCCATGGGCTCGGTGAGCGCCGCCTTCCTGGGCCTCCGGCACCACGAGCTGTTCGACCAGCTCGTCCCGCTGGGCGGCCCGCTCGAGCTGGCGGGCATGATGCACACGCTCCAGACCGAGGTGTTCGGCGGCTTCTGCGTGCCGCCCGAGGGCGGCCGGATGTGCCCGGCGCCCGGGGCCGGCCAGGACTACGAGCACCTCGACCTGGGTCACGGGATGGGCGGCACGAACCGCACCGGCATGCTGCAGGCCTTCCTGGGCGCGGCCATCGCCTGGGGCAACTTCATGAGCGTCAACCCCGCGCACGCCTACCTGCCGCCGGGCGTGCCGGAGGAGTACCTGCTCGAGCCGTCCCGCTTCTGCGAGGAGCCCGTGCGCCTCGAGGGCTTCCATGACTGGCGCTACAACCCGGACGGAGCGCTCCCGGTGATCACCTTCTGCGACAACGCCGGGAGCACGCCCGGGGCCTTCGACCCCGCGCTGCCCTCCACCTTCCCGGTCGAGATCGCGCTGGCCGTGGACCTCGACGGGGACGGCCGGCGCGGCCCGGGCGAGCCCGTGCTCTTCTGGGGCGGCGAGCGCTTCGACGACGTGGGCGCGGACGGCCTGGCGAGCGCGGCCGAGCCCGGCCACGACCCGGCCACGAACCCCGATCCGTCCGGCGACGACTTCGCGCCGCTGGCGAACCCCCTGGGGACCGAGGGCGACCACACCTGGCAGCCGGGCGAGCCCTACCTCGACCTCGGCCTGGACGGCGTGGCCGGGACGGCCGAAGGCCCCTGGGACGTGGGCGAGGGCAACGGGGTCTACGATCTCAACCCGGCCATCGTGCGCCAGCAGGATCTGTACGATCCCCGCCGGCTGCTGCAGGCCCTGCCCGAGGAGGACCTGGCGCGCCTCGACTTCTACCTGGACGTGGGGGTGCGCGATCACTTCCGCTTCCGGCCCCTCATGGAGGCCTTCGCCGGGGAGCTCGGCGCGCGCGGCCGGCCGGTGGACGTGCGGCCCGGGTTCGAGGCCCTGCTGGAGGCGGGCTACGAGGGCGCCTTCGACATCCACCACATCGACTGGTCGAGGGTCGGCCGCGACGTGTTCGTGCTCTACGGCGACGAGCAGGCGAGCGCCGCCGACATCCAGGCCGGCGACGGCGGCCACGTGGGCACGGCCACCCAGCTCATGCACCGCTTCTTCGGCATGCTGGCCTTCGTCTCGCGCACCTGGCCGCGCCCCGATCTCCGCCCGCTGTCCCCGCCCGGGACGGCCCAGGTGCTCGCGCGCACCTACCCGAGCGCCATCCTGGGCGGCGAGCGGCCCTACTGGATCTACCTGCCGCCGGGCTACGCCGAGCGGCCCGACACCCGCTACCCGGTGCTCTACCTGCTGCACGGCATGGGCATGGAGCCCGAGCTGATGACCACCAGCGTGCTCTTCACCGAGCCGTGGATGAACGAGGGCGCGCTGGCCAAGTTCATCATCGTGTTCCCCGACGGCCGCTGCGGCCAGGACTGCGTGGCCGGGACCTTCTACGTGAACCAGTCCGGCCGCCACCTGCCGCCCCGGCGCTACGAGGACTCACTCATCCAGGAGCTCATCCCCCACATCGACGCGACCTACCGCACCCGCGCGCCCGAGGAGCTGCCTTCCACGGTTCCGTGAGGAAGAATTCGTTGAGGGGGCAGCTCCGCCTCGAACATCGAGTAACCCGGGTCCTGCATCCCCAGGCGCGCGTAGGCCTCCTGGGCAGCGCGGTTGTCCCGCGCCACGTACAGGCGCAGGCCGCACACGCCGGGCGCGCTCCGTGCGAGCCCCAGGACGTGCGCGTAGAGCGCCCGCAGCACGCCCAGGCGGCGGCAGGCCGGGGGCACGTATACGCTCTGGATCCACCACCACTCGCCGGCGCGCCAGTCGCTCCACTCGCGGGTCAGCATCAGGGTGCCGGCCGGCACGGCGCCCGACTCTCCGACGCGCTCGGCCACGAAGTAGCGCGCCCGGGCCGGGTCCTCGAGACCCAGCCGGACTCCCCGCCCGAGCGTGTCCGGATCGAGCCGCCTGCGCTCGGTCTCCCAGGCCATGGCCGCAGCCCAGGCCGTGAGCCGCTCCGCGTCCGCCAGCGCGGCGTCCCGCACGCGGATCCCGCCGTCCTCGCTCAGCATGCCGACCTCCTCGGAGTTTTCAGGGCCATCCTAGTGGCGTGTCGACCGCGGGGACAAGATAGGCATGATCCTCTTTAGAAGAGACAGCCTCGAGGGGCGAGGGGCGGGCCTGTCGCTGCAGGCAGCCCTGGCGCATCGGGGACTGGTCAGCTCGGCGCAGGGTTGTCAGGACTCCGCGGCGCCTGGCGGCGCCTCGCTGGGGCTTCGCCCCAGACCCCAGGCTCCTTCTTCCTCGGGCCCAGCGGCCAGCGCCTCAGGCGCGCTTTCACGGTGATATCGGACCTCCATCGCTCCTCCCATTCAGAATGGTCCCGCGAAGCCCGGCCCGAGCAGTTCCGGGCCGGCTGCTCACTTGTTCGGCGGGTAGATCTCCTGGACGCAGCGCACCCCGATCGAGGCGGAGGAGGAGCCGGGCGCGGCGGACGACCGGGCGGACGCTCGCAGCCCGGCCGCGGGCTCCTCGAAGCTGCCGCCCCTCACCACCTTGAGCCCGGTGTCCGTGTCCGGCCCGCGCGGGTCCTCGCAGCCCTGCGCGCAGCTTGCGTAGCCGTCCGCCTGGTACCAGTCCCCCACCCACTCGGCCAGGTTGCCGGCGAGATCGCACACGCCCTCCTGGCTGGCGCCGCCGGGCTTCGAGCAGCCCGGTCCCGGCGCACCGGCCGCGCAGGCGTCGTAGCTGGCCAGCTCGCAGGTTGGCTCGTCCGCGCCCCACGGGTACACCCGGGTCCCGGCGGCCGAGGCGGCCGCCTCCCACTGCGCCTCGGAGGGCAGACCGGACCAGAAGCGCCAGTCGCAGAAAGCCTTCGCGCCGAACCAGGTGACCCGGACCACCGGGAGATCCTCGGAGCCGGAATCCGGCGTCCACACGCCATCGACCTGGTGCAGCCTGACCTCCGGCGCTGCGGCGTCGAGGCAGGCGTGGCCGGCGCAGTCGTTCCCCTGGTCGGAGAGGAACAGGGCGAAGTCCGCGTTGCTGGCCTCGCGGGCGTCCATCACGAAGGGGTTGAGGGTCACGCGGTGGACGGGCAGCTCGTCGGCCGCGCCCGCGGCGGAGCCCATCGAGAAGGTGATCGCGCCGCCGCTCGCGGGGACGCGGAGCTGCGGGGTGAGCGGCCGAGGGAGGCCCCGCGCGGTCGTGTACACGCAGGTGGCGGGCAACCCCTCGGCCAGCAGCGTCTCGTCGCTCTGCCGCCGCACGCTCAGCCTGTCGGCGTTGGAGAGGCAGGGGCGGGCGCCGATGCAGGTCTCGCCGAACTCCCAAACGAAGTGCAGGTCGTCGAAGCCGACCCCCATGCGGGTCCAGCCGTGGTGCAGGAACTCGAGCAGGAACCTGCCGTCCGGGAGCCGCTCCACCCGATCGTCCCGGCAGAGGTAGCCTTCCCGGACGGTGTAGTTCGGGTCCCAGAAGGTCATGCCGGTGGGCTCGGCCTTGACGAAGGCCAGCGCGTGGATGCCCTCGTAGTCGAGGGTGCAGAGCTGCTGGAGGTCCGAGAAGGTGTGCTGGTCCCCCATCTCGTCCGTGAGGACGTGCTCCACAGGGGGCGCGTAGGGGAAGGCGCAGCCCGTGCCAGTGCCTCCGTCCCCGTCCGCCTCCCCGTCTGCGTCGGGCAGGCCCCCGTCACCGCTCCCTCCCCCGCCGTCACAGCCGGCCCAACCCAGGACCACGAACAGCGCTGCGAACACGCGCACCGCAGAATTCATGCAGACCTCCACGAGCCCTGGATCGGATGCACCCATCCTAGTCGATCCGCCACCCGACCACCACCCACGCGGGAGCAAGCCGCAGAGCTCTTCGGCGAGGACGCGCCGCGGGAGCGGCCTTGTGGCGGCCGCGCGCTGGGCGCTAGAATCACGGCATGCGCACCCTGACGAGCCTGCTCGCCGCCTGCCTGTGGACCTCCTGCGGCTCCCTCGCGGGCTGCGGGGCGGAGCCCCAGGGCGAGACCTGCGACACCTCGGAGGCCGGGCGGCTGCCCTCCGTCCAGGCCGCGGTCTACCTCGACGGGGACCGCTCGGACCGCTCGGTGTACGGCTCGCGCCGGGATCCCCGCGACACGTTCCTGAAGGGCGTCGAGGTCTCGCTGCTGGGCGGCGAGGAGCGCACCTTCACCACCTGCGGGTACGGCTTCGCGGCCTTCGGCCAGGTCGAGCCCGGGCTGCACCTGGTGACCTTCCCGCTGGCCGAGGGCCAGTGGACCACCTCGCGGAACCTGCCCCAGCGCCTGCCCGGCGCGGTGCGGGCCGGCGCGATCCGCCTGGTGGCCATCGGCGACAGCCTGCCGGTGATGGGCGCCGCGCGGCGCTTCCCGGAGCTCGTGGCCGAGCGCCTGGGGGAGCTCGGCCAGGTGACGCTCTCCAACCTGGCCGAGGCCGGCTCCACCACCGAGGACTGGCTGCCCGGCCAGCCGAACTTCGAGGCGAGCCGCGCGGCCCTGGCCGAGGCGGACCTGCTGCTCGTCTCGCTGGGCGGCAACGACGTGCTGTACTTCGCGGACGAGAAGTTCTCGTCCGGGGACATGGCCGGGCTGTACGACGGCCTGCTGCCCTTCCTGACCGAGGTGCTCGCCCGCATCCGCGCCATCCTGGCCGCCGTCCGCGTGGACAACCCCAGCGTGGACGTGGCCTGGCTGCTGTACCCCAACTACGGCCGCTCCGAGCGCTGGGGGGAGTGGGTCGGCGAGGCGCTGCAGCCGAGCGTGGTCGCCAAGCTCGACGAGGGGCTCACGCTGCTGCGCGACGCCTTCAGCCCGCAGGACCGGATCCTGCTGGTGGACGTGTACCAGGCCTGGGCCGAGGTGCCGCGCCTGGACGACTACCTGATCGACGAGCTGCACTTCAACCCGGCCGGCCACGATCTCGTGGCCGACGAGTTCCTCAAGGCCCTGGGCGGGGCGCGCCTGGACGGCGAGCGGCCCTTCGGCGCGAAGCAGAGCTTCGGCCTGAGCCCGGACGAGTGAGCTCCTGGGGAGGTCCGGCGAGGGGGCGGGTCGCGGGCCGACTCCCTACTGACCCTGCTCGTAGCAGCCGCGGTCGAGGGCCAGGACCGTGGCGCGATCCACGCCGTCGAGCGAGGTCCCCGGCGCGAGCAGGGCATCGAGCGTGCCCGGGTCCACGCCCGTGTCGAGCGCCGTGCTGCCCGGCGCCAGGTGGCTGTCGCCCTCGTCCACGAACAGCGCGTCCGCGGCCCCGAGCAGCTCGACGCCGGTCTCGGTGTAGCTGCCGCTCGCGGCGTCGAAGCCGTCGTGGAGCGCGCTCGCGTTCTTCGCGCTCACGGACACCGCCTGGTAGGAGAGCGGCGGGTCGAGCGCGGCGGCGCCGGTGTCCCCGCTCGCGCGGCGCTGGGCGCGCAGCAGCGGCACGGGCGCGATGGACTCGGCCGCCAGGTCGACGAACACCGCGCCGTCCGCGGCCGCCACGTCGAGGAAGGCCTGCGGGACCTGGTTGCCGACGCCGATCAGCCGGCAGGTCAGGTTGACCAGCTTGGCGTTGGAGGGCGTGCTGGCGTTCGACTCCGAGTTGCGCGGCCCCAGCCGGACGCAGGCGCGGAAGCCGCCCCACACCAGCGAGTCCTGCACCACCGTCCGGGTGCCCAGGTAGAAGCCCGCGTACAGCCCGAGCTCGGTGCCGCTCGAGGCGAGCCTGAGGCGCTCGAGGCGGTGCGGCGGCCAGTCGGCCTGCTCCGCCCGGTCCTCGGTGTACACCCCCCAGTTGTCGCCGGACCGGGCCGCGTCCAGGCGCACGGTGAGGTCGGAGACGAGCACCGGGTCGGCGATCTTCTCCAGCAGGATCAGCGTGGCGTCGTGGCGGTTGTAGACGTCGAGGCCCTCGAGCAGGGCGTCGTCGTAGGCGTTCTCCAGCACCACCTCGTCCACCGCGGCGCCCATCCCGCGCAGGCGGACCGGCCAGCCGAGCAGGGCGAAGCCGGCGTACGGGCTGGCCGAGGGGAACACCTGCACCTCGGCGCCCGGCCAGGCCGACCAGACCGCCTCCTGCACGTCCTGGCCGATCGCGTCGGCGTCCAGATCGCAGCCCTCGCCGCCGCAGTCGCCCCGGCCGAGGCGGACCACCTGGCGCCGCGGCAGGCCGAGCGCGCTCGGCCGCTGGAAGGCGCCCGGGCGCGCCCCCGCCAGGCCCGCCAGCTCCACCCCGTCCAGGCTGGTCCCCTCCCCGGCCACCGGCCCGGCCACGCGCTGGGCCGAGTCCGCCAGGAAGCGCGGGGAGCGCGGGGACTCCAGCTCGGCGGGCGCGAGCAGGTTGTCGACGACCCGGGTGCCCGGATCGCCCGGGTTGTGGCCGGTGGCGACGCCGGCGAACCCCTCGACCAGGTTGCCGCTGAGCACCAGATCGACCGCGGCCAGATCGGCCCAGACCAGCACGGGCTCCTCCTGGGCCAGCGACAGCACGACGTTGTTGGCGAAGGTGAAGCCCCGCGAGCCGGATGCGTCGATGGGCGAGGCGTCGTTGGCCTGGAACAGCACGAAGGTGTTGTGGACCAGGCGCACGTCGGCGCGGCCCTGGACCTGCAGCTCCAGCTCGAAGTAGCCGTAGAAGTGGCAGTTGCGCACCGTGCAGGCGTCGCCCAGCGCCACCGGCGGCCCGATGCCGTTCGTGCCGCGCACCTCCGGATCGACGGCGAAGGCGGTCACGCGCTCGATCAGGTGCCCCCGCGTGGCGCCGGCCGGGGTGGCCGCGGCGGGCCAGGCGGAGATGGCGTAGTCGTTGTCGTACACCACCAGGATGGTCAGGCCGTCCACGTGCACCCCGTCGCCCGCGAGCTGCAGCGCGCCGTTGTCGGCGTCGCGGGGCGCGGCCAGCACCACGTGGGCCGGGTCGACGCCCGGGGCCGCGCCGACGAAGGAGCCGCCCGGGACGTGCACCGGTCCGGTGAAACGCCCGGGCAGGTCGGCCTGGCCGTGGAGCAGGAAGCGGGCGCCCTCGGCCGGCGCGGCCTGGCTCGCGGCGATGAGCCCGCCGGCCCCGGCGTGGTCGCAGGTGGTGACGGGCGTGCCGTCGGGCAGCTCGTGCGGGCAGGAGTCCGGCTCCGGCCCCACGTGGAGCTCCGGGCAGCCCCCGGCGTTGGGCGTGTGGGCGCAGGCGTCGGTGCCCGCGTCGCAGGCGTCCAGCGTGCAGGGCACGCCGTCGTCGCAGCTCGGGGGGCTGCCCGCCTGGCAGCCGAGCGCCGGATCGCAGCCCTCGGCGCCGTCGCAGAACTCCCCGTCGTCGCACTCGAGCGGCTGGCCGTCCACGCAGCCGGCCCGCGGGTCGCAGGTCTCCTGGCCGGTGCACACGTCGCCGTCGTCGCAGTCCCCGTCGCGCGGCAGGTGGCTGCAGGCGTCGGCGTCCTCGTCGCAGGCGTCCTGGGTGCAGCCGACGCCGTCATCGCACGCCGGGGGCTCCTCCTGGCACCTCCAGTCCACGCAGCGCGGCGTGCCCGTGCACCACAGGAGGTCGTCCGGGCAGTCGGCGTCGGCCTGGCAGTGCTCGCCCAGCCACTGCAGCGAGACGCTCGCCTCGCGCGGGGCGCCCTCGCCCACCACCACCGCGCTGCAGCCGCGCAGCCGGACCGCCAGGGAGCCGTCCTGCGCCTCGGCGAAGAAGAGCTTGTCCCCGGCGGCCTCGAGGTCCAGCCCGGCGGGGCTGCCCGCGAGGGGGTAGCCGAGGGTGACCTCCGCCTCGATGGCGTAGCCCGGCTCCCCCGGGGAGGCCAGGCCGGACAGGAGCTCCACGCAGTCCGCGCCCTGGCCAGGGGCGATGGCCACGAGCCGCAGCCACTCCGTGGCCTGGCGGGCGGCCTCGTCCGGGAAGACGACGCGCAGGGTGAACGGCTCGCCCCCGCCGCAGCCGGCGAGCAGCAGCGCGGTCAGCAGCAGGGGCGAGGGGCGGCGGGCCATGGCGTCTCCTCAGCGGACGTCGACGTCCCAGTGCAGCGGATCGGGCCCCGTGTCCAGGGTGGCGCCCAGCACCCCGCCGGTGACGGCCCCGGCCACCACCACCCCCACCACGGTCCAGAACCACCAGCTCGCGTACCAGCGGCCGGGCTCCTCGGGCTCCAGCGCGGGCGGCGGCGGGGCCGCGACCGGGGCCGGGGCGACCACGGGCGGCGCGGGCACGGCCCGCAGCTCGAGCGGCGCCTCCGGCGAGCCCACGCGGGCCAGCACCCCGCCGTGCTCGTTGAAGGCCTCGAACCAGTAGGTGAACTCGTCTGCCAGGTAGCGCTCGGGCAGCTTGAAGGCCACCCCCTTGGGCCCGTCCACGAGCACCGACAGCTCGCGCAGGCCCCCGGCGGTCCGGTAGCGCAGCCGCAGGCCCTTGACCATCCTGAGCGGATCGGCCTCCAGCCGGGCCACCAGGCGCAGCTCCCGCAGCGCGCCGGACACGACCGGCGGCACGTGGGACACGCGCAGCGGCGGCTGGTCGACGCTCAGCCCGAGCGCCGTGGTGAACCCGGAGCGCATCTTGGGCGACAGGTCCTCGCCCAGGCGGAAGGCGGGCTCGATGGCCAGCAGCCGGCGGAAGACCTCCACGGCCTCCGCCTCGCGGCCGAGCGCCGTCAGGCACAGCCCCTGCATGCGCAGCGCGGCCACCAGCTCGCCGGGTCCGCTCCCGGGCTCGCGCAGCACGGCCTCGGCCAGCTTGAGCGCCTTGCCGTACTCCATGGCGATCAGGAGCTGCTCGGCCTGCTCGAGGGGCTCGGCGGCCCGGGCCGCGCAGGGCAGCAGGCCGAGTGCCAGGACGAGCAGCCAGCGCATGCGTGGCCTCCGGTGCGGCAGGATCCCCCACGTCGGTCCGGATGGTAACACGCCCCCCCCGGGCCGGACAACGGCGCGCCGCGAGGCGGGCGGGGCCTACCGCTCGGCCCGGACCTTCTCCACGGTGAAGGAGATGTGCCAGGGCCCGTAGGCGTTGCTGGTCACCCCGTTGCGGGTGCTGGCCATGAAGCTCTTCTGCGGGCCGAGCACGCGCACCCGGACGACGCCGGGCTGCCCGGGCTGCAGCACCCCGCTGTGCACCGCGGCCGTGCCCAGGTGGGAGTCGCTGGTGAACACCTCGCTGCCCCACACCGAGCCCTGGGTCGAGCCGGTCACCTCGTACAGGTAGGTCCGGCCGATGTCCTTCTCCGACAGGCTCAGGTTGCCCGGGTCCTGGCGGACGTTCGACACCTGGCGGGCCGCCTCGCGCAGCGCCAGGGCCTCGTCCAGCTTGCCGGCCCGGGTGTACTGGTCCTGGAGGGCGCGCAGCTTCCGCTCGGCCGCGTCGCGGGCCGGCGCCAGCTCGGCCTCCAGGGCCTGGCGGATGGGCTCCATCTTGGCCTCGGCCCGCGCCGCCGCGGCCGCCTCGGTCCGCTGGAACTCCTCCAGCACGGCCCGGGCCTCGGGCGGCAGGGCCTCCTCGCCCGCCCGCGCCGCGCCCGGGAGCGCCGCCAGGGAACAACCGATCGCCAGGAATGCCCACGTGCTCGCCCGCATGTCGATCCCTCCTTCGAGCTCCCCTGTGCAGACGCGCGGATTGTACCCCCGGTCTGCGGCCAGCCGCCACCTCGCGCTTGCCATATGCCGCGGCGCGTAATAGGCTCGCCTTCGTCCCAGAGAGCCCACCCGGGAGCGAGGAGCGGAGGCGGCATGGACTTCACCTTCTCCGAGGAGCAGCAGGCCTACCGCCGGCAGGTGCTGGCCTTCGCCCGCAAGGAGATCGTCCCGCGCTGCCGCGAGCACGATCTGCGGGGCGAGTTCGACCGGCAGGCCTTCCGCCGCCTGGGCGAGTTCGGTCTGCTGGGGCTGCACCTGCCGGAGGAGTACGGCGGGGCCGGCGCGGACGTGGTCACCACCGTGATGGCCGGCGAGGCGCTGGGCGAGGCCGGTGTGGACGGCGGCCTGTGCCTGGCCTACGGGGCGCACACCTTCCTGTGCGCGGACACGCTGCTCCGCCACGGCTCCGAGGAGCTGAAGCGGTGCCTGCTGCCCGGGCTCGCCTCCGGCGAGCTGGTCGGCTGCATGGGGCTGACCGAGCCCGGTGCCGGCTCGGACGTGGCCGCGCTGCGCACCCGGGCCGAGCGCCGGGGCGACGAGTTCGTGCTGAACGGCTCGAAGATCTTCATCACCAACGGGCCGCTCGCGGACGTGGCCGTGGTGTACGCCAAGACCGACCCGGCCGCCGGGCACGCCGGCATCTCGGCCTTCGTGGTCGAGCGGGGCACGCCGGGCTTCAGCGCCGGGCCGCCGCTGCACAAGCTGGGGGTGCGCACCAGCCAGACCTCGGAGCTCTTCTTCGACGACTGCCGGGTGCCGGCCGGGAACCTGCTGGGGACCGAGGGGGCCGGCTTCCTGATGGCCATGCAGACGGTCGAGTGGGACCGCTCGGCGCTGGTGGCCCCGTTCATCGGCAGCGTGTCCTACGCGCTCGAGCGCGGGGCCCGCTACGCCCGCGAGCGGGTCCAGTTCGGCCGGCCGATCGCCGAGTTCGAGGCGGTCCGGGCCAAGCTGGCCGAGCTGACCCTCTTCATCGAGGCCGCGCGCGGGCTGGTCTACCGCATCGCCTGGTGCAAGGACCAGGGCCGGCCGCTGAACCACCTCGAGGCGGCGGTGGCCAAGCTGTTCGTGGGCGACTGGTCGCTGGGGCCGGCCAACGCCGCGCTCACCCTGTTCGGCGGCTACGGCTACTGCCACGAGTACGACGTGGAGCGGGTGTTCCGCGACGGCCGCCTGGCGGCCATCGGCGGCGGCACCTCCGAGATCCAGAAGATGATCATCTCCAAGCTGATGTAGGCGGACCCCATGGACTACGAGCTGAAACCCGAGGAGACCGCGCTGGCGGCGCGCGTCGAGGCGCTGCTGGGGGCGAACCCGGACCTCACCGCCGGCGCGGCCCGGGCCTGGCTGGCCCGGCTGGGGGAGTGCGGCTACCTCGCGGCCGGGCCCGGCGCGGACGTCGCGCGGCTGCTGGCCGGCAAGGCCCTGGCCGCCCGCGCGCCCTGGCTGGTGTTCGCGGCCGAGCTGCAGCGCCTGGCCGCGGAGCTGGTCGCCGAGCACGGCGCGCTCGCCCAGCGCGAGGCGCTCCTGCCGGCGCTCCGGGCGGGGACGCGCGTGGCCGCGCTGGCCTTCAGCGAGCCCGGCCGGCCGCTCGAGGCCGGGCCCGCCTGCCGCGCCGAGCCCGCGGGCGAGGGCTACGCGCTCTCGGGGCAGAAGGGCCCGGTGTCGCTGGCCGCCTGCTGCGACTGGCTGGCGGTGCTGGCCGCGACCCCCCGCGGCCCGGCCGTGCTGTTCGTGGAGCGCGCCGCCCCGGGGGTCGAGCCGGGCGCGCCGCTCGAGTCCTTCGGCTACGCGGAGCTCGAGGGCCGGCCGGTGAGCCTCCGGGAGGTGCGCGTGCCGGCCGGGCAGGTGCTCGGGCCGCTGCCCGCCGCGGCCCTGCCCGGGTTGATCGCGGCGCTGCGCCGGGCCGAGGATCGCCTGGCCACGGCCGCGGCGCTCGGGCTGCTCGCCCGCTGCCTGGAGGAGGCCCGCGCCGCGGCCAGCGCCCCGCGGGAGGGGGGCAAGCCCGCGGCCAGCCACCAGCTGGTGCGCTTCGAGCTGGCCGAGATGCTCACCCAGCTCCAGACCGCCGAGCTGCTGGCCCTCCGGGCCGCGGCCGCCGCGGCGGCCGGGAGCCCGGAGGCGGAGCGGCTCGGGCTGTGCGCCAAGGTGTTCGCCAGCGAGGCCGCCTGCCGCGTGTCCGACCAGGCGCTGGGCATCCTGGCCGGGGCCGGGTACCTGCGCTCCCACCCGGTGGCCCGGGCCCTGGCCGAGGCGCGCCTCGGCTGCCTGGCCGGGCACTCCTCGCACGCGGCCCGCCTGGCGCTGGCCGACGACGTGCTGGCCCGCCTGGCCCCGGTCTGAGCCGGGCCGGACGGGACGCGGAGGAACCGCCCATGGACGTGCTGGAGACGCGCATCGACACCCGCTCGGCCGAGTACCAGGCCAACCGGGCCGCCATGCTGGCCCTGGTGGCGGACCTCAGGGCCGAGCTCGAGCGGGCGCACACCGACCGCAGCCCCAAGGCCCAGGCGCGCCACAAGGAGCAGGGCAAGCTGACGGTCGAGGAGCGCCTGGAGGCGCTGCTCGACCCGGACGCGCCCTTCCTGGAGGTCGCCCCGCTGGCCGCCAAGGACATGTACGACGGCCGGGTGCACGGGGCGGGCAGCCTGGCCGGCATCGGCCGGGTGTCCGGGCGCGAGGTGCTGGTGCTGGCCAACGACGCGCGCATCAAGGGCGGCACCATCTACCCGCTGGGGGTCAAGAAGACCCTGCGCTGCCAGGCGATCGCGCTCGAGAACCGCCTGCCCATGCTCAACCTGGTAGACTCGGGCGGGGCCTTCCTGCCGCTGCAGAGCGAGCTGTTCCCGGACCTCGACGACGGCGGGCGGGTGTTCTACAACCAGGCCCAGCTCTCCAAGCTGGGCGTGCCGCAGATCACCTGCGTCATGGGGCTGTGCACGGCCGGGGCGGCCTACATGCCGGCCATGAGCGATCACGCCATCCACGTGGCCGGCACCGGGGCCATCTTCCTGGGCGGCCCGCCGCTGGTGCGCGCGGCCACGGGCGAGGAGGTCACCGCCGAGGAGCTGGGCGGCGCGCGGCTGCACTGCGCGGAGTCCGGGGTGAGCGACTACTACGCCGAGGACGACGCCCACGCGCTGGCCATCGCCCGCGACCTGGTGGCGCTGCTGCCGCCGGTCGAGCGGGCGCGCATCCCCACCCGGCCGCCCGCCCCGCCGCTCTACCCGGCCGACGAGATCTACGGGCTGGTGCCGCGCGCCCTGTCCACGCCCTACGACGTGCGCGAGCTGCTGGCGCGCCTGCTGGACGGCAGCCAGTTCCACGAGTTCAAGCGCGACTACGGGCCCACCCTGGTATGCGGCTGGGGGTACCTGCACGGCATGCAGGTGGGGCTGCTGGGCAACAACGGGGTACTGTTCTCCGAGAGCTCCCTCAAGGCCGCCCAGTTCATCCAGCTGTGCGATCGCGACGGGGTGCCGCTGGTCTTCCTGCAGAACATCAACGGCTACATCATCGGGCGCGAGTACGAGCGGGGCGGGATCACCAAGGACGGGCACAAGATGGTCAACGCGGTGGCCACCGCCGGGGTGCCCAAGCTGACGGTCATCGTGGGGGCCTCCTTCGGCGCGGGCAACTACGGCATGTGCGGACGGGCCTACTCGCCGCGCTTCCTGTGGATGTGGCCGAACGCGCGCATCGGGGTGATGGGCCCGGATCAGGCCGCCTCGGTGCTGGTCTCGGTGAAGAACGAGCAGCAGGCCCGCGAGGGGCTGCCGCCCATGACGCCCGAGGAGGTGGCCGCCATCCAGGAGCCGATCCAGGAGGCGGCCCGCCGCGAGGGCTCGGCCTACCACTCGACCGCCAACCTGTGGGACGACGGCATCCTCGACCCGGCCCGCACCCGGGACGTGCTGGCGCTCGGGCTGTCGGCCGCGCTGAACGCGCCGCTGCGCTCGGCGCCCTGGGGCTACGGCGTCTTCCGCATGTGAGAGGGAGGCCCTGTGTTCGAGCGCATCCTGATCGCCAACCGCGGGGAGATCGCGCTGCGCATCGCGCGCACTTGCCGCGAGCTGGGCGTGCGCACGGTGGCGGTCCACTCGCCCGTGGACGCGCGCGCCCCGCACGCGCTGTACGCCGACGAGCGGGTGGCCCTGCCGGGCGACGCGCCGGCCGAGTCGTACCTGAACATGGCGCGGCTGCTCGAGGCCGCGCGGGCCACCGGGGCCCAGGCCATCCACCCGGGCTACGGCTTCCTGTCCGAGAACGGCGACTTCGCCGAGGCGTGCGCGGCGGCCGGGCTCGCCTTCATCGGCCCGCCGGCCCGCGTGCTGCGGGCGGTGGGCGACAAGCTCCAGGCGCGCCGGCTGGCCCAGGCGGCGGGCGTGCCGATCACCCCGGGGCTGCTCGAGCCGACCGGCGACGCGGGCGCGCTCGTGGCCCAGGCCGAGCGGCTCGGCTTCCCGATCATGCTCAAGGCGGCCGCCGGCGGCGGCGGCAAGGGCATGCGCCGGGTGGAGCGGGCGGAGGAGCTGCCCGAGGCGCTCGCGCGCGCGGCCTCGGAGGCCCGCGGCGCCTTCGGCGACGAGCGCCTGTACCTCGAGAAGTGCCTGCTCGATCCGCGCCACGTCGAGGTCCAGATCCTGGCCGACCAGCACGGCCAGGTGGTGCACCTCTTCGAGCGCGAGTGCTCCATCCAGCGCCGCCACCAGAAGATCATCGAGGAGGCCCCCTCGCCAGGCGTGGACGAGGCCCTGCGTGAGCGCCTGTGCGCCGCGGCCGTCCAGGTGGCCCGGGCGGCCGGCTACCAGAACGCCGGCACGGTCGAGTTCCTGCTCGACCGTGACGGCCGCTTCTACTTCATGGAGGTCAACGCGCGCCTGCAGGTCGAGCACCCGATCACCGAGGCCATCTGCGGGCTGGATCTCGTGCGGGCCCAGCTCAGGCTGGCCGCGGGTGAGCCGCTCGGGCTCAGCCAGGCCGACCTCACCCGGCGCGGGCACGCGCTGGAGTGCCGCCTGTACGCCGAGGACGCGGAGCACGGCTTCCTGCCGAGCCCAGGCCGCATCGCCGGGCTGCGCTCTCCCACCGGCCCCGGCGTGCGCTTCGACTGCGGGGTGGAGGCGGGCAGCGAGGTGCCGGTGCACTACGACCCCATCCTGGCCAAGCTCATCTGCCAGGCCGAGGATCGGCCGGCGGCCATCGCTCGCATGCAGCGGGCCCTGGCCGAGACGGCGGTGCTCGGGGTCGCCACCCCGCTCGAGCTGCTGCTGGACGTGGTCGGCTCGGAGCCCTTCCGGGCCGGCGACACCTCGACCGGCTTCCTGGCGCGCCACTTCGCAGACTGGCACCCCGATCCCGGGCGCAGGCAGGCGCTGCTGCTCGGCTGGCTGGCGGCCGAGCTCAGCGGCCACGCGGGCCGCGCGCGCGAGGCGGCCGCCGGCGCGCCCGCGGCCGCCGACGCGAGCCCCTGGCACACGCTCGGGCGCTGGCGGATGGAGGGCTGACGTGGCGAGCAGGACGTTCCACGTGCGCGTGGCGGACGAGGATCTCGAGCTCGAGGTCCTGGAGCACGCGCGGGCCACGCCCGACACGCCCGGCACGTTCGTGGCCGCGATCAGCGGGGCGCGCCTGGCCTGCCGCTACCGCCTGCTCGGCCCCAGAGATCAGGTGCTCGAGCTGGCGCTCGAGCTGGACGGCCGCACCCACCGGCTGCTCGTGGCCGAGGACGGCCGGGCGCGGCTGGTGGCCGGCCTGGGCGCCTCGCTCCGGGTGGAGCCCGGGCGCGCGCGCCGCGGGGGCGGCGCCGGCCGGGAGCCACCGCGCGAGGTGACCCCGCCCATGCCGGCCGTGGTGGTGGCCGTCCGGGTGGTGGTCGGCCAGCGGGTGAAGGCCGGCGAGCCGGCGGTGGTGGTCTCGGCCATGAAGATGGAGGCCACCCTGGCCGCCCCGCGCGACGGCGTGGTGGCCGAGGTGCGGGTCAAGGTCGGCGACAAGGTCAGCCCGGGCGACGTGCTGGTGCGCATCGACGCCGATCCCCAGGGCTCGGCGGACGAGGCGGGAGGAGCCAAGTCATGAGCGAGGCCGACGCGGTGTTGCTCTCCCGGCGGGACGGGCACCGCCTGGATCTCACGCTCCACCGGCCCGAGCGGCGCAACGCGCTGTCGCGCGAGCTGGTCGAGGCGCTCACCCAGGCCCTGCGGGCGGCCGACGCCGACCCCGAGGTGCGGGTGGTGGTGCTGACCGGCTCCGGCCAGGCGGCCTTCTGCGCGGGGGGCGACCTGGCGGGCGATCTCACCGGCGGGGTCGAGGCGGTGACCCGCGCCTTCTCCGAGCTGATGCGCACGCTGGACGGCCTGGGCACCCCGGTCATCGCCCGGGTCAACGGTCACGCCGTGGGCGGCGGGCTCGGGCTGCTGCTGGCCTGCGACCTGGCGGTGGCCGCCGACGACGTGAAGCTGGGCACCCCGGAGGTCAAGAGCGGGCTGTTCCCCATGATGATCGCCCCGCTCCTCGAGCGCCACGCCGGGCCCAAGCGCGCGGCCGAGCTGTTCTTCACCGGGGAGCGGCTCGACGCGCAGGCGGCGCTGGCCTCCGGGCTGCTCAACCGGGTGGTGCCGCGCGCCGAGCTGGACGCGGCCGTGGATGCGCTGGTGGCCAGGGTGCTGGCGGTCAGCCCCACGGCCATCCGCCTCGGGCGCCGGGCCCTGGCCGCCACGCGCGGCCTTCCGCTGGAGGCGGCCCTGCCAGCGCTGGCCCAGGGGCTGGCCGAGGTGCTGAGCTCCGAGGACGCCCTGGAGGGCATCTCGGCCTTCCTGGAGAAGCGCGCGCCCGCGTGGAAGAACCGCTGAGCGAGGGAGCCCCCGATGAAGGATCTCATCCAGACCGAGCACACCCGCACCGAGCGGCCCTGCATCATCACCTGCGCGCTGTCGGGCGTGGTGGCCAACCGCGCCCAGTGCCCGGCCATCCCGTACACCCCCGAGGAGTACGCGGCCGAGGCCAGGCGGGCCTGGGAGGCGGGCGCGGCGGCCGTGCACATCCACGCCCGCAGCCCCGACGGCGCCCCGTCCTACGAGCTGGCGGACTACCGCGCCATCCACCAGGCGGTGCGCGCGGCCTGCCCGGTCGCCATCAACTTCTCCACCGGCGCGGTGGGCATCACCACCGAGCAGAAGCTCGCCCCGGTGCGCGAGCTGAAGCCGGCCCTGGCCGCGCTCAACATGGGCTCGATGAACTACGCCAAGTACCACTCCGGGCGGAAGGAGTTCGTGTTCGAGTTCGTCTTCCAGAACCCCTTCTCCGAGATCATGGCGCTCATCGAGGGCATGAACGCGGTGGGCACCCGGCCCGAGATGGAGTGCTTCGACGCCGGCCACGTGGCCAACTCCTACCCGCTCATCGACATGGGCCTGCTGCGCCCGCCCCTGCAGTACTCCCTCATCCTGGGGGTGGTGGGCGGCATCCCGCCCAGCGTGCAGGCGCTCGCCTACCTGGTGGGCTCGCTGCCCCCCGGGGCCGAGTGGGAGGAGATCTGCATCTCCCACGACCAGTGGCGCCTGCTGGCCGCGGCCATGGCGCTGGGCGGCAACGTGCGCGTGGGGCTGGAGGACAACTTCTACGTGGAGCCCGGACGCATGGCCCGATCCAACGGCGAGCTGGTGGAGAAGGCCGCGCGCATGATCCGCGACCAGGGCCGCGAGGTGGCCAGCGTGGACGAGCTCCGCCGCCGCCTGCAGCTCGCGAACCCCTGACGGCCCCGAGGCAGGCGCGCGTGGCGGCGGGCTCCCAACACGACGTGGTGGTCATCGGGGCCGGGATCTCCGGCCTGACGGCGGCGGCCCTGCTGGCCGAGGCCGGCCAGCGGGTCGCCCTGATCGAGCGCCAGCCCCGGGCCGGCGGCTACCTGCAGGGCTTCTCCCGCCAGGGCTTCACCTTCGACACCGCCGTGCACTGGCTGAGCGGGCTGGGCGAGGGCGGGCTGCTGCGCCGCCTGCTCGATCACCTCGGCCCGGGCTGGCCCGCCTGCCGGCCGCTCGAACGCGCCTGGCGCTTCCGCGGGGAGTCCTACGACTACTTGCTGACCGGCCAGCCCGACCTGCTGCGCGACCGCTTGAGCGCGGACTTCCCGGCCGAGGCCGAGGGCGTGCGGCGCCTGTTCGCCGACAGCCGCCACCTGGGGGAGCAGCTCGGCGCGTTCAGCACCAGGCTGCGGGCCGCCGAGACCATGGGGCTGTGGACCAAGGCCGGCTACGGGCTCACCATGCTGCGCTGGTACTGGCCGCTGCGACGGTTCCTGCGCTCGGCCCTCGAGCCCGGCCTGGCGCGCTACTTCAAGGGCCGGGAGCTGGAGCGGATCTTCTGCGCCGAGGAGCAGCTCGCCTCGGTCATGTTTCCCCTCGCCTGGGGCTACACCCACGACTACTTCGCCGCCCCGCGAGGCGGCAGCCAGGCCTGGGTGGCCTGGCTGCTCGAGCGCCTGCGGGCGCGCGGGGCCGAGGTGCGGCTGGGCCAGGGCGCGGAGCGCATCCTGGTCGAGGGAGGACGGGCCGCCGGGGTCCGGCTCGCGGGCGGCGAGGAGCTGCGCGCGCGCTGGGTGGTGGCCGCCTGCGACGCCGAGAGCGTGTACGCGCGCCTGCTGCCCCCGGAGGTCGTTCCGGCCAGGCACCGGCGGAAACTCTCCGAGGCCGAGCTCAACTACTCGTGCGTGATGCTCTACTGCGGCCTGTCCTGCTCGCCCGCGGAGCTCGGCCTGGGCGAGGAGATGGTCCGGCTCACCCGCGACGATCTCCCGCGCGCGGCGCACAACAGCGGGGATCCGGACACCACCGCGCTGCTCGTGCTGGCGCCCTCGGCCCGCGATCCCGGGCTCGCGCCGCCGGGCAAGTCGACCCTCACCATCCAGTGCCCGGCCTACCTGGAGCAGCAAGGGCGCTGGGGGACCGGCCCGGAGCTCACCCGCGGGGCCGACTACCGGGCCTGCAAGGCGGCCTTCGCCGAGAAGCTGCTCGAGCGGGTCGAGCGCCAGCTCGTGCCCGGGCTGCGGGAGAGGCTCGAGGTCCTGGAGATCGCCACCCCGGTCACCTTCTGGCGCTACACCGGCAACCGGGGCGGCAGCATCATGGGCTACCGGCCCACCACCCACAACATCAAGGCCGGCCTGGCGCGCTACCGCACGCCGGTCAAGGGCCTGCTGCAGGCGGGCCACTGGGCCGAGCTGGGCGGGGGCGTGCTCATGGCCGTGCGGGCGGCGGTCAACGCGAGCCTGCTCGTGCTGCAACCGGATCACCCGGAGGCCTACGAGAGGCTGCGCGCGGTCATGGACGGGGAGCCGCCGCCGGTGGCGTGATGACTCAGTAGGCCGTCTCGCAGGGGTGGGCGTCGGCGAAGGTCCCCAGTGTCTGATCGTTCCAGGGGAAGGACGGGTCGTTGTAGGCCCAGGCCAGGGTGCCGGCCCAGCCCAGGGCCCACAGGTCCGCGGACAGCTCGGCCGCGCTGCGGGCCGGGTTGCCGCCCACCGCGCTCAGGCCCTGGATGGGGTACTCGCCCAGCACCACGGGCTTGTCGGTCATGCCGATGGACTCGGGCGTGACCGTGTCGTAGGGGAACCACTCGTACACCCAGTCGTAGTAGTGCAGCGAGTAGAAGTCCTGGTCCACGTACAGCCAGGCCGTGCCCCACTTGATGGCGGCGTTGCCCACGGTCAGCAGGGCGCCTGGATTGTAGGTCCTGAGGGTGGCCGCCAGCTCGTCCAGGAAGGTCTCCATCTCGGCGTGGCTGACCGTATCGCACTGGCCGTTGGGGCTGAAGTCCTCGCCGCCGTTCGGGTTGGGCCCGGAGATGGCCCACTCGGGCTCGTTGATCATGTCCCAGGACAGCATGCGCTGCTTGTGGGGGCTGGCCTCGACCGCCTCGGCCACCGGGCGCACCAGGTTGTCGAGCAGCCTCTGCCGCTTCAGCGGGTCGAGCACCATGGGCTGGATGCTGCGCGAGCGGATGCCGGCCTCGTCGGCCGTGGAGTAGAAGCTGTCGAAGGAGAAGAGCGTGAGCATCAGGTAGAGATCGTGCTCCTCGGCCAGCTCGAGCGCGGCCTGGATGTCTGCCACCAGGGTGCCGCCGATGCCGCTGGGGGTGTCGTCGGCGTCCCAGGCGATGCTCTCGGTCAGGAAGCGCGGGAACATCCACCAGCGGATCACGTCCACCCCGGCGGCCTTCATGGCGGCCATGTCGGCCGAGAAGGCCTCGCGGTCCGCGGCCACCCCCTGGAAGCCCCAGGCGGACACGCCGCCGAAGTCGCCGCACCAGTTCTTCCAGGCCCAGTTGACCCCGTACACGAACCGGCGCTCGCAGCCGTACAGCACCCCGTCGGCCACCGGGCAGTCGTCGGTGCAGGTGCCGGCCGGGACCACGCTCACGCTGGCCGTGTCGGACCTGGTGGGGTCGGCCTGGCTGGTGGCGGTCACGTGGCAGGTGGCCGGATCGGCCGGGGCGGTGTAGAGCCCGAGGTTGTCCACGCTGCCGCAGCCGTTGGCCTCGTCCACGCTCCAGGTGACCGCCGTGTTGGCGTCGCCCGTGACCGTGGCGCTGAACTGCTGGGTCTCACTGACCTGGAGGGTCACGGAGGCTGGCAGCACGGTCACAGTGACCTCGGGGTTGGCCGTGATGGTGACGGTGGCCGTGTCGGACTTGGTGGCGTCGGCGACGCTGGTCACCACCACGTGGTAGACGCCTTCGTCCGCCGGGGCCGTGTACCGTCCGCTCCCGTCCACGCTCCCGCCGCCCGCCTCCTCCACGGAGAAGAGCACACGCTGGTCGTCGCTGCCCAGGACCTCGGCGGTGAAGGCCTGGGTGGCGCCAGGCGCCAGGGTGACGGTCTCCGGGGAGAGGGTCACGCTCACGGACTCGATGGCGCCCTGGTCGCACGCGCCGAGCGCCAGGCCGAAGCAGACGACCCAGCCCGCCACGAATCTGAGCTTCCCCATCGCTGCCTCCTGGGTTGGCGCCTCAGGATACCAGACCGGCCGGCACCGGTACCAGACCGCCCGTGAGCGTGGCACCAAGGGATCAGATGGTGTTTGCAGATCTTCTGTGTGCTTCCACTCAGGGCATTCCTCAGGGGGAGGGCCGGGAACCAGGAACCAGTCACAAAGGACCTCGCCCGCGGCCTGGTGGCACCTGCCAGAGGGGAGTCACCTGCGGCGGGGGGGGCGCCTCCGGCAGGTAAGCAAGATGAGCCCGATCACCAGCACCAGCCCGGTTCCGCTCCCCTGCCCCGCCACGGCGTCGGCGCAGTCCAGGTCGTTGCCTTCGGTATCCTCGTCACACTCCCCACTCTTCCAGCCGGCCATCTGGTAGTAGTAGTGGCACTCCGCGAAGGGGCGCAGGACGTGGGCCATGGCGAAGTCGACGGGGACGTGGGAGGGGGAGCACTCCACCTCCTCACCGTCCATGGGGATCGCAGCCTGGATGCAGCCAGTCATGAGGTCCACGACCCACATGATCCGATCGCCGACGTCGATCGGCTCGATACAGAATTCGTAAGGGTGCTGGTAGCGCGTGCAGCCCGGGTACGGGCACCACAGGAGCTCGGTCGGGAAGTCCGCCACCGGGCACTCGACCGGGCCCTGGCAGTAGGCCACGTCGCTCAGCACACGTACCCGCACGCGCTCAAACGAGAACTCAACCACTTCGGCCAGGGCGGTCGAGGACCAAGGGGTCACGAGGTCGCCGAGGCAGCAAGTCGGGCCCAGGCACCCACTCGCCTCCGTCTGCCGGGGCAGGCAGAGGATCGCCAGCAGGGCCAGGAGCATGGAGGAGAACAGGCGCACCATCGCACCATCGCAACATCCTTCTCCTAGGCATCCCCCGTGGAGGCCACGCCGATGATCGAAGCGTAGCACTGGGATAGGAGAGGGCTCAAGGGCAGGTTCGTGCGGCATGCAGAACATCCCCAGGCAGATGCCAGCCGGCTGCCGCAACGAGGCGAGGCTGGGGAGCCCTCTCTTGCAGGCGTGGTTGAACGTGGTCGTGAGCGCGACCTTCTGGCCTTCACCCTCAGGGAGATTCCTGAGTGCAAACACACGGAAGGTCATCGAACGGGGGTCTCGCCGGCCGTGCGGAACGAGGCGAAGAGCTTGGAGCCCGGGGTCAGTCCCGCCGGCGCTCGGCCACGGCCTGGTCACGCGCGGCCAGGAGCTTGCGGTCCTTTCAGTGATCCGGGGTTCATTCTACCCTCCCGGCTGCCCGTGTGGTACATAGCCGAGCAGCCATGCAACTCGCCCGACTGCATCGAGGGATCGCGCTCGGCCTGCTGGGGCTCGGCCTGGCGTGCCTGCCGGGCTGCGACACCTGGAACGAGCTGACCGGGGGCCAGGGCACGGAAGGCGGGGCCGGCGCGGGGTCCGGGGCCGTGGCCGCGAAGTCGGGCGGCGCCAGCCAGGGTGCGGACGGGAAGCCGGCCGGGTCGCCCGGGCAGGCCGGCGGCGAGGAGCTGACCGCCTCCGACCGCCAGCTCCGCGGGGCCATGGAGGGCGTGTACAAGTACACGGACTCCGCGGGGGTCATCCACTTCGTGGACAGCCCGGAGAAGATCCCGCCCCGCTACCGCAAGCAGGCCGTCCACCCCACGGGCGGGGCGATCACCGTGTTGCCGAGCTCGCCCATCGACGAGATCCTGGAAAAAGAGAAGATCGACCCGGCCAGCTACGCCCAGAAGCCCGGGGCGGCGGCCCCGAAGCACGGCCAGGTCGTCCTGTACACCACGAGCTGGTGCCCGCACTGCACCCGGGCCCGCGACCACCTGCAGAAGCGGGGGGTGAGCTTCGCGGAGAAGGACATCGAGCGGGACCGCGCGGCCCTCGAGGAGATGCTCAGGAAGACCGGCGGCTCGCGCGGGGTGCCGGTGCTGGACATCCACGGCACCATCCTGCGCGGCTTCAGCCCGCAGTCGGTCGATCGGGCCCTGGCGCGGTGAGCCGCCTCAGCGCTCCAGCACGTACAGATCCCAGTCGCCGCCGCGGCGATCGCCCCACACCAGGCGCCCGCCCGAGACCGCCGGGAGCTGGTAGGCGCCCAGCACCGCCTCCTCGGGCGTGACCAGCGCCTCCGTGCCCGCGGCCAGGTCGCGCGCGGCCAGGCGGTAGACGCCCTCGCGGTAGTCCAGCCAGAAGAGCTCGCCCTGGCCGGCCACCACCCCGGACTCCTCCGACACCAGCGCCTCGGGCCCGTCGGCCTGCTGGATCTCCCCGGCCCCGTCCAGGTAGAAGACGTGCACCTCGTTCTCTTCGCCCTCCCACTCCTGGCGGGTGCCCTGCTTCCAGGCCAGCAGCTCCCCGGCCGCGGCCAGGCCGAAGATCACCTGGCCGGTCTCCAGCACCAGCCGCTGCTCGCCCGTGTCGAGGTCCAGCGTCTCGAGCCGGGAGCGGTAGCCCTGGTCGTACCAGGCCGTGGTCACCCAGGCCGCGCGCCGGCCGGCCAGGGCCCAGGCGGCGGGGAAGGACGGCAGGGCGAGCAGCGCCTGGCGCACCCCGGTCGTCAGGTCGGCCTTCATCAGCTTGAAGGGCGTGGCGCCCCCGTCGTAGCGGTAGCGCGGCCAGACCAGGGTGTCCCCGGACACGGCCAGCGGCTGGGTCAGGTCGTTGGCGTAGTCGTCCCAGCCCACCTCGTCCAGGAAGGTCTGCCGGTCGGCCCCCAGCGGCGACAGGCACAGCCCCCGCCCGCCCGCGTCCTGGCAGCGCCACGCCGCCCGCCCGCCGGCGATGGCCGGGGCGGTCTCCTGCAGGATCGGGTTGGAGAGCACCCGGGCCTCGCCGGACGAGAGCTCGAGGGACATCACCCGCCCCTGGCAGGTCGGGTCGCAGCCGGGCTCGTAGCAGTAGGAGCTGGCCGGGCAGCTCCCGTCCGGGTCCTCCGACAGGTCGAACCACACCAGCCAGTCACCCGCCAGGGCCGGGTGGAGCTGATCGCCGCGCGAGGTCACCAGGGCGCGGGGCTCCCCTGACAGCGCCTCCAGGGGAGTCCCGGCCCCGCAGGCGGACGCCCCGCACGCCACGACGGCCAGGGCGGCCAGGGCGAGGTCTCGCGGCGCCCGCATGACCCGGCGCCCCTACTGCGCCACCACGAACTCGACCGGCCTGCTCGTGGCGCGCACCTCCGGGTTGTAGTAGGCCCACACGGCCGAGGCCGGGCTCTGGGCGTTCACCGGGAACTTGGCCCGCAGGCGGAAGCTGAAGCTCAGCGGCTCCCCGTAGGCCAGCTCGTCCACGTACACCGACAGCTGCCGCCCGCGCACCTCGAAGCGGGTGATCGGGCCGTCGGGGTTGGCCAGCGCGGCCAGGTCCTCGGTCAGCAGATCGAAGCCCGGCGGGATGCCGAGGTCGATCATGATCATCGCGACCCTCTCGCCCGGCACGTTGTAGCTCACGGTCACCAGGGCCTCGACGGTCTCGTCCACGCCCAGGTTGGTGCGGTCGTACTCGACCTGGATGCTGAGCGGGGTGCCCGGGGGATCGCCGACCAGCTCCCAGGGCAGGTAGTAGACGCCCACCACCTGGTACAGGAAGCTGCCCGTGCCGTTCAGCCCCACGCTGACGGCGTTGTCGCCCTCGCCGGTGAGCTGGTCGAGCTCGCAGATGCGGGTCACGTCCGAGGTCTCGGGGGTGATGGCGAAGTCGCACACGTCCTCGTGGCCGTTGATGCCCACCCGCACCGTGCCGTTGGCGTCCTGGCCGGCGGCGAAGTCCATGGCCTGGGTCATGGCCCGCAGGCCCTGCACCGTGCCCTGGGTGGTGGACCAGGTGCCGAAGCTGTCCTTGTGCTGGATGAGCCAGGTGATGGCGCCGTCGACCGAGTCCAGGTAGGACCCGGCCTGCATCATGGCCTGGGCCACCAGCGCGGTCGTCTCCAGATCGCCGTTCTGCCCGCAGGCGCCGCTGGCGGTGCCGCTGTCGGTGGGCCAGTAGACCAGCCCGTTGCCGCCGTCAGCCTTCTTGGCGTCGAGCTCCGCCAGCAGGCTGGCCAGCGCCGGGCTGTACGGGTCCGCCCAGGCCAGCGCGCAGGCCACCAGGGCCTGGGTGTAGGTGTCGTCGGTGCCGTCCACGGCCGAGAGCAGGTAGCCCACGCCGCGGTCCACCGCCGGCAGGGCGCGGTCGCTCATGGCCAGCCCCCAGGTGCAGAAGGCCGAGGCGCGCAGCTGCGACTGGCCGTACACCTCGTTGCCGGCGTGCAGGTGGTCCTCGCCGCTCCAGGAGCCGTCCGCCTGCTGGGTGGAGACCAGGAAGGCCTCGGTGCGGGCGACCACGTCGAGGTCCAGATCGACCGACTGGCGCGCGTCGGCGAACATCATCAGCGCCATGGCCGAGAGGATCGAGTTGCCCGGGTCGTCGCCCACCCACCAGTTGAAGCCACCCGAGGGGCACTCGAAGGTCAGGATGCGCTGGTAGCTCTGGTTGACGTAGTCGCGGGCCTTCAGCTCGATGGCCGGGGTGAGCAGGTTCGCCCCGCGCAGGTAGTTGAGCACCATGATGTTCGGCCAGGCCGTGGTGGTGGTCTGCTCGAAGCAGCCGCTGGGGATCTGCAGCAGGGCGTCCAGGCCCTCGACCGCCTGGCTCATCAGCCCGGGGTAGACCTTGACGAAGATGCGGCTGGCCCCGTCGATGGCCTCCGCGGGGATGGAGAGGGTCGCGCTGGCCTCGCCGCCCAGGCGGTCCGAGTGGCTCACGCGGAACTCCTTGCCGTCGGGGACGATCTCCACCGTGCGCCGGACGGCGTCCGACATGGCGCTGCCGATGCCGGTCACGGTCAGCCCGTGCCAGCCGACCACCTCGGCCCGCAGGCTGAAGAACACCACCCCCACCCCGCCGGCCTGGAGCTCGAGGCTCTGGCTGCCGGAGCCGATCAGGCTGAACCAGGGCTCGGGCTGGGCCTCGAGGTCGACGCGCTGGGGCACGTCCAGGTAGTTGTACACCGCCACCGGCACCGACACCTCGTCGCCTCGGGTGAGGGTGGCCGGGAAGTCCACGTCCACGAAGAAGGGCTGGAACACCAGCAGCCCGTCGGCCCGGCTGCCGATCTGGCCCTCGAGCGAGCTGGCCAGCGAGCTCATGCGCCAGGTGGTGATGCTGTCGGCCAGCGGGATCTCCAGCTCGGCCCGCCCGCTCGCGTCGGTCAGCAGGGCCGGGTTCACGTACAGGGTCTCGGGGAAGTAGCTGCGCACCCGGGGCGCCGCGGAGGTCTTGTCCTCCGGCGCGCCGCACTGCCCGCCCGCGCACTCCTCGCCGCCGCCGTCGTTGGCGTAGGGCGGCTGGCCGCCCGGGTCCGCGCCGCCGGCCATGTCCTCCTCGCCCCACCAGCCGCCGTTGCGGCCCTGCATGATGTACCAGGAGTAGTAGGCGTTGGAGGCCACGTCGTCGGGCGAGCCCGCGAGCTCGTCCGGGCCGGACGACAGGAACACCACCGTCTGGTCCCACTCCGAGCTGCCGTGCACCTCGGCCCGGTAGGCCTGGCCGAAGGGATCGTACCAGCTGCGCGGGCCGCGCTCGAACCAGGCGCGCAGGTTCTCGTGGGTCACCACGCCGAGGTCCGCCAGCTCGCGCAGCTCGGCGAGGATCCCCTCGGCGTCGCGATCCACCCGGGCCTTGACCAGCGCGCTCACCAGCCTGGCCGCGTCCACGTAGGTGTTCTTCTCGATGCCGTAGCCGCTGAAGCCGCGCGCCGCGGCGAAGGCCACCTCGGCCGCGGCCTCGCGCTCCTCCGGCGGCTGGTCCGGGTCCAGGTAGTCGTCGAGCGCGCTCGAGCTGATGGCCTGCACCCGCGGGGCGAGGATGTCCTGCTCGATCTCGAAGAAGGTCTCGGCCAGGCCCGGGCGGGCGTCGGACAGGGCGAAGACCGCCTCGTCCACGACCGCCAGGCCGAGCGCGGCCGGCACCCCGTTGCCGGTCTGATCCCGGACCTGGAAGGCGACCTGGGCGGTCTCGCCGGGCAGGTAGCTCGGCTTGTCCAGGCTCACCTCGACGGCCAGCTCGCGGGCGCCCTCCACCAGCACGAGCTGGCTGTCGCGCACGATCTGCGACTCGCGGGTCAGGTAGTAGGCGTCGAACTGCACGTTGCCCGCCATGTCCGGGGTGGCCTCGAGCTCGTAGCTGGCCTGCCCGTCCACCAGGTCCAGGCTGTGGGTCAGCAGGGTCTGGTTGCCCTTGATCACGTCCAGGTACACCCGGTCCAGGCTGTCGGCGGCGAAGACGGACAGCCGCAGGGTGTCGCCCACCTGGGCCAGCCGGCGATCCACCCGCAGCAGCAGCGCCGTGCCGCTCTGGCCGGCCTGGAAGGTCACCTCCTTCTCGACCTGGTTGCCGAGCGCGTCCGCCGCCTCGACGTGCAGCGTGAGGGCGCCCTCGGGCGGGGTCAGGCTCAGGCTGCCGAAGCCGCGCGCGTCGGTGTCGAGCTGGACGGCCGGCAGCCCGGCCGCGCTCACCTCGACCTGGGCAGGGACCGGCATGCCGGTCGGGTCGGCGGTCACCACGTGCACCCGGTTGGGCAGGCCCGGGACCAGCTCGCCGCTCTCCGGGATGAGGGCCACCGCCAGCGAGCTCGAGGCCACCACCGAGACCGCGCTCACGCGCTCGGTGTGCGCGGCCAGATCGGTCACCTCCACGTCGAACTGGAGGTAGGCGTTGCCCTGCAGCAGATCGATGCCGGCGAAGGCCGTGGGCAGGTCGAAGCCGAAGCTCCACAGGCCGTCCGCGTCCAGCGCGCCCACCACCTCGCCGATCTCCGCCAGGCCCACGTCGAAGGTGTAGACCTTGACCCGCACCTCGCCCCCGACCGGCTGGCCGAAGAAGTAGCGCGCGGACACCTGGCCGGTGACCCGCTCCCCGGGCAGGTAGTAGCCGCGGTCGGGCCGGAAGCTCACCCCGTACTTGGGCAGGGCGTAGCGCTTGACCTCGACGCTCTTGCGCGCCTCGGTGGTGCCCACCCGGGCCAGGAGCTCGAAGTCGCCCAGGTTCACCTCGCTGGCCAGGTGGAAGTCGGCCGCGGCCACGCCGAAGGCGTCCGTGCGGCCGAGCATCTTGAAGACCTTGTTGCCCTTGCCGTCGCGCACCTCGAACAGCACCTCCTCGTCGCCCACCGGCCTGAGCTCGGGCCGCCTGAGCGCCAGGCTGCGCAGGTGCATCACCTGGCCCGGCTGGTACAGCGGCTTGTCGGTGGTCAGCAGGATCTTCTCCTCGCGCAGCACGTCCACCGAGCCCTCGACCTGCTGCTCGCCGCCCTGCTGGGAGCGGACGGTCACCACCAGCTTGCCGCCGCCCTGCGCGTCGGCCGGGGCCTGCAGGTACACCTCGGCCGTGCCGTGCTCGTCGGTCACGCCCGCGCCGAGCTGCAGGCTGGTGTCGCCGAGCTGCAGCTCGGCCCGCACGTCCAGCCCGGCCAGGGCGCGGCCGCTGCCCGGATCGCGGGTCAGCACCCGCAGGAAGGAGCCGGTCCCGGCGTACATGTGCGCGGGCGCCAGCACCTGCGCCTCGACCTTCTCCACCATGGCGTACAGGCTCCGCCGGCCGTACAGGGAGGAGTCGTCCCACCCGACCTGGTAGCGGATCAGGAAGCGGCCGAGCTCCTGCGTGTCCGCGAGCTGCGGCAGCCCGCGGAACTCGAAGTCGAGCGCCACCTCCGGCTCGTTCAGCCGGAAGCGCACCTCGCGCCGGCCGAGCTGGTTGCCGTCGAGATCCTCGAGCGTCACCGCGACCAGGCCGGCGAAGGCGGCCACCCGGGTGCGCTCCACCACGACCTGGAGCGCCAGCTCGCCGCCGTGGAGCACGGCGCTCAGACGGCTCTCGTCGAGCTTGAGCCCGTCCCGCTCGGTCACCTCCCCGCCCGGCGAGCCGCCTCCGGCGCACGCCCCCAGGCCGAGGCCCAGGACCCCCACCAGCAGGCACACCCAGCCCAGCTTCCAGCCCCTCGCCGCGCTCTGCATGGGAACCTCCTCAGAAAGGCAGACCATCGCTCATCGGCCCCTGGGCGCGCCCCTGGATACGACCTGCGCCTGGAGCCAGCCCCTGCACGCAGCAAGCCGCGTGCCAGCCGGCGAACGCCTGTGATTCCGATCACATAGACCCGGCGGGGCCTCGCTGGCACTCAGAAATCCGTCTCGGAGGGCGGCAGATCGTCAGGAATCCGGCGCGGACCAGGGTGTCCCCGCGCGGCCGGGATCGAGGTAAGATGGGGCCCTCCGGGAGGTCGCCATGCACGGACTTGCACGCTGGGTCGCGCCGGGACTCTGGCTCCTGCTGGGCTTCACGCTGGCGGCCTGCGAGGCCGGCGAGGGGACCCCGCCGGTGGACGGCGACGACGGGGACGAGCAGGACGCCGGGCCAGACGGCGAGGACAGCGGCCAGGACGCCGGAGAAGACGCCGGCCAGGACGGCGCCGACCCGGCCGGCGAGGACGACGGCGGGACCGGCGAGGACGACTCAGGGCAGGGCGCGGACGCGGCCTCGGGCTGCAACACCAACCACGATTGCCCCGTGGGCTGGTGGTGCCGGTCCCCGCGCTGCGAGCAGCACCCGTTCCAGGACATGCTGCTCCACGCCGAGGGCGGGCGGCTCGTCCGGCCCGACGGCCAGCCCGTGGTCTTCCGCGGGGCCATCTCCTGCTGCGGCGGCGGATACGGCTGGCCGCTCTACGACGACGCCTGGGTCGAGCTGCTGGCGGGCTACGGGGTCACCTTCCTGCACGCGCGCCTGGGGCCGTTCCTGACCGGGCCGGGCGGCGAGAGCGACTGGGCGGTCCCCGGCGGCGGCTACGTCGAGCAGGGCGGCCTGGCCGACCTCGGCCAGTGGAACGAGCCCTTCTGGGCCGAGGTGCGCAGGCTCCTCGAGCTGGCCGGCTCCCACGGCATGTGGGTCGAGGTGGACCTCGCCGACGGCTGGGCCATCAAGCACTGCCGCTGGGGAGACACCCCGGGCTACAGCGCCTGGGATCCCGCCGGGAACGCGCAGGGCGAGGACGCCTGCGCCGCGGCGGGCAGCGCGGCCGTGGCGCCCGGTTCGAGGCACGAGGCCTGGATCCGCAAGGTGGTGGCCGAGACCGGCCGCTTCGGCAACGTGCTCTACCAGGACGGCAACGAGATCGATCAGGTGCCTGGCTACGCGCCCGCCTGGAGCCTGGGGCTCGAGGCCCTGGTGCGGGACGAGGAAGCGCGCTGGAACTACCCCCGCCACCCATTCGGCACGAACTCCGGGGACCCGTCGGTCATGCAGGCGGCGGCCGTGGACTACCTCGAGTTCCACCAGGACACGGCCAGGGATCCGGCCGGCTGCCACGGCAAGCCGTGCGGGGTGAACGAATACAACCCCGACCCGCCCCTGACCCCGGCCGGGTTCCAGGCGCAGTACTGCGCCGCCCAGGCCTGGGGCACCTACTTCTGGTACTGGCGCCACGGCCAGCCCGAGCCGGACATGCTCGCCAGCCTGGCGAGCATGGGCCAGGCCTGCGGCGGGGGCTGCGCCTTCCCCCAGGGGGTGCCCGAGCAGGACTTCACCGGCGGCGGCGACTCCGACCCCGCGATCGGCGCGGCGGTCAACGCGGTCATGGCTGGGCTCTCGGGCTGCGACGTGGGCAGCTCCTGTCCCCTCGGCGGCAGCTACCCCACCGCCCAGAGCTGGTTCGACGCGGTGAACGGGCAGCTCCGCGCGCAGGGCTTCTGCGCCGGCCAGCACGAGGTGGGGGTGACCGACGAGATCGCGGTCAGCAGCACCGGCTTCGCCGGCCGCTGGTACGGCTACCACGTGTTCAACTACGGCGGCTCCATGGTGGTGTGGCACCCGGGCGCGGACCGGGGCTGGTGGACCATCGATCCGAGCTGGTGCCCGTGAACCGGGAAGGTGGCACATGGAGAAGAAGGTGAAATCGGGCCCCGCGCCTGGCGGCAAGCTCACCACCCGCGAGCTCACCCCCGCGCGCTGGCCCGACCTCGAGCGCCTCTTCGGCCAGAACGGCGCCTGCGGAGGCTGCTGGTGCCAGTGGTGGCGCCTCGAGCGGGGCGAGCGGTGGGCCGAGGTCAAGGGCGCCTGCGCCCGCGCGCGCCTGCGCGAGCAGGTCCGCTCGGGCCGGGCCCACGGGGTGCTGGCCTACCTCGGCGGCGAGCCGGTCGGTTGGTGCTCGTTCGACCGCCGGGTGGACTACCCCCGGCTGGACCGCGCCCCCAGCCTGCGCTGTGAGGACGCCGAGCGGGTGTGGTCCATTCCGTGCTTCTTCGTCAAGCCGGGCCTGCGCGGCCGCGGGGTGGCGACCGCCCTGCTCGAGCGCGCGCTCCGCGCGCTCGAGCGCCGGCGAGCGCGCCTGGTCGAGGCCTACCCGGTCCGCCCGACGCGGGCCGGCAGCGCCATCCCGGCGGCCTTCGCCTGGACCGGGACCGAGTCGCTCTTCCTCAAGGCCGGCTTCCACCCGGTGGGCCCGCGCAAGGCCGGCAAGCAGCGCCTGCGCAAGGCGCTCTGAGCGCAGGACCACCGCCTCCAGGAGGTTTGGCCATGCCCGCCCGCACTCCCTGGCTCCTCGCCGCCCTCCTGGCCTGGCCCTCGGCCGCGCCCCCCGCGCGCGCGGACAACGGCCAGCCCAGGGCCTGCGCCCCCATCCTGGCCGCCCTGGCCGCGGACCTCGAGGCGCTGAAGGGCGAGCTCCCCAAGCTCTCGGCCTTCAGCGCGGACCAGGCCCTGCAGCCCGGGCGCTGCGTGCTCTCCTACGCCCACAAGACCCACGAGCCCACCCACCGAGGCGGCTGGACCTCGGGCTTCCCCGCCCCGGACCGGGACGGGCTCGCCTTCCACATCCACCTCTACCTGCGCGACGAGGAGGCCGGCCAGATCGACACCCAGCCGGTCATGCCGCCCTGGCGGCTGGCGGGCCACCGGGTGACCTTCCTGCTGCTCGAGGGAGAGGAAGGGCCCTCGGCCCAGGCCCGCATCTACCAGCTCCTGAGGCTGCACGGCCTGCGCATCCAGGGCCGGGCGGACCTCGACGAGTCCGTCCGGCGCCTGGCCGACCTGGCGGGCCAGGAGGGTCAGGTGGTGCTGCTGGGCGGGACCGCGCGGAGGGGCCCGGCGGGCGCGCTCCTGGAGCTGCAGGACGGCGAGGTCCTGCTCGCCGGGCCGGACGCCTGGCCCCGGTCGCTCCTGGGCAAGCCGGCGCTGGCCCTCGGCCGCCTGCGCGGCATGGCCGCGCCGCAGGCCCAGCGGGCCGGCCCGCCCGCGCTCCCCCGCCTCGAGGGCGCCCGCTTCCGGCCCGCCGAGTGACCCTCCCGTTCGCGCCAGCTCTGGCGCGGGGAGGACGAGGGCTCAGCCGTCGCGGTGGACGAGGTCGGGGGAGAAGGCCGGCAGGCACACGGCCAGGTACTCGGCGCCCTCGGGGCCCGGGGTCGAGTAGCGCACCCACTCGCCCCGCTGCGCCAGCACGGCCTGGCCCGCCCGCACCACGAGCGCGCCGGACTCGTGCTCCACGCGCAGCTCGCCCCGCAGCACCAGGCTCAGCTCGTCGAACTCGGGCCGCTGGCCGGGCTCGCTCCAGCCGCAGGGGCTCTGCATGCGGGCCACGCTGAAAGCGGCGCCGTGCGTGCGCACCCGGCCCGCGTACTCCTCGATGCGCTTGGGCGGGCTGCCCGCGGCGGTGATCACCGCGGGCGCGTCGATGAGGGTCGGCACGGCGGGACCTCAGGGCTCGGCGGCCGGAGCCGCGAGGTCGCCGGCCTTGAGCACGGACAGGCGCCCGGGGTCGACGTACTTCTTCAGGGCCGCCGCGATCTCCTCCAGGCCGAGGGCGGCGAGCCGCGCGTCGATGGCGGCCTCGAAGGCCATGGTGCGGCCGAGCTCGAGCTGGCCGACGAGATCCCGGGCCAGCGCGTCGTCCATGGCCCGCGTCTGCTCGCGCTCCTTGAGCAGCCCCTCCCGGCCGAGCTTGAGCTCCTCGGCGGTGAACCCGCCGGCCACCGCCTTCTCCAGCTCCTCGCGGAAGGCGCGCTCCACCTCGGCGGTGTTGGCGGTGCCAAAGATGGCGTAGCCGCCGAGGAAGCCCCGCTCCTCCCACGCGGACGCGTTCAGGAACGTGCCCGCGCCGTAGGAGAAGCCCTCCTTCTCGCGCAGGCGCTTGGTCACCCGGCCGTTCATGAACCCCCCGCCGAGCAGGTAGTTGGCCAGCTCCAGGGCCGGGTAGTCGGGCTGATCGTCGCGCAGCGCGAACGTCACCGCGGCCACCAGGCAGGCCATGGGCTTGTCCTTGATCGGGACGATCAGGTCCTCCACCGCGTGCGCCTGGAGCGGCGCGGGGATGCGCTGGTAGGCCTCGGGGGCCTTCCAGCCGCCGAGCAGCGCGACGAGCTGGGCCTGGAGCGCCTGGGGTTCGAAGTCGCCGACCACGGCCAGCAGCCCATCCTGGGCGCCGTAGAAGGCGGCGTGGAAGGCCTTCACCGCCTCGAGGGTGACGGCCTGGGTCTCGGCGATCTGCTCCTGGAAGGTCGGGGTGTCGTAGGGATGACCCTTGGGGTACTTGGCCACCAGGCGGCCGAGCCCGGTGAGCGCCACCTGCATGGGGTCGTCCTGCTGCTGCTGGAGGCCGGCCAGCACCTCGCGGCGCAGCTCCTCGAGCTCCCGGGGGTCGAAGGTCGGGGCCTTCAGGCACTCGGCGACGAGCTCGAGCGTCGCCGCCAGCTCGGGCCGGCGCACCTCGATCGTCACGTCCAGCCCCTGCCCGTGCGCGTTCACCTCCACCTCGGCCTTGAGCTTGTCGAGCTGGTCCTTGATCTGCTGGCGGGTCCGGGTCTTCGTGCCGCGCAGCAGCATCTGCGCGGCGAGGTCGCCCACGGCGCCCTTGCCGGTCAGGCTCTTCTCCGTCCCGTAGCGCAGCCGCAGCAACGCCCTCACCGTCTCCCCGCGGGTCTTCTTGGACAGCAGCGCCAGCTTCAGCCCGCCGGGCAGGCTGCTGCGGGCGGTGCGCGCCTCGATGTTCCCGGGCGTGGCCTCGAACACCTCGCCGGCGACCAGGGCCTGCTTGCCCGCGTAGCCCGCCAGCACCGGTCCGAGATCGACCACGGCGGGGATCTCGGCTCGCGCGGGCTGCTCGGAGGGCACGTACTCTCCCTGGGTGCGGTTGGCGGACTGGAGGTAGCGGCCGGCCACCCGCATCACGTCCTCCACGGTCACCTTCTCGATCCGATCGCGGTGCACGAAGAGCATGCGCCAGTCGCCCATGGCGGCGAACTCCGACAGGACGATGCCCACGCGCTCGGAGCTGTTGAGCAGGAGCTCGATCTGCTTGAGCAGGCTGGTCCTGGCCCGCTCCACCTCCTCGGGCGTGACCGGCTTCTGCGCCAGCCCCTCGAGGACCGCCAGCATGCCGTCCCGGACCGGGGCCACCGGGTCCTTGGCCTGCAGCTCGGCCTGGCAGTAGAACACCCCGGGCTCGCGCAGCTGGTAGTTGGTGCAGCTCACCCTGGCCGCCAGCTTGGTCTCCACCAGGGCCTTGTGCAGCCGGCCCGCGGGCGCCTCGCCCAGGATGCGCTCGAGCACGTCGATGGCCGCGTAGTCGGGATCGGTCCCGGCCGGGACGTGGTAGGCGGCCAGGAGCAGCGGCGTGCCGCCCACGCGGCGCACCGTCACGGCGCGCTCGCCGTCCTGCGCGGGCTCCCGGGTGTAGGTGGCCGGCAGCTGGCGCCGGGGCCTGGGGATGCGGCCGAAGGTCGCGGCGATGTGCTTGAGCGCCCGCTGCGGATCGAACTTGCCGGCCACGATGAGCAGGGCGTTGTCGGGCTGGTAGTAGGTCTCGTACCAGCGGAGCAGCCGCTCGTTGGGCACCCCCTCGACGTCGCTGGCCGGACCGATGGTGCTGTCGCCGTAGTTATGCCACAGGAAGGCGGTCGACAGGACGCGCTCGATCAGCACGTTCTGCGGATCGTTCTCGCCCATGTCGAGCTCGTTCTTCACCACCCCCATCTCGGTGGCCAGCTCATCGCGCGAGATGATCGCGCGGCGCAGCCGCTCGGCCTCCAGCTCCAGGGCGCGGCGCAGCTTGGCGTCGTCGGCCGGGAAGATCTCGAAGTAGTTGGTGCGGTCGTACCAGGTCGAGCCGTTGGCGAAGCCGCCCAGGCGGGTGAGCTCGTCCTTGATCGACTTGAAGCGCTTGGTGCGCTTGAACAGCATGTGCTCGAACAGGTGCGCCATGCCCTTCTCGCCGTAGCCCTCGTGCCGGCTGCCGACGAACACGGTCAGGTTCACCGTCGTGGTCGGCTGCGACGCGTCCGGCACGAGCAGCACCCTGAGGCCGTTCGGCAGGCGGTACTCGGTCAGGCCCTCGACCGACGGGCCGAGGGTGAAGGGCCTGGGCGCCCTGGGAGGGGCGGCGGTCAGCGCGGGCGCGGCCAGCAGCACCAGGGCAAGGAGCGTCTGGATCATCGCGGGTTCCCTCCGGGCTTGCGGACGTCCAGGCTGAAGGAGGCCACAGCCCGGGCAGCGGCGCAAGCCCGGCCAGGGGGGGCGCTCACGGCCGGCGGCAGTCGGCCAGGCAGAGGCCCGAGCGGTCGCACTCCTCTGGCGGGTCGGCTAGATCGTCCACGACGCCGTCCCCGCAGCGGGCGGGCTGGCAGTCCACGCGGCAGGCGGCGTTGGGCTGGTTCGAGTTGGCCGCGCCCAGATCGCAGCCCTCGCCCTGCTGGGTGACGCCGTCCCCGCACCGGGCGAGGTCCTGGCCGCAGTCGTAGCGGCAGCTCGCCCCGTCGCAGACCTCCTCGATGAGGAGATCCGGGGTCACGTCCCGGTTGGCGAAGCCGTCGCCGCAGGTGTTGGGGATGCAGGTACCCAGGCAGCCGTCGTCGCTGTCCGGGTTGTGGTCGTCGCACACCTCGCCCGTGTCCAGCGTGCCGTTGCCGCACCCGGCCAGCGCGCAGGCGGCGCTGCAGGCCGAGCCCGGCTGGCCGTTCTCCTCGTCGCCGAGATCGCACATCTCGGCGCTGTCCCGGAGCCCGTCCCCGCAGCGCGGGAGCTCGCAGCTCGGCCGGCAGGCGTCCGGGACGATGTCGCTGTTCTTGGGGCCGTCATCGCACTGCTCGCCCGCGTCCGTCACCCCGTCACCGCAGCGGGGCGGGGTGCAGTCGGACCGGCATCGGTCCGGCGCCTCATCGGAGTTCCGGGTACCCTCGTCGCACTCCTCGATTCCACCCACGCACCCGTCACCGCAGAAGCTGTCCTCGCCTGCGATCCGGCAGTCATCGGTGCAGCAGTCGTTGACCCAGCCCCGATCGCACTCCTCCCCGGGCTCCACGATCTGGTTCCCGCAGAGCGCGCGCGCCTCCCCCGCGGGCAGCAGGACCGCGGCCAGCAGGACCACGCCGAGGAGGACGGGACGGACGTCCGCGTGCGTGCGCATGGTGTGCCTCCTCACAGCCCCACCGGCTCGACCGGGATCAGGCTCTGGCGGTCGGCGGAGCCGATGCCGAGCTGATGCTGCAGGTTGCTGCCCCAGCAGCGGACGGTCAGGTCGTCGCGCAGCACCACGCAGGTGTGGGACTCCCCGACCGAGAGGCTGCGGGCGTCCAGGGCGATCTCCCTGGGCACGTGGGTCGAGGTGGTGGTGCCGTCGCCGAGCTGGCCTGCGTCGTTCCGCCCCCAGCAGTAGACCCCGTGGAAGCGCAGGGCGCAGGTGTGCGCGGCGCCGCCGGCCACCATGGAGGCGCTGGGCATCTGCACGAGCTGCGGGCTGAGCACCGGCGCCCCCGCGGGCTGGCCCACCTGGCCATACTCGTTGGCCCCCCAGCAGTACAACGCGGGATCCTCGCCCCCCAGGCTGAAGCGGTTCGCGCAGGCGTGCCGGTCCCCGGCGCCCACCTGGCCGTTGGTGTCGGGCAGGAGGCTGGCGCCGGGCGCCGTGGTCCACTCGCCCACCCCGCTCCCCAGGGCGCCTTCGGCGCCGTACCCCCAGCAGTAGACCGCGGAGACCCCCGAGGAGGCGCAGGTGTGCCGGCCGCCGGTGGCGACGCCGACCACCTCCGGCATGGCGGTCTCCACCGGGGTGTGCAGGCGCACGGTGCGCGGGGCGCCGGCCTGGCCCGAGTCGTTCCGCCCCCAGCAGGTGACCTTGCCGTCGCCCTTGGCGCAGGTGTGGAACCGGCCGCAGGAGATGCCGGTGACCCCCTGCTCCAGCCCGGGCACCACCGCCGGCGGGAACACGAAGGCCTGGCCGGGGTGCTGGCCCGCCTCGCCGAAGCCGTTCCGCCCGAAGCAGCGCACCCCGCTGCCGATCAGCACGCAGGTGTGCCCCTCGCCGGCGCACACCTGGCTGGCGCCGGTGATGCCCGGGACGGGCCGGGGGACCGACGTCCTGCCCATGCCGCCCGCCTGGAGCCCGGCCTCGCCGCCCCAGCACCACAGCGTGCCGTCGTTGCGCACCGCGCAGGTGTGGAACGTGCCGCAGGCGACGTCCCGCGCGCCGCAGTCGGCCGAGCAGCTCGTGGCCGTCTCGCCGGTCTCGCACAGATCGTTGTCGCACGCGCTCGCGCAGCCGGTGCGGTCGAGCTTGCACTCGCTGCAGGCCAGCTCGCCGCCGGTGTAGCCCAGGCCCGCGCAGGTCTGCCCCCGGAGGTCCTCGCCGTCACAGCTCTCGTTCTCCTCGGCCACGCCGTTGCCGCAGCCCGGGGTGGTGTCCGCGCCGTCGGCGGCGTCCGGGAGGTCGCCCTCCCCGCCGTCCTGCCCGCCGTCGTCCGCGCCGTCGACGCCGTCCTGCCCGCCGTCGTCGGACGCCGAGGTGCTGTCGCTGCAGCCGCCGAGCAGGCCCAGCGCGAGCAGCGCGCCCAGCCCGAGGTTCCAGCCTCCACGAAAGCGCATGTCTCACCTCCCCCATCCGAGATCTGCTGCGAGGGCTGACAGCGAGATCCCTACCAGCCCGCGGGGGAGAACGCCAGATCTACCCTCCGTGCAGGCCGGTGCTACAATGGCCCGGCCGTCCGAACCGGAAAGGAACCTCGATGCCCGCGCGCACCGTCTCCCGACTCGGCCTCGCCAGCCTGGCCTGCCTGCTCCTCGCCTGGTCGCTCCCGGCCCGGGCCGGGGCGCCCGCGGGGGTGGAGAAGGTCATCGAGGGCATCCGCGCGGAGTTCAAGGCGGTCGAGGACGCGGCCGAGGGCGCGGACGGGGCCCAGCGGCTCCCCAAGGCCGAGTTCGCCCTGGGCGGCGGCCAGAACCCGCTGGAGTACGTGGTCCACTACCGCGGCCCGAGCCAGGCCGACCTCGAGCGCGACCCCTACGCCGAGGTGTTCGAGCCCCGGCGCATCAAGAAGACCCGCACCGAGCCGGCCGTGGGCCCCTCGACCGAGACCTACTACTACCGGCCCGACGGGACCCTGTTCTTCGCCTTCCTGACCGGCACCCACGCCTGCGGCGCCATGAGCGAGTCCTGCCCCCCGCCCTCCGAGCTGCGGGTCTACTTCGAGAAGGGCAAGGTGGTGCGGGTGATCCTGAGGAACTACGACGGGGGCGAGCAGAGCGCGACCCGGGACCGGCCCGTGGATGGCAGCCCGGCCGGCCAGGTCGGCAGGGCCGCGCTCGAGCGCGGCCAGAGGCTCTACAAGCTGATCAAGGAGCTGGCCGGCTGACCCCGCCCGCGCGGACCGTGCTAACCGTTCGCCCTCCTGCCTGTCGCCACCTCTTTGAGAAATGCCCTGAGCGATCCACACACGCGGGCTCGGCCAACGCTCCGGCGCCACCAGCACCTTGCTCGTGTCCGGATTTCTCGGGCACCGTGTCCGGAATCCGGACACAGGCAGGCCGGCCTGGGTCGTAAGCCGAGGGCCTTCAGGAGCGAGGCACGTGGTCCAACCGGCCGAGAATTCGCGACTCCTGCTGCGGTCGGCCCCTCGAACGCCGTCCCCACCTTCCATGGCGCGTGTCTTGCTAGCCGCCTTCACTCGGTGGCCTGCCAACCGCGATACCGGGAGGGATCGATGGGCGAGCTGACTCTTGTTCCGATCGAGCGCATCGAACGGGCGATCCTCTTCTTGCGCGGGCACAAGGTGATGCTCGATTCCGATCTGGCGGAGCTCTACGGGGTCGAGACCAAGGTCCTCAACCGCGCTGTCCGGCGAAACCTCGCGCGTTTCCCTGCCGACTTCATGTTTCAGCTCGAGGCCGAGGAGGCTAGGGTTCTAAGGTGCCAAGTTGGCACCTTAGACGAAGACGCCAGGCCTGGGCGAGGCCAGCACAGCAAGTACCTGCCCTTCGCCTTCACCGAGCAGGGCGTGGCCATGCTCTCGAGCGTGCTGCGCAGCCCCCGGGCGGTCCAGGTGAACATCGACATCATGCGTGCGTTCGTTCACCTCCGCCAGCTGCTCCAGTCGAACGCCGAGATGGCCCGCAAGCTGGTCGAGCTCGAGAAGAAGGTAGACGCCCAGTTCAAGGTCGTCTTCGACGCCATCCGTGGGCTCATGGCTCCCCCGGAGAGACCGAAGGGTCGCATCGGCTTCGGTGGGTGACGCTGCTCCAGGGGGATGCAGGCGGCTGGCACCTGTCAGCCGGGGCCTTAGACCGCGAGAAGGCCGCCAAGGCCAGGCTGGAGGCGCATGCATGAGGTTCGACCCTTCCCGCCACCACCGCCGCTCGATCCGCCTGCGCGGCTACGACTACACCCAGGCCGGGGCGTACTTCGTGACGGTCTGCGCCAAGGACCGCGAGAATCTATTTGGCGAGGTGGTGGACGGGGCGATGCGGTTGAACCAGATCGGGCGCATCGTCGATGACGAATGGCGATTGTCCGCGACGTTGCGGGACGAAATCGAAATGGACGACTGGGTCGTCATGCCGAATCACCTGCATGGCATCGTGTTGATCGACCCGTCCCGTAGGGGCGACCGGCCGGCTAAAGATCCCTCACATCTTCCCTTGAAGCTCGAGATGTGATCAAACCGGTGGATGAACCTCACGATCCCGGACCTATCGACCGAGTTTTCGCAAGTAGAGTTGGGCGACTATCGGCGCACTTGT
>JAKLGA010000020.1 GCA_022710975.1 Myxococcota bacterium | reverse complement strand
TCAGAGTGATCAACCGTCGCGAAAGCTACCTCGGCCGCTGCCTCACCCGCCCAACCACCCGAAGGAGGCTTCGCCGAAGCGGTTGCTGGACTTGACGGGTCATTCCATATCAGAAACTCGAGCGCGCAGGATTCTCAAGCGCGAAGACGCGCAGAGAATCCCGCCCGCGCGAGGACTGGACTTTCAAGCGCCGAAGGCGCGCTGAAAGTCCTGCTTGTCCCGTGGCGCGAAGCGACACGGGGCTGAGACGGGCTGGTTCCTGCCGGTCACTCCCCGGCCAGCTCGACCCGGTCCAGGGCGAAGTAGGCCGGGGTGTTCATGCCCCACTCGCCCTGATCGCTCGAGTCCAGGCCGAGCTCCAGCGCGTGGACCGCGCCGAGCGCGGACAGATCCACCCAGGTGAACTCGTCCACCAGGTGGTCCTCGGCGGCCGCGCCCCGGTAGTCGGCCAGGTAGAACTCGACCGCGCTGGTCTGGGCCCCGGCCGCGTCCAGGCCGGTGACGGTGAGCCTGAACCAGTCCGGCTCCTCGCCGCTGGCTCCGCCGAACTCCTTGGCGTAGGCGTCTCCGTCGCGCATGCTCAGGTAGGCGTAGGTCGTGTTGCACACCCAGGCCCCGGCGAAGCGGGCCTCGGCCGAGGGCCCCGCCGCCAGGCTCAGGCGCGCCGGACCCAGGCCGGTGTAGCCGAGCGCGAAGCTCGCCGAGCCGCCCGCGCCGGAGCCGGCGATGGCGCTGTACTGGTTGTCGTAGCCCGGGGTGGTGGTGTCGCGCATGCTGCTCGCGGCGAACCCGCTCCAGGAGGCGTACTGGGCGTCGTAGGCGTTGACGAAGGTGAGCGGCCCGCTGGTGAAGCCACCCGAGCCGTCGGCGCCGTTCCAGAAGCTGTCCGCCTGGAGACCCAGGTCCTCCAGGTCGGCCATCAGGCCGGGGTCGCCCTCCTCGCCGGCGCAGCCAGAGCACAGGCCGGCGGCGAGCAGCAGGGCCAGAAAGGACAGGAGTCGGAGCGCTCGCGCAGGGGTACGCCGCATGGGTCCCTCCTCGGGGTGTCGGGCTGCGGCAGGTCTTCCGGCTCGCGGATCGTCCTACTCCCGGCGCCTTCCCACCCCGGCTCCCGGCCGGGGCAGTGGCCTGACTTCGCCGGTTTCGTCCCCGCTCACGGCGGCGGGACCGCGTCGGTTTCGCACCGACTTCCCTCGAGCCGCAGCAGTTTGTCCGTTCGTACCCCCGGCGGCCCCGGGGAGTCAAGCCTTGGCCATGGTTGATTCCCGCGCCTGCTCCGGTATTGTGTGGCCATGACGGGAGCCAAGCCCCTCGGTCCCGAGGCCGATCGCGAGAAACGCCTCGTGGCCATGTCCTCGGTGGGCGTGGCCGTGATCCTGACCGGCGGCAAGCTGGCGGTCGGTCTGATGACCGGCAGCCTGGGCATCCTGTCCGAGGCGGCCCACTCGGGCCTGGATCTGGTGGCCGCGGTGGTCACCTTCCTGGCGGTGCGGGCGTCCTCCCGGCCGGCCGACAGCGCGCACTCCTACGGCCACGGCAAGATCGAGAACCTGTCGGCCCTGTTCGAGACCCTGCTGCTGCTCGGCACCTGCGCGTGGATCATCTACGAGGCCATCGAGCGCCTGTTCTTCAAGGAAGTGGCGGTCGAGGTGAGTTGGTGGGCCTTCGCCGTCGTGCTGGTCTCGATCGCCCTGGACTACTCGCGCTCCCGGGCCCTGCTGCGGGTGGCGCGCAAGTACCAGAGCCAGGCGCTCGAGGCCGACGCGCTGCACTTCTCGACCGACATCTGGTCCTCCGGGGTGGTGCTGGCCGGGCTCGGGCTGCTGCTGCTGGCCGACCACACCGGCAGCGCCTGGCTGAGGAAGGCCGACACCGTGGCCGCGCTCGGGGTGGCCGGGATCGTGATCTGGATCAGCTACCGCCTGGGCCGCAAGACCATCGCCGATCTGCTGGACGAGGTCCCGCCGCGGCTGCTCGAGGACGTGCGCCAGGCCGTGCGGGTCGCGGGCGTGGTCGAGGTGACCCGGGCGCGGGTGCGCCGGGCCGGCCCTGAGAGCTTCGTGGACGTGACCCTGAGCGTGGCGCCAGGCACCAGCCTCGAGCAGGGGCACGGGATCGCCGACGCGGCCGAGGCCGCGGTCCAGCGGCTCCTGCCCTCGGCGGATGTCGTGGTACACGTGGAGCCGGCCCGGGCGCCGGACGGCGGCGGAGAGGCCAGCCTGCCCGCCGCGGTGCACGCGCTGGCGCGGCGCCTGGCCGGCGGGGCGCACGACGTGCGGGTGCACTCGGTGCTGGGGGAGCTCGGCCTGGAGGCCCACCTCGAGGTGAGCCCCGCCCTGACCGTGGCCGAGGCCCACGCCCGGGCGACCGAGTTCGAGGCGGCCCTGCGCCAGGCCTTCCCGGCGCTCCGGCGCATCGTCACCCACCTCGAGCCGGCCCTGGCCGAGGTGGAGGCGCGCCCGGCGCCGCCGCCCGAGGTGAAGGACGTCGAGGCCGTGCTGGCAGAGGTGATCCGCGAGCAGGGCAGCGGCCACTGCCACCCGCACGAGGTGTCGGTCAGCCGGGTGGGTGGGGAGCTGCACGTGACGTTGCACTGCACGCTGGGGGCGGACGTGGGCATCGTCCAGGCCCACGATTTCACCGAGCGGGTGGAGCGGCTCCTGGTCGCGCGCCTGCCGGCCATCGGCCGGGTGGTCATCCACGTCGAGCCCCCGGAGCCGGCCGAGCCTGGACCGGGACAGGCATGAAAGACCCGACGCCATCCAGCCCGCCTGATCGTCTGCGCCTAAGGTGTCTTCCGCGCACCGCGTGAAGGCGAGGAGGCGACCCATGCCGATCGAGCTGCTGGTCCGCGGCAAGAACCCGGTCACCGACGAGCAACTCGCCGAGGCGCTGCGCGCCCCGCCGCACTCCCTGACGATCGAGAACCAGCCCGACGGTCCGTCGTCCCTGTGGCGGGCCGGGAGCAACGCCCAGGTGGAGGTCGTGAGGGAGAGCGGGGCGCTCGAGTGGCGGGTGGTCGGCGCCGAGGCCTCCTTTCAGCTCCTGGCGTACTCGGTCGCCTCGGCCCTGGCGGGTCTGGCCGGCGGGGAGGTTCGCGCCCACGACGACGGCAAGTGGATCGGGCCTGACGAGGCGCGACGGTTCGGGCTTCGTCCGAACTGCCAGCTCTCGGAGGCGGAGGCCGGGCAGCTCGCCGAGCGGGCCCGAGCCGGAGATCTGGCCGCCTTCGAGCGGCTGACCTCGGCCCGCAGCAGGTCCGCCCGCTGGAACCTCGCCCCCGCCGGCAGTCAGGTCGAGCTCTGCCTGGAGCTCCTGCGCGGCGCACCCTTGAAGGTCGCCCGGCGGGCCGGTGGGCTGCTGCTGGAGTACGCCCGCCTCAACGATCTCGACGAGGAGGTCTGGCGGCGATTCCTGGAGGCAGGCCTGCCGGAGGACCCGGCCAGGCTCAAGCTCTCCACGCGAATCTCCAGGGCGGTTCGGTCGATGCTCGAGGCGCGGGGCGGGCCGATGCCTGACTGGTTGCTGCAGGCCACGCGACGGGAGCGCAAGAAGGTGTCCTAGGCGGGTGGGGCCGGGCGGGTCCTCCCGGCGTCGACGTTGACACCCGCGCTGGCGGTGGGGTAGGGTGGCGGTCGGATTCTCCTATCGGGAGGCAGGGTTGAGAGGCCACCGGACCATGCTCGCCGCGCTCCTCACGGGGTCGCTCGCCGCGGGCGCGTTCGCCCTCGGGTTCGGGGGCTGCACCGAGCTGGTGGACGGCCGGGTCACCGTGGAGCTCGTCTACCCCTGCCGGCCCGGGCCGGGGGAGCTCGGACCGCGCATGTCGCTCTTCTGCCTGAGCGTGGTGCAGAACGGCACCCTGGTGAGCGGACCGTCCTGCGCCAGCTCCCTGCCCGACGCCCGGCTGGAGCTGCCCGAGTCGCTCGCCCCGCTGCAGGTGCAGGTCGAGATCCTCGACGGGAGCAGGGTGCTGCTGCTCCGCGGCACCTCCCCCCCGGTGAGCCTGGTGTCCGGCGAGGACCTGGCCGTGCCCGTGGCCCTGGCCCCGGCCCAGGAGTTCGGCCTGCTGTGGGCGGCCGAGGCCGGCTGCCAGGAGCTGCCCCACCCGCTGGAGGGTCACACCGCCACCCTGTTCCCCACCGGCCACCTGCTGCTGGCCGGCTCGGCCCGGGCCGAGGTGACCACGGGCCGGGCCGCGCTGCTCCTGGACACCCACAGCCCGGACGCGGCCCCGCTCGTGACCCCGGCCTCGCTCCACCGGCACCAGCACCAGGCCAGCCTGCTGAACGACGGTCAGCTCCTGCTCACGGGCGGGCTCACCGCCCTGGACGGCGCGCCCACCCTGGAGCTCGTGTCCCTGCCGCCCGGCTCCGAGCTGATGGGTGCGTACGTGCCCGGGCTGGACTACGCCGGCGCGGTCCAGCTCGAGGCGTTGCAGACGGCGCTCATCCACGGCCGGCCACGTCCCCACGCGGCGGTCTTCTTCGGCTCCCAGGTGCTGCTCACCGACGGCGAGAGCCCGCCCGAGATGCTGCTCGACGGGGGCGCGCGCACCGCCCTGGCGGAGTTCCCCGGGCTGCCCGGCGCTCCCTTCCCGCCCAACGGGCGCACCGCCACGGTGGTCCCGTACGCCGCGGGCAAGGCCCTGGTGCCAGGGCTGGGCACCGGGCGCCTGGCGCGCCTGACGGTCCAGGAGGGCGCGGCCTCGGTGCTGTTCGAGTCCGTGCTGGAGGGCATGGCCCCGCGCGACCAGCCCTGGGCGCTGCTCCTGCCGGGCGGCTCGATCATGGTCCTGGGCGGGCTCGTGGGCGCGGCCATCGACGAGCCGTCCGTGGTGGTGCTGGACACCGCCGGCGGCCTCACGCCGGTGGCGGTTCCGGCGGGCTTCCCCGAGCGCGGGTTCAGCGCCACCCTGCTGGACGGCGGGCGGGTCCTGGTCGCGGGCGGCGTGGCGCCGGGCGAAGGCCAGGCCAGCGCCCGCACCTTCCTGCTGCAGCCCGCCGGAGCCGACGCCTGGCGCGTGTCGCGCGGCCCCGATCTGCGCCTGGCGCGCGCCCTGCACACGGCCACCTGGCTCCCGGGCGGGCGCCTGCTGATCATCGGGGGCACCGCGCTCGGCGCGGGCGCCGATCCGGCCCGCAGCGTCGAGGCCCTGTCGGTCGAATTGCCGTGAGCGGGGATCGCGAGGAGCCCATGAAGCGCATCCTGATCCGCGATGCACTGGTGGTGGCCACGCAGGACCCGGCGCTGGGGGAGATCCGCGGCGGCGACCTGCTGGTGGAGGGCGCGCGCATCGCCGCGGTCGGGCGTGGCCTGACCGCCCAGGCCGACGAGGTGATCGACGCCCGCGGGCGGGTGGTGCTGCCGGGCATGGTGAACACCCACCACCACCTCTACCAGGTGCTGACCCGCAACCTGCCGCGGGTGCAGGACGCCAAGCTGTTCGACTGGCTCCTGTACCTGTACGACGTGTGGAAGCACGTCACCCCCGAGGACGTGCACGCCGCGGCCCTGGCCGGCCTGGGCGAGCTGCTGCTGACCGGTTGCACCCTCTCGGCCGACCACCACTACCTGTGCCCGGAGTGCGTCGAGGGCGACCCGTTCGAGGCGGAGGCCGCCGCCGCCCGGGAGCTCGGCATCCGCCTGCACCTGACCCGCGGCAGCATGAGCCTCGGGCGGAGCGCGGGCGGCCTGCCGCCGGACTCGGTCATCCAGACCGAGGATCGCATCCTGAACGACTCCGCCCGGGTGGTCGAGCGCTTCCACGATCCGGCGCCGCTCAGCATGTGCCAGGTGGCGCTCGCGCCCTGCTCGCCCTTCTCGGTCACCGGCGAGCTGATGCGCGAGGTGGCCGCCCTGGCGCGCAAGCTGGGCGTGCGGCTGCACACCCACCTGGCCGAGACGCTGGACGAGGAGCGCTTCTGCGTGGAGAAGTTCGGCCGGCGTCCGCTGGAGCTGATGGAGGACCTCGGCTGGGTGGGCCCGGACGTGTGGTTCGCCCACAGCGTGTACGTCAACGCCGACGAGATACGGCGCATGGGCAAGACCCGGACCGGCGTGGCCCACTGCCCGGTGTCCAACCTGCGCCTGGGATCGGGCATCGCCCCGGTGCCGGCCATGCTGGAGGCCGGGGTGCCCGTGGGCCTGGCGGTCGACGGCAGCGCCTCCAACGACGCCTCGAACCTGCTGCGCGAGGCCCAGATCGCCATGCTGGTCCACCGCGTGGGCACGGGCGTGGCGGCCATGCCGGCCCGCCGTGCGCTGTCGATCGCCACCACGGGCGGGGCCCGGGTGCTCGGTCGGGAGGACCTGGGCGTGCTCCGCCCGGGGCTGGCGGCCGACCTGGCGCTGTTCGATCTGCGCGGCCTGGCCTACGCCGGCAGCGAGGCGGACCCGCTGGCCGCGCTGCTCTTCTGCGGGCTGGACTCGCGGGCCGAGCTGGTCATGGTGCAGGGCGAGGTGGTGGTGCGCGACCGCCACCTGGTCAAGGTGGACGAGGAGTCCATCTCGCGGCGCGCGCGCGACGCCTCCAACAAGCTGCTGCGACTGGCGGGCGTGAGCTCTTGACGGCGGCCTCTTTCCCCGGAGTGAAGGTATGATACCCAACGCCAAGACCTGTCTGTACCCGAAGGATCCGCCGCAGGCCGTCAGCCTCCTGCAGGAGCACGGCAAGCGCGCGCTGATCCTGGCCGGTGGCACGACCGCGGCCCTCAGCCACGACCCCGAGGTCGAGGTGCTCATCGACATCAGCCGCATGGGCTGCGACGCGATCGAGCCGCAGGGCGGCGGCTGGCGCGTCGGCTGCAACGTGCGCCTGCAGCGGATCGCCTCGCACGCCGGGCTGGCCGGCCTGTGGGGCGGCGTCCTCAGCCAGGCGGCCGCGGCGGTGGGCTCGCGGCCGATCCGCAACGCCGTCACCCTGGGCGGCAACCTGGTGCAGATCTTCCGCTGGTCCGACACCCCCGTGGCGCTGCTGGCCATGGGCGCACGCCTCGAGCTGCTCGGGCCGCGCGGCCCGCGCAGCGTGGGCGCGGACGAGTTCTACGCGCGCCACCCGCGGCAGGTGCTCGAGCCTGCCGAGTTGCTCGTGGCGGTGCAGGCCGCCTCTCCGGTGGGCAAGGCCGGCGGGGCGTTCATCAAGTACGCCCGCACCGCGGTGGACCTGGCCGTGGCGGACGCGGCCGCGTGCCTGCGGGTGGAGGGCGGGCGCTGCGTGGAGGCGCGGCTGGCCATCGGCGCCACGCGGGCGCTGCCCTGGCGGGCCAGCGAGGCCGAGGCGCTGCTCACGGGCCAGGCGCTCACCCCGGCGCGGCTCGGCGAGGCGGCCGCCCTGGCGCGCAAGGCCTGCAAGCCGGTGGGGGACGCGCGCACGGACAAGGCCTACCGGGAGCGCATGGTGGAAGTGGTCGCGCGCCGCGCGCTGGAGCGGGCGGTCGCCAACCTGCAGGAGCGTGCCTGATGGACATCCACGTGACGGTGAACGGACGGCCCGAGGTCTGGCAGGCGGCGCCGGGCGAGAGCGCCCTCGAGCTCATCCGCCGGCTGGGCTACACCAGCGTGAAACGCGGCTGCTCCCAGGGCGACTGCGGAGCCTGCACCATCCTGGTGGACGGCCAGGCCATGCGGGCCTGCCTGCTGGTGGCCGCCCAGCTCGAGGGCCGGGCGGTGACCACGGCCGAGGGGCTGGGCTCCCTGGACAGGCCGCACCCGCTGCAGCGCGCCTTCGTGGACGCCGGCGCGGTGCAGTGCGGCTTCTGCACCCCGGGCATGCTGCTGGCCTCCCAGGCGCTGCTGGTGGAGACCCCGCGGCCCGACGCGACCGCGGTGCGCGAGGCGCTGGACGGCAACCTGTGCCGCTGCACCGGCTACAAGAAGATCGTCGAGGCGGTGCTGCTGGCGGCCGAGAGGATGGCCTGAGATGAGCCCGAAACGCGAGTTCGAGGTGGTGGGCAAGCCGGTGGCCAAGCTGGACGGCCTGGCGCTGGCCCGCGGCGGCAAGCTGTTCGTGGCCGACCTCCTCCCCCGGGGCTGCCTGGTGGGGAGGATCCTGACGAGCCCTTACGCCCACGCCCGCATCGCCTCCATCGACGCCTCGGCCGCCGAGGCCCTGCCGGGCGTGCACGCGGTGCTGCACCACGGCAACGTGCCGCGCGTCATGCGCACGACCGCCGGCCAGGGGGCGCCCGAGCCGTCGCCCTACGACTTCACCACCTTCGACCGCAAGGTGCGGTTCGTCGGCGATCGCGTGGCGGCCGTGGCGGCCGAGAGCGAGGCCATCGCCGAGGAGGCGCTGAAACGCATCAAGGTCGAGTACGAGGTCCTGCCGGCCGTGCTCGACGTGCGCCACGCCATGGACAAGGGGGCGCCCGTCATCCACGACGAGCCGGACTGCAAGGTGGTCATCCCGGTGCCCTACGAGCCCGGGCGCAACCTGGCCGCGCACGTGGACACCCGGGTGGGCGACACGGCCGAGGGCTACGCCGAGGCCGACGTGGTGCTGGAGCACGAGTACGAGTGCCAGTACGCCCAGCACACCCCCATCGAGCCCCACGCGGCCCTGGCCGAGCCGCTGCCCGACGGGCGGCTGCGCATCACCACCTCGACCCAGGTGCCCTTCCACGTGCGCCGCATCGTGGCCCAGGCGCTGGGCTGGCCCGTCTCGCGCCTGCACGTGGTGAAGCCCCGCGTGGGCGGCGGGTTCGGCGCCAAGCAGGAGGTGCTGATCGAGGACGTGGCGGCCTTCCTGGCCACCCGCGCCGGCCGGCCGGTGTACCTCGAGCTCAGCCGCAGCGAGGAGTTCCTGTCGCGCACCCGGCACCCGATGGTCGTGCGGCTGAAGACCGGGGCCAGGAAGGACGGCAGCCTGACGGCCGTCGACCTCGGCGTCCTGTCCAACACCGGCGCCTACGGCTCGCACGCCCTGACGGTCGCCTGCAACTGCGGCTCCAAGGTGCTGCCGCTCTACCGCTGGCCGCGCCTGGGGTTCCAGGCCGACGCGGTGTACACCAACCTGCCGGTGGGCGGGGCCTACCGCGGGTACGGGGCGACCCAGGCCTACATCGCCATGGAGATCCAGATGGACGAGCTGGCCCAGGCCCTCGGCCTGGACCCGCTCGAGTTCCGCCTGCGAAACCACATCCGCAAGGGCGAGACCTCGCCCATCTTCGCCGCGCTGGGCGAGGGCGGGGAGGGGGTCGAGCAGAGCATCGACTCGATCGGGCTGGACGCCTGCATCCGGCAGGGCGCCCGGGCCATCGGCTGGAAGAAGAAGCGCGGCAAGCCCGGCGCCGGGCCGCTGAAGCGCGGCGTGGGCATGTGCTGCCTGATGCAGGGCTCCTCCATCCCCAAGGTGGACATGGGCGGGGCGAGCCTGAAGATGAACGAGGACGGCGGGTTCAACCTGCTGGTGGGCGCCACCGATCTGGGCACCGGCTCGGACACGGTGCTGGCGCAGATCGCCGCCGAGGTGCTGGGCGTGTCGGTCGAGCAGATCGTGGTGCGCTCCTCCGACACGGATCTGACCCCCTTCGACGTGGGCGCCTACGCCTCCTCGACCACCTACCTGTCGGGCCAGGCCGTGCGCAAGGCGGCGCTCGACGTGGCCGGCCAGATCCGCGAGGTGGCCGCCGAGCTGCTGGATGCGCGCCCGGCCGAGATCGCGCTCGCGGGTGGGCAGGTCCGGACCGCGGACGGGCGCGCGCTGCCGCTCTCCCGGGTGGCCATGCGCAGCCTGTACGAGCACGACCAGCGGCAGATCGCGGCCTTCGCCTCGCACATCACCCACAAGAGCCCGCCGCCTTTCTCGGCCCACTTCGCCGAGGTCGAGGTGGACACCGAGACCGGCCTGGTGCGGGTGGTGAAGTACGTGGCCGCGGTGGACTGCGGCACGGCCATCAACCCCCAGCTCTCCGAGGGCCAGACCGAGGGTGCGGTGCTCAACGGCATCTCCTACGCCCTGTGCGAGGAGTACCTGTTCGACGAGAAGGGGCGCATGCGCAACGACTCCTTGCGCGAGTACAAGATCTTCTCCACACGCGACATGCCCGAGCTGGTCACCATCCTGGTGCCGACCTACGAGAAGACCGGCCCGTACGGCGCCAAGAGCGTGTCCGAGATCGGCATCAACGGCCCCATCCCGGCCATCTCCAACGCCATCTTCGACGCGGTCGGCGTGCGTCTGCGCCGGGCGCCCTTCACCCCCGAGCGCGTGCTGGCCGCGCTGGACGAGCTGGCCGGGCGCCAGGCGCGTTGAGGGGAGCGGGGCGCCCATGCCGCCAGCCCTGCACCGAGAGGAGGCGCTCGCCCGGCTCGCGGGCCAACGCTTCGACCTGCTGGTGGTCGGCGGCGGCATCACCGGCGCCTGCGTGGCCTGGGACGCGAGCCTGCGCGGGCTCAAGGTGGCCCTGGTGGACAAGGGCGACTTCGCCTCGGCCACCTCCTCGGCCACCAGCAAGCTGATCCACGGCGGCCTGCGCTACCTGAAGAACGGCGAGGTGGGGCTCGTGCGCGAGAGCCTGCGCGAGCGGCGGGTGCTGGCCGGCATCGCCCCGCACCACGTCTGGCCGCTGCCCTTCCTGATCCCGACCTACCCGCGCGGCAACACGCGCTGGCTCATCCGCGCCGGCATGCTGGCCTACGACCTGTTGGGCTTCGACCGCAACCGCGGGCAGGACGCGGAGCACCTGCTGCCCGGCCACCGCACGCTCACGCCCGCCGAGGTGCTGGCGGCCGAGCCGCTGGTGCGGGCCGAGGGCCTGACCGGCGGCGCGCTCTACCACGACTGCCTGTGCGAGCCGGAGCGCCTGTGCGTCGAGTTCGTGCTGGGGGCCGCCGCCCTCGGCGCGGTGGTGGTCAACCACGCGCAGGTCACGGCCATCGCCAGCCGGGAGGGCGGGCTGGGGCCCGCAGAGATCGAGGACCGCCTGGGCGGGCGCCGCCTGGCGGTTGAGGCCCGCATGCTGGTCAACGTGGCCGGGCCCTGGGCCGACCAGGTGGACCGGCTGTGCGGCACCGGCGAGGACGTGGCGCTCACCCGCTCCAAGGGCATCCACCTGGTCACCGCCCGCCCGCTCGCCAGGCGCCACGCGCTGGTGCTGCGCACGGCCGCCGGGCGGCACTTCTTCATCATCCCCTGGCGCGGGCGCAGCCTGATCGGCACCACCGACGCGGTCTTCCGCGGACAGGTCGACGAGCTCTCGGTCACCGAGGCCGACGTGGGCGACCTGCTGGCCGAGGTGCGCGAGGCGCTGCCCCAGGCGGAGCTCGGCCCCGCGGACATCACCTTCCGCTACGCCGGGGTGCGCCCGCTGGTCGAGGCCGACACCCAGGTCTACCAGGCCTCGCGGCGCTACGAGATCATCGACCACCACCGCCGCGGCAGGCGCGGGCTACTGTCCGCGCTGGGGGGGAAGTACACCACCTCGCGGCACCTGGCGGAGCGCATCGTGGACCGGGTGCTGCTGCACCTGGATCGGCCCGCGGTGGCCTGCCTCACCACCCGCCGCCGCCTGCCGGGCGCGCCCGCCGGCCGGTTCGTCGACTACCTGGCCGAGTCCACCCGGGCGCTCGAGGGGCTGCTGCCCGCGGACGTGGCCGGGAATCTGGTGCGCACCTACGGCCTCCGCCACCGCGGGCTCGTCGAGCTGCTGAAGGCCGAGCCGGGCCTGGCCGAGCGGGTGCGCGCAGGCCACCCGGACATCCTGGCGCAGGTGGCCTTCGCCGTGGACCAGGAGCTGGCCGTGGGGCTGTGCGACGTGCTGCTCCGGCGGACCGCCATCGGCACGGCCGAGCACATCGGCGAGCCGGCGCTCGAGCGCGTGGCCACGGTGGTCGCGCGGCGGCTGGGCTGGGACGCGGCCCGGGTCGCCGCGGAGAAGGCGGCCTACGGCCGCCGGGTGCTCGGCCAGCCCGAGGAGCCTCCGCCCGCCGCGGCCTGAGAAAGCGCCCCTCGAAGTCAAGGCCGGAGCCGCCTGCCCCCCTGGACGCGTCCCCCGCGGACGGCTATCTTTCTCTTGTCCCCTGGAGGTGAACCGATGACACGCCTGCGCGCGCTCTGGGTGGTCGCTGGATTCCTGCTCCTGGCCGGCTGCGACAGCGGCGGCTCCAACAGCTGCCCGCCGGGCCTGTGCCCGGACGGGTACTACTGCCAGGACGGGGTGTGCGTGACCCCGGAGTGCGCCGGGGTGACCTGCGACGCCGGCGAGGTGTGCGTCCTGGGGCGCTGCTACACGGGCACCTGCGCCTCGCGCAACTGCCCCGAGGGCGAGGTGTGCGTCGACGAGGTGTGCACCACCAGCGACTGCGTGAACGTGCCCTGCCCGGCCAACCAGCGCTGCGCGGACGGACACTGCATGCCCATCGACTGCCCGGGACAGCGCTGCGAGGGTGACTGGGAGGTGTGCTCCGGCGCGGGCTGCGTGCCGGCCGACTGCGTGGGCGTGGAGTGCCCGGCCAACCAGATCTGCGCCCAGGGCCACTGCTTCCCGGAGGACTGCCCGAACCAGGCCTGCGCCCACGGGGAGGTCTGCTCCTTCGACACCTGCACCGACGGGCTGTGCGTCGGGGTGACCTGCGCGGACGCCGCGCTGACCTGCCGGGACGGCCGCTGCGTGCCCGCGAGCTGCGCGGATGACAGCGGCTGCGACGACGGCGACGCGTGCACCGCCGACACCTGCCAGACGGGTGTCTGCGATTTCGCTCCCGCCCGGGACGGCACGGCCTGCCTGGACGCCAGCGACTGCTCCAACGCCGACACCTGCCTGCGCGGGCGCTGCACCGCCGGGCCCACCGAGCTGGACGCCGACGGAGACGGGCGCGCCCCGGAGCGCTGCCTGGGCGGCACCGACTGCGACGACACGAACGCCGGCGTCTACCCGGACGCCCCGGAGACCTGCGGGGATGGCATCGACCAGGACTGCTCGGGCGCGGATCTCACCTGCGGCTGCGCGGACGAGGACGACGACGGCGCGCCGGACGGGGCCTGCGGCGGCGACGACTGCAACGACGCGGACGCCACCGTGCACCCGGGCGCGCGCGAGACCTGCGGCGACGGCATCGACCAGGACTGCAGCGGCGCGGATCTGGCCTGCTCCTGCCCGGACGAGGATCGCGACGGCGCGCCGGACGGGGCCTGCGGCGGCCCGGACTGCGACGATGCGGACGCCACCGTGCACCCGGGCGCGCAGGAGGTGTGCGGCGATCGGATCGACCAGGACTGCAACGGCGGCGATCTGCCCTGCACGTGCGCGGACGCGGACAGCGACGGCGCCGAGGCGCCGGCCTGCGGCGGCGAGGACTGCAACGACGCGGACGCCACGGTTTACCCGGGCGCGCGGGAGACCTGCGGCGACGGCGTGGACCAGGACTGCAACGGCGCGGATCTGCCCTGCGACTGCGTGGACCGGGACAACGACGGCGCCCGGGCCGAGGCTTGCGGCGGCACCGACTGCGACGACAGCGACGGCGCGGTTCACCCTGGCGCTCAGGAAGTGTGCGGCGACGGCATCGACCAGGACTGCAACGGCGCGGATCAGGCCTGCGGCTGCGCGGACGCTGACAGCGACGGCGCGCGCGACGAGGCCTGCGGCGGCACGGACTGCGACGACGACAGCGCGCTGGTCCACCCGGGCGCCCAGGAGGTGTGCGGCGACGCCATCGACCAGGACTGCAACGGGGCGGATCTGCCCTGCGCTTGCGCGGACGCGGATCGCGACGGCGCCGAGGACGAGGCCTGCGGCGGCACCGACTGCGACGACGCGAACCCGCGGGTGAACCCGGACGCCCTCGAGGTGTGCGGGGACGGCGTGGACCAGGACTGCGACGGCGCGGACCTGCCCTGTGACTGCGCGGACGCGGACAGCGACGGCGCGCACGCCCTGGCCTGCGGCGGCGACGACTGCAACGACGCGGACGCCACGGTGAATCCGGACGCCCAGGAGGTGTGCGGGGACCGCATCGACCAGGACTGCAACGGGGTGGACCTGCCCTGCGACTGCGACGACGCGGACCACGACGGCTACCAGGACGCGGCCTGCGGCGGCGACGACTGCAACGACCGCGACGCCTCGGTGAGCCCCGAGGGGCAGGAGCTGTGCGGGGACGGCGTGGATCAGGACTGCAACGGGGTGGACCTGCCCTGCGACTGCGAGGACCTGGACTGGGACGGGTACCAGGACACGGCCTGCGGCGGGGACGACTGCGACGACCTCGACTGGGAGGTCTACCCGGGGGCCGAGGAGATCTGCGGCGACGGCGTGGATCAGGACTGCGACGGCGCGGACCTGCCCTGCGAGTGCGCGGACGCGGACGGCGACGGCTTCCGCGACGACACCTGCGGCGGGGACGACTGCGACGACCAGGACCCCGACATCAATCCGGAGGGGGTGGAGGACTGCGGGGACGGCGTCGATCAGGACTGCAGCGGCGCGGACCTGTCCTGCGACTGCACGGACGAGGACGGCGACGGCTTCCGCGACGCCACCTGCGGCGGCGAGGACTGCGACGACGCCGACCCGTCGGCCTACCCTGGCGCGGAAGAGGAGTGCGACGACGGCGTCGACCAGGACTGCGACGGCGTGGATCTGAGCTGCGCCTGCGTGGACGCGGACGGGGACGGCGCCGAGGACGTGGCCTGCGGCGGCGAGGACTGCGACGACACGGACGCGGGCGTCAACCCGGACGCGGCCGAGGAGTGCGACGACGGCATCGACCAGGACTGCGACGGCGAGGATCTCGCCTGCGACTGCCCGGACGAGGACGGCGATGGCTTCCAGGCCGACTGGTGCGGCGGGGAAGACTGCGACGACGGCGAACCGGGCGCCAACCCCGGGGGCGCGGAGATCTGCGACGACGGCATCGATCAGGATTGCGACGGCGTGGATCTGCCGTGCGACTGCCCGGACGTGGACGGCGACGGCTGGCTCGACCAGGCCTGCGGCGGCTCGGACTGCGACGACGCGGACGCGAGCATCAGCCCGGACGCCAGCGAGGAGTGCGACGACGGCGTCGACCAGGACTGCGACGGCGAGGACCTGCCCTGCGACTGCGAGGACGCGGACGCCGACGGCTACCAGGACGAGGTCTGCGGCGGGGACGACTGCGACGACAGCGATCCGCAGGTGAACCCGGCGGCCATCGAGATCTGCGACGACGGCCTGGACCAGGACTGCAACGGCTGGGATCAGCCCTGCGACTGCGAGGACGCGGACTTCGACGGTTACTCCGACTACTTCTGCGGCGGCGCGGACTGCGACGACTACGACCCCGAGGTCTACCCCGGCGCGGACGAGCTGTGCGACGACGGCATCGACCAGGACTGCGACGGCGAGGACCTGAGCTGCGGCGGCTGCGAGGACCTCGACGGGGACGGCTACCTGGACGCGGCCTGCGGCGGGGACGACTGCGACGACACGGACTACATGACCTACCCCGGCGCCTTCGAGGAGTGCGGCGACGGCGTCGACCAGGACTGCGACGGCGAGGACATCACCTGCGACTGCTGGGACGAGGACGGCGACGGGTTCCAGGCCGACTGGTGCGGCGGGGACGACTGCGACGACGCCGACGGCCTGACCAACCCGGGCGCCGAGGAGCTGTGCGACGACGGCATCGACCAGGACTGCGACGGTGAGGATCTCACCTGTGACTGCTGGGATCTCGACGAGGACGGCTTCTACGACGTGGCCTGCGAGGGCTCGGACTGCGACGACACCGATCCCGAGATCAACCCGGCGATGAACGAGGTCTGCGACGACGGCGTCGACCAGGACTGCGACGGCCTGGATCTGGAGTGCGGCTGCGAGGACGCGGACGGGGACGGGTACCTGGACGCGACCTGCGGTGGGGATGACTGCGACGACACCGACGGCCTGACCAATCCGGGCGCCGAGGAGCTGTGCGACGACGGCATCGACCAGGACTGCAACGGCTCGGATCTGTCCTGCGACTGCTGGGACCTGGACGAGGACGGCTTCTACGACGTGGCCTGCGAGGGCTCGGACTGCGACGACGCGGATCCCGAGGTCAACCCGGCGATGAACGAGGTCTGCGGCGACGACATCGACCAGGACTGCGACGGCGCGGACGTGCCCTGCGACTGCGAGGACGCGGACGGGGACTTCTACCTCGACGCGGCCTGTGGCGGGGACGACTGCGACGACACGGACGGCACGGTCAACCCGGGCGCCGAGGAGCTGTGCGACGACGGCATCGACCAGGACTGCAACGGCTCGGACCTGTCCTGCGACTGCTGGGACCTGGACGAGGACGGCTTCTACGATGTGGCCTGCGAGGGCTCGGACTGCGACGACACCGATCCCGAGATCAACCCGGCGATGAACGAGGTCTGCGACGACGGCGTCGACCAGGACTGCGACGGCGAGGACCTGCCCTGCGACTGCGAGGACGCCGACTACGACGGGTACCTGGACGCGGCCTGCGGCGGTGACGACTGCGACGACGCGGACCCCTACGTGAACCCGGGCGCGACCGAGGAGTGCGACGACGGCATCGACCAGGATTGCGACGGCGAGGACCTGCCCTGCGACTGCGCGGACGAGGACTACGACGGGTACCTGGACGCGGCCTGCGGCGGGGACGACTGCGACGACTACGACCCCTACGTGAACCCGGGCGCGACCGAGGAGTGCGACGACGGCATCGACCAGGACTGCGACGGCGAGGACCTGGCCTGCGGCTGCGCGGACGACGACTACGACGGCTACGAGGCCGACTGGTGCGGCGGCTTCGACTGCGACGACGCGGATCCGGGCGTGAACCCGGGCGCCTACGACGAGTGCGACGACGGCATCGACCAGGACTGCGACGGCGAGGACGCGGTCTGCGGTTGCGCGGACGACGACTACGACGGCTACGAGGCCGACTGGTGCGGCGGGGACGACTGCGACGACTCGGATCCCTACACCAACCCGGGCGCCTACGACGAGTGCGAGGACGGCGTCGACTCGGACTGCGATGGTGAGGATCCGCTCTGCAAGTAGCCTCGCGCTCCGTCCCCTACTCTCACGGCCACCGACATCGGTCCTCGCCCGCTCCCGAGAGAGTCCTTCCGCGGGACGACCTCGACCTGGGGGAGGCGCGGGTGTGGCGCGCGTGCCGCGGCGTGCGCCTACCACCTCACCCCGCGAATTGCTGCCCGCCTGTGCTTTTACTGGATTCCGCTGTCTGCAGGCCCCGGGAGGCAGCCTGCGCCCGGCTGGTACACGGCTTGCAGGATCGTCTGAACGACCCGGTCGGGCCCTCTGCCCCGGAGGTGCGGTCGTGCACGAGCTCCAGCCCCTCGACGTCCTGCCCGCGCTGGCCAGCCTGGCCCGGGGACCGTCTGCGGCCGGGGAGGGTGGGGCGCTGCAGGCGCGCGCGGTCCTGCGGGGGCTGCTGCGGGGGCTGATCGTGGCGCGCCTGCGCCGCTGGCTCGGCCCGGCGTCCATCCCCCGGCTGGTGGAGCTGGGCTGTGGACGGGGGGTGTGGGCGCTGCGCTACCTGGCGCTGGCCGAGCACGTGGTGGGCGTGGAGCCCGACCCCCGCCTGGTGGTGGAGGCCCGCAGGGCGGCCTGGCAGGCGCGCGCGGGCGGCCGCGCGGTCTTCCTGCGCCTGGGTCTCGAGCAGTTCACCCGCTACCAGGGTGCCAGGCTGGTGTGCCTGGGACGCCCCCTGCAGGCCTTCTCCGCCGGCGAGCTCACCCGGCTGCTGGAGCGGGTGGTGGACGGGCTCGGCCCGGGCGGCCGACTGTACGTCCGCGCCAGGCTCGCCAGCGCGCTCGCCAGGCGCGGCTCGCCCGGAGTCACCCGCGGGGCTCTGCTGGCCCGCCTGGACGCGCTCGGGCTGGAGCTCGAGGACGAGTTCTTCGCCGCGGCCCTGTTGCCCGGAGCCGCGCTGGACGCGCTCGGTCAGCTACCGTCCGAGCTGGCCCCGCGCCTGACCACCACCTTCTGGGAGTCGCTGCCCGGAGCGCGGCCCGGCGGGCGGGACTGCCACCTGCTGCTGCGCGTGCGCGCCACGGCCCAGCCGGCGCTGGCGCTGGCGGGCTGAGGGCGCGGGGCCAGGCGCGGATCGGGGAGGGGGGCTCACGCCCGCCGCTTGCCCTCGCGGCTCTGCTGCTTCTGGGACCAGGAGCCGAGCGGCTCGAGCGGCCAGGGGTAGTCCTGGCTGTGCTCGGCGAAGAGCGGATCGAACAGCTCGCGGACCTCGTCCGCGTAGGCGTCCAGGCCCGCGGCCAGGGCGCCGCTCAGGGTGGCCTCGCCGCCGACCTGGGAGGGGCGCGGGTGGTGCTTGGCCACCAGCTCGCGCAGGAGGTGCGGGTTGTCGATGACCGGACAGGGCCGCAGCGGGTTCTCCACCTCGCGCAGGCGCCTGCGCACGTCCCGGAGGTAGGCGCCCGCCAGGCACTCGGCCAGGCTCTTGTCCAGGATGCTGTCGGTCGAGAACTGGTGGAACACGCACGGCTCCACGCCGCCCTGGGCGTTGACGTGGAAGTAGGTGCGGCCGCCCGACAGGCAGCCCCCGGTCAGCATGCCGTCACACCAGAAGTCGGCCGCCAGGATGTCGTACTTCTCCCGGATGGCGCGGATGCGGTGGTAGCGGGCCAGGCGCTGGGCCGGCGTGGGCATCAGGCTGAGGTCGGGCTCGCGGCCCACCGGCATGTAGGAGAAGTACCAGCCCACCCTGCAGCCGAGCTGGGTGTAGTGCTCGACGAACTGGTCCGTCAGCAGCAGCTCGTTGTTCGAGCGCATCGGGGTGGCAGAGAAGCCGAACAGCAGCCCGGCCTCGCGCATGTCGCGCATGGCCCGGGTGAGCTTCCGGTAGGTGCCCTTGCCGCGGCGCGCGTCGGTCTCCGGCTCGAAGCCCTCCACGCTGACGCAGGGGATGACGTTGCCGAGCTCCGCCAGCCGCCAGGCCAGGCGGCGATCGGCCAGCAGCGTGCCGTTGGTGTAGGTCATGAAGATCTGGCGTGGGTGGGAGGCGAACAGGTCGAGGGTGTCCTCGCGCAGGAAGGGCTCCCCGCCGCTCAGAACGATCATGTGGATGCCGAGCGCCTCGGCCTCGGTGTACAGGCGGTCGAGCCGCTGGGTGGAGATGGCGTCCTCGCGCTCGTAGTTGAAGCTGTAGCAGCCCTTGCAGCGCAGGTTGCAGTCCATGGTGGGGCTGACCACCATGACGGTGGGGAAGTCGCCCAGGTGCTCGCAGGCCCAGCGGCGTTTCTCGTCACCGCGCAGGAAGGCGTGGCCGAACAGGTTCTCCACCATCCTGCGGCGCACGTTGGGGTGGAACGAGGTCCAGTGGCGGTGCAGCAGCCTCACCACGCGCAGCAAGAAGTCGACGCCCTCCTGCCAGGGCATGCCCTTGCGCATGGGCGGCTCGGCCAGGCCGAGCAGGACGCGCTCGGGCAGGCGCGCCAGGACCTCCGAGGCGTAGAACACGCCATGGCTCGCCACCTGCCCCCACAACCCCAGCTCGCCCTCGGCGTGCGCGTCCATGGGCACCTCCGCCCGAGAATCTATCGGACTCGGGCCAGGCGGGCAAGGGCCGCCCTGGCGGCCGCTGACACGTCGCGGCAGCGCCGGCCGGGCAGGCCGGTTCAGGCGTCGGGCAGGTGGACCGGGGGGATGTCGAACAGGGCCTTGACCACCTCGTCGTAGTAGTCCGGCAGGTAGCGGTGCCACAGCTTGATGGGCAGCTCCCGCAGCTCGACGTGGGTCGAGGAGGCGAAGGTGAACAGGTACTCCATCAGGTACTCGATGTTCTTGGCCAGGTGGCCGCGGTACTCCTGGCGCAGGCGTTGCTCGATGATGCGGTCCTCGTGCATACAGCGGCCGATCTCGCTCTCCATCATCTCCTGGTAGGTGGCCACGATGATCTCGATGTGCACCGCCTCCTCGCCGCTGCGGACGAAGTCGGCGAACTCCTGCTGGGCGGTCTGGGCGTTCACCCCGCGGGCGTGCATGAGCCGCAGCATGGCCGGGCTGAGCGGTTGGCTCAGGATGCGGTCCTTGTCCGGGCTGTGCCGCACGATGATGTTGGTGGCGTTGTAGCGCCCGCTGTGGGGCTCGACGTCCACCACCTGGCAGTCACTCGCCCGGCCGAGCAGCTCGCGCACCCGCGACTGCTCGCCCTCCTCCAGCAGCACCTTCGCCCCTGCCACGTCATCGATCACCATGACCCGCCCGTCCTGGATCGGGCGGCCGCTCTTGAGAGTCTCCAGGATGCGCCGCTCGGCCTGCAGGAACTCGGCCAGCATGTCCTCGGGGCCGGTCAGCAGGCTGGCGCGCGGGATGCCCAGGCGCCGGGCGCGGTCGTCGGCCAGCTCCTCGGCCTGGTGCTTGATGGCCTCGAAGATGCGGTCGATGATGCGCCTGGCGGTCTTCTCCGCCAGCCGGCGGACGCGCTTGATGCGGTTGGCGCCCACGTATCGGCGGCCGCCGTTGGTGGGCACGAAGAACAGCGTGCCCTGGAAGGGCGTCTCGCGGAAGTAGCGCTCCGGGCTGGTGTGGTACTCCTGGACGAGCTGCTCGATGCGCGCGTTGGTGTAGGGCGTGTTCACCACGATGGCGTCCTTGAGCTCCGCCTTCGTGCTCACCTTCAGCGGCGTGGGCTCGCGGCCGTGCAGGTTGGTGAACATCCAGCGCGAGAACTGATCGAGGGTGCGCTGGACGAAGATGTTGTTGAAGTGCACCAGGTGCGTGATGCGCGCTCCGTCGCTCGGCAGGACCTGGCAGTTCATCCAGCGCCGGATGAGGTCGCACAGCTCGTCGTGGTGCAGGTAGCTGGTGATCTGGATCATGGGCCGCTTTCGGTGGAGGTGTCCTCTGACTCGGGCTCCTGGAGCCGCTTCTGGATGGCCTGCCAGCAGCGCTGGCGCTTGTCCTCGGGGAACTCCGGACCGGCGACGGGCCGCGGCGACTGCAGCGTCCCGGCGCGATCCTCGAAGGCCAGGCTGTACGCGGGGAAGGTGGCCAGCAGCTCGAGCAGCTTGTCAGGCCCCTGGCCGAGCAGGCGCAGGCCGTTCACCCGCGCCAGCTGCTGGCCAGGGTGCAGCTCGGCCAGGTCGGCCGGCGAGCCGGCGCACACGTCCGCGACCTCCAGCAGGCCGTCGCGGCCGTTGAAACACCAGTTCACCCCCAGGCGCAGCTCGGGCGAGGAGGCCTGGGTGCAGGTGCGCACCGGCACGTGCGCCTCGGCCAGGCGCCGGCCTGCGCCCTGCGGACCGCAGCGCAGCTCGGCCCGCAGGAAGGCGACCTGCTGCAGATCTCCGTGCCGCACCAGCACCTGGACGGGTCGCTCCTCGCAGGCCTCCAGCCTGGCGATGCGCTCGGCCGCGTCCAGCTCGGTGGCCAGCATGCCGTCCAGCTCGACGATCAGCCCCTGGGCCGGGAGGCCCGCCCCGGTCAGCACGCCGCCCGGGTCGAGGGACTCGAGGCGCACGCCCTCGTCCTCGGGGCCCAGCCGCCCGCCCAGCAGGCGGCCGGCGTGCTCCAGGGTGGCCTCCACCTCGCCGCGCGCCAGCGCCGCGTTCTGCGCCAGCCCGGCGATGGCCTGCTCGATCTCGTAGCGCTCCGTGCGGGTGAGCTCCTGCGTGTGCTTGGCCAGGTAGGCCTCGTAACAGGCCCGGCGCGCGCTGCGGTCGCCCGCGGGCAGGTCGAGGCAGGCGTCCAGCTCGCGCCTGAGCGCGCGCACGCTCTCGCCGGCCAGGCCGGCCTTGCGCTGGATGCGCTCCACGTCGGCCTCGGTCAGCTCGGCGGACGTGCGGAACCCGGGCTCGCCGTCGAGGCGGCGCACGAGGCCTGCCCAGCAGGACTGGGCCTCGCTGGGTTTGCGCTGCTGCTCGAGATCCAGGCAGGCGCGCACGTCGGGGTGCTTGTAGAAGCGGTGCTGGGCTGGCTTCGGAGGGGGAGGGGTGGCGCAGCCCAGGGCCGCTGCCAGGACCGCCAGGCAGCAGGCGGTGAGTCGCTGTGTGTTCATGCGTCACCTCCGCCCGGTCGGGCTGCGCGGGCCGGCCGGGCCAGGTTCTTGAGTCAGCCCGGCGGAGGGTCTAGGATATCCCTGCGTTCCCGCCGGCTGCCTTCCAGACCACCCGCAGCCGCGCATGGTAGCGCTGGAGCATGCAACAGTCAACGACCCGCAACCGCTGGCCTTTCGTCTTGCTGGCCTGCGCCTGGCTGGCAGGTGGGGGGCCGGCCGGCGCGGCGCCGTCGGAGGGCTTCCAGGTCTCGCCGCCGGCCCACGCCCCCCTGGAGCACGTCGCCCGCCAGGTGGAGACCAACCTGCGCGAGCTCGAGGACGCCCGCGGGCTGGCCCTGCTGCTCGAGGACGACCGCGCCGCGGCGGAGCTGGCCGGGGTCCTGCAGGTGTGGCGGACCAACTACGCCAAGCTCCTCGGCAGCGATCCGGAGCTGCTGCGCATGGAAGCCCAGGTGCGGGCGCTCTTCCTGGAGAACCTGGCCGGTCGCGCGGGGGAGGGGCCAGCCCAGGCGGAGCGCGCGGCGGCCCTGCCGCTGGCCAGGCTGGAGCCCATCCTGCGCGGCTGGCTGGAGAGCCTGCTCCAGCGCCGTGGGGTGGCCTTCGCCGAGGATCTCGAGCTGCTCGGTCAGGAGGATCTGGCCGACATCTGCGACCAGGCGCGCAGCTTCGAGCGGCGCCGGGACCTGCCGCCCTGGCGCTTGCGCCTGCTGCTGTGGCGCTTCCGGGACACCGAGGTCAAGCGGCTGTACGCCGAGCGGGACGAGCGGCTGGGCTTCCTGTCGCCCATCCGCCTGGAGGTGGCCGAGCTCCCACCGGCCACCGGGCGGGTGCTGGAGCGCTACCTGGCCATGCTGCGCAACCTGCGGCTCCAGGTGCTGCGCAACAGCGAGGAGCCGTACGAGACCCACCGCACCCTGGACGGCCTGCTGCGCGGGCTGCGCTACATGGACACCATCCGGCAGGCGGCCGCCACCACCGGCCTGGACCACCGCTTGATGACCCGGCTCTTCATCCAGGAGTCGGAGTTCGTGCACCACCGGGTGTCGCTGGCCGGAGCCTACTCGGTGGCCCAGTTCCTGGACATCGCCGTGAAGGACGTGTGGCTGTTCCGCGCCAGCATCCGCGGCAGCGCCGAGCTGCTGCCGCAGGTCGGGAGCTGGGAGGAGCTCAAGGCGCGCATCGTGGCCGACCCGCGCGAGGCCATCAAGGCCTCCTGCCTCTACTTCCGTCGGGTGCGCGACGGGATCGCCCGCCGCTTCGGCGAGGGGCAGAGCCAGCCCGATGCAGCCCTGCTCGATCTGCTGACGCTGGAGATGTTCTCCCTCGAGCAGGACACCATGGAGCGCGCCCAGCTGGACGCCGGCGCCCGCCTGGCGGAGGTCTGGCCGCCGCCCGCGGCGCCGCTGGAGCTGCCGCTGGGAGGGCTCCTGTTGCCCGACCCGGGCGAGCTGCTCGGGCGCTGGGCGGAGCTGACCGTGCGCGACCTCACCGAGGTGAGCATCGGTGAGGCGGTCTACCGCGGCAGGCTGGCGCGGTTGATCGACGCCCTGGGGCTGGGGGCCTACAACGCCGGCACGGGCAACCTCATGAAGGCGGCCGATCGCCGGCGGCCCTACGCCAGCCTGAGCTTCCCGCTGATGATCGACGAGACGCGCGCCTACGTGGACGGCATCCTGGACGGCGTGGACATCCTGGCCGGGGTGGGGCGCATGGCCTCGGGGGTCGCGCGCATGTCCTACGACGATCTGCGCAGGCTGGCGGATCGGGCGTGCCTGAAGGCCGGCAAGCAGGCCGCGCCCTCCGTGGCCGGCCGCGCCAGGCCGCGGGCGGCCGAGCCCGCCCCGTCGCCTCCGCCTGCGCCCGCCCCGGGCACGCCCGGGTCCGACCCGGCCGCCGAGCTGCTGAAGCTCCTCGGGCCGCGCTGATCAGCACGCCGCCAGGATCCCGCCCCCGAAGCCCAGCACCACGGCCACCGCCTTGCGCCAGGTGAGTTTCTCCCTCAGGAACAGCGTGGCCAGGATGATCACGAAGATGGTGGAGAGCTGGTTGAGCACGCTGGCGGTGGTGGTGGTGGTGTGCTTCATGCCGAGCAGCCACAGGAGCAACGACAGGTAGGTGCCCACCAGCGCGGCCGGGACGCTCACTCGCCACACCCGGCTGGGGCGGAAGCAGGCCCGCACCGCGGCGCGGTTCGCGGGCAGCAGGCCCTGCACGGCCAGGAAGGCCACGCCGCCGGCCAGGCGCACGGTGGTGGCCCACCAGATCTCGCTGTGGTTGAGCACGGGCTTCACCGCCACGATGCCGATCGCCATGAACACCTGGGACAGCACGCCCAGGAGCACCCCCATGCGCAGCGCGCCGCGGGTGTCGCGGGTCACGCGCTCGGATGCGCCGGTCCTGTCCCGCTGCAGGGTGCCGACCAGGATGGCCATCACCATCAGCGCCATGCCCGGCAGCAGCCAGGAGCCGATCGGCTCGGCCAGGTAGACCATGGAGCACACCAGCACCAGCGGGCTGTACAGGCAATCGACGATGGCCAGCCGGCCGGCGCCCAGGCAGTTGAGCGCGGAGAAGAACAGGCTGTCCGCGATCCCGATGCCCAGCGCGCCCGACCCGAGCAGCAGCAGCCAGTCGGACAGGCTGGCCTCGGGCGGGGAGAAGGGCCTGCCCAGGAGCAGCATGCTCAGCACGAACAGGAGCAGGCCGAGCGTCCCCTTCCACAGGTTCAGCGCCACCGGCGGTATGTGCTCGCCGCTCTTGCGGAACAGGATCACCGCCACGGCCCAGGTCAGGGCGCAGGCCGCGGAGTAGAACTCGCCGGTCTGAAAGAAGGCTGGCATGCGCACCTGTGGGTACCATCGCGCGAGGCTTCCAGCAAGGGACAATGCGACCTCGCCGTCATTGACACCCGCGGGGTGGGCTCCTAAACTCCCCAGCCGACCGGCCCCTGGGCGCATCGCCCCGGTGGTCTGGGTCTTCCGCGGGAAGGCGAGCGGCCATGGGCGCGAGGCAGAGCGGCAAGGGCAAGGGGGGAGGCAAGGCGGGCGGTCGGGTCGGGGGGGCGAAGGCCCCGGGCGGCAAGGGAAAACCCCCGCAGCTCGGCCTGTTCGGCGGCGAGGCCCCGGCGGGCAAGGGCGGCGGCGCCCGGAAGAAACCCCGGCGGGCGCGCGGGCCGGCCGCCAGCGGGGAGGCGCCGGCCCTCGAGGAGCTGCAGAGCCCCCTGCCCATGGTGCAGCAGGAGCAGGTGCGCACCCCGGCCGCTGACGTGGGCTCCGAACCCGCGGACGCCGAGCCCGCGGCCCGCGGCAAGCGCGGCAAGCGGGTGAAGAGCGTGGCCGAGTCGATGGCCGCCCGCCAGCGCGAGATCTCGGTCAGCGAGTTCTTCACCAAGAACAGGCACCTGCTCGGCTTCGACAACCCCGCCAAGGCCTTGCTCACCGCGGTCAAGGAGGCGGTGGACAACTCGCTGGACGCCTGCGAGGAGGCCAAGATCCTGCCCGAGATCGAGGTCGGCATCGAGCAGCTCGGCGAGACGCGCTTCCGGGTGAGGGTGGTGGACAACGGCCCGGGCATCGTGCGGGGCCAGATCCCCAAGGTGTTCGGGAAGCTCCTGTACGGCTCGAAGTTCCACCGGCTGAAGCAGTCCCGCGGCCAGCAGGGCATCGGCATCTCGGCCGCGGCCATGTACGGCCAGCTCACCACCGGCAAGCCCGCGGTGATCATCTCGCGCACCGGCGCCGGCCGCCCGGCCCACCGCTTCGAGGTCAAGATCGACACCCGCAAGAACAACCCCGAGTGGACCGAGGCGGTCTGCGACTGGGAGCGGGAGCACGGCACCAGCGTGGAGCTGGAGCTCGACGCGGTCTACCGCGGTGGACGCCGCTCGGTGGACCAGTACGTCGAGCAGACCGCCATCGCCAACCCGCACATGCGGATCACCTACCGTAACCCCAAGGGCGAGGAGCGCGCGTTCGAGCGGCTGACCACCGAGCTGCCCCGCGAGGCCACCGAGATCAAGCCGCACCCGCAGGGGGTCGAGCTGGGCGTGCTGATGACCATGCTCAAGGACACCCGCGGTCGGGATCTGCGCGGCGCGCTGATGCGCGACTTCTCCCGGGTGAGCGAGCGCGTGGCGCTGATGATCTGCGAGGCGGCCGGGCTGGCCCCCAGCACGCGCCCGCGCAGCCTCAAGACCGAGCAGCTCGAGGCCCTGCACCGGGCCATGGGCCAGGTCAAGGTCATGAACCCGCCCACCTCGTGCGTCGTGCCCATCGGCGAGGAGCTCATCCGCAAGGGCATGGAGCAGGGCGTGCAGGCCGACTTCTTCACCTCGGTGACCCGCGATCCGGCGGTCTACCGCGGCAACCCCTTCCAGGTGGAGGTGGGCCTGGCCTGGGGCGGGCAGCTCCCCAGCGAGGAGTTGTGCAACCTCATCCGCTTCGCCAACCGCGTACCGCTGCAGTACCAGCAGTCGGACTGCGCCATCACCCGCGCGGTCATGGAGACCGACTGGCGCCACTACCGCGTGCAGCAGTCCCGCGGCGCGCTGCCCTCCGGCCCGCTGGTCATCCTGGTGCACCTGGCCTCCGTGTGGGTGCCGTTCACCTCCGAGAGCAAGGAGGCCGTGGCCCGCTACCCGGAGATCGTGCACGAGATCAAGCTGGGGCTGCAGATCTGCGGCCGGCGGTTGAGCCAGCACCTGTCGGCGCGGCGGCGGGAGGCCGAGGAGGGGCGCAAGCGCTCCTACATCGAGACCTACATCCCGCACATCGGCCTCGCGCTCAAGGAGCTGCTCAAGCTCTCCGAGCGCCAGGAGAGGGACGTGGTGGACACCCTGACCGACACCCTGCGGCGCAGCCGCGCGGCGGTCTGAGCGGGAGACGGCGCATGGCCAAGAAGCCTCGCGACATGGCCGGCCGCATCCTGGAGGAGGCGCGCGAGATCCACGCGCGCATCATCCAGGGGCGGAAACCCTCGATGAAGTTCCCCCTGCGCTCGCTGCAGAACGTGCGCTATCGCCCGAACCCGGGCTACTTCGAGCTGAAGGGCAAGAAGAAGGAACGCACCCTCACGGTCGGCACGGTCAAGACCTTCGCCCAGACGCTGCGCATGCTGTCGCTGTCCAAGGAGCTGGTGGACGGGGACGACATCGCCACCAAGCGAGAGGCCTACTACGTCAGCAAGAACTGGGGCCAGGCCCGTTTCGACGACCAGCCCGAGAGCGACACGGTGATCGATGACATCGAGGCCCTGTTCATGGTCAACCGGGAGCAGCTCGGCTTCATCCCCGAGGAGAAGGGCGGGGAGGTGGCCGGCAAGCTCACGGTGATCGACAAGGACCGCGAGACCGGCAAGGCGCTGCGCATCGACTGCACCAGGTTCGGCTCCGGGGCCTACTCCATCCCCATCTCGGTCGAGCACCTGGAGTTCGAGACTGACGCCAGGTTCATCCTGGCCATCGAGACGGCCGGCATGTTCCAGCGCCTGGTCAAGCACGCCTACTGGAAGGTGGCCCAGTGCATCCTGATCTCCATGGGCGGCGTGCCCACCCGCGCCTGCCGGCGCTTCGTGCGCCGCCTGGCCGACGAGAAGAAGATCCCGGTGTACGTGTTCGTGGACTGCGATCCTTACGGCATCGGCAACATCTACCGCACGCTCAAGGTCGGCTCGGGCAACGCGGCCCACATCAACGAGTACTTCTGCGTTCCCCAGGCCACCTACCTGGGCATCACCCCGGATGACATCGAGGACTACAAACTGCCCACGCACCCGCTGAAGGACGTGGACATCAAGCGCGCCTCCGACGCCATGAAGAACGACCCGTTCATCCTGCACTTCAAGGCCTGGCAGAAGGCCTTCGACAAGCTCCTGGGCATGGGGGTGCGCGCCGAGCAGCAGGCCCTGGCCAAGTGGGGGCTGAACTACGTGATCGACACGTACCTGCCCGAGAAGCTCAAGCACCCCGAGCGCTTCCTGCCCTGAGCGGATGTCCGCGGCCATGGGCCTGCCTGCCTCCAGCCCTCGAAAGCCATGGCTCGCCGGCCTGCTGGCGCTGGTGTGCCCCGGGCTCGGGCACATGTACCTCGGGCGGCTGGGCCTGGCGGCGCTGTTCGCCGTGCTGGGCTGGCTGGCCGCGCTTTCACTCCCGCTGGAGGTGGTGTGCTTCCCGGGCGAGGCCCAGCTCGCCCTCCAGTACGGGATGGTCCTGGCGGGCTGCTACTGGCTGCTGCAGGCCGCGCTGGCCGTGCGCGTGGCCGGACGCCAGGCCCGCGCGGCCTACCGCCTGCGCGCCTTCAACCGCTTCATCACCTACTTCCTGTTCGTGGTCACCGGCCTGGTCGGCCTGGGCGTGGAGGCCTTCCTGGTCCGGGCCCACGTGCTCGAGGTGTTCCTGGTGCCCTCCAGCTCCATGCTGCCCACCCTCCTGCCCGGGGATCTGGTGTTCGTGGCGAAGATCGGGCCCGAGGCGCGTGCGCCGCAGCCTGGGGAGCTCATCGTGTTCGAGGTCCCCTACCACTCCCAGCCTGACCCCTGGGTCAAGCGCGTGGTGGCGGTGGCCGGGCAACAGGTCCAGGTGCGGGGCGGCAGGCTGAGCGTGTCCGGCCTGGAGATCTCCCACCGGCCGCTCGCGCCCGAGGCCCTGAGGCGGCCGCTGCCGGAGGCGGTGCTGCGGGGGCGCCGACCGGTCGAGGTGGTCGAGGAGGCGCGCCCGGGGCTCCGCTACGCCATCCTGGTCAGCCCGCACGGGGCGGGCACCGAGACCGACGAGGGGCGCTTCGAGCTGGATCCGGTCCTGGTGCCGGAGGGCAGCGTCTACGTGCTCGGGGACGCGCGCTACAACTCGCGCGACAGCCGCAACTTCGGCCCGGTCCCGCTCGACCGGCTGATCGGCCGGGTGGCGGGCCTGCTGTGGTCGCAGGACGCGCAGCGCTGAGGGCGCGGAGCGCTCAGGCGGAGGGCTCGGGCGCGGCGGGCTCCGCGGCCGGCTTCGGCGCCGGCCTGGCGTCCGCGGGCGAGGGGCCCAGGCTCTTGAGCACCAGGCTGGCCAGGTCGATCACCTCGATCTTCTCGTCGAGGTCCATGGCCTTGACCGAGTCGTTGAGCATCTGCATGCAGTAGGAGCAGGAGGTCACGATGCGGGCGGCGCCCGCCTCCTCGGCCTGCTTGACCCGCAGGTTGTTGATGCGCTCGCCCTTCTTGAGATCCATCCAGTAGTGCCCGCCACCGCCGCCGCAGCACAGGCTCACGTCCCGGCTCTGCTTCATCTCCACCAGGTTCATGCCGGGTACGGCCTTCAGCACCTGGCGGGGCGCGTCGAAGATGCGCTGGTAGCGGCCCAGGTAGCAGGGGTCGTGGTAGACGGTCTTCTCCTGCTCGCCCTGCACAGGCTGCAGCGTCCCGCTCCACAGCATCTCGTGCAGGAACTCGGAGTGGTGCACCACGTTGAAGTCCGCTCCGAACTGGCTGTACTCGTTCTTCAGGGTGTTGTAGCAGTGCGGACAGGAGACCAGCAGCACCTGGAACTCGCGCTTCTTGAGCTCGGCGATCTGCTTCTTGGCGATCTCCTGGAAGAGCGCCTCCTGGCCGAGCACGCGCGCCGGGTCGCCGCAGCAGCTCTCGTCCTGGCCGATCACCCCGAACTCGATGCCGCAGCGCTGCAGCAGGCGGCACAGATCCTGGGCGATGCGCTGCTTGGTCGGATCGAACGTGGTGCAGCAGCCGATCCAGTAGATCACGTCGCACTTCTCGCCCGGGCGCACGTCGCGGATGCCCATGGACTTGACCCAGGCGATGCGGTCGCTCTGCGGGCCGAACGGGTTGCCCAGGCGCTCGAGCATCTTGAGCGCGCGGGCGGCCTCGGCCGGCAGGCGCCCCTGCATGACCACCTCGTTTCGCCGCACGTCGATGAGCGTGTCGACGTGCTCGATCATGGCCGGGCAGACCTCCATGCAGGCGGTGCAGGTGCGGCAGTACCAGATGAAGTCCTCGTCCAGCGCCTCGCCCACGATCGCCGCTCCCGCGGGCGGCGCCTCGGCGGCCGGGGCCTCGCCCTCGGCGGGCGCCTGGCCGCTCGCCGGGCCGCGCCTGGCGGCCGTGTCGCCCTTCTGCGTGGCGGCCTTGAGCTTGGAGATGAGCTGGCGGGGGCCGAAGGGCTGGCCGGCCAGGGTCGCCGGGCAGACGTCCTCGCAGCGGCCGCAGGCGATGCAGGCGTCGAGGTCCAGGCGCTGCTTCCAGGAGAACTCCGCGGTGGTGGCCGTGCCGACGTTGAACTTCGACTCGTCGAAGTCCTCGGCCGACATGAGCGCCTCGATGTCCTGCCGGCGGAGCTTGCCGCGGGCCTCCAGCTTGGAGAAGAACACGTTGGCCGGGAGCGCCAGGATGTGGAAGAACTTGGTGAAGGGCAGGGAGGCGATCCAGCCGAAGGCCAGCCCCAGGTGCGTCCACCACAGCCCGGCGTGCAGGCCCCGGGCAGCCTGATCCGACAGGCCGGTGAACAGGAAGCTCAGGCCCCAGCCCAGGAGCGAGAAGTAGGGGAACTCCTCGCCGGTGCGGACGATGCGTAGCCCCTCGGCCACGAAGCCGGTCAACACGATCAGCCCGATCAGCAGGAGCGACAGCCCGTCCATGACCCCGTGCTCGAGGGTCTTGGGTTTCCTGAGGTAGCGACGCCAGGCCGCCATGCCCACACCCACCAGCACCAGCGCCCCGGCCAGCTCGGCCGCGCCGCTGAGCAGCAGGTAGATCCAGCCGCGGAAGAAGGTGGTTCCGAAGTCGTAGTCCAGCGCCACCACGGCGGTGACGAGCACCAGCACCGCGAAGGAGTAGAACACGAAGCTGTGGAACCAGCCCGGGAAGCCCTCGCGCCGGACCCTGCGCTGGAGCACGATCTCCTTGACCAGCAGCCAGAAACGCTTGCCCAGATCCGAGAGGCGTTCGCCGGCGGCCTTGCCGCGCCGCCAGACGGACACCCGGCGCCACAGGCCGAAACCGAACACGGCCAGGCTGAGCCCGAACAGGGCGTACATCAGCCAGGCCGGCGAGATGTTCCACATGAGCTGGCGGGTGGCGAGAGAAGGATCCATGACGTCCCTTTCCGGTCCCGGGCCAGGGGGCTCCGGGCCTGGCCCGCGGACGCGCTCCGCGGGCTGAGGGAGGGCGAGGGGTCAGGGCTCAGGCGTGCTTCCGGACCAGGTGCAGGAAGTTCAGCTTGGCGGGCCGGTCCATGCGCGCGCGCGCGGTCTCGGCCACCACCACCGGGGCCTTGACCGGCTGCTTCGCGCCGCCCTTGGCGAGCCGACGGCAGTGCTGGGAGGCACAGTCCCACAGGGTGGCGCTGGCCTCCAGCCGCAGGCCGCGGCCGGACAGGATCTCGACCACCTGCTCGAGGGTCTTGAGGTTGCGGGTCAGGCTCCACACGCGCTCGACCAGGACCAGGTCGCAGCCCCTGGGATCGGCCAGCATGGCCTGCACGCCGGGCCGGGTCAGCACGTTCTCGGAGTAGATCTCGTCCTCGAACCAGGCCACGATCTCGATCCCGTTCTCGGCGGCGTGCTTCTGGAGCGCCTCACGCTGGCTCTGACGGGAGATGACCTCGCCGGTGCGCCCGAGGATGACGTCGCTCACGTACGCGATGGCCTTCTTCATGACTTCCTCTCCTTCTTTCCAGCGTGGGCCCGTGTTCCGCCCATCGGTTCGTTGCATCGTCGCTGTCCTTCGCTAGAGCAACTGGCGTGCCAGCCTCGCGGGCGTTCAGAAAAGATGATTCATAACAATGAGTTGGCTCTTGCGCCGACGTTCGCGCGCCCGAGGTGGGGTGAGTTTCGAGATCGATTTTATACATCCCCGGAGAGACCCGTGTTTACAGGAAGCAATAATAAACAACATGTTAGATATATTTAAGGACGAATAGAATCCAAAACCAAAGTGTATAAGAAGCGTATATATGTATAGCTGAAAAACGAGAATTCGGGGAGCGAACGCCTCTCGATTTCTTTCTTGCTTCTTTTTGATGGAATATGTATCTGGTTGATATACACCCACCTGAGGTGCGATCATGGCCGACCCCGAGACCAAGCCCGTGGAGATCAAGCGCTGGGTGCTTCGTCGGCTGCGGCGGTTGTCCTTGCGCTGGCGGCTCATGATCGCCTTCGTGGTGCTGATCCTGTCCTCCGCCTCCGCCACCATCTTCATCGGCGACAAGGTGCTGGGCACCAAGATCTTCGAGCTGGCCCAGCAGAAGGCGGACGTCGATCTCAACGTGGCCTGGCAGATCTGGGAATCGAAGAAGCAGGAGATCTCGCGGATCCTGAACGCCGCCTCGCTGTACTACCGGGAGGTGCGCGGCCGTTCGGAGCGCGTCTCCCAGACCGAGCTGGAGGATGCCCTGGCGGTCTTCCTGGACGAGCGCTACTTCGACTTCCTGGGGGTGCTGGACGCCTCCGGGCGGGTGGTGGCCCACGCGCCCGTGACCCACGAAGAGGCGGGGCGCACGGCTCTGCAGGAGGTGCTCGAGATGGCCGGGGCGGGCACCCCGGTGGCCTCGGTGTCGGTGCGCATCGACGCGGTCATCCCGGAGACGCCCCGCTCGGAGCTGATGCTCCAGCAGTTCCAGCAGTTCGGCGAGGTGATCGTGGTGCTGGCCATGGAGCCGATCACCGTGGGGGAGCACAGCGAGGTGCTGTACGGCGGATACATCGTCAACGGCCGGCGCGACCTGGTCGAGCGCATGAACGACGTGGCCATCGGCAGCCACGAGTGCACCTTCTCGCCCTGCTCGGCCGCCACCATCTTCCAGCGCGACCGGCGCGTGTCCACCTCGCTGCCCACCTCGCCCAGCGGGACCTACATCCTGAGCGCGGCCGACGAGCGGGTCACCCAGCGCGTGCTGGTCGAGGGGCGCCCCTACACCGGGCTGGCCGGCGTGGTGTCGGATGACTTCCTGGCCGCCTACCGGCCGCTGAAGGACCACACCGGGCGGGTGATCGGCATGCTGGGCATCGGCACCAAGGTGGCCGAGTACCACCACGCCCAGCAGCGCACCTCCTTGCTGTTCTCCAGCCTGATCCTGGCCGGCATGCTGTTCGGCTTCATCATGACCTGGGTCTTCTCGCGCTGGCTGGTGAAGCCCATCGCCCAGCTCGCCGAGGGCATGCGCCGGGTGGCCGAGGGTGAGCTGAGCTACAAGGTGCGCATCGATTCGGCCGACGAGCTGGGCACCGCGGCCCGGGCCTTCAACCAGATGGTCAAGGCGGTCAAGGAACGCGAGTGGCAGCTCCAGGAGATGACCTCCGATCGGCTGTCCGAGGTCGAGAAGCAGATCTCCATCGGCCGCCTGGCAGCCGGCGTGGCCCACGAGATCAACAACCCGCTGACCGCCATCCTCAGCCTGTCGAAGCTCATGCTGCGCCACACCCCCGAGGGCGACAAGAACCACGAGGATCTGCGGATCATCGTCGAGGAGACCACCCGCTGCCGGGAGATCGTCGGCGGGCTGCTGGACTTCGCTCGCGAGCGGCCCGCCAGCCTGCGCGTGGTGGACCTCAACGCGGTGATCGCCGACACGGTGGCGCTCACCAAGAAGTACGACGCCCTGCAACACCACGAGATCGCGGTCGAGTCGCGCATCCAGCCGCTGCTGGTCGAAGCCGATCCGAAGCAGCTCCAGCAGGTGTTCACCAACCTGGTGCTGAACGCCGCCGAGGCCATGCGGGAGATGCCCGATGGGGGCCTGGGCGCTCACATCCGGCTGGTGCTCGACGAGGACTCGAGCGGCGGCTTCGCCCAGGTCCAGGTGCGCGACACCGGCCCGGGGATCCCGACCGAGATCCTCAACCGCATCTTCGAGCCCTTCTTCACCACCAAGGGCAAGAGCAAGGGCACGGGCCTGGGGCTGTCGGTGTCGCTGGGCATCGTGCGCAAGCACAACGGCAACATCGAGGTGGACAGCCAGGTGGGCCTGGGCACCTGCTTCACCGTCGTGCTGCCGCTGCATCGCGAGGGCACGCAGCCGGCCGCTGGCGCCGCTTCGTGAGCGGCGCGGACGCGAGGGAGTCGAGATGAACGCGAAGCCCGCCAGGATCCTGGTGATCGACGACGAGAAGGTCGTGTGCATCTCCTGTGTGCGCATCCTGGAGGAGGAGGGGCACCAGGTGGAGTACGTCCTGTCCGGCCGCGAGGGCGTCGAGCGCGCCGTCCAGGGCGGCTACGATCTGGTGCTGATCGACCTCAAGATGCCCGATCTGCCCGGACAGGAGGTACTGGCGCAGATCAAGGAGCGCCGGCCGGACGCGGTGGCCATCATGATCACCGGCTACGCCACCATCCAGACCAGCATCGAGTGCGTCAAGAAGGGCGCCTTCGACTACATCCCCAAGCCCTTCACCCCGGAGGAGCTGGCCCTGTCGGTGGACAAGGCGCTCGAGCAGCGCGCGCTCAGGCGCGAGAACGAGTACCTCAAGGGCGAGCTGGGCCGCAGCCAGACGCTCGGCCAGCTCATCGGCTGCTCGGAGGCCATGGACGAGCTGCGCAAGCAGATCCTCAAGGTGGCCCCGTCCGAGTTCAACGTGCTGATCACCGGCGAGTCCGGCACCGGCAAGGAGCTGATCGCCGAGGCCATCCACCAGAACAGCGCGCGAGCCGCGGGCCCCTTCGTGGCCGTGGATCTCTCGGCCCTGAGCCCCAACCTGGTCGAGTCCGAGCTGTTCGGGCACGTGAAGGGCTCCTTCACCGGGGCCACCCAGGATCGGCCCGGGTACTTCGCCGCGGCCGCGGGAGGCACGCTGTTCCTCGACGAGGTCTCGAACGTGGACCTGCACCTGCAGGGCAAGCTGCTGCGCGCGCTGGAGAGCCGCCGCATCCGCCCGGTGGGCGGCGATCAGGACCACCCGGTGGAGATCCGCCTGATCACGGCCACCAACAAGGATCTCGCCAAGATGGTCGAGCGCAACGAGTTCCGCGAGGACCTGTACTACCGCATCAACGTGATCCCCATCCTGCTGGCCCCGCTGCGGGAGCGCACCGACGACATCCCGGCCCTGGCCACCAAGTTCCTCAAGGACGCGCGCAGCGGCACCTCGACCAGCGTGCACGGGTTCACCACGGAGGCCATGGCCAAGCTGATCGCCTACCGCTGGCCGGGCAACGTGCGGGAGCTCAAGAACATCATCGACCGGCTGGTGGCCACGGTGGACGGGGAGCTCATCGGGCTGGCGCACCTGCCGCCCGAGATCGCCGCCGTCCACAACGTGCTGCCGGCCAGCCGCGTGGACGTGCCCGCCAGCGCCGAGGAGCTGAAGGAGGCCAAGCGCCGGCTGAAGGAGATGGTCTACGCCCAGGTCGAGCGGCAGTTCCTGTTCAAGGCCCTCGAGGACGCCGGCTGGAACATCAGCCGCGCCGCGGCCGCGGTGGGCATGCAGCGCCCGAACTTCCACGCGCTCATGCGCAAGTACGGGATCACCTCCGACGACCGGAGCTGAGGCCCGGCGCGGCGCCTCTTTTTGGGTCAATTTCTGACCCAAATAGGATGCCCATTCGGGTCAGATTCTGACCCGATTACCCCCGGGGAACTGGTGCGTGTCACGTCGGGGGCTGGCTGGGCCTGCGGCTGGCCGCGGCCGCCTCGAACTCGGCGATGGCGGCGCTCGTGCCCGGGTGGTCGTACAGCGCGGGCAGCAAGGCGGAGCCGATGGTCAGGTCGATGTCGGGGATGGCGAGCAGGCGCTGGAGCGTGTCCGCGTCCGGGATGGAGGCGGCCAGCAGGCGCGTGGACAGGCCGGCCGCCCGGAGCGCGGCGGCGCCCTCCCGCGCCACCGCCACGCCGTCGCCGCCCGCGCGGGTGATGCGCCCGACGTAGACCGCGGCCGCGTGGGCGCGGGCGCAGCCGGCGGCGAAAACCTGCGGCACGGTGAAGAGCGCGGTCAGGCAGACCGGCAGCCCGTGCTCGCGTAGCCGCCCCACGGCCCGCAGGCCGTCCGCGCCCATGGGCACCTTGATCACCGCGCGGCCCGGGGCCACCTCCCGGAGCGTCAGCGCCTGGCGCTCCAGCTCGGCCTCGCTGCGCGGGGTCACCTGCAGGTAGAGGCTGCCCGGGATGCGCCGGGCGATCTCTCCCAGCCGGTCGAGGCGCTCGCCGGAGCCCAGGCCCGCGAGCAGCTTGGGGTTGGTCGTCACCCCGGCGAAGATGCCGAGCTGCATGGCCAGCTGGATCTGCTCCAGGTCGACCGAGTCGAGGAACAGCGCCATGGCGCCTCCAGCCGCTCAGGCCCCGGCGGCCGGCGGGGCGGGCGGCGGGGCGTCCGCCCCGTCCTTCTTCAGCGAGCGCTCCAGCAGCTCGGCCAGGTCGAGGACCTTGACGTCCTCCTCCATGCCCTTCTGCTTGATGGCGTCGTCGAGCATGATCAGGCAGTACGGGCAGGCCGTGGCGAAGGTCTTGGCGCCGGTCTCCAGCAGCTGCTCGGCGCGCTTCAGGTTCACGCGCTGCTGGGGGGCCTCCTCCATCCACATGCGCCCGCCACCCGCGCCGCAGCAGAAGCCGAGCTGCCGCCGGCGCTCGGCCTCCACCAGGGTCACCCCCGGCAGCGCCCGGGCCACCTCGCGCGGGACGTCGTACAGCTTGTTGTAGCGCCCCAGGTAGCAGGAGTCGTGGTACACCAGCGGCCCCGGCCGGGCGAAACCCACCTCGGGCCTGAGCTTGCCCTCGGCCACCAGGCGCAGGAGCAGCTCGGTGTGGTGCACCACCTCGAAGCGGCCGCCGAACTGGGCGTACTCGTTCTTGGTCGTGTTGAAGCAGTGCGGGCAGGCGGTCAGGATCTTCTTGACCCCCAGGCTGTTCCACAGCTCCACGTTGGCGGCCATCATGGTCTGGGCCAGGTACTCGTTGCCGATGCGGCGCGCGGTCTCGCCGCAGCACGTCTCGTCGTTGCCCAGGCACACGAAGCTGACCCCGGCCTTCTGCAGCAGCTTCACCACCGCGCGGGTGATCTTCTTGTTGCGGTCGTCGAAGGACCCGGCGCAGCCCACGTAGAACAGGTACTCGAACTCGGGCTGCTCGGACGGGGTCTTCACCCCCAGCTCCGCCATCCAGTCGCCGCGCGAGTTGGAGGCCAGGCCCCACGGGTTGGACATGTTCTCCCAGCCCTTGAAGACCGTGGTCAGCTCCTTGGGGAAGCGGCTCTCGACCTGTACCAGGTAGCGGCGTTGATCCACGATGTGATCGATGTGCTCGATGCACACCGGGCAGTTCTCCACGCAGTGGCCGCAGCTGGTGCAGCTCCACAGCACCTCGTCCTCGATCACCCCGCCCACCAGCGGCTTGCCCTCCCAGCCCGCGCTGGCCTCCTGCGCCTTGTCCTTCGCCCCCTGGCGCCTGAGCCGGGCCACCCGCATCATCAGCGCCGTCTTGGCCTTCAGGTGGTTGCGCTCGTCCATGATCAGCCGCTTGGGCGACAGCGGCTTGGTGGTCAGGTGGGCCGGGCAGTTGGCCTGGCAGCGGCCGCACTCGGTGCAGGTGTACATGTCCAGCGCGCGCTTCCAGGGGAAGTCCTCGAGCTGGCTGACGCCGTAGATGGCGTCCTCCTTCTCCAGATCCTGCTTGGCGAGCTCGCCGCGGTGCTTGAGGTCGCCGAAGAACACGTTGAACAGCGAGGTGACCACGTGGAAGTGCTTGCCGTAGGGCAGGTAGTTGAGGAAGCCGAGCACCAGGATCACGTGGCCCCACATGCCCACGTCCTTCAGCACGCGGGTGGCGGTGTCCCCGGCGCCTAGGCCGAGCGCGAGCAGGAGGTCCCGCCCGAGCACGCCCATGAAGCTCGCCTTCACCTCGGGGTGGTCGGGCTGCATGACGAACAGCGCCCCGCCGTAGACCACGTCCAGCAGCATCATGCTGAAGATCCACAGCAGGATCAGGTTGGCCTCCCAGGACAGGGTCAGGCGCTCGGGCCTGAACACCACCCGGCGGAAGAGGGCGATCAGCGTGCCCAGCATGACCAGCGCCACGAACAGGTCCTTGATCGCGGCGTAGGCCAGGCCCAGCCAGGTGCCGTGCAAGCCGGGCAGCGCCCAGCCCTCCACGAAGCCGCGGCCCACCAGGTGCACGGTGTTGAGGGACACCGCCAGGAAGCCCCAGAAGATCAGGATGTGGGCCAGGCCGTGCACGAACTCCCAGCGCTGCACGAACCGCTTCTGGAACAGGGCGGTGACCACCACGTTGGCCGTGCGCCTGCCCAGGCGATCCCAGCGCCTGTCGGGCTGCATGGCGAGCAGCGGCACCAGCCGGCGGAACATGGACCAGCCGAAGGCGCCCAGCGCGACCACCAGAAGGCCCGTCATCAGCATCCAGTTCATGGTTCTCCTCGTGCCCCGACCCGCCCCTGTGGCGGGCCACGCCCGGGCCCGGGCCCCGGCTCGGAGGCCACGGCCGACAGGCTCACGCCCGCCGCAGCACGCTCGTGGTTCGGTTGCGACCGCCCCGCTTCGATTCGTACAGGAACTCGTCCGCCTCGCGCAGCATGTCGGCCGGATCCTGGAAGCGCGCCTCCACCAGGGTGGCGATGCCCAGCGAGATGGTCACCGGGATGCGCTGACCCTCCCACACGAACTCGCCCTTCTCCACGGCCCGGCGTACCCGCTCGGCGGCCACGAAGGCCCGCTGCTCGTTCTGGTTGCGCAGGATGATGGCGAACTCCTCGCCGCCATAGCGCGCCAGCACGTCCTCTTCCCTCAGGCTGTGCTCGACGACCTCGGCCAGGTGCTTGAGGACCATGTCGCCGGCCTGGTGCCCGTAGGTGTCGTTGACCTTCTTGAAGTGGTCGATGTCGAACAGGATGAGGCTGGTGGCCTCGTTGTGGCGGATGGCGTAAGCGAACTCGGCGGCGAACTTCTCCAGGAACGTGCGCTTGTTCAGCACGCCGGTCAGGCCGTCCCGGGTGGCCTGCTCGTACTGGTTCTGGATGAAGGACTCCTCCAGGGAGTCCTGGAAGCTGAACTTGAGGATGGTGGTCGAGCCGACCTGGACCTTGTCGCCGTCCCGCAGCAGGTGCCGGGTGATGCGGTTGCCGTTGAAGAAGGTGCCGTTGGTGCTGTTGAGGTCGACGATGGCCACGTTGCCGTGGCCGTCGGGCTCGATCCGGCAGTGGTTGCGGGAGATGCCCTCCTCGGCCAGCATGATCTCGCAGTCCTTGCCGCGGCCGATGGTCAGGGCCTCCGAGGCGACCTTGAACATCTTGCCGGCCGAGGCGCCGGAGATGACGATCAGCGAAGCTTGCCGGCTGTTCAGGCTCCCGGTGAGATCCTTGATGCCCTGGATGACGGTGCGGTCGGAGTCGCCCTCCTCCCACTCGTCCGCGGGCGTCATGATTTCCTTGCCGTCCTTGTCGCTCGCGCTCATCGAGGAGACCTGGTGTCCTGCCTGGGTTCGGGCGTTCCCTTCGCCGGGGCATCATAGCAGAACAGGAATCCAGTTCAACTGGAAAATCGCTTGCAGGCCCGGGCCGCTCGGGGTATCAAGGACCCCGGCGTCGAGTGCTGGTCCGGGGGGGCCCGCGCCGGACGGAGGCGCCCTTGCAGCAGCTGTCCACCCTGGCCCTGGTGCTGGTCGCGCCCTCCAGGGGTTTCAAGCGCCTGGCCCAGGCCGAGCTGCCGCGCTGCCTGCTGATGGTCTTCTGCCTGGTGGGTTGCCTGTGGGCCGCCCACGCCAGCGTGCACGCCCGCATCGACACCGCGGCCATGGAGCGCCAGGTCGCGGCCCAGCCGGCCGGGCCGCCGGGTGAGGGCGGCGGAGGCGGGGCCGAGCTGGGGGAGGAGAAGATCGCCGAGAACGCCCGCCTGCAGCTCAACCTCCGGCGCATCGTCGGCTACGCCGCCCTGGCCCTCGGCGCCCTGGTCGGGCTGCTGCTGGTCACCTTCCTGTTCTGGCTGTTCGCCGGGGCCTGGCGGCCCGGGCAGGGCTACTGGCGCTCGCTGCGCCTGGTGGCCCACCTGGGGCTGCCGCTGGCGGTGCGGCAGCTCGCGGCCCTGCCGGTGGTGTGGTCCTACCCGAGCGTGGATCCGGCGGCCACCCGCGAGCTGTTCCGCTCGGATCTGGGCGCGGCGCTGGGGCTGCCGGTGCACGGCCTGCTCGATCCCTTCTGGATCTGGACCGGCCTGCTGGCGGGCCTGGCCTGCCGGGCCCTGGGGCGCGGGCGGGTGCGCAGCGCCCTGGTCGGGCTGGCCTTCTGGCTGCTGTCCGCCCTGGCCCTGGGGCGGCTGGGGCCTTGAGCGCGGAGGCTTCGGGATGCTGACCTCGCTCGTCTTCGTCGTGTGGATCACCCAGGCTGGGCCCGCGCTCGACCTGGCGGGCTGCCTGCGGGAGGCGCTCGAGCGTCACCCGGAGTTGGCCGCCGCCGGCCTGGGCGTGGAGCAGGCCCGCACCGCGGTCAAGGGCGCCCGGGCCGGCTACCTGCCCCGCCTCTCGGCCCAGGTCGGGGAGGGCTACACCTGGTCGGGCGAGCGCGAGTACCAGGTGGGCTCGACCAGCCAGCGCATGCCGGGGGGCAGCGATGACTCGCACTCCATGGGGCTGTACCTCAACCAGACCCTGTGGGACGGCGGCCGCTACTACCTCGAGCCGCGCCGGGCGGAGGTCGAGCTGCGGCGGGCCGAGACGCAGGTGGAGTCCAGCCGGGCGGACGTGGCCGCGGAGGTGGTGCTGGCCTTCCTCGAGCTGCAGAAGGCGCTGCGCACCGAGGCCGTGCTGGGGGACGCCCTGCAGCTCAGCCTGGGGCAGCTCGAGCTGGCCACGGAGCGCCGGCGGCTGGGCGACGCCTCGCGCGTGGACGTGTCCAAGGCCCAGGTGGCCGTGGGCGAGGACCGCATCGCCCTCGAGCGTCAGCGCGCGGCGGTGCGCGCGGCCCGGGTGCGCCTGGCCGTGGCCCTCGGGCGGCCCGCGGGGGACGCCATGGAGGTGGCGGCCTTCGACAGCTCGACCCTGGCCGAGGAAGGCGCCGCCGCCGCGCCCGGCGAGGAGCACCCCCGCCTGCGTGAGAGCCGCCTGCTCGAGGAGGCGGCCGCGCTCGACGTGGATCTCGCGACGGCCGGCCACTGGCCGAAGCTCACCGGCAGCCTGTCCTACTCCCGGCAGGACCCGGAGTTCTACAAGGTCTACTCGCGGTTCGACGAGATCTACAACCTGAGCCTGGGGATCAGCATGACGGTACCGCTGTTCGAGGGCTTCGCCACCCAGACCGCCATCGAGTCGGCCGAGGTGCGCACCGAGCAGGTGCGGGCCGATCGAAGGGTGCTCGAGCAGCAGCTCGGCGCCGAGGCGGCCCAGGCCCTGACCAGCCTGGAGGCCCTGCGGGCGGTGCACGCCATCGAGACCGAGAACGCCCGGGCGGCCGAGGACTCGTTGCAGCTCGCGGAGGAACGCTACAAGCTGGGCGAGGGCACCGCCCTCGAGGTGCGCGACTCCCAGCTGGCGGTCACCCGCGCCCGCCTGAGCCAGGTGCAGACCGAGTTCGACCTGCACCTGGCCCGGGCCCGCTTCCACCACGCCCGGGGCGATCTCCTGGCGACCTACCTGCGCGAGGGCGAGCGATGAAGATCTTCCGCATCCTGGTGGTCCTGCTGATCCTGGTGGGCGTGGCCGTGGCGGTGGTCGTCAACCTGGGTCCGAAGGATCCGGTGCGCATCGAGGTGCAGACCGAGGTCGCGCGCGTGGAGCCGATCACCCAGGTGGTCACCGCCTCGGGCAAGATCCGCCCCGAGAAGGAGGTCCAGGTGGCCGCGGACGTGGGCGGCTACATCCGCCAGCTCACGGTCAAGGAGGGGGATCAGGTCACGGCCGGCCAGCTCCTGGTGCAGATCGAGCCCGAGATCTACGCGGCCCGGGTGCAGGAGGTCGAGGCGGCGGCCAAGACCGCCCAGGCCCAGGTCGCCCTGGCCGAGGCCTCCCTGGTGCGCATCCGCGGCGAGGAGGAGCGCGTGCGCGGGCTGTACGCCAAGGACCTCACCTCCAAGTCGGCGCTGGAGAAGGCCCAGGCCGAGCTCACCATCGGCCAGGCCCAGGTGGACTCCGCGCGCGGCCAGCTCCTGCAGGCCCAGGCCACCCTGGACAAGGCCCGCAAGGATCTCAAGAAGTGCACCATCACCTCCCCGCTGAACGGCACCGTGGTGCTGCTCAACAAGGAGGCCGGCGAGCGCGCCTCGGGCGGCGACTTCCGCGAGGACATCATCATGACCGTCTCCGACCTCAGCAGCATGGAGGTCGAGGTGGAGGTCGGCGAGCGCGAGGTGGTGCTGATCAGCGAGGGCGACGAGGCCGAGATCGAGGCCGACGCCTTCGCCGGCAAGCCCATCCCGGGCCGGGTCAAGGAGGTCGGCAGCGCCGGCATCACCAAGAACCCGGGCACCGAGGCCGAGGTGACCACCTTCCGGGTGGTGATCCAGGTGCTGGAGACCACGCTCAAGGTGCGGCCGCAGATGTCGGCCACGGTGCGCATGCGGACCGACCACAAGGACCAGGCCCTGACCGTGCCCATCCAGAGCGTGTGCCTGCGGCGTCCCTCCGAGCTCGAGGCCGGTGGACCGGAGGGCGGCGGGGACGAGGGCGAGGCCAAGGAGGGTGGGGGCGCGGCCAAGGAGGGCGGGGGCGAGGCCAAGGCCGGCGAGGGCGAGGCCAAGGCCGGCGAGGGCGAGGCCAAGGCCGGCGGAGGCGAGGCCAAGGCCGGCGAGGGCGAGGCCAAGGAGGGCGAGGGCGAGGCCAAGGCCAAGGAGGGCGGGGCGCCCACGCTCGGCGGCTTCAAGCGCGAGGAGCCGGTCGAGGTGGTGTTCACCCTCGAGGACGGCGCGGCCCACGCCCTGCGGGTGAAGACCGGGCTCTCCTCGGACACGCGCATCGAGATCCTCGAGGGGATCGAGGCCGGGACCGAGGTGGTGTCCGGACCCTACCGCGCGCTGGCCAAGGACCTCCAGGAGGGCTCGCTGGTGCAGAAGCCCAGGCCTGGCGCGGGCGACCTCGACCCGCGCCAGGGCAAGGGCGGGGAGGGCGGCCGGCCCATGCCCGGCAAGGGCGGCGGGGGCCGGGGCGGGCACGGGAAGAAGGGCTGAGCCGGTGGCCCGCGCGGTCCAGCGCCCGCCCTCGGCGGGGCCCCGGCGGAGCCCGCTCGCCTGGCTGCGGGCGAGCTTCTACGGCGTGACCACGGGCATCGACGTGGCCCTGCGGGCGCTGCTGGCCAACAAGCTGCGGGCGGCGCTGACCACGCTCGGCATCGTCATCGGCGTGACCACGGTGACCGGCATCCTGTCCATCATCCACGGGCTGGACGCCGGCGTGGAGAAGCAGATGGCGCTGATGGGGGTGCGCAGCCTCTACATCTCCAAGCACCCCTGGGTGATGCGCGGCGACTGGCACAAGTACCACAACCGCCCCGATCTCCAGGAGTGGCAGTACCGCCGGCTGCGGGAGCTGCTGCCGTTCGCGGACGCGCTGGCGCCCTCGGCCGGGGAGGGTGGCAAGGTCGAGCGCCGCGGGGTGCAGGTGACCGACGTGGAGGTGCGCGGGACCAACGCCGAGTTCCTGCAGACCACCGGCTTCTCCGTCGATCGCGGGCGGTTCTTCTCCGCCGTGGACGCCGATCTCGAGCGGCCCTACGTGGTGCTCGGCCCGGACGTGGCCCGGCAGCTCTTCCAGCGCGAGGAGCCCCTGGGCGGCTGGGTGATCATCCGCGGCATGCCCTTCCAGGTGATCGGGATCCTGAAGGCCCAGGGCTCCTTCCTGGGCCGCAGCCGCGACGCGACCGCCACCATCCCCTTCGGCTGCTTCCGGCGCCTGTTCGGCTTCCGCCACTCGATGGAGATCGCCGTCTCGGTGATGCCCGGCCTGAGCCTGGACGACGCCGCGCTGGAGCTGCAGGGGCTGATGCGCCGGGTGCGGGGCCTGCGGCCCGCGCAGGAGGACGACTTCTCGGTCAACCAGCAGAAGCAGCTCAGCGAGATGTACGACAATATCACCGGCACGCTCTTCCTGGTGATCGTGGTGGTGGCGCTCATCTCGCTGCTGGTGGGCGGCATCGGCATCATGAACATCATGCTGGTGTCCGTCACCGAGCGCACCCGCGAGATCGGCGTGCGCAAGGCGCTCGGGGCGCGGCGCCGCACCATCATGATGCAGTTCCTGCTGGAGAGCCTGGTGCTGTCCGGCCTGGGGGGCCTGATCGGCCTGGCGGCGGGCACGGGGGTGGCCTACGTGGTGGACGCCGTCTCCCCGTTGCCCGCCCAGGTGTCGACCGCGGCCGCGGTGGCCGGGCTGGGCTTCTCGGCCGTCGTGGGCATCTTCTTCGGCCTGTACCCGGCCTGGCGGGCCAGCCGGCTCGACCCCATCGCGGCCCTGAGGTACGAGTGATGCGGCTCGTCGATCTCCTGCGCGGCGCCCTGGAGGCGCTCCGGGCGAACAAGCTGCGCTCGAGCCTGACCGCGCTCGGCGTGATCATCGGCGTGGGCGCGGTGGTGGCCATGCTGGGCATGACCACCGGGTTCGAGGCCTACGTGAACGAGCAGTTCTCCGGGCTGGGCAGCAACACCTTCCAGATCCAGAAGTGGCCGGCCATGCGCCTGGGCGGGCCCCACGGCATGCAGAAGTACTGGCAGCGCAAGGACATCAGCCTGCAGCAGGCCGCCGCGGTCCGCGATCGCACCTCGCTGGCGCGCTTCGTGGGCGCGGAGCTGTGGAACTTCGGCGGGGTGGCGCGCTCGGCCTGGGCCGACACCGCGCCGCGCGTGGTCGCCGCGGGCGGAACGACCGAGTTCGCCACCAACAACGGCTACGAGGTGGCCGAGGGGCGCAACCTGAGCGAGCTCGACGTGCTGCACGCCCGCGAGAGCATCGTGCTGGGGGCGGACGTGGCCGCGACCCTGTTCCCCCGCGGCGGCGCGGTGGGCCAGCCCATGACCATCGCCGGGCGCCGCTTCCAGGTGGTGGGCGTGTTCGCCTCCAAGGGCAGCTTCTTCGGCATGGGCAGCCGCGACGACTTCGTGCTCATCCCCATCACCGTGTTCGTGCGCATCTGGGGGGTGAACCGCTCGGTCAACGTCACCGTCCAGGCGCTCACCACGGCCATGTTCGACTCCTGCAAGGAGCAGGCGCTGCAGGTCATGCGCCAGGTCCGCAACATCCGGCCCGGGAAGGAGGACGACTTCGACGTTTTCTCCAACGAGTCGGTGATCAGCACCATCTCGGAGATCACCGACGCCATCGCCTACGCCGCCATCTGCATCGCGCTCATCTCGCTGCTGGTGGGCGGCATCGGCATCATGAACATCATGCTGGTGTCCGTCACCGAGCGCACCCGCGAGATCGGCGTGCGCCGGGCGCTGGGCGCCAAGCGCCGCCACATCCTGTGGCAGTTCACCGCCGAGGCGGTGCTGCTGTCCGCCTTCGGGGGGCTGCTCGGCCTGGGGCTCGGGTACGGGGTGGCCTTCCTGGCCCGGGAGCTGTTCGGCCTGCCGGCCGCCGCGCCCGCCTGGGCGGTGATCGTGGCGCTGGCCACCTCGACGGCGGCCGGGCTCGTCTTTGGCGTGTACCCTGCCTGGCGCGCGGCCCACCTGGACCCGATCGAGTCGCTGCGCTACGAGTGAAACGGCCCGACGGGGCGGCTTTACACCGTCCGGGCGTTTGGGTACCATGCGTCCGACTCCAACCACGGGAGGTCCCATGCGCCCGATGGCCCTCGCGCTCCTGGTGCTCGTCGCCCCGGTCCTGGCCCTGGCCGCGGATCCGGCTCCCGCCCCGGCGGTGGAGGGGGTCAAGGCCGAGGCGGCGCCCGAGAAGCCCGCGGTGCGCGCCCTGCAGGTCAAGAGCCGGGGCAAGGGCACGGCCTACCTGTTCAAGCTGACGCTCGTGCCGGGCGTGCCCGATCCGGGCCGGGCGGTGTCGGTGGGCCTGGAGCTGTTCGAGCTCCCACCGGTCCCGGATCCCATCCACGGCGAGCAGGTGCCCCTCAAGGACGCCAGCCTGGTGGCCGAGGTGACCGACGCCGACGGGGCCGGCTACACCATGGTCTACGAGGTCCACCCGCTGCAGGACGCGGGCACCTACGGATTCCACACCACCCCTGTGCGGCAGGACACCTACCGGGTGGTGCTGCGCGGCGAGCACAACGGGCGCAAGCTGTCCGGCACCTTCCGGCTGAGCGCGGGCCTGTGGCCCATCCCGGGCGGGGACGACGAGGCCGCGCCCTCCGAGGACGCGGGCGGGGGCGGTCGCATGCCGGCCATGCCCGGCGGGATGAAGGGGCCGGCCGTGCCCGGTGGCCGGGCCGCCGCTCCGGCCGAGGCTCCGGCCGAGGTCGCCCCCAGCAAGCCCGGCACGCCGCTCGCGGGCGTGATGGAGCGGCTGGGCGAGGGCTGGGTGGAGCTGCAGGTGGCGCTTTTCGGCGGGCGGGTGGCGGACCTGGCCCGGGCCAAGGCGCTGGCTGGGCCGCTCAAGACGACCGCGCTCGCCGCGGCCGGGCTGCGGCCGCCCGAGGCGGACTTCGACCGTCTGCTGCAGGAGACGGCCGAGGCGCTGGGCGCGTTGGCGGGGGCCAAGGATCCGGTCCAGGCCTTCCAGCGCATCGCCGCCAACCAGTGCAACCAGTGCCACCTGGTGTACCGCTGGAACGTGATCGGCAGCCTGGCGGAGTTCCCCGGCGGCCTGCCCTGAGGAGGAGGACCCCATGCGCCTGCACATCCCCCGCTGCCTCACGCTCCTCACCGCGTCCTGCGCGCTGTTCGCCCTCGGGCTGGCCGTGGCCCAGGAGGAGGAGCCCGTGGGCCGCGCGCCGCTGGTGGGCGACGTGGCCAACGGAACCCGGTTGTACCGCATGAACTGCGCCGTGTGTCACGGCTTCGACGGCTCGGGCGCGGGCCCGGCCAAGGTCACGCTGCGCACCCCGCCGGCCGATCACCGCGACGGCTCGCTGATGAACGCCCGCGACGACCGCATGCTGATGGACGTCATCCGGGCGGGCTGCGCGAACCGCGGCTGCTCCAAGGCCATGCCCGGCTTCTCCGCGGCGCTCGACGACCTGGAGACCTGGGACGTGGTGGCCTACCTGCGCTCGCTGCACCTGCCGCTCAGCTTCTTCTTCCCGCGCCTGGACCAGTACGTGGTCAAGACCTACGCCATCGGCACGCTGGGCAACGAGGACTTCCAGAAGGGGCAGCGGGAGCGCCTCCAGGAGCACGTGGGCAAGCTGGACCCCAAGCAGGGCTTGCCGCACACGGTCTTCACCCTGTTCCGCGAGGACAAGCACCGCGTCAGCCCCGAGCTGGTGCCCCAGGACCCGCGCCGCCTGGCGCTGCTGAAGAAGGAGAGCAAGCTGGGCTACGTGCTGTTCCTGGAGCTGGCCGGGCCGCGCGGCGGCAAGGTGCCGGTGGGCCTGGCGCTCGATCGCAACTACACCATCACCAAGATGGTCACCACGCTGACCGACCCCGCCCTGGCCGGCGAGTACAACAAGCGGCTGGAGAAGTACGTGGGCATGGGCCAGCGGGGCGAGAAGCCCGCCTTCAGCACCGTGAACCCCAAGGACAAGGCCAAGGACAAGGTCGCCCTGCACTTCGACAAGGAGGTCACCCGGACGTACGCGGTGGCCGTCGAGGCGGCGAACTGCTTCGAGCTGGAGGAGCGGGACCGCTCCTGGGCTGACGACACCTTCTAGCGGACCCAGCCAGGCGAGGCGCCCGCCTTGCGGGCCTCCTCGGCCAGGCCGGACTCCAGATACCGGCGGGCGGCGTCCAGATCGGTCTTGCACTTCTGCTGGAGATCGAGCGCCTCGGCCGCGTCGGCCTGGGCCGCGCCCTGGCCGAACATCAGGTACTGGGTGCGCGAGGTCTGCTGGCGCTGCTCGAGGTCGGCGCACTCCTTCTCCAGGTCGGTGACGCGCTTCCTGGCCGCGGCCAGCTTGTCCCGCCAGTGGCGCTCGCCCTGGACCGCCTCGGGGGCGTCTCCGGCTCCGCCCTCGGCCCCGGCCTCGGCGGCGGCCTCGGCTGCGGCCTTCGCGGCCGCGGCCTGGGGCGGGGGGGGCGGGACCGGGGAGGCCACGGCCGGGGGTGCGCCCGGATCCGGCGGCAGGCGCTCGTCGCGGGCCCCGGGGGGCAGGGGGTCGTAGCGGCCGGGGGCCGCGCCCGGCGCGCCGCCCGGCTTGCGGGCCTTCTGGCGCTCGGCCTCGAGCTGCTGCAGCACGCGGGTGCGCATGGGCTCGGGCAGGTCGTTGGGGTCGTCGGTGAAGTGGACCGTCCCGTCCTTGTCGGTCCACCGGTAGGTCTCGGCCAGGGCCGGGTCCCCGAGCCAGAGCGCGCCGAGGGCGGTGGCCAGTGCCAGCGCGCGCCTCACGTGGGCTCCATGAAACGGGCCAGGTGCTGGGCGATGAAGTTGGCCAGCCCCAGGTCCCGCTCGGAGAACTGGTCGGTGCCGCGCTTGTTGATCAGCTCCAGCGCGCCCACCACGCGCTCCTCGATCCGCAGCGGCACGCACAGGATGGAGCGGGTGGGGTAGCCGATGCGCTCGCTGATCTCGCGGTGGAAGCGGGGATCGAGGGCGGCGTCGCTGACCGCCAGCCCCAGGTTCTCCTGGCAGCAGAACCCCACGATGCCCTGTCCCATCTGGACCCGGAAGCGGGTCAGCTCCTTGGCCTTGGGCCCGCGCACCGCGGCGAACTCGAGTTCGCTCTTGTTGATGTCGGCCGCGAACACCGTGCCCGCGTCCGTGCCGACCTTCTCCATGGCCAGGTCCAGCATGCGGTAGACGGCCCGCCGCTTGTCCTCCGTGGAGTCGAGGGCGCCGGTGATGGCGAACACCTCCTCGAGCATGTCCGCCGTGGCCTCGGAGGTGAGCACGACGGCGCGGCCGATCACCTGGGAGGTGGAGGGCGTGGTGACCTGCGCGGGCGGAGGTGGGGCCGGTTTCGGGGCCGCGGCCTTCTTGACCGCGGGCTTCGGGGCCGCTGCCTTCGGGGGCTCGGCCTTCGGGGGCTCGGCCGGGGCCGCCGGCGCGAGCCCGAGCCCGGGCGCCTGGGCCTCGGCCTTGGCGCGCACCTCGTCGGGCCGCTTGACCGCCGACATCTGCGGGATGGTGGCCTGGCTGGTGAAGCGCGCGGGCGCCACGGGCTCCGGCGCGGGCTGGGGCGCGGGCCGGGGCGCAGCCTGGGGCGCAGGCCGGGGCGCAGCCTGGGGCGCGGGCCGGGGCGCAGCCTGGGGCGCGGGCTGGGGCGCAGCCTGGGGCGCGGGTTGAGCACCCGCGGCGGGGGCCTGGCCGTCCGGCGGGAGCTCCAGGATACGGAAGACCCGGCCGGAGCGGGTGTCGGTCACGTGGATGCTGTTGTCCTCCTTGATGTCGCACAGGATGCTCTCGGTCTGCATGCCGCCGATGCCGACCTTGGCCAGGCCAGCCCGCAGCGCGTCGATCCAGGTCTCGGCCTCCAGGCGCAAGCGCATGTCCATGGGGAGCTTCTCGGACTTGGGGATGAACAGCTCGAACTTGGGCATGGGCGTCTCCCGGTGGAGGGGATCCTGGAGCCATGGTAGGGGGCGACCCGCGGGGTGTCAAGCCGACTTCCCGAATCAGGCCGCGGCGTTGACATGGCCTTCCGCGCGGGGCTACGCTCGTTCACGATGAGGATCCCCGCATCGCTCCCGGAGAGGAGGGGTCGTATGCACCTGCTGCGCGCCGCGCTCGTCCTGTCAGCCGCCCTCGGGATGGCGCTCCAGGCGGCTCCCGCGCTCTCCCAGGAGGTGGCGGAGGGCGCCGTCCGGCTCCGGGTGCTGGTCCCGGATCCCGACAGCGCGTTCCTGGCGCCGCCGGTCCGGGCGGCCCTGGGCAAGCAGCTCCGTGCGCTGGCCGCGCGTCACCTCGGTCTGGAGGTGCTGCCGTTGACGGGCGCGGAGCTCGCGGCGCTGCGCAAGACCGCCGGGTGCGAGGACACGAGCGAGGGCTGCCTGCTCGCGCTCGCCCGCGCGGGGCGCGCGGATCGCGTGTTCTTCTCCCAGGTGCAGAAGCTGCCGGGCCGCTCCCTGGTGTTCACCGCGCTGGTGGACGCCAAGGCGGGCAAGGCCCTGGGGGAGCGGCGCCTGCGCTGCCCGCCCGATCCCAGATCGCTCGGCGCCGCGCTGGTGAAGGGCTGGACCGAGCTGGTGGGCGCGCTGGTGAAGACCCAGCTCAAGCTGTCGGCCGACGTGGAGGGGGCCGAGGTGGTGCTCGACGGCCGGCGGATCGGATCCACCCCCCTGGTCCTCACCCGGGAGCTCGAGGCCGGGCCCCACGAGCTGCGGGTCTCCAGCGCCGGGCTGGGAGAGGTGCGCAAGGCCTTCACGGTGCAGCCGGGGCAGGCCAAGGTGGTCCTGAAGGTGGAGCTCCGCTCCGCCGGGGCAGGGCCCGTGGTCGCGGCCGCGCCGGACGGGGCCGGCGTGGGCGGCGAGAAGCTGCGGGACGACGACGGGCCGCCGCCCGAGGGCGATGGAGGCATCCCCGTGGTCCCGCTGGGGCCCGTGGCCGCCAAGCCGGGTGTCCCCACCCTGGAGGAGCCGCCCCTGCCGAAGCCGCCGCTGGAGGAGCCGCCCGCGGTGAAACCACCGCTGGAGGAGCCGCCCCGGGTGGCCGCGAGGCCCGAGCCCGTGGGGAGGCCGAAGCCTGCGCCCGACAGCCTGGTGCGGAAACCCGCTCCGGAGGGCCCCGCGCCGGTCGGGGTGGAGGGCGCCCTCCCCCCGCCGGTGGAGGATCCGGGCGAGGGCGGGGTCGCGGAGCCCATCTACGAGAAGTGGTGGTTCTGGACCGCCCTCGGCGCCGTGGTGGTGGCGGGCGCGGTGACCGGCCTGGCGGTCGGCCTGACCCAGGACGAGGGCGGCGGGGGCATCCCCGACGGCCTCGGCCGGGTGAACGTCTCTTTCTGAACGGGGTCGGGCACCATGCAGACGCATGCACGTATCGCCGCTTGGCTGTTCCTGGGGCTCCCGCTCGCGGGCTGTGGCGAGGCTGACCTCGGGCGCCAGGGGCTCGAGGTGCGCTTCGCCGCGACCACCCAGGCGCTGGGAGAGCCGGACGGCCTGCCCGTGGAGGTGCGCTCGCTCCAGCTCGAGGCCTACCGCCAGGGCGTCCGGGTGGGCACCAGCGGCTGCCTGGACGCGGCGGATCACCAGCTCGGGGCCGCGCTGGACGTGGCGCCCGGGGCGGGGCTGCGGCTCGAGGTCTCGGGCTGGGGCGCCGAGGGTTGCGCGGGCCAGGCCACCTGGTTCGGGTTGACCGACGGGCTCGAGGTGATCGAGGGCGAGGCCATCGACGCGGACGTGTACGTGCTGCGGCGCGGCTGGCGGCTCAACCCGGCCCGGGGCGCGCTGCCTGGCGGGCGCGCCTTCGCCACGGCCACGCCGCTGCCGGATGGGCGGGTGCTCCTGGCGGGTGGGTTCGATCAGCTCACCGAGGAGGCGCCCGGGCGGGTGCGCCTGGGCGCGGCCTGCGACGGGCTGGTGTACGATCCCTCGAGCGCCAGGGTGGTGCGCGTGCTGCCGCTCGGGGCGTGCCGCGGCCTGCACCAGGCGCTCCAGCTCTCCGACGGCTCGGTCTGGCTGCTGGGCGGCACCTCCGAGGCCAGCCTGGATCTGTCCGGCTCGCTGCGCCCGGTGCTGCGGGCCTCCGAGGCCGGCCGCACCGGGCTGGTCGAGCGCTACGACCCGGTCTCGGGGACCGTCGAGAGCGTGGGCTCCTTCGCCCCGCTGGCGCGCGCGGACACGGCCGCGGCCGTGCAGAACCTCGATCGCATGGTGGTGCTGGGGGGGCGCACCCAGGAGCTGCGCAGCTCCGATCTCATCACCGGCGGCCCGGACGGCGCCTGGTACCTGTTCGCCGGGCGGCTGCTGAGCCCGCGGGCCGGCGCGCGCGCGGCCAGCCTGCAGGACGGGGCGGTGGACTACACCCTGGTGGTGGGCGGCAACCTGGGCGGGGACGAGGACGCCGAGCGGGTGGCCTTCGGCTCGATGAGCGTGGAGCCGGTGCCCTTCCTCGACCCGCAGCCCGAGCTCACCCTGGTGGGACACGGCCTGGACGCGGCCCCGGACGGCGGCTTCCTGGTGAGCGGCGGCATGCGGCCCACGCCGGGCGCGCGGCCGCGCAACGAGCTGTGGGTGGCCTCGCCCGGGAACGGCGGCTACCTGGCCGAGGCCAGGGCGCTGGCGGTGCCGCGGGCCCACCACCTGACCGCCTGGGCCAGCCCCCGGGACGGGCAGCCCGCCCTGGTGGTGGCCGGCGGGCTGAACTACTCCCTGGCCGGGGCGCGCGAGATCGAGCTGTGCAGCGCCGAGGGCGTGTGCGAGCTGGCCGCGGATCTCCTGGGCGGCGGCCCGGTGGGCCTGGCGGGCGCGCCCACCCCGGACGGGGCGCTGCTCCTGGCCGGCGGCCTGGCGGTGTCCGCGGACGGCGAGCTCGGCCTGTCCGATCGGCTCGAGCTGCTGGCGCCCTGAGCGCTAGTTGACCGTGCCCTGGACCATGGGCAGGGTGAAGGTGAACACCGCGGGGGAGTACTCGCCGAAGCCGAAGGCCGGGGTCACGGTCACGGTCGCGCTGAAGAAGCAGTTCTCGGGCGGGGTCTCGTCCGGATCCTCGCAGTTCCCGTCGTCCATGCGGATCTGGTAGGCGCGCCCCTGGGTGAAGGACGCGGTCTCGACCGAGCCGTCCGGCAGGAAGGCGATGCCCATGTTGGCGTCCATGGGGATCGAGTCCGCGGCGATCGCCAGCGCCCCGCAGTCCTCGAAGGCGATGCCGCTCTCGGCCCCGTGCACGGCCATCGGGTTCAGGTTCTTGTCCACCAGGGTGAGGGTGTAGTTCTCGAAGTCGCAGTTGTTGATGGCCAGGTTGTTGGGGCTGAAGGTGGTCTCGTCCGGGTCCGGATCGCCGGTGAACATGACGCGGGTGGAGGCCCAGATCATGGTGTCCGCGTTCCAGCGGCCGTCGGCGCGGTCAAAGACCCCGTTCCCGTTGGCGTCCTTGAAGGGCTCCACCGGGGAGCCATCGATGCCGTCCCCGCGCTGGCGGTTGTCGTCCAGGTCGACGAAGGGCTCGGGCAGATCGTAGCCGGCGAAGTTCTCGCCCGCGTCGTACTGCTTGTTGCTGTTGGAGTCGACGTAGCCCTCCTCGCCCTGGGTGAAGAACACGATGGTCAGCAGGCCGTCGCGCGGGTTGTGGATGACCGAGCTGACCATCTGGCTGGGCTCGTCGGTCATGGGCTCCACGTCCCTGGGGGTGCAGTCCGGGGTCACGGCCACCACCAAGTCGAGGTTGCCCTCCTCCTCGTAGCGCTCGATCCGGCAGCCCTCCTCCACCAGCCACTCGATGCTGGCCTTGGGGATGGCGTCGCCGTTGATGTCGCTGGCCCGCAGCTCGCAGCGGATCTTCATGTTGTTGCGCTCGGAGCGGCCGTCCTGGGTGTCGATCAGCGCGGCCACGTTGTTCGTGTCGCAGGCCGGGGTGAAGTTGCGCCCGTTGGGCACGGTGCCGCCCTCGATGGTCACCGCGGCCGAGGCGGACTTGGTGCCGTTCTCGGTCTCGTAAGAGGCGGTCACCGTGGCCGCCCCCGCTTCGCCCGGGAAGCTGTAGAGCGTGGCGATCGCCTTGGAGCCCGTGGTCAGCGCCTCGAGCTCCTGGAGCGGCGAGGTGACGTCGCCGGAGTACTGGGCGAACGAGCCCAGGTTGGTGCGGAAGACCACGCTGGAGCCGTCGGGCACGTCCTGGTAGTCGTCCACGGTGGCCTCGATCCGGATGCTGCCGCCCTTGGTGACCACGTCGCCGTCCGGCAGCGCCAGGGTGAGCTTCGTGCCGCCGCCGCAGGCGGTCGCGAGCAGCCCGGACAGCAGCAGGACGGACACGGGCGCGAGCACTTTCAGCCTGAGCATGGCAGGCACTCCTCTCGGGGTTGACATTGCGCTCCTGAGGGCATCCTAGCCAAACCACGGCGGCCGCGCAAGGCGCCTCCGCCCTCTGCGCCCTTGTCCTGCGCGGGGCCGGAGGGTTACCATGCGGTGGGCGCGCACCCGGGGCGTCCCCACCCGGAGGGAGGGAGCATGACCGCCGGCGTCCGGTACGAGGTCGATCTCGAGGCGGAGAGGGTGCTGTACGAGGGCGAGTGGCTGCGGCGGGAGGACCTGTCCGCGCGCATCCAGCGCGCCCTGGCCGGGCTGGACTTCCGCGTGTCGGGCCTGGGCTCGGCGCTCGAGTACCTGGGCTGGGCGCTGGCCGCCGCGCGGCCGGTCCAGGTGCGCCTGATGCCCGAGGACGCCGAGCGGCTGGAGCAGATGTCGCGGCGCGTCAACATCGACCCGCGCACCCTGGCCCGGCACGCCGTCCTGGCCTACCTGGCCTCCCAGCCGGCCCTGGAGCCCGTGCCTGCCTCTGCCGCGGGGCCGGCCCCCGCGGCGGTCCAGCCGCCCGCGGCCGCGCGGACCGCCATCACCACCGAGCCCGCGGCCCCGGGCGAGGAGGCGCGGGCCGTGCCGCTGACCGAGCGCAAGACGACCGAGCTGCCCAAGGTGGTGGTCAGCCCGGAGCTCGGCAGCGGCGGAGCCTCGCTCCGGCCCGCCGAGCTCGAGGACACCTGGTTCAAGAAGAGCTGAGCCGCCCCTAGACCCGCTCCACCAGCACCGACTTGCCCATGCCCCCGCCGACGCACAGTGTGGCCAGGCCGCGCTTCAGCGAGCGGCGGCGCAGCTCGTGCAGCAGGCTGATGACCAGGCGCACGCCGGTGCAGCCGACCGGGTGGCCCAGCGCGATGCCGGAGCCGTTCACGTTGGTGATGGCGCGGTCGAGCCCCAGCAGCTTCTCGCAGGACAGGTACTGCGCGGCGAAGGCCTCGTTGCACTCGATGAGCTCGACGTCCGAGAGCTTCCAGCCGGCGCGCTTGAGCGCCTTCTGCGTGGCCGGCACGGGTCCGTAGCCCATCAGCTCCGGCTCGACCCCCGCGGCGGCGTGGGCCACCAGGCGGCCCATGGGCTTCAGGTTCAGCTCGCGCACCTTCTCGCCCGAGGCCACCACCACCGCGGCCGCACCGTCGTTCAGGCCCGAGGAGTTGCCCGCGGTGACCGTGCCGCCGTCCTTCTTGAAGGCCGGCCTGAGGCCCGCCAGCTCCTCGAGGGTCAGATCCAGGCGCACGTGCTCGTCGGTGTCGATCACCGTCGTCTTGCCCCGCTTGCCCGGCACCTCGACCGGGACGATCTCCTCCTTGAAGCGGCCCGACTGGATGGCGGCCGCGGCCCGCTGGTGGCTGGTGAGGGCCAGCTCGTCCTGGGCCGCGCGCGAGATGCCGTGCTTGGCCGCCAGGTTCTCGGCGGTCAGCCCCATGATGATCTTGTGGACGGGATCGGTCAGCCCCTCCCACAGCGCGTCGGTCAGCTCGCCGTGCTGCAGGCGGTAGCCGAAGCGGGCGCCCTTCAGCACGTAGGGGGTGTGGGTCATGCTCTCGACCCCGCCCACCAGGACGAGATCGGACTCGCCGGTCTGGATCTGCTGGGCGGCGAACACCAGGGCCTGCATGCTGGAGCTGCACTGGCGCTGGATGGTGGCGGCCGGCACCTGGAAGGGCACCCCGGCCTTGAGCGAGATGCAGCGCCCGATGTTGATCTCGTCGGACACCATCATGCAGCAGCCCACCAGCACGTCGTCGAGGGCCTCGCCCGGGACCTGCGCGCGCCGGAGCGCCTCCTTGGCCACGGTCACGCCGAGATCCAGCGCCCGCAGGTTCATGTACATGCCGCCGAAATTGCCGATGGCCGTGCGGCAGCCCTCCAGGATGTACACCTCGCGCATGGCTCCTCCTCGTGGGGGTCGGTTTCAGGGGGAGTGGACCACGTCCTGGCCCGGCGCGTCAACGCTGTTCCCGCCCAGATCGAGGCCCGGGGAGAGGAGCGTCTGTAGATACAGCGAGGCGGCGATGGCCCTGGCCTCCTCCGGGTCGGGCGCCGGCAGGCCGAAGTCCTCTCCCTCCGGGCTGTCCGCGCCCAGGAAGGCGGCGCTCTGGTAGTAGGCCGCCATGACCCGCAGGTAGCCCGGCAGGTCGTCCAGGCCGGCGGCGTCCGCGCCGAAGCACGCCGGGCACCAGGCCCGCGCGCCGGCCGGATCGAACAGCGCGGCGGGCTGGCGCGTGTGGCGCAGCACCGAGCGCACCGAGTACTCGAGCACCGGGCGATCGTCGCTCACCGGCGCCACCCCGCGGGTGGCCGCGGCCAGCGTCCCGGCCGAGGCGGCGAAGGCGCCCACCAGCTCGGTCGGGCGCGCCAGGGCCACCTCCTCCAGCGAGGCGCGCACGGCGGGCTCGGCCGCCAGGTTGGCGAGCACGGTGTCGAGCGGCAGCCCGGGGGGCGCGTCCCGGCGGCCCAGCAAGATCATGTGGGTGCCGAAGCCGTTCAGCAGCACCGCGTCGGGGAATACGTCCAGGAAGGCGCGCACCAGGGCGAGCTCCCCGGCCTCGGCCACCTGCAGCCCGGGCAGCCACTGGGTCAGCGCCCCGCCGGGCGCCAGCCGGCTGCGGACCAGCGCGTAGAACTCGCGGGTGTAGAGCGACGACACGCCCGCGAAACCGATCGGGGGCGGCTCCAGGGTGACGAGGTCGTACCGGCCCTCGGGCTGCATGCGCAGGTGGTGGCGGCCGTCGTTGACGAACACCTGGACGCGCGGGTCGTCGAGCACGTCGTGGTTCGTGGCCGCGAAGTAGCCGGCGTGCTCCAGCACGTCCCGGGACAGGTCCACCACCTCGAGGCGCTCGAGGCGCGCGTGCAGCGAGGCGGCGTACAGCGTGTTGCCCACCCCGAAACAGATCACCAGCGCCCGGCGCGGGTGGGCCTGCATGAGCAGCGGCAGGTGGGCGAAGGCGCGCATGTAGCGCAGGCTGGAGGGCCGGGTGCCGGACATGTTGTGGCCGTTGGTGAACAGGGCCCGGGCGAAGCCGGGCACCTCGACCACCATGAGCGTCTCGTTCACCCCCTCCCGCAGCGCCAGCACCCGGTGCTCCACCTCGGGCAGGTCGCCCGCGAAGCTCTCGCGCACGAGCAGGTTCCGCGGCAGCGCGCCGAAGGCCGCCACCCCGGCCAGCCCGGCGCCGAGCGCCAGCAGGATCGCCCGGCGGGCCCGGGGCGCCCGCCCGTCCGGGTGGAGCAGCAGGCAGCCCGCCCCGGCCAGGGCGGCCAGGGCGAACAGGCCCGTGCAGGCCTGGACCCCCAGCCAGGGCAGCAGCAGGAAGCCCGCCCCCAGGGAGCCCAGCACGTTGCCGCTGGTGTTGGCCAGGTAGAGCAGCCCGGCCCGCCCGCCCACGGCGGCCTCGGTCCGCTGGACCAGCGCGTTGGCCACCGGGTAGGCGAGCCCCATGCAGACCGCGGGCAGGGCCACCAGCCACAGCATGGGCGTCGCGTTGACCCACAGCTCGTAGAGCGCCCGCAGGGATGGGCCGGCCGCGCGGTAGCCCTCCCGCAGGGCGTCTGCCTGCGCCCGCAGCGCCCCGCCGTCGAAGGTCATCAGGGCCCCCAGCGCGCTCAGCACCAGCAGCGCCTGGGCGCCCGCGAACAGCACCTCCGGCCGGCGCAGGCGCCGGGCGAGCCAGCCGCCCGCGAGGGCGCCCAGGAACAGTCCCAGCAGCAGCACCGCCAGCACCAGGGAGAACACCGCGCGGTATCCGCCCAGCACGTAGCCCAGGAAGCGGAACCAGACGATCTCCAGCCCCATGGCGGCGAAGCCGGTCAGCAGCAGCGCGGCAGACGCGGCGCCCAGCGGGCGCCGGGCGCCGTCCGTCCGGGGCGCGGACGCCTCCGGCGCGTCCGCGGGAGCGGGGGCCGGCGCGGGCGCCTGCCGGCGGTGCGCGCGCCACACGGCCAGGGCCCCCAGGCCGGCCGCGGCGTTCAGCCCCGCGGCCAGGAGCTGGCTGCCCAGCAGGCCCAGCGACGGCACCAGGCTGAAGTCGGTCGCCAGCGCGCCCACGGCCGCGCCCAGGGTGTTCAGCCCGTACAGCAGGCCGATGCGCGCGGGCGCCGCCTCCAGGTCGGCGCCCACCACCGCGCGCACCAGCAGGCTGAGCGTGCCGCCCATCAGCAGGGTCGAGGGGGCCAGCAGCAGCGCCCCCAGGACGTAGCGCAGCGCCAGCGAGCCGGTGCTCAGCTCGTGCCAGCCGTCCGGCCCGAGGGAGTAGGTGGACACGGCCGCGGACAGGGCGTCGAGCTCCGGCAGCAGCCAGGCCAGGCCCAGGCCGAGGGCCCCGATGGCCAGCTCCGAGAGGGCGTACAGCAGCAGCGGGGTGGCGCGCGCGCGCCGCCAGGCCCGATCGGCCAGGCGGCCCGCCAGCCAGGAGCCCAGCCCCAGGCCGGCCATGAAGACGGCCGTGACCACCGCGGCCGAGTGCACCGTGTTGCCGAACACGTTGCCGAACACCCGCACCCAGATCACCTGGTACACGAGCCCGGCGATGCCCGACACGAGGAACAGGAGGTACACCAGGGGGCGCGCCATGCCGGCATGCTACCCGAACCGCGCCGCGGGACCAGGGGTTTCTTTCCTCGCCCGCGTGGGCGTAGTAGCATGCCAGCCGCCATGCGCCGCGCCCTCCTCCCCCTGGCCCTGGTGCTGCTCCCGGCCGTGCCGGCCGCGGCCGGGCCCCTGCCGCCCGATCAGCAGGTGGTCGTCGGGCGGCTGCCGTGCGCCCAGCCCTACGAGGGCCGCGAGCGCGGGCTCCGGCAGCTCTCCTGGGAGCTCACCAAGCGCACCAGCCTGCAGCTCGCCCTCGACAGCACGCTGGTGGACGCGGCCTCGCCGGAGCTCTACCGCACGCCGCTCGTGCTGTGGGCCTGCGAGGGGCCCGTGGCGCCGCTCGCCGAGCCGGCCCGGGCCAACCTGCGGCGCTTCCTGCAGCTGGGCGGCCTGCTGTGGGTGGACGACCCCTCCGCCGCGCCCGGCGGGCCCTTCGACCTCAGCGTGCGCGCCGAGCTGGCGGCCCTGCTACCCGACCGGCCCCTCGAGCCGCTGGCGCGCGATCACGTGCTGTACAAGACCTTCTTCCTGGTGGAGCGCCCGGTCGGGCGGATCGCGGGGGGCGAGCTGCTGGGGTTGACCGCGGGCACCCACCTGGCGGTGGTCTACACCGCCGGCGACCTGCTGGGCGCCCTGGGCCGGGACCTGTTCGGGAGCTGGGAGCGCGCGGTGGAGCCGGGCGGCGAGGAGCAGCGCGAGCAGGCGCTGCGGCTGGCGATCAACGTGGTCTTCTACGCCCTGTGCCTGGACTACAAGAACGACCGGGTGCACCTGCCCTTCATCCTCAAGCGGCGGAGGCAGTAGGGTGACCGACACCGTGCTGGTCTTCGAGGGCGCCGCGGCCTGGCGGCTCCTGCTCGGCGCGCTGGTGCTGGCGGTCGCCCTGGCGCTCGCCTGGCGGGGGCTGCGTGGGGGGGGGCGGCGGCGCGTCGGCCTGTGGGCGCTGCGGGCCGTGGGCCTGGCGCTGCTCGGCGCCCTGTGGCTCGAGCCGGCCCTCCAGGAGCGGCTGCTCCGCTCCCAGCCCCGGCGCGTGGCGCTGCTGGTGGACGCCTCGGCCAGCATGGCGCTGCCCGCGGGCGAGCGCAGCCGGGCCGAGCTGGTGCGCGGATTCCTGGAGGCGCAGCGCGGAGCGCTGGCGGCGCTCGCGCCGGCGTATGCCCTGGAGACGTACAGCTTCGACTCGCGCCTGCGCCCGGAGTCGCTGGACGCGCTGGGACGGCGCGCGGACGGCCCGCGCACGGATCTGCTGGCAGCGCTCGAGGGGCTGGCGGGGCCGCCCGCCGGGCCGGAGGACGGGGACGAGCCGCCCGAGCTGGCCGGGGTGATCCTGCTCTCGGACGGCGGCGACACCGAGCGCCTGGCGGAGGTCCAGGCCGGGGGCCCCTGGCCGCCGGGCGTGGAGGAGCTGCTCGGGCGCTTCCCCGCGCCGGTGAGCACCTTCTGCGCCTGCCCGGAGGGCGCGCTGCGGGATCTGGCCATCGCGGACGTGCGCTACGACGAGCTGGCCTTCGTGCGCAACGCGGTCGAGCTGGAGGTGACCCTCGAGGCCGCGGGCCTGGCGCGCACCCAGGTGCCGGTGGTGCTGGAGCAGGGCGGACGCCTGCTGGCCAGCCGGCCGGTCGAGCTGGAGCCCGGCCGATCGGCGCGGGTGGCCCTCAAGTTCGTGCCCGACCAGGTGGGCAAGGCCGTCTACCGGGTGAGCGTGCCGGCGCAACCGGGGGAGCGGGTGCTGGACAACAACAGCCGTGCCTTCACCGTGCGGGTGGTGCGCGACAAGATCCGCGTGCTGCACCTGGTGGGCCGGCCCTCGTGGGACGAGCGCTTCCTGCGCCAGCTGCTGCGCCGCGACCCGAACGTGGATCTGGTCTCCTTCTTCATCCTGCGCACCACCTCCGACAGCCCGGGCGTGAGCCAGGACGAGCTCAGCCTGATCCCCTTCCCGGTGGGCGAGCTGTTCGGGACGGAGCTGGGCACCTTCGACGCCGTCATCTTCCAGAACTTCAACCACGGCCCCTACCAGGTGAGCTTCTTCCTGTCCCACCTGAGGCGCTACGTGGAGGAGGGCGGCGGCTTCCTCATGCTGGGAGGGGATCTGAGCTTCGGCAGCGGCCGGTACGGCGGCACCGACCTGGAGGAGGTGCTGCCGGTGAAGCTGTCGGCGGGTGACGACCTGGTGGTCGAGGAGTTCCACCCGTTGCCCGCGCCGGCGGCCAGCGGGCACCCGGTGCTCCAGCTCGGGGCCGGCGAGGCGGGCGCCGCGGCGACCTGGGCGGCCCTGCCGCCGCTCGGCTCCTACAACCGGGCGCGCGCCCTGCAGCCCGGCGCGCGCAGCCTGCTGGTGCACCCTTTCGCCGGCGAGGGCGGGCTGGCCGCTCCGGTGCTGGCCATCCGCGAGGTCGGGCGGGGGCGCTCGGCGGCCCTGCTGACCGACGGCGTCTGGCGCTGGAACTTCTGGCAGGCCGGGCTGGGCGGCAGCCCGCGGGCCTACCACCGGCTGATGAACAACCTGTTGCGCTGGTTGATCCGCGATCCGGATCTGGAGGCCGCCGAGCTGCGCGCCGAGCGCAGCCGCTACAGCCCGGACGAGCCGGTGCGCCTGGAGCTACGCCACCCGGGCACCGCCGGCCAGGCCCGCCTGGAGCTCCAGGACGCCACCACGGGCCAGCCGCTCGAGCGCCGCGCGCTGGTCCTGGACGAGGCCGGCCGGGCCAGCGTGCTGCTGGAACGCCTGGCCCCGGGCGCCTACCAGGCCCGGCTGGTGATCGAGGACGGGGGCGCGCCCGTGGCGCTGGCGGAGGAGTCCTTCGTGGTCGAGGGCGCCGGGCGCGAGGCGCGCCAGCCGCTGCCTCGGCCCGAGCTGCTGGCCAGGCTGGCGGAGGCCACGGGCGGCCGGGCCGGCCGGCTGCCCGAGGACGGCCTCTCGCTGGCGCCGCTGGACCCGCGCCTGCGCCACCGGGTGGAGGCCAGCGTCACCCGCCCGCTGCTCGGGCGCGCCTGGCTGGTGTGCGGGCTCGTCCTGCTGCTGGCAGCCGAGTGGTGGCTGCGGCGGCGTTGGGGGTTCCCATGAGATCGGGGCTGCTGGCCCTGGCCGTCCTGTGCGGCCCAGCGCTCGGCGGTGCGGCGGCCGCGGGCGAGTCCTGCCCGGCGCTGCTGGGCGAGGCCGGCGAGCCCTCCGATCTCGACGGCTGCGCGCTGGAGGAGCTCGTGACCCGCGCCGATCTGCGCAGCCACCTGAGCGCGTGCGTGCGGCGGGCGCTCGAGGTGGACCTGCCGCCGCCCGCGCGGCTCGAGTTCCGCCTGGCGCTCCACCCGGGCGGCGGGGCCGAGCGCCTGGAGCTGGTCGGGGGCGGCGGGGCCGGCCTGCTGGGGCGCTGCACCCTACGGGTGCTCGGGACGCGCTTCGTCGGCGGGCGCGACGGGCGCCCGGCCCTGATCGAGGGCTGGCTGCGGCTCGCGCCCGGCGAGCCTGCGCGCTTCTCCTTCGGGCTGGCCGCGGCGGCCCGCGCGGCCCGACCGCAGCCCGCCCCGCTGCCCGGCGCCTTCCGCGACAGCCCCGGAGGCCCCGTGAGCGTGTGCTCCCTGGGCGGGCGGCGTCTCGTGGTGCGGCTGGGCGGGGGCGGGGAGGCCGAGCCCGCCGCGGAGGCCGGGCCCGTCGACCCGCGGGTGGCGGCCTGCCTGGCGGAGGCCCCGTCCGCGAAGCCGCCCAGGGGCCGCCCCGCGCCGAAGCCCGTGCGCCCCGAGGTCTGCCTGGAGGAGCTCCTGCGCGCACCCCGGCTCGAGCTGCGAGCGGCCGCGGCCGAGGAGCTGGCCCGCCGGCGAAGCTGGCGCTCCCGGCGCGCCATCGAGCGCAGCCTGCTCGCCAGCCTGCAGCCGCCCGGGGCGCCGGGCGCCGGGGCGGAGCGCGCCACACCGGCCGCGCAGGCGGAGCCAGCCCGGCCGCTCGCGGCCCCGGCCGACGAACGTGCCGCCCTGGCCGCGCTGCGCCTGCTCGAGTCCGCGCTGGCGCTCTACCGGCAGCCCGAGCCGGAGGTGCTCGAGGCGCTGGCCGCCCACCCCTCGGCCGCGGTGCGCGGCCGCCTGCTGGCGGGCGCCCTGGAGCGCTGGCGCGGCGAGGCCGGGGGGGCGCTGCGCTCCCTCAGCCGCGCCCCTGAGCCGCTGCTGCGCGCCCGCGCCCAGCAGCTCGGCTGTCTGCGGGGCGAGCCGCAGAGCCTGCACGCCTTCCGCGAGGATCTGTCCCACCCGGAGCCCGCCGTGCGGGCCCAGGCGGTGCTCCTGGCCCGGGCCTGCGCCCGGAGATCGGCGCCCGAGGTGCTCTCCGCCGCGGCCCGCGAACCCGCGGGCCCGGTGGCGCTGCTGCTCCTGCAGGCCGCGCCGATGGAGGCCGAGGCCGAGGCCGAGGTGCGGCGCCTGGCGCCGGCGGCGCTGTCCGCCACCTGCCCAGCGACCCGTTTCCTGGCGGCGCACCTGCTGGCCCGGCTGGCGGCGCCGCCCCGCGAGCCGGTCCTGGCCGCGCTCGAGCGCGAGCGCGATCCCGTCCTGCGGCAGGGCCTGGAGGCCCTGCTGCGCGAGCCCGCCGGGCGCCCGCCCGCGCCCACCGCCCAGGTGTGGCTGCAGGACGGGTCGGACGCCGATCCGTCCGGCGCCAGGGCCCTTCCCTCCGAGGGGCATTTCGAGTAGAACAACCGGCGGAGACGAAGCATGCGCTCGGTGTACCTCAGGCTCTCTGTCCACGACGGCTGCGATCTGCGCTGCCTGTACTGCCGCCCGGAGCGCGACCGCAGCCTGGAGGACCCCTCCCCGGAGCTCGCGGTCGGCGAGCTGGTGGGCCTGGTCGAGGCCCTCGACCGGGTGGTGCCGGTGCGCAAGCTTCGCCTGACGGGCGGCGAGCCGTTGCTGCGGCCCGACCTCCTGGAGATCGTCGGGCGCCTGCACTCCGCCGTGCCCCGGGCCGAGCTGGCCCTGACCACCAACGGCGGCCACCTGGCGCGCATGGCCGCGCCGCTGCGCGCGGCCGGCCTGTCGCGGGTGAACGTGAGCCTGGATACCCTCGACCCGGAGGCCTACCGGCGCCTCACCCGTGGCGGCGGGCTAGGGCGGGTGCTCGAGGGGCTGGAGGTCGCGGCCGCGGCCGGCTTCGCGCGGCTGAAGCTGAACACAGTGCTGCTGCGCTCCCTGCACGCGCAGGGCGGCATGCTGCCCGCCATCGTGCGGCTGGCCGTCCGGCTGGGGGCCGAGGCCCGGTTCCTGGAGCTGATGCCCATCAGCGTGGCGGCCGGCCTGCAGCGGACGGAGTTCCTGTCGGTCGAGGAGTCCGCGGGCACCCTGGCGGCCGCCTTCGAGGACCTCGGCTGGCTGCCGCAGGAGAGTGGCACCGCCCGGCGGCGCGCCTATCGGGTGGACGGGGCGGAGCGCGTGGTGGGCTTCATCCCCTCGGTGAGCGAGCCCTTCTGTGGCTCCTGCGACCGGCTGCGCCTGACCTGCCGCGGACAGCTCCTGCCCTGCCTGCGGAGCGAGGACGGGCTCGAGCTGGCCGGACCGCTGCGCGCCGGGCAGGCGGACGAGCTGACGCGCCGCATCCGCAGGGTGCTCGAGTCCAAGTGCCCGCCCGAGGCCCTGTGGCCTGGGCGGCAGATGTCGCGCATCGGGGGCTAGGGCATGGCGAAGCTGACCCACCTGGACCGGAGCGGTCGGGCACGCATGGTGGACGTGGGCGCGAAGGCGGTCAGCGCCCGGCGGGCGGTGGCCGAGGCGCGGGTCCGCACCCGGCCCGAGGTGATCCGGCTCATCGCCGAGGGAGGCGTGCCCAAGGGCGACGTGCTGGCGGTCGCGCGGCTGGCCGGCATCCAGGCCGCCAAGCGCACGCACGAGCTGATCCCGCTGTGCCACCCGCTGCTGCTCGATCAGGTGTCGGTGGAGCTCGCGCTCGAGCAGGCCGCCGTGCACGTGCGGGCCGAGGTGCGCTGCACCGGCCGCACGGGGGTCGAGATGGAGGCCCTGGTGGCCGCGTCCCTGGCCGCGCTCACGGTGTACGACATGTGCAAGGCGGTCGACCGCGGCATGACCGTCGAGGACGTGCGCCTGCTGGAGAAGAGCGGCGGTCGCAGCGGGCGGTACCTGCGGAAGGGGACGCGATGAGCGGTCGGCTGGTGGCGGTGTGCCTGAGCGCCCGCAAGGGCGAGCAGAAGCAGGCGGTGGCCGCGGCGCGGGCCGTGGTCGGGCTGGGGCTCGAGGGCGACGCGCACGCCCAGGGTGGCGACCGCCAGGTCAGCCTGCTGGACGAGGCCAGCATCGACGGCATGCGCGCGGAGGGCGTGGCCCTGGCCTCCGGCGCCTTCGGCGAGAACCTGGTGGTGCAGGGCCTCGACCTGGCCGGGCTGGCGATCGGCGCGCGGCTGCGGGTGGGGGCCACGGCGGAGCTCGAGCTCACCCGGCGCGGCAAGGAGTGCCACGCCCCCTGCGCCATCTACCGCCAGGTGGGCCGCTGCATCATGCCGACGGAGGGGCTGTTCGCCCGGGTGGTGCGCGCGGGCGAGCTGCGCCCGGGCGACGAGGTGGTGGCGGTCTGATCGGCGTCCGACACGTCGGACAGGTCAGACCTGTCCGACCGGGAACGCGCCCGTCTCGTAGAAGCCCGCCAGCAGGCGATCCTTCTCCCGGAAACGCTCCATCAACCAGGCGGCGAGCTCGTCCTCGCCCTCGGGCAGCTCGGCGATGGGGTAGCGCCGCGTGTGCAGGTTGGCCTCGGTGGCGAAGCCCTGGATGTACTGCCACAGGCTGGGCACGCCCTGCTCGTAGCCGATGGTGATGTCGTAGACCGCGTCTACGTGCTCGCGCAGCCCCTGCACCGTGGCGGTGAAGCCCTTGGTGCGCGGGACCAGCACGTGCTCGAGCACCGGCAGGCCGCGCTCGCGGGCGAAGGCCTGGCTCTCCTCGATCCGATCGGGGCGGATGCGGTGGCCCTCGACGAACAGGAGCACCCACACCGGCACCTTGTCGCGGCGGATGCCCGCGAAGGTGCGTTCGATGGACGCCCGGTCCGCGTTCCAGTCGCGCTTGACCATGAAGGCGCCCATCATCCACAGGCCCCAGCCCACGCCCGGGACCCACTTGAGCACGTCCTTGACGAACCAGCGCATGTCGCCCAGGCGGCCCTTGCTGCGGGCGAACTGCATCATGAAGGTGATGTCGGCCATCTGCTGGTGGTTGATCACCACCAGGGCGCTCTCGCCCTCGGGGATGGGATCGCCGCTCAGCACCAGGTGGGTGCCGTGCAGCCGCTCAGCCAGCTCCACGCACCAGCCCCACCAGGAGTCGGCGGCCTGGCGGTTGAAGGCGCGGAAGGCCCGGCGCGACAGCGGCCTCACCGCCAGGCTGGCCAGCTGGGCGGTGTTGATGAGCAGCAGGCTCGAGCTCAGCGCGCTCGCGGCCGGGATGGCCTTGGACAGGGCCTTCAGCCGGCGCTTGAGGCCGGGAGGATCTTTGAGCGGCGGCTTGGGCATGCGGGCTCCTTCCTGACGTCTGCGGGAGGTGTGGAACATTACTCGATCAGGACCCGACGCTCAAGGCCGGCCCGCGCAGCGCGGCTTGTCGCTCGGGGGAGGGGAGGCTAGTATCGACCGAGGCTCCGGGTGCCGGGGCCGTGGAGGCGAGCATGCGCGCGGCGATCTCGTGCGGGTGGCTGGTGGCGGGCCTGACGCTGGCGGTGTCCGCCGCTGCCGGGGATTTCGGCTACCTGAACTCGCGCGGGGAGCAGGTGCGCCTGCGGCCCGTCCTGGACGCGGTGGCCGTGCGCCTCGAGCCTGGCGCCGAGGCCACGCTGCGCGCCAGGGCGGCCGAGCTGGGCCTCGACGCGCGCGCCCCGTGGCGTCTCCTGAGCGCCGGGCTGTGGTCCCTGCCGCTCGCCCCGTGGGCCGTGGGGCGGGCCGGCGAGGTGGGCGCCGAGCTGCGCCGGCAGGGGCTGAGCGCGGGGGACGGCCTGCTGTTCGAGTTGCCCGGCGCGGGCGGGCGCTTCTCCCTGGACCGCGGGGTCATCCTGCGCCTGCGCGCGCCCGGGCCGGCGCTGGCGCGGTCCCTGGCCGCGGCCGGGGGGTTCGAGGGTCTGGAGCCCCTGGACGACGGGGGGCAGACGTTCCTGCTGCGGGCCCGCGACGCGCGGGCGGCCCTGGCCGGGGCCCGGCGGCTCGCCGCGCGGGCGGAGGTGGCCTGGGCCCTGCCGGACTTCGGCGTGCCGATCCAGCTCCACCGCCTGCCCACCGACCCCTGGTACGGCCAGCAGTGGTACCAGGGCATGTCGGGCGGGGGCATCCGGGCCGAGGCGGCCTGGGACGTGACGCTCGGCGACCCGCAGGTGGTGGTGGCGGTGGTCGACACGGGCGTGGAGATCACCCACCCGGACTTCGAGCCCGGCCACCTGCTGACCGGGTACAACGCGGTCACCCAGCAGGACGATCCCAGCCCGCTGGCGACCGCCATGGACGCCCACGGCACGGCCTGCAGCGGGGTGATCGCCGCCCGGCACGACAACGCCGAGGGGCTGGCCGGCATCTGCCCGGACTGCAGCCTGCTGCCCATCAAGATGATGGACGGCATGGCCGACCAGAGCCAGCTCTCGACGGGCTACCGCGCCCTGACCACGGCCACCGCGCGCGGCGCCTGGGTGCTGTCCAACTCCTGGGGCGTCGACGAGGCCTACACCAGCCAGATCGACATGCAGCCCTACTACCAGGCGGTGCGGGACGCGGTGCAGGGCGGCCGGGGCGGGCTGGGCGCGGTGGTGCTGTTCGCCTCCGGCAACGGGGAGTCGGACTGGATGGGCAACGTGCAGGGCACCCAGATCGGCGCCCACGAGCTGCAGGCCATGCCCGAGGTGATGGCCGTGGGCGGCACCTGGACCGACGACCGGGTGGTGGTGTACTCCGACTACGGCCCCAGCCTGAGCGTGGTGGCGCCCACCGGCACCACCGACTACAACCAGGCGGGCATCTTCACCACCGACACCCTGGGCGAGAGCGGCTTCTCGCGCCACGGGCGGCTGTACATGCCCGGCCTGTGGGGCGAGGACGCGGACGCGGGCTTCGCCGAGCCGGACCCGACCGGCAACTACTCCTCCCACTTCAACGGCACCTCGGCCGCCTGCCCGATCGCCGCCGGGGTGGTGGGCCTGGTCTTCTCCGCCAACCCCGGGCTGACCGGCGCCCAGGCCCGCTGGATCGTCGAGCAGACCGCCGACAAGGTGGGCGGCGTGGCCTACGACGCCCTCGGGCACGACGACCACTACGGCTTCGGCCGGGTCCACGCCGGCCGCGCGGTGCGCGTGGCCGCGCTCGGCCTGGAGCTCGACGACGGCGCCGCCTGCGTCGAGGACATCAACTGCGCCCGCGGTCAGTGCATCCGGGTGGACGCCGGGGCCGAGCAGGGCGTGTGCGCCGTGCCCTGCCTGGGGCCGGCCGACTGCCTGCCGGGCCAGGAGTGCGCGCCGCTCGGCGCCGGCAGGACGAGCGTGTGCCAGGACGCCTGCGCGTCCCACGCCGACTGCCCCGGGGGCGCGATCTGTCAGGACGCGCGCTGCCAGGTGGTGGACTGCGCCCAGGGCGGCGTGTGCCCGGCCGGCACGGCCTGCCCGACCAAGGGCGTCGCCCGGCCGTGCGCGCCGAGCTGCGCGGACGACGCGGCCTGCCAGGCGCCGGCCCTGTGCGTGCCCGAGGTGGGCGGCGGCCTGTGCGAGACGCTCACCTGCCAGACGGCCCTGGAGTGCCCGGCCGACGCCCTGTGCGCCGCCGGGGTGTGCCAGCGCATCCCGCCCGCCGAGGGCGGCGACGAGGGCTGCGGCTGCGGCGCTTCCGGCGCGCCAGGGGGGCTGCTGCTGCTCGCCCTGGCCGGCCTGGCCCTGCGGCGGAGGAGGTAGCCATGCGGCGGCGCGACTTCCTGGCGCTCGGGGCCGGGCTGTGCGCGTGCAGCGCGCTGCGCCCGGGCTCGACGCGGGCCGCGGGCGACGGGGGGGCGGCGGAGCGGCGGTTCTGGCGCGAGGCGGCCCACTACGAGAAGCTGCCCGACAAGGGCGTGCGCTGCGGGATGTGCCCCAAGGCCTGCGAGGTGGGGGACGGCGAGGACGGCTGGTGCGGCACGCGGCGGAACGTGGACGGCGTGTACCACACCCGGGTGTACGGCCGCCTGGTGTCCCTGGCCAACGACCCGATCGAGAAGAAACCGCTCTACCACTACCTGCCCGGCAGCACCTCGTTCTCCATCGCCACGGTCGGCTGCAACTTCGCCTGCCAGTTCTGCCAGAACTGGCAGATCTCGCAGGCCCGCCCCGAGGAGCTGCCCGCGCCCGACGGCTACGTGCGGCCCGAGGACGTGGTGATGGCGGCCGCCGCGCGGGGCTCGCGCACCATCGCCTTCACCTACAACGAGCCGCTGATGCAGTTCGAGTACATGCGCGAGGTGGCCCGCCTGGCGCGCGCGGCCGGGCTGCGCGGGGTGATGATCTCGAACGGGCACAGCCAGGCGGCGCCCATGCGGGAGCTGCTGCTGACCCTCGGCGCCGTGAAGGTGGACTTCAAGGCCTACAGCGACGACTTCTACCAGCGCATCTGCCAGGGCCGGCTGCAGCCGGTGCTGGACACCATGAAGCGGGTGCGCCAGGCAGGCGTGTGGCTGGAGATGGTGCAGCTCACCATCCCCACGCTCAACGACTCCCCCGAGCAGGTCAAGGCGCTGTGCGGCTGGGTGCTGGACAACCTCGGGCCGGACGTGCCCCTGCACTTCACCCGCTTCCACCCCCTGTACAAGCTGAAGAACCTGCCGCCCACCCCGCCCAGCACGCTCAGGCGCTGCCGCGAGCTGGCGCGCGCGGCCGGCCTCCGCTACCCCTACGTGGGCAACGTGCCCGGGGACGAGTACGAGAACACCTACTGCCACGCCTGCGGCCAGCTGCTCATCCAGCGCGCGGGGTTCCTGATCGAGAAGAACGACCTCGCGGACGGCAGGTGCCCGCGCTGCCAGGCCGCCATCCCCGGGGTGTGGGCGCTGTGAGCGGGCCGGCTCACTCCTGGGTGTAGATGACCCCGGAGGCCCAGGCCTCCAGGCGGTAGGGCTCGATCTGCTGGGACGGCAACAGGTAGACCCTGGCCTCGCCCTGCTGGCCGGGCGCTAGCGGCGACGGCTCGATGAAGCCCAGGTGCGAGGCGCGCAGCTTGCCGGCCCCGTCGAACATCCCCGCGGTGACCCGGACGTGCTCCACCGGCTCGGTGTCGGTGTTGCGCACCCGCACGCGCACGACCAGGCTGCTGCCCAGGCGCTGCGGGTCGGCCTGGGTGTCCACCACCTCCAGGCTGGCCCGGCGCCGGTAGGCGGTGAAGGGCTCGCGGGCGGTGACCTGCGCCTCGTGCCGGGCCCAGCGCTCGGGGTAGGGCTTGAGCAGCACCGTGACGGGCGAGCGCTCGTCCGGCAGCAGGAGGTCGTGGGCCGCGTAGCCGTGGGCGCGTTCCACGAGCTGGCCGCCCGCGTCGTAGAAGGCGAGGTCCACCCGCGGCTTGTCCACCGTGAAGTCGCATGGGTTCTTCACGAATCCGTAGGCCCAGCCGTTCCTGGTGAGCGTGCGCTCCACCGACACGTCCTCGAACAGCGCCGCGCAGGTGCGCGGGCCTCCGCGCTCGGCCACCGAGGGCGCCTCGGCCGGGGTGTCCGACCCGGGCTCGAGCGGCGCGCCGGGCCGGCCGCGGCCCTGCTCGACGCCGGCCGGCAGGCCGTCGGCCCGCTCCCCGCCGGCCAGGCCGCGACCCTGCTCCAGCCCGGACGGCAGCTCCCGGCCTCGCTCCGGCGGGCCGGCGTCGGCGGCCTCCGCGACCGGTGGAGGCGGCGCCACCGCGATCGTCTCGTCCCGCTCGGAGCGCGCCAGCAGCAACACCGCGGCCAGCACCCCCGCCAGGACCCCGAGTCCGGCCAGGGCCAGCGCCAGGGCGGGGCCCTTGCGCGGGCGGGCGGCGCGCTGCAGCTCGACCAGGAAGGCCTCCACGCTGGCCGGGCGGGCGGCAGGGTCCTTGGACAGGGCCTTGTTCACCACCGTGCGGAGCTGGGGCGCCACCCGCCAGGCCGCGCCCTGACGCGGGCTCTGCCCGGTCAGCATGCAGTACAGCGTGGCCGCCAGCCCGTAGACGTCCGAGCGCGGGTCGGGCCGGCCGCCGGCCAGCAGCTCCGGGGCCAGGTAGTCCTCGTCGGCCAGCTCGCGCGAGAGCTCGTCCTGCAGCACCAGCCCCGCGTGGCCGAAGTCCGAGAGCAGCGGCGCGCCGTCCGCGCCGAGCAGCACGTTGGTGGGCTTCACGTCGCCGTGCACCACGCCGGCCAGGTGGGCGGTGGACAGCGCGGCGCCGATGCGGGCGAGCAGCTCGACCGCCTCGCGGATGGGCAGGGGCCCCTGGCGCTCCAGGCGTTCCCCCAGGCTGCCGCCCGGCGCCAGCTCCATGGCCAGCGCCAGGGAGCCGTCGGGCTCGGTCCAGCTCGCCAGCGGCGCCAGGAGCCCGGGCTGGCGGAGCGCGGCCACCGCCTGGCGCGTGCGCAGCAGCTCGTCCAGCGCCAGGCCGGGACGGCAGAGCTGGGTGTGGAAGCGCTTGACCGCCACGGCCCGCCCGCCGGGCTCGGTGGCCCGGAAGACCTTGCCGGTCTGTCCCTGGCCGAGCTCCTCGTGGAGCTTGAACTCGGTCTCGCTCATCGTCCGCCTCCAGCCGCGGCCCCGGGCCGCGGCTCACCCGGGTGTACCACCAAGCACCAGCCGGCCACAACCAGGATGGACAGCGCCAGCAGCGCCCCGGTCGCGTCGCGGCCGAGGGCCGGCAGCCAGACCAGCCCCGTGCACGCCGCGCCCAGCGCCGCCCCGAGGTGGTCGAGCGCGTCCAGCCGGCCGGCCGCGGCGCCCAGCGGCTGACCGGCCCGCATGGCCAGGGCGCTGGCCAGCGGGAAGCTCAGCCCGGTGGCCGCCCCGGCGGCCAGGCACAGCAGCAGCACCCAGGCCTGGATGGCCGCCAGCGGCCAGGCCGCCAGCCAGGGGCCCAGCAGCCAGGGCAGCAGGCCGGCCCCGGCGGCCGCACCGAGCAGCGTGAGCCCGAGCGCGCGCGCGCCCGGCGGGTCCGCGGGGCGGCGGGCGAGGGCGCGCTGCACCGCCAGCCCCCCCAGCACCAGCCCCAGCATGAAGGCGGCCACCAGGAGCCCCAGCTCCTGGTACAGGCTGCCGGCCAGCGACTGGTAGGCGAAGCTCAGGCCGAGCTCGAGCGAGATGCCCAGCCCGCCGACCGCGGTCACCGCGACCGCCGCCAGCGCGCGCGCGCCCCGGCCGGGCGGTCCAGCCGGCCGGCCGAGCAGCGCGAGCGGCAACAGCAGCGCCAGCACCAGGCCCAGCCCCCAGGCCCAGGCCGGCACGCCCGCCAGCCCGCGCAGGGCCACGGCGGCCGGATCGCCCTCGCGCCGGCTCCAGCGCACCAGCGTCTGCAGGTAGCTGACCGGGCGGGCGTCCGTGTTGTGGGGGGCCTCGCGCCGGGCGAGCTGGCGCGCGAGGTCGTCGACCTCGTCCCGCTGCACGAGCTGGCTGAACCAGCCGGGGTGGAAGGCCGGGTCGGCCACCCCGCGCGCGCGGAAGCGCTCGGCCAGCGCCACGGGCTCGCCCAGCAGCGCGCCGGCGTCGTCGCTGGCGAACAGCAGGCTCTCGTCCCCGGGCAGCACCAGCACGTGCGCGAAGGTGTGCGCCAGGCCGCGCTCGAGCGTGCGCACGGCCTGGGCGGTGTCCTCGTCCAGCAGCCCCACCTGGGAGCCGAGGCGGGTCGCCAGCACGCCGCCCGGGGCGAGGCGCGCCCGGGCCAGGGCGAAGAACTCCAGCGTGTAGAAGCGATTGGCCGCGGCCGTGGTGGGCTCCGGGGCGTCGGAGAAGATCACGTCCCAGCGCTCCGAGCTGGCCTGCAGGAAGCGCCGGCCGTCGGTGGCGTGCAGGCCCACCCGTGCGTCCCGGCGCGCGGCCCGCTCCTCCTCGTCCAGGTAGGGCTCGACCAGCTCGGCCACGCCGGGGTCCAGGCTGACCAGGTCGAGGCGCTCGAGCTGGTGCCGCAGCGCCGGGGCGATCAGGCCCAGCGGCGCCTCGGCCAGGAACAGGGCCCGCCGCGGGGCGGGGTGCTGGGTGAGCACCAGGTGCGTGCGTGTGCGGGCCCGCGCGGCATCGGGGAAGGAGACCAGCACCTTGCCGTCGGCGAACAGGTCGTACTGCCCGCCGGCCTCGGCCAGGTCGAGGTGCTGGTAGGGCGTGTCGGCGCTGGCGAGCAGCCTCCCGCCGGTCCCCAGATCGGCGAAACGCCGCTCCGCCGAGGACCCGTCCCAGGCGCGCAGGCCGCCCGCCGCGCCCAGGCCCGTGAGCCCGATCAGGCAGCCCAGCGCCAGCCAGGAGAGCCGCGGGCGCGGACGCCAGGGCCGTCCGGCCAGCGCCAGGCCGAGGAGCAGGGGCAGACCCAGCAGCCCCATGGCCTCGAAGGGCGGCAGGCGCGCGGCGGCCAGCCCGACCGGCAGCACGGCCCCGGCCACGGCGCCCAGGGACTCCAGCACGTACACCCGGCCGATGGCCCGGGCATCCCCCGGGTCCGCCGCCGCGGCCCGGCAGGCGAGCGGGAAGCTCAGGCCCACCAGGGCCGAGAAGGGGGTGACCAGCAGCAGCACCGCCGCGCCCAGCTCGCCCAGGCCGGGCAGCTCGCCCGGCGGCACCCCCAGCAGGCCGCGCCAGGCGCGGGCCAGCACGCTCAGGCCGAGCAGCGCCCAGGGCAGGGCCGCGCCCAGGGCCGTGAGCCCGGCCAGCGCGGCGCGGGCGTCCAGGCGGGACGCCAGGCGACCGCCCAGGGCGGCCCCCAGCGCGATGCCCGTGAACCAGGCGCCGAACACCACGCCGATGGCGAGCTCGTGGCCGCTGAAGACCGCCAGCAGCTCGCGCAGCAGCAGCACCTGGCCGCCCGTGGCCAGGCAGCCCAGGCCCGCCAGGGCCGGCCCCACGGACCGGTCCCACCCCGCCCCGCTGCCGCGCTCGCTCGCCACGGCCTCACTTCTTCTTCTGCAGGATGGACCGGATGAGCTCGTAGGTCTTGCCGGGATCGAACTTGGCGGGATCGCCGCCGCCGCCCTGGGCGAAGTCGGGCCGGCCGCCGCCCTTGCCGCCCACCTCCTTGAAGAAGGCCTTGAGGACCTCTCCGGCCGGCAGGGCGCCCGCGGTGGCGGCGCTGGCGGTGGTCACCGCGATGAGCTTGCCGTCCTGCTCGGAGGCCACCATCACGAAGTCGTACTTCGGCTCCTGGTCGCGCAGCTTCTCGGCGACCTCGCGCAGCGCCGCCATGGGGACGCCGACGCGGTGGGTGACCAGGATCCGCTTGCCCTCCAGGACCTGGCCCTGCTCGGAGCTGGAGGTGGACTCGCCCCGGGTGGCCAGCTCGGTCTTGAGCCGCTCGAGCTCCTTGGCCAGCTTGCGCTCGCGCTCGACCAGGGCCTCCAGGCGCTCGGCCACCTGGGCCGGGCTGCAGCGCAGGTGGGCCGCGGCGCGCTGCAGCGCCTCCTCCGCCTGCTGGGCGCGCTCCAGCGCGCCCGGTCCGGTCAGCGCCTCGATGCGCCGCACGCCGGCCTGCACCCCGCCCTCGGACACGATCTGGAACAGGCCCACGTCCCCGGTGCGCGCGGCGTGGGTGCCGCCGCACAGCTCCAGGCTGGCCGGGCCCATGCGCACCATGCGCACGCGCTCGCCGTACTTCTCCCCGAACAGCATGGTGGCGCCGGCCTGGCGGGCCTGGTCGAGGTCGGTCTCGCGCACCTCGATGGGCAGGTTCTCGCGCACCAGGGCGTTGACCCGGCCCTCCACCACGCGCAGCTCCTCGCGCGAGACGGGCGAGAAGTGGGAGAAGTCGAAGCGCAGGCGCTCGGGCGACACCAGCGAGCCCTTCTGGTTCACGTGGGCGCCGAGCACGGCCCGCAGGGCGGCCTGCAGCAGGTGGGTGGCGGAGTGGTTCAGGCGGATGCGCTGGCGGCGCTCGCCGTCCACCCGCAGCTCGACGCGCTGCCCCGGGCGCAGGCTGCCCTGCTCGACGCGCAGGCTGTGGACGAGCAGCGCGCCCAGGGGCCGCTGGGTGTCGAGCACCGCCGCCCGCAGGCCGTCCGGGCCGGAGAGCGCGCCCTGGTCGCCCACCTGGCCGCCGGTCTCGCCGTAGAAGGGGCTGGGGGAGATCAGCGCCTCGACCGTCTGGCCGGCCTCCGCCCGCGCGAGCGGCCGGCGGCCGCTCACCCGCGCCTGGCCCTTGTCGTCCACGAGGGTGTCGAAGGCGAGCAGCGCCAGCACCTGGCCCTCGCCCTCCAGCGCCTCGTGCCCGGTGAACTGCGAGGGGCCGTGCTCGGCCAGCAGCGCCTTGAACACGTCGTCCACGCCCTCCAGGCCCAGCCCGCCCGCGCTCACCTCCTGGTGCCTGACCCACTCGGCCTGGTAGCCGGCCTCGTCCACGCCCAGGCCCTGCTCCCGGGCGATGAGCGCGGTGAGGTCGGGCGGGAAGCCGTCGCGGGTCTGCAGGTCGAAGACCAGCTTGCCTGGCAGGCTGCGCTCGCCGGCGGCCTTGCGGGCCTCGATCTCCCTGGCCAGCAGGCGCATGCCCTGGCCCAGCGTGCGGCGGAAGGTCTCCTCCTCCTGGATGGTGGCCTTCTCGATCAGCGCGCGCTGGTCGCGCAGCTCCGGGTAGGCCTCGCCCATCTGCTCCACCACGGCCTGGCAGACCTGGTGCAGGAAGGGCTGCTCGACCCCCAGCTTGGAGCCGTGCCGCACGGCCCGGCGCATGATGCGGCGGAGCACGTAGCCGCGGCCCTCGTTGGAGGGCTGCACCCCGTCGGCCATCAGGAAGGCGGTCGCCCGGGCGTGGTCGGCCACCACCCGGAGCGACACGTCCGTGTCCGCGTCCTGGCCGTAGGTCGTGCCGGCGATGCCGGCCATGCGCTCGAGCAGCGGGCGGAAGAGGTCGCAGTCGAAGTTCGAGGTCTTGCCCTGCACCAGCGTGGTCAGGCGCTCGAGCCCCATGCCGGTGTCGATGGAGGGCGCCGGCAGGGGGGTCAGCTTGCCCGCGGCGTCCCGCTCGAACTGCATGAACACGAGGTTCCACACCTCGATGTAGCGATCGCAGTCGCAGGCCACCTGCTTGCAGCCGCCGGGCTCGTGGCAGGGCAGCTCGTCGCTGACGTGGTAGTGGATCTCCGAGCACGGGCCGCAGGGGCCGGTCTCGCCCATGGCCCAGAAGTTGTCCTTCTTGCCGAGGCGCAGGATGCGCTCGGGCCGCACGCCCGCCTCGCTCTGCCACAGCCGGGCGGCCTCCTCGTCGGCCGGGATGCCCTCCCCGGGGTCGCCGGCGAACACCGTGACCCACATGCGCCCGGGATCCAGGCCGACCACGTCCACCAGGAAGCGCCAGGCCAGGCGCACGGCGTCCTTCTTGAAGTAGTCGCCGAAGGAGAAGTTGCCCAGCATCTCGAAGAAGGTGTGGTGCCGGGCGGTGTAGCCCACGTTCTCGAGATCGTTGTGCTTGCCGCCGGCGCGCACGCACTTCTGGCTCGAGGCGGCGCGCTTGAAGTCGCGGCTCTCCTTGCCGGTGAACACGTCCTTGAACTGCACCATGCCGGCGTTGGTGAACAGCAGGGTCGGGTCGTTGGGCGGCACGAGCGGGTAGCTCTTGCACACCCGGTGGCCGTTGTCGGCGAAGTACTTGAGGAACTCGTTGCGGAGCGCGGCTCCGGTCCACGTCCTGGGCTGCTTCGGCATGTGCTCGACCCCTTGGGCAGAGATTCTGGCCCGCGCGCCCCGGCGCACCGGAGCGGGCCGAAAACTAGCATCTGCTCCGCCGGGGTGTCAAACCGCCCGCCGGCCTCCGTCCCCGCGCGCGGCGTGACCGGAAATTCCGGTCACGTGACCGGAATCCGGACACGCCCGCGGCCGGGCCGCGCGGAGCAAGCGCTGGACATTCGTCGGGTTGCGGATCCGGCCGTCGTTGGCGCGCAGGTTGCTAGGTACGCGGGCGTCGGGGCGATGGGGAACGCGAACCAGGAGGAGGTCCGGACATGTCGAACCGGTGGAAGCGGCGCAAGGCGAGGCTGGCGGGGCGGTCGCTGGGTTGGGGCGAGTCGGAGGAGCGGCTGACGGTGACCACGGCCGCCGGGAGGTTCAGCGGCCAGCCGGCCGGGGAGCGGGGCTGGATGAAGCTCGAGGGCTTCCGCCCGGCCCCGGGGACGGCCTGCGGACCGGCCGGGCCCATGCTGGCGAGCGCCTGCTGCCCGGAGACCGGTGAGAAGTTCGTGAAGCCGCTGACCGGGCGGTACCGCGACCTGCCCGAGGGGGAGCTCCGCAAGCGCCGGGACGAGCTGGTCTCGTTCCTCAACCGGCTGGGGATTTGCTGGGTCGCGGAGGACGCCGGCCCGCTCTGGATGCTGGTCGAGCACCTCGAGGCCATCGTGGAGTTCGAGGTGGAGCCGCCCTGCGGCTGTTCTCATCCGGGCGCGGCCGCCTGCTGAGCGCCGAGCGCCCGCACGGCCTGGCCGCAGTTCGAGCCGATGCGGTCCTCGCGCCCGTCGCCCACGCTGCAGATCACCTCGAAGCCGGCGGCCTGCAGGCGCGCCAGGGCCGGCGCCAGGCTCTCCGCGGCGGGGCCGCGCAGCGTGGTCTCGAGCCCCGCCTGCCGGCCGCGGGCGGTGGGGTTGATCGGCGTGAGCTTGAGGAGGAAGTGCTGGGGAGGAAAGTGGGCCAGCAGCGCCTCGGGCTCGAAGGGCACCCCCCGGGCGAGGGCGAAGTTGAGCACCAGCTTGCGCTCCCCGGGCCGGTGGAAGCGCGCCCCGTAGGCCGCGATCTCCTCGAAGCTCCAGCAGGGCAGGGGGATGAGCCTGGCCCGCGCGGCCGGATCGGTGGACTGCAGCGAGAACTGGAGCTGGAAGCGGTCGGGGTACAGGCGCGCCTTGAGCTGGCGCAGCTCCTCGAACCACCCCTCCCGGCCCCGCGGGGCCACGCTGGCCACGCACGCCCACAGGCCCGGGGCCTGCAGCCTGCCGGGCAACGCCCGCAGGCACGCGAGCACGGCGGGGTTCAGGCTGGGCTCGCCCATGCGGGCGAAGTGGACCTTCAGCTTGCGGCATCTCCCGGCCATGCCCGGATGGCGGCCCAGCGCCCAATCCACCTGGGCCAGCAGCTCCTGCGTGTCCAGGTCGCCGTGGTAGCCGCCCCCGGCGTCGCAGGTGGGGCACCCGACCGGGCAGCCGAACTGGGTCGAGAGGTTCACGATCCACTTGTCCTCGCGGCCGAGCGGGGGCGTGAGCCCGTCCACCACCTCGACCACCGCCTCCGCCCGGCCGCCCAGGCGCAGCACGGCCACCTCGGCCACCGCCGGGTCCCCGCTCACCCCGAGCACCTCGGCCCGCACCGATCCCCGCGCGTTCATCTCGAGGCCTCCAGGAGGGCGCGGGCCGCGAGGGCCGCGCGCAGGCCGTCCGCCATGGCCAGGGCCGCGTAGCGCGCCTGGCCGCTCTGCACGTCGCCCGCCAGGAAGACACCCGGGGGGAGCGGATCGGGCCGCAGCTCGAGCCGCGGCTCCCGGCCGATGCACACGACCAGCCAGCCCGCCTCCCGTGTCCGGCCGTCCGAGCAGCCGAGCCGCCAGCCGGTCCCGTCCGGGGCCGGCTCGGCCCGCTGGACCTCCGTGCCCGGGCCGAGCCGCACGCCGGCCGCGCGGGCCTCGGCCACCAGGGCCGCGGGCGCGCGCGGGGCCGCGCCGCGCAGCAAGATCTCCACCGCGGCGCCCCGATCCCGGGCCCACAGGGCGGTGTCCAGGGCGGCCTCGCCGCCGCCCGCCACCACCACCCGGGAGCCCTCGAGGTCGGTGGGCAAGGCTCGGGCCTCGCGCACGAGTCGTCCGGGCAGGAGCCGTGCGGCCTCGGCGGCCCAGCCAGGGAGCGGCGCCGGCCGGGTCCCCGTGGCCAGGCAGATCGTCCTGGCGTCCAGGCGTGCGCCACCTTCCAGGCGGGCGCGGAACCCGCCTCCGGGGATGAGCTCGAGGGCCTCGACCCGGTCCCGCCTGAAGGGCGCAGCGCGCTGCTCGAGCTCGGTGGCCAGGCGCCGGGCCAACTCGGGTCCGGAGATCCCGCCCTGGCCCGGGAGGTTGTCCAGCCGCCGGGCGGTGCCGAGCAGGCCGCCGATGGGCTCGTCCCCCAGCAGCAACGCCGCGAGCCCGTCGCGGCTGGCCTGGAGCGCGCAGCTCACCCCGGCCGGTCCCGCGCCGACGATGAGCAGGTCGAGCATTCCCACGCACCTCCCCCCGCGGCCCGTGGGCCGGCGAGGTCGGTCAGGTGCGGTGGGGATGCCTCGTCCTGGGCTGGAGCGGATTGGACGAGCCTGACATCACCGCGGTGGACAGGTCCAGGATGCCGGCAGCGGCCTCGGCTGTCAACTCGGACTCAGGCGGAGGCGCTCTTCGTGCTCTGGCTCTCCTTCGCGCCCTTGGACTCCGCGGCGGGCTTGGACTCCTTGGATTCCTTGGTGTCCTTGCCCTCCTTGCCGTTGCCGCCTTCCTTGGAGTCCTTGCCGTCCTTCCCGTCCTTGCTCTCCTTCCGCGCACCCGGGCGGGTAGAGCGGGAGTAATCGGTCACGTACCAGCCCGAGCCCTTCAGGTGGAAGGCCGACTCGGACACCAGCTTGTGCAGCTTTCCCCCGCACTTCTCGCACTTCTTGAGGGGGGCGTCGTGAAAGCCCTGGATGGCCTCGGTCTGGTCGCCGCACCGGGTGCACTCGTACTCGTAGATGGGCATGACGCCGCAAACCTCCCGTCACGGCCGGAGGCAATATAGGTGCGCCCCCGGGCCCTGTCAAGCCCGCCACTCGCGCACAATGTTTAGGAAATCCAGAGCGTTGCGTGACCGCTGGCCTCGGGGCCGGGCTCACAGATCGTAGTAGAGCTCGATCTCCATGGGGTGGATGCGGGTCTGGACGGGCAGGACCTCCCGGCTCAGCTTGTAGTCCACCCAGGTGCGCACGAAGTCGGCCGGGAACACGTCGCCCGCCATGAGGAAATCGGAGTCCTGCTCCAGGGCCTGCAGGGCCGCCTCGAGGGTCGTGGGCAGCGAGCGGATGCGGTCGCGCACCTCGGGCGGGGCCTTGAACACGTTGATGTCGTAGGGCCCGAAGCCGGCCGCCGACGGATCGATCTTCTTGCGGATGCCGTCGATCCCCGCCATGAGCTGGGCCGCCATGGCCAGGTACGGGTTGCAGGTCGCGTCGGGCGGCCGGAACTCGAAGCGCTTCTCGGACGGGCTGCGCGCCTGCTTGGGGATGCGCACGGCGGCCGAGCGATTGGCCAGGCCGTAGAACATCTTGATGGGCGCCTCGAAGCCCGGCACCAGCCGCTTGAAGGAGTTGGTGCTCGGGCTGGCCAGCGCCAGCAGGGCCGGGCTGTGGGTCAGCACCCCGCCGATGTAGTGCAGCGCGGTCTGCGACAGGCCGGCGTAGCCGGCTGGATCCGAGAACAGGGGCTGGCCGGCGCGGAACAGCATCTGGTGGAAGTGCATGCCCGAGCCGGCCTCGTCGTTGAGCGGCTTGGGCATGAAGGTGGCCGTGCGCCCGGCCTTGTGGGCGGTCATGCGCACGATGTGCTTGACGGTCATGACCGCGTCCGCGGCCCGCAGCATGGGCAGGAACTCGATCTCGATCTCGCACTGGCCCGCGCCGCCCACCTCGTGGTGGTGGTACTTGACCGGGATGCCGGCGGCCTGCACGTGCTCCACCATCTGACCGCGGAGATCGTGCAGCGCGTCCAGCGGCTGGATCACGTGGTAGCCGCCCTGGTAGCGGATGCGGGTGCCCAGGTGGCGCTCCTGCTCCTCGCCGGTGTTCCAGTGCGCCTCGACGGTGTCCACCGTGTAGCCGCTGCGGTTGTTGGTGTTGGCCGAGGTGACGTGATCGAATACGTAGTACTCGAACTCGGGGCCCCACACGCTCTCGTCGGCGATGTCCAGCTCGCGCAGCTTCTGCTCGGCCCGGCAGGCCACGTGCCGCGGGTCGCGCGGGAAGGGCTCGAAGGAGCCCGCCTCGCGGATCCAGCAGATCATCGCCAGCGAGGGCAGGTCGCAGAACGGATCGAGCGCGGCGGTGGCCACGTCGGGCACCAGCACCATGTCGCCGCCCTCGACCGTCTTGAAGCCCGGGATGCTGGAGCTGTCGAAGGCCACCCCGTGGGTGAGCAGCGCCGGGCCGAGGGCGGCCGCCGGCACCGTGATCTGGTGCCAGGCCCCGACCATGTCGCAGTAGCGCAGCTCGAGCATCCGCACGCCGTGCTGGCTCACCAGGGACTGGAGCTTGTCGAAGTCCGTCGCGGCCATGCGAAGCCCTCCCACGTGGCTCTACTTGTTCATCTCCCGCAGGAACTCGTCCTTGGTGATCAGGCCCTTCTTGGCCATCACGCGCATGAGCGCCCAGAAGTACTTCTCCAGCTTGGCCAGGGTCTCGAGCTCCTGGGTCTGGACCTCGGACAGGTACTCCCGCATGGCCTCCTGGTCGGCCTCCTGGCCGGGCGCGGGCCGCACCTGGGAGACCTGCTGGGCGCGGCGGGCCTTGATCTGCTGGACGCGGTCGCCGACCTGCTCGGGCTCCGGCGCCGCGGGCTCGGGCGGCTTGGGCTGGCGCTTGGGGCCGGAGGACTCCCGCGTGGCGGTGTCCACCTCCTCGACCTCGCCCCCGGGCCGCACGAGCTGCATCTTCCCGCTCTCGCCCGCGCCCTTGTCGCGGAAGAAGCTGAGCGGCTTGATGACCGTGTTGGCGCCCCGGTAGTACTTGCGGATGGCGCTGGCGATGGCCGAGATGGTGGCCAGCACGGGCCGCACCTTGCAGCCGGTGGTGAACTCGATCTCGTCGATGATCGCCAGGTTCATCGGATCGGCCATGGCGATGGTCAGCACCGACTTGCCCTTGCCCTCCTCGTGGGCGATGGGGATGAGATCGTTGTTCTCGCAGGTGTTCAGCGGCATCATGCGCAGGGCGTTGGGATCGAAATCGACCTTGGCGAGGTCCACCACCGGCAGGCTCATCACCTCGCCCAGCACCTTGCACAGGATGCCCTCGGTCACGAAACCCTTGGCGACCAGGGCCACGCCCAGGCGGTGGCCCCACTGGCGCTGGTAGGCCAGGGCGGAGTTGAGCTGCTCCTGGTCGATGATGCCGCGCTCCAGCATGATCTCGCCGAGCTTCTTCTTGGCCATATTCGACGACCTTTCCCGGTGATACGAACGCACGCCGATGCTACCAGCGGCCCCGCGGGCGGGTCAAGAAACCGCCGGCGCGGGCGGCGAGAATTGACCCGATTCCGGGAGGATGGCAATGTCCTGGGGAGGAAACCGGAGGCGCGCCATGGCCAAGCTGTCCGAGCGGCAGATCAACATCAACACCCAGTTCGGCGAGGATCTGGTGGGGGTCAAGACCCAGCTCCTGTTCCTCGGGCAGGCGGTGGGCAGCCTGATCCGCCTCACCGACAGCCTGCTCGGGCGCCTCCAGGCCCGGGGCCTGGTGGCCGAGGACGATCAGGCGCTGCGCGACTACCGCTGGGCCCTGCAGGAGCTCGCCCGGCTGGGTTTCAGGGCCGAGCCGCCGGTCGATCCCGAGGCGCGGGTGGCCCAGGTGCGCTGCCCGAACTGCAACGCCGTCATCAAGGCCAAACCCGGGCAGCAGCTGGTCGAGCGCTGCGACTGGTGCGGCCACCAGTTCGAGGGGCGCTGAGGACCCGCCGGGCTTGTGCGGCGAGGGCCGCCAGGTTAGAGTGCGTCCGGCATGGCCAACCTCTTCTGGTTCATCGTCCTCATCGGCATCCTCATCTTCGCCCACGAGAGCGGGCACTTCCTGTTCGCCAAGCTCTTCCACGTCAAGGTGCTCACCTTCAGCCTGGGCTTCGGGACGCCGGTGCGGCTGGGGCGCTTCAAGCTGTCCTGGCGGCGGGGCGAGACCGAGTACCGGGTGGCCTGGTTCCCCATCGGCGGGTTCGTGCGCATGCTGGGCGAGGACCCGACCGAGGAGATCACCCAGGCCGATCGGACGCGCTCCTTCCCGGCCCAGGCGGCCTGGAAGCGCTTCCTGATCATCTTCGCCGGGCCCCTGTTCAGCGTGCTGCTGGCCGTGCCCATCTACTTCGTCTACCACCTGTTCGATGGCCCGGCCCAGGCGCCGATCCTGGGCCTGGTGGTGGCCGGCTCGCCGGCCGGCCAGGCCGGCCTGCGCGCCGGGGACCGGGTGCTGCAGGTCAACGGCGTGGACACGCCCACCTGGGACGACGTGGACGAGGCGGTGCAGGACGCGGACGGCGGGTCGGTCGAGGTGCGGATCGAGCGCGAGGGGCGGCAGCTGTCCTTCCGCGCCGACTCCATCCGCGAGCTGGACGAGACCGGCCTGGATCTCCTGGGAGAACGCTGGGATCTGGGGCTGCGCCACAGCCGGCTGGGCAACATGGTGGGCGTGGTGGCGCCGGACTCGCCGGCGGCCCGGGCCGGGCTGCAGAGCTGGGACAAGCTGCTCGAGCTGGGTGGGGTGCCGATCGGCGGCTGGAGCGACATCGAGCGGCTGATCGCGCTGCACGGCACGGAGCTGCTGCCGGTGCGGGCGGTGCGCTCGGCCGACATCCAGATCGGGGCCGTGACCCTGCGGGTGCCCGTCCTGCTGGAGGCCGTCCTCCAGCCCGAGCCCGAGGCGAGCGCGCCCGCGGGCGCGCGGCGCACCCCGGGCGCCTACACCGGGCTCGAGCCCATCGACCTGTACGTGATGGGCCTGGTGCCTGGCTTCCCCCTGGAGAAGGCGGGCGTCCAGCCAGGGGACAAAATCGTGGCCGTGCTCGGGCAGCCGATCGAGAGCTGGGAGCAGTTCTCCCGCGCCGTGCTGACCCACCCGGACGAGCCCATCCCGCTGCAGGTGCGCCACGCCGGCGCGCTGCAGGACTTCCGCCTCACCCCCGAGCTGCTCAGCGACACCAACGAGTTCAAGCAGACCACGCGGAAACCCGGGCTGGGCATCAAGTACGTGCACAACCTGCTGGGGGGCGCGCGCATCCCGCGCCCCGACCGCCTGACCTACGCGCTGCGCATGAGCGTGACGATGACCGGCCGGGCCATCTCGATGAACGTGCTCGGCTTCGTGCGCATCTTCGAGGGCAGGGTGGCGGCCAGCGAGGCCATCGGCGGGCCGCTGATGATCTACCAGGTGGCCGGCAGGTCGGCCGAGAAGGGTTTCGGCACCTTCGTCAGCCTGATGGCCTTCATGAGCGTGCTGCTCGGCATGCTCAACCTGCTGCCCATCCCCATCCTGGATGGCGGGCACATCCTGTTCATCGCCATCGAGGTCATCCGCCGCCGGCCGGTCAGCCTGAAGGCGCGCATCGCGGCCAACTACGTCGGCCTGCTGCTGCTGGTCAGCCTGATGGCGTTCGCCTTCTATAACGACATCAGCCGCTACTGGTCGGACTTCACCGCGCTGTTCCGCTAGGGGCGGGGGAGCCGACCATGCTGCTGCTCGCCCTGGACACCTCCACCGCCGTCACCGCGGTCGCGCTGCTGGACGGTGAGCGGCTGCTGGCCGAGCGCCGGCAGGCCTCGGGCGGTCACTCCCGGAGCCTCCTGCCGCTGGTGGACGAGTTGCTGGCGGAGGCCGGGCGGGCGCGCGAGGAGATCGCGGCCGTGGCCGCCGGGGTGGGCCCGGGCTCCTTCACCGGGGTGCGCATCGGCCTGAGCGTGGCCAAGCTCCTGGCCTTCGCCCGCGGCCTCCCGCTGCTCGGCGTCTCCAGCCTGCGGGCGCTGGCGGAGAACGGCCGGGGCCTCCCGGCCGCCGAGGTGTGCCCGGCGCTCGACGCCCTGAAGGGCGAGGTGTTCAGCGCCCGCTTCGACCTGCCGGGCCTCGCGGCGCTCGAGCCCGAGGGCGCGCGCGCGCCGGCCGACTGGGCCCGCGCCCTGGCCGCCGCGCCGGTCCGGCGGGTGTTCCTGGGCTCCGGGGCCGAGCGCTTCCGCGAGCTGCTGGCCTCCGCCCTGGGGGCGCAGGCCCTGGTGCCCACGGAGCCGGAGCTGCACCGCGTGTCCGCCGCGGCCCTCGGCCGGCTGGCGCTGGCGCGGCTGGCCCGCGGGGAGCGGGACGATCCCGAGGCGCTCGAGCCGCTGTACTGCAGGCTGTCCGAGGCGGAGCTGGGTCACCAGGCGAGTTGATCGCAGACCGATCGGACCGATCCGACCGATCGGTCGAATCGGTCATTGAAGGGCTTCAATCCGTGGGGCCAGCCGAGGGGGGATTGCCACCGCCGCCCTCTCCGGGCTTCCGCCGCCGGCGGCGCCGGCGCTTGGCGGGGGCGTCGCCGCCCTCGCCGGCCGGCCGGGCCTCGCCCTCGGGCCGCGGCGGGCGGGGCGGACGCGCTCCCTCCCGGGGCGGGCCGCCTTCGCCGGGCTCCCGGCGGCGGGGCGGCCGGTCGTCCCGCCGCCCGCGGGGACGCTCACGGCCGCGATCCCTGTCGCCGTCGCCGCGCGGCCTGTCGCGGCCGCGGTCCCCGTCGCGTGGCCGCTCGCGGCGGGCGTCCTCGCGCGGGCGCTCCTCCCGGCCGATGGTCACCGGCCAGGCGTTGAGCTTGCGGAGCTGCTCCACCAGATCGGCCTCGCGCGCCAGCGGCCCGCACAGCAGGCTGGCCACCTGGCCGACACCCTCGGCCGAGGTGGCGGCCCCGGAGCCGGCCACGCCCGGCAGGCCGAGGCCCGCGGTCAGCTCCTCGGCCATGTCGTCCGCCAGGTCGGTCCTGCGGGAGCTCCGCACCAGCACCGCCGCGATGCCCTCGAGCTGGGCCAGCTTGTCGCCCGGCGCGCCGGGCACGTCGCGGTCGTAGGGCCGCAGCGCCACCAGGGCGCCGCCGCGCTCGCGCACCGCGCCCTGCAAGGAGGCGAAACTCGCCAGGCCCCGCTCGTCGAAGCGCAGCCAGTTGCCGAGGGCCGGCAGCTTCTCGGGCTCGGGCAGGAAGGCCAGGTAGCGCCCCCGGTCCGTGTGGGCCTCGAAGCCCACCAGGGCCAGCAGGCCGGCCGCGGCGGCCAGCGCGCGCGCCTCGGCCGCCCCGGCCACGCTGTGCAGGTCGGTCAGGCAGAAGCCGTCCAGGCCCGCGGCCTTGACGGCCTGGACCAGCTCGGCCAGCGGCAGGCTGGCGCCCGGGGTGAGCGGAGAGTGGGTGTGGATGTCGATCAGCACGTCGCGCCTCCAATCGAGAAAGGCGGCGCATGGTAGCACGGCCCGGCGGAGATCGACAAGCGCCGCGTGGCTTGATCGCGGGCCGGCTTCCGTGTTCCCTTGGGGCGATGCTCGAGGATCTGCTGAGCGTGGACTGGGACGAGCCGCCCGAGGCCATGGCCTTCGAGCGCAGCCTGGGCGAGCTCATCGGCGAGCTGGGCTCGGCGCTCGAGCGCTGCCTGGCCCGGCCCAACCCGGAGGACGCCCTGCGGCTCTTCCTGGAGGCCCAGGCGCTGCCCTGCATCCTGCTCAACTACAAGATCTGCGTCGAGTTCGGCCTGCCGCTGCACCCCACCCGCTACATCGACTTCCAGCGCGAGGCCCGGCGCCCCGAGGCGGTGGAGCCCCGGGCGCGCGCGGAGGCCCACGAGCTGTTCCTCGAGTCGCTGCGGGTGGCCCGCGCCATGCACGGCCTGGAGCGCTCCGCGCCGGGCCGCCTGGCGGAGCTCGACCGGCGCCTGCCCGGGCTGCTGTCGGGCTTCGTGTTCACCAACACCCGCGACAAGTACACCTGGCGGGCCAGCAACCCGCGCTTCGTGGCCGCCCTGGCCAGGGATGTCCGCGCCCGGCAGGGGGGCGCCGACCTGGTGGTGGGCGCCGCGCACGGCTCCATCCGGCCGGGCCTGCACCTGGCGGAGCTGCTGGGGGCCGAGCTCTACTTCGTGCGCTTCTCGCTGTTCAAGCGCGACGATCCGGAGCCGGTGCTGTCGCCGGAGGATCTGGCCTACCTGGGGCGCTGGCGGGACCGGCGCGTGCTGCTGTTCGACGAGGACGTGGCCAAGGGGCGCACGCTGCGCGCCTTCGCCGAGTCGCTCGGGCCACGCTTCCAGGCCGCGCGCACGGCGGCCGTGCTGCGCCACTACCTGGCGCCCTTCCGGCCTGACTTCGTGGGCGAGGCGTTCTACGACTGAGCCCTCTTGGGCCGGGACAGGAAGGCGCGGGCGCTCTCGAAGCTCGAGTAGACCGCCGGCACCACCAGCAGGGTGAGCAGGGTCGAGGTGATCAGACCGCCGATGACCGTGATCGCCATACCCGCGCGGAACTCGGAGCCCTCGCCGAGGGCCAGGGCCACCGGCAGCATGCCGAAGATCATGGCCAGCGTGGTCATGAGGATGGGCCGCAGGCGCACCGCGCCGGCCTCGATCAGCGCCTCCCGCACCGGCACACCCTTCTGGCGCCGCTGGTTGGCGTTGTCCACGAGCAGGATGGCGTTCTTGGTGACCAGGCCCATCAGCATGATGACGCCGATGAAGCTCATCATGGACAGGGTCTCCCCGGTCAGGAGCAGCGCGAGCAAGGCGCCGATGAGCGAAAGCGGCAGGGACACCATGATGGTGAGGGGGTGCAGGAAGCTCTCGAACTGCGCCGCCAGCACCATGTAGATCAGGATGATGGCCAGCACCAGGGCCTCGAGCAGGTTCTGGAAGGCCTCCTCCATGATCTGGCCCTGGCCGGAGAACTTGAGCTTCACGCCGGCCGGCAGCAGGCCGGGGGCCAGCGCGGACACCTTGTCCTGCGCGTCGCCCAGGGCCAACCCCTCCAGGTTGCCCAGGATGGTGACCTGGCGGGTGCGATCCTCGCGGTCGATCTGCGCCGGGGCGTCCTCGTCGAAGGGTTTCACCAGCTCGCCCAGCTCGAGCAGGTTGCCGGCCGGACCGCGCAGCGCCATGCCCAGCAGCGCCAGGCGATCGTGCTTGTAGCTCTCCGGCGCCTTGACCAGCACCTTGTAGCGATCGGCGCCCACCCGGAACTGGGACACCTCGGCGCCCTGGATGGCGGTGCGCACCGCCATGGCCACCTGCGAGGGGACCAGGCCCGCGGCCGAGATCTTGTCGCGGTCGGGGCGGAAGCCGTACTGCGGGCGCGCGCCCCGGTCCGAGACCGTCAGATCGACGAAGCCCTCCTGCTTCTTGAGCTCGGCCACCAGCTTGAGCGCCGTCTCCTTCAGCAGCTTCGAGTCGGTGCCGCGGAGCTGGACGTTGAGCGGCTTCGACATCATCTCGCTGCCCATGCCGCTGCCGCCCGTGGCGGCCTGGCTGACCGAGATGTCCTCGCCGGGGAAGGCCTTGGCGATCACCTTGCGCAGCTCGGCGGCCACCTCGAGCTGGCTCTTGTCGCGCTCCTTGGACGGGGGCAGCTTGACGAACACCTTGCCCTCGTTGACCTTCTGGCGCATGCCGGCGCCGACCACGACCGACATGAGCTCGATGCTCGGCTCGGCCCGGGCCAGCACCTGGCGGATCGCCTCCCCGCGCTCGAAGCTGGCCTCGATGCTGGCGCCCTCGGGCAGGTTGTAGGTCACGTCGAGCTCGCCCTGGTCCATCTTGGGCATGAACTCCATGGGGATGAAGCGGACCAGGTAGAACGCGCCGCCCAGCATCAGGAAGCCCATCGCGACGACGGCGAGGCGGTGGTGCAGCACCCAGCCCACGATGGCGCGGTAGGCCCGGTCCAGGACGTCCAAGCCCCGGCCGACGAAGCGGGCGAGCGCCCCGGGCTCATGTTTCGTGAGCAGGCGCGAGGCGCCCATCGGGGTCAGGGTGAAGGAGACGAACAGGGAGATCAGCACGGCCGCCGCCACGGTGATGCCGAACTCGAAGAAGAAGCGGCCCACGATGCCCTTCATCAGGGCCACGGGCACGAACACCACCACGATGGTGAGCGTGGTGGCCAGCACCGCCAGGCCGATCTCGCCGGTGGCCTCGGCCGCGGCCTGCCTGGGAGGCTTGCCCAGCTCGATGTGGCGGTGGATGTTCTCGATCACCACGATGGCGTCGTCGATCAGCATGCCGATGCTGAGCGACAGGGCCAGCAGGGTGATGTTGTTCAGGGTGAAGCCGAACAGGCGCATGAAGGCGAAGGTGGCCACCACCGAGGTGGGCAGGGCCAGCGCGCTGATGAAGGTGGCCCGCAGGTTGCGCAGGAACAGCAGGATGACCAGGATGGCCAGCGCTCCGCCCAGGAGCAGGTCGTCGAGCACCGAGCTGACCGAGCGGCGGGTGAAGTCCGAGGTGGTCTGGATGGTCTGCAGGCCGTAGCCCTTCGGCAGGTCGATCTTCTTCTCGCGGACCGCCAGCATGACCGCGTCGGCCACCGCCACGCTGTTCGCGTCCGACTGCTTGAGGACGTAGAGGGTGAGCGCCTTCTGCCCGTCGAGCGCGGCCAGGGTGCGCGCCTCCTCGGTGGTGTCCAGCACCTCGGCCACGTCCCGCAGGCGGATCGGGCCGCTGCCCATGGGGTTGACCAGCACCAGATCGCGGAGCTCCTCAAGGGTCTCGGCCTCGCCGTGGGTCTTGAGCAGCAGCTCCTGGCCCGCCACGGTCAGGCGGCCGCCGGGCACGTCCATGTTGCCGTAGGCCACCGCCTGCTGCACCTCGGCCAGCGACAGGCCGTAGGCGCGCAGCTTCTGCGGATCGGCCTCGATGTGGATCTCGCGCTCCTGCTTGCCCAGGATGTTGACCACGCCCACGCCGTTCATGCGCTGGATCTGGGCGCGCACGGTCTTGTCGGCCACGTAGGTGAGCTCGGCGGCCGGGGCGCCGGGCGGCCCGGTCAGCACCAGCGCCACCACCGGGGCGGCGCCGATGTCGATCTTCTGGATGACGGGGGTCTCGGCCTCCTGGGGCAGATCGATCAGCACCTTGGAGATCTGGTCGCGCACGTCCTGCACGGCCCGGTCGGCGTTCACGCTGAGCTCGAACTCGATGAACATCATCCCGTAGCTCTCCACCGCGGAGGAGGTGAGCTTCTTCACCCCCGAGATGGTGGAGCAGGCGTCCTCCAGGACCTCCAGCACCCGGTTCTCGACCACGTCCGGATCGGCGCCGGGGTAGATCACCGTGACGCTGACGAAGGGGGCCTCGATCTTGGGCATCAGATCGAGCCCCAGGGCGCGCAGGCCCACCACCCCGAACAGGACCAGCACCGCCATCAGGATGATGGTGAAGACCGGGCGGCGGATGGAGACGTCGGACAGGACCACGGCGTCACCTCCCGGCCGCGGCCAGGGGGGCGTCGAGGGGGATGACCACCTTGGCGAACAGGCCCGCGGGCAGGCGCTCCTCGCGGTTGTCCAGGCGGATGATGGCCTCGATCGAGCGCGTCATGGGATCGACCACCTCGGTCAGGCGGTCGATGCGGGCCGGGCGGGACACCTGGACCGAGGGCAAGGACACGGTGACCGCCATGCCCGCCTTGACCTTCTGCAGATCGCGCTCGGGCACGGGCACGCGCACCTCCAGGGTGTCGGTGTCCACCAGCACCATGATCACCGTGAGCGGCATGCTGGTGATCATCTGGCCCTCCTCGGCCATCACCTTGCTGACCACGCCGGCGAAGGGCGCCTTCAGCTTGGTGTCGGCGAGCGCCTGGCGCACCGTGCGCAGGTTCACCTCGGCGGCCTGCAGGCCGAGCTCGGCCAGCTTGAGCCCGAGCTGGGCCTTCTGCAGCATGGTGTCGGACAGCGCCTTGGAGCCGTGCAGCTTCTCGGCCCGCTCGAGGTCGGCGCGCGCGTTGGCCAGCCCCTCCTGGGCCTGGGCGTGGGCCACCATGGCGGCCTCGGAGCGCAGCAGCATGTCGGTGGGGTCGATGACGCACAGCGGCTGGCCCTGGGTGACCCGTTCGCCCTCGCGCACCAGGAGCTTCCGCAGGATGCCGCCGACCTTGGCGGACAGGGGGGAGGTCCGGGCGGCCCGGGCCGTGCCGGTGAACTCCAGGGACCTCGCGACCGGGGCCGGGGCCACCTCGGCCTGGAGCGGGGCCACGGCCGCGGGCGCCTCGTCCGCGATTGGACTTGATTCGACCTTGTTTTCAGTGGCTTGAGAGTCCCTGCAGCCGCCCAGGAGCAGCCCTGCGATCCCCACTCCCAGCGCCCACCAGGTCCCCGTGCTAGCGGTCCGCATGCCGTCCTCCAGGCTCCGGCGGTTTGTTTACTTACCGCTCGGAAGCCATTGTGCGAAGCAAACATGTCACCTCGTACGCTCTGCGTCAAGGGCCGAGTTGGTGGGGACGGAGGTCGCTGTCCACCAGGCGGCCCTGGCGGCTGCCGCGGGAAGCCAGCTTCAGCTCTATTTCCTTGATGATCATGGATTTTCTTCTCCACCAGGGCGGGCCAAGCATGAGCTCGGCCGGGCCCGCGCCGGTCAGGCGGTGGACCACGGTGGCCGGAGAGAGCACCTCGAGGAAGCGGGCGGCCATGTCCACGTATTGCTCCTCGGTGGAGAGCGCGACCTCACCCGCCTTCCACCGGGACGCCAGCGGGGTGCCCTCCAGCACGTGCAGGTTGTGGAGCTTGACTCCCTCCACCCGGAGCCGGTTGAGGCACGCTGCGGTCGCCTCGCGGTGGCGCTCCTCGGCGCCGGGCAGGTCCAGGATCACGTGCGCCACCACCTCGAGGCCCGCCGCGTGGGCGCGCCCGACGGCGTCCTCGAACGCGGCCACGCCGTGCCCGCGCTGGACGCCAGCCAGCAGCGCGTCGTCCGCGAGCTGCAGCCCGAGATCGAGCCAGATGGGTTTCGCGTGCCGCTGGCCGAGCTCCGCGAGCAGCGCGAGCACCTCGGGCGGCAGGCAGTCCGGGCGGGTGCCCACCGCCAGCGCCACCACGCGCGCCGGAGCGAGGGCCAGATCGAAGAGCGCTCGCAGCCGCGCGGGCGGCCCGTCGGTGGCCGTGCCGTCCTGGAAGTACGCCACCGCCAGCCGGGCGCCGTGCCGGCGGAGGTTGCGCGCCAGGGCGTGCTCGAGCTGGGCCTCGAGCCCGGCCTCCGCGGGCGGGCCATGGCGCGGGATCAGGGCGAGCGGCGAGCAGAAGGCGCAGCCGGCCTGGCCCAGGCGGCCGTCGCGGTTCGGGCAGCCGAAGCCGGCCCGCAGCACCACCCGGCGCACGGGCGCGCCGAAACGGGCGGCGAGCGCCGGGGCCAGGCGGTGGTAGCGGCCGCCGCCCGGGAAGCGCGCTGGCTCAGGGCGGTCCATCGGCGGGGGCCAGCCCGAAGCCCGCGACCCGCAGCCCCGCCCGGCGCTCGGCGGCCTCCAGGAGCTCGCGCGGGTCGGCGTCGAGGAAGGTGAGCTCGACGGGGTAGGCGCGCACCTCCGCGCCGTCTCCCACCAGCAGCGCGCGGCTGTCCGCCGAGAACTCGATGGCCACCACCTCGCTGCTGGCCTGGATGGTGAGCAGCGCGTCGCCCGTGGCCGCCGACCACAGCCGCACGCTGCGATCGTCGCTGGCGGTGGCGAGCAGCTTGCCGTCCGGGGAGAAGCGCACCGAGTTGGCCCACTCGGTGTGCCCCTGGAGGCGGAAGAGCTGCCGGCCGTTGGTGGCGTCCCAGACGATGGCCAGGCCGTCCTTGCCCGAGCTGGCCAGGCGCGCGCCGTCCGGGGAGAAGGCCACCCCGGAGATCCAGTCCGTGTGCCCGCCCAGCACGCGCACCTGCTCGCCGGTGCGCGCGTCCCACAGGCGCACGCTGCGATCGGAGCTGGCCGAGGCCAGCAGGCGCCCGTCGGGCGAGAAGGCCACGTTGTCCACCTTGCCCTCGTGGCCCCGCAGGACCTCGAGCTGCGCACCGGTCTGGGGATCCCACAGGCGCACGCTGCGGTCGGAGCTGGCGGTGGCGAGCCGCGCGCCGTCCGGGGAGAACTCGGCGCCGTGCACCTCGTCCTCGTGGCCCAGGAGCACGCGCAGCGCCTGCCCGGAGGCCGCGTCCCACAGGCGCACGCTGCGATCACGGCTGGTCGAGGCCAGCCGGGCGCCGTCCGGGCTCCACACGGCGCTCTCGACCACCTGGGTGTGGCCGGTCAGGGTGCGCAGCGGTTTCCCGCTGCCCGCCTCCCAGGTGCGGACGGACAGATCCCAGCCGCCGGTGGCCAGCCGGAGCCCGTCGGGCGAGCGGCGCACGGTGTAGACCGTGTCGCCGTGCCCCGCGAAGCGCTGCAGCGCCCGGCCCGGCTGCCAGCTCCACAGCCTGACGCCGCGATCGTAGCCGGCGGTCGCCAGCCGCTGGCCGTCGGGGGAGAAGGCCACCCCCATCACGTAGGCAGGGTGGGCGTCGCAGGTGATCAGGTGGCGCGCGCCGTCCAGGGCCCACAGCCGCAGCGTGCGGTCGTAGCCCGTGGAGGCCAGCAGCCGTCCGTCGGGCGAGAAGGCCAGGCCCAGGACGCCGTCGCTGTGGCCCTCGAGCCGACCCCTGGCCCGGCCCCGGGCCGGCTCCCACAGCCGCAGCTCGCCGATCTTGCCGCCCGAGGCCAGCAGCCGTCCGTCGGGCGAGAAAGCGAGCACCATGACGCGCTCCTGGTGCCCGCGCAGCCTGTCGCGCACCCGCCCGCGCCGTAGCTCCCACAGGGCCAGGGCGCCGTCCGCGCCGCCCGCGGCCAGGCTCGCGCCGTCCGGGGAGAAGGCCACGGTCTCCAGTTCGGGCCCCAGGCGCTCCAGCTCGCGGGGCGTGTCGTCCCCGTGGAGCGCCCACAGCTTGAGCGCCCCGTCCTGGCCGGCGCTGGCGAGGGTCACCCCGTCGGGGGAGAAGGCCACGGCCTTGGTCGGCCCGCGGTGGGCGGGCAGGACGCGCTGGGGCTCGGCCCGGGCGCGGTCCCACAGGATCACCCGCCCGTCGCGGCCGCCGCTGGCCAGCCAGCGGCCGTCCGGGGAGTAGGCCAGGCTGAGGACCTGATCCAGGTGGCCCTGGAGCTGGCGCGGGGCGCCGCCCTGCGCGGGCCACAGCCACACCCGGTGGTCGAAGCAGGCGGCGGCCACCTCGGCGCCGTCCGGGGAGAAGGCCACCGCGGTCAGCGCCTCGCCGGCGGTCAGGCTGCGCTCCAGCCTCAGGCCGGGCTCGAAGCCCAGGCGGTAGAGGATCGAGGCGGCCGCCACGCGCAGGGCGTGCGCCTCGGGGTGCCCGGCGGCGAAGCCGGGGTCGTGCTGCAGGCCCCGGGGCTGGGCGGGGTTGTGCAGCAGGCTGGCGGCGGCGAAGGCCGCGGCCGGCCCGGTGCGGCGCTCGGCCTGCACCCGATCGGCCTTCTCGGCGTAGGCCTGGGCGAGGTGGAAGGAGGCCAGGCGGCGGCCGGCCGCCTCCTCGGCCCGCGCGGTCACCGCCGCCCGCTCGGCCTGCTCGGCCCCCTTGCGGGCGCGGGTCTCGGAGGTGAGCAGCACGGACACCGCCACCAGCGAGCCCAGGATGACCACCAGCAGCAGCAGGCCGGCCAGCATGACCGCCCGGTTCTTGGAGGCGAAGCGGCGCAGCAGCTCCCACGAGGAGTAGGCGTAGGCCTGCACCCGGCCGCCGGTCATGTAGGCGCCGACCTCCTCCGACAGCTCGAGCGCGCTCTGGTAGCGCTCTCGCTTGTCGCGCCGCAGGGCCTTCTCGGCCACGGCCGCCAGCTCCGGCGGCGCCTCGGGGCACAGGGAGCGCACCGGCGGGAGGGCCGCCTCGCCCACCTGCATGATGGTCTCCATGGCCGTCTCGGCCTTGAACGGCGGGCGCCCGGTCAGCAGCTCGTACAGCACCGCGCCCAGGCCCCACACGTCGGAGCGCTCGTCGATGTCGTCGATCTGCCCGCGGGCCTGCTCCGGGCTCATGTAGGAGGGCGTGCCGATGGCCGTGCCCGCCGCGGTGCGGCCCGGGGAGCTCTCCTGCAGCAGCTGCAGCTCGCGGGCGATCTCCCGGGCGCGGATGTCCTTCTTGCCGTGCACCTTGGCCACGCCCCAGTCGAGCAGCACGGTCTCGCCGAACTCGCCCACCATGATGTTCTCGGGCTTGAGATCACGGTGGATCACCCCGCGGGAGTGGGCGAAGGCGATGGCCTTGGCCACGTCCCAGAAGGCGCCCAGGAGCTTCATCCGCTCGCGCAGCCTGCGGCAGCCCTTCAGCTTCCGCGCCAGGGTCTGCCCGCGCACGAAGCGCATGGTGTAGTAGAGGGTGCCGTCCTCCTTGCGGCCGAGCTCGTGCACCGGGACGATGTTGGGGTGCTCGAGCTGGGCGGTCACGCGGGCCTCGCGCAGGAAGCGGAGCTGGCCGGGGGACGAGAGCTGGCGCGAGGAGGCGCCCGAGGAGGAGGGCCACGAGCCCTCCTCGTCCGCCGCGTCCAGGTAGAACTCCTTGATGGCCACGTCGCGGCCCACGTGCTCGTCGAAGGCCAGCAGGATGCGGGCCTGCCCCCCGCGGGCGTGCACCTTCTGCACGGTGTAGCGCCCGGCCTGCTGGACCGCGATGCGCTGGTCGCTCTCGTCGGCCAGCGCCTCGGCCGTGGCCCCGGGCAGGCTGGGCGCGGGACGGCTGGCCTGGCCGTCGCCCGGCGGCCGGTCCACCGAGGTGGCGCTCGAGGGCACCAGCAGATCCACCGTGGGCCGATGCTCGTCGGGCGCGGGGGCGGCCGGGGCGCCGGCCCGCACCGAGGGGGAGGGCGTGGCGAGCGTGGAGGTCTCGTCGCCCAGGTGCCGGGCTACCCGGCGCTGGACGAGCACCTGCTGCTCCCGGGTCAGCACGCCGGCCGCCACCAGCCGCTCGGCCAGGCTGCGGGAGGGTTGGGTGCCGGTCGAGGAGGCGGCCTCGGACACCTGCGCGGGCGTGGCGAACCCGAGCTGCACCGCGTAGACCGCGAACAGGATCTGTTCGCCCTCGAGCATGTCCGGCCTCCCCGGGCCACGCTATCCCAGCGGACGGGGCCCCGCAAGCGGCGAGGCGCGCCCTCGGGCTGGCTTGCCAGCGGGCGGGCGGCCGTGCCACCATGCGGCTGATCAGGGGGCGCCGTGGAAGTCAAGGGCTCAGCGGTCAAGACCACGCCGTTGTTCATCCAGAAGCGGTTCCCGGGGCGCTATGGGGAGTGGATCGGGAAGCTCTCCGAGCCTTCCCGGCGACTGTTCGCGGCCCCCATCATGGACAACACCTGGTACCCGCTGCGGGAGGCCTTCGTCGAGCCCACGCGCGAGATGTGCGCGCTCTTCTTCGACAAGGATCTGCGCGGGGCGTGGGAGCTGGGGCGCTTCAGCGCGGATCTCGGGCTGCGCGGGCTGTACCGCCTGTTCATCCGCTTCGGACAGACCTCGTTCATCATCGGCCGAGCGGGCGTGCTGCTCGGGCTGTACTACCGGCCGGCCCGGGTCGAGGTGGCGGAGAAGAGCCGCGAGCGGGTGGTGCTGCACTTCGTCGAGTTCCCGGAGCCAAGCGAGCTCATCGACCACCGCATCGCGGGCTGGATCGAGCGGGCGCTCGAGCTGAGCGGGGCCGAGAGCATGCATGTCGAGGTGACCAAGTCCAAGGCCAAGGGCGCAAAGTTCTCAATCATCACGGCGAATTGGAAGTAGGGCGGTCGTTTTTTTGCCACGGGTGGCATTATGTACTACATGTATGTACAGATGCCACCACGGAGGCGACCATGCCCAAATCCGACGCTGCTTGCTTCAAGGAAGCCCTGAAGCTGTGGGATAGGCCAGACCAGGAGCTGCGCTCCCGCGGTGTGCTGGAGGCCGACATCGACGTGGACCACGTGGTGGACGCGCTCTTCGACCGGCTGCTCGCGCTGGACATCGACCGGCGCTACCCCTTCGTCGGCACCTGCTAGCAATTCGAGCCCGCAGGATTCTCAAGCGCCGAAGGCGCGCAGAGAATCCTGCCAGGGCGAAGACAGGACTTTCGAGCGCCGAAGGCGCGCTGAAAGTCCTGCTTGTCCCGTGGCGCGCAGCGACACGGGACTGAGACCCCCCCCACCGGAGTCCCGGCGCCCGAGCTCCGCGCAGCGCAGGAGGAGCGAGGCTCAGAACGGCCCGCACACGTTGGGCGAGGGCGCGCTCTGCACCTGCCAGCCGTCCGCGTCGCGCTCGATGGAGCGGGCCGAACCCGCGTCGCCCACGTCCACGTTGCCGGGCAGGCCGCTCTCGTCCAGCAGGTTGCTGACGTTGGTGGTGCCGTAGATGACCGCGTCGATCGGCACCCGCGCGGCGGTGATCTGCGCGGCCGGCACGGCGAACAGCGCCACGCCGTCGGCGGTCGTGCCCGAGTTCTGGATGTCGGGGTTGAAGTCCTGCGCCTGGTCCAGGACCGGGTTGAAGTTCAGGGCGCTGGAGGTCGGCCCGCCCACCACGAAGCAGCCACCCGGCTGGATGGTGCCGGCGAGCTGCAGCTTGGAGTAGGTGTAGTCCGTGCCGCCGGCGCCCAGGGAGTAGCCGGCCAGGTCCACGGCCTGGTTGGTGCCGTTGTAGATCTCCACCCACTCCAGGCCGGAGTCCTCGCCCGAGGTGTCGTACAGCACCTCGGACAGGATCAGGCCGACCAGCGGCCGGTCGGTGATCTCGACCTGGGCCACCAGGTCCGCCCCGCCCGAGCTGGCGGTCAGGGTGGTGGAGCCGGCCAGCAGGGCGACCAGCTCGAAGGTGGCGCTGAAGGCGCCCTCGGGCACGATCACCTCGAGCGGCGCGCTGAGCAGGCTGGGATCGCCCGCGGCGAGCGCCACCGGGCTGCCGCCGGCCCGGCCGGGGATGTCGAGCTGCACGCTGGCCGTCAGGCGGCCGCCCACCCCCAGGCTGAGCGGGTCGGGGTCGAAGGCCACCGGCACGGGCACCCGGGCCGGGTCGAGCACCACCACGTCGGCCTGGAGCGAGTCCGGGTCGAGGCTGGCGGTCACCACCACGGGCGCGGCGCCGCCCAGGACGCCGGTCAGCGGCACGGCCGCGGTGCGGGTGCCCTCGGGCACCACCACCTGGGCCGGCACGGTGAGCCGGGTGTCGTCGCCCGACAGGAGCGTGATGGCCACGCCGCCGCTGCCGGCCTCGGGCGCCCGGTTCAGGGTGACCACCAGGGCCGGGGTGGAGCCGGTCGCGCCCTCCTCCACGTACACCGGGCTGGGGCCGAAGGCGACCAGCTTGGCCGGCGCCGTGCCGCCCACGATCACGTCGTCCGCGTCGCGCGGCTCGAGCTTGTAGTCGTTGTTGGCGTAGCGCAGCACGCCCGTCACGCTGTAGGTGTCGCCCACCAGGGGGAAGGGCGAGCTCAGGTACATGTAGTCGTTGACCTTGAGCGCGCCGCCCAGGATGTACTCCTGGGTGGGATCGGCGTCGCCCGGCCCGGCCGGCGGGTTGAGCGCGGTGACCTCGCCGTCCACCACGCCGACCAGCACGCCCTCGTAGGCGGGGGCCTGCGCCCCGCCCGTGCCGACGTCCGCGGGCAGCACGGGCTGGGGCGCGGGCAGGCTCTGCCCGGAGGCCAGCACGCTGACCGAGACCACCGGATCGAGCTCGAGCTGGCCGTAGAAGTTCTTCACCGTGCCCGAGACCGCCACGCGATCGCCGCGGGCCGGGATGGTGAGCCCGTTGGGGTTGCTGGCCGACACGTACACGAACAGTCCGCTGAAGGTGTAGCCCAGGCCGGCGTCGTGCTCGGCCTCGGGCACCTGGATCCAGAAGCGCGGGCTGGCCACCGCGGTCACCACGCCCTCCACCATCACCTGGCTGCCCGTCGGCACGGCCCCGGTCTTGATGGCGTAGATGGAGGCCGGGCAGGCCGCGCCCGGCTCGTTGAAGTCGTTCGGGCAGGCGTCGCACACGTCGCCCGTGCCGTCGCCGTCCAGATCGCTCTGGTTGGGGTTGGGATCCTGCGGGCAGTTGTCCACCGCGTTCGGCACGCCGTCCCGGTCCCGATCGTTCGGGTCGGTGGGCGTGCACTGCTCGGTGTCGGGATCCTGGGGGCAGGGGTCGCACAGGTCGCCCACGCTGTCCCCGTCCGCGTTCGGCTGCTGGTCGTTGTCGACCCAGCGCGGCGCGTCGAACACCAGCGGGCACAGGTCGTCCGCGTTGGGGATGCCGTCGCCGTCGGAGTCGTTGGCCTCCGGCAGGCCGTCGAACTCGCCCGTGCGGAACGGGGTGCAGCTCGGCTCGTTGGTCGGGGTGCCGCAGAAGAACAGGCCGTAGGAGGCGGTGTTGGCCGCGGCCAGGGCCGAGTAGCTCATGCCGCTCTCGCGCTGCACGCAGGCCGTCTTCTGCGCCCCGCACACCGCCTGGGGCAGGACCTCGCAGCCCGTCTGGCCGTTGGGCAGCGCGGCCATCAGCGGCGTGTCGCCGTACAGCGGCTTGCCCCCGCGCAGCACCAGCACCACGTCGTCCGGCTCGGCCTCGATCACCGCGCGCCAGGGGTTCGCGCGGCCGGCGCCGTCGTAGATCGCCACGTCGGCCACCCGGCCGGGCAGCAGCAGGCCCACCGCGTCGTCGATCGCCAGGGCCGAAGCCGCGTTGGCGGTCGCCATCAGCCACATCTGGCTGTCCGAGAAGAAGCCGCCGTAGTTGTTGGTGTTGAGCTGGTCCACGCAGCGCAGCTCGCGCACCAGGTTGATCGAGCCCGAGGCCGACCAGTCCGTGCCCAGCGAGATCAGCACGCCCTGCTGGGCGTACATGGTCACCGGCGCGGTGAAGCCGTACAGGGACACGTTGGAGCGCGGGGACCAGGCCAGCGCGGTCGAGTTGTCCGCCAGCTCCTGGCCGTCGATGGCCAGCAGGCCGATCAGGTGGATGAAGGTGCTGTTGGCCGCGGTGAGATCCCGGCCGCTGTTGGCGCTGGAGCTCAGGCACAGGAACTCGTTGCGGGCGTAGTCGTTGATGCCCTCGGCCACGTGGGCCAGGTAGCAGTCGTTGGTGAGCACGTCCGCGTCGTCGATGGACGGGTAGGCGCAGCCCGAGTCGAGCTGGGTGCCGTCGGAGTCTCCCAGCGGGAAGGTGGGGGAGTCGATCGAGCCCTGCCCGAGCCCCTCCTGGCTGCCCTGGTCGAGGTTGCGCACCCAGCCCGCGGCGTTGCCGGCCCCGGCCATCGAGGTGGTGCCGCCCATGATCTGGCGCAGCTCGCCCCAGGTCTGCTCGGCCGCGTTGTCCATGCCGGACACGGGGATCTTGGTGTGGCCGTTCTTGCCCTTGCGCCAGTCGTGGCGGTGCTCGTAGCGCTCGGTGCCCCAGCTGCCCGGGGCGTTGTGGGTGAAGGTCAGGTGGTCGTGGGTGTTGATCAGCCCCGGGGAGATCGCTCCCTCGGCGCAGGTCACCACGGTGGCACCGCCGGCCTCGGGCTCGGCCGCACAGGAGCAGCCCACGCACAGGATGTTGCCGCCCGCGGAGACGAGCAGCTCGCCGCCCTGGTAGGCGCGGTCCGGGCCCAGGATGTTGCCGCGGAAGAGCAGGTTCGAGTTGCCGGCGGTCACCTCGCAGGTGCCTGCCGCGGGCGGGGTCAGGTCGGCGCAGTGCTCGATGGCGTCCGCGGGCGCGCACTGGCCGGACAGGTTGCAGCTCTCGCCCTCGACCGTGCAGTCACCACACGAGCCGCCGCAGCCGTCCGGGCCGCACACCCTGCCGGTGCAGGCGGGGCTGCAGGGCTGGCACTGGCCGGCCGCGTCGCAGGTCTCGTTCTCCTGGCAGGTGCCGCAGGCGCCGCCGCAGCCGTCGCTGCCGCACTCCCTGCCGGTGCAGTCCGGGCAGCAGGGCGTGGCGCAGCTCCCGTCGGCCAGGCACAGGGCCGGATCGGGCCCGGCGCAGCCCTGGCAGTCGCCGCACGAGGCGCCGCAGTGCGGGTCCGGGCCGCACTCGAGCTCGGCGCACTCGGGGGTGCAGGGCTCGCACTGGCCCGTGGCCAGCACGCACACCTCGCCCGCGGTGGTGCACTCGCCGCAGGAGCCGCCGCAGCCGTCGTCGCCGCACTCCTGGCCGGTGCAGTCGGCGGTGCAGGCCTGGCACTGGCCGGCCGCGTCGCAGCTCTCGCCCGCCTGGCAGTCGCCGCAGGAGCCGCCGCAGCCGTTGCCGCCGCACTCCTTGCCCGCGCAGTCGGGCAGGCACTCGCACACGCCGAGCGCGTTGCAGCTCTCGGGCGCGGTGCACTCGCCGCAGGAGGAGCCGCAGGTCGCCTCGAGCCCGCACTCCTTGCCCGCGCAGTCCGGGCTGCAGGCCACGCACTGGCCGCTGGCCACCACGCACACCTCGCCCGCGACGGTGCAGGCGCCGCAGGAGCCCGTGCAGCCGTCCGAGCCGCACTCCCTGCCCGCGCAGTCGGGGGTGCAGCAGTCCGGCTGGCACTCGCGGTTGCCCTCGGCGCAGCCGCACTCGCACTGGGCGATCTCCTCCTCCAGGATGCCGCAGGAGTTCACCCAGTAGGTGGTGTCGTCCACGCACAGGGTCAGCGCGTGGGAGGTGCAGTCATCCCCCCCGTCCCCGTCGCAGCCGAGGGGCAGCAGGGCGGCCAGGATCAGCCCGAGCGTCAGGGTCAGCTGGGTCGACAGGCTCTTCGTTCGCATGGTCACTCCTATGGTTCCCCGTGTGGGAAAGCCACTCATACTGCCCCAGACTCGGCAGCGCAAGCAAGATCCTCTGAGAATCCGGCCTGGAAGGGCCGGGCCAGGAGGGATCGGAGGAGCGCGGGTAACTGTCTAACGATCTTCCGGGGTGGCGGGGCGGATGCGCAGGTCGTCGAAGTAGAGCTGCGCCTCCCAGTCGTTGAAGGCGAAGCGGTCGTGGCCCTGGCCGTGCAGCGGCGCGGAGTCGTAGAAGTCGAGCAGCAGCTTGTCGTCCACGTACCAGCGGATGACCTCGCCCTGGCGCACCACCTTCATGCGGTAGTGCTGGCCCATGCGCACCTGGTTGGGGCGGTTGACCTCCTGGCGGTCGGCCCCGTGCTCGTCCAGGCGGGCGATGGCCGAGATGCTGTTGCGCCAGCCGCCGAAGATGAAGACGTAGCCCGAGGCGTGGTTCTGCCCGTCGCCCCAGGCCTCGAACTTGATGTCCCCGGCCGGGCTCTCGGAGCGGGCGGTGAGCTCGATCACCGCGTCGCGCGGGAGCGCGGCCTGGAGCCACAGCGCCCGGTTGCGGGTGCCGGCCGAGTACACCTGGCCGTCCTTCACGCTCCAGCCCGGCTCGGCCCGCCAGTCCGGGCCCAGCTCGGCGCGCTCGAAGGAGTCCTGGAAGGGCAGGGCGGCCAGGCGCGCCTCGCCCTCCTTGCAGCCGGCCAGGCTGAGCGCGGCCGCGAGCAGCCACCAGCCCTTGCGCGTCATGGGGTCCCTCCCGGTCCGCAGCCGAGCCCCGCTCACATCTTCGGGCGGCGCTCCTCGTCGTAGAGCTGGGAGAACTGGGCGTCGAGGTCCACGATGGTCAGGTGGTGGTTGTGGCAGCCCACCTTGGGGCACACGCGCACCTCCCCGCCGTCGGGGAGCTGGATGGCGAACATGCTCACGTGGCACAGCCCGCACTGCTCGACGACGCTCAGCGAGCCGCCGCAGTGGGGGCAGTACACGTCCACCACGTCGCCCGGCTTGAGCGGCACGTCGCACTCGTAGTCGAACACGCCGTAGAAGGGGTTGAGGTGGATGTGCCCGGTCCTGCCCTGCACCCGCACCAGCAGGGTGAGGGCCGGCTGGCCGTCCATCAACACGTCCCGGTCGACGAGCGAGCAGCCCGCCGGGCAGCTCCCGTGCCGCACCAGCAGCTTGCCGGGGGCGATGCGGATGCGCACCTCCTCGGTGCTCATGGCCGGATCTCCAGCGCGTGGTGCGGGCAGAAACGGGCGCAGGCCGGGCTGCCGCCGCACAGGTCGCACTTGAGCGGGAGGCGGATCTGGCGGTCGAAGTGCATGTGCCCGAAGGGGCAGGCCGCCTCGCACAGCCCGCAGCCGATGCAGCGCTCGGCCACGAGCACGATGGCCCGGGTGGTCTCGTCCCGCACCAGGGCCTGCGTGGGGCAGACCTTGGCGCAGGCCGCCTCCGCGCACTGCAGGCAGGTGAGCTGCAGGTAGCGGTCCTTGATGACGCCGGCCTCGAGCCCGCGGCCCTGGGCGTGGATGCGGATGCGCGGGCGCCCGAGCGCGCCCGCCCGCGAGTGGACGAACGAGCAGGCCAGCTCGCAGGTGCGGCACCCCACGCAGTTGCGCGGGATGACGATCAGCCGTCCGCGCGGGCCCTCGCCCAGCCCCTGGTTACCACACCACGGAGGCGAGGCGCTGGCTGGCGGCAGACTGCTTGCACAGTTCGCAAGTGTCATCGTGATCCTCCGGCAACTGCTTGGTTCGGATGGCGTGCGCACGCTGCGCCTCGGTCATGACCGGGGCGCCGCAGCTCTTGCAGCGCACCAGCTCGAAGGTCTGGCCCCAGATCGTGCGGGTGGTGGCCGTCTCCTTGAGCAGGATGCAGCGGGTCGGGCACACGGACAGGCACGAGCCGCAGCCCACGCAGGCCTCGGCCGGCCGGTTGTGCGGCAGCCCGATGCGCTTCTTGTCGCCCCGACCCACGGCGGCCAGGGCGTGGTGCCCCAGGTGGGCGCAGGCCCGCACGCACAGCTCGCACAGGATGCAGTTGGGCAGCGGGTTCTGCGCCGGCGGCCGGAAGCGGCTGCGGGCGACGCCGAGCTGGGTGGCCAGCTCGCGCACGGCTGGGGCCTCCGGGGCGCGGGCGCGCAGCAATTCCAAATTCATGGCCCGGTGGCCGCGCACCTCGGCGGTGTCGGTCGCCACCCGCATGCCCTCCTGGACGAGGGTGTTGCAGGCCGTGGTGATCTCGCGGCGCTTGCCCTGCTGCACCTCCACCAGGCACACCCGGCAGGCGCCCAGGACGGGCAGGGCCGGGTGGTGGCACAGGGTGGGGATGGAGATCCCCTGGCGCTGGGCCACCTCCAGGATGCGCTCGCCCGGCTCCGCCAGGACCTCGCGATCGTCGATCCACAATCGAATGCTCATGGCGTCTTGCACCTCACTGGACGTCCACGGCCGCGAACTTGCACACGTCGCGGCAGATGCCGCACTTGATGCACCTGGCCTGGTCGATCACGTGCAGCGCCTTGCGCTCGCCGGTGATGCACTTCTGGGGGCAGTTCTTGGCGCACAGCGTGCAGCCGGTGCACTTGTCGTTGATGCTGAAGTGGATGAGGGCCTTGCACACCTTGGCCGGGCAGCGCCCGTCGCGGATGTGCGCCTCGTACTCGTGCCGGAAGTAGCGCAGGGTGGACTGGACCGGGTTGACCGCGGTGGTGCCCAGCGCGCACAGGCTGGTGGCGCGGATGGTCTCGGCCAGCTCCTCGAGCAGATCCAGCGTCCCCGACGTGGCCCGGCCCTCGGCGATGTCGGTCACCAGCGCGTGGAGCTGCTCCAGGCCGTCGCGGCACGAGGTGCAGTTGCCGCAGGACTCGAACTTGAGGAAGCCGAGGAAGTAGCGGGCGACGTCCACCATGCAGGTGTCCTCGTCCATCACGATCATGCCGCCCGAGCCCATCATCGCGCCTTCGCGCACCAGGGAGTCGAAGTCCACCGCCACGTCCAGCTTCTCGGCCGGCAGGCAGCCGCCCGAGGGGCCGCCGGTCTGCACGGCCTTGAAGGCCTTGCCGCCCGGGATGCCGCCGCCGATGACCTCGACGATCTCGCGCAGCGTGATGCCCATGGGCACTTCCACCAGGCCGGTGTTGTTGACCTTGCCCACCAGGGAGAAGATCTTGGTGCCCTTGGAGCCCGCGGTGCCGATGGCGGCGAACCAGTCCGCGCCCTTCTCCAGGATGATCGGCACGGTGGCCCAGGTCTCCACGTTGTTGATGTTGGTCGGCTTGCCGTGCAGGCCCTGGGCGGCGGGGTAGGGCGGGCGCCGGCGCGGCACCCCGCGGCGGCCCTCCAGGGAGGCGATCATGGCGCTCTCCTCGCCGCACACGAAGGCGCCGCCGCCGCGGCTGACGTGCACGTCGAAGGAGAAGCCGCTGCCCAGGATGTCCTGGCCCAGCAGCCCGAGCGCGCGGGCCTGCGCCAGCGCGAGCTCCAGGCGCTCCACCGCCAGCGGGTACTCCTGCCGGATGTACACGTGCCCCTGGCTGGCGCCGATGGCGTAGGCGCCGATCAGCATGCCCTCCAGCACCAGGTGGGGGTTGCCCTCGATCACCGAGCGATCCATGAAGGCGCCCGGGTCGCCCTCGTCGGCGTTGCAGATGACGTAGCGCTGGTCGGCCTGGGCGGCGCGGCAGATCTCCCACTTCACCCCGGTGGGGAAGCCGGCCCCGCCCCGCCCGCGCAGGCCGGCGCGCTTCACCTCGGCCACCACCGCCGCCGGGTCCATCCCCAGGGCCTTGACCAGCCCCCCGTAGCCGCCCAGCACCAGGTAGTCGTCGAGCGAGGTGGGATCGATCTGGCCGTTCTGCGCCAGCACCAGCCGGCGCTGGTGCCGGTAGAAGGGGATGTCGTGCTCCTTCTCGTGGCGCGCGCCGGTGACCGGGTCCTGGTACAGCAGCCGCTCGAGCACCTCGCCGCCGAGCAGCGTGCGGGTGACGATCTCCTCCACGTCCTCGGGCTTGACCCGCTGGTACAGGCGGCCCTCGGGGAAGAACAGCACCAGCGGGCCGCGCTCGCAGAAGCCGTGGCAGCCGGTGGCGCGCAGGTCCCAGGTCTTGGCCAGGCCGTGCGCGTCCAGGGCCGCGCGGAAGGCCTCGAACACCTCCAGGCCGCCGAAGGCCTTGCAGCCGGTGCCGGCGCACACGGCGATGGCCTTGCGCTCCGCGGGGCGCAGGGCGCGCTGCTGCTTGCGGTAGGCCGCCAGGGCCGCCGCGTTCGCGATGCGGGCCATCACTTGCTCCCCTTCTTGTCGCTCAGCTTGCCCAGCAGGCGGCTGAGGCGGTCCGGGGCCATGCTGCCGTGGTACTTGCCGTCCAGGATGACCAGCGGGCCGAGGGCGCAGGCGCCCACGCAGTTGACCTGCTCGAGGGTGAAGCGCAGGTCGGGCGTGGTCTGCCCGGCGCGGACGGCCAGGTCGCGCTCGGCCTGCTCCAGCAGGCGCGCGGCGCCGCGCACGTGGCAGGCGGTGCCCATGCACACGGTGCAGATGTGCTCGCCGCGGGGCTTCAGGTGGAAGCCCTCGTAGAAGGTGGCCACGCCGTACACCTCGGCCGACGACAGCCCCAGGTGCTCGGCGGCCCGCTCCAGGGCCTGCTCGGGCAGGTAGCGGAAGGCCGCCTGCAGGTCGTGCAGCAGGTTGACCAGGCCGGCCGGCTGCCCCTGGGGGTGGCGGGCCAGGACCTCGTCCAGCTCGGCGGGATCGATCACCGCTTGCGCGCTCATGGTGACGGCTCCCAGGGGCTCAGGCCGGCCTGGCCTGCAACCCCGCGTCGTACCCGGCCTGGTAGGCGGCCACGTTGGCCGGGATGAACTTGGGCTTCTTCTCGAACTCGTGCTCGATCATGTGCACGCACACCTGGGTGTCGACCACGCCGGTCAGGCCCACGTAGGCCCCCAGCATGACCAGGTTGGCCGCCCTGGCGGTGCCGGCCTGCTTGGCCAGCTCGGCCGCGGGCAGGTACAGCACCTGGCAGTCCGGGCGCTCCAGCCGGATCGGCACCAGCGAGGTGTTCACCACGATCACCCCGCCCGGCTTGACCCGCGGCCCGAACTTCTCCAGCGAGGGCTGGTTCATCACCAGCAGCGCCCGCGGGGCGACGATGTAGGGCGAACCCACCGGCGTGTCCGAGATGACCACGGTCACGTTGGCCGTGCCGCCGCGCATCTCCGGGCCGTAGGAGGGCAGCCAGCTGACCTCCTTGCCCTCCTGCATGGCGGCGTAGGCCAGGAGCTTGCCCGACAGGAGCATGCCCTGGCCCCCGAAGCCGGCCATCATCACCTCCGTGCTCGCCATGTCACAGGCCCTCCGCCGGCCGGAGGTGTGGCCCCTCGGCCATGTCCGGGGTCTTGAAGATCCCCAGCGGGTAGTAGGGGATCATCTCCTTCTCCAGCCAGCTCGCAGCTTCCTTGGGCGACAGGCCCCAGTTGGTGGGGCAGGTGGACAGGATCTCGGTGAAGGTGAAGCACGTGCCCTGGACCTGGTGCTCGAAGGCCCGCCGCAGCACGGCCTTGGCCTGCACGGTCGCGCGCGGCGTGTGCACCGAGGCGCGCGCCACGAAGCCCGGCGTGCGCAGCCCGGCCACCAGCTCGGCCATGCGCACCGGGAAGCCCACCTGGGCGGGATCTCGGCCGGCCGGGCAGGTGGTGGTGCGCTGGCCCACCAGGGTGGTCGGGGCCATCTGGCCGCCGGTCATGCCGTAGATGGCGTTGTTGACGAACACCACGGAGATCTTCTCGCCGCGGTTGGCCGCGTGGACGATCTCGGCCATGCCGATGGACGCCAGGTCGCCGTCGCCCTGGTAGGTGAACACGACCAGCTCCGGCCGGGCGCGCTTGGCCCCGGTGGCCACGGCCGGGGCGCGGCCGTGCGAGGCCTCGAACATGTCGCAGTTGAAGTACTCGTAGGCCAGCACCGAGCAGCCCACGGGCGCGATGCCCACGGTGCGCTCGCGCAGCTCGAGCTCCTCGAGCACCTCGCCCACCATGCGGTGGATCACCCCGTGGGTGCAGCCGGGGCAGTAGTGCGTGCGGCGCTCGGTCAGCCCCTGGGGGTAGCCGAAGATCTTCTTCATTTCTTGGCCCTCTTCGCCTGGCCGGCGCCCTTCGGCGCCTTGGCCGCGGGCTTGGACGGCGCCCTGGCCGGGGCGGGCTCGACGCCCGCCGCCGCCAGCGACTTGCGCACCTGGGCGATCACGTCGTCCGGGGAAGGCACCACGCCGCCCGCGGTGCCGAAGAAGTCGATCGGCTTGGTGCCCTGGGCGGCCGCCTCGATGTCCACCAGCATCTGGCCCATGTTCATCTCGAGGTCGAGCACCCGCCTGGCCTTGTCGATGGCCTCGCGGCAGGCCCGGGTGGGGAAGGGGTTGACGCTGATGGGGCGGAACAGGCCCACCGAGATGCCCTCCGCCTTCAGCTCCTCGATGGCCGTCTTGCAGATGCGCGCGACCATGCCGAAGGCGGTGATCAGCACGTCGTAGGGCGCGTCGCAGTTGTAGAGCTCCCAGCGCTGCTCGGCCTCGGCGATGCGCGCGTACTTGGCCTTGAGCTTGAGGTTGTGCTGGTTGAGCAGCTCCGGGTCGAGGTACAGCGAGTTGACCACCCGGCGCGGGCGCCCGGCGCAGCCGGTCAACGCCCAGTCGCCCGGGTCGAGCGGCTTGGCCTGGCCCTCGGGCGGGAACTCCACCGGCTCCATCATCTGGCCGATCATGCCGTCGCCGATCAGCATGACCGGGGTGAGGTACTTCTCGGCCAGCTGGAAGGCCAGGCCCATCAGGTCGACCGCCTCCTGGACCGAGGCCGGGGCCAGCACCAGCAGCTTGAAGTCGCCGTGGGCCGTGCCCTTGGTGGCCTGCAGGTAGTCGCCCTGGGCCGGCAGGATGCCGCCCAGCCCGGGCCCGCCGCGCATGATGTTGACCAGCACCACCGGCAGCTCGCAGGCCGCGATGTAGCTGAGCGCCTCCGCCATCAGGCTGATGCCCGGCGAGGAGGAGGTGGTCAGCACCCGCACGCCCACGCCGCAGGCGCCGTAGATCATGTTCGAGGCGGCCACCTCGCTCTCGGCCTGCACGTACTTGCCGCCCACCTCGGGCAGGCGCTTGGCCAGGTACTCGGGCACCTCGCTCTGCGGGGTGATCGGGTAGCCGAAGAAGTGGACGCAGCCCGCCCGGATGGCGGCTTCCCCGATGGCCTCGTTGCCCTTCATCAGGACCTTCGCCATGGCTCCGGCCCTCCTAGTAGGTGAACAGCTCGTACTGCGTGCCCTCGACGTACACCTCGATGGCCACGTCGGGGCAGGCGATGGCGCACAGGCGGCAGCCGATGCAGCGCGCCGGGTCCACCACCCGGGCGTAGGCGTAGCCCTTGGTGTTGAGCTGCTGGCTCATGCCCAGGATCTCCTGGGGGCAGGCGTCGTTGCAGCGTTCACAGCCCTTGCAGCGCTCCTGGTCGATGGCGATCTTCGGCATCCTGCGCTCCTCACTCAGTCGGCCTGGGCCGGCCCAGCGGCGTGGGCCGCGCGGCCGGCAGGTCGGTGGGATCCTCGCACGCGCCCGCCGGCCGCAGCCAGGGGGGCAGCATGTGCCGCTCGAGCCTGAACAGCGGGGCGTCGAGCGCGGCCACCTGGGGGTGGTCGGCCAGCTCCCCCATGGCGGTGATGAACACGAGCGGCAGCCCGCTCTGCGCGGCCACCTCGCGCGCCAGCGCGAGCCCCTCGGCGATCACCTCGGGGGTGGTCTCGGTGACCAGGTGGGCGTTGGACACCAGCCCGGTCACCCGCATGCGCGCGGCGGCCTCGATGGAGGCGCGCATGCGCTGGCAACCCGCCGGGCTGTCGGTGAACGGCCGGCGGCTGTTCAGCACCTGCCACAGGGCGTAGCTGTCCGCCGGCAGGTGGTCGTGGAACGAGCTCAGCATGCGCGCGCCCACCTCGTCGCCGCCCACGTCGAACAGGCTCACCCCGTCCCCGGGGCCGAGCTGCAGCATGCCGCGGATCTCGGGCAGCACGATGGGCAGGTCGGCGAAGCTCTGCGCGCCCGGGGGCACGACCACCCGGACCCCGTGAGACTCGAGCAGCGCGCGCGCCTCGCGGGAGCGGAAGTAGGGGTTCACGATGTCGAGGTCCGCCAGGCGCACGGCCACCCCGCGCGCCCGCAGCGCGAGCGCCAGGTTGACGGCCACCTCGGTCTTGCCCGAGCCGTAGTTCCCGACGATGAACACGCGCCGGGCGGGCGGCGGGAAGTCCACGGATTCTGTGTAGTTACGTGGTGCCACGGCGTTCGGTCATCCATTTAGCACCCGCCCCCTGGCTTGGCAAGTGAAACTTGTCCGGTTGCGCCCGCCGCGGCCCGCGGGGTACCATCCCGCCCGATGGGCGGCTGCGACGCACCCTCCGGGGAGCTGGAGCGGGCCTTCCGCCGGGCGGATCGGCCCGACCTGGCCCTGCTGCTCAACCACGGCTACACCGGGCCCGAGAGCCCGGCCGGCGGCGCGCCCGACACCGGCGGCATCCAGACCTACGTGCAGTCGCTGGCCGCCTCGCTCTCCCGGCTGGGCTACCGGGTGACGGTCTTCACCCGCGGCGGCTTCCCGCACTTCGACGGGGCCCGGCTGCGGCGCGAGACCGAGTACCTGGAGCCGTGCGTGCGCTTCGTGTACGTGCCCGGCGGCGGGGACGCCTTCCTGCGCAAGGAGGACATGGCCCAGGCGCTGGACGAGCAGCTGGCCTGGCTGGACCGCTTCGTGCGGGCCGAGGCCGCGGAGCGCGGCTGCCCCCCGTGGGAGGTGTACGCGCTCTGGAATAGCCACTTCTGGGACGGGGCCGTGCTGGGCCTGGGGCTCACCGAGCGCTGGCGGGACGACGTGGCCGCCGAGGCGCTGGGCCGGCTGCTGCAGGGCGTGGTGCCGGACGAGGAGCTCGAGCGGGTGCGGGCCGGCCGCCACGCGCTGGCGCTGGGGCTCGAGTGGGAGCACCACCTGGGCCGGCTGCTGCTCGAGCTGGAGGGCTCGCCGGCCACCCCGGTGGCCTCCCGCGTGCGGGCCAGCGCGTCCCGCTGGGCGGCCGTGCGCGGCCTGAAGCGCAGGCAGGCGGCCGCGGTGCTGGCCGCGGTGGATCACGCCCTCCACCGGGCCGGCCGGGAGCTGGCGCCGGCGCTCCAGCCGCTGCTGGCCGCGGACGCGCTGGGGCAGGCCGTCCTGGAGCACAGCCCGGAGGTGGCGGCCTGGGCGGCGGCGGCCTTCGCCCGGGTGGATCGCCACGCCTGGACCCCGCACGCCCTGGCGGCCCTGGAGGAGGACGGCCAGGCCGGCCGCCGGGAGCTCCGGCTGTGCGAGCGGCGCTGCCACGAGCGCCTGGTGGTCAGCCGCACGCGCGCCTTCGCGGCCACCTCCCCGGCCCTGGCGGAGCGGCTGCGCTCCCACCTGGGCGCGCCGGCCGCGGGCCTCTTCTACTTCCCCCCCTGCGTGGACCGGGCCCGCTTCCGCCCGCACAGCGCGGCCGAGATGGCCCCGGCCCTGCGCTACCTGGCCGGGCTGTCGGGCGTGTCCGCGGGCGCGCTCGGGCGGGCCAAGCTGGTGTTCGAGACCAGCCGCATGGACCCGACCAAGCGCAAGGATCTGCTGCTGGACGCCTTCGCCCGGGTGGCCGAGGCCACCCGCGGCGAGCCCTGGCGCGCCTACCTGTTCATCGGCGGCGGGCCGGAGAACGAGGTGGCCCAGGCCCTGCGGCGGCAGATCGCCTCGCACGCCGCCCTGCGCGGGCGGGCCTTCCTGACCGGCTTCATCCCCGAGGAGCACCTGGCCCCGCTGTTCTCCCTGGCCGCGGTGTACGCCTCGCCCGCCGAGGTCGAGGACTTCGGCATGACCGTATCCCAGGCGGCCGCCTCGGGCTGCGCGGTGGTGTGCTCGGATCTCATCCCCTTCCCCCGGCAGTACGCCCCGGCGGACGCCATCATCCTGCCGGCCGGCGACGTGGACGACTGGGTCCAGGCCCTGCGGCGCCTCCTGGACGACGATCGCGATCGCGCCGCGCGGGCCCTGCGGCTGCAGGAGCGGGTCAAGGTGCTCGACTGGGACGCGCAGACCCGCGCCTTCCTCGCGCACCTCGGCCGGCTGGGGATGGACATCCCCCCCGGGCGGCCCTGAGCAGGATCAGCCCCGCCGCGCGGGGTAGGAAACTCTAGGGCACGAGCTGGATGCGGCGCTCGGCGTGGGTGACCACGTCGAGCTCCTCGTAGGCCAGCGGCGGGGCCTCGTTGCGGCGCCAACGCTCCATCTCGTCGGCGTGGTGCAGGCCGGCGGGGTCGTGCTGCTGGCCGCCCGGCAGCGCGTTCCAGGCCCGCGGGCCGTCCGGGCCCATCTCGGCCACCAGCCGCTGGGTGGGGCCGTGGGAGTAGCCGAAGCTGTCCGGATCCCACAGCCCGAAGTTGGCCGGGTCCACGGTGAAGTTGTCGCCGTGGCGCGGGAAGCCGTCGGGGTAGGCGGGATCGCCCGGCGGGGGGATGGAGAACGTGTCCGCGCCGAAGCGATCCACCGGGATGAGCGTCTTCAGGCGCAGGGTGTGCAGCCGGCCCCACTGCCAGGCCGCGGGATCGGCGCCCAGCCGGGACTCGAGCTCCTGGAGGGCCAGCCAGACCGCCCGGGCCAGGCGCTCGTCCCGGGTCTCCACCTCGGGCTCGGTGTCCAGATCGTCCCACAGCACGCTCTGGCCCGAGGCGGCGTCGTAGCTGGCCAGCCGCTCCGGCGCGTTCACCGCCCAGGCCAGGGTGCGGGCCACCGCCTGGCCGTCCGGCCACTGGCCGGCCTCCAGGCCCGTGCGCGCCAGCTCGTCGCCCAGCGCGAGCGGGGCGAGCTTCACCAGGCTCGCGTTGAACAGGCTGGCGGCCACGCTGTCGGCCACCTGCGCCGCGCTCGCCTCGTGCTCCAGGCCCGAGGGCGCCAGGAAGCTCGACCAGGCCGCCAGGCGGTCGTGGGCGGTCTGCAGCTCGCCCAGGCCGGCCGGGCCGGCCTCGGCCACCAGCGCGGCCAGGTCCGGGTGGCTGCCCGGCGCGTCCCGCTCCTCGAGGAGCGCGGCCAGGGCCGAGACCAGGGCCGGGGCCAGCGCCGCGCCGAGCGGGGAGCGGTGGTCGCCCTGCAGCGCCGAGAGCTCCTCGGTCGTCACCGCGCCGCGCGCGGTGAGCTCCGCCAGCCGGCCCTTGATCCGCGCCATGCGGTGGCCGAGATCGAAGCCCCAGCCCAGGTAGACCGGGTCGTTGAAGGGGTTGCCGTCGCTGTTGGTGCCCACCTGATCCTGGTTGGCGGTGGCCAGGAAGCCGTCGGCCGGGTTCTCGGCGGTCGGGATGTGCGCGTGGTCCAGGCTGCCCTGCCACTCGTACTCGCCCGTGCCGGGCAGCACCCGGTCGGGCGCCGGGAGCCCGGGCTGGCCCGGCGTCCAGGCCAGCGCGCGCGCGTCGCGCACCGGCACCTCGGCGTGGGTGGACCAGTAGATGTCGCCCGCGCTCGTCGCGAACATGAAGTTCTGGCCGCCCACCTCGAAGTGCTCGAGCGCGGCCTGGATGTCCTGCACCCCGCGCGCGGTGGCCAGCCCCAGGAAGCAGGCGATCTCGTTGGAGGGCTGCTCGCCCACCCAGCGGACGCTGAGGGCCGAGTCGGCCGTGCGCGTGGAGGGCAGGATCGGCCCGTGGTGGGGGACGAACTCGACGTCGAACTCGACCGGGTCGCCCGCGTTCAGCCGCACCACCTCGTGCTGCCTGGTGAGGGGCACCTGCGCGCCGTCGAACAGGACGGTGTCCGGCGCCCCGGCCGCGCCGGCGGTGATCACCTCCTGGTACACGTCGGTCACGTCGAAGTTGGAGACCGTGGCGCCCCAGGCGATGTCGCGGTTGAAGCCCAGGGTGATCCCGGGGGTGCCGGCGAAGGCCAGCCCGAGGGTGTCCCAGTCTCCCCCGGCCCGCGCGGTGTTCAGGTGCACGAACCAGAAGACCGGCGGGCTGCTCAGGCCCAGGTGCGGATTGGAGGCCAGCGTGGCCAGGCCCGAGGCCATCCCGGCCCCGGCCACGGCCCAGTTGTTCGAGCCGCGCTCCGGGCCGAACTGGAGCGCGTCGAAGCGCCGGAGCGCCGCTGCGAAGCGGTGGGCGGCCTGGAGCTGGGGGAGGGACGGCCGGAGGCCGGGGGGGAGCGGCGCGGGCCGCGGCGGCGGCGGGCCCAGGAAGTCCGCCCGGGTCAGCGCCACCTCGGCCGGGGCCAGCGGCCACAGGTCGGTGAACAGGCCCGCCCGCGCGGCCAGCCGGGGATCGGGCGAGTCGCCGGGGAAGGCCGCGGCCACGGCCTGCTGGGCCAGGCTGCGATCGATCTCGTCCCAGGCGGTGAAGCTCAGGTTGTAGGTCTGGTAGCGGGCCAGCGCCAGGGTGTCCTCGGGCGTCCAGTCGGTCAGCATGGCCGCCGGCAGGAGCTCGGGCAGGATGCCGGGCAGGCGGGAGGTGCCCGCGCGCAGCTCGTCGATGTAGGCGGTCACCCCGTCGGAGAAGGCCTGCAGCCCCTCGCGCATGTCCTCGTCGCCGGCCAGCGACTCCCAGATGGCGCGGGCCTGGCGCGGGATGCCCAGCACCCGCATGGTCACGTCGCCCTGGACCAGGCTCGGATCCAGGCTGCCGGCCACCTCGGCCAGCCTGCCCGTCACCCCCCGGCGCAGGAACTCCATCTGGCCCATGCGGTCGCGGGCCATCAGGTAGCCCTGGGCGCGGAAGGCGTCGACCAGGGTCGCGGCGTAGATGTGCGGGATGCCGCGATCGTCGTAGACCACGTCCACCGGGGCCGACAGACCCGCGACCCGGGGGGCCGACTGGATCGGCAGGTCCTCGATGCGGGTGGCCGGCCCGCCGCCGCCCTCGTCGCAGCCCGCGCCGAGGGCGAGCAGCGCCACCAGACCGTACGCTCCGCGCCAACCCACGTTCACTCGGATGCTCATCTCGGGTCCCCCAGAAGGGCGGTATGCCCGGGCGCAGGGTAGTCGGCGGCGGCGTCCCTGACAAGCCGCGTCGCGTCAACGGGGGCTGTTTACTTCCCCCGCGGTTCGACTAGCATGCCGGCCCATGGACGAGGTGGTGCAGCGCGCGCTCCGCTCGCTCGGCTCGGCCGGCTCTGCCGGGGCCCGGGAGGCCGTCCTGGCCCTGGGCGAGCGGGCGGTGGGGGAGGTGTGCGCGGCGCTGCGGGCCAGGGTCCCGCTCGGGGAGCCCGGGGCCAACGGCCGGGCGGTGATGGAGGACCTGGAGGATCTGCTCTCCAGGCTGGCGGTGGCCTTCACCGCGACCTTCGTCGAGGAGGTCCTGCGCGAGCCCGCGCTGGTCGGCTCCTTCGCCGTGCTCTCGGCCGCGGGCCAGGTGCCTGGCCCGGCCGCGGCCGAGCTGCTCGAGCAGGCGCTCGCGAGCCGGGACGGGTCCATGCGCTGGCTGGCGCTCACCCGGCTGGTCGAGCGGAGCGATCCGCGCCTCGTGCCCCGGCTGGCCGGGCTGCTCCGGGACCGCGACGGGCTGGTGGTGTTCGCGGCCGTGGGCGCGGCCAGGCGCTGGGGGGGCGAGGAGCTCCTGGCGCCGCTCGAGCGGGTGCTCGCGGGGAAGCGCACCCCGATCGGCACGCGCGAGGGGGCCCTCGACGCCCTGGAGGCGATCTGCGCCCGGCTGGGCCGCCCCCCGCCCGGCGGCCGGCCGCGCCGGCTGCTCGAGGTCCCGCTGCCCGGGGCGCAGAAGCTCCTGGTGATCGAGGGCAGCCAGGTGGCGGCCGGGGAGCCGCTCGCGGAGGGGCCGGGCGGTCCGCTGCGGGCCCCCTGCGCGGGCGTGGTGGTCGGCCTGGAGCGCGAGGGCGGCCCGGTCCCGGTCCGGCTGACCCTGCGGCGGCTGGCCCCGCCGGGCTGAGGCGCAGGCCTGGAAATCCCCAGCGACCTCCGTCTGCTCAGGACCTGAAAGAGCTCTCGAAAGGAGACGACATGAGCGAGTCCAGCCGCCTGGCGGGCCTCAAGATCGTGCTGACCGGGGACTTCGGCGCCTACGAGCGCGACGAGGCCACGCGCGTCCTGGAGGGGTTGGGGGCCGACGTGACCGGCTCGGTCAGCGGCAAGACCCAGGTCGTGTTCGCCGGCAAGAACCCCGGGGCCACCAAGCTCGGCCAGGCCAAGAAGCGCGGCCTGCCCGTGCTGGGCGAGGCCGAGCTGGTCGCGCTCATCCAGGGCCAGGCCCTCGACGAGCTGCTCGCGGGCGCCGCCGCGCCTGCCGCCGCCGCCGAGCCTCCGAAGCCCGCGCTGCCCATGCCCTTCGTCGAGCCGCCGCCGCGCGATGGCGAGTACCTGGAGCGCTTCCCCGGCTCGGACCGGGTGCGGGTGTCGGGCAGCTACCGGGCCGGGCTCCGGCACGGCTCCTGGAAGGTGTACTTCGAGAGCGGCCAGCTCCGCGAGGACTACACCTGGGAGGCGGGTCTGAAGCACGGGCCGGAGCTCGACTGGACCGCGGACGGCACCAAGATCTGCGACGGGCGGAACGAGCGCGGCAAGCGGATCGGCACCTGGACCTGGTGGTACCCGGACGGGCGTTTCAACCAGGCCTGCACCTACGACGGGCGGGGCCTGCGCCAGGGGGAGTACCGCTGGGACCTGGAGGACGGCTCGCCGCGCGCCCGGGGGGCCTACCTGGACGACAAGTACCACGGCGCCTGGACCTGGTGGCGGGAGGGGGCCTGGGAGAAGCTCGAGCGCGCCTTCGACCGGGGCGCGCAGCACGGCCCCGAGGCGGCCTGGTTCCCCGGCGGGCAGCTCGCCCTGCGGCGCGGCTTCTGCCGGGGCGAGAAGCACGGCCTGGAGGAGGTCTTCGACCCCACCGGCAAGCTGACCTACCGGGGCGAGTGGCTGCACGGCCAGGCGGTCGGCGAGCACCTCCACCTGGACGAGGCGGGCCAGGAGGTCCGCGGCCTGTACGTCGACGGCCTGCCCGAGGAGGTCCGAGCCGACGCCAAGGGGCGCGAGAAGGTGCTCAAGAAGCTCAAGAAGGCCAAGGATCACTACGCCAAGGCCGACGCCCTGGGGGAGCGCGTGGAGTACGGCCAGCGCGCGGCCTTCCTGCTGCACCTGTGGCGGGGCGGGCACCTGGACGTCCCGGCCGATCCGGACCTGTGGGAGCTGCTGTGCGAGGTGGACGAGCTGGTGCGCGGCGAGGAGGTGGTCGCCTTCCTGAGGGCGGCGCAGACCAAGGACGCCTACGCGACCGTGCTGCCGGGCTGGCCGGACAGCCTCGACCGCCTGGTCATGGAGGTGTACGCGCGCGAGCCCGGGCCGATCGACGCGGCCCGGGACTCGCTGCCGGGGCCGATGAGGGCGGGCGTCGCCCTGGTGCAGGCGCGTTTCGGCAAGAGCGCGGGCGACACCCTGAAGGGCCTGCTCCCCGCCCTGGCCGCGGCCCACGTGGAGCGGGGGCTCGGGCCGGACATCTGGTGGCCCGGGGAGGGCGGCCTGCCCGAGCAGCGCAAGCTCTTCCTCGACTACCAGGGCACCCGCACCGAGCTCTTCGACCGGCTGCTCGGCTTCTTCGGCCCGTACGAGGACTTCGTGGCCGAGCTGGAGAAGCACGCCTTCCGCGAGGCCGAGGAGTCCTGCGCGCGGGTGAGCTTCGCCACCTTCCGCCCGCTGGTGGAGCGGGCCACGCCCGAGCAGCTCGCCGTGCTGATCTCCGGCATCTCGCTCGACAACTTCACCCAGGACTACCTCCAGCGGGCGCTGACCGAGTGGCGCCACGACGACGGCGCCACCCTGGCGCGGATCGCCCTGGAGGTGAAGGACACGGGGCTGCGCAAGTGGCCGTGCGTGTGCGTGGCCATCCTGAAGCTGAGCGAGGAGGGGCGGGAGATCCCCCCCGAGCTGCTGGCCGCCCTGGCGCTGGCCACCGAGTCGCCGACCAGCTCCAGCGAGTGGTACCACGGCGCGCTGCGGGAGCTCGACGAGGGGCTGCGCGAGGATCCGCACCACATCGCGGCCCGGGTCGGGATCGGCCCGGGCTGCGCGGTGCCCCGCACGGCGCTCCTGCGCCGCGCGCTCGCCCGGCTGCCCGCCGAGGCGTTGCGCGGGGTGCTCGAGCGGCAGATGGAGTCGCATTACGGCCAGACCGAGGCCGGCCAGTACCTCCACCTGGTGGACGACCCGGCGCTGTGGCGGCGCTTCCTCGGGCTCGCCCTGGCGGACACCTACGGCCACCGCGACCCGTGCGTCTACGGCCTGGGCGACCTCGGGGCGAAGGGGCTGCCGCTGCTGGCCGAGGCCCTGGAGGCCGCCAAGGGCAAGGACTGGCGCGAGGGGCTGGGCAAGGCCATGCTGGTCGCGCTGGCGCGGGCGATCGAGGAGCAGGGCGACTTCTCGGAGGAGTACGACCGCTTCGTGCGCTTCGACGCCATCAAGGACGACTACTACCACCAGTTCTACCTCCCGTTCCTGCAGCGCATCGTGCACCGGCTGCCCACCCCGCGGGCCGAGCAGGTGCTGCTGCGCGGCCTCGCCTCGGACGCCTTCTCGCGCGCCTTCCGCATGCTCGCCAGCCACCCCACCCGGCGCGTGCTCGAGGTGGCCTTCCGCGAGCTCGTCGCCCGCGAGGCGACCTTCAAGGCCGAGCAGCAGCGGGACGTGCGGGCCGGGCTCGCCGCGCTGCCCGGCGCGCGCGGCTGGGTGAGGTGGATCCTGCAGTCGGGCGGGGGCGGGGGGCTGGGCGACGCGCTCCGGGACGCGCTCGGCCGCCAGGCCTTCGAGGAGCTGGAGGCTGAGCTGCGCGCGGCGGGGGTGGCCCAGGCCGCCCAGCTCGACCACGTGGAGAAGGTGCGGCTGCGCGCGGAGAAGGCGGGCGGCCAGGGCGAGCGCATCTACCTGCTGCGCCGGCTGGAGGGCGATCCGGCCGGGGACGACCTCAACCTGATCGGCGGGCCCGCCCCGGGGGTGGGCGCCTCGCGCTGGCCGCGCTGCGGGGACGAGCCCATGACCCACCTGTTCACCCTGGATGTGCGCAGCATGCCCGAGCTGGCCGCGCGGGTGGGGGAGGGGGTGCGGGCGGTGTCGGTGTTCTGCCTGAACCCGGACGACAACGAGGCCTACGAGGCGGGCACGGACCAGACCGCGGTGGTGTGCACCCGCGAGGAGGAGCTGGCGGCGGCCGAGCCGCCCCCCGAGGACGCGCCCGCGCTGGAGCGGCGGCGCTACCAGGCGGTGGCCGTCGACCTGTCGCCCTCCGTCTGGCAGGGCAAGGGCAGCGACAAGGAGCTGCGCGGGGAGATCTACCGGGCCGGCGGGCGGGCGCTGGGCGAGCCCATCTGGCTGCAGGACGAGGAGGACGGCGGCGCGTTCCTGGCGCAGTTCGACGAGAGCTTCGTCGACATGAACCTGGGCGACTGCGGGGTGATGTACGTGTTCGCCGACACGGCCTTCTGGCAGTGCCACTGAGCCGAACCGGTGGACGCGGATCTGGCCGCCCTGGCCTGCTCCAGCGGCCTGCCCGAGCCCGCTGTCAGCGCTCCCGGCCAGCGCGGATGAATGCGACGATACCTCCCGGCCCTCCTGCTCGATTTCTCTTGCGTGCTTCCACCCTCATAGAATCCCTTTTCGGCGGCCACAGGGTTTGACTCGGCAGCCTGGACCACGTTGTATCAGGTGGGTGGGCGCTGCCGTGCTGGCGCGGGAAGGGGAAGGCGTGAAGGACCGGGTCCTCAGGGTGGCGCTCGTGCTCGCCGGCGTGGCCGGGCTCCTGCTGCGCGACCAGTACGCGGGGCCCGGGCAGGAGCTGGTGCGGTGCCACGCCGGCAACCTGTGCGTCTCCTTCGCCCTCTACTTCGTGGCCACCTTCCTGCCCTGGCCAGGCCGCTTCGGCAGGCTCCTCTCCGCGGGGCTCGCGCTCGCGGCCGTGGAGCTGTTCGAGGCCACGGACGGCTTCGGCGTCATGGCGAACACCTACGACCCGCTCGACTTCGTCGCCAACGCGGCCGGGGTGGGCCTGGCGCTCGGGCTCGACGCCCTGGTCCGCCGGGGCGGCGGCGCCGGCCCGCGCCCGGCGAGGCGAGCATGAGGACCTTCCACGAGCTGTTCACCGGGCGGGCCTGGCGGGAGCTCCGGGGCTGCCCGGGGCGGTACGTGCTGGCCGCGCCGGAGCCCGGGCTCACCCCGGAGGCGCTGGCCGGGAGCGACGCGCCCGCCCAGGAGCACCACGTCCCGGCCGCGCGCGACGCCGTGCTCGTCCTCCCCCTCCCCGGCGGCGGCGGGCTCATCACCTACCGCCACCCGGACGGCACCCACCTGCACACGCTGAACTCCCCCGAGGGCCTGGCCAGGAAACTCGCCCAGCTCGGCATCCCGGAGGGTTGAGCCCGGGGGCGCCTCCCGGGCGCTCAGCCCCGGCGGGCGAAGGCGTGGAAGTGGTGGTACTGGGCCAGCAGGGTCACCGCGCGCTTGACGAGCCGCTTGTCCTTCCGCCAGGCCAGCCTCAGGCAGCGCAGGAAGAGCCCCCGCTCGTCGGCCGGGGCCCGGGTGAGGAAGTAGCGGAACAGGCGGCCCGAGCGCAGCAGCATGGGCCAGTCGGTCTTCTTGCGCGGGTAGCGGTCGGTCAGCTCCTCGATCTGCCCCAGCCAGGCGGCGAAGCGGGCCTCGAAGGCCTCCGGGGCGTACAGCCGGCGCAGGAGGTCCCGGTGGCCGGCCGCCAGCTCGGCCGGGCTCATCTGCTTGGGCAGGACGTTGGTGCCGTGGTGCCACTCGCCGGCGAACTCGTCCGCCAGCAGGCGCCCCTCGGCCTGCAGGCGCGCGTGCAGCGGGGTGCCGCGCGGGGCGGCCAGCAGGCTCACCCCGGCGGCCGGGGCCGCGGCGGTCTGCATGAAGGCGAAGATCTCGTCGAACACCGTGGCGTCGTCGTGGTCGAAGCCCACGATCAGCCCCAGGAAGGGCACCAGCCCGTGGCGGTTGAGCCGCCGCAGGCGCTCGCGCGGATCGCGCCTGAGGTTGTGGCCCTTCTGCACCTCGTCCAGGCTCTCGGCCCGCACCGACTCCAGCCCCATGAACAGCACCGAGAAGCGCGCGTCGGCCAGCTTCTGCAGGAGATCCTCGTCGTCGGCCACCTCGAGGGCGAGCTGGGTGCTGAAGCTGAGCGGCCGGGTCTGGCGCGTGTTCCAGGCGATGATCGCCTCGAGCAGCGCCCGGGCGTGCTCCTTGTGCCCGATGAAGTTGTCGTCGGTGATGAACACCGAGCGGGCGCCGAGCGCGTGCACGGCCTGCACCTCGCGCAGCACCTGCTCGACGGGCTTCACCCGGTGGCGGCCGAACAGCGTCACCACGTCGCAGAAGTCGCAGCGGTGGTTGCAGCCCCGGCTGGCCTGCACGCTCATGCTGACGTAGTGGCGCGGATCCTGCAGGCTGAAGTCGGGCGCCGGGCTCAGCGCCAGATCGACGGGCCCCTCCTGGGCGTAGACCGCCTGGGCGCGCCCGGCGGCCCAGTCCTGGAGGAAGCGCGGCCAGGTGAGCTCGGCCTCGCCCAGGAACAGGTGGTCGGCGAGCTCCCGGCCGCGCTCGGCGTGCACGCTGGCCCAGGTGCCGCCCAGCGCGACAGGCACCCCCCGGGCCCGGAAGGCCCGGCACAGCTCGATCACCCGGGCGGCGTGCAGGGTGTTGCCGGTCACCGCCACCAGGTCGCAGGGGGTGTCCAGGGCGAGCGGGCCCACGTTCTCGTCCTGCAGGCGGTACTCCACCCCCAGCCCGGGCGGGGTGAGCGCCATCAGGGTGGGCAGGGCGGGGTTGGGCACCAGGGCCCGGGCGCCCATCAGCTCGACCATGCCCTCCAGGCACCAGAAGTTGTCCGGGTGCTTCGGGGCCACGAGCAGCACCCGCTTCCAGGGGCCCTGACCGTAGCGCTTGAAGGCGAGCGGGCGCATGGCTCCGGGCTTCCCATGCCGGGCCGGACCTGTCAAGCCCCCCACCCCTGGCCCCCCCTCCCTGCCTCGGCGAAGCCGTCCTCACGCCTCTCGAGGGCCCCCACCGCGCTTCGCGCGGGGGGGAGGGGTTGGCCAGAGGAATGTCTTGAGATCCCCGGCGGGCCTGGGCCAGAATCCGCCGCCGGAGGCGCAGCATGGGCGACATCCTGGTCGGGCTGGACGTGGGCTCGGTGTCCGTGTCGGTGGCCGAGGTCGGCCCCGACGGGGTGCTGCTGCGCGGCGCGACCGTGCGCCACCGCGGCGATCCCGTGGGCGTGGCCCGGCAGCTGCTCGCGCGCCTGGGCGGGCCGGGGCCGGAGGCGGTGGCCGCCACCGAGTCCACCCCGGCGGCGCTCCCGGCCGCCCACCGCGCCGACAACCTGGTGGCCACCATCCGCGCGGCCCGGGTGCTGCACCCGGGGCTGGGCGCGCTGCTGCTGGTCGGCGGGGAGAAGTTCTCGCTGAGCGTGTTCGAGCCCGGCGGGCGCTACAAGGGCAGCCGCTTCAACAGCCTGTGCGCCGCCGGCACCGGCTCCTTCCTCGACCAGCAGGCCCAGCGCCTGGGCCTGGCCGACAGCTCCGAGCTGGCCGGGCTGGCGCGCCGGGCCGAGGGCGCGCGCCCGCGCATCGCCACCCGCTGCGCCGTGTTCGCCAAGACCGATCTCATCCACGCCCAGCAGGAGGGCTACGACCTCCCGGCCATCTGCGACGGGCTGTGCCAGGGCCTGGCGGCCAACGTGCACGACGCGCTGTTCTCCGGCCAGCCCCCGCCCGAGCCGGTCGTGTTCGCCGGCGGGGTGGCGCGCAACCAGGCGGTGACCCGGCACCTGCAGGCGCTGCTCGGCTGCCCGCTCGTGGTGGACGAGCACTGCTCGCTGTACGGAGCGCTGGGGGCCGCGCTCGAGCTCGGGCGGGTGCGCCGGGGCGAGCCGGCCGAGCTGCCCCCCCCGGCCGCGCCGGGGCCAGCCGGGGTGAAGGGCTTCTACGCCCCGCTGGCGCTCGTGCGCAGCGAGTACCCCACGCGCTGGTCCGAGCGCTCGTACGCCTTCAGCCCGCGGGTGGTGCCCGCGCCCGGCCCGGTCGAGGTGGACGAGTACCAGGCCCCGACCCGCGGCGCGCGCGTACCTGTACTTCTAGGCATCGACGTCGGCTCCACCTCGACCAAGGCCGTGCTGCTCGACCCCGCGGGCCCGGCCGGTCCAGGCGACGAGGGGCTGCCGGTGCTGGCCGGGTTCTACACCCGCACGGCCGGGCAGCCGCTGGTGGCGGCCCAGGCCCTGCTGGAGGCGGCCGTCGACTGGGCGCGAGCGGGCGGCTTCGAGCTCGAGGTGCGCGCCGCGGGCACCACGGGCTCGGGGCGGAAGTACATCGGCGCGCTGCTGGGCGCGGACCGGGTGCTGGACGAGATCACCGCCCACGCCGGGGCGGCCGTGGCGCTCGACCCGCGGGTGGACACCATCATCGAGATCGGCGGGCAGGACGCCAAGTTCACCACGCTGAACGCCGGCACGGTCACCCAGTCGTTCATGAACCAGGTGTGCGCCGCGGGCACGGGCTCGTTCATCGAGGAGCAGGCCCGGAGGCTCGGCTGCCGCCTGGAGGACCTGGCCGCGCGCACCGAGGGGCGGCGCGCCCCGCTGGCGAGCGATCGCTGCACGGTCTTCATGGAGCGCGACATCAACGTGTTCCTGGCCGAGGGCTGCGCGGTGGACGAGGCGCTGTGCGCCGTGCTGCACGCGGTGCGCGAGAACTACCTGCTCAAGGTGGCGCGCGAGGGCCAGATCGGCGAGCGGGTCTGCTTCCAGGGGGCCACGGCCAAGAACCGCTCCCTGGTGGCGGCCTTCGAGGCCCGCCTGCAGCGGCCCATCCGCGTCTCGCGCTACTGCCACCTGACCGGCGCCCTGGGGGTGGCGCTCGAGCTCCGCGCGCTGGCCCGCGCCCCGGGCTTCGAGACCCGCTTCCGCGGCCTCGGGCTCCACGCCGAGCGCATCCCGGTGCGCGGCGAGGTGTGCGAGCTGTGCCGCAACCACTGCAAGCTGCGGGTGGCCGAGGTGGGCGGCGAGCGGGTGACCTACGGCTTCCTGTGCGGCCGCGACGCGGACACGGAGCGCTTCGTGTCCTCGAACCGCGCGGGCTTCGACCTCCTCAAGGCCCGCCGGGCGCACTTCCGGCCCGAGCCGCTGGCCGAGCCGCCCCGCGCCCGGGCGGTCACCATCGGCCTGCCGGCGGCCCTGCACCTGGTCGAGGACCTGCCCTTCTGGCAGGACTTCTTCGCCCGCCTGGGGGTGCGCACGGTGACCAGCGAGGGGCTGGCCGAGGCCGTCACCCAGGGCAAGCGCCTGGCCGGGGCGGAGTTCTGCTCGCCCATCTCGGCCTGGCACGCCCACGTGAGCTCGCTGGCCGACAAGGCCGACTGGGTGTTCGCCCCCTTCTACCTGGAGGGGGAGCGCCACGACGGCCGGCGCCACCAGTTCTGCTACTACACCCAGTACGCCCCGGCCCTGGTGAACACGCTGCGCACCCCCGGCCTGCTGGAGCGCTGCCTGCGGCCGCTGGTGCACGCCGGCGAGCGGCGCTTCGGCGGGCTGGGGCGGCTGACCGCCGCGCTCCGGCCGGCGCTCGGCAAGGACCTCGGCCGGGGCGAGGTGGAGCGGGCCTGGTGGCAGGCCGAGGAGCGCGTCCAGGAGAAGCGCGCGAGCTGGCGCGGGGTGATGGCCCGCGTCCTGGAGGGCCGCCAGGACGTGGCCGTGGTGCTGCTCGGCCGGCCCTACACCCTGTTCGTCCCGGAGATGAACAAGGGCATCCCCGAGCTGTTCGCCGCCCAGGGCGTGCCGGCCCTGGAGCAGGACATGCTGCCGCCCGCGGACCTGGGGGAGGTGGCCGGGCTGATCCGCAAGGTGCACTGGCGCCAGGCCAAGCGCGTGCTGGCCGCGGCCGAGCGGGCCGCGCGCACCCCGGGCCTGTACCCGGTGCTGGTGACCTCCTTCAAGTGCGGCCCGGACGCCTGCGCCATCGAGTACTTCCGGCGCATCATGCACCACCACGACAAGCCCTACCTGATCCTGCAGCTCGACGAGCACGACTCCCAGGTGGGCTACGAGACCCGCGTCGAGGCGGCCGTGCGCGCCTTCCGCAACCACCACGCCGGGGCCCAGCCGATCGCCGGGCAGGCCAAGCTCCCGCTGGTGCCGGCCATCTCGAAGCAGCTCCCGCCCGGCCGGCCGCTGTTCTTGCCGGCCTGGGACACGCTGGCCTCGCCGCTGTTCGCCGCGGCGTTCCAGCACAACGGCATCGACGCCCGCCTCATCCCCGAGGACGCCGCCAGCATCGCGGCCAGCCTGGGGCACAACACGGGCCAGTGCATCCCGCTGAACATCATCGTGCACCAGTTCATGGCCGCGGTGCGCGCGCAGGGCCTCGATCCGGCCGACTGCGCCCTGTGGATGCCGCAGTCCTCCATCGGCTGCAACATCGGCTTCTTCCCCCAGTACGCCAAGGCGCTGCTGGAGACCGTGGGCGGCGGCTTCGAGGCCACCCAGCTCTACAACGGCGAGACCACCGCCCACGAGGTGTCGCTCGGCACGGCGCTGGACGCCTACTACGGCTACCTGTTCGGCGGCATGCTCCGGCGCATGTCCTGCCACGTGCGGCCCTACGAGCGGAATCCGGGCGAGACCGACCGCGTCGTGGCCGAGCTGCTCGAGCTGGCGCGCCTGGCGGTGCTCGACCAGCGCGGCAAGCTGGAGACGGCCCGCGAGATGGTGGCGCGCCTCCTGGCCATCCCGGTGCGGGGCGAGCCGCGCCCCAAGGTGGCGCTGTTCGGCGATCTGTACGCCCGCGACAACGACGTGCTGAACCAGGATCTGGTGCGGGCCATCGAGCGCCACGGGGGGGAGGCCCTGACCACGCCCTACTCCGAGTACAGCCGCATCATCGCGCTGCCCTACATGCGCAAGTGGCTGCGCGAGCGGAACTACAAGGACTTCCTGCTGACCGCCCCGCTGCTCGGGGCGGTGGAGGTGCTCGAGCGCCGCTTCCAGCGCGAGTTCCAGAAGGTGATCGGCAAGCCCCGCGTGACCCGGCGCTTCGGCACGGCCGAGCAGATCGTGGCCCGCTTCGGGGTGCGCATGCAGCACACCGGCGAGAGCTTCGACAATCTCCTGAAGATCTTCCACCTGCTCGCGCGCCACCCGGACCTCGCGCTGTTCGTGCAGACCAACCCGGCCTTCTGCTGCCCCTCCCTGGTGACCGAGGCCATGGCGGCGGACATCGAGCGGGTGACCGGGGTGCCCGTGGTCACGGTGACCTACGACGGCACCGCGGCCCAGAAGAACAACGTGATCTATCCGTACCTGGATCTGGCGGAGAGGAATTAGCCCCTGCGACGAATCGGCCCGGGGCGTTGGCCGATCCCGCGTGTCTGGCTCTCTCCGGGCCTTTCCAGGAGGGTGAAGGGCAGGAGGGCGTTCCAGCCGCGGCTGGCCGTGACCCCTTCCCCCACGCGCGCAGCGCGGTGGGGGAAGGATGGGATGGGGGGGCTCCTGGGGTCACGCAAGGGCGGACCCATGCGTCCGGCACCGCGAAGTCTGCCGCTTGCGGATCGGGCCGACGTTCCCTCTGCCGAGGGCCGGGGTTTTCTCCCGCAGGAAAGTGGAAAACTCCGCGTCCTTTTTGGTCCTCGGATATGGGAAACCGGTTTTTGGTTTCTTGTGTTTGGTCCGCGGTGGGAAGTTTCTGGTCCGCAGGCGCGACCCTCTTGAAACCCGGTGCCAGGAGTCTGGTCCGCGGTGCAACGTCTTTGGTCCAGGGTGTCTCCTTTTCGGTCCGAGGTGGGGGCTTCCCTCGCCGGAGGCGCGCTGTGTTTGCTCCGGCGAGGGAGGCGAGTGGTCCGCTTCTCGGCGCGACGGGACACGGGTCGTAGGAATGTGCTCCTCGCTTTCAGCTCACCCGTTCACAGCCGGAGCAGGCAGGGGCTCGACCGTACGCGGCTGGACCGGCGCTGGGGTCGGCTGGACCCCGGCCGTGGGCTTCTCGACCTGCGCCGACTTCTTCCGGCTCAGCTCCCGGAGCGAGTACATCCTGCTGTGTTCGAGGTCGCCCACGTCCTTGAAGACGGCGCGCCCGACCTGGGCGAGCAGGCGCATGTTGGCGTAGGCCCGGCCATCCAGCTCGTCCATCTGGACCGTCCGGTCCTTGGACTGCTCCCTGAGCGCCTTCTTGCTCTCCGCCTGCGCGGTGATGCCGGCGACGGTCTTGTCGAGCCGCTCCAGGAACTTCTGGATCTCGGCCCGGGCCTTCTCCGAGGGGTTGAGCTCCGGGTTGACGAGGAGGGCGCGCAGGGTGATGAGGCGGGTGCGGAGGAGGGCGGCGTCCTTGCCGAGGCGGCCGGACAGGGCCTTGACCTGGCTGGTCAGCTCGGCGGCCTTCTCGCGGGTCTCCTGGGCGGTCTCCTCCGGGTTCGGGGCCCTGCGGGCCACGGCCACGGTGGCCAGGGCCACGCCGCGGCGGAGCACGTTCTTGCCCTCCTCGAGGACGACGGCCTCGCCGGCGCGGGCGCCCTTCTTGGAGCCGCGCACCTGGCGGCAGGTCGCGGAGCCGTCGCGGATCTGGTCCCGGAGGGCGGTGAGCTCCGCGAGCAGCTCGGGGGTGTACCCGGCCGGCTCCAGGGCCGCGAGGTCGGCGGTGGCGAGGGGGAGGAGGCGGTCGAGCGCATTGATGATCTCCTCGCTGCGGTACCGCTTACCGAGGGTCACGAAATCTTCCTTGGACACGGGCGCGAGCATGACGATCCTCCTTGCCCGGCGTGGTAGTTGCCGGGCCGTGTTTGGTTCCCCCGTGGGGCGAACCGTGTTCAGGGTCGGCCGGAGTGCTTTACACGGAGCGTGCCAACCGCCCAGGACCGCGGCGCCGAACTCCGCCCCGCGCCTGCTTTGGCATGGATTCGCGGGCCGTTGCCCGGTCCGCTACGTGTTCTTTCCTACGCCGCACGTCGCACGTCGCACGCCCTACGCAAAAAGTGGTGACTGAAAAAATCAGGCACGTGTCCGGATTCCGGGCATGGCAACGTAGTGTCACGGGCACGGCGAAGGCTGGACGGGGCGGGGCGAACGCGAAGCGCCCCTTGGCTCCCGCTGAAGCCTCTGGTATCCTGCCGTGGTCGAGAATCTTATTCGTGGAGGTCGGGGACATGCGGGAAATGGGATCGCCTCGAGGGTCGGTATTTGCGGCGCGCGCCGCCAGTGATTCTGTGCTCATGGGAGGCCTGGCCGCGCTGCTGCTGCTAGGCGTGCCCTCCGGCGCGAGTGCCATCTGCCCTTGGCCGCCCTGCTGCCCAGAATGGGGTGATGGGTCCATGGTGGCCCAGGCCGAGGTGACGGCGGTCCAGGCGGACGGGCTGAGCCTCCGCCTGCTCGAGACGCCGGTCTACTGCGACGACGGGCTCGAGTGCGCGGCCGCGGACTTCCCGGTGGAGCTCTCCTGGGCCGCGGGGACCGCGTGCGAGGCCAGATGCGGCGGCTGCATCCCGCTGGCAGTCGGCGAGCGCGCGATCTTCCTGGTGAACCGGAATGACGGTTGCCTTTACGAGAGCTTCAAGGTGGACGGTACGGAGGTGGACTGTCACGAATACTCCGCACCGGTGGAGTTCGTCCTCGCGCAGGTACTCGACGCGAGCTGCATCTCACACACCGTCGAGTCGGGATACTGGAGCAACTGCAACGACCAGGAGGACTGCTCCGACTCCACCACGGGACAGGGCGGCGGGGTGGTGCTGGCGCTGGCGATCGTGCTCCTGCTGGTACGCAAGGTCGGATGAGGCTGTAGGCACACGACTTCGGGAAGCAACCCTGGCACAGCAGGCTCGCACCTTGCAGTGGGGCACGATGGCTGACTGGCTGCACCGATGCTGGACCAAGGCCACCACGGCCGAGGGCGACGCCGTCCGCCGCTCCTTCAGCTGGGTGATCGCGCGGCGGGGGTTCCTCAAGGTCTTCGCCGATAGGCTCGAGTGCGGCTCCTGGGTCATCCCCTACGCGGACATGAGCGAGGCTGTCCTGTTCAGCACCCGTCAGCTCTTCTTCCACGGCTACGTGCTGCGGGTGAAGGCGGGTGGGAGGACCTACCAGTTCGGCCTGAACCCCGGCAGGTTCTGGGAGGGAGAGCTCCCGTTCCCGGTCAAGCGCCAGGAGATGGCCATGGGCTACTCCTGGTACAGCATCGCGATCCGCCTCGCGGCGCTGGTCTCGATCGCGTACCTCCTGCTCAAGGATCGCCCAGGGTGTTCCCTCTGAGCACCCGGCTGCGGGTGCCACCTGCGTAGAGGTGGAGCAGGACGACATCGGGGAGGCGCTCCGGCTGGTGGAGAACGCGGTGAGGCTCAGTAAGGGGTGAGCGCCAGCTCCTGGTGGCTGGCACTCGCGCGGGGATAGGTACCTGCGGAAGGGTAGCCTGGTTGATGCCACGCTTGACAGCGAGGGGATCGGCTTCTACCGTGAATCGCAGAAGTATCAATCGCAGGGATACTCGGGTTGGATGCACCCAGCGGATGTCCGGGTACCGTGCTACTCATGGAGAAAGGCCACCTGACAAGGAGCTATGGTGATGATGCCGAAGAAGGTCGCTGAGCGTCTGGTGCGGAATGTGGCGAAGTTCCAGCAGGTGCTCAAGATCGCCAAGGACCGCGACGTGAACGAGTCCGACACGGTCTCGATCATCAAGGACATGCTGGCCGAGGTCTTCGGCTACGACAAGTACGTGGACGTCACCAGCGAGTTCGCCATCCGCGGGACGTTCTGTGACCTGGCCATCAAGATCGACAACAAGGTCGAGTTCCTGATCGAGGCCAAGGCGATCGGCCTCGAACTGAAGGACAGCCACCTCAAGCAAGCGATCGACTACGGCGCCAACAACGGGGCACCCTGGGTCATCCTGACCAACGGGGTCGATTGGCGGCTCTACAAGGTCAAGTTCGAGCAGCCAATCAACTACGACTTCGTTTGCTCGTACAACTTCATGGACCTCGACACGAAGAACGAGGAACACCTCGAGAAGCTGTTCCTCGTCTGCAAGGAGGGCCTGGTCAAGGCCGCCCGCGAGGAGTTCCACGAGCGGATGCTCACCGTGAACCGTTTCGTCATCGGCGCGCTCGTGCTGACCGACGATGTGGTGGGGGCGATTCGCCGGGAGCTCCGGAAGGTCTCTGATGGGGTGCTCGTCGCGCCAGAGGCAATCCTGGCGATTCTCAAGAGCGAGGTCCTGAAGCGGGACGTGCTCGAGGGCGAGGAGGCTGAGGCTGCCCAGACCCGAGTCAAGCGCTACTACGGAAAGGCTGCCAGGCGGCAGAGGGACTCTGGCTCGAAGGCAAACCAGGTGCCTTCGCACGATGAGAGCCCGGAACAGGCCAATGCGGGGCTGTCTCCGGAGGCTGCAAGTTCAAGCGATCCAGGGAACAAGGTGGATGGTACCTAGGACGTTGGGGGAAAATGGCCGTGGTCACCAGCCCAAGTCAGTGGGCTGGCACCTTCCTGCGATGCCAGCGTAGCGTAGATTGGGGATGGGTCTTGAAGAAGCTTCACCTATTAGCTGGCTGCCTGTTGGCTTTCGGCACGGGATGCGCGGCGCGTCCTTCTTTCACCTACTTCGAAACAGATCGCCCGGACAGCTTACCAGACAACCGAAAAGGTAGGGTTCCAGACAGTGAAGAGGAATTCGCGGAAGCCTGTGCGTTAGCCAATACCGAATGTGGCAAGAAGTGTTTTGGTCCCATGTGTTCCGTCGAAGTCAACTGTGGAGAATGCCCTCACGGCTACACCTGCAAAGAGGGAATATGCGAATCCGAGTTCTCTACAGGGTTCTCTAGTTTCTGTCGTGTTGGGTCAGTCTGCGGAAATAGTTGCATCCCAAGGTCCCGCCCCTGCGTTCTCAGGATCGGCCACCCCGATAATAGACCGGATACCGTTATCGGTCTCGGCTGCAAGACAGGTTGTGCCTGTGGAAAAACATGCATTGACTGCGCGAAAACCTGTGTCCGTGAAACAGCAGAGACACGCGCTGCCAAGCTCGACCTTTCAAAGTACCCCACTACGGATACAGAGAAGGCAGAGGTTTGCGCCGAAGTCGATAGGCAATGTGGAGAGATCTGCTATTCCCCAACGTGTTCGCAGAAGGTAGTTTGTGGGGAATGCCCTCTTGGGTATAGCTGTAACGCTGGCACCTGTGAGGTTGAACGCACTGCAGCCCACTCCCCCGATGCTGGAAGCACCGGAAGTTGCCGCAACGGAATAATCTGCCATGGTACTTGCCTGCCTGAATCCTGGCCTTGCATCCCCAGGGTATCTGACCCTGCATCGCGGGTTGACGCAGTTACCGGGCAATGCCGCGTAGGATGCCGGTGTGGGGAAGCTTGCATTGCTTGTTCTAAGAAATGCAACATTGAAGAATATCACCCTGACTACACCCCTTCGCGTTCCGGTCCGCATTGTATAACCGGTTGCCCATGCGGCGGAGCCTGCATCCCCTGTCACCACAAGTGCCACGGTGGAGGTTCGCACAAGAGGCGAAGGAGGTGACTCCCATGGTCCACGCCAGGCCGGGCGAGCGGCAAAAGCGGAAGGCGACCTGGAGCGAGAAGAACCCGGAGGGACGCTGGCGGGCGTACAGCTACGACGAGATCATGGCCCGGGGCAAGGTCAGCCTGGACATCTTCTGGCTGAAGGACGACTCCCTGGAGGACTCCGCCAACCTGCCCGAACCGGCGGTGATCGCGCAGGAGATCGCGGAGGACCTGAAGGCGGCTCTGGAGCAGATGGAGGGGATACTGCAAGGGCTCGGGCTGGCGGACTCATGAGATCAAGGCTGGCAAGTCTTCAGGGTTCCAATTTCCTTCATGCAAACTGCAATTATCTCTCGGCCGGAGGTTCGATGATCATAGGCATGCCATACTGCAGGGTTCTGGCCGCCAACCAATGCAACTGTGCGGATCTTGTTCTCATGATGGAATAGAAGCCCAGTCAGGAATTGTAGTGCGTTGCCTAAACAGAATTATGGCACTTGAGACCCAAGAGAAAGATAAAAGATGTATAGCAAGCCAAGAATACTACTAGTCGATTGCACAAAAAAGTCAGCAGACCGATTACGAGAACGAGGATTCAACGTCTCGGAAGGGACCCTGGGAGGCGTAGCCGCCGTTGAGCAAAACTACGAGCATGTAGTCATCAAGGATACATCGCGTCTTGCCGGACTCGCCGACCAAGACATTTTGTTTGTTGATCTCGCGGTAGATGGAATCGATCGCGGTATTTCTCTTGAAGCACCCGATGATTGCCCGAGAGAGCTATGGTGTTCATGCGAATTTGGTGTTGTTGATACACGTCTGCGTGCAATGCATGACCATCGTAGCTGCATTGACAGGATCTACCAGAATCGAGGGGCAATTGTTGTCTTCACAGACAGAGAGCATAGTCAGCGCATCGTTATTTCCGCAGCAAGAAGAGGACGCATGGATAGAGCTAAGGAACTATCAATTGGGAAATACCACTTCCTATCCGTCCTGGATCAAATTGACTTCGTCAATGACGAAGGATCAGAATCTCACGCTACAGAATTGTTGAAAACCCATTCTGGAAAATTTGCGTCATTTGTCGAGAATCTCCCATTCCGCTGCACAATCAAACCCAATCTATATATGGACAGGAGAGTCGTACCCATTGCTACGAGCAAGTATGGCCTTACAGTCGCTGCCATGGTGCTTCCATCGGATAAAACTAGCGAAGGCATGATCTACCTGTTACCACGGCCGAAGAATATTGAGGATTTCATATACTGGTTCGTTACGGAATACCTACAGGATGATTTACCGGAGCTTTTTCCTGAGAATAGCAGGTTTTCCTGGCGTGACAATGCCCTGTACGTTCCTCCTCAGGTTGAGATTCTTATCAATAGACTTTCCGAGCACAAGGCCAACGCTCTGTCGCAGCAGAGTATTCTCGAAAATGAGATTGCATCCAAGAAGGCAGAGAATTCATATTATTCTGGAATAATGTCTGAAACTGGGGACGTGCTTGTTGGTGAAATCAAACGAGCGCTATCTGTGATGGGGTTTACGGAAATAGTTGATGTTGACGAGCTAATCTCAAAGGGCATTGAATCGGGCCCCAAGAAAGAAGATTTACGTCTAGTAATAGGCGATAGAACTGTCCTGCTGGAGTGTAAAGGCATTACCGGGATTCCTTCAGAGGCAGAAAGTCTCCAGGTATCTAAATACGTTTCTGCCCGCTCAAGAGAATGGTGCCAAACGAATCTGGCAGGATTGTCAATAATAAATCACCAGAGATATCTCGCACCATTGGAAAGGGACAACAAGGGCACCTTCACTCGGGTGGCTCTAAGCTCCGCAGCTGATTATTGTATTGGCCTATTGACTACTGTTGATCTCAGCAAACTGCTTCGTGGTTGCTTGAAGTATGGGTGGAGGATTGATAGTATTGCTCCACTATTTCTTGAAATAGGTAGAATCTCTCCTATTCCAACTAACTACAGACCTATTGGCGCCATTGGTCATTTCTATGAGATGCCAGGTGCGCTGAAAATGCTTCTTGAGAATCAATCGTTGTCTGTCGGAGATCGAATCGCTTATGAAACGCAACTAGAATACATTGAGGAGAATATTGAATCAATTAGAATTGAGGATGCAGTAATAGACAAAGTCAGTCCGGGTGTTGAAATCAGTGTTAAGACGATCCTCAACAGGAGTCAAGCAGCTATCGGAACTAGAGTTTTTAAGGTAGTCTAGCAGTCAGGCCGCTCTTACTTCATTCGCCTTACGGTCAGGGAAATTGGTGTGTTTAGTTTTTTTAGGCAAACTGTTTCTTCCACAAATCCTGTCCTCACGCCGCAGTGTACCCTGGATCCAAACATGGTTTGCGTCAAACTCGCGAAGAGATCCCCCCGCTGAAAGGTGCCTACTGCAACCCACCCGGAAGGTGCCACCCTGCCGCAGAGGGCGGGCAAGCGCATCTTCCAAGGATTTACTCCGAGACCTTCTTTGATTGGTTTCCCCCCAGGTACTCAAAGCAGCCATCTTTCTCGTCAATTTGCAGATATTTCTTCTCGTGAAGAAAGGGGATCAGCCATCCAAACTCGTAGTCCCCACACTGCAGGGTTGCGCCAGTTGGGTTAGAGACGCATAGGTCACCAGGGCACATTCTGGGGGTCTTGGTCTTTAGGAATATCATCTCTACATAAGTCTGGAAGTTCTTCACTTGCTCTTCTCTGGGGAGCTTTTGTGCCCTCTTGGGAGGCTTTCCGGTCAGTGGAGATACCACGGTCAATCCGCCTTCGATCTTTGTGTCTCGTCCTGATTGAATTCCTGATCCTTTAAGGTCCTGCGATACAGATGAGGTTTCTTGGTGAACCTGCAGCGCTTCAAGTTTTTGGGTCCTGCTGCAGAGATTTATTGATAGGGCGAGTGCAGCAAATGCTACGCCTGCTGTCGTGATGTATCCGGCTTTGTACAATACCGTGATCACATTCTTATTGGGTTGGTCTGGCAAAGTGACCTCCCTAATGAAAGGTGCTCAGACTTCGCTTTTTCGGTTGCTATCAGTCACTTGCAATACATTACATCATGATAATTAGAATCTCACCCTAGCCGCAGGTTTTATTTACGTTTGCAGATACCAACCGATATGAATCATCAATTGCAAGCGGCGTACTCTGAACCATGTTGTGCATCTGACAGACAGGAATTATATACCATCGCTCGTCGGTGGAAAGAAACAACTGCACATGTGCCCCTACCTCAGCAACAGATCTGCAACCAAGAACAGAGCAGATGACCCTTGAGTCTTGAGAGAATCTACTCCAATGCTCAAGCCAGCTTCCGCATTTACACGTGTTCTGGCTTGTCCCGTTGATGTTTTTTACCCACATGTTTCCTCCAATCTGGAACGGCCGCATCGGGTAGGCGCTGGAGAACTTTTTGTATCCATATACCTCGTCAACTCACGATCTACACTGCTGCAACTTGCTTGGGAACATTTAGAACATGCGTGGTCCGAAGTAGCATTTGGATGTGCCTATTCCTGAAGCAGCCGGCAGATCAGCGCCGAAACGGGAATTGCCACAAGCTTACCATTTCCGGAAACCAGAGGTAAGTCGGACATTATGGCCTTTCCCAGGTCACAAAACCAGAGATCGCCGGCTTGGATGTTTGCTCCGCTGAGCGAATCATGTGCGAGTACAATTCTCGCAGTCCCGGCTGGAAGAGTTTCTGGATCAACAAGGACGTAATCTTTGGTGGGCACCACTTTGTACTTCGTCTTTATGATCGTTACCATCGCAGGCATAGTGCAATCCCTCCTTGGCTGTGCCATGCGCAAGCTGTTATCGCTTGCGATTGGTCATCAGCGGTAGATAGCCTTCACAGTTTCCTCTATGCGCTTCCTCTGCATTGATGACTCAAGGAATGAATGGCTCAATAGGTCCGCCTAACTTCGCACGATTCTGAGCAGGTTCTAACTATGCAGACGAGCGTGCTATTGCATACTTTAAAGCCCTTGAGCCACATGGCAACTCAGTCCTGAAGCACGCCTACTTGGCGGAGCATCCCTTCCCGATGATTACTCGCGATGATGTGGACGAAATCCGTCGGCTTCTTTAATGTACGGCTAGCAGCGAGCACGTGTCCACGATAAAATCATCAGCGTTGCAAGAAATTACGTTTGTAACAGAAGGGCGAATGATGCGTTAGAAGTTGCAAATGGAGAGTGGCAGGCGAGACCTTTGCATTTGTCACCGAATAGATCCCTTAGGTGGAGGCCTGCTTCCGCCGCTTCCTCGCCAATTCAATTCCCACCCCAACCACCACCGCCAGCAACCACCCTTAGCCCTGTCCCGCATGGGCGCACCCCGCGCAGGACTCGAGCGTGTCGTCGCACTCGTAGTAGCCCGCCAAGCTGGAAGGTGCCAGCTTTCTGCAACAAATAGAAAGAACGTCGGTTTCCAGCGCTACCTCTCCCTATCCCACCTTCTAGGTGCCTGATAGCACCTTCATGTGGGGCGACCGAAAAGATTCATTACAGAGGACGGATGCTGCTTCGGTATTGCAGAACTAGAATCGCTTACGGGAAGGTTCTCCTTTCTTGAAATGAAGAAGGGATAGAAAGAAAGGTAGATAATCACCTTTTCAGGTGCATTGCTTTGTTGATGGTTCTTGCCACAGCGTAGAGTTCGCAGAACCATTCCTCATTGAATTGCATATTCTCTTTGAAGTACAAGAGATATTTATGCTTTAAGTCATTCATGGCGTTACGCCTTGCTTTTGTATCAGATGAACCAAGAGCTGCAACAAGTTTAGAATTCGCAGAATGCACAGCGTTACGCACATTTTCAGGCAGCAGCCCTTCGATCCTATCCAAACCCGATTCTTTCTTTCCGATGGCAAGAAAATCCACTTTGGGTTTCAGCTTGAGCGCTGTGAGCGTCTTTGTTACGCTGCTTTCCTTGTCTAGATCAAAGGTAATAAATGTCTTGTTATATATCTTAAGCAAGAAGCCAAGAAAAGACTGGTTAGATAGGTTATCTGCTCCACCATAGCTGTGTATCTCTCCGGAAAACTTCAACGCATTATCTCCATGTCTTTTATCACGTAGTAGTTCGAAATATTCCTTGTCGGTATCTCCTTCAACAAGGATAATATTGTTTGCTGCAGAGAATACGGCAGAATTCCACGGCCTGATCGAGTCGTCAGTCAGTCCGAGTGCGAAAGAAAACGGTTCGAGCCAGTTTGACTGCGATATATCTACAATTCGTGTCTCGCGAAGACAAGTTCTAGATTTAGCTCTTTCCAGTAAGATATTGGAATCTCTATCTCTATTGTTGAGCATATACGCGCTATGAGTTGTTGCAATTATTTGAACTCCGAGATCGCTTGATAGATCTTGAAGAATCCTGCCAAATTTAGCTTGTGCTGATGGATGCAAAAAACTCTCGGGTTCCTCGACGACTACAATCGGCGTTACTCTGTCAGACAGCTGAGCAGCTGTTGACTTGCGTCTTGCATTGAATAGCGATAGAAGTATCCTATTGACCCTTGTTTCTACGGTCTAACTGTGCTTAATGCCTGAGGTATGCCAAAACGAGGAACCAAGCAAGAACTCGAGGCTCGCCGGATGCTTGCGGTGCCGATGCTCCGGCGGGGCGAAAGC
>JAKLGA010000002.1 GCA_022710975.1 Myxococcota bacterium | reverse complement strand
TACAAGTGCGCCGATAGTCGCCCAACTCTACTTGCGAAAACTCGGTCGATAGGTCCGGGATCGTGAGGTTCATCCACCGGTTTGATCACATCTCGAGCTTCAAGGGAAGATGTGAGGGATCTTTAGCGCTGGACCCGCCCCTACCGACGGGCCCGCCCCTACCTCCCAGAAGAATGCCCGGAGTGACTCGCACACGCAGGATCTGCCAACGCCGGTCAACCCGGAGGAGAAGGGGTTGACAGCCCCCCGCGGGGCTCTGGTAGGGATCCGGGGTTTTTCAGGAGGACACCATGGGCGCCCACAGGAAGATCGACGTGATGGTGACCGCGTTCCGGGACGGGTTCCAGTCCGTGTACGGCTCGCGCGTGCTGTCGAAGGACTACCTGCCGGCCGTCGAGGCCGCGGTGCAGGCCGGCCTGCGGCACTTCGAGTCGGGCGGCGGGGCCTCGTTCCAGTCGGCCTTCTTCTACTGCGACGAGAACGCCTTCGAGGTGATGGACGCCTTCCGCCGGGCGGCCGGGCCCGAGGCCGACCTGCAGACGCTGGCCCGCGGCATCAGCGTGGTGGGGCTGGAGTCGCAGCCGCGTGACATCATCCGCATGCACGCCGAGCTGTTCGCGAAGCACGGCGTCACCACCATCCGCAACTTCGACGCGCTGAACGACGTGCAGAACCTGGTCCACAGCGGGCGCTGCATCGTGGAGGCCGGCCTCAGGCACGAGGTGGTGGTGACCGTCATGGAGCTGCCGCCCGGCTGCGAGGGCGCGCACACGCCGGAGTTCTACCTCCGGGTGCTGGAGCAGATCCTGGCCGCGGACATCCCCTTCCAGTCCGTGTGCTTCAAGGACGCCTCGGGCACCCTCACCCCGGGCAAGGTGTTCGAGACCGTGCGCCTGGCACGCCAGCGCCTGCCGGCCGGGACCCGGCTGGTGTACCACACCCACGACACGGCCGGGATCGGCATCAGCGCCTACCTGGCCGCCGTCGAGGCCGGGGTGGATCAGATCGACCTGTCGCTGGGGCCCGTGTCCCACGGCACCTGCCAGCCCGACGTGGTCACCATGTGGCACGCGCTGCGCGGCGGCGCCCGGCAGCTCGACCTCGACGTGGACCGGGTGCTCGCGGCCGAGGCGGTGCTGCAGGACTGCCTGGCGGACTACTTCGTGCCGCCCGAGGCCAAGGCGGTCGAGCCGCTCATCCCGTACTCGCCCATGCCGGGCGGAGCGCTGACCGCCAACACCCAGATGATGCGCGACAACCAGATCCTGCACCGCTACCCGGAGGTGATCCGCGCCATGGGCGAGGTGGTGCGGCGGGGCGGCTTCGGCACCTCGGTCACCCCGGTGTCCCAGTTCTACTTCCAGCAGGCCTTCAACAACGTGATGCTGGGCCCCTGGGCGAAGATCGCCCCGGGCTACGGCCGGATGGTGCTCGGCTACTTCGGGCGCACCCCGGTCGAGCCCGACCCCGAGGTGGTGCGCCTGGCCGCCGAGCAGCTCGGGCTCGAGCCCACCCGGCGCGCCCCCCTGGACCTCGACGAGGAGGATCCCGGCAAGGGCGTGGGCGCGGCCTACCGCCTGCTGCTGGCCTCCGCCCTGCCCACCAGCGACGAGAACCTGTTCATCGCCGCCACCTGCCGGGAGAAGGGCGTCGCCTTCCTCAAGGGCCAGGCCACGCTCGCCATCCGCAAGGTGCCCCACACCAAGCCCGCGCCCAGGCCCGCGGCGCCGTCCTCCGCTGCGGCCGCCCCGGCGCCCGCCCCGGCGCCGGCCCCGGCGGGTGCTGGCCGCTGCGTGGTGTCGGTCGTGGCCGGCGAGGTGGTGCGCCTGACGGTCCTGCCGGGCGCCCGGGTCCGCCAGGGCGATCTGCTGGTGGTGCAGGAGTCCCACCTGAAGGAGTTCGAGATCCACGCCGACCGGGACGGCCGGGTCGAGGCCGTCCTGGTGGCCGAGGGCGAGCAGGTGCCCTTCCTGCACCCGCTGCTGGTCCTGGCCTGAGCCGCCGGCGCGAGGGTTGCCAGCGGCCGGGTTCCGTCGGATGATGCCCCCGGGAGGACCTCGCATGAGACACCGTCTGCCCGCCGGCCTGCTGGCCGCGCTGCTGTGCTCCGCCTGCCTCACCGCCCTGGCCGGTCCCGCGCCGCTCGAGCGCGCGGACCCGGCCGTGGACGGCGCGCCCGTCGGCTGCGTCCAGGGCGCCGAGCCGATCTTCAAGGTGAGCGTGCCGAGGTGGGCGCCGGTGCTGGGCGACCGGCAGGGCGCGCTCGTCACCGTGGTGGTCTTCTCCGAGTTCCAGTGCCCGTTCTGCTTCAAGCTGCACCCCACCTTGAAGGAGCTGCTGGGCAAGTACCCCGGCCAGCTCCGCCTGGTGTTCCGCCACAACCCGCTGGCGTTCCACAAGGACGCCCTGCCCGCGGCCAAGGCGGCCCAGGCGGCCGCCCGGCAGGGCAAGTTCTGGGAGATGGCCGATCGCCTGTTCGAGAGCCGGGAGCGGCTGGCGGAGCCCGAGCACTTCATCGCGCTCGCCAGCCAGCTCGGGCTGGACGTCCGGCGCTTCGAGGCGGACATGGCATCCGCCGAGGTGGCCGCCGAGATCGCCGAGGACCAGGCCGAGGCCGAGCGCCTGGGGGCGCGCGGGGTGCCCACCGCCTACCTCAACGGCACGCTGCTGGTGGGCGCCCAGCCCGCGGAGAAGTTCCTGGAGCGGGTGGAGGCCCTGGTGCCCCAGGCCCTGCGCACCGGCGGGCGCGGGGACGCGCTGTACGCCCGGCTGACCGAGTGCGGGCTGACGAACAAGCCGGCCGAGAAGCCGCCGGCCCCCCGGCCCGAGCCGCCGGCCGCGCGGCAGGTGGTGGACCCCGGCAACTCCTACTGGCTGGGCGGGCGGGACGCGCGGGTGGAGATCGTGGTGTTCTCCGACCTGCAGTGCCCCTACTGCGGCCGGCTGGCCGGGACCCTCAAGGAGCTGCTCGGGCTCTACGGGCCGCGGCTGCGGGTGCACTACAAACACATGCCGCTCGCCTTCCACAAGGACGCCTTCCCGGCCGCCGAGGCGCTCATGGCCGCCGGCGCGCAGGGCAAGTTCTGGCCCATGCACGACAAGCTGTTCGCCGCCCAGCGCGCGCTCGGCCGCGAGGACCTCGAGCGCTACGCCCAGGAGCTCGGCCTGGACCTCTACCGCTTCCGCGCCGAGCTCGACCAGGGCGCCTACAAGGCGGAGATCGAGGCCGACATGGCCCAGGCCGCCAAGCTCGGGGTGCGGGGCACGCCCGCCAGCTTCGTCAACGGCTGGCCGCTGAGCGGGGCCCAGCCGCTCGAGAAGTTCAAGGAAGTCATCGAGCGCGAGCTGTCCGGCGGGAGGTAGCCAGGGGGTTTTCTTTCCACCCGGCCCGCTCCCGGGTACACTTCCAGTCCGGAGGTGTGCGCGATGGCCGGCGTGGAGGGCCTGGTGGCGGTGGTCATGGCCGGCGGCGCGGGCGAGCGCCTGCGGCCGCTGACCGACGTGCGCGCCAAGCCGGCCGTGCCCTTCGGCGGCACCTACCGCATCATCGACTTCACCCTGTCGAACTGCATCAACTCGGGCGTGCGCCGCATCCACGTGCTGACCCAGTACAAGTCGCACTCCCTGTCCCGCCACCTGCGCACGGGCTGGAACTTCCTGTCCCGGCGCATGGGCCAGTTCCTGGACGAGGTCCCGGCCCAGATGCAGACCGGCAGCTCGTGGTACAGCGGCACCGCGGACGCCGTGCGCCAGAACCTGCCGCTGCTGCGCGACAGCCGGTCCAGCAACGTGCTGATCCTGTCGGGCGACCACATCTACAAGATGGACTACCGCGGCATGCTGCGCTTCCACGAGGGCCACGAGGCGGCGCTGACCCTGGCCGCGGTGCGGGTGCCGGTGGCGGAGGCCGCCGGGGCCTTCGGCGTGCTGGAGGTGGACGAGACCGGGCGGCTGACCAGCTTCGTGGAGAAGCCGGAGGCGCCCGCGCCCCTGCCCGGCACCCAGGAGTGCCTGGCCAACATGGGGGTGTACCTGGCCTCGCCGGCGGTGCTCGAGCGCTGGCTGGAGGGCGACGCCCAGGACATCAGCCGCGACGTGATCCCGCGCATGCTGGCCGCGGGCGAGCTGGTGGCGGTCTACGACTTCTCCAGGCTCAACCGCATCGAGGAGTACGAGTACCAGATGGCGGACGGGCGCCGCCGCCGGGCGCGCCTGGAGCGCGCCAGCGACTCCGACCACTGGAAGGACGTGGGCACCCTGGAGGCCTACTGGCGGGCCAACCTGGATCTGGTCTCGGCCAAGCCGCGCTTCAACCTGTACGGGGAGCAGTGGCCCGTGTTCAACAGCCCGGCCCACTTCCCGCCGGCCAAGTTCGTGCACGACTCCCCCGGCCGCACCGGCGTGGCCATCCAGTCGCTGGTGTGCGAGGGGGTCATCGTCAGCGGCGCGAGCGTGCGGCGCTCGGTGCTGTGCCCGGGCGTGTACCTGCACTCCTACGCCCAGGTCGAGGACTCGGTGCTGCTGGGCGGCTCGATGGAGGGCGGCCTGGTCCAGGAGACCCGCGTCGGCCGCGGCTGCCGCATCCGCAACGCGGTCATCGACAAGGACGTGCACATGGCCGAGGGCACCGTGCTGGGCTACGATCGGGCCCAGGACGAGGCGCGCGGACTGCGCTGCGTGCCGCTGCCGGGCGGCGGGCACCTGGTGGCCGTGCCCAAGGGCTGGAACCTCTAGGGATCCGACCAGGAGGCGAGCGATGGACTTCCGCAAGGCGTTCCGGGTGAAACCCGGCAGGCGGCTCGAGCTGGCGAAGCTGGACACCCGCTTCCACGCCGGGCTCGACGAGGAGGCGGCCCTCGAGCTCACCCGCAAGCACCGCAAGCGCCTGTTCGACCTGCAGCGCGCGCTCATGGCCGAGGACCGGCGCTCCGTGCTGGTCGTGCTGCAGGCCATGGACGCGGCCGGCAAGGACGGCGCCATCCGCAAGGTGCTGTCGGGGCTGAACCCGGCCGGCTGCCGGGTGACCAGCTTCCGCGCCCCCTCGGCCGAGGAGCTCGATCACGACTTCCTGTGGCGCGTGCACAAGGCCGCCCCGGCCCGGGGCGAGGTCGGCGTGTTCAACCGCTCGCACTACGAGGACGTGCTGATCGTGCGGGTGCACGACCTGGTGCCGGAGAAGGTCTGGCGCAAGCGCTACCGGGAGATCAACCTGTTCGAGGAGTACCTGACCCGGCAGGGCACGACCGTGGTGAAGATCTTCCTGCACATCAGCAAGGCCGAGCAGAAGCGCCGCTTCGAGGAGCGGATCGCCACGCCGAAGAAGCACTTCAAGGTCAACCCCCACGACTTCGGGGAGCGGGCCTGCTGGCAGGACTACATGCGCGCCTTCGAGGAGGTCTTCCAGCGCTGCAGCACGAAGCAGGCGCCCTGGTACGTCATCCCCGCCGACCACAAGTGGTTCCGCGACGCCGCCTTCGCGCAGATCCTGGCCGACACCCTGGCCGACATGAAGCCCCGCTACCCCAAGGGCGACTTCGACCCCGCGGAGCTGGTGATCCCGGACTGATGCGCGCCCTGGCGCTCACCGCCCTGGCCTTGCTGCCGCTCGCCGCCGCGCCGCCCGCGCCGCCCCGGGGGCCGAGCTGCCCCTCGCCCTCCCTGGTGGAGGCGGTGGACGCGGCCACCTGGCGGGTGCCGCGCGCCGCGCTCCAGGCCTTCCACTCCCGCCGGGCCTGCCTGCAGGCGCTCGGCCGGGCCGTGCCGGTCGAGCGCGACGGCAAGCCGTTCGGGCTGGCGCTGCGGAACATCCCCGCGGGCGGCTTCGTCGAGGCGCTCGGCCTGCGCGAGGGGGACGTGCTGCTGCGCGTGGCCGGGCTGCCGGTGCACTCGCCGGAGCTCGCCCTGGCGGCCTACGCCGTGGTGCTGGCCTCCCAGTCCGCCGAGGTGGTGCTCGAGCGCTCCGCCGGACAGCGCCGCCACCGGTACGTGCTGAAGGACTGAGCTCGAACCGGATTCGACTTTCACCTTGACCGGGCCGGAGCCCTCCGCTACTATCCGGAGCGCAGTTGTCCTCTTTAGGCTGGGGAGACCATTCCCCTCGCGCGGAGAGCTGACTTGCTGGCGAGCCCCAACTGGACCCACCTGGCCGCGGAGCTCTCGGGCGAGGCCCCGCTCGACCTGAGCGCGGGGCTGTCGCTGCTGCTGTACACCGGCCTGGTGGTCGGGCTGGTGCTGCTGCTCATGCTGCTGGCGGCGAAGCTCGGCCACAAGAGCACCACCCCGGCCAAGCGCGAGCCCTACGAGTCAGGCATCCTGCCCTCGGGCGAGGCGCGCGTGCGCGGCCCGGTGCCCTTCTACCTGGTGGCGGTCTTCTTCATCGTGTTCGACGTGGAGGCGGTGTTCATCGTCTCCTGGGCCGTGGTGTACGACCGGCTCGGCTGGGCGGGCTTCGCCCAGATGGCCGTGTTCATCGGGGTGCTGTTCCTGGCGCTCGGCTACCTGTGGAAGGCCGGCGCGCTCGACTGGGGTCCCCGGGCCGGGCGCAAGGCGGGCGGCAAGCTGCCGGAGGCGGGCCGATGAGCCAGCCGGCTCCCGAGGGCGTGCTGCTCACGCGCCTGGACGACCTGCTCAACTGGGGGCGCAAGAACAGCACCTGGCCCGCCTTCTTCGGGCTGTCCTGCTGCTTCGTGGAGATGATGACCGCGCTGACCCCGCGCTTCGACCTGGCCCGCTTCGGGGCCGAGGTGCTGCGCGGCTCGCCGCGCCAGGCCGATCTCATGGTCATCTCGGGCACGCCCTTCAAGAAGATGGGCCCGGTCATCCTGCGCATCTACGAGCAGATGCCCAACCCCAAGTGGGTCATGGCCATGGGCTCGTGCGCCAACTCGGGCGGCATGTACGACGTCTACAGCGTGATCCAGGGGGTGCACCAGATCCTGCCCGTGGACGTGTACGTGCCTGGCTGCCCGCCGCGGCCCGAGGCCTTCCTGCAGGGGCTCATGCAGCTCCAGCAGAAGATCGCCCGGGACGAGCACCCCGGCCGCAAGGTGCTGGGGCTGCGGGGCGGCAGCGAGGGCACCAGCGGCCCGCTGCTGGTGGACGGGCTCACCAAGAGCCGCGACCCGCGCGGGCCCGGCTACGGCTCGAGCCCGGTGCGCGGCTCGAGCGCCCAGCACCCGCGCTTCCTCGGCCACCGCGGGGGGTTGATCTGGAACCCGCCGCTGCCCCGGCTGGAGATGGCCGACGCCGCCCCGGACCTGTGCGCGGCCGTGGCGGCTCGCTTCGGCGAGCGGGTGCGCCTGGAGCGCGCGGCCACCGACATGCCGACCTTCTGGGCGGAGCCGGGCGCGGCGCTCGAGCTGGTCCAGTACCTCCGGCGCGAGGCGCCCAGGCGCTACGGCCGGCTCGAGGATCTCACCGCCGTCGACGAGAGCGCGCGCGAGGGCCGGCCGGCCCACGACTTCACCCTGGTCTACCACCTGCTGAGCTTCGAGGACGCCTCCTACGCGCGGGTGAAGGTGCCGCTGTCCGGCCAGCGGCCGGAGGCGCCGTCCCTCACCCCACTCTGGCCCGCGGCCGGCTGGTACGAGCGCGAGGTGTTCGACATGTTCGGGGTGCGCTTCCAGGGCCACCCGGATCTGCGCCGCATCCTGATGCCCGACGACTGGCCGGGCCACCCGCTGCGCAAGGACCACCCCTCGCGCGCCACCGAGATGGAGCCCTACACGCCCGAGACGGCCGCGGCCATGCGGCCCCGGGACGGGGCCAGCTTCTTCCGCGGGCAGGGCGGCGCCAGCCAGATCCTCAACCTGGGCCCCAACCACCCCGGCACCCACGGGGTGCTGCGCGTGGTGCTGAAGCTCGACGGCGAGGAGATCGAGGACCTCGACTTCGACATCGGCTACCACCACCGCGGGGCCGAGAAGATCGGCGAGCGCCAGCACGTCCACCAGTTCATCCCCTACACCGACCGGGTCGACTACCTGGCCGGGGCGCTGAACAACCTGGCCTACCTGAACACGCTGGAAAGCATGCTGGGCATCGAGGTGCCGCCGCGCGCCCAGGTGGCCCGGGTGATGCTGTGCGAGCTGTTCCGCATCGCCAACCACCTGGTGTGGGCGGGCACGCTCGGCAACGACGTGGGGGCCATGACCCCGGTGTTCTTCGCCTTCCAGGCCCGCGAGGAGATCTTCGACGTCGTCGAGGCCGTGACCGGCGGGCGCATGCACCCCTCCTGGTTCCGCCTGGGCGGGCTGCCCGACGACCTGCCGGAGGGCTGGGAGCAGCCGGTGGACGCCTTCCTGCGCCTGTTCCCCGGGCGCCTGGGCGACCTCGAGAAGCTGCTGACCGACGGGCCCATCTTCCGCGCGCGCACCGAGGGCGTGGGCCGGTTGAGCCTCGAGCAGGCCCAGGACTGGGGGGTGAGCGGGCCCAACCTGCGCGCCTGCGGCCTGGCCTGGGATCTGCGCAAGCGGCGCCCCTACGGCGGCTACGAGCGCTTCGACTTCAGCGTGCCCACCGCCTCCGGGGGCGACTGCTTCGCCCGCTACGCCGTGCGGCTGGAGGAGATGCGCCAGTCCTTCCGCATCGTCGAGCAGTGCCGGCGCGGCATGCCGCCCGGCCGCTGGGTGACCGAGGACTACCGCTACGCGTTCCCCGAGCGGGGGGACGGGCTCCGGGACATCGAGAGCCTGATCCACCACTTCCTGCACGTCAGCCGCGGGCCGACGCTGCCGCGCGGCGAGTGCTACCGGGCGATCGAGTCGAGCAAGGGCGAGTACGGCTACTACGTGGTCGGCGACGGGAAGAGCACGGCCTACCGCATGCGCATCCGCACCCCGTCCTTCCCGCACATGCAGGTGATGCCGCTGATGAGCCGCGGCTGGCTGGTGGCGGATCTGATGGCCATCCTGGGTTCGATCGACTTCGTGCTGGCCGACCTGGACCGCTGAGGCCCCGGCCGGCAGGTGGAGACGCGCGTGGACGCGAAGCTCGAGCAGGACATCCGGGCGGAGTTCGAGCCGCAGATCCGCGCCTGCGCGCACCCCCAGGAGCTGGTGGTGCACCTGCTGCGCGCCATCCAGCGCGAGCACGGCTGGGTGCCGGACGAGGGCGTGGAGCTGGCCGCCCGCCTGCTGGGTCTGCAGCCCATCCAGGTGGAGGAGGTGGCCACCTTCTACGACAAGATCTACCGCCGCCCCGTGGGCCGGCGGGTGATCCACGTGTGCGACTCGATCTGCTGCTGGAGCCGCGGCGAGCAGGAGATCCGCGCCCACCTCGAGGCGCGCCTGGGCATCCGCCTGGGCGAGACCACGCCCGACGGCGTGTTCACCCTGCTGCCCACCTGCTGCCTGGGGGCCTGCGGGCGCGCCCCGGCCATGCAGGTGGGCTTCCGCCTGTACGGCGAGCTCACCCCGGACAGGGTCGACCGCATCCTGGACGAGGAGCGGCGCGCCGCGGGCCAGGGGGACCCGCCGTGAGCCACCCCCAGGTGCTGTTCGCCCGGCGGCGCCCGGGCCAGACGGTGTCCCTGGAGACTTACCTCCAGGAGGGCGGCTACCAGGCGCTGGGCGGCGCGGTGGGCAAGCAGGCGCCGGCCGCGCTCCGCAAGCTGGTGCTGGACTCGGGCCTGCGCGGGCGGGGCGGGGCCGGCTTCCCCACCGGCCAGAAGTGGTCCTTCTTCCCGGCCGACGCGCCGGGGCCCAAGTACCTGGTGTGCAACTGCGACGAGATGGAGCCGGGCACCTACAAGGATCGCGAGCTGCTGGTGGCCGACCCGCACGCGCTGGTGGAGGGCATGGCCCTGGCCGCCTACGCGCTGGGGGTCACCCACGGCTACGTCTTCGTGCGCTACGACTACGAGGACGTGTTCCGCGCCCTGGAGCGGGCCGTGGCCGAGGCGCACGGGGCGGGCTTCCTGGGCGAGCGCATCCTGGGCACGGACTTCGGCTTCGAGCTGCACGTGCACGGCTCGGCCGGGCGCTACATCCTGGGTGAGGAGACCTCGCTGCTGAACGGCCTGGAGGGCGTGCGCCCCAACCCGCGCCTGCGGCCCCCGTTCCCGGCCCAGCGCGGCCTGTTCGGCCGGCCCACCACGGTGCAGAACGTGGAGACGCTGTGCAACGTGCCGCACATCGCGCTGCACGGGGCGGAGTGGTTCAAGGGCCTGGCGCTCACGCCGGGCGAGGCCGGCACGAAGCTCTTCGGGCTGTCGGGGCACCTGAACCGCACCGAGTGCTTCGAGCTGCCCATGGGGGTGCCGCTGCGCGAGGTGGTCGAGGTGCACGGCGGCGGGGTGCGCCAGGGCCGGCGCTTCAAGGCCTGCCTGCCGGGCGGCGCCTCGACGCCCTACCTGACCGCCGCCCACCTGGACGTGCCCATGGACTTCGGAAACCTGGACCGGGCCGGCAGCCGGCTGGGCACGGCCGGGGTGACGGTCTTCGACGAGCGCACCTGCATGGTGGCCGCCACCCTGAACCTGCTCACCTTCTTCGCCCGCGAGAGCTGCGGCTGGTGCACCCCCTGCCGCGACGGGCTGCCCTACGTGTGCTACCTGCTCGAGCGCTTCGAGCGCGGCCAGGCCGGGCGCGAGGAGCTCGCGCTGCTCAAGGCCCAGCCGGCCTTCATCAACCAGAGCTTCTGCGCCCTGGCCCAGGGCGCCATGGGACCGCTGGAGGGGCTGCTGCGGCACTTCGAGCAGGAGCTCCTGGACCACGTGACCCGGGGCGGCTGCCCGTTCGGGGGGGCGTGAGCATGCCGACCCTGACCATCGACGAGCGCGAGGTGAGCGTGCCGGCCGGGGCCAGCGTGCTCGAGGCCGCCGAGGCCCTGGGCATCACGGTGCCGCACTTCTGCTACCACAAGGCGCTGGGCGCGGTGGGCGCCTGCCGCCTGTGCGCGGTCGAGATCCAGGCCGGCCCCCAGCACGGGCTCAGGATGGCCTGCCTGGTGGAGGCCAGGGACGGGATGGTGGTGTCCACCACCGCCCCGGCCGCCACCGGCATGCGCCGCGCGGTGATCGAGTACCTGATGCTCAACCACCCGCACGACTGCCCGGTGTGCGACGAGGGCGGGGAGTGCCAGCTCCAGGACATGACGGTGGCCGGCGGGCACGGCGTGCGCCGCTACCGGGGCAAGAAGCGCACCTTCCCCAACCAGGAGCTGGGGCCGTTCGTCGAGCAGGAGATGAACCGCTGCATCCAGTGCTACCGCTGCGTGCGCACCTACCGGGACTACGCCGGCGGCCACGACTTCGGGGTGCTGGGCGTGCGCCAGCGGGTGGCCTACGGGCGCTTCCGGCCCGGGCGGCTGGAGAGCCCGTACTCGGGCAACCTGGTGGACGTGTGCCCCACGGGCGTGTTCACCGACAAGACCGTGCGCTTCCGGGCCCGCGTCTGGGACATGCAGTGCGCGCCCTCGGTCTGTCCGCACTGCAGCCTGGGCTGCGCCACCTGGCCCTGGGCCCGCTACCGGGAGCTGCTGCGGGTGAGCGGCCGGGAGGGCCCGCGCACCAACGGCTTCTTCCTGTGCGACCGCGGCCGCTTCGGCTCCGGCCACGCGAACCACCCGGACAGGCCGCGCACCCCGCGCCTGGACGGCCGCGAGCTCGGCTGGCCCGAGGCGCTGGAGGCCTTGCGGGAGCGGCTGACGAAGCTGACCTGGGCCCACGGGCCCGGGGCGGTGGGCCTGCTCACCTCGGGCCGCGCCAGCCTGGAGTCGGCCCGGGCCCTCGGCCTGCTCGGGCAGGCGCTGGGCGGCGCGCCGGTCGTGTGCGAGCCCCATCCGCGCCGCGACCGCGCCGTGCGCGCGCTGGTCGCGGAGCTCGGCCAGCTCGGCCGCGACCAGGAGGACGTGCGCCAGAGCGACTGCCTGCTGCTGGCGGGCCTCGACCCCGAGGGCGAGGCGCCCATGCTGGCGCTGGCCGCGCGCCAGGCGGTGCGGCGCGGGGCCCGGGCGGCCGTGTGGGACCCGCGCCCCGACCGGCTGCCGTTCCCGGCCCGGCGCATCGCGCGCCTGCCGGAGGCGCTGCTCGAGGCGCTGGCGCGGCCCGACGGGCGGGCGCCGGACGGGCTGGAGGCCGCCGAGCGCGAGAGCTACGCCGAGACGCGCGCGGCGCTCCAGGCCGCGGAGCGCCCGGTGCTGCTCGGCGGGGCCGATCTGCTCGGGCCGCGCGGCGTGCGCCTGCTGCTCGCGGCGGCCCGCGCCCTGTCGCGCCCCGGGCGGGCCTGCGGGCTGTCGCTGGCGCTGCCGGGGCCGGACAGCTTCGGCGGGGCGCTGCTCTGCCCCGACGGGCCGGACGCCGACGAGCTCCTGGCGGGCATCGAGGCCGGCCGGGTGAGGGCGCTCGTGTGCCTGGAGGCGGATCCGCTGAGCGAGCACCCCGACCCGGCCCGGGTGGCCGCGGCCCTGGGGCGGCTCGAGCTGCTGGTGGTGCTGGATCACCTGCCGACCGCCAGCGCGGCGCGCGCCCACGCGGTGCTGCCCACCACGGCCGCGGCCGAGATGGACGGCGCCTTCGTGAACCACGCCGGCCGGCTGCAGGGCTTCGCCCGGGTGTACTCGGCCGGCCTGCCCATCCGGGTCACGGGCCAGGGCGCGCATCCGCCGCGGGAGTTCCGCCCCGACACGCCCGGCGAGCTGCCCCAGCCGGGCTGGGCCGTGCTCGCGGCGCTCGCGGGCGAGCCCGTGGAGCTCGGCGAGCTGCGGGCCGAGCTGGCCCGGTCCGAGCCGCGCCTGGCCGGCCTGGCGGGGCTCGTGGCGGGCGGTCCGGGCGTCCAGCTCGCGCTCGAGCCGAGCGCGCGGGAGCGGCCTGACACCCCGGCGGAGCCGGGGGTGGCCGAGGGCGAGCTGGCGCTGCTCTCGGTCGAGGCGTTGTTCGGCTCCGAGCCGCTGTCGGCGCGCGCGGCGCCCGTGGCGGGCGTGGCCAGCGAGGACGCCCTGGCGCTGTGCCCCGCCGACGCCGCCCGGCTCGGCCTGGGCGAGGGCGAGCCGGCCCGCCTGCGCTCGGCGCTGGGCGAGGCCGTGCTGCCCGTGCGGCTCGCGCCCGGGCTCGCCCCGGGCTTCGCCCTCGTCCAGCGCCGCTTCGGCGGCCCGCTCGAGGGCTTCGCCCCGGGCGGCGGACCGATCGCCTGCCGGATCGAGAAGGGCGGGGCCCGATGAACCCGCTCTGGCTCGGCCTGGTGCTCACCGCCGTCAAGCTGGTGGTGGTGCTGGCCGCGCTGCTGACCATGGCCGCCTACATGGTGTGGGTCGAGCGGCGCCTGCTGGCGCGCATGCAGCTCAGGCTCGGCCCCAACCGGGTGGGCTGGTTCGGCCTGCTGCAGCCGCTGGCCGACGTGATCAAGATGCTCGCCAAGGAGGACACGGTCCCGGCCCAGGCCGATCGCTGGGTGTTCCTGCTGGCCCCGGCGGTCACGGCTTGCATGGCGCTGCTGACCTTCGCCGTGGTGCCCTTCGGGCCGCCGCTCAGCCTGTTCGGGCAGGAAGTCCCCATGGTGGTCAGCGACCTCAACATCGGGGTGCTGTTCTTCCTGGGGCTGTCGTCGCTGGGCGTCTACGGGGTGGCGCTCGGCGGCTGGGCCTCCAGCTCGAAGTTCGCACTGATGGGCGCCGTCCGCGGGCTGGCCCAGCTCATCTCCTACGAGCTCAGCATGAGCCTGGCGCTGGTGCCGGTGCTCATGCTGGCCGGCTCCTTCTCGCTCAGCGACATCGTGGCGGCCCAGGCCGAGGTGCCCTTCGTGGTGTACGCGCCCGTGTCCTTCGCCATCTTCCTGGTGAGCATCCTGGCCGAGTCGCGGCGCACGCCGTTCGACCTGCCCGAGGCCGAGAGCGAGCTGGTGGCCGGCTACCACACCGAGTACTCCGGCATGCGCTTCGGCCTGTACTTCGTGGGCGAGTACATCAACATGATCGTGCTGGGCGCGCTGACGACCGTGCTGTTCCTGGGCGGCTGGCACGGGCCCTGGCTGCCTGGGCTGGCCTGGTTCCTGCTCAAGGTGGGCGCGCTGGCCTTCTTCTTCATCTGGGTGCGCGGCACGCTGCCCCGGCTGCGCTACGACCAGGTCATGCACCTGGGCTGGAAGGTGCTGCTGCCGCTGGCGCTCGTGAACCTGCTGGTCACGGCCGGGATCCTGCTGGGGGTGCGGGCATGACGCTGTGGCGCTCCATCCGCGGCACGCTCGCGGCCCTGGGCGTGACGCTGAAGGCCATCTTCCGCCGGCCGGCGACCATCCCCTACCCGGAGGTGAAGCGCGTGCCGGCCCCGCGCTACCGCGCGCGCATCGTGCTGACCCGCGATCCGCGGGGCGGCGAGCGCTGCGTGGCCTGCCACCTGTGCAGCGCCGCCTGCCCGGTCAACTGCATCTCCATGCAGGCGGCCGAGGGGCCGGACGGCCGCCGCTACGCGGCCTGGTTCCGCATCAACTTCAGCCGCTGCATCTTCTGCGGGCTGTGCGCCGAGGCCTGCCCGACGCTGGCCATCCAGATGACCCCCGACTACGAGCTGTGCCGCCGGGACCCGCTCGAGCTGGTGTTCGAGAAGGAGGATCTGCTGGTGGAGGACGGTGGCAAGGACCGGGACTACGACTTCTACCGCCACGCCGGCATCGGCGTGGCCCAGGCGCGCGGGGAGGGCTCCGAGGAGGAGCCGCCCGCGGACGTGCGCTCGCTGCTGCCCTAGGGGACACGCATGTCGACCGTGATCTTCTACGTGCTCTCGGCCACCGCGCTCGTCGCCACCCTGCTGTGCGTGACGCGCAAGCAGGCCGTGCACGCCATCGTCTACCTGATCAACGCGCTGTTTGCGCTGGCGCTCATGTTCTACCTGCTGGGGGCCCCGCTGGTGGCCGCCTGGGAGGTGATCATCTACGCCGGCGCCATCATGGTGCTGTTCCTGTTCATCGTGATGATGTTCGAGCTCGACCCGGCCCGCGAGGCCCAGCGGCCGGCGCCGGCCAGGCGCTGGCCGGTGGTGCTCATCTCGGCGGTCATCCTGGCCTGCAGCCTGGCGCTGGCCTTCGCCGATCCGGCCGGGCAGGCCGGGGTGCCCGGCTACTACGCCTCGCCGCGGGCCTTCGGCGAGCTGATGTTCGGGGAGTACGCGCTGGGCGTGGAGGTGGCCTCCTTCCTGCTGCTGTTCGCCGCGGTGGGCGCCTACACCGTGGGGCGCGGCGACGAGCCGGCCGGGGGCGGGGAGGGGCGGCGATGATCGTCCCCTTCGCCCACGTGCTGGTGGTCTCGGCCGTCATGTTCGTGCTGGGCCTGGGCGCGGTGCTGCTGCGGCGCAACCTGATCCTGATCCTGATCGGGGTCGAGATCATGCTCAACGGCGTGGGCCTGGCGCTGGTCGGCGCCTCGGCCCTGTGGCAGCGCGCGGACGGCCAGGTGCTGGTGGTCTTCCTCATGGCGCTGACCGCGGCCGAGGTGGCCATCTCGCTGGCCATGGTGGTGGCCATGAAACGGCGCAAGGGCAGCCTGGACGCGGACGTGTTCCGCGACCTGCGCGGCTAGCGGAGGGGCAGGACGGGCATGGCGAACCTCCTCTACCTGCTGCTGCTGCTGCCGCTCGTGGGCGGGTTGGTGAACGCGCTGGTCGGCATGCGCCTGTCGCGCCGCCTGTCCGGCGGCCTGGCGGTCGCCGCCGTGGGCGCCGCGGCCGCGCTGTGCCTGTGGCTCTACTGGCTGGCGGACGGGCAGGGCACCCGGGTGAGCCTGCTCGCCTGGCTCGAGAGCGCCGATCTGCGGGTCGGCTTCGGGCTCCTGTTCGACCGCCTGTCCGCGCCCATGGCGCTCATGGTGACCGCGGTCTCGACCCTCATCCACCTGTACGCGCTGGGCTACATGCGCGCGGAGGCCGATCACGCGCGCTTCTTCGCCCTGCTGAACCTGTTCGTGTTCGCCATGCTGTGCATCGTGCTGGCGGACAACCTGGCGCTGCTCTTCCTCGGCTGGGAGGGGGTGGGCTTCTGCTCCTACGGCCTGATCGGCTACTGGTACCGGGAGCCGAAGAACGCGGACGCGGGCAAGAAGGCCTTCCTGGTCACCCGGGTGGGCGACGTGTTCCTGGCCGTGGCGCTCTTGTGGCTGTTCGCCAGCCTGGGCACGCTGGACATCGACGCGCTGAACGCGCGGGCCGGGGCGCTCGCCCCCGCGGCACTGACCGGGATCAGCCTGCTGCTCCTGGGCGGGGCCGTGGGCAAGTCGGCCCAGCTGCCGCTGATGACCTGGCTGCCGGACGCCATGGCCGGCCCCACGCCCGTCTCGGCCCTCATCCACGCGGCCACCATGGTGACCGCGGGCGTGTACCTGCTGTGCCGGCTGTTCCCGCTGGTGTCGCTCTCCGCCGCCGGCCTGCAGGCCATCGCCCTGGTGGGCGCGCTGACGGCCTTCTACGGGGCCACCTGCGCGCTGCGGCAGCGGGAGATCAAGCGGGTGCTGGCCTACTCCACCATGAGCCAGGTGGGCTTCATGTTCCTGGCGGTCGGTGTGGGCGCCGCCTCCGGGGCCATGTTCCACCTGCTGACCCACGCCTTCTTCAAGGCGCTGCTGTTCATGGCGGCGGGCTGCGTGATCGCGCTGGCCGGGCACGAGAACGACATCACCCGCATGGGCGGCCTGCGGCGCAAGAGCCCGCTCGTCTTCTGGAGCTTCCTGGCGGGCGCCCTGTGCCTGGCGGGGGTGCCGCTCACCGGCGGCTTCTTCTCCAAGGACGCCATCCTGCTGGCGGCCTTCAGCCGTGGGGACGCCTTCCACTGGAGCGTCTACGGCCTGGGCGCGCTGACCGCGCTGCTCACCGCGCTGTACACCTTCCGCCTGGTGTACCTGGTGTTCGCCGGGGAGGCGCGCGGAGGGGAGCACCCGGCCGGGCACGCGGGCCACGACCAGCCCCTGCCGCGCGTCATGCGCTGGACCTTGCCGCCGCTGGCGGCGCTGGGGCTCGCGGGCGGCCTGCTGAACCTCCCGGCCGGCTGGCCCATGGCCGGGCTGCTCGACGGCTGGCTGGGCCCGCTCGGGGGCGCCGAGGTGAGAGCCTCGCACGCGCTCGAGCTGACCCTCATGGGGGTGGCCACGGCGCTGGTGCTCGTGGGCTGGCTGCTCGCCCGGCGCTGGTACGCCCGCTTCCGGCCGCCCGCGCAGGGGGGGCTGGACCGCTTCCTGCTGCGGGGCTGGATGGCCGACCGGGCCTACGCCTGGCTGTGGGTGAAGCCCTACCTGGCCGTGGGCTGGCTGCTGCACCGGGGGGTGGACGAGCGGCTCATCGACGGCGGCCTGGATGGCGCGGCGCGCGGGATCGGGCGGGGCGGGAGGCTGGTGGCGGCCTGGGCCACCGGCCGGCTGTCTAGCTACCTGACGGCGCTGGCGCTCGGGCTCGGGGCCATGCTGGCCTACTTCCTCGTGCGCCAGTGGGCGGGCGGTTGAGCATGGCGCACTTCCACGCAGACTTCCCCTGGTTGCTCGCCCTGTGCGCCTTCCCCCTGCTCGGGGCGCTGGCCTGCCTGGCGCTCAGGCGCTCGGACGCGGCCTGCCGGGTGGCCGGGCTGGTGGTGAGCCTGGTGGTGCTGGGGGTGTGCGGCTGGCTGTTCGTGCTGCTCGGCGGCCCGCGCGGAACGGGCTGGCTGCTGCACGAGGACCTGGCCTGGATCCCGCGCCTGGGCGCGCGGCTCACCCTGGGGCTCGACGGCCTGTCGCTCGTGCTGGTGCTGCTGACCGCCTGCCTGGTGGTGGTGGGCGTGCTGGTGAGCTGGCGGCGCGAGAAGCGCGCCGTACCGCTCTTCTACGCGCTGCTGCTCACCCTGGAGTCGGGCATCCTGGGGGTGTTCCTGTCCCTCGACCTGCTGCTGTTCTACCTGTTCTGGGAGATCATGCTGATCCCCATGTTCTTCCTGATCGGCATCTGGGGGCACGAGCGGCGCGTGTACGCCGCGGTGAAGTTCTTCCTGTTCACCCTGGCCGGCAGCCTGCTGATGCTGCTGGCCATCCTGGGCGTGTACCTGGCCCACGGGCACCAGACCGGGGAGTACACCTTCGCCCTGGCGGCGCTGCAGAACACCATCCTGCCCGCGGGCTGGGCGCCCTGGCTGTACGCGGCCTTCCTGCTGGCCTTCGCGGTCAAGGTGCCGCTGGTGCCGCTGCACACCTGGCTGCCGGACGCGCACACCGAGGCCCCGACCGCCGGCTCGGTCATCCTGGCCGGGCTGCTGCTGAAGACCGGCGTGTACGGGCTCATCCGTTTCGGTTTCCCGCTGTTCCCCGGGCCGGCCCGGGACAGCCTGCCGTGGCTGGCCGCGCTCGGGCTGGCGGGTCTCTTCTGGGGGGCCTGGGTGGCCTTCCGCCAGCAGGACGCGAAGCGCCTGGTGGCCTACTCGTCGGTCTCCCACATGGGCCTGGTCGTCCTGGGGCTCGCGGTGGCCACCCCCATCGCCTGCGAGGGTAGCTTCTTGCAGATGCTCAACCACGGCCTCTCGACCGGGGCCCTGTTCGCCCTGGTGGGCATGATCGCCGAGCGGGCCGGCACCCGGCGGCTCGACGAGCTGGGCGGGCTGTGGGCGCGCGCGCCCGTGCTGGCCGGGTTCTTCCTGTTCTTCGCCCTGGCCGCCATGGGCCTGCCGGGGCTGAACAACTTCGCCGGCGAGTTCCTGGTGCTCGTGGGCGCCTTCCGCGCCGAGCCCTGGCTGGGGGCGCTGGGCGCGGCCGGGATGGTGTTCGCCGCGGCCTACATGCTGCGGCTCATGCAGGGCGTGCTGTGGGGCCCGCCGCGCTCCGCGGAGCCCTGGCGCGATCTCAGCCTGCGCGAGGGGCTGGTGCTCGCGCCCCTGGCCGTCCTGGTGCTCTGGCTGGGCACCCACCCGGCCACCTTCCAGGACCCCTTCCGCGAGCTGGCGCGCGTCCTGGCCGCCTCGCTGGGCGGGGCAGGAGGCGCGCCGTGAGCCTGGCGGAGCTCTTCTCCCTGCTGCCGGTGCTGGTGCTGGCCGGCGCCAGCCTGCTGGTCCTCATGCTCGGCCTGTGGCTGAAGCACCTGCCCAGCCTGGTCGCGCTGGGGGTGGCGGCGTGCGCCGCGGCCGGGGCCCTGGCCGTGCTCGTCCCGCCCGAGGTCATGGAGGTGGGCGGGATGTTCTCCGCCGCCCGCTACGCCCGCTTCTTCCTGGTGCTGTGGGCCGGGGTGGTCGCCTGGACCCTGCTGTCCTCCGTGCGCTACGCCGCGGCCCGGCGCTTCCAGCCCGGGGAGTGGGTGTCGCTGCTGCTCTTCGCCGGGGCCGGCATGGCGCTGCTCTCGGCCGCCACCTCGCTGGTGGGCATGTTCCTGGGCCTCGAGGCCTTCACCCTGGTGCTGTACATCCTGATCGCCTTCCACCGCGGGAGCGCCGCGGGCACCGAGGCGGGCCTCAAGTACCTGGTGCTGGGGGTCACGGCCACGGCGGTGCTGGCCTTCGGCGTGGCGCTCGTGTACGCCTCCGCCGGCACCTTCCACCTGCCCGAGGCCATGGCCGGCGTCGCCGGCGACTCGCCGCTGCGGCCGCTGGGGCTGCTCGGCTGGGGCATGCTGCTGGTGGCCATCGGCTTCAAGGTGTCGCTGGTGCCCTTCCACCTGTGGACCCCCGACGTGTACCAGGGCGCCCCGGCCCCGGTGGCCGGGCTGCTGGCGGCCGGCTCCAAGGGGGCCATGTTCTCGGCCGTGGTGGGCCTGCTGGCCGGGATCGGGCTGGGGCTGCGTGATCTGACGCCGGTCCTGTGGGCGCTCTCGGGCCTGTCCATGCTGCTCGGCACCCTGGCGGCGCTCCGCCAGGAGAACGTGAAGCGCATGCTGGCCTACTCCTCGGTGGTCCACATGGGCTTCGTGCTCATGGGCCTGCTGGACGCCGGGCCGGAGGGCCAGGAGGCGGTGGTCTTCTACCTGGTGTTCTACGCGCTGGTCTCCCTCGGCGCCTTCGGGGTGCTGACCGCGTTCTCGGGCGAGGAGGGCGAGCCGCAGCAGCTCGCCGCCTTCCGCGGGGCTGGCTACCGCCACCCGTTCCTGGCCGCGGCCCTGGCGGTGTTCATGCTGGCGCTGGCCGGCGTGCCCCCGACCGGCGGCTTCATGGCGAAGCTGGGGGTGTTCGCGGCCGCCATCCGCGCCGGCCACCTGCCGCTCGCCCTGGTGGGCGTGCTGGCCTCGCTGGTGTCCCTGGTCTACTACCTGAAGCTGGTCATCGCCATGTACATGTCCGCGGAGGGCGCGCCGCCGTCCGGCTCCCCGCTCCACCGCGGCACCCGCCTGGAGGCGGCCTGCGTGGGCGTGTGCCTGCTGGGCGTGCTCCTGCTCGGCCTGGCCCCGGGCGCGCTCCTGGACTGGATCGGCAGCCTGCTCTGAGCCCCCTCCGGGTGCCACCCCTACCGGTCGACGACGTAGACCACCTCGAAGCGGATCTCGCCCCCGGCCATCAGCTCGCAGGGCTGGTAGTGGTCGGCAAACGAGATGCAGCCGCCAGGCGCCTTCGCCGCGGTGAACGGGTTCAGCGGATCGCCGGGCAGGCGGCGGGTCCAGGTCGGGAGGCAGGTGCCCTCGGAGCAGGCCGCGCCCGGGCCGGCGCACGACTCGACGCGACCGGTCACGTCGCACGAGTAGCGCGGCACCTCCACGCCGTTGATCAGGATGTTGACCAGGGCAGGGTCGGCGATGGGGCGACTCAGCTTGAAGTCGCGCGGGCAGGTGACGAAGTTGGCGATGCGCGTCATCAGCGCGCTGAAGTCGCTCTGGCAGATGGAGCCGACCAGGCCGTTCTCCTCCAGGGTAAACTCTTCGGCGAGCTCGAGGTAGCGCGTGCCCGGGAAGGCCTTGCAGGAGTCGCCCGTGCTGGTGCAGCCCGGGGTCAGGCAGGCCGGCGAGATGGCGGAGGTGGCGGTGCCATCCTCGTAGCGAATCTCGGTGGTGTCCGGGTTGGCCTCGTCCTCCACGCCCACCACGGCCACGAACTTCACCATGCCCACGCGGTTGCCCTTGAGGCCCATCAGGAAGTCGTAGGTCTCCTGCACGGAGGTGAGCTCGTAGGGCTTGCCCTGGGGATCCGACTCGGCGCCGTCCGGGCCCACCCCCTTGGACGCGTAGTAGCACACCTTGCCGCCCAGGCCCGAGAGGCCCTCCGTCACGTCGCCCACCTCGCCGCAGTCCTCCTCGTCCGAGACCACGATCACGGCGAGCATGGCGTCCGGCCGTGGGAAGTCGGCGCCGCCGCCCACCGCGCCGCCCGACAGCGCCAGGCGGATGGGCGCCAGGCCCTTCTCGTAGCCGCAGCCGTTCGTCCCCACGAACACGGTCCCGCTGCCGTACAGGCCGCCCCCGGCGGGATCGACGAAACAGGCCAGGTTGGCCGAGGTCACGACCCGGCAGGCCGGGTCGGAGGGCTCGAAGGCGAAGATCGGGGGATCGACGGACTCGTCCACGATGCTGCCGCGGCGGTCCTGGAACCTGCCGTTCTCGCCGGTCTCGTTCATGCAGGAGGTGGTGATGAGCGGGTCGCAGGGCGGGCAACCCAGGGACTCCATGCCCGTGGTGACGACCGCGATCCGGTACCTGCCCGCGCCGAACTTCTCGTCCAGGACGGCGGTGAAGCTCGAGAACGAGGCGGCCAGCTGCTTCTGCTCTCCGACCATGGAGCCCGAGTTGTCGATGACGAACAGGATGTCGATGTCGGTCGCGGCCGGGATGATGATGGTGTCGTGCCCCTCCTCGACGATCGATCTCGGCAGCTCCTCGAAGGAGTAGTCCTGGCAGGTGCCGAGGAACAGGGAGAGGGAGAGGATGACGGATCCGCCCAGCGCAGCCCGGATCACTCCGTTCAGCATGCCAGCCTCCTGGCGGATCCCATCACCCTCGAGCCGATTTTTCAGGGAGAGGACCCGTCAACCCAACTGTCTCCCGTCCGGCCGGTCCTTGTCAACGCGGGACCCGTGGCTGTACGCGGCCCGCGAGGCCGCAGGGCGGGGCGTCAGGCGCCGTCGAGCCAGCTCCCGGCCTCGTGCGACTTGACGATCTCGCGCCGCACGTGGGCCATGAGCAGGGCCGTCGACCTGGGCTCGGGCGCGCGGAAGTGGACTCCCCACAGGTAGCCCGCCCCGGCCCCGACCCGCCTCACCTGGACGCCCTGGAGCACGAGCCGCTCCGCGCTGCCGTCCAGGGTGAGCTCGACGTGGATGAGCTCACCCCGCTGGCCGGCCTGCGGGCACTCCATGCCCAGCCCGGTGCTCGACAGGTCGCGGGCGGCGCAGGTGAACTGCTCTCCCCCGCGCGTGACCATGACGTCGCTCGCCAGGGGCACGCGGGGACGCACCCGGCGCTCTTCAAGCCTTCGGCTCATGGCGTCCTCCTGGCCGGGAGGCGCGCCCTCCCGGCGGCTGGGGATGGGTCGCCCGGGGCGCTCCCGGCATGACAGCGCCCCCGGGCCGCTGGCCGGGTCGCGCTTGGGGGTTTACACAGGCGGCGGATCCCGGTAGAACCGTCCCTCGGCCCGGAGGAGGTGACGGTGCCCCGCGTGCCCCTCGAGTTCGGCCTGTACGGCATCCTGACCGACCCGCTCGTCGGCTACGAGCGGCTGACGGAAGTCCTTGTTTCCCATGGGGTTCGCTTCATCCAGCTCCGCATGAAGCATGCCCCCCGGGCCGAGGTGGTGAAGGTCGGGCGGAGGCTCCGTCCCCTCATCGGCGGGGCGAGCTGGTTCATCGTCAACGACGATCCCGAGGCGGCCGCCGAGGTGGGCGCCGACGGGGTGCACCTCGGGCAGGGCGACATGCCCTACGCCCGGGCCCGGGCGCTGCTCGGGCCCGAGGCCCTCATCGGGCTGTCCACCCACAACCCGGCCCAGACCCGGGCCGCCTGCGCGCTCGGGGCCGACTACATCGGCGTCGGGCCGGTCTTCCCCACGCCCACCAAGGACCTGCCCGACCAGGTCCTGGGCCTCGACGGCATGCGCGCCATGCTGGCGCTGGCCGACCGGCCGGCGGTGGTGCTGGGGGGCATCGACGCGACCAACCTGGGCGGGGTGCTCGCGGCCGGGGCGCGGAACGTGTGCGCGGTGCGGGCGCTGAACCGGGCCGCGGATCCGGCCGCGGTGCTCGCGCGCCTGCTCGCCATCCTGGGCGCGGCGGACCGCGCGCGGCCGCGGGAGGCCTGAGGTGGGCAGGGGCAAGGAACTCCCGCCCGAGCCCGGCGCCCCCGAGGTGGTGGCCGAGGAGCTTGGGCTGCTCGAGCAGGTCCGCTGCGCGCTGGCCGGCGGCCAGCGCCAGGCCGAGCTCCCGGACTACGACGCCGAGCTGCTCCGGCTGCGCGAGGCGGTGGGCGAGGAGAAGCTGAGCGACGACCAGGCCATGCTGGTCGAGCAGATGGACCGGCTGGAGGCCGTGGCCGCCGCCCGCGGGCGCTACCTGCCCGGGCGGCTCGACCCCCGCAACCCGTACTTCGCCCACATGCGCCTGGAGGACGAGCGCGGGACGCGCGACCTGCTGCTCGGCAAGTCCACCTTCAGCCGGGGCGAGGTGCGCGTGGTCGACTGGCGCAACGCCCCCATCAGCCAGGTGTTCTACCGCTACCGCGAGGGGGAGCTGTACGCCGAAGAGATCGCCGCGCGGCAGATCGAGGGCCGCCTGGCCGCCCGGCGCACGCTGACCATCGTGGACGGGCAGCTCGTGCGGGTCGCCGCGCCGCAGGGCATCTTCCTGCGCGGCAGCCAGGGCTGGCAGGACGTGTCGGCCCGGGCCGCGGCGCTGCGCGGCGGGGCCGGCAGCGCCACCCGGCCCGACACGGCCGCGCCGTTCCTGGGGACCCCGGACGGCCAGGTGGAGCACCGCCAGGACAAGCACCTGCCCGAGATCGCCGCGCTGCTCGACGCCGAGCAGTTCGGGCTGCTCACCCGGGACGGCGAGGAGCTGCTGGTGGTGGCCGGGAGCGCCGGCTCGGGCAAGACGACCGTGGCGCTCCACCGCCTGGCCTACCTCACCTTCCACGACCCCAAACGCTTCCGGCCCGGGCGCTCGCTGGTGCTGGTGTTCGGCCGGGCGCTGCAGCGCTACATCGCCCGGGTGCTGCCGGCCCTGGGGGTGCACGGGGTGGAGGTGCGGACGCTGCGGGACTGGGCGCAGGGCCTGCTGCCGCGCCACTTCGAGGACCTGCCGCTGGCCACCTCCGAGGGCACCCCGGCCGCGGTGGTGCGGTTCAAGACCCACCGCCTGCTGGTGCCCTGGCTGGCGGAGGCCGCCCGGGTCCACCCGCGGGCCGCGCCGGTGGCGCTGTTCGACCTGCTGTTCACCGATCGGGTCTGGCTGGCCGAGGGGGTGGCCCGGCACTCCCCGGGCGCCTTCAGCGAGCGGGAGCTCCAGGAGATCCAGCGCTGGTGCGCCGACCAGCACTTCCGGCGGGTCGAGGGCGGGGACGAGGCCACCGACGAGCCGCCCATGTACGACGAGGAGGACGCGCCCATCCTGCTGCGCCTCCACCAGCTCCTGCTCGGGCCGCTGCGCCAGGGCGCCCACGCCGAGCTGCGCTACGACCACCTGGTGATCGACGAGGCCCAGGACTTCAGCCCGCTCGAGCTCCAGGTGCTCCTGGACACGGTGCGCGGCCGCTCGGTCACCCTGGCCGGCGACACCGCCCAGCGGGTGACCGACAACGACTTCCGCGACTGGGGCGAGGTCCTGGAGACCATCGGCCAGGACCACGCCGTGGTGGAGCCGCTGCGCGTCTCCTACCGCTCGACCCGCCCGATCATGGAGCTCGCGCACCGGGTCCTGGGCCCGCTCGCGCCTGCCGAGCCGGCCGCGGCCGCCCGGGACGGCCTGCCGGTGGAGCTGCTGCGCTTCGGCGGCGCCGGGGCGGCGCTCACCTTCCTGGCCGACGCGCTGCAGGAGCTGGCGCGCCGGGAGCCGGGCGCCTCGGTGGCCGTGCTGACGCGCAGCCCCGCCCAGGCCGACGAGGCCCACGCGGCGCTCGCGCGCGGGGAGCTGCCCCGGCTGCGGCGGGTGCGCGATCAGGAGTTCACCTTCACGCCCGGGGTCGAGGTCACCGACGTGGTGCAGACCAAGGGGCTGGAGTTCGACTACGTGGTGCTGGTGGGCGTGGACGCGGACAGCTACCCGGCCACCGAGTCGGCCCGCCACCTGCTGCACGTGGGGCTCACCCGGGCCATCCACCAGGCCTGGCTGCTGGCCTGGGGGCGCCCCTCGCCGCTGCTGCCGCGCGATCTCCCCGCGCGCCTGGCCGGCTGAGCAGGCGGACTGGAGCGCGGGCCGATGGCGGCGCAGCGGAAGACCGGCAAGTGGACCCAGGGGTTGAACCCCGAGCAGCGCGCGGCCGTGGAGCACGGCGAGGGGCCTCTGCTGGTGCTGGCCGGCGCGGGCAGCGGCAAGACCCGGGTGATCACCCACCGCGTGGCCCAGCTCATGGAGCGCGGGGTGAGGGGCGAGCAGATCCTGGCGGTCACCTTCACCAACAAGGCCGCCGGCGAGATGCGCGAGCGCCTGCGGCGCATGGTCGGCGCCCCGGCCCGGGCGGTGACCATGTGCACCTTCCACGCGCTGGGGCTCGCCATGCTGCGCGAGGAGCTCGGCCGGGGGCGCCGGGGCAAGGGCGCGCGCTTCGTGATCTACGACACCGGCGACCAGCTCGCCTGCCTGCGTGGCCTGGCGGGCCGGCTGCGGCTCCGGCGGAACTACGACCTGGAGGCCGTGCTGGCGCGCATCAGCGCCTGGAAGAACGCCTTCGTCGAGCCAGGCGAGACCCCCGAGGCCGACGACGACTACTCCCAGGTGGCGGCCATCTTCTACCCGGCCTACCAGGAGGCCCTGCAGGCGCTGGCCGCGGTCGACTTCGACGATCTGGTGGTGCGCCCGACCCGCATGCTGGAGCGCGAGCCCGCCTGCCGCGAGCGCTGGGCCGGGCGCTTCCGGCACGTGCTGGTCGACGAGTACCAGGACACCAACGGCGCGCAGCTCCGCATGCTGCGGGCCCTGGCCGGGCAGCACCGCAACCTGTGCGTGGTGGGCGACGACGACCAGGCCATCTACGGCTGGCGCGGGGCCGAGGTGCGCCACATCCTGGAGTTCGAGCGCGACTTCGCCCCCTGCAAGGTGGTGGCGCTGGAGCGCAACTACCGCTCGGTGGCCCGGGTGCTGGACCTGGCCAACGCGGTCATCGCCCAGAACGCGGCGCGGCACGCCAAGCGCCTCGTGCCCACCCGCGAGGCCGGCGCGGCCGTGCGCCTGGTCGTGCTGGAGGACGGCGACGCCGAGGCCGCCTGGGTGGCGGAGCAGATCGAGGCCCTGCTGCGCGAGCGCCGCCATCACCCCGGGCAGGTGGCCGTGCTCTACCGCTCGAACCGCCTGGCGCAGGCGCTGGAGACCCAGCTCCGCGCCCAGCACGTCCCGTACCGGCTGCTCGGCGGGCGCTCGTTCTTCGACCGCAAGGAGGTCAAGGACCTGCTGGCCTACCTGCGCGTGTGCCAGAACCCGGCGGACGCGATCAGCCTGCGGCGGGTGATCAACTTCCCGCCGCGCGGGATCGGCCCGGCCACGGTGGCGAGGCTCTCGGACTGGGCCGAGGCCCACGAGCAGCCGCTCTTCAAGGCGGTGGAGCGGGCGGGGGAGGTGCTGGAGGCGGGCGATCGCGCCCTGCCCGCCGTGCAGGCGTTCTGGGGCGTGGTGGGACGCGCCACGCGCCGCCTCCGGGACGGGGCCGACCTGGCCGGCGGGCTGCAGGGGCTGGTGGAGGACATCGGGCTGCACGACGAGGTGCTGGACTCGAACCAGAGCGGGGCGGCCTACGAGCGCCGCTGGGCCGGGGTGACGGACCTGCTGGAGGGGCTGCGCGCCTACGGGCGGCAGGCCGAGCGCCCGAGCCTGCGCGACTTCCTGGCCCAGGTCACCCTGGCCGACCGGGACCAGGACAAGGAGGAGGAGCAGGGCGAGCGGGTGACGCTGTCCACCCTCCACGGGGCCAAGGGGCTCGAGTGGGCGTGCGTGTTCATGGTGGGGATGGAGGAGGGCATCCTGCCCCACGAGCGCACCCTCAACCCCAGCGCGTCCGACATGGAGAGCGGCGATCTGTCGGAGGAGCGCCGGCTGTGCTACGTGGGCATCACCCGCGCCAGGGACGAGCTGACGCTCACCCGGGCCGCCCGGCGGCTGCTGCACGGGAAGCCCCGGGAGCGGGCGCCGAGCCGCTTCGTCAGCGAGCTGCCAGCGGAGCTGCTGGAGGTCGTGGATCGCGCGGCGCCGCCGCCCGAGGCGGACGTGCGCGAGCACCTGCGGAAGATCAAGGAGCTGCTGGGCGGCTGAGGCCCGGGAGGGGAGCGCGATGAACGAGGAGGGGAGGCCGCCTGTCGGGCGGCGGGTGGCCCGGTCGGCGCTGCGCGTGCTGATCGCCCTGGCGGGCGTGCTCGGGCTGCTGCTGCTCACCACCTGGCTGGTGATGATCCGCATGCCTGGCTGCAGCCACGCGGGCCCGCTGCCCGCGCTCTCCGACCAGGAGCAGGCCCTGGCCCAGGAGCTCCGGCGGCACGTGGAGGCGTTGGCCACGACCATCGGCCCGCGCTCGCTCCAGGAGCCGGACGGGCTGGAGGCGGCCGCGGCCTACGTCCTCCAGGCCTTCCAGGCCGGGGGGCTCCAGGCGCGGCGCGAGGAGTTCGCGGTCCAGGACCTCACCGCGGCCAACCTGGTGGCGGAGCTGCCCGGCGCCGACCCGGCCGCCCCGCTGCTGGTGGTGGGCGCGCACTACGACACGGTCTGGACGACGCCCGGCGCGGACGACAACGCGACCGGCGTGGCGGCGCTGCTGGTGCTCGGCCGGCTGCTGCGGACGGAGCGCCTGGCCCGCACGGTGCGGCTGGTGGCCTTCGTCAACGAGGAGCCGCCCTTCTTCCAGCGCGAGCCCATGGGCAGCCTGGTGCACGCGCGGGGCTGCCAGGCCCGCGGGGAGAGGATCGCGGGCATGCTCTCGCTGGAGATGCTCGGCACCTACCTGGACGCGCCCGGCAGCCAGCAGTACCCTCCGCCCCTGTCCTGGTTCTACCCCGCCCGGGGCGACTTCGTGGCCTTCGTGGGCGACCTGGGCTCGCGCGCGCTGGTGCACCGGGCGATCGACTCCTTCCGCGCGCACGCCTCCTTCCCCAGCGAGGGGGTGGCCATCTTCGGGGCGTTGCCGGGCATCGGCTACTCGGATCACTGGTCCTTCTGGCAGATCGGCGTCCCGGCCATCATGGTGACCGACACGGCCTTCTTCCGCACCGAGCACTACCACCTGGCGAGCGACACGCCGGACAGGCTGGACTTCGAGCGCATGGCGCGGGTGGTCGCGGGCCTGGCCCGGGTGGTGGCGGACCTGGCCGGCGACAGGGGGACGGAGTAGGCGGGGGGCTCAGGGCTCGAGGTGGGCCTCGCCGCCGACCGGCGGCGGCGCGCGGCGCTCCAGCACCTCGGGGTACTTGTCGAGGTGCTCGAGGATCTCGAGCTTCTGCTCGACCGCCCGCCGGTCCGCGGGCTTGGTCTCCAGCCGCAGGTAGGTCTTGAGGGCGGCCACGGCCGCCGCCGGACTGCCGGGCGCGCCCGGGTGCGCGGCCGCGGCCTTCAGGAAGAGCTCGTACTCGCACTCGCCGAGCAGCAGCCAGGGCTCGGGGGCCTGGTGATCCAGCTCGGTGGCGCGCAGGAGCGAGCGGTGGGCCTCCTCGAAGCGCCCCAGGGTCCACAGCAGCTTGCCGCGGTTGAAGTTGGCCCGCGGTTCGTCCGGCCGCAGGCTCAGGGCGTGGTCGAAGTCCGCCAGCGAGTCCTCCCACATGTGCCGCTCCGCCCGGCACAGGGCGCGGTGGTAGCTGGCCAGGAAGTGGTTGGGGTCGATCGCCAGGGCCTCGTCCAGCCTGGTCATGGCGGCCTCGTACTTGTCCTGGTTCATCAGATCCACGGCCTCGTCGTTCAGCCGGTTGGCCCGGGTCATGTAGCGCCAGGTGAACTGGCCGGCCACCAGGCCGAGCAGGACGACGAAGATCAGCAGCCCCAGGCGGATCCCGCCGCGCGCGCCGTGCATGCTCGCTCTCCTCCCGCCTCGAACATGCCGGACGGCCCGGTCGGCCGTCAAGAGCGGCCAAAAAGGGGTTGATCAACCGGGCTCGGGGGCTATAGTAGCCTCGAACCGCCCCAGACGGGACGAAGCCCCCCGAGCGGCCGGGGAGAAAGGACGAGTCTCGATGGACATCCCGCAGCGCGTCGTGGAGCCCGCCAAGAGGAAGCCCATTCCCAAGGATCCCGCCTCGCTGGGCTTCGGCCGCTACTTCTCGGACCACATGTTCCTCATGGAGTACACGCCCTCCAAGGGCTGGCACGACGCGCGCATCGAGCCCTACCACCCCCTGGCCCTGGATCCGTCCTGCATGGTGCTGCACTACGGCCAGGAGGCCTTCGAGGGGCTGAAGGCCTACCGCGGCAAGGACGACGGCGTGTACCTGTTCCGCTACCGCGACAACTTCAAGCGCATGAACGCCTCCTGCGAGCGCCTGTGCATGCCGGCCCTGCCGGTGGACCTCGTGGCCGAGGCGCTCAAGAAGCTGGTGCTGCTGGAGAGCCCCTGGATCCCCAAGTCCCCGGGCTGCGCGCTGTACATCCGCCCGAACATCATCGCCACCGACGCCGCCCTGGGCGTGCGGGCCAGCGAGAGCTACCTGTTCTACATCATCACCGGCCCGGTCGGCGCCTACTACCCCGAGGGCTTCAACCCCATCAGCATCTACGTCTCCGATCACTTCGTGCGGGCCGTGCGCGGCGGCATCGGGGCGGCCAAGACCGGCGGAAACTACGCCGCCAGCCTGGTGGCCCAGCGCGAGGCCAAGAGCCAGGGCTTCTCCCAGGTGCTGTGGCTGGACGCCATCCACCGCAAGTACATCGAAGAAGTGGGCACGATGAACATGTTCTTCCGCTTCGGGGACGAGGTGGTCACCTGCCCGCTGACCGGCAGCATCCTGCCCGGCATCACCCGCGACTCGGTCCTGCAGGTGCTCAAGCGCTGGGACACCCGCGTGTTCGAGCGCCTGTGCTCGATCGACGAGGTCGTCGAGGGCCTGCGCAAGGGCACGGTCAAGGAGGCCTTCGGCAGCGGCACCGCGGCCATCATCTCGCCCGTCAAGTCGGTGCGCTACAAGGCCGAGGACTTCCAGGTGGGCGACGGCAAGACGGGCCCGCTGTCCAAGAAGCTCTACGACTACCTGCTGGCCCTGCAGTACGGGCACGAGCCCGATCCCTTCGGCTGGGTCGAGCGCATCGCCTGAGGCGTCCGCTCACGGCTCCAGCGTCACGGCCACGGCGGTGATGTTGTCCTTGCCGCCCCGCTTCAGCGCCAGCGCCACCAGCCGCTCCAGGCTGGCGTCCAGCTCCGAGCTCACCACCAGCTGCTCCAGCTCGCCGGCCTTGAGGTAACCGTGCAGCCCGTCGGTGCACAGCAGGAAGGTGTCGCCGGGCATGTGGCTGACGATGCGCGTGTCCACCTCGACGTAGTCCTTGGGGCCCACCGCGCGCAGCAGGACGTTCTTGTTGCCGGCCTTCTCGGCCTGCTCGGGGGTCAGCTTGCCCTGCGCCACCAGGGCGGCCACGTAGGTGTGATCCCGCGTGGCCATCACCGCCCGCCCCTGGCGCAGCATGTAGATGCGGCTGTCACCCACGTGGGCCACGAAGGCCGCGGCCGGCGTCAGCAGCAGGGCCGACAGGGTCGTGCCCATGCCGCGCTGGTCCGGGTCCATCTCCGTCAGGCTGTAGACCTGGTAGCAGGCGACCCGCACCGCCGTCTCCAGCATGCGGCGCAGCTCCTCGGCGCCCGCGTCGTCCGGGTGGGCGTCGAAGGCGGCGCGCAGCTCCGCGTTGTTCAGCACGTGGTCGCGCAGCGCGTCCAGCGCCGCGTTGCTGGCCACCTCGCCGGCGGCGTGCCCACCCATCCCGTCCGCCACGGCGAACAGGGCGTGCTCGTCGTCCTGCAGGTAGGCGTCCTCGTTGTTCTTGCGCCGCCGGCCGACGTCGGTCCGTGACTGCGCTCGCAGCCGCATCTGGGGCTCCTCCCGGCGGGGCATGATGGACGAGGCCCCTGGGCTTGTCAACGCCGGCCGGGACGGCTTGCATCCCCGTCACACCGCTGGTAGCATACGCTCCCACTCTTGGTTACCCGCGATCGGTTCGCGCGAGGAGGGAGCCATGGACAAGCACGAGTCCCCCGTGCCGCGCCGCCTGGCGGGCCTGCGGATCACCAGGCCGCGGTGGGGGCTGCTGCTGGGGCTGCTGGCGGTGGTGGCGGGCTGCGCGGGCGGGGCCGCCGACGGCCGCCCCGCCGCGGGCTCCCTGGAGGCGCCGCTGGCGCAGTCCCTGCCCGCCGAGCGCCGCCTGCTGGTGGAGGTGCGCGAGGCGAACCTGGTGCTCGCCGACGAGGCCGCCGCCAAGGGCTACCTGCGGCAGAAGCTGGTGGCGCTCATGGCCCAGCAGCTCCTCGAGCTGGGCTTCGAGCCGGCCCGGGCCGTGGCCCTGGCCAGCGAGGGGCGCCTGGAGGCCTTCTCCGCCGTGGGCCGCGAGGCGCGCGTGCAGGGGGAGGGAGCCGAGCAGGGGCAGGTCAAGCAGGTGGTGCTGTGGCAGGTGGACGGCCGCCTGGAGGTGGCGCTGACCGACGCCCGCCTGGCGGAGCTGGCCGATCGGCTGGAGCGCCTGCCCCTGGTGACCATGGAGGAGGTCGAGGCGGTCGAGCGCCACCTCGGCCGCTTCGCGGCGCACAAGCCCGAGCCCGCGCGCCTCGAGGCCCTGCAGCGCAAGGCGGGCGGGCGCTGGGCCGAGCTCCTGCGGCCCTACCTCAAGACCCAGCTCGACACCGCGCTCGAGCCGATGGCGGGCTACCTCGAGGCGCTCGCGCGCGTGGCGGTGGTGCTGAGGGCCTTCCGCCAGGCCCACCCGGTGGACCCTGTCTTCGACGACCTGTCCAAGGAGTTCATCCTGGGTTGCCTGCGGCTGCAGCGCTCCCTGCCGGTGGGAGAGCAGGGCTTCGCCGCGGTCCAGGCGCTGCTCACCCAGGTGCGCGAGCTGGCCGGCGACTTCATGCCCCAGCTCATGCCCTACCTGCAGCGCGATCTCGAGCTGGCCTGGCGCGATCACCTGGTGACCCAGGACGAGCAGAAGAAGCCCTTCCCCGGGTTGAAGCAGGACTTCCTGCGCTTCCTGGAGCTGTTCCCCAGGTCCCAGTTCTACCCGGACCTGGAGCTGCGCTTCCTGGCGCGCTGGGTCGATCACCTGCAGGCCATACGGCCCCAGGGGCTGGAGGACCTGGAGGCGCTGGAGCGGGAGGTGGGCCTGCTGGCGGCGCGCTTCCCGACCTTCGCGCGCCTGCCCGAGGTGCAGCGCGGGCTCGGGCAGCGCTGCCTGGAGTCCCTCGAGCGGCTCGAGGCCAAGGATCTCGAGCAGATGCGCCGCATCCAGGCCGCGCTCGGCGGCTGCGACCCGTTCCTGCCCGCGGGCCAGCGCAGCGTGGATCTGCGCGCCAGGCTCGACGACCAGGAGCGCGCGTTGCTGCAGGTGCGCGACGACGAGCTGGAGCGGGCCGCCCTCAAGGAGCTGACCTTCTTCATCGAGTGGGACAAGGCCATCCGCGGCCTGAGCTGGGGCGCCAAGCGCGCGGGCTGGCTGGGGCGCGGGGAGTTCGCCAGGCGCTGGGCCACCGGTCAGGACGCCGGCGAGGCCTGCCGCTGCTCCCTGGATCCCGAGGAGCCCTGCCGGGTCTTCCCCGCCGAGGGGCCGGCCGGCGGGTTCGAGGTGGTGGCCCGCTTCCACAGGGAGCGCCTGGTGGGGGTGGACGTGTGCGACGTGTACGCCGGCGCCAGCCTGGGCAACATCTATCGCTTCTACGCGCGGCGGTTCGACCCGCAGCACGACGACACCCAGGGCGCCGCCTTCCTGTCCGGCGTGTCGAGCGGGCCCACGACCCAGGGCGTGCGCTTCCTCAAGCCGGGCGAGGTGGCCGTGGATCTCGAGCGCGCGGCCGACACCGCCACGGTGCGCTACCGCTCGGCCAAGGCCCTGGAGGAGATGGAGAAGGATCGGCTGGCCGAGCGCGAGCAGCAGGCGCAGGCGCTGCGCAAGGCGCGCGAGGACCGGCTCAGGCGGGGCTGGGAGGTGGGCGCCTGCGTGCGCTGGGGCTGCGATCCGGAGTGCGACTACACCGGCCGCATCAAGCTCCGCCAGCAGGAGCGCTACCTGATCACCATCACCAAGAGCGAGGGCGATCCGCGCGAGGAGGGCTCGGACCGCTCCGTCGCCCCGGCGCAGATCTTCGACTGCCTCTAGGCCGCTGCCGACTCGTCCGCCGCGCTGCGTCGCGCCCTCCAGACCGAGAGAATCGTGCTGGACAGCCCGTCCGCGGGGTGTAGAATGCCCCTGGGCCCTAGGGTGGCGGGGGTTGGAGAGCCTTCTCGTTGCGCATTTCACCTCGACCCACACGGCTGCTGCTGTGCCTCCTGCTCTGGGCGAGCGCGGCCGGCGCCCGCGAGCCCGCCCCGGTCCGGCTCACGATCGTGGCCACCTCCGACTTCCACGGCGCCCTGGAGCCGCGCTTCGCCAAGATCCTGGGCGGCCGCGAGGTGGGTGGGATCGACATCCTGGCCGCCTACTTCCGGGCCATCCGGCGCGACAACCCGGGCGGGGTGCTGCTGCTGGACGCCGGGGATCTGTACCAGGGCACCCTGATCTCGGCCGCCAGCGAAGGACGGGCGGTGGTCGACTTCTACAACGCGGTCGGCTACGACGCCGCCGCGCTCGGCAACCACGACTTCGACTTCGGCCCGATCGGCTACCACAGCGTGCCCACCTGCGCCGAGGATGACCCCCTGGGGGTGCTCAAGGAGCGCCTGCGCCAGGCCCGCTTCCCGTTCCTGTCCGCCAACCTCCTCGATCGGCGCAGCGGGCAGCCGCTGGACTGGCCCAACCTCAAGCCCTACGTGATCTTCGAGCGGCGCGGGATCAGGGTGGCGGTGATCGGGCTGTCCAGCGTGGACACCCCGCTGGTGACCAACCCGGCCAACGTGCGCGATCTCGAGTTCCGCCCCCTGCTGGCGAGCCTGCGGCGGGTGCTGCCCGAGGTGCGCCAGAAGGGCGCCAGCGTGGTGATCGTGCTGGCCCACGTGGGCCTGAGCGTGGACGAGAAGAGCGGCGCGGTGGCCGGTCACCTGGCGGAGCTGGCCCGCAGCCTGGAGCCCGGGGAGGTGGATCTCATCCTGGGCGGGCACGAGCACGTGCCCTACGTCGCGCGCATCAACGGCATCCCCGTGATGCAGAGCTGGCCCAACGGCCAGTCCTTCGCCCGCTGCGAGCTGTTCGTCGACCCGCGCGCGGGCAAGGTGCTGCAGGAGCGGACCGTGCTGCACGAGGGCGACTTCGTGCTGCGGGCCGAGCGCGACGGCCAGCCGGTCCGGTTCCTCGGGCGCCGGATGCTCCCGCAGACGAAGTACGTCCGCCTGCTCAGGCGCTTCAAGGCCAGCATCGCCCACCTGCAGTCCATCCGCCTGGGCCGGGCCGCGGCCGACCTCGCCAACCGCACGGGCCTGGACTCCCCGGTGGGCAACCTGGTCACCGACGCCATGCGCGCCGCGGACGACAGCATCGACATCGCCATGTACAACGCGGGCGGGCTGCGGACCTCCATCCCCTGCGGCGAGGTCACCTTCGGGCGGCTGTTCGAGGTGGTGCCCTTCGACAACAACCTGGTCAAGGTCACCCTGACCGGCGCCCAGGTGCGCGAGATCCTCGAGCACGGCCTGGCCGCCCAGTACGGCGTCATGGAGGTCTCGGGGCTCAAGGTGGTCTTCGACCCCGAGGCGCCCGCCGGCCAGCGCATCCTGGCGATCACCGGGCCCGACGGCGTCGAGCTCGACCTGGCCGCGTTCTACGTGGTGGGAACCAACGAGTTCGTGCTGAACGGCGGGGACGGGTACTACACCTTCGCCCGCGGCAAGGACATCCAGAACACCTACACCTTGATCCGCGAGCTGGTGGCGAGCTACATCAAGGCGAAGGGCACCGTGGGTCCCGACGAGGGCGGGCGCTACTCGCCCCGCCCCAGCGGGAGCAAGGCGCCCTAGCCCGGCGGATTCCAGGCCCAGGCGGCGAGACGGCGGGTGGAGGCGAGGACGATGCGCTGGCAGGCGACCTGCGGACGGAGGGCCCGGCGAGCTGCGCGAGCTTCGCTCGCCTGCCTGGCGGGCCTGCTGGGGCTGCAGGGCTGCACGGCCGAGCCACCCGCCGGCCTGGTGGGCAAGTACGGCTTCGAGCGGGTGGCCTTCGTGCGCCGCGCCCACGCCCCGCACGCGGGCAGCCCGCTGGCGGAGCCGGCCTTCGCCCCGGGCGGGGACGCCGCCCTGCTGATGACCGCCGCCCCGGGGGCCGCGGTGCGCTCGCTGACCGGCGGGCTGGACGCCGACGTGCGCGGCCTGGACCTCTCCCCGGACGGTGAGCGCGCCCTGGTGGGGCTGCGCACCGCGCCCCAGGACCGCTACCACGTGGTGGAGATCGACCTGACCCGGCGGCTGGACGGCGACGCTTGCCTGGCCGAGGGCGGCGATCTCGGACCCGCCTGCCGCCAGCTCACCTTCGGCCCGGCCGACGACCTGGAGCCGCAGTACCTGCCGGACGGGCGGGTGGCCTTCCTGCGCCAGGCGCCCGACGGGCCGGTGGACTTCCTGGGCCGGGGCCGGGCGCTGGAGCTGTGGGCGGTCGAGGCCGACGGCACCCGCCCGGTGCGCCTGAGCTTCACCGGCGGCCGGCTGCTGGGCGCCCGCGGCCTGCCGGACGGCTGGGTGCTGGGGGTGGCCTGGAGCAGCCGGGCCGGCCTGGCGTCGCTGACCCCCGTGCGGCTCGATCCCAGCGGGGCCCGCGGGCTGCGCGTGGACGGGCCCGCCCCCGACCCGGGCGCCGTGCCCCTGGGGGCGGTGCGGGACGCCTACGGCCAGCTCGTGGCGGCCTGCTCGGCGCTGGGTGGGACCTGGGAGGCCGGCAGCCTGTGCATGCAGGCGCCGGAGGGCGGTTGGCTGCCCGCCCTGTCGGGCATCCCGGCGGGCGTGGGCTGCTCCCCCGAGGGCCGGCTGCGGGATCCCTGGCCGCTGGCGGAAGGGCTGGCGCTGGTGTCCTACGCCAAGGTGCCCGACGGCTGCATGAACGCCGAGGACGAGCTGGACGGGCGCAACCCCGACTTCGCCCTGGCCATCGTCGATCGGGTCACCGGCGCCCGCTTCCCGCTGGCCAGCGACGCGGCCCGCGACGAGCTGTGGCCGCGGCCCGTGCTGGAGCGCTCGCTGCTCGACGCCGGGGTGAGCCTGCCGGCCCGGCCCGAGCTCGGTTGCGCCACGCCCGGGGTGGTGCTGGAGGGGGTGCTGGACGAGGCCACGCGCTCCGCCGGCGCGGTCGGCCTGCGGGTCCTGGTCGGGCTGGACGGATCGCTGGCGCCCTGGGACATGGAGCTCGGCGGCCTGGAGCCGGCCACGGTGTGCACCGGTGACGGGGACGGCGACGGGCTGGCGGACAGCCAGTCCGCGCCGGTCGAGGCGGACGGCAGCTTCAGGCTACGCGCCCCGGCCGGGCAGCCGCTCCGCGTGCAGGCCGTGGACGCCTACGGCGCGGCCCTGGCCCAGGACCCCATCTGGCGCGACGGGCCGGACTGCGGGCGCAGGAGCTGCGGCGCCTGCCACGCCAACGGGGGCGAGGCCCCGGGCTTCGCCGCCAGCCTGGCCGCGGCCCGCGCGCCCTCGCCGCTCGACGCCCCGGCGGCCGACCGCCGCGCGTTCGACTTCCGGGCCGACATCCAGCCGCTGCTCGATCGCTCCTGCGCCGTGGCCGGGTGCCATGACGCGCAGACCGCCGCCGGCGCCTACGTCGACCTCGGCGGTCAGCTCCGCGGCCTGGATCTCAGCGCGACGCCCCAGGGGCGGCGCAGCACCGCCTACGCCGACCTCCTGTCCGTGGACGTGCGCCGCGAGGAGGCCAGCGGGCGGGTGCTGGAGTCCCGCCGGCCGTACGTGACGCCGGGCCGGGCGCGGGAGAGCCGGCTGCTCCAGCGCCTGGGCGTGCCCTGCCGCTGGGCCTGCGCCGGGGCCGAGGCCTGGGCGCCCTGGGGCGTGCCCGAGGCGCGCCGCCACCCGGAGGATCAGGCCGGGGCCGCGCCGGGGCTCACGGACGAGGAGCGCTGGCGGCTGGTCGAGTGGGTGGACGCGGGGGCGCCCTTCCACGGCGCGGGGGCCGCGCCATGAGCACCCGCGGCCTCGCCCCGCGCTGGCTCCTGCTGGCCCTGGCGCTCGGCTGGCCCGCGCCCTCGCGCGCGCAGTCGGCCGATCCGGCCGCCAGCCTCGATGCGCTGCGCCACGGCGCCGGGGCGCTGCTGCTGGCCCTGGAGGAGCTGGACCGCTACCACCCCCCGCAGGCCACCGCCCCCGCGACCGCGCTGCTCGCCCACCCGGAGCCCGACGTGGCCCGGGCGGCCGGCTGGTACCTGCGGCGCGAGGGGCAGGCGGGCGCGGGCGTGACCGCCGCGGCCGGGATCCTGGCGGCCGCCGACGCCCTGCCCGAGGCCCGGCGCGCGGCCGCGCTCGGGCTGGGCGCGCTGCGCGACGGCGGGGCGGTCGGGCCGCTCTCGGCCGCGCTGGCCGGCGACGCGGAGGCGGAGGTGCGGGCCGCGGCGGCCGAGGCCCTGGGCGAGCTGCACCGGGCCGGTGCCGCCGCCGCGCTGCAGCAGGCGCTGGCCGGCGGGGAGGGTGACCCGGCGGTGCGCGCCCAGGCCGCGCGCGCCCTGGGAGGGCTCCCCGACGCGGAGCCCGTGGCCGTCTCCGCCGGGCTCTCGGACGTGGACGCCGGGGTGCGCCTGGAGACGGTCTTCGCGCTGGGCCGGCTCGGCGATCGCAGCCAGTCCGGCAAGCTGCTGCTCAGCCTGCAGTCGGACGCGGACTGCCGGGTGCGGGCCGCGGCCGCCTGGGCGCTCACCCGGGCCGGGGACTGCAGCGCGGCCGCCGCGCTGCGCCAGGTGCGGGACGCGAGCACCTGCCGTGTGGCGGCCCAGGCCGCCGGCTTCGCCCTGGCCGAGCTCGCCTGCGACTGACAGAACCAGGGCAGGGCGCCGCGGCTCAAGCGCCGCTGCGCCTCGCTCCCCGGCAGATGGGGTGCTCGCACCTGCGGCACCAGGCGATCAGCCCCACCCCGTGCCGCCCGTCCAGGTGGGCGACCAGCGGGGTGGTGGTGCGCACCAGCCGCAGGTGGGCGGTCTCCACGGTGGCCGGCTGCTCCCGCAGCCAGGCCCAGTCCACCCACGACTCGCGCTGCGGCCGCTCGCGGGTGGCCCCGGGCGGGATGGTGAAGTAGCCCAGGTGCAGCGCCGTCAGGTTGTGGAAGAAGTGCGAGCCCTGCGAGGGCTCCACGGTGAAGCCCTGGGGGGAGGCCTCCACGATGATCTTGGCGCCTGAGATCTGGGCCCACTGCACGGGGATGCCCAGCCATGGGTCGGCCGAGCCCCAGCGGCCCGGGCCGATCAGCACGTAGGGCCGGGCCTCCCGCTGCAGGAGGTCGTTGAGCTGCCCGACCTCCTGGGCGATGGCCTGGGTGTTCTCCGGGGTGAAGGCGTCCGGTTTCACGTACACGAGGTCGTGGATGTCGCTGTGGTGGCCGTGCCCCAGCGCCAGGCTGGAGCGGCACACGACCGTGTCGGGATCGAACTCCTCGTGGCTGAGCTCCTTGAGCGCCTCGCGCACCAGGATGGGGCGCACCTGCAGCAGGTACAGGGTGGGCGGGTCGGGCACGGCCGCGGGCGAGGGCGCCCGGCCGCGGTCGCCCAGGTCGCAGGCGAACTCCATCTCCACCGGCGAGCCCATGGCCTCGGACACCAGCTCGAGCAGCGCCGCCAGGCTCTCGGCCAGCGGCACCTCACCGCCGCGCAGCAGGCGGCGGAAGGTGACCACGCGCGTGCCCGCGGCGTCGAGGTCGTCGGTCAGCTCGTCGCGGTAGGCGCTGACCACCTCGCCCACCTGGAGGAAGGGGCCGTCCTCGTGCGCCAGCGACAGATCGTAGGCCTGCTGGTTGGCGGTGATGTCGCGGCCCTCCACCTGCCAGCGGCGCGAGAGGTCCACGGCGTAGAACACCCGCTGCGAGTTGCGCAGCGCCAGCCGCGGCTCGGCCAGCAGCGGCACCACGCCGGGGTGCCGGGGGCTGAAACGCACGCCCTCGCCCCCCTCGACCACCAGGCGGCCCAGGCCCAGCACCACCTGGGCCACGCCGTCCTCGGGCCGCAGCGGGCCGACCGGGTAGAAGTTGTACGAGTGCGCCACCCCGCTGAAGTGCGGGTAGAACCGCGGGCCGAAGGCCTGGCCGACCACGCGCTGGATGAGCACCCCCATGCGCTCCTCCTCCACGCCGTGGCCGGTGTTGGCCAGGTAGGCGCGGGCGTTGCGCAGGAAGGTGGTGGCGTAGACCGTCTTGACCGCCCGGCGGAGATCGGCCAGGCGCTCGGCCGCCAGGGAGGCGTCGTTGGGGATCATGACCGTGCCGTACACCCCGGCGAAGGGGTGCATCACGTCGTCCTCCAGCATGGAGGAGGAGCGCACGGCCAGCGGCCCGCGGAGCTGCTCGGCCAGGGCGGCCAGATCCGTGGTCAGCTTCTCGGGCAGGCGCGCGGCCAGGAAGCGCTCCAGGATGCGCTCGTCGCTCGGCGGCTCGCGGCCCACGGAATCCTGCAGCCTGTTCTCGTCGATGAAGCGCTCGTAGTGCTCGGTGGTCAGGGCGAAGCTCTGCGGGATGCGCACCGCCAGGCCCGCGGGCAGGCGCTCCTCCTCCTCGGCCAGGAGCTGGTTCAGGAAGGCGACCCCGCGCGCCTTGCCGCCCAGCGAGCCGTCGCCCAGCCGCTGGAACAGGGCCCCGCGGCTGGAGGTCCGGGGCGCGAAGTCGGCCACGATGCCGCGCCGGGCGCGCTCCATGCGCTGCGCCAGGCGGCGCACCAGGTGCGCGCGGATGGACTCCAGCGAGGGGAAGTCGGACACCTTGAGCGGCCGCAGGCTGTCGGCCAGCTCGAACTCGCTGCGCGCCATGAGCCAGTTGGAGAAGTGGTTGCGCTGGGAGTGGTAGCCCAGGGAGGCGACCGGGATGCGCTCGAGGCACTCCATGAGCTGGCGCACGTCGGAGGCCCGGGCCACCTCGCGGCCGTCGGGCAGGCGGAAGATGAACGGGCCGAAGCCCAGGTAGTCGGCCAGGAAGCTGCGCAGCGTCTGCATCAGCGCCGGGGAGTGCTTGGCCACGAACTGCACCCCCAGCTCGTTCGCCTCCCGGGTGAGATCGCCCTCGGCCGACTGCAGCAGCACCGGCAGGTCCGGGCTGCAGGCGCGGAAGCGGCGCACCAGCTCCAGGCCCGCCTTGGGATCGAGCGCGTCGGCGCGGGGGAAGCCGGCGTCGCAGATGACCCCGATCACGTAGTCCTGGTAGCGCTCGAAGAGCGCCAGGGCCGCCTCGAAGTCCTGGGCGTGCAGGATCTTCGGCCGGGTGCGGGTCTTGGCCGGGCGCTGCAGGCGGTTCAGGCCCTCGGACACGAGCGACTTCGACTGCTTCAAGAGCTCCGGGTAGAGCTCCGACAGGAAGGAGGAGTAGTAGCGGATGGAGTCCTCGACCACCAGGATGGCGCGCACCCCGGCCGCGCGGATGTCGCGCTCGGCGTTGGCCTGGTCCTCGATCGACTTGGTGATGGCCAGCAGGATGCGCGCGTCGCCGTTCCACACGAACACGCCGTCCAGGCAGCCCGGCCCGACCTGGCGCTGCAGGTAGGACAGATCGGCGCTCTCGAAGCCCAGCACCACCACCCACTGCCCGGGGACCCGGCGCTTGACCTCCTGGCTGAAGGCGACCACCTCGCGGCTGGCCTCGCGGGCCACCACCAGCACCAGGTCGAAGGCCCGCTCGGCCAGCAGCTCCAGGGCCTGCTCCTGGTCGGCGACGTGGGTGAAGCGGGGCGCGCTGGAGAGCGACAGCGCCATGTACTCCTGGAACACCTGCTCGGTGATGTGGCCGTCCTCCTCGAGCACGAAGGCGTCGAAGCGCGAGGAGACCAGCAGGATCTCCCGCACGCGGAAGGCCATCAGGTCGCTCTCCCGCCTGAGGCGGGAGGCCGTGCGCGCGTCAGGCATGCGGCGCCTCCGCGCGCATGCTACCCGAGGACTCGAATGGACTCAACGTTGACAGTCTACTGGGGGTAGGGAGGCACCAGTTCGTATGCTTCCAGGTAGTAGGTGGCAGTCTGTTGTGAGTATTCAGCCCTACTGAGCAGCACGTAGCCTTCGCCAACTTCGATGACGTCCGCCACGTTGATCTGCGACCCAAACCACTCCGCCATCTCGCCGGTTGTCGCATCGACACCGACCAATCGGTAGGAATCGAAGAAGTACGGTGTACCTTCAACCGGCACCCATACATTGGCTCCTACCAACAAGAGGTCTGGCGCAATCAGGTCCAGCGTGCGACCGTGGGAGAAGTCATAGTTGCGCCAGAGTTCTTCACCGGTGGTGCCGCTGTAACGAACCAAGCCACAATTCCGAGGTGCATAGGTTCCAGACTCGCATCGCTCGTAGAAGCTCTTGATCGCGACGGCATCGGTCCCGACTGCTTTCGCGAACAGGTTGAAGTACTCGGTAGACTGTCTCCAGTCCAGCATGTCCCCGCTCTGGAGGTCATAGGCAACCAGGCTCGTGTAGTAGCCCCCTGCATTGAACATGGGCGTGACCATGAACACCGGGCCATCTGCCACCGTGATGCTAACGATTGAGTTACCGAAAGTGACCGGGGACCACGGCAGCCAGCTACCCGTGGCGAGGTCGAGTGCATACTTGTGGTATCCGCCAATCGCCGCACCCAGGTAGAGAGTCGATCCCTTGCGGTCCATCCCCTGGAGCTCGCAGCCCAGCGCAAGGTCGGGGTGGGTGAAGAGATCCTGCCCGGTGGCGCCGTCGAGTGCGCGGAAGCAGGGCCCTTGTCTGAGAGACTGGCTGCCGGAGTAGACCTTCCCATCATAGGCTGCCAGGTTGAGCACCGCGGGGGCTGGTTCTCCAGCGGGTTGCGTAGGTATCGGGCTCCATTCCAGTAGCTCCCCTGTGGCAAGCGAGAAAGCAGCCAGGGTGGTCCGGGCACTTGCGCCGAATCGAGAAATGAGTCCCCCCAGCCCGACCCTGTTCCCCTGGACGGCGATCTCCGTGATGTCGCCATTGGTCTGGGGAAACTCCTCGACGAGCTCGCCTGTGTCCGGTCTCAACGCGACGAGGTGGGTACGCATGAGCCCATCGGCCTGCTGGAAAGTCCCATTTACAAGCACGGCGACGTCGGTGGCCAGGATGGTAAACACGTGGAACAGCGCCGGTGGCGACCAGGGCAGGAGCTCGCCGGTGCTGGCATCGAGTGCGGCGATGTATGGCTTGGGCTGGCCGTTCACTTCCTCGAACGGGCCTCCGACATAGACCGTGGAGCCCGACGCCGAGATCGCCCAGACCTCACGGTCGACAATCTCGGGCTGCCAGGCGAGCAGTTCACCTGACGATGCATCCACGGCAGCCACGTTGGTGCGTAACTGCCCCTGGATTCTGGTGAAGTCTCCTGCGAGGTAGAGGGTGTCGCCGAGCACCGTCAGATCATCGATGCTGCCCGAGTGTGAGATCGAGAGCGGCAGGAGCTCGTGGGTCGTTGTGTCGAATGCCGCGATCCCCTGGCGGCTCACTCCTCCCACGTGGGTGAACCCACCGACGGCGATGAGGGTGTCGCCGAAGGAATAGAGATCGCTCACGTATCCGTCGAGATCAGGCTGCCATGGCTGTGGGGCACCGGTCACGGGATCGAACGCAGCGAGGTATTGGTAACCCCAGTCTCCGCCGATGCTGGTGAAGCCGCCGCCGACGAAGACCGATCCACCGGCATGGACGAGGCAGTACTGTTCGGCCAGTGCTGGTCTCCAGTTCTCGTCGGGGGTCCCGTCGGTTTGGAGATGGAGCCACGGTCCCCAGAGCACCCCATCCACGGTTGCCTCGTCGTCGGTGGCGATGTACCAGCCACCATTCCCATCTGGTGCGATGGAGCGGATTCTCCCCTCGATCTTGGGTGTGGTCGGCTCCAGACTGGAATCTGATAGGTTGACCACCCCGAACATCCCAGTGAGCTGGGAAACCGATCGGAATGCTCCGCCTGCGTAGACCTTCCCGCCCTCCACGGTCATTGCCCTGACTTCACGGTCGAACGCAACCGTCCAGCGGTGCTGCCAGCCGAAGCAACCCTGGTCCAGCCGGTCCAGGAAGCCGTCGCAGTCGTCGTCCGCGCCGTCCGCGCACTCCTCGGGGAAGTCGCCCTCGAGGGCGATCGGGTTCACCCAGGCCGCTCCATCCTCGCAGTCGTCCCCGCCGCAGCTCTCGGCCACGAAGCCGTCGCCGTCCGCGTCGAGGTCCACCGGTCCGGCCAGGCAGGCCCCCTCCAGGCAGGTGTCGTGCGTGCTGCAGGGCTCGCCATCATCGCATGGCGTCCCGGCGGCGAGGTGGCGTGGATCGCAGCTCCCCAGGCCGTCGCAGGTGTCCGCGCCGTCGCACTGGGCGACCGCGGGCTCCCCGCAGGCCGTGCCCTCCGGATCGAGGCACGAGTCCCCATCCTCCTGGCAGTGGTTGCACTCCGCCTCGGCGCAGGGTGGGAGGCCGGGCTGGCAGCCGAGCGCCGGGTCGCAGCTCTCCGGGCCGTTGCAGTAGAGCCCGTCGTCGCAGGCCAGCGGCTCGCCCGGCTGGCACGCACCCGAGAGGCAGCGCTCGGCGCCGTTGCAGACCGTCCCGTCGTCGCAGGGCTGGCCGTCCGCGGCCAGGCGGGCCAGGCAGGCCCCCTGACCGTCGCAGGTGTCCGCGCCGTCGCAGGCCGTGATGGTGGCGTCGCCGCAGGGCGTGCCCTCCGGGTCGAGGCAGGTGCGCGGGTCTTCCTGGCAGCGGTTGCACTCGGTCCCGGGGCAGGGCGGGACGCCCTCCAGGCACCCGAGGTGCTGGCCGCACAGCTCCCGCCCGTTGCAGTAGACCCCGTCGTCGCACTCCGCGTCGTCCAGGCAGTCCCAGCAGCCGATGTCCTCCGCGTCGGTGCCCTGGTCGCAGTCGTTGTCGACGCCGTCGTGGCAGCTCGCGTCGATGAACCACTCGGCCGCCCCGGGGTTCACCGCCGCGGCCTGGTCGTCGCAGTCGTCCCCGCCGCACTCCTCCTCCACGAACCCGTCGCCGTCCGCGTCCAGGTCCCTGGGCCCGGGCGCGCAGGCCCCGGCCTGGCAGGCCGAGGAGGTGGTGCAGCCGTCGTGGTCGTCGCAGGGCGTCCCGTCCGCCTCGAGGCAGGTGTCCAGCTCCTCCCGGCAACGCACGCAGGGGCCTGGCGCGGGGCAGGGCAGGGCGCCGGGCTGGCAGCCGAGCGCCGGGTCGCAGCCCTCGGCCCCGTTGCAGAACAGGCCGTCGTCACAGGCGAGGGGCTCGCCGGCCAGGCAGGCGCCCGAGGCGCAGGTCTCCACCCCGCTGCAGACGTCGAGATCGTCGCACTCGGCGTCGGAGAAGCAGGGCCAGCAGCCGAGGTCCAGGGCGTCGGTGAACCCGTCGCAGTCGTCGTCCAGCCCGTTCTCGCAGCCCCCGTCGTTCAGCGACTCCGGCGCGCCCGGGTGAGTGCCCGCCTGCTGGTCGTCGCAGTCGTCCCCGCCGCAGGTCTCGGCCGGGTGCCCGTCCCCGTCCTGGTCGAGGCAAGCCTCGTCCCGGCAGTCCGCCGAGCAGCCGTCGCCGTCCACGCGGTTGCGATCGTCGCACTCCTCCTGGCAGGCGATCACCCCGTCCCCGCACTCGCTCCGGCACGGCGAGCTGTCGTCGCAGCCGGCCAGGAGACCCCCGAGCACCGCCCACGCGATGGTGACCTTCCGGAGCGCAGCCATCCCCGTCCTCCGCGCTGGTTCTGTGGACACCCGACAGTACCACGGCGCGGGGCGGCTGCCTACCCCGTCCCGGCTTGACAGCCCGCGGTCCGGCTCGTAGCGTGGCCGGAGCGGAGCCCGCGGGAATCCGGAGCGGACGCGGGGGGTTCGAGAGGACGCATGGACGAGGCGCCGAAACAGACCGTGCTGCTGGTGGACGACGAGCGGCCGCACCTGGAGAGCCTGGAGCGCATCTTCCAGCGCGAGGGCTACCACATCCTGATGGCCGGCTCCGGGCTCCAGGCCCTGGAGCTGCTGCGGCAGCACCACGTGCACGTGATGCTCACCGACCTGGTCATGCCCGGCATGGGCGGGGTGGAGCTGCTGCGGGCCTGCCGCACGGTCGCGCCCGAGACCGAGGTCATCCTGATGACCGCCTTCGGCACCATCGAGACCGCGGTGGAGGCCATGAAGGAGGGCGCGTACGACTTCATCACCAAGCCGCTGAAGCGCGTGTTCATCGTCAAGGTGGTGCGCCAGGCGCTGGAGAAGCAGCACCTGCTGCTGGAGAACCGCTCGCTCAGGCAGGCGCTGAACACGCTCCGGCCGCTCGACATCATCGGCCAGAGCCCGGCCATCGTGCGCACCCTGGAGATCATCCGCCAGGCCGGGCCCTCGACCGCCACCGTGCTGCTGACCGGCGAGAGCGGCACGGGCAAGGAGCTGGTCGCGCGCGCCATCCACAAGGCCAGCCCGCGGGCCGAGCGGCCGATCGTGACCGTCAACTGCGCCGCGCTGCCCGAGAGCATCCTGGAGTCGGAGCTGTTCGGCTACGAGCGCGGGGCGTTCACCGGCGCCGATCACAAGCGCGAGGGGCGCTTCGAGGCCGCCCACCAGGGCACCCTGTTCCTGGACGAGGTGGGCGAGATGAGCCCCACCACCCAGGTGAAGCTGCTGCGCGTGCTGCAGGAGAGCGCCTTCGAGCGGCTGGGCTCCAACGAGACCGTGCGGGTGGACATCCGGCTGGTGGCGGCCACCAACAAGAACCTGGACCGCGAGGTCAGGGAGGGCCGCTTCCGCGAGGATCTGTACTACCGGCTGAACGTCATCCGCGTCGAGGTGCCGCCGCTGCGGCAGCGCTCGGGCGACATCCCGCTGCTGGCCAACTTCTTCCTGCGGCGCTACGCGGCCAAGAACCAGCGCGCCATCGAGGCCTTCACCGGCCGGGCCATGGACGCGCTGGGGCGCTACCGCTGGCCGGGCAACGTGCGCGAGCTGGAGAACGTGATCGAGCGCGCGGTGGTGCTGTCGCAGGACGAGGTGCTGGACCTCGACGATCTGCCGCCCCACCTGGTGGATCGGGCCGAGTCCGAGGCCGAGCCGGGCGTGGCCGCCCCGGACGGCCGGGGCATCTACCTGCCGGTCGGCACCCCGCTGGAGGAGGCCGAGCGGCTGCTGCTGCTCGAGACGCTGCGCGCGACCGGCGGGGACAAGTCGCTGGCGGCCAAGATCCTCGGGGTGGCCACCCGCACCATCTACCGCAAGCTGAGCGCCATGGACGGGGAGGGCGGCGTGGACGAGGGCCCGCCCGGCGGTCCCGACGGGGGGCCGGAGGGCGCCGAGCCCTGAGCCCGCGCGCGCCGCTCGTCAGCGTGCTCCTGCCCGTGCGCGACGGGCTGTCGACCCTCCCGGCCGCGCTGCAGAGCCTCCGGCGGCAGACCCTGGCCGACTTCGAGCTGCTGGCCGTGGACGACGGCTCCCGGGACGGGAGCGCCGAGCTGCTCGCGCGGGCCGCGGCCGGGGACGGCCGGGTGCGGGTGCTGTCCACGGGCGGGGCGGGGCTGGTCGCGGCCCTGGAGCTCGCCCGGCGCGAGGCCCGGGCCCCGCTCCTGGCCCGCATGGACGCCGACGATGTGTGCCACCCGGAGCGCCTGCGCCTGCAGCGTGAGCACCTCGAGGCCCACCCGGAGCTGGCCGGCACGGGCGCGCGCGTGCGCCTGTTCCCCCGCCACCGGCTGGGGCCAGGCTGGCTGCGGTACGAGCGCTGGCTGAACGGGCTGGTGCGGCCGGAGGAGCTGCGCCGCGAGCGGTTCGTGGAGAGTCCGCTGGCGCACCCGAGCGTCATGCTGCGGGCCTCGGCGCTCGCCGGCGTGGGCGGCTACCGGGACGGGCCCTTCCCCGAGGACTACGATCTGTGGCTGCGGCTGCTGGGCGCGGGGCTCGCGCTCGACAAGCTGCCGCGGGTGCTGCTGGCCTGGCGCGAGCGGGAGGGGCGCCTGACCCGCCAGGATCCGCGCTACGCCCCGGAGGCCCACCGCAGGCTCAAGCTCGAGCACCTGCTCGCCGGCCCGCTGCGGGGCAGGGGACGGGTGGCCCTGTGGGGGGCGGGCGAGAACGGCCGGCGCTGGGCGAGGCTTCTGGCAGGCGCTGGCGTCGAGGTGGCGCTCTTCCTGGACGTGGACCGCAGGAAGATCGGGCGGACGATCGAGGGCGCCCCGGTCCTCGGCCCCGAGGCCGCCTCGGCGCCCGAGCTGCCCTTCCTGCTGGGCGCGGTGGGGGCGGTGGGCGGCCACGAGAACATCCGCCGCCACCTCGCCGCCGCCGGGAAGCTCGAGGAGCGGGACTTCCTGCTGGTGCAGTGAGCCCTTGCCGTGGAGGGTCAGATCAACCCGGCCAGGAAGCGCTCGGCGGGGAGCACGCGGGTGCCGTCGCGCAGGAAGTCGCGCTTGCCGCCCAGGGCCAGCTTCTCGGCCAGGTCGGCGCGGATCGAGGCCTCGAGGTGGCGCTGGATCATCATGTGCGTTTTTTTTCCTCGAGGCGAAAAAAGACACAGCGGGTTCAGAGCACCCGGCAGCCCTCGGGGGTGCCGGGCTCGACCTCCAGCACGCGCGTGGAGCCGTCCGGGGCGCTCACCCGGATGGCCACCCGCGGCAGGCCGCGCCCCTGGCCGTAGCGCGCCACCAGGCGGGCCACGTCGAGCACGTCTTGGTCCGGGGGGGCGCCCTCCAGGAAGGCGGTCGGGCCGTTCTGCTCCACGGCCTCGAACACCAGCCCCCGGGGGGCGTAGCGGGCCACCACCCCGTTCTCCTCGTCGCGCCGGCCGATCACCACCTTGGCCCCCGAGGGCAGCACCAGGTGCCGGCCCACGAACAGCAGCAGCGGATCGTCCACCCGCAGCAGGCGCCCGGGCCGGCGGGCGAACAGGTCCCGGAGCCGCACGCAGTACTGCGGATCGGTCAGCAGGCAGCCGCCGGCCGGGGAGGGGTAGTCGCGCACCCCGAGCTCCATGGCCAGGGCCTGCTGGCGTTGCCGGCCGCGGCCGGACAGGTCGAGCAGGTCCGCGCGCCGCAGCACGCCCTCGCGCTCGGGCGCCGTGGGAGGCAGGAGCGCGCCGGAGAGCGGCCGCACCAGGCGGTCACCGAGCCCGCTGCGCTCCGCGACCCGGACCAGGGACTGGGAGTTCTGGCTCATGGGCCGCTGGCCCAGCACCTCGCCGGAGAAGACGAAGGCCGCGCCCAGGGCGCGCATGCGCTGGCCGGCCTGCGCCAGCATGAACGCGTGGCAGTCGATGCACGGGTTGCACTGGGAGCCGAAGCCGCAGGGTGGGTCGGCCAGCAGCGGCAGGTACCCGGCGCGCACGTCGTGCACCTCAACCCGGGCCCCGGTGGCCAGGAGGGCGGGCGAGGCCCGCGCCGGCTCGTCCGGCCGCTCGATGAAGCCGCGCAGGTGCGCGGACTCGAAGCCGATCACGAAGTGCAGCGCCACCACCTCGAACCCCAGGCGCTGCACCACCTTGACCGCCAGCAGGCTGTCCAGCCCGCCGGACGCGATGCCCACCGCCAGGCCGGCCTGCCCAGGACCCGGGTTCCGCTCGCCCACGCTCACCTCCACCCGCCCCGGGGACTCTAACCGAACCGGGCCCGGATGGCCACCCGGGGCGCTTGACTCTACGGACAAGGGCTGGAAAGATTATCCGAAATTCCGGCTCGATCCCGGCCAGGAGGTTCTCGTGGACTACGACGTGCTGGTGGTCGAGGACAGCGCCTCCATGCGCGCCTTCATCTCCTCGACGATCGAGGAGCTGGACGGGGTGCGCGCTGTCCAGGCCGCCTCGGGCTTCGAGGCCCTCAAGGAGCTCCCGCGGCGGGCCTTCCACCTGGTCATCACCGACATCAACATGCCGGACATCAACGGGCTGGAGCTGATCCGCTTCATCCGCGAGAACGACCGCTACGCGAAGATCCCGCTGATCGTCATCTCCACCGAGGGCAGCCAGCGCGACCGCGAGCGGGGGCTGGCCCTGGGCGCCAACAACTACCTGGTCAAGCCCTTCGATCCTGCGCAGCTGCAGGAGCTGGTGACGCGGTACCTCAAGGGCGGACCATGAGCGAGCCCGGCGACGCCAGCGGCGGGAAGGCGCTCGGGGACTTCCTCTCCGAGGCCCAGGAGATCATCGAGCACCTCAACCGCGACGTGCTCAAGCTGGACGACAACCGCAAGCGCGGCCAGCACGAGCCCGAGCTGATCAACAACATCTTCCGCTCGGCCCACTCGCTCAAGGGCCTGGCGGGCATGTTCGGCGCGCGCGGCATGTCCGACTTCGCCCACGCGCTCGAGAGCCTGCTGGACGGCCTGCGCATGGGCAGGGTGGCGATCGAGCCCGAGGTGCTGGACCTGCTGTTCGAGTCGGTGGAGCTCTTCAACCAGCTCATCGTCGAGGCCAGCGGCGGCGCCAAGGTGGCCAAGCGGACGGTGACCGGGCTGAAGAAGCAGCTCGAGAAGCTCCTGGAGAGCGCGCGCGCCAGGGCGGAGGACAACCCGCTCGAGCTGGTCGAGCTCGAGCCGGCCATGCTGGGCGTGCTGACCGAGTACGAGGAGTACCGGCTGGTCGACAACATCCGGCGGGGCATGGATCTCTTCAGGGTGCGCGCCTCGTTCGATCTGATGTCCTTCGACGAGCACCTGGCCAAGCTGACCAGCGTGCTGAAGACGGCCGGCGAGCTCATCTCCACCCTGCCCAGCTCCGCCCCGGCCGACGATCAGGCCATCGACTTCGACCTGCTGGTGGGCGCGCGCATGGAGCCCGCGGAGCTCGAGGCCCTGGTGCGGCCGTTCGAGGCGCGCGTGGAGCGCATCCCGCGCCGGGACGCCCAGGGCCGGCCGACGCTGCGCGATCTGCCCGCGCCTCCAGCCACCCCGGCCCCCGCGCCGGGCCGCGCGCGCCCGGCCGCGCCGCCGGCGGCGGGCGGGGCGGAGGCCGAGGCCGAGGGCGAGGGCGAGGGCGCGGAGCAGCGCGCCCCGGCGCCGGCCGACCTGGCCGCGGTGAGCCTGCGCAGCGTCAGCCAGACCGTGCGCGTGGACATCAAGAAGCTCGACTCCCTGATGAACATCGTGGGCGAGATGGTCCTGGTGCGCACGGCCATGCAGGCCATCTCCGAGCAGCTCAAGGCCGAGCAGGGCTTCAGCGGGCTGGCGGTGGATCTGTTCAAGGCGGCGCGCACCTTCAGCCGCCGGCTGGACGAGCTGCAGGCGGGCATCATGGAGGTGCGCATGGTGCCGCTGGGGCAGAACTTCGAGAAGCTCTCGCGCATGGTGCGCAAGCTCTCCCGCACCGCCGGCAAGGAGGTCGAGCTGCGGTTGAGCGGCGCGGACACCGAGCTGGACAAGCTGATCGTCGAGGATCTGGCCGACCCGCTGATGCACATCCTGCGCAACGCCCTCGACCACGGCCTGGAGTCGCCGGCCGAGCGCCGCGCAGCGGGCAAGAGCGAGACCGGGGTGATCCGCATCGACGCCTACCAGAAGGGCAACCACGTGGTGATCGAGGTGGCCGACGACGGGCGGGGCGTGGATCTGGACCGGGTGCGGGCCAAGGCCATGGAGCGGGGCCTGGTGGACGGGGAGCGGGCCGCGGAGCTCAGCGAGCGGGAGCTGCTCAACCTGCTGTTCCTGCCGGGCTTCTCCACCTCCGACCAGGTCAGCGAGCTGTCGGGCCGCGGCGTGGGCCTCGACGTCGTCAAGACCAACATCGCCAACCTGCGCGGGATGATCGACATGCACTCGGTCCCGGGCCAGGGCACCCGCCTGCTGCTCACCCTGCCCATCACGCTGGCCATCATCCGCGCCCTGCTGGTGCGCACCAGCGAGGAGATCTACGCCATCCCGCTCAGCTCGGTCATCGAGATCCTGGAGGTGGCAGGGCAGCGCGTGCGCACCCTCGACCGCCGCGAGGTGCTGGAGCTGCGCGGCACGACGCTGCCGCTGCTGAGGCTGCAGGAGCTGTTCGAGCTGCCGGCGGCGCCCCCCAGCGAGGACGGCCAGACCAAGGTGGTGGTGGTGGGCCTGGCCGAGAACAGGCTGGGCATCGTGGTGGACGGGCTGATCGGGCAGCAGGACATCGTCATCAAGGCCCTGGGCCCCTCGCTGGCCCAGGTGCCGGGCATCGCCGGGGCCACCAACCTGGCGGGCCAGCAGACCATCCTCGTGCTGGACGTGGGCTCCCTCATCCAGGAAGCCCGGCTCGGCGACATGGGGAGGCAAGCGTGAGCCCCGCGGACGAGCGCACCCGCCGCCGGCCGGGCGGTGCCAGGGCCCAGGCCGCCCTGGAGACGGCCCTGCGCGACTTCTTCGCCGATCCGGAGGAGCTGGACGCCGGCGATCTGGGCCTGGGCGAGCTCGGCGAGGCGCGCGGCGACACCGGCGCCGGGGTGCTGGAGTACCTGAGCTTCCGCCTGGCGGAGGAACGTTTCGCGCTGCCCATCGCCCAGATCCGCGAGATCATCAAGGTGCCGCTGATCACCCGGGTGCCCCGCACCGAGCCCTTTGTCCTGGGCGTGCTGTCGCTGCGCGGCACGATCGTGCCGGTGGTGGACCTGCGCATGCTGCTCCGGCAGCCGGCCAGCCCGCAGACGCGGCGCTCGCGCGTGCTGGTCTACATGCGCGGCGGCGAGCTGGTGGGCCTGCTGGTGGACGAGGTGCACCACGTCCTGCGGCTGGGCGAGGCCGACATCGAGGCGCACCCGTTCGGGGCGCGGCCCGAGGTCGAGCCGGTCATGGGCGTGGGCCGGAAGGACGACGAGATCGTGGCCCTGCTCGACCTGCACGCCGCGTTGGCGGCCGATCGTTTCGTACGCCGGCGGCAGGACCACGCGGTCCTGTCGCCCGAGGGGTGAGCGGCATGGCGGATCCGGCGGGCAACCCGACGAGCCTGGTGCAGCTGGCCTCCTTCCGGCTGGGCAGCGAGGACTACGCCATCGACATCATGCGCATCCGGGAGATCATCCGGCCGCCCAAGCTGACGCCCGTGCCGGACGCCACCGGCCTGCTGGAGGGCGTGCTCAACCTGCGCGGGGCGATCATCCCCGTGGTCGATCTGCGCAGCCGGCTGGGCCTGCCGGCCCTGGCGGACCACCAGCGCACCAAGCTGGTCATCTGCGTGGTGCAGAACCAGCTGGTGGGCTTCCGCGTGGACGAGGTGCTGGAGGTGGTGCGCCTGCCGTCCAGCCAGATCCGGCCCTCCCCGCGGCTGCGGGCGGGGCAGGAGCCCGGGCTCGTCCTGGGGGTCTGCCAGCACCACGACCGGCTGCTGCTGCTGCTCAACCTCAAGCGGGTGCTGAGCCCGGCCTTCTTCTCCCGGGATGAGGGAGACAACAGCCCGCCGGCGGGTCCCGACGACCGGCGCGGCGACGAGGCCTGACGTGGAGAAAAACCGGATGCAAGTCATGGAGTACAGGCGGGCCCACCTGCTGGCGCTCTCGTCGGCGCTCGCGACCATCATCCTGGTGGCCCTGCTGTCCGGCGCCCTGGAGAGGATCTTCCTGTGGGCCGCGCTGATCGTCGTCGTCCTGGCCGCGCCCATGTTCTTCCTGCAGACCCGGCTGGTGCGCTGGATGCTCGAGCCGGCCGCGAAGCTGCTCGGCCGCGCGGCCGGAGAGGAGGCCAAGCCGACCTCGGTGCGCCGGGCCCTGGGGGGGCTCGACGTGTTCGCCTTCCGCGACGGCGCCACCTCGCTGCTGCTGTGGACCCTGGGGACGCTGATCGCCGTGGCGCTACTGGCGCTGTTGTTTGGCCTGGACGGCTGGCAGATCTACCTGCTGGCCTACCTGGGCCTGGCCGGCGCCCTGGCCGACATGCTGCTGCGCTACAGCGCCAACACCCGCCTGGTGGCCGGGCTGCGCGTCCGCCTGGAGGCCCTGCTGCCGCCCGGGGAGGGCTGGCGCGCGCCCTTCGGCCACCTGTCGCGGCGCCTGACGGCCGCGGCGCTGGCGGTGACGCTGATCGGCCTGGGCGGGCTCGGCGCCATCGTCCTCAGCCGCCTCCGGCTGCAGCGCGCGGACGAGCTCCTGGCGGCCAGGTACGGCGCGGTCGAGCGCGCGCAGCGGGAGCTCGAGGGCCTGCTGCGCAAGAGCCCCGATCTGGAGCCGGGCGCGGCCCTCGAGCAGCTCCTCTCCAGCCAGCAGCTCCGGACCCAGCTGCTGGTGCTCGGCGCCCGCGGCCAGGTGCTGGCGGGCCAGGTGCGCGCCGACAAGACCTGGCTGCAGCGCATCGTCGCGCTGAAGGCGCGGAGCTGGCTGGAGCTGCAGGCGCCGTTCCTGTTCCTGGCCCGGCCGCTGACCGAGCAGCGGCTGCTGGTGTGGGTGGGAGACGTGGAGGAGGTCAACCGCGGCCCGCTCGGCCTGCTGCCGCCCATCCTGCTTGGCGTCGGCCTGATGGCCGCGCTCGGCCTGCTGCTCATGTGGTCGGTGACCGCCTCGGGCCTGCGCCCGCTCACCGATCTGACCCAGCGGGTGCGCCGGGCCTCGGAGGGCAACCTGGATGCCGGGCTGGTGGCGGGCGGGCAGGGCGAGGTGGCCGAGCTGCAGCGGGCGGTGGCCGGCCTGAGCGGGCACCTGCGCACCCTGGCCGCCGACGGCCACCAGGCGCTGGGGCAGCTCGAGGCGCGCATGGTCGCCTGCCAGGCTCCCCTCGACCGGCTGCGGCAGGGCGGCGAGGGGCGCCAGGCCAGCGCGGAGAAGACGGCCAGCTCGGTGATCGAGATGCGCTCCGCCATCCAGGGCATCACCGAACAGGTGGAGGCCCTGCGCGGCTCGGCCTCGGACTGCTCATCGGCGCTGATGGAGATCGATCAGAGCGTGCGCGAGGTGTCCGGCTCGGCCTCCAGCTTCCAGGGCATGATGGACGACACCGCCTCGGCCATGCGCGAGATCGCGCGCTCCGTCCAGGAGGTGGCCGGGCACGTGGAGGACCTCGCCCGCCGCGCCACCGACGCCGTCGGCGCCATCGGGCTGATGGACGCGGCCATCCGCCAGGTCGAGGGGACCACGCGCGAGACGCGTGAGCTGACCCACGGCGTGGCGGACACCGCCGGCCGGGGCGTGCAGTCGGTGCGCGAGACCATCGTGGGCATCGAGGAGATCCAGAAGGTGACCGAGGAGGCCCGCCAGGTCATCCACCGCCTGGGCACGCGCATGGACGAGGTGGGCAAGATCCTGGTGGTGATCGGCGACGTGGCCGAGAAGACCAACCTGCTGGCGCTGAACGCCGCCATCATCGCCGCCGCGGCCGGCGAGCACGGCCGTGCCTTCGGGGTGGTGGCCGACGAGATCAAGGATCTCGCCGATCGGACGGCCACCTCGACCAAGGAGATCGCCGCGCTCATCAAGACCGTCCAGGCCGACTCGCGCATGGCCATGGAGGCCATCGAGCGCGGCACCAGCACGGTGCGGCGTGGCGCCCAGGTGGCCCAGAACGCCGGGCTGGCCCTGGCGCAGATCCAGTCCGCCGTGGCCCAGGTGAGCGCGCGGACCGGCGAGGTGGCGCGCAACACCAGCGAGCACACCCAGCTGGCCCATCGCATCACCCAGTCCATGGGGGAGATCTCCAGCATGGTGCGCGACATCCGCCGGGCCATGGAGGAGCAGACCCTGGCCACCGCCCGCGTGGATCGGACCTCCGAGCAGATGCGCGAGGACGCCCGCTTCATCGGCCGCAGCGCCAGCGAGCAGGTCCAGGCCGTCTCCGGCGTGGCCGGCAACATGGAGCGCATGAACGAGATGGTCGGCTTCATCGCCAAGGCCATGAGCGAGCAGGGCCAGGGGGTCAGCCACGTGGCCGAGGCGGCCGAGGAGCTGCGCGACTCCCAGTCCCAGGAGAGCGCCGTGGTGCTCGACGCGATGGAGAGCCTCGCTCGCCTGAAGGAGGCCCTGGCGACGCTGCGCGCCTGGCTGGGCAGGCTGCAGCGGGAGGGGGAGCCCAAGGCATGAAACCGCAGGAGCAGGAGAGGGTGCTGGCCGCCCTGGACAGCACGATCGAGGAGATCCGGCACGCGGCCGTGCGCCGGCTGGCGGAGTTCGAGACGCCGCCCCTGGCCCCGCTCCTGCGGGCGCTCGGGGACACGAGCTGGCGCGTGCGCAAGGCGGCCGGCGATCAGCTCGCCTCCGCCCCGGCCAGCGCGGAGCTGGTCGGAGGGCTGCTCGGCTGTCTGGCCTCGGAGGACAACGCCGGCCTGCGCAACGCGGCCACCGAGGTGCTGGTGCGCCTGGGCGCGCCCGCCCTGGACGGCCTGCTGGGGTCGCTGGCCGGCGCCGACGCCGACGTGCGCAAGTTCGCCGCCGACATCCTGGGCGAGATTGGCGATGCCCGGGCGCTGGAGCCCCTGGTGGCCCGCCTGGCCGACGGTGACGGCAACGTGCGCGCCGCCGCGGCCGAGGCCCTCGGCCGCCTGGGGGACGCGCGCGCCCTGGAGCACCTGGTCGGCGCGCTGGGCTCTGGCGAGCTGCAGCTGCAGATCGCGGCCCTGGACGCGCTCGACCGGTTGGGCGCCGAGGTGCCCTGGGAGGCCCTGCGCGGGCTCGCGGGCGTGCGTCCGCTCAGGGCGCAGCTCGGCCGGCTGCTGGGGCGCTGCCCGGCCCCCGAGGCGGAGGCCATGCTGCTCGACGGCCTGGTGGCGCGCGGGCGGGTGGAGCGCGGCTCGGCCGCGCTGGCGCTCGACGACCGCTGGCAACGCGCGGGCGCCGAGGGCCGCGCGAGGCTGCAGCGGCTGGTGGCCGCGCGCTCCGACGGCCAGATCTTCGAGCGCCTCGGGGAGATGGTGGGCGCCGAGGAGCCCCAGGTGCGCGCGGCGGCCCTGCGCCTGCTCGGCTGGACCGGCCGGCCCGAGGTGCTGCACGTGGCCCTGGAGGCCTCCGAGGAGCCGGGCCTGCGCGATCGCGCCCTGGAGGCGCTGCTGGCGCTCGGCCCGGGCGTGAGCCCGTCGCTGCTGGAGTACCTGGACTCGCTGGGGCGCGCGGCGCTGGGCGTGGCCATCGAGGCGCTGGGACAGTTCGGGCAGGCCGAGTGCCTGCCGCGCCTCGTGGAGCTGTGCTTGCACGAGGACTCCGAGGTGGCCGCCGCCGCCCAGCGCGCGCTGGGTGCGATCGGCAGCCCGAAGGCCGTGGCGGCCCTGGCCGGTCTGCTCGGGCGCAGCGGCGAGGTCGGCAGCCAGGGCGCCGTGACCGCCCTGGGCCGGCTGGCCGAGCGTTTCCACGGCGAGGTGCGCGCCGCCATCCTGCCGCTGCTCGAGGGCGGCGAGGAGAAGGCCCGCGCGGACGCCGCCATGGTCCTGTGCGCCATGGCACGGCGCGCGGACGTGCCGCAGATCACCCTGCTGGCGACCCAGGGAGATCCGCGCACCCGCGCGCTGGCGGTGGGCGCGCTGGGCAGGGTGGGGGGGCCCGAGGTGCTCGAGCGCCTGCGCCGGGCCCTGGCCGACGAGCAGCCCGAGGTGCGCGCCACGGCGGCCAGGGCGCTGGGGGGGCGCACGGGCCCGGAGGCGGCCGAGGCCCTGCGGGTGGCGCTCGGGGACGCCGACACCTGGGTGGTGCACGAGGCCCTGGCCGGGCTCTCGGCCGAGGGCAGCGGCGTCGCCCCCGAGCAGCTCGTGCCCTTCGCCGCGCGCGCGGATGGCGCGGTGGCGCTCGAGGCGGTGCGCGCGCTCAACCGGCTGGGCTGGGGCAACCACACCGAGGCCTGGCTGCTGGCCTGCCGCCACAGCGACGCCGAGGTGGCCAAGGAGGCGCTGCGCGCGTGCGAGCGCTGGCCCCTGCCCGCGGCGCGCACGGCGCTGTTCGCGGCGCTCAGCGACGCGCGCTGGGACGTGCGCATGGCGGCCGTCCACAAGGTGGGCACGCTGCGCGATCCGGTCCTGCTGCAGACGGCGGCCGGCCGGCTGGCCGAGGAGCAGGACGCGCTGGTGCGCGAGGCCATGGAGCAGCTGATCAAGCCCAAGGAGGCGGAGCCGGATGCATGAGGCGCCTCCGCCTTCGGGGGGCGCGCCGCTCGCTCGCCCGCGCGTCGAGATGAACCGGGAGGAGTTCCGGATCATCCGGGACATCGTGCACGCGTACTGCGGCATCTTCTTCCAGGACGACGTGACCTACCTGCTCGAGCGGCGGCTGCAGGGGCGGCTCGAGGAGCTGGGCCTGCCGTCCTTCACCGAGTACCACCGCCACCTGCGGTACCACGCCAAGCGCCGCGTGGAGCTCGAGGAGATCATCGAGCTGCTGACGACCAACGAGACCTACTTCTTCCGGGAGGACTACCAGCTCCGGGCCTTCTCGGAGGAGATCCTGCCCGAGCTGCTCGAGCGGCGCAGGGCCGAGCGCCGGCTCAGGCTGTGGTCGGCCGGCTGCTCCACGGGCGAGGAGGCCTACACCATCGCCATGCTGGTGCGCGAGGAGCCCCGGGCGGTCGGCTGGGACGTGGAGATCTTCGGCAACGACATCTCACGGCGCGTGCTGCAGGTGGCCCGCAAGGGCATCTACAGCCGCTCGTCCTTCCGGCGCCTGGAGCCCTTCTACCTGCGGCGGTACTTCCAGCCGGTGGGCGACCGCTTCCAGGTGGAGGCCTCGCTGCGCGCCATGGTCAGCTTCGGCCAGCTCAACCTGCTGGACGAGGAGATGCTGCAGCTCGTCGGCCGGGTGGACGCCATCTTCTGCCGCAACGTGCTGATCTACTTCGACAAGCCGGCGCGGTTGAGTGTCCTGCACTCCTTCTACGACAAGCTCCAGCCGCGCGGCTACCTGCTGCTCGGGCACTCCGAGTCGCTGATGCACGTGAGCACCGACTTCGAGCTGGTGCACCTGAAGAACGACATGGTCTACCGCCGGCCGGACGGCGGCGAAGCGGACGGGAGGCTGCCGTGAGCGCCGCGCCCCGCGATCGCCGGCTGCGCGTGCTGGTGGTGGACGACTCGGCCTACAACCGCCAGACCATCGCCGGCATGCTGGAGGCCAGCCCCGAGGTCGAGGTGGTCGGCCGGGCCTCGAACGGCGAGGAGGCGCTGCGCGACGCGCTGCTGCTCCGGCCGGACGTGATCACCCTGGACCTGGAGATGCCGCGCATGGACGGCTTCACCTTCCTGCGCCTGCTCATGTCACGGCTGCCCACGCCGGTCGTGGTGGTCAGCTCCCACAGCCAGCAGCAGAACGTCTTCCGCGCGCTGGAGCTGGGCGCGCTGGACTTCGTGGCCAAGCCGGGGGTGGGCGCCACGGCCGAGCTGATCGCCATCCAGGCCGAGCTGCTGGACAAGATCAACCTGGTCCGCGCCCTGCGGCCCGCGGCGCCGCGCCCGGCCGCGCCTCCGCCCCAGCCGGTCGAGAGCGGCCCGAAAGCCGCGCCGGGCGCCCCGCCGCTGGGCCTGGTGGTGCTCGGCGCGTCCACCGGGGGCCCGCCGGCCCTCCAGGCGGTACTGCGCGACCTGCCCGCCGACGTGCCGCTCGCCTTCCTGGTCGCCCAGCACATGCCGCCCGGCTTCACCCGGGCCTTCGCCGAGCGGCTCCACCGGGCGGTGGCCCTGCGGGTGAAGGAGGCCAGCGACGGGGACCCGGTGGACGCCGGCCAGGTGCTGGTGGCCCCTGGCGGCCACCACCTGAGCGTGCGCCTGGAGGCCGGCGTGCTGCGCGCGGTCGTGCGGCCAGTCAGCCCGGACTCCAGGGCCCTGTACGTCCCCTCGATCGACGCCCTGTTCCTGTCGGCGGCCGCCTGCGCGCGGGAGCGCACCCTGGCCATCCTGATGACCGGCATGGGCGCCGACGGCCGGGAGGGGATCATCCAGGTCAGGGCGGCCGGCGGCCGGACCCTGGCCGAGTCCGAGGAGACCGCCGTCATCTTCGGCATGCCGCGGGAGGCCATCGACACCGGGGCGGTGGATCGCATCCGCAGGCTGGACGAGCTGGCCTCCGAGATCCGCGCCTTCGCCGACGAGCTCGCGCGCCGTCAGACCGACGGAACCAGGCAAAAACATTGACAGTTGTCGGGGGGCTGCCGTAGCATGCCCTCGGAACAGGACCGAGAAACAGCGGGGACCCCGCGGGGTCGCCCGCGCGGGAGCATGCCAAGGTGCGCTGCCGGAGACATCTCTTCGCGCCGCTTTTCGGGCTCTGCGCGGCGCTCGCCCTGCCTCCCCCGGCGGCTGCCGGGGACGGCGACGACGCCTACAAGAAGTCGCAGCCCTTCCGCGGCATCACCCAGCGCCACGTGGTGACCGACGTGGCGCACGGCGATCTGGACGGGGACGGCCGCGGCGAGGTGCTGGTCGCCTTCCGCGAGCCCGAGGACGCCGTGGATCAGCGTGGCGGCGTGCTGGTGCTGAGCCCGTCGGCGGACGGCTACCGGGTGGCCTGGTGCGCGATGTTCGACAAGGTCTTCCCCCGCAAGGTGGCGCTGAAGGGTGGGGGGTTGCAGCTCGACCTGGTGCGCAAGACCGCCACCGGCGACCAGCAGACCCCGAAGCTGCTCGAGCGCGGCAAGGACTTCTTCCTGCGCGGGGACCCGGGCGGACCGTTCGACGGCCTGGAGATCAAGGCCAGCTCGACGCTGAAGGGCGGCGGCGCGGCCGCCGCCAACGTCTTCGACGGCGATCTGAAGACCTCCTGGGCCGAGGGCGCGGACGGCACCGGGGTGGACGAGTCCATCACCCTGACCTTCAAGAAGCCCGTCCACCTGGCGCTGATCGGCGTACTGCACGGGGACTTCCGCGGCAAGCGCCAGTGGGTCGACTCCAACCGCATCCACCGGGCCGAGGTCACCGTCGAGACCGCCCAGGATCGCTACGACGCGGATAGCGACGTGGACCTGGGCGAGGACCTGGGCCTGGGGCTGTACGGCGACCGGGTGGAGCTGAGCTTCACCAACCAGCCGGTGATGCGCTACTTCACCGTGGACAAGCGCAACATCACCAGCCTGGAGCTCAAGATCACCTCGGTCCTGCTGGGCGAGAAGAACGACGACACCTACCTGGCCGAGATCGACCTGGTCGAGCTGCTGCCCGTCTCGGTGCTGCTGGGCCCCCAGGCCGAGGACAAGCCGGCCGAGAAGAAGTCCGGCGCCAAGCCCGAGGCCAAGGCCGAGGACTGGACCGAGGACGACTTCTAGGCTACTCGGATGGCTCCGGCTTCTCGGCCGGGGCGTCGCGGTCGGGGCCGGCCTTCCCGCGCAGCACCGCGTTCAACCCCTCGATCTGCGTGAGGGCCGACTGGACCCTGGAGACCGGGATGCCGTGGCGCTCGGCCACCTGCTCGACGGCCACCTCGCGCGCTGCCTTGCGCTTCAGCATGTTGTCCACGCCCAGCACGATCAGGTAGGTCTCCTCGTCCAGCGGCTCGAGCCCGGCCTGGGCCAGCTCGCTCGCCCGCGGCAGGAACACGCGGATCTCCTCGAAGCCGACCCCGGTCCCGTTCCAGCCGCGGCCGTCGCGGGCGAAGGTGCAGTCTCCGTAGGGGTGCCCGAGCGCCTGGAGCTTCCCGGGCCAGGCGCGCACCCGCACGACGGAGGTCTTGCGCAGCAGCTTGTCGTCGTGGCAGGCGTCCCGCAGCCAGCCCTCGACCTGCTCGGCGTCCGCCTCGGGCGCCACCTCGACGTCCACCCGGGCGCGCGAGCGGCCCTCGCGCACGTCCTCCTCCCAGCTCCGCAGGCTGTACTCGCGCTTGACCTCGGGCTTCAGCGCGTCCTTGGTCTTGCCCTCGCTGAAGCCGACGAACTCGTCCACGGCCTTGGACAGGTCCTGCGTGCAGCCGCCCGCCAGCAGCGCCAGACCGGCCAGGCCCGGCAGCAGCCAGAGCGCCCGTGCGTGCGTCATCGCGTCCCCCTCGCTCCGCGGGCCTGCACCAGCTCGGCGATGCTGGGTACGAACAGGGCCCGCACGTGGAAGCGCAGCAGCTCGGCCACCATGGCGGGACCCGGCGGCAGCTCGGTCCCCACGGCCACGTGGTAGAGGATCTCCTTGATCGAGCCGAGGATGGCCATGGAGGCCACCCGGCGATCCATGGGCAGCACCAGGTGCATCTGCTGGCCGGTGGCCAGGGAGCGCTCGAGCAGCTCCAGCAGCCTGGTGAAGAACTCGAGCAGCTTCTGGTCGAAGGCCGGATCGAGGCCCACCGCCTGGCTGACCAGCAGGCGGGCCGTGGAGCGCGCCGCGAGCAGGGTCTCGAACACGCCGTAGACGTTGGCCTCGAGCTGCGCCAGCACGCCCTCGGTGCCGCGCGAGGGATCGATGCGACGCACCTTGGCCTGGATGGCCGCGATCACCTCGTCCAGGAGTTGCTCGAAGACCGTGCGCTTGCTCTCGAAGTACAGGTAGAAGGTGCCCCGGGCCACCTTGGCGCGGGAGATGATGTCGCTGATGCTGGCCGCGTGGTAGCCCTTCTCGGCGAACACCTCCAGGGCGCAGCGGAGCAGGTGGGCGCGTCGCTCGGCGCGTTCCACGGCCGCCTCACGGGGCGATGTCCGCGAAGGACATCGCCTGCTCGAGCTCGGGGACCTGCGCCGGGCAGCGCGTGCCGAGCGCCATCAGGCTTGCCATGGTCCGGGTCATGCGCTCCTCCGCGTGGGCCTTGAACCGCTCGGTCTGCCGGGCGCGCTCCTCCGGCGCCTGGGCGCGGGTGCGCTCCACCAGCGCGGCCTTGAGGGCCTCGATCTCGGCCCGGTGCTCGCCCAGGTAGGCCTGGACGGCGCCCAGGGCGGCCTGGCAGTCGTCGCCGCGGGCCTCCGCCACTTCAGCCAGCGCCACCAGGTGGTCGAGCAGGGCCTCCCCGGGGTCGCCGGAGCCGGCGCGGGAGCAGCCGCCCAGCCAGGCCAGAGCGACCAGGGCGGCGACGAGTGCTGGCTTGTGCATGCTGTGCCACCTCCGCGCGGATCCGACCTGAGCAGGGTTGTCTCTGGAAGAAATCAGAAATAGGATGGCCCGTCAACTGCCAACCCGGGTGCCCGGAGAGGAGAACCGCATGGCCCGCAAGCCCAAGCCCAGCCCCGAGAGCCGCGCCGAGGCCCCGAGCCCGCGCGCGGCGGTCCCCCGCCTGAGCCGCAAGGACCTGCACGAGGTGCTGACCTTCGCCAAGGGTCTGGCGCGCGCGGGCGGCGCCCTGGCCATGTCCTTCTTCGGCCGGGCCAACCCGCTCCTGCGCTTCGACCACGACCTGGTCACCGAGGCCGACGTGGCGGTCCAGGACTTCCTGCGGCACGAGGTGCGGGCGGCCTACCCGTCCCACCAGTTCCTGGGCGAGGAGGGCCGACGGCGGCCCCAGGACGTCGAGCCCGCGCAGCCGCTGTGGGTCGTGGACCCGCTGGACGGCTCGGCCTGCTTCTCCTCCGGCATGCCGGTCTGGGGGCTGTCGCTGGCGCTGTTCGACGGCGGCCGGCCGGTGCTGGGGGTCATCCACCTGCCGGTGACGACCGAGCTGTACTCGGCCATGCTCGGGGAGAAGGCCATGCTCAACGACCGGCCCATCGCGGTCCGGGAGGAGAGCTGGGACAACGAGTCGCTGCTGCTGACCTACAGCCGTTTCCACTCCGACTTCACCACCCGCTTCCCGGGCAAGGTCCGCTCCCTCGGCTCGACCGCCGCCCACATGGCCTACGTGGCCAGGGGCGCCGCCGGCGCGGCCATCCTGGGCAACGCGCACGTGTGGGACATCGCCGCGGGCTGCGTGATCCTGGAGGCGGCCGGCGGGGCCGTGCGCGATCTGAAGGGCAAGCGCGTCGAGCTGACCAGCTACCTGCAGGGCGAGCGGATCGACATCGCGCTGCTGGCCGCGCCGCGCGGCCTGCACGCCGAGATCGCCGCCTCGCTCGAGCCGCGCTGATCGGCCGTCAGGTGGTGGCCCGGCCCGGCCGCGGCAGCTCTCCGTCCGCGCCGCCGCGCTCGTCGGGCTCGTCCATTCCGTGCGGGTGGAGATCGACCGGATCGTCGAAGCCGTAGCGCTTGCGGATCCAGCGCCGGTGCAGCGCGAGGACCAGGAAGTAGCAGGAGAGCAGGGCGCCCAGGACGAGCAGGGAGACCAGGATGGCGAGCGAGGCCTCGCCTGGCTCGAGGGCGGCTTGGGCGGCCAGGTTCTCCGGGAGCATCGGATCCTCCTGCTCGGACTTCCGCACGGACAAGGCTAGCAACCCGCGTGCCGCGCCGTGCGCGGACCCTCCCCGGGCTCGCCCGGCGTGGGGACGGAAGCGGCTCAATCGCCCGGATCTTCGATGGAAAGGTCGCCTCGCGGAGGCGCGCAGCGCCCGGCCGGGCAGGCCGGGACGGCGGGCCCGCGCGGGCCCCGACCGCGACAGGTTCGCCCGGAGCGTGACCTCCGTTACGCACCCGTCGCCGGCCGACTCGATGCTTGAGGGGGCCCGGGGTGCATGCTAGGCTGCGCGCGTGATCGACCTGCACTGCCACCTGCTGCCCGGCGTGGACGACGGCTCCGAGAGCATGGAGGAGTCCCTGGAGATGGCCCGCGCCCTGGCCGGCCTGGGCTTCCGCGCCGTGTGCTGCACCCCGCACGTGCAGGTCGCCATGTTCAGCCGCTCGACCGAGGAGTTGCAGGAACTGCGCGACAAGCTGCAGATCGCCGTGACCCGGGCGGGCATCCCGCTCGAGCTCCTGCCGGGCGGAGAGCACCACGCCTCCGAGGTGCTCGAGGTCCTGGCCGGGGACCGGCTGCTGCGCTACCGGCGGCGCGACGCGTTCCTGCTCGAGTTCTCCCTGCGCGGCTTCCCGCCCCGGGTGGACGAGATGCTGTTCCGCTTCCAGCTCAAGGGGCTGACCGTGGTCCTGGCCCACGTGGAGCGCTACCCGGAGGTGCAGGCCGACCCCCGCGCCCTGGCGCCGCTGCGCGAGCGGGGCGTCCAGTGCCTGGTCAACCTGAGCAGCCTGGCGAGGCGCTGGGACGCCGCCAGCCAGGCGTCGGCCCGGACCCTGCTGCAGGCCGGGCTGGTGGACGCGGTCTCCAGCGACCTGCACGATCCGGACGGCGTGGAGGCCGTGGCCGAGGGGCTCGCGGCGCTCCGCGAGCTCGTGGACCCGAGCGCGTTCGAGCGCCTGACGGACACCACGCCGGCGATCCTGGCCGGGCTCGAGCCCGGCCCCGCGGGGCAGGGCGCCTGAGGGGGACGGGGTGCGCGGCACGATCCTCAAGGTGCTCGTGTCCCTCGCGCTGGGCGCGCTGTTCGTGTGGCTGGCCGCCCGCGGCGTGGACTGGGCCGCGGTGGGACAGGTGCTGGGGCGCGTGGATCCGGGCGTGCCGCTCGCCTACCTGGGCATCTTCATCCTGGTGCACCTCTCGCGGGTCTACCGCTGGGGCATCCTGCTCAAGCCGCTCGGCCAGGTGAGCTTCGGCAAGCTGTTCACCGTGTCCTCGGTGGGCTTCATGGCGCTGGTGCTGCTGCCGCTGCGGCTGGGGGAGTTCGCCCGCCCCTTCCTGATCGCCGAGCGCGGCCGGATCCGGGCCAGCGCCGCCCTGGCCACCATCGTGGTCGAGCGGGTGGTGGACGCGCTGGCCATGGCGCTGCTGCTGGTGGGCCTGCTGTTCTTCCTCGAGGGCAAGGTCGAGGTGCCGGCCGACCTGGCCTTCTGGTCGTGGGTGGTGCTGGGGGGCTTCCTGGCCCTGCTGGGCTTCCTGGTGCTGGCGTACTGGAAGCAGGAGCGCACGGTGGCCCTGTTCCAGCGCGCCTTCGGCTTCCTGCCGCCCCGCCTGCTCGCGCGGCTGGTGTCGATGCTGCGCGCCTTCATCGGCGGCCTCCGGGCCCTGCCCGACGCCCGGCTGGTGCTGGGCTTCCTGGGGCTGACGGTGGTGTACTGGGCGATGAACGGCGCGGGCATGTGGGTGCTGTTCTACGCCTTCGCCGACCTGCGCGCCCTGGGGCTGACCGAGGCCTTCACCGTGCTGGCGGTGCTGTGCGTCGGGCTGCTCATCCCGGCTGGCCCGGGCATGGTGGGCAACTTCCACTACTTCGTGAAGCTGGGGTTGTCGCTGTTCCTGGCGGACGCGACGCTGGGCTCAAGCGGCGTGGCCTACGCCATCCTGGCCCACGCCATCCAGCTCGGGCAGCAGGTCGCATTCGGCGTGGTCTGCCTGTTCTCCAGCCAGATCACCGTCCGGCACCTGTGGGCCGCTCCCTCCGCCAGTCTCGAGGAGAGCGCGGGCAGCCCGCCCGGCGGTTGACAGCTCGGCGAGCAGGGCCGCGCGCTGCAGCTCGAGCAGGGCGTCGTCCGCGCGCGCGCCCTCGTCGCGGTCGAACTCGCGCACCGCACGCTCCAGCTCAGGGCGAGATGCGATCCGACCCGGGCCCCCGCGTTGGGACATGCGGCGCCTCCTGGCTCGAGGTTCGCCGCGAAGGTTAACACGGCCGGAATGGCTTGTCCAATTTTTGTATTGCTACGGTGCGTTAGGCTTGAAACATCAAGTCTTGTCTAGATTTTTCAGTTGCCTGCGGTCAGGTGCACCACGCGCGAGCCCGTGTTGCCGTGGGCGTCGATCACCTGCACCGTGACGTCGAGCTCCTGCCCGCCGAGATCCTGCCCGAGGTCCGCGGAGAAGGACGCGCCGGGCAGCGTGGTCGTGGCGGTCTGCTCCACGCCGGCGGCGCGCGAGGCCACGTAGGTCAGCGGGTACTCGACCTCGGCGCCTGGCGCGACGTCCTGCACCTCGACGGGCTGACCCGCGGCGGGCTGCACCGACACGTCCACCAGGAGCCCCGCGTCCGCGGGCGGCGGCCAGGGGAACTCGGCCGCCACGCGGTTCGAGTGCAGCAGGTAGCCCACGGGCGCGAGCGCGGTGAAGTCCGCGCTCCCGTCGTCGGTGGTCGGGCCGGCCGGGTAGGCGAGCACGCCCTGGAGCTGGCTGCCGTTCACCGCCAGCCCCTCGATGCGCAGGCGGCTGCAGGGCACGAGCTCGAAGGCCTGGCTGGTGGCGGTGTAGGGTTGCTCGCCCGCGCCGTCCCAGTAGTGGCCCTCGACGCGCAGCCGGTAGCGGCCGGTGGGGAAGCCGGCGCGCTCCTCCCAGGAGAGCTGCCAGGTGTGGTCGGCCTCGTAGTCGCCCAGGTACCAGATCATCGAGCTGTGCGAGTAGTCCGCGTAGGGCACGCCCGCGGCGTTGGTGTAGGGCTCCCAGCTCCCGGCCACCTCGTGCTCGAGCGTCATGGCCGGCAGGTCCACCCCGGGGTGGCCGCCGGTCCACTGCAGCACCACCCGGGAGATGCGTTCCACCTGGGCCGGGGCGTCCAGGAGGAAGGTGCCCGCGCTGCCCGCGGCCGTGACCGTGGGGGGCACGGTGTCGTCCGGGAGATCGAACCAGGCGGGCACCATGCCGTTCAGCTCGGAGAAGCCGCCGCCCTCGGTCATGAAACGCTCGGCCAGCGCGGTGTGCAGGGCGGCGAAGTAGTCGGCCTCGGCCCAGCCCCAGATGCCCATGGAGGGCTCGTAGCCGCCCTGCAGCCAGCTGTCCGCGTGCATCAGGTAGAAGTGGTGGTCCTGGCTGTAGCCGAGCACGCCGGCGGTGGTCAGGCCGCGGTCCACCAGCCCCTGGGCCACGTCGCGCGCGTACCTGCCCAGCGGCTCGCCGGGCAGCGTGGCGAAGCCGAGCTCGCCCAGCCGCAGCACGGTCAGGCGCACCTTGGCGAAGTCGGGCACCGGCGGCCCGCCGGTGAGCATCTGGCAGGAGAAGATGCAGCCGAGCGCGCCGTCCTCGTAGTGGGTGGCCGGGTCGGTGTCGTTGCCGCCCACGCACTGGAAGGCGCCGAACAGGTAGTCCTCGCCGTCCTCGTTGCGGAAGGTGCCCGGCGCGTAGCCCAGCGCCGCGCGGTTGATGGGCGCGCGCGTGCTGGCGACGTCGAGCTCGAGCTCGGTCGCGCCCTGGCCGGCCAGGGCCTCGAACTCGGCCTTGAGGACGGGCCAGGCCTTCAGGCCGACGTTCTGGATCTTGCGCCAGTCGTCCAGGCCCGAGCCGTCCCCGGACGGCGACACGTCGCCCGAGGCGCCCGACAGGAAGGCCGCCACCACCGGCTGGCCGGTCAACTCCTGGAGACTCTGCTCGGCGATCAGCTCGACCGCGCCCGGGGCGTCGCCGGTGATGGTGGTGTCGTCCGAGTGGGTGCCGTGCAGCGCGAAGTTGAACAGGAAGGCGCGCGGCTGCCCTTCGGGCGTGTCGATGCGCATGGAGATCAGCCGGTCGTCCATGGGATCCTGGTCGTTGTCCCGGCGGTCGCGGTGGATCTCGCCCGCCGGATCCATGGGCTCCAGGGTCTTGTAGCTGAAGCGGGCGGGCTGGAGATCCTCGATGGCGGCCAGGGCCGCCTCGGCGATGCACTGGGTGTGGCGGTCGAACATCTCCTTGGTGAAGTCGCCGTGGCCCAGGACGCCCATTCTCCGGCCCGGCAGCCAGTAGGAGTAGTTGCCCGGCCAGGAGTGGGTGTGGCAGGCCGACAGCACCAGGCGGTTCTCGTAGTTCTCGCCGGTGGCCTCGTGCATGCGCCGGGCCACGTCCGTGACCATGTGGTCGGTGACCCAGGAGGTGGTCACGCGGATGAGGATGACGCGCCGCAGGCCGTTGTCGAAGGCGAAGGCCTTGGCGATGGGCCGGTCCCAGTAGGAGTCCGAGCCGCCCAGCGTGTCGCGGTAGGGGGTGTGCGGGCCGATGCGCGCGCCGAAGCCGGCCGGGCTCACGCCCACGGGGAAGTCGAGCGGCACCACGCCGATGCCGACCCTGAGCGGGGTCTGGGTGCTCCAGCCCTCGTCCACGTCCGGCCCGGTGAGGGCCTGGTACAGCTCCTGAGGGTAGGGCACGCAGTCGCCGTAGACGCACGAGTAGGTCGGCTGGCAGTCGGTGTCGTTGAGGCACATCTCGATGCAGCGGCCCTCGATGCAGCGGCCCGAGGGCAGGCAGGTGGCGTCCTGGGAGCAGCGCGTGGAGCGCTTGCAGCAACCCTGGTCGCAGTCCTGGTTGGTGTCGCAGTCGGTGTACAGGTTGCAGCTCTGCTCGCACTCCCCGCCGTCGCCGCCGTCCGTGGCGCCGCCGCCGCCGTCGCAGCCCGCCAGCGCCAGCGCCGCCAGGCCCATCCACGCCACGATCCAGGTTCTGCGCGTCTTGAAGCCCACCGTGCACCTCCCGGTTGGAACGCTCGCCCCATTCTACGGACAGGCCCTCCGGGCCGCAAGGCCCCTGGAATACCATGGAAAACCGCGACCCGCCTGCGAATCTCTGAGCGGGTGGCCCGGCTGGCCTGCGCGGGCGGCCGCTCAATCCTCCGTTTTCGCTGGAGTTCGGGCCTGCCGCGCCCGTGGCATGCGCATTGCTGTATCCTCTCCTGGTGGGTTCTTCCTCGAGGAGGTGGACGCGATGCGCACGCTCGTCTGGATCGGGTTCCTCGGGTTGCTGGCGGGCGGGTGCCTGGAGTACGGGACCGGCGACGAGCGGCCGGCCTGCGAGACGCTCGGCGACTGCAACCCCGGCGAGACCTGCGGCGCCCTGACCGACTGCGTGGCCGGGCGCTGCGATCCTGCCCAGGTGGTGCAGATCCCGTGCGTCGAGTGCCAGACGGACGCGGACTGCGGCGCGGGCGCGCGCTGCGTGGAGGGCGCCTGCGCCGCCGTGGGCGCCTGTCAGTCGGTGAGCGAGTGCTGGGAGTTCGAGGCGGACTGCCAGGGCTGGCTGGCCTGCCGCGACTCCTGGTGCCAGTACACCTGCTTCGCGGACGAGACCTGCCAGGAGGACAGCGACTGCGCGCTGGTGGGCACGAACTGCTGCTGTAACTTCCGGGTCTCAGACTTCGCCGCCATCCGCACCGAACACGAGGCCGAGTACGCCACCCGGCCCGACTGCTGGGCGGTGGACTGCCCGCCCATGGAGTGCGTCGAGCCCCAGGGGCTGCGCGCGGCCTGCCAGGCGGGCCGCTGCGCGGTGGTGCAGGACCCGGTGGACGATCTGACCTCCTGCCGGGAGGACGCGGATTGCGTGGTGGTGCCCATCTCCTGCCCGTCCTGCGACTGCCACGCCGGCTACCGGGAGTTCGCCGTCCGCGCGGACCACGAGGCCCGGTACCTGGCCGACCTCGAGGCCGAGTGCGCGCTGGCCGGCGCCTGCATGACCGGCCCCTTCGGCCCGGTGGACGCCTGCACCGGCCGCCCGGCGGTGTGCCTGGAGGGCCGCTGCGAGGTGCTCGGGCAGGGCTGCGAGTGCCCGGACGTGTGGGACCCGGTGTGCGCCGGCGCCGGCGGGGTGAGCACCTTCCCCAACGCCTGCCAGGCGGCCTGCGCCGGCTTCCAGGGCGAGCTGTACCACGGCCGCTGCGAGTGCCAGATGGATTGCGACTGCGGCGATCCGCTCTACGACTGCTCGGCCTGCGCGACCAACGGCCAGACCTACCTGTGCGGGCTGGCGGAGGCCCGCTGCAACGGCTTCGAGGTGCTCTACCCGGGCGCCTGCGAGCCGGCCTGCGACTTCTGCGGCATGCTGGGGCGGCCGAGCGTGCCGGTGTGCGGCTTCGACTTCTACGGTTACGCGGACAGTTGCTACGCCGATTGCCTGGGCCGGCCGTGGTGGCACACGGGCGCCTGCGACCCGGGCGAGGGCGCGCTGTGCGGCGGCATCGCCGGTGAGGAATGCAGCAGCGAGGAGCTGTTCTGCATGCTGGACGAGTGGGTGCCGGACTCGCAGGGACACTGCGTGCGGCCGCTGACCTGCTATCAGCCCGAGCACTGCCTGTACCAGGTGGTCGGCCCGCCGCCCGGCTGCGAGCCCGTGTGCCAGGAGCACGCCTGCGCCTGGCCGTGCGACTGACCCTCGCGCCGGCTCCGCCTTCATACTACAATCCGGCCCGCGGGGGAGGAGGGCGCGCGCGCATGCGGGTGGTCTGCCAGAGCTGCAATCGGACCCTGGACACCGGCGAGGCCAGGTCGGGCGAGCTGGTGGTGTGCGCCTGCGGGCAGGGCATCCTGGTGCCCGAGATGCCGGCCGCGGCCGGGAAGATGAACTGCCCGGCCTGCGGGGCGCCCGTGGATCCGGCGCTGAAGCGCTGCATCTACTGCGAGACGGCGCTGGCCACGGTGATCTGCCCGGCCTGCTTCGGGCTGGTGTTCGAGGGGGTGACCTGCTGCAACCACTGTGGCCGGGAGCTCACCGCCAGGTCGGTGCTGGTGCACGGGGCCGCCACCCCGCACCGCTGCCCGCGCTGCGAGGGCCGGCTGCTCGTCCAGGCCCGCCTGGCCCACCGGGCCGCGGGCGGGTCGGGCGAGCCGCCGTCCGTGCCCGAGGCCCCGCTGCTGCGGGTCGAGGTGGTCGCGGGCTGCGCCATCGAGCGCTGCCCGGCCTGCGAGGGCCTGTGGGTGGACTTCGAGACGGTCGAGCGCATCTACGCCGACCGCGAGGCCTCGCCCTCCCTCCAGTCGCTGACCGGCGCGAGCAAGCCGATCGCCCCCACGGCGAGCTCGACCAGCATCCCGGCCGCGGGCGCGAAGGCGCCGGCGAGCGCCGAGGCGGGCCAGGGCTACATCCGATGCCCCGCCTGCCAGAAGCTGATGAACAAGCAAAACTTCGGGCGCCTGTCCGGGGTGATCATCGACCTGTGCAAGGGGCACGGGACCTGGTTCGACGCGGACGAGCTGCGGCGCATCCTGGCCTTCATCGAGGCGGGCGGGCTGGACAAGCAGGCCCAGCGCGAGCGCGACGCGCTCAAGGAGGAGCTGCGCTGGCTCCGGCAGAAGCGGGCCATCGAGGCGACCCAGGCCAGCGCGGACGTGAGCATGGGCGGGCGGGCGACCTCGGGCGGGCTGGCCGTGGGCCTGGGGAGGCTGCTGGGCAAGCTGCTGCGCTGAGCGCGGCCGGCGATTCTGGGCTTGACTTCCCTGCCTCGGTAGTCTAATTTCCCGGCCCGCGTTGGGTTTTCGCGGTGGGTTGGCATCCTGGCGGGGTAGCTCAGTTGGCAGAGCAGGGGTCTCATAAGCCCCGTGTCGGCGGTTCGACTCCGCCCCTCGCCATTCCCCGATGAAGCCGGAGGCCCCGCGAGAGATCGCGGGGCCTTCGCCTTTAATCCACCTGGCCGGGCGGGAGCGCCTTGCGCAGATCGTCCAGGAGGGCCTGCAGGCCCCAGGGCGTGGACGGATCGTCCAGCCAGGCCTCGTCCGGCGGGCCGAAGCAGCCCTGGTCGAACATGTAGCAGTGGTCGGCCTCGCGATCCCGCAGCCGCGAGCTCGGCACCTTGATCCAGCCCCAGCGGGCCCCGCTGCCGGGCGCTTTGCCCAGGCAGGAGGAGCTCGAGCCGCAACGCAGGTCGGTCAGGCGCTGGAGCCCCGAGGTCACGCCCTGGGTGCGGGCGTCGCAGGAGTTGAGCCGGGTGCCGTCGAAGAACACGTCGCAGTCCCCGCACACCGCCAGCAGCCGCTCGCTCGGCAGCCTGCGGATGTAGGGCTCCACGCAGGCGAGATCCGCGCTGTCGGGCGGCGGGTTGGCGGTGACGCCCAGGGCGTTCACCCAGCGCACCCGCGGCTCGAAGTCGGCCGAGAGCAGCGCGATCAGCCCTCCCTGGCTGTGCCCGAGCACCGCCAGCCCGCGCGAGCAGTCGGCCTGGGGGAGCGCGCAGGCGCGCGCCACGGCGCTCTCCGGGCTCCCGCCGTCGAACATGCAGCGGGCGCGCGGCAGGTAGCGCTCGCAGCCCTGGCCGGGCCGTCCGTTGGCGTAGTCCACGCTCAGCGCCACGTAGCCCGCCCGGGCCAGGCGCGCGAGCACCCGGGAGATGAAGCCGTGGTCGTAGGGCTGGATGGTGCCGGGCACGTACAGGACGACCGGGTGGGGGCCCGCGCCGCAGGGGGCGAAACCGGCCACGGGGAAGCGCTCGGTGCACGCGCCCGCCAGGGCCTTCACGCGGGTCGCCGCGCGCGCCGCGTGGTGCGCCCCCACGTAGTCGGTCTCCAGGTACTGGACGCCGTCCTGGCACACCCCCGGCTCGCGCAGCCCGCTCCAGCCGTGCCAGCAGCCGGGGAGCGCGCCGGCGATCAGGCTGAGCAGCAGGATCCTCACGCGGCTCAAGGCGGGCCTCCGGGCCGGGACGGGTCAGCCGGCGTGGCCGGGCACCGCGGCCGCGCTGGACAGGGTGGGGGTCAGGAAGTCGCGGCAGCGGTCCGGGGCGCACAGCGCCTCGCGGCAGGTGAGCCCGGCCTGGCACTCGAACGGGCTCGCGCAGGTCTCGCCCGGGGCCAGCAGGGGGGTGCAGGTGCCGACCAGGGCGTCCGTCTCGCGCTGGCAGAACGCGCCGGCCTGGCAGCCGAGCCCGCCCAGCTCGCAGGTCGCGCCCGGCGGGCGCAGGGCGGTGCACTCGAGGGCCAGCGGATCGCAGCCCATGCCCTGCTCGCAGGAGGGCCAGTCCGCGGGGTCGCAGTCCACCCCCCGGGTCCCCAGGGGGAGGCAGGCGCCGTGCTGGCAAGCCAGCCCGGCGGCGCACTGGGCGTACCCGAGCAGCCCCAGGCCACCCGCCGTGCCGCCCAGGCCCAGGAGCACGCCCAGCTCCTCCAGCGACAGGCAGGCCGCCACCTCCTCCCGCGGGGCCTGGCAGCGGCCGTCCTGGGCACAGAACAGGCCCTGCTCGCAGCCGCGGCCGAAGTTCGCGGCGAGGTCGCACCGGCCGCCCTCGGGCTGGGGAACCAGGCACACGCGCTCGACGCAGCTCAGGCCCGGCGCGCAGCCGCGGCGCGGGCCGCAGGCCTCGTCCGCCAGCGCCAGCGCGGCGCAGGTGAGGTCGCAGGCGTCCTGGGACGGGTCGCAGGCCCCTCGCCCCGCCCCGCAGTCCTCGCCGCGGGCCGCGTAGGCGCGGCAGGTGCCCGGGCAGGTCGCGCCGGAGCTGTCGCAGTAGCCCTCCGCGGCGCACTCCAGGGTCACCCGGCAGCCCTCGTCGACACGGCGCCGGCCGGAGAACATCGCCGCGCAGCTCGGCAGGTTCTGGCGGAGCCAGCTCGGGGTGAGCAGCCCGGGCGGGGTGGCCGCGCGGGCCTCCGCCTGGCAGGCCGTCTGCAGGGACGGGTCGAACACGATGCCGCCGTCGGCCACGGCCTGGGCCAGGTTCTGGCAGCCCGGGGTCGAACCCGCGGCGGGCGCCCGGCCCAGCGCGGCCAGCATGGCCTCGCAGGCCGCCTGCGCGGGGTTGGGGCCGTAGTCCGCGCACGCGCCGACCAGCGCGGCCAGCGTCCCCCCGACCAGCCCGATCACCCAGACCCGGCGCAGCATGGCCAAGCCTCCTTCGCTCGCTCCGTACCGACGTTCTCACGGCCCGGAAGGTCAGTCAACGAAGGCAGATTGGCAGGGAGAAGAGGAGAGGAGTCTAAAAGGGTGAAAGACGAGGAAGCTGGAGATGGATGCCTGGAGCGTAGGATTCGCGTGAGGATCGCAGAGGGGTGGCGGGGAGGGGGCCCCCGCCCGCGCAGACCGAGCGAAGCGAGGGAGCACGGGTGGGGAACGAGCCGACAGGACCCCGACCCTGTTCTCGAGCCGGCAGGACCCTGATTCTGTTCCCGCAATCGCGTCAGCGGATGGGGAGGGCAGTGGACAGCGGGCGGACGCCCTGGAGCGTCTTGGTGCCGGCGCCGGCCAGCCTCAGGTACCAGTCCGCGGGCAGGCTCTGCCCGTCCGCGTCCAGCGCCAGGAAGCGCCCCTGGACCGGCACGTCCGCCTGGCTGGGCGCGGCCTTCAGGATGGCCGTGCCCTCGTCCACCTCGTCGAACATGGCCAGGAACAGCGTCGGGCAGCCGCTCCCCAGGAACTCCCGGAACTGGCGCCAGTAGAAGGCCCCGCCCCGGCGGGGGATCAGGTTGTAGGTGCCGTCGTCTCCGGTCAGGTTGGCCCAGGAGAAGCCCGGGAAGAGCACCGGCATGTAGTCCTTGCCCAGGCTCGCGCACTCGGCCAGGTCCGGCTCGATGAAGTCGCGGTCGAACGCGGCCACCCCGGCCTCGTCCGCGTAGCGCCCCACCATCCAGGGGTTGATCACGTCGTAGGTCCGGTAGGCCGCGCCGAACCCGGGCTTCGAGCTGCCCGTGCCCGTGCGCCAGCCCTCGGGTACCCCGCCCATGACGGTCGCGCGGTAGCGCTCCTCGGGCGCGTTGTGGAAGAAGTCCATGAGCGCGAGCACGTCCTCTGGCAGTCCGGCCCGATCGTCGAAGCCCAGCCCCCACACGGCCACCAGCGGCCGGCCCTGGTGGCGCAGGTAGCGGTCGCTGGCGGTCACCCCCAGGTCGTCCACCAGGTGCTTCCAGTCGTCGATGAGCGCCTGGGGCAGCATGTCGTCGGTGGAGCCGGAGATGTCGTACTCGACCGCGAACACCCGGCCGTGGGCCTCGGCCGCGGCCCGCACGTTGCGGGTGACCTGATCGCGGAAGGCGCCGGGCACCTCCAGGACCGCCTCGTGCAGGAAACGCTGCAGGAACACCCCGTCCAGGCCGTGCTCGGCCATCCAGCGGAAGTGGCGCGAGACGGTCTTCGGGGTGTGGGCCGAGAACAGGCCGACCGCGCCGCCGCCGGCGTAGGTCATGGCGGTCTGGAACAGCTCGTCGGCCTCGTACTCGCGCAGATCCGGCCACAGGTCGAAGGTGGCGTTCACCGCGCTCGGGTCCTGGCTGCGGAACCAGTGGATCCAGGCGTTCCAGGCCGAGCCGTCCCCGGGCGCGGCGAACCAGCCCTGGTAACCGGCCAACGCCTTGCCGAGCAGCCCGTCCGCGGACACGGGCGGCCAGGCCGGGCTGCCCACGCACAGCTCCATCCAGCCGGTCTGGATGCTGGCGCCCGAGTCGCCCACCCCGGTGTCGCCCGCGCCGCACACCGCCGGGCTGGTGTGCCAGGCGCCGGCCCAGCGGGTGCCGCCGCAGCCGGGGCCGGCGGCGCCGCAGTCGTGTCCGGCGGCCTCGACGAACACCGTGGTCCCGGCCGCCACGCACAGCCGCAGCCAGCCGCCCGCGAGCGCCAGCCCGTCCGCGTCCACCGCGGCCGTGCCGCTGCAGCCCGCGCCCACGTGCCAGTGGCCCCGCAGCTCGCCCCCGCAGGCCGTGGTGGCCCCGCCGCAGTCGTTCACCCCGGCGATGGCCCGCACCCGGGCCGGATCGGCCGAGCACAGCCACATCCAGCCCGCGTCCACTCCCAGGCCGTGCACGTCGCTGCCCTCGGCGGCGCCGTCGGCGGCGAAGGGCCCGGTGCGCCAGCGGCCGGCCTGCTGGTAGCCCGCGGGGCACACCCCGCTGGGCGCGTCGCCGTCCCCGCCGTACAGCACGGCCACGGGCGCGCAGCGCCCGAGCACGCAGGCCTCGGCCGGCCCGCAGCCGGCGCACCCCCCACCGACGCACTGGCCCGAGGCGTCGCAGCTCTCCCCGGCCGGGCAGCCGCCACATGAGGCGCCGCAGCCGTCGTCACCACAGGTCCGTCCGGCGCAGTCGGGCACACAGCTGCAGGCACCCTCACAGTATCCGTTCGCGTTGCAGTTGCACCCCACCTCGCAGGTGCCGCAGATCTGGGAGCCGCAGACCGGGTCCGGGCCGCACTCGCGGGCGCCGCAGTCGGGCACGCAGCCGCAATCGCACATCCCGGTCACGCCGTTGCAGACGCAGGTCGGCGCCTCGCAGGTGCCGCAGTACTCTGTGCCGCAGATCGGGTCCATGCCACACTCGCGCGCGCCGCAGTCGGGCACGCAGTCGGGCTGGCACTGGCCGGCCCCGTCGCAGCTCGAGCCGGCCGCGCAGCTCCCGCAGCTCCCCCCGCAGCCGTCCCCGCCGCACTCTCTGCCGGCGCAGGCCGGCTCACAGCCCTGGCACACCCCCGCGGCGCAACCCTCGGGGCAGGGCACCAGGGCGCTGGGGTAGGTGCACGCCCCGGCCGCGCACTGGCCCGGGGCGGCGTATACCCGGAGGTTGTCGCCGTCGGCGCACTCGGCCGCGGGCGGCGCGTCGCAGCTGCGCGGGATGCCCGCGCACAGCCCGTCCTCGCCGCAGGCGTCGGAGGTTGTGCACAGCTCGCCGTCGTCGCAGTTCCGCCCGGCGGCCGGCGCGTAGACGCACAGGCCGCCCTGGCACGGGGCCGGGAGGTCGTAGCAGCTCGGGCTCCCGGTCGGGTGCGCGCAGTCCTCGGGCGAGTCGCAGGTGGCCGGCACACACTCCCCGCCGATGCAGTGCTCACCCGGATCGCAGGTGAGCAGCTCGCACGGGTCGGGCTGGGTGCACACCCCGTCGCGGCACGCCAGGCCGGCCGGGCAGTCCGCGTCCGAGCCGCAGCGGTTCGAGTCCTCGCAGGCCATCCAGGCCAGGCTGGAGCAGGTCAGGGCGAGCAGCGGGAGGAGTTTCCATTGCCTCATGGCGACCTCAGGGCTTGGCCGGGGCGGCGCCGGCGCGGATCTCTCGCTCCACGTCCGCGTCGCCCGCGGCGAGCGCCTCGACCAGCCCGGCGCAGGGGGCGAAGTCCTCCACGGTCACGAAGTCCTCGGGCCGCTGGCCGGCCTGGAGCTGGTAGGCCTTCAGGCGCAGCTTCCCGGCCCAGGGCGCGAGCCGCACGGCCCCGCCCCGGGGCTGGTGGACGGTGGCCACCACCGCGCAGCCCTGGCCGCGGTGGAGCAGCAGCGCCCCCAGGGTGAGGCGCTCGCAGCGGTCGTGGGGGCAGCGGCGCTCGGGTTCGGGCCGGAGCTCCGCCCGCTGGCCCGGCAGGGCCTTGCCCAGGCGCTGCAGCAGGCTCGCCTGGAGCACCTCCGCCTGGACGCGCAGCGCGGCCGCGTCGCCGGACGGGATGATGCGCGGCCAGAGGATGGTCACCTGGGCGGCGGGCGGCGGGGCCGGGTCCGCGGCCAGGGCGGTCGGGCTGGCGAGCAGGCCCAGGGACAGGATCGGCGCGAGCCAGGATCGGCGCATGGGGACCCCCTCGGGTTCGAGGCCATCCTAGCGCGGATGGGACGGGGAGGGGAGGCCTCAATCCCCGCCGGGCAGCTCCGGGAGCAGATCCGAGTCGGCGAAGAAGCAGGTCAACCCGTCGGTGAAGTCCCCGGCCCGGTCCAGCCGGGCCCGGAGCACGAGCAGCCCCCCCTGCTGGGCGGGCTCGGGCAGGAACACGCGCCGGCCCGGCAGGTAGCCGCCCTGGGCGTCCTTCCCCGGCCGGTCGTCTCCCACGCAGCGGAAGGCGAACGGATCGCCGAAGGTGCGCGCCCAGGCGCCGGGCGGCTCGCGCGGCAGGCTGACCGTGAGGTCGATGCGGAACCCGGGCAGCCGGCGCCACTCCTTCAGCGGCCACAGCTCGTAGTCCAGGTGGTGCACGAAGCGGCCGTCCTTGAAGTAGCCGTAGTCGGTCTCGTAGGCCGACAGCGGCTGGTCGTAGGACACCTTGAGCACCGCCGCGCCTTGCGCCAGGGAGACCCGGAACCGGGCGCGGTAGGTGTCCCCCCAGGGCGGGCCCGGCCCGCGCTCGGGCTCCGCGCCGGCGGGGACGGGCAGCGCGGCCTTCACCGCCTGGCTCGGGGTCGGCGCGCCGCCCACCAGCACGGTGATGGGGCTGGGCGTGGGCAGCACGAACTCGAGCTCCACCTCGAGCGCCGCGGACACGTCCAGGTGGTAGGTGGCCTCGACCCGGCACAGCTCCGGGCCGCAGGTGAGCCGCAGCTCCTCGCGCGCCACCGCCAGCTTGTCGCCCGCCGGCAAGAGCGCCGAGGAGGGCGGCTTGGGCACCATGATGGGCGCCCGGAGGTTGGCCCGGGCGGCGCCTGGTCCGAACCACGAGAGCATGAAGAAGGCAGCGAGGAGAAGGCTCCTTGAGGGTGAAGACCGGAACAACCGAGGAGGGGTGGCAGCGAGTAGGGGGTCCCCCGCGGCGCACAGCCCCGCTGCGCCCGGTTTCCAGGGCGTGGCGGGCGAGCACCGCGGGGGAAGACGAGCTGACAGGACCCCGAAAAGCGCGTGCGCAGGCGTGCGGCTGGTCGTGGACATGGGCGCACCTCCTCGTCAGATCCAACCCTGCTCGCGCTCCGAGCATTACACCTTCCACCTTCCCCGTGAAGGGTGCACACTCGAGCGCATGCGAGTCGCCTGGTGCATGGCCGTGATCGGCTGCGGGCTGGTGGCGGCCGGGCCGGCCCGGGGGTTCACCCTGGAGGCCCGGGAGCCCGGCCGCAGCGAGGCCGCCCGGGCGCTGCCCGAGCTCGCCAGGCTCGAGGAGCCGGGCGCGGCCGTGCTCGTCCTGCGCGGGGAGGTCCCGGCCGCGAAGGCCGCGGAGCTCGTGCGCCTGGTCCGGGCCGCGGCCCAGGACGCCCGCCGGCGTTTCCTGCCGCCCGCGCCCGCGGGGCTCCAGCCCGTGGACGTGTGCCTGCTGGCCGACACCGCGCGCTACCGGGCCTTCCTCGACGCGCTGCTCGGGCCCGGGCACGGAGAGAACGACCTGGGGCTCTTCAACCCCTACCGGCGCGTGGTGGCCGCGAACCTGGACATGCCCCCGGGCCACCTGCGGCACGAGATCGTGCACGCGCTGGTCGCGGACGCGCTCGGGCCGCTGCCGGCCTGGCTCGACGAGGGCCTGGCCTCCCTCTACAACGAGGCCCGCCCGGTGGAGGGTGGGCTCGAGCTCGGCCGGACCTACCGGCTGGACCAGCTCCGGGCCGCCCGGGAGGCCGGGACGCTGCCCGATCTCGCGGAGCTGGCGCGCTCGACCGGGCGGAGCGTGTACGGCGCGCGCAGCCGGGCCTTCTACAGCCTGGGGCGCTTCCTGCTGCTCCACCTCGACTCGCGCGGCGAGCTGCGCGCCTTCCTGGCCGCCCTCCGCGCCGCGCCGGCCACCGAGGCGGGCCAGCGCGAGGTGCTGGCGCGCTTCGTGGACTGGCCCGTGTTCCTGGCCTGGGAGGGCGGCCTGCCCGAGCAGCGCGAGCGCGCCTCCCCGCGCGAGGCGCTGCCTGTCCGGTGAGCGGAGCGAACCGGGCTAGGGGCTCAGGGCGTCCTCGGCCGGTAGGGCAGGCCGGGCGGGGTCCACCGCCCGTCGCCGTCCGCGTCCACGTAGATCGGGTTGGTGAGGGCGTAGGGGGCGTCCCCGTCGATGGGCCACAGCGAGCCCTGCCCGGTGACCTCGAGCGCCAGCCAGGCGTCCCCGTCCACGGCCACCGGCACGTCGAGCTCGAGCCGCACGCCCCCGGCGCCGCCGGTCCAGTCCGCGGCCGGCAGCGTCCAGGCCACCTGGCCGTTCCTGACGATGCGCGCCTCGGCCAGGGTCATCCAGGTGGGCGCCTGCACCCTCAGGTGGGCCGTGACCTGGCCGCCCGCGGCCGGGGCCTGCTCGCCGAGCCCCCGGCCCTCCACCTGGAAGCCGACCACCGGCCCGCAGCTCACGTACACCCGCTGCTCCTGGAAGGCCGTCACCAGCTCCTGGGGGTCGAGCTCGGCCGGGGCGTGGGGGCTGGGGACGTACACCCGCGGCGCGCCCAGGGTCGAGGACTGGCTGTGCGAGTCCGTGCCGGCGGACACCGACACGCGGTAGCCTCGGTTGAGCATGTCGTAGAAGTCGAGCTTGGCCTCGGAGTCGCCGTTCGAGCAGCCGCCGTTGAACACCTCGATGGAGTCGAAGTCGTCCGACCACAGCTCCCAGTTCTCGATCGTGCCGGACTCGCGGCTGAGGCCCAGCGCGGTGAAGTAGGAGCCCGCGGACACGCCGCGGGGGTGGTTGGGCTGGATGATCACCGGGGCCGCCTCGGAGGCGCGGATGCGGGCGAACAGCTCCGGGGCCGGGGTGTCGAACCAGTCGATGCCGCCCTGGTTGAGCTGGTCCGGCTTCACGGTCAGCGGCCAGGCCTGGAAGTGCCCGTACAGGTAGGTGGTGATCTCGGAGGCGACGATGGCCCGGAGGTGCGCGCTGGCGCCGGGGATGGCCTCCACGTCCGGGGTGAAGTCCCGGAGGGTGTCGTGCTCGGTCATCACCAGCAGCTCGAGCCCCTCCGACAGGCCGGTGCGCACCCTGAACTCGGGCGAGATGTCCGCGTCCGGGCTGTACTGGGCGTGGATGTGGAAGTCGCCCGCCAGCCAGCCCGCGCTGTCCACCGGGCTCGCGAGCTCGAAGGTGAGATCGGCCCCGGCCGCGCCCAGCTCGAGCGCCTGGCGGGCCTGCTCCCGCTCGCTGCCGCGGGTGGCGATCACCTCGTAGCTGCCGGGCGGCAGGCGCGCCTCGCCCTCACCCGTGCCGGACCAGACGGTCAGCGCGCTGTTGTTCGGGTAGCGCTCCTCGCCGTAGCCCGGGGGGAGCTTCGTGGGCGGTTCCCCGGCCTGCCACAGGAAGGTCAGCCGGCCGGGCGCGGGCGCCCCGGCCCCGTCCTCCAGCCGGTAGGTGACCGGCGCGGGCGCGCTCAGCTCGAGATCGGCGCGGGCCGGGCTGCCCGCGGCCACCTCGACCGCGACCGCGGGCGAGGGGGCGAAGCCGTCGGCCTTGGCGATCAGCGTGTAATGGCCTGCGGGCAGCACGCTGGAGTAAGTCCAGGTGCCAGCGTCCGCGGGCGTGGGGCGGATCACCGAGCGGTGGGCGCCGGCCTCGTCGAGCACGTGGATGCGAACCGGGCTGCCGGCCAGGTCGAGGTCCGGGCAGGCCACCACGCCCTGGAGGTAGCCGGTCGGCTCGGGGACGAGCACGTCCATCAGCCGCAGGGCGTGCTGCACCACGTCCAGGCCGCCCTCGGCCACGGCCAGGTGGCGGGTGAGCCGGATCTCCCCGCGGCGCGGGACGCTGAAGGAGGGCAGGGTGCCGAAGGCCACGTTGGAGATGTTGAGCAGCATCTCCAGCGGGCCGTCCTCGGCCAGCAGCGCGTAGGACAGCCGATCGCCCATGCCCAGCCAGTAGGAGAACTCCCCCTGCTGCTCCTCCTCGTCGAAGCCTGGACCCATGAAGAAGGGCTTCAGGCCGTCTCCGATGATGAGGGCCACCTCGTTCATGTCCACGAATTGCTCCGCGCGCGCCCGGTTGTGGACGGTGATGTCGATGCGCAGCGCCTCGTCCCCGGGCCCCAGCGAGTACTCGAAGGTGAGGTCGCAGTCGATGGTCTCGGTGGGGAAGACCCCGCTCATGAAGGAGGCCAGCCAGGGGAAGTGGCCGTCCTGGCCGGTGAAGCGCACCACCGCCCGGTCGCCCGTCTCGCCGCCGTCCCCGTCGGCCACCACCTCGGCCGCCACGGGCTCGAACAGGCGCTGGTCGAAGCCGAAGAAGATGGGCCCGAGCTGGCTCGCGCCGGGCTCGCCCGGGGCGCGCACGACGTCCGCGTCCACCGGCAGGCCGCCGTAGCGCTGGTAGCCGTCGTCCAGCCCGACGTCGCTCAGCACGAAGGCCACCCTGTCGTTCCACAGCTTGTAGTCGCCCACCTGCCCGCGCGCGGTGCGGCCCGAGAGCAGCTCGTCCTCGGAGGTGATGCGCACGGCCCGGGCCACGGGATCGGCCCGGTGGAGATCGCCCGCTTCGCAGGCGGCCAGCGACCACGACAGCAGCCAGGCCAGGGCGAGGCGCTTCATGTCCCCTCCAGGTGGGGCCATTCTAGCAGAAGATCCGGCTTCCCTTGCATCCGCACGGGCCACTGGATAGGCTGGCCCGGAAGTTCGAACAGGAGAGGACCCCCACATGCCACATGGGACCACGCACTCTCGGACGCTCGCCGCGCTGGCCGCGGCGACCTGCCTGTGGATCGCCCCGGCCGCCTGGGCCTGCACCAACTTCCTGGTGACCCGGGGCGCCAGCGCGGACGGCTCCACCATGATCACCTACGCGGCCGACAGCCACGTCCTGTACGGCGAGCTGTACTACACCCCGGCGGCCGACCACGCGCCCGGCGAGCTGCGCGACGTCATCGAGTGGGACACGGGCAAGTTCCTGGGGCGCATCCCCCAGATCCCCCACACCTACTCCGCGGTCGGCAACATCAACGAGCACCAGGTGAGCGTGGGCGAGACCACCTTCGGCGGCCGCCCGGAGCTCAAGGATCCGCTGGGCGGCATCGACTACGGCACCCTGATGTACATCGCGCTCGAGCGCGCCCGCACCGCCCGCGAGGCCATCGAGGTGATGACCTCGCTGGCCAACGAGCACGGCTACGCGTCCGACGGCGAGAGCTTCTCCATCGCCGACCCGAACGAGGCCTGGATCATGGACATGATCGGCAAGGGCCCGGGCGGCCACGGCGCGGTCTGGGTGGCGGTGCGCATCCCGGACGGGTACGTCTCGGCCCACGCCAACCAGTCCCGCATCCGGACCTTCCCGCTCAGGGACTCCAAGAACGCCCTGTACGCGAAGGAGGTGATCTCCTTCGCCCGGGAGAAGGGCTACTTCAAGGGCAAGGACGAGGACTTCTCCTTCCAGGACGCCTACCAGCCGATGACCTTCGAGGGGCTGCGCATCTGCGAGGCGCGGGTGTGGAGCATGTTCCGCCGGGTGGCCCCCAAGGCCACCCCGCCCGAGGAGAGCGTGCTGGGAAAGGCCGCCTACAAGCCGCTGCCGATGTGGATCAAGCCCGAGCGCAAGCTGACCCCCAAGGACGTGATGGAGCTGATGCGCGATCACTTCGAGGGCAGCTCCATGGACCTGTCCAAGGGCGTGGGCGCCGGGCCCTACGGCCTGCCCTACCGCTGGCGACCGCTCTACTTCAAGGTGGGCGGCAAGGAGTACATCAACGAGCGCTCGACCTCGACCCAGCAGACCGGGTTCTCCTTCGTGTCGCAGCTCCGCGCGCAGCTGCCCGGGCCGATCGGCGGGGTGCTCTGGTTCGGGGTGGACGACACCGCCTCGACCGTGTACGTGCCCATGTACGCGGGCATCCGCAGGGCCCCGCACAACTTCGCCGTGGGCACGGGCGCGTTCCAGCGCTTCGACTGGGAGTCGGCCTGGTGGGTGTTCAACTGGGTGGCCAACTTCACCTACTCGCGCTACCGCGACATGATCGTGGACGTGCAGAAGGTGCAGCGCGAGCTCGAGGGCGACTTCCTCGGGCGCCAGGCCGCGGTGGACGCGGCCGCGCTCGAGCTCTACAAGCGCTCGCCCGAGCTGGCCCGCGACTACCTGACGGGCTACTCGGCCGAGGCGGCCGCGCGCACGGTCAAGCGCTGGCGCAAGCTGGGCGAGGAGCTGCTGGTCAAGTACGTGGACGGCAACGTGAAGGACGAGCTGGGCGGGCTGACCCAGCCGGGCTACCCGGAGGAGTGGCTGAAGCGCATCGCGACCGAGGACGGCGAGACGCTCCTCAAGCGCCGCCTGCCCGGCGAGGTGGTCGAGGACACGCCGCTCCACGTGACCGGCTACTTCCACTCGGTCGAGGAGGTGGCCCCGCTCAAGGCCCAGGTGCCGGCCGACTTCCCCTGGGACAAGGAGAAGCTCGTGCTCCTGCCCGGGACGGACGCCTGCGGCAAGCCGCCGCGCTGCTGCCTCGCGCCCAAGGAGGACCCGGCCACCAAGAAGCTGCACCTGGTCCCGCCCGAGGGGACCAAGGACCCCTGCGGCGCGCCGGCCTGGCTGGTGCGCATCCCGAAGGGCGAGAAGCGCCCGCTGCTCACCGAGTCGGCGGGGCACTAGAAACTCGAGCGCGATTCGCAGCGCGAAGACTGGACTTTCAAGCGCCGGAGGCGCGCTGAAAGTCCTGCTTGTCCAGCGCAGCGAAGCGGAGCTGGGCTGAGGGTGTGCATGACAGGAGTTGCTGACAGGCGCGCCCGGGCCGAGGCGCTGGTGCGGTTGTTCGCCGGCGCGCCGCTCCAGCGCACCACCGGGATGGTGCTCTCCTACGACGCGGAGCTGCGCGCGGTCTTCGATATGCCGCACAACCCGGCCTTCGAGCACGCCCTGGGGGACACCCACGGCGGGGTGATCGCGACCCTGCTCGACAACGCCGGCTGGTTCACCGCGGCGGTGAAATACGACACCTGGATCGCCACCACCGATCTGCACGTGCGCCTGCTCGAGCCCTCCCGGAAGGAGGCGCTGCGCGCCACCGGCCGGCTGGTGCGGGCCGGGTCGAGCCAGGCGGTGTGCGACATGGAGGTGCGCTCCGCCTCGGGCCGGCTGGTCGCCACCGGCACGGCCGCCTTCACGGTGACCAGCGTGCCCTGCGGCTAGCGGCCCGGCCTAGCCCGGCTTCACCGACACCGCGATCACCTTCACCGGCTCGTCCACGTGCTTGAAGGTCATCTCGCCCTTGGGCTCGAAGTGCATGCGCGGCACGGGTTGCTTGAAGGCGCGCGCGGGCAGGGCGGCCTGGGCGGCCTGGTGGGTGGCCTCGTTGGTCAGGGTCTCGTTCCCCTCGGCCGCGTTGCACAGCCGGGAGGCCAGGTTCACCGTGTGCCCGAGCACGGTGTAGTCGAGCCGGTGGGGGCTGCCCACGTTGCCCACCACGGCCGGGCCCGAGGCCAGCCCGATGCCCACGGGGCGGGCGGGCAGGCCGGCGGCCTCGCGGCGCTGCATCCACCCTCGGTTGAGCCGCTGCATCTCGGCCGCGCACACCATCGCCCGCAGCGCGTGGTCCGGCTGGGGCACGGGCGCGCCGAAGATGGCCATCACCTCGTCCCCCACGAACTTGTCCACCGTGCCGTCCAGGCCCTCGATGGCCTGCACCATCTCGCCCAGGAAGGAGTTGATCATCTCCTGGACCTGCTCCGGGGCCAGGTGCTGGCAGAGGTTGGTGAAGCCCCTGAGGTCGCCGAACAGGACGGTCACCTCGCGCCGCTCCATGCTCATGAAGCGGCTGGCGGGCAGCGACAGCATCTGCTCGATGATGGCGGGCGAGACGTAGCGCGAGAAGGTCTGCTCCAGCCAGCGCACCCGGGTCACGTCCTGGGCCACGAGCTGCACCCGGCCCTCCGTGGCCTGGGCTCGGAAACGCAGGATGGGATCCACCGCGGGCCGCGGGTTGTCCGAGCCGGGCAGGCGCGCGGGGGGTAGCCCGGGAAAGCTCCGCTCCACCACGTGGGCCTGAGGGGTCAGCCGGGCCACCTCGACCACCATGGTGAGCGTTCCCTCGCCCAGCGGGCCGCGGTCCCACTGCCGCAGCGGCGTGCCCAGGGCCGCCCTCCGGTCGGGGAGATCCAGCAGGGTCGCCATCTGGGCGTTGACGTAGTCGATGGTGTTGTCGAGCGCCACCTGGAGGATCATCTCCTCGGCGCCGCTCAGGGTGCCATCCTGGCTGCCGGTGGAGGAGGAGGCGCCCGACACCACCACGGTCTGGCTGGTCTTGAGCGACTCGAGCTCCAGCCGCAGGGCGGAGATCTCGGCCTCGTACTCGCGGGCGGTCCGGGGCTTGACCACGCGGGGCCTCCTGGCGTGCAGGATACCCCCTGCCACGCGTGCTTGTCGAGCCGGGGAGCGGGTGCTAGAGTGGCCCGGATTCGGATGACCCCCGCGCTGGAGAGATCGAGTTCATGAGGACTTACCTGGCGTTGGCCCTGCTGTCGGCGACCGCGGCCTGGCTGTCCGGCTGCCCCGGGGACACCCCGGACCAGCCCTGCGAGCTCGCGTGCACGGAGCACGGCACCTGCGTGATCGTCCAGGGCCGCGAGGCCTGCCTGTGCGACGCGGGCTACCAGGGCGAGCGCTGCGGTGGCTGCGAGGCGGGCTACCACCGCGAGGGCGACGACTGCCTGCCCGACGGCCCCGATCCCTGCCAGCCCAACCCCTGCACCGAGCCCCAGCGGGGCGTGTGCGCGCCGGACGGCGCCGGCGGCCACACCTGCGCCTGCGACGCGGACGCCCAGGATCTCGACGGCGACGGCGCCTGCTGGCCCACCTGCGCCGCCGCGCTCGCGGGCGCGCCCACGCTGGCGAGCCAGCCGTGCGACGACTCGTCCGGGCTGCCGCTGCTGGCCGGTACCCGCACCTGCGCCGCGCGCGTGGTCTTCGATCCGGGCGCCGAGGCCTTCGCCGAGCTGTACGTGCGCGGCGAGTTCAACGCCTGGGGCCTGACCCACCCCATGACGCACGGGGCGGACGGGCGCTTCTCGCTCGACCTGCAGCTCGCCGCGGGCGAGTACGCCTACAAGCTCTTCAGCCCGGCGGGCGAGCGCTGGTTCGAGGATCCCGGGAACCCGTTCCACCGGTGGGTGGGCGGAGAGCGCAACTCCCGGCTGCGCGTGCCCGACTGCCAGCGCCCGCTGCTGTGGCTGCTCGGCCGGCCCGACGGGCGCGCCGGCAGGGCGCGCTTCGCCGTCCAGTACCTGGACGGGGCGGCCGCGGCCGGCCTGGGCCCGGACGGGGTGCGGGTCACCCGCGACGGCCTGCCCGTGGACCCCGCCGCGCTGGCCTGGGACGGCACGAGCGGCGTGTTGCGGGTGGACGAGGGCGCGCTCCCGGCCGGCAAGCACCTCTACCACCTCGCGGCGGCCGATGCGGCCGGGCGCCAGGCCGAGCGCCTGTTCGTGCCGGTGTGGGTGGCCGCGGGGGAGGACGCCGCGCCCTTCGACTGGCGCGACGCGGTGCTGTACTTCGCGCTCACCGATCGTTTCCTGAACGGCGACCAGGCCAACGACGCCCCGGTGGCCGGGGTGGATCCCAAGGCCAACTGGCAGGGCGGCGACTTCGCCGGGCTGCGGCAGGCCGTCGAGCAGGGCTACTTCGAGGCGCTGGGGGTGAACACCCTGTGGCTGTCCTCGATCAGCCAGAACACGGCCGGGGGCTGGGTGGGCGACTTCAACCGCAGCTCGGCCGGCTACCACTCCTACTGGCCCATTTCCACCGGCTGGCGCGGCGACGCCCCGCTCCCGGGCGTGCTGCCGGTCGATCCCCACTTCGGCAGCCTGGCCGAGTTCCAGGAGCTGGTGCGCGTGGCACACGCCCGTGGCCTGCGGGTGCTGGTCGACCTGGTGGCCAACCACGTGCACCAGGACAGCCCGCTGTGGAGCCAGCACCAGGCCGACCAGCCGGCCTGGTTCTACCAGCCGGTCGAGGTGTGCCAGGACATCGACTGGGCGCGGCCGATCACCTGCTGGTTCGCCCCCTACCTGCCGGACCTCGACTACACGAACGGCGCGGCCCTGGCCGCGCTGGTCGAGCACGCCGTGTGGCTGATCGAGGAGACCGGCGTGGACGGCTTCCGCCTCGACGCGGTCAAGCACATGATCGACGACTTCGTGCTGGAGCTGCGCGGGCGCGTGTCCGAGCGGCTGCGCATGACCGGAGAGCGCTTCTACATGGTGGGCGAGACCTTCACCGGCGAGGGCGAGTTCGACCTGCTCGGGCGCTACATCGGCCCGGACATGCTGGACGGGCAGTTCGACTTCCCCCTCTACTGGCAGACGCTGTCGGTGCTGCTGCGCGAGGAGCGCGACCTCGGCGCCCTCGAGGGCATGCTGCGCGAGAACGACGGCCGGTACGGCGAGTTCGCGATCATGAGCACCTTCCTGGGCAACCACGACGTGTGCCGCGCCCTGTCCCACGCCGCGGGGGAGTTCGGCGACATGTGGTGCAACGGCGGCAAGGAGCAGGGCTGGTCGGACCCGCCCGGGCTGCCGGCCGACGAGGGGCCCTTCCAGCGCCTGCGCCTGGCCTGGGCCTTCTTGCTCACCTCGCCCGGCGTGCCGCTCATCTACTACGGCGACGAGCTGGGCGTGCCCGGCGCGGGCGATCCCGACAACCGGCGGATGATGCAGTTCGCCCCCGGGCTGAGCCCGGCCCAGCAGGCCACCCTGGAGGCGGTCCAGCGCCTGCTCGCGGCGCGCCGCGTCCACCCGGCCATGCGCGCGGGCACCCGGAGCACGCTGCTGCTCGACGGGGACCGGCTGCTGTGGGCCTACGCCCTGGAGAGCGGGGACGACCTGGTCGTGGTGGCGCTGAACCGGGCCCCGGAGGCCCGCAGCCGCTCCCTGGATGTGGGCGCGCTCGGGCTCGCGGACGGGGCGACGCTCGACGAGGTCCTCACGGCAGCGGAGGCGAGCGTGCAGGCCGGCGCCCTCCAGGTGGAGCTGCCCGGCCGGACCGCGGGGGTGTGGGTGATCCGATGACCAGGAGGCTGTCGATGAGGAGCCCGGCCCAGCTTGCGCTGCTCTCCCTGGCCTGCGCGGCCCTGGCGGCGGGCTGCCCCGAGGACGACTACGCCCAGCTCTACCGCACCGAGCCCTACGCCCCGTCGCTCAGCGAGGCGGGCGTGCGCGCGCTCGACCACCTGGGGCCCACGCTGATCGACAAGGGCGTGAACTTCGGGGTGTACTCGGAGCGGGCCGAGCAGGTGGAGCTGCTGCTCTTCGACGACCCGGAGTCCGAGCGCCCCACCCGGCGCATCCCCCTGACCCGTTTCGGCAACGTGTGGAACATCTATGTGCAGGGCGTCGGCCTCGGGCAGCACTACGGCTACATCGCCTTCGGGCCCAACTGGGTGGCCGACCCCGGCTGGTACCCGGGCTCGATCCTCGGCTTCCAGGCCGACGTGGACGCGCAGGGCAACCGCTTCAACCCCAACAAGCTGCTGTTCGACCCTTACGCGGTGGCCCTCCACCGCGACCACGACTGGTCGAAGGGCTCGATCGCCAGCGGCCCGGCGCGCACCGAGGTCACCTGGGACGCCGCCTCCAAGAGCACCATCGTGGCCAGCCAGTACGAGTGGAGCGAGGCCGAGGCCGCCTGGCAGGAGAACCGCCGGAACCCGGACTGGCAGGGCCACCGGCGCCAGGACATGATCCTGTACGAGGTGCACCCCAAGGGCTTCAGCATGTCGACCGCCTCGGGCGCGCTGCACCCGGGCACCTTCCGGGGCGTGGGCGAGCTGGCGGGCTACCTGGGCGATCTGGGCATCACCGCGGTGGAGCTCATGCCGGTCATGGAGAAGCCGCTGGACGGTACCTACTGGGGCTACAACAACACGAACTTCTTCGCCCCGGAGATCTCGCTCGCCTCGCGGCAGGAGTTCCAGGAGCCCACCGACGAGTTCAAGTGGATGGTGGACCAGCTCCACCAGCAAGGCCTGGAGGTCGTCCTGGACGTGGTCTACAACCACACCGGCGAGGGCGGCCTGTGGCGCTCGAAGATGGCGCTGGACGACGTGATGCTCGACTCGCGCTCGGAGCTGATCAACTTCGAGGCCAAGGAGGTGGTCGGGCTGTACAACCTGCGCGGGCTGGACAACGCCGCCTACTACGCGCTGTCCCCGGACAGGCAGACCTTCCACAACGACACCGGGGTCGGCAACCAGTGCCGCACCAACCACACCCCCATGCGCCGCATGATCCTCGACAGCCTGCGCTACTGGGCGGTGGAGATGCACGTGGACGGCTTCCGCTTCGACCTGGCGCCCATCCTGGGCGCGGTGGACCAGGACTACGAGAGCTGGGACGCGGCCGGCTCGGTGCTGCAGGAGGTGATCGACGATCCGGTGCTGCGGGAGCGCAACGTGCGCATCATCGCCGAGCCCTGGTCGCTGCGGCACTACCGGCTGGGCGCCTTCCCGGTCTCCCAGCAGGACCCGGACGTGGCCTGGCACGAGTGGAACGGCAACTACCGCGACGTCGTGCGCGGGTTCCTGAACTACGACGACCGCGGTCTCAACGCGACCGAGGGGCCGATCGACGTCGGCGGGGCGCTGACCGGCTCGGCCGCGCTGTTCGGCGGGAACGGGCGCAGGCCCTTCCACTCCATCAACATGATCACCACCCACGACGGCTTCACCCTGTACGATCTGTTCACCTACGCCGAGAAGCACAACCTGTGCGGGCCGCTGAACCCGGTGTGCTGCTCGGATCCGACCAACCCCTTCTGCGATCCGACCAGCGGCGAGGACAACAACCGCTCGCGCGACTGGGGCGCGGACCAGGAGGACTTCAAGCGGCAGATGGTGCGCAACGCCTTCGTCATGCTGATGATCTCGCACGGCTCGCCCATGATCCTGGGCGGCGACGAGTGGCTGCGCACCCAGCTCGGCAACAACAACGCCTACTCGACCAGCGCCGACAACGCCTACAACTGGTACGACTGGGGCGTGTGGCAGGCCAACCCCGCGAAGCAGCGCATGCGCGACTTCGTGCGCCAGCTCATCCGCTTCCGCAAGCAGCACGCCTACGCCTTCGCGCCCGCCGCCTACGACCAGACCGCGCCCTTCGCCTGGAAGACCGCCGGGAACCAGGACATGGCGGGCGGCGACTGGGGCGGGCGGGTGCTCATGCAGCACTACTACGACCCGGCCGCCGGGCCGGAGCTGCTGGTGCTGCTGAACATGGACGCGGTGAACGAGGTGAGCTTCAGCCTGCCGGCCGGGCGCGCCTGGCTGCGGCGGCTCGACACCCAGCTCTACTTCGACACCGACGCCTACCTCCAGGCCGGCGGCCTCGACCCCGAGCGCTCCGCCAACCTGTGGCTCGAGGCGCCCGAGACGATCAGCGGCGCCTACGCCGCCAAGCCGCGCAGCATCGTCATCATGGAGGCCGCCCAGTGAACCGCTCCCTCCCGCGCACCCTGGCCCTGGCGCTGGCCTGCCTGCTGGCGGCCCCGGCGCTCGTCCGGGCCGAGGCCAGCCGTGATCGCTTCAGCGCGGCCGGCTACTTCCGCATCATGGCCCGCCCGGACTTCGAGGGCGGCTGGAGCCGGCTGGGCCTGTGGAACCTGTCGGGCCGGCTGCTCAACGAGGGCCCCTGGGGGGCGCTGGAGCTGAAGCTCGACGTCCTGCCGCCCGAGCCCGGCTCGGACGCGGTCTGGACCAGCGTGCACGCCAAGCTCGAGGGCGGCTCGGTGCGCGGCGCCGATCAGCACAACGGCTCGCTCAGCCAGTTCGGCCTGAGCCAGCTCTACGTGAAGGCCGGCAACGTGCTGTTCCCGGACGTGATCTGGCAGCTCGGCACGCTGCACACCTACTTCGGGGACCTGGGGCTGTACGACATGCGTCCGGCGGAGCTGTTCTGGGAGACGCTCGGGCTCTCGGCCCTGTGGCAACACCCGGTGGTGGAGGTGCTGGTGGGCTTCGGCGACGCCGGCTATCCCGTGCGCGGCAGCGCCTACTCGACCGTGCTCAGCGTGGGCGGCAGCGTGAAGCTGAAGCCCGCGCAGGGCCTGGAGATCGGCCTGGGCGGCCAGTTCTTCTACGAGCCGGAGGTCGAGGGCAACCGCAACGGGCCGCACCGCACCGTGCTGCCCGCCGGCATCGGCTACGAGGAGTACTGGCGCGGGGAGGTGGTCGAGACCTTCGACGACCTGTTCCCCGGCCAGCTCGACCAGTTTCCCAAGCCCGAGCCGGTCCCCGGCCTGGCCTTCAAGGCGGTGGCCTACCTGGGCTTCGGTGGCTGGGGCTTCTTCCGCTGGAACAACCTGTACGTGAACTTCCTGCGGCAGCTGCCCGACAGCGTGAGGACCGAGAGCTTCCAGGGGGTGGACTACCACATCTACCTGCACGACCTGACCGACCAGCGCTACCAGATCAACGCGGGCGACGAGCTGCAGCTCACCCTGGTGCCCGGCTGGCTGGATCTCACCGCCGCCTGCCTGGTGGGCTACCACTGGAACGCGGACAACTCCGTGGCCGCAGGTGAGGACAACCGCCTGTACTGGTCGGTGGTCGGGCGCTTCCAGCTCTACCTGACCGACACCCTGCACTGGCTGACCGAGTCCTCCTTCGCCCAGGAGCGCTCGCTGAACGGCAACCTGTGGCGCGGGCACCACGACTCGATCTTCCAGAGCCAGGACGGCATCGCCGACCAGCGCGGGCTCCAGTTCGGCGATCTGGACCAGCGCGACACCTGGCAGCTCAAGGCCGGCCTGGTGCTCAACCCGACCGGCCAGGGCATCTTCACCCGGCCGTCCATCCGCCTGCTGTACGGCCTGCAGTGGTCGAACATGCACAACGCCTTCGGCAACTCGTTCGTCGAGAGCCTGGACCAGTACGACGAGTTCCCCGAGAGCGAGGATCGTCGCTGGCACTCGGTCATCTCCCTGGAAGCGGAGGCCTGGTTCTGATGGCTACCACCCGCCGTACGCTGCTCCCCGTGTGCCTGGGCCTGCTCGGGCTGGCCGCCTGCCTGCGGCCGGCCGAGGTGGTGCGCCTCGACCGGCCCACCCGGGTGGCCGTGGCCGTGGTCATGGACGAGGTGCACCGCAAGGCCGCGCTGCCGGCCCCGGAGGAGCTCCGCGCCCGCCTGGACGCGGCGCTGGCCGAGCGCAACCTGGTGGCCAGCCACCTGCCCGAGGCGGCGCTCGCGGACTTCGGCCGGGTGCGCGACACCACCCGCCGGCTGGAGCTCCTGGCCGCGGCCGAGCCGCAGGCCGAGGCGCTGCTGCTGGTGGAGACCCAGGTGGTGTTCTACTCCCAGCTCTCGGGCAGCTTCCGCTGGACGGTGTACGCCAAGCTGTCGCTGGCCGAGCGGGGCGCCGAGGCGGCCGCGCTCGGCCAGAGCCTCGAGCTGCCGGTGGTGCTGAGCTTCGCCCACCAGCGGGAGCCCGCGGCGCTCACCGCCGCCGCCGAGGCGCTGGCCAAGCGGGTGGGCTCGCTGGCCGACGACTACTTCGGCGGCCGGCTGGAGCCGGGCCGTGCCATCCAGGCGCCCGCCCCGGCCGCCGCGCCGGGCGCGGCCGGGGCCGACGCCATCTACTTCATCCTGGTGGACCGCTTCGCCAACGGGGAGCCGGCCAACGATCGGGGCGTGGCGCCCGCCGATCCGGCCGGCTGGCACGGGGGCGACCTGCAGGGGGTGCGCGCGCGCCTCGACTGGCTCCAGGCCCTGGGGGTGAAGAGCCTGTGGCTGTCGCCGGTGTTCCAGGGCCGCGCGGCGGACTTCATGGGCCACGGGGCCTTCCACGGCTACTGGGTGGAGGACCTCGGCCGGGTGGACCCCCGCTTCGGCGGCGAGGGGGCCCTGCGCGCGCTGGTCGCCGAGGCGCACCGGCGCGGCCTGCGGGTGCTGCTCGACTGGGTGGTGAACCACGTGGGCTACGAGGCCCCGCTGGTCGCCGAGCGCCCGGCCTGGTTCCACCACGAGGGCACCATCCAGGACTGGGACGATCCGGTGCAGCTCGTGCGGCGCGAGGTGCACGGGCTGCCGGATCTCGCCCAGGAGAACCCGGAGGTGCACGCCCACCTGCTGTCCGCCGCCCGGCGCTGGCTCGTGGAGCTCGAGGTGGACGGCTTCCGCCTGGACGCGGTCAAGCACGTCGGGCTCGACTTCTGGGGGCGCTACAACCACGAGCTGGCCTCGCTGCGCCCCGGGCTCACGCTGCTGGGCGAGCACTACGAGGGCTCGCCGCGCGCGGTGGACGAGGTGTGGCGGCGGGGCGCCTTCACCCACATGTTCGACTTCCCGCTGGCCTTCGCGCTGCGGGACGTGTTCTGCGACGGCCGGCCGGCCGGGCTGCTGGGGGCGGTGCTGGCGGACGACCGCCTGTACACCGACGCCCTGCGGCTGGTCACCTTCGTGGACAACCACGACGTACCGCGCGTGCGCACGGCCTGCGGCGGCGAGCTCGAGCGGGTGGCGCGGGCGCTGACCGCGCTGCTCAGCCTCCGCGGCACGCCCTGCCTGAACTACGGCACCGAGGTCGGGCTGCAGGGCGGGCCGGAGCCCCAGAACCGCGGTGACATGACCTTCAGCGCCCCCGAGGCGGACGGCCTGCGCGCGCTCATCGCCCGGATGCTGGCGCTGCGCGCTGCCCACCCGGCCCTTGTGCGGGGCGCGACCCGCAGCCTGCTGTACCAGGACGGGCTGCTGGCCGTGTTGCGCGCGCTGCCGGACGAGGCCTTCGTGCTGCTGGTGAACTCCGCCGGCGCGCGGCGGGACTTCGCCCTGCCCGAGGCGCTGGCCGCGTCCAGGGTGAGGGACGCGCTCACCGGCGAGCCCGCGTCCGCGCGCTCCGGCCTGGCGGCCGGTGAGGTGCGCCTGCTCAGGCTCGAGCCCGCCACGCCCGGCGCCTTCGCCGCCTTCGCGCGACCCGGGACGGGACCGGCCCGGGCGGTGGACATCCAGGTGCGCGGCGCGGCGCTCGGCGGCGGGGAGACCCTGCTGGTGGTGGGCAACCCGCCCGAGCTGGGCGGCTGGCAGCCCGCCGGCGGCCTGGGGCCGCTCTCGCCGCGCGGGGACGCCCTGTGCGCCTCGGTGGCGCTGCCCACGAGCCAGGTGTACGCCTTCAAGCTGGTGGTGCGCGGGGTGGACGGGCGGGAGCGCTGGGAGCAGGGTGAGAACCGTTTCGTGTACGTGCCCGAGGGCGCCGGACCGCTCGAGCTCACGCTCGAGGCGCGCCAGGGCTGAGCGAGGTGAGAGCCATGCGGAGACTCTGGCTGGCGATGATCCTGGGTCTGGTGAGCCTGCTGGGCGCGGGCTGCGACGGCGGCGGCGGAGGAGGCACCGACGGCGGGGACGGTGACGCCGCGGACGGGCAGGACGGCGACGGCCGCGACGGCGACGACGGGCAGGTGGTGCTCGCCCTGCTCTCGGTCAACCCGGCCTACGGCCCGGTCGAGGGCGGCACCCTGGTGACGCTGACCGGCCGCGGGTTCCAGCCCGGGGCCGGCGTGTCCTTCGGCGCGAGCGCCGGCACGGGCGTCGAGTACCTCTCGGCCACGGCGCTGCGGGCCACCACGCCCGCGGCCCCCGGCGCGCCCGGGCGGGTGGCGGTCCGGGTGCAGAACCCCGGCGGGGAGAGCGCCAGCCTGCCGGACGGCTTCGAGTACCAGGAGGCGCAGCGCCCCGAGGTGGGCTGGTGCGGGCTGCACCACCCGGCCGCCACCCAGGCCGCGCCCGGGACGGCCAGCGAGCCGATCTACGGCTGGGCGTGGGTGCTGGGCTGCAGCGAGGGCAGCGCCCAGTGCGGCCTCCTGCAGGGCGAGCTGGGCTACGGGGCGGTGGGGGCCGATCCCAGCCAGGCGCCGCAGAGCTTCCAGTGGGTGACGGCGGCCTACAACCCCGGGCACACCGGGGACGACAACGACGAGTACCAGGCCAGCCTGAGCGTGCCCGCGGCGGGCAGCTACGCCTACGCCTACCGGTTCAGCGTGGACGGCGGCGCGAGCTGGGCCTACTGCGATCTGGACGGCCTGGCGAACGGCTTCCAAGCCGGGCAACTCGGCGCCCTGACCGTGGCGACGCAGGACGTCACCATCGGCTGGTGCGGCCTGCACTGGCCCGCGGCCACCAGCGTGGCCCCGGGCGTGTCCACCGAGCCGATCTACGGCCGGGTGTACGCGGCCGGCTGCACCGAGGGCGGGGCGCACTGCGGCGCCCTCCAGGCCGAGCTCGGCTGGGGCGATCCGGCCGAGAACCCCTCCCAGGACCCGGCCGCCTTCGAGTGGCTGGCGGCCGCCTACAACGCCGCCCACGCCGACGACGACAACGACGAGTACCTGGCCGCGCTCACCCCGCCCGCCGAGGGGCTGTTCGCCTACGTCTACCGCTTCAGCGCGGACGGCGGGGCGAGCTGGACCTACTGCGACCGGAACGGCTCCGCGGACGGCTTCCAGCGCGCCGAGATGGGTTCGCTCACCGTCCAGGCCGCCGCGGTGAGCATCTCCTACTGCGCCCTGCAGTGGCCGGCGCAGATGGACTCCGAGCCCGGGCAGGCCAGCCCCGCGGTCTACGGCCAGGTGTTCGCGGCTGGCTGCACCGACGGCGCGGCCCGCTGCGCGGAGGTCACCGCCGAGCTCGGCTTCGGCGCCGCGGGGGCGGATCCCTCGTCCGCGCCCGGCGACTTCCAGTGGGTGGCGGCCGCCTACAACGACCAGCACACCGGCGACGACAACGACGAGTACCTGAGCACCCTCAGCACGGCCGGCGCCGGCACCTACGCCTACGCCTACCGCTTCAGCGCCGACGGGGGCGCGCGCTGGCACTACTGCGATCTCGACGGCTCGCTGAACGGCTTCCAGCCCGGCCAGCAGGGGGTGTGGCGCGTGGGCGCCGCGCCGCCGCCGGTGGGCTGGTGCATCCTGCAGCACCCGGCCGCGACCAGCACCGTGGCCGGCCTGCCCAGCGAGCCGATCTACGGCCGCGTGTTCGTCGAGGGGTGCAGCACGGGGGATCTGGAGTGCCAGGCGGTGCGGGCCGAGGTGGGCCTGGGCGATCCGGCGCTCTCGCCGGTGGACGTGCCGCAGGCCTACGCCTGGGTGGCGGCCACCTACAACCCCGGCCACACCGGAGACGACAACGACGAGTACACCGCCCGGCTCACCCCGGCCGCGGACGGCGCCTACGCCTACGCCTACCGCTTCTCGACCGACGGCGGCACCACCTGGACGGCCTGCGACCTGGACGGCACGGACAACGGCTTTGACTTCCAGCGCATGGGCGCGCTGACCGCGGCCGATCGGACCGTCGGCTGGTGCGGGCTGCAGTTCCCCACCGAGCTCACCCTCGCGGCGGGCCAGCCGGCCGGGGACTTCTTCGGGCGGGTGTTCGTGGACCAGTGCACGGCCGGGGCGGCCGGGTGCCAGGGGCTGCGGGGGGAGCTGGGCCTGGGCCCGGACGGGATCGATCCGTCCGCGGACCCCGGGGCCTTCAGCTGGTTCGCGGCCGGCTACAACCCGGGCCACACCGAGGACGACAACGACGAGTACCAGGCGCCGCTGACCGCGCCGGCCCAGGCCGGGGTCTACCGTTTCCTGTTCCGCTTCTCGGGCGACAACGGCGCGACCTGGAGCTACTGCGATCGGGCCGGATCCCCGGACGGGTTCCTGCCGTCGGATCAGGGGACCTTGACGGTCCAGTGAGGCCCGCGGCGGGGCCTCCACGGGGGTGGAACCATGATCCGCAAGCACTTCCTCGCGCTCGGCCCGCTGGCGCTCCTGCTCGCCTGCCAGGCCTCGTCCGGCGGCGCTCCGGAGGTGGCCCGGCCCTCGCTGGCCGGCGCCGGTCCGGTGGTGGCCGAGGTGCTGCTGCTCGGCGGCCCGACCCAGGTCCTGGCCGCGAACGGCTACGCCTTCCAGGCCCGGCCCGGCGAGCAGCTGCTGCGCGGAGACAGCCTGCGGGTGGCCGCCGGCGGGGCCTTCACCGTGCTCGCGCTGAAGAACGGCTACCTGGTGCGGCTGGACGAGGAGACCGAGCTGGGCCTGGGGGACGTGGTGATGCTCGACGCCCCGCCGGCCAGGGACGGCCTGGCCGAGCAGATCGCCAGGCTGCTCACCCCCGAGGAGCTGGCCTCGGCCGAGCGCATCGCCGGCTGGCGCGCGGGGCTCAGCGCGGCGCGCGCGCCCGCGCCCCAGGAGGAGCGAGCGGCGCAGAAGGGCGAGCGCCCCCTGCACGGCCACAAGGCGATGCGGGACTTCGGAGAACAGGAGCCGGCCGCGGACGCGCCCGGACCCGCGGGCGTCGAGCCCGGGACCGCCGGGACGCTCAAGATCCTGGGGGCCGAGGGCGACGGCGACGCCCGCGGCGCGAGCGTGGCCGACGCGCTGACCGTGCGCCGGGCCGGGGCCTGGGTCATCCAGAAGGAGCTGCCGGCCTGGCTGGCCGCCCTGGCCGGCGATCCGGGCTGGCTGGACTGCCTGGAGCAGGTCGTCGCGGGCGTGCCCGCGGAGGTCCGGCCGACGCTGGTGCTGGTGGAGCTGCACGTACAGGCCGGCCGGGTGGCCTCGCTGCGCCTCGGCCGCGGCCTGCCCACGCCCGCCTGCCTGCGCGCGCACCTGCCGGCCGAGGCGCCGCTGCCCACCCGCGCGGGCTGGGTGCGGCTCGAGTTCAAGCTACCCTGAGTCCGTCCGACCAGGAGGAGGGGACGCATGCCCGACGAAGCCCTGCAGACCTCGCGCCGCCGCTGGCGCGCCACCAAGGCCGGCCTGCTCGGCGCGCTGCTCGGCACGCTGTTCGGGCTGGGCGCGGCCTGGCTGACCACGGTCCCGCGGGCGAGCCCGCTCAGGCGGGCCGCCAGCGAGGCCTGCCGGCCCGCGGCCAAGGCGGCGCCGGCGCAGCCCGCCGGGGAGTCCGCCCCGGGCAAGCCCGCGGACGTGCGGGTGGGCATGTACGTGGTCAACCTGTACTCGCTGAGCATCCGCGACAACAGCTTCAAAGCCGACGTGTGGGTCTGGTTCCACTGGTCCGACCCCGAGCTGAAGCCGACCGAGACCTTCGAGATCCCCGGGGCCCGCATCGCCGCCAAGGAGTGCAGCGAGCACGGCCTGCGGGACGGGCTGCAGTACGCCTCCTGCAAGCTGTCCATCGAGGCCACGCAGAGCTTCGACGTGGGGGCGTTCCCCTTCGACGACCAGGCCATCCACATCCAGCTCGAGGACAAGGACAGCGAGGCCCACCGCCTGCGCTACGTGGCGGACGTGGCCAACTGCTCCATGGACTCCAACATCGTGGTGCCCGGCTGGAAGCTGGGCGGCACCGAGGCCACGGTCGACGAGCACCGCTACTGCTCGAACTTCGGCGATCTGAGCCTGCCCACGGGCAGCGAGTCGGTCTACTCACGCTTCAACTACAGCATGGAGTTCCGCCGGGCGGGCGTGACCTACTTCCTGAAGCTGCTGATCGCGCTGTTCGTGGCGACCGCCATCGCGCTGCTGGCGCTGTGGATCCGGCCGACCGACCTGGACCCGCGCTTCGGGCTGGGCGCGGCGGCCCTGTTCGCCTCGGTGGCGAACGAGTACGTGATCTCCGGCCACCTGCCCAACTCGGACGTGATCTCCACCGCGGACGCGCTGCACATGGTCTCCATGGTGGTGATCCTGCTGACCCTGGTCGAGTCGACCATCTCCCTGGCCCTGTTCTACAAGGGGCGGGAGGAGACCTCGCGCCTGCTCGACCGCTGCTCCTTCGGCACCCTGACCGCGCTGTTCGTCAGCGTCTGCCTGTGGGTCTCCCTGCTGGCCTAGTGCCGCTCGAGTCGCTTGACGATCCAGTAGGTGAGCGCCCCCAGGCCACCCATGGCGCCCAGGAAGACGGGGTAGGCGACGTACCAGCGCTCCGGCCCCGCCATCTGGGTGAATTCGCTCATCCCGCCCACGGCCGCGAAGAAGCTGGGCACGGCCACGGCGATGACCAGGGCGTTGAGGTTCTTCATCATCACGTTGAGGTTGTTGCTGACCAGGGAGGCGCGCGCGTCCATGAGGGACGACAGGATGTTCGAGTAGGTCTGGGCCAGGGTGAGGCACTGCGCGTTGTCGATGGCGATGTCGTCGAGCAGCTCGACGTGGTCGGTGCTGAAGCCGATCTTGGCCGCGCTGTTCTTGAGCTTGGTGGCCACCGTGCCGTTGTCGTTCAGCGCGTTGAGGAAGTAGACCAGGCTCTTCTCCAGGGTGAACATGTTCAGCAGGTGCTTGTTCTCGGCCGAGTGGCTGGCCTTCTGCTCCAGCTCGTCCGAGATCAGGTTGATCACCCGCAGGTGGCCCATGAAGTGGTTGATGACCACCCGCAGGAGCTTCAGCAGCACGTCGTGCAGGCTGACCAGCTTGACGGACTGCTTGCCCTCGAACAGGGGTACGTCCTTGGCCATGACGATGATCAGCTTGTCCTTGAACAGGAACACGCCGGCGGACATGACCTTGAAGAGGTAGTTGTCGGCAGAGGTGTAGCTGCACGGCCGCCGGATGATGAGCGCCAGGTGGTCCTCCTCGAACTCCACGCGGCCCTGCTCGTCCGGGTCGAGGGCCGATTGCAGCGTGTGGGGATCGAGCTTGTGGACCTCGAGCAGCTCCCGTGTCTCGGCCTCGGTCGGGGCGACGCACACCAGCACCTGCGCGGGCGTCTGGGAGTCCACGATCTTCCCGGCCTCGAGCTTGTAGTGCCTGTATATGGCTGCACCCTCCTCGCTGGCTGCGGGCCTCGGGCCCCTACCCAGGCCGCCCTATACACCCTGTCCCCACCGGCCTCAAGGCCTTTTCCCGGGAATTCTGCGGCTTTGACATCCCGCGCCGGGCGGGGCATGGTGCCCGGGGGCGGGCCGGGAGGTGGTCCGGGTGGCAAACAGCCAGGCGCTGCCGGGCGGCGCGGAGACGGGCAGGCGCGGGGCGGTGCTGGCCGCGGTGGCGGTCGGCACGCTGCTCAGCTCGCTGGCCGGCTCGGTGGTCAACCTGGCGCTGCCGGCGCTCGGCACGGACCTGGGCATCACGCTCGAGGACTCGCGCTGGGTGGTGCAGAGCTTCCTGCTGGCCACGGGCGTGTGCCTGCTGGCGGCCGGCCGGCTCGGCGACATGTGGGGCCACCGGCCGGTCTACCTGTTCGGCCTGGGCCTGTTCGGGCTGGCCTCCCTCGGGGCCGGCCTGGCCACCCGCCTCGATGTCCTGCTGGTCGCGCGAGCCGTGCAGGGGGTGGCGGGGGCGGCCACCATGGCCGTCGGGCCGGCCATCCTGACCACCACCTTCCCGGCCGGCCAGCGCGGCCGGGTGCTGGGGCTGGTCTCGACCGCCACCTACGTGGGGCTGACCCTGGGGCCACCGCTGGGCGGGTTCCTGGTCGCCACGCTCGGCTGGCGCTGGTGCTTCCTGCTCAACGTGCCGCTGATCGGGATCATCCTGGCCGCCGGGCTGGCCTGGCTGCCGCGGGCCGCGCCCCGGTTGGGGGCGCGCTTCGACTGGGGGGGCGCCGGCGCGCTGCTGCTCGGCCTGCCCTTCCTGCTGCTGGCGCTGAGCGAGGGCCGGCGCTGGGGCTGGGGCTCGGCCTGGACGCTGGGCGCCCTGGGGGCCGGGCTGGCGGGCCTGGCGGCCTTCGTGTGGGTCGAGCGGCGCACCCGGGGCGGGCTCCTGGACCTGGCGCTGTTTCGCAACCGGCTGTTCTCGGGCTCGGTGCTCAGCGCCCTGGCCAACTACGTGGCGCTGTTCGCGGTCACCATCCTGATGCCCTTCTACCTGGAGGAGGGGCTGGGCCGCACGCCGTCCCACACCGGCCTGCTGCTGTCGGTCCAGTTCGCGGTCATGGCCCTGGTGGCCTCGCCGGCCGGCTGGCTGTCGGACCGCCTGGGCAGCCGGCTGCTGGCCACCCTGGGCCAGCTCCTCATGGCCGGCGGGCTGTACGCCCTGGGCGGCCTGGGCGCGGGGGCCGGGGACGCCGCGGTGGCGGCCTGCCTGGGGGTGATCGGCCTGGGCACGGGGGTGTTCATCTCGCCCAACTCGAGCGCGCTCATGGGCGCGGCGCCGGCGGAGCGGCAGGGCACGGCCAGCAGCGTGATGGCCGAGGCGCGCGTCCTGGGGATGCTCGTCGGGGTGTCGCTGGCCGCGGCGGTGTTCTCCGCCGCGGGCGGGCGCACCGGCCAGCCCTGGGGCGTGGCCGACTTCAGCGCCTTCCGGATGGCGCTCGCGGTGTCCGCCGGGGTGGCGGTGCTGGGCGCGCTGGCCGCGGCTCTCAGGGGCGGCAAGGCGGTCGCGGCCGGTTAGCCGCCGGCCAGGGCCCGGCGGACGGCCTCCCAGCTCGTGGGGGACAGCAGATAGCCGTAGTGGGTGCCGGTGAGCTCCACGGCCTCGGCCCCCGCGGGCACGGCCGACTCGGGCGGCAGCACGAACACGTCCGCCCGGCTCCAGCAGGCCACCACCCGCACCCCGGCCGGCAGCCCGGCCCGGGCCAGCTCGCGGATGAGCTCGCTGTCCGGCCTGAGGACGCGGGTGTTCGTGGTGTCGGCGTAGCGCGCCGTGTAGGTGCCGCCGTGGGGTGCGCCCAGGGTGACCAGCGTGCCCACCCGGCCCGCCAGCTCCGCGTCGGCCAGCGCCAGGCGGGCCACCAGGCCGCCCAGGCTGTGGGTCACCATGTCCACCCTCGGCTCGCCGGTCACCTCGAGCACCTGGCGCACGAAGGCGGCCAGCGCCGCGGCCTGGGCCGGCAGGTCCTGCTTGAAGGAGAAGCCGACCCGGTAGGAGCGCTTGCGGCCGTGCAGCGCCAGGTAGAGCGCCAGCGGCAGGAGGTCCCCGCGCGTGCCCCCCAGGCCGTGCACCAGGACGAGCGGCGGGTGGCCGTCGGGCACCCCCGCGACCACCGGCCGGGCCCGGGAGCCGAGCGGGGAGTAGAGCAGCAGCGGCACCTGCAGCAGGTGGCGGCGCACGTCCGGGTCGATGGCCTGCCAGGCCGCGGCCACCCCCAGGCCGACCGCCCGGGTGCCGCGCCACAGCCCGCGGCCCACGGCCCGGAGCACCAGGCCGACCTGGTTCGCGGTCTCCTCTGGCTGCGTCTCGGGCGGCCTCGCGGACGGTTCGTCCATGGCCTGGAGCCTATGCCCTCCGCCCCGGGAGCACAACGGCATCGGACCGATCGGACCGATCGGTTGGATCGGTCGGATCGGTCCGATCAGCTACCTCAGCCGGATCTTGCCCACGCCGAAGGCGGGCTTCTGGGCGGGGTCGCAGCCGGGGGCGAAGCCGTCGGCCTGGAAGGTCTGCTCCAGCGAGCCCTTCAGCCCGTCGCGCTCGAGCTCGATCTTGAGCTTCCGCAGGCCGGCCCGGGCCGGGGAGCAGTAGGACAGCAGGTAGAACTTCCTCCCGGCGGCCTCGATGCGCGCGGCCACCTCGTCGAAGGCCTTGCCCAGCGCGCCCAGCTCCGAGGCCCGCACGAAGCCGTCCCGGCCCAGGCGGTTGAGCTGCTTCTCGCTCACCTCGACCCCCAGCCCGATCACGAACACGTTGACCGCCGAGCGGTCGACCGCCTTCAGCATCTCCACCTCGTTCACCCGGTGGGCGCGGTCGGTGCCGTCGGTGAACACGACCAGGGTCGCGAAGCGCAGGGGCTGGGTGGAGCGCGCCATGCGCTCCTCCGCGACCCCGAGCGCCTCCACCACCGCCCCGTGCAGGTTGGTCGAGGGGTCCTTGGCCTTGCGGGCCGAGAGCGCGTTGAGCCCGGCCTGGACCGCGCGCGGGTTGGAGGTGAAGTCCACCAGCGGGATGAGCTTCGCGCCGCCGTCGAAGCCGAACACCCCGACCTGGTGGGCCTTGGAGATGCGCTCGGCGAACGCGCTGGCCGCGGCGACCAGGCCGGGCAGCGAGCCCGACCCGGTGATGCTGCCGGACAGGTCGAGCAGGAGCGCGATGTGGTGGCTGACCGCCACCTCGGGGTTCAGGATGGTCTGCTTGCTCTCGAAGGCCGAGATGAGCTGGCCGTCCTCGTAGATGCGGAAGGCCTCGGCGGGTACGCCGGCCACCGGGGCGCCGTCGCGCGTCTCGGCCGAGAAGTACACCGCCACGTTGCTGGGCTTGGCCGCGGCCTGGTTGTGGAGCTCGAGGCGCAGCCCGGCGCAGCCCCCCAGGGCCAGGGCCAGGGAGAGAGACAGGATCGACGCTCGCAGCATGGTCGCTCCTCGGGTGGAAGTCCACCGGCAGGATAGGGGAGCCCGGCCGGAAACGTCAAGGCGATCGGACCGATCCGCCCGATCGGTCCGATCCGACCGATCGGTCTGTTTCATCTTCCCTCGCGAGGGAGGTTTTGACACACTTGGGGCGCCGGCGCGGGGAGGCCGGGGTGCCATGCGCAAGCTCTTCTCCAATGTGGACTGGAAGGTGCTGCTCACCCTCGTCGGGTTGATGATCCCGGTGGCCTTCCTGTGGGACACCTGGGCGGTCTACCCGCTCAAGATCCTGGTGGTCTTCTTCCACGAGCTCAGCCACGGCCTGGCCGCGCTGGTGACCGGCGGCAAGATCGACCGCATCGCGCTGGTCGCCCAGGAGGGCGGCTTCTGCTACACCATGGGCGGCAGCCGCTTCGTCATCCTGTCGGCCGGCTACCTGGGCAGCCTGGTGTTCGGCGGGCTCGTCCTGCTGCTGGCCGCCCGCACCCGCTGGGATCGCGGGGTGGCCATCGCGCTGGGCGGGGTGGTGCTGCTGGTGACGCTCCTGTTCATGCGCCCGGTGGTCTCCTTCGGCTTCGGCTTCGGCCTGGCCACCGCCGCGGTGCTGGGGGTGAGCGGCTGGAAGCTGCCCGAGGCCTTCAACGACTACCTGCTGCGCGCGGTCGGGCTGACCTCGTGCCTGTACGCCGTGCTGGACATCAAGAGCGACGTCCTCGACCGGCCCGAGGCGCTCTCGGACGCGGCCATGCTGTCGGAGCTGACCGGCCTGCCCACCCGCTTCTGGGGGGGCATCTGGATCGCCATCGCCGTGCTGGCCGCGCTGGTGTTCCTGGTGCTGGCCTGCAAGCGCAAGCCCGCGCCGGCCGGCGAGGCGGCGGCCCCCGCGGCCGCGGGAGGCAAGCCATGAGCCCACGCCTGGCCCTGATCGCGCTCGCGGCCGCGCTGGCCGCGGGCTGCGCGCGACCCGTGCCCACCTTCGACCCCGCGCGCGTGCCGGCCGAGCTCCTGGCGCGCTGCCAGGAGGCCGGGGCGGTGATCGTCTCGGACGAGCACTACGAGGACTACTCCTGGAAGGGCTACGACCCCTGGCGGGCGAGGCTCCTGGCCCAGGCGGGAGCCGTGGGGGGGCTGACCGTGCCCGAGGTCTTCCGCCGCACGGTCTTCAAGGTGGAGACCCGGGAGGCCGCGGCGGCCCTGTCCCGGCTCGAGGTGCTGCACACCAAGGAGCAACCTCCGATCGTGGAGGCGGTGGCCTGGACCGCGGACGGCAGGCAGCGCCCGATGAACGTGGAGGCGACCAGGACCGAGGTGGTGGCCGACTGGCGCTGCACCATGGAGGTCCCGCGGCGGACCACGTTCCGCCTGGGGCCGATCAACCCCGGCGACACCTTCGAGGTGCGCTATCCGCTGTCCGGCCCGGAGCAGGAGACCTGGAGCTTCGCCGATCCGCGCTTCTGCGTGCTCGCCTCCCGGGTGACCTTCGGGCACCCGGAGGACACCAACTCGCAGCTCCTGGGCATGGACGCGCTGCTGGTCGACGCGACCGGCCTGGTGGAGCGCGCCAGCGCAGATGGGGTCCACCCGATGGTGTTCGAGAGCACCCGGCCCCTCCCGGCGCTGCCGCCGGAGCGGGTGCCCTACGTGACCCGCACCGGGCGCTGCCGGGGGTTCGAGTACCTGCAGGCGCGCGTCTTCCTGCTGCCGCTCTGGGCGGCCCGGGACGGCCGGCCGGAGCTCCCCCCGGAGCTGGTGGCGCCGGTGGGCACGTCCGAGGAGCGCACGGCGCGGGTGCTGGCGGTCAAGGGCTGGCTGCGGGGCTTCACGCCCGTACCGGCCGAGGTGTCCCTGTGGATGCGCTGGCTGCCGCGCGAGCCGCTCGAGGTCACCGCGGCCGCGGGCCGCGGCTCGGCCGGGTCCATCGCGCTGCTCGCCTTCCGCGCCCTGGAGGAGGCCGGCCTGGCCCCCCGCCTGGCCCTGCTGCACATGGAGGGCGTGCCCTTCAACCCGGACTTCGCCTCGCCGACCCAGTTCGACGCCCTGGCCGTGGTGGTGGCCGACGGGGCCGGCGTGGATCACTGGCTGCTGCCCGGGCTCCAGGCCGAGCCGGCCGAGCCCGTGCCGGCGGAGCTCCGCTACCGCTGGGCGCTGCGCATGGAGCGCTGGGTCGCGGAGCGCGTGCCCGGGGGCGGGGCCTGCTCGCCGGCCATGGACCAGCTCTTCGCCTGCGACAACGAGGCCAAGCCGGTCGAGAGCGTGCGGCTCGTGCGGCCCGGGCGGCCGTGAGGCCTCTGGCCCGGCTGCCCGCGGGGGGGTTCCCACCCGGCGCGGCTCGCGGGTAAGGACGAGAGGACGATGGACCGCGACGACATCGCCAGGCTCTACCGCGAGCTCGGCCCGCTGGTCCACCGGCGCTGCCTGCGGCTCCTCCGGCACCCGGAGAACGCCCGGGACGCGACCCAGGAGGTCTTCGTGCGCGCGCTGCGTCACGCCCCCGAGCTGATGTGGGACCGGGGCTGCCTGCCCTGGCTCTACCGGGTGGCGACCAACCTGTGCCTGAACCGGCTGCGCGATCGCCGGCCCGAGGACTCCGAGGGGCTGGAGCGGCTGGCCGCGGGGGGGGAGGGGGCGGGCGGGGCGGGGCCGGCGGCGGAGGACTGGCTCTCGGCCCGGCGCGCGGTGCTCGGCCTGCTCGGCCAGCTCGACGACGACGCGGCCCAGATCGCGGTGCACGCCTGGATGGACGAGATGACCCAGGAGGAGATCGCCGGGGTGATGGGCCTGTCCCGGAAGACGATCGGCAAGAAGCTGGCCCGGGTGGAGGAGCTCGCGCGGCGCTGGCGCGAGGCGCAGGGCGGGGGTGAGGCATGAGCGCAGAGCGCTGCCCCTCGGAGCTCGAGCTGGACGCGTTCGAGCTCGCGGGCCGCCCGGCCGACCACGGCCTCCAGGCCCACCTGGCCGGCTGCGGCCGCTGCCGCGCGCGCCTGGCCGAGCGGGACCAGGCCCGGGAACGGTTCGTGCGCGAGGTCTACCCGGTCACCCTGGCCGCGCTGGAGGCGGCCGGCGAGCGGGCGCGGCCCGGGGCGGGCTGGCTCGCGTGGCTGCTGCGGCCGGCGCTGCTGGGCGTGGCCGCGGGCGTCCTGCTGCTGTCGCTGGCGGGGCTCCTGTGGTGGCGCGGCGGCGAGGACCCCCCCCCAGCCAGCTACGTCGGGGTGAAGGGCGGGGCCTCGCTGCAGGTGTGGGCCCGCCGTGGGGAGCGCGTCTTCCCGGTGGGGCCGGGGGCGCGGCTGCGCGCGGGCGATCTGCTGCGCTTCGTGCCGCTCCTGCCCGGGCCCGGCTACATGATGATCGTCTCGGTGGACGCGCGGGGGAAGGTCAGCCCGTACCACCCGCCCGCCGGGGGCCGGGCCGCGGCCGTGCGGCCGCCGCTGGGCGCGCCGGCCCTGCCGGGCAGCATCGAGCTGGACGAGAGCCGCGGGCCGGAGCGCCTGTGGCTGCTCTTCTCCACCCGGGAGTTCGAGCTCGGGGAGGTGGAGGCCGCCGCGGCCGAGGGCCTGCGGGCGGCTGGCTCGCTGGAGGCGCTGGCCGTGCTGCCGGGCGAGCTCGAGCAGGCCAGCCTGCTGGTGTGGAAGGAGTGAGCGGGAGGACATGACCCACGCCGCGCGCCACCCGCCACTCATCCCGCTGGGCGCCCTGCTGGCCGGGCTGCTGGTCGGGCTGCTGGCCGCTCCGGGCCCGGCCAGGGCCCAGCCGCTGCGGCTGGCGGTGGTGGCCGGCAACGATCGGGGCGGGGAGCGGCGCGCGTCGCTGCGCTACGCCGAGGCGGACGCCCGGCGGGTGGCCGGGCTGCTCGTCGAGCTGGGCGGCTTCGAGCCCGGGCGGGTGCGTCTGGTGCTGGGCGGCGGGCCGGACGACGTGCTGGCCGCGCTGGACGGGGCCGAGGCCGAGCTCGTCCGGGACGGGCGCGGGGACGGGCTGCTCCTGTTCTACTTCTCGGGCCACGCGGACGGGGTGGCGCTGGAGCTCGGCCGCGAGCAGCTGCCCTTCGCCACGCTGCGCGAGCGGCTGCTGGCCTCCCGCGCCAGGATCAGGATCGGGCTGGTGGACGCCTGCCAGAGCGGCGCGCTCACCGGGGCCAAGGGCGGCCGGCCCGCCCCGGCCTTCGAGTTGCTGCCCGACGAGCGCCTGGAGGCGGAGGGCACCGCCTTCCTCACCTCGAGCGCGGCGGGCGAGCTCTCCCAGGAGTCGGCCGAGGTGCAGGGCTCGTTCTTCACCACCTACCTGCTCTCGGGCCTGCGGGGCGCCGCCGACCTGGACGGCGACCGGCGGGTGACGCTGGCCGAGGTGTACCAGTACGCCTACGCGCGCACGCTGGAGGACACCGCGCGCACCCTGGCCGGCCCCCAGCACCCGACCTATGAGATGCGGCTGATCGGCCAGGGTGGGGTGGTGCTCACCGACCTCACCCGGCGGCGCTCGGCGCTGCTGCTCGGCCCGGAGCTGGCCGGGGAGCTGCTGGTGCTCTCGGCCGAGGGCGGCCAGGTGGTGGGGGAGGTGCGCAAGGCGCTCGGCGAGCGGCGGCGGCTGGCCCTGCCCGCGGGCAGCTACCGCGTGGCGCTGCGCCGGGGCGGCCGGGTGTTCCAGGCCGAGCTCGTCCTCACCGAGGGGCTGGAGCTGCCGCTCGCGGCCGCCGCGCTCGAGGAGACCGGGAGCCTGGTGGCGGCGGTCAAGGGCGCCGCCGTCCCGCGCGGTCCGCTCGGGCTGTACGCGGCCTACGGCCTGGGGGCCGGGGCCCTCGAGGGGCTCGGCGTGCTGCACCTGGGGGTGGTCGGCCTGCGCTGGGACTTGGGTCCGGTGAGCCTGCTGCCGCGCCTGAGCTACGGCGAGTCGTCGGTCGACCAGGATCTGCTGCGCTACCGGCTGAGGCTGCTGGCCGGGAGCGTCCTGGTGGCCTGGCGCTTCGAGCTGTCGGCGCTCGATCTGTTCGTGGGGCTCGGCCTGGGCGGAGCGTACGGGCGCCAGAGCATGCCGGACGGGAGCCTGCTCGAGGGCGGCCTGTTCACCTACCAGGGCCTGGCCGGGCTGGACGTGCCCCTGTGGGAGGGGCTGTCGGCGCAGGTGTTCTGGCTGGTGGGCGGCCACCTGTTCCAGCAGGACGGACGGCTCGCCCACCGCCTGGCGCTCGAGGGCAGCCTGGGGCTGGGTTACCAGTTCTGATCGCCGGAGGTGTGGCCGTGGAACGAACGCGCGCTGTCGGACGGTGGCTGCTCGCCCTGGCGCTTGCCGGCGCGGGCTGCGGGCAGTTCACCGGCGAGCCCCTGTTCCCGCAAGCCGAGCGGCTGAGCCCCTGCGGCGGCCTGGAGGCCGCCGGACAGGCGCTCGGGCTGCGGGCCGTGCCGCCCGCCTACTGCGACGCCGAGCTGCTGATCTACTGGTACGACCGGGACGCCGCGCGGCTCACCCTGCGGGACGCCCGGGCGCTGCTGAACTGCTGCGGCGAGCACCACACCCGCCTGTCCTACCAGGACGGGGTGTTCGTCATGCTGGAGACGGACGATCCGGAGTTCGGGGACGCCCGCTGCGCCTGCATGTGCGTGTTCGACTTCGAGGTGATCGCCGAGGGCATCCCGGAGGAGCCCATCCAGCTGCGCGTCGAGCGGGTGGTGAGCGACTGGCCGGAGGGCACGGGGGCGGTCTGGGAGGGCGAGCTCGACCTCACCCTGGGTAGCGGATTTGTCGTGGTGGATCCGGAGCCTGAGCCCAACTGGTGCCAGCCGCCCGAGGATTGATCCCGCCGGGGTTCCCACGATTCGAGGCCGCCGGGTAAAGGGGAGTGAGAGGCACACAAACCAAGGCCTCGAGGAGGATGAACTCATGAAGACCGCGATGAAGCTGGTGGCTCTGGTGGCGCTGGTGGGCCTGGTCGGCTGCGGGGGCTCGGAGCGGCCGGAGCTGTTCGAGCAGCAGGCCGAGGTCAGCGACTGCGGCGGGTTCGGCGCCGCCGGCGGGGCGCTCCGCGACGTGCCGGCCGGCTACTGCGACGCCGAGCTCCTGCGCTGGGAGTACGACGCCGGGAGCCAGGTGCTGAGCCTGACCGACCAGCGCGTGAGCCTCAACTGCTGCGGCCTGCACGACGCGACGCTCGCCCTGGTGGACGGGGTGTACGTGCTGACCGAGACGGACGATCCGGAGTTCGGGGACGCCCGCTGCGCCTGCATGTGCACCTTCGACTTCGCGGTCACCGCCACGGGCATCCCGGCCGGCGAGATCCAGCTCCGGCTGGAGCTGCTGGTGAGCGACTGGGCCGAGGGCTCGGGCACGGTGTGGGAGGGCAGCCTGGACCTCTCCCAGGGCAGCGGCCAGGTGGTGGTCGACGACCAGCCCGCGGCCATGTGCGGCCTGTGAGCCGGCCCCGCCCGCCTCGTCCGCCCCAGCTCAGTTCCCCTGGCTCCGCTCCCTCGCCAGCACCTCGCGCACCTCGGCGTACTCGGTCTCCAGCGCCGGCACCCAGGCGTTCAGCCGCGCCTCGTGGCTGAACACCCGCTGGCCCGCGGCCGATTGGGTGGACAGGCCCACCAGCTCGTGGCGCAGCCTGAGCTCGACCTCCCGCGGCAGGCCGGGCCTCACCGCCAGGGCGTTGTAGGGGATGCGCTGGGTCTTGCCGACGATGCGGATCCGATCGATCGGCAGGCCCCTGCTGCGGCCGAAGGCGAAGGCCCCGGCGTAGGCGGCCGAGGCGTCCACCTGGCCCGCCAGCACCCGCTCCAGGCAGGTCAGGTGGTTGCCTCCGAACTCGACCCGGCCGAAGAAGTGGTCCGGGTCGAAGCCCTTCTGCCGCAGCAGCGCGCGCGGGTAGAGGTAGCCCGAGGTGGACTGGAGATCGATGTAGCACATGCTCTTGCCGGCCAGATCGGCCAGCCCCTCGGCGCGGCTCTCGTCCGTGGTGTACACGTACCCCAGGTAGGAGCCGGCGCCGGACACCACCTGCTTCAGCACCAGCCGCAGCCCGGGCAGGCTCTCCTTGGCCTCCACGTAGGACAGCGCGGTGAACAGCCCGGCGTCCAGCTCGGCGCGCGACAGCAGCGAGACCAGCTCGGCGTAGTCGGCGGTGACCACCAGCTCGCCCGGCACCCCCAGCCGGCCGGCCAGGTGGTCGACCAGCGGCTGGTACACCTGGCGGGTCTCCTCCACCCCGATGACCGGCACGGTGCCGAAGCGGAAGCGGGGCACCTGGTCGGTGGGCCAGGCCGGCGGGACGACCTCCTCGCTCGGCTGGGGCTCCAGCTCCACCGGCTCCCCGAACAGGTCGAGCTCCTGGCAGCCCGCGGCGCCGAGCAGCGCCCCGAGGACGGCCCAGGCAGCGGACAGCCGGCGGCGAGGGAGCCTAGGCATGCTTACCCGCCTCCTGGCGCGTCGCCGCCACCACGCGGTTGCGCCCCTGGTGCTTGGCGGCGTACAGGGCCTGATCCGCCGCGGCCACCATGCCCTCGGGCTCCTGGGCGTGCTCCGGGAAGGCCGCCACCCCCACGCTGATGGTGACCCGGCCGCTGGGCTGGTCGCCGCCGAAGGGGAACAGCGCGCCCGCCACCGCCGCGCGGATCTTCTCCGCCGCCACCCGGGCCCCGGGCAGCTCCGTCTCCAGCAGCAGCACCACGAACTCCTCGCCCCCGTAGCGCGCCACCAGGTCGAGGGTGCGGAAGGTCTGGTGGAAGAGCTGGGCGAGCCGCCGCAGCACCTCGTCCCCGGCCTGGTGGCCGTGGGCGTCGTTGTAGTCCTTGAAGTGATCGACGTCGATCATCAGCAGGCCGAAGGGGTGCTCGCGCCGGAGGTTGCGGCGGATCTCCTGCAGCAGCGCCTCCTCGAAGCGGCGGCGGTTGTAGAGCCCGGTCAGGCCGTCGGTGATGGCCAGCTTCTCCAGCAAGCCGACCGCCTCGGCCAGCTGCTGGTTCACCTGGCTGAGCTCCTCGTTCTTCTTGATCAGATCGCGGGCGCGCTCGCGGACCCGGTTCTCCAGATCGTAGGTGTGGGCGGACAGCTCCTCGGCCATGTGGTTGAAGCGGCGGCCGAGCTGCGCCAGCTCGTCCCGCCCGTTCACCCGCAGGCGCCGCTCGAGCTCGCCCCGCGCCAGGGCCTCGGCGGCGCCGGCCAGGCGCTGCAGCGGGGCCAGCACCGCGAAGGTCAGCAACAGGAAGACCACCAGGGCCGAGGCCCCGGCCAGCCCGAGCGCGGTGACCAGGACGCGCTGGCGCACGCGGGCCATCGTCGCCTCCTCGCGCGCCAGCGAGAAGCCCACCACCAGCGTGCCCCAGCGCACCCCCGCCATGATGGGGGCCGCGGCCTCCAGGAGGGGCGCGCGACCCGGCAGCTCAAGGCGGTGGAAGGTGGGGCCCTGCGCGCGGAGCGCCCGGGCGTAGAACGGCCCGACCGGGGTGGTGCCGAACTGGGTGGGGTCGGAGTGGGAGTACACCCGCCCGCGCTCGTCCAGGATGAGCACGTGCTCGATGCCGAGCGCGCTGGCCACGTGGGCCTCGCTCACCTGGCCGAGGTAGTTGTCGACCGACTCGAAGTCCCCGTTGGCCATGCCGATGGCGCAGGGCGAGGCCATGGCCTCCAGCAGCGCCCGGCCGCGCACCTTGACCGCGTCGAGCATGAGCTGCTCGCTCTGGCGTACGGTCAGCATGCTGGCGCCCAGGAAGCTCAACGCCACCACCAGGGACACCACCAGGATGATCTTGGCTCGCAGACCCATGCTCGCGGCGCGCGCCTGCCTTTCGGGCGCCATGGTAGCGCCGGCCCCCCGCGGCTGTCGAGTGGATCGCGCGAAGAGCTGGCTGGCCGGTGAGCGGAGTGAACCGGGCTAGCCGCGCCCGGCGGCGAGCCGGGTGGCCGCGGTGGCCAGCTCGTCGGCGTACTCGTTCCAGCGGGTCCCGGCGTGGCCGCGCAGCCAGCCGAGCTGGAGCTCCGGCCGGGACTGGACCAGGGCGTAGAGCTCCTGGACCAGGTCCAGGTTCTGGATCGGGCCGGTCTTGCGCTTCCAGCCGTTCCTGGCCCAGCCCGGGGCCCACTCCAGCATGCTCCTGACGCACAGCTGGGAGTCGGTCCACACGCCGCAGCCCACCCCGGCCGGGCTCAGGCGGTAGGCCTGGATGAGCGCGGTCAGCTCCATGCGGTTGTTGGTGGTGCGGGCCTCGCCGCCCGAGCGCTCCGCGGCCACCTGGCCGTGCACCACCCACACCACGCCCCAGCCGCCCGGGCCGGGGTTGGGCTGGGCGCTGCCGTCGGTGTAGCAGCCGTCCCCCGGCCCCTCGGCCAGGTCCGCTGCCCGGGTCTCGGCCGCGGCGCCCCGGCGGGCCCTGGGCTTGGGCTTGGCCTTCTCGCCCGGGGCCAGGGCCGGCGGCAGGCGGGTGACCCGGGCGCGGGCCAGCTTCTGCGCGTCGGAGGCCTGCTCGCGGGCCTTCTTGCAGGGCAGGCACTCCCTGGGCTCCCAGCCGGGGAAGCGGGCCAGGGTGGCCTCGGGGATCTGGAAGGAGGCGCCGCAGGTGTCGCAGGTGAACTCGGTTCGACGGAGATCGGTCATGGGCTCGTGCTCCTCGTGGGGAAGGTCTGGTCGAGCAGCCGCCCGAGGGCGGCGCGGGCCGGGGCGAGATCGGGCTGGCGGGGCAGCGCCCGCGGGGGCCCCTTGCCCGCGAGCACCGCCAGCAGGGCCGAGGCCAGTGCCTCCGGTTCGGCCGCCACCACACGGGCCCGGCCGAGCGCGGCCACCTCGGCCGCCCGCGCGGTCTGGTCGTCCCGGCCCGGGCTCGCGATCGGCAGCAGCAGACCCGGCGTGCCGGAGGATAGCAGCTCCTGGACGCTGTTGTAACCCGCCTGCGTGATCACCACGTCGGCCGCGGCCATCCACTCGGCCAGCTCGGGCTCGTGGCTCAGAACCTCGAGGCCAGGCCCACCCGCGGGCAGCGGGCCCGGGAAGAGCGGGCCGCACACCAGGCGGGCCGCCAGATCGGGACGCGCGCGGTGCAGCCGCTCGAACGCCTCGATGCACACCCCGGCCAGAGACCGCGCCTCGGCCGCGCCCCCGCCGCCCAGGGCGGCGAGCAGCAGGGGGTGGGGCGAGGCCCGGCGCAGCACCTCCACCCGGTCCAGGTCGATCGGGCGCGCCAGAGGCCCCAGGTGGTGGCAGCGGCGGCGAAAGCTCCGCGGCAGATCCATTCCCGGGAGCTCGTCCGGCGCGTGGGGCAGGAGCCAGGCTTCGACCAGGGAAGCGGCTGGCGCGCGCAGGAGCGCCCGCATGGGCGCGGGGCGCATGCGCCTGAGCACCACCCATACTCGGCAACCGAGGCGCCGCAGGGCCTGGAAGAGCGCGAGATCCACCACGTGGTCGACCACCGCCAGCTCGGGCCGCCAGCCTCCGAGGAGGGGGCCCAGCAGCTCGGACAGGAGCGCCCCCCGCGAGCGCGCGTGGTTCAGGGCGCCAGCCGGGTGCAGGCACTCGGGCAACTTGAGCACGGGCAGGCCGTCCCCGGAGGCGGTCCAGGCCGCCGGCGACTCGGTGGCCAGGCGGACCTCGGCCTCCGGGCGGAGCTCGCGGATGAGCCGCGCCAGCAGCCGGACGCGGCTCAGGTGGCCGAGTCCGCGGCCGTCGATGGCCAGGCCGAGCACCCTCATAGAGCCCCCCGCGACGCCAGGTGGAGCAACCGGTTCAGCGCTCCGACTGCCGCCTGGACGCGCACATCCTGAGAGGCAGAGACCAGCCGGAAGGAGATTCCTTGGGAGGGGCGAAGTACCGCACGCAGGAACGCCAGCCAGGCCGCGGGCCTGCGCCATGGGGTCTGCAGGGTAGAGGTAGGGAACCGAACCTCCAGCGGTGCGTTTCCTGTTTCCATCAACTTTTCAGCGAATTCGGTGACCTCCGTCCCCATCGGCCCGAGCCACAGGAGGCGGGAGGTGGGAATGGCTCCATGCCTCAAGCGGGCCCGCAGCCGTGCCAGTACGGCCTGTCCGCCGTCCCCGTCCAGACCGGGCCGGGCGAAGGCCTCGAAGGGCAGGCCGGCCACCAGGCCGTCGAGCTTGGCTTCGGAGAGGTCCTCCGTCCCCAGGTCCAGCGTGGCGTCCGCCCCGTAGGCGCGCGCCAGCCAGCCGCAGTAGGCTGTCGCCTCGGGCGTGCCGACCAGCCCCGGCAGGCTGACCCAGTCGAGGTCTTCCGCGGGAGCGAGCGCGGGAGGCGGCCCCTCGCACGCCACCAGCAGGAAGGTGCCAGGCACCTGCGCGCGCACCCGCGCCAGGGCCGCCGCCAGGCGGCTGCGGTCTTGATCGTCGCGGGGCGCGAGCAGCAGCAGGGGCATCCGGACGGTCCTCCCGGGTCAGCGCAGCCTACCACGGAGGGCCGAGGCGAAACTCATAAAATCTGACGGGAGGTTGACTACCCGCGGAGTTCCGTGGTCTCTTGCCAGTGCCGCCAGCGTCGGGAATTCGCAGGGGAACCCGGCCACGGCGGTGTGCAGCAGGGAGGCGCGAATGAAGACGAGGCTCTCCATCCTGTCCGCGGCTGCGGGCTGCCTCGCCCTCGTCTTCGCCTTCGTCTTCTTCGGCGGTCCGACCGGGCACGAACTCCCCATGACCCTCTGGGCTGCCCTGGGCAGCGCCATCCTGTCCGCGGCCTGCCTGGCTGCGGTGTTGCTCCTGGCCGTGAGGGATCAGGCCAAGATTCGGCAGGCCACCCTGACGTTGCTCCGCAAGATCCTCAAACTCGAGGAGTACCACGCGGATGCGCTGCGCCGCATGAGCCACAACCTGGACCTCGTGCGCACTGTGGTGGTCAACCACCTGGCGCACGACCACCTGGCGAACCAGGTCGTGGCGTCGGTCCGCGAGGGGGTCGACCGGATCGAGGGACGCATCCAGGGACAGACCCTGGCCGCCGAGCGCGCCAGGGAGGAGCTGCTCGCGGCCGTGCTTCGCCTGAGGCTCGACGCGATGGAGCGGCTCAAGGACATGGCGGTCCTCGAGTCGGTGGCTCAGCTTCAGGCCGGGATGTCCTCCGCCGCAGAGCACCTCGAGGCGGCCCTGGCGGTCCAGGGGACCGTCCAGCAGGACCGATTCCTGCAACTCGGGAGCGAGCAAGCAGCCCTGGAGCGCAAGCTGACCCAGGGGCTGGACGCCTTGTTGGCGGGGCTCAAGGGCCAGACCGCCGCGAGCGAGAACGAGTACCGGCAGCTCGAGGCGCTGCTCCAGCTCCAGCGTGTGCTGCCCGGGGACACGCCGCTGCCACCCTTCCGGGACTGGGCCATCTCTCCTGATTTCGCGCTCTCGCTGGCGGGGCTCCTGCTAACCCACCGGCCCGGCCTGGTCGTGGAGCTGGGCTCGGGGCTGTCCAGCCTGGTCATCGGTATGATGCTGCGGCGGATCGGGCGGGGCCAGCTCCTGTCGCTGGAGAGCGACGCCACGTTCGCCGCACGGACCCGCCAGCAGATCGCCCTGGCCGGCCTCGAGGATCGGGTCGAGGTGCGCCACGCTCCCCTGCGAGAGCACCGGCTTCAGGGAGAGACCTGGGCGTGGTACGACTTCTCCGCAGACGCGTTGGGGGAGCCCATCGACCTGCTGGTGGTCGACGGCCCGCCGCGCACCGTGCACCCGCTGGTGCGATACCCCGCCGTGCCCGTCCTGCACGGGAAGCTCTCTCCGAAGGCCATCGTCCTGCTGGACGACGCCAGACGCGAAGGGGAGACGCAGGTGGTCGCCCGCTGGCAACGCGAGTTCCCCGAGTTCGAGCTCGAGCTCCTGCCCCACGAGAAAGGCACCGCGGTCTTGCGGAGGCGCGCATGACCGCACCCGGATCTGGCGGGCGCCCGCCCGCGCCGGCGCAGGGGTTGCAGGCCTGGCTCGAGCAGGTCAAGGCCACGGAGCGTGAGCTGCTCGCCGAGGTGCGCGCCGCGTTGATCGATCTCGACTCCCGCCTCGCCGAGCGCACCCGCGAGCTGCAGGCAGAACGCGAGGCCCACGCCAGGCTGCGCAGACGGCTCGAGCAGGAGCGCCCGCGCACAGCGAGCCAGAGCGCGAAGGGTGAGGCCACCCAGGGCGCCGAGGCTGACCTCCGCGCCCGGGTCGAGGCGCTCCAGCGCGAGCAGGCCGAGCTGCTCCACGCCCTGGCCAGGGCCCAGCTGCAGCGGCAGCGGCTGGAGCGCAGTCGTTCCTACCGGCTGGCCAGGGCGCTGGCGCGGCTCGTGCAGGCGCCGCGCGGCTGGCTGCGCCGGCGCAAGCCCGCGGCCCAGCCGGTCGGTCCTCTGCCCCCGGGGCCGATCCGCCCGGCCCTGCCCCCTGGTGCGCAGGCGACGGTCAGGAAACCCGAGGACCGCCCACCCGAGGCCAGCCCCACGGTGGCCCGCCCTCGTGACGGGCGACCGCTGTTCGTGGTCTGCGTGAGCACCTTCAACCGGCTCGCCTACCTGCAGCGCTTCGTGGACTCCTTCCTGGCCACACGTGGCGAGAGGTTCCGCTGGGCGCTGGTGGTGGGGGACGACGGCTCCACCGACGGCACGCTCGACTACCTCCGCGCGCTGCGTCCCGAGGGTTGCCAGCTGGTGGTCCTGGAGAACAAGCGCCGGGGCATCGCCGGACAGGCCAACACCATGTTCCGGGTCGCCCAGGCGCTTGGGTTCGACTTCGGTGCCAAGTGCGACGACGACATCTTCTTCGTCGCACCCGGCTGGGACAGCCTGTACTTCGACGCCGCCCAGAAGACTGGTTTCGCCCACCTGGTCTACCACAACACCGGGTGGAAGCCGGCGAAGCACGACGCGCAGCGGGAGGGGCTGGTCTCCCGGGTGTCCGCCCTGGACTGCATGGGCTGCCTGTACACCTTCAGCCCGGCGGTCCTGGAGCGGGTCGGCTTCCTTGACGTGCGGAACTTCCCGGTCCGTGGGCACGCTCACATCGACTGGACCGTGCGTTGCTGCCGGGCGGGCTTCAACCAGGCCGACACGCTGTGGGACGCCGCAGGCTCGGAGAGCCTGGTCTCGATGTGGCCCAGGGAGGGCTACCACGACCTGACGGACTGGAACAGCGAGCACATCAAGAAGGTGCTGGGGCCCGAGGAGCGCGCCCGGCGCATGGCCGTCATCCGGGACGAGGCCCGGTTGCTCGTGCCTGACGTGCGCGACGATGCTGCCCGCTCGCGCAGCCGGTTTCGCCTGTGGCCAGCGGACCAGGCGCTGGCGGACGCCCTCCTGGCCACCCCTCACTTCACCTCGATCTCAGGCCTGGCGGAGCGCTTCGACGCGGTCTTCGTGCTCAACCTGGCCCACGATGTGGAGAAGTGGGCGTTGTCCGCCGAGGCGCTGGCGCGCGCCGGCATCCCGTTCGAGCGCGCGCCTGCCGTCGACGGCAACCTCGAGGAGCACGCCGCCAGGTGGCGGGATTACAACGCCGCCGGGCTGGTCCTGCCGCTGGAGCGCCAGCTCAACCGCCGACTCCTCCAGTCGCCGGGCGCCTGGGCCTACCTGCTCTCCAAGGAGCGACTGCTCACCCAGGCCAAGGAACGCAGGCTGCAGCGCCTGCTGGCCCTGGACGACGACGCCATGCTGCACAAGGATCTCCAGGCCCAGGCCGCGGAGGCCTGGCGCGAGGTTCCGCCGGACTGGAAGCTCGTCTACCTGGGTTGCACGCAGACAGACTGGGGCGCGGCCGTGGAGGTCAGCCCGCACACCTACCGGCCGGGGCAGTCCGCCAACGGCAGCTACGCCTACGCGCTGCACGCCTCGGCGTTCGACGGGGTGCTGGCCAGCCTGCGGCGCGCGGATTCGCCTTTCGACTCCGGGGCGCTGCGAGAGGCCGAGCGGGCGCACCCCGAGCAGACCGTGGCCCTCAAGCCCAACCTGATCATCGCCGACGTCTCCAGGAGCGCCATCCGCGCCGACCGCAACATGCAGGACTTCGCGGCTCGCGCGCGCTGGGAGCTGGATCAGTACCTGCCACGCCGCTTCAGGCGCGCCGTGGCGGGAGAGCACCTGGGTAAGGAGCTGGGCAAGGAAGGGCTGGTGAGCGTCCTGCTGGTGTGCCAGGACGACGAGGAGACCCTGGCGGACGCGCTCCTGTCTCTGCGTTTCCAGACCCATGGCAAGCTGGAGATCATGGCCCTGGACAACGCCAGCCAGGATCGGACCCCCACGGTGTTGAGCTGGGCCCGCCAGATCGATACGCGCCTGCGCACGTTCCGCGTGCCGTCGCGGATCGATCCCGCCCTGGGCCTCAACGCCCTCATCGCCCGCTGCCGGGGCGAGTTCGTCGCCTTCCAGCCTGCGAGCGCCGTGTCGACGCCCGAGCGGCTCGAGGCCCTGCTCGTGTGCCTGCAGGAGCGGACGCAATCGCTCGGCGCCCTGGGGAGCGCGCTGCCTGTCGCCTGTCCGGCCCCCGGGGATCTGTGCGCGGCGGAGAGGCTGCTGCAGTTCGCGAGGGCGCACTCGGCAGGTCCGCCCGAGTTTCCCGCCGAGGCCGCCATGCTGCGCCGGACCGCCGTGGACCAGCTCGGCGGCTGCCTGCCGCTGGGCGCAGCCGGACTGACCGAGTACCTGACGCGGCTGAGGCTCGTGGCCGGGCCGGATGCCCTGGCGTCGGCGCCCGAGCCGGGGCTGGTCTGGTGCCGATCGACCCGCGAGGCCCCGTGCTCGCCGGATGGCTGCTCCGCGTTCCACCGGGAGCTCGCCGCTCGGCTGCGACCGGCCTACGTGTCCCTGGAGACCGGCGTGTCCGAGCTCCAGGAGCTGATCTGATCCACGGGCGAGGGGAGAGAGGAAGCGTTCGTGAAGCTCGTCCTGCCGCTCGGCACCTGCCGCATCTATCGCCCGCTGTGCGCCTACCACCAGGAGGCGGACGGGAAACGCACGCTGGTGGACAACGTCCAGCCGGGGATCCGGGTGGTCTATCCGCGGCTCGGCTTCTTCCATTGCTCGGGCGAGGTACGCCAGGCGCTGCGCATCCTGAAGGGCGAGCTCGTCGTGCCAGCCGAGGAGTGTCGGCTCGTCTTCCGCAAGGAGCCGCCGCCGACCACCCCGCACAACGAGTTCTATGACGCCATCACCCGGGCCATCCAGACGGGTGTGCCCCCGGATCTGCGGCTGGCGGAGCTCCCGGCCATCGACGTGTTCCTGGTGGAGATCTGCTCGCTGACCCGCCAGCGCAGCCGGCGGAGCGGGCTGTGCTACGTCGCCAACCCCAACCTCTACAAACCCGGCGTGGCCTACGCCGACTTCGGCGCCGAGGGCTTCTACGCGAAGTTTGCCCCGGAGCTGGACGTGGAGGTAGGGCAGGAGGAGCTCACCGAGGTCGAGGACAATGTGGCCGCGATCCTCGCGCTGTGCGCGCCGCGGCCGGTGATCTTCACCTCCCACTTCAACCACCCCGGCTTCCGCTCCGCGACCCGCGCCAGGGTCCGGGAGCTGCTGCGCGAGGCCGTGGCCCGGCGTGGCGGGACCTACTACGAGAACGAGCACCTGCTGGCCAAGCACGGGTTCAAGAAGAACCCCGACGGCAGCCAGGACATCCATCACCTGACCCGCGAGGGCGAGCTCGAGCACGGCCGCGAGCTCCAGGCGCTGATTCTGGAGGTGCTGGAGAGGTCGGAATCCACCTCGCGGTGATGATGGAGTGCGCAAGGAACATGCTGCCAATCAACCCGAGAATCGTGGTGCTCGGCCATAGCCACATTCGCACAATCGCAGCGGCGGCAGGAAAGACCAAGACAAACGCTGTCTTCTCGTTTGTCGACCTCAACGATGCACGATTCAAATCTTCGGCCAGGGTTGACAAGGGTGATATTCGTCTGCGAGCTGAGCTCCAGGAAGAGATTTCCAGAATCAAGACCGAGGACCCGACCGCTCTGTTCGCACTGTCCATTGGTGGTGCGATGCATAACGTGATTGGGCTGACAAAACACCCGGACCCCTTCTCGTTCTTCAATCCGTGGAAACCTGAACGCGAGTCAGTTGGCAGGCTCTTGCCATTCACATTGATCAAAGAGATGATGAGGGAAGCACTCTCTTATCAACTCCTGGTTCTTCGGGGTCTTGCACGAGCGCTGGGTCGTCCGCTTCCGCAACTGCAATCTCCTCCGCCGGTTTCTTCTGAAGACGCCATCCGATCTACCCCGGGAGTCTATGGTGAATCGATTGCGAAGTTTGGCGTTGTGAACGCATCCAGCCGATACGCCATGTGGCGTGTACAGTCTGATTTGTTCGAGGAAGTGGCAAGAGAAGAAGGATGCGACTTCTTGCTCGCACCCAAGGATGCAGTTGGGGAGGATGGCTTTCTCATTCAGAAGGCGTGGAGAGACCCGACGCACGGAAACGTCTGGTATGGGGAATGTGTTCTCAGGCAACTCGAGCAGTATTTTTGCCTGTCAGAAGGTATCTAGATGACCAACCCGTACAAACATCTCCCCGACCAGGCCTTCTGGCGGCGTGCGGTCGCCAACGCACTGGAAGTCGATCCGGTCATTGCAAGCCCGCTCCAGATAACGCCAGCCGACAAGGTTGCGACGGCCGGCAGTTGCTTTGCTCAGCACATTGCACGGCATCTCAAACAGAGCGGTTTCAACTACTTCGTCACCGAGCCCGCGCATGAATTGATGTCGGAGAAATTGGCGATAGCATTCAACTACGGCACCTTTTCGGCTCGCTACGGCAACATCTACACATCGGCGCAGCTGAGGCAGCTGATTTGTAGGGCCTTCAATGAGTTCGTGCCTATCGAAGGCGAGTGGAAAGATTCCGATGGACACTTCGTCGACCCGTTCCGCCCCCAGATCCAGCCTGGCGGGTTCCTGTCCGTGGACGAGCTCCGGGCAGATCGAAGCCAGCACCTGGGGGCTGTCCGCACCATGCTGCAAGAGCTCGACTATTTTGTCTTTACACTCGGACTGACCGAGTGCTGGCTATCCACAGAGGACGGGGCGGTGTTTCCTCTCTGCCCTGGTGTTGCTGGCGGAAGCTTCGATGCGAAGCGATATGTGTTCAAGAACCTATCGGTCACCGAGATCACCAACGACATGCTCTGGGTCATCGACCGCTTGCGTTCGTTGAACCCGAAGGCAAGGACGATCCTGACCGTTTCGCCAGTACCTCTGGTGGCAACAGCCGTGCCCGGCAAACACGTGTTGGTCTCGACCACATACTCCAAGGCCGTGTTGCGTGTTGCGGCTGAGGAGATCATCGCTCGACGCCCCGATGTTGCGTACTTCCCCTCCTATGAAGTCATTACAGGGGCTTTCTCGCGTGGCAAGTATTTCGCAGAAGACCTCCGGTCAGTCACGGAAGAAGGTATCTCCCATGTCATGAGGATCTTCTTTCGTCACTTCACTTCAGGGACCGCGGTTCTGCCGCAGCCATCGACCAAGCCTGCAGCACCCTCCTATCTGCAGCAGATGATGCATGCTGTCGAGGTCAACTGTGAAGAGGAGGCGCTCGATCCGGAATAGCGGCCCTTCGTCCCCTCTCTGCCAATGATGTTGGGTCACAGGCATGTTGATATGGGGTATCCAGGCTGAATAGCATGTGTCCAGAAGAAAAGAGGACGCACTGGGAGAAAACGTCAGTTACTAGATTGGGTTCTGCCCATCCAAGCAATGGATATGAGCGCGAGGTTGGTGCCGATTCTGGGGCTGCTGCTCTAGGAGGCCGACGCCTCACTTCTTCCCGAACAGGCCGGGCTTCTTCTTCTGCGCCTTCTGGCGGAGCCGCAGCAGCCTGAGCTCCCGCAGGGCCTCCACGCAGTCCGGGTTGCACTGCACCGCCGCCTCGAACTCGCCCACCGCCATCTGCCTGTGGCCCAGCGCCCGGTACACGTAGGCCAGGTACAGGTGGGGCAGGTCGTGGGTCGGGCTCTGGGAGATGGCCCGGTTCAGCTCCTCGCGGGCCTCCAGCAGGCTCTGCTTGTGGGTCGGCCGGGCCAGGTAGATGGCCATGCCCAGGTAGGTGTGGTACTCGCCCTCGCCCGGGCACAGCGCCACCGCGGTCTTGAAGGCCTCGCGCGCCTCGGCGAAGTCCTTGCGCCGGTAGGCCCGCTCGCCCTGCTTGAAGGCCGCCTCCGCGTCCAGCGCCTTCCTGGCCGCCACCTTGGAGGGCGACTCCCGCTGCAGCCTGAGGTGCTCGAGGTACTCGCGCCGGCGAGCCTCGTCGCTCAGCGTCTCGTGGGCCTGGCAGATCAGCCGGAAGAGGTCCGCCGACAGGGTGCGCACCTGGGTCGAGTCGCCGCCCGCGGCCCGGTCCGGGTGGTAGCGCCGCGCCAGCGTCAGGAAGGCCTTGGTGACCGCGTCGCGGGTGGCGTCCCTGGCCACGCCCAGGATCTCGAAGTAGTCCTTGGAGGCCAGGTCCTCGATCTTCTGCGCGATGGCCTTGCGGACCTGGGTGAGCCCGCTCTTCTTGCCGGGGCGGGCCGGGGCCGCGGGCGCCTCCGCCGGGGCCAGCGCGTCCACCTCGGCCTGCGTCTCCTCCTCGCTGAGATCGGGCACCTCCGCCTCCTCCGGCCCGCAGGCCAGCGGCGGCGGCGGCAGGGGCGCCGCGCGCCTGGAGGCCGGCAGCGGCGGGGGCACGCTCAGCACGGGCTGGCGCTTCGGGGCGTCCAGGAAGACCAGCATGCCCGAGGCCTTGAGGGCGTAGAGGAGCTGGTGCAGCCGCTCTAGCTCGTCGGGCGCGGCCTGGGCGAACACCTCCCGCAGCCGGCGCTCGCCCCTGAGCGCCGCCACGCGCGCCTCGTCGGCCTCCTCCAGGCCCATGTCCTGGAAGCGCATCAGCGGCTCGGGGCTGGGGGCTGGGTAGCGCTCGAGCTCGGCGGACAGGAGCTCGCTCAGCCGCTCGAGCTTCAGCTTCTTCTGCACCCCCTTGTAGATGAGCGCCGCGGTGCTGGAGTCCAGCGCCACCGGGCTGGGGGGCACCTCCACGTCGGCCTTGAACTTGAAGGCGCCCTTCTCCCAGCCGAAGAGATCGTACAGCTTCATCTGCAGCTGGAGGTCGAGCATGAGCTTCAGGCTGTGGGGCGAGACGCAGCCCTGCTCGACCAGCACCGTGCCCTGCTGGCGGCCGGTGGCCTTCATCTTCTCCAGCGAGGCCTGGAGCTCCGCCTCGGTGATCACCTTGGCCCGCAGCATCATCTGGCCCAGGCACTCCTGGAGCCGGTTGGAGCGGATGATGGCCGGGTAGCCGTCCCGGAAGAACACCAGCTTCTTCAGCCGCTCGTGGCGCACCAGCAGCGCGCCCGTGGCCCGCTCGCGGTACAGGCGCGCCAGCACCTCGGCGAAGGGGGTCTCCTCCAGCGTGCCCTTCCAGGAGCTGTCGCCGAACTCGCGCGCCTCGCGCTCCACCTCGGCCTTTTCCTCGGCGTCCCCGGGCCCGGACAGGCTCGCGCCGCGCTCCTGCCTGTGCGCCTTGCCGTGGGTCTTGCCGTGGGTCTTGGCGTGGGCCTTGTCCGCGGACCGGGCGGGGGGCTGGGGGCGGGCGATGACCGAGGGCATGTCGAGGTCGAAGCGGGTGCGCAGGGCCTCGAACACCCGGGCCGCCTCCAGCGGTTTGGTCAGGAAGTCCACCAGCTTGTACTTGTTCCGCGCAGCCTGGAGCACGTCGTCCCGGCAGCCCTGGCCGCCGATCATCAGCAGCGGCACCCGCTCGCCCTTGGGGCTCTTCCTGATGCGCTTGGCCAGCTCGAACTCGTCGGGCTGGCTGCCCAGGTTGCCCAGGATGACGAAGTCCACCTCGCGCTTCTCGAAGATGCGCTGCGCCCACTGGGCGTCGGCCTCGCACAACACGACCAGCCCCTCGGGCTCCAGCATGGCGCGGAAGAACCCGTGGATGTTGCGGTCGTCGTCGACCACCAGGACCGTGCCGGCCATCCTCGTTCCTCCCGGTGCCCGCCGCCGCCGAGCCTCGCCCGGTTCGCTGCGCTCACCGGACAAGAAACTCTTCGCGCGGGGAGGCGCGCTCGAGTTTCTAGGTATAGCCGTCGGGACCCGCCTGGGCAAGGGCCCACCACAGGTCCCAGTCGTAGTGGTCGCCGTACTCCTCCCGGCCGGGCTGGAAGAACTCGGTGAACAGCGCCCGCTCGGGCCCCAGCCCCCGCACGAAGCCCCGGAGCAGCTCCCGGCGCGCCGCCTGCCAGCGCTTGTTCGCCAGGCCGTACCGGTACATGCGCACGTACTGGCCGGCCGAGGCGTCCCAGGACGCCTCCACCCCCATGGCCGCGCGCACCCGGGCCTGGTGCCAGGCGGGCTCCCGGCGGTAGGTGTCGATCGCCTTGCTCAGCACCGCCAGGAAGGCCGCCGCCTCGCCGGCCCTGTCCGCCACGTCCTCCCACTCGTACAGGTAGCCGAAGGCGCGCACCTTGGTCAGCCCCCCGGTGGCGCGGGCGATGGGCAGGTTGCCGAGCAGGGCCGCCTCGTAGTCCACCAGCCCGCAGGGCTCGAACCGGGAGGGGATCAGGCTGAAGTCGCCGCCCGCCAGCACCAGCTTCGACAGCGGCAGGTTGAAGGCGTTGTGGAACCACACCCGGCCGGGGTGGCGCCGCGCGAGGTCGAAGAAGGGCGCCTCGGAGGCCTTCTCGCCCTCGGGCGCGGAGGCCAGCACCAGGAGCTTCACCCCGCCGTCGTGGGCCAGCAGCCGCTCGGCCACCTCGGCCACCAGCCCCAGGTTCTTCTGGGCGGCCAGCCGACCGACCACGGTCATCAGGATTGGATCGTGCAGCGGCTCGCTGCCGAAGGCCTCCAGGTGCAGCAGGCGCTTGAGCTCGGCCTTGACCTCGAGCCGCCCGGCGTCGAAGCGGTGATCCGCCGAGAGCATGGCCGCCTCCACGGCGGGGTTCGAGAAGATCGGCCGCCCGCGGCGGGCCCGCAGGGCGGTCAGGTGCCCGGGGGTGAGCTCGGGCATGCGCTCGGGGCGGTTCTGGGCCCCCAGGCCGTTGGTGATGCCGGCCACGGGCAGCTTCTCGAACAGGTCGAGGTGGCGGTTGGGCACGAACACCTCGCCCGGCGGGCTGCCCTTCTGCGCGTAGGCCCGCGACCAGACCTGCTGGTGGCTCTGGCGCAGCTCGGCCGCGTAGCCCCACGAGCCGCGCACGTCGCCGCTGACCGTGGTGATCTTGCCGCCCTGCTCGTGCACCTTGAGCAGGCAGGCCTTCATGAGGTTGAGGTGATCGAAGTAGTCGAAGTACTTGTGGTACAGCGCCTGGCCCGGCAGCCCCAGCCGATCGAGCGAGGCGAAGCCGCCGCCGATGGTGGGGGTGATGCCCTGGTAGGTGGCGTTGTGGATGGTGAAGTGCACCGGCAGGTCCTGCAGCAGCTCGTCCCCCAGGTAGAAGGGGATCAGCCCCACGTGGTAGTCGTGCAGGTGGACGGTGTCGAAGCCCCGGGCGCGGATGTAGCCGGCCATGGCCTGGCACACGCTGGCGTGCATGCGCAGGCCCACCTGGGGATCGTGGGGGTAGATGGCCTCGGCGGAGGTCCAGCCGAGCTGGAAGGCGTCCCAGAAGTAGACCACCTTGACGCCGTCCGGGAACACGTGCTCGTAGGCCTCGAACTCGAAGGGGTGGCCGTCCAGGCTGACCGTGTAGGTCTCGGGCCGGCGGGTGAGCCGGCGCCGGTCGAAGTGGGCGAAGCAGGGCGACAGCACCTCCACCTCGAGCTCCAGCCCCTGGGCCGCGGCGGCGCGCACCAGCTCCGCGGGCAGCTCCTCCACGATCACCCCCAGGCCGCCGATCTTGGCCCCCAGGCCGCTCTGCGCCCGGCCGATCTCCCAGGCGGGCATGGCCACGCGCAGCTTGCGGGCGGGCTCGGACGGGGGCACGGGCTTGCGCTTGGCGGCCATCGGCTCCTCCGGGGTGGCTCGGTCCGGGAGCGAGGCTACCAGGGCAGGGCGGGGGAGGCAAACCCCGCAGAATTGTGTTCCACCAGAATGCGAGCGCGCGTATCCTCGTCCAAACGGAGCAAATCCGAAGGGAGGTTCGCCATGACCCTGAGCGTTCGTCTTGCGGTCCTCGCGATCGCGGTCGCGCTCCTCGCGCCGCTCGCCGCCGGGGCCCAGCCGTTGCCGTTCCCCCCGCCGCCCGGCGTGCTGTTCCACGCCCCGCCGACGCTGGTCGACCTCGTGCCGGGCGTCAAGGTGGTGCCCAACCACGAGCACGAGGTGTTCTTCTTCAGCGGGCGGTACTACATGCGGGCGGACGGCCACTGGTACCGCTCGCGCGGCCTGCGCTGGCGCTGGCGGCACCTGGAGCCCGCCTCCGTCCCCTCCGTCCTGCGGAACCTGGCGAACGGCCACTACCGCCACTGGAACCCGGACCGCGACCGTCGCCACGCCTACGACGGGCCCGACGTGGCGTTCAGCGGCCGGCCGACGCTGGTCGAGATCGAGCCGGGCCTCATGGTGGTGCCCGACTACGGTCACGAGGTGTTCTACGCCGACGGCCGGTACTACCTGCGCCACGAGGGCCGCTGGTACCGCTCGCGCGGGAACCGCTGGCACTGGCGGCTCATCGGCGTCGATCTGCTCCCCTTCAGCCTGCGCAACCTGAAGCACGCCCACGGCCACTACCGCCACTACCGGCACGACCGCGACCGGGATCGGGACCGCCACGACCGCGATCGCCACGACCGCGACCACCACGACGGTGATCGCCACGACCGCGACCGCCACGACGGCGATCGCCACGACCGCGACCGCCACGACGGCAACCCCGGCCGCCTGCACGAGGCCGATCGGCCGCCGGAGCCGGGCCTGCACCGGGCCGACGAGCGCCGCGATCGGCGCGAGGATCGCCGGGACGAGCGCATGGACCGCCGGGACGATCGCCGGGACGACCGCAAGGACAACCGCAAGGACCGCAGGGACGATCGCAAGGACCGGCGGGACGACCGCAAGGACAAGCGCAAGGACCGGCGCGACGATCGCAAGGACGACCGGCGCGACGACTGAAGCCCGCCGTCAGCCCTTCCTGGCCATCAGGTACGTGCTGGTGTGCCCCATGATGGCGGACATGAAGGGGATGACCTGGGCGTAGAAGCCGAGGTCGTTGAGCACGTTCGCCATCTCCACGCGTTTCTTGTGGCGCACGGCGTCCACGATCTTCCGCGCCACCTTCTCGGGCGAGTCCGAGTACAGCGGCAGCAGCTTCATGGACAGGCGATCGGCGAGGGTGTGCGACTCGACGCCCTTGTAGAAGTCCGTGCGGGTCATGAACGGGTAGACGGTGGTCACGTGCACACCGTGGGGTTTCAGCTCGTAGTGCAGCGTCTCGGAGAGCGCGCCCAGGGCCGCCTTGATGGCCGCGTAGGCCCCCCAGGTGGGCATGCGGAAGAAGGCCTGACCCGAGGACACGTTGACGATGCTGCCGCGCTTGCGCTCCAGCATGGCCGGCAGGAAGGCGTGCAGGTGGTGGAGCGGGCCCATCAGGTTCACCTCGAGGAGCTTCCGCCAGGTGTCCAGGGAGGTGTCCTTGAGCTCGCCGTGGTGGCCGATGCCGGCGTTGTTGATGAGCACGTCCAGGCCGCCCAGCTCGCCCTCCACCCAGGCGGCGAGCTGCTCGACGGCGGCGCGGTCGGTGACGTCCACCCGGCGGACCTGCACCTTGGCGCCCGCCTGGACGAGCTCCTGCCTGGCCGCCTCCAGCGCCGCCTCGTCGAGATCGGTCAGGATGAGCTCCGCGCCCAGCCGCGCCAGCTCCCGCGCCGTGCACAGCCCGATCCCGCGGGCTCCCCCGGTCACCAGCACCCGCTTGCCTCTCAGATCCAGCGTCATGATCCTCTCCCCTCGTGCGGCCGTCAGATGGCCGGTGGTGCCCCGTCCCTGCCCGCCGGGCGTGCCTCCATGCCGCGGAAGGCGAACTCGATGAACTCCGACAGCGCGTCCTCGACCGTCGGGGCCGGCAGCCGATTGGTCAGCCACAGCCGCAGCAGCCTGAGCCCCATGCCGACCAGGGCCTGGGACACGGCCTGCGTGTGGCAGGGGCGGGCGAAGCCGGTGCGCACCGCGTGGTCGATGAAGAGCTGGGTCTGGAGGGCGAAGCTGTCGTAGACCTCCTCGACCTTGGCCTCGAAGGCCCGGTCGATGGCCGCCGCCTCGCGCAGCACCAGCAGCACCATGTCCCGGTGGGACTCGAGGATCCCGGCCATGCGGGTGACCACGCCGCGCGAGGCCTCGATGTACTCCTCGAACGTGGACGGGAGCTGGTCGTTCATCGGCTGGAACTGGACCAGCAGGCGAGAGACCAGGCGCTCCAGCAGGGCCTCGAACACCTCGCGCTTGCTCTGGAAGTGGCGGTAGAAGGTGCCCTGGCCTACGCCCGCCTCGGCCACGATGTCGGAGATGAGCGTGGCGTGGAAGCCGTCGCGCATGAACACCTTGGTGGCCGCGTCCAGCAGCTTCTCCCGGGTGCGCGCCTTGCGGGCCTCGTCGACCTGCTGCCGCGTATCGCTGGTCAAGGTGGATCTCCCGCGCGGCCGATTGCCGCAATGCGGCAAGATTCCACCAAACGGACGGAGATGTCAATCCCAAAATGTGATCTAATTTTATCTCTTGAATCTGGACAGATAGACGAGGACGAGGGCAAGCAGGAGACCGGAAACCCCTGGCCCGGACCCGCCCGTGGAGCATCCATCCGGGTCGGATGCGATGCAGACGCCCGCCTCGCAGGAGCCCTCGCGTTCCTCGCCGCCCTGCGTCAGGACGCACGCCTCGCCCTCGGGCCGGCGCACGGCCTCGCAGGCCTGGGCCTCCTCGTTGCAGGCGCCCTCGATGCAGGCGGACACCAGGGGGTCGCAGACCCGCGGCGCGCCCTGGCAGACCCCGGCCAGGCAGCGGTCGCCCACGCTGCAGAACTGGCCGTCGTCGCAGCGCAGGCCGTCGAGGAGATCCTGGACGCAGGCGCCCGCGGGCTCCTGGCAGCGGCCGCGGGTGCAGTCGCCGTCCAGCCCCTCGCAGCTCACCGGCGCGCTGGCCACGCACAGCCCGGACTGGCAGGACTCCTGCCCGGTGCAGGCCAGGCCGTCGTCGCACTCGGCGTCCTGGCTGCAGTTGGTGAGCGTCAGGGTCGGGTCGCCGTACAGCACGGTGGCCAGCTTGGTGTGCCAGCAGGCCTCGCCCCACCAGGCGTCGGACAGGAGCGCGCGCGCGTCCGCCCAGGCCTGCCCGGCCGGCTGGCCGTCGCGCAGCCCGGCCACCACGTAGTAGCCGGCCATCATGATCTCGCAGCTCGAGGGGTCGGGCGACCAGGGGTTGGCCACCGTGCCGAGCGCCACCCGCGAGGAGGCGTAGGAGGCGATGGCCCCGGTCTTGAGCTGGGTGTAGGCGATGTTGGCCGCGTTCTCCGGGACGCCGTTGGAGCAGGAGCCGTGGAACACGAAGGCGGGCCGCTCCGCGGGGAGCTGGTCGTGGTGGATGGCCTGGGCGAAGGGCACGCTGGCCTGCTCCCAGGGGCTGGCGTTCAGATCTCCGTCCGCGTCCTCCACCCACAGGGTGCGGTAGGCCGCGTCGTCGCTGCCGTGGCCGATCCACAGCACCAGCCCGTAGCCCTCGCGCCAGGTCCGCAGGACCTGCTCCTCGGTCAGCTCGAGATCCGCGGGGCGGAAGGAGGGCTGCACGCCCTCCCGCTCCACCAGGGTGAGCGCCTCGAAGCCGGCCGCCTCGAACTCGAGCTTGACCGGCACGGCCAGATCGGCGCCGTCGATGCGCGTCGAGCCGCTGGGGATGTCGCGGTAGAACAGGATCGAGGCCGGCAAGAGCAGGCTGCGGCGCCAGCCCGAGTCCGGGCTGGGCCGGGGGTAGGCGGTGGCCCGGGCGAGCAGGCGGTCGGCCATGGCCGCGTCCCCGTACACCGGGATGCGCCCGACCAGCAGCTCGGGGTAGAAGTCCACCCCGCCCGGCCCGCGATCGCCGTCCCACTCACCGAAGCGGCCATCGCCGTCCAGGTCCCAGTCCCCGCTGAGATCGGCGTAGTAGGCGTCGGTGGGGATCTCCTCCACGTAGTCCACGGCGCCGGGCTGGTAGGGGTGGGTGTTCTGCATGGGCAGGTCGCCGTGGCGCGGATCCGGGTTGCCGAGGAGCACCAGGTACACGAGCCCGAGCGGCTCGCGGCTGCGCTGCAGCCAGGCCCGGAGCTTCTGCGGCAGACCGTCGGGCGGCTCGCCGGCCTCGCCCGCGAGCTCGGCGTCGGTCACCAGGGTGACGGTGAAGCCGCGCTGCTCGAGCCCGGCCAGGTACGCGGGCAGGGCCTGGCTCGCCTGGACCAGCCACTCGGGCGCCACCACGGCCACGCCGTGGGCGTCCGGCAGCAGGTCGCGGGGCGCGGGGTGGAAACGGGCCAGGTCCCGCGGGTTGGCCACCAGGCGGGCGGCCTGGTCCACGAGCCGCAGCGAGGCGGGGCCGGGGACCACGGCCTGGCCCGGGCCGACCCGCGGCGCCCGCAGGCGCAGGCGCTGGCGCGGGTGCAGCAGCAGCCCGCGGCCATCCGGGCTCAGCCCGAGCGGGCGGTGCACCAGCTCGGCCAGCACGACCGGGCCGAGCCGGCCGGTGCCGGTGAGCCAGGCGGTCTGGCCGGCCAACCGGGGCCCGGCCGGCCGGGTGAAGGCCCGGCCGCAGCCGGCGGTCGGGCACAGCACCCGCGGGCCCTCGGCGCGGGCGAGCTCGCCCACCAGCGGCACCCACACGGGCGGGCTCAGGTCCTCGACCTCGAGGGTCAGGGCGCCCAGGTCGAGCCCGGGCGGCAGGGCCAGGCGCAGGACGCGCGTCGGCAGGCGGACGTCGCCCGGGTCCCCGGCGGCCGGGTAGCCGGGCAGCGCGGCCTGCAGGCGGCCGTCGGGCAGCGCCTCGAGGGACAGGTCCCGGGGCTCGAGCAGGAGCTCGAGCTCGACCGTCCCCTCCGGGGCGGCCAGGAGCGGCCGGGTGACGAGCAGCAGCAGGGCCGAGAGCAGCGCGCGGTTCATGGCGCACCTCCCGCGGGCAGCGCGTGGATCCAGGTGGAGAGCAGCTCCGCGGCCGCGGCGTCCGCGGCCCACGGCAGGTGGTAGGCCTCGAGCAGGTCCGCGGCCTGGCCCGGGGTGAGGCGGTGGCCGAGGCCCGGCAGGCGGTGGGCCTCGACCGGGGTCCCCTGGGCCTGGAAGGCCGCGGCCAGGGAGTCCACGTGGTCCGGCGGCAGCGCCAGCTCCTCCTCGCCCGCCAGCAGCAGCACGGGGCAGGCGATGCCGCCCGGGTCGTCCGGGTCGCGCGCGAGCAGCGCCTGCCAGAAGGCGGCCGAGCGCCCCCAGGCCGGCTGCGTGTCCGTGCCGTCGGCCAGCCCCTGCACGTGGCGCTGGTGGTCAGCCTCGTAGTACGGGAGCAGATCCGTGAGCCCGGTCCGGGCGATCACCTCGCGGGTCAGGTGGAAGAGATCCTCCCCCAGGTCCGCGCCCGTCGGGGCGATCAGCACCAGACCCCGGAGCGGCAGGCGCCGGGCCGCCTCCAGCGCCAGCGGGGTGGCGTGGGCGTGCGCCACCAGCACCACCCCGTCGAAGCGCGCGTCCCCCGCCAGCAGGGCGTGGGCCGCGTCCAGGTCGGCCTCGAGGCGCGCGAGCGGCGCCAGGGCGTCCCCGCCGCTCTCGCCCACGCCGCGCCCGTCGAGCCGCAGGCTGGCCAGACCCGCGCGGGCCAGGGCCGCCGCGAGATCCCGGAACAGGCGGGTGTGGTAGTGGCCCAGATCGCGGTTGGAGGGCAGCAGATCGGGAGCGAGCAGCACGGCGGGGCCCAGCGGGGCCCCCTCCGGGAGCGCCAGGCTGCCCGAAAGCGTCACCCCGTCGCCCGCCTCGAGCGCCACGGGCTCCTCGGCCAGCGCCTCGGCCGGCGGATCCGGGTGCAGCAGCGGGGTGAGCGGCAGCGGGCGCAGGTTGAGCTCCAGCGCCGCGGCCTGGGCCGCCGGCCGCCAGCGGACCCAGCCGTAGTCGACCTCCTGGAGCAGGCCAGCCTGGTAGCTGGCGGTGGCGCCGAACCAGGGCAGCTCCACCCGGGCCGGGCCGCCGCCCTCGGCCGGGGTGACCACGACCGGCAGGCGGGTGGGCAGCCCGTAGCTGACGATGAGCACGTCGAGCTCGCGCTCGCCGGCCAGCCCGAGATCCAACGTGCGGCCCAGCAGGAAGTAGAACAGCGGATCGAAGCAGCCGTAGGACCAGCTCGGCCAGTCCCAGGCGCTGGCGAACGGCAGGGGCGCGGGCCGGTCCCAGGGGCGCTCGCCGCGCCACAGGCTGCCGAGCACGTTCAGCGCCAGCCGCAGGCGGACCTGGTCGCCCTCCAGGCCGAGGCCATAGGCCATGCGCCGGCGGGCCGAGAGCGCGCCGAAGGTGGTCTGCTCGTCCAGGCTGGCCTCGCGGAGCGCGCCAGTGGCGTCCAGCCGGGCCGAGCCGCGGTAGGCCGCGCCCACCCCGCCCTCGTACGAGATCTGGATGAAGTGGTTCGACTGGGACTCGAGCGCCGCGCCCTCCGCGGTCTCCCGGAAGCGCACCCAGCCGTGGCCGAAGGGGTACTCCTGGCCACCGTCCTCGTAGATGAGCTCGTAGTGGTAGGCGTCCACGGGCAGGCAGGCCGGCGGCTCGAACTCGGGGGCGTAGCCCAGCGGACAGGTGCACAGCGCCAGGCCCGTGTCCGGGCTGGGGGCGCAGTCGCCCGGGGAGCAGTCCACGCCCTCGCACGGATCGATGCAGTCCAGCCCGTCCGGGGTCTGCACGGCCGGGGCCTGGCACTGGCAACGTGGCTCCTCCTGCCCGTACTGGCCGACCGGCACCAGCGCGCAGGCGCCCAGGCCGGAGCAGTCCACGCCCTCGCACGCATCGGCCGGGAAGGCCAGGCACAGCAGGCCGTCCCCGCGCGGCTGCCAGCCCGGGTCGCAGGCGCAGCGGCCCTCGACGCAGCGCCCGTGGCCACAGCCCTCGTCCGTGCACTCCGGGGTGGGTTCGCCCCCGCCGTCGCAGCCCGCGACGGTCAGCACCAGCAACCAGGTGAATCGGCGCATGTGTTGCTCCTTGGAGCCCGGAGACTCCGGGAATTCCGACGAGTTCAACCCGTGGCGGGCAGGTTGGGGCAAGGCGCCGGCCGGGCTCAGCCCGCGGCGTCCCAGCCCCCCCGGGCGCGCAGGGCCTGCACCTCGGCCCGGGCCCGCTCGGTGAGCGCCAGGTAGTCGACCTTGGCCACCCGGTTCAGCGGCAGCTCGCCGGGCCGCAGGAAGACCAGGTGCGAGGGGCGCTTGTAGGCCGCGATGCCCGCCAGGTAGGCCTCGACCTCGGCCGCCGTGAGGGCGGCCCCCGGGGCGAGCTCCAGGAAGGCCACGATGCCCTCGCTGAAGACACCGTGCGCCACCCCCACGCAGCCCGCCCCCTGCACGCGGCCGGGGAAGCCCGCGAGCAGGAAGCTCTCCACCTCGCCCGGGAACACCTGGTAGCCCTTGGGCTTGAGTACGAACTTGGAGCGGCCGGCGAAGCGCAGCCCCCGCCCGTCGTAGGCGCCGAGATCGCCGGTGTACAGGAAGCCATCGCTGGAGATGGCGCGCCGGGTGGCCGCCTCGTCGTTCAGGTAGCCCAGGAACACCTGCGGCCCGCGGAAGCACACCTCGCCCACCTGGCCCGCCGGGAGCTCGGCCCCGGCCCGCCCGTCGGGCGCCATGGGCGCGCGGATGGACAGGGGGCACAGCGGCAGGTCGTAGCCGATGCTGTCGGCGATCTCGCCCACCTGCCAGTCGAGCGGGGTGTAGGTGCAGAAGCCGGACGTCTCGGTCAGCCCCAGGCCCGTGCCCATGGTCGGGGCCATGGCGTGCAGGCGCTCGAGGAACTGCCGATCCACGGCCTGCCCGCCGTAGATGGCGAAGCGCAGGCTGGACAGGTCGAAGGAGGCGTAGTCCGGCAGGCGCCACTCGAGGTTGAACAGGGCGGGGATCTGCCCGCACAGGCTGACCTTGTGGCGCTGGATGGCCTCCAGCGACTTGCGCGCGTCGAACACGTGCAGCAGCACCGCCGTGCCGCCCATGAAGAGCGTGGTCATGAGCTGCTCGGTCTGGCCGCCCACGTGGGAGGGGGGCAGGTTGACCAGCATGCGGTCGCGCGGGGTGAAGCCGAAACCCACGCCCAGGCCGATGTTCTGCAGCAGGATGCTCTCGTGGCACAGCAGGGCCGGCTTGGGGCTGCCGGTGGAGCCGGTGGTGAAGATGATGAGGGCCGGATCGCGCTTGCCCACCCGGCGGGCGGCGCGCCGCACGCTGCCGGTCAGCCGGGAGATCAGGTACCGGCGCTTGAGGTCGCGGGCGAAGGTGGTCACGTGCTGGGCGCCCGGCAGCAGGCCCTCGGGCGAGGGCTGGAACTGCACCCACAGGCGGCAGGACGGGCTGCCCGCCATCACCTCGCGCACGATGGGCCGGAAGTCGGCGCGCGGGGTCTCGCCCAAGAAGAAGTAGGCCCTGGGCGAGATCTTGCGGAAGGCCTCCAGCACCTCGGCAGCCTTCAGCCGCAGATCGAGCGGCGCGACCAGGACGCCCACCCGGAACGCGGCGTACTCCAGGAAGACGTGCTCCTTGAGCATGGGCAGGCTGGTGGCCAGCACGTCGCCCTTGCGGAGCCCGACCGCCAGGAGCTTGGCGGCGAAGGCCTCCACGGCGGTCTCGAACCTCCGCCAGGTGATCTCGGCCCCGGTGTCGTGCTCGATGAGCGCCAGGTCGTCGGGCCGCGCGCGGGCGTGGGCCCGCACGTAGTCGTCCAGGCGCGGCAGCAGCGCCTCCCGGCGGCGCTGGCACTCGCGGTGGAGCTCGGGCTGGTCCATCGGTCCTCCCGCCCCCTCGGCGCCTGCGCGGCTACTTGCCGCCCTGCACGAGATCGTGGATGCGGTCCAGCTCGGAGCGCAGCAGATCGGCGATGGGCTGGTCCTTGAGCTGGCCGTCCACCACGAACAGCTGGCTCTCGCGCGCCAGGTGGGTGCGGTAGCGCCCGAAGGGCAGCTTGCGCCTGGCGGCCTGGTCCGCGGCCTCGCGGGCCTGGGCCGGATCGCCGAAGGTGTACACGCACATGGTCAGCGAGGTCGGGTGGCGGTAGGCCAGGTAGCACTCCTCCGTCTTCACCCCGGCCGCGCGCCGGTACTCGGGCAGGCTGTCGTCCGACTCCTCGAACCCGAACTCGGACTGCAGCGCCTGCTCCTCGACCGAGGTGGCGACCGGCTCGCCGAACTCGTCGCGCGGGCAGCCGGCCAGCAGGCCGAGCACCAGCGGGGCGGTGGCGAGCAGCCACAGGAGGGAGGACGGGCAGGGGATCGCGGGCCGAGGTGCCATGGGCACGATGGTACGGGCCTGGCGCGGCCCTTGTCAACGCGGCCCGGCGGGCGGCGCGGCCTGCTCGGGCCCGCCGTCCGTGCCGCCGTCGGGTGCCTCCTCGGGCGGCGGCGCGTAGACCGCCACCACGTACACCGTGCCGCCGACCAGCTTCTTGAGCGGGTACATGAGCTCCACGTACCCGGTGCACTCGTCGAAGGCCAGCCCCAGCACGGGCGCCGGGGGCAGGATGGTGTAGCGGGCCCGGAACTCGAGCAGCGAGCGGCTGCGCGGGGGTGGGGCCTCGTCCCCGCGCGGGTTCTCGAGCGCGGCGCGGGCCGAGTCCAGGGCGTGGGCGTCGAACAGCTTGAAGCCGGAGGTCTCCACCAGGCGGGCCTCGGCCTCGCCGGCGTCGCCGAAGCGGATCTCGACGAGCGCGCTGACCTCCGCGGTGTTGCCCGTCTCGGTCAGGGTCCGCGGCGCGTCCAGCAGGTAGCGCCGGGCGGTCGCCAGCAGCCACGGCCCGCCGATCTCGCCGATGGCCGGAGCGCGCACCTGGTCGTAGGCCGGGCGCCAGAAGGTCTCGATGCGCCGGGTGAGATCCCACCAGGCCGGGGAGGCCCCGCCGCGCGTGACCGCCGCGCGGGCCTGCGCGTCCTCCAGGTAGCGGCGCAGCATGGCGGCCACCTGCGCGGCTTCGCCCGGGCCGTCCGCCCCGGGCTGCCCGAGCTCGCGCGGGGAGAGATCGAGCCGGCGCGGCCCGGAGCCGGCGAAGGGGAAGCGCGGGCCGGCGGGGATGGGTGGCGGGGGCGGCGGCTCGGGCGGCGGCGGGGGCGGCGGCGCGGGCCGCGGCCGGGCGAGCGGCGGGAGCACGGTCGGCGCGCGCTCCACGTCCTCACCGAGCAGCAGCACGGCCAGCGCGAGCAGCAGGCAGCGCTCCAGGAGCCTGCGCAGGCGTGGTCTCGACTCCGGCGTGGCGTCACCCTCCTGGCCGCGATTGTAACACCTCTTTCTGGCAGGCTGTTCCCGCGCGAGGGGAACCTGCCATCCGCCTCGAAAGTCTGCTACCTTCGGGGTCACAGGAGGCGGTGCATGCGTGCCGGGAGACCGATGGGGATCGTGGGAGTGGCCGTGGCGCTGGGCTGCCTCGCTATGGGGGACCCGGCCGCGGCCGGCGAGCGGGTGGTGGTGGAGCTCTCGAACGGCGACCGCCTGGAGGGCGAGCTGCTCAAGCGCGACGAGCAGCAGGTGCGGCTGCTGGTGGGTGGGGCCGTGGTCACGGTCGAGCAGCAGCGCATCCGCGCCCTGCGGGGCGTGAGCGCGGAGACCTCGGAGCTGCAGCGCGCCAAGCTGTACACCCGGGGGCGGATGCCGCAGCGGGACCTGCAGACCCTGGTCCAGGAGCTGGGGCCGGCCATCGCGCTGGTCAAGACCCCGGCCGGCCTGGGCACCGGCTGGCTGTGCAACCCCGACGGCTTCCTGGTGACCAACCACCACGTGGTGGCCGGGGAGCGCAACATCCGGGTGACCTTCTACCCGCGCGAGGGCCGCAGCCTGGGGCGCAAGGTGTTCCGCAAGGTGCGCATCGTGGCATTGAACGCCGACATGGATCTGGCGCTGCTGAAGATCGAGGAGCCGCTGGGCTTCAAGCCCCCGCAGCTCGTGCTGGGCGACTCCGCCCGGCTCGAGGAGGGGGAGCGCGTGTTCGCCATCGGCAACCCCCTGGGGCTCGAGCGCTCCAGCTCGCAGGGCATCGTCTCCAAGCTGGCGCGCCAGCTCGACGGGCGGCTGTTCGTGCAGACCACCGCGCCCATCGCCCCGGGCAACTCCGGCGGGCCGCTGCTGACCGAGCGCGGCGAGGTCGTCGGGGTGGTCAGCCGCGGCGCCATCATGCTGGACGGGCTGGGGTTCGCCATCCCCTCGGCCACGGTCATGGAGTTCCTCGACAACGTGGAGGCCTTCGCCTACGACGAGGACAACCCCAACAGCGGCGTGCAGTACATGGAGGTCCCGGTCTCCACCAGCGATCAGCGGATCCGCTTCGGCGTGGCCGAGTTCCTGAAACGCGGCCCGGGCCTGTGCTGCCTGTCCGCGTCCGACCTGGACGGCGACGGCGTGGACGAGCTGGTGTTCGCCGACAACCTCAAGGCGGAGCTGGGCGTGGTCCGGAGGCGCCTGGCCCCGCTCAAGGAGGCCAGCGACCAGGCCGCCTGGGACGTGAACCGGCTGCCGGAGAGCGAGCGCTTCCGGGTCGAGACCCAGGTGGTCGGCAGCCGCATCAGCTCGCTGGGGGTCGGCGACCTGGACGCCGACGGCCGCCAGGATCTCGTGTACTACGGCGACGTGGACGGCCTGGCGGTCGTGCGCCAGGAGCGCCCCGGGGTGTTCGCCCGGCCGCGGCGCCTCGACCAGGTGCAGGCCACCGCGCTGCCCCGCGCCGTCCGCGTGGCCGACCTCGACCGCGATCGCCAGCCCGACGTGGTGGTGCTGGGGCGCGACGTGTTCAGCGTGCTGTGGGGCGGGCTGCGCCGGGAGGTGTACCCGCTCAACGCGGCGCTGCGCTCCAAGGCCCAGGGCTTCGAGCTCCTGGACGCGGACGGGGACGGCCGCCAGGATCTGATCTTCTTCAGCCTGAGCCCGACCTTCGGCGCCTACCTGCGCCTGCAGGGCGCGGACGGCCGCTTCACCGAGGAGGTGCCGCTGCCCGTCAGCGTGGCCGGGCCGGTGCGCCCCTTCCGCGAGGGCAAGCACCGGGGCTTCGCCGCCCTGGACGCGGGCATCAACCGGGTGCGCGAGCTCGAGCTCGGGCCGGGCGGGGAGGGCGCCTCGGGCCTGCTGGCGGTCCCGCTCACGGCGGAGGCGGGCGGGGGCGCGCTGCTCGACCTGGGCCCGCTGGCCGAGGGCGAGCCGGCGGCCATGCTGAGCGCCGATCCGGAGCGCAACGAGTTCGTGCTGCTGCGCCGCGGCAAGGCGGCCTTCAGCCAGGCGCGCTCCCCCTCGCCCGAGGGGCTCACCTTCCTGCGGCTGGCGCGCACGGCCGCCGCCGGCCCGCTGGCCCTGTCCTTCTCGCCCAGGGACAAGCTGCTCGGGGTGAGCAGGGTGATCGACGGGCGGGTGGCCTACCCCCGCCCGGTGGCCAGCGCGGACACGGTGCTGGACGTGCAGCTCGAGCGCCTGCCCGATCCCGAGGCGGGCGGCAAGCTCGCCCCGCACCTGGTGTGGGTGGAGAAGGCCGGCGCCGGCCACGCGCTGCGCGCCTGCCCGGTGGAGCGCATCGGCCAGGCCGTGGCCCGCGGCGGCGAGGGCGCCCTCGATCTGCCCGCCCGGACGCTGAGCTTCCGCGGCGGCCCGGCCGGCGCGGCCGCCCAGCCCAGCCTGAGCGGCCGCCCGCGCAAGCTGGCCTTCGCCGATCTCGATCGCGACGGCGCCCTGGATCTCATCGCCTTCTGGGCCTACTCGGGCAAGCAGAGCGTCTACCTGGGCGAGGGTCAGGACCGCTACCGCGAGGTGCTGCGCGAGGCCGCGCTGCTCGACGCCGAGCGGCCCCAGGCGCTGCTGGCCGAGGATCTGGACGGGGACGGCCGGCCCGAGGCGCTGGAGCTCCGGCCGGGCATGCTGCGGGTGCTGCGCCTGGACGCCAAGGGGCGGCTGTTCGTCGAGCGCCAGGTCAACTGGCCCGAGGGCAAGCTGGACCAGCTCCTGCCGCTCCCGGGCCCCGCCGGCGAGCGCCGCTTCGTGGCCCGCTCCGGCAACCAGGCCGACGTGGTGCGGCTGGGGGAGGGCGACCGCTTCGAGCGCCTCGAGCGGGTGGACCTGGCGGGGCTGGAGCTGGAGAGCCTGGCGGTGGGGGAGGTGGACGGCGATGGCCGCCCGGATCTGGTGGCCCACGGCCGCGGCATCTTGCAGATCCTGGGCACCCGGGCCGGGCGCTTCCGCCTGGAGCCCCAGGTCGTGCTGGACGCCGGCCCGGGGCAGTTCCAGTACTGGAACCTGGGTCCGGCCGATCTGGATCGCGACGGCGAGGACGAGCTGCTGCTGTTCGACAAGCAGCAGTCCGTGCTCGAGGTGCTGCGCCGGGGCGGTGACGGGCGGCTGGTCACCGTGATGCGCCACAAGCTGTTCGACCGCCAGCTCGCCACCCGGCCCGAGGGCGGGCAGGGCGAGCCCGAGGAGCCGCGCGAGGTGGCCGTGGGGGACCTCGACGGCAACGGCCGGCCGGATCTCGCCTTCCTGCTCCAGGACCGCCTGGTCATCTACCTGCAGGACGGCCGCTGAGCCGCCCTTCACCCGGGAGGATGCCCGTGCTGCGCTCGCTCCGCTCGTCCATCCTGGCGCTCGCGACCCTCGGCGCGCTGGCAGGCTGCGCCCACGATCCGGCCCCGGCCCGGCTGGCCGAGCCCACGCCGCCTCCGCCTCCCCCGGCGGACCCCCTGGCCGAGGGGCTGCCGGCGGACACGCTGCTCTACGCGCGCCTGGATCTGGCCAGGGCGCTGGCCGGGATCGAGGAGGGGCTGATCTTCGTGCATCCCGAGGCGGGCCGCGAGGTGGCCGCGCAGGCCTCCCGGCTGTGGCGCGCCGCGCGCCAGATGATGGCCCGGCGCGGGTTCAGCCCGGCGCTGGCCGAGCACCTGTTCGAGGCGGTGCTGCACCTGGTGGTGCTGGCCGACGGGGAGGTCGAGTCGGGCGCGGCGGTCGGGCTGCTGCTGGAGACCGAGCCCGCGCTGGCCGAGGGGCTGCTGCGGGACCTGCGCGCGCTGCTCGAGCGGGAGGCGAAGGACCAGGCGACGCCCTACAGCCTGCTGGAGGCGCCCCCGGGCGAGCTCATCCAGCTCACCGCCGAGCCGCGCCTGTTCGTGGGCCGGCTGGGGCGCTACGTGCTGCTCTCCGACGTGCGCTCGCCGCGCCTGTGGGCCGCGCTGCAGGGGCCGGCGGCCGTCCCCCTGGCCGGGACCGAGCTGTACGGGCGCTTCGGCCGCGCGCGCCCGGCCTTCTTCTTCCACGGCTCCATCCGCGGGATGCTGGACGCCTCCGAGCGCCAGGTCGAGCGCCAGCTCCAGGCCTTGCCCGGCGCGACCACCTCCCAGGAAGGCCTGGATCCGCAGCTCGTGGCCGACGGGCTGCGGCTCGCGCTCGAGGCCCAGCGCAAGCTGCGCCGCGACCTGTCGCTCGACAGCCTGGACACCTTCGGCGGCTGGCTGACGGCGGAGCTGCAGGGCGACAGCTTCCGCACCCGGGCCGAGGCCGAGGCGCTGCTCGCGGGCGCCCCCGGCCGGTTGCTCGGGTTGCTGCTCGACAGCGGGCGCGCCTTCGTCTCGCCCGGCCCCGTGCCGCTCGGCGCGCTGACCCTGCTGTGGCGCGCGGACCCGCTCGGGCTGCTGGACGAGAGCCTGGCGGTCGCCGGCCCCGAGGCGGCCCAGCGCTTCCAGGACGAGGTGGACGCGCCGGCCCAGGCCCGCACCGGCCTGTCGGTGCGCGCGCTGCTCGGCCTGCTGGCCGGCGACGTGTGCGTCTTCTACGATCCGCCCCCGACCCCCGAGCCCGGCGCGCCGCCCGAGCAGGCGCTGGCGGGCATGGCCGCCTACCCCTCCTTCTTGCTGGGCATCCGGGACCGCGCGGCCGCGGCCCAGGCGCTGGCCGCGCTGTACGAGGCGGGGGCCAAGGAGCCCATGCTGGGCCCGAACCTGTCCCGCGAGCAGCTGCTGGGGGTGGAGCTGCTGGTGCTCAACCCGGGCGGCGGCCCGTCGCGCGAGTACGCCCTGGCGGTCGCGCTGCTCGAGCGCCACCTGGCGGCCGGGTCGTACAACGCCGTGGCCGATCTGGCGCGGCGCAGCCGCGAGGGGGGCGACGCCGGGCCGCTGGGCGCGCTGCTCGACAGCCGGCCAGGGGCCAACCTGGTGGTGGCCATGTCCGACCGCTTCACCCGCTGGCTGGAGGCGCTGGGCAAGATCGGGGACGGGCCGGCGCCGCTCGACCAGGTGCGCGAGGAGATCCGCTCCCTCGACCTGACGGCCGAGGAGCCCGACACCGCCCGCGAGGTGAAGGAGTCGCTCTCGCGGCTGGTGGACCAGCTCGAGCTCCTGAGCCAGGCCCAGGAGCGGATGTCGATCCTGCCCACGGTGCTGGACGGCAGCGCCGGCCCGGGCCGCTACCACCTCGAGGTCCAGGGCGAGCTGCGCCGCCCGGTGACCCCCGCCGGGGTGCCATGAGCGGGCCTCCAGACATCAGCCAGCAGGCCTCGCGCCCCCTGCCCAAACCGGGCCAGCAGCTCGGGCGATTCGCCATCCTCAGGAAGCTCAGCCAGGGCGACACGGGCGTCGTGTACCTGGCCGAGGACGTGTCCCTGGGCGGAGAGGTGGCCCTCAAGATCCTGTCCGCCAGCCTGTCCGAGAGCGAGGCGTTCCAGGTACTCAGCCGCGAGGTGCTGCTCACCCGCCGGCTGAGCCACCCGGGCATCTGCCGCGTGTACGACCTGCACGAGGACGGCGCCTACCGCTTCCTGACCATGGAGGCCGTTCGCGGGCCGTCCCTGGAGGAGGTGCTGGTCCGGGAGGGTACCCAGGGCCTGCCGCCCCCGCGGGCGGTGGAGCTCGTGCTGGCGGTGGGGGAGGCCGTGGCCGCGGCCCACGCCGGCGGGGTGGTGCACCGCGGGCTGCGGCCCGCGGTCATCGCGCTGCGCGCGGACGGCTCGCCCGTGGTGCTCGACTTCGGGCACGCCCGGGCGCCCGGGGTGGGCGGGCGGACCTTCGTCCAGCGGGCCGCCTCCGATCTGGGCTACGTGGCCCCGGAGCTGCTGGCGGGCCGGCCGGCCGACGAGCTGAGCGATCTGTACTCCCTGGGCGCCATCCTGTACCGCGCGCTGACCGGCCGCACCCCCCTCGAGGCCGTGGGCCCGGAGGACGAGGGCGGGGAGCCGGGCCCGGCCCGGCCCGAGCGCCCCTCGCGGCTGAACCACCTGGTGACCCGCGAGCTGGAGGCCGCGGTGCTGGCCGCCATCGCGCCCGCGCCGCAGCTGCGGCCCAAGGACGTGACCACCTTCCTGGACATGCTGCGCGCGGCGCTGCCCGAGCTGCAGGTGCGCGGCCGCCGGCCGCGGCGCGAGGCCTCCGAGCCCGTCCTGCCCAGCGTCCGCGTGCGCCGGGTCAGCCTGCTGTTCAGCGACATGGTGGGGGTCACCGCGTTCTTCGAGAAGCACGGCGATCTGGCCGGGCGGGAGCGCATCGCGCAGCACAACGCGCTGCTGTTCCCCGTCGTCCGCAGGGGCGGGGGCGAGGTGCTCAAGACCATCGGCGACTCGATCATGGCCGTGTTCGAGGACGAAGACGAGGCGGTGGAGTGCGCCTGCCGCATGCAGCAGGCGCTGGCGCAGGCGCCGGCCGGCGGCGAGGAGCCCATCCGGGTGCGCATCGGGCTGCACGCGGGCGACGCCATCGTCGAGGTCGGCGACGCCTTCGGGGACGCGGTGAACGTGGCCGCGCGCGTGTGCGCCAAGGCCGGCGGCGGCCAGATCCTCATCTCGGAGGACACGCTCAAGGCGCTGACCCGCAACCAGGGCCGGGTGCGCTTCCACCAGCGGGTCGCGCTCAAGGGCAAGTCCGAGGCCTTCCAGCTCTTCGAGGTGGACTGGGCCGGCGGAGCCGACGCGGCCGAGGTGCCGGCCGAGGAGCGCAAGGACACGACCCCGCGCGGCCGGGCGCTGCCCGGGGACACGGACCGGGCCGGGCAGCCGCTGCCGCCGCCCCCCCCGGTCGGCGACCCCTACGGGGACCAGGCCGGCTGGCCCGATGAGGAAGGCACGGCCGAGGAGGAAGCCCAGGCCGAGGAGGACGCGCCGGACCCGGCCAGCGACGTCCAGGCCCGGACCGTCCTCGATGGACGTCCGCTGGGCGGCGCCGAGCCGGGGTCTACGCCCCCCGCTGGATCCGGGCCCGACTCGACGGAGACCCAGGAGCTGGACGCGGTCGCGCCCGCCCGGGCCGTGGCTCCGCCAGGGGCCACGGTGCTGCGCGGCCGGCCGCTCGATGGGCAGCGCACCGACCGCCGGGGCGCGGCCATGCCCCCCGGGAAGCGGCCCTCCGTGCGGCCCGGGCTCGTGCTCGTCCTGGTGATGGCGGCCGTCTTCGCCCTGGTCGTGCTCTGGTACCTGCACAGCCAGCCGCCCGGCGCGTGAACCGGCCTCCCGCCCCGTCGGACTTGTATTCGGACACAAAATGTCCTAGATTTGGCGCCGGAGGTGCGCGATGCGCGCGTGGTGGAAGAGATTGCGCTGGCCGCTCCTGGTGGGCGGGGTGGCGGGGCTGGTCGGGCTGGGGATGAGCCTGGCGCTGCAGAGCGCCGGGATGGGCTGACCCCTCACCTGCAGGCCCGCGGTCGCGGTGCCCTTCTTCGCCCTGACGGGCTTCGTCGTCGGCTTCGGCCAGGATCGGAGCTGACGGACCGGCCCTTGCCTTCCGTGCCGCAGCGCGGTAGGACTCCAGCAGTTTTGGAGGAGTCCACGCTTGACGATCGAGGAGAGCGAGAACAGCAAGCGCTCGGGCCTCCCGCTGCCCCGGCCCGGCCAGCGGCTGGGACGTTTCGAGGTCCGCAAGCGCCTGGGGGTGTGCGCGCTGGGAGCCGAGCTGCTGGCCGAGGACCCCTGGACGGGTGAGGAGGTGGCCCTCCAGGTGCTGAGGCCCGGCCTGGCCCAGGGGGAGCCCTTCGACGCCGTGGGCCAGGAGGTCGCGCTGGCTCGCCGGCTGGCCCACCCCGGGGTGCGCCGCGTGTTCGACCTGCACGAGGGCGGCGGGCTGCGCTTCCTGGCGCTCGAGCCCGCCGGCGGTCCCAGCCTGGCAGAGCTCCTGCAGCAGGCCGGAGAGGCCAGCTTGCCGCTGCCGCGCGCGGCGGCCCTGGTGCGCGCGGCGGCCGAGGCCGTGGCCGCGGCCCACGCGCAGGGGGTGCTGCACGGCGCGCTGCGGCCGGAGGCGATCTTCGTGCGGGCCGGGGACCGGGTGGCGATCGAGGGTTTCGGCCGGGGCGCCCAGGCCGATTCGCTCTACACCGCGCCCGAGGTGCTGGCGGGCGGCCAGGCCGAGCCGGCCTCGGACCAGTACGCCCTGGGGGCCATCCTGTACCGCTGCCTGACCGGCCGCGCTCCGCTCGAGGCCCTGGGCGCGGTGCGCGAGGGCTCGGGCGTGCGGGTGGGGCGGCCCGAGCTGCCCTCGCGCTTCAACCGGCTGGTGACGCGCTCCCTGGAGACCGCGGTCATGACGGCGCTGGCGCCCATGCCCCAGCACAGGCACCGCTCCGTGGAGGGCCTGGCGCTCGCGCTGGGCGCCCTGGAGGCGGAGCTGTCCGCGCGCGCCCGGCGCCCCCGGCGGGGGCAGGCCTCCGAGCCCGAGCTGGCCGTGCCCGCGGCGTCCGGTCCGCCGCTGCCGGACGGGGCCTCGGTCCGCAGGGCCACCATCCTGTTCAGCGACATCGTGGGCATCACCACCTTCTTCGAGACCCACGGGGACCTGGCCGGCAAGGCGCGCATCGAGCGGCACAACGAGCTGCTCTTCCCCGTCATCCGCCGCCACCAGGGCACGGTGCTGAAGACCATCGGCGACGCCATCATGGCCTCCTTCGGGGACGAGGACGAGGCCGTCGAGGCGGCCATCCAGATGCAGCAGGCCCTCCAGGGCCACAACCGCGCCGTGGTCGCGCCGGTCGACGAGCTGCACATCCGCATCGGGATCAACTCCGGCGAGGCCATCGAGGAGTACGGCGACGCCTACGGGGACGCGGTCAACGTGGCCTCGCGCGTGAGCGGCAAGGCCGAGGGTGACCAGATCCTGCTGGCCGAGGAGACCCGCCGGGCGCTCACCCGCAACCTGGAGCTGGTCCAGCCCCACTCCCGGGCGGTGCTGAAGGGGAAGCGCGACGTGTTCCAGCTCTACCAGGTGGACTGGGCCCGCGCCCAGGACCGCGGGCAGGAGCCGGACGTCCTGGACCTGTCGGGGGACGAGACCGGCGAGGCCCCGCGCCTCGAGCCCACGGCCGTGCTGCCCGCCGCCAGCCTCGCCGAGCGGCCGGTGGTCAAGGAGCTGACCGCGGCCGCGCGCCGCCTCCAGGAGGGCGCCCGGCCGGGCGTCGAGCGCGCGCTCGGCTCCCTGGGCGTCCGCCGCAGCCCGGGGACGGTGGCGCTGCTCGTGGGCCTGGTGGCCCTGGTCGTGGTGCTCGGCCTGGCGCTGGTCGCCAGCCGCTGCGGGTGAAGGACGTGGAGCAGCTCAGCTTCGCCTTCCGCGGTCCCCGGCCCGTGCGCCGCCCCCTGCGCGATCCCGTGCACCAGCCGGCCTTGCGCGAGGCGCTGGCCGCGCGGCTGGCGGCCCACCTGCCGGGCCCGCCCTTCCGCCTGCTGCTGACCGACAACACCTCGACCGTGCTCTCGGCCCGGCGCCGGCACGGGCGGCTGGAGGTGCGGCTGCACCACATGTTCCTCGAGGCCGACGGGCCGGTGCTCGCGGCGCTGGGCGCCTACCTGTCGGGCCGCGCCAGCCGGGCCGAGGGTCGGCTGGTGGACGACTTCATCGCCCGGCACCGGGACCGCCTGCGCCCAGGCGGGGTGCGCGCCGGGGCCGGGCCGCGGGGCCGGGTGTACCACCTGGAGCGCATCCGCGACGCGCTGGGCCGGGCCTACTTCGGCGGCCCGCTGGCGGTGCCCATCGCCTGGGGGCGGGCCGGCCGGCGGGGCCGGCGGCGCTTCATCCAGCTCGGCGCCTACTCGTTCGAGGACGGCTGCATCCGCGTCCACCCCGCCCTCGATCAGGCCTGGGTCCCGGCCGCCGTGGTCGTGGCGGTGGTCTACCACGAGCTGCTGCATCACGTGCTCGGGGCCAGGCAGGCGGGCCGGCGGCGGTTGGTGCACACGCGGGAGTTCCGCGCCCGGGAGGCGCTCTTCGTTCACCAGGCCCGGGTGCGGGCCTGGGAGGCGGCCCACCTGGGCGAGCTGCTCCGCTCGCGCGGCCGGCGGAAAGGCGAGTGATTTCCGGGACCCGGGACTTGTGCTGGGCGCCGGGCCGGTGGTAGACTGCTCTCGAACCTCGGGCTTGGCGAGGGCTCTTCGACCACAGGGAGTGGAGCATGCGCGCGATCGCCTGCGGAGTTGGGATCCTGGCCGCCCTGCTGGGCGGCTGCGGGGGCGTGGAGGTCGACACCCAGGGCGCCGATCCGCTGCGCCTGCTGGATCTCTCGCCCCGGCTGGGAGAGACCGGCGTCGCGCCCGACGCCCAGGTGGTGGCCGTGTTCTCGACCGAGGTGATCCTCGGCACGGGGGAGGGGGAGCTCTACGAGGACACCTTCCACCTCGAGGGCGCCGCGGGCGCGCCGGTGGCCGGGTCGCTCGAGCTGTCCGCGCTCGACGAGGAGCTGGCCACGGTCGTCTTCAGCCCGGACTCACCCCTCGCGGCCGGATCCTACACCGTGGTGATCGCGGATTCCCTGCAGGGCCGGACGGACGGGGGCCGCACGGATCCGCTCGGCGTGACCATCCGCTCCGGCTTCGAGGTCGGCCCCTGACGGGGCCCGGGAGAACCTATCATGCGCGCCACGAGGACTCGGAAGCTGCTGCTCGGCTCGCTCGCCCTGCTCGCGCTGGCGGGCCTGCTCGGCGCCTGCGGGGATCCGGTGGTCGAGGCCCCGGACGCCCTGGAGGTGGTCTACCTGCCGCTGGACGGGGCCGTGGACGTGGATCCCGCCGTGCAGCCGATGGTGTACTTCTCGGGTGCGGTGGACGGCGCCTCGATCAGCGAGACGAGCGTGCTGCTGGCCTCGGCCACCCCCGGGGCGGAGGGCTGCCTGGAGGTCACCTGGACCGAGCTCGGCTCGGGCGCCGCGGTGGACGCGATGGACCCGGCCCTGGTGCTGATCAACCCGGCCACCGCCAGCCAGGACGCCTTCCTGCTGCCCCAGACCTGCTACCGGCTGACGCTGACCACGGCCGTCAAGGGCTCGAAGCTGGGCCCCCTGGCGGACCTGGGCATCCCCGAGCGGCCCGGCATCGGCGCCGAGGCGACCTTCCAGACCGCGCCCGCCCCCTGAGCGCAGCTCGACCACCTAGCCCCGACGGAGCCTGATGCCGTAGAAGCGGCTGACCTGGGCGGGGTCCTGGACCCAGAAGAGGATGCTCCCCTCGAGGAACCGGCTCTCGCGGAACTCGTCGGCCTGCTCGCCGTCGACAAGCACGCGGATGCGATCGCCCCGGCCCTCGATGCGCACCCGGGTCGGGTGCCTCTTGAGCGGCTCGAACGCGCGCCACGCCTTCCATTCCGGGTGGACGAGGTACCACTGGCCGCCGAGGCCCACGAACGGCATGAAAGCGCCGCTGAGCATGAAGTTGAAGGTCAGGCCCTGGTTGATGGCCGTTCCGCCGCGGAAGGACTTCGCGCCGCCGGGTACGACCTCGTGGCGGAACCCTCCGGCGAGCCCGAGCATCGGGCCGGAGACGTGCTCCACCGTGAACTCGAGATCGAAGTCCCGGAACGGCTCGCCCTTGAGCAGGAGGTGTCCGCCGGAGCCGTGGATGGCGCCCTCCTGGGTCCACCAGCGGCCGTTCAGGATCTCGAACTTCGAGAGGTCCGTGAGGTCCTCGATGGGTCCCAGGGCCACCGCGGGCACGGGTGAGGGCGGCCCGGGCGGCGGGATGCTGTCCCGGTCCGGGATGTACAGGCGGATGTCGCTGAAGCTCACCGTGGCGTGGCCGCTGGCGACGTAGAGCAGGGGGTTGCCCCGGGGATGGGCAGGATCCGTGATCTCCGCGACCAGCTTCCCGTCGACGTAGAGCCGCTGCTTGCTGCCGAGGCTCTCGTGGCGCACCCGCATGCGGCCCCGGGCGGCCTCGGGGCATTTCTTGGCGTCCTTGGTGTCTGCCGGCAGGACCTGGCTCCAGGTCCCCTGGTGACCGATGTGGCCGCTGACCCAGCCGGACTGCACCAGGTAGAGGCAGGGCCCCTGGATGTCGACCGTGCCTCCCCGGAAGCGGTGGAGCGGTCCGCCTGCGTAGACCTCGTAGCGGCAGCCGGCGTGTACGCCGCCATGGGGCCCGGCGAGGTGCTCGACCGTGGTGTCGAGCACGAAGTCGGCCATGGGCTCGTGTTTCAGGATGAGGTGGGCGCCCTGGTCGCCCTCTCCACGACCGAGAATGGCGCCCCCGCGCATGCGCCACTCTCCGTTGAGCACCTCCCAGCGGTCGAGGGCGGACACGTCCTGGCCGGGCCGGGTGTCGATCGGCCCAGGGGCCATCCCCGGCTTCGCGCCGGCAGGCGAGCTGGAACCCGTCCCGAGCAGGGTGGCGAGCGCCTCCTCGAGGGCCGCCACCACGCCATCCTCGCTGCACGCCCCGGAGGCCACCCCGGCCGCCTCGCTGGCGGCCCGCCTGAGGTCGTAGAGCGTGAGCGTCACCCGGCACTTGGCGCCGAGTTTCATCACCTGCGTGGCCAGCGACTTGTCGGCAGCCAGCTCCTTGCCCAGCTCGATCTGGCACGACTCCTCGAAGCAGCTCTTGTAGGAGGCCTGCTTCTGGCTCTGCAGGCGCTCCTGGAGCTGGGAGCGCGGCACCACCTGGAAGCCCCGCTGGGCGAGCAGGCCCGAGAGGTAGTCGGCCAGCGACTCCCTGACGTCCCTGGGGAACGAGACCCTGCGCAGCTCCACGTCGAAGACGGCCACGATCGGGCGGGCCTCCGCGGCCGGGAGCGGGGAGGGGAAGAGGGCGAGGACGCTCGCGAGGAACAGCAGGACGCGCATCGAGGGCTGACCTCCTGTCGCCGGGGTCGCTAGTCGCAGCTCTCGAACTTGAGCTCGGCCTTGAGGGTGCCGCCCTCGGGGTAGGCGCACTGCAGCTTCAGGCTGCCGTCGATCAGGCGGATGTCGTTCACCGTGGTGTTGGTGCGCTCCAGGCGGGGCTCGTAGATCGAGCACTTGGTCTTGTCCACCAGGATCTCGGTGCACACCTCGAGGTCGGGCGGCTTGCAGGAGCCCGGCACCTCGATCTTGACGTACCGGCCCTGGAGCGGGTCGTCGCCCACGATCACCCCGCCGTCGTTCGGCCCGTTGCCGAGCACCACGGCGCCGAAGAAGTTCATGCGCTCGCCCGAGCGGCACTGCACGGCCTTGAAGGTGAAGTCGCCGAACGGCTGGCCCTGGGCCACCAGGGACCCCTCGGCCACCCCGCAGCCCTTGCCCACGAAGAAGATCACCGCGATCACGATCGGGACCTGGACCAGGGCGCCCAGGAGCATCACGCGCCACTTCCGCCGCTTGGCCGCCGCCTTGGGGTCGAGCTCCCCGGGCACCGCGGGCCCGGGCTCCCTGGGCAGGCTGGCGCCGGCCGCGGCCGGGATCTCCCCCCCGCACTTGGAGCAGAAGCGCGCGTCGCGATCGCGATCTTCGAAGCCGCAGCTCGGGCAGGTCGGCATGGGCTCCTCCCCTCGGTCGGTGAAGGTCGACCTCCGGGGAAGGTACCATCAGGGGGCGCAGAAACTCCAGGGCTCGCTCATGTCCGTGCAGGTGCCCGCGCAGCGGCCGGAACCGCAGTTGGAGGAAGAGAGGCAAGGCATGCCGGAGAACTCCCCACCCTGGCAGGCGCCCCGGCACTCGACGTCGAGCTCAGGTCTCAGGACCCGGCACTCCGAGGTCTCGCTGCATGGGCCGCCCAGCGGGCTCTTCAGCCTGCAGGTGTGATCCTCCCCGCAGATCGCGTCCGGGTGGCAGGTGGGTGGGCACGGTGTCATGCCATCGCATGGCTCCGGATCGCAGGGCTCTCCGATGTGGCGGTAGGCGACGCAGCGGTACATCCCGAGCTCGGCACCCACGTACAGGCAGACCGCGTAGGGTCCGCAGTTCTCGGCGCTCCGGTACCCCGGATCGCATTCATCCCCCACGGTCCCGCGCGGCTGGCAGACCGGTGGTCCTTCACCCAGGAACCCGCAGAAGCCCGAGCTGCAGCGGCCCATGGCATAGTGGCTCAGGCAGCAACCGATCCGGGCACATGGCTCCCCCATGCCGAGAATGTGATCCTGGACGCAGATCCCCTCGACGCAGTACAGGGGCAGTTGACAGGTGTGCACCCGAGAGAGGATCGCCGGGTCACGGCTGCCTCCGAACCAGTCGCATGGCTCGCCGGGACCTGCGCGGTCCGTGCATCTTCCGCCGATGCAGAGCAGATCCCCGAGGCAGCCCCGGTCGATCTCGCAGACTCCCCCTCTGTCTGCCGGGAGGCTGCAGCGGCCTCCCAGGCAGGTCAGGCCGTCGTGGAGCGCGCAATCTCCATCGGCTTCGCAGGGTCCATCGAGTGGAGAACGCTCCGCGGTCAGCCCAGCGATGCACCGCAGACCATCGAGCCCAAAGTCATCGAGGCAATTCTCGCCCAGGGGGATCTTCTCGCAGTGCTGATCCGCGCCGCAGCGGTAGCCGAGGGAGGATTCGCACTCGATGGGGGCCTGGCAGGCCTTGAGGTCCAGGGGCCTGCAGAACGAGTCCGGCGCGCAGAAGAGCCCGTCCGTGCATTCGGCCTGATCGCACGCCTCGCCCTCTCCGACCCGCGGCACGCAACGCCCGCAGCCACCTCCTTCGAGTGGAAAGGCGAGACAGGTCGAGCTGCCCTGGCAGCTGTAGGTGCCACTGCACTCCGCTCCGGGTTCAGACAGTACCGGATCGCGGGTGTTGGGCACGGACCAGGCGGCCGCCGTCTCTTCGCACGCGGTTCTCTTTGAGCTGAAGAAGTCCGGGAATCGCCCCCCGCTGCTGGGTGGCAATTGGGCGAGCCATCCGTCCATCCAGCCGGTGTGCGCGTCGGGCACCTGACAGAGTAACTCCTCGATCCACGCGGCGCAGGCCAGGCTGGCCTCGTCCGGCGCGTGGCGCAGGGCCACCTCGGCGATGTGCTTGGCCAGAATATCGCCGAGCGTCTCCTCGCAGACCGGCTGGCTCACCCAGAGCCGACCCCACTCCGGCGAGCAGCGTTCGTAGGCGCCGCAGATGGCCGCCACGTACGCCGTCTCCGCAGCGGTCAAACCGGGCGCAGGCTGCGTCGTGCACCCCACGGCCGTCGCCAGGAGCGCGCCCATCCCCGCCAGGATCCCTCGCATTGCGTTGCCCTCCGTGGAACGGAACCGTCCCCGGCTCGATTGTATTCTCTGCCAGGAGGGGAGGGAAGGCCTCGCGCGGGCTCAGGGCTTGACGATCAGGTTGGCGGGATCGGCGGGCGCCTCGGGCGCGGCCGGGGCCTCGCCGGGCTTCTTGAATCCGCCGACGATGTCCTCCGGGCTGCGCAGCACCCGGCGCAGCATGCGCGAGAGGAACACGCTCTTGACCGGCTCGAGATCGGGCTTCTCCAGCTCGTAGGCCGCGGCCGCGGCCTGGCGGGCGAGCGCCGGCTTGTCCAGGCGCTGGAAGATGGCGGCCTGCTCCAGCACGCGGGCCACCAGCCGGGCGCGCCGGTCGCCGTCGATCAGCGCGGCCACCCCGGCGTCGAGCGCGCGGTTCACCCCGTCCACCCGCTGCTCGTCGTTGATGGCCACCTGGCTCGACTCGACCTCCTTGATCTTCTCGTCGACCAGCTTGAGCACGTCCTCCTCGGGCAGCCAGTCGGCGAAGGCCGGGTGCTCGAACAGCTCGCCGGCCTTGGACAGCAGCTCCGCCGTGTCGCCCAGGGACTCCGCCGGCAGGAGCGCGCGCGGGTCCGGGCCGGCCGCGCCGGCCTGCACCTCGCCCAGCTCCCCGGAGGCCTCCAGGTAACCGTCGGGCAGCGACTTGCCGGCCTTGCGGGTGAGCTCGGCGGCCTGGGCCACCCGCCAGCGCGCCTCGGCGAAGGAGATGCCGAGCAGCCCGCCGTCGGCCTGGACCTCGAGCTCGCCCAGGAGCTTCCGGTAGCGGTTCCGCCCGATCACCCCGCCGGCGAACTGCGCCAGCCCGTCCTGATCATTGATCTCGCCCTGGTGCACGGCCACGCCGCCGTGGGTGTAGCGGGCCAGGAGCACCATGCGGCTGCCGTTGCCGCCGACCGGCGACAGGTAGCAGGGCAGCTCCTCGAGCTTCTCCTCGACCGGGCGGTCGAGCACGCTAGCCCCGCGCTCCACGGGGATGTCCACCTTGACCCCGCGGGACTGCAGCAGGTGGAGCGCCCGGCGGGCCTCCTTCTTGACGTCCTTGTCGGCCGTCATGCTCAGGAGATCGTTGAGCTGCTCGTCGTCCTGGGCCTCCGCCGCGAGGGACACGAAGGCGAGCTGCAGCGCGGCCGGGAGCGCCGTCACCTGGCGGGGATCCGGGGCCTTGGTGAGCGCGCGGGCCTTGTCCAGCCCGCCCCGCAGGTCGCCCTCGGTCAGGCCGAGCTCCGTCGCCAGGGGTCCGAGCTCGCCCGGCTCCCCGCCGGCCAGGATGGCCGCCAGCCGCTCGACCGGTCCGCCGCCCGCCTTCGCCTTGCCCGTCTTCTTCTTGCCCATGATCCGTCCTCCGCGCCTCGCGTAGCGCCCGGGGAACTAACCACAAGGGCCCTGGGGAGGCAACAGTTTTTGGGGCCGGACGCGGCGCCGCCGTCACCAGGCCAGCAGGCAGATGACCGCGTTGTAGCCCCCGTGGATGAGCATGCACGGCCACAGCGAGCCGGTGCCGAGCCGCACCCGGGCCAGGATGTACCCGAGGATGCCCAGGTGCAGGAACCCGAGCGGCGACAGGTGGATGGTGGCGAACAGCATGGCCGAGACGAGCGCCGCGGTGCGCGCCTGGAACACCCCGAGCAGGCCCGACAGCACCACCCCGCGGAAGACCAGCTCCTCGCCGAGGGCCGGCAGGACCGCGAAGTCGACGAGCATGTAGGCCAGGCTCTTGCCCGCCAGCCGGTAGGGGCCGGTCTCGTCCATGAACATGAAGGGCATGGTCACCTGCAGCACGACCAGGACCAGGGCGATCACGCCCAGGCCGAGCAGCAGCGGGGGCAGGCCGCGCGCGTCGAGCCTGGGGAGCCCGAGCAGGCGCAGGTTGGCGCGGTGGTAGACGGCCATCCCGAGGACGCCGACGCCGACGATGACGTAGTCGACGACGCGCAGCAGCTCGATGCCCGCATCCTGCCTGGCCAGGATCACCAGCACGGTGGTGAGCACCGCGAAGTAGGCGCCGAGCGCCGCGAACAGCCCTCCGCCGCCCTCGAGGGGCCGGGCCGGGGCCTCCGGCGCGGGGGCCGCCGCCGGGAGGCTGGAGGCCCCGCAGCGGCCGCAGAAGCGCGCCCCCGGCCGGAGCGCCGCGCCGCAGGCGCCGCAGCTCGGCGCGGCGGCCGCGTCCGCCGGGCCCGACTCGACCGGCGCGTCCGCCTCGCCCGGCGCGCCGGCCTGGCCGGGCGCGTCCGTGGAACCGGGCAGGTTCAGGGCAGGGGATCCCCGCCGGAGCGCTGTCCGGCCCTGGTCGCCTTGTGGCCGAGGCTGACCGCCCGGATGAGCGCGCCCAGGAACAGGGCCTTCACGATCAGGCCCTGGGCGAGGGTGGTGGGGTCCAGGATGGCGTTGGCGACGTGGACGGTGATGAACAGCACCAGCGCCACCACCGCGGCCGGGAACGGCGCCGTGCGGGCCCAGAAGAACAGCCCGACGTGGATCGCGCACAGGCCGAAGTTGGTGGCCAGCAGCGTGGCCCCGGCGCCCTCGGGCAGGTTGTCCCGCAGCAGCAGGTAGAACGCCAGGCCGCTCAGCGCGTAGATGATGCCGACCGCGAGGATCCAGCCGCGGGCCTGGGACATGGCCCGGTCCGCGCTGCCCTTGCCCTCGCTGTCCTTGAACCGGTCGGCGCCGCAGGCGCCGCAGAACTGGTCCGCCGGGGGGAGCTGGGCGCCGCACTTCGGGCACAGGGCCATGGCTCGTCCTTTCGCCGTTCGATCCACCTCGGAGCCGTCTCCGCCCTGACTCCAGAGCCTAGCGAGGCCCGCCTGCCCGGGTCAACTCCTTGCGCCCGCGCCCGACTCTGGTACAAGGGACCGCAAACCACCCCAGGACGCCTGGAGGAGAGACCCCATGCTCGAGCGCTTCCGGTTGGATCAGCGAGCGGCCATCGTGTCCGGCGCCGGACGCGGGATCGGCCGCGCCATCGCCCTGGGGCTGGCCGAGGCGGGCGCCTCGGTGGTCTGCCTCTCGCGCACGCCCGACGAGATCGAGCGTGTGGCCCGCGAGTGCCGGGCCCTGGGCGCGCGGGCGCTGGCCGTGCCCTGCGACGTCAACGAGGGCGTCCAGCTCGACGCCGTGGTGGCGCGCGCGATGGCGGAGCTCGGGCGCATCGACGTGCTGGTCAACGTGGCCGGCGGGGCGCTGCCCATCCTGGCCCTGCACCAGGACCCCGAGGACCTGGACCGGGCCTTCCACTTCAACGTCACCTCGGCCTTCATGCTGTCGCAGAAGGTCATCCCGCACATGCTGTCCGGCGCGGGCGGCAGCATCATCAACATCTCCACGGCGCTCTCCCACCTGGTCGAGGTCGGGTTCTCGGCCTACGGCGCGGTCAAGGCCGCGCTCTCGCACCTGACCCGCCTGCTGGCCTGCGAGTTCGCCCCCCGGGTGCGGGTCAACGCGCTGGCGGTGGGCGCCATCCGCACCGACGCGCTGGCGCCCTTCCTGGAGACCGACGGGCTCCAGCAGAAGATGGAGGCCCTGACCCCCATGGCCCGGCTGGGCACCCCCGAGGACATCGCGCTGGCCGCCCTGTACCTGGCCTCCCCGGCCAGCAGCTGGGTGACCGGCAAGGTGCTGGAGATCGATGGCGGCACCGTGGCCAGCAACTGGCCGATCAAGCTGCAGGCCTACTGACCCCCGGGCTTGGAACGCGGGTGCCGGGAGTCGGGTATCGGGTTCGGGGTAGGCCGGGCTCAAGCCTCGCGCCGGCGGAGGCGCCAGGCCAGCAGCCCGAGCGCGAGCGGCAGGCCGAGCGCGCCCGCCGAGCCGGTGCCGCAGCCGCAGCCCGCGCCGCCCTCCACCGCGTCGCCGTCGGTCCCGGGGCTGCCGTCGGCGTCGTCCTGGCCCCCGTCCCCGGCGTCCGGGCCGGCGTCCGGCCCGCCGTCCGGCCCGCCGTCCTCGGCGTCGGCCGCGTCCTGGCCGCCGTCCTCGCCGTCGTCTCCGCCGTCGAGGCCGCCGTCCGGCGGCTCGCTGACGGTGATGTCCACCGGCGGGGTGAACGCGCCGAACCACTCCACGTTCTCCCGCAGCATGCGCCGCTGGAAGGTGTACACGCCGGGCGCGGCCGGCGCGGTGAGGTTCACGGTGATGGTCACCTCCTCGCCCGGGGCCACCACGACCCCGGCCGGGAGCTCGGCGCGGCCGCCGTCGAAGGTGTTGTTGTCCTGGGGGGCCTGGGAGCCCAGGCGGTAGCTGAGCGCGGCGCTCCAGCTCGAGGTGCCGGTGTTGCGCATGCGCACGCTCACCGCGCGGGCCTCTCCGGGCGCGAGCGACGCGGGCACGTCCTGGGACACGAAGGCCGCGTCGTTCGTGCCGGGCTGGCTCGAGGTCTCTGCGTTGGTCAGGATGTAGGCCTCCGGCCCCTGGGGCAGGTGGAGCTGCTCGCCCGCGGCCAGGCTGGGCTCCCCGAGCACCTCCCCGGTCAGCGGGTGGAACACCTTGAAGGTCAGCGGCTCGCGCGCCTGCAGGGTCAGCCCGGCCGGGCCGATGCCCATGGGCAGCGCCACGAACAGCGCGCCCTTGCGCGCGCCGATGTTCTGCACGCAGCCGTCCTCCGAGGCCAGCTCGGGCCGGTAGCGGTCCGGCTGGCCGCCGGCGTAGGCGGTGAACGGCGCGGCCGCCTCCTTGCCGTCGTTGCGCGCCCAGCTCGCCACGTCGCCCGGCAGGATGTGGCGCAGGTGGACGAAGTCGCTCACCCCGGCCATGTCCTCGAAGGCCACCTGGTGGCGGACGCCGGCCGAGGTGTGGAACACGTACATGGGCAGCTTGGCCACCCAGGCGTAGGCCGCGGCCATGACCAGCCGGATGGGGCGCTCCTCGGAGGCCACGGAGGCGCCCGGGCCGATGGGCTCGTTGGAGCTCCCCGGCGGGACCCCGGGCAGGGTCTCCAGGAACCAGCAGTCGTAGACCGGCCCCCAGCCGTCGTCCTGGCCGAGGTCCCGGCTGAAGTGCCAGGTGGCGATGTCGGCCGGCACCCCGGCGTAGACCTCGTCCGCGCTGTTCACCCCGTGGTTCGAGGTCACCGCCACGGGGATGCTGGTGCGGTCGGCGATGTACTGCGCCAGGGCCTGCATCTCGTCCAGGCCCTCGGGGCCGGGGAAGCCGGTCTGCCAGCCCTCGTTGGCCACCTCGAGCAGGATGACCTGGTGCTCGCGGCCGGCCAGGTGGGCGACCAGCGCGTCGACCAGCCCGAGCCGGCCCGCGGCGCCCCCGACCACCACGTCGCCCGAGCCGAAGATGGTGATCTGGACGCGCAGCCCGGCCGCGAAGGCCAGGTCGAGCAGGGCGTCGAGCTGCTCGGCGTAGTCGGGCCAGGGCGCGAGCTCGCCCTCGCAGCCGTCGAGCTGGGCCACCGGGACGATCTCCAGCCCGCCCCAGTACTCGCAGCCGCCGACCTGCGCCAGGACGCGGATGTAGTTGAAGCCGCGCGCGGCCAGGAAGGCGAGGTCGCTCTGCAGCAGCGCGCGGTTGTTCCTGGCCTGCCACAGCGCGCTCATGTAGGTCGCGCCCAGGCCGAGGAAGGCGCCGTTGTCGTCCACCAGCGAGTTGGACACCACCCGGGTCGGCCCGAGGGGCGGGTCGTCGGGGTCGGCGGGCTCCAGGCCGGGATCGGGATCCCCCGAGGTGCTCCAGACCTGCAGGTCGGAGAACACCGCGTCCAGCGGGGCGCCCGAGTCCACCGTGAGGCGGGCGACGCCGATGCGCACCGCGTGGCCGGCCGGCGCCCACTCGCCCGGCTCGGACATCTCCATGATCTGCACCCCGTCGCGGTAGGTGCGGATGACGCAGTTCCCGCCCCCGTCCGGACCCCACTCCTCGCGGAAGCGGTAGGTGGTGGCGGGGTCCCAGGACAGCACCCCGGTGTCGGGCTCCATGTAGTTCGCCCCGATCACCCACACCAGCTCCAGGGCGTCGGTCTTGCCCGGCCGCGTGTCGGCCGCGCCGGTCTTGCGGATGAAGTGCTTGAAGGGGTTGTTGCGGTAGCCCGTGTAGTCGGTGTCCGCGTTCTGGTAGGTCCAGTCGTACATGTGGAACAGCTCGGACTTGTCCTCGAACCCGGGCCGGTCCTCGGCCGGCCGGAGGCCGCGCACGGAGAACTCGACCGCGCCCGCGCGCAGCGTGGGCACGTGCCAGTAGACGTGATCGCTGGTGGCGGTGACCCGCCAGCCGTCCGCGGACAGCTCGCCGCCCTGGACCGTGCCCTGCGACGAGCCGCGCAGCGGGTCGTCGAGCACCAGCACCGGCTGGGCCAGGGCGCCGGCCGCGCCCGTGAGCACGAGGACCATCCACCCCGCGGAGACCGCCTTGCGCATGCTCGCCTCCCTGCTCCGACCCCCGAGAAGCTCCAGGCTCGGTGCGCCCCAGTATCCCGGATTGTCCTTGGGGCTTCAAGCCAGGCGCGGGTTGGGGTACCCTCCAGGCAACCACACGGGAGGCGGCATGCCCTTCAAGACCCACGCGAGCTGCAGGCTGGTCAGGAACGCGGACCTCAACCACCACGGCACCCTGTTCGCGGGCCAGACCGCCCTGTGGTTCGTGGAGTCGGGCTTCATCGCCGCGTCCAGCCTGACGCTGCCCGAGCGCATCCTGTGCGTGAACATCCACGGCATGCAGTTCAAGCGGCCAGTCAGGAACGGCCAGGTGATCCGCTTCGAGAGCCGGGTGGTGCTGGCCGGGACGAGCCGCCTGGTCGCCCACGTGCGGCTCCAGGACAACGCCAGCAACGAGTTCCTCCTCGAGGGTTTCATCAGCTTCGTGCACGTGGACTCGACGGGCAAGCCCGCCCCCCACGGCATCACCCTCGCCCCGACCGACCCCGACGACGTCGCGTTGCAGGAGCGCGCCAGGGCGCTGTGAGGGCGGGCCTGGTGGCGAGTGCCGAAGCGCCTGCGCGCAAGCCCACCTCCGGCGGCCATTTTTCCCTTCAAGAATCCTGTTCCAAGGGCTAGACTGCGACACGGCGAATCGCGGAGGTGGACATGCCGTTCGACGTCGTGGGAGTGGGCCACGCCACGCTGGATCTGCTCGGCGTGGTGCCCCGCCACCCCGAGGTGGACACGAAGACGGAGCTCGAGGCCTTCAGCCTCCAGGGCGGCGGGCCGGTGGCGACCGCGCTGTGCACCCTGGCCGCGCTGGGGAACCGCACCGCCGTGGTGGCCAAGGTCTCGGACGACGTCTTCGGCCAGCTCATCCGCCAGGGGCTGGAGGAGGCCGGCGTGGCCACCTCGGGCCTGGTCGTGGAGCCGGGCCGGGTCTCGCCCGTGAGCTTCATCGCCATCGAGCGGCCCAGCGGACGGCGCAACATCTACTGGACCCGCGGGGACGTGAGCCTGATCCGGCCGGACGAGGTGCCGCTGGGGCTGCTGGCCGGCGCGCGGGCGCTGCACGTCGACGGGGTGCAGATGGAGGCCCAGCTCCACGCCGCGCGCGAGGCCCGCCGGCAGGGCGTCACGGTGATGTACGACGCCGGCACCCCCCGCCCGGGCTCCGAGGAGCTGCTCGGGCTGACCGATCTGCTGGTGGCCAGCGAGCGCTTCGCGGTCGAGCTGGGCGGCGGCGCGCTGGCCGCGAACCTGCGCAGGCTGCGCGAGCGCGGCCCCCACACGGTGGTGGTCACCCTGGGGGAGGACGGCTCGGTGGGCCTGCGCGGGGACGACTTCGTGAGCGTGCCCGCGCTCGAGGTGCCGGTGCAGGACACCACCGGGGCCGGCGACGTGTACCACGGCGCCTTCCTGCACGCCCAGCTCAAGGGCCTGGCGCTGCGGGAGTGCATGCGTTTCGCCAGCGCGGCGGCCGGGCTCAAGTGCCGCGCCCTGGGCGGCCGGGCCGGCATCGCCAGCGAGGCCGAGGTGCGCGCGGCCATGCTCGAGACCTGAGGCGCCGGGGCGCGGCGGAGGAACACCCGTGGACGAGAGACAGCTCACCGCCTGGCTGCTGGAGCTCATCCGGCGCACCTCGACCGATCTGCCTGCGGACGTGGAGGCCGCGCTCGTCGCGGCGCGCGACCGCGAGGAGGGCCGGGCGCGCTCGACCCTCGACTGGATCCTGAAGAACTGCGCCGAGGCGCGCGCGCGCTCGATGCCCATCTGCCAGGACACCGGCACGCTCATCCTGCACGTGGAGCACGGCCCGGACGTGGGCCCCTGGCTGATCGAGCGCGCCGCCCGCGCCGCGGCCGCCGAGGCGACCCGCCAGAGCTTCCTGCGGCCCAACGCGGTGTCGCCGGTAAGCGGCAAGAACTCGGGCGACAACACCGGCCTGGGCGCGCCCTTCGTCACCTGCCACGGCGTCGAGGAGCCTGGGGCGCTGCGCGCCTCCCTCGTGCTCAAGGGCGGCGGCTGCGAGAACGTGGGCATCCAGTACAGCCTGCCCGACGATCGCCTGGGCGCCGGGCGCGACTGGCGGGGCGTCAAGGCCTGCATCCTGGACGCGGCCCTGCAGGCCCAGGGCTTCGGCTGCGCGCCGGGCGTGCTGGGGGTGGGTGTGGGCGGCGACCGGGCCACTTCCTACCTCGAGTCCAAGGCCCAGCTCTTCCGCCGGGTGGACGAGGTGAACCCGGACCCCGAGCTAGCGGCCGTGGAGGCGGAGCTGCTGGGCAAGGTGAACCAGCTCGGGGTGGGCCCGATGGGCTTCGGCGGCCAGACCACGGTGTTCGGGGTGAAGCTCGGGCTGCGGCACCGGGTGCCGGCCTCGTTCTTCGTCTCCGTCAGCTACATGTGCTGGGCCTACCGGCGGCGGAGCCTGCGCCTGGAGCGCGGCCAGCCGGTCTACGGGTGAGCGGGCGGAGGTGACGGCCATGGCGAACAAGGCGATCCGGCTGCCCGTGGACGAGGCCGCCATCCGCGCGCTGGCGGTCGGCGACGAGGTGGAGATCAGCGGGGTGATGATCACCGCCCGCGACGCGGCCCACAAGTACATGGTCGAGTCCGACGCGGCCGAGGTGCGCGAGCTGCTGCGCGGAGGGATCATCTACCACTGCGGGCCGGTGGTGGCCCGCGACGGCGCGGGCTGGCGCTTCGTGGCCGCCGGGCCGACCACCTCGATCCGCGAGGAGCCCTACGAGCACGAGGTGATCAGGCGCTACGGGCTGCGCGGGGTGATCGGCAAGGGCGGCATGGGGCCGCGCACGCTCGAGGCCTGCAAGCTCCACGGCGCCGTGTACCTGCACGCCATCGGGGGGCTGGCCGTGCTGCTGGCGCAGGCGGTCAAGCAGGTCCGGGCGGTGCACAGGCTGGAGGAGTTCGGGCCGCCCGAGGCCATGTGGGTGATCGAGGTGGAGCGTTTCCCGGCCGTGGTGACCATGGACGCCCACGGCCGCTCGCTGCACGCCGAGGTGCTGGAGCGCTCGACCGCCAGGGCCCGGGAGCTGATGCGGACCTTTACCTGAGCGAGGTGGAAGTCATGAGACACGTGGCGTGGCTGTGCGTGCTGGGGCTCGGGCTGACGGCCTGCGGCGAGGACGGCGAGGAGCTGCCGCCCCCGGACATCGCGGCCTGGGTCAAGCTGCAGGTGGGGCTGGTCGAGGAGTTCGACATCGACTACCAGGGCGTCATCCTGGACGGCACTCGCGAGGTGGCGGCCATCGACACCGAGTACCGCGAGGGCCTCGAGGCCATCAAGGTGCTCTACCGGCAGAACAACAACCTGATCGCCACCCGCTGGTACCAGACGGTCGACACCGGCCTGCTGTTGCTGGGCGAGGAGGTGGTCGAGGGCATGCAGGTGGTCACCCGCACCTTCGTGACCCCCCTCCAGGTGCTGCCCTACCCGCTGGTGAACCAGTACGGGCAGACGGTGCAGAACTGGACCACCACCTCCGCCCTGGAGGAGGGCGGCAGCGAGACGCACCGCTACGACAACGGCGGCCTGGGCAGCGTGACCGTCCCGGCCGGGTCCTACCAGGCCTACCACCTGGTGCACACGCGCACCGACACCCAGGGCAGCAACCACCAGCTCGACGAGTACTTCGCGCCCGACCAGGGTTTCGTGCGCTTCGAGTACCCCGAGGGCGAGCTGTGGAGCCTGCGCCCGGCCGCGCCCTGAGGCGGGCCCGGGGAGGAGAGGAGGAGCCATGCTGCGGGGGACGTGCTCGCGTCGTCGCGTCCTGTCCGGCGGATCGTTCGCCGGGCTGGCCCTGACCCTGCTCCTCGCTGCGCCGGGCTGCGACCCGGAGGAGCGGCCCGCGCTGTGCCTGGCGGACGGGGACTGCCCGGACGGCCAGGCCTGCCTGGACGGGAGCTGCGGTCAGGCCGAGTGCCTGGCGGACGGGGACTGCGACCCGGGCGAGCGCTGCGTGGCGCACGCCTGCCAGGCCGCGCCGGAGTGCGTGGGCGACGCCGGCTGCGCGCTGGGCGCGATCTGCGAGGGCGGCCTGTGCGTGAGCGGCTGCCGGGCCGATCGCGACTGCCCGGGCGAGCTCTTCTGCCTGGGCGCGCGCCCGCCCCACGGCGCCTGCGTGGCCTGCCGCGCGGACGCCGACTGCGCGCCGGGCGAGGCCTGCCTGCAGGACGCCTGCCAGCCGAGCTGCGCCTCCGACGCCGACTGCCCCGGCCTGCGCTGCGACGCCACCCGCGGGGCCTGCGTGGAGTGCCTGCAGGACGGCGACTGCGAGATCGGCACGCTGTGCCTGGCGCAGGTCTGCGCGCCGGGCTGCCGCTCCGCGCGCGACTGCCCCGAGGGGCTGCTGTGCCTGCCCGAGCTCGGGCCCCAGGGCGCCTGCGTAGCCTGCGCCGTGGACGCCGACTGCCTGGCCGGCGAGGCGTGCCTGGAGCACGCCTGCGTGGAGCGCTGCCAGACCGACGCGGACTGCGCTGCGGGGGTGTGCGATCCCGTGGGGCTCACCTGCGTGGAGTGCGTCCAGGACGGCCAGTGTCCGGTGGGCAACCTGTGCATCGAGACGGTCTGCCTGCCGGGCTGCCGCTCCCGGCGGGACTGCCCCGGCGAGCAGCTGTGCGACCCGGCCGCCTTGCCCCACGGGCTCTGCCTGGGATGCCTGGCCGACGGGGACTGCCTCGATCCGGCCCTGCCGCGCTGCGTGGAGGGGAGCTGCCAGCCCGAGTGCCTGACCGACGAGGACTGCCCCTCGCGCGACCAGCACTGCGTGGAACAGCGCTGCGTGGTGGCGGGCTGCACGCCGGAGACCTGCCCGGCCGGCGAGTGGTGTGACGCCTCCAGCGGCCTGTGCCAGCCCGGCTGCGACGCGGACGCCGACTGCGCGCTCGACCAGGTCTGCAACCTGGCCACCCACGCCTGCCAGGCGGCGAGCTGCTGCCCGGACTGCGGCCCGGGCACGTTCTGCGACCAGCTCACCTGCCAGTGCGTGTCGGGCTGCCGCTCGGACCAGGACTGCCCGGCCGGCTTCACCTGCGGCCCCGAGGGCAAGTGCCGCTGCTCGGACGGGGCCTGCCCCGAGGGCTCGACCTGCGACGCCCAGAGCGGTGATTGCCTGCGCGAGGGCTGCGCGACGGACGACGAGTGCCTGCAGGGCTGGACCTGCGACGGGGCCACGGGGACCTGCGTGTCGGGCGGGAGCATCCCGGAGGGCGGGGCGTGCATGGCCGACACGGACTGCGACGCCGCGGCCGGGCTGCTGTGCGACTCGTCGCTGTTCTGCATCGGCTGCATGATGTGGGACGCCAACTTCACCCCCACCTACACCTGCCGGGTGGAGTGCAACCTGCAGACGCCCGACTGCCCCGGCGGGACCACCTGCCTCTACCGCCACACGGGCCTCAAGGGTCTGTGCATGCCCCTGTGACCGGACCCGCCGCCGGTCGCCCCCCAACCTCATTGAAGATTTTTTCTCCGGCGCTTAGACTGCGTCCCGGTAACTCGATGCCTCGTGGTCCACGGGAGGTCGCCATGAAACACGGCGCGCTGTGTGTTGCCCTGGGGGTCTGCCTGACGCTGATCGCCGCGGCTGGCTGCAACGGGAAGCAGGCCGGGGTCAAGCCGACGGAGGGTGCCAAGCCTTACGCCCAGCCCATGTTCGAGGTGCGCAAGGTCGCCTTCGAGGAGCAGTCGTTCGCCGGCTGCCAGGCGGCCTTCAAGCTCGAGCTCGTCTCGACCGACGAGCGGCCGGCCGCGGTCACGGGCTGCACCTGGAGCTTCACGGTCGAGGGGCTGGAGGCGGCGGGTGGCGAGCTGCCGGCCCCGGGCGAGCTGGCCGCGCAGGGCAAGCTGCCGCTCGAGATGACCGCGCGGGCGACCTACCCGACCGAGGACCAGGCCCTGTTCGCCTTCCTCGAGAAGCCCGGCGCCCCGTACCGGCTGGCGGTGACCTGCAAGCTCGACACCCCGGGTGGGCCCCTGCAGGTAGAGGCCCTGGACACGGGCGCGCTGCCGCTCCCCAGGCTGCCCCGGTTCACCGTCTCGGACGCCAACGTCGAGCGCTACAGCGCCAGCGAGGCGCGGGTCAACTTCGACATCGCGCTGGTCAACGACAACACCTTCAGCATCCACATCAAGCGGCTGGTCTACAAGGTGTTCCTCGAGGAGCGCCCGGTGGGCGAGGGCGACCTCGACCTGGGCGAGTCCATCCCGGCCAACAACGAGACCGCCTTCGAGGTCAACACGCCGGCCTTCTCCGACGAGAGCGACAAGGAGCTGTTCGCCAAGATGCGCACCGGCTCGCTCGGCTACCGCCTCGAGGGCATCCTGAGCTTCGAGCGCTTCACCGTGCCGCTCAAGGCGGACGGGACCATCAACTTCTCGGCGCGCTGAAGGCGTCGTCGATCGGGTCCGTGCACTGGAGGACGTCCCGCTCGACCCACTCGAGCGCGCGCTGCTCCCGGGGCTCGGCCGGGCCGGTCCAGGTGAAGGCGAGCACGATGAGCCCCGCGGCCAGCGCCGCGGCCAGCAGCCGCGCGCCGGGCGAGCCCCCGCCCGAAAAGATCACCCAAGCCCCCAGCCCGAGCAGCGCGAGCCCGAGCGGCAGGAGCCCCCAGGCCGGGTCCAGGCCGAGCGCGCTCGCCACCCCCGGCGCCGCGCAGCCGTGCGCGACGAGCGGCGCCACGAAGTCCGCCAGCGGGTTCGAGAAGTCCGGGGGGAAGCCGCCGAACACCACGGTCGGCAGCACGCAGGTCGCGATGGAGTAGGGCACCAGCGCCCGCACCGTGAAGCGGGTGGCACCTGCGGCCTCGAGCCACAGCCGCCCCACCGCCAGTGCCCAGAAGGGCAAGAGCGGCACCAGGTGGCGCGGACCCAGGCTCCAGCCCCACGCCTCGGGCTCCAGGCTGGAGGCGAAAACCAGGTACAGCAGGCTCCCGGCGGAGAGCGCCAGCCAGCCCGCGCGCGTCTCTCCGGCCCGCGGCCGGAGCGCGCCGAGCACGAGCCCCGCGAGCCCGAGCGCCAGCCAGGGCGCGTAGAAGAACAGCCCGCGGGTGGTGCCGAAAAGCGCTGCCAGCAGCCTCCCGAGGGAGGGCGCGCCCAGGCCGAGCACCCCGCGCGCGTGCACCTCGGCGTAGTGCGGACTGGCGAGCGCGCCGTAGCCCGTGGCCCAGGGCGCGCCGAAGCACGCGGCCTGGTAGGCGACCAGCAGCCCGAGCGGCAGCACCGCGCCGGCCAGCGCCAGCAAGGTGTCCCGGCCCCGGCGGGGGAAGGCGAGCAGGGCGTGGAGCGCGAGCGGCGCGGCCAGGAGGAGCGTGGTGTACTCGATGAGCATCGATAGCCCGAGCAGCAGGCCCACGAGCAGCGGCCAGCCCGCGCGCGGGTCGCGCCGCTGGCGGTCGAGGGCGGCCCAGGCCCCCAGCAGGCAGGCCGCCGCGGCCTGGTGTCCGTAGAGCAGGGTGCCGTAGGGGAAGGCCAGGCTGCCCAGGCCGTAGCCCCAGGCGATCAGCGCCCGCGGCCCCGGCCCGAGACCCAGCCGGCCCAGCAGCCGCTGGAGGATGAGCGCCGCGAGCGCGAGCGGCACGCCCGCGAGCAGCAGGCGCAGCAGCCGTAGCAGCAGCTCGTTCGACACGGCCGCCGTGTCCCAGCCGGCGCAGGCCTTCACCAGCGCGTAGACAGGCGCCCCCAGCAGCCCGATCCCGGGCGCCTTGTCGGAGTACAGGCGGCCGTCGTGGCTGGCCATGTCGGTCAGCCGGCCGTGACGCGCCACCGGCCCGTCGATGCTGAGCGCGCCGTCGTCCACCACCGCCCGGGCCAGGTACAGGCGGGTCAGCTCGTTGGGGCTGCCCAGGCGCGCGAAGTAGGGGAAGCTCCAGGCGCTGGCCACGAGCAGCGTCCCCGCGAGCAGCCAGGCGCCGAGCGAGCTGGGCCGGGCCCTGGGGAGATCGCTCATGGCGGGCGCACCTCGATGACCGGCCAGGCGATCCCGTCGGGCGCGGGCACGGGCCGGCCGTCATCGAGCAGCGCGAGCTCCACGCGCACCCGCCCCGGCGGGGTGTGGCGCGGGATCACGATCTGGAAGCCGTCGGCGAGGATCTCGCCGTCGCGCAGCAGGCCCGTCTCGAAGAGGTCGCTGCCCAGGGACCGGGCGCCCCAGAAGAGCCCGGGCGGCGCCAGGTTGTGCAGGTGCTGGCCCTGGACCGCGGTGGGGAAGTCCTCGGGCAGGGGGAAGGGCCGCAAGCGCGCGCCGCCGGCCGGGACCAGGCTGACCTCGGTGGTGTGGGCCCGGGCCGGGCCGCGGGCCCGCCACAGGGCCAGCAGGGCGAGCCCCTCCCCGGCGCGGACCTCGATCCTGTCGGGTCGCAGGGAGATCAGCGCGGGCGCGGCCGGGCAGCCGGGCTGGCGGGCCGCCCAGGCCTCGTCGCGCCGGGTGGGCGGCGGGCGACCGCCGGGCAAAGCGTAGACGAAGTACCCCGAGCCAGGCTGCGGCTCCGCGAGCAGCACGGGCGGGCCCCCGTCTCCCGCCGACTCGGCCGGCAGGTGGCGCTCGACCAGGGTGAGCAGCACGGGCGTACCCAGCGCGCGCGCCGCGGTCAGGGCCGCGACCACGCCGCGGCCCGGCACCAGGTGGGCAGGCCGGCCGGTGAGGAACCCGACCGCCAGGTCGGGCCGCTGCCGACCGCCGGTCACCCCCTCGATCACGTACACCGCGTCTGCGGGCAGCCGCGACCCGGCCGCGGCCAGGGCCGGCACCACCGGGTTGTACCCGGCCAGGTAGCCGAAGCCGCGCGCGGTGAGCGCGCCCTCGTGGACCAGGAGCGCCAGCGGGACGCACAGGAGCAACGCGGCCAGCCGGCCGCGCAGCCAGCCCCAGCCGGGCTGCTGCAGGGCGCGGACGCGCCGGAGCAGCCGGCCGAGCGGCCACAGCACCAGCAGCAGGGCGAGGAAGCAGCCGAGTTGGGGCAGCAGGTAGGGCTGCAGGGCGAGGTCCGGCGCGAAGGGCGCGAGCCAGTAGAAGAGCGCCTCCATGCGCGGGGGGATGAGCGCGTCCTGGAACGTCAAGGCCAGGAGCGGTGCGCCCGCCAGCGCGAGCCCGGCGGCGCCGACCCCGCGGCGGGTCAGGTGCAGGACCAGCGCGCCCAGGCCGAGCGCCAGGGCCGGCCCGAGGCCGTACAGGATGGCCGGGACCTTGGTCTGGACCAGAAACAGCGGCAGCAGCGTGCCGAGCAGCCACAGCGGCAGGAGCGCCAGCCGGCCCTCCCGGGTGCGCCAGGCCCAGCGGGTGAGCAGCGCCACGCCCGCCAGGGCGAGCAGCACGAGCTCGGGGCCGTAGAGGTGGGCCAGCCGATCGTTCAGCAGCGCGTCCCAGCTCCGCCCGTGCCCCTCGTAGTTGGTGAACACGTGGTTCCAGAGGTTCATGGCCTCGTGGGCGTGCTCCCGGGGCCAGGCCAGGCGGGCGTAGAGGTCCCAGCCCTGCCACAGCCCCAGGCCCGGCAGGAGGAAGGTGGCGAGCTGGCCGAGGCGCAGGCGCGGCGCGAGCCGGAGCTTCAGCCAGCGCCCGGCCCACAGCACGCAGGCCGCCCCGGCCGGGGCCAGGGCCAGCGCGCTCTTGGTCAGCAGCGCCGCGCCCAGCGCCAGGCCGCCCAGCAGCGCCCAGCGCAGCCGGCCCGTGGCCAGGCTGCGCTCCAGGCACGCGATCGAGGCCAGGCTCCAGAAGGCGAGCGCCACGTCGGTCATGTCCCCGAAGTGGTAGCCCTGGACCTGCAGCCAGCCGAAGGGCGCGAGCCCGACCAGGAGCGCGGCCAGGAGCCCGGCCCGCTCGGACAGCAGGCGCCGGCCCAGGCCCCAGGTGAGCCAGACCGTGGCCAGCAGGAGCAGCAGGTTCGGCAGGCGCAGCCAGAAGAGCTCCCGGCCGCCCGCGGCCACGGACGCGGCCGCCTGCCAGAAGGGCAGGGGCGGCATGTGCAGCCAGACGTGGTTCGCCTGCCAGTCGCGGAAGTCGTAGGGCACGAAGGGCTGTTCGAACAGGGTGGGCGTGAGGGGGTGGCGGGAGAGGTTCCCGGCCACGGCCGCGTGCACCGCCTCGTCCCAGCCGGGCAGGTAGGGGTGGCCCAGGGAGGGCAGGTGCCAGGCGAGCAGCGCGAGGGTGAACAGGCCGAGCAGCGCGAGGCTCCAGGGGCTCGCGCGGCGCGGCGGCGCGGTGGTGGCCAGCTCGTCCATGGCGCGCATGGTACACCAGCCCCGCGGCCGGCGCACCCTCCCGGCTCCAGGCGTTGACCCCCGCCTGACCTTCGATTACTGTCGGGTCGAGTGCTGCTCCAAACGACCGACAAGGAGGCGATCATGCGGGCTCTCGTGGGTGTGGCGGCCATCCTGGCCTTCGCGAGCGTGGCGGTGGCGGCGCCCCAGGACACCAAGCCGGCGGAGGCCGCGGCCGCGGCCTTCATCCAGACCATCGCGGCCAAGGACTTCGAGGCCTTCAAGGCCCTGTGCACGACCAAGCTGCAGGCGGAGCACGCCAAGAACGCCAAGAACTGCCACATCACCCGGTGGTGGGACGCGGCCCAGGAGGCGCAGGCGAAGCACGGCGCCAAGTACGTGTTCAAGCGCGTCAGCCACAACTACCCCAAGAACGTGACCGTGGAGTACACGCGCACCCAGGACTCGGGCGAGGCCGTCGTGCCGCTGGGCGTGGTCCTGGACGGGGACAAGTGGCTGATCGACTCCGCCGGCGCGCTGTGAGCCGGGGCCCGGCGCGGCCCGCGCGCGCCGGCCGCGAGCGAGGTCCAGTCGCATGAACCGCGCGACGATCGTGGCCCTCATCCTGGGCGGGCTGATGCTGGCCGGCTCCCTGGTGTTCTACTTCTGGGACCAGAAGGTTCGCCCCCAGGAGGAGGCCGAGCGCCAGGCGGCGCTCGCCCTGGTGAGGGGTTGCAGGGTGCACGACGCGGCCCGGGCCGGGGACCTCGCCCTGCTCGAGAAGCAGTTCGCCGCGGGTTGCTCGGTCAACGCCCGGGACGACTTCGGCATGAGCCCGCTGCACGTGGCGGCCACCGACCGCGTGGCCATCTTCCTGATCTCCAAGGGCGCCAGCCTGGACGCCAAGGACGGCCGCGGCTACACCCCGCTGGCGGTCATGAAGATGGCCGGCCGCAAGGACGTGGTCGATCTGCTGCTCTCCCGCGGCGCCAAGGAGTGACTGTCCGCGGGGAAGCCTCGCAGCGCGGTTGACACGACTGTTGCGCGTTCGGCCAGCGACCCAAGGAGTCCATGACGGTCGAAGGGATACACGGAGGAGACAGATGAGGTGGGGGCATGGGTTGTCAGGGCGTTTCTCGGTGCTCTTGTGGACACTGATCGCACCGCTGTGGCTGATGGGCTGCTACAATCGGCCAACATCGCCAGCGCAGATCTCCGGCTCCTACGTCTCGTCTCTCCAGTACGAGACCGTCCCGTGCTCGCGCCTGGCGGTGGAGCTCGATTTGCTCGCGCGGCGTGAGAGGCAGCTGGTGGAGGCCCAGGAGCGGCGGATCGAATCGAGCAACTTCCAGACCCTGTTGATCGGGCATGGGAAAGGGGATGGCCTCGCGGCGTCCGAGCTGGCCCGCGTGCGAGGGGAGCAGGCGGCCGTCCGGCAGGCCATGGACGTGAAACGGTGCGGTGCGGACTGAACTGCCCTTCATGCGGTGAAGAGGCAGGCCCGCAGAGCAGTCGAGCAGGGTCGATGTCCAAGGACTGTGGACCGCCGGGCGCACGCCCGCCGCTGCCCCCCCGCCGTGTGCCGGATCCCTCCCGCGCATTTTCCCTCTTCACCCTCTGAGAAACAAGAGTATGGAAGGTTCGCGGGGCTGCGAATCGGTCGTGGCTGGCAGGCCAGGAACTCCCCTGAATCGTCTTCTCGTGGTAGAGGTTCGATCGTGCGGATCACGCGCACCATAGTCCTCCGGGTGGCTTGCCTGGGGCTGGCCGTGCTGCTCGCCGGGCCAGCCGGGGCCAGGGGGCCCAGGCTCGAGATCCGCGGGGAGCACCCGAGCACCGAGGTCCCGGGCGAGGGCGGCTACGTGTGGCTGCGGCCCAACCAGCTCGTGGATCTGGTGACCACCGGGCCGGGGCCGACCGGGCTGCGCGTGCGTCAGGTGCTCAGCGAGGGGCGCGCGCCGCTGCCCGTGGATCTGACTGTGGTGCGCGACGACCAGGAGCAGGGCACGGTCCGTTTCCGCACCCCGCCCCCGGACGGGGCGCGCGCGGCCGGCATGGGCGCGCTGAGCGGCCCCCTGGTGGTGCGCCTGGACGTGCCCGAGGGGCCGCACCTGTACCGCCTGCTGGTGTCGGGCGAGGGGCAGGGCATCCTGATCCAGCCCTGGCTGGGCGACCTCCAGCTCGCCAGCGTGGTGGCCACCCCCGGCAGCGCCGAGGTGCTGAAGCCCCGGCCGCCGAAGGCGCGGCCCGCGCCGCGCCGGCTGGAGGCCGAGCCGCCGGACGAGCTCGAGGGGCTGGTGCTCACCCCCCCGGAGCCGGACGAAGTCGAGATCCAGCGTATCCTGAGCGCCCCGCCCGCGCAGCCGCCGCCCTTCGGGCACGCCTTCTGGGTGTCGGGCAGCCTGGCTCTGGTGCTGCTGCTCGGCGGCACGGGCTGCATGGCGGCCGGGGGGGCGGAGCAGGCCGCTGCCGCGGACGAGCCGGTGCAGCTCCTGGCCCATGAGCACCTGGGGCACGCCGACCAGGCCTTCCTGTCGGGCGGGGTGCTCTACGGCCTGGGCGGGACCGCGGCCCTGCTGGCCCTGGTGTTCTACCTGGTTGCCGAGGAGCCCGACCCTCCGGGTGGGGGCGCCACCCTGGAGCCGGCCCCGGGCGGGCTGGGGCTGCGCTTCTAGAGCGCGTCCGCGAGGTAGGACAGCCCCCAGGCGAGCAGGCAGGTGGCGCGGGGGTGGAGCCGGTGGAGCGCGCTCCAGGCGTAGGCCTCGGCCGCCTCCTCGCTGGGGGCCTCCCGCCCGCCCCAGCCGTGCCGCCGGGCGTAGCGCACGTGGCCGAGCTCGTGCAGGAAGCACTGCTGCCACAGCGCGTCCCAGGCGCGGCGGAGCTGCCGGGCCGGGAGCAGGGCGCCCAGGTGGCAGCGGGCCTGCTCGCTCCAGGCCTGCACCTCGCGCGGGTGCGGATCGTCGAGCACGATGCAGTAGAGGTCGCGGCCCTCCAGGGTGCGCGGCTCGAACACGGCGATGTCGAGCAGGTCCCGGTTGGCCCGCCCGGTGAGCACCACGGTGACGTCCCGCGGAAGCCGGGGCATGCCCGGGGCGGCGATCCGCCGGCGCCAGCGGCGCGCGCCCGGGGTGTCGCGGCGCGCCCAGAGCGTGCCGCGGCGCTCCCACAGGCGCTCGGTCTTGAGGGACTCGAGCAGGGCGTCGGTCGGCATCGGGCACCTCTGTCAGAAGGAGGCCTGCACGCTGGCGGCCAGGCCGCCGGGGGTCGGGACCAGGGCAAACGAGCCGGCGTCCGCCGCGTGCAGGGCGTCCGCGTAAGGGTTGTCCAGGAGCAGCCATAGGGAGACGCCCAGCAGCGCCGTGCCCACCCCCATGCCGACCCAGCCGTAGGCGGACTGCTCCTCGACCCGTCGCTGCCACATGTCGTACTCGGCCTGGCTGGTGCGGCGGGGATCGAGCGCCTGGTAGTCATCGTGGTGGTCGAACGCCTTCCAGAAGAAGTACCCGCCCGCGCCGTAGCACAGGGCCGCGGCGGCCAGCAGCCCGTAGCCCACGCCGCTGCGCACCTCCGCGGCCCGCTCGAGCTCGCTGTAGCTCTGCAGATGCAGCAGGTGCTGGGTGGTCTGGCCGGGACGCAGATCGAGGCGCGCGCGGTAGGGCAGGTAGTCGACGTGCGAGATCTCCAGATCCACTTCTCCAGTCTGCTCCGCGGCGAAGGGCTTCAGCGGCATCTCCCCCACGCGCGCGCCGGCCAGGTAGACCTCGGCCCCGGGGACCTGGTTGATCAGGTGGACCTGAGCGGTGACCTGCATGAGCTGCCCTATGGCCGCGCGCACATCCTGGAGGAGCTCGGCCTGGGTGGCCAGGTGGCTGACCCGGCGCAGCACGCTGGCGTTGCGCATGTCCAGCAGCCGGAGCTGAACGTAGGAGCGCTTGCCCAGCCGGCCGATGGAACCCGCCAGCATGCGCTCGGCGCCCACGGCCTGGGAGATCGGCGCCAGGCATTCGGCCCGGTCGCAGCCCACCAGCATCTTCATCGTGTCCGCGTTGAGCAGATCGGCCACGTCCCGTCGGCTGACCACCCGGTAGCCCGGGAAGCGCGTCAGCTCGGCCACCATGGCCTCTCCCGCCGTGCGCAGCTCGTCCGCGCTGAGCCGTCCGCCCGTGGCGTCCTCGAGGTCGAGCACCAGCAGGCTCACCGGCTCGGCGGCCCGGAGAGCCTGGGGGAAGAGCAGGCAGGCGAACGCCGTGAGGACCAGGCGCGGGATTCTCATGGCTGCACCTCGTCCGCGCCGATGTCCACGGCCCCGCCCGGCGCCGGGCGGGGCTCGCCGTCCAGGTCCTCGATCGGGGCCTGCCCCACGGGCGACTGCGCCACGCCCGCGTCCTGGCAGACGCTGGCCTCGCTCGGCACCAGGTGGAAGTCGCCGGTGCCGGGGTCGACCAGCGGACAGGGCCCGGTCAGGTTGCCCTCGTTCGCCAGCATCCCCTGGTTGCAGGTGTTGCCCAGGCCATTGATCTGGGCCAGGTCGCTGACCTCCGTCCCCAGGCAGGTTGCCAGCGCCGGGCCGGTCGCCGAGAACGCGTTGGCGTGGAGCTGGGAGCCCAGGGCCGTGGCCGTGTCCAGCCGGAGGGCTCGGGCGAACCCGGTGGCCAGGGTGTTGAACAGGGTCACCGGCACGTCCACGCGCACGGCCGCGCCCAGGCCGTCCGCCGCGCTCGCGCCGACCAGGCTGACGTTGATCAGGGTGGCGTCGCCCGCCTGGAGGTCCAGGCCGCGGGCGTCCGGGCCCGAGGGACAGTACAGCACGCTGTTCTCCACCAACGCGTTGCCCGCGCCCGCGATGGCCGCGGTGCGTTCGTCCCCGGTGGTCACGGCCCCGCTCATCAGCACCAGGCTGCGCTGCAGGCTGAGCGTGGACAGGTCCTCGAGGCGGACGCCAGCGTTCCACACGCCGCCGGTGTCCGCGCCCGGGCCGTCCTCGGCCGCCACGTGCACCCGGGTGTCCAGCGCCACCAACTGGCTCCCGCCCAGGAGGTGAACGCCATACACACGCTGGGTGGCCTCCGGCACCCAGAAGTCGACGTCCTCCAGCGACAGCTCGGCCGAGTTGCCCTCGACCCGCGCGCCCACCCGGTAGACGCAGCCCTGGGTCTCCGGGTAGACGGTGAACTCGCAGTCGCGCAACCTCGCGCGGCAGCCCGTGCAGCGCACGGCCGCCTGCCGCTCTCCGGCGCAGCCCGACCAGATGGTCAGGCTGAGCCCCTCGAGCACCACGTCCTGCCCGACGGTGTCCTCCATGACCAGCCCGTCGAACAGGATCGAGCAGGCTCCGGTGGCGCGGATCTGGCTGTGGCCGGTCCGGGCGAAGGTGGCCGGATCGCGGCCGGCGAAGAGGCGGGCGCCGCCCCGCCACTTCAGGCCGAGGACGTTCTCCGAGCCGCTGCCGTAGGCCTGGGACCACTGGCCGACGGTCATGAGGATGTGCCGGCCGTCGCCCATGTAGTCGTAAGGCCAGGGATCGATGACCTGCAGGGCCCGCGGCAGGGTCTGGCAGGGGGTGGCCAGGCTGCCACAGGGCGGATCGGCCGCGTCGTCGGCCTCGGGGGCGGTGCTGACGAGGACGAAGCCGGGCCCGGGGGCCACGTGCAGGGTCATCTCCAGCGGGGCGGAGCTGGCCTCTCCGTCGGTGGCCAGCACCTGGTACACGGCGCTGTTGTCGGAGCCGGGCGCCGCGAGCAGGGGCAGGAGCGGCGGGGCCAGCAGGCTGGGGGTCTCTCCGACCACGCTGTCCGGAAACGAGGCGTGGCCGGACACCCGCGTCCAGGTGACCAGGATGGGGTCCCCGTCGGGATCGGCCGAGGCCGTGGCGTCGAGCGCGAAGGGCTCGCCCTCCATGGCCACCGCGCCCAGGCTGGCGAGCGACAGCACCGGGGCGTGGTTGACGCGCTGGAAGCTGATGTAGGTCCGGTCGGGGGCGCTGGCGTACTCGCCGTCCGAGACCACCAGGTCGAAGCCGTAGGCCCCGGCCTCGTTCACGCTGAAGGTCGCGCTCTCTCCGGTGAGGGCGCCGACGCCGCCTGTCACGTCCGGGCCTGCCACCTGGGTCCAGGTGTAGCTCACCAGCGGATCGCCGTCCGGGTCGAGGGAGGCCGAGCCCAGCAAGGTCCCGCGGCTGCCCTGGGCCTGCTGGTCCGGTCCGGCCTCGGCGATGGGCGGCCGGTTCAGGCTGGTGAGAGTCACGCTGTCCTCGGCCGAGAGCGCGACGCCGTCCGACACCCGCAGCCCGAAGCGGTAGCACTCCCCGGGCTGGCACAGGGCCGGGTTGGTCTGGAGCGTCTTGCGGGTGGGGGTGAAGTTCGCCACCGCGCTGCCCGGCTCGCGCAGCACCACCTGGCCCCCGGGCGGGCTGTCGAGGAGCTGCCAGCTGTAGCCGAGCGCGTCGCCGTCCGTGTCCTGGCCGGTGCCCTGCAGGTAGACCTGGCTGCCGTTCTCGACCGCGCGCGCCTCCCCGGCCTCGGCCGTGGGCGGGTTGTTGATCGCGTCCACGCGCAGCGCCGCGGGCGCGCTCCAGGCCCCTTCCTGGTCGGCCACCTCGAGTTGCAGGTGGTAGCTGCCCTTGCCGGCCGTGACGAAGACCGGATCGGGCACGTCGCCGGCGGCGGGGATCAGGGTCCCGCCGGCCCCGGGCGGCGCGGACTGCAGCGTCCAGCGGTAGGCCAGGATGGCGTCCCCGTCCGCGTCGCGCGAGCCCGCGGCGGCCAGGTGCACCTCCCCCCCGTTGAGGACGGACAGCGCGTCCGCGCCGGGCACGGCCTCGGGCGGGCGGTTGAGCGCGCGCACGCGGGTGGTTTCCGGCAGGCTCAGGCTGTGCCCGTCGCCGACCACCAGGCTCAGGGAGTAGGTGCCCTTGGCCGGCGGGGTGAAGGCGGCGCTGGCGCCGTCGGCGCCCTCGAGGCAAGGGGAGGGCTCCGCCAGGCATGCCTCGCCGGCCGCGGGCGCCGCGCTGACCTGCCAGCGGTAGCTCTGGATGGGGTCGCCGTCGGGATCGTAGCCCGAGCCGTCCAGCAGCGTGGTGGCGCCCGTGGCGATCTCCAGCGCCGGGCCGGCGTCCGCCTGGGGCGAGCCGTTCACGCGCACCTGGGCCATGGCCGGCGCGCTCTCGTCGATGCCGTCTGAGACGATCAAGCGGAAGACCAGGAGCTGGGCCCGGGCCGGGGCCACGAAGGAGGCCACGGCGCTGTCGGCCTGCTCGAGGGACAGGGGGTCGCCCTCTCCGGGCACCTGCGCCCACAGGTAGATGAGCGCGTCGCCGTCCGAGTCGCTCGAGCCCTGGCCGTCGAGCAGCACGGTCTGGCCGGGGACCGCGTCCTGGAGGGCCAGCGCCGGGATGGCCACGGGCGCCTGGTTGGGCACCGGCGCGCCGTCGAACTCGAAGCAGCCCGGGGCGGCCAGGGCGAGGCAGACCAGCCCCCACCCGGCCCCCGGGCCACGTCCTCTCAGAGCCCTCATCGCGCTCCCTCCACGTGTGGGATCAGCCCTGGAAACGGCGGCGCAGCAGGAAGCCCATGGCCTCCTTGGCGCAGTGCTCGCAGTAGCCCAGGCGCCCGAGCAGCGCCGCGCGCATGGCCGCGGTGGCCTTCTCGTCCTTGCCCTCCTGGGGACGGCCGTCCAGGGCGTCGAGCAGCAGCCGCAGCGCGCGGCCCGTACCGGCCCGGCGCTTCTGCACGAAGTCGTCGCGCAGCTTCTCGAACAGGGCGGGGAAGATGCGGGTGAAGTCGGGCTGGCCCTGCGGCGCGTCGCCCCGGCGCTCGGTGTCCAGGGAGTAGGCGGCCACCCGGGCGATCAGCCCCTTGCGGAAGGCGGTCTCGTCCTCGGAGCCCGTGCGCACCACCGCCTCCACCTGCTTCATCAGCCCCTCGTCGGGCGGCAGCGTGGACTGGGTGATCGGGTCGTACAGCTTCTCCTTGCGCAGCCAGTGGCTGACGTGCTGCACGTAGCGCGCGAACAGCTCGCGGTAGCTGGACTCGGCCACCAGGCCCATGGCCTCGGCGGCCTCCTCCTCGAGCGTGTCGAGGTAGTGGGCCTCGAGCGCCTCGAGGAGCTTGGCCTGGTTCATGAAGTCCCCGTCCGGCTCGACCTGCAGGAAGGTGAACAGGCTCTTGTCCGCGAGCAGCCCGCGGATCTCGTCGAACAGCCCGAGCGGGCTCGCGCAGCGGTGGTCGTCCCGCTGGGCGGTGTTCATCAAGAGCAGCTTCACCTCGCGGGCCGAGGCGCCGATGGCGCCCTCGTACGGCGCGCTCTGCCAGTCCTGCAGGCGCGGGAGGGCCTGGAGGAGCTCCTGGGCCGCGTTCGAGTCCAGGCGCGCCGGGGCCAGACCCCGCTCGTAGAGCTCCGCCTTGTCCATGGGGCCGAGCCCGCGCACCGTGTCCCGGAGCTCGCGGGAGACGTCGTCCGGTGGCTCCGGCCGGCGCAGCCGGGTCAGCACCGCCCAGCGTGCCGCCAGCTCGAGGGTGTGGGGCGCGAGGTGTCGGTCCAGGGACGCGGCCGGCAGGTGGTCCTCGTAGATGTGCCGCTCCTCGCTCACCCGCCTGAGGTAGGGCACCCGCACCAGCTCCAGGCGCCCCTTGAAGGAGGCGAAGTCCGGGTACTGCTTGAAGGCCTCGAGCTGGGCGTCGTTGGTCGAGCCGATGAAGACCGTGTCCAGGTAGAGGGTGGAGCGCTCGAGCGCCACCTGGCCACCCTCGCAGGTCAGCAGCAGGTACTTGAAGGCGTCCACCGGCCGCTTCAGCATGTTGTTGTACTCGAGCAGCCCGCGGTTGGCGCTCACCAGCGGTCCCTGGGGCTGGTAGAGGTCCAGGTGGCTGATCGAGGGCGGCAGGGAGGCCAGGCCGCGCGAGGCGGTCACCTGGCGCTCGGCCGCGTCCACGTGCATCTGGGGCTCGACCGTGGACACGCCGCGCTGGTAGCGGCCGGACAGCCCCAGCCGCAGCACCTGCACGTGCCGCAGCACCTGGCGCGCGTCCCCGCCGTAGGAGGCCAGCAGCGCGTCGTGGATCTGGCGGCACTGGTGGCACAGGTCGCCCCGCAGCAGGTACTCGGGCGGCTGGAAGTCGGGCCGCAGCCGGCCCTCCTGGCGCAGCGCCTGGAGCAGGCGTTGGCGCTCCTCGGGGGGCAGCAGCAGCAGGGGGTGATCCTTGAGCTCGCACTCCCAGACCGCGTCCAGCTGCTCGCCGGTCAGCCCGGCGAAGGAGCCCTGCGCGTCCGGCGCCGGGGCCGGGCGCTCGCGGCCCTCCCCGAAGCCGATGTTCGAGTGGTCGACCTTCTCCGAGGGGAACACCCAACGGAAGCGATACAGCGCGCCCGCGTCGGTGGCGGAGTAGTGCTCCAGCCCCTGGACCATGGCCCGCACCAGCGTGCTCTTGGCCGAGCCGTTCGGGCCATGCAGCAGGATGAGCCGGTTGACCCGGCCCTCCCGGGAGAAGTTGGAGAGCAGGCGGTAGATGGCCTCCTGGGCCTCCTCCTGCCCGGCCACCCGGCCCACCCCGCCGGCGAAGACCGCGTCGAACAGCAGGAAGCGCTTGCGCTCCCCGACCGGGGTGCTGAAGCGCGCGACCCCGAAGTGATCGAACATGTCCTTGAGGTACTGGGCCGCCCCGCGCCACTGGCGCTCCGGCTGCTCCAGCATGAGCCCGAGGTAGGCCGCGAAGCCGAGCGGCCGGCCCTCGCGGGCATGGTGCCCCTGGATACCCTGCAGGATTCCCTCCAGCCGCTCGTTCGCGCTCATGGGAGGAGACGCTAGCAAGCCCCCGCCCGGGGGTCAACGCGGGCCGGTCGATTTCAATTGGCTGGAGTTGGCTGACCTTCCGTGGGTGAATCGCTCCAGGCAAGCTTTGAGGGGTTGGGACGAGGAACCAGGAACCAGGAACGAGGAACCAGGAACGAGGAACCAGGAACCTGCGTAGGTGCCGCGCGGCAGATGCCATGCTCCTGCGGGGGACCCGATCGTGCGTTGACAGCCCGCGCTGGAGTGGTAGCATCGGATGCGAGCCTTCACAGGAGCCTCCGAGAATGTCCAAGCGCCTCGCATCGTTGTGGCTCGCCCTCGGGTTCGGGCTGGTGCCCCTGGCGGCCCTGGCCCAGGTGATGAACGTGACCTTCCTGCACACCCCGCCCGCCCGGGCCGTGGCCGGCCAGGACATCAAGATCACCGGCAACATCGTCGGAGCCGACCAGGTCAGCATCGCTGCCCTGGCCTACCGGGTGCAGGGCGCGGCCGACTTCGAGGTGCGCGAGCTTCGGCTGATCACCGGCGACTTCTACGAGGGCTCCATCCCCGGCGGCCAGCTCAAGTCGCCGGGCGTCGAGTACTACTGCTACGCGGTGGACTTCGAGGGCAACCGGCACGTGATCTTCGCCTCCGAGCAGTTCCCCCAGAAGGTGCAGGTGCTGCAGCCGGGCGAGAAGCCGGGCGGCGAGGGCAAGCCTGGCGACAAGAAGCCCGGCAAGAAGCCGGGCAAGAAGCCCGGCCAGCAGGCGGACAAGAAGCCCGACAAGAAACCCGGCCAGCAGCCCGGGGCGGAGCCGGGCGGCGAGGCCGGGCCGGCGGTGGCCTCCGACGTGGTGGCCGTGGCCACCCGCAGCGCGCAGGCGGTCGAGCGCTCCCCGGCCATCGTGTCCGTGCTGTCCCGGGAGCAGCTCCAGGACATGGGCGCGCGCAGCGTGGCCGAGGCGCTCGACGTGCTGCCCGGCATCAGCGTGGCCCGCGCGGTCTCGGGCGAGTACCGCCTGGCCGTGCGCGGGCTGCAGTCCGACCCGGGCATCCTGGTCATGGTGGACGGCCACCGCATCAACGATCTGTACTCGGGCTCGGCCACGCTCGAGTTCCCGGTCGAGGCCATCGAGCGCATCGAGATCATCCGCGGGCCGGGCTCCGCGCTGTACGGCACGGGCGCGTTCATGGGCGTGGTGGACATCATCACCCGCCGGGCGGCCGACCTGCACGCCAGCGCGGCCTACGGGCGGTTCAACGAGCTCAGGTTCTCGGCCGGCGGCGGCTACGAGGACGACGCCTTCGTGGTCAGCGCCCAGGCCCAGTTCGGCATGGGCGAGGGCTCGGACCGGCGGGTGGAGCGGGACGTGTTCACCGGGCTGGTGGGCTCGAACCCCAACGAGGACGACATCTCCAACACCCCGGGCGGGGTGGACGACCGCAGCATGCTGGCCCACGCCCAGCTCCTGGCCGGGCTGAAGGACGTGGGCGGCGGGACGCTCGAGCTCCTGACCCACTACGTGTACCAGGACCGCGGGGCCTTCGTGGGCAAGTTCAGCTCCCTCGACCGGGGCTCGGACCTGTCGCTCCACCTGCTGAACCTCGATCTGCGCTACGACGTGCCGCTGGGCGGGGTGGTGCAGCTGGACACCCGCGCGTACTTCGACACCCACATGGTGGAGCGGGCCTTCCAGGTCATCCCGGAGGAGGACGAGAGCACCCAGAACTCCTACCAGCTCCCGGATGGGACGCTGCTCGTCGACGGCATGCGCGAGACCACCGCCTACACCAGCTTGACGGCCGGCGTGGACCTGTCGGCTACCTGGAACATCATCGACACCAACGCGCTGACCGGCGGGCTGAACTTCGAGTACCTGGCCCTGCCGTCCTTCAGCCTGACGCGCTCGGCTGGCAGCGTGGCCTGCACCTCGCTGCCCATCCAGGGCTTCGAGCTGGCCTGCGGGCAGGTGGCGGCCCCGAACGCCAACGGGCAGAGCCGCATGGTGGTGGGCGCCTACCTGCAGGACCACTGGCGCGACATCTTCAAGGGCTTCGACCTGCTGGCGGCCATCCGCCTGGACTGGTTCACCGACTTCGGCCTGGCCTTCAACCCCAGGCTGGCCGTGGTGTACGCGCCCATCGACCAGCTCAGCCTGAAGCTGCTCTACTCCAAGGCCTTCCGCGCGCCCACGTTCCAGGAGCTGTACGAGGATCCCACCTTCGATCCGCTGCGCTCCTACAACGGCAACAGCGAGCTCGCCGCGGTCGTCATCAACACGCTCGAGTTCGGCGTGGAGGGGCACATCGAGACCTCGCCCGTCGACTACCGCGTGCGGGCCAACTTCTTCGTCAACTGGATCGACGACAGCATCGAGGGCCTGGATCAGGGCTACGGCATCCCGGCCTACGACAACGTGGAGTCGCTGTTCGTGCTGGGCACCGAGGTGGAGGGCGTGGCCCGCTTCGGCAAGCGCAGCCGGGTGTACGTGAACAGCTCCTGGTTCCGGGCCTGGGTGAAGGCCTCCGGCGAGACGGAGGAGAGCTACATCACCGACGTACCGCAGCTGCGGCTCAACGCCGGGCTGGACCTGGGGGTGTTCGACTTCCTCAACTTCCACCTGGGCGTGGTGTACGGCAGCGAGCGGCGCAACAACCTGCGCCAGCGCATGGACGTGCTGCGCTCCTACAGCCTGCCGGCCTACACGGTGGTGCGCGTGGGCCTGTCCACCGAGCCGGTGCTGTTCGACCACCTGGTGTTCTTCGCCCACCTGTACAACGCCTTCGACGAGGATCTGCGCGATCCGGCGCCGCGGGTGGATCACATGACCGGGCAGCTGCCCCGGGACCCGCTCACCTTCCTGCTCGGCCTGGCCTGGCGGCCCTGAGCGGGGGAGCGCGGAGGTGCGAGCGATGCGCGCGTCGAAGACCGCCAAGGCGCTGCTGGTCGCGGCCGGCTCGCTGCTGCTGGCCGCGGCCTGCACGGTGTACAACGAGTCCTGCCCCATCACCAACCCCGAGGTCTGGGGGCTCGTCTCCGTGGATCTCGACATCCGCCGGGCCTACGTGCGCCAGTGCGAGGCGCCGGTCGGAAACTTCCTGGCCGACGCCCTGCTCAACTACGACTACGGGCTGACCGACGGGGGCGCGCCGGTCACCGTGCGCGTGGCGCTGATCAACGGCGGGGCCATCCGCGACAAGGTGACCTGCGGCGAGGCCGGCGCCACCCGCGAGCGCATCCCGCGCGGGCCCATCACCGATCAGGACGTCTACCAGCTGCTGCCCTTCTACGAGGACTCGGTGGTGGTGGTGCGCCTGACGGGCGCCCAGCTCGTGCGGGTGCTGGAGCGGGCCGTGTCCTCCCTGGGCGCCACCGGCGACGAGGCCCAGCGCGGCTACTACCTGCAGGTGGCCGCGGAGCGCGGCATCACCGTCCAGGTGGACTGCAGCCTCACGGCCCAGACGGTCAGCCCGGACGGGGTCAGCATCCTGCAGCAGGGCCAGCGGGTCACCGCGGTGTGCACCGGCACGCCCTGCGTGGACATCCTCACGGACGGCACCTACTACGTGGCCATGCTGGACTACATGGTGGGCGAGGACGAGAACCACGTGCCCAACGACGGCTACGTCGCGCTGCACGAGCCCGACGTGGTGGTGCTGCAGACCTACCTGCCGGTGATCGACGTGGTCAAGGCCTGGATCCAGGATCACTCGGCCGCCGAGAGCCCGGGCGTCGACTACCCCCGCGTGGAGGGCCGCCTGGCGCCCACGAACTGCGATCTGCCCGACTGCCAGGCCGCCGTGCCCTGAGCCCTGAACGCGCTGGAGAGGTGGGGGGAGGTGGGCGGGCGGGGGCTACATCTCTTCTTCGTCGTCGTCGCCCACGGTGTTGATGGAGGGGAACTTCTTGATGTCCTCGCGCGCGATGCGCCAGGCCTGCTGCACGATCCAGGACAGCGAGCGGTCCTGGCGGAGCGCCTCGCGCTTGATCTCGGCCAGCATGTCCTCGGGGAAGTAGAGGCTCTGCTTGCGCTTGTCGGTCAGCCTGCTCTTGCCTTCGTCGTTGTCGTCTTCGTGGTGGCGCTTGTCTTCTGCCATGGGCTCCCTCGCCTGGAGGTGGTTGGCGGTCTTTTACTCACCTTTTTGCACAGCCTACTACACGCGGACCCGCCTGTCAAAAGCCGCGCGGGCGCGCCGCCGGGGGTGTGCGGCTTGTGTGGGTTCGCCCGGAGATGCTAGGGTGGGATGAACTCCACGCGCGAGGTGGCTGCATGCGGCTCGCTCCCCTCGGAAGATCCTGGACCCCGGCGCCGGGGCTCTTCGTGCTCGGCCTGGCCCTGCTCGCCGGCGCCTGCGACGAGAGCAACATCCAGAAGGGCAGGCCCCAGATCGCGGTCGAGCCCCAGGCGCTGGTCTTCCCGACCCTGAACCGGCTGGAGACCGGCCAGCAGACGCTCACCGTGCGGAACGTCGGCACGGCCACCCTGGCCATCACCGGCCTGCGCGTCGAGGGCGACGCGGCCTTCGCCCTGGACTCCTGGAACGGGCAGGCCCTGGCGGAGCTCGCCCTGCCGGTGGGCCTGGTGCAGCCCGGGGCGGCCGGCGCCAGCTCGGGTGCGCTGGTGCTCCACCTGACCCCTCCGGCGGAGGGCGACTTCCAGGCGGAGCTGGTGATCGACTCGAGCGCGGAGAACTTCCCGGAGCTGCGCGTGCCGCTGAGCGGGCGCAGCGCGGTGCCCGACATCGACGCCCAGCCGCCGCTGCTGAACTTCGGCAACGTCGGCCTGCAGTCCTCCGCGTCGCTGAGCCTGGGCCTGTCCAACCAGGGCGAGGCGGACCTGATCATCGAGGCGGGCGGGCTGACCCTCGAGTCCGGCGCGGCCGACGCCCCGTTCCTGGTCGTGGCGGGTGCCCTGCGGCTCGGGCAGGGCGAGTCGCAGCCGGTCGAGGTGATCTACGCGCCCCGCTCCGTGCGCGTGGACCCGGACACCGGGGCCGTCGTCCCGGACACGGACGCCCTGCTGATCGCCTCGAACGACCCGGACGAGGACCCGCTGCGCGTCCCGCTCGAGGGGCGCCCGGCCGGCAACCTGCCGCCCTCGGTCGGCATCCGGGTGATCGCGGCCACCCAGCTCGACGGCACGCCGCTCGCGGATCCGTGCGCCCCGGCCCCCTCGGACAGCCTGCGCTTCGAGGCGCTGGTCAGCGATCCGGACGGGCAGACCATCCAGGGCTCCAACCTGTACTGGACGGTGGAGCAGAAGCCGGTGGGCTCCTTCAGCGAGGTGGTCACCAACCCGGACGCCTTCCACCCGACCTTCAAGGCCGATCTGACCGGGCAGTACACGGTGTGCCTGTCCGCCCGCGACCCGCAGGGCAACCGCTCGCTGTACGACGCGGCCGCGGCCTGCACCTGCGCCGAGGCCCAGGCCGGCGGCGACTACCAGTGCCCGTGCGTGCGGTTCGACGCCTACCCGCGCGAGGACATCCGCGTGGAGCTGGTCTGGGATCTCCTCGGCCCGGATCTCGACCTGCACCTGCTGGCCCCGGACGCCACGCTGCAGAGCGACTTCTGCCAGCCGACCCGCGACTGCCGCTTCAACCCCCAGGACCCGCAGGATCCGGGCTGGGTGCGCACGGCCTGCGTGCCGAGCGGGGCCATCACCGCCTGCCGCGAGCCGAACTGCGACGCCACGGCCGCGGGCTGCGCCAGCGGCCAGGACTGCTACGACAACGGCGTGGACGGACCGGCCTGCTTCTGGCGGACCTGCTCGGGCCAGGACTGCTACTGGGACGGCCGCCACCCCGACTGGGGCGCGCTGGGCGACGCGGAGGACGATCCGCTGCTGGCCATCGACTGCACCGGCGGCTGCCGGGCGGAGAACGTGAACCTCAACAACCCCGCCCAGGGCATCTACACCCTGCTGGTCAACTACTACGCGCCCTTCCAGGGCGAGGCCCAGGCCACGGTGCGGGTTTACTTCAAGGGCGACCTGGTGCCCAGCGCCGAATACACCAGCCGCCTGACCGGCGACTGCGACACCTGGATCGTGGCGAACCTCGAGTGGATCGATCCGGAGAACCACCCGCTGCTCTACCTCGGTGACGCGCACTCCGAGATGTGTTGCGAGTGAAGGGCCGCGGCCGGGTCACAGGCCGGCGACCAGGGCGGGGGACGCGCTCGCGCGCGCCGGGGGCGCCGGCAGGGCCTGCGCTGCCTCGAGCCGGATGGCGCGGCAGGCGGCCACGATGTCCAGCGCGGTCCGCAGACCGCTGGCCTCGCTGCCCTCCAGGGCGTCCTCGCCGGAGGGGAGCTCGGCCAGGCGGGCGCGCAGCGCCTCCAGGCTGTCCACCTCCACGCGATTCGGCAGGGCGTCGATGGAGCGGTCCAGATCGGCGGGCGAGATGAGCGTTGAGGCTGGCTGGGCCGGGGAGGGCAGGAGCCAGACCATTCCCAGGAGCGGCGCGAAGATAATGAAAAATCTCTTTCTTGTTAGGGAGTTGGACATGCTCGGATCCTCCCGGGATGGAACCTGATCTGATTGTCCCACATGTAGCACATGGTGGTCAAAAATCCTTCCCGTGGCGGCTTGATTTCCGGTTGCCCGCGGGGTAGATTCCCTCGGCCTCCGTCCCCGGGGGAGAGGTGAACTCCATGCCCAGGCGGCTCCTGTCCTCGCTCGGGATCGTCGTCCTCGCGATCGCGCTCATCCACCCTGGATGCAAGAAGGTGTCCCTGGACGAAGGGCCGGCTCCCTCGGGCTCGTCCGCGGACGCCAGCGCGCAGCCCGCGCAGGCCACCGAAGACGAAGAGGACAAGCCGCCCGAGGACTCCGTGGCCGTGGGCCCCGAGGAGGTCGCGTCCCCCCAGCCCGAACCGGAGGGAGAGGGCGAGGGCGAAGGAGAGGGAGAGGTCGAGGGAGAGGGCGAGAGCGAGAGCGGCGAGCCGTCCGCGGCCGGCCCGGCCATCGAGGAGATCACCCGGCAGGACGCCGAGTTCCGGCTCGGCACGGTCGACGACATCCAGCGCGTGCGCCTGTTCGCCGACGGCTTCAACCAGCTCCGCCCCGAGAAGCGGGCGCTGGCCTACCACCTGGGCCAGGCGCTGCTCGCGGGCCGCAACATCACCTACGACCAGGTGCACGCCGGCGGGCTCGAGATCCGCAGGCTGGTCGAGGCGGTGCTCAACAACCTGGCAGGGCGCGACCTGGAGGTGGAGGGCGCCCTGCAGGCCTACCTGCAAGAGCTGGGCGTGCACACGGGCTGCTACGACCAGCTCACGCTGCAGAAGCTCGTGCCCAGCTTCACCTTCGCGCGCTTCGAGAGCGCGGCCCAGAACGCCTACGCCGGCGGCGCCGACCTCGATCTGGCCCGCAACGAGGCGCTCGAGGACAAGCTGGCCCGGCTGCGGCCGCTCATGTTCGATCCGGACCACGCCCGCCGGCTGCTGCCCGCGGACCTCGCCCCCGGCGACGACGTGCTGGCCGGGGCGCGTCTCAACATCTACGGCGAGCTGAAGCTGCGGGACCTCAAGGGCTTCACCGAGCGCTACCCGCTCAACTCGCGCCTGGTGCGCATCGACACGGGGCTGGTCGAGCAGATCTACCGCACCGGCGACAAGCGCCAGAAGATCGCCCCGGGCCGCTACGCCCCGGAGCTCACCCGCGTCGTCAAGCGGCTGCACGGCGCGATGACCACGGCCGACCGGGACGAGCGCCGCATGCTCAGCGCGCTGATCGAGTACTTCCGCACGGCCGATCCGGACGCCATGCACTCCGCCCTGGGGGCCATGCACTCCGGCCCGCGCACCCTCGAGGTGTGCCTCGGGTTCCTGGACACCGAGCTCGACCCGCGCCAGGTCAAGGGCATGTTCGCCGGCCTGCTGGGCTACCGGAACGCGCCGGCCAGCTCCAGGCTCGACTCCCTGGTGCGCCGCGTCCAGCGCTTCGAGGACGCCATGCCCTGGCCGGAGGAGCAGCGCCGGCGCTGGACCGAGGGCCCGCGGGCGGTGGCCATCGATCTGCTGCTGGCCTCGGGCCGGCTGGGGCCGCGCCTGCGCCTGGGTTACCGGCTGCCGGACGGCGGAGAGCGCGGCGCCGGCAAGGTGCTGGTGATGGCCAACGCCATCGAGACCTACCGGCGCGCCCGCCTGCTGCCGCTGGTCCAGGAGTTCGTCGAGCCCGAGCACCGCGCCGCCGTCCTCGAGCGCCTGGAGGAGATCGCCTTCGTGCACGCGGCGCTGCGTGAGGTGCTGGGCCCGTTCCTGGGCCAGCTCCACCCGGACGCGCGGGCCGACCTGGGCAGCGCGCTGCCGGTGCTGCTGGCGCTGCGGGCCGAGCTCACGGCCCTGTGGCTGCTGCCGCACGAGGCGCTGTCCGAGCTGCGCCTGGTGACCGGGCCCGGCTCGGTCGAGGGCGCCTACCGCGTGGTCACCACCGCCGCGCTGGTGGACGAGGCGTTGGCCGACGACGAGCTCGTCGCGCCCGAGGCGCGCGCCAGGCGGGTGTGGCTCCGCCACGCCCTGGAGACCGCCAGGACGCTCGAGCTGGGGGAGCAGGACGGCAAGACCTGGCTCCGCCTGAAGAGCGTGGAGGAGCTGCGGACCGGGCTCGGCAAGCTCCTGGAGCGCACCGAGCGCATCCTGGCCCGGGCCGACCGGGCCGGGGCGATGAAGCTCCTGGCGCGCTACTCCGCCCGCTCCGAGTGGAAGGAGCTCAAGGCGCTGGCCGAGCGGGCCCGGGCCGCCGGCCTGCAGCGCCACCTGGCCGTGGTCTACCCGCGCCTGGCCGCGGTCAAGGACGAGGACGGCCGGGTGGCGGACGCCCTGGTGACCGTGGACGAGTCCCTCGAACAGCAGCTGCTGCGTTTCGCCAAGCAATGATCACCCGAGGAGGTCCCTCCCGATGACGCCCGTCCGCACCTGTCCGCCGCGCGCGGCCTGGTCCCTGGCCGCCTGCGCGCTCCTGACCTACGCCCTGGGGCCCGCCTGCACGCCCGCGCCCGAGGCGAAGAAGGAGGCCCCGCCGCCGAGCGTCAGGACGGCCGCGGTGCAGCGCGGGCTGGCCGCCCGCTCGCTGCGCTACACGGCCGCGCTCCAGGGCAGCGTGGAGGTCAAGGTCTACTCCCAGGTGCCCGACCGCATCCGGGCCATGAACGTGGAGGTCGGCGACCGGGTGACCCAGGGGCAGCTCCTGGCGGTCATCAGCCACGACATGCTGGAGAGCAACACCGAGGCCTCCCTGGCCGGCCTGGCCGCGGCGCGCACCAACTTCGAGGCGCTGCGCACCGAGCGCGACCGGGTGGTCAAGATGCACGCGGCCAAGGCGGTCGGGGACGCCCAGCGCGATCGCATCGAGAGCCAGGTGCTGGGGGCGGAGGCCAGCGTGCGGCAGCTCGAGGCCATGCTGGCCTCGGTCACCTCCCAGCGCGGGCGGGCCTTCGTGCGCGCGCCGATCTCGGGCGTGGTGGGGGAGCGGTTCCTGGAGCAGGGCGACATGGCCGCGCCCCAGATCCCGCTGCTGAGCCTGGTGCAGATGGAGGAGCTCAAGGCCGAGGTGCGCGTGCCCGAGCTGGAGCTGACGGAGATCGAACGCGCGCGGGCCCAGGATCTGCCGGTGCGCGTGCGCGTGGCGGGCCTGGTGGACGGGCGCGGTGAGCGCCAGCCGCTGGTCGGGCGGATCGCGCGGGTCAGCCCGACCATCGACCCGGCCAGCCGCCTGGCCACGGTCGAGGTGCGCCTGGCCAACCCGGAGCAGCGGCTGCGGCCGGGCATGCTGGCCGAGGTGGAGATGGTGGTCGAGCAGCGGCCGGACGCCCTGCTGATCCCCGGCTACGCGGTGCTGAACGAGGGCGCGGTGGGCGCCACCGGGGAGGGCATCCACCAGGTGGTGTTCGCCGTCGTCGGGGGCAAGGCGCACAAGCTGCCCGTGCGCGTGGGCCTGATCCTGGGCACGCCCGGGCCGGACGGCCTGCCGCTGGTGGAGATCCGCGAGGGGCTCCAGGGCGACGAGCAGGTGGTGGTGCGCGGGCACCACCTGCTGCACGAGGGCGACCTGGTCGAGCTCGCCGGGACGGGCGCGCCGGGCGCCGGGGCCCCGGACGCCAGGGCGGCGGAGGGTGGAGGGTCCGCGCCGTGAGCCTGCCCAGCATGGCCGTCCGCCGGGGGGTGACCTTCGGCATGATCTACCTGATCGTGGTGGGCTGGGGCATGTACGCGCTCAGCCAGCTGCGGCTGGACATGTACCCGGACATCACCTTCCCCTACGTCGTGGTGGTGGCCACCTACCCCGGCGCCAGCCCCGAGGACATGGAGACCGTGGTCACCCGGCCGCTCGAGGAGGCGGTGGCCGCCATCGAGGGCGTGAAGCACGTGTCCTCCACCTCCAAGGACGGGTCCGCGCTGGTGGCCGTCGAGCTCAACTGGGGCAGCGACACGGACAAGGCCGAGCGCGACATCCGCAAGAACCTCGATCTCATCGAGGCCTACCTGCCGCCGGACATGGACCAGCCGCTGACCTTCGCCTTCAACCCCAGCATGCAGCCCATCATGCTGCTGGCCGTGTCGGGGCCCTTCTCCCAGGCCGAGCTCCGGCACCTGAGCGAGCACGTGATCGAGCCGCGCCTGGAGCGCATCGAGGGCGTGGCCCAGGCCATGACCAACGGCGGCCTGAAGCGCGAGATCCAGGTGCGCCTGCGCGCGGATCAGCTCCAGGCCTACGGCCTGTCCAGCCAGCAGGTGGTGGCCGCGCTGCGCATGAACAACCTCCAGATCCCGGGCGGGATGCTGGACGAGCAGGGCCGCGAGTTCATGATCCAGGCCCTGGGTCAGTACGACAACCTGGACCAGATCCGCGAGGTGGTGGTGGGCCTGAGCCGGCCCGACCCGGCCCGCGCGGCCCTGGGGCTGCGCGCGGAGCCCGTGCCCATCAAGCTGCGCATGGTGGCCGAGGTGGTGGACGGCTTCGCCGAGGCGCGCCACGTGATCCGCCACAACAGCTCCTCGGCCATCGTCCTGGCGGTGCGCAAGCAGTCGGACGCCAACTCGGTGCAGGCCTGCGACCTGGTCGAGGAGGACCTGCCCGGGCTGCTGGCCAGCCTGCCGCCCGGCATCCGCATCGTGCCCATCTTCAACCAGTCCGACTTCATCGAGCAGAGCGTCGGCAACCTGTCCACCAGCGCCTACCTGGCCTTCGGGCTGACCTTCCTGGTGCTGCTCTTCTTCCTGACCAGCCTGCGCTCCTCGGCGGTCGTGGCGGTGACCATCCCGGTCTCGATCGTGGCCACCTTCGTGGTCATGGACCTGGCCGACATCACCCTCAACATGATCTCCCTGGCCGGCCTGGCGCTGGCGGTGGGCATGCTGGTGGACAACGCCATCGTGGTCCTGGAGGCCGTCTTCCGCCACCACCAGAACGGCATGGAGCCCCGCGAGGCCGCGGTGAAGGGCTCGGCCGAGGTGGGCATGGCGGTGACCGCCTCGACCCTGACCACGGTCGGCGTGTTCGCCCCCATCCTGTTCGTGCCGGGCATCGCCGGGGTGATGTTCCGCGACCTGTCGCTGACCATCTGCTTCTCGCTGACCTGCTCGCTCGTCGTGTCGCTCAGCCTGGTGCCGCTCATGGCCTCGCGCCTGATGCGCTCCCAGGACGCCCGGGCCAGGCAGCGCCTGCCGGCCGCGGCGCGCGCCATCCAGGCCGGGATCGGCCGCTTCGCCTCCGCCTACGGGCGCATGCTGGGCTGGTGCCTGCGGCACAGCTGGACCACCCTCGGCCTGGCCGCCCTGGTGGTGGGCGCCACCGCGGCCGCCTACCCGCTGGTCAAGCAGGACTTCTTCGCCCAGCAGGACACCGGCATGGTCGTCTTCCAGGTGGAGACCATGGTGGGCACCTCCCTGGAGGAGACCGACGCGCTCTACCAGCGGATCGAGGAGCTCGTGCGCGCCGAGGTGCCCGAGGCGAGCGACGTGATGTCCGACATCGGCACCGGCGAGGGCTTCACCGCCATCTTCAGCAAGGGCTCCTACAGCGGCATCCTGCGGGTGAAGCTGCGGCCCTACCAGGAGCGCATGCGGCGGGGCATGCGCACCCAGCAGCAGATCGAGACCGACCTGCGCGCCACCCTCTTGCGCGAGCCCGGGCTGAAGATCAGCAAGATCATGATGGGCTTCGGCATGGGCAACAACGTGATCACCGAGATCTACGGGGACGAGCTGGGGAAGCTCCAGGCCGTGGGGCTGGAGTTGAAGCAGCTCATCGCCGCGGTCCCCAACGCCACCGAGGTGCTGTTCAGCATGGAGGAGGCCAAGCCCGAGCTGGGGGTGTACTTCGACCGCGAGCGCCTGTCCGCGCTCGGGCTCAGCACCGGCCAGGTGGCCCAGGCCGTGTCCACCGCCTTCCAGGGCACGCTGGCCGGGCGTTACCGCGACGGCGGCTGGGAGTACGACATCCGGGTGCGCTCCCCGCGCGCCGAGCGGCTGTCGCGCACCTCCCTCGAGTCCCTGCCGGTGTCCACCCCGCTGGGCGCCAGCGTGCCGCTCAAGAGCGTGGCCCGGGTGGGCGACCGGATCGGACCGGTGGAGATCACCCGCAAGGACCAGCAGCGGCTGGTGACCGTCACCGCCACCGTGGACGGGCCCAACATGGGCCAGGTCACCGCGGACATCCAGGAGATCCTGGCGGACTACCGCAAGACCCACGAGCTGGGGGAGATGACCTTCGGCCTGTCCGGGAGCGCCGAGGACTTCATGGACTCCTTCATGGCCCTGGGGATCGCCCTGGTCGTGGCCATCCTGCTGGTCTACATGATCATGGCGGCCCAGTTCGAGGCCTTCCTGGCCCCGCTCATCATCATCTTCACCGTGCCGCTGGCGTTCGTGGGCGTGGTGTGGATCCTGCTGGCCGTGGGCGACCCACTCAGCGTGCCCGGGCTGATCGGCGCGGTGCTGCTGGTGGGGGTGGTGGTCAACAACGCCATCGTGCTGGTGGACTACACCATCCAGCTCCGCGGGCGTGGGCTGAAGGTGCGCGAGGCCTGCCAGGAGGCCAGCGTGGTGCGCATGCGGCCCGTGCTGATGACCGCGCTCACCACCATCCTGGGCATGCTGCCGCTGGGGCTCGGGCTCGGGGAGGGCGCCGAGGCCTGGGCGCCCATGGCCCAGGTGGTCATCGGCGGCCTGGCCTCGGCCTCCCTGCTCACCCTGGTGGTGATCCCGGTGCTGTATCACCTGATCGAGGGCTTCCGGGAGCGGCGCCGGGACCGCCGGCTGGCGCGGGCGGGCGCGCAGCCCATGGCCGGCAACCCTTCTTGATCACGCGGAAATCGGGCTTGTGCCCCCAGGGCCCGGGTGCGATAATCCCGCCGATGGAAGCGGCCCCCCTGCGCGCCTCCAGGTTCGGCCTGGGGCTCAAGCTCGCGCTGTTCGTCACCGCGCTCGTGCTGGCGGTGAGCGCGGCCCTGGCCTACTTCCTGATCCAGCAGGCGGCCTCCGCCCGCCAGCTCGAGCTGGAGCGCCGGGTGAGCTCCCTGGGGCGGGTGATCGGCGGCATGCGCGGCACGGGCTACGAGCGCGCCTTCGACCCCGAGCTGGTGAAGATGTACGTGGAGCAGGCCGACCAGATGGGCACCCAGCTCGCCTACGTGCTGTTCCTGGACGCCCAGGACGCGGTGGAGGGCGGCACGCTGAACGCGCGCCTGCTGGCCGAGGCCGCGCCGGAGGCGGCCCGCAGGCTCGCGGCCCTGCCCGAGGGCGAGCGCCTGGGGGCGCTGCGCGGAATGGACTGGTCCGGCACGGATCTGCGCCCGTACACCATCCGCATGCAGGCCGCCGAGGGCCGCACCCTGGGGCGCGCGCTGCTCGGCTTCTCCACGCGGGAGACCCGCCTGCAGATCAGGCAGGCGGTCTCCACGAACCTGGCGGTCACCGGGGTGGCCTGCGGGCTCGGCCTGCTGGTGGCCCTGCTGGCGGCCCGGCGCTTCTCCAGGCCCATCCAGGCGGTGGCCGCGGCCATGCAGAAGGTGGCCGGGGGCGATCTCGAGCAGGAGCTGGCGGTCGACCGGCGGGACGAGATCGGGGTCCTGGCCCGGGCCTTCAACGTGATGACCCAGGGGCTGCGGGAGCGCGAGCGGATCGGGCGCACCTTCGCCCGCTACGTCTCGGACAAGGTGGCCAAGCGGGTGTTGCAGGAGGAGGACGAGCTCGAGCTGCACGGCGAGCTGAGGCAGGTGACCGTCCTGTTCATGGACATCCGCGGCTTCACCGCGGTGTCCGAGTTCCTCCACCCCCGGCAGGTGGTGGCGCTGCTGAACGACTACTTCGCCATCATCGTGGACATCATCCTGCGCAACGACGGCATGGTGAACAAGTTCATCGGCGACTCGATCATGGCCATCTATGGCGCCCCCACCGCGGTGGACCTGCCCGAGTTCCGGGCGGTGCTGACCGCGGTGGAGATCCAGCAGGCGGTGGGGGAGTACAACTTCCAGCGCCAGCGCGAGGGCAAGCCGCTGGTGAACTTCGGCATCGGCATCCACAGCGGCGAGGCCATCGCCGGGAACATCGGCTCGGCCCAGCGCATGGAGTACACGGTCATCGGGCGCGACGTGAACCTGGCCCAGCGCATCGAGTCGAGCGCCCGCGAGGGCCAGGTGCTGGTGAGCTCGGTGACCCGCGCCCGGGTGGACCACCTGGCGGAGATGCACGCCAAGGAGGCCGTGTTCATGAAGGGCATCGTCGAGCCCATCCAGCTGTTCGAGGTGGTGGGCCTGCGCGTCTCGGGGGTCGAGGAGGCCCGGGCCCAGGAGGCCCGGCGCCGGGCGGAGGTGAGGAGATGAACGCGGCGACACGCCTGGCGGCCCGCGCTGCCGTGGTGGGCGGGTTGTGCCTGGTGGGCCTCGGGGCCGACTGCGGCCGGGGCCAGGAGCCCACCGGCAAGGGCGAGGATCTCACCATCACCGTGGAGGCCGACCGCAGCAAGCTGAGCCAGGAGGAGCGCGAGCTCCGCGCCCGGCTCGAGGCCTTCGAGGCGGAGCGGATGAAGCTGCGCGAGGAGCGCGCCACGCTGATGTCGGCCAAGGACGAGCTCAAGGACAAGGACGAGAGCTCGGCCAAGCGGCTGCGCGACCTCGAGCAGCGCCTGTGGGAGCGCGAGCGCTCCATGTGGGCGAAGGAGTCCAGCCTGGAGAAGGAGCGCGAGACGCTGGCCGAGGCCAAGAACCAGATCCTCGAGCGCGTGCCGGGCGCGGCCAAGGCCGGCGGGGGCGCGGGCGGGGACGGCAAGGCGGTCGAGGCCCAGCTCCGCTCGCTGGAGGAGCGCAAGCGGGCGCTCGACGCGCGCGAGAAGGCGCTGGCCGACCGCGAGGCGCTGCTGAACGGCAAGGTGGACGAGTGCGCCCTGGCCGTGCTGCGGCTCTCCCAGGGGGCGCGGCCGGTGGTGGTGAACCGGCCCGCGCCGGGGGACGGCCCGGTGGGCCGGGCGGAGGCCGAGCGGGCCGTCGCGGCGGCCAGGGCCGGGATGCAGAAGAAGGGCCTGCGCTGGGACGATCTGCCGTCGGAGGTGGCCGGGCTGCAGGCCGAGCTCGCCGCCGCCAGCAAGGCCCGCGAGTGGCCCCGGCTGAAGGAGCTGGCCGCGCAGCTCGACGCGGTCGTGGTCGCCACGCTGGTGGACTCCGGCTTCATCGACCGCAAGTTCGTCCGCCTGAACCAGGCCATCAAGGCCAAGCCGGCGGCGGACAAGAAGGCCGTCTCCAGCCTGCTGCGCAAGGCCACCCAGCTCGTGGGGGACGGCCAGTACCTGGCCGCCAACCTGGAGCTCAACAAGATCTTCGCCCTGCTGCGCTGACGCCCGCGAGGAGGCCGCTTGTCGAGGAGCGCCATCATCCTGTTGCTGGTGCTGGTGGTCGGCGGGACCGCCGGCGGCACCTTCCAGCTCGTCTTCCCGCGCGTGGCCGAGCTGCGCCTGGCCGAGGCGAGCCAGGGCCTGCAGGGCGCCGCCCGGCTCATGCAGGAGCTGGACCGGGTCGACGAGGCCCGCCTGAGCGGGGCGCTGGAGGCGCTGACCGCCCGCCCGTCCCTGCGGGCGCTGCTCAGGGATCGCCCGGCGGAGGCCGCGGCCCGCGAGGAGTGGCTGGAGCGGCTGCGCTCGGAGCTGGTCGGGCTGGAGGCCGCGCTCCGCGAGGTGGCCACGGTCAAGGAGCTGATCGTGTGCGAGCCGGGCGGGTCGGGGCTGGCGCGGCTGGGGGACGCGGCCTGGACCGGCAAGCCGGTCGCCGCGGACGGGCCGCTGGCCCAGGCCGTGCGCGAGGCCGCCGGCGGGCGCGCGTACGCCGCCCTGGGGGTGCTGGACGGCGGGCTGGTGCGCGTGGCGGCCGCCCCGGTGCGCGAGTCGGAGCGGGTGCGCGGGGTGCTGCTGGCCACCTTCCTGCTGGACGACGGCCTGGTCCGGGCGCGCCAGGCCGAGGTGCCGATCGAGGCCGGCTTCGCCTACCTGACCGAGCGCGGGCTGATGGCCGCGGACCTGTCCAAGGCGCAGCGCAAGGCGCTCGAGGCCCAGCTCGAGGCCGCGCCCGAGCTCGTCACCCGCCTGCTGGCCGGCAAGCCCGTGGAGCCCTTCGCGGTGGGTGAGCTGCTGGTGGTGGGCCTGCCGGTGACCGCCCGCGGCGGGCAGGGCCTGGCCGGCCTGCTGGCGGTCCGCTCGGTGCGCAAGTTGAACCGGCCGCTCGACGAGCTGGCCCTGTACCTGTTCTCCGCCGCCGGGCTCGGGCTGCTGGGCCTGGCCTTCGTGACCGTGCTGCTGGGCGGACACCTGCCGCGCGGCCTGGCCGAGCTCGAGCGCCAGGCTGGGGATCTGACGGCCGCGGCCGCCACGGGCCGGCCCGGAGGGCGGCTGCAGCCGCCCGGCCCCAAGCGGGTGCGCCGGCTGGCGCAGGCGCTGAACGCGCTGCTCGAGGCACTCAGCCGGGCGGCGCCGGCCGCGCAGGCGGGCAAGGGGAGGCCCGCCCGCGAGCCGACCAACACGGACATGGACGTGAGCGGGTTGAACCTGGAGGCGCCGGTCGAGGGCGGGTGCCAGGAGCCCAGCGCCGGCGATCCGGGCCTGGACGAGTACTACCTGCGCCTGTTCGACGCGTTCCGCGTGGCCCGGGCCCGGGCCGGTGAGCCCGTGGACGAGAAGCTGAACCTCGACCGCTTCCGCCGCAAGCTGGAGCGCCAGGCCGAGCTGCTGCTGGCGCGCCACGCCTGCCAGGCGGTGCGCTTCGAGGTGGTGGTCACGGACGGCAAGGTCAGCCTGCGGCCGACGCTGGAGCGCGGCGCGGCGCGCGGCTGAGGGCGGGCGACGGAGGCGGTCATGAGCAGGTTGGTGCGCGGACGAGGGTGGCTGATCGGGTTGGGTGCGCTCGCGGCGCTCGGGCTGGGCGGGTGCCCGCCCGCGGTCGCCCCGAAGGCGGGCGGCGCGGGTCCCAGGGCGGAGGACGACCGCCGCGATCTCTTCTCCATCTCCGGCATGACCCAGGCCATCCTGGAGCTGGACGCCACCCGCGGCAGCCCGGCCGCGAAGCCGCTGCAGGCCGAGTACGAGCGCCAGTACAGGGCCTCCCCCAAGGATCCCTTCAAGCGCTTCCTGTGGGCCTACGCGCTCGACGACCGCAACGAGGGCTGGCAGGAGATGTCCAAGGTCACCAAGCTCAACGACCGCTTCTACTGGGTGTACGTGGGCATGGGGGTGATCCTGGACGAGTGGAAGGTCTACGACCAGTCGGAGGCGCAGTTCGAGCGGGCCTTGAAGCTGGGGCCCGACATCGCCCTGGGGCTGGCCCGCTACGGCCGCATGCGCCTGCACCAGGGCGACGGCGACCGGGCGGTGGCGCTGCTCGCCACCGCCGTCGCCAGGCAGCCCGAGGAGGTCTCCTTCCGCCTGGATCTGGCCCGCGCCCAGGCGCTGGCCGGGAAGCTCGAGGACGCGCGCGCCGGCTACCTGGAGGTGCTCGCGCGACGGCCCGAGCTGTTCGCCGCCCACGAGGAGCTGGGCGCGCTGCTGGCGCGCCTCGGCGACCGGGCCGCCGCGGTGGAGTCCTACGGGCGCGCGGCCGCGCTGGCGCCCGGCTCCTTCCCGGTGCGCTGGACCCGGGCCAACCTGCTGGCCGAGCTCGAGCGGCTGCCCGAGGCCATCGAGGCCGCCAGGGAGGCCTGCGCGCTGCAGGCCGAGGACCTGGCCTGCTGGCGGAGGCTGGTCGAGCTGGGGCAGCGGGCCGGGAGCCGGGAGGTGGTGGTGTTCGCCTACGAGCAGATCGTGCGGGCGGAGGCCGGCAACCTGGAGGCCAACGCGTTCCTGGCGCCGATCTACCTCGCGGCCGGGGAGATCGAGCGCGCGCAGCCGGCCTTCGTGGCCGTGCTGCACGAGCGGCCGGACGATCCCGAGGCGCTGCTCGGGCTGGCCCAGATCTACGAGCAGGGCGAGGAGTTCTCGCGGGCCATCGAGGTCGCCCTGCGGGTGCTGGAGGTGGCGCCGGATCGGACCGCCGCCCGGGACATGCTGGGGCGCATCTTCCCGCGCTTCCACATCACGCCCGAGCCCATCCAGGACAGCACCCCGGACAAGGTCTTCGCCACGAACCAGCGCAAGCTGTCCGAGGCCTACAAGCTGCGCCTCAAGGCGGTGCCCGGCCTGGCCGGCGACATGCTCCTCAAGGTCTCGGTGGACAACGACGGCCAGGTGGTGGCCGTGCGCATGAGCAAGAACGAGGTCAACGATCCGATCCTCGACATGTGCGCCCTGTGGAACCTGCGCCGCTCCCGTTTCCCGACCGGGTACGGGGCCACCTACGACTTCGAGATCAGCCTGAGGCCCGGCGGCAAGTGAGGCCCGGGGTGGCGCCTGCGGTGCAGACCGGCCTGGACGCGCTGCGGACCGAGGGCTTCCAGCGCCTGCGGGGACGCAGGCTGGGGGTGCTGTGCCACGCGGCCTCGGTCGACGGCGGGCTCGTCCACCTGCTCGACCTGTTCGGCGCGGCCGGGCTCGACGTGCGGCGGGTGTTCACCCCCGAGCACGGCCTGACGAGCGCGGCGCAGGACATGTGGCCCGTCTCGGCGACCGCCCGGACCGGCCGGGCGGAGCTCGTCAGCCTCTACGGCGCCTCGCCCGCCAGCCTGCGCCCCCCGGCCGGCAGCCTGGTCGATCTGGAGCTGCTGGTGGCCGACCTGCAGGACGTCGGCTGCCGCTACTACACCTTCGCCGCCAGCGTGCGCTACTGCCTGGAGGAGTGCGCCCGGGCGGGGGTGCCGCTGCTGCTGCTCGATCGGCCGAACCCGCTGGGCGGCCTGCGGCTGGAGGGCCCGCTGCTCACCGACGCCTGCCGCTCCTTCGTCGGCGCCCACGCGGTGCCCGTGCGCCACGGGCTGACGCTCGGGGAGCTGGCCCGGCAGGCCCTGCGGGAGGGGGTGGCGGCCGAGCTCGAGGTGGTGCCCGCCCGGGGCTGGCGCCGCGCGGACGGGTTCGAGCGCACCGGGCTGCCCTGGGTGATGCCTTCGCCGAACATGCCCAGCCTGGAGACGGCCACGGTCTACCCGGGCGCCTGCCTGCTGGAGGCCACCAACCTGAGCGAGGGGCGCGGCACCACCCGGCCGTTCGAGCTGGTGGGCGCCCCCTGGCTGGACGGGGCGCGGCTGGCCCGGGAGCTCGAGGCGGCCGGGCTGCCGGGGGTGCGCTTCCGCGCCACGACCTTCCAGCCGACCTTCCACAAGCACGCCGGGCAGGCGTGCGGCGGCGTGCAGCTCCACGTGACCGATCGGCAGGCCTTCCGGCCGGTGTGGACCGGCGCGCGCCTGCTGCAGCTCGCGCGGCGCCTGGCGCCCGACCGTTTCGCCTGGCGGGCAGAGCCCTACGAGTTCGAGGCCGCGCGGCCGGCCCTCGACCTGCTCAGCGGCTCGCCCGCGCTGCGCCTGGCCGTGGAGCAGGACGCGGACCTCGCGCCCCTGGCGGAGCGCTGGGAGGCCGACTGCGCCGCGTTCGCCGAGGCCCGCCGATCGCTGCTGCTCTACCCGGAGGAGGCGCCTTGAAGATCGCGCTGTTCGGCGGATCATTCGATCCGCCCCACCTGGCCCACCAGCTCGCCTGCCTGCTGCTGCTCGAGGGCGAGGGCTTCGAGCGGGTGTGGATGCTACCCACCTACCGGCACGCCTTCGGCAAGCAGCTGAGCCCCTTCGCCGCGCGGGTGGAGATGTGCGCCCTGTGCGCGCGGCCGTTCGGCGGGCGGGTGGTGGTGTGCGAGGCCGAGCGGGAGCTGTTCGGCGACGCGCCCAACCGGACCTTCGACACGCTCGGGCACCTCTCGGCCCACACGCCCGGGGCCGAGTTCACCATCGTGGTGGGCTCGGACCTGCTGCCCGAGCTGCCCCAGTGGTGGAACTTCGAGGCGCTGCGGGCGCGCGCGCCGTTCCTGGTGCTGCGCCGGCCCGGGCACCCGGCCGCGGATCCGTCCTGGCGCACGTCCGCGCTCGATCTGCCCGACATCTCCTCGACCGAGGTGCGCCGCCGCGCCGCCGCGGGGCTGCCGCTCACCGGCCTGGTGCCCGGATCGGTCGCCGCCTACATCCGCGCGCGGGGCCTGTATGCGGCCGGGTGAGCCATGTCCACGCTGGTGAGCTGCCACGGGCTACGCAAGGCCCACGGGGACCAGCGCCTGTTCGAGGGGCTGTCGCTGCACCTCGAGCCCGGCGCCCGGGTCGGGCTGGTGGGGCAGAACGGCGCCGGCAAGACCACGCTGCTGCGGGTGCTGGCCGGCCAGGAGGAGCCCGACGGGGGCCGCTGCATGCTGCGCAAGGGCCTGCGGGTGGGGCTGGTGGAGCAGGACCCGGCCTTCGAGCCCGGCCGCAGCGTGCTGCAGGTGGTGCTGGCCGCCACGCCGGCCGGGGAGGAGGAGACCCGGCGCGAGGTGCGGGCCCGCAGCCTGCTCGGCCGGCTGGGGTTCGGCGCGCCGGAGCAGCAGGTGGACACGCTGTCGGGAGGCTGGCGGAAGCGCCTGGCGCTGGCCCGCGCGCTGGCGCTGGAGCCGGAGCTGCTGCTCCTGGACGAGCCCACCAACCACCTCGATCTCGCCAGCATCCTGTGGCTGGAGCGCTGGCTGCAGGCCGCGGAGCCGGCCTTCGTGGTGGTCAGCCACGACCGCACCTTCCTCGAGCGGGTGGTCCGGGAGGTGATCGAGCTCGACCCGCGCCACCCCGGCGGGCTGCTGCGGGTGGCGGGCGGCTACCGCGCTTTTCTGGAGAAGCGGGCCGAGGCCCTGCAGGCCCGCGCCCAGGCCGAGGCCGCGCTCGACAACCGCGTGCGCCGCGAGCTGGAGTGGCTGGGGCGGGGCCCCAAGGCCCGCACCACCAAGGCCTACGCGCGCATCCAGGCCGCCGAGGCGCTGCAGGCCGAGCTGGCCCGGGTCAAGGGCCAGAAGCCGGGCGAGACCGCCGGGCTGGAGTTCGGCTCCACCGGGCGGCAGAGCCGCCGGCTGCTGGTGGCCCAGGAGCTGGCCAAGAGCCTGGGCGGGCGGTGCCTGTTCCGGGGGCTCTCGCTGCTGCTCCGGCCGGGGCTGAAGCTCGGGCTGGTGGGGGCCAACGGCACGGGCAAGACCAGCCTGCTGCGCATCCTGGCCGGGGAGCTCGCGCCCGACGCCGGCGAGCTGAGCCGGGTCGACGGGCTGCAGGTGGTGTACTTCGCCCAGCAGCGACAGGCGCTCGACCCCACCGTCAGCCTGCAGCGGGCCCTGTGCCCGGACGGCGACGCGGTCGTCTTCCAGGGGCGCGCGGTGCACGTGGTGAGCTGGGCGCGGCGCTTCGGGTTCCTGGACGTGCAGCTGAGCCAGCCGGTGGGCAAGCTGTCCGGCGGCGAGCGGGCCAAGGTGGCCATCGCCGGGCTCATGCTGCGCCCGGCGGACGTGCTGCTGCTCGACGAGCCCACCAACGATCTCGACCTGCAGACGCTGGCCGTGCTCGAGGAGAGCCTGCTCGACTTCCCCGGGGCGGTGGTGCTGGTCAGCCACGACCGCAGCCTGCTGGACCGGGTGTGCACGCTGATGCTCGGGCTGGACGGCCAGGGCGGCTTCCGCGTGCTGGCCGACAGCGAGCAGTGGGAGCGGGAGCTGCAGGCCGCCGGGGCGGCCGAGGGCGCGCGGGCCCGGGCCGAGCGCCCGGCCGCGGCCCCGCGCCCGGAGCGCAAGCGGGGCCTCGGTTATCTGGAGAAGCGCGAGCTGGACGGGCTGCTGGCGGCCATCCCCGCCGCCGAGGCGCGCCTGGGCGCGGCCCGGGCCGAGCTCGCCGATCCCGCCCACGCCGCGGACGCCGCCCGCCTGCAGCGAGCCTTCCTGGACGTCCAGGCGCACGAGGCCGAGCTCGAGCGTCTGATGGCCCGCTGGCTGGAGCTGGAAGAGAAGCAGGGCCGCTGAGGGCCGGGCTCAGACCACCGAGATGACCTGGGTCAGCAGCACCAGCGTCAGCGGGTGCAGGGCCAGGCCCTTGATGACCACCCGCCGGGCCAGCAGATCCTGGACCAGGGCCTTGGACTCCGGCGCCAGGGGGTCCGGCAAACCCAGCCTGAGCGGCAGGTTGGACAGCTTCAGGATGGTCTCGCTGTCGGCCTGGATGTGGAGCGCGGGCTGGCCCACCACGCCGTCGAAGATCACGCACGCGCCGCGGTTGAAGTTCATGGTCAAGGACACCTCGGCGTCCGGGGCGGTGATGGCCACCGAGGCCCTCAGCCGGCGGAAGGCGCGCGCCTTGGCCGGGTGGGCCTCCATGTTCTGCCGCATCAGGTCGGCCAGCATGTTGGCCAGGCCGTTCTCCTGGGCGCCGGAGTCGATCACCACGGAGGGGCTGCCGCTGCACTCGGGCATGACTCTCTCCCTCGCTCAGTGGGCCTGCCGCAGCAGGGCCTCGATCTCCGCGGGGTCCATGACCGGCCGCGGGCTGTAGATGATGGAGCCGTCCGACAGGGACAGCTCGGCCACCTGGGGCAGGCTCTCGGCGGGCACGCCCAGCTCGCCCAGGCGGGTGGTGAGGCCCACCCGGTGGACGAAGGCCTGCATGAGATCCGCCGCCTGGCGGGCCGCCGCCTCGTCGCCCAGGCCCCGGGTCGCGCCCCCCAGCGCGCTGGCCACGCGGGTGAAGCGGTCGCCCACGTCGGCGGCGAAGAAGCGCATGGTGTGCGGCAGGAGCGCCGCGTTCAGCGTGCCGTGGTGCACGTGGTGGAGCGCCCCCAGGCTGTGGGCCATGGCGTGGTTCAGGCTGACCATGGCGTTGGAGAAGGCCGTGCCGGCCAGGCAGGCGGCCAGCAGCATCTGCCCCCGGGCGTGCAGGTCGTCCGGCTGCGCCAGGGCGCGCGGCAGGTGCGTGGCGATCAGCTCGATGGCCTGCAGCGCGGCCGCGTCCGAGAGCGGCTGCCGCAGCGTGGAGATGAGCGCCTCCACCGCGTGGCTCATGGCGTCCATGCCCGTGGCCGCCGTCAGCCTGGCGGGCATGCCGGTGGTGAAGGTCGGATCCAGCAGCGCCACGTCCGGGTGCAGGAAGTGGCTGCCCACGAAGGTCTTCTGCCCGCGGGCCGGGTCGGTGATGACCGTGACCAGCGTCATCTCCGAGCCGGTGCCGGCCGTGGTGGGCACGGCGATGTGCGGGGTCAGCCGGCGGGTCAGCGCGTGGTAGCCCTCGTGCTCGAGGATCTTGCCGCCCTCGGTCAGCACGACCGCCATGGCCTTGCCGGTGTCGATGGCCGAGCCGCCGCCGAGCGAGATGAGCAGATCGGCGCCGCGCTCCCGGGCGAAGGCCGCACCCTCGTCGACCGAGGGCGCGGTGGGGTCGGGGATCACCCCGCTGAACACGCCCGCCAGGCGGTCGCCCAGGCTCTTGCCGAGGCGCTTCACCAGGTCGGTCTGGCCGGCCAGGAAGGCGTCGGTGACGATGACCGTCCGCTGGCCGCCCAGCTCGGTGACCAGATCGCCGACGCTGTCGGCGGCCCTGGCGCCGAACACGACCTTGGGCGTGTGGGCGAAGACGAAGCTCAGATCGGCGTCGTAGCTCACGGCGACCCCCTGCGGGTGGTTCCCGTCACTCGTCCAGGAAGTGGGTGTCGATCTTCGAGGCGTTCTCGACCAGGGACTGGGCGGCCTTCACGTTGCGGACGATCATGGGCAGGTTGCCCTTGAGCTTGAGCTTGCCCTGCATCATGGCCTTGACCGGGTCGAGCTCCTTCTTGATGACCGACTTCCACTGGGCGTAGGAGCCGGTGATCACGAAGGGCTGCTTGGCGCCCTCCTCCATGGTGGAGATCTTCGCGTCGCGGCACACGCCCTGGTGGACGTCGAGGATGAAGGACACGTCCTCCTTGAGGCCGATCGAGGGCTCGGCCTTGACCACGAAGGTGAGCGCCCCGGCGGTCCACGGCGCCCCCGCGACCTTGTAGCCGGGATCGTTGTTGAGGACGTCCTTGTAGGCGGCGGTCCAGGCCTCGGACGGGAAATCCAGTGACATGGGACCCTCCCATTGGTTGGTGGCAGAGCGCGTCTCGGGGGCCATTGTTCCCGACTTCGACGCACCTTGTCAACTCGCGGATCCGGCGGGCTTCCTCGGGCGCGTTGACTCCCCCATCGGGGGCGGGGAGAATGCGGCCCGGACCGCGCCGCGACGCGAGGAGGTGCTCCTTGATCCCCAGGTACACCCGGCCCGAGATGGGCGCCCTGTGGAGCGACGAGAGCCGCTACCAGCTCTGGCTGGAGGTTGAGCTCACCGCCGCCGAGGCCATGGCCGCGCAGGGGTTGGTGCCGGCCGAGGTGGCCCGCAGGCTCCGCGCCGGCCGCTGGCAGCTCACGGCCCAGGACGCCCGGGCGATCGAGGCCATCGAGGCCGAGACCCGCCACGACGTGATCGCCTTCCTGACCCACGTGGAGCGGCGCCTGGGGCCCGACGCCCGCTACCTGCACCTGGGCATGACCTCCTCCGACGTGCTGGACACGGCGCTCGGGCTGCAGCTCGCCGCGGCCTGCGATCGGCTGCTGGCGGGGCTCGACGGCCTGCGGGTGGCCGTGCGCGAGCAGGCCGAGCGCCACCGGCACACGGTCATGGTGGGCCGCACCCACGGCATCCACGCCGAGCCGACCACCTTCGGCCTGGTGCTGGCCCTGTGGTGGGAGGAGCTGGGCCGCCAGCGCGCGCGGCTCGAGGCCGGCCGCAAGGCGGTCGCGGTGGGCAAGCTGTCGGGCGCGGTGGGCACCTTCGCCCACCTGCCGCCGGCGGTGGAGGAGGCGGTCTGCGCCCGGCTGGGGCTCGCCTTCGAGCCCGTCTCCAACCAGGTGGTGCAGCGCGATCGGCACGCGGAGCTCTTCTCGGCGCTGGCCAACCTGGGCGCCAGCCTGGAGAAGATGGCCATCAACCTCCGCCACCTGCAGCGCACCGAGGTGGGCGAGGCCGCCGAGCCCTTCGGCAAGGGCCAGCGCGGCTCCTCGGCCATGCCCCACAAGAAGAACCCGATCGGCTGCGAGAACCTGACCGGGGTGGCCCGGCTGCTGCGGGCCTACGCCGGGGCGGCCCTCGAGGACGTGGCCCTGTGGCACGAGCGGGACATCTCCCACTCGTCGGTCGAGCGGGTGATCGGCCCGGACGCCACCGCGCTCGCCGACTACGCCCTGGAGCGCATGACCCGCATCGTGCGCGGCCTGGAGGTGCACCCGGAGCGCATGCGCGCGAACCTCGAGCTCACCCGCGGGCTGGTGTTCAGCCAGAGCGTCCTGCTGAAGATCGTCCAGGCCGGGGTGGAGCGCGAGCGGGCCTACGGGCTGGTCCAGCGCCACGCCCTGGCGGCCTGGGAGGGGCGGGGGACGCTGCGCGAGCTCCTGCTGGCGGACGCCGAGGTGGTCGGGCTGGTGGGGCGCGAGGCGCTGGAGGCGGCCTTCGACGAGGCCCGCCTGCTGGCCCGCGTGGACGACATCCTCGGGCGCGTGTTCGGCCGGACCCCCTGAGGACGCAGTCGCTTGCCCGGCGGCGCCCTGGTCTGGTACCCATGAGCTGAGCATGAGCGCGGAGAAGAAAGCCGATCTGACGACGGCCCGGCCCCTGTCGGGGCTGCTCCCGGTGTGCGCCTTCCTGGAGAAGCAGGTGCTGTTCAAGGGGCTGAAGCGGGAGGAGCTGGATCTGCTCTTCCGCGCCGGGCGCCTGCTGCGCTGCGCGGCCGGGGAGGTGATCCTGCGCGAGGGCGAGCCCGGGGACGTGCTGTTCCTGGTTTACTCCGGCTCGGTCGAGGTGTGGGGCCAGGGGCCGCGCGGCCGGCTGGAGCTCGGTCACCTCGCGCGGGGGGCCATCTTCGGCGAGGTGGGCTTCCTGCTGGGCAAACCCCGCACGGCCAGCGTGCGGGCCGTGGAGCCCTGCGAGCTCGTGCTGTTCGGGCGGACGGAGCTGGAGCCCTTGCTGGCGGCCAACCCGAAGCTCAGGAAGCTCATGGAGGCCATGATGAGGGCCCGCGCCCAGGACACCATCGCCAAGGCGCTCGCGGGCAAGGGATGAACCAACTCCCTGTCCGGCCCGTCGGAACGGGGCGGGGCAGGGGTGGGTCGGGAGGTCGAGGAGCCATGCGTAGATTCCTGCTCGTCTCGGCGCTGGTGTGCGCGCTCGTGGCCCCGGCGATCGCCCGGGCCCAGGGGCTCAAGGTCTCGGGGCCCTTCTGGAGCCCGCTGGGGCTGCTGGAGCTCAAGCAGACCGGCGCCAAGGTGGTGGGCAAGGTGTCCGCCAGGTGCGCCGTGTGCCCCTTCAAGAAGGGCGACGAGGTGTTCTCCGGCGTGCTGCTCGAGGACAGCCTGGCGGGCAAGATGCGCTACTGCCTCAAGGGCAAGGGCTGCCAGGGCGACGGCTGGGCCCCCATGGTCATGCTGGTGGCGCGCGAGGGCAGGGTGCTCTCGGGCGCGGCCCACTTCAAGGCGGGCGAGGGCTGCCAGGTGGGCGGCAAGGGCAACAAGGACGGCGTCGTGCTCCGCAAGGTGAGGCCCCAGCCCAGGAAGCCCCCCGTCCCGGTCAAGCCGCCCGCGCCCGACGCCGGCGTGGCGGAGCCCGCGCCCGACGCCGGCACGGCCGTGGCCGAGCCCGCGCCCGACGCCGGCACGGCCGTGGCCGAGCCCGCGCCCGACGCCGGCACCGCCGTGGCCGAACCCGCGCCCGACGCCGGCACCGCCGAGGGCGGCCCGGTCGAGCCACCGCCCGGCGATCCGGCCGGCGAGGAGCCCAAGGACGAGAGCGGCCAGGCCCTGGTGGCCGAGGTGGAGAAGCCCGATCCCGCCAAGTACGCGCAGAACGAGGGCACCTGGCGCTCGGCCATGGAGAGCGGCGCGGGTTTCCTGCAGACCGGCCAGTTCGAGCGGGCCCGCAAGAGCTTCCTGGCCGCCAGCGAGCTCGACCCCACCCGGCCCGAGGCGCTGAACGGCGTGGGGGTCACCTACTACGCGCGCCACGACTACGAGGCCGCGCTGGAGTGGTACAAGAAGGCCCTCGAGGTGGACGCCAACTTCTCGGACGCCTACTACAACATGGCCTGCATCTACGCGCTGCAGCGCAAGGCCAACATGGCCTTCCGCTACCTGCACATCGCCGCGCTGAACGGCTTCGTCCAGCCCGACGTGCTCGAGGCGGACGAGGACCTCGGCGCGCTCCGCTCCGACCCGCGCTACAAGGACATCCTCGCGCAGATGCGGAAGACCGCCAGGTAGGGGAGGGTCTCCGGCCCGCCCTCCGGTGGCCTCAGATCCCCTCTCGCTCGACGTGCGCCTCGGGCCAGTCCGGGGACTCCGCCAGCCCGTCGGCCAGCGCTGGCTCGCCTCCGAGCTGGGAGCGCAGGAAGCGCGCGGCGAAGGCGTGGATGAGCTCGAAGCCGCGGGCCATGTCCAGGTGGGTGGCCGGGTCGCACATGGCCTGGAGCTCGGGCACCGGGAGCTCCATGCGGCACAGGTCGGTGAAGGCCATGTGCCCGGCGCCCTCGAGGTCGACCAGGGCCTTGGGCGGCGGCAGCCCGGCGTAGATCGGCAGGGTGTCCTGGAGGGTGAACTCGTCGTGGGTGCCGCCCATGACCAGGGTCGGCGCGTCCACGCCCGCGAGCCCGTCGTCTCCGAAGGCGCCCCAGGAGCCGGGCGCGAGCGCCAGGGCGGCCGCGAAGCGGGGCAGGCCGTCCGGCCGTGCGAGCGTGCTGCCCGCGGGCAGGTGGGCGATGGCCGGGCAGAACACGTCGTTCGGGACGCCGGCCGCGCAGCGCGCCTGGGCGGCGTCCACGTCCACCCGGCCTCCGGCCAGGACGAGGGTGGTGTAGCCGCCGAAGCTGTGGCCCATCACCCCCAGGCGATCGGGGTCGACGAGGCCGTGGAGGTCGGAGCCCGGCTCCGCGCCGATCGCCAGGGTCTCTGCCAGGGCGAAGGCCACATCCAGGGGGCGGGCCAGGGCGGCCGCGGCCATCTCCTCGGCCGAGGGGCTGTCGACGATGGTGTTGCCCGCGTGGGTCGGGGCGGCCACCACGAAACCCTGGGAGGCCAGGTGCTCGCACAGGCTGGGGGACTGGACCGCGACCCCCTGGTTGCCGTGGGAGAACATGACCAGGGGGAACGGCCCGTCCGCCACGGCCGCGGGGACGCCCTCGTAGGCGCGCCCCTCGAGGATGGCCAGGTAGTTCGCGCGCACCGCCCCGGCGCCCGGCCGCGGGGCCGGGTACCACAGGGCGGTGGTGACCGGCCGAGCGCGGGCGGCGTCCCAGAGCTCGAGCATGCGGAAGCCGACCTGGTGGGGGCCGAACCTGTCGGGCGGCCAGCCGCCCCCGCCGCCCTCGCCCGATCCGCACCCACCTGACCCACAAACGAGCAGAAGACCACAGGCGAGGGTGAGCGCGCGCATCCCGGCTCCTAGGGCTGGGCCCAGATCGGGGCGGAGATCAGCAGGTCGCCGTCCGCCTGGGTGGCCCGGGCGACCACGAAGGTCCGACCCACCACCAGGTAGTCGTAGGTGGCGGTGCACGGGTTGGCCCCGGCGCAGTCGGTGGTGTGGATGAGCTGCTGCGAGGGCCCGAAGAACTCGACGCTGGCGAAACCCTCGCCCGCGTCGTCGTCCTGGACCTCGACCGTGAGCGGCAGGGTGACGACCCCGCTCAGGCGCGAGCCCATCCAGCAGCTGCCGGCCTTCAGGGCGATGCTCGAGTTCCGGTCGTGGCTCATGAAGGTCCGCCGGTGCAGCATGGCGTCGTACAGCTCCTCGCGGGTGGCCTCGCGCAGGAAGAACCCGCTGGTGCGCTGGTAGTTGGCGCCGGCGTAGGTGCCGTGGCGGTCCGTGTTGTACTGGGGCGACAGGTGCCAGCCCACATCCAGGGCCTGGAAGAACATGCCCCAGGCGTCGCCGTCGGTGTTGAACTCCATCATGGCCAGGTTCCTGCCCGCTCCGGCGTGGAATTCGAAGTCGTTCCAGTTGTGCCCGGACGAGTCGCCGGGGTGGTTGAACTGGCCGATGCACGTGTCGCAGGCCGCGAGCTGGTCGTAGAACCCGGAGATGTCGCTGAGCTGGTTGAACAGGTCGGCCGAGAAGAACACGTTGTTGTGCCCGCTCAGGCCGAACCAGGCCGTGGCGAACTCGAACCCGCACAGCGCCACGAAGCTGCCCGGGGCGTAGAAGCTGTCCGCGAGGTCCTTGCAGTCCCCCCACTCGGTCAGCGGCCAGATGAACTGCTCCATGTGGTCGGTCAGGGCGAAGATGTCCAGGTGGGCCTCGTCGCGGGCCCACAGGAAGGCGGTCTCGGGATCATCGTCCCCGTCGGACTGGGTCGAGTGGGCGTGCAGATCTCCGTGAAAGGGGAAGAAGTCGCCCTCGACGCAGCCCGCCAGGGGACCGATCACCGCGCCCTCGTCCTCGGCCTGGCCCTCGTCGTCCGCAGGACCGCCATCGTCCTCGGGCTCGTCGCCGTCACCATCTTCGATGGCGGCGTCGGTGCCATCTCCTGTCTGTGGATCGCTACCGTCCTCTCCCTGGCCGCCGTCGTCCTCCGTCTGGCCGCTGTCGTCGTCCACCTCACCGCCGTCGTCGTCGACCACTCCGCTGTCATCCTCGCCCTGATCGCCGTCCCCGTCCGCGGCGCCGTCCTGGGTGAAGCCATCGCTGGCGTCCTCGGCGCCCCCGCCGCTGTCGCAGGCGGAGATCGCCCAGCCCAGCCACGCCACCGCCAGCCACAGGCACGGGAGCTTCCTCATCGGGGCCTCCAGGGCCGCCCCTGGCGGCCCTGGCACATTGTCGTACGGCGCTCCTCCGGAAGCAACCGGGCCTCGCCAAATCCCTTGTCTGGGCCTGGCGCGGATGCTAATTTCTCCGCCCGCACACGTCCGGGAGCGAGACGATGAGCTGGACCACGAACGAGATGCTGCGCCTCCTGGCCTCGGCCCCCGAGGCCGCCAAGGCTGCCGACGAATCCGGCGGCGACTGGGCCGCGATCCTCGGGCTCGCCCTGGTGGTGCTGTTCTTCGGCTGGCTGATCCTGGCCTTCGTGCGCAAGGCGCTGCGCGGCAAGGGCGCGCGCTTCCGCGATGTGCCCGAGGACCAGGCCGAGGCCGCCCGCACCGCCCGGCTGTGGGCCGAGGCGCGGCGGCGCACCGCGGAGGAGGCGGACGAAGAAGAGGAAGAGGGGCCGGAGGAGCCCTCGACCAGCGTCCAGGAGGAGCTGCTCGAGCGCGCGCAGACCCGCCGCGACGAGCGCGGCGACGTGGACGAGGAGCTCCAGCGCCAGCACGAGGCCAAGCTCCGCGCGCTGCGCGACATGGGGGCCGAGGACGAGGAAGAAGAGTTCTTGGAGGGTGAAGGAGGGGCCGGCGAAGAGGAAGGACCGGCAGGCGAAGAGCCTGCCCCGGCGCCGGTCGTGGAGAAGCCTGCCCCGGCTCCGGCCGCGGAGGAGCCTGCCCCGGCCCCGGTCGTGGAGAAGCCTGCCCCGGCCCCGGTCGTGGAGGGGCCGCCCCGCAGCCTGGAGGAGGGCCTCAGCGCCACCCGCTCCGGCTTCGTCAGCCGGCTGACCTCGATGTTCGGGCGCGGCGCGCTCAGCGAAGACCAGGTGGAGGAGATCGAGGAGATCCTGTTCACCGCCGACATCGGCGTGCGCACCGCCCAGAAGCTGCTCGAGTTCCTGCAGAAGGAGATCGGCCGCAAGGAGCGCGGGGATCCCCGCATGCTGCTGCAGGCCCTCAAGGAGCGCATCCGCGCCATGCTGGACCTGCCCGCGCCGCCGCTCGACTTCGCCGCCCACAAGCCGGAGGTGGTGCTGCTGGTGGGGGTCAACGGCACGGGCAAGACCACCACCATCGGCAAGCTGGCCCAGCGCTTCGCCCGGGACGGCAAGCGGGTGGTGCTGGCGGCCGGCGACACCTTCCGCGCCGCCGCGGCCGAGCAGCTCCAGGTCTGGGGGCAGCGCTCGGGCACCCAGGTCATCCGCGGCCAGGACGGCAGCGATCCGGGCGCGGTCGTGTTCAACGCCATCAGCGCCGCCCGGAGCCAGGGCGCGGACCTGGTGCTGGCCGACACGGCCGGCCGGCTGCACACCAAGGTCAACCTGGTGGAGGAGCTGCGCAAGATCCAGCGCGTGTGCGGCAAGGCCATGGAGGGCGCCCCGCACCACGTGTGGCTGGTGCTCGACGCCACCACGGGCCAGAACGCCATCAACCAGGCCAAGGAGTTCCACCAGGCCCTCAGTCTGACCGGCATCGTGCTGACCAAGCTCGACGGAACCGCCAAGGGCGGGGTGGTGATCGGCATCGCCGACACCTTCGGCATCCCGGTGCGCTACATCGGCATCGGCGAGGGCGTCGAGGACCTGCGGCCCTTCCAGGCCGAGGCCTTCGTCAAGGCCCTCTTCCTCTAGCTCGTGCGAACTCCAAGCCGGAGCAGGGTGCCTCTACGCAGGGCCGAGGACTGTTTGAGCCAACCGAAAGACGCGCAAGGAGGCGACCCTCGCGCCGTGCCGGAGTGAGCAGCTGGAGAGCCTCCGCGCGCGATGTTCCAGGCGAGTTCCGCAGGCCCAAGTAGAGGCACCCTGCGGAGGCGTTGCTCGACTTCACCCGACCTTCCTTGGCCTCCGCAAGGCACCTTTGCTCGGGCCTGCGGAACTCACCGGCACCTTCACGCTCGGTGGCTCTGCCGCCAGGCGAACTCGAATTGCCGTCGCCACCTCGCGTGGGTCTGAGGTGGGTTCAGACAGTCCTCGGCCCTGCGCAAGGTGCCTTGCTCCAGCAGCTGGCCGGATTTCGATCTGGAGCGGCCGCTCAGCCGGCCTGGCGGACCACCTCGGGCGGGGCGCCGTCCTTGGTCTCCCGGAGGGCCACGCTGACCACGGTGGAGATGCCGGGCTCCTCCATGGTCACGCCGTAAAGGCGGTCGAGCAGCTCCATGGTGCGCTTGTTGTGGGTGATCAGGATGAACTGGCTGCTGCGCGACATCTCCTTCACCATGGCGTTGAAGCGGTCGATGTTGACCTCGTCCAGCGGCGCGTCCACCTCGTCCAGCAGGCAGAACGGGGTGGGCTTGATCAGGAAGATGCTGAACAGCAGCGCCACCGCGGTGAGCGCCTTCTCGCCGCCGGACAGCAGCTCGATGTTCTGCAGCTTCTTGCCGGGCGGCTGAGCGGCGATGTCCACCCCGGACTCCAGCAGGTCCTCGCTCTCCTGCAGGACCAGCTCGGCTCGCCCGCCGTTGAACAGGCGCGGGAAAACCTCCTGGAACTTGCCGTTGATGGCCTCGAAGGCCTCGCGGAACCGCTTGCGGCTGGTGCGGTTGATCTTGGTGATGACCTTCTGCAGCTTGTCCAGCGAGTCGTTCAGATCCTGGCTCTGGGTGGTGAGGAACTGGTAACGCTGGGACAGCCGCTCGTACTCCTCGACCGCGTGGGGGTTCACGTCGCCCATGCGCTCGATCTCGCGCCGGAAGTGCTCGGCGCGCTCCTCGGCCTCGGCGCTGGGCGGCGGCAGCATGTGGTAGGCGGACAGGCTGTCGGCCAGCTCCAGCTTGTAGCCCTGGCGGATGCGCGCCACCAGGTGCTGGAGCTCCATGTCCACCTCGCGCGCCCGCAGGCCGGCGGCCGAGAGCTCGCTGGTGACCGCGCCCGCCTCGGCGCGGCGCTCCTTGACCCGCTGCTCGGCCTCACGCACCTCCGCCAGCAGACCCTCGTACCCCTCGCGGCGCACGGCCAGCTCGGACTGGTGCCTCTCGCGCTGGGCCAGCAGGGTGGAGATCTCGCTCTGGCTCTCGGCGATGCGCTGCCGGCCCTCGACCGTCTGCACGTTGCCCTGGCTGATGTCCCCGCGCAGGCGCTCCATCCGCCGCTCGAAGTCCTCGCGCGTGCGCAGCAGGTGATCCTGGTTGCGCCGGGCGGACTCCTGCCGCTCGCCCGCGGCGGCGGCCTGGACCTTCAGCTCGGTCAGCGCCTGGCCCTGGCTGGCCAGGACCCGGCGCTCGCGCTCGACCAGCTCCCGCCCGGTGCGCACCCGCGCCTCGAGGTCGGCCGCCTCGCCGTGCAGCTTGGCCAGCGCGGCCTCGGTGCGCTCCCGCTCCGCGCGCGCCTCCGCCAGGGTGGCGGACAGCTTGTCGGCCTCGGCGCCCAGGTGCTCCTGGTGCCGGGTCAGGCCCTCGAGCTGCTCGTGCAGGTGGTGGAGGTCCTTCTGCTGGTCGACGATGCGCAGCTCCTCGTCGTGCGAGTTCTGCCGCAGGCTGTCGATGCTCGCGGTCAGCACGGCCATGTCCGCCTTGAGCTTGCCCTGGCGGTCCTGGACCATGCGCAGCTCGGCCTCCAGCACGGCCAGCCGCTCCTCCAGCTCGCGGATCTCGCGCTTGCTCTCGAGCATGTGGATGCCGGGGCCCTCCAGCGAGCCGCCCGTGAGGGTGCCCTCGGCCGTGAGCACCTCGCCGTCCAAAGTGACCAGGGTGGCCCGGTGCCCGTTGCCGGTCCAGATGCGCATGGCGGTCGGCAGGTCCTCGACCACCACCACGTCGCCCACCAGGTGCTGGACCACCCGGCGGTAGTCCTCCTCGAACTGGATGAGCTGGGCCATCGGCCCCAGCACCCCGGGCCCCGCCAGGGTGGAGGCCCCACCGTCGTCCTTGCGCGCCCGCAGGTCCACGGGGATGAAAGAGGAGCGCCCCTCGGACTCCTTCTTCAGCAGCTCGATGGCCTCCAGGCCGGTGTCCTGGGAGCGGACCACCACGCTCTGGAGCCGATCGCCGAGCACAGCCTGGACGGCGGTCTCGAAGCGGGCCGGGGCGCGCACGATGTCGGCCACCAGCCCCACCACCCGCTGCTCCTCGCGCCGCTCCTGCGCGTGGCGCATGACGAAGCGCACGCCGTTGGCGCAGCCCTCGTAGTTGCGCTCGATCTCCCGCAGCGAGCTCAGGCGGGAGCGCTTGTGGCCGATCTCCTCCTTGAGGGCCATGGCCTTGGCCTCGTCGGTCGCCGCGCGCGCGCGCAGGTCGGTCAGCGTGTTCTCGTCGAACTCGCGCTTCTCGATCAGGTTGAGGTGGAGCTGCTTGAGCTGGGACAGCTTCTCGGCGCGATCGAGCTTCGAGACCTGCAGCCCCTTCAGGCGTTCGCCCAGCGCGCCGCGCTCCGCCTCGGCCTGGGCCAGGCGGCCCTCGAGGTCGATCAGCCGCTGCTCGAGCCCGGCCAGGCGCGAGCGCAGCTCGGCGGCCGTCTCCGAGGTGCTCATCTGGCGCTGCCGGTCTGCGTCCACCTCGGCCTCGAGCTGCTCCACCTTGGCGGTCTGCGCCCGGTGGATCTCCTGGTGCTCCAGCAGCCGGGTGGCGGCGTTCTCCGCCACCTGGTCGAGGTCGCGCAGGGCCTGCTCGCCGGCCTGCACCTCGCGGCCCAGGCCCTCGGCCTGGGCCCGCAGGGCCTCGACCTCGCGGGTGGACTCCTGCCCGCGCTGGGACAGGTGATCCAGCTCGCGGTGCAGGAACTCGATGTTCTTCTCGTTGAGCTTGATCTGGTTGTCGGTGCCCAGCAGCCGCTCCTGCACCTCGTTCAGCGCCCGGTCGTCGTCGAGGAGCTGGACCCGCTGGCGCTCGACCTGAGCCTCCAGCCGGGCCACCTCGGCCGCGAGCTCCGCGTCGCGCGCGCCGAGCACCTGCTGCCGGGCGCCCAGGTGGCGCGCGCAGGCGCCGAGCTCCAGCATCTTGTGGGCGGCGGTGTGCAGCTCGATCTCCCGGAGCTGATCGCGCAGCTTGTGGTAGCGGGCGGCCTTGCGCGCCTGGCGCTGCAGGCTGTCCATGCTGCGCTTGATCTCCTGCACCACGTCCTGCACGCGCAGCAGGTTCTGCCGGGTCTGGTCCATCTTGCGCTCGGCCACCTTGCGGCGGGCCTTGTACTTGCTGACGCCGGCCGCCTCCTCGATGAGCGCCCGCCGATCCTGGGGCTTCTGGGTCACCAGCAGGCCGATCTGCCCCTGGCCGATGATCGAGTAGGCCTTGGTGCCCACGCCCGTGCCCATGAACAGCTCCTGCACATCCAGCAGGCGGCAGGGGGTGCGGTTGATCGAGTACTCGCTCTCCCCGGAGCGGAAGAGCTGGCGACCGACGGTGATCTCGGTGTGGCCGGCGTACTCCGGCGGCACGTTGCGCCCGTCGTTCTGGAAGGTGATCGCCACCTCCGCCATGCCCATGGCCGGCTTGGTCTCGCTGCCGGCGAAGATCACGTCCTCCATGTTCTTGCCGCGCAGGATGCGCGCGCTCTGCTCGCCCATGACCCAGCGGATGGCGTCCACCACGTTGCTCTTGCCGCAGCCGTTGGGTCCGACGATGCCGGTGATGCCATCGTCGAAGCGGAGCTTGGTGCGCTCCATGAAGGACTTGAAGCCCTGGATCTCAAGCCGGCGAATCTTCAAGGCTCACTCCACGCGCTGGGGAACCCCGGGGTCGATCGAAGAGACGGTTTTCCGTGCAACCCTCGGGAGTTCCGACGACTCGAAACGGATCCGGCATGTACCACAGAAGGGTCGGGCTGGCAAGCAAAAACTCCCAGCGGTGGTTCCGGGATGGGTGACCCTACCCAACATCTTGTGGCAGAGACTGTTTCACGAACTCCTGGAAGCGGGGGGACTCCCGGACGTTGTCGAAGAAGGTGTCCTCGCGCAGCCAGTCCTTGACCCGCACCGCGTGGATGCGGGCGGCCGCCTCGAGGAAGGGCATGGCCTGGTCGAGGTCGCCGCGCTCGGCCAGCAGCGCGGCCAGGTTGTACTGCGCGTGCAGGTTCTGCGGGGAGCGGCCCGCCACGGTCCGCAGGCCCTTCTCCGCCTTGGAGTGGAAACCGGCCTGCATGTAGGCCAGCGCCAGGTCCACCTCGAGCTCCTCGTCCTCCGGGAGCTGCTGGCGCGCGAACCGCAGGTACTGGATGGCCTCGTGCACCTCGCCGCGGTCGAGCAACACCAGCCCCAGCTCCCGGTTGGCCCATGGATCGGAGGGATCGATGTCCAGCGCGGCCTGGTAGGCGGCCTCGGCCTCGGGCCACTCGCCGCGCTCGGCGTGGATGGCGCCGATCTGGAGCCAGGCGTCGATCTGGTCGGGCTCCATCTGCAGGCTCGAGTGGAGCTCGGCCTTCCCGAGCTCAACTCCCCGCTGCGCAAGGAAAATGCCGAGATGGTAGTGGGTCGACGGGTCCTGCGGTGCCAGCCGGATGGCGGTCAGCAGGTCCTGGAGCGCGTCGAGGTTGCGCCCCTGCTCCACGTACACGCTGGCGCGGTTCAGGTAGGGGAACGCGGCCTTGGGGGCCAGCTCGATGGCCCGGCCGAACTCCTTGAGGGCCTCCTCCAGCCAGCCTTTGTCGGCCAGCTCGATGCCTCGCTGGTTGAGCGCCTCGACCTTGGTGTCTGTCTGGTTCGCCGGCATTGGGGAGGCATCTTAGATCCTGCCGCCGGGCCGGTCAATCGCAAAAAAGCGTGTTCTCTTCAGCCTGTTGCCCGACCTCCGTCCCCGTGTTGCCCGACCTCCGTCCCCGATGGTAGAGTGGCAACGCATGCAGACCGAGGATGTCCCCGGCCGTCCTGAAGCGCCCACCGCCCGGTCCACGGGACCCGTCCGCCCGCTCCCGGGCCCATGGGCCAGGAGGGGGCTCGACGCGCTCATCGTCATGCACGTGGTGGCCCTGGGCGCCCTGGCGTTCCTGCTGGCCTTCGGGCAGGAGGGCACCCGGGTGGCGCCGGTGGCCGGCGCCGCCATGGTCATGCTGTTCCTGCTGGCCTGCTCCTACGCCCGCTGGCTGTTCCCCAGCCTGGGCTGGCGCTTCATCCTGGCCGTCGTGCTGCTCAAGGAGCTCGGCGTGCTGGCGTTCTTCGGCCTGGTCCTGGGCGTGGCGCTGGTGGTCCGCTGGCTGACCTGAACCGCCCCGGGGCGATCCGGGTGCGCGAGGAGGCGAACATGCTCGGGAGTCGTGCGAAGGGGTGGTCGTCCACGGGGGTTGGCGTGTGGTCCCTGGCCTGGGTGCTCGCGTTCGGGCTCCCGGCCCTGGCGGGGGACGAGGCCGCGGACAAGCCGCCCGCCCGCCCGCCGGAGTGGGCGCAGCCCGTCCAGCTCGCCGGGGCGCCCAACCTGCACAAGGTGTCCGACCAGCTCTACCGCGGCGCGCAGCCCAGCGCGGAGGGCTTCCGCAACCTGGAGGGCCTGGGCATCAAGACGGTGATCAGCCTGCGCCAGCTCCACTCCGATCGGAAGCTGCTCAAGGGCACCAAGCTGGACTACGTGCACATCCCCATGGCGGCCTGGGGGGTCAAGGAGAAGCACGTGCTGCAGTTCCTGCGCGTGGCCACCGATCCGGCCCGGCAGCCCGTCTTCGTCCACTGCCAACACGGCGCGGATCGCACCGGGACCATGGCGGCCTTCTACCGCCTGGTGGTGCAGGGCTGGACCAAGGACGAGGCCCTGCGGGAAATGACCGAGGGCGAGTTCGGCTACCACGAGGTGTGGACCAACCTCCTCCGTTTCATCCGCGAGACGGACGTGGAGGCGCTGAAGAAGAAGGTCGAGGCCGGCCGGGAAGCGCCGAGGTCCCCGTGACCCGCGCCTGCCCCCGGGTGTAGGAATGGGTGAGGGGCAGGGAGGACGCGCCATGAAGAACTTGGGAGTCTGGCTCGCCGCGCTGTCTGCGCTGAGCCTGCTGGCCTGCTCGGCCAGCGAGGGGCCGGCCTGCGTGAGCCCCCAGGGCTGCTCCGGGGATCCGGGCGCCGGCTGTGAGTGGGCCTGCATCGACGGGGAGTGCCGGCCCCTGTGCCAGCCCGAGTGCACCCTGGCCGCCGCCTGCGAGGGCCACGACTGGCCGCTGAACTGCGTCGGGCACTGGGAGTGCCAGGCCGGCGTCTGCCAGGCCGTGTGCGACACGCCCGTGTGCAGCGCCGACGGCGACTGCACGGGCGCGCTGCCCTGCGAATTCGGGGGCGCCTGGCGTTGCGACGGCGGCGAGTGCGTGGCGGACTGCCTGCCCCCCCCGGACTGCAACCAGCCCGCCGACTGCCTGGGGGGCGCCTGGCCGCAGGGGTGCGCCGGGCACTGGAGCTGCGAGCAGTCGATCTGCCAGGCCGTGTGCGACGCGAGCACCTGTCCGGATGGCACCTGCGACGACGCGGGCGGCGAGGACCAGGGGAGCTGCCCGATCGACTGCGTGCAGGTGCCCTGCACCACCTTCGCCGACTGCCTCCAGCTCGCCTGGCCGCTCCAGTGCGTCGGGGTGTGGGCCTGCCAGGCGGGCACCTGCACCGCCCGCTGCGACTCGAGCTGCAGCACCGAGGGCCTGGCGGTGGCGTCGGCCGACGGCTGCTGCGCCGGTCTCCACCCGGTGATCGACTGCCCGCCCGACTTGGTGTGCGAGGACAACCCGCTGTACTGCGTGGACTGCAGCGACCGGGTCTGCGATCCGCACGAGAACACCTTCAACTGCCTGGCGGATTGTCCCCAGGGCTGTGACCTGGGAGCGCGGAGGCCCTTCACCTGCCCCGGGGGCGCCACGGTGCCCTGGTGCGAGTGCCTGGCCCCGGCCTGTCCGCCCGTCTGCCAGCCCGATCCCACCGGCCAGGAGGCCTGGCGAGACTCCTGCACCGACCAGGTGCTGCTGGTCGGCAGGTGCGAGGGGTGCACGGCCGTCTGCGATGGCATCGGCTTCCGCGAGGAGGGCTGGTACGCGAGCTGTCCGAACGGACCGGCGCCCGAGCTCGTCGCCTACGCCTTCTGCGCTCCGCGCTGGAGCTGCGCGCCCGACCCGGCCTCCCTGTGCGGCAAGTGACGCGCCGGGCCTGGAGGCGTGGGCCGGCGGACACGGCGGCCCCTCGACCCGGGCCTGGCTGCACGCCAACCCATCGGACTCGGGCCCCTTTTCGTGGCGCTACTGGCTGGCATCCGGCTTGCTTGGGGTGTGCTTGACTTCCGTCGCAGATGGGATACAACAAGCGCCCGCGAGGTGAAGCGATGCTGCGCGCCCTGGTGATCGCCGTGGTGGTCTGCCTGGTGTTCTGGGCGGTGCTCGTGCTCGCGTTCCAGAGCGAGGAGGCCAGCAGCCGCCCCGCCGTGGAGCAGCCCGCGCCCGTCTCGATCCCCGCCTCCCATCGCTGAGGCTTCAGCGCTTCACGCTGACCGCCACGCCGTCCCGCAGCGGCAGGATGACCGTGCTGAGCTCGGGGTGGGAGAGGACCGCCCGGTTGTAGGCGCGCACGCCCCGGGTGGCCGCGTCCCTGCGAGCGGGCTGGGTCACCCGGCCGTGCCACAGGGCGTTGTCGGTCACCAGCAGCCCGCCCGGCCGGAGCAGGCGCAGCGCCGGGGCCACCACCTCGGGGTAGTGCTCCTTGTCGATGTCGTTGAAGACGAGGTCGAACGGTCCCTGGAGCCCCCGGGCCACCCCGAGCGCCTCGCCCAGGTGGAGCCTGGCGCGGTCGGCCAGGCCGGCCCGCGCCAGGTAGCCCCTGGCGGACTCCAGCAGCTCCGCGGAGCTGTCGGTCAGGTGCACCTCACCCCCGTCCGGCAGCGCCCGGGCGAACCACACGGCCGAGTAGCCGAACCCCGAGCCGAGCTCGAGCACCCTGCGTGCGCCGGCGGACCGGGCCAGCAGGCCCAGCAGGGCGCCCACCTGGGGGCCCACCGCAGGGAAGTCCCGGCGCAGCGCCTCGGCCTCCATGTCGGCCAGCACCGCGTCACGCGCCGGCTGGATACCCTCGAGGTACTTCTCCACGGACGGATGGACGATCATGTCGTGCTCCTCCCGCGGCTTGGTCGCCCGCCGGCGGCGGCCATTTCTCCGGCGATTGGCCGTTGACGGAATACAAAACCCGAACTATCCTTTATTCGCACGCCGGGGCCGTGGTCGGCACCTCCGGTTCGGTGCGGAAAGGAGCGTGGGAGATGGTCGAGGTGACCCAGTCCGCCCAGGCAAAGCTCAAGGAATTCGGGCAGCGCGAGAAGGTCGAGGGGGCCTTCCGCATCTACCTGTCCCATGGGTGAGCGGGGCCCACCCTGGCATTGGCTCTGGATGAGCCAAAAGAGACCGACGAGAAGTTCGAGTTCGATGGCCTGAAGGTGGTGATCGAGAAGGCCCTGCTCCAGCAGACGGGCGGTGTGTGCGTGGACTTCGTGGAGAAGGGCTTCTTCCGCGGTTACCGCGTCGATCCCAAGATCCCGCTGTCCAGGGGCGGTGACAAGAGCTGCGGAGAATGCTCCTGCTAGGTCTCCGGAGGAGACCTTAGGTCCTTCTCCTCGGCTGCTTGATCTCCACCACCAGCCCACCCGCGCGGTAGATGCTGACCGCGCCGGTGGTCTTCGAGACCACGAAGGCGACCGCGTGGGTCACCTGGGTGATAGCCTTGGCCGCGGCGTGCCGGGTGCCCTGGCCCATGGGCAGGTCGATGTCCAGCGTCTCCGGGGGGCGCAGGTAGCGGCCCGCGGCCAGCAGCACGCCGTCCTCGCGCACCACGATGGCCCCGTCGAGCAGGCAGAAGTTCCGGACCGCGTCGCGGATCTTCGGATCCAGGATGTTGCGATCATCCTCGGAGTAGCCCTGGAACGGGTTCAGGGTGAGCTGCTTGGACTTCTCCATGATGGCGGTCGAGTCGCCGACCACCAGGATGGTGCCCACCGGGGTGCCCTCGATGCCGTCGAAACCCACGCTGAGCGCCATCTGCAGCACGGCGTCCAGCACCTGCGGGGAGACCTCGCCCCCGGCGATGAGCGCGCCCAGGGCCGACTGCTCCTCCGAGTGCTGCCCGACCCGGGTCAGCATGCTGGTGTCGGTCTCGGGTGAGCCCGGACGGCCGACCAGGCACAACACCAAGTCGCCATCCGCCACGCTGCCGGCGGACTGGCTGGCGCTCAAGGCGACCTTGATCTTGTCCAGCCGGTCGAAGGCGAAGGGCGGGATGGCCACGTGGGCCAGGCCGAGCTCCTCGCAGCGCAGGTGTTGCTTCTCCGAGCTGGTGGCCAGCACGGCCTTCTTCTTCACCCCGCGGCCGATGAGCAGCTCGAGCGGCCCGGCCTCGTCGCAGATCATCAGCAGCCGGTCGACCTCCAGGTGCCGGGCCGCGGCCAGGGCCTCCTTCAGGAAGGCCTGCGGCTCGGTCAGCGGGCGCTCCTTGGGGGGCGGCTTGGCCGGGGGTTCCGGCTTGGCAGGCCCTGGCTTTCCAGGGGGGGCCTCGGCCTTCGGCTCGGGCTTGGCCGGGAGCTTGGCCGCGGGCTCCGAGGCCGGCGCGGGCTCCGCCTTGGCCGTGGTGTCCTTCTTGGGTTGCTGCTTGTCCTCGGCGCTGGGCATGCCTCACCTCGCACGGCCATGGTACGGCAGGCCGCGCGCGGGCGCAAAAACCTGGCAGGCGAGGGGGGCTGGGGGCCGCGGGCAGGGAGGACGCTCAGGCCTGGTTGAGGCGCTCGTGCTTCTCCTTGTGGGCGGCCTTGAGCGCCTCGAGCAGCGCCGGATCGGGGCCCGAGGCCGACGAGGTGGTCAGCGCCAGGATGGTGTTCGCCAGCAGCTCGACGTCCTTCTGCTCGCGCCCGCGCAGGGTGCCCACCATGCGCTGCAGCTCCTCGCCCACGGACTGCAGCTCGTCGCCCGGCCGCAGCGCGCGCACCTGGGGCAGCTCGCCGTCGGCGATGCGCGACAGGTTGCGCCGCACGGCGAAGGCCGGGCCGGCGATCTTGTGCGTGGCCACGATGCCCAGGAGAGACATGGCGAACACCAGGCCGCCCAGGCAAGCCACCAGGACGAACAGGACCTTGCGGTCCTCGCTGGCCAGCTCGTCGCTCATGGCGGCCTTGACCTCCTCGTCCAGCCCGACCAGGGCCACCTGGGAGGTCTCCTGCTGGGAGCGGTACAGGAAGAAGCCCAGGACGATGCACAGCAGGCTGGTGATCACCACCACCGCCGCCGTGTACTTGAGCTGGAACCGCTTGTCCAGCAGCAGGTTCCGCAGGCGCCGCTTCTTCTTCGGATCGAAAGCCTCTGCCATGGGACACTCTCCTCCGGCTACGGACCGGTACGGCGGGTGAGGAACCCGGACACCTCCTGCGCCGCGGCCTGGCCCGCGGCGTCCAGGAGCTGCTCCTCGATCTCCACCCGCGTGTCGTCGTCCAGCTCCCCGTCCACCTCGGCCTCGCCCTCGCCGTTGCCCGCGAACTCCATGCGGTTGCGGGCCACGGTCACCACCATGATGCTCACCTTGCACACCACCCCGCTCTGGGTGGCCTGCAGCTTGACCAGCTTGGTCTGGATGCGCATGCCGGTCAGCCCGCGCGCTTCGATGTGCTCGTTCAGCGGGCCGCCCTGCAGCACGCTCTCCTCGCCCACGCTCGGCACGGACACCGCGCTGCGGCCGAGCTCCTTCTTGACCGCCCGCAGGAGCCGGGCGCCCTGGCCCGCGCTCACACCGGCCGGCAACACCGGGGGGTCGAACACCAGCAGGTACTTGCGTCCGCCGAGCGCGCCGTCCAGCTCGGTCAGGCCCTTGGTGGCCGACTTGCGCACCGCCTCGCTGGAGTGGTTGATCAGCTTGGCCAGCAGCGGGCGCGACTCCTGATCTCCGACCTGGCCGAGCGAGGCGGCGGCCGCGGCGCGCACCACGTCCTGCTCGTCCTCCAGCGCCTTGCGCAACGCCGGGGCGGCGTCCTTCATCTTCTTCTTGCCGATCATCACGGCGGCGCGCAGGCGCACCTTGAAGCTCGAGTCCTGGAGCGCCGTGAGCAGCTCCGGGTCGGCCTGGGCCGCGGCGCCGCTGGGCGCGAGCAGCGCCATGACGATGCCCAGCAGCCAGACCGGCCGGCGCGGATGGAGGGGCTCGGTGCGAGCGGTGCTCATGGGTGCGGTTCCACCTGGGCTCATTGTAGCACGTCTTCGCAGCGCAGCCCTTCGACGGGCTTGCAGTTGTAGCCGATGTGGCAGTAGCCGTCGATGCAGTAGATGGGCCGGTCGCACTCGTTTCCGCCCGGGGTGCAGGGCCGGCGGGTCACGCGGCACTCGAAGGTGAAGTCGTCGCATGAGTCCTGAGGGCACTGCGCCATGGAGGTGCACAGGCAGAATCCGAGCTCGTCGCCCTCCTTGATGTAGCAGCTGCCCGAGTCGCACTCCGCGTCGCTGCGGCAGTTGTCGCTGGTGTACACGATGCGCACCGAGAAGCAGTCGTAGCCGTTGGGGCACTCCTGGCCCTGGCTGCAGTCCACGCCGCAGTAGGGCGGCAGGGTCAGGTCGCCCGCGCGCACCAGGCAGAAGTTGGGCCCGGGGCCGCACTGGCTCGGCTCGTAGATGGTGGCCGAACGGCACGTGTCGCAGAACGGGCTGAGGTCCGGATCGTACGGGTCGTAGCAGCTGTCGCTGTCGAGATCGCACAGCTCGCCGTAGGCGCAGTAGGACTTGTCCTCGCACAGCCCGCCGCGGCAGGCGCCCTCGCGGCACACGTCGCCCAGCGGGCAGTCGCCGTTCTGGCGGCAGCCCGGGGCGCAGCGGAAGGTGACCTCGGAGCAGATCTGCCCCAGCGGGCACTGCTTGTCGTCGGTGCACTTGTCCTGCTCGATGCAGTTGCCGGTGGTCGAGTCGCAGAAGGTGCCCAGCGGGCAATCCAGGTTCGTGTCGCAGGCCATGCGCCGGCGGCAGCGGCCGTCCGGGGCGCAGTACTCGTCCGGGCCGCACACCTCGTCGCTGGCGCACAGGCACAGGCCCGTGGACAGCTCGCAGCGGTAGCCGGGCGGACAGTCCTCGTCCCCGCGGCAGATGGTGGAGAGCTGCGTGCTCTGCTCGCAGCCCGGCAGCAGCGGGAGGGCCAGCAGGACCAGCCCGCAGGTGACGACCGCCCGGCTCACGGCGCCACCCCGCCGGTGAGGTCCGCGCAGCGCAGCCCCTCCACCGGGGCGCAGTTCCTGCCGAGCAGGCACAGCCCCTCGATGCAGTAGATGGGCCGATCGCACTCGGCGCCGCCCGGGCTGCAGGGCCGGCGGGTCAGGCGGCACTCGAAGGCGAAGTCGTCGCAGGCGTCCTGCGGGCACTCGGCGTCGGTGGCGCACAGGCAGAAGCCGACCGTGTCGCCCTCGTTGATGTGGCAGCTCCCCGAGGGGCACTCCCCGTCCGCCTGGCAGCTCCCGTCGGGCGCGGTCAGGATCAGGTGGCAGCCGTAGCCGTTGGGGCACTCCTGGCCCTGGCTGCAGTCCACCCCGCAGAAGGGCGCCAGCGAGGGATCGTTGCCGGTCATGATGCAGAAGTTCGGGCCCGGGCCGCAGCGGTTCGGCTCGCTCACGCTGGTCGGGCGGCACGGGGCGCAGAAGGGGGCGAGTTCGTCGTCGTAGGGGCTGGAGCAGGTCTGGCTGGCGGGCTCGCACAGCTCGCCGTAGGCACAGTAGGACGTGTCCTCGCACAGCCCGCCGCGGCAGGCGCCCTCGCGGCACACGTCGCCCAGCGGGCAGTCGCCGTTCTGGCGGCAGCCCGGGGCGCAGCGGAAGGTGACCTCGGAGCAGATCTGCCCCAGCGGGCACTGCTTGTCGTCGGTGCACTTGTCCTGCTCGATGCAGTTGCCGGTGGTCGAGTCGCAGAAGGTGCCCAGCGGGCAATCCAGGTTCGTGTCGCAGGCCATGCGCCGGCGGCAGCGGCCGTCCGGGGCGCAGTACTCGTCCGGGCCGCACACCTCGTCGCTGGCGCACAGGCACAGGCCCGTGGACAGCTCGCAGCGGTAGCCGGGCGGGCAGTCCTCGTCCCCGCGGCAGATGGTGGAGAGCTGTGCGCCGGTGTCGCAGCCGGTGGGCAGCCCGAGCGCCAGCAGGCCGACCGCCAGCGGGCCGAGGGAGCGCAGGGCTGGGCAGGGGGAGAGGGAGGGGTGCATGCCTGGGTGCCCGCCTCCCTCAGGGCGCGGTGAAGCTGGCGAAGTTGACCGTGTAGGCGGTCCAGCGGCCCGTGGAGAGCTGGCCGTAGTTGAAGCGATCGAACTCGAAGCGCGGCGAGTTGGCCGTGTAGATCAGCATCAGCAGGGGCTCCCCGCGCGGCAGCAGCCCGAGCAGCTCCTCGGGCAGGGTCACCTCGGTCTGCCCGCCGGGCAACACCACCCGCCACAGGACGCGCGGGATGAGCTCCGCGGTCTGCACCAGCACCTGGGTGAGCATGGGCGTGGGTCCGTCCACCTGCCAGGCGATCCGGCCGCCCTCGAGCGGGCCGTCCGGGGCCGGGCTCAGGATGCGCGGGAAGCCCAGGAAGGGCCCGAGCGAGATGCCGCCGGACAGGTCGCCGGCCTGGCGGCCGAACACGTAGGAGTAGGGGTAGCCGCCCTGGCTGCTGGCCTGGGCCACGAACAGGAAGGCGTCCGCGCTGGCCGCGGGCAGGCGCGAGAGCGAGAGCATGTTGCTGACGCCCTTGGCCTGATCGAGGTAGACCACGCCATCCCGGCCGAGGTCCAGGCTCACGTAGGCCCCGTACTGCACCGGCTCTCCCAGGCTGCCGACCGGCGGATCGACCAGGGTCACCACCACGCCCTGGTCCAGCGCCGTGCCCAGCACGATGTCCTGGCCGGAGACCGGGTCCTCGCTGGGCACCTGGATGGCCCGGCGCACGCCCATCAGGGCCGGGGTGAAGGTGCCCAGGGCCGGATCGCTCACCCCGTACAGCGCCACCAGGCTGTACTCGCCCAGCCGCACGGTGAACTCGTAGGTGCCGCCGTCCTCGGTCACCGGCAACCCCTGTGGCACGCCGGCGAAGGGCGGCACCGAGTAGAGGCTGTAGGAGGTGGAGCCGACCCGCGCCTCGAGCTGGGCGCCCGCCGGCAGCGGCAGCCAGGGCACGTCCTTGAAGCCGAACACGCGCCCGGACAGCACGCTCAGCTTGGGCGGATCGCCCGGGTTGATGTCGATGGGCTCCTGCTCGTTGGGGAACAGGTAGACGGTCAGCGCGGCCGCGTCCAGGCCCACCAGGGTGGTGGCCTGGTAGCCCTCCTTGGCCACGGTGAGCGTCACGGCCCGCACCAGGGACGGCCCCGAGAAGGTGACCTGGCCGCGGTCGTCGGTCAGGCCGTTGAGCGCCGGCTCCTCGAGCAGCACCGTGGCGCCCGGCAGCGGGAGGCCGTACTTGGAGTACGTGCCGTCCAGCGCGGTGACGTACAGCGCGCCCTGGAGCGGGCCGCCCGAGGCGCCGCCTCGGTCGTTGGTGGGATCGAAGTAGGAGAAGCCGCCGGGCAGCTCGGCCCGCGCCCCGCCGCGCTCCACCGCCACGCTCACCTCGCCGGGCTCGCCGCGCGGGCTGCGCACGGCCAGCAGGCTGGTGGACAGGGCCTGCACCACGCTGGCCTCGCGCTCGCCGAACCACACCTGCGCGTCCGCGCCCAGCCCGTCGCCCAGCAGCAGCACGTAGGTGCCGCCCGCCTGGCCGCCGGAGTCGGGCTCCGCGCGCAGGAGGCTCAGCGTGCCCGTCAGCCGCCAGGGCAGGCTGGCGCGGCTGTCTCCGTCGCGCACCTCGAGCTCGACCGCGCCGGGGGAGCCCGGCGGGCTGATCGCCCGCAGCTCGTCGGGTGACACGAGCTCGAGGCCGGAGGCCGGCAGCCCGCCCACCCGCACCTCCACTCCCGCGTGGAAGCCGTGCCCGTGCAGGGTGAACGGCGCCCCGCCGGCGGCGGGCGCCTCGGCCGGCTCCACGCCGTCGAGCGCGAGCGGGGTGAAGTAGCGGAAGGCCGCCGGGGCCTGGGCCGTGGCCGCGCCGGCGCGCACCTCGACGTCCACCGCGCCCGGGCTGCCCGCCGGGGTGGTCGCCCAGGCCAGCCGGTCGTCCTGGACCGACAGCCCCGTCGCCGCGGCCGTGCCGAAGCGCACCTCGTCGAGCCCGGCCGCGAAGCCCTCCCCGCACAGGGCCACGCGCTGGCCGCCGCCCTCGGGGCCGGCCGGCGGGGCGAGCGCCAGCAGGCCGAGCGCCCCGGTGGCCGGCGGCAGGTACACGAATCCGCCCTCCAGCAGGGCCTCCTCCACGGCGCAGGCGACCCGCACCTCGGCCGGTCCGGCCGCGCCCGGCGGGCTCACGGCCTCCAGCCGGTCGTCCGCCACCCAGGTGACGCCGGCAGCCGGCGCGCCGCCGATCCACACCTGGCAGCCCGGCTCGAGTCCCAGACCGCGGATCGCCACGGGCGTGCCGCCCTCGGCCGGGCCGGCCGGGGGCTCCAGCCCGGTCAGCTCCGGGCGGGCGTGGTAGCGCATGCCGCGGTAGATCAGGGCGCGGCCGTTGCGGTTGACCACCTCGAGGTCGGCGAGGCCGGGCGCGCCCGGCGGGGCCACCATCCGCAGCAGCTCGGCGCTCTCCAGCTCGAGCGAGGGCGCCAGCCGCCCGCCCACCAGCACCCGGGTGTCGGCGGTGAAGCCGGAGCCCTCGACCGTGAAGGGCGTGCCGCCCCCGGCCGCGAGATCGGTGGGGCTCACCTGGCCGGTGATCAGCTTGTCGAAGAAGGTGAAGCCGCCCGGGAGGACGACGCGCCCGTTGGGGTTCTCGACCACCACCTGGCACGGCCCGGCCAGCCCGGGCGGGGTGCGCACGCTGATCATGTCGTCGCGCACCACCTCGATGTCGATGGCCGGGTTGTCTCCGAAGGTCACGTCGGTCACGTCGCGGGCGTCGAAGGGGCTCTCGCCGATGCCGCGCACGAAGCCCTCGCCCAACAGGTTGACCCAGGTGCCGCCCTCGGTCGGGCCGCGCGAGGGCAGGACCGCGCCCAGGCCGAGCTCGACCGGGCCCGCGTCGGCCCCGTCGTCCGCTCCGTCCGCGTCGCCGTCGGCGTCCTGGTCCGGCCCGCCGTCGGCGTCCCCGTCCGGCCCCCCGTCGGCGTCGGCGTCCGGCCCGGCGTCGGCCGCGGGCCCCGCGTCCGGGCAGCCCACGGCCAGCAGCGCCGCGGTCGCCAGGGCCAGCAGCCCGCCCGCCCGAACCGTGTGTGCTCGCCGCGCGCGCATGAGCTCACCCTCGCCCTTCAGCGTTCCCCGGCCGTCAGCTCCACGTCGAGCTGGTAGCGGTTCTGGTTGGAGCCCTCGGCGTACACCCGCAGGTAGTAGCGCGTGCCCGGGCCGCCCTCCGCGTAGACCACCTCGGTGTCGCCCGCGGTGGCCGAGCGCATCACCAGCGTCTGCCCGTCGCCCGCCACCAGATCCAGGTCCAGATCGCCCTGCAGCGCCGGGTAGCTCAGCCGGGCCAGCAGGCGCGCGCCCAGCGGCCGCTCCAGGCTGTACCAGTCCTCGTCCTGCGGGCACAGCGCCAGCCCCGGGTAGCTGCCCGGCGCGATCGGCCGCGCCTGCAGGGCGGAGTCGTCCGGCTCGCGGGCGTCGTCGTCGCACGGCACCCCGCGGGTCACGGTCACCAGCAGCGCGTAGCTCGCCTGCGGGTCGAGCGTCTGCACCCTCACCAGGTGCGTCCCCGTGCCGGCCACCACGTGGTCCAGCAGCAGCGAGCCCTCCTGGAGGACCTCGCTCGCGGTCGGATCGAGCAGCACCAGCTGGAAGCTGTCGGACGACAGGAAGTCGGTGGTGGCGATCACCTGCACCCGGTCGCCGCGCACCAGGCCGAGCGCGTAGAAGTCCCGATCGCCCGGGCACAGGTTCAGCCGCTCGTGCCGGCCGGTCGCCAGCGGCGCGGCGCTCTCCGGGAAGTCGTTGGGCTCGAGGCCGTCCGGGCGGCACTCCGCGGACACGCACGCGCCGCTGCCCGGGTCGCACTGGCTGCCCGTGGGGCAGTCGGCGTTGGACAGGCAGGCCGGCGGCGGGCTGGTGCACTGGCGGGTCTGCGGGTTGCACACCAGGCCGGGGTCGCAGTCGCGGCTGGTCAGGCAGCTGTTCTGGCCCTCGCAGCGCTGGACCTCCAGGTTGCAGGTGAGGCCCAGCCCGCACTGATCGTCCTCGAAGCACTCCACGCAGCGGCCGAAGGTGTCGCAGAACAGGCCCTGCCCGCAGATGACCTCCTGCGTGGCCGGCGTGCAGGCGCTCTCGCAGCGGTGGGTGGCCACGCTGCACACCTCGCCCGCGGCGCAGTCCTCGTCCCGGTTGCAACCCAGATCGAGCACGCACACCAGGTTGAGCGGGTCGCAGCGCTCGCCCGCCGCGCAGTCGCCCGCGTCCCGGCAGGCCACCACCTGGCTGGCGGGCTTGCAGCTGCCCTGCACGCAGAACTCGCCCAGCGCGCAGTCCTGATTGAGGGCGCACTCGCCCTCGACGAACAGCGAGCAGAGCTGGTCCAGGGGGTGGCAGAACTCGGTGACCAGGCAGTCGCGGTCGCGCTGGCAGCGTCCGCACAGCCCGTCCGTGCAGCCCAGCCGGCCGGAGCAGTCCAGGCGGCTCTGGCAGGCCTGCGGATCCGGACCGCCGTCGCCCTGGCCCTGGGTCCCGCCGCCGCAGCCTGAGAGCAGGGCGAGCAGGGCGAGCGCGCAGCCTCCCGGGCGCAGAGCGCTCATGGCGCGCCTCCGTCCAGGGGACTCACCACGCCCTCGGGCCACTGCACCCGGACCGCCTCCCAGGTTTCCCCCTGGGACTGCAGGCGCCGGGTGACCTCGGCCGCCAGCAGCCCGTCCACGAACACGCGCAGGGTGGCGGTGGTGGGCTCGCTGCCGGAGGGGGTGTGGGCCGCGAAGTAGTGCGCGCTCACCACGTAGCTCCCGTCGATGGGCGCGGCGTAGCCGATGGTCTCCGGGCCGAAGCCGGCCAGGTCGTCGCGCAGCAGCCGGGGGTCGTCCGCGCTGTCGCCGGACACGCCCCAGTCCGGCGCGGGGTTGGCGTAGAAGCAGTCCAGCAGCCCGCCGAAGGCGCCGCCAGGCGAGATCAGGTGCAGGTCTAGGTCCCCGAGCGGCGAGTCCCACACCAGCTCCACCAGCAGCCGCTCGGCGGGCAGCGCGGTGATCGCGGCCCGGTCGGGCAGCAGGCTGCGCAGCCCGGTCGCGTCGGTCACCCACAGCTCGGCCTCGTACAGCCCCACCAGGTCGGGCACCAGGCGGGCGACGGGCAGGTCCGCGTCGAGCAGCGCCGCGCTGGAGCCCTCGGGCGCCCGCGCCAGGCTCCAGGCGAAGGTCAGCGGCAGGTCGCCGTCCGGATCGGAGCTGGCCGAGCCGTCCAGGCTCACCTCGGACAGGGGCGCGACCTGCTGGTCCGCGCCGGCGTCCGCCAGCGGGGCGCGATTCAGCCCGGCGCGCAGCAGCACCTCGACCCGCGGGTTCCGGGGATCGGCGGCCCTCACCACCAGCCGGCCCAGGCCCGGGGGCTGGCTGTCCCCGTCCGGGCGGTAGGCCAGGTTGAGCCGCACCTCGGCGCCTCCGGCCAGGTCGGCCGGGGTGCGGGTGGACGTCATGATCTGGTAGTCCGGGTGGGTGTCCTGTCCGAGCTCGATGCCCAGCACCAGGAGCTCGCCGTCGCCCGCGTTGCGGAGGGTCACCTGGCCCAGGCCCACCTGGCCGGCCGCGACCAGCCCGAAGTCCACCTCCCTGGGCTCCACCTCCAGGGCGCCGCTGCGGAAGCCGTCGCCGCCGAGCCGCACCTCGGCGCGCGCCTGGTCGGGGTCGTTCGACAGCAGCACCAGCAGTGCCTCGAAGCGCCGGTCGTCCGGGGGGGCGAAGGCCACCTCCAGCTCGACCAGCCCGCCGGGCGCGACCTCCGGGGGGGCCAGCGTCATGCCGAAGGCCCCGCCGTCCTGGCCCTCCAGCGCGTACTCCAGCCGCAGCGGGCCGTCGCCCAGGTTGCGGGCCACCAGCCGGCGCGTCTCGGTCCGCCCGACCGCCACCGCGCCGAAGTCCAGTTGATCCGCGCCGAGCTGCAGGTCGGGCGGGGCCAGGCGCAGGCCGCTGTCGTCGCAGGCGCCGAGCGCGGCCGACAGGGCGGCCAGCAAGGCGGCCTGGGCGAGCGCGCGGGGGCGCATGGCTAGTCCTCCTCCAGGATGTAGCCGACCTCGATCACCGCGCCGAAGGGCGGCACGGCCGCGCCGTGGAACCGCACGCTGCCGGTGTCCGGGTCGTACGACCACCCGTCCGGGAGCGCCTGGCGCAGCACGCAGGTGGCGCCGAACACCTCGGAGGACTGGCCGCCGCAGTCGTCGAACACCTCGGCGCACAGCCCGGCGCTGGCCCAGGGCCGCCCGCAGGGGGTCTTGACCCAGACCGCCACGGACTCGGGCACGGCGGGCAGGCTCAGGGAGAAGTTGCGCTTGAGGCCGGCGGCCGAGAAGCCGAGCGCGTCGAGGGCCCCGCCGAAGTCCCCGCAGATGGAGCGGGCCAGCCCGCCCACCTCGGCGGCCAGCGCGGCGTAGCGCACGCCCGGCTCTGCGTCGGGGCAGGTGCCGAGCTCGGTCTCCACGACCGCGCCGATGTTGACCATGCCGTCGTTGCCCACTCCCTTGATCTGCTCGAAGCGGCGCACGAAGTAGCCCACGTCCCCGAACGACTTGTCGTCCTCGTCGGACACGAAGATCAGGAACAGGTAGGCCGCCTCGCGTAGGAAGCCGGCGTTGGCGGTGCTGACCAGGGGCTCGTCGAGCGCCAGCAGCGCCGCGCGGAAGCCCTGCTCGTCGCCCTTGCCCTCGGTGCCCACGCGCACGTTCTCGGCGAAGACGTCGGGGGCGTAGGGGGTGAGCGGGCTGATGAAGGGCACCGTGCCCTGCAGCCGCCCCTGGTGGCCCTCGCTGTACACGTCGGTGGAGATGACCCCGATGTGGTAGTTCGCGCCCGTGTCCTGCAGGTACTCGAGGAAGGAGCCGAAGTTCTGGGCCAGGGCCTCCTGCTCCTCGGCCATGGAGGCCGAGTTGTCCACCACCCACAGCACGTCCACGGTGGGGGCCGGGGTCTGCTGGAACACGTCCAGGTGCTCGCCGGGCGGCTGGCGCACCAGGAGCCGCGAGTCCTCGCAGCCCGCGGCCGCGAGCGCGGCCGCCATCGCCACGGTGATCGTCCAGCCTGCCCGCATCCTGGTCTTCTCCCTGTCCTGCCTTACCCCGGGGGGGGCCGCCGTGGGTATACTAGCGTCCTCTCCCGCCCGCGTCGAGGGGGCCCTTGCCAGCCCGGTCACGGGCGGCTAGAGTCCCCCGCGATGCCCTGCGTCACGCCATGCTGGCTGGGAATCATCTGGCTCGCGGTGCAGGCCGCGCAGCCCCCGCAGGTCCCGGCCTGTCGCCTCGAGATCGCGCTGGAGCCCGCCTCGTTGGTCCTGGGCCAGGTGGAGCTCGTCCGCGTGAGGATCCAGGTGGGGGACGGGGCGGGCGCGCCGGACCACGCCGCCGCTCCGGAGGTGCTCGTCCGGCTGGGGGCGGTCGGTCCGCTGCGCGCGGTCGGTCCCGGCCGGTTCGAGGCGGAGTACCGTCCGCCCGCGGCGCGTTTCCCGCAGCTCGAGATCCTCGTGGCGCGCCTGCCGGGCCGGGCGCTGGCCTGGGTCGCGCTGCCGCTGTGGGGCGCGGGCACGGTCCGGGTGGAAACCGAGCCCGGGGCCGAGGTCTCGCTGGAGGTGGCGGGCCGCTCCTTCGGCCCGATCCACGCCGATGCTCGCGGCCTGGCCGTGATGCCCTTCGAGGCCCCGCCCGGCACCGAGCAGGGCGAGCTGATCCTCAAGAGCGGCGACCGGCGCACCATCGATCTGGGGGTGCCCGCGCTCGAGCCGCTGTGGTTGCTGGCCGAGACGACCAGGTTGTGTCTTCCCGACCAACGCGAGGCCCGCCTGCACCTGTTCGCGGTGGACGCGGCCGGCCGACCCTGGGCCGAGGCCCCGGTACTGCTCCTGGCCGAGGGGGCCGACATCGACAGCCCGCGGGAGACCTCGCCCGGGCACTTCGAGGCCATGCTGCACCTCGCCGCCGGAGCCGGCCCGGGGGAGATCCTGGTCCGGGCCGGGCTCGCGGCCCCCCTGGCTGGACCGGTCTCCGAGGCCAGGCTGGTGGTGGAAGCCCCGCCCGCGCCTCCGAGCATCGCGGCGCCGCCTCTCGCCGCGCCCGTGGTGAAGGCCCAGCCTGTCCCGGCGCCCAGGCCGTGGTGGGCGCAGCCGAGCACCTACGCCTGGGTGACCCTCGGGCTGGGGCTGGCCGCGAGCGTGCCGGGAGGCGTGCTGGTCGGGCTGGACGGCCAGGGGACCTGTGACGCCCCATCTGGCGTGCGCTGCCCCGAGATCTACGACACGCTGGTGCCAGGGGCCGTGCTCCTGGGAACCGGGGCGGCTTTGCTGGGTACGGCCCTCATCCTGGTTCTATTAGGGGATGAGCCAGGCGAAGACCAACCTGGGTCGGCGGCCAGCCTCGGGTTCGTCCCCGGCGACGGGGGCTTCAGCCTCTCGGGGACCTTCCGCTTCTGAGGGGATCGTTCAGCCAGCCTCGTGGGCGCCCTGGTCCGCGCGACCACCCTGCGGGCGGAGCTGCCCGTCGTGATCATGGTCGGGCACACTGGCCGGCGCGGGGTTCCCGGCGTTGATGCAGGGGGAGCCCGGTTCGAGGTGCAGGTCGCGGCCGAGCTCGTCGCGGAAGAGCGGCTCCACGTTCTGGTTGCCGGTCCCGGCGTAGGTGCCCGGGGCCTGCGAGACGTCGGAGTAGCTCACGGTGCAGTTCGCGGACACGTCCCCGCCGGCGTTCTCCCACAGCACGCAGGAGTCCGCGACCGCCGTGGTCTGGCAGGTCAGGCCCGCGCCGTTCATGCCCTGGGTCTGGTTGAACGCCAGGGTGTTGAAGGCGAAGCGAGAGCCTGCGACCGGCTGATCGAGCCGCGCAGCGCCGATCTGCCCGGTCGGCCCGTTGTCCGTCACGAAGGTGTTGGTCACGTCGTACAGGCTCTGGCCGAGATCCAGGCCGCCGGCCGAGTTGCCCTGGACCACCGACCGGTCCAGGGCGCAGCTGGCCTGCGAGCAGCGCAGGCCCACGCAGCTGCTCGGCCCCAGGTGGAGCTCCTGCGCGGTCAACGCGGCGCTGCCCACCACCTGCAGCAGGCCGTTCGAGCCGGACCCGGAGGAGGTGAGGGTGAGAGAACGCAGCGACACCCGGGCGCCGCCCATCACCGCCAGGATGGGGCAGCTCGACCCGTTCAGCAGCACCCCTGGCGCCCCGATCAGGGAGATGTCCTCCGACAGGCTGAGGCTCTCCGCGTAGGTGCCGGCCGCGATCCAGATCGTCTGGCCCGGGCTGGCCGCGTCCAGGGCCTCCTGGATGGTGCAGAAGGGATCGGCCTCGGTGCCGACTCCCGAACCCGGGCAGGCCTGGGCATCCACGAACCACCCGACGCGGGCCGCGTCCGCCCCCTCGTCGGCCTGCTCCTCCGAGGACGCCTCGTCCTGGCCATCCCCGGCGTCCCGGGCGTCCTGGCCGTCCTCGCCCCCGCCCCCATCCGGGCCCGCCTCCTCCCCGTCGGCGCCCGGCACGCAGGCGTGGGTGGCGGCGTCACACACCGGCAGGCCAGGGTCCGCGCAGTCCTCGGCCGTGGCGCAGTAGGCCGGGTTGGCTCGGGTGCAGGCGGTCAGCCCGCCCGCCGCGAGCAGCGCGCCACCCAGGAGCAAGAGGGCGTCGAAGGGCGGAGCTCTCATTCCGGGCCCATCCTAGAGCGGAACGGGCCCTCCCTCAAGGGCCCTCCGGTTGCATGCTGGCATACGATCGCGGATGCTCATGGGTAACAGACGGAGGCCGTGCGTGTCGGGTTACCAAGCAGGCGCCCTGGACGTAGGATCGGTGGAGAAAGGGAGCGAGCGTCTGGCGAGCGACATGGGAACACCCAGCAGGGAGCGCGAGCGCGCGATCCTCGAGGAGTGCCAGCGCGGCTGCCTGGAGCCCTACGGGGAGGTCGTGCGGTGGTATCAACGGCGGCTCTTCGGCCTGCTGCTCCGCCTGGTGCGCGATCGCGCCGCGGCGGAGGATCTGACCCAGGAGTCCTTCCTGCTGGCCTTCCGCAAGCTCCACCTGTACGACCTGGAGCGGCCGTTCTGGCCGTGGCTGGTGCGGCTCGGGATCAACCTGAGCCACTCCTGGCACCGGAACGCCCGCAGGCAGGCGATCCCCATGGAGCTGGAGGTGGTCGAGGGCCTGGCTGCCCAGCCGCCCGGCGAGGGCGATCCGGCCTCGCGCAGGGAGCGCGCCCAGCGGCTCGAACGGGCTTTGATGGCCCTGCCCGAGAAGGGTCGCGTGGCCCTGTTGCTCAAGTTCCACGAGGGCATGAGCTACCAGGAGATGGGCCAGGCGCTGGGCGTGCCGGCGCTGGTGCTGAAGATGCGGGTCAGCCGGGCGCGCGCCCGGCTGAGGAGCTTGCTCGAGGCGTCCGAGGCAGGAGCTGACGAGACATGAATTCGCCTGAAGAACTCGAGCGCCAGCTCTCGGAGCTGCCGCGACCGGAGCTCTCCCGGGATCTGGCCCCTGCCATCCTGGACGCGCTGAGGCGCGAAGGGGTGGCCCGTCCTGTGGGGCCAGGCCGACGCCTCTCGCCGCGGCTGGCCTGGGCCGGCGGAGGCTTGCTCGCCGGGCTGGCGCTGGGCGTGATCCTCTTCTTCTTGCTGGGCGCGCCCGGCGGGGACCGGCACCTCGGGCCGGGGAGCTGCCGGGTGCGGCAGGTGAGCGGAGAGGTCCACCGGGTGGCGGCGGGCCAGCGATCGCCGGTGCGGATGGGGGAGGTGCTCCACGCGCAGGACCTCGTGTCCGTGGGCGATGACTCCCGCGCGGAGCTCGACCTGGACCCGGACGCGCGGGTCATCCTGCACGCGGCGACCGCCGTGCGCCTGGTGCGGCTCGAGCCGGCGATGCGCAGCCTGGAGCTCGAGCTCGGCCGGGTGAGCGTGGAGCTGCTCGACGGCGGGCGGCGCGCGGTGCAGGTGACCCACCGGCCCTCGCGCACCCTGGTCGAGGGCCGCCAGGGGGCCTTCGACGCCCTGGCCCTGGAGGGCGGGCGCGCGGTGGTCGCGGTTCGCAAGGGCCAGGCCGAGGTGGTGGCGGGCGAGCGGCGCCTGCCGCTCCAGGCCGGGCTGCAGGTGCGCCTGGCCCCGGGGACAGAGGTCCCCACGCCTGTTCCGGTCCGGGACACGGTCGAGATCTCGCTGCGGGAGCCCCAGGGCGCGCTGGTCGCCTCGGCGGCCCTGCCCGTGGCTGGCCAGGCCGACACGCATGCCCGGGTGTGGCTCAACGGCCGCCCCATCGCCCTGGATGCGCAGGGCCGCTTCGCCGAGCGCGTCCGGGTCAAGCCCGGCCAGCACCTCGAGCTGGTGGCCGAGGACGTGCTGGGCAATCGCCGCAGCCTGAGCATGGGCCCGGCGCTGGCGATGGCGGCGGACGTTCCCGGGCCTGCCCCGGTCGACCAGCCGCCGGAGCCCGCCGTCCGCCCACACCCGCCCGCGGAGGCGCTGCAGCCCGAGCGACGGGTCGAGATTCGCGACTACAAGGTCCAGTGGTGAGCGCCGCCGTTACCCGCACCGCCTCCCCCGCGTAGTAGAGCCAGCGCCAAGGTCTGTCGACGTCTTCGACCCAGGCCGGTCTGTGGCGCCATGGACCGCCGAGGAGGAGGTGTGCGATGAGGAGTCGTATTTCCAGAGGGCTGCTCGCGCTCGAGACACTGCTGGCGCTCTGCCTGGGAGGAGCGGGGTGTGGAAGTGAGTCCAGCCCTCTGGAGTGCGATATCCAGGAGGCGGACTGCTCCGGGGTGTGCGTGAACCTGGCTACGGACGAGACGAACTGCGGGACGTGTGACCACGCCTGCGACCCCGGGGTGGAGTGCGTGGACGGAGCGTGCCAGGCCGGCTGCGGGGCAGGGGAGGCGGACTGCTCCGGGGCGTGCGTGGACCTGGCCACGGACGAGGCGAACTGCGGGTCGTGCGACCACGCCTGCGACCCCGGGGTGGAGTGCCTGGGCGGGCTGTGCCAGCCCGCCTGTGGAGCGGGGGAGACGGACTGCGCAGGCAGCTGCGTGGACCTGGCGACCGACGAGGGCCACTGCGGCTCCTGCCTCAACGCCTGCGGTGCCCTGGCGAACTGCGTCGACGGGCATTGCGCTTGCCAGGCGGATGCCGAGGAGTGCGCGGGTGAGTGCGTCGACTGGACGACGGACGAGGACCACTGCGGGGCCTGCGGCAACGCCTGCCCCCCCACCGCCCTGTGCGAGGCGGGGGCCTGCACTTGTCCCGTGGGCGAGGTGGACTGCGACCAGGTGTGCGCGGATCTGTCCAGCGACGTGCTCCACTGCGGCTCGTGCGCCGTGGCCTGCCCGCTGGGCGGGGAGTGCATCTCGGGCCTGTGCCGCTGCGCGGCCGACGAGGTGCTGTGCGGCGACGCGTGCGCTGATCTGTTGACCGACCTCGGCAACTGCGGGAGCTGCGGCAACCTGTGCGGCCTCGGCGGCACCTGTCAGGACGGCTTGTGCCTGTGCCCGGCGGGGTTGGTGAACTGCGGCGATGACTGCGCCGATCTGTCCAGCGACGCCAGCCACTGCGGCACCTGCGAGGTGGTCTGCCTGCCCGGGGAGGAGTGCCTCTCGGGTGCGTGCGTCTGCCCGGAAGGCTGGACCGACTGCGGCGACGTGTGCGCGGATCTCCAGACCGACATGCAGAACTGCGGCGCATGCGGGACGCTGTGCGGCGAGGGCGGCAGCTGCGTGGGTGGGGTGTGCACCTGCCCCGCCGGCTTGGTGAACTGCGGCGATCTGTGCGCGGACCTGGCCACCGACATCACCAACTGCGGCCAGTGCGGCGTGGAGTGCGCCCTGGGCGCCGAGTGCATCGCGGGCGTGTGCCAGCCCTGCCCGGGCGAGCTGGTGGACTGCGGCGGTGTGTGCACGGACCTCGCCTCGGACGTGCAGCACTGCGGGGCGTGCGAGACCCACTGCCCCGCGGGGGCCGAGTGCCTCGACGGGGTGTGCACCTGCCCGGACGGACTGGTGGACTGTGGGGTGGAATGTGCGGACCTCTCCACCGATCCGGATCTCTGCGGTGGCTGCCAGATCGCGTGCGACGAAGGGGCCGAGTGCATCTCCGGCGCCTGCCAGTGCCCGCTGGGGCTGACCGCCTGCGACGGCGCCTGCGTGTCGCTCCTCCTCGATCCGGCCAACTGCGGCCAGTGCGGGCACGATTGTCCGGAAGGAGCCATCTGCCAGGACGGCCAGTGCGAGTGCCCTGCCGGGACCCAGGACTGCGGCGGGGCGTGCGCGGACCTCGCCAGCGACGAGGCCAACTGCGGGGCCTGCGGCACGGCGTGCGACCCCGCTTTCGGGATGTGCACCGCGGGCGTGTGCGAGTGCATGGCCGGGCTGGCCAACTGCGACGAGGGCGCCAACGTCTGCCGCGATCTCCTCGATGATCCGGAGAGCTGCGGCAGCTGCACCGGCGTCTGCGGGGACACCCAGTATTGCCTGGATGGCGCGTGTGCCTGCCGGCCGGGGCTCACGGACTGCGGCGGGGCGTGCATGGACACCCGCAGCGACGACGCGAACTGCGGCCAGTGCGGCCGGGAGTGCACGGGCCAGGCCGGCGTGGGCGCGTTCTGCCAGAACAACAACTGCGTGATGTCCTGCTCAGGCCAGACCACCGAGTGCGATCCGAATGCCCAGTCCTGCGTGTTCGACTCGGTCTTCAACACCAGCCCGATCCACTGCGGCGGCTGCAACCTGGTCTGCGCCGTGGGCGAGCTGTGCGTGCAGGGCGCCTGCGTGGCCTTCGACGCGGCCCTGGGCTGCGACTCCTGCCCCTGCCAGAACTGCGCGGACGGCAGCCGCTGCTGCACCTACCCCGGCGATCCGTCCGTGATCCTCTGCGTCCAGGGCAACCAGTGCCCGATGGGCGGCTGAGCCAAACCTCGGGCAGTCCACGCGGCGGGTGGCGCCAGCGCGCCACTCCGCCGTCCGTTACCTTTTCAACCCCCCCGCGTACTCGCTCCCGAGGCCCGCGTGCTCGCTGGCCTCGTCGTTCCTCACGGGTGAACGAGGGAGGCAGGCCATGACGAGGAGAGCGGCGCTGGTGGCGTTCGGCACTGCGCTGGCCGCGCTGGCGAGCTGGGCCCCGGCACGGGCGCAGGGGATCTACTCGGGGGACGATCCCCTGCTGGCCCTGCCCGACGTCTTCGTGATCATCGACACCTCGGGCTCCATGGCGGGCGGCTGGTACCCCTGCGGCAGCGGGACGGCGGCCGGCTTCTGCTCGGCCCAACTCGCCACCCGCGAGGTGCTCACCGGGACCTACCTGTGGCAGCGCGGCACGTGCGGCGACCTCACCCGCCAGTCTCCGAACGGCATCCTGGACATCTACAAGGACCTGGTCCGTTTCGGTTTCGCCACGTTCGACGACGACCGGCCCTGCGGCTGTGGCTGGTGCAGGGGCAGCACCGTGTGGAACTACCCGGCCTGGGGCACGGGCGACTCCAAGGCCAGCAAGGGCCAGATAGGCATCAAGCAGCGCGGCGCCGTCGGCGGGGGGCTGGTCGATCTCGTCGATCCGGCCGATCCCACGGACATCCTGGGCAACAACGTCAAGGTCCAGGACGGCGCCTGTGCGGCCGGGGCGACCGGCTGCACCCCGCTGAACGCCTCGCTGTGGGACGCCCGCTGGTACTACACCCACTGGACCACCGAGGTCACCCCGGCCTACACGGACCCCATGGAGCTCTGCCGCCGGAGATTCGTGCTGCTGATGACCGACGGCGGCAACAACGGGCCCTGGGACTACGGCTACTCCTCGCCCGAGCAGGAGGCCTTCAACCTGTTCTCCATGGGCATCCCGGTGTTCGTGGTCGGCTTCGGCGACGTGCGCCCCTGGACCGACCCCATCGCCTACGCCGGCTCGGGCGGGCTGGTGCCCTCCTTCGTGGCCGACAACCCGCTGACGCTCTACCTGGCCTTCTCGGCCGTGCTGGACGCCATCCTGTCCGGCGCGGCCAGCCGCACCGAGATGACCTCGGTGGCCTCCAGCCTGACCTACGACAAGAGCTTCCAGTTCGCCGCCTACTTCGAGGTCAGCCTGTCGGGCATCGGCTGGCAGGGCCACCTCATCCGCATCCCGGTGATCCTGGACGGGGACGGGAATCCGCAGTGGACCCCGCAGGCCCAGTGGACCCGCTTCGACGAGGTGCTGGCCGCCCAGAACTCGAACTCGCGGCGCCTCTACACCGTGGTCCACGACCCGCGCTCCTCCACCTTCCTGGCCAGCCAGCTCCCCCGGCCGGTGTCGGCCAACCCGGACGACGGCCTGTACTCCTTCGAGGCCGGGCTGCACGACACCGATCCCTGGATGTGCCTGTGGGACAGCGAGGGCATCGGCGTGCCGGCGCTCTCGGACAAGATCAAGAACTTCGTGCGCGGCGTGCCCGGGACCACCTCGGTGGGCGACAAGGTGACCGTGACCGCCCCCTGGCTGGGCGACATCTTCCACTCCAGCCCGGCGGTGGTGACCGCGCCGTCCGCGCTGGGCGAGGACTTCAAGTACGAGTTCTACTTCCGCAACAACATCGATCGCCACACCATGGTGTACGTGGGCGCCAACGACGGCATGCTGCACGCCTTCGTGGCCGAGGACGTGGACGGGGTGGGGGCGGACGAGACCGGCCGGGAGCTGTGGGCCTTCATCCCCAACCAGCTCCTGCACAAGATCCAGAACGTGCGCGTGCGGCACGACTACTACGTGGACAACACGCCCGTGGTGCGCGACGTGTACTTCAAAGACGTGCCGCTGCTCGACAAGCTGGGCAACCCGGTCAAGGACGCCGCCAACCAGCCCATCCTGGGCGCCTACCGCACGGTGCTGTTCGGCAGCCTGCGCGGGGGCGGCTCGGGCTACTTCGCGCTGGACGTGACCGACCCACAGAACCCCAAGTACCTGTGGGAGTACCGGCCCGACGTGGACATCTCCCTGGACTACTCCCTCAAGCAGTGCTCGGGCTCGCGGGCCTTCTCCCACTCCCAGCCCGTCGTGGGCCAGGTCTGGCTGAAGGACGCGAACGCCAGCGCGGGTGATCCGCCCTACATCAGCAAGCCGGTGATGATCGTCCCCGGCGGTTACGTGCCGACCTCCTCGCTGCTGAACGTCATGAGCTGCATCGACTTCGTCGAGGGCCTGATCCTCGCCAACTCGGTGCACGTGATCGACGTGGAGACCGGCAAGCTGCTCAAGCGCTTCCTGATCTCGGAGGCGGTGAACGCCGGCAACCAGGCGCTGCTGGACGATTTCTACAACACCCTGGCGACGGATCCGACCTCCACCTGGAACCACATCGGCAACGGCAACAACTTCGACGGCGAGGGCTGGTGGTGCGACGAGAAGCGGCTCGAGGTCCAGAACCCTCCCTACCTGCCGCCGGAGCTGCTCGACTACTGCACGGTGACCGAGACGGACACGCTCTACCAGAAGGACTGCTGCTACAACCCGGGCACGGGCATGCCGGGCTGCAACGGGAACGGGACCACGCCCTGCCACTACACCTTCCAGAAGCCGAAGAACGTGGCCGGAGGCGTCTACATCTTCCTCAAGACCGAGGGCTGCGACTTCGTGGATCACGAGCACCAGGGCCGCTTCGAGCTGTCCGTGGACCAGGACTTCATGATCGAGAGCATGGCCGGCACGCCGGTGGCCTACAACGTCCACCTGGGCGAGTACATCACCTCGGCCTTCTTCCCCACCACCAAGGGCCGGGTGTACCAGGTCGGCTTCGAGACCGCGCTGTACAAGGACGACGGGCTGGAGACCGAGAAGAGCGTGGTGAGCAACATGCTGATCCAGCCCAACGTGGCCGGCGCCACGACCTACCTCTGGGACGTGGGCCGGGTGGAAAACGACCCCACCAAGCCGCCCTCGCCCTGGTTCGACATGCAGCGCGACGCGGGGCTCACGCCGCGGCCGATCATGGTGCCGCCCACCCTGGCGCTGAACTACGAGCGCAACCTGGTGCTGTTCTTCGGCACGGGCGAGAACGACACCTTCGAGGTCCGCACCGCCCAGGAGTACTTCTTCGGGGTGGAGCAGACCCTGTCGGGCGACGCCTCGAGCTACCGCACGCCGGACGCCGTGGGTTACCTCGATCCGCAGATGCGGTTGGCGCTGGGCGCCGGTGAGCGCATGTGGGGCAAGCCGTTCGTGGCGGGCGGCAACGTCTACTACACCACTTACATCGCCAACCCGAACCGCTGCGAGCCGGGCACGGGCAGGCTGTACGGCCTCGACTTCGACGACTTCACCACGCCGGTCATAGCCCCGTTCCAGCCCGGTGTGGGAGGCCCGCTCACCTCGCCGTCGGTCGTGTTCACGCCGGATGGCAGAGCTTCGCTGACCCTGCCGGTGGGCACCTCGGTCTACACCGTGACCGTCCCGGGCCTGGCGCCGAGCGCCCAGATGATCCACTGGGGCCGGGTGCTCTAGGCGCGCCGCTCCGCTCCGCGTTACCTCCTCTGGCGGCCGTGCGTAGTACGCCAGAGGCCCGCACCCTGTCGGGCCTCGAGGAGGACACCATGTCTCGCGGTGCTCGGATCGTCCCGGCCTTCGCGTGGGTGCTGCTCCTGGCCGCCGTCTGCCTCCAGCCCGCCTGTGATTCCACTTCCAGGCCGGGAGCTTGCGACACGGGCCTGACCGCCTGCGACGGCGCCTGCGTCGATCTCCAGGCCGATGAGCAGAACTGTGGCGCATGCGGAGACGCCTGCGAGGACGGGGAGCTATGCCACCTGGGCGGGTGTCTCGCGGGCTGCCCCGCGGGGCTGCTCGAGTGCGACACCGAGTGCGTGGACCTGTCCGCGGACGAGGCGAACTGTGGCGCCTGCGGCCGGGACTGTCCGACCGGTGGGGAGTGCGTGTCGGGCGCCTGCCAGTGCCCGGAGGGGACCGAGCGCTGCCGGGACGCCTGCGCCGATCTCCTGACCGACATGGACCACTGCGGCGCCTGCAACCGACCCTGCGGCGAGGGTGGCACCTGCGCGGACGGCGTGTGCACCTGCCCCGCCGGAGAGGTGAACTGCGGGGAGGCCTGCGCGGATCTGTCCAGCGATCCGGGCTACTGCGGCACGTGCGACGTGGCCTGCATCCCCGGAGAGGAGTGCATCTCGGGCGGCTGCGTGTGCCCGGCAGGGTGGAGTGACTGCGGGAGCGTGTGCGCCGACCTCCAGACCGATATGGCGAACTGCGGCGCCTGCGGGGCGGCCTGCGGGGAGGGTGGCACCTGCGCCGCCGGGGTGTGCACCTGCCCGGCCGGAGAGGTCAACTGCGGGGACGTGTGCGCGGAGCTGGCCACGGATCCCGCCAACTGCGGGATCTGCGGCGAGGAGTGTCTGGTGGGCGCGGAGTGCGTCGCGGGCGTGTGCCAACCCTGCCCGGGCGAGCTGGTGGACTGCGGCGGGGTGTGCACGGATTTGTCGAGCGACCTCCAGCACTGCGGCTCTTGCCCCGAGGCTTGCCCCGCGGGCGCGACCTGCACCTCGGGCGTGTGCGTGTGCCCGTCCGGCCAGGTGGACTGCGGCGCCGTGTGCGCGGAGCTGTCCTCGGATCCGGAGCACTGCGGCGATTGCCAGACCGACTGCGGGGACGCCGCCGTGTGCGTCTCCGGCGCCTGCCAGTGCCCGGTCGGGCTCAGCCTGTGCGGCGAGGGCTGCGTGTCCCTGGACCTCGACCCGGACCACTGCGGCACCTGCGACACGCGCTGCGACACGGGTGCGGTCTGCCAGGACGGCGCTTGCTCCTGCCCGGCCGGCACCCAGGACTGCGGCGGGGCGTGCGCGGACCTGGACACCGACGAGGATCACTGCGGGGCCTGCGGCACGAGCTGCGATCCGCTGTTCGGGTTGTGCACCGCCGGGGTGTGCGGCTGCGCGGCCGGCCTGAGCCTCTGCGAGGTGGGCGGAGTGGACCAGTGCCTCGATCTGCAGGACGATCCCACGGCCTGCGGCGGCTGCGGCACCGTCTGCGAGGATGCCCAGTACTGTCTGGATGGCCAGTGCGCCTGCCGGCCGGGCCTGACGCTGTGCGCCGGGGCCTGCGTGGACACCCGCAGCGACGACACGAACTGCGGCCAGTGCGGGCGGACGTGCACGGGACAGCAGGACTTCTGCATGAACAGCAACTGCGTCAACAACTGCATGGGCCCGACGACGAGCTGCGATCCAAACGCGCAGTCCTGCGTGACCGACGCCGCGTTCAACGTCCATCCCTTGAACTGCGGCGAGTGCAACCTCACCTGCGCCGTGGACGAGCTGTGCGCGCGCGGCGACTGCCGCGCGTTCACCCTCGCCCGCGGCTGCGACGCCTGCCCCTGCGAGGAGTGCCAGGGCCAGACGCGCTGCTGCCCGTACCCGGGCGACCCGGGTGTGATCGTCTGTGTCCAGGCCGACCAGTGCCCCATGGCCTGGTGAGCGGGGACCCTCGCGGCCCGCTGGCCGGGGTTGACGCCCGGCAGAGGCGGACCCACCTTGAGGGCGGTGGGGGAGGAGGAGCTTCAGTCATGGCGGACCTGGTGGTGAGCTTCCCGGGCGGACTGAGGGTGGACGCGCAGCTCGGCGGCTTCACGGTGCACACCGACCAACCGGCCGAGGGGGGCGGGGAGGGCTCGGCGCCCACGCCCTTCTCCCTGTTCCTGGCCTCGCTGGGCACGTGCGCGGGCATCTACGTGCTGGGCTACCTCAAGGCGCGCGGCCTGCCAACCGGGGGCCTGCAGATCCTCCAGGACCACGAGCGCGATCCGTCCACGGGCTTGATCGGCAAGGTGCGCATGTCCATCCGCTTGCCCGCGGGTGTCGGACAGGAGCACCACGCGGCCATCGTCCGCTCGGCCCAGAAGTGCGCCGTCAAGAAGCACCTCGAGAACCCGCCGGGCTTCGACATCACCGTGGGGTGAGGGGCGGGACTCCACACCTTCTCCACCCGTGAGCCCCAGACCTGTCCACAGCCTTTCCAGCCCCCTTTCTACCCGGAAAACACAGGCTTTTCCTCAGGGTTTTCCCCACGCGTCCCACACCTCCGTCCCCACCCGTTCCCCAATCAATCCACAGTTTCTCCACAGGCCCCGCGAGGTGGGATTCCGCCGGTGGGCGGCGGGGCTCCGCGGGGTTCTCCCCGGGGCAGGCGCTCAGGGGCCCACGTCGAAGGTGATCGCGTCGTCGGAGGCGCCGTCCGCGCCGGTGGCGACCGCCGTCAGGCTCACGGACTCCGCGCTGGCCGGCAGGGTGACCGTCGCCTCCCAGACGTGCTCGCGGATCTCGGCGGCGTAGAAGACCTCGCCGCCGAGCCGGAACTCGACGTGGGACAGGGCGCCCGGGGCGAACACCAGCGCCCGCGCCAGGACCTGGCTGCCCGGCGGGTAGGTGGCCGCGCGCGGGTTGACCCCGCCGAGCGCGTCGTCGGCCGGGGAGGTGATCATCACCAGCGGCCAGGTCTGGCTGCCGTCGAGCGGCAGCAGCTTGGCCGAGGGGCCGGTCTGGTCGAGGGCCAGCAGGATCGCCTTGGCCGCATCGGACTTCCCCAGGCTGTCGGCCTGGACCACCAGCACGTCCCCCAGCCAGGTGAAGGCCTGGGCGTGCACGTGTCCGCACAGGTAGGCCTGGGCGCCCGTGGCCGCCAGCAGGGTCTGCATGCGCTCGAAGCCGAGGTACAGCCGGAGCGGGCCGGTCATCGGGTGGTGGCCGGTGACCAGCGTGTAGGCGCTGGGCGGATCCCCGTCCTCGAGCGCCATGAGCGCGGTGGCCTGGGCGGCGCCGAAGCTCCCGGACAGGTTGACCGCGACCAGGTCGCTGTCGGCGGTGTTGGCGCGCAGCAGCCGCACCGGGCCCGCCGCGGTGTCGAGCAGGGCCTGGCCGTACAGGCCCGCGCCCGCGCGGCCGGCGATCGCCTCGGAGCGGAAGCGATCCTCGCCGTCCTCCTTGACGTCGTGGTTGCCGGGGATCTCGACCCAGGCGGGGTAGAGCGGCGCGAAGGCGTCGATGGCCCCGTGGTAGGCCGCCCACTCCGGGCCGGTCCCGCCCTCGGTCGTGTCGCCCGACAGCACGGCCGCGGCCGGCTCGAGGATCGGCAGCAGGTCGCGCTGCAGGACTTCCAGCCGGGTCGCGGCGTCGTCGCTGTCCCCGAAGTGGTGATCGGAGGTGTGCACGAACCACACCGGGCCCGGGCCGGGCGCGCCGCTCTCGACGCAGGCCAGCCCGGAGGGCACGTAGCCCGGCTCGCAGGCGCACAGGGCGATGCCCTCCGGCGCGGAGCAGCTCCCGTGGCCCGAGCAGTCGACGCCGGCGCACACGTCGACGGCCAGGCAGGCGAGCCCGTCCGGCGCGTAACCCGGGTCGCAGGCGCAGGTGGCCTGGTCCGCCACCACCTCGCAGCGCCCGTGCCCCGAGCAGGTGACCCCCTGGCACGGCTCCGCGACCACGTCCTCGAGGCAGGCCAGCCCCTCGGCGTGGTAGCCCGCGTCGCAGGCGCACGAGGCCGCGCCGCCCTCGGCCCGGCACTGGCCGTGCCCGGAGCAGTCCACCGCGGCGCACGGATCGAGCGGATCGTTCTCCACGCACACGAGCCCGTCGGCGTGGTAGCCGATGTCGCACACGCACAGCGCGGCCCCGGCCTGCAGCACGCAGTCGCCGTGCCCGCCACAGGCCACGTCCTGGCAGGCATCGCTGTCGGGCACGCAGGTGAGCCCCTCGGCGTGGTGGCCGTCGCGGCACACGCACACGGGCTCGCTCCCGCCGAGCACGGCGCAGTCGCCGAGCCCGGAGCAGGTCACGCCGGCGCACGGGTCGGCGGGCTCGCCGCCGCCGTCGCAGGCGGCCGCCAGGGCGGCCAGGCAGACCAGCGGCATCAGGGGGAGGCGCGCCATCGGGGCAGCCCTCACTTGCCGCCGGGCGCCGGCGCCGGGGCCGGTGGCGGGAAGAGGCCGAGCTGGGTCAGCACGTCCAGCACGTTGCGGTAGTTGTTCCAGGTGCGGATCTTGCCGCCCGAGAAGCGGAACACGTCCAGGCCGGCCTCCCGGAAGCTCCGGCCGCTGGCCTTGTAGGGGCCGGTGTCGCCGATCAGCTTGCCCTCCACCACGACCAGCGCCGCGGCGCAGTCGCCCGCGGCGAACACGCGCTCGATCCTCACCCCGCCCTGGAAGGCCTGGCGCTCCTGGAGCAGCGCCTCGCCGAGCTCCGCGCTCCCGCTGAGCAGCTTGCCGTCGCCCAGGGCGAGGACCGACACGTCCTCGGTCACCAGCGCCTTGAGCGCGGCGACGTCGCCGGTGTCGAAGGCCTCGAACAGCGCGCGCACGGCGGCGACCTGCGCCTCCGGGCCCGGGCCAACCGCCAGCTCGGGCCGCTCGGGCACGACCGGGCCGGGCGGCAGGTGCTCGGCGTCGCCCTTGAGCTGCCTGAGCAGGGCGAGCCCGTTGCCCACCACGTGCGTGCGGGCGAGCCGGCCCTCGCGGACCTGGCCGAGCAGCGCGAAGTGGAAGTCGATCCGCTTCTGCGAGGCCGGCACGCCCAGGAACTCGGCCTGGTGGGTGCCCGAGAAGCTCAGCTCCGCCGCCCAGTCCGCGCCGTTGTCGAGCACGCGCCGGAGCCGGAGCTGGGCGTCGGGGAAGGCGAGCTGCACGCTCTGCAGCGCGGACAGGATCCCGGCCCGGCCGCGCAGCGGAGGCTGCCCGGCCACGGGCAGGACCAGCTCGTGGTCCTCGCAGAACAGCTCGGCCACCCGGGGCAGGCTGACGGCGTTGAAGGCCTGCAGCGCGGGCGTGAGCGCGGCCTCGGCCGGCGAGACGGCCCGCGGCGGCTCCGGGCTCGCTGCGTCGGGCTGGGCGCAGGGCTTGGACTCACAGGCTCCCAGCGCCAGGCACGCCAGCGCGGTGAAAACGACGGACAGTCGGGTCATGGCGGTTCCCTCCCGGGAGATCAGGGTCGGGTGGTCTGCCCCAGCGTAACGCGACGGGTCGGCGGGGTGCAACCCGATCGGCTGGACGGGGCGGGCAGGGCAGGGGCTCGGGGTGCGATCAGGCCTTGGGGGTGTACGGGCGGATGAAGCCCTGGACCTGGACGCAGGTCATGGCGTCGCGGGCGCGCTTGATGATCACCTCGGCCTCCTTGCGCAGGCCCTCGAAGGTGACGTCGGTGCGCAGCGCGACCCCCTGCTCGACGGCCTTCATGCCGACGGCCGCGGCCTCGCGCGGGAAGACCTCCCAGTCGTCCATGGTGGGCAGCAGGTGATCCTCGTCCATGCCCTTGTCCTCGGCGGTCTTGGCCAGCTCGCGGGCCGCCGCGAGGCACATCTCGTCGGTGATGGTCCTGGCGCGCACGTCCAGCGTCCCCCGGAAGATGCCCGGGAAGCCGACCGAGTTGTTGACCTGGTTGGGGAAGTCGGAGCGGCCGGTGGCCACGATGCGCGCCCCCGCCTCCTTGGCCTCCCAGGGCCAAATCTCGGGGATGGGGTTGGCGCACACGAACACCACCGCGCCCTTGGCCATGGCGGCCACCCAGTCCTTCTTGATCACGTCCGGCCCGGACCTGGACAGCGAGATGAGCACGTCCGCGCCCTGCATGGCGGCCGGCGTGTCTCCCGCGAGCTGGGACTCGTTGGTGATCTCCGCCAGGGCCCACTTCTCGGGCTCCTCGGCCTTCACCTCGGTCCGGCCCCTGTGGAGCGTGCCCCGGCTGTCGCACACGATCATGTGACCGGCCGTCACCCCGGCCTGGATGCACAGGTGGGCGATGCGGATGTTGGCCGCGCCGGCCCCCACCAGGCAGAGCTTGACCTGATCCATCGGCTTGCCGACGAGCTTCAGCGCGTTGATCAGCCCGGCCACGGTCACGGCCGCGGTGCCCTGCTGGTCGTCGTGCCACACCGGGATGCGGCACTCCCTGCGCAGCGTGTCCAGGATGCGGAAGCACTTGGGCTTGGCGATGTCCTCGAGGTTGATGCCGCCGAAGGTGGGCTGCAGCAGCTTGACCGTCTCGATGATCTTGTCCGGATCCTTGGTGTCCAGGCAGATGGGGAAGGCGTCCACGCCGCCCAGGTACTTGAACAGCATGGCCTTGCCTTCCATGACCGGCAGGGCCGCCTCGGGGCCGATGTCGCCCAGCCCCAGCACCCGGGTGCCGTCGGACACCACCGCCACGAAGTTGCCCTTGTTGGTGTGTTCGTACACCGTCTCCGGGTGCTTGTGGATGTCCATGCAGGGGGCGGCCACCCCCGGGGTGTACCAGATGGCGAAGTCGTCGATGCTGCGGATGCAGGCCTTGGGGCTCACCTCGATCTTCCCCTTGTAGAAGGGGTGCATCTTCATGGCGTCCTCGGCGGGCTTCTTGGCCTTGGCCAGCAACTGCTCCTTGGTCAGCTTCTTCTCGGCGCACATCGGGGGGCCTCCGGGTGGGTGTGTCCTCGCGTGTCGGCGCGACCCGGCCTGCGTAACACCCCATCCTGGACCTGTCAATGGCGGGCCGGCCTGGACCGTTGACCCCGGGTCCTCGCCCCGTGCTACCATCGGCACACGGTCGGTAGGCAGTGGGATGGTCGGGCAGAGGGTTCACCAGGGCCGGCCCCACGGGGCCCAGCGAGGGAGGATGGCATGGCTCGGCGAAGCGCGGTCCGGGGGCTCGCGGCGGGGGTGGCGCTGGTCTTCCTGGCGGCCGGGTGCCAGCCGGACACCGACTCCGAACTAGGGGCCTCCTTGCAGCACGTGGCCCCAAGGCAGGGCTCACTCAGCAAGGCCGACCGGCTTTCGGTGGTTCCTGACTGGTTCGGGGAGCTGGACGAGGAGTCTGCGAGATTCGGAACGTCAGTGGCCTCGGCCGGAGACGTTAATGGCGACGGGTTCGGCGACATCATCGTTGGGGCTCCTGGCGTGTCGAACTTCGACATCCCTCCAGGCCGGGCCTTCGTCTTCCATGGCTCTGCCTCTGGCCTGTCGGCTTCACCAAATTGGACCGCAGCGTCAGACGAGAACGGCGCAGAATTTGGCGCTTCTGTTGCCTCAGCCGGGGACGTGAACGGCGATGGCTATGACGATGTGATCGTTGGTGCGCCCTACTATAACGACGGACTGCAAAACCAGGGGGGTGCCTGGGTCTACCACGGTTCTGCTTCGGGTCTCTCGTCGGATCCTGCCTGGTCCGCGGAGTCGGGCCAGGACAACGCGTTTTTTGGTTTTTCGGTGGCCTCAGCTGGGGACGTGAACGGTGACGGCTATAATGACGTCATCGTCGGAGCATTCGGCTACGCGAATGACCCACTCCTCGAAGGCCGTGCCTGGGTTTACTACGGCTCGGCAGTAGGCCTGTCGCCATCTGCGGCCTGGAGTGCTGATTCGGACCAGTCACCTTCCAACTACGGATTCTCCGTCGCTTCGGCTGGTGACCTAAATGGCGATGGCTTTGACGATATCATCGTCGGAGCATCTATGTGTGGGCGTCCCAATCACCCTACGGAGGGATGGATTTACATCTACCACGGCGCGGCTACGGGCCTCTCTCCTGCGGCCGACTGGATCGAGCCATCGGGACTTGTCTATGGAGACTTTGGTCGGTCCGTGGCCTCTGCCGGAGACCTAAACGGCGATGGACTCGCCGACATCATTGTCGGTGCACCCAGTTTCCAATCCAGGGGCCTGGCCTATGCGTACCATGGTTCTGCAGCGGGTCCGCCATATACTCGCGCCTGGGTCGCAGGGGATTACCAATCGAACGCGTACTTCGGCTGGTCTGTCGCCTCGGCCGGGGATGTGAATGGCGATGGTTACGACGATGCCATCGTCGGGGAGTACTTGGCTAGCAACGGCGAGTCGAGCGAAGGCAGGGCTTGGGCTTACCTCGGCTCTGCTGGCGGGCTTTCTCAAACGGCATTCTGGAGCGTGGAGTCGAATAACCTTGATGCAAGGTTCGGTTTCTCCGTTGCCTCGGCCGGAGATGTCAACGGTGATGGTTTTGGCGACGTCATCGTAGGGTCGCGATTCTACGACCATGGCCAAATCGGTGAGGGGGGGGCATTTGTCTACTACGGGTCCGAGGGACCGTTTGCGAATGGTGCCGACTGTGATGACGTGATCGACTGCCTGAGCGGCAATTGCGTCGTAGACACCTGCTGCTTTGACCCGTGCATTACGCCCGGGGAGTGCCAAGGCTTGCCTGCTGCTTGTCCTACCGGAGGCGCTTGCGAGTATTCGCCAGGGGCGGACGGGGCGGACTGTGCGGGTGGGCTGTGCCTGGCGGGTGCGTGCGTCACCGACCAGTGCTACATCGAGGGCGCCTGGCACCTGGCCGGGGAGCCGACCTCGGGGTGCACCTACTGCGACCCGGCCCTGGCGCGGACCGCCTGGAGCAACCGGCCCGCGGACTACCCGGACGACTGCGGGACGGGTCCGTGCCCGGCGGACGGCTGCGAGGGCCCCGCCTGGAACGACTACCCCGAGACCTGCCAGCGGACCTGCGACGGCGCGGGCGCCTGCCAGGCCGCGTGCGCCTGCGCGCCCGTGGTCACGGCCTGCGCCGCGGGCGGCTGCTGCCTGGCTGTGTGCGACCCAGTTGCGGGCTGCGCCAGCGCGGCCGGAACCTGCGCCGACACCTGCACCGGGGCGTTGCTGACCCTAGGTCGGGCCTGCTCCGGCTGCGGTGCGTCCGGCGCGGACGGGACCTGCGGCGGTGGCGAGACGTTCGCCTGCAACGCTGGCCAGCTCTGCGGGGAACAGGTCTGTGGCGGGGAAACGGCGGTGTGCACCAACGCCGGCGGCTCGTTCGCCTGGCGTCCATCGCCCGTGTGCGACGACGGCGATCCCTGCACCGAGGACGACACCTGCAGCCTGGGCGTCTGCACCGGCGCGGCCCTGGCCTGCGACGACCAGGACCCCTGCACCGACGACTCCTGCGACCCGCTGGGGGGCTGCGGACACGCCTACAACACCGCGCCCTGCGACGACGGCGACGCCTGCAGCATGCAGGACAGTTGCGCGAACGGGCGGTGCAGCGGCGTGCCCGCGGACCTGGACGGCGACGGCTACCTCGCCTCTGCTTGCGGTGGGAGTGATTGCGACGACGGGCAAGCCGCGGTGAACCCCGGCGCGTTCGAGGGCCCGATCGGCTCCGCGGCCTGCCAGGACGGACTGGACAACGACTGCGACGGAAGCATCGACGGCGACGCCCGGGGCTGCCGTCCCTGCCAGCAGGACGCCGACTGCGACGATGGGAACGCCTGCAACGGCGCCGACTCCTGCGAGGCGAGCCAGTGCCAGCCGGGTGTGCCCCTCGAGTGCGACGACCAGAACCCCTGCACCGCCGACGACTGCAGCCTGTCGACTGGTTGCACCCACAACCCCCGGCCTGGCCCCTGCGACGACGGGGACGCCTGCACCGCGGGGGATGTGTGCGCGAACGGCGCGTGTGATGGCAGTGCCGTGGCCTGCGACGACCAGGATCCGTGCACCGACGACACGTGCGACCCCCAGAGCGGCTGCGTGCATGCGTCGCACGTCGGCCTTTGCGACGACGGCGACGCCTGCACCGAGAACGATCTCTGCGCCGCCGGGATCTGCCAGGGCACACCCAAGGACTGCAGCGCCCTTGCGGCACCCTGCATCGCGGGGGTCTGCGATCCGGTCACTGGCAACTGTGAGGCTCAAGCGCTCCCGACCAGCACCACCTGCGATGACGGGGACGAGTGCACCGCGGACGACCACTGCTGGTCGGGTGCCTGCCAGCCCGGCCGGCCCACGTGCAGCGGCGGCTGCGGTTGCGACGCCACGGGCGAGGAGGCAGGCTCCGGCTGGCTGCTGGCGGTTGGACTGGCCCTCCTCGTCGGACTCCGAGGCCGCCGAAGGGTTGCTGCCACCTGAGGTTGGTCCCCGTCCTGATCTCCGAATGGGTTGATGCCGGCGGCGCTCCGTGTATGATTCGGGGGCATGAGGTGCCCGCTGCGACCCCGCCTGCTCGCGCCGTGCCTGCTGCTCGCGGGCGCGCTCCTCGGCGGCTGCGACGACCTGCCGGGGGAGGCCGGGCTGGCCCCGACGGCGGGGCCCACGGGACCCGTGGTGGCCCGGGTGGCCGGCGAGGAGCTGCGGCTCGACGAGGTGGCGCCGCTGGCCCGGCTGGCGCTCGAGCTCCGGGCCAGCCAGGGCCTGCCGGCCGGGGAGCTCTCCGCATCGTCCATCGAGGAGCAGGTGGGGCTGGCCACCGAGCTCCTGGCCCTGGCGGCCGAGGCCCGCGCGCGGTCGCCGGCCGGCCGACCCGAGGGCCGGGACCTCGAGGAGGCGCGCGCGAGGCTGGCGGCCAGGCTGCTGCTCGACCGGGCCATGGCCCGGGTGGACGCCCGCCCGGTCGTCGAGGAGGACCTCGTCCGCCGGCACGCGGAGGAGGTGCAGCGCTTCCTCGCCAACGGCCAGTCGCCGCTGTTCGAGCCCTCCCGCGTGGACGCCGTGCTGGTCAGCGCCGCGCCGTTCCCCGATCAGGCCGAGCACCCGGACCAGCCGCCCCTGCTCACCCGCGAGCAGGTGGCCGCCCTGCTGGACGGGCTGCGCCAGGAGGTGGGCGAGCGCGCGAGCGATCTCGACGCGTTCCTGTCACAGGCCTGGGCCCGCGCCCGCGGCCAGCCGTGCCTGCGGATCGAGTCGGCCTGGGGCTCGCCCCTCGAGCCCTCCCTCAGCCAGCTCGCCCCCGAGGTGGCCAGGGAGCTGGCCGGCCTCGACGGGCAGGGCGCGGTCAGCCGTGTCTTCTGGGTCGGGGACACGGCCTGCCTGCTGCGGCGCGGCGCCACCCGGCCGGGCTCGGGCGAGAGCGTGGAGGCCGCCCGCGCCGGACTCGAGGACGCCATCCGCCGCGACCGGCGCCGCGCGGCCGCGGACGACCTGCGCCAGGCGCTCCGTCGAAGGTACGAGGTGCAGGTTTGGCCCGAACGCCTGAGATCCGGCTCCTGAGCCTGGCCCTGGCGCTGCTGGCCTGGGCGCCGCCGGCCCGGGCCGAGGAGCCGGACGGCCTGGGCGGCGACGAGCTCGGGCTGCTGTACTCCTCCCAGATCCACTTCGGCCCGACCGGCACACCCCTGGTGACCATCGGGCTGATGGAGCAGCAGGCGCGGGTCGAGCTGTCCTCGCCCGGGGGGCTCGTGCTGCGCGGCCGGGTGGAGGTCGAGGGGCAGCTCGTCGCCAAGGAGCTGCGCGTGCCCCCGGGCGTGCGCTGGTCCCTGGAGGCGGCGGACTTCCAGCCGGCCCAGGTGGCCTACTGGTGCGCGGTGGAGAGCTTGCCCTTCGCCCGCACGGACGAGCTGGCCCAGGCCATGCGCCTGTGGTCCGGGCGCGGCGAGGACGTGCAGGTCTTCGAGGTGGGCTCGGTGTTCGGCCTGGGCGGGCGGGTGATCGACAACCGCACCTACCTGCTCGGCGTGCGCGCCTTCCCCACCGAGGCCGAGGCCGAGCTGGCCGCCCAGGAGCTCTTCCGCCGGCACGGCAGCCGCACCTTCGTGCACGCCCACCTGGCCAGGCGGCCCTCGGGCTCCATCCGCCTGCTCGATCCGCGCGGCGGGGTGCAGGAGACGATCTTCGAGCTGGCCGAGGCCAGGCCCGCAGGCGAGGCGCCGGTGGTCGTGCACCGGGTGGAGTACGGCCGGGGGTACGCCTGGCACGGCTTCGAGGACCGGCGCTTCGCCGGGGAGATCCTGGTGACGCTCGACCGGCGCGGCGGGCTGGTGGTGGTGAACCGCGTCGACGCGGACCGCCTGCTGGAGGGCCTCGTGCCGGCGGAGATCTTCCCCACGGCCCCCATGGAGGCGCTCAAGGCCCAGGCCGTGGTGGCCCGCGGGGAGGTGTTCGCCAAGATCGGCACCCGCCACTTCCTGGAGCCCTTCCAGCTCTGCGCCGAGACCCACTGCCAGGTCTACTCGGGCGTGGGCGCCGAGCACCCGCGGGCCAGCCGGGCCGTGCGCGCGACCCGCGGGCAGCTCCTGTTCCACCGCGCGGAGCTGGTGGACTCGGTCTACAGCGCCGTGTGCGGCGGGCACACGGAGGACAACGACGCCGTGTGGGCCCACCCCCCGAGCCCGGCCCTGCGCGGCCGGCCCGACATGCCGGCCCGGGAGGCCTCCCGCTGGCAGGGCGGGCTGGCCCGCCGGCTCGGGGAGTGGCTCGGGGCCAGGCCGCCGGCCTACTGCCAGCTGTCCTCCTTCGCCCGGCCGGGCCTGTTCCGCTGGGAGAAGGTCATCCCGGCCGCCGAGGTGGAGCGCCTGGTGGCCGCGGTGAAGCCGCTCGGGCCGATCCTGTCCATCCAGGTGCTCCAGCGCGGGGCCTCGGGCCGGGCGCTGGTCGTGCGCGTGGTGGGCGCGGAGGGCGATCTGGTGGTGCAGCGCGAGCTGCCCATCCGCCAGCTCTTCGGCTGGCTGAAGAGCGCCATGTTCGAGGTGGAGCCGCAGCTCGACGCCGAGCAGATGGTGGTCGGCTTCCGCTTCGTCGGCGGCGGCTGGGGGCACGGGGCGGGGCTGTGCCAGGTCGGCGCGACGGGCATGGCCGAGCAGGGCCACACCTACGACGAGATCCTGGCGCACTACTACAACGGCGCGCAGCTCGCGCGCATGTACGGCGGCGGCCCCGAGCCCGCGCCGCCAGACGGGGCCGGGGAGGCGCCCGGTCCGGCCAGCGGGGCGGGGAGCGGAACGCCGCTCACCCAGGACGAGCCCTGAACGCGGGTCCCGCGGGTTGACTGGTTCGCCTCGGCCGTGGCATGCATGGCGGGTGGGTGGACGTGGCCGAACAGCCCGAGACCGCCAAGGAGGGCCGGATCCATGGGAGTGAACACGCAGCTGGTCGGCAAGGCTTACCCCGAGCTCACCTTCCAGGTCACCCGCGAGGGCATGCTCGCCTACGCCCGGGCCACCAAGGAGGAGCACCCGCTCCTGGCCGCCGACGACTCCGCCGTCGCCTCGCCCATGTTCGCGGTGCGCTGGCTGCTCGACGGCTTCATGCAGATCCTGTTCGACCCCGAGCTGACCGGCCAGGCCGAGCTGGGCCGCATGGTCCACGCCGGCCAGGACAACCGCTTCCTGGCGCCCGTCGTGCCCGGGGACACGATCACCACCCAGGGCCAGGTGATCTCCCTGGAGGACAAGGGCAGCGGCGAGATCCTCACCCTGGGGTTCGCCTCGCACAACCAGAAGGGCGTGCAGGTGGTCGACGCCAGGGCCGCCTTCTTCTTCCGCGCGCCGCCCGATCCCAGCCGTCCCAGGAAGGCCGACAAGCCCAGCGTCGTGCCCGCGGAGACGCTGTTCGAGGAGGTGCTGCGGGTCGATCCGGACCAGACCGTGCGCTACGCGGACGCCTCGGGCGACCGGAACCCCATCCACATGGACGAGAGCTTCGCCCGCGCCATGGGCTTCCCGGGCGTCATCCTGCAGGGCCTGTGCACCATGGCCCTCGCCCAGACCGCCGTGCTGAAGCGCGGGCTGGGCGGCGACCCGGCCCGGCTGCGCCGGCTGGCGGTGCGGTTCGCGAAGCCGGTCTTCCTGAATGACGAGCTGCACGTGGTCGCCTGGCGCCTGGAGACCCCTGGCCACCTGGGTTTCCTGGTGCGCAACCAGCGGGGCGACGAGGTCATCCGCGACGGGCTGGCCGAGACCGGGAGCTGAGGTCACAGGGCCCGGCGGCCCCGCCGGCGCCACCAGCGCAGCAGGCGCCGCAGGAGGCCACCCGCGCCGCGGCTGGGGTTCGAGGTCTTGGCGGTCTCGATGTAGTCCTCCCGCTCGGGGTTGGCCACCTCGCGGATCGAGCGCAAGCACCGCCCGCAGATGTTGCTGCCGACCACGTTTCTCTCACCGCAGTAAGGGCAGGGGATTCTCTCCTCCAGGATGGGCCTCCGGGTCGAGGAACGTCCAGCAGGCAGTGTAGGAGCCCTCCTGCCGCCCCGTCAAGTCGTCCCGATATTTCGGCGATGTGTCAAACATGACACGTCAGGCGAAAGGAGAAAAAGCCTTACCAATCAATCACGAACGTCGAGCGGCGCCAGCGGTTGATACAACGCCTCGGAATCGGTGATGAAATACGTAATAATATGAAAACAAAGGAAAATATATCTGTTTCGATCCCGAAATTCAAGGGTCCTGATTGTTGACAGGCAGGTCTTTTCGGGCTAAGGTTGGGGCCAGCTGCGCTGGCTGGAAAGAGCGCGCATGACATCGAAGCAACGAGTTGTTTCTTTGGCACAAGGGTGACGGTACGGCCTTCCTGTCTCCCCCTGTCTTCGTGGCCAAAGGGACAACAAGGGACCTCGCAAGAGGTCCCTTCTTTTTTGCTGGGAGCACGGCGATCCCGCGGTGCGCGAGGGGCACGCCCGGTCCTCGAGCGCGTTCCTCGTTCGTCTGCTGCGGACGTGGGGTTCGATGGGGGCGGACGGTCGCCTGGTCAGGCCTTGGCCACCAGACCGGACTTGATGCACTGGGTGCAGACCCGGCGGGTGAAGTGCCGGCCGTTCTCCTCCACGTGCACGATCTGGAGGTTGGGCAGCTGGCGCATGCGGGTCTTGTTGTTGGCGTGGGACACGCGGTTGCCCGACTTGGGGCTCTTGCCGCAAAGCTCACACTTCCTCGACATGGTCCACCTCTTCGTTCGCCACGGCCCGTGGGCCTGTGGGGCCTCCCAGGGGCCGTTGTGCGCGTGGTGCATTAGCACGGGCTGCACGGGAGATCAAGCATTTTCTGAGCGTTACAGCGCGGCGCGCAGCGGGAAGCGCTTCCGCACCGCGGCCGTGAGCTGGAGCGCGGTGTGGGCCTGGCCCTCGACCCCCAGGGCGGGCAGCACCTCGGGTCCGGCCAGCCAGAGGTTCTTGTAGACCGGCTGCGCCGGCACCAGCGCCAGGCCCAGCCAGGTGGGCCGGTCGGACTCCAGGGTCCGGTGGATGAGCCAGGGAGTGGGGTGGCCCGCGTCGTCGGGGCGACCCTCCCAGAAGGGGCTGGACATGCCTTCGAGGTGCTCCTCGAGGAAGGGCATCAGCCAGGCGGCCGCCTTGAACACGCGCTTGCTGAGCGGCCCCAGGTGCTCCCGGCCGAGCGGCCGCTTGCGGAACGAGACCAGGCAGGACAGGCACACATGCACCCGCTCCCGCCGCCCGGGGAAGGGCAGCGCCTGGATCCTCACCAGGTTGTCCTCCTCGAGCGCCGCCCCGGGGTCGCGGACCAGCAGCACGTGGCGGCCCATGCCCAGCGGCAGGGCGGACGCGGGCACGACCAGGTGGGAGGTGAACACGCTCTCCAGCGGCCGGCTGGTGTCGACCAGCAACCGCGCGGCGCGGCTGCGCTGCTTGGGCGGGACGAGCTCCAGCAGCTCGGTCAGCGGCAAGCCCGACAGCAGGGTGTTGCAGCGGCAGCCGTCCGCGCCGCGCGCCGTGCGCACCTGGCACAGCCGTCCGGACTCGACCCCGATCTCCTCCACCAGGGCCTCGGCCCGCACCTCGACCCCCGAGCGCCTCAGGGACTCGAGCAGCCGCTCCGGCAGGTCGGGCACGTAGCGCAGGCCGTCCAGCAGGGAGAGCACCAGCCGATCGCGCGCCGCCGGGGCGCTGGCGCCCTCGGGCAGGTGGGCCAGGAAGTCCCCGGCCCGGGACAGGATGCGCCACAGCGCCGAGGGCTCCGGGGCCTGCGCGGTGGGCGGCTCGAGCGCCCGCTGCCAGCGCCGCAGCCGCATGCGCTCGCCGAAGCTCTCGGGCGGCAGGGTAGGCCGCTCGGTCAGCAGCGCCTGGAGCGTCTCCTGGCGGCGCTGGGCCTGCGCCACCCGCGCCAGGAAGGGGGCGCGCTCCTCGGGCCAGGCGCGCTCCAGCTCGGCCTCCAGGCGGACCGGATCCGGGCCCAGATCGAGGCGCCGGGAGGGCGTGACCACCTGGGCCGGCACGCCGCCCCCGTCGCCGAGCTGGTGGACCGGATCCTCGACGGCCAGCGCGGCCAGCACCTCGTCCAGGCCGGGCGCGGCGCCGCGCAGCGGCAACATCAGGGGCGCGGCGGGGAGGGGCTGACCGTCGTGCAGGTAGCGGCTGCGCAGCCCCCCGTGCCCCAGCAGCAGGGTGCGGTACTTGTGGCGCTGCAGCAGACCCGCGGCCATCAGGCCCGCCAGGTCCGTACCCACCACGATCACGTCGTGGAAGCTCGGGCGGGACATCGCGCCGCTCCGACCGCCTCAGCCGTCGAGCAGGCGGAAGTCCGGCCCGCCGTCCCGGCGCACGATGCGCCCGACCTGCCAGCTTCCAAAGCCGTGCTCGGCGGCCAGGGCCTGCGCCGCCGGCGCGGCCGTGGCCGGCAGGATGGCGACGAGCCCCAGCCCCAGGTTGAAGGTGTGGAGCATGTCCGCGTCGTCCACCGGGCCCTCCCGCCGCAGGCGCTGGAAGATGGGCGGCTCGGGCCAGCTCCCGCGGCGCAGCTCCACCGCCAGCGTCTCCGGCACCACCCGCGGCAGGTTGCCCGGCAGGCCGCTGCCGGTGATGTGGGCCAGCGCGTGGAGCTGCCCCTGCGCCTTGAGCGCCAGGGCGTAGCGCACGTAGATGGTGGTCGGGGTGAGCAGCTCCTCCAGCAGGGCCTGGTCGGGCTGGCCGCGCTCCAGGAACACCCGCCGGACCAGGGAGAAGCCGTTGGAGTGCAAGCCGCTCGAGGCGATGCCCACCAGCACGTCGCCCTCGCGCACCCGCTCGGGGCCGAGCAGCTCGTCCCGCTCGACCACCCCGACCGCGAAACCGGCCAGGTCGTACTCCCCGCGGGCGTACAGCCCGGGCATCTCGGCCGTCTCGCCGCCCAGCAGGGCGCAGCCGGCCTGGCGGCAGCCCTCGGCCACGCCGGAGACGATCGCTCGGCCCTGCGCCACGTCCAGCTTGCCGGTGGCGAAGTAGTCCAGGAAGAACAGGGGCTCGGCGCCGGTGACCACGAGATCGTTGACGCTCATGGCCACCAGATCGATGCCCACCGTGTGGTGCAGGTTCGCGGCGAAGGCCAGCTTCAGCTTCGTGCCCACGCCGTCGGTCGAGGAGACCAGCAGCGGATCGCGGTACTTGCCGGGCTCCAGGTGAAAGAGCCCCGCGAACCCCCCCAGGGAGCCCACCACCCCGGGCCGGTGGGTGCTCTGGGCCAGCGGCTTGATGGCCTCGACGAACGCGTCCCCGGCGTCGATGTCCACGCCGGACTGTCGGTAGCTGATCGGCATGGCGGCAAGCTAGTACAGGGTCCGCGGGGTGTCAACGGGAGAACCGGTGGCCGCGGGCGGTCCACTCGTAGTAGACTGCGCGCATCCACGGGAACCGCCCGGGCGAGCAGCCCGGACAGGAGGGTGCCATCGTGAGCCTCCCGCGCAGTGGTCGCTGGCTCGTCCTGGCCGCGCTGGCCGGGCTGCTGCCCGCATGCTCCGGCGGCTCGTCCGGTGGGAGCTGCGTCGAGCCGCTGTTCACCTGCCTGGCGGCCTCCGGGGACTGCCTGGTGGCCACCGACGGCCAGACCAACGCCGTCACCCTCACCTGGGACAGCGGCGCCCGCCTGGAGGGCTCGGTCGGCCTGGCCTCCTTCCAGGCCTATGGCCCCGGCGGGGAGCTGTGCTTCGAGCGGCAGGTGAGCGGGGCGCTGATCGCCCTGGTGGCAGACGGCCAGACCTACCAGGTCGAGCGCCTGCCGTCGGGCGGGGTGATCGTGACCTGCCCCGACGGCCGGAGCGAGGAGCACGCCCCGGGCTCGAGCGTGGCGGGCCAGCCTGGCATCGATCCCGCCCGCCTGACCGGCTGCCGCGTGCAGGGCATGTGCTCCCAGGACGCCGACTGCGGCCAGGGCGACCGCTGCTGCCAGGGCACCTGCCACACGGGCGCCCTGTGCCCGGGCGAGTGCGCCGCGGACGCGGACTGCGGCGAGGGCAACCTGTGCTGCGACGGGCGCTGCTTCTCGACCCCGATCTGCAACCTGCCCTGCTACGTGGACGCCGACTGCGAGGACGGGGTGTACTGCAACGGCCTGGGCCGTTGCGAGGCGTTCCGCTGCGCGCTGCCGGTGCCGATCGACTGCGACGACCGGGTGGCCTGCACCCAGGACGCCTGCGACGAGGCCGGGCGGGCCTGCGCCCACACCGCGCAGGACGCCCTGTGCGGCGCGGACGAGGTGTGCTTCCCGGAGGAGGGCGGCTGCCAGGCGGTGGTGCGCTGCAGCGGGACGGCCGACTGCGCGAACCCGGACGTGTGCCTGAGCCCGGCCTGCGAGGAGGGCATCTGCCGTTTCACGCCAGTGCCGGGCTGCTGCAACCAGGACGCCGACTGCGCGGACGGCCTGCCCTGCAACGGGGACGAGCGCTGCCAGGTGGCGGATCACACCTGCCTGGCCGGCCAGCCCCCCGACTGCGCGGACGCGGTGCCCTGCACCCAGGACGCGTGCGACGACCTGCAGGCTGGCTGCGTGCACCTGCCGGACAACGACCTGTGCACCGCCCCGCAGATCTGCGATCGGGTGGAGGGCTGCATGGACGCGCCGGCCTGCGTCGAGGACCAGTACGAGGAGAACGACACCGCGGACACGGCCACCCCGCTACCGAACGAGGCCCCGGTCATGCCGACGCTGTGCCCGGGCGACATGGCCGACTGGTTCACCATCACCGGGGAGGCCGACCAGGACGTGACGATCGTGGTCACCTGGTTGCCCGACCTGCCGGCGCCTCTGCTGACGGTCGAGTCGACCCCCGACTGGCCCGTGGTGGAGCCGCCCGAGGCGCAGGGCGAGAACATGCACGTGTTCCTCGCCGAGGTGGGCGGCCTGGCGGTGGACTTCCACCTCAAGGTGGTCAGCATCCACGCCGGGAGCTACGCCTACATCGTCATCGGAGCCGCCGAGTAACCAGTTTTTGATTGCCTTCCCCGGGACGCTGGGCTACCTTCGCCCTCCCTCGCAGTTCGAGGAGCAGCACGGGAGGAGCCCATGGCGGACGTCGAGAGCAAGGGTGCCCAGGTCCTCGCCCAGAAGCTGGAGCAGCTCGAGCCGGGCACGCCCCGCTACGAGGCCCTGGAGACCGCGCGGCGTTTCAAGACCTCGTGGGTCGAGCTGGGCGAGGTGCTGTGGGGCGTGCAGCGCAAGCGCATGTTCGAGAAGTGGGGCTACCCGAGCTTCGAGTCCTACTGCCAGGACGAGATCCGCATCAAGCCCCGCACCGCGGCCAAGCTGACCGCCTCCTACAACTTCCTCAAGGAGGAGGAGCCCGCGGTGCTCAAGCGCGACGGCATCCAGCGGCCGATCCCGGACCCGGACGCCGTCGAGGTGCTGCGCCGGGCCAAGGAAGTGGATCGGCTGGACGCCGACGAGTATCGCAAGATCAAGGACCTGGCCCTGGACGACACCCCGCCGGCCCAGCTCCGCAAGGAGCTCAGGCAGTTCGCCCCGCCCGAGCCCAAGGCGCCCAAGAACGCCATCAAGGCCGTGCTGGCGCAGGCCGACCGGCTGGCCGATGCCCTGGCCCAGGTCCAGGGCATCCCGCGCGTGATCATCGAGCGCGCCCTGGCCCTGGTGGACGACCTGCGCGCCCTGGTCGATCACTGACCTCCCGCGGCTGTCGGGGATCGCGAAAAACAACTTGTCGCCTCGCGGCGGATGACGTACTCTCGACCTGGGACGCGTCCGTCCGTATCGGACGCGCCAGCAGGAGGTTTCGAGCTCGCATGGCGTCCAAGGAAGAAGTGAACCCGCCGGTGGCCTGCTCCTTCTGCGGGAAGCCCCAGGGCGAGGCGCAGAAGCTGATCGCCGGGCCGACCGTGTACATCTGCGACCAGTGCGTGCGGCTGTGCAACGAGATCATCTCCGAGGAGGCCGAGAAGGAGCCCGCGGCCGACCTGTCCAAGGACTTGCCCGCCCCGGCGGAGATCAAGCGCTTCCTCGACCACTACGTGATCGGCCAGGACCGCGCCAAGAAGGTCCTGGCGGTCGGGGTCTACAACCACTACAAGCGCCTGAACAACCGGGACCAGAAGGGCGAGGTCGAGCTGTCCAAGTCGAACGTGCTGCTGCTCGGGCCGACCGGCTGCGGCAAGACGCTGCTCGCGCAGACGCTGGCGCGCTTCATCAAGGTGCCCTTCGCCATGGCGGACGCCACCAACCTGACCGAGGCCGGCTACGTGGGCGAGGACGTGGAGAGCATCATCCAGGGGCTGCTGGCCGCGGCCGACAACGACGTGGAGCGCGCCTCGCGGGGCATCATCTACATCGACGAGATCGACAAGATCGCGCGCAAGTCCGGCCACAGCCCGTCGGCCAGCCGGGACGTGTCGGGCGAGGGCGTGCAGCAGGCGCTGCTGAAGATCATCGAGGGCACGCTCGCCAACGTGGTCCCGCGCGGCGCCCGCCGGCACTACCAGCAGGAGTACGTGCAGGTCGACACCACGAACATCCTGTTCGTCATGGGCGGTACCTTCCACGGCCTGGAGAACGTGATCCGGCGCCGGGTGGGGGAGAAGGGGCTGGGCTTCGGGGCCAAGATCGAGCGCCGCGACGAGCACTCCGTGGGTGAGCTGCTGGGCCGGGTGGAGCCCGAGGACCTGCTGGAGTTCGGGCTGATCCCCGAGTTCGTCGGCCGCATCCCGGTGGTCGCCCCCATGGGCGAGCTGGGGCGCGACGAGCTGGTCCGGGCGCTGACCGAGCCGCGCAACGCCCTGGTGAAGCAGTACGCCAAGCTGTTCGCGCTCGAGGGCGTCACCCTGACCTTCACCGAGGGGGCGCTCCTGGCCGTGGCCGAGGAGGCCCAGCGCAGGCAGGGCGGCGCGCGCTCGCTGCGCACCATCCTCGAGGAGTGCATGCTCGACATCATGTACGAGGTGCCGTACCTGCCGGACATCCAGGAGTGCGTCATCACCCGCGAGGTGGTGACCCGCCGCGAGCGGCCCAGGCTGCGCTTCGCCGAGAAGAAGACCGCCTGACCCCCCCGTCCCCGTCCACCCCGTCCGCCCGATTCAGGGAGAATACGATCCGGTCAGGTGAACGGGCGTCTCCGGCTCGTCCTGATCGTCGGTCAGGATGGTGAGCTGGCACTCGCTCTGGCCTGGCCCGCTCGGGTTGTAGGACACGATGAACTCCGCGTACGGCCCGGCGGGATCGGCGCCCGGCTCGACCGTGGCCGGGAAGCTCGGCTCCACGTCGAGCGAGAACAGGCCGTCGGGGTTGTCGAAGCGGTAGCCCGTGACCACCAGGTCCTCGTCTCCCAGGTTGAACACGCGGATGTCCTTCGACTGGGTCTGGGAGGTCCCGGAGAGCTGGAAGCTGATGAGCACCGGCTTCACGAACACGTCCGGCTCGGGCGTGCGGCCGTGGAGCTGGACGAACACCGGCCGCTCGAGCGGGTCGTCGTGCAGGATGCGCAGCGTGCCGTCGTCGTCCCCGCGGTCGTCCGCGAGGTAGGTCACCAGCACCTGGACGCTGCCGCCGGGCTGGATGGGATCGGGCACGCTCGCCGGCGCGAGCTCGAACTTCTGGCTGCCCGTGTCGGACAGCTCCAGGGCGGTCACGTGGAGCTCCTGGTTGCCGGAGTTCGAGATGCTGATGGGCAGGCTGGGGTTGGCGCCCTCGGAGACCGTGCCGAAGTTGAGCGCGGTCGTGCTGACCTCGATGTGCGGGCCGAAGCTGGCGCCCGAGAGCGGCACCTCGAGGTGCTCCTGGCTGTCGGCGTCGGACTCGAGGGTCAGCGTGCCCTGGTCGGCGTCGTCGAGCGCCTGGGGGGTGTAGGTCAGGTGCAGGCGCTGCTCCTGTCCGGCGGTGAGCGTCAGCGGGACGTCGGGCGGAGACTGGACGCCGAAGTCGCCTTCCCCGTCGTCGGTGAGGCCGAGGAAGCTCACCACCACCGGGTCGGGGTCGGAGCCGGTGTGGGTGATGGTCAGCGTGACCGGGGAGGTGGACAGCACGCGCGTGTCCGCGAACTGGACCGGCACGGGCTGCACCAGCAGGATCGGCTCCACGGCGGTGCCCGAGAGCCTCAGGTCGTACTCGGGCGCGCCCTTGTCGGTCGAGGTGAGGCGCACCACCCCGGCGTCCTGCTCCGGGTAGGCCTGCGGGTGGTAGCGCACGGAGAAGGTCACCTGGTTGCCCGGGGTGATGGCCGCGGGCAGGGTGAGCTCGGGCGGCACGCTCAGGCTGAAGTCCTCGGGATCCTCCGAGACCTCCAGGCCCAGCAGGTGGACCGCGCCCGTGCCCTGGTTCTGGAGCACCACGTCCTGGGTGCGGAGCGTCGACACCGGGGTCTCGCCGAACACGACCGGGTCGGGCATGGCCACCAGCTCGCCCAGGGTGGCCACCACCCGGCTGTCCTCGCAGCCTGCCGAGAGGGCCAGGCAGGTCAGGCCGGCCAGGGCGGCTCCGGCGCTCCAGGTCCTTCCGCGCGCGCGCTGCATGCTCCGCTCCTCCTCGGTGGTCCGGGGCGAGTCTAGCATCCCTGGCTGAAGCGCTGTCAATGGCGGCTGGCCGTGACCGGAATCCGGACACCCCCGTGACCGGAATCCGGACACCCCCCGCGCTCCGGCCCCCCTCGGCGCGATCCGTCCGGCGGTCCGGCGCAGCGCCGTTTCCAGCGAATCCCGGAGGTTCCGCGCGGCTGCCCGCCGCGCGCTGATTCTGGCACGCGGGTTGCTCCAAGGCCGCGGGCGAAGGGAGGTGCGGCATGCTGGAGCGCATGGATCGACCGTCGGTGGAGCTGAGCGTGGAGCCGGCCCGGGGTCAGGTGGCCGCGCCGCGGGTGGACTTCGCGCAGCGGCTGGCGCTGGGGGCGCAGGCGGCCCTGCACGCGGTGGGCGCAGGGGCCGCCTTCCTGCCGGGCGGGGCCTTCATCACCGCGGTGGCCGAGGCGGCCGCGGACGGGGTGGGGGCGGTGGCCGGGAGCGAGGGCCTCGCGCAGGGCGTGGTCCAGGGCCCGGGCGGCGCGGGGGACGAGCGCTGGGCCCTGCTGCGCGCCCAGGAGCGCCTGCAGCAGGAGGGCATGGCCAACAGCCTGCGGCTGCTCACCCTGCAGCGGCGCATGCAGCAGGAGACCGAGGCGGTCAACACGGTCTCCAACGTGATGAAGGTCCGCCACGAGATGGCCAAGGCCGCCATCCAGAACCTGCGCGGCTGAGCGCGGGGCCGAGCGGGAGGCGAGCATGCAGGCCGTGGCCAGCGTGGGACCCGCCGCGGCGCGGGCGGTGCGGATCGAGACCGGGGCCCCGGGCCGCGCCTTCTCGGAGGTGCTGGGCCAGCCCGCCCGGCGCGAGGGGCCGGCTGCCCCGCGTGGGCTCGGCGAGGCCGGCCTGGAAGCGCTCGGGCGCATGGACGCGGGCCGCCGCCGGCTGGACGAGATCATCGCCCAGGGCCGGGCGGGTCGGCTGTACCGGCCGGGGGAGCTGCTGGCCTTGCAGGCCGAGGTCCACCGCCTGGGCGAGGAGGCCGCGCTGGTGCAGCGGGTGGCCGAGGAGGGCGTGGGGGCGGTGAAACGGCTGTGGAGCGTGCAGCTATGAGGACCTCGCCCACGGCCCGGGGCGGGGCGAGGCGGGCGTGGCTGGCCGCGGGCCTGGGGCTGGCGCTCGCCAGCGCGGGCTGCCAGCGCGTGCTGCAGTCCGGCCTCGAGGAGCAGGAGGCCAACGAGATCCTGGCGGCGCTCGAGCAGGCCGGGCTGTCCGGGGACAAGGCGGCCGGCGGCGCGCGCGAGGGCTACCGGGTGGAGGTGGCCGGGGCCGAGCTGGGCGAGGCCTGGCAGGCCCTCCGGGCGGCGGGCCTGCCGCGGCCGCGCCACGCCGGCTTCCGCGAGGTGTTCAAGGAGCGCGGGCTGGTGCCGGGGGCGACCGAGGAGGCCGCCCTGTACCTGGGCGCGCTGCAGGAGGAGCTGGCGCGCACGCTCGAGGCCCTGGAGGGCGTGTGCGCCGCGCGGGTGCACGTGGTCGCGCCGCGGACCGAGCCCGGGCTGCTCGCGCGCGGGGCGCCGCCCGCGGCCCCCTCGGCCGCGGTGCTGTTGACGGTCTCGGGCGGCGGGGTGCCCATCTCGACGGACGAGGTGCGCGCCCTGGTGGCCCACGCGGTCGAGGGCCTGGAGCCCGGGCGGGTGGCGGTCGTGCTCGCCCCGCGGCCCGCGGCGCGACGCGGGACCGGCGCGCTCGCCCCCGAGGGCGGCGCCTGGAGGCTGCTGGCGGCGGCGGTGGGCGGCCTGGCGTTGCTCGGCGGCGCCGGCCTGGCGGGCTGGCGCTGGCTGCGCACCTGGCGCGGAGCGCGCGCCGAGGCCGGCGGCGCGGGGGTGGCCCCGTGACCCTCGCCTGGTGCCTGGACCCGCCGGCCCGGGAGCGCTTCCGGGCGCTCGCGGCGCTGCTCGGCGCGGGCGGCTCCCGGGGGCTGGAGGCCTGGCTGGCCGAACAGGCTCAGGCGCCCGGGGGCGCGAGCGGCTGGAACCTCCCCGGGCCCGAGGGGCTCCGGCGGCTGGGCTTACTGGAGCTGGCCGGGCTGGCGGCCTGGCTGGAGCGCGGGCCCAGGTGGGAGCTGCTCGCGCGCCTGAGGAGCTCGGCGGGCCGGGGCCTCCCCAGGGGCGGGCGCCGCCTGCCCGGCTGGGCGCTGCACTCGCTGCGGGCCTGCCTGCTGTGTCCGCCGCCCGGGGCGCCTGGCTGGCTCGAGCGGGCCGGCCTGCATCGCCTGGCGCGGGCGCTGGCCGATCGGAGGCTCGGCGCGCTGTCCGGGCTCGGGCCGGGAGAGCGGGCGGTGCTGTGCGCGGTGCACGCGGGGCTGGCCGCGCAGCCGGCGGCCAGGCGCGAGGCCGGCCGCCTGCGGCTCGGCCTCGGGCTGGGGGGGTGAGGGCATGCAGCGCGCGCGCATCCCCCGCGAGGAGACCGCCACCCTGTGCCTGTCGCCGGCGCCCGGGGCGCTGGTGCCCGCCGAGCGGCTGCGGGCCAGGCGGGAGGCCGCGCGGTTGCTCGATGAGGCCGGCGCCCGGGCCGCCCGCTTGCTGGCAGACGCGCGCGCCCAGGCCGAGGCCCTGCGCCTCCAGGCGCGGGAGGAGGGCCTGGCCGAGGGGCGCCGCCAGGCGACCGAACACGTGGCCCAGGCGCTGCGGGCCCGGGCCCGGGCGGTCGAGGCGCTGCTGCCGGAGCTGGCCGAGCTGGGGGTGACCTGCGCCCGCCGGATCCTGGCCGCCGAGCTCAGCCTGCGCCCGGAGGCGGCCGTCGACATCGCCCGGAGGGTGATCGAGGCCAACCGTCCGGGCCGGCGGCTGCGGCTGCGGGTGAACCCGGAGGACGCGCGCGCGCTGGCCGCGGACTACCGCGCCCTGGCCGAGGCGCTCGGCGTGCGCCTGCGCCTGGTGGCCGACGCCGCGATCGGGCGCGGCGGCTGCTGCCTGGACGGCGAGCTGGGCGCGGTGGACGGGCGGCTCGAGGTACAGCTCGAGGGGCTGCGCGAGGCCCTGCGCGCGGAGCAGGGCGAAGGGGAGGTCGGACATGGATCGGTCGCGGGTTGAGCTGCTCGGCGAGCTGCGCGCCGAGGTCCGGAGCCGCGCGGCGGTCCGCCTGGCCGCGGTCGAGCCGTGCCGCCGCACGGGCCGCCTGGTGGAGGCGCTCGGCGCCACGCTGGTGGCCGAGCTGCCCGGGGCGCGGGTGGGCGAGCTGGTACGGCTGGGTCCGGAGGGGGCCCAGGCCGAGGTGGTCGGCTTCGCGGGGGGGCGGGTGGTGCTGCTGCCGGTGGGCGGCCGGGCCGGGCTGGCGCCGGGTCTGCCCGTCCAGGGCACCGGCCGGGTGGCCCGGGTGGCCTTCGGGCCGGGCCTGCTCGGGCGGGTGCTGGATCCGCTGGGCCGGGCGCTGGACGGCCGCCCGGCCCCGGTGTGCCCGGGCAGCCGGCCGCTGGACGCGGCCGCCCCCGCGCCGCTCGCGCGCGCCCCGATCTCGCGCCCGCTGCCGACCGGGGTGCGGGCCGTGGACGGGCTGGCTTGCCTGGGCGAGGGGCAGCGGGTGGGGCTGTTCGCCGGGCCGGGCGCGGGCAAGAGCAGCCTGCTCGGGCTGATCGCCCGCGGCGCCGCGGTCGACTGCGCCGTGGTGTGCCTGGTCGGAGAGCGCGGGCGCGAGGTGGGGGAGTTCCTGGCGGACGTCCTGGGCCAGGCGGGCCTGGCGCGCGCGGTGGTGGTGTGCGCCACCTCGGACCTGCCGGCCGGGGAGCGGGCCCGGGCCCTGCCCATGGCCACCGCGCTGGCCGAGGGCTTCCGCGATCAGGGCCAGCGCGTGCTGCTCCTGGTCGACTCGCTCACCCGCCACGCCCGGGCGCTGCGCGAGATCGCCGTCAGCGCCGGCGAGCCCCAGGGGCGGCGCGGCTTCCCGCCCTCGGTGCTCGAGCGGCTGGCCGCGGCCGTGGAGCGGACCGGGGCGGCCGCGCGCGGCTCGATCACCGCGGTCTACAGCGTGCTGACCGAGGGCGACGGCGAGGACGACCCGCTGGCCGAGGAGGTGCGCTCGCTGCTGGACGGGCACCTGGTGCTGGATCCGGGCCTGGCCCGGGCGGGTTGCTTCCCGGCCCTGGACCCGGCCCGCTCGCTCAGCAGGCTGATGCCCAGGCTGGTGCCGGCGGCCCACCAGGCCGCGGCGGACGCCGTGCGCGCGGCCTTCGAGGCCTACGAGCAGGCGCGGCCGCTCATCGCCGCGGGGGCCTACGAGCCCGGGGCCGATCCGGAGCTGGACAGGGCGGTCGCCCTGCGGCGCGCGGCGCTCTCGTTCCTGCGCCAGGGCCCGGGCGAGGTGAGCGCCTTCGCCGACAGCCAGGCGGCCCTGCTGGCCCTCGCGGCAGGGGGTGGCGCGTGAGCCTCACCCGCGTGCACCCGCTGGAGCGCGTGGCGCGCTGCCGGCAGGCCCTGGTCCTCAAGGAGCTCTGCGGCCTGCGGGCCCTGCGACGCCAGGCCGCCCGCGTCCGCGAGGAGGCAGGGGCCCGGCGCGAGGAGGCGGAGCGCGCCCGGAGTCGCTGCGTGTGCGCGCGCGGGGGGGACCAGGCCGGGGGGCCGGTCGCGCGGCTCGCCCTGGCGGCGGGCTGGCGGCTGCGCTGCGAGCGGGCGGAGCGGGCGGCGGTGGAGGCGGCCGAGCGGGCAGGGCGCGAGGCGCGGCAGGCGGCTGGGCGCCTGGCGGGCGAGGAGCGCCGGCTGGCGCGGGAGCTGGAGACGCCCCGGCGGCTGGCCGAGCTGGGGGCCCGCCTGCGCCGGGCCGAGGCGCGGCGCAGACAGGAGCGCGGACCATGAACGCGAGCGTGCAGGCGGCCGGACGGGCGGCGGCGGGGGGCCCGGCCCGCGGAGGGCCGGGCCCGGCCGGGCAGGCGGGGCGCAGGTCCTTCGACGAACTGCTGCGGAGATCGGGGTCGGGGGAGGCGCGCGCGGCCGGGGGTCGGGACCGGCGGCGGGCCGCGGGCGGGGAGGCAGAGGCAGGGGGCGTGGCCGGGCCCGGAGCGGGGCCGGGCTGGGCGTCGCCGCCGTCCTGCGCGCGCTCCTCTCCCGACCCTGCCGAGGGAGCGGCGCGGGGCGCCGCGTGCCCGGCCGGCGCGTCCGGCGAGCCCCACGCCCCCGGCGGTGGGGATCGGGCGCCGGGGAGCAGGCTGGCGTCCGCCCCGCCCGCCGGGGTCCTGGCCGTCGAGCTGTGTGGGCTGGATGGAGGGAGGAACGGAGCCGGGCAGGTCGAGCTGCGCGGCCGGCGCGTGCGGTGCAGCCTGCGGGCCCCCGGGGCGCCGGGGCGGGAGAGGCTCGCGCGGGGGGCGGCCGGGCTGGCCGCCGCGCTGGCGCGCCAGGGGCTCGAGCTCGAGCACCTGGAGGTGACGCCGTGAGCGAGCCGCGGGTGCGGCCCTTCCCGCGCGCTCGCCTGCCGCGGGTGGCGCGGGCCGAGCTGGCGCTGGCCGCGCGGCTCGCGCCCGGGCGCTGGCTGCCGGGCCTGGCGCGGGGAGTGGCCCGGCTGGCCGAGCGCCTCGGGCTGGAGCCGCCCGACCTGCGCGTCACCCGGCTGCAGGCCCTGCCGGTGGAGGATCTGCGCGCGGCCTTCCCCGGGGGCGCGCGCTTCGCCGTCCTGGTCGAGCCGGCCCGCGGCCGGCTGGGCTGCCTGGCGCTCGACGCCCGGCTGGTGGCGCGGGTCGAGGCCCGCCTGCCGCCCCGGACGGCGGAGCCCGCGCGCGCGGACGAAGGCCTGGCGGCCGGGCTGGTGTGCGCCGGGTTGCAGGCGCTGGCCGACCTGGAGCCCGCCTGGGCGGGCTGGCGGCTCGCGGGCCTGCTCGAGGGCGCGGGCGCGCTGGGCCGGCTGCTCGGCAACGAGGTCTGCCTGGCCGGCGCCTGGCTGGAGGTGCGCCTGGGCGCGACCCACGGCTCGGCGGCCTGGCTGGAGGGCGAGGGCTCGCTCGCCCGGCGCCCGGAGCTGTGCGCGGCGGACCCGCCGCCCGCCGGACCCGGGTGGCCGGGCTGGATCATGCGGCTGCCCGCGGCCGCGGCGCGCCGCCTGGGGACGGTCGAGCTGCGGGCCGCGGAGCTGGCCGCGCTGGCCCCGGGCGACGTGCTTCTCCTGGCGGACGCGGAGGAGCCGGACGGGATCCGGCTCCAGCTCGGGGGCCAGGCCTTGCGCGGCCGGCGGGAGGCGCCCGGGCGCTTGCGGCTGGAGTGGCTGGGCTGGGACGAGACGGGAGGCGAGGACATGCAGACGGCGTCGGACGACCAGGCGGTGCGGGTTGCGCAGGCGGCTCCGGGCGGGCTCCAGGTGGGTGAGCTGCCGGTGCGCGTGGTGGTGGAGGCGGGCCGGCTGCAGCTGCCCGTGGCGCTGCTCGCGCGGCTGCGGGTGGGCGACGTGCTGACCTTCCCCGAGCCGGTCCTGGGGCCGGTCGAGCTGCGCGCGGGCGGGCGGCTGCTCGGGCGCGGGGAGCTGGTCGACGTGGAGGGGCAGCGCGGGGTGCGGCTGCTCGAGCTGGCCGGGGCGGGGGAGGGCGACCGTGCGCTGCCTGGCTGAACCCCGCGCGCGGGGCGGGCTGTGGTGGCTCGGGCTGCTGGCCTTGCTCGGCGCCGCCGCGGCCGGCGGGCCGGCCTGGCTGGGAGGCCTGGGGCTCCTGGGCGGCGGGCTGTGGTGGCTGCAGCGCCGGCGCGGCCGATCCGCCGCGGCGCCGCGGCGCCTGCGGGTGCTGGAGCGCGTCCGCCTGGGCGAGGGCGCGGGCGCCCTGGTCCTGGAGGTGGACGGGGCCAGGCTGCTCGTCGGCACCGGTCCGGGCGGGCCGAGGCTGCTGGCGCGCCTGGGTGAGGAGCACGCCGAGACCGGAGGTGAGCCGTGAGCCTGTCGCCCTCGAGCCTGGTGCTGGGCCTGCTGCTGGCGGGCCTGCTGCCCTTCGCGCTCATGCTGCTCACCTCCTTCGTCAAGATCGCCGTGGTGCTGTCGCTGGTCCGCTCGGCCCTGGGCGCGTCCCAGGTGCCGCCCTCCGGGGTGATCACCGGGCTGGCCCTGGCGCTGAGCCTGTGCGTCATGTACCCCGTGGCCGCCGAGGTCGGCTCGCGCTTGCAGGCCGATTGGCCGGCCCTGTCCGAGGGTCCCACCGAGCACAGCCTGGCAGCCCTGGCCAGGGCGGCCGAGCCCCTGGAGGAGTTCCTCCAGCGCCACACCCGCCCGGAGCACCTGCTGCGCATCCAGCGGCTGGTCGGCGGGGACGCGGGGCCGTCGTGGCGCGCGCTGGTGCCGGCCTTCGTGATCGGGCAGCTGCACGACGCCTTCCGCCTGGGGTTCGCGATCTTCCTGCCCTTCCTGGTGCTGGACATGCTGGTGGCCAACGTCCTGCTGTCACTCGGCATGCACATGCTGTCCCCCGCGGGCGTGGCCTTGCCCTTCAAGCTGCTGCTGTTCGCCCTGGCCGACGGCTGGACGCTGCTGGCCGAGAACCTCCTGGGCCAGTTCCAGGCCGGAGGCGGGCCGTGGAGCTAGACCGGCTGCTGACGCTCGCCCGCGAGGCGCTGGGCCTGGTGCTGCTGGTGTCGGCTCCGGCGGTGCTGGTGTCGCTCGCGGTGGGGCTGGCGATCGGCCTGCTGCAGGCCGCCACCCAGATCCAGGAGTTCAGCCTGTCGTTCGTGCCCAAGATCCTGGCGGTGCTGGCGGTCCTGCTCGTGGCCGCGCCCTGGATGGGCGAGCTGCTCCTGGCCTTCGCCCGGGCGGCCTGGGGCGGAGGGGCGTGAGGCATGGGCGCCGCGGCGCTGGACCTCCTGGGGCTGTGGGGGCTGGTGACCGCGCGCCTACTGCCCGCGATCCTGTGCCTGCCGCCCCTGGGCGGGGCGCACCTGCCCAGGCCCGTGCAGCTCGGCCTGGCCGGGGTGCTGGCGGCCGCGCTGCTACCCGCGGGCGGCCCGGTCCCGGTCTTGCCCGGGCTGGGGGTGTACCTCGGGCTGCTGCTCAAGGAGCTCGGTCTGGGCGCGGTGCTGGCCGTGGCGGGCCTCGCGCTCGTGGAGGCCCTGCGGGCTGGCGGGCGCCTGGCGGACGACCTCCGCGGCGCGGGCCAGGCGCCCGGCGGGGCCGGGGACTCGGGGGACACGCCGCTCGCCCGCCTGCACGGGCTGCTGGCCTGCCTGGCGTTCTTCGCCCTGGGGGGACCGGAGGCCGGCCTGCGGGTGCTGGGCGCGAGCCTGGTCCGCCTGCCTCCGCTCGCCTGGCCGGACGGCGCGGCCCTTGAGGCGGGGGCCAGGCTGGCCGTCGGGGCGTTCGCCACGGCCTTCGAGCTGGCCATGGCGGTGGCCTTCCCGGCGGCCCTGGCGGGGCTCGGCGTGGACCTCGTGCTGGGCTGGGTGGGCCGCAGCGCACCCGGCCTGCCGGTGCACTTCGTGGCCGCTCCCCTGCGGGCCGTGCTGGCGCTCGGCGCGGTCGCCCTGGCGCTGGAGCCGAACCTGGCCGCCTGGATCCGGCGGGTCGCGGGGCTGCTCGGCGGTTGATCCGCTGCCGAGGGGCGTGGTACACCCGACGCGAACTCGATGCTCAACCCGTTCCAGCCCGGGAGGAGCCGCATGCTCCGAGGACAGACATGGCGCGCGGTCGCGGGGGCCGCCTTCGGCCTGACCCTGCTCGCGGGGTGCAGCGAGCCCGCGCCCCTGAGGGACGCGGGCAAGGCCCCCGGCCGGGTCCTGACGGTGGACAACTCCGGGGACGCCGGCCAGTACGTGGCCATGGATCTCGACGTCGAGGACGGGGTCCACCTGGTCTTCTACGACAAGGCCAAGGAGCGCCTGCAGTACGTGCGCCACGCGGCCAAGGCCGGGTTCGCCGCGGACACCGTGGACGACGCCTGCAAGAGTTGCGTGTACGGCACCATCCGGGTCACCTCGCCGGCCGAGCCCCACATCCTGTACTACAGCGACGCCACCCAGACGCTGACCTACGCCTACCGCAAGGAGGGCCGCTGGCTGCGCGAGCCAGTGGAGTGGGGCAAGGGCACCGGCATGGGCGCCAGGCTCATGCTCGACGACCAGCAGCAGCTCCACGCCATCTACTACTCCGGCGACGGCTACCTGAAGCACGCCTGGCGGGTGCCCAACCCCGACGCGGGCAAGCCGGCGCCCCCGCCCAAGCCCGGCGCCGGCCCTGCGCCCGCGCCGCCCGAGGGTCTGTGGGGCAACGAGCGGGTGGACAAGGCCAACGGCAGCGAGAAGGTCCAGATCGGTGTGGTGCGCCAGCCGAACGGCCGGCTGGCCGCCTCCTACCTGCACTGGTCGGGCATGAGCAGCGAGCTGCGGGTCGCCATCCAGGGCGCGGACGGCACCTGGAGCACGGAGGTCGCCGCCCATGAGAACAACCCCGGCAAGTCGAGCGCCCTGTACTTCGTCCAGGACGGCACCCCGCGGGTCATCTTCCGCGAGGCGCTCAAGGACCGCCTGGCGCGCGGCGAGCTGACCGCCGAGGGCTGGAAGGGCACGACCTTCGTGCCGGACGCCTACAACATGGCCCTGGCGGTGGACTCCAACGGCCGCCTGGTGCTGGCGTACATGCGCATGGACGGCCAGGACGTGCGCAAGGGACACCTGCGCATGGCGATGAAGGCCGAGCAGGGCTGGGCGGACTACCTGGTGGACGAGACCGCCGGCGCGGGCAGCTACGTGGCGGCCGGCCTGACCGCGGCCGGCCAGCCGGTGGTGGCCTACTACACCGAGACCACGAAGTCCCTGAAGCTCTTCCTGGGCAAGTAGCTCAGCCGTCCCCGGGCCACGCCACGGCGCCGGCCTCGGCCAGGCCCGCGATCTCCTCGCGCGAGTAGCCGACCTCGGTCAGGACCTCGGCGGTGTGCTCGCCCAGGCGCGGGGCGGGCCGCGGCGGGCACGGGGCCCCGTCCAGCCGGAGGGGACAGGCCACCTGGCGGCGCGGTCCGCCCGCCTCGGGCGCCTCGACGAACATGCCGCGCGCCACGAGGTGGGGATCGACCACCACCTCCGCCGGTTCGAGCACCGGTTCCACGCAGGTGTCGTGGCCCTCGAGCAGGCGCATGAGCGGCTCGAGGTCGAGCTCGAGCAGGCGGGCGGCCAGGCGCTCGCGGGTCAGCGCGGCCGGCTCCCCCAGGCCGAGGGCGGCGCACAGCGCCCCCAGGAAGGGCGGCTCCAGCGCGCCCACGCTCACGTACCGGCCGTCGCGGGTGGGGTAGACCGCGTAGTTGAGCAGGCCGCCGGTCAGCTTGCCCCGCCCGCGCCCGGCCGGCGCGACGCCGCACAGCACCTCGGTCAGCGGGAGCGTCATGGCCGTGAGGGCGCCGTCGGTCATGCTCACGTCCAGCCACTGTCCGCGCCCGGTACGGGTGCGCTGGAGGAGCGCCGCCAGGATGGCGGTCAGCGCCTGCCAGGTGCCGCCGAGGAGGTCGGCCACCTGGACCCCGGGCAGGACCGGCGGGCCGTCCGGCGCGCCCGTCAGCGCCAGGATTCCGGAGCGGGCGATGTACCCGTTGTCGTGGCCGGCGCGGTCGCGGTCGGGGCCGGTCTGCCCGAAGCCGGTGATGGAGCACAGGATCACGTCGGGCCGGCTCGCCCGCAGCGCCTCGAAGCCGATCCCCAGGCGCGCCATCACCCCGGGCCGGAAGCCCTCCACCACCAGATCGGCGCGGCGGGCCAGGCGCAGCAGCACCTCGGCCCCCCGCGGGTGCTTGAGGTCGAGCGCCAGGGAGCGCTTGGAGCGGTTCAGCGCCTGGAAGAAGGCGCCCTGGTCGCCGGCCCGCAGCGGGAGCTGGCGCACCGTGTCGCCCAGGCCGGGCTGCTCGATCTTGAGCACCTCCGCGCCGAGGTCGGCCAGCATCCGGGTGCACAGGGGACCGGGCAGGAGGCGGGTGAGATCCAGGACGCGCAGGCCGTCGAGCGGTGGGGCCGGGGCCGCGGGCGGGGTCACGGCGCGCTCCCCGGGGGCGGCGCCGCACCCGACAATCCCGGCAGCAGGAGCTCCAGCGCCTTCTGGGCGAAGGCCTGGAGCGAGCGGCCCTCGGCCTGGCCGGCGTCGAGGCCGGCGCCCCGCGCGCTGCCCTGGTGGCGGCCGAGCACCTCTCCCGTGGGCAGCCGCACGGCCACGAGCTCGCCCGTGGCCATGGCGAAGACCAGCCCGCCCACCTGGCGGGGATCGAGCTGGGTCTGCACCACGCCGTAGATGGCCAGCTCCGCCTGGCCCGCCAGGGCCGCCGCGACCCGCTCGGGCGTCGGCTCGCCCTCGAGCTGGAAGCTGAGCTCGGCGGTCGGCCGGGGGCGGAAGCCCTGGGCGGCCAGCGCCTGGGCCAGGGTCTGCGCGGCGCGGGAATCCGGCTGGAACTTGCCGCTGCGCAGCTCGGCCACCAGCAGGGCCACCTGGGCGCCGCCGGCCGCCGGCCGCGCGAGCACCTGGTGCGCCCGGGCCGCCCCGAGCCGGGCAGGGAGCGGCGTCCAGCGCGGGTCGGCCGGGTCGAGCCCCGCCTCGGCCAGCGCCGCCTGTCCGTCCAGCCCCAGCGCCAGCCGCAGGCGCGCGCCGGGCGCGGCCGCCGCCGCCAGATCCAGCTCCAGGCTGACGAGCCCGGCCTCGTCGGTGCGCGCCTCGCGCGCGAACCCGGCCTCCGGGTTCGAGAAGCGCAGGGGCACGCCGGCCGCCGGCTCGCCCGTGCCGGACGCGCGCGCGCCCGCCACGAGCAGCGCGGTGCGGCCCTCCTCGCCGGCCCGCCAGGCGGCCTGGGCCGGGGCGAACAGCTCGAGGGCCGCCAGCGCCTCGTCGAGGCGCCCCCCGAGGGCGGCCTCGTCCGGTCCTTGCGCCTGGGTCCGGAGCGCGTCTGGCTGCACCGCCACGAGGCACGCCCGCGCGTCCTGGAGCTGGCCCAGGAGCAGGTAGGCCCCCAGCGCGTGGAGCACGCCGGCGTAGGGCGTGGCGGGTCCCAGCTCGCGGGAGGTGCGCAGCGCCTCCTCCACCTGGGCGGACAGTCCGGCCATCTGCTCGGCCAGCGCCGCGGCGAGCTCGGCCCTGTCCAGCGCCGCCAGCGAGGCGAAGCGTGCGCCGTCGGTGCTCTGCCAGCGGGCCACCACGCGCGCCGCCGCGGGCGCGCTCAGGAGCTCGGCCGCCGGGTCGAGCCGCGCCAGGCGGAGCTCCGCGGGGGCGCCCGGCCCGAGCAGCCGGGCCAGGCGAGCGCGGCCCTCGGCCTGCAGCCGGGCCAGGAGATCGGCCTGGGCGCGCGCGTCTGCCTCGGCCGCCGAGGCGCCCTCCCCGGCGCCGGTGAAGTGGTGCTCCGCGCGGATGTCCTGGCTCTGCCGGGACACCAGCCAGGCCGGACGCCCCGCGAGGGCAGGAGCGCAGGCAGAGGCCAGCGCGGCCACGCCCAGCCAGGCCGTCCAAGCGATCGACTGGCGCGCTCCCCATGGGCGCGGAATTCCTGGCGATTGCATCAGGTCCGAGCTACCACGCGGGCCCGTGGCTGTCAACGCTGTCGGAGGAGGAGCCAGGCCAGCAGCCCCTGGCCGGGCAGCGGGAGCGCGTGGTGATCGCGGGCGGTGCCCAGGATCGGGTCCGCGCTCATGAAGGGGGTGATGGAGTCGAGGAAGTTCGCGGCGGGCTCAGGCCAGGCCGTAGGCGCGCTGCACGTACACGCCGAGCAGCTTGCGGTGGAGCGCGGAGATGTCGACGATCTGGAGGGCCCGGCGGCGGAAGAAGCCGTGCATGGAGTCGCGCAGCACCCGGCAGCGGGCCAGGATGAGCTCGGAGATGCCGGGCAGCATCAGCTCCACGTAGCAGTCGTGGGCGCGGGGGAGGTCGAGGCCCGAGGGGCACTCGAGCAGCAGGCCGCCCTCGCTGACGTCCGCCAGCAGGGGCTGGAACAACCGCCCCCGTACGGTCTCTCCCACCATGAGGTTGACGGTGGCACGAGAGCTTTTGCGCTGATTTTTCCGGTCCATGGCACCCTCCTTGTGGCCTTTCATCCTACATGTAGGATATATGCGTACTCCGCGGGGGTCAACTTTTCTTCCTGGCGGGCGCCGGCATCGGTTTCAACTCTCGGTCCACCCTTGATTTTTCAGCTGCTTCAGGGTAAATTCTTGCGTTCGAAACAGCCGCTGGTAATCCCGCGGGCGTCGAGAGGTGGCCATGCGCAAGTCATTCATCCTCCCGCTCCTGTGCCTCGGTCTGTGCGTGGTCCTCGCCGGCTGCGGGGACGACGTGGTGGGCGTGCCCGATGGCAGTCTCGTGTGCACGAGCCAGGCGGACTGTCAGCCGGGTTTCTTCTGCGTCGATGGCCACTGCCAGGAGCGGCCGCCCTGCACGGACCTCGATCGGGACGGCTACTGCGACAAGCGCGAGGGGTACGACGACTGCAACGACAACCGCCCCGACATCCACCCCGGCGCCGAGGAGGTCTGCGACGGCCGGGACAGCAACTGCGACGGGCAGGCGGACGAGGGCTGTCCGTGCGCGAGCGGCGACACGCAGGCCTGCGGCAGTGACGTGGGGATCTGCGAGCAGGGCAGCCAGGCCTGCGACCAGGGGGAATGGAGCGCCTGCGAGGGTGGCCGCGGGCCGGACGCCGCCGAGAACTGCGAGGACGGGCTGGACAACGACTGCAACGGCGCGGTGGACGAGGGCTGCACCTGCGAGCTGGGCGCCTCGCGCGCCTGCGGCTCGAACCTGGGCGAGTGCACCCCGGGGGTGCAGTCCTGCCAGGATCAGGGCGGCCAGGGCGTGTGGAGCGCCTGCGTGGGAGGCACCCCGCCGCTGGACGAGGTGTGCGACGACGAGCTGGACAACGACTGCGACGGCGCGCTCGACGACGGCTGCCCGTGCACCGCGGAGAGCCGGCCCTGCGGGCTCAACGTGGGCATCTGCCAGGCCGGCATCCAGAACTGCGTGAACGGCGCCTGGCGCGAGTGCGAGGGCGCGCGCGGGCCCGAGGACGAACGCTGCGACGGGCTGGACAACGACTGCGATCGCATCACCGACGAGGGTTGCGCCTGCCTGGAGGGGCAGTTCGAGGCCTGCGGCACGGACACCGGCGAGTGCCGGCAGGGCACGCGGACATGCGCGGAGGGCGAGTGGGGCGGCTGCGTGAACGAGGTGGCCCCGGTCGACGAGCTGTGCGACGGGCGCGACAACGACTGCGACGGGGCGGCCGACGAGGACTTCCCGGATCTCCGCCAGCCCTGCCAGGCGGGCGCGGGCGTGTGCCAGCGGCCCGGTGTGTGGATCTGCCTCGAGGATCGGACCGGCCTGCGCTGCAGCGCCACGCCGGGCACGGGCAGCGCGGAGCGGTGCAACGGGCTGGACGACGACTGCGACGACGCGACCGACGAGGACTTCCCCGGCACCGGCACGCCCTGCACGGTCGGCCAGGGCCTGTGCCTGCGGGAGGGCGTGAACGTGTGCGGGCAGGCCGGCGGGGTGGCCTGCAATGTGCAGCCGGGGTTGCCCGAGGTGGAGCGCTGCGACGCCGAGGACAACGACTGCGACGGGTTCGTGGACGAGAACTTCCCCCTGCTCGGCGCGGTCTGCAGCGCGGGCCTGGGCCAGTGCCGGCGGAACGGCCACCACGTCTGCTCCGCGGACGGCAGCACCACGGTGTGCGACGCCAACCCGCCCCAGGGCGGCGCGGAGCTGTGCAACGGGCAGGACGACAGCTGCGACGGGAACGTCGACGAGCTGTTCCCCGATCTGGGCCAGGCCTGCCAGGTGGGGGACGGGGTGTGCATGCGCATGGGCATCGTGGTGTGCACCGCGGACTTCCTCGCCACCCGCTGCAGCGCCACGCCGGGCGCGGGCGGGGCGGAGGAGTGCGACGGGCTGGACAACGACTGCGACGGGCTCGTCGACGACGACGTGGCCGGCACCGGCGGCGCCTGCGAGATCGGCCAGGGCCTGTGCTTCAGCACCGGCCAGCTGGCCTGCCTGCCCTCCGGCGACATCGCCTGCGACGCCAGCGTGATCCAGCCCCAGCTCGAGCTGTGCGACGGGCTGGACAACGACTGCGACGGGTTCGTGGACGAGAACTTCTCCAACAAGGGCCTGGCCTGCTCCGCGGGCGTGGGCGCCTGCTACCGCACCGGCACCTGGGTGTGCGCGGGGGACGGCAGCGGCACGGTGTGCGACGCCGCGATCGTCAACGGCGGCGCCGAGCAGTGCAACTCGACGGACGACGACTGCGACGGCCAGATCGACGAGGGCTGGAGCCAGGCCTGCACCACCGCCTGCGGCTCCGGCTACAGGTTCTGCGTGAACGGCGCGCCGGGCACCTGCTCCGCGCCCCAGCCCGCGGCCAACGACGCCTACTGCGACGACTACGACAACGACTGCGACGGCTCGACCGACGAGGACGTGGCCGGCAAGGGCGCCAACTGCACCGTGGGCACGGGTGGCTGCACGGGCCTGGGCTACAACATCTGCAACGACGTGGGCGGCATCCGCTGCAACGCCGTGGCCGGCACCCCGATGATCGAGGACTACGACTACAACTACCACCGCAATTGCACCGACCTGGTGGACAACGACTGCGATGGCCTGACCGACGGCAACGATCCGGGCTGCTAGAGGGGCAGGAGACGAGAGCCATGAGCAAGAAGACACTCGCCTGGGTCGGTCCGCTGGTCGCGCTGGCCATCTCCGGCTGGAGCGGCGGGGCCACCGCGCAGCCGTGCGAAGAGCCCAACATGATGATCACGCTGGACAAGTCGGGCTCCATGGACGGCACCAAGTGGACCCAGGCCCAGGACGCCGTGGAGTACGTGGTCAACAACTACAGCGCCCAGTTCCGCTTCGGGCTCACCCTCTACCCCTCCAATAGCTCGTGCGCGCGGGGCGTGGTCAACGTGGACGTGGGCGGCAACGAGGCCAGCATCGTCACCACGGTCAACGGCACCTCGGCCGTCGGCGGCACCCCCATCGCGGCCACGCTCATGAACCTCAACCAGTACCGGCCGCTCAAGGACGTGAGCCGCCGCAACTTCATCATGCTGATCACCGACGGCGAGGAGTACTGCGCGGCCCTGCCCGGCGAGGCCGTGGGGCAGGCCGCCACCCTGCTGGCCGGCGGGGTGCGGACCTACGTGATCGGCTTCGGCACCGGGGTGGACGCGGCCTCGCTCAACAACATCGCCCAGGCCGGCGGCACCGACCGGGGCAACGACGGCGTGGCGCCCTACTACTACCAGGCCGACGTCGGGCAGCTCCAGGCCGTCATGCAGGAGATCATCGCGGACGCCCTGGTGGAGAGCTGCGACAACCGCGACAACGACTGCGACGGCCTGGTCGACGAGCCCTGGCCGCTGAAGAACACCCTCTGCTCCGTGCAGCAGGGCCAGTGCACCTTCCCGGGCGTGTGGGTGTGCAACCCGACCCACGACGGCCTGGTGTGCGACGCCGAGGTGCAGGTGAGCCCCGAGGTGTGCGACGGCTTCGACAACGACTGCGACGGCCAGGTGGACGAGGGCTTCCCGGACGCGGACGGGGACGGCTACAACAACTGCGTGGACTGCGACGACGGGGACCCCCAGGTGCACCCCAACCAGACCGAGGTGTGCAACGGCCACGACGACGACTGCGACGGGGCCGTGGACGAGAGCGATCCGGATCTCGGGGAGGTCTGCGGCGCGAGCGACGTGGGCGAGTGCTCCCGCGGCACCATGCAGTGCGTGGGCGTCCAGATGCAGTGCGTGGGCGAGATCGGGCCGCAGGCGGAGGTGTGCGACAACCGCGACAACAACTGCGTCAACGGCATCGACGAGGGTCTCACCCGCGAGTGCGTCACCCAGTGCGGGATCGGGCAGCAGGTCTGCCAGGCCGGCGTGTGGGGCGCCTGCAGCGTGCCCAACCCGACCCCGGAGCTGTGCGACGGGCTGGACAACGACTGCGACGGGGAGACCGACGAGGACTACGCCCTGCTGGGAGACCCCTGCGAGGCCGGCCTGGGCGTGTGCCACGTGGAGGGCGTGTACGTGTGCGCGCCCAACCACCTGCAGGCCATCTGCAACGCGAACCCGCCGGCCGCCGGCACCGAGATCTGCAACAGCCAGGACGACGACTGCGACGGCGCGGTGGACGAGAGCGATCCGGATCTGGGGCTGCCCTGCGGCGTGTGCACCGTGGGCGAGGTGCCGCCCTGCTACCTCGAGGAGGGCGTGTGCGAGCCCGGCCTGTGGTTCTGCGTGGACGGCGGGCTGCTGTGCCTGGGCGAGGTCGAGCGGAGCACCGAGGTGTGCAACGGCCTGGACGACGACTGCGACGCGCTGACCGACGAGAACGCGGAGCCCGAGATCTGCGACGACAGCGTGGACAACGACTGCGACGGGCTCGTCGACGCCTACGACCCGGACTGCGGCACGGCCTGCACCCCGGGCGACCGCGAGGCGTGCGGGGTGAGCGAGGGCGACTGCGAGGAGGGCGTGCGCACCTGCGATCCGACCGGCGCCTGGGGTCCGTGCGCGGGCGCGACCGATCCGGTGCCCGAGGTGTGCGACGGCCGGGACAACGACTGCGACGGGCAGATCGACGAGGACGCGGTGCCCGAGATCTGCGACAACGGCATCGACGACGACTGCGACGGGCTGATCGACGGCCAGGATCCGGACTGCGGCGAGTGCACCCCGGGCGAGCAACGCGAGTGCGGCTCGGACCAGGGCGAGTGCCGGCCCGGTCGCCAGCTCTGCAGCGCCTACGGTAGCTGGGGCGTGTGCGCCGGCACGGTGGACCCGGAGCCCGAGCGCTGCGACGGGCTGGACAACGACTGCGACGGCGTGGTGGACGAGGGCAGCCTGTGCGAGGGCTTCGAGGTGTGCCTGTGCGGGCAGTGCTCCGACCTGTGCGCCGCGGGCGAGTGCCCGGCCGGCAACCAGGTGTGCGTCAACGACTACTGCGTCAGCGATCGCTGCTGCGGGGTGCGCTGCCCGGCCGGGGAGGAGTGCCAGGACGGCAACTGCGTGGACCGCTGCGTGCTCGACGCCGTGCAGTGCCAGGCCGGCGAGATCTGCCGCATGGGCCTGTGCGTGCCCGTGGACTGCTACGACCCGGCGGCCGCCTGCCCGGAGGGCGAGCTGTGCGTGCAGGGCACCTGCCAGGCCGACCCGTGCCTGCTGGCGGACTGCGGGGACGGCGAGTACTGCCGCGACGGCGCCTGCCAGCCGCTGGCCTGCCAGGGCTGCGGGCCCGGCCAGGTCTGCGAGCAGGGCCTGTGCGTGGACAGCCTGTGCGCCGGGGTGAGCTGCCCGGGCGGGCGGGTGTGCGTGAACGGCGAGTGCGCCAGCGATCCCTGCCAGGGCGTCTACTGCCCTCAGGGCACGCTGTGCGTGGACGGCCAGTGCCTGGGCGACCCGTGCGAGCCGATCACCTGTCCGGACGGGAGCCGCTGCGAGCAGGGCTACTGCGTGCCCGGCGGCGGCGGCCCGGACGGCGGGACCGACGGCTCCGACGGGTCCGACGCGTCCGACGGGTCCGACGCGTCCGACGGGTCCGACGCGTCCGACGCGTCCGACGGGTCCGACGCCTCCGACGGGTCCGACGGGGCCGACGGCGGCTCCGACCCGGGCGAGGGCTCGGGCTGTGGCTGCGGCACCCAGGGCAGCCCCGGTCCGGCCGCGCTCCTGGCGCTGCTCGCGGGCCTGCTCTACGGCTGGCGCCGGCGTTCCCGCTGAGCCCTCATTTTCGGGCTTCCCTTCGCAAACCGTTCGTGTATCATCCCTGCGAACACGGGAGGGGCCAGGTGGCCGACTCCCCACTGCCGACCGCAAAAGCGTGAAAGGAGAGGGTACCATGGGTCTGCTGTCCAAGCTCACCGCCGGCGTCACCCCGCAGAAGAAGGCCTCCGACGACGTCCTCCTCCTCCACGGCCTGATGCTGATGGCCGGCGCCGATGGCAGCATCGGCGACGAGGAATGGGACATGCTGAAGGCCTACTGGTTCACCATCCCCGAGTTCGCCGACAAGTGCTTCGACGACGTGCTGGCCGACGCGAACAAGGTGGTGGCTCGCTTCGGCAACCTGCAGGAGTCGATCAAGGCGCTGAGCGAGATCAAGAACGAAGTGGTGCGCAAGAAGCTGTTCATCCTGGCCGCCGACCTGGCCATGTCCTCGGGCGACGTGGACGAGACCGAGGACAAGATGCTCGAGACCTTCCAGCGCCTGCTCAACATCGACGACGGCCTGGCCCAGAAGGCGCTCGAGATCCTGAGCCTGAAGTACGCCAAGTAAGGCGTCCTTCTCCGACGTCACTCTCCGTCCGGGCCGCCGCGGCAGGCGGACCCCGCCGCGGCGCGCCCGGGCGCTCTTCCCCGGAGGGCGCGCATGCCCGTCGATCTCAAGACCATCCAGACCACCCAGGACGCCTCGCTGCGCGCCAAGCTGTCGGATGACCGCGGCGTGCAGCGGGCCATCGCCCGCCTGCGGGAGACCTTCGCCGGCTTCGGATTCGGCGCCCGGCGGCGGCTGCTCTCGGGCGCGCTGCGCCTGACCCGCAGCATGGCCCCGGACGTGGCCGACGCGCTGGCGGCCTGCCGCGAGACCATGGGCTACACGCACCCGGTGGAGGTGTTCGTGCGGCCCGAGCCGTTCTTCAACGCCTTCTGCATGAAGGACCCCTCGGACCACGTGGTGATCGCCATCTCCTCGCACCTGCTGGAGTCCTTCGCGCCGAACGAGCTGCAGTTCGTGCTGGGGCACGAGCTGGGCCACGCGGCCTACGACCACTTCGGCATCCCCATGCCCAACACGGCCATCATCCGCGATCTGGCCGGCACCATGGTGTCCCGGCCGGTGGCCCTGGAGCTGTACGTGTGGTGCCGGGCGGCCGAGCTGAGCGCGGACCGCATCGGGCTGCTCTCGACCCGCGACCCGGAGGCGGCGGCCCACTCCTTCTTCAAGCTGGCCAGCGGCCTGGCCGCGCCGCGGGTCAAGTCGGATCTCGAGGCCTTCGCCAAGCAGGTCGAGTCGCTGGCCGCGGCGCCCGAGGCGCGCAGCGAACCGCGCGACGACGACGACACCCTGGACTCCTTCTGCACCCACCCCTACAACCCGGTGCGGGTGCGCGCGCTGCTGGCCTTCTCCAAGTCGAAGCTCTTCCAGCGCTCCCTCGGCCGGCCCGAGACCGGCATCGACGACGCGGACCTGGACGCCATCCTGCAGCGCGACCTCATGCTCATGGAGCCGAGCTACCTGGAGGAGAAGTCGGTCCGCTCGGAGCTGATGCGGAACCTGCTCTACAACTCGGGCATCCTGGTCTCGGCCGCCAACGGCAAGATCGAGGAGTCCGAGGTGAACGCGCTGCGCGCCCTGCTGGGCGAGATGGTGTCCGAGGACACCTCGCGCATCGATCTGGAGAACATCCGGCGGAAGCTGGGCGAGCAGCTCCAGGAGGCCGTGCGCGACGTGCCATTCGCCGAGCGCGTGCGGTTGCTCCAGCACCTGACCATCATCGCCGGCGCGGACGGCCACGTGGAGGAGGTGGAGATGGCCGAGATGGTCAAGGTGGCCGCCGGCCTGCAGATCCCCACCACGGTCATCGACCAGACCCTGGCCGGCGCCGAAGCGCCCATGGACTAGACGCGCCGCGGAGTCGGCGGCGCTAGGTGCCCCGCCCGGGCTCCTTGGCGGGGGGGGACAGGCTGGGCACCTGGAGGGTGCGCCGCTTGGCGAGCTCCCGGGCCTGCGTGGAGCTGGGCTCCGGCTCGCTGGCGGGCGGCGCCACGGCCGGCAGGTCGTGCAGGGTCGGCCTGGCCTGGCCGTCGGGTTGCGCGGACACCACCGGCAGGTCGCGCAGCGTCGGGCGCGAGTCGTCGGCCGGGGGCTCGGCGGGCGCGGGCCGCCTGGGCGCGGTGACGGGCTCCTCGGCCGCCGCGGGGCGCTCCGGGCGAGCGCGCGGCGGGCGCAAGGAGCGCGTGGGCCCCTCGCTGCCCGGGGACGCCTCCTGGGGCTGCGGCCGGAGGGCGCTCAGGTCGGGCGCATCCATGAGCAGGGTGCGCACCCCGTGCTCCTCCGGCCCGTCCGCCTCGTCCGGGGACGGGCCGTGCCCCGCCGCCAGCATGGCCTCCGCCTGGCGGGACTCCTCGGCCAGCTCGAGCTCGCGGGCCGCGATGAGCTCGCCGAACCAGGTCTGCATGGCCGCCTTGAGGTCCGAGCGGAAGCGCTTCAGCCCGCACTCGAAGACCACGTGCTCGAGCTCCTCGAGCCAGTCGGCCGCGGACGGGTAGCGCTGCTCGCGCTCCCTGGACAGGGCGCGCAGCAGGCTGGCCTCCAGGGCGGGCGGGATGGCCGGGTTCAGCTCGCGGGGCCGGGTGAAGTCGGCCGAGCGCACCTTGAGCAGCGTGGCCAGATCGCCGTCCGCGTGGAACATGGGCCGGAGCGTCAACAGCTCGCAGAAGCAGATCGCCAGGCTGAAGATGTCCGAGCGCTGGTCCAGCTCGGCGCCGAAGGCCTGCTCGGGCGACATGTAGCGGAACTTGCCCTTGATGTACCCGGACTGGGTGTGCACCGAGAAGGCGGCCGCCTTGGCGATGCCGAAGTCGGCCACCTTGACCTCGCCCTCGAAGCCGACCAGGAGGTTCGAGGGGGTGAGATCGCGGTGGACCAGCGCCAGCGGCTGCCCGGCCCGGTCGGCCTGGCGGTGGGCCCGGTCCAGCCCGTACAGCGCCTCGGTGAAGATCAGGCAGGCCAACTCGACCGGCATGGGCGCGCGCCGCTCGAGGCACGCGCGGATGAGGTCCATGACCGTGACGCCGTGCACGTACTCCTGGCAGTGGTACAGGCGATCGTCCACGCTGCCGAACTCGTAGATGCGCACGATGTTGGCGTGGTCGAGCAGCGAGGCCAGCTTGGCCTCGTTGATGAACATGTCCACGAAGTGGGGATCCTGGCCGAGGTTGGCCAGCATGCGCTTGATGGCCACCTGGCGGGTCACGCCCTGGCCACCGAGCTGCAGGGCGCGGAAGATCTCCGCCATCCCCCCGCGGCCGATGCGCCGCATCAGCAGGTACTTGCCGAACGCGCAGGGTAACTCTCGGTTCGGGCTCGTCACCGCGCCATCATGCCCCGCCCCCGGGGCCGGATGCAACCCGCGCGGCACGTGTGCCTCAGGCCTGCACGGCCGGCCAGCACACGGACGGGAAGGGCGGGGCCGGGCGGCCGAACAGGTAGCCCTGCATCAGGTCGCAGCCGAGCTCCTGGCAGACCTGGCACTCGGCCTCCGTCTCGACGCCCTCGGCCAGGATGTCGATGCACATCTCCCGGCACAGGTCCACCAGGGAGCGCATCAGCTTGCGCTTGGTGGGAATGTGGTCCACGTCGCGCACCAGCGACATGTCGATCTTCACGATCTGCGGCTCGAGCAGCACGAAGCTGGACAGGCTGGCGTAGCCCGAGCCCAGGTCGTCGATGGCCAGGCGGAAGCCCAGCTTGCGCAGCTCCGCGCTGCGCGCGGCCACCAGGCCCGGATCGCCGAGCTGCGCCCGCTCGGTGATCTCCAGCACCACCCGATCGGCCATGGCGCCCAGGGACTGCTGGCGATCGGACAGCTGGGGATCGAACAGATCGAGCGGGTGCAGGTTGATGAACACGTTGGCGATCTGGCCGGCGGAGGCCACGGCCTCGGCCACCCGCCAGCGCACGATACGGCCGACCTCCAGCACCCGCTCGAGCCGCTCGGCCGCAGACAGCACCGTGCCCGGGTGCTTGAGCAGCGGATCGGCGCAGCGCAGCAGCGCCTCGTAGCCGTACAGCGAGTAGTCCTTCGCCCGCACGATGGGCTGGAACACCATGTGGATGCGGGCCAGCGCCTGCTCGAAGCGGGCCGAGGTGCCCGCCAGATCCGCCACCAGGCCCTCGCTCAGCCCGCTGGCCTCCAGCGCCCGCCGCTTGATGGCCGCCAGCCGGCCGAGCTGGATGGCGCGACGCGTGACGCTGACGAACTCGTCCAGGGCGAAGGGCTTGGTGAGGTACTGCAGCGCCCCGTGGCGCAGCGCGGCCACGGCCGTCTCCAGGGAGGGGGCCCCGGTGACGAACACCACCGGCACGTCGAGATCGCGCTTGCGGATCTCCAGCAGCAGCTCGACGCCGTTCATGTCGGGTAGGCCGATGTCGGCCACGATGGCGTCGAACAGGCCTGGCTGGAAGGCCGCCAGCGTCTCCTGGGCGGTCGTGGCCCGCACCACGTGGACGCCGGACCGCTCCAGGACCCGGGCCATGAACTCGAGGGCCTCGGGGTAGTCGTCCACCACCAGCACCCGCCCGCCCGCGGGCTGGCTCCCGTCACGGCGCTCGCCGTCTCGACAGCTGTTCGACTCGACCATGCTCGCGGCCCCCATGGAAAGTCCGCATCCACGCGTCGGCTGGAGCGTAGCATGGGCGTGCGCCCAGGCCAAGGGGCGTCCCGCGGCGCCCGGTTGACAAACCCGGGCCGTGAGGCGAAGGTCTGGTCGGTCGAGGGGGGCTGGAGGCGTCGCCTTGGGTCGCAAGGAAGACCACGGCCGGAGCGAGGGCGGCACGCGCGGCCAGGAGCAGACCCTCACCCGCACGCGCGCGCGGATCGAGTCCCCGCGGCCCTACAAGGTGCTGCTGCACAACGACGACTACACCACCATGGACTTCGTGGTGAAGGTGCTGGAGACCGTGTTCCACCACGGCCCGGCCGAGGCCACCCGCATCATGCTGCTGGTGCACCGCACCGGCATCGGCGTGGCCGGGGTGTTCACCCGCGAGGTGGCCGAGGAGCGCCTGCACCAGGTGGAGCAGCTGGCCGAGGCCGAGGGCTTCCCGCTGCTGTGCAGCCTCGAGCCGGAGTGAGCCCATGGAAACCGAGGATCTCCAGATCGCCCTGCACTTCGCGCTCGAGACCGCCCAGAAGGAGCGGCACGAGTTCCTCACCCTGGAGCACGTGCTGTACGGCATGCTGCACGAGCCCGCCATCGCCCAGATCATGGAGGGCAGCGGCGCCGATCTGGCGGCCCTGGAGGCCGGTCTGCACGCGCTCCTGGCCCAGAGCCCGCGGCTGCCCGAGAAGCGCAAGGCCAGGCCGAAGCTGACCCAGGCCGTGGACCGGGTCTTCCAGCGCGCGCAGTTCCACGCCCAGAGCGCGGGCAAGAAGGAGATCAGCGGGGGAGACGTGCTGGCGGCGCTTCTCCAGGAGGGGGACTCCCCGGCCGCCGGCCTGCTGGCGGAGCAGGGGGTGACCCGGCGGGACGTGCTGCGCTTCATCTCGCACGGCCTGCGCAAGGACGGCTCCCCCGCGGGCGGCGCCCGGGTGCCGGCCGGCGCCGATCCGGACGCCCCGGCGCCCATCGCCGAGGACGCGCTGAAGGCCTACACCGTGGACCTGGTGGCGCGGGCCCGCGAGGGCCGCATCGACCCGCTCATCGGCCGCCGCGCGGAGCTGGAGCGCGCCATCCAGGTGCTCGGCCGGCGCCGCAAGAACAACCCGCTGTTCGTGGGCGATCCCGGGGTGGGCAAGACCGCCCTGGCGGAGGGCCTGGCCCGGGCCATCGCGCTGGGCGAGGTGCCCGAGCAGCTGCGGGGCTGCCGCGTCCTGTCGGTGGACCTCGGCGCGCTCATCGCCGGCACGCGCTACCGGGGCGACTTCGAGGAGCGCCTCAAGGCGGTGCTGGTGGCGGTCGAGGCCGAGCCCGGGGTGATCCTGTTCTGCGACGAGATCCACGCCCTGGTGGGCGCCGGGGCCACCTCGGGCGGCAGCCTGGACGCCTCCAACCTCCTCAAGCCGGCCCTGGCCGACGGGCGCCTGCGCTGCATGGGCGCCACCACCCACGAGGACTTCAAGAAGAGCTTCGGCCGGGACAAGGCCTTCGCCGGGCGCTTCCAGAAGATCGATCTCGGCGAGCCCAGCCAGGAGGAGGCCGTGCTCATCCTGCAGGGCCTGCGCTCGCGCTACGAGGAGCACCACAAGCTCACCTACACCGAGGCCGCCCTGGAGGCCTGCGTGCGCCTGGCGGCCCGCTACCTGACCGAGCGCAAGCTGCCCGACAAGGCCATCGATCTCCTGGACGAGGCCGGCAGCGCCGGGCACCTGGCGGGCCTGGCGGTGGTGGACGTGGCCCAGGTGGAGGACACCGCGGCGCGCATGGCGCGGGTGCCCCGGCGCAGCATCTCGGGCGAGGACCGGCGCCACCTGGCCGACCTGGAGCCGACGCTCAAGCGGGTCCTGTTCGGGCAGGACCGGGCCGTGGAGGCCGTGGCCGCGGCCATCAAGATGTCGCGGGCCGGCATCGGCAGCCCCCGCCGGCCGGTGGGCTCGTTCCTGTTCGCCGGCCCCACGGGCGTCGGCAAGACCGAGCTGGCCCGCCAGCTTGCCTTCGCCCTGGGGGTGGAGCTGCTGATCTTCGACATGTCCGAGTACATGGAGAAGCACGCCGTCTCGCGCCTGATCGGCGCGCCGCCCGGCTACGTCGGCTTCGACCAGGGCGGGCTGCTGTCGGACGCCGTGCACAAGCAGCCCCACTGCGTCGTGGTCATGGACGAGATCGAGAAGGCCCACCCGGACGTGTTCAACATCCTGCTGCAGGTCATGGACCGGGCGGAGCTGACCGACAACAACGGCCGGCCAACCGACTTCCGCAACGCGGTGCTGATCCTCACCACCAACGCCGGCGCGCGCCTGCTGGCCTCGCAGAGCCCGGGCTTCCAGTCGGCCCAGGGCGCCCCGCCGCAGCACCGGGCCGAGGCGGTGCTGCGGGACGTCTTCCCGCCCGAGTTCCGCAACCGCCTGGACGCGGTGGTGCTGTTCGACCACCTGCCCGAGCCGGTGGTGCTGCGCATCGTCGACAAGCTGCTGCTCGAGCTCGAGCAGCAGCTCTCGGAGCGCGGGGTGCGCCTGGCGGCCAGCCCGGCCGCGCGGCGCTTCTTCCTGGCGCGGGGCTTCAGCCGCGAGTTCGGCGCCCGGGAGCTCGGCCGGGTGATCCAGGCGGAGCTGAAGAAGCCGCTGGCGGACGAGATCCTGTTCGGCCGCCTGCAGAAGGGCGGCCGGGTGGAGGTGGACGTGGAGGGCGAGGCGGTGGTGCTGCGGGTCAGCGAGGCGCCGCCGGCCGGGCAGCCGCCCGCGGCGGGGCAGGGGGAGGGGGCATGAGGCGCGACTACCTGACGAGCTTCGAGCCGCGGGTGCGGCGCTGGCTGGCCACTCCGGATCCGGGCCCGGAGGACAGCGAGGCGGCCGATCAGTTCTTCGAGCGCTGGCTGCTCGGGCGCATGGCCGACGGGCAGGTGCTCGAGGTGGGCGGGGTGATGGTGGATCGCGCGCTGCTCGAGGTGCGCTTCCGCTGCGTGCCCGGGCGCTGCTCGCCGGCCGTGGAGCGGGGCAAGCTGCGCTCCTGCTGCGCGGATCTGACGGTGTACGTCACCCCGGCCGAGCGGGGCCGACTGCGCCGGCACGCCCGGGCGCTCACCGAGCACCTGCTGGCGCGGGAGCCGCGCCTGCGCGCGCTGGCCAGGCGCGAGCCGGAGTTCTTCCTCGATCCCGACGGCGAGTCGCTCAGCCGGCCGGGCCAGCGCTGCGTCTGCTCCCGGCTCCTGCCGGACGGGAAGATCCGCTGCCACCTGCACGACCTGGCCGCGCGCCTGGGGGTGGACCGCACCGATCTGCAGCCGGTCACCTGCCGGCTCTTCCCGCTGGTGCTGGTGGCCATGCCGAAGGGCGGGGTGCTGGTCACGGTCAACGACGGCGGCAACTACCGCGCCTGGGGCGCGCGCCACCCGCGCTCCTTCCCCTGCCTGAACGACACCCGCCTGCCTCGGGTGATCGACAGCATGGCCGACACCCTGGACTGGCTGTTCGGCCCCGGCTTCGCCGAGGCGGTGCGCCAGGCCGGGGCGGCGGGCCAGGGGTAGGTGGCGCTCAGAACAGGACCCCCGCGCCGGCCAGCCAGGCGCTCGAGCTGAGCCCGAACAGCGGGGCCTCCCACAGGTAGCCCCCGTGCAGGAAGGCGCGCTCGAGGATCACGAAGCGCAGGCCCAGGCCCAGCAGCAGGCTGAAGCGCGTGCCGTACTCGGGCTGGATGGAGATGGTGCGCGCCCCGCCGGGCAGCTCGAGGGAGCGCGGCAGGCCGACCTGCACGCCCAGGCCGAGCTCGGCGTAGGGCTCGAGCCAGTCGAGCAGCGGGTAAGCGAAGCGGTAGCCCAGGAGCACCCGCAGCTCGTCCAGGCTGACCTCGATCGAGAGCCGGTCGCTCAGACCCGGATCGCAGTCGGGCGCCTCGCACGGCGCCTGGCCGCGCCAGGCCTCGCGCTGGTAGTCGAAGCCCAGCCACAGCGCGTGCAGGTCGCCCAGCCGCAGGGCGAAGCGCAGCCCGCCGCCGAGCCGATCGCCGGTCATGTCGCCCCGGGCGTCGAGATCGCTGGAGAGCTCGCGCTGCTCGCCGGCCCACATCCCGCCGTAGATCAGCGCGTGGGCCTCCAGCTCGAACAGGCGCTCCTCCTCCACCAGGCCCGCCGCCCACGCGGGGCTCAGGCCGAGCTGGGGCGCCAGGTCGTGGAACATGCGCCGGACCATGGGCGGGATGGCCGCCAGCAGCGCCTCCAGATCGCCGGAGATCTCCTCGGACACGCCCCCGGCCACCAGGATCCTGCGGGTGTCCAGCACCTGCAAGCTGACCAGGTAGCGCTCCCCGAAGCGGGAGATGTTGCCCCGCATCAGGAAGCTCACCCCCAGGGCGCCGCCGATCTCGGCCATGCAGGCGTCGTCGCGGCAGCCCAGCAGGAGCTTGTTCTCCTCGAGCTTGAGCATGGAGCGGATGGTGGTCCCGCCCAGCACCCGGAAGTCGCCCAGGGCCTGGATCTCGTTGACCAGCCGGTCGACCAGCGCCTCGTTCTGCTCCTGGGAGACGCTGCCCTCGCACACCAGGTCCAGGACGGCGAACGAGTGCTCCTCCGCCCCGCGGGCGGGCAGGCAGGCCAGGCAGGCCAGACAGGCCAGGCACATCGACCAGCTTCGCGCGCGCGGCATCGGATCCTCCGGGGGTGGCCACCGCTGCCTGGATGCCGTTGAAGCCATGCCACAGGTCGGCATCGAAAGCAACGCAGCGAACACCCGTTGACCTCCCGGGGCGGGGCCGGTAGAACGTGGGGGTGCGGTGGAAAGGCGGCGGCGCGTGAGAGCTTACGCTTGGGTGGCGTGCTTGCTGGCGGCCGGCTGGATCGCGGCCTGCGACTGGGATCGCAACGCGATCTGCCTGCTGGGCGCGGTGGAGCGGCCGGGCAACGGCGTCGACGAGGACTGCGACGGCGAGACGGACGAGTGCGATCTGCCCGCGGACTGCGAGGACGGCAACCCCTGCACCGAGCACCTGTGCCTCGAGCGCGCCTGCGACACGATCCGCCTGGAGGACGGCGAGCCCTGCCCGGACGGGGTGTTCTGCAACGGGGCGGAGACCTGCCAGGGGGGCGTGTGCGTCGGCGGGGACGCGCCGGACTGCGCGGAGCTCGACGACGACTGCCACCAGGGCAGCTGCGACGCCGCCTCCGACGCCTGCGTGGCCGTCACCCGGCCGGACTCGTACGAATGCGACGATCACCTGTTCTGCACCATCCTGGACGCCTGCCAGGCCGGCGTCTGCCAGGGGGTGGCCAACCCCTGCGACGACGGGGCGGCCTGCACCCTGGACACCTGCCAGGCCAACCCGGCCGGTTGCCTGCACGAGTGGCGGGCGTCGCCCGGGGTGCTGGAGCTCTGCGGGGATGGCCTGGACCAGAACTGCGACCGCCAGCCGGACGGCTGCTGCCTGGGCCAGGGCGAGCTGCGCCACCACCGCAACCTGGCGGCCTTCGAGGAGGGGCACAGCACGGCCTCCGTGATGGGCGCGGATCTCAACGCCGACGGGCTCGCGGATCTGGTGTTCAGCGAGGGCAGCGCCCTCCCGAACCCCAACCGGATCGGGATCGCGCTCGGCATGGACGATCCGGTCATGTTCCAGAGCCCGTTCTTCCTCGAGGTGGGCCGGGAGACCCAGGAGCTGGCCCGGGCGGATCTGAACGCGGACGGGGTCCAGGATCTGGCGGTGGTGTGCACCCAGGACGACACCCACGGGCAGGTCCGCTTCCTGCTCGGCCAGGGCAACGGGAGCCTCGCGCCCACACCCCAGGTGATCGACGTGGTGGGCCGCCCGGCCGACGTCGTGCTCCTGGATGTGAGCTCCGACGGCATCGCCGACCTGCTGGTGACCGGCCTGTACGCCGGCGGGAGCTGCGCCACCCCTGGCAGCCTGCAGATCTGGCTGGGCAACGGCCAGGACGGCCGCGGCGACGGCACCTTCAGGCTGGACCCCGCGGCGCCCGCGGTGCCGCTCGGCCTCGGGTCCCGCGACATCCTGCCGCTGCACGCCGACGGGGATGGGATCCTCGACCTGGCCATCTCCATGAGCGGGATCCTAGACAGCGCCGCCTGCCCGGGCACCGCGGTGTGGATCCTCAAGGGCGGCGGCGCGGGCGGGCGCGCGGACGGCACCTTCCAGAAGGCCGATGAGCTGGAGGCCGGCCTCAACCCCTACGAGCTGGCCGGCGGGGACTTCAACGCGGATGGCAGGACCGACCTGGCCGTGTGCACCATGCGCAGGACCGAGGGCACCCGGACCCAGGATCTGTACGTGTTCTACGGGAACGGGGACGCGACCTTCTCGGGCGGTCCCCAGATCGCCCCGGTGGCCCTCCTGGACGGAGATCCCTCGCCGGCCACCCGCAGGCTGCAGGCCGCCGACCTGAACCAGGACGGCATCCTCGACCTGGTGGCGGCCCACGTGGATCGCCGCTCGCTGAGCTACGCGCTCGGGCGGGGACAGGACGGGCGCGGCGACGGCACTTTCTTCACGGCTGTCGAGGTCGACGAGGAGAACCCCCCTGGCCCCGTCGGCGGGACCTTCTGGGGCATGGATCTGCTGGACGCCAACTTCGACGGGATCCCGGACGTGGTGGCCGCGGATCGCGTGAGCAACAAGATGGCCGTGTTCCTGGGCCTGGGGCGGGGGGCGCGGCCCCTGGGCAGCTTCGCCCAGGCAGGCCCGATCCCCCTCGGCGCCCCGGCCGGGGCCCTGCTCGCCCGGGATCTCAACCTGGACCGGGTCCCGGACCTGATCACCCTCCACCCCGCGGACGGCGCGGTGCGGGTGGCGCTCGGCGCCGGCTCGCGCGGCCGGGGGCTCGGATCCTGGGGGCCGGCGCTGCGCAGCGCGGTCTGCCCCGGGGTCCAGGCCGCGGCGCTCGCGGACCTCGACGGCGATCGGGCCCTCGAGCTGGTGGCCGCCTGCCCGCAGAGCGGACAGGTGGCGGTCCTGCCGGGCAGCCTGAGCGCGGGGCAGCCCACCGGCGGCTTCGGCGCGGCGCGCACGTTCGCGGCCGGCGCGCGGCCCGCGGGCCTGGCCCTGGCCGATCTCGACGCGGACGCGCTGCTGGATCTCGCGGTGGCGCTCGAGGATGAAGACCGGGTGGCGGTGCTGCTCGGGCAGGGGCTCGACGGCCACGGGGACGGCGCCTTCGGCCCGGCCTGGAAGGCCGCGGTGCCCGCGGGCCCGACCGCGCTGGCCGCCGCGGATCTCGACCGCGACGCCATCCCCGACCTGGTGGTGGCGAGCCCCGCCAGCGGGAGCCTGGCCGTGCTGCTGGGCCAGGGCGCGGGCGGCCGCGGGGACGGCACCTTCGACCCGGCCGTGGTGTACGACCCGGGCTGCAGCCCGGCCGGGGTGGCGGTGGCGGACATCGGCGGGGACTTCATTCCGGACCTGGTGGCGACCTGCGCGGAGGGCGGGCTGGTCTCGCTGCCCGGCCAGGGCAGCGACGGCCGGGGCGACGGGACCTTCGGGGCCCCCGTGCGGCTGCAGGTCGGCGCCGGGTCCGGCGCCCTGGTCCTGGCCGATCTCGACCGCGACAACATCCTGGACGCGGTGGCCGCGAGCCCCGCGGACGACAGCGTCCAGGTCATGCCCGGCGCGGGCCAGAGCCGCAGGCCGATCGGCCGGTTCCTGCCCGGGACCAGCCTGCCCGCGGGGGGGCCGGCCCTGGACGCCGTGCTCGTGGACGTCGACGGGAACTCGGTGCTCGACCTGCTGGTGGTGGTGGAGGACTCCCCCGCGCTCCAGCTCTGGCTCGGTCAGGCGACCTGCCTGCCGCCCCTGTGAGAACGCGCCATGCTCGCCCCGAAGCCTGCCCTCGCCGTGCTGGCCTGGCTGCTCGCCCTGGCGGGCCCGGCCCCGGCCGTCGAGCCCTGCCCGGCCGCGGCCCGGCCCCCGCGGGCCGTGGCCCCGGGCGCCCCGCGGCCCGTGCTGGAGGCCGTGGCGCGCTTCGGGGCGGTCGGGGACGTGATCTCCCACGGCGACGTGCTGCGCGCGGCGGAGCAGGCCGCGCGGCGGGACCCCGCCGGGGCCGGGGCCGACCTGGGCGGCTTCGACGTGCTGCTCGAGGGGCTGCGGGAGGAGCTGGCCGGGCTGGACCTGGTGTTCGCCAACCTCGAGACCCCCGTCGCGCCCCGGCGCGGGCAGAAGACCCGGGAGTGGATGTTCAACGCCCCGCCCGAGCTGGTGCGCGCCCTGGCCGCCCTGGGCGTCCGCGCGGTCAGCCTGGCCAACAACCACGTCTACGACCAGGGCCGGGCGGGCTTCGAGGAGACGCTCCAGGAGCTCGCGCGCGCGGGGGTGTCGGTGGCCGGGGCCGGGCCGACCTGCGCGCTGGCCCAGGCGGCGCGCACCCTCGAGGTGGGCGGGTTCCGGGTGGCCTTCCTGTCCGCCTCGGCGCTCTACAACCAGCGGCTGAACCAGGGCCCGCGCGAGCTGTGCGCCTCCGAGCTCGACGAGGCCGCGCTGCTGCGGGCGGTCAGGACGGCCCGCGAGGGCGGGGCCGAGCTGGTGGTGCTGTCCCTGCACTGGGGGGAGGAGTACCGCACCGCGCCCCGGCCCGAGGACGTGGAGCTCGCCCACCGCCTGGTGGACGGCGGCGTGGACGTGCTGCTCGGCCACCACCCGCACGTGCTGCAGCCGGTGGAGCTCTACCCGGCCGCCGACGGCCGGGTGGGGCTCATCGCCTTCAGCCTGGGCAACTTCCTGTCCAACCAGGCCCGCTTCTACACGCACGGGGTGAACTCCCCCGGGGCCGGCAACCCCCGGGACGGGGCGCTGCTGCGCTTCGCCGTGGTGCGCCGCCGCTACGGACCGGAGCTCACCCGGGTGGAGCTGGCGGACGTCTCGGTGCAGCCGCTGTGGAGCGAGAACAACGCCCTGGCGCGGCGCCGGGATGCCCGGGCCGGGGTGCACATCCGGGTGGTGGCCGACGACCGCGAGGCCGCGCTGGCCGCCCGGGCCCTGGAGACCGAGGCCGACCCCGCCAGGCGCGTCGAGCTGATGAGGCGGCTGGAGCTCTTCGAGGCCCGCCGCCTGCAGGCCGCCTCGATCCTCGGCGGCGAGCTGCTGCGCGAGCCGGTGGTCCTGCCGCCGGCCGAGTGAGCGCTAGCGCGCACCGCGCACACACAGGCAGCCGTGGTTGTAGGGGGCGTGGGAGGCGAGGGACTTGCCGAACTCCTTCGACAGCCACCCGTCGAAGGTGTGCAGCAGGAAGGCCCGATCCGGTCCTGGCTCGAAGCTGGTCGCGGACCACAGCCAGCAGCTGAGCGCGAACCCCGGGTGGCCCTGGACAGGCCGGCGAATGGCCTCCACCAGGCTGAGCAGCTCCTGGGCGTCGGGCAGGCGCCAGTCCTCCGAGCCGGCGAGCTGGAGCCCCTCGCAGCGCGCCAGGGCCGCGGCCCAGGTGAGGCCGCCCGCCGGGCAGTCCGGGACCGCCTCCCAGACGAGCCCGGTGAGGTCGTCCACCACCACGTCGTCTCCCTCGACGCTGGTGATGGTGAAGGCCGGGGAGGGATCGGAGGGTCCCGCGCGCACGCACATGGCCAGGAAGCCGTCCGGCGGGGTGCGCGGGCCCTGCACCTGCAGCTCGGGGAACTCGGCGTAGACCACGGCGGCCAGGTCGGCGTCGTCGGGAGCCCGGTCCCGCGTCCAGAAGGCGTCGTAGGCCGTCACCCTGGCGAAGGCCTCCGTGTCCAGCGCTGGCCGCCAGCGATCGAACCGCAGCAGCGTGGACAGCTCGCGGTAGCTCGGCAGCCGCCAGTCGGCGTAGCCGGCGTAGACCAGCCCCGCGCAGTAGTCCTCGGCCACGTCCACGTGCGCCCAGGCGGGCGGACCGCGCCAGAAGTCCACCTGCCAGACCAGGCCGGTCGCGGGGTCGAAGATCAGCGGATCGTCCTCGCGGGTGAAGGGCTGGAACGTGTGGGACGCCTCGGACACCTGGCCGTCCTGGCCGCAGTACGGCGTGGCCGCGCAGTCGGCGCCGCCCTGGGTCCCGGGGCAGGCCATCAGCGCGTCGGCGCCGTAGCAGCGAGTTTGCAGGCTCGGGGGGACCTGGTGGCAGCTGTGCGTCTCGCAGTAGATCCGTTCGCAGCCCTCGCCCTCGAAGCCAGGAGCGCAGGCCTCGCAGTCGGGCAGCAGGAAGTTGTCCGCGCAGGCGGCGCAGTCGGGCGGGAGCCAGCCGCCCAGGCAGGCCAGGCAGTCGCTCTCGGGAGAGAAGTGCCCCAGGCAGGAGGCGCAGTCGTCGAGCGGATCCCGGTGCGGCAGGCAATGGTCGCAGCCCTGGCCAGGGTCCCAGCCGGGCTCGCACTGGCTGCAGCCGCTGGCCAGGGTGAAGTGGGCCAGGCAGCTCGCGCAGCCGCTGGCCGGGTCGTAGTTCGTGGGCACGCAGGTGGCCACGCCCTGGCCGTCCTCCTGGCACTCGGCGCAGCCCTCGCAGGCCGGACCGGGCAGGCTGTGCCCGCAGCCGTCCTCCTGGGTGGGGCGTCCGTCCAGGCAGCGCTCCACGTAGGCCGTGCAGCACACGCCCTGGTGGCACTCGAGCCCGTCCCGGCACAGGCCGCCCGCGGCGCCCTCGGCGCAGGGCTGGCCCTCGCCACCGACCTCGGGCACGAAGGCCTGGCAGCCGCAGGTCGCGAGGGCGATTCCGAACCACCACCAGCCCGACACTGCCACCCGTCCCGACCGCATGCCGCTCGACCTCCAATCGCTGCGTCCCGACCTCAGCGCCCAGCGCGCACGCACAGCGCCCCGGCCGGGGAGCCATCGCCCAGGAGCCGGGCGACCTTGTACGCCTCCCCCGAGGCCCAGCCGTCCGCCGTGTTCACCAGCAGGGCCAGGTCGGGGTTCGACACCATGGTCGTCGAGGTGCGGAGCCAGCAGGTCGGATGGACGGAGCTCAGGGCCGAGGCCGGGCGCCGACGGCTGGGGTCGATGATGCTCGTGAGCTCCTTCACGTCGGGCAGGCGCCAGTCGTTCGCGCCCGCGTAGGTCAGGCCCTCGCAGTGGGCCAGCGCCTCCGCCCAGGTCATGCCCTCCTCAGGACAGATGCCGTCGGCCTGCCAGACCAGCCCCGTCCGGTCGTCGGTCGCGATCACGTCTCCGTCGACGACCTCGAGCGTGAAGCTGGAGGCCACCGGCGCGGGACCCCCACGAACGCACAGGACCGTGGTCAGGGTCGCGCCGCTGCACCACTGCAGCTGGCCGGGATCGGCGTTGATGCACACGACCGTGGTCAGCGTCCCGGGCTGCCTGGGCATGGCAGAGAACCACTCGTTGGTGCCGATGGTCGGGAAGAGGTTGGTGTCCAGCGCGGGGGCAAACCGATAATAGGACAGCAGCGAGGCCCAGTCGTGGTAGTCCGCCACCCGCCAGTCGGAGAAACCGCCGCACTCCAGATTCTCGCAGCGGGCCACCGCGGCCTCGAACGTCTGGTAGGTGTCGCGCACGAAGTCCACCTGCCAGACCAGTCCAGTCGCGGAGTCGAAGACCATCCTGTCGCCGTCGCGCTCGAAGCCCGCGAGCGTCCTCGGTGGATCCGGGTACTGGGCGTCTTGCCCGCAGAGCGGCGTCGTCCCGCAGTCCGGCGACTCGATCTGGCCCGGACAGGAGGCCACCTGCACAGTCTCGTCGTAGCAGGTCGCCTGGCCGGAGGGCGGCACCCGCCAGCAGTCGTGCGTGTCGCAGTAGGCGATGGCGCAGCCGGGTCCCTCGTAGCCGTAAACGCACTCGTCGCAGTCGGGCAGGACCGCGTTCTCGGGGCAGTCGACGCAGCTCGCCCCCTGCCAGTGGTCCAGGCAGGAGGTGCAGCCGCTGCCGAGATCGAAGTGCGCCTCGCACTCGGCGCACCCCGAGGCCTCGGTGTAGTGAGCGACGCATTCGGAGCAACCGCTCGAGAGATCCCAGTTGCCTGTGCAGGCAGTGCAGGTGGCGTCGAAGTGCTCTGGACAGGTTTCGCAGTCCGCGCCCGTCCAGTGGTCGAGGCAGGCGCAGGTGGTGACCAGGCCGCCGGGCTGGAGCGCGCAGGCCGCGTTCGCCTGGCAGACCTCGATCGCGGCCAGCTCCATGTCGCAACCGTCGACCTCGAGACGCCGGCGTGCGTCCGCGCTGCAGCCCTCGTGGACCTTGCCGGGCAGGGGAGTGCAGGCGACCGCGCCGTCACCGTCTGTCTGGCACTCGCGGCAGTCCGGGTTGCACTCGTCCACGGTGCGCGGCGGCTGGCAGCCGTCGTCCTCGACCACCGCGGCGCGGTCGGGGGTGCAGCTACGCGCCGCGGGCTCGAGCGGCCGGCAGCAGAGGTTGTCCGTGCTGCACACCAGTCCCGCCTCGCGGCAGGCCTGGTCCGCAGGAACGCCCTCGGCGCAGGGCTGGCCCTCGCCACCGACCTCGGGCACGAAGGCCTGGCAGCCCGACCCACCCGCGGTCAGCCAGCCCAGCAGGACCCAGGCCGCGAAGAGACGTGGGGGCATCTCAGAATCCTCCTCCGACCCCCAGCGACAGCCCCCCGGGCAGGGGCGCGCCGACCAGGTTCAGGCCCGTGCCTCCGGCAGGCTCAGCCTGCGGGTCCTGATCTGGCAGCAGCCACAGCACCGTGCCGGTGATCATCAGCGCCGCGCCCACCCCGTAGCCGGCCCACATCAGGCCGGCCCAGGTGGTGATGCCGTCCTCGGCGCCCCAGTCTCCGCGCCGGTAGTCGTCCTGGGCCGCGGTCATCAGGTAGGTGGCCACCCCGCCGAACCCCGCCAGCGCCAGCCCGCTCCAGAAGCAGCCGTGGCCCGCGTAGAGCAGGGTGCGGTCCGGGGCCGCGCGCTCGATCTGCAGCCCGCCGGCGCGCGTGTAGCCGAGGTCGAGATCGGGCGCGAGCGGCAGCTCGTCGGGGTGGGTGGTCGTCCGGGCGGAGTTCAGCAGCTCGAGCACCATGCGCGGCACGGCCTTCAGCGCGGCGTCCAGGTCGCCCCGCACCTGGCGCGAGACGGCCGCGATCACGGCCACCTTGTTCACGTCGAGCGCGCGCATGGTCAGCAGCCACGACTCGCCCATGCGGCTGAGCGTGCCGAAGATCATGTAGGGCACGCCCAGGGCACCGCCGATCTCGGCCATGCAGGCCTCGTCGGTGCAGCCGAGCAGCATCTTGTCCTGCTCCATCTTCAGCATGGCGCGGATGTCCGCGCGGGTGATCACCCGGTACCCGCCCCGGGCCACGCACTCGTTGGCCACCAGGTCGGAGAGGGACTCGAGTTGCTCGGCGCTCGCCTGGCCGCCGCCGTTGAACTGCATCACCGCCAGCCCCACGTCCTCGGCCGCGGCGGGGAGCGTCAGCAGCAAGCCACACGCCGCCAGGCAGGTTAGGCACGCTTTCCTCATCCACCACCTCCGGTTCCCACCCGGGCGCGGATTCCAGCATGTCCGCGGGCGGTTGTCCATCGCGCCTGCCGGCCCGGTCGGCCTCCCGCGCGTTGACAGACCCCCGCGCGCTTGCTAGGGTGGGCCGCCCTGGACGCGCCGGAAATCCTGCGTCCACGGCGGGTTGAATCGCGCGCGCCCGGGCCCGTCCAACGCCCGGGCGCCCTCCGGCGAGAGGTGAGCGTGGAAGCGATCCAGGTCCTCAAGGGCATGCGCGATCTGCTCCCCGAGCAGACCGCCTGGTGGCAGCGGATGGAGCGCGAGCTGGCCGGGGTGCTCGACCGATTCGGCTACCAGGAGCTGCGCACCCCGCTGCTCGAGCCGACCGCGCTCTTCAAACGCTCCATCGGCGAGGCCACCGACATCGTCGAGAAGGAGATGTACACCTTCCAGGATCTGGACGGCTCCTCGGTCACCCTGCGGCCCGAGGGGACCGCCTCCGCGGTGCGCGCCTACCTGGAGAACTTCACCTGGAAGAAGGAGCCGATCAGCCGCTGGTACTACCTGGGCACGATGTTCCGCCACGAGAAGCCGCAGAAGGGCCGCTACCGCATGTTCAGCCAGGTGGGCGCGGAGCTGCTGGGCGCGGCCGAGCCGGCCGCCGACGTGGAGCTCATCGACCTGGCCGTCGAGTGCGTGCGCGCGGTGGGCCTGAGCGAGGCGACCCTGGAGCTCAACTCGCTGGGCTGCCCGGCCTGCCGGCCTGCCTACCGCGAGCGCCTGGTGGCCTACCTCAGGGTGCAGCGGAGCGCGCTGTGCGAGCCCTGCCAGCGCCGGCTCGAGACCAACCCGCTGCGCGTGCTCGACTGCAAGGTCGAGGGCTGCCAGAAGGTGGCCGAGGAGGCCCCGCGCATCCTCGACTTCCTGGGGCCCGAGTGCCTCTCGCACCTCGAGGCCGTGCGCGCCGGGCTGGAGTCCATGGGCCACGCCTACCGCCTCAACCACCGCATGGTGCGCGGGCTGGACTACTACTCCCGCACCACCTTCGAGCTGCTCACCGGCGGCCTGGGCGCGCAGAGCGCGGTGGCCGGCGGCGGCCGCTACGACGGCCTCGTCGCCCAGCTCGGCGGGCCGGAGATCCCGGCGGTGGGCTTCGCCGCCGGGCTGGACCGCATCCTGCTGCGGCTGGCCGAGCTGCGCGAGCCACCCCAGGGCCCGCCGATCATCTTCGTCGCCAGCCAGGGCGAGGCGGGCTGGCGCGCGGCCCTGCCGCTGGTGCAGCGCCTGCGGCGCGCGGGCCACAAGGTGCTCAGCGACGTGCGCGCGGGCAGCCTCAAGGCCCAGCTCAAGCGGGCGGACAAGGACCGGGCCCGCCTGGTGCTGGTGCTGGGCGAGGAGGAGATCCAGGCCGGCGCGGTGAGCGTGAAGGACATGGCCGCCCCGGAGGGCGCCCAGGACAAGCAGGTGCGCTGCGCGCTGGCCGACCTGGACCGGCTGCTGGGCGAGAAGCTGGGAGGGGTGAAGTGAGGGACACACGCCTGGCGCACGGAGCGGGCCGGGGCTGGTGGCTGGGGCTCGGGCTGCTCGCCTGCCTGGCGGGCGCGGCCTGGGCCGAGGAGGTGGCGGGCCTGAAGCCGGGCTCGGCGGCCCCGGTCTTCTTCATGGACACCTACAACCCCGAGGCCTCCGGGGTGAAGCGGGTGTTCCTGGACAAGCTGGTCGGCCCGACGGCCGAGAACCCCAGGAAGCTGGTGCTGCTGAGCTTCTTCAACATCGACTGCAAGCCGTGCCGCCAGGAGCTGCCTTTCCTGCAGCGCCTGCACGCGCGCTACGCGGCCGCGGGGCTGGGCGTGGTGGTGGTCAACTGCGACAGCAAGCCCGAGAAGATCGAGGAGCTGCTGGCCTACCTGAAGGCCTCCGCCTTCACCTTCCCGGTGCTCAAGGACCGTTTCCAGGCCCTGCAGCGCCGCTACGCGGTGGCGAGCTTCCCCACCATGTACTTCCTGGACGGGCAGGGGCTGGTCCAGGAGGCGCGGGTGGGGTACAACGAGGAGAAGAACCCGTTCCCGCTGGCCTCCCTCCAGCAACGCCTGGGGGTGCCGGTGGAGGCCCTGCCCGCCAACCCGTGACCCGGGGCGGGGGGAGCCAGGAGGTCGGATCATGCGCGTGTCCAGACAAGCGATCGTGTGGACGGCCGTGGGCGCGGTGGCCTTGGCCGCCCTGGTGCTCGCGGGCTGCCCCCAGAAGGCCCAGCCCAAGGCGGACGAGGGCTACACCACCTCGGCGGCGCCGACCGACAAGGCCGGTCTGCCGCTCCTGCTGGTCCAGCCGATCTTCGCCAAGCACCTCTCGGAGAACGAGACCTCCGGGCTGCTCAGCCGCTTCACCGAGGTGCTGTTTCGCAAGGTGGAGAAGTACCGGGTGATGAACCCGAGCGACATCGGCGCCATCATGCAGAACGCCGAGAGCCGTTCGCTGCTCGGCACCTGCATGGAGGGCGATTGCCTGAGCCAGCTCTCCACCCAGCTCAACGCCAAGCTCATCGTCCAGGTGATGGTCTCCCAGGTGGGCGAGCGCACGCTCCTGCAGGTGAACGTCGTGGACGGGCCGGCCGCCACCATCGTCAAGCGCGTCTCGCGCGAGCTCGACAGCGCGAACGTCGAGGCCGTGCTGGACGCGATGGGCCCGCTGGCCGAGAAGACCGCCGCGGAGCTCTGAACCCTTTCCTAGAGCGCCCGGTTCAGCGCCGCGCGCAGCTCCGCGTCGGGCAGATCGGCCAGCCGGTCGGGATCCAGGCGGAGCGCGCGCTCCCTGAGCTCGAGCGGCGCGTCCTCCAGCCGGCAGACCACCAGCCGGTCGAGCTTGGCGGCCACGTCCGCCTGGGCCGCCTCGTCGGGCACCAGCTCCACCAGCTCGGCCATGGTCCGCTCCAGGGCCCGCAGCGCGAGCCCCCGCCAGGCGGCCAGCGCGGCCTCGTCGGCCTTGGGCGCCGGCTCGACCTCGGCCGAGACCTGCTTGCCCAGCAGCTCGCGCAGGTGGCCCGACAGCGTCACCAGCGCCCGGGTGAGCTCCAGCCCTGACAGCGGGTCGCCCCGCTGCAGGTGCTCGCGCACGGCCGACAGCGCCTTGAGATCGTGGACGGTGAGCGCCTCGATGCCGCCCAGCTCGACGAAGCTGATGTCGCGGGCCGGCATGCGTGGGCCGTCCACCCCCAGGGCCAGGAAGGTGCCCTCGCGGGGCACCTCGCGCAGATCCAGCGGGCGCCCGGTCAGCCGCTGCCCGGAGCGCAGGTGGAGCGTCACCAGGGGGCCGGGGAACTGGCTGCCCGTCTCCTGCAGCAGGCCGCCCAGGCGGACGAGATCCGCCAGCACCACGCGGATCGAGGTGGCCTGGCTCTCCCAGTCGGCCTGGCCGTTCGGTCGGGGTTCCATCTACAGGGCGCCCTCCAGGAGCTTGACCAGCGCGCCCTTGCGCAGCTCCACGTCGTCGAGGTTGGTGACCGGGCTGTGGTCGAGCGTCAGCACCCCGCCCTCGAAGGTGAAGGCGCCCTGGCCGTACTTGTCGGCGGTGTTGCACACCACCACCCGCTTGAGGCCGGCCTTGAGGGCGGCCTTGCCCATGTCGTCCCGGGCGATGTCGGACAGCGCCGCGGCGAGCGGCTGGAAGTAGACCTTGGGGAAGGCCTCGGCGTAAAGGTGGGCGTACTCCGGCACGGCCAGGGTGTCCCAGCGCACCTCGAGCGCGAGCTCGAAGCCGGCGGCCTGGTCCAGGGCCTGCTTCAGGCCCGGGTAGTGCTCGTCCTGGAACGCCTTCAACGCCCGTCGCTCGGCCAGTCCCATGCGCGCCTCCTGACAAAACGGAAGTTTGGTGACAGGACGAATGTTGCACGCCAGAGGACCAGGACGCAAGGCCAACGCTTGCGTGTTTCCTGCCGGACGAAGATCATCGGCTCAACGTCGTGGTAGGGTCCTTCAGGGGATGGCCGGATGAAATCCAAGACCACCGCACTCATTCTCACGTCTTTTCTTGCGTGGCATCCGTTCGATGCACAGGCGCGGCGATTTCTCTATTCCGACAGGGTTTATGAGCTATCCAGGGATGTTTTCCTTGGAGAGGTGAAAACATCCCAGCCGGGTGGTCCTACCGAGGTCGAGGTCATCGAGGTATTCAAAGGCACATACTTGCCTGGAAACGTGGTGAGGTACGAGGGGCGTCAGGATCGGTTGAAGCCGGGTAGGCGGTGGATATTTACCGATATGAGATGCGATGCGGATGGTTGCGTTCAAACGATGGACTTTCGCAGCGTGGACCTCCGCGATGCCGTCGTCTACTTCTTCCGGGTCGAGCCTGGAATCCGGAATATGGCCGAGGCTGCCCGTCTCCTGGGTGTTCCGAGTCCCAAAGCCTCCGGTGATGCTTTCCGGTACTTGAGGGCGGACCATGCGTCCGCCATGCCGTTCATCCTCGAAGAGTTGCGAGACCTACTGACGAAGTTGGAAGCGGGGCAGGATGTCCCTTGGTCTGAAGATCGGCTGGAGCTGCTGTCAGAGGAGCTGCTTTCAGCTCCGGATCCCCAGGCCGAGGAATTTCTGCTCGAGCAGGTGAAGGTTCTGGCCAATGATCCTGCCCTGGAGACCGATCTCGGTTGCATGCCATTCGAGCCTTCCTCGCGGGCGATCTTCTGCGCGACGTATATGAAGATGCTGGCTGCTGATGAAATGGATATTCAGAAGGCGATCGCCTGGCTGCGGGACGCAATGCCTTCTCTTCGCCCTGGGGCGCTGGCCCAGATCACGGCCATGCTGGTGTTCAGTGGGCTGATCGAGCCGAGGGAGGTATCAGCCTGGTCGCCCGTAGGCAGTTCTGCTGACGGGTTGGCGTTGGGATTGTACCTGGTGGGTCGCCATCGCGAATCCATGAAAGGTGGAGACAGAGATGCGGTCGCTATCTACCAGATTGCGTTGGACCTGACCAACTGGACGTGGTTGCAGTGCGCAATTGCCGAGCGACTAAGCGTCCACTGGAGCCATCGCTGGCAGCAGTTCCTCCTGGGTCTTCGCCGTTCGCACGGGTTGCTCCGGCCCGGCATGAGCCTGGCGAGGGTCACAGCCAGGTGCGCGGAGACCCTGCTGCACACAGATCCCGAGACGCCAGAAGCGATTTGGCTCGATGAGTTGCTGTTTCACGAGGGCCAAGGTGAACCCAGGGATATCCCCAGACTGGTGGGATACCTCTCGAGCAAGGACGCCCGCTACAGGCTGGGCGCCATGCGTGCGCTTCGCCGCATGAAGGTCCCATCGCGTCTCGAGCACCTCCATGCGCTCAAGGGGTGTCGAAGTCTTGAAGCAATCGAGCTGCTGGTCGACGCGCTTGAACCGCGAGACGCACAGCTCGGGGCCGAAGCGCACGCAATGCTCGTCCGAGCGACCAAGAGGTCCCACAAGCCCAATGCGTGGGAGTGGAGACGCTGGCTGTCGGAGCAGAAGAAGGAAAATCTCTCCAGGTGATGGCCTCTCGGCCGGTGTCTCTGATTCGTTGGAGACAGGTGTCACTCGGCGAACATGAAGGAGCGGGTGGCGGGGCGGGCGGGGTCGTCCTGGCTGGCGCAGTCCGTGTTCCACACCGCCCCGTCCTTGCGCTCGCGCACCACGTTGCCGGCCTTGTTGTGGCTCTCCTCGGCCTGCAGGCGCGCGACCCGCTGCACCAGGGCGGCCACCTGGCGCGGGTCGGCCGGCGCGGTGTGGATGGCCCGCCCGGCCGCCTGGGCCTCGCGCTGGGCCAGATCCGCCTCCAGCGCCACGGTGCGCAGCAGCGTCTCCGCCACCCGCTGGAAGAGGGCCGGGTGGTTGAACACCCGCACCTCGCGCACCTTCCCGTCCACCGCGTAGGCCAGCCCCAGCGGGGCGCGCGGCTCCCCGGCCAGCGCCGCGAGCCGCTCGGTGGCCGCGGCCAGGATGCGCGCCCGGCGCCGCTGGGACGCCTCGTCGGCGTCCTCCAGCGCGGCCAGCAGCGTGCCCGAGGCCGGGGCCTTGCCGGCCCTGGCGTTCTCCTTGGCCACCTGGCTCCACACCTCGCCCTGGTCGCCCTTGTACTGACCGCTCGAGCGCACGGCCTTGGTGGCCAGCGCCTTCTGCGCCTTGAACAGCCCGCCCGTGGCCTGACCCTCGCGCTCCGCGGTCCAGCGGCCGTGCTCCACGCAGAAGGCCGCCACCGGCACGGTCTTCCGGGCCGGGACGATGAAGTCCTGGCCGATCTGGCGGTCCTGCCGCCCGCCCTTGACCAGGGTGCCGGCCAGCACCAGGATGGGCCGCTCGCCCCGGTTCTCGAGGACCAGCTCGTCGACCGCGTCGCCCTGGCCGCCGCGCTCGCGCACCACGGCCCAGCCCTGCTCCTGGGCCTCGGGCAGCGGCACCAGGGCCGCCCCCAGCGGGTCGGAGGGCTCGCGCGAGTAGACCGGCCACAGGCTGACGTTCTCGAGCTGCAGCGCGGGGCCCAGGTACAGGAGCGCGTCGATCTCCAGCGCGGCCTCCGGCGGAGCCGCCGGCGCGACGGAGGCGAGGCCCAGGCTGGCGACCAGGGGGAGCAGGAGCAGACGGCGTCTCATGATCGACCTCCTTGAAGGGCTTCTTCAAGGAGAGAAGTTAGCCGGCCCGGTGGCAGGGCTGGTCTCGCGGGTGGCATTCCTTGGTCAAGAGTTTGTATGCGGCCGGGGCAGGGTTGACTTGGCGTCCCTGCCAGCCGAAGACTCGGGGGAGGGGAGGCGAAAGCCATGCGAAGCTCTCCGCGCGTCGCGCTGCTCGTGGGCCTGGCCCTGCTGGGGCTGCTGGTGGCCGTGTCACCGCTCGGCTGCCAGGACTACGGCGGCCTGCCGGACACAGGGGTGGTCAGCGGCGAGGAGCCCACCGACGAGGAGCCCGGGTACGAAGAGCCTGGCGAGGAGCCCTTCCTCCCCTGCGACGGGGGTGACTGCGAGGTCCACGAGGATCCCCCGCCGGACGGCGGACCGGACGGCGGGCCAGACGGCGGACCGGACGGCGGACCGGATGGCGGGCCGGACGACGGGCTGGACGCGGGCCCGGACGGTGGACCCGACGGGGACGACGGCGAGTGCTTGCCCCCGTTCCCCCAGCGCCTCGCCCTCAACCTGTGCGGCGGGATCTGGGCGTGCGAACGCGACGAGGCCGGCTCCGCCCGGGTGGTCTTCGAGCGCTACCGCCCCGAGGAGCAGTACCACGACGTGTGGATCCTCTGGGACGGATCCCGCGAGCCGGTCGCCCTGCAGGCCGGCCTGCCGCAGGGCCAGGACCTCCCGCTCGCCCTGGGCGATTGGCTGCAGGGCTCGGCCTCCGCCCGCACCCCGTGGTGGAGCGACCAAACCATCGAGCTGGCGGCCCCGAGCGGGCTCGTGGTCTACCGGCAGGAGGACCGGGCCTCCGAGGTGTCCGACCCCCAGGGCCGCTGCCCGCCGGTGATGGACCCGATGGGCTGCGGCCGGCGGGTCTATCCCATCCTGGCGGACGGCCGCGAGCAGGGCCTGGCGCGGGTCCTGGAGCAGGGCGGCGCGCTGCGACACCAGTGGGTGGGCCAGCTCTGGCAGTTCCTGGAGATGAACTGCGACGACGTGCCCATGGGCTGGATCCAGTCGGCCGAGGTGTCCTACGCGCTGCGCTCGGCCTGCCGCTGCGAGGGCGACGTGGACTGCGCCCGGGACGAGGTGTGCGACCCGTACTCCCACGGCTGCGTGCGCAACCCGTGCGTGGTGATGGACTGCGCGCCGGGCTACGTGTGCGATCCCTTCCTCGGGCAGTGCGTGGCCCAGCCCGCCTGGGGCTGCGCGACCGACGCGGACTGCGGCCAGGACGAGGTCTGCCACCCCGTCACCCAGGCCTGCGTCTACGACTTCTGCCGGTTCGTCGACTGCGCGCCCTGCAGCCCGTTCCTGGGCGGCTGCTACGGCTGCCTGCACGACTGCCAGTGCGGAGTGGGCCGGTGCGACCGCGAGAGCCGCGGCTGCGTGGAGGGCTGCGATCTCGACAAGCTCGTCCAGGATCTGCGCCCCGAGAACCCGGCCGCCTACGAGCTCTACTACGCCTGCCTGACCGACTCGCTCGACGATCCGGACGCGCTGGTGCGGCTGTTCGAGCCCGAGGCTGCGTGCGGCCTCCAGCCGCCGGGGAACACCTGCCCCCAGGCCGCGCCGGTGGCCTGCCTGATCCCGCTCGAGCGCTACCCGAACCAGACCCAGATCACCTGGGAGGCCTGGCAGCGCCTGTGCCACCTGTCGCGCAACCCGCTGGTCCGCCGCCTGCTGGGCGGCCACTACCTGCCCTGAGCAGCCCCGGAGGGACCACCTTGCACGCGCGTGGAGACTGGTTGCTGGAGCTGCCCGCGGCCGTCACCGTGACGGACGCCGAGGGCCGCATCGTGGAGATGAACCGCAGGGCCCAGGAGACCTTCGCCGCCGAGGGCGGCGCGGAGCTGCTGGGGCGGAGCCTGTTCGACTGCCACCCGGAGCCGGCCCGCGCCAGGCTGCGGGCGCTGTTCGCCAGCCAGCGGCCCAACCACTACACCATCCAGAAGGGCGGGCGGCGCAAGATCATCCACCAGCTGCCCTGGTTCCGCGACGGCGTGTTCGCCGGCATGGTGGAGCTCAGCGTGCCCCTGCCCGCCGAGCTGCCGCACTTCGACCGCGACCGGCCGAAGCAGGGCGGGTAGCTCCGCCTCAGGTCGGCGCCAGGCGCGGGACGAGCTCGGCCGCCCCGAAGCGCTCCAGGTAGGCCCGCCAGAAGCCGCTGCAGCGGTCGCGCAGACCGCAGGCCGCGCAGGCCGCGGGCTGGGTGCGGGTCACCAGGCGCGGCGGCCGTGAGTCGCGGTACTCGTCGAAGGCCTCCTCGCGACCCGGCAGCAGGCACAGCGGGATGCCGCACAGCCCCGGGATGCGCACGGTCAGGCCGCGCGCGGCGCCCAGGTCGAGCGCCCCGGCCATCTCGTCGGCGGCCTCCCGCAGGCGTGGCATGAGCTCGAGGTGCTCGAGCGCGCCGCCCTCCGGGGCCACGAAGCTCAGGCACAGGTGCAGCCCGCGCGGGGCCAGGCGCTCGGTCAGGAGCTCGACCAGCCGCGCCAGGCCGCCCTGGTTGCGGGTGGTGAGCACGCAGTTCACGCCCACCTGGATCCCGGCCGCCTGGCAGGCCCGGGCCGCCGCCAGCGCGCGCGCGTGGGCGCCGCGCACGCACAGCATGGCGTCGTGGACCGCTGGCGTGGCGCTGTGCAGGGCGAGGAAGATCGACTCCAGGCCCGCGTCTGCCAGCGCCTGGGCGCGGCCAGGCCGCGCCAGCAGCAGGCCGTTGGTCTGGAGGTTCACGCTGGCGCCCTGCTCCCGGGCGAAGCGGACCAGCGAGCCCAGATCGCGCCGCAGCGTGGGCTCGCCGCCGGTGAAGACCACCCGGCGCGCGCCGCGCGCGGCCGACGCCGCGATCCGTGCGCGGATGGCCGCCGCCTCGGTCACCAGGTCGGGTGGCTGGCCCAGCGACTGGCAGAACGCGCAGCGGGCGTTGCAGCGCGTGATCACCCGCAACTGCAGCTCGTGCCCCGAGGTCATGCGCTGGCCGTGCTCGGGGCCAGCGGCCTGCGTTCCGGGCGGGCGGCGCCAGGCCAGGTCGAGGTATTCCCGCCAGCCGGGCCGGGACTCGACGGCGGGCAGGGCCGCGGCGATGCCCTCGAGCCAGCCTTGCGCTGGGCCCGCGGGCTGGTCCTCGCCCAGGAAGCGCAGCGCGGTCACGGCCGTGCGCAGGTAGGCCGCCTGGTCCGCGGAGGCCGGGAAGAGGCACACGCCCAGGCGCGCGGTCGCCTCCCCGGCATCCGGGCCCCAGAGCTCGAGCTGCAGCCCCCGCCCGAGGTGGGCCTCCACCCGCGCCGGGTGGGCGCCCCCGCCGGCCAGCCGGGCGGTCAGGCGTCGCACCCAGGCGCGCAGCCGCCGGGTCTCGCCGTGGGGTGGGTCCGGTCGGGGCATGGCTCGACACCTAGCACCGACCGGCCAGGGCGGCAACTCAGGGGCGTCCGTGGGCGCGCAGCTCTCCGGCCTCGATCCGCACCGGCAGGCGGTTCTCCGGCCGCGGGATGGGGCAGGTGGCGTAGGGGGTGAAGGCGCAGGGCGGGCTCTCCGCCCGGTTGAAGTCGAGCAGCACCCGCCCGTCCGGCGCGAGGGTGGCGTCCAGGAAGCGCCCCCCGCCGTAGCTCTCCCTGCCGTTGGTCTCGTCGCCGAACACGAAGAACAGCTCCCGGCTCCCGGGCGCGGTCAGCGGCACCAGCGAGAGCGCCTGTCCGCCGAGCTCGAAGCGCACCACGCCGGGCGCCTCGGCCTCCTGTTCGGGCCCGCGGGCCGTGGGCATGCGGAGCCGGCGCGGGCTCGGGTAGGGCTCCAGGCGGCCCTCCACGCGGTAGCGCAGGTCGACGGGGAAGTGCTCGATCCCGGCGAAGAGCCTCCGGGCCTCGGCCTGCGCGTCCCACACCCGGGCCGCCAGGCGCGTGCCCCGGCGGATGACGATCAGGCACAGCCCGTCGAGGCGCAGCCGGTCCGGGCCGCCCTCGTCGGCGTCGGCGCGGAGCGCGAGCTCTCCGCCGGCGGCCGCGCCGTTCAGGGTGGCCGCCAGGCCGGGTGCCAGCCGGAGCCGCGCCGCGCCGTCCTGGACGAGGAGCTCGCCCACCCGGGCGGGCGCCCGGGCCGGCAGGCGCACCGGGCAGTCCTCGGCCGCGCCGACCGGGATCGGCGCACCGGCCGCCGTCCCCTCGAGCCAGAAGAGCCCGTGGAGCGCGAGCCAGCCCTCCTCGGAGGTGAGCTCGGCCAGACGCTGGGCGCGCCGGGCCTGGAGCGCGCTCAGGTAGGCCGCGTCGGGCGCCACCGGATGCTCCGGCCAGGCGGCCTGGCCAGCCGCGCAGCCCGCGGCCAGGGAGAAGAGGACCGGAGGGACGAGGAGCGTGAGCTTCCGCATGCCGCCAGCTTGTCCCAGGCCGCGCCCGGGAGCAACCGCGTGCAGGGGAGATCTCCTTTTCTTCTTGTTCCTGATCCGCGCTGATGGTTGGTTCCTAGAACGTGGGAGGAAGCCATGGGAAGCCTGCCCGTCATCGATGAGAGCAAGTGCACTCTGTGCGGACGCTGCGTCTCGGTCTGCCCCAAGGAGGTGCTTCGCCTGGACAGGGAGGCCGTTGCCTACACGGGCGAGGAGTGCATGACCTGCGGCCATTGCCGCTGCGTGTGCCCCGCGGACGCGGTGCGGTTCGACCCCGCGGTCCTGGCCGCCCCGGCCTTCACCACCTTCGCGTGTCCGGATCGCTACACCGTGCCCGGGTCGTTCGATCCCGCCGCGCTCGTCAGCCTCCTGCGGTCCCGGCGGAGCGTCCGGCGCTACCAGGACCGCCCGGTGCCGGACGGCGTCGTGGCAGATCTCGTCGCGGCGGCCGTCTCGGCCCCCTCGGCCAGCAACTGCCAGGACTGGGAGTTCACCCTCGTCAACGGCCGGGAGCAGGTGTGGAAGCTCGCCCGCGAGATCGGCAGGTTCTTCGCCCGCCTGAACCGGCTGGCGGCCAACCCGCTGGTGCGCTACGGCTCCGTGCCCTTCCTGGGACGGTCCCTGGTGGACTACTACGACACACGTTTCGAGAAGGTGAAGCGCCACCTGGAGGAGGCGGAGCAGGGCAGGGACGTCCTGTTCCACGGCGCGCCTTGCGTCGTCATCTGCCACGGCCCCACGGGCGGGAGCCTGCCCCTGGAGGACGCGCAGTACGCCACCTACAACATGGCGCTCCTGGCCCACGCCCTCGGGCTGGGCACGTGCTACATCGGGTACGCCTCGGCGGCCCTGAACAAGGACCGCCGGCTCCGCCGCAGGCTGGGCCTCGCCGCCGGGCACAGGGTCCACGCGGTGCTCGTCCTGGGCTACCCGGCCGTGACCTTCGAGCGGACCGCGCTCCGGCGGCCCTGGAAGATGAGCGCCGCCGCGCCCCTGCGTTGAGCCCCGAGGGTCACCGGGGGACCGCTGAGGGTGGGGCAGAATAGGCATTGGACTCGGAGCTGGAGGCGCCCATGAACGATCAGATCTCGGCCGCGAATGGACCCTGGACGCGGGAGCGCTTCCTCCAGGAGGCCGTCGCCTGGCTCCCGGACCTCGCCCGCGAGGCGCCGCTCGAGGCCGTCCGCCAGGCCACGCTGGAGCGCGTGAACCGGCTCCACTTCGAGACCTACTCCGGGGACCAGTCGCTCCACGACCTGGACCTGATCGTGGTCCGGGACTGCGCCCGGGCCTGGCGCGGCCTGCTGCACCCGCGCAGCGAGCGGCTTGCCGGCCTCAGCGTGCTGCAGGCGCTCGTCGACACGGCCCGCGGCGCAGCGCGGGACGATCTGGCGCCGGGCTTCTGGGCCGAGGTGTGCCACCTCGTGCGAGGGATCGAGGGCCGCGAGAGGTTGCACTCCGCGGACTCCCTGGAGATGCCGCCCGGGCTGGCCGGGCGTGACGCGGCCCGGCACCGCTCGCTCGAGCTCGACCGGCTCGGGCGCGAGCTCGACGCCCGCATCGGACGGTACGAGCACGGGCTCGCGCCGGCCGCGCTGGAGCGCAGGGCCAGCCGCGCCCGGGACGTCCAGCGGGCCCTGGGGGCCACGCCCAGGCAGTGGTCCGACTGGCGCTGGCAGGTGCGCCACGTGGCGCGGACCTCCGCGGAGCTGGCCCGGGTCGCCCCGCTGTCGGCGGACGAGCGCGCGGCCATCGACCGGGCGGAGGCGGGCAAGGTGCCCTTCGGCGTCACCCCCTACTACGCCTCCCTGCTCGACGCCGCGCTCGACGGAGGCCGGGATCGCGCGCTGCGGGCCCAGGTGATCCCCCCGGCGGACTACCTCGACGTGCTGTGCTCCGCCGAGGCGCGCGTGGCTCACGACTTCATGCAGGAGGCGGACACCTCTCCCGCGGACCTGGTCACGCGGCGCTACGCGGGCGTCGCCATCCTGAAGCCCTACAACACCTGTCCCCAGATCTGCGTCTACTGCCAGCGGAACTGGGAGATCGAGGCGCCCATGGCCCGCGGCGCCATGGCGCGGCCCGACGTGCTCTCCGCGGCCATCGCCTGGCTCGGAGACCACCCCGCCATCCACGACGTGCTCGTCACCGGCGGAGATCCGCTGGTGCTGTCGGACTCGCGGCTGGAGGCCTTGCTGGATCGGCTGGCCGCCATCCCCCACGTGGAGCGCATCCGCATCGGCTCGCGCACACCGGTCACGCTGCCCATGCGCTTCACCCCGGCCCTGGCCCGGTTGCTCGGCTCCTACCGGCAGCCCGGTCGCCGCGAGCTCTGCCTGGTGACCCACGTGGAGCACCCGTACGAGATCACCCCCGAGCTGGTGGCCGCGGTGGACCGGCTGCGGCGGCGGGGCATCTCCGTGTACAACCAGCTCGTGTTCACCTTCCACGTGTCGCGGCGCTTCGAGGCCGCGGCCCTGCGCCGGCTGCTCCGGCGGTGCGGCCTCGACCCGTACTACACCTTCAACGCCAAGGGGAAGGAGGAGACGGCCTCCTACCGCGTGCCCATCGCCCGCCTGGTCCAGGAGCAGAAGGAGGAGGCGCGCCTGATGCCTGGCCTCACGCGCACCGACGAGCCCGTGTTCAACGTGCCCGGCCTCGGCAAGAACCCGCTGAACGCCTGGCAACACCGGGATCTGATCTCCATCGCGCCCGACGGCTCCAGGCTCTACGAGTTCCACCCCTGGGAGAAGAAGATCGCCCCCCAGCGCACCTACGTCGCGCGCGACGTGCCCATCCTGAGCTACCTCCGCCGGCTGGAGGCGATCGGGGAAGACCTCGCGGAGTACCGCGGCATCTGGTACTACTTCTAGGGATGCCTGGCCCGCCGAAGATGCGCTGGCTCGCCGGCGCGCTCGTGTTCCTGGCGGCCTGGCCGGCCTTCGGGGCCGGGGGGGCCGGTCACCACGATCCCATCGCCCAGGTGGTGCTGTGGCTGGCCATCATCCTGGTCGCGGCCAAGCTGGGCGGCGAGCTGGCGGTCCGCCTCGGGCAGCCCGCGGTGCTGGGCGAGCTGCTGCTCGGCGTGCTGCTCGGGAACCTCGGGCTGACCGGCTTCACCGGCCTGGAGCCCCTGGAGGCCGATCCGACCATCGACATGCTGGCGCGGCTGGGGGTGCTCCTGCTCCTGTTCGAGGTGGGGCTGGAGTCGACGGTCGGCCAGATGCTGAAGATCGGGTGGTCCGCGCTGCTCGTCGCGCTCCTGGGCGTGGCCCTGCCCTTCGCGCTGGGGTGGGGCGTGGGGATCTGGTTGCTGCCCGGCCACAGCGAGTACGTCCACGCCTTCCTCGGGGCGACCCTGACCGCGACCAGCGTGGGCATCACCGCGCGGGTGCTGAAGGACCTGGGGCGCTCGCAGACGAGCGAGGCCAGGGTGATCCTGGGCGCGGCGGTGATCGACGACGTGCTGGGCCTCGTCATCCTGGCGGTGGTCGTGGGTGTCATCTCGGCCGCCGACCGCGGCGGGAGCCTCTCGGCGGGCGACGTGGCGCTGACCCTCGGCAAGGCCGGGGGCTTCCTGATCGGCGCGCTGGTGCTCGGCGTCCTGTTCTCGAGGAAGCTCTTCTCGCTCGCCTCGCGGCTGCGCGCCCGGGGGGTGCTGCTGGCCCTGGGGCTGGTCTTCTGCTTCCTGCTCGCCTGGCTCGCCAGCGTGATCGGCCTCGCCCCGATCGTCGGGGCCTTCGCCGCCGGGCTCATCCTGGAGGAGGCCCACTACCGGGACTACGTCGACCGGGGCGAGCACGGGCTGGAGGAGCTCATCCACCCCATCTCCTCGTTCCTGGTGCCTGTCTTCTTCGTGCTCATGGGCATGCGCACCGACCTGCGCTCCTTCGCCCAGCCGGGCGTCCTCGGCCTGGCCGGGGCCCTGACCGCGGCCGCCATCCTGGGAAAGCAGGCCTGCTCGCTGGGCGTGCTCGGCCGGGGCGTGGACCGGCTCACGGTGGGCCTGGGGATGATCCCCCGGGGCGAGGTGGGCCTGATCTTCGCGAACATCGGCCTGGCGCTGACCGTCGGTGGCGAGCGGGTGATCGACGAGGCCACCTTCTCGGCGGTGGTGGTGATGGTCATCGTCACCACCATGCTCACTCCCCCGGCGCTGAAGTGGAGCCTGGGCCGCAGGCGTGCGCCCTGACGCCGGCGTCACGGCCCGCGCGCCGCGGCGGCGCTCGGCCCCTCCCAGAGCTGCGCGGGGGAGTCAGGTGCTCCGCACCAGCGCCTCGTGGTAGGCGTTCACGATGTCGTTGCGGGTGAGCACCGCCAGGGCCCTCAGCCTGTCCGCGGGATCCACCACGATCAGCTCGTCCAGCCGCTGCTCGGTCATCAGGCCGATGGCGTCGAAGAGGCTCTGCTCCTGGGTCACCGTGACGGCAGGCCGGGACAGGTCGGCGGCGATGATGAGCGGATCGAGATCGCCTCTCCCCAGCACGACTCGCAGCTCCCGTCCGAGGATCATGCCCGCCAGCCTGCCCTCCGAGTCCAGCACGGGGAAACTGGAAGCGTTGGACCTGGCGAACTGGTTCGAGAGCTCGCGCAGGTCGGCGCCTTCAGACACCGAGAACAGCGCGTCGCTGGGCCGGCACGCCAGCACGTTCGCGACCTTGAGCTCGCGCAGGACCGCACCCAGCATCTCGCCGAGGTGGACCGGGGTGTCGAAGCGGTTGGCGAGCTGGTTCTCGTAGATGCCCTGCCGGCGGACCATCAGGTAGGCCAGGAAGCACACCCACATCGATGGCACCAGCAGGTGGTAGTTGCCGGTCATCTCGCTGACCATGATGATGGTCGAGATGGGTGTGTTGGCTGCCGCGGAGAAGAACCCGGCCATGCCCACCATGGTGAAGGCCCCGGGACTCAGGTGCATGTCGGGGAAGGTGTTGGCCATCAGCTGTCCCACGCCGCCGCCCAGGGCGCCGCCGATCACCACGGCCGGGCCGAACACGCCGCCGCTGCCTCCCGAGCCGATGCTGAAGCCGGTGGCCAGGATCTTGAGCGCGGCCACGGCGAACAGCAGGCCGACCGCGACCTGTCCATCGAACACCCGCTGGAGGTTCCCGTAGCCGGTGCCGATCGCCTCGGGCAGGATCAGCGCGATCCCACCCACCAGGAGTCCCCCCAGGGCCGGCTTCAGGTAGCGGGGTATGGCCAGCCGTCTGAACAGGTCGCGGATGCCGTAGAACACCCTGACGTAGGAAGTCGCGCCAGCCGCCACGACCACGGCCAGCACCAGGTAGGGCAGCAGCTCGGTCGGATTCCGGAAGGCGAAGGCCGGCACGACGAAGAGAGGTTCCCAGCCGTACACCATGGCGAAGATGGCGTAGGCCACGATCGAGGAGATCACCGATGGCACGATCACTTCGACTTCCAGATCGAGCTCGCGGTACAGCACCTCGGCCGAAAACAGGGCGCCCGCAAGGGGGGCGTGGAAGATGGCGCCCACCCCCGCCCCCATACCCGCCGCCATCAGCATGCGCCGCTCGTTCGGCCCCAGGCGCAAGAGGCCCGCGAGGACCGAGCCGAAGCCCGCGCCGATCTGGGTGATCGGCCCCTCGCGCCCGCCCGAGCCTCCTGAGCCGATGGTGATGGCGGAGGCCAGGCCCTTGACCAGGGGAACCCTCGCGCGGATCTTTCCGGCGCGCTGGTGGTAGGCCAGGATGGCGGCGTCGGTGCCGTGGCCCTCGGCCTCCGGCGCCAGCCAGTAGACCAGCAGCCCGCTCAGCAGCCCACCGGCCGCGGGCACCAGGAAGAGCACCCAGGGCCGCAGCGGGGTGGCGGGCGAGATCAGCAGAGGTGCCTCGCCGCCGGGTGGCAACGGGTGGTATCCGGCCAGGTTCTCGAGGAAGAGCCAGCGCGCCAGGTCCAGCAGGGCGTAGAAGCCCACCGCGCCGAAGCCCGCCACCACCCCGACCAGCGCACACAGCAGCAGGAGACGCCACAGTCTCCGCACCAGGGTGAGAGGTAACGCGCGCCACATCTCGCGGAGCGGGACCCGGCTCAGCCATCCTCGCCACGATCTGCCGGCGGTGCTCATGACGCGCGGGTCTCCCCGGACGCCGTGGCGTCCTTCGCTCCCAGCCAGTGGAAGCCGATCGGGAACACCACGCCGGCCGCGAGCGCCAGCAGCACCAGGGAGGTCCGGCCGGCGCCGTCCACGGCGCCGAGCTCCAGGGCCACGGCCGAGATGGCCACCACCAGGGTCAGCGGCGCCGCCAGCAGCATGCCGGCCGCGAGGCTCTCCCGCAGCGACAGGCCGCCGCGCAGCAGCACCAGCGCGGGCAGGAGCTTGACCGCCAGCGCCAGACCCGTCAGCTCCAGCGCCAGCAGCAGGCTGTCCGGGCTGATCAGCCCGGGCTCGAAGCTCGCCCCGACCATGGTGAAGAACACCGGCACGAGCAGACCGTGACCGACCGCGGAGAGCTTCTCCTCGAGCACGGCCTTGCCGCGCAGCACGTAGGCGGTGACCGCCCCGGCCACGAAGGCCCCGACGATGGCCTCGACGCCCGCCAGCCAGGCCAGCATGGAGAAGGCCATCATCAGCACCAGGGTCATCCTCACGCCCAGCTCGGACCCGTCCTCCTTCTTCACCAGGTGGGCGAAGAGCTGGGGCCGCCACCAGGCCAGCGCCACCAGGCTGCGCAGCGCCGCGCCCGCCACCGCCAGCACGGCCAGGAGCTTGCCCAGCGCCCACAGCAGCTCCAGGGAGAAGCCATGGCGGCTGCCGAGCGAGAACAGGGTCAGCCCCAGGACGGTCAGGAACTCGCCCAGGGAGCCCAGCAGGATCACCGACTGGCCCAGGGGCGAGCGCAGCCGCCCCACCTCCTTGAGCACGGCCAGCGGCAGCCCCAGGCTGCTGGCCCCCAGGGCCAGGCCGTAGATCGGGTCGAGCTCCAGCGCCAGGCAGGCCACCCCCGCCAGGCCGAAGGCGCCGAGGCAGCCCGCCAGCAGCCACAGCAGCTCCCTGCCGCCGCGCGCCGCCAGGCCGTTGAAGTCGATCTCCATGCCCGCCAGGAACATCAGGACGATCAGGCCGAGCTCGCCCAGGAAGCCGGTCACCTCGTCGACGTGCAGCCAACCCAGCACCTGCGGCCCGACCAGCAGGCCGAAGCCCACCAGCAGCACGGGGGAGGGGATGCGCAGCCGGCCGGCCAGGAGGGGGATCCCGGCCGCGCCCGCGACCAGCACGAGGAAGGAGAGCAGGTGCTGATCCGCGCCCGCCATGCTCACTCCGCGGCGGGCACGGTGATCACCAGCGTCGAGCAGCGGGCAGCCCGGGCGATCCGCAGGGCCACGTCCGGGTTCCACGGGCTGTCGCGCCGGCGCTGGCGGCGCGCGAGCACCAGCAGGTCGTGGCGGGAGGCCTCCTCGAGGACCGCGTGGATCGGGTTCCCCTGGCGCTCCAGGCTCTCCAGCTTGAGCCCGAAGAGCTGCGCCAGCCGGGCGATCGGCACCAGCGGCCCCGGCCCGCCGGCCTGCTCGTCCTGACCCGTCAGGTGGACCGGCATGGCCACGTGCAGCGCGGTCAGGGAGGCCCCGAGCTGCCGGGCCACGTCGATGGCCAGCTCGGCGCCGACCCGATCCAGCCTGGAACCGGACGCGGTCACCAGCAGGCGCCGGTAGGGCATGGTCTGGCGGCCGAACAGGACCGGAACGCGCAGCGCGTCGCACAGCTCGGCGTCCCAGGCCCGGGCGCCGAGCCCGATCCGCAGCCGCTGCCAGGCGCCCGGCCGCGCGGGCCTGGCCAGCACCACCCCCGCGTGGTGCTCCAGGGCCAGCGCGGCGCTCGCGCCGGGAGCCCCGTCCGCCAGGGGAAAGGTGGCCTGCCCGGTCGAGCCCTTGCAGGCGGGCGCGGAGAGGAGATCCTCGTCGGCGCCCGAGGGTACCTGCGGGGCGCCCGGGAAGCCCCGCACCACGCTGGCCGCGCCGCACGCGCAGGCCAACGCGGTCGCCTCGCGCCCGAGCTCCTGGTCGCTGCCGCCGGGCTCCAGGCTGACCACGTTCGGGCCGTAGGGCCGCGGGAACTCGGGCGTGCCGAGCCGCAGGTACTCGGATACCGCGGGCAGCACCTCGGGATCGCCGACCAGCAGGACGCGGTCGTCTGGCTCCAGGGTGGACTCGCCCGTGGGGACGATGAGCTGGTCCTGGCGGAAGATGGCCGCCACGCGCCAGCGGTGCGGATCCAGCTCCCGCAGCGGCCTGTGCAGGATGGGCGAGGTCCGCTGGAGCCGGATCTCGAGCAGCTCGCCGCGCCCGAGGCCGATGCCCACCGGGACCACCGCGCCGGAGGCCTTCAGGGTCCGCTCCAGGTGGTCGACCAGCAGGGCGGTCCTGGGCACGGTCACCCAGGACCCGCCGTCGAAGAGCGCCTTCGAACCGGCGCGGTTCTGGACCAGGAGAATGGGGTCGAAGCCGAGCTCGCGTCCGAGCCGACCGATCTCCAGATTCACCTCGTCGTCCGGGCTGGCGGCGAGCAGGGGGAGCCTGCGCTCGGCCTCCCTCAGCCTCTTCAGCACCAGCCTGGAGCTGCCGTCTCCGACCAGCCCGACGAGCCCCTTGGCCGGCAGCCGGGCGATCGGCGCCGGGTCCGTGTCCGGCAGCAGCTCGAGGCCGGCCAGCGCCTCGGGCCGCTTGTCGACCACCACGACCGCGGAGCGGGCCGCCAGCCGGCGCGCCAGCTCCAGACCGATCTCACCGGCACCGATGATGACGATGTGCATTCGAGCTCTCGCGGATCCGCCCCGTGAACCGGCCACGCCCTCCAGGGCCCGGCACGAGGATAGCACGCCGAACCCTCGGGCGATCCTCAACCTCCGGGCGGCGTCGCTTGCGGCCCGAGGAGCGCGGAGGCCAGCCGCTCGAGAGACCGCAGGGTGATCGCCAGCTCCCGGGGCGTCATCTGGCTCAGGGCGGCGCGTACGCTCGCCTCGACGGTCCCTCTCCTCAGCTCATCGAGGGCCAGTCCCTGGCGAGTCAGGGACAGGTGCACCCTCCGGCGGTCTTTGGGGTCCCGTGACCGTCGAATCAGCCTCGCGCGCTCCAGGCGCTGCAGGATCCCTGTCAGCGTGCTGGGGTCGAGGTGCAGGATGCTGGCGAGCTCCCCGGGGGTGATGCCCCGCGCGCGGCCGATGATCCGGACCACCAGTCGCTGCGGCCCGGTCAGGCCGATGTCGGCCGCCATGCGCTTGGAGGCCAGCTGGAGTCCGTGGACCACCGCCCAGAGCGCCCGCATGAAGCTGAGGCTCCGGCCGAGCCTGGGAGCCTGCCTGCCCGCGGCGCGGGCGACGCTGGCGTCAGCCTCGACGCGATGCCTGATCATGCCCGTGAAGGTAGCAAGAAATAGGTTTGAGCACAAACAATATCTCTGCTAGGGTGGGTGCCGGGGACGAGGAGCTCACATGGCAATCGGCATTCCTGCTGGACCCTTCGTGCTGAAGGACTGCGCGCTGCTGTCGGTGGCCACCGGGCAGCGCGCTCAGAACCTGCGCGAGCTGCGGGAGTGCCTGGTGACGGTGCATCCGCAGGCGATATACAACCACTTCTGGGGCGGCTTGCTCCGACCGCACTTCGACGATCCGGAGTACAACAACGACTTCGCCTCCTGGGCGAACCGCGGCCTGCACGACAAGCGCCTGGCGGAGCGCCTGGGCATCCTCGATCCCGCCAACTTCGACTCGATCGAGGAGCTACGCCGGGAGCTGCTCGAGGTCCTCGACGAGCGCCTGGACGAGAGCACCTTCGTCCCCTGGGCCAGGACGGACGAGCAGTTCCATTTCGTGCGCTCCCAGATGGTGGTGTTCGACACCGGCCTGCAGTTCGCCACGGCCGGGGAGCTGGCCGGCGCCCTCCCGACGGTCTCGGTGGGCAGCATCTTCTACCATGTGGTCGCCGCCCGCTGGCGACCGCCGGTGCACCAGGACGACTTCCGCATCTGGCTGGAGCGGTTCGGGCCCGAGCACGAAGCGCTCGTGCACGCCCTGGCCGAGCTGGATCCCTACTTCCACAGCCTGTCGGAGCTCCGCGCCCAGATGGTGTCCCTCTTCGATCGCTGGCTGGTCAGGAGGGCGCCATGCACGAGTTGTTGATGCGCTACGCCCCGGCCTGCGGCGAGGACGTCATCCGGCAGCTCGTCCAGCTGGCCGAGCCCCTCCGGGGCAAGAGGGTCGTGCACGTCAACTCCACCCGGGCTGGCGGTGGGGTCGCGGAGATCCTCGAGAAGCTCGTCCCCTTGATGCGCAGCCTGGGCATCGATGCCCAGTGGGAGGTGATCACCGGGAGCGGTGACTTCTTCCAGTGCACCAAGCGCATGCACAACGCGCTCCAGGGCGAGCAGACCCCCATCCCCAGGGCCCTGCTGGAGACCTACGGCCGCACCAACCAGGAGAACGCCGGGCGGCTGCAGGCGCAGCTCGAGGACGCGGACCTGGTCTTCATCCACGACCCGCAGCCAGCCGGGCTGCTGCGCCACTGCCAGGGGCGGCGCGGCAAGTGGATCTGGCGCTGTCACATCGACCTGGGTCACCCCCAGCGCCAGGTCTGGAATTTCCTGCGGGCAGAGGTGGTGTTGCACGACGCCAGCATCTTCTCGCTCGCTGACTTCGCCCAGGCCCTGCCTCATCCGATGGTGCTGATCCCGCCCAGCATCGATCCGCTCTCGGACAAGAACTGTGAGCTCGACCCGGCCGAGATCGACGCGGTCCGCGCGCGGTTCGGGCTGGATGCTCAGCGCCCGCTGATGGCTCAGGTGTCGAGGTTCGACCGGTTCAAGGACCCGCTGGGCGTGATCCGTGCCTTCCGGCTGGCCAAGGACTTCATCCCGGGGTTGCAGCTGGTCCTGGCGGGGGGCGGAGCAACCGACGATCCAGAGGCGGCCGCCGTGCTCGGAGAGGTGGAGCTGGCGGCGGACGGCGACCCGGACATCCACATCCTGGCGCTGCCAGCCGACGCGCACCGCACCATCAACGCCCTCCAGCGGGCCGCGGACTTCGTGCTGCAGAAGTCCCTCAGGGAGGGCTTCGGGCTGACGGTCGCCGAGGCCATGTGGAAGGGCAAACCGGTCATCGGCGGGGACACCGGAGGGATCCGCCTGCAGGTGGTGAACCACCACACCGGCTTCCTGGTCAACAGCCCGGAGGGCGCCGCCCTGCGCGTGCGCTACCTGCACCACCACCGGGACAAGCTGCAGCAGATGGGGCAGAGGGCCAGGCAGATCGTGCGGGAGAACTTCCTGATCACCCGCCACCTGCGGGAGTACCTGACCCTCATGGTCAGCCTGCTGCGCGGACAGGACGGCCAGGACATCCGGTTGAGCTAGGGGGGGACGGGATACATGCAGCAGCTCACCGCGAGCGTCGATCTGGAGCGACGGATGCAGGTGGCGGCGAACGCCCCGCAGCGGCTCCTGATGCTCGACTACGACGGCACGCTGGCGCCCTTCCAGGTCGATCCTGCCCTGGCGCTGCCGTATCCGGGCCTCACGGACTTGCTGGAGCGCCTGGCCGGCCAGGGTACGCGGATCGTGGTGGTCACGGGCCGGCCAGCCGACCAGTGCGAGCGCCTCCTGGCCGTTCGCTTTCCGCTGGAGATCTGGGGCTGCCACGGCGGGGAGCGCAGGCTGCCGGACGGCAGCGCCTGGCGGCATGAGCTGTCCGCCCTCCAGGCGGTCGGCCTGCTCCGCGCCACGGCGATCAAGCAGGCGGTCCAGGCCCTGGGCGGCCGGCTGGAGATCAAGCGTCTGGCGGTGGCCGCGCACCATCGTGGCTGCCCGGCGCAGGCGGTGCACGCCATCCGCGCGCTCGTCCGGGGCGACTGGCAGGCGCTGGCCCGGCAGTTCGACCTGTCCGTGGTCGAGTTCGACGGAGGCCTGGAGCTGCGCCTCCCCGGGCTCGGCAAGGCCCACGCGGTCGAGGTCATGCTGGCCGAGGCCCCGACCGCGCTGCCCATCGCCTTTCTCGGGGACGACGAGACGGATGAAGACGGGTTCAGGGCCGTTCGAGGGCGTGGGCTGGGGGTCCTGGTCCGCCCCGAGCTCCGCCCGACCGCGGCGGACCTGTGGATCCAGCCGCCCGAGGAGCTGTTCTGGTTCCTGGAGCGCTGGGGTGGACTGACCGGGTGAGGGGGGTGTCATGGCCGAGACAGCTCGACGGAGACGTCCGCGGCAAGCCGGGCGCCTGGTGGTGGTCTCGAACCGCCTGCCCTTCGTGGTCGAACGCGTGCCGGGCAGTCCACCCAGGCTCAAGCCCGGAGCGGGTGGTCTCATCACCGCCCTCCTGCCGACTCTCCAGAACCGGGGCGGAACCTGGATCGGCTGGCCCGGGATCTCCGGGGCGACCGAGGACCTGGCAGGTCTGCTGCGCGACTCGCGCCGCTCCCTGGGCTTCGAGCTGGTGCCGGTGGGGCTCTCGGCGGAGGAGGTGCAGGGGTTCTACCAGGGCTTCTCCAACGAGATCATCTGGCCGCTGTTCCATGACCTGCAGTCGCTCTGCAACTTCGACCCGAGCTACTGGCAGGCCTACCAGCAGGTCAACCGGCGCTTCGCCGAGGAGACCGCCGCCCAGATCCGCCCGGGCGACTTCCTGTGGGTGCACGACTACCACCTCATGAACGTGGCCGCGGAGCTGAGGGGCCTGGGGGTCAAGAACCGCATCGGGTTCTTCCTGCACATCCCGTTCCCTCCGCTGGACATCTTCGTCAAGCTGCCCTGGCGTTTCGACCTCCTGCGCGCCTTGCTCGAGTTCGACCTGATCGGCTTCCAGACCATGAGGGATCGTAGCAACTTCGTGCAGTGCCTGCGGACCCTCGTCCGCGGGGTCCGCTTCCGCGGCCAGGGGCAGGTGTTGTCCGGCAGGGTGGGCCAGCATCGGGTGAGGATCGGCCACTTCCCCATCGGCATCGACTTCAAGGCGTTCAAGGACGGGGCCGATCGGCCCGCGGTCTCGGAGCTCGCCGCGGGCCTGCGCACGCAGCTGGCGAGCCGCCAGCTGATCCTCGGGCTGGACCGGCTGGACTACACCAAGGGCATCCCGCTCCGGCTGGAGGCCTTCCGCCATGCGCTCCTCCGTCATCCGGAGCTCACCAACCAGGTCACCTTGATCCAGGTGGTCATCCCGAGCCGGGAGGACATCCCCCGTTACCAGGCCCTCAAGGTCTCGATCGAGCAGGCGGTCGGGCAGATCAACGGGCAATTCACCGAGCCCGGTGGCTGGGTCCCGATCCACTACGTGTTCCGGAGCCTGGCCCGGGACGAGCTGCTGTCCTTCTACCGCGCGGCCGAGATCGCCCTGGTGACGCCCCTCAAGGACGGCATGAACCTGGTCGCCAAGGAGTACTGCGCCTGCAGCATCGAGGAGGACTGCGTGTTGATCCTCAGCGAGTTCGCCGGCGCAGCCGCCCAGCTCCACCCCTGGGCGCTGCTCAGCAACCCCTACGACGTGGTCGGGACGGCCGACACCATCGCCGAGGCCTTCCACATGCGCCTCGCGATGCGGCGCCGGCGCATGCGTGCGATGCGCCGCTCGATCCGGCGCCACGACGTGTTCTGGTGGGAGGATCTCTTCATGCGGGCCGCGTTCGCCAAGAACCTGGACGACTTCCCCCTGCTGGACGACTACGTCCCACGCATCGACATCGTCCCGGAGTGCTGCTGATCCGGACGCGCGCCAGGCCCGTCCCCGGAGGCGAACCCAGGGCGCAGCAGATCCTGCTTGACTCGTCCGGGCCGAGGTCCATGATCGGCCCCCGGAGGTGAGCCTTGGAAGATTCCAAGTCGGCGGATTTCCTGGAGCGCTTTTTCCTCAACTGCGGCTTCGGCACGCGGGCGATCCACGCCGGCGAGCACGTGGGTCAGCCCCAGCACACCACGCACACCGGCGCCATCTACCAGTCCTCGACCTTCGTCTTCCAGAACGTCGCCGAGGGCGCGGCGGTCTTCTCCGGGGAGCGGCCGGGCTACGCCTACACGCGCCTCGGCAACCCCACGGTCATGCTGCTCGAGGCGAAGATGAACGCCCTGGAGGGCAAGGAGGTGAAGCTGCGCGACCCCGAGGTGCGCGTGTCCTCGCTGGCCTTCTCCTCCGGGATGGCGGCCATCTCCTCCACGCTGATGGCGATCTGCTCCCAGGGCGACACGCTGATCCTGGGCGACGTGCTCTACGGCGCCACACAGCACCTGGCCGAGAACGTGCTGGCGCGGTTCGGCGTCCGCTCCGTGGAGGTGGCCACGCAGGATCTGGACGCCGTGGAGCGCGTCGTCAAGGCCAACCCGCGGGCGCGCGCCATCCTGTTCGAGACCCCCACCAACCCGACCCTGGCCGTCACCGACATCGCGGCCCTGGCGAAGATCGTCAAGGGCGTCAACCCGGACATGAAGGTCGTGGTCGACAACACCTTCGCCACGCCCTACCTCCAGCGCCCGCTGAGCCTCGGCGCCGACGTGGTGATCCACTCCACGACCAAGTACCTGTGCGGTCACGGCACCGTGGTGGGCGGGGTGATGACCACGATCCGCGACGAGGTCAAGGACAAGGCCTACTCGATCGTCAAGGACGTCGGCGGGAACCCGAGCCCCTTCGACGCCTGGCTGGTCAACCTCGGCATCAAGACGCTGCCGCTGCGCATGGATCGCCACTGCGAGAACGCGCTGGCCATCGCCCGTTATCTGGAGGGTCACCCCAAGGTGGAGCGCGTCTACTACCCCGGCCTGGAGAGCAGCCCCGGTCACGCCATCGCCAGGCAGCAGATGGGCAAGTTCGGCGGGATGGTCTGCTTCGACATCCGGGGCGGGCTGGAGGCCGGGCGGAAGCTGATGGACACCATCAAGGTCTTCTCGCTGGCCGTCTCGCTGGGCTGCGTGGACTCCCTGATCCAGCACCCGGCCTCGATGACCCACGCCTGCGTGCCCAGGCCGAAGCGCGAGAAGGTCGGGATCACCGACGGCCTGGTCCGCGTCTCGGTCGGCGTGGAGGACGTCGATGACCTCATCCAGGCGCTCGACGACGCCCTGAAGGCCGTGTGAGCCGAGGGGCCCCCCGGTTCGCCCCGGCGGCCCCACCCCCCCGAAACAGCCCTTGACATCATCCGTACATCCGCATAAACGATTATATGTTTGGAGGTGCACGTGAAGGACGTGGCCCGTTTCTTCAAGGCGCTGTCTGACGGGGCGCGGCTCGAGATGCTCTGGCTCCTGCTCAACCACCGGGAGCTGTGCGTGTGCGACCTCATGGGCGCGCTCGGCATCACCCAGTCCAAGGCCTCTCGCCACCTGGCGGTGCTGCGCCACGCGGGCCTGGTGGTCGACCGCAGGGAGGCGACCTGGTCCTACTACTCGCTCCGCCCGGTCGAGAGCGGGCTCGAGCGATCCCTGCTCGACGCGCTCCGCGGAGAGCTCGCCAGCCACCCCGGCGCCGCCCGGGTGCTCCGGGAGCTCGAGGGCTGGCTGGCGCGCAAGGAGCGCGCCGGGGCGTGCGCCGCGGGCAGGGCTGGCCGCGCTGCAATCAAGAAGAAGCCGGCGGGCCGCTCCAGGTCGCCGCGGGCGGGAGGGGCTCGATGAGTCAGGGACCTGGGACCGGCGCTGGCGAACCGGGCGGTGCGCCGAGGCGCCTGTCCTTCCTCGACCGCTACCTGACCCTGTGGATCTTCATCGCCATGGCGGCCGGGGTCGGGCTCGGCTACCTGGTCCCGGCCGTGGTCCCGTTCATCAACAGATTCAACGTGGGCACGACCAACGTCCCCATCGCCATCGGCCTGATCCTCATGATGTACCCGCCGCTGGCCAAGGTGCGCTACGAGGAGATGGGCCCAGTCTTCAAGAACTTCAAGGTGCTCGGCCTGTCGCTGGTGCAGAATTGGATCATCGGCCCGCTGCTCATGTTCGGGCTGGCCATCCTGTTCCTGCACGTCCTGCCCATGGCCCTGGGCGCCTCGCCCGAGCGGATGGCCACCTACCACGAGTACATGGTCGGGCTGATCATGATCGGGCTGGCGCGCTGCATCGCCATGGTGATCGTGTGGAACGAGCTGGCCAGGGGCGACGGCGAGTACTGCGCCGGGCTGGTGGCCTTCAACTCGGTCTTCCAGGTGCTGTTCTACTCGCTGTACGCCTGGGTGTTCATCACCGTCGTGCCCACCTGGTTCGGGCTGGAGGGCGTGACGGTGGACATCACCATCGGCCAGATCGCCCAGAGCGTGTTCATCTACCTGGGCATCCCGTTCCTGGCCGGCATCCTCACCCGCTTCACCTTGATCAGGCTCAAGGGCAAGGCCTGGTACCAGACCCGGTTCATCCCCAGGATCAGCCCGATCACGCTCGTGGCGCTGCTGTTCACCATCGTGGTCATGTTCTCGCTCAAGGGCGAGAAGATCGTGGAGCTGCCGCTGGACGTGCTGTGGATCGCGCTCCCGCTGCTCATCTACTTCGTGCTGATGTTCTTCATCTCCTTCCTCATGTCGAAGAAGGTCGGCGCGACCTACGGGCAGGCCACGACCCTGAGCTTCACCGCGGCCTCGAACAACTTCGAGCTGGCCATCGCCGTGGCCGTGGCCACCTTCACCCTCGGCCACGGCGCGGCCTTCTCGGCCGTGATCGGGCCCCTGGTCGAGGTGCCGGTGATGATCGGTCTGGTCCACATCGCGCTCTGGCTCGGGCGCAGGTACTTCCGCACGCAGGAGGTCAAGGCATGACCCGCCCCGAGGACGTCCGCAAGACCGTCTCGACGTCGTACGCCCGCGCGGTCGAGCAGACCAAGGTGTCCAGCTGCGGCTGCTGCTGCTCGACGCCGGCCACCGCCGGGGTCCTGCCGATGCTGGCGGGCTACAGCCCCGAGGCGCTGGCCTCGCTGCCCGCCGACGCCGTCCGCAGCTCCTTCGGCTGCGGCAACCCGGTGGCCCTCGCGGACATCCGCGCCGGCGACACCGTGCTCGACCTCGGCTCGGGCGCCGGGATCGACCTGCTGCTGGCGGCCAAGCTGGCCGGCCCGCGGGGCAAGGTGATCGGGGTGGACATGACCCCGGAGATGATCGCCCGCGCCCGGGAGAACGCGCAGGCCGCCGGGCTGGACAACGTCGAGGTGCGCCAGGGCATCATCGAGGAGCTGCCCGTCGAGTCGGCCTCGGTCGACTTCGTGGTCTCCAACTGCGTCATCAACCTCTCGCCCGAGAAGAGGCGCGTCTTCGCCGAGCTCCACCGGGTGCTCAAGGGCGGCGGCCGCTTCTCCATCTCGGACATCGTGGCCGAGCCGATGCCGGACTGGATCGCGGCCGAGGGCCTGCTGTACTCGGCCTGCATCTCCGGGGCGATCCCCGAGGAGGAGTACCTGGCGGGGCTGCGGGAGGCAGGCCTGGCCGAGGTCGAGGTGCGGGACCGCCTGACCTACGACGCCTCGCAGCTCGCCGCCCTGCTCGACACGGACACGGCCGGCGCTTGCTGCTGCGGGTCGGAGGCGCTGCCGAGGGACCAGCTCGCGCGTGTCACCGAGGCCCTCGGCGGCAAGGTGGCGAGCGTCCGCGTCGTGGGCCGCAAGCCCGAGGGAAAGGCGAGGTGAGGGGCGTCCATGAAGGAACGCACCAAGCTCGCGCTCATCCTGGCCGTGTTCGCGCTCTTCTGGTTCCTGCCGGTCGGCAGCGACAAGCTGTGGGCCGCGGTCCAGGAGAGCCTGGCGCTCGGGCACTGGTACGCCCGGGAGCACGTCCTGCTCTGCCTGATCCCGGCCTTCTTCATCGCCGGGGCCATCAGCGTGTTCGTCAGCCAGGCCTCGGTCATGAAGTACCTGGGGCCGCAGGCCAACAAGGTGCTCGCCTACGGCGTGGCCGCGGCCTCGGGGACCATCCTGGCGGTGTGCTCCTGCACCGTGCTGCCGCTGTTCGCCAGCATCCACAGGCGCGGCGCCGGGCTCGGACCCGCGACCGCGTTCCTGTATTCGGGCCCGGCCATCAGCGTGCTGGCGATCATCCTGACCGCGCGGGTGCTGGGGCCCGAGCTGGGCATCGCGCGCGCCGTGGGCGCCATCTCGTTCGCGGTGATCATCGGCCTGCTGATGCACCTCATCTTCCGCAAGGAGGAGGCGGCCAGGCAGGCCACGGGCGGCGTGGTCCTCCCGGACGAGGTCAAGGGCCGCAGGCTGTGGCAGGACGGGCTCTACTTCGCGGCCATGGTCGGCATCCTGGTGTTCGCCAACTGGGGCAAGCCCACGGACGGCGAGGGGGGCGCCTGGGCGCTCATTCACACGGCCAAGTGGATCATCACGGGTGCCTTCGGCGTGCTGCTGGTGGGGGCCTTGGCGGCCTGGTTCAAGAAGGACGAGCTGGCGTCCTGGGTCGATTCGACCTGGACCTTCGCCAAGCAGATCCTGCCGTTGCTGCTCGGCGGCGTCCTGATCGCCGGCTTCCTGCTCGGCGGCCCGGGCGGCTCCGAGCGCGGGCTCATCCCCAACTCCTGGATCGCCCAGGCGGTGGGCGGCAACTCGCTGCTCGCCAACCTGCTCGCCTCGGTGGTGGGCGCCTTCATGTACTTCGCCACCCTGACCGAGGTGCCCATCGTGGAGGGGTTGCTCGCCTCCGGCATGGGCAAGGGGCCGGCGCTGGCCCTGCTGCTCGCCGGGCCGGCCCTGTCGCTGCCGAGCATGCTGGTCATCCGCAGCGTGCTGGGGACCAAGAAGACGGCCGTCTTCGTGGGGCTGGTGATCGCGCTCTCGACCGTCGCTGGCATGGTCTACGGCGCGATCTTCTAGATAGGCAGGAGGAGATCCATGAAGATCGAGGTGCTGGGAACGGGTTGTCCCAAGTGCAGGAAGCTCTACGCCGAGGCCGAGAAGGCCATCGCCACCTCGGGCCAGCCGGTCGAGCTGGTGAAGATCGAGAGGCTCGACGACATCCTGGCCTACGCGGTGATGATGACCCCGGCCCTGGTCGTCGACGGAGAGATCAAGGCGAGCGGTCGCATCCCGGCCGCGCAGGAGATCGTCTCCTGGATCACGACCGCCCTCGCGAAGCAGAAGCCCTGAGCACGGGAGAAGCCGCGATGAACAGGCAGGTGACGCTGGTGATCCTCTCGCTCGTGTTGTCCGTCGGCGCGCTGGCGGCGGTGGGCTGCAGCCAATCCACGGCGGGGGGAGGCGATCCGCCCGCCGCGAAGCCAGGCGACTCACCCGCCCAGGCGCCGGAGGCGGTCAGGGCCGAGACCCTCACGGACGGGGTGCTGGTCTACTACTTCCACGGCGACCGGCGGTGCCCCACCTGCCTGGGCATCCAGGCGGGCATCGAGCAGGCCGTCCAGGAGCGTTTCGCCGCGGAGCTGGCCTCCAGGAAGCTCGTGTTCCGGGAGATCAACTTCGACGAGGACGCCAACAAGGCCCTCGCCATGCAGTTCCAGATCTCCTTCAGCTCGATGGTCGTGGCGTGGGTCAAGGGCGGCAAGACCCTCGAGTGGGAGAACTGCGACAAGGTCTGGGACCTTGCCCACGACGCTCCCAAGCTCATGGACTACACCGCAGAGCGGATCAGGGTCTACCTCGCCAAGGCCGGGGCAAAATGATGGAGCCGTTCTGGATGGCGGTCGGGACCGCTCTCTGGCTGGGGATCCTGACCTCCATCAGCCCCTGCCCGCTGGCGACGAACATCGCGGCCATCTCCTACGCCAGCAAGCGGATCGATCGCCCGGTGCTGGTGCTGGTGTCCGGGCTGCTCTACACCCTGGGCCGGACCCTGACCTACTTCCTGGTGGCGCTGCTGGTGGTCGAGAGCCTGGTCTCCACCCCCAGCGTCTCGATGTTCCTGCAGCGGTACATGAACCTGATCGTCGGGCCGGTGCTGCTCGTGGTCGGCCTGCTGCTGCTCGACGTGATCCCCTGGCCCTGGACGGGGGGGGCGGGCGTCTCGGCGAAGCTGAAGGCGCGGGTGGACAAGATCGGGCTGTGGGGCGCGGGGTTGCTGGGGATCGTGTTCGCGATGGCGTTCTGCCCGCTGTCGGCGGCGCTCTTCTTCGGGAGCCTGATCCCCCTGGCCGTGCGGCACGACTCGAGCGTGCTCCTGCCGTCGCTCTATGGGGTGGGGACGGCGCTCCCGGTGGTGGTCTTCTCGGTGATCCTGGCCTTCGCCGCCAACCGCATCTCGAAGGCCTTCAACGCCCTGGCGGTGATCGAACGCTGGATGCGGCGCCTGACCGCGGTGGTCTTCCTCGGCATCGGCGGCTACTATACCCTGGCCTACACGATCGGGATCCTCTAGCCAGCGGAGGTCCCGGGAGACGAGAGGATCTCGGTGGGGTGCGGACGCGGACCGCTCCGAGGACGCACCAGCCGAACATGGACCGAATCGTCGTGAGGAGGAGGTACAGGATGAGCAGGGCGACGCTGGTCGGAGTCCTCGGGGCGCTCGCGGCGCTGGCTTCGGCGGGCTGCGACGCCGGTCAGGGCGGAGCCTGTTCCGCAGACGGTGACTGCGCCGCAGGCTGGCTGTGCGATCAGGGGGCCTGCCGCGAGCGCGACGAGGATGAGTGCCTCCTCGGGCAGGACTGCCAGACCATGGCCCTGCCCGCCTGCCGTCTGCGGGAGGGGGCCACCTGCCAGGCTCACCAGTGCCTCTTCCCGCTGGCGCCCTCGGGGAACGCGTGTGACGACGAGGACGGCTGCAGCGTGAACGACCGCTGCGACGCCGGCGGCGATTGCCTGGGCACGGCCGTGGTCTGCGAGGAGCCACCGGAGCCCGAGTGCAGCGCCGACGATGCCGTCCTGCGGGTGTACGCCTCGGTCGGGCAGTGCGACCCCGCCAGCGGTGGGTGCGTGTACGCGCCGACGGACGTGCCGTGCTTGAGCTGCCGGCAGGCCTGTCTGCTGGTGTGCGAGGGCGTGCTCTGCCCGGATCTCGAGGGTGGCTGCCTCTCGGGGGGGCGCTGCGACCCGACCACGGAGCCCGCGGGCTGCGCGTACGAGGCACCGGCCGCCGACGACACGCCCTGTTTCCTCGAGGGCCAGACCGACGAGCACCGCGGCCGCTGCCTGTCGGGGCGGTGCCTCGAGCAGGGCGGCCCGACCACGCTGTACCTCGACGCGGGGCTGCTGTCGGGCAGCGACACCTTCGCCGGGAGGGTGTTCGTGCCGCTGTCGCCGTACGCGATCGGGACGGTGCACGACGTCTTCGAGAGCTCCGTCGCCATCGACAACACCCTGTACGACGCCCTGTACCAGCGCCAGCTCTGGCCACCCGCGGGAGAGACCATGTCGTTCGTCGTGGCCGTGCCGAACGGCGCCTACACGCTGCACCTGCACAACGCCGAGACCACGGCCGGGGCCACGGCCGGCAGCCGGGTCTTCCAGGTGCGCGTGAACGGGAGCTCCGTGCTGCAGGCCTGGGACATCTTCGCGGACAGCGGCCAGCTGAACCGCGCCGTGCGGCGGAGCTTCGATGTAGAAGTGAGCGGCGGCGAGCTGCGCCTCGACTTCGTGCCGTCGGGCGGTGGCCAGCCGCCGAAGATCTGCGGTATCGAGATCGTGCCGCGCGGCGCGGCGCCGCTGCCCCTCGAGGACGAGACGCCGGAGTGCGCCGGGGATGGTGATTGTGATCCCGACTCGACGGGCGTGCCCTATTGCCGCGATGGAGATGTCTACGCGGACGCCCACGGATGGAGCTGTGAGGGCGGCCACTGCCGCGAGAGCATCACCCCGGTGTTGCAGGAGGAGTGCGTGGGGGACACCCGTTGCAGCGCCGGAGCTTGCGTGCCGACCGGAACGACCCTCGCCTGGCAGCTCCACGCGGCCATGGGCAAGGGCATCAACGGGTACGGGGTGGTGAACGACGGCTCCTGCGCGCTGAGCCCCGACTGGGACGAGTCCTACTTCCAGCTTCTGGCCGAGGCCGGCTTCGGGCACATCCGGCTGGTCATCTACGGCTTCACGGGCGGCGGCGGCCCGGACTACGCCATCGACCCCGCGACCCTCACCAACCTCCAGGCCATCATCGACCTGTGCATCGCGGCCGGCCTGATCCCCGTGCTGGACTACCACGCGCCCGCGTTTCTGAGCGATCCGACCCAGGCCCACAAGGACGCCTTCGTCTCTCACTGGGGGCAGCTCGCCAGTTTCTTCGCGGGCTACCCCTACACGAACCTGGTGTTCGAGCTGACCAACGAACCGATCGCGCCCACGGGCGGCCTCAGCTTCGCGGACTGGAACCAGCTCCTGGCGGCGGCGGTGTCCGCCATCCGCGCGCATGACGCGGAGCGGGTCGTGCTGGTCTCTCCTGGATACTGGGCGAATGTGAGCGGGCTGCCGCAGCTCGAGCTACCGGCCGACGAGGCGCTGATGGTGTCGTTCCACTATTATGATCCTCACACCTTCACCCACCAGTGCGCCTCCTGGATCGAGGACTACGACCAGTGCTGCGGCGAGGAGTGGTATCCCATCCAGGAGTTCCGGGACGAGATCGCTCGCCACTTCGCGCCCGCTGTCGCCTACAGCGCGGCGCACAACATCCCGGTCCACGTCGGCGAGTTCGGCACCTACCAGGGCGGACCGATGGAGTCGAGGGCGCGTTACCTAAACTACCTGGCGCGCTACTTCGAATCTGTCGGCTTCATCTGGTGCCACTGGGACTTCCTCGTGGACTTCAACATCTTCGATCGCGGCAGCGGGACGTTCTTCCCCGAGCTGCTCGAGGCCCTGATGGACGCCCCCATGCCGGCGGTCTGGCCGAGCAGCGTCACGCCGATCTACCAGAGCGACTTCAGCAGCACCACCGATGGCTGGACGCTCGAGACGCAGAACGGCGCGAACGCCAGCCTGAGCGTGTCGAACGGCGAGCTGGTGGTGAGCATCACCTCGCCGGGATCGGACGGCTGGGACATCCGCCTCAGCCGGTCGACCCCGCTGCTCCAGGGACACACCTACCAGCTAGGCTGGACGGCCCGCGCCGCCGGGAATCGCGGCTGGGCCGTGTTCCGCATCGGCAGCAACATCCCCTGGGTGAACATCTACGACCTGGACGAGGGGGGGACCTCCTTCACCCGCTCGTGGACCTTCAGCTTCCTCGACCAGCCCGGGGCCGTGGTGTCGTTCGGCCTGGGTGGGGACACCACCGGCTTCATCCTCAGTGAGCTCGACTTCTCCGAGATCTCGATCGACTGAGGCCTGCTCCAGTCGCCATGCCCGGCCGGTGGCTGGTGTCTTCTGTAGCGGAAACGAAAACGGGGCTTTTCCAGCGAAGGAAAAGCCCCGTAAAGACAGTGCCGAGGACAGGAATTGAACCTGCACGGGTGTGACCCCACTAGACCCTGAATCTAGCGCGTCTACCAGTTCCGCCACCTCGGCATCATCGACCAAAGAGCAGGGTCACGGCGCGGGAATCTAAGCGAGCATCCCCCCCGGGTCAAGGGAAATCTTCGGTTTTTGACCCCCGGGTGGGAAGGGGGTATTCCAGGGGGATGCGCCGTGCGGGCCTGGTGCTCTGGCTGCTCCTGCTCCCGGGCTTGGCCCAGGCCGACCCGGGGCAGGCCGACGTCCGCCGGGCGCTCTGGCTGGGCATGGAGCACATGACCCGCTCGGCCGTCGACCCGGCCCACTTCGCCCGCTACGCCAGCGACTACCTGTTCTTCCTGGCCGACCTGCAGCGGGTGGAAGATCCCTGGCTGCAGGCCCGGGCCCGGGAGCTCGGCCGCGAGCTCGGCGCGCGCTACCTGGCCGTGCACTTCACCCTCGACTCCGCGGATGAGGTGGTGGACGCCGCCAGCGCGCTGTGGGCGCTCGACGAGCTGGGGCTGGACGTGGACGCCCCGCTGGCGCTCCTGCGGGAGGCGGCCCGCGGCTTCCCGGCCCGCGCGTACTGGGGGTTCGATCCGGCCCGGGGCGAGCTGCCCGACCTCGACCGGCTGATCGATCTGCTGATCGGGCTGCACTTCACCGAGCGGCTCGAGGTCCCCGTGGGGGTGAGCTACGCCGAGGCCCTGGTGTACGCCGCGGGCGTGGACTACGGCGCCGCCACCGAGGAGGACGAGTGGCGCTACGTCGAGCTCAACAACCTGGCCACGCACGTGGTGTACACCCTGTCGGGCTACGCCGGCTGGGGGTTGGAGGCGAGCTGGCTGCCGCGGGAGCGGGCCTACCTGCTCGCCAACCTGGACCGGGCGCTGGCCTGGGGCGATCCGGAGACCCTGGCCGAGTACGCGGACTGCCTGCTCATCCTGGGCCACTCCCCGGACGAGCCCGGGCTCCGGGCGGCCCGCGCGCTGCTCGTCGCCCTGCAGCGCCCCGACGGGGGCTGGGCGCCCGAGGGCACCCCGCCCGACGGGCTGCTCGATCCGGCCGACAGCGACCTCGAGTACGACCGCTACCACGCCACCTGGTGCGCCATGGACGCGCTGCGCGACTACGACCTCCTCGACCCGCCCCGGCTGCCCGACCCGCTCACCCGGCGGGTGCTCGCGGCCTGGGCCGGCCAGCTCCAGGCCGGCCTGTCCCTCGATCCCTGGTTGCCGATATCTCCAGACCGGAGACCGGACGAGGAAGAATAGGATGGGAAGAGATTTCTCGGAGGGTGAGGCAGGGCAGGGGAACGGCGACCAGGCACCAGGAACCAGGAACCAGGAACTTGTGACCTGGCACGCGAGGCAGGTGGAGCGTCCTGCGCCGCACGCCGCACGCCGCACGCCTTGACAGCGCTGTCGCGGCCTCCCTACTCTCGCCGACATGCGGAGCAGTCCTCGTCCAAGCCTTGCAGCCCTGGCCGCCTGTCTGGTGATTGCAGGTGTTTCACAGGCCAGGGATCTGAACCGGCAGAACTACCTGCTGGGCGAGCTGCCCAGCGGCATGGGCGGGGCGGCGGTCAGCCTGAGCGGCGATCCCATCGCCATCTTCTACAACCCGGCCGGGCTGGCCGGCATGACCCGGCAGGGGCTGTCGCTGTCGGCCTCGGCCTACCAGGCCCGCTGGGAGGACTACTCGGGCGTCCTGGACCTGACCGCCATGCGGGCGGACATGGAGAGCCAGACCTTTGCCACCTTCCCCGACTCCGTGGTCTACAGCCTGCCGGTCGACTCCAACGAGGGCCAGGACGGGCTGCACCACGTGCTGGCGCTGGCGCTGCTCATCCCGGACTACGACAAGCTGGACGCCAAGCTGGACGCCGGCTTCCGCGGCGGCCTGGACGGCACCGGGTTCGATCTCAAGGGCTCGTACTTCCTCGAGGAGCTGACCTACTGGGCCGGGCCCGCCTACGCCCTCTCCATCGGCGGCTTCCTGCGGGTGGGCCTGAGCCTGTTCGGCCTGGTGACCACCTCGACCGCGCGCTCCAACACCGGGCTCAAGTACCGCGCCACGGTCGACGACCCCGGCAACCCCGAGGTGAGCTTCTACTCCACCCAGACCTACGAGCGCACCGCGCTGGGCGTCACCGCGCTGCTGCAGCTCGGCCTCCAGGCCCAGGTGTGGCGCGGGCTGGAGCTCGGGCTGACCGTGCGCTCCGGGACCCTGGGGTCCATCTACACCGAGGGCAAGGACCTCATGTTCTCCAGCCTGACGGTGGAGGACGCGGACGGCAACCCCTACCCGGGCACGCGCGCCTACGTGGACCGCGTGGAGACGGACGAGGGGGAGCTCGCTTACCGGCTGCCGTGGATGCTGGCCCTGGGCGTGAGCTACACGGAGCCGGGCCGCTACCGCCTGGCGCTGGACGGCACCTACCACTTCCCGCTGGGGCGCTGGCGCTACTACGACGGCCCGCTGGTGTTCCCCGAGGATCCCTCCGGGCAGCCCATCCGCGACGTCAACCGGGCCCTGTACCCGGTCGAGTGGCGCCAGCTCGCGGGCGCGTTCAACGTCAACGCCGGCGCCGAGGTGACGCTGGTGGAGGGCTGGTTGCTGCGCCTGGGGGCGTTCACCAACTTCTCCGTGGTGGACCAGGACTTCTACGCCGAGCGCAGGCTCGAGCGGCAGGCGCTGTTCCTGCCCAGGCTGACCTCCTTCGGCGTCAGCCTGGGCGGCGGGATGGTCGGCGAGCGCACCACGACCTCCGTGGGCGTGGTGTACGTCTACGGGCTGGGCGAGTCCTTCTCCATGGACGAGCTGTTCGGCGAGCCGGTCCAGCGCTCGGGCGTCGTGGCCCACACCCTGACCGTGGTCGTCTCGGGCTCGGCCAAGCTGTGAGGTGCGCGTGGGCGAGGAAGCCTTCTCCTTCCCCGGGGCCGGCGGCGTGGAGCTCCGCGGCGTGCTGCACCTGCCCGCCGGCCGGGCGGCCTCCGCCGTGCTCCTGTGCCACGGCATGCTGAGCTCCAAGGACGGCACCAAGCAGGTGGCGCTCGCCCGCGCGCTCTGCGAGCAGGGGCAGGCCGCGCTGCGCTTCGACTTCCAGGGGCGGGGGGAGAGCGGCGGGGATCTGCTCGGGCTCAGCCTGACCCGCGAGCTCCTCGACGCGCGCGCGGCGCTCGCGGAGCTCAGGCGCCGCGCCGGCGCCGGGCGGGTGGGCGTGGTGGGCTCCAGCCTGGGCGGGGCGGTGGGCCTGCTGCTCGCGGCCGAGCAGCCCGTGCACGCCCTGGTCACCTGGGCCGGGGTGGGCCGGGCCGACCTGCTGGCCGAGCGGGTGGTGGGCCGGGAGGCGCTGGCCCGCTGGGCGCGGGACGGGGTGCTCGTGCTCGAGGGCGCGCCGGTCGGCTACGGCCTGGTCGAGGACGGGCGGCGGGTCGATCTGCCCGCGGCCGCGGCGCGCGTGCGCTGCCCCTGGCTCATCCTGCACGGCGAGGCGGATCCCGTCGTGCCGCTCGCCGACGCGCGCCTGCTCCACCAGGCCAGCGGCGGGCGGGCCGAGCTCGAGGTGCTGCCCGGCGGAGACCACCAGCTCGTGGCCCCGGCCCACCTGGCCCGGGTGCTCGCGCGGACCGCGGCCTTCCTGCGCGACGCCCTGGGCTAGGTTGCCTGGGCGCGCGCTCCCGTGGTAGACCGGACCGAGAACCGCACTCCCCGGAGGCGCTCGATGGACCTCGCTCGGATCCAGGCAGAGCTCGCCCGCGCCGGCATCGACGGCTGGCTGTTCTACGACTTCCACAACCGCGACGCCATCGCCTACCACGTGCTGGGGCTGGACCACGGCAAGTTCACCTCCCGGCGCTGGTTCTACTGGGTCCCGGCCCGCGGGGAGCCGGTCCGCCTGGTGCACAGGGTCGAGCCCCGCAAGCTCGACTCCCTGCCGGGTTCGAAGCGCCTGTACCTCGGCTGGCGCGAGCTGCACCTGGCCCTGGCCGAGACGCTCGGCCAGGCCAGGAGCGTGGCCATGCAGATCTCGCCGCTGGCCGCCATCCCCTACGTGTCCACGGTGGACGCGGGCACGGCCGATCTGGTCCGCTCGCTGGGCTACGACCTGGTGTCCTCGGCCGATCTGGTGCAGACCTTCGAGGCGGTCATCGACGAGGCCGGCTACCGCTCCCACGTGCGGGCCGGGGAGAAGATCCAGGCCATCAAGGACGGAGCCTTCCAGCGTATCGGCCAGGAGCTCGGCGCCGGGCGGACCCTGACCGAGTTCGAGCTGCAGCAGTGGATCCTCGAGCGCTTCGAGGCCGAGGGCCTGGACTGCCTGGGCGAGCTGCCCATCGTGGGGGTGAACGACCACCCGGCCGACCCGCACTTCGAGCCCACCCGGGAGAACGCGCGGCCCTTCAAGCGCGGCGACAGCGTGCTGATCGACCTGTGGGCCAAGCTCAAGGAGCCCGGGGCCATCTTCTACGACATCACCTGGTGCGGCTTCATCGGCCCGGGCCCCGCGCCCCGGTACGCCGAGATCTTCCGCGTGGCGCGCGACGCCCGGGACGCCGCCCTGGAGTTCGTGCGCGGGCGCTTCGCCCGGGGCGAGCCGTGCCACGGCTACGAGGTGGACGACGCCTGCCGACGGGTGGTGGAGCAGGGCGGCCACGGCCCCAGCTTCATCCACCGCACCGGGCACTCCATCGGCCAGGTGGTGCACGGCAACGGGGTGAACATCGACAACCTGGAGACCAAGGACGAGCGCCGGCTGGTGCCGGGCATCTGCTTCTCCATCGAGCCCGGCATCTACCTGCCGGGCGAGATGGCCGTGCGCACCGAGATCGACGTGTTCATCACCCCGGCCGGCGAGGTGACCGTGGCCGGCGCGATCCAGCGCGAGCTGGTGGCCATCGAGGCTTGAGGCCCGCCGCCCGCCGGGCGGCGTGGACGGAGGGAGACCATGCGTGCTTGCAGCCGGATGACGTGCCTGGGGCGGGTGGTGCTGGCGCTCTCCCTGACGGGGGCGGTGGGGGCCGGCGGGTGCGAGGAGAGCCTCACGGTCTTGCCGCAGCTCGAGGTGTCGCCCACGGTGCTGCAGTTCGAGCACGTGGCCGTGGGCTACCCCAGCATCCAGGAGCTGACCGTCAGCAACACCGGGTTCGCCGGCCTGCAGCTCCAGGCCCTGGCCCCGCGCCTGGGCGCCCAGAGCCGCTTCCGGGTGGTGGGCATCCGCGACCCGCTGACCGGCAGCGTGGACCCCCAGGTCCCGGCCAGCCTGGGCCCGGGCGCCAGCATGCTGGTGCTGATCCAGTACGACCCGTCCTCCGACGACGCGGCGGACTTCGACACCCTGGACGTCACCACCAACGACCACGACGCCTGCCCCGGGCCCTACAACCCCTGCGAGGTGCAGCTCTCGGGCACGGGCGCCCCGCCCGACGCCGAGCTGGAGGTGGAGTGCCCGCCGGACTCGGTGGAGGAGTGCCCGGGCGGCGGCGGGGCGCTCACCTGCCGGGTCATCCTGGAAAACGTCACCAACACCCACCCGCAGCGGCTGGCCTTCAACTTCTGCGAGGTGCCGGCCGGGGAGAACCGCGAGCTGCGCGCGACGCTGCGCAACGTCGGCAACATCCCGCTCGACCTGGCGGGCTTCGCCTTCGACCCGACCTTCGGGACGCCGGACGACTTCCGCCTGCTCGAGCCCGGGGAGCAGACCCTCACCATCCAGCCAGGCATGCAGGCGACCGTGGCGCTGGTCTACGCCCCGGCGGCCGAGGGCGCCGACGCGGCCGGCTTCGACCTGGACACCAACGACACGGACGTCCCGGACGGCACCTTCAGCGTGCGCATGCTGGCCATGTCGGCCGAGGCCGACATCGACGTGAACCCCGAGCACATCCCCTTCACGGGCGTCACCCAGGGCTCCTCGGCCACGGCGGACATCTCGGTGCACAACACCGGCACGGGCGCGCTCACCATCACCGGCATCGAGGTGAGCGGCGGGTCGGTGGCCGGCGAGTTCAGCGTCACCCCCGACCAGGGCTTCGAGCTGCCCGTGGCCGGCATGCAGACCCTCCAAGTGACCTACGCTCCGCAGGACGTGGGGGCGGACGACGGCTCGATCATCATCTACTCGAACGACCCGGACGAGCCGCAGGTGGTGGTGACCCTCGGCGGCAACGTGCGACCCGATCTGGAGGTCACGCCCAGCGCGGCGGTCGAGTTCGTCAACGTGCCCCAGGGCGGCGACGCGGAGCAGCCGGTGACGCTGCGCAACGTGGGCTACGCCGATCTCACCATCTCGGCCATGGCCTTCACCCTGAACCCGGGCGATCCGGCCGTCTTCGGCCTGCTCGGGCTGCCGGTGGACTTCCCGGGCACCCCCATCGTGCTGGCCCCGACCGAATCGATCTCCTTCACCATGACCTTCCACGACAACACGCTCATCGCGGACGAGATGGGCCAGCTCGAGATCGGCCACGACAGCCCCAACGACAGCAACCCCTACATCCTGATGGCGCTGAACTCGGGCACGCCGGCCAACCTGCCACCGGTGGCGGTGGTCACCCCCCAGACGCTCACCATCAACGGGCTCGGCCAGGAGGTGAGCCTGGACGGCTCGGGCAGCTTCGATCCGGACCCGGGCGACAGCGTCAACGCCTACGGCTGGTCGTTCCTGTTCAAGCCGACCGACGCCCAGGGCAACGTGGCCCAGGCCCAGCTCGACAGCACCCAGGATCCGGTCACCACCTTCACCCCCGACATGGTGGGCACCTACATCGTACGCCTGGTGGTGTGGGACACCTTCAACGCCCAGTCGCTGCCGGTCGACGCCGAGATCTCGGTCAATCCGTAGCGAGACGATCGGACGGATCCGACCGATCGGACCGATCGGTCGGATGACTACCTCGGTCCGGCCGGCTCGTCCCCGGAGCGCCGGCGCACCTTGCGCTCCCGGCCGCGCTGCTTCTCGACCGCCCGGGCCGCGGCGGCCTCCTGCATGCTGGCCTCGAAGGGCACCACCTGGTTGCGGCCGGCGCCCTTGGCCACGTACAGGGCCAGATCGGCGCAGTCGATGAGCTGGGTCGGCTCCTGGGCGTCCTCGGGGTGGGAGGCCACCCCGACGGTGATGGTGATGCGGCCCTCGGGCTGGGTCGCCATGCGCGGGAAGTCCGCCTCGGCCACGGCGCGGCGGAGCTTGTCGGCCACCGCGATGGCCACGGCCTTGTCCTGGCCGGGCAGCAGGACGACGAACTCCTCGCCGCCGAAGCGGGCCACCGTGTCCACCTTGCGGGTGCTGGTCTCGAGCAGGCGGGCCACGCCGTGGAGCACCTGGTCGCCCAGCAGGTGGCCGTTGACGTCGTTGTAGCGCTTGAAGTGATCGATGTCGACCATCAGCAGCGAGAGCGCGTGGCCGAAGCGGCTGGCCCGATCCCACTCCATGGACAGGCGGGTCTGGAGCTGGCGGCGGTTGGCCAGCTTGGTCAGCTCGTCGGTCACCGACAGCTCGAGCTTCTCCTGGTAGAGCTGGGCGTTGAGGAGGGCCAGCCCGGCCTGGTTGGCGATGGCCTCGAGGAGTTTCACCTCCTCCGGGGGGAAGCTGTCCGGCTCGGGCCGGGTGAAGGTGAGCAGGCCCAGCACCCGCCCCTTGGCCCGCATGGGCATGCACAGGAACGCGCCGCGCTCGGGCAGGGCGCGCTCGATCGGGCCTTCGCGCCGGAGGACGGCCACGTCGGGCGTCAGCACCCAGTGGCCCTTGCGCATGGCCTCGGCCAGCGGCCCGTGGGTCGGGCTGAGCAGCGCGCCCACGGGCGCCTGGGGGTTGGGCGGGCCGTACACGTGGCGCACCTCGAGCCGCGCCCGGCGCTCGTCCCACAGCAGCACGCTGAAGCGGTGGAAGCCCAGCGTCTTGCCGATCACCTCGTGCACGGCGCCCAGCACCGTCTCGAGCTCGAGGGACGAGCTCAGCGCCCGGGTCACCTCGTACAGCAGGCCGAGCTCGTTGAGGCTGCGGGACAGCTCGGTGTTCTGCTGCTGGATGATGAGGTTCTTCTGCCCGACCTCGGCCTGGTGGTCGAGATCCTTGCGCGCGATGACCAGCGCCATCTCCTGATCGATCTGGGCCGCCCTGGCGTCGGTCAGCCGGGCCAGCAGCCGGTTGAAGTCGGCCGCCAGCTGCCCCACCTCGTCCTCGCCGCTCACCTCGGCGCGCTGCAGGTCGCCGCCGGCCTCGGCGGTGGTGAGCGTGCGGTGCAGCTTCTGCAGCGGGGTGTGCAGGTGCCAGCGCAGCGCCAGCGCGGTCAGCGCGCACACGAAGGCCACCAGCAGGGCGCTGGCGGCGATCTGGAGGTTGGAGTAGGCGCTGAGCCGCCCGGTCAGGCGGCGCTGGGAGGCCTCCAGGTGGATGCCGCCCAGCAGGTCGCCGGCCGCCCGGGCCCCGTGCGCGGCGTGGCAGGACAGGCAGGACTGCCGGGCGCGGAGCTGGCGCACCAGCCCCAGGCTGTCCCGCTCCGGGGCGCGCTGGTAGGAGGCCCGGCCCGCCAGGAAGCGCGACAGCAGCGGCTCGGGCAGCGGCTGGCCCACCTCGGCCGCGTGCTTGGACCACACGATGCGCCCGTCGCGGTCGAGCACCCGCACCACGGTCAGGGTGTCGATGGCGTCCAGCTCGGCCAGCATGGCCGGGATGGGGTGCCGGCCGGACTGCTGATCCACCACCGAGAAGGCCGAGGCCATGGCCTCGGTCAGGTTGGAGAGCGAGGTGCGGGCGTGGTCGTCCACGTCGGCCCGGAAGATCATCAGCATCCCGGCCAGGCCGGCGGCCACCACCAGGGCGCAGGCGGTGCCCACGGTGAAGGCCACCTTGCGCGCGATGCTCTTGCGAAGGAATCCCCGCACGAACAGGCTCCCATCCGGTCCGCGGACCGCCGCCGGCCGTGCGTCTACTCCAAATCGGTCCGCGGGTCAAAGGGATTCGGGCGCGGCTTGACTTTGGCGCCAGGCCCTTGTCTCATGGCAGGAATCCGCCCCGGCAGCGGGGCCTTCCGAGGAGAGCTCGCATGCACTCGCTCCACTGGTTGTCGTGCGCCGTGGCCTGCCTGGGCCTCCTGGCACAGGGCTGCGCCGATCGCTCGCCGTCCCCGGAGAAGTTCGCCGACGAGGACAGGGAGGCCGCGGGAGGCGCGAACAAGCCGGCCGGGCCCGCCAAGGCCGACGGGGGGGCGGAGGCCGCCCCGGCCGAGCCGGCGCCCCGGCCCGCCCAGCCGGCCGAGGGGCTGAGCCCCAAGGTGGTGGAGATGCAGGCGCTGGCCCAGGCCGGCAAGTTCGAGGATCTGGTGGGCGCCCTGGAGCCCAAGGAGGCCCAGCGCCTGGGCGAGCAGGACAAGGCCGCGCTGGCCGAGGTCTACCGGGTGGCCGCCGACCGGATGCTCTTCAAGAACAAGGATGTGGCCTTCGCCTCCCTGCTGTGCGAGCGCGGCCTGGGGGTGCAACCCGAGCACGCGGAGCTGCTGCGGCTGCAGATCGAGATCTACCTGCACCCGGACATGAACCTGGTGGACGGGGCCGAGGAGCTGGCCGAGCGGTTGACCAAGCTGGACGGCGAGAACCAGCGCAACCAGCTCCTGCGCGGGAAGGTGGCCTTCGAGCAGGGCGAGTACGAGGTCGCCGTCACCTGGCTCACCAAGGCGGCCCGCTCCGGCCGGGAGCAGCACGGCAAGCACATCACCGAGGCCTGGAAGCTCCTGGATCTCGCCAAGGGCAAGGTCGAGGAGACCCGCTCCGCGCTCAGCATGACCCGCGAGCTCGAGGGGCGCCTGCACAAGGCCAAGATCGTGGCCCAGAGCCACGCCGCCGACAAGGCGCCGGAGCCCGCCATCGGCGAGCCCATGCGCCCGGACGACGGCGGCGCGCCGGCCGCGGAGGGCGGGGGCGGGCCGGTGGTGCTGTACATGACCAAGTGGTGCAAGTACTGCAAGAAGACGGCCGAGCTCCTCAAGAGCCTGGACGTGAAGTTCGAGCAGAAGGACATCGAGCGCGACCAGCAGGCCCTGGTGGAGATGATGGAGCTGGCCCAGCGCGCGGGCGTCGAGGTGACCGGGGTGCCCGTGCTGCGCGTGGGCGCCCGGCTGGTGGTCGGCTACAACCAGGAGCTCATCGAGCGGCTGGTGAAGAAGTGAGTCTGGCGGGAGTCTGGCTCACCCTCGCGGCCGCCGCCCCGCTGGCGGGCTCGGCGGCCGCCGATCCGGACGTGGAGTACGTGGTCAGGCTGGCCGTGGTGCGCGGCGCGCCCGAGGTGCGCGTGCGGGCCGAGGGCCTGCGGGTGCTCGACGCGGACGTGCGGGACGTGCTGCTGCGCGGCGCGGATCAGGAGCTGAGCCTGCGGCCGGAGGGCGAGGGGATCCGCGTGTCCGGCGTCCGCCACCGCCCAGCCGGGGTGCTGCTGGCCTCGCGCGGGCCCATCCGCGTGGACGGCCGCAGCCTGGTGGGCGAGCTGGAGGTGAGCCTGGAGAAGGGCCGGGGGCTGCTGGTGGTCAACCGACTGCCGCTGGAGCGCTACCTGGAGGGCCTGCTGGGTGCCGAGATGTCCTCGAGCTGGCCGCTCGAGGCGCTCAAGGCCCAGGCCGTGGCCGCGCGCACCTACTTCCTGCACCGGCGCCTGGAGCGCGAGGCCGAGCCCTTCGACCTGTCCGCCACGACCCTGGACCAGGTGTACAAGGGCATCGGCCAGGAGGCCGCGCGCACCCGCCAGGCCGTCGAGGCCACCCGCGGCGAGGTGCTCACCTGGGGCAACCTGCCCGCCGAGACCCTGTTCCACGCCTGCTGCGGCGGGCGCACCCGGGCGGCCAGCGCGGCCTTCGGCCAGGACGTGCCCTACCTGCGCGAGGTGGACGACCCCGACTGCCAGGCCTGTCCGCAGCGCGTCTGGAGCGTGAGCCTGCCGCTCGAACGCCTGGCCGAGCGGCTGGCGGCGCGAGGCGAGCTCCGCGGGGCGATCGCCGAGGTGCGCGCCGCGCCGGGCGGGGAGCTCGTGGTGGTGCCCGCGCAGGGCGGCCGCCTGCAGCTGAGCCCCCGGCGGCTGCGCCAGCTCGTGGGCGCGGCCACCATCCCCGGGGACGACTTCACCTGGTCGCGCGAGGGCCAGGCCCTCGAGCTGCGCGGGCGCGGGCGCGGGCACGGGGTCGGCCTGTGCCAGTGGGGGGCGCGGGGCATGGCCGAGCGCGGGCTCGGCTACCGGGACATCCTGGCCCGCTTCTACCCGGGGCTTTCGCTTCGCTCCCTGTTCTGAGCCGCGGGGCCAGCGTGCGCATCGACGACTTCGACTACGAGCTGCCCGAGGTGCTCATCGCCCAGCGCCCGGCCGAGGCCCGCAGCCAGAGCCGGCTGCTCTGCCTGCCGCCCGACGGGGGGCCGTGCCGTCACCACCGCTTCGCCGAGTTGCCCGGGCTGCTGCGGCCCGGGGACCTGCTGGTGCTCAACGACACGCGCGTGCTCCCGGCCCGGCTGATCGGGCGGAAGGCGAGCGGCGGCCGGGTGGAGCTGCTGCTCGACCGGCCGCTCGAGGCGCCTCGCGAGGCCGGCGGCCGGGTGCTGCAGCGCTGGATCTGCCTGGCCCAGTCCTCCAAGCCCTGGCGGGCGGGGACCTCGGCCGAGCTGCCCGGCGGGGCCCGGGCCCGGTCCGCGGGCCCCTCGCCCGAGGGCGGGCTCCTGGTCGAGCTCGATCTGCCCGGGCCGCTGGAGGGCTACCTGGCGGCCCACGGCCAGGTGCCGCTGCCGGCCTACATCCGGCGCGACGGGGGCGACCCCGCCCTGGCGGCCCTCGACCGCGAGCGCTACCAGACCGTGTTCGCCCGCGAGGGCGGGGCGGTGGCGGCGCCCACCGCCGGGCTGCACTTCGACCCGCCGCTGCTGGCCGCCCTGGAGGCGGCCGGGGTGCAGCGCGCGGCGCTCACCCTGCACGTGGGGCCAGGCACCTTCCTGCCGGTGCGGGTGGCCGAGCTGGAGCGGCACCGCATGCACGCCGAGCGCTACCGGGTGCCGTCGGAGACCGTCGAGGCCGTGGCGCGCGCCCGGCGCGAGGGCCGGCGGGTCGTGGCGGTCGGCACCACCGTGGTGCGCGCCCTGGAGAGCGCCTGGGGGCTCGCGGCCGGGGAGGGGCTGACCGCGCTGTTCATCCGTCCGGGCCACCGTTTCCAGGCCGTGGACGCCATGATCACCAACTTCCACCTGCCGCGCTCCACGCTCCTGGTGCTGGTCTCGGCCTTCGCCGGGCGCGAGCGGGTGCTGGCGGCCTACCGGGAGGCGGTGGCGCAGGGGTATCGCTTCTACTCCTACGGCGACGCCATGCTGATCGGCTGAGGTGCTGCGATGGAAGCTCGCTCGAGGTTCGAGGTGACGGCGCGCGATCCGGGCTGCCAGGCCCGCGCGGGCGTGCTGCACACCCGGCGCGGGCCGGTGGAGACCCCGGTCTTCATGCCCGTGGGCACGGCCGGGACGGTCAAGGCCCTCGACCCCGCCGAGGTGGAGGCGCTCGGCTACCGGCTGATCCTGGGCAACACCTACCACCTGATGCTGCGGCCCGGGGCAGACACGGTGCGCGCGCACGGCGGGCTGCATGGCTTCATGGCCTGGCCGCACGCCGTGCTGACCGACTCGGGCGGCTTCCAGGTGTGGAGCCTGGCCCACCGGCGCAAGATCCTCGAGGAGGGGGTGCGCTTCCGCTCGCACATCGACGGCGACCTGCACCTGCTCACCCCCGAACGGGCCGTGGAGCTGCAGGAGGCGCTGGGCGCCGACATCATGATGGCGCTGGACGAGTGCGCCCCGCACGACGCGGCCCCCCGCTACCTGGACCAGTCGCTGGCCCGCACCACGCGCTGGGCCGAGCGCTGCCTGCGGGCCCGCAGCCCCGCGGGCGGGGCGCTGTTCGGCATCGCGCAGGGCGCGCTGGACGTGCCCCGCAGGCTGCGGCACCTGGCCGAGCTCGCGGCCATGCCCTTCGAGGGGCTGGCGCTGGGCGGGCTGTCGGTGGGGGAGGGGCCGGACCGCATGGACGCCGTGCTGGCCGAGGTGGTCCCGGCCATGCCGGCCGAGCGGCCGCGCTACCTGATGGGGGTCGGCACCCCGCTCGATCTGCTGCGCGGGGTGGGGCACGGGCTGGACATGTTCGACTGCGTGCTGCCCACCCGCAACGCCCGCAACGGCTCGCTGTTCACCTGGCAGGGGCCGATCCAGATCCGCAACGCCCGCCACGCGCGCGACACCGGCCCGGTGGACGCGAGCTGCGCCTGCCCGACCTGCCGGCGCTTCAGTCGCTCCTACCTGCGCCACCTGTTCCTGGCCGACGAGATGCTGGGGCTCAGGCTCAACACGCTCCACAACCTGCACTTCATGGCCGAATTGATGCGCCGCGTCCGGGAGGCCATCCGCCTGGGGCGCTATCCGGCCTGGGCCGCCGAGACCCTGGCGGCCCTCGGGGCGCCCCCCCTCCGTCCCCTCGACCCCCCCGGAAACAAAAAATAGTTTGATCTAACCCCGGCCTTTTGCTAGATGAGGTGGACCGTGGTCGGACCCACCGGCCGTTTCGGCCGGTTTCCGACGTGATCAAAAGGAGTTAGGCTTGGAATCGATCATCCACTTCCTGGCTGCGCAGACCGCACCGGCCCCTGCTCCTACCCCGGGAGCGACCGGAGGTTGCGAGCAGATGGGCGGCATGTTCCTGCCCATCGTGCTGATGTTCGTGATCATCTACTTCCTGATCATCCGCCCGCAGCAGAAGCAGCAGAAGCGCCACCAGGCCATGATCAAGGCGCTGGACAAGGGCGCCAAGATCATCACCAACGCGGGCATCCTGGGCACCATCACGGGGATGACGGACACTATCGTCACCCTGGAGGTGGCCAAGAACGTGCACGTGAAGATGCTGCGCTCGCAGATCGCGGGCCTGCAGCCCGAGAACGTCGACAAGGATGGCGCGGCCGCGGCCGTGATCCCCGAGCCCGAGAAGAAGTGAGCCGAGCGCTTCTCGACGCACACCCCGAGGCTCCCGACCGAGCGAGGACACTGCGATGGAAAAGGGTTGGTACTGGAAAGTCTTCTTCGTGGTCCTGCTGACCATCGGCGCCGCGCTGTACGTGGCCCCGACCTTCATGGGCGACTCCCTGCCCGACTGGTACACCGGCTTCTTCAACAAGAAGGTGAACCTGGGCCTCGACCTGCAGGGCGGCAGCCACCTGGTCCTGGGCGTGGACGTGGACAAGGCGCTCGAGGACAAGGCCGACCAGATGGCCCGGGACTTCCAGGAGCTGCTGCGCGAGAAGCGCATCGGCTACACCAAGATCTACCGGGTGCCCGGCACCTCGGACATCCAGTTCGAGCTGAACGAGGCCGGGGACGTGCCCCGCTTCGAGAAGCGCGTGCTGGAGGGCTACTACAACCTCAAGATGATCGAGCCCGAGGACAAGCGCCCGGGCCTGGTGCGCCTGGCGTTCGAGGAGAAGTACGTCAACGAGCTCAAGCGCAACGCCCGGGACACGGCCCGCTCCACGGTCGAGAACCGGGTCAACGAGTTCCGGGTGGCCGAGCCGATCATCGCCTTCCACGGCGACACCGGCATCCTGGTCCAGCTCCCGGGCATGTTCGACCCCGAGCGCGCCAAGAGCCTGCTCGGCCGCACCGCCCAGCTCGAGTTCCGCCTGGTCGACGACGGCTCGTCCTTCTTCAAGGACTTCAAGGACACCCTCCCGGCCGACATCCGGCTCGACTTCTACACCTACGAGGGGCCCAACGACGAGCCGGTCACCACCGCGATGCTGATCGCCAAGGGCAAGGGCACCGAGGGGCGGGAGCGCATCCTCGACTTCCTCAACGGCGTGGACGCCATCCAGAAGTTCCTCCTGGATCGGAGCGTCGACGCCAAGGTCGTCGAGCAGGTGGTGGCCATCGCCCGCGGCGGGATGAGCCCGGCCGAGCGGGCCGAGATCATGCAGCTCGTGCGGCCGCTGCTGGCCTCGGCTGCTCCGGCCGAGCCCGCGCCTGCCGCGGCCGCCCCCGCACCCGCCGCGGCCGAGCCCGGCGCCCCCGCGGCCGCCCCCGCACCCGCCGCGGCCGAGCCCGGCGCCCCCGCGGCCACCCCCGCACCCGCCGCGGCCGAGCCTGGCGCCCCCGCGGCCGCGCCCGCGCCGGCGGCCCCGGCCAGCACCGATCTGGCCCGCTTCGAGAAGCTGCTCGACGGCCGGCTGCCCGCCGACCGCGTCGTGGGTTTCGAGCGCAGCGAGCGCCAGCTCGAGGTGGAGTACAAGACCTACCTGCTGCACGCGGACGTGGCCATGACCGGCGACTACATCACCGACGCGGTGGTGCGGCCGGATCCGGACAGCGGCCAGCCCGAGGTCGGCCTGGACTTCGATCGCACCGGCGCGGTGCTGTTCGAGAAGCTGACCGGGGCGAACGTGAAGAAGCGCATGGCCATCGTGCTCGAGGGCGACGTGAGCTCGGCCCCGGTCATCCAGACCCGCATCGCCGGCGGCAAGGCGCGCATCACCCTGGGCTCGGGCCAGGGCTACGACCAGGCCCTGACCGAGGCGCAGGATCTGGCCATGGTGCTCCGCGCCGGCGCCCTGCCCGCGCCCGTGCGCATCCTCGAGGAGCGCACGGTGGGCCCGAGCATGGGCGAGGACGCCCGCAACCAGGGCGCCATGGCCATGCTGATCGGCCTGGTCCTGGTGGTGCTGTTCATGGTGATCTACTACGGGGTGGCCGGCGTCTTCGCCGACCTCGCCCTGTGCATGAACGCGCTCTTCATGCTGGCCATCATGGCGGGGCTGGGCGCCACGCTCACCCTGCCCGGCATGGCCGGCATCGTGCTCACCATGGGCATGGCCGTGGACGCCAACGTGATCATCAACGAGCGCATCCGCGAGGAGCTGGCGGCCGGGAAGACACCGCGCGCGGCCGTGGAGGCCGGCTACAGCCGCGCCTTCTGGACCATCTTCGACGCCAACTTCACCACCATCATCTCCACCGTGGTGCTGTGGTCCTACGGCTCGGGACCCATCCAGGGCTTCGCCGTGACCCTGTTCATCGGGGTGATCGTGTCCATGTTCACCGCCATCGTGGTCACCCGGCTGTTCATGGACTACTCGACCATCAAGCGCAAGGTCCAGCGGCTGAGCGTCTAGGCGCGGGCGAGCGGTCCGGAGGAAGCGAACATGCAACTCTTCGATTCCAAGAAGCTGAACATCGACTTCGTCGGCGCCCGGCCGCGGCGGACCTTCGGGGTGATGTCGGTCGTCCTGGTGGTGGCCTGCCTGGGCGCCGCCGTCACCATGCACCTGACCGAGGGCCTCAACTGGGGCATCGACTTCGCCGGCGGCACGGTCATCGACGTGGCCTTCACCAAGGAAGTGGACGTGGGCGAGGTGCGCACCACCGTCGGCGGCCTGGGCTACGACAAGGCCGTGATCCAGCGCTCGGGTGTGGGCGGCCAGGAGGGCGGGGCGTCCTTCATCATCCGGGTCGAGCGCATCGCCATCCTGTCCGAGGCGGACGCGGAGAAATTGCGGACCGGGCTGAAGGGCGTGTTCGGGGAGCGGCTCGGCGAGATGAGCTTCGACAAGGACACCGGCGACCAGCTCGACCTGCGCTTCAGCGCCGCGGTGACCGAGGACGAGGTGCGCGCCGCGCTCCAGGGCCAGGCCCAGGCCCTGAACAAGGCCGAGCTCGGCGACGTGAACATCCGCCGCGAGGGCAAGGACGAGAGCCACCGCTACCTGGTGACGCTGACCGGGGTGGCCAAGCAGATCGAGCAGGCCCTGGGCGAGAAGTTCCCGGACGCCGGCGCCCAGGTGCGCAAGGTCGAGTTCGTCGGCCCCCAGGTCGGCTCCAAGCTGCGCACGGACGGCATCCTGGCGCTGGTGTACGCGCTGCTCGGCATCCTGGTGTACATCGCCTTCCGTTTCGAGCTGAAGTTCGCCCCGGGCGCCATCATCGCCCTGTTCCACGACGCCAGCATCGTGATCGGCGTGTTCGCCCTGCTGGGGCTCGAGTTCAACCTGACCTTCGTGGCCGCGGTGCTGACCGTCATCGGCTACTCGATCAACGACACCATCGTGGTGTACGACCGCATCCGCGAGAACATCGCCAAGTACCGCTCCGAGGCGCTCGAGATCGTGATCAACAAGAGCATCAACGAGACCCTGGGCCGCACCGTGATGACCTCGCTGACCACTGTGCTGGCCATCCTGGGGCTGCTGTTCATCGGCTTCGGCGAGATCCAGGACTTCGCCATCGCCATGACGATCGGCATCGTGGTCGGGACCTACTCCTCGATCTACGTCGCCTCGGGCCTCACCCTGGTGTTCGACGGCTGGGCCAAGAAGGCCAAGAACGCCTGAGGCCGGCCTCCCCCCGTGAACCCCTGACATGCGCCGGGTCTGGGCCATCCGCGAGGTCGCCGAGGACCGCGTGACGGAGCTGGCCAGGGGGCTCGGCCTGTCCCCGCGGCTGGCGCGCCTGCTGGCGCTCCGGCAGGTGGACAGCCCCGCGGCGGGCCGGCGCTTCCTGGCGCCCAATCTGGAGGATCTCCACCCCCCGCAGCTCCTCCAGGACATGGACCTGGCCGTGGAGCGCGTCCTGCGCGCGCTCGGCGCGCGGGAGCGGGTGTGCGTGTGGGGCGACTACGACGTGGACGGGGTGACCGCCACCGCGCTGCTGGTGGGCTTCCTGCGGGAGCTCGGCCACGCGGCCGAGTACCACATCCCGGCGCGCGAGGAGGGCTACGGGCTCTCCGCCGCCGGGCTCGAGCGCCTGGCCGGCCAGGGGGTCGGCCTGGTGATCGCGGTCGACTGCGGCATCTCGGATCGGGCGCCGATCGCGCGTGCCCGCGAGCTCGGGCTCGACGTGGTGGTGATCGACCACCACCAGCTCCCGGAGGCCCTGCCCGAGGCCGCGGCGGTGCTCGACCCGCTGCGGCCCGGCTGCGCCTTCCCCGCCAAGGACCTGGCCGCGGTGGGGCTGGTCTTCAACCTGGTCATGGCGCTCCGGGCGGCCCTGCGCGCGCGGGGCGCCTTCGGGACCGGCCCGGAGCCCAACCTGCGGCAGCACCTGGACCTGGTGGCGCTGGGCACGGTGGCCGACATCGTCCCGCTGCTGGGCGAGAACCGGATCCTCACCCAGGTCGGGCTCCAGGAGCTGGCCGCAGGGCGCCGGCCGGGCGTGGCCGCGCTCAAGGAGATCGCCGGGCTGACCGGGCCGGGCGCCTCGGCCGCCGACGTGGCCTACCGGCTGGCCCCGCGCATCAACGCCCTCGGACGCCTGGGCCTGGCCCGCGGCGGGGTGGAGCTGCTGACCACCAGCTCCTACGCCCGGGCGCTGGCGCTGGCCCGGGAGATGGACGCGGCCAACGAGCAGCGCAAGGCCATCGAGCAGCAGATCTTCGAGCGCGCCAGCAAGCTGGCCGAGGCCGCCCTGCAGGACGCGCGCCCCGCGGCCCTGGTGCTGGCCGAGGAGGGCTGGCACCCCGGGGTGGTGGGCATCGTGGCCTCGCGCCTGGTCGAGCGCTTCGGCCGGCCGGTGGTGCTGCTGGCGCTCGACGGGGAGCGCGGCAAGGGCTCGGCCCGCGGGGTGGAGGGGGTGCACCTGTTCGAGGCGTTGACGGCCTCGGCCGAGCACCTGGCCGCCTTCGGCGGACACCGGCTGGCGGCCGGGCTGACCGTGCGCCGCGAGGCGCTGGAGGCCTTCCGCAGGCGCTTCGTGGCCGTGGTCGCCGCGCAGCTCGGCGGGGCCGAGCCGGCCCGGGTGCTGCACGCCGACGGCCCGGCCCAGCCCTCGGAGTGGAGCCTGGCGGAGGTGGCCGAGCTGGCCCGGCTCGCGCCCTTCGGCGCGGGCAACCCCGAGCCGGTCTTCCTGGCCCGCGACCTCGAGGTGCGCGGGGTGCGACCGGTGGGGACCCGGCCGCCGCTGCACCTGAAGGCCGGCCTGGCGGACGGGGCGCGGACCTGGGACGCGATCTGGTTCCGCCAGGCCGAGCGCCTGGACGCACTGCGCTCGGGCAGGGTGGACGTGCTCTACTCCCCGGAGCTCAACACCTGGGACGGCCACACCAGCCTGCAGCTCAAGCTCGTGGACGTGCGGTTGAGCGGGGGCTGAGCCGCCGCGGTCATATTTTTTGCCCTCCGGCCGGAGCGGTGCTCAGATCATGCCAGGATGGACGAGCTGCCCCCAGCGGCGCCGGAGGTGAACGCCTCCGCGACCGAGGTGATCGACGCCTGGCTGGGCGCCCTGCGGGCGCCGGCGCAGGCCCCCACCGCGGCCCACGCTCCGGCCGCCGCCGCCCGGCCCCGCCGCTCCTGGCTGGTGACCCTGGCCGTGGCCCTGGTCGTCGGGGTGGCGCTGGGGGGCTCGCTCTACCGGCTCGGCGAGAGCTGGCTGCGCGCCGCGCCGGCCCCGCGGCCGGTCAGGCCGGCTGCACCGGGTCCGACCGCGCCAGGGGCGGCCGCCCTGGGACCGGTCGCGCCGCGGCCCGCGCCGCCGGCGGTCGACGGCGCCAGCGAGCCCGGCCTGGTGGCGTTGAACCTGCGCTACAACCAGACCGTCGAGGGGCTGCTGCAGTTCCGCGGCAACCCCTCGCGGACCTACTACGGCGAGGGGCCGCTGCCCGACAGGCCCAGGGTGCTGTGGCGCTTCCCCGAGACCGGCGAGCCCATGTGCGCCGAGTCCTGGGTGGGCGACGAGGCCTCCATCTGGTGCGGCACCGGCTGGACAGGGCAGCCCGCCCTGTGGGAGCGCGCGGACGGGGTGACCGAGGTGATCTTCGGGGCCTACGACAAGAGCGTCCACTTCCTCGACGCGGCCACGGGCCGGCGGCTGCGGCCCGACTACCCCACCGGAGACATCATCAAGGGCTCGGTGACCCTCGACCCGGACGGAGATCCGCTCCTGTACTTCGGCTCGCGCGACAACCGCCTGCGGGTGCTGGCGCTCGATCGGCCGGCGCCCACGCGGCTGTGGGACCTGCCGGCCGACTTCGTGCACGGCATCTGGAACAACGACTGGGACGGCAACCCCGTGGTGCTCGACGATCTCCTGCTGCAGGGCGGGGAGAACGGCTACTTCTTCGCCATCAAGCTCCACCGGGACTACGACGCCGCCGGCCTGGTCCAGATCGCGCCGGAGCTGCTGGTGGCCTACCGCGGCTGGACCGAGGCGCTGCTCGAGCAGGTGGGGGACGACAACGCCTCCATCGAGAACTCGGTCACCGTGTTCGAGGAGCGGGTGTACTTCGCCAACTCGGCCGGGCGGGTGGTGGGGCTGGATCTGCGCGAGGTCCAGGAGGGCCGCGCCCCGGTGGTGTTCGACTTCTGGCTGGGGGACGACGTGGACGCCTCCCTGGTGGCGGACGAGCAGGGCATGCTGTACGCGGCGGTGGAGCTGGAGCGCTTCCTGCCGCGCGCGGACGAGCTGGGCCAGCTCGTCAAGCTCGACCCCTACCGCCCGGACGACCCGGTGGTGTGGAGCCTGGCCGCGCCGCCCGGGCTGCGCGGGGAGTTCCGGGGCGGCATCTGGGCCACCCCGGCCCTGGCGCAGGGGGTGCTGTACGTGGCCACCAACAGCGGCCAGCTCCTGGTGGTGGACGCGGACACGGGCGAGGTCACCTGGGTGGACGAGCTGGGCCCGCACGCCTGGTCCTCGCCCGTGGTGGTGGACGGCAGCCTGCTGGTGGCCACCTGCAAGGGCGAGCTCCGCCGCTACTCGCTCGACGACCCGCTGCACCCCCGGCCAGTGTGGAGCTTCCGCCTGCGCTCCGAGGCCTGCATCGAGAGCACCCCCGCGGTGTGGAAGGGCAAGATCCTGGTGGGCGCCCGGGACGGTTACTTCTACGCCATCGGCGACGAGCCGGACGCGCCGGCGGGCGAGCCGCCTCAGGGCCCCCAGGAGTAGTCGAGGGTCACGCCCAGGCCGAGCTGGCCCATGTAGAAGGCGTGCTCGTGCAGCCCGATCCGCAGCCCCAGCCCCAGCCGCCAGGCGCCGATGGCGTAGCGCAGCCCCAGCCCGAGCCCGATGGCCTGGACCTGGTCGTCGCCCTCCTCGCTGGGGGCGTCGTCGTCGTCCAGCTCGAACAGCATGTTGAGCTCGAGCACCAGCTCCAGCTCGTCGAGGCTGGCCACCGGGGCCGAGCCCAGCACCAGATCGATGCCCCAGCAGGAGAAGTCGTCCGCGTCATCGAGGGTGAAGAACTTGGGACCGGTCTCGAGCAGCGCAGAGAAGCGGCGGTTTCCCCAGCCCAGCGCCAGCATGGGCTCGAACTGGGCGAACATCCCCAGGAGCTCCTGGTCCTCCTCCCCGATCTCCACCTCCAGGAAGGTGTTGGTGGGGAGCCAGACACGGAAGGCCGCGGTCAGCACGAGCCCGAGCTCCCTGGACTCGAACGCCATCCAGCGCAGGTGCAGCCGCAGGTTGCCGAAGTCCGCGCCGTCGTCGTCCCAGTCGACCGGGCGGGTCAGGATGGTCCCCGAGGCCGCGATGCTGTAAGTGACCAGGGCCGGCAGCTCGAAGCCCAGGGTGAGCTGTCCCAGGAAGGTGTACTCCCCGCGCAGCGAGAGCACGAAGGAGTGCATCTCCGGATCGTCGAGGCTGGCGAAGCCGTAGTCGTAGCTCATGTCGTAGGTCTGGTACAGGTAGCCCAGCTCGAGCTGCAGGCTGGTGGTGGGGTAGGCCGGCAGCGGGCCGGTCCACAGGTAGCCCTCGGTGGTCAGCGGGGCGATCACCGGCGGCCCCTCGGCCCGGACGGCCGGGCCGGCCAGGGCGGCGAGCAGGCAGCAGAGGCAGAGCGCGCGGGGGGTCGGTTTCATGGCGTGTCTCCACGGGGTGGCGGCAGCGGGGGCAGGCCCAGGACCTGGAGCTGCAAGCGGGTGTCGCGCAGGGCGCCGAGCTGCTTCTCGAGGATGCGGCGCTTCTCGTCCAGCACCCAGAACACGGGCACGCCCTCGCCGCCGGCCTGGCGGTACAGGGCGCCGTCGAGGTCGAGGAAGGTGCTGGGGCCGATGCCCGCCGCCATCTCCTCCAGCGCGCCGCGGTCGTCCTGGCCGACCACGGCCTGGACCCCCACCTCGCGCGAGCCGGCGTAGCCGGCGATGGCCTCCCGGACCACCCGGGCCGCGCTCTTGCAGCTCGGGCACCAGGGCGCCAGGTAGACGACCAGGCAGCGCGGCTTGCCCAGGCAGGGATCCAGCCCGCTCGCGTGGGCCCTGGAGGGGACCAGGTCCGTGCGCGGCAGCTTCCGGGGCCACAGGCTCCAGGTGATGGCCGCGGCCACCAGCAGCAGGACGACCACGCCCAGGCCAAGGCCCGGGCGGCGCGGCCCCTGGCGGGCCGGCGCCGGGCCGGCCAGGCGGGTGATGGCCTGCGGGCCGAGCCTGGGGCCCTGGTAGTGCGCCACGGTCACCCCGCAGAAGGGGCAGATGCCGGGGCTCGAACCGAGCTCCTGGTCGCAGCGCGGGCAGGTCGGCATGGCCCCAACATGCCCGAGCCGCCCGGCCCGGGTCAAGCGGCGCACGGCCCGCGCCGCGGGAGGTCGGGAACCGGGGGCGGGGACCGGGTGTCAGCAGCTCCGGCGCCCGGAAGCACCCGGAAGACTCCAGGGCCCCCCGGGCGCCGCCAGACCGAACACCACAACCGCCGATCGGAGGTCATGCCCCATGGCCACGCGCTCTCCCTGCCTTTGCCTTCTACCTATAAGCATCCTTTCCTTGCTGTTGCCCCTGGTTTGCCAGGCCGCGGAGAGCGTGGAGGAGCGCAAGGCCCGCCTGGTGCAGGCCGCCCTGGCGAGCATCCCGGAGGGCGGGGCCGAGCGCACGCTGTCCCCGTACTTCTTCGTGCTGGCCGAGGGCAGCCAGGCCGAGGCCCTGCCGCTCGAGGGGGTGCAGGCCCGGGTGAGCATCGCCGGCATGATCGCCCACGTGCGCCTGACCCAGACCTACCGCAACCGCGGGGACCAGGATCTGGAGGCGATCTACCTGTTCCCGGCCTCGACCCGGGCGGCGGTGCACGCCATGCGCATGACGGTCGGGGAGCGGGTGATCGAGGCCAAGGTGCAGAAGCGCGCCGAGGCGCGTGAGACTTACGAGCGGGCCCTGGCGGAGGGCCGCACGGCCTCGCTGCTCGAGCAGCAGCGGCCCAACGTGTTCCAGATGAGCGTGGGCCACATCCTGCCGGGCGACCAGGTGCGGGTGGAGCTCGAGTACACCGAGCTGCTGGTGCCGGAGGAGGGGCAGTACGAGTTCGTGCTGCCGAGCGTGGTGGGCCCGCGCTACTCGAACCAGCCGGCCGCCGGCGCGGCCGACAGCGAGCGCTGGGTGGAGAACCCCTACCTGCACGCGGGCGAGCCGCCGCCCTACACCTGGGAGGCGCTGGTCGAGCTGCAGTCCGGCCTGCCCATCGCGGCCGTGACCAGCCCCTCCCACCCGGTGCGGGTGGAGTACAGCGACCCGCGCAAGGCCTGCGTCGAGATCCTGGACACGGCGGCCGGGAACCGCGACCTGGTGGTGCGCTACCGCCTGGCCGGCGACGAGATCGAGCAGGGGCTGCTGCTCTTCCCGGGCGCGGGTCCCGAGGACGAGGGTTTCTTCGCCCTGGCGGTGGAGCCGCCCGCGCGGGTGGAGCGCACCGCGCTCGTGCCGCGCGAGTACCTGTTCGTGCTGGACGTGTCCGGCTCGATGCACGGCTTCCCCCTGGACACCGCCAAGTCGTTGATGGAGAAGCTCTTCCAGGGCATGCGCTCGGACGAGCGCTTCAACATCCTGACCTTCTCGGGGGGCGACGCGGTGTTCGCCGCCGCGCCCCAGGAGGCCACCCGCAAGAACGTGAAGCGGGCCCTGGCCTGGCTGGACCGCTTCGATGGCGGCGGCGGCACCGAGCTGCTGCCCGCCCTGCAGCACGCGCTGGCCATGCCGCGGGCCGAGGGCATGTCCCGCATCATGGTGGTGGTGACCGACGGGTACGTGGCGGTCGAGAAGCAGGCCTTCGAGCTGGTGGCCGCGCGGCTGGGCGAGGCCAACCTGTTCGCCTTCGGCATCGGCAGCTCGGTCAACCGCTTCCTGATCGAGGGGCTGGCCCGGGCGGGGCAGGGCGAGCCGTTCGTGGTGCTCGGTCCGCGGGAGGTGGAGGCGAAGGCGCGGCGCTTCGTCGAGCTGGTCTCCCAGCCGGTGCTGCAGGGCATCCGGGTCTCCTTCGAGGGCCTCGAGACCCACGATCTCGAGCCGGCCGCGGTGCCCGATCTGTTCGCCCGCCGGCCGGTGCTGGTGGTGGGCAAGTACCACGGGCCGGCCCAGGGGCGGATCAGGGTCACCGGCCACTCGGCCGCCGGGCCGTTCGAGCAGAGCCTGGAGGTGTCGGAGGCCCAGGCGTCGGACGAGCTGTCGGCCCTGCGCTACCTGTGGGCCCGCGGCCGCATCGCCCGGTTGAGCGATCTGCAGCGGCTCGAGCCGGGCGGCGAGGGCGAGGCGCAGGTGACCGAGCTGGGCCTGCGCTACAACCTGCTCACCGACTTCACCTCCTTCGTGGCCGTGGACACCGAGGTGCGCGCGGACGGCCAGAAGGTCACCCAGGTGCGCCAGCCGCTGCCCCTGCCCGAGGGCGTCGAGGACTCCGCGGTGGGCAACCAGGGGGTGCTCGGCTGCCTGAGCGGCTCGGCCACGGGCAGCTCCGTGGGCTATGGTGGGCTCGGGCTCATGGGCCGGGGCCAGGGCGGCGGCGGCGCGCGCCTGGGCCGGCGCAGCGCCAGCCCGAGCGTCGGCATGTCCTCGCCCATGATCACCGGCTCGCTGGACAGGTCGGTCGTCCAGCGGGTGATCCGGGCCCAGCAGCCCAGGATCAAGCTGCTCTACGAGCGCCGGCTCAAGGCCACGCCCGGGCTGGCCGGGAAGATCGTGCTGCGCTTCACCATCGCCGCGGACGGCAAGGTGAAGAAGGTGGAGATCGCCGAGGACACGGTGGGCGACGAGACCCTGGCCAGGGAGCTGCGCGCGCTGGCGGCCACCTGGGTGTTCCCCGCGGTCAAGGGCGGGGGCGAGGTGGTGGTCAACTACCCGTTCGTCTTCAGCACCGCCGGGCCCTGAGCCAGGCCAGGCCGAGCAGCCCGAGCAGCCCCAGCCCGCCGAGCCCGCCCGCGCCCGCCGAGGCGCAGCCCGCGCTGTCCCCCCGGGAGACGCCGAAGGTCAGCCGCTCGGTCCAGGGGCCGGGCAGGCCGTGCTCGTCCGCCGCGCGCGCCCGCCACTGGTAGGTGCCGCCGATCTCCAGCGGGGAGGACAGGACGTGGGAGGTGTAGCTCGTGCCCTCGGCCACGCCGGAGTCCAGCGCCACCACCCGCTGGTCAGGGTAGGTGACCACCTCGAACTCGTAGGTCAGGCGGTCGCCGTCCGGGTCGCTGGCGTTGGACACGGTCAGCTCCGGGAAGACCTGGCTGAGGCTCGCCAGGTCCGGCGGGGAGAGCAGGGTAGGCGCGCCGGGCGCGGTGTTCGGGGAGGCGTTCAGGAAGCGCACCGGCACCACGATCGGGCCGTTGTCCGCCTCCGCGGAGCTGACGGTCACGCTGCCGAGGTGCTCGCCGGTGGCCAGGTAGTCCACGTCCAGGCTGATCATCACCTGGGCCGGGGCCGCGCCGGAGCCCGCGCCGACGTCCACCCAGCCAGGCGAGCCCGAGGCCTGGAAGCTCATGGGGCCGCCCGCGGAGTTCTGCACGCTGAGTGCGGCCGGCGCGGGCAGCACCTCGCCCTTGACCCCCTCGAACACCAGCTCGGCCGGGGAGACGGCCAGGTGCGGCTGGGGATCCAGGATGAGCTCGAGCGGCACCTCGAGCGGCGCGGCGCCCGCGGCGGTCAGGGTGAGGGTGCCCGGGTACAGCCCGGCCGCCAGGCCCCCGGCGTGCGCCGTGACCAGCAGGGTGCTGGGTGCCCGGCCCGAGCTCGCCGACAGCGAGGCCCAGCTCGCGTCCGCGTCCAGGCTGGCGGTCCAGTCCAGGGTGCCGCCGCCGCCGTTGGTGATGGCGAGCGGCTGCCCCTCGATCGCGCTGGCGCCTGCGCGCGCCCGGAAACCCAGCGAGGCCGGGTCCACGGCGATGGCCGGCGGCGTGGCGTCCATGCTCAGGCGCACGGTCAGGTTGGCGCTGTTGGCCGCGCCCGGGGCGCTGAAGACGACGGTGCCCGTGTGCGTGCCCGCGCCCAGCCCGGCGGTCACCACCGACACGTTCGCCACGCCGGGGGTGCCGCCCGAGGCCGGGCTCACCCGCAGCCAGGCCTGCTGCGGGCTGGCCGTCCAGGACAGCGCGCTCGTGCCCTGGTGGGTGACGCTCACCGGCAGGGCGGACGGATCCGGGCTGCCCACGGCGCCGGCGAAGGCGAGCTGGGTGGGGCTGAGCAGCAGCAGCGAGCCGGCGGTGCCGGCCAGGTCCACGTTGAAGACGATGTCCTCGCCGTCCCGCGTGATGCCCATGACCGTGATGCGCGAGGTGGCCTGGCCGTAGGCCCTGCTGTTCGGGCTGGTGTCCGGGCCGAAGGTGGACGCGTTGCCGTTGGGCCACAGGTCGCCCCAGTCGCCGATCTCGTAGCCGCTGTTGTTCAGCTCGCGCAGCCCGTCGGCCTGCTCGATGTCCACCAGGTAGTGGCTCTGGTCGTTGTTGTTGTCGATGTTCTCGTCCACGTGCTGGATGAGCAGCCCCTCGGCCGGCAGAGACTCGTCGTACCCCACGAACTGGCGGTCCTCCAGCAGGAAGTACTGGCGGGTCGGCATGCCGGTGTTCAGCAGCAGGGCCTCGGGGTTGGTGGCGGCCGGGTGCAGCCGCAGCCCGGCGGTGCTCACCTGCAGCACGGTCGGGCTGACGAAGCCCAGCTTGTACTTGCCCCAGGCCGAGAGCAGGACCGGCACGGTGCCGTCCATGCCCGGGCCGCCCCACGGGCCCATGGCCATCAGGCACCACATGCCCACGCCCGCGGAGTCGCCGTCGTAGTCGTAGAGGTCCGGCAGCCCGAAGAAGTGGGCCGACTCGTGGGCCACCACGCCGATCTGGGTGATGTGCACCCCGTCCCCGCGGTACTCGGGCTCGGTGTGGTAAGCCACCACGCGGATGCCGTCGTGGGTGTAGAAGTCCAGGCCGTACCAGCGCAGGTCGGCGAAGTGGGAGTGGATGTAGTTCTGGTTGCCGGTGGTCTCGTAGCCCTGGCCCGAGTGGATCACCGTGACCGCGTCCAGAATCCCGTCCTGCGGGTTCTGGTCGAAGGGGGTGAAGTCGAAGCCCTGCCCGTCGAGGTAGTCCACGGCGTGGATGATCATCTGCTCGGGGTGGCCGTACACCTGGTCGTTGTAGGCGTAGTACAGGTCGGTGTTGGGCAGCGGGATCCACGGGGTCACGGTGGACACCAGATCGATCCGGCCGAGGGAGGCCGCCTGCCAGTAGTCGTTCACCGAGCCGTCCGCGCCGTTGAACACCGGGCCGAAGTCGGCCGGCTGGAAGTGCGTGGTCTGGTTCGAGAACTTCACCAGCAGCACGAGGTTGGGCACGACGCCCGGGGAGGGCGGCGGCTGGGGCACCGGCCGCGCGTCGCGGAGCGCCCGGGTCTGCGTTCGGATCTCCGCGGACGGGCGGAGGTGCAGGGGCAGGCCCAGGAAGGCCGGGTCCGCGCTGCCGGCGCGCACCAGGGTCGGCCGCAGCCGGCCGTCCGGCCCGAGCTCGGCGTAGCACCAGGCGCCCAGCGCCGGGTCGAAGGCCAGGGCGTAGCCCTCCAGGTCCTCGAGCCAGGACAGGTGCTCGTCCCCAAACATGTGGCCCCACAGCCCGGAGCCGTCGTCGTTGGTGAGCTGGATGGGGGTGGGCGGGGCGGGCACGGCCCGGGCGTTCTCGCCGAGAGCCAGCAGCACGAGCGAGATGACGGCGCCACGCGACAGGAGTTTCAGCATCTCCGACCCTCTCTTCCCCCGGGTGTGCAACCCCTGGCAGGTACTCTACGGGTAGAGGGGCGCTTCGGCAACAGGAGTCTGGCTATCCGGTGTGGGCGGGGGTGGCAGGATGAGGGTGGGCCTCACACCGGCTTCTGGCCCGTGCGGACCTCGAGCTCGGCCAGGAGCTCCGGGGTGTTCTCCACGGCCTCGGCCATGAAGCCCCACCACCGCTTCTTGCCCGTGCTGTCATGCGACATCAGCGGCCGGCCCATCATGACGCCGATGATGCCGCCGGCGCGCGGCCCCCAGGCGAGCGCGCTGATGTCGGCGTAGGGCACCTCGCGGGTCTTCACCCAGATGTTCACGATCCGGTCGGACTTGAGCACGATCTTGGAGCGGAAGATCATCATGTAGAACATGATGGCGACCGGGATGCCGACGATGATGACCGTGCACACGATGGCCAGGATCCAGAACAGCACCTTCATGCTCGTCTTGACCGGGTAGATCTTGTCTTCCATGACGCAGACTCCTCTTGGCCAGTGGTGAAATCGGTGGCCCAGGGTATCGAATCCGAGCCGGGCCTGTCAATCCGGACGGGGTCACGCGGGGCTTGCCCCGGGGTCCGGGTTTGGATAGGTTCGTGGCCATGAAACAGAACACACTCGTCGTCGTGGGAGCCGCACTGGCCGCCCTCTTCCTGCTGCCCGGCTGTCCCCCGGGGGACGCCGCCAAGGGCGGGGACACCTCCAAGGGCGGGGTCGCCGAGGCGGACAAGGCCGCGCCCCCCAGGCCGGCCCTGCCGCCGGCCCCGCCGGCCAAGCCCGAGATCGCCCCGCCGCCCGACGTGGCCGGGCCGCCCGCGGACGCCGAGAAGACCGCCTCCGGGCTGGCCTCCAAGGTGCTCGGCCCGGGCGCGGGCACGGCCAGGCCCAGGCCCGAGGACTCGGTGCGCGTGCACTACACCGGCTGGACCACGGACGGGAAGATGTTCGACTCCTCCGTGCTGCGCGGCAAGCCGATCACCTTCCCGCTGAGCCACGTCATCCCCGGCTGGACCGAGGGCGTGGGGCTCATGGTGGTGGGCGAGAAGCGCCGCCTGTGGATCCCCGAGGAGCTGGCCTACAAGGGCAAGCCCGGCCGGCCCCAGGGCATGCTGGTCTTCGACGTGGAGCTGCTGGACATCCTGGCCGCGCCGCAGACCCCGCCGGACGTGGCCGCTCCGCCCAAGGACGCGGACAAGACCAAGTCGGGCCTGGCCTCCCGGGTGCTCCAGCCCGGCGCAGGCAAGGAGCGCCCGCTGGCCACCAGCGTGGTCACCGTGCACTACAGCGGCTGGACCACGGACGGCAAGATGTTCGACTCCTCGGTCATGCGCGGCGAGCCGACCAGCTTCCCGCTGAACGGGGTCATCGCCGGCTGGACCGAGGGGCTGCAGCTCATGGTGGCCGGAGAGAAGCGCCGCTTCTGGATCCCCGAGGAGCTGGCCTACAAGGGCAAGCCCGGCCGGCCCCAGGGCATGCTGGTGTTCGACGTCGAGCTCATCTCGTTCCGCTGAGCCAGGATCCCCTGTCTTGCCCGGGCTTCGCGACGCCGTGGTGGTGGTGACCGGGGCGGCCTCCGGCATCGGCCGGGCCGTGGCCGAGGAGTGCCTGCGGCGCGGCGCCCGCGTGCACCTGGTGGACCTCGAGGCCGGGGCGCTCGGCCGGGCGGCCGAGGCGCTGCGCGAGCTCGGGCTCTCGCCGGCGGGCGCGCACGCGCTCGACTGCCGCGACGGGCGGGGGCTGGCGGCCCTGGCGGCCGGGCTGCAGGCCGAGCACGGCCGGGTGGACGCGCTGGTGAACAACGCCGGGGTCATGCTGGCCGGGCCCGTCGAGCGCCTGGCGCTCGAGGACTGGCGCTGGATCGTGGACACCAACTTGTGGACGGTGATCCATGGGGTGCGGGCCTTCGTCCCGGGCATGCTGGCCCGGGGCGCGGGCCGCATCGTGAACACCGCCTCCATGGCCGGGCTGGTGGGCTTCCCCCTGTTCGCGCCCTACAGCGCCTCCAAGTTCGCCGTGGTGGGGCTCAGCCAGGCGCTGGACGCGGAGCTCGGCCCGCGCGGGGTGCGGGTCTCGGCCGTGTGCCCCGGGTTCGTGCGCACCGGGGCGTTCCAGGCCGCGCGCTTCAGGCTGCCCGCGGCCTGGCTGGCGGCCATCGGCTTCGGCTTCCAGCACCTGTCGGCCGAGCCCGCGGCCGTGGCCGCGGAGATCGTGGGCTGCCTCGAGGGCCCGGGCGGCGGGGTGGTGAGCCTGCCGCGCGAGAACTGGCCGCTGTACGCCGTGCGGCGCCTGTCGCCGGCCCTGTACGCGCGGCTGTACGGCGCCCTGCTGGGGCCGCTGTCCAGGGCCGCGGCCGAGCGGACCGGGGGAGGGGCGACATGAGCTCGTCGATCGTCACCCGCACCGGGGACGGGGGCACGACCGGGCTGGCCGATGGCCGCCGGGTGCCCAAGACCGATCTGCGGGTGGAGGCCTACGGCACCGTGGACGAGGCCAACTCGTGGGTGGGCGCGGCCCGGGCCTTCGCCTCGGACCCGCTGCTCGCCTCCGCGCTCGAGCTGGTCCAGCACCGGCTGTACAACTGCTCGTCCAACCTGGCCACCCCGCCGGGCGGGAAGCTCGCGCCCACCCGGGTGAGCCCCGAGGACGTGCTGTGGCTGGAGCGGGCCATCGACCGCTTCGAGGAGCGGACCGGCCCGCTCGAGCACTTCGTGGTGCCGGGCGGCTGCCGGGACGCGGCGCTGCTGCACGTGGCGCGCACGGTGGTGCGCCGGGCCGAGCGGCTGGTGGTGGCGCTCGGCGCGCGGGACCCGGTGGACGAGGACGTGCGCCGCTTCCTCAACCGCACCTCCGACTTCCTGTTCGCCGCGGCCCGCTACGCGAACGCGGCGTGCGGCGCCGGCGATGTGCTGTGGAACAAGGACCTGCCCCGGCCCACCCTCTAGCGGACAGGAAGAGGACCACTCAAGATGCTGGCCTGCACCAGGAGTTTCGAGCTGGAGACGGATGGGCGCTCGGAGGTGGTGAACGTGACCGCCGAGGTGCGCCGCATCGTGGAGGCCGAGGGGCTCGGGGAGGGGCTGGCCACGGTGTGGGTGCCCGGGGCCACGGCGTCGGTGACCACGCTCGAGTTCGAGCCGGGCGCGGTGGCGGACCTGCGCGCGGCCGTGGGGCGGCTGGCGCCCGAGGGTGAGGCCTACCAGCACGACCGGAGCCGGGGGGACGGCAACGGTTACTCGCACGTGCGGGCGGGGCTCCTGGGGCCGAGCCTGGCCGTGCCGGTCACCGGCGGGGCGCTCCTGCTCGGGAGCTGGCAGCAGATCGTGGTGGTGGACCACGACAACCACCCCCGCAAGCGCGTGATCGCCGTCCAGCTCCTGGGAAACTGACCTCCTTCCTCACCGGCCCCGGCAAGGGGAGAGGCCCCGCAGACCGCCTGCCCCTCCTGCTGTCACCCTCGAGGAGATTCTTCTGCTTGCTGTGGCCTGTCTCACTGCCGCCGGGTGCACACGCGGGCGGTCTGGGGGACCCCGCGGGCGCCCTCGAAGCGCAGCTCGCGGCAGGTGAACAGGGTGGGGTAGAGGCAGTCCTCCTCCTGCTCGCAGAGCTGGGAGCAGTAGGCCGCCTCGGGGATGTCGGCCGGATCGCGCAGGCAGAGGCCGCTCCGACAGATGGCTGGCCCCTCCGGACAGGGCTCGGCCAGCCCGACCTGGCCGGGCCCGAAGGGCTCACAGACACCTCCGGCGTCGTTCGGGATGAGCAGGGGCACCATGTTGCACGACTGACCCGCTGGACAGTCCTGCTCGCGGCTGCAGCCAGCCGGCCTGGCTTCGCAGAGCGTGAGGAGATCGAGCGAGGGCGGGGTGGCGCCCTGGTCGCCGAGTTCGAAGAGATGGGGACGGCAGTCGGGTGCCTCGAGTGGGCAGTCCGCGAGCGAGTCACGGCAGAGGCCCTGGCAGGTGCGGTCGGGTCCGCACCAGCCCGAGAAGCAGTCCTGGTCCCTGGCGCAGGCCAGGCCGGTGGTTGGCCACCACCCCGGTCCGCCACCGCAAGCACACCGGGACACGAACCTGGGCGGGTCGCCCTCGACGGAGACCGCGCAGGCCTCTCCCACGGGACAGTCGCTGTCGCGCGCACATTCACCGGGCCTGGGCACGCAGGCCGCGATCACGTGGGGTCGGAGCTCGAGGTCGAATACTTCCACCTGTCCGCAGGTCTCGGCCTGGACGCAGTCGAGGTCGGTCTCACAGGGGACCGGCGCGGAAGGATCCCAGCCCCCCCGAACGCACAGGAGCTCCACGTCGTCCTGCCCTGGGACCGGCATGCACGTCGCGCGGGTGCAGTCGGCCTGATGCGTGCAGCGGCCATTCCCGTAGACGTTCGAGATGCACAGGTTCACCTCGCCCTGCACGGGGAGATCGCGGGGTCCCACCGAGAAGAACACGGGCTGGCAGCTGGCGCCGGGGATGGCCGTGCACTGGGAGTCGTCTGTGCATGGCGCGGAGCAGCGCTCGCTGAGGCACAGGGAGTTCTCGCAGCGCAGCACGTAATCGTCGCTGCAGGCCGCACCGGGCGGCAGACCGCCGGGCAGGGGGCGAACGCAGCGCGCGGCCAGGCCACCCTGTTCGTAGGCGATGCTGCACACCTCGCCCCGGGCCTGGCAGGCCGGATCGCCATGGCTGGTGCAGGCGACCCGCTCCCAGGTGGGCTCGAAGAGAAATCTGCACTGGGGACCGCAGTAGAGCAGGGTCTGGCCCAGCAGGTTGACCTCGCCCTCGCAGGGGAAGAGGAGATCCGGGCACTCCACGTAGAGCGCGAGGTCGGCGTTCAGGTTGCCACGACAGCCCGGCACGGAGTCAAGGACGAAGGAGATCGCGCAGCCCTGCTGCTCGATCTCGACCGCGTGGTTCACGTCGAGAAGGCAGTACATCACGACGTCGTAGATCCCGCGGATGTCCGGGCAGGAGGCGGGCTCGCCGACCGGAATGATCCCGAGCGCTGCGGGTCGGACCGAGGGCGCGCCCAGGACCTCGCAGTCCAAGCCAGCCCCGCCATCATCGTCCGCGTCGAACCCCCCGTCGGGCTCGCCTGAACCGCCGTCGTCGCAGCCCAGGCCCAGGCAGGCGAGTAGCAGGAGCCTCGAGGCCATCCCTGGCATGCGCGCAGCCGACATCTCGTCCCCTTCGAGGCCTCAGAACCCGAAGCTGCCCTGGACCGGCGAGAAGCCGAGGCCGCTCCACCGCTCCAGGAAGGCGCCGTCCACCCGCCAGCCATCCTCCCCCTTGAGCAGCCGCAGCTCGATGCGGAAGAGGTTCGTCCGCTCCGCCAGCCCGACCAGGAAGGCCTCCTCGTCGTCCTCCCCGCGCCGGGGCGGCGCCTGCGCCTCGCCCCCGGCCGGCTCCGCCCCGCGCACGAACACGAAGGAGAAGCGGGCCGTGGCCTCCTGGTCCCCCGGCGCGACGGTCACCGCGGGGCGGGGGTAGAGGATCTGGTGCCCGCGGAAGGAGCGCAGCACCCACTGGAGGGCCTGCCTGGCCCGCTCCCGGTCGGCCTTCATGGGCAGGGCCTGGAAGGTGGGGGTGGTGAGCTTCACCAGCTCGCCGATCCGCCCGGCCTCGCCGGCCACGACCGCCTCCTCCACGAGCCTGCGCACCTGCTCCTCCGCCGGCGGTCCCTTGCAGGCGAACAGGGCCAATGGCAGGGAAAGGAAGAGGGCGGCTGTGAGGTGAGGGCAGGGGAGGCGCATGCTCAAGGGCCCTCATAGGGCAGGCGCACGCAGGTTCGCATGGTCACCACGAGCCCGGGATAAACCTCGATGGGGATGCTCTTGCAGGTGCGGGCATCTCCGAAGCTATCATTGCAGTCCCAGTAGACCTCGCAGGGAGTGCTGCAGTAGGCCTCGGCAGGGCTACCGCCCTCGGGGAGCAGGCAGAGCCCGCTCCAGCAGTCCGCAGAACCGCCAGGACAGGCCTCGCCGAGCTGGGCAGTACCAGGTCCGCCCCGGTCGCAGCCCGCGTGGGGGCCAGGACGGCGGTAGGAGAGATCGGGCTTGCAGACTTGTCTTGCCGAGCAGTCTGCTAGGGAGAGGCAGGGAAGCAGGATCGGACGGCAGACACCCAGATCATCGACTGCGAGGGGGCCGGGAGCAGCGCCCCCGAGGGAGAAGAATGTGGAGGAACACCGGAACTGGAGACCTCCCGCGATGATGGAGGGGCAGTCCTCGTCAGTGTGGCACAGACCCACGCAACGTCGATCCTGCCCACACCATGCAGACGCGCAGTCGGAGTCCTGCTGGCAGTCCTCACCCGTGTCTGCCTCTCCCGCAGGTAAATGGCAAGTGCAGCGGGTTGCGAACCGGGGTGGCTCGCCCTCTACGAAGGGCAGGCAGGTGAGGTCCTCCTCGCAGTCCTGAGTGCTCGAGCAGGCGTCAGGTTGGCGCACACAGGACTGGATGGGGTAGAGCGTGCCTGCCAGGTCTGGCACCTCGGCCAACCCGCAGGTCATGCCCTGGGGACAGTCGAGCTCTGTGAGGCACACCTGCTCGAACGAGGGATCCAGTACGGCAGGTGCCTGGCAGGTGGTCAGGACCCCTCCGCTGGCCGGACGAGGCCGGCAAGTGGTGCCCAGCGGACAGTCCGCGGTCCTATGGCACCGGGGCTCGCCGGGAGGCTGCAGGGAGCACGCGGGGATTCCCATGGTGATCCCGCCAAGGGTGTAGGGGACCTGCTGGCATGTGGAGAAGGGAAGAGAGGAGCACTGGGTGTCATCCTGGCATAGCGCCGCGCACCTCCCGTTCATGCACAGGGAGTTCTCGCACCGCGCGCCCTGGACATCGTCGCAGGCCATGCCTGGAGGCAACCCGTCGGGCAAGGGCTGGACGCAGCGCGGGACGAGCGTGCCCTCCTCCGCGACCACCCCGCAGACCTGGCCCAGGGCGGCGCAGGTCGGATCGGCTTGGAAAGCGCAGGGAGTCCGCTCCCAGGTCGGCACGAAGCCGTACGAACATTGCGGGCTGAACACGATCCAGAAATCCTCCACGAGGCTGGCCGTGCCCTGGCCTGGCCAGCCTAGCCCGCCGCACTCCACGTCGAGGTTCATGGCGCTGTCGATCGTGCCGCTGCAGTAGAGCGCGTCGATGATGAACGTGAAAGCGCAACCATCCTGGACGAACACGGAGGGCTCGTAGTTGGGCTCGGACAGACAGTACTCGATTCGTCGATAGCTCCCCGAGATGTCCGGACAGGTGACGCTTGGTGCTGGCCGGACGAAGGGTCCGGGCATGGGGACGGCTGCAGGCACTGGCGCGGTTCCGCAGCCCGAGTCGGCCTCGTCCGCGCTGCCCTCGTCGCCCTCCTCGTCGCTCCCTGCCTCGCCGTCCCCCGAGAAGTCCTCTGCCTCGAAGCCGTCCTGGCCGGCGTCCTCTTCCTGGCCCGCGTCCGGCCGGTACCGGGTCTCCTCGGAGCAGGCCGGGCCCAGGCACAGGAGCAGCCCGAGGCATGCCGGCAGACACACCCTCGGAGAATCCCCGCGCCGTCCTCGTTCCGCGGCCATGGGCGCATTCTAGCGCCGATCCGGCCGCTTGACCATGCCCGGGGGGCTTGGTACCGTCGGGCAGATTTCCCGCGGAGGTGCACGATGGCCGGCCCCAGCGCGAAGGATCTGCAGAAGGCGCTCGAGTTCAAGAACCAGCTCACCGAGATCATCAACCTCATCCACGAGACCCAGGACATCGCCGAGATCATCGTCAACCTGCGCCCCAAGATCTTGGACATGCTCGACGCCGAGCGCTTGAGCATCTACGCGGTGGACGCCAAGAACCAGCAGGTCTACTCGCTGTTCAAGCAGGGCGAGGAGGTCAAGGAGATCCGCGTCCCGCGCACCTCGTCCTCCATGGTCGGCTTCGTGGCGCTGACCGGCCAGGCCATCAACATCAGGAACGCCTACGACGCCGCGGAGCTCAAGGGCTACCACCCTGAGCTGAAGTTCGACCAGTCCTGGGACCAGAAGACCGGCTTCAAGACCAAGCAGGTGCTGACCACCCCGGTGCTGTACGAGAAGTACCTGATGGGCGTGCTGCAGCTCCTGAACAAGGTGGGCGGCGACGCCTTCACCCCCGAGGACCTGGAGGCCGCCAACCAGGTGGCCCGCACGCTCGGCAGCGCCTTCTACAACCGCCGGCGCATGGCCCCCAAGCGCAGCCCCAACAAGTTCGCCGCCATCATCGACAAGAACCTCATCTCGGAGAAGAACTTCGAGGACGCGGTCAGCTACTCGCGCATGAACAACCTGCCGGTGGCCGAGGTGCTGGTGGAGAAGTACCGCATCTCCAAGGACGAGGTGCTCAAGAGCCTGTCCGCCTTCTACGAGTGCCCCTCCTTCCTGTACGACGGCTCCCAGCGCATGCCCGAGGAGTTCCGCGAGCGGCTGAAGCACGAGTACCTCAAGAAGATCCTGGTGGCCCCCGTGTCCAAGGACGGCTCGACGGTCACCGTCGCCATGGAGGATCCCTCGGATCTGGCCAAGGCGGACGCGGTGCGGGTGATGCAGCTCGCCCCCAAGGTGCAGTTCCTGGTGGCCCTGCCCAAGGACATCGGCGACTACGTGGACGCCTCCTTCAACATCGCCGCGGCGGGCAGCGGGCAGGTGGCCGACATCCTGACCGAGCTGGGCGCCGAGGAGGAGGAGGACGCCGAGTCCGCCGCCGCCGCCAAGGCCGCCGCCGAGGTCATGGACGACACCGAGCCGGCCGTGGTGCGCCTGGCCAACCAGATCATCATCGACGGCTACGAGCGCGGGGCGTCGGACATCCACGTCGAGCCCTACGGCAAGAACGATCCGTGCGTGGTGCGGTTCCGCATCGACGGCATCTGCCACGTCTACCAGGAGATCCCGGCCAGCCACCGCGCGGCGCTGGTCTCGCGCCTGAAGATCATGGCCCGCCTGGACATCTCCGAGCGGCGCCTGCCCCAGGACGGCAAGATCCGCTTCAAGATGGGCAAGGGCCAGATCGAGCTGCGCGTGGCCACCATCCCCACCCAGAGCGGCGGCGGCGGCGACGAGGACGTGGTCATGCGCATCCTGGCCGCCTCCAAGCCCATGCCGCTCGAGGACATGGGCTTCAGCGAGCGCAACCTCCGGGTCACCAAGGAGCTGATGGACAAGCCCTACGGCATCTTCCTGTGCGTGGGCCCGACCGGCTCCGGCAAGACCACCACGCTGCACTCGGCGCTCGGCTACATCAACACGCCCGAGCTCAAGATCTGGACCGCCGAGGACCCGGTCGAGATCACCCAGCGCGGCCTGCGGCAGGTGCAGATGCGCTCGAAGATCGGCCTGACCTTCGCCAACACCATGCGCTCTTTCCTGCGCGCCGACCCGGACGTGATCATGGTCGGCGAGATGCGCGACAAGGAGACGGCCGAGATCGGCATCGAGGCCTCGCTGACCGGCCACCTGGTGGTCTCCACGCTGCATACCAACTCGGCGCCCGAGACGGTCACCCGCCTGCTCGACATGGACATCGAGCCCTTCAACTTCGCCGACTCCCTGCTCGGCATCCTGGCCCAGCGCCTGGCGCGCAGGGTGTGCAAGCACTGCAAGCAGGCCTTCCACCCGAGCGAGGAGGAGTTCGCCGTCCTGGTCAAGGACTACGGCGAGGAGTGGTTCGCCAAGACCGGGCTCGCGTACAAGCCCGATCTGACGCTCTACAAGGCCGTGGGCTGCCCCGAGTGCGCCGGCACCGGCTACCGGGGCCGCATCGCGCTGCACGAGCTGATGGTGGGCACCGACCCGATCAAGCGCATGATCCAGAAGCGCTCGCCGGTCGAGGACATCCGCAACCAGGCCATGGCGGACGGCATGACCACGCTGATGCAGGACGGCATCGTCAAGGTGCTGGCCGGCCACACCGACCACCACCAGGTCCGGGCGGTGTGCATCAAGTGAAGCCCGCCGCCCGAACCACCGCGGTGCAGGCCGTCGTCTTCGACCTCGGGCGGGTCCTGGTCGGGCTCGACTTCACCCGGGGGCTGCCCGGCCGCCTGGCCGGGGGGAGCGGCCCGGCCAGCGACGCCGCGCTGCGGCGCGTGCTCGCGGACCCCACCTTCGCGGACTTCTCCACCGGCCGCATCCCGCCCGCGGAGTTCCACCGCCGCATGGAGGCCCGCTTCGGGCTGGGGCTCGGCTTCGAGGAGTTCCGCCGCCAGTGGTGCGACATCTTCCTGCCCTCGCCGGGCATGGAGGCGCTGGTGCGCGAGCTGGCCGGCGAGGGGGTGCCGCTGGGGCTGCTGTCGGACACGGACCCGCTCCACTGGGCCTTCGAGCTCGCGGAGAACCCCTGGCTCGGACTCATCCCCAGGCCCACGCTGAGCTTCGAGATCGGCCTGCTGAAGCCCCACCCCGACTGCTACCGCCTGGCGGCCAGGAACACGGGCGCGCCCGTGGAGCGCTGCCTGTTCGTGGACGACCTGGAGCCGAACGTCGAGGGCGCCCTGGCGGTCGGCATGCAGGCGCTGCGCTTCACCGGCGTGGCCCCGCTGCGCCAGACCCTCCGCGAGCTGCACGTCCTCTGACAACAACAACAAGATAATGAGTTCTTTGAGGGTGGGGCAGGAAGGGCAGAAGAAGGATTCTTGAAGGGTGAGGCAGGAAGGGCAGGAAGGCCGGGAAGAGGAATTCATCGAAGGTTGGGTAGGAGGAGCAGAAATAGAGGCGGGGAAGGCATCTTCGCGCCGCCTGGAGCCTGGCCCGCGCTTCCCTGCTGTTTGCCCTTTCTTCACCTAATAGAAATCCTCTCTTCTTCGTTTCCTTCGTCTCTGGTTCCCGCGTTCGACTCCTGCGGGGTGGTGTAGAATCGGTACGTCCGGAGCTTCGCGGAGGTGGGTGAGGATGCGGGCGGGCGGCGGAGTGCTGGTGGTGCTGGCGGCGCTCCTGGGCGGCGGGCTGGCGGCCTGCCCGGGCGGTGGGGGCGGGGAGTGCCAGGACGGCGCCCTGGTGGACGGCATCTGCTGGCCGCTCGACTGCTGGAACCAGGACTGCCCCGCGGGCTTCGCCTGCGTGCGCGACGACTGCTTCGATCTCTCCTGCGCGGCCGCGCCCTGCCAGCCGAGCGAGGAGTGCGTGCAGGGCGCCTGCTTCGCCCGGGACTGCCCGCGCCGGAGCTGCCCGGGCGTGGGCGAGGTGTGCCTGGACGACGAGTGCATCCCCCGGGACTGCCTGGAAGAGGACTGCCCGGCGGGGCAGCGCTGCGCCGCGGGGAGCTGCTACCCCATCGACTGCCCCACCCGGGTGTGCTCCGGCTACGGCGAGGTGTGCGTCGAGGACGCCTGCACTCCGCGCACCTGCGTGGGGGTGAGCTGCCCCACCGGCCAGCGCTGCGCCCAGGGCCACTGCTTCCCCACCGACTGCGGGGGGAGCGGCTGCCCCGGCCCGGACGAGGTGTGCCTCGAGGACGCCTGCGTGGACCGCGCCTGCGCGGACGTGGCGTGCATCGGCGCCCAGCTCTGCTTGAACGGCTACTGCTTCGAGCCGGACTGCCCCGCGGAGGACTGCCTGGACGACGAGGTGTGCTCGGCCGGGCTGTGCCTCGACCGGCCGTGCGTGGGGGTGAGCTGCCCGGCCGGGGAGCGCTGCGTGCAGGGCGCCTGCGTGGCCGGGGAGTGCCCGGCGGGCACGTGCGGCCCGGCCAGCCAGTGCGCCCGGCAGACCTGCGACGGGCGGAGCTGGACGTGCGCCCTCGAGCCCGCGGGTCCGGCGTTCGCCTGGAGCACGAGCCTCGCGGGCTGCGACGACGGCGACGCCTGCAGCCAGGCCGACGCCTGCGCGGACGGGCTGTGCCAGGGCGCGCCGCTCGCCTGCGACGCGCCGCCCGGGCCGCGCTGCGAGGGCAGCGCGCTCGTCAGCTCGAGCCTGCCCGGCGCCTGCCTGGCCGGCGCCTGCGTCTACACCGAGGCGCAGGTCGACTGCCCCGAGGGCTGCCAGGCGGGCCAGTGCCTCTCGAGCCCCTGCGGCGGCACGCCCTGCGACGGCGGGGAGGAGTGCGTGGACGGCACCTGCCGCTGCGGGGGAACCGGCCCGGACTGCGCGGGCAACGACGCCGACTTCTGCTGCGGCGCGAGCTGCGTGGACACGCGCAGCGACCCGGACCACTGCGGGCCGGGCTGCGTAACCTGCGCCGCGGGCGAGCGCTGCAGCGCCGGACGGTGCGTCTGCCAGAGCGGCTGGCTCGACTGCGACGGCCAGCGGGGCTGCGAGACCGCCGCGGGCAGCGACGACGACTGCCTGGACTGCGGGGACGCCTGCGACGCGCACGAGCACTGCGTGGACGGGCAGGGCTGCCGCTGCGGCGCGTCCGACCTGGACTGCGAGGGCTCCGTGGTGAACTACTGCTGCGTCGGTACCCCGGTCGGGGACGTGTGCCTCAACATGGAGACCAACGCCAACGGCTGCGGGCCCGGCTGTGAGGCCTGCTCGGAGCACCAGGGCTGCGAGGGGCAAGCCTGCGTGTGCCACGTGGACTACGGCGACTGCACGCCCGATCCGGGCTGCGAGACGTATCTGGTGAACAACGACCAGTACTGCGGCGCCTGTGTCCGAACCTGCGAGTACGGCAGCTTCTGCGCCGGGGACACCTGCGTGTGCGCCGGGATGTTCGAGGACTGCGATCAGGACGGGATCTGCGAGTGCGACCTCTCCAACCAGTGGGAGTGCCAGGGCTTGATGTGCATACCCTTCCCATGAGTCGGACCGCCGCCACGCGGCGCTGGGCCACCCAGCGCGGCACGATCCTCGAGGAGGGCGCGGCCAGCCCGGTCGTGTTCGAGGGTGTGCCCATCCCGGGCCTGACCGAGGCCCACGCCTACGTCGAGTTGGACGCCGCGGGCCAGGTCCGGGCGCGCTACTCGCCCGAGAAGAAGCTGCACGATCCCAACGCCGACCGCAGCACCCTCACCCTCTACCAGGTGATCGGCTCCGAGCTCGTGCGCTTCGAGAGCTACTGCCACGAGGACAGCACCTGGGGCGTGCCGAACGCGGCCATGCCGAGGCAGTACCTGGTCCTTCAGGGGCTCAGCCCGCTCGAGCCGCCCTGACCCGGCGCCCAGGGTGCTGCCGCGGCGTGCAGGGCACGCCCATCCTCTGCGACTCCCGAGCCTCTACCCGGTTTGAGGCCGATGCCTTCGACAGGGCGCCGTTGGCAGACCCTCCGTGTGTGAATCGCTCCGGGCATGCTTCGAGTGGAAAGGCATGAGACAGGCCAGCGCGCCCAGCGTGGCCGCCGCGGGAAGCAGCTTTGATCCATTTGGCGCGTGCGGCCAAGCGAGCAGCCAAAGGACGAAGGCCGGCCACATCAGAAGCAATCGCCCGCCGGAGGCCCCGTGCATGGCCTCTCCACGCCACCCTCGAGGAAGACCATTATCAGGGCTTCGGGGCTGGGGGAGGGGGCTGGACCGGGTCGAAGCCGAGCAGCTCCCGGATCCTGGGCAGGTGGTCCTTGAGCGGCACCGTGTCCGGCCCGCCCGTGTGGTGCACCAGGCTGCCCGACTGGAACTCGTGGAGGAGCTGCAGGTCCACCCGGCGCACCCCGCGGGTGCGGTGCTCGAGCACCTTGCCGCTCCTGGCGTCGGGGTAGCGCACCACCAGGACGATGGCCGGCTTCTCGACCTTCGGGCTGCACTTCCGGCAGAGCTCGCGCTCGTCGAGCGTGAGCTCGAAGGAAGGCTTGAGGTCCTGGATCTGCTTGAGCTGGGCCCGCAGGGCGGGCAGCTCGCCCGCCACCAGCTCGGCCAGCCCGCCCTCGAACTGGTACTGGGTCTTCGAGCCGTCCAGCGGGCACACGTACTCGGCGTGGTCGTGCATGGGCATGGGCGCGTAGCACATGGCCCCCTGCTGGTCGGGCGGCGGGGCCGGGGTCTCGGCCAGCGCCTTCAGCTTCTGCTCCACCGCGGCGCGCGGGGCGGGCGTCTCCGCCACCCGGCTGGCTGGCCGGGAGTTGGCCCCGGCGGGGCCGCGCAGGAACGGCCGCGGACCGGCCACCAGGAGCACCAGGGTGGACAGCACCAGGATCCCGCCGAGGATGACGTAGTACATGGGACCTCCCGACCTGGTTGTCCTCCGGAGCGGGCTCCCGCGTCAAGCCTCCGGGGCGCTGGCGCGGCGGGCGCGGCGCGGATAGAATGCCCGCGCATGAAGACGGACAGCCTCGGCGACTTCCTGGCCCGGCGGGCGGGCGCGCTGGCCAGGCGCCTGGTCTGGCGCTGGACGCCCCGGCCCCTGGTGCGGGCCGCGGTCGAGCGCGGGGAGCTGCTCGAGGGCCTGCGCCGGCCGCTGGCGCGGGGCCAGGGCTGCCAGTGCCCGGTGTGCCGGAGCGAGCTCGACCGCTTCCGCCCCGCCGGCGATCCGCCCCGGGCCCAGGCCGCCTGCCCGGTGTGCGGCGCGCGGGAGCGCCACCGCCTGGCCTGGCTGTTCCTGGAGCGCGCGAGCGATCTGTTCGACGGCCGCCCGAAGCGCCTGCTGCACCTGGCCCCCGAGCGCTGCTTCGTGCCCCGGCTGCGGCGCCTGCCGGGCCTGCGCTACGTGAGCGCGGACCTCGACTGCCCCTGGGCCGAGCTGAGGGCGGACATCACCTCGCTCCCGTTCTCCGCGGGCCAGTTCGACGCGCTGCTCTGCTCCCACGTGCTCGAGCACGTGGAGGACGATCGTCAGGCCCTGGCCGAGCTCCTGCGGGTGCTCGCGCCCGGCGGCTGGGCCATGCTGGCGGTGCCGCTGTCCCCCGGCCCGACCCGGGCGGATCCCGCCGCCACCACGCCCGAGGCGCGCCGGCGGCTGCACGGCCACCCCGGGCACGTGCGGCGGTGCGGCGAGGACTACGGCCAGCGCATCGCCGCGGCGGGCTTCCAGGTGCGGACGGTGCGCGCCCGCGAGCTGCTCGCGCCGGAGCTGCTCGCCCGCGCCGGGGTGGCGCCGGGGGCCTGCCTGTTCCACGCCCGCAAGCCCTGAGGGGAGGCCCCATGCGCTACCGCTGCACCGCCTGCGACCGGGTGTTCGAGGCCGAGGAGGGGCGCTGCCCGACCTGCCTGCGCCAGTCGACCGTGCTGCCCGCGGACGGGCAGGCGCGCGCCGGGGGCGGCGAGGGGGGCGGGCCGGGCCGGCCGGGCGCGGGCCTGGGGGCGTTCGGGCTGGTGGTGGCCATCGCCGTGATCACCCCGTTCATGGTCATGAACTGGATCCACTGGCACCTGGGCTGGTGGTTCACCTTCGTGGTGGCCCTGGTCGGCTTCGGCCTGGGGCACCTGGTCCACCACCTGGCGCACACCCGGAAGACCTGAGCCAGCACGGCCCATGCCACCAATCCAGCCAATCCAGCAAATCAGGAACAGGAAGAGGATTCATTGAGGGTGAAGAAGGAGGGGACCTCCTTCATGGATTTTCCTGCGCTTCCTGCGTGGCCGCCGAGAGTGAGCAGCCTGAAGTCAGTGGACGGTCACACCACAGCAATCGCGCGCCGGAGGCCCATGGACACCTCCGGCCACACACCCTCAAAGAAATCTCCTTGTCTTTACTCTATTGGTTCAGAGCTGCTTCGCCTGGGGTTCGAAGCCGAGCAGCTCCCTGAGCCTCGGCAGGTGGTCCTTGAGCGGGGTCTCGCGGCCGTAGTCGCCCTCGTGGGCGAGCTTGCCTGCGAACAGCTCCTGGAGCAGCTTGACGTCCTCGAAGCCCAGCCCGCGCACCCGGTGCTCCTTCCGCTGCCCGGGCTTGTCTCCGGGGAGCGTGACCACGAGCACGAGCTGGGGGTCCTTCCGCCCGGGGTTGCACTTCTTGCAGAACTCGGACTCGTCCAGCCGAGCCTCCAGCCCCACCACCTCGGAGAGCATCCGGCGCATGGCGGGGAGCTGGAACTGGAGGAGCTTGATCATGCTGTGGCCGTCCTCGGCCTCCAGGCTGTACTGCGTGCGCGAGCCGTCCTTGGGGCACACGTAGTCCGCGGTCTTGGGTGGCATGGCCGGCTTGTAGCACTTCGCGCCCGTGGACAGGGTCTCGGGCGGCGGGGTCTCGGCCAGCCGGGTCAGGCGCTGCTCGAGCTCCGTGCGCGAGAGCGGACCGGCCGCGAGCCTCAGGGGGGCCTCCTGGACCGCGGTGCGCTCGGGCGCAGAGCCGGCCCGGGTCTTGAGCCAGCCTCCCGAGAGCGCGACCACCCCGACACCGAGCGCGAGCACCAGGCCGATCACCAGGTAGTACATGGGGCCTCCGCCAGGATCTGGTCTGTCCTGTCACTTTGCTGTGGATTCGATTCCGAGCAGCTCGCGGATCCTGGGCAGGTGGTCCTTGAGCGGGGTCTCACCGTCCTGCGCGTCCTTGTGCGCGAGCGCGCCCGTGGCGAGCTCGCGCAGCAGGCGCAGGTCGTCCTCGGTCACCCCGCGCACCCGCCGCGCGGCCTTCTCGCCCGGGAGCATGATCACCAGCACGGCCGCGGGATCCTTGGCCCCCGGGTTGCACTTCCTGCACAGCTCGGACTCGTCGAGGCTCACCTGGAGGCCCGGGATGTCCGCGACCATCCGCCGCAACGCGGGCAGCGCCCGGCTCACGAGGTGCACCAGGTTCTCGCTGCCCGGGCCGCCCACCTTGTACTGGGTGCGCGAGCCGTCCTTCGGGCAGACGTAGTCCGCGGTCGTGGGCGGCATGGAGGGCTTGTAGCACTCCGCGCCCGTGGCCAGGGTCTTGGGGGGCTCGGTGTCCGCGAGCGCCTGGAGGCGCGCCTGGAGCTCGGCCCGGGTGTAGGCGGCGAGCCTCGTCCCTAGCAGCTCCTGGAGGCGGGCCAGGTGGTCCTTGAGCGGGCCCGTATCCGGACCCTCGAGCCCGTGCTCGAGGCTGCCGGACAGGAGCTCCTGGATGAGCTGGAGGTCGCTCGAGGTCACCCCGCGCACCCGGTGCTCCTCGACCTTGCCGGTCCTGGCGTCCGGGTAGCGCACCACAAGCACCAGGGCCGGGCCCTTGGGGGAGAGCCCGCTGGGATCGAGGCCGGGGTTGCACTTCTTGCAGAACTCGTGCTCGTCGAGGGAGACGTCCAGCCCCTTGAGCAGCTTGATGCCCTCCCGCATGTACTGGATCTGCGCGGCGACCTCGGCCTGGCCGTGCTCGTTGGTGTACAGCGTGCGCGCGCCGTCCTTGGGGCAGATGTACTCGGTCCGGTCGAGGATGGCCCGCGGCTCGTAGCACATGGCCCCCTGGAGCTTGACCGGTGGGGCCGGGCTGTCGGCCAGGCGCTTGAGCTTCTCCTGCACCTCGGCCCGGGTGGACGGCCCGGCCGCGAGCCGCACGGGCGCCGCGAGCCCCGCCGGTCGATCCTCGGCCGGGCCGGGCTTCGCCTTGAGCCAGCCGCCGGCGAAGGCGAACACCCCGAGCGAGAGCACCAGCACCAGGCCGATCACCAGGTAGTACATGGAGCCTCCGGGAAACATGAGAGAACAAGGGCATCTTAGAGGGTGAAGAGGGAAAGGGGAAGGGGTGATCGGCAAGAGGTCTATTTGAGCGGGGTCACCGACGGCAGCAGCGGATCGAGCGCGTCCACGGCCCCGCACGCGATGTGCGCCGCCTCGCGGCAGCCCGCGTCGCAGCGGCCGATCTCGCGGCAGCCGGCGCAGGCCCTGGGCAGGTAGTCCTTCTGCACGAAGCGCCGCCAGTACGGGTTGTCCTTGACCGCCTCGATCGCGTCGAAGTGCTCGAGGCGCACCGGCGAGTGGTTGCACACCCGCACGTAGCCGGAGGGGTCGATGCAGAAGAACCCGGTCGCGGCCGCGCACTGGCTGCCCACGTCGAGGTGGGTGTGCGCCGCCGGGTCGAACAGGCAGCGCGGCAGCTCGGTGCCCACGTTGCCCCGGCGGTTGGCCAGCCGCAGGACCTCCTCGGCCGTGGACAGCATCTGGCGCACCCCGTCCGCGTCGAGCGCGAGCTCCCGGGCGTGGGCCAGCCCCCGCCCGCCGGGCATGAAGCGGTTCAGCAGCACGCTGTCCGCGCCCGCCAGCAGCGCCTCGCCCATGGTCTCGTAGAGCTCGTGGAGGTTCAGGCGGGTCACGGTGATGCCCACGTGGGTCTCGATGCCCAGGGCCTTTGCCCGCCTGAACCAGCCGAGCACGTGGGCGGCGTCGCTCGCCCGGGTGTGGTCGGTGAAGGACGTCACGCCCGGCAGGCTCATGCCCAGGTGGACGCGGTGGCGGGCGCACAGCTCGAGCACCCGCTCGCTCAGGATCCTGCCGTTGGTGAGCAGGAAGAGGTGAGGCGGGCCGGGCTCCACCACCAGGCCGCCGTCCTGGGTGCGCACGTGCTCCGCCTCGAGGCCGGCGGCGTGGACGATGAGCTCCTCGAGGCCCTGCTTGAGCAGGGGCTCGCCGCCGGTGAAGGCGAGGTCGACGACCCCCATGCGGCAGAGCTTCTCGAGGATGCGCTTCCAGGACGGCAGTTCGAGCTCGGGCCGCTGGTCGAAGCCGTTGCCCTCCGCGTACCACGGGCAGGAGCAGAACAGGCAGCGGTGGTTGCAGGCGTAGGTCATCTCCAGCACGGCCGTGGCTGGCAGGAAGGAGGCGGCGAGCCTGCTCTGGACCTTCTCGCTCATGGGCCAGTTCTCCCCTGGCCGGCCCCGCGGGTCAAGCCCGCGCCCTTCCCCAGGTGCCAGGCTATCGCCCCCCCCTCCTGGTGCCAGCGACTTTGTTGGAAGGGCGTCAGTCGCCCGGCGAGGACAGCCCGTCCCTCAAGGACTGGATCAGCGCCTCCTCGAGGCCCTGCGCGGCGGGGTCCACGGGCCGCACCGCGTGGCCCTGGCAGGCGTGGCGCGCGTGGTCGTAGAGGCAGGTCTCCAGCTCGATCCGGTCGCGCGCGCGGGCGAGCCGGACGAGCACCACGCGCTGGACCTCCCAGGCGCGGGCCGCCTGGTCACCGACCTCGACCAGCCCACCCACCCCCTCGGCTCCGGCGAGCGCCGCCCGGAGGTTGGACTCCCCGCCGCTCTCGGGCGTCGAGAGGACCAGGTGCCCCTGCGGGTCCGCCGGGGTGTCGATCGGCCGGTCACCGCCCCGGGAGCACGCGGCGTCGAAGAGGTCCAGGAACGCTTTGCTCGTGACGTCTCTCCTCTGCGCGACATAGCGCCTCGCGTCGCCGAAGGGGAGCATCCGCTGGACGAGCAGGGCGGCGTCGGCGGGCTTGCCCTCCAGGTGCCGGATGAGGGCCAGGTAGAGGTGCACCTCCCACCAGGGCTCCGCCGCCTCGAGCCGCTGGATCCATGGCAGACAAGGCTCGAGGGCCGCGGCGGCGAGCTCCAGGTCCAGCCGGGCCTCCACGAGCTCCAGGTTGTCGTAGTGCCGGCGGCCCGAGCTCAGCGGGCCCTTCGCCGCCTCCAGGCAGATGCGGAGGCTCCGCTCGGCCAGGAGGTACTCCTCGTCGCGTACCCGGTGGGAGCGCTGGACGAGCCAGTCGCGCGCGAGCCCGTGAAGCCGCGCGGCGTCCAGCCCCTCGCCGGAGGTGGCCACCAGGAGGCCGAGGGTCTGCGGCGGGAGGGCGTGCTCGTGGGTGGTCTCGGGCTCGATCCCCGGCATCGGGAAGTAACCGTCGGGGAGGCGAGCCTCCCGCGCGCACCCGGACCAGGCGGCCAGGGCGAGGGGCAGGAGCAGGGACAGGGTCGGCCGACCACGGGCCATGCGTCACCGCCGCCGAGGTGGGGAGTCCGCGGACCATGGTAGCGGCGCACCGAAGGTGGGTCAATCATGCGGGTGCGATCATGCTGGTGCCAGGCTCCCCATCCCAGGGGATACGAAGGACGGTCCTACCGGCGCCAGTTGCCCGCCGGAGGCCCTGTGAACAGCCTCTCCACGCCACCCTCGATGATTGCCTCGCCTGGGTGTCGGGGCTGAGCCAGGCCGAGTCAGGGCTCTAGCCCGAGGAGCTGCCTGAGGCGGGGCAGGTGGTCCTTGAGCGGGCTCTCGTCGTGGCCGTCCCGGTGCTTGGCCAGGCCCGAGAGGAACTCCGCCAGGAGGACGAGGTCCCTGGGTTGCACGTCGGCCACCCGGCGCGGCGCGGTCTCGCCCGGGAGGTGGAGCACGAGGTCCAGCCGGCGGTCGGGCTCCCCGCGCGAGCAGCGCCCGCAGAAGCCGCGCTCGTCGAGCTCCACCCGGAGCCCGCGCACCTCGCGCAGCCGGGCGCGGGCCTCGCGCACGAACTCCACCGTGAAGCGTGGGTAGGTGGTGCGCGCGCCGCAGGTCGGGCAGAGGTGATCCTCGGTCTCGTCGTTCGAGGCCACCTCGTAGCAGCACGCGCCCACGGCGAGCTCCCGCGGCGGTTCGCTCAGGGCGAGCGCCCGGAGGCGCGCGCGGAGCTCCTCGCGCGAGGGGGCGCCGGAGAGGGGCGGGGCGAAGCGGGGCGCATCGGGAGAATCGGGTGGCTGCATGGCTCGAGCTCGCCCCCTAGTCCTTCACCACTAGTCCTTCACCCCGAGCAGCTCGCGGATGCGCGGCAGGTGGTCCCTGAGGGGGGACTCCCGGCCCTGCTCACCCGTGTGCTTGGGCGTGCCGCCGAGGAACTCCTGGAGCAGGGTGAGATCCCGCGGGCGCACGCCCCGCACCCGGTGCTCCTCGAACTTGCCGCCGGAGGGCTCCGTGTAGCGCACCCGCAGCACCAGCTCGGGCGTCTGCACGCTCGGGCTGCACTTCCGGCACAGCTCGGACTCGTCCAGGGTGGCATCCAGGCCCTTGAGGCTCTTGACCTGCGCGCGCATGCCCTGGAGCTCGTAGGTCAGCAGCATGGTCAGGCCGCCCTCGCGGCTGTACTGGGTGCGCTGGCCGCACTTCGGGCAGACGTAGTCCGCGGTCGGGGGCGGGCCGGCCATGTCGTAGCACATGGCGCCCATCTCGAGGTTCTTGGGCGGCTCGCTCGCGGCCAGCGCCCTCAGGCGGGCGGCCACCTCGTCCCGGCTGAGCGGCCTCGTCGCCGCGGGCGCGGGCGGCCTCGCCTCCGGCGCGGCCTGGGCCAGCGTGGCCGGCGCGCCCCCCTGCGGGCGGGCGGAGGTGGCCAGGATCAACCCGGACGAGACCAGGGCGAGCAGGATCAGGATGACGGCGGTTCCCATGGGCGTCCTCCCCGGAGCCGCGCCCGGCCGGTCAGCGCCCGCGCACCCGGACGGGCTTTCGCGCCGCGGGCGGGTTCTCCAGCACCAGGAGCAGCGCGGCCAGCATACCACCGCCCGCCAGCACCCACCACTCGCGCAAGAGCAGCGCGCCCGCGACGCTCGCCAGCACGCTCAGCACCGCCAGGACGACCATCACGCCCTTGAAGCGCCTGGTCGGCTGGCTGGACTCCTGGTGCAGGCAGCAGTGCTTGTACTTCTTCCCGCTGCCGCAAGGGCAGGGTTCGTTCCGGCCGAGCTTGTCTTGCGCTTCAGGCATGGTCCCTCCTGACCGAGGGGGGACTCTGGCCCGGTTCCGGGACGAAAGGGAAGGAGAATCTTCAGGAGCCGAACTCGGCCTTGACGATGGCGAAGCAGCGATCGGCCACCTCCAGCGCCTCCCGGATGTCGTTCTCCTGGTGGGCGGCGCACAGGAACCAGTTGTGGTGGGGGTGGAAGAACACCCCGCGCCGCGCGGCCTCGGCCGAGAAGCGCTGCATGCGCAGGAAGTTCTTCTCGTTGGAGAAGGTCATGGCCGGGATGGAGGGCGGGCCGCTGACGGTCACCTGCAGCCCGTGCTTGGCCGCCCGGTCGCGCAGCCCCTGCTGCAGCATGGCGCCCATCTCCAGCATGTGCGGGACGGCCCGGGTCTGCTCCAGCTCCTCCAGGCAGGCCAGCGCCGCGGCCATCTCGGCCGCGCTGTTGTAGTAGGAGCCGGTGAAGAACACCTGGGAGGCGGCCTTCTTCAGCTCCTCCCGGCCCACCGCGGCCGAGATCACGTGGCCGTTGGCCAGCGCCTTGCAGAAGGCGATCGCGTCGGGCTTGAAGCCGAAGTACTCGTTCGAGCCGCCCAGATCCAGGCGGAAGCCGGCGCGCACGTCGTCCATGATGAACACGATGCCGTGCCGGTCGCACAGCTCGCGCACGCCCTGCATGAAGCCGGGCGCGGGCAGCACCGAGTCGCCGAAGGCCGGGTGGTGGTAGGGGGTCAGGATGATCCCGGCCACGTCGCCCGCGTTCTTCTGCACCAGGCTGGCGAGCTCGTCCAGGTCGTTCCAGGTGAAACGCAGCACGTGCTCGTAGTCCTCGGGGATCAGCCCGGCGATGCCGTGGATGCACCAGGCGTGGGTGCCGTGGTAGGCGCCCTTGGCCATGAGGATCTTGCGGCGCTGGGTGTGCTGGCGGGCGACCAGTACCAGGTAGGTGCACACGTCCGAGCCGTTGCGGGCGAAGGTGGCCCAGTCGGCGATGGGCACCATGCTCACCAGCCGCTCGGCCAGCTCGACCGTCAGCGCGGTGGGGTGGTTGAACACCGAACCCTGCTCGCGCTGGCGGCGGGCGGCCTCGTCCACCTTGGCGTGGTGGTAGCCGAGGATGATCGGCCCGTAGCCGCACATGAAGTCGATGAACTGGTTGCCGTCCGCGTCCCAGTAGCGGCAGCCCTGCCCGCGCACGGCGTAGTAGGGGAACGAGCCCGGCACGGTCAGCGCCGGGCTGAAGTGCCCGGGGATGCCGCCGGGGATGCTCGCCGCGGCGCGGCGGAACAGGGCCATCGACTTGTCGAAGGTGTTCAGCTTCTCGGGCATGGTGCGCCTCCGCTTGGCTTCTGCCGGCCGGCTCAGTGCAGGAACAGCCCGACCCGGTCGAAGAGCGCGTTGAACTCGTCGGCCAGGAAGAGATCGCCGTGCATGCGGATGTCGCCCGCGCCCACGGCGGAGAAGGCGTCCACCTCGCCGCGGATCAGCGAGGCGGCGAAGTCCAGATCGCGCAGCACCAGGGTGGCGGTGGGCCGCTCGACCTCGCCGGCCGCGACGCTGAGCTCCTCGCGCGCGATGCGCACGTACGCGCTCGGCCCGCCCTTCACCTGGAACTGGATGGTGCCGTCGTGCAGCGCCGCCATCACCCGCCGCGCGGCCGGGTCGCAGTGGCCCACCTGGCAGGCGGCGCCCAGGCCGGTCAGCAGGGAGAGCTCCACGTGCGCGGCCTTGAAGCGCGGGTCGGCCAGGGCGTCCTCGCTGGGCTTCAGGTAGCGGGTCAGGATCCCGGTCAGCGCCTCGAACTGCTTCACCTTGAGGAGCTGGTGCAGCCCGCCCACGGGGATGGGCGTCACCTTCTCGCCGCCGAACATGCGGTTGAGGCGGGCGCAGGAGGTGAACACCAGCCCCAGGGCCGGGAAGCCCTGGCGCCCGGCGCCGTGCTGGACCTGGCCGCCCGAGAAGCGCAGGTGCGCGGCGGGCCCGCCCAGCACGGAGAAATCGAGGGACAGGGACAGCTTCTCCGCCAGCGCCCGGGCCTCGGGGTCCAGGCGGACGAGGTCCGCGAGCCTGGGCAGCACCGCGTGCAGGTGCATGTTGGCCAGGACGCAGTCGGCCGTGCAGTCCTGGGCGGGGAGCAGCCTCGAGATCCCGAGCTTGTCGATTAGCGCGCGCATGTCCTCTCCGTGTGCGGGGGGCCTGGGGCTCAGCCGCCCGTGGTGATGGCCTCCACCCGCTGCATGTGCAGCCCGATCTCCTTGCCGTACTCCAGGGAGCCCTCCAGCTTGAGCTTGCCCTGCTTGACCGCGTCCACCGTGCTGACCTTCTGGGTCAGCACGTCGAAGGCGCTCTCGCTGTCCGGGAACATCATGTGCACGAAGGGCTTGCGCCGGGTGTAGGTCCCGCGCCCGGCCTTGGTCTTGCCGGCCTTCATGCGCAGGTAGGCCTCCGGGCCGCCCGCCACGGTCCACTGGTAGATGCGATCCGGGCTCGTCTTGACCACCTTGCTGAAGGCCGGATCACCGCCCTTGTTGAGCTGGCTGAGCGCGTTGGTCACCATGTAGAGCAGCAGGCGCACCTTGAGCGCCTTCTCGGCCGGGTCCGTGGGCATGGCGTCCGGCATGAGGATCTTGAGCTTCAGCAGGAAGGGCAGCAGGCGCAGCAGCCTGCCCATCTTGAGCAGGCCCGAGATGGAGGGCAGCTTCAGCGCGCCGGCGAAGAAGGCGCACAGGTCCTCCAGGCGCTTGAAGGTCAGGCGCACGTCGGGCCTCTCGTGGATGCCCTGGACGACCTGGAGGGAGCCTTCGGACAGCTCGACGTAGGCGCCCTGCTGGCTGTCCCCCGCGGCGAACTGGACCACCCCGCAGGCCTTCCACAGGTAGCGGCGGTAGGCGGGCCGCTCGGCCAGCACCACCTTGATGAGCGGCAGCGCGGCGCGCAGGAAGATGCGCGCGCGCAGCTCGGTCGCTTGATCGGCCATGGTGCGTTCTCCCTAGTCCTCGTCCGCCCAATCCTCGTCCGCCTCGAAGTCGGCCTTGAGGACCTCCCCGATGGCGGCCAGGATGCCGTCGCCGTCGATGCAGTAGTGGTGCTGCAGGTCGTCCGGGTAGCCGACGATGGAGTAGCAGTCCTGGTAACCCAGGCTGCGGAAGGCGCAGCCCTTGCCGCTCCTGGCGATCGCCTCGGCCACCGCCGTGCCCAGGCCGCCGACCACCGAGTGGTCCTCGACGGTGACGATGCGCCGGGTGTCCTTCACCGCGGCCAGCACCGCGGCCTCGTCGAGCGGCTTCAGCGTGTGCATGTCCAGCACCCGCACGCTGTGGCCCTGCTGCTTGGCGAGGTCGGCGGCCTCGACCGCGTGGCGCACCGGGACGCCCGTGGCGATCACCGTCAGATCCGTGCCCTCGCGGAGCTGGATGGCCTTGCCGATCTGGAACTCGAAGCCGAGATCCTTGTGCAGCGGCGGCTCGAAGCCGCGCCCGATGCGGATGTAGACCGGCCCGTCCATGGCGACGGCGGCCTCGACCGCCTTGGCCGTCTCCAGCGCGTCCGCCGGGGCGATCACCGTCATGCCCGCCAGCGCCCGCATGACCGCCAGGTCCTCGGTGCAGTGGTGGGTGGTGCCGGCCTGGCCGAAGGAGGTGCCGGAGTGGGTGGCGATGATCTTGACGTTGCGCTTCTGGTAGCAGATGTCGGTGCGCACGAACTCGGCCGCGCGCAGCGAGCTGAACACGGCGAAGGTGGACACGATGGGGATGAGCCCCGCGTCCGCCATGCCGGAGGCCACCGCGAACATGTTGGCCTCGGCGATGCCGAAGTTGAAGAAGCGCTCGGGGATCTTCTCCTCGAACTTGCCTATCTTGGTGGAGCGCGCCAGATCCGCCGTCAGCGCCACCAGGCGCTTGTCCTTTTGCCCCATCTGCGTGATGACCGCGCCGTAGATCTCGGCCTGGGTCATCTGATCCGCGTCCTCGACCGTCCAGGTGAGCCCTTGTGCCTTGGCCATGGTCGTGCCCTCCCGCTCAGTCCGGGTACGTGCGCCGGATGGACTCCAGCGCCTTGCGCTTCATCTCGTCGTCCAGGCCGCCGTAGTGCCAGCCGGTCTTCGACTCCATGAAGTCCACGCCCTTGCCCTTGATGGTCTTGGCGATCACCATGACCGGCCGCTCGCGCTCCCGCTGGGCCTCCTCGATCGCCCCGCAGATGGCGTCGAAGTCGTGCCCGTCGATCTGCAACACGCGCCAGCCGAAGGCCTCGAACTTCTTGTCCAGCGGCTCGAGCGCCATGATCTTCTCGGTCGGCCCGTCGAGCGAGAAGCCGTTGCGGTCGACGAAGCAGGTGAGGTTGGCGAGCTTGAAGTGGGCGGCCGCCATGGCCGACTCCCACACCGAGCCCTCGTGGCACTCGCCGTCGCCGATCAGGCAGTAGGTGCGGTAGCTCTTGCCGGTCACCCGCGCGCCGAGCGCCATGCCCACCGCGATGCCGATGCCGTGGCCCAGCGAGCCGGTGGACGCGTCCACGCCCGGGACCTTGAGCCGGTCGAGGTGCATGCCGAAGGGCGAGCCGGTCTTGTTGAACTCGTCCAGCAGCTTGTCCGCGTAGTAGCCCTTGTCGGCCAGGATGACCGCGTGGCCGATGCCGCCGTGCCCCTTGGACAGCACGAACCGGTCGCGCTCGGACCAGGCGGGCTGCGCGGGATCGAGGCGCAGGTACTTGTAGTACAGCGCCACCAGGATGTCGTGCTGGCTGAAGGCCCCCCCGATGTGAGCCCCGCCGCAGGTGAAGGTCACCTCGACGATGCGCTCCCGGAGCTGCCTCGCCTTCTTCACCAGGCGTTTCTTCTCCGCTGCGTCCAGCATGTGCGTGGCTCCTTTCCTGGGCAGCTCAGGCCCCCGGCGGCGTCCCCAGGCGCCGCGCGACGATCCCCTCGATCAGCTTGTGGGCGAAGTCGGTGGAGAAGAGCACCTTCTCCACGTCCAGGTTCTCGGGCGTGTCGGAGGGCTGGTGGTAGTGGTGCGGGGCGCCGATGGCCGGATCCAGGCACACCAGCGAGACCGCCTCCCAGCCGCGGAACAGGAAGGCCTCCATGTCGGTCCCGCCCACCGGGATGGCGAAACCCTTCACCTCGGCGAAGCGTGGCTCGCTGGCGGCCGTCTCCTGGCACACCTCGCGCAGCCAGGCCGGGATGTGGATCTGGGTGACCTCGCCCTCGGTCTGGGCGAAGCGCAGCTCGCCCCCGGCCAGGCCGTCCAGGCCGAGCACCACCGTGCGGCGCGGGTCCCAGCGCCCACGCATGTCGCGCGCCAGCGCGTCGGCCCCGCCCAGGCTGGCCTCTTCGCAGCCCGTGGCCGCCAGCACGTACTCGACCCGCGGATCGCGGCGCTCGAGCAGCCGCCGCGCCAGCACCAGCAGGGCCGCCACCCCGCTGAGGTCGTCGTTGGCCCCGGGCACGATGCGGTTCCTGAGCACCACCTCGAAGGAGGTCAGGAAGGCCAGCAGGGAGGGCAGGGTGAGGGTGGCCTCCAGCGGCCGGAGCGGCCAGGCCAGCGGCCCCAGGAGCATGCGGGCCAGATCGATGCCCGCGAGCGCCACCTGGGTGCGCACCGCCAGGTTCAGCCCGCGCTTGGCGAAGTCCAGGGCGCGCGGGCCGTTCTCCATGGCGCGGATGATGGCCGGGTGGAAGAGCAGCCCGGTGTAGGCCGCGTCCACGTGGGCGGCCACCACGACACGCAGCGCGGGCTCCGGCCCGTTGGGCGCGGTGGCTGGCAGGGTCGCCAGGATGTTCCGGGAGGGGCGCCAGGGAAACACCCGCCGGAGCCAGTAGCCCTTGCGGGTGGCCTCCCGCCAGTAGGACGCGGCCGTGCCCGCGTGCAGCAGGAAGCCCAGCCAGGGCAGCAGGCCGGAGACGGCCGTGCCGGCCACGCCCAGGCCCATGTGCAGGGCCATGTTGGCGTACAGGCTCCGGTTGAACTCGAACTCGTGCTCGCTGACCGGGAGCCCCAGGGCCTCGAACTCGGCCCGCATGATCTCGTGGGCCCTGCGCTCGTCCTCGCCCGTGGGGGTGCGCACCGGGCACTCCTGCACGATGCGGGCGACCAGCTCGCGGATGAGCTCGAGCTCCTGGGCCCGGGTCAGCGCGGCGGACTTCACCCGCGCGGGTGGGACGGCCTGGGCCTTGCGCTTCGGGGGGGTCTTGGCAGGCATGACGGCCCTTTCCTTGGGGTGGGTGGCGGTGCGGTGATCATCGGCAACACCGGCCCCGCCTGTCAATGGAAATTGACGCGTTGCACCAGAGACCGGCCGTTGCGGGCGGATCGGGGCTCGGGTAGAGTGCGGCCGACGCGAGGAGGAGCCTCCATGGACTTCAAGGACCTGGTCATGCAGCGCTACGCCGCGAGGGCCTACACCGGGGAGCGCATCCCGGAGGAGAAGATCGAGGCCCTCCTGGAGCTCGTCCGCTGGGCGCCCTCGGGCCTGAACCTGCAGCCCTGGCGTATCAAGGTCGTCGAGGACGCGCCCACCAAGGGCGCGCTCATGGAGGCCGCCTTCGGGCAGCCCCAGGTCGGCGCCTGCTCGCACCTCCTGGTGCTGTGTGCCGACAGCGATCTGGCGGGGCGCATCGGCGAGCTCGAGCAGCTCATGCGCCAGGCCGGCTCGCCGGAGAAGGAGCGCCGGCGGGTGATCGCGCTGGCCCGGGACATGGTCTCGCGGATGGCGCCCGCGCAGGCCCTGGCCTTCGCCCAGCAGCAGGTGTTCCTGGCGCTGGCGCACGCGCTGCTCGGCGCCAGGGCGCTCGGCTTCGACGGCTGCCCGATGACCGGCTTCGACGGGGCGCGGGTGGCGGCGCGGCTCGGCCTGCCGCCGCGGCTGGTGCCGACCGCCATGTGCCCGCTGGGCTTCGGCACCGACCGCCCCGCGCTGCGGGTGCGCTTCCCGCGCGAGGAGCTCTGCCTGTAGGCGGCGCGAGGATCTAGCCAAACGGGCGGGGCTGGGCAGGGGTCGGGGCAGGTGCCAGGGACAGGGCGCCGAACAGACCCACCCCGTAGGCCAGGGCGAAGAGGATCTGCAGCAGGGCCGCCTCGGTGACCGCGAAACCCCAGGCGCAGGTGATCAGCCCGAGGACGGCCGCGACCACCCCGGCCGCCTTGCCGAAGCCGGTCGCGGTCAGCAGCGCGATACCGCCGATCAGCCCGACCAGCGCGGCCAGGAGCTCGAACTTGCCGTAGCTGCGCATGGACTTCATCTTGTCCTGCACGTCCGAGCGCGCGAGCATCTCCTCGGCCTCCGCCATCTTGGCCCGCGCGTCCTCGAGCTGGCGCGCCTCGGCCTCGGTCCGGGGCGCCTGCTGCTTGGCCATCTGCTCGCGGGCCATGTCCATGAGGTCGCCCGCCTTGCCCGCGATGGTGAACCCGAAACCGCCGATGCCGGTGAACAGGGAGGCGACCAGGATGGCGACCCCGCCGGCGATGCTCAGACCCGTGCGTTGCATGCTCGACCTCCGAGTCTCCTGGAACACCACGGTTGTATCATCGGACCGAGCCCAAGAAAGGATTTCTTTTGGAGGAAGGCATGGGGAGGGCCTGGAGGCAGGTGTATCCCCGGGGATGCATGGGCTGGGCGCCAGGCAATGCCAGGGCTTCACCGTCCGCCGCAGACCTCCGTGCATCCTTCCCTGGCCCCTTCCTAACCCTCTAAGAATCCTATTTTTTCTTCTTTGGATTCCTGTTGACGTCTTGGTTCGGATGTTGCAAGTATCGGCGCCCGTCGGGCCTCGTGGTGAGGCGAGCGGGTGTCAGGCAGCGAGGAGCGTGACATGAAGTCGAGCAGCGGACAGAGCGGCCGGGTGGTGATCGGGCTGGCGTTCGGGTACCTCCTGGCCACCGCGGCCATCCTGGCGGTCGGCGGGCTGGCGGGCTGTGGCGGCGCAGAGACGGCCGGGCTCGAGCCGGCCGACGCCCCCAACTTCCTGGACAAGGCCGACGGACCCACGGATCGGGGCGACTCCTCCTGCCTCGTGGTGCTGCGCTCGGTGGGCCGGGTGTCGAACAACATGGGCGGCTACCTGGACACCTGCGCGGCCGGGCTGGCGAGCTCCGACTGCCGCTACCTGTGGGAGGGGTTCGTGGACGTGGACGCCGCGCGCCTGTCCGGCGTCCAGACCGTCGAGGTGCTGTACCAGACCGGGACCACCCAGGGCGCCTGGTACGCCGTCGTGGCCGAGCCGGTGGACGGCGCCGAGCAGGGCTTCGCCCGCTACCGCTTCCGCATCACCGAGCACACCCCGTCGCCGGGCATGAGCTTCACCTCCCTCAACCGCACCACCATCGATCTGGCGCCCTACGTGACCACCGCCACCGGCCGGGTGTTCGACCACAACCGCGTGGCCGATCCCCTGGACAGCTACCACCTGCGCCTGGACAACGGCTGGACCCTCCTGGCCGACGGGAGCTGCCCGCCGCGCCTGGACGCGCCCGAGTACCGCCTGAGCTACCCGGACTGGAACGAGCTGCTGGTGGGCGGGCCGCTCGCGGCCGGCGGCCAGGTGAAGGTGGTCTACGACGGCCGCCGCCTGCGCGAGACCCAGCCCTGCATGGGTGGCCAGGCCGCCGTGTCCGCGACCACGCTCATGGTCTACTGGATGTTCGACGGCGACGGCGAGAGCGTGCAGAGCGCCGAGGTGGAGAGCTACATCGAGTCCTACGGCTACGCCTGCAACGGCGCCTCGCCCTGCGTCCAGGACCGCGCCAGCCAGCCGCTGATCGAGCTCCCCGCGGGCGCGACCCGCCTGAGCATGTGGTTCGGCTGCATCCCGATGGGGCAGGGCAGCCCGGCGGCCTGGGACTCGAACCTGGGCGAGAACTACGAGCTGGAGATCGCCCCGGCCGATCCCGTCGACCCGACCCTGTGGGTGGGCAACTTCGTCCAGCTCCTGTCGCGCGAGGCCTCCAGCCCCTGCGACGGCGGCGCCGCGCTGGGCGAGGGCTTCTCCTTCGGCACCTGGGCCCGCCAGCGGGCCGCGGTGACCAACGTGTGCTTCGAGGTGTGGAAGCAGGGGGTCACCGACTGGGCCAACCCGGACCTGTGGCAGCAGCTCGACGTGCAGGTGCACACCGGCTTCGGGGAGGGCGCGTTCTCCTCGGCCTACGTGGACATGGTCGACCAGCCGGGCAACAACGCCCGCTACGCCATCGACCTCCGCGGCCTGGACCCCTTCCGCTCCTACAGCTGCCCGGAGGTCCCGGTGGCCACCGTCGACCAGGGCGGCGAGGCCTACGTGCAGGCCGAGCTGGACTTCTACGTGACGGTGAACGGCACCGAGATCCGCCCGGCCGGACCGGGCTCGTTCTTCCGCGGCACGTTCACCGACTACGCCTCGAACCCCTGGCGCGACGAGAACTGCCAGTAACCATCCGTTCCCGCGATCCAACGCCTACGCACGTCGGGGTCCTGTCGGCTCACTCTCCCCCACGGTGCTCGACCGCCGCGCCCTGGAGAGCGGGCGCAGCGGGTCTGTGCGCCGCGGGGGACCCCCTGTTCGCCGCCACCCCTCTGTGATTATGCTAGAGTCCGAAAGGTTGCCGGGGTGGCAGGAGGCTTAACTTGAAGGCGAAGGCTGCGCTGTGCGGGCTGACCCTGCTGGGCTCGATGATCTACGGCGGGCTGGCCCAGGCCGACCAGGCCGAGGTGGATCGCATCAACCAGGTCATCCGCGAGCGCGGGCTCAGGTGGGTCGCGGTGGAGAACCGGGTGAGCCGCCTCTCCCCGGAGGAGCGCCGACGGCTGATCCTGCCGCCCGATCGGCTGCCGCCCTGGACCGACGGGTTCTTCAGCCCCCAGTGCGAGCTGGCCGCGCCCGTCCCCGCGCCTGGCCCGAAGGCGCCGGACATGGACTGGCGTGCCTACAAGGGCTACAATTGGGACACCCCCATCCGCGACCAGGGCAACTGCGGGGCCTGCTGGGCCTTCTCCACCATCGCGAATCTGGAGTTGCTCCTGGCCTGGCGCTCGTCCACGCCCGACCCCACCCTCGATCTCTCCGAGCAGCAGCTCCTGTCCTGCGCGACGGCCTCCCTCGGCTGCGACTCGGGCGGCATCACCTGGTACATGGCCGGCGCCTTCCTGCGCGACACCGGCGTGACCAGCGAGGAGTGCTACCCCTACATCTCGGGACAGACGGGGGACAAGGAGTCCTGCGTCCAGGTCGACGACCTGCCGGCCGGCTGCGCGGACATCCTGGTGCACTCGGACGACCTGGTCGAGATCAACTCCACCATGCCGAACCTCTTCGACATGGAGGGGTACGTGATGAGCCAGGAGTCCATGGACGAGGTGAAGGGCTACCTGCGAGAGCGCTCGGTGGGCTCCTCGTTCTTCGTGTACGACGACTTCTTCTACTACGGCGGCGGGGTGTACGAGCCCACCGACACGAGCAACGGCGGCATGCACGCCATCAACATCGTGGGCTACGACGACGCCGAGCAGGCCTGGATCGTGAAGAACTCCTGGGATCCGACCTGGGGCGAGGACGGCTACTTCCGCATCAAGTACCAGACCTCGGCCTTCGGCCAGTGGTCCTTCGTGTACCAGTGGCACGAGGACCAGGCCGGCCCGGCCGTCTGCCCCGGGCTGCCCACGCGGCTGGAGATCGACCTGACCCGGCCCGATCCGGGCGCCGGCTTGCACCTGGCGAACTGCGGCGGCGGAGTGCTCGAGTGGTGGCCCCAGTTCGACGTGGACTGGCTGGCCATGCAGGACAGCCAGGGCGCGCAGGTCCCGGGTGGGGCCGAGGTGGCCGCGGGCCGCGACTACCGCGTCGTGCCCGCGGGCCAGGTGTCGGGCGGCATGAGCGGACAGCTGACCGTGGCCATGCTCGGGCTCGCGCCCGCGACCATCGAGGTGGTCCTGGTGGGCGACCTGCCCGAGCCGGACGGCGGCCTCGAGGACGGCGGCGACCCGGACGGGGCGGTCGAGCCGGACGGGGCCGTCGAGCCGGACGGGGCGGTCGAGCCGGACGGGGCGGTCGAGCCGGACGGGGCCGTCGAGCCGGACGGCGCGGTCGAGCCGGACGGGGCGGTCGGGCCGGACGGCGGCGGCCAGCCCGACGGCGACGTCCAGGAGCCGGGCGGGGCGGGCTGCGCCTCGGCTGGCGGGGCGACCGGCCCGGGCTGGCTCCTGATGCTCGGCCTCCTGGCGCTCGCCTGGCTCACCCGCCGCCGTGGATGTCCGTGTGCACCGGCGCCGCCAGCACCTCGCGCAGCTTGTCCGCCAGGGAGCGGGGGGTGTAGGGCTTCGACAGGAAGTTGAGCTGCTCCTCGACCACCCCGCGGTGGGCGATCACCTCCTCGCTGTAGCCCGAGGTGTAGAGCACCCTCGTCTCCGGGTGGAGGCGCTGGAGCCGCTCGGCCAGCTCCCGACCGTTCATGCCCGGCATGACCACGTCGGTCACCAGCAGATCGATGGGCTCCTCCGACTGCCCGGCCAGGCGCAGGGCTTCCTGGCCGTCCTGAGCGGACAGCACCCGGTACCCCAGGCGGCCGAGGATCTCCAGGGCCAGCGCGCGGACCGAGGCCTCGTCCTCGACCACCAGCACGGTCTCCCGGCCGCCGGGCAGGGGCAAGCGGCCCAGGCTCTCCGGCGCGAGGCGCTCGGCCGGCTCCGCGGTGACGGGCAGGAGCAGGCGGAAGGTGGCGCCCTGGCCCGGCGCGGACTCCACCTCGATGGCGCCGCCGGCCTGGTGCACGGCCCCGTAGATGCTGGCCAGCCCCAGGCCCGTGCCCCGGCCCATGGGCTTGGTGGTGAAGAACGGCTCGAACAGGTGGGCCTGGACCTCCTCGCTCATGCCCTGGCCTGTGTCGCTGACCGCGAGCCGCACGTGGGGCCCCGGTCGCAGGCCGGGGTGGCGGGCGCAGGTGGCCGCGTCCACGGCGAGGTTCGCGGTCTCGATCCGTAGCGTCCCGCCGTCCGGCATGGCGTCCCGGGCGTTGATCGCCAGGTTGGCCAAGATCTGCTCGAACTGGCCGGGGTCCACCTTGACGGGGGCCAGCGCCGAACCCTGGACCACCAGCAGGCGGATGTCCTCGCCGAGCAGGCGCGCCAGCATCGGCTGGAGGTGGGCGACCAGCTCGCCCAGATCCAGGGGCCGGGGCGCGATCACCTGCTTGCGCGAGAAGGCCAGCAGCCGCCGGGTGAGCTCCGCGGCGCTCTCGCAGGCCCGCCGGGACTCGGTCAGGCTGCGGGCGACCGAATCGGCCGGGTCGAGGTCGAGCAGCGCCAGCTCCAGGTTGCCGGCGATGCTGGTGAGCAGGTTGTTGAAGTCGTGCGCCACCCCGCCCGCCAGCCGACCGATGGCCTCCATCTTCATGGACTGCTGGAGCTGCTCCAGCAGCCGGCCGCGCTCCTCCTCGGCCCGCCGCCGCTCCGTGTTGTCGCGGAAGATGCCGATCACGCAGAAACGATCGCCGAGCTGCACCCGGCCGGCGTTGATCGACACCGGCACCCGCCCGCCCGTGCGGGTGACGAGCTCCGAGTCCAGGCCCGAGTCCAGCATGCCGCGGGCGTAGTTCCCGAAGCGCCGCATGGTGTGCTCCAGCACCTCCGGGGGGTGGAGCTCGTCCGCGCGCATGGCCAGGATCTCCGCCCGGCTGCGCCCGAGCAGCCGCTCGGCGGCCAGGTTGCAGTCGAGCAGGCGGTGCGTCCCGGCGTCCGCCACGAGGATGGCGTCGGTGGTGGCCTCGAAGAGCTGCCGGTAGCGCAGCTCGCTGGAGCGCACGGCCTCCTCGGCGCCCTGCTGGCCGGTGACATCGGTGACGATGGTCAGCACCCAGTCCTGGCCGCCCGGCCCCTTCACCGGCAGCTTGCGGGTGCGGGTGGCGATCTCCCGCTCGCCGAGCTGCGTCAACTCGAGGGTCTGCAGGGGGCGCCCCGTGTCCAGCACCTGGCGGTACTGGGCGAACACCTCCGCGGGCAGGAAGGGGAACAGCTCGGCCAGCGGCCGGCCCAGGGCGGCGGTGGGGGCGATGTCGATCCCCAGCCGGGCGCCCCACTCCTCGAAGCTCTTGCTGATGGCGATCACCCGCAGCTCACCGTCGACCAGGTGGGTCGCCTCGGCCAGGGCGTCGAGCGGGGTGCGCTGCAGCAGCTCGAGCGCCTCCAGGCGGCGGGCCTGCTCCGCCAGGCGGGCCTCGGCCAGGGCCAGCGCCTGGGCCAGCTCCGCCGGGTCCGCGGGGGTCCTGTCGTCCTTTCCCATCCCCACCTCTGCGCCGGTCCGACCGCTAGTCGCGGAAGAACTCCGGGTGCCGCGCGCGGTAGTCGGCGAAGCTCTCCAGGCCGCGTCCGGGTCCGCGCCGGATCAGGCTCTCCCGCAGCGCCCGGAGCTCGTCCGCGCTCGGGGCGCGCCCCGCGGCGGACCGGACGAGGCCACGGGTGTCGCCCTGCAGCCGCAGCAGGGGATCGCCCTGGATGACGATGCCCAGGTACCACTCGTCGTCCCAGCGTCCGGTGGCGTCGTACCAGCGCTGGAAGGCCTCGCCCCAGCTCGAGCCCTCGCCCAGGGCGCCGTGGAAGCTCCACGGATCGTAGATGCCGCCGGTCTTGGTGGAGCCGATGCTGGCCAGGCCGCGCGTGGTGCGGGTCAGGTACACGTTGCCGAAGTTGGTCTGGGTGAAGCGCGCTCCGGAGCAGTCGAACAGGTTGAAGAACGAGCCCCGGTGATCCTCGCTCGCGACCTGGTCGGTGCTCACCGTGCCGCCGCCGCTGCCGGCGATGTACAGGGTGGTGGAGTCCGAGTGGATCCACTGGTAGACGAACTCGGCCCCCGTGCCGGTCATGCGCGCCAGGTAGTTGGCCCGGGTGGTGTCGGCCAGGGCCTCGAGCTTGTGGAACACGGTGTACAGGGCGTCCAGGCCCCAGTCGACCCCGGCCACGTAGTCGGACCAGTCGTCGTCCTTGAAGATGAAGGCGCTGGGGGTGACCAGCGAGCCGCCGGTCCGGTAGGCGTGCAGCTTGGCGAAGTAGGCCTGGAGCTGGGCCAGGCTGCCGTCCAGCCGGGACACGAACAGCTCGGTGGTGATGGCCGTGTGGCCCTCGAACCGGCCGTTGGCGTCGGCGTCGGTCCAGGTCGCGTCCAGGTCCAGCAGGTAGACGTCGGTGGGGAACTCCTCCCAGGTCTCGAAGGCGGTCTGCTCGTACCAGGCCGCCGGCAGGCTGCCGAGCAGCCAGGCGCCCTCCACGGCGTGGCGCGCGCGCTCGTCGACGAGCAGCGCGCGCAGGTCCGCCAGCGTGCCGCCCGTCCAGGCCCGGGTGAGCACCCGCGCCCCCTCCGTGGCCGCGTCGGCCTGGTACTGGACGAGCTGAGGGCCGAGGTCCGCGAGCAGCTGCGTCGGCGCGAGCAGCAGGAGGTCGTAGTCGCAGTCCTGCGGACAGGAGGCCAGATCCTCGTCCGCGCCGCAGGCGCCGTCGCCGCAGGGCGGGCTGCACTGGAACCCGTCTCCGATCCAGCCACCCTGGCACACGCAGGCGCTGGAGACGCAGGCGGCCTGGGGGTGGCAGGCGTAGGCGTGCGTGCAGCCCGCGGCCGGGTCGCAGCCGTCCGCGGTGCAGCCGTCGCCGTCGTCGCAGCCGGTGGGGCCGCCGGGCTGGCAGGCGCCGGCGGCGCAGGCGTCGCCCGTGGTGCAGGCGTCCCCGTCCTCGCAGGCCAGCGCGTTGGGGGTGGCCGCGCAGCCCGCGGCTGGGTCGCAGGTGTCGTCGGTGCAGGGGTTCTGGTCGTCGCAGACCACGGCCGCGCCGGGCTGGCACAGGCCGGCGGCGCAGGCGTCGCCGGCGGTGCAGGCGTCCCCGTCCTCGCAGCCGAGCGCGTTGGGCGTGGCGGTGCAGCCCGTGGCCGGGTCGCAGGCATCGTCGGTGCAGGGGTTCTGGTCGTCGCACACCACGGCCGCGCCGGGCTGGCAGACCCCGGCGGCGCAGGCGTCGCCGGCGGTGCAGGCGTCCCCATCCTCGCAGCCGGCGGTGCCCGGGGAGTGCTCGCAGCCCGTGGCCGGGTCGCAGGTGTCGTCGGTGCAGGGGTTCTGGTCGTCGCACACCACGGCCGCGCCGGGCTGGCACAGGCCGGCGGCGCAGGCGTCGCCCGCGGTGCACACGTCGCCGTCTTCGCAGGGCGCGCTGTTGGGCGCCGCGGTGCAGCCCGCGGCCGGGTCGCAGGCGTCCTCGGTGCAGGGGTTCTGGTCGTCGCACACCACGGCCGCGCCGGGCTGGCACAGGCCGGCGGCGCAGGCGTCGCCCGCGGTGCAGGCGCTCCCGTCCTCGCAGGCCGCGGCGTTGGCGCTGGACACGCAGCCGATGGTCGGGTCGCAGCGGTCGTCGGTGCACGGGTTCTGGTCGTCGCAGTCGGCGGCCGTCACGCAGCGCGGGGAGATCTCCCCTTGGCAGGCCGCGGCGGCGAACGCGAGGGCCAGGGCCAGGGCGAGCCAGGTCGGGTGGAGCCTCATCGGGGTGCCCCTGTTCCCGGGATCACTGGAGGATCCCGTGGTAGCGGTACAGCCAGTAGGGCAACAGCCAGGGCCAGGGCGCCTGCACCGAGCGGCCGTCCCCGCCGTCGGCCAGCGCGTACGGGTTGCCGTTCCACTTCATGGTGCGGATCTCGTCGTACGGCAGGACCTCCTTGATCTGGGGGTTCTGGTGGCGGTCGCCGCCGTCCGGGGTGATGTCCTTGCGGTGGCTGTTGTCCACCAGCCACTCCCGCCAGTCCTCGGGCCACTCGCGCAGCGTCTGCGCCGCCTCGGCCAGGTGGTAACCCTCGGGCTGGAAGCCGGCCACGATGGCCGACCACAGCGGGTTCCGCTCGGCCACCTCCCAGGCGTACATGTCCAGCATGGACTGGATCCAGCGCGCGCGCCGGGCGTCGTCGGGCTCGTAGCGGATGAGGGTGTGGTAGGCCAGGAAGGCCAGCTCGTGATCCGAGTGGTTGGCGACGGCCCGCTTGGTGACCGTCCACACGTCCTCGTCGAAGTCCACCAGCTCGCCGTAGCGGTGGGCCACGATCAGGTGGTCGTAGGCGTCGTAGAAGACCGGGTCGTGGGTCATGTGCCAGGCGGCCAGCAGGTGGCCCAGGATCTCGATGGAGTTCAGCCAGCCACCGCCGTAGGCCGCGCTGGCGCAGTCCTCGAGCGGGTAGGTCTGCATGCACCCGGACAGGCCGCCGTCGAGCGCGATGGCCAGCACCTCCGGGTACCACTTGCCCCAGGTGGTGCGCTGGCCGTCCAGGTCGAGCAGCCGGAAGTCGCTGTCCACGATGTGGTGGGCCAGCGCGCCGATGTGCTCGCGGAGCACCTCCCGCTCCGCGGGCGTGGCGCACAGATCGTAGAACAGCGGGTAGCCGAAGAAGTGGCCGGTGGTCTCGTCGGAGGAGGTGTCGTCCTTCCAGTAGTAGTCGTGGCCCTCGTAGCCCTCGACCAGGTGCCAGTTGGCCTGCGGGGCCTTGCTGGTGAACACCTCGCCCTCGTCGTCGCGCACGAACGAGCGGCACACGAAGCCGCGCGGCCGGCCGATGGCCTCGAAGCTCACGCCCGGGATGTCGATCTGGCGCATCATCCCGCCCATGGCCCGCCGGGCGAGCTCGCAGTAGGCCGCGTCCCCGCTGGCCGCGGCGGCGAAGCTCCAGGCCCCGACCACCATCTGGGTCCACAGCCCGTCGTTGTCGTGATCCCAGTGGCTGAGCTGCCCGTCGGGCTGCCAGGGGTCCGCCAGCGAGCTGCCGTCGGACACGAAGTCGAGGCGCCAGTGGCGCAGGGTGCGCTCCTGGAACAGGGCGGCCTTGGCGGCCAGGTCGGTCTCTACCAGCTCGATCCGGGCGAGGCCCGCCGGGGTGGCGATCCAGCGCCGGGTCGAACCTTCCAGGGCGACCCCGGTGACCCGCTCGGCCGGGAGCCAGCGCAGCGAGTGGTAGTGATCCACGTGGGCCAGCTCGCCCTGCACGGCCGAGGCGCCCACCGCGTGGCCCACCAGGAAGAGGTCCGGACCGGCGGCCGCGGCGGTCAGCTCGTCGGTCGGCAGGCCGCCCTTGCCGGCCGGGAAGAGCCGGTCGGCGGCGGTGCCCACCCGGGCCGCGCCGCCCTGGCAGGCAGCCAGCACGCCACCGCCGGGGAGCGCCGCCAGCGCGCGCACGTCGTCGTCCGGCAGCGCGCCCGTGGCCGCGCGGAAGTCCGTGCGCACGGCGCCCGCCAGCCGGGTCAGGCCGACCGGGGTGGCGAGCCACAGGTCACCGCCCTCGTCCGCGCCCAGGTCGCGCACGTCCAGCCCCGCGGCCTCCGGGACCTCCACGAAGCTCCCGGCCTCCAGCCGGTGCAGGCCCTGGGCCGTCCCCAGCCACACCTCCGCGCCCGAGGCCGCCACCGCCTGGGAGGCGGCCGGGGTGGGGAAGGACTCGCCCCCGCCGGCCGCCGGCACGAGCGCCACCCGGTCGGCCAGCGCCACCACCAGGCGCCCGTCGGCCAGGGCGCGCGGGGCGAGGTCCACCACCGGGCCGTCGCCGCCCGGCAGGGCCACAGCCAGGAAGCGGTCCTGGGCCGCGTCGAGCCGCAAAAGCCCCGAGGCGGTGCCGGCCCACACCGCGCCGTCCACCACCGCCAGCGCGCGCACGTCGAGGTCGGGCAGGCGGTCCACGGTGCGGTACAGGCTCGGCCGCTCCTGCAGGAAGGCCTCGTCGGTCAGGGTGTCGACCTGGCCGCTGGCCTGGTAGACGAAGTCGGGATCCGGGTAGCCGGCCAGCGGGTCGGTCCCCTCGCCGCAGGCCAGGCCGAGGCAGCTCGCCACCAGGCAACCGACCAACCCGTGCGTGAGCACCTGTCTCATCGTTCCCCTCCAGGCTCGACCCCGCGGGGTCACTCCAGGGCGCCGAGCTGGCGGAGCAGCAGGTCCACCACGCGCGGGTGGCGGGCCTGGAGCTCCGCGAGCGCCGCGCGCTCCACCTTGCGCCCCACCAGGGGCGTGCGGATCTCGATCTGTCCGACCTCCACCAGCCGGCAGGCCTCGGGCCCCAGCACGTGGAGCTGCCACTCTCCCTCCCACACCACCGCCTGGCCGCGCTCGCGGAAGTGGCGCACCCAGCGGCCGGCCAGGCCGTCCGCGTCCCAGTCCTGGTGCTCGACCACCCGCTCGGCGCCGCGCGGGCGGCCGAGCACGTCCCAGCCCGGCAGGCTGAGCTCCAGCTCGAGCGGCCGGACCGCGCCCCGCTGCTCGAGCGCCTGGGCGCTGACCTCCTGCGCCCCGCGCACCAGCGCCAGGGCCTCCTGGCAGGCCGGGCTCCGCAGGAGGTCGAACAGCCTGCGGGCAGGCACGGGGTACTCGGACTCGAGCCGGTAGGACTCCATCCCCTCCACCTCTACACCGTTTCCCGGCCCGACCCAAGGGCTTCCGCGGCCGTGCTAGACTCGGCCCGCATGGACGCGGGCGCGGACAGCCAGGACTTCCTCCGCCGGGCGCGGCAAGAGGGTCGGCGCTACGGGGACGATGCGTGGGTGCTGCTGCGCGAGCTGGGGCAGAACTCACGAGACGCGGGCGCCAGCCGCATCGAGGTGCGCTGCTCCTGGGAGGGAGGCCTGCTGGCGCTGTCCTTCGCCGACGACGGCCTGGGCATGACCCGCGCCCACGCCCGCCGCTACCTCTTCCGGCTGTACGCCTCCAGCAAGGACTCCGAGCGCTCCGCGGCCGGCCGGTTCGGGGTGGGCTTCTGGAGCGTGCTGCGCTTCGAGCCCGCGGAGCTCGAGGTGCACGCCCGCACCGGCCGCGCCGCCGAGCCTGGCTGGGGCGTGTGGCTCGATGGCGGGCTCGAGGACTGGCGCTGGTGCCCGTGCGCCCACGCGGGCCGCGGGACCACGGTGCGGCTCCGCCGGCCCGGGACGGCCGAGCAGCTGCAGCCCTTCCGGGCCGAGGTGCGGGCCGGGCTCGAGCGCTACCTGGCGCACCTGCGCTCCTGCCGGCGGCGGGCGGCCCCGCTGCCCGTGTGGCTCGACGGCGAGCTCGTGAGCCGCCCGCTCGGCCTGCCCGGCGCCGACACCCTGGAGTTCGTGGAGGGGCCGGTCGAAGGGGTGGTGGGCTTCGGCCCGCGGCCGGCCTACCGCCTGCTGGCCCGCGGGCTGCCGGTGGCGGAGGGCGCCTTCCTCGAGGAGCTGGAGGTGGGCGTGCGCCGGGTGCACCCGGCGCGGCCCGCGGCCGAGCGCGAGGGCGTGGCGCCGGTCTTCCTGCTGAACGGCAACCAGCTCCGGGTGGTGCTCTCGCGCCAGGAGGTGGTGCGCGACCAGGCCCTCGAGCGGCTGCTGGCCGTCGCCCGGCGGCGCTTCGACGAGCTGGTCTCGCGCACCCTGGACGGCGCGGCGCGCCCCACGCCCTGGCGGCGGCTGCTGACCTGGCTGCGGGAGGCCGCGCGCGGGCTGTCCGCCCGCCCGGTCTGGGCCACGGCCCTGGCGCTCGCGCTGCTGCTGGTGGTGGCCGGCGGCGCGCTCGGACTGCTCGCGGCCCGCGCCCGGGTCGCCCGGCCGGAGGGCGGGCCCGCGATCGTGTCCGCCTCCGTCCCCGGCGATCCGCCGCGGCCGGCCCCGGGGGACGCGCCCGCGGTCGGGCTCCGCCCGGCGCCCACCCGTAGCCCGGTGCTGACCGCCGAGAGCGCCGCCGGGCTGCGGGCCGGCGCCATCACGCCGGCGCAGGCCGTGGAGCCCGGCTGGGCGCTCAGCTACACGCCGCCCGCGCCCCGGCTCTTCCGCCTGGCCAGCCTCGAGGAGTTCGAGGCGAGCCGGGGCTTCTCGCCCGGGCGCGCTCCGGGCGGTTTCGCGCCGGCCTCCGCGCGGGACGCGGGCGGGCAGGGGGTGCTGGAGGTGGAGCTGCTGCTCCCGGCCGGCCGGCTCGGGCGGCCGTACCTGCCGGTGCCCACGGGCTTCCAGCCGGAGGCCCGGAGCGGCCGGCTGCGCGGGCAGCCCCTGCCGCTCGAGGTGTCCGCGGACGGCTGGCTGCGCCCGGCCCGCGAGGTGGAGGGTCCGGGCCCCCTGCGCTACCGCGCGCTGCCTGGCGGTCCCCGGCCCGTGGGGCTGCGGACGCCGCCGGGTTGGGCCGCGGGGCTCGCGCTGCCAGGGTCGTTCGAGCGCGCGCTCGAGGAGGTGCGCGGGCTCGCGGACGCGGAGCGCGTGGCGCGCCTGACGCGCGCGGTCCAGGACGCCCTGGCGTACGACCGCTCGGCCCAGGCCGCGGAGCGCCTGCGCGGCGCCAGCCTCGGTCCGCCGGACGGCTGGGCGGCCGCCGTGGCCGCGACCGGGGCCGGGGACTGCGACGTGCTCAACGGCGTGCTGGCGCTGCTGCTGGCCCGGACCGGGCTGCCCGCGCGCCTGGTGGTGGGCATCGTGGGGCAGGACGGCCGGGGCGTGCCCGGCCTGCACGCCTGGGTGGAGGTGTGGCTGGACGGTCGCCTGCAGGTGGTGGACGCGACCGCGGGGGCGCGGGTGGCCGCCCCGGCCGCTGGCGGCGCCCGGCCTGACGCGGCCCGCGTCCAGGCCGTGGCTCCCGGTGCGCCCGCCCTGGTCGCGCCCGGCCCCGGCGCGACGCGGGCCCCCGCGGCGGCGTCCCCCCTGGCCGCGCGCTGGCTGGCGATCGCCCTCGGGGGGCTGGCCCTGCTGGCCGGGGCGCTGCTCGCGCTGAGCGGGCTCGGCCAGCGCGGGCGGCTGCGCGCCCGGGCCGATCCGGCCGCCCGGCGCGCGCTGCTCGCGGGCATGGCCGAGGACGCGCTCCGCCGGCCGCGGGCCTGGCGGCACGTGCCCGGCCTGTGGTATCGCCCGTTCCTGCCCTGCCTGCACGGGCGGAGCGCCTCGCTCGCCCAGCTCGTCGAGCGCATCCCGGCGGGTCGCATGTTCGTCGGCCGCGCCGGGGACGCGCTGGCCGAGGCCGCCCGCAGGGCCGGGGCCCTGGTGCTGGACGCCGACGACCCCTGCTTCGGCCCGCTGTTCGGACGCACGGCCGGGTTGCGGGAGCTGGCCGAGCTGGCGCTCGATCGGCCGCTGGACGAGGCCAGGCCGGCCGAGGCGGCCCTGCTGGCCGCCCTGGCGCCGGCCCTGGCCAGCTCGGGCGCGCCGCCCTGCTGCCTGGTCGAGGCCGGGGCGGAGCGGCTCTGCCACGACGTGGATCTCTCGCCGCTCCGTCCTCCGCCGGGCTCGGGCTGGCCGCGGCGGTTCGTGGCGCTGCACCGGGCCCATCCCTTCTTCCAGGGGCTGGCCGGGGGGCTGGGGCAGGCCTCCCCCGCGCTGGCCGCGGCCGTGCTCCTCGATCGGCTGGCCGAGGAGTCGTCGCTGCTGGCCGCCGCGGCCCCGGCCCTGCGGCGGGCGGTGGCCCGGGCCGCGCTGGAGGTGCCCAGGTGAAGGAGGCCCTGCTCAGCGTGGACCTGGAGGCGGCCCTGGCCAAGCTGGCCCTCGGCCGGCTGCCCGGGCCGGAGTACGCGGCCGTGGCGCTCGCGCGCTGGGCCGCCGGGGCCCACCCGGCCCGGCTCGCCCTGCGCGTGGCGCGGCGGCGGCTCGAGCTCGAGCACGACGGGGCGCCGCCCGCGGCCGAGGCGCTCGAGGCGCTCGGCCGGGCGCTCGATCCGGCCGTCCCGGAAGAGGTCCGGCGGCGGGCCCTGGACGCGCTGGAGGCTGGCGGGCTGCTCGACCTGCTGGTGGCCTTCGTGCTGCCCGCCCGTGAGGCGAGCCTGGTCGCGGGGGGCCGGGCGCTCCGGGTGGTCGGGCGGCCGCGGGTGATCCGCCTGGCGGTCGAGGCCGGCGCAGCCGGCGCGCGCCTGCGGCTGGACGGGCTCCAGGCCGACACCGCCGGCTGGGCCCGCGCCGCGGCCAGCCACCTGGAGCACGCCAGCTTCCGCGCGGAGGTCGACGGCCGGCGGGTGGATCGCGGGCTCGTGCTGCAGGACGTGCTCCGCTCGACCACCACCCGGCGAGGCGAGCTCCTGGCCGTGGTCGGCCTGCCCCGGCGGGGGCACGCGGCCCGCACGCGGGTGCTCGAGCGGGGCGTGCTGCGCCGCGAGGTGTGGGCCAGCCCGGCCGGGGGCGAGGTGTGGGACGCGTTGGTGGACGGGCCGCCGGGCAGGGAGCGCGAGGCCCTGGCGCTGGCCGCGGAGTGCGCCGCCCGGCTGCTGCACGAGGCCAGGGGGTTCTTCCCCCGCTTGCCCCCGGCCGACCAGCGCCGCCTGGCCGAGCTGCTCTTCCGCCTGGCCGACGCGGGGCAGGGCGCGTCCGCGGCGGCCGGGGTGCCGCTCTTCCGCGGGCTGGACGGGGCGGCCTACCGGCCGGAGGAGCTGCCGGCGCTGGCCCGCGGGCGCGGTCTGCGGGCCCTGGGGCCGGAGGCGCGTCCCGGGCAGCACCTCCTGGACGGGGTGGTGCTGGTGCTGGACGAGGCCGAGCGGGCCTTCGTCGAGCGCCACCTGGGCCTCGTGGTGCACGAGCCGGCCAGGCGGCCCACGCCCCCCGGGCCGGGCCGGCGCCTGCGGCGCGCGCTGGCCGAGCGCCTGGGGCGGCTCGGGCGCGCGCTGCGGCGCGGGCTGATCCTGCAGAGGGCCGTGCCGCTCGAGGAGCTCGAGCCCGCCGAGGCCGGGCTGGCCGCCGCCCTGGAGGCCGCCCTGGCCGAGGGCCTGGTGCCAGGCTGCGAGGGGGCGCGGGTGCGCTTCTGCCGCGGGCGGTTGCTGGCCTCGACCTGGGAGCGCGGCCGCGCCGGGCAGGTGCTGTGGCTCGGCCGGCGCCACCCGCGGGTGCGCGGCCTGGTCGCGGCCTGGCGCCGGGAGCCCCGGGCCCTGTACGCGGTGTTGATGCTCTTGCGGGACGGCGCGGACGCCTTTGGACCCCGCCGCGCCGAGGCCATCGCCAGGCTGGCCGGCCTGGGGTAAGATGGCGGGCAACTCTCCACGGGAGGTTCGCATGCGTTCACTCGGTGGGTCGGTCGGCTGGCTCGCGGGGCTCTCGCTGGCGCTCTGGGCGCTGGGCTGCTCGTCCACGGACGGCTCCCGCGACGCGGGCCAGGACGGGGAGGCGGACGGGAGCCTGGACGGCCAGGACGGCGTCGACGGCGATCAGGACGACGGCGGGCCCGTGTGCCTGCACCCGGGCATCTACCCGGAGCCGGTCACCTTCACGGAGGTGACCCAGGAGCTCGGGCTCGGGCCGGACGGCCTGCGCATGACCGGCATCCTGGCGCTGGTGGTCGACCTGGACGGGGATCGCTGGCCGGATCTGGCGCTGACGAAGTCGAGCAGCGCGCGCGAGGACCCGGCCGCCCCGCACGGCTACTACCGGCTGCTGCACAACCTGGGAGGGACCGGCTTCGAGGACTGGACCTGGCGCTCGGGGCTGTTCCGGGCGCGCGACGGGACCGAGGGCCGGGCCACCTCGCTGCTCCTGTTCGGCGACGTGGACAACGACGGCGACCAGGACGCCTTCGCGGGCGTGTACCAGAACTACGACAACGCCGCCACCCTGGTGGACCGCTCGGCCGTGTTCCTGAACCAGGGCGACGGGATGTTCGCCATCGCCCCGGAGCAGGCCTTCACCCTGGCCGAGTACGAGCCGGTGTCCTCGGCCACCTTCCTGGACGCGGACCACGACGGGTACCTCGACCTGTTCACCTCGGAGTGGTACGGCCGCTACGGGTACCTGGAATCCATGACCCAGGACTACCTGTGGCGCGGCCAGGGCGACGGCGCCTTCGTGGACATGACCGCCGCGGCCGGGCTGACCACGGTGCCCTTCGACGAGGACACCGCCGCGGACGGCAAATTCCACCGGGCCTCCTGGGGCGCGACCGCCTGCGATCTCGACGACGACGGCTGGGACGACCTGCTCATCGCCGCCTACGGCCGGAGCTGGAACCAGCTCTACCGCAACACCGGCGCGGGCGTGTTCGAGGATCTGACCATCGGCTCGGGCTACGAGGCCGACGGCAACCAGAGCTTCCGCGAGGACGACCAGTTCTTCCTGTGCTACTGCCAGAGCCGGCGGGACCAGCCCTACTGCGAGGGGGCCGGCGCGCCGGCGCTCATGTGCGCGGGGATGGAGAACAACTGGTGGCCCGGGGTGAACGACCAGCCCTGGGATCTGGGCGGCAACAGCGGCACCACCGCCTGCGGGGACGTGGACAACGACGGCGACCTGGATCTGCTGACCAGCGAGATCGCCCACTGGCACATCGGCCAGGCCTCCGACAAGAGCGAGCTGCTGCTCAACGTCGGCTTCCCGGCCGCGCCCTTCCTGCGGCCGGGGAACGAGGCCACCGGGCTGACCCGGGTGCACGCCGACGGCTGGAACGAGGGCGACATGGGCGCGGCCCTGGCCGATCTCGACAACGACGGCCGCATGGACGCGATGATCCCCAGCTCCGACTACCCCGACACCTACTTCCTGCTGTGGCAGCAGGGCAGCGGCGGCACCTTCCGCGAGCTGGGCCAGCAGGCGGGGGTGCGGGTGCACCGCAGCCGCGGCCTGGGGCTGGTCGACTACGACCGCGACGGCGACTACGACCTGGTGATCGGCACCTCGCTCATGCGCTGGAGCTCGGGCGACGACCCGCCCGCGCCGGACGACACCTACGCGTACCTGTTCCGCAACGACGTGGGCCAGGACTCGAACAAGCTCATGTTCCACCTGGTGGGCGCGGGCGCGCCGGGCGGCGCCAACCGGGACGCCATCGGCGCCCGCATCCGGGTGACCGCCGGGGGGAAACTGTTCGTGCGCGAGGTGCAGAGCGGCCACGGGCTCAGCCAGTACCAGCACGACCCCCTGGTCATCATCGGGCTGGGGAACGAGTGCCTGGCCGAGGAGATCACCATCCGCTGGCCCAACGCCACCAACAGCGTGACGACCCTGCACGACGTCCGCGCCAACCAGGTGGTCTACCTCCAGGAGGGCCAGGAGGCGCGCTTGCTGTCCCTCGAGCAGTACCGGGCAGGCGAGTAGCTCAGCCGCGCGCGGCCCGGCCGGCCAGGCTGTGGCGGCGGCCGTACAGGAAGTAGATGGCGAGCCCGATGGCCATCCAGCCCCCCAGCCGCATCCAGGTGTCCAGCGGCAGGAAGACCATCTCGGTCACGCTGATGAGCACGCCGGCGACGGGCACCAGCGGCACCCAGGGGGTGCGGAAGGGGCGCGCCAGCCCGGGCTCGCGGTAGCGCAGCACCAGCACGCCCACCGACACCACCACGAAGGCGAACAGGGTGCCGATCGACACGAGCTCGGCCAGCACGCCCAGCGGGAAGAGCGCGGACACCAGGGCTACCACCAGGCCGGTCACGATCGTGGTCACGTGCGGGGTGCGGAAGCGCGGGTGCACCCGGGCGAAGACCCTGGGCAGCAGCCCGTCCTGGGCCATGCTGTAGAAGATGCGCGGCTGGCCGAGCAGCAGCACCAGCACCACCGAGCTGAGGCCGGCGATGGCCCCCACCTTGACCACCGGCCGCAGCCAGAACAGCTCCTCGCCGATGGCGTTCACCCCCACCGCGATGGGGTCGGGCACGGAGAGCGCCTGGTAGCTCACCAGGCCGGTCAGCACCAGCGCCACCAGCACGTACAGGACCGTGGAGATGCCCAGCGAGCCCAGGATGCCGATGGGCACGTCGCGCTGGGGGTTGCGCGCCTCCTGGGCCGCGGTCGAGACCGCGTCGAAGCCGATGAAGGCGATGAAGATGACGCCGGCCCCGCGCACCACCCCGCTCCAGCCGAACTGGCCGAAGGTGCCGGTATTCTCCGGCAGGAAGGGCACCCAGTGGTCCGTGTTCACGTAGGCGAAGCCCACCCCGATGAACAGCAGCAGCACGGCGATCTTGGTGCCGACGATGAGGTTGTTGGTGTTGGCCGAGGTGCGGATGCCGATCACCAGGATGGCCACCATGACCAGCACCAGGATCACCGCCGGCAGGTTGAGGATGCCCCCGGTGGCGGTCCAGCCCGTCGCGGCCGAGTAGGCCCAGGGCGCGCTCACCAGGGCCGAGGGGAGCTCCAGCCCGAAGTCGGCCAGGAACGAGACCACGTAGCCCGACCAGCCCACGGCCACGAACGAGGCGCCGAACAGGTACTCGAGGATGAGGTCCCAGCCGATCAGCCAGGCCACGAACTCGCCCAGGGTGGCGTAGGCGTAGGTGTAGGCGCTGCCCGCCACGGGGATCATCGAGGACAGCTCGGCGTAGCACAGGCCGGTGGTGGCGCAGCCCAGGCCGGCCAGCAGGAAGCTCAGGATGATGGCCGGCCCGGCGTAGGCGGCCGCGGCCTGGCCGGTGACCACGAAGATGCCGGCCCCGACGATGCAGCCCACCCCCAGGCTGATCATGTTGATGGGCCCGAGCGTGCGCTTGAGCCCGTGCTCGGTGTCCTCGGCGCGCTGCTGGAGATCGGCGAGCGACTTGCGGCGGAACAAGTCCTGGAAGCCCATCGGCGCCCCTCCCTGGGGAACGGATGGGGCGTAGGGTACGCGAGGCCGGGGCCGGGTTCAACGCCCGCGTGCCGGCCTACCCGCGCTCGGCCAGCAAGAACGAGCCGGCGGTCACCCGCACCCGGTGGCCGCGCCAGCTCACGTGGCGGCGGCCTCCTTACGCACCGCGGCGAACCCGGGTGGCGCTCCTCCGCGGCCCGGGTTATCCTCGAGTCATTCCACCCGTGGATCACGGGCAACTCCGGGAGGAGAGAGACATGCGCAAGATCGCCGCCCTGGCCGCGTCGCTCGCGCTGGCGCTGTGTGCGCTGACCGCCTGCGACGAGCTGTTCCTGAAGCCGGACGTGGACTCCATCGAGACCGCCCTGGGCGCGGCCGTGCCGATCGCCTACGTGGGCACGCTGGCCATGGCCGCCTTCCGCGGGGAGACCACCCGCTGCGTGGACTTCGCCACCAACTGCGCCGATCCGCCCTGCGGCGGCCTGGTCAACGTGCGGGTCGATGACGACTGCCCGCTGCCGCTGGCCGAGGGCGGCCAGGGCATGGTGACCGTGACCGGCGCGCTGGTGGGCGAGGACACCGGACTGTTCGCGGCCGTGTTCTCCGACGTCGAGGTCGGCTCGCGCCACCTGGTCCTGCGCGAGGTGCGGGCCTTCATCGTCACCCGCTTCACCGACTCCGTGCTGGGCGAGCCGCGCAACGAGGAGGGCATCAAGGTGCTGTTCTACGACGCCGACCTGGAGCTGGCCCGGGACGACGGCGTGGACGTGGCCCAGTCCCAGTGGATCGTGGACGTCGCCACGCGCGGCACCCCGGGCGATCCGTCCGACGACCGCATGAGCGTCACCGGCGCCAGCCAGGAGGCCGGCAGCGGGGCGGAGCGCGCCAACGCCAAGCAGACCGCGATGATCATGGTCGAGATGGAGGCCACCTGCCTGCGCAACCCGGTGCGCGGCTACGCCATGATCGAGGCGGTCAACACCAGCGAGGTGATGGACAACGGCATCACCATGCTGGGCTTCCACCCGACCTGCGACGGCGAGGCCAACATCCTGCTGTCGATCGGCGCCAGCTCGCTCTCGACCGGCACCACGGTCAGGCTGAACCTGCTGGACTGAGCCTCAGGGGTCCCGGACGCAGCGCACCCGGTGCAGCTCGGCGCCGGCATGGATGCTGGCGTAGCCGTCGGTGTAGCTGGTGCACCAGGCCTGGTCCGGATGGGTGGCGATGGGGGTCGAGGACCAGAACCACTCGGCCGGTGTGCCGGGGAAGGCGAAGATGTCGATGGCCGGCTGGAGCCGCCGCTCGTCCACCAGGGTCTGGGTCTCCTTCATGGTGGGCAGGCGCCAGTCGTCGAAGCCGCCGAGGTCCAGCCCCTCACACAGAGCCAGCGCCTCCAGCCAGCCCACCGGGATCTCCTCGTGCCGGCGCTGCCACATGAGCCCGCTGCCCTGGTCGAGCACCACGTCCCCCTGCACCGCGAAGCGCGGCTGCGGTGGCGCATAGCCGCCCCGCACGCAGCGGACCCGCCCGCCGCCGTTCGCGTCGTGGTCGTAGACGAAGCCCAGCTCGAAGCGCACCCCGTAGGCGAAGCCCAGGAACGGCACGGGCGACGAGGACCAGTAGAAGTCGCTGGGCGTCCCGGGGAAGGCCCCCGGATCGATGGTCGGATCGATGCGCCCGAGATCCAGGAGGGAGACCAGCTCGACGCGGCTGGGCAGGCGCCAGTCGTCGTGGCCGCCGAGCGAGAGGGCCTGGCAGTAGTCGCGCGCCTCCCACCAGTCGTAGGTCTCGACCGGGGTGGCCTGCTGCCACGCCAGCCCCGTGACCTGGTCCTCGACCACGCCGTCCGCGGCCTGGTAGTCGAGCGGCGCGATGGCGTAGCACGCGTCCTGCCCGGAGGCCGGTGCGCCCGGGGCGGGGCACTCCGCCACCACCTGGGCGCCGTCGGTGAAGAACAGCGGGCTCGAGTCCGGCATGCTCCAGGTGGGGTGCAGCGGCACCACCGCCTCGCCCTGGCAGCGGTCCGCCAGCAGCAGGTTGCACTCCAGCAGCGAGTCAGGGAGCTCGCCGTCGCCCGGCGGCGGCACCAGATCGTAGACGCCGGCGCCGAAGCCGGCCAGGTCGAGGTCCTGCCAGGCGAAGGTGTCCTGCATGGGGAACTCGAGCGCCACGGCCAGCGGCGTCTGGCTAGCGTGGTCGATGCGCAGCGGCCAGCCCGGCAGGGGCACGGTCACCTGGTAGAGCCCGCCCGCCGTGGTCACCTTGCCGCCCCACAGCGACAGGGTGCAGTTCAGTGTGGTGCTGCCCGAGTAGGTGTAGGGCTGGCCGTAGGCCACGAAGGTGGCCGTGTACTGCCCCTGGGCGCGCAGCGCGCCGCCCGCGCCCTGGTGGTTGCTCAGCGCCATGTCCGTGCCGAGATCGCCGGCCGCCACGGCGAACGAGTGGCCCGTGGCCAGCACGTGGTAGACGGCGTAGGCCAGCGTCAGGCGGACGTGGGTGTAGTCGCCCGCGGGCAGGTCGGTGGTGCGCGCCTCGGCCAGCGCGCCGCCCGCCTCGACGTCCACCTCGACGATCGAGGCGGGCAGGCCGAGCGCGACCGGGGCGGGGTCCAGGTGGGAGCGCAGCAGCTCGACCCCCATCAGCCCCACGCGCAGGCCGGTCGGGGTCTGGTACTGGAGGCCGGTCTGGTGATCGGGCGCCCAGCTCCCGCAGCGCTCGACCGCCCGGGCCGTGAGGGTCAGCGGGGCTCCCTGGGGCGGGGCGTCGCCGTCCGTGGGGAGATCCTCGCCGTCCGGAGAATCCTGATCGGGCTCGTCCTGTCCGCAGCCCGCGTCCCCGGAGTCCAGGCCGCAGGCGTCCCCGGGATCCTGGACGCCAGCCCCGCCGTCGCAGCCCAGGCAGAGCAGCCCCAGCCAGAACAAGCTCATGGGGAACGCGCGGCGCATGGTTTCCCTCCTCGTGTCGCCCATGAGACGGCGGGCCTGGGCGGACCATTCGAAGAATGTGCGGATGCTAGCCTACCTGGGCCCCGAAGGGGAGGCGTCCTGCAGCAGGGGGCGCAAGAACTCCTCGGCCAGCCAGGTGGTGTAGCGCCGCGCGCCGTCGCGGTTCAGGTGGTCGCCGTCGGTGAAGTCCGCGTCCGTGAGCCCCGGCGGCCGGGTGTGGTCCCAGAACGGCACACCCTGTCGCCCCGCCAGGGCCTCGAGCGCCGCCAGCAGCCCGGGCACGACCGAGCCAGGGGCGCGGTTCAGCGCGGCCACCGGGCTGGAGGCCGGGGACATCACCAGGGCCACCCGCACCCCGGCCGCCCGCAGCCGGCGCACGGCCTCCTCCAGGCAGCCGAGCTTGTCCGCGGACAGGCGCACGCCGGGCCCGACCAGCTCCCGCCGGTAGCCCTCCGCGCGGGCCAGGGCGCGGGCGCGCTGGAGGTCGGCCGGCACGGGGGCCTCGGCCTTGTAGCCTTGGGCGTCGGCCGGGAGCGGCGAGCCCGGCGGCGCGCCGCCCAGGAGCGAGAGCAGGCGCGCGCGGTGGCGCAGCACCTCCGCCAGGGAGCAGCCGAACGCGGTCAGCGCGTCCTCGACGCCCACGCCGGCCCGCAGCAGGGCGGGCAGGTCGCCCGGCCGCCAGCCCTGGGACCAGGTCATGTGCCTGAGCTCCGGCGGCGTGGCCTCCACCAGGTCGGCCGGGGCCAGGCAGAGCACGGCCAGCGCGGGCGGGCGCGCGCGCTCGAGCATCCGCAGCGCGCCCGACAGCAACGACCAGCCGGTCACCCCGCCCTGGCCGTGGTTCCAGGCCCGGGCCGGCCGGCCCAGCGCCGGAGACAGGCTCGCCTCCAGCGCGCCGGTGTCCAGCCCGTGGCGGGCGCGCGAGTTGCCGAGCACCACCACCTCGGGCTCGAAGGGCAGCGCCGCCAGCAGGCCGGCGCGGCTCTCGAGCGGGTCCTCGGCCCGGAGCTCTGCCCCCAGCCCGGACAGCCTGAGCGCCGCCTCGGCCGCCCCCAGCGCGGCGAGCGCGGTCAGGCTGGCCAGCAGGGCGTCTCGGCTCGAGCGTGTCACCCGCGTCCTCCTCAGAACTGGAAGTAGATGAACGGCGCCGCCGCAGAGGCGAACAGCCACAGGAGCGCCAGCATCAGCGCCCACAGCAGCCCGCGCGCCGGCGCCGGGAGCCAGCCGCTCACCCGCTCCAGCACCCGCCCGGGCCCGAGCGCGTGGCCGAGCGCGACCACCGCGAGCAGGATCCACGCCTTCCACAGCCCGGCCGGCGTCTCGAGGTGGGGCGCGGGCGAGCACAGACCGCCCAGCACGGCGAAGGCCGTGGGCAGATCCCGGGCGCGGAAGAACACCCAGCCCAGGGTGACCGCGGCGAAGCACAGCAGCCCGGCCAGCGCGCGGTAGGCCCCGTGGCCGCGCCAGGCGTCCAGCCGCGAGCCGGCGGGGAAGGCCGCCCGCCAGGCCCGGTGGAGCACGAGCAGCAGCCCGTGGTAGCCCCCCCACAGCACGAAGCGCCAGGCGGCCCCGTGCCACAGCCCGCCCAGCAGCATGGTCAGCAGGAGGTTGAGATCGGTGCGCGCCCGGCCGCGCCGGCTGCCGCCCAGCGGGATGTACAGGTAGTCCCGCAGGAAGCGGGACAGGGTCAGGTGCCAGCGCCGCCAGAAGTCCGCCGGGGAGAGCGCCAGGTACGGGTAGCGGAAGTTCTCGGGCAGCTCGAAGCCGAGCAGCTGCCCCGCCCCGAGCGCGATGTCCGTGTAGCCCGAGAAGTCGCAGTAGATCTGCGCGGCGTAGCCCACCACCGCGGTCCACAGCCCCAGGCCCGAGGCCTGGGCCGGGTCGCGGAAGACCGGCTCCACCCAGGCCGCCAGCCCGTCGGCCAGCACGGCCTTCTTCAGCAGCCCCTGCAGCAGGCGCAGCACGCCGCGCTGGAAGCGCTGGCCGTCGAAGGGCGGCGGCGCGTGGAGCTGGGGCAGGAGCTCGTCCGCGCGCACGATGGGCCCGGCCACCAGGTGCGGGAAGAAGGCCACGTACAGCGCGAAGCGGAGCGGATCGGCCTCGGCCGCCCGCCCGCGCTTCACGTCCACCAGGTAGCTCAGGAGCTGGAACAGGTAGAAGGAGATGCCCACCGGCAGGACGATGTCCAGCGCAGGCTGGGGCGCCTCGACCCCGAGCAGCCGCCCCAGGTGCCAGGCCTGGGTGGCCAGGAAGCCGGCGTACTTGAACCAGCCGAGCGTCCCCAGCGCGCCGGCCACGCCCGCGCCGAGCAGCGCGCCGCGGTGGGCGGGCCAGCGCCCCATGCCGCGGCCCAGCAGGTAGGCGCACAGGGTGGCGCCGGCCAGCAGCAGCGCGTACCACGGCCCCCACACGGCGTAGAAGGCGTAGGAGGCGGCGAGCAGAAACGGGCGCACGGCCCGACCCGGCAGCAGCCAGCGGCCCACCAGCACCAGCGGCAGGAAGAACAGGAAGGTGAAGGAGACGAACAGCACGGCCAGGGAGGATAGCGGATGGGCGCGGCGCTTGCCAGGCGCCCGTCCGCCTGGCTATCCTCCGGCCTGCGCGGCCCGGGCGGTCGGGGGCTCCGCCGGGACGGAAGAACGGGGTGCGGATGGCGAGCGCGGGGCTGGACAGCGGGCGGATCCTGGAGCTCTACGACCGGGGGGCCTACCTCGAGGCCTACCACCTGGCGCTGCCCGCCTGGGCGGGCCTGGGGGCGCTCGACCGCTTCGGCGCCTGGGATCTCACCACGCTGGCGCGGCTGGCGGGCCGGCTGGGCGCGAACGGCCTGCGGCAGCGGCTGCTGCGCGAGGCGGTGCGCCGGGAGCCGGGCTCGCTGCCGATCCGCCTGCGCGCCTGGCCCACGCTCCACCGCGACCCGCTCGAGGAGCTGCGCGAGGCCGAGGCCCTCGAGGCGGAGGCCCTGGCCCTCGGCCCGGAGGAGGGCGCCGCCTCGTGGCTGGCGCTGCAGGCGCTCAACTGGTCCAGGATGCGGGACTTCCGCAGGGCGCACGGCCTGCTCGAGCGGGCCGCGGAGCGGGACGCGGCCGGCGGCTGGGTCGACAGCTGCCGGGCCCTGGTGCTGCTCCAGGAGGACCGCTGGGACGAGGCGCGCGCGGCGGCCGAGCGCGGCTGGGACTGCCAGCCGGGGGTGCCCTGGGCGGCCCACTCGCTGCTCCAGGCGCTGCTCAAGCGCGGTCTGGCCGAGGAGGCCGCCCGGCGGCTGGAGGAGGGCGCCGCGCAGGTCCAGTCTTGCGAGACCTGCCTGCTGGCGGCCGCCACGCTGTGCGCCCTGGCCGAGCGGCAGGAGCGCGAGCCGGCCCGGGCCGAGCTCGCCCGGGCGGCCCGGCAGGTCGAGGCCGCCCGCGGCTTCGCGCCCCTGGCGGACCGCCAGACGCTCCACGCCTTCGACCGCGCCCGCATGGATCTCGCCCTGGTGGGCGAAGACCTGGAGGCCGTCGGCCGCCTCGCGGATCGGCACGGCTGGACCTTCCTGCGCGAGGTCAAGGCCCACGCCCTGGCGCACCCCGAGGGCCGTCGCCGCCTGCTGCCGCACCGCCCGCTGCGCCAGCGCCACGCGGCCTGCCTGCCCACCAGCGTGGCCACCGTGCTCTCGGGGCTGGGGGTGGAGCTCGATCCGGACACCATGGCCGCCGAGGTGACCTACGCCGGGACCAGCCCCTGGCGGGCCGTCGAGTGGCTGCGGGCGCGGGGCCTGCTGGCCCGGCCCTTCCTGGTCACCCAGGCGCGCGCGCGGCGCCTGCTGGAGCACGGCGTGCCCTTCGTGCTCGGCCTGGAGGGCGAGCGGCAGGCCCACGCGGTGGCGGTGATCGGCCTGGACGAGCGGGCCGGGCTGCTGCTGGCCCACGACCCCTCCTCGCCGCGGCTGCTGGAGACGCTGCTGGAGCGCTTCTGCGAGCAGGACGCGCCCATCGGCCCCGAGGGGCTGCTGCTCGCGCCCGCCGATCGCCCGGACGTCCTGGCGCTGCTCGAGGAGGAGGCCTGCGGGCCCGTCGAGGCCTGGCTGCGCTTCCAGGCGGCCCTCCAGGACCAGGGCGTGCAGGAGGCCGAGCGGCTGCTGGCCGAGCTGGGCCGGGCGCACCCCGGCTCGCCCTGGGCCATCCGCGCGGAGGCCTGGCTGCTCCGCGCGCGCGGCGAGATCGCCACCGCCATCCGCCTGCTGGAGCAGCTGCTGGCCGGGCAGCCGCGTTGCCTGCCGCTGCGCCGGGATCTGCTGGGCTGCCTGCGCGCCACCCGCGACGCCGCGCGCCAGCGCGCCTGCCTGGCCGAGGTGGTCGAGCGCGGCCGCCTGCCCGGCTTCAGCCGCCAGGAGGAGTGGTCCTTCCCGCCGAGCGAGTACGTGGCCGAGTACTCCGACCTCCTGGCCGTGCACGACGAGGGCTGCGGGGTGGCGGAGCGCATGCTGACCCGGCTGCTGCGCAGGGTGTGGGACGACGCCAGCGTGTACCACATCCTGGGCGACGTGCGGCTGCGCCAGCGCCGCTGCGAGGAGAGCCTGCTGCCGCTGCGCCTGGCCGCCCACCTCGAGCTGGAGAACGATCACTACGCCCAGGCCCTGTGCGACGCGCTGGCGTGGGTCGGGCGCCCGGAGCAGGGCCTGGCCTTCCTGGCGTCCCGGGTGGAGGTCCTGGGCGACCGGCTGCACGGCGGGCGCGCCTGGGTGGCCTGGATCGAGGCGCTGGAGGACCACGGCCGCCCGGAGGAGGCGCGCGCGGCCATGACCCGGGCGCAGCAGGCCCGGGGCGGAGACGTGGCGGTCCAGGCCCACGCGGTGCGCTTCTGGTCGGCCCAGGGCCGCCCGGAGCTGGCGACCCTGGCGCTGGAGGAGCTCGGCCGCCTGGGCGACGCGCCCCGCCACCTGCAGGCCCAGGTCGAGCTGTCCCTCGGGCAGGGACGCTGGCAGGACGCCTTCGAGCCCTGCTGGTCCTGGTGCGTGGAGGCGCCCAACGACCTGCTGGCGCGGCGCAACCTGCTCGAGCTGGTGGAGTGCGACCGGGGCCGGCCGGCCAGCCTGGAGCTGGCCCGGCGCTGGGTGGCCGAGCGGCCCGGGGACGACGAGGTGGAGCTGCTGCTCTACGAGACCCTGCGCCGCCAGACCCAGACCCGCGAGGCCGACACCCTGCTGCGCGCCAGGCTGCGGCGCAACCCCGAGGACGCCTGGGCCTGGCGCGAGCTCGGCTTCCGCCTGCTCGACCGCGAGTCGGCCGAGAGCCCCGCGGGGGTGGACCGGGCGGAGGAGCTCCGGCAGGCCGTGGCGCGGGCGGTGGCCCTGTCGCCCGGGGCCCCGGCCACCCGCATGCTGCAGGCGGAGCAGGCCTCGGCCCGCGGGGAGCACGCCGAGGCGGTCGCCTGGACCCTGGAGGCGCTGGCCGTGGCGCCCGAGCTCGGCGGCGCCTACCTGCACGCGCTCGCCGCCAGCGCCGGGCTCGACCAGGCCGCCCAGGAGGCCGTGCTGGAGCGCCTGGAGGAGCACCTGGAGCGCTGCCCGGGCCGGCTGCACCCGGCCCGCGACCTCGTGCTCCAGCTCGCCGGCCTGCGCGGCCCGGAGCGCGCCCAGCGCACCCTGGACCGCCTGGCCCGCCGCGGCGCGGAGGATCCCGAGTGGCTCGAGGCGCAGGCCGACCTGTGGCTCGAGGGCCAGGGCGGGCAGACCCAGGCCGGCCGGGCGCTCGAGCTGCTCGAGCGCGCCTGCGCCCGCTTCCCCGCACACTTCGACCTGCGCCTGTCCTACACCCACGCGCTCCGGCTGCTCGGCCGGGAGCAAGCCGAGGTGGAGGTCCTGGAGGCGCTGGTGCGCTGGAACCCGACCCACCTGGGCGCCCGGCACAGCCTCGCCCGGCTCCACCTGCAGCGCGGCCAGGCGCAGCTCGCGCTCGACCTGCTGGGGGAGGGGGCGCGCATGCGGCCCCAGGATCGGCAGGTGTTCCGCATGTGGGCCCAGCTCGCCAGGGACGCCGGCCGGCCCCAGGAGGCCATCCGCTGCGGGCGGCGGGGGATCGCGCTGCAGCCGGACAACCTCGCGCTGCGCGAGCAGGTGCTGGCGCTGCACCTCGAGCTGGGCGAGCACGAGCAGGCGCTGCAGCTCGCCCGGGCCGGCACGCTGCAGGAGTCGGCGCCGGCCTACGCCTGGGTGCTGCTCGCCCGGGCGCTCGACCGCCACCCGGGCCACACCACCCGGGGCGAGGCGGAGGCGGAGTACCGGGAGGCCCTCCGCCGGGACGGCCAGCTCTACGACGCGGCCGACGAGCTGGCCGTGCTGCTGGCCCACACGGGGCGAATCGACGAGGCCCGCGCCCTGCTCGAGCCGCTGCGGCAGCGGCTGGCCGATCCGTGCCCGGCGCTGGCCAGGCTGGCCTGGCTCGAGCGCGAGGCGGGCCAGGGGCGGCTGGCCGTGGAGCGCATGGCCGAGGTGCTCCGGCGCTGGCCGGGGCACCGCTTCGCCCTCTGGCAGCTGCTGCACTGGCTCGAGGAGGACAAGGCCTACGCCCTGGCGCTGGAGCTGCTGCCCGAGCTACCCGCGCCCGCACGGATCGACGCCGAGCTGGTCGCCCGCTGGCTGGGCCTCATGGAGCGGGCCGGCCTGCAGCCGGACGTGCTCGAGCGGCACTGGCAGGGGCTGCTGGCCGAGCACCCCGCCGATCTGGGCCTGCACCTGCTGCGCTCCGACTGGCTGGCCGAGCGGCGCCACTGGAGCGAGGCGCTGGCCGTGCTGGCCTCCGTGGAGGGCAAGCAGCCCGAGTCGGCCTTCCTGGTCGCCCGCAAGGTCGGCCTGCTGGCGCTGAGCGCCAGGCCCGACGAGGCCCTGGCCGAGGCCCGCCGGCTGTGGGTCCTGCCGGGAGACGACGAGGGTTGGCCCGACCAGGCGGCCTGGAACGACCTGCGCGAGGCCGGGCTGCGGGAGCGGGCCACGGCCGAGCTGCTCGGGCTGGCCCTGGGCGGGACGCGGGTGCGCAGGGCGTCGCTGGCCGAGCTGGTGGAGTCGGTCGGTATCCTGGATCTCCGCCTGGGCGAGGCGGAGGCGCTGGGGATGCCCTTCCAGGCCGCCAACGCCCGCGGCGCGGGCCACCTGGTGAAGCTGTACCGGGCGCTGGCCGAGGCGCCCTGGGACCGCGACGCCCAGCTCCGGGCCCTGGCCCTGGGGGGGCTGGTGCGGCGCGGCCGGGACGCGCCGGAGCTGGAGCGCTGGCTGCAGGCCTTCCTCGACGCGCAGCGGCAGGAGCTCGGCGCCCACACGCCGCTGTGGCGCCAGGCCGTCTGGTTCGCCGCCTACCGGCCCCGCCCCGATCCGGCCGGGCTGCGGACCTGGCTGGCGGGCTGGGACGAGCGGCCGGGGGTCGACATGACGGCCGCGGCCTGGCTGGTCGACGGGCTGCGCCGGACGCTGCTGCGCAGCCCGCCCGCGGAGGCGCTCGAGGAGCTGGCCGCGCTGAGCGCCCGGGCAATCGAGCGGCTCGAGCCGGACAGCACCGCCGGGTACCTGGCCTGCGTACTGGGCGAGTGCGGCGCGCGGCTGGAGCGGCCCGAGCTGGTCCGCGCGGCCCTGGAGCACGGCCAGCGCTTCTGGGCGGGCCGGCAGATGGACGACATCCTGCCGGGCGGCAGCCCGTGGACGCCCCAGGCGCTGGCCCTGCTCGACGAGCTGGGCCGCGCCAGCTCGCCGCGCGAGCTGGTCGTGCTGAGCGGCCGGCTCGGGCAGCTCCACGGGACCAAGGGCCTGGGCCGGCTGCGCCGGGCGTGGCGGCGCTGGCTGCGCGCGCGCTGCGGGCCCTGGGCCCGCCTCCGCGCGGGCCTGGCCTACTGGTGGCGCCACCTCGACGGCTGAGGCGCGTGGATCGCGCTCACCGCCGCTCGAGCTGGAGCGGCCGGACGCTGCCCACGCGCAGCTCGACCTCCCCGCCCTGGGTCGGCAGGATTGCCTGCCGGTAGCGGGTGACGTGCGAGAAGCGGCACACGCAGTAGGCCCGATCCAGGAAGGTGGAGACGAGCGCGGCGGGCAGCTCCACCTGCCCGTCCTCGTCGGGCGCGTCGCACAGGATGGCGGCGACCGGCGGGGCGGGGTGGTGGGGCCCGGCCTCCAGCAGGACCTGGACGCGGCTGTCCGGATCCGCCGGGGTCCAGGTGACCTGGGCCGGCTGGCCCCGGACCAGGGGCAGGCTGGCCGAGCCGAGCTCCAGGTGGGCCACACCCACGCCCTGCAGGGACAGGGGCGCCAGCGCGCCGCCTCCCGTCTGCACCTGGATGGCGTCGCCCGCGCCGAACAGCTCGGCCGGCAGGCTGCCCGCGCTGTAGCGGCCCAGCTCGTCCGCGCTCAGACTGACGGGCGCCGCCAGGCCCGTCACCTGGATCGCGCCCACGTCCCAGGCGGCGGGCAGGTCCCGGCAGGTGGGCAGGGCGTCTACGTCGACGCACTCCTGGGTGTCGAGGTCGCAGGCAGGCTCACAGCGCCAGGGATCCTGCCAGTCGCTGCCGTACAGCGCGCAGGCACCCTCCGTGGCGAGCGGGGGGCCGCAGGCCTCGAGCCAGTGCTCGGGGAAGTTGCGGCAGTGCGGCGCCCGGGCGAAGTAGGCCCGCACCCCCGACAGCCAGGTCCAGGGCGCGTTGAGGGTGGCCTCGTTGAGCTCGAGCACGGAGATCCAGCCCCACACGGGCGGGGGCTCGAGGCAGATCCCGGCGCGGCAGCCCGCGGCGCAGACGCGGGGCGAGGGGGTGTACTGGCACCTGCCCGTAGCGGAGTCGCATACACCCAGGTCGGCGTACTCGAGCAGGGTGTCCGCGTCCTGGCAGGTGTCCGGCGGTGGGCTGTCGCACTCCACCCCCTGGCAGGCGTCCTGATCCAGGCAGGCCCCGTCCGCGCAGCCACGCTCGCACACCCGCGCGTCCCACGGGTAGCCGCAGGTGCCGTCCTCCGGCGCGCAGGCGCCCACCGCCGCGTAGACCTGCAGCCGGTCGGCGTCCAGGCAGGTGTTCGAGGGAGGGTCGTCGCACACCACGCCCTGGCACGGGTCCTGCTCCAGGCAGCGATCCTGACCGCACCCGAACTCGCAGGCCTGCTCGGCCGGGGTGTAGCTGCACTGGCCCGTGTCCGGCTGGCACTGGCCCGACGAGGTGAACGTCCGCAGCGTGTCCGCGTCCAGGCAGGCGCTGGCCGGCGGCTGGTCGCAGACCACCCCGCGGCAACGATCGTCGGACCCGCCGCAGCCGGGCCAGACTGCCAGGAGCGCCCACGCGCACAGACAACCGCCCAGGCCGCGCATGCCGTCACCCCCCTGGCTCAGGCCAGGCCGTGCAGCGGGAACAGGCCGGCCTTCACCCTGGCGACGCTGGCCGCGAGGGCCTCGTCGATGGCCTGGCGCTGGCCGGCGTGGGACAGCAGGACCCGGTCCCGCAGCCCGCCGCGCCACTCGCTCGACTGCAGGAAGACCCCGCCCATGCCCACCGAGGGATCGTCGGCCGGATCATCCTGGCCCGACAGCACGCTCCAGGCCAGCGCCCAGCCGCGGGCGGTGTTCTCCACGTGGTAGCCGCCGCCGCCGGTGGCCAGGACCGGGGCGCCCAGCCCGAGCACCTCCTGGATCACCTCGACGTAGGCGTTGTTGGTCAGGCTCAGGTGGGCGAGTGGGTCGCCGGCCAGGGCGTCCATGCCCAGCTCCAGCACCACCGCCTCCGGGCGGAAGGCGCGCGCGATCGGCAGGCAGGCCTCCCGGAAGGCGGCCACGTAGGCCTCGTCGTAGGTGCCGACCGGGAGCGGCAGGTTGACCGCGTAGCCCAGGCCCTCGCCCTCGCCGATCTCGTCCTCGAAGCCCGTGCCGGGGAAGAGGGTCTTGCCGCTCTCGTGCAGCGACATGGTCAGCACGTCCTTGCGGCCGTAGAAGAAGGCCTGCACCCCGTCCCCGTGGTGCACGTCCACGTCCAGGTACAGCACCCGCTTGCCGGCCGCGGCCAGCAGCTCGCAGGCCAGCGCCACGTCGTTGAGGTAGCAGAAGCCGGCGGCGTAGTCCGGTCCGGCGTGGTGGAAGCCGCCCGAGGGGTTGAAGGCCACCCGCGCCTCGCCGGCGAGCAGCAGGCGGGCGCCCTCCAGGCTGGCGCCCACGGCCCAGCAGGCGTGCTCGTACAGGCCGGCGAACACCGGGCAGTCCTCGGTGCCCAGGCCCATGGCCAGGAAGCTCATGTCGAACTCGCCCCGCTCCGCCCGCTGCAGCGCCGCCAGGTAGACCGGGGAGTGCAGGCGCGTGAGGTCCGCGTGACTGGCCGGGCGCGGAGGCACCTCGCGCGCGCCGGCGCTGCCCAGCAGGCCCATGCCCAGGAGCAGCCGCCGGGTGCGCTGGGCGCGATCGGTCTTGAAGGGGCTGTGCTCCGGGTAGGCGATGCGCTCGAGCTCGGGGCTGTGCAGGAAGACGGCGCCGCTTGCCATGGCTGGTCTGGCCCTCCCCGCGCGGCCCTTGTGGCCCCCGCCGCGCAGCACTAGGATGTCAGCACAATCCCTGCTCGAAGGGAAGACGCGAGGAGAGAAGGACATGCGCCTCCACATGCTGCTGGCCCTATGGTGGCTGGGCCTGGCCGCGACCGCCCTGGCCGGGGAGAGCCTCCTGCCCGGACAGCTGGTCGAGACGATCGACGCGGACACCGCCCTGGTCCAGTGCCGGGGCGAGGGGGAGAGCACCGAGGCGGCCGTGCTGCACGCCCGCCTGGGCTGCCTGCGCTGGTACGCCGAGGGGCTGACCTCGACGCCCGCGGAGGAGGCGGCCCTCGAGAAGCTCTGGCCCTCGCTGGAGAGGGAGCTGGACAAGCTGGTCGGCCTGGTCCAGGCCGGTTCGCGCGACGGGCGCGGGGAGGGGCTCCGCTCCCGGCGCAGCCTGGGCGGGGACCGGGTGCAGGTGGTGCTGAACACCAGGCTCCACGCCTCGGCCCTCAAGCGGCGCATGCAGGAGGCCGGCGCGCGGGCGGCCCCGCCCGCGGGCGGGACCGGCAGGAGCGTGGTGGTGATCCCGGCCCCGGGCGCGCCCCGCCCCAGGCTGTGGTTCCTGGTCAAGGCGGAGCTCATCCCCTTCCTGCAGAAGGCGGGCTTCGAGGTGCTGGAGGAGCCCGAGCCGGGCCAGGCCCCGGGCGCGGAGCTGGTGCTCCGGGTGGGCGTCAAACGCCTCCACGAGCCCGACGCGCAAGCCAGCTCGTACGCGGTCGCCCTGGAGCTCGTGGAGGTGCGCACGAAGAGGGTGGTGGCCTCGGGCGCGGCGCAGGGCATGCGCAGGCCCGCGGGCAGCGAGGCCGAGGAGTCCCGCGGCCTGCGCGAGGCCGTGGTGGACGCGGCGGGCAAGATCCAGCCGCTGCTCGAGGCCCTCGGCCAGGGAGCCGGCGCCAAGTGAGGACCGTCGCCTTCTTCGACCTCGACGGGACGCTGCTGACCGTCAACTCGGGCGCCCTGTGGATGCGGCGCGAGCGGCGCGTGGGCCGCATCACGCGCGCGCAGATGGCCAAGGCGCTCGTCTACCTGCTGGGCTACCGCTTCGGGCTGATCGACATGGAGCGCGCCATGCAGGAGGCCCTGACGACCATCCGGGGCCTGCCCGAGGAGACGGTGCGCGGCTGGACCCGCGCCTGGTTCCAGGAGGAGGTGGTGCCCCACGCCGCCCCGGGCGGCCGGGCGGCGCTGGACGCCCACCGCCGGGCCGGGGAGCCCTGCGTGCTGCTGACCTCGTCCTCGCGCTACGAGTCCGAGGCGGCCTGCGAGCACTTCGGCCTGGACGGCTTCATCGCCACCCGCTACGCGGTCGAGGACGGCAGGTTCACCGGCGCCCTGGTGCCGCCGGTGTGCGCCGGCCAGGGCAAGGTGGTGTGGGCCGAGCGCTACGCGGCCGAGCACGGGGTCGATCTGGGCGCCAGCGCCTTCTACACCGACAGCATCACCGATCTGCCCATGTTGCTGCGGGTGGGCCGGCCGCGGGTGGTCATGCCCGATCCGCGCCTCCGGCGCGAGGCGCGCCGGCGAGGCTGGGAGATCCAGGACTGGCGGGGCTGAGGCCTGTCAGGAGAGCGGCAGCGCGAGCCGCACCAGGCGCTCGCCCCGGCACAGCACCAGCCGTCCGTCGTCCAGCCAGGCCGCCAGGCCCTCCAGGTAGTCGGGCCAGCCGGCCGCCTCGTGCCGCAGCCCCAGGTAGCCCTCGCGCAGCAGCAGGAGGTTCCAGTCGTGGCTGATCCCCAGCCACACGCCGCGCGCCCCGGGCTCGCGCAGGCTCGCGAGCAGCGCCTCGAGCTGCCCCCGGGCCGCCTCCCGGAAGGGGCGCACCAGGCCGTCGGCCGGCGGGCGCCCGTCGAACCAGGCGCGCACGAAGCGCCCACCCCCCTCGTCCAGCACCGCGGCCATGGCCGCGCGGAAGTCGAGCATGTAAGGCCCGCCCAGCTCGGTGCGTTCGCCCAGGAGGGTGGCCTCGCCCCCGGCGGCCTGGATGCCCTCCGCCAGGCAGGCGGCGGTCTGGCGGCAGCGGCCGACCGGGCTGTGGGCCAGCCGGATCGGGCGCAGGTGGGCCAGCCGGCCGCCCAGCAGCCGGGCCGCGGTCATGCCGGCCGGGGTGAGCAGGGCTCGGTAGGAGTCCTCGATGGTGTCGATGGAGGCGCGCTCGGCGTGCCGCAGCAGCAGCGCCAGCGGGCGATCGGTGGGCAGGCCGGAGATCATGTCCTCGAAGCGCATGGCGCCGGCCAAGCTAGCACGCCCGGGGCCGGCTCGCCAGGCCGGCGCGCGGGCGCGCTTGCCCGCTCGGCGGGGTCGGCGGTAACGTGCGCGCAGGAGAGCTCCTCCGGGAGGCCGAGGCTTGAGCGAGCAGCCCTTCGACGTGGCCGTGATCGGCGGTGGCATCGTGGGCGCCGCCACGGCCCTGGCGCTCACCCGGCAGACGCGCGCCCGGGTGGTGGTGCTGGAGGCCGAGGGCGAGCTGGCCGCGCACCAGACCGGGCACAACAGCGGGGTGGTCCACTCGGGCCTGTACTACCGGCCCGGCTCGCAGAAGGCCGAGCACTGCGCCCGGGGCAGGCAGCTGCTGCTCGCCTTCGCGGCCGAGCACGGCCTGGCCCACGAGCGCTGCGGCAAGCTGGTGGTGGCCACCGCGGAGCGAGAGCTGCCCGTCCTGGCGGAGCTCGAGCGGCGCGGGGCCGCGAACGGCCTCCAGGGCATCCGCCGGCTCGGCCCGGAGGAGGCTCGCGAGCGCGAGCCGCACGTGCGCTGCCTCGCGGCGCTGCACGTGCCGTCCACCGGCATCATCGACTACCCGGGCGTGACGCGGAAGCTCGCGGAGCTCGTGGCCCACGCGGGCGGCGAGGTCCGCCTGCGGGCCCGGGTCCAGGGTTTCGCCCGCGAGCCCGGGGGCCTGGTGCTGGAGACCCCTGCCGGGCGGGTGCGCGCCCGCCAGCTCGTCAACTGCGCGGGGCTGCAGAGCGATCGGGTGGCGCGCCTGTGCGGACTGGATCCAGGCCTACGCATCGTGCCCTTCCGCGGCGAGTACTACGAGCTGGACGCCGCGGCGGCCCGGCTGGTCAGGAACCTGATCTACCCGGTGCCCGACGCGCGCTTCCCCTTCCTGGGGGTGCACTTCACGCGCACGCTCGGGGGCGGCGTCGAGGCCGGGCCCAACGCGGTGCTGGCCCTCAAGCGCGAGGGCTACCACAGGTTCGACCTGCGCCTCCGGGACCTGTTCTCCTGGCTGCTGTACGGCGGCTTCTGGCGCCTGGCCGCCAGGCACTGGCGCATGGGGCTGGCCGAGGTGTGGCGCTCCCTCTCCAGGGGGGCGTTCGTGCGCTCGTTGCAGGCCATGGTCCCCGAGCTCGACAAGGCTCACGTGCGCCGCGCGGGCAGCGGGGTGCGGGCCCAGGCGCTCGAGCCGTCTGGCGCCCTGGTGGACGACTTCCGCTTCGTGCAGGCCGAGCGCCAGATCCACGTGCTGAACGCGCCGTCCCCGGCGGCCACGGCCTCGCTCGCCATCGGCCAGACCATCGCCGGGTTGGCGGGGCAGAGCTTCAGCCTGGCCGCCCGCTGAGGGCGGCCCTCGCGAGGTGACGCGTGCCAAGACTCGAAGAAGGGCGCCTGCGCAGCCGCTACACCCGCCTCCACGATCAGCTCGCGGAGCTGCTCCAGGAGGCTCCGGACGCCGTGGCCCGCATGGCTACCGTCGCGGCCGTGCTGCACCACAAGCTGCCGCACTTCTCCTGGACCGGCTTCTACCGCCTGGAGGGTGGGGAGCTGGTGGTCGGACCCTACCAGGGGCCGGTGGCCTGCGCCGTGCTCGCCCGGCACCAGGGGGTGTGCTGGGCGGCCGTCGACCGCGGCGAGCCCGTGCTGGTGCCCGACGTGCACGCCTTCCCCGGCCACATCGCCTGCGACGCGCGGAGCAGGAGCGAGGTGGTCTTGCCGGTGCGCGATCGGAGCGGCGCGATCCGGGCGGTGCTGGACGTGGACAGCCACGAGCTCGACGCCTTCCGCCCCGCGGACGTGGACGGGCTCGCGCGCATCGTGGCCGGCATCTACGCCTGAGGGGGCCCGACCGGTGCTGGCGAGGCTCAGCCCGGGAAACAGAGGCCGCCGCCGCCGGACGCCTGCTGGCAGGTGAACCCGTACAGACAGCGATCCTCTCCGCCGCAGGTTGACGCGCAGCGCCGCTGGCCAGAGGGGTCTTCGCGGCAGAGCATGCTCAGACAGTCGTCGTCCTGGCTGCAGATCTCGCCGAGCGCGGCCATGCCCATCGCGATCTCCCTTGCCCAGCACACGTTCACCGTCCGCTCGTCTGCGCCCCAGGGCTGGCGGGGGAAGGCCTGGCAGCTCCAGCCCTCCCGGCAACCTTCGTACCCGCCGCAGGTCAGCATGCACATGCCCACGGCCTGGGAGAAGAACACCGGGATACAGACCGAGTAGACGGGGCAACCGGTCGGGCTGGCGCCCGGATCGCAGACCTGCGTGCACAGGCCGCCTTCTGGATAGCCGGAAGCCTCGCGCAGGCAGCCGCCGAGGTCGCAGTCCGCGTCGTCGATGCAGGGCGAGCCGAAGTCGCCCTTGTCCACGCAGCAGATCGAGGACCCGATCATCAGGCACTGGTGCAGGAAGCCTCTGAACGGGCTGTAGCTGCCCGGCGGGCAGGGCGCGTCGAGATCGTGCACCATGTGGCAATATCCCCCGCGCCGCATGCATGGCTCACCGTAGGACGTGTGGTCCTCGCCGTCCGATTCCACCCCTCCATCCTGGCCGTCCTCGCCGTCCGCCCCGTCGAATCCGTCCACCGCCTTCCACGGCGGCAGCGGCGCGTAGTCCAGGCAGCCGGCCGCGAGCAGCGCGACCGCCAGCGCGATCCTCGGGACCATCGGCCTCACCAGGCGTCGCGCTTGGTCTGGGAGGTGACCGCGCGGGTCTCGAGCGCCTGGAAGCCCTCGTCCAGGTAGGTGGCCCTGGTGAAGCTCTCGTACTCCTGAGGGTCGGTGGCGACGGCGATGGCCCGCAGCGCGCCCACGGCGGGCTCGAGCACCACCAGCACGTCCTGGCCCCAGTCGTGGTGCTGCCAGGTGTGCGCCAGCAGGAAGTAGTCCTGGCTGTCGCGGTGCACGCGGGAGCGGTCGAACATGGCCCGGCGCAGACCGCCCAGGCTCGACTTGCAGATCCAGTCCGGCGGGCAGAAGGCGCAGGCCTCGAACTGCAGCCGGTCTCCGCCCTCGAGGCCGAGGTCGTGGATGGTGCAGGTGAACGGCCCCAGGCCGCAGGGCGCCAGGGCCTGGTTGCCCCCGATCCGGGTCACCTGGAGGCCCTGCTGCCCGTCGGTGAGCAGCGCGTCGTCCAGCCGCACGGCCGGCGCGCTCCCGGAGCGCACCTCGACGGTGAAGGTCCCGACCACCTCGAGCGTGGAGAGCCCGGCCTGGAAGGGCTGGGAGAAGGTGAGCGTGTAGCTCCCGTCGGCCAGCGCCCCGGCGGGGGTGCGGCTCAGCAGGCCCGGGCCCGTGGGGATCCCGGCCAGCCCGTCGGCGCCGGCCTCGAGCGTCTCCACGAGCTCGACCTCGGCCTCGGCCTGGTCCGCGGGCAGCCGCACCTCCCCGGCCCGCAGGCCGACGCGCACCTTGGTCTGGAGGGCCGCGGCGTAGTCCGCAGGCGTCAGCATGGTCAGGGCGCACAGGCGGGTGTCCGCGGGGACCTGCAGCACGAAGGCGCCCGCGACGAGCCCGTCGCCGCCGCCGTCCGCGCCGTCCTCGCCGGCCGCGTCCTGCCCGCCGTCCTCGGCCGGGCCCCCGCCGCCGTCGCAGCCGGCGGCCCAGGACAGCAAGCAACACAGGCACAGGTTCATGAGCCGGGACCCCATCGCGCACCTCCGTGGGTTGCGCTCAGAGGATACCCCGCCCGGTCTCGACAGCCAAGGGGGCTCAGGTGGGCTCGGCGCCGGGCAGGACCAGGCCTGCCACGAGCAGGGTCGTGGCCACGGCGAACAGGGCCACCAAGGTGCACAGGGCGAGCAGGGCGCGCATGGAAGGTCCTCCCCGGTCCGGGTCTGTCGCCCGGCCGGCATGGAGGACGGAAGCGCCTGGGTGATTTCTCGGTAGGATCGGTCCGCGGATCGGCTACTCCTTGGGAGCGCCGCAGCCCTGGCACTTGGTCGCGGTGGCCTCGTTCGAGCCGCCGCAGTAGGCGCACTTCCAGGTGGCCGCCGGGGCGGGCTGGCCGGGCTGGGCCGGCTGGCCGCCGTCCACGCCCACGGCCGGGGCCGGCGTCCCGCCGTCGGCCGCGGCCGGCGGAGCGGCCTTGGCCGCGTCGGCCTGGGCCTTGATCACCGTCTCCACGTTCTTCTCGGCCGCCTCGAGATCGCCATCCAGCTTGGTGACGATGGCGCCGGCCGCGGCGGCGTCGGGCGCGCCCTGCTTCAGGCGCTCCTCGACCTGGGCGATCACCCGCTGGGCGTCGTCCGCCACCTGGCGCACGGCCAGGCGGGCGGTCTCGTCCTTGGCGCCGGTGGTGGCCTGGGTGATCTTCCCGCGCAGCTCCTTGATCTCGCCGTCGAGCCCCTGCAGGTCGCCCACCCAGCCCGAGGACAGCAGCGCGTTGGCCTCGGCCATGCGCTTGGGCTTGTCCTCCTCGGTGGCGGTCTTGGCGGCCTCCATGGCGGTCTGGGCCCTCTTGAGCTGCTCGTCGAGCGCCGCGCTGAAGCCCGGGTAGAGCGCCTTCAGGCCGGCCGCCTTCTGCTGGTTCGCCTCCCAGGCCTTGGTCTCGCCCTCGACCGTCTTCGAGCAGGCCGCGAAGGCGAACATGGCGAGCACCGACGAGAACAGCACCGCCGCACGAGTCCAGGCACGCATGGTTTCCCTACCTCCCGGGGTCAGTTGAGAATCTCCTCCACAATGCGGCGCATTGTCGGCGCATCGAGCGCGGGAGTCAAGGCCGGATGGCGCTTGACGGATCGGTGAAAATGGGCTCCGATGGGGCAGCAGCGAGGAGGCTTTGATGGGACGAGGGATCGGGGGGGGACTTCGGTTGCGAGTCGCCAGGGCAGGGTGGTGCGCGCTCGCCTGGGGCCTGCTCCTGGCCTGGCCGGTGGGTGAGGTACGGGCCGGGGACGAGCAGGCGCCGGGCGTGGAGGTCGGGACGACCCTCGAGCGGGAGTCGCTGCTCGAACTGCCAGCACCGCCGATCTACGCCCCGAGCCTGGAGCTCGCCTGGCTCCTGGGCGGCCTGGCCGGCAACCCGGGCCAGCACGTCACCCTGGACGGTTTCCTGCTCACCGACCCGCTCACCGGGACGGCCGACTTCGCCCTGCCCGCGAGCGTGCTGAGCCACGTGGAGGTCCTGGAGGCGGGCCTGCCGGCCTCGCTCGGCCCGACCGACTCGGGCGCGCTGCGGCTCTGGCTCCCGCGGGGAGAGGACGCCTGGCGCGTGCAGGCGGGCTTCCAGGCCGCGCCCGCCGAGCTCCGCTTCCGCGAGCCTGGCCGCGGGCTGGAGCCGGTAGGGGATTCCTCGCGCGGGACGCGTGACTCCATGTACGCCGGGGGCCTGAGCGCCTCGGGTCCCATCCTGCCGGGCCGGCTGTGGGCCACTGCCGCCCTGGGGCTCAGGCAGGCCGGGCGCATGACCGAGGCCACGGACTACTTCGACCCGATGAACCCGGACCTGATCGAGCTGCCCGGTTACTCGCAGTGGCGCCTGGCCTACCTGGCCGAGGTGGTGGCGCGGCCGGTCGACGAGCACGAGCTCACGGTCCTGGCGCTCGGGCGGCCGGCCTGGTCCGCGAACATCACCCAGGAGGCCTATCGGTCACCCGAGGCCGAGCTGAACGCCTTCTCCGATGGCTGGCTGGTGGGCGTGGGTTGGACGGCTGGGTGGACCTCGGCACTCCGCCAGGAATCGAGGATCAGCTTCGGCGAGCACACGTGGGAGGAGAGCCCGACCAGCGGCTGTGCCGCCGTGGACGAGCCGGACTGCGCATCGCACTTTGACCGGGATTCGGGGCTCCTGTCAGGCAACGCGAGGAGCACCTGGCTGCAACGTGGCCGGCGGCTGGCCGTGGAGTCCAGCCTCTCTGGCCGTCTTGGCGGCCACGTGGTGGACCAGGTCGTGAGCGGCGGGGTGCAGCTCCACCGCACCTGGGCCCACTACGAGTACAGGCTGCTCGGAGGCGCCTCGTACCTGGACCTTTCGGGCAGGCCGCATGGCGTCACCCGGCTCGTGCCCGGTCCGGATGGCGAGGTCGGTCCTGCGCAGGACGAGCTCACTCAGGACGCGCTCGGCCTGCACTTCGAGGACGAGCTGGTGTACGGCCCCATGCGGCTCCAGGTGGGTCTGCGGGCTGACCTGTTCTGGTTGAACCGCGACGGTCAGGAGGGTGAGGTGCGCTTCTCGCACATCGGGCCTCACCTGGCGGTGGCCTGGGATCCTCTCGCCGACGGACGATCGGCGATCCGCCTCGGTTACTCCCGGGGCGTGATCGATCCAGGCATGGACTCCTTCCGGAGCCTCCGCGACACGGGGCAGGTCACGGAAACCTACGAGTACAACCCGTCCACCCGGGTGTACGACATATTCTTGGAAAGGAGCGGTGAGGGCGAGCCCGAGCTCCTGTCAGCCAGGGTGGATTCACTCGTCCCGGCGAATGCGGCCCACCTCGGGCTGTGGCGCGAGGTGATCCCCGGGCTGGACCTCTCGGCCGACCTGGTCTGGCGAGACCTCCGCGTCCGGATGGGCACCACAAAGGTTCTCTCGGACGATCTGACGATCCGGGCCATGGCTCGGAAGCGACTGGCCTCGGGCTGGCAGGCCCTGATCGCATACACGTTCTGCTGGTGGGACGGCGAGCGCGAGGAGCCACCCACCGGCAACTTCATGGACCTGGATATGGACGGGAGCGGGCATCGGTTGACGCTCGTGGGCTCCTACCGGGGGCCCTGGGGCCTGTCGGGAGCGCTCGGCCTCCACTGGTTGCCCGGAGAAACCCACACAGGCCTTGGAGGGCTGGTCACGCACCTCTTCGAGTCCGCGAATGGCGCGGCCTCGCGGCAGGCTGGCGAAGAACTTCTGCGCCTGGACGCGCGCCTGGCCTGGACCCTGGAGGACCTGCTCGGCGTCCGGGCCGAGGTCACGGCCGACCTGTACGTGTGGCTCGAACCAGGCGATGAGCTGCACCACGACCTGTGGTGCGCCCTGGGGCTGCGCTACCTGCTCTGAACGAGCTGGGGAGAAGGGTGGCCTGCATGGTCCGCGGATCTCAGGGCGCGTTGTGGTTACTGGCTCTGGCCATGCTCCTGGGCCCTTCGTGGCGCGAAGCCCGCGCAGACGATGAGACACCGCCTGGCACCGAGCTGGGCTTGGCGCTCGAGCGGGACACCATGCTCGCGCTGCCTGCCCCGCCGCTCTACGCCCCCAGCCTGGAACTCGCCTGGATGCTGGGAGGGCTGTCCGTCTTTCCCGGCCAGCTCGTGCTGGTGGATGGCTTCTCGCTCACGGATCCACTCACCGGCACGACCGACTTCGCCCTGCCCGCGAGCGTGCTGAGCCACGTGGAGGTCCTGGAGGCCGGACTGCCGGCCTCGCTCGGCCCGACCGACGCGGGCGCGCTGCGGCTCTCGCTCCCGCGGGGACTCGACACCTGGCGGGTGGATGCGGCCTTGCAGACCATGCTGGCCGAGACCCGCTACCGCGATCCCGCGGCGGTCGGGTTGGTCAACGAGCAGGGCATGCCGACGGATCGGACCTCTCTGTTCGCCGGCCACGCAAGCGCCGCGGGCCCGCTCGTGCCAGGCCGGGTGTGGGCCTCGGCCGCTGTGGCGCTGCTGCGAGCCGGTCACGCGCAGCACGCGGAGGACCCTTTCACGCCGGCGGTCGACGAGACCGAGCTCCCGGCCTACGGGCTGTGGCGCCTCGCATACCTGGCCGAGGTGGTGGCGCGACCGGTCGACGGGCACGAACTGGTGGCCATCGCCCTGGGACGGCCGGCCTGGGCCGAGAACATCGTACAGAGTCCTGCCACGTCGCCCGAGGCCGAACAGGATGCCTTCTCCGAGGGTTGGCTGGTGGGCGCGAGCTGGCAGGCACGCTGGATCCCGGGACTCATCCACGAGACCCGCGCGAGCTTCTCCGAGCACACACTCGAGGTCGGGCCTCACAGCGGCTGCACCGCTCTGGACGATCCGGCCTGCAGCTCGCACTACGACGAAGACCGCAGCCTCCAGATCCTCAACGCAGACGAGAGCAAGCGTCAGCGCGGCCGGCGTCTGGCGGTGGAATCGTCTCTGTCGGGTTTCGTCCCGGTGGGCAACTTGGATCAGGTCCTGCGTGGCGGTCTTCAGTTCAGCCGCACCTGGGCGGGGTTCGAAGAGAGCTTGCCGGGAGGTGCGGTCTTCATCGACCGGTCCGGTAGACCTTACAGGGTCGAACGGATGGTGCCCGGGCCCGACGGCGAGGTACGCGCTGCACGGGACGAGCTCACCCAGGATGCCCTGGGGGTCCACCTGGCGGACGAATTCGCCTTCGGCGGCTTGCGGGTGGTGGCGGGCTTGCGCGCGGATCTGGCCTGGATCCACCGCTCGGGACAGGCCGGTGAGCTGCGCTTCGTCGATGTGTGGCCCCGCCTGGCGGCGGCCTGGGACCCGTTGGGCGACGGGAGCGTGATCCTGCGCCTCGGCTACTCGCGCCAGGTCGGCGATCCGGGCATGTTCGCGCTCGGAGCGCTGGCCGCGCCCACCCTGGCCGTCGACGTTTTCGCCTACAACCCAGCCACCGCGGACTACGACATCTTCGTTGGCAGGAGCGGAGAGGGCGAGGCTCCCCGGGTAGACTCGCAGGGGTTGGTGCTGGTGCCGGTGGACACCACCCACGCCGGATACGCGCAGGAGACCCCGTGGGGTCTTGGCCTGTCCTTCGACCTGACCTGGCGCCGCGGGAGCGCCTCGGAGAACGTTCCGCCGAGCGCGTCCGATCCTGGCACTGGAGGTGAGTTCAGCGTGGTCTGGAACGACGTGGCGTTCCGGGGGATGGTGCGGACTCGCCGGTCGGAGCGCTGGCAGGCCCTGGTGGCCTACACCTACTGCTGGTTCGACCTGGAGACGAACGCGCCGGAGGGCATCCTCGGCCTGCGCGACACCCATGAGAGCGCGGAGGGACACCGAATTTCGGGGTTCGTCACCTACCGAGCGCCATGGGGGTTGTCGGGCGCGATCGGCCTGCACTGGATGCAGGGACCGGCACTGTCCGGCGAAGGTGGCCTGGGCGGTGCGCTCCTCGGGTATCCGCAGTACCTGCTTGGCTGGGTCGCGTACGAGGGCGATCTGGTGCGGCTGGACCTGCGCATGGCCTGGAGTCTCGAGGAACTCACCGGTGCCCGGGTCGAGCTGACCGCTGATCTCATCACCTGGGGGGACCCTGACGGGTGGCTGGGCACAGACGTGTGGCTCGCCCTGGGGCTGCGGTATATCCTCTGAGCGTCCCGGGGCGTTCTCCGCCGAGAGGAGCCGGCATGAGGCGTCTGCTTGCCTGCGTCGCGTGGGTTCTCCTGCTGCTGGCCGCAGCCCCGATCGCCCGCGCACAGGACGCCTCCAGCCTGGGCACCCCCGAGGTGTACGCCAACCTCGAGGCGGCCGGCGTGCGCGTAAACGTGACCGGCGACGCGGATCGGGACGCGCGCCTGGGGCTCGAGGTGCGACGGGCCGGGGACGCGGCCTGGCAGCCGGCCCACCCGCTGGCGCGCATCGACGCCACCCGCTTCGCGGGCAGCCTGTTCTTCCTCTCCCCGGCCACGGCCTACGAGGCGCGCCTGACCCTCGACGATCCCGACAACGACCAGGCCGAGACGGCCACGGCCGGCTTCACCACCCGCCCGGATGGGGTGGCGCTGCCGCCGAGCCCGACCCACCTGTACGTGGATCCGGAGCGGGGCAGCGACGGGGCCGATGGCAGCCAGGCGACCCCGCTGCGCTCCCTGCAGGCGGCCGTGGATCGGGCCGGACCGGGCTTCGTGATCCACGCCCGCCCGGGCGTGTACCGCGAGGCGCTGGAGGTCACGGCCTCGGGCGAGCCCGGGAACCCGCTGGTGCTCCTGGCCGAGCCGGGCGCGGTCCTGGACGGCAGCCGCCTCGAGCTGGCCGAGGGCGCGGTCTCCTGGACCGCGCTCGGGGACGGGCTGTACTCCACGCCGCACCAGGGGCCCACCTGGTACGTGGCGCTCGGGGAGGAGCGGCTGTACGACTACCACGATCTCCAGGGCCTGCTCGACGAGGACGGCGGCCAGGCCGGGCTCACGGGCGTGCTGCCGGGCGGGTTCTTCTGGGACGAGGCCGCGGACCTGCTGTACGTGCGCTTGCCGGACCGCTCGGACCCCACGGGGCAGCCCATCCACGCGGCCGTGCTCCCGGGCGGCGTGCTGCTCGACGGGCAGCACGACGTGCTCATCGACGGCTTCGAGATGCGCTTCTACGGGGACGGCGAGTACAGCGGCTACGGGGTGGACATCCGCGCCAGCGATCGGGTCGCGGTGCAGAACTGCGAGCTCCACAACATGAACCTCGGCGTGCGCATCCGCCGGGGCGGGGCGGAGAACCTGGTGCAGGGCAACCGCATGACCGACACCCGCGTGTGGGACTGGCCCTGGGACTCGGTCAAGGCGCACTACGCCGAGGCCTCGGCCGTGGAGGTCAACGGCGGGCGGGGGAACGTGGTCCGCCGGAACGCGCTGCGCGGGACCTTCAACGGGGTGTACGTGGGCGAGTTCACCGACAGCCCGGACGAGGGGGTGGCGGCCGACACCGACGTCACCGGGAACGAGCTCTCCCTGCACGGCGACGACGGCCTGGAGCCCGAGGGCGCCTGCCTGAACGTGCGTTTCGTGGGGAACCGCATCCTGGAGGTCAAGAACGCGGTCTCGCTCTCGCCCATCCAGCGCGGGCCGACCTGGCTGGTCCGCACGCTCGTGGCCGGCTACCGCGACCACGCCCTGAAGCTCAACAACGGCTCGTCCGGGCCCATCTTCGTCTACCACACCACCGCGGCCCCGGCCGCTGACGCGCCCGAGGCCCAGGCCTGGGCGCCCTCCGAGCCCTTCGGGCCGCTCACCTCGCGCAACAACATCTGGGCCGGGCACTTCTACGCCATCGAGAACGGCCTGGACTCCCTGCTCGCGCCGGTGGACCTCGACTTCGACGATCTGTTCACCGATCGGTCCGACGGCGGCCCGCTCGTCAAGTGGCTGAACGTGCGCTACGACACCCTGGCGCTGTTCACTGCGGCCACCGGGCTCGAGGCCCACGGGCTCTCGGTCGAGCCCCGCTTCGCCGACCCTGACGGGGGGGATTACCGCCTGGCCCTCGGGCACGCGCTCCTCGACGTCGGCGTGGCGATCCCCGGCGTGAGCGAGGTTCCGGACGGTCTGCCCGACCTCGGGGCGGTGGAGCGGGTCGCGGGTGGGGTGGAGGACGGATCCGACGGATCGGACGGATCGGACGGATCGGACGGATCGGACGGAGTGGACGAGGTGGACGAGGTGGACGGAGGAGACCAGGGCGGCGGATCGCTCAGCGGCTGCGGCTGCGGCAGCGCCTCGTCCGTCGCTTGCCTGGGCCTGCTCGCGCTCGGTCTGCTGCCCTGGGTCCTGCGCCGCCGTTGAGCGCCCGCGACCAGCCTTGCCTTGCGGCGCCCGGGCTGGCAGCATGCCCGGGGGCTCGACACCCGAGGAGGTCGTGATGAAGGTGAGCGAGAGGATCGCGGCGCTGCGGACGCGCATGCGGGCGGCGGGCCTGGACGCCTACCTGGTGCCCAGCGCCGATCCGCACCAGAGCGAGTACGTGGCCGCCTGCTGGCAGCGGCGCGGGTTCATCTCGGGCTTCGACGGCTCGGCCGGCACCGTGGCCGTGCTGGCCGAGCGGGCCGGGCTGTGGACCGACTCGCGCTACTTCCTGCAGGCCGCCGAGCAGCTGGCGGGCTCCGGGATCGAGCTCTTCCGCATGGGCGAGCCCGGGGTGCCCGAGCTCGAGCCCTTCCTGGCCCAGAACCTGCCCGCCGGGGCCCGGGTCGGCCTCGACCCGCGCGTGTTCTCCGAGGGCGCCTGCCAGCGGCTGGAGGAGGCGCTGACCGCGCGCGGCGTGCTGCTCGCCCCACAGGAGGAGGATCTGGTCGAGGCCGTGTGGGGCGCCGGGCGGCCGGCCCTGCCCACGGCCCCGCTGCGCACGCACGCCCTGTCCGCGGCGGGCGTGGACGCCGGCGCCAAGCTCACCCGGCTGCGGACCGCCATGCAGGCGGCGGGCGTTGACGCGGTGGTGCTGGCGGCCCTCGACGAGATCGCCTGGCTGACGAACCTGCGCGGCGCCGACGTGCCCTTCAACCCGGTGTTCATCGCCTACCTGGTGGTCGAGCCCCGCGGCGCCAGGCTGCTGGTCGACCCCGCCAAGCTCGGCGCCGGGGCGCGCGCGGCCCTGCCGGCCGACCTGGAGGTGCTGCCGTACGAGCGCTTCGGCGAGGTGCTGGACGGGCTGGGCCGCGCGGGCGCGGGGGTGTGGATCGACCCCGCCACCGTCAGCCGCTGGACGGCCGCGCGCCTGCGCCACGCGGGCGCCCGCCTGCTGCAGCAGCCGAACCCGGTGCCGGCCTGGAAGGCGGTCAAGAACGAGGCCGAGCTGGCGGGCGCGCGGGCCGCGCACCTCAGGGACGGGGTGGCCATGGCGCGCTTCCTGGCCTGGCTGGAGCAGGAGCTGCCGCGCGGGCGGCACACCGAGGCCAGCCTGGCCGAGCGCCTGGAGGGCTTCCGCCGCGAGGCGCCCGGGTACCTGGGCCCGTCCTTCGAGACCATCGCCGGGTACGGCGCCCACGGCGCCATCGTGCACTACCGGGTGTCGGCCGAGAGCGACGTGCCGGTGGCCGCCGAGGGCGTGCTGCTGCTCGACTCCGGCGGCCAGTACCTGGACGGCACCACCGACATCACCCGCACGCTCGGGCTGGGCGGGGACCTGTCCGCGGCCCGGCGGGAGTACACCGCCGTGCTCCAGGGCCACCTGGCGCTCGGGCGGGCGCGTTTCCTGGCCGGCACGAACGGCTACCAGCTCGACGCGCTGGCCCGCGCGCCGCTGTGGGCCGCGGGGCTGCACTACGGGCACGGCACCGGGCACGGGGTGGGCGCCGCCCTGTGCGTGCACGAGGGCCCCTTCAGCGTGTCGCTGCGGCGCAACCTGACCGCGCTGGAGCCGGGCCACGTGCTGAGCATCGAGCCCGGGGTGTACGTCGAGGGCGCGCGCGGCATCCGGGTCGAGAACCTGGCCGTGGTGGTCCCGGCCGGGGACACTCCCCACGGCCGCTTCCTGGGCTTCGAGTGGCTCACCCTCTGCCCCTACGACCGGCGGCTGATCGAGCCCGAGCTGCTGTCCCCGGCCGAGCGGCGGCAGGTGGACGACTACCACGCCCGGGTGCGGGACTCCCTGGGCCCGCACCTGGACGAGCCCGCCCGGGCCTGGCTCGACCGGGCCACCCGGCCGCTGTGAGCGGGGAGGGGACGGCCATGTACGAAGTCACGGTGGACACGGTGATCTCGGCCTCGCACCACCTGCGCGGCTACCAGGGCAAGTGCGAGCGGGTGCACGGGCACAACTGGAAGATCGAGGCCACCGCGGCGGCCGCCGACCTCGATCCGACCGGGCTGGCGATCGACTTCGGCCTGCTGCGCAAGCGCCTGGTGGCCGCCGCGGCCGATCTCGATCACGCCGATCTGAACGAGGTGGCCGACTTCCGCGAGTGCAATCCCTCCAGCGAGAACCTGGCCCGGGTGATCTACCGCCGGCTGCAGCACTCCCTGGCCGGGGAGCGGGCCCGGGTGGTGCGGGTGCGGGTGTGGGAGACCGAGGGCTCGGTGGCCACCTACCACGAGTGAAACGATGGCCGGGGCCGCAGACAGCCTGCGCGTGTGCGAGGCGTTCGTGTCCATCGCCGGGGAGACCAGCCTGGCGGGCACGCCGGCCGTGTTTCTGCGCCTCGCGGGCTGCAACCTGCGCTGCCGCTGGTGCGACACCGCCCGGGCCTGGGAGGGCGGCCGGGAGGTCCCGCTCCCGGCGCTCGAGGCGCTGGCGCTCGGCCAGTGGCCCAGGCTGGTGGTGCTGACCGGCGGGGAGCCGCTGCTCCAGCCGGCCTGCCTCGGGCTGGCCGCCCGCCTCGCGGCCGCGGGCCGGATCGTGCTGCTGGAGACGAACGGCTCCCTCGACGTGGGCTGCGTGCCGCCCGGCGTGCGCTGCATCATGGACCTCAAGCCGCCCGGGAGCGGCGAGCACGGCCGCATGCGGCTTTCCAACCTGGGGCGCCTGCGGCCCGGGGACGAGCTCAAGATCGTGGTGGCCGACAGGGCGGACTTCGATTGGTCGATCGGGACGTTGGCCGCCCACCCGCCGCCCGCGGGGGTGAATATCCTGCTGTCGCCGGCCGTTCCTCTGTGCGAGCCGGCCGAGCTCGCCCGCTGGATGCTGGAGGCCAGGTTGCAGGCCCGCTTGCAGCTCCAGCTCCACAGGCTGGTGTGGCCGGGCGGCGAGGACGGCTGGACGCTGAACCTTGACGGGCCGGGCGGAGCGTCGTAAAAGCTAGAGTTGGCAAGCGAAAGAGGTTGGCAGCCATGAAACTGAAGACGATCCTGGTCTCGGCGCTGCTGTGGACGCTGGCCGTCGGCGGGGTGGCCTGGGCGCGCAACGTGTTCCTCAACGGGGTGCGCATCGACGCCGTGACCGGGCAGAAGTTCGAGAAGTGCACGGTCACCATCGACGCCAACGGCGACATCTTCATCGACGCCCCGGGCTACGCAGTGCAGGCCAAGGACGGCCAGAAGGCCCAGCCGGCCAACCTGCCCGGGGCGGGGAGCGCGGGCGCCTCCAAGCGCTACTGGCTCGTCAAGGAAGAGAACTACCCGGGCAAGACGCAGTACGAGATCGACATCTACATCAACAGCCAGTGGTGGAAGCGCATCCGCTCCGACGACGAGCCCTCCATGGTCATCGAGCTGACCAAGCACCTGAAGCCCGGGCCGAACGTGCTGCACTTCGCCGCCACCAAGAAGGTCGGCGAGCAGCGCCTGAGCGTGTCGCCCGAGGTCTACCTGCGGCTGATCGTGGGCGAGGGCGACATGGGCGGCAACAACGTGATGATCGAGAGCCCGCTCGTGCAGTACAAGCGCACGGCCGCCGAGACCGAGAACTACAACGACGAGTACAACATCACGGTCCACTAGCCGCTTCGTGGAGCACGCACTTGTTCGAGGCACGCACCGACATCCGCTTCATCCAGACGCGCCGCGAGTGGATCGTGGCCATCATCGAGGCCATCAACGCCCCCATCGTGGCGGCGCCGGGTCGCCAGGCGGAGGCCGCCAAGGCCTGGATCGTGGGGGTGCTGAACGCGACCCAGAGGTTCTCGATCTACGTGTACCTGCTCTTCCCGGAGTCGAACGAGAGCCTGGTGTTCCTGCACGATCCGCCCGAGGTGACCAAGGAGTCCTACCACGACACCGAGCTCGAGGCGCTGCAGTTCGTGGAGTCCATGGGCTTTATGGTGGACAACATCAACTTCCGCTCGCTGGCGGTGGAGGCGCAGGCGCAGCTCCTCCAGAGCCTGCCGTGCTTCCAGGCGGACCTGAAGGCCTGGGCCCGGGCGCAGCAGGCTGCCCAGCCCGGGGCCGAGGCGCCGGCCGATCCCGATCTCACGCCCCTGGAGGGCGAGGTGCTGGAGCTGGAAGAGGTGGCCGAGGAGATTCCGCCGGCGCCCGCGACCCCGCCGACGCCGGTGCTCTCGCCCGAAGGGGTGGCGAAGATCGCCCGGGTGCTGTCGTCGTTCTAGGGTCCGGGCTGACGGGAGGCTCACGGTGAAGGGCGCGTGCAGCAGGGCGTGGGTGCGGGGGGCGTGGGCCGCGGCGTTGCTCGGCACCGGGCTGCTGCCCGCCTGCGCCAGCCAGAAGGACACGATGCAGTCCGAGATCCAGTACGATCTCGGGGTCAACGATCTGCAGGCCGGCCAGGTGCACCAGGCGCTCAAGGAGTTCCAGGAGGCCATCGAGCTGAACGAGGAGTTCTACCAGGCCCACAACGGCCTGGGGCTCACGCACCACTTCCTGGGCAACGAGCAGAAGGCCATCGAGTGCTTCCAGCGCGCCCTGGAGCTCAACCCGGACTTCAGCTCCGCGCGGGCCAACCTGGGGCGGGTGTTCATCTCCCAGGGCCGCTTCCGCGAGGCCCTGCCCATGCTGGAGAAGGCCCTGGAGGACGTCTTCCTGCCCGAGCGCTTCGTGGCCGAGGCCAACCTGGGCTGGGCCCTGTTCCAGATCGGGCAGGAGGACGAGGGCATGCGGCGGGTGATGTCCTCGCTCGCGCAGAACGAGTCCTTCTGCGTGGCCTACGAGTACCTGGGCCTGATGCACCAGAAGCGGCGCTCCTTCCCGGAGGCCATCGAGCACCTCAAGCAGCTCGTCAAGCTCTGCCCCGAGTACGTGCAGGGCTACCTGCACCTGGCCAAGGTGCACCTCCTGTCCGGCGACAACCCCCACGGCTGCACCTACCTCGAGAACTGTATCCAGAAGGGCCGCATGTCGCTGCCCGCCCAGGAGTGCCAGCGCCTGCAGCGCCTCTCCTGCGGCGCCAGGCCCGGCCCGGCCGCCCAGTGAAGCGCTGGCAGCTCCAGGCCATCGTGCTGTCCCGGCGTCCCCTCCGCGAGGCCGACCTCGTGGTGGCCCTGCTGACCGCGGAGCACGGCCTGGTGGAGGCCGTGGCCCCGAGCGGCCGGCGCTCGCGCAGGCGGTTCGGGGGCTGCCTGGAGCCGTTCGGGCGGATCGAGGCGGTGCTCAGCGAGGCCCGCCGCCCGGGCGGGCTCTGGAGGCTGGAGGAGGCCCGCAGCCTCGAGCCGCACGCCGCCATCCAGACCGGGCTGGTGGCCATCGGCCAGGCCGCCTACCTGTGCGAGCTGGTCCACGCGCTCACCCGCGAGGGAGAGCCGGCCGGTGCCTTCCTGGAGCGGCTGGAGCGCGGCCTGGGCGCGCTCGAGGCCGGGCCGCTCCCGGCCGCGGAGCTGCGGCGCTTCGAGCTCGACGTCCTCCAGCTCTCGGGTCTGGCCCCGAGCCTGGGCGCCTGCGCGCGCTGCGGCGCCGCGGAGTCCGCTCGCTGGGCCCAGGATCCGGACCTGCACGGGGTGGTGTGCGAGCGCTGCGCCGGTGGCCGGCCCACGGAGCTGTCCGCCGCGGGCCTGGAGCTGCTGCGCGCGCTGCAGGCCGGGCTGCCCGCCCCCCAGGTCGCGCCCGAGGCCGCCCGCGAGGCGCGCGAGGCGCTCTTCCGCGTCCTCGACCGGCTGATCGGCCACCCGCTCCGCGCCCGGGATTTCCTGCGCCAGCTCGCCGAGGAGCGGGCCGGCGAGGCCGGGTGAGCGCCCGGACCCCCTCTCGGGATGGATCCCGGAGAGGAGGGGACGGGGGGGACCCCACCTGGAAGGCGCGCTTGACACCCCTCCTTTCCGATGGTAGCTTGCGCCGCGTTTGCCAGGTGATTCGCGGGATTGCGAACCGCCTCGGGGACGCGGGAGCGACGGCGTGAACTTCCAGCAGATCATCTTGAAACTCCAGCAATTCTGGGCAGATCGTGGCTGTCTCCTGCAGCAGCCGTACGATTGCGAGAAGGGGGCTGGCACCTTCAACCCGGCGACCTTCCTGCGTTCGCTCGGGCCGGAGCCCTGGCGCGTGGCCTACGTGGAGCCCTGCCGTCGGCCCACGGACGGGCGCTATGGCGAGAACCCCAACCGGCTCCAGCACTACTACCAGTTCCAGGTGCTGCTGAAGCCCTCGCCCCTCGAGGTGCAGGACCTGTACCTGGATTCCCTGCGGGCCATCGGCATCCTGGTCGAGCAGCATGACATCCGCTTCGTCGAGGACGACTGGGAGTCGCCGACCCTCGGCGCCTGGGGCCTGGGCTGGGAGGTGTGGTGCGACGGGATGGAGGTGTCCCAGTTCACCTACTTCCAGCAGTGCGGGGGGCTCGACCTGAAGCCCATCTCGGTCGAGCTGACCTACGGGCTCGAGCGCCTGGCCATGCTGCTGCAGGACGTGAGGAGCATCTTCGACCTGCGCTGGAACGACCGGGTGCGCTACGGCCAGGTGCACCACCAGGGCGAGGTGGAGTACTCGGAGCACAACTTCAACACCGCGGACGTGGACATGCTGCTCGCGCTCTTCGCCATGTACGAGACCGAGTGCCAGCGGCTGCTGCGCCTGGGCGCCGAGTGCGGCAAGAGCCAGGTGCTGCCGGCCTACGACTACTGCCTGAAGAGCTCGCACGTGTTCAACCTGCTGGACGCCCGCGGGGCCATCTCGGTCACCGAGCGGCAGGCCTACATCGCGCGGGTGCGCGGGCTGGCCCGCGCCAGCGCCCAGGCCTACCTGGCGGAGCGCGAGCGGCTGGGCTTCCCGCTCCTGGCCGAGGTCTGATCCAGGAGGAGACGATGGACGGAGTCGGCCGCCTGCTGGACAGCAAGATCATCGTCGTCTTGCTGGTGGGCCTCGGGCTCATCGTGGCCGCGAAGTTCATGAAGCGCGGCCGGCTGACGGCCGACCAGCCCGGGGGGCTCGAGCGCCTGACCTGGGCGGCCGGCCTGCTGGTGACGCTCTCGGGCATCCTGATCGCCTTCTTCCGCTGCGACGTGGTGGACGTACCGAAGAAGGACAAGAAGCAGCTCGGCGACTTCTCGCGCGACGAGGCGCCCGGGTGCTCCAAGCCCAGGGACATGAAGGACTTCGACAACTCGAAGAAGTAGGTGCCGCGATGGAGTTCCTGCTCGAGGTAGGGTGCGAGGAGATCCCCGCCCGCTTCCTGCCCCCCGCGCTCGAGGGCCTGGCCGGCGGCTTCCGCGCCGGCCTCGAGGCCGCCCGGCTGGCCGGCCCGGAGCTCGAGGTGCACAGCCTGGGCACGCCGCGCCGGCTGGTGCTCAGGGCCCGCGGGTTGCCCGCCAGCCAGCCGGACCTCGACGAGGAGATCGCCGGCCCCAAGGTGGCGGTGGCCTACGACCGCGACGGCAAGCCGACCGCGACCTGCCTGGGCTTCGCCAAGAGCCGTGGGGTGGACGTGTCCGCGCTGGTGCGCATCGACACCCCCAAGGGCGAGGTGGTGGCCGTGCGCCGGCGCGTGGCCGGGCGGCCGACCGGCGAGGTCCTGGGCGGGGTGGTCGGCGGCGCGCTGCAGGGGCTCGCGTTCCCCAAGACCATGCGCTGGGGCGCGGGCGAGCACGTCTTCGCCCGGCCCGTGCACTGGCTGCTCGCGCTGCTCGACGGCGAGGTGCTGCCGGTCGAGTTCGCCGGGGTGCGCGCGGGCCGCACCACCCGCGGGCACCGCTTCACCCACCCGGCCCCGCTCGAGGTGCATGGGTACGACGACTACCTGGAGACGCTGCGCGTGCACGACGTGCTGGTGGCGCCGGCCGAGCGCCGCGCGCACATCGAGCGCGAGGCGCGCCGCCTGGCCGAGACCGCCGGCGGGCGCCTGGTCGAGGATCCCGGGCTGACCGACGAGGTCACCTACCTGGTCGAGCGCCCGCTGCCGCTGCTCGGCCGCTTCCCGGCGCAGTTCCTGGAGCTGCCCCGCCAGGTGCTGGTCGCGGCCATGCGCAACCACCAGCGTTACTTCTCGGTGGAGCGCCCGGACGGCGGGCTGGTCAACGCCTTCGTGGCCATCTCCAACACGCCGGTGCCCGACGACGAGCTGGTGCGCCACGGGTACGAACGCGTGCTGACCGCCCGGCTGACCGACGCTCGCTTCTTCTACGACACGGATCGCAAGACCGCGCCGATCGAGCTGCTGCCGCGGCTCCAGGACGTGATCTTCCAGGCCGAGCTCGGGACGTACTACGAGAAGTCCATCCGGGTGGCCAACCTGGCCGTGGCGCTGGCCCACGCGCTCGGGCTGGGCGGGCTGGAGCGCATCAAGCGGGTCATCGAGGCCACCAGCGTGAAGCTCGGGGCCATCTCCCAGGAGGCGGAGCGCTTCTCCTGGCGCGTGGCCCGGGCCGCGCTGCTCAGCAAGGTGGATCTGCTGACCGAGTTGGTGCGCGAGTTCCCCGAGCTGCAGGGGGAGATGGGCGGGCACTACGCCGCGCTCGCGGGCGAGGACACCGGCGTGGCCGAGGCGGTGCGCGAGCACTACCGGCCGCGCTTCGCTGGCGACGCCATCCCGGACAGCGACGTGGGCGCGCTGGTGGCCATCGCCGATAAGCTGGACACCCTGGTGGGTTGCTTCGGTCTGGGGCTGAAGCCCAGCGGCGGGGCGGACCCGTTCGCCCTCCGGCGCGCCTGCCTGGGGGTGATCGCCATCGCCCAGGGCAAGGGCTACCGCTTCTCGCTCCGCCGCATGCTCGCGCTCGCGCTGGACGGGCTGCGCGACAAGCTCACCGCGGCCCGCCTGCAGAAGGCCCAGGAGAAGGCCCGCAAGGCGGCGGCGCGCAAGAAGGTCGAGCCCACGCTGCCCACGCAGGTCGAGCCCTTCGACGAGCAGGTGCTCGACGAGCTGGTCGAGTTCTTCGCCGGACGGCTGCGGCAGCGCCTGGGCGAGGGCGCCCCCCAGGACGTGGTGGAGGCCGTGCTGGCCGCCGGCCTGGACGACCTCAGCGAGACGCTGCTGCGGGTCAAGGCGCTGGGGGCCTTCACCGCCAAGCCCGCCTACCTGGACCTGGCGGTGGCCTTCAAGCGGGTGGCCAACATCATCAAGGGCTGCGAGCGCGCCGCCCTCGAGCCCGGGCTGTTCGTGGCGGACGAGGAGCGGGTGCTGTTCGAGGTGTACCAGGCCGCCGCGCCGCGATTCGAGGCCAGCCTGGTCGCGAACCGCTTCGACGAGGCGCTGGCGCTGCTGGCCACCGAGCTGCGAGCCCCGGTGGATCGCTTCTTCGAGAAGGTGCTGGTCAACGATCCCGACGATCCGGCCCGGCAGGCGAACCGCAAGGCGATGCTGTGCGGCATCCACTCGCTGTTCGGCAGGATCGCGGATTTCACTAGGCTGCAGACCCCGGACGCGGGCTGAACCCGCCCGGGCAGATGACCAAACACGGAGGATCGAGGACATGGCCAAGCTGGTGTACTACTTCGGTGCGGACGGTGCGGACGGCGACGGCGGCATGAAGAACTTGCTTGGCGGCAAGGGCGCCAACCTGGCGGAGATGGCCAAGCTGGGCATCCCCGTGCCGGCTGGCTTCACCATCACCACCGAGGTCTGCACCCACTACTACGCGAGCGGCCGCAAGTACCCGGCCGCCCTCGAGGCGCAGGTGAACGCCGCGCTGGCGCGGGTCGAGAAGGCCATGGGCGCCCACTTCGGCGACGCCCAGGACCCGCTGCTGGTGTCGGTGCGCTCCGGCGCGCGCAAGTCCATGCCCGGCATGATGGAGACGGTGCTCAACGTGGGCCTGTGCTCGGCCACCATCCCGGGGCTGATCGCCAAGACCAAGAACCCGCGCTTCGTCTACGACGCCTACCGGCGGCTGATCATGATGTACTCCGACGTGGTCATGGAGAAGGCCGGGGGCGTCGAGCCGGCCGAGGGCCAGGGCATCCGCCAGCAGCTCGATCGCATGCTGGAGGCGGTCAAGCGCGAGCGCGGTCGCGCCACCGACGCGGACCTGAGCGTGGCGGAGCTCGAGGACCTGATCCGGCGCTTCAAGCTCAAGGTGCGCGAGGTGCTGGGCAAGGACTTCCCGGACGATCCCCGCGAGCAGCTCTGGGGCGGCGTCGGCGCGGTGTTCTCCTCCTGGAACGGCAGGCGCGCCATCGCCTACCGGCGCATCGAGGGCATCCCCGACGAGTGGGGCACGGCGGTCAGCGTGCAGTCGATGGTGTTCGGCAACATGGGCGACAGCTCCGCCACCGGGGTGGCCTTCACCCGCAACCCGGCCACCGGCGAGAACAAGTTCTACGGCGAGTGGCTGGTCAACGCCCAGGGCGAGGACGTGGTGGCCGGCATCCGCACCCCGAACCCCCTCAACGAGGCCACCAAGAACGATCAGAACAGGCAGATGCCCTCCCTGCAGAAGGCCATGCCCGGGGTGTACACCGAGCTGGACGGAATCCGCCTGGCGCTCGAGCGGCACTACCGCGACATGCTGGACATCGAGTTCACCATCCAGGAGGGCCGCCTGTGGATGCTGCAGTGCCGGGTGGGCAAGCGCACCGGCACGGCCGCGCTCAACATGGCCATGGACATGCTGGACGAGGGGATGATCCCGGCCTCGGAGGCGGTGCTGCGGGTGCAGCCCGCCCAGCTCGACGAGTTGCTGCACCCGATCGTGGACCCGGGCGCGGAGAAGAACGCCAAGCCCATCGCGCGCGGCCTGCCGGCCGGCCCCGGCGGCGCCAGCGGGCGGATCGTGTTCACCGCCGCGGACGCCGTGGAGCAGGCCAAGCTGGGCAAGAAGGTGCTGCTGGTGCGCGAGGAGACCAACCCCGAGGACGTCGAGGGCATGCGCGCGGCGGTGGGCATCCTCACGGCTCGCGGCGGCATGACCAGCCACGCCGCCCTGGTGGCCCGCGGCTGGGGCAAGTGCTGCATCGTGGGCGCCTCGACCCTCGAGGTGGACGTGCAGCGGAAGGAAGTCCACGTGGGCGGGCTCGTCCTGCGCGAGGGAGATCAGCTCACCCTCAACGGCACCCGCGGGCTGGTCTACCAGGGCGCCCTGGCCATGATGGACGCCACCGAGAACCCGCGCTTCGTGACCTTCATGAAGCTGGCCGACGGCCTCCGCCGGCTCAAGGTGCGCACCAACGCCGACACCCCGGAGGACGCCGCCAAGGCGCGCGCCTTCGGCGCCGAGGGCATCGGCCTGTTCCGCACCGAGCACATGTTCTACGGGCAGCACTCCGAGGTGCCGCTGTTCTTGCTGCGCAAGATGATCGTCTCGACCACGGAGGCCGAGCGGCGCGCGGCCCTGGTAGAGCTCTACCCCCACGTGAAGAGGGACATCAAGGACACCCTGGCGGTCATGGACGGGTTGCCGGTCACCATCCGGCTGCTCGACCCGCCGCTGCACGAGTTCGTGCCCACGCAGCAGGCGGAGCGCGAGAAGCTGGCCCAGGCCCTGGGCATCGGGCTCGAGGAGCTGGCCAGGCGCGCGGACGACCTGCACGAGACCAACCCCATGATGGGCCACCGCGGCGTGCGCCTGGGCGTGACCTACCCCGAGATCAGCGAGATGCAGATCCGCGCCATCCTGGAGTCGACCGCCGAGCTGCGCGCCGAGGGCAAGATCGTCATGCCGGAGATCATGGTGCCGGTGGTGGGCATGCGGAGCGAGCTCGAGAACCAGCTGGCCCTGGCCAGGCGCGTGCACGCCGAGGTGTGCGCCAAGCTCGGCCTGGAGAACATCCCGCACATGTACGGGACGATGATCGAGATCCCGCGCGCCGCCTTGACCGCGGACCAGATCGCCGGGACCGCCGAGTTCTTCTCCTTCGGCACCAACGACCTGACCCAGATGACCTTCGGCTTCTCGCGTGACGACATCGGCGGCTTCGTGCCCGAGTACGTGGAGCAGCGCATCCTGCCGGCCGATCCGTTCCAGACCCTCGATCAGGAGGGCGTCGGGCAGCTCGTGGACCTCGCCATCCAGCGCGGCCGCTCGGTGCGGCCCAAGCTCAAGGTGGGCATCTGCGGCGAGCACGGCGGAGACCCCGCCTCGGTGCACTTCTGCCACCAGGTGGGCATGGACTACGTGTCCTGCTCGCCCTTCCGCGTGCCCGTGGCGCGCCTGGCCGCGGCCCACGCCGCCATCCTGGAACGGCAGCAGACCCGGGCCACCGGGAAGGCGAAGGCTGCGACGAAAACCGCGTCCGTGAAGAACAAGCCGAAGTCCAGACCGGTTGTGAAGCAGGCCGCGAAGAAGACCCTCGAGAAGGCGGCCAAGAAGGTAGCCAAGAAGGCGGCCAAGAAGGTAGCCAAGAAGGTAGCCAAGAAGGCAGCCAAAAAGGCTCCCCAGAAGGCTCCCAAGAAGGCCTCCAAGAAGGTCTCCAAGAAGGTCTCCAAGAAGGTCATCAAGAAGGCTTCCAAGAAGGCCATCAAGAAGACCACCAAGAAGGCTCCCAGGAAGGTCATCAAGAAGGCCGCCAAGGGTCGCCGGTAAGACGGATGAATCGTCGGGAAGGTGGGTCGAGCGTGCGCTTCAAGTCGTCGATCGTGCTGTTCCTCGCCCTGGCGGGCCTGTCCGGCTGCGCGGAGGAGCGCGCGGGCGTGCCGATCCCCCTGGGCGGTTTCCAGTACCCCGTGGGACTGGCCGTGCACCCGGCGGGCTTCGCCCTGGTGTCCTGCTCGAACTTCGACCTGGCCTTCGCGGGCGGTTCACTGCGGGTGATCGACCTCCTGGGGCTGTCCCAGGCCGACCTCGCCAGCCCGGATCCCGACGACCCCTACTTCACGCGCTTCATCCTGGACGACCAGGCCGTGCGGCTGGACAACTTCGCCGGCTCGGTGGTGCTCAGCGAGGATGGCTCGGTGGCCGCGGTCGCCGTGCGCGAGTCCAACCAGGTCGTGCTCCTGGAGGTGAGCGTGGATCCGGCCGGGGGCGGGCTGGTGCTGAACTGCTGGCCCGACGGCAGGCGTCCGGAGCGGGACTTCCCTCGCTGCGAGGGCGTCCGGCACCTTATCACCCTGCTTGAGCCCGACCCCTTCAGCCTGTTGCTGGTGGAGGGGGAGGAGAGCCGCACCCTGGTGGTGGGCGCCCTGCGCGGGGACAACCTGCTCGGCTACGACCTGCCCAAGGCGTCCAACGGACTCAACCAGGAGGCCTTCTCCTTCGAGACGCCGGAGACGGGTTACAACGACCTGGCGTACTCGGCCGCGTCGGGGCTGGTGTACGTGACCGTGCGCTACCCGATGACGTACAGCAACCCGTTGCTGATGCTCGACCCCGCGCTGGGCGCGGCCGCGGGCCTCGCGCGCACCGACTTCTTCCGTCAGCTCCTGGGGAACGAGACGCGCTCCCTGACCTTCTTCCAGGGCGGCGAGCGGGCGGGGCTGGTGATGCGCAACCCGGACGTACTGGCGATCCTGGACACCAGCCTGGACGAGGTCGGGCAGCCGCGCAACGCCTACCTGGACGCGCTCGTGGTCGGCGGCAACCCGTCGCGGGTCCGCGCGCACGGGGATCTGCTGCTGGTCACCGGCTCGATGGACGACGCGGTGTACGCCATCGACGGCAGCTCCCGGCGCATGCTGGGCTTCCGCGAGGGCGTCTGCAAGGGACCCTTCGACATCGGCTTCTACGACCCGCCGGGGGGAGGCGCCTGGGCGCTGCTGACCTGCTTCGACGACAACCAGGTGATCGTGCTGGACGCGGACCCGGCCAGCGGCGGCTTCATGGACGTCCTGGCGCGCGTGGGCCGGCCCACCGAGGAGCAGCGCTGATGAAGGCACGCATCCTGACCCTGGCGTGGCTCGCCGCCGGCCCGCTGGCCGCGCTGGGAGGCGCGGGCTGCGAGGAGGCCAAGCCGACCCTGTCCGGCCGCCTCACCACCCCGGCCGACCTCCAGGTCTTCACCGGCTGTCCCCTGGGCGAGCCCGAGTGCGACCCGCTCCACCACCTGCTGCTGATGGCCAACAGCCAGAGCGACGAGCTGCGGGTGTTCGACGTGGAGAAGCGGGCCTTCTTCCTGGCCGACAACCCGCTGTTCCCCTTCGCCATCCCCGTGGGCGAGCGGCCGCGCAGCCTGGCCCTGGACCCCCACGGCGAGTGGGCCTTCGTGGTCAACAGCCTGTCCGAGGACGTGTCGCTGGTCGACCTCCGGCCCGGGCGGCTGGTCGAGGTGGACACGGACATGAACACCTCCACCTGCGCCGCCTCCCTGCACCCCGACAGCGATCGCTGCCGGGCCGGGGTGAGCCGGGTCGGGCTGGGGGAGGAGGCGGGCGGCCTGCCGGAGATGGTGGTGGCCCAGACCCCGGCCGCGGGACAGACCTGGGACCGGGGCGCGCCGCTGTCGGTCTGGGTGAGCCTGGCCGGCGCGGGGCAGGTGGCCGAGCTCCGCTTCCACTACCCCGAGGAGGTCGCCGGCTGGCCCCAGCGGCTCGAGCAGGTGCGGACGGTGGACGTGGGCGGCATGCCCTCGGGCCTGGCCCTGTCGACCGGCGGGGGCGTGCTGTGGGTGGCCGACGAGGACGCGGACAGCGTGGCCCGGGTGGACACCGCCAGCGGCGCGGTCACGCGGGTGCTCACCGGCGGTCCCTCCAGGCGCCTGGCGCTGACCCCGGACGGCTCGCGCCTGTACGTGGTTCGCACGGACGAGCCGCTGATCGTGCTGGTCGACCCCGCCGTGGGCGCGGTGGTGCCGCCCGGCACGAACCGCGAGACGGCCACGGACCCCGACAGCAGCCCGGAGGGCATCCGCCTGCCGGGCATCCCGCGCGATCTGACCTTCGTGGTGGGCGTGCCGTACCTGGTGTCCGACGAGTCGGCCCAGGCGCGCGAGTGGACCACGGAGATGCTGACGGCCGAGGAGCTCGAGGCGCAGGGCGGCGAGGAGCACGTGGTCACCACGCTGGCCTACCTCACTGATCTGAACGGCAACGTGTACATCCTGGACGCCGAGAACCACCGGCCGATCGACCGCACGCCCTTCGTGGGGGCGTCCGCGTCCATCCCCGGGTACACCTCCAGCGGCGTGACGCTGGAGACCGAGGTGGTGGCGGAGTGCGCGGCGAGGGCGGACTGCGAGCACCCGGTCCTGGCGGACTTCAACCGCACCTACGACGGCGTCACGGAGCTCGACCCCATCTACCACGGCGTGTGGGTGCAGACCGGCCTGACGCGCAGCGAGGACTGGGTCCTGCGCTGGCAGGGCAACCTGCCCGGCACGGGTCAGACGCAGAGCGGGCGCTTCGAGGGCTGGCGCTTCCGGGACGAGCGGGCGGTGGTGGACTTCCAGCGCCTGGGCGCGCTGGTGGACGACCTCCTGGTGGTCACCAGCCAGCCGCGCGAGGCCGCCGATGGCTCCGGGGGCGTGCACCCCTCCTGCTCGCCGGGCACCGGCGCCGAGGACACTGGCCAGGCCAGGGCCTTCTTCAAGGTGCTGGTGGTCGAGCCCGGGTACCTGACGTTGCAGGCCGTCGAGGGCATGGATCCGGGCCTGTGCTGGCCCGAGGCCGTGCTGTACGAGCTGCGTCCGGCCACGGGCTGGACGGTGTGGTCCTCCCTGGACGGGCTGGTGGGGCGGGCGGCGCTCAGCCCCTACCAGGCCATCCCCCCGGATCCGCCGAGCTACGACAACGGCCGCATCGCGTTCACCATCTACGAGCCCGGCCCGGACGAGGACGGGCTCCCGCGCTCCATCCCGCGCGGCTCGACCTTCGGGTTCGGCACCGACTCGGGCTACCTGCCCGGGGTGTTCACCCCCACCGTCTCCATGGGTTTCGGCGGGCGGCTGATCAGCCTGGACGTCGACGACACGGCCGCGGAGCCCGGCGCGCGCGTGGACGACCGCGTGTACGCCCTGTTCGAGGGCTCGGACGCCATGCTCGAGTTCTTCCCCGGGTCCCTCGAGTCGACCAACTACATCGTGTATCAGTGAGCGCGCCAGACGCTCGCCCCGCGGGGCTGGTCGGGCAGCCGTAGCAGGCCGTCCGCCACGCGGCTCCGTCCGCCCGTGAGGACGTCCTCGAGCTCGAGGCCGTCCGGCAAGCCGACCTGGGCGGCCGGCAGCGCGGGCGCCAGCAGGGGACGCGGGCTGCGCTGGGCGAGCACCAGCACGCGCTCGGCCCCGCAGGTGCGCAGGCAGGCGAAGTGGTCCGGGCCGGCGCCCGCGAAACGGAAGGAGCCGGCCTGCAGCGCGCGGCTCGAGCGCCTGAGCGCCAGCAGCCGCCGGTGGAGGTCGAGCAGGGCCTGGTCCCAGGTGGCGGTCTCCCAGGGCATGCAGCCGCGCGAGCCGAGCTGCGGATCGTCGGCCAGGCCGAGCTCGTCGCCGTAGTAGACGCACGGGACGCCGGGGAAGCAGAGCTGCACCGCCACCGCCAGCTCGAGCAGGGCGCGCTCGCCGCCCAGCCGGCTGCGGATGCGGGGAGTGTCGTGCGAGGAGAGCAGGTTGAGCTGCTGGCAGGCCAGCGCCCAGGGCAGCACCCCGAGCCGCTGGCGCCAGGTGGCCAGCAGCGCGGCGGTGGGCCAGGGCGCGGCCGAGCGCACCCGCGTGGGCTGCCCCCAGGCGGCCAGATCGTGGCCGGTGAGCCACCACACCAGCGGGTGGAGGAAGCCGGCGTAGTTCATGGCGCCGTCGTACTGGTCGCCCTGCAGGTGCGCGCTGGCGTCGAACCAATGCTCCGCCAGCAGGTAGGCCTCCGGGCGGGTGGCCTTGACCGCGGCCCGGATGGCCCGGGCGATCTCGGGTCCGAGCTGCTCCGGCCCCAGCCGGCCCAGCATGTTGGCCACGTCCACGCGCCAGCCGTCCGCGCCATAGGGCGGCCGGAGCCAGCGGCGGAAGACCGCGTCCTCGGCCTCGAACATCCGCCGGCGGAGCTCGGCGCTGCCGTAGTTCAGCTTGGGGAGGGTCTTGACCCCGAGCCAGCAGGCGTACTCCTCCGGGTGGCGCTGGAAGCGGAAGAAGGCCGCCTCCGGGCAGGAGGCGTCGGCCTGCGCGGCCTCGAACCAGGGGTGGCTGCGCCCGCAGTGGTTGGGCGCGATGTCCAGCAGGTAGCGCATGCCGCGGCGCCGCAGCGCGGCCGCCAGGGCCTGCAGGGCCGCGTCCCCGCCCAGCATGGAGTCTACCCGGCCGTAGTCGGAGGTGTCGTAGCGGTGGTTCGAGGGCGCGGCGAACACCGGGTTCAGGTACAGGGCCTCCGCCCCCAGCGCCTGGACGTGGTCCAGGTGGCGGCGCACCCCCTCAAGATCGCCTCCGTAGAACACCTCGGGGAAAGGCAGGCTGGGCTCAGGCCGCGCGCCCCAGGGGAGCACCCTGCGGCCGTCGTCCGGGCGCGCTCCCGGCGCCAGGCCGGGCGCGAAGCGATCCGGAAAGATCTGGTAGAAGACCGCCTCCCGGAGCCAGGCCGGGCCGCGGTAGCCGGCCACCAGGCGGAAGTCGAAGAAGTCCAGGGGCTCGGCCAGGCTCGGGCCGGCCGCCGTGAGCCAGGCGGTGCCCGCGGAGGACTCCAGGGCGAACCGGTAGTGGACCAGCGGCTCACGCACGCACAGCCGGATCTCCCAGAGCTGGCCAGGTCCGCTGCCGCCCACGGGGCACAGCGGCTCGAGGGTCTGCTCGCCGTCTGGCGCCCGGCGCAGCCAGACCTGGCGGACCGGGGCCCCGGGCGGCGTGTGCAACCGCAGCCGCACCTCGGCGCCGAGCGGGGGGCAGGCATCGTCCAGGAAGTCCGGTGAGCCGTCGTGGTGGACGAACTCCAGCCAGGCGGGTGTGGTACCCGGCTCAGGGCTCGCGCGCACGGCCGGGGGCTCGCTCAACTGGGGCCTCCTCCCACGCGGGTGGATGGCCCGAGAGTACCCGAGGGGGACCCTGCGCGGCAACCGGCGCGGACAGGGTGCGGAAGCGCCAGGCGAGCAGGCGCCCGGCCGGCGTGGGGCCGGCGCCCAGCGCGAGGTGCAGGCAGCCCTTGGCCTCGTCCCGCTCGGCCGGGGAGGTGCGCTCGGTCGAGCCCGGGTAGAGCACCGGCGCAGGCAGATGCCGGCCGGCCAGGTCTCGGGTGAGCCGCTGGTGGCGGTGGATGTGCCCCGAGAGCACGGCCGCCACACCCGCTGGGAGCGCCTGGCCAGGAACCACGTCCCGGCGTGTGGCCGGGAAGGTGAAGCCCTGGACCCGCGCCCCTTCGACCGCCTCGTGGAAACACAGCAGGCGGATGTCGGCCTGCGTGTCGAGCAGGCCGGTGGCCGCGACAAGGGCGCGGAAGCGCGGCCGGATCCCCTCGCGCTGGAAGGGGAACCCCCCCACGATCAGGCGGAGTCCGCGCACCGCGAGGCGCACGCAGGCCGGCCTCGCCAGGACGTGCAGGTCGGGGTGCCGGTCCAGCAGCGGGTAGGGGAGGGCCGAGCGCTCGTGGTTGCCTGGCACCAGGCAGACGGGCAGGCCTGCCCGGGCGAGCGCGAGCAGGGGGGCGAGCGCCTGGCCCTGCAGGCCAGCCGGCACCCGGCTGCGGTACAGCAGGTCGCCCAGGTGGATGACCACATCGACCTGACCGGCGAAGGCCGGCGCCAGCGCGCGCAGGTAGGCCTCGAAGAACGCCGGTCCCCGGCGGGGCCGGTCGGCGCGCGGACGCCGGGGGCTGTCGAAGCCCAGGTGGGTGTCCCCCAGGGCCAGCACGCGGATCGGGGCGCGGAGGTGCGTGGCCGGCGGGGAAGGAGGCGGGTAGCCCATGCGCCCAGGGTACGCCCGGGCACCGACAGGCCAGGCCTCAGGCGCGCTCGCCCAGCAACCCGCGCAGGCTCTCCTCGAGCTGGGTCACGCTGAACGGCTTGGACAGGAAGCGGGCTCCGGGCTTGAGCAGGCCATTGCCCTGGACCGCCTCCTCGGAGTAGCCCGAGATGAAGAGCACCTTGAGCCCGGGCCGACGCACCAGGAGCGCCTCCACCAGGGCCAGGCCATCCATCTGCACCATGACCACGTCGGTCACCAGCACGTCGAGGGCTCCGGCGTGGGCCGCCTCCAGCCGCAGGGCCTCGTGGCCGTCGCCGGCCTGCAGTACCTGGAAGCCGAGCGCCTGGAGCATGCGGCCGGCCACCGCCCGCACCGCGGCATCGTCGTCCGCCAGCAGGGCCACCCGGCCCTGCCCCAGACCGGAGTGGGCCGCGAGGCGGGGCGGGGAGGCCACGGGCTCCGCGGCCGGCGCGGAGCCGGCGAGCGCCGGCAGGTAAACCTTGAAGGTCGAGCCCTTGCCCGGTTCGCTGTAGACCAGGACCGCGCCGCCGCTCTGGGTGACGATCCCATGCACCGTGGCCAGGCCCAGGCCGGAGCCGCCTTGCGAGGCCTTGGTGGTGAAGAACGGCTCGAACACCTGCTCGAGGATCTCGGCGGGCATGCCCGTGCCCGTGTCGCTGACCGAAAGCAGGACGTGCTCCCCGGCCCGCAAGCCGGGGTGCTTGTGGCAGGCGGCCTCGTCGAGGACCGCGCGGGAGGTCTCCAGGGTCAGGCGTCCGCCGCGCGGCATGGCGTCCTGGGCGTTGACCGCCAGGTTGACCACCACCTGCTCCAGGCGGGCGGGATCGGAGCGCACCGCCGGGAGGTCGGGCGCGAGCTCCAGGCGGAGCTCGATGTTCTCGCGCAGCAGGCGCGCCAGCATGGGGCGCAGCCCGGACACGAGCCGGTTCAGCTCGAGCGGCCGGGGCTCGAGCACCTGCTTGCGGGCGAAGGCCAGGAGCTGCTGGGTGAGCCCGGCCGCGCGCTGACCGGCCGCCTGGATCTCCTCCAGCCGACTCAGGGTCCCGGCGGGGGTCTCTCCGGGGGGCTGGTGCGGGTCGGAGTTGGCCAGGATCACGGTCAGCAGGTTGTTGAAGTCGTGGGCTACGCCACCGGCCAGCCGGCCAAGGGCCTCCAGCCGGTGGGCCGCCCGGCGCTCGCGCTCGTAGGCCTCCCGCTCCCTCCGGGCCAGCTCGAGCTGCTCGAAGGCGACCCAGAGCAGGTGGGCGACCAGGCCGGTCAACAGGAAGGTGACCAGCATGTTGGCGAGCGGGTTGCTCGGCGACAGATCCGGCAGGCTGCTGCCGGACACCGCCAGGACGTAGGCGCTGGCGAGGACCGCCCCGCCCAGCAGGAAGGACAGCAGGGCCGCGCGCCGGCCGCCGACCAGGCCGGCGATGCACACCTGGGCGACCAGGGCCGCCACGTAGGGACCCTGGAGGGCGCCGAACAAAAAGAAGGCCAGCCCGAACAGGGCGTGGACCAGGACCAGGAAGAGGAAGGCGGCCAGGCGCACCCTGTCCCGCCGGATGAGCCACTCGGTCCCCAGGAGCAGGCCGAGGAAGGCCAGGCCGAGGCCGGTCCCCAGCCCGGGCACCCGGGTGAAGCCGGGGATCCAGATCATCAGGCTGCCGAGGAGGGCGAGGGCGACCAGGGGCTTGAGCGCCCCGCGCAGCACGCGCGCCAGGCGCGCCTGCTCGATGGAGTCCGCCGCGGGCGCCGGGGCCGGCGCCCTCGCAGGCCTAGCGTTCAGGCCCACACCCGCCTCCCGGAGGATCATTCCAACGCGCCAAGGAAAGCACGCCAGGCCAGGCGGGTCAAGCCGGCCCGAGCCCGGCGGGAGGCAGGGACGCTAGAGATCCTGCAGGATGCTGGCGATGGCCTGGTCGTAGCCCAGGTCGGCCTGGGCGGCGGCCGCGGCGAAGCCGGCGTCGGGGGAGATGCACGGGTTGGCGTTCGTCTCCAGGATCCAGGGTCGGCCCTGGGGATCCACGCGGAAGTCCACCCGCACCCAGCCGCGCAGCCCGAACAGCCGCCAGGTGGACAGCGCCAGGTCCTGGAGCTCGGCCAGCAGCGGGGCGTCCGCCGCCGGGAAGTCGAAGGAGCGCACGGTGTGCTGGTACTCGAAGGAGTCGGTGTCCCACTTGGCGCGGTAGCCGACCACCTTGGCCTTGTCGGGGCCGTAGCCCTCGAAACGGATCTCGGCCGGCGGCAGCACCCGCGGGCCAGCCGGGCCGCCCAGCACCGACAGGTTGAACTCGCGCCCGTCGACGAAGCGCTCGGCGAACCACACCTGGCCGGGCCGGGAGGCGAGCTCGCGCAGGCGGGCCACCACCACCTCCGGGTCGGTGACGTCCACCAGGGAGTGCTCGTCCAGGCCCGCCGAGCCGTGGTCCCAGGCGGACTTCACCATGACCCGGTCGCCGGGCCGGAGCGGCTGGAGCGCCCCGTAGGCCTCCCACCAGTCCGGAGTCGGCAGCCCCTCGGCCCGCAGGCGCTGCTTGGCCAGCACCTTGTTGGTGGTCGACAGCATGCCCACCAGGCCCGAGCCGCAGAAGGGCAGGCCCATCGCCTCCAGCAGGGCGGGGGCCAGGTGCAGCAAGCGGTCCTGGCCCGAGACCGCCTCGACCAGGTTGAAGACCACCTGCGGGGCGGCCTGCAGGAGGGCGCGCTTGGCGGCGGCTAGGTCCAGCTCGAAGGGGATGCGCTCCACCTGGTGGCCCAGGCGGGTCAGGGCGGCGGACACGGCCTCGGCCTGGACCAGGCCGTCCAGGTCCTGGGGCGGCGCGTCCGGCGGGGCCGGGGTGTAGAGCACCACCACCTTCACGGGCGGGCCTCCGGCGGGGTGAGCCCGCAGCGCTCGAGCGCCGAGCGCATGATCCGCTCGATGAGCTGCGCGTAGGTCATGCCGAGCTTGTAGCACAGGATGGGGAGATCCGAGATGGTGGGGTTGATGCCCGCCAGGGGGTTGAGCTCGATGATGTTCATGCGGCCGTGCTCGTCCGCGCGCAGGTCGACCCGGCCGCCGTCCCGGCAGCCGAGCACCCGCCAGGCCGCCAGCGCCACGTCGCAGGCCTCGCGGCTCACCTCGGGCGGCGCCAGGGCATACTCCACCCGACCGACCCACTTCTCCTTGTTCTCGTAGCCGTAGGCGTCAGGCGCGGCGGTGGACAGGAGCTTCACCTCGATGCAGCCCAGCGCCTCGGCCCTGGGGCCGGTGCCCACCACGCCCACGGTCACCTCCCGGCCCGGCAGGAAGCGCTCGACTAGCACGGGCTGGTGGAAGTGCGCCAGGAGCTCGCGGCACACCTCGTCGAGCTCCCGCGCGTCCTGGCAGCGCGAGCGAGGGCCGATGCCCTTGCCGGTGCCCTCCGCCAGCGGTTTGGCGAACACCGGGAAGGCCAGCTTCACCTCGGAGATCTGCTCGGGCCGCTCCACGGTGAAGTAGTCCGGCGTGGGCACGCCGGCGTCCCGCAGCACGGCCTTGGTGAAGGCCTTGTGCAGGGTGAGCCCCAGCACCACCGGGTCGGAGAACACGTAGGGGATGCGGTACACGTCCAGGATGGCCGGCACCTGGGCCTCGCGGCCCAGCCCCCAAAGGCCCTCGGCGATGTTGAACACCAGGTCCCAGCGATCGCCGGCGCACAGGCGCTGGATGAGGGCCCGGGCGTGCCCGATGCGCTCGGTCTGGTAGCCGAGCGCGCGGAGCGCCCCCTCGATGCCCTCGATGGTGTCCGGCTTGTCGAACTCGGCGGTCTCCTCGAGGGAGTAACCCTCCGCGAGGTAGTCGTCTCGCAGATCATAGGTCAGGCCGACGCGCATGGCGTGCCTCGCGCAGACCACCCGCGCCTGGCTCAGCTACAGGTGGGTTGGGGGATGAGCGGCCAGGTGGTCGAGGGGCTCTCCTCGGCGGGCTCCGGGTAGCGGAACAGCCGGCCCTCGTAGTTGCGCAGCACCAGATCCCGACCGTCACGGCCGAGCACCGCGTCGGGCAGCAGCGCGATCTTGCCGCCGCCGGCCGGGGCGTCCACCACGAAGTGCGGCACCGCGTAGCCCGAGGTGAACCCGCGCAGGCCCTGGATGATCTCCAGGCCCTTCTCCACGTTGGTGCGGAAACGCTCCGAGCCGGTGATCGGGTCGCACTGGTACAGGTAGTACGGCCGCACGCGGCAACGCAGCAGCCCCTGCACGAGCTTCTTCATCACCTCGACCGAGTCGTTGATGCCCTTGAGCAGCACCGTCTGGCTGCCCAGCGGGATGCCCGCGTCCGCCAGGCGGCCGCAGGCCTGCTGCACCTCGGGGGTGAGCTCGGCCGGGTGCATGAAGTGCAGGCTCATCCACAGCGGGTGGTAGCGTCTGAGCATCCGCGTGAGCTGCGGGGTGACGCGCTGGGGCAGCACCGCCGGCGACTTGGTGCCGATGCGCAGCACCTCGACGTGGCGGATCCGCCGCAGCCGGCCGAGCAGGTAGTCCAGCCGCTCGTCCGGCAGGGTGAGCGGATCGCCGCCCGAGAGCAGCACGTCGCGCACGGTCGGGGTCCGCTCGATGTACTCGATGGCCCGGTCCCAGCGCTTGGGGTCGGGGGCCATCTCGCCGTGGTCGATCACCCGCGAGCGGGTGCAGTACCGGCAGTTGACCGAGCAGTGGTCCGTGGTGAGGAACAGGACCCGGTCAGGGTACCGGTGCACCAGGCCCGGAACCGGGCTGGTGTGATCCTCGCCCAGCGGATCGTCCTCCTCGCCCTTGGTGCGGACGAACTCGGCCGTCACCGGGATCACCGCCCGGCGGATGGCCTGGCCCGCGTCCTTCGGGTCCATCAGGCTGGCGTAGTACGGCGTGATGGACGCCGGCAGGTGGCCTCGCCGGCGGGAGAGCGCCTCGCGCTCGGGGGCCGAGAGCTGGACGATGCGCTCCAGATCGGACACCGTCCGCAGCCGGTTCTTGAGCTGCCAGTGCCAGTCGGCCCAATCCTCCACGGTCGAGCCGGGGAAGTGCTTCGCCTGGAACTCCGACGGCGCGGTGTTCCGGCGAGGCTGGCCGCGCAGGTGCGGGAACAGGAACAACTGCGGGAAGTTCGACGGCGTCACCGGACGCGCGGACCGCCGCGGCTGCTCCAGCGCCTTTCCCCTCGCGGAGGAGGCACCTTTCTCCTGGCTGGCGTTTCTACGGACGGCTCGCCGGTCGCTGCGAGCGGGCGCAGGCAGGTTTTTCTCCAGGGAGTTGCGCTTACTACCTGGAGGCTGGGAAGAACTCTCTTCTTCGACGATCGTCTCCATGTTCCTAACGCGGCCTCCAACAGGGTGGTGGTCGAACCCCCAGGCGGCTGACGCGCCGCACCAGCCAGGAGCTGCCGATCCACCCACTTGTATCAAACGCTTCGAGATCCAGCGTGAGCGCGGCACCCAAAACGAGGTAGGTGCCTTGTTGGGGACGTTTGTTAACCAGATTAACCATCGGTTGTCAATAGGGAAGTTCGGGCTGGGGCAAAGAAACCGCGGGACGCAGCCACAGCAGCCTCGAAACGCGCATGCGCGATCTTGACCCTCCGCGCCTGGTGCGGTACTCGTCTCGGGCCTCGCGGCCATCCGGACGCGGCGGCAGGAGGAGAGCATGGCCCGACGACAGCGGTCAAGCCCGGCGGACGGCGGCGGCGAGATCAGCCTGCGCGGCGAGCTCCGGCCGGACGACCCGGCCCGGGTGGCGGCCATCGTGAAGGCCACGGGGTTCTTCTACCCCGACGAGGAGCAGGTCGCGGTCGAGCTGGTCGATGAGGCCCTGGCCAAGGGCCAGACCGGCTCTGGCTACCACTTCCTGCTGGCCGATCGGGCGGACCAGAGCCTGGGCTACTCCTGCTTCGGCCCCATCCCCTGCACCCGCTCCGCCTTCGACCTGTACTGGATCGCCGTCCACCCGGCCGCCCAGGGGCTGGGGCTGGGCCGCAAGCTCATCGAGGCCAGCGAGCGCCGGGTGGTGGAGCTGGGCGGCACGCGGGCCTACGTCGAGACCTCCGGCCGCCCGCAGTACGACCCGACCCGGGCGTTCTACGAGGCGCTGGGTTACCGCAAGGTCGCCGTGCTGGACGACTTCTACGGCCCCGGGGACGCCAAGGTGCTCTACCTGAAGGTCCTGGCCTAGCTTGCTCCGTTGACGATCGCCGGAGGCGCTGGTACGCTCCCGGGCCATCCTGCCACGGAGGCGACCATGCTTCGACGAAGGACCGGCCTGGTTTGCGGTCTGTGCACCTTGCTCTGCCTGCTGGCCCTGGCCGCCTGCAAGTGCGGCGAGGAGGGCTCCGGCAGCGGGCCGACCCCCGGGGCCCGGGACTTCGAGTCCACCGTGGGCAAGCTCCCCAGCGCCGCGCTGGTGCAGGTGGCCGGGCTGCTGCCCGCGGACGCCCAGGCGGCCGTGCTGTCCGATCGACCGGAGAAGGTCCTGGCCTGGCTGGAGGGCCGTGCGTGGTGGCAGGCGCTGCGCGCCTCGCCGGTGTGGGTCGATCTCAGCCTGTCCGGTCCGCTGCGCCAGCTCTCCACCCTGCGGCACCGGGTGGCGGCCGCCTCGCCCGTCCCGCTGCAGCAGCCGAGCCTGGGCGAGCTGCTGGTGGGCCCGGTCGGGTTGGCCATGCGCTGGGACGGCGAGAAGGCCTCGTTCCTGGCGGTCAAGGCGGTCGATCTCAAGGTGCAGTCCCTGGAGCGGCTGGTGGAGGCCTTCGCCCAGGCCCGCCCGGGGGAGCTGGTCCAGACCGCCGAGGTCGGTGGGTTCGCGGTGCGCTCGGTGGACCTCGGCCCGGACCAGGCCATGCACTACCACCTGTTCTCCAACCTGCTGCTGGTCTCCAACGACCAGGACATGCTGGTGGAGGCCCTGGCGCGGGCTGCGGGCAAGCCGGACGCCAAGGCCGGCCTGGCCAAGGACGAGGCCCTGGGCGGCCTGCTCCAGGCCGCGGCCGATCCCGACCTGCTGGTGCTGCTCGGGCCCGAGGGGCTGGGCGGGCTGTGGGCGCTCGCCCTGCCGCTCCCGGCCGTGGCCCTGGGCTGGCGGGCGGAGCCGTCTCCCCGGCTCGAGTTCCGGGCGCCGCTCGCGGAGGGCGGCGCGCCGCTGTCCCCGGAGCTGCTGCCGGCCTCGGCCGGCCTCCTGCCCCTGGAGAGCCGGCTGGTGCTCGGCCGGGCGCAGGTGAACACGGCCGGGCTGTGGGCCGCCCTGGCCGAGTCCGCTCCCGAGGACGAGGGTGAGGGCGAGGACAAGCGGCCGGCGCTGCCCGCCGCGCCCGAGTCGCTTGGCAGCGAGGGAGTGCTGGTGCTCACCGGCCTGGAGGGCGGCCCGGGGGGGCCCCGCCTGCACGCCGCGCTGCTCGTCCCCACCACCGATCCCCGGGCGGCCGGCGAGTTCGCCGCCGCGGCCCTGGCGGGTGCCTTCGGGCAGCCCCAGCAGGAGGAGGCCGGGGCGCCCGGGGGCAAGCGGCTGTGGCTGGCCCGGGGCGCCGAGGAGCCCTGGAGCCCGGCCTGCGCGGTCCTGGACGGATGGCTGGTTTGCGGCACGACCGCGGACGCGGTGCGCAAGGTCATGGGCACGGCCGCCGGCCAGGCGCCGGCCCTGAGGGACGTGCCCGGGCTGAAGGATCTGCTGGCCGGAGGGGGCGCGCCGGCCTTCGGGCTGGGTTACCTGGACGCGGCCGGCCTGTGCCAGGACGCCCTGGCGCTCCTGCGGGCCGGGGTGGCCCTGGGCGAGCGGTTCGATGCCAACGACGTGGACGACACCCTGAAGCCTTTCCTCGAGGGCTTGGGCCAGCTCGGCAAGCTGGGCGGCGCGCTGTGGGCCCGCCCGCCGGCCATCCAGGGGAGCGTGGTGCCGCTGTGAGGCCCGCGCGGGCACCCTCCGACCTGCGCGTCGGCCTGGCCGCCCTGGGCGGCCTGGTGCTGCTGTTCGCGGCCAGCGTGCTGGTGCCCGTCTCCCGGGTCGCCAGCCTGACGCCCGGCAGCCTGCCGGCCGATCCGGGCCGCAGCGCCCGGCTGGTCTGGAGGCTCGACAACGTCTACGGCGCGGCCGTGCCCTTCTGGCCCTTCGACGTCCAGGCGCGCGTGGTGGAGGGCGCCGGACGGGTGCGGCTGGTGGGCGAGGGCAGCCGCACCCAGGGGCCGGCCTCCCTGGAGCTCGGCCTGCGGCCCGCCGGCCAGGCCGGGGCGGCCGTGGTCGAGCTGGACACGGGCCTGGGGCGCGAGCGCTTCAGCCTGGTGCTGGCCCCGCCGCAGGTGGACGCCGACCAGGACGGCTTCCCGGACGCGGCCGAGCTCCGCGACGAGGGCGACCGCCGCGCCTTCCGCGCCTGGTTCACCACCATCGCCGAGGCCCAGTTCTACGCGCCGGACCCGCGCTGGGAGCCGGTGCACCGGGACTGCGCCGGGCTGCTGCGGTTCGCCTACAAGGAGGCGCTGCGCGCCCACGACGACGGCTGGCGGTCGCGGGTGCCCTACCTGCACACGCCCGGGCCGGCCGACCCGCGCGCTTTCCGCTACCCCGAGATCCCCCTGCTCGGGGAGCGGTTGTTCCGCGTCCAGCCCGGGCCCTACCGGCAGGAGCCCGGCGCGGCCGCGGACTTCGGCCCGACGGCCTCGGCCACGCTGCTGTGGGAGCAGAACTGCGTGCCCCTGGGCGCCGACGCCGCCCGGGCGCTGGCCGGGGACCTGCTCTTCTTCCGCGACCCCGAGCACCACACCGCCCCGATGCACTCCATGATCCTGCTCGATCCGCCCGCGCTCGGGCGCCAGCGCCGGGTGGTCTACCACACCGGCCCGGACGCCTCCGGCCCGGGCGAGGTTCGCCTGGTCCGTCTCCAGGACCTGGACGGGCACGCCGACGATCGCTGGCACCCGTCCCCGTCCAACCCGCGTTTCCTGGGCTTCTACCGCTGGAAGATCCTCGAAGGAGGTCGTCCATGAGCTTGCCTGGCATCGCCCCACGCGTCCTTCTGGCGCTCGGCCTGCTCGCCCTGGGGGCCGCTCCGGCCCGGGCCGAGCAGCCCCGCTTCTACCTGTCCACCGACCGGGTGTTCAGCCCGGGCGAGGCGGAGGTCTACGTCCAGCTCGAGGCGCACGACCTGAGCGAGCTCGACTTCCGCCTGTACCGGGTGCCCGATCCCGCGGCCTTCTTCCGCGCCCAGCCAGACCTCCACCGGGTGGAGACCGAGCAAGGGCCCGCCCGCGCGCACAGCCTGGAGGTGGCCGCCGAGGCCTGGCACCAGCTCTCCAGGCGGCTGTGGGACACCGGCAAGGGCAGCCTGAGCAAGGCCGCCCGTGTGTCCGGCCGGCGCGCCTACGGCGAGCAGGTGGACGGACTCCAGCAGCGGGCCGAGGCGGCGCCCGAGCGGCGCACCTCGCTGGGCCTGCTCAAGGGGCTGGAGGTCGTGGACCTGTGGCAGGAGCAGCTGCCCGGCGGGGGCGAGTGGGTCTACCCGAAGATCCCGCTGGGCGTGCGCCGCCCGGGCGTGTACCTGGTCGAGGCGGTGAACGGCACCGAGGTGGGCTACACCGTGGTGGTGCTCTCCCGGATGCTGCTGCTCACCCGCCAGAGCCAGGATCGTTTCCTGGTGTTCGCCGCCGACCCGGATCTGGGCACGCCCGTGCCCGAGGCCGAGGTGAGCCTGTGGAGCGGCGGCCAGGAGATCGCCAAGGGCACCACCGACGCGCAGGGTGTGTGGGAGAAGGACGTCCCGCTGCTGCGCGAGACGGTCGTATTCGCCCGGCGGGGGGAGGACTTCGCGCTCCTCGATCCGAGCTACCACCCGGCCAACTTGATGGAGCGCAAGGTCTACCTGACCAGCGAGCGCCCGGTCTACCGCCCGGGCCACGAGGTGCAGTGGAAGGGCGTGGTGCGGGCCTGGCGCGACGAGCGCTACCAGGTGGACGGGGCCGGCGAGCAGGCCAAGCTCACGGTGCGCGATCCGAACGGGCAGGCGGTGTTCGAGGGGCAGGCCACGGTCTCCGAGCGCGGCAGCTTCCACGGCGCCTTCCGCCTGCCCGAGAGCGCCAGCGTGGGGACCTACCGCCTCGTGGCCGCGCTGGGGTCGCAGGAGTACGCGGGCGAGTTCAAGGTCAAGGCCTACCGCAAGCCCGAGTTCAAGGTGGGCGTCCGGACCGACAAGAAGGCCTACCCGAGCGGCGCCAGGGTGCAGGCCGAGGTGAACGCCAACTACTTCTTCGGCCCGCCGCTGCCGGGGGCCAAGGTGAAGGTGTCGGCCTACCGCACCCGCTTCTACGTGCCCTGGTGGGTGGACGCGGAGTACGCCTGGTACTACTCGGAGTCCGAGGTGCGCAGCTCGCTGCGCGAGACCATCTTCGAGGGCGAGGGCCGGCTGGACGAGCAGGGCAAGCACGCCTTCTCCTTCGAGACCAAGCCCGACAGCCTGGACTGGACCTACGGGATCGAGGCGGTGGTCGTCGACGCGGCCGAGAACACCATCACCGGCCGGGCCTCGCTGCGCGTCACCAAGGCGGAGTTCCGCCTGGTGCTCGAGCCGGAGGTGCTGCTGGCCTCCCCGGGCGGCCAGGCCCGGGTGAGGGTGCGCACCACGGACTTCGCCCGGGCGCCGGTCCCCGCGGAGGTGGAGGTCGTGGTCACCGCCCGCCGCGCGGGCGCGGGCGGCCAGGTGGAGGAGGCCGAGGTCCACCGGCAGCGGGTGGCGACCGGCCCCAAGGGCGAGGCCTGGGTGTCCTTCCCGGCCGAACGGGGTGGCGCCTACCAGGTGAGCGGCAGCGCCAAGGACGCGGGCGGCCAGCCGGTCGTGGGGCGGGCCACGCTGTACGTGACCTCCGACGGCGCCGACGTGCCGGCCGAGCCGTCCGGGCTGGAGATCCTGGCCGACCGGCGGACCTACCGGGTGGGTGACAAGGCCCGCTTCCTGGTGCTCAGCCCGCACGCGGAGTCGCACCTGCTGGTGACCGTGGAGGGCGGCAGGCTCTACCGCCACGAGGTGCTGCGGGCCCGCGGCAACGCGGCGGTCCTGGAGGTGCCCATCGCCGAGGCGCAGTCCCCGAACTTCTTCGTGCGGGCCGCCACCGTCTTCGAGCGCAACCTGCTGGAGCAGCGCCTGGACGTGGTGGTGCCGCCCCGGGAGAAGCTGCTGCAGGTGGCCGTGCGGGCCGAGAAGAGCCCGGTCCGGCCAGGCGAGCAGGTGAGCTTCCTGGTGGAGGTGCGGGACAGCGATGGACAGCCGGTCCCCCGGGCCGAGGTGGCCCTGGGGGTCGTGGACGAGGCCGTCTACGGCATCAGCCCCGAGTTCGCCATCCCCATCGAGCGCTTCTTCTACCACCGCAAGCGCGACGACGTGCGGGCGAGCTGCTCGCTCGACTTCCGCTTCTACGGCTACGGGGTGGACCGCAAGGATCGCATGGCCGCCCTGCACCTGCGGGCCCCGGTGGTGCCCGGCTCGTTCAAGGAGCTGGCCAGCGCCCAGGTGCGCAAGGACTTCAAGGACACCCTGGCCTGGGAGCCGGCCCTGCTCACCGACGCCCAGGGCGTGGCCCGGCTGTCGGCCGTGGCCCCGGACAACCTGACCACCTGGCGCGCCACGGCGCGCGTGGTGACCGGCGACACCCGGGTGGGCGAGGGGACCGGCGAGGTGCGGGTCAGCAAGCCGGTGGTGGTCCAGCTCGTGGCGCCGGCCTTCCTGGTCGAGGGGGATCGCTCCCGGCTGGGGGTGCTGGTGCAGAACTACACCGAGGCCGAGCGCACCTTCCAGGTGCGGCTCGAGAGCGGCGCCCCGGGCCTGACGCTGGAGGGCCAGCCGGCCGCCCTCAAGGTGGCCCCGGGCGGGCTGGCGCTGGCCACCTGGCAGGCCAGCGCGACCGCGCCCGGCGAGGTCGTGCTGCGCGCGGCGGCCGACGGCGGCGACGGCGCCGAGGACGGCGTGCAGCGCACCCTCCCGATCCTGCGCTACGGGCTGGAGCAGGTGCTGGTGTCCGGCGGCGTGCTGGACGACGAGCGGCCGACGGCCCGCCTGGAGCTCGAGGTGCCCGCGGCGGTGGCCGAGGGCAGCGTGCGGGCCGAGGTCAGCCTGTCCTCCGGCCTGGCGCCGGCGCTGCTGTCCGCGCTCGACTACCTGGCCGGCTACCCCTACGGCTGCACCGAGCAGACCATGAGCCGCTTCCTGCCCGATCTGGTGGTGGCCAAGGCGCTGGACGAGCTGAAGCTCCCCAATCCGGCGCTCCAGGCCAAGCTGCCGGAGTACATCCACGCCGGGCTGGCGAGGCTCAAGGCCCTGCAGCACGCGGACGGCGGCTGGGGCTGGTGGGAGGGCGACAGCACCGACCCCATGATGACGGCCTACGTGGTGCACGGGCTGGCGCTGGCCAAGAAGCTCGGCTGGCCCCTGGACGAGGACCTGCTGGCCCGGGGCTCCAACCGCCTGCAGGCCCTGGTGCGCGACTCCAGCCTCAGCCCCACCGGGCGCAGCTACCTGCTCTACAGCCTGGCGCTGGCGGGCGTGAAGTTCGAGTCGATGCTGGAGAAGCTGGTGGCCAGCCCCGGGGAGCTGTCCGACTACGGCCGCGCGCTGCTGGCGCTCGCGCTGCACGAGCTGGGCCAGCGCGAGCCGGCCGAGCGGCTGACCGCCCAGCTCGAGCTGGCGGTGGCCACCGACCCGGGCGACGCCCCCTGGGGCCGGGAGGACGGACCGGGCTGGGAGCGCGATCCGGTCGAGTCCACCGCGGCCGTGCTGCGGGCGCTGGTCCTGGGCAAGCCCGGCTCGGCGCGCATCCCCGAGGCGGTGCGCTGGCTGATGGCCGCGCGCGAGGAGGGCCACTGGCAGTCCACGCGCGACACGGCCATGGCGGTCTTCGCCCTGGTGGACTACCTCAAGAAGTCCGGCGGGGCCCTGGTGGAGGCCCAGGTGACGGGCAAGCTGAACGCCGCCCCGGCTGGCCAGCGGGCCCTCGGCCAGGCCGAGCTGCTGAAGCCCAGCCTGGAGCTGTTCGCGGCTCCGGCCAGGGCGGGCGCGAACCTGTTCGAGCTCGAGCGCCAGGGCAAGGGCAGCGTGTTCTACACCGCCTCGGTGCGCTTCTTCGGGCGGCAGGCGGACATCCCGGCCCGGGGCGAGCGGCTGCGCGTGGAGCGCCAGCTCCTGCGGCTGGAGAAACGCCTGGAGGGGGACACCTGGAAGTTCGTCACCCGGCCGCTCGATCGGCCGGTCAAGCCCGGCGAGGAGCTGCTGGTGTTGCTCACCGTGCGCGCCGGCGAGGACGTGGACTACGTCCTGGTCGAGGATCCCCTGGCCGCCGGCGTGGTGCCGCTGGAGCAGGACCAGGGCTACGAGCTGCCGGGCGTGGAGCTCCGCCAGCGCGGCCTGCACCGAGAGTTCCGCGACGACCGCGTGGCCTTCTTCGTGCGCGAGCTCGGCCGGGGCGAGCGCCGGCTGGCCTACCTGGCGCGGGCCACGCAGCCGGGCCAGTACAAGGTGCTGCCCGCGCGCGTGCTGCCCATGTACGACCCGCGCTACGCCGGCAACTCGGCCGGCGACGAGCTGCGCGTGGCGGATTGAGGGGAGGAGGAGAACATGCGCCTCACCTGGCTGGCTGCGCTCGCGTGCCTGGCCTCCGCCGCCGCCCTGGCGGCGCCCAAGGGCCCGCCCAAGGTGGACATCGAGGCTCCCACGAGCGGCTGGTCCACCACCCGCATCGTGGAGCTGAAGGGCAGCGTGGACGACGCGGAGCTCGCCCGCGCCGTCATGGTGGTCAACGGCTTCGAGCGCTGGATCGACGTGCGCGGCGGCCGCTTCCAGGCCACCCTGGTGGTCTCGGCCGGGGCCAACTCCATCGAGGTGGTGGCCAGGAACGCGCTCGGCGAGGGCCGGGACGCCATCCACTTCGTCTCCGACGTGCCACCCGTGGACCTGCAGGTGGTGCTGATGTGGGACACGGACGGCACCGACGTCGATCTGCACGTGACCGATCCCGCCGGCGAGGAGTGCTTCTACGGCCACCGCGACACCCAGCTCGGCGGCAAGCTCGACGTGGACGACACGGACGGGTTCGGGCCCGAGGTGTTCACCCTCGCCAACGCGAAAAGCGGCGAGTACAAGGTCGAGGTGAAGTACTACTCCAGCAACGATCACCCGCAGACGGCGCTCAAGGTCCAGGTGGTCATGTACGAGGGCACCGAGCGCGAGAAGCGGGTGGCCTTCCAGAAGATCCTCACCAAGACCGGCGACAAGGAGGAGGTGGGGCTGTTCACCCTCGAGGCGCCCGAGGAGGAGTCGCAGGCCGCCGCCGGGGGCACCTGAGCATGGCCTCGCGCGACGAGATCGTGTCCTTCTGCGACGACCTGCTGTCCCCGGGGCTGTTCGCCGATCACACCCCCAACGGGCTGCAGGTGCACGGCCAGCCCGAGGTGGGCTGCCTGGCCACCGGCGCCTCGCCCTCGCTGATGCTCTTCCGCGAGGCGGCCGCGCGCGGCGCGCAGCTGATCCTGCTCCACCACGGGCTGTTCTGGGACCGCGACCCGCGGGTGGTGGACGCCCTGATGGCGCCGCGCCTGCGGGCGCTGCTCGAGCGGGAGATCAACCTGCTCGCCTACCACCTTCCGCTGGACGCCCACCCCGAGGTGGGCAACAACGCCTGCCTGGCCCGCCTGGCCGGGCTCGAGGAGCTCGATTTCGCCTTCGGCGCGCACCAGGGCCAGCACCTGGGCTGCCTGGGGCGCCTGCGCGAGCCCCTGGCGCTCGGCGAGCTGGCCAGCCGGCTGGCCCGGCCGCTCGCGGCCCAGCCCGTGCTGGTGGAGGCCGGCCCGGCCCAGGTGCGCCGGGTGGGGGTGGTCTCGGGCGGGGCGGGGGATCCGGCCCTCCTGCTCCAGGCCCGCCAGGCCGGCTGCGACGCCTACCTGACCGGCAGCCTGGCGGAGCCCGGCGTGGCCGCGGCCCGCGAGCTCGGGCTGGGGGTGATCGCGCTCGGACACTACAACTCGGAGAAGCTCGGGGTGCGCGCCCTGGGCGACCGGCTCGGGGCTCGCTTCGGGCTGGAGGTCGTCCACCTGGACGTGCCGAACCCGGTGTGAAGCGGAAGACATGGGCGAGGACAGGCAGATCGGCCGCTACCGGCTCCTGGAGCGGGTCGGCAAGGGCGGCATGGCCGAGGTGTTCAAGGCCGAGGACCGCCCCCCGGACGGCCCGCCCCGGCTGGTGGCCGTGAAGCGCCTGTTCCCCAAGCTGGCGGCCGACCGCGAGTTCGTGGGCATGTTCGTCAACGAGGCGCGCATCGCCTCGGGCATGCAGCACCCCAACATCGTGCGCGTCCACGACCTGGTGAACATCGGCTCGAGCTACTACATCGTCATGGAGTACCTGGAAGGGCTCGACCTGGAGAGCCTGGTGGCGGCCTCGCCCCCGGGCCAGCTCGCGCTCACCCTGCCCGAGATCGGCTACGTGGTCCACCAGGTGGCCCTGGGGCTCGACTACGCCCACCAGGGCGGCGGCCGCAGCGATCGGGGTCCGGTGGTGCACCGCGACATCACCCCGGGTAACGTGCTGGTGGACCGCCAGGGCCGGGTGAAGATCACCGACTTCGGCATCGCGCGCGCCATGCAGTACGCCTCCTTCACCCGGCCGGGCCTGCTCAAGGGCAAGTACGAGTACATGGCCCCGGAGTACGTGCAGGGGCTGCCGTTCGACGGCCGGGCCGACCTGTTCTCGCTGGGGGTGGTGCTGTACGAGTTGCTGACCGGCCGCAGCCCGTTCCAGGGCGTCAATGCCAAGGAGATCTGGGCGCGCGTCCTGCGGGAGGAGCCCGCCCCGCCGAGCTCCCTGGTGCGGGAGGCGACCCGGCCTATGGACAGCGTGGCGCTGAAGGCGCTGGCCAAGCGCCCGGAGAAGCGCTACCAGACCGGCGCGGAGATGGCCCAGGCCCTGCAGCGCTTCTTCACGCTCAAGCCCCGCCGGGGCACCCAGCTCCCGCCCCAGGTGCTGGGCGCGCGGGTGGCCTGCGGGCTGACGCCGGCCTGCGCCAACCTCGAGGAGGCGAAGACCGAGAAGCTGGCGCTGGCCGGCGACGAGGGGGCGACCGACGCCACCCAGGAGATCCACCTGGACGAGCTGCTTGGGCTGGTGGAGCCGGTGTCCGTGCCCCGCCTGCCGGTGCCGGAGGAGGCGCGCGCGCTGCTCCAGGCCCAGACCCAGGCCGTGACCCTGGCCAAGGTGCCCGCGCCTGCCCGCGCCTGGCGCTGGCGCGGCTGGCGGCTGTGGCTCGGGCTCGGGCTGGCCGCGGGCCTGCTCGCCGCGGCCGCGCTGGCGGTCCTGCTGCTCTGGCCGCCGGCGGACGGGCTGCTCAGCGTCAGCTCCAGCCGGCCGGCCGAGGTGTGGCTGGACGGGGTCCCGCTCGGGGCCGCGCCCATCGTCGCCCGTCCGGTGCCGCCGGGTCCCCACCGCATCGAGCTCCGGCGGGTCGGGCGCAAGCAAGCGCGCACCTTCGAGCGCCAGGTGGCCCCGGGCGAGCCGCTGGTGCTGGAGGTGACCTGGCCCAGGCCCCCGCGCAAGCAGCCGGCCAAGAAGCGGACGACCGGCAAGCGGGGAGGGCGCTGAGCCATGCGGGCGCGGACCCGGGCTCGCGTGGTCCTCCTGCTGGGGTTCGGCGCGGCCGCGCTGGCGGCGTGGCCGGCGGCGGCTGGCCCGGACGACCTGGACTGCCTCGCCCTCCGCCTGGGTGAGCCCCAGGCCGACCTGGTGCCGGCCGGGCAGCGGGCGGCCTTCGCGGTCATGGACCTGTCCAGGGGGCGCCTGGTCTGGCACCAGCAGGACGCCTGGCTGGCCCAGCTGGCCGTCTCCCCGGGCTCCGTGTTCAAGCTGGTCACCGCCTACGCCGCGCTGTCCGGGCGGCTGGTCGATCCCCACCGCACCCAGCGCTGCCTGGGGAAGGAGCGCGAGCCGGACGTGGGCGGGGTGCGCTGCTGGTTGCCCGAGGGCCACGGCCCGGTCAGCCTGTCCAAGGCCCTGGCGCTCTCCTGCAATCGCTACTTCGCCTGGCTGGGGCAAGAGCTGGGGGGGGAGCCCATCCTGGCCGCGGCCCGCGAGCTGGGCCTGGGCCGCTCCACCGGCTCGGATCTCCCGGGCGAGGTGGCCGGCGGCCTGCCCTCGGCCCTGTTCCCGGAGACGGCCGCCCGGCTGGCCGTGGGCCAGGTCGAGGGGCTGCGGGTGACGCCGCTGCAGCTCCTCAGCCTGGTGGGCGCGGTGGGCAACGGCGGGCTGCTGCTGAGCCCGCGCCTGGCGGTGCCGGCTGGCGGCGCCTCGCTCCCGCCCCGCGGGGTGCTGGGGGCGCCGGAGGCCCTGCGCTTCCTGCGCGGCGCCATGGAGGAAGCCTCGGCCTTCGGCACCGGCAGCCGGGCCCGCCTGGGCCGGCTGGGGCTGGCGGGCAAGACCGGCACCACCGCCTGGCAGAGCGTGTCCTGGCGCACCCACGCCTGGTACGTGGGCTTCTGGCCTGCCCACCGGCCGGCCTTCGCGCTGGTCGTCTTCGTCCACGAGGGCCAGGGCGCGGACGAGGCCGCGGGCCTGGCCGGGCGGGTGGTGGAGCGGGTGGAGCAGGCGCGCGCGGCCTGCGGGGGCGGTGCGCCATGAGGGGACTCCTGCTCGGCCTCGGGCTATGGGGCCTGGGGTGGCCGGGCGGTACCGGCGCGGTCCGGGCGGGCGAGCCCGCCGTGAGCCCGGCCGCCACGGTCCAGGTGGACGTGCTCTCCCGGCACCGGCCGCGCGAGCTCCGGCTGGCCGGGGTGGGCGGAGCCCGCCTGCAGCTCGAGCTGGGCGCCGGCGACGGCCGCGCGGAGGCGCTGACCTCCGGGCCGCTGCGGGTGCGCTGCGACGGGTCGGGGCCGCTCGCGCTCGTCGCCCGGGGCCTCAGCCGCCAGGGCGCGGAGCTGCTCGTCCGCCCCGCCGCCGGCACGGACGGCGTCCAGGTGGGCGGGCGCGGCTTCTCCAGCCGGCGCTACCCCGGCGCGCTGCGGGTGCGCGCGCGCGCGGGGCTGTGCCAGGTCGTGGCCGAGGTGCCCCTCGAGCGCTACGTGGCGGCCGTGGCCTGCCAGGAGCTGGGCCCGGCCCCCGGCGGCGCCGAGGCCCTGCGCGCGCAGGCCATCGCGGTGCGCACCTACACGCTCACCCGGGAGCGGATGCACCGGGCCGAGGGCGCCGACTTCTGCGATCTGACCCACTGCCAGGTCTACCCGGGCGAGGGCGCCTGCACGCCCGAGGCGCGGGAGGCGCTCGGGGCGGTGGCGGGGCTGGTGCTGCTCGACGGCGAGCGGCCGGCCGAGGTGGCCTACTTCTCGACCTGCGGCGGGCACACGGCCCGGGCCGGCGAGGTGTGGGGCTCGCGCTCCGAACGGCCCTGGCTGGGCGGGGTGCCGGACGGACCCGCCGAGCGGCCGGACTGCCGGGCCTCGCCCCACGGCCCGTGGCGGCTCCGGGTGCCGCGGTCCGAGCTGTGCGCCCACCTGCGCGGGCTGCACCCGGCGCTCGGGCCGGGGGAGTGCAGCCTGAGCGCGGTCGAGCCGGGGCAGGGCGGCTGGGTGCGCCGGGTCGTGGTGGAGGCCCAGGGGCGCTGGGAGCTGACGGGGGACGAGTTCCGGCTGCTCATGGGCAGGCGCTACGGCTGGAGCGCGTTCAAGTCCGGGCGCTGGAGCGCGAGCGAGCGCGGTGGGAGCGTGGAGTTCCGCGGCCTGGGGCTGGGGCACGGGGTGGGGCTGTGCCAGCACGGGGCGCTGGGCATGGCGCGTGCCGGGGCCGATCACCGGGCCATCCTGCAGCGCTACTTCCCCGGGTTGCGCCTCGGGAGGCTGCCGTGAGGGGGCTGCGCGCGCTGGCGCTCTGCCTGGTGTGCTCCGCCGGGGCCGGCCAGGCGGCGCCCCCCGCGCCGCCGGTGGAGGTCGAGGGCTGCGCGGGGGTGCTGGTGCGGATCGCGGATCCGTCCGAGCTGGCCGCGGGGGAGGGGGTGGCCGCGCACCTGTGCCGCGCCCGCGAGGCGCTGGAGGCGCGCCTGCCCGGCGTGCTGCCGCGCGTCCGGGTGCGGGCCTGGGTGGCCCGGGACATGCAGGAGTTCCGGGCGCGCACCGGGCGGGCGGCCTACATCGCCGCGGCCGTGCACGCGGACGAGATCATCACCCAGCCGGGCCGCGGGCTGGCCCGGGTGGAGGACCTCGGGCAGGTCCTGGCGCACGAGCTCTGCCACCTGGTGCTCAGACGCCTGGCGGGGCCCGGCCTGCCGCGCTGGCTGGAGGAGGGGCTGGCCCAGCACCTCCCGGGCGCGCCGGCCCCGGCCGCGGCGCTCCCGGCCGGCGAGGACGCCCTGCTGGCCCTGGAGCAGAGGCTGGGCGCGCCGGACGCGCCGGACGAGGCGGGGCGCCAGGCGCGGGCCGAGGACTACCGGGCCGCCCTGGCTTGTGTCGAGCGGCTCTCGAGCCAGGTCGGACTCGAGCGGCTGGTGCGCGGGCTGCCCGGGTTGGTCGGGCCAGACTGGCTTGGGCGGGAGCTGGCCGGGCGACCGCTGCGCGCCTGGCTCTTCCCGCCGCCTGCGCGGACGAATTGACCCTGCCCGGGGTGCGTGGCATGATGCGCCGCGGAACGGTACGCGGGAGGTCCCAGGCCATGGATGCGAAGGGCGGCGCCGAGCACAAGGAGCACTTCTTCCATGCGGAGGACGGCCTGCGCCTCTTCTTCCGGAGCTGGAGCGTGCCCGAGCCCCGTGGCCTGGTGGCCCTGCTGCACGGCTACGCGGAGCACTGCGGCCGCTACGATCACGTGGCCGCGCGGCTGAACGAGGCGGGCTGGTCGGTGGCCGCGGTGGACTACCGCGGGCACGGACAGAGCGGCGGCAAGCGCGCCCACATCGAGGCCTTCGAGGAGTACCTGGGCGACCTGGATGCCTTCCTGGGGGAGGCGCGGCGCGCGGGCTTCGAGGGCAAGCCGGTGCTGCTCGGCCACAGCCAGGGCGGGCTGATCGCGGCCCGCTACGCCGAGCTGCACCCCGAGGGGCTGCGCGCGCTGGCGCTGTCCTCGCCGTTCATGGACCTGGCCATGCAGATCCCGGCGGTCAAGGCCATGGCGGGGCGGGTGATGTCCAGGGTGTGGCCGTCCTTCTCCATGCCCAGCGGGCTGGACCCGTCCTGGGTGAGCCACGATCAGGCCGCCGTGGCGCGCTACGCGGCCGACCCGCTGGTCAGCCACAACACCACCGCGCGCTGGTTCACCGAGGTGACCCGCGCCCAGGCCGAGACGCTGGCGGAGGCTGGCCGGCTCGCGCTGCCGCTCCTGGTGCAGCAGGCCGGGGATGACCGCCTGGCCCTGGTGGAGGCGACCCGGCGACTGTTCGGCGGCGCCGGCAGCCAGGACAAGCGCCTCGAGGTGTACGAGGGCTACTACCACGAGATCTTCAACGAGGTCGGCAAGGACCGGGTGTTCGCCGATCTGACCGGCTGGCTGGACCGGCTGGCGTAGGCGGAGGACGCGCGTGGGCGGCTGGCGCTTCCTCGTCCCCAACTCCTTCACCGCGGCCAGCGCCGTGCTGGCGGTGGTGTCCGTGGTTTTGTCCCTCGAGGGCCGGCTCGAGCTGGCCGCCTGGATGGCGCTGTGGTGCGTGCTGCTGGACAAGGCCGACGGCAGCGCGGCCCGCCTGCTCAAGGCCTCCTCCGAGTTCGGCCTGCAGTTCGACTCGATGGCCGATCTGATCGCCTTCGGCCTGGCCCCGGCGGTGCTGACCTACTGCACCGGGCGCCAGGCGTGGGGCATCGCCTTCGGCGATCCGTTCCACTGGGTGCTGGCCTCCTGCGCGGTGCTGTACGTGCTGATGGCCGCGGTGCGCCTGGCGCGCTTCAACGTGCGGGCGGTGAGCGAGCCCTCCGCGCGCTACTTCGAGGGCGTCACCACCACGCTGTGCGGCGGCATCGTGTGCACCGCCCTGCTGGTGGGCGCGAAGTGGGGCTGGCCGGTCCAGGTGGCGCGCTACTTCCCGCTGGTGCTGGTCCTGCTCGGGCTGTCCATGGTCTCCCGCATCCCGCTGCCCAAGATCGTGTCCCGCCGGTCCCGCGCCTTCAACGTGTTCCAGCTGGTCGCCGCCGGGGGCATCTACGTGTGCGGCGTGCTGATGATCCTGCCCGAGTACCTGCTGGCCCTGGCGCTGTTCTACCTGCTGGTGGGCTCGACCTACGGCCTGCTGCGCGGCCCGGCCCGGGCCGGGGCCAAAGACGCCGGTTGAGCCAGCTCCCCGCAAGGTATACAATTCCCCTGTCCCCTGAAGCGAGGTGAGCCATGCGTGCGGCGCGCTGGATGCGGTTCCTGCCCTGCCTCCTGGCCCTGGCCCTGCCGTTCTCGGGCTGTGACTGCGACAGCGGGGGTGGCGAGGGAATCTGCGTGGATCAGGACGGCGACGGGTACGGGCTGGATTGCCCGCTGGGGGAGGACTGCGACGACGAGGACGCCTCGGTCAACTTCTCCTGTGATTGCGAGGTGATGCCCCGCGCGGGCTGCGCCTGCACGGACGAGGCGCCCAGCTCGTGTTTCGAGGCCAACCAGGCGCTGCTCGCCAACCCGCCCTGCCACGCGGGTCAGCGCACCTGCGCGGCCGGCACCTGGGGCGCCTGCGAGGGCCAGCTCCTGCCCGGGGCGGAGGGCTGCGACGGGCTGGACAACGACTGCGACGGGGACACCGACGAGAACGCCGGCTGCTCCTTCTGCGGCCCGCGCTGCACCGAGGAGAGCCTGGGCAGGGACGACGGCCGGCCCTTCGACCTGACCGGTCAGGAGGACAGCGGGCTGGTGCTCAACCCGGACGGGTCGATCGGCCTGGAGGAGCAGGGCGAGCAGATCCAGCTCACCTTCCTGTGGGTGGCCAACTCGGACGAGGGCACGGTCTCCAAGATCGACACCCGCACCGGCGCCGAGGTGGGGCGCTACATCTCGGCCCTGTACTCGTCCGACCCGCGCAACCGCGGCCACGCCAGCGCCACGGGCAACGCCCCCTCGCGCACCGCGGTGGACTGGAACGGCGACGTGTGGGTGGCCAACCGGGCCTTCGGCCAGCAGGGCACGGCCACCAAGATCGCCCACCAGGACTGCCTGGACGCCGACGGCGACGGCAGCGTGGAGACCTCCCGGGACCAGAACGGCAACGGGGTGATCGACCTCGGCGACCCGACCGAGTACCTGGGCGAGGCCGACGAGTGCATCCTGTTCACCGTGGACGTCGGCGGGAACAACGGCTGGCCCCGGGCCATGGCGCTCGACGCCGGCGACACCATGGACGGCCAGAAGAACAACGCCTGGGTGGGGGTCTTCAACGATCAGAAGTTCTTCCAGCTGTCCGGGCAGGACGGCCGAGTGCTGGCCGAGGTGAACGTGGGCCTGCAGCCCTACGGCGCGGCCATCGACTCCCGCGGCACCCTGTGGGCCACCAGCGTGGACACCGCCACGCTGACCTCCATCGACACCCGCACCAAGGTGGCCGGGCCGGTGGTGGGCATCGCCGGGTGCGAGGGCTCCTACGGCATCGCCGTCGACGGCCGGGATCGGGTCTGGGTGGGCGGCTACAGCTCCGAGCAGGCCTGCCGCTACGATCCGGCCGACGGCAGCTCCTTCGTGGTCCAGACCCCGGGCGCGGGGGTGGGCCGGGGCATCGCCGCGGACGCGGACGGGTGGATCTGGCTGGCTCACTCCTGGAGCAGCGGCGGCACGTACTGGGGCAAGGTGAGCCGCTTCCGCGGGGACGACGGCAGCCAGCTCCAGACCATCGACCTCGGCCCGAACAACATCGAGACCATCGGCGTGGGCCTCGACTTCGACGGCAACGCCTGGGCCGTGCAGCGCAACAACTGCGACAACGTGGGGGGCTGCGCCATCGGCAGCGCCTGCAAGATCGCCAGGGACACCTTCCAGGTCGCCTGCTACCCGACCGGGCTGGGCACCTACACCTACTCGGACTTCACCGGGTACGCGCTGCGGAACTTCACCGCGCCGCGCGGCACCTACGAGCACGTGTTCACCGGCTGCCAGGGGGTGAGCACCCGCTGGACCAGGCTGGAGTGGGACGCCTCGGTCCCGGGCGGCACCTCGCTCAAGGTGTACGTGCAGGCGGCCGACAGCCTGGCCGGGCTGGCCTCCGCCCCGCGCTTCGGGCCCTTCGAGGAGTCGCCGGTGGATCTCAGCGCGGCCGGCGAGATCGTCGGCCTGTACCTGCGGGTCGAGGTCGACCTGGCCTCGGAGACCGAGGGCCTGACCCCGCTCCTGCGGGCCCTGTCGGTCCAGCGCGTGTGCGGCGGAGAACGGTGAACAACGGATCCGTCGGATCGGACCGATCGGTCGGATCGGTCGGATTCGGTCCGATCGCTCAGATCGCTTTTCGCTCCGGGGAGGTCCCTCCATGGCTCGCGCGAATTCCTGTCTGCTCCTGTGCGCCCTGGGGCTGGTGGCCTGGCTGGCCGGCTGTGCCCCCAAGGACCGGCTGACCAGCTGCACCGTCGACGCCACCTGCCCCGAGGGGCAGGGCTGCATCGCGGGCACCTGCCTGCAGGTCGAGTGCCGGACGAACGCGGACTGCCCGTCGGGCGAGGCCTGCAGCTCCCACGCCTGCGTCCCCGCGGCCGCCTGCGCGGCGGACGGCGACTGCCCGTCCGGCGAGGTGTGCGACGATGAGATCTGCCGGCCCGGCTGCCGTACGCAGCTCGAGTGCCTGCCGGGGGTGTGCGATCCCGTGGGCCGCACCTGCCTGGCCTGCCTGGACAAGGGCGACTGCGCGCTCGGCGAGCTGTGCGTCGACGGCGCCTGCGCGCCGGGCTGCGAGGGGAACCGCGACTGTCCGGACGGCCTGGTGTGCCTCCCGGCCACTCCGCCGCACGGCCAGTGCGTCGAGTGCGCCGTGGACGGGGATTGCCAGGCGGGCGAGCGCTGCCTCTCGAACCAGTGCCAGAGCCCGTGCGCCGCCGATGGCGACTGCCCGGCGGGAGAGATCTGCGAGGGCGGCGGCTGCCGGACCGGTTGCCGGGACGATCTGGCCTGCCCGGGCGGGCGCTGCGACCCGGACAGCCTGGCCTGCGTCGAGTGCCTGGAGGTGGACGACTGCGCGCTCGGCGAGCTGTGCTTCGAGGGTGCCTGCACCCCGGGCTGCAAGGGGAACCGCGACTGCCCGGCCGGCCTGATCTGTCTACCCGACGAGCCCCCGCACGGCGCCTGCGTCGAGTGCGTGCCCGGGCAGTGCCCCGAGGAGGCGCGGGCCTGCGTCGAGCCGCTGTCCCTGGACTTCGGCGCGGTCCCCCCCGGGCAGACCGCCAGCCTGTCCTTCGGGATCCGGAGCTGCGGGCAGGCGCCCCTGACGGTCCACGGCCTGTCCCCCAGCCCGGGCACGAGCGCTGACTTCACGGTGCTGAGCCCCTCGGCCCCCCCGGTCGAGCTGCCCGCAGGGGCCACGCTCACCGTCGAGGTGCGCTACCAGCCGGGCCAGGCGGGCCTCGACGCCGGCGGGGTGGACGTCTTCTCCGACGACGTGTCGGCCGAGCCGGCCACCGGCCTGACCGCCACGGTCGCGCTCGCGGGCCGCAGCGAGACCTCCTACTGCGACCTGGTGGTGACCCCGACCGCGCTCGACTTCGGCTTGCTCGACGTCGGGGAGACCCGCGAGCTCGAGCTCGCCCTGACCAACGAGGGCAACCTTGACTGCGTGCTCGAGGGCGTCGCCATCTCCCTCAACTCCGCCGCGCAGGAGTTCAGCCTGCCGCGGCCGGTCGGCCCCGGCACGTCGCTCGCCCCGGGCGGCTCGCTCGGTGTGGCGGTGGCCTACCACCCGACTGACCTCGGCCAGGACGCGGGCGCGCTCACCGTCCTGAGCGACGACGTGGACGGCGGCGAGCTCGTGGTGTCGCTGGCGGGGTTCGGCCAGTCGGGCGCCACGGGCCCGGTGGCGATTTGCACCGTGGATCCCACCCAGCCGGCGCCCTTCGCCGCGCTCGTGTGGGACGGCAGCCAGAGCTACGACTCCAGCCCCAACCGGACCATCCAGGCCTGGGACTGGTCCGTGGTCTCCTTCCCGGAGGGCTCGGCCGCGGGCCTGACGACCTCTGCCCCCGCGAGCCGCGGCACCGTCATCGACCTGGCGGGCGTCTACAGCGCGCAGCTCGTGGTGCGCAACGACATCGGCCAGACGAGCCAGCCGTGCGTGGCCACGGCCGTCATGGTGCCCTCGCAGGCGCTGTGGCTCGAGCTCTACTGGGCGCTACCCGGCGACGACATGGACCTCCACCTGCTGGCGCCCAACGGCATCCCGCGCACCCGCACCGACTGCTACTACGCCAACTGCGTGCCCAGCTTCGGGACCACGCTCGACTGGGGCCAGGCGGGGGTGGCCGAGGACAACCCGGTGCTGGCGCTCGACGACATCCCGGGCCTGGGTCCGGAGGTCATCTACTTGCCCGCCCCGATCGACGGGGTCTACACCGTCTTCGTGCACGACTACCCGGGCAGCGTGTACAGCGCCTCCAACCACGTCACGATGAACGTGTGGGTCCGCGGGGTGTTGGTGGACACCTTCGAGCAGGACCTGTCCGGCGAGGACGTCGACTGGAACGTGTGCCAGGTCGAGTTCCCGTCCGGCGTGGTCACCCCGCTGTAGGCCTGGATGGCTCGGACCGATCCGACCGATCGGTCGGATCCGACGGATCGGTCGGCGTTCAGTCGCACTGTCCGCCGAGGTCCGCGCTGCACTGGCCGGAGGCGCAGTCTCCGTGCCGGAAGCAAGCTTGGCCCGCGGGCAGGCCGCACAGCCGCCGGTCCGGGTCGTACACCAGCCCGTCGCAGCAGGGCAGCCCGCTCGCGCCGCCGTACTCCGCGGTGGTCAGGCAGAGCCTGACGCAGGCGTGGGCGGAGGCGCACGCGCACTCGCCCTGGGCGTTCGAGTAGTCGCAGGCCGAGCCCAGGGGGCAGTCCTGGTCCCGGGTGCAGCACAGCGGGGTGTCCTCCGGCGGGCAGTCGCCCACGGGCGGCTCGGCCGCGCACAGGCTGGTCAGGTTGCCCGTCCCGGCGGCGCCGCCGAAGGTGTTGCAGCAGTAGAGCCCCGTCCCGGTCTGGGAGACCGGGGTGGCGGGCGGGTCGACGTGGTTGAAGCACAGGCCCCCGGCCGGGGCCAGGCACGCGTAGGAGGTCGCCCCGGGCTGCAGGATGGGCGCGCACTCCAGGTCTTGGCAGCAGCGCGCCCCGCCGCAGGTCGCGTCGCCGAACTTCGAGTCGGCCGTCGAGCAGGTGGCCGAATCGCAGTCCGTCGGGCAACTCCCCTCGCGTTCCTCGTAGTACTCGCAGACGTCGTTCCCACAGACCTCGTTCCCATGGTCGTAGGGGTCGTCGTCCCAGTGGTACCAGCACCCTCCGCAGGCCAGGGCCACGAGCGCGAATCCCGCGAGCAGTGTGCGCATGCCAGCCTCCGATCCGGACTTCCCGGAGGCCATCCTAGCACGGCCGTGCGTCCGGCTGCATCCGGCGGGCGAGGGGAGGTCACTTTCGGACAGGGATGCCGTGGAACTGGAGCACCTTCTTCAGGCTCTTGTCGGCGTACAGCACCGCGGGGAAGCACTCGTCCTTGTCGCCCGTGTAGGTGCCCTTGCCCGTGGTGGCGTGGTCGTAGTCCAGGAACATGCCGGGCTTGATGGGCTTGGCCAGCTCGGCCGGGATGGCCGCCGGGGCGGGCACGAACTCCTTCATGTAGGAGCCGAGGTGCTTGCAGTTCTGCCGGTACTGGATGCGGCCGTCCGGCAGGAACTGCTCGATCTGGTTGGTCGGGATGCACTCGATGATGTCCTGCTCGAACTTGTGCGACTTGAAGTGCACCGTGACCTGGGCGGCGCCCGGGCCCTTGACCACCTTGGTCACCTGGCCGACGTTGTACTGGTCCTTGGGGGTGGGCTCGTCGCCGTAGCCCCAGGCCAGCTTGGCGTCGTAGGGCGGGAACGCAGGGGCCATCAGGAAGCGCGACTCGAGGGGCTGCTTGCCCGAGCGCTCCAGGTCCACCAGGGTGGAGAAGGCCGCGTAGAAGGCGGCCGTGCGCGGCCCGCGGAAGTCGCCCTTGAGCCCCTTCAGCATGCGGTAGAAGCCGAGGTACACCGAGGTGGCCTCCTCCCGCCGGGTGGCCAGGACCAGGGTGTAGACGAAGGGCGACAGGACCGGGTCGAAGCCCATGGCCTCCATCGACTTCAGGTCGTCGAGCTTGCTCTTCTGCAGCACCTCGATCAGCAGGGCGTGCGCCTCGCGGGTGGTGCCCTTCGCGTCGGCGCCGGGATCGAAGATCCTGGCATCGAGCGCCAGGCGCCGCTCGTGGAGCGCGCGGTGGGCCGCGTAGTGCGTCTTCCAGCGGGCGTAGGCCTTGTCGGGCACCTCGAAGAACGCCTTCGCCAGCGCCGGCGCGTTCTGCTTGAACCACTTGGAGAAGACCTCGTCGGTCAGGGGCTGCTCCGCCTTGGCGGAGGTGACCAGCTCCTGGACGCGGGTCCTGGCGTAGCCGTTGGTGAAGCCCAGCGCGGCTGCCTCGGCCAGGGCCTTCTCGGCGTCGAGCGCGGGCGCGTCCTCGCGGAAGGCCAGCATGCAGGAGGCGTCTCCGGCGTCCCCGAACTTGCGGGCGGCGACGTAGCAGGACTTGATCCAGGCGGCCATGAGCAGGTGCGACTGGAACCCGGGCCGGGCGTCGAGCCACCAGCCGAGGTCCATGGCCGGGTTGAGCGAGTTGTTCACGCTGGGGTAATACTCCGGGCTGCGGCTGCGGTCGCAGGCAAAGACGAAGGTGTAGCCGGCTCGGGTCGCCTTCTGCTCGGGGGTCTTGTCCGGCAGGGCCTCGACCACGTCGCAGGTCTTGGACTGCTGCTCGTCCCAGGCCTTCTCGTCCGCCCGGGCCTTGAGCGCCGCCCGGTCGAAGGCCTCCGTGGTGCGCGTGCCGTTCAGGTAGAGCTGGCGCCAGTAGGCGATCTGCTGCTGCCAGCCCGGGTCGTCCGGGTTCGCGCAGGCGTAGAGCGCGATCTGCCGCAGGCGGAGCTCGCTCACGTCCCAGGACTTCTCCACCCGCTCGTTCCACTCCTTGACCTGGTACTCGCCGGCCGCGTCGATGCGCCCGGATGGGCACCAGTCGGGCTTCATCGGCTTGACCACCTCGACCCCGGGTCTGGGCTCGATCTTGCGCATCAGCGCCTCGGTGACCGCGCCAGGCCGGGTCTTGCTGACCAGCTCCAGCCGCTCGGGCTGTACGCCATCCGGGCGGTTGTTCAGGTACTTCACCGCCTTCTCGCGCAGGTCGTCGCAGAACACGTCCTGGACGCTGCGGGCCATGAGCAGCGAGTTCTCCGGGTTGAGCGAGAAGCGGATGTCCGCGATCTCGTTGTTCTTCTTGAGCTCGCCGGCGAAGGCGATGCAGGCGTCGGCGATCTCCTTCATCTGCTCGGCGTACTTCTCGTCGCGCAGCTTGTCCTCCGCCACGGCCGCCCAGTGCAGCTTGCCGCCGTTCTTCAGATCGAAGGCCCAGCCCCCCACGCGGACGCAGATCTCCTTGACCTTCTCGACCTTGCCGATCCAGGGCTTTCCGGCCTTCTTGAAGCCTTGTAGCTCGACCTCCTCGCTCTCCGGCAGGGCCGAGGCGGCCTTCAGGCAGCCCTGCACCCGGCCCCACAGGGAGTCGGCGTCCGCCTGGGACAGGCGCCACAGGTCGTCGAAGTCGCCCATGTCGAGGTACCTGGCGATGTCGACGCAGCTCGCCTGCAGGTCGGCCTTGGGATCGGCCGAGGCCGGCGACGCCGCCAGGACGGCGGTCAGGACCAAGGACAGCGACAAGGTACGGTGCATGGGCGGCCTCCTCCCACCACGAAAGGTGGCGGAACGCGGGTGTGCGCAATTTGTAGCAGGTCGGATCCACGCCTTCAAGGGTCCCGGGGGAGACCGCGCATCTTCGATTGACAAGGCTTCGGCCCCCTTGGTATCTTGCCTCCGCGCTGCAACATGGCGCGGCCGGGGTTGGAACCCAACGACTCTGTAAGGAGGCGAGCCCATGAGCGCCGAACCACCTGGTGTCATCGGAAAAGGAATCAGCATCCGCGGTAACCTGAGCGGCGGGGGAGACCTGATCATCGAGGGGACGGTCGAGGGCCAGATCTCGCTGCACAACCACCTGACCATCGAGGAGACGGGGGTGGTGCGCGCGGACATCGAGGCCGAGCGGTTGACCATCAAGGGCGAGATGAGCGGCAACATCAACGCCTCGGAGCGGGTGGCCGTGCTGGCCAACGCCAAGGTGCAGGGCGACATCAAGGCCCCGGTGGTGGTGATCGAGGACGGCGCCGGCTTCAAGGGCAACATCGACATGGACGTGAAGTTGCCCGACGGGATCCTGTAACCGGGCCCAGGCAGCGAACTTCCGCGTGGAGGATACGCATATGGCCAACGTCATCGGCAGGTCCATCGTGATCGACGGCGAGATCAGCGGGGACGAGGATCTGGTCATCCAGGGCACGGTCAAGGGCAAGATCGCCCTGAAGGAGAGCCTCTTCGTCGAGAACTCGGGCGTCGTCGAGGCCGACATCGAGACCCAGAACGTGGTCATCTCCGGGGCGGTGACGGGCAACATCCGCGCCTCGGAGCGCGTCGAGATCAAGACGGACGGCCGCATGGTCGGCGACATCAAGTCGCCCCGCATCTTGATCGCCGACGGGGCCGTGTTCAAGGGCAACGTGGACATGGACCGCTGAGGCGGCCCTGACGCGGAGAGGACCAGCCCATGGCGGATACCAACACGGTGGTGGGTGAGTCGATCCTGATCAAGGGCAACCTGGAGGGTGACGAGGATCTCACCGTCCAGGGCCGGATCGAGGGCTCGATCCACCTCACCAAGACCCTGATCGTGGAGCAGAGCGGCGTGGTGAAGGCCGAGGTGTCGGTGGCCAACGCCGTGATCAGCGGCATCATGGTCGGCAACCTGACGGCCACGGACTCGGTGGAGATCGCCGAGACCGGCCGCATGGTGGGCGACATCCAGGCCCCGCGGGTGATCATCACCGAGGGCGCCTCCTTCAAGGGCCGGGTGGACATGGGTGATCTCGCCCTGCCTCGCCAGGCGGGCGCCGAGCGGCCCAAGGCGGTCTTCAAGCCGGCCGTCGCGCCGAAGCCCATGGCCCGGCCCGCGCCCGCCAAGCCGGCCCCTGCGCCGGCCAGGCCGGCGCCTGCACCCGCCAAGCCCGTCCCGGCCCCCGCCAAGCCCGCCGAGAAGGCGGCCTCGAAGCCCGAGGCCCCGCTGGCGGAGGCCCTGGCTGGAGCCTCGAAGAAGAAGGTCGTCATCAAGAAGAAGCGCTGAGAGCCCGCCGTGGACAAGCCCGTCGCCGACAGCGCCGATCGCTCGCGGCTGCTCGAGCTCCTGCGCACGCGCTCCTACCGCGCCGGCAAGGTGATCCTGAGCTCCGGCAAGGAGAGCGACTTCTACATCGACTGCAAGCAGACCACGCTGTCGGCCGAGGGCGCGGCGCTGCTGGGCGCGCTGCTCTTCGCCGCCATCCGCGAGCGCTTCCCCCAGGCGCGCGCCGTGGGCGGGCCGACGCTGGGGGCCGATCCCATGGTGGCAGCCATCGCGGTGGTGAGCGCCCAGGCGGGCGCGCCACTCGACGCCTTCATCATCCGCAAGGAGCCCAAGGGCCACGGCACGGCCGCCTGGATCGAGGGCATGAAGAACCTGGGGCCCGACCACCCGGTGGTGATGGTCGAGGACGTGGTCACCACCGGCGCCTCCACGCTGAAGGCCATCGGACACGCCCGGGAGGCGGGGCTCCGGGTGCTGGGCGCGGTGGTGCTGGTGGACCGCCTGGAGGGCGGCCGGCAGGCGATCGAGGCGGCCGGCTACCCCTTGCTCAGCCTCTTCACCCGCGAGGACTTCCGCTGAGGCGCGCGGGCCCGGCGCCGCCTGGGCCTGGACGCCCTCGCTGCCCCGCTCCTCAGCCAGCCGATCACCGCGCGCATGAAGGCCGGCAGATCCTCGGGCCTGCGGCTGGTGATCAGGTTCCCGTCCACCACCACGTCCTCGTCCAGCCAGCCGGCGCCGGCGTGCACCAGGTCGTCGCGGATCGACTCGAACGAGGTCAGCAGCCGCCCGGCCGCGATGTCGGCCGAGCACAGCAGCCAGCCGCCGTGGCAGATCGTGGCCACCAGCCCGCCGGCCTGGTGCACCCGCCGCACCAGCGCCACCGTGGCCGGATCGCGCCGCAGGTGGTCCGGGGCGAAGCCGCCCGGCACCACCACGGCGTCCAGCGGCTCGGCGCCGAGCTCGCGCGCGCTGGCCTCCTCGGCGAGCGGCAGGCCGCTCTTGCCGCGGTAGACCTCGGCCCGCCCGGTGCCCACCAGGCGCACCTCGGCCCCGGCCTCCTTGAGGCGGTAGTAGGGGTAGAGCACCTCGTGCTCGTTGAACAGCTCCTCGATCAGCACCGCCACCCGCTTGCCCTCGAGCTCCATGGCTTCCTCCCGTGATCTGGAGCCGCCATCTTGGTCCGGCCGCCGCGCTCCGGTCAAGCCGGCGGGGAGGGGACCGGGGCTGGGCCCCTTTGGATTGACCCCGGGGCAGCCCTGGGGTATTTCCGAGGCATGAGAAACCTCGCGCTATCGCTCCTGTCCGTGCTGGCGCTCCTCGGCCTCGTGTCCTGCACCCGGACCGGGGGTGGCCCGTGTGACCCGAAGGCCCTCGGCGAGCTCAAGGCGGCGCTGCCCGCGGTCGACGCGGACATGCGCCAGGCGCTCGCCCTGCGAGGGCTCGGCGAGGCCTGCGCGGCCAGGCTGCCGAAGCCCATCGCCGAGGCCCTGCAGGCGGACGCCGAGCCCTCCCAGGAGGCGACCCTGGCCGCCTACGCCCTCAGCCAGGAGCCGGGCTTCGGCGAGGCGGCCTGCCCCGGCTTCGAGAAGCTGTTCGCCTCCGTCGCCAGCGTGGCGCCGGCGGACCGGCCGCGCGTGCTGTACGGGGGGTGCGGCTACTCGAAGCTCGGGCTGGTCAGCCTGGAGGAGTACCAGGCGGCGGCGCAGCGGCGCGCGGGCGCGAGCTACCTGGCCCCGGGGCTGTACGCCTGGCTGGTCGAGGAGGGGATGCCCGCGCCCGAGGCGCGCGCCCTGGTCCGCGCCGCCCTGGGCGTCGACCGCTGAGGCCCGCCCCCAGGCCTCAGGTGCCATCAGGGTCCTGCCATGCGGTTCAACGCCCCGGAAGAGAGACGTTGTCCGATCCCGCGTGGGTGAATCTCTCCGGGCATTCCTAGAGGAGATCGGGGCAAGGCGGGGGCGGGCCCTATGGGCTCGAGGCCCGGAGCTGGAGGGCGTTGCCCGGGTCAGCCTTCTCGTCGCCGGGCACGACCCCGACCAGCGGGTCGAGCCAGGTCATCTCGTCCAGGCTGAGCTCGCGCTGGCTGGCCTGGCCCTGGAGGTTCACCCCCCGGCGATCCTCGAAGAGGTTCTCCAGGGTGGCGCGCGCCGCCGGGTCGTCGACCTCCGCGAAGGAGGCCGGCAGCACGAGCGCACCGCGGATCTCGGCCGGGAGCCCCTGGAGCCAGTAGTCCGTCGGCCGGGTCTCCAGCACCAGCGCGTGCACGTGGTGCAGGGGGAGCTCGAGCGGCGCCCCGCTGGCCGTCACCAGGGCGCCGTCGAGCAGCAGCCGCGCCCTCGCCGGGGAGCAGAACGGGTTGAAGTCGGGGATCTCGATGCCGATCGTCACGTCCTCGCCCGCCGCGCGGTCGACCCCCAGCGTGCCCGCGTAGGCGTGGTCGTCGGGCGCCACGGGCTCCGGCGGGATCCGGCCGGGCGCGTTGAGGAACGGGCCGCACACCCGCTGGCCGGTATCCTCGAAGCTCCAGGCGGCGTCGAAGATGCGCTTGTGGTAGAAGCCCGTCCGCCCCTCGCGCACGCCCTCGACGCGCAGCACCCGGGCGGCGTTGCCCTGGCCGTCCTGGAAGATGGTGATGCGACGGGTGATCAGCCCGTCGGTGACGTCGGGCTGCCGGCGCCAGTCCTCGGCGGGGAGCGCGCGGGTGTCCCCGGAGGGCGCGGTGATCAGGAAGGAGTACTCCAGCGTGTCGTTCTCGCCGCTCGTGTCGAAGTCGTACAGCCGCGTGTACATCTCGCCCAGGGCGCCGATGATGAACAGCGTCGAGGCGCTGGCGCTCAGGTTCTCGCCGAAGAAGGTGCCGCGCTCGGGCAGGCAGATCTGCCGGCTCCAGTCGGCCGGCAACCACCAGTCGTTCATGTGGAGGCTCCGGCCGTCCGCGCCCACGCGGTACAGGTGAGCCACCCCCATGCCGACGCCGTGCGAGGTCCCGAGCCGGTCCTCGTAGTGGTGCACCCCGGCGACCTGGGAATCGGACACCGACCAGCCGTGGGTGGCGGGGAACTCGAGGGTCAGGCCCGGGCCCGTGGCGCCCGGGTGCCCCCAGGCGTCCGACCAGGTGAAGCTCGCCTGGATGTCCTGGGTGAAGTCCGTGCCCCGGTAGAACACCCCGGCGGAGGACAGGGCGTGCAGCCAGGTGCCGTCCCCGGACAGCTCGACGATCTCGGTCGGGGGCTCGAAGTGGGTGAGACCGCCCCCGGCCGGGAGGCCGGTGCCCAGCAGGGCCCAGTCGCCCGGGGGCTGCCCCGCCTCGGCGTTGGGCTTGACCCAGATTCGGCCGTCCTGGAGCGCGGCGAGCCAGCGCCGGTTGAACGACGTGGTCCTCGAGCGGAAGACCACGCGTCCGGGCAGGGGAGGGTCCTCGAGCGGGCCGTAGCACTCGGGCTCGGGCCCGGCGTCGGCGTCCTCGGCATCGGCGCCGTCGGCGTCGCCGTCGTCGGCGCCCGCGTCCGCCTCGCCCTCGTCGGCGTCGTCGGCGCCCCCGTCCGCCTCGCCCTCGTCGGCGCCCGCGTCCGCTTCCCCGTCGTCAGCGTCGGCGACCCCGTCCGGACCGGCGTCGCGGGCGTCCCCGCTGCCCCCGCAGCCGAGCAGGGCGGCGAACCCCAGGGCGGCGACGAGCCGCGCGAAGGCAGCCAGGTGGGTCCAGGCGAGATGTCCCATGCAGGCGGAGGATAGCACATCCGAGGCCCTGTCGGTCTCGGAGGGGGGCGTTGATCTGTAGCTCGGGAGCGCGGTAGCTTCGGCTGGGTTGGAGTGGAGGCGAAGGGAGGATTCATGGCCCGGCTCCTGGGCGTGGCCCTGGTCTGCGCGTGGGCCGTGGGCTGGGCGCGGCCCTGTCCGGCGGCGGCCGACGAGCGCGTGGCCATCGAGCAGGTCATCCGCGACAGCATCGGCTGGGCCCTGACCAAGGACCGGCCGCGCCTCGAGCGCGCCCTGGCCCACGACGAGCGCCTGTTCATCGTGAACCCCGAGGGCCCGAGCACGGCCGGCTGGACCGAGTTCGTGAAGGGCTTCGAGTTCTGGCTGGACCCGCGCTTCAAGGCCACCCGGTTCGAGCTGCGCGAGCTGCGCATCGAGCTCGCGCGTGCGGGAGAGGTGGCCTGGTGGTCCTGCGTGCTCGACGACCTGGCCGAGTGGGACGGCCGGCCCATCGGCTGGAAGGACACGCGCTGGACCGGTGTGCTCGAGAAGCGCGCCGGCGCCTGGGTCATCGTGCAGATGCACTTCTCCTTCGACGCCCGCAAGGGCTTCCCGCGCCTGTCGGGCCCCTACCTGGGCCAGCCCCTGCCGGGCAGGACGCCCGAGCTCTTCGCCCCGGGCATCGTGAGCGCGGGGAACGCGGAGCGGGACGTGGCCCTCTCGCCCGACGGCCGGGAGCTCTACTTCGGGGTGGCCGTGGGGCAGCTGGTGACCATCCTGTGGACGCGCTGGCGCGCGGAGGGCTGGACCGAGCCCGAGGTGGCCCCGTTCGCCGCGGACCCGCGCTACCTCCACTTCGAGCCCTGCCTCAGCGCGGACGGGCAGCGCATGTTCTTCCTGACCAACCGGCCTGGCCAGGGCGAGGAGGCGAAGGCGGGCTGGGCCTACCAGCACATCTGGGCCGTCGATCGGCAGCCCGACGGCGCCTGGGGGGAGCCCTACGATCCGGGCCCCGTCCTCAACGCTGGCGGCCAGCAGTTCTACCCCTCTCTCACACGGGGCGGCACGCTCTACTTCACCCGCATGGATTCCGCGACCGGCCAGCCGGCCGTCTTCCGCTCCCGGCCCATCCAGGGGAAGCTCTCGGCGCCGGAGAGGCTGCCGGACGCGGTGAACGGCCAGGGCACCCCCTTCAACGCGTTCATCGCGCCCGACGAGAGCTACCTGATCGCCCCCGTGGACGGGCGCCCGGTCGAGGGCAACCCGGGCTTGCCGAACTACTTCGTCTTCTTCCGCGACGGGGACGACCGCTGGAGCGAGGGGGTCCCGTTCGGCCCCGAGATCAACTTGCCCGGCTCCCGCGCCACGTCGGCCTCCGTGTCGCCGGACGGGAAGGTCCTCTTCTTCGCCGCGCAGAAGACGGCCGAACGGTTCGGCGGCACGCGCCGCGGGTGGAGGCTCGGCGATCTGCAGCGGCTGGCCCAGAGCAGCCAGAACGGCGATCACGACATCTACTGGGTCGACGCCAGGATCCTCGAGGGTCTTCGGGCGAAGGCGAAACCGGCGCAGTGACGCACGAGGAATTCGGGCCTGGGCGCTTGACGGAGGCGGGGGCCGGGTGCAAGATCCGGGCGCATCCGGGCGGTCCCGAGCCCACCCCGAGGGAGGCGCAGGTTGCCAGGTCGCCATGCCCATCCAACGCTGATTACCCTGCCGCGTCCGTGGCTTGCGCTCGTCTTTCTGCTCGCCGGGGCGGCCGCGGGATGCACCCCGTCTCCCAACATGCGCGGCCCGCAGAAGCTCGAGGATCGTTACGAGGAGCTGCTCGGCAAGTGGACCCGCTCGGACGCGATCTACCACAAGGAAGATCGCATCATGGTGGTCCACACCACCTACCTGGCGCCCGACCTGCGCGCGGCGCTGCGCGAGCAGTACGTCACGATCTTCGGCATCGATCCGGGCAAGGTGGACACGGATCTGGAGAAGATCACCGGCTCGGCCGGGAGCACCCACGAGTTCTTCGTGTTCGCCGACATGACCTCCTTCAACTGGAACAACCTGGACGAGACGAACTCGGTCTGGCGGCTGGGGCTGTGGGGCGGCTGGGGGCAGAACGGCGTGCCCCCGATCAGCATCGTGCGGTTCGAGGGGCGCGGCCCCAACCTGAAGGCCTTCTTCCCGTACCTCAACGACTTCGGCCGGTCCTACCTGGTGACCTTCCCCGAGGTCCAGGCCAGCGGCCAACCGGTGCTGGACCCCGCCGTGGGCGAGCTGACGCTCAAGCTCGCCAGCGCCTACGGCGTCGCCACCCTGGCCTGGAAGGTGAAACCATGAGCCTGAGTAGCTGGTGGCAGGGGCTGCGCGCGAAGCAGCAGCTCCGGCGCATCGCCAAGCACAAGAAGGCCATCAAGAACAGGTACGGCTACGGGGAGGACCGGGCCCGGGCGATCGGCTTCTTCCGCGCGCTGGGCGGACGGGAGGGCTACCTGGGCATGCTCGAGCGCTTCATGATCAACGCCGAGCCGGGCATCCGCGACGAGGAGGAGAAGGAGGATCTCTTCGAGGCCCTGGTGGAGCTCGGGCCGCAGATCATCCCGTCCATCGCCGACTACCTCAAGCGCAAGGACGCGGCCACGGTGCCGGTGGCCTGGCCGCTCAAGGTGCTGCGCAAGGTGGCCAGCCAGTCCGAGGCGGCCGGGGTGATCATCGAGGTGCTGCAGGAGATGGGCACCTCCTACGTGCGCGAGCCCGAGCGCAAGGTCTCGCTGCTGGCCCAGCTCGCGGAGCTCGAGGACCCGCGCGTGGTGGGCGCCGTGGTGCCCTTCCTGCGCGACCACCGCGACGAGGTGCGCCTGGAGGCGCTGGCCGTGCTGGTCCGCCGGGCCGATGAGGCGGCGCGCGAGCCCATGCTGGATCTGCTGACCGACGAGGAGTCGCCGATGCGCCTGCGGGCCTCCGTGGCCGACGCCCTGCAGCGGCTCGGCTGGTCGGTCAAGGGCCACCGCAAGAAGGTCGAGGACAGCCTGCCCGAGGGCCTGGGGGTGGACAAGGCGGGCAAGATCAAGGGCCGCTGGGTGAACTCCCCCGCGGAGGAACCGTCGAGTGGACAAGGCTGAACGTCTCCTGGACCTGGTCGCGCTCCTGCTGCACACCCGCGAACCGCTGTCCTTCGAGGAGATCCAGCACGCCTTCCCCGAGGACTACGGGCAGGGCCACGAGGACGCCATCGCGCGCAAGTTCGAGCGCGACAAGGCGGACATCCTGGCGCTGGGCCTGCCGCTGAAGCTGTGCCTGGGGGACGAGTACGAGAAGGAGGGCTACCTGATCGAGCGCCAGCGCTACGGCCAGCCGGCCCTCGACCTGGGGCCCGAGGAGCTGGCGCTGCTGTTCCTGGCCGGCTCGGCCGCGCTGGACCTGGAGGGCTCCCCGTTCCAGCGCGATCTGGTGCTGGCGCTGAACAAGATCAGCCTGGCGACCTCGCCCGAGGGCGGCGCCCGGAGCGTGCGCAGCGTGCCGCTGGCCCGCAGCGCGCCGACCGCCGGCCTGCGGCAGCGCGAGCACCTCGAGGTGCTGCGCAGGGCCATCGCCGAGCGCAAGCTGGTGACGTTGACCTACCACGGGCTGTGGAAGGACGAGATCACCCAGCGCAAGGTCCACCCCTACGGCCTGGTGTACCGCCGCGGGGTGTGGATCCTGGTGGCCCACTGCCAGCTCCGGGACGCCGTGCGCCTCTTCCACGTGGATCGCATCCGCGGCCTGGCGGTCAACCCGCTGAAGCCCCGCAGCCCCGACTTCGAGTGGCCCGCGGGCTTCGAGCTCACCGCGCACGTGCCCCGCGAGCCCTGGCAGCTCAGGGCCCACCCGCCGGTGCGGGCCGTGCTGCGCTTCGAGCCGCCCGTGGCCGAGGCCGCCGCGGCCGAGCTGGGCCCGGAGGCGCTCGAGGTGCGCGAGGAGGGCGAGGCGCGCGTGGTCAGCCTGGAGTGCACTTCCCTCGAGGGCCTGCTGCCCACGCTGCTCGCCTACCGGGGGCGGGCCGTGGCGCTGGAGCCGCCGGAGCTCCGCGCGCTGGCCCGCGCGGCGCTCGCGCGCCTGGCGGGGGAGGGGCAGCCGTGAGCGACCTCCACGACCGCCTGCGCACGCTGCTGCTGCTCGTGCCGTACGTCTACCGGCACCGGGGCGTGCCGCTCGCGGAGCTGGCCGCCCGCCTGGGGATGGACGAGGCCGGGCTCGAGCGCGAGATCGACTTCCTGCTGCTGGTCGGGCGGCCGCCCTTCATGCCCGGGGACATGCTGGACATCTACGTGGAGGGCGGGCGGGTGTTCGTCGACCTGCCCCAGTCCCTGGTCAAGGCCCCGCGCTTCACCGCCGCCGAGACCCTGGCGCTGGCCACCGCGGCGCAGCTCTTCGTGACCGACGAGCGCCTGGCGGACGCGGCCACGGCCATGCGGGTCGCGCTGGGGAAGATCCTGGGCTCCCTGCCGGCCGAGACGCGGGCGCTGTTCGAGCAGCTCTCGGCCCACTTCGCCGTGCTGCCGAGCGGCGCGGGGCTGCCGCTGCTGCCCGTGCTGCGCCAGGCCCTCGAGGAGCACCGCGAGCTCGAGATCCTGCACTACAGCGCGGGTAAGGGCCAGGTCACCCGGCGGGTGGTCCAGCCGCTCGGGCTGCAGCTGCGGGGCGGCGTGTGGTACCTGGTGGCGCACTGCACCGAGCGGGACGAGCCGCGCGCCTTCCGGGTGAGCCGCATCCAGACGGCCGCGCTGTGCGAGACCATCTTCGATCCGCCGGCGGGCTTCGAGCCTGGCGCCTTCCTGGACGCGGCCCTGACCCTGCCCACCGTGGGCGGGCGCCGGGTGGTGCTCCGCTTCGCCGCGGAGGTGGCGCGCTGGGTGCGGGAGCGGTACCGGCCGGAGCACCTCCAGGACTCCCCGGACGGCACGCTCCGGGTCGTGCTCCACGACGTGTCGGACGAGTACGTGCTGACCACCGTGGCCGCGCTGGGGGGCCGGGCCGAGATCCTGGAGCCCGCGGAGCTGGCCGAGCGGCTCCGCGCCGAGGCCCGCGAGGCCCTGGCCCGCTACGCCTGAGACCAGCCAACTCCCTCGAAAGAGACCGTTTTCTCCCGCTGCCGCGGACTTGATTCCCGCGTCAAAAATGGGTTGCGCCGCCCGCGGCCGGCGTGCTATTCCGATCGCGGGCTACCCAAGGAGGCTTTCCATGGCGACCACCGAGTTCTCGGTCAACCGGCGGGACATCGACTTCGTGCTGTTCGAGCAGTGCAGCCTCGATCGGCTGTGCGGCCTCGAGGCCTACCGGGAGTGCAACCGCGAGCTGTTCGACATGGTGCTGGGCGAGGCGGTCAAGGTGGCCGTCGAGAAGCTGGCCCCGCTGAACAAGATCGGCGACCGGGTCGGGGCCCAGTTCGACAAGGGCGTGGTGACCATGCCCGCGGGCTTCCGGGAGGTCTACCAGGAGTTCGTGCAGGGCGGCTGGGTCGGCATGGTGCAGCCGCCCGAGTACGGCGGCCAGGGCCTGCCCCACATGATGAAGTTCGCCGTGTCCGAGGTCTTCTCCGGCGCAAACGTGGCCTTCTTCCTGACCCAGACCCTGACCGAGGGCACGGCCCACCTGATCGAGCGGTTCGGCACCGAGGAGCTGAAGAAGATCTACGTGGCGCGCATGCTCTCGGGCGAGTGGGGCGGCACCATGTGCCTGACCGAGCCCTCGGCCGGCAGCGACGTGGGCAACCTGAAGACCACCGCCAAGCGCGCGGGCGACCACTTCCTGATCTCCGGCAACAAGATCTTCATCACCGCCGGCGAGCACGACTACACCCCGAACATCATCCACGCGGTGCTGGCGCGCATCGAGGGCGCCCCGGCCGGCACGAAGGGCATCAGCCTGTTCCTGGTGCCCAAGTTCCTGGTCAACCCGGACGGCTCGCTGGGCGCGCGCAACGACATGGGCTGCGGCAACATCGAGCACAAGATGGGCATGAAGGCATCGCCCACCTGTACGCTGAACTTCGGCGACGAGGGCAAGTGCGTGGGCTGGCTGCTGGGAGAAGAGAACCAGGGCATGGCCTGCATGTTCCAGATGATGAACGAGGAGCGCCTGGCGGTGGGCCTGCAGGGCCTGAGCCTGGCCGCGGCCGCCTACCAGTGCGCGCTGGCCTACGCCCAGGAGCGCACGCAGGGCGCGGCCTTCGACGCCAAGAGCCAGGACGCCCCCCGCACCCAGATCGTCAACCACCCCGACGTGCGACGCATGCTGCTGCACATGAAGGCCACCGTGGACGGCATGCGCTCGCTCATGCTGAGCGTGGCCAAGTACCTCGACCTGTCCCGCCACGATCCGGACGAGAAGGTGCGCAGCCGGTTCCAGGGGCTGGTGGAGCTGCTGACCCCGATCTGCAAGGCCTACGGCTCGGACCAGGGCTTCCGCGTCAACGAGATGGCGGTGCAGTGCTTCGGAGGCTACGGCTACTGCCAGGAATACCCCGTGGAGCAGTACCTGCGCGATCAGAAGATCTCCTCCCTGTACGAGGGCACCAACGGCATCCAGGCCATGGACCTGCTCGGCCGCAAGATCGCCCGCAACAAGGGCGAGTGGCTCAAGGACTTCCTGGGCCTGGTCGCCCAGGGCTGCGCCACGGCCCGCAAGGCCGAGCTCGCGCCGCTGGCCGAGCGGCTGGAGAAGGCCTCCGGCGCCCTCGGCAAGGCGGCCACCGACCTGGCCGTGGGCCTGGGCAAGGACCCGGGCTACGCGCTGCTGCACACGACGCCCTTCCTGGAGGCCTTCGGCCACGTGGCCATGGCCCACTACCTGCTGGAGGCGGCCAGCATCGCCCAGCTCAAGGTGCTCGAGGCCGCCAAGAAGGCCGGGGCCAAGGACGAGGCCGGCCTGCGGAAGCTGCTGGCGGAGTCGAGCGAGGCGGCCTTCTACCACGGCCGGGTGGCCTCGGCGCGCTACTTCATCCACAACGTGCTGCCGCACTCCTTCGCCATCTTCGAGGCCGCCGCGGGCCGGGACAAGAGCCCGCTCGAGGTGGTCTTCCCGAGCTGAGCCTCCCCGGCCGCGCGCGTCCGTGCTAAGCTCCCTGCCAGCCGGGGCGAGCCCCTGGCCAGGAGGGAGAAGTCATGCGGTGGACACACGTGGCCTGGCTGTGCGGCGCGCTGCTCGCGGTGGGCTGCAACCAGGAGCTCACCCTGGCCGAGGTCCAGCAGGCCCTGGAGGAGTCCTCCCGGGCCGAGCAGGCGCTCACCTTCGCCGACGGCACGGTGGAGATCACCACCCACTTCACCATCGGCCAGGCGGTGGAGGACGCGGCCCAGGAGCTGCGGGCCTTCATCCAGTCCCAGCTCCCCTGCGCCGAGGTCACCCTCGCGGGCGCCGTGCTCACCGTGGTGTACGGGGCCAACCCGGGCAGCTGCAGCTACCACGGCCAGACCTTCAGCGGTAGCCACAGCGTGGAGATCGTATCCGCCTCCCAGGGCAACCTGGTGGTGCACCACGTCTGGGACGAGCTCGCCAACCAGCGCCTGTCGGTCAGCGGCACGGCGGACGTGACCTGGAGCTCGGCCGAGGCCAGCCGGCGCGTGGTCCACGAGCTCGAGTGGACCGAGCTGGCGACCGGCGGCCGGGTCACGGGCAGCGGCGACCGCACCATGACCGCGCTCGCGGGCGGCATCGCCGAGGGCATCCAGGTGGAGGGCGCCCGGCAGTGGACCTCGGCCCGCGGGGGCTGGGACCTCGACATCGACGGGGTGGAGATGCGCTGGATCGATCCCGTGCCCCAGGCCGGCAGCTACGCCCTGGCCACCCCGTTCGGGGAGAAGACCCTGGGCATGACCTTCCAGCGGGTCGACGAGGACACCATCCGGGTGGAGATCACCAACGGCGTGCGCGGCTTCACCTTCCTGGTGAACCGGGCCGGGAACGTCACCCAGGGTTGAGCCCCGCCCTCAGCGGCAGTCTGCCGGACAGCTCGCGGCCGACTCCAGGCCGGCGCACCTGCCGTCGCCGCAGGCGTCCGGGTGCGGGTCGGTGCCCTCGGGCAGCAGGCGGAGCCAGCCGAACAGGCTCGCGTCCTGCCAGGCCTGGCCACTCGCGTCGTTGAAGAAGAGCTGGCGCTCGCGCAACGCGTCGCCGCCCTCGCCGTCGTCGTCGTCCGCCGCGAGATCGAACCCGAGCAGCGCGCCGGCCTCGGGTGGAGGCAGATCGTCGGGCCAGTCCAGGCGCAGCTCGAGCCACCACGCGCCGCCCTCGGCGCGGTGGGCGGCGCTCCCGCTCCAGCCCCAGGGGTGGGCCGGGTACTCCTGGAGCTCGGCCGCGGCGGTGACCAGGAGCTGGTTCGAGTCCCGCGCGTAGGCGCTCTGGCGGGTGGACGGATCGAGGTCCAGGAACACCTCGACGCAGTCGTCCTCGTGGAGGTCGGCGCCGGAGTCGGGTGCGGGGTGGGCCTCGTCCTGGCACTCGACCAGCAGGTAGAGCCCCCGCCGGTCCCACAGGGCGCCGAAGGCGCAGGCGAAGTCCGCGGCGGACTCGGGCGCCGTCCCCCAACCGAGCTTGGTCAAGGGGAGGCGCTGGACCCCGTCCCACTCCTCCCGGTCCGCGTCGATCTCGACCTTCCCCGCCGCCAGGGCGGCCTCGGCCAGCAGCCGGCCGGCGTGGGCCAGGCAGCTCCAGGCGGAGGGATCGCACAGGTAGCCCTCCAGGCAGCGCCCGGCGGGATCGCAGTCCTTGCCGTCCAGCACGCCGGGATCCGTGCAGGCGGGGGCCCCGAGCGCAGCCACGAGCGCGGCGCAGCGCCACAGCCAACCCTGGTCTGAGCCCCGATGCATGGCTCCAGTCTAGACCCGTTCGGGGAAACAATCAGCCGGCGGGCGGGGCACCTGCCGGGACGCGCCTGCGCCGCACCAGCGCCTCGACGACCAGGCCGACCAGGATGGCGAGGGTGGGCAGGCCGTACACCCCCGGGACCATCCACAGCCACATGGCCGGGTCGAGCCAGCCCTCGGTCAGGCCGGATAGCATGGGCAGGGCCGGCAGCAGCAGCACGAGCAGCGGCGGCAGGCAGGACCAGGTGAAGGCCGTCTCCGGCCTCCTCCACAGCCACACCCGCCAGGTGACCAGCAGCAGGCTAAGGTAGCTCGGGCCCACCATCAGGATGGCGATGAGCACGAGGTCGAAGTCGAGCTGGGTGCTCACCGCGCCGCCGGGATCGGTGTGGCGCATGGTGCTGAGCGCGACGCCGGCGATGCCCAGCAGCAGGCACACGCCGAGCGCCACGTGGCTCGGCGCGACGCCGAAGCGCAGCCCGGGCCGCGCGGGGCGCCACAGCAGCCGCAGGAGCTGGAGCAGCCCCATCCCCACGGCGATGAACAGGGGGGCGGCCAGGAACACGGCGCCGGCGGCCTCGCCGTCGTCGGGCCCGCAGCGGGTGGCCTCGGTGGCGAGCAGCAGCAGCAGGGCCACGAGCGCGTAGGGCATGGGATCTCCTTCAGCTCGCCTGGGGCGGCGGTGGGGGCGGAGGTGGGGGCGCGGTGACCGCGCTGGCGGCGCGCCTGGCCCGGGAGCGGCGCACGCCGGCCTCGATCAGCAACGCGATGAGCATCAGGCCGCTGACGGGGGCGCCGAAGAACCCGCCGAGGGCCCAGGGCACCAGCATGAAGTCCATGGCGTCCTGGGTCGCCCCGGTGGCCATGGGCAGGGCCGGCAGCACCAGCAGCAACGTGGGCGGCAACCAGGCCCAGGTGAAGGCCGAGGCCGGGCGGACGGCCAGCCAGACGCGCCAGACGATCAGCGTCAGCCCCAGGACCAGGCTGCCGACCAGCGCGAAGGCCATGCCGGCCAGCGAGAACGCCTCCTCCAGGGCGTAGCTGTCCGCCTTCACCCCCAGGTACACCATGGCCCCCAGCCCCAGGACGAAGCTGACCCAGACGCCGCACAGCCCGGGCAGCCAGCGCATGCCGAGCTCCGGCCGGGCCCCGCGCCACAGGGCCAGCAGGAGCCGCAGGATGCCCAGCGTGCAGGCCACGAAGAAGGGGGTGGCGAAGAGCACCCCGGACCCGGACTCCTGGTCGCCCGGCACGCACTGGCTGGCGCTGCAGGCCAGCAGCAGGAACCCGGCGACGAGCGCGAAGGGCATGTCGGTCCTTCCTCCCCCGGCGGGAGCTCAGCCGGGTCCGCAGGGTCCGCGGCAGCTCTCGATGAGGATGCGCTCCACCTCGGGGATGGCCTGGTGGATGCGGGTCTTGATGTCGATGATCACCGCCTCGAGGTCGCGGTCCACCAGGTCGTCCCGGAAGTCGAGCCGCAGGCCGACCAGGATGGCGCGCGGCCCGAGGTGCATGGTCAGCACCTCCTCGACGCTCTTGACCTCCGGCATGGCCGCGGCCAGCGCCCGGATGCGCTCTTGGTGCGGCGCCAGGGCCGCCTCCCCGATGAGGAGCGAGCGGGTCTCCGAGGCCAGCATGAAGGCCACGCCCGCCAGCAGGAGCCCGATCAGGACCGAGGCCAGCGCGTCGAACATCATCAGCCCGGTCAGCTGCGCCAGCCCCACGCCCACCAGGGCGATCAGCAGGCCGATCAGCGCCGCGGTGTCCTCGAGCAGCACCACCACCAGGTTGGCGTCCTTGGAGGCCCGGATGGCGGCCAGGTAGCCCAGCCCCCGCGGACGGGTGCGGTGGAACTCGCGCAGGGCCACGGTCAGGGAGACGGCCTCGATCGCCAGGGCCGCCACCAAGATGGCGTAGATGAGCCAGGGGCGCTCGATGGCGTGGGGCTCGAGCAGCTTCTCCACGCCCTCGTAGATGGACACCACCGCGCCCACGAAGAACAGCATGAGCGCCACCACGAAGGCCCAGAAGTACTGCTCGTGCCCGTAGCCGAAGGGGTGCTCCGCGTCGGGCAGGCGCTGGCTGCGCTTCAGCCCGACCAGCAGCAGGACCTGGTTGCCCGTGTCGGCCACCGAGTGCACGCCCTCGGCCAGCAGCGCGGCGCTGCCGGTCACCAGCGCCACCGCGAGCTTGATGATCGCGATGAGCGAGTTGCCGGCCAGCGCGGCCACGACCACCTTGGTGGAGCCTTCCTTCACCTGCGCCCCTCCGCGATCAGATCACGTCGACGTCCACCCGGAAACGCAGCACGACCTCGAGCTCGATGAGCGCCGCGGGGGGCGGGTCGAGGGTCGCGTCGAGCTCCAGGCGCATGCCGCCTGCCTCCAGGTAGGGCTTGAGCTCCAGGTCGGCGGGCGGGAGGTCGGCCTCCCGGGTGCCGGCGCTGAACTCGGCCTGGCTCGCCAGGCTGGCCGCGGGCAGGCCGGTGGCCGTGGCCTGCAGGCTGAGGTCGTGCAGGAAGGTCAGGTCGGCCGGATCGACCCCCACCGAGCGGTGGAAGAGCTGCAGGCGGATGAGCTTCAGCGAGTCCACGTCGTCGGGGTTCACGTCCTCGTCCGAGAGCGAGCGGCCCAGGCTGGCACCGAACTGCTCCATGCCCGGGAAGGAGATGGCCGCCAGGCCCACCTGGCCCTGCTCCTTGATCTCCACCTCGATCACGTCCACCCCGCAGGCCGGGCCGAGCAGCCCCAGCCCGACCAGCCAGACGATCGCCTTCCAGGTTCGCATGCCCGTGCTCCTCCAGGGTCTGGCGGCATCTTACTACCAGGGGAACCTCAGGAAAACAGCGAAGAAGGAGAGGATTTCTTTGAGGGTGGGGAGGGAAGGGGAGTTGGGGCAGGCCGGAGCCAGGTAGCGTGGCCTCTGCCGAGGACTGTCTGAGTCCACCGATGACCACGCGAGGATGCGGCCGACCAGCCAGGACCGGATGAGTTCACAGCATCCGAGCGTCGCAATCAACGGACGAGTTCCGCAGGCAGAGGCCACGCTACCTGGCGGAGGCCCGTATGTGGCGGAGGCCCGGGTATGGCGGAGGTCCGGACGCTTGAGAATGCCCTGTCGGTGGTGTACGGTCTCGGGAACCCGGAGGCTGGATGCCCGCGCGGGATCTCAAGCACTGGCAGGTCCGCATCTTCACCCTGCTGTGGACCTCCTACGCCTCGTACTACCTGTGCCGGATGAACTTCGCCGTGGCCCAGCCCGAGATGCTCAAGGAGTTCACCGGCTGGAGCGCGGCCCAGGTGGGCTGGATCCCCTCCATCTACGCCGCCTTCTACGCCGCGGGGCAGTTCCTGAACGGGCAGCTCGGCGAGCGTTTCGGCGCCCGGCGCATGATGACCATGGCCATGCTCACGGCCGCGGCGACCAACCTGGCGTTCTCCTTCACCTCCAGCTTCCCGGCCATGCTGGGGCTGTGGGCGCTGAACGGCTTCGCCCAGTCGGCCGGCTGGCCGCTGGTGGTCAAGACCATCTCCAACTGGACCACGGTCAGGCGCCGGGGCACGGTGATCGGACTGATCTCCACCTGCTACCAGATCGGCAACGTGGTCTCCTGGCTGCTGGCGGGCTACCTGTGCCAGGTCGTGGGCTGGCGGGCCGCCTTCTGGGTGCCGGCCGCGATCATGCTGCCGGTGGCCGCGGCCTTCGTGCTGTTCGTGCGCAACGAGCCCGGGGACGCGGGCTTCCCGCCGGTGCGCGACGACCTGGGCGCGCCCCCGGCCCCCGGCGCCGCGGCCGAGCTCTCCAGCCCGAGCGCGGGCCAGATCCTGCGCATGACCTTGACCAGCCGGATCCTGTGGATCCTGGGGATCGGCTACTTCTGCATGAACTCGGTGCGCTACGCCTTCATGAACTGGGCGGTCCAGTACATGACCGACTTCCACGGTCAGGACATCAAGGGCGGCGCCTTCATGGCCGTGGCCCTGCCGCTGATCGGCTCGGTCGGGGCCATCAGCGCGGGCTGGGCCTCGGATTCCCTGTTCGGCAAGCGCCGGGCGCCGGTGTGCGCCCTCATGCTGTTCGCGCTCAGCGGGGTGTGCGTGGCCTTCCTGGCCATCCCCAAGGGCGAGTGGCTGGCGGCCACCGCGCTGCTCGGCGCGGCTGGCTTCCTGCTGTACGGCCCGGACATGCTGATGAGCGGCGCGGCCACCGTGGATCTGGCACACCCCAGGGCCGCCGCGGCCGCCACGGGCTTCACCATGTGCCTGGGGGCCACCGGGGCGATCTTCTCCGGCGCCGGGGTGGGCGCGCTCAAGGACGCCATGCAGGGGCAGTGGACCGCGGTCTTCCTGGTGCTGGCCGGGCTGGCCGTGCTCTCGGCCCTGCTGATGGTCTCCATCTGGAACGCCCGACCCAAGGGGGCCAAGGCATGAGCGCCGGCCTGGACGGTTTCCGGCCCGAGGTGCGGGCGGCGCTGGAGCGCCTGCTGGCGGCCTCCCACACGCCCGGGGCCGTGGCCACCCTCGACCTCGACAACACCTGCGTACACCACGACACGGGCGAGGCGGTCTTCCACTCCCTGTGCCGGGAGGGCCGGCTGGATCTCGAGGCCGTGCTGGCCGCGCCCGGGGTGTGGGAGAGCTTCACGCGGGATCCGGCCCTGCCGGATCCGCGGCCGCTCGTCCGGGCCTGCCTGGACGACCCGCGCCGCCTGCCGGCCGCGGCCAAGGGGCTGGTGCGGGCCTACTGGGCGCTGCTCGAGCGCCTCGGCAAGGAGACCGCCTACGCCTGGTGCGCGTTCCTCCTGACCGGGCTCCGCGAAGACGAGGTGCGCTCCGAGAGCCGCCGCGTCCTGGCCGCCGAGTTGGCCCGCCCCCTCGGCCAGGACCGCCTGGAGGACCGGCCGGGGGATCCCGAGCCCGTGCTGATCGCGGCCGGCCTGCGGCCCTACGCGCCCATGCAGGCCCTGGTGCGGGCCCTGCGGGCGGCGGGGATCGAGCCCTGGATCGTGTCCGCCTCCAACCGCTGGACGGTCGAGGTGTTCGCCGGGGAGCACCTGGGCATCCCGCCGGAGCGGGTGATCGGCGTGCGGCCGCGGGTGGTGGCCGGGCGGGTGAGCGCCGCGCTGGACCCAGAGGTCCCCTTGACCGTGGGGCCCGGCAAGGTGGAGGCCATCCGGCGCCTCATCGGCCGCCTGCCCGTGCTGGCCGCGGGCGACTCGGGCAGCGACTGGGAGATGCTGTGCGCGAGCACCGGGCTCGCCCTGGTGATCGATCACGGCGATCCGGGCATGCGCCGCCGGGTGGCCGGCCGGCCAGCCGCCGGCCCGCCCCGGTTCCTGCTCCAACCCCGCTTCATCGACCCGCCGGTTTCCTGAGGCACCATCCGGCGCAAGGAGGACTCCGCATGCAGCCACTCGACACCCCCCGATTCCAGCCCGCCCGCAGCGTTCTGGCCTGGCTGCTCGCGCTCGGCCTTGGCCTGGCCGGCGGCGCGGCGCTGGCCGGCGAGGCGGCGCCGAAGAACGAGGTCACCAAGGCCGAGCACTTCCTGAAGAAGCTCGAGGACAAGGCCAGGCGCATGCGCGGCCAGGCCTTCAAGCCGGGCTACGAGGAGAAGCAGGCCCTCGAGCGCATCAAGGCGCTGAAGGAGAAGTACCCGGACGATACGGCCGTGGAGGCGCTGTTCCAGCGCACCCGCGCGGCGCTCATGGAGAGCAAGGGCGACTCCATCGAGATCACCCCGGACATGCTGGCCTACCGGCAGAACGAGAACAAGCTCAGGGAGATCTTCGCCGCCGAGGCCGAGGCGCAGCAGCGGGACTACCTGGCCATGGTGCGCTCCAGCGGGCGCCTGCTGGACAAGGCCTTCCCGCCGCCGGCCATCGACCAGGAGTCGCCGGCGACCCTGAAGGACCGCTACGTGATCCTGGAGGGCTTCGAGTACCCGACGAACGAGTTCACCGAGGGCGGACAGCAGTACCTGTACGTGGGCTCGCTCACCCAGGGCTTCTACTGGGTGTCGCTGGGCGGTCAGCCCTGGATCGGGCCGTACGAGGCGGTCAAGCGCTACCGCCGGCTGGTCAACCGGGACGTGCCCGAGGGCGGCAAGTGGACCGTGGTGGGGCGCATCACCGGGGTGAGGCTGCTGGTGCCCCAGGCCGAGAAGAAGAAGACCCTGAGCCCGCAGTGGGGCTGGGTGGTGGAGCCCGAGGCCATCATCGTCCCGGGCCTGACCTTCGCGGTGATCGACAAGACCACCGAGCTGGGCGGGGTGTTCGCCGGCGAGGAGCGCCTCGAGCAGCTGAAGTCGAGCCTCTATACCCTCAAGGAGGTGGCCGCGGACGCGAGCCCCGAGGCCGTGGTGCTGGCCTACGCCACGGCGCTCAAGGAGAAGAACTTCACCCTGGCCAAGAGCCTGGTGTGGCCGAACTACCTGGCCGGGCCCCGGGCCATGGACCGCTTCGAGTACCACTGGGACTGGCACCAGCACCGCTTCCGCACCTTCTACGTCCACGTGACCGCGGACGAGGCCAAGGTCGAGGTGCAGAAGGGCTACGACGCGGACAACGCGGTCGAGGACTTCTTCCTGACCGACGAGCAGAAGGCCAAGGTGGCGGCGATCTCCGAGGAGAAGGTGGAGCAGGCCACGGTGTGGAGCAAGGCCTGGGACGAGCGGGGGCGGCAGTACGGCTCGCCCAAGCCCCACTTCCTCAGGCGGGTGGGCGGCCCGAAGGGCCGCTGGTACATCCTCAACTACGAGCAGCCCTACTGACGCCGGGGACAGCGAGGTGACCGCCATGAGCTACGTGAAGCTGCTGGGGATCGGGGCGCTGGCCGGCCTGCTGCTCTGCCTGCCGGTCCGGGCCGAGGACGACGAGATCACCGTCGAGGAGGCCGCCAAGAAGGCGCTCTCGGGCGGCGGGGACCCGCGCAAGCTGGCGGACAAGGTGCTCGAGCCCGTGCCGGGCGCGCTGGACGAGCTGCTCGTCAAGAGCAAGGACCGGCCGGAGAAGGTGCTGCAGAACTGGGACAGCGCGACCGGGGAGCGCCTGCAACGCTTCCGCGCCCTGGCCAACACGGCCGAGGGCCCGAGCTTCAAGCGCGCTCTGCCCAGCGACTGGAAGGAGTACCGCCGCTCGCGCGAGGCCTTCATGGAGGTGCTGCGCGCGGCGGGCAAGGACGCGGCGCTGTGGCGGCACCAGACCCGCCTGCTGATCGACTCGCTCAAGACCTCGATCGGCTCCTTCCCCGCGCGCCGGTCCGAGTGGCTGAAGCGCGTGGCCGGCGTGGACGAGGCCATGGCCAGGGGGGAGGCCCTGCTCGAGCGGCGCGAGCCCGACATCAAGAAGATCGACGCGGCCATCCTCGAGCTCACCTCCGCCGGCGCGGTCGTGGGCAACGTGGCCTTCGACGCCATGGCGGTCGCCAAGCAGGCCCAGGCCAGCCTGGGCAAGGCGGTCGCCCTGCCCGCCAACGTGCTGAAGGCCCAGCAGGCCTTCGCCGGGATCGACGAGGCTCACAAGGCCGTCCCCGACGGCTGGCGGACGACCGTCCGTGGCTGGGCCGACGTGCTGAAGCAGGGGCTCAGCGCGCAGCGCTCGGCCCAGGAGGAGTTCGACAAGGCCTTCGGCGAGGTGGTGAAGCAGCAGGTGTTCAGCGGTTCCGCGCACTTCAAGGGCAGGCAGTACGCCGAGTTCGTCACCCTCGTGGCCGACCTCGTCAAGAGGCTGCGCCTGGCCAAGGAGAAGGCCGAGGATCGCGCCGAGGTCGAGAGGCTGATGAAGCAGGACCGCGAGCTGAACGCCACGGAGTGCAAGGAGTACAAGGAGTACATGGACGCGACCAGCGCGACCAAGAACCGCGAGGCCGCCCTGAAGCACGCCCGCGGCTGCGGGGCCTCCCAGTGTTACGACAAGCGCCTGGAGGCGGCCCGGGGGCCCTGCAGCGCGACCGGGGTGCGCGAGGCCCAGCTCGAGGTCGCGCGCCTGAGCTTCGCGCGCGAGGAGGCCCGCCAGTTCCAGGAGATGCTGCTCAAGAACAAGGGCAACTCCGCCGAGGACCGGGCCAAGATCGAGAAGCGCATCGCGGAGCTCTCCCGGGGGAGCCAGGAGGAGCTGGACCAGGCCAAGTTCCTGGCCCAGTGCGAGAGCAACACCCACCCGGAGCAGAAGAAGCTCGACGAGGAGTCGAGCAACGTGTGCGCTGGCAAGGGCCCGGAGTGCAAGAAGCACACCGAGGAGTGGGACGAGTTCCAGAAGGACCAAGACCGGCGGATCAAGGAGCAGGTCAAGCGCGATCGGAAGCGGGAGGCGCGCCGCCGGAAGATCGGCCTGAAGCCGGACTCGACCTACCGCGACTGCGACTGAGCCGGGCGGCAGACCGCGTTGACAGCCCGCCGGGCCTGCGCCTAGGATGCCCCAGGACCGCCACCGGGATATCCAGGCATGGACGAGCGCCGCCCCTGGGAGAAACGACAAGCCGACCGCGCCCCCTTGACCGCCATGGTCAAGCTCGAGGGGCCGGGTGGCGTCCGGCACTTCACCAGCAAGAACATCAGCGCGGGCGGCATCTTCCTGCTGGCCGACGATCCGCTGCAGGAGGAGACCCGGGTGAGCCTGGAGATCACCATCCCGGACAGCCCGGTGCCCATCCGCGCCCAGGGCGAGGTGGTCTGGCGCCAGCGCCACCCGCCGGCGGGGTTCGCGGTCCGCTTCCTCGACATCAGCGATCAGGCACGGGAGTTCCTGCGCTACCTCGTCCGCCGCATCCTGGACGAGGGCTGAGGCGCCTCCCCGGGGAGACACTCTTGAGCTACGCCCAGCGTCCGGCCTCGTGGGTGGTCCTCCTGGGAGCCCTGGCCTGCCTGGCGGCCTGGCCCCGGGCCCGGGCCGAGGACGGCTGGGGCTGGCAGCTCCCGCGCACCACGGGGCAGGACCTGATGGCCCTGGACGTCACCGCCGAGGGCGGGCTGGCCGCCTGCGGGCAGGACGGCGCCCTGGTGCTGTCCGGGGACGGGGGCTTGGCCTGGCGGACGGCGCACACCCGGGTGGGGGTGGATCTGCGGGCGCTCGAGCTGGTCCAGCCCGTGGTCGGCCCGGCCTGGCTCTACGCCGTGGGCGGGGAGGGCACGCTGCTGCGCTCCCTGGACGGGGGGGCGAGCTTCGCACCGCTGCTCGCGCCGACCGGCGTGGACCTGTACGCGCTGAGCTTCATCCACCCCTGGGTCGGCTTCGCGGCCGGAGATCAGGGCACGATCGTGCGGACCCTGGACGGCGGGGACACCTGGCAGCCCCTGTTGCTGGGCGTGTCCCAGGATCTGCGCGCCGTGCGCTTCGCGGACGCCTGGACCGGGGCCGCGGCGGGCGAGGGGGGGCTGCTGCTCACCACCCAGGACGGAGGCCAGGTCTGGCAGCGCCCCGCGGTCGGGGTGTACCAGACGCTGCGCGCCGTGGACCTGCGCTCGGCCTGCCACCTGGTGGCGGTGGGCAACAACGGCACCATCGCCGTGATGCGCGACGGCGCGACCGTCGTGCTGGTCGAGCCCCTGCCCACCATCCGCAACCTGGCTGGGGTGGCCTTCGCCGACGAGCAGCGGGTGGTGGCGGTGGGGGATCAGGGCACGATCGTGCGCAGCGAGGACGGCGGCGCGAGCTGGAGCCTGGTGCCCTCGGGCGTCGCCGGCGACCTGCGCGCGGTGCGCCTGCTGCCCGACGGGCGGGGCTGGATCGCCGGGGACGCGGGGCTGCTGCTGCGCTCGACCGACTTCGGCCTGACCTGGGAGTCGCTGTCGGGGCCCGAGCTGGGCTGGCTGCGGGCGGTGAGCTTCGCGGACGCCTCGCGTGGCCTGGCCGTGGGGGACGCGGGGCTCGCGCTGCGCACGGCGGACGGGGGCCAGACCTGGGAGCCGGTCCCCACCTCGAGCGCGGCCAGGCTGTCCGCGGTCCAGCTCCTGCCCGACGGGCTGCACGCGTGGGCCGCGGGGGCCTCGGAGGCGGGCGGGGGGCGCATCCTGGCCAGCCTGGACGGCGGGCAGACCTGGACGGCCCAGGTGGCCGAGGCGCCCCAGGCCTTCTACGGCCTGCGCTTCGTGGACGAGTCCCACGGCTGGGCCGTGGGCTACGCGGGCGCCATCTGGGCCACCGCGGACGGCGGCGCGACCTGGACGCCCCAGGGCTCGGGCACCGGCGAGTGGCTGCAGGCGGTCTGGTTCGCGGACGAGCTGCGCGGCTGGGCCGTGGGCGCGCACGGCGTGAGCCTGCGCACCGGGGACGGCGGCGCGACCTGGGAGCTCGTGCCGGCCGCGACCGGCGCCGACCTCCTGGCGCTGGTGTTCTTCGAGGACGGCCTGCGCGGGCTGGCCGCGGGCCGCGGCGGGGTGGTGCTCGCGAGCGTGGACGGCGGCGCGACCTGGACGCCCGCGGGCGCGGCCGGCGCGCAGGACCTGTTCGCCCTGGCCCGCAGCGGGGAACGGGTGTGGGTCGCGGGCGCGGACGGGCGGGTGCTGTCCTCGTCCGACGCCGGGGCCACCTGGTCCGCGCAGAGCCTGCCGACCAGCCGCAGCCTCCAGGGGCTGGCCTTCCCGACGGGCGAGCTGGGTTTCGCGGTCGGGGCCCAGGGGACCATCCTGGTCGCGACCCGGGGCGGCTGCGCCAGCGCCGGGGGGAGCGACGACTGCGACGGGCGGGACAGCGACTGTGACGGGCTCACGGACGAGGATCACCTGGACGCGACCTGCGGCCGGGGGAGCTGCCGGCAGGTGGCGAGCTGCCAGGCCGGGGAGGTGCGCTGCCCGCCGCCGTCCCTCGGCGCCGAGGTGTGCGACTCCCTGGACCAGGACTGCGACGGGCTGACCGACGAGGACGGCGCGGGCTGCGGCCCGAGCCAGGTGTGCCGCTGCGGGGCGTGCGTCGAGGCCTGCCCCCAGGGCGAGTGCCTGCTGCCCGGCTTCGCCTGCCTGCGCGGGTGGTGCGCGCCGGAGTGCTGCGAGGTGGCCTGCCCCGCGGGCCAGCGCTGCGGCCCCGGCGGCGTGTGCGCGGATCCCTGCGCCGAGCCGGGCGCGCCCGCGTGCGGGCCGGGCGAGATCTGCCGCCTGGGGGAGTGCGTGCCGCTCGACTGCTTCGCCCCGGGCCAGGCCTGCCCCGCCGGTGAGCGCTGCCTGGCGGGCGCCTGCGCGCCGGATCCCTGCGCCGGGCAGGGCTGTCCGGCGGACGAGTTCTGCGCCGAGGGCGCCTGCCTGTCCCCGCTGTGCGGCGGGTGCGGCCCGGGGCTGCGCTGCGCGCTGGGCGAGTGCCTGCCCGACCCGTGCGGCGAGCTGGCCTGCGGCCTGGCCCAGGCGTGCGTGGACGGCCAGTGCCAGAACGAGGGCTGCGCGCTGGTGGGCTGCGCCGAGGGGTTCCGCTGCCGGGGCGGCCAGTGCGAGCCCGATCCCTGCGCGGGCCGCGCTTGCCCCGGGGACTCCGTGTGCGCGGACGGGCTATGCGTGGTGCCGGTGGACCAGCGCGACGGCGGCCCGGACGGAGGGGACGCCGGCTGCCCGGTCCAGGACGACGGCCAGGACGCGGACGGCCAGGACGCCGCGGACGGGCAGGACGGCGCGGACGCCGGGGCGGACGGGGGCGCGGACGCCATGACGGACGGTGGCGCGGACGACGGGGGCGGGGACGGTTGCGGCTGCGGCCCGTCCGGACCCGGCTCCCTGGCCGCCCTGGCCTGGCTCGGCCTGGCCTGGCTCGGCCTGACCTGGCTCGGCCGCCGCCGCCGGCCTCAGTGATCTTCCGGCAGCTCGATCCCGAGCTCGAGCGACAGCGGGAAGGGCAGCACGTCCTGGATGCGCCGCGCCCCCAGGAGCAGCATCAGCAGGCGATCGAGCCCCACGGCGTTGCCGCCCGCCTCGGGCATGCCCTGCGCGAGCGCGCGCAGGAAGGCCTCGTCCAGCGGGGGCACCCGCCGGCCCAGCCTGGCCCGCGTGGCCCGCTCCGCCTCGAAGCGGCGCCGCTGCTCGGCGGCGTCCGTGAGCTCGCCGTACCCGTTGCACAGCTCCAGCCCGCCGGCGAAGAGCTCGAAGCGCTCCGCCTCGTGCGGCTGGCCGGGCCGCAGGCGCGCCAGGGCCGCCATGGGCGCCGGGTAGTGCACCAGGAACACGGGCCCGAGCCGGGCCAGGGCGGGCTCGACCCGGGCCACCAGGGCGCGGTTGACCAGATCGTCGAAGGCGTCGTCCGCCGCGGGCGGGATGCCCGCCTGCACGAGCGCCCGCCGCAGCCCGGCCTCGTCCCAGTCGGCCGGAGCCCGGACGCCGGCCAGCTCGGCCAGGGCGTCCCGCACGCTCAGGCGGCGGAAGGGGGCCGCCAGGTCCAGGGTCTGGCCGCCGCGGCAGACGGGGCGGAGCGTGCCGCACACGGCCCGGGCCGCGGCCCGCACCACCTCCTCGGTGAGCTGGAGGGTGTCCTCGAAGCTGGCGCCGGCCCGGTACCACTCGAGCCCGGTGAACTCGGGGTTGTGCAGCAGCGAGACCTCGCCGTTGCGGAAGAACGGCCCGAGCTGGTAGATGCGCTCGAGGCCCGCGGCCAGCATGCGCTTCATGCAGTGCTCGGGCGAGGTGACCAGGTGGAGCTCACGGGCCGGGAGGCCCGGGCCCTCCAGGAGGGTGTGGAAGGTCTCCAGGTGGAGGCTCGGGTCGGGCGCGGGCACCAGGCTCGGGGTGGTCACCTCGAGGAAACCGAGGCCGTCCAGGAGCGCGCGGATGCCCCGCAGCATGCGGGCGCGGGCCCGCAGCGCGTCCCCCAGCCCGGGCTCCGCGGCCAGCCTGTCGCGCAGGCTCGGCCCCTCAGCCGGCCTGGCCCGGTCCGCCATCGGCGTCCTCGCCGTCCGGGTCGTCCTGGACATCCTCGGGCGGGGTCGCCTGGGCGGCGGCCTTCTCCATGGCCGAGCCGAAGGCCAGGCTGTGCAGATCGGTCATGCGGTCGGGGAACACGACGCCGTCCAGGTGGTCCACCTCGTGCTGCAGCACCCGGGCCGGGAAGCCGGTGAGCTCCCGGTCGATCGGCTGGCCCTGCCGGTCCAGCGCGCGCAGGCGCAGGCGCGTGTGGCGCGGCACCAGGCCGCGCAGATCCGGCAGCGACAGGCAGCCCTCCCAGGACTCGTGCAGCTCCTCGCCCAGGGGCTCGAGCACCGGGTTGACGAACACGCTCGGCTCCAGGCCGCCGCCCTCGTCCATGTCGGCCGGGATCCACACGGCCACCACCCGCTGGGGGACGAACACCTGCGGCGCGGCCAGGCCCACGCCGTCGTGGAACAGCATGCTCTCCACCAGATCGTCCAGGAAACGCTGGAACTCGGCCCGGGCGATCTGCTTCTTCGGCACCGGCTCGGCCCTGGCGCGCAGCACCGGGTGGCCGAGGACCGCGACGTGCAGGATCACGGCGTGGCTCCTTCGCCGCCGTCCGGGGGGGTGTCCGGGCCGCGGCGGGTGAAGAGGACGAAGGCCATGGCCGGCCGCTTGGAGGCCTCGCGCATGGCGAACTGGATGCCCTCGAGGTGCCAGCCGATCGCGACCCAGGTGTTGATGATGCGCTCGAGCTCCTCGTCCGTGACCAGGCTCGACTCGACCACCTTGTACTCCAGCATCGCGGGGCTCCTCCCGGACGGGAGTATAGTCCGCCGCGCGCCGCGCGCCAGCAGGAAAAATGGATTGCCTGCGTCAGGCGCCTGGACTACGCTCGACCGGTATCCGCGGGGAGGGGAGGCGGCCATGCAGACGGTTGAGGACCTGCTGAACGAGCTGGAGAAGAAGGGCGAGGAGGCCTTCCTGGCCCGCTTCGACCACCCGGTGCTGCTCTACCCGTCCGGGCACGGGCCCGGCACGTTCCAGACCTTCCACACCCGCATGGCCAGCCGGGTGCACGCCGTGCAGGGCCGGCAGGAGCGCCTGCTGTACAAGGACTTCCAGGTCCTGCTGCCCGTGTTCTCCGGCAAGGGGCCCTGCCCGGAGAAGCTGCTGATCGGGCGCAGCGCGGATCGCGACTTCACCATCGACCACTCCTCGGTCTCCAAGCGCCACGCCTTCATCGTGTTCGAGAGCGACAAGGCAGCCTACCGGCTGGGGGACGCCGGCTCGACCAACGGCACGTTCCTCAACGGCGACGCGGTGGAGTCGGGCATGCCGGTCTACCTGCGGGACGGGAACACCGTGAGCTTCGGCGACTGCGACTACCTGTTCTACTCCCCGCGCGGGCTGCTCGAGCTGCTCGGGCAGGTGCGCCTGAACCCCGAGCTGTCGCCCATCGAGGAGACGCCCCCGCTGATCGACGAGAACGATCTGTAGCCAGGCCGTGGAGACGGGGTCAGGGCAGGGCCTCGAGCTCCAGCACGAACTGGCCCTCCAGGCGCGCGCCCGTGGCCGTGCCGAACTCCTCGAAGGCGAGGTCCCCGCTGGCCACCGTGGCGATGCTCGTCTGGCTGGTCACGTGCCCGTTGGAGTCGACCGTCACCCGGTCCAGGCTGCCCCGGGCGACCTTGGTGGGCCCGACCTCGATGTTCTGGCCGACGGGGGACTGGCGCGGAACCGTGAGGACCAGGAAGTTGTAGGTGTCCACCGGGTCGGTGGTCAGGATGCTGTACATGTACAGGACCGCGTCGCCCAGCCCGGCGTCCACCTCGGCGTAGCCCCACTCCATGTAGAAGCCGTGCCCGTCCAGCTTCCCGCGCACCAGGGTGCTGTTGGCCGCGCTCCCGGAGTCGTTCATGATGAAGGTGAACCGGCCGCTGACCTTGTTCGCGTCCGGGTCCACGGTCTGCACCTGGCAGACGTGGTCGATGCACTCCTCGGGCGCCACGCAGTCGAAGTTGTTCAGGCAGGGGGTGGCCCCGTCGCTCTCGCCGCCGCCGCCGCCGTCGCCCTGGTCCGCGTCCTGGCCGGCGTCCTCGTGCCCGTCCGAGCCGCCGTCGCAGCCCGTCCAGGCGAGCGCGGCCACCAGCAGGGCGAGCACCCAGGTCCATGCGTTCGTCTTCATGTTGGACTCCTTGAGCTGTACCACCCTAGCGGGCGGCTCCGGGGCCTGTCAATCGCCTAGCCCTGTGTCGTTGCACGCCACAGGACCAGACCCGATTTCCGAGTGGTGAGTGCCTTCGAGGATACCTATCTCATTTGTGAAGATGGCTCCGTATCTAGGGGTCTAGAAGCGTAGGGTCACGTCGGTGCGCACCCCGGCGAAGGGGGGGAACACCTTGCACACGCCCTCGATGCACTTCAACCCCCCCCGCATCTGGCCGCCCAGGACGCGGATCACCGCCGTGCTCCAGAGGTTCAGCGTGAGGGAGCCGGCCAGGAAGGCCTGGCGGATCGGCTCCCCGCCCCGGTCCGCGAAGATCTCGAGCTCGGTCTCTCCGCTCGGCTCGGTGTCGTAGCCGAAGATCAGGCTGGCCGCGAGCCAGGGCGACCAGGCATAGCCCAGCACCCACTCGCCCTGGATGGAGTCGTGCGGCTCGTCGGCCCAGCGCTTGTGCCGCTTCCAGTGGGTCCCGTGGAGCTCCAGGCTGTGGCGCTCCGTGAGGGGGATCTTGACCGAGGCGGTGGTGTACAGCAGGTGCTGGTGGAGACCGCCGGCGTAGTCCGGGGTCTCCTCGCGCAGCCCCACCAGCACGCGCGCCCGGCCCGAGCCCAGGAAGTCCTGCTCCACCCCGCCGCGCAGGTTGTAGATGTAGCGGTGGCCGGCCGAGCCGTAGTCCTTGGACCACAGGCCGGTGTAGGAGGCCAGGAGCAGGGTGTCCCAGCTGTTCGGCCGGTAGCTCAGCTCGAGCCGGCCGCCCGACACGTCGTGGTTGTTCTCGACCTCCATGTCCTCGGGCTCGAGGGTGGGCGGGCGGATGTACGAGAGCTGGGCGCTGTTGTACTGGCCGTCGTCCCCGCCCGGGGTGCGGGTGGTGACGTCCAGCCCCCGGTAGCTCTTGGCCTCCAGGTCCAGGCTCACGTCCCCCAGCGCGACGTGCCCGTGGGCGTACAGCGCGTAGCCGTGGCTCCACTCGGTCTCCTGGCCCTCCACGATGGGGTGGGGCAGGCTGCCCAGCCAGTCGCCCTCCAGGTACAGGCTGGCCACCTCGAGCAGGCTGGGGACCTCCACCCGCAGCCCGGCGAGCACGGTGTGGTCCGGGAGCATGCTGGCCTGATCGTTGAGCCCCGCGGGGTCGAACAGGTACCAGACGCCGTGCGCCCCCACGTCCACCAGGTCCGCGATGCGGGCCGAGGCGCTCAGGCCCGAGACCAGGTCCCAGGGATCGGCCACGGTCTTCTCGTAGAGATCGGGGCTCGAGGCGTTGGTCAGGCCCGACAGCGCGGTCACCTCCACCGGGCCGGCCGTGAACCAGCCCTTGGCGCCCAGGATCGTGGTGTCCTCGCCCAGGGGGTCGGACTTGTGGACGCGCAGCGCCAGCCCCCGGCCGAAGGTGGCGTAGAAGTCCCCCAGCTCCGCGCGCCAGGCGTCCGCGTCGTAGCCCGCGCTCACCTTGCCGAAGAAGGTGGGGTTGTTGCCCGGCGCGTCCTCCTCGCCCACGTAGTGGTCGGAGAACGGGACCCGGCCTGCGGCCCTGGCGGGCTCGCCGAAGAAGGTCACCGACTCCAGCCGCACGCTCAGGCGGAAGCGCTCGATGGCCAGCTTGAGGGTGAGCTGGTTGCGCAGATCCTGGTAGCCGTCGTCGTCGTCCTGGCCGTTCAGGTTGTCGGCGTGGTGCTCGAACACATGCAGGCCGGTCACGTCCACGGCCGCGGGCAGGTCCAGCCAGGGCAGCTCGAGCTCGAGGGCCGGGGCGGCCCGGGGCGCCAGCAGCAGGAGCGCCAGGAGCGCGGCGGCGAGGGTTTGGGTGCAGGACCTCACCGGGCGAGGAGCTCCTCGACCTCCTTGCGCACCGTGAGCTCGTCCCCGGGCCGGTAGCCCTGGTGCCGGGCGGTCACGCGCCCCTGGCGGTCGAGCAGCAGGCCGAAGGGCAGGTCCATGGTGGGGTTGAAGCGGTCCGACACCCTCGACTCCTGGTCGAGCAGCACCGGGAACTCGTAGCGGTAGCGGTGCACGAGCTGGCGCACCGCGCCCTCGGAGTCGGCCGGATCCGCGCACACCGACACGAGCTCGAAGCCGCGCCCCTGGAGCTCCTTCCACAGCTCTTGCAGTCGCGCCAGCTCGATCTGGCAGGGCTCGCACCAGGAGGCCCAGAAGGACACGAACACCACCTTGCCCCGGAGCGCGCCCAGGCGCACGGGCTTGCCCGCGAGGTCCTTCAGACTGAAGTCCACCCCCGCGCTGCCCGCGCCGCGGGCGGCCTCGGGGCCCTCGCCGTCCGGGCGCGCGGAGGCCCCGGCGCCCGAGCAGCCCGTGAGCGCGAGCAGCGCGGCCAGCCCGAGGGCCGGCAGGAGTCGCTCACTCACTGAGCAAGGCCTCGATGTTCCCCTGAATCACGCGGGAATCGGGGATCAGCCCCTCGACCTTGTAGCGGATGACCATGTCGCGGTCGAGCAGCATGTTGAGCGGGGTGCCGGCCTCGGTGGGCCGGAAGTAGGGGGCCATCACCTCGACGTCCGGGTCGATCAGCATGGGGAAGTTGAATCCGTAGTGGCTCTTGTAGCCGCACACGTAGGCCAGCAGGGAGGCCCGGTCCGAGGCGTGGCTGGCGTCCTCGAAGATCACCATGGCGATCTTGAGCCCCTGGTCGTCGTAGGGGTTCACCACGTCGGCCATCAGGCTCTCCGACTGCGTCTTGCACACCGAGCACCAACCCGCGTGGACCGAGATCATCACCGCTCCCGCGCCCAGGAAGTCCTCGAGCTTCCAGGGCCGGGTGCCCGTGTTCTGGTCGCCGTCGCAGATCGCCTCCTCCATGGCCAGGTTGGCCACGGTCTCGTCGAGGTGGGTGCCGTAGGGTCCGGGCGGGTAGACCAGGGGCTCGGGCTCGGCGTTGTCCGCCTGCGCGCTGTCCCCGTCGTCCGTGGCCGCGTCCGGCGCGTCCACGCCACCGTCCTCGGGCGTGTTCGTGTCGCCGAAGGTGCAGCCAGGGCCGGCCAGGGCCAGGGTGATCGCCAGGGAGAGCGCCGGGAGCCAGGTCAGGGTACGCAGGTGCATGGGACCTCCTCGCCTCCGGGGCATTCTCACCGGCCCGGAGGGAGGCGTCAAGGCTCTTCTGGACAGAACCGGGCCGGAATGCGCCGGCCGTGCCCGTTGACAGCCCCGGGCGCATCTGGTTTCATGGCGCCGTCCCGGGTTTCCGCAACACTCCGAAGGGTTCGCCCGCATGCGCACCACCTTCCTCCGCAAGCTCGTCGGCAACCGCGACCTGCAGGCGGTGCTCTTCCTGTCGCTCTTCGTGGGCTCCATCTACCTGCCCAACCTGGGCACCTACGCCTTCTGGGACCCCTGGGAGCCGCACTACGCCCAGGTGGCCTTCGAGATGGCCGACCACGGCACCTGGATGGACCCCTGGTACCGGGGGCTGAACAACTGGTGGTCGAAGCCCATCCTGCCGCTGTGGGGGCTGCGGGCCAGCTTCGCCGCGTTCGGGGTGGACTCGACCTCCGATCCCTGGCTGCACTTCGCCGGGCGGCTGCCCATCTTCCTGCTCTCGCTCATGGGGATCCTGCTCACCTACCGCTGGGTCTCGCGCCTGTTCGGGCGCCGGGCCGGGGTGCTCAGCGGGGTGGTGCTGGCCACCTGTCCGTTCTGGGCGCTGCTCTCGCACCAGGTCATGTTCGATTTGCCCTTCATGGCCTTCTGCGCGCCCGCCGTCGGGCACTACTTCCTGGCCCGCTCGGGACAGGGCCGGCCCATCGACCTGAAGCTGTTCTACGCGCTCACCGCGGGCGCCTTCCTGTCCAAGTGGCTGCTGGCGCTGTTCCTGCCGGCGGGCATCTTCATCGCCTACCTGGTGGTGCGCTGGGACGGCGCGGTCTTCACCCGCATCGGGCGCCGGCACGGGCTGGGCGGGCTCGCGCTCATCGGCGCGAGCGCCGGCTACTTCTTCTGGGCGGCCAAGGACCCCGCCTTCGCCGGGATGCTGACGGCCTGCGTCGGGGCGCTGGTGCTGCTCTACTGGATGGGCCGCGACGCGGCCGTGGAGGCCGGCTTCAGGACCCGCGAGCTGTGGATCGGGGCCGGGCTCTTCCTGGCCATCGTCGTCCCCTGGCACGCCTTCATGATCGCCAAGCACGGCTGGCCGTTCCTGCGCGAGGCGGTCATCTACCACCACTTCGACCGGGCCGCGGGCACCATCGGCAAGCCCGAGGGCACCTTCGACGTGTTCGTGAAGCAGCTCGGCTTCGGCCTGTTCCCCTGGGTGGGCTTCCTGCCGGCCGCGCTGGTGCGGGTGCTCAAGTGGGGCCCGGCCGATCTCGAGGGGCACGGGCGCAGGAACCTGTGGATCTTCCTGAGCATGGCCGTGCCGCTGACCGCCTTCAGCCTGTTCCAGACCAAGTTCCACCACTACATCTTCCCGGTGGTGCCGGCCGCCGCGGTGCTCATCGGCGTGTACCTCGACCGCATGGCCCAGGTGGACGACCGGGCCTGGATGCGGCTGTCGGTGGTGCTGGCCGGGCCGGTCAGCGCGGTCGTGCTCATGGACGCGGTGCACGACTACCAGTGGTTCGTGCACCTGTTCGACTACTACTATGGTTGGCCGCCGCCCGCCGAGCTCAACCCGTACCCGTTCATCGCCGCGGTGGGGGGCGTCTGGCTGCTGACCCTGGCCTGGGTCTTCTTCCGCCGCAGGCTGGGCACGGGGGTGTTCGTGCTGCTGGCCGCCGCGGCCACGGCGCTCTCCGTGTTCCTGACCGCCTGGATGCTGCCCCGGGTGACCCGGACCTACTCGCAGGAGTGCTTCCTGCCCGCCTACGAGCGGGCCACGGGCGGCCAGATCCTGCCGATCGCGCAGTACAACGGCTGGCTGTCCCGCTCGCTCAGCTTCTACTTCGAGAACCGGATGATCGATCTGTCGGTGGCCAACCAGCCCAACATGGACCGGGCCATCGAGTTCCTGAAGCCCGAGGGGCGGCGCTTCGTGGTGCTGGGCGCGGGCTACGGGCGGGACTGCAAGATGCTGTTGTCCGAGCTCCGGCCCGAGGTGCAGAAGCGGCTGGGCAAGTCGCTGTACGTGGTGTTCGACCAGCACCCCTTCAGCTGCCTGGTCTCCACCGAGCGCGATCCCGAGGGCGAGCGCCGGCTCCAGGACGCCCTGGTGGCCGCGCCGCCGGCCGGCATGCGCCCCATGGCCGTCGACTTCGGCGGGCAGCTCGAGCTGCTCGGCTGGGAGGTCTCGCCGGCCGAGGTGCCGCGCGGGGGCAAGTTCAAGGTCTCCTACTACTTCCGGGCCAAGGGCCCGGTGACCGAGGACTGGCTCGTCTTCATCCACGGCGACGGGCCGCAGGAGGGGGCGCACCGGGTGTTCGGCGATCACGCCCCCGTGGGCGGGCTGCTGCCCACCAGCGAGTGGCCCCAGGGCCAGATCGTGCGGGACGACTTCGAGATGGAGGTCCCCTCCAACTACCCCTACGACCGCTTCAGCCTGTGGATGGGCTTCTGGAGAGGCACCAAGCGGCTGGACGTCACCGCGCGCCACCTGCACGACGGCTCGAACCGGGTGCGCACGGCGCAGATCACGGTGAAGTAGGCCAGTTCAGAGCACGCCGCACGTCGCAGGCCGCACGATTCTATTTCCGATCGATGGCGAGCCGCTCGCACAGGCTGAGCAGCGGCTCCTCGCTGAGGTCGGCCAGGACTGCGCCCAGGTCGGCGCTGCAGGCGTCGCGGGACTCCGCCCTGGCCCGGGCCGCGGCCTTGGCCAGGGCCTCCTCCCGGAGCGCCGCGTCCTGCCGGTCGCGGGGCACGCCGCCCGCGGCCCGGCGGGGGCGCATGAGGAACTCGAGGGCCTTGGCGAAGGGGGCCTCGGGGATGCCCCGCGCCCCGAGCCAGCGCAGGTACTCGGGCGGATCGAGCTGGCGGGCCACCTCGATCAGGTGGTAGACGCCCACCATGCGGAAGCCGCGCTGGCGGGCCAGGTCATTCGCCAGTTGCACGATCCTCTCCAGGCTCTCCCGTCGCTCGGCCAAGGGCTGCCTCCTGTATCGATCCAGGCCGCAGGGTAGCGCTCGCCAGGCCCGCAGGCAAGCCCCCCCATGAACTCGGGGAGCGTTTCTGGCCCCGGGGGGCCGGCCGGGATACGATGGGGGCATGGCGAAGATCCTCGTGGTCGACGACGACGCGGCCATTCGCACCTGGCTCGAGGAGCGCCTGCGGGAGGCGGGGCACGAGACCGTCGTCTGCGCGGACGGGCCCTCGGTGCTCGGCGCGGTCCGGGACCACGCCCCGGAGCTGGTCGTCATGGACGTGGAGATGCCCGGGATGGGCGGGCGCGAGGTGTGCCGGCTGCTCAAGGCCCAGGAGCGCTTCGGCTTCATCCCGGTCATCCTCATGACCGCCAAGGCCGACATGGCCGCGCTGGCCGAGGGGGTGCAGCTCGGGGCGGACGACTTCCTGTTCAAGCCCATCCAGCCGCTCGAGCTCCTGGCCCGGGTGCAGTCCATGCTGCGGCTGAAGGGGCTGCAGGACGGCCTGCAGGCCAGCAACCAGAAGCTGCGGGCCATGAACGAGCGGCTGCACGAGCTGTCCACCACCGACCCGCTCATGGGGATCTACAACCGGCTGGTGTTCGAGAAGCGCCTGGCCTACGAGTGCCAGCGCAGCGCGCGCTACCAGAAGCCGCTGGGGCTGCTGCAGCTCGACCTCGACCACTTCAAGCGGGTCAACGACGAGCACGGCCACCCCGTCGGCGACGGGGTGCTGAAGCACGTCGCGGCCACCATCAAGGCCGCGGTGCGCGAGGTCGACCTGGTGGCGCGCTACGGCGGGGAGGAGCTCTCGGTGGCCCTGCCGGAGACCGATCTCGCCCAGGCCCTGATCGTCGCCGAGCGCATCCGGTCCAGGATCGCGCGCGAAGTCTACCGCGACGGGCCGCGCGAGATCCCCATCACCGTGAGCATCGGGGTGGCGGCCTGGCCGCACCCCGGGGCGGAGCAGCCGGATCAGCTCATGAAGCTCGCCGACGACGCCCTGTACGAGGCCAAGCGGGCAGGGCGCAACTGCGTGCGCGCAGCCAGCCCCCAGCCCTCCAACACCCCGACCAAGCCCGAATCCTGATCGCCCCGGACGAGAAAAACCAGGAAGGAATTTCTGGTTAACGGCAGGACGAGGAAGGATTTCCTAAAGGGTAGAAGAGAGGGGAGGACGCGGGCAGGGTTCTGGGGAGCAGGGCCGGAGCCGCCGAAGGGGGCGTTGGCTGATCCCGCGTGTGTGGATCGCCCAGGGCATTTCCATGAGGGTGAAGGGCAAAAGGGCGATCCTGCCTGGACCTGGACTTTCCCTCGAAGAACTGCCCGGAGAGATCCACACACGGAGGGTCTGCCAACGCCAGCCCTCGAAGGGGGTGCTTGGTGCATGGTGCTCGCCCGCGGGCACCCACCCGTCTCTCCCGCCCTGCGGTCCTCCTGCCTCACCCTTTGAGAAGCAGTTGTCCTCTTTCTGTTCTTCCTGGTCCTCAGCCCGAAGGGCCAATCCTCCTGGGCTGGGTTTGGATCCGGGTCACTTCGGGCTGGCGCAGCAGCGGAAGCCGAGGTCGGGCTTGGTGCCGCCCGGGGCCAGGCTGGAGCGGGTGGCGCAGCGGGTGGCCCAGTTGGGCCGGGAGGAAGAGCCACCCTTCACGGTCTTGGCGGCCGCGCCGCCCTGGTAGCTGCTGGAGGTCCACTCGCTCACGTTGCCGCTGAGGTCCACGATGCCGAACGGGCTGCGGCAGCGCATGTAGGTGCCGATCGAGGCGACGTCCCGGGGCTGATCGTTGGCGTCCTTGGTGTTGCAGCGGTCCTGCTCGAACTGGTTGCCGTAGGGGAAGGAGCGGTTGCTGCCGCCCTTGCAGGAGTACTCCCACTCCTCCTCGGTGCACAGGCGCTTCCCGGACTTCTTGCACAGCTTCTCCGCCGCGTTGTAGGACACGCCGGCCGTGGGCTTCCTGCCCGCTGCGTTGGGGTACTCGTACAGGTCCACGCAGAAGGCCTTCATCTCGACCTTGTGCAGGGTGAGCTCGCCGAAGTTCCGCATGGGATCATTGACAGCGCTGCCGATCATGGCCGCGCCGGCCGGGATCAGCACCATGCCCTTGGGGCACTTGCCGCCCTTGTCCTCCTTGACCGGCTCGGCCGCGGCCACGGCGGTGCCGCCCGGCGCGGGCTCCGGGGCAACCGGGGCGGGGGCCACGGGCGCCGGGGCCGGGGCGGGAGCAGGGGAGTCGGGCTCGCCGTCCTCGGGCACCTCCTCCAGCTTGGGCTTGCCGGCGGCGGCCTTCCTGGCCTCCTCGGCCTTGCGGGCGGCCTCGGCCTGGCGGGCCTCCTCGGCCCGGCGGGCGGCGTCTGCCTTGCGAGCGGCCTCGGCCTGGCGGGCCTCCTCCGCGCGGCGCAGGGCCTCGGCCTTGCGCTGGGACTCGGCCTCGCGGCGGGCCTGATCGGCCTTCCGGGCGTCCTCGGCCTTGCGCTTGAGCTCCGCGTCACGCTGCTTGCGCTCGTCCTCGATGCGCCTGGCCTCCTCGGCCTTGCGGCGCTTGGTCTCGGCCGAGTCGCCGGACTTGACCTTCAGCGAAGCCAGGCGCAGCTCCTCGGCCTTGCGCTTCTCCTCGTCGGCCTTGCGGGCCGCCTCGGCGGCCGAGGCCGCCTCATCGGCCTTGCGCTTGTCCTCGGCGGCCTTCCTGGCCTCCTCGGCCAGGCGAGTGTCCTCGGCCTTCCTGGCGTCCTCGGCCTTCTTGGCCTCCTCGGCCTTCCTGGCCTCTTCAGCCTTCCTGGCCTCCTCGGCCTTGCGCGCGGCGTCGTCCGGGGCCACGGGCGGCGGGGGGACGACGCTGGCGATCTGGCCCCCGCTGCGGGTGAGCTCGCTCTGCTTGAGGGCGATCAGGTAGTCGACCAGGAAGTACAGGGCTATCCCGGCGAAGACCGTGAACACGGCCAGGAAGATCCACAGCGGCGCCCGGGAGGTGGGCGGCGGCTGGCTGAAGACCGGGAACATGCCCGACTGGTAGGGGGGCTGGTAGCCGGGGGGGAAGCTGAAGCCCGGCGGATAGCTGTAGCCCGGCATGCCGGGGATGGGGGCGCCCGGCACCGTGCCCGGGGTCACGCCCGTGGCCGAGGGCGGCGGCACCATGCCCGGCGGCAGGCTGGGCACGGCGATCCCCGGCTGGACCACGACGGCCGGTGGCGCGGACACGATCACCGGGGCCGGAGGCGGGGTGGGCTCGGCCCTGGGAGGCATGGAGGTCATGCTCGGCACGGTGGAGACGCGCTTGCGCTCGAGCACCTGCACGGGCTCGGGCGCGTTGAGCCGGCCGGCCACGTCCTCCGACGGGGCCGGCGTCATCGGCTGGCCCGGCTCGAGGGGCCGCGCCACGCGGGCCTCAGGCGGGATGGACTTGGAGGGCAGGGGGGTGGGGGTGGCCACCATGGTCTCCTGCTCGTCCAGCGGGCTGGCCTCCGCGTCCGGGGACTCGCCGGAGGACCCGGCATCCTGGTCCTCCTCCTCGACCTCCTCGACCTCGTCAATCTCCTCGGGCTCCTCGGGCTCCGCGGCGTCGCCGGCCAGCTCCTCCAGGGCCTCGGCCTCGGGCTTGAGCACGGCCGGCGCCGGCCGGATGGGGGCGGGCTCGGGCGGAGCCTCGACCACCATGGTGGGCGGCTGGGAGACGTCCTCCAGCTCGGCGGGGGTCTTCCTGCGGCTGGGCGCGGCCCGCGGAGGCCGGGCGCCCTGCTTGGCGGCGGGCTCCCTGGCGAGCGGCGCGGCCTCGGGCGCGAGCGGGGACTCCGCCGACTTGCCAGCCCGGGTGGGAGGTTCGGCCACCGCGACCGGCGCCTCGGACCTGGCCGGCCTGGAGGGCGCGACCGGCTTGCCGACCAGCAGCCCGCGCAGCTCCTCGAAGAACTCCCGGGGCACGCGCTGGCGCTTGGAGGGGTTCTCGTTCAGCGCCCGGGACAGGAGCGGCAGCAGGGCCTCGAACTCCTTGGGCAGCTTGGGCAGGCCCGAGCTGGGCCCGGGGTAGACCTCACCGCATACCATCTCGCCCACGATGACGCCGAGCGAGTAGATGTCCGCGGCCGGCTCGGCCTTGCCGCCGCCGTCGCGCAGCTCGGGCGCCATGTAGGCGAACCCGCCGGCCGCGGTCTTCTGGGCCGCCACGAAGGGCCGGGCGGGCAGGGCGGCGAACAGCCCCAGGTCGGTCACCTTGAGCATGTCCGGCAGCACCACGATGTTCTCGGGCTTGAGGTCGCCGTGGGGGCCCACCTCGTGGGCCTTGTCGAGCGCCTGGCAGACGTGGGAGATGATCGGCTCGATCTCCTTGGCCTGGAAACGCTGGTTCTTGTCCTTGCGCAGCTTCACGATCTTGCGCAGCGACAGCCCCTCCAGGAGCTGCATGGTGAAGAAGGCCCGATCCTCGTCCTGGTCCTCGTCGTACAGGCGGATCACGTTGGGGTGGTTGACCTTGCGGGCGCTGCGGATCTCCGTCAGGAAGCGCTTGCGGTCCTCCCGGCTCTGCAAGAGCTGGGGCGAGATGACCTTGAGCGCCACGTCCACGTCGATCTCGAGGTCGTGGGCGCGGTACACCGTGCCCACGGGCCCCAGCCCGAGGACAGCGCGGATCTCGTAGCGCTCGGCGAGCTGCGTCCCCGTCGCCAGGCTGGCCGCCTGGCCCTCGGCCGGACGCGCCGGCACCTGGATCACCGGCTCGGACGGATCGCGCGGCGCCTTGCGCTTCTCGGAGAACTTCTGGCCGCACTGGCTGCAGAACTCACTGCCATCGGGGTTGTGGCTGCCACAGCGAAAGCAAAGCACGGGGTGCTCCTCCGGCTGTGCGGGCCCCCGGATTCCGGGCGGGGCCCGTGTGGAGAACACGGGACGGCTGGACCGTCCGTACCACAGACTGCGACGTGTCACAAGGGGATTATGGTCTTCCTACGAGTGGCCGGTGTGGCCGAACCCGCCCTCGCCGCGCTCGCTCCCGGGCAGGGCCGGGACCTCGCGCAGGCGGGCCTGGGCCACCGGGGCGATGACGAGCTGGGCGATGCGCTCGCCGCGCTCCAGGCGCACGGGCGCCTGGCCCAGGTTGACCAGGATCACCTGCACCTCGCCGCGGTAGTCGGCGTCCACGGTGCCGGGCGCGTTGAGCACGGTCAGCCCCTGGCGGAGCGCGAGGCCGGAGCGGGGCCGCACCTGGCCCTCATAGCCCGGCGGGATGGCCAGGCGCAGGCCGGTGGGCACCGCCGCCCGCGCCCCGGGGGCGAGCTCCAGCCCGTCCGCCACGGCCGCCCGCAGGTCGAGCCCGGCGGCCAGCGGGGTCTGGTAGGCGGGCAGCTCGAGGCCCTGTCCGTGCGGGAGGCGCTGGACCAGGACCTCGGGCGCCGCTGCGTTCGTCTCGACGCGGGTCATTCGGGCTGCTGCTGCGACAGGGCCTCCTTGCGCGACAGGCGGATCTTGCCCTGGCGGTCGATGCCCACGCACTTGACCAGGACCTCATCCCCCTCGCGCAGGAGGTCGGTGACCTTCTCCACGCGCTTGTCCGACATCTCGCTGATGTGCAGCAACCCGTCGGTGCCCGGCAGGATCTCGCAGAAGGCGCCGAAGTCGGTGATCTTCTTGACGGTCGCCATGTAGACCTTGCCCACCTCGGCCTCCTGGGTGAGCTCCTTGATGATCTGCAGGGCCTTGGCGGAGGCCTCGGGATCGGACGAGCCGATGCGCACCGTGCCGTCGTCCTCCACGTCGATGGAGCAGCCGGTCTGGGCCACGATCTCCTTGATGACCCGGCCTCCCGGGCCGATGATGTCCTTGATGCGCTCGGGCCGGATCTGGACGGTGGTGATGCGCGGCGCGTAGGGGCTGAGCTCGGGCCGCGGGGCCGCGATGGCCTTGGCCATCTCGCCCAGGATGTGCAGCCGGCCCTCGCGGGCCTGGGCCAGGGCGCGCTTGAGCACCTCGCGGGAGATGCCGGTGATCTTGATGTCCATCTGGATGGCGGTGATGCCGTCCGCCGTGCCGGTCACCTTGAAGTCCATGTCGCCCAGGTGATCCTCGTCGCCCAGGATGTCGGTCAACACGTGGAAGTTGTCGCCCTCCTTGATGAGCCCCATGGCCACGCCGGCGATCGCCTTGGGGAGCTTCACCCCCGCGTCCATGAGCGACAGGCTGCCGCCGCAAACGGTGGCCATCGAGGAGGAGCCGTTGGACTCGAGGATGTCGGACACGATGCGGATGGTGTAGGGGAAGGCCTCCGCGTCGGGGATGAGGTTCTTCAGCGCGCGCTCGGCCAGCGCGCCGTGGCCGATCTCCCGGCGGCCCGGGCCGCGGATGGGCCGCACCTCGCCCACCGAGAACGGCGGGAAGTTGTAGTGCAGCATGAAGCGCTTGCGGTACTCGACCTCCAGGCTCTCGATGAGCTGCTCGTCCCGGCTGGTGCCCAGCGTGGTGGTCACGATGGCCTGGGTCTCGCCGCGGGTGAACAGCGCCGAGCCGTGCGCGCGGGGCAGCACGCCGAGCTCGATGGTGATCTTGCGGACGTCCTTCAGCCCGCGGCCGTCCAGGCGCTTGCCCTGCCTGGCGATGCGCCCGCGCACGATGTCGCGGCGCATCTTGTCCAGCACCTCCTCGACGTCCATGCCGAGGGTCTTGAGGTCCGGGAAGGCCTCCTTGGCGAGCTTCAGCACGCGCTCGCGGAGCGCATCGCCCGCGTGGTAGCGGGGCAGCTTCTCGGTGATGTTCAGCGAGCGCTCCATCTCGTCCCCGACCCACCCGCGCACCTTCTCGGCCAGCGCCTTGTCCACGCCGTGACCCTGGTAGGTGCGCTTGGGCTTGCCGCAGGCGGCCACGATCTCCTCCTGCACGCGGATGATCGGCTGGCACTGGTCGAAGGCGAACAGCAGCGCCTCGACCATGACCTCCTCGGGGATCTCCTTGGCCTCGCCTTCGACCATCACGATGGCTTCCTTCGAGCAGGACACCACCAGCTCGAGCTCGGTCTCCTCGAGCTGCTTGAAGGTCGGGTTGATGACCATCTGCCCGCCCACCCGGCCCACGCGCACGGTGGCCAGCGGCCCGGCGAAGGGCACGTCGGACAGGCACAGGGACAGGGAGGCGGCGGTGGCCGCCAGCACGTCCGGGGCGTTGAGGGGATCGGCCGACAGGATGGTGGCCATCACCTGGATCTCGAAGCGCCAGTCCTTGGGGAAGAGCGGCCGGATGGAGCGGTCGATGATGCGGCACGAGAGGATCTCGTGCTCCGTTGGCCGGCCCTCGCGCTTGAAGAAGCCGCCCGGGATCTTGCCGGCGGCCGAGCTGCGCTCGCGGTAGTCCACGGTGAGCGGCAGGAAGTCCACGCCTTCGCGGGCGCTCGCGGCGGCGGTGGTCGCCACCAGCACCACGGTCTCGCCGAAGCGGATCCAGCAGGAGCCGTCGGCCTGGCGGGCGACGCGGCCGGTCTCGAGCGTCAGCTCGCGTCCGCCCAGGGTCAGGGTCTTGGTTATCGGATTCATCGGGTCACCTCTCTGGGGCTGTCGGCCTCCGGTCGCGGGCGGTGCCCGGACGGGAAGGGCGACGTGGGTTGGCTGATTCCGCGGGCGGGGCGAGAGGAGGCGAGCTGCTGTTGGTCCCGCATCTCCATCCTCCAGCCTGGCCTCCAGCCTGGGCTCGAGGGCGGGGATGTAGAACCAAGGGCCTCTCGCTGCCTGCCGTTCCCGGGCGGTCCGGTTCCGTGCGCTCGGGCAGCGTCTGTTCGGGCACTCCTTTCTGCCGGGAGTCGCCCAGCCTCCTGGCGCGTGGCCAGGGGCTGGGCGGTCCCGCGCCGCGTCACTTGCGGATGCTGTGGGTCTGGATGATGGTCTGGTACCGCTTCTCGTCGTGACGCCGGACGTAGTCCAGCAACCGCCGGCGGCGGCTGACCATCTGAAGCAGGCCGCGGCGCGAGTGGTGGTCCTTCTTGTTCGCCTTGAAGTGCTCGGACAGGTGCTTGATCCGGGCGGTCAGGAGGGCGATCTGGACCTCGGGGCTGCCCGTGTCGCGCTCGTGGATACGGTTCGTCTGGATGATTCCGGCCTTGTTCTCCAGCACTGCCATGACGTCCCACCTCCTTCACATGCGATCACGGGGGGACGGCCCGTGTCGTGAAATGTTCGGCGTAGAGTAGGAGTATCATCCCATGCTGTCAATGTTTTTTTGCTGCACGGCCAGCACGCGAAGCAGCTTCATGGCCTGATCCTGGCCGGCCGGCTGGAGCTCGGCCAGGGCCACCAGCCCGCGTTCGACCCCGTGAAACCAAACGATTTCAGCCTGTTCCGGAGACGGTCCGGCCACGGGATCGAGATCGGCCCGCCCCAGGCGCTGGCCGCACGCCAGGCGGTCGGCCAGGGTGGGTGGCACCTGGATGCGCCGGAAGCCGTGCAGGGCCGCCTCCGGAGGCAGGATGCGGCCGGCGCGCTCCGGGTCGGGCAGGGCCTCCCAGGCGTCCGGGGTCATGGCCTGCTCCAGGCGGAAGCCGCAGGCCTCGGTGCGCACGAGCGCCACCAGGTGCCCGCAGGTCCCCAGCGCCCTGGCCAGGTCGTCGCCCAGGCTGCGCACGTAGGTGCCCGCCGAGCAGCGCACGTCGAGCACCAGCAGGTCCGGCTCGCGGCCCACCAGCCGCAGCTCGTGGATGCGCACCCGGCGCGGCGCCCGCTCGACGTCCTGCCCCTCGCGGGCCAGCTCGTGCAGCCGGCGCCCCTGGTGGTGGAGCGCCGAGAACATGGGCGGGCGCTGCTCGATCTCCCCGCGGAACCCGGCCAGCGCCCCCTCGACCCGGGCGTCGTCGAGCGGCGGCACCGGCAGCTCCTCGACCACCCGGCCCTCGGCGTCGAGCGTGTCGGTGGCCCGGCCCAGCCGCAAGCGGGCCAGGTAGCGCTTGTCGCTGCCAGAGAGCCAGGGCGCCAGCTTGGTGGCCTCCCCCAGGACCAGCACCAGGAGCCCGGTGGCCATGGGGTCGAGCGTGCCGGTGTGGCCCACCCGGCCGGGCCGGGCCAGCCGCTGCACCCGCCGCACCACGTCGAACGAGGTGCAGCCCCCTGGCTTGTCCAGCAGCAGGACGCCGTCGGGCAGTCGGCCGGAGCGGGCGCTCATTCGGCCAGCGCTTCCTCGACCGCGGCGAAGACGAGCGCGCGCACCTCGGGCAGCGGCCCGTCCAGGGTGCAGCCGGCGGCGTTGAAGTGGCCGCCTCCGCCGAAGCGCTCCGCGATCTCGGCCACGTTGACCCGCCCGCGCGAGCGGAAGGAGACCTTGTAGCGCGCGGGGTTCTCCTCGCGGAACTGGATGGCCACCTCCACCCCCTCGATGCTGCGCGGGTAGTTGATGAACCCGTCCAGCATGTCCTTGGTGGTGCCGGTCTCCTGGAACATCTGCTGGGTGACCAGGATGGAGCCGTGCTGGCCGGGGGCGGGCACCTCCAGCGTCTCCAGCACCCGGCCGAGCAGGCGCAGCCGGCAGAGCGGCTGGGACTCGTACACCGCCAGGGCCACGTCCCAGGTCTTCACCCCGCGCTCGACCATGTCGGCCGCCACCCGCAGGGCGGCGGGGGTTGCGTTCGAGTAGTGGAACGAGCCGGTGTCGGCCAGGATCGAGGTGTAGACGTTGGTGGCGATGTCCGCGTCGGCCTCGACGCCCAGGTGCGGCAGCAGGGCGTGGATCATCTCGCCGATGGCCGAGGCGCCCGGGTTCACGTAGTACGCCTCGCCGAGCGGCTGGGTGGTCAGGTGGTGGTCGAGGCTCACCAGCTTGCCGCGCTCCGCCGGGGCGGGCAGCGGGCCGACCCGCCCGAGCTCGCTGCAGTCGAGCACCGCGGTGACGTCGTAGGCGCCGGGCTCGAACGCGGTCCGCACGTCGGCCGAGCCGGGCAGGAAACGGAAGTTGTCCGGGACGGGATCCGGGTTGTAGACGACCACGTCCTTGCCGAGCGCGCGCAGCGCCAGGCCGAGGGCCAGGATCGAGGCCACCGCGTCGCCGTCCGGGTTGAGGTGGCTGGTGACCAGCACACGCTTCGCCGCCAGGAGCTCCCGGGCCACCTCCTCGGCCGAGCCGCGCACCCGGGTGGGATCGTCCCAGCCCTCCTTCTGGCGCACCTCGTCGAGCAGCGCGCTGATGTGCGCGCCGTGGTCGATGCTCGCGTCCCAGCGGAACTCGAGCTCGGGCACGCTGCGCAGCCGCATGCGCTGGCTGAGCGACTTCCTGATGAAGCCGGCCGCGCTCCTGAGCCCGGCCAGGAGCTCGTCCTTGGCCGCCTCGCCCTCGGGCGTGCAGCAGAACACCTTGGCGTGCTTGAGATCCGGGGACAGCTCGACCCCGGTGATGGTGACGAAGCCCAGGCGCGGATCCTTGAGCCCCTTGAGCAGGAGCGCGCTGATCTCGGCCTGGATCTGGTCGGCGATGCGGCGCTGGCGTGTGGTCGACGGCATGGCAGGCCTCGTGGTGTGCGTCCCCCGACCCCGGAGAGGGTTTTCAGGACACGCGAGGCGGGCAGTCTAGCCCCGGCCCCCCGGGGTGTCAACGCCGAAGGGCGGGGGACTCGCGAGGCTTCCGCTGCTCGAGCTCCTTGGCACGGCGCCTGTCCGCCTTGGCGCGATCGTGCCAGCCCAGTGCGGCCCACATACCGGCCCGCTCTCGGTACAAGTCTGCCTGACGGGGGTCGATTTGGATCGCATGGTGGAGGTCCTCGACCGCTTGCCTGTAGTCCTTCCTGCCGGCGTTCAGCTTGGCGCGGAGGCGGTAGATCCCGGGGTCCGCTCGGTAGCTACCCAGGATGTGGTCGCAGTCCTCGATGCCAGCCTCCCAGCGCTTGAGCGCCAAACGGATCTCTGCCCGCTTCAGCCAGAACGAGGGATCCCTCGGCTCGCGGCGGATCGCCTCACTCAGGTCATTCTCGGCTTTGAGGTTGTCGCCAGCCTCGAAGTAGGTCAGGCCCCGGAGGTAGTGTAACGCCCGGGAATCCGGATCCAGTTCGAGCGCCTTCGTGCAGTCGAGCATGGAGGCGAGGTGTCTCTTGAGCTGCCGGTTCGCGATGCAGCGGTTCATGTAAGCACCGGAGTAGTCGGGCGCGAGCGCCAGGGTCCTGGTGTGCTCGACGACCGCCTCCTCGAGCTTGCCCGATTCGGCCAAGGCGATCGCGAGGAAGAAATGGAGGTCCGGATCATCCGGGGTCTCCAGCAGAGCACGGGAGAATACCTTGATCGCCTCCTCACTCTCTCCTGTCAACGACAGAACCTGTGCCCTGCGCATGGCGGCGCTGCGGTTGCCTGGATCTCTCCTGAGCACCTCCTTGAAGTCCTCGAGAGCGGCCTGGTAGTCGCCTCGCTTGAGGAGGAAGAGGCCGCGGTTGTATCTCGCCTGGATATCGCCGGGTGCATTCTCGAGCAGCGCGGAAAGGTCGTCGATGGCGCTCTGATGCTCTCCTAGAGCAGCGTGGACCAACGCACGGTCCCCGAGCGCCTCGAGAAGGTCGGGGTCGAAGTCGAGCGCCTTGTTGAACTCTCCCAGCGCCCTTCCTGGGCTTCCGCGCGCAACGAAAATCTGTCCCCGGAGCATCCACGCTCTGGCATTCGCCGGATCCTGTTCGAGGGCGATTTCCAGATCGGCCTCTGCTTCGTCCAGTTCACCCATGCTGTGACGAGCCCAGGCGCGACGGTAATAGTCTTCAGCGCGGCCCTCCGGACTCTCGATGACGGTCGTGTAGTCGGCGACGGCCTTCGCGAAGGCAAGCCGATTCAGGTGCGCAATCGCCCTGTTCCGGTAGGCACCCCAGAGGGTCGGGTCCAGCTTCAGGGCGGCGTCCAGGTCACGGATTGCGGCCTCCTGGTCGCCTTTCATGCCGAGCGCCGTCCCGCGCCAGAGATAGGCGGGCGCGAACGTTCCCTCGCGCTCGATGGCACTGCTGAAATCGCGGATCGCATCATCCAGCCGATTCTCGCGCAGGTTGGCCAAACCCTGGCTGTAGGTCCCCAGCGAATCGGCCAGGCCCGCATCGGAGGATTGGCTCCCTCCCGGTTGCTCCGTCCCGAGCACGGAAGACTCTGGCTCTGCGAGCATGAAGTGAGCGAAGGCGACCGCAAGGTAGACGAAGCTCACCGCCACCCAGAGCTTCCAGTTCAAGAAGAAGGCGAGCATCCCCGAGATGACCTGGGTCTTCGCTTCGGTCAGCGCGGGCCGGGGCGGCGGCGGAGGGCGAAGCGCGCGTGCAGCCCGCGCGTGTCGCCCTCGCCCTCGAAGGCCAGCGACATCTCGAGGGCCGCCAGCGAGCGCAGCACCCGCCTGGCCGGGGTGTCCTGGAGCGGCAGCTCGGGGTAGAGCGGCCGCGCGGGCGTGCCGTACACCGGGTGCTCCACCTGGCCGGGCGCGAGCCCGCGGAAGGCGCCGCCGTTCGGGCAGACCGGCTCGAAGCCCAGGTAGCCGAGCGCCGCCTGGCGCAGCCCGGCGCCGTCCCCGGGCAGGCCGACCAGCCCGCGCGAGAGCGTCTCCAGCCAGCGGAAGGCCTGCGCGTTGGCCGCGCGCACCCCCGACTCCATGAGCCCCAGGCCGACCCGGCTCAGCCAGGAGTCCGGGCCGAGGGTGACCGCGCCGAGCAGCGCCTGGCCGTCCCCGGCCCCGGCGCCCTGAGCGGACACGGGCAGCGCCCCGTCCAGGCGGGCGTCGATGAGCGCCTCCATGGTGTCGCGCCCCAGGGTGATCACGAACACGTCCTCGACGGTCGCGTACTGGAGCACCGAGCGCGGCCCGGCCTGCTTGTCCTCGCTGGCCGAGATCTCCACGATCGGCACCCCGCGGTAGCTGGGGCCGGTCTCCCAGCGCACCATGCCCGGGGCGGCCTGATCGGCCTTCTGCTTGAGGGCGGTCAGCACCGCGGCCAGGGCCAGCTTGTTGCGCACGTGCGTCCCGGCGTAGGCCGGGATGCGCGGCAGGATCTTCCACAGGGTCTTCTCCTGCTCGGCGGCCTCGCCCGCCGCGGTCGGGATGGTGTCCGCCAGCACGGCCGCGTCCCACAGGCCGCTCGTGTCGAGCAGCCCGACCATGACCCAGTCCCCCAGCCAGCCCAGCAGCGCGCCCTGGCCGGGCAACACCATCTGCCCGAGCTGATCGAGCTCGCGCCGGAGCCCGGCCTGCTCCCCCACGGCGAAGGTCCACTGGACCGCGCCGCGCAGCCTGGGCGCCGCGACCGTCTTCTGGCCCGCCCGCTCCAGCAGCTCGTCGTAGTCGGAGTTCTCCAGGATGGGCAGGATGCGCACGTCGGCCTCGAGGCTCGCCCCGCCGTCCACCCAGCGCAGGCGCGCCGCCACCGGGTCGATGTAGCGCCGCCAGTAGGACTGGTAGGTGTCGCGGAAGCGCTCGTAGGCCTGGCGCTCGTCGGGGCTCACCTTGTCGAGCTCCACGTCGGCCAGCGGGCGCATGGCGTGCGCACGGCCCCAGAAGGCCGAGGAGGCCCCGCGGACCGGGTCGAAGGCGAGCGGCCGGCCGTCCTCGTCCACGAGATCCGCGGGCGTGAGCAGCCCGGCCTGCAGCAGCTCGTCGGCCGAGGCGGGCCGCTTGCCCTCCAGCCAGCCGTGCAGCAGGGCGGCGTAGCCGAGCGCCAGCAGGTCCGCCTGGGCGGCCAGGCGCCGCGCGGCCAGGATCTTGGTGCGCGGGCCCACGGCCTTGGCCACGAAGGCGTCCGGCAGGAACAGGAAGCCCTCCTGCGGATCCTCGCTGGCCGGGTACAGCGCGCGCATGTAGCGGAAGTCCCCGGACTGGGCCAGGGAGGGCAGCTGCTGCTGGCCGACCCGCAGGATGGCCTCCAGGCCGGCCCGGGAGTTCGACAGGATCAGCACGCCGCCCTGCTCGGCCCGGTACTGGCGCACGCTCCCATCGGGCGTGCTGGCCAGGCGCACTGGCACCCCGGCCAGCTCGAGCTGCTCGAAGGCGAGGTCCGGGTGGCGCGCCTTCGCGCGCGCCTCGTAAAGCTCCAGCGCGGCCAGGAGCGTGGTGCGCTCACGGACCTGGAACAGCACCGCGAGATCGGTGCCCTCGCGCAGGAAGGGATCGCCCGCCACCACCGCCAGGCTGGAGGCGGCCAGGTGGCCGAGCTTCTCGGCCAGGCCCAGCCGCTCGACCATCAGCTCCTCCTCATAGCGCGCGCCGATGCCCTGGTCGCCAGGCTGGTTCTCGAAGATCTGGGCCAGCGGCGTGCCCAGCTCGTCGATCTCGCCGACGAGCTGCACGAAGGTGCGCACGTCGTTGAAGTGGGCGTACAGCACGTCCTGCGGGACCCGCGCGGCCAGCGGTTCGATGCTGGGCTTCCGCCCGAGCTTCGTCAGCATCTCCTCCCAGGGGTGGGCGGCGAGCGCCACGCCGGTGAGCTCCGCGGCGGGCAGGGTGCGGGCCTCGCGCCCGGGGGAGCGCAGCAGCAGGCCGCGATCGGCCTGCAGGGCCTCGTGCACCGAGGACATGCCGGTGTACAGGCTCATGGCCTCGCCCAGCTCCGTGCGCGCCTGGCGGCTGGGGAGCGGCTGCAGGTGGTCCTCCGCCCGGCCGGCCAGCAGGCGCGCGCGCCCGGCGGCGAAGGCGGCGAAGGAGTCCTGCCGGGGGGGCCAGCCGCGGGAGGTGCGCTCGAACTGCCCGGCCAGGGCCTCGAAGAAGCCGCGCCGCAGCTCCACCCCGTCCAGGCCCGCCTCCCGCGGGGCGTTCGGCACGCCCACCCGCACGCTCTGCAGCGCGGCGGGCTGCGGCCCGGCCCGGTAGGAACCCTCGCGCAGGTCGCGGATGGCCACCACGACCGCACCGGCCGGCGGCTCCGCGCCCACCAGGCGGATCCACAGGACGCGGCCCGAGGCGCAGGCCAGGCCGTGGCGCGGCCCCTCGACTCGCACATCCCAGGGCAGGACGCCCGCGCCGAGCTCCTCGGGCAGGTCCGCGCGCAGGATGTAGTGCCCGTCCGCCGGGCCGTCCGCCTCGGCCGTGAGCTCGAGGGGCGGCTTCTGCGCGGGCTCCACGGCCCCGGGCTTCACCTGGAGGCTGGGCCCGGGATCCGCGCCCTTGGGCCCCAGCCCGGCCGCGCCCGCGCCGCCGGGCCGGTCGCAGCCGGACAGCGCCACGCCTGCCGCGAGAATCGAGATCCCCAACCACGCCGCGCCTGACCTCGCCATGGAGGTCCTCCTCTCGTGAAGTCCTGGTGGAGGATACACCGGCGGACGGAAGAATGTCGCGGGCTCAGGGGGAGGGGGGCAGGCGGACGCAGGCCGCCTGGCCCAGGAGGTCCCCGGGCAGGCCCGGCTCGAGCGCGGCGCGCGCGAGGGCGTCCTCCGAGAGCACCACGCACACGTGGGCCTCTCCGGCCCCGGTCAGGCGGAAGGCGCCCGGCAGCGCCACCTGGTTGCCGCAGGCGAGCCGCTGGCCCGCGCTGCCCGGGAAGGAGGCCTGAGCGTCCTGGTAGACCACCAGCTCGACGTACGGCTGCGCGGGCGGCGGGCAGGTCACCAGCGCGCGGAAGCGATCCCCGGGGGCGAAGCCGGCGGGCTGCGGGTCGATGGCGCCCGCCCGCTCGCGCACCAGGTCGAGCGCGAGCTCGCCGCCCTTGAGCCCCAGCGCGCCGCCCTCGAGGGCCACGCGCGGCCCCGGCAGCTCGTCGGGCACGAGGGTGGTGACCGCCCACGGGGCCAGCCACAGCAGGCAGGCCGCGGCCAGCGCGCCCAGGGCGGGCACGGCCCAGCGCAGCCAGGCCAGGCGGGGCGCGGGCCGCGCCGGCTGCGCGGGCAGGGGGAGCGGCGGGAGGGCGAGCTCCCCGTCCGCCCGGATGCGCTCCAGGCAACCGCGGCAGGCCGGGCAGGCGGCCAGGTGGGCCTCGACCGCGGAGCGCGCCTCGGCGCCCAGCTCGTCGAGCTGGTAACGCTCGAGGGCCAGCCAGGAGATGGGCTGTCCGCTGCAGGCGACCGTCATGGGCTCACCCCGCTTCCCTCCCGCGAGAGCTCCGCCACCGCCAGGCGGATGCGCTCCAGGCGGCCGAGGACCACCTTGCGGCTCACCCCCAGGAGCTCGGCGGTCTCCTCCTGGGTCAGGTCGTCGATGTAGCGGTAGACCAGCACCTCGATCGTCTGCTCGTCCAGGCGCTCGATCAGCTTGCACAGGAGCTCCAGGCCGATGGCGCGCTCGTCGCAGCGGGTCCGGGCCGGGCCGCGCAGCGCCTCGTCGTGCACCGCCAGCAGGCGGGCGCGGTTGGCGCGATCGCGCAGCAGGTTCAGGGCGCGGTTGGTCACCGCCCGGTACAGGTAGGGCAGGTCCACGCTCGTCTGGCCGCGCGCGAGCAGCTCGAGGAACAGCGCCTGCACGACGTCCTCCGCGTCCTGGCGGCTCTGCAGGAGCCGCTGCCCCTTGCGCAGCAGCGCCGGGGCGTATCGCCGGTAGAGCTCCACCTGGGCCACGTCCCCTAGCCGCAGCGCCCGTCGCGCACGCCGGCCTGGCGGCAGGCCGGCTCGCTCAGGTCGTTGCCGAACGGGCAGTCCGCGTCGGTCTCGCACGGGTGGCTGTCGAACAGGCACATGCGGAGCGGACCGGACCCCTGGCAGCTGCCGCTCTGGCAATCCTCGTCCACCAGGCAGACCGCGCCGGCCGCGCCCTCACCCTCGCGCGGGTCGCACTGCGCCGGCATGCCCAGCCAGGAGAAGGCGGGCAGGGGCTCGGGCAGGGCGGCCGCCAGGCACGCGCCGCCGTCGGCGCAGGGCGCGATCTCCGGGCAGCACTCGGCGCACACGCTCAGGCAGCACACGCCGGTGGCGCACTCGCCGTCCACCAGGCAGCGCTCGCCCAGCACGTGGCGCCCGGCCGGCCCACAGGCGGCGGCGAAGCCGACCGGGGTCGGGTCGGCGCCGCACACCTCGCCCGCCGCGCAGGCGGCGTCGTCCCGGCAGGCGCCGCACACGCCCGGGGCCGCGTCCTCGCTGGCGTAGGGGAAGATGGCCACGCCGCACAGCCCGTCCGCGCACTCGGCGTCGTTCAGGCAGTTGGCGCCCAGCGGGCGGTCGGGCAGCGGCAGGGGGCTGTCGCTGCACTCGCTGCTCTCGGTCACCCGCAGGTGGGCCAGGACGGCGCGGCCGGGGCCGGTCTTGCGCAGGCCGAGGCGCACGTCCCGGTACCAGCTGGGCGGGGTGATGAGGTAGCTCACCGCGGCCCAGTCGTTGCCCGCCACCGGCGTGCGGTAGTCCACGCTCCCGTCGTCCAGGAAGTCCATCTCCAGCGTCACGCTGGCGTCCGCGTCCACCTGGGCCAGGGTCTCGAAGCGCAGGCAGGAGACGTCGCGCGAGGAGATGCCGAGCAGCTGGCTGATGGCGGCCGGATCCCCGACCAGCTCCACCCCGGCGTCGGCCGGGTGCCAGGTGGACACCCGCCGCACCTCACCGGCCTCGAGCTGCCAGGCGCACAGGCTCTGGCCGCACCACAGGTCGAAGGAGGGATCCTCGATCAGGCTGGGCTCGCAGGAGGACCAGCCGCCGAGCGCGACGGCCGAGGCCAGCAGCGCGATCGCCAGGGACGCGTGTCGAAGGAGCATGACGGACCTCCCGCTCACAGGGCGCCGCGCAGGCCCAGCACCGCGCTGAACCCGCCGCCGTCGTGCCGGTCGCCGACCAGGTTCTCCAGGGCGGGGGCCGTGGTGTAGGCCAGCTCGCCGAAGAACCCGAAGTTCCGCCAGGGCATGAGCTGCAGGCCGGCCGCGGCCCCGAGCTGCCAGCCGGCGAAGCTCTCGCGCTCGTCCAGCTCGGCCTGCCCGTCGTGGTAGCGGGTGAAGCCCATGGACAGCCCGCCGCCGGCCTCGAGGTAGGGCACCAGCCAGCCGTCGAGCAGCGGCAGCTGGCCGCGCAGGTACAGCCCGAGCCCGTAGCAGCGCCAGGAGAAGTCCTGGCCCCGCTCCGCGCCCGAGGGATCCAGGGTGGAGCGCTGGTAGCTGGCCGCCTGCAGCATGTCGAAGCGCAGCCACAGCCCCACGTAGGGCAGGAAGGACCAGCCTACCCGCGCGCTGACCGCCGGCAGGAAGAGCTGCTGCTGCTCCTCGAAGCCGAAGTCGGCCAGGCGCTCGTCGAACCCGTCGCGCAGCCCCCAGCGCAGGCCAGCGCCGAGCTCCAGCCCCCAGGCGGGCGGAGAGTCCGCGGCGCCCTTGACGGCCAGCTCCTCGAGCGGCACCAGCCGGCAGCGCTCGCCGGGCAGGCTCCCGGCCTCGCCCTGGGCGAGGGTGAGCGGGCAGCGCAGCAGGTCGGCGCCGATCCGCAGCAGGGCCGAGTACTCGCCGGTCGGCAGCGCCAGCCGCAGCGGCTCGCCCCGCGCCTTGTGCAGCTCGGCCACCACGCTCCCGGCCGGCAGGCGCTCGAGCAACAGCTCGGCCTCGAGCTCCGCGTCGAGCGCGAGGCTGGCCTGGCTGCGCTCGGGGAAGGTCAGCACCAGCTCGCCCTTGCCCTTGAGCTCGTCCTCCAGGGTCACGTGCTGCTTGCCCACGGCCGTGACCGCGGTCGAGGCGAGCGTGCGGTGGTAGGCGTAGCGGTAGGCCTCGTGCAGCGTGACCCGGCCGTCGCGATCCGCGTCGGCCGCGCCGCGCAGCCCGGCCACCAGGTGGTGGGTGAAGAACGACGCGCCCAGGGCCTGCGACTCCTGCGACAGCTCGCTGGCGCTGGAGGACGCCATGATGGCCACGCCGGTGGCGTGCAGCTCGGCCACCGTGCTGTGCGAGAAGTCCGCGGCCGGCTCGGCCCCCTTGATGCCCGAGATGGCGCCCGTCTGGCAGGCGTCCAGGATGGCGAGGGTGAGCCGGGCGGGCAGCCCCAGCAGCCGGGCGCGCAGCTCTTCCAGGCCGACCTCCTCCTGCCCGAGCGACAGCGCCCGGGCCCGGGCGTGCCCGGAGTAGTAGAAGGTCAGCGCCGTCGGCTGGCCCGCGGCCTCCAGGGCCGACAGCTCGCGGGCGGTGTCGTCGAGCGCCGCCAGCAGCTCGTCGCGCGTGGGGCCGAGCACCAGGCGGACCTGCTCCGGGGCCAGGCCGCCGAGCTCGACCAGCACCTCGGCCATCCGGCGCGCGTCGTCCTCGGCGAAGCCGAGCGGCGCCTGGCCCGGGCCGGGCCGGTTGCTACCCACCACCAGGGCCAGGAAGCCGGTCCGCTCCCCTCCGGGCGCGGGCTGCGCGGAGACCGGGCTGGCCGCCAGGCAGGCGGTCAGGCCGGCGATCACCCAGGGCCAGCGGGGACCGCGGATCGCAGCATGGGCTGGCATGTGCCTCGCTCCTTCCGGGGCCGGGCCCGTGGCCCGCGCCTCTGGAAGGTTAACACGCCGGGGGCCGGAAATGTCCCCGCGGCGGCCGCCCCGGGCTCACATGTTCAGCAGCTCGAGCTCCTGGCCGGTGATCAGCGCGGTGCCCAGGGAGTCGATGTAACCCACGGCGTGATCCAGCACGGAGTTGAGCACCCGCCGGTCGTTGCCCACCACGCACACCCCGATCTCGGCCTGGCCGTGCTCGTCGAGGAGGTCGGTCTCGGCGATGGCCACGTCGAAGCGGTTGCGGGTGCGCTCGATGAGCTGCTTGACCACCCGGCGCTTGTCCTTGAGGGAGAAGCACTCGGGGATGTGCAGCGTCAGCCTGAGGACGCCGACCACCATGCGGGTCGCCTCCGGGGGAGGGGGGAGCGGGTCACAGGGAGGGGCGGATCTCCTCGACCACGAAGGCCTCGAGCACGTCGCCGCGCTTGATGTCGTTGAAGCCGTCCAGGCCGCAGCCGCACTCCATGCCCTGGGGCACCTCGCGGGTGTCGTCCTTGAAGCGCTTGAGCGAGCTCAGCTTGCCCTTCCACACCTCGACCGCGTCGCGCAGCAGGCGGATCTGGGCGCTGCGCATGAGCTTGCCCTCGGTGACGGCCACGCCGGCCACCACGCCCACCTTGGGCACGGTGAAGAGATCCCGCACCTCGGCCCGGCCGACCACGTTCTCCTTCAGGGTCGCGGGCAGCAGGCCGGTCTGGGCCTTGCGGATGTCGTCCGTCAGGTCGTAGATGATGTTGTAGGTGCGGATCTCCAGGCCCTGCTGATCGGCCTGCCGCTTGGCGTTGGGATCGGGCCGGATGTTGAAGCCCACCAGCACGGCACCCGAGGCCTTGGCCAGGTTCACGTCCGTCTCGCTGATGGCGCCCACGCCGGCGTGGATGACCTTGATGCCCACCTTGGGGGAGGCCATCTTCTCCAGGGCCTGGCGCACGGCCTCCGCGCTGCCCTGCACGTCGGCCTTGACCAGCACCTTGAGCTCCAGCTTCTCCGCCCCGCGGAGCTGCTCGTAGAAGTCCTCCAGGCTCAGCCTGGCGCTCTGGTCGCCCTTGGAGGCGGTGGCCTCCTCCTCGCGGTGCACCAGGAGCTTCTTGGCCTCGCGCTCGTTCTTCACCGCGTTGAAGCTGTCGCCCGCGGCCGGCACCTCGGCCAGGCCCTGCACCAGCACCGGGCGGCCCGGGCCGACCTCGTCGCGCGACTGGCCCTCGAAGTCGTACAGCGCCCGCACCCGGCCGTCGGTCATGCCGACCACCAGGTAGTCGCCCTTGCGCAGCGTGCCGTTCTTGACCAGCAGGGTCGCCACCGGACCGCGGCCGCGATCCAGGCGCGCCTCGACCACCACGCCGCTGGCGGGCTTCTCGGGGTTGCCCCGCAGCTCCATCACCTCGGCCTGCAGCAGGATGCTGTCGAGCAGGTTCTCCAGGCCTTCCTTGGTCTTGGCGGACACCTGCACCACGATGGTGTCGCCGCCCCAGGCCTCCGGCACCAGGCCGTGCTTGGTGAGGTCCTGGGTGATGCGGTCCGGGTTGGCGCCGGGCAGGTCCATCTTGTTGATGGCCACGATGATGGGCACGCCGGCGTCCTTGGCGTGGTGGATGGCCTCGACGGTCTGCGGCATGATGCCGTCGTCGGCCGCCACCACCAGCACCACGATGTCGGTCAGGCTCGCGCCGCGGGCGCGCATGGCGGTGAAGGCCTCGTGGCCCGGGGTGTCGATGAAGCTGATGGTGCCCTTGGGCGTGGTCACCTCGTAGGCGCCGATGTGCTGGGTGATCCCGCCGAACTCGCCCTCGGCCACCTTGGTCTTGCGGATCGCGTCCAGGATGGACGTCTTGCCGTGGTCGACGTGCCCCATGACGGTGACCACCGGGGACCGGACCACCAGCTCCTCAGGTCTGTCTTCTCCGCTCGCCAGCACCTCGGACTCCTTGAATGACACGTCCTGGACCTCGAAACCGAACTCGTGTGCCAGCGTGGTCGCGGCTGCCAGATCGAGGCTGCGATCCTCGCGCAGCTCGATGGTCTCGTCGCCCATGTCGCGCAGCTTGGCGTTGATGGCCCGGAGCTTGACCCCCATGCGCTTGCCCAGCTCGCTGGCCAGGATCGTGGCGGTCTCCAGCTTGATGATGCGTTTCAGCGCCTTGCTCGGGGCCGCCGTGCTGGTGCGCGCGCCGCCCTTGCGCCTGGCCAGCCGCCGCCTGCGCGACATGGCCGGGGTGAAGCCCGGGGTGAAGGCGTCGTTGATGGCTTCCTTGATGTCCGCCTGCTCGACGCGGGCCGCCTGCTTGCGCTTGTTCTTGTCGGGCTTGCCCAGGTCGATGAACTGGTTGGCGCGGCCCTCCTTGCCCGGGATGACCTTGAGCACGCGCACCCCGGAGGGCTTGTTCGGATCGGCCGCGGCCCCGGCCGCCGGGCGCGAGACCACCGTGGCCTGGTACCTGGGCGGCACGACGGCCCGGCGGACGATGGTGGCGGGCACGAACCCGTCCGCCCGGGGGGCCGGGGTGGCGGCCGGCGGGCTCTCCGCCGCGGCCGCGGGCTGCTCCGCCGCGGCGTCGGGCGCGGGCGCCTCGGGGGCCTCGACCCCTGGCTCGGGGGAGGGCAGGGGGCCCGCCTCGGCCGGGGCATCCTGCGCGGTCCCCTGGACCTCGTCGGCCGACGCCTCGTCCGGCGCGGCCTCCGGCGCGGGCTGCTCACCGGCCGGCGGCGCCTCCTGCCCCTCGGGCTGCGGCGCGGCCTCGACCACCGGCGCCGCCTCCTCGGGCTTGGACCGGCGCCGGATGACGCGGGTACCGATGCGCTTCTCGTCGACGTCCTTCTTCTCCGCCCAGAACTTCTCGACGATCAGGCGCGCCTCGCTCTCGTCCAGCGCGCTGGCGTGGCTCTTGACGTCGTAGCCGAGCTCCACCAGGCGCTCGAGGAGCGCCTTGCTCTCCATGCCCAGATCCTTGGCGATCTCGTACACCCGAACCTTGGTCATCTACACACCTTTTCCGGGCCGGCTGGGGCCGTGCCCGCCTTGGGTCAGCGGCATCTTGCCGCCTCCGGGGTTTCCTGTCAATTCCCGGGGAACTGGCGCGCGTGGCCCGTGGAGGCTCGCGGACAGCGCCTGGGTGCGGTCCAGCTCCTCGAGCAAGCGCGCGGCCAGGCCGCGGTGACGGACAGCGAGCACGGCCAGGTCGCGGCCGTGGTGGTACTGGGCGAGCTCCACGACCCGCAGCGCCTGACGGCAGGGGACCCGCTCGCGCTCCGCGAGCGCGCCGAGCTCCGCGCGCAGCGCGGCGGAGCCGTCCTCGGCCAGCAGGACCAGCGCGGCCTGGTGGGCGGTCACGGCCTGGCGCACGGCGTCCCGGCCTGGCTCGATCCAGCCCGAGCGGGCCGCGGTGGCCAGCAGCGCGCGGGTCTGGGCCAGGCCGCCCTCGACCAGGCGCTCGACCAGCGGGCCGAGCTCCCCTGGCTGGGCGCTGGCGTCCAGGGAGCGCTGGAAGGCCTGGCGCTCGCAGGCCAGCTCGAAGCAGCGCAGATCCGGACACAGGTGGGCGCCGCGGCCGGGCAGCTTGCCGCTGAGGTCGGGCAGCAGGCCGCCCTGCGGGTCGCGCACCAGCCGCACGCTCGCCTTCAGCGCCAGCCTGCGCCGGCAGCCGATGCACGTGCGGTAGGGACCGGCCCGCCGGCCGGACCACCTGCGTCTGTCGCGACCCACCTCGGGTTCCTCCTGCCCGGGCGGAGCCTCAGGCGGCGCCCTCGCCCGGACCCGGGTCCTGGGCAGGCGCCGCGCCCTCGGCGGGTGGGACGGCGCCGTCGGCGGGCGGGACGGCGCCCTCGGCGGCCGGGGCGACGCCCTCGGCGGCCGGGGCGGCCTGGGCGGCCATGAGGTTCGCGCGGGCCTGCTCCTCGAGGAAGGTGGCCACGGCCTGCTTGACCTGGCGGGCCTTCTTGATGCCCAGGCCGGTCACCTCGCCCAGCTTGACCATGTTCTCCTCGTCCTGGACCTGCTGGGTGGAGAAGTACCCGCCGGCGATGATCTGGTCGGCGGTCTTGTCGCCGATGCCGCGGATCTCGAGCAGCTTCTGGCGCTCGCCCTCCAGGCCGAGCGGGCTCGCCTCGGCGGCGGCCTTGCGCGCGGCGGCCTCGGCGCGCAGCGTGGCCTCCTCCTCGGCCACCACGCGGGCGGCGGAGCGCTGCATCTTCTGCGACATGGCGTCGTCGATGCCCGGGACCTCCATGAGCTGCTCCACCTCGGCCATCATCACGTCGCGCGCCGAGCGGAAGCCGTACTTGTAGAGCGTGTCGATGAGCAGCTCGCCCACGCCCTCGATCTTGCCCAGCGAGGTCATGGCGTTCTTCCACATCTCCGCCACGCGGGACTCGCTGTTGATGTCCAGCTTCCAGCCCGTGAGCTGGGAGGCCAGGCGCACGTTCTGGCCCTTGCGGCCGATGCCCAGCGAGAGCTGGTCGTCGGGCACGATGATCTCCATGCCGTGGGTGTCCTCGTTGATGATCACCCGGGACACCTCGGCCGGGGCCAGGGCGTTGCACACGAAGGTGGCCTGGTCCGGGCTGAAGGGCACGATGTCGATCTTCTCGCCGCGCAGCTCCTGGACCACGGCCTGCACGCGCGAGCCCTTCATGCCGACGCAGGCGCCCACCGGATCCACGTCCGGGTCGCGCGAGGACACGGCGATCTTGGAGCGCGCTCCCGGCTCACGGGCCGCGGCCTCGATGGTCACGATGCCCTCGTCGATCTCGGGCACCTCCATCTCGAACAGCTTGATCAGCAGCCCCGCGCTGGCGCGGGACAGGATGATCTGCGGGCCGCCCTTGGACTCGGCCAGCACGTCCTGCACGAAGGCCTGGATGCGGTCGCCGGGGCGGTAGGTCTCGCGCGGCACCTGCTCGCGCAGCGGCAGCACGGCCTCGGCCCGGCCGAGATCGACGATCAGGTTGCCGCGCTCGAAGCGCCGCACGATGCCGGTGACCAGCTCGTCCTTGCGGTCCTTGTACTCCTCGTACACCAGGGCGCTGTCGGCCTCGCGCACCTTCTGCACCAGCACCTGCTTGGCGGTCTGCGCGGCGATGCGGCCCAGATCGGAGGTGTCCAGCTTCATGCCCAGCGAGTCGCCCACCTGGGCCTCGGGGTCGAGCTTCAGCGCCTCCTCGAGGGAGATCTGCACGCCTGGCTCGGTGATGGCGTCGGCCACCTTCTTGAACTCGAAGATCTCGATCTCGCCGATCTCCTCGTTGTAGTGCACCTCGATGTCGCGCTCCTGGCCGTACTTCTTCTTGGCCGCCGAGAGCATCGCGGTCTCGAGTGCGTCGATGAGGATCTCCTTGTCGATCCCCTTCTCCTTGCCCACCAGCTCGAGGGTCTGGTTGAGGTTGGACTGCATGTGGTTCGTCTCCTGTGTTCACCTTCCCGGGCTCAAGCGCGCCGGGGAGTCTTGGGGTCTGGAAGCTCGGGGACCAGGTTGGCCTTGGACACCGAGCCGTGGGTGATGATCTGGCGCTGGCCGTCCACCTCCAGCGTGAGCTCGTCTCCTGCCACGCCGACCAGCCGGCCGCGGTAGTTGCGGCGGCCAGCCTGCGGGGCGTGGGTGCGGAGCGTGATCTCCCGGCCGACGAAGCGGGCGAAGTCCTGGAGCGTGATCAGGGGCCGATCCAGCCCCGGCGAGGAGACCTCCAGCTGGTACGCCTGGGGCAGCGCGTCCTCCACGTCCAGCACCACCGACAGCTCGCGCGACAGGCGGGAGCAGTCCTCCACGGTCACCGCGCCGCCCGGGCGCTCCACCAGCACGCGCAGCACCCAGCCGCTGCTCTCGCGCTGGTAGCTCACCTGCACCAGCGCGAGCCCGAGGCCGGCCGCCGGGGGGGCGCACAGCCCCTCGATCCGCGCGGCGATCTGCTCGTCCCGGCTCACGTCCGTTCGCTCCTCGCAACCAGCTCCAAAAAAAAAGAGCGGGTCCCGGGGACCCACTCTCCGATGAAGCATCATGATTGCGACGGCACTTCTAGCACGGGCCCCGCGGGCTGGCAAGGAAAAAATGCACACGAACCAAAAAAAAAGCCCGCCCCCTCTGGTGGGGCGGGCGAGAGCACTGGCGGACTAGGATTCGAACCTAGATAGCCAGATCCAGAGTCTGGCGTCCTGCCGTTAGACGATCCGCCAACAATCCTGCGCGGGTCTCCTTCTGCGCGTGCCCGCTGGCGCGCCGGTCGGCTTGGGCGGGTCCTTGGCGCCCGCGTCGCCGCCGGTCCTCTTCCTGGCAGCCGCGTCCTTCTCCTTGGCGATGCGCGCGAGCTCCGCGTCCGAGAACACCACGAACACGAAGGTCGCGCCCTTGTGCTCGTACACGTTGAGACCTTCCCAGCGCTCGCCCTTGTTCTTGTTGCGGATGAACTTCCCGCGGGTGCCGGAGACGTTGATGATCTTCTCGAACGACACGTTCCAGCTGCCGTGCAGCACCTTGGTGTAGTAAGTCAGCGTCTCGTCGTAGCTGCGCGGAGAGCGGAAGCGGTTCTCGCCCGCCTCCTTGGCCCAGGGGATGATCGGCGCGCCCCGGTGCAGGTTGGGCGGAGCCTCGGCGGCCCGCGCCGTCCCCGGCGCCAGCCAGGGGCTGCAAAGCGCCGCGCCCAGGAGAAAGACCAGGCCGGTTTTCAGGGAGCAGAACTTCATTGCGGCGCGCATCTTAGCCACCACCCCTCGGCGTGTCAAGCGAAAAACCCTGCCTGTCACGCCTGTCCGGAGAGCCGCCGCCCGAGGCCCAGGAGCGCCAGCGGCAGGCTGTCCGCAGCGGCCCGGCCGGCCTCGGCGGGCGTGTAGACGGGCAGCGCCTCCTGGCTGGCGAGCTGCACCACGAACAGCAGCAGGATGCCGGCCGCGCCCGAGGCCGCCAGGATGCCCTCGCCGGCGGGCAGCCAGGCCAGCAACAGCCCCGCCAGGGCCAGCCACAGGCCGGACAGCAGGAACTCGGCCCAGCCCGGCAGGTCGCGGCGCACGAGTCCGGGCAGGCAGGCCGCGCCGAGCAGCGGCAACCCGACCAGCAGGGTGGGGTGCAGCAGGTAGGCGAGCGCGGCGTCGCGGGGCGCGCCGAGCCCGACCCAGGCGCCCAGGGCCGCCAGACCGAGCAGGTGGCTGGCGAGCTGGACCCGGGGCAGGCGGCGTCGGGCGGCGAAGGAGAGCGCCAGCAGGGCCCCGGCGGTGAGCAGCACCGGCGCCTGGCCGGCCAGGCCCTGCTCCGCGGGCAGGAGCGGCAGCAGCCAGGCGGGCGCCAGACCGACCAGCACGCTGAGCGCGAACCACAGGCGCAGGCGCGCCCGGAAGCGCCTGCGGATCTCGGCCCCGGCCAGCGCCACGGTGAACACCGGGCGCCGGGGCAGGGCCTCGCGCCGCCGCGTCTCGGGGCTGTTCCCGGCGGCGGGCTCCGCGGCCGGGATGTCACGCGTGGACATGCCTGACGACCTCCCTCTGGGCTCGGGCGCCGTGCCCTGAACCGGCGCCTCCCGGCCGCGCATTCCTCCGCGCCCGGCCCGGGCGCTAGGCGCCCACGCCGCCCTTCTGGTAGATGGCCCACAGGTCGTTCGAGACGGCCACCAGGGCGTGCAGCAACCAGCCGTACCAGAAGGAGCGCGAGCGCAAGGCCAGGTACCCCAGGATGATACCCGCCGCCACCGCGGCCAGCGTCTCGATCTGGGCCTTGCCGAAGTGCATGATGGCGAACGGGATCATCTGCACCCACACGGCGTGGTAGCCCAGCCTGGGTTTCAGGCCGAACAGCATGAAGCCGCGGAACATGAACTCCCAGCCGATGAAGTAGGTGGCGTAACCGACCTCGTTCAGCACGAGGTGGGAGAGATCGCGGCGGGCCTCGCCGAACAGGGGGTACTTGGCGGCGAAGTTCGGCTCGTGCGACACCACCCACAGCACCGGCAGGAACAGCGCGAACATGCCCAGGGAGGCCTTCAGCCCGAAACGCCAGTCGCCCAGGCCCACGCCCCACTCGGTCAGCGGCCGGTGGAGCACCAGCCGCCCCAGCAGCAGCGGTACCACGCCGAGCAGCACCAGGCTGCTGCCGTACCAGTAGCAGGCCGGGAACAGGTCGCGCAGCGCGACGCCCTGGAAGGCCTGGCCGAAGTAGCGGCGGTAGAAGCCCGAGGAGCCGTCGTAGTGGTAGAGGATGAGCAGCACCGTGGCCGCGGTCATGACGAAGGCCGCCTGGAAGTCCAGGCCCTCGGTCCAGTGGCGCCAGAGGCCGCGCCAGCGGCCCGCGGGGGGGGCCGGCGAGGGGGGAGCCGGGGACGGGGGGGTGATGCCAGCCTCGTCCATACCTTCAGCCCTGCGGGGCGGGTCCGGGCAGGCTGGCCAGGGCCCGATCGAGCCGGCGCAGGACCTCGTCCTGGCCGAGGATGGCCATGACCAGGAACAGGGAGGGGCTGGCGGACGATCCGGTCAGCGCGATGCGCACCGGCTGGGCCACGGCCCCCAGCTTGCCGCCGGCGTGGGCCTCGGCCAGCTCGCGGAAGGCCTGCTCCAGGCCGGGCTCGTCCTCCACGCCCCGCGCGGCCACCAGGGCCCGCACCCGGCCCAGCAGCCCGGGGCTGTCCGCCTTCCAGTTCTTCTGCACCGCCTTGGGCTCGTAGGCGCTGGGCGCCTCGAAGAACACCCGGGCCTGCTCGGCGATCTCGGCCAGGGTCTTGGCGCGCTCCTTGAAGGCCCCGGCGATGCGCGCCAGGCGCGGACCGGGCTCGGCCGGGAAACCCAGCGCCGCGAGGTAGGGCGGCAGCATGCCCGCCAGCTCCGCGTCCGGCGTCTCCTTGAGGTAGTGGGCGTTGAGCCACTTGAACTTCTCGGGGTTCATCACGCTGGCGGACTTGCCCACGTCCTTCAGCTCGAACATGCCCTCCAGCTCGGCCCGTGAGAAGATCTCCTGGTCCCCGTGGCTCCAGCCCAGCCGGGCGAAGTAGTTGACCACCGCCTGGGGCAGGTAGCCCATGGCCCGGTACTCCAGGGCCGAGACGCTGATGCCCAGGGCGCGGTACTCCGCCTCGCGCCGCTTCGACAGCTTGGAGCCGTCGGGGCCGTGCACCAGCGGCATGTGGGCGAAGCTCGGCTCGGGGAAGCCGAAGGCCCGGTACAGCATGATCTGGCGGGGCGTGTTGATGACGTGGTCGTCGCCGCGGATCACGTGGCTGATGCCCATGTCCGCGTCGTCCACCACCACGCAGAAGTTGTAGGTGGGGCTGCCGTCGGAGCGGGCCAGGATCCAGTCGTCCAGGTTCTCCGGCTCGATCGGGATGCGGCCCTTGATGAGATCGTCGAAGTGATCCGGGAGCTGGTCCGGCATCCTGAAGCGCACCACGTACGGGCGCCCGTCCTGGGCGCCGGCGGGCAGGTCGCGGCAGGTGCGGTCGTACTTGTAGGTGCGCTTCTCCGCGATGGCCTTCTGGCGCTTGGCCTCGAGCTCGGCCGCGCTGCAGTAGCAGCGGTAGGCCTGGCCCGAGGCGAGCAGGGACTCCAGGCGGGAGCGGTAGAGCTCCTTCCGGTCGGACTGGCGCAGCGGGCCCTCGTCCCACGCCAGGCCCAGCCAGCGCAGGGACTCGAGGATCTGCTGCAGGGCCTCCTCGGTGTTGCGCTCGTGGTCCGTGTCCTCGATGCGCAGGATGAACTTGCCGCCCTGGCGGCGGGCGAAGAGCACGTTGAAGATCGCCGTCCGCACCCCGCCCACGTGCAGGAAGCCGGTGGGGGAGGGAGCGAAGCGGACGCGGACCGGTCTGTCCATGGCGGGAACCTCCGTGCAGGCCCTTACCAGAAGCGGCCGGGGAGCGTCAACGGTACAGGCGCTTCCAGGGCTCCTCGCGCCGGCGCAGCAGGTACGCCCTGAGCGCTGCGGCCAGCGCCTGGGCCACGAACTCGGCGGTGTGGCGCTCCCCGGCGGGCAGCTCGGGCAGCTCCGCCAGGATGCTGGCCGCATCCAGGCGCGAGAGCGCCGAGACGTCCCGCCCCTGGGCCAGGCGGGCGGCCGCGCCGGCCGCGGCCCGGACGTGCGCGCAGGCGTCGGTGCTGAAGCTCACCCGGGTCACCCTGTCGGCGCGGAACTCGAGCTCGAACTCGAGCCCCTCGCCGCAGGCGTTCACCGCGCCCGCGCGGATGCAGGTGCCGCCGTCGCAGACGCAGGGGTGGGTGGCCTCCATGCGGGCGCCCCTCCCGGAGCGCAGGCCGAGTCTACTCCCCCGGGGGCGTTTGACAAGCCGCGGCACGCCACCTAGCATCTTGACATGCGGGCACCCAACCTGGAGCGGCGAGCGCGGCGGCGGGGGATCGTGGGGGCGGCGGCGGCCCTGGGGCCGCTGCTGGCGAGCCTGCTGGCCGCCGGCTGCGGCGGGGGCGGCGGGCCCGCGGACCCGTGCGAGCCGAACCCGTGTGTGGGGCTGCACAAGACCTCCTGCCTGGAGGTCGACGGCGCCGCGCGCTGCATGTGCGAGGCGGGCTACGTGGAGAGCGCGACGGGGGACTGCGTCTCCGCGGGCGGCTGCGATCCGAACCCCTGCCGGGAGGAGCACCGCACCCGGTGCGAGAGCCCGGACGGCGCGGTGGTGTGTCTGTGCGACCCCGGCTACGTGGACGGGCCCGGGGGCGCCTGCGTGCCGGACCCCTGTCTGCCGAACCCGTGCGCCGAGCCCAACCGGACGCGCTGCAGCGCGGAGCTCGGCGTGGCCGTGTGCCGCTGCGACGCGGGCTGGGAGGAAGGGCCGGGAGGCACCTGCGTGCCCGACGATCCCTGCCTGCCGAACCCGTGCGCCGAGGCCCACCGCACGCGCTGCGTGGCCGACGGGCAGGCGGTGAGCTGCCTGTGCGACGACGGCTACGTCGAGGGCGGGCAGGGCGAGTGCGTGCGACCCTGCGATCTGCAGCCCTGCCAGACGCCGCCCCGGACCCGCTGCGCGAACCGGGGCGAGAGCGCGGTGTGCCTGTGCGACGAGGGCATGCTGGAGACCGAGCAGGGCGTGTGCGTGGACGACGTCTGCGAACCGAATCCGTGCGCCGAGCCCCGTCGCACCGCCTGCGTGCGCCAGGGCCAGACCCACGTCTGCGCCTGCGATCCGGGCTACGCGCTCCAGGGCGCCGCGTGCCAGCGCGCCGCCGCCAACCTGTGCTCGGCCGGGGGCTGGTGCCTGGAGAACCCCCTGCCCAGCGTGGACGGGCTGCACGGCGTGTGGGCCCACGACGCGCACAACGCCCTGGCCGTCGGCGAGGCGGGGCGCATCCTGCACCACGACGGCACGGACTGCGTGGCCCTGGACGCCGGCACCTGGCTGGACGTGCTGGCGGTGGACGGCCGTTCGCTGTCGGACGTGTGGGCCGTGGGCCAGGATGGGATGGTCCTGCACTACGACGGCGAGCGCTGGCTCAGCGTGACGCCGACCGTCGATCCCCCGATCCGCTCGGCGCTGCGGGCGGTGTGGGCGGCGGACGCGCAGCACGTGCACGTGGCCGGGGACGACGGCGTGTGGCTGTTCCTCGACGGCGAGTCCTGGAGCCGGTTCGACACCGGGATCAGCCAGGGCGCCATCCACAACCTCGGGGGCAGCGGCCCCTACGACGTGTGGGCCACCAGCGACTTCGGGCGATTCCTGCACTACGACGGGGAGGCGGTGCAGGTCCACCTGCTGGTCGAGAACGAGAACCTGTACGGGCTGTTCGTGGAGGGGCCAGAGGCCCTGGTGGTGTCCACCTCGAACGGCCGCCTGGTCCGCTGGGACGGCGCGAGCTTCGAGTTCATGACCGAATCGGCGGGCATGTCGGGCGTGCTGCTGACCTCGGTGTGGGGCGACGGGCTGGGCGGTTACTACACCACGGGCTTCGACATCCTGGGCGGCCGCGGGACGATCCTGCGCTGGGACGGCCACGCCTGGGAAGAGGTGTGGGCCGAGAGCCTGGGCTTCGTCTGGGACGTGGACGGCTGGCCCGGCCAGGCCGCCCTGGCGGTCGGACTGGGCGGGCTGCTGGTGCGCGACGCGCCAGGCGAGGACGCCGAGCTGCTGGTCCAGGGCACCCGCAAGGACCTCCGGGCGGCGGCCCAGCGGCCGGACGGCGCGCTCTTCGCCTGCGGCCTGGATCGCACCCTGCTGCGGCGTGATCCGGAGGGCTGGGTCCCGGTGGCCGACGTGCCCGCGCTCTCCTTCTACGACCTGTTCTTCGCGGCGGACGGCACGGGTCACCTGGCCGCGACCCTGGGGCACCTGATGGCCTGGGACGGCTCGACCTTCCGCTCGCTGACCGACGCGGACGGCAACGGCCAGGCGGATGCGGCCATGGAGCGCAGGACCCTGCGGGCGCTGTGGCCGCTCCCGGGCGGCGAGATCCTGGTGGCGGGCGAGGACGGCCTGGCGGGCGTCTGGGACGGGCAGGCGTGGGTGGATCGCGATCTGCCGGGGACCCGGGACGATCTGTTCGACGTGTGGGGCTCCGCGGTGGACGACGTGTGGGTGGTGGGCGAGAACCTGGGGGTGTACCACCACGACGGCAACGGCTGGCTCCCGGTCGAGGTGCCCCGGCCCGCGGCCCTGGCGGAGAACGACAGCTACAGCGGGGTCTGGGGCAGCGCGGCCGGCGAGGTCACCGTGGTGGGGAACCTCGGCACCATCCTGCGCCTGTCCGGCGGGGCCTGGAGCGTCGAGCCCAGCGGCACCACCGCCCACCTGCGCCGGATCATCGGCCAGCCGGATGGCACCCGCTGGGCGGTCGGCGAGGGCGGCACCATCCTGCGCTCGGACGGGGCCGGGGGAGGGTGGGTCCGGCAGGAGAGCGGCACCCGGGCCTGGCTGTGGAGCCTGGCCTGGTTCTCCGACGGCGCGGGGCTGGCCACCGGCTCGGGTGGAGCGCTCTTCTACCACGCCCCGTGACCCGCTGAGCTCCCTTGATTCCGCCCGCCGTCCACCGTAGTATTCACGCATGAAAACGAAACCCTGGACGCACCTGCTGCTCGCCTGCGCCGGGCTCGGCCTCGCCCTCGCCGGCGGGTTCGCGCAGGCCTCGGTGGCCGAGCGCCTCGGCCTGGCCGACCTGTCTGCCCGGGCCGAGCGGGTGGTGGTGGCCCACCTCGCCCGCGCCAGCACCGCCTGGGACGCGTCCGGCCGGCGCATGCTGACCACCTTCGAGTTCGCGGTCGAGCAGGACCTCTCCGGCGCGGGGCCCGCCGCCTTCCAGATCGTGCAGCCCGGCGGCGCGATCGGACGCTGGGCCCAGGTGGCCCACGGCTACCCGACCTTCGAGCCCGAGGAGCCGTTGCTGCTGTTCCTGGAGCAGCGGACGGGGCGCGCGCCCGGGCTGCGGGTGGTGGGCCTCAGCCAGGGCGTGTTCGCGCTCGAGGCGCGGGACGGCGAGCTGCGCCTGCGCCAGCGCCTGAGCGGCCTGGACTTCCCCGGCGCCGACGCCCGGCCGCTGGAGCTCGGCTGGGACGAGGCCGTGTCCGTCATCCGGGCCGCGCGCCGGGCCGCGGGGGTGGCGCCGTGATGACCCTCGCGCGCTGGAGCGGGGCGGCCCTGGCCCTCGCGCTGCTCACCGCCGGGCCCGAGGCCCGGGCCTACACCCGCAGCCAGGACGCCGAGACCCACGTGTGCCTGGAGTGGCCCGACCGCCAGGTGACCGTGCTGGTGAACGAGCTGTGCAGCGACGACGTCGCCCCGGCCTCGTGCCTCACCGCGGTGCTCCAGGGTCTGGCCGCCTGGAATGCGCCGGAGTGCTCGGACTTCGCGTTCGTCTCGGGCGGCACCACCTCCCGCACCGACGTGGGCTTCGACCAGGACCACTGGAACGACAACATCAACCTGATCCTCTGGCGCGAGTCGGGCTGGGAGCACGGGCAGGGCGCCATCGCGCTGACCACCACCACCTACGATCGCAACACCGGCGAGGTGGTGGACTCGGACATCGAGCTCAACGGCGAGGACTACACCTTCGCCGTCAACGGCTCCGCCGCGGCGAGCGACATCCAGAACGCCGTGGCCCACGAGGCGGGCCACATGCTGGGGCTCGACCACTCCGACTCGGGAGACGCCACCATGTACCCGACCGCGGCGCCGGGCGAGACGCTGAAGCGCGATCTCGCCCAGGATGATATCCAGGGGCTGTGCTACGTGTACCCGACCGGGCTGCCCAGCCCGCGCTGCACGGCCAAGCCCGGGGACGACGGGGGCTGCGCCACGGCCGGCGGGGGCGGCGCGGGCGCCCTGGCCCTGCTCGCCGGTCTGCTGCTGTGGCCGCGCCGGCGGTGGGCCCTGGCGGGGCTCGTCCTGCTCGGGGCGCTGCTCGCGACCGCGGGCTGCGAGGACGTGCGCTTCAACCCGATGCCCACCCAGGTGGACACCTTCCGCCAGGCCCTGGCGCCCAAGGTGGACATCCTGTGGGTCGTGGACAACAGCGGCACGATGAGCGAGGAGCGCACCCAGCTCGGGGCCAAGTTCGACCACTTCATGGAGCGCCTGGTGGAGTCCGGCGCGGAGTTCCAGATCGGCATCGTGTCCACCGACACCGAGGACCTCAGCCAGTCGGGCCGCCTGCAGGGCTCCCCCCGGGTGATCGACAACAGCACCCCGGCCCCCCAGACGGCCTTCGCCGCCAACGTCCAGCTGCCGATCACCCTGAGCCGGGTGGAGCGCGGGCTGGACGCCATGCGGCTGGCGCTCTCCCCGGAGCTGCTGGACGGCGAGAACGCGGGCTTCCTGCGCGCGGACGCCGCCCTGTTCGTGATCGTGATCTCGGACGAGGACGACCACTCCCTGGGGCTGGTCGAGTACTACGTGCGCTGGCTGGAGCACCTCAAGGGCGCAGGTGACGAGGCCCGGGTGAGCCTGTCGGCCATCGTCGGCCCGGCGCCGGACGGCTGCCCGAGCGCGCAGGCCGGGGCCCGCTACCTGGCGGTCCAGGAGGGCACGGGCGGGCTGTTCTACAGCATCTGCGCGGAGGACTACGGGCCGGTGGTGGACGCGCTGGGCATCAGCGCGGTGGGGCTGCGGCGCAAGTTCTACCTGTCGGAGGTCCCTCTGCCCGGGCCCATGCACGTGCTGCAGTACACCACCGCGGACGCCGCCTGCCTGGACGCCACCGGCTGCGAGGCGGACCAGGTCTGCGCCGCGGGCCACCGCTGCGCGGTCGAGCTGCCGGAGGAGGGCGAGGGCGGGACCTGGCGGTACGAGTCGGGCTACAACTCGATCTTCTTCGGCGGGGACAGCCTGCCCCCGGTGGGCGTGTACCTCGAGGTGTCCTATTTGCGGAGGACGACGCCGTGAACACCCTCGCGCGAGGCCTGGCCCTGGCTTGCCTGGCCGCCCTGGCGGGCGGCGGCTGCTCGGAGCGCACCCTGGAGGGCGAGTGCCGTCGCGACGGCGACTGCGCGGCCTACCAGCGCTGCGACACCCTGGACTACCGCTGCGTGTGCGCCTCCGACGAGGCCTGCGCCGACGGCGAGTACTGCAACCCCAGCGGCTCCTGCCAGGTGCTGTCGGGCTGCGTCTCCAACGAGGACTGCGGCGCCGGCTCCTTCTGCGACGTCGGCTCCGGGCAGTGCGTGGCCGCGGGCACCTGCAGCCTCGACCGGCACTGCGACATCGGCATGATCTGCGAGGGCGGCGCCTGCCACCTGGGCTGCCGCACCACCGCGGACTGCGAGCTGCTCGAGCGCGAGGTGTGCGTGGGCGGCAGCTGTCTGGCCGGGCGCTGCGAGCAGACCGACTACTGCCCGTTCGGCCAGTTCTGCGTCCTGGCCGAGCGGGCCTGCCAGGTGGATCCCACCCAGCCCTACTGCGTGCCCGGGTGCTCGCCCATCTGCGCGGGCTGCACGGACAAGACCCAGGGCCCGTGCGGCGATCCGGCCAACCTGTGCAGCGGGCAGAACCCGACCTACTGCCTGGTGGCCTGCCAGGCGGAGGACGACTGCCCCTCGGGCTACGACTGCGTCAACAGCGTCTACCCGCACACCACCTGCGCGGAGGACGTGGACTGCGCCGCGGTGCGGAACACCTGCGGCGCGGCCAGCCACCGCTGCGCGCTCAACCAGCAGCCCTGCGACGGGGACGCCGAGTGCCACGACTTCGGCACCCTGCCGTGCGTGGGCGGCTACTGCGTCCTGGGCCTCTACTGCGTACCGCCTGGTGGCTGTCGCGCGCCCTGACCCATCTCCAGCCCGACTCCAGGAAGAATTCCTGGTCAGAACCCAGGACAGGAAGAACACTTCCAATTGGATCCCGAGACAGGAAAAACCTTCTCTTGGGGTGAGGAGGAAGGGGGGAGGAGGGGATGGAAGTCGGTCTCGACCTGCGCTCGGTCCAGTCGCCCCAGCAAAGTCGCCCGTGATCCCTCTTCCTGAAGCCTCACCCTTCAAGAAATCCTTTCTTGCTTGTTGTTCTGGAGAGAGCAGGGCGGGTCGGGATCACGCCGGGGCGGGGGAGCGCCTCAGGTAGCGGCCCCGGGGCGGGGTGTCCAGGCAGCGCCCCTCGCGGGCCACCTCCTGCCCCCGGAGGAGCACGTGGCGGATTTCGCCCCGGAGCTGCATGCCCTCGTAGGGGCTCCAGTCGAGCGGGGTCTCGAGGTCCCTCGCGCGCAGCCTGCGGCTCGCGGAGGGATCGAAGACCACCAGGTCCGCGTCCGCGCCCGGCTCGAGGCTGCCCTTGCGCGGGTAGAGGCCGAACAGCCGGGCCGGCCCCTCGGTGTGCAGCGACACCCAGCGCGCGAGCGGCAGGGCGCGCGCGGCCGGTCCCAGGGTGAAGGTGAGCCGGAGCGCCGTCTCGAGGCCCGGCAACCCGTAGGGGATGCGCCGGAAGTCACCCCCCCAGACGTCCTTCTGGGCGGAGGTGAAGGAGCAGTGGTCGGTGGCCAGCGCCTGCAGCCAGCCCTGCCGCAACGCCTCCAGCAGACCGCTGGCCTGGCCGGGCGAGCGCAGCGGCGGGCAGCAGCCGAAGCGGTGGCCACCCCGCCGGCCGAGCGCGCGCGCGTCGAGCGCCAGGTACTGGGGGCAGGTCTCGCCGGACACCCGCAGCCCCTGCGCGCGGACCAGGCCCACGGCCCGGGCCGCCCCGGCGGTCGAGAGGTGCACCAGGTGCAGCCGCGCCCCCGTGGCCGCGGCCAGGAAGATGGCCCGGGCCACGGCCTCCTGCTCGGCCAGCGGCGGCCGGGCGAGCGCCAGGGCCGCGGCCCAGGGGCGGCGGGCGGCCGGCAGCGCCAGGGCGCGGCGGGTGAACAGCTCGATCAGCGAGTCGTTCTCCGCGTGCACGCACACGGTCAGCCCCGCCTCCCGGCAGGCCTGCATCACCTCCAGCATCCGGCCGTCGTCCGCCTGCCAGCCCCGATCCCGGTAGATGGTGAACAGCTTCACCGAGGGCGCGCCCAGGCGGGCCAGCCGGGCGAGCTCCGCGCGCCAGCCCGGCCGCCAGCCGATCAGCACGTTGTGCAGCCCGTAGTCGACGCGCACCGTCCGGTCGGCCTGCGCGCGCCGGGCCCGGAAGGCCGCCAGCGGCGCCTGGTCCGCCGCCGGGGTGGTGTAGTCGAGGAGGGTGGTCACCCCGCCGGCCGCCGCGGCCCGGGTGCCGCTGTCGAAGTCGTCGGCCGTCCGCGTGCCCCCGCCGATCGGCAGGGCCAGGTGGACGTGGGGATCGACCGCCCCCGGCAGCACCAGGCAGCCGCGGGCGTCCAGCGTGCGACCCGCCGCGCGCCGCGCGGCGGGGGTGGAGGGCGCCACGGCCGCGATGCGCCCCCCTCGCACCAGCACGTCCGCGCGCCGGACGCCGCCTCCGTCCACGACCTTGCCACCGGCGATGACCAGCTCCATGGCGACCTCCCGGGACGCTCAGATGAACGCCAGCACCAGCGGGATGGTGGCCAGCCCGAGCAGCGTGGACAGGGCCACGCTGGAGGCCACCAGCTCCGGGTGCAGCGCGTAGCGCTCCGCCAGCACCGCGTTGAACACCGCCACGGGCATGCTCGCGCCGAGCAGCACGGCCCCGCGCGCGAGCCCCGTGAGCCCCAGGAGCTCGACGGCGGCGAGCCCCAGGCCGAACCCGACCACCAGCCGCACCAGGCTGACGCCGAGCGCCGGGCCGAGGTGCGCCAGCCGGCTGCGGCGCAGGCGGACCCCGAGCATCAGCAGCATGAGCGGCAGGGTGGCCTTGCCCACCAGGTCGAGCGGCCGGGTCACCGCGTCCGGCAGGAGCGTGCCCGAGGTGGCGAGCGTCAGGCCGAGCAGCGCGGCGTACAGGAGCGGCAGGCGCAGGGCCTCGCGCAGCCCGCCCCGCCCGCGCGCCAGGGCGATGCCCAGCGTCGAGTGCAGCAGGTTGATCGCGATGTAGAAGATCACCTGCCGGGTGAGCCCCTCCTGGCCGAAGGCCAGCAGCGCCAGGGGGAAGGCCATGTTGGCGCTGTTCATGAACATGGCGCACAGCATGGCCGCCCTGAGCTCCGGCCGCCGCCTGAACAGCAGCCAGGCCGCCAGGCCGCAGCCCAGGACCACGAGGGCGGCCGCGGCTCCGATCCGGCCGAGCTCGGCGAGCTGCATGGGCCTGCTGCCCACCGAGCTCAGCACCAGGCAGGGGATGAGGATCCACATGACCAGGTCGCTCAGCTCCCTGGCCGGCAGATCGCGGAAACGCCCGTAGACCCAGCCGATGCCCAGGATGGCGAAGACCGGGATGACCGAGAGCAGGATGGTGTGCAGCGCGTCCACCGGACAGGGGACCTCGGACGGCCATAGGCCGCGATTTGGCTAAGTTTTCACATGCCCGGAACCTTGTCAACGCCGGGTGCGGATGCTAGCATGAGCCCGATTTCTGCACCCTCGGCGACCGGCGGGGCCGGTCGAGGCTGGAGGCGTTTGGGCGTTTCCTTCCAAGAAGGCGGGCAGGTCGGAGACTACACCCTGCTGCGGCGCCTGGCCGTCGGCGGCATGGGAGAGATCTGGCTGGCCGAGCGGCGCGGCTACTCCGGCTTCTCCAAGCGGGTGGTGATCAAGACCATCCTCGAGGTGTTCTCCGAGGATCCCGAGCTGGTCGAGATGTTCCTCGAGGAGGGGCGCATCGCCGCCGGCCTGACCCACCCGAACATCGCCCAGACCTTCGACCTGGGCCGCATCGGCAACGTGTACTACATCGCCATGGAGTACGTGGCGGGCAAGGATCTCCGCAACCTCCTGCTGGCCAACATCGATCGCCGCCAGCACATCCCCTTGAACCTGGTGCTGCGCATCATCGCGCAGACCTGCGAGGGGCTGTACTACGCCCACACCTGGTCCACCCCGGACGGCCAGACGGCCGGCATCGTGCACCGCGATATCAGCCCGCAGAACATCCTGGTCACCTTCGACGGCACGGTGAAGATCGTCGACTTCGGCATCGCCAAGGCCACCCACAAGATGGGCAAGACGCGCTCCGGCGTGCTCAAGGGCAAGTACGCCTACATGTCCCCGGAGCAGGTGCGCGGCCAGCCCGTGACCCACCGCGCCGACCTGTGGTCGCTGGGCGTGGTGATGTACGAGCTGGTCACCAGCCGCAGGCTGTTCAAGCGCGACAGCGAGATGGCCACCCTGGACGCGGTGCTGGAGGCCCAGGTGCCCTCCATCACCCGCCTGGACGACGGCATCCCGGAGGCGGTCGAGCGGGTGTTGATGAAGGCGCTGGCCAAGAACCCGGACAAGCGCTACCGGGACGCGCGCGAGATGCAGCTCGCCCTCGAGGAGGTCATGCTGGCGACCAACCTGCCGGCCTCCTCGGCCCACCTGTCGGCCTACCTGAAGGAACTGTTCCAGGGCCAGGAGGAGGCCCGGCCGGGCTCGATCAGCCGCATGGACCGCCAGATGGAGAGCCTGCCCTCGGCCGCGGACAAGCAGGGGCTGCAGCTCGAGCGCACCCGGCCGTTCACCCCGGGGCTGGATCTCGAGAGCGTCAGCCGCAAGGTCGACGGGCTCACCCGCAACCTGATCGCCGCGCGGGAGCGCTCCGGGCGGCGCCGCAACGCGCCCGTGCTGGTCTGGAGCGTGGCCGGCCTGCTGGCGATCGGGTTGTCGGCGCTGGTGTGGCTGCTGATGACCGGCGAGCCGCAGGCGGCGGTAGGGCTGGACGCTGGCCCCCCGCCCCACGAGGAGCCCTCGCAGGTGGCGCTGCTCGGCCCGGACGCCGGACCGGCCGAGGCGCAGGACGCTGAGCCGGCCGCGGACGCCGGGCTGGGCATCGATCTCGGAGAGCCTGGAGACGAGGACCCGCCCGATCGGCCGGACGCCGGCGTGCTGGCGGCCGCGGGCCCGGCCTACCTGAGCGTGACCACCGAGCCGCCGGCCGACATCTACCTGGGCAACAGGAAGCTGGGCCACGGCAGCATCCGCAACCACCGGGCTCCCCCGGGCAGGCACGTGCTGCGGGTCGTGGCGGGGGCCTGCTGCTCCAAGTCTCTCCCGCTCAGCCTGCGACCGGGCGAGCGGGCCGAGCGGCGGGTGGCCTTCGGGACGGGTTCGCTGATCGTGGTGGTGCACCCCTGGGCCAACGTGTTCGTCGACGGCGAGCGCCGCGGCCAGACTCCGCTGGCGCCGCTCCAGCTGCTGGAGGGCACCCACAAGGTGCGCCTGGTCAACCCCGAGCTGAACCGGGAGACCGAGAAGACGGTCAAGATCAAGGCCGGCGGGGAGGTCCCGCTGCTCATCGACTGGAGATAGGGTCAGCTCGCGGCGGGGGCGGCCGGGATGCGCAGCGCGCCCTTGGCGCGGGCCATCAGGAAGGCCCCCACGGCGGTGGGGTCGAGCTGGGTGCCGCCCAGGGAGCGGATGATGCCCACGGCCTCCTCCTCCGGGCGGGCCTGCCGGTAGGGCCGTTCGGAGGTCATGGCGTCGTAGCAGTCGGCCACCGACAGGATGCGCGCCTCGAGGGGGATGTCCAGGCCCGACAGGCCGTGCGGGTAGCCCTTGCCGTCGAACCGCTCGTGGTGGTGCAGCACGGCCGGGATGAGGTGGCGGCAGGCCTCCATCTTCCCGAGGATGCCGGCGCCCACCTCCGGGTGGGTCTGGATGTGGGCGAACTCCTGCGGGGTCAACCGGCCGGGCTTGTTGAGGATGTCCTCGCGGATGCCGATCTTGCCCAGATCGTGGAGCACCGCGGCGTCGCGGATGAAGGTGACCTGCTCCTCCCGGAGTCCCATCTCGCGGGCCAGCACCACCGCGTAGGTGGCCACCCGCTCGGAGTGCCCGTGCGTGTAGGCGTCGCGCGCCTCGAGCGCCGCGGCCATGCTGGTCAGCGTCTCGAAGTAGCCGCTGCGCAGGCGCTCCTGGGCGCTCAGCAGCTCCTGGTTGGAGGCCAGCAGCTGCTCCAGGAGCTGGCGCCGCTCGCGCTGCAGCTCCTTCTTCTCCGCCGCCCGGCGCACCTTCTCCACCACCACCGAGACGTCGTCGAACGGTTTCACCAGGTAGTCGTAGGCGCCCAGCCGCAGGGAGTCGACCGCGCTCTCCAGCGAGGCGTAGCCGGTCATGACCAGCACCTCGGTCTCGTTCCAGCGCTCCTTGATGGTGCGCAGCAGCTCGAGCCCGGTGCGGCCCGGGAGGTTCTTGTCGGCCAGGACCACGTCAGCGGTGTGGTGCTCGAGGATGGCGGTGGCGGCCTCGGCGGTGGGCACCAGGGCCAGGGCGAACTCGCCCTCCAGCACCGCGCGCAGCACCTCGCGGATGACGTCCTCGTCGTCCACGACCAGGACGCGGGGGGTTCCCATGGGACCGTGGAACGGAGAAGAGGGCTGGGTGGCCGGGCTCAAGGTGGAAAACTCCTCCCCCGCAAGGACCCTCTGAGTGTACCTGACGGCGCGCCGCCGCACAAGAACAGGTTGGCGGGCGCGGGCGGAGGGAGCGGCCGGGCACCCGGGCTGCCTAGCCCCGGTGCTCCTTGAACTCGGCGTCGATCACCTCGCCGTCGCGCGGGCCGGCGCCCTGGGACGGGCCGGCCTGCGGGCCCGCCTCCGGGCCGCCCTGGCCGGCCGGGTTCGGCCCGCCGGCCTGGCCGGCGGCCGAGCGGTACAGCACCTCGCCCATCTTCTGGGAGGCCTGCATGACGGCCTCGGAGGCGCGCTCGATGGCGGCGGAGTCGCTCCCGGCCAGAGCGTCCTTGAGCTCCTTGACCTTGGCCTCGATGCCCGAGACCACGTCGCCGGGCAGCTTGTCCTTGTACTCCTTCAGGGTGCGTTCGGTCTGGTAGGCGATCTGGTCGCCGTGGTTGCGGATCTCCACCTCGCGGCGGCGCTGCTTGTCCTCCGCCTCGTGCGACTCGGCCTCCTTGACCTTCTTCTCCACGTCGTCCTTGGCGAGCCCGCCGGAGGCGGTGATGGTGATGTGCTGCTCGCGGCCCGTGGCCTTGTCGCGCGCGCTCACGTTGACGATGCCGTTCGCGTCGATGTCGAAGGTGACCTCGATCTGCGGCATGCCGCGGGGCGCCGGGGCCAGGCCGTCGAGCATGAACTTGGCGAGCGTGCGGTTGTCGCGCGCCATGTCGCGCTCGCCCTGCAGCACGTGCACTTCGACCGAGGTCTGCCCGTCGGCCGCGGTGGAGAACACCTCGCTCTTGCGGGTGGGGATGGTGGTGTTGCGCTCGATGAGCCGGGTCATGACCCCGCCCAGGGTCTCGATGCCGAGCGACAGCGGGGTCACGTCGAGCAGCAGCAGATCCTTGACCTGGCCCTTGAGCACGCCGGCCTGCAGGGCGGCGCCCACGGCCACCACCTCGTCCGGGTTGACGGTGCGGTTCGGCTCCTTGCCGAAGAAGCGCTTGACCTCCTCCTGGATGCGGGGCATGCGGGTCATGCCGCCCACCAGCACCACCTCGTCGATGTCCTGGGGGCGCTTCTTGGCGTCGTCCAGGGCGTGCTTGACCGGCCCGAAGGACTTGAGCACCAGGTCCTCGCACAGCGACTCCAGCTTGGCGCGGGTGAGTTTCAGCGCCATGTGCTTGGGGCCGGCCGCGTCCGCGGTCAGGAAGGGCAGGTTGATCTCGGTCTCCAGCACGGAGCTCAGCTCGATCTTGGCCTTCTCGGCCGCCTCGCGCAGGCGCTGGATGACCATCTTGTCCCTGGACACGTCGATGCCCTGGTCGCGCTTGAACTCGCTGATCAGGTAGTCGATCACCCGCTGGTCGATGTTGTCGCCGCCCAGGTGGGTGTCGCCGTTGGTGGAGATGACCTCGACGACGTTCTGCCCGACCTCGAGGATGGAGATGTCGAAGGTGCCGCCGCCGAAGTCGTACACGGCGATGACCTGGTCCTTCTTCTTCTCCAGGCCGTAGGCCAGGGCCGCGGCCGTCGGCTCGTTGACGATGCGCTTCACCTCGAGGCCGGCGATGGTGCCGGCGTCCTTGGTGGCCTGGCGCTGGGCGTCGTTGAAGTAGGCCGGCACGGTGATAACCGCCTCCTTGACCTCCTCGCCCAGGTAGGCCTCGGCGGCGCGCTTCAGCTTCTGCAGCACCTTGGCGCTGATCTCGGGCGGCGACATCCGCTTGCCCTGGACCTCCACCTGGGCCTCGCTGTTCGGGCCGCTGGCCACCTTGTAGGGCACCAGGCGGATCTCCTCGGCCACCTCGCCGAAGCGGCGGCCCATGAAGCGCTTGATGCTGAACACGGTGTTCTCGGGGTTGGTCACCGCCTGGCGGCGGGCGATCTGCCCGACCAGGATCTCGCCGTCCTTCTGGTATGCCACCACCGACGGGGTCAAGCGGCCGCCCTCCTCGTTGGTGATCACGGTGACGCGGTCGCCCTCCATGACTGCCACCACGGAGTTGGTCGTGCCGAGGTCGATGCCAATGCACTTGCTCATTGAAATTTCCTCCACGATACCGGCCAGTTGTGGCCGATCGCCCAGTTCCGAGCTGTGAGCAAGTTAATCACCGGGGCCGGGCTGTCAAGGGAAGCGGGGGTTGCGTTCCGCGCCAACCCGACGATAATCGGAACGAATCTCGCAGGAGGAGAGCCGATGGCAGCCAGGGTCTACTTCACTGACGCCCACGCCACCCCCAAGCAGAGCCGGCTGGCCAAGGTCCAGGCGCTGTTCAGGAAAGCGGGCTTCGCCCGGCTGATCGCCCCGGGCGACAAGGTGGCCATCAAGGTGCACTGGGGCGAGCCGGGCAACGTGGCCTACCTGCCGGTGCCCTACGTGCGCGCCGTGGTGGATCTCGTGCGGGAGGCGGGCGGGCTACCCTTCGTCACCGACACGAACACCCTCTACACCGGCCTGCGACGCAACGCGGTGCAGAACGTGCAGGCCGCGGCCATGAACGGCTACTCGCTGGCGAGCCTGGGGGCCCCGGTGCTCGTGGCCGACGGGCTGGTGGGGCACGACGGCCGGGAGGTGGCGCTGCCGGGCTGCGGGATCGGCTCGGCCAGGATCGCCTCGGGCATCCTGGACGCGGACGCGCTGATCGCGCTGAGCCACGTGAAGGGCCACATGCTGTTCGGCTACGGCGGGGCCATCAAGAACCTGGGCATGGGCTGCGCCACCCCGGCCGGCAAGCAGTTCCTGCACTCGGACGTACGCCCGCGGGTGGACGCCACCCGCTGCCGGGGGGACGGGCTGTGCGTCAGGCGCTGTCCGGTGCCCTGCATCGAGCTGGTCGCGCGCCCGGACCGGCAGAGGGGCCAGTCCGCCGAGGTGGCGCGCATCGACGGCGCCCGCTGCATCGGCTGCGGCGAGTGCACGGCCACCTGCCCGCACGGGGCCATCCCCATCCGCTGGAAGACCTCGGCCGAGGCCATCCAGAAGAAGACCGCGGAGTACGCCCTGGCCGCGGTGCTGGACAAGCGGGCCAAGGTGGGTTTCCTGAACTTCATCGTCCAGATCACCCCGGACTGCGACTGCTGCGACTGGAACGAGCCGGCCATCGTGCCCGACGTGGGCTTCGCCGCCTCCCTCGACCCGGTGGCCGTGGACGTGTTGTCGGCCAGGCTGGTGGCCGAGAGCCCGCCGTCCCCGGGCAGCAAGGCGGCCGCCAAGAAGGGCGACCCCTGGCGCGCGGCCTACGACATCGACTACCGCATCCAGTTCGAGCACGCGGAGGAGATCGGCCTGGGCAGCCGGGACTTCGAGCTGGTGCGGATCTGACCCGGGCTAGCGCGCGAGCTCCCGGAAGGCGTTCGCCACGGCGGACCCCGAACCGCCCAGGTTCCAGTCCCCGAGCGCCTGCCACAACGGCCGAAGATCGCGCGGCAGCCGACCCTCGAGCCGGATCCTCAGCACAGCCAGCTGCCAGTCGCCGAAGTACAACGGCCCGGGTGGGGCCACCTCGCCCGCCTCCCGCGCCGTTCGCCTGGCCCGGGGCAGCTCGCCGGCCAGGGCCTGCGCGGTGGCGATCAGCCCCAGGATGACGAGCTGGTTGTTTCGGCTGTCCGGGTTCCTCTTCAGGGCCTCGCCTCCCAGGGTGATCACCTCCTGGAAGCGCCCGGTGAGCAACGCGACCTGGAGCAGCTCGGTCGCCACCCTGAGGTCGTCGGGCTCCCGCTGCCGGAGCTCGCGCAGGCCCTCTCCGGCCCGGGCGGTCTCACCCAGTCGCCAGCGGACCCGGGCCAGGGCGAGCTGGGTGTCGCTGCGCCCGGGATCGAGCGCCACCAGCTCCTGGGCCCGCCTCAGGGCGTCCCGGTAGGCGTCCCGGGCCGGGCCGGTGTGGCCGTCCAGCGTCTCGAGATCGCCCCGGGCCAGCCCGCTGTCGATGGCGACCAGCTTCAGATCCTGGCTGTCCGGGGCGAGCTCCAGCAAGCGGAGTGCCGTGGCCTGGTAGCGCGCGACGAGGGCCCGGGCCTCCGGCTGCTTCCGCTGGCTGAGCGCCACGCGTACGGCGCCCCCGAGCGCGTCCGCCAGCAGCTCCACGTTCAGGGGATCGGCGGCGGACTTCTCCACGAGTCGCTCGGCCATCTGAAGCTGGGTGTCGCGGTGCTGCCGCGCCGCCGGGAGGTCGCCTAGGGCGGCTGCCAGGGCGGAGAGCCGGGCGTGGGAGAGCGCCAGGTTGACCTTGAGGACATCGTAGTCGGGTCTGGAGTCGGAGACCTGTCGATCCAGCGCCAGGGCGCGCTCGAACAGCGTGCGCGCCTCGGTCAGGCTCCCGTTCGCCAGCTCCAGTCCAGCCAGCAGGTCCAGGGCCTGGGACGCGTGGGGTGTGAGGACGCGGTCGTCGGGCTCTAGCGCGATCAACCGATCGAACCGGTCCAGGGCGGAGCGCAAGGTCCGTCGGGCCTCCGCGCTCTGTCCGGTCAGCGCGAGGACCTGGCCGAGGTGCATCTCGATCCTGGCGGCGCCCTGCTGCCAGTACTTGTTGGCCGGATCGGCGTCGGCCACCAGGCTGGCCAGGCTCGAAGCCTGGCGGAGGTGCTCCAGCGCCGCCTGCGAGTCCCCCATGGACAGCTCGAGCATGCCGAGCTCGTCCAGGCTGAACGCGCGGGAGATCTTCCAGCGTGGGTTGGCCGGTTGGAGGTGAACCTGCTGGTCTGCCAGGGAGAGATCCTGGCGGCGCCAGTCCAGGGCGGCCTGGAGCTGACCCTGGCGCCGGGCCAGCTTGGCCAGGCCGTCGTAGCAGGCGGCCAACCTCTGCAGGACCTCGGGCCGGTTGGGGGCCATCGCCTCCATGCGCCTGGCGGCGGCCAGGGCCAGGAGGTACGAGGCCTGCGCCTCGGGCATGGCGGCCCGATCGAACCGCACGTCTCCCAGCAGGTAGTGGATGCGCCACAGGGCGTCCTGGAGCTCGTAGGACCCGGGCTGCTCGGCGGCCTCGGCCTCGGCCTGCGTCCGCGACTGCTCCAGGACCTCGATGGCCTCCTGGTTCCGCGTGAGCCTCACCAGGCAGTTTCCGATCACCCAGCGGGTGAGGACCGCCTGGTACACGATCTCGCCGTCGTCGGGCGCGTGGGACCGGAGATCCTCGAGGATCCGCAGCGCGGTCCGACCGGCCTGGAGCCCGCCCTCGACGTTCCCGACCTGCAGGGAGAGGTGGGCGACCTTGTGGTAGGCGCGCGCGAGATCCAGGCGCTCGGCCGCGTCGCCGGAGTCCGGATCCACCTCGGCCTGGTAGTACTCCAGGCTGCGCGCGAGCACCGCCTTGCTGGCCTCGGCCGCTTCGGGCAGGTCCGCGAGCTCGCCAAGGAGATCGTTGACCAGGAAGTTGGCGAAGCGAAGCGCCGCCTTACGCTGGCTCTGGGCCAGGTCGCGCTCTGCGGAGATGCGGGCCATGGACAGCCCCAGCACCACCGCCAGCAGCGCCACCCCGATCGCCCCCACCGCGAAGGCCAGCTTGTTCTGGCCGACGAGCCGCTTGACCAGCTCCCAGGGGCTGTAGGCGTAGGTGCGCACCCGACCCCCGGTCAGGTAGGCCTCGACCTCGGCCGCCAGCTCCCGGGCGCTGGGGTAGCGCCGCGCCTGATCGCGCGCCAGGGCCTTCTCGGCCACCGCGGCCAGCTCGGGCGGGGCCCCGGGGCACCTGGCGCGCACGGGTGGGACGTCTTCCTTCATCAGCCGGCCCAGCACCTCGAAGGCGTTCACCCCGGTGAAGGGGGTCTGGCCCGTGAGGATCTGGTACAGCACCACCCCCAGGCCCCAGACGTCCGAGCGCTCGTCGACCGACTCGATGTTCCCCTCGGCCTGCTCCGGGCTCATGTACAGCGGCGAGCCCAGGACGTCCCCGGCCTGCGTCCCGCTGCTGGTCGCGCCCTGGAGCTGCTCGACCCCGCGCCGGAGCTCGCCGTGCTGCAGATCCTCGCGCCCCCGGGCCTTGGCCAGGCCCCAGTCCAGCACCACCGTCTCGCCGAATTCGCCCAGCATCACGTTCTCGGGCTTGAGATCGCGGTGCACCACCCCGCGGCTGTGCGCGTAGGCCACGGCGTGGCACACGTCGGCGAAGTGCCGCAAGAGCCGCAGCCGCTCCGCGAGGGTCCGGCACTCCTCCAGCGCCCTGGCCAGGGTCCGTCCGCGCACCACCTTCATGGTGTAGTACAGCGAGCCGTCCCGCCTGCGCCCCAGCTCGTAGACCGGGATGATGTTGGGGTGCTCCAGACGGCCGGTTAGGCGGGCCTCGCGCAGGAAGCGGGCCAGCGTCACCGGCAGGGTCCGGTCCAGGGCGGTGCCGGACGGTGCGGCCAGCTCGGGGCGCAGCAGCTCCTTGAACGCCACCTCCCGCTCCAGGTGCTCGTCGATGGCGATGAGCACCCGGCCGAGCCCGCCGTGGCCGAGCTCGACGGCGTCGCCGCCCGCGGACGAGCCGGGAGAGGTCATGAACGTGTAACGACCCGGCTGCTCCTGGGTCACGGCCAGGGGGTTCTCGCCCGCGAGGGGAGCGGCCTCCTCCTCGCCCGCGGCCCGCGGGCCCATGCTCAGGACCACCGAGGCCTGCCCCCCGAAGGTGTCCAGGGTCGCGCCCAGGTCGCCGCCGTGGGAGCGCACGGCCTCCCCGGCCAGCTGCTCGAGGAGCTGCAGCCGCTCGGCGGAGAGCGCGCCCTGGGCCACCAGCCTCGCGGCCAGCCCCTCGCTCCCGTCCCTGGCCGCGGCCGAGACCTGCCGCGACGTCAGCAGGCCGAGCTGGACCCCGAGGAACGGCACCAGGATGTCGTGCTCCGTGCTCATGCGCCGGCTCCCGGGACAACATGGTCCAGGGCAGGGGAGGTTGAGCTATAGCCCCGTGTCGCTTCGCGCCACGGGACAAGCAATTCTTCGCCCTGGCAGGATTCTCTGCGCGCCTTCGGCGCTTGAGAATCCAGCGGGCTCGAATTGCTAGTTCCGGTCGGTCGGGCGGGTCTGGGCGCGCGGGCTCTTCGGCTTGCCGGCGGGCTTGGGCTCCTCACCCTTCGGCCCCTTGTCCTCGGCCTTGCCCGGATCGGACTTGACCGGCTCGGGCAGCTTCGGCCCCAGGGTCACGTCGAACACCTTCTCCACGCTGTCGACGAAGATGAACTTGAGCTTGCTCTTCACCTCGGCCGGCACGTCGAAGAGGTCCTTCTCGTTGCGCGCCGGCAGGATGATCCGGTTCAGGCCGCTCCTGGCCGCGGCCAGCACCTTCTCCTTGATCCCGCCCACGGGCAGCACCTTGCCGCGGAGCGTGATCTCGCCGGTCATGGCCAGATCCGAGACCACCGGCCGCCGGGTCAGCAGCGAGGCGATGGCGGTGGCGATGGTGATGCCGGCCGAGGGCCCGTCCTTGGGGATGGCGCCGGCCGGGATGTGCACGTGGATGTCGTACTGCTCGTAGAAGTCGTCGGGGATGCCCAGCTCGGTGGCGCGCGAGCGGATGTAGCTGAAGGCGGTCTGGGCCGACTCCTGCATGACCTCGCCCAGCTTGCCGGTGATGCTCAGGCGCTTGCCGCCGGCCATCTTGGTGGCCTCGATGAACAGGATCTCGCCGCCCACCGCGGTCCAGGCCAGGCCGATGGCCACCCCGGGGATGTCGGTGCGCTCGGCCAGCTCGGAGAAGAACTTCTGGGGCCCGAGGAAGCCGTTGACGTCGTCGGGCTGGATGACCGCCTTGGCGGTGTCGCCCACGGCCACCTTCATGGCCACCTTGCGGCAGATGTTGGCCACCTCGCGCTCGAGGTTGCGCACGCCCGCCTCGCGGGTGAACTCGTCCACCAGCTTGACGATGGAGCCGTCGGTGAACTCGATGTGCTCCTTGGTGATGCCGTGCGCCTCGAGCTGCTTGGGCAGGATGTGGCGCTTGGCGATCTCCACCTTCTCCTCGAGGATGTAGCCGGGGATCTCCAGGACCTCCATGCGGTCCCGCAGCGGGCCGGGGATGGGGTCGAGCAGGTTGGCGGTGGTGATGAAAAGCACCTTCGACAGATCGAAGGGCAGGTCCAGGTAGTGATCGGTGAAGGAGTTGTTCTGCTCGGGGTCGAGCACCTCGAGCAGGGCGCTGGACGGGTCGCCGCGGAAGTCGGCGCCCAGCTTGTCGATCTCGTCCAGCATGATCAGCGGGTTGTGCGAACCCACCTTGCGCATGGAGCGGATGATGCGCCCGGGCAGGGCGCCCACGTAGGTGCGCCGGTGGCCGCGGATCTCGGCCTCGTCCCGCACGCCGCCCAGGCTCATGCGCTCGAACTTGCGCCCCATGGCCCGGGCGATCGAGCGGCCCAGCGAGGTCTTGCCCACGCCCGGGGGGCCGACGAAGCACAGGATCGGCCCCTTCATGTCGTTCTTGAGCTTGCGCACGGCCAGGTACTCGAGGATGCGCTCCTTGGGCTTGTCCAGGCCGTAGTGATCCTCGTTGAGGGTCTTGCGCACGTTGGGGATGTCCAGGTTGTCGGGGGTGGACTTGGACCACGGCAGCTCGCACAGCCAGTCCAGGTAGGTGCGCGCCACGGTGTACTCGGCGCTCTCCGGGTGCATGCGGCTCAGCCGCCCCAGCTCCTTCTCTGCCTCCTTGCGCGGCTCGTCCGGCATGCCGGCGTCCTCGATGCGCTTGCGCAGCTCCTCGATGTCGCGCGAGTTGGTGTCGTCCTCGCCCAGCTCCTTCTTGATGGCCTTCATCTGCTGGCGCAGGTAGTACTCGCGCTGGCTCTGGTCGATCTGGCTCTTGATCTCGTCCTGGATCTTGGAGCCCAGCTCGGCCACCTGGATCTCGCGGCTCAGCAGCTTGGCCACCTTCTCCAGGCGCTGCGGGACCTCGATGCACTCGAGGATGTCCTGCATGTCCTCGAGCTTCAGGTTCAGGTTGGTGGCCACGAAGTCGGCCAGCATGCCGGGGTCGTCGATGTTCTGCGCGGCCACCTGGGTCTCGCGCGGCAGGATGGGGGAGTTCTCGATCAGCTTGGCGAACTGCTGCCGGATGCTCTGCACCAGGGCCTCGAGCTTGACGCCGGAGACCGGGCTGGCCTCCCGCACCTCGATGGCGGCGCGGAAGAAGGGATCGGTCGAGACGAACTGCTTGATGCGTATGCGCTGGATGCCGCGCACCAGCACCCGGATGCTCTCGTCGGGGAACTTGAGCATCTTGAGGATGGTGCCGACCGAGCCGTGCTCGAACATGTCCTCCGCGGAGGGATCCTCGATGGCCGGATCGCGCTGGGCCACGATGCCGAGCAGCCGGTTGCCGGACAGCACGCTGTCGATCAGCTTCACCGACTTGCCCCGGGCCACCATGAGCGGCAGGACCATGGAGGGGTAGAGCACGGTGTTGCGCACCGGCAGGATGGGGAGCTCGGCGGGGATCTCGAACCGCTCGGTCTGGTTCTCCTCGCCGACCGCGCCTTCCTCGGGATCCTTCTTCTCGCTCATGAAGTTACCTCTGCGTTGTGGACCGGCCCTCGCCGTCCGCCGCGCCGCGCGCGGCCTCCGGCTGGATAAGTAATATGGTTCTCCTGGCGCGGGTTGCAAGGACAAAAAAAGAGCCGGGGGGGACGCGCCCCTCCGGCTCCCGAAGTCCTCGCGGGCCGGGCTCAGTAGTCCATGTCTCCCATGCCGCCCATGCCGCCCATCCCGCCACCGCCGCCGCCCGGCATCGGGGGCGCCTTCTTCTCCGGCTTCTCGGCCACCATCACGTTGGTCGTCAGCAGCATGCCCGCCACCGACGACGCGTTCT
>JAKLGA010000019.1 GCA_022710975.1 Myxococcota bacterium | reverse complement strand
GCCTGCCTGGTGAACCACGAGGCCCCGGGCTTCGCCTGCGGGGATCCGGCCAACACGGACTGCGACAACCCGGACTCCTGCGACGGCGCGGGCGCCTGCCTGGTGAACCACGAGGCCCCGGGCTTCGTCTGCGGGGATCCGGCCAACACGGCCTGCGACAACCCGGACTCCTGCGACGGCGCGGGCGCCTGCCTGGAGAACCACGAACTCCCGGGCTTCGCCTGCGGGGATCCGGTCAACACGGCCTGCGACAACCCGGACTCGTGCGACGGCGCGGGCGCCTGCCTGGTGAACCACGAGGCCCCGGGCTTCGCCTGCGGGGATCCGGCCAACACGGCCTGCGACAACCCGGACTCCTGCGATGGCGCGGGCGCCTGCCTGGTGAACCACGAGGCCCCGGGCTTCGCCTGCGGGGATCCGGCCAACACGGCCTGCGACAACCCCGACAGTTGCGACGGGGCGGGAACCTGCCTGGCGAACCTCGAGCTCCCGGGCTTCGCCTGCGGGGATCCGGCCAACACGGCCTGCGACAACCCGGACTCCTGCGATGGCGCGGGCGCCTGCCTGGTGAACCACGAGGCCCCGGGCTTCGCCTGCGGAGACCCGGCCAACACGCCCTGCGACAACCCGGACTCGTGCGACGGCGCGGGCACCTGCCTGGCGAATCACGAGGCCCCGGGCTTCGCCTGCGGGGATCCGGCCAACACGGCCTGCGACAACCCGGACTCCTGCGACGGCGCGGGCGCCTGCCTGGTGAACCACGAGGCCCCGGGCTTCGCCTGCGGGGATCCGGCCAACACGGCCTGCGACAACCCGGACTCGTGCGATGGGGCGGGCGCCTGCCTGGTGAACCACGAGGCCCCGGGCTTCGCCTGCGGGGATCCGGCCAACACGGCCTGCGACAACCCGGACTCCTGCGACGGCGCGGGCGCCTGCCTGGTGAACCACGAGGCCCCGGGCTTCGCCTGCGGGGATCCGGCCAACACGGCCTGCGACAACCCGGACTCGTGCGACGGGGCGGGCGCCTGCCTGGCGAACCACGAGGCCCCGGGCTTCGCCTGTGGGGATCCGGCCAACACGCCCTGCGACAACCCGGACTCGTGCGATGGGGCGGGCGCCTGCCTGGTGAACCACGAGGCCCCGGGCTTCGCCTGCGGGGATCCGGCCAACACGCCCTGCGACAACCCGGACTCGTGCGATGGGGCGGGCGCCTGCCTGGTGAACCACGAGGCCCCGGGCTTCACCTGCGGGGATCCGGCCAACACGGCCTGCGACAACCCGGACTCCTGCGACGGCGCGGGCGCCTGCCTGGTGAACCACGAGGCCCCGGGCTTCGCCTGCGGGGATCCGGCCAACACGGCCTGCGACAACCCGGACTCGTGCGACGGGGCGGGCGCCTGCCTGGCGAACCACGAGGCCCCGGGCTTCGCCTGCGGGGATCCGGCCAACACGGCCTGCGACAACCCGGACTCGTGCGACGGGGCGGGCGCCTGCCTGGTGAACCACGAGGCCCCGGGCTTCGCCTGTGGGGATCCGGCCAACACGCCCTGCGACAACCCGGACTCGTGCGACGGGGCGGGCGCCTGCCTGGTGAACCACGAGGCCCCGGGCTTCGCCTGTGGGGATCCGGCCAACACGCCCTGCGACAACCCGGACTCGTGCGATGGGGCGGGCGCCTGCCTGGTGAACCACGAGGCCCCGGGCTTCGCCTGCGGGGATCCGGCCAACACGGACTGTGACAACCCGGACTCCTGCGACGGCGCGGGCGCCTGCCTGGTGAACCACGAGGCCCCGGGCTTCGCCTGCGGGGATCCGGCCAACACGGCCTGCGACAACCCGGACTCCTGCGACGGCGCGGGCGCCTGCCTGGTGAACCACGAGGCCCCGGGCTTCGCCTGCCCCGACCCGCTCTTCTGCAACGGCGACGAGGAGTGCGACGGGGCCGGCGCGTGTGCGCCGGGCATCAACCCGTGCCTGCCCGAGAGCGACTGCAACCGCTGCAACGAGGCGGAAGACAGCTGCCTGGATCCGGCGGGCGCCGCGTGCGGTGATCTGGGCGACACCGAGTGCACCCACCCGGACAGCTGCGACGGGAACGGGATCTGCGAACCCAACCACGTGGCCGAGGGCACGACCTGCTACGGCGTGGACCCGGAGGAGTGCAACTCGACCTGCGACGCGAACGGCCTCTGCAGCACCACCACGGCCGCGCCCGATCTGACCGTGTGCACCACGGACAGCGGCGCGGGCCTGGAGGGCATCTGCTGCGCGTCGGTCTGCAGGGCGGGCGGGGAGTGCTGCGCGGCCATCGACTGCGACGACGACAACACCTGCACCACGGATGCCTGCGACGGGAGCTTCCTGTGTGACAGCACCTGCCCGGATCCGGCATGCATGGTTCTCGAGGTGACCGAGCCGGCCACGGTGGACGTGGCCACCCCGGTGAGCATCCAGATGTGCCCGGACGTCCGGGACGTGAGCGACTTCGTGTGCTACTCGGATCGCAACTGGGACAGCGTGTTCCTCCACCAGGACTTCGGGACGGACCTCTCGGGGTTCACCCTCAACACGAACGTGACGGTGACCCGCCAGCAGGAGGTCGACGGGAACTGGTTCGCCCAGGTCTGTGGGAACGGCTCCTACATGCGCGCCAGGATCGACGCCACCGGGTTCGGGGACATCCTGGTGCGCGCGACCATGTGGGACATCGGCCTCGGCAACAACCAGTTCCTCGAGATCCGCTACTCGCTCGACCAGGCGAACTGGAAGGTGCTGGCGCTCACGGGCGACGACGCGGTCGAGATGGAGGGCAGGACCGTGTTCCAGGTCATCCTGCCCCCGGAGGCGGACAACGCGGCCGCAGTCTACGTCGACTTCTTCCAGCGGAGTGGCGCGGGCAACCCCTGCGCGGCCGTGGACGACGTGACCATCGCGGCCCTGCTCCCACTCGCCGCGGGTGCCAACCTGCTCACCGCCGACTTCCAGGCGGGCTTCGCGCCGTTCACCGAGGTTGACCCCCAAACGGAGGATGTCTATCGCAACTCGTTCTTCGGCGACTTCTACATCCAGATGGACGACAACGTGAACGAGAACATCTACTCCGTGACCATCGACACCACCGGGGTGGACCCCTACGACCTGCTCATCCTGGGCTGGAACTGGTACACCTGGGGGACGCTCGAGCCCGGGGACTACTTCCTGGTCCAGTACTCGCTGGATGGCGCCCGGTGGTTTCAGCTCGGGGCCATCGGCCACCAGGATGGCTGGGCCGCGGACATGCGCTACCGCGCGTTTCTGCCGTGTGAAGCCTACGGTCAGGCCAGCCTCCAGGTCCGGTTCATCGGGCCTGACTACTCGGCTGTCGCGGATGACACCGAGGGAATCATCGTGGACGACGTGAGCCTGGACGTGATGCGACCCGCCTACCTCGACGTGTTCGGGCCCTTCACCGACATGACCAACGGCCACTACACGGGCAGCATGACCTCGAACCCGGACGGCACCTTCGAGGTGATCTGCCGCTACGGTTGCTCGCTGTGGTCGGATCCGGACCTGGTCCAGGTGGACCCGTAGGCGCCCCTGCCGCTCCGTTGCCCCCCCCCGCCCCTCCGGGGCAGAGGGGGCCTGTTCCTCCGGGCCCGGAATCCTGGTAGGATGCGACGATCTCCAAACTCAGCCCGGCTGGGCGGCGTCTCTCCCGGGCTGGAGCGTTCAGGAGCAGAGCATGAACCTGACTCGAATTCCTTGGTACGCGGGGCTGGCCCTGGCCCTCTCCCTGGCGGCCTGCAGCGACGACGTGAGCGGACCGAACCAGCCGCCCGTGGCGGTGGCCGGCCCGGATCGCTACACCCTGCCCGGGACGCCGGTGACCCTGGACGGCAGCGGCTCCTACGACCCCGACGGGGACACCCTGTCCGGCTACGAGTGGACCCTGCTGGCTGCCCCCGCCGGAAGCCAGGCCTCGCTCGATCCAGCCCAGGCGCGCCAGCCCCAGGTCACCTTCACCCCGGACATCCGGGGCGCCTACGTGTTCGGCCTGGTGGTGAGCGACGGCCAGCTCGCCTCGGCCCGCGACGTGGCCCAGGTGCTCGCCGAGGACGTGCCGTGCACCACCGCGGCCGACTGCCCGGACGACGGGCTGTGGTGCACCGGCACACCCGAGTGCGTGGACGGGGGCTGCGTGGAGACGCCGCCAGACTGCACCGACGCCGACGCCTGCACCCAGGATCTGTGCAGCGAGGCAAACGACCAGTGCGACCACCCGCCGGTGGTGAACTCGCCGCCAGAGGACGTGGCCACGGTCGGGAGCTGCTCGGACGGCGTGGACAACGACTGCGACGGGCTGACGGACGGGGCCGACGCGGGTTGCGTCGCCTGCAGCGTGGCCGGGGACTGCCTGGACGACGGGCTGTGGTGCACCGGCACCCCCGACTGCGTGGGCGGGGTGTGCGTGGAGACGCCGCCGGATTGCAGCGACACCGACGTGTGCACCCAGGACCTGTGCGACGAGGAGCTGAACCAGTGCGCCCACCCGCCGGTGACCGACCCGCCGCTCGAGGATCTGGCCACGGCCGGGAGCTGCACGGACGGGCTGGACAACGACTGTGACACGCTGACCGACGACGCTGACCCGGGCTGCGCGAGCTGCGAGGACGTCGGGGACTGCCCGGACGACGACGACGTGTGCACCGGGGTGGACTGCGTGGCCGGCGCCTGCCAGTACCCGCCCGCCAACGAGGGCGGCGCGTGCGACGACGGGCTCTTCTGCACGGACCCGGATGTGTGCACTGCGGGCGTATGCGGCGGCCCGGCGCGCGATTGCAGCGGCGCGGCCGACACCTGCAACACGGGCGCGTGCGACGAGCAGGCTGGCGCCTGCGTGCCCGTGCCGGTATCGAACGGCACCTCCTGCGGGCCGGGCGACTGCCAGGGCCTCCAGTGGACCGGCCCGACCTGCGAGAACGGGGCCTGCAGTGGGAGCGACGTCCAGGACTGCAACGACGGCAGCCTGTGCACGGACGACAGCTGCGACGCCGCCGCCGGCTGCGGCCACGCCCCGGCCCACGAGGGTGAGGAGTGCGGCCCGCGCTCGTGCGACGCCCTGGCGTGGAACCGGGTGGTGTGCCAGGCGGGCCTGTGCGAGCTGATCCAGCTGGCCGAGGACTGCGACGACGGGAACCTGTGCACCGACGACGCCTGCGACGCGGCCTCGGGCTGCGCGAGCGCCAACAACACCCTGGGCTGCGACGACGCGGACGGTTGCACCGTGGGCGACACCTGCCAGGGCGGGGGCTGCGTCGGCGCGCCCCTGGACGAGGACCTGGACGGGTACGGGCCGCTGAACCTCGGCTGCGGCGAGGACTGCGACGACACGGTCTTCGCGGTGAACCCCGGGGTGTTCGAGGGACCGTTCGGCGACGCGGTCTGCGCGGACGGCGTGGACAACGACTGCGACCTGGCCATCGACGATCTGGACTCCACCTGTCTGCAGTGCCAGGGCGACGGAGAGTGCGACAACGGCGACTTCTGCGACGGGGCCGAGACCTGCGTCGGAGGCGCGTGCCTGGCCGGCACGAGCCCCTGCCTGCCCGAGAGCGAGTGCAACCACTGCAACGAGGACGCCGACAGCTGCTTCGACCCGGTGGCCACGGCCTGCGGCAGCCCGGGGGACTCCGCCTGCGACGACCCGGACAGCTGCGACGGGGCGGGCACCTGCCAGCCGAACCTCGAAGATCCCGGCGTCGCCTGCGGCGACCCGACCGACACCGACTGCTCCGACCCGGACAGCTGCGACGGCGCGGGCGCCTGCCAGCCGAACGACGAGCCGATCGACACCTCGTGCGGCAACTCCAACGACACCGAGTGCGACAACCCGGACAGCTGCAACGGCGCGGGCCTGTGCCGGCCGAACTACGTCGGATCGGGCACCGCCTGCGGCAGCGCGAGCGACACGATCTGCACCGATCCCGACAGCTGCGACGGCAGCGGGGTGTGCCAGCCCAACCACGCGCCCCCCGACACCCCCTGCCCGGACGCGGCCTACTGCAACGGCGCGGAGCGCTGCGGCGCGAACGGCTCGTGCATGGCGGGCACCAACCCCTGCCTGCCCGAGAGCGACTGCAGGCACTGCAACGAGGATGACGATGGCTGCTTCGATCTGCTGGGTGCTGCCTGCGGCTCGAACAGCGACACCGCCTGCGACGACCCGGACACCTGCAACGCCACGGGCACCTGCCTGCTGAACCACGAGACGGCCGGCACCTCGTGCGCGGACGCCTTCTATTGCAACGGCGCGGAGCAGTGCGACGCGGACGGCGCCTGCCTGCCGGGCGCCAACCCCTGCCTGCCGGAGAGCGACTGCAACCACTGCAACGAGGATGACGGCAGCTGCTTCGACCCGCCGGGCACCTCCTGCGGCGATGCGCTCGACACGGCCTGCACCGATCCGGACAGCTGCGACGACGCCGGGGTGTGCCTGGCGAACCACGCGGCGGAGTTCAGCCCCTGCCCCGACGCGCTCTACTGCAATGGCGAGGAGAGCTGTGACACGGATGGGGCGTGCGCGGACCGCGCCGACCCGTGCCCCGGGACCGAGTGCAACACCTGCCAGGAGGATGGCGACTCCTGCTTCGACCCCGTCGGCACGGTCTGCGGCGATCAGGATGACACCGAGTGCACCAAGCCGGACACCTGCAGCGGGGACGGGGCGTGCGCCCCCAACCACGCCACCGAGGGCGCGGCCTGCCAGGGGGCGATGACCGAGGAGAGCTGCGACTCGAGCTGCCGCTCCGGGGTGTGCGACGACGGCCTCCCGGCCGCGGATCTGACGGTCTGCGTCGACACCGGCGGCAGCGTGGGCATCTGCTGCTCCGCGGCCTGCCGCGCGGGCGGAGAGTGCTGCGCGGCCAGCGACTGCGACGACCTCAACGGCTGCACGACCGACGCGTGCTCGGGCACCTTCGTCTGCAACAACATCTGCTCGGACCCGAACTGCATGCAGCTCGACGTGACGAGCCCCGCGGACGTGGGCCTGCCCACACCGGTGACCCTCGACATGTGCCCGGCCGCGCGGGACGTGAGTGACCTCGTGTGCATCTCCAGCCGCAACCTGGATGCGCTGTTCCTGTACCAGAACTTCGAGATCGACCTCTCGGGCTTCACCACCAACGGGCAGGTGACTCGCCAGGTGTTCGGCGGCAACGGGTACGCCCGCATCTGCCAGAACGGCTCGTACCTGCGCGTCCGCCTGGACACCTCCGGCCTCAAGGAGATCATGGTGCGAGCGACCCTGTCGGATCTGTCCATGGACAACGACGAGATGGTCGAGGTGCGCTACTCGCTGGATGCCGCCAGCTGGAAGGCGCTGGCCCTGATCGGCGACGACACGGCCATCACGCAGGGACCGACCACGTTCCTGCTCCTCCTGCCCGCGGAGGCCGACGACGCGTCCGAGGTCTACATCGACTTCTACCAGCGCGGCGGCGATGGCTCGGACTGCGTGGCCGTGGACGAGGTCACCATCATGGCCATGCTGCCCTATCCCGCGCCGGCCAGCCTGTTGTCGGCCGACTTCCAGACCGGCTTCGCTCCTTTCAACGAGGACGACCGAGAACCACAGGACGTGGAGCGGATCGACCTCGGTGGGGGCAACTGGTGGGTGCGCCTCGACGACAACACGAGCTCGAACATCTACTCGGCCAGCATCGACACCACAGGCGTCGATCCCTACGAGCTCCTGGTGCTCGGCTGGGACTGGTACGCCTACGGGAACCACGACAACGGCGACTACTTCCTGGTGCAATACAGCGTAGACAACACCAACTGGGTCCAACTTGGCGCGATCGGGCACGTCGACGACTGGGACACGGACCTCCGGTACCGCGTGCTGTTGCCTTGCGAGGCGTACGGCGTCGCGGGCCTGAGGGTGCGCTTCATCGGTCCGGGCTCGGGCGCCTCGGCCGCCTCGGACGGCGAGGGCGTGTACATCGACAACGTGAGCCTGGACGTGTGGCGGCCGGAGTACCTCGATGTCTTCGGCCCGTTCACCGACCAGACCAACGGCATCTACACGGGCGACATGACCTCGGATCCCGACGGCGCCTTCAGCGTGATCTGCCGCTACGGCTGCACGCAGTGGTCGAACTGGGACCCGGTCACGGTCAACCCGTAGGGCGCGCCCGCGGCGCTCAGCGGTTGTACAGCAGGCTGTTCGGCTCGACCGGGCACTCCTCGGCGATGCGGATGCTGCTGGCGATCTTGCCCTCCGACCGCAGGCGGAAGAGGGCGGGCACCAGCTCGTCGCGCACGTCGGTGGGGCGCATGGGGTTGATGAAGATGCGCGTGCCGCCCTCGAAGCCGGCCGGGTTGGACACCCGCCACTTGAGCAGCACGTGGAAGGGGATCTTCTCCAGGCAGTCCCGCGGCTGGTAGTACCACTCCTCGTTGCAGGAGATCTCCGGGCCCTGGGCCGCGTGGGCGGCCAGGATGAGGTCGCTCATGCCGCCCAGCGCCTCGGGCGGCAGCTCGAACGGCCGGAGCTGCCTGGCCTTGCAGTAGATGGCCACGGTGGGGTTCCTGTGGCCGTAGTCGGCGAACATCACGGCGTGCTCGTTCTCGGCCATGACCAGGTTGTTGTAGGAGGCGAAGTTGACCACCAGCGCGTTGTAGAAGTTGGGATCGCTGCGGCTGGCCAGCACCTCGCGCGCCAGCGAGGTGCCCCAGTCGTCCAGGCCGACCACCTGCTTGTGCAGGTGATCGAAGGAGGCCCCGGCTGGGCGCAGCCAGTTCTGGAAGACCACCACGTAGCGCACGTAGCGGTTGCAGTCGTAGATGTCGCGGATGGTGTCCGCGGTGAAACGCGTATACTCGAAGTGCTCGTCCGGGCTGAGCGAGCCCGCGCCCATGAGGTTGTGGGCCCCGCCGGTCACCGCCCCCGGCTTGTAGTGGCGCGCGCCCACGATGAGCTGGTGGCAGCCCAGGAAGAAGGCGTCAGCCTCGTCCAGGAGCTCGCGTTCGCTCAGCCTGGCCACCTCCTCGGGCTGCTGGCCGCGGACGCGCTCGAGCTTCCGGCGCACGAGCTGCACCAGGTGCTCCCGGCCGGCCGGGTCGCGCTTGTAGGCCTCGGCCCACTCCCGCTGGCGCCCCAGGCCGCGGTAGTCGTAGTTGCGCTGCCAGTACTCCAGGGTGACGATCTCGAACAGGTTGGCCATGCGCCGGAAGGTGTGGCGCGTCTCCGGGAGCTGCCTGGGCATCAGGTGGTGGTAGGTGCGGTAGCCCGCGCCGTCCTTCACCCGCCGGTCGATCTCGGGCGGGGTCTCCAGCAGCCGCTGGGCGCAGAAGGCGCAGTAGGCCTCCGGCTCGCTGAGCTTCTCGTCCTGCTGGCTGAGGAGGTCCTCCTTGCGCAGCGGCCGGCCGCTCCGGCCCGGGACCCACCAGGCCGTGCGCCCGGTGAGCGGGTTGGACATCTTGAGCGTGCCGTCCGGCATCTCGACCAGCGGGTTCGTGTAGTGGAACGGTTGCATGCGGACCAGGATAGCAGTCGGCGTCGCGGTGTTCAAATCGGCTCCCGCCCGGATGCGCGCGGACTTGAAGGCCGCGCGGGGTTGTGGTAGGTGCGCGCCTGGAGACGAGGAGAGCCAAGCCATGACACGCCTGCGCGAACGCATCCCCCGTGAGAAGTTCGAGGACATCTTCAGGCCGATGGTGCGCGAGGTCGGATCCCGCGAGGTGATCCTCAGGATCAACGCGGCGGCCCACGTGGCCATCCCGCGCCAGACCAAGCTCGCGGACCTCATGCCGAAGCTGGCCGTGCTGGCCTACGAGCGCGAGAAGCCCCAGGTGGACGAGGCCCTGGAGACCCTGTGGGGCATGTACTTCGAGCACCGGCTGGGGGAGGGGGCCGAGGCCTTCGACCAGGCCTCCGAGGCGCTCAACAAGAGCCTGGAGCAGGACCGCGTGCCGACGGAGCCTGACAAGCGCGCGGTCACCGCCGCGGCCATCGGCGGGCTGGTGGAGGTGCTCAAGAAGGCCGACTTCTCCGACCTCGACGTGGAGGCCGTCTTCCGCATCAAGGCCTTTCCCGAGGTGCTGGCGCTCTACCTGGAGCGCCCGACCGCAGGCTGACCCTCGCCCTCCAGGAAGCACTCCAGGCAGCGGACGTCCTCCAGCCCGTCCGGGGCGCCCTCGAACGGATCCCCGTCCAGCGCGCACAGGTCGGCCGGGTCGCCCGGCCTCAGCCGGCTGGCGGGATCCCAGCTCAGGCAGAGGGCCTCCCCCAGGCTCAGACCCTCCTCTGGGTGGAACCCGCCCGCGGGCTGCCCGTCCCGCGTGGCGCGCTGGACGGCCCAGCGCACCGCGGTCCACGGCCTGGCAGGCACCACCGGCGCGTCCGAGCCGACCACCAGCGGCACCCCCGCCCGGCGCAGGGAGGCGAGCGGGTAGGCGCCCTGACCGCCCTGGGGCAGGAGCGCCAGGCAGGCCTGCCAGTCGAGCGCCAGGTGGGCCGGGTTCACGCACACGCACACCCCCGCGCGGCCGAGCCCGGCCAGGTCGTCCGGGTGCACGTGCTGGCCGTGCTCGAGGCGATCGCCGGGCCCGAGCACGCGGGCGGCCTGGCGCACGGCCGCCTCCCCGATGGCGTGCAGCGCCACCCGCCGCCCCGCGCGGTGGGCGTCGGCCACCAGCTCCGCGAGCTCCGCGTCGCGGAAGGTGGCGCGGCCGGTGTCGATCCGGCCGAGGTAGGGCCGCAGCATCCAGGCCGTGCGCGAGCCGAGGCTGCCGTCCCCGAAGAGCTTGAGGTACCCTCGGGTCACCCGCCCGCGCCGGTCGCCGGAGCGGAAGTCCGCGGCCCCGGGCGCGCCGAGCTCGTGCGCCAGCAGGCTGGTGGCCACCTCGAGCGGCAGCCAGGCGGGATCGGGCGCCTCCCACAGCGCGCGGTCGAGCGCGAGGCCGCTGAAGTCCTGCACCCGCGTGATCCCTTGCCCGCGGAGCTCGGCGGCCAGCACGGCCAGCCCGGCCCGCAGCGCCGGTCCCTCCAGGCGCGGCAGGGCCTGGCGCAGCGGCTCGGCGTCCGCCTCCTGCAGGGCTCCCTCGCCCCGCGGATCGAGGCCGGCCGCGGCCAGCGCGCGGGAGTTGGCGAACAGGCTGTGGAGGTCGGTGCTGGCCACGGCGCAGGGCCGGTCGGGCACGGCCCGGTCGAGCAGCGCCCGCGGCGTCCCGCCGAAGCCCTGGAAGGCGTGCAGGTTGAGCTCGAAGCCGAGCGCCCAGCTCCCGGCCGGCGCCCGCGCCAGGCGGGCGACCAGCTCGTCGGCCTCGCGCACCCCCCCGAGCGCGGCGGCCGTGGCCCGCTGGACCATCTCCAGCAGGTGCAGGTGGGCGTCCTGGAAGGCGGGTGCGAGGGTCGCGCCCGCGAGGTCCCGCACCCGCGCCCCGGGGAAGCGCGCCCGGAGCTCCACCGTGGGGGCGGCCGCCAGGATCCGGCCGGCCTGCACGGCCACGCCGGCGTCGTCGAGGGGAGGGGCGTCCGGCCGCAGCACCCGCCGGGCGAGGAGGAGTCGGACGTCGGACACGTCAGACCTGTCCGACATGTCTGCCGTCAGGTGGCCTTGGCTTCGGGGCGGGCGGCGGGCTTGACCAGGGCGGCGAGCACGGCTGCCAGGAGGCACAAGCCGCCAGAGATCATGAAGGCCAGCATCCAGGCCTCGACGCCCTTGCCTTCACCCGCGTCCTTGAACATCCCGGCCATGATGGGCCCGACGATGCCGCCCACACCGTAAGCGGTGAACATGAAGCCATAGTTCTGGCCCACGTTCTTGGTGCCGAAGGTGCCCGCCGTGGCCATGGGGAACAAGGAGAAGTTGCCGCCGAAGTTGAAGCCCGTCAGCGCCAGGAAGACATACAGCATGACCAGGTTCCCGCCCACGAAGTAGAACGCCACCATGAACAATCCCTGGGAGGCGGTCATGATGATGACCGAACGTTTCCAGCCAAGGAAATCCGAGAAAGCGCCCCACGCGATGCGGCCAATACCGTTGGCGATCGAGAAGCCGATGGCGTAGGCGGTGGAGGCCGCGGCCGAGGCCACCGCCAGATCGGTGAAGCCCCCCGTGGCCATGAGCGCGTCACGACCGTACAGCTTGTTGATGCCGATCAGCATCAGCCCAGCCATCGCCGAGAAGATGAATGCAATCCAGATCAGGTAGAAACCTGCACTCTTCAGCATCCCGCCAGGCAGGAGATCGGCCGCGGGCTGTGCAGCCGGCTTGTTCCCCTTGGGCGCTTGCGGGTTCCAGCCAGCCGGCTTCCAGCCTTCAGGCGGGTAGACCATGAAGAGTCCGCCCAGGATGACCGCCACACCGAAGACGATACCGTAGATCAGGAAGGTCCCCAGCACGCCCTGGCTTGTCAGTAGGTTGCCCCAGGTGCTTGCCAGCTGGACCCAGAGCAACGCGCCAAAGCCGAAGCCAGCCACCGCGATTCCGGTGATGAAGCCCTTCTTGTCAGGGAACCACCTCATGCCCACGGCGATGGGGCACACGTAGGCCATGCCGATACCCGCGCCGCCCACCAGGCCGATGAACACCAGCTGCAACATGAAGGTCTTTCCCAGCAGGCCGGCAAGGACATAGCCGACACCTAGCAGCACTCCGCCGATGATGGACACCTTGCGGGGACCGATCTTGGCCTGCAGCTTGCCTGCCAGGACCATGACCACGGCGAAGGTGGCCAGCCCCACCGAGAAGATCCACTGGGTCTGGGTGGTGGTGAACTTGAAGTCACCAGCAGGGTCTGTCAGTTTCCCGGTGAACACGCTCCAGGCGTAAATTGCACCAAGGCAAAGCTGGATGAGCAGCGCGCCCAGGACCACGAGCCACCGGTTCATGACCTTCTGCTCGGTCATCGTTCGCTCCTTGAAGGAAGTTTCCCTGAAATCGTGCCGAGCGATACCACCTGGTTGACTGGCCTGTCAAGGGCCGCCCGGGGCTTCTCCGGAAGGCCCAGCCGTGTCAGGATGCGCGGGCGATGGACGAACGGATCCCCGAGGTGCTGGCACCGGCCGGCGACGGCGAGGCGCTCGAGGCGGCGCTCGCGGCCGGCGCCGACGCGGTCTACCTGGGGCTCCGGGAGGGCTTCAACGCCCGCTCGCGCGCGGCCAACTTCGGCCTCGAGGAGCTGCCGGGGGCGGTGGCGCGGGCCCACCGCGGCGGGGCCCGGGTCTACCTGGCGCTGAATACGCTGGTCTTCGACGCGGAGCTCGAGCGGCTGGAGGCGCTGCTGCGCGGGGCGCTCGCGGCCGGCGTCGACGCGCTGATCGTCCAGGACCTGGCCGTGGCGCGGCTGGCCAGGGCGCTCTCGCCTGCGCTGCCGCTGCACGGTTCGACCCAGATGACCCTCTCCAGCCCGGCCGCGCTCGAGGCGGCCGCGGCGCTCGGGCTCCGCCGGGTGATCCTGCCCCGCGAGCTCCCGCTCGCCGAGGTGCGCGAGCTGGCCGCGCACAGCCCGCTCGAGCTCGAGGTGTTCGTGCACGGGGCGCTGTGCATCTCCTGGAGCGGCCAGTGCCAGGCCAGCCTGGCCCTGGCCGGCCGCTCGGCCAACCGCGGGCTGTGCGCCCAGCCCTGCCGCCAGCCCTACCAGCCCGTGCTGGACGGCGAGGCCGCCTCCCCGGGCAGGCCGTGCCACCCGCTCAGCCCGCGCGATCTCGCGGCCCACAGCCTGATCCCGGAGCTCGCCCGCCTGGGGGTGGCGGCCTTCAAGATCGAAGGGCGGGGCAAGGGACCGGGCTACGTGGCCGCCGCGGTGGCCTCGGTGCGGGCGGCGCTCGACGGCGCGCCGGCCGGCGAGGTGGCCCGGCTGCTCACCGAGGCCCAGGCGGCCTATTCGCGCGGGCTGACCTCGGGCTTCCTGGCCGGGGCCGATCACCAGGCGCTGGTGGACGGGGGCGCCCCGGGCCACCTGGGGGCCTACCTCGGCCGGGTGGCCGAGCTGTGCGGCCAGGAGGTGCGGGTGCTGCGGGAGAAGCCGCCGCTCGGCCGCTCCCCGACCCCGCCCTGGCTCCCGCCCGGGGTGGTGCCCGGGGCGGGGGTGATGATCGAGGATCTCGCGCCCAAGGGGGCCGGGGGCGAGGTGGCCCGGGTCGAGGAGCGGGGCGACCTGCTGGCGCTGACCTTCGTCCGACCGGGCCTCGACGTCTCCAGGGTGCGGCGGGGCGCGCGGGTGTTCCTGGCCGCGCTGCCCGGCCAGGCCGTCCGCCTGCGGGAGCTCCTGGCCCGGGGGCCCGTCCCCAGGCCGGCGCGGCGGGCCCGGACATGGAGGCTCGAGGCCGGACCCGTCCTCCCCGGGCTCGTCGCGGGCGCGCGCGCAGGCCTGCCCGCGCTCGCGGCCGGGGACGCCCCGGCCCTGTCGGTCCTGTGCCGCAGCGCGCGGCAGCTCCAGGCCGCCCTGGCCGCGGGCGCGGCCGAGGTGGTGCTGGAGCCGCCCGTGTCGGGGGAGGGGCTGGAGGCGCTCTGCCGCCAGGCTCGTGAGCTCGGCCTCCGGGTGCGGCTGGCCAGCCCGCGCGTCGATCGGCCGGGCGAGCCGCTGGCGCCGCTGCTCGCGCTCCACCCGGACGGGCTGCTGGTGCGGAGCCTGGGCGGGCTCCACGCGTTCGCGCGGGCCGGCGCGGAGGCGCCCGCGGACTGGGTGGGTGACGCTTCGCTGCAGGCCGCGAACTCGCTCGCCGCCGCCTGGCTGCTCGGGCGCGGGTTGCAGGCCGTGACCCCGGCGCCCGAGCTGGGCCCGGACGAGCTCCTGGCGTTGGCCGCGGCCATCGGCCCCGCGCGCCTGGAGGTGGTCGCCGCCCAGCACCTGGTGCTGTTCCACACCGAGCACTGTCCCTTCGCCCGGCTGGCCTCGACCGGGCGGGACGCGCGCGAGTGCGGGCGGCCCTGCCTGCGCCGCCGGCTCGCCCTCGAGGACGCCCAGGGCGCGCGCCACCCGCTGGTGGCGGAGTCCGGCTGCCGGGTGAGCGTGCGGCAGGCCCGGCTCACGCAGCTCGCCCCGGAGGCCCTGACCAGGCTCCGCCGGGCCGGGGTGCGCCGCTTCCGCGTCGAGCTCCTGGACGAGGGCCGCGGGGAGGCGCTGGAGGTACTCGCGCGCCTGGCCCGCGCCCTGTCCGCCTGACGGGTCCGGCGGCCGGGTGCAGGGCTTCAACCTCGGGCCGGGTCGTGCTAGCCTGCGCGGCATGACCACCCCCCACGCCTTCGACGTGCTCAGGGAGCGCGGCTTCGTGTCCCAGGTGACCGACGAGGCCGCGGTGCGCGCCGCGCTCGGCGCCGGGCCGGTCACCTTCTACGTGGGCTTCGACCCCACCGCCTCCAGCCTGCACGCGGGCTCGCTGCTGCCGCTCATGGCCATGGCGCAGCTCGCGCGGCTCGGGCACCGGCCGATCTTCATCCTGGGCGGCGGCACGGCCATGGTGGGCGATCCCAGCGGCAAGACCGAGCTGCGGCAGATGCTCACCCCCGAGCAGATTCGCGAGAACGGCCTTGGGCTCCGGCGCCAGTTCGAGCGCTTCTGCCCGCTGGACCAGGGCCAGGGGCGGGTGCTGGACAACGCCGAGTGGCTGCTGGCGCTCAACTACATCGAGTTCCTGCGCGACATCGGGCGGCACTTCAGCGTCAACCGCATGCTGGCCCACGAGAGCTACAAGATTCGCCTGGAGCGCGGCCTGAGCTTCCTGGAGTTCAACTACCAGCTCCTGCAGGCCTACGACTTCCTCCACCTGTCCCGCCGGTACGGCTGCAGCCTGCAGATGGGCGGGGACGATCAGTGGGGCAACATCGTGGCCGGCATGGACCTCATCCGCCGGCTGGAGGCCAAGGAGGCTCACGGGCTGACCTTCCCGCTGCTGACCACCGCGACCGGCGAGAAGATGGGCAAGACCGCGCGCGGGGCGGTGTGGCTCGACGCCGCGCGCACCAGCCCGCACGACTTCTTCCAGTACTTCCGCAACACCGACGACCGGGACGTGGAGCGCTTCCTCAAGTTCTTCACCTTCCTGCCGCTGGACGGGATCGCCCGGCTGTCCGCGCTGAAGGGGGCCGAGCTCAACTCCGCCAAGGTGGTGCTCGCCTACTGCGCGACCGAGATCGTCCACGGCGAGGCGCAGGCGAAGCTGGCCCTGTCGGAGACGCACGCCCTTCACCCCGGTGACAGGTCGATCGACGCCGCCCTCTCGTTCCTGGGCATGGCCGGCGCGATCCCCGAGGTGGCCCAGGGCCCTCAGTCGAGCAGCATGACCTCGACCACCTACACCTCCCGGCGAATCCGTGAGGGGGTCCTGGTGGTGGACGCCTTCCTCGAGGCGAAGCTGGTCAAGTCGAAGGGCGAGGCCCGGCGGAAGATCGCCGAGGGGGGGCTGCGGGTAGGCGAACGCGTCGTGAAGTCGCACGAGGAGAAGCTCGCGCCCGAGGAGTTCGAGGGCGGGAAGCTGGTCATCTGGTTCGGGAAGAAGAAACCTCACCTGATCACCATCGAGGATGATGAGTAGACGGGGGATCGCGGCGATGAACGCTTCCAGGGTGGCGCTGGGGATCTGGATCCTGCTGCTGGCGGGTTGTCCGTCCTCCCCGGAGGGCGTGGAGCTGAGGGTCCTGGGCGGCGGGGCGGGCCTGCTGTTCCAGGCCGGGGACGGGATCGCCAGCCCGGCCGACCCCACCGGCCTGGCCGAGGCCGCCCGGGCGCGGCTGGAGGCCTTCGGGCTGGGCGGGGCGGTGGTGGACTGGGCCGCGGCCGGCCAGCTGCGCGTGCGCCTGCCGGGCGCCGGCGCGCGCGAGGCCGAGCGGGCGGCGCGGCTGCTCAGCGGCACCACGCGGCTGGCCTTCAGCCCGCTGGTGGGCGACCAGGGCTTCTTCGAGGCGCTCCGGACCCGGCTGCCCGCGGACGGCAGCGTGCGGCTCGAGGCGGATCGGGTCAGCGGCCTGGACCCCGGGCGCGCGGTGCGGCTGTGGTACCTGACGGCCGCCACGCGGACCGCCCTGGAGACGCTGCTGCAGGGCGTGGAGCCGCCCGCGGGCGCGCGCCTGGCGCTGCTGGACGGGCCGGGCGCGGCCCTGGCCACCCTGGTCGAGGATCCGCCCGTGGTGGTGAATCCCCTGCTCAGCGCGGTGGAGGTGCGCGACGACGGCGCCGGCGGGGCCCTGGTGGCCGCCCGCCCGGCCGAGCCGTTCCGCGCGCCGCTGGCCAAGCTCATGCGCCGCAGCCAGAACCGGCCGGTGGCCATCCTGGTGGACGAGGCCCTGGCAGCGCTCCCGCTGGTGCTCGAGCGGGAAGGCGATCAGGAGCTGCTGATCGCCCCCAGCCCGCTGGTGCCGATGGCCGAGGCGCGCGCCCAGGCCGAGCGCCTGGCCGCCCAGCTCCGGCCCTGGGGGCTGCAGGTCGGCATGCGCGTGCTGCGGCAGGAGATCACTCCCCCGGGGACGACTCGCTGATCGTACGGCGTGCGGCGTGCATTGAACGCCGCCCGGACCTCTCACTTCAACCAGGCCGCCAGGCGTTCCTGGATCTTCTCCTGGGTGAAGCCGAAGTGCTCTGCCAGCACCTCGGCCGGGCCCGAGGCGCCGTAGCCCTGCATGCCGATCACCAGCCCGTCCGGGCCGACCAGGCGGTGCCAGCCGAAGTCGCGGCTGGCCTCCACCACGGCCACCCGGTGGCCGGCCGGCAGCACGGACGCGCGCCAGTCCGCGGGCTGCGCCAGGAAGAGCTCCAGCGAGGGCATGCTCACCGCGCGGAGGCCGAGCGCCCGGGCGGCCGCGGCCGCGGGAGCCGCCTCGGAGCCGGTGGCCACCACCACCGCCCTTGGCGCGCCAGGCCTCTCCTCCACCAGCACGTACCCGCCGCGCCGGAGGTGCTCGGGTCGGAAACCGGCCGGGCGCTCCAGCACCGGCAGCTTCTGGCGGGACAGCACCAGGGCCGTCGGGCCGTCCAGGCGCTCGAGCGCCAGCGCCCAGGCCGCGCCGACCTCCAGCGGATCGGCCGGCCGCAGCACCGCCAGGTTGGGGATGGCCCGCAGGCTCGCGAGGTGCTCGATCGGCTGGTGGGTGGGCCCGTCCTCGCCCACGAAGAAGCTGTCGTGGGTGAGCACGTACACCGTCCGCAGGCCCATCAGCGCCGCCATGCGCATGGCCGGTCGCATGTAGTCGGCGAACACCAGGAAGGTGCCCCCGAAGGGCACGAAGGCTCCCGACAGCGCCAGACCGTTCATCACCGAGCCCATGGCGTGCTCGCGCACCCCGAAGTGCAGGTTGCGCGCGGCGAAGCGCTCCGGCCCCACCGAGCCCAGGTCCTTGAGCTCCGTGTTGTTGGAGGGGCCGAGATCGGCCGAGCCGCCGACGAGGCCGGGCAGCAGCGCCGCCGCCTTCTGCAGCACCTTGCCTGACAGCGCCCGGGTGGCGTTGGCCTCGCGGCCGGCCGCCGCGAGCAGCGCCTCGAACAGCCCCGCGGGCGGCGCGGCCTGGTGGAGCTGGTCCCACAGCGCCGCCTTGTCCGGGTTGCGCTTGCGCCAGGCGGCGAAGCGGCCCTCCCAGGCCTCGCGCTCGGCCGCGCGCCCGGCCAGGCGCGATTGCGTGTAGGCGCGCACCTCGGGCGGCACGTGGAAGCTGGGCTCCAGCGGCCAGCCCAGGGCCTGCTTGGCGGCCCGCACCTCGTCCGCGCCCAGCGGCGCGCCGTGGCAGCTCGCCTTGTCCTGCTTGCCCGGGCTGCCGTAGCCGATGTGGGTGCGGGCGCAGACGAGCGACGGCCGGCCGGTCTGGGAGGTGGCCGCCAGGAGCGCCTGCCCGACCGCGGCCCGGTCGTGGCCGTCCACGCGGGACACCTGCCAGCCGTAGGCCTCGAAGCGCCTGGGCACGTCCTCGCTGAAGGCCAGGGAGGTCGAGCCCTCGATGGTGATGTGGTTGTCGTCGTACAGGAAGACCAGGTTGCCGAGCCCGAGGTGCCCGGCCAGCGCGGCGGCCTCGGCGGTCACACCCTCCATCAGATCGCCGTCGCCGCACACGCCGAAGACGCGCCAGGCGGCCGGGGAGAACTCGCCGTCGGCCAGCCTCGCGTCGAGCAGCTTGCCCGCCAGCGCCAGGCCGACCCCGTTGGCGAAGCCCTGGCCGAGCGGTCCGGTGGTGGTCTCCACGCCCGGGGTGTGGCCGCGCTCCGGGTGCCCGGGTGTGCGTGAACCGAGCTGGCGGAAGCGCCGGAGATCATCCAGCGACAGGTCGTAGCCGTGCAGGTGCAGCAGCGCGTACTGCAGCATCGAGCCGTGGCCGGCCGACAACAGGAACCGATCGCGGCCGGGCCAGTCCGGCCGGGTCGGGTCGAAGCGCAGCAGCCGGTCGAACAGCACCCAGGCTGCGTCCGCCATGCCCATGGGCATGCCCGGGTGGCCGCTCTTGGCCTGCTCCACGCCGTCCACGGCCAGGAAGCGCAGGGTGTGTACGGCCAACTGCTCCAGCTTCGCGTCCATGCCCATGTCGCGTCCTCCTTCGCGCGCGCTCACTGCCCCAGCAGGTGGCGCTGCAGGAAACGGGTGGTGACCAGGTTGGCGAAGTCCACGTTCGTCTTCTTCACGAACCCATGGCCCTCGTCGCGGGCCAGCAGGTACCACACCTCCCCGCCGCGGCCGCGCACCTTGGCCACGATCTGGGCGGCCTCGGCGGCGGGCACGCGCGGATCGTTCTGGCCCTGCAGCACCAGCAGCGGGGCGCGGATGCGCTCGGCGTTCGACAGCGGAGAGATCATCTCCAGGAACATGCGCATGCCGGGCTCGCGCTCGTCGCCGTACTCCACCCGGCGCAGATCCTGGCGGTAGGGCTGGGTGTTCTCCAGGAAGGTGACGAAGCTGGAGATGCCCACGTAGCTCACCCCGGCCTTCAGCCGATCGGCGTACATGGTCAGGCTGGCGAGCGCCATGTAGCCGCCGTAGGAGCCGCCCGAGACCGCCACGCGCTTCGGATCCAGCTCGGGCCGGCTGGGGAGCCAGTCGAGCAGCGCGCCGATGTCGCGCACCGAGTCCTCGCGCGCCTTGCCGTCGTCGAGCGCCAGGTAGGTCTTGCCGTAGCCCGAGGAGCCGCGCACGTTGGGGCTCACCACCGCCAGGCCCAGCTCGGCGATGCGGTAGTTCATCAGGCTCTGGTACCAGGGCCGGGCCTGCGACTCCGGGCCGCCGTGGATCGAGATCACCACCGGGTAGGGCGGCTGGAAGCGCCCGGCCGGCGGCAGGTAGAGCAGCGCGGGCACCCGGCGCTTGGCCGGCCCGTCGTCGTCGAAGGTGGGGAAGTCCACCAGCTGCGGCTCGATGAGCTCCTCGGGTGAGAGGCCGGCGAGCTCCGAGAACGTCCAGCGCTCGAGCGCCCGCGCCTTCGGGGCGTGCGCGAACACGTCTCCGGGCAGGCGGCTGCCGGTCAGGCTCAGCGCCAGCCGGGCGCCGTCGCGCTGGAAGCGCAGGCCCGATAGCACCCCGCGCGGCAGCTCGGGCGCGGGCAGCGCCTTGCCCGTGGCCGCCGCCAGCAGCCGGAGCTCGCTGAAGCCGGCCTGGTTGACGACCAGGGCGAGCGTCTTGCCGTCGGCCGACAGGTCGAACGCCTCCACGTCCCAGCCGAGCGCCGCGGTCACCGGTCGGGGCTCGAAGGCGGCGGCAGGCGCCGCGTCCTGGACCAGCAGCCGCAGGAACTCGTGGCCGCGATCGGATACGAGGTAGATGCGCTTGCCGTCGGGCGAGAAGCGCGCGCCGCCGTAGGCCACGCCCTTCTCGTCCGGCGGGCTCAGCGGGCTCTTCTGGCCCGAGGCCACGTCCAGGCGCCACAGGTGGCGCTCGCTGATCGAGATCTCCTGGCGGACGAGCAGCGTCTTACCGTCCGGAGAGAAGTCGAGCGGCAGCCACAGGCCCTCGAGCTCGGCCAGCAGCCGCGCGCTGCCGGGCTGCTCGGGGTCCTGCAGGTAGAGGTCGAAGTCCTTCCCGTTCCTGCGGGTGCTGGCGTAGGCGATCTGTTTCCCGGCGCGGTCCCACAGCGGCGCCTCGTTCTTGCTCCTGCCGTCGCTGAGCAGCACGGCCTCGCCGCCTGCGAGGGGCTGGCGGTAGAGCTGGAAGAACTCGTCGCCGCCCCGGTCCTTGCCGAACACGAAGTAGCCGCAGCCCTTGCGCGGGCAGGCCCGGGCGAAGGCCACCCGGTCGGGGAAGAAGGTGAGCTGCTCGCGCCGGCCGCCGGCGAAGGGCACCTTGTGCACCTGGGCCGTGTCGGCGAAGCGGGTGATGATCAGCATGCCCTCCGCGCCGGGCAGCCAGTCCTGGAAGTAGGCCGCGCGCACCTCCTGGTAGCGGGCCTGGCGCGCGGCCAGCGCGGCCGGCAGGTCCGGGATGCCATCCGTGACCAGGTTCTCGCCCGGCCTGACGACGGCCGCGGCGGACGCGTCCTCTGGCGCGGGCGCGACGGGGGCCGGCCAGGCGGCCTGAGCCACGAGCAGGACCAGACCGAGCAGGGTTCCGGCGACCGAGCGCATGGCCACCTCCAGGGCGGGCCACGGGCCGCCCGTCGGGTGAGAAGCAAACCACGCCCCGGAGCGGTGGGTCAACCCCGGGCGCGGGCGGTCACAGCTCGTAGAGCGACGCGCCCAGGCGCTGGTAGCCGCGGTCTCTGGCCATGGCGTCCAGGTGGAGGGTGGACCAGTCGGTGAAGAAGGGCGCCTCGTCCCCCGACCAGGTCTTGACGTATCCCTTGCAGAGGTCGCAGACCTCGAGCCTGAGCTCGGGCTCGTCCTCGAGCTCGAAGATGGCGAGCTGGGCCTCGTCCGTGGAGCCGCAGTGCGGGCAGCCCAGGCGCCGGACGGGCCAACGCGTGCCGCACAGGCCGCAAGCGAGGCTCCGCCGCCGCCCCTCCGCCTGCTTGGTGAGCAGCGACAGGGCGGGTTTCGCGCCGCACGTGGGGCAGTGGTCGGGCGGCCACAGCCGGCCCTCCCGCCAGGCGGCGAAGGACTCGATCGTCGGTCCCAGGGCGTGGGCCAGCGCCTTCCAGGCGAGGTAGCGGGCGGTCCCGGAATGGGGCAGGCTGGCTGCGTCCTCGCGTTCCAGGGCGATCGCCGAGAGCACCTCGGCCTTGCGGATGTGTTCGTGGAGCGCGCGCAGCTTGCCTGCGAGCGGTTCGGGCAGGGCCGCCCTGGCCAGGGACTCACCGAGCGCCGCGAAGGTTCCCGCCGCCTCGGCCAGCAGCTTCGGCCCCGCGGACTGGCTGCCGAGCAGCGGGACCCCCGCCTCGAACTCGGCCCGGTACGGCTCGAAGTCCGTCTCGGTGGGCCCTGGCTGAGGCAGGCGGCGGAGGCACTCGTGGACGGTCGCCTCCAGGTGGGCGATCGGCTCCAGGAACGGATGGCGTTCGAGCCAGGCTTCCATTCCCTTGCTCATGGGGCGGATCCTAGGCCCCTTCTTCCTTGGACAGGACCGGCAGGTAGCGCGCCCCGAGACCGATCAGCAGGGCCGTCAACGCGAACAGGCTGATGGGGATAGCCCACTCGATCAGGCTCGGGATGTAGCTCGTGGGCGCGATCTGCGGCATGGGCCCCTTGAGGTCCATCCCGAAGATCACCACGTTCATCCGGTTGAAGATGATCCCGCCCATGGACAGGAAGGCCGCGATGCCGAGCAAGGACGGGGTCCTCCGCACCTTGGGCGCCGCCAGCATGAGGATGGGCACCACCCCGCCCAGCACGATCTCGATCAGGAACAGGACGCCCAGCCCGCCCGAGAACGCCGCCCCGAGTTGGCCGCGCACGGCCACGTCGGCCACCCGGACGGTCTCGTAGAGGAGCAGGCTGCCGAGCGCCACCTTGCCCAGCGTCGCGAGCTGGTTGATCCTGAGGGCCCGGCCGAACACCTTGGCCACCCCCATCTCGATCAGGATGACGAGCGCGATCCCGGCGGCGATCGACGACAGGAAGAAGGCCACCGGCATGATGGGCGACCACCACAGGGGGCTCAGCTTGTCGGGCATGAGCAGGAACAGCGAGCCGAGCGAGCTCTGGTGCATGGTGGAGAGCGTGACCGCGGCGATCGCCAGCATGATCGGAACCGGCCGCACGCCCTGGCGGGGCCTGAAGAAGAAGGCCAACGCCCCGAAGATCGCGAACGCGGCCCCGGTGTAGATGAAGCTCCGGGACATGAGGTAGACGAACAGCGTCACCGCCACGACCACGTAGACCGGCGCCCAGGTGACCCACAGCGCGTACAGCTTCTTCCAGCCGAGCCGCTCCAGGGGTACGGGCACGAACTCGAGCGCCAGGATGGTGACGTACAGCCCCACACACCAGGAAACCTCGAACATGGCCGAGTGCTTGGGCGCCTGCACCGCGAGCTGCCAGAAGTGCCACGGCAGGCCCAGGTCCGCGAGCAGGGTGACCATGACGAAGCTGTAGCTCAAGAGGCCCATCAGCACGGCCGTCCGGCCGATGGAGTAGAGATCCTTGCGCTGGAAGACGTAGATCATCCCGGCCGTCGCGAAGGCCCCGGCCGCGATGGCGATCCACACCAGGTCGAAGACGATCCACAGGCCCCAGGCGTAGGTGTCCGACAGGTTGGTGCTCCCGCCCAGCCCGAGCGCGAAGCGCGCGACCAGCGCGACGCCTCCCAGGACCGCCAGCAGGGCGAGCACCAGGTTCGGCAGGGTGACGAGCTTCTTCGGGACAGGGGCGAACTCCACGTGCGGGTCGTGGGCCTCGGCCTTGCCTGCGGCGGCCTCGGCCGCGGCGAGCTTCTGGCCCCGCTTCCTGAGGGCGTACACGCCGCCCAGGAGCGCGCCCACGGTCAGCACCGCGGGCGGGACCGCGCTCAAGGCCGGCGTGCTTCGGGCCGGGTAGCTCTCCAGGCCGACCCTGGGCAGACCGAGCTGCTCGAAGGGCACGCTCGCCAGGTACAGGACGCCGGTGCCCCCCGCTTCCTTCTCGCCGTAGATCCCGTCGACGTAGCGCTCGGGGTTGGCGGCGATCCGCTGCCGGGCTTCCTTGAGGAGCTCGTCCCGCTCACCGTACCGTAGCGCGCCCGTCGGGCAATGGCTGACGCAGGCGGGCTTGGCGTGGGAGGCCAGGAAGCCCTGGGCGTCCTCGGGGGAGAGCTTCTGTCCGTTGCGCTCTTCGGGGGCCGTCTCCTGCGCCCGGTCCGCGCACATGGTGCACTTGTGGATCCTCGGCGCGAGCGAGTCCCAGTCCGCGGTCGGGGCGCCGAAGGGGCAGGCCCACATGCAGTACCGGCAGCCCAGGCACTTGTCCGAGTCGTAGGTCACGGGTCCTTCCGCGGTCTTGACGAGCGCCGTGACCGGGCAGGCCGAGGCGCAGGCCGGCTCGAGGCAGTGCATGCACTGGCGCTTGGCGGCGATGTAGCGCAGCCCGCCAGGGGCCTTGGGATCCTCGATTTCCTTGAAGGTCACCAGGGTGAAGGTCTTGGCCGAGAGCAGCTTGGGGTTCTGCAGCCCGAGCCCCGCCGCGGGCAGCTTGGTCTCTTCCGCCCGGAGATCGTTCCACTGCTTGCAGCTGGACTGGCACGATCGGCAGCCGATGCATCGGGTGGTGTCGATGAGGGTCGCTTTGCTCATGACCTGGCCCCCCTCTCGCCACGGTTCGCCAGGCTGATGCGGACGAGACACGCCTTGGACTCCTGGCACCAGGTGTTCGGGTCTCCGGCGTCGATGGTGAGCTCGTTGGTGCTCGGGCCTTGGGACAGGCCCTTGAACCCCCAGTTGTAAGGCATCCAGGCGATCGGGACCTCCTGGCCGTCGATCTGCATGACCTGCATGCGCTTGGTCACGACCGCCTTGACGGTCATCGCGCCGCGGGCCGAGGCGACCTCGACCAGGTCGGAGGTGCGGATGTCGAGCTTCTGGGCGAGCTGCTCGGGGAGCTCGATCCAGGGCTCGGGCACGAGCTCGTTCAGCCAGGGGACGTTGCGCGTGACCGAGCCCGCGCACCAGTGCTCCGCCAGCGAGGAGGTCATCAGCACGTAGGGGAAGTCCTTGGCCGTCCCGACCGGCTGGAGATCCTTGAGCCTCGGATAGCTCAAGCACGGGTTGTTCTGCACCTTGGGGTGGAGCAGGTTGGCGATCGGGCTCTCGACCGGCTCGTAGAACTCGGGCAGCGGCCCGTCGACCGGCACGCCCGAGCTGTCTTTCGGCATGCCCTCGATGTCGGGATCCGGGGACTTGTAGGGCACCGCGATGAGCCGCCCGACTCCCTCGGCGCTCATCCGGAAGGCGCGCTGGCCGTTCGGGGTCGCGGGGCCGTCGGTCTTGACCGCGACGTCCGGGGTGTCGTAGCCGGTCCACTCCTGCTTGGCCTCGTCCCACCAGACCAGCGGATGCTCGGGATCGAAGGGCTTGCCGTCCTTGTCCGCGGACGCCCGGTTGTAGAGGATGTGCATGTTGCCGGGCCAGGTCCAGGCGAAGCCCGGGTAGATGCCGAGCCCGCTCGGATCGGTCTTGTGGTCGCGGCGCTTCGAGAGGTTCTTGCCCTCGGCGAAGACGCCCGCCAGGATCCACGAGCCCGAGGAGGTCGTGCCGTCGGCCTTGAGGTCGGGGATCTTCCTGATGAACTCCTTGGTGGTCAGGTCCCGGCCGTTGATCTCCTTCAAGACCTCCTCGGCCTTGCTGGGGCCGTCGTCGTAGGCCCAGACGGTCCGCTTGAAGATCTGGTCCCGCTCCAGGCTGGAGTCCCGGTAGAGCGCGCGCAGCTTCTTGTAGAGCGCGTCGATGATCTCGATGTCGCGCCGGGCCTCACCCGGCGGATCCACCGCGGCGTAGCGCCACTGGACGAGCCGGCCCGAACCGGTGATGCTGCCTTCCTTCTCCATGAAGTAGCTCGCGGGGAGCAGCAGCACCTCGGTCGGGATGGACTTCGGATCGACCCCGGGCTGCTGCCAGAAGCTCGAGGTCTCCGTGTCCCAGAGCTCCTGCACGACCAGCATCTCGAGCTTGGCCAGACCCTTGGCGACCACTTTCAGGTTCGGCTGGGTCACCATGGGATTCTGGCCGATGGTGTAGAGGAACTTGACCTTGCCCTCGAGGGCGTTCTCGAAGATTTTGAAGATCGAGTAGTTGGCGGTGGCGTTCTTCTTCGGCAGCCAGCCGTAGCCGAATTCGTTCTCCGGGGTGGCGGCCTCGCCGAACCAGGCCTTGAGGCCGTTCACCAGGAACTTCGCCCGGAAGGTCCCGCACTTCTTGGTCCAGGCCTTGAGATCGGGCTCGGTGTGGCTCGGGTAGGCCAGGTAGCCCGGCATGTAGTTGTAGAGCACGGCCATGTCGCAGGCGCCCTGGACGTTGGGTTCGCCGCGGAGCGCGTTGACGCCTCCCCCGGGCTTGCCGATGTTGCCCAGGAGGAGCTGCAGCACACCGTAGCAGCGAATGTTCTGCACTCCGACCGTATGCTGGGTCATGCCCAGCGCGTACATCACGGTCCCGGGCTTGTGCTTGGCCATGGTCTCGGCGATGAGCTTGATCTGCTCGGCGGGGATGCCCGAGATCTTCTCGCCGACCTCGAGCGTGTAGCGCGAGAAGAACTGCTTCAGCTTCGAGAACACGGTCCGGGGATCGTCCAGCGTCTCGGCCTTGAGGGGTTTGTGGGTCTCGGGGTCGAGCGCGTAGCTCCACTTGCTGGTGTCGTACTTGTGCTTCTGGGCGTCGAAGCCCGAGAACAGCCCGTCCTCGAAGCCGAAGTCCTCTCCGAGGATCGAGAGCGCGTTGGTGTGGGTCTTGACGTACTCCTCGTCGAACAGCTTGTTCTCGAGGAGGTAGTTGATGACCGCGTTCAGGTAGCCGATGTCCCCCCCGGGCCGGACCCGGGCGAAGATGTCCGCCATGGTGGACGTGCGGTTGAAGCGCGGGTCGACGTGGATGACGATCGCTCCCTGCTCCTTGGCGCGCTGTACCCAGCGCATCGAGGCCACGTGGTTCTCGGCGGCGTTGCTGCCGCCGATCAGGAACAGCTTGGCGTTCTTCAGATCGACCCAGTGGTTGGTCATCGCGCCGCGGCCGAATGAGGCCCCCAGACTGGGGACCGTGGGGCTGTGTCAGAGACGTGCCTGGTGTTCGACGATCACGCTCCCGGCTGTCCGCGCCATCTTCTGGAAGAGGTAGCACTCCTCGTTGGTGTTCTGGGCGCCGCCCAGGAAGGCCAGCGCGTCCGTCCGGCGTACGGGCACCTCGGTCTCCCCGTCCCGCTCGGTTTCCATCCAGGTCGCCTCGCGGACCTCTTTCATCTTCCGGGCGATCTTGTCCAGGGCTTCATCCCAGCTGATCTTCTGCCACTCGGTGCCGCCCGGAGCCCGGTAGAGAGGGGTCTTGGCCCGCTGGTCCGACTCGTGGGTCGCCCGCATGGCGGCCCCCTTGGAGCACAGCGCCCCGCGGTTGACGACGTGATCGGGGTCGCCCTCGAGGTTCAGCAGCTTCCCATCCCGGACGTGGCAGACCATCCCGCAACCACAGGAGCAGAAGTTGCAGGCGGTGGTGAACTCCTTGGCCCCCAGGAGTCTTGCCTGAGAGGCTGCGCTCTGCAGCGCCTTGGCGTCCGCGCCGATGTCGCCGAGCGCAATTCCTGAAGTCCCCACACCCGCCCCTGCCACGACGCTGCCCAGAATCTTGAGGAAAGACCGTCGGTTCGTGATCATCGAGACTCCTCTCGTCCTGTTTCGAACAGACGGGAAAACTTCAATAAAATCTGTGATTGGTTTCCCCGGCACATAGAGTCGACCGAAATTGACTCGTTTGTCAAGAGGCTTGAGAAGGATCTTGCTGGTAGTAGTCGCGGAGCAGATCGTAGAGCTCGGGCAGGTGCCTTTCGAGCTGCCTGGGCTTCTCGAAGAAGGCCTCGGTGGCCACGGCGAAGAACTCGGCCTCGTTCGTCGCCCCGTAGGCGCGCAGCACCTTGCGCTCGGGCGCCTTGCGGGCGCGGAGCCTGAGGTAGTGCTGGCTCATCACCCGCGCCCAGGGCGCGTAGGCCGCGAACAGGCCGAGCTCGGGCGTGCCGTCGAAGCCGCCGTCGGCCCGGTCGAGCGCGTGGGCGAACTCGTGGGTGGCGGTCTCGTGGCCGTCGGCCTGGTTCTGCAGCCCCTGCACCACCGCTTGCCAGGAGAGCACCACCGTGCCCCAGGCGTGCGCCTCGCCCAGCGCCGCCTGGCCGTCCGGGTGGGTGTAGGCGCCCGGGTACACCAGGATCTCGCTCAGCCGGTCGTAGGGCCCGAGCCCGACGTGGAGCGCCAGGCGCACGGCCGCGGCCGAGATGGTCACCCGGTGGTCGTCCTCGACCACCAGCCCGCCCATGCCCAGGAAGTGCTTCTCCCAGGCGAAGAGCTTGAGCAGCTCCTCGAACCGCGCTCGGTCCGCGGGCTTCAGCGCCGCGGCGAACGGCACGCGCGAGGCCAGGATGGCGCGCCAGGCCTCGGGGAAGGGTCGCTTGCGGAGCCGCCTGCGCCGGAGCCAGGTGAAGGGTCCGGCCACGCGTTCACTCCAGGTCCACCGGACCCGTGGTGCATGCGTTGCCGGCCACGGAGCAGTCCGGGCTGGTCGTGCCGGTCAGCTCGAAGCCCAGGTCCTCCAGGGTGTTCACCCGGATGCGGCCCACGCCGCCGCCGCCGCCGCCGCCGGTGCGGCCGTTCTCCCCGGCCACGCCGGCCTCGGTGCCGCCGCTCAGGGCCCCGCCCCGCCCGCCGGACCCGGCCGGCCGGTTCCCGGCGCCCGAGCAGCCCAGCCCCCCGTCCGCCGTGTCCGCCGCCGGGAGGCCGTCCTCGCCTCCGGTGGGCGTGCCCGGCGGGCAGTAGAGGCCCCAGTCCGAGTAGTCCGTGCGGGCGCCGCCGCCGCCGCCGCCGTTGGCCGCCAGGAGGCCGGCCACCTCCACCACGGGCGCCTCGAGCAGGATGCCGCCGCCCGCGCCGCCGCCGCCGGCCGCGCCCCAGTTGTCGGCCGAGGAGGTGCCGCCGCCCCCGCCGCCGGCGTGGATGATCGCGCCCGTCTCGACGCGGATTCGCTCCCCCGCCACGAGCTGGATCGCGCCGCCGCCGCCCCCGCCGTCCCCGGCCCAGTTGAAGGCACCGCCGCCGCCGCCGCCGCTGCCGCCCAGCAGCGGGCTCAGGGTGGTGAGCCCGCAGGCCGAGCCGCCCGCCCCGCCCGGCCGGGTGGTCTCGCTCGGGGCCGTGCCGTCGCCACCGTCGCCGCCCGCGCGGCCGAAGGCGCCCCCGCCGCCGCCGGACTGCAGGTAGGGATCGGCGCCCTGGTAGAGCCCGTGCAGGCCCGGCCCTGCGCCGTAGCCGTCCCCGTCCTCGGCCGCCACGTAGCTCGCGCCGGTCCAGTAGGAGCCGGCGCCGCCTGCGTATCCGCCCGCACCCGCGCGCCAGCCCTCGGCGCGGGCGTCGAGCGCGCCGCCCAGGATGAGCTCCTCGCAGGCCAGCAGGGCCAGCGCCCGCGCGCCGACCACCCGCAGGGTGATCCCGGCCGGGAGCTCCACCCGCTCGAAGACGAACACGGCGATGTCGGGCGGCGCCCCGTCTGCGTCCGCCGGCTGGACCTGGATGTGGAAGGGCTCGTGCGGCGCGCCGTCCAGGGTTCCGAGGTCCGTGTCGATCTCGGCGTCCCCCAGCAGCACCGGGAAGGCCGGGGCACCCGCCTGGCACAGCCAGGCCGGATCCACGTTCGAGGGCCGCAGCCGCAGGCAGCGCGGGGGCTGGGCCTGGGCGTCGCAGCCCAGCGGGCAGGCCTGGCCGGGCACGCAGGCACCCGCCTGGCAGGTGTCGCCCAGGGTGCAGGGGTCGCCGTCCTCGCACGGGTCGCCCTCGCCGCCGGCCTCGATCCGGCAGGTGCCGGCGCCCTCGTCGCACACGCCGCGATCGCACGCGCCCGGACCATCCGGGCAGTCGCGTGGCGTCGTCCCCACGCACTCACCCTGGACGCACTGATCGCCGAGCGTGCAGAACAGGCCGTCGTCGCAGAACTCCCCCTCGCGGGCGGGCGCGGACAGGCAGGCGTCGCCCGCCTCGTCGCACACCCCGGCGTTGCAGGCGTCCGCGGCCGCGCTGCAGTCGGTCACCTGCGCAGACAGGCAGGCGCCCTGCTGGCAGCGCTCGCCGGCCGTGCAGAAGAGCCGATCGTCGCAGGCCTCGCCCTCCCGGGCCGGGCGGGGCAGGCAGGCGCCGGTCGCGGGGTCGCACGCCCCGTCGTTGCAGGCGTCGGCCGCCGCGGAGCAGTCCAGGGGCGCCCCCTGGCACAACCCGCCCAGGCAGGCGTCGGCCTGGGTGCACCAGTCGCCGTCGTCGCACGGGTCGCCGTCCGGGGCCGGGTCGCCCGTGCAGCGGTCGCCGGCCTCGTCGCAGCTGCCCGTGGCGCAGGAGCCCGGTGCGGAGCAGTCCCGGGCCGCCCCCTGGCACTGTCCGGCCTGGCAGGTGTCCCCGACCGTGCAGAACTGCCCGTCGTCGCAGGGCGTGGCGTCCGGGGCCGGGTTCTCCAGGCAGCGGTCCGTGACCTCCTCGCAGGCGACCGCACGGCAAGGGCCGCTCGGCACGCAGATCCGGGCTTGCCCCCGGCACTGGCCCGCGGCGTCGCACACCTCCTGCTCGGTGCAGTAGAGGCCGTCATCGCAGGCGACGCCCTGGGCGCGTGGCACCGCCCGGCAGGCCTGGCTGGTCTCCTGGCACAACCCGTCCACGCACGGCCCGTCCAGGAGGCTGCAATCGGGAGGGGAGCCCGGGGCGCAGTGCCCCTCCGCGCCGCCGTCGTGCTGGCAGATCTCGAGCCCGTTGCAGTACACACCGTCGTCGCACTGCGGATCGAGCTGGCAAGGCTCTCCCCGCACCCGCACCAGGACCAGATCCCGCTCGGAGGAGAGCCGGCCGTCGGAGACGCGAAGCGCGAGCAGCCAGCGGCCCTGGGCGGTCGGCACGAAGCGGGACAGCGCCAGATCGGGCGGGATGAGCACGCCGCCCGTGAGGGATCCGGGCGGGGCGGCCAGGACCGACCAGCGGAAGTAGATGCGGTCGCCGTCCGGGTCGAAGGAGGCGCTGCCATCCAGGGCCACCTCCGTCCCCAGGTCCACGGTCCTGTCCGGGCCAGCCACGGCCTGGGGCGGCTGGTTGGGACCGTGGACCGACCCGCTGCAGGCCGCGGCCGATACCATGGCCATGAGGGCCCAGGCGATGCACAGAAAACCTATTTTATTCGAAGACATGGGCACCCCCGACGTCCGGGCGGGCACCGGCCCGATCATTCTAGGCCCATTCGCACGCCTGGAGCAACTTCCTCCGGCCAGGCCCTTGATTTCAGGACAAGGGATGGGCAAATATAGTTTGCCCTGGTTCCAGGGATGCGGGTGTGGTACGCACCGAAGCCCCGCAGGAGGACTGCATGACGCAGGGAAGGTACGGGATGAGTGGTCTATCCACGGGTGTGTTGCTGTCCGCCCTGCTCCTCGCCGGCCCGGGGGCCTCGGGCTGCGGAGAAGAGGTGGCGCGCACCACGGGCTCAATCCATCTGGAGGCCCCCTGGTCGGGCACCTGGCCCGCGGAGGGGCTGGTGGTGGTGGCCCTGTTCAAGGTGTCCCCCTGGGATGCGGCCTTCGAGCCCGGTCCGCCCGCGGCCTATCGCGTGATCTATGAGCCCGACGGGCCCAGGCTGGCGGCGGACATCGCCGAGCCCGGGGTGCCGTTCGATACCTACCAGTCGCTGGTCCTGGCCTGGCAAGACCCCGACCCGCCCGAGCAGTCGGCCCACATGCTGCCCATGGCGGTGGCTGGCACCGACCTCGCCCACCTCGAGGCCGCCGCGCCGATCGAGCTGAGCGCCGAGGCGCCCGACGCCTCCGTGGATCTCCCGGCGGTGGTGCTCGATGCCACGGCGGACGAGATGCGCAGCCGTTACGCGCCTGTGGGTACATCCGTGGGAGGCTGATGCGCCGCGGCCTTCACCTGCTGCTGGTGACGCTCCCGACCCTGGTCTGGGCACCCGTCCACGTTCTGGCGGCCTCGCCCGGAGCCGAGGAGGCCGAGCCGGGCGCCGAGCGGCCTCCGCCCGCGGAGCCCGAGGACGAGGAGTGGAAGGCCATCCTGTGGGCCATGGAGGACCAGGAGGCCGAGGCCGAGGTCATCACCGTGACCGCCGACCGGATCGAGCAGGCCGCGGACGAGGCGGCCGCGGCCCTCACGGTGCTGGACGGGCAGGCCATCGAGGACGCGGCGGCGACCGACGCCACCGCGCTGCTGGAGGCCGCGCCCGGGGTGGACGTGCAGCGCATGAGCCCGGGCGGGTACGGCAGCAACGTGAGCATCCGCGGCTCCTCGGACTTCAAGCCGGGCGGCTTCGGCAACCGCGTGCTGGTGCTGCTCGACGGACGGCCGATCAACGCGCCCGACACGCACGGGGTCGACTGGAGCGCGCTGCCGCTGTTCGATCTGTCGCGCGTCGAGGTGCTGCGCGGGCCGGCCTCGGCGCTGTACGGCTCCACGGCGGTCGGCGGCGTGGTGCAGCTCTTCACGCGGCCAGCCGCGGACGGCGTCGAGCTGACCCTGGGACAGGGCTTCGGCGGCGACGAACCCAACCAGACCCGCATCGCGGGTAGCGCCGCCACCCGCTTCGACAGCCTCGGGCTGCGGCTGTCGGGCTGGTACCAGAGCTACAACGGGCTGGTGCCGCCCGGGGAGGGAGAGGCGCGGTACAACTCGGACAGCCAGCTCTTCGGGCTGCGGCTGACCGGGGACGGCCGGCTGAGCCCGGAGCACCGCCTGGACGGGGAGCTGAGCTGGATGGGCAGCGCGGGCGGCAACCCCGGGTTCGAGGGCACCTCCGAGCGCAGCCGCTCGCGGCGCTTCGAGCGGGACACCCTCGGCGTCCGGCTGGGCCACCGCTACGACCGCGGGACCGGGCTGCGGACCGAGACGGATCTGTACTGGAACAGGTTCGGGTCGGTGGTGGCCGATCCGGGCGGGGGCAACCCCAACGCCTACGACACCGACCGCGCCGGGGCCCGCTCGCTGGTGCACTTCCTGCTCTGGGACGCGCTGCTCAACACCGCCGGGGTCGAGCTCGAGTACCACCGCGTGGCCGGCGACGTGTACGCGCTGGGGGAGGGCCCCTACGACCTGGTGGCCGGGGCGATCTTCCTGCAGAGCCAGCTCCTGCTCGACTTCGGCCTGGAGCTGACCGGCGGCGTGCGGCTCGACACGTGCTGGTTCAGCACCCACCAGTCCTACACCTCGGCCAGCCCCAAGCTGCGGGTGGCCTACCGCCCGGACGAGGACACGGTGCTGTGGGCGGCGGTCAACCGCGGGTTCCGCGCGCCCTCGGTGGGCGAGCTCTACCTGCGCTACGAGACCTCCTTCGGGCTGGCCTTCCAGGGCAACCCGGAGCTCGAGCCCGAGGTGCTGTGGGCCTTCGAGCTGGGGCTGCGCCGCCAGTTCTTCGCCGACCGGCTGAAGCTCGAGCTGGTGGCCTTCTGGAACGAGGGCTCGGGCACCATCGAGTTCGACTACCGCACGATCCCGGTGTCGGCCGCCAACCTGGAGGGCTCGCGCACCTTCGGGCTGGAGCTGGCGTTGACGCTGACGCCCACGCGCTGGCTCGAGCTCCAGGCGGACGCCTCCTGGATGGACTGCCGCGACACCGAGGACGGCAGCCGGCTGCTCTACCGGCCGGAGTGGAAGGGCGGGCTGTGGGCCATCCTGCACGGGGGCGGTTTCCGGCTGACCGGTCACGTGCACGGGGTGGCCGCCCGGCTCTACGACGACTTCCTGGCGGGCGGCATCACGGGCATCCCTCGCCGCAGCCTGCCGGGCTACCTGCTGCTCGACTTCGGCCTGACCTGGACCGCCCCGCACGACATCGAGCTGTCCGCCTACCTGCGCAACGCGCTCGACGAGCGGGTGTACGTGATCCAGGACTACCCCTCGCCCGGCCGGGAGATCTACGTCGAGACGCGCATCCCCTTCTGACCGCGCGCCTCAGCGGGTGACGCGCTCGAGCCCGAGCAGCAGCGCGGTGGAGCCAGGCAGGCAGCTGGTGATCCCGGCCGACAGGCTCAGGCCCTGGCCCCGGGCGCGGGCGGTGCGCTCGGCGGCCAGGGCCCCGGGCGCCAGCCCACCCGCGAGGTGGGCCAGGCGCTGCTCGTCCCAGCGCCGCGCTCCAGCCGCCGCCTGCCCGCCCGCGACGGCCAGGTCGTAGAGCGCTCCCGCCCAGGAGAGCCAGCCTCCGGCCACCAGGCCTCCCAGGTCGAACAGCAGCCCGCCCAGGGCGAGCATGGCCTCGTCCGCGCCCTGGCAGCGGTCGTGGTGGGCCCTGCGCGCTCGCAGGGCCTGGGCCACCAGGCTGTCGGGATCGAGTCCGGCCAGGAGCCCGCGGGTCAGGGCGGGGAACTTCACCATCACCGAGGGGCCGCGCTGCAGGCCGCGCTCGAGCGCGCGGGCACCGCCCTCCAGGGCGACCGCGGTGCTCGACAGGGCGCGGGTGAGCTCGTCCAGGGTGAAGGGCGGCCTGCCCGGCAGCGCGGCGCCCCGGGCCGCGATCTGCGCGAGCAGGTGGTCCCGGCCCGGGTTGCGCATGCGCAGGTCGAGCCCCTCGGCCGCGCGGCGATCGAGCCCCAGCGCCTCGAGCCGGGCCAGGCGCTCGCTCCCGGCGGGCGTGGCGAGCACGTCCGCGAGCACGGCGAGCGCCGCGCGCGAATCCCGGCTCGCCACGCGCAGGCCCCGGGCGGCCCGGCGCATCAGGCCCGCCCCGTCGGTCCGCAGCCGCAGCTCGACCTGCTCGCACAGCGCCGCGGAGATCGCCGTGAGCATGCGCGCGACCCGGGCCCGCCTCTCCTCGGGGTCGAGCCCGGGGGCGGAGCGCTCGAGCGTGGAGCGCAGGCGGGCCTCCACCTCCGCGCGGCCGAGCCGCGCGCAGTCCTCGAGCCGGAGGCCGTGCCGTCCGAACGCGAAGGCGACATGGATGGAGCCGAGGCCATCCCCGAGATCCCGGGAGAAGAAAGGGTCCGGGGCCAGTCCGTCGAGCATCCGATCGATACGCCCTGAGGCCGCTGGCATGGGCACCTCCCGACGCGGTGGGAAAGCACGTGGCGTGCCAGAGGCGAAACCCAGTCTTCACGGCCGGTTGCGAGGGTGCCAGGCGGAGGCCAGCGGTGGGGTGTCCGGTTTTTTCAGGCAGGGTGTCCGGAATCCGGACACGGGCTCAGTCGAGCTTGAACACGAACTTGTAGACGGTGTACGTGCCCACCGGCCGGCCGTTGATCGTGTGCGGAGTGAAGCGCCACGACTTGATCGCCTTGCGTACGGCCGGCTCGAACACCTCGTGGGTCTTGAGGAAGTTGAAACTCTCCACCTCGCCGGTGGGGCTGATGAACAGCTTCACCAGCACGATGGCCTGGAGTTTCGCCTCGCGGGCCGCGGGCGGGTAGTCGGGCTCGGACCCGGCCACCCGGCGCTTGCGGATGATCTCCACCGGCTGGAAGGTGGGCGGCTCGGCCTCTTCCACGGCCGCCACCACCGGGACCGGCGCGGGCTTGGGCTCAGGGGCTGGCGCAGGAGCCGGCGCCGGTGCAGGCCTGGGCTCGGGGGCGGGCGCTGGCCCAGGTTCGGCCGGCCTGGGATCCACGGGAGCCGGCTTGGGCGGCGGCGCTGCCCCCTCGGGCTCGATCTCGGGCTCGATCTCGATCCCTTCGATGCCAGCCGGCTTGGGGGCGGGCCGACCGGCCAGCGGGCCGGGCTTGGGGCGGACCGGCGTGCCCGGGCGGGGCTTGGCCGGGGCGACGACCCGGGGGCCGGTGGCCGGAGGGAGCGGCGCGGGCTCGCTCGGTGTCGCCACGCCAGGATCGGGCGCTGCGGCGTCCCCCGCGGAGGCAACCCCGCCAGCGTCCACAGGGATCGGTTCGGGGGGGGCCACGGGCTCGGCCGGCGGCCGGATGGGCTCGGCCACCGCGCCTGCGTCGGTGGGCTCGGACGCCGAGGAGCCGCCGCCGAACAGCTTGTCACGGAAGACGAACACGCCAGCTCCCGCGCCGCCCAGGAGCAGCAGCACCAGCACGATGGCCAGCGCTGGCGAACGTCTGGGCTTGTCCAGGCCGGAGAACAGCGCTTCTCCGGGAGGGGAAACTGGTTCGGCCGCGGGCGGAGGCGTGACCGCGGGCGGAGGCGTGACCGCGGGCGGCGGGGTGGCCGCGGGCGGCGGGGTGGCCACGGGCGGCGGGGTGGCCACGGGCGGAGGCGTGGCCGTGGCGGGTTCTGGAGCGGGCGCCTCGGCTGCCGGCGGCGGCAGGGGAGTGAAGAGCGCCGCGAAGGGCGCCTCCGGGTTGGCGCGCGCGGCCTGCGCCGCGCGAGCCTCCTGGTCCGTGGGCGTGGCCGCCGAGCCGGTTTCGTCCGGCGGGGCCGACACGGCAGGGGACTCCTCGGCCAGCGCCTCCACGTCTCCGCCCGCCTCGGCGCCCGCGGCTGCGGCCATCGCGGCCACGGAGTACTCGCCCGACTCGGTGGCCAGCGGGGCGCCGCTCTCGCCGCCGGTCAGCGCGGCCAGGGTGAACTCGCCCGACTCCGTGGAGGTCGTCGGTCCGCCGGCTGCGCCGGCAGGCTTGGCGGGCTTCTTGCGGGGGACCAGATCGCGCATGAAGGCAGCCAGGGTCTGCTTGCTGACCGAGGCGCTCCGATCGCGCAGGAAGACCTCCAGCCTGGTGAGCATCTCGCGCGCGCTCTGGTAGCGCCGCTCGCGGTCCTTCTGCAGGGCCGACAGGATGATCTCGGCCATCTCGTCCGGCAGCTTGGGATCGAACGTGCGCGGGTCGGGCACCTCGTGCTTGTCGATGGACAGGATGGTCTCGATCTCGTTCAACCCCTCGAACGGCCGGCGGCGGGTCGCCATCTCGAACAGCACGATGCCGAGCGAGAACACGTCGGTGCGCCGGTCGAGATCCTGGACCTGGGCGATCTGCTCCGGCGACATGTAGGCCGCCTTGCCCTTGAGCCCCGAGGGGTTGGTCTGGCTGGCGGAGCCGATCTTCTTGGCGATCCCGAAGTCGAGCACCTTCACCACGCCGCTGAAGGTGATCATGATGTTCTGCGGGCTGATGTCGCGGTGGATGAGGTTCAGCGAGCTGCCGTCGGGCAGGGTGAAGTTGTGCACGTAGTCGAGCACGTCGCACACGTCGCGGGCGATGGCCGCGGCGTAGTCGAGCGGGATGTCCTGGTTCTTGCGCGCGGACAGCTTGAGCACCCGGTCCAGGCCCACCCCGTGCACGAACTCCATGGCCAGGAAGTACGAGGTCTTGAGCTGCCCGACGTCGTGGACCTGGACGATGTTGGGGTGCTCGAAGCGGGCCAGCAGCCGCGCCTCTTCCAGGAACATCTTGACGCACTCGGGATCCCGGGCGTGCTGAGGCAGCAGCCGCTTGATGGCAACCGGCTTCTTGAAGCCACCCGCTCCCTGCACGTAGCCGAGGAAGATCTCGGCCATGCCACCCACGGCGATGCGCTTGAGGAGCTGGTATTTCCCGAACGCTACCGGCACGTTGCATCTCCCGGACGAGTCATGTACCCCGTCTGGATGTGGCGATTCCGGACCAACATGTCCGATGGACCCCTCGTTGTCAAGGCCGAGCCCGGGGGGTTTCGAGGCGGAGCGACAGCTCCCGGGCGAGGTCGGGCAGGGGCGCGGCCCAGCGGCCGAGCACCCTCCCTCTGGGATCGACGAGCACCAGGGTCGGTAGGGTCTGCACGCCGGCCGCGCGCTCGGCGTGCATCGGCAGGTCGACGGCCAGCTCGCCCCGCGGGTACACCTCGCGTCTGACCCGCAGCACATCCGCGGCCCAGGCCTGGCTCCGGCCGGCCGCGGTGAACAGATCCAGGGTGTCCACCGCCAGGCAGGACAACCCACGGCCCGAGAGGGCCGCGCAGGCCTGCTCGAACTCCCGCAGGGCCTGATCGCTGGCCGGCGAGAAGGTCCCCCAGAACAGCAGCGCCAGCGGCGCACCGCGCCGATCGCGGAGCGTGAACGGCCGCCCGTCCAGGGAGATCAGCTCGAGCTCGAGCGGGGCTCCCGCCTTGGGGGCCGGCGCGGGACCGCCCTGGCTCCGCCCCAGGAGCACCCCGCGCAGCGTGCCCCCTGCCAGCAGGTGCCAGCCGGCCGAGGGCCCGTGGAGCGGCAAGGTCAGCACCTGCCGGCCGCGCTTCACCTCGAAGAACACCGGCCGCCCCTCGGCCGCGCGGGCGAGGACCCGGGCCGCGTCGGCCTCGCAGGCGAGCTCCTCGCCGTCCCCGGCCAGCAGCCGGTCCCCGGGCTGGAAACCCGCGCGCTCCGCCGGACCGCCAGGGGAGACCAGCAGCACCCGCACCTCGTCGGCCTCCAGGTCGATCGTCGGCGCGGACACCGCGGGCGCGCCCGCGTCAGGCGGGCTCTCCGCCTGCGGGTTCGTGCAGGCAGCGGCCAGGGCCGCGAGCAGCGCCAGGGCGGGGGGCGGGCCACGCATGGCCTCAACCTAGCAGCCCTCGGTTCGGCAGGGAAGCGGCGCGGCCGACTTGACCGCCCGTCCGCCGGGACTGCATCATCCGCCGCGTGGGCGCATCCCCTGCCACCCTCCACCCTGCACGCGCCGCCCTGGTCCTGGCTGGCGCCTTGCTGGTCCAGCTCTGCCTGGGCGCGGTGTACGCCTGGAGCGTGTTCACCGGCGAGCTGCGCGACACCTTCGGCTTCGGCGCCGCCGAGACCCAGTGGGTGTTCGGGGTGCTGCTCGGCACGAACGCTCTGGTCATGCTGCTGTCCGGGCGGCTGCAGGCCAGCCTGGGTCCGCGCTGGGTGACCGCCGTGGGCGGGCTGCTGTTCGGCGGCGGCTTCCTGCTGGCGGGCTGGCTGCCGGTGAGCTTCGCCGGCCACCTGGCGGCGCTGGGCGTGGTGGCCGGGGCCGGCATGGGGCTCGCCTACGTGGGCCCGATCGCGACGGCCATGCGCTGGTTCCCGGCCCACAAGGGGTTGATCACCGGGGTGACCGTGGCGGGCTTCGGCCTGGGGGCGCTGGTGTGGGTCCAGGCGGCGGATGCCTGGGGCGGCCTGCTCGCCTCGCTCGGGTTGCAGGGCACCTACCGCCTGTTCGGCGGGCTGTTCCTGGGCGGCATCGCGCTGGGCGCCATGCCGCTCGGCGAGCCGCCGGGGGCGGCCCCCTCCGGGCCCGCCCCGGACCCGGAGGGCGGCGCGGGCCTCCTGGCCCTGGGCCGCGACCCCCGTTTCTGGCTGCTGTGCGGGACCTTCCTGTTCTCCGCCATGGCAGGACTGATGCTCATCGGCGTGAACCGCCTGTTCGGCCGGGACGCGCTGCTCGCCTCCGGCGCCTGCCCCGATCTCGCCTCCGCGGCGGCCGCCGCCTCCACGGCCTACGCCATCGCCTTCGCGGTGGGCAACGGGCTGGGGCGCGTCGCCTGGGGCGCGCTGGCCGACCGGCTCGGCTGGCGGCCGGTGTTCGCGGGCATGCTGCTCGCGCAGGGCGTCCTGGTCTTCTGCTTCGGCTGGCTGGGCGGCAGCCTGCTCGCCCTGGGGCTCGGGCTCTTCCTGACCGGCTTCAACTACGGGGGCAACTTCGCCCTGGTGCCGCTCGCCACGGCCCAGCTCTTCGGCCCGCGCGGCTTCGCCCTCAACTACCCCTGGGTCAACCTGGCCTACGGGCTGGCCGCGGTGGCCGGACCCTGGCTGGCCGGCGCGGTGCGGGACGGTCTGGAGGGCCAGGGCGCGGACGGCTGGGCCCCGGCCTTCTGGACCGCGGGCGGACTGTGCTGGCTGGCGGCGGGCCTGCTGGCCCTGCGACGGGAGCCTCCTCAGAAGACGAACTCGTAGGAAGACACCTCGTTGTCCCGGATGTGGATCACCACCTGGCGCTCGAGGTTCTTGCCGCGGTCGACCAGGTCGATGTGGTAGACGCCGGGCGCGAGCTTCATATCCACGACGGGTGTCCGGCCCACGAAGCGGCCCTCCAGGTAGGCCTCCATCTCGGGCCTGGTGCGCAGCCGCAGGAAACCGACCGGGCCCCGCTTCTCGGCGCCCTCGGGATCCTCCTCCTCCTCTTCGAGCTCGGGCCGGGGAGGCGCAGGCTCCGGGCCCGTGGCCAGCGCGGGCTGCGCGTCGGTGGGCTCGGGCGTGCCCGCGTCCGCCGCATCCGGGCTGCTGGCCGCCGGTCCCGCGTCGAGAGCCGCGACCGCGGCGAGCGGGCCCGCCCCCGGAGGACCGGGGACCGCGGCGCCGGCGTCGGGCACGGCGGGCCGCGCTGGCGGGCCGGACAGCAGCCACACCAGGCCCGCGCCCGCGAGCACCAGGAACAGCACGACCGCGCCCAGCGCGAACCAGGGCCCGCGGCCGCGCCTGGCGGCCGGGGCCAGCACCTCGGGCGGAGGCTCGCTGGGCGGCGGCAGGGGCGCCAGCGCCGGCGCGGGGCGCGCGGGCTCGACGCTCACCGGCCGGTGGGTCGGGGCGGCGAACACCTCGGCGGTGTTGCCCGACAGGTCCACCACGGGGGAGGAGTCCTCCTCCGGCAAGCGCAGGTCGGAGAACAGGTTGTCGCGCAGCTTCGGCTCGTCCTGGAGGGAGGAGATCAGCTCTTGCTTGCGGGCCTGGCGCTCGCCCAGCAGCTGGGCCGCGACCCGGCTGATCTCGTCCGGGGCGCTGCGGCCGGCCGGGGTGGTCAGGAACTCCAGCAGCTCGGCGCGGATCTCGGCCGCCTTCTGGAAGCGGGCGGCGGGGAAACGCTTGAGGCACTGCAGGGCGATCTCGGCCAGGCTGGCCGGGACCTCGGGCCGGAGCTCGCGGGGGTCGGGCACCGCCCCCTCGCAGATCTCCTTCATGGTGGCGTACTCGCCGCGGGTGTCGAACAGCCGGCGGCCCACCAGCAGCTCCCACAGCACGGCCCCCAGCGAGTACAGGTCCGAGCGGGAGTCCACGTCCAGGAACTGGACCTGCTCGGGGGACATGTAGCGCAGCTTCCCCTTGAGCATCCCGGTCTGCGTGGCCACGCTGCGGTCGGTGGCCAGGGCGATGCCGAAGTCGAGGATCTTCACCCGGCCGTCGTAGGTGACGAAGATGTTCTGCGGGCTGATGTCGCGGTGCACCAGGCCGAGCGGCTCGCCCTTGGGGTTGCAGGCCGCGTGCACGTAGTCCAGGCCGTTGGCCACCTGCAGCGCGATGCGGGCCACCAGGCCCGAGGAGAGCGTCACCGCCTGGCGCTGGCTCTCGCGCAGGAGCACCCCCAGGTGATCGCCGGACAGGTACTCCATGGCGATGTAGGGCTGGCCGCTCATGTTCTCGCCGGAGCGCAGCACCCGGACCACGTTGGGGTGCTGCAGGCTGGCCATGATGCGGCCCTCGTCCATGAACATGGCCAGGAACTCGGGCCGCTCGAGGAGCTGCTCCTTGAGCACCTTGAGCACGGCCAGGTCCGCGCGGGGGCCGTGGGTGGCCAGGTACACGTCGGCCATACCGCCCGAGTCCAGGTGAGCCACCACCTGGAAGCCGTCCACGGCCTGCCTGCGCACGTACTTCACCCGTTGGCCTCGTGGAAAATCCGCGGCCATGGTCAGGCAAGAGCGCTGGGCTGTCAAGTGGCGCCACACCCTGCTAGCATGGCCGGCGAACCAGAGACCACGGAGGCACCGCATGCCCGAGCGAACCCGGACCGAAGAGAACCTCTACAAGGCGTACGTGGGCGAGGCCAAGGCCTCGGTGCGCCTGCTGGCCTACGCCGAGCAGGCCGCGCGCGACGGCTACCCCCAGATGGCCCACCTGTTCCGGGCCGTGGCTGCGGCCGAGCGCGTGCACGCGCTGAAGCACCTGCGGCTGATGAAGGCGGTCGGCTCCACGGAGGAGAACCTGGCCAGGAGCTTCGAGCGCGAGGCGACGGTCAGCGAGAACTACTACAAGGAGTTCATCCAGGTGGCCGAGGAGGAGGGCGCGCGGGCCGCGGTGGTGAGCTTCGGCCAGGCCCGGGACGCCGAGGAGTTCCACGGCAAGCTCTACAAGGGCGCCCTCGAGCACATGCAGGAGGAACGCGATACGCGCTACCACGTGTGCTCCATCTGCGGCTACGTGGCCGATGGCGACCCGCCCGAGAGCTGCCCGGTGTGCAACGCCCCCCGCGACAAGTTCTTCCCGGTGGAATGACGCGAAGTTGCGATAGCCCGACACGTCGGGTAATGTGGGCGGCATGGAACGGCCGCAGATCACCCGAGAGTTCCTGGCCGCGGTGCCCAAGACCGACCTGCACCTGCACCTGGACGGGTCGGTGCGCCTGGCGACCCTGATTGAGCTGTCCCGCGAGGCCAAGGTCAAGCTGCCCTCGGACACCGAGGCCGGGCTGCGCGAGCTGGTGTTCAAGGACACCTACGCCGATCTGGTCGAGTACCTGGCCGGCTTCGGCCTGACCGGCAAGGTCATGCAGACCCGCGAGCAGCTCGAGCGCATCTCCTACGAGCTGGCAGTCGACAACCAGCGGGAGGGCGTGCGCTACGTCGAGGTGCGCTTCGCCCCGCAGCTCCACGCCCACGGGGCGTTCGACATGGTCGAGGTGCTGCAGGCGGTCTCCGACGGGCTGGAGCGCGCCAAGCGGGAGTTCAACGCGCGCGAGCAGGTGCGCGCCCAGCAGGAGCCGCCCTTCGAGTTCGGCATCATCGCCTGCGCCATGCGCTTCTTCAACGAGCGTTTCTCGGACTACTACCGCGACTTCGTCAGCCTGCACCGCTACTCGCATCCCGACCGCAACTACAGCCTGGCGTCCGAGCAGGTGGTGCAGGCCGCGGCCATCGCCCGGCGCGAGCGCGGGCTGCCCGTGGTGGGCGTGGATCTGGCCGGCCCCGAGGAGGGCTACCCGCCCGCCGACCACCGCGACGCCTACCTCGAGGCGCAGCGCAACTTCCTGCAGAAGACGGTCCACGCCGGCGAGGCCTACGGCCCGGAGAGCATCTTCCAGGCCATCACCGAGCTGCACGCGGACCGCATCGGGCACGGCACCTCGTTGCTGAACCCGGACGCGGTGCGCGATCCGGCCATCCTGGACAAGCAGCGCTACGTGGACGAGCTGACCCAGTTCATCGCCGACCGCCGGGTGACGCTCGAGGTGTGCCTGACCTCCAACCAGCAGACCAATCCGGCCTACCGGCGGCTGGAAGACCACCCCTTCGGGGAGATGATGCGGCGGAAACTGTCGGTCACCATCTGCACCGACAACCGCACGGTCTCCAACACCACGGTGACCGACGAGCTGCTCAAGGCGGTGACCACCTTCGGGCTGAGCCTGCGTCAGCTCAAGAACCTGATCGTCTACGGTTTCAAGCGCTCGTTCTTCCCCGGGCTGTACGCCGAGAAGCGCATCTACGTGCGCAGCGCCATGGAGTACTTCGAGCGCCTGCAGCTCCAGCACTTCCCGGATCTCGACGGCTAGAAACTCGAGCGCGGTGTCCCGCGCGAAGAGTTTCTTGTCCCGTGGCGCGAAGCGACACGGGGCTGGCGCCCTTCACCAGACCGCCGCCTCGAGCTCGGCCCATACCCCCTCGTCCCAGGCGGCCAGCGAGGGCAGCCGCGCGTCCGCGAGGGCGAAGCGCGGATCGCCCCGGCCGGTCTCGTCCGGCACCACCAGGCAGCGCATCGAGGCGGCCTTGGCGGCCACCAGCCCGCGCAGGCTGTCCTCCACCACCAGGCAGGCCGAAGCTGGCACGCCGAGCGCCCCGGCGGCCGCGATGAACACGGCCGGGTGGGGCTTGCCCAGCGGCTCGCCGTCGGCCGACTGGCGGTGGTCGAAGGCCCTCTCGAGCCCCAGCCGCGCGAGCACCGCGTCGATCATGGCGTGCGAGGAGGAGCTGGCCAGCGCGAGCTTCAGCCCGCGCGCCCGGACGGCGGCGACCGCCTCGCGCGCCCCGGGCAGGGCCCGACCCTCGGCCCGCACGAGGCGCTGCACGCGCGCGTCGAGCCGCTGGCCCACCTCGGCGGGCGAAGGGCCCGGCCAGGGCGTGCGCGCGAAGCGGAAGGCCACCACCTCCTCGGTCCGCAGGCCCATGCTGTCCCGGGCCTCGTCGAGGGTCAGCCGCAGGCCCACCTGGCCGAACACCTCGACCTCGGCCCGGGCCCACAGCGGCTCGGAGTCGATGAGCACCCCGTCCATGTCGAACAGCACCGCCTCGATCCGCCGCCCGCCCATGCCGCCCTCCGCCCGCGCCCGGACAGGTCAGGCCGACAGGCGCGCGAGCTGTTCCCGGGTGAGGAGCTGGCGGGCCAGCGCGTCGGTCTCCTGCTCCTCCAGCGTCCCGTTGCGCGGGCGGCGGCGCTTCTGCACCGCGGCCCGGGCGGCGCGCACCGCGTCCGGGCGGAGCAGCCCCTCGCCGAGCAGCGCCAGCGCGAGCTGGTAGGCGCCCTTGACGGGCACCACCCGGGGCGCGAGGGCGGCGAAGCTCTCGGGCGCGAGCCCGCGCTCGAGGTGGATGTAGATGCGCCCGACGCGGCCCCGCGGCTCGGGCAGGCCGGCCGCGAGCTGGTGGATGAGCTTGCGGTCCTCGGCCGGCACGCCGCGCCGCTGCATCTCGTCCTCCAGCCCGCCGGCCCCCAGCTCGCCCTCCAGGAAGCGCGCGTACACATCGAACGACTCGGCGTCCCGCTCCACGTCGTCGCCGAACAGGAACTCCCGGCACTGGGGCCGCCGCTGCCGGCCGGTCAGCAGCGCGGCCAGCTTGAAGCCCACCTGCTCCCTCAAGCGGCCAGGGCGCAGCTGCAGCACGGTGGTCACCCAGTCCTTGAAGATGATGCCGTCGAACTCGACCCCGTCGAGCAGCATCTTCTTCTCCACCACCTTGCGCAGGAAGGGCGGGCTGGCGGAGACGAAGTACAGCGGCGCGCAGGCGGGCTCCGCGCCCGGGCCGCGCCGGAGCCCGCGCAGCACCTCGGGCATGCCCGGGATGGCCTTCTTGTCTACGGCGAACTCGAAGGGGATGCGGGCCAGGCCGCCCATGGAGGAGAAGCGCGTGGACAGGTAGGTCTTGTCGATGTCCCAGACGAACACGTCCCCGCGGAAGCCCTCGGGCAGCGTGCGCTGGTCGTCGAAGTACAGCGGGTAACCGCTTCGTTTCATGGCTCCCCTCAGCGGTAGCGCAGCGAGAAAAGCTCGTCGCCCACGGGCAGCGCCATCAGCCGCTCGACGGCGTCGCGGGGCGACCAGCCCTCGAACAGCATGCCGTGCACGGCCCCCACGATGGGCAGCGCGAGCTTCATCGCCAGGGCCTGGGGGTGGACCGCCTGGGTGGTGGTCACCCCCTCGACCACGTGGGGCATGCTGGCCAGGATGGCGTCCAGGGCCTCGCCCCGGCCCAGGCGCTCCCCCACCTGGTGGTTGCGCGACAGCGCGGACGCGCAGGTTGCCATCAGGTCGCCGATCCCGGCCAGGCCGCCGAAGGTGAACACGTCCGCCCCCACCGCCACCCCGTAGCGGGCCATCTCGCCCAGCCCGCGGGTGACCAGCAGGCTCTTGGTGTTGTCGCCGAAGCCCATGCCGTCGGCCACCCCGCCCGCCAGCGCGATGATGTTCTTGAAGGCCCCACCCACCTCGGTGCCCACCACGTCCGCGCCGCCGTACACGCGCAGTCGGCCGCCCGCGAACAGCGCCTGGGTGCGCTGGACCACCTCCCGGAAGCGGGAGGCCACCTGGGCCCCGGCCGGGTGGCCCGCCATCAGCTCGGGCGCGAGGTTGGGCCCGGACAGCACCCCGATCTTGAGGGCGCAGGTCTCCTCGCGCAGCACCTGGGACATGCGCTTGAAGCTGCCGCGCTCGATGCCCTTGGCCACGTGCACCAGCAGGTGATCGCCCTCGACGCAGTCCCCGAGCAGCTTGGCCACCCCGCGGAACTCGCGCGAGGGCACGGCCACGAGCAGCAACGGCGCGCCGTGCACCGCAGCGGCCAGATCGTTGGTGGCCCGCAGCGCCTCGGGCAGCGCGCAGCCGGGCAGGTAGCGCTGGTTCGTGTGGCGCTGGTTGATCTCCTCGGCCTGCTCGGGTCGGCGCACCCACAGCAGCGTCCGGCGGCCGAGCCGGGAGAGCTGGCTGGCCAGCGCGGTGCCGAAGGCGCCCCCGCCCACCACCAGCGCGTCCAGGGAGTCGCGGGTCATGCCGGCACCCCCTCGGCGGGCAGGCCGCGGTCCGCCAGGCGATTCTGGTAGTAGAGCAGCAGGTTGCGGTCGATGTGCAGCAGCCGGTCGCCGCGGCGCTCCAGGGCCGGGTTCACGTGGAACACGCGCAGGTGCGCCAGCGCGTCCGCGAGCACCTGCACCGAGTCGCCGTCCCGCAGGGTCGCGTCCAGGCGCATGCGGCCGGCGGCCTCCTCGCGACGCATGGCCTCGCGCACGTGCTCGATGCGCCGGTAGGCCTCCAGGAGCGGCATGCTGGCCTCGGCCCCGCCGGTGCGCAGCAGCCGGTAGAGATCCAGGCCGCAGTTGCGCTCCTGCAGCCAGTGGAACACCACCCAGGCCACCAGGTGCACGCTGCCGAAGACCGTGTCCCGGCGGTAGGACTCCACGATGGCGCGGGCGAGCTCCCGGGTGTACTCCTGATCGCGCTGGGCGTCGAAGCCAGGCTCTTCGCCCGCGAGCACGTACCGCCGCCGGTCGACCGCGCGGCCGCGGGCGTCGAGCGAGCGGCCCTGCTCGTCCACCTGGTTGCCGAAGGGATCCAGCGGCCGCGACACGCGGATGTGGATGCGCGACTGGAGGTCGAACAGGCGCGAGACGAACTCGAACACCCGCCGCGGCCTGGAGAACTCGTCGTCCTCGATGATGTAGCGGCTCTTGCCGACCTCCTTGAGGTGGTCGTCGATCAGCGTCTCGGCCTCCAGCACGAGCTGGTAGTTGATGGTGCAGGGCACCACGAACACGTCCGGCCGCTGGCTGCCCGCTCGCAGGGAGCGCACGTAGGCGTCCAGGCCCATGCCCAGCAACCCGAGCTTCAGGCGGTTCTCGACGGCGCCCGACCGGCTGCGCGTGCCGCCGGGGAAGAACAGGTTGTGGTAGCCGAGCTCGATGCTGACCCCGGCGTAGGTCTTGAGGACCTCCTTGTAGATCGCGGCCTTCTTCTTGCGGTCCACCTTGTAGGCCCCGAGGTTGTGCATGAAGAAGCCGACCAGCCGGTTGTGGAACAGGTTCAGGCCGGCGCCGTACACGAAGGGCGGCAGGCCGAGCCGGTAGAGCATGTAGCCCACCAGGATGCTGTCCATGTGGCTGGCGTGGGTGGGCACCAGGACCACGGTACCCTGGGCCACGGCGCGTTTCAGCGCCCCGGTCTCGCCCGAGATCTCGAGCTGGTCGTCCAGCCGCGACAGCCCGGAGGGGATCTGCTGCAGCAGCTTCAGCGGGCTGACGGCGTTGAACAGCAAGGTGAGCGCGGGCGGCACGACCTTGGTGGTCAGGTGGTAGATACGTTCATCGAAGTGGCCCGCCACCTCGGCCGCGAAGCGGCCCACCACCTCGCGCAGGATGTCGCGCTGCTCGTCGGGGCCGGCCTTCAGGGCGCGGGTCTGGAGCTGGTCGTAGAACGAGAGCTCGCGCCGCGCCGGGCTCCGGTGCCGCTCCACCTCCAGCCGCCGCCGCTCGTCGTACAGGGTGTCGAACAGCGCCTGCTCGAGCTGCTGCGGCGTCGCGCCCGCCCGGGAGATGACGCGCTGGATCACCTCCGCCAGCACCCGCTCGCGGTCCTTGGCTCTCACGATTCCACCCCGCCTGAGTCAGTTCGGCCCTGAGGACACCCGAATTCGATTCGCGAGTCAAGGGATCCTGGTTTTTTTCATGCACGACAGGGTGTTGATCGCAGCTCGGCCTTGACAGGAGAGGGCAACCCACATAGGGATTGGGACGATTCATGCCCTGGAGCCCCTATTTGGGGCAGGGTCGGAGCAAACGTGGGATTGGACCGCCTGTCGCGCCAGGTCGGGGTGGCGTGGTTCCTCCTGGGGCTGGCGCTCTTCGGCTGCCTGCCGGCCCGGGCGGAGGAGTCGGCCAGCGCGCGTGAGTACGCGGTCAAGGCGGCCTTCATCCTCCAGATGGTCCGCTACGTGGAGTGGCCCGCCCCGGGCGACGCCGACGCCGAGGGCGACTTCGTGGTGGGCGTGCTGGGGGAGGACCCCTTCGGCCGGACGATCGACACGCTGGCCGGGCGCAGCACCCCCGCGGGACAGACCATCCAGGTGGTGCGCTTCGCCCGCTTGCAGGACGTGACCGATTGTCGCATCCTGTTCATCGCCCGCTCCGAGAGCAGACGGCTAGCCCGCGTGGCGTCGCGTCTGGGCCGGCGTCCGATCCTGCTGCTCGGCGACACCCGGGGTTTCGCCGAGCGGGGAGTGCACGTGAACTTCTACCTGTCCGGCGATCGCGTGCGCTTCGAGATCAACCTCGAGGCGGCCAGGCGCGCGGGCCTCGAGATCAGCGCCAAGCTGCTTCGCCTGGCGCGGATCGTCGTCGAGCCCGAGACGTAGGGGGCCCATGCGCGGCTTACGCGACGCGTCCATTCGCACCAAGCTGATCCTGCTGCTGGCCCTGGCCAGCGGCGTGGCCGTGGCGCTGGCCTGCATCGCCTTCGTGATCAACGACGTCCAGGCGCTGAAGGTGGCCAAGGCCCAGCAGCTCGCCACCCTGGCCGACGTGGTGGGCGCCAACTCCACCGCCGCGCTCGACTTCGGGGACGCGCGCGTGGCCCGGGAGACGCTGGCCTCGTTGCGGCTGCACCGCGAGGTGACCTTCGCCTGCCTGTTCGACGCGGAGGGGCGGGTGTTCGCCACCTACGCCACCTCCGAGGCCGAGCAGCCCCCGGCCGCGGCGGTGCCCGCGGGGCCCGTCTTCACCGAGTGGTCGACCCTGGAGGTCTCCCAGGTCATCGAGCAGCGCGGCGAGCGGCTGGGCGCCATCTTCCTGCGCGCCCACCTGCTGGAGCTCAACGCCCAGATCCGCGGCTACGCCATCACCGCCCTGGTGGTGGTGCTGCTGACCCTGCTGGTCTCGGGCCTGCTGGCCAGCAACCTGCAGCGCGTGGTGTCGGGCCCCATCCTGCGGCTGGTGGCGGCCACCGAGCGCATCGGCCGGGAGCAGGACTACGGCATCCGCGTGGAGAAGGCCAACCAGGACGAGCTCGGCCAGCTGGTGGACGCCTTCAACCAGATGCTGACCCGCATCCAGGAGCGCGACGAGGAGCTCGGGCGTTACCGCCAGGATCTCGAGGTGCTCGTGCAGGCGCGCACCACCGAGCTCCTGGATGCCAACCGGCGGCTGGTGCAGGCCTCGGAGCAGGCCCAGCAGATGGCGCTGCGGGCCGAGGCGGCCAACGTGGCCAAGACCGAGTTCCTGGCCAACATGAGCCACGAGATCCGCACGCCGTTGAACGGGCTGATCGGCATGGCCGAGCTGCTCATGGACACCCCCCTGTCGCCCGAGCAGGGCTCCTACATGCGCGTGCTGCACACCAGCGGTGAGGCCCTGCTGGGGCTGCTGTCCGACATCCTGGACTACTCGAAGATCGAGGCCGGCAAGCTGGATCTCGAGCAGGTCGAGTTCGATCCGCGCGCGGTGGTGGAGAGCGTGCTCGAGTTGGTCGCCATGGGCGCGCACCAGAAGGGCCTGGAGGTCGAGGGGGTGGTGGCGCCCGAGGTGCCGGCCCGGCTGCGTGGAGACCCGGTGCGCGTGCGCCAGGTGCTGCTGAACCTGGTGGGCAACGCGGTCAAGTTCACCCGCCAGGGCGAGGTGGTGATCGAGCTGACCGCGGAGGCGCCCGTCGAGGGGCGGGCCGCGCTGCGTTTCGAGGTCCGCGACACGGGCATCGGCATCCCCGCGGACCGCTGCGAGATGATCTTCGACTCCTTCTCCCAGGTCGACGCCTCCACCACCCGCGAGTTCGGCGGGACCGGCCTGGGCCTGGCCATCTCACGCCGGCTGGTGCAGCTGATGGGCGGCGCCATCGGCGTCCAGAGCCAGCTCGGCTCGGGCTCCACCTTCTGGTTCCAGGTGGCCCTGGAGGTGCTGCGGCCTGCCCCCGCGCCGGCCGTGTCCGGCGCGGAGCGCATGCTGCTGGTCAGCCGGCGGGACTCCACCCGGCGCGCGGCGGTGGCCTGCCTGGGCGCCGGCGGGCTGGCCTGCGATCTCGCCGCGGACCTCGAGCAGGCCGCGGCCGCCCTGGCGTCCGGCCGGTACCGGGCCGTGCTGGTGGACGTGCCGCCCGGGGAGCCGGCCAGGGTGGAGGCGCTCCAGGCGCTGCGCGCCCGGCTCGCGCCCGGCGGCCCGCGCTGGCTGGGGCTGGTGCCGGTGGAGCACGGGGCCCGCTCCGGCGCGCTGCTGGCCGCCTTCGACGGGCTGGTGTCCAAGCCGCTGAGCCTGGTCAAGCTCGGGGAGGCGCTCGCGGACGGGGTCGGCCAGCCCGGGCAGCCCGCGGGCGAGCCGGTGGCCGGAGCGAGGGCGGAGACGCGCCGCCGCCTGGTGCTGGTGGTCGAGGACAACCCGGTCAACCAGATGGTGGCGGTCAAGATGCTCGAGCGCCTGGGGTTCGACACCCGGCTGGCCTCCAACGGGACCGACGCGCTCGACCTCCTGCGACGCGAGCACTTCGATCTGGTCTTCATGGACGTGCAGATGCCGCAGATGGATGGTCACGAGGCGGCCCGGGCGGTGCGCGACCCGGCCCAGGGTGCGCTCGATCCGCAGGTGCCCATCATCGCGCTCACCGCCCACGCCATGTCGGGCGACCGCGAGCGCTGCCTGGCGGCGGGCATGAACGACTACGTGGCCAAGCCGATCGAGCCGCGGCAGCTCGAGGCGGCCGTGCGGCGCCAGCTCGGCCCGGGACTCGGCCTGGCGGGCGGGACACTGGCCGTCCAGCCGGGCGGCGCGCCGGTGTTCGATCGTCAGGCGGTCCTGGCGCGCCTCGGCGGCGACCAGGGGACGCTGCGGGAGCTGGCCGAGCTGTTCATGTCCACCGCGCCCGGGCTGCTGGAGGATCTGCGCCTCGCCCTGGCCGCGGACGATCTGGGGCAGGTGGCGCGGCGGGCGCACACGCTCAAGGGCGCTTGCGCGGCGCTGGGCGCGGCCAGCATGCTGGCCGCGACCGAGGTCCTGGAGCAGGCCGCCCGGGACGGGGAGGCGATCGGGGTGATGGAGCCGCTCGCGCGCGTGGGCGTCGAGTTCGAGCGGCTCGGCCGGGCCCTGGCCGAGCTCACCTGAGCACCCATACAAAGGCCCCACCCCCGGGCGGGGATGGGGCCGCTGCAGACAATGGCGGAAGTGCATGGGAATCGAACCCACCTGACGCGCTCATCGCGCGCCACGCCGGGTTTGAAGCCCGGGAGGCCCACCAGGACCCAGGCACTTCCGCGCACGAAGCTAGCATCCCCCCCGGCCTGCGCGCAAGGCACCTTCGCGGCCGGCTGGAACTCTGGCAGACTGGCGGGTGACCCTGGCGCGGGAGGCGGCATGCGACGCGTGATCGGAGTGGGGCTGTGGCTGGTGTGGCTGGGCGCGGGCTGCGGGGCCGGGCAGGCGCCGCTCACCCCAGCCCGCTGCCTGGCGGAGCCGGACTGCCCGCGGCCGCTCGTCTCCGCCCACCGCGGGCTGTGCGACGGTGAGCCGGAGAACACCCTGGCGGCCTACCGCTCGTGCGAGCGCCTGGGTGTGCCGATGGTGGAGGTCGACACCCGCGAGACCGCCGATGGAGCCGTGGTGCTGATGCACGACGAGGACGTGACGCGTACCACGGACGGCGGGACGCGCTTCCCCGGCCGCACCCTGGTCGCGCAGCTCAGCCTGCAGGAGTTCAGGAGCCTGGTGATCGACGACGCGCGCTGCGCCGAGGCGCCCGAGTCCCAGCCCGAGCGCTGCCACCCGGCCACCTTCGGCGAGGTGCTGGCGGCGACCGGGTTGCTGCTCGACCTGGACTTCAAGGCCGGTGAGGTGACCCGGGTAGCCGCCGAGGTGCGGACGGCCGGGGCCGCGGGGCGCGTGCTGTTCTTCGACGCGGACCTCGCGCACCTGCGGGCCTACCGGGCCGAGGTGCCGGGCGGGCTGGTCATGCCGCGCGGGCAGCAGCTCGAGGACTTCAGCGCCTTCGTCGCGCCGGAGGCGGCCGACCTGGAGCTGCGCTGGGCCCACGGCGATCCGGCCACCGCGGCCGAGGCGGCCGCCATCCTCCACCCGGCCGGCGTCCGGCTGTACCTGAACGGCTTCGCCGACGTGGACCCCTGGCTGGCCGCGGCGGCCGTGAGCGAGGACCCCACCACCCGCGAGGACATGCTGGCGCGGGCCTGGCAGGCGCTGGACGATCTGCGCGCGCGGGGCGCGGACGGCTTCGGCACGGACTTCGCCGCGCGGTACGTCGAGCGCCTCTATCCGGGGGGATTCTGAGCGGCGGGCGGGGCCCGCTCACCTGGGGGCGGGCGGGGGCACCTTCTTGAGGGGCGTCGGGCTGAGCGGCGCCGGGCCGGGCCCGCCGCGGCCCAGGGGCGCCACCGCGGGCGCCCGGCGCTTGAACACCCGCACGTGGTAGGGCACGCGCACCTCGGGTTGGTCCTTGCGATCCGTGCGCACGATCACCTCGCCCGCGCCCTTGTCGCCGCTGCGCATGGCGTCCAGCACGAGGGTGAACTCGCTGCCCGACTTCTGCGCCTTGCCCGCCACCAGCCCGTCTGGATCCTCTACCCCCTTCACCTCGAAGGGCTTGCCGCCCAGGGACCACAGGCGCACCGTCCTGGACACCGGCTTGGTGGGCGACACCAGGCCGAAGTCCACCACCTCCTGGTCGATGACCAGGTCGCCCGTCGCGTCGACGACCACGGGCAGGCGGGCCTCAGGCTGTCCGGGCAGGCCGGTCTGCAGCACCACCTCCGCCTCGAAGCGGCCCGGCTTGGGGCCGGCCTGGAAGCCGACCTCGAGGCCCGGCTGCCCGTCCACCTGGACCAGCTTGGCCTGGAGGGCCTGCGGATCGCTGGTGCGCAGGACCTGGAGCTTGGCGTTCGCCAGGTCGCGGCCGATGAGCTTGAGCTGCTGGCTGGCGCGGCTTCCCTTGAGGACGTTGCGCAGCTTCAGCCGCGGGGGCTCGAAGCCCACCTGGACCTCGACCGTGCCGGATATCTTGAGCTCGAACCTCCGGCGCGGGGTGTCGTTGGAGTACACGAACACGCTCTTCTCGAGCGCCCCCTGGCGGCCGGAGGTGTCGACGGTGACGTCGATCTTCGTCTCCCCGCCCGGCGCGACCTCGCCCGCCGCCGGCTTGCCCACGGTGGAGCCGCAGGAGGAGGACACGTGCTTGATCTTGAGCGGCGCGTCTCCCTGGTTCTGCAGGCTGAAGCTGTGCTTGACCTGCGTGCCCTGCAGGACCGCGCCGAAGTCGTGCTCCGGGGCCGCGCAGGCGATTCGCGGGCCGGCCTGGGCGGCCGGGGCGGCCTGGACCGGCTCCGGGGTCACGGGCGGCTCGGAAGGCTTCTGGCAGGACGCACCCAGGCCGAGCAGGGCCAGGAGCGCGGTCCACGTCGACAGCAGCGGGAGGGGCGTGTTCATGGTTTCTCCTTCGGTTCGCCAGCGGGCGGAGGCATGGGCCGTCCAGGGGCGGGGCAGGGCGGTGGCGCGGGCGGCTCCGGGCGGGCGTAGGCTCGCACCACGTACGGAAGCTCCAGCACGGGCTGGTCGGGGCGATCGGTACGGATCCTCAACCGGCCGCGCGGCGTCTCCGGCGCGCGGGCGAGCTTCAGCTCGATCCCCTGCGGCTGGCCCGCGCGGGCCGGGCGCGGGCGCAGGCGGGCGGTCACCGCCCCGGCGGGATCCTCGGCGCCTAGCAGGCGGAAGGCCTGCCCGCGGGCCGAGCGCACGCTGACCAGCCTGGCGGGCGCCGTGGCGTCGAAGGGATCGAAGGACACGGCGGGGCGGTCGAGGCCGAGGTCGCCCACGACCTCGGCCGCGAGCGCCAGGTGGATCCGGGGCGCCTCGGCCAGGCCCGTGCGCGCGCTCAGCCGGGCGTCGCGCGGTCCGGGCGTGTGCCCCGCCCGCAGCTCGACCTCGAGCTCGCTCCGGTCGTCGCGTTCCACGACCCGGACGGACCAGCCCTCGCTGCCGCCCAGCTCGAGGTCGTGCAGCCTCACCCGCTCGGCCAGCTCCCCGCGGAGTCCCACCACCGCCTGCCTGCGCTCGCCGAGGGGCACGGCGCCCAGGTCGAGGCGGTCCTCGGCGAAGGCCGCCGCCTGGGCCACCTCGCCCACCAGCCGGAGCGCCAGGGCCGGCCGGTCCGGGTCGTCGGACAGCACCTCCACCTGGCGCTCGATCGGGCCCAGCAGGCCTCGCGTGGCGAGCGTCACCTCCACCTCGGCCCGCTCGCCCGGCCCCAGCTCGGAGGCCTGCAGCACCGCGCGGGTGCAGGCGCACCCGGCCCGCAACCGCTCCAGGTGCAGCCGGCCCGGGCCGCGGTTGATCACCTGGAAGGTGTGCTCGAGCTCGGCCCCCTGCCAGACGCGGCCGAAACGGTGCTCGGCCCCGTCGCAGTCGATCTCCGGTCGCGCGCCGTCCGCCGGCGCCGGGGCCTCGGCCAGCGCGGGCTCCACCGCGGCCTGGCAGGCCGCCAGGCGCAGGGCGGCGCCCAGACAGGCGAGCGCGAGCAGGCTGGTTCGTGCGCGAGACATCGTCACCCCGCGGGCGTGTGGCCCGCGTTGCAGCACTACACGAAGGGGAACCCGGGGATCAAGTTTCACCGGCCCGCGCGGCTGGAAAGCGGCGTCAGCATGTCGAGCAGGTCGGCGGTCCGGCGGGCGCGCTCGGACAGGGCGTCGGTCATCAGCACCACATCCCGGAGCATCAGCTGGTCGCCGGGCTCGGCCCCCGAGGGCCCGCCGAAGACGCGGAAGACGATGGCCTTGGCGAGGCGGTCGCTCTCCTTGGCCAGCCCGTCCATGCGCTGATCCTCCAACATGCGCAGGTTCGGGTGGGCGACCTGGGATCGGAGTCGCTTCAGCACCTGCCGGCACGCCTCCAGGTTCACGTCCAGGAGCTGGGCGAAGTCCTCGCTCAGCTCCGGCGGCAGCACCACCCGCTGACAGCGCAGCGCGTACAGCAGGCTGCGAGCGGCGGTGAGCATGCCGGCCGTGGCGTCGGCCACCCCCGTGAGGTGACCGCCCAGGCCCGTCGTGGTGGGCGGACGGGGCCTGCCGCCCAGGAGCGGACGGGCCGCCAGGGCCGCCTCCTCCGCGGCGCGGGTCAGGCGGATCGAGGACTCGAAGGCCTCTCCCTGCCCGGACAGGAGGAAGGTCTCGACGGCCTCCTCGACGCGGTCGAGGAATTGCTCGCACCGCTCGACGAACGTGGGGAGCCATTCTTCCTGGCGGGGCGAGCGGTTGTGGAACAGTGGCACGCTGCTCTTCCTCGGGCGGTGAACCAGATCCCGCGGGCGGGAGAAAGCCCATCCGTCCAGGCAGGGCCTTCGCGTCAGGTGTACCCGAGGTGACAGGTGCGTGTCAACCGTGTGACGAATCGGCCTCGGCCAGGCGCAGGAGAGGCTCAGGGCGCCTTGGGGGGCGGAGCCTCCGGAGACCTGGTCGGGGTCAGCCTGAGAGGGGCCTTCTGGAGCTTGTTGGGCGGGGCCACCTGGATGGCCTGGCCCGGCTTCGCGCCCGGACCGACCGGCGCCGGTCCGCCGCGCACGAGCGGCATCCGCATGCCGGCGTTCGGGGCGCCCTTGGGCCGCACGTTGTACTGCGCCTCGAGGATCGGCTGGTCCGCGCGATCGGTGTGGATCTTGAGCGTCCCGCGCGGCGCCCCGGGCGCCTTGGTCAGGGTGAGCTTGAGCTGCTGCTCGACCCCCTGGGCCGTGACCTGGGCCGTGACCGCTCCGTTCGAGTCTTCGACCTTCTTGATCTTGAACGGCTTCCCGCCGAGCGAGCGAACCGTGAGAGTGGACTCGGGCGCCTTGCCGGCATCGAAGGCGGTGAACATCACGAAGGGCGCGGACAGGATGAGATCCCCCGTCACCTCGGCCGAGAAGAAGAACTTCAGCTCCTTGGCCGCCTCCTGATCGGTCTTGACCGCCACGTTGGCGCTGAAGCGCTCGGGCTTGTCGGGCGCCTGGTAGACGATCTTGATCACCACCTTGCCGTCCGGTTCCTTGGCCAGCTCGGCCTTGAGCTCCGGCCGGTTCGACTCGACCGACAGGATCTTGGCCTGCTCCGCCAGCTTGCCGGCGAGCTTGACGGTGTGCTCGGCGCGGGAACCCTTGAGCAAGGGCCTCAGGACCAGCTTGTCCGGGTCCAGGCTCAGCAGCACCTCGACGTTGGCGCGGATCTTGAGCTCGAACTGCGGCTTGGCCGGGTCGTTGGAGTACACCACCACGGTCTTCTCCAGCTTGCCCTGCCGGCCGCGGGTCGCCACCTTCACCTCGATCTTGCCTTCCCCACCCGGGGGAAGCTCGGCCGCCGAGACGACGGCCGCGGTGCAGCCTCAGCCACCCCTGGCGCGCTCGATCTTCAGCACGCCCGCGCCGGTGTTCTTGATGGCGAAGGTGTGCGTCACCTCGGCCCCCTGGCTGACGGTGCCGAAGTCGTGCTCGGGCGCCTCGCAGGCGATCTGCGGCGCCGGGCCGCTCTCCCCGGCCGGCTGGACGGCTGCGTCCCCGGCCTCCGGCGCGCCGGTCTTGGGGCAGCCCCAGACGGCCAGCGTCGCTGTGGCGGCCAGCGCGAGCGCGGCCGCCTGCATCCATGGTCCGTGTTTCATGACTCCTCCTGAGGTGGTCTCGGGTCCAGCGCGGGAGCCTAGCACCGAGCCCGGGGGAGGTTCAAGGAACGCGACGGGGCGCGCCTCGCGCCCGCAGCCTGGGCCCGCGGTTCCCGGGGAGCGTGCGGCGCGCGTTGACACTCCGCGCACCCGCGTGCTACATGGATACCCATCATGGCGATGCAACCTCCTGATTTGCGGTCGCTTTGCGACCTGCTCGTCGAGCGCGGGATGCTGGACGACGCGCAGGTCCGTTCGGTCCTGGTCAAGGAGAACGGCCAGCGCCAGCGGCTGCTGCGGGAGCAGGCCGCGGTGCGCTCCGGGCGCCACCGGGCCGAGATCCTGCCCTGGGAGCTGCTAGCCTCCTTCCGCCTGCCGCTGAAGGGCGAGCCCAACGCGGTCCTGGACGAGGATCGCCTGGCCAGGCTCCTGGCCGAGCTGTCCGCGATCCCGTACGAGAAGATCGACCCGCTCAAGCTCGACATGAAGCTGATCACCCAGGTGCTCTCGCGGCCCTTCGCCCGGCGCCACTCGGTGCTGGTGCTGCGCCAGGAGGGCCCGGACGTGGTGGTGGCGGTGGCCGATCCCTTCGACGTCGAGCTGGTCGAGAACCTGCGCCGGCTGATCGGCCGCTCGGTGCGGCCGGTGGTGTCCTCCAAGCTCGACATCCAGCGCATCATCACCGAGGTGTACGGCTTCCGCTCCAGCGTGAACGCCGCGGCCGAGGGCATGGAGCTGGGGACGGATCTGGGGAACCTGGAGCAGCTGGTCAAGCTGAAGGCGGTCGACGACCTCGAGGCCACCGACAAGCACGTGGTGGCGGCGGTGGAGTACATGCTCCACTACGCCTTCGACCAGCGCGCCTCCGACATCCACATCGAGCCCAAGCGCGATCACAGCCTGGTGCGCATGCGCATCGACGGCGTGCTGCACAACATCACCACGCTGCCCAGGGTGGTGCACAACGCGGCCGTCTCACGCCTGAAGATGCTGGCCCGCATGGACATCTCCGAGAAGCGCCGGCCGCAGGACGGGCGCATCAAGACGGGCAGCGGCGAGGCCGAGACCGAGCTGCGCCTGTCCACCATGCCGGTGGCCTTCGGCGAGAAGGTGGTGCTGCGCATCTTCGATCCCACCGTCCTGCTCCAGGACCTGTCGGCGCTCGGCTTCAACCCGCGCGACTTCAAGCTGTACGAGGAGTTCATCGTGCGGCCCAACGGGCTGGTGCTGGTGACCGGCCCGACCGGCAGCGGCAAGACCACGACCCTGTACTCGTCGCTCAAGTACCTGGCCAGCCCCGAGATCAACATCGTGTCGATCGAGGACCCGATCGAGATGGTGGTCGAGGACTTCAACCAGGTGGCGGTGAAGCCCAACATCGACATCACCTTCGGCTCGGCCCTGCGCACCATCCTGCGCCAGGACCCCGACGTGATCATGGTGGGCGAGGTGCGTGACGCGGAGACCGCCTCGAACGCGGTCCAGGCCGCGCTGACCGGCCACATGGTGTTCGCCACCCTGCACACCAACGACTCCGGCTCGGCCATCGGGCGCATCCTGGACCTGGGCGTGGAGCCCTTCTTGCTGTCCTCCACCCTGGTGGGCATCGTGGCCCAGCGGCTGCTCCGGCTCATCTGCGTCCAGTGCAAGCGCAAGACCTACCTCACCCCGGACCAGATCAACCTGCTGCACATGAAGATGCCCGAGGATCAGAACCGGCGCCTGCCCATCTACCACGGCGAGGGCTGCCCGGCCTGCCGCGGCACGGGCTACGTGGGCCGCACCGCGGTCTACGAGGTCATGCCGGTCAGCGACAAGATCTGCAAGCTCATCAACCAGCGCTCCGACACCAAGGAGATCATGAAGGTGGCCCGGCTGGACGGCATGATGACGCTGCGCGAGACGGCCATCAAAAAGCTGGCCCAGGGCCTGACCACCTTCGAGGAGATCATGCGGGTCACCGTGGAGTGAGCCCGCGCCGAACCCGAGGAGGACTGCGTTGCGCGAGCGAGGCCGGGACACCCGGCAGTGGATCGCCGAGGAGCTGCGGCTGCACGCCGACTCCGGCTACCCGGTCGTGTACCTGCTCACCCACGAGGAGGATCGCGCCAGGCGCCTGGTGGCCGAGGCCTTCCAGGGCAGCGAGCGCAAGGTGGCGGTGTGGAGCTCGACCGGGGGCCTGAAGAGCGAGGAGGTCGGGCGGGACCCCGTGCGGCTGCTGACGTCGCTGCGCGCCCCCGGGCCGGGGGTGACCGTGCTGCTCGACTTCCACGTGCACCTGGCCGACCCGGGCGTGGTGCGGCGGCTGCGAGACGTGGCCCCGGCCTGCGCCCGGGCCGGGCACCTGCTGGTGATCGTGTCGCCGGTGCTGCTGATCCCGCCCGAGCTGGAGAAGGAGCTCACGGTCCTCGAGCTGCCCATGCCGTCCCGCGCCGAGCTCGCGGCGCAGCTCCGGGGCATCTGCGCGGACGAGCAGATCATCTTCCCCGAGGAGTTCATCGAGGCGCTGGTGCGGGCCGCCCAGGGGCTGACCGAGGCCGAGGCCCAGCGCGTGTTCACCCGGGCGCTGCGCAAGGGCGGGGGCTTCAAGCTGGACGACGTGTCGCTGGTGCTGGACGAGAAGAAGAAGTCGATCCGCAAGGGCGAGGTGCTCGAGTTCTGGGAGCTGGACGAGTCGCTGTCCGAGGTGGGCGGCCTGGACGAGGTCAAGGCCTGGCTCGAGGCGCGCGCGCGCGCCTTCGGCGAGGACGCCGAGCGGTTCGGCCTGCCGTCGCCCAAGGGGCTGCTGCTCATCGGCGTGCAGGGCTGCGGCAAGAGCCTGACCGCCAAGGCGGTGGCCGGGAGCTGGCGCCTGCCGCTCCTGCGGCTGGACCTCGGCTCGGTGTTCGGCACGGCCTCGCCGGACGCCGCCATCCGGCGCTCGCTGCTGGTGGCCGAGTCGCTGGCGCCGGTGGTGCTGTGGCTGGACGAGATCGAGAAGGGCTTCGCCGAGGCCGCCGCCGGCGGCACGGCCCGCGTGTTCGGCTCGTTCATCACCTGGCTGCAGGAGAAGAAGGCCCCGGTGTTCGTGGTGGCCACCGCCAACGAGGTCGAGCACCTGCCGCCCGAGCTGCTGCGCAAGGGACGCTTCGACGAGACCTTCTTCGTCGATCTGCCCGACGTGCACGAGCGCCTGGCCATCCTGCAGGTGCACCTGCGCAAGCGCCAGCGCGACCCGGCCCGGTACGATCTGGCCTCCCTGGCCAAGCTGGCCGAGCACTACTCGGGCGCCGAGCTGGAGCAGACCGTGGTGGCGGGCCTGTACCGCGCCTTCGGTCAGGGCCGGGAGCTCGAGACGCTCGACCTGCAGAAGGAGCTGGAGGAGATCGTCCCGCTCTACGCCACCTACGAAGAGAAGATCAAGGCGCTGCGGGAGTGGGCCAAGAACCGCGCCCGCAAGGCCAACCGGGATTCGACCCTGGTGGACCTGTTCGAGCGCGAGTGAGGGAGGCCGGCCGTGAGGGTGGGCGTGATCGGCGCGGGCGCCTGGGGCACGGCGCTGGCCCAGCTGCTGGCCAGCAAGGGCGACGAGGTCCGGCTGTGGGCCTACGAGCCCGAGGTGGCCGAGGACATCCGCCAGCGCCACGAGAACCGGGTGTACCTGGCGGGCATCGAGCTGCACCCAGCGCTCGGCTGCACCACCTCGCTCGGCGAGGCCGTGGACGGGGCCGGGCTGGTGCTGTCGGTGATGCCGTCCCACGTGGTGCGCGAGATCATGGGCCGGCTGGCCCCGCTGCTGCCGGTCGGCGTGCCGCTGGTCAGCGCCACCAAGGGCATCGAGAACGACAGCCTGATGACGGTGGGCGAGGTGCTCGAGGACGTGCTGCCCATCGTCTACCACCCCATGCTGGCCTTCCTGTCGGGCCCCAGCTTCGCCCGGGAGGTGGCGCTGCTGCGGCCGACCGCGGTCAGCGTGGCGGCACGCTACGAGCGGGTGGCCGTGGCCGTGCAGCAGCAGGTGGCCGGGCCCACCTTCCGCGCCTACACCACCACCGACGTGGTCGGGGTCGAGCTGGGCGGGGCGCTGAAGAACGTGATCGCCATCGCCGCCGGGGCCGCCGACGGGCTCGGCCTGGGCCACAACGCGGTGGCCGCGCTGATCACCCGCGGGCTGGCCGAGGTCACCCGCCTGGCGGTGAAACGCGGGGCCAACCCGCTCACCCTGTCCGGGCTGTCGGGCATGGGCGATCTGGTGCTGACCTGCACCGGCGCGCTGTCCCGGAACCGCCAGGTGGGCCAGAAGCTGGCGCAGGGCCTGCGGCGCGAGGACATCGTGCGCGACATGCGCCAGGTGGCCGAGGGCATCCTGACCGCGCGGGCCGCCCACCGCCTGGCCACCCGGGAAGAGATCGACATGCCCATCTGCGCCCACGTCTACCGGATGCTGTACGAGGATCTGCCGGTCCAGGAGGCCGTGATCGGCCTGATGGGCCGCAGCCTGAAGAAGGAGATCTACGCCTGATGGCAGAACGCAGACGCAAGGATCGAAGGCGCGTCAACCTGCCCATCGTCACCGAGCGCCGCCGGGTGCGCCGCGAGCGGCGCGACGACCGGCGGACCCACGAGCGGGTGGCGGCCGAGATCATGGTCGAGGTGGAGACCAGCGGCCAGCGCACCTACCGACGCACCGCCAACATCAGCCTGGGAGGCGTGGCCTTCCACGCGCCCATCCCCTTCCGGCTGGGCTCCCAGGTGGGCCTGACCCTCCGGCTGGCGGGCCAGGAGGGCGGCATCCGGGTCGACGGCCGCGTGGTCGGCGCGGACGCGAGCGGCCGGGGCACGCGGGTCGAGTTCGTGGGGCTCGGCCCCGAGGCGCGCGCGGCCCTCGGCCAGCACCTGGAGCTGTTCGACGCTTCCACCCGGGTGGGCGCGCGGCCGCGGCTGCCCCCCGCGGTCGAGGCCTCGCCCCAGGTGCGCGAGGGCGTGCTGGTGCTGCAGAAGGAGCTGGCCGGCACCGAGTTCCGCCTGCGGGCCACCGAGCGGGTGATCGGCCGCGATCCCGCCCTGGCCGACCTGGTCATCGACCACCCCACGGTCTCCCGCCGCCACGCCCACGTCTACCTGCAGGACGGGCGGCACGTGCTCAACGATCTCAGCTCCACCAACGGCGTGCACTTCCGCAACAAGCCCGTGCGCAGCCTGGTGCTCCGGGACGGCATGATCTTCCGCATCGGCGCGGTCGAGGTGCAGTACCTGGTCAGCCGGGTGGTGTAGGCCAGTCGTGCGGCGTGCCCTGCTCCTGGTGCTGTGGACCGCGGCGGGCTGCGGAGCCGGCGGCGGGGCAGAGGAGCCGGGCCGGCTCTACCGCGTCGAGGGCGGGGCCATCCGGCTCCGCACGGGCGAGGCGCTCTACCTGCGCGGCATCAACCTGTCGAACACCTCGAAGTACATCGAGGGCCACCTGTACCCGCTGGAGGACGCGGATCTGGAGGTGCTCGCGGGCGGTGGCTTCGACTCGGTGCGCCTGCTCACCTTCTGGGAGGCCGTGATGCCCGCGGGGCCCGGGCTGGTGGACCCCGCCTACCTGGCGGGTCTCGCCGCGCAGGTGCGCCGCCTGGCCGCGGCCGGGCTGTGGGTGGTGGTGGACATGCACCAGGATCTCTACGGCAGCCCGTTCTCGCCGGGCGCCCCGCCCTGGAGCTGCCCGGAGGAGGTCCGCGCCGGGTACGAGCCCGCCGAGCCCTGGTGGGCGAACTACACCTCGCGCCAGGTCATGGGCTGCTTCGACCGCTTCTGGGCCACGCCCGCGCTGTGGGACGAGCTGGCCGCGGCCTGGGCGGCTGTCGCCGGGGCGGTGTGCGCGGAGGAGCGGGTGCTGGGTTTCGATCTGCTGAACGAGCCCTGGCCGGCCTCGGCGCTGGGCGACCCGGGCTTCGACAACGGCCCGCTGCTCGCGCTCTACCTGCGGCTCGCCCAGGCGATCGAGGCGGCCTGCCCGGGCCGGCTGGTGTTCCTCGAGCCGTCCCTGGGCGAGTCGCTGGGGCTGATGGAGCCGCTCGCGCCGCCGCCGCCGCTCGCCGACCACACCGTGCTCGCGCCGCACTTCTACCCCCGCGAGGTGCACGATCCCGGCGGGGTGTACGCCGGGGACCGCGCCGCGCTCGCCGAGGCGCTGGACCTGCGGCTCGGGCCGCTGGGCGCAGGTGGCCTGCCGCTGTGGATCGGGGAGTGGGGCGGGATGCCGGTGAACGAGAACTTCGCGACCTACCTCGAGGACGCGGGCGCGCTCTACGCCGACCGCTTCGCCGGCTCGGCCCTGTACGAGTACTCGGCCGCGGACGGCGGCTTCGCCTTCCTGGACGCCGCCGGGAGGCGGAAGCCGGCCTACGACGCACTGGTCAGGACACCCATGCCCGCCCTGCTGCCCGAGCGACCGACCCGCTTCGCGCCGGACTTCGCGCGGGGGACGCTGGCGCTCGAGCTCGGGTGCGTGCAGGGGCGCCGGCTGGAGATCCGCTGGCCGGACGGCGCGCCGGGCGCGTGCCAGGCCTTGCCGGCAGGGCGCCTGTCCGCGTTCGCCCGCGAGGGGCGTCGAGAGGAGGCGCGCTGCGAACAGGACGGGACGGTGAGCGTGGTGTGCGGGCCGTGACGATGGTATCGAGTGTCGAGTGGCGAGTGGCGAGTTGGACAGGACGGAGGCCTCATGGTCGCCGAACGAGATCAAGGGGCGGGCAGAGGGTGGGGGGCGCTGACCGCCGGGGACTGGATCGGGGCGGTGATCGCGCTGCTCACGGCCGGGGGGCTGGTGCTCGAGGGCGCGCTGTGGCTGCCGAGCTGGGAGGGCATGTTCCGGGACTTCGGCAGCAGCGCGGCCCTGCCCGGCCTGACGCGCGTGGTGCTGTGGACGCCCTTCGCCTTCCTGGCCGCCGGCCTGCCGCTCGCCGCGCTCGGGCTCGCGCTCCTGCCGCGCGGGCGCGGGCTCGCCTGGCGCCGGGCCTGGATCGTGGGGGGCTTCCTGCTGGGCTTGGCGGGCCTGGGTCTGGTCGAGTGGGCCGTGCGCCTGCCGCTGTGGCAGCTCGCGGACGCGATCTCGACGTGAGCTAGGGCTCGTCCTCGCCCTCGGCCGGGTCCTCGGGCTCCCCGGCGTCGTCCTCGTCGAGATCGTCGCCCAGGTCGTCGAACTCGTCGTCGGCGCCCGGATCCTCCTCGTCGTCCTCCTCGTCCTCGCTGTCCTCGACCCACTCGAGCGAGGCGATCGGGGCCAGGCCGAGCTCCTCGAGCAGGCCCTCCAGGCCGGGGCGGACCTGGCGCTCGGCCAGCGCCTCGGTCTCGGCCGGGACCATCACCCACAGCACGATCTCGAGGCCGCCGGCCTTCATCACCGCGTCCACTTCGCCCAGCTCCCGCGCGGCCACGGCCTCCTCCAGCCGCTCGAGCTCCGCGTCGCCCACCTCGCGCCGTTCGGTGTCCAGGTGGATTACGTAGCAGCCTGGCATGTGCCCTCCCGTCCCTAGCCCCGGGCCTTGGTCAGCGCGGCCTCGACCGCGGCCTGGTCCTGGCCGAGCGCCTCGGCCACCTCGGTGAGGATCTGCCGCTCGGACTTGCCGAGCTCGCCGTCGACCACGGCCGCCGCCGCCAGCTCGTCGAGCAACGTCGCCCTGGCCTCGTCGCCCAGGTCGGCGAGCAGCCGGCGCGCGTCTCCCCCGGCGTCCGCCTGGCGAGCGCGCTTCCGCTCCTCCGGGCTCAGGCCGAGCCGTTCGGCCAGCCTGTCCAGCAGCTCCCACTCGGCGTCCCTAACCTGGCCGTCGGCCAGCACGAGCTGGGTCACGGCCTGGCAGACGGCGATCTTCTCCTTGCCCTGCATGGCGTCCCTCCCTAGGCAGGCGCCCCCGGCTCGGGGGCGAAGATGGCGTTCTTCTCGGCGGCTCCGCTGCGCCACAGGATCTCCTCGGCGGCCGAGAGCATCGGCTCGAAACCCTGCTCCGCGCGGGCCGAGATCGGCAGCCCCCCCAGGCGACGAGCCAGCGCGCGCAGGCGCACGGGCTCGAGCCGATCGGCCTTGTTGAGCAGCAGCAGGCGGGGGGTCTCGGCCAGCCCGAGCTCCGCGAGGATGTGATCCACCGCGGCGATGTGATCGTCGAGCCGCGCGTCGGCGGCATCGACCAGGTGCAGCAGGAGATCGGCGTGGGAGAGCTCCTCCAGGGTGGCGCGGAAGGCGTTGATCAGGTCCCTGGGTAGATCGCGGATGAAGCCGACCGTGTCGATGAGGATCACCTCGCGGTCGCGCGGGAACCGCAGACGCCGGCTGGTGGGGTCCAGGGTGGCGAACAGCTTGTCCTCGACGAACACGTCGGCGTGGGTCAGCGCGTTGAGCAGGGTGGACTTGCCCGCGTTGGTGTAGCCCACCAGGGCCACCACCGGCAGCCCGCGCGCCTCGCGCTGGGAGCGGCGCACCGCCCGGCGCTTGGAGAGGCTCTCGATCTCGTGCTCCAGCCGCTTGATGCGCTCGCGCGCCCGGCGGCGGTCGATCTCCAGCTTGGTCTCGCCCGGGCCCTGGCCGCCGATGCCACCCACCAGCCGGCTCAGCCCGGAGTCCTCGGCCGTCAGGCGCGGCATGCGGTACTTCAGCTGGGCCAGCTCCACCTGCAGCTTGCCGTCCCCGGACAGGGCGCGGTTGGCGAAGATGTCCAGGATGAGCTGGGTGCGATCGAGCACCCGCAGCTCGGTCGCCTCGGCGATGGCGCGGGCCTGGGCGGGGTAGAGGTTGCGTCCGAAGATCACCAGGTCGGCGCCCTTCTGCAGCGCCTCCAGCACCAGCTCCTCGAGCTTGCCCTTGCCCACCAGGTAGTGCGGGTCGGGCTTGGGGCGCACCTGGAGCACCTGGCCGACCACGCTCACCCCGGCGGTGCGGCACAGCTCGCGCATCTCCTGCAGGTTGTCGTCGCCGTCGGCCGCGCGCTTGGCCACATCCACCAGCAGCGCCCGGTCGCGGCCCTCCTCGACCGGCGCGGCCTCCTCGGCCTTGGCCGCGAACTCCGCCTCCAGGGCGGTCACGAAGGCCAGGAAGTCGACCTCCAGCGCGTGCGGATCGGCGAACTCCTCGAGCCGCCAGGGCTCGGAGCCGTCCGCGCCCGGCAGCAGGTAGGCCCCGCGCACCCTGCCCGGCAGCCCGTCCGGCCGGATGCTCAGCGCGGCCACGTAGTCGAGGCGCAGCAGCCCCAGGTCGCTGAGATCGTCGCGGCTGAGGGGCTCGTCCTTGAGGTGCACGTGCACCAGCCTGAGGCCGCGGAAGTGCGCCCGGCCGGCGCGCAGCCGGCCGAGATCCGGCAGGTACATGCGGTGGTCGTTGCCCACCACGACCCACTGCACGTAGCCGCGCCGATCGAGCAGCACGCCCACCTGGCGACCGAGCTCCCGCGCCAGATCGCACAGGCTGCGGGCCAGCTCCGGGCTGACGATCTGCCAGGGCCGGACCCTGCGCTGGTGCAGGAGCTCGAGGCCGTGGAGCTGGTTGGCTTTCAGTCCATGGGTGTTGCCGAAGGCTTCCTTGATGGTCGTTCCTCCCGTCCCGCCGCGAATCTACCATCACCCGCTGGCTTGCGCCAGCCCGCCAGCGCGCTTGCCGCGCCCTCCCGGTCGGCGTACCATCAGCGCCGAATCGGGACTGTCCCGACCACACAAGGAGAGCCCGCATGACCCGCCCGGTGTACAGCCGCCTGGCCGCCCTCGCCCTGGCCTGCTCGCTCCTCGCCTTCGCGCCCGGCGCCTGGGCAGGGGAGGGAGAGGAAGCCCCGCCGCCTCCACCGCCGGAGCAGTGGGAGCCAGCGGGCGAGGTGGTGCCACCGACCCCCACCGCCGGGGCCGAGCCGCGGCCGTTCATCCCCAGCCCCCTGTTCAAGCTCGGGGACTTCGAGCTGGACGCCCACGCCCGCGTGCAGGCCCTGTTCGGCCTGGTGGGGGACGACGCCGACGTGGCCGCGGGCGACCTGCTCAGCGCCGATGGCTTCCGGCTGCGCCGGGCCCGGGTGGGCCTGGACGGGCAGATCGCCGCGGACTGGCGTTTCGCCCTCGAGCTCGACCTGGTCGACGAGGAGAACGGCGGCAGCTCGCTGATCGTGGCCAACGTGACCTGGGCCCCCATCGAGTACGTGTGGGTGCGGGCCGGCGCCGGCAAGCCGGGCTTCAGCCGCACGTCGCTGCAGTCCAGCGGCCGCATGCAGCTCATCGAGCGGCCGCTGTGGGTGAACCTGGAGCGCTCCACCAAGACCCTGATGCTCGATCTCGGCCACCAGGTGGGCCTGAGCGTGGGCGGCCAGGCCAGCCTGTTCTTCTACGAGCTGGGCGTCTACAACGGCGGGCGCGGGTTCTCGGTGGGCGATCTCAACGACGGGCTGCTGTACCTGGTCCGCCTGGGCGTCGGCATGGGCGAGCTGGGCGCGAGCGAGGCCGACCTCGAGGGCGGCGACTTCCGCTGGCGCTTCGCGATCAACGGCTACCTGAACTACGACGCGGCCGCCGAGATACGCGGCGCTGGCACCGACCTGTCGCTCAAGTGGAACGGCCTGGCCTTCCACGCCGAGGCCCTGTGGGCCAAGGCCATCCCCTCCGTGGACGGCGACGTGGTGAGCGTGCTGGACGAGAGCGAGCGCTGGGGCATGTACGCCCAGGCGGGCTACGTGCTGCCGCTCGACCTGTCCGCTTTGGACCTCGAGGTCGCGCTGCGCTTCGCCATCATGGACGATCAGGTGCACATCGATGACGAGGGCGACACCTGGGAGCTCACCGCGGGGGTGAACGTCTACTTCTTCGCGCACCACCTCAAGGCCATGGTGAACTACGTGCGCCGCGAGGAGCTGCACGGCGCGGACCTGTCCAACGATCTCGTGGCCTTCATGCTGCAGGCCATGTTCTAGGGCCGGCGAGAGGAGCCAGCCATGCGGCTTTGCCACACGGGCCTGGCCGGGCTGCTCGGCAGCCTGGCGCTCGCCGCCGCCCTGGGCGCCTGCAACGACGGGGCGCCCTTCGCGCGCGCCTACGAGATCCGCGATCGCGCCACGGCCATCGGCGGCCCGTCCGCCCTGACGGACGTGGGCGACTTCGTCCTGGAGAACGACCAGATCCGCCTCGGCCTGCCCAAGCGCGGCAACTCCACCGGTCCGGGCGTGTTCGGCGGCAGCCTGATCGACGCCGACCTGCAGCGCTCCGACCCCGCGCATCGGGCCGGGCGCGGGCTGGACCAGTTCGCCGAGATGTTCCCGGTCGGCAACCTGGCCATCCCGGCCGCGTGCCAGTCCGGGCCCGGCAAGATCGACGAGTTCTGCGAGCGGTTGCCCAAGGGGGTGACGCCCAGCGTGCGCGTGCTGTGCGACGGGCAGACGCCCTGCCGCACCTGCAGCGGGCGCCAGGACTGCGCCCAGCGCCGGGGGCAGATCGACCTGGAGCGGCTCGAGAACGCCGACTACGCCGACCCCGCCGATCCTACCCAACCCGGCCCGGCCGCCCCCGGCGAGGCGGCGGCCGTGGTGCGGGTGGAGGGCCAGGCCGGCAACTACCTGGAGGCGCTCGGGCTGGTGGCCATCGCCAACGTGAAGATGAGCTTCCGCTTCCGCAACGACTACATCCTGGAGCCGGGCTCGCGGGTGGTGCGCGTGCGCACCATGCTGACGGAGGCCAACCCGATCGACGGCGGTGTGCTCAGGCCCGCGGGCCGGCTGGTCCAGATGCCGGCCCTGACCGAGCCGCTGGCGCTGTTCGGCATCCTGCTGGGCAGCCGCTTCTTCCCCACCGAGCTCGAGGACATGGATCCGGGCGTGGCCGGCGGGGACTTCCTGTACTTTGGCGATCGCCTGTCCATCTTCGCCCCGGGCATCGGTTTCGATGTGTACCGCAACATGCGCGAGAAGTTCGCGATCGGCGCGGACCCCATCAACAACCCCGTGGCGGCGGACTACCTGGCCGGGGTGGGGGAGCACGTGTCCTACGCCGTCGCCTCGGCGGACGCCGGCGGCAAGTACCTGCTGCCCATCTTCTCGGGCGCGGTCACCGCCGGCTTCACCCACGGCGCGCACTGCGCCAGCGCCTGCGGCGGCACCCCGGAGCAGTGCGCCCGGGTCGTCGACTGCAGCCAGGTCCGCTCCTTCGTGTTCGAGCGTCTGTTCGCGGTGGGCGATGGCGACGTGGCCTCCGCGGCCGCGCCCATCCTGGCAGCCCGCGGCGTGCCGCTCGGCCGGGTCACCGGGCGGGTGGTGGACGGGCGGGATGGCCAGCCGGTCAGCGGCGCCGAGGTGCACGTCTACCCGGTGCCGGCCACCCTGGCCGAGTGCCACCCGGGTGGCAGCCCCCTGACCGCCTGGACGCTCGGCGCCGAGGACTTCGTCGCGCTGTGCCTGGAGCCGCGCAGCCACCAGGGCGCGGTCAGCCACCTGCGCACCGATCGGCGCGCCACCGATCTGCCGGCCGGGGCCTTCGACGGCCTGCTGCCCCCCGGCAGCTACTACCTGCTGGCCAAGGCCCACGGCCGGCCGGTCAGCCGGGTGGCGCGGGTGGACGTGGCGGCCGACGGGAGCGCGGAGGCCCTGCTCACCCTGGAGCCCCCGGCCCGGGTGGCCTTCGAGGTGCTGGACGAGCAGAACCAGCGGGTGCCGGCCAAGCTGCTGCTGGGCCAGTGCCTACCCGACTGCGCCGGCCGGCTGGAGGAGGAGTGCGCCGGGGACGAGGAGTGCGCCTCTGGCAAGTGCGAGGACGCCCCCGGCGGCGCGCGCCGCTGCCTGATCGACTCCTGCCCGGCCGGGCGGGCCTGCGATCTCGGCAGCCACCGCTGCACGGCGCGCGCGGGCTGCCGCGAGGACAGCCAGTGCGATCTCACCGAGCGCTGCCTGAAGTCGCCCGTCGAGACCGAGGGCCGCTGCGTGTGCACCCCCGGGGTGCACCGGCAGCCCGCCCTGGCGGAGGGCTCCTACCCGGCGGGGATCGCCCGCTACGAATACGCGCCCACGGGCGCCGGGGTGATCGAGATCGAGGCGGGCGCCTACGACGTGTGGGCCAGCCGTGGCATGGAGTACAGCCTGGACCGGCAGCAGGTGCAGGTGCGGCCCGGGCGCGAGACGCACCTGACCTTCCGCCTGCGGCGCGAGGTGGACACCGCCGGCTGGATGTCCGGCGACTTCCACGTGCACGGGGTGAACTCCTACGACGCCACCGTCAAGCACCGCGACCGCGTGGCCGGCTTCGCCGGCGAGGGCGTGGAGATCCTGTCCACCTCCGACCACGACTACATCACCGATCTCGCCCCCTACGCGCGCGACATGGGCCTGGAGCCGTGGGTCCACGCCCAGGTGGGGCTCGAGCTGACCACCGTGGAGATCGGCCACTGGGTCTCCTTCCCCGTGCGCTACGAGGAGTTCCGCGACGGCGAGCGGGTGCGCGAGCAGGGCGCCATCGACTGGACCGGCAAGGTGCCCGAGCAGCTGCACACGGAGCTGCGCGCGCTCGGCCGTTTCCCGCCCGAGGAGACGGTGGTGCTGGTCGCCCACCCGCGCGACGCCTTCTTCGGCTACTTCGACCAGTACGGCCTCAACGCCTACGATCCGTCCCGGGTGGAGGGCAGCCTGTTCGAGTACCTCCCGCCCATCCACGTGAACCCGCTGGGCACCCCGGAGCAGTTCTCCGGCACCTTCGACGCGCTGGAGCTGTTCAACTCCAAGCGCTTCGAGCTGATCCGCACCCCCAGCGCGGGCGAGGTGCGCGACTACAACCTGGCGCGCAAGGCCGTGCAGGCCATGGCCGCCCAGGGCGCGTCGACCGAGGTGCTGGAGGCCGAGCTGATCGCCGTCGATCGGGCCTACATCAAGGAGATGCTGCGGCGCACCCCGGCCGAGCAGGAGGCCCTGTGGGCCGCCGACGGCGAGGGCGACTGCGAGCTCTACACCTTCTGCAGCGCGGACTCCGACTGCGACCCGGACACCGGCGAGCGCTGCGACCGGGCGGGCATGCGCTGCGCGCTGCCCTGCGCCGGGCCGGAGGACTGCGACGGGCGCGCCTGCCAGGGCGGCTTCTGCGTGGCCGCCCTGACCCCGGCGGACCAGCCCTGCACCAAGCACGAGGGCGTGTTCGACGACTGGTTGCGGCTGCTCGACTACGGCGTGGTGCGCACCGGCATGGGCGACTCGGACAGCCACGCGCTGTTCACCCAGACCGAGGGCGGCCTGCCGCGCAACTGGGTGCGGCTCGAGGCCGAGAGCCCGGCGGCCGTCGACGAGCGCGCCCTGGCCCGGGCCATCCGCGCCGGGCGGGTGGTCACCTCCTACGGCCCGTTCGTGCAGGTGTGGCTGGGGGACGAGGAGGTGGGTGGCACCTACTCCCCGCCGGACGGGGCGACCAGCGCGCCGCTGCGGGTGCGGGTGCAGTCGCCCGGCTGGTTCGACGTGGATCGAGTCGAGATCTACCGCTCGGGCCACCTGGCGCACGTGCTGACCGGGGCCGGCGACGAGCTCGACCCCGACAGCCGCGTGGACGTCTCGGGCCTGCGGGTGCCCAACCCGCGGGTGGTCAACCTGGACGCCGTCTTCGACGAACCCGTGGGCGCCGAGGACACCTGGTACGTGGTCGTGGCCATGGGCCTGGAGGGCCGCGATCTGAGCCCGGTCTACTCCGCGCACCCCTACCTCAAGCTGGAGATCGGCGACATCCTCAGCCGCGCGCTGACCAGCGTGCCGCTGCCGATGGAGATCGACTCGGCCGCCGTCCCGCGCGTGTTCCGGGTCTACCCCTACGCCGTGGCCAACCCGGTGTTCCTCGACGCGGACGGTGACGGGCGCTACAGCGCGCCGCACCCCGAGCCGGCCTGGGCGCACGGGCCCCTGGCCGGGCGCTCGGCGCCCCTGTCCTCGGCCCGCATCGGCGGCAGCCCGCTCGCGGCGGCGGCCAGCGCGGGGGAGCAGCTCCGGGCACGCCAGCTCCGGCATTTCATGGCGCTGTTCGCGCGCGCCTTCCGCGCTCCCTGACGGCCCCCGCGCGGCTTGTCCGCGCTCCCCGCGGATGCTAGGCTGCAGCGCGATGCGCATCCCCGTCCCACGGCTCGTCCGCGCCCGCTGGGTGGCCGCCCTGCTCGGGCTGGCGCTCGGCCTGCCTGTCGCGGCGCCGGCCGCGGAGCCGATCGGCTGGCTCGAGATCCTGCCGCCCGGCCCCGGCGCGGCCGGCCCGGCGGCGCTGGCCGCCCGCGAGGCGCTCGGGACCCGCGGCCTGCCGCTGCTCGGGAGCGAGGAGCTGCTCGGCCGGCTGCGCGCGGCGGATCTGGCCGCGGGCCGGGTGCAGGCGGCCGGCCGGCTGCTGGCCGAGGGCCGCCAGCTCCACCTGGGGCTCAAGCTGCCCGAGGCGCTCGAGCGTTACCGCCAGGCGGTGGCCCTGCTCGAGGAGGGCTGCGTGCGCTTCTACGAGCCCGGCCGGCTGGCCGAGCCGGTGCTGCAGATCGGCGTGGCCGAGCACCAGGCCGGGCACCGGGCCGAGGCCGAGAAGGCCTTCATGCGCGCGGCCGCCCTGGCCCCGGGCCTGGAGCTCGACGAGGGCTACTACAGCCCTGGCGTGCGCGCCGCCTTCCTGGCCGCCCGCGAGCGGCTGGGGCCGCTCTCCCCGGGCAGCCCGCGCCCGGAGGAGTTGCTGCGCATGTGCCAGGCGGCCGGATTGCGAGGGCTGGTGGTGGTCTCCTCCGAGCGCGTCGGCGACAGGCCCGTCCTGCGCCTGGCGCTGTTCGACGCCACCCGCGCCCGCTTCGTGGCGCTGGAGAACTCCATGCTCGACGAGGCCGAGGTCGGGGATGGCGGGGCCCTGCTCGCCGAGCGGCTGTGGCCCCAGGCCCGGGTGCTGGCTGGAATTCCAGAGGATGGGGCAGACGGGTCGGATCAGGTGGACGGAGTGGACGAAGTGGACGAAGTGGACGGAAGCGTGGACGGCGGCGTGGACGGCGGTGTGGATGAAGTGGACGGATCCGACGGATCGGTCGGATCGATCGGATCGGAAGAGCCCCTGGCGATCCTGCCTCCGGATGGGGGGCCTCCGCCCCTGGAGGAGGAGCCACCCGCCTGGTACGTGCAGCACTGGTGGATCTGGCCGGTGGCGGCCGCGGTGCTCGGGGTGGCCATCGCGTTGCCGCTGACCGTGTTTCGCGAGGACGTGGTCGATGTGCGCGTGCGCATCCACTAGGTGGCGACTGGCGCAAACGCTGCGCCTGCTCGGCCTGCTCCTGGCAGCCGCGCCCGGCGCGGGCTGCCAGTGGGACGTGGGTCGGCTGGACATCCAGCTCGTGCACACCGCCCGCGAGGGGCAGAACCCGCTCGAGGACATCCGCTGGCTGCGCGTGCGCGTGGATGGCGAGGGGATGTCCCCGCGGGTCGCGGAGGTGGACGCCTCGGCCTCCTCGGCCCAGGCCTTCTCGGCCCTGCCGGTCGGGCAGGTCGTGCAGGTCAGGGTGGAGGGGCTGAACGGCAGCGGCTACGTGCAGTCGCGGGGGCTGTCGAGGCCCTTCGAGGTGCGGGCGGGAGATCAGACCCTGTACCTGTACCTGAGCCTGGTGGGGATGTTCTCGGGGCCGCCCTCGGCCACCGAGGTGAGCGCGCCGGGGTTCGCCGACCGCTTCCGCACCAGCAGCCGCACCGGGGAGGGGCGCGCCTTCCACGCCGGGGCCGAGCTGCCCGATGGCCTGGTGCTGCTGGCCGGCGGGGTGGGGGCCGAGGCGCAGGACGACCCGCTGGCCCGGCGGGACGCGAGCGTGGCCCTGCGGAGCGCCGAGCGCTTCGACCCCACCGCGGGGGCCTTCCTGCTGGACTCGTCCTGGCCCGAGTGCGTCGCGGACGAGCGGCTGTGCCTGAGCGCGGGGCGGGCCTTCTTCTCCCTGGATCGGCTGGTCGGGCGCGACACCTACCTGGCCGTGGGCGGGGAGCCGGTCGACTCCGAGTTCGCCGCCGAGACCTTCGAGCCCGAGGACGTCCACTTCTTCCCGGCCCGGGTCGGGCTGGCCAGGCCCCGGACCCGCGCCGGCCAGGTGACCCTGCCCGAGCCCACGCAGGCCGTGGTGGTCGCCGGCGGGCTGGACGCCGCGGGCGTGCCGCTCGCCTCGGTCGAGGTGTTCGACGCCAGCCTGGGCACCTTCAGCGAGGTCGGCGCGCTCGGCGAGGCGCGGGTCGCCCCGGCCATGGTGGCCACCCCCGAGGGGGTGCTGGTGATCGGCGGCTGGACCACCTTCCGGGAGTGGCCGGTCGAGCAGGCCGAGGACCGGACGGCCAGCGCGCGCATCGATCGCATCACCTTCGACGGTGGGCCGCGCGTGGAGAGCCTCGGCAGCCTGCTGCACGCCCGGGCCGAGGCCAGCGCCGTGCTGCTGCCCGATCAGGGCGAGGGCGCCCGGGTGTTCGTGTGCGGCGGCCTGCCCGGACCCGGGGACGCGCTGGACTCCTGCGAGCTCGTCGATCCGGCCACCGGCGCGAGCGCGGAGTCCTCCAGGGTCCTGCCGCGCTACCGGCACACGGCCACGCTGCTGGACGACGGACGCGTGCTCATCGCGGGTGGGTTCAACGACGACGGGCCCGCCTCCGCGTACAACAACGCGCAGATCCTCGATCCGCTGGGTGGACGGGTGACGGTGCGCAAGGACATGGTCGCCAAGCGCGCTGGCCACACGGCCCACCTGCTGCGAAACGGCATGGTGCTCCTGGTCGGAGGCCAGGGCGCCAACGGCCAGCCCGCCATCGAGGACTACGAGCTCTTCAATCCGTAGCAGCCGCGGGGGCGCCTAGCGGCCCTCGGGGTTGGACAGGCGCAGCAGGGTGCCGTTCACCCCGGGGATGTACACCTCGACCGGGTCGCACTCGATGCCGCCGTCCTGGACGCCGCCGTCGACCCAGCGATCCCCCTCGGAGCGGGGCGGGGTGCCCCAGATGCCCTCCAGCCGGACGGTGGTGTCGGTGCCGAAGGGGCACAGCAGGCCGTCGTGGCCCAGGTAGAGGGTCCCGTTCCAGCCGACGAACAGCGCCCAGGAGGTGTTCTGGCGCACGCCCTGGGGATCGACGCCGCCGTCCTCCAGGGTGGGCAGCTCGCCACAGTAGCTCTGGCCGAAGGCCCAGGTGCCCCGCAGGTAGACGGGCTCCATGCTCCACAGGTCGGGGTTCTCCTTCTTGAGCACGTGCCAGGCCCCGCCACCGTCGCGGCGCAGCACCATCCCGTCCAGGCCCACGGCGAACATCTCCGAGGTGCTGCGGCCCCAGATGCCGTTCAGGTGCGTGGTCATCACCCCGGGCGGGGTGAAGCCGGTCACCCGGCTCCAGGCATTGCCGCCCAGCTCCAGGATCGTGCCGTTGTTGCCCACCGCCACGAACAAGGGGTCGGCGCGGTCCCCGCCGCCGAACACGCCGCCCAGGCGCTCGGGGGAGAACCGCACCCAGCTCACCCGGGTGTGCGTGCCGGTGTCGTCGGTCCAGGTGAACACCTCGTCCCGGCGCATCTCCTCGAAACGCGCCAGCGTTCCGTTCCAGCGCACGATCATGCCCTCGGAGCCCACCGCCACCACGACCGGGTGGTGCTGGATGACGTCGGGCCCGGGCGCCGCGATGCCCCACACGTCGTGGAAGTTGCCCTGAACCGCCTGCGGGTTGGGGTTGGCCGGGTCCGGGTCGTTGACCACCACGGTCGGCAGCCAGGTCTCGCCGTTGTAGCGCAGGATGGTGCCGTTCGAGCCCACCGCGAACACGTCCGTGCGGGTGACCGCGCCCGTGGTGGCGTCGCGCAGCACGTAGCCCCACACGCCGTACAGGTCCTCGACCGAGCCCGAGACCATCGGCGTCCAGGCGCTGCCGTCGTAGTGCAGGATGGTGCCCGCGAAGCCCACCGCGTACACGTCCGTGGGGCCGGTGCCCCACGTGTCCATCAGGTTGATCTGTGGGGTGCGGCCCTGGAGGCCCGTGGCCATGGCCTCGAGGCCCCAGATCTCGCGCCACAGCGGGGCCGCGGCCTCGCACGGAGGCAGGCCCGCGTCCACCGCGTCCTCTCCGTCGCCGCCGTCGGTCGTGTCTTCTCCGCCGCCGCAGGCCGAGCAGGCCAGGCCTGCCAGCAGCAGCAGCCAGGCCGCCGACCTCCACGCCGCGATCGCTGGCCGCATCGATTCTCCTCCTGCCGCACGAGCTCGCGTCCTCAGGGCCCGAGCAGCTCGACGCTCACCGTCTGGGTCTGGCCGGAGCGCACGGTGATCGCCTGCGTGCGCTCGATCCTAAGCTTGGGGTTGAAAAAGCGCAACCGGTGCGGACCGGGCGCCACGCGCACGCGGAAGAGCGGGGTCTCCCCGGGCAAGCGCTGCCCGTCCAGCTCCACGAAGGCCCACGGGCTGGCGTTCAGGTTGAGGAAGCCCGGCGGCTCCTCGATGGCCGCGCCCGCGTCGGCGGGTGACGGGGCCGGGTCGCCAGGGGTGGGGGCCGCCGCGTCCGTTCGCTCGGCCGGTCCGGCGTCCGGCGCGCCCGCGTCCTCGGCGAGCGGCGCGCCCGCGTCCTCGGCGAGCGGCGCACCCGCGTCCTGGGCGAGCGGCGCTCCGGCGTCCTGGGTGAGATCCGTCGGGGGCGGCCACCCGATCCAGCGCAGGGCCAGCGCGAGCAGGGCGAGCAGCCCGCCGAAGACGCCCACGGCGGGCAGCAGGCGGTGGCCGAGCTTGCGCGGCGGGGGAACCTCCCGCGCCACCGGCGCCTGCATGTCGACCGTGCCCATGCGCAGGATCTCGTCGGTGCTGAGGCTGGTGGCGGCCAGGCGCTGGGCGGGCGCCAGGCGCTCGAGGAGCTGCTCGCGCGCGCCGCGGGTGCGGATCTCCCGGGTGATTTCGGCCGCGAACAGCCCGCGCAGGAAGTCCCCCAGGCCCTGCGAGGGCGCGGCCGCCTCCACCTGCGCCTGGACCCTGCGCAGCTCGACCGCCAGCGCCCGGCAGGAGGGGAAGCGCTCCTCGGGCGCGCGCGCGAGGGCCCGGGCCACGATCCCGTCCACAGCCGGGGGCAGCTCCGGCCGGAGCCGGGAGGGCGGCGGCGCCTCGGCCGCGCGCACCCGCTCCAGGCTGGCCACCTCGCTGTCGCCCTCGAAGGCGCGCCGGCCGGTGAGCAGCTCCCACAGCACCGCCCCGAGGCTGAACTGGTCCGAGCGGCCGTCCAGCGGGCGGCTCTCGGCCTGCTCGGGGGACAGGTAGCAGGCCTTGCCGCGGATGATGCCCTGGGAGGTCTGGTGCAGGCGACTGCGGGCCTTGGCGATGCCGAAGTCGGTGATCTTCACCTCGCCCTGGTAGCCCAGCAGGATGTTGTGCGGGCTCACGTCCCGGTGAACGATGCCGGCGGGTCGGTCGGCGGCGTCCCTGAAGGTGTGGGCGTAGTCCAGCCCGTCGGCCACCCCGGCGGCGATGTGCAGGGCGAGCGCCAGCGGCATGACCTCGCCCTTCGCGCGCAGGCGCTGCAGCGCGCTGTCCAGATCCCGGCCGCGCACGTACTCCATGGCCAAGAAATAGTCGCCGTCCTCCTCGCCCAGCTCGAACATCTGCACGATGTTGCCGTGGCTGAGTGGCACGCTGATGCGCGCCTCGTCCAGGAACAGATCGATGAACTCGCGGTTGCGCGCCAGGTGGGGCAGCACCCGCTTGATCACCAGGATCTTGGAGGCCTCCTCGACCGGGGCGGGCAGGAGCGCGCGGTAGATCTCGGCCATCCCCCCGGTGGCCAACAGCTCCTCGAGCACGTAACGCCCGAGCTTTCTGGGCAGGGTCTCCACGCGCAACGAGGTTAGCACGGAGCCCGCGCCGCGACCAAAAAATGGACCCCGCCCGCCGCGCGTGCTACCTTCCGGTCCAACGTGGATCCCCAGCTCGTCAACCTCTCTCCGCTCCTGGCGGCGCGGCGCATCGCGGACGATCTCCTGCGCCAGCTGGGGGCCGACTACTTCGCCCAGGCCGAGCCCGACGGACCCGGGTTCCGGCTGGACGCGGGCCGGCTCGAGCGGGTGGTGGAGATGGGCGCGCTGCGCGCCGCCGAGGAGTGCCCCTGGCTGCCGGCCGCCCCGGGCGATCTCGAGCTGTGCCGGCGCCACCTGCGCCACCGCCTGGTGCGCGCCCTGGCCGCGCGGGCCTGCCGCCGGCCGGCCCGGGGTTGAGCGGCCTTCAGGCGCCGGGACAGGCCGGGGGCGTGGTGATCGCCGCCGCCGCCGCGGCCTTCTGCTTGCGCCACTTGTCCATCTCGATGATGAACACGGCCACGATGCGCGGATCGAACTGGGTGCCGGCGCAGCGCCGCAGCTCGGCCACGGCGATCTCGTGGCTGAGCGCCTTGCGGTAGGCGCGGTCGGAGGTCATGGCGTCGTAGGTGTCGGCCACCGCCAGGATGCGCGCGTCGAGGGGGATCTCCTCGCCGCGTAGCCCGAGCGGATACCCGGTGCCGTCGAACTGCTCGTGGTGGTGGTAGATGGCCGGGACGATGTCCCGCAGGAACTCGAGCGGCTCGAGGATGCGGCGGCCCTTGTCGGGGTGCTCCTTGAACAGCTCGTACTCCTCGCGGGTCAGCTTCTGCGGCTTGTTCAGGGCGTCGAGCGGGATGCCGATCTTGCCGATGTCGTGCATCAGCGCCGCGGTGGAGATCTTCTCCTCCAGCGGCTTGTCCAGCCCCAGCCCGCGGGTGATCAGCCGGGCGTACTGCATGACCCGGTCCGAGTGGCCGTGGGTGTAGGGGTCCTTGGCCTCCATGGCGCGCGCGAAGCCCTGGATGGTCTGCTGGAACGAGCGCTGCAGGTTCTGGAAGAGCTGCGCGTTGTCGATGGCCGAGGAGGCGCGATCCGCCAGGATGGAGAGCATCTTGCGCTGTCCCTCGGCGAACTTGCGCCCGCGCGTGTAGGAGTACACGTTCAGCATGCCGATGATCTCCAGGCGGATCTTGAGCGGCACGCTGATGATCGAGCACACCGGGTGGTCCGCGGAGTCGTCGGTGAAGAAGCGCGTGGCCCGGTTGCCGTGGTACAGCACCGGTCGATCCTCCCGGTAGTGCTCCAGGATCTCCACCAGGTTCAGGGCCTCGAGCTTGTGGGCCGGCTCCTTGCCCTCGGGCGCGCGGCGCAGGCGTACCTCGAACTGGCCGGTGCGCTCGGCGCGCAGCAGCAGCGTGGTCACGTCCGCGTGGCTCTCGCGTAGCGCCGTGTCCACGATGATCTCGAGGATGTGCTCCAGCGACAGGGTCCGGTTCAGCTTGTCGGACAGGGTGTAGATGCTGAGCGCCTCCTTGAGCTGGATGTTCTCCATCTGCAGGCGCTGCTTCTCCAGCCCGCGCTGGACGATGTGGATGACCTCCTCGACCTTGAAGGGCTTGAGGATGTAGTCGTAGGCGCCCTTCTTCATGGCCTCGATGGCGGTCTCGACCGTGCCGAAGCCGGTCATGATGACCGTCAGCACGTTCAGCGAGCGGCGGTCGATCTCCTCGAGCAGCTCCAGGCCCCCCATCTTGGGCATCTTGAGATCGGTGATCACCAGGTTGTAGGCGCGCTGCTCGAGCTCGGCCAGGGCCTGCTGGCCGTCCTCGGCCGCGTGTACGATGTAGCCCTCCATGGTCAGGAAGTCGGACAGGATCTCGCGGATGACCTTCTCGTCATCGACCACGAGCACGCGGTGGGATTCGTCGTGGAAGGAGTACTCCAAGCTCGCCCGTCCCTCTTCCCTCGGCCACGCCCCGCCCCCGGGCCGCGGACACGCTCCATGCGTGTACCACGCGGGGCCGCTGGCTGTCAATCAACCCATCGGTCTGTCACGGTTTTTTGCTCAGCCCCGGGCGGTCTCGACGCGGTTGCGGCCCGCCTCCTTGGCCGCGTACATGGCCTGATCCGCGCGCCGCAGGAGGGAGGCGTCGCCCTCCCCCCGCCGCCAGGCGACCACGCCGGCGCTGAGGGTCACCCACAGCTTGCCGGCCGAGGTCTGGAAGGGCTGGTCGGCCACCGCCCGGCGCATGCGCTCGGCCACCATGCTCGCCTGGGCCAGGGTGGTCCGCGGCAGCAGCACCACGAACTCCTCGCCGCCCCAGCGGGCCAGCACATCGGTCGCGCGGCTGGAGGCCCTCAGGCGCTCGGCGAACTCGACCAGCACCTCGTCGCCCACCTCGTGGCCGTGGCCGTCGTTGACCCGCTTGAAACGGTCGAGATCCAGCAGGGCCGCCGCCAGCGGCCGCCGCCGGCGGGCCGCCCGGCCGATCTCCTCCGGCAGGCGTTCCTGCAGGTGGCGCCGGTTGTGCAGCAGGGTGAGTGGGTCGCTCTCGTTGATGCGCTGCAGGCGGGCGATCTCCAGGTAAGGCTCCGACACCTGCACCACCAGCCGGAGCAGGGCGAGATCCCGGTTGGTGAAGGGCGCCCCGCCGCGCCGGGCCACCGACAGCACCCCGATGCAGCCGCGCGGGGTCAGCAGCGGAGCGGCCAGGAGGGCGGTGGGCGTCCAGAGCTGGCCGGGCCGGTGCACGAACCGAGGATCGCGCCCGACGCGGTTGATCATGGCCGGCTTCTGGTGCACCGCCACCCAGCCGATGAAGCCCTCCCCGAGGCGGAAGGGGGTGTTGCCCCGGCGGTGGACCGAGGGCCCGCTGCGCGCGCTGGTCAGCAGGCGCTTGCCGCTGTCGTCCAGGAGCCGCAGGGTGGCCTGGAAGGAGCGGGTCAGGGCCACCGCGGTGTCGGTCACCGCGGCCAGGGTGGACTCGAGCGCCCGGCTCTTGCGCAGGCTCTCTCCCAGCGCCAGGCAGGCCTGGGCGACCTGGTCGAGGCCGCGGCGGACGGCCGGGGGCGCGTCGGTGGCCGGATCGCCGCGGCGCCTCTGCTTGCTACGCGTGGGCATGGCTGCCACCTCCGACGGACGGGACCGAGGCTGCTCCAGCGCGGCGGGGGAGTCAAGCTCGGCCGAGCATGGTCCGCGGGCGGAGGCCCGTGCTACCCTGTCGGGCCGGGGGCCCGAATGGAGGGCGGTCCAGGGTGGACACGGAGCGGCAGGCAGTGCTGGGAGTGGCGCGGGTGGCGGCCTGCCTGGGGTTGCTGGCGGCGCTCCTGCCCTTCGATCGCCTGGGCGGGCAGCCGGTCTGGCCCTGGTGGGGCCTGGCGGACGGCGGCCCGCTGCACGTGCTCGCGCTCCTCCTGCCGGCGGCCGGGGCGCTCGCCTGCGCCTTGCTCGCCTGGCGCTCCCCCGGCAAGGCAGCGCTCGCGGCCTGGCTGCTGGGGGCGGCGGCCCTGGCCTGGGCCGTGGGCTGGCTGGCCAGCCTGACCCCCCACCCCCTGCCGAGCTACGCCCACCTGGGGCTGGGCCTCCCGGCGCTGTTCGGCAACCGGCTGGGCGTGCTGGTGTGCGGCCTGGGGCTGCTGGCCGCGGGACTCAGGCTGGGGGCGCGCGGGTTCCTCGAGCCGCTCGACGGCCGCCGTCCGCTGGCCGATCCCTGGCCGGTCGCGCGCGTGCTCAGCGCGCTCGGCCTGGCCGGCGTACTGCTGACCTACCTCCTGCCCCAGCGGGGCGAGGTGCCGCTCGCGTCGCTCTCGGTCGCCATCGCTGGGCTCGTGGGGGGGCTGGAGGGAGCCGAGGAGCTGGCCCTGCTGGCCGGCCAGGTGCTGTCCCTGGGCCCGCTCCTGCTGGCGCTGGCCGCGCTGCCGCGGCTGGTGTGGCCCGCGCGCGAGCGCGGCGGGGCGCTACCCATGCTGGCCATGCTGTACCTGCCGGCGCTTGGTTTGCTGGTGGGCCTGCGCTCCCTGGCGCTCGATCCGGCCCTGGCGCTGGTCCACGTCCGCTCGGCCCTGGTGCTGACCTGCCTGCTGCTGGTGCTGGGCGTGGCGCTGCCGGCGGCCGTGCGCGGGGCCTGGTTCGAGATCCCCTGGCTGCTCGGGCGGCTCGGACGGGTGGACGTGGTGCTGGCCGTGGCCCTGTCCGCGCCCGACCCGGCCGTGGGCCTGGCGGCGGGCCTGGCGCGGCTCGCGCCCTGGGGCCGGCCCTTCGTGCGGCGGCGGCTCAGGCTGTGGCAGGCCGCCGCGGCCGAGGTGCCGGGCGCGGCCCCGGCCGACCTGTCTGGGGTGATCTGCTGCCTGGAGCGGCGCTGGCAGGAGGAGCGGATGAGCGGCGCGCAGGGGGCCGGGCCGCGGCCGGACTGGCCCTGGGCGCTGCGCTCGGTCTGGCCCGCCGTGCTCGCGCTCGCGTTGCTGGTCGGGCTGGGGCTGGCCGCCTGGGCGGTCGGCCGGCGCCCCGACCCTGGCCGGCCCTGGCCGCTCCGGCCGGCGGAGGCTGCGGCGGAGGAGGCCCTCACGCTCCGGCTGCCCGAGGTGGTGCTGGACATGAGCCGCGCCCCGCAGCCGCTCGAGCGCCTGCCGGGCTGGCCCGCGCTGGCCGCGGCCCTGGCCGGCTCGGAGCGCCAGGCGCCGGGCCTGACGCGCGCCCTGACCGAGCTGCTGGAGGCTGGCCGGCGCGGCGCCCGGCGCACGCTGAGCGTGCGGCGCGACCGCGATCGGCTCAACACCCTGCTGCAGACCGCCGGGCTGCCCTTCTACGTGAGCGCCCGGGTGCGCTGGTCGCCGGTGGACGGCGACGGCGGCGGGCTGTTCTACCTGATGGTCTACCGGGTGGTGGCCAACCCGCGCTACCGCCTGCTCGACGACGGGCGGGTGTTCAGCGTGCTGCACCTCAGGCGCGCCGACCGCCTCAACGTGATCGAGGGTTACATGGGCATGACCGAGGAGGCGGAGGCCTTCGTGACCGTCTACCTCGACCGGCTGGCGGACTACGCGGGCGCGCGCCTGGGCTCGGCCGCCCAGCGCTTCGGGCCGGTGGGGGACGCGCTGCGGCGCGCCTTCGAGGAGCTGGGCCTGCCCGCGGACGCCGAGCCGGACCTGACCGGGCCGCTCGGGGAGCGCGTCGTGGAGGGGCTGGCGCGGCACGAGCTGCACCACCGGCTGGCCGGGGTGGAGCCCGAGCCGCCGCTCCTGGTGTGGCGCCTGCTGGCGGCCTACCCCGAGGAGGCCGTGCGCGGGGTGACCGCGGAGCTGGGGGCCTACCTGGGCGAGCTCCGGCTGGACGGGGTCTACGCGCGGCTGCGCCTGGCCTGGATGCTGGACGAGCTGGACGACGAGGAGGGCGACGCGGGCGCGCACGGCTGGGCGCGGGAGTTCCTGGTCAGTCACCTGCTGGGCGACGATCTGTGCCAGGAGCCCGACTGCCGGACGGCGCTCGCGCGGCGCCTGGCGGCGCTGCCGGCCGAGGAGCTCGAGCGGCGCGTGGACCGCATGCACCGGACCCTGTTCGGGGAGCCGGCCCCGGTCTTCGAGCGCCTCCCGGAGCCGCCCGCCGCCGATTGACAAGCCAGGATCGGGGTGATTTGCTCGGGGCACAGGGCGGGGGCGGCGAGGACGGCAGGAACCCGGAGGCGGAGCTGAAATGAAGCGCATCCTGGTGTCGGGCGCGTTCGGGCAGATCGGATCCGAGCTCACCCTGGCGCTGCGTCAGGTGTACGGCAACGCCAACGTGGTGGCCGCCGACATCCGGCCCGAGTGTTCCCAGGAGATGCGCGACTCGGGCCCGGTCGAGGTGCTCGACTGCACCGACGGCAAGCTGCTGGCCTCGCTGGTGGAGAAGTACCGGATCGACAGCATCTACCACCTGCCGGCCCTGCTGTCCGCCGTGGCCGAGGCCCAGCCCCAGCGCGCCTGGCACCTCAACATGGGCGGGCTGATGGAGGCGCTGGAGGTGGCGCGCGAGCGCAAGTGCGCGCTGTTCGTGCCCTCCTCGATCGGCGCCTTCGGCCCGGGCACGCCCCGCGACGACACCCCGCAGGACACCATCCAGCGGCCCAACACCATGTACGGCGTGACCAAGGTCTCCGGCGAGCTCTTGTGCGACTACTACCACCGCCGCTTCGGGGTGGACGTGCGCGGGGTGCGTTTCCCGGGCATCATCTCCCACCAGACGTTGCCCGGCGGCGGCACCACCGACTACGCGGTCTCCATCTACTACGAGGCGGTGCGCAAACGGCGCTTCACCTGCTTCCTCAAGCCGGGCTCGTTCCTGGACATGATGTACATGCCCGACGCCATCAAGGCGGCCATCGACCTGATGGAGGCCGATCCCGCCCGGCTCAAGCACCGCAACGCCTTCAACGTGTCCGCCATGAGCTTCGCCCCGGAGGACATCTGCGCGGCCATCCAGAAGCACATCCCCGACTTCCAGATGGGGTACCAGATCGATCCGGTCCGCCAGGCCATCGCCGACTCCTGGCCGCGGCACATGGACGACAGCGCCGCGCGCGCGGAGTGGGGCTGGAAGCCCGTGTGGGATCTGGCCCGCATGACCGCCGACATGCTCCGGGTGCTCGGCGCGCGCTACAGCTTCCCCACCCAGCTCGGCTGAGCCGGCCCGCGCCCCCACAGCGCCGCCACCAGGAAGGCCGAGCCGAACGAGAACCAGGCGTCGGTGGCGAAGTGGCTGCCGGACACCACCCGGCCCGCGCCCACGGTAAGGCCCAGGGCCACCAGGGCGGCGGCCGTCGCCAGGGCCGCGCCCCGCCGGCCCGCGCGCCACAGCCAGAAGGCGAGCGGCGCGGCCACGAGCGCCATGGCCACGTGGCCCGAGGGGAACGACGCGCCCGCCCCGGGCCCGGCCGGTTGCCAGAAGGGGGTGAAGGCCGCGAAGTCCGGCCCGCAGTGGAGCGGCCGCACCCGACCCCACAGGAGCTTGAGCGCCTGGGTGAGGAGCAGCGGGTGGGCGAGCGCCTGGAACAGCACGTGCCAGGCCAGCGACCGGGGCAGCCGCCCCTTGGGCCGCGCCTGGGCCACGGCCAGCACGCACAGCGCCGCCACCACCGCCAGCCAGCCGGGGGCCTCGCCGAAGTGGAAGACCGCCTGGCCGAACGGGTGGCTGCGATCCATCCAGGCCCGGGTGAGCGCCAGGTCGTGCGGGGCGAGCAGCGCCAGGCCCGCGGCCCAGGCCGCCGCGGCCGCTCCCCACGCGAGCCAGAAGCGCCGGGCCGGGGACACCGGGCTCACCTCGGCCCGAACACGAGCGTGCCCAGCCGCACCCGGGTGGCGCCCTCCTCGAGCGCCACCCGGAAGGAGCTGGACATGCCCATGCTGAGGGTGGGGAGCGCGCCCAGGCCGCGCTGGCGGAGCTCGTCGCGGAGCTCCCGGGCCAGGCGGAAGCTCGGCCGCAACGCCTCGGCCTCGTCCACCAGCGGGCCCATGGTCATCAGCCCCTGGAGCGCGAGCCGCGGGCAGCGCTCGCGCACGTGCCGGGCGAGCGCGGGCACGTCCGCGGGCAGCGCGCCGTCCTTCTGCGCCTCGCCGGCCGAGTTCACCTCGAGCAGCACGGCCAGCGTCTTCCCGGCCGCCGCCGCGGCCGCCTGCAGGGCGTCGGCCAGCCGCTGGCTGTCCAGGCTCTCGAGCTGGTCGAAGAGCTCGACGGCCTTCTTCGCCTTGTTGCGCTGCAGGTGGCCGATCAGGTGCCAGGGCGCGGGCCGCCCGAGCCCGGCCCGCATGCGCTCGGCCTCCTGCACGTAGTTGTGGCCGACCCGCGCCGGCCGGCCGGCTGCGTCCGCCGCCTCGAGCGCGGCCCGCACCTCCTCGGGCGCGCGGGTCTTGGCGGCCAGCAGCAGCTCGACGCCGGGCGGCAGCTCGGCCAGGAGCGCGGACGTGCGGCGGCGGATGCCGTCCAGATCGAGCGGGGCGTGGGGCGCGGGGCCTGCCATGGCCGGCATGCTACCCCCCGGCTCGTGTCCCCGGCAACAACACTTAGAAGCGCGCCTGGGCCGCCAGGGCGAGCCCCAGCCTGTGGGGCTCGGATGGCGGGAGGCAGATCATGGAATACGAGAGGATGTTGAACCCTGGGCCACTTCCATGGTGTCTGGTGCCGCAGCGAAGGGGGTCGTGGCTGTAGGAGAGCTCCAGCAGCAGGGCCACGAGACCCGAGGGCACCCAGCGGAGGTCGAGCGCGAGACCTGGCACCCAGGGCGTGGCTGGCGCTCGACCCATGAGGAGGTGCCTGCCGTTCTCGTCGGCGATGCGGCCGCCCCAGGTGACTCCGTTCGAGGGATCGTCGTCAACCCATAGCGGTCCGATGTCCACCAACTGCCGGCGCAGGCTGCAATGCATTCCGGCGGTCAGTCCGGTCTCGGCGAAGGCGTGGTCGAACCCGAGCGCCAGCGCGAGCGCGTAACCGGGGTCGTCCTCGAAGTAGTGGGTCCTGTAGACTTGCTGCATGGCGAAGGTCCCGGAGGTCACCCACCCCTCGAGGAAGACCCGGAAGGCCTCGACCTGCAGCGCGGCCTGGAGCCCGAACGTCCACAGCAGACCCTCCTCGCCCTGGACCGCGAGCAGGCTGCCCTCGTGCATCACCGAGAAGGAGAACCCATCTCTCGGCTCCTCGGTCGCGAGCATGTCCACGAGGGCGTGATCGTTGCGCCGGCCGTGGAGATCGAGGGGCGGGCCGATGGGTTGCCCGCTGCGGTAGCCTAGCTGGTAGGAACCCCCGATCAGCAGCCGATCCTCGTGGGGGTCGGTCTGGAAGGCCCCCAGCTTGGCCCCGAACACCCAGCCCTCGAGCTCGAGCCCGCCGCCCAGCACGCCCCCGAGCGCCGCCTCGGCCGGGAGCGCGGGCTCGTCCTCGCCGTGGGGATGGCTCACGGCCGCGCCCTTGAAGCCGGCGACGAGGTGGCCGGGGCCCAGGTCCGCGCGCAGCAGCAGGCCCGGGACGAGCGGCCAGTCCTCCTCGCTGAAGGGGAACACGCCCTCGCCGCCCCAGGTCATGCCCCAGGCGTAGCCCATGCGCACGGGCTCGGCGTCGAGCGGGAAGAGCTGCAAGGAGAGGCGGCTCGGCCCGGCCGGGGTGGCCGCGAGCCGCCAGGCCAGGCCGAGGTAGGAGCCCGCGTCGCGCAGCAGCCCCTCGCCGTCTTGCTGGATGGGGACGAGCCAGCCGCGCAGGCCGAGCTCGAGGTCCAGCCCGCCGGCCAGATCCTCGAAGCGCGCGAGCCCGGCCAGCCGCGCGACCAGCCCCAGCCGTGAGTCGCCCGGCTCGTGGGCGCAGGGCCAGGGCCCTTGCTCCGAGGGCGCGCAACCCCTGGAGGTGTCCGCCCCGTCGGGCGCGGTGAGCAGATCCCAGTCCGCGAGCAGGAAGGTGAGATCGGCCGCGAACGGCTCCCCTGCGCGTGCGAGTGACACGAGCAGGCACAGTCCACACGCCGCGCCCAGGGCCTGGGCCCAGCCGCGTACCCCGGAAGCCATCTCTCCTCCCGTGCCGTTCTCCCCCGCAGGACCCAGCCTAGCCTCAACCCGGTCTGTGCTTCAAGCGCCGCACCTGGGCCGGCGTGGACTTGGGGACCGGGCGAGGCTATGCTCGGCGGCGAATGAATCCCCAGGACTACCTGCTGCGCTGCGCGGACGGCTGGGCGCTGCACGTGGTGCGGTATCGCCCGCCCGCCGGCGCGCCGACCGGGCGCGGCCCGGCGCTGTTCGTCCACGGCATGGGCGCCAACCGCCACAACTTCGATCTCAACGCGCGCCACTCCCTGGCCCGGGACGCCAGCCGGTCCGGCTTCGACGCCTTCGTGGTCGAGCTGCGCGGCCGCGGGCGCAGCCAGCCGCCCCCGGGCGTCCGGGCGAACTGGTGCTTCGACGACTTCCTCGAGCGCGACCTGCCCGTGGTCATGGAGCTCGTGGCCCGGGAGACGGGCCAGCCGGTGCACTGGGTGGGCCACAGCATGGGCGGCATGCTCGGGCTGGCCTGGGCTGTGCGCCATGGCGAGGAGCAGCTCCGCTCGCTGAGCCTGTTCGGCACGCCGCTCGCGTTCGCCCGGGGGCAGCTCGGCCTGCAGGCCTGGAGCCTGGTGGTGCAGCTCCAGCGCTTCCTGCCCACCCTGGACCAGGAGGCCTGGGGCCGCCGGCTGGTGCCGGTGGTGCGTCGCATCCCCAGGGCGCTGCGCCCCTTCCTGCGCTTCCTGGCCAACCCGGACAACGTGGACCTCGAGACCACGGCGGACATCTTCGGCCACCTGGTGACCAACGAGGCGCCCGCCCTCATCCTGCAGTTCGCCGACTGGGTGCGCGCCGGCGAGTTCCGCACCGCCGATCGCTCCTTCTCCTTCACCCAGCACCTCGCCCGGGTGCACCGGCCGGTGCTGATGGTGTGCGGGCGGGAGGATCTGATGGCGCCCCTCCAGGCCAGCGCGCGGCACCTGCCGCGCCTGGGGAGCCAGGACGTGCAGCGCATCGTCCTGTCGCGGGCGAACGGGTTCTCGGCCGACTACGGCCACGGGGATCTGATCATCGGGCGGAACGCGCCCGTCGAGGTCTACCCGATCGTGCTGGCGTGGCTGCGGGCGGTGGAGGCCGGCTGCAGCGCTACTCCTCGGCTCCCCCTGCCTCCTCTTCGGACGGGGACAGGTTGAGCTCGTCCTCCTCGCTCGCGTGGGGCTCCAGCGGGACGCTGGGCTCGACGCCCAGCAAGGTCAGGAACTCGTCCTCGGTGATCACCGCGATCGGCGCGCCGGCCTCGATCAGCGCCTCGGCCTTGAGCTGCTTGGGCTTCTTCTCGCCGCCGTACATGGGCGAGTTCTCGTTGCCCACCACCAGGTAGTCCAGATCCTCGCTCACCGCGGACGGGCACAGGCCACCGCCAGCCTCCACCAGCGCGCGCGCCTGCTCTCGGGTCATGGCCTCGAGCTTGCCGACGAACAGGAATTGGGTCCCCTGGGGGAACGACGACATCCGGCACCTCCGCGTCAAAGAGCCATCTGCCGATCCCTCACAGGATCAATGTATGCGCGCCGGGCCGATCCGTCAACTCGGGGGCTTGTCCGGGCCGGACACGCGGCGGTAGTCTGGCGGCGTGAGAGCCTCGCTGCCCACGATCCTCGGCGCGGGCCTGCTGGCCCTGGCGGGCTGCCGCCCGGCGGCGCCCGAGGCTTCGGCCCCGCGCCCGACGGACCTGGCGCTGGCGGTCGTCCTGTCGGGCGGACCCGAGGTCGATCAGGCCCTGGCGCGGCTGGGCGGGCCCGCGGGCCTCGCGCCGTCCCGGGGCTGGCGCGATCCCACCGGCCAAGGCCTGGTGACCCTGCTCGGTTTCGCGCAGCTCTCCCGCCACGAGCAGAGCCCCAGCCTCGCGCTCCTGGCCGCGCCGGACCCGGAGGCGCTGCTCGGCTGGATGCGCTCCCGGGGTCGGGTGGTGAGCCGCGCGGGCGGGCGCGCCCTGGTGCGCCGGGCCGCGGCCAGCCCGCACGCCATCTACTCCCTCGGCTCGCGGGCGCTGCCCGGCGTGGACGAGGAGGCCCGGGACGCCGCCGACGAGCCCGATCTCGCGCTGGTCTCCCGCGGGGGGACGTCCGCGGCGCTGCTCGGCCAGGGCGTGGAGGACGCCGAGGTGGCCTGGGGGCTCTCCCAGGCCGAGGAGGTCGAGGCCCGCGCGCGCGCCCAGGGCGGAGCCGTGCTGCGGGTGGGACTGGCGCCGGCCGGCCTCGGCCGGTGGGCCGGGGACGGGGCGGGCCTGGCAGACGCCCTGGGGGGCCTGCTCGGGCCGGACAGCCCGGACCGGTCTGCCTGGTTCGACGCCGCGGTCCGGCTGCTGACCGAGTGCGCCTGGCTCGAGCTCCAGGCGGAGCTGGCCGACGGCGCCCTCGACTGGTCGCTCGCCCTGGAGGCCGCTCCAGGCTCGGCCCTGGCCGGCCGGCTGCCCGCGGCGCCCGCGGATCCCGCCGCGCTCCCCGGACCTCAGCTATCGGCCGCCCTGGAGCAGCGTTTCCCGGGTCTCCGCGAGGGGTTGCGCGTCCGGCTGGAAGGCAGCCTGCGCGCCGTCCTCTCGGGCCGCCTGCCAGAGGCGCGGCTGGTGGAGTGGCTTGCGCCGGCCGCGCCCTGAAGACGCGCTTGACTTCCGGCCTGGACGTGAAAAAATCGTCGTTGCCATGCTGAGTTGGCGAAGAATCACGGGCCTATGGAGCCTGGTCCTGGCCTGCGGCGCGCCGGCCCCCGGCGCCGCGGTCGCCGCGGAGCGGGAGCCGGTCGCCCTGGTCCTCCTGGGCGTGGACGCCTTCAGCCGGCGGCCGGCCGAGGAGCTCGCGGAGCGACTGGAGCCCGGCCTGTCCGCGGCGCCCGGGTTGCGGCTCGTGCCGCTCGATCGACCCGAGGGCGATCCGCGCTGGCGCCAGGCGCTGCAGGAGCTCGAGGCCGGCCGCGAGGCCTACCTCGACATGGAGCCCGAGCCCGCCGCAGCCCGCCTGCGGCAGGCACTCGACCTCATGCTCCAGGCCGGCGACACCTTGGTCCAGAGCGGGCGCCCGGCCTTCCTGGACGGCCTGCTCACCCTGGGCGCGGTCGAGACGCTGGGCGGCGATCCGGCCCGTGGCCAGGCGACCTTCGCCCGTGCGCTGGTGTACGAGCCGGGCGCCGCGCTCGATGCGGCCACCTTCCCGCCGGAGCTGGTGCACGCCTTCTCCACCGTGCGCGCAGGGGTCGCGGCCCGGCCGCGGGGCAGCCTGTCGGTGTTCACCACCCCGGACCTGGCCCGGGTCTGGGTGGACGGCCGGTTCCAGGGCGTGACCCCGTGCGAGGTCGGCGGGCTGGTGGCCGGGCCGCACCAGGTGTGGCTGCGGCGCCTGGGCCACGCGGGCGCCGGCGGCCTGGTGGAGGTGGAGGGCGGCGCGCGGGCCGAGTGGTCGCTGCGCCTCGCGCCGGCCCCGGGCGCGGTGGAGCTGGCGGACGCGCTGGACGAGGCCGTCCGCGCGCTGCCGCTCGGCGGAGCCCGGGCCCTGACCGCCTGGGCCGCCCGGCAAGGCCTGCGCTGGGTGCTGGTGGGGCGGCTGTCGCAGGCCGGCGCCGGCTTCGCCCTGCAGACCGCGTGGCTGGAGGTGGGCAGCGGGCGTTTCCTCGGGGCGCGCCAGGCGGGCCTGGCGGCGGTGCCGGCGGCCGGTTCGGCCGATCTCCGGGCGCTGCTCTCTTCTCTCCTCTCTCGCGAGGGGGGTGTGCTAGAATCCCTCCCACCCGAGGCGGCGCTGCCCGGGCAGGTCGAGCTGCAGGACGAGGCCCGCTTCCAGGAGCAGGAGCGCCCCTGGTGGAAGCGGTGGGAGGTGTGGACCGGCATCGGCGCGGGCCTGGTGGTGGTGGCCGGCGCCATCGTGCTGGGGGTGCTGCTCGCGGGTGACGATGGGCCTGGCAGCCAGATCGTGCTGGAGTTCTGAGACGCCGGACGTCTCGAGGAAGGGTGAACGATGAGTCAGCGATCCAACGGCATCCTCCTGACTGCCTGCTTCACCGCGCTGACCGCGCTGACCTTCGGCGGCCAGCTCGGTCGCGGCCACGGGTTGGTGGCGTGGGCCGGGGCCGGCGAGGGCAAGCGCACGGCGGCCCTGGCGCTGCCCGCAGACGAGTTCTCGCAGAAGGCCGCCGCCATCTTGAACCACGTGCTGCGCGAGAACTTCCGCCGGGCGCCTGGCTTCAGCCTGATCGAGATGCGCGACGTGCTGACCAAGGGCGCCGCGGACAACCGCCTGGACGCGCTGGAGCGGGGCAAGAAGCTGCTCGCGGAGGGCAAGGAGCAGTACGACAACCTGGAGCTCGACACGGCCGTGGAGAAGCTGACCAAGGCCCGCGAGGAGTTTCACAAGGCCGTCGGGCAGCTGCGCTCCGGGCGCGAGTACGTGGACACCCTGCTGTACCTCGGCGCGGCCTACATCCTGTCCGGCGACGCCGATCGGGGCAGCGAGGCGTTCCGCGAGGTCGCCATGTACGACAAGCGCATCGCGCTCGATCCCAAGCTGTTCCCGCCCTCGATGATCGAGATCTTCAACCAGTCCCGCGACGCGGTCACCCAGGGCCCGACGGGTTCGATCCAGCTCAAGAGCAACCCGCCCGCCTGCGAGGTCTTCCTGAACGGGGTGTACAAGGGCATCACCCCGTTGAGCCTGACGAAGGTGCCCGAGGGCAACCACTTCCTCGAGCTGGAGAAGGACGGCCTCCTGCCCTGGGGCCAGCGGGTCGAGTTCTTCGCCGCCCACGAGGAGACCGTGGAGGCCACGCTCAAGGACTCCCCCAACGCGGGCACCTGGAAGGCGAACATCAAGGGGCTGCTGGGCGATCTGGACGAGGACGAGCCCAAGGCCGAGCTGGTGAAGTTCGCGCAGTGGCTCGGCGTCGAACGGCTGGTGGTGGTGGAGGCGAGGCAGCGGGGCGACAGCGTCGAGGCCCAGGCCGTGCTCATCCAGGACGCCCCGGCCAAGAAGCTGGCCTTCCGCTCGGCGGGGTTCCGCATCGTGGCGTCGAACTTCCTGGCCCGTGCGGACGCCTTCTTCACCTCGCTGTACAACGCCAGCGCCGTCATTCCGCCCGAGGAGGGCGGCGGCCGCAAGAGCGAGGGGCCCAAGGTGGTCACCACGAGCTGCAACTCGGACTCCGACTGCGCCTCGGGCGAGATGTGCGACACGGGCTCGAACCGCTGCATCCCGGAGGCGCCCGAGGGCGAGCACGTGTACGAGAAGTGGTGGTTCTGGCTGGCCCTCGGTGGCGGCGCCGCCGTGCTGGCCGGCGCGGGCGTGCTGATCTGGTACTTCACGCTGCCCGAGCAGGGCGCCATCGAGTTCACCTTCTGAGCATGGCCCCGCGGGCGCGCGGCGAGAGGAGAGCTTGAGTTTCGTGCGCCACCCCGCGTCGCGACGTCGAGCGCCCTGGCTGGGCGGGGCGCTGGTGTGCGCGCTGCTCGCGCCCGGCCCCGGACGAGCCGCGGACACCCGCCCGCGCGCCAGCCTGGTGGTGCAGGCCCTGGACTCCGGCGCCGAGCGCGAGGCGATCCGCCTGTACCGGCTGCTGTCGGAGCAGCTGCGCCAGGAGCGGACGCTGCGGCTCGCTCCGCTCGAGGCCGTGGTGGACCCGCGGCCGTCCGACGACGGACCCGCCGCCCGGGCCGAGGCGCTCTTCTCCCAGGGCAAGCGCGCCTACGACACCCTCGAGCTCGAGCAGGCGGCGCAGCTCCTCGGCCGGGCCGCCGCCACCCTCGAGGCCTCGCCGGACGCCGTGGAGCGCGCCACCTACGAGAAGATCCTGACCTACCTCGGGGCGAGCCTGGTGCTGCTCGAGCGCTCCCGGCAGGCCAAGGACGCCTTCCGGCGCCTGCTGCTGTGCAACCCGCGCGCCGAGCTGGATCCGGTGGTCTTCCCGCCCAACCTGGGCGAGGTGTTCAGGCGGGTGGCCGCGGAGGTGCGGCGTGCGCCGAAGGGCTCGCTGCGGATCGAGCCCTCGCCCGCCGGGGCCGAGCTGTGGGTGGACGGGGTGGCGCAGGGCGTCGCCCCGGCCCGGGTGGCGGAGCTGGTGAGCGGCGCGCACCTGGTGCAGCTGCGCCGGCCGGGGTACCGTCCGTACGGGGCCTGGGTGAGGGTCCGCGCTCGGGCCGAGACCCGCCACCAGGCCGAGCTGGACCTGATCCCGGGCAGCGGCGCGCGCCTGCGCGAGCTCGTCCGGCGGCTGGGCGACGAGGCCCCCGAGAGCACCTACCCGCAGGTGGTGGACGAGCTGCTGGGCTGGTTCGGCGCCGATCGGCTGTTCTTCCTGCGGGTGGGCGGCGCGGCGCCACGCCTGCGGGTGCAGGCCTTCACCTACGACGGCTCGAGCCACCTGCGGCTGAGGGAGGTGGTGGAGGAGCTCGACGCGACGCCGGAGGGCTTCGCGGAGCGGCTGGGGCTGTTCCTCGCCTCCCTGCTCGAGGAGCCGACGGTCGTGGCCCACGGCTCCGCGGAGACGGCGCACGACGTGCCGGTGCTGCCCCCGGTGGCCGACCTGGCGGTGGAGCCGGCGCCCGAGGAGCCGGAGGGCGAGGACAGCGTGTGGAGCTCTTGGTGGCTGTGGACCTGCATCGGAGTGGTGGTGGTGGGCGGGCTGGCCGCCGGGCTGGCGCTGGGCCTGCCCGGGGAGTCGTCCCCGTCCGGCGCCGAGGTGGTGTTCAGCTTCTGACCGAAGCCAGGTGAGGTGGAGCATGCATGCTTTCATTCTGATCGGCCTGGGGCTCTGGACGCTCGGCCCGGACGCGCCGGTCGCGCCGGTCGCGGCGCCCCAGGGCATCCTGCTGGCCGCCGAGGACGACGAGAGCGGCGACGAGGTGGACTTCTCCGACGAGGAGGAGATCAACGAGGAGGTCATCCGCAGGAAGGCCCGGGAGCCCAAGAAGCCCAAGAAGGCTCCGCCGCCGGACGAGCCCGCGCCGCCGATCATCGAGCACAAGACCCTCAAGGGCGGCGAGGAGGCGGACGAGCACGGCGGCGATCGGGCCAAGGACTCGAAGCCCAATGACCCCAACCGCGCCCAGGCCTTCGTGGCCGGCGCGAGCGACGATCTCAGGCATCAGGCGGGCCAGATCACCAACGTCGTGCGGGGGGTCATGCGCGGGATGAAGGGCGTCACCCTGCTCGACCTGGGCGACCGGCTGAAGGCCGAGCCGCCGGCCAAGACGCGCGAGTTCCAGAACGAGGCCCGCGAGGCGCTCAAGACGGCCAAGGCCGCTTTCCTGGAGATGGAGTACCCCAAGGTCGAGGAGAACGCGCGGCTGGCCCGCGACGCCTTCGAGAAGATGGGCGGTTACCTGGAGCCGATCGAGCGCTACAAGGAGGCGCTGCTGCTCCTCGCGGTCGCCTCGGCCATGCAGGGCGATCAGGCCAAGGCCCAGGCCGCCTTCCTGGACTTGCTGATCATGGATCCGCACATGTCGCTGCCCAAGGCCAACTACGAGGCCTTCGTGGTCGAGCAGCTGAACAAGGTGCGTGAATCGCTCGACAGCCAGCCGCGGGGCAGCCTGTCGGTGAAGACCAACCCCCCGGGCGGCAGCCTGTACCTGGACGGGACGCTGCGCGGCGTGACGCCCGACAGCCTGGACGGGCTGATCGCCGGGCGGCACCTGGTGGTGGTCCAGCAGCCCGGCTACGTCAGCTTCGGCAAGGTGGTCACGGTCGAGGCGGGCGAGCTCACCTCGCTCAACGAGAAGCTGGAGCAGGGCAAGGCCGGGGGCGGCTTCCTCAAGCTGGTGGAGCGCGCCTGCAAGAACGCCGGCGACGGCAACGCCCGGGGCGAGGTGCTCAGCCTGGGACAAGCGGTGGGCATGGACTGGGTCATCCTGGGCCAGCTCTACCACGAGGATCCCGACGTGACCTTGCGCCTGTTCATGGTCGACCTGGCCCGGGCCGAGTCGTTGTTCGAGGAGAAGCTGACGCTGGAGGGCGGTGACTATGGCCAGGAGGAGGAGGTGCGCCGGTTCTCCCAGCGCTTCCTCGAGAAGAGCCTGAAGGCGCTCAGGGACTACCGCGAGAAGGGCGATCCGCTGGCCAGCCGCCAGGGCACCGAGGAATGGAACCGGGACGAGAGCGACACCCGCCGGGAGCACCGCGACGACTTCGCCCGCGAAGAGGGCAAGAAGCAGAACTCGGACAGCGACGACCCCCTGGACGACACCGACGGCACCGAGGACTGGTAGCCGTCACCCCCGCCGCAGCGAGGCCGCGGGCCGGGTGGCCCGGGCGAGATCCGCCGGCGCCTCGCGGCCCACCTCAGTCGGCGTTGATGATCTTCTTGGTCTTCTCGCCCGGCTTGATCTCGACGTAGAAGGTCTTCGAGCCGCCGTTGACGAAGTTGATGGTCACCTTGTGCTTGCCGGCCGGTAGCTCGTAGTTGAGCAGCGGGGTGGAGCGGCCGGTCTCCTCGTCGTCGACGAGCACCTTGCCCCAGGGCTTGGAGTTGAGGATGAGGATGCCCTTGCCCTGGGGCTTGGCGACCGCCGGCTTGGGCCTGGGCTTGGGCTTCGGCTTCGGCTTGGGCTCGGGCTTCGGCTCGGGCTTGGCCTCGGGTTTGGCCTCGGGCTTGGCCTCGGGCTTGGCCTCGGGTTTGGCCTCGGGCTTGGCCTCGGGCTTGGCCTCGGGTTTGGCCTCGGGCTTGACGCCGGGCTCGGCCGCGCCGGCGTTGGTCGGGGCCGGCTCCGTGCTCAGGCGGGCCTCGACCTTCTTGACCGGCTCGCCATCCCAGCGGATGGTGCTCTTCCATTCGGGGAAACGCGGGTGCTTGATCCTGAGCTGGTGCTCGTCCTTGGCCCTGACGTCGGGGATCTTGGCTGGGGTCACGCCCAGGCGCTTTTCGTCCAGGAACACCTGCGCGCCCGCGGGCTCGGACTCGACCTCCAGGGTGAACAGGATCTCCTCGAGGGCGAGCTTCTCCTTGCGCTTCTCCTTGGGCTCGAAGGCCCACTCGACCTCCTTGGGGAGGTAGCCGTTGCGCTCCAGCAGGAACTTGATCTTGACCCCGGACACCAGGTTCTCGTTGGTGTAGGGGCTCTTGTCGCCCACCTGCTCGCCGTTCATCTTGAGGGTGGCGTCGGGCGGCGTGTACTCGAGCTCCAGGGCGGCGGGCACGAAGGTCATGGACACGTCGAAGGTCTGGTCCTCGCCCGCGACGACCTGGATCTCCTCCTGGAAGGGCTGGTAGTTGTCCTTGGTGGCCTCGATCACGTGGACGCCCGGGAGGACGTCCTTGACCACGTTGGGGCTGAACTTGCCCACCTCCTGGCCGTCCACGTACACCGTGGCGTCGGGCGGGGAGACCTGGATGGTCAGCGTGGACGCGCCGCCCAGCAGGCCGCGCTGCTGGAGCAGCTTGAAGACGGCCAGGCCCACCACCAGCAGGGCCACGATCGCCAGCCCGAAGATGATCAGCTTGAGCTTGGAGCGGGGCTGGGCCGGCAGGGCCTCCTCGGCGCCCGGCGGGCGGTCCTCGGCGAACATGCGCGTCTCGGGCGGCTCGTCCGCCAGTTCCTCGTCCTGGGACTCGGTCGGCTCGTCGTCGCGCAGGCGGTTGGGCGGCCGGGACGGGCGCCCCACCGCCGCGGGCGGGCGGGGCACGTTGACCGGGGCGGTGACGGTGCTCTCCTCGGGCTCCACCGGCTCCAGGTCCTGCAGGCTCGGACGCCGGCCCGCGGGGGCCGCCCGGGGTCTGCCTGGGGGCGCCGCCACCGGCAAGGCGGGCGGGGTCGAGCGGGGCGGGGCCTGGGCCGCGGGCGGCCCGCCGAGCGGGGCCCCGCGCGGGCGCGAGGCGCCGGCCGGCGCGCCCTTGGGGCGCGAGCTGGAGCCGGCCGGGGGCCGCATGCCTGGCGGGGCCACCGAGCCCGGCGAGGTGCTGACCTCCTCGTCGTCCGCCTGGGTGTGCTGCCGGGGGTCGAACACCACCGTCGCGATGTCGTCGTCCTCGTCGTCCTCCGCGGGGGTGAACACCGCGGGCGCGGGCCCCACGCCCGGGAAGGTGGGCACGGGCGCGTCCGAGTCCTCCTCCGCGCGCGGCGCGGGCTGCGGCGCGGGGGGTGGCTCCTCGGGCATCGGCGCCGGCATCGGAGGAGGCGGCGGCTCGGGCGCGGCGGGCGGGTCCTTGGGCGCCGCCCCATGCAGCCCGAGGGAGCCCGGGCTGGTGGGCAACGAGACCTCGTCCTCCAGCGCGTCCGGGGTGAACTGCTGGTACTCGGCCTGGCGCTGCACCGCGCGCTCGATGTCCGCCTTGAACGCCCGCTTCATGTAGTTGGCGAGATCCTTGCGGGCGAAGTTGGTCTTGTTGAGGATCAGGAAGCGCTGCAGCTCCTCCTGCATGTCGTAGGCGGACTGGTAGCGATCCTCGGGGGCCTTGGACAGGGCCTTGAGGACGATCTTCTCGAGCGTGTCCGGGATCTTCCGGTTGTAGGTCGAGGGCGGCAGGATCTCGACGTTGCGCACCTTCTCCAGGGTGGAGAAGTCGCTCTCCCCGACGAACAGCCGCTCGCCGGTCAGCAGCTCGTACAGGATGATGCCGCAGGCGAAGATGTCGCTCCGGCGATCGAGCGGCATGCCGCGCACCTGCTCCGGGCTCATGTAGCCGAACTTGCCCTTGAGGATGCCGGCCTGCGTCTTGGAGGCCTTGTTGGCCGCCTTGGCGATGCCGAAGTCGATGATCTTGACCTCGCCCTCGTACGAGATCAGCACGTTCTGGGGGCTGACGTCGCGGTGGACGATGTTGAGATCCCGGCCGGCGGCGTCCTTCTTGCGGTGCGCGTAGTCCAGGCCCTCGCAGCCGCGGCTGACGATGTACACCGACATGGGGATGGGCAGCAGCAGGCCGCGCTTCTTGTGCCGATCCCAGATGGTGCGCAGGTCCTTGCCGTGGACGTACTCGAGCGCGATGAAGTAGCTGTCCTCGATCTTGCCGAGGTCGTAGATCTGGGCGATGTTCGCGTGGTTGAGCTGCACCGCGATCTTCGCCTCGTCGATGAACATGGTGATGAAGTCTTCGTCCTCGGCGATGTTGGGCAGGATGCGCTTGATGGCCAGGAGCTTCTCGAAGCCCTCGACGCCGAAGCTCTTGGCCTTGAACACCTCGGCCATGCCGCCGATGTTGATGCGCTCGAGGAGGACGTACTTCCCGAATTTGATTGGCTTCTTCAACGTTTTCCTAGCCGCGGGCCGGCGTGGCGCGCACGGATCCCAGGCAATCATGAATGATTCCAAGGAACCCCACGGGAGTCAAATGTTTTACGGAGGCCGGGCCGGCCGGGATCAGCGCGCCGTGAGCGCGGAGGCGGGATCGAGGCGGGCGGCCCGGTTGGCCGGCCACAGGGCCCCGAGCCAGCAGAACAGCACCGCGAACAGCAGCGAGCCCACGAACAGCCACCAGGGGTAGCGGAACAGGCTGTCGGGCTTGAAGGGGAAGTCGGGCAGCACCCGGTTGATCAGGACGTCGACCAGGCCGCAGGCGCCCAGGCCGAACAGCAGCCCGAGGCCGCCGCCCACCACGCCGATCACGCTCGCCTCGCCCAGGATGATGCCGCGCAGATCGGCCCGGCTGGCGCCGAGCGCGCGCAGCAGCCCCAGCTCCCGCTTGCGCTCGGAGATGACCATGAAGAAGGTGTGCGCGATGTTGACGGCGGCGATGCCCACGATGATCAGGCTGATCAGGCTGAAGCCCAGGGTGACCAGCATGACCGCCAGGCCCACGCTCTCGGCCATGCGCTTCTCGCTGACATCGAGATCGAAGCCCAGCGCGCCGACCGCCTCCTGGACGGGGCTCAGCAGGTCGGAGGACACGACCTCGACGATGGCCGCGTCGTACTGGTGGGCCGCCTCCTCGCCCACGAACAGGCGGTTGGTGCGCCGGGCCGTCTCCAGCGGGACGGTGACCCCGCCCATGAGCGCGTGCCGGCTCAGGCCCACGACCTTCATCTGGGTGCGCAGGCTCGGGCCCGCCGTCTGCCGCGAGATGAACGAGTGGTTGAGGGTCAGCGGCAGGGCCGGCAGGAAGGGCAGCAGCCGGCGGTCCACCTTGGGCAGCCCGCGCGCCTCGGCGAACGAGGCGTTGTAGATCTCGACCATACGCTCGGACAGCAGCACCGGGATCGGCCCGCCGCCCTCGCCCGGATCGCGGAACTCGCCCGCCACCAGGTCGGGCTGGACGAGGCGGGGGTCGATGCCGTTGCCCATGATCTCCAGCCACAGGCGCACGTCGCGCACCGCCCGCACCGCGCCGGGCGAGAGGCCCGGCACCTTCTCCAGGAGCGCCAGGGTGGCCGGCGAGATCTCGCGGCCGTCCACGGCGGTGGTGGCCAGGAAGCGCAGCGGCAGGCGCGGGTAGACGGCCTGCACGCCCGGCAGCCGCTCGAGCTCGGCCAGCGCGCCGTCGTCGAGCTGCCGTCCGCCCGCCAGGGCCCCGAACTGGGCCGTGCGCGGCACCACCATGATGCGGTTGGCGTCCATGGGGAAGATCTCGGTGGCCACCACGTCCTTGACCCCGGCGCCGAGCGACAGGAAGAAGAAGAAGCTGGCGATGCCGACCACGATGCCCACGGCCGAGAAGGCCAGGTTCTTGAAGTTGCGGCGGACGTTCTGGCGCACCAGCCGGGCGAGGCTGCGGAACCTCATGGCGCGGCCCTCCCGCCCGGGCCGCCGACCTGCCGCCCGTCCTCCAGGCGCACGACGCAGGTGGCGTTCTTGAACAGGAAGTCCTCGTGGGTCACCACCAGCACGCTGATGCCCTCCTCCCGGTTCAGGGTCTCGAACAGGGAGATGATCTGGGCGCCGGTGGTGGTGTCCAGGTTGCCGGTCGGCTCGTCGCACAGGAACAGCCGCGGCCGGGTGAACAGGGCGCGGGCGATGGCCACGCGCTGCTTCTGGCCGCCGGAGAGCTGGCCGGGCAGCGAGCGCAGCTTGTCCTTCAACCCCACCCGGACCAACACCTCCTCGGCCCGCGCCAGGGCCTGGGCGTCCTCCTGGTCGCAGAAGAAGGCCGGCAGGGTCACGTTGTGCAGCGCGTCCAGGTGGTCGAGCAGGTGGAAGTGCTGGAAGACGAAGCCGACCGTCTGGTTGCGGAAGCGTGACAGCTCCCGGTCGCTGAGGCCGCGCAGATCCCGCCCCTCCACCTGGGCCAGGCCAGTGTAGCCCGAGTCCAGCCCGCCCAGGATGTTCAGCAGCGTGGTTTTGCCCGAGCCCGAGGTGCCCACCACCACCACGAAGGCCCCGTCGGGCACCTCCAGGGACACGTCGTCCAGGGCCCGGGTGGCCGCCTCGCCCTGCCCGTAGATCCGGGAGATGTGCTCGAGCCGGATCACTGGATCTCGAGGTGCCCGGCGAAGTGCACGCCCTCGGGCAGGAAGCGCACCACCGCGGTGAGCTCGCGCAGGTTCTGCACGGCCGTGGTGGCCAGATCGACCGCCATCTTGGCCAGCATGCCGCCCTCGCCGAAGACGTCGGCGTCGAGGCCCTTCAGCACGGCCAGCACCCGCTCGAAGCCGAGGAAGCCGACCGCCAGGGAGGGCTCCTCGAGCAGCGCGCGGGCCGACTGGGAGACCTTGCTGGGCAGCCCGTCCGCCTTGCCGTCCACGAGCTGGGCCGCCAGCTCGGCGCAGCCCGTGCCCAGGCAGCCGCCGACCACGTCCTTGCCGTGCAGCAGGAACACGTCGTAGCGCAGCTCGCCGCCGGCCAGGCGGATGGTGGTGAGCGAGCCCTGGGACTGCCTGTCGACGGTCAGCTTGGCCTCGCCGGTGAGCAGCGGGAGCACCTTCTCGACCAGCTGCGCCCAGGCGGACGCGTCGCGGATCTGAGCCCAGTAGAAGACCTGCAGGGCCTGGGTGATCGGGGCGTCGGGCTGCGCCTCGACCCGCTCGCCCATGCGGCGGAGCTGATCGATGAGCTGGTTGACCTGGTCGGCCTGGCCGAAGCGCACGCCGAGCGCGAAGTTGCCAGTCAGGTTCTTGACCGTCTTGCCCTCCACGCCGGCGCCCAGCGCCTTGTCGGCCTCCTGCAGGGCCTGGTCGTACTCGGCCTTGAACCCGGGCTCCATGGAGAACGCGGTCTGCAGGACGCGCTCGATGTTGACCCGCGCCTTCAGGGCGAAGACGCTGTCCGCCGGCAGGTAGCGCTCCAGGTGCACGTCCTGGACGCCCTCGGTCCAGTCGGAGAAGCGCTTGGCCGAGGCCGGCTCGAGGCCCAGGAAGACCTGGGCGTCCAGGCCCGCCTTGTCCAGGCCCACGGCGACCACCAGGCCCTCGCCCAGCCCGAGCTGCTTGGCCTCGGCGGCCATGGCCTCGGCCTTGGCGCCGTTGACCACGACGATGAGGTCCGCCCGCTGCTGGGTGCGGCCGCGCAGCGACTGGAACCAGGGCGCCCCCGCCAGGCTCTCCTCGGGCTTGAGCTTGGGCAGGCGGGCGAGCGACGCGGCCGGCGCGTTGCCCTCGGTCAGCAGCACGAACTTGCCGCTGAAGGCGTAGCGCAGCACGGGCGTCTTCTGGCTGCCGGCCGGGGCGGACAGGGTGATCACCGTGAGCCCGTCCACCTCCTCGCTGGAGACGTCCTCGGCCGCGGCGAGCTGCTTGAGCCGCGCCCGCAGCTCGCCCTCGAGCTGCTTCGGATCGGCCACGCCCACCACGATCAGGGAGCCGCCGGGCTGGGGCACGACCGCCAGCCCGAGCGAGGGCTCCAGGCCCAGCTTCCGCAGCTCCTCCTGCTCCAGCGGATCGAAGCCGAGCGCGCGCTTGAGCTCGATGTGCCCCTGGTTGATGAAGCTGGCCAGCGGGCCCACGGAGAACTTCTGCATCAGCCCCTTCAGCCCCGTGGCGGTGGTGGCCAGATCCGGCATCAGCACCACGCCGGCCACGTCCGCGGGGACCAGCCTGAGCAGGTCCGAGCTCTTCTCCCCACAGCTCGAGCAGGCCGCGCCCAGGAGCCCGAGCACCACGAGCGCCGTCACCAGGAGCTTCGTCCAGAGCCGCTTCATTGGGTTCTCTCCTTTCGAGGTCGCCTCCGGTGTACCAAATGGAGGCCGCCCTAGTCAAACCGGGCGCGCCGCGCGCCGCCGCCGATTTGACACCCCCCAACCCGTCCGTTACCCTCGTGCCTGCGGGCAGTTCCAACCCACGAAGGAGCGGGCATGCAAGCGCTCTGGGACGAGGCCACCCGGAAGCTGGTGGAGGAGGCGCGCCGCTTCGTCCGCGAGGACGTCCCGGCCGACCTGCTGCGGCGCATGGACCGTGAGGAGGTCCGCTTCGCCAAGGACTTCATCCGGGCCGCCGCCCGGCGCGGGCTGCTGGGGCTGCGCTTCTCGCCCGAGTACGGGGGTCGCGGCGTGCCCTGGACCGCGGAGGTGGCCGCCATCGAGGAGATCGGCGTCCTGGGCACGGCGCTGGGCTGCAACTACGTGATGCCCTCCATCGTCGGCGAGGCCCTGGCGGCCTTCGGCAGCGAGGCGCAGAAGAAGAAGTACCTGGCGGCCATCGTGCGGGCCGAGCTGTTCGCGGCCGAGGCCCTGACCGAGCCGCGCGGCGGGAGCGACTTCTTCGGCGCCACCTGCACCGCCCGGCGCGACGGGGACGTGTTCGTCCTGCGAGGCCAGAAACGCTTCATCGTGGGCGGCGAGGGCGCGGACGTGTTCCTGGTCTACGCCCGCACCGATCCGGAGGCGCCCGGCCACAAGGCCCTGTCCGCCTTCCTGGTCGAGCGCAGCGAGCGGGTCAAGGTGGAGTACCTCTACGGCCTGATGGGCACCCGGGGCGGGGGCACGGCCAGGCTGCTGTTCGACGACGCGCGGGTGCCGGCCGGGAACCTGGTGGGACCGCTGCATGGCGGCGCCACGGTCTTCAACCGCATGATGGTGCCCGAGCGGCTGACCTCCGCGGCCGGCGCGGTGGGCCTGGGACGGGCCGCCCTGGAGGTGGCCGCGCGCTACAGCGATCAGCGCGAGGCCTTCGGCCAGAAGATCCGCGCCTTCCAGGGGGTGAACTTCCGCGTGGCCGATTCGGTCACCCGCCTGGACGCGGCGCGGGCGCTGCTGTACGCGGCCGCGCGCCAGGCGGACGGCGACCAGGACCCGCGCCGGCTGGTGTCCGAGGCCAAGCGCTTCTGCACCCAGGCGGCCTGGGACACGGTCAACGACGCCATGCAGGTGATGGGCGGCATCGGCTACACGGACGTCTACCCCATCGAGCGGCTGATGCGCGACGCGCGCCTGTCCCTCATCTGGACCGGCACCAACGAGATCATGAGCATGCTCATCCAGCACGAGTACTACCGGGAGCTGCTGCGCGACGGGCCCGCCGGGCGGGACGTGGAGGCCGACGCGCTGAACCCGGAGCAGGCGGGCGAGAAGGTGTTCCGCTAGGGGGCAGGCGAGGGAGCCGATGGCCGACAACGACGTCCAGGCGCTTCAGACGAAGGTGGCGGAGCTCGAGCAGCAGCTCCGGGAAGAGCGCGATGACTTCGAGTGGGATCTCAAGGCCGCCCGGGAGGCGTCCGAGGCCACCATCAAGAAGCTCGAGGAGGAGATCGCCCGCCTGCGCCACGCCAGCGCGCCGCCGGGGGCGGTGGGCCGCGAGGTCGAGGCGCTGACCCAGCGGGCCTTGCTGGCCGAGCGCAAGGTGGCCGAGCTGCAGCAGGAGGTCCAGCGCGCCCGCAACCAGCCCTCCCTGAGCCCCGCGCCGCGCGACAACCCGCTGCTGGTGCAGCGGGCGGAGGCCGCGGAGAAGGAGCGGGACGGGTTGCGCAAGGAGCTGCGCGCCGCCCAGCGCGAGCTCGAGGACGGGCGCCGCGCGCTCACCCGGGCCGAGGAGCAGGGCCGGGAGGCGGCCGAGCTCAAGCGGCAGCTCGCGGACGCGCGCCGCGACCTGGAGTCCACCCGCCAGCAGGCGCGCAAGGCCGAGCAGGGCGGGGAGGGCCTCCAGCTCCGGGCCGATCTCACCCGCCTGGAGGCGGAGCTGAAGGAGCGGCAGTCCCACCTGGAGGCCAGCCAGGCCCGGGTGCGCGAGCTCAGCGACCAGCTGCACAAGATCGAGGGGCTGCAGGCCGAGCGGGACGCGCTGGCCGCGGAGCGGGACGCGCTGGCCCGGGAGCTCGACTCGACCTGCGATCGGGTGGCCAGCCTCGAGCGCGAGCTCGGCCAGGCGCGCAAGGCCGCCAGCTCCGGCGAGGTGAAGGGCGAGCGCACCCAGGTGACGCGCCTGGAGAGCGAGCTGACCAGCCTGAAGGCCGAGCTGGCCCAGACGCGCATGGCCTCCGGGCAGATCGCCGATCACCGCGATCGCGAGGTGGAGCGGCTGAAGAGCTCGCTGAAGAGCGTCGAGGCCGAGCGGACGGAGGCGCGCGGTCAGGCCGACGGCCTGCGCGCCGAGCTCGAGCGCGTGCGCACGCGCCTGGAGCGCGAGGTCAGCGTGCTGCGCCTGGAGTGCGATCAGGCCGTGGCCGAGCTGCACAAGGTGCGCTCGCGCGAGTCGACGGCCGTCGGCGATCCCTTCGACGTCAAGACGGTGCGCGTCCCCATGGGCGCCGTGGTAAGCCGCGCGGGCAGCGAGGACAACACGCAGCCGCGCGCCACCCCGGGCGGCCCGCCGCCGCCGCCCGTGGACGCCGGTTCGTCGCTGCCGGTGGTGCCGGGCGAGCTGGTGGCCGCGCCCGGTGAGGCCGGCCAGGAGTTCGGCCAGGCCGAGCCGGTCAGCCCCGAAGCGCGCGCGGCCCGCAGCGCCTCCTTCGCCCGGGGCGCCACGGCGCAGGGCGCCAGCGCCTCGCCCGACACCCTGCCCGAGTTCCTGGGCGACCCCGAGCTGCAGGTCAGCCCCGACGCCGGCGGCGCGCCGGTGGAGGAGCGGCTCGAGCCCATCGATTCCCTGGAGCCCCTCTCGCCGGAGGTCGAGCCCCCCAGGTCGCCCCTGTCGCGCACCGGGGAGTACAACCTCGAGGCCGTCACGCGCGAGGTGTCCCTGGGCCAGATCCTGCCGGAGGTCGCGCAGGAGCCTCCCGCGGCGGACGCGGCCGGCGCGGCGCCTGACGCCGCCCCGGCCGCGAGCCCGGCCCCGTCCCGCGCGGATCCCACCGAGCTGAAGGGCAAGCCGCTGGCCAAGCCCAGGGTGAACCCGCCCGCCCCGCGGCGGTCGGGCGGTGGCTGGAAGACCTTCGCCCTGGCGGGCGGCGGGCTGGCGCTCGCCGCGCTGCTGGTCCTGGGCGCCTGGCACTTCTTCCCCCGCTGGTTCGGGACCCAGGTCGAGGGCGAGCCGCCCAGCCTGGACGCCGGCGCGCCCAGCCCGGCGGACGGCGCCGATCGGGTCGCGGTCGCGGAGGGCGCGGACGCCGGCCCGGCCGGGCAGCCCGACGCCGGCCTGGCCGAGCAGCCCGACGCGGGCCCGGCCGCCCCTGCGGACGCACCGGACGCCGGCGCGGTCGCCAGCGCGGACGCGGACCAGGGCGAGGACGCCCCGCCGCCGGCGGTGGCCGACGCCGATCCTGCCGACCAGCCGCCGCCGCCCAGGTTCAAGGCGGACGCGGCCACGCGGGCCGCCGAGGAGCACGGCCTCAAGCTGCTGCAGAAGAAGAGGTACGCCCCGGCCCTGGCGCACCTCGCGCCGTGGGTCAAGCGCGCCCCGAGGGACCCCGTGCTGCACTACCTGCACGGCCGCACGCTGTTCTACCTGAAGAAGCCCCAGGACGCGGCGCTCGCGCTGGAGAGGGCGACGGAGCTCGATCCCGCCTACGCCGATGCCTACTACGAGCTGGGCGGCGTCTACCTGCACCTCAAGGACAAGGAGCGCGGCCGCGCGGCCCTGCAGAAGTTCGTCGAGCTCAAGCCGAAGGACCGGCGCACCCCGGCGATCAAGCAGCTGCTGCAGAAGCTGCCCTGACGTTCCCGGCGCGGAGAACCGCATGCCCCGTCGCGCTCCCCCGAGCCCCGCACCGAAGTCCGCGGCCGCGCCGGCGGCGCGCCCTGCCCGGCGCTGGTCCCTGGTGCTGATGGCCCTGTGCCTGGTGGGCCTGGGGGCCGCCGTGTACCTCGCGGTGCTGCACTGGCAGGTGCACAACCAGCCGGGCCATGTGTCCTTCTGCGCGCTGAGCGAGCACGTGAACTGCGACACGGCGGCCATGAGCTCCTACAGCCGGGTGGCCGGGGTGCCGGTGGCCACCTGGGGCATCCTGTTCTACGGCCTGCTCCTCGTCCTGCTCGGGTGGGGGCTCCTGGCAAGGCGGCCGCCCTGGCCCTGGGGGATCCTGTCGGCGCTCAACGCGGCCTCGGTGGGCGTGTCCGCCTTCCTGGGGCTCGTCAGCCATGCCATCATCCAGTCCCTGTGCCTGTTCTGCGCGCTGCTCTACCTGGTCAACGCCCTCGGCGCCGTGGCGTGCGCGCTGGGCCTGCGGCAGACCGGCGTGCCGGGTCGCGCGGCGGCCAGCCTGCCGCTGCTGGGCCTGCTGGCCGGCCTGGCCGCCTTCAGCCTGCACGCGCCCGAGGCGCTGGTGGACGCCTGGCCGTGGATGCTCGGCCTGGGGCTGCCGGCGCTCGCCCTGCTGCTCGCGTTCCTCGCCCGGGCTCCGCTGGCCGGCGCGCGGGCCTGGGCGGGCAGCCTGGCCCACGATCTGGCCTTCCCCTTCCGGCGTCGCGCGCTGGGGCTCGGCCTGTGCCTGCTGGCCGCGGGCGCGGTCGCCGCGGTGCTGGTGCTGGTCCCGCGCCTGTACCCGCGCGGGCCGGCAGCGCTGGCCGGGGGGCTCGAGGGCATGGCCACCGGCCGCACGCCCGAGGGCCACGCCTGGATCGGCGCGGCCGAGCCCGAGGTGACCATCGTCGAGTTCTCGGACTACGAGTGCCCGTTCTGCGGCCGGGCCCACGAGAGCGTGCGCCAGGTGGTGCGCGAGAACCGCGATTGGGTCAGGCTGGTGCACCTGCACTTCCCCCTGGACCGCAGGTGCAACCGCATGCTGAAGCGCCCCTTCCACCTGCACGCCTGCGACAGCGCCCTGGCGGCGGTGTGCGCGGACCGGCAGGATGCCTTCTGGAAGATGAACGACGCCCTGTTCGCGCGCCGGGGCGGCCTGGACGCAGGCGGCCTGAGCATGCTGGCCGGAGAGCTGGGCCTGGACGTGGAGCGCTTCCGCGAGTGCATGCGCGGCGCGGACGCTCCCGGACTCGTGCAGCGCGACATCGAGGCGGGCCTGGCGCAGCAGTTCCGCGGGACCCCCGCGTTCCTGCTGGGGGACGAGAAGGTGCTGGGGCAGAAGGATCGAGCCTGGTGGCTGGAGGCTGTGCGCAGACACCGGGCCGGGGAGGGTGCGAAGGATGGCGGGCCTGCGGATCCTGGTGGTCGATGACGACCCGGTCAGCCGCGAGCTGCTGCGGGTGATGCTCGCCCGGCTCGGATACACCTGCGAGCTGGCCGTGGACGGGGGCTCGGCGCTGCGGTCCTTCCGCGCGCAGGCCTGCGAGCTGGTGCTGCTCGACCGGCAGCTCCCCGATCTGGACGGGCTCGAGGTGGCCCGGCAGCTGCGCGGCTTGCCGGGCGGCCAGGCCGCGAGGGTGATCCTGGTGAGCGGCGATCCAGGCGGCGAGCGACCACCCGGGGTGGACGGCTCGCTGGCCAAGCCCTTCACGCTCGAGGAGCTCTCGCGGGCCGTGCGGGCCTGAGCCCTGCTCAGGGCGCGGGGAACACGATCACCAGCTTCTGCGGGCCCTTCTGGATCTCGTGCCTGGGGAGGGCTCCGCCGAAGTCCAGCACGTAGCGCAGGAAGGTGGGCTGCTTGCCGACCCGCACCCGGGCCACCACGGGGGCCGGGTTGTCGAGCGCCATACGCTTGCCCTGGAAGTCCGCGCCCTGCACGTCGATGGCCAGGCGGGCAGGATCCTTCAGGGTGAAGGTCTTCCACTGGACGGGCCCGGTGGCCGCGATCTCCATCCGCCAGCCACTTCCTGCCTGGGTGAACACGGGCAGGCTCACCGTGGCCAGCCCGGCCGCTGGCGCGGCGGGCTCCGGATTGGGCCTGGGCGGCTCGGGCGTGGGGGCCTCGGGCGTGGGGGCCTCGGGCTTGGGGGCCTCGGGCTTGGGGGCCTCGGGCTTGGGGGCCTCGGGCTTGGGGGCCTCGGGCTTGGGGGCCTCGGGCTTGGACGCCTCGGGCTTGGGCGCCTCGGGCTTGGGGGGTTCCGGGCCCACGGGTGGTGGCGCCACGGCGATGGGCCCGGAGCTGCCGGGCTGGTCGGCGTCGTCGAACGGCTCGATCAGGAACAGCGTCAGGAACGTGGTCACCGCCACCACCACGACGAACCCGACGAAGAGCAGCAGCCGCGTCCTCGGGGCCGGTGGAGCGGACAGATCCAGCGCGCCGGCATCCGGGTCGGAGACGCGGCCCGCTCCGCTTCCGGAACCAGGTCCGCGACCGGGTCCGGAGCCCGGATCCGTGGGCTGCTTCGAGATGGAGGCAGGCCCGGAGGCCGGCCCCACCGGCTGCAGGGGCACGGCGTCGAGCTGGAAGTCGGGCCAGGACGGCTCCGCCGCCTGGGGGGCGCTGGCCGCGGCCGGCGCGGGAGCGGGCTCCTCGGGAGGCGCGAGCGGCACCGGCGCGGACTGGAAGCCCGGCGGAGGACCGACCGGGGTGGGGTTGGTCACCACCGCGCGGCTCGTGTCCTCCCGGGGCGGCAGGGAATCGAGGGGCGGTCCTTCGGGGGGCTGCAGGGGTAGCTTCATGGATTGCCCTTGCGCGGGAGCCTCGTCCAGCGCGTCCTCGATGAAGTCTTCGATGGTCTGCCGGGCGGTGGGCGACATCTCCTTGAACTCGATGCCCATGCCGGCCGGCTGGCCGTCGAGGCTGATGGGCTCGAAGGGCCGGCTCCAGACCACCTCGCCGTCCTCCACGCGCACCTTGCCCGTGGGGACATCGAACTCCAGCTCGACCCTCTTGCCCTTGGGCAGCGGCTGGTTGCTGCGCAGGAACATGCCGCCCTCGGAGACGTTGGCGGCGAACAGATCCACCGAGGTCTCCTCGCCGGGCACCAGCACCCGCACCTTCTGGAAGAAGTCGACCCGGGGGTGCTGGCGCCGGCTCTCGGGCTCGCCCGCGGCGGGCGCGGGGACAGCAGGTTTCTTCGCCTCCTCAACCACATGCCGATGGTAATGCCTGCCACCGGGTGAGTCAAACAACCGAGTCCTGGTTTGACTTGCCCCGTGGCTTCTGATACGAGGGTTCGTCAGTCTGTATCGCTGGACCAAAAACCGGGAGGAAGCCCATGGCATGGATCACGATCGCGGCGTTGCTGGTGCTGGGTGTTCTGGGGGCGTCGAGCATCATCCTGGCCAAGAAGCCGGATGCCAAGGAGCTGATCGAGAAGCTGTCCAAGTACGGCGGCTGGGTGGGCGTCGTGGCCGCCATCTGGGGCGTGTGGATCGTCATCCAGTCCCTGCTCAACCTGGGCTGGCTGGGCGCCGGTCTCTACTTCCTGGTCCTCTGGGCCAGCTACCTGGCCACCGGCCTGGTGCTCCTGTTCCTGGGCTTCATCTTCGGCTATGGCATGATCACCACCTACCTGAGCGCCGAGGCGCGCGCCAAGGGTGAGCAGGTGCGGGCCAAGCTGGTCGGCTTCCAGGCCAAGCTGGGCATCGTCTCGATCATCCTGGCCGTCTGGTGGCTGGTGTTCTCCTTCATCCTCGCCCCGATGTGGCTGGCGGCGGCGATCTCCGCCTGAGCCATCCGACCTGACCCCCGCTCCGCGGGGCTTGCCTCTGCTCGACAGTCCCGGCAGAATCGCGGCCAGTGCAGGAGGCGCTGCCATGCGTACGCGGGCGTTGTGTGGGCTGTTGCCTTTGCTGGTGTGGGCCTGGTGCGTCCCCGGCCGGGCCGCCGGGCCGGCCCAGACCTTCGGGCTGGTGCCCGATCCGAGTTGCCGCGCGAGCAAGCTGGTGGTGCCCTTCGAGGCGGCGCTCTCGGCCGCGGTCCAGGGGGACGGCATCCAGCCGGTCCGCGAGGCCCCGGAGAAGGCCAGGCTGGTGCTGCACTACTACCTGATGGTGCAGAAGCAGGCGGGCGATCAGGTGGTGATCCAGGTGGACGGCCAGGTGCTGGGCGCGCGCGGCGGCAGGGTGCTGGCCTCGGGCTCGGCCAGGAGCGACGCCGCGCCGGGCGACGAGGCTGGCCAGCAGAAGGCCGCCGGGCAGGCCGGGGAGCGGCTGGCCGAGCAGCTCAAGGCGCCGCTGCTCGGCGCGCTCCAGGAGTCGGGCCGCGGGCGGCGGGTGCTGCTGCAGGTGACGCTGGAGGGGCCGGCCCAGGCGGCCCGGCAGGAGGTGCTGGGCAAGCTCAGGCGGGCGCTGGCCGCGCAGCTCGTGCAGGTGCAGTCCTCCAGCGACACCCACCTCATGTTGGTGCTGAAGACCGCCGATCCCCCGCGCCGGGTGGCCGAGGACGTCGACCGCGCCCTCCAGGGGCTGAAGACGCTCGAGGGCCGCTGGGTGGTCAAGGCCCAGGCCTCCATGTTGCTCACCCTGGGCGCGCCGGCCGCCGGCCAGCCTCCGGCCCGGAGCGCGCCTTGAGCCGCCGGGGCGCGCTGATCGCCGCGGGGCTCGGGTGCGCGGTGCTCGGGCTGGCCGGGCTCGGCTGGTGGGCCGGCTGGGGGCGATCCGCGCGGCAACCGGCCCGGCCCGCGGCGCCCGGGGACGAGCAGCCGTTGCCCTCCGAGCTGGCCGACCAGGCCCTGCCGCTCCTGTTCGAGCGGCTGGAGACCTGCGCCAGGGCGGAGGCCGGGCCCGCCTGCCAGGGGCGGCCGCTGCTGTCCTTCCGGCTGCGCTCCGAGGCCGGAGTGGCCGCGCTGGGCGAGCTGCGGGTGCGCTCCGGCGAGCTGTCCAGCGGGCTCCTGGCCTGCCTCGGCCGGGCCGTGGGCGACATCCGCCTGGCGTCCCCGCGGGCGAGCGGCGAGCTGCGGGTGGAGGTGCCCGTGGGCTGCGGGCCGGACGGCCGCGTGCGGCCGCTGCCCATCCACGCCGGGCGGACCCACCCGCCGGCCGAGACCCACGCCGCGGGACAGCCCTGAGCGCGTCAGGGCTCCGGGACGAGCAGCAGGCTGGCGTCCATGCAGCGCAGCCCGAGCCACAGGTTCAGGACGGGCCGCTCCTGGCCCGTCAGGCCCACGGCCTGGCCGGCCTGCACGCGGACGCCGCGGCGCACCCCGATCTCGCCCAGGCCGCACAGCTCGGTGCGCATGCTGCAGCCGTGCAGCAGCTCCACGCACTTCCCCCGGGGGCCGTCCGGGCCCGCCCAGCCCACCCGGCCGGACATCGGGGCGGCCACCGACTCGCCCGGCGCGGCGCCCAGGCGGACGCCCAGGCCCGCGCGCTGTCCCGCCTCGCGCGCGGCCACCGGCCAGCGGGCGCCGAGCCCCTGCGCGAGCCCCCACGCGTTGCACAGGCGCGCCTCGGCGTCGTCCCGCAGCGGCGCCACCAGCCGCCGGCGAAGCGTCTTGAGCGTGTCCTCCAGCCCCTCGCGCTTGGACGCCGCCACCACCCGAGAGGCCCGTTCGGCGCCGGCCTCCCAGGCGATCAGCGCCCCGATATCCGAGCCCGTCTGCCGGCGGTAGGCCCCCAGGAGCTCGGCCGCGGCCCGGGTGCGCGCCGGGCCCGAGTCCTCCACCTCGGCCTCGCCCTCGGCCAGGCGCGCCTGGTACAGCCCTTGCTCGTCGATCACCCCCTGGGACACCTGGGCCAGGAAGGCCTTCAGCAGCGCGAAGTCGAGGCCCTGGGCTTCCGCCAGCTTGCGCAGCTCGGGATCGGCGCGGCGCTCCTTGCGTAGCTGGAACAGTCCCAGCTCGGGCAGCCCGCCCGGACCGGTGAGCAGCTCCGGGCTGGAGGGCGGGGTGAAGGCCCGCTCGAGCGGGGTGAGCTCGCCTGGCCTGGAGCCGGCGAACAGCCGCCCGATCTCCTCGAGCCCGGACAGGAGCGGGAGGTGCAGCGCCACCGCGCCCACGGCCAGCAGGGTGCACACGAAGGCCAGCAGTCCGCGCCGGCGGTTCACCGGGCACCCCCTCTCTTGGGAAGCGGCTTCCTGGGGGGCTTCTTGACCGGCTTCTTGATCGGCTTCTTGACCGGTTTCTTGATCGGCTTCTTGGCCGCCTGCCCCGCGTCGGCCGGACCCGCGTCGGCCGCGGACCCGGTGTCCACCAGCTCGTCGACCCCGCTCCCGGCGTCCACCGGCTCGCCACCCGCGCTCCCGGCGTCCGCTGGGTCGCCGTCCGCCGGGGGCTCGTCCACGGGGCCCGCGTCGACCGCGATCTCCTCCTCGGCCGCGGCCAGCGGGAGCGCGGGTGGCGCGAGGCCGGCGCCGGGCAGGGCCTCGACGGGGCCCGGGGTGGACGCACCCGCCCCGGGCGCGTCGGTGCCCCTGGCCGAGAGGCCGGCCACGTACACCAGGGCGGCCGCGCCGCCCAGGCCGAGCACCAGGATGAACAGCAGCCACGCGCGACCCGAGCGCGGGACGCGCAGCGGCAGCTCCAGCAGCTCGTCACCCGCACCGGGCACGGGGCCGAAGCGATCGATCACCGCCTGGGTCGAGTCCACCCTGGACAGGCCGACCGCGGTGGCCGCCGGGCCCGGCGGCAGCTCGGTCAGCGGGCGGTGCGACGGGATGGGCGTGTGCTCCGGGAGGTGATCGAAGAGCGCCGCGGCCTCCAGCCCGGGCTCGAGCGGCGCGCCGACGGGCGCGGGCACCTGGCCGGGCTCGCCCGGCAGCGGCGGCAACGGCGTCGGGCTGCGCGCGGCCCCCGCGGCGCGGGGTCGCGTGGGGGTGCGGACCGGGGCCGGGGCGGCGCCCACCGGGTGGGGAGGCAACGCGGGGGTGGGCGGGCGCTGCGGCCGGACCGCGGCCGGCGGCGGTCCGGCCTTGAGCGTGGGCTCGCTCTCGGGCTCGGGCTCGCCGGCCCCGGCCGGCGGAGCGCCACCCGGGCGCAGGGCGCCGGCCTCGAGCCGGTTGAGCTGGGAACCCGAGGACAGCGCGGTGAAGGGCTGGGCGTCGGCCTCCAGCAGCTTGGCCGCGTCGGCCTCCACGTCCACCATCAGCTCCTGGAAGGGATCGCTGGCCGGGCGGCTGACGCTGGCCGGGCGCTGGCTGGGCCCGGTGGGGGCCAGGGCGCGGAAGGTGCCCGGGTCCGAGGGGGCCGCCCCCGCGGAGGCGGGCAGCTCCCCGCCCTGCAGGCGCTGGATGAGCCGCTGGGCCTCCAGGTTGTGCGGGTCGAGATCCAGGGCCTTCATGCAGGCCTCGATGGCGGCCTTGGCCTGCGAGCGCGCCAGGAAGATCTCGGCCGCGATCAGGTAGGCCTCGAGGTTGTGCCGGTCCAGCCCCAGGGCCAGCTTGACCTCCTCCAGGGCCTCCTCGTGACGGAAGCGGTAGAACAGGGTGCGCGACAGCGCCAGGTGGCCGTCGGAGAAGTCGGGGTTGGACTCCAGCCCCAGCCGGCAGATCTTCTCGGCCTCGTCCAGGCGCCCGCGGCGGATCAGGGACTCCGCCAGCGGGGCGAACACCCGCGAGCGCGGATCCTCGCGCAGGATCTGGAAGTACGTCCGGATCTCTTCGTCCGTGGGAGGCTTGCGTTCCTTGAATGACGAACCCATAGTTGTTCCTCGCGCACGGCTCGTCCGGGCCTCAGCGTACACGAGGCTCCCCGGGCCGGCAAGCGGAGCGCGCTCGGGCGAGCGCGCGGGAGGGCGGGAGGCGGGCGGATGGGCTGGTTGCGCAGAGGGGCCGGGGTGCTGGTCGCCCCGGGACGGACCCTGGGGCGGGTGGTGTGGGCCGGGGAGGGCGGGCTGGGCGACGCGCTGTGGCTCCTGCTGCCCATCCTGCTGGTCACCGCGCCGCTCGAGGCCGCCTCGGCCGGCCTGAGCGCCGAGCGCTCGTTCCTGCTCGCGCTGAACAAGCTGGTCAGCCTGTACCTGCACTTCGCCCTGGCCCCGCTGGGCGCCAGCCTGGCGGCCGGGCTGCTGCTGGCCGTGGCGCTGCGGCTGCGCGGCCGGGGCGAGGTCCGGGTGGATGGGATCCTGGCCGCGGCCGCCTTCCTGTGGGTCCCGACGGGGTTGCTGGGGATGCTCGGGGCCCTGCTCGAGGAGGCGGGTCTGGCGCTCCCCTGGCTGCCCCACCTGCCGCTGGCCGCCTTCCTGGCCGACGGACCCTCGCCGGGCTCGATCCTCCTGCGGGTGGCGCTGTCCTACGGCTGGAGCCTGGGGCTGTTCGTGGTCCTGGTCCGGGTGGCGCTCCGGCCGCCGGCCGGGGGCGCCCAGGCCCTGCCGCGGCCCCCGGCCTGGGCCGGCTGGGCCCTGGCGGGCCTGCTCGCCGTGGGCGTGCAGGCGGGCGCCGCCTTCGCCTGGTACCACCGCGAGCGGCTGACCCTGCCCGGCCCGGGCGACCGGGCGGTCGCGTTCAGCCTGGCCCGCGCGGATGGCCAGGGGCGGGTGTCGCTGGCGGAGCTCGCCGGCCAGCCGGTGCTGCTGGAGTTCTGGGCGGACTGGTGCTCCATCTGCATGGCGCACATGCCCGAGGTGGCGCGTTGGGCCGTCGCCCACCCCGAGGTGCGCGTCCTGGCCATCCACCGCGGCGAGCAGCCCATCGCGGTGCAGGCCGTGGTGCTCGCCCAGGGCTGGGCCGGGCCGATCTTCCTGGCGGACACCGACGAGCGCGTCTCCACGACCTACCGGGCCGACACCCTGCCGGTCTTCTTCGCCGTGGGGCCGGACGGGATCATCCGGGCGGTGCACGTGGGCGCTCCGCCCGCGGGCTGGCTGGATGGGCTGCTTGACCTCGGGACTCCGCCTCCCCGATGATGGTCCGGCCTGGAGAGGGAGGGCTCGCGATGCGCTGGCACTGGATCCTGTGCTTGGCGTTCGTCGGGGCGGCTACCCCGGCCCTGGGGGAAGAGGCCCCGCCGGACAAGGCCCCGACGTTCCGCGTCGACCACCACCTGTTCGGCGCTCGCACCCTGGCCGATGCCCGCGGCCGCTGCCAGGCGCCCAAGGGCCAGGAGATCAAGGTCTGGTACGTGGCCGGCTTCCCGGCCGGCCTGGGCCGCTTCGAGAGCTGCACGGTCATCTCCTCCCCGGAGGTCCGGGGGGACGTGCTGGTCGGCCTGCGCATCGTCGGCCCTGCGGGCATACTGCAGGAGGTCGAGGGCGCGCTGGATCTGGGCACGGCCGGCCGGGGGGTGCAGACCGTGGCCTGGGAGGGGCTCGAGCTGCCCGAGGCGGGCGCCTACTTCCTCGAGGTGGAGGTGGACGGGCAGCAGGTGGCCCGCCTGCCCATGCGGGTCGAGGTCAGGAAGGCCAAGGCCAGGTAGGCGGCTTCAGGCCCCTCACGGAGCCGGGGGCTGGCAGATGCCCTCGACGCAGCGCCAGCCGGCCGCGTAGTCGCAGTCGCAGTCGGTGGCGCACTCCGGGTCGGGCGGCACGTCCGGGATGACGCAGAAGCCGTCCTGGCACACCTCGCCCGCCTGGCACTCGCAGCGGTGGGTGCAGGGAGTCTGGCAGGCGTTCTCGACGCACACGTCCCCTGCCGTGGCGCAATCGGCGTCCGCGCAGCACTCGAAGGCGCAGCCCGGCTCGCAGAACACCCCGTTGCACACCTGGCCCTCCGGGCACTCCCCGTCCTGGCTGCACAGGGCGGTGCACTCGCCGCTGAGGCACAGCTCGCCCTCCGCGCAGTCGGCGTTGGTCAGGCAGCCCTCGTAGGCCACGCAGCGGGAGCCGATGCAGCGCTCGCCGGTCGGGCAGTCGACGTCCAGGCAGCACTCCTCCTGGCACAGCGGCTGGCAGGCGCCCCCGACGCAGCGCTCGCCCGCAGCGCAGTCCAGATCCAGGCAGCAGGCCTGGTCACAGGCCGGGAAGCACGCGCCCTGCAGGCAGCGGTTGCCCTCGGAACAATCCGCGTCGGCGCAGCACTCGGTCGGACAGGCGAGCACGCACGCGCCCTCCACGCACAGCTCCCCGACGGCGCAGTCCGCGTCCGCGCGGCAGCCCGGGCGGCAGCTGGACTCCTCGCAGATCTGGCCGCCCGGGCAGTCCGCGTCCGCGCAGCAGGCGTACTGGCAACCCGCGGGCTGGCAGCGGTTGTCGAGGCACTGCTCTCCGGCGGCGCAGTCCGCGTCCTCGAAGCACGGGGCCTGGCACTGGCCGTCCAGGCAGAGCTGGCCGGCCGGGCAGTCGGCGTGGGTGCGGCAGTCGTCCTGCCCGGAGTACTGGCAGAGGCCGTCCAAGCAGATCTCGCCGATGGCGCAGTCGAGGTCGCTCCAGCACTGCGGGGGCTCGCAGCCCCCGTCGCAGCCGTAGCAGTCGCCGTTGCAGTCGAAACAGTCGCCGTAGCAGCCGAACGAGTCGCACACGCATTCGGAGCCGCACTCGCAGCTCTCGTCCCAGCACCAGCCGCAACCCGCGCCCAGCAGGCCGCCGGCCAGGATCAGGGCACACGCCAGGCCCAAGAGACACGCACGCTTCATGACGCGCTCCTTTCGCTTCCGAGGGGCTGTTTGTCTTTCGCCCCATCAGACGCCAGGGCAGCGCGCAGCGTTCATGGGAATCGGGGGGCGGTTCAACCTCAGGCCAGGACGAGCCTTTCGACCTCGGCCGGGACGCTGCACAGGAAGTCCGCGCGGTCCGCGCGCACCGCGCGCCCGCCGTCCAGCCCCCAGGTGACCCCGCAGGTCGCCAGCCCCGCGGCCCGGCCGGCGCCGAGATCGTTGGTGTGATCGCCGACCATCAACCCGCGCCGGCCCGCCACCCCGAGCCGGGCCATGGCCAGGTGGAGCGGCGCGGGGTTGGGCTTCAGCGCCGCCTCGTCTCCTCCCACGACGGCGCCGAAGCGCCCGCTCAGCCCCAGGCCGTCGAGCACCTGCCGGGCGAACTCGGCCGGCTTGTTGGACACCACCCCGAGCGGCAGGCTGCACAAGGCCTCGAGCAGCGCGGGCACGCCCGGGTAGGGTCGGGTCTCGTCCAGGCAGCGCAGGCGGTAGGCCGCCTTGAACAGGCGCACGGCCTCGTCCACCTCCGTGCGGCCGAAGCGCGCCAGCGTGCGCTCGAGGAGCTTCCGCGCCCCGTCGCCCACGAAGGACACGATGTCCGCGCGCGTGAGCGGGGGCAGGTCGAGCTCCGCCAGGGCGGCGTTGACCGCCGTGGTCAGGTCGCCGGAGGAGTCCACCAGCGTGCCGTCGAGGTCGAAGAGCACGAAGTCGAAGCGCGGCGCCATGGGAGCCGCACGCTAGCACCCAGGGCGCGGCGGGCGCAAGGCGGGTGCGCCACCTTGACAGCCGCCCGGGCGCGCGGGGACAGTGCCAGCATGGACTGCCTCGTGTGGACCGGTCTCGGCCTGGGCGCGCTGTGGCTGTTTGTGTTCGTCTCCAACCTGGTGGAGCTCGGGCGCACCCCGCTGGTCCGGCCCGTGGCGCCGCCGCCCGGGGGGCCCGCGCCTCGCCTGAGCGTGATCGTGCCCGCGCGCAACGAGGAGCTGAACATCGAGCGCTGCCTGCGCTCGCTGCTCGCCTCGCGCGGGCTGGAGCTCGAGGTGCTGGTCGCCGACGATCACTCGACCGACCGCACCGCCGAGCTGGTCGCCGCCCTGGCCGCCGCGGACCCGCGCCTGCGCCTGGTCACCGTGGGGGAGCTGCCCCCGGGCTGGATGGGCAAGTGCCACGCCCTCGACTGGGCCGTGCGCCAGGGGCGCCCGCGCGGGGAGTGGCTGCTGTTCACCGACGCGGACACCTGGCACCACCCGGACGGGGCCGCCGCCGCCCTGGCCGAGGCGGCCAGGAGCGGCGCGGACATGCTGTCGCTGGTGCCGACCCTCGAGGCGCCCGGGTTCTGGGAGCGCCTGCTGCAGCCGGCGGTGGCCGCGCTCATCGCGCTCTTCCACCGCCCGTCCCGGATCAACGCCCCCGGGCGCGCGGAGGCCTTCGCCAACGGCCAGTACATCCTGGTGCGCAGCGCGACCCACGCGGCCGCCGGCGGACACGGCGCGGTGGCCGGCAAGGTGCTCGAGGACGTGGAGCTGGCCGGGGTGCTCAAGCGCCGGGGGGCGCGCATCCGCCTGGCCCGCGGCCCCGAGGTGTTCTCCACCCGCATGTACACGGGGTTGGGCGCCCTGGTCCAGGGCTGGAAGAAGAACCTGTACCTGCTGGTGCGCTCCAGGCTCAGCCGGGCGCTGGGGGCGGCGCTGCTGGCGCTGACGCTGAGCCTCGGTCCGGCGCTGCTCGGGCTGGCCGCCGCCGGCCTGCTGCTGGCCGGGGCCTGGGCCGGCCCGGCCTGGGGCGCCTGGGCGCTGGTCGCGGTCTACCTGATGGTGCTCGGCTTCCAGGTGGCGCTGCGGGGCCTGAATGGCTGGTACCCGGCCTACGCGCCCCTGGCGCCGCTGGGCAACGCCGTCCTGGTGTACATCCTGCTGGCGTCGGCCTGGCACCACCGCCGTGGGCAGGGCGTGGTGTGGAAGGGGCGCCGGGTGCTGGACGGCGAGTCCCGGGAGGAGGAGAGCCCGTGAGCCAGGACAGCGATCTCGCGGAGCGGGCCGCCCGGCTGCCGCTGGCCGAGCTGGTGCGGGCCCACGTGCGCCGCCTGCTGACCACCCTCGGGCCGCATCGCCTGCCCCGGCTGCACGCGCGCATCCTGGCCGAGGCCGAGCGCGCCCTGCTGCAGGAGGCCCTGCGGGCGGCCGGCGGGATCCAGGGCGAGGCGGCCGAGATCCTCGGGCTGCACCGCAACGGGCTCCGGCTCAAGCTGAGGAGGCTGGGGCTCGGGGCTCAGCGCCCGGCCCGGGTCGCGCGCAGGTAACCCCGCTCGGCGTCCCCGGCCCGGCGCCCGTCGGGCCAGCGGATCAGGTAGTCCTGGTAGAGGGCGCGCGCCTCGCGCGTGCGGCCCAGCTTCTCCAGGCAGACCGCCTTGAGGAACAGCGCCTCGGCGCGGTTGGGGCTGTCCGGGTCGGCCAGGTAGTTCTCGATCCTGGCCAGGACCCGGTCGAAGCGGCCGCGGGCCATGTCGTCCCGCAGCTCGTCGAAGATCCAGGCCGTGTCCTGGTAGAGCGACTCGACCAGCGCCTGCAGCCCGTCGCCCGCGGGCGGGGGCGGGGGCGCGGGCGCGGCCGCCCCGGGCTCCCCGGGGATGGGCGGCGGAGGCGGCGGGGCATCGAGCTCGCCGAGCGGCCGCCGGGGCGGGGCAGGAGGCTTCGGGCCCCGCGGGGCGCGAGGCGCGGCCGGCGCCCCGGGCTGGGCCTGCTCCAGGGAGGCGAGCAGCCGATCGAGCTCCGCCCTCCGCTCCGCCAGCGGGCCCAGCGCGAGCCCCTGGCGGTCCAGGCGGGCGGCCTGGCCAGCCTGGACGAGGAGCGGGCGGGCCCCCGGGCTGCGCGGGGTGATCTCGACCGCGCCCTCGGCCACGCCCACCCACACCCCGCCGGGGCCCTCGATGCGCACCGCGAACCGGGTGCCCTTGACCACCACCGAGGCCAGCTCGGTCTCCACGCGGAAGAGCTGGTCGGGCGGGCGCGGGCTCACCCGGCAGGTCAGCGTCCCGGACTGGAGGGTGAAGCGCGCCCTGGCCTCGTCGGTCCCGTCCAGCCGCAGCCGGCTGGAGCGGGCGAGCCCCACCCGGCTGCGATCGCCGAGCTCGAGCAGGGCGCTGGAGCTCGGTCCGGTCCACAGCTCGTCTCCGGCCCGCAGCGCCACGCCCGGTGGCAAGGGGCGGGTGGGCTGGCCGTCCGGGAAGGCGCGCATCAACGCGCCCTCGCGGGCCAGCACCTGCAGCGCCAGCACGGGGCGCTCCACGGGCGCGGAGGGTGGAGGCGCGGGCGGCGGGACCGGCGGCGGCGCGCCGGGCCCGGCGCTGCCCGGTCCCAGGGCATACAAAATCAACGCCGCCGCGGCCGCGGCCAGCGCGCCTGCGGCCCAGGCCCAGCCCCAGCGGCCCCGGATCGGCGATCGCCCGGGCAGCGCGAGCGGCCGCCAGGCGGGCTCCGCCGGGAGCGGGGCCTCGCGCACCAGGCGCACGAGCTCGGCCGCCTGGCGGAGCTCGGCGACCTCGGCCTGGCAGGCGGGGCAGCCGGCCAGGTGGGCCTCGAACTCCCGCGCGGCCTCGGGCGGCAGCTCGCCGTAGGCGAAGGCCACCCGCTCCTCGGCGCTGCGCTGGCACCCGGGTGCGCTCATGGCGTCAAGTCTCCTGCCTGCCGGGCGAGCGCGCGGGCCAGCTCCTTGCGCGCGTAGAACAGCCGGGTGCGCACCGTGGCCGGCGGGATGGCCAGCTCGCGGGCGATCTCCTCGCTGGACACCTCCATGAGATCGTGCAGCACCAGCACGTTGCGCTTGTCCTCCTTGAGGCGCTCGAGGGCCTGGTTGAGCCTGGCCCGGGCCTGGCGGAGCATCGCCTCCCGGCCGGGATCGGCCCTGGGGTCGGGCGCCGCCTCGGCGCTGACCCCGTCCGCGTCTTCCCGGCGTCTCCGCCGCTCGCGCAGATGGTCCATGGCCACGTGCACGCAGATCCGGTACAGCCAGGTGCTGAAGCGCGACCGGCCCTCGAAGCCGGCCAGGTTGCGGAACACCCGGATGAACACCTGCTGGACCAGATCCTCGAGCTCCTCTCCCGGACCGAGCACCCGGAACAGGACCGCCCACGCGTCGCGGCGGTAGGCGCGGTAGAGCCGCTCCCAGCCGGCGGCCTCGCCGCGCTGGCAGGCCGCGAGGAGGGCCTGCTCCTCCTCCGGGCTCGGTCGTTCGTGTGGCTCGGTCATCGTCCTTCGGTCGCCTTGGCCCCGTTGGACCGAGACCACGTCCCTGTCCATCAGGCGTCTGTGATCTGGATCGCGTTCAAGGAATCGCACGTCTGCCCGGGGGATTCAAGCCAGCAGCCGCGCTCGGGTGTCACCCCAGGCGGGCCCGGCGCATCTCGTCGGTCAGGTGCGCCAGCATGGCGTGAACGCTGGTGAATCGCTCGTCCGGGTAGCTGACCAGGATGGTGGAGAGGGCGATCGGGCACTCGCGCTGGCCCGGGTGGGCCGCCAGGGCATCCTGGATGCGCTGGAGGGGGACGTCGGCGTCCTCGCCGCTGGTCTCGGGCAGCAGCAGCAGGAAGGTGTCGGCCGCCAGGCGGTAGATCCGATCCACCACGCGCAGGCTCCTGTGCAGCACGTCCACCAGGGCCGCCACCTGCCCGGCCGCCTCGCGCCTGCGCTGCTCGGCCGCCAGCGTGCTGTGGCTCTCGATCACCAGCAGGGCCACCGCCAGGGGGTGCTTGTAGCGCTGGGAGCGCGCCAGCTCGTGCTCCAGCTCGCGCCGGAGCGCCCGGTAGCCGCCCACGCGGGCCGGTCCGCTCGAGTCCTCGGGCGGGGCCGGGTCCGGCGCGTCCCCCGCCAGCGCCGTGCGGATGCGGGCCTGGAGATCGAAGGCGCGGAAGGGCTTGGTGACGTAGTCCTCGGCGCCCAGCTCGATGCCGCGCACCATCGACTCGGAGTCGTCCACCGCGGTCACCAGGATCACCGGCACCCGGGCCGTGGACGGCTCGGCCCGCAGCTCGCGGCACACCTGGAAGCCGTCCTTGCTGCCCATCATGATGTCCAGCAGGACGAGGTCCGGACAGGACTGGCGCGCGCTCTCGAGCGCCTGGTAGCCGTCGTGGGCCTCGCTGACCAGGTAGCCGGCCGCCTCGCAGATCTCCCGCATCAGGTTGAGGTTGATGGCGTCGTCGTCCACCACCAGGATGCGCTTGGTGTCCGCGCCCATGCCGCTCCCCTAGAAGCCTTCGCGCTCCTGCGCCAGGTTCTCGAAGCGGGTGTGCTCGGCGAAGAAGCGCAGGCGGATGTCGCCCGTGGGCCCGTTGCGCTGCTTGCCGATGATCACGTCCGCGATGCCCTTGTCCTCGCTCTCCCGGTTGTAGACGTCGTCGCGGTGGATGAACATGATCACGTCCGCGTCCTGCTCGATGGCGCCCGACTCGCGCAGATCCGACAGGATCGGCTTCTTGTTCTCGCGCGACTCCACCCGCCGGCTGAGCTGGCTGAGCGCCAGCACCGGGACCTGGAGCTCCTTGGCCAGCCCCTTGAGCGCCCGGGAGATCTCGGAGATCTCCCGCTCGCGGCTCTCCATGCCCTTGGGCCCCTGGGCGAGCTGCAGGTAGTCCATGACCAGGAGCCCGAGCGGCGGCAGGCCCTGGCGCTCGAGCTCGGTCTGCAGCCGCCGGGCCCGGGCGCGCATCTCCATAACCCGGATGCCGGGCGTGTCGTCGATGTACAGTGGGGTCTCGCTGAGCTGGCCGGCGGCGCGGGCCAGCTTGGCCCAGTCCGCGTCGCTCAGGTGCCCGGAGCGCAGGCGGTGGGAGTCCACCCGGGCCTCGGAGCACAGCAGGCGGTTGACCAGCGACTCCTTGTTCATCTCCAGGGAGAACACCAGCGTGGGGATCTTGGCGCGCAGGGCCGCGTTCTGCGCCATGTTCAGCGCCAGCGCGGTCTTGCCCATCGAGGGCCGGGCGGCCAGGATGATGAGGTCGCCCCGCTGCAGGCCCGAGGTGAGATCGTCGAGGTCCCGGAAGCCGGTGGGCACGCCGGTGTACTGCTCCTTGCGCTCGAACAGCTTCTCGATGGTCTCGAAGCTGGACTTCACCAGCACCTTGAGCGCCACCGGCCCGGCCTGGCCTCGGCGCTGGGAGACGGTGAAGATCAGCTGCTGGGCCGCGTCGAGGGTCTCCTCGAGCTCCTTGGAGTCGTCGAAGCAGGCCTGCAGGATCTCGGTCGAGGCGGAGATGAGCCGGCGCGCGACGGCCTTGTCGCGCACGATGCGCGCGTGGGTCTTGAGGTGGGCCAGCGATGGCACGGCGTCGGTCAGCGAGGCGATGTACCCCGCGCCGCCTACCCCCTCGAGCTGGCTGCGCGCGCGCAGCTCGTCCTCCAGGGTCAGGTAGTCGATGGCCTCGTTGCGCTCGGCCATGGCGAGCATGGTGGCGAAGATCTTGCGGTGGGCCTCCCGGTAGAAGTCCTCCTCCTGGACCAGGTCGAGGAGCTGGTCCAGCACGTTGTTGTCGAGCAGGATGCCGCCGAGCACGGAGCGCTCAGCTTCCAGGTTCTGGGGAGGCACGCGCGCGGGAGACTCGGCGTTCATCTCGCGTCCCTCGGGCCGCGGCGGTGGAGCGATCCCCCGGGCGGTCGGACGGCGGTTACTTGGCCACCACCCACACCTTGAGCTTGCCGGTCACGTCGGCGTGCAGGCGCACGTCCACCGTGTACACGCCCAGGGCCTTGATCGGCTCGCCCAGCAGGATCTGGCGCTTCGGGATGCGCACGCCCTCCTGGGCCAGCGCGTCCTCGATGTCCTTGGCCGTCACCGAGCCGTACAGCTTGTCCTGCTCGCCGACCAGCACCGGGATGGTGCAGGAGAGCGACTCGAGCTTCTTGGCCAGCTCGGCGGCGGTGACCTTCACCTTGGCCTTGTGCTTCTCGGCCAGGCGCTGCTGGTGCTCGAGCAGCCGCTGGTTCTTGATGCTGGCCTGCAGGGCCATGTTCTTGGGCAGCAGGTAGTTCCGGGCGAAGCCGTCGGCCACGTTGACCAGCTCGCCCATGCCCCCCACGCCCGGGACGTCCTCTCGCAGAATCACCTTCATGGCGTTCGCTCCCGCGTCCTCAGATGGTGGTCGCCGTGTACGGCATGAGGGCGATCTGCCGGGCGCGCTTCACGGCCACGGAGATCTGCCGCTGGTGGCGGGCGCAGTTGCCGGAGATGCGGCGGGGGACGATCTTGCCGCGCTCGGTGGTGAACAGCTTGAGCGTGTTGGCGTCCCGGTAGTCCACCTTCAGGTTCTTGTCCGCGCAGAACCGGCACACCTTGCGGCGGGGGAAGGGCCGCCGACGCTTCTTCGCATGCGTGTCTTCTCTCATCGCCATGACTCACTCCTCGTCCTTGTGGCGCAGGTCGCGCTCGCCGCCCAGATCGTCGTCGTCCCGGTCGCGCCGGCCGCGGCCCCGGCGATCGCCGTAGCCGCGATCGTCGGCGTCGTCGTCGTTCTCGTGGCTCGGCGGCGCGGGGGGCTCCTCGCTCAGGCCGGCCGCCTTGCGCGCCTCGGCCTCGGCGCGGGCCTTGGCCTCGGCCTCCGCCTGGGCGCGGTCCGTGGCCTCCTGCTCGGCCACGCGCTTCTCGATGTCCACGTCCTCGGCCAGCTTGATGGTCTGGTAGCGGATCACGGGCTCGATCATGCGCAGGTTGCGCTCGAACTCGCCCACGAAGGCGGGCTGGCTGAGGTAGCACATCTGGACGTAGATGCCCTTGGGGTGCTTCTTGACCTCGAAGGCCGTCTTGCGCTTGCCCCACAGGTTGCACTTCAGCAGCCGGGCGCCGTCGCGCTCGAGCACGCCCTTCAGCCGGTCGTTGATCTGGACCGCGGCTTCGTCCGTGAGGTCGGGACGTAGGATGTACAGGGTCTCGTATTCCCGCACGCCTGCCATGGAACCCTCCTTGTGGGTTGTAGCCCCTGGGTCACGCCCAGGAGCAAGGAGTGGGTGAAACGCGGCGCACCTGCGGGGCGGGTGTCGCCGCAACGCGACGCATGGGTCTCATGCGTCAGAATCCTCGCTCGGTCCATCCGGTGCCGTGGCCTGGCCCTGGGGTCGCCAGCGGTTGAAGCGGTTCATGGCGGCCACCAGGCCCTCGCGGAGCCAGACCGCCGCCGCGTCCGCGGCCCGGTCGAGCAGCTCCTCGAGGGCGGGTCGCTCGTCGGGGCCGAACCCGCCCAGCACGTGCTCCACCGCGTCGCCGCCCGTGGGCCGGCCCACGCCGAGGCGCATGCGGTGGAAGTCCAGGTGGCCCAGCTCCGCCCCGATCGAGCGGATGCCCTTGTGCCCGCCGTCGCCGCCGCCCCGCCGGAGCTGGATGCGGCCCAGCTCGAGATCCATGTCGTCGTGGATCACCAGCACCTGGTCCGCGCCCAGCGCGTGGCGCCGGCAGGCCGCCGCCACCGCTCGGCCGCTCAGGTTCATGTAGGTCTGCGGTTCGAGCAGCAGCACCGAGCGCGTGGCCAGGTCGCCGTGGCAGGCGAGCGCCGCGAGCTCCGCGTCCGCGGCGAAGCGCAGCCCTGCCCGGGCGGCCAGCCGGTCGAGCGCCAGGAAGCCGACGTTGTGACGGCTGCCTGCGTACTCCCGGCCCGGATTGCCGAGTCCTGTGATGAGAAAGAGCAAGGCGGCTCCTCTGGCCGCACCTCGGGCCGTCCGGGGGCGCGCCTACTTCTTGTCGCCCTTCTTGTCGCCGCCCTTGGCCGGGGCGCCCTTGGCCGCGGCCGCACCCTTGGCCGCGCCGCCCTTGGCCGCGCCGCCCTTGGCGTCGCCCGCCTTGGCGTCGCCCGCCTTGGCCTCGCCGGCCTTGGCCTCGCCGGGCTTGCCCTCGGCGCCCTCGGCGCCCTCGGCACCCTCGGCGCCCTCGGCGCCCTCGACGCCCTCGGCGCCCTCCTCGCCCTCGGCGGGAGCGGCCACCTCTTCGATCGCGGGCGCGAGCACGGCGATGATGGTGAAGTTGGTCTCGAACAGCGCCTTGACGCCCGCGGGCATCTTGACGTCGGCCACGTGCATGACGTCGCCGATCTTCATGGCGTCGATGTCCACGCTGATGTGCGGGGGCAGCTCGGCCGGCCTGGCCTCCACCAGGATGGAGCGCCGCGCGATCTGCACCAGGCCGCCCTCCAGGCGCACGCCCTCGGGCTTGCCCTCGAACTGGATGGGCACCTCGCGCTGGATCGGCTTGGTGGGATCCACGTTCAGGAAGTCCACGTGCAGCAGCTCGCGGCTGACCGGATCGCGCTGCATCTCCTGCACGAAGACGGTCCGATCCTCGGCGCCGTCGAGCCGGATCAGGGTGTTCAACCCCAGCGGCCCGCGCAGGATGAGGCTGAGCGCCTCCGGATCGACCGTCAGCGACAGGGACTGCTTCTTGTGGCCGTAGCAGTTCGCCGGCACCAGCCCGCGCATGCGATAGCGCCGGGAGGGGCCCTTGCCGCTCATGTTCTCGGGACGACTCTCAACCTTCAGCACCGGGATGTCCATGGATCCTCCAAACCGCTACACGAAGAGCGAGGTCACCGAATCCTGCATGTGGATGCGGCGAATGGCCTCCCCCAGCAGAGGCGCGACTGAGAGCACCTTGAACTTGCCGCTCGCCCGAGCGCGCTCCTGGAGGGGGATGGTGTCGGTGACGACCACCTGCTCCAGGGGCGACTGTTCGATGCGCTCGATGGCGGGGCCCGAGAGCACGGCGTGGACGGCGTAGGCGAACACGCGCTTGGCTCCCTGCTCCTTGAGGACCTTGGCCGCGGCCGTGATGGTCCCGGCCGTGTCGATCATGTCATCCACCAGCAGCGCGTCCTTGCCCTCGACCGAGCCGATGACGTTCATCACCTCGACCTGGTTGGGACCGGGGCGCCGCTTGTCGATGATGGCCAGGTTGGTCTTCAGCCGCTTCGAGTACGCCCGCGCGCGCTCGGTGCCGCCCGCGTCCGGGGACACGATCACCGGCGGGGTCTCGAAGGTCCGCCGCATGTGCTCGAGCACGACCGGCGCGGCGTACAGGTGATCGACGGGCAGGTTGAAGAAGGCCTGGATCTGGCCGGCGTGGAGATCGATGGCCACCACCCGGTTGGCGCCGGCGGCGACGATCATGTCCGCCACCAGCTTGGCGGTGATGGGCGTGCGCGGGGCCACCTTGCGATCCTGCCGGGCGTAGCCGTAGTACGGGACGACCGCGACGATCTGCGAGGCCGAGGCCCGGCGCAGCGCGTCCATGAGGATCAGCAGCTCCATCAGGTTGTTGTTCACCGGGGAGCAGGTGGGCTGGAGCACGTAGGTCTCGCGCCCGCGCACGCTCTCGCCGATCTCGACCATGATCTCCCCGTCGGAGAAGTGCGCGACGTTCGCCTTCCCCAGCGGGGTGTTCAGGTAGGTGGCGATGTCCTGCGCCAGCTGACGGTTGGCGTTGCCGCTGAACAGCAGGGGCGCGTCGGTCTTGAACACGAGTCACCTCATCCCAGGGGCCTGCCCAACCGGGAGGCCGCTGTTTACCGCCTCTTCACCCCGGACGTCAAGTCCTGGGTGAAGCCGGGCTACGGATTTCTACGCCCCGTCTTCCTCGGCGGGAGTCTCGCCGGCAGGCGCCTCGGACTTCGGAGCCAGCTTGCGGTCGCCCACCTCGGGCGCCGGCGCGCCGGCCCGCTCGAGCTCCTTGCGGTACTCGGCCAGCACCTTGGCCTCGATCAGCTCGCGGGTCTCGGTGTTCAAGGGGTGGGCCGTGTCCTTGAACGTCCCGTCCTTGCGCTTCTTGCTGGGCATGGCGACGAAGAGGCCGCTGTTGCCCTGGATGACCTTGAGGTCGCGCACCACGAAGCATGCATCGAAGGTGATCGTCGCGTAGGCCTTCAGCTTGTCCTCGTTCACCGGAAAAACGCGTACTTCGGTGATTTCCACGGTGTACCTCCCATGTGTCCCCCCGGGCCCCGGGAGAGACTCGCAAGGTGTCAGGTGCAGTGCTTCACTGCGCTTCGAACCCCGGGACCACGGAGTAGCCCCAATCGCTCCGTCTCTCCAGCCGGCGCAGGCCCGCGCGAGCCTCTCGCCGGGTGCGGAAGAGCCCGAACACGGTCGGGCCACTGCCGCTCATCGACGCCCCCGCCGCGCCCGCCCAGAGCAGGTCCTCCAGCACCTCACCGATGCCCGCCTGCAGGGCGATGGCGGTGGGTTGCAGGTCGTTGACCAGGCTCGTGGCGAGCCGAGCGAAGCCCTCCAGAGGGCTCTTTCGACTAACACCATCCCAGGCTGATGTCAAAGGGATTTTCAGGTGTTCGAAGACGCGCCGGGTCGAGAGGCCGAACGGCGGCCGGGCCAATATCACCCAGAAGGGGGGGATGTCGACGGGCTCCAGCCGTTCACCGACTCCGGCCGCCAGGCAAGGCCCTTCCCGGAGGAAGAAGGGCACGTCGGCGCCCAGCTCGAGGGCCAGGGCGGCGAGACGCGCGGCGCTCAGCCCAGGGCGGGCCAGCCGCTGCAACCCGCGCAGGACGGCGGCCGCGTCGGAGCTGCCACCACCCAGCCCGGCCTCCACCGGAATCCGCTTCCGAATCGTGATGTTGAGGCCGATCTCCCGGCCGCTCGCCCGGAGCCACGACCGGGCCGCCCGGGCGGCCAGGTTGTGCTCGCCGTCCAGCTCGGGCCGGCCGGGGCAACGACAGGTGATCCCGTTCCGCCCGGTCTCCAGCCAGACGTCGTCCCACAGACCGATGGGCACCATGAGCGAGTCGAGCTCGTGGTAACCGTCGGGCCTGCGCCCGATCACCCGCAGCCACAGGTTCAACTTCGCCGGCGCGCGCAGCTCGAGGGTGCCCATGCCTGGATTGTGTCCCAGCCGGACCTGGTTGCCAAGCTTGACGCGGCGCGTCCGGGATCGCCGGGCCCGGGCAGGAGGTTGCCAAGGGGCCGCGGTCGTGCGACCATCGCGGCTCGATCGCCTCGCGGGAGCGTGGAGCATGCGGACGAAGGCTGGGCTGCTGGTGGCGGGGCTCTTGCTGGCGGGGCTGGTGGGCTGCACCCCCGGCCTGTCTCCGGAGCAGACGGGGCCGGTGGAGACGTACCTGGCCTTCTACGGGGCGGTCTCCAGCGCGGACTGGGAGCGCGCCGCGCAGCTGCTCGACCCCGACACGGTGGCGGCCTTCCGCGCCCTGGGGCGGGAGCTGGCCGAGTCGGTGGGCAGCCAGGCCGAGCCGCTGGACTTCTTCCTGCGCGGGGTGCAGCCCGTGGTGGCTGCCCCGCTGCGCCAGCCCGTGGTGGTGCGCCAGGAGAGCGGCGCGGCCGTGCTGCGGGTGCGGGCTGGCGAGTGCGCCGAGGTGGGCCCGCCGGGCCCCGATTGCCTGCAGCGCGAGGTGCGGATGGTGTCCCGCCAGGGACGTTGGTGGATCCAGCCCGAGCTGCCGGCGGGTCTGCGGCCCCAGGCGGCGGGCAAGCAGGAGGTGAAGCCGTGAAGCGGTTCGCCAGACGCGCGGGGTGGCTCGGGTGCGCGTGCGCGTGGCTGGGGCTGGGCGTGCTGGCCGGGTGCAGCGGTCCCGGGGCCGAGGGCAAGCCGGACGAGGGGCCGGGCGCGGAGGCGGGCAAGCCCGCCGGGCCGCCGCCCGCCGCCCCGGCGGCCGGGCCCAGGCTCGAGCTGGTCTACTCGCTCATGGCCGAGACCGTCCACCTGGCCGACGGGGTGAGCCTGTGGCGCCGCGGCATGCCCAAGGACGTCTACCGCGACTTCGACAGGCGCTTCGGCCTCGACGAGCCGCTGCGCAAGGCGGTCAAGAACTACGCCTTCATGCGCGCCGGCCTGGTGAACCGGGAGCGCCAGAAGTCGCCGGCGCTGTCCTTCGAGAAGCCCTTCGGCCCCTCGGGGCTGTTCCCCTCGCCCGAGCTCGGGCTGCCCGATCGCTACTGGCAGGCGGCCGTGCGGGCGCGCGAGCCGGCCGAGCTGCGCCGCGCGCTGACGGGCGTGGTGGAGCCCGCGGACGCCGAGGCCGTGGTGAGCCTGCTGACCGCGCTCGGCCCGCGCGCCGGAGAGCTGGCGAACGAGCGGGCCTTGATGCAGCCCGAGCTGGACGCGCTGCGCGGGTTGCTGGCCCGCGAGCCCGTGGTGAAGCTGCTCGAGGCGCTGGCCCGGCTGTGCGGGCTGGAGCCGGCCTCCCTCGCCTTCCAGGTGTTCCTGGTGGGTGTGCCGGCCGACGCGCCGGCCGAGGCCTGGGCCCACGGCGACGACCTGGTGCTCGAGCTGCCCGCGGGCAGCCCGATCGGGCCGGCCCAGGTGGCCATGGTGGTGGGGGCGGTCTTCTACCGCATGCTGGCGCGCGTGGCGCCCGCCACCCAGGTGCTGGTGACCGGCCGCTTCGTCGAGGCGGCCGGCGCCCGGGGCGGCGACTTCCCGCTGCTCGCGGGGCTGATCGACGCGGCGGGCTACGGGCTGGCCGCGCCGCTCGTGGCCGCCAGCCCGGCCGAGGTGCCGCCCTGGCCGGGCGAGCCCGAGCGCCAGAAGCTGGCCGAGGCGCTGACCCCCTGGCTGCGGGGCTGGCTGGCCAAGGGCGCCGCCCTGGACGGCGTCTTCCCCCTGGAGGCGGCCAAGCTCGCGCTGGCCGTCCAGCCCGCGCGCCCGTCGGACTTCGTGGACGGGGCCATGGTGGTCGCCCAGGAGACCGCGCTCGAGCCCTTCAAGGCCCAGGTCACCCGCTGGGTGGTGTGGAAGTACCCGCCCGACAAGAAGTACAACTACCCGCGCATGCTGGACGAGAACCCGGGTCGCAGCATGCTGCTGATCCTCACGCCGCGCGACCTCAAGGAGTTGCCGGCGCGCTTCGCCGGCCAGGCCAAGGTGCAGGCCGCCCTGGGCCGGGCCCTCGAGGTGCTGGCCAAGAAGCGCGGGGTCATCCTGGGGGTGCCGCGGGAGTCGCGCGGCTTCCTGTTCGTCATGGCGGCCAAGGATCCCGAGGCCATGAAGCTCGTGGCGCGGGCCTTCTTCGAGCTCGCGGCCGTGCCCACCGGGGTGGTCGAGATCGATTGACGGGTGTAGCATCGGGCCAGGTGGGGGGCGGAGGTGCGACCCTGAGGGCGCGGATTCTCGCGGCCTGGCTGGTCCCAGGCCTGGTGCTCGGCGCGCTCGCCCTGGCCGGCTGCGAGGACGTGGGCCTGCAGCCCTGGGACGGTGGCCCCGACGCGGCCGACGCGACTGACGAGCCGGACCTGCAGGACGATGGCGCCGACGACGGCGCCCCGGGCGAAGAGGGCCAGGAGGCCGACGGGCCGCCCGCGTGCGACCCGGGCGCGCCCGCGCTCGAGGAGCTCGGGGAGCTCGCGCAGGGCGAGGCTCGCGCGGGCGTGCCGCTGGCCGCGTGCGCGGAGCACCGCTACACCCTGGTGGCGGCCCGCGGGCAGACCCTGGAGCTCGCGCTCGCCCCGGACGCGGCGCTCGGCCGCGCGCGGCTGGTGGTGACCTACCCCGACGATCCGGACTGGAGCGCCGGCCTGGCCCAGGTGTCCGCCCTGGATCCCGGCCAGCCCGCGCGCCTGCGGCTCTCGCCCCCCCGCTCCGGGGAGCTCGTGCTCCTGGTGCGGCCGTTCCCCGGGCACGGCCCGGGCAGCTACGACCTCGGCCTGATCTGCCTGGACGGCTGCGACCTCGAGACCACGCGCTTCCCCCTCGTGCTGGTGCACGGCTGGACCGGCTGGAGCAACCTCGGCCCGTACACCTACTTCTACGGGGTCGAGGAGCTGCTGACCGGGCGCGGCTACCCGGTGTTCGTGGCCAGCCTGGACCCCTACAACTCGGTCGAGGTGCGCTCGGCCCAGCTCGCCGCCCAGGTGGAGGGCTTCCTGGCCGAGGGGCGCGCGCGCCGGCTGAGCCTGGTGGCCCACAGCCAGGGCGGGCTGGACTCCCGGCGGGTGGCCTCCGCGCTCGGCTACGCGGACCGGGTGGCGGCCATCTTCACCATCTCCACCCCCCACCACGGCACGCCCCTGTGCGACGTGGCGCTGGGCTACCTGCCCGGCCCGGCCCAGGACATCCTGACCTTCCTGCTGGAGTGGCTGGGGGCCACGGCGGTGGGCGCGGAGTCGGACGCCATGGCCTCCTTCGAGGCCATGACCACGGCCCGGGTCGAGGAGGTCTTCAACCCGGAGAACCCGGACGACCCGCGCGTGCTGTACCGCTCCTGGGCCGGCCACACCTGCTCGCTGGGGCTGTCCTGCGGGGACATGTGCGACGTGGAGATCCAGCTCGCCTACGATCTGCTGTGGGCCATGGGCCATACGAACGACGGCATCGTGCCGGTCGACAGCGCGGTGTGGGGCGAGTACCAGGGCGAGATCCCCGCCGACCACTTCGACGAGGTGGGCCAGCTCCTGGGCATGACCGGCCCGAACCCCGACGGACCGGACTTCGACCACCTGGAGTTCTACCTGGGCCTGGCCCGCCAGCTCCGCGACGCGGGGCTGTGAGCGCCTCCCCTCAAGGCTCCTCGGTCAGGAAGGGCTCGAAGATGACCCGGCCGAGCGCCACGTCGTCGTAGACGTCGTGGATCCGGGTCGAGATCTCGCCGGGGTCGGTCGTGCACCACCAGTTGTTGGTGGCGTCGATATCGTTAATGCTACCGTTCTGAATGTCGTAGACTCCATTGTCGCAGAGTACCCCGTCTTTGATGTAGTGCACCCCTAGAGTGCCTACCGTGATGCCTGCACCGTTATGGACTACCGTGCATCCTTGGAGATCCATCGTCAGCTGGTAATAGTTCAACGTTGAAACCGCATGTTCGTTGTATTCAAACAGGCAGTTCTCTGCCTTGCCTCCAATCGTTCGCACCGCGATGGAGTTGCCGCGAAAGACCCCGTTCTCGACCTGGATTCCCTGGCACTCCTCGATGCCGATGTCATTCCCACTGAATTCGAATCCAGACAGAATGGTGAGTCGCACGCCGAGACCGACGGTGTTGTCGATGAAACTCAGGTCTTCGCTCCGATAGATGGAATCGGCAGCGCCATCCATACCGTGTTGATTGGACTCAAATACCGAATGATTAACCTCGATGGTCCCTTCGCGCGCCAGGTGAAGGCCGAGGCCAGTCTCGGCGTGCATCACTTTCAGCCCTCGGAGGACATGGTAGTAGTCGCCACTCGCCTCCAATGAAAGCCCAAGCCATGAGCTCCGGGTTGGGTTCGGTGAGCTCGAGAGGAACACTGCGGGACTCGTCCGCTCTGCGTGCACCACGAGATCTCCCCGGACGTACAGGGTGATCCCGTCGCCCATACGCGCCTCGAGGCAGGGGCCCACCGTGAGCCGGGTGCCATCCGTGACGACCGTGTTGGCCTCGAGCAGGAAGGGCGAGCCGGACGCGCACCAGAGCGCGTCCTCCTCGAGCACCGTGGGCACGGCCGTGGGACCCGGGCCCGCTGGGCAGCCGGTCATCACCCCTCGATGGCAGACGGCCTCGTAGTGGCACAGGTCCTCGCCCAGCAGGTCGGTCAGGCCGTCGCAGTCGTTGTCGTACCCGTCGCACACCTCCTCGGCGTCCGGGTTGAGCCACTCCTCGTGGTCGTTGCAGTCGTCGCCCCCGCAGCCGTCCGCGATGAAGCCATCGTGGTCGAGGTCGCTCGGCACACCCACGCAGGCACCCAGGGCGCAGGTGTCCTCCATGGTGCACGGGTCGCCGTCGTCGCAGGCCGCGGCGTTGAGCGGGAACACGCAGCCCGCGCTCGCGTCGCAGCGGTCGTCGGTGCAGGGATCCAGGTCCTCGCAGGCCAGGTCGTCGGGGGTGATCACGCAGCCGAGCGCCGGATCGCACCGCTCCGAGGTGCAGGCGAGCCCGTCGTCGCAGCCGCGCCCCCCGCCCACCGCGCACACCCCCCCGCGGCACACGTCCTGGCCGGTGCACAGGTCGCCGTCCTCGCAGGGGGCGGTGTTCGGGGTGTGGGTGCAGCCGCTGAGGGGGTCGCAGCCGTCGTCCGTGCACGGGTTGCCGTCCTCCACGCAGGTGAGGCCGAGGCAGGCGTCGCCGATGCAGGCGCCGCCCCGGCAGCCCGCGGGGCAGTCCACGACGAGCGGCATGTAGGCGCACTCGCCGAAGGTGCAGCTGCCCGGGAGCGCGTGGTAGCGCAGCTGGTCCGCGTCCAGGCAGACCCGCGCGGGCGGGTGGTCGCACACGATCCCGGCGCAAGGATCGGGGCAGCCCTCGTCCGTCTGTCCGTCGCAGTCGTTGTCGAACCGGTCCTCGCAGCGCTCGAGGTCCGCGATGCAGATGTTGTAGACGCAGGACAGGCACTCCGGACAATCCGCCTGCTCATCGCACCAACCCGTGTAGTGCTCGTCATCGGAGCAGCCCGAGGCCCAGGCCGCCAGCGCGACCAGCGCGAGGATCCCCGGTCCCTTCAAGGTCCCAGCCTCCGTGTGTGAACGCTGTCTGCCACCCCGAGCGTAGCAGCACCAGTTGCCGCCGACAAGGCTCGCCACCAGGAGGGCAGGACGGGCGTTTGCGGATCTTCCGTGTGCATTCACCCCGGGCATGCTCTGAGGCGACGTTCGAAGGTGGAGAATTCCCCGATGCCCAAGGAGTGATCAAGTGCCGCCCACCTTGGGCGGGTCGCAGGCAGGGCCGGTGCCCGTTGGAGCTGGCTGGGGCTGGTGGTGGTGGGGTCTGGTCCGCGACCTCGCGGGGTGGCTCAGGGCAGCTTGCGGCCGGTCACCTGGATGTCGTCCAGGCTCCAGCCCGCGTCGGTCTGCGATCCGTCGGAGGCGAACACCCAGCGGAAGATCACGTTCTGGCCCGCCCAGGCCGACAGATCGACGCTGGCCTGGGTCCAGCCGCTGGTCCCGGCCCAGCCGGGCCCGTCCAGCGCGGACACGCTCGCCTGGGGGTAGCCGCCCGCGGGCGTGACGGGCTGGAAGCTGGCGCCGCCGTCCGCGCTCAGCTCCAGCCGCCCGCCGTCGTAGCCGGACTCGGTGGCGTAGGCGTGCCAGAAGGTCAACCGCGGGTTGCCGAGCGGCAGGCGCAGCTTGCCTAGCTCGAGCCGGTAGGTCGCGTCGTCGACGTAGTCCGCGTTCAGCGCGGTGCTCCAGACCCGCGTGGCCGAGTGGGAGCCCAGCCCGTCCGCCGCGCCCCACTGCCAGCCCGGCGCCGGGCCGCCGCTCGGGCGCAGACCGCCGTCGTCGGCCTCCAGGCTCGTCGCGTAGACCACCACCTGGCGGAAGAGGTGCAGGACGAAGCCGCGCGCGTTGGCCTGCAGCAGGCACTCCTGCTCCAGCGTCTCGTAGCCCGGGAGGCTCACGCGCACGGTGTAGTTGCCCTCGGGCAGGTCGCGGAAGCGGAAGTCCCCGCTGCGCCGGGTGAGCTGGGCGGGCTGGGCCGTGGCGACGAGCTCCACCCGCGCGGCCACCACGGGCATGTCGCGCTCGTCCAGCACCCGGCCGATGAAGTCGGCCCGGGCCGCCTGCGACAGCACCACGTCCAGCCGGGTGGCCGCGCCCGCGCCGACCGCCACCCCGGCGAAGTCCCGCGGCAGGTAGCCGTCGGCCGTGAAGCGCAGGCGGTAGGTGCCCGGCGCCAGCAGGCGGTGGTAGTCGCCCACCGCCGGGTCCGTGGCCACCGCCGAGGCGTCGGCCAGCGTGTCGTGGTCGAGCACCGTCACCTCGGCCGCCAGGGGCTCGCCCAGGACGTTCGTCACCGTGCCGCGCACGCCCTTGAGCGCCTGGCCCAGGTAGGTCAGCAGCGCGCGCCGGTTGGCCGTCCAGTAGGCGGGCAGATCGGCGGCGTCCGGGTTCTTCGTCCCGGACACCTCGAGGGTCACCTCGCGGCCGCCCTGGAAGAAGGTCATGTAGTCCTGGCGGCTGCCCTGGGTCTGGTACCAGGCGTAGCCGTTGGTGATGCCGTCGTCGAGCTCGGTCATGTAGCCCGCCCAGCCGTCGGCCTGGCACAGGTCCGCGTAGCCGCGCGAGAGCAGGATCAGCCAGGCGTCGTCCGGGTGCAGCTCCGGCTTGTGGTCCCAGGGGTAGTTGACCACCTCGGCCCCGCCGTGGAAGTTGCCCGACAGCACGAAGGAGTGCTGGCTGGCCAGCGCCATCATGTTCTGGGTCTCGCGCCACCACACCTCGCCGTCGGGGTGGTCGCCGATCAGCGGATCGGGGAAGTTGCGGTTGGGGTCCATCCAGGCGGCGTCGCCGCTCGCGTCGGTGTACTCGCGGATGGCGCCGTCGACGCTGGTGTCGCTCGCGTAGTAGGTCCCGTCGGGGTTGGCCAGCGGGTTCAGCCAGATCTCGAGGTTGTCCACCAGCCCGCGGATCTCGGCGTCGCTGGCGTACAGGCTCACCAGCTCCTCGGCCAGCTTGAGCAGCAGGATGTAGCCGGTGGTCTCGTCCCCGTGCATGGTGGAGGAGAGCAGCACCTCGGGCTCGTCCTCGTGGAGGTCCGGGTCCTTGGAGATCTTCAGCGCCCACTGGGCGTGCGGACGGCTCAGGTTGGTCGAGGGCCCGAGGTCCACCAGCCGGCACAGGCTCGGGTAGGTGCTGGCGAGCTGCTGCATGACCTGCACGTACTCGGCGTAGGTGGGGAAGTGGTCCCAGTGCGCGCGCCCGGCCCGATCGAGCAGGCCCATGCGCGCGCCGGGGTTGAAGCCCGGGTGGGGCAGGCGCTCGTAGGCCAGCCCCTTGGCGTCCAGCCAGGCCAGCTGGTCCGGGGAGGCGTAGGCCCAGACGGTGTCCCCGGCCACGCGATCGAGGTCGAGCTGGCGGCCGAGGGAGTCCTGGGCGGCCCGGCCCGGGACCTCGAGCCTCAGGTACGTGGAGCGGGGCAGCGCGTCGGGGGCCCTGGTGAGGAGCTCCGCGGGGGAGGGTCCGAGCCCGGCTGCCTCGTCCCCGGGGTCCAGGCAGGCCGGGCAGCCGAGCCCCAGGGCGACGAGCGCGATCCAACCGGCGATCCGCGTGGCGAGTGATCCCACGGCAGCCTCCTCGCCCCCCACCTGCGCACCTCATGCTTGCGCCGAATGGACGGAGGGATCAAGGGCCGCCGCGGCCGGGTCCGGGCGCGCCTCAGATCTCGACCGGCTCGCACAGGGAGCGCTGCTCGGCCGCCGCGCGCCCGCACACGTGGCACAGGAAGCGGGCTCCCCTGGAGGCCCTGGCCACCTGGGCCAGCTTCCGCCGGGCGGTCAGCTCGCACAGGTGCTCGTCGTGGTGGGGGTGGACCTCCTCGAGCGCGGGGCGGCCTTCGTCGCCATTCCCGGTGGTCTTGGCCATGGGACCTCCTTCGCCTGGTGGCTGCGGTTTGGTCGGATCGGCTGGCCGACCCCTTGCAGCCCGCCGTGGCGTTGGTTATCCTGCCGGCCCTGGAGGTGGCCCATGGCCTGGCTCAAGGTGAAGGACGCGCTGCAGGCGCCCGTGGGGACGGAGCTCACGGTCAAGGGCTGGGTGCGCACCCGGCGGGACTCGAAGGCGGACGGCGGTATGGCGTTCATCGCGCTCGGGGACGGCACCTGCCAGGACGCGCTCCAGGTGGTGGCCCGCGCCTCGCTGCCGGGCTACGCCGACGCGGTGGCGAAGCTCGGGCCCGGCTGCGCCATCGAGGTGGACGGGAAGCTGGTGGCCTCGGCCGGCAAGGGCCAGAGCGTCGAGGTCGAGGCGGCCGAGCTGCGCGTGGTGGGCCTGGTGGACGACCCGGAGACCTACCCCATCACCCCCAAGAAGCACTCCTTCGAGTACCTGCGCGAGGTGGCCCACCTGCGCGTGCGCACCAACACCTTCGGGGCGGTCGCCCGGGTGCGCCACGCCCTGGCCATCGCCATCCACCGCTTCTTCGACGCGCGCGACTTCTACTACGTGCACACGCCCATCATCACCGCCTCCGACTGCGAGGGGGCCGGGCAGATGTTCCGGGTGAGCACCCTGGATCTGGCCAACCTGCCGCGCCGCCCGGATGGCCGGATCGACTTCGAGCAGGACTTCTTCGGGCGCGAGGCCCACCTGACCGTGTCCGGCCAGCTCAGCGTGGAGACCTACTGCCAGGCGCTCAGCCGGGTGTACACCTTCGGGCCCACCTTCCGGGCCGAGAACTCGAACACCTCCCGCCACCTGTCCGAGTTCTGGATGATCGAGCCGGAGATCGCCTTCGCCGATCTGGCCGCGGACGCCGCGCTGGCCGAGGAGTTCCTCAAGTCGCTCCTCGACGAGCTGCTCACCCGGCGGGCGGACGACATGCGTTTCTTCGACGCGCGCATCGAGCCGGGGCTGCTCGCGCGGCTGAAGCACGTGCTGGAGAAGCCCTTCCTGCGGCTCGACTACACCGAGGCGGTGAAGATCCTCGAGGGGAGCGGCAAGCGGTTCGAGTACCCGGTGCGCTGGGGCGTGGATCTGCAGAGCGAGCACGAGCGCTGGCTGACCGAGGAGCACCTCAAGCAGCCGGTCATCCTGATGAACTACCCGAAGGACATCAAGGCCTTCTACATGCGCCAGAACCCCGACGGGAAGACGGTCGCGGCCATGGACGTGCTGGTCCCGAAGATCGGCGAGATCATCGGCGGCTCGCAGCGCGAGGAGCGCCTGGAGAAGCTCGACCAGCGCCTGGACGAGCTCGGTCTGCCCAAGCAGGAGTACTGGTGGTACCGGGATCTGCGGCGCTACGGCACGGTGCCCCACGCCGGCTTCGGCCTGGGCTTCGAGCGGCTGCTCCTGTTCGTGACCGGCATGCAGAACATCCGCGACGTGATCCCGTTTCCCCGCGCCCCGCGGCAAGCCGAGTTCTGAACAGCGGGTGACCCTGGCGCGGGACTGGGCCGCTGCGGCCTGGGAAGCGGCCTGGCGGCCCGGCCCAGGGCTCCCCGTCAAGCCGAGTTCTGATCAGGCCGGCAGCCCGGCCAGGGCCTCGAGCGCCAGCGGGACCAGTCGGTCGAGGCCGGCGGCGATCACCTCCGGGCTGGCGCGCTCCCCCTGGGCGATGAGATCCGAGACCACCAGCAGGCAGGCGCTCGGGCAGCGGTGGATGGCGCCGAGGGTGAACACCGTGCTGGCCTCCATCTCCAGGGCCAGCACCCCCAGCCGGGCCAGCCGGGCCTGGAGCTCGGGCCGCGGATCGTAGAAGAGATCCAGGGAGGCGATCGGGCCGGCCCGCGCCCCGGCCCCCCGCTCGCGGGCGAGCTGCATGAGCGCGCACAGCAGCGCCGGGTCGGGCGCGGCCGCGTGGCCCTCCAGCCCGGCCAGGTCGCGGGCGGCGCCCGTCAGGTTGCAGGCCGAGCTGGCGATCAGCCCGTCCCCGAGCGCCAACGACGGGTCCAGCGCGCCGCACGTGCCCAGGCGCACCCAGGCCCGCGCCCCCAGCCGGTGGAGCTCCTCGAGCACGATGGCCGTGCTCGGGCCGCCCATGCCGGTCGCCTGGATCGAGAGCTCCCGGCCCCGGTACCGGCCGGTCAGCCCGGTGAGCGCCCGGTAGCTGTTGTAGCGGCGGACGCCCTCGAGGTGCCGCGCGGCCAGCTCCTCCGCCCGCTGCGGATCCCCCGTGAGCAGCACCCCCGGCGCCACGGCGCCGGGCTCGGCCCGGATGTGGGTGGGCATGGGCTCAGACCTCCTCGAGGCGGATCATGGGCTCCAGCGCCGCGGCTCGCGCGGGCGAGAAGCCCGCCGGCAGCAGCACCTCGGCGTTGGCCGCGGCCAGGGCCAGGCCCAGGCGGGCGGACTCGGGCAGCCCGAGCCCCCGCGCGAGCCCGAGCGCCAGCCCGGCCGCCAGGCAGTCGCCGCTGCCGATGGGGTTCAGGGGCCGGAGCGCGGGCGGGTGGAGCCGCAGGCGGCGCGGGCCGTCGAGCAGCAGGGCCGGCCCGGGTCCGTCGCTCACCAGGACCGCCTGGGCGCCGGCGTCGCGGAGCTCCCGCATGGCCCGCCACAGCTCCGCCTCCCCGGCCAGCGCCCGCCCCACCGTCCGGCCGAGCTCCGCGCGGTTGGGTTTCGCCACCCGCGGCCGGGCCGGGAGCGCGGCCAGGAGCTCGGGCCCGCGGGCGTCCAGCACGACCGGGCCGCGCGCCTCGCGGCAGCGCGCCAGGTAGAAGTCCGCGGGCGCGCCGCGGGGCAGCGAGCCCGTGAGCACGACCGGCTCGCCGGCCTGGGCCTCGGCGGCGAACGCCGCGGCGAAGGCGGCCAGCTCCTCGGCGCCGAGCGGCGCCGCCTCCTCCACCAGCTCGGTGACCCGGCCCGCCTCCTCCTCCACGAGCGTGGTGCACACGCGGGTGGGCCCGCGGGCGGGCACGCACGCCAGGCCGATCCCCAGCCGCGCGAGCTCCGCCCGCAGCACCTCCCCCGCGGGCCCGCCCAGCGGCACGAGCACCCGGCCGGGCTCGCCCACGGCCCGCCAGGCCCGGGCGGCGTTGAGCGCCTTGCCCGAGGCGCAGGCGTGCGCGGCGCCGAGCCGGTTCACCTCGCCCGGGACCAGGCGCGCGAGCACCAGGATGCGCTGCAGGGCGGGGCTCAGGCTGGCGGCCAGCATGCGCGTCACCTCGGCGGACAGGGTGGCGGGCCGGGGAACAGGGGCAGCAGCGCCCGCAGATCGTGGGCGTCCAGCACCCGGTGGGCGGCCCGGGCCACCTCCGGGTCCTTCACGTTGACGGCCACCGCGAAGCCGGCCGCGCGCAGCACGCTCAGATCGTTGGTGTGATCGCCCACGAAGGCGCACTCCTCGAGGGCCAGCCCCTCGCGCCGGGCGAGCTCGCGCAGCCCGTCGGCCTTGCCCTCCAGGTCGTAGGGGGTGGCCTGGCCCCCGGCGATGCGGCCGTCCGCGTGGAACAGGATGCGGTTGATCAGCACGTGGTCGAAGGGTCGCCCGGGGAAGTGGCGCTCGAGCAGGAGGTCCAGGCTGCCCGAGATGACCGCCAGGCGGTAGCCCCGCTGGCGCAGCCCGCGCAGCGCCTCGTGCGCCCCGGTCGCCGGTCGCATGTCGTCGAAGCAGGCCAGCATGGCCGCGCGGGTGGCGCCGCGCTCGGCCAGCATGTCGAGATCGTGCTGGAACCACGCGGCGTAGGGGATGCGCCCGGCGAAGTAGTCCGCCTGGGCCCGCCGCCTGCGGGCCGGGTCGGAGCCGAAGCGCTCGTGCAGCGTCTGCCACACGTACACCGTGCGCTCGACCAGCGTGCCGTCGAGATCGAAGGCCACCAGGCGCACGCGTTCGTTCGGGCTCAGTGCCATGCGATCAGCTTGACCTGGCCGAGCTGGCCGGGGTCGAGGAGGTAGCCCAGCTTCTGCACCACCATCTCGTTCACCGCGGCGAAGCTGTACTCCGGGCAGGAGACCCGCGCCGTGGGCGGGAGCTGGCCGCGCTCGAGCGCGCCCGCCAGGCGGCAGAGCTGCGCGCCGATGCGGTGGAGATCGGTGCCGGCGCCGACGAAGGCCCCGCTGCGCACGTGCTCCTCGTCGCTCGTGCACAGCGGCAGCGCCGCCTGCTCGGCCGCCACCTGGAGGCGGGTGTAGAGCGCCTGGTCGATCACTTGCCTGTCGGGCAGCACCAGCCAGGCGTCGGCCTGGGTCCGCAGACCCGGGAGCAATCCGTCGAGCCCCGCGGCGTCCGCCACCGGCACGAGCTGGACCTTGCGGCCGCGGGCCTCCAGCGCCCGGGCGGCCAGCCCGGCCGCCTCGCGCAGGGGCTCGGCGAACAGCACGGCCAGCCTGGGCTTGCTGCGCGGCAGCAGCGTGTCCACGTGGCGCGCCAGCGGCGCCATCGGCACCCAGGGGCTCACCCCGGCGGCGCCCTCGACGTCCAGGCCGGCCCCCACGGGGTTGGGCACGAGCGCGTGGAGGAGCGGTAGCCCCCCGGCCTCGGCCCGGGCCGCGCTCGCGGCCGGGGAGCCGAGCGCCACCACGGCCCGGAAGCTCCCGCCGGAGGCGAGCGCCGCGAGCTCCCCAGGCTGCAGGGACTCCAGCCGGCGCACGCTCAGGTTGGGGCCGCACTCCGCCGCCAGGCCCGACAGCGCGAAGCCCTCCGGATCGCTGAGCGGGCTCGAGAGCACCAGCAGGCGGTAGCCGGGCGAGGGCGGGGCCTGGCGGGCCGAGGTGTGCCAGGGCGTGCAGCGCTCGCCGGGGAAGGCCACCGGCTCCGGGCCCGCGGGCTCGGTCGGCCCGTCCGGCGCGTAGCCGGGCAGGGGCAGGGGGCCGCCGTCCGGGGCCGCGTCGGGCGGCGCGGCCGGGGCCATGCGCTGGCTCCACAGGTACAGCCCGCCCAGGACCGCCACCAGCGCCACGGCCAGGGCCCAGGCCGCCCGTTGCTGGCGCCGGGCCGGGGCCAGGGTGTCGCGCGGGAGCGGTCCGCGGGTCTCCGGCTTTCGCTGCTCGTCCATGCGCGCGAGTCTCCCCTCATCGGCCGGCCGAGCGCAAGGGCCGCGACGGCCCGACCTTGACACCCCGCTGGCCTGCTTTCTAGACTCCTCGACTGCTTCTGCAGAGGTTGGTTCCGTTCCACAGGAGGGGACATGGGTATCCGCAACGTGCAGGTGAAGGCCCTGAGGAAGACGCCGCCGTTCCGCAAGGTGGCCATGGGCACCTGGGCCCACCCGGGCGACCCGCAGATCTACGGCACCCTGGAGATCGATCTGACCAAGGCCTACGCCTGGCGCGATCGGCTGCCGCCCGAGGCGCCCAGGGTCACGGTGACCCAGATGGTGGGGCGGGCCATCGGGCTGGCCATGGCCCGCTACCCGGATCTGAACGGCTTCGTGCGCTTCCGCAAGATCTACCTGCGCCAGAGCGTGGACCTGGCCTTCCTGGTGGCCGTGCAGCACCCCTCGGGCCGCGAGGATCTCTCGAGCATCAAGGTGGCCAGGGTGGACGAGAAGGGCGTGACCGAGCTCGCCGCCGAGATGGCCGCCAAGGTGGAGCGGCTGCGCACCCGGCAGGACACCGAGCTGCAGAAGTCCTCCAAGCTGGTCAGCCTGATGCCCGGCTTCCTGGTGCGCTTCTTCCTGTGGCTGACCGCCTTCATCGGGTACACCCTGAACCTGCGCTGCCCCGGCATCCCCCGAGATCCCTTCGGCGCCTGCATCCTGACCAACGTGGGCATGTTCGGGCTGGACGTGGCCTACGCCCCGCTGGTGCCCTACTCCCGGGCGCCCATCGTGCTGCTGGTGGGCCAGGCCAAGCCCCGGCCGGTGGTGGTGGACGGGCGGATCGAGGTGCGCGAGGTGGTGACGCTGAACGCCACCATCGACCACCGCTTCTGCGACGGGGCGCTGCTGGCCAAGATGGTCAAGGTGATCAAGGAGAGCTTCGAGGATCCGGACGCCCACTTCGGCCCGGCCCTGCCGCCGCCCCGCGAAGCCGCGCCCCGGGCCGCCTGAGCTCACCGCTTGCGGAAGCCGAGCCCGCCCTGGCCGTCCGCCGAGACCAGGACCTGGTCGCCCTCGGCGAACTCGCCCTGCAGGATGCGCTCCGCCAGCGGGTTCTGCAGCAGGCGCTGGATGGCGCGCTTCAAGGGCCGGGCGCCGAAGCGCGGATCCCAGCCGGCCTCCGCCAGCGCCGCGCGCGCGTCCTCGCCGAGCTCGAGGCTGAGCTTCCGCTCGCCGAGCAGCGCCCGCAGGCGCTCGAGCTGGATGTCCACGATGCGCGCGATGTGCTCCCGGCCCAGCGAGCCGAACACCAGCACGTCGTCGATGCGGTTGAGGAACTCCGGGCGGAAGTGCAGCCGGAGCTGCTCGATCACCTGCTCCCGGTCGCGCTCGCTGAGATCGGCCTGGGCGCGCTCGGCCAGGAGCTCCGAGCCGAGGTTGGAGGTCATGATGAGCACGGCGTTCTTGAAGTCCACCGTGCGCCCGTGGCCGTCGGTCAGCCGGCCGTCATCCAGGACCTGCAGCAGCGCGTTCCACACCTCGGGGTGGGCCTTCTCGATCTCGTCGAACAGCACCACGCAGTAGGGCCGCCGGCGCACGGCCTCGGTCAGCGCCCCGCCCTCGTCGTAGCCCACGTAGCCCGGCGGGGCGCCGATCAGCCGGCTGACCGAGTGCTTCTCCATGTACTCGCTCATGTCGATGCGCACCATGGCGCCCTCGTCGTCGAACAGGAACTCGGCCAGCGCGCGGGCCAGCTCCGTCTTGCCCACCCCGGTGGGCCCCAGGAAGATAAAGCTGCCCATCGGCCGGTGGGGATCGCTCAGGCCCGCGCGGGCCCGGCGGACCGCGTGGCTGACGGCCTGCACGGCCGCGTCCTGGCCCACCACCCGGCGCATCAGGCGGGCCTCCATGCCGAGCAGCTTCTGCCGCTCGCCCTCCAGCAGCCGGTCCACCGGGATGCCGGTCCACTTGGCCACCACCGCGGCCACGTCGTCCGGGCCGACCTCCTCCTTGAGCATCTTGCGGTCGCGCTGGACGCTTGCCAGGCGCGCCTGCTCGGCCTGGAGGTCGCGCTCCAGGGCGGTCAGCCGGCCGAACTTGATCTCGGAGGCCTTGGCCAGGTCGCCCTGGCGCAGCGCCCGCTCGGCCTCCTGCCGGGCGGCGTCGATGGCCGCGGTGAGCTCGCGCAGCTTGCCGATGGCCGCGAGCTCGTTCTGCCAGTGGGCCTTCTTCTCGTTCACCTGCTCGCCGAGCTCGGCCAGCTCGCGCTCCAGCGCGCACAGGCGCTCGCGGCTGGCCTTGTCCTTCTCCTTGCGCAGGGCCTCGCGCTCCAGCTCGAGCTGGGTCATGCGCCGCGCGTCCTCGTCGATCTCGGTGGGCATGGAGTCGATCTCCATGCGCAGGCGGCTGGCCGCCTCGTCGACCAGGTCGATGGCCTTGTCGGGCAGGAAGCGATCGGAGATGTAGCGCTGGGAGAGCTGGGCCGCGGCCACCAGCGCGGCGTCCTGGACGCGCACCCCGTGGTGCACCTCGTAGCGCTCCTTCAGCCCGCGCAGGATGGAGATGGTGTCCTCGACCGTGGGCTCGCCCACCAGCACGGGCTGGAAGCGGCGCTCGAGGGCGGCGTCCTTCTCCACGTGCTTGCGGTACTCGTCGAGCGTGGTGGCGCCCACGCAGTGGAGCTCCCCCCGGGCCAGCGCGGGCTTCAGCATGTTGGATGCGTCCAGGGCCCCCTCGGCCTTGCCGGCCCCCACCAGGGTGTGCAGCTCGTCGATGAACAGGATGACCAGGCCCTCGGCCGCGGTCACCTCCTTGAGCACGGCCTTCAGGCGGTCCTCGAACTCGCCGCGGTACTTGGCCCCGGCCACCAGCGCCCCGAGGTCCAGCGCGACGAGCCGCTTGTCGAGCAGCGTCTTGGGCACGTCGCGGTCCACGATGCGCCGGGCCAACCCCTCCACCACCGCGGTCTTGCCCACCCCGGGCTCGCCGATCAGCACCGGGTTGTTCTTGGTGCGGCGCGAGAGCACCTGCATCACCCGGCGGATCTCGTCGTCCCGGCCGATGACCGGATCGAGCTTGCCCTTGCGGGCGAGATCGGTCAGATCGCGCCCGTAGCGCTCGAGCGCCTGGTAGCGCTCCTCGGCGTGCTCGTCGGTCACCCGTTGGTTGCCGCGCACCTCCTGCAGCGCCTTGAGCAGCTGCTCGGGCGTGGCGCCCTGGGCCCTGAGCGCCTTGCCCGCCGCGCCGTCCCCGGCCGCCAGACCGAGCAGCAGGTGCTCGGTGGACACGTACTCGTCCTTCATCCGGTCGGCCTCGCGCTGGGCCGCCTGCAGCACGTCCTGGAGCGCCCGGCCCACGAAGGGCTCGGCCCCGGCCACCCTGGGCAGGCGCTCGAGCGCCGGGGCCAGCTCGCCGCCGAGCGCGTCGGGCGCGAGCCCGAGCTTGGTGAGGACGGGGCGGACGATGCCGCCCTCCTGCTCCAGGAGCGCCACCAGCAGGTGCTCGGGCGCGAGCTCCTGGTGCCCCAGCTTGCGGGCCACCTCCGCGGAGGCCTGCACGGCCTCCTGGGCCTTCACGGTGAACCTGTCCATCCGCATCGCACTCACCTCGAAAAGCCTTTGGGCACGCTGGGTTCGACGTCCGCGCGCCAGGTGAAAGGTGGGTCCCGATCCCGGGCCTGTCAAGGCGCGCGCGCGGCTCCCCAGGTTCCCCTTGACAACCCCCCGGCGGAGGGGCGACGACAGGCGGCGGAGGCCCCAGGCATGGGCGAGCGCGAGCTGGAGCGTCTGTTCTCCCCCAGGGCGGTGGCGGTGGTGGGCGCCAGCGAGGCGCCCGGCCGGGTGGGCCGCATCGTGTTCGAACAGCTGCTGCGCTCGGGCCGGCCGGTCTATCCGGTCAACCCCTCGCGTCAGACCATCCTCGGCGTGCCCGCGCTGCACAGCCCGGCCGAGCTCCCGGACGGCGTCGATCTGGCGGTGCTCACCACCACGGCCGCGCCCGCGGTGACCGCGGCCGAGGAGTGCGCCGCGCGCGGCGTGCCCTTCGTGCTGCCGGTGGCCGGCGGCTTCCGCGAGGCCGGTCCGGCCGGCCTGGCGCTCGAGGAGCGCCTGGGCGCGCTGGCCCGCGCCGGACGGTGCCGCGTGCTGGGGCCCAACACGCTCGGCATGTTCCTGCCCCACGAGCGCCTGGACACCCTGTTCGTGGAGCACGGCGACGAGAGCCTGGGCCGGGGCGGCGGGGTGGCGCTCATCTCCCAGAGCGGCTCGGTGGGCACCGAGGCCCTGGGGGTCGCCTCCAACAGCGGCTTCGGCATGCGCGCCTTCGTCGGCCTGGGCAACAAGTGCGACCTCGACGAGCTGGACATGCTCCGGCACTTCGCCGCCGATCCGGGCACGCGCTGCCTGGCCTTCTACATCGAGAGCCTGGACGAGGGCCGCGCCTTCCTCGAGGAGGCGCGCCGCGTCTCGCCCGACAAGCCCATCGTGGTGCTGAAGGCCGGCCGCACCCGCAGCGGGGCCCTGGCGGTGGGTTCGCACACCGGCCGCCTGGCCGGCTCGGATCGGGTGGTCGACTTCGCCTTCCGCCAGTACGGCGTCCAGCGCGCCCAGGACGACCAGCAGCTGTGCGACGTGTCGAAGGCGCTGGCCGGGCTCCCGCCCGCGCGCGGCAACCGGGTGGCGGTGCTGGGGCTGGCCGGGGCCTACGGGGTGATGGGGGCCGACTTCGTGGAGAGCGAGGTGCGCGGGGTGCAGCTCGAGATGGCCCGGCTCTCGCCCGCGACCGTGGAGCGCATCCGCCGGGTGGCCGTGCCGTTCGCCGCCTGCCAGAACCCAGTCGACCTCACCGCCTCTGCCACCGACGCCATGTTCCTGGAGACCACCCGGGCGCTGGTCGACGATCCAGGCGTCGACATGGTGATCGTCAGCACCTTCTTCGCCCCGCCGGGCATGACCGAGGCGCTGGTCGAGCCGCTGGCCGAGGTGCTCCGGGCCGCCCCCAAGCCGGTCCTGGACTTCACGCTGTACGGGCCGAAGACCGACGCCTGCCTGCGCCGCTTCCACGAGCTCGGCGTGGTGGGCTACCCGAGCATCGAGCGCGCGGTGCGCGCCGCCCGCGGGCTGTGGGAGCGGGCCTGCATCCTGGCCTCGCTCTCGCGGCGGGCCCGCTGACGCCCTACTGCTTCGACAGCTCCACCATGGTGTTGAGCTTGGCGTACAGCTTGTCGCCCGGGCAGGCGGTGGCGGCGTACTGCCGGTGCCCCTTGATGTAGGTGCGGGAGCGCGGGATGCCGTAGCGGTTGTGCAGCCAGCGCAGGATGGCGGCGCCCTTGTTGACCTGGGTGCTGCTCACCGAGTGGGTGGTGTAGGTGCCGAGGTACGACACGCCGACGTTGCCGGTGTTGTGGTCGAGGACGTGGGCGCCGACCTTGGTCTCGTTGCGGCCCTGCCAGGCGGCCCCGTTCCAGTCCACCAGGACGTGGTAGCCGATGTCGCACCAGCCGTTGGTGTACATGTGGTACGACTGGATCTGACGCAGGCGCTGCCGGACCGTCATCGAGTCGGGCAGCGGCGTGGCCGTGTGGTGCACGGTCACCTTGACCGGGCTGTGGGAGCTCAGGCTGCAGCGCGGGGCGCGCGCGCCCCAGTCGGAGCGGGGGTGGACGATCGTGGAGGGGAACAGCGCCTGCTCCAGCTCGCCGTACTGCCCGTCGCCGGCCGGCGGCGCGGCGAGCTCCTGGGGCAGCTCCTCGGCGCCCGGCTCGCCGAGGACCTCGATGCCCTCGGCCACCACGTGCTGCGGCGCCTCCCCGTTCGACAGCCTGAGCTGGAACCCCAGCCCGAGGCCGTCGGGCGCGTCGAGGTGTCCGTTGTGGGCCACGCCCTCCTGCCAGTAGGCCTCGATCGGCTCCCAGGGTCCCCAGGTGTCGTCCTGGCCCAGCACGCGGCCCTCGAGCGCGGTGCCCGGCTCCGCGTCCCACATCAGCCCCACCCGCACGAAGGGCCGCAGAGCGATGGCCGGCGGCGCCAGCCCCTGGAGGTCGAACAGCGGGCTGCCGTCCAGGCCGGCCGAGTTGTACAGCTCACCCTCCTCGAGGGCACCGACCGGACCCTCGGCTCCGCAGCCCGCCAGGAACCCAAGGCACACCACCCCCACACACGCCAGTGCGCGTTTCATCGGAACCTCCTGTGTAGGCCCGCGCTGCAAAGCATCGATCGTGCCGCCGCGGCCGCAGCCCTCCTGGGTCAGGCGCGTTGTCTTTGAGCAACCATGGGAAAACCCGAATCTCCGGGCTCTCCGTGCGAAGGGCGGCGGAGGCCAACTGCGCCATAATGGCGCGTCTCCGTGAGCCGGATCGCGGCGGCGTTTTTCGGGATTGTCTTTCGGAAACAATCTCGAGAGAGGGATCCGCCGGAGCTTGCGGCCTGGCAACAGCCGTTGCCAGGCCGAGGTGTTCCCAGCCCTCGCCAGGTTCAGCCAGCTGGCACTGGAATGTGCCTTGACATCCCAGGGGCCGTGTACTTTGTTGGGGCTGGAACTTCGTGGGGGCCTTCTCAAACGCGAGGAGAGCTGCGATGAACGCGTGGCCGGTGGCGGAACCCTACAAGAACAAGATCATCGAGACACTCCCGAAGGTGGGGATCGAGCGGCGGCGGGTGGCGCTGGCGGAGGCCGGTTTCAACCCTGTCCTGCTCGAGACGAAGGACGTGCCGCTGGACATGCTGTCCGACAACGGCGCCTCGGCCATGAGCGACCGGCAGTGGGCCGGGCTGATGATCGGGGACGAGGCCTACGCCGGCAGCCGGAACTTCTACGAGCTCGAGCGGGCGGTGCGCGACCTGTTCGGCCTGCCGCTGGTGGTGCCCACCCACATGGGGCGCGGCTCCGTGCACCTGCTGGCCCGGGTCCTGCTGCCCGAGTCCGGCAAGCTCGTACCCACCAACAACACCTCGCCCATCGCCCGGGCGCACTTCGAGCGCCGCGGGGCCGAGGTGCTCGACCTCGGCGTGGAGGTGGCCGGTGATCCGCGCGCGGTGGACCCGTTCCGCGGCGACATCGACCTGAAGCGCCTGGAGGCCGCGCTGGCCAAGGAGCACGCCAGGCTGGGCTTCCTCAGTCTCAGCCTGGTGCCCGAGCTGGTGGGTTCGCTGCCCATGAGCCTGGCCAACCTGCGCGCGGCCGCCGGGCTCGCCCGCAAGCACAGGCTGCCGGTGGTGGTGGACGCCTCGCGGGCCGCGGCCTGGGCCTGGTGCGTGCAGCAGCGCGAGGCCGGCCAGGCCAGCCGCCGCCTGGACGAGATCCTGCGGGAGCTGGGCGATCTCGCCGACGTGATCACCCTCAGCGCCAAGGAGGGGGCCTTCTGCCACGCGGGCGGCATCATCGCCACCAGGCACGAGGAGGTCTACACCGGCTGCGTGGCCCTGGTGGTGGTGTTCGAGGGGCTCCACACCTACGGAGGCATGGCCGGCCGGGACATGGAGGCCGTGGCGGTCGGCCTGCGCGAGATGGCGAACCCGGACCTGCTGGCCTGGCACGCGGCCCAGATCAAGATCCTGGGCGACGCGCTGAAGGCCGGCGGGCTGCCCGTGCTGGAGCCCTACGGCGCGTGCGGCGTGTTCCTGGACGCCACGCGTTTCGCGCCCAGGGTGCGCCTGGCCGAGTACCCGGCCCTGGCGGCCGCCTGCGCCATCTACCTGGGCGGCGGGGTGCGGGTGGCCGAGCGCGGCCAGCTCTCCCGGGCGCGGAAGGGCAGCACGACGGCCAGGGCCGAGGCCGGCCTGGAGCTGGTCGGGGTGTGCCCGCCCCGCCGGGGCTACATGAACAACCAGCTCGAGGCGGTGGCCGAGGCCATCGTCGGCGTGTGGGCCAGGCGGGACAGCATCCGCGGCCTCAAGCCGGTCTCGGCGCCGGCCGTGCTCGGCGATCAGGCCGCCAGCTTCGCCCCACTGGAGGCGGGCGGCTGCCTGCTCGATCCGCCCCCCGATCCGCTGGCCAGGCCGCGCGCCTTCGAGCCCTACCGCATCCGCGCGGTCGAGCCCATCAAGGTCACCGACCCGGCCTTCCGCGAGCGGGCCGCGGCCGCGGCGGGCTTCAACACCTTCCTGCTCAAGAGCGAGGACGTGTGGATCGACTTCCTGACCGACTCGGGCACCGCGGCCGAGAGCAGCCAGCAGTGGGCCGCGATGATGGCCGGGGACGAGGCGGCCGCGGGCTCGCGCGGCTGGCGCACGCTGGAGCGGGCGGTCCAGGAGGTGCTCGGGTTCCGCTACGTGCTGCCCGTGCACCAGGGCCGGGCCGGCGAGCACATCATCTCCCAGTCGATGATCGAGCCGGGCGACTTCATCCCCGGCAACATGTACTTCACCACCACCCGCGAGCACCAGGAGCTCGCCGGGGGCACCTTCGTGGACGTGATCGTGGACGAGGCCCACGACGCCGCCAACCAGTTCCTCTGGAAGGGCAACATCGATGCCCGGAAGCTCCAGGCGCTGATCGACAAGGTGGGCGCCAAGAACATCCCCTACGCGAAGTACGAGACCAGCGTGAACATGGCGGGTGGGCAACCCGTGAGCATGGACAACGCGCGCGAGATCTCGGCCCTGTGCCACAAGCACGGCATCCAGGTGATGTTCGACGCCACCCGCTGCGTCGAGAACGCCTACATGATCCAGAAGAAGGACCCGCACTACCACAAGACGCCCATCGCCGAGATCCTCAAGGAGATCATGTCGTACGGCGACGGCTGCACCATCAGCTGCAAGAAGGACTGCCTGGTCAACATCGGCTCGTTCCTGGCCACCAACCACGAGGACGTCTACCAGCGGGCCCGGGAGATGGTGCCGCTGTTCGAGGGTGGGCTCGCCTCCGGGGGCATGTCCGGCCGGGACCTGGCCGCGCTGGCCCAGGGCGTGCGCGAGATGGTAGACGACGACTACATCCGCTCCCGGGTGGAGCAGACGCTCTACCTGGGCAAGCTGCTGCTCGACGCCGGCATCCCCATCGTGGAGCCGCCCGGCACCCACGCCATCTTCCTGGACGCCAAGCGCTTCCTGCCCCACCTCGACCAGGAGCAGTACCCGGCCCAGGCGCTGGCCGCGGAGCTGTACATCGAGAGCGGCGTGCGGGCCATGGAGCGCGGCAACGTGTCCGCCGGCCGCGACAAGAAGACCGGCAAGAACAAGTGCCCCAAGCTGGAGCTGGTGCGCCTGACCATCCCCCGCCGGGTGTACAGCCGCGAGCACATGAACATGTGCGCCGAGGCGGTAATCCGCCTGTGGCAGCGGCGCGACAAGGTGCGCGGCCTCAAGATGGTCCACGAGCCCCCGCAGCTGCGCTTCTTCACCGCCCGCTTCGAGCGGGTGTGAGCGACCCCCGGGGAAGATTCGTCGAGAGATATTGAGCGCCCCGTTGCCTGTAGGGGTGGGGCCTGCCTCTCTCATCGGACCTGCAACGCGCGGATGAGCCAGGGTGTGGTAGATTCAGGTTGTGTCTTTCATCGGATGTCCGCTGGAGGGATGCCCATGGGTCGGGTCGCGATCGTGCTGGTCGCGTTCAGCTTGGCCTTCGTTCCGGTGGACGCTGCCAAAGGTCAACCGACGCTCAAGACCATCACCATCGACGGCGACCTGTCCGACTGGCAGGATGTTTTGCAGAACCCACTGCAGGTGACCCACGACGGCGACGGCTCGAGCTACGGCGTAAGCTGTGAGGGTTCGTTCGATCGAGACTGTCCGGTGAGCGGCGGGGTCGGCTACGACTTGATGACCTTCGCTTGGACCTACGATCACAGGAACGTCTACCTGTATGTCGAGCGCTATGGCTCGGTGGGCAACACGATCGACCTCCTGTTCTTTGCAGACATGTCTGGAGATGAGCTCGTCGGGGGTGACTATCGGATCGAGTGGATGTTCACGCTTCGTTGGAATGGTTCGAGTCGGATCGTCAAGCGGAACTTCAACCCCTACGATTCCATTGATCCAGTCGGAGATCCCCTCGTGGACGCGGAGGGGTATGCGGATGGCTACAGCATGCCCGGTGTCCGGTTCCTTGGAGTTAATGGGAACTTTCCCGATCAGACCGGGGGTGGGCTGGATGGGGAGGGTTTTGAAGTTGCGATACCCTGGCCCTACCCTTCGGGCGTGCCTTTCAACTTCCATGTTTCCTCGGCCACACCCGACGTTGTCCCCGAGGTGATGGACAACCTGGGAGGCCCCGATGGCGGAATGGGATCGACCGGCTTCGATAGCCTGATCTTGTCCCCCGAGTGGACCTTGAGCGCGGCGGCCCCGGCCGACGTGCGCCTGCCCCACCTGCTGGTCAACGCAGGCAACCGGGATGTGCGAGCCAGCCTGGTGTGCATGGCTCTCCACGGTTCACCGCTCGGCATCTGGAGCGATCCGGACGGAGACGGAGATCCGGTGGACGGCGTGCTGCTGGCCCGTGATGGAAACGGCAACGGATTGTTCGGCGATCCCGTCGATTCCCCGCCCGAGGTGGCCTTCGACTCCGACGCGGACGGCCTGCTCGACTTGCCGCTTGCTGTAGGTGGGTCCTATGCGTTCGTGGTGGTGCTGGAGGTGCCGGCCGGTCTGGTGGCCACTGAGGAGCAGGTGCGGCTTCACGCTGCGATCTTGGGCTCGCCTGGGCTTCACGCGGACGTGAAGGACCAGGTTTATCTGGGTTCGCTGGTCATCTTCCCGGATCACACCGGCACAGGCACGCCCGAGACCTTCATTCGATACTCTCACCGGGTGGTGAACTTCTCGGAGACTGCCGATACGGCTGCACTCCGTGCGACATCCAGCCTTGGCTGGGAAGCGAATGTGTTCAGCGATCCCGACGGGAACGGCGACCCTGGGGACGGTGTGCTCCTGGCCCGCGACGCGACCGGTGACGGCACCTGGGACCTCGTCGGGCCGACGGCCGACTCGGACCTGGATGGGCTGCCCGACACCGGCCCGCTGGCGCCCGGCGGCGGCTTCGCGGATCTGGTGGTCGAGCTGGGCATCCCGGTGGGGGAGGCCGTGGGCCTGGAGGACTCCTGCGTGCTCGGGGCGCTCTCCACGGCCGTGCCCGGCCGGCGCGGCCAGGCCATCGATCGCACCCGGGTGGCCGAGCGGGTGACGCTCAGCCCCGAGGCACAGCAGCTCTACGGCGCGCCCGGCCAGTCCGTGTTCTTCCCCTTCCAGGTGATGAACGCCTGGACGGCGGTCGACGCGTTCCAGCTCTCGGCGGTCTCGGCCCAGGGCTGGACGGCGCGCTTCTGGTCCGATCCCGACGGCGACGGCAGCATCGATGACGGCGCGCTGATCGGCGAGACCACCGGGGTAGCAGCTTTCGGGGGAGGGTACACCTTCGTACTCGAGGTGCTCACGCCTGACGACGCCTCGCCCGACACCATCGACACGCTCACCGTGACGGCCACCTCCCAGACCGCGCCCTCGGCCTTCGACACGGCCGTGGCCGGGGTGATCGTGCAGAACCTCCAGTCCTTCCGCGACGAGCTCTTCCAGCTCCAGGCGTCCGAGTTCGCCACCTGCGCCACGGCCTACTTCATGGCCAGTGGTCTGGTCGGCGGAGCGGTCGGGCGCTATGAAATCGTGGTGCTGCGACCGGACGGCTCGACCGCAGCGGCTTACCCCGTGCCGGCAACAGCCATCGGGGAGGCCGTCGCTGAGCACACCTTCGCCGCCTCCGATCCTCTTGGCGTCTGGACGATAGAGGCCTGGGATCGTTTCGACAGTATCCGTTTTGGGCAGATCTCGATCTCTCATGTACGGGCTGGGATCGTGGACGAGTTTGAGGCTAAACCGGTCGCGATTCTTCCGGGGGACGACCTGGTGATCGAGGTTGAGCTCTTCAACCAGAACCTCATCGCGGGCTTCGGCGCCAGCCAGGCCCAAGTTCAAGTGTTGACCCCTGACGGGCTCCAGATCCTGCTGGCGAACGGCAGCTTCGTGCCCTTCACCGGCGTCGAGTACACCCGCGCGTTGCCGGTGGAATCGCTAGCCGCGGGAGGGAGCTTCGCGTTCAGCCTTCTACTCGGCGCGGTGGCCTACCCGCAGGTCGGTGACTACCAGGTCCTGCTGCAATGGGACGCAGCTTGCGTCGCGCGCATCGCGGAGGAGGAAACGAGCTTTCTGGTGGACACCGATTCGGACGGGGACGGACGGCCGGACAGCACGGATATTTGCCCGCTCGACGCGAACCCTGATCAGCTGGACTCGGACTGGGATGGCAAGGGCGACGCTTGCGACAACTGCACGCTAGTCGAGAATCCAGATCAGCTAGACATGGATCTGGACGGAGCGGGCGATGCCTGCGACGAGGACGACGACGGGGACGGGATCGGGGACGTGGACGACAACTGCCCGCTCACCCCGAACGCCGATCAGCTCGATACGGACCTGGACGGGCAAGGCGACGCCTGCGACCCGGACGACGACGAGGACGGGCTCGAGGACACGGAAGACAACTGCCCGCTCACGCCGAACGCCAATCAACTCGACACCGATCTGGACGGGGTGGGCGATGCCTGCGATTCCGACGATGATGCCGACGGCGTGCTGGATGGGGACGACAACTGTCCGCTGGTCGCAAACCCCGGGCAGGAGGACAGCGACGGCGACGGCCTGGGCGACGCCTGCGTGGCCTGCCCGGACGACGCGGCCTGCGACGACGGCCTGGTGTGCGACGGGGCCGAGAGCTGCGACCCGGTGAACGGTTGCCAGCCGGGCGCGCCGCTGGTCTGCGAGGACGGGCTCAGCTGCACGGCGGACTCGTGCGACGAGGGCGCGGGCGGCTGCGCCTTCCTGCCGGACGACGCGGCCTGCGACGACGGGCTCTTCTGCACCGGCCTGGAGAGCTGCGACGCGCTGCTGGGCTGCCAGGCCGGGGCGCCGGTCACCTGCGACGACGGGCTGGCCTGCACCGTGGACGAGTGCGACGAGGGCGCGGGCGGCTGCGCCTTCCTGCCGGGCGACGCGGCCTGCGACGACGGGCTCCACTGCACTGGCGCGGAGAGCTGCGACCCGGTGCTGGGCTGCCAGCCGGGCACGCCGGTCGCGTGCGATGACGGGGTGGGCTGCACCGCGGACTCGTGCGACGAGGGGGCGGGCGGCTGCGTCTTCAGCCCGGACGACGCATTGTGCGACGACGGGCTCTTCTGCACCGGCGCGGAGGGATGCGACGCGCTGAGCGGCTGCGTGTCCGCCGGCGATCCCTGCGCGGCGGCCGGCCTGGTGTGCGACGAGGCGGGCGACGGCTGCGTCGCCTGCACGGACGATGCCTCCTGCGACGACGGCCTGTTCTGCAACGGCGCGGAGCGCTGCCTGGAGGGGAGCTGCGTGCCCCAGGCCGACTTCTCGTGCGACGACGGGCTGGCCTGCACCGCGGACTCGTGCGACGAGGCCGCGGACGCCTGCGTGTTCAGCCCGGACCCCGGCGCCTGCGACGACGGGGACGCTTGCACCGCGGACGCCTGCGACGCGCTGCTAGGCTGCACCCACACCTTCCTGGACGCGGACCAGGACGGCGTCTGCGACGCCCAGGACGCGTGCCCGCAGGATCCCGAGGATCGCTGCCAGGCCTGCCCGGACCAGGACGACGACGGCATCTGCGACGCCCTCGACCCCTGCGCCCAGGACGCGGCCAACACCTGCACCTGCGTGGACAGCGACCAGGACGGGCTGTGCGACGTGGCGGACCCGTGCCCGACCGATCCAGACCCGGCCTGCGGCTGCCTGGACGCGGACAGCGACGGGGTGTGCGACGACCGGGATCCCTGCCCGGGCGACGCGGCCAACACCTGCGCGGCCTGCCCGGATCCCGGCGATCCCGACGGGGACGGCGCGCCCACCTGCGTGGACCCCTGCCCCCACGACGCGGACGACGGGTGCATCGGCTGCCCGGACGGGGACGGGGACGGCGCCTGCGACGGGGTCGATCCCTGCCCCCAGGATTACCAGGACCGCTGCACGATCTGGGACGGCGCGGACGTGTCCGGCGGCGGGTGCGTGTGCGGCGCGGGCGGCGCCGACGCGGGCTCGGCCCTGCTCGGCCTCGCGGGCCTGGTCGCGCTGGCCGTGTCTCGCCGGCGCACCCAGCGCGCGGCCTGAAACCTCGACCTGCCTGTGGTTCCGCCTCCTGCCCCGAATATGGTAGCCTCCGGGGTGCAGTCCTCTGGCTGCACTCTATGGGAGGTCCTGCCATGTCCTACTGCCGCACGCTGATCACCGCCGCCCTGTCCTGCCTCGTCAACTTGGCGCTCGCCTCGCCCGCCACGGCCCAGGGCCAGCCGACGCTGAAGACCATCGCCATCGACGGCAACCTGGCAGACTGGCAGGAGGTCCTGGTCAACCCGGTGCAGGTGACCAACGACGGCGACGGCTCGAGCTACGGCGCCGAGTGCATCGGCTCCACCGATCGGGACTGCCCGGTGGGCGGCGGCGCCGGGCGGGACCTGCTTACCTTCGCCTGGACCTACGATCCGCAGAGCATCTACCTGTACATCGAGCGCTATGGGTCGGTGAACAACACCATCAACTTCTTCTTCGTCATGGACGTGGACGGCGACCAGCTCGCCCAGGCCGGCGACTACGTGCTGCACGTCGGCTGGTCGGGCTCCAACCGGATCACCAAGCGCACCCTGTACCACTATGACCCACTGGTGCCGGCCGGGGACTCCCTCGTGGACGGCGACGGCTACGCGGACGGCTACCCCATGCCTGGCCTGCTGGCCGCGACGCCCGTGATGAGCTACCCCGACGTGACCGGCGGCGGGGCGGACGGGGTGAGCTTCGAGGTGGCCATCCCTTGGGCCGACCTGAGCCTCCCGGCCGGCACGCCCATCAACTTCCACGTCCTGGCCGGCAACACCGGGGACCTGTCCGGGGTGGCGGACAACATGGGAAGCCCCGAGGGCGGCATGGGCTCCTTCGGCTTCGGCGGCCTCTTCCTGTCCCCGGAGTGGGTGCTGAGCGCAGGCGCCCCGTCCCAGGTGCGCCTGCCTCACGTGCTGACCAACGCCGGCAACCAGGCCGAGCGGGCCACCCTGGTGGGCACCTCGCTGCTCGGCCTGCCGCTGACCTACCTGACCGATCCGGACGGCGACGGGGATCCGGCCGACGGCGTCGAGATGGCCTATGACGGGGACGGGAACGGGCTGTTCAGCGATCCCGGCGACCGGGCGCCCGGCCTGGACCACGACGCGGACGGCGACGGCGTGCTCGATGTGCCGCTGACCCAGTTCGGCGCCTTCCCGTTCGTGGTGCTGCTGGACGTGCCCGCGGGCCTCGCGGCCAACCCCGAGCGGGTGCACCTGGACGCCGCCCTGGTGGGCGCGCCGTGGATCGGCGCGGACGTGGAGGACCAGGTCTACATCGGTCTGCTGGTGATCTACCCGAACCGCACCGGCGCCGGCATGGCCGACAGCTACGTGCGATACGCCCACCGCGTGGTCAACTGGGCCGGCGCGGCCGACGCGGCCGCGCTGCGCGTCACCTCCAGCCTGGGCTGGGCGGTCGATCTGTACAGCGATCCGGACGGCGACGGCGATCCGGCCGACGGCGCGCCGCTGGCCGACTCGGACCTGGACGGGCTGCCCGAGACGGATCTGCTGGCGCCCGGAGGCGGGTTCATGGATCTGGTGGTCGAGCTGACCATCCCGCAGGGCGCGGGGCTGGGCCTGGTGGACGTGACCGCGATCGAGGCGCTCTCCACGGCCGTGCCCGGCCGCGCGGACGCGGTCACCGATCGCACCCGGGTGGCCGCGCGGGTGACGCTCACCCCCGAGGCGCAGCAGCTCTACGTGGCGCCAGGGGACTCGGCGTTCTTCCCCTTCCAGGTGATGAACGCCTGGATCCTGGAGGACACCTTCGGGCTCTCGGCGATCTCGGCCCACGGCTGGACGGCGCGCTTCTGGTCCGATCCCGACGGCGACGGCAGCATCGTGGACGGCGAGCTGATCGGCGCCACCGCCGGGGTGGACGCGTTCGGCGGGGTGCACACGTTCGTGCTCGAGGTGTTCGTGCCGGACGGGGCCGCGCCGGACACCCTGGACGAGGTCACGGTCACGGCCACGTCCCAGACCACGCCCTCGGCCTTCGACACGGCCGTGGCCACCCTGATCGTGCAGAACCTCCAGTCCTACCGCGACGAGCTCTACCAGCTCCAGGCCTCCGAGTTCACCACCTGCGCCACGGCCTACTTCAAGGCCAGCAGCCTGGTGGCCGGCGCGGTCGGGCGCTACGAGTTCGAGGTGCACCGGCCAAACGACACGATCGCCGACACCTACCCGGTGCCGGCCACCGCCCGCGGGGAGGCCTTCGCCTCGCGGCCCTTCGACGCGCTGGACCCGCTGGGCACCTGGGCGGTCGAGCTGTGGGACCGCTCGAGCAACACCCGCCTCGGGCGCATCCTGGTCCAGCACGTGCGGGCCGGGAGCGTGGACGGTCTGCTGGCGCGGCCGGCGGTGATCCTCTCCGGCGACAACGTGGTGGTCGAGGCCGCGCTGCTGAACGCCAACGCGCTGGCCGCCTTCGGCGCCAGCGTGGCCCGCCTGCGGGTGCTGACCCCGGACGGGCTCCTGGTGCTGCTGCCGGACGGCAGCTTCGCGCCCTTCACCGGCGTCGAGTACACCCGGGCGCTGCCGGTGGACGCCGTGGACGCGGGCGCTGGCTTCGCCCTGGGCCTGTCGCTCGGCGAGCTGACCTACCCGCAGAGCGGCGACTACCAGGTCCGCCTGGACTGGGAGCTCGCCTGCGGCGCCCCCATCGCCACCGCGCAGACCACCTTCCTGGTGGACGTGGACACGGACGGGGACGGGGTGCCGGACGCCGCGGACAACTGCCCGCTCGACCCCAACGCGGACCAGCTCGACTCCGACGGGGACGGTGAGGGCGACGCCTGCGATCTCGACGACGACGGGGACGGGGAGCCGGATCTGACCGATAACTGCCCCCTGGTGGCGAACCCCGGCCAGGAGGACGCGGACACCGACGGAGAGGGCGACGCCTGCGATCTCGACGACGACGGGGACGGGGAGCCGGATCTGACCGACAACTGTCCGCTGGTGCCCAACCCCGGCCAGGAGGATGCAGACCTGGACGGCGAGGGCGACGCCTGCGACCTGGACGACGACGGGGACGGGATCGAGGACGTGGAAGACAACTGCCCGCTGGTGCCGAACCCGGGCCAGGTGGACACGGACACCGACGGCGAGGGCAACGCCTGCGACCTGGACGACGACGGCGACGGGGAGCCGGATCTGACCGACAACTGCGACCTGGTGGCGAACCCGGGCCAGGAGGACACGGACGGCGACGGGCTGGGCGACGCCTGCGACCTGGACACCGACGGAGACGGCCTCGACGATCCCCTGGACAACTGCCCCCTGGTGGCCAACCCGGATCAGCTCGACACGGACCTGGACGGGGAGGGCGACGCCTGCGACCTGGACGACGACGGCGACGGGGAGCCTGACCTGACCGACAACTGCCCCCTGGTGGCCAACCCCGGCCAGGAGGACGAGGACACGGACGGCCAGGGCGACGCCTGCGACCTGGACGACGACGAGGACGGCGAACCGGACCTGACCGACAACTGTCCGCTGGTGCCCAACCCCGGCCAGGAGGACACGGATCTGGACGGGCAGGGCGACGCCTGCGACCCGGACGACGACGGCGACGGCGAGCCGGATCTGACCGACAACTGTCCGCTGCTGCCCAACCCCGACCAGGAGGACACGGATCTGGACGGGGAGGGCGACGCCTGCGACCTGGACGACGACGGGGACCTCGAGCCCGACGCGAGCGACAACTGCCCGCTCACGCCGAACGCCGACCAGCACGACACGGATCTCGACGGCGAGGGCGACGCCTGCGACCTCGACGACGACGGGGACCTCGAGCCCGACGCGAGCGACAACTGCCCACTCACGCCGAACGCCGACCAGCTCGACACCGACCTGGATCTCCAGGGCGACGCCTGCGACGACGACGACGACGGGGACGGGGTGCTGGACCTGGCCGACAACTGCCCGCTGGTGCCCAACCCCGGCCAGGAGGACAGCGACGGCGACGGCCTGGGCGACGCCTGCGTGGCCTGTCCGGACGACGCGGCCTGCGACGACGGCCTGGTGTGCGACGGGGCCGAGAGCTGCGACCCGGTGAACGGTTGCCAGCCGGGCGCGCCGCTGGTCTGCGACGACGGGCTCAGCTGCACCGCGGACTCGTGCGACGAGGGCGCGGGCGGCTGCGCCTTCCTGCCGGACGACGGGGTCTGCGACGACGGGCTCCACTGCACCGGCGCGGAGAGCTGCGACCCCCTGGCTGGCTGCGTGTCCGGCGGCGATCCCTGCGCGGCCGGCGGCCTGGCGTGCGACGAGGCGGCCGACGCCTGCGTGGCCTGCCTCGACGACGCGGCCTGCGACGACGGGCTGTTCTGCAACGGGGCCGAGGTCTGCGCCGGCGGGGTGTGCCAGGCCGGGGCACCGGTGGCCTGCGACGACGGGGTGGGCTGCACCGCGGACGCCTGCGACGAGGCGACGGACGCCTGCGCCTCCGTCCCGGACGACGGGGCCTGCGACGACGGGCTGCACTGCAGCGGCGCGGAGCGCTGCGATGCCCTGGCCGGGTGCCTGGCGGGCACGCCGGTCGTCTGCGACGACGGGCTGGCCTGCACCGCGGACTCGTGCGACGAGGCCGCGGACGGCTGCGCGGCCCTGCCGGATCACGATCTGTGCTCGGCGGGCGAGATGTGCGTCCCGGCCGAGGGCGGCTGCGTGGCGATCCCCTGCGGGGCGGACGCGGACTGCGACGACGGCCTGTTCTGCAACGGCGCGGAGCGCTGCCTGGAGGGGAGCTGCGTGCCCCAGGCCGACTTCTCGTGCGACGACGGGCTGGCCTGCACCGCGGACTCGTGCGACGAGGCCGCGGACGCCTGCGTGTTCAGCCCGGCCCCCGGCGCCTGCGACGACGGTGACGCCTGCACCGCGGACGCCTGCGACGCGCTGCTGGGCTGCACTCACACCTTCCTGGACACCGACCAGGACGGCGTGTGCGACGCCCAGGACGCGTGCCCGGAGGATCCCGAGGATCGCTGCCTGACCTGCCCGGACCAGGACGGCGACGGCATCTGCGACGCGCTCGACCCCTGCGCCCAGGACGCGGCCAACACCTGCGCCTGCGTGGACAGCGACCACGACGGGCTGTGCGACGTGGCGGATCCGTGCCCGGCCGATCCGGCCCCGGCCTGCAGCTGCCTGGACGCGGACGCCGACGGGCTGTGCGACGACCGGGATCCCTGCCCGGGCGACGCGGCCAACACCTGCGCGGCCTGCCCGGATCCCGGCGATCCCGACGGGGACGGCGCGCCCACCTGCGTGGACCCCTGCCCCCACGACGCGGGCGACGGGTGCATCGGCTGCCCGGACGGGGACGGGGACGGCGCCTGCGACGGGGTCGATCCCTGCCCCCAGGATGCCCAGGACCGCTGCACGGTCTGGGACGGCGCGGACGTGTCCGGCGGCGGGTGCGTGTGCGGCGCGGGCGGCGCCGACGCGGGCTCGGCCGCCCTCGGGCTGCTCGGCCTGGCAGCGCTCGTCCTGGCCCGCCGCAGGACCCGTGATTAGCTCACGGCCCATCCGGATCGACAGGACAGGAGAACCTTCCTCGAGGGTGGCGTGGAGAGGCCCTCCATGGGGCCTCCGGCTTTCAGTTGAGTCTGATGTGGCCGTCCCTCGTCCTTCGATTGCTCTCCTGGCCGCACGCGTCAGCTGAGCATGGTTGCTCGCAGCGGCGGCCACGCGGGCGGCCTCCTGGACTGGAAACAGGGGAAGCCGCCGCGGGATCGCGCTCGTGACTCGAGTTGAGCGTGCGGCTCCCAGGCCCAGCCTGAGGTCGACGGACGGTCACATCGGGGAAGGTCGTACGCCGGAGGCCTATTGCGCAGTCGCTCGACGCTACCCTCAGAGAAGGTTCTTTTCAGGGCTCCGGCCGCGGGGTGACGGTCAGCGAGAGCGGCTTGCCTTCCCGGAGGAGCTCGGCCTTCACGGGCGTCCCCGGCCGGCTGCGGCGCAGGGCCTCGACCAGGGCCTCGGGGTCCTCGACCGGCCAGGGCCCGAGCCGCACCAGCACATCGCCCTTGCGCAGCCCTGCCCGCGCGGCGGGTGAGCCGGGCTCCACCTGGCTGACCAGCGCGCCCTGGGCGGCGGGCAGGCCGAAGGTGCGCGCCAGCTCGTGGCTGACGAACTGCGTGCGCACGCCCAGCCAGGCGCGCCTGGGGACGCGGCCCGCGCGCAGCTCCTCGAGGATGGGCCAGGCGTCCCGCATCGGGATGGCCCGGCCCAGCCCGTCCTCCTCCTGCCCGGGCAGGTGCAGCACCCCCACCACCCGCCCGCGCTCGTCGATCAGCGGCCCGCCGTTGCAGCCCGGGTTCACCGCGGCGTCGGTGAGCACCAGCCCGTGCCCGGCCTGGGTCTCGGCCGGGCTCAGCACGGCGCTGACCACCCCGGCGGTGAGCGTGTGGCCCAGGCCGTAGGGGTAGCCGATGGCCACCACCCAGTCCCCGGAGCGCGGGCTCCCGGCGCGCTCGAGCGGCGGTGGCGCGGGCAAGGGCGGCGCGCCCGGCGGCAGGTCGGCGCGCAGCACGGCCAGGTCGGTGCCCGCGTCCAGCGCGACGAGCCGCGCCCGGAGCTCGCGGCCGGTGGGCAGCACCACCAGGATCTCCTCGGCGTCCTGGACCACGCTGGCGCTGGTCACCAGGTGGCCCTGGCCGTCGAGCAGGAACCCGGAGCCCATGCCGTGCACCGCGGGGTAGCCCGGCCGGTCGGCCTCCAGGAAGGGCATGGCCTGCCGCGCCAGCACGTTGACCACGGCCGGGCTCGTCTGGCGGTACAGCTCCTCGAAGGCCGGCAGCCGGAGCCCGTCCGGCCTGGGCGCCGGCTCGGGGCCGGGGGCGGGCGCGGGGAAGGCCTCGACGGCGGGCCGCTCGCATCCGGCCGGGGCCAGGGCCGCGAGCGCCATGCAAACCAGCGCGGACGCCGCGGGCGGGCGGTTCACTTGTGCGAGGCCTGGGCGCACTCGACGTAGCGCATGCGCAGGTCGTACAGGAGGCTGGCGAGCAGCTTCTCTTCGATGGTCGTGAGGTTGCCCTGGGTCTTCACCTGCAGCATGGCCAGCAGATCGATGGTGTGCTGGGCCAGCACCAGGTTGGGCTCCGCCAGGGCCTTGCCGGGGCCACCCGTGCAGCCGAGCTGCTGGAGCGCGGTCTGGGACAGCGACAGCAGGAAGGCGGTGAAGTCCACCTCGGGAGGCGTCCCGGCCGGCGGGGGCGTCCCGGCTGGAGGCGCCCCGGCAGGGGGCGCTCCGGCCTGCTCGTCCGGCGGGCTCAAAGCTCCTCTTCCTCGTTGCCGATGTTGCGGGTCGGCAGGTCCCGGCCCAGCACGTTCAGCTCGGACTCCAGCTTGGCCGACTGCTCGGTCAGATCCTTCAGCGCCTTCAAGTGCTTCTGGTGCTCCTCGCGGGTGACGACCCCGGCCTTGATGTTGCGCTCCACGACCCGCTTGTCGAACAGCCGTTCTTCCTTGGCCATGCTCGCGAACCTCCTGGAGGCCGGCGAACGCCGGCCGAGGGTGGTTTCTAAGCCATCCGGGCGGCCTTGTCAATCCGGCCCGGGCAGGGAATGGCCCCGGACGGGCGGATGGTTGTCAACGCGCCTGCGGGCGTGGTAGTACCACGGGCGAATCAAGGGAGGCCCCATGCAGGAGAACATCCGCGCCATCAACGAGAAGATCTCGCGCGAGAGCGCGTTCGTCGACCGCCTGACGGGCGAGGTGGGCAAGGTCATCGTCGGCCAGAAGGCCATGGTCGAGCGGATCATGATCGGCCTGCTGTGCAACGGCCACGTGCTGCTGGAGGGCGTGCCCGGCCTGGCCAAGACGCTCACCATCAACACCCTGGCGAGCTCCATCACCGCGGAATTCAAGCGCATCCAGTTCACCCCCGACCTGCTGCCGGCGGATCTGGTCGGGACCATGATCTACAACCAGCAGACCGGCCAGTTCGCCGCCCGGCGCGGGCCGGTGTTCACCAACTTCGTGCTGGCCGACGAGATCAACCGCGCGCCCGCCAAGGTGCAGTCGGCGCTGCTCGAGTGCATGCAGGAGCGCCAGGTCACCCTGGGGGACACCACCCACAAGCTGCCCGATCCGTTCATCGTGCTGGCCACCCAAAACCCGATCGAGCAGGAGGGCACCTACCCCCTGCCCGAGGCCCAGGTGGACCGCTTCATGCTGATGGTCAAGGTCGGCTACCCGACCCGCGACGAGGAGCGCGAGATCATGGCCCGCATGATAGCGCCCGTGCCGCCGCGGGCCTCCGCCGTGGTCGACTGCGAGGACATCCGCCGGGCGCGCGCGCTGGTCCACGAGATCTACGTGGACAAGCTGATCGACGAGTACATCCTGGACATCGTGTTCGCCTCGCGCGATCCCAAGGCCTTCAAGTTGGAGGGCCTGGCCGAGTTCATCGAGTACGGGGCCAGCCCGCGCGCCTCGATCTACCTCAACCTGGCCGCGCGCGCCCACGCCTTCTTGCGCCACCGCGGCTACGTCACGCCGGAGGACATCAAGGCGGTGACCATGGACGTGCTGCGCCACCGCATCATCCTGACCTACGAGGCAGAGGCCGAGGAGCTGACCAGCGAGGTCATCATCCAGCGCATCCTGGACCACCTGGCCTCCCCCTGAGGCCAGCGTCCAGGAACCAGGAACCAGGAACAAGGAACCAGACACCAGGCACCTGGCACCAGGCACTCGAATCGGGCGGTCCCATGCTCACCCGTGAGCTGATCAAGAAGATCCGCAAGATCGAGATCACCACGAACCGGACGGTCAACGACGTCCTGGCCGGCCAGTACCACTCCGTGTTCAAGGGCCGCGGCATGGTGTTCGACGAGGTGCGGCCCTACCAGCCCGGCGACGACATCCGCGTGGTCGACTGGAACGTGACCGCGCGCATGAACGACCTGTACGTCAAGCAGTTCATCGAGGAGCGCGAGCTGACCGTGATGCTGCTGGTGGACGCCTCGGGCTCGCAGGCCTTCGGCACCCGCGAGCGGCTCAAGTCGGAGCTGGCGGCCGAGCTGAGCGCGCTGCTGGCCTTCTCCGCCATCAAGAACAACGACCGCGTCGGGCTGATCATGTTCACCGATCGCGTGGAGAAGTTCGTGCCGCCCAAGAAGGGCGCCAAGCACGTGCTGCGGGTGATCAGCGAGGTGCTGGCCTTCCGGCCGGAGCACCGCGGCACGAACATCCAGGGCGTGCTCGAGTTCCTGGCCCGGGTGACCAAGCGCAAGACGGTCGCCTTCCTGGTGTCCGACTTCATGGCCGAGGGCTACGAGGCGGCCCTCAAGGTGGCCAACCGGCGGCACGATCTGGTGCCAGTGGTGCTGCGCGATCCGCTGGAGGCCGCGCTGCCCGACCTCGGCCTGGCGGCCTTCCAGGACGCCGAGACGGGCGAGTTGATGCTGTTCGACACCGGCTCCGCCCACGCCCGCCGGGAGTACGCCGAGCAGGTGGAGCGGACCTGGCAAGAGCAGCGCAGGCAGTTCAAACGTCTGAAGATCGACGCGGTGGAGCTGTCCACCCAGGGCGACTACGTCCGCCCGCTGCTGCTGTTCTTCAAGCGGCGGGCGGCCCGGATGGCGCGATGACCCGGCGCTCCCTCAGCGCGGCCCTGGCCGCGATCGCGGTGCTCTCGGCGGGGGCCGCCTCCGGCCAGCCCGCCGCCCCGGCCCCGCCCGACGCGGGCGTGCCGGCCGCCGAGGCGCCCGCCGCGGGCGCCACCGTCCAGGCCGATCGCCAGGAGGTGCGCCTGGGAGAGCCCTTCACCGTGCGCATCCAGGTGCGCGGGGCCGAGGGCCAGTCGCTCCACCTCGAGCCCGACCCGGAGCTCGGCGCCTTCGTCGAGCTCGGCCGCGAGGAGCGCAGCGAGCGGGTGGGCGGCCACACCGTCCAGTGGATCGAGCTCAAGCTGGCGGCCTTCGAGCAGCTCGGCCAGCTCCAGGTGCCGGCGCTCCGGCTCGTGCCGCGCGACGCCGACGGCGGCGCGGGCGAGCCCCTGGAGCTGCCGCCCCTGCCGATCAAGGTGGTGAGCGTGCTGGAGGGCGTCGACCAGCCCACCCCCCGTGACATCGCCGGCCCGGTGCCGGTCCGGGTGCCGGACTTCCGCCTGCTGGTCTGGGCCGGCCTGCTGCTGCTGTTCGCGGGCCTGGCCCTGGCGGTGTGGCGCCTCCGGCCTCACGGGCGCGCCGAGGAGCTGCTGGAGGAGCTGCCGCCCCCGCGCCTGGCCCACGAGATCGCGCTGCAGAAGCTGCAGGCCGTGGTGGCGGACGATCTGCTGCGCCAGGGCAAGCAGCACGAGTTCTTCGTGCGGGTGTCGGAGGCGGTGCGCGAGTACCTCGGCAACCGCTACGGCTTCTTCGCCCTCGATCTGACCACGCGCGAGCTCAGCGAGGAGCTGCGCGACCGGATCGCGCCGGGGCTCGATCTGGCCAGCCTGTCCAGGCTGCTCGAGGAGGCGGACCTGGTCAAGTTCGCCCGGCTGCAGCCCGGGGACGCGGAGTGCTCGAGCGCCATCAACACCGCCTTCCAGCTCATCGAGGCCACCCGCGTGCGCCCGGAGCCGGCCGCGGAGGGGGCGCCCGCGTGAACACCTCGCTGGAGTTCGCCTTCGCCGCCCAGGCGGGCCTGGCGCTGCTGGTGGCCCTGCCGCTGGCCCTGCTGGTGCTGGTGCTGGCCGAGCGCCGGCGCAGCCTGCCCTCGGCGGGCGGCTGGCACGCGCCCGAGTTCGTGCGCCGCGTCCAGGCCGGGCTGCTGGTGCTCTGCGCGCCCGCGGTCCTGGCCGGCGCCGGGGCCTGCGGCTTCGCCCTGCTCGGCAGCGACACCCCGCCCCTCGAGCACCCGCTCTTCCTGGGCGGGCTGGTCCTGCTGGGCGCCGTGCCGGTGCTGGCGCTGCTGGGGGTGTGGCTGCAGCGGCGCGTGCAGCCGGTCATGCTGCTGTCCAGCGTGGCGCCGCTCAGGCAGGTCGCCTGGGGGCGGCCGGGCGTGCTGCGCTACCTCGTGCCGCTGCTCCGCTTCCTGGCCCTGGCCGCGCTGATCGTGGCGGTGGCCCGCCCCCAGGTGGCCACCACCGAGGCGGACGTGTTCGCCGAGGGCATGGACATCGTCATCACCCTGGACGTGTCCACCAGCATGAACGCGGTGGACTTCGCCCCTCCGGACAGCCCGGACAAGAAGCTGGCGCGCATCGACGGGGCCAAGAGCGTCATCGCCCGCTTCATCGAGCAGCGCCAGGACGACCGCCTGGGGCTGGTGGTGTTCGCCTCCGAGGCCTACACCCAGACCCCGCTCACCCTGGACTACTCGATCCTGCAGTCGGTGCTCTCCTCGGTGAAGACCGGCGTGGTCGAGGACGGCACCGCCATCGGCAACGCGATCATGGTCTCGGTCAACCGGCTGCGGGAGTCCGAGGCCAAGAGCAAGGTGGTCATCCTGTTGACCGACGGGGACGACAACGCCAGCAAGATCGCGCCGCTGCAGGCCGCCGAGATCGCCGCCCAGCAGGACATCCGCATCTTCCCCATCCTGGTGGGCAAGGGCGGCCTGGTGCCCTTCCCGGTGGGGCCGAACCTGTTCGGCCGCATGCAGTACCGCAACGTGGAGATCCGCACCAACCCGGAGCTGCTGCAGAACATCGCCCGGCTCGCCAAGGGCAAGTTCTACCGCTCGGTGGACCAGAAGGCCCTGGAGGAGGACTTCCAGGACATCCTCGATCAGATGGAGAAGACGCGGCTGATGGATCCGGGCCGGTTCACCCGGCACACCGAGGTGTTCCAGCTCCTGTTGTTGCCGGCGCTGCTGGCCCTGCTGCTCGAGCTGGCCCTGGGCTGGACGCTCTACCGGCGTTTTCCGTGAGGGGTGCGATGAGGTTCGCCGCCGCCGAGTACTTCTACTGGCTCTGGGTGCTGCCCCTGGTGGTGGCCGGCGGCGTGGTCGCGCTGCGCCGGCGCTGGCGCGCGGGGCGGGCGGCCATCTCCCCGGAGACGATCGGCCGGCTGGTGCCCGAGCGCTCGCTGGAGCGGGAGATCCTGCGGTTCACCCTGCTCGTCCTCAGCTTGACCATGATCATCGTGGCGCTGGCCCGTCCCCAGTTCGGGACCCACTCGACCCTGGTCAAGCGCCGGGGCGTGGACGTCGTGGTGGCGCTGGACACCTCCAAGAGCATGCTGGCCCGCGACGTGACCACCACCCGCGGCATCAACCGGCTGAAACGCGCCAGGATGGAGGTGAGCGGGCTGATCGACAAGCTCCAGGGCGATCGCATCGGGCTGGTGGCCTTCTCCGGGGCGGCCTTCGTGCAGTGCCCGCTGACCTCGGACTACGCCGCCGCCAAGCTGTTCCTGCGCGCCATGGAGCCGGGTGCCATCCCGCTCGGCGGCACGAACATCGCGGAGGCGCTCCAGGCCGCCCGGCAGATGTTCGAGGGCTCGAAGGGCGGTTCGCGCTCGCGCGTGCTGGTGCTCATCTCGGACGGCGAGGACCACGCGGGCGGCTACGAGCAGGAGGTCGACGCGCTGCAGAAGCTGGGCGTGGTGATCCACGCGGTGGGCATCGGCACCCAGATCGGCGAGCTGATCCCCGAGGAGGACGGCCGCTACATGCGCTTCGAGGGCAAGACGGTCATGACGCGGCTGGCCGAGGGGACGCTGCGGGCCCTGGCGGACGCCACCGGCGGCGTGTACGTGCACTCCGCGGCGGGCGACCTGGGCTTCGAGGCCGTGCTCGAGGAGCTCAGCCGCATGCAGAAGTCGGACTACGAGGCCCGCATCGAGACGGTGTACGAGGAGAAGTTCCAGCTCTTCGCCTTCATCGGACTGCTGTGCCTGCTGGCCGCGACCCTGGTGCCGGCGCGGCGGGTGGTGCGCGGCGAAGGGGGGCTGTCGTCATGAGCTGCCGCCGCGTGGCCGTCCTGCTCGGCCTGCTCGCTTGCCTGGGCGCCGGGCCGGCCCGGGCGGTCGATCCGTTCTCCCGCCTGCTGGAGATCGTCGAGCAGGGCAACCAGCTCTATGGCGAGCAGCACTACGAGCAGGCCCTCGAGCGCTACGAGGCCGCCGAGGCGCAGGTCGAGCGGGAGCCGTCCGTGCACTTCAACCGCGGGGCGGCGCTCTTCAAGCTCGGGCGCTTCAAGGAGGCGCGCGAGGCCTACCTGCGGGCGCTGGGGAGCGAGGACCGCGAGCTCAAGAAGCGCAACTTCTTCAACCTCGGGAACGCCTTCCTGGCGGAGAAGGGCTACCAGGACGCCATCTCCTACTACCGCCGGGCGCTGGAGCTGGATCCGGCCTTCGACGACGCCCGCTACAACCTCGAGGTGGCCCTGCGGGCCATCCAGCAGCAGAAGCAGCAGCCGGGCGACAAGTCCAAGGACCAGCAGAAGGACGAGCAGCAGCAGAAGGACGAACAGCAGCAGAAGGACGAACAGCAGCAGAAGGACGAACAGCAGCAGAAGGACGAACAGCAGCAGAAGGACGAGCAGCAGCAGAAGGACGAGCAGCAGCAGAAGGACGAGCAGCAGCAGAAGGACGAGCAGCAGCAGAAGGACGAGCAGCAGCAGAAGGACGA
>JAKLGA010000018.1 GCA_022710975.1 Myxococcota bacterium | reverse complement strand
AAGTGCGCCGATAGTCGCCCAACTCTACTTGCGAAAACTCGGTCGATAGGTCCGGGATCGTGAGGTTCATCCACCGGTTTGATCACATCTCGAGCTTCAAGGGAAGATGTGAGGGATCTTTAGGTTTGAAACCCGCCCCTACTCGAGGACGAGCTTGAGGGTGGTGGCCTCGCCCGGCTTGATGGTCACGTCGATGAGCTTGTCGATGCCCTTGGCCTTGTTGACCGCGCGCAGCTTGTGCTTGCCCGCGGGCAGCTTCACGTCCACCAGCGGGGTGATGCCGAGCTTCTGCTCGCCCCGGTAGATCTCGGTCCAGGGCTTGGTGTTGAGCTTGAGCGTCCCGGGCTGGGCCTTGGCCACGGTGGGCGGCTTGACCACCGGCGGCTTCTTCTCCGGGGGTTTGGCCACCGGGGGCTTCTTCTCCGGAGGCTTGACCGGCTCGGCCACGGGGGGCTTCTCTGGTTCGGCCACGGGGGGCTTCTCTGGTTCGGCCACGGGGGGCTTCTCTGGCTCGACCACGGGGGGCTTCTCTGGCTCGACCACGGGGGGCTTCTCTGGCTCGACCACGGGGGGCTTCTCTGGCTCGACCACGGGGGGCTTCTCTGGCTCGATCGGTTCGACCTTGGGGTTCCTGGGTTCCTCGGACGGGCCGGACAGCAGCAGGAAGCCGCCCCCCGCGCCGATCACCACGAGCAGCACCCCCACCACCACCCAGGCGAGCTTGCCGCTGGACGGGTCCGGCTCCCGCACCTGGGAGCCGGTCCTGGCCTTGCGCTTCGGTGGCTCGTCGGCCTGGGGCTTGATCAAGGTCTCGGAGGCGGCCACGGGCTCAGCCTCCCCGGGCTGGAAAGAGCGCGAGGGGATCGAGCCGCTGGCGGGCTTGAGCACCCCCAGGGAAACACCGTCCGCGCCCTTGGCCCGGATCTCCTCCAGCAGGCGCTGCTTGGTGCGGGCCCGGTCCTTGAACACGCGGGCGCAGAACGCGGCGATCTCCGGCGGGCCGGCCTCCTGGCCGGACTCCCGCAGGACCTCCCGCAGCGCCGCGCCCAGCTCCCCGACGGTCGAATAGCGCGCGGCCGGGTCCTTGGCCAGGGCGCGCGCGGCGATGTCCGCCAGGGCCTTGGGCACCTCGGGCCGGACCTCGTCGGCGCGCGGGACGGGCTCGTCCACCACCGCGCGGATGATGACCGCCTCGGCGTCGCGCTTGAACAGCCGCCGGTGGGTGAGCAGCTCCCACAGCACCACGCCCAGGGAGAACTGGTCCGAGCGCCCGTCCACGGGCTGGCCCAGGCACTGCTCGGGCGACATGTAGGAGAGCTTGCCCTTGAGCGTGCCCACCCGGGTCTGGTGCACCTTGGTGGAGGCCTTGGCGATGCCGAAGTCCACCAGCTTGGCCACCCCGGAGAACAGCACGATCACGTTGTGCGGGCTGATGTCCCTGTGGACGATGTGCAGCGCCCGGCCGGACTCGTCCTTGAACTTGTGGGCGTAATCCAGGCCGTCGCACACCTGGGCCACGATGCCCGCCGCCAGCGCCGGGCTGAGGCTCTCGCCCGTCTTGGCGGCCTCGTTGACCAGGTAGCCGAGGCTCTCGCCCTCCAGGAACTCCATGGCGATGAAGTAGTGCTCGCCGGCCTGCCCCAGGTCGTAGATCTGGACGACGTTCGGGTGGTTGAGCTGGGCCGCGATGACCGCCTCGTCGAAGAACATCTCGACGAAGGCCTTCTCCCGGGCCAGGTGGGACAGGATGCGCTTGACCACCACCAGCTTCTCGAACCCGCCGATGCCGGTCTGGCGCGCCAGGTAGATCTCGGCCATCCCACCGGTGGCCAGCAGGGCCAGGAGCTGGTAGCGCCCGAGCATCTGCGCGCCCTTCTCCGCCATGGGGCCGAATGGTAGGGGGTTGGCGGGAAAGGTCAAGCTCTATCTGGGACGCGCGCGGGAAGCGTGCTAGAGTGCACACCGTCCCGTTCGACCAGGAGAAGCGAGGTGAGCTCGATGAGGATCATGCTCGGCGTCCTGGGGGTCTGCCTGGCCGCCCAGGCCTGGGCCGGGGACGCGATGCAGCGCGCGCGCCAGGCCTACGACGACATGGAGTACGACGCCGCCCTGCGGGCCGTGGAGCTGGCGCTGGGAGATCCGCAGGCCCAGCCGCCGGATCTGGTCGACGCCTACCGGGTACGCGGGCTGTCCCTGTCGGCCCTGGAGCGGCTGGACGAGGCGCTGGAGGCCTTCCGCGCCATGCTGTCGATCGACCCCCAGGCGGCCATCGCCGCGGACACCTCGCCCAAGCTGGCCGCGCCGTTCTTCCAGGCGCTGGCCATGTCCCGGGACGTGAAACCAATCGCGCTCACCCACGCGGCCCCGCCGGCCGCGGGCCGTCCGGCCGCGCTGCTCGTCGAGCTGCGCTCGGATCCCCAGGGGCTGGTGAAGGGGGTGCGGCTGGCGCACCGCGCGCCGGGTGGCGGCTGGCAGCGCGCCCCGGCCCAGCCGCTGGCGGGCGCTCCCAGGGTCTCCTTCGCGCCGCCGGCGGGGGAGGCGGTCGAGTACTTCTTCGAGGCGCTCACCGGACAGGGCGGCGTGCTGGCCCGGATCGGGAGCCCAGACAAGCCCTTCGCCTTCCGCGCGCCCGCCGCGGTCGTGGCCGGCCCGCGCAAGGACAAACCCGCGGACCGGCCCGCGGAGCGGAAGGATCCGCCCCGGGCCGTGGCCGGGCTGGGGGACGGCAGGGACGGGGAGGGCGAGGACGAGGTGGCCACGCCCTGGTACGAGACCTGGTGGTTCTGGACGGCGGTCGGGGTGGTGGTGGTCGGCTCGGCGCTGGGCGCCGGCCTGGGCGTGGGCCTGTCCGGCCAGGGCAGCGGCCCGCGCGATTACGCCATCGAGGTCCGCTGAGCCGCCCGTGGAGCCGGAGGTGTTCGCCATGCAAAAGATTCCGTGCCTGCTCGCCGTGGCCTGGCTGGCGCTCGGCGGCTGCGGCGGGGCGGGGGAGCTCCGGTTGGTGGTGAGTCTGCCCGACGACAGCGCCCGCCAGCTCACCCGGTTCATCCGCGTGGTGGCCGTGGAGCCGGCCGGCGAGAGCGAGTCCTGCGCCGCGCTCCTGGACGGGTCGGCCGTCCCCGGGGCGGTGGGCTACGCCATCGAGCAGGAACTGGAGTTCGCCTACCCGGTCACCTCGCAGGTGGAGCCGCTGCGCGACGTGGGCCCGGGCCGGCGGCTGTTCTACGCCGAGGGGCTCGACGCCGATCAGCGGCGCCTGCTCCACGGCTGCACCGACCAGGAGGCCGGCGGCGGAGGCCCGGGCGAGGTCGCCGTCGCGCTCGGCTGGGTCGAGGAGTGCGAGCCGACGAACGGCGGCCAGGAGACCTGCGACGGGCTCGACAACGACTGCGATCAGCAGACCGACGAGGGCGCGCCGGAGGCGCTGTGCCAGGCCCGAGACCACGCCGACCCGCTCGCCTGCACGGCCGGCGCGTGTGGCTGGACCTGCCAGGCGGACTGGTGGAACGCCGACGGCGACTGGAGCGACGGCTGCGAGTGCCAGCGGACGCTGGGCGGCGTGGAGTGGTGCGACGGGGTGGACAACGACTGCGACGGGACCGTGGACGGAGCGAGCTGCCAGCGCTGCACGATTGACGCGGACTGCGCCGCCGCGGGCGGCCCCTGCCTGCGCGCCACCTGCGACCAGGGGGTGTGCGAGACCGAGCCGCTCGGCCAGGGCTCGGGCTGCGACGACGGGGATCGCTGCACCCAGGCTGACACCTGCGACGCCCAGGGCACCTGCGCCGGGTCGCCGCGGGTGTGCAGCGACGGGATCGACTGCACCGACGACGCCTGCGATCCGACCGACGGGCAGTGCAAGGCCACCGTCCAGGAGGGCGTCTGCCTGGTGGGGGTGAGCTGCCACACGACGGGCTACCGGCCGATCGCGGACGGCTGCCTCGTCTGCGATCCGGCCGTCGATCCGGCCGCGCTCACCCTGCGGCCCGAGCTGTGCGACAACGGCCAGTACTGCGATGGCCTGGAGTCCTGCCAGGCGGACGGGACCTGCACGGCGGGCGCGCCCGCCTGCGCCATCCAGTGCTCGAGCGAGTGCGATGAGGACCTGGACCGGTGCGTCTCCAGCCAGCCCGGCGAGGGCTGCGACGACGGCGTCCGCTGCACCCAGGGCGACGCCTGCGATGGCGAGGGCGGCTGCGTGGGCACGCCCGACGACGGCCAGTGCGGCTGGAACGGCCTGTGCTCGCCGGGGTGCTCGACCGACGAGAGCGGCTGCGCCTACGCGCCCGCCCAGCTCGAGGTGGCCTGCGATCAGGAGGTGCCGCTGGACACCGCGAGCCTGTGCAGGCTGAACTCGGCCGGCACCCCGCTCGTCGCCGGCTGCCTGGGCTGCCGGGTGGCCGAGCAGCTCCCGGTCTGGTTCGCCGACGGGCGGCCGGATCCCAACGGCGCCAATGGCTGCGAGCTCACCGGCTGGAGCCTGCTGGCGGACGTCTGCAGCCAGGTCATGTCGGCCACCTGCCCGCTGGCCCTGCAGACCGGGGCCTGCTGCCAGCAGCCCTCCTGCCAGCAGAGCCCGCCGGACGGCGAGTACGCCGTGGTGCTGAACGGCGGCGCGTGCGGGGGGGAGGGCCTGGCGTTCGCCCGGACCGTCAGCCTGGGCGGCTACTCCCAGGTCTTCGTGTGCTTCCAGCTCGGCCTGAACGACCTGGGACCGGCCGGGTGGGGCATCCAGGTCGAGGCCATCGACCCTGCCTCGGGGAGCCGGGCGGCGTCGGACTGCCTGGGCGATCTCACCGGCCGGTTCCTGGAGTCCCTGGACTACTGCCTGGCGGTGCCGCCCGCGGCCCTGACCTGGGACAGCGCCCAGGTGGTGCTGCGCCTCCAGCCGCCCGACTCGGGCGAGCAGCTCTACCTCCGCTCGGTGCGCCTGCTGGGCATGCCCTTGACCTGCCCCGCCCCCACGCCCGTGGTGCAGACCGAGTTCTCGGGCTGCGACGGGCAGATGATCACCTCCTACCCGCCCTGGGAAATCCAGTCCGGGGCGCTGTGCGGGCTCCCCCTGGCGGGCGGCGTCTGCGCCGAGCGCGGCGGGCTGCTGGTGGGCGACGGCGCGCCCCTCCTGCCCCAGGTGGAGACGTTCCTCGACATGTACACGGAGGTCGATCTGAGCCCGGACGGCCAGGGCGCCTCGCTGTGCTGGGTGCGGACCTTCTTCGGCCAGTTCGCGGCCCGGCCCATGGGCCAGATGGAGGTCCTGGCGTCCTCGCAGGCGGGCACGACCACGGTCTACCGCGAGAACTTCTCGACCTCGAACCAGGCGGACGTGTGCGAGCTGGTGTGCGTGGACCTCGACGCGCACGGGGCCAAGCACTCGGGCCAGCAGAGCGTGCAGATCCACTTCAGCGTGGACGTCAACGACGGCGTGATGGGGCTGAACCACATCACGCTGTCCGGCCTGGGCCGCTGCCCGGCGGACGGCAACATCGCGGTGGGGCCGGTGGCCGAGTACCTGGATCCGGACGGTGCGACCGTCCTGGCCGCGCCGGTGAGCGATCTCGCTGCCGGGCCCGTGCACCCCGTGGTCCAGTGCGACTTCCTCGACCTCGCCTCGGGCGAGGACGACTTCCGTTTCGTGCTGCCGTGAGCCTCCGCATGGACGAGCTCGGCCGCTGGCTGCAGGCGTTCCGCGGGCGCCCCCTGGTGGTGCTCGGGGATCTGGTGGCCGACGAGTACCTGCACGGGTTGACCGAGCGCATCTCCCGCGAGGCCCCGGTGCTGGTGGTGCGCGAGGAGAGCCGGGAGGTGCGCCCGGGCGGCGCGGCCAACACCGCGGCCAACCTGGCCGCCCTGGGGGCTGCCCCGCGGCTGCTCGGCCTGCTGGGGGAGGACGAGGCCGGCGCCCGGCTGCGGGACGCCCTGGCGCGCCGCGGCGTGCCGGCCGGGCTGCTGCTGGACGATCCTGCCCGGCCTACGACCACCAAGACCCGCGTGGTGGCCGGCGGGCGGAACACCGTGCGCCAGCAGATGCTGCGCATCGATAGGCTGCCCAGCGCGCCGCCCGCGGAGGGGCTCCTGGCCCGGCTGGCGCGCTCGCTCGCCGGGGCCCTGGAGGGCGCCGAGGCGCTGGTGGTCTCCGACTACGCCGAGGGCGTGCTGGCGGGCGCCGTGCTGGCGGAGGTCCAGCGCGTGGTGAGCGCGGGCCGGCTGCCGGTCTTCGTGGACTCCCGCCTGCGGGTGGCCGAGTTCCACGGCGTGGAGGCGCTCACCCCCAACGAGCCGGAGCTCGCCCTGGCGAGCGGCCTCGAGCTCGCCGTGCCCGGGGGGCTGGAGCGGGCCGGGCGCTGGCTGCTCGAGCGCACGGGGGCGCGGGCCGCGCTGGTCAAGCGGGGGCGCAACGGCATGGCGCTGTTCGTGCCGGGCCAGCCCACCCAGGGGGTGCGCGCCTACGGCGGGGACGAGGTGGCTGACGTGACCGGCGCCGGGGACACGGTCCTGGCCGCCTTCTCGCTGGCGCGCGTGGCCGGCGCGCCGCCGCCAGAGGCCATGCGCCTGGCGAACGTCGCCGGCGGGCTCAAGGTGCGCAAGGCCGGCACGGCGGTGGTGGAGGCGGCCGAGCTCGCCCGCGCCCTGGCCGGCCCGGGGGACGTGCCGTGAAGCTCACCGATCTGGCCGGGCTGCTGGAGCGCCTGCGCTCGCCGCGCGCCGCCGGGCGCAGCGTGGCGCTCGCCAACGGTGCCTTCGATCTGCTGCACGTGGGGCACGTGCGCTACTTGCAGGGGGCCAGGGGCCTGGCCGACATCCTGGTGGTGGCGGTCAACTCCGACGCCTCGGTGCGCCGGCTGAAGGGGCCGGGGCGGCCGATCTGGCCGGCCACGGAGCGGGCGGAGATGGTGGCGGCCCTGGAGGCGGTGGATCACGTGCTGATCTTCGACGACGACGACGTGCGCCACGTCCTCGCCGCCCTGCGTCCGGAGCTGCACGTGAAGGGCACGGACTACACCCCGGAGACCATCCCCGAGCGCGACGTGGTGCGCTCCTACGGCGGCCGGGTGGCGGTGGCCGGCGACCCCAAGCGGCACTCGACGACCGCGCTGGTCGAGCTCCTCGCCAGGACCGGGGCGGAGAGGAAGCCGGGGTGAGCGGAGCGCTCCGCATCCTGCACCTGCTGGCCTACCACCTGTACACCGGGCCGGCCGAGCCGGTGCTGCGGCTGGCGCGGGCCCAGCGCGCCGCGGGCTGCGACGCCCGCCTGGCCATCGACAGCCTGCGCCCGGGCGATCTCGCGGCCCGGGCCGCGGCCTTCGGGGTGCCGCTCGAGCCCGGCCTGGCGCTGTCGGTCAAGGCCGGACCGATCCTGTGCCTGCGCGACATCCTGGCGTTGAAGCGCGTGTGGCGGGAGGGACGCTTCGACGTGCTGCACGCCCACCGCTCCCATGACCACACCCTGGCCGCCCTGGCGCGGCCGGCCCGCGCGGCCGGGCGGCTGGTGCGCAGCCTGCACACCGAGCGCGCCCTCGGCCCGGGCCGGCGGTGGCAGCTTCGGCGGGCGGACGGGCTGGTCTGCGTGAGCCGGCGCCAGCGCGCGGCGCTGCTCGGACAGGGGCTGCTCGCCGAGGAGCGGGTGATCGCGGTGGAGGGCGCCGTGGACGCCGAGACCTTCGGTCCGGGGCCTGGCCGCGAGGCCCTCAGGGCGGAGCTGGGTCTCGCGCCCGGCGCCCCCACGGCGGGCATCGTCGCCCGCATGAAGCCCGGGCGGGGACACGAGCTGCTCCTCGAGGCCTGGGCCCGGGTGCACGCCCGGCTCCCCTCGGCGCGCCTCGTCCTGGCCGGTCGGGGCGAGTTGGAGGCGCGCCTGAGGGAGCGCGCGGCTCGGGAGACCTGGGGCGGCTCGGTGGTGTTCGCTGGCTACCACCCGGATCTGCCACGCCTGTACCGCGCCCTGGACCTGTTCGTGCTCCTCGCGCCTGGCAACGACGGCACCTGCCGCGCGGCGCTGGAGGCCATGGCCACGGGGGTCGGGGTGCTGGCCCGGCCGCGCGGGGCGCTGGCGGAGATCGTGACCGACGGAGAGACCGGGCGGCTGGTCTGGGCGGAGGGCGCGGAGGCCCTGGGCGCGGCGCTGGCCGAGGCCTTGGCCGACCCGGCCCGGCTCGCGGTCTGGGGCGCCCGCGCCCGGGCGGAGGCGCTCCAGCGCTTCCGCCTCGACCGCCAGGTCGAGGCCATCCAGGGGTTGTATGAGGGGCTCCTGGGGGCGACCTGAGCACCGTGTCCCCTCTCTGAAATTCGTGACAGTTCAGTAGGGTAGACAGGTGGACGAATTCGCTCCTCCTTCACGCTGCGGGCGATCGCAGGGAGGTCGAGGTGGCTGCCTCGGCGTTCGATTCCAGGTCCCTCGCGTTGCCACCCAGTCCTGCGCCCGCCGACCCTCGGTGCTGAGCGACCGAGGAACGGACCCGCGAACGGTTCAAACGGTCGACAAGCGACCCATGTCAACCGCGGACAGGTGCCGAGGGTCTGAGGGGAGCAAGAGACAAATCATGGCTTGACGAACGTATAACTGAGCGTACACTCAATATATCATGAGAGGAAGACCAACGAGCATCAGGGAGGCGGACCTCCTGGACGCCGCTCGGGACGTGTTTCTCGAGCATGGTCAAGCGACCACCACCGCCAAGATCGCGCAACGGGCCGGCGTGTCCGAGGGGATCCTGTTCTACCGCTACAGGAGCAAGGAGGCCCTGCTGGCGGCGGTGATCCATCGCGAGACCCAGCCGCCCGAGGCGCTGTGCGATCTGGCGAAGGCCGCTGGGCAGCGCAGCGTGGCGGAGAACCTCGCGGGCATCGTCGAGACCCTGCTCGAGGGGATCTTCCGCGCGCTGCCGTTCTTCGAGCTGGCCGAGACGAGCCCCACCTCAGGGGAGATCCGCAGGCTGCTGTTTGCCAAGGCGGGGAAACCTCCGCCGCAGCGGATCGTGGAGCTCGTGGCCGGGTACCTCGAGGCCGAGATGCGCCTCGGCCGGGTGCGCACCTTTGACCCCGTCCCGGTCGCCCGGGCCATCTTCGGCGGCTGCATCGACTTCGTCCGTTCCCGACGTGGAGCCCGCAGGAGGGGGGACCAGGGCGACTTCATGCGGGGCCTGGTCGACTTCCTTGTCCACGGGATGGTGAAACCCGCCCGATCAGAACGGTTGCGGTGACGTCGTGCGAGTACAGCTCTCCACATTCACACTGATCTTGCTCGCTGGGCTCGCCCTGGGCGGCTGCGCCGTCGGTCCGGACTACAAGAAGACCGAGCCGGACTCGCCCAAGGGCTGGAGCCGGCTCGACGCCGCAGCCGAGCCGGTGACGAGCGCCGGGGCGCCAGGGGACCTGAGCCAGTGGTGGCGCGGTCTGAACGATCCGCTGCTGACCGAGCTCATCGAGCAGGCGATGCATTCGAGCCTCGATCTGCGCCAGGCGCAGGCCCGCCTGCGCGAGGCGCGCGCCCGCCGGGACGTGGCCGAGGGCGGGCAGTGGCCCAGCGTGAGCGCGTCGGGCTCCGCCAGCCTCGGCCGCTCGGGCATGATCCCCGGCGCCGGCAGCGCTGGGGATCGCTTCAGCACCAGCTTCGACGCGAGCTGGGAGCTGGACGTGTTCGGCGGCAAGCGCCGGGAGGTCGAGGCGGCCGGGGCGGATCTGGAGTCCACCGCGGCCAGCCTGGACGGCACCCGGGTCTCGCTCGCGGGGGAGGTGGCGCGGAGCTACGTCGAGGTGCGCGCCCTGCAGGTCAGGTTGGGCCTCGCGCGTAGCAACCTCGCCAGCCAGGCCGAGACGCTGCAGCTCACCGGCTGGCGCGCCCAGGCCGGCCTGGTCAGCGAGCAGGACGTCGAGCAGGCGCGCAGCAACCACGAAGCTACCCTGGCGCTCCTGCCCAGCCTGGAGATCAGCCTGGCCGAGTCGGAGCACCGCCTGGACATCCTGCTGGGCCAGTCGCCGGGGACGCTGCACGCGCGCCTGGCCGCGGGTGGGGAGCTGCCCGCGTTGCCCGCCCGAATCGCCGTCGGCATCCCGGCAGATACCCTGCGCCAGCGCCCCGACGTGCGCGCCGCCGAGCGCAAGCTGGCGGCGGAGACCGCTCGCGTGGGCGTGGCCGTGGCCGCGCGCTACCCCTCCTTCAGGCTCTCGGGCTCGATCGGCGCCGAGGCGCTGGTGCGGGGCACGACCGGCAACGGCGGCGGCATCCTGTACTCCCTGGTGGGCGGCCTCACGGCGCCGCTCTTCGACGCCGGACGCCTGCGCGGCCAGCAGGAGATGCAGGACGCGGTCCGGGAGCAAGCGCAAGTGGCCTACGAGGCCGCCGTGCTCACCGCGCTGCAGGAGGTTGAGAACGCGTTGGTATCGCTGGCCCAGAACCGCGACCGCGCCGAGACCCTGGAACGTGCGGCCGAGGCGGCGCGCAAGGCAGCCGAGCTCGCCCGTCAGCGCTACACCGCCGGGGTGATCGACTTCCAGTCGGTGCTCGACACCCAGCGCAGCGTGCTGTCGCTCGAGGACAGCCTGGCCAGCACCCGTGCGGACGAGGTGCTGGCGCTGGTCCGACTCTACAAGGCGCTGGGCGGCGGCTGGTCGCCGCCCGCGGAGCCCGGCCCGGCCGGCGAGGACACCCCATGAACACCCCCATCCCCACCCAGACCGATCAGGGCGCCACTCTGAGCGAACTCCTCAAGACTGAGTCCTCGGGGCGGCTCAAACGTCGGCTGCTCTGGCTGGCCGGAGCGCTGGTCGTGCTCGTGGGCGCGGGACTCCTCTTCTTCCTCCCTGGCGAGCAGGCGGCCGGGCCGCGCTACAGGACCGAGCCGGCCACCGTCGGTACGCTGGTGGTCAAGGTGTCCGCCACCGGCAACCTGCAACCGACCAACAACGTGCAGGTGAGCAGCGAGCAGTCCGGCATCGTCACCGAGGTGCTGGTAGACGACAACGACCGAGTGGTGAAGGACCAGGTGCTGGCCCGCCTCGATCTGTCCAAGCTCGAGGACGCGGTGGCGAAGTCGCGCGCCAGCCTGGTCGCGGCCGAGGCGCAGGTGTTGCAGGCCGAGGCCACGGTGGCGGAGGCGCGCGCCGCGCTGGCGCGTTTCAGGCAGGTGGCCGAGCTGTCCGGCGGCAAGGTGCCGTCCCGGGCCGAGCTGGACACCGCCGAGGCCAACCTGAAGCGCGCCGAGGCCGGCGAGGCCAGCGCCCGTGCGAGCGTCACCCAGGCGCGCGCCAACCTCCAGTCGGACGTGACCAACCTCGGCAAGGCCACCATCCGCTCGCCCATCGACGGCGTGGTGCTGACCCGCTCGGTGGAGCCAGGGCAGACCGTGGCCGCCATGTTCCAGGCGCCGGTCCTGTTCACCCTGGCCGAGGATCTGGCCAAGATGGAGCTGCAGGTGGACATCGACGAGGCCGACGTCGGCCAGGTCGAGGTGGGCCAGCAGGCCACCTTCGGCGTCGACGCCTGGCCCGGCCGCAAGTACTCGGGCGTCATCACCCGCGTCGGCTACGGCTCCCAGACCAAGGACGGGGTGGTGTCCTACCCCACGGTCATAGCCGTGGCCAACGGTGACCTCAGCCTGCGCCCCGGCATGACCGGCACCGCCGACATCGTCACCGTGACGCGTGAGGGTGCACTGCTGGTGCCGAACGCCGCGCTGCGCTTCAGCCCCGCGACCGCAGGCCCCGCGGCCACGGGGCCGGGCGGCGGCTTCGTGGGCAAGCTGATGCCACGGCCGCCGCGCCAGGCGCCCAAGGTCCAGGCGCCACCCAGCGACGGCAAGCCGCGGGTCTGGGTGCTGCGCGCGGGCCAGCCCACGCCGGTCGAGGTTCAGACCGGCGCCAGCAACGGCCAATTGACCGAGATCACGGGTGGGCCGCTCGAGGCCGGCGCCGAGGTGATCACCGAGACCCTGGAAGCGCTGCCATGACGGAGGCTGCCCTCATCCGCCTGGCCGGCGTCACCAAGACCTACGGCCGCGGGCAGGCCGCCTTCCAGGCCTTGAAGGGCATCGATCTGGCCATCGAGGCCGGCGACTTCGTGGCCATCATGGGCCCCAGCGGCTCCGGCAAGTCCACGACCATGAACATCCTGGGCTGCCTCGACACGCCCTCCAGCGGCAGCTACGAGTTCCAGGGCGTGCAAGTCGAGCAGCTCTCCCGCAACCAGCGCGCGCTGCTGCGGCGGCACCAGCTCGGCTTCGTGTTCCAGGGCTTCAATCTGCTGGCGAGGACGACCGCGCAGGAGAACGTCGAGCTGCCGCTCGTATACCGGCACGAGGCCGCCGCCAGGCGCCGCGCCGCGGCGCTCGCCGCGCTCGAGCAGGTGGGCCTCAAGGGCTGGGAGCACCACAGCCCGTCCGAGCTGTCCGGGGGCCAGCAGCAGCGGGTGGCCATCGCCCGCGCCATCGTCACCCGGCCCGCGGTCCTGCTGGCCGACGAGCCCACCGGCAACCTGGACACCCGCACCAGCCAGGAGATCATGGAGTTGATCCGCGCCTTCAACCGCGAGCAGGGCATCACCGTGCTCATGGTCACGCACGAGCCCGACATCGCGGCGCATGCCAGGCGGATCGTCCGCTTCATCGACGGTCGGGTGGACAGCGACCACCGCCACGGGGAGGGCGCCTGATGGTGTGGAACACGCTGCTGCTCTCGCTGCGCGCCATCCGGCGCAACCTGCTGCGCTCCTTCCTGACCATCCTGGGCATCGTCATCGGCGTGGCCGCCGTCGTCACCATGGTCACCCTGGGCAACGGCGCCACCCGGTCTGTGTCCGACCAGATCGCCGCCATGGGCACCAACCAGCTCATGCTGGTCCCCGGCCAGCGCTTCGGCCCCGGCTCCGAGGGCGCCCCCAGCTTCAAGACCGCCGACATCGAGGCCATCCGAGCCCAGATCACCTCCGCCCAGGGGGTGGCTCCGGTGGTGAACAAGACCGTGACGGCCGTCTATCAGGCCCGCAACTGGTCCACCGTGGTCATGGGCACCAACAACGACTACTTCCAGACGGGCAACTGGACGCTGGCCGCCGGGCGCACCTTCAGCGAGACCGAGGAGCGGGCTGGCAAGGCGGTGTGTGTGATCGGCGAGACGGTGCGAGACAAGCTGTTCGGCCGGCAGAGCCCGGTAGGCAGCGAGATCCGCATCAAAGGCTTCGCCTGCGAGGTGATCGGCCTGCTCATGTCCAAGGGCCAGGCGGCCATGGGTCAGGACCAGGACGACAGCGTGGTGATGCCGCTGCGCACCGTGCAGCGCCGGCTCACCGGCAGCCAGGACGTCGGCCGGGTGATGGTCTCGGTGAAGCAGGGCGCCTCCATCGACGCGGTCAAGGCGCAGCTCGCCAAGCTGCTGCGGGAGCGGCGGAAGATCAGCGAGAGCGAGGAGGACGACTTCCGCGTGATGGACACCCGCCAGCTCGCCGAGACGCTGACGAGCACGACCAGGATCCTCACCATGCTGCTCGGCGCGGTGGCGGCGGTGAGCCTGCTGGTGGGCGGCATCGGCATCATGAACATCATGCTGGTCTCGGTGACCGAGCGCACCCGTGAGATCGGCATCCGCCTGGCCATCGGTGCGCTGGAGCGCGAGGTGCTGCTGCAGTTCCTGATCGAGGCGGTGATGCTGTCCGCCCTGGGCGGCCTGCTCGGCATCGCGCTCGCCACCGCCGCCTCCATGGGGCTGGCTGGCCTGATGGGCGTGCCCTACCTGTTCGACTCCGGGATCAACCTGCTGTCCTTCCTCTTCTCCGCGGCGATCGGCGTGATCTTCGGCTACTTCCCGGCGCGCCGGGCGGCCGGCCTCAACCCGATCGACGCCCTGCGCTATGAGTGAGGTTGGACTCGAGGGCCTCGACCCCGTCGAATGGACTGACCCTGACGATGAGCGCGAACCAGGCGGTGGCGGGTGAGGTGGTTGACCTCAGGTGGACAATCCGCAGACCGGCTGGGTATACTGCGCCCGCGTGCGGGAGGGAAGAAGCCCGGACGGGGAGGCCAGGACCGGTTGAGCCAGGCAGAGCAGAGCACCGGCGAGCGCCCACCCAACCCGGGTGTCCCGAGCCCCGTCGGCTTCGAGCGGGCGGTGGTCGTGCAGACCGCCTTCGTGGGCGACGTGGTATTCGCCTCGCCCGTCGTGGCGGCGCTCAAGGCCGCCCGGCCCGGCTCGCACCTCGCCATGCTGGTCCGGCCCGACAAGGCCGAGGTGGCCGCCTGCATCCCCGGCGTGGACGAGGTGCTCACCTGGGACAAGCACGGGAGCGACGGGGGGACGCTGGGGATCGTCCGCGTGGCCCGCCGGCTCCGGCAAGCGGGCTTCGACCTGCTGATCTCCCCCCACCGCTCGCTGCGCTCCGCGCTCCTGGCGCGGTTCTCCGGCATCCCGGTGCGCGTGGGACACCGCGGCGGGCTGCGGTCCGCCTGCTACACCCACGGCCGCAGGCCCGATCCCGGCGAGCCCAACCCGCTGCTCCAGGACCTGGCGCTGCTCGAGGCGGTGGGCATCCAGCCGGCGGGCACGCGCCTGCGCCTGCGCACGCCGGGCGGCCAGTCGCAGTACCTGCAAGACTTCTACCGCCGGCACAACCTGCCCGAGGACGCCCGCCTGGCCGCCCTGTGCATCGGGTCGGTCTGGCCGACCAAGCGCTGGCCGCCGGTGTACTTCGCCAGCCTGGCCGAGTCGCTGCGCGCGCGGGGCTGGCACCCGATCCTGTTCGGCTCCCAGGACGAGCTGCCGCTGGCCCGGCGGATCGAGGAGAACGCCCGGGAGGGGCTGCTGTCCTGCGTGGGCAACACCCTGGCCGAGTCGGCCGCGCTGCTGGAGCGAGCCCGCCTGGCCGTGGGCGGCGACACCGGGTTGATGCACATGGCCCGCGCCCTGGGCACGGCCTGCGTCCTCATCTACGGGCCGACCGACGCGCGCATGCACTCCTTCGGCGATGAGACCCGCGTCCTGGTGGCGCGGGTGAAGTGCCGGCCCTGCAGCCGGCACGGCCACCTCGAGTGCCCCGAGGGGCACCACGACTGCATGCGGCTGGTGAGCCCGGAGCAGGTCATGGACGAGGTGCGGACGCTGGTCGGCGTGCAGACCCCGCCGCCGGGCGGCCTCACCCCCACGCCCCGCGCGCTGCGGGCCGCGGCGGAGCCCCACGACGGCTCCGAGCGCGGGGCGCCCTGAGCCCTCCGCCATGCGTCAGGCCGGCCGCATCGATCGCCGCGCGCTGGGCTGGCTCACCCGGCGGGTGTGGGCCCGGCGCACGGCCGAGCCGCCCGGCCCGGGCGGGCCGGGGCGCATCCTGGTGGTGAGGGTGGACGAGCGGGTGGGGAACCTCGTCATGCTGCAGTCGCTGCTGGACGCGCTCGGCCAGGGCCTGCCGGGCGTCGAGCTGGGGCTGTGGGCCGCGGCCCGGCAGGCGCGCCTGGCGCGCTCCCTGGAGGGCGTCGCCCGCCTGCACCTCATCGATCGGCGCTGGTTCCTGCGGGACGGGCCGCGCTGGCGCGCCGCCGTCGAGGAGGTCCGCGGCCAGGCCTACCCGGTGGCCCTCGACGCCAGCGCCTGGCACGAGTTCAGCTTCACCCACGCGGCGCTGACCTACTTCTCCGGCGCGCCCTGGCGCCTGGGCTTCGCGCGGTCGGGCGCGGCCGGCTTCCTCACCCACCCGGTCCCACCGGGGCCGGCCGGGGAGCACGAGCTCGCCCAGCGCGTGCGCCTGCTGGCCCCGCTCGGACTGGGAGGCCGGCCAGCGCCGGTCCTGCGCAGCAGCCTGGGCGCGGATCTGGCCCCGCGCTCCCGGCGGTGGCTGGCGGAGCTTCAGGTGGGCTCGCCGCGGGTCGGGCTGTGGCTAGGCTCGCGCAAGCGCGCGCGCCGCTGGCCCCTGCCTTACTTCGTGCAGCTCGGGCGTCGACTGCAGCAGCAGCACGCGGCGGCGCTGGTGCTGCTGTGGGGGCCAGGCGAGGAGGCCCTGCGCGACGAGGCGGCCGCCGCGCTGCGCGAGGGGGTGGTGTGCGCCCCGGCCACCGATCTCGAGGCGCTGGCGGGGCTGCTGCGCGCGCTCGATCTGCTGGTCACCAACGACACCGGGCCGATGCACCTGGCGGTGGCCGTGGGCTGTCCGACGGTCGCGCTGTTCACCGCGCCCGAGGCCTCCCGCTGGGGCCACCCGGTGGCGCACGCCCGCAACCTGGTCCTGCCCGGCCAGCAGCCGGGCGAGCTCGACCAGGCCCTGGCGGCTTGCGCCGAGCTGCTGGGGGCCGGCCGTGGGTGAGCCGCGCCCGCCCGAGCCCGCCCTGCTGGTGGTGGGCTGCCTGTACCGCGAGGAGGAGTGGTTGCAGGCGGCCGCGGCGCGCTTGAGCGCCGCGCTCGGGCCCGTGGAGCCGGTGGGCCCCGCCTGGGACTTCGTGTGGAGCGACTACTACGCGCGGGAGATGGGCGCGGGGCTCAAGCGGCGCTTCCTGCGGGCCCAGCGCCTGGCGCCGCGCGAGCTGCTGCCCGAGCTGAAGTTGCTGTGCAACCGCGCGGAGCGCGCGCTGGCCGACGAGGCTGGCCGGCGGCGGGTGAACCTGGACCCGGGCCTGCTGTGCAGCGCCCAGCTCGTGCTGGCGACCACCAAGGCGCGGCCGCACCGGATCTACCTGCGGGACGGGATCTGGGCCGAGGTGGCGCTGCAGGTCGCGGGCGGGGCCTGGGCGCCCGCGCCCTGGACCTACCCGGACTACCGCGAGCCGGCCGTGTGCGCCTTGCTGGCCGCGCTGCGGCTGGAGTATAAGGAGGCCCTGCGCGCGGCGCGGGCCGGCGCGGACACCCGTCGCCTGACCGCGGGCGACCTGACCTCGGAGTGAGCACGTGAAGAGCATGACTGGCTACGGAAGGGCGGAGGGCACGCTCCAAGGGCTCGGCCTGAGCGTCGAGCTGCGCAGCGTGAACCATCGCTACACCGACGTGCGGCTCGGGCTGCCGCGCGAGTGGCTGGCCCTCGAGGTGGAGGTCGAGCGCTGCATCCGCAAGGGCGTCGGGCGCGGACGGGTGGAGTGCTCGGTGCGCCTGGGGACCGGCGTCGGCGAGGTCGGACAACCCATCCTGGACGTCGAGCGCGCGCGGAGGGTCCACCAGCTCTACCTCGACATGGCGCGGGAGCTCGGGCTGGAGGAGCGGCCGACGCTCGGGCTCATCGCCCGCACCGAGGGCGTGCTGGCCACGCGGGCCGTGCCGTCCGACGCGGACGAGGTGCGCGCCGTCCTGCTGCCGCTGCTCGAGGCCGCCCTGGCGGCCATGGATCGCATGCGGACCCACGAGGGCGCGGCGCTGCAGCGCGAGATCGAGGGGCTGCTGGCCGAGGTGGCGCGGACGATGGGCGAGGTGCGCCGCGGCGTGCCCGCCGAGCTGCGCGCCGCGGCCGAGCGGTTCGCGGAGCGCCTGCGCGCGCTGCTGGCGGGCGCCGAGCTGCCCGAGGAGCGCATCGTCCAGGAGCTGGCCCTGTGGGCCGATCGCGCCGACGTGACCGAAGAGCTGGCGCGCATGGACGCCCACCTGACGCACTTCCAGGACATGCTGACGGGCAGCGGGCCCGTCGGGCGGGAGCTCGACTTCCTGCTCCAGGAGATGAACCGGGAGATCAACACGCTGTGCTCCAAGTTCCACGCGCCCGACGTGGTGCGCCTGGCCGTGTCCGTGAAGGCCTGCCTGGAGCGGATTCGCGAACAGGTGCAGAACGTGGAGTGAGCGCATGGGCGCCGCGATTCGTCCTGGCAGGCTGATCGTCGTGTCCGCGCCGTCCGGCACGGGCAAGTCGACGCTGTGCACGCGGCTGTGCGAGCTGCAGCCGCAGGTGGCCGTGTCCATCTCGTACACCACGCGTCCGCCGCGGGGCGCCGAGCGCGACGGCGTGGAGTACCACTTCGTGGACGACGCCGAGTTCGATCGCCTGGTCGCTGCGGACGCGTTCCTCGAGTGGGCGCGGGTGCACTCGCGCCGCTACGGGACGGCCCGCGCGAACGTCGAAAAGCTGCTGGCAGAGGGCCGGGACGTGCTCTTCGACATCGACGTGCAGGGCGGCTTCCAGATCAAGCGTGCGGTGCCCGCGGCGCGGCTCGTGTTCCTCCTGCCGCCCAGCCTCGCGGAGCTGGCGCGGCGCTTGCGCGGCCGCGAGACCGAGACCGAGGCGCAGGTGCGCGAGCGCATGCGGGCCGCGGCGTGGGAACTCGCGCAGGGCCGTGGATACGAGTGTTTCGTGATCAACGACGAGCTGGAGCGCGCGGTGCGCGAGCTGGACGCCGTGCGCCGGGCCGAGAGGCTCTCGGGAGATTGCGTCGAGAGCAACCGATTTCACCTCGAGCGGTTGCTGGCAGAGGTGGCTGATTTCGTGCCCAACCAGGCGTAAGTGCAGGTGAAATCGTGGCGCGAAACAGAATGCTTTTTTTCGCTTGACATTGTACGGCAGTTCCATTATTCATGCGCACCTCGATGGGACGGAAGGGTCCCTGGCTCTTTGAATCAGAGCGAAGCTTTTGGGCCTGCTCCAGTGTCCCGCGCGCGTCCAGCGCTGCGAAAACAGCGCGAAGAGAGGCGACGGTGACCAGAAAAAACTTCACCTTTTTCCTTGACAGGCTGGATGACCTCTGATAAGGTCAGCCGCCCTTCGGGAAAAGGGGCCAGTGGCGCAAGAGTTCGGTCTTTGAAAACCGGAAAGCAGCAGCGATGAAGATCGACTGCGGAACCCTTGTCGAACGGATGGCCGTTCGATGCCGGGGCCCTCATACGGGACCCTGGAACCACATCGAGCGAACCACCGAACAACGATCTGTTCGCGAGAGCACAAGCTCTTCAAATTTTAAGTGGAGAGTTTGATCCTGGCTCAGAACGAACGCTGGCGGCGTGCCTAACACATGCAAGTCGAACGAGAAAGCACCTTCGGGTGTGAGTAAAGTGGCGCACGGGTGAGGAATACGTAGGTAATCTACCCCTGGGTTCGGGATAACACTCCGAAAGGAGTGCTAATACCGGGTAAGACCACGCCCCTCTCGGGGGGTGGGGTAAAAGGTGGCCTCTCCATGGAAGCTATCGCCTGAGGATGAGCCTGCGTCCCATCAGCTAGTTGGTAGGGTAACGGCCTACCAAGGCTAAGACGGGTAGCTGGTCTGAGAGGATGATCAGCCACACTGGAACTGAGACACGGTCCAGACTCCTACGGGAGGCAGCAGTGGGGAATTTTGCGCAATGGGCGAAAGCCTGACGCAGCGACGCCGCGTGAGCGATGAAGGCCTTCGGGTCGTAAAGCTCTGTGGGAGGGGGACGAATGAGTTCGGGGAACAATACCCTCGGACTGTGACGGTACCCCTTCAGAAAGCACCGGCAAACTCCGTGCCAGCAGCCGCGGTAATACGGAGGGTGCGAGCGTTGTTCGGAATCATTGGGCGTAAAGCGAGTGTAGGCGGGAAGGTAAGTCGGGTGTGAAATCCCTAGGCTTAACCAAGGAATTGCATTCGAAACTACCTTTCTTGAGTTCGGGAGAGGGAAGCGGAATTTCCAGTGTAGAGGTGAAATTCGTAGATATTGGAAGGAACACCAGTAGCGAAGGCGGCTTCCTGGACCGACACTGACGCTGAGACTCGAAAGCGCGGGGAGCAAACAGGATTAGATACCCTGGTAGTCCGCGCCGTAAACGATGAGCACTAGGTGTTGCGGGTATCGACCCCTGCAGTGCCGTAGCTAACGCATTAAGTGCTCCGCCTGGGGAGTACGGCCGCAAGGCTAAAACTCAAAGGAATTGACGGGGGCCCGCACAAGCGGTGGAGCATGTGGTTCAATTCGACGCAACGCGAAGAACCTTACCCAGGCTTGACATCCTTGGAATTCCTGAGGAAACCGGGAAGTGCCCCTTCGGGGGAGCCAAGAGACAGGTGCTGCATGGCTGTCGTCAGCTCGTGTCGTGAGATGTTGGGTTAAGTCCCGCAACGAGCGCAACCCTCGTCCATAGTTGCCATCATTCAGTTGGGCACTCAATGGAGACCGCCGGTGTTAAACCGGAGGAAGGTGGGGATGACGTCAAGTCATCATGGCCTTTATGCCTGGGGCTACACACGTGCTACAATGGACGGTACAAAGGGCCGCGAAACCGTAAGGTGGAGCTAATCCAAAAAGCCGTCCTCAGTTCAGATTGGAGTCTGCAACTCGACTCCATGAAGGCGGAATCGCTAGTAATCGTACATCAGAACGGTACGGTGAATACGTTCCCGGGCCTTGTACACACCGCCCGTCACACCACGAAAGCCGTTTGGACCAGAAGTCGGTAATCCAACCCTCACGGGAGGTAGCCGCCCAAGGTCTGAAGGGTGATTGGGGTGAAGTCGTAACAAGGTAGCCGTAGGGGAACCTGCGGCTGGATCACCTCCTTTCTAAGGAGCTCACTCGCCACCCTTCGGGGTGGCCGAGCACCTAAGGTCGATCGCAGTCGATCCGAGCTGTTGCTTTCCGGTTTTGAAAGACCGAGCGAGGCGTTCTGGCGCTGATGCAGCAGGAGTGGGCCTGTAGCTCAGTTGGTCAGAGCGTACGCCTGATAAGCGTAAGGTCGGTGGTTCGAATCCACTCAGGCCCATGACATTACGCATGGAGTGACGGGGCTGTAGCTCAGCTGGGAGAGCGCCAGCTTTGCAAGCTGGATGTCGTCGGTTCGAGCCCGATCAGCTCCATGTCGTCAGGCGTTCTCGGAAATTTTTGTCGGCTCTTTGAAAATCGGCTAGAAAGAAGACGAAGCGTTCGGGTGACCGAACGAGTCGTGGGTATACAGCACGAAAGTGCCGGTTCTTGTCTTGAACTCTGGCCATATTCGTGGGCCGGGTGGTTTATCCACCTGGCAGGTGCTTCGAAAGAAGACACGGTTATGGTCAAGCTAGTAAGGGCATGCGATGGATGCCTTGGCGTCGAGAGACGATGAAGGACGTGGATAGCTGCGATAAGCCTCGGGGAGCCGCTAACAGGCATTGATCCGGGGATTTCCGAATGGGGCAACCCGTGGAGGTTCATACCTCCCATCGCTCGGAACAATAAATAACCGAGCGAGGACAACGAGGGGAAGTGAAACATCTCAGTACCCTCAGGAAAAGAAAGCAAACGCGATTCCCCAAGTAGCGGCGAGCGAACGGGGATCAGCCCAAACCGTTCAACCATGTGGCCTGTCGGCTTAGGTTGGGCGGGGTTGCGGGGCAGCTGGTGGCGGAACGACAGATCCGCCGGAGGAGGCCGCATAATACGCGGTCTGAATCGTAGCCGAACAGATTGGAAACCTGGCCATAGAGGGTGATAGCCCCTTAGGCGAAACGGTGAAAATCCTCTTCAGCTGTTCCCAAGTACCGCGGGACACGTGGAACCCTGCGGGAATCCGGGAGGACCACCTTCCAAGGCTAAATACTACTCGACGACCGATAGTGAACTAGTACCGCGAGGGAAAGGTGAAAAGCACCCCATTGAGGGGAGTGAAATAGTACCTGAAATCGCATGTCTACAAGCAGTGGTAGCTCTATGGTCGCAAGCTTCGGCCTGCGACCAGAGCGACCTCGTACCTTTTGCATAATGGGTCAGCGAGTTAATCTTAGCGGCAAGGTTAAGCCGTAGGGAAGTCCCAATGGTGTAGCCGTAGCGAAAGCGAGTCTGAATAGGGCGACAAGTCGCTGGGATTAGACACGAAGCCAAGTGAGCTACCCATGGCCAGGATGAAGAGTGGGTAATACCACTTCGGAGGTCCGAACTCACTCAGGTTGAAAACTGAGGAGATGAGCTGTGGGTAGGGGTGAAAGGCTAATCAAACTTGGTGATAGCTTGTTCTCCCCGAAATGTATTTGGGTACAGCCTCGTGAGTCGGCGACGGAGGTAGAGCTCTGGATGGGCTAGGGGTCTTACCGGATTACCAAACCCAACCAAACTACGAATTCCGTCGACTGCAATCACGGGAGTGAGACTGTGGGTGATAAGATTCATAGTCGAGAGGGAAATAGCCCAGACCGCCGGCTAAGGCCCCTAAATGTATGCTAAGTGGTTAAGGAAGTGGAAGCGCGTTGACAACCAGGAGGTTGGCTTAGAAGCAGCCATCCTTTAAAGAAAGCGTAACAGCTCACTGGTCGATGTGAGTCCGCGCCGAAAATGTAGCGGGGCTCAAGCATACTGCCGACGCCGCGGGATCGGCCCGGTCTTCGGACCGGGTGGATCGGTAGGGGAGCGTTCCAGTCGCCTGTGAAGGTAGACCGTAAGGACTGCTGGAGGCCCTGGAAGTGATTATGCTGACATGAGTAGCTTTCATGCCGGTGAGAACCCGGCACGCCGTTTGCCCAAGGTTTCCTGGGGAAGGTCAATCCGCCCAGGGTTAGTCGGACCCTAAGCCGAGGCTGAAAAGCGTAGGCGATGGAAAACAGGTTAATAATCCTGTACCACTGGGGTTCACGTTGAAGCTGCACGGGAGGACGGAGATTGGTAGGCCAGCCTACTACTGGATGTAGGTTCAAGCTCGCAGGGGTCTCCTTGGATAATAAACGGGAGAATCGCCCCGAGGAGTGATGAGGAGGGTCTTCGACCCACAAACTGGTTGATCCTATGCTCCCAAGAAAAGTCCCGCAGTGGAGTGTACTCCGGTGTCCGTACTACAAACCGACTCAGGTGGGCAAGGAGAGAATCCTAAGGCGTGTGAGATAACCCTCGCTAAGGAACTAAGCAAAATAGCACCGTAACTTCGGGAGAAGGTGTGCCCGCTCTAGGTGATGGAATTTACTTCCCGAGCCGAAGCGGGTCGCAGTGACTAGGCGGTAGCGACTGTTTACTAAAAACACAGGACTCTGCAAACTCGCAAGAGGATGTATAGGGTCTGACGCCTGCCCGGTGCTGGAAGGTTAAGGGGATCGGTTAGCCGCAAGGCGAAGCCGTGAACCGAAGCCCCAGTAAACGGCGGCCGTAACTATAACGGTCCTAAGGTAGCGAAATTCCTTGTCGGGTAAGTTCCGACCTGCACGAATGGCGTAACGACTTCCGCACTGTCTCAGCGAGGGACTCAGCGAAACTGAATTGGCAGTGAAAATGCTGTCTACCCGCGGCAAGACGGTAAGACCCTGTGGACCTTTACTACAGCTTGGCATTGAATTTCGAATTGATCTGTAGAGGATAGGTAGGAGGCTTTGAAACCGGGTCGTCAGATTCGGCGGAGCCAACGGTGGAATACTACCCTGGTCAGTTTGGAATTCTAACTCCGCTCCGTAATCCGGGGCGAGGACAATGCCTGGCGGGTAGTTTGACTGGGGCGGTCGCCTCCCAAAATGTAACGGAGGCGCGCTAAGGTTCCCTCAGGCTGATTGGAAACCAGCCGAAGAGTGCAAAGGCATAAGGGAGCTTAACTGCGAGACTGACGGGTCAAGCAGGTGGGAAACCAGGTCTTAGTGATCCGGCGGTTCTGAGTGGAAGGGCCGTCGCTCATCGGACAAAAGGTACCCCGGGGATAACAGGCTGATCGCATCCAAGAGTTCACATCGACGATGCGGTTTGGCACCTCGATGTCGGCTCATCGCATCCTGGGGCTGAAGTCGGTCCCAAGGGTTTGGCTGTTCGCCAATTAAAGCGGTACGCGAGCTGGGTTTAGAACGTCGTGAGACAGTTCGGTCCCTATCTGCCGTGGGCGGAGGATACTTGAGAGGAGCTATCCCTAGTACGAGAGGACCGGGATGGACGCACCACTGGTGTTCCAGTTGTCCTGCCAAGGGCATTGCTGGGTAGCTATGTGCGGAAAGGATAACCGCTGAAAGCATCTAAGCGGGAAGCCTCCCTCAAGATTAGGTATCCCGCTCCGTAAGGAGCCTAAAGACCCCTTCTAGACTAGGAGGTTGATAGGCCGGAGGTGGAAGCGCAGTAATGCGTGGAGCTGACCGGTACTAATTGGTCGTGAGGCTTGACCATATTTTGTTTTCAACCTTCGACCCCTCGGGGTGGAAGACTGGAAACAGAGCACCGTGAGACGAATGTGGTCAGAGTTGAAGGCAAGAACGCGGCTTGTTCGGTTCTCCGATACTTCGTCTTCGAGTTTCCGGTGGCAATAGCGAAGGGGCCACACCCGATCCCATCCCGAACTCGGAAGTTAAGCCCTTCTGCGCCGATGGTACTGCACGGGTCGCTGTGTGGGAGAGTAGGTCGCCGCCGGATCTTTTTTCTAGTCCGAGCGAGAGGCCGTTGGTGACACCAGCGGCCTTTCGTGTTTAATACCCCCATGCGCACGCTGCTCCACGAGCTCGTCGACCCGCTGCGCGATCACGGACGGGCGCTGGCCATCACGGGCGCCGCCCTGGCGCTGCTGCTGGTCTACCTCGAGGCGGGCCAGCGCGGCTTCTTCCTCGCGCACCTCGCCCCGCGCCTTTCGTGGAGTCGCGCCGCGCCCGGGGCGGACTACTGGGCCGCCCTGTATCAGTTCGGCGCGGCCGCGCTGCTGTTCCTGGCCGTGCCGTTGCTCACCCGCAGGCTGTGGACCGGGCAGTCCCTGGCCGAGCTCGGCCTGGGACTGGGCGACCGGCGCGTGGGGTTCCTGCTCATCGTGCCTGCCGGCCTCCTGCTGGTCTCCATCCCCGGCGCGCTCTCGGCCGCGTTCATGCCTGAATTCCAGGCGGAGTACCCCCTGGCCAAGTCCGCGGCGGCCTCGGCCGGCTGGTTCGCGCTGTACGAGCTCGCCTACGGGCTGCTCTACTACATCCCCTACGAGGCCTTCTTCCGCGGTTTCCTGCAGGGCAGCCTGCAAAAGCAGCTCGGACCGGCCGCCGCGGTGTGCATCCAGACCGCCGTGACCACGCTCCTGCACCTGGGGAAGCCGCAGGGAGAGATCTGGTCGGCGCTGCTGGCGGGGTTCGTGTTCGGGGCGGTGGTGCTGCGCACCCGCTCGGTGTGGCCCATCCTGATCGTGCACTGGGCCCTGGGGACGCTCACGGATCTGGGCTGCGCCTGGTCCGCCGGGAGGTTCTGACATGCGCGCGCTGGTGACCGGGGGCGGCGGTTTCATCGGCTCGGCGCTGGTGCGGGCGCTGTGCGTGCGCGGCCACGCCGTGCGCTCGATGGATCTCGTCGACGGCGGCCGGGGCCGCCTGGCGGGGCTCCCGGTCGAGCACGTGGTCGGCTCCCTGCGCGACGAGCGCGCGCTGGCCGGCGCCGTGCGCGGGGTGGAGGTGGTGTTCCACCTGGCCGCGCTGGCCTCGGACTGGGGCCCGCGCGAGAGGTTCTTCGAGGTGAACGCCGAGGGCACCCGCCGGGCGCTCGAGGCCGCCCGCGCGGCCGGGGCGCGACGTTTCGTGCACATGAGCACGCTGGCCGTGCACCGTTTCACCGGCCACGTCGGGGCGGACGAAGGTGTCCCCGCGGACGAGGACGACTTCCCCTACGGCGCCTCCAAGGCCGAGGCCGAGCGGCACGTGCGGGCGGCCGCGGCCCGGGGGGGGCTCGAGGCCACGATCATCCGGCCGGGGCTCACCATCTTCGGGCCAGGCGACACCACGGCCTTCGCCCGCATGGCGCCGCTGCTCTCCCGGGGGCTGTGGGTGCACGTGGACGGCGGGCGGCCGTTGCTGTGCTACTCCTACGTGGAGAACCTGGTCGCGGGCCTGATCCTGGCCGCCGGCTCCCCGGCCGCGGCCGGCCAGACCCTGATCCTGACCGACGACGTGCGGCTCTCGTGGCGGGAGCTCCTGGGCGCGGTGATGCGCGCCTTCGGGGCGCGGGATCGTAGCCTGAGCGTGCCGGGCGCGCTCCTGCGGGCCTCAGGCGAGGCGCTCGAGAGGACGTTCCTTCGGCTCGGGGTCAGGTCGGCCCCTCCGGTCACTCGCTACCGGGCCGCCCTGGTGTCACGCAATTGTCACTTTTCCTGCGCCAAGGCAAAATCCGTCCTCGGCTACCGGCCCGAGATCTCCTTCGAGGAGGGCATCGGCCGGACCGTGGAGTGGTACCGTGGGTGGAAGCAGCGCTAGGCGAGGCGGGAGCGAGGAGCGACCATGGAAGCGTTCGTGATCGAGGGCGGCAAGCGGCTGTCGGGCAGCATCCGACCCACCGGGAACAAGAACTCCGCCCTGCCGCTGCTGGCGGCCGCGCTCTTGACCGACCAGCCCATCACGCTGCGCAACGTGCCCGAGATCCGGGACGTGCTCGCCAAGCGGAAGATCCTCCAGGCGCTGGGGGTGTCCTTCGAGGCGCCCGCCCCCAACGTGCTGCAGATGCAGTCGGGCACCATGGCGGCCACCGATCCGGATCCGGACCTGTGCCGGCGCATCCGCACCTCGATCCTGCTGGCCGGCCCGCTGCTGGCCCGCCTGGGCCACGTGCGCCTGCCCCGCCCGGGCGGCGACCGCATCGGCCCTCGCCCGCTCGACACCCACTTCCAGGTGCTGCGCGCGCTGGGCGCCGAGGTGACCATCAGCCCCCACGCCTACGAGGCCCACACCGACGGGCTGCGGGGGGCGGACATCTTCCTCGAGGAGATGAGCGTCACCGGCACGGAGCAGGCGGTGCTCGCCGCGGTGCTGGCCGACGGCCGTTCGACCATCTGCAACGCCGCCTCCGAGCCCCACGTCCAGGACCTGTGCGAGTGCCTGAACGCCATGGGGGCCAGGATCGCGGGCCTGGGCACCAACACGCTGGAGATCGAGGGGGTGACCAGGCTGCGGGGCACCGACTTCGCCATCGGCCCCGACTACATGGAGGTCGGCTCGTTCCTGGGGCTGGCGGCGGTGACCGGCAGCGAGCTGCGCATCGAGGGGGCGCGCCCGCGCGACCACCGCATGACCCGCATCGCCTTCGGCAAGCTGGGGGTCACCTGGCGCGACGAGGGCGAGGACATCGTGGTGCCGGCCGGGCAGGAGCTGAGGGTCAACGCCGCGGCCCACGGGGCCATCCCCAAGATCGACGACGCGCCCTGGCCGGGCTTCCCCTCCGACCTCATGAGCATCGCGCTCACCGTGGCCACCCAGGCCGAGGGCACCATCCTCGTCCACGAGAAAATGTTCCAGAGCCGGCTGTACTTCGTGGACAAGCTCATCGACATGGGCGCGCGCATCATCCTGTGCGACCCCCACCGGGCGGTGGTGGTGGGGAGGTCGCCGCTCTTCGGCGTGGAGCTGACCAGCCCCGACATCCGCGCCGGCATGGCGCTCCTCATCGCCGCGCTGTGCGCCAAGGGCAAGAGCACCATCTCCAACATCGAGCAGATCGACCGCGGCTACCAGCGCATCGAGCAGCGCCTGGCCGCCCTGGGCGCGGACATCAAGCGGGTCAGCCTCTGAGAGACCGGCCGGCGCCAGGCGCGGGGGGCCCTGCCTGCGCTCCGTGGGCCTCCTCCGGGCTCGGGCGGTTGAGGAAACTGCCAAACCGCCCTTCGCCGGAGGAGGTCCACTCCGCCTACGGCCTCTGGTTTGCAGGGTTTCCGTAGGCATCGGGGAACGCACTTCGCAGGTGGCACCTCCCTGCACCTGGACTGTTCCAAAACGGGCGAGATCGCCTGCTCCGTCTCAGCCTGGGAGAGCCAGCCTGGGGCCCTCGGCGCCAGGAACCATGTCTTTTCAGTGAGTTGCCGGCGCATCGCGACGGGCACGCTCCTTGCTGAAGACCTGGTGCATGACGTCTCCCGTGAACCCTACGCCGGCCTCCTGTCTCGTCGCCCTGGCCTGGGTCCTGGGACTGCTCCTGCCGGCCTCCCCGGGGCTCGCCGGCAAGCTGGACCAGGTGCGGGACGCGACGGACGGGTGCTCGCCCCGCGACCCGGAGGACGGGGACGAGGACGACGAGGTCGGGGAGCCGGAGCCCGTCGGGTGGACAGAACACTCCGGGAGCGGAGCGCTCCCGGGCAGGCTGCCCGAGGTCTACTTCCTGCCCTGGCCCTACGCGCACGGTCACCGCGGCCGCCTGTTCGACTTCGGGGCCCTCTGGCGCCAGTTCCCCGACGCGGTGCTGCAGACCCCGGACGGGGTCGTCACCTTCGGGCAGGCCTCCGCTGCCCTGGCGCAGGAACCCGAGCTGTCCTCGTGGTCGGCGCGGATCGAGGCCGAATACGCGCTGGACTTCTCCCGGGTGCATCGTCCCGGCCTCGCCCTGACGATCGACAGCACCTGGGGCCTAGGCCTCAGCACGCGCTGGACGCATTACCTCGAGCCAACCTCGAGCGGCGAGCTCGATCAGCTGGGGATCGGTGACGTCCACGTCACCTACCGGGTCGTCGAGGCTCCCTTCCTCGAGGTGCGCCTGGGGCTGGGGGCCCGGGCGATGGCGGACGACGGAGCCACCCTGGGCGTCAGCGCCATGGGCGCGCTCGACGCGTTCCCGATCGAACCGCTGGTGCTGAGCGCGATGATCGACCTGGGGAACCTGGGCCAGGCCTTCTACGCCCACGGCCGGATCAGCCTGGGGGTCGCCCTCGACCGGGTCGAGCCCTACCTGGGCTACGACGCGGTGTGGATCGCCGGCCCTGACGCGGCCGTGCTCTTCCAGGGGCCGAGCGCCGGCGTGCGGCTCTGGTTCTGAGTCGGCCGCTGCTGGCAGACGCCCTGCCTGCGCTCCGTGGGCCCCCCCCCCGGCGGGCAGGTCCAAGCTGGGCGATCTTTCCCTCACCCCCCGGATCGAGATTCATTGCGCGAATTGTTCCCCTCTCCCGCACTGCGGGAGAGGGGACTGCCGATAGGCCCATTCGAAGCCATGGGGGTGAGGGGAGGGCCGGCCTATCCGCAGGTGGTGTGCTCGAGCTGCGAGGCGAAGTCGTGGTAATGGCAGTACTGGGTCAGGATGGTGATGGCCTTGCGGATGAGCCGGGGATCGGTCCGCCAGGCGTGCCGCACCACCCGGAGCGCGCTCCGGCGCGCGTCCGGCGGCATGTGCGTCGCGTAGTGGCGGAGCAGCGACCCGAGCTTCAGCCAGTTCCGCCAGGGCCGCCGCTTGTGACGGTAGAGGGTGGGGAAGTAACGCACGTTCGACAGCCAGGCCTTGGTGCGCGCCTCGAACTCCGCCGGGGAGAAGAGCGCCTGGTACAGCTCGCGGTGGCGCCGGCGCAGCTCCTCCAGCGGCCACTGCCTGGGCACGATGTTGGTCGAGTTGTGCCACTTGCCGTCGAACTGGTCGTCGATGCGGCCCGCGGCCTGGAGGCGCGCGTGGAGCGGGGTGCCCTCGGGTGCGTTCAGCACCGACAGCGAGACGAGCGGGCTGAAGGTGTCCCGCAGGAAGGCGCCCAGCTCGGGGAAGGTGCCCGGGTCGTCGGCGTCGAAGCCCACGATGAAGCCGAGCAGCGCGAGCAGGCCGTGCCGGGAGAGGCGCCGCACGCGCTCGTCGAGATCGGCCCGGAAGAGCTGCCCCTTGTTCACCTCGCGCAGGCAGGCCTCGCGCACGCTCTCCACCCCGATGAACAGCGCGGCGAAGCGCGCGTCGGCCAGCAGCCGCAGGGTCTCGTCGTCGTCGGTGATGCGCACGCTGGTCTGGCAAGAGAACTGGATGGGATGCTCGAGCGCGGTGTTCCAGGCGATCAGCCGGCTCAGGAGCTCGCGGGTGAGCTGCCTGTCCACCCCGAAGTTGTCCTCGGAGAAGAACACCGTCTCGGCCCCGGCGCGCCGGGCGTTCTCCACCTCGGTCAGCACCTGATCCACGCTCTTGTGGCGCAGCTTGCGGCCCACCAGCTGGATGGCGTCGCAGAAGTCGCAGCGGTTGGGGCAGCCGCGCGTGGTCTGCACCGTGAGGTACAGGTAGTCCCTGCCGTCGATGAGCGCCCAGTCGGGCGGGGGGCTGGCGGCGAAGTCCACGAGCGTCCTCTGCTCGTAGACGGCCTCTGGCTGGCCCGCGAACCAGTCCCGCAGGAAGCTCGGCCAGGTGTGCTCGCCCTCGCCCACGAACAGGTGGTCGGCCAGCGGACGGGCGCGCTCGGGGCAGCGCGTGGCGAAGGGCCCGCCCAGGGCCACGGGCACCCCGCGGGCGCGGAAGGCCCCGGCGATGGCGGCCAGGCGCTCGGCGTGCACGGTGTAGCCGGTGAGCGCCGCCAGATCGCAGGGCGTGCGCGGGTCGAACGGCGCCACGTCCTCATCGGCCAGGACGTACTCGACGCCCACCTCGGGCGGGGTGAGCGCCATGAGGGTCGCCAGGGCGTTGGATGGCATGAGCGCCTTGGCCCCGACCGCCTGGACCGTGCCGCGCATGCTCCAGAAGGAGTCCGGGGTCTTCGGGCTCACCAGCAGGACGCGCTTGCGGGGTCCGGGTCCGTAGGCCTTCGTGAGCACGCCGCCTCCCCGTGGAGGGTCAGATACCGTAGTGCCTGGCGACGAGCCGGAGCGCCAGGTCGTCCGGGAGCAGGCGCCGCCCCAGGGGCACGGTCCAGGCCTCCGGGCCCACCTGGTAGCGCACCCGGGGGCGCCGCGCGGTGAGCGCCCGGTGGATCACCTCGGCCACCACCCCGGGGGCCGGGGCCGCGGCCATGGTCCTGTGGATCACCTCCCGGCAGGCCTTCAGCCGCGCCTCGTAGGGCGAGCCCTCGGGCGCCCCCCAGTCGGTCGCGTCGTTGAAGGCGGTCTGGATGTCGCCCGGCTCGATGAGCGAGACCTTGACCCCGAAGGGGGCGACCTCCAGGCGCAGGCCCTGGGCGATGGAGTCGACCGCCGCCTTGGTGGCCGAGTAGTGCACCTGGAAGGGGATGGGCACGCGGCCCGCCAGCGAGCCCACCAGGACCACCCGGCCCTTGCGCGCGCGCAGCCCGGGCAACGCCGCGCGCAGCACGGCCAGCACCCCGAACACGTTGGTGTCGAACTGGGCCCGGGCGCGCTCGAGGGAGACCTCCTCGAGGCTGCCGAAGACGCCGAAGCCGGCGTTGCACACGACCGCGTCGAGCTCGCCCGCCGCGGACACCCCGGCCCGCACCGAGCCCTCGTCGCACACGTCCATGGCCTGCCAGCGCACGCCGGGCGGGAGCTGGGCGCTCGGCTCCCGACGGCCTGTGACCACGACGCCGAACCCGCGCCCGGCCAGCATCCGGGCCGTGGCGGCCCCGATCCCGCTCGTCCCGCCGGTGATCAGCACGGTCTGCATGCCTGCCCTCCCGAGCGCCTCAGTCCGCCACCCAGGAGCGCTGCTCGATGCCCAGGCAGCGCCCGCTGTCGGCGTCGGCGCGGATGAGCGCCCCCTGGATGCGCACCCGCCCGCTGGCCACCTGGAAGGGATGGGGCAGCGCGCTCAGGAAGCGCTGGATGGCCGGTTCCTTCTCGACCCCGATGACCGAATCGGTCGGGCCGCACATGCCCAGATCGGTCAGGTAGCCCGTCCCGCCGGGCAGCACCTCGGCGTCGGCCGTGGGGATGTGGGTGTGGGTGCCCACCACGGCGGTCACCCGCCCGTCGAGGTAGTGGCCGAGCGCCCGCTTCTCGCTGGTGGCCTCGGCGTGGAAATCCACCACGACCACCGCGGCCTGGGCGCGGACCTCCGCCAGCAGACGGTCCATGGTGCGGAAGGGGCAGGGCAGGGGGGCGATGAACAGCAGCCCCTGGAGGTTCACCACCGCCACGGGCACCCCGTGGGTATCGTGGGTGAGCGTCCAGCCGCGGCCCGGGGTGCCCTCCGGGTAGTTGGCCGGGCGGATGACCTGGGGGTGGCTGTCCAGGTAGGTCTGCAGCTCGCGGTGCTTCCAGATGTGGTTGCCGCTGGTGAGGACCGCCACCGGGAGCGCCAGCAGCTCCTCCGCCGTCTCGGGCGTCAGGCCCAGGCCGCCGGCGGCGTTCTCCCCGTTGGCCACCACCAGGCTCGCGCCGGTCTCGGCCACGATGGCCGGCAGCCGGCGCGCCAGACCCTGGCGCCCCGGCTTGCCGACCACGTCGCCGAGCATGAGGATGCTCGTCACCCGGCTACTTGGCATACTCCACCGCGCGCGTCTCACGGATCACGGTCACCCGGATCTGACCGGGGTAGGTGAGGTCGGTCTCGATCTTCTTGGCGATCTCCTTGGACATCAGCACGGCCTTCTCGTCGGTGACCTTGCTGTTCTCCACGATCACCCGCACCTCGCGGCCGGCCTGGATGGCGAAGGCCTTCTCCACGCCCTTGAACGTGCGGCAGATGCGCTCCAGCTCCTCCAGCCGCTTGACGTAGGTCTCGAGCATCTCGCGCCGCGCGCCGGGGCGGGCGCCGCTCAGCGCGTCGGCGGCCTGCACCAGCACGGCCAGCACCGACTCTGGCTTCTCGTCCTCGTGGTGGGCGCGGATGGCGTGCACGATCTTGTCCACCTCGCCGAACTTCTTGGCGAGGTCCGCGCCGATCACCGCGTGGCTGCCCTCGATCTCGTGATCGATGGCCTTGCCGATGTCGTGCAGCAAGCCCGCGCGGCGGGCCAGCTTCTGGTTGAGGCCCAGCTCGGCGGCCATGATGCCGGCCAGGAAGCCGACCTCGATGGAATGCTGGAGTTGGTTCTGGCTGTAGGAGGTGCGGTACTTGAGCCGGCCGATGTAGCGCACCAGCTCGGCGTGCAGCCCGTGGATGCCGAGCTCGAAGACCGCGTGCTCCCCGGCCTCCTTGATCACCCCCTCGATGTCCTCGGTGGTCTTGGCCACCACCTCCTCGATGCGGGCCGGGTGGATGCGGCCGTCGGCGATCAGCTTCTCCAGGCTGGAGCGGGCGATCTCGCGCCGCACGGGATCGAAGCCGGAGATGATGACCGCCTCGGGCGTGTCGTCGATGATGAGATCCATGCCCGTGGCCGCCTCCAGGGCGCGGATGTTGCGCCCCTCGCGGCCGATGATGCGGCCCTTCATGTCGTCGCTGGGCAAGTGGACGACGGACACGGTGGACTCGGACACGTAGTCGGAGGCGAAGCGCTGGATGGCGGTGGCGATGATCTTCTTGGCCTTCTTGTCGGCCTCCAGCCGGGTCTCCTCCTCGAGCTGCTTGAGGAACTTGGCGGACTCGAGCTTGGCCTCCTCCAGCATGCCGTCCAGGAGCTGCTTCTTGGCCTCCTCGCTGGTCATGCCCGCCACCCGCTCGAGCTGCGCCCCGGCCTGCTCCAGCAGCTCCTGGGCCTTCTGCTCGGAGAGCTGCACCTCCTTGTCCCGGTCCAGCAGCTCCTTGTCGCGCCGCTTGTGCTCCTGCTCCTGGCGATCGAGGAGATCCGCGCGCTTGTCCAGGGTCTCTTCCCGGTGGGCGAGCCGCTTCTCCCCCGCGCTGACCTGCTCCAGGCGTTGCTTGGCTTCCTCCTCGAGCTCGCTCCGGCGCTTGACGACGATCTCCTTGGCCTCCACCTCGGCGGTGCGTCGGGTGACGTCCGCCTGCTTGCGGGCTTCGTCCAGCACCTGCTCGGCCTGCCTGCGGGACCACTGCACCCGCGAGGACGCGCCGCGCGCCTGGAGCCAGTAGGCGACTCCGAAACCCAGCGCGAGGCAGACTGCTCCGATCACTACGGCGATCCAGATGTCCATGGGTTCTGTGACCTCCCCGGGCCGCCACACGGGCGGCCCGGTCGTTATCCCGTCGGCCACCGGCCGTCGGGTCCGCGGGCTCACCACCTGGAGGTGGCCAGGCCTCGCGGCGTGAAGGCCGGCGCACGCATGCGCCGGCTCGACCTCGCAGTCGAGGTGGATCGGGATCAACTCGATCGGCGGGGACGCCCCGTGGGGCGCCTCCCCCGGGGGGGGAAGAAACTCGAACCGCTGTGGCTCGGCTCACCGGAGCGCTGGAACTGCACGACCTCCTTGCACGACAGGAATCGTGAGCCGCTTCAAACCAAGAACCCACCTGCGGGATCGAACGTCTCTTCGCGCCATCGAGCGGACCTCGATGCCTCTATGTAAATGCCCCGCGCTTCATGCGCCGGGGCCGGATCCCCTGCAGCCGTCTCCCTACGGCTTTCCCTCGGCCGACTCGCCCGCCCGGATGAGCTTCATCGCCCGGCGGACCCGATCCTGGACCTCCTGCCGCAAGCGCGCATCCCTGTCGCGCAGCTTGAGGTACCTGTCGGCGATGTTCAGCGCGGCCAGGATGGTCACGTTGTGGGTGGCGACCGTCTTGGAACTCCTCTGGACCTCAGCGATTTGGTCGTTGACGTACTGGGCCAGGCCATGGATGTACTCCTCGCCCTCGTCGCTGCGGATCTTGTAGCGCTGTCCGAGGATGCGAACCTCGTACGTCTTCATCGCTGCTCCAACTTACGGCAGAACATAAAAAATCCAGGGAGATGATAGGGCCCGGCCCCGGCCCTTGTCAAGGATGGTCCCGTGCGCCGGCGCACGGTCAGGCCCGTCGGGACAGGTCCTGGAGGAGGGAGGAGATTCAGCGAATCTTGTGTAGTTTCAGCATGTTGGTGCTGCCCGGTTCCCCCAGCGGGACGCCGGATGAGATCACCACGGGTTCGCCGGGCTTGGCGAAGCCACGGTCCAGCAGGACCTCGTTGACCTGGCGCAGCATGGCGTCGGTGCTGCGCACGGGCGGCACCTTGATCGGCTCGACCCCCCACATGGCCGCCATCTGCCGGTAGGTGTCCTCGTGGGGCGTCAGCGCCAGGATGCGCGCGCTCGGCCGGTAGTCGGACACCAGCCGGGCCGTGTTGCCCGACTCGGTGAAGGCCACGATCAGCCTGGAGCCGATGGCCTCGGCGGCCGCCACGGTCGCCTGGCTGACCGCGTTGGCGAACAGCGCCGGATCCTTGAGCAGGCGTGGCCGGGCGGCGTGCTGGTAGGCCGTGGAGCGCTCCGCCTCGCTGACGATGCGCGCCATCATCTGCAGCGCCTCGAGCGGGTAGGCTCCGGCGGCCGTCTCGGCCGACAGCATCACGGCGTCTGCGCCGTCGAACACGGCGTTGGCCACGTCGGAGGCCTCGGCCCGCGTGGGGCGAGGGTTGTGGACCATGGACTCGAGCATCTGGGTGGCCACGATGACCAGCTTGCCGCGCGCGTTGGCCCGGTGGATGGCCGACTTCTGGATGGCCGGGACCTTCTCCGGGGGCAGCTCCACGCCCAGGTCGCCGCGCGCGACCATGATCCCGTCGCACACGTCGAGGATGTCATCCAGGCAGGCCACCGCATCCGGGTGCTCGATCTTGGCCACCACCAGGCAGCGCGAGCCCGCCTTGCGCACCAGCCGGCGCACCTCGACCACGTCCTCGGCCGAGCGCACGAAGGAGACCGCCACCAGATCCATGCCCAGCGACAGGCCCAGGCGGATGTCGCGCTTGTCCTTCTCGGTCACCGAGGGGGTCGCCAGGTGCACACCGGGCACGTTGATGCCCTTGTGGTCCCCGAGGGTCCCGCCCGTCACCACCCGGGTGATGATTTCGTGCCCGTCGACCGCCACCACCCGGAGCTGGACCAGGCCGTCGGCGATCAGGATGCGATCGCCCCGGTGCACCTCCCTGGGGAGGTTGGGGTACTGCACGCTGGCGCGCTCCGCGTCGCCGGACACGGTCCGGGTGCTCAGCACGAAGGTCCCGCCCGTGCGCAGCTCGGCGGTGTGGGCCTTGAACCGCCCGAGCCGGATGCGGGGCCCCTGCACGTCCTGCAGGATGGCCAGCGGCCGGCCGGCCGCGCGGGCCACGCGCCGCAGGCGGGCGTGCACCTGGGCGTGGGAGCGGGCATCGCCGTGGGAGAAGTTGAGCCGGGCCACGTCCATGCCAGCCAGCACGAGCTTCTGGAGCATCTCCTCCGAGGCGCTCGCGGGTCCGATGGTGCACACGATCTTGGCCTTGCGCATGGGGTTCACTCCTCCGGTTACGGCGTGGGCGGGGCGATCGGCGTGGCCGGGGCGAGCAGCGAGGAGGCCGCCAGGGCCACGAACCAGCTCAGCACGAGCACCTTGAAGAACCAGATCCCCGTCAACGTGAGCGCGAAGGGCCAGGCCTTCTCGCGCGGGGTGTCCATGAGCCGCTGGCAGCCACCGTGGAGCAGGAAGGCCGTGTAGCCGAAGCCGGCCAGGGCCGCCAGCGGCAGGAGCGGAGGGATGATCGTCAGCAGCCCGGCCACCCACACCGGCGTGCTGGCGTAGGACACCAGCTTCAGGGCCGCGTTCTGCGAGCGCACCGTGCCGAAGGAGGGCGCCAGCGAGTTGAGCATGAGCGCCAGCGTCCAGGCGGTGCCGAAGGCGATGCCGCTGCGGAGCAAGGCCAGGACCAGGCTGGCCAGGAAACCCTGGCCGGACGCGAGCCCGCCCAGCAGCCCGACCAGGGCGGGCAGCAGCGCCAGCAGCGCGGTGTAGCGGACCATGAGCGCGCGGCCCGGGTCGGGTTCCTTCTGGATGGCGCGCCAGGTCTGCTCCGGCGAGGCGAGCAGCTCCAGCACGCGCTGGAACAACACCTTGAAGTTGATCGCTACCACGCGGCGGGTCTCCGCCCGGCAGTGTAGGGCTGGGCGCGCGCGGGAGTCAAGGCGGCCCGGGGTCGAGGAGCAGGCCAAGCTCCTCGCCCTTGGTGGGCGCCGGGGCGGGCACGGGCGGCTTGGACCCGGCGGGTATCTTCTTCGGTTCGGGCTGGGGCTGTGGGCCCGGGGTCTCCTGATCCCGCAGCCCGGCGCGCTCGAGCACCTTCTGCGCCACGCAGATCGGCACGCGGTTGCCGACCGCCAGCGCGATGGCGTCCGAGGGGCGCGCGTCCAGGGACAGGCCGCGCTGGCCCTGCCGGAGGAAGATCGTGCCGATGAAGGTGCTGTCCCTGAGGTCGTCGACCTGCACCCGGGTGAGCTGGCCACCGAGCTGCTGGACGGCCGCGTCCAGCAGGTCGTGGGTCAACGGGCGCTGGAAGCTCTTGCGATCGAGCCGCAGCTGGATGGAGAAGGCCTCGGTGGGGCCGATCCAGATGGGCAGCACGAGCCGCTGCGTGGGGTGCTTGAGCACCACGGCCTGGCTCCCCTCCATGGGCATCACGCCCAGGACGTCCATCGCGGTGAAACCGGGTGGGCAGCCCGCTGGCGTGGCCGCCAGGGCGCCCTGGGCCCACGCGGCCAGCGCGAGGCACGCGGCGAGGATCAGCCTCGAGTTCATGGCACCTCCCCTCGATCCGAGGATACCACCAGCAGACGGATGCGCGGTCGATGTTGCGCTGGCGGGGCGGGGGCGGCGGCGGGCGGGGCGGGCTACTCCTCCTCCTCCTCCTCCGGCTCGACGTCGTCGCTCCACAGGGCGTCCTCCTCGCCGGCCTCGGTGAACTCCTCGGCGGCCTCGCCGGCCTCGAGGAGATCGTCGGAGTCGACCGCGAACTCGAGGTGGAACTTCTTGTTGAGGCGGCCCAGCGCCGCGAGGGTCTCGTCGAGGCTGGTGGCGAAGGCCTCGATCAGATCCGCGTTGAGCTTGGCGCGGCAGTTGGAGCAGGTCAGCTTGCGGGCGTCCTTGAGGAGATCCGCCAGCTCCACCTCGTCGTCGGCCTCGCACTGCCTGCAAACGAATGAGATCACCATCGCGCGCGTTCCTTCTCCATCAGCAGGGAGGGTGTCTTCAGTCCATGGTCCCGTTCGTTGCAAAGACGATTGCCAGGGGCCGAACCCGTCGTCAAGCAAAAATTCGCGGGGCCGCGGAGGCCTGCTTTCGCCTTGACAACCAGGGTCGGGCCACTAGACTCGCGCTCTGGAACACGGCGAGGAGGCGGCGTTGAAGATCCATGAATTCCAGGCCAAGGAGCTCCTGGCGCGCTTCGGGGTGCCCGTGCCGCGCGCCCGGGTGGTGTCGAGCCCCGAGGAGGCCGAGGCCGCCGCGCGGGAGCTCGGGGCCGGCCAGGTGGTGGTCAAGGCCCAGATCCACGCCGGCGGGCGCGGCAAGGCCGGCGGGGTGAAGGTGGTGGACTCCCCGGCTGCGGCGCGCGCGCTGGCCGAGCGGCTGCTGGGCAGGCCGCTGGTCACCCACCAGAGCGGCCCCAGGGGTCAGGTGGTGCGCCGCCTGCTCGTGGAGCAGGGCCTGGGCATCGCCCGGGAGCTGTACGCCGGCCTGGTGCTGGATCGGGAGCGCGCCCAGGTGGCGCTGATCGCCTCGGCCGAGGGCGGTGTGGAGATCGAGGAGGTGGCGCGGCGCTCGCCGGAGAAGATCCTGCGCGTGCACGCGCACCCGATCACCGGCCTGATGCCCTACCAGTGCCGGCAGCTCGCCTTCCGGCTGGGCCTGGGCAAGGAGCAGGTCACCCAGGCGGTCGCGCTGTTCACCGCGCTCCAGCGCGCCTTCCTGGAGCTGGACGCCTCCCTCGTGGAGGTGAACCCGCTGGTGGTCACCCGGGAGGGCCAGCTGGTCGCCCTGGACGCCAAGGTGAACTTCGACGACAACGGGCTGTTCCGGCACAAGGAGCTCGCGGCGCTCCGGGACGAGGAGCAGGAGGAGCCGGCCGAGGTCGAGGCCTCCCGCCACGATCTGAGCTACGTGCGCCTGGACGGCGACATCGGCTGCATGGTCAACGGCGCCGGGCTGGCCATGGCGACCATGGACATCATCAAGCTCTACGGCGGCGAGCCGGCCAACTTCCTGGACGTGGGCGGCGGCACGGACGCCAAGCGCGTCGAGGCGGCCTTCAAAATCATCCTGTCCGACCCGAGCGTGAAGGCCATCCTGGTGAACATCTTCGGCGGCATCGTGCGCTGCGACACCATCGCCCAGGGCGTGGTGGCCGCGGTGCGCGAGGTGGGCATCCGGGTGCCGCTGGTGGTCCGCCTGCAGGGCACCAAGCAGGCCGAGGGGCGCGACCTCATCCAGGCCTCGGGGCTGGACATCATCGCGGCCGAGACCATGCAGCAGGCCGCCGAGGCCGCCGTGGCCGCGGTGGGGAGGCGGGCATGAGCATCCTGGTCCACGCGGGCACCAAGGTGGTCATCCAGGGCCTGGGCAGCGCGGGCAAGTTCCACGCCGGCACGATGCTCGAGTACGGCACCCGGGTGGTGGCCGCCGCGCACCCCGGCAAGGGCGGCGAGCGCTGGGGGCAGGTCCCGCTGTTCGACACCGTGGCCCAGGCCGTCGAGGCCACCGGGGCCGACGCCGCCTGCATCTTCGTGCCGGCGGGCGGAGCCGCGGACGCCATCCTCGAGGCCGCCGACGCCGGCATCCCGCTGGTGGTGTGCATCACCGAGGGCATCCCCATCCTGGACATGGTCAAGGTCAAGCACCGGCTGGACCCGCGCCGCACCACGCTGATCGGACCGAACTGCCCGGGGGTGATCACCCCGGGCGCGTGCAAGCTGGGCATCATGCCGGCCTCCATCCACCGGCCCGGCCGGGTGGGCGTGCTCAGCCGCTCGGGCACGCTGACCTACGAGGCGGTCGATCAGCTCACCCGCCTGGGCATCGGGCAGTCGACCTGCATCGGCCTGGGCGGCGACCCCGTCAAGGGCCTGGACTTCGTGGAGGGGCTCGAGCTGTTCGAGCAGGATCCCGGCACCGACGGGGTCGTGCTGATCGGGGAGATCGGCGGCCAGTCCGAGGAGGCGGCCGCGCGCTGGCTGGCGGAGCGCCCGCGCAAGCCGGTGGTGGCCTTCATCGCCGGGGCCACCGCGCCCCCGGGCCGCCGCATGGGTCACGCCGGCGCCATCATCGCCGGGGGCAAGGGTACGGCGGCCGAGAAGGTGGAGGCCTTCCGCGCGGCCGGCGTGCGCGTGGTCATGAGCCCGGCCGAGATCGGCGTGGGCATGCAGGCGGCCCTGGCCGGCAAGTAGTCTCAGGGCAGCGAGCGAGGAAGGAGCCAGCATGGCGACGGCCGGGCGAGACGGCGAGGGCGCGCCCCCCAGGCGCAGGCTGCGCGGAGAGGTGTTCATCCATCGTGAGCGCTGCAAGGGCTGCGCCTTCTGCGTGGAGTTCTGTCCCTCGCAGGCGCTGGCGCTGGACAAGGCCTTCAACCGCAAGGGGTACCACCCGCCGGTGGTGGTGAAGGCGGAGGCCTGCAACGGCTGCGACCTGTGCGGCATGTACTGCCCGGACTTCGCCATCCACGGTGTGCGGGTGGGCGCGGGGGTGGACGATGAAGGCTGACCCCAGGGGCGTCCTCACCGGGGTGCACTTCCTGGACGGAGACCACGCCTGCTGCGAGGGGGCCCTGGCGGCCGGCTGCCGCTGCGCCTTCGGCTACCCCATCACGCCCTCGACCGAGGTGGTCGAGCGCATCGCCCAGCGCCTGCCCACCGTGGGCGGCGTCTTCCTGCAGATGGAGGACGAGATCGCCTCCTCGATCGCCATCCAGGGCGCGGCCTGGGGCGGCAAGAAGGTGCTGTCGGTGTCCTCCGGGCCTGGCATCTCGCTGATGATGGAGCACATCGGCCTGGCGGCCATGACCGAGACCCCCTGCGTGTTCGTGAACGTCCAGCGGGCGGGGCCGTCGACCGGCCTGCCCACCCTGGTGGCCCAGGCCGACATGATGCAGGCGCGCTGGGGCTCGCACGGCGACTACGAGGTCATCGCCATCTGCCCCAACTCGCCCCAGGAGTGCTTCGACCTCACCCTGCACGCCTTCAACCTGGCCGAGACCTACCGCACCCCGGTCATGTTCATGATGGACGAGGCGGTCGGGCACATGACCGAGCGCGTGGTCATCCCCGCGGCCGAGCAGCTGGAGGTGGTCGAGCGCAGGCGGCCGCGCGAGAAGCCCTCGGACCAGTACGCGCTCTACCGCTGCGAGCCCGGCAGCCGTGTGCCACCCATGCCGCCGGTGGGCGAGGGCTACCGCTTCCACGTCACCGGCCTGACCCATGACGAGCGGGGCTACCCGGTGATGAACGCCGAGGCCCAGGACAAGCTGGTGCGGCGGCTGGTGGACAAGATCCGCCTGGCCGAGCCGGAGCTCGCCCGCTACGAGGAGTTCCAGGTGGACGACGCCGACGTGGTGCTGGTCGCCTACGGCATCACCTCCCGCGTGGTCCAGCGCAGCATGCGGCTCGCGCGCGAGCGCGGGCTCAAGGTGGGCGTGTTCCGTCCGGTGGTGGTGTGGCCCTTCCCCGAGCGGCGGCTGCGGGAGCTGGCCAGGCGGGTCAAGGCCTTTGTCGTGGCCGAGCTGAACCTGGGCCAGGTGGTGCTGGAGGTCGAGCGCCTGGCAGGCGGGACGCGCACCGTGCTGGCATCCCACGCCGGCGGCGCGTTGCACGAGCCCGAGGCCATCCTGAAGGTCGTGCAGGAGGTGCTGCGATGAGCCAGCACGTCAACCCGGTCGAGCCCTTCCTGCGCATGGAGCGCATGCCCCACATCTGGTGTCCGGGCTGCGGCATCGGCACGGTGGTCAACTGCTTCGTGCGGGCCCTGCTCAAGACGCAGGTGGACATCGACAAGGTCAGCGTGGTCTCCGGGATCGGCTGCACTGGCCGCATCGCCGGTTACTTCCGGGCGGACTCCTTCCACACCACCCACGGGCGATCGATCCCCTTCGCCACCGGCCTGAAGATGGCCAACCCGGAGCTGAGCGTGTGGAACTTCTCCGGGGACGGAGATCTCATCGCCATCGGCGGCAACCACTTCATCCACGCCGCCCGTCGCAACGCGGACCTCAAGGTCGTGTGCGTCAACAACTTCACCTACGGCATGACCGGCGGTCAGGTCGCCCCCACGGCCCCGCTGCACTCGCTGGCCACCACCGCGCCCTACGGCGCCTTCGAACGGCCCTTCAACCTGCCCTTCCTGGCGGACTCGAGCGGCGCGGTGTACGTGGCGCGCTGGACGACGTTCCACGTGCGCCAGCTCGTCAAGTCGATGGAAGAGATCATGCACAAGCCGGGCTTCTGCTTCATCGAGGTGATCGCGCCCTGCCCGACGGCCTACCTGCGCCGCAACCGGCTGGGCGACGGCCTCGAGGCCATGCGCCACTACAAGCAGAGCAGCAAGGTGGTCCATGGGGCCGACACCCGCTCGGTGGACATCGAGCTGGGCGGGCCGATCGTGGTCGGCAAGTTCGTCGATCGCGACCGCCCCACCACCCTGGAGGCCATGCGCGACGAGCTGCACAAGAGCCTGGGCGACAAGTACGTGCCCTACCCCACGGGGGTGCAGCGATGAGCCGCACCGAGATCAAGATCGGCGGCTTCGGCGGGCAGGGCGTGATCCTGGCCGGGATGATCATCGGGCGCGCGGCCGCCCTCCACGACGACAAGGACGCCACCCTGACCCAGTCCTTCGGCCCCGAGGCGCGCGGCGGCGCGTGCAGCGCCCAGGTGGTCGTGTCGACGGAGCGCAACCTGTACCCGTGCGTCACCGCGCCCGACGTGCTGGTGGTCATGTCGCAGCCGGCCTACGAGCAGTACGTGGGCGGCATCCGCCCCGACGCCCTGGTGTTGTACGAGTCCAGCCTGGTGGAGCCGAACGGCCTGCCCGCGGGCTGCAGGTCCTTCGGCATCCCGGCCACGTCCTTCGCCGAGGAGCTGGGCCGCCGCATGGTGCTCAACATCGTCATGCTGGGCTTCTTCGCCGCGCTGTGCGACGTGGTCTCCGAGGGGGCGATCAGGCAGGCCCTGGCGGCCTCGGTCCCCAAGGGGACGGAGCGGCTCAACCTGGATGCCTTCACCAGGGGCCTCGACTACGGACGCGCGCTGCGCGCCAAGGGCGGCTGAACCGGTGCCGCCTTCCTCTCCCGGTCCCCTGCGTCCTCGCGCGCTGGCGCTGCTGCTGCCCGGGCTGCTGCTCGGGGCGGCCGCGGGTTGTCCGCGCTCCGCCGAGCCCGCCGGGCCACCGGACGCAGGCGTGCGCTGCTTCCGCGACCTGACGCTGGACGCGCCCGGGCAACCACGGCTGTCGCAGCCGGTGGACTGCGCGGCGGGCGGCGCCCTGGTGCAGGTCGAGGGTCCGGCCGATCGGCCGCTGCGGGTCACCAGGCTCGACGTCCAGGGGCAGACGGCGCTGCGCATCCGCATCGAGCGCGACGCCCTCGGGCGGCCCGTGCGTGAGGAGCGCACCCTGCAGGCGCCGGCCCAGCCGCTGCGGGTGTACGACCGGGGCCAGCGTTTCGAGTTCGCCACCCCGGGGGCCGAGGCCAGCCTGCCGGTGCTCATCCTGACGGATCTGGACGAGCAGGGTCGGCCGGTGCGCACCGAGAAGCGGGTGGGCGCCCGGGTCGAGTTCCGCGTCGTGCGGACCTACGGCCCGCTGGGGCTGGAGCGCGAGGTGACCGCGGAGGCGGACGGGAGGGTGCGCCTGGAGAGGCGCTTCACCACCGAGGGCAGCAAGAGGATCGAGCGCATGCTGGACGGGGAGGGGCGGCAGCTCCTCGAGCGGGAGGTCCCCCCGGACGGGAGCGCTGGAGCGCTTGACAACCCGGGTGGTTCTCCGGTACAAGTCCAGCCGTTGCAGCAGCAGTAGGCTTGAAAGGAGCGGAGGACCTGGAAGCCGAGGGCTTCGACCTCCAAACACGCCTCAACCCGAGGGAGGAAAGTATGCGCAAGAGTGCGATCGTGGTGGTGCTGGTGTTGGCGGCCATGGTTCTGGCGGTCGGCTGCGGTGACAAGGCCGGTGTGTGGCGGCCCGCGGGCAGCCCCGGGTTCGTCGATCTGGAAGGCAAGAAGATCCTGATCATGCCGGCGGACATGCGCTACCTGCCGGGCGACAAGCTGGCCCTGTCCGCGGCCCTGTTCGGCGGCTTCCTGGCCGAGTTCGGCGCGGCCGGCATCTCCCTGCAGCCGATCCAGCCCGCGCTGGAGCAGATCGGCCTGGGCGATCTCAGCTGGATGCTGGCCCGCGGCATGGTGCACGCGGCCTTCTTCCACAACAGCGTGGCCTGGGACGCCTGCGGCGGTGAGGACTACTCGGTCATCCCCAAGCTGGTCAAGACCCTGATCGAGAAGGTCGGCGAGCTGCTCGGCATCCCCGATCTCAAGTTCGACTACATCGCCATCCTGCACATCGACTCCCTCGGCTCGCCCATGCCCAAGATGACCAAGCTGCGGGTCATCGGCGGCCTGTACGATCCGCTCAAGGACGAGATCGTGGTCGCCATCGACTGGACCCAGACCACCGCCGAGGACGCGCTGCTGGCCGAGATGGCCACCATCGGCCCGAAGGCCGTGGGCATCATGAAGGGCGAGGATCCCGCCAAGAAGGAAGCGAAGTAAGCTTCCCTGAGCCCTGGCTGAACGTGGGGTCGCTCCGGAAGGGGCGACCCCTTTTTCTTGGGACGGGTGCGCGGCGACATGGCGACTGCGGCGACCACGGAGGCGGTGACGGGAGGGGGCGGCGCGCTGGGCTGGCGCGGCTGGGGCTGGCGCCTGGGGTTGGCCGGCGCGGGCGGCGCCGGGATCTTCCTGGCCTTCCCGCGCTTCGACCAGTGGTACCTGGCCTGGTTCGGCCTGGTGCCCATCCTGTGGGCCGCCCGCGGCCTGTCCCCCAGGCGGCGTTTCCTGCTCGGGCTGTGGGCGGGCACCATCACCAACACCGGCGGCTTCTACTGGATCGTCGGGATGCTGATGGACTTCGGCCACCTGGCCGCGTGGGCCGCCGTGCCCATCGCGACGCTGCTGTGGGTCTACCAGGGGCTGGTGTTCGCCCTGTGGCTGCTCCTGTGGGCGCTGCTCGAGCGCCGGACGCGCCTGGGCGCCTGGCTGCTGGCGCCGGTCTGCTTCCTGGTGGCGGAGTTCGGGGTGTGGTTCCTCTTCCCCTGGTACTACGCCAACAGCCAGCACAGCGTCCTGCCGCTCATCCAGGTGTGCGAGCTGGGCGGCGTGGGGCTGCTGGGCTTCGCCCTGCTGGCGGTCAACGGGCTGCTGTTCGATGCCCTGGGCCTGTGGCGAGAGCGCCGCCGGGCGGCCCTCGCGCGGCTGGGCGTGGCCCTGGCCGTGCCGCTGCTCCTGGCCGGCTACGGCTGGCTGCGCATGGCACAGGTGGACGCCGCGGCCGAGGCCGCCCCCAAGCTGCGCATCGGCCTGGTCGAGGCGGACGTGGGCATCTGGGAGAAGGAGGATCCGGCCAAGATCCGGGACAACCTGGTGCTGCACCAGCGCCTGTCGGTCGAGCTGGCCGCGCGCGGGGCCGAGCTGATCGTCTGGCCCGAGACCTCCTTCCAGCCGCCGCTGGCGGTCTACCGTCCGGCCGGCCAGGAGGGCCTGACGCGCACGCGGGTGCTGTCCAGGGACGTGGCCGAGATCCCCCAGAGCCCGTCCGTGCCCCCTGCCCACGCGGACGAGGACACCCGCGCGGGCACGCGCCTGGAGGACATCGTCGCGCCCCAGCGCGGGTTCAGCACGCCGCTCCTGTTCGGGGCGCTCACCTTCCGGCGGAACCCCGACGCCAGGCACGCGCGTCACCCCGGCCTGGACCTGCTGAACTCCGCCATCCTGCTGGACGGGCAGGGCAAGGTGCTGGGGACCTACGACAAGGTCTACCTGCTCATGTTCGGGGAGTACATCCCGCTCGGGGACCACTTCCCGGTGTTCTACGAGTGGCTGCCGGAGGCGGGCAGCCTGACGCGGGGCGATCGGGTGGCCGTGCTGCCCTTCGGCCGCTTCCGCCTGGGCGTGATGGTGTGCTACGAGGACATCCTGCTCGCCTTCAGCCGCGAGCTGGCCAACCAGCGGCCGAACGTGCTGATCAACGTGACCAACGACGCCTGGTTCGGCAAGACCGCCGAGCCCTACCTGCACCTGGCGCTGGCCATCTTCCGCACGGTCGAGTCGCGCCTGCCCCTCATCCGCTCGACCAACACAGGCGTGTCCTGTTTCGTGGATCCGGTGGGGCGGGTGACCCAGGAGACCTCCCTGGAGGGGGCCGAGACCCTGCTCGAGGACGTACCCATGATGCCCCCGACCGCCACCCCCTACCTGGCGCTCGGCGACTGGCCTGCCTACCTGTGCTTCCTGGCGCTCCCGGCCCTGTGGTGGTGGGGCCGGCGCCGCGCCGCCCCGGCCGCGTAACCCCCCGTCCGTGATTGCCGTTTCGCCCCCTGCGTGCTAGCATCGGACGATTTCGCCGGGACCCCCTTTCGCGGAGAACGAAGATGAAGCTCAGGATGCTCTCGCGGGTCGTGCTGGTCGTGGCGGCGGGGCTCGGCGGCCTGGCCGGCTGCGCGAACCACTCGCCGGCGCTGGTGAACATCGGCAACCAGGCGGTCGAGACGGGCCGCACCCTGGAGTTCACCGTCCGGGCCGTGGACGACGATGGCGACAGCCTGCAGTTCGCCGCCGACGGCCTGCCCGCCGGCGCGACCTTCGAGGATCTCGGCGATCGCACGGCCATCTTCCGCTGGACGCCGATCGCCTCGGACGCCGGCCCCGACGGCCGGGGCCAGACCTACCAGGTGACCTTCAAGGTCAGCGACGGCATCGACACGGCCTCCGAGACCATCATCATCACCGTGACCCTGGGCGGGGCGGGGACGGGCGCGCCGGTGTTCATCTCGCCCTCGGACACCACCCTGGACCTCAGCCGCACCAACCAGGCCAGGCTCACCATCGAGGTGCGCGATCCGGACTCCTCCTCCATCGACATCAGCCTGGTGCGCACCATCGAGGGCAGCCTGTTCCAGACCGCGCCCGGCTCCAAGCTGGCCACCTTCGAGTGGACCCCGACCGCGGCGCAGATCGCGGAGCGGCCGGTGTGGAGCTTCCAGGTGCAGGCCGATGATCACGTCAACCCGCCCGTGACCCAGGACATCACCATCCTGATCAAGGGCGGCGCCACCAAGTGCGAGGGCACGGCCCCGACGCTGACCCACCAGGAGCTGGGCGACCAGAAGGTGGCGGGCGACTACCCCATCCAGGCGGTGGCCAGGGACGCCGAATCGGACATCTCGGCCGTGGCGCTGTACTACCTGGTGGACACGGGCCAGGGCGCCGGGGGATCGTTCGAGAAGCGCACCATGACCAGCGCCGGCGACGAGGCCTGGGCCGCCGCCATCCCCAACCCCGGGCTGAGCGGGGAGACCACGGCCACCATCCACTACTACCTGTGCGCCGTGGACACGGACGATCCCGCCACCGGGGCGTGCAACCTGCGCACCTGCCTGCCGGCCGAGGGGCGCTACTCCTTCACCGCCTACGCGCCGGGCAACGACCAGTGCCTGGACGACGACATGGAGCCCAACGACGCGGCCCTGGAGGCCACCCGCGTGGAGGCGGGCACCTACAGCGGACGCAAGATCTGCGCCGGCGACGAGGACTGGTACGAGGTGGACGTGCCGGCCGGGTACCAGTTCGGGGCGGGCATCGACCACACCGCGGTGAACGGCGAGCTCGCGCTGGACGTGTTCGAGGCCAACGGCACCACCATGCTGGCCAGCGGCCAAGCGGACGGCACCTGGGTGATCGCCACCCTCGAGGGCCAGCCCAGCCAGCGCACGCTCCTGGTGCGCGTGCGCGGCGGCGCCGAGGTGGAGAACAGCTACGAGTTCGCGGTGGTGATCGAGCAGGTCGCGAGCTGCGAGCCCGACGGCTACGAGCCCAACGACGAGCCGGGCGACGCCAGCGTGGTGCCCGAGGGCGAGTACCCGAACCTGACCGTCTGCAACGACCTGGACTGGTACCGCTTCGACCTCGAGCAGGGCGACGGGCTGGCCGTGTTGATCCAGTTCACCCAGGCCCAGGGCGATCTGGACCTGTGGGTGATCGACGAGGCGGCCCTCCAGCAGCCCCAGATCACCCCCGAGGTGGCGCTGTGCGCCAGCACCACGGAGAACGACGACGAGGTCTGCGAGCTGGCGGCTGTCCCGGCCACGGGCACCTACTACGTGATCGTCTCCCCCTACAACGAGGCGCGCAACACCTACGGCATGACGGTGCTGGTGACCCCGGCCACGACGACCTGCACCGACGACGCCAGCGAGCCCAACGACACCCCGGCCGAGGCCACGGGCCTCTGGGACGGGCAGGCCCTGACCGACCGCATCGTGTGCGCCAACGACGACGACTGGTACATGCTCTACATGTACTCGGGCGAGCGCCTGCTCGTCGACGCCACCTTCACCCACGCCGACGGCGACCTCGACCTCAAGCTGTACGAGGCCGGCGTGACCCCGGACACCCTGGTCCAGCACCAGCTGGCCTCCTCGACCTCCTCGCAGGACAACGAGCACATCGAGTACGTGGTGGTGGAGGACGGGGACTACTACATCCGGGTGTACGGCTACGGCGGCGCGAGCAACACCTACGCGCTGCTGGCGACCATCGGGCGCTGAGCGGGGGGTGGAGCGGTGAAACCCCCGCGCGTCCTGCCCGCGCTGGCCTGCTGCCTCGGGTGGCTGCTTGGGGCCGGCTGCACCAGCGTCCCCTCCCAGCTGCCGGACGGCGCCACCCACCTGCTCGGCCTGCAGGCGGTCGGCCCGGACACGCTGCTGCCAGGGAGCTGGGTGGTCTGCCGCGGGGAGGGTTTCGTCGGCCCGGACGAGGGCAGCCTGGTGGTCTCGCTGGAGCGCGGCGGCGGCCAGCCGTGGCTGCTCAGCCCGGTGAGGATCGACGACCAGCGGCTCGAGTTCCGCATGGACCGCAACCTGTGGGGAGCGCTGGGCGGCCCTGGCACCTTCCAGGGCACGCTGCGGGTGCAGGCCAGCTACACCGACGGGCAGACGGCCAGCGCCGAGCTGGCCGTGAGCTGGACGCTGCTGGAGCAGCTCACCCCCAGCCTGGACCACTTCTCGGCCGCGGCCAGCCAGGGCCAGACCGTCTACCTGGGCTCGGCCCTGGAGGCGCTGGGCGACGGGTTCCTGCTCGACGGCGAGGGCTTCACCGAGCTGCGGCTGAACGGGCAGTTCGTGCCGGCCGACGGCTCCGGCGCGGTGCCCATCCAGGGCCGCGCCATCGTGCTCGAGCCCGATCGGCGCGACCGGCTGGCCGGCCCGCTGCCCGCGGCCGGCCTGGGCATCCACCCGGGCCTGTTCAACGGCTCGGTCAGGCCGGTCAACGTGCACGACGGCGGGTTCGAGATCGAAGGGACCGGGCTGCCCTCGGTCTCCTTCGAGCTGGGCCCCACGGCGCTGCTGCGCTTCGAGCCCACCTCCGCGTCGCGCGGGCAGTGGATCGACATCTACGGCCGCGGTTTCGTGGCGGGCGAGGCCACCACGGTGATCCAGATCGAGGGGACCTTCACCCGCTCCCGCACGGGCGAGGTGGTCGACCTCAGCGGCGCCGACGCCCTGCAGATCCCCCCGGAGGTGCTGGCCGGGGACCACATGCGCTACATCCTGCGGGTGAGCCCGGATGGGCACGGCGGCCTGACCGGGCTGGGGGCCGAGCCCGGCACCCTGCGCGGCAGCGCCACCCCCGTGGTGTACTACGGCGCGGACGAGCACACCGGCCTGAGCCTGCCCGGCCAGCTCGAGTTCCAGGTGCTGGCGCAGAAGCAGGTCGTGTACATCAGCTACCTGCCAGGGTTCACGGACGCGCTGCGCGACTTCGGCCTGCGCAACGTCGAGGACAGGATCCGCGATCGCATCCTGACGGTGGCCAACCGCGACTACCAGGAGTTCAGCGTCGAGTTCCGCGCGCTGCGCCCGACCGACTTCCTGGAGTACTCGGTCATCGAGGTGGGCGGGGTGGATCCGAACGGGCAGGGGCTGATCGGCCTGGACGCCACCATGGGCAAGGACATCGGCAACCTGTACTTCGACGACGTCGTCGGCGGCGCGAACGCGGACTCCCGGGAGAGCGGCCACTACGCCTTCGGCGGGGTGTTCGTGTCCTCCTACCTGGCCTTCAGCCCGCACGCCCCCGAGCCCATGCCGATCGCCTCGCCCAGGTTCGACGACCTCTTCGGCCCGTTCATGGAGCGGCTGGGCGGCACCCCGGTGGAGGCCTCCGAGTACCCGGGCGGCGCCCGGGCGGCCGAGATCGAGCAGGCCATCCACGCGCTCGGCAGCATGATCGGGAACACCCTGACCCACGAGATCGGCCACACGCTGGGGCTGGCGGCGGGCGCGGCCAACTACTTCCACAACGACCCCCCCGGCCCGAACCAGATCATGGACGGCGGCGGCGAGCGCCCCTTCGAGGAGCGGGCCGAGATCGACGGGCAGGGCCCGGCGGTGTGGGCGACCGAGGACCACACCTACCTGCAGACCTACCTGCCGAAGTGACCGACAGCCATCGAGGCGAACCACCCCCTGGAGGATCCGAGATGAACGAGCGAACCCTGTGCATCATCAAGCCCGACGCCGTGGGCAAGAACCTGGCCGGGAAGATCCTGGCCCACATCCAGGAGGCCGGGCTCCGGCCGGTGGCGCTGCGCATGCTGCGGCTCACCCAGGCCCAGGCCGAGGGGTTCTACGCGGTGCACCGCGAGCGGCCCTTCTTCGCCGACCTGGTGCGGTTCATGACCAGCGGGCCGGTGATCGCCGCGGTCCTGGAGGGCGAGGACGCCATCCAGCGGTACCGCAAGCTGATGGGCGCGACCGACCCAGGCAAGGCGGAGGCTGGCACGCTGCGGAAGCTCTACGCGGCCAGCACCCAGTCGAACGCCGTGCACGGCTCGGACGCGCCCGAGACGGCGCGGGTCGAGGTGGCCTACTTCTTCTCGTCCATCGACCAGGTCGGCTGAGGGGCGGGGCAGGCGGAGGGGGCGTCAGCTCCCGGCCGGCGGCTGGCCGGGCTCGGCGCCCGGGGCGGGCTCGGGGGCGGGTTCCTCGGCCTTGGGGGCCGGCTCCTCGGCCTTGGGGGCCGGCTCCTCGGCCTTGGGAGCGGGCTCCTCGGCCTTGGGAGCGGGCTCCTCGGCCTTCGGAGCCGGGGAGGCGCCACCCTCGTGCTTGGCCTCCTCCTTCTCGAGCTCCTCGAAGGCGGCCTCGGCGTTCTGGCGGACCTTCTCCACGGTCTTGGGCGGCAGCTTGTCATCGATCTTGTCCATGAAGGAGTCGACCGGCTTGGACGGATCGATGCACACCATGGCGTAGCAGCCACCGCTGGAGCCCCGCTGGCCCTGCAGGTCCACCCACTGGGCCTCGACCTCGGAGCCCTGCAGGACGGTGTTGGAGATGCTCTCCGAGCCCTCGACGAACACGTCCCGGCTGAAGTTGCCGCGGGTGCCGTCGGAGATGTCCAGGGTGACCGTGCGGATGGTGGCCGAGATCGTGTCGGACAGCTGCCCGCGGGCGTTGGTGGCCGCGTTGCCGACGCAGTCCTGCTGGTAGAAGGTCGGCCCGGAGTAGCCGACCGCGCACAGCACGCCCTGGCGGGAGGGCAGGCGGTCCACCCAGGCCGGGGTGGGGCCGCCGCGCAGGGTGGGCTGGGCGCCGCTGCACCCGGCCCACAGGCCGAGGCTCGAGGCGAGCACCAGGCCGAGGGCCAGACCTCTTCCGACATGACGGCACACGCGAGACGGCATGGCTTCCTCCCGGGGAAGGGTTCCGGACCGTATAGTACACATGGGCCCGGGGCGGTCAACCCCGGCGAAGCGCGCCTACAAAAAGGGCCGGAGCCTCGCGGCCCCGGCCCTGTGCCTCACGCAAGGAGCGCTTGGACTCGGGGCTTACTGGTTGCCCGCGCGCTTGGCCTCTTCCTTCTCGAGATCGTCGAAGGACTTGGCGGCGTTGGCGCGCACGTAGTCGCGCAGCTTGGCATCCAGCTCGCCCTTGTTGGCCATGATGTCGGCCACCGCGGCCAGGTCCAGGACCGACAGGGAGTAGATGGTGCCGTCCGCGGGATCCTGCCAGCTGTCGACGATCTGGGCGCCGTTGATGTCGCCGATGGAGATGGTCTTCTGCACCGCCATCACGTCGGCCTCGTAGGACTCCTTGCTCATGTCGCCGGCGGTGGTGCTGCGGGAGTAGTCCTTCATCATGTAGGCGATGTAAGTGTTGAAGATCTGGAGGATCTGGCGGCGGGCGCGGTTGTTGGAGCGGTCACGCGCCATGCTCATGTCGATCATCTTGGGGGCCGAGCCCACGCCGTAGAAGGCCTTGCCGCGATCGCCGGTGAACGCGCCGCTGCCCTTGAGCACCCACGCCGGGGCGCCGCTGGCCGCCGGGCCGCCGCTGTTGGTGCCCTTGTCGTCGCAGGCCGCGAACACGAGGCCGATCGCCGCCAGCATCGCCAGCACACTGATCACGGTCACGAGCTTCTTCATTTCAGTTTCCTCCTGGTTTCGGATCTTCCGAACGTTGTGAAGGCCTGGAACTCCCTCAGTGGGTCCTGCGCATACCGAAGACGAACTGTTCTACGACGCGTTTCCCATCGTAGGTATTCAACACGTCGAAGCGGACTTGCCGGTCATCTCCTGCGCCCGCAATCCGCCCGATGAGCAGGAAATCTACGCCTGCCTTCTGGAGCTTGGCAAGAGATTTCTTGTCTGCGGTCGCGCCCATGCGCTGCAGTGTCTTCTGTGCGTCCGCGCCGTCCGCGAGCTGGATGCCCTCGACCTTGGGGATCTCCTCCTCGAGCTTCGCCACGAAGGCCTCCGCGAACTCCTCGTTCGTGCCCTCCTCGTCCTCGAGCGTCTTGGCCACGGCGATGCTGGGCTCCCAGCCCTCGGTGGTCACCAGGTCCCCCTCCTCGAAGGAGGACATGTCGTCTGGCGTGGCGGCCTCGAGCTCCCCCCGGCCCTTCTTCTTGATGTAGACCGAGCCGAGCTCCTCGTCGCCCCGCTTGACCTTGAGCTTCAGGCCCGACATCACGTCGCTGCCGTAGCTCAGCTTCACCTTGATGGTCTCGCCGTAGGTGTTCACCTCGGTGATCTTGCCCGAGGCCCTGGGGATCTCCCGCGTGATCAGGGCGATGAGCTTCTCGGTGCTATCGTGGAAGGCCCGCGCGTCGATCATCTGGAACAGCCCGGCCTTGCTGACCCCTGGGAACTCTCCCGTCTTGGCCCAGGTCTTGAACGTCTTGGCCACGTCCCGGGTCATCACCTCGAGCTTGCGCTGGTCGCGCATCTCGTAGGCCCGCGTGAACACCTCCTCGGCGGTCTCGGTGTCCACCAGCTTGATGTTGATCTGCAGGTGGTCTACCATGCACAGGAACTCGACGGCCAGCAGGTAGTCGGCCTGCAGGAACTTACCCACCTGCTTGGCGTTGTTCGGGTCCCCCATGCCGTTCATCGAGATGGAGTGCTCCTTGAGGATGGCGGCGATCTGGCTGCGCGACAGCATCCTGAAGGCGCCGGTCTCGCCGATCTTGCCCTGCAGGGCCGCGGCCACGGTGCTGCCGAAGTTCGGCGCGTAGCCATGGCAGGAGCCCGACTGGGCCCAGTCCGTGCGCGGTTCGCCGATGGCCAGGCGCTTCTTCTCGGCTGGCTGGGCCGAGGCGGCCGAGGCCACGCACAGGACCAGGATGGCCGCCAGGCTCGCGAGCCCGATAATCTTCTTCATGGTCTGGGTCCTCCCTCTGGTGTCGCCGCGTCCGGGGGCTGTCCCTGGTTCGCAGAATTGGACGGCCGGTCCGCGGGTACATTCAAGCCGTTCGTCTCCCCGCCGAGCGGCGCGCTGGCCTCGGCGTACACGTACTTGCCCTGCATCCAGAAGCGGGTGATGGCAGCGCCCTGGAGCTCCTGCGCGTCGGGCGGCATGATGCCTAGCTCTTTCATTTTGTTCAACAAATTTCGCCTGGCGATGGCGGCGGCCCGATCCCGTGACAGGCCGACGTCCACCCCCTTCGGCGCCCGTCCCTCGGCCGTGAGACGGCCCTCGTCGGCCGATTCCACGCCATCCTCGTCCTGCCCGTCGGTGACGCCCTGCGTCGGGCCGGGATCCTCACCTGCGTCCTCCGCCGCCGGCGGAGCAGGCTCCTCGGAGGAGGGCGGCGCGACGAGACCCGCGTCGGCGATGGGCGGCTCGTCCTTGCAGCCGACCAGGCCCAGCGCGCACGCCATCACCAGCGGTCCGAGGTGAATCGCGAGGCGTCGGGCGCAGTCGAAGGTGCCGTCCTCGAAGGGCATGGCCTCCCCCGTGAAGAGGTGCGCCATGATAGCCGGACGCCGGGGGTGCGTCAACCCCTCGGGAATCCGGACGATTGCTCCGTCCCTCGGGCCTTGACTTCACAGGGGTCAGGTGCCAACATGCGGCCCGTCCCGGTGGCGAAAAACGAAGGTCCCCATTCCAGGTACCCAAGGAGGAGAGGATCCATGACCAAGAAGACCCTGGCCATTTTCGGAGTACTGGCGTTGGTGGTGGCTTCGGCCGCGTGCGGCGGCGGCAACAAGGAAGTCAAGTCGGACGAGCCCGAGGTACTCCTGCCCGGGGAAGTGGTGGAGAGCGTGGACGCCAACATCGACTCGGTGCGTTGCCAGGGCAAAGGCGTGGACCAGCCCACAGCCATGACCCAGGCGCGCAAGGCCTGCCTCGAGTGGTACATCGTCGAGAAACTGGCCCAGACCCAGGACCAGCGCAACGCCTACCGCGCCAAGCAGGCCGAGATCTTCCGCAACCTGGACCGTTACGTGAAGATCCCCGAGGTCGGCCCCCGCGATCAGAAAGGCGAGGGCGTGAAGTCCAGCCGCCGCATCGACGACAACACCATCGCGATCACCATCATCACCAAGGTGTTCAAGAGCCAGCTCCAGGGCGACCTTGTCGCCATGGGCGTGATCGCCTCGAAGGACGAGATGCTCGACGCCGTCGGGCGTCCGACCCTGATGGTCTACCCGTCCCCGGCCTCCAAGGGCAGCAAGTACCGCGGCCAGGTCGAGGGCGATCTCAACTCCTACTTGACCAAGGCCCGCTGGGAAGTGCTGAGCACCACTGGGCAGGAAGACCTCAACAAGATGGTGGACGCCATCGGCGAGACCATGGGCGCCGAGGAGGACGAGGCCGCCAAGATCGCCATGGCGGTCGGCGCGAACATCTACCTCAAGTGGGAGGCCAAGAAGGAAGGCAACGACGACGAAGTGTTCTACAGTGTGAGCATCGAGGCCTACGAGACCACCACCGCGCGGAAGCTCGCATCCCAGCGCTCCAACAGCGCCCGTCACTCCACCTGGGCCGCTGGCGAGGAGCTGAAGGCGATCATCTCGGCCGCCACCGACGCGATGGGGCAGATCCTGCCGCAGATCACCGGCTACTGGGGTGAGGATGTCCAGAAGGGCAACAAGTTCTACGTGGTTTTCAAGAACGCCCCGAAGAATGCCCACCTCAAGATGAACGGCGTGCTGAAGAAGGCCTGCACCTACGCCAGCCTCGACCGCCAGACGGCCAGCGAGGTCGTGTTCCGGGTTCAGTGCAAGCTGGACAACATCGAGCTGCAGAGCGCTATCGACGAGGGCATCACCGCCCAGCTCGGCGGCGCGGAGTACGACATCTCTTCGAGCAAGGTCAGCTTGATCTACAAGTTCAAGTGAGGAGATCTGCACGAGTCACCGGCGGTGGGGCCCGGCGTGGGTCCTGCCGCCGACCTCTGCCCATGCCGTGATCCGAGAGGTAATCGCACATGAAGAAGGTCTTCTCATGGGCCGTCGTCGTGGTCGGCCTGACGGCTACCTCCTGGCAGGCGCGGTCCGCGGAAGACAAGGAGCAGAAGCTCAAGGCCGATGAGACCCAGGCCTACTACACCCGCAAGTCCATCACCTACGTGGGGCTGCAGCCCTCTCAGGGCATCACCCTGGTCAAGGGCGAGAAGTCCGCGATCGAGAAGGCGCTCAAGCCCGCCGTGGAGCTCAAGCGCTTCGACTACAACGCGGTCAACCCGGCCGAGTTCGGCAGCCTGGACGGCTTCGTCCAGGCGCTGCGCGAGTACGTCAAGAAACGCTCGGTGGACCGGGCCGCGGCCGAGGCCGAGTACGAGCTGCGCTTCAAGTCGGCGCGGGTGTACGCCTCCGACATCGACCGGATCATGTCCTCCGCCTACCTGTACCTCATCGAGGTCAGCGCGCTGCGCGCCGCGCCCTGGGTGTGCTGGGACGAGGTCACCACGGTCCCGGCCAAGAAGCCCGGCGAGAAGCCGCGCCAGAAGGTGGAGCGCAAGTGCCGCCAGGGCGATCCCCAGGACTGGAAGGAAGAGCCCGAAGTACGGGTCGCGGTCCAGGGCAAGGTGGTCTTCCTGCGGGCCAACCTGCTGGACGAGAGCAAGCCGGCCACCGCCCCGCTCGCGGCGATCCGCTGGGGCGGGGATGACGTCCAGGGCTATGCCGGCATGCCCAGGCCGCCCGAGCGGCGGAAGCTCCCTCCCAACGCCACGGACAAGATGCGCGAGGAGGCCGAGGAGCAGTACCACCAGGACCTCGAGCGCTACCAGCAGGCGCTGGCGGAGTACCGGCAGAAGCTCCCGGAGCTGCAGCTCCAGGCCCGCGTCCAGGCCGTGCGCAGCGTGGCCGGGGGCAGCGCGGGCGGGGTGGAGAAGCAGGTCAAGTCCATCCCCGACTTCCAGCTCAAGAGCCCGGTGGTCGGCATGCACGACGACCGGGTGCAGTTCATGATGGGCCAGGCCGAGGGCGTGCTGCTCGACGACACCTACGACGTGACCGAGTTCGACGCCTCCGGCGCCAAGAACCTGATCGGCTACGTCAAGGTGCGCGACGTCGGCGACGCCCAGGGCTCGGGCCAGGGCACGCCCAGCGAGGCCGAGAAGGTGCGCGAGAAGCGCGACTTCGCCGGCGGCGAGCTGCTCTACGAGCACCCCATGATGGGCATGAGCTGGAGCCCGTTCTTCCAGTTCCAGTGGGATCTGCTGGGCATGGTGGACGAGGCGGGCCCGCTGTTCGGCGGCGGCATGGCCTTCGACTTCGATCTGGCCAACGCCTTCGGCGCGCCGGAGATCTACCTCTCGGTGGTGCTGGACTACCTGTACGCCGGGGACGACTTCCACCTGCCCCACTTCACCCTGGGCCTCCACAAGAAGTGGTACGCCACCAGCCTGGTGTTCGACCTGGGCGGCCGGGTGGGGCTGGGCGCCCTGGTGTACGGCGGGGAAGAGGGTGCGTCGCCCTACAACGAGGATTCCAAGGTGTCCGTCGGTGGGCTGCTCACGCTCGGCCTGGAGTGGTACATCATCCCCGAGTTCTCCCTGTTCCTGAGGGCCGAAGGCGGCTACTTCGCCTATGTCTCGGGACGCAGCTACGTCGATGATGAAGTGAAGGTCAACGCCCAGGTCGGGCTGATCGTCTCCTTCTGAGAGAGGATAGAACCATGCTGAAGCGTTTGATGCCGATCGTGCTCGCTTCCCTCCTGGTCACCCCGGCGCTGGCCGAGGACTCGAAGGAAGAAAAGCTGGCCGCGGACAAGACCCAGGAGAGCTACACCCGCAAGTCCATCACCTACGTGGGCATGGAGCTCGACAGCGGGGTGAGCGCGAGCCCCGAGCGGCTGGCCATCGTGGAGAAGGAGATCCGCGCGGCCATGGAGCTGAAGCGCTTCGACTACAACGCGGTCGACGTGAGCGCCGCGGGCGGCATGGACGGGTTCATCCAGCTCCTGCGCGAGCACGTGCAGAAGCTCGCCATGGACCGGGCCGCGGCCGAGGCCGAGTACGAGCTGCGTTTCAAGGCGGCTCGGGTGTACGCCGGCGACATCGAGCGGGTGATGAGCTCGGCGTACTTCTACAAGATCAAGCTGCTCACCCTGCGGGTCGGCCCGGGCCAGTGCAACACCGACGCCCTCTCCATCCTGTCCGAGGCCAAGGACACCATCCGCATGAAGGCCTGCACCAAGTGCGTGCCGGGTGAGGCGGTCCAGCGCGCGCACCTGGCGGCCGAGGTGTACTTCTACCGGGCCAACCTGACCGATCCCAAGGCCAAGCCCTACGAGCTGGTGGCCCGGCTGCGGCCCAGCGTGGCCGCGGTGGGCAACGTGACCGAGATGAAGGGCAGCAACACCGCCGCCGACCAGGCGGTCGCCTGCGCGGCCCAGACCCTGCTGGCCAACGACCTGGTGCCGGCCCTCAAGAAGACCCCCGAGTTCCGCATGACCCTGCCCATGACCGCCAGCCTGGACGACGGCGTGGAGTTCATGGGGGGCGAGGGCGACTCCATCCTGCTCGACGACACCTACGAGGTGGCCGAGTTCGACGCGGCCGGGGCGCGCAAGACCATCGGCTACGTCAAGGTCCGCAAGGTGGGCGACGCCACCGGCACCGGCCAGGGCACGCCCACCTACGCCGAGCACGTGCGGGTGGATCGCAAGTTCGCCGGCGGCGAGCAGCTGGCCGAGATCCCCACGGCCGGCTGGAGCCTGGGCCTGGCCGCGAGCTACAGCCTGAACTTCGTGGACATCTTCGAGGACAGCCGGCTGCCCGGTTCAGACAGCCCCAGCATGCTGCACATGGCGGGCCTGGGGCTCAACATGGAGGCCTCTCTCGCCAACCTGACCGGCATCTCCGAGTTCTACTTCACCGCGCTCATCGACTGGCACTACATCATCGATTCCAACGTGGGCGGGGTGGAGGATGTCTCCTGGGCCGCCGACCACCTGACCTTCGGCATCCTGAAGCGCTGGTACCTGAACAGCCTCATGCTCAGCCTGGGCGTCCGCATCGGCGGCAGCGTGCTGTACATCCTGACCGGCGACGCGAACTCCACGACCGACGGGTACGCGGTGGGGCTGGGCGGCGAGGGCCTGTTTGGCCTGGAGTACTGGGTCAAGCCCGGGATCAGCATCCAGATCCTGAACCTGGCCGGGCGCTTCATGTACCACGTGCTGGGCGAGGTGAACGGGGAGCCCCTCAACTTCGAAGCCGGCGTGAGCGCCAAGGTGGGCGTGACCCTGAACTTCTGAGCTGAATCGGGGAGGGGCGGGTGCGTCCAACCCCCTTGGAATGCTAGGATGCGACCGAGCGGCCACGAGCGGGTCGCGTGAAGGAGGCGAGCGATGCGCGTTGCATGGTCCATGGCCCTCGCGTTCGTGATGCTGGCCTGGCTGCCGGCCGGCTGCACCCCCAAGCAGGAGAAGAAGCCGACCAAGAACGAGATCCAGCACGTGCGCGACCGCTCGGCCGACGCGTTCGCCGACCTGGAGGCGGCGGAGCACGGCGAGAGGACCCCGCCTCCCAAGGCGGCCAAGGAGCTCGACGAGCCGCCGCCCAAGCCCGCGGTGAAGCCCGAGCCGAAGCCCGAGCCGAAGCCGGCCTACACCGAGAAGCCGGTCGAGGCCGTGCCCGTCAACCCGGCCCGCGCCGCCCCGGACTGGGTCAACGCCCAGCCCAGCATGGAGGGCTACTACATCGGCATCGGGGTGGCCACCGGCCGCAGCGATGAGGCCAACGACTGGACCCGGGCGCGCAACGCCGCCTACGTCGAGCTGTCCTCCACCCTCAAGGTGCACATCCAGTCGGTCATCGTGGACTACTTCAAAGAAAACAACATGCGCATGTACAAGGGCGACAACGTCACCCAGGACGCCAGCCGCACCGACTCGTCCTACCGGCAGGACACCCAGTTCTTCGTGGACCAGACCCTCGAGGGCGTCGAGATCCACGACCGCTGGAAGGACGTGGGCGCCAACAAGTACTGGATGCTGGTGCGCCTGAGCAAGGCCGAGATCGCCCGCCGCATCCGCGAGCGCCTGGAGAAGGCCCAGAAGAAGGCGGTGGACTACGTCCTGGCCGGGGTGAAGGCCGAGGGCGCCGGTCGCCTGGGCGAGGCCTTCAAGGCCTACTTCCAGTCCTACCTGGCGCTGCGCGAGTACTTCGGCGGGGTGATCGATCACGACATCAACGGCGACGGCAAGCCCGAGGTGCTGAACCACGAGATCGAGCGCGCCGTGGCCCGGCTGGCGGCCGACCTGGAGTGGCAGGCGAACCCCGACAGGTCCCAGGCGGTCAACGGCCGCGGCCTGGAGAATCCCCTCCAGGTCACCGTGCGCTACAAGGGCAACCCGGTGGCCAGCCTGCCGGTGGTTTTCGCCTTCCAGCGCGGCAAGGGCTCGATCGAGGGCCGGGTCTCGACCGGCGCCGACGGCCTGGCCAGCGCCCGGGTGATCAAGATCTTCGGCGACAAGGAGGCCATCCTGGGCTCCCAGGTGGACGTCCAGGCGCTGACCGAGAACGAGCGCGACCTGCGCATCATCCAGGAGAAGTTCGGCAACGATCTGCAGGTCAAGACGGGCAAGTTCTACGTGCAGCTCGAGGAGCTCTCGGCCTTCGTGGGGGTGCGCGAGGTGCTGCTCGGCCAGGAGGCGGACGCCAGCACGGTGGTGACCGACATCAAGGAGCAGCTCCACAAGGAGCTCGGCCTGGTGTTCACCGCCGACGCCAAGGGCGCCGACATGGAGATCACCGGCGAGGTGGTGGTGGACGCTTGCAGCGACTTCTTCGCCCAGCGCCAGTGCACGGCCCGGGTGAACGTGACCGTCGCGGATCGGCTGCAGAACAGGCAGCTCTTCGCCAAGAAGTACACGGTCAAGGGCAACGGGGCCAACGATCAGGAGGCCGGCCGCGACGCGCTGAACAAGTCCGGAAAGCGCATCGCCAAGGCGCTGCTCGAAGGCCTGAAGTAGCCCCGCCAGACGAGTCCGACATGTCCGACTCGTCCGCCCTGTCTGATCTGTCCTCCCTGACCCGCCCGGAGCTCGAGCGCTGGTTCGCCCGGCAGGGCGAGAAGCCCTTCCGCGGGCGGCAGGTGTTCCGCTGGCTGCACGCGCGCAACGCGGCCTCCTTCGAGGAGATGACCGATCTCTCCAGGGCGCTCCGCGCCCGGCTGCCGGAGCTGGCCTGGCTGTCGGCGCCGGCCATCCTCGAGGAGCGCCAGGCCGGGGACGGCACCCGCAAGTACCGCTTCGGGCTGCGCGACGGGCTGCAGGTGGAGGGCGTGTACATGCCCGAGGAGCGTCGGCGGACCCTGTGCGTGTCCACCCAGGTGGGCTGCGCCCAGGGCTGCCGGTTCTGCGCCACGGGCACCATGGGGCTCACGCGCAGCCTGTCGGCCGGCGAGATCGCCGGCCAACTCGAGGCCGTCAGCCGGCGGCTCGCGGCCGAGGGGCTGGCGCGGCCGGTCACCAACGTGGTGTTCATGGGCATGGGCGAGCCGCTGGCCAACCTGGAGGCCGTGGCGGCGGCCGTGGACATCCTGCTCGACGACTTCGGTCCCAAGCTCTCGCGCCGGCACGTGACCGTCTCCACCGTGGGCCTGGTGCCGCAGATGGAGGAGTTCGTGCACCGCGTCCCGGCCAAGCTGGCGGTGTCCCTGAACGCCTCCAGCGACGAGGTGCGCGACAGCATCATGCCGGTCAACCGCCGCTACCCGCTGGCGGAGCTGATGCGCTGCTGCCGCAACCTGCCCGAGCAGCACGCCCGGGTGACCTTCGAGTACGTGCTGCTGGGCGGGGTCAACGATAGCCTCGCCGACGCCCGGGCGCTGGTGGCCCTGCTGGCGGGCTTCCCCTGCAAGATCAACCTGATCCCCTACAACCCCTGCCCGGGCCTGCCCTACGAGCGGCCCGAGGAGCGGCGGGTCGTGGAGTTCGGCGATCTGCTGGCCGAGCGGCAGCTCAGCGTGTTCGTGCGCAAGAGCCGCGGGGTCGAGCTGGGCGCGGCCTGCGGCCAGCTCCTCACCCAGGCTCGCCGGGGCACGCCCGGCGGATGCGCGCCCAGGTCGCCTCGTCCAGACGAGCCCCCATCACCTGGATGACCTCGGCGGCCACCTGGCCGCCCAGCGCGGCGCACTCCTCGAGGCTGCGGCCGGTGAGCCAGCCGTAGAGGAAGCCGGTGGCGTAGAGATCGCCCGCCCCGGTGGTGTCCACCACCCGGGACACGGGCTGGCAGGCCACCCGGGCGCGCTCGCGCCCATGCGCGACCAGCGAGCCGCGCTTGCCCAGCTTGACGACGGCGGTCTGGCACGCGTCCGCCAGGGCCTCGAGCGCCGCCTGGTCGTCCCGCGCCCCGGTGAAGGCCCGGGCCTCCTCCTCGTTGGCGAAGACCACGGCCATGCCCTTGGCCACCAGGCGCCGCAGGAACTCGAGGTTCTCCAGGACCACGTTGTAGGAGGCGAGATCGATGCTGACCGTGGCCCCGGCCGCCTGCGCCCGATCGATGGCCGCCTCGATCAGCGCGTGGTTCTGTACCAGGTAGCCCTCGATGTGGAAGTGGCGCGCCCCGGCGAACAGGGCGGGGGACAGCTCCGCGGCGCCGAGCTCCACCGCGGCGCCCAGGTGGGTGGAGAAGGTGCGCTCGGAGTCGGGGGTGATGAAGGCCACCGCGGTGCCGCTGGGCGAGCCCTCCGAGCGCAGCAGGCGGGGCTCGACCCCGTCCTGGCGCAGGTTCTGCGCGAAGAACTCGCCTGTCTCGTCCCGCCCGATCTTGCCGATGAAGGCGGTCGGCAGGCCGAGCCGCCCCAGGCCGGTGATGGTGTTGGCCGCGCACCCGCCCGCCACGCGCCGGGTGGGCCGCACCTGGCCGAGCACCCAGGCGTTCCGGGCGGCGTCCACGAGCTGCATCGAGCCCTTGGGCAGGCCGAGCGCCTGGAGCTGCCCGTCGGTCGCGGGCACGAGGATGTCGGTCAGCGCGTTGCCGATGCCCAGCACGAGGCCGTCCTGCATGCACCCTCCAGGGGCGGCGCCGCCGGCCGCCGAGGCAGGAGCAAACCCCAGGTGCGGCGCGCGCGTCAAGGGCCGCGCGCGGACCGCGGCGCGGCTCAGATGTCGATCTCCTGCTGGCCCAGGATCAAGGTGACCTTCTGCTGGTCGTTGCGCGCGCGCAGATCGTCCAGGAGCTGCTTGGGGCTGGCCTTGCGCTTCAGCACGATGGAGTAGACCACCTCCTGGAGCGCGCCGGCCCGCACCGTCTCGAGGGAGATCAGGCGCTGCTCTTCCAGGTGCGCGCGGAACACCTCGGCGAAGGCCGCCTCGTGGTCCAGGCCGGCCGGCACCTGCACCCGCAGGATGCGCTCCCGCACCTCCTTGGCGAACAGGTTGAAACGGCTCAGCGCCACGACCAGGGCGGACAACACCGCCGCGGCCAGCACCGCCAGCAGGTAGAAGCGCGTGCCCACGGCCATGCCCACGGCCATGACCAGGAAGATGTAGGCCACGTCCCGGCTGTCCTTGACCGCGTTGCGGAAGCGCACGATGGACAGCGCGCCCACCAGGGCGAAGGCCCGGGCGATGTTCGAGCCGATGATCAGCATGATCAGCGACACCACCACGCCCAGCAGCACCAGCCCGTGCACGAAGCCCTGGGAGTAGGACACCCCGCGGTGGCTGGCCCGGTACACCCAGGCCAGCCCCAGGGACAGCAGGCAGGACAGCCCCAGGGTCAGGGCGATGTCCAGCGGGGTGAAGGCGCCGGTGAAGTCCTGGAAGCGCTCGAGGTCCTGGAGGAGCTGATCCATGCGCTATCTCCCGTGGTCGCGCCCGGCCGAGGCGGGCGTGGCGACCGTGTAAGCGAGGCCCCGCGCGCGGGCGAGCGCGGCGCAGTACTTGCTCAGGCGCTGCAGGTGGCAGTTGTGGCGGGCCAGCAGCGAGGTCACCCAGTCGGGCACCACCTCGTCGGCCTTGACCTCCAGCACCACCACGTCCGGGGGCAGGAAGGGGTGGTCCTGGGCGTCGAGATCGACCTCCAGGGCGTGATCGCGGCCGCGGCAGTCGTAGTCCAGGGTGACGCGCAGCCCGCGATCGTAGCGCCCGCCCACGTAGGCCACCCGGCGGTAGCTGGTGATCGCGGTGGGTTGCAGGTGCATGGCCTGGACCAGGTAGCACACCTCGGAGGCCACCTGCCGATCCTCCTCGTCCAGCGGGCGATCGGGCTGCTCTCCGGCGCACAGGCGCTCGGCCTCCTCGAGCGGCAGCACCAGGCGGCGCTTCCGCACCGTGCGGTTCACGCGCTGCTTGATCTCGACCAGCCCGTCGCGCGGCGGGGTGCCGTCGCCCGGCAGGTAGACGCGCAGCCGGAGCTTGCGCCTGAACTTGATGCCCTCGATCTTGGCCCAGTAGAAGTCCAGCCCGGGGCTGTCGTAGTACAGGCTCGCCAGCCGGTAGCCCTGGGGCCCGCCGTGGGCGTCCAGGCTGGCCAGCTCGCCGAGATCGGCCCGGATCCGTCCGGCCGTCCTCACGTCGACCAGGTACTTCAGCTCGTAGCGGTTGAAGCGCCGGATCATGGCTCGTCTCCCGGCAGCCGCAGGCGCACCCCGGCCGCGCCCGCCAGGGGGCGGCCGTCCGGGCCCCGCAGCTCGAGCTGGCACAGCGCGGCCTCGCCCGCGGGCAGCGCGAGCTCGAAGCTGCCCACCTGCTCGCAGCGCAGGTGCGCCCGCCCCGCGCCGCAGCGGAGCTCCACCTCGAGCGGCAGCAGCCCAGGGGCCACCTGCACGTCCAGGCGGAGCGCGGCGCGCTGCCCGGCGCCGCGAGCCCGCAGCAGCACCGCCCCCGGGACGCGCAGCCAGCCGTCCTCCGCGGCGCTCAGCACCCGCAGGCGCGCGCCGTCGAGGTAGTCCTCGACCAGCCGCGGGTGGGCGTCGAGCGCGTGCTCGAGTCGCGCGAGCTCTGCCTCCGAGAGGGTGGCCTTCTGCCCGGTCCGGAGCTCGTGGCGCAGGCGCCAGAGCTCCTCCAGCTCGGGGGTGGAGAACCCCCAGGCCAGGAAGGCGATGGCGACGCCCCAGGCCAGCACCAGGGCCACGAAGCTCAGGCTGGGCCAGCGGCCGCTCACGGCGTCACCCTCGCGCGCCAGCCCTGGACCAGGGCCTCGAGGCCCCCCCAGTCGGCCAGCCCGAGCACCTCGCGCCGCAGGCGCGCCAGGCCACCCGCGTCGGACAGCGTGCGGAACACCCGGGACAGCTCCACGCGGCGCGCGACCCGCCTGGAGAGGTGCGACTCCTCCTTCACGGCCACCAGGCCGAGATCGTCGGCCAGCAGGCGCGGGAGCAGGGGGTAGTAGGGCGTCGGGCCCTCCACCGCCAGGCCGGTCTCGGCCTCGAACACCAGGCTGCCCGAGCAGGTCACCCGGGCACCGTTCTTGACCCGCAGCCCGGTCCTGGCGCTGGCCAGCAGGCTGCTCCCCAGGGCCAGCTCCACCTCCTCGCCGGCGCTGACGGCGTTGCCCGCCGCGCCGACCACCACCGCGTCGCTCACCGAGAGCTCGCCGCCCATGAGATCGAGGCCGTCGTCGCCGGCGCGCAGCAAGCGCAGCCGCTGCAGGCTGCCCTGGGTGAACTCGAGGTCCAGGGCATCGCCGGCCGCGTCCTCCACCTCGAGGCCATCCACGGTGAGCCCGCGGACCGAGCCGACGTGCAGCCCCTCGCGGGTAGCGCCTCGGAGCTTGCAGTCGCGGATCTCGATCCGCTCCGTGTCCTGTACCTCGAGCGCGGCGGAGTAGCTCGCCGAACGCCATGCGGGCCTGTCGCCGCCCAGTACGATCAGGTGGCTCAGCCTGGAGCCCGCCGTGCCTGGACCCTGCAGGGCGAGCCCGCCGAACGGCTCCCCGCCGCTCGCCACAACCTGCACCGGGGACTCCTGGCTGCCGCGCACCTCGAGCGTCCCGAGGAAGATCAGGCTGGCGCCCGGACCCAGGCGCAGGGTGGTGCCGGGCTCGATCACCACGGCCTGGTGACGAGCGTAGACGCGCTGGCCCTCGACGGGGACCTCCCCGGGGCCCAGCGACACCACCTCGGGTGCGGACGGCGCGAGGGACCAGGGGTGGAGGCCGGACTCGCCGGCGGCCAGGGCCGGGACGTGCGCGGGCTCCGGCTGGACCGGCGCGGCCAGCGCGGGGGCCTCGGGCGATCGGGGCGAGGAGCGCACCCGGCTGCCGTCATCCAGGCGTGCGCCGCAGGCCTCCACGGACAGCGGCGCACAGCGCGAGGCGACGCGCAGGCTGTAGCGGGTCGGCGCAGGCACGGCGCGCAGCTCGCCCCCCGGGCGCTCGACCAGGCGGGCCACGGGCTCGAGCACCAGCGGCGCGAGCACGGGCTGCTCCGCCGCCCGGCCGAGGGCCGTGAGCGGCGCCCCGCGGGCGAACACCTGCCAGGCCGGCTCGGCGCACTCCGGGGCGAAGCGGGCGGTGAGCTCGCTCAGCCGCACCCCGCTCTGCCCGTCGAGCCACAGCTCCCAGTCCGTCTCGAACCCCCCTGGCGCCTCGCGCGGCTGCCCCAGCGCGTGGACGAGCTCCAGGCGGGCGAAACGCTCGCGCAGGAAGGCGTGCCGATCGGCGTAGGTGGCGAGCTCCGCCTCCAGCGCCAGGGTCAGGCGCTCCTCGTCCATGAAGCGCGGCATGCGGCGCAGGAAGGCGCTCGTGTCGGGCAGCAGCTTGGTGGCGTCCCAGTGGGGGTCCGAGGTCAGCTCGGGCCACAGCTCCTCGAGCAGATCGAGCGCCTGGCGGCGCACGGTCGCCGGCCGGCCCGAGCCGGTGAGCAGCCCGTGCAGCGCGCGCGCCCGCAGCGACAGGTACCCGGGCACCAGCTTGAGGCGCAGCCCCAGGGGGTGCTCGGCCAGCTCGAGCTCGGGCCGGTGACGGAAGCCGCGCAGGCTCCAGGCCACGGGCTCCCAGCGCCCGCTGTGGGGATCGAGGTACAGCTTGTGGTTCTGGCGCGCGTCGCGCTCGTCGACCCCGAAGGCGATCTCCAGGGCCTCCAGGGCCGCGAAACGCCCGAGGTCGAGCTCGTGCGCGGCCAGATCGGAGAGCTCCGCCAGGCTGCCGCGGGAGAGCGCGCCCAGCAGCCGCGCGAGGTCCGCCCGCGTCGCCTCCTGCCCGGGCTGCCAGGACACCTTCTTCCAGCTCTCGGGCTCGAGCCACAGCCTGTCTGCGGGCGCCTTGCCCGACAGGTTGCCCGAGTACATGCTGCCCGGGAAACGGCGGGCCGCGCGCGGGACGCTCTCGTCCACCTGGCCGCTCGAGCGGAACACGCCCAGGTCGGAGCCGTTGAGCTTCAGGCGGGCGAAGCCCGTGGCCGGGGCGAGCAACCCGAGCTCGCGGGCCTGGCGGAAGACGAGCTCGTCGGCCACGGGCACCGGGTTCGGGTCGTTGACCAGGTTGAGCACCTTGCCGCGCAGGAAGGCGCGACCCGCCACCGCGTCGTCGTCGTCGATCTTGAGCTTGAGCGACTTCTGCGGGTTCAGCCAGTGCCAGGGCTGGGTGCCGCGCAGGTGCAGCTTGATCTTCTCCCGGCGCCCGCCGCGGACGAGCCGGGCCTTGACGTAGGGGCGCTTCTCGGGGAGCAGCGCGCCCGCTTCCAGCGCCGCCAGGTTGGCGTTGGACAGGTGCAGCTCGAGGTGCGGGACGCGGGGCCTCCTGGGGGGGCCGGGCATGCCGAAGCGGCGCAGGTCGTGGCGCAGCGCGTCGTGCAGCGCCAGCTGGTACTCCTCGAGGCGAAGCTCGTGGTCCGGGTCGGCCGCCCGCCTGTAGGAGTCCAGGCTGGCGAAGGCCCGCCAGGCGTACCAGGCCGCCAGCAGCACGAGCGGCAGGGCCAGCACGGTGGCCGGCCAGGGCCGGACCCGGTACACGCGACGCCAGGGGTTCATCCGTTGCTCCGCGCTCAGTATGCCAGATTTATCTGGAGATAGAAGCGGGTGGGGGAGTCGTACCCCTTGGCCTCCTGGAGCAAGCCCTCCGCGGACAGGCTGAAGCGGATCGACTCGCCCAGATCCGCGTTGAGCGCGCCTGCCAGCCGCACGGCGGTGTCGCCGTCCTGCTCGAGGTCGGCGTCGAACACCTCGGCCATGAAGGCCGGCACCAGGCTGAAGGTGTCGGTGAGCTCGACGCGGTAGGAGGCGATGGCGTGCGCCCCGACCAGCTCGTGACCCTCTCCATTGGAAACGCGCGTGGCCGCGGAGTCGTCCTGCCCGGGGCCCAGGTTGTCGCCGTAGGCCGCCTCGAGCTGCAGGACGAACGCATCGAGCTTCCAGCGCACGTCGCCGCCGAACAGGTTGCGCGTGCGCCTGGCGGACCCGCTGCCGATGCCCCCCTCGGCCAGATCCTCGCGGAAGAGCTTGTGGTTCGCGTGGACCGCCACGGTCAGTCCCTTGATGGCGTGAAGCTCCAGGCGCGCCACGTAGTCCCGATTGTAGGTGCCTTCTCCCAGGGGATTGTTGAACACCCCCACGAAGTAGCGCAGGCCCACCGCTCCGTCCCACTTGCCGGACAGCATGATGCCGAGCTCCCGCCCGCCGAAGCCACCGCAGCGGTTGGTCGAGATGGCGAAGCGGTCCAGCAGCCCCCGCTCCGGGATCACCAGGTCCCAGGGGGAGTCCAGCTTGAGCCGGGAGAAAGGCTTCTTGAAGTTGCCGACCGTGAACCTGGCCAGGGGGTGCAGCTCGACCTCTCCGAAGACGTCCTTCGCCTCGATCCCGTCGGCGAGGTCCACCTCCAGCGTCAGCTCGAGCCAGTCCTCGGGTCGCCAGCGACCGTCGAGCCGGGCGCGCGGCAGCTCGATGGCGTCGTACCAGCCGCCGTCGATGAAGTCCTCGCTGAAGCCGTAGCGGGCCTGCAACCTGCCGCGCAGCCTCAGCTCGTCGGTGATGTCCGCGGCGCCCGCGGGCGTGGCCAGCAACCACAGCCCCGCGGTCATCGCGAGCGGGCCGAGCCAACCCAGCCGGGGTGAGGACCGCCTGGTGTTCGAGTTCACTCGAGTGTCCCTCCGAGCAGCTCGCGCAGCTTCACGTCGCGAGCGCGGATGAATGGCGCCAGGCCGGGGACCCGTTCGTCGATCATCTCCTGGGGATCGGCCTCGGGGTCGATGACCACATCCTCGTGGAAGGCGTTGCCGAAGTCGGCGTTGGTGCTGACGTCCTTCCAGGTGTCCTCCAACGCGCGCTCCGCGAGGAGCGCGTGCATGGCCTCGAGGCGCGCCTCCACCGAGGCGGGGGAGAGCACATCCGCCTGCAGCTCGGCCAGGATCTCGAGGTACCGCGCCCGGTAGGCCGGGACCGCGAGCACCTGGGTGACCAGGGGGCGGTCCTGGTTGCAGGGTTGCGCGTCGAAGTCCAGCTCGAGCAGCCCGTCGGTGGTGTAGGTGCACAGCTCCGGCGCCTCCGCGGCGCAGCGTGCTCGCTCCTGCTCGGTCGCGCTGGTCATGGTGCAGAACTCACCGTGGTGGGTGGCGCACAGCTTGGTGAGCTTGTCGCCGTACAGGCCGGCCGATGCGCACCCGGTCCGCGCGCAGAACGCCAGGCTGGCCGCCCGGCAGGCATCCTCGGCCGCGGCCCGCCGGAGGTGCCGGCTGTGGTAGTTCCCGAAGGCTCGGTTCATGTCCCAGGGGATGGCCCGGAATCTGCCGCGCTGGTCACGGTACAGGAACAGGTTGTCGGCCGTCCCGAGGAGGGAATCCAGGTCGGCCAGCCAGGTCATCACGGCCACCAGGCGCAGCAGGCCCTCGACGTCCAGCACCTCGGCCAGCTCGCGCTCGCGCGCGGCCGGGTCGTCGGTGGCCAGCGCCTTCATCAGCCCGATGAGGGCGCGCGGATCGGCGGTCTCCTCGTTGGTCTTGAGCTGGTAGGTGCCCAGCCAGTCGTAGGCGGACGGCTCGTCGCCGCGATAGACCAGGTTGGCCCCGCGCTCGAGCTTGTAGAGATCGCCCTCGTCCTCGCCGAAACGCTCCTCGAGGAAGCGCTTGTCCACCTGCTCCACGAGCGTATAGACGCCGTAACCCAGGCCCCAGTCGACCCACACGAAGCTCGAGCGCGGAGCGGGTACACCGGCCTCCCGCATGAGCCCCAGGGCGAGCGCCTCACGCGCCAGCGAGGGGTCGCCCGAGGCGGGGCGCAGGTTGACGCGCTTCAGGCCGTGGAATCGGGCTGAGGCGTGAAACTCGTTGAAGCGCACACGCATGCCCAGCTTGGCGCGGTTCGTGTTGCCGGTCCCGCGCACCCCGAGCCGCTCGTGGAGCGCGCCGTCGATGACCACATCCACCGGCTGGTACACGTCCGTGAGCGGGTAGAGGCCGTCCCAGTCGGCCTGGCTGAAGGCCATCTCCCAGGTCACCAGCCGATCCGTGGCGAACGCCGCCGAGCGGTCGATGTCCCCGGCGGGTGGCAGGCCGCAGGCGGTGAGACCGCCGAGCACCATGGCCAGGCCGAGGAGCGAGGGCAGGGGCGGCAGGTGGAGATTCATGGCGCGGCGCCTACTCGGCCCAGCCCGAGTGGGGCCGGGCCTGCTTGATGTAGAGCCTGGGCTCTTCGCCCGGGGGAGCGTCGAACTTCCACTCCACGTCCATGGCGTAGTAGCCGTCGGGGTTGGAGCCGTACAGCTCCTGGAAGTACGCGTGGACCGCATCCAGGGCCAGCCCGAGCTCATGGGTCTGGTTGCGGGTCAGCACCGTGCAGCCCTCGGGCACCAGGTTCGAGTGGGCGATGAACACCGTGGGCTGGCCCGGGAAGGTGTGGTGGTAGATGAACTGATCCGAGGTCACGCCGGGCCGGGGCTTCACCACCGACTCGCCGCCACGCTGGGCGTTGATGTAGAAGCCAGGCTCCAGCCCGGAGGTGTCGTACATGTTGGCGGTGAGCGCCACCCCGTTGGCCTCCTCGTCGGAGAAGCACGTCATGACCAGGACGGCCATGCCCACCCGGTGGTGGTCGATGCTGCGGTAGGTGCGCTCCTCGAAGGCACGGAAGAACCACACGCTGGACCACACGGTGCGGATGGCGTCCTCGATCGGCGCGCTGGCATCGCCCTGGGCGCCGGTCCAGGAGATGTACAACCCGGCGCCGGTGAAGCCGTCGAGGTCCTCGGCATTGGTGCTCGAGCGGAAGCGCATGCGCAGGCCGGGGAAGTCACGCGTCAGCTTGGCGTCGATCTGGCCCAGCGCGACCGGGTCGATCGGGGCCGCGAGCATGTCCGCGCGCAGCTCGGCCAGGCGCTCCTTGCGCAGCTCGGGATCCCCGGCGAACTCCGGGTCCTCGAGCAGCGCCTCGATCCGCGCCCGGAAGCCGTTCTGCTCCATGAACTGCCAGTAGAAGGACACCGGGATGACGAAGCCCGCGGGCACCACGACTGGGTCGCCGATGTTGGAGATGGCACCATAGTGGCTGGCCTTGCCGCCGAAGGCCGGTATGGCCCCGTCCAGCCCGTCCCCCAGGGAGAGGGCCGGATCCAGGACGTCCTGCACGTCGCGCAGATCGGTGACCGTGAGGTCCAGGTCAGGCACCTGCACGGCGGCGGGCTTGTTCTCCTCCCACCAGGTGTCGGCCTCCTCCTGGGTGACCTCCTCGACCGACCAGTCGAAGCCAGTCACGTGCAGGCGCACCCACTTGCCCTCGAGGGCCCGCAGCGCCGGGTCGTCCCAGGCGCCGCGCAACCCCATGTTGGGGGTGTTGCGGTTCTGGGAGAGCACGTTGACGTGCGACAGCGGGGTCTGGAAGGCGGCGGTGATGATTCCCATGACCACCGAGATGTCGTTGGGAACGTTGTCCAGCACCACGATGTCGCGGTAGCTCACGTACTCGATCTCCAGCTCCGCGGCGGTGATGAAGCGCAGCCTGCCGAGGGCGGTGCCCAGGTTGAGGGGCTGGTAGTCGATCCCCGCGTACAGCTCGTCGGTGGTGATTACCTCCACCGTCGAGGGCAGGTCGGCCGCGTTGTGGGCCACGTCGTCCGAGGTGGGGTGGAACCGGAGCTCCGCCCCGAAGCAGGCGTGGGTCGCTATGGCGCGGTAGGCCCGGGCGATGAAATCCGCCTCCGCGGTGTCGTAGGGGGCGATCTCGTACACCCAGGCCCCGGCGCCCTCGTAGTGGGTGACCGCGCCCAGCAGGAACCGGCGCGTGGGCTTGTAGTACTCGGAGGTGTTGAACTCACCGAGCTCGGGCACGTAGGGCAGGCTGCCGCCCGACAGGACGGCGCGGGCGAACTCCCAGTGGATGGCGTAGCGTTGGCTGTTCTGGAAGTAGAGCGCGTCACCGTCTTCCCGGTCGATGACCGTCTTCACCGAGCGCGCGCCGGGGATGCTGGAGTCCGCCGGGATCGAGGCCAGGGCCAGGAAGTCGTCCTCGCAGCCGAGCGCGGAGAGGTAGTCCGGCGGGTCGCCGGCCGGCAGCTGGCACTCCCAGGCGATCGGCTCTCCACCGCCTGCCTCGGAGCAGCCCGGGACCAGGGCGCAGAGCGCACCCGTGACCAGGAACGCAGTCCAGTGCAGCCTGCGGGGCATGGCCGGGTCCTCTCGTCAGGGATCGAGCGAGAAGCAGTAGAAGCCGCCGTAGCCGCCCGACGCGCCCACGGTGGGCTCGTTCCCCATGGACTCCGTCAGGTTGACGCCCGGAGCGCAACCATTGGCTTCCATGGCGGATATCCAGTGGGCTGGGTCCTGGTCTCCCGGTTCGCGCCCGCCGGTCCTCGGCCAGGAGTGGCCCACTCTCGGCCTTCCCACCTGGCTGCCGGCGCTGGTCCAGTCCAGGCAGGCCGCGCTGCCGGAGTACAGCCGCCCGTCCTCGTCGCAGCCGGTCAGCATGTCGTGGTTGTCGACGTCTCCGGTGAGATCGGGATCGTGGTTGAGCACGCCGTCCTCGTTGGGAAAGTCGTTCCGGATGATGGCGCTGCCGTTCAGCGGGCGCGAGTTCAGGAGATCCGCCTTGCTGGGGGCCAGGACCCGGCCTCTCCGGTCATACCAGGGACCCTCGCCGACGCGGTCGATGGCGTCCTCGTAGCTGGTGCACAGGAAGGCGCGCCAGCGCTTGGTCGAGGCGCCGGTCATGCTGCGCTCGGCGATCGCCGCGCACAGGGCGTCCGCGCCGTCCAGGCCCGCCCTATCGCCGGTGTGGCCATAGGTGAGGTTGCCGCCGAAACCGTCCTGGCTGTCCGAGAGGTCCCGCAAGGCCCGCAGGCTGGTGACGAAGAAGCTGAAGCGCGCCAGCGTCGCCTGGCACCGGCCGTTCGCGTCGCAGGTCTCATCCGCGTCGCAGGCGCCACACTGGAGGGTCTGGCCGCAGCCGTCGTCGGCCGCGCCGCACTCCCGGCCGAGCGTGCCGCAGGTCTCCGCCTGGCAGCCGGCCTCGCACAGGCACAGCAGGTTGCACACCAGGCCGCTGGCGGCGCACGTGTCCGGGCAGGTGCCGCCGCACCCGTCGTCGTCGCAGCAGCGGCCCTCACACGCCGGCGCACAGCAGGAGCCATCGAAGCACACCTGACCGGTGCTGCACTGGTCCGAGGAGGAGCAGCCGGTCTGCTCGAGGCAGGCCGTGCCGGCGGGGTTGCAGCCCAGCAGGCAACTCTCGATGTCCTCCTCACGGTTGCCGCAGGAGTCCTGCCAGAACAGGACCCCGGCCGCGCACACCCGGGCGGCGTGCGGGTCACACACCGTCTGGCAGGTGCAGGACCCGCCGCAGACCTGGCCGCCGGCGCAGGTGTCGGGGCAGGCGCCGCCGCAGGCGTCGTCGCCGCAGCAGCGGTCCTGGCAGGCGGGCGTGCAGCACGCGCTGGCGTGGCACACCTGGCCCAGGCTGCAGTCCGCCGCCGTGGTGCAGGCGCCGCCGTCCTGGCAGCCGGTCTCCAGCGCGTTGCAGCCCAGCGGGCAGGTCTGGAGGAGCTCCTCCAGGCTGCCGCAGCTGTTCATCCAGTACAGCGAACCGGCCATGCAGTAGGTCATCTCATGCGGGGTGCAGGTGCCCGAGTTGGACTCGCACTGCGCCAGCGGCAGGGCGCAGACCACCGCGGCCACCAGCAGCGAACCGTGTCCCTTGCGCATGCGCGCCTCCTCCTCGGGCCTATGGGCCGCAGGACAGGTCGTCCTGGCAAGTCTGCTCCACGGGGCAGTCTTCGTCGTCGTTGCACGAGACGAGCCCGGGGATGGACACCGCCTGCACCACCCCGGAGAGCAACTCCAGGGTGACGACACCCGCGGGGACGGTCGCAGAGCCGGTCGACTTGCGGGTGACCACGATGGTGGGGAAGCCGGCCACGCCGAGGTCCAGGAGCTGGCTCAGCATGGCCGCCGGGAGGGTGAGCGACCCGCTGTCCGGGGCGTCGCACACGATCTTGCCCTTGGTGCCGCCGTGGTGGCTGATGTCGAGCTTGAGCGCGATGCGAGAGCTCCCGGCCGCGGCCGGCGGGGTCCAGGTCAGGGTCACGTCCTGGCCGTCCTCGAGGACGATGTCCGCGCTCGCCAGGGAGAAGGGAGCGATGCCGACGGCCTCGAGGGTGAAGGCCGGGGCGAAGGCGCTGCCCGCGGCCGCGAAGGTGATCACGTCCCCCTCGGCGAACGGGGGGTAGGGCAGCTCCTCAGCCGGCTGGTAGTTCCCGGCGATGGGCTGCATGCTGAACTGGGTCGCCCCGGAGCTGGTGTGGATCCCCTGGACCAGCACCTCGCCCACCTCCTGGACCGCGGGGTAGGCCCGGCACTGGCCGTCCTCCACGCACAGGGCGTCGCCGCCGCAGTCCTCCTCGCAGTAGGGCACCCTCGGGGTGAGGAGCTGGCAGGGTCCGTCCGCGACGGTCTCCTCCCAGACCAGCGCCGAGGGCGTCGGTCCATCGAAGATCTTGCCGACCACCGTGGTGTAGCCGGGGGGATAGAGGTCCGGCTGCATCAGCGTGACCTGGAAGTTGCCGATCGCCTCGTCGGAGCCATCCGGACCGCCGGCGGAAGATCCGCAGGCGCAGGCCTGCACGGCGAACAGGCCGACCAGGAGGCACTGCCAGGGGGCCTTGGGCATGGTAACTCCCTTTGGTTCGGGGACGCAGGATGAGCCCTGGGCCTGGAGCACTCGCATGGCAACCTGGACCTCATCGCACGTGCATCATCGGTCATCGCGCCGGCACGAGCTGGCACCTTGCCATGCCTACCACCCCCTCCTTAAGATGCCCTTAAGCGATCGCGAGTAGCGTGGGCGGCCAGGCATGCCGCCTATCGAGGTGGGCTCATGACGGACAGGATCCTGGTGATCGAAGACGACCAGCGCCTCGGGACGCAGATCGTCGAGCACCTGCGCGAGGCCGGCTTCGAGACCCTCTGGCGCACCGCCGGGGAGCTGATCCTGCCCGGCGCCCTGCCGGGGTTCTCGCTGCTGGTGCTCGATCTGATGCTGCCGGGCAAGCACGGGCTCGACATCCTCAAGCACCTGCGCACCTACTCTCAGGTGCCGGTGCTGGTCCTCAGCGCACGCACCAGCAGCGCCGACAAGGTGCGCGCGTTCAAGTTGGGGGCGGACGACTACCTGACCAAGCCGTTCTGGCCCGAGGAGCTGATCGAGCGGGTGCGCGCGCGCCTGCGGCGGCCCGCCATGCAGCGCGGGGAGCCCCTGCGCTTCGGAGGCCTGGAGCTCGATCTCGGCGCCCGGCTGGCGAGCGTGCGGGGCAAGCCCGTGGAGTTGACCCGGGTCGAGTTCGATCTGCTGGCCGCGCTGGCGCAGCGGACCGGAGAGGCCGTCACCCGCAAGTGGCTGGCCGACAACGTGCTGGATCCCGACAAGGAGGGCACCGAGCGCACCCTGGACGTGCACGTCTCGCGGCTGCGCAAGAAACTGGAGGGGGAGGAGCTGATCGAGACCGTGTGGGGCATCGGCTACCGCCTGCGTGGAGGCTCGCCCAGGTGAAACTGCGCCTGCGCCTGCTGCTGACGACCGTCGCGGTGGCCATGCCCATCGCCGTGGCGCTGGCCTGGCTGGGCCGCGCCCTCGAGGAGCGCGCCTGGGTGGACGCCCGGGTCCAGTTCGTGATCGAGGCGATGCAGCAGGGCGACCGGACGGCGTGCGAGGCGGACCCGGTGACCTTCTCCTCGGGGCGTGCCGCCCATGAGCCGCCCGGGGACTGCGCCGTGGGGCCACCTCCTGCTCCGCCAGGGTCCCCGCCTGAGGGCGGCCGGCGCGCTCCCCCGCCGCCCAGGCGGTACGTCTACCGCAGCGACGGCACCTCCCGGGACCCGGACGCACCCAGGCTGGACGCGGAGCAGGTCAGGGGCCTCCGCCCGGGCACAGGGCTCATCTTGCCAGGCGGACTCAGCGCGGAGCCGCACCACCAGCCCCTGCTGGTGCGCATGCCCTGGGACGACGGCCCCTGCGCCCTCGTGCTGGTAGGTCACCCCACGCCGCCAGCCTTCGAGGGAGGCCACCTGTTCGGCCCGCCGGTGTACGTGTGGCTGATCATCCTCGGCTCGTTCGTGGCCGGGCTCCTGCTGGCGGCCGAGCCGGTGGTCCGGCGCGTGCGGCGGCTGACCCGCGAGGTGCGGGGCACGGCGCTCGCGCGTCTGCCGGCGCAACTCTCGACGCAGGGCAGGGACGAGATCGCCGAGCTGTCACGCACCTTCGAGGAGGCTGGCCGCGAGCTGCGCGCCCATCTCTCGGCGCTCGAGCAGCGCGAGACGGCGCTGCGCGAGTTCGTCGAGAACACCTCCCATGACGTGGCCATCCCGCTTACGGTCCTGCAAGGCGAGCTGTCTTCGGTCATGGAGCGGCTGCGCGCCGGTGAGCCCGTGGACGGTGCCCGAGTCGCGGCGGCCATGGCCGAGACGAACTACATCGCCTCGCTGCTGCGCAACCTGTCGGCCGCCGCCAGGATCGAGGCCGGCCAGCCTGGCCTGCAGCTCGAGGATCTCGATCTGCGCGAGGTGCTCGGACGGGTGATGGGCAGGCACCAATCCATCGCGCGGCAGGCGGGCGTGGCGCTGGAGCACGCGCTGCCCCCGGAGCCGGTGCCCGTGCGGGGCGACCTGACCGCGCTCGAGCAGGCCGTGGGCAATGTGGTCTACAACGCCATCCGCCACAACCGCCGCGACGGCCACGTGGCCGTGGTCCTGGAGCACGGACCGCGGGGACATTTCGTGCTGCGCGTGGTCGACGACGGGCCCGGGCTGGGCGCGGAGGAGCTGGAGCAGCTGCGGACCGATCTCGCGAACGGCAACCAGGCCCGCCGGCGCGGCCCGTCGGGCCACGGACTCGGGCTGCGCATCACCCAGGAGCTGGCCAGGCTGCACGGCTGGGCGCTGGGGCTCGCGCCGTCCGCCCACGGCGGCCTGGAGGTCGTCCTGACTGGCCCCTGCGCCGCCCCGCCAGCGCCCGGCCGTTGACCCTGTTCGCACGCGGGAGTACGCTGGCAAGGCCCGGTGGCGCGGTCGCTGCGGGCCGGGGAGAGGTGGCACGTGGGCGAGCAGATCCTGGGCATCATCGGCGGGAGCGGGCTGTACGGCATCGAGGGGCTCGCAGACAGGCGGGCCGTGGAGCTGGAGACGCCCTTCGGCCGACCCTCCGACGCCTACCAGACCGGCGTGCTCGGCGGCGTGCGCGTGGTGTTCCTGTCGCGCCACGGGGCCGGCCACCGGCTCACGCCCTCCGAGGTCAACTACCGGGCCAACATCCACGGCTTCCGCCAGCTCGGGGTGCGCCACCTGCTGTCCTTCTCGGCCGTGGGCAGCCTGAAGGAGGACATCCGCCCGGGCGACATGGTGCTACCGGACCAGTTCTTCGACCGCACCAAGGGCCGCCCGGCCTCGTTCTTCGGCGATGGCCTGGTGGCCCACGTGACCTTCGGCGAGCCGATCTGCCCGGTCATGTCCGCGGCCGTGGCCGGGGTGCTGGACGGGCTGGGGGGGCGCTACCACCGCGGCGGGACCTACGTGTGCATGGAGGGGCCGGTGTTCTCCACCCGGGCCGAATCGAACTTCTACCGCTCGCTGGGCGCGGCGGTGATCGGCATGACCAACCTCCCGGAGGCCAAGCTGGCCCGCGAGGCGGAGATGTGCTACGCGACGCTGGCGCTCGCCACCGACTACGACTGCTGGCACGCGAGCGAGGCCGAGGTCAGCGTGGACGCGGTGTTGAAGGTCTTCGAGCAGAACGTGGCCATGGCCAAGCGGGCCATCCAGGGGCTGGTCACGCGCTTCCCGCCGGCCGGGAAGTGCGGCTGCCAGCGCGCCCTCGAGGGCGCCATCATCTCGTCGCTCGAGCACGTGCCTCCCGAGACCCGGGCCCGGCTCGAGCTGCTGGCCGGGCGGTTCTTCCGCGGCTAGCGGGTGTCCGGGGAGGCTCGCAGGCGTGAACCTCATCGACACCGGCTGGCAGCAGGAGCGCCTGACCTGCGACTGCGGCGCGAGCTTCGGCGCCAACGTGCTGCGGGTGCTCAACCTGTCCACCCACGGGGAGCTGCTCGACAGCCTGTTGGCCAGCCGCCTCAACCTGGTGCGCTGCGCGGTGTGCGGGCGGGAGTTCGGCGCGGACACCCCGGTCTTCGTGCACGACCCGGTCCGGGGCCGCTACGTGTGCAGCTTCCCCTCCGCCTGGCGCTCCCAGGAGCTGGAGCTGCGCATCCAGTTCTACCAGGAGCTGCTCGGGCAGGGTGGACCGGTGCCAGGCTACGTGCGCGCGGCCTCCTTCGCCTTCGGCGCGCGGGCCTGCGCCCAGGCCCTGGAGCGGGCCTTGCCGCCCTCGCCCTGGACCACCGGCCGCGACGAGTCGCTGCCGCTGGGCGCCTCGCCCGAGGACGGGGAGCCCGGTGAGGCCTGGGTGGTGGCGCCGCTCGGCGCGGCCGCCGAGCGGGGGGAGCGCGGCGAGGAGGGGGCCTTCGAGCCGGGTGAGCTCGACTTTACCGGGCTGGAGGTGCAGGACGGCGCGCCCACCCAGCAGGCCGAGGCGCTGGAGCGCTGGCGGGAGGGTGGCCTGGACCACCACGCCTTCCTGGATCAGGGCGTGCTGCACCTCTTCCAGCTCCAGTCCGGCGCCGAGGCGCTCGGGCCGCGGGTGGACCTGTTCTTCCAGCTCCACCGGCTGGAGAACTTCCCGCTCATCGCCCTGGTGCTGGTGGCCGGCGGCGGCGAGGGCCCCGCGCGCTCGCTGGTGTGGCTCTTCAACCTGGACAGCGCGGAGGACGCCGCCATGCTCGAGGCGCTCACCCGGCGCTTCGAGGTGCGGGTGCACCTGTTCGACATGAGCTACCGGCCGCTCCGCGGGCTGGTCCTGTCCCCGCCGCTCGAGCCCAACGTGACTTACGCGCTGGGCGAGGCGCGGCGCTGGTACGACCGCATCGAGCCCAAGCGGCGGAACTTCTTCCTGGCCGCCAGCAAGTTCGACTCCTCGGGCTACGAGCGACTGGGCACCAGCGCCGCCACCCTGGATCCGGGGGCCTTCCGCGAGCTGCACAGCCCGTCGGTGGCCCGCCTGGCGCTGGACATCCTGACCTACTGGTCCAGCCGGGACAAGGCCGAGTACCTCATCTTCATCCGCTCCTTCCCGCTGGCCCGTTTCCACGCCATCCTGGCGGCGGTGCTGACCCGGGCGGTGCACTTCGGCCTGGCCATGACCACCAAGATGCGCCGGTTGACGGTCGAGCTGGGGCTGGCGCAGGGCGAACCGGAGCTGCTCCGCGCGCTGCTCGGCAACTTCTCCGAGGTGTGCCTGGGGCTGCGCCAGAACGATCTGGACCCGGCCAGTCAGGCCGAGAACTGGGAGCAGTTGCTGCGTGACGCCCGCCTCCTGGGCGTGCCCGTGGACGACGAGCTGCTGAGGCTGGCGCGCCGCGCGCCCGCGGCAGGCGCGGGGCTCCTGCCCCTCGAGGCCGGGGAAGGCGAGCGCGCGGTCAGCCAGGCGCTGGACGGGTTGCCCGAGGTGGGTCCGGACGGGAAAAATCTTGTCAGGCAGTGAGCGGGGTAGTATAGGAATCTTGAGGGAAATCAATGCGCTTGGTAACTTCTCGGCGCACCTGGTCAGATCCCCCGGTGGTTCGGGCGCGTCGAATGCGGCGACAGGGCGACCATCCACGGAGACGTGAACCGAGCCCGAGGTGCATGGCATGAAATTTCGGTGCGAATCCTGCGGGGCCCAGTACGCCATTTCGGACGAGAAGGTCGGCAAGCGGGGCGTCAAGGTCAAGTGCAAGAAGTGCGGTGAGGTGATCACCGTGCGCCCCGAGGTGCCCGCGGCCGCCGAGGCGCCTCTGCCCCAGCCCTCGCCCGAGGAGCAGCGCGAGCCGACCGCCGTGGATCGCAGCGGCGTGGACGCCGCCAGCCGGCCCTCCGAGCCCACTCCCGGCGAGGCAGGGGCAGGGGCAGGGGCAGGGGCAGGGGAGGAGGCCGGCGCCGGGGCCGCCTCCCACCACGAGGAGGAGGAGCTCCGCAGCGCCCTGGACAACATCCTCGGGGATGAAGCCCCCGGCGGCGGGAGCGAGCAGGCCAAGCAAGAAGAGGACGACGGCGACCTCGACCGGGCCTCGACCCGGGTGTTCAACGTGGAGGAGATGCAGGCCGTGCAGGCCGAGCGCGAGAAGGCCGTGCAGGCGCCGGCGGCCGCCAGCGACTCGTTCGCCAGCCTGATCGACGGGGCGCGAGCCTCGGGTCTCGCGCCGGCCGAGCCGGCCGCCGCGAGCGCGGATCGCGAGCGGGTCGAGTGGTACGCCGCGGTGGACGATCAGCAGGTCGGCCCGATGAGCCTGGAGGACTTCGCCGGCCGGGTGCAGCGCGGCGAGCTGGACCGGGAGACGCTGGTGTGGAAGTCGGGCTTCACCGACTGGCTGCCGGCCATCGAGGTGCCCGAGGTACACGCGCTCCTGGCCGAGAGCGGCGCACTGCAGGACGAGGCGCCGGCCGCGGACGCGGCGGGTGGCGCCGGTGAGGAGGCCGAGGGCTGGTCCCCGCGGGCGAGCGCCGGGGGCTGGGGCGAGGGCGACGAGGCCGCGGAGCCCGACAGCCGCCGGGCTGGCGAGGAGCAGGACGCGTTCGGCGGCGGCGAGGACGACGGCCACACCGACCAGGCCTGGAATGACGCCGGCGAGCCCGGCGACCAGGAGACCTCGAGCGGGGCCTCATCCCAGGCCTTCGCCGGGGCGGATGTCGACTGGAAGCCCTCGGCCGTCAGCGCGCTGAGCAGCCTGGCCGAGGAGGAGCTGGCCAGCCTCCGGCCCTCCGATCCCGAGCCCGAGCCGAAGGCCGAGGAGGAAGCGCTCCTGGGCGCTGACAGCAGCGAAGACGACGCCGCCGGCGACATGGACGACGGCGACTCCTCGCTGATCGGGCAGATCGCGGCCGAGGAGGAGGCCAAGGCCCGCCAGGCCGAGGCCCAGCGCCAGGAGGAGGAGCGTGCCGCCGAGCTCAAGCGCCAGCGCGAGGAGGAGGAGGCCGCCGCGGCCCACGCCGCCGCGAGGCGGGAGCTGGAGGAGGAGCGCCCACGCTCCATCGCCCCTCCGCCCGAGCCCGTGCCGCCGCGGGCGGTGCTGCCCAAGTGGGCCATCGGCCTGATGGCCGGGGGCGGGCTGATGCTGCTCGTCCTGGTCGGGCTGGTGGGCTACATCCTGGCCTCCTCGCAGAAGGAGCCGGAGGCGGGCCGTGACCAGATGCAGCCCCTGGGGCCCGCGGAGCGCGTCACGCCGCCGCCGGCCCCGGCCCAGCCGGAGCCCAAGCCGGCCCCCGAGGTCGCCGTGGCCCCGGCGCCTGGCGAGCCGGGCGCGGCGCCACCCGCGGCCCCGGCCGAGGGGGTGGGCGTCCAGCCCACCCCGGGCCCGAACCCGGTCGCGGTGGCCGGTGTGCAGCCCGCGCCGGTGCCCGGGGAGCCCGGGACGGCCAAGCCAGCCGTCCCCGCTCCGGTCAAGCCGCCGAAGCCGGTCCCGGGCAAGCCTGTGGTCAGGCGCACCGATCCCAAGCCGGCGCCCGTCAGGGAGCCCCCCAAGGGCCGCGACGACTTCGCCGAGGAGGACGAGCCGGTCCGCGCCAAGCCCGAGGAGCCGCCGAAGCCAGTCAAGGCGTCGGGCAAGGGCTTGCTGGACTTCGAGGACGAGGACGATCGCGCGCTGGCCGCGGACATGGGCATCAAGAACACCGCCAAGGACGCGCCCAAGGCGGAACCGAAGAAGACGGAGCTGCCGCCCCTGTCCAACGGCGACGTGCTGGAGGTGATGAAGCAGCACATCGAGGAGTTCAAGGCCTGCAACAAGGAGCAGAAGAAGCGCGACGCCTCGGTGCAGGGCAAGATGGTGGTGAACTTCACCATCCAGCCCGACGGTCGGGTCAGCACGATCGGCCTGGACGCCAAGACGGCCGAGTTCAAGGGCACCTTCGTGGCCGACTGCATCTCCCAGACCATCAAGCGCATCAAGTTCCCGGCCTTCGGCGGCGGGCCGAAGTCGGTACCGTTCCCCTTCACGGTCAAGTAGCTACCAGAGGCGGCCGGGGCGGCGGGCGGATCAGAAGATCACCGATCCGTCCTTGGACACCAGCCCGGCGTCCTGCATGGCCTTGGACTGCTCGGCCAGGCGCGCCTCGCCCAGCGACCGCAGGGAATCCCGGATGGCCGGCCGGCTGGCCACCAGGGTCTGGAAGTCCTCGCGGGACAGGAACAGGAACTCGCCGCCGCGCACGGCCTGGACGGTGGCCGTGGTGGGGGCGTCATGGATCAGGGAGATCTCCCCGAATACGGCGCCCTCGGCCAGGCGGGTCAGGTGCACCCGGGTGCCGCCCTCGAACTTGGAGACCTCCACCTCACCGCCCAGGATGATGTACAGCCCGGGGCCGGGGGTGCCCTCCTGGATGACCACCTCGTCGGTGGGCACGCCCACGGAGGTGAAGCGCTCCAGGATCTCCTTGCGCTCGGCGGCGCCGAAGGGCGCGAAGACCGGCGTGGTGAGCAGCACGTGCTGCAGGAAACGCTGGCGGGTGAACTTGGCCATGGCCCAGGTGAGGTCGTCGAGGTCCTCGGCGGCCGCGTCCAGGTCTTCCCGCCGCAAGATGAGCACCTCGCTCTCGCGCACGGCGCGCGCCGAGGCCAGGCGCGGGGCGTCGGTGATCAGCGCCATCTCGCCGAACACCGCGCCGCTGGTCAGGCGCGCCAGCGTGCGGCCGTCCTGGCCGCCCAGCCCCTCCACCACCTCCACCTCGCCGTGGGCGAGCATGTAGATCGCGTCGCACGGCTCGCCCTGCTTGACGATGAACTCGCCCGGCAGGAAGGTCTTCAGATCCAGGATCTCCAGGATCGGGTAGAAGGCCTCCGCGGTCAGCAGGGAGAACAGCGGGATGGCCGGCAGCTCGCGGGGGTAGCGTGGGTCCGGAAAGTCACGGGCCACCTGGGTGGCCAGCGCGGAGATCTTCTCGCCGGTGAGGCTGCCGACGTCCACGGGCAGGTCGGGGTTGGGCAGGGGCAGCTCGGGGATGGGCAGGTCCTGCACCACGCGGTCGGACTCCAGGCCGTACAGCTCGGCCAGGATGCCCAGGGTCTCCTCGGACCCGCCCTGCAGGCGCGAGGCGCGCTTGGTGCACAGCAGGCCCATCAGCGGGAAGCCGGACTTGATGCAGTGCCAGGCCACGGCCTTGTACACCTCGCAGGCACGGTTCACGTCCTTTTGCTGCTCGAGCACCATGCCGATCTTGAGCCGTGGCCAGATCTGCTGTCCGTCCGTCTTGATGATGGCCGTGAAGCCGGCCAGGGCTCTGTCCAACTCGCCGGCCAGCAGGTTGCTGTCGGCTTGCCGGTAGACCTCGCTCAACCTCTGCGTCATCTCCGCTCCTCGTTCTCCTGGGTGCTTCCCTGCTAGCAAAATGGGCCCGGAAACGCAAGAGAAAAAGGGAGACGCGCGGTGGAGGCTTGTGCGCGGCCGCACGCCGGGGGTACGGTCCCGGCCATGGTGCTGCTCGAGCTGCTGCTGGTGTGCGCGGGCGGGTTCCTGGCGGGGCTGGTGGGCGCGCTGATGGGCCTGGGCGGCGGGCTGGTGGCCGTGCCCTTCGTCAACCTGGTGCTCGGCCTGCCCATGCAGGTGGCCGCTTCGGCCGGGCTGGTGTCCACCCTGGCCACCTCCTCCATCGCGGCCGGCCGATTCCTGCGCCAGGGCGGGCTGGTCGAGGTCGAGCTGGGCCTCGAGCTGGCCCTGGGCGCGGCCCTGGGGAGCCTGCTGGGCGGCCTGGCCTCGGGCTGGCTGGCCGGACCGCTGCTGCAGCTCGTGTTCGCCGGCGTGCTGGTGCTCGCGGCCGTCCAGATCGGCCGCGAGGTCGTCTGGCCCCGGACCGGGCAGGAGGCGGGCGACTGCCGCCGGCCCGGACCTGGCCGCCGGGCGCTGGCCCTGGGCGCGAGCCTGGGCGCCGGCGTGCTGGCCGGGCTGCTGGGCATCGGCGGCGGGATGATGTACGTGCCCATCCTGCACCTGCTGCTGTGCCTGCCCTTCAAGGCCGCCTCGGCCACCAGCAACTTCCTGATGGGCCTGATCGTGCTGCCCGCGCTCGGTGCCCACGTCGCCCACGGCCACGTCGAGCTGGGCCTGGTCGGGCCGCTGGCGGCGGGGGTGCTCGCGGGCGCGAGCCTCGGCGCCTGGCTCATGCCGCGGGTGCGCGCCCGCTGGCTGCAGCTGGCCTTCGGCCTGCTGCTCGCGGCCACCGCGGTCCAGCTGGTGCGCCAGGGGGTGGCCTCGTGGTGACCGCCCCGAGCGCCCTCGAGCTCCGGCTGGCCCGGGTGCTGCGCTTCGGGGCGCTGTGCGGCGTGGGGCTGACCTGCGCGTCCGTGCTGGCCCTGGCGGCCCTGGGCGAGCCGCTCCACCCCTGTCCGCTCGGGCTCGGCCTCGGGTGGGAGGGGAGCCGGCCCTGGCTGCGAGCCCTGGCGAGCCTCGGGCTGTGGGCGCTGGCCGCGACCCCTTCGGCCATGCTGCTGGTGGTCCTGGTGACCGCCGCGCGCGCTCGGCGCGGACGCGTCCTGGCCCTGGCCCTGGGGATCCTGGCGCTGGGCGGCCTGGGGCTGGGGCTCGCCTGGGCGGGGGTGTGAGCCTCAGGTGCGCTGGCGCGGGAGCCTGGCGGCGAGCTGCACGAGCGTGTCGCGGTCGAAGCCCACCATGAGGCTGCCGGCCACGTCCAGCACCGGCACGCCCTGGAGCTGCTTGCCGGCCTTGAGCGCCTTGCAGGCCAGCTCCTGCTGCGCGGCGGGGTCCTTCTCCACGTCCTTCTCCTGGAAGGGGATGCCCTCCCGGCGCATGAAGGCGGCCGCGGTCTTGCACACGCTGCACCACTCGGTCGAGTAGAGCACCACCCGGTCCGCGGGCGAGGCGGCCAGCTCGGCGCACTCCGCCGGCAGCGCCTTCGAGTGATCCCCGGGCGCCCGCAGGAGCTCGCGCTCGAACTTGAAGCGGCTGACCAGGCTGTAGGGGTAGGTGCCGTCCTCGCGCCTGGCGGTCAGGTCGGCCACGTACAGCACCTGCCCCGAGCGCCGCTTCTCGGGGCTCAGGCCGGTGTCCACGACCACGACCTGGCCGCGGGCGGCCTCGGGCACGTTGGCCACGCGCTCGACCGTCTGGAAGCTCCCGTCCGCCAGCAGGTAGGTGAAGAGCAGCGACTCGGCGTCGTCGGTGATGCGCAGCGGGGCGAACTCCTCGGTGCCGGCGTCCGGCGGTGAGGCCTGCGGGTCGGGGCAGCCGGTCAACCCGAGGGCCATCAGCAGGGTCACGGCCGCGCGCTGGAGGGGGTGGCTCATGGGTAAGGATGATACCTGGAACCGGCCCTGGCGCAAGCGGCTGGCCTGCGCCCCGGGCCCGGGGTACACTGCGCGGCGATGAGGAACCCCGGGAACCTCCGCACCTACGGTCGGCTGCTGCGGGTGGTGCGGCCGCACGCCGGCCGGCTCCTGCTGGCGCTCGCGTGCATGCTGTGCCTGGCGGCCACCACGGGCCTGTACGCCTACCTGGTCGGGCCGCTGCTCAAGTTCCTGGTCTCGCAGGGCGCCTCCGGCGGCGAGGAGATCCTGTCCGCACTGCCGTGGCTCGCGCCCGGCGCGTTCGATCGCGGGGCGATGATCGTGCTGCTGCCGGTGATCATCCTGGCCGTGGCCGCGCTCAAGGGCCTGTCGTACTTCGGGCAGTTCTTCCTCATGGGCCAGGTGGGCCAGCGGGTGGTGGCCGATCTCCGCGCGCGCATGTTCGACAAGCTGTGCGGCCAGAGCCCGGCCTACTTCCAGCGCAGCCCCACCGGACCGCTCATCTCGCGGTTCACCAGCGACGTGCTGGCGGTGGAGCAGGCGGTCACCTACGCGCTGGCCTCCTACCTGCGGGACGGGTTGCAGGTGCTGGTGCTCACCGGCCTGTGCTTCGCCCTGGACTGGCAGCTGGCGCTGATCGCCTTCGTGGCCATGCCGGCCGCGGTGGTGCCCATCGTGCACTTCGGGCGGCGCATCAAGCGCGTGTCCACCGACAGCCAGGTGTCCCTGGGGGCCATCGCCCACAGGCTGCACGAGGCGGTCACGGGCATGCGCATCGTGCAGGTGTTCGGGGCCGAGGATCACGAGCGCGAGCGTTTCCGGACGGAGAACGAGGGCTACCTGCGCATCATGCTGCGCTCCTTCGCCGTGCGCGCCCTGCAGTCCCCGGTCATGGAGTTCCTGGGGGCGATCGGCCTGGCCGCGCTCATCGCCTACGCCGGCAGCCGGGTGGTGTCAGGCAGCCTGGACGGCGGGCACTTCATCTCCTTCTTCGCCGCGGTGATGATGATGTACGGCCCCCTCAAGAGCCTCGGGCGCATGGGCAACGAGACGGCCGCGGGCCTGGCAGGCGCCGAGCGCGTGTTCCAGCTCCTGGACGAGCCGGTCGCGGTCCAGGACGCCCCCGGCGCCACCGACATGCCGCCCTTCGAGGTGGCGCTCGTGTTCGAAGACGTGCGCTTCGCCTACGGCTCCGAGGAGGTGCTGCGGGGGGTGAGCTTCACCGCCCGCAAGGGCGAGGTGGTGGCCGTGGTCGGGCCCAGCGGGGCAGGCAAGTCCACCCTGGCCGGGCTCATCCCGCGCTTCTTCGATCCCCAGGCGGGCAGGCTGCTGGTCGACGGACGGGACGTGCGCGGCCTGCGGCTCCCGTCGCTGCGCGCGCACATCGGCCTGGTGACCCAGGAGACCATCCTGTTCAACGACAGCGTGCGGCGCAACATCGCCTACCCGCCGCGGCCGGGTGACGAGGCGCGCCTGCGGGAGGTGGCCCGGCGGGCGCACGCGCTCGGCTTCATCGAGGCGCTCCCGGGCGGCTTCGACGCGCGCATCGGCGAGGGCGGCATCCTGCTCTCCGGCGGGCAGCGGCAGCGCATCGCCATCGCCCGGGCGCTGATGAAGGACGCGCCCATCCTGATCCTGGACGAGGCCACCTCGGCGCTCGACACCGAGAGCGAGCGTGAGGTGCAGGCGGCCCTCGAGGAGCTGATGCAGGCCCGCACCGTGCTGGTCATCGCCCACCGGCTGTCGACCATCTACCGGGCGGATCGCATCCTGGTCATGGACCAGGGGCGGATCGTGGAGCAGGGCACCCACGCCGAGCTGCTGGCGCTGAACGGGCTCTACCGCCGGCTGTACGATCTGCAGTTCCAGGAACAGCCCGCGAACCCGGGCCCCTCTCGCACCGCGGGAGAGGGCGGGGGGTGAGGGGCCGGACGAGGCTGTCCCTCCCTCACCCGTCCCGCCTTCGGCGGGCCACCCTCTCCCGCTTCGCGGGCGAGGGATGCTGGGTCAGGAGTCTTAGAACGTCGCCATCAAGGTGATCCACCACTGCAGCAGGGTGGTCTCCTCGACGCGCAGGCGGAAGCCGGGGAAGTCGTAGACGCTGCTGTAGTAGGGGTTGGGGGGGTCCACGGTGTGATCCGCGCTGCACGTGCCGTCGCCGTTCCCGTCCCGGCAGGGGTCCGCGCCGGTCACGAAGTGCTCGGTGTTGTGGGCCAGGCTGACCCCCATCTGGAAGCGGAAGTACTCGTGGGCCTTGAACTGGAAGGCCAGCTTGGCGCCGAACTGGGCGTACTGGCCGGTGTACTGGAGCTGGCGGCCGGTGCCGTCCGCCGCGACCAGGAAGTCCGACACCTCGCTGGGTACGCCGCGCTGGCTGCTCTTGCCCTTGCTGTCCACCTCCGTGAAGAAGGTGGTCCACAGGCCGATGTCGATGGAAAACTTCTGCATCCCGTCCTTGCTCTCCCAGGGCACCACCTCGGTGCCTGCCAGGAAGCCGCCGTAGTAGGGCAGCTTCAGGCCGGCGTCCTTGGCGGCCTTGCTCTGGAAGGGGACGGAGCCGTTGAGGCCGATGTAGGGATCGAGGATGCTGAAGCGGTGGGAGAACAGGAAGAAGGGCGTGAGGATGTGGTGGCCCATGCCCACCTCGCCCTCGTTGCCGTTGATGATCTGCTCGGGCCGGTACAGGCTGCCCGAGGGGATGGTGTACTCGAGGCCGATGACGAACTGGCTCTTGGTGTCGTCCCGCTCGTCGCTGAAGGCGGCCCACTTGACGCCCAGGTGCATGTCCCCGATGCCCGCGCGGGTCGAGCTCGGGTGCCCGGCCGGATCCTCCGCCAGCGCGTTGCCCGGGTAGGCGCCGGTGAGCTGGGCCGGGGGGTTGGCCGGATCGGGGGTCCACAGGGTCCCCAGGCCATCCTTCTTCTTGATCTCGCGCTTGTCCTGGATGATCCAGGGCAGGTCGATGTACAGGGCCACGTCGTGGTACAGGCCGATCTCGACCTTGTACACCATGTCGTACACCACCCGCTTGAAGTCGAGCTGGGAGATGTCGCTGCGGGTCGCGTCCCACAGCGGCCAGTACTCGCGGGCGATCTGCGAGCGGTTGTAGAGCGAGTGGAAGGTCACGTCGATGTCGATGTCGAAGGGGTCGTCGCCATCGGCGGCGTCGCACACCTCGGTCACCTCGGCCGCGCGGAGCGCGCCAGGGCTCGAGGCCCAACACCAGGCCAGCAACGTTGAGACGACGATCCATCCACGCATGGGGCGCCTCCGAAGGACCCGTTCCCGAGTCACGAATTTGCCCAAAAATATCAACAGCATCCGCAAGAAGTCAAGATCATTCCGCGTCCCGTTCGCCATCCCGCAGCCCGAACTCTTTCATCTTGTTCTGCAGACTCTTGCGCGAGATCTTGAGTTTCTTGGCCGCCTGGGTCACGTTGCCCTGGGTCTCGGCCAGGGCCTTCAGGATGAGATCCTTCTCCAGCTCCGCGGTGGCCTGCTTGACGATGTCCTTCATGGAGGAGTCCTCGGCCGGAGGCGCGGCGGCCACCGCCGGGGCACCCACCGGGGCGCCGCCCGCCGCCGGGGCCGCCGTCGCCGGGACGGCCGCTGGCCGCTCGGAGAGCAGCTCGGGCGGTAGCTCGGCCGGCTGGATCTCCTCGCCGGTGCAGAACAGCAGCGCCCGCTCGATCACGTTCTCCAGCTCGCGGATGTTGCCCGGCCAGCGGTGGTTGAGCACCGCGCTCAGGGCCGCCGGCTGGATGCCCTTGACCTGGCGGGACAGGCGGGCGTTGTACTTGGCCAGGAAGTGCTCCACCAGGAGGGGGATGTCCTCCTTGCGCTCCCGGAGCGGCGGCAGCCGGATGGGCACCACGTTCAGCCGGTAGAAGAGATCCTCGCGGAACTTGCCTTCCTCGACCAGCTTGGCCAGGTCCCGGTTGGTGGCCACCACCAGGCGCACGTCCACGTGGATGGTGTGCATCCCGCCGACCCGCTCGAACTCGTTCTCCTGGATGGAGCGCAGCAGCTTGACCTGCATCTCCACCGGGATCTCGCCGATCTCGTCCAGGAAGAGCGTCCCTCCGTCGGCCAGCTCGAAGCGGCCGGGCTTGGAGTTGACCGCCCCGGTGAACGCGCCCCGCTCGTGGCCGAACAGCTCGCTCTCCATCAGCTCGCGCGGGATGGCCGCGCAGTTGATCTTGATGAACGGCTTGGCGCGCCGGGCGGACTTGTAGTGCAGGGCGGCGGCGATGAGCTCCTTGCCCGTACCGCTCTCCCCGGTGATCAGCACCGTGGAGGGGGTGGCGGCCACCTTGTCGATCACCTCGTAGATGGCCTGCATCGACCGGCTCTGGCCGATCATGCGGTAGCGCTCCGGGTCCGGGCCGTCGGCCACCACGTCGCGCGCGGCCAGCGACTCGGTCTTGACCGCCTTGCCGATGCAGCGCATGAGCTCGGCCTGCTCGAAGGGCTTGGTGATGTAGTCGAAGGCCCCGTTCTTCAGCGCCTCCACGGCCGTGTCCACCGTGCCGTGGGCGGTGATGATGATGACCGGCGTGCGCGGGTACTGCTCGTGCACGTGCCGGAGCACGTCCAGCCCGCCCAGTGTCGGCATCTTCATGTCGGTGACCACCACCTGGACCTGGCCGCCCTTCAGCAGCTCGATGGCCTCCAGGCCGTCCTTGGCGGTCAGCACCTCGTAGCCCTCGCGGCGCAGCGTCGCCGCGAGCACCTTGCGGATGTTGAGCTCGTCGTCGGCGATCAGGATCTTGGCCGGCATGGCCTGAGGACGTACCACGGTCCCGCCCAAACGGCAAGCGGCTCAGGGCGCCTCGGCGGGCTTGTCGGCCGGGCGTTCGCTGGGGGCCGGGCAGGGCAGCAGCACCGAGAAGGTGGTGCCCTCGCCGGGTTTCGAGCGGATGCGGATGGTGCCGCCGTGGGCCTCGACGATGCGCTGGGAGATGGCCAGCCCCAGCCCGGTGCCCTTCTCCTTGGTGGTGAAGAAGGGCACGAAGATGCGGGCCAGCATGTCGGCCGGGATGCCCGGACCGGTGTCGCTGACCTCGAGCTGCAGGGTGGCCGGCCGGCGCGGGGCCGCCAGCCGGAGGAAGGGGGAGACCGGGCGCAGGCTGGTCCGCACCCCGAGCTTGCCGCCCCCGGCCATGGCCTCCATGGCGTTCTTGAGGAGGTTGAGCAGCACCTGGGCGAGCTGCTGCTCGCTGCCGTCCACCAGCGGCAGCTCCGGGGCCAGCTGGATCTCGGAGGTGATGCGGCGCGCCTCGAGATCGGGGGCGATCAGCCGCAGGCAGTGATCGGTCACCTTGTTGACGTCGATGGGCGCGAAGTTGGCCTTGGACGGCCGGGTGTAGTCCAGGAACTGATCGACCACCTGGTTCAGCCGATCGGTCTCCTCCACGATCACCCGCAGCATCTCCGCCGAGCCCTCGTCGGCGGCCTCGGGCTGCAGGTACTGGGCCGCGCCCTTGATGGCGCCGAGCGGGTTGCGGATCTCGTGGGCCAGGCCGGCGGCCATCTCGCCCAGCACCGCCAGCCGATCGCGCTCGCGCACCCGCTCGAAGAGCTGCGAGTTCTCGATGTTGATGGCGGCCTGCTCGCCCACCGCCATCAGCCGGGCGATCTCCTCGGTCGAGTAGTTCTCCAGGCCCTTGTCGTCGTGCAGCATCCACAGGCCGACGATCTCGTTGGAGACCACCAGCGGGATGCAGATGCCGGCCGGCACCGCGCGCATGCTGGCGAGCACCTGCTGGGCGCGCTGGACCTCGGGCGCCGGCTCCGAGGCCGGCACCGGGGCCTGCTCGAGGCGCCGCTCGAAGGTCTCGGCCAGCACCACGGTGGGGGTCTTCTTGAGCTGCTCGATGAAGGCCCGGTGGGCCGCGGCGTCCAGGCGCTCGGGCGGTGGCGTGCCCCGGTGGTCCACCAGGCGGTAGCCCGTGCCGGCCTCCTCGGCCAGGTACAGCGAGGCGTGGCTCACCCGCATGGCGTCGTACAGCGTGTCCAGCAGCACGTTCGCCATGCGCGGCAGCTCGAGGATGTTGGCGACCTCGCGGCGCAGGTCCTCGAGCTTCTGCCGCAGCTCCATGCGCTCCTGGAAGAACAGCCGTCCGGTTACCACCTCGACCCGGTCCCGCAGCGGCTCGAACAGGATGAAGATGACCATGGCCGCCAGGAAGGTGTGGAACAGGGGCACGCTGGCCGAGCCGCCCGCCCACACCGCCAGCAGGCTCGAGATGAGCGCCAGCAGCAGCCCCACCAGGCTGAGGGTGAGCATGCGGCCGAGCAATTCCTGGAGATCGAGCAGCCGGTACTTGATCAGGCTCTGGCTGAGGAAGTACAGGAAGAAGACCGAGATCAGGTCGGCCCAGCTTCGCAGGAAGGCCAGCGGGGGGAAGACGCCGATCAGCATGATGACCAGCGCCACCAGCAGGAACACCGTCAGGTACTGCAGCCGGGTGCGCTCGCGGCGCGAGTCGAGCTCCCGGTAGCGGCGCACCATGAGCAGCGCGCACAGGAACAGGCCGGAGAAGGTGTAGGCCAGGACCAGGACGGTGGTGACCTGGGTCCCGCCCCAGGGCGTGAGCTGGAAGGCGGCCAGCAGGCCCGACAGGATGGAGGCCAGCCGCAGGAAGCGGTTCGGGGTCGGCTCGGGCCACAGGAAGTGCGCGAAGAAGAGCAGCGCGCTGGCGGGCAACAGGCTGGCCGCCACCATGTCCAGCCGGAACCAGAAGGGGCTGTCCGAGAGGTTCTGGAAGAAGGCGGTCAGGTAGTGCAGGAACAGGTTGGCGGAGAACAGGGTGAAGAGCGCGCTCAGCAGGCCCCGCCGCACGCGCAGCAGCACCGAGATGGCCACGGCCCCGGCCACCATGGCGGCCAGCAGCCCGCTCTGGGCGCCCAGGTTCACGCCCGCCGTTGTATCAGAGGCCACCCGGACCGCACAAGGCGAGCCGGGTCGAAACCTTGATCATTTCGTCCAAAGCGTAATACTTGCCGTAGGTTCCGGAGGAGTGTTGCCACAGGACCGCAACCCGTTGCTGCGCTCGCTGCCCTCGGTGGACGAGGTGCTGGCGCGACCCGACCTGGCCGCCCTGCTGAGGGAGCACCCGCGCCCCCTGGTGGTCGAGGCCGTGCGGCGGGCCATCGACGCCCGGCGCCAGGCCCTCCTGGCCGGTGGGGACGGGGGCGGGGGCGGGGAGGTGGACGGGCCGGCCGTGGCGGCGGCCCTGGCGGGCTGGCGGCGGGCCCGGCTCCGGCGGGTGCTCAACGCCACCGGGATCCTGCTGCACACCAACCTGGGCCGCGCCCCGCTGTCGGCCGCGGCCGTGGAGCGCCTGGCCGCGACGGCCGCGGGCTACTCGAATCTGGAGCTCGACCTGGGCAGCGGGGAGCGCGGCTCGCGCATGGACGCGGTGCGCGCGCTGCTGCTCGAGCGCACCGGGGCCGAGGCCGGGCTGGTGGTCAACAACTGCGCCGCCGCGGTCTACCTGGCGCTGAGGGCGCTGGCCGCAGGCCGCGAGGTGCTCGTCTCGCGCGGCGAGCTGGTCGAGATCGGCGGGTCCTTCCGCGTGCCGGACGTGATGGCCGCCTCGGGCGCGCGCCTGGTGGAGGTCGGCACCACCAACCGGACGCGCCTGGAGGACTACGCCCGGGCCATGGGCCCGGAGACCGGCCTGCTCCTCAAGGTGCACCGCTCGAACTTCGAGATCGTGGGCTTCACCGAGGAGGTGGAGCCCCGGGCGCTGGCCGGCCTGGCGCGCGAGCGCGGGGTGCCGTTCCTGTGGGACATGGGCGCGGCGTGCCTGCTGCCCGGGCTGCCGCCAGAGCTGGCGGGGGTGCCCGACGCCGCGGCGGCGCTGGGCCAGGGTCCCGACCTGATCTGCTTCAGCGGGGACAAGCTGCTCGGCGGCCCGCAGTGCGGCGTGCTGCTCGGCCGCGCGGCGCTCATCGCCCGGCTGGCGAAGGATCCGATGGCCCGGGCGCTGCGGGTGGGCAAGCTGACCCTGGCGGCCCTGGAGGCCACCCTGGACGCGTACCGCGGCGGGGAGCAGGGGGCCCGGGCCATCCCGCTGGTGGCCATGCTGCTGGCCGAGCCCGAGGCCCTGGCCCGGCGGGCGCAGGCCCTGCGGGCCGCCCTGGCGCCGGTCTGCGGCGCGGCCGAGGTGGTGGCGAGCGAGGCCCAGGTGGGCGGCGGCGCCCTGCCGCTGTTGCGCCTGCCGAGCTTCGCGGTGGCCGTGCGCCCCGGCGCGGGCAGCGCGGCCGAGCTGGCGACGCGGTTGCGCGCGGGCGAGCCGGCCGTGCTCGGCCGGGTGCACGAGGAGCGGGTGCTACTCGACGTGCGCACCCTGGTGGGCGAGGGAGAGGTGGCCGAGCTGGCCGCGGCCGTGGCCCGGGCCCTGGCGTGAGCAGGGGCGGAGGCGCGATGGAGTCCGAGAACCAGTCGGCGTTCGACTTCCCCTGGATGCGCCGGGGCTCCGGACGGCGCACCGTGGTGCTGGCCGTGGGCGGCGGCAAGGGCGGCATCGGCAAGACCCTGCTGACGGCCAACCTGGGCATCGCGCTGGCCCGCTCCGCGCTGAAGGTCGTGCTGGTGGACGCCGATCTGGGCGGCTCGAACCTGCACACCTGCCTGGGCATGGAGCTGCCCGAGGTCAACCTGTCCGACTTCGTCGGCCGCCGGGCGGAGCGCATCGAGGACACCATCACCGAGACCGGCGTGGAGGGCCTGGGGCTGATCAGCGGCGCCCAGGACTTCCTGGGCTCGGCCAACATCAAGTACACCCAGAAGATGCGCATCCTGCGCACCATCCTGACCATCGACACGGACGTGGTGCTCATGGATCTGGGCAGCGGCACCTCCTTCAACGTGCTCGACTTCTTCCTGCTGGCCGACTACGGCCTGGTGATGATGGTGCCCGAGCCGACCTCGCTCGAGAACTCCTACCGCTTCATCAAGAGCGCCTTCTACCGCTCGCTACGGCATCGGGAGAAGAGCGAGCCCTTCCGCAAGGTGATCGAAGAGGCCATGGAGCAGCGCAACGAGCACCACATCCGCACCCCGTACGACCTCATCCGGGTGGTCTCGCGCATGGACCCCGAGCGCGGCGACATGTACCGGGCCTGGATGCTGGCCTTCCGGCCGCTGCTGGTCATCAACCAGGTGCGCAGCAAGGACGACGAGGAGCTGGGGCCCGCGGTGCGCGCGGCCTGCCGCAAGTACTTCGGCATCGATCTGGACTACCTGGGCCACATCGCCTACGACGACTCCGTCTGGCGCGCGGTGCGCCGTCGCACGGCGCTGCTGGCGGAGGGCGGCGAGAGCGCCACCATCAGCAGCGTGTGGGGCATCGCCAACCAGGTCCTGGAGCGGATCCGCGAGCTGGAGCCGCGGCTGGCGCAAGGGGCCGCGGGATGAAGGACTTCCGCGAGCAGAACTACTACGAGCTGCTCGAGCTGGCGCCGCACGCCAGCCAGCAGGAGCTCGAGGTCGCCTACCAGCGGGCGCGACGCATCTTCAGCCCCGGCTCGGTGGTGACCTACGCCCTGTTCCAGCCCGAGGAGCTGGCGTTGCTCAGCCGCCGCATCGAGGAGGCCTACCGCACCCTGTCGAACCTCGAGCACCGCAAGCGGTACGACGAGGAGCTGTCCAAGCTGGACGGGACGCTCTGGGAGCCTCCGCCCGAGGATGCCCCCGCGCCGGGACCCAGCCCGGCCTGCCCCGAGGCCGCCGCCGGACCCGGCGCGGCGCCCGCGCCGGCTGACGCCGCCGCGCCGCACGCCAGCTCTCCGCCGCCGAAGGAGGAGCCGGCGGCTCCGGCCGGCGTGGAGGGGCTGCCGCTCTTCCAGCGGCCCTCCAGCCAGCCGCCCGCGGACGGACCGGCCCAGCCCGGATCGGCCCCCGCGCTGTCCGAGCCGGGCGGAGGGACCGCGGCCGTCGAGCCCTCCGCCCCGGCCCGCGTCGCGCCGGAGCCGGCCGCGCAGGCGCATCCCGCCTCCCTGCCCCCCGCGGTCGCGCCGACCGCCCCGGAAGCGCCGCCCCCCGCGGCGGGCGCGCAGCCCGGCCCGCCGCCGAGCGCGGCGCCCACGCAGTCCAGCGCGCCGCCGGCGGCCAGCCAGCCTCCGCCCGCCGGGCAGTGCCCGCCGCCCATGCCCGAGCTCGACGAGCGCACGGTGTACGACGGGCGCCTGCTGCGGCAGGTGCGCGAGGCGCGCGGGCTGGACCTCGAGCGGCTGGCCAACCTGACCAAGATCAACATCTTCTACCTGCGGCGCATGGAGGAGAACGACCTCAGCCAGCTCCCGGCGCCGGTCTACGTGCGCGGTTACCTGCGCTTGCTGGCCCGCCTGCTCAAGCTGGACGCGGACAAGCTGATCGCGGGTTTCGACGCCCTGGCCGCGGCGAAGGGCTGAGCCGGCCTCAGGCTGGCGAGGTCAGCAGCTCGGTCAGCGCGCCCACCTGGTCGAGGAGCTCCAGCCGATCGACGCGCTCGAGGGCCAGCTCGACCCGCTCCTCAGCCAGGAACGGCAGGGCCGCCTCGCGGAACTTCTTGCGCACCAGCCCCCGGGTCTCGGCCTGATCGCGGCCGGCGGCGCCCCGCGGGAGGTCGACCCGGGCGCTCAGGCGGCGATCCCCGCGCAGCTCGAGCTCCACCTCGGCCGGGAAGGGCAGCGGCATGTCCTCGAGGCGAGCCTGCGCGAGGTCGAAGCGGGCCTCGCCGCCCTCGCGTTCGTCGGCCACCAGGCGCCCCAGCCCGTGGAGCGTGGCCCGGCCGGCCTGGCGCATCAGCCTCGGGGCGCGCTCCCACAGGAAGGCCGCCAGGCGCAGCACATCGCGCGGGCCGAGCTCGATCAGCCCTCCGAAGGTGCGGCCCAGCTCGGGGCGCAGCTCCAGCAGCCGCCGCAGGTCGAGCTCGCCGGCCAGCGCGCCGAGCGGCAGGTGCGCGGAGAGGCGCTCGAGCATCTCCAGCGTCATGGACCAGTCGTGCCGCACCTCGATCCGGCCGGCCAGCGCCAGGAGCTCCTCCCGGCCCGCGGACAGCGCGGCCTCGTCCAGCTCGGCCGGGGTCAGGCGGCCGGCCCGCAGCGCCACCGACAGGCTGAGCGGCAGGGAGAAGTTCACCCGCACGGCCGAGAGCGGCCCGGGCCGGTCGAACGGGTTCAGCCGGTCCATCTCCGCCCCGAGCAGGGTGGTGCGCACCCGGATGGCCTGCACGTCCGCGGGCTCCAGGCGGCGGCCCTGCTGGACCTGGAACCGGCCGGCCAGCTCGAGCAGGGCCTCGATGGACGCGTCCACGTAGGCGCAGCCCGGGATGAGCTTGAAGCTGAGCGTGTCGGTGACCCAGCTCGCGCCGAAGCCCGTCAGCATCTGGGGAAGGAACTGGTGGGCGAAGCGGCTGCCGAAGCCCAGGGGGTGATCGAGGATGTCGAGCGGGCCGGTCAGCTCCCAGGAAGCCAGGGCCGCGGCCATCAGCCCGTCGCGGGCCGGCAGGGCCGCCGACAGCAGCTTGGAGTCCGGTCCCATGAAGCCCGGCCACATGGCCATGGGCGGCTGGTAGAGGGAGATGGCCATGGCGTGGGCCGTGGCGCGCGCGTCCAGCCCGAGCAGCGCGGCCCCGGCGGCGGCCGCGCCGAGCGCGTGCACGTGGGTCCAGAGCTGGCCGTTCTGCGGCCCGAAGATGACGCTCGCCCCCAGCCGGCCGCCGACCTCGTTGGCGATGATCTGGGCGCGCAGGAGCTCCCGGCCGGAGAGCCCGCGTTCCTCGGCCTGGGCCAGGCTGGCCAGCACGGCCGAGTGGCCGGTGTGGGCCAGGAACAGGTAGTCGTCGTAGTCGAGGGCCATCGAGGCGGCCGCGTTGGCCACCGTGGCCACGGTGGGGGAGCACCTGTCGGCGAACGGCAGCGCCGTGGCCCGGCCGGCCGCCCGGCTCGAGAGCGCCACCTGGCGCACGGCGCGCGCGGCGCGGGTGGTGCTGCCGGCGAAGACCGCCGCCAGCATGGACAGGAGCTGCAGCTTGGCCTTGGCTACCACGCGCGGGGGGATGTCCTCGTACCGCAGCCCGCTGGTCCAGCTCGCGATGCGTTCCAGGGTGGTGCCCATGCGGTCGCCTCCGGCCCCCCGGTGGCTCTCCGCAGCTATCGTACGCTCCTGACGCGGCGTGTCAAGGCTCGGCCCTGGCCGCCCTCCGGCGGGCCAGGTAGAGGCGCACACCGAGGAACGCGGCCACCGCGACCACGAGCAGCAGCAGGCTCCACAGGCCGAGCTCTTCCATGAAGCTCAGCACCCCGCCGATCTGGTCGGAGAAGGAGTAGCCGATCAGGATGAAGAGGACGCCGTGCAGCACCACCACGCTGGAGTCCACGGCGAAGAACTTCCAGAAGCGGTAGCGGAAGAAGCCGGTGGCCAGGTAGGTGGGCGCGCGGGTGCCGAAGAAGAAGCGGCAGCCTACGATGGCCCAGATGCCCCGCTCCAGCATGGCCGTGCGGGCCTTGCGGAAGCCCTTGGAGTGGAGGATGCGGTTGCCCAGGCCCGTGCCCGAGAGAAGCTTGAGCCCGCCCCGGCCGATCCAGTACTGGGTGACGTTGGTGGCGATGATGCCGCCCAGGATGGCCAGGCTGCCCCAGAACCAGTTCAGGAACCCCCCCGCCACGCAGGCGCCGCCCAGCAGGGTGAAGGCCTCCTCGGGCGGGGCCAGGGGGAAGACGGCCGAGAACCACACGATCAGGAACAGCCCCAGGTGCGGATTGCCGCCGAAGGGCGTGAGGAAGTCATGCACGAACGATTGGAGCAGGTCCAAGGCGTGCCGTCCGCCTTCTCCCCGGGGGCCAAGTGACCGCGATCATGCCCGTCCGGGCGCGGCCATGCAACGCTTTTCGGGAGCCCCGGGCTACTGGGCGGTGCGGCGGTAGGCCTCGAAGCGCTCGCGGATGTCCAGCACGTACTTGACCGGCTCGGTGCCCCGGCAGTAGCCGAAGCGGGCCTTGCGGGCGTGCTCCGGACGGGACAGGAGCCCCATGGCGGTCTCGGTGTTCCCGAACCACCTGGCGGGGTCGAGGCCCAGCTCGCGGGCCAGCAGGCGGGCGTCCTGCACGTGGCCCAGGCCGGCGTTATAGGCCGCCAGCGACATCCACAGGCGCGTCTCGCGGTCCAGCCCGGGCTCGAAGCGCTGCTCGAGCCAGCTCATGTACTTCACCCCGGCGTGGATGCCGCTCCGGGGATCCTCCAGATCGCGGAAGCCCAGCTCGCGCCCCGTGCGCGGCATGACCTGCATCAGGCCCCTGGCCCCGACCCACGAGCGGGCCCGGGGGTCGAAGCGGCTCTCGGTGAACATCTGCGCCACCAGCAGCCGCCAGTCGAAGCCGTACTGGCCGGCGAAGCGGCGCACCAGCCCGTCGTAGGGCGACAGGGTGCCGGTGCGGGCCGGGGACTCCAGGGCCGCGCTGCGGATGCGCTTGGGGCTCTTGAAGTACTTGTTGCGGGTGACGTTGTAGAAGGTGCCCCGGTACTCCTCGGAGAGGAAGGCGTCCAGCGCCTGGTGCAGCGCCCGGTTCTCCGGGTGCACGGCCCAGACCTTGGGCACCGGCTCGCCCAGGGCGAGGAGCGTCCTGAGGTCGTCGCGGTAGGTCAGCTCCAGGTCGACGATGCGCTGGTCGGCGAGCGTCAGGTCGTACTCCCCGCGGGCCACCCGGTCGAGGATCTCCTCGGTCTCCATCTCCTCGGGCACGGCCTGGAGCTCGAGGGCCACGCCCTGCTCCGCGAGCTTCGAGAGCTGGACCCAGTACGAGCTCGAGCGGCGCACGGCCAGCCGCCGGCCGGCGAGCGCGGCCGGCCCCTCGAGCGGCTTGTCGCCCAGGCGCCCGACCACCACCCGGCCGGTGTAGTCGTACGGCCGGCTGAAGGCCGCGCCGCTCCTGTCGCGGGCCGGGGTGGGGGTGAGGGAGGCGGCCACCACGTCTCCGCGACCGGCCAGCAGCCAGGGGATGAGATCCTCGCGGGCTGGCGGCACGACGAGCTGGACGTGCAGCCCGTGCCGCTTGGCGAACGCGCGCATCAGATCGTACTCGAAGCCCGCCAGCTCGCCGCGGTGCAGGAAGTAGTTGGTGGGGGTGTTGCGGGTCAGCACCCGCAGGAGCTTCCGGCGCGCGAGCCCGTCCAGGTCCTCGCGGTAGGCCTGGTCGGCCCCGCCCCGGACCATGGTCTTCTCCAGATACGCGTTCAGCGCTCGCAGGAGCTCGGGCGCGTCCGGGCGCACGGCCCAGGCCACCGGCCGGGCCTCGGTGAGCGGCATGGCCACGCGCAGGCCGGGCTGGTAGCGCTGCACCTCGGCGGCGATGTCGCTGTCGGCCAGGGTGAGGTCGAGCTCTCCCACCGCGACCCGTTGCAGCAGCCGCTCCGTGTCCAGGGTCTCGTCGGCGGGGACGATCTCCAGCCCGGGCACGCGGGCCCGGAGCTCGGTGAGGGTCTGGAAGTAGGACGAGGAGGCGCGCACGTGCAGCTTCCGCCCGGCGAGCTGCGGGGGCAGCTTGAGCGTGGCGTCGTCCGCCCGGGTGATCACCTGCTCGCGCACGAGCTGGAGCGGCAGGCTGAAGGCCACCTGGCGCCGGCGCTCCGGTGTCACGGTCAGGCGCGCCACGACCAGGTCGCCACGGCCGTCGAGCAGCGCGGGCAGGAGCTCCGCGTAGCGCGGCAGGTAGATGATGCGCGCCTTGAGCCCCGCGGCCTCGGCGAAGCCCGCGGCCAGGCGGCGCTCGTAGTCCAGGCTGAGATCGCCGCGCGGCAGGCGGTCGGGCTGGAGCTGCTGGGGCACCAGGATGCGCAGCACCCCCCGGCCCTCCAGCGCGTCGAGATCGCCCGTGTAGCGCGGATCCTCCGGGGCCGCCGGCTCGGGCGCCGGCGCCGGAGCCGCGCTCGGGGGCGGCGGTGGCGCGGCCGGAGGCTTCGGGTCCGAGCAGCCCGGCGCGCACGCCAGGCCGAGCAGGGCCCCCAGGACGGCGACACGGCGAGCGCTACGCATGCGGGCAGCATCCCATCGGGCCCCGCCGGGGGTCAAGGCCGGCCGGGCGGCGCCTGGCCCTTGCGAAATGCGCGGAATCTGGGAGAGTCAGGGGGGCCTCCGGCCCCTGGAAGGCGAGGTGAGGAGCATGCGCGTCTGGTTGCTGACTGCCGGCCTGCTGTGGTCCGCGGCGGCCTGGGCCGCGGGGCCCGCTCCGGGGGCGGGCCACTCGGCCAAGGAGCTGCTGGACAAGGTCGACGACCTCTACCGGGGCGCCTCCTCCCACGGCAAGATGAGCATGCGGGTGGTGACCGAGCACTGGACACGGGAGATGAAGCTCGAGTTCTGGAGCCAGGGCAAGGACCAGTCCCTGGTGCGCATCCTCGCCCCGCTCAAGGAGAAGGGCACGGCCACGCTCAAGTCGGGCAACAGCATCTGGAACTACCTGCCCAAGGTGAACCGGGTGATCAAGGTGCCCTCCTCCATGATGGGCGGCTCCTGGATGGGCAGCCACTTCACCAACGACGACCTGGTGAAGGAGAGCCGCATGGCCGAGGACTTCGATTTCGCCGTCACCTTCGAGGGGGCCCGGGAGGGCCTCGAGATCATCGAGATCACCTGCACACCCAGGCCCGAGGCGGCCGTGGTGTGGGGCAAGGTGGTGGTCGTGCTGGACCGGGCCAGCGAGCTGCCCCTGCGCTCCGACTACCACGACGAGGATCTCGAGCTGGCCCGGACGATGACCTTCGGCGAGGTGCGTCTCCTGGGCGGCCGCCGCGTCCCCAGCCTGATGCGCGTGGTGCCGGCGGACAAGCCCCGGGAGGCCACCGAGGTGCGCTACGACGAGGTCGAGTTCGATCTGGACCTGGACGCCGGTCTCTTCTCGCTGCGTTCGCTGCAGCGCTAGGATGGGGCGGATCGTGGCTGGCCTGCGCATCGCCTGGCGCAACCTGTGGCGCAATGGCCGGCGGACGGGTATCACCGCCGCGGCCATCGCGCTCAACACCGCTGTGCTGATCGTCTCCTTCGGGCTGATGCACGGCATCGTGGTGGACATGGTGCGCCAGATCACGACGATCAGCGTGGGCGACGCGCAGGTGCACGCCCAGGGCTTTCGCGCCGCGCGCTCCTTCTACAAGGCCATTCCGCCTGCCGCCCTGGATGCGCTGCTCGCCCAGGCGACGACCGCCGGTGTGCTGGCCGCCCCGCGCTCGTTCGGCTTCGGCCTGGTGTCCTCCGGACCCAAGTCGGCCGGGGCCATGTTCTGGGGGGTGGACCCGGTTGCGGAGCGGCGGGCCTTCGGGCTGCCCGGCCGGATCGCCCGGGGCCAGTTCCTGGCCGACCGCGTCGAGGGCCGCTCCTACCTCGGCCGGCCGGTGCGCGAGATCGTGCTCGGCCGCAAGCTGGCCAAGACGCTGCACGCCGAGGTGGGCAGCGAGCTCGTGGCCGTGGTCCAGGCCGGCGACGGCTCGCTGGGCAACGAGCTGTTCACCGTGACCGGGGTCCTCGCCGGGGTGGGCGAGGAGATCGATCGGGCCGGGGCCCTCGTCCACCGCCAGGACTTCGACGAGCTGTTCGTGGCGCAGGGGCGGGTGCACGAGCTCGCGCTGAGCTCGCGCGGTGCCCTGCCGGCCGAGGAGGTGGCGGCGCGCCTGGGCCCGATCTCGGCCGGGCTCGAGCTGCAGACCTGGGGGGAGCTCCTGCCCGCCATCGCGGACATGGTGAGGATGTTCGACGGCGTCATGTGGCTGTTCGCGCTGGTCTTCCTGCTGGCCGCCGGCCTGGGGGTGACCAACACCATGTTGATGGCCACCTACGAGCGCATGCGCGAGTTCGGCGTGCTCAAGGCGCTCGGCGCGAGCCCCTGGCGCATCCTCGGGGGGGTGACGGGCGAAGCCCTGCTGCTGGGCATGCTGGCCTCGCTGGCCGGGTCGTGCCTGGGTCTGGCCGGCACCTGGTACCTGACCCGCGTGGGCATCGACCTGTCGGGCGGCGGGGACCTGGTGGTGCAGGGCATGGCGATGCAGAGCGTGTGGCGCGCGTCCCTGACGCCGGCCGACGTGATCCTGCCGGTGCTGGCCATGTGGCTGGCCTGCGTGCTGGCGGCGCTCTACCCGGCGGCCAAGGCGGCCCGCATCGACCCCGTGCGGGCCATGACCCACGTGTAGGAGGCGCGCGGTGATCCTGCTCCTCAAGCTCGCCTGGCGGAGCCTCTGGCGCAACCGCCGGCGGACCCTGATCAGCGCGGCCTCAATCGGCCTGGCGCTCACGATCTCGGTGTTCTTCATCGCGCTGGCCGACGGCATGTACTCCATGATGATCGATCAGGCCGTGCGCATGCAGGCGGGCCACCTGACCCTGGAGCACGCCGAGTACCGCGACGCGCCCTCGGTGGATCTGGTGGTGGACGGGGTGCGCGCGCTCAGGGAGCGGCTGGCGGAGCTGCCCGGGGTCGAGGCCACCAAGCCCCTGGTGGTCGCCCAGGGGGTGGCCAAGAGCGGCCGCGACTCGATCGGCGTGGCCATCCTGGGGGTGGAGCCCGCGTCCGAGCGGCGCTCCTCGCCGCTGGTGGCCAAGCTGACCGCCGGCGCCTACCTGGAGGATCTCGAGGAGCGCGCCGTGGTGGTGGGAGAGGACCTGGCCGAGCGTCTGGGGGTGGGGGTGGGCAAGAAGCTGGTGCTGACCTCCAACGACGTCTCCGGGCAGCTGGTCGAGGAGCTGGTGCGGGTGAAGGGCCTCTTCGCCACCCGGGTCGAGGAGATCGACGGTTACCTGGTGCAGGTGCCGATCGGCTTCGCCCGGCGGCTCACCGGCATGGGCCCCGATCAGGCCACCCAGCTCGGTCTGGTGCTCTCGCCACCCGGGCTCGAGGACGAGGTGGCTGCGGAGGTCCGCGGGTGGCTGTCCGGCTCCCGCGCGGCGGTCCGCTCCTGGCAGGAGGTGTTGCCCGATCTGGCGGCCTACATCCGCGCCGACGGTGGCACGAACTACGTGATCAACGGCCTGATCCTGTTCCTGGTCATGTTCACCATCTTCAACACCGTCATGATGTCGGCCATGGAGCGCCAGCGGGAGTTCGCCGTGCTGCTGGCGCTGGGCACCCCGACCGGCCGCATCCAGAGCCAGCTCCTGGCCGAGTCGGCCATGCTGGCCCTGCTCGGCTGCGCCCTGGGTCTCGGGCTGGGCGGCGGGCTGGCCTACTGGTCGCAGGTCGAGGGCATCGACATCCGCCGCTTCTTCGACGAGGGGGTGACCGTCTCCGGGGTGATGGTTGACTTCGAGCTGCGGGCCCGGCTCACCTGGGGCCTGCTGGCCGGCCTGGGCGCGGCGGTGCTGGCCGCCACCCTGCTGGTCACCCTGCTGCCCATGGGGCGCGTGAAGCGCATCCCCGTGGCCGATGTCCTGCGCTGAGGATCGCCATGGAAGCCATCGTCAAGCTACGCGCCGTGAGCAAGGACTACGGGCAGGGGGCCGTGGTGGTGCACGCGCTGCGCGGGGTCGATCTCGAGATTCCGCGCGGCTCGTTCGCCGCCCTGGCCGGGCCGTCCGGCTCGGGCAAGAGCACGCTGCTCAACATCCTGGGCGGGCTCGACCGTCCGAGTTCGGGCACCATCCAGGTCGACGGCCAGGAGGTGACCCGGCTCGGCCGGGCGGAGCTCGCGCGCCTGCGCCTGCGGAAGATCGGGTTCGTGTTCCAGGCCTACAACCTGCTGCCGGTGCTGACCGCCTACGAGAACGCCGAGTACGTGCTGCTGATGCAGGGCGTGCCGGCCGCCGAGCGCCGCCGGCGAGTGCTGGAGCTGCTCGGGCAGGTGGGCCTGGAGGGGCTGGAGCGGCGCTTCCCGCGTGAGCTGTCCGGGGGCCAGCAGCAGCGCGTGGCCATCGCCCGGGCCATCGCCGCCGAGCCCGCCCTGGTGCTGGCCGACGAGCCCACGGCCAACGTGGACTCGGCCACGGGCGAGGCGCTGCTCGATCTCATGGCGCGGCTGAACCAGGAGCGCGGGGTGACCTTCCTGTTCTCCACCCACGACCGGGCGGTCATGCGCCGCGCCCGCCGGCTGATCCGGCTGAAGGACGGCGCCGTGGCCTACGATGGCCCCGCGGAGGCAGTGGATGAGGCCGACGGGGTTCGCTGAGACTTGCCTGCTGGGCGGGCTGCTGGGCGCCACGCTGCTCTGGCCGGCGCCCGCGCGCGCCCTGTGGGGTGATACCCAGGGCCCGGTGGGGCTCGAGGGCAGCGTGCGTGCCACCACCGCCGCGGCCGTGCTGTACGACCACCCGCTGTTCGGCCAGGGCGCGGACGGTGGGGCGAACAGGGCCGACGGGCTGGGCCAGCTGCTGCTCCGGCTGGTGTGCGCCGGTCGGCCGCTCGACTGGCTCGCCTTCGAGGTGCACGGCCTCCAGGAGGTGGGGCTCCAGAGCGGTGGCCAGTCCGGGCTCGGGTTCCCCGGCGCCGGCGGAGGCGCCGCCGGCCGCTACCGTGCGTGGGACGGGCGCTGGGCTTGGGGCGAGGAGGGCGACGTGACCGCGGCGCTGAGCCTCGACCGGCTGGCCGTCAGGCTCTCCACCGCCTACTTCGATCTGACCCTCGGCCGGCAGGCGATCTCCTTCGGCAAGACCTACTTCTGGAACCCGCTGGACGTATTCCAGGGGTTCGATCCGCGCCAGTTCGATCGCGACTACAAGCCGGGCGTGGACGCCGCCCGCCTGGACGTGCCGCTGGGCGACACGGCGGGCCTCACCCTGGTGGGAGCGTTCGGGCGCTCGCCGTCCCGCGACGCCATCCTGCTCGATCCACCCGGGGCGCGCACCCGGGTGGTGGAGGAGGTGGGGGTCGACTGGTACGGCTCGGCCGTGCTGCTGCGGGCCTACGCCACCTTCTGGGACTGGGACTTCACCCTCCAGGGCGGCAAGGTGTACGGCGGCTACCAGGTGGCCGGGGGCCTGGCCGGGGAGCTCGGGCCGCTCGAGGTGCGCGCCGAGGGGGGCTACCACTTCGCCCTGGACGGGCCGGTCGAGCTGTTCCCGGCCCCCAGCCACGGCAGCGCGGTGGCCGGGCTCGGGCACACCTTCGACTGCAGCCTGAGCCTGCAGCTCGAGTACCTCTACAACGGCGCCGGCGCACCGGGCGAGCTGCTCACCGCGCTGCTACGCGTGGCGGACGGGAACGCGCTCCACCTGGGCACCCACCTGCTCGGCCTGTCGGTGAGCTACGAGCTGACCGGGCTGGTCAAGGGCTCGCTGGCCTTCCTGGTGTCCGCCTCGGACGGCTCCAGCCTGCTGCAGCCTGGCCTCAGCGCGAGCGTGTCCGACGAGGCGGAGCTGGTCGCGGGCGCGCTGATCGCCTTCGGCGCCCGGCCGACCGGGCCGAGCGCGCTCCAGCCCGGGCTGCAGAGCGAGTTCGGCACCTACCCGAACTTCTATTACCTGGAGTTCAAGTACTACTTCTGAGGCTGGACGGCGGCCAGGGCCGCCTGCTGGGCCTCGAGCAGCCGGCGGGCGCCCTGGGCGGCCAGCTCCAGCATGGCGTCGAGCTGGGCGCGCTCGAACGGCTGGCCCTCAGCCGTGGCCTGCACCTCGACCAGGCGGCCCTGGTCGTCCAGCACGAAGTTGGCGTCCACCTGGGCGCGGTGGTCCTCGTCGTAGCAGGGGTCGAGCACGGCCTGGCCGTCCACCAGCGCGCAGGAGATCGCCACGAGCTGGCGCGTGAGCGGCGTCCGGGCGAGCTGGTGATCGTGGACCAGCCTGTCGAACGCCAGGCGGGCGGCCAGCCAGCCGCCGGTGATGGAGGCCACGCGCGTGCCGGCGTCCGCCTGCAGCACGTCGCAGTCGAGGGTCAGGGTCCGCTCGCCCAGCGCCGCGAGGTCCACGGCCGCCCGCAGCGCCCGCCCGATCAGCCGCTGGATCTCGGTGCCCCGGCCGCCCGGCGCGCGCGCGCCGCGGTTGGGCACGGCGCCGGGCAGCATGGCGTACTCGGCGGTCAGCCAGCCCCGACCCTTGCCCTTCATCCAGCCCGGCACGCCGTCGGAGATGGACGCCGCGCACAGCACCTTGGTCTGGCCGAGCTCGATCTGCACCGAGCCGGCCGGGTCCTTCTGCACGCCGGTCAGGATCCTGACCGGCCGGAGCTCGTCTGGCCTGCGTCCGTCGGGTCGCGTGCTCGCCATGCGGGCCCTCCTCGGTGGTGCCTGGGACCTTACCCGGCCCGCGCGGGGACGGCAAGCCCCGCGGGCGTCGGGTTGACCGTGACAGCGTGGACCGCGATACTCGAGGCGGCGGGGCTCGTCACGGCGCGGGGCCCGGATCGGGCCGGCGCGCACCGCCCGCCGCCCGCGCGGATGCCCGTCTGCAGGAGGACGTGAAGCCCATGGCGGCCCAGCCGAAGGCGATCAGGCGGATCCTGGCCGGGACCGACTTCTCCCGCCCGGCGTCGCAGGCGGTGCTCCGCGCGGTGATGCTCGCGGCCGAGCACTCGGCGGATCTCGAGATCGTCCACGTCGCCCCGCGCGTGGACCGCGCCCGACTCAGGCGGCTCGGCCTCGGTGGCCTGGCGGGCGCCTGCGCGGGCGAGCTGTGTGCGGCGCGCCTGGCCCAGGCGCAGGACCTCGCCTACTCGCGGGGCGTGACCGCCACCGTCAGGCTGCTGAAGGGTGGCGCCCCCGCGGCGCTGACGCGGGAAGCTGCGCGCCTGTCCGCTGACCTCGTCGTGCTCGGCTGCCGCGGGGAGCGCTCGCTGAAGGACGCGCTCATCGGCACGACGGCCGAGCGGGTCCTGGAGCGCTGGCGCGGCGACACCCTGGTGGTGAAGCGCGCGCCGCGGGAGGACTACGGGACGATCCTGGCCTGTGTGTCGCTCGCGCCCGTCTCGTGCTCGGTGTTGAGGTCCGCGGTGGCGCTGTCCGGGCAGGCCCGTTTCCACGTCCTGCATGCCTACGAGCCGCTGTTCGAGCTGAAGCTCCTCAGCCATCAGGCGTCCGGGCAGACCCTCGCGGCGTACCGCGCGGCGGCGAAGGCCGAGGCCATCCAGGGCCTGGCCGAGCTGCTCGCGCGCTGCCCGCTTCCGGGCGATCGACGCCTCGAGCTCCACGTCCGGTACGGAGGGTACGGGGGGCCCGCGACCATGATCCCGGGCGCGGCCGTGCGTCACGGCGCGGACGTCATCGTCGTGGGGAAGAACCAGTCGAGGCTCGAGGGGCTCTTCCTGGGCGGCATCACCAAGCAGGTCGTCCGCGCCGCCCGCGCGGACGTTCTCGTCGTGGACCCCGGCTGAGTCGAGCCGCCGCTCAGGCCTCGGTCGACGGCGGCGCGGGCGGGGCCGTGCCGTAGAGCCGCGCGCGGACGGCGCTGCGCTGATCCGCCTGCGCCCCGCCGTCGGTCAGCTGATCGGCGGTCATCGCCTCGACGAGCGCCACGCCGACCTCGGCCTCGCCCGCCGCCACCACGCTGGCCCCCGCGCGCCTGAGCGCCGGCGCGTCGCGCAGGTGCGTGCAGCGCACCAGGACGCGCAGCTCCGGGTTGAGCATGCGCGCCTGCCGGATGATCTCCGCCGCGTCCTCGACGTCCGCGCTCAGGATGAGGCTCCCGGCCGTGGCGATGCCGGCCTCCTCGAGCGTCCCCGGCCGCAGCACGTCGCCGTACAGGGCGGCCAGCCCCTCGGACTTCAGCGCACGCACGGTGTCGAGGTTGAGGTCGATCACCGTGACCGCCGCGCCGCGGTCGCTGAGGAGCCGATGGACGATCTTGCCGACCGGGCCGTAGCCCACCAGGATGCAGCGGCTCCTGTCGACCGCGGGGCGCTCGCCGGGGGGCGCCGGCGCCAGCGTGGGCGCCGAGGACGAGAGCCTGCGCGCCACGCGGTAGATCGTCGGGTTGAGGGAGATCGAGAGGATGGAGACCGCGACCAGCGCGTTCCAGCCCGCGTCGTCGAGCAGCCCGAGCTGCCGCGCCACCGTGCCCAGGATGAAGCTGAACTCGCCCACCTGGGAGAACGCGGCCCCGACCGGCACGGCCGTGGCCAGCGGCACACCGAGCAGCCGCACCGTCCCCAGGGCCACCAGCGGCTTGACGATGACCACCACGGCGAGGACGACGGCGATCAGCAGGGGGTTCTGCACCAGGCTGCGCGGATCGAAGAGCATGCCCACGGAGACGAAGAAGAGCACGGCGAAGGCGTCGCGCATCGGCACCGCGTCGCCCGCGGCGCGGGCCGCGAACTCGGAGCGGCCCACCGCCAGCCCGGCCAGGAACGCGCCCAGGGCCATCGAGACGCCGAAGACCTCGGCCGAGCCGACCGCGATGCCGACCGCCAGCACCAGCACGGCCAGGGTGAAGAGCTCGCGCAGGCGGGTCTTCTCGATCCGCTCGAGGGCCCAGGGGATCACCCACCTGCCCAGGACGACCACGACCGCGACGAGCCCGACGACCTTCAGGCCGGCCAGGCCGAGCGCCGCGCCGGAGCTGTGCTCCCCGGCGCTCGGGCCGAACAGGATGGGCAGCAGCAGCAGCAGGGCGACCGTCAGCAGGTCCTCCACCACGGTCCAGCCGATCGCGATGTGCCCGATCGTCGCGTGCAGGTCATGGCGCTCGGCCAGCACCAGGGCCATCACCACGGTGCTCGCGACCGAGATGCCCATGCCCAGGATGATCCCCGAGGTCCAGCTCCAGCCGAACAGCCGCAGCGTCGCCGCCAGCACGAGCGTGGACAGCGTGCTCTGGATGAGCGCCCCCGGGATGGCCACGCGCCAGACCGCCAGGAGCTCGCGCAGCTGGAACCGCAGCCCGACGCCGAACAGCAGGAGGATGACGCCGATCTCCGCGAACTGCTCGGCGATGGCCCGATCCGCCACGAAGCCGGGGGTGAACGGTCCGACGAGCACCCCGGCCAGCAGGTATCCGACGATGGGGGACAGCTTGAGGCGGTGGGCCAGGAAACCGAGCGCCAGGGCCCCGGCCAGTCCGCCGGTGAAGGTCAGGAGGATTCCGAGGTCATGCATGGGCGACTCCTGCGGCCTCCCTCTCCGCCTCGGCCGACGGGTGGCTGGCGCGCGGGGCGGATCCTGGCCACGATAGCACCTCGCCTCGTTTTTGGAAGAGCGTCGGCCTGGCCCGCCCGGGCCTGGCGATGGCGGGCAGGCTCCACCGCGAGGGCGGGCCGCGAAGCCGGTTGACCGGTGTAGGGGGGCATGCTACTCCTCCCTGCGACTCATCGGGAGGTCGCGCCGTGCTCACCCACTCCGAGGCCCTCGCGCTCGTCGAAGAGAAGATCCAGAACCTCAACCTGCGCCGACACATGCTGGCCACCGAGGCGGTCATGCGGGCGCTGGCCCGCAGGCTCGGCCAGGACGAGGAGCTGTGGGGGCTGACCGGCCTGGTGCACGACATCGACCTCGAGTCCGGGGGCGCCGACCCCGCGCAGCACGCCCTGCTGGCGGCGGGCTGGCTGGAGGGCAAGCTCCCGACCGAGGCGGTGCAGGCCATCCGCGCCCACAACGGCGAGCACCTGGGGCTCACCCGGTCCACGCCGCTCGAGCACGGGCTGGCCGCAGCCGAGACGCTCACCGGGCTGGTGACCGCCGCGGCGCTCATCCTGCCGTCGAAGAAGATCGCGGACCTCAAGGCGAAGAGCGTGCTGAAGCGCATGAAGGAGCCGCGCTTCGCGGCCGGCGCGAACCGCGAGATCATCCGCGAGAGTGAACGCCTGGGGGTGCCCGTGGATGGGTTCATCGAGCTGGGCGTGGAGGCCATGCGCGCCATCGGGCCCGCCCTCGGCCTGTGAACCAGGCGGCAGTTGTGCGCGCGGGCAGGGTGCGGGTAGACTCGGGGGAGCGAGGAGCGGGCGCGGATGTCCAACCAGCACAAGGCGTTGTTCGTCATCAACATGCTGCGCGACTACCTGGACGAGGGCGCCCCGCTCGAGATCCCGCCCGGGCGCTGGATCATCGAGAACATCGCGGGCGAGATCCGCTACGCCCGCGAGAAGGGTCGGCCGGTCATCTACATCTGCGACGCGCACGAGCCCGACGATCCGGAGTTCGAGCACCTGCCGCGGCACGCGGTCAAGGGCACGCGCGGGGCCGAGGTGATCGACGCGCTGGCCCCCCAGCCGGGCGATCACCTGATCGCCAAGGTGAGCTACTCCGGGTTCTTCCGCACCGGGCTGGAGAAGCTGCTGGACGAGCTGGACATCGACGAGGTGCTGCTGTGCGGGCTGCCGACCAACATTTGCGTGCTGTACACGGCGGTGGACGCGCTCCAGCGCGGCATCCGGGTGATCGTGCCGGAGACCTGCGTGGCGGGCCTGACCGAGGGCGACCACAAGTTCGCGCTGCGGCAGATCAACGAGATCCTCAAGCCCACGCTGCGAGACTGACGGCGAGAGGGAGGTCCCATGGAACGCATCGGACGCTGGATGTGGACGGTCGCCGGGCTCGCGCTGGCGCTCTTGCTCTCGGCCTGCGACGGCGGGGGAGGCCAGCAGGTCGGCTGCGTCACCAACGATGACTGCGACGTGGGCCAGGTGTGCGTGGGCCGGAACTGCCAGTACCCCGAGGACAGCGGGGTGCGCACCTGCACGAATGAGCTGCAGTGCTTCATCGGGGAGCGCTGCCTGGACGGCGTGTGCACCCTGGTGACCGAGGAGCCGCAGGAGGAGCCCGACGGCTCGAGCGGCGACGGGGACGGCGAGGGCGGGGACGACGGCGCCCAGGATGACGGCGACGGCGAGGGCGGCGACGACGGGGTCACGCCCGAGGACCAGGACCAGCGCGACTTCTCCCGGCTGAACTTCACCCTGGCCGTGCGGCCGACCGGCGCGGGCGGCGCCGCCAGCGTGTGCCTGGACGGGCTGCACCCCACCGCCAACGCGGGACCCAGCCTGCCCAGCTCCACGCTGGTCAACGGCGTCACCCTGACCGGCCAGGTGCGCGCCGGCGGCAGCCCGCTCACCGGCGCGCGGGTGAGCGTGCTCCACGCGCGGCCGGACTGCGTGCCGCCCACGGCCACGACCGACGGCAGCGGCTTCAGCCTGTACCTGCCGCCGGGCGGCCCGTACGACCTCCAGGCGGTGGCCGCCGACGGCCGCGTGGGCTACGCGCGGGTGGCCAACCTGCAGGGCAACGCCGCGCAGAACATCGATCTCCCGGCCACGGCCGCCCTGGTGGGCGGACCCGTCTACGAGACCGGCGTGCCGGCGGTCAACGGCTGGACCGTGCAGGCCTGGTACCGCACCGGCGCGAACGCGGGGCGGCTGGCCCACGCGGGCGTGCAGAACGGGCCTCCGGCATCAGCGGACGGTGAGTTCAGCCTGCCGCTCGAGGAGGGGCCGGCCTACGACCTCCTGGGCCTGCCGCCGGGCATCAGCGCCTTCCCCATGCAGCTGCTGTACGAGGACGTGTGCCACCCGGGCCAGGCCTGCGCCTCGACCAACCTGGGCAGCGCCCGGCTGAAGGACGGCTTCAGCCTGCTGGGCCGGGTGAGCACCGCGGCCGGCACGGGCGCGGCCGGCAGCCTGCTCGAGCTGGTCAAGTCGACCGACTCCCGCCTGGCGCTCTCGCCCTCGGCCGGCTCGGACGGCATCTACAGCGTGCTGCTCCGGCCGGGGCAGTGGCTGCTGACCGTGGTGCCCTCGGGCGCTGCCTTCCAGCAGGGCGCGCTGGTGTACGTGGTGCCCAGCCAGTCCATCGTCAGCGCCGACGTGACCAAGAACATCTCGCTCGGCCTGGGCGAGATGCTGACCTTCGTCGGCAGGGTGACCGACGCCCAGGGGGCGGGCCTGGCCGGGTTGCAGGTGAAGCTGCTGGTCAACGAGCAACCCATGGCCGAGGGCTCCTACACCGGCTGCGACGAGGCCTGGACCACCACCGAGGCCGACGGGACCTTCCGGGTGCGCTGCAACGTGGCCCCGCCCTGAGGCCCGCCCTGCCACCGCTCCTCCGGACCCGCTCCACCTCAGGCGAGGCCCCCGATGGGACACCATGAACACCGAGAGCACGCCCCGCGCAGCGTGGGCGTCGGCCTGGTCACCGTCTCGACCTCCCGCTCCCCGGCCGAGGATCGCAGCGGGCCGGTCATGGCCGAGCTGCTGCAGGCCGCCGGCCACGGGGTGATCGAGCGCCGCCTCGTCCAGGACGGCCTGGAGCCCGTCCGCCGGGCCGTGCGGGAGCTGCTGGCGCTGCCCGGGGTGCAGGTCGTGCTGCTGTCCGGCGGCACGGGCATCACCCGCGAGGACCTCACCCTCCAAGCCCTGGAGCCGCTGGCCGAGCTGTGGTTGCCCGGGGTGGGGGAGCTCTTCCGCCAGCTGAGCTACGCCGAGATCGGCACGGCCGCCATGCTGTCGCGCGCGGCCGCCGCGGTGTGCGTCGCCGCGGATGGGCGGCGGGTGCTGGTGGTCGCGCTGCCGGGCTCGCCGGCCGCGGTGCGCCTGGCGCTCGAGAAGGTCCTGCTGCCCGAGCTCGGGCACCTGGTGTTCGAGCTGAACCGCTGAGCGTGAGGAGGCGAGCGGCGATGGCGAGCGACGCCCCGGACGAGGCCGACCGCGCCAGGCTGGAGGAGATCCAGGCGCTGCGCGTGCGCTTCGGCGAGCAACTCCTGCTGCTCGCCCACCACTACCAGCGGCCCGAGGTGGCCGCGCTGAGCGATCGGCTGGGCGACTCCTACGAGCTGGCGCGCCACGCCCGTGAGGCCGCGCGCGCCCGCTTCATCCTGTTCTGCGGCGTGCGCTTCATGGCCGAGGCGGCCGAGGTGCTGCGCCGGGACGGGCAGGTGGTCATCCACCCCGCGCCCGAGTCGGGCTGTCCGCTGGCCGACTACGCCAGCGCCGGGTCCGTGGCCGAGGCCCTGGCGGCGCTGGAGGCCGTGCGCGGCCGGGACGGGGTGATGCCGCTGGTGTACATGAACTCCTCCGCCGAGCTGAAGGCCCTGGTGGGCCGGCGCGGGGGGGCGGTGTGCACCTCGTCCACCGCCCCGCGGGCCTTCGGCTGGGCGCTCGCGGCGCGCGGGGCGCTGCTCTTCCTGCCGGACGAGCACCTGGGCCGCAACACGGCCCGCGGGCTGGGGCTCACCGGCGCGGACGTGGCGCTGTGGGATCCGGACTCCCCGGGCGGCGGCCTGGCCGAGGAGCGGCTCGCCCGGGCCCGGGTGCTGCTGTGGAAGGGGCACTGCCACGTGCACACCGCCTTCACCGTGGAGGACGTGGCCTACACCCGCGCCCGGCTGCCCGGGGCGCGCATCCTGGTGCACCCCGAGTGCCCCGAGCCGGTGGTGCTGGCCGTGGACGGCGCCGGCTCGACCGCCTTCCTGGTGCGCGAGGCCCGCGCCGCGGCGCCGGGCAGCACGCTCGTCATCGGCACCGAGGTGAACCTGGTCTCCCGCCTGGCGCGCGAGCTGCCCGATCGCACCATCCTGCCGCTGCGGCGCTCGCTGTGCGGCAACATGTTCAAGGTGAGCCTGGCCCGGGTGCTGGACGCCCTGCGGGCGCTGCCGGACGCGGAGCCGGTCCGCTTGCCCGAGGAGGTCCGGCGCGACGCCCGGGCGGCCCTCGATCGCATGCTCGAGCTCTGAGCCCGAGAAGGAGGAACTGCGATGCTGACCTCGTGCGCGGCCGCTGCCCTGCTGGCCCTGGCCGCGGCCCCCTCCGCGGCACCCGTGACCCACCCCTTCGGCTGGGAGGACATGTTCGGCATGCTGCGGTTGGGCGATCCCCAGCCCTCGCCGGACGGCGCCCGGGTGCTGTTCACCCGCACCAGCTACGACGTCGAGGAGAACCGCGCGAACGCCGATCTGGCCTGGGTGGAGATCGGCAGCGGACGGGTGCGCCGGCTGACCACGGCCGCCGGCCCGGATCTCAACGGCCGCTGGAGCGCGGACGGCAGGTCCATCCTGTTCCTGTCCGCCCGCTCCGGCTCCATGCAGCTCTGGCGGCTGCCGGCCGACGGTGGCGAGGCCGAGCAGCTCACCCGCCTGCCCCTGGACCTGGAGGGCTTCGAGCCCTCGCCCGACGGCGGGCGGGTGCTGTTCTGGACGTTCGTGTTCCCCGACTGCAAGGATCTGGAGTGCACGGCCAAGCGCCTGGAGGAGCGGGCCGCGAGCAAGGTGCAGGCCAGGGTGTTCGAGCGCACCTTCGTACGCCACTGGGACACCTGGATGGACGGGCGCCGCCAGCACCTGTTCGTGCTGCCGCTGGCCGGCGGGGCGCCCGTGGATCTCACCCAGGGCTGGGACCAGGACGCGCCCACGCGCCCCTTCGGCGGCGCGGACGAGCTGGACTGGTCGCCGGACGGCAAGCGGGTGGCCTTCGCCTCCAAGCCCTCCAAGGACGAGCCCTGGACGACCAACGTCGAGCTGTACCTGGCCCCGGCCGACGGCAAGGCGCCACCCAGGCTGCTGACCGCCGACAACCCGGCCTGGGACACCCACCCGCGCTTCAGCCCCGACGGGGGCCGCCTGGCCTACCTGGCCATGGCGCGCCCCGGCTTCGAGGCCGACCGGTTGACCATCCAGGTGCTCGACCTGGCGGGCGGGAAACGCACCGCCGTGGCGCCGGGCTGGGATCGCTCGCCCACGCAGCTGGTGTGGGCCGCGGACGGCAAGACGCTGTACGCCGCGGCCGAGGAGCACGCGCGCGGGAAGATCTTCTCCGTGGAGCTCGCCGGCGGCCGGGTGCGGCCGTTGGTCGAGGAGGGCACGAACGGCTCGCTGGCGCTCTCCCGGCTCGGCGCGCTGGTCTTCGCCCGCTCGCGCATGACCCACCCGGCCGAGCTGTTCGCCTACGACCCGGTGCGCGGCCAGGTGCGCCAGCTCACGCGAGAGAACGAGGCCCGGCTGAAGAGCGTCGAGCTGTCCGCGCCCGAGGAGCTGTGGTTCGAGCACGAGGGGCGCCGGGTGCACGCCTGGCTGCTGAAGCCGGTGGGCTTCCAGAAGGGTAAGAAGTACCCGCTGGCCTTCCTGGTGCACGGCGGGCCGCAGGGCTGCTGGGAGGACAACTTCCACTACCGCTGGAACCCGGAGTTCTATGCCGGGGCCGGCTACGCCACCCTGGCGGTCGACTTCCGCGGCTCGACCTCCTACGGGCAGGCCTTCACCGACGCCATCCGCGGGGACTGGGGCGTGGGCCCCTACTCCGATCTGATGGCCGGGCTGAAGCACGCCCTGGCCAGCGCGGACTACATCGATCCCCAGCGCATGTGCGCGCTAGGCGCCTCCTTCGGCGGCTACATGATCAACTGGATCGCCGGGCAGGAGCACCCCTTCCAGTGCCTGGTCAACCACGACGGCGACTTCGACCTGGTGGGGGCCTACTTCAACACCGAGGAGCTGTGGTTCCCGGAGTGGGAGATGCTCGGCACGCCCTGGGAGAGGCGCGAGGTGTACGAGCGCAACTCGCCCTCGCGCTTCGTGGAGCGCTGGAAGACCCCCATGCTGGTGGTGCAGGGCGCGCTCGACTTCCGGGTGATCGAGAGCGAGGGCCTGAGCACCTTCAACGCCCTGCAGCGCCGGGGTGTGCCCTCGAAGCTGCTGTACTTCCCCGACGAGAACCACTGGGTGCTGAAGCCGCAGAACTCCCGGCTGTGGCACGCCACCGTCCTGGAGTGGCTGGACCGCTGGACGGGCACGCGGCGCCCGCGCTGACAGGCGCCTCAGCCCGCCTCGGTCACCGACAGCTTCTCGTTGGCCTCGCGCAGCCGGTGGGTCAGCACCCGGATGATGCCGTGGGCGATCTCGATCTTCTCCGACATCAGCTCGAAGAAGTCCTCCCGCTCGACCTTCAGGCAGGTGACGTCGCTCTGGGCGGTGACCGAGGCGGAGCGCGGCTCGTGGTCGAGCAGCGCCATCTCGCCGAAGGCGTCGCGCTCCCCAAGCTTGGAGATCTCCCGGCCCAGGCGGTGGACCTGCACCTGGCCTTCGATGATCAGGAACAGGGAGTCGCCCATCTCGCCCTCCTGGATGATCAGCTCCCCCTGCTCGAAGCTGACCTCCTGGGCGATGCCGGCGATCTGGGCCAGATCCTCGCCGGGGATCTTGGCGAAGAGATCCACCGACTTGAGGAAGAGTACCTTCTCGACGGTCGAGATCACGGCGTGGCTCCCTGGGGCCCGAGCCTAGGTTCCGCTCGGTACCTCGTCAACGAAAAAGTCTGCCGGGCCCTGGGCGCGCACGGCGGCCACGGCGGCCCCCAGCAGCGTGGCCCAGCCCGGGTTGGGCGAGCACAGAATGGCGGCGCCCGACGCGCGCGGCAGGGCCCGCTCGCGGGCGGTGCGCAGCAGCGCCTTCTTGAAGAAGCGCCAGGAGCTGGCGAACCCTCCGCCCAGGATGACCGAGCGGGGGTTCAGCACGTTGAGCAGCGCCGCGATCCCCAGCCCCAGCAGCGCGCCCTGGGACTCCCACAGGCCGAGCGCCTGGGCGTCGCCGGCCGCGGCCAGATCGGCCAGCTCCTCGGGCAGGGCCGGGAGCTCGTCGCCGGCCGCGCGCCGCGCGGCCAGGATGGACCGCAGCGCCCCGCCGCCCGCGTGCGCCTCCCAGCAGCCTCGCAGGCCGCAGGAGCAGACCTGACCGTCGGTGAACAGCGGCAGGTGCCCGGCCTCCAGGGCGGTGTGGCCGGCGCCCCTCAGCAGGCGTCCCTCGTGCACGTAGCCGCAGGAGATACCCGTGCCGAGCACCAGCCCGAGCAGGTGGTCCTGGCCGCGCGCGGGCCCGAAGGCGCAGAACCCGAGCGTGGCGGCGTTGCCCTCGCTCTCCACGGTGACCGAGCGTTCGAAGGAGCGGGTGAGCGGGTCGCGCACGTCCACGCCCACCCAGCTCGGCGTGGCGGAGGAGACGATCACCCCGTCCTCCGGGCTGACCGAGCCCGGCACCGCGCAACCCACGGCCACCGGGTCCTTGGTGCGCAGCCCGCCGCGCTGCAGGACCTCGCGGCAGGTCTCGACCAGGGCCCCGGACACGCCGGCGGCGCCCGAGGCCAGCGGGGTGGGGCGGGAGATGATGCAGGTGAGCTGGCCGCGCGGATCGACCAGCGCCGCCTTGACGTTCGTCACGCCCACGTCGATGGCCATGGCGAATCGTCCGCCCATCGACCGCCCCCTGACCGCGCTCAGAAGTTGTACTCGGGGTTGTTGGAGTCGAAGTCCTTGGCGGTCAGGCCCGGGTTGAGCTTGACCTCCTTGTACTCGAACTCCTCGTACACCTTGCCGTTCCAGTCCCAGATGCGCGCCCGGATGGGCAGCTTGGTCTCCTTGTCCAGGAAGAACTCGGCCCGCTTGCCGTAGTAGCGCGGGATGAAGATCTTGTCGCCCTCATCCGGATCGTCGGGATCCTCGAGCTCCTTGTTGGTGTACAGGATCAGGTACATGTCCTGCATGGTGCGCTCGGAGATGTTCCACAGCGTCTCGTCGTCTTTGGCCACGGTGTAGTAGCCGCCCATGGGGAAGCTCGCGTCGATCTTCCAGGTCGGCCGGCCGCCCACGTCACCGCCCTCGGCGACCTTGAACTCGCCCTCGCCGCGCTTGTGCGCCAGGGACAGGTTGATCTCGGCCAGCTTGATGGTGTTCTCCAGGCCGAAGTGGACCACCGGGTGGTGGTTGTTCTCCATGGCCATGCCGCCGCGGGGGTCGAGGTTCACGGTGACGTCGGGGAACGAGCCCTTGTGCACCCGGACCTCGTTGTCGTTCGCCCCCTGGATGAAGATCACCTCCCGGCCCACGTAGGGCTCGAGGAACTTGATGTACACCTTGAAGGGCCGGGCGAACTTGAAGCGCATGACCTCCTTGCGCAGCACCCCGTCCTTGAAGCGCTCCTGCTTGGTCATGTGGGCGGTGTAGTCCTGGACCTTGCCGATGGCCTCCTTGGCCTGGGCCAGCAGCTCGTCCACCGTGGGCAGGCCGGGCGCGGCGGGCTCCGCGCTGGCGGCCGGCGCGGCCGCTGCCGGTTCCTCGGCCAGGGCCCGGGGGGCGGTCAGCAGACACAGCAGGCTCAGGCCGGATGCAAGTACGAAGCTCAGGGCGCGCATCACTCGGGACCTCCGCGTGGCGGTTGGGATCTGGGTCAGGACGCTATCACAGCCGCGCGCGGGGTGCCAAGCCGACCCGCGCCTCCAGGATCGACGCGCCGGGGCGGGGCCTCATTCAGCCGCGGGCAGGGCGCACAGGAAGCGCACCGCCAGCTGCACCCGTGGGTGCGGATCGTCGCACAGGGACGCGAGCGCCCGGGCGGTGCCCTCCGCCGGCTGGAGGCGCTCGAGGCAGAAGGCGGCCGACTCCCGCACCAGCGGCGAGGAGTGCCTGAGGAGCGCGCGGGCCATCGGCTCCAGGGCGGTCTCCCGCCGCCGGCGCGCCACGTCCAGGGTGCAGGCCATCAGCCAGGCGTCCTGGCCGGCCAGCAGCTCCTGCAGCCAGCCGAGCGGGCTGCGGTGCAGGATGGGGAAGAGCTGGTCGCCCAGCCCGCGCAGCGCGCGGCGGTCGCGGGCCTCGAGCAGCGGCAGCAGGCAGCGACGCGTCTCGGGCTCGGCCGTGGCCTCCAGCACCTCCAGGGCGTTGGCGCGCACGCTGGTCACCGGGTTGGCCAGGTTGCGGTGCACGGCCTCCAGGGAGCGGCCCGGGTGCAGCAGCCGCAGCAGCTTGAAGATGCGTTCGATGCACTCGGACTGGCGCCGCTCCAGGCCCTCCTGGAGCAGCGGGGCCTGGAGCTCCTCCAGCTCGGCCGCGGTGGTCAGCAGCTGGTAGGCCAGCTTCAGCTCCCGGTGCAGCGCCCGCCGGAGCATGGCCAGATCGCGGCGCAGGCGGGGCTCGCGCTGGTGCAGGTGAACCATGGCCTCCAGGAGCCTCGCGCGCAGGCAGTCGTCCTCGGCGTCCAGGCTGCCGGCCAGCACGTCCATGGCGAGCTGGTCGCCGACCCGCGCCAGCACCTGCGGCACCGCCCGGCGGAGCTCGACGGACTCGCGCGGGTTGGTCAGCAGGGTGCGGAGCGTGGGGGTCAGCCCGGGGCCGTGGGCGGCCAGCGCCAGGGTGGCGGCCCGGCGGGTCTTGGGATCCTCGAGCCGGTGGATCAGCGGCAGCACGAGCTCCGGGCTCCTGAGCAGCCCGGCCGCCCGGACCGCCTCCAGGCGCACGTCCAGGACGGGGTCCGCCAGGAGCGGCATGAGGCTGCGGAAGAAGGAGCGCACCTCCACCTTGCCCACGGCCCAGGCGCCTGCCTGGCGGTGGCTGGGCTCCGCGGAGCCCAGCAGCGCCTTCAGCGTCTCGGCGGCCAGCACGATGCCGTCCAGGCCACCGTAGCGCATCAGCCCCACCACGGCGCTGGCGCGCACCTGGACCGAGTCGTCCAGCAGCAAGGGCTCCACCGCGCCCATGGCGCGATCCTTGATCGCCACGCACACCACCCGGACCGCCTCGGCGCGCACCCCCTCGTCGGTGTCGCCCAGCAGCTTGAGCGCGCCGCCCAGGTGGGCCGTGGCGCCGTCGGCGCCCACCTGGCGCAGGGCCTGGACCCGGACCTGGCTGGAGCCGTGCTGCAGCAGGCGCCCGAGCTCGCTGGACCAGTCGCGGTTGCGCACGAAGGGCAGCATCTCCAGGGCGTGCAGCACGTTGTGCTCGTCCTCGTCGGCCAGGGTCTGCTCGAGGGCCGCCACGGTCTGGGAGTCGCTGATGGCGAAGGTGGACTCCCCGAAGTGGATGCGCCGCTGGCGCAGCGTCGCGACCAGCGAGCTCAGGTACTCGCGCTTGAGCCCGAGCAGCAGGCCCACCCAGCCGAGGCACAGCAGCACCACGCCCACGCCCAGCCACTGCACGCGGTGCCCGAACAGCGGACCCAGCCAGGCGATCAGCAGCCCGCCCAGCCCCTGTGCCAGCGGCTTGAGGATGCCGTCGATGAACGCCTTGGCGCGCCCGCGCAGGCGGCCCGGCACGGGCAGGTAGAGGATCTGGTGGGTGGCGTCGTGCACCGTGTAGCGCAGCACCTGGTCCGAGCCGCGCACCGCCGCGGCCGCGAGCAGCCCGGGTACGAGCAGCAGGCCGAAGCTGCCGGCCAGCAGGCTGAGCGGCAGCAGCAGCAGGCCGGCGATCACCCCGAAGCGCTGCAGCAGCCGGCCGGTGACCAGGACCTGCAACCCCAGGCTGAGCAGGCCGGTGATCGCGTAGAACCAGCCCAGGAAGCTCGAGAGCTGATCCTCCCGGTTGAGGTGGCCCAGGCGGGCCAGGATCTTGAACTGGTAGTCCACCAGCGTGACCGCCAGGTAGCAGAGCACGGTGATCCAGGCGATCACCTTGAGGTGGCGGCTGGAGAACACCCGACCCCAGTCCCCGGCCAGCGAAATCGCCTGGCGGGACTGGCCGGAGGCGGCCAGGGCCAGCTCGCGCCGGCAGGCGCGGCTCAGGTAGGTGATCGTCCCCATGCAGCCGAGCAGCAGACCGGCGCACAGGAACAGCAGATTCGCGGTGCCGAGCGCCTGGCTGAGCGTGCCGATGGCCGAGCCGAGCGCGATGGAGGCCACCACCCCGCCGGCGCCCACCAGGCCGAACAGGCGCTTGGCCTGGCGTGTGTCGAACACGTCGTTGGCGAAGGTCCAGGCCTGGATGAGCAGCAGCCCGCCCATCACCTCGACGTACACGTACAGCACCGCGGCGAACCAGTCACCGGCCAACACCAGGAGCAGGCGCGAGGCCAGTACGCCGAGCAGCAGCAGCCCGGTCACCCCCAGCACCAGCCTCTCCCGCGGCAGGCGATCGGCGAAGCGCGAGTAGGTGTAGGACAGCAGCGACATGGCCCCCGCCACCCACACGTACATGTAGGGCAGGTAGGACACGTCGTAGCGGCTGAGGAACAGGGCGTCGCGGCACACCCGTCCGGTGATGAAGGCCCCCACGGCCAGCATCAGGTACAGGAACATGCCCGCGGTCCGGCCGCCCTCGCCGCGCTGGATCCCGAACAGGCTGGCGATCCTCTCGGGCACCTCGGGCCGCCCCCCTTCAGACGGCTCCCGCGGAGCGGGTGATGAAGGCCGCGAAGTCCCGCACCCGCGGGACCGGGTCGGCGAGCAGCCGCGCCGCGGCCGGGCGCAGCGCCTCGGGCGACAGGAGCTGGCACAGCGTCGCCAGCGACGTCTCGCGCACCAGGGCGGCCGGGGCGCTGGACAGGGCCTGCACGTCCGCGGTCAGCTCGCGCGAAAGGCGCCGGCCCACCTCGGCGGCCGCGCACACCCGCAGCCAGGCGTCGCCCTGCGCCAGGAGCTCCTGCAGGCGTTCGCCCGCCGTGCGCGGCTTCAGCTGGAAGAGCTCCACGCCGTTCTCCCGCCGGCGGCCGGCCTGCGCCTCGTCGAGCAGGGGCAGCACCAGGCGCTTGTGCTCGGGCTCCAGCAGGTTGTCCAGGAGCTCCAGGGCGTGCGCCCGGGTGCGGCGGGAGGCCGCGCTCAGGTTGGCGTAGGCCGCGTCCACGGCCCGCACCGGGTACAGGCAGGTCAGCAGGCGGAACATGCGCCGGAGCGCGCGCTGCCGGCGGTGCACCAGCGCGTCCTCCAGCAGGGGCGCCTCCGGCCCGACGCTGGAGCGCAGCGGATCCTGGGTCAGATCCAGGTCGGCCGCCAGGGCCGCGAGGTGGTAGAGCAGCGCGATCTCCGCCCGCAGCGCGGCGCGCACCCGCCCGGGCTCCAGTCGCAGGTGGGGGCGGCGCAGCCTGAAACGGTGGAGGGCGTCGTGGACCCGGGTGCGTAGGGCCTCGTCCGGGTCCTCGAGCACCGCCACCAGGCCGTCCTGGCCGGCCTGCTCGCCGATGCGCCCCAGGATGGAAGGGATGGCCAGGCGCGTGCCCGGGACCTCCCTGGGGTTCGCCAGCACGCGCGCGAGCACCCTGAGCGCGGGCTCTCCGATGGCCACCAGCGCGTCGGCCGCTGCGGAGCGGGTGTCGCGCTGCTCGAGGCGGTACACCAGGGCGGGGATGAGCTCGGGGGCCTTGAGCACCCCGGCCGCGCGGATGGCGGAGAGGCGCACCCGGGGATCGGCGTCGGTCATCAGCGGCAGCAGCGGCAGGTAGAAGTTCTTCACCTGGATGTCGCCCAGGATGCGCGCGCCCAGCGAGCGCTCCTCGGCCTGCGGGCTGTCCAGGAAGCGCTTCAGCCGCTCCGCCGCGCTCATGACGCCGTCCAGGCCCCCGTAGCGCACCAGCCCGATCACGCTGGCCGCGCGGACCTCCAGCTCGGGGTGCTCCAGGAACTGCGCGATGGCGCGCACGGCCCGCTCGCGGCCGATGGCGCAGTAGGCCTCGATGGCGGCGGCCAGCACGCGCGGGTCCTCCTCGCGCAGGCAGGCCGCCACCAGCGGGCCGTGCTGCAGGCTGCCCATCTCCCCGAGCAGCCTGAGGGCCCGGGCGCGCACCGCCACCGCGGGGTGCTTGAGCAGCCGCATGAGATCCTCGGACCAGTCCCGGCGCCGGGTGTGGGGCAGGATGTCGAGCGCGTGCAGCACGCTCTCCTCGTCCTCGTCGTCCAGCGCCCGGCGCAGCACCTGGGTGGCGGTCTGGTCCTGCACCGGGTTGATGTCCTCGTCGAGGTCCAGGCGGTGCTTGCGCAACGAGGTCACCAGGGAGCTCAGGTACTCCTGGCGCGCGCCGAAGGCCAGCGCCATCCAGGTGACCAGGCAGGCCACGAGCAGCCAGCCGAGCGAGCCCGGGGTCATGGCCGGGATCACCCAGGCCAGGCCCACGCCGGCCAGGCCGATGGACACCGGGCGGATGATGCCGTCCACGAAGGCCTTGGCCTTGCCGCGCTGGTAGACGGGCACCGGCAGGTACAGCAGCTGCATGGTGGCGTCGTTGACCGTGTAGCGCAGCATGGTGTCGGCGCCCTTCAGCATGCTGGCGGCCACCAGGCCAGGGATGATGAGCCAGGCGGCGCTGCCCACCAGCAGGGCGCCGGGCAGCATCAGCAGCGCCACCAGGATCCCGAAGCGCTCCAGCATCCGGCCGGTGACGAGCAGCTGGACCAGCAGGCTGCCGATGCCGGTCAGGCCGTAGAACAGCCCGAAGAAGGCGGCCAGATCGGCCTCGGCCAGGTGGCTGCCCTTGGCCGTCACCTTGAACAGGTAGTCGGAGACGGTCATCACGAAGGCGAACATGACCACCAGGCCGGCCACCATGATCAGGTGCTTGCTGCCCAGGATGCGGCGCCAGTCCGTGCCCAGCGCCATGCGCATGCGCATGTCCCGGCGCGGGGCGGCCACGGCGGAGAGCAGCTCGTCGCGGCACACCCGGGACAGGCGCGAGGCCAGCGCCAGGCCGCCGAGTAGCACCACGGCGCCCAGGTAGAGCATGTCCTCGGTGGCGATCCAGCGGGAGGCGCCCTTGATGGTGAAGCCCACCACGACCGAGGACAGCACCCCGCCGGCGCCCACCAGCCCGAACAGGCGCTTGGCCTCGCGCGCGGTGAACACGTCGTTGGCCAGCGTCCATACCTGGATGACCAGCAGGCTGCCGATGAGCTCCACCACCACGTACAGCACCGGGTAGAACCAGTCGCCGCTGACGTACAGCACCCCCCGGCTGGTCAGCAGCACCAGCGCGCTGCCCACCAGGGTGGCCTGCAGGGTGCGGTCGCGGCGGAAGCGATCGGCCACGTGGGAGAAGAGGTAGGACTGCAGGCTCACCCCGGCCGCGACCCAGATGTACAGGAAGGGCAGGGTGTCCAGGCTGTAGCGGCTGAGGAACAGGCTGTCGCGGGCCACGCGCGAGATGATGAACGAGCCCACCGCGCACATCAGGATGCCGAACATCAACGCGGTCTTGCGACCCTCGCCGGGCTGCAGGCGGAGGGCGGAGGCGAGCAGGCGCTGGACGGTCCCCGGGCTGGCCAAGGAGTGGACCTCCCGAGTCCCGAGTGTCCGCCAGGGAGGGGGGAATGTCCACCCCCCGCAGTCCCTTGGGCCCCTGCTGTCCCTTGGGTCCCTGGCGTGCTAGCTTCGCCAGGATGACCTCACCCCGCTTGCCGGCACCCGAGGACGTCCGCCAGGCCGCCGAGCGGCTGCGCGGCCTGGTCCGGCGCACCCCCGTGCTCACCTCGCGCACCCTGGACGGGTGGGCCGGCTGCCAGGTGTTCCTCAAGTGCGAGAACTTCCAGAGCGTGGGGGCCTTCAAGTTCCGCGGGGCGACGAACGCGGTGCGGTCCCTCACGGACGCGCAGGCCCGGCGCGGGGTGGCCACCCACTCCTCCGGGAACCACGCCGCGGCCCTGGCCCTGGCCGCCCGGCAGCGCGGGGTGCCGGCCTACGTGGTCATGCCGGACAACGCCCCGCCGGTGAAGCGCGCGGCCGTGGCCGGCTACGGCGCGACCATCCAGGGCTGCGCGCCCACGCTCCCGGCCCGGGAGGCGGGGCTGCGGGAGGTGGTGGAGCGCACCGGGGCCGAGGTGGTGCACCCCTACGACGACGCGCGGGTGATCGCCGGCCAGGGCACGGCCGCGCTCGAGCTCTGCGAGGAGGCAGGCCCGCTGGACGCCGTGCTGGTGCCGGTGGGCGGCGGGGGGCTGGCCAGCGGCACCTGCCTGGCCGCGGCCCTGGCCGCGCCGGGGACGAGGGTGTTCGGGGTCGAGCCGGCGCTCGCGGACGACGCGGCCCGCTCGCTGGAGACGGGCGTGCTCCAGCCCCCGCGCCCGCCGATCACGGTGGCCGACGGGCTGCGCACGGCGCTCTCCGAGCGCACCTTCGCCATCCTGCGCGCGCGGCTCGCGGGCATGCGCACGGTGTCCGAGCAGGACATCGTGGGGGCCATGCGGCGGGTGTGGGAGCGGCTGAAGATCCTGATCGAGCCGTCCTCGGCCGTGCCCGTGGCCGCGCTGCTGGCCGAGCCGGGTGCGTTTGGCAAGCGGGTGGGGGTGATCCTGTCGGGCGGCAACGTCGACCTGGACCACCTGCCGTGGTGCAGGTGACCTGGCCGGCGGCCTGCCCGCCGAGCGTTGGCTGACCTTCCGTGCCTGCTCTCTTCGGAGTTTCTTTTTGGGTGAGGGCAGGAGGGGAGGTCAGGGCAGGAGGGCGATCCAGCTCGTCCCTTGCCCGTCCTCCACCTTTCTGAAGAATGCCCGGAGCGATCCACACACGGAGGATCTGCCATCGCCTCTGTCCCCGGCGGGGGGGGGTTGCAGCCCCTTTCGCGGGTGCCAGCCACCTGCAGGCTGGAGGCCCGAGGAGGCTGGCGCCAGGAAGGTGTTCGGCATTAGGCCAGCCACCACAGCGCAGGAGGCTGGCACCTGGAGTGGCAGTGGCCATGATATGCTCGGCGAGGGAGGATGCCGTGCGCTGCATCGGAGCCTTGTTGGGGATTCTCGGGGCCTTGCCCTGCGCCTGCGGCGATGGCGCCGCTCTGCTGCAGGACGGCGCCGCCCCGACCCAGGAGGAATGGAAGGGCGTGTCCAAGTGCAAGCACGAGATGTCCGGCAGGAATGGTGAGTGCATCCTGCTGGTCGAGTCCCTTGGCTGGGAAGAAGGTTGTCTGGATCTCTTTGCGGGTGGGTCATGCGGTGACTTCCAGGTGGATGACTCGCTTCCCACGGAGTGCTTCGTAGGGTGCATCGTCAAGAACCTGGATGTATCCCGCTGCCTGTCCGAGAAGGCCCGCGGCGCCTGCAGGTACCTGGATGAGGTCGGTCTGCTCTGGGCCGTGCGGCGATGCGAACGGGTGTGTCGGATGCAGCGGCCTGGCAAGGCATCGATACAGAAGGCGTGCGAGAACATGGCCCGCTGCCAGGTGCCGGGCTACGACACAGTCGAGAGGTGCTCGGCCAGGGCTGAGGCCGCAAGGTTCTCGAACTTGTGCCTGTTTGTCATGGCATCCCACGCATGCGCCGATCTCCTGGCGTATTCCTGGGTCGAGGCGTGCCTGGAAAACTGCTCGAAGGAAGGGGCGACCTTCTGTCTGACTCCAGCGATCCGGTCCAGGTGCGCGTCTGATGCAGTGAGCCTGATGGGATTCCCAGAGGAATGCAGCGGAGCCTGTGCGGCGGCCGGACAGACGCAGGCGTGCGTGGGTGACCGGACCCGCGGCGATTGCAGGTGCCAGTAGCTGGCCCCGACTGGGTGGCGTTGGCAGACCTTCCGTGTGCGAATCACTCCGGGCATTCATCTGGGAGTTGGGGAAGGGCAAGAGCCAGGCTGCCGCTCTCCCTCCTGTTCTTCACCCTCCATGAACTGCCCTGAGTGATCCACACACGCGGGATCAGCAAACGCCCGCACCTGTGGTGGGGTGGCCCCCAGCTCGCGGGGGCTCAGGGCCGGCCGGTGGCGACGATCAGGTCGTCCACCCACATGATCTGATCGACGGGTGAGCCGTCGCCGATGTAGGGGGCGATGAGGAACTGGTCGAAGGCCATGTCCGGCAAGGCGCCGGTGCGCAGCAGCACGTGGTGCAGGTCGAGCACGGGCTGGCCGTCGTACCAGTACTGGATGACCCCGTCCGGCACGCCCACCCCGCCGGCGATGGAGTTGAGCGCGAACAGGCACTCCACGTGGTGCCAGGCACCCTTGTAGCGCGGGCCGGGCTGATCGTCGAACATGCGCTCGGGCGAGTCCCAGAAGCGCGCGCTGTACCAGGTCCCGTCGCCGTTGGGGAAGCAGTCCCGGCCGTCGAGGTCGCCCAGGAGCCCGTTGCAGGCGCAGGCCGAGCGGGCCTCGCTGAAGGGATAGCTCTCGAAGTCTCCGCCGCAGCCCACGAAGCTGTCGTCGTTTCGCAGGATGCAGGCCAGATCCACGTTGCGGCTGTCCTGCAGCGCCACGCGCACCACACCGCCCACCTGCTCGGTGTAGGTGGTCAGCCGGGTGTGGCTCGGGCCCACCCAGCGGTCGTCCTGGTTGGTGACGAAGTGGAACTCGTGGGGGTGGTAGGGGTGACCGGAGCCGACGTAGTCGGCCGAGTACTTGACCCAGTAGCTCAGGTAGACCCGGGCGCTGGCCGGGAACTGGCGCCGGCCCGGGGTGCCGCCGCGGCAGCCCGTCGCGCCCTGCGCGAAGAAGCACTCGAACGAGCTCGCCGAGCCCGGCAGGTGCTCGGCCGTGGACAGGTCGCCGCGCGGAGCGTCGTACCAGCCGCGGGCGGCGAAGTCGGCGTCCTCGAAGCGCTCCTCGAACAGGATGGCGACGGGCTCCGGGTCTCCGTCACCGTCCCCGGCGTCCGCCGCGGCGGGGTCGTCGACGCCCTCGGAGGCGTCCTGGCCGTCGAGCGCATCCGCGCCGTCCCTGCCGGCGTCCTCGTCCGCCGGGCCTGAGTCCGGCCAGCCCACGCTCCCAGTGCAGCCGCAGGCGAGCAGGCACGCCACACCCAGGACCACCGGGCAGGCGAGCTGGACGGCCAGGCGTCCGGCCGTGGTCGGCGGGCGGCGCAAGCCCGGCTCACTCGCCCATCTGGCGCTCGCGGGCCTTCAGGCCCGCCTCGATGGTGCCCTCGACCTCCTGCTTGACCTGGTTCGGGTCGGTCATCACCTTGACCTGCTGCTCCTCGATCTGCACCGTGCCCGGCGCCGCGGCCGCGCCCGCGGCGGGTGCGTCCTTGGCCGGCTCGGGCGGGGGGGCCTTGTCCTTGCAGCCCAGGATCGCCAGGGACGCGAGCGCCGCCAGGGCCAGAATCCACATGCGCATGCAGCACCTCCTCGGGTCCCCAGGATACCACGGCTCCCGGCCTCAGAAGCCCGAGCCCACGGTCAGGTAGAAGTTGTCCACGCCCTGGGCCATCAGCCCGCGGCCGATGCCCAGGCGCACCAGGCTGGGCAGGTAGTACCCGAGCAGCAGCTCCAGCCTGAGCTCCAGCCCCAGGCCCACGTTCAGGAAGTCGTCGACGAAGCGGTCCAGGTCCGGGTCGGGGCTGGCGCCGCCCACGTCCACGAAGAAGGCCAGGTGGAGGCGATCCAGGAAGAACGGCAGGGTGCTGAAGCCGGTCTCGAACCTGGCCAGCGGCAGGCGGTACTCGACCGAGCCCAGCAGGTAGGCCGAGCCGCTGAAGGCCCACTCGGGGTAGCCGCGCAGGAACAGCCCCCCGTAGCGGTAGCCGAACAGGCTGTCCTGGAGCGGGTCGCGCAGCGGCAGCCCGCCCACCCAGAAGGCGCTGCGGCGCGTCTCGTCCCCCACCGCCACGCCGCCCTGCAGCCCGAGCGCCAGCACGTGGTGGCGCTCGCGGTCGAGCGGCAGGTAGGCCCGCAGCGCCGCGCGCAGCTCCGCCACCTGGCCGCCCGCGCCCAGCGCCGGGTGCGAGTAGCGCATGGAGACCGAGCTGGACAGGCCCTGCTCGGGGCTGATGGCCATCAGGGAGGTGCGTGTGTCCGTGCCGTACCAACCGAGCGACAGGTAGGCCCGCGGCCGATCGTCGGGCAGCACGGGGCTCAGGTCCGCGGGGCCGAGCGGCACCTCGGTGCGGCGGCGGAAGACGCGCAAATCGTAGGACAGGTAGAGCGAGTCGTAGCGCAGCACGCGCGCGAAGGGCAGGCTGAGCTCGGCCGACAGGGCGAGCTCCTCACGCTCGACGGGGAAGGGCCGCCCGTCCACCCGCGCCAGCCCCGAGGTGCGGTAGGAGTGGCGGCCGAGGTATACCCCCAGCAGGGGGTAGGCGAGCTGCGCGGTCAGGTTGGCGTCGGCCTGCAGCTCCAGGCTCTCGAGCCCGAGGCTCAGCCCCACCAGGTAGCGGAGCACGCCCAGCGCGTCCTGGCCGCCGAAGGTCAGCCCCAGCGCCGGACCCCAGGAGTCGGACGACAGGGTCGGCAGCCAGGCGCGCGGCAGCAGGCTGCCCCAGGGCTGGTAGGCGCGCTCCCGGGACTCGACCTCCGGCGCGGGGGCCGGCGGCGCAGGGCGGGGCGGGCGCCGTTCGTCCGGCGGGAAGCCCCCGGCTCGCAGCCGATCCGCGGGCCACTCCACCCGGGCCAGGTCGTAGCCCGCCGGCCCGTAGCTCGAGACCAGGGCGCCCCGCCCGTCCGGCAGGGGCTGGGGCGAGAACACCCCGCCCAGCACGTTCGTCAAGCGGGTGAGCGCGCCGTCCTCGAGCTCCACGCGGTAGAGGTTGTAGAGCCCGGTGCGGTCGGAGGTGAACACCACCGCGCGCCCGTCCGGGCTGAAGACCGGCTCCAGGTCCATGAAACCGCCGCCGGTCAGCGCCCGGCTGGTGCCCGCCTCGAGATCCAGCAGCCGCAGGCCGCGGCCCCCGCCCGGCAGCCCCTGGGTGAAGACCACGTGCCGCCCGTCGGGCGACCAGCGCGGGCTGTCCGCGGGGCGGGCCGGATCGGGCGGGGTGAGCTCGCGCACCTCTCCGAGCTCGCGGTCGAGGACGGACAGCCAGGCCTGGCCCAGCCCGGCGCGCACGAACACGATGCGCCGGCCGTCCGGCGACACGTCGGGTGCTCGCGCCCGCAGGCCGGTGGACAGGCGGCGGACGCGGCCCGTGACCAGCTCCAGGCTGTAGAGGTCCTGGACCAGGTGGAACGTGTCCACCACCTCGGGCTGGCTGAAGATCACCTCGCGCCCGTCCGGGCTGAAGCAGGCGCCGCCGTCGCCGTTCACCTCGAGCAGCGCCCGGTCGTCCTGGCCGTCGGGCCCGAGCAGGCGCAGGGTCGGCGGGCGATCCCGGTCCGAGCTGTAGTACAGGATCACCCCGCCGCCCGGCGACAGGCGCGGGCGGAGCTGGAACTGGCCGCGCGCGGTGAGCGCCACGGGCGCGGTGAGCCCGTCGGCCTCCAGCCGGGCCTCCAGGGCCCGCGCCTCGGCCTCGGCCTCCTCGCGGAACCAGGCGTACAGGGTCGGGTAGTCCTGGCCCAGCACCTCCCGGGCGAGCGCGTTCAGCGCCCAGGGGAAGAGCAGCCCGGCCATCCGCTCGGCCAGCTCGGCCAGGGCCTCCTCGCCGTGGCGCCGGGCCAGGAAGTCGATGAAGAAGGCGCCGTACAGGTAGGGCGCGCTGCCCTGCGGCCAGTCCCGGCTGGTGTTCGTCAGCCGGTCGAGGGGCGGGATGGTGCCCGCCAGGGCGGCCACCCGCAGGTACATGCGGAACAGCGAGGAGCGCAGGCGCCCGGCGCTGCCCAGGCGCGACTCGGCGTACACCGACAGGCCCTCCAGGAACCAGCTCGGCTGGGCACCGTTGGGGAACACCGTCCGGCCGAGCACGCGGTTGAGCCAGGCGGGCAGCCCGCGGATGTGGTCCATGATCACCAGGTGCGCCAGCTCGTGGATGACCAGCAGCCGCAGGGCGTCGTCGTAGTCCGCGAGCTGGCTGTCGTCGGACGGCAGCGCGGCCAGGAGCTCCAGGCGGTTGTAGGGCAGCACGCTGGCCAGGCCGTTGGCGGCGTCGGACTCGTCCCCCAGGGTCACCTCGATCGGGGCCGCGGGGCGGTAGCCGTACAGCGCCTCCAGCCGCTCGAGGGCCGCCTCGCCCTCGCGGGCCACGCGCGCCGCGAGCTCCCGCTCGCCGGCGTGGAAGTGGATGCTGAGCGAGGGGGAGGACAGCGTGCGCCAGCCGGCCTGCGGGTCGCGGCCCTCGGCCGCGGAGGAGGCGAGCACGGCCCAGGCGGCCAGCGCCAGGGCGAGCGGCCGCGGGCTCACCCGGGCTCCGCCTGGGTTGCGGGTGGTGCTGCGGCAGGGCCTGGCGCACCCGGCAGCTCGACGGTGAAGGTCGTGCCCCGGCCGGGCTGGCTCTCGCAGTGGATGCGGCCGCCGTGCTCCTGCACGATCTGCTGGGTCAGCGGCAGCCCCAGGCCGGTGCCGCCCTCGCGGGTGGAGAAGAACGGCTCGAAGATGCGGGCGAGCGCGTCGGCAGCGATGCCCTGGCCGGTGTCGCTGATGCGCACGCTCACCCGCCCGTCCGCGCGCGCGGTGTGCACCGCCAGGGTTCCGCCCTGGGGCATGGCCTCGGCCGAGTTCCTGAGCAGGTTCAGGAAGGCCTGGCGGAGCTGGCCCTCGTCGGCCGCCACCAGCCCGACCTCCGGCGCGAGCTCGCGCTCGACGCGGATGCCGGCGGCGGTGAGCTCGCCCTGCATGAAGCGCAGCAGCTCGTCCAGGAGCTCGTTCAGCCCCTCGGGCACCAGGCTGGGCTTGGGCAGGCGGGCGAAGCGCAGGTAGTCCTCGGTCACCTCGGTCAGCCGCTCGACCTCGCGCCCGATGGCCCGGACCAGCTCGGCGCCCTCGGCCCCCTCGGCGGACAGGGCCTCCTCGAGCAGCTCCGTGTTCAGCCCGATGGAGGACAGCGGGTTCCTGATCTCGTGGGCCACCAGGGCCGACATGCGGCCGATGGCCGCCAGGCGCTCGGACTGGATGAGCGCCTGCTTGGTCTGCACCTGCTCGGTGACCTCCTCGCCGAGCACCAGCAGCCCGTGCGCTTCTCCCTCGGCCCCCAGCACCGGGGTGAGGTGCACGTCCACCAGGCGGGGGCCCCGGCCCGGGCAGGGGAAGGCGACCGCCTCGAACACCCGCCGCTGGCGTCCGGCCACCACGGCCTCGAACTCGGGCAGCAGCCGCTGCAGGGTGGTGGCGAAGGGCAGATCGCTGAAGCGCCGGCCGATGGTGTCGGCGGGCTCCAGGCTCCACAGCTCCACCGCGGCCGGGTTCAGCGTGGTGACGGTGCCCAGCGCGTTGACCACCACCACCCCGTTGGGGATGGAGCGGATGATGTGCTCGTTGTACAGCTTCAGCAGGGCCAGATCGATCGACGACTGCTTGAGCTCCCTGTTGACCGCCTCGACCTGCTGCTGGTGACTGGCCTGCTCCTGCTCCCGCTGGCCGAGCGCGCGGGCCATGCGGTTGAACTCCTCGGCCAGCAGGCCGAACTCGTCCCGCGCGCCGACCTCCACCGGCGAGTAGTCCCCACGGGAGACGCGCCGGGCCGCCTCGGCCAGGCGCCTGACCGGCCTGAGCGCCAGCAGCGCCAGCCCCGTGACCGCCATGCCCAGCACCACCGCCACGATGCTCAGCCACAGGGTGAGCCCGATGGCCGCGCTCTCCTCGCGCTCGACCGTCAGCATCTGGGAGGTGATGACGTTCTTCAGCGCGAGTTGGGCCAGGCGCACCTCCCTGGCCAGCGAGCGGGCCTGCTTCATCAGCTCGCTGAGGTCACCGAACTGCTCCAGGCCCAGGGTGGCCGCCTCGGCGTCCTGCTGCAGGCGCCCGATGCCCTCGTCCAGGCCGGCGGCCACCTCCTGGATGCGGTCCAGGCGGCCCAAGAGATCCTGCAGCATGCGCGCGTCGCGCGTCCCCAGCGGCTCCGCCTCGCCGCGGCGGATGAGGTCGCGGGCCCGGTCCAGGCGGGCCTGCATGGAGCGGCCGAGCGACTGGCGGCTGGCCCGCAGGAGCTGCAGCTGGGTGCCTCGATCCTCGATCTGCAGCCCGTTCTCCAGGCTGCGGCGGGACGACTCCTGCAGCGTGTCGAGCTCGGTCACCACCCGGTTGAGCGGCAGGTAGATGCGGTTCACCGCGCCCACCAGCCCGCGCACCGAGTGCAGCTGGGTCAGCCCCAGCACCGACACGCCGCCGAACACGGCCACCACCAGGCTGAAGCCCAGGAAGATCTTGGTCGCCAGCGAGAGCTTCAAGGCCGGCTCCCGCGGCGCGGCCAGCCGAGCGCCCACGCGAGCACCAGCCCGAGCGCGGTCAGGCCGCCCGCGGCGCCCGGGCCGGGGCCGGCGTACGCGCAGCCGGAGCTGGCCGCCTGGCAGTCGGGGTCGAGCGCGTCGGCCAGGGTGTCGCAGTCGTTGTCCAGGGCGTCGTCGCACACCTCGACCTGACCGGGGTGGACGAACAGATCGGTGTCGTCGCAGTCGTCGCCGCCGCAGGTCGCGTCCTGGTGCCCGTCGCCGTCGAGGTCCTGGCAGGTCGAGCCACAGTCCGGATCGAAGCGATCCATCAGCCCGTCGCAGTCGTTGTCCAGCCCGTCGGCGCAGCGCTCGTCCGCGTCCGGGTTGACCGCGCTGGCCCCGTCGTCGCAGTCGTCTCCACCGCAGGCCAGGGCGTCGAAGCCGTCGGCGTCCTGGTCCTGGCAGGCCGGGCGGCAGTCCGGATCCTCGCTGTCCACCTGGCTGTCGCAGTCGTTGTCCAGGCGGTCGCCGCACACCTCGGCCGCGCCGGGGTGGACGAAGGCCTGGGTGTCGTCGCAGTCGTCCCCGCCGCAGGCGGTCTGCGGGTGACCGTCGTCGTCGTCGTCCGGGCAGGCGCAGGTGAGGTCCCCGCCCGCGCAGTCCTGGTCCACCCCGTCGCCGCACACCTCAGGCGCGCCGGGGTGCACGGCCGGATCGCCGTCCTGGCAGTCGTCCCCGCCGCAGGCCGCGGAGCGGTGGTCGTCGCCGTCGCCGTCCGGACAGGGGCTCTGGCAGGACTCGTTCTCCGCGCCCGGCGAGCCGCGGTCCCCGCAGCCGCCCGGGATGGGCGCCTGGGCGGCGCACCAGGAGCCGCCGGCGTCGTTTGCTGCGGCGTCGAAGCCCGGCTCCAGGCTGAGCGACGCGCCGCTGGGGGAGGGGAAGCTCGGGCCGCCGTCGTAGGCCACCCGATCCACCACCGTCCCGGCCGGGTCGAGCAGGTTCACCGAGTCGCTGGAGTTGTTGAGCTGGACGCCGGTGAACACCAGCGCGCAGCTCACCCCACCGTTGGCGGCCGTGTCCCCGTGGCGGCACAGCACCGTCCGCGCGCCCGGCGCCAGGCGCAGGCCGGGGATCTCCCAGGTGTCCATGTCGTCGCCCAGCCGCCAGCCGCGCAGCTCGAGCTCGCGCTGGGTGGGGTTCCACAGCTCCACCCACTCCCCGCGGTCGTCCGTCACGCAGCTCGGGTCGTTCAGGATCTCGGTCACCACCAGCTCGCCCGCCGCGGCGGCCGAGCCGCACTGGCTGGGCGCGACCCCGGGCCGGCAGGCCCAGCCCGGCTCGAGCTGGCAGGCGTCGGAGCAGCCGTCCGCGGCCGCGGTGTTGCCGTCGTCGCAGCCCTCTCCGGTCTGCACCACCCCGTCGCCGCAGCGGGCCGTGCCCTGGCAGTCGGGATCGTCCGCGTCGGTCTGCCCGTCGCAGTCCTCGTCCAGGCCGCCCAGGCAGGCCTCGCTGACCCCGGGGTGCACGTCCGCGCGGGCGTCATCGCAGTCGTCCCCGCCGCAGGCGGCGGACCGGTGGCCGTCGGCGTCCCCGTCCGGACAGTCCGCCGGACAGTCGTCGTTCGGCGCGCCCGGGCTACCCTTGTCGCCGCAGCCCGCCGGCACGCCGCCCTGGGCCGCGCACCAGGCGCCCGGGAGGTCGTTGGCCGCGGCGTCCGCGCCCGGATCCAGCGACAGGCTGGCGCCGGCCGGGATGCTGAAGCCGAGCGCGCTCGAGTAGGCCACCCGATCGACGAGCGCGCCGCCCGCGTCGCGCAGCAGCACCTCGTCCTCGGTGTTGGCCAGCAGGAAGCCCGCGTAGGCCAGGTGGCAGGCCACCCCGCCGTTCACGGCCGGATCGGCCTTGCGGCACAACACCACCCGGCCGCCCGGCGCGACCACCAGGCTGGCCGGGAAGGTGAAGTCATCGCTGCCCTCGTCGGCCAGGTGGAAGCCAGCCAGATCGATGTCCGCGGCGCTCGCGTTGGTGAGCTCGACCCACTCCCCGTTGGTGTCATCCGCGCAGGTGGGGTTGGCCATGATCTCGGTGATGAGCAGATCGCCTGGCGCCGCCCGGGCCGGCAGGGCGCCCGACGCGCCCAGCACGGTGGCCGCGAGCGCCACGAGCCTCCAGCGGGAGGCGCGCGGCTGCGGTGCGCGGGCCAGGGACGGCATGCCCACCTCCGCCCGAGCGGCTAGCGTCCACCCTTGGCCCGGCGCATCACATCGAGCACCTTGGGCGAGGTGATGGCCGGATCCAGCTTGCGGTCGCGCTCGGGATCGATCATCAGCAGGCGCACGAACTCGTGCTCGGCTTCCTTGAGGCGGTCGAGGGCCACCAGGCACACGGCCAGGGCGTAGCGCGCCTCGGCCTCGTCGGTCCGCGACAGCCGCTCCGAGAGCAGCAGCCGGTCGAGGGTGGCCTGGGTCAGCTCGAAGTCGCCCTCCCGGAGCATGGCCAGGGCCTCCTGGAGCTGCTCCGCGGCGCGCGAGGAGGTCTGCACGCTGGCGGCCTCCGCGGGGGCGTCGCCCAGCGCCGCGCGCACCTCGGGCGTCAGCGCGGCCGCGGCCGGATCCGCGCCCGCGCCGCCGGTCCCGGCCGGCGGCTCCTTGGCCCTGGCGAGGGCCTCCTTGCGCGCGCGCTCGCGGGCCGCCTCGGCCTCCAGCCGCTGCTTCTCCTCGAACTGCTGCAGGCGCTTCTGGACGGTGTCCGCCAGCGCCTCCCGGTCGTAGATGGGCACCTCGACCAGCTCGCCCGGCTTCAGCGCGTTGGTCTTGCGGCCGTTCCACTTGCGCAGCAGCCCGGCCGGCTTGGTCGACCAGTAGTAGCGCCTGGCCACGTCCAGCATGGACTGGCCCTCCTGCACCGGGTGGTGGATCACGAAGGGGATCATCAGCGCGGTGCCGGGCTTCAGCTCCTTGCCCTCCTTGAGCCCGTTCAGCCACAGCAGGAAGTCGGCCCGCTTGGCATCCCCGAGCTGCTTCCTGGCGATGCGTGCGAGATCGTCGCCCTTGCGCACGCTGTAGGTCCAGGACACGGGGATGGTCAGCTTCCGGCCGGAGGGCATCCTGTCCGGGTCGGCGATGCCGTTCACCGCGGTCAGGTAGACCAGCTTCTTGGGATCGCCGTAGTGGATGAGCGCCACGTGCGACAGGGTCTCCTCCGGCTTGGGCTGGTAGCGCATGGCCGCGGCCGCGGGCAGCCCCGCGAGCAGCAGGGCGGCGGCGAGCCAGCCGACGATCCGGCGGTGGGGGAGCGGGCTCATCGGGCGCGCCCCTTCGCGCGGGTCAGCTCGAGCACCAGCTTCTGGGTGCGGCCCGGCTCGATCAGCACCTTGCGCGTCTCGGTGCGGAAGGCGGGGTTCTTGAGGGTGAGCTCGTGCACCCCCGCGCTCAGGCCGAAGGCGCGATCGACGGGGGTGGTGTCCACGTAGGCCCCGTCGATGAAGATCTCGGCCCAGGGCCAGGCCACCACCTTGAGGGCGCCCGGCGGGCCGGCCGGGGCGGCCTCCACGCCGGCGCTGCTCAGCGCCGCCACCAGGTGCACCAGCAGCACCCACAGGATCACCGCCGCCCCCAGGCCGGCCTGCACCTTGGCGACCGTCCGGGCGCGCAGCGGCGGGGGCAGCCCCTCGTCCTCGCGCACCAGCTCCGCGTCCTCCAGCACGCCGCGCATCACGAAGCGCTGCGCTTCCTCCACGCCCACCACCCCGCGGTGGGCCAGGAAGGCCACCAGCCGGGCGCTGTAGTGGATGCGGACGCGCGGGGTCAGGTAGGACTCGAGGGCGCGCTTCAGCTCGCCGGTGCTCTGGAAGCGGTCCACCGGCTCCTTGGCCAGGCAGCGCAGCACCAGGCGCTCCAGGCGCCGGGGGATGTTGGGGTTGATGCGCCGCGGGCGGATGAACTCGGTGTTGAGGATCTTGTGCATGATGCTCTTGCCGGCGCCCTCCACGAAGGGCTTCTGGCCGGTGAGCAGCTGGTAGAGCACGATGCCGAAGGAGAAGATGTCGCTGCGGGCGTCGATCTTCACCCCCATGATCTGCTCGGGGGACATGTAGGCCGGCGTGCCCAGCGAGGTGCCTGGCCGGGTCAGATCGCCCAGGTTCTCGTCCCTGGCGATGCCGAAGTCCATCAGCTTGACCTCGCCCTTGCGGGACAGGATCACGTTCGAGGGCTTGATGTCGCGGTGGATGATCCCGCGGTAGTGGGCGTACTCCAGGGCGCTGCACAGCCCCAGGCCGAGGATGGCGCCCACGTTGGGAGGCAGGTGGTGCACCTTCTCCAGGAGGTCGAAGAGGTCGATGCCCTCCACGTACTCCATGACCATCCGGTAGGTGCCGTCTTCTTTCACGAAATCATGGATGTGCACGATGTTCTCGTGCTGCAGCGCGGCCACCGAGGTGGCCTCGCGCACGAAGCGCGCCACGATCTGCGGGTCGTTCACGTACTCCGAGCGGAGCACCTTGACGGCCACCGGGCGGTTGAGCGACTTCTGCACGGCCTTGTACACCACGGCCATCCCGCCGGTGCCGATTTCGCCCACGATCTCGCAATTGTTCATGTGCTTCAATGTCATGCGCCTGCCATGCTACCCCGCGGCAGGGCGCGGGTCAACAGCCCCGTCACGCCGCGTCACGACTGTCGCCAGGGCACGGGAGTTCTTGACAAATCGAGGAGAGTTGGAAAGAATCGGCCAAGTTTCGTCCGATGAATGACCGGTGTCCATCACGGAGGATGGCATGCCGCCGCCGCCCATCACGACCAGGGAAGCCGCCACCAGGCTGGCGCGCGCTATCGCCTCGGACATCAGCCTCTACAACGAGCAGAAGATCATCAAGGGCATCGAGAACGACAGCCTGTTCGATGTGTTGAAGGACGAGATCGAGGAGGGCCGGGAGCTCTACCGCAGCCGCGTGGCGGCCGACCTGTTCGCCTCCACCAACTTCTTCGACCGCGCCGTGGTGGACATCATCCTGCGCTCCAAGGCCCACATCAAGTCCAAGATCTGGTGATCCCCAAGCCCCGCAGCCCCACGCCGCCCGTGGGCCGGACCCTGGTGGTCACGGTGGACGCCGAGGCTGGTGGTCAGCGCCTCGACGCGCTGCTGGCCGCGAGCTTCCAGGAGCTCTCCCGCGCCCAGGTCCAGCGGCTGATCGAGCAGGGCCAGGTGCTGGTGGACGGGCAGAGCAGCCGGGCCGCGGCCCGGGTGCGGCCCGGACAGCGCCTCGAGGTCCGCGTGCCGCCGCCCGCGCCGGCCGAGCCCGAGCCGCAGGAGATCCCGCTGCGCATCCTGCTCGAGGACGAGGATCTGGTCGTGCTCGACAAGCCCGCCGGACTGGTGGTCCACCCGGCGCCCGGCAGCCCGGACGGCACCCTGGTGAACGCGCTGCTGGCCCACTGTGACGACCTCTCGGGGGTGGGCGGGGTGGAGCGGCCGGGCATCGTGCACCGGCTGGACCGGAACACCTCGGGGGTCATGGTGGTGGCCAAGAACGATCGCGCCCACCGGGACCTGTCCGAGCAGTTCCAGCGCCACGACGTGGAGAAGCTGTACCTGGCCTTCGCCGTGGCCCGGCCGGGCCAGCCCGCGCTCCCGGACCGGGGCCGCTGGGACACGCTCCACGGCCGGCACCCGGTGCACCGCAAGCGCTTCTCCTCGCAGGTCGCCAGGGGCAAGCGGGCGCTCAGCGAGTACGAGGTGCTCAGGCGCTTCGCCGGCCCCGGCTGGGGCGCGCTCAAGGTGGCGGTGCGCCTCATGACCGGCCGCACGCACCAGGTGCGGGTGCACCTGTGCGACGCGGGCCATCCCCTGCTCGGGGACACGCTGTACGGCGGGCGCTCGGAGCGCTCGTTCCCCCTGGAGCTCCAGCCCGCGCGCCAGGCGCTGCACGCGCACAAGCTCGGCTTCCGCCACCCGCGCACCCGGGAGCTGCTCGCCTTCGAGTCCCCGCTGCCCTTCGATCTGGCGGAGCTCGAGGACCGCCTGGTAACGGCCTCGCGGCCCGCGACCCCGGCTCCGCCCGCGTAGGGGCGGCGCCTACCTGCGGAGCCAGAACGGCTCGTTCTCGAAGTTCCCGACCTGCCCCTCGTTGATTCGCTTGGTGCGCAGGAGGCGGCTCTTCTCCCGGCAGAGGACGCCCACCTGTTCCAGGCAATCGAGCGCGAAGCCGAACCTGGCCACGGTGAAGGGCGGGAGAGTCTGGCCACGGAGCGCCTCGGGCGCGAACTTCCAGCCCAGGACGGCCAGGCGTACGGCCGGGTAGAACTCCGGGTCGCCCTCCAGGAAGACGACGTCTCCCACTCCGCCCTCGGGGGTGAGGTACAGCTTGCAGGCCACGGTGGTCTGCTTGCCCGCCTGGCGCGCGGCCTCGGGGTACTCGGGGCTCTCGCCCCCGCGGCGCCAGCTCATCAGGGTTCGCGCCTCCACGAACTCGGCGGCCGGGACCAGGGCCTGGCCGCTCGCCACGGTCCGGGCCTGCAGCTCGACCAGCAGGGCGGTGCGCTGGTTCGCCTCGAGGGAGAGCGGCCGCCTGAATGCGCCCTCCTCGGGGTGCCGGACCTCGACCTCCCGCGAGCAAGCGGGCACCACGAAGCGCCCGGGCGCGGCGCCCACCCTGTGCCCGTCCACCCACACCTCGGCGGCCAGGCTCTTCCCCCGGCCGTCGAACGCCTGCACCTCGAGCACGGCCTCCGCGCCGGGCGGGTCCGCGCAGCCGGTGGGCTGGCCCTGGGCAGGCCCGGGCGCGGGGCGATCCTCCGCCAGGGGCGCGGCGCACGAGGCCAGCGCGAGGGCGAGGCAGAGCAGACCCTGGCCTGATCGGGGGTTGCGCATCCTGGCCCTCAGACGCCGCAGCCGTGGGACTGCAGCCCGGTGCGGACGCAGCGCGCGTACCAGCTCCACTCGCAGTTCTGGAACGCGAGCACGCCGTGGCGGCAGGTCAGGAGGTAGTCCTTCTCGCACTGGCCGTGGTCGGGCAGCGCGCCGCAGGGCTCGTCGGCCCGCGGCATGCAGCAGCCGGCCCGGGTGCCTGGCGTGGCCGGGACGCACACCTTGCCGAGCGGCAGGCAGGCCTCGGTCCGCGGGCGCCCGTCCTCGCAGGTGACGAGCACCTCACCCCGGCAGGCGCCCTCGTCGCCGAGGCCCCCGCAGCCGCTCTCCGGGAGGCATACCCCGAGCTCGGCCTGGCAGCGCTCTCCCGCCGCGCAGTCCCCGCAGGTCCCGCCGCAGCCGTCGTCGCCACAGGTGCGGCCGAAGCAGCGCGGCAGGCAGGGCGCCTCCTCGCAGCTCGCCTTCTGGGAGAGCGGATCGAGGACGCAGGCCCCGAACATGCAGGCCTCGTGGTTCAGCACTCCGGCCTGGCAGTACACGCTCCGCCCGCTCAGGCACAGGCCGGTCGCGGGCACGCCGCCGCAGTCGCCGGTCACGGACTCGCACCGGCCCTGGGGGGAGCAGCTCCAGCCGGCCGGGCACTCGCCGCACGCCCCGCCCATGCCGTCGTCCCCGCACACCCGGCCGGTGCAGTCGGGCGGGTCGGCCCAGGCGCAGATGCCGTCCGGGCAGGCGTTGCCCAGGCCGCTCTCGAGGCAGTCCCCGCACGCCCCGCCGCAGCTGTCCGGGCCGCACTGCTTGCCCGCGCAGGCGGGCGCGCAGCGCGGGCAGACCGAAGGCAGGGGCTGCGCCCCGTCCGCGCCGTCCAGGGCGTCTGCCGCGTCCGCGCCGCCGTCCTCGGTCGCGCCGTCGCCGTCGATGGCCGCGTCCGCCGGGTCCGCGCCCCCGTCGCAGCCGGCGGGCAGCCCTCCGGCCGCGAGCCACAGGCACCACCAGCACGTCCAGGCCACGGACACTCCCCGGTTCTCCGCGCTCATGGTTCGGCCCCTCTCAGCCCCGAGAATCCTCCTCCCCAGGGACGGGGTCAAGGTGCTAGCATGCGTCTCCATGAGGACATCCAGCCTGCGAATGCTCGTCGCCCTCCTGCTGGCCCTGGGGCTGTCCGGCTGCCCCAAGCACTCTGCGGTGCCCCACCGCGCCCCGCCCCGGGAGCGTGCGGATCCCCGCACCACCATGCGGGTGCACTTCATCGACGTCGGCCAGGGTGACGCCATCCTGTTCGAGTTCCCCTGCGCCGCCATGCTGGTCGACCTCGGCGCCGAGAAGAACAAGGTGTACGACGGCGTCGAGAACCTGGCCGAGTACCTGGCCGGGTTCTTCGCCCGGCGCCCCGACCTGGTGAACACGTTCGAGCTGGTGGCCGTCACCCACCCGCACTTCGATCACGTCCAGGGGACCGGCCTGCTCGTCGGGGACCGATCGCCCTACCGGGTGGTCCACATGATCACCGACGGCCTGGAGTCCTCGTCCGGCGGCGCCGAGCAGAAGAGGCTGCACGAGTGGGCGGAGGTGCGCGGGGTGCACCTGCAGAAGATCCGCCTGGAGGACCTGCCGCCCGAGCGCGGGCTCAGCGGGGCCGTCATCGACCCGATCCGCTGCGAGGCCGTGGATCCGAAGATCCAGGTGCTCTTCAGCTCGCCGGGCCGACAGCCGGAGGACTGGGAGAAGTTCGAGTACGAGAACATCAACAACCACAGCCTGGTGCTGCGCGTGGACTTCGGCGCCACCTCGGTCCTGCTGATGGGGGACCTGGAGGAGCGGGGGGTCCACTCGCTGCGGGCCCGCCTGGAGGGCTCCAGGCTGCTCGACGCCGACGTGCTCAAGGTCGGGCACCACGGGAGCTGGAACGCCACCTCCCCCGAGCTCCTGGAGGCCGTCTCGCCCGACGTGGCGGTCATCATGATGGGCAAGCCCGAGCGCGAGATCGAGTGGTCCGCCTGGGCCTACGGCCACCCGCGCAGGAACGCGGTCGAGCGGCTGCTCAGCGTGGTGCACGTCCGCCGCAAGCCCGTGGTGCACGTGCCCGTGGCGACCAAGGCCAAGCAGTTCGAGCCCATGTGGATCGAGCGGGCGGTCTACGGCACGGGCTGGGACGGCACGGTGGTCATCGAGGCCACGACCACGGGGAAGCCGCACAGGGTCAACTGAGGAACCGTGCATCGTGCATCGTGCATAGTGCATCGAAGCACTATGCACGAAGCACGATCTATCCCCCTCCCATGAGGTGCGTGATCTGCACCACCGCGCCGTCGGGGACGACGGTCGTCCGGTAGTCCTCGCGCTTGACCAGCTTGCCGTTCACGAAGGCGATCAGCAGGGGGAACTTGTAGTTCTTGGCTTCGAGGATCCCCTGGACCGTGAGGCCCTCCTCGTGCTCCAGGGGATCGCCGTTGACCGTGATCATGGTCCTTCTAGAGGTGCTGCTCGACCACCGCGACCAGCTCCGGAAAGTCCATGCCGACCTCCTTCAGGGTCTCCAGGGTGGGCACGCCGTTCGGGGTCCAGCCGCGCCGCTTGTACACCGCGTCCATGAGCTTCTCGTACTGCGCCTCGCGGTGCTCGCGGGTGAGCGCCATCTTCTCCTCCACGCTCTTCCCGGCCGGATCGACGCCCAGGATCTCCTTGAGCTGCTTGTCGTAGCGCTCGGCCCGCGAGGTGTACTCCTCGACGGTCACCGGACCCACCGCGCGGTAGGGCGGCCGGTCGTGGGCGCGCTGGCCCTTGCCCTGGCGCAGGTTGAACACGCGCTGGAAGTTGTACACCCCACGGGACATGCGGAGGAGCTCGTGCCTGTCGATCTCCCGGCCGGTGATGCCGGCGAACAGCTCGCAGTAGTTCTGCACGTGCTCGGGCACCTTGGCCGGCTCGGGGGTCCTGGCGTTGTCGGCCGGCTCGATGTCGTTCCAGGGCAGCTTGCACAGGCCGTTCAGCCCGAACCAGGTGCGGAAGATGGGGAAGTAGAACAGCGCCTCGGCCTTGTCCTCGAAGGTGGGGATCTGCTTGTTGACCATGTCCATGAAGATCAGCCAGGCCTCGTCGTGCTGCGGGCCCTTGTTGGTGAGCGAGTACCCGCCCTGCTGGGCCAGGGACTCCTTGGACATGTACTGGCTGAACTCGAGCCCCTTGACCTCCATGCCGATGTCGTTGAGGAGCTGCGCTTCGCCCCAGCCCTTCTCGGCGAAGATCTTCTTCATGCGGGCCACGCCCTGGCCGGCGATGAGCCCGAAGCCCCGGCCCTCGGCCATCTGGTGCATCAGCTCCAGCTGGGCCGGGCCGCTGCCGAACTTGATCTCCAGGCCGCCGGTGCGCTCCGCGTTCAGGATGCCGCGCTGCCAGCACTCCATGCAGAAGGCGCACAGGGTGCCGAAGGAGATGGTGTCGATGCCGTACACGTCGCAGTAGAAGTTGCACTCCAGCAGCCAGTCCGGGTCGAAGATGCCGCAGTTCGCGCCGACCCCGGCCGCGGTCTCGTACTCCGGCCCGTCGACCGTGTTGCTGTGGCCCCGGTAGGGCCCCGTCATTACCTGGTGCTCGTCCGCGCCCTTGCTGCAGGCCATGCTGCAGCCGTACCAGCACCCGTCCGGGATGCCCTGGGTGAAGCGCTTGTCCCAGACCTGGGAGTTGATCCTGGGGGTGTCCGGGTGGTTGCCGTACTGGAAGTTGTGCACCGGCAGCAGATCGTAGGCGTCCATGATCTCCACCAGGTGCGCGGTGCCCTGGCGGCGCATGTGGCACTGGGAGTCGTCGAAGTCGTGCAGCTCCTTGTGCATCTTGACCCCGATCCTGGCGATGCGCTCGAGGTCGGCCGGGTTGTTCTGGTCGCCCTTGACCGGGAAGCCGTGCACCACCAGGGCCTTGAGCTTCTTGTCCCGGAACACGGTGCCGGTGCCGCCGCGGCCGGCCTGCTTCAGCCGGGTGGCCTTGCGGCGCAGATCGTACCAGGAGAAGTTCAGGCAGCCGATGCGGGTGTGGTCCGCGGCCCGGCCGGCGGACACCACCGACACGTTGGGCAGATCCTTCTCGTCGTCCGCGTACTGGTGGGTGAACACCTCGGCCGCCACGTGGCTGTCCACGTTCTCCAGCGGCGCCTCCTCGATGGCGATGCGGCCCTTCGGCCCGTCGATCACCAGGATCACGTCCCGCGCGGCCTTGCCCTGGATCTCCAGCGCGTCGAAGCCGCAGAACTTCATCAGCGGCCCGAAGTAGCCCCCCACGTTGCAGTCGATGGGGATGTCGGTCATGGGCGACAGGGTGACCACGAGCGACTTGCCCGAACCCGGGTACTGGGTGTTCCCGGCCAGCGGCCCCGGGGCGATGATCAGCTCGTTCTCCGGGTCGTTCCACCGGGTGCTGGCCTGGGTCGCGTTCCACAGGAACCACAGGCCGAAGCCGCGCCCGCCGATGAACTTGTCCTTCATCTGCTGGGTGACGGGCCGCTCCTCGATGGTCAGATCGGTCAGGTTCACGTACAGGGTGCGGTCGTTGTACCCGCGCTGGGGCAGGGCGGGCTTGAAGGTGATCTCCTTGAGCACCTTGTGGGCCTGCTTCTGCTTGTCCACGTCGCCCTTGAGGTCGGTCCGCTTGGTGTAGTCGTATGCCATGGCGGTCTCTCCGGCTCAGCTCGGCAGGCCCTCGTGGGGCTGCTCGACCAGGCTGAGGGCCTTCTCGGGGCAGGCCTTGACGCACTGGCCGCAGGAGATGCACTTGAAGGGCGGTAGCACGCCCTCCGCCCGGACCATGCTCAGGCTGGGGCAGAAGCCCACGCACATGTAGCAGGCCACGCACAGGTCCTTCTTCAGCAGCACGATGCCGCTCTTGGCGCGTGTCAGGGCGCCGGTGGGGCAGACGGTGATGCACTCGCCGCACTGGTTGCACACCTGGAAGCGCGGCTGGCCCTCGACCGGGTCCACCCGGATGGCCGCGTGGGGCCGACCGGTCTTCTTGTGGAGGACCTTGGCGCAGGCCGCCTCGCACGCGTGCACGAGCTTGCACTTGCCCGGGTCGCCGACGAGCACTTTCATGGGTCTCTCTCCTCGCCACCCCAGAGGCCGTATTCCTCCAGGAAACCCTACATGCCCAGGGCCTGGAGTCAAGCCCGGATGGGCGCCTCGGCAGGCCCTGGGCGATCCCCGCCCCCCCTCGCAGGCTCCGGCGAGCCGGCGGCCACTGACGCTGGCAAACCTCTCGTGTGAATCTCTCCGGGCATTCATCGAGGTGGGGAGAGGCAAGAGCCAGGCTGGGCCGCCCGCCTGCCTCGCCCCCCACTTGAAGAAGGTCCGAAGCCCCTGGGGCAGACACGTGGGTCTGCCCCAAACAGCTCCGACCCTTGAGGGATGTCCTTTCCCGATGGTACGCTGCATTCATCCCCGTCGCCTTCGACCGGGGACGCTCGGGAGGGGGTTTCGCGATGCCGCGCGCCTTCCAGTCGCTGATCCTTGGCCTCCTGGCCGCGCTGCCCGCGCCGGAGGTGGAGGCTCGCCCTCCCTGCCCACCCACGGTGTGTGGTGGATCTCGTCACAGGCTGCGCGCTGGAGGAGAGGCGGGTCACGGACGGCCTGGTTGGTTGCTACGAGAACGGCGGCCAGGTCCCCATCGCCTTCTCCTTGGCGCAGGCGGGGAGTGGCGATGAGCTCGCGTGGGGGCTGGTGCTCGGGTTGTGGTGGCTGGTCCAGCGGAGGCGCGCGAGGAGCTTCCGGTCCCGGCAGGCTGGCGCCTGGCGGGCGTGAAGCAGGGAAGGAAAGACCGCCGGTGAGATGCCCTGGGCGATCCACACACGCGGGATCGGCCAACGCATCCGCGTGCAGGCATCCGGACAAGGAGACTGCGGTCGCCATGAGGAACGCGCTGCTCGGGCTGCTCGCGGTCGTCCTCCTGTCTGGCTCGGCCTGCGCGACCAGGGCGATGACCTACACGGGCATCGCCTTGACCGCCGTCGGCGCAGTCGGGTTGGCCGGCGGCGTCGGCATGACCGTCTCCTGTCACGAAGCCCCGGAGAGCTGCGTCTCCGGCGATGGCACGGCGCACTCCACGGTGATTGCGGTCTGGCTCGGCACGGGCCTCGTGGCGGCGGTGCTTGGATTGGTTCTCTGGATCTCGGGCCCGGACGTCGCCTCGTCGGATGCATCCGGCCTGGGCGACGAGGGGTTGACCGGGGAGGTGGGGGCAGGGCTCGCTCCCGTTCCATCGACGAAACGCCCGGTCGAAGCTGCTCGATGAACTGCCCTGGGCGATCCACACACGCAGGATCGGCCAACGCCAGCCCGGGCCTCTTTCGGGCGCGCGAGACGCCGCTCGCTTGACACGCCCCGAAGTCGCCCCAACCTTGAGGCCCATGGCCGAGGTGCGCACATCCGCGTCCACGCCCGTCCCGGACGATCCGCTGGCGGCCTATCTGGATCACCTGGGCAGCGAGCGACGCCTCTCGGCCCACACCCTGCGCGGCTATGGCCTGGATCTGCGCCAGCTCGCGGAGTTCCTGACCGCGAAGGGCCGGGCGGTGCTGGCGGCCACCCTCGCGGATCTGCGCGCCTACCTGGCCGCCCGGCGCAAGGAGCTCAGCCCGCGCTCCGCGGGCCGGAAGCTCGCCGCCATCCGCGGCTTCTACCGCTTCGCCCGGCGCCGGGGCTGGATCGAGGTGAGCCCGGCCGAGCGTATCCGCTCGCCCGTGCTGGAGAAACGCCTGCCGCGCCACCTGGACCGGGACGAGATCCAGGCACTGCTCGCGGCGACCGACGCCTCGACCGACCTGGGCCTGCGGGACCGGGCGCTGCTCGAGGTGCTGTACGCGGCCGGGCTGCGGGTCTCGGAGCTGGTCGGGCTCGACCTCCGGGACGTGGATCTGACCGGGCGGGTGGTGCGGGTGCTCGGCAAGGGCAGCAAGGAGCGCCTGGTGCCGCTCGGCCGGCCCGCCTGCGCGGCCGTCCTGGCCTGGCTGCCGGCCCGGGCGCGGCTGCTGCAGGAGTCGCGCCGGCCCGCGCTCGAGGCCGTGTTCCTCAACCGGCGCGGGGGGAGGCTCACCGATCGCTCGGTGCGCCGGGTGCTCGATCGCTGGATCCTGGCCGCGGGGGTGCTGCACAACGTGAGCCCGCACGCGCTCAGGCACAGCTTCGCCACCCACCTGCTGCAGGCCGGGGCCGATCTCCGCTCCATCCAGGAGCTGCTCGGGCACGCCAGCCTGTCCACCACCCAGACCTACACGCACCTCGATCTGGAGCACCTGCTCGAGGTCTACGACCAGGCCCACCCGCGCGCGAAGCGCGCCGGCCGGGCCGCGGGGAAGGGGAGTTGACGCCATGCAGCAGTTCCATGGAACGACCATCCTGGCCGTGCGCCGGCCGGGCGAGGTGGTCCTGGCCGGAGACGGCCAGGTGTCGCTGGACAAGCTGGTGCTGAAGCACAAGGCCCGGAAGCTGCGCACCCTGCTCGACGGTAAGGTGCTGGCAGGCTTCGCCGGCTCGACGGCGGACGCGCTGACGCTGTTCGAGAAGTTCGAGGGCAAGTTGAAGGAGCACCAGGGCTCGCTCACCCGGGCGGCCGTGGAGCTGGCCAAGGAGTGGCGCACCGATCGCTTCCTGCGCCGGCTGGAGGCGCTGCTGCTGGTCGCCGACCGCGAGAAGACCCTGCTGCTCTCGGGCAACGGCGACGTGCTCGAGCCCGACGGCGGGGTGCTGGGCATCGGCTCCGGCGGGCCCTATGCCCAGGCCGCGGCCCAGGCGCTGCTCGAGAGCACCGAGCTGCCGGCCGAGGAGGTCGCCCGCCGGGCCATGCGCATCGCCGGCGAGCTGTGCGTGTTCACCAACGGCGAGCTCAGCCTCGAGCGGCTGGGCGGCTGAGCCAGGAGGCGGACGAGCATGACCCAGGAACCCACCGGCGGGGTGAGCTTCACCCCGCGCGAGATCGTCTCCGAGCTGGACCGCTACATCGTCGGCCAGGCGGCCGCCAAGCGCGCGGTGGCCATCGCGCTGAGGAACCGCTGGCGCCGCCAGCGGGTGCCCGAGGAGCTGCGGGACGAGATCGCCCCCAAGAACATCATCATGATCGGGCCCACCGGGGTGGGCAAGACCGAGATCGCCCGCCGCCTGGCCAAGCTGGCCCAGGCTCCGTTCCTCAAGGTGGAGGCCAGCAAGTACACCGAGGTCGGCTACGTGGGCCGGGACGTGGAGTCGATGATCCGCGACCTGGTCGAGGTGGCGGTGAAGCTGGTGCGCGAGGAGGAGACCGAGCGGGTGCAGCGTAAGGCCCAGGAGCTGGCCGAGGAGCGCCTGCTCGATCTGCTGGTGCCGCCTCGCCCGCGGAGCTTCGAGGACCGGCCGTCCCAGGCGGCCCCGGCCGGGCCCGTCGCCAGCGCGGCGCCGTCCGAGCCCGACGGCCAGGCCACCCGGGAGAAGCTCCGCCGCATGCTGCGGGACGGCGCGCTGGACAGCCGCGAGCTCGAGGTCAGCCTGACGGATCGCGGCATGAGCCTGCCCATGATGCAGGTCTTCTCTACCTCCGGGGTGGAGGAGATGAACATGAACCTGCAGGACATGCTGGGGAACCTCTTCCCCAAGAAGTCCAGGAAGCGCAAGCTGCGCGTGCCCGAAGCCCTGCAGGTGCTGACCGCCGAGGAGGCCTCGAAGCTCGTGGACAACGAGGGCGTGGTGCGGGAGGCCGTGCGCCGGGCCGAGCAGAGCGGCATCATCTTCATCGACGAGATCGACAAGATCGCGGGCCGCGAGCAGGGCCAGCACGGCCCGGACGTGTCCCGCCAGGGGGTGCAGCGCGATCTGCTGCCCATCGTCGAGGGCTCGGCGGTGGCCACCAAGTACGGGGTGGTGCACACCCAGCACGTCCTGTTCATCGCGGCCGGCGCCTTCAACGTGGCCAAGCCCGCGGATCTCATCCCCGAGCTGCAGGGCCGCTTCCCCATCCGGGTGGAGCTCTCGTCGCTGACCCGGGACGACTTCCTGCGCATCCTGACCGAGCCGCGCAACGCGCTCGCCAAGCAGTACGAGGCGCTGCTGGCCACCGAGGGGGTGACGCTCACCCTGGAGCCCGCGGCGCTGGCCCGGCTGGCCGAGCTGGCCGAGGCGGTCAACCGCAAGGCGGAGAACATCGGCGCCCGGCGGCTGCACACGGTGCTGGAGAAGCTGCTCGAGGAGCTCAGCTTCAAGGCCCCGGAGATGGGCGGGCAGCGCGTGGTGATCACCCCGGCCGAGGTGGATCGGGCGCTCGGCGACATCGTCCAGGACCAGGACCTGAGCCGCTACATCCTGTGAGCGCCGGCCGTTCCCTTGACTCCGCGGGATCCCAAGGGATAATGGGGCTGGTCCGGCGTGTGGCCCGAGCGACAGGCGGCGCAAGGATTTTCCCTGCGACGCGCGGGGTTGGAGACGCCTCCCCATGCCCAGCATCGACCCCAAGAAGGTGCCCCGGTTGAGCCCCGGGGTCGATCTGCTCAAAGGAAAATTCAGCCTGGACGAGGGCCGGGTGCTGGCGCTGGTCGACGGCGTGCGCTCGGCCGGGGAGATCACCGGGGCGTGCGGCCTGGCGCGGCCCCAGGCGGAGCAGACCCTGCTCGGGCTCCACCAGCGGCGCAAGATCTACTGGTTCGGCGAGGAGCCGCCCCAGGACCTGCCGGCCCGGCCGCCCGTGGAGGGGCGCTCCTCGGCGCCCGCCGCGGCCAGGCCCGCGGGCCCGGACTTCGAGGATGGACCCTGGATGACCGCCCCGCTTGACGACCCTCGGGACCTGGAGGAGAGCGTCGATCTCGGCGAGGGCCAGAAGCGCAAGATCCTCTACCTGCACAAGCGCCGCCAGGAGCTCACCCACTACCAGTTCCTCGGCCTGGCGCGCCGGGCCGAGCCGGGCGAGGTGAAGAAGGCCTACTTCGCGGTCTCCAAGGAGTTCCACCCGGACACCTACTTCCGCAAGAACCTGGGCACCTTCAAGGCGCGCATCGAGGCGCTGTTCAAGCGCGTGACCCAGGCCTACGAGGTGCTGGGAGATCCCCAGAAGCGCGCCGCCTACGACGCCACCCTGCCCTACGAACCCACGCCCGAGGAGCTGGCGCGGGCGGAGCACGAGGCCGCCCAGCGCACGCTGGACGAGAAGCTGACGGCCGAGCGCCGCGAGCGCCTGGCGCGCCTGCAGCGCAGGAAGAGCCCCCAGGCCAACCAGCGCGTCCGCGCGCGGGAACACTACGAGCAGGCCGTGGCGAGCAGGAGCAAGGATCCCACCCGGGCCTTCAACGCGATCATGCTGGCCGTGAGCCTGGAGCCGGACAACGAGGAGTACCAGAAGCTCCGCGACGAGCTGCAGCCCAAGGCGGGCAAGCAGCGCGCGGAGCGGGAGTTCCGCCAGGCCTGGCACGAGCAGTCGGTGGGCAACCTCGAGAACGCGCTGAAGGGCTTCGTGACGGCGGTGGAGGCCGATCCCGACCACTGGGAGGCCAAGCACCGCGCCGCCCAGCTCATGCTCGACCTCAACCGCGATCTGAAGAAGGCCCTCGCGTTCTGCCGCGACGCCGACCGGCTCAAGCCCGATCACGGCGACGTGGTGCTCACCCTGGCGCAGCTCTACGAGAAGCTCGACATGAAGCGCAACGCCCTGCGCGAGTACGAGCGTTACCCGAGGTTGCGCTCCCACTACGTGGAGCCCGACGAAGATCCCATCCCGCGCAAGATCAAGGAGCTCAGGAAGCGCATCCGGGATGAGGCCCGGGAGACGGACTAGGCCCCCGCAGCAGGAGACCGCATGGAACGCATACTCGGAATCGACCTGGGCACGACCTACTCCTGCGTGGCGGTGGTGGAGGGTGGGGTGCCCATGGTGATCGCCAACAAGGGCGGCTACCGCACCACGCCCTCGATGGTGGCCTTCACCGGCGGCGGACGCCGCCTGGTCGGCCACCTGGCCAAGCGCCAGGCCATCACCAACCCGCAGAACACGGTCTACGCCGTCAAGCGCTTCATCGGCCGCAAGTGGGCCTCCGAGGCGGTCCAGACGATGAAGGCCGCCATCCCCTACGGCATCATGGAGGGCCCGCACGGGGACGTGCGCGTCAAGATCAAGGACAAGGACTTCAGCGCCCCGGAGATCTCGGCCATGGTGCTGACCGAGATGAAGCGGGTGGCGGACGAGTACTTCGGCGAGGCCTGCAGCCGGGCGGTGGTCACCGTGCCGGCCTACTTCAACGACGGCCAGCGCCAGGCCACCAAGGACGCCGGGCGCATCGCCGGCCTGGACGTGCTGCGCATCATCAACGAGCCCACGGCCGCCGCGCTGGCCTACGGCTACGGCAAGAAGGTAGACAAGCGGGTGGCCGTCTACGATCTGGGCGGGGGCACCTTCGACGTGTCCATCCTGGAGATCTCCAACGGGGTGTTCGAGGTCATCGCCACCGCCGGCGACACCTTCCTGGGGGGCGAGGACTTCGACCAGCGCGTGGCCGACTGGCTGGTGTTCACCTTCGCCAAGGAGAACGGGGTGGACCCGCGCCAGGATCTCATGGCGCTGCAGCGCATCAAGGACGCCTCCGAGAAGGCCAAGTGCGAGCTGAGCTTCCAGAACGAGGTGGAGATCAACCTGCCCTTCCTCTACAGCGCCGGCAAGAGCAAGACGCTCCACTTCCAGAAGCTGCTCGGGCGCGCCAAGCTCGAGGAGCTGACCGTCGATCTGGTCGAGCGCACCATCACCATCTGCGAGCGGACCCTCAAGGAGGCCGGGCTCAAGCCGGCCGACATCCAGGAGGTGATCCTGGTCGGCGGGCAGAGCCGCATGCCCAGGGTGCAGCAGGCGGTGGCCAAGTTCTTCGGCCGGGAGCCCTCCAAGGGCGTGCACCCCGACGAGGTGGTGGCGGTCGGCGCCGCCATCCAGGGCTACTCCCTGGTGACCGAGAAGAGCCCGGACAGGGCCGAGACGCTGCTGCTGGACGTCACGCCCCACTCGCTGGGCATCATGATCGTGGGCGGCTACTTCAACACGTTGATCGACAAGAACACCACCGTGCCCACCTCGGCCAGCCACATGTTCACCACGGTCAAGGACGGCCAGACCTCGGTCAAGATCATGGTCTTCCAGGGCGAGAGCAAGGTGGCCTCGGAGAACGAGCTGCTGGGCGAGTTCATCCTGACCGGCCTGCGGGAGGCCCCGCGCGGCCAGGTGGAGATCGAGATCACCTTCGAGATCTCCGCCGAGGGCATCGTCAGCGTGTCCGCCAAGGACCTCGAGACCGGCCGCAGGCAGTCCATCGTGGTCACCGCCACCAGCGGCCTGACCGAGGAGGAGATCCAGTCCATGGCCGAGGACAGCAAGGACTACCTGCTGTCCCAGGCCCAGGACGAGCAGTTCGACCGGGTGAAGCACGAGGCCGAGTCGCTGATCCAGGGCATCGAGCAGCTCATGCCGGCCGTGCGCGACGTCCTGGCGAGCTCCCAGTTCGGCTCCGACGCGGTGGCCAAGGCCGAGGCCAGCCTGCAGCGCTCCAAGGGGGCCATCGACCGCCGCGACCTCGAGGGCCTGGGGGACAGCCTGGAGGCCCTGCGGCGCACCGAGGCCACCTTCCGGGCCCTGGCCGGGCGGAAGGAGAAGTAGGCGCGCATGGGCCCGGCCGACCGCATCCGCGAGCTGCTCGACCAGGGCCTGGCCGCCTACGGGCTGGGCCGGCTGGACGAGGCCCGGCGCGCGTGGAGCGAGGCGCTGGCCCTCGAGCCAGGGAACCCGCGCGCGCAGGAGTACCTGAGGTTCCTCGAGGACAGCTGGTCGCCTGGCCAGGAGCGCGAGGGGGCCGACTACCGGCCCGACGTCGGCTCGGACCCGGCCGTGCCTGACCCTGCCGCCGCGCCGGCCCCGGCCGCGACGCCGCCCGCCGGCGAGCCGGCCAAGGTGCCGCTGGCCTCCGACCAGCCCACGCTGCGCCCCAGGCCCCTGTCCAAGTCCATCCCGCCACCGGCCGGGCCGCCGGGCGAGCCCCCCCCGGCTGCGGCGCCCCCGCCGCCGGCGGGCGAGGACTTCGTCCCGCCCTCCCGGCCCGCGGTGAGCGCCTCGAACTGGGGGGACCTGTACGACTGGGGTGCGGACGGCGCCCCCCCGCAGACCCCCGCGCCGGCGGGGGCCGTGCCGGTGGTGCAGCCGAACATCGTGCTCGAGCCCTTGCCCGTGCCGCCGCCGGTGCGGGCCGCGCCCGCCCGGCCGGTGAGCGCCATCTCCGCCGTGGTCTCGACGCCCCCGCCGCCCCAGGCCGAGGTGCGCGTGGCGACGCCGCTGCCGCCGCTGCCCTCGCTGCCACCCGCCGCGCCCGGGCCGGTGCCGGCGACCCGGCCGCCCACGCCCGCGCAGCCGAGCCAGCCGCCCCCCTCCGCGCCGGTGGTGGCGGCCCAGCACAGCAGCGCCTGGACCGTGCTCACGCCCCCGCCCATCCCGCCGGAGGAGGAGGGGGCCTTCACCCGGCCGCCCACCCTGGACGACATCCCGCCGCTCGGCCCGGCCCGGCCCGACGCGGCCATCAGCTCGCCCCTGGGGCTGGTGGCCGGGGCGCCCGCGCCCGCGGGGCCCGCGGACGACGATCCGGGCGCGCTCATCCGCGGCGCGCGCGACCTGCTCGAGCTGGATGACTTCAGCGGCGTCCTGGAGCTGGTCGAGAAGGTGCTCATGCTGGCGCCGGACCACCAGGAGGCGCTGTTCCTGCGGGAGCAGGCCACCCAGGAGCTGGTGCGCATGTACTCCTCCAAGGTGGGCGAGCTCGGGCGCGTGCCGCGCGTGCGCATGGCCGAGGACGAGATCATCTGGCTCAACCTGGACCACCGCGCAGGGTTCGTGCTGTCGCTGATCGACGGGCACACCTCCTTCGATGACGTGCTGAGCATCTGTGGCCTGCCCTCCCTGGACGCGCTGCGCATCCTGACCCAGCTGCTCCAGGAGAAGGTGATCGAGGTGGATTGAGCCGTGCGGCGTGCGACGTGCGGCGTGCTTCGTTCTTCGCCGCACGCAGCACCCAGCACGCCGCACGGGGATTCACACCAGCGGGTCCTCCGGCAGGTCCGCCTTCCTCCGCTTCTCGTAGGTGGTCCGCACGTAGCTGATCAGCGCGTCCACGTAGGTGTGGAAGGGCGGGCAGGTGAGCTCCGAGCCCTGCAGCAGCCGGGCGGTGTTGGCGCTGGTGTAGACGGCCATGGTGTTCAGGTAGTCCAGCGCCTGGCGGGGGGTGCGGGTGATCTTCTCCAGGCCGGGCACGCGCAGCAGCGCGGAGGCGAGCTCGCCCAGCCAGCCCGGCGCGCGGCCGGTGGAGCGCAGCAGCCGCCCGGCGGGCGTCCCGGCCCGCTCGGCGATGAGCTGGTAGGCCCGCAGCGCGGAGAGCGGGTTGGGATCGACCAGGTGGAAGGTCAGGCCCTCGGCCTCGCGGGCCTGGCTGAGGCGCTGGATGGCGCCCACCACGTAGTCCACCGGGACCATGTTCAGCGGCACCCGGCCGTCGCTCGGGAGCGGGATGGGCACGGCCACCGGCGCGGCCACCAGCAGGATGCCGAGGAAGTAGGGGCCGTCGAAGCGGCCGATCTCTCCGGTGCGCGAGTCGCCCACCACGATGGAGGGCCGGAAGATGCTCACCGGCAGGCGTTCGGCCGCGGCGCGCACCTTGAGCTCGGCCTCGAACTTGGTGCGCTCGTACGGGTTGCGGAAGCGCTGCCCGGCGTCCAACTCGTCCTCGGCGATCACTCCCTGGCGATCGCCGGACACGAAGCAGGTGGAGACGTGGCTGAAGCGCCGGAGCTTGTGGGACTGCTCGGCCACCTCCAGCAGGTTGGCGGTGCCTTGCACGTTGACCCGCCACATGGTCTCCTCGGGCACCCCCAGGTAGGAGATGGCCGCCAGGTGGTAGATGTCGGTCACCGCGCGGGTCACCCGCTGCAGCTCCACCGCCGAGAGCCCGAGGTGCATGTCGGCGATGTCCCCCGCCAGGATGTGCACCCGCTCCAGCCCCCGGGGGCGGCAGGCGCGCACGTCCCGCTTGGCGCCCTCGACGAAGCGATCCTGGACCAGCAGGAAGAACTCGCTGTCGGGCTCGTCGGTGAGCAGCGTCTGCACGAGCTGCTTGCCGATGAAGCCCGGGTAGCCGGTGACCAGGACCACGCGGGACGCCCCCTTGCGAGCCATGCTCAACCTCCCCACTCGCGGCCGAGCGCCGCCCACAGCCGTTCGGCCGCGCGCCGGGTGTCCGCGAGGCTGCCGCCGTTGTCCACCAGGTGCGCCGCCGCCAGGACCTTGTCGGCAGGCGGCCGCTGGGCCCGCAGCCTGGCCTGGAGCGCCGCCCCGTCCAGGCCGTCCCGCGCGCCGAGGCGCGCGCACCGCACCGCCAGCGGCGCGGTCACCACCACCAGCCCCACCAGCGGGAAGCGCGTGCGGCTCTCGACGAGCAGCGCGCCCTCCAGCAGGCACGCCCGGGGGCGGGGCCGCGGGAGCGCCGCCAGCCTTTCGGCGACCCGACGCAGGATGGCCGGGTGCAGCAGATCCTCCAGCCAGGCCCGGGCGGTCGCATCGGTGAACACCTCCGCCGCCAGCGACCGGCGTCCGATCCTTCCATCCGTCCCGACGCAGGAGGGGAAGCGCGCCCGGACGGCGCGCCCCTCGGGGCAGGTCGGCTCGAGCAGCTCGTGCCCCAGTGCGTCCGCGTCGAGGGTGCACGCGCCCAGCGCGCGGAGCATGCCCGCGACCGTGCTCTTGCCGCTGCCGATGCCGCCGGTCAGGCCGTAGACGAGCACCGTCCCCCCGCGGGCTCACTCCCAGGCGGAGGCGTCGGCCGGCTTCGCCTTCGGCTCGGGGGTGAACTGGAAGATGTGGGCCTTGCCGTCCGGGTTGAAGAAGACGCTCAGGCCCGCCTTGGGGTACACGAGGACCGACAGGCCGCCGGCCAGGCGCTTCTGCTCGCAGTCCGGGCCGTAGATCTTCCGCACCTGGGCGGCGCTCACCTCGCGCTCTGGGTAGACGTCGATGCGGAAGAGCACCTCGGCCTTGTCGAAGAAGAAGTTGGCCTCGGTGGTGCCGGCGATGGCCTGATCGCCCTGGAAGGACAGCCCGTCGGACAGCTCGCCGCCCTGGGTGAAGGCCTTGGTGGGCGCGCCGAACTTGTCGATCACCTGCTCCTTGGTGGTCTTGCCCGGCTCCATGCCCTTCCAGGCCTTGGCCCGGGCCGGGGGCGATTGCGCCAGGAGCGCGATGATTCCCGTGATGGCGAGCGAGGTTGCATACCGGGCGCGCATGCGTCCAAGGTAGCCACAGGCCGGCCGGGGTGTCAACGCCGGACCGGGCTGGTGACTTGCCTTGACACGCCCGCGGGCGGCGCCGTACCTTGCCGCTCATGCGGAGGCGCCTCGGCATCGCTGTCGTCCTCGGTTCGGGCCTGGCCGTGCTCGCCGGCGTGGGGCTGGCGGCGGTGGACACGTCCGAGTTCGTCGGGGCTGGCCGCTGCCTGCAGTGCCACCCCACGGCGCACAAGGCCTGGCAGGGCTCCCCGCACGCCCGCGCGCACCTCGCGCTCAGCGGCAAGCAGGTGGCCGATCCGCGCTGCACCCAGTGCCACGGGACGGCCGAGCGGGATCTGGCCGGGGTGCAGTGCGAGAGCTGCCACGGGCCCGGGCGCTACTACGCGCAGCGCCACGTGATGAAGGACGCGGTGCTGTCGCGCATCGTGGGCCTCCGGGACGTCACCGAGGAGGCCTGCCGCGGCTGCCACACCGACGCCGCGCCCACCGTGCGCGCCTTCGACCACGCCCGGCTGTGGCGCGCCATCGAGCACGGCCGCGAGCCCAGGCCCGAGCCGGCCCCTGCCCCCGCCAAGGGCGCCCTGTGAACCCGCGGCGCCAGCGATGAGGACCTACCGCGCCGAGCTGCTGACCCTGGCCCCCAACCCCTCGGCCTTCCCGCCCCCGGGGCCGCCCGAGGTGGCGGTGGTCGGCCGCTCGAACTCCGGCAAGTCCACGCTGATCAACACCCTCATGGGCGTGCGGCGCCTGGCGCGCACCGCGGCCCGGCCCGGCAAGACGCGGGCGCTCGTGTTCTTCGACGTGGAGGGGCGCTTCCGGCTCGTGGATCTGCCCGGCTATGGCTACGCCAGCGTCTCGCGCCAGGAGTCCGCCGGCTGGCGCCCGCTGGTGGAGGCCTACTTCCGCGCCGGTCGGCCCGTGGTCGGGGTGGTGGCGCTGTTCGACTTCCGCCGCGCGCTGGACGACCAGGACTTCGCCCTGGCCGAGATGCTGACCCGCCTGAACCGCCCCTGGATGCCGGTGTGGACCAAGGTGGACAAGGAGAAGAGCCGCACGCGCCTGCGCGCGCAGCTCGCGGCGCTCGACCGCGAGCTCGGCGGGCCCGCGCCGGGGTTGGGCTTCTCCTCCCACTCCAGGCAAGGCCGGGAGGAGCTGCTCGCCTGGCTGGAGGCGGCCGTGGCCGACACCGCGCTCGGCCCGTGCGAGCTTGTCGGCCCCTCCCGATCCTAGTAGAATCCCGCAGACTTGGGAGGCGAACCCTGGATGCGGTTGGCCAGCTCCATGGCCGTGTGCCTGCTGGCGACGTGGCTGCCGTTCCCGGCCTGGGCCGGACAGGCACCCCCGCCCGCGGGCGAGGTGCTGGACGAGGTGGTGGCCGTGGTCAACCGCCACGTGATCACCCGCTCCGAGCTCCTGGAGGAGGCCTGGCTGGTGCTGGTCGATCGACGCGGCCAGGCCGGGCTCGAGCGCGAGCTCACGCCCGACTTCCAGCGTCAGGTGCTGGATCTCCTCATCAACCAGGCGGTGCTGCTGGACGAGGCCCGGCGGATCGAGCTGCCCGCGGTCAGCGACCAGGAGCGCGAGGCGCTGCTGCTCGGGTTCCGCGGGCGGTTCGTGGACGGCGAGGCGTACTTGCGCTTCCTGATGCGCTACGGCCTGGGCGAGCCGGAGGTGGTGGAGGTGCTGGTGCGCCACCTGCGGGTCGCGCGGCTCAAGGAGGCCCGGCTGCAGACCCTGCCAGACGTGAGCCCGGAGGCCGTGGAGGAGTTCTACACAGAGAACCGGGGCAACTTCGGCGGGGCCCCGCTCGGGGCCGTGGCCGACGCCATCCGCCACCGGCTGGGCGCGGCGGCTCGGGAGCGGGAGCTGGCGCGCTGGGTGTGGGAGCTGCGCAAGCGGGCAGAGGTCAAGGTGCTGGTGGAGCTGGGTGACCCCGAGGGGCCCGACGCGGACGCGGAGGCGGTCGAACGTGGCGATGACGCGCTGTGAGCCGGGTCCCGGCCTGGACTTCATGACCCTCGACTACCTGCGCTCGGTGCTGGCCATCGAGCGGTCCTGCTTCAAGGACCCCTGGCCGCCCTCCGCCTTCCTGTCCGAGATCCAGTTCACCTGGTCGTGGTTCCGCCTGGCGGGTGAGGCCGGCGCGGACGGGCGCCTGTCCCGGGTGGACGCCTTCATCATCTGCTGGATCATGCCCGACGACATGCACGTGCTGAACGTGGCCGTGGCGCCCGAGGCCCGCCGGCGGGGGATCGCGCGCCTGCTGATGCTGGAGGCGCTGGCCTGCTTCGCCGACCGCGGGGGCGGCACCGCCTCCCTGGAGGTCCGCCCGTCGAACCTCGCGGCCAGACGCCTGTACGAATCGCTCGGCTTCTACAAGGCCGGGCTGCGCAAGAACTACTACCGGGCCGACAACGAGGACGCGCTGGTGATGAACCTCGAGGTGGCGCCCGCCATCCTGCCCCGGCCGAACCGCTCGGGGGCGCCATGAGCGGGTCCATCCAGGTCCACGCCGAGCTCGTCCAGGTCGAGCCCCGGGCCCGGCAGCGCATCGTCTGCCTGAGGCTCTTCGCCCCCCAGGTGGCCCGGGCGGCCCGGCCGGGGCAGTTCGTCATGCTGGCGCCCGGCCCCGACGGGCAGCTCGACCCGTTCCTCAACCGGCCCTTCTCCATCCACCGGGTGCCCGACGCGGACACGCTCGAGCTCCTGGTGGCGGTGGTGGGCCGCGGGACGGAGGGGCTGGCCGCCCTGCCGCCCGGCGTCCGGCTGCGCCTGCTGGGGCCGATCGGGCGCGGCTTCGACCCGCCCGCCCGGGGCCCGCTGCTGCTGCTCGGCGGCGGCCTGGGGGTGGCGCCGCTCTTCTTCCTGGCCGAGTCCCTGGCCGGCCGGCCGGTCCGCCTGCTGTACGGGGCGGCCACCGCCGAGGCCCTGGTGTCCACCGCCGGCCTGCCCTGCCGGGTCGAGCTGGCGACCGACGACGGCTCGGCCGGCCGGCGCGGCCTGGCCACCGAGCTGCTGGCCGAGGCGCTCTCGGCCCTGCCGGTGGCCGAGCGCGCCCTGGCCTACCTGGCCGCTTGCGGCCCGGAGCCGATGCTGGCCCGCGCGGCCGCGCTGTGCCGGGAGGCGGGCGTGCGGGCCGAGCTGTCGCTCGAGGCCCACATGGCCTGCGGCACGGGCGCCTGCATGGGCTGCGCCCGGCCCATCGGCGGGCGGCCCCAGCGGGTGTGCTCCGAGGGGCCGGTGTTCGACGCCCGGGAGGTGTACCCGTGAGCCCGGCGCCGCTCCGCCCGGACATGCGCGTCCAGATCGGGCGCCTGGCGCTCAAGAACCCGGTCATGGTGGCCTCGGGCACCTTCGGCTGGGCTAACGAGTACGCCGGCCTGGTGCGCCTGGACGCGCTGGGCGCGGTGGTGACCAAGGGCGTGTCGCTCGAGCCGCGCGCCGGCAACCCCCAGCCGCGCATCGCCGAGACCGCGGCTGGCCTGCTCAACTCCATCGGGCTGCAGAACCCCGGCCTGGAGGCGTTCATCTCCCAGAAGCTGCCCTTCCTGCACGGGCTGGATACGGCCGTGGTGGTGAACATCCTGGGCGACACGCCCGAGGAGTACGCCCGCCTGGCCGCGGCCCTCGACGGGCAGGCGGGCGTGGACGCCCTCGAGGTCAACATCTCCTGCCCCAACGTGCGCGCGGGGGGGATCGCCTTCGGCTCGGATCCCGGCGCGGCCGCCGAGGTGGCCGCCGCGGTGCGGGCCGCGACCCGCCTGCCGGTGCTGGTCAAGCTGTCGCCCAACGTGACCGATCTGGTGGCCATCGCCAGCCGCGTGGCCGCGACCGGGGTGGACGGGCTGGTGCTGATCAACACGCTGCGCGGCATGGCCATCGACGTGTGGACTGGCCGGCCGCGCCTGGGCAACGCGATCGGCGGCCTGTCGGGCCCGGCCATCAAGCCGATCGCCGTGCGGGCGGTGTTCGAGGTGAGCCGGGCGGTGGCGGTGCCGGTGGTCGGCTGCGGCGGGATCACCGGCTGGGCGGACGCGGCCGAGCACATGCGGGCCGGAGCCGTGGCGGTGCAGGTGGGCTCGGCCACGTTCCGCAACCCGGCCGCGCCGGTCGAGGTGGAGGAGGGCCTGGAGCGCTTCCTGGGCGAGCTGGGACTCCGGAGTTGCCGGGAGCTGGTGGGTACGGTAGAGGTATAGGCCGGGTGGTGTGCCCCGGGAGGGTTGGCTCCATGTCCGACAGCGACAAACAGGCCGAGGAGAAGCAGGCCGAAGCCAAGCAGGACGCCGAGACGCGGGTGCAGACCGCGCTGCCGGTCCGGTTCGGCAAGTACCTGCTGGTCGAGCGCATCGCCCAGGGCGGCATGGCCGAGATCTTCAAGGCCAAGTCCTACGGGGTGAGCGGCTTCGAGAAGACCATCGTCATCAAGCGCATCCTGCCCAGCTTCGCCGAGGATCACGAGTTCATCGAGATGCTGATCGACGAGGCCAAGCTGTGCGCCAGCCTGCAGCACGCCAACATCGTGCAGATCCACGACCTGGGGCGGCTGGAGGGGCGCTACTTCATCGCCATGGAGTTCGTCGACGGCGTGGATCTGGTCCAGGTGCTCTACCGCCTGCGCAAGGCCAAGAGCCGCCTGCCCGTCGAGCTGACCTGCTTCGTCATGTCGGAGGCGCTCAAGGGCCTCGACTTCGCCCACCGGGCCACCGCCCCGGACGGGAAGCCGCTGGGCATCGTCCACCGCGACTTCAACCCCGGCAACCTGCTGCTGTCGTTCCAGGGCGAGGTCAAGGTGGCCGACTTCGGCATCGCCAAGGCCCGCGACCGGGGCGTCAAGACCATGTCGGGCGGGCTGAAGGGCAAGATGGGCTACCTGTCGCCCGAGCAGGTCGAGGGTCGCGATCTCGACGGGCGCTCGGACGTGTTCTGCGCCGGCATCACCCTGTGGGAGCTGCTGACCAACAAGCGCATGTTCGGCGCCGGCACCGAGCTGGACATCCTGATCGCCATCCGGGACGCGCTCATCCCCGACGTGCGCCAGCACGCGGACGAGGTGCCGCCCGGGCTGGTCGACATCCTGGCGCGGGCGCTCGCGCGCCGGCCCGAGGACCGCTTCCGCAGCGCCGGCGAGTTCAAGGACGCCATCGACGACTTCCTGTTCGACGCCGGGATCAAGATCTCCTCCACCCACCTGGAGGGCTACCTCAAGCACCTGTTCGCCGACCGCATCACGGCCGCGCGCCAGCGCGAGGAGGCCCTGGCCATCGAGCACACCCGCACCGAGCCGCCGCGCTACTGGGTGCGCCAGCCGGGCTCCAAGCCCAGCGGCCCGGTGGTCATGGAGCAGCTCAACGAGATGATCGGCTCGGGCCTGCTCACGCCGGACAGCGAGGTGCTGCGCGAGGGGCAGGACTGGAAGCGCATCCAGGACGTGCCCGAGCTGTCCTGCCAGCTCACCAAGCTGCCCACCCCCGAGGAGAGCGACCCCAACGCCGCGGCGGACTACCAGGGGCTGATCTCCGAGGTGAGCTTCCCCAAGCTGTTCTACCGGCTGGCCATCGCCAAGCAAGACGGGCGCCTGGTGCTCTCCAAGGGGGCCATCAAGAAGGAGATCTACCTGCGCCAGGGCATGCCCGAGTTCGTGAAGTCGAACATCCCGGCCGAGCGCCTGGGCGAGTACCTGGTGGAGCGCAAGATCATCACCGACCAGCAGCGGGACGAGGCGGTCAAGATGATGTCCGCCTACTCCGGCCGGCTGGGCGACACGCTGGTGGCCATGGGCCTGATGCAGCTCCACGAGCTGGCCGAGGTGCTGGCCGAGCAGGTGCGCGAGAAGATCCTGGAGGTCTTCAGCTGGTCGACCGGCGCCTACCGCTTCTACGCCGGGCAGACCTACAAGGGCGAGGTCATCCCGCTGCGCATCGGCTCCTACGCGCTGATCGCCGAGGGCGTGCGGCGCTACACCTCCCTGGAGATGCTGAAGAACCGCTACCGCCCGCACCTGGCCCGGCGCCCGGCGAAGCTCGCCAACCCCTACCTCGGCGCCGACCGCCTCGGCCTGCAGGCCCGCGAGCAGCGCGTGGTGGACCTGCTGGACGGCGAGCGCAACATCCGCGATCTGCTCTCCCTCGGCGGCTCGGACCGGGAAGTGTTCGAGCCGGCCGTGTACCGCGTGCTGTACATCATCGAAGAGCTCGAGATGGTCGAGCTCAGGGCCTGAGCCCGCCCCCCCACAGCCCAGGAGGTCCGCCTTGACCCGTTTCATCCAGGAGATCGATCGCTCCCACTCGTGCGGGGCGCTGCGCGAGGCCGATGAGGGCGCGGAGGTGGTGCTGTTCGGCTGGGTGGCCTCCCGGCGGGATCTGGGCGGCTGCGTGTTCGTCGACCTGCGCGACCGCGAGGGCGTGACCCAGGTGGTCTTCGATCCGCAGGCCTCCGGCGAGGCCTACGGGCTGGCCGGCCAGATCCGCCCGGAGTGGGTCGTGGGCCTGCAGGGCAAGGTGCGCTCGCGCGGCGCCAACGCCAACAAGCGCATGCCCACCGGCGGGATCGAGGTGCTGGCCACCCGGCTCGAGGTGTTCAACCGCTCGGCCGTCCCGCCGTTCCTGCTCGAGGACGGGGTAGACGCCCGCGAGGAGCTCCGCCTGCAGTACCGCTACCTCGACCTGCGCCGGCCCGAGGTCACCCGCCGCATCCTCATGCGCCACCGCATCACGCAGCGGGCGCGGCGCCACCTGGCCGACGCCGGTTTCCTGGAGATCGAGACGCCCTGCATGGTCAAGTACACCCCGGGCGGCGCGCGCAACTTCCTGGTGCCCTCGCGCCTGAACCCGGGCCAGGTGTACGCCCTGGCCGAGTCGCCCCAGATCTTCAAGCAGCTCTTCATGGTGGCCGGCTTCGACCGCTACTACCAGATCGCGCGCTGCTTCCGGGACGAGGATCTGCGCGGCGACAGGCAACCCGAGTTCACCCAGATCGACGTGGAGATGAGCTTCGCCGCCCCGCGCCACATCTACGAGGTGGTCGAGGGGCTGATGGCGGCCATCTTCGAGGAGGCGCTGGGGGTGAAGCTCGCGCGTCCGTTCCAGCGCATGACCTGGGCCGAGGCCATGGGCCGCTTCGGCTCGGACAAGCCCGACCTCCGTTTCGGCCTGGAGCTGGTCGACCTGACCGAGATCGTCCGCCGCCACGACGGCGGCGGGGTGGGCATGCTCAAGGACGCGCTGGCCTCCGGCGGGGTGATCAAGGCCCTGTGCCTGCCCGCGGACAAGGCCCCCAGCCGCTCCGAGGTCGACAAGCTCGAGGTCAAGGTGAAGGAGCTGGGCGGCCTGGGGCTGGCCCGGGCGCGCCTGGCGGCCGACGGCGGCTGGACCCAGTCGCCCATGGGCAAGAGCGTCAGTCCCGCCATGCGGGTGGAGATCAACCGGGCCGCCGGGGCGGGGGAGGGCGCCGTGCTGCTCCTGCAGTTCGGCTCGGCCGACAAGGTGCACAGCGTGCTCGGCGGGCTGCGGGTGCACCTGGGGGAGAAGCTCGGGCTGGTGGACAAGATCCGCTGGGAGCTTTTGTGGGTGACCGACTTCCCGCTGTTCGAGCGGGCCGAGGACACCGGGGCGGTCGTGGCCAGCCACCACCCGTTCACCTCGCCGCTGCCCGAGGACGTGGACAAGCTGCTGTCCGAGCCGCTCGCCTGCCGGGCGCAGGCTTACGACCTGGTGCTCAACGGCGTGGAGGCCGGCGGCGGCTCGATCCGCATCCACGACTCCGAGGTCCAGGCCAAGGTGTTCAAGGTGCTGGGCATCTCGGACGAGGAGGCCCGCGAGAAGTTCAGCTTCCTCCTGCAGGCGCTGCAGTTCGGCGCCCCGCCCCACGGCGGGCTGGCGCTCGGCCTCGACCGGCTGGTCATGCTGCTGACCGGCGGGGAGAGCATCCGGGACGTGATCGCCTTCCCCAAGACCGCCCGCGGCCAGTGCCTGATGAGCGGCGCCCCCTCCGGGGTGAGCGACCAGCAGCTCGCCGACCTCCACCTGGCCCGCAAGGGCTGAGCTGGTCTCGTACCCAAACGGAAGGTTCAAAATTTTGTTGTCCGCATCGAAGTGATGCACTACCATGCCCGTCGAACCGGGGACGGAGTGGGTCAGGGAATCGCGGAGGTTGTTGTTTTGGCTAGGGTTGTTTCAGTCGTCCCGGGTGCGCTCTGCCTGCTGATGGCCGCTGCTGCGCTGGCTGGCGGGGAGCCCGGCGACTCGATCGCCCAGCCGCTGGAGCGCCGGGTCCTGGACGCTGACGCGATGCGGCAGATCGTCCGGGAGGTCCGCGCGGCGGACGCCGCCATCCAGGACTACACCATGATCATGATGAAGCGGGAGCGCTTCGGGGACGAGCTGCAGCCGCCCCAGAAGCTGTTCATCCGCTGGGCCCGGCCGCAGCGGGTGTACCTGCGCTACTTCTACCCGAACCCGGGGCGGGAGGCCATCTTCGATCGCTCCCGGTCGGGCGCCAGCCTGGTGGTGCACACCGGCTCCTTCCCGGACTTGACCCTGGAGCTGGATCCCTACGGCGACCTGGCCACGGCCGGCAGCCACTACCCCATCCCCGACGTGAGCCTGCACACCTTCGCGCGCATCCTGTCCCTGAACGTGAGCCTGCTGGCCGAGCGGGGCGACGGGCGGGTGGAGGTCGCCGAGGAGACGCTGTGGGGCCGGCCCGTCCTGCACCTGTGGCTCACCATGCCCGCGGGCGGCCGGGAGGAGACCCTGCGTCCGGGGGAGACCCTGTGGGACCTGGCCCGCCGGCTGAAGCGCGACATGTACGAGATCCTGCACCACAACGCCGCACGGGGCTGGGACGAGGCCGACGATCCGGACCCGGGCGACCAGGTGTACGTGCCCACCTACTACGGCTCGGCGGCCGAGGTGTGGCTGGACGCCGAGCTGAAGCTGCCGCTCAAGGCCAGGTTCTTCGATCACCAGGGGCGGCTGTACGAGGAGTTCGAGCACCACCAGCTCAAGGTGAACCAGGGCATCCGCCCGGGCGACTTCGACAGCAGCAACCCCGCCTACAATTTCTGAGCGAGCGGCAGCGCGACCGGGCGGTCCTCGCGGGCGCTAAGGTAGGCGGCCTCCACGATCTCGTGCGCGGCCACCCCCTCGTCGAAGTCCGGGGCGGGCGGTCGCCCGGCGGACAGCGCCCTGAGGAACAGGAAGTCCTCGACCTCCTGGGGGGAGGCCACCTGGAGCCCGAGCGGCAGGAGCGCGGGGTTGGCCTCCAGGTAGTGGCGGGCCACCTCCTCCTGCTCGATCACCCGCCTCGGCGCGTCCCCGAGCTCAAGCGAGACCGGGCCCAGCACCTCGTTCTCCACCTCGAGGCGGCCCCGCTCGAAGAAGATCTCCAGGCGCCGGGTCGAGGGCCGGCTGGTGATCTGGTGCCACAGGCTCAGGAAGCTCGCCTGCCCGCCGCCCGCGAGCTCCACCTGCACCATCGCCAGGTCCTCGATGCCCGGGTGGCCGGCGTGGTTGCCGAGCCTCGCCCGCACCTCGCGGAAGTCCCCGAGCAGCCAGCGCACGAGGTCCACGTCGTGGATGCTGTGCTCGAGCAGCGTGCCCCCGCCGGCCAGGACCTGGTCCTTGCGCCACTCGCTCCGGTAGCGGCCCTGGATGGGGAAGAACTGGTCGTCGCGGAGGTGGATGGCCATCAGGCGGCCGAGCGCCGGCTCGCGGCACAGCGCCCGCACCTGCTGGAAGGCCGGGCTGGTGCGGAGAATGAGCCCGAGCTGGTGGGGCAGGCGGGCCGCGCGCGCCGTGTCGCGCATGGCCCGCGCCTCGCCGAGCGAGCGGCCGAGCGGCTTCTCGCAGAAGACCGGCTTGCCCGCCCGGGCGGCCAGCTCGATCGCCGGAGCGTGGGCCGCGGTCCAGCTGGTGACGAAGACCACCTCGACCCCGGGTGCGGCGACCAGCGCCTCGGCCGTGGGGAAGACGCGCTCGAAGCCGAAGCGCGCGCGGAACTCCTCGGCCCGGCCGGGCGCCGGGTCGTGCACCCCCGCCAGGCAGCCGTCCACCAGCCGGCGGTCGAGCAGGTCCCGCAGGCCCGCGCAGTGCTCGCCGCCGATCAGCCCGGCCCCCAGCAGTCCGATGCGCATGGGTCCTCCCTGAAGGCCGTTCCTGGTTCCTCGTTCCTGGTGCCTGGTTCCAGGTCCAGGGGCTCTCGCAACCAGGCATCAGGCACCAGGAACTGGACTCACAGCCGCGACAGCACGTCCTCGATCGTGGTCAGGCCCTGGCTGGCCTTGCGGATGCCGTCGTGCTTGAGCGGGATGAGCCCCGACTCCGCGGCCGCCTCGTTGATCTCCCGGGCGGTGGCCCGGGCCAGGATGCGCTCGCGGACCTTGTCGGTGGGGGTGAACAGCTCGAACAGCCCGAGCTGGCCGACGTAGCCCGTGTTCTCGCACTCGTCGCAGCCGCCGGCGTGGTAGAAGGACAGCCCCTCGCGCGGCCGGATGCCCAGCTCCCCCAGCAGCGCCTCGCCGGGCTGGTAGGCCTGGCGGCACTTGTCGCACAGCCGGCGCACCAGCCGCTGGCTCAGGACGCCGATCACGCCCGAGGTGACCAGGAAGCCCGGCAGGCCCATGTCGAGCAGGGTCAGCATGGCGGTGGCGCCGTCGGCGGCGTTCATGCGCCCGATCACGATGCGCTTGCCGAAGGCCGCGGCCAGGGTCATGCGGGCCACCTCGGCGTCGTTCATCTCGCCCACGTACAGGACGTCGGGCTCCTGATCGATGCAGGCCCGCAGGCCCGCCTGGTAGGTGTAGTCGTAGCGCTCCTCGGGCTTGCCCTGGGTGGCGCCCAACAGCTCGTAGCGGATGTTGCTCTCGAAGGTGGTCACGTTCTTCTCGGGCTTGGCCAGGTGCTGCAGGCAGGCGTAGCAGGAGCTGGTGCGCCCCGAGCCCGGAGGCCCGGCCACCAGCACCAGGCCGTTCGGGCGCTCGAGCAGCTTCTTGTGGGCCTCGAGCACCTTGGGGTACAGGCCGAGCTGGTCCAGCCCCAGCTCGAAGGAGTGGCGGTAGTGGATCTTGATGAAGGCCTTCTCCCCCGCTGGGCTGGGCATGACCAGCGCCACCAGCTCGACCTGCTTGCCCTCCATGTCCACCTTGAAGTAGCCCTTCTGGGCGATGCCGCGCTTGGTGATGTCCATGGCGCCGAGCACCTTGATGCGGTTGACCAGGGTGCCGTGCATGCCAGGCTCCGCGGAGCCGCTGTCCACGAGCTGGTTGCGGATCCGCAGCCGCACCCGGGAGCGGTCGTGCGCGGGCTCGATGTGGATCTCGGTGGCCGTGCCCGCCAGGGCCTGGGCGACGATCTCGTCCAGCTTGGCCGCGACGGACTGGTCCTGGGCCGCCGCCTGCTGGCGCTGGACGGCCTGGGGGTTCTGCTGGGTGGCCTTCTCGTCCTTGGAAGGCACGATCTTGACCTTCTTGAAGTCGATCACGGATCGCCTCCTCGCCGGGGGGTGTGCGCGTGATCATCCCAGAGGCCCCGCGGACGGTCAAGCCTGCGCGCTGCCTCCGAACGTCCCGTGGGCGCTTGACATTCCGACCGGGGCCAGCCTACGCTGACGACGACTTCTGCGGAGGAGGAGCGGATGCTGCGGCTGCTTTCCGGGATCGGCCTGGTGCTCGGGGTGTGCGCCTGGGGCTGCTCGTCGCGCGAGGCGGGCACCTGCGAGCGGGACTCGCACTGCACGGGCGCCGAGGTGTGCTTCGAGAAGAAGTGCATCTCCATGAAGGATCGCAAGGCCATCGAGGACAAGCGGGCCGAGGAAGCCAAGCCCAAGGTGTGCGAGGACAAGGACGGCGACGGCGCCCGGGCGGGCAGCGGCTGCCCGGCCGGCGAGGCGCTCGACTGCAACGACAAGGAGAAGGAGCAGGCCCCGACGCGGACCGAGCTGTGCGACGCGCTGGACAACGACTGCGACGGCATGAACAACGAGGGCCTGAAGGGCTGCGTGCAGACCCTGCTGGGCGGCCCGCTGAAGCCGCTGCAGGCGCACTCGGTGGTGTTCGACCCGGCCGGCTTCGTGCTGCTCTCGGACAACCACCGGGTGTGGAAGGTGCGCCTGGATGGGACGGCCGAGGTGCTGGCCGGGCACGAGCTGTCGCACGCCGCCGACGGCCACGGCGCGGAGGCGCGCTTCTCCTACCCGCGCGGGCTGGCGCGCCTGGCCGACGGCTCGGTGCTGGTGGCCGACTGCAAGAACAACTGCGTGCGCAAGGTCAGCCCCTCGGGCGACGTGAGCACGCTGGCCGGGCACTGCTCGACCGCCACCAAGGAGGTCGGCCAGTTCGCCGACGGGGGCCCCGGCGCGGCCCGCTTCTACTGCCCCTCCGACCTGGCCGTGGCCCCGGACGGCGCGGTGATCGTGGTGGACCAGGGCAACGCCCGCATCCGGCGCATCGATCCGGGCGGCCAGGTCACGACGCTCGCGGGCGTGGGCCCGGCCGACGTCCAGGACGACGCCGGGCAGGACGGCTTCCTGGACGGCCCCGCCCTGCAGGCGCGTTTCAACGACCCGCAGGCCGTGCTGGTGGACGGCAAGGGCGTGATCTACGTGTCCGAGTCGTTCAACTGCCGCATCCGGCGGCTCGATCCCTCGAAGGGGGACAAGGCCGAGGTGACCACCCTGGCTGGCGAGTCGGACACCTGGCTGGGCATCGGCGGGTACCAGGACGGCGCCGGCAAGGGCGCCAAGTTCAACTACCCGCACGGCCTGGCCTGGGACGCGGACGGCAACCTGCTGGTGGCCGACACCGGCAACTCGGCCGTCCGCGTGGTGACCCCGGCCGGCAAGGTGCGCACGCTGTACGGCAAGCCCCAGGAAGGCAAGCCGCTGAGCGTGGACGGGCCGATCCCGCAGGCGCGCTTCGACGCCATCTCGGACATCGCCCCCGGACCCAACGGGAGCCTGTTCGTGGTGGACGCCGGACAGCTCCGCTGGATCGTCCCGTGAGGATCGGATCTGGCCGAGCCTGGACTGGGCTCTTGGGGGGCGGGCGCGACGAGGCCCAGCCCGATGCGATCGTGGACGAGAAAAGGAGAACGGCGATGAAGGCAATCCTGTGGACGGCGCGGTTCCTGGCCGGGCTGGCCCTGCTGGCGTGGGCCGGATGCAGCTCGCTGAAGCCGGGCGAGTGCAAGCGAGACAGCAACTGCGAGGCCAAGGGCAAGGAGATGCAGGTCTGCTACAAGGAGCCCCCGGAGGCCGAGCTGGGCCGCTGCATGGCCTTCCGCGACGCCAAGGAGGCGCGGGCCCGCTACGACAAGAAGCTCTCGGGCAAGTGCCTGGACGAGGACGGCGACGGCGCCAAGGCCGGCGACGCGTGCGAGGGCGATCCGGCCCAGCTCGACTGCAACGACAAGGACGCGAAGGTGAAGCCGGGCGCGGCCGAGCTGTGCGACGCGCTGGACAACAACTGCGACGCGCTGCGCCTGATCAACGAGGGCCAGAAGGGCTGCGTGGGCACGGTGCTGGGCGGCAAGGAGGATCCGGTCGTCCAGTTCATGGTGACCATGCCGGCCGGGGTCAAGGCCGGGTCGGGGACCATCTTCGGCGCCGACCAGCACCAGATCTACAAGCTGGACGCGAGCGGCAAGGCCGAGCGCTTCGCCGGCAGCGAGCGGCCGGGCAACGACGACAAGAAGGGCAAGTTCGCCCGCTTCGACGAGCCGCGCGGCATCGCCGTGGGCAAAGACGGCAGCCTGTACATCGCCGAGTGCAAGAACAACTGCGTGCGCAAGGTCAGCCCGGAGGGCGAGGCCAGCACCTACGCCGGCCTGTGCTCCAGCGAGGCCGACAACACCGGCGACAAGGACGGCCCCGCCGCCGAGGCCCGCTTCTGGTGCCCGTTCGACGTGGCCATCGACGCGGACGGCAGCCTGCTGGTGCTGGACAAGGGCAACGCCAAGCTCAAGCGCGTCGGCGCGGACCGCAAGGTCACCACCGTGGCCGGCGCGGGCGGCAAGCAGAGCGACGACGGCTACGTCGAGCACGGCTACACCAACGGCCCGGCGCTGAAGGCCCAGTTCAACGAGCCGGCCGGCCTGGTGGTGGGCCCGGACGGGGCCATCTACATCGCCGACAACGTGAACAACTGCATCCGGGTGCTCAAGGGCGGCCAGGTGAGCGACTTCGCCGGCGCGTGCGAGGCGGGCACCAGCAAGGGCGGCTACGCCGACGGGCCGGCCGACAAGGCCAAGTTCAAGCAGCCGCACAGCGTGGAGCTCGGCCCGGACGGCGCCCTGTGGGTGGCCGACGCGGGCAACCACTGCATCCGCCTGGTCAGGGACGGCAAGGTGTCCACCGCGGTCGGCAAGTGCGGGCAGCCGGGCTACTACGACGGCCCCGCGGCCGAGGCGCTGTTCAACCAGCCCATCACGGTGTCCATGGGCAAGGACGGCGCGCTGTGGATCGTGGACCTCGGCAACTACCGTATCCGCCGCTTCATCCCCTGACCGGCTCCACCTGCAGCCAGATGCCGGCGGCGTAGCGCGGATCGAGCGCGCGCGGGTCGTGCCCGAGGAGCTCCTCGGCCGCCCGGCGGGCCAGCGAGTCCAGCAGGCCGCCGAGCCCGGCGGGCGGGGCCGCGCCCAGCCGCGCGCTGGCCCAGCCCCGCAGGCGCGCGGCCAGCGCGGCCTGCTCGCGCGGCAGGGCGGCGAACAGCGCGGGCAGCCGGCCGACTGGCAGCGGCGCCGGGGCCGGATCGAGCGCGAGCAGGTCGCGGGCGACGAGGGTGAACAGCAGGCTCTCCAGCTCCAGATCAGCCCGCCGCGCCGGCAGGCTGCCGGGCGGGAAGGGCTCGGGCAGGCCCGCGGACACGACCCCCAGGGCGCGGGCGAGGACCAGGGCGGCCTCGGCGTGCTCGAGGTCGCGATCCAGCGACTGCAGATCGGCCGGGCCGGTGAACTCCCGGGGCGGCTCGGCCGGCCCGGGCAGGAAGCGCGGCCGGCGCTGGAGCAGCGCGGCCAGGCGCTCGGGCCGGGGCGGGCACAGCATGCCCAGGAGCCAGCCGCCGTCGCCCCCGAGCAGGGCCCGCGCCCGGGTCTGGCGGGCGCGCAGCGCTCCCTCGGCCACCTGGGCCAGGTGCAGCAGCGGCGTCCCCGCGAGCAGCGCCACCACCTCCGCCGTGGTCGTGGCTCCCAGCTCGCCGAGGCCGATCTCCAGCCGGCCCGCAACCCGCGCCAGGGCGGACTGGAGCGAGGCCAGCTCCTCGAGCGGCTGGCCGTCGGCCACGATCACCCGGTTGGCCAGGTTGGCGAGCTGGGTCGCGAGCCGCGCGCGCAGGACCGGCTCGCCGATGGCCTCCAGCCCGGCCTGCAAGCGCGGGCCGGCCTGCAGCCGCTGCAGCGGCTGGGCCGGGGCCTCGTCCAGCCCGTCGGGCAGCGGCATGGGCTGGGCGGCCAGCGCACCCGGGGCGCGCGGCAGGTAGAAGGCCAGGGCCTCCTCGGCGTCCGGCCAGCCGCGATCCGCCAGGCGTCCCTGCCGCCAGCGGGCCAGCTGCTCCTCCAGCTCGGCCAGCGGGGTGGTGCCCAGGTTGCCCGACAGCGCCAGGAACAGCTCCTGGCTCTCGGCGAACAGGAGCTGGACGCTTTTCCGCACCAGCTCCAGGTCGGCGCCCAGCTTCACCGCGAAGTGGTGGTAGTTGTCCGGGCTGATCACCCGGCCCTGCAGCTCGGCCGGCAGCGCGTCCAGGGCCTCGCGCTCCACGAACAGCAGGCTGCGCTCGAGCCACAGCACCAGCAGCTCGAAGTCGGTCTTCTCCAGGAAGCGCGTGGTCCGCTCCGGGCTGCAGGCGTGCAGCAGCTCCAGCCAGCGCTCCAGGCGCTGCACGTCCATGTTCCCGCCCACCCAGAGCTGCAGGTCCATCAGGTAGCCGAGCTGGGCGTTGGAGCTGAGCTCCAGCATGGGCAGCGCGTCCTCGGGGCCGATCTCCATCACGGTCGCGTAGAAGTCCTCGGGCGCGAGCAGCCGCACCAGCGCCGCCGGCTTGCGGGACAGGAGCGCCAGGTCCTGCCGCTGGCGGCCGGGCGGGAGGCCGAGCAGCAGCGCGCGCTGCTCGCCGGGGGTCAGGCTGTCGAGCGCCAGGGCGGCCTGCTCGCCAGGCTGCTTGAGGATCTCCAGGGCCTTCGCCTGCGGGGCGTGGGTCTCGGTCATGCCAGGGGGTGTAGCCCGTGGACGGCGCGCGTGTCAACGCGCGCGCGCGCCTGGTCCCGGCGGCCGCGATTGACTGGCGTGCGGGCGGGCGGGTACGATGCCGGGCATGCCTGCACCCGCCACGGTGTTCCCCGAGCTGCCCGCGTCCTTGCTGTCCGCGCTCCGCGCGAAGCTGGGTGAGGAGCACGTGTCCACGCGCGAGGAGGATCTGCTCGCCTGCTCCCGGGACATGTGGCCGCGCAGCCTCATCCGCCAGCGGGCGGGCGCCATCGAGCACCCGCCCGCGGCCGTGGTCTGGCCGGGGGACGAGGCCCAGGTGGCCGAGGTGGTGCGGCTGGCCGGCGCCCACGGCGCGCCGGTCGTGCCCTTCGGCGCCGGCAGCGGGGTGTGCGGCGGCACGCTGCCCGTGCGGGGCGGGCTGATCCTGGACCTCAAACGGCTGGACCGCATCCTGGCCCTCGACGAGCGCGATCGGCTGCTGGAGGTCGAGGTCGGGGTGATGGGCGAGGTGCTGGAGCGCGAGCTCGTGCGGCGCGGCTTCAGCCTGGGCCACTTCCCGTCCTCCATCCTGTGCTCCACCGTGGGAGGCTGGCTGGCCGGCCGCAGCGCGGGCCAGTGCTCCAGCCGCTTCGGGAAGATCGAGGACATCGTGCGCTCGCTGCGCTGGGTGGACGCGGCGGGGCGCGTGCGCGAGACGTGCCTGCGGCCTTGCGGCGTGAGCCCGGGCTCGCTGGACGCGCTGCTGCTCGGCTCCGAGGGCACGCTGGGGGTGCTCACCTCGGCCCGGCTGGCCGTGTGGCCGCTGGCCCGTGAGCGCTGGCTGCGGGCGTTCCGCTTCCCGGACGTGGACGCGGGCCTGCGGGCCATGGCGGGCATGCTGCGCGCGGGGCTCAGGCCCTCGGTGCTCAGGCTGTACGACGAGTTCGACACCCTGCTGGCCCGCTCAGGCAAGGACGACGCCGGGGACCCGCGCGAGAGCCTGAGCGCCAGCCTGCCGGCCCTGGCGCTGCCGGCCAGGGCATTGCTGGCCCGCTCCCTGCCCATGGTGCTGCGCGCGCCCCGGCTGCTCAACCGGGTGACCGGCCTCCTGCCCACGGGCTGCCTGCTGGTGGTGATCGTGGAGGGCGGGCTGGCCGGCGGGCAGGCCTGGCGCCTGGCCGCCGAGCGCATCCCGGCCCTGTGCGTCCGCGAGGGGGCCAGCGACGCGGGCGAGGGGCCGGCCCTGCACTGGTGGAAGAACCGCTACGCCATCTCCTACAAGCAGTCCGGCCTGTTCTCGGCCGGCGCCTTCGTGGACACCATGGAGGTGGCCGCGACCTGGGACCGGCTGCCGCGCCTGTACCGCGCGGTGCGCAAGGCGCTCGAGCCGCTGGCGTTCGTCATGGCCCACTTCTCCCACGCCTACCGGGAGGGCGGCTCGATCTACTTCACCTTCGCCGGCGCGGCCGAGGACGACGCGGGCGCGGCGGTCCTGTACGACCGCATCTGGGACGCGGCCCAGGCGGTGGTCCTGTCCGCGGGCGCCACGGTCAGCCACCACCACGGGGTGGGCTTCAGCAAGGCGCGCTACCTCGTGCGCCAGCTCGGTCCGGCCCAGGCCCTGGCCGAGCACCTCAAGGCGAGCCTGGATCCGGCCGGGTCGATGAACCCTGGCAAGCTCGGCCTGGGCGGAGGCGGGGCAGGGGAGGCTCACCATGGCCAGGCCCGGTGACGTCCCCGGCGTCTCCTCCCGCGGCTCGCTGGCCGCGCGGCTTCGGGACCGCCTGCCCGCCGGGGCGCTGGAGGCGCCCGCGGGGCCGACGGCCAGGCTGCGGCCCGCGCCCGTGGCCTGCGCCCTGCCCGCGGACCCGCAGGCGGTGGGCGTGCTGCTCGCCGCCGCCCGCGCCGAGCGGGCGCCTGTGGTGGTGGTGGGCGAGGGGAGCCGGCTGGGCTCCGGGGCGGGGCTGCCCGCGGGCGGCTACCTGGCCCTGTCCAGCGCGCGCCTGTCGGGGGTGCTGGAGTCGGAGCCCGGCTCCCTGTGGCTGCGGGCCGGGGCCGGCACCCCGCTCCGCGAGCTCGCGGCCCGGGCCGCCGAGCTGGGCCTGCGCCCGGTGGGCGTGGAGCCCGACGATCCGGGCAGCCTGGGAGGCTTCCTCGCGCGCACGGCCCGGGTGGCGGACCCGATCACCGGGCTGGATCAGCCCGCCGCGCTGTCGGTCGAGGGCCTGCTGGCCGACGGCACGCCCATCGCCAGCCTGGCGGCGCCGCGCTCGGCCTGCGGGCCCGAGTACGCGTCCCTGCTGCTCGGCCACGGCGGGGCGTTCGGGGTGATCACCGCGGCCCGGGTGAAGCTCGAGCCGCTCCCGGAGCGGCGCCTGGTGCTGGGGCTCACCTTCGTCGATCCGGCCGCCGCCCTGGAGCTCTTCCGGGCGCTGCCGCTGCACGACTTCCCTCCGCGCCGGGCGGAGCTGGAGCTCGCGCCGGGGCGGGAGGCGCGCCTGCTCGTGTGCCTGGAGGGCGACGCCGAGCTGGCGGGGCGGGCGCTGGCCGACGTGCGCCGCGCGGGCGAGGCCCAGGGCGGCCAGGGCGAGGAGCTCGAGCAGGCCCGTGGCTGGCTCGGGGGCGCCGGGGCGCCGGACGGGCTCGAGGCCTGGGTGAGCCACGGCGCGGTCGCGCGCGGGCTCGCGAGTGGGCTGGCGGCCCCGTTCGGCCTGGCCGGCCCGGCGCTGGTGCGCCTGGATCGGCCCGGGCTGAACGGCTGCCGGCTGCGGCTGGCCGCCCCCCGGGCCGGAGGGCCGGACCGCCTCCGGCGGGCGCTGGACCCCGAGGGCCGGGAGGCGCGCGCGGCCGCGGACGAGCGTGAGCTGCTCGGCCGGCTGCGCGCGCGCCTGGATCCGGACGGGCTGCTGAACCCCCAGGCCCTGCCCGGACCGGGCGCCGGAGGCGGGCCGTGAGCCAGGCGCGCTCCAGCCCGGCCGGCCTCGGGCCGCACGTCCGGGCCCTCAAGCACTGCACCTACTGCCCCAAGCTGTGCCGTTTCTGCTGCCCCACGGCGGAGGCCGAGCGCAGCGAGACGGTCACGCCCTGGTTCAAGATGACGCTGGCCGAGCTCACCCGCCTGGGCCGGCGCGCGCCCGCGGGCGGCCCGGCCGAGGTGTTCCAGCACTGCCTGGGCTGCCTGCACTGCCGCACGCACTGCCGTCACCAGAACGACGTGCCCGGGGCGTTGCTGGCCGCCCGGGCCGTGGCGCTCGAGGCCGGGGCGGCGCCGCCCGCGACCACGGCGCTACTCGAGCGCTTCCGCGCGCGCGGCAACCCCTGGGGCGAGGACCTGGCCGCGGCCCGGTCGGCGGCCGTGCCGGCAGAGCTGCTGGTGCCCGAGGCCCAGGCGGTGCTCTTCCCGGGTTGCCAGGCCCTGCGGGCGCCGGCGCGGCACCTGACGCCGCTGCTCGGGCTGCTCGCGGCCCTGGGGGTGGAGCACGTGGGGGTCTTCTCCGGTCCGGAGGTGTGCTGCGGCGCCCCGCTGTGGCAGGCCGGGGATCTCCAGGGCCTGCGGGCGCATGGCCGGGCTTTGGCCCAGCGGCTGGCCCCGGCCCGCACCATCCTGTGCCCCTGCCCGACCTGCGCCTGGGTGCTGGGCGTGGTGCTGCGGGAGGCGGGCTGCGCCCCCTCCGGCCAGGTGGTCACCCTGGACGCCTTCCTGGCGCCGTTCCTGCGGGCCAGGGAGCCCGCCCGCCAGGTGCCCGGCCGCTGGGTGTTCCACGATCCCTGCTACCTGACCCGCTACCTGGAGCGCGGCGAGACCACGCGCCAGGCGCTCCAGGGCGCGCTGCGCGAGCCCCTGCTGGAGTCGGCCTGGAGCGGCCAGGACGCGGCCTGCTGCGGCGGGGGCGGGCTGGTGCCGCACTCGCTCCCCGGGGTGGCCCGGCAGGCGGCGGCGCTGCGCGCGGCCCAGCTCGAGGCCAGCGGCGCCGAGGGCGTGGTGACCGCCTGCCCGGGCTGCGTGCGCCAGCTCGGCGAGGCCGGTCCGCTGCCGGTCAAGGACTGGGTGGAGCTGCTGGCGGAGGCCTACGCGCCCTGAGCGCACCGTCCCGACCTGGCGCCGGCGAGAGGAGAAGCGCTTGGAGCTACGCGAGTACCTCGAGGCCGAGTGGAGGCAGGCGCTCGGCTGCACCGAGCCGGCGGCCATCGCCTACGCGGCCAGCCTGGCCGCGGCCGAGGCCGGGCAGGGGGCCATCCGCGCGGTCGCGCTGCGCTGCGATCCGCGCATGTACAAGAACTGCTACGCGGTGGGCATCCCCAACTCCGACCACCGCATCGGCATCCGCTGGGCGGTGGCGCTGGGCGTCCAGCTCACCGACCCGGGCGCGGGGCTGGAGATCTTCCGCCAGGTGGACGCCCGGGCGCTGGCCGGCGCCGCGGCCCTGCTGTCCGCCGACGCGGTGCGGGTCGAGGTGATCCCGGAGGCCCACGCGCTGCGGGTCGACTGCCTGGTCGAGCGCGAGGGCGGGCGGGGCCGGGCCGTGCTGGAGCGCGAGCACACCCGGCTCACCCGGCTCGAGCGGGACGGGCAGGCGCGCCCGCTCCCGGCCGCGGCCGCGGCCGCCCCGCGCGAAGACGCGCGGGCCTGGGCGGCCGGGCTGGCCTTCGAGCAGCTGCTGACGCTCGCCCGGGGCGCGGGCGAGCCGGAGCGGGGGCGGCTGCGGCAGGGCGTGGAGCTCAACCTGGCCATCGCCGAGCACGGGCTCGGGCTGTTCCCGGCGAGCTTCGTGGACATGGCCCGGGAGGATCCGCTCACGCGCCTGAGCCGGCTGGTGTGCGCCGGCGTCTACGCGCGCATGTGGGGTGAGGACTTCCCGGTCATGAGCCTGGCCGGCTCGGGCAACAAGGGCATCGTGGTGGCCGTGCCGCTCGCGCTGTGGGGGCAGGAGAACGGCCGGCCCGGGGCGCGGGTCGAGGAGGCCCTGGCGCTGGCCTGCCTGGTGACCTCGGCCGCGACCCACCACCTGGGCACGCTGTCGGCCGCCTGCGGCTGCTCGAACGCGGCCGGCATCGGGCTGGCGGCCGGGCTGTGCCTGCTCGAGGGCGGCGGGGCCCGGGAGATCAACCTCGCCATCCACAACATGGTGGGCAACGTGACCGGCATGATCTGCGACGGGGCCAAGATCGGCTGCGCGCTCAAGACCATGACCTCGGTGGACGCGGCCTTCCGGGCCACGCGCCTGGCGCTGGCCGGCATCGGCATCCCGCCCAGCGACGGGGTGGTGGGCGCGGACGGGCAGGAGTCGCTCCGCAACCTGGGGCGCATCGCCAACCGGGGGATGGTGTCCACCGACGCCGAGATCCTGGCCATCATGCAGGAGAAGCTCCTGCGGCAGCGGCCCTGAGGCGGGCGCGGGCGCGTCAGGGCGCGGGGGGGCGGGCCAGCTCGTCGAAGATGGCGCGCACCACGGGGTAGTCCCCGTCGTGGATGGAGCCGGTGCGCACGCAGCGGACCTTGCCGTCGGGCGCGGCCAGCACGCTCACCGGGATGCTGGTGCCCTCCTCCAGGCCGAGGGTCTTCATCCACTCCTCGACCCGCTCGGGCGCCAACGCGCGCAGCGAACCCTGCCCGGTCAGCTCCGGGTGGCTCGCCAGGAAGGCCTGCAGGGCCTGCTGATCCTCGTCGATGGAGAGGTACCAGTTGTCCGCCGCCACACCCTCCTCGCGCAGCCGGGCGCCGAAGGCCTGGATGAGCGGCATCTCGCGCAGGCAGGGCTTGCACCAGGTGGCCCACAGGTTCAGCCACAGCCAGCGGCCGGGCGCGGGCCGGGCGGCGGCCCCCGGCTTGAGCGGGGCGCTCGGCGGCAGGCTCAGGCCGGGCGCGGAGCCCGCCGGGAAGTACACGTCGCACCAGTCCGCCGCCTGGGTGGCGGGCCTGGCCGGATCGCTCACGCTCACCACGCGGGTGCGGGCGCCCGCGTCGGGCGCGGCGGCCGGGTCGCTCGGACAGCCGGCCAGCGCGAGCGCGGCGGCGAGGCCGAGCGCGGCGGCCAGGGTGTGCTTCGGTTGCATGGGCCTCCTCACAGGCGGCAGTCGATCCAGGCCAGGAAGGCCGAGCGGTTGAGCTCGGCCGTGGTGCAGCCCGGCGCCTCGGCCGGGGCCGCGCCGTCCGGCGCGACCGCCGGGCCGGCCTGGGAGTGGTTCCACTTGCAGAACTCCTCGTCGAGCTGGGCGAACTCCTCGCCCAGCCACAGCAGGCCCACCTCCTGCTCCAGATCCGGATCGGGAAATTGGGCCTTGAGGTAGTCCAGGACGGCGGTGGCCCGCGCCTCGCTCAGCGCGCGGTTGTGCTCCACCGAGCCCTCGGGCGAGGCCCGCGACACGACCAGGAAGTAGGAGGCCCCGCGCTGGTCCGAGAAGGTCTTCTGCAGCAGCGCGAGATCCGACTCGTCCAGCTCGGCCTTGTCCTTCTCGAACATGATGATGGATGCCCGCTGGGCCAGGGGGTGGAAGAGCGCGTTGAAGTCCCCGCCCGACATGGCCGCCACGCTCTTGGCCTCCAGCGGCTGGCAGCCCCGGCCCTGGTCCTTCTTCACCAGGCCGCAGGAGGTCAGCACCCGGCGCAGGATCTGCTTCAGGTCCTTGGTGCAGTAGCCCTCGTCCGCGGCGCTGGCCACGGCCACCTGCTTGTCCTTCGGCGGCGCGGCCTGGGCTTGCTCCAGGCGGGAGCTGGCGCCCCCGGTCCACACGCCGGTCAGGATGCAGGCCAGGAGCAGCGCCCCGGCCCCGGTGCCCACGTGCGCGACGACCGGGTTCATGACTTGCCTCCGCTCTGCGCGCGGGCCGCCAGCAGGCGCGTCAGGGTGAACTCCAGCCCCAGGTCGGTGTCCTCGTCGCACAGTTTCTGGTCCTGGACGTAGAGCTGCGGGGTCAGCACGGGCAGCGAGTTGGCCACCGCCCAGCGCAGCGCCTTGTTGAGCCGGGCCGCGACCGCGGGCTTGCCCACGCAGCCGGCCAGGGCGGGGAAGGCCTTCACCACGCTGGCCCGGGCCGAGGCCGGGTCCTCCTTGGCGCGCTCGCGGATGGACTCGTGGTTCTCGAAGGACCAGGCCAGGACCTCGGGCGCCCGCTCGCCGGCGCACAGCAGGGCCTCCGAGACGGCGCAGGCGCCCGGGTGCACGCTGGTGGTCACCATCCAGTTGCACTCCTTGTCCAGCGGGAACAGGGCGGCCTCGAGGTCCAGGCGCCCGAGCAGGCCCGAGGCCTCCAGCCGCTCGTGGAAGCCCTTGCAGGCCGGGCACAGCGGGTCCAGCACCTCGAGCGCGCGCACCCCTCCGGGGACAGGGTGCAGCTTCAACCGGGTCTGGTAGGTGTCCTGGGGCCGGAGCAGCTTGCCGCACCTGGCCATCTCCTCGGTGTAGCCCGGCTTGAAGGCCAGGTAGAGCAGCGCGCACAGCCCCACGAACAGCACGCCCTCGAGGAAGTAGGCCAGGTAGCGCCCCCAGGGCAGCGGGAACAGCCCCGCGGCCGGGGGGGCCTCCTCGTCGGGCGGGGGGGGCAAGGAGGCGATGGCCGCGGCCACGCCCGGATCGGAGGGCGGGCTGCTCGGCCCGCCGAGGGCGGTGGGGCCCCCCTGGTAGCCAGCCTGCGCCGGCGCGGGCAGGACCGGGGCGGTGATCAGCGCCTCGAGCACCCCGCGGGGCCGCCGGGCGCGCCCGGCCCGCAGGTGGGCAGCGATGGCCGCCCCGAAGGCGCCGAAGGAGGCCACGTACACCCCGACGCACAGCTTGCAGACCGTACCGATGACCGCCACGGAGACGATCCAGTAGATCACCGAGGTGACGACCGGCAGCAGGCAGGCCAGCACCAGGAAGAAGGTCTCGTGCCGGTCGTCCTCGCGCTTGCGCAGCAGGGTGTCGAGCGCCTTGAACAGCAGGAACAGAAAGACCGCCAGGGCCGGCAGGGCGATGGGCAGCCCGCCCCAGGTGCTCGCCCGCAGCACGGCCGCGTAGGGGCTCATCATGACCGTGAAGCAGCCGCTGGTGCCGCTCGCGTCCGGGCTGCCGAGCCCCGGGAAGTAGGAGCAGGTGACCGCGTGCATCTGGCGGTCCAGGTGGGCGATGTAGTCCGCGGCCGAGGTGCCGGCGAACACGGCCCCCAGGACGGCGAACAGGCCCACCAGCAGGAGCGGGATGCGGGGCTTCCAGGTCGAGCTCAAGGCGCCACCTCACTTCGTTTCAGGACCTCCGGGGCCGGGGCCAGGACGCGGATGGCGGCGGGCACGATCTCCAGGGTGATCGGCAGGCGGCCGGGCTGCTCGCCGTCCATGTCGATCAGCACCTCCTCGTCGCTGGTGGCCTCCACGCGCCTGCCGCGCAAGTGCCTCACCTTCGGCAGCGTCAGGTGGGTGCCCTTGTAGATGCGGGTGCCCTGGGTCAGCAGGTCCCACTTGCTCATGTCGCCCATGATCACCACGTCGAACAGGCCGTCGTCGATGCGCGCCTCCGGCGCCACCCACATGCCGCCGCCGAAGTACTGCCCGTTGGCGACCGCCACGTTCTGGACGGTCAGCGGTTCGTCGAAGCCGTCGTCCACCCGCAGGCGGAGGTGGCGGTTCTGGTAGGCCAGCATGGCCTTGAGCGTGCCAAGGAAGAAGGAGGCTTTGCCGCCGAAGGCCTTGGTCGAGTGGTTCACCCGATCGTCCACCAGCCCGCCCAGGCCGAAGGAGGTGATGTTCAGGAAGTGGCGCTGCACCGGCTCGCCCGCGGGGCCGACGAAGGTGGTCCGGCCCACGTCGCAGGGGCGGGCCCGGCCCGCGCGCAGCACCGGCAGGCAGGCCTCCAGCGCGGTGCCGATCGCGAGCGTCTTGCGGAAGTCGCCGCCCGTGCCGCGCGGCAGGAAGCCGAGCTCGGCCTCGGGCCGGATGGGCCGGTCGCCGTCGAAGAACCCGTTCACCACCTCGTTGTTGGTGCCGTCCCCGCCCACCGCCACGATGCGGTCCACGCCGGCCCCGAGGGCCTCGCGCACCAGCGTGGTGGCGTTGCCGGAGCAGGCGGTGAAGCGCACCTCGAACTCCCCCAGCGCCCCGCGCAGCGCCGCCTGCAGCTCGGGCCACTGGCGCCCCGTGGCGCCGTTGGCGCTGTGGGGATTGACCACCGCCAGGGTCTTCATGCGCACCCCCTCCGGGCCTCTGGCTCAGTCCGCCAGGCGGCAGCTCGTCACCACCCAGGTGTCCTCCCGCTTGACGAGCTGGACCTCCACCAGGTCCTCCTCGCCCGGGCCCTCCAGGAAGGTGATGGCCTGGCGGGCCACCCTGCGGCCGGACTCGAACTCGACGGCGTCGAAACGCACCCGGGGGTAGGCCACCCCGGTCTGGCTCCACAGCTCGCGGATCTGGTCGGGCCGCAGGTGCAGCACCAGCCCGCCGAAGGTGGGCAGCTCCGGCGCCCGGCGGTGCCCGGCCACGTCCTCGACCACCAGCAGCCGGCCCCGCTCGCCCAGGTAGCCCTTGATGAGGTGGGCGTAGGAGAAGGCCAGCACGGCGATCACGTCCTCGTCCCGGGCCAGGTCGGCCGGCTTGGCCAGCGGGTTGCGATCCCGGCCGTCCAGCATGCCGTCGCCGTCCGAGTCGACCTTGATCGGGCTGGTGAACAGGGCGGCCTCCTCCTGGTCCACCAGATCGTCCTGGTCCCGGTCCTTGTGCAGCTCCTCCAGCTTGAGCTTGTGCACCCGCTGCTGGGTCTTGAGCTGCGGCTTGGCCTCGCTGCCGGCCACGGCGAAGGTGCGGGTCAGCGCGATGGTCAGCTTCCGCCCGCGGACCTGCAGGGAGAAGGTGGGCGGGGGCACCTTGTCCTCGCGGTCGAGGAAGGAGGTCAGGCCCGCGTACACGGGGTCGTTCCAGGTGCGGCCGTCCGCGGACCAGGTCAGGAACAGGTCGTAGGGCCGCCCCAGGCGATCCTCGGCGAACAGCACCCACACCCGCTCGTTCTCGACCTCCTTGGCAAACGGGTTCTTGACCGACACCTTGCCCTCCCAGTAGGGCAGCAGCGGCAGGGCGATGCGCCTGCGCAGGCTGTCGGAGTCCAGGCCGCGGGTCAGGCCCGTCCAGGCCGGCGTGCTGTCCAGGCTGAGCAGGGCCCGGGCCGCGTAGCGGGCGGTGCGCGGCTCGTCGCCGAGCAGCTGGACCAGCGGCTCGACGCTGCCCGGCACGCTCAGATCGGCGCACAGGGCGGCGGCCAGCCGGCGCATGTAGGCGTCCTCGTTCCGCAGCCCCCACAGGATGCCTCGGCCGAAGTCGGCCTGGCCCTGGCGCACGAGCGCGCGGGCCAGGATGACCCGGATCCACATGGCGGTCTCGGACTCGATGAGCTGCGCCAGGCGCGGGGCGTGCTGCTCGCCCAGGCTGTCGAAGAAGCGCACCGCCGGGCTGTCGGGCTCGGGTGGACCCTCGCGCAGCACGTCGAGGAAGTAGTCCAGGGCCGGCTCGGCCCCGCTCTTGGCCAGCACCTCGAGCATCAGCGCGCGCCGCTCGCCCGTCAGCTTGGGCAGGAGCTTGAGCACCCTCTCGGCCGCCGGCGTGCCGGTCGCGCCCAGGGCCCCCACGCACAGGGAGAGCTCCTCGGCGGCGCGCACCGAGCTGCGGCTCTGCTTGTACAGGGCCTTGAGCTGGGCGAACAGGGCCTCGGTCGTGCGCGCGGAGCCGAGGGCGGTGAGCCCCTGGTACACCGCCCGGCGGGCCGCGGCGTCCTTCTCGTCCTTGAGCCGGCGCACCAGCGTCTCGGCGTAGCGGTCGTCCCTCAGGCGCCCCAGGGTCCTGGCCGCCTCGCGCCGGGTGGCCGGATTGGCGTGCTCCAGGGCGCGGGCCACGCGCGGCGCCTGGGCGCGCAGGCCCTGGGCGGCGATGGCCAGGAGCGCGGCGCCGCGCACCTCGGCGGAGCTGTCGTCCAGAGACTCTCCCAGCGCCTCGCCCAGGCTCGCCCGGGTCGCGTCCGCGCGCAGCGACAGATCGCGGGCGAGCTGTGCGCAACCCAGGCGCACCAGCGTCGGGGCGGTGCCGAGCGCCTTGGCGCAGGCCAGGGCGGCCTCGTCCCGGTGGCGCAGCAGCAGCCGGTGGGCCCCGGAGGGGTGGCGGGTGGCCGCCCGATCCGCGAGGCCCGCGACCAGGAGCGCGAGCGCCGGCTCGTCTCCCAGGCGGGAGAGGGCCTCGGCCGCCAGCACCCGGGCCTCGAGTCCCGGGAGGCCGGCCTTGGCGGCCTTGCGCAGCTCGGCCTCGCCCGGGTCGGACTGGCCCGCCAGCAGGGCGGCCTTGGGCACCGCCACCAGCTCCTTCTGCAGCAGCGCGAGCTGGGCCGGCCGGTTGGCGCCGGCCTCGGCCAGCGCGTAGGCCGTCCAGATGCGATCGGCCGCGGAGGCCGGCTTGAGGGCCTGCACCGCCTTGATGGACGGCTCGCCGCCTACCTTGCCCAGGGCGCGCAGCGCCCGGGCGCGCACGTCCGCGTCGGCGCTCTTGAGCTCCACGGCGATGACCTCGAACGAGGCGGGGTACTTCATCAGGCACAGCGACTTGGCTGCCTCGATGCGCACCGCCGCTGCCTCGTCCTTGGTGATCTCCACCAGGCGTTCGCGGACCTCCCGGGTGTCGTACATCCACAGCACCCCGGCCGCCTCGGCCCGTCCCAGCGGCTCCTTGCCGTCCAGGAGCTTCAGCAGGGTGGGTAGCACCCGGGGGTCGTTCTGCTTGGAGAAGGTCGCCAGCGCGGACTCGTAGTCCAGGATGCCGCGGCCTGCCAGCAGCTGCTCCGCCATGGCCCCCAGGCGATCTCCGTCGGCACGCGCGCCGGCCGGCCACAGGCAGAGCACCAGGCACGACCACAGGCTCACGCTCAGGCAGGTTCTGGCGGTGCTCATTGCGCTCCTCCGACCTCCAGCTCCGGGAACAGGCTCACCCAGCCCGCCTGCCCGGTGACGAACGCCAGCGGGTGCACCAGCGGCAGCCCGCCTCCCTCCGCGGACGCGCCGGCCCGGACCCAGCCCAGCACCCAGGCTGGATCCTCGGACCGCGCCGGCCGGGGCACCACGCGCCGCGGCGCCCCCAGGACGCGGCCCGGCAGCCGGGCCCGCCAGGCGCCGACGCGGCACAACAGCCCGGGCCCGGGGTCCGGTCCGGGCACCTCGCGGCGCCGGCGCTCGAGGCTGACGACCGGCGTCGGCGGCGCGGCCCCGGGGCCGCTGAGCACCTGCTCCACCACCGCGGTGGGCACCAGCACCTCGCCCACGCTCGCCTCCACCGGGATGGCCTCGAAGCTCGAATACCACATCGGCACCTGCACGACCAGCCGCAGGCCGGCCTCCGCCGCGGGGATCCGCCACAGGCGGCCCCGGAGCTGCTGCAGCGCGCGGACGAGCGCGTGCTCCGGCGGGGGCAATGGCCGGTCGGGCGGGCCGTCGTCCGCGAGCTCGACCTCGAGGATGGAGGCCAGCCTGCGCCCCTCCAGGCGCAGGGCGGCGACGGTCGGCTTGCCTGCCCGCCGGCGGGCGCCCGGCTCCTCGAGCGCGGACAGCAGGCAGCGGTCGAGCAGCAGGTCCAGCGCCCGCGAGAGCGGCTCCACCTGCCCCGCGGCGACATCCAGCCGCTGGCCGCCCACGGCCAGCGAGGCCGGCCGTCCCTGGCCGCGGCCGTGGCGGCGGACGCGCTCGCGCAGGCGGGCGAACAGCGGCTCGAGCGGCACGCGGTGGGCGGCGTTCAGCTCCCGGGCCAGCGCGCGGCCGGCCTGGCGCAGGCGATCGGCGGCCTCGCCCAGCTCCCGGTTCCAGACCCGCAGGCGCCCGAGCTGCTCGCGCAGCAGCCGATCGAAGGTCGCGGCCTGCTCGGGCGGCAGGCCCATGACCTCGGCGGCCGGACCGGCCCGGCGCAGCCCGGCGGCGGCGCCGGCGTTCTCGTCCGCCATCCGCTCGAGCGTGGCCTCCACCTGGTGGAGCTGCACGTACCAACCCAGCTCCTCGGCCTCGGCCGGCGCGGCCAGCTGGGCGATGAGCTCGAGCAGCCGTCCGAGCACCTCCTCCAGGCGAGAGGGCTCGGCCCCGACCTCGGCCGGGGCCTCGGCCTGGTAGCGCGCCTCGAGCCCGGCGATGGCCGCCTCGGCCGAGGCCAGGCCGGCCACGGTGGCGGCCTCTCGCAGGGTGCGCAGCCGGGCCTGGACCGACCGCCAGGGCGGCTCGGTCTCCTGCTGCCCGAGCCAGGTCAGGGTCTGGCGCAGATCCTCGGCCAGGCCGAGCAGGATCTCCGGGTGGACCGTCTTGGCGGGGGAGGGCTTGCTCACGGCCCGTGGTCCTCGGTGCGGCCGCTCAGCCAGCCCGGCCGGGCGGGGGCGGGGGTGGGGGCGCTGGCCGCGCCAGCCGCTGGCGGGCTTCCTCGGCCATGCTCTGGATCGAGTCGAGGATGGCCCGGGCCTCGGCTGTCAGCACCTGGACGCCGGCGCCGGCGGCGGCGCCCTCCAGCTCTTCCAGCGCGAGCCGAAGCTGGTGCTGCTGCTCGGCCAGGCGCTGGGTGACCTCGGCCGGCACCGGTCCGCCCCGATCGAATCGTCCGGCCACCTCCAGCAGCGCCTCGGCCGCGTCCGCCTGGGCCGCGGCGGCCTGCGCCAGCTTGCCGATCCCGGCCGCCGCGCGCTGGCGGCGCTCCAGGCCCGCTTCCCAGGCCTGCACCAGGAGGCGCAGATCGTGGCCCAGACCGGCCACCGCCGCGCGGATGTCGGGCAGGCGCGGGGCCAGCTCCTCGGCCACGCGCCGCGCGGCCTGGCGGCGCTCGGTCTGACCGGCCAGCTCCTGGCTGCGTGACAGCAGCAGCTCAGCGGCGGCCTCGAAGCGCTCCTGGATCTGCGCGCCCAGCCGGTCCAGGAGCCCGAGCGCGTCCCCGAAGCCCTCGGCCATGTCCACCACCGCGCGCGCCAGGTGGCGGGCGTCCTCGCCCAGCCGCTCGAGCTGGCCGCGTGACTGGGCCTCGACCGCGATGGCCAGGTTGGTGGCCAGGGCCTGGGCCGCCTCGCGCAGCGCGCCCGCCCGCGAGCGCTCGGCCAGCACCTCGGCCACCCGCTCACCCACCAGTCGGAAGCCGGTGCGCACGGCCTGCAGGTGGCCGGCGAGCGCCTGGCGCTCCTCGGGGCCGAGCTGGGGTCCGTCGCCGGCGAGCGTGAGCTCCAGCAGGCGCGCCACCTGGGCACACAGCCCGTCCACCTGCACCCCCACCAGATCGGCCAGCATGCCCGGCGTGGGGGAGGCGTCCTCGGGCTCCAGCGCCTGGCCCAGGCCAGCCGCGGTCTGCTGCAGCCGCTCGGCCGAGCCGTGGAGCTGGCCCGCGCTGCGCTCGAGCCCCGCCAGCCGCTGCGCGGTCGCGTCCAGCATGTGGTTGAGCGCCACCACCACCTCGGACAGCAGGCCGCTGACCTGCGGGGCGTGCACCCCGAGCCGGCCCTCGGCGGCGTGGTCCAGGGAAGCCACCAGCGAGCGGGACTGCTCGGCCAGCAAGCCCGCCTCGTGCTCCAGGGTCCGCACCCGCAGCATGCGCTCGTGCAGGCGGGCCAAGCTGGCGGCCAGATCCCGCAGCAGCCCGGCCTCCTCCGGACCGGGCAGGCGGGTGGCCTCCGGCTCGGACCAGGCCGCGTGGGCCGCCTCGCCGAGCCGCCGCAGGGGCCGCACCAGCATCAGGCCCAGCCACCATGCGGCCGCCAGGGCGAGCAGCAAGCCGCCCAGCGGGATGCCCAGCCCCAGGGTCCACACCGCCCGGTCCAGCTCCGCCTGCACGTCCCGGAGCGCCTCGGGGACGGGCGCTGGCGGAGCAGGGGCGACCTGCCCGGGTGGAGCCGCCGGCGCCGGGGCGCTGGCTGGCGCCGCCGGGAGGCGGGCCGCCAGGCCGTAGCGGGTGTTGCCCACCCGCAGCCAGTGCCAGCCGGGCACGGCCCAGGCCGCCGAGTGGCGGTCCTTGGCCCAGACCTCGGCCAGCTCGGGCAGGCGCTCGGACAGGAGCCCGCGCGGGGCGCCCGAGCGCGCGCGCAGGAGCTCCTCGTTCTCCGGATCGAGCAGCGCCACCTCGGCCAGCCCATCCTCGGCCGGCGCCAGCGCGGCGGCCACCTCGGGGTCGGTGGCCATCTCGTCCGGTGTGCGTCCGCCGCGGGCCAGCGCGGCCAGCCTGGCCGCCAGGGCGTCCAGCGACTGACGGGCCGCCAGCTCGTGCCGGGCGCGGGCGAGCTCCTGGCTGGACGTCTCCGCCGCCTTCCGCAAGCGCTCGAGCTCGGCCGTCTGGGCCGCCGCGCGTTCGGTGCTGGCCTCCAGACCGTCCGCCAGCCCCGCCTGCGCGGCCTCCAGGCGACCGGCCAGGCCGCCGAGCCACCAGGGCAGGGCGAGGGCGGGCAGCGCAGCCGCGAGGCAGGCCAGCAGGCAACGGGCCCCGAGCCCCCGGAGGCCCGCGCGGGCGCGGGACAGGCCGGCCGGGGCCGGCGGTGGCGCGGGCTGGGCCGGAGGCGGCGCGGGCTGGGCCGGAGGCGGCGCGGGCTGGGCCGGGGTCGGCGCGGGCTGGGCTTCGGGGGAGGGGGGCGTGGGATCGCTCATGGCACCGGCACCTCGTCGCCGAGCGCCGCCTCGAGGCGCTCGACCACCGCGCCTCCGTTGCGCTCGGCCCAGAACCGCTGGTCGCGGCGCAGCGCGCCCACCAGCACCAGCGGTGGCCCCCCCGCCCGGCGAAGCTCGCGGGCCAGGGCGAACAGGTTCAGTCCGGCCGCGGGGAACGGCGCCACCACCCGCCGGGCCCCGCGTTCGCGGGCCGCGGACAGGACGTCCTCCAGGCTGGCCGGCGCCAGGTGCTGGAGCTCCTCACCCGCAGGCGTCTGCGCCCCGGCCTGGAGAGCGTCCCCGCCCAGGACGAGGATCAAGGCTGCCCACCCTCGTCCCCGGCCGCCGAGCGCTTGCGGATGATGCGGGCGGACAGCAGCCGGAAGAGGATCTTGCACACCTCGAAGGAGCCGCGGCGGCTCACCCGGATCACCTCGCGGATGCAGCGGCTGCCGTCCACCAGGGCCAGCATGCGCTCCTCCTCGGGCTCCAGGCGGATCTTCTTGATCACCCCGGTCGCGTCGCGGCTCGGTGCCAGCACGATGTCGAAGTCGCGGATCTCCTTCTCGATCTGGCCCCACTCGTCCACCCGGCGGAAGCCCTCCATGAGCAGCCCGTCCACGTGGAACGACAGGCCCGCCTCGCGGGCCTCGACCGGCAGGTTCTCGGACACGTAGAAGGCGAACTCGCCTTCGCCCCAGCGAACGGTCTCGTACACCAGCTCGGCCGTCTGGCGGCCGATGGCGTCGTTGAGCTGCTCCTGGGTCAGGTGGCCCAGCTTGACGAGCTGCTCGCCGATCAGCCGGCTGGTGCCCTTGCGGTTCTCCAGGAACATCTCCAGATCCCGCGCGGTGATGGCCCCACCCTCGACCAGGAAGCGGCCCAGCAGGAACTCCTCGTCGAGCTTGTCCGCCCGGGCGTAGGCCACGGCGCCGTCGCGCATGAAGAACTCGATGTGGGCCGCGCCGCGGGCGATGTGCAGGATGCCGGTGTGGGATTGGAACTTGAGGAGCTGGAAGACCTCGGCCGCCGGCACCATGCCCAGGTTGCCCCGCAGCGCCACGCGGCCGCGGGGATCGGACAGGTCCAGGCTGGTGGGCAGGTCCTCGGGCTTGCGCTCGCCCACCGGCACCAGCGGCGGCCGGCTGACCTCGGGCGGGCGCGAGTCGGGCCGTCCGTAGGTCTCCAGCACGTGCTGGATGACGGTCGCCAGGCCCTCGGGCGAGAAGGGCTTGGTGATGAAGTCCACGATGCCCATGGTGCGCACCAGCTTCTCGCCCATCATCTCGCCCTTGGCGGACATGAGCACCACGGGCACGCCCTCCAGGGAGCCCTGCTCGGAGAGCGCCTTGCACACCTGGTAGCCGTTCATCCCGGGCATCATGAAGTCGAGCAGGATGGCGTGCGGGTGGGTCTCGATGGCCTTGGCCACCCCGGACTGGCCGTCGCGTACGTGGATCACCTCGTGCCCGAGGCGCTTCAACGTGTGCTCGATGACCTTGTGGATGGTCGGGCTGTCGTCGATGACCAGGACACGCCTTGCGCTCATGCCCACCTCGGTTGCGCGGTCAGAGCTGGTGGACCTTGAGCTCCAGCTCGCGAGACACGGTGATCAGGCTGCCGTCGGGCACCTCACGCCACTGGTGGCCGGGGTCGACCATCTCGGCGCCCAGCATGACACCCTTGAAGCGGCCGTGCTGCTGCTGCGGATCGTCGTCCGGGTGCAGGTCGCACTCGGGGATGCCCTCGCGCAGCGAGTAGTGCATGGCCAGGCCGCGGTGGACGGTGGCCATGATCTGGCCGTTGGTCGCGCACAGGGCGAACGCGGTCTGGCCGTCGATGGCCTGGCCGAGCTCGCGCAGGTAGGCCGCCAGCCGCTCCGGGGCGAGCGTCAGGTCGTTGAGCGTGCCGTCCCGGAACAGCAGGTGCAGGAACATGTGGAAGGCCACCTCGCTGTCGGTCTCCCCGCGCACGTTGCGGGCCAGGAACGGAGGCAGCTCGGACAGCACCTTGGCCCGGTTGGCCTCGACCCGCGGCAGGTGGCCGAGCTGGGCGAACAGCCAGCGGCGGAAGCGGAAGGGGTGGGTGTTGGCCTCGTGCCAGCCGCCCACGGTCCCGCGCCGCACGTGGGCCAGGGCCGTCGTCGCGTGGACCCCCTGGAACAGGGAGTCCCAGTCCACCTTGGCCTTCTCGGCCGGGCGTTTCTTGAGCAGGGGTTCGTCCGCCTGGAAGTAGCCCATGCCCACGCCGTCGTGGCCGGCCTCGGCCTTGAGCTGGAGGGAATCGCGGACAGCGTGCACCGCACAGGCGAGCAGGGACTCGTCGTTGCACATCACGCCCAGCATCCTGCACATCGGCCAGCATCCTCCCGGGCCTCCCTGGACGGCCCTTCAGGCCCCGGGAAAAACTAGCGGATCAGGGCCGGATGTTCAAGGGAAACCCTACCTGCAGCCGGCCGCCGGGGGGCATGTCTCGGCCGCGATCCAGGCGAGGAAGTCGGGGTTGCCGGCCAGGATGGGCAGGGCCACCACGCAGGGCACCTGGTAGGGGTGCAGCCGCTTGACCTCCTCGACCAGCCGGTCCACCAGATCGGATCGCGTCTTGGCCACCAGGACGGCCTCGCGTTCCCGCTGGATCGCCCCCTGCCACCAGTAGATCGAGGTCACCCCGTCCAGGACGTTGGCGCAGGCCGCCAGGCGGGTCTCGACCAGGGCGCGCCCCAGCCGCTCGGCTTGCTCGGCGCTGGGCGCGGTGATGTACACGAACCTCGGCTCCATGCGCGGGCGCCTCCTTCCGGCCCGCCGGGCAGCCTAGCACGAGGCCCGGTGGCGGGAGAGAAAATCTGTTGATCTCACGCGGCCTCGCCCCTATTCTCTCGACCGCGCGCCGGCGGGCATCGCGGGCGCGGGAGGAGCCCATGCACACGAGAACCGCGCTGGCGCTCGCGCTCGCGGGCCTGATCGCCCTGGCCCTGCAGGGCTGCAAGTCGGAGCCCGTCATCGAGGACAAGACCCTGAGCGAGTGGGTGGATCTGCTGCGCCACCAGGACCTGTCCACCCAGGAGCAGGCCCAGGAGATCCTGGTCCGCCACGGATCGGGGGTGGTGCCCTACCTGCGGAAGGCGCTGCGCACCACGGATCCCACGCTGCGCCGCAACGCCATCCGGGTGCTCGGGCGCCTGGGCCCGGCCGCCAAGGACGCGGTGCCGGCGCTGCTCGGCCGGATCGCCCGGGAGAAGGTGGCCCTGCTGCGCTCCGAGGTCCTGCTCGCGCTCGCGCTCATCGATCCGGCCGCGCCCCGGGTCCAGGAGGAGTTCCAGAAGCGGCTCCGGGACGTGGACGCCGACGTGCGCGCCTCGGCCCAGGCCGGCCTGGACAAGCTGGACCCGAGCAAGGCCAAGCCCGAGCCCGCCGCGCCCAAGGGGCCGGAGATCGAGCAGGGCCTGGTGCTGCGCGACGCGGCCCGCGCCACCCTCGCGACCCGGCGCCCCGGGGCCAGCTTCGGCCTGGTGGCCGAGGTGGCGCGGGGTGAGCGGCGCGCGGCGGTGATCTGGCCGGTGGTGGCCGGCCCGGGCGGCCCGGCCTACGACCTCGTGGCGCTGGTCTTCGAGCGCCGGGGTGCCGCCGGCTGGGTGTTCGTCGAGGAGGTGGGCCCGCTGGCCGGGGAGGGCGCCCAGCGTCTGGCCACGGCCCTGGGCGGCTCCGACGGCCAGCAGGTGCTGCGGCCCTGCGGGGTCAAGCGGGAGGAGCTGGTGAGCTACCTGCAGACCTGGGGCCAGGCCTACGCCGAGAAGTCAGCCAGCGGCGCGCCCGAGGCCCTGGAGGCCTACGAGAAGCTCACCCAGGCCTTCGCCTTCCCGTGGGTGGCCTACGGCGAGGCGCTGCCCGACATGCTCGCCAAGGGCGCCTTCACCCAGCCGTGGAAACTGGAGCTGAGCGCCACCGGGGACGCGCTGCCCGTGGAGATGACCCTGGCGGGCGCGCCTCGCTCGGGACAGGTGGTGCTCCGGCCCTGCGGCCAGGGTGTGGTGGTGGGGGAGCTCCGGCCGTCCACCCGCTGACCCACTCGCGCCAGCGCTCGCCCCAGTCCGGCCCAGCGCCCCGCCATCCCTGGGTGCTCACCCATTTGGGCGAAAAACTTGCACATTCCAGTCCGCCAGGGCTACAAAGGAGTTGCACCTGGCAGGGTAGGTGGTGGCTTGGCCAACGAAGAAGACAAGGTCCAGGTCGGCAGGCTCACGCCCGATGCCCGGCGGTTGGCGTTCAAGACCCAGCTCGCCAGCGAGGACGAGTTCGTCCGCCGCTTCGCCGTGACCGCGGTCCCGGACGGCATGCTCCTCAAGGACCCGGGCACCTGCAACGAGGGTGGCCCCTGCGAGCTCGCCATCATGCTGGCGGACGGTCGCGCGGTGCTGCAGGCCGTGGGGCGGGTGACGCGGCCAGCGGAGCTGCCGGCCGGCAAGATCCTGTTCCTCTTCGATTCCCTCGCGGATGCCTCCCGCGCCTTGCACGCCCGCATGCTGGAGCTGAAGCAGCGCGCGGCGCGCAAGGACCTGGACGTCCAGGCCAAGCGCACCGGCCACGAGGCCAGACGCGCCCAGGGACACCTCGAGGACAGCCTGCGCCGCATGGTGCGTATCGACGAGGAGCGCCACGCGCCATCGCTGCGCACGGTGACACCCAGGGCGGCGGAGGGGCCGGTCATCGGCATCGATCTGGGTACGTCGAACTCCTGCTGCGCCCTGGTCAAGGGAGAGCGACCCTTCGTCATCCCCTCCCGCCGGGGCCACAACACCATCCCCTCCGTGGTGGCGCTGACCCCCATGGGCGAGATGGTGGTGGGCCACGCGGCCCGCGCGCAGATGGAGATCCACCCCGAGCGCACCATCTACGGCAGCAAGCGCCTGGTGGGCCGCCCGTTCGACTCGCCTGTGGTCCAGCAGGTGCGGGATCGTTTCCACTACGCCATCGTGGCCGGCCCGAAGGGCGAGGCCGCGGTGCAGATCGGTGACCGCGTCCTGTCGCTGCAGGAGGTGTCCGGCAAGATCCTGGAGGACATCCGCTCCACCGCCGAGGAGTACCTCGGGCGGCCCGTCAACCGGGCGGTGATCACCGTGCCGGCCTACTACAACGAGAACCAGCGCTCCGCCGTGCGCGAGGCCGGGGAGCTGGCCGGGCTGAACGTGGAGCGCATCGTCAACGAGCCCACCGCGGCCGCGCTGACCTACGGCTACAACAAGAACGTCGAGAAGCGCGTCCTGGTGTTCGATCTCGGCGGCGGCACCTTCGACGCCTCGCTGCTGAACCTGTACGGCAACGTGTACGAGGTGATCGCCACGGCCGGCGACACGTTCCTGGGCGGCGTGGACTTCGACAGCCAGCTCATGGATCACCTGCTGATCGAGTTCCAGCTCCAGCTCGGCCGCATGCCCGAGATGGAGCGCGTCTCCTTCCTGCGGGTGCTGCAGGGGGCCGAGTTCGCCAAGATCGGCCTGAGCGGCAAGGCCGAGGTGGACGTGGTGCTGCCCTACATCGGCAGGCTGGACGGCAAGCCCGTGGACATGCAGCTCAAGGTCACCCGCGCCCAGCTCGAGGCGCTCGTCTCCCCGCTGGTGCGGCGCACCATCGAGGTGTGCGACCAGGTGCTGGCCCAGGCCAAGTTGCAGGCCTCCGAGGTGGACGAGATCCTGCTGGTGGGCGGCCAGACGCGCATGCCGCTCGTCCACCAGGCCATCCGCGAGCGCTTCCAGAAGGAGCCCATCAAGGGGGTGCACCCCGACGAGTGCGTGGCCACCGGCGCGGCCCTGCTGGGGCACTCGCTGGATCAGATCGACTCGGTGGTGCTGATCGACACCCTGCCCATCTCCATCGGTATCGGCGCGCCCGGCGGCCCGTTCCGCAAGGTGTTCGCGGCCGGCAGCCAGCTGCCCAGCTCCCAGACCTACGGCCTGCTCACCTACGAGGACGGCCAGACGGAGATGCACCTGCCGGTCTACCAGGGCGAGGCCACCCGGGTGGACGAGAACGAGCTCCTGGGCACGGTCGAGCTGAAGGGCATCGTGCCCGGCGCGGCCGGCAGCCGGGTGATCGAGGTGACCTTCAGCCTGAGCGCCGAGTGCCTGCTCACCGTCTCGGCCCGTGATCGCGACGGCGCGCCGCTGGCCCAGGTGACCCTGTCGCCCAACCACACGCTGGAGGACCTCCGCCGGCGCCTGGGGGAGGTGCCGGCCGAGGCTGCTCCCTCGGCCGAGGCGTCCGCCACCTGCAGCGAGCCTAGATCCGGCGCCGCGGCGCCCCCCAAGGCCGCGCCCCGGGCCACCCCCAGGCCCATGCCCGCGGCGGCCCCCGGGCCGACGCCCCAGCCCGCCGCCGTGCCGGCCTCGCCGGTGGCGCCGGCAGAGCACGTGGATCAGACCGCCCAGGTCCGGCGCGGCTCACGCAAGAAGTCCAAGGGGGGGGTGTGGGGCTGGCTCAGGCGCCTGTTCGGCGGCGGGCGCTGAGCCCGTCCGGGGCAGGCCGTCAGTCCCTGTCCGGGTCGGGCTCGTCGTCAGGGTCCCTGGGGGGGCTGTCGTACTCGTCGTACTCGTCGTGGTAACCGTCGCCCAGGTCGTCGTCCAGCACGTCGTCGAGATCGTCATCCAGCTCGTCCTCGAGCTCGTCGGTCTCCGCCGCCGGCTCGGACAGCACCTTGAACGAACTCACCCGCAGGACCGGGTTCTCCTTGTCGGACTCGTCCAGCGCGCCCTGCGCCTCCACCTCGGCGTCCTCGAGCTCCAGCAGCGGGCGGGCCTCGGGCGTGTCGTCCACCAGGACCTCCACGTCGGCCTCGGTCAGGATGGCCACCTGGGAGGGGACGTCGTCGTCCTCGTTCCAGTCGACCGCCACCACCAGACCCTGGATCGTGGATGTCTTCGGCTTGGCCTTCTTGGTCTTGGTCGCCATGAGGGGCCTCCTCAGCGCTCGCAGGTCAGGTGCTTCTCGGGCTCCAGGCGGTAGGGGTCGCTGTTGACAGCCGGGCAGTGGGTGCGGATCTCGTCCTTCAGCAGGGTGAGCTGGGCCTGATCGAGCGCCATGGGGTCGAACACGATGGGCACCGGACCGGAGCCGGCCTCGAGCTGGGCCAGCAGCGCGGCGTAGCGGCCCTCCGCCTCTCCGGTCACCCAGATGCGCTCGAAGTTCTGCTCGAAGGCCTGCACCAGGCCGGGGAAGCGGGTCGCGTCGTAGAGGACCAGGTTCTCCAGGGTGGCGTGCTCGGCGTTGTCCGACAGGTTGTAGGAGCCCGAGGCCACCAGGCGCCCGTCGAACACGAAGTACTTGTGGTGCATCTGCTTGGCGTAGCTCGCCGCCCAGCGGTAGCAGTAGGCCTTGAAGCGGACCGGGACGCCCGCCGCCTGCACCGGGAAGGAGTAGTAGTAGCCCTTGTCGTAACAGGCCCGCTGCTTGGCCTCGCTGGTGCCGGCCGCCTGCAGGCAGGTGGCCAGCTCGGCCTGTTGCTGGCTGTCGTACCACTCGCTGATGAACTCCTGGTTGTCGAGGTAGACACGGATGTCCATGTCCGGGCGCTCGGCGTGCCTGGCCATCAGCGCCAGGGCCACCGGCCGCGAGCGCAGGTGGCCCGAGGCGACGTGGATCGAGCTCTGCGCGCCCTGGATGAGCGCCACCAGGCGGTCCGCCACGGTGTCGCTGCCGGTGACGAGGGTGAAGCCTGGGCCGGCCGCCGTGGTGGTGGTGCGGAAGTTGGCCGAGGTGTAAACCGCGTCCACGCCGGGGTCGTCCGGGATCAACGCGTCGGCGATGGGCAGGCCGCGCTCCTGGAGGAGGCTCAGGTTCCAGGCGAAGTCGCGGGAGTTCTCCCACAGGAGGTTGAACTCCTTCTGGAAGCGCAGCAGGAGCTCGCCGTCGCCCTGGATGAAGGCGGTGTTCTCGTCGTAGCGGGTGGCGGCCGAGTTGGACCAGTTGCCGCTGCCCGTCACCAGCCGGCCCGAGTAGGCCTGCTCCACCGCGTCCCGGGGGCCGTCGATGATGGCGAACTTGTGGTGCATGATCTTGTTCACGTAGCGCACGTCCACGCCGCGGTCCTCGAGCTTGGCCGACCAGGTGCCAGCCGGGGCCTTGCGATCCTCGCTGGCGGTCTCGAACACGAAGCGCACCTTGACCCCGCGGCGCACGGCGGCATCCAGGGCGTTGAGCGTGTTGGTGTCCGAGAAGGAGTACATGGCCACGTCGATGGAGCGCTGGGCGCCCTGGATCCAGGTCGCCAGCTTGGCCAGGTGGCTTGCCTCGTAGGCCTGGGGCGAGAAGACGAGCTCCGGCTCGGGTCGCGCCTGGCAGCGCTCGGCCACGGCCTCCACCAGCCGCTGCATGGCCTTGGGGCCCACGTAGGGCACCGCGTCCAGCTCCTCGATGGTGTCGAACAGATCGTCGTCCGCGGTGGTGGGCAGCCGGTCCTGTCCGTCCCGGTGGCTGACGATGTTCTTGCAGGGCCGCGAGGTCAGCCCGATCGTCTTGAGCACGGCGGCCGAGGTGGTCGGCTCGTTGACCCAGGCCAGCACCTGGCGCACCTGGCACGCGCCCCAGGCGTCGTCGGCCTTGCCCGGCACGGCGATGTCGTCGTCGAGACCGTCCTCGTCCGGGGCCTCGCCCCCGCAGCCGGCCACCAGGGCCAGGCCCAGGGCACAGCGGAACAGCCGTCGGAGCATGGGGTCCTCCTCGTGCTCGTGCTCGCCTCCGGTGTGTCTAGCACGCAACGCGCCCCGGCTCAACCGCGGGCGCGGCCGGCCACGTTGTAGGGCGGATCGAGGCGCCGGATCTCCTCGGCCTCCAGGCCGAGCGCCGCGGCCTCGTCCAGGGTGGGCGTGAACTCCACGTCCCAGACCTGGCTGAGGAGCTCGAGCCCCCGCGCGCCCCGGCCGCGCAGTGCGCGGAAGTGCTGGTTGACCCGGGCGCGCAGCGACTTGGCCTTGCCCACGTACAGCACCCGCCCGTCGCGGCCGAGCAGACGATACACCCCGGGCCCGCGCGGCAGCCCCAGGCGCAGGCCACGGGCCAGCGGCGTCTCGCGGCGGCCGGCTGGGCGTGGGGCGGGCTGCGCGACGAAGGCCTGGAGCTCCTCCAGGGTCTCCACCCCGCGCCGGACGGACAGCCGGGCCACCAGGGCGCGCCAGATGGCGGCTGTCGCCAGGGCGTGATGCTCCGCCCGGCGCAGCTCGGCGGTGCCGAGGTCGAGGAAGCCGGCCAGGGCCCGCAGGCTGCGGGACGGCAGATCGGGCAGGAGCCGCCGAGCGATGGCGTGGGTGTCCAGGATGGGGATGGGGCCAGGGAGCGGCAGGGCGGCCTCCAGGAAGGGACGCTCGAAGCGCGCGTAGTGGACCACCAGCCAGGCGGGGCGCTCCGCCAGCGCCTCCGCCAGCCAGGCCCAGACCCGCTCGGCGCGCGTCCCGCGCTGCAGCGCCTCGTCCGTCAGGCCGGTGAGGCGGGCCACGGGGGCGGGCAGGGATTCGCCCTCGGGGGGCAGCAGCAGGTGGCTGCGCAGCGCCGCGGGCTCGGCCGGTCGGGCGGCCGTGCAGGCCAGCCAGGCCAGCTCCATGGGCCAGCCGCCGCCCGCGCGGGCGCAGGTGGCCTGCAGGTCGAGGGCGAGCACGGGCAGCTCGCGCAATGGAGTTCCCATCGCGCCGAGGCTAGCACGGCCCGCTGACAAGAAAAAACCGGCCCCCCCGGGAGGGGGAGCCGGTCATGTGCTCTCGAGCGGGGGCCGGACTCAGAAGTCCATGCCGCCCATGCCGCCCATGCCGCCCATCCCGCCACCGCCGCCGCCCGGCATCGGGGGCGCCTTCTTCTCCGGCTTCTCGGCCACCATCACGTTGGTCGTCAGCAGCATGCCCGCCACCGACGACGCGTTCT
>JAKLGA010000017.1 GCA_022710975.1 Myxococcota bacterium | reverse complement strand
CTTTCGCCCCGCCGGAGCATCGGCACCGCAAGCATCCGGCGAGCCTCGAGTTCTTGCTTGGTTCCTCGTTTTGGCATACCTCAGGCATTAAGCACAGTTAGACCGTAGAAACAAGGGTCAATAGGAGCGCGAGGACACCCGCCAGCTCTCCCGAGCCCGTCCGCCGTCCGGGGCGCGGGCCGAGCTAGCGCAGGTTGACCTGCCAGTCCTCGGGCAGGTGGATGGAGTAGCGCAGATCGAGCTCCTTCTTCTCCCCGGGCTTCAGATCCACCACCCAGGACAGGATGCCGCGGTGCTTGTCGAGCTGGTAGCCGGGCGAGGTGTCGTCCTTGACGATCTCGATCTCCACCTCCTCGGTCTTCGACACCGGCACGCCCTCGCGGATCTCCACCGGCACCCCGCCGCGGGAGCCGTTCGAGAGCTTGAAGCGGTAGGCCCGATCGATGTGCTTCTTGGTCGACAGCGCCCCGGCCTCGCGGTCGCGCTCCTCGATGGGTTTGCGCTCGATGCGCAGCTCCTCGTCCAGCCCCAGGCTCACCTCCATGGGCTCGCCCGCGGCCTTGTACTCGAGCTTCGTGTCGCCCACGTAGGAGCCGCTGCGGTAGGCGTGCAGCCGGCCCGGCAGCAGCGGGTAGGCGGCCGGGTTCTTGAGCTGCACCACCTGGAACACGTAGGGCTTCAGGCGCGGAATGGTGATGAGCTTCGCGCTGGCGTCGGCGGAGACCACGTCCAGCGGCATCCAGTACGGCCGGCCGTCGGCCTGCACGCTGGCCTTGCGCGGCATGGTCAGCATGCACGACTGGCCGCGGTCCTCGAAGGAGGCCGACTGCGGCCCGGCCGCCGCGGCCGTGTCGCCCGGCCCGGCCAGCTGCTCGCGCTTCTCCATGGCGTCCACCAAGATCTTTTGTTCGCCGGCCTTGTAGCCCTGGATCACGATCGGCGCGGGGTACGGCGCCTCGGCGCCCAGGCGCGGCTTGGCGGTGGACAGGTTGAGCTCCACCCCCTGCCAGTCCTCGCCGGTGGACTGCTGCACCACCACGGCCACGGTCAGCTCGGCCTTGCCCGGGCCCACCTTGCCGGAGCGCGGCAGGAAGCGCAGATCGTACTCGGGCTTCCAGGTGGCGCCGGGCACCACGTAGCTCAGGCTCACCCTGGGCCGCTCCTCGCCGCGGCACTCGACCGCCACGGCGACGCTCAGCGCCTCGGCCACGGCCGAGGGCGCCAGGCGGGCCAGGCGCCGCTCCAGCCGCTGGAGCTCGCGCGCCTTCTTGCGCAGCGACACCTGGAGCTCGACGCGGCGCTCGGAGGCGTTCAGGCGCTCCAGGCGCATGAAGTCGAGCACCCGCTCCCAGGCCCCGAGGTCGGGCTTCGCGTTGCGGGCCTCCTCCCGGGCCAGGGTCTGGAAGTAGTTGCCGTAGCCGTCCACGCCGCCCCCGCGCTCGGCCAGCCCCTGCAGCTCCTCCTCCAGCCGGCGCTGCTCGTCGTAGGCGGCCTGCAGCTCCTTGCGCAGCGCCGCCACGCGCACGTCGCGGTCCTCCTCCAGCGGCACCAGCCGGCTGGTGGTGCCGATGGCCTTGGCCTTGCCCGAGGCGTCCGCGCGCAGCGTGCGCTGGTCGATGCCCGTGGGCAGACCGGAGAAGACCACCTCGGCCCGGCCGGCCTGGCAGGTGGCCGCGGTCGAGCGGGTCACGTCCGCGCGATCGGCGAACACCACCACCTTCTCGATCGGCGGCGCCGGGTCCTCGGCCCGGACGGCGCCCGTGGTCAACGCGAGCCCCACCGTGAGAGACAGGACGATGCGGGTGTCCATGGTCCACCTCCTCACTGGTAGAGCTGCCAGTTCTCCGGCCGCAGGATGCGGTAGGAGAACTCGATCTTGCGCACCTGCCCGGCGGGCAGATCGAGGGTCCACTTGAGGATGCCGTCCTCGTCGATCTTCTTGTCGGGCTTCGGGCTCTCGGCCCCGGCCTCGATCTCGATGTCCTCGTTCCCGCTCTTGGGGATCTGGTCGATGACGGTGATCTTGACCGGCCGCTTCTTGTAGTTGCCCACCTCGAGGGTGACCTTGTAGGTGGTCACCTCGTCCTTGTTGAACACCCCCTTGGTCTCGCTCGAGGGCACCACCACGCGCTTCAGCCGCAGATCCTCGTCCGCGCCCAGCGGCAGCTCGAGGCTCTCCTTGGGGCCGGTGGTGCGGAGCTGGCCCTGGCCGGCGAAGTCCGGGCCCATGAAGATGTTGACCGGGCCGCCCAGGATAGGCCGCTCGCCGCCGTTCTCCACCACCGCCTTCAGGTAGGCGACCTCCTTGAGGGACGGGGTGGCCTCGTAGTGCACCTTGGCCGGGTAGCTCTCGACCGCCAGCGGCACCTGGAGGCGCTGGCCCGAGGAGGGGATGGTCACCCGGTTCGGGCACTTCCACACGTAGTCCAGCCCGCCGGCCAGCACGGCCGGGAGGGCGGCGTCGGCGAAGGACGGGGCCGACCAGGAGTCCGTGTCGAACAGCGCCAGCGAGGTGGCGCGTACGCTCTCCCCGCCCATCGAACCGCCCTCCGGGCCCCCGTCCCGGGCCACGATCGGCTGCGCCACGGCCACGCTCTCCTCGAGCATGACCGCCTCGGGCTCGGCCGGCGGGGCCATGGGCGCCCGGCTGGGCATGGGCCTGGGTGGTGGGGCCGCGGGCCGGGCCATCGGCTTGTTCGGCATCCGCCGGGCCTCCTTGGCCATCGACTTGTAGGCCGCGTCCGGCCTGGCCAGCTCCCCCTCCACGCTGTCGTCCGCGAAGTCGTAGGCGCGCTTGTCCGCCGACGACCTCACCCCCCGGCCCGAGCCCACGCTGCCCAGGGCCGCCGCGCTGCCGTAGCCCGCCCCTCCCCCGCCCTGGCCGGAGCCGATCAGGCCGAGCAGCGCCCCGCCCTGGTCGCCGTCCATGGCGATCAGCCCCTGCAGCTCGGAGATGCGCTGCTGCAGCACCTCGAGCTTGGCGGCCCGCTCGCTCTCGTTCACCGTCGCCCGCGCCACGGGGGGCGGGAAGAGCGGCACGTCGTCGGGCATGCGCGCGGCCACGGCCCGCGGCAGGAACTCCTTCTTCTCCCCGAGCGCCCAGGTCAGCAGCTCCGGCAGCTCGATGCCCTGGCCCGGGATGGCGGTCGACAGGGCGAGCTCCACGTCGGTCCAGTCCTCGCCGCTGGCCTGCTGCACCAGGCCGGCGATGGCCAGGCGCACCTCCTGCTTGGAGCTCAGGTAGCGCAGATCGTAGGTGGGCCACCAGGCCGCGCCGGGCACGAAGTACTCGAGGGTGAGCTGCACCCGCCCGCCCTCCGCCTGCAGGATGGCCAGGACCTGGACTTTCTGATCGGTGAAGGCCCCCAGGTCGTGCCGGCCCACCTCGCGCTGCACCTTGGTGAGCTCCTCGACCGTCTGGCGGCGCTCCAGCGCGAGCTTCCTGAGCTCCGCCCGGGAGGCGTCCCGGCGCTTGACCAGGAAGTTGAGCACCTCCCGCCAGGCGTCGGGCAGGATGGCGGCGGGCGCCTTGCCCAGCCGGTCCGCCTCGGGCGCGGCGGGCTGGGGCTGGATGCCCTGCAGCAGCGACAGCTCGAGCTGGTGCACGGAGATGCGCCCGTCCAGCCGCCCGAGCGCGTCGGTCAGCTTCTCCATGCGGTCCATCAGCCCCTCGATCTGCTCGAGCGAGAAGCGCTCGCGCTCGATGGGCACGGCCTCCACGCGCAGCACCCGTGCGCCGGTGACCTCGACCCGCACGGTGTCCAGCAGCACCGCGCCGGGCAGATCCGGCAGGCGGAGCGTGTGGATGCCGCCCGAGAGCTCGCGGCTGGCCTTGCGCCGCACGCGCGCCCGATCGGAGTACACGGTCACCTCGCCGATGGGCGCCTCGACGCTCACCGACTGGACCACCAGATCCGGGCCCGCCGTCACGTCGGGCACGGCCCCGGCCGCCACCAGCCACAGGATTGCCAGGTTCATGCGCGCTCACCCTCCCGCCTGGAGTCCAGGCGCTGGAACGATAGCCGAGAGATGGACGGCCCACAAGCCCCGAAGGTTCCATGCACGACTCTGCCACGCACCTCACATCGTCTGTGCGCCTGGGCCCTGCCTGCGCTCCGCGGGTCTCCGTAGGCAGCGGGAGCCCTCCCTCCCCTCGCCCCTCGAAGGCTCCTGACTTCTCTTCTCAGTGTCCGATCGAGATGACCACGTCGCCCGAGGGCTCGCTCGACCCGCCCAGGCCGAGCACCAGGCCGGTCACCAGGCCGGCGGCCACCACGCCGCCCGCGGCGGTCCAGAACCACCAGGTCTCGTACCAGGGGGGCGCGGGCTGCTCGTCCTCGGCCGCCCGCCGATCCTTCGGCGGCAGGGCGGCCGGCGGGGCCCCGGAACCCTCCGCGGTCCCGTCGCTGGCGGGCGGCTCGCCGGCCGGCGCCGCGGCGACGACCGGTCCGGGTTGGGCCACCTGCGTGCCCGTGGCGCGGGCCTTGCTGGCCAGCTCGGCCAGGGCCACCCCCAGCCCGTCGGGATCCACCTTCCCGTTCGCGCCGGCGGGCACCTCGAGCGCCTCGCCCAGCCGCCCGCGCCCCGGGGCGTAGAGCCCCAGGCGCAGGCCGCCGCCCTGCACGGGCTCGCCGAGCAGCAGCAGGCGGACGCCCGTCAGGCTGGCCACCCTGTCCAGCGCGGCCGAGGCCGGGCCCGCGCCCGCGAGTGGCGAGGGCGCCTTCGCCAGGGCCGATACCTGGGCCCGCAGGGCGGCCCCTTCCCCGGGCTGGCCGCTCCAGACCGTGAGCTCCCGCCGGCCCCCGTCAGGCACCGTGAGGCGCAGCCGCAGGATCCCGCCCTCCACCTCGGCGGTCAGCCACAGCGCCTCGCCCGACACCCCGTTCCACTGGACCACCCCGCCCGGCTGGGCCTGGCAGTCGAGGCGCAGGCTGGCCCGGGCCGGGCCGGCCTGGAGCAACACCTGGCCGCGGCTCCGGCCGCGGCGCTCGTCCAGGGCCAGATCGAAGGTGGCCACCAGGTTGGGGGGCATGAGCGCGGGATCCGGGAGCGCCTTGGGATCGAAGCGCGGGACCTGGGACAGCAGGGCCTGGGCGCCCGCCTCGTCCCCGGAGTCCAGCACCGCCCGGGCCCAGTAGAGGTAGAGCTGGGCCGCCTCGGGGGCCTGGCAGCCCTGCAGCGGCCGCCGGCCGAGCAGGCCCGCGGCGGTCTCGAACAGCTTCTGGGCCTCCTCCAGCTTGAGGTAGCGGTAGGCCTTCTTGCCGGCCTCGACCAGCCGCCCGAGCTCCTTGAGCTCGGCGGTCTCGTCCGCGCTCCTGGGGGCCGTGGAGAAGGCCAGCAGCCGCCAGCCGAACCCGGTGCCGCTGTGGGACAGGGCGCCCGACAGCAACTCCTCCTCCAGCCGGGCCCGGCCGGCCTCGTCGCTCCCCGCCGCCGGCAGCGCCACCACCCCCAGCCGCGGGAGCTCGTCCTCGGCCCACGCGCTCCCCGCGGTCAGGATGGTCAGGAGCGCTCCCAGGGCCCGCCAGCGCACGCGCATGCTCGCCTCCATGGGCCGCCAGTGTAGCCCCGGGGCGCCCGAGGCACAAGGCGGCGCTTGACCAGGGCCCCGGCGTGGTATCATGGAGCCAGGTACGGCAAGGGCGTCCGGCACCCGGGAGCGAGGAGGCCTCCGATGGCACCCATCGAGAGCCGGGCTCCGGCGGCGGACGACAACCCCCGGGAGCGGTACCCCTACCACCGCCGCTACCTGCGCCACCGCGTACGCATCCGCGTCGAGGTGCAGTCCGACATGAGCTTCCAGGCCTGGACGCTGAACCTGAGCGAGGACGGGCTGTGCTTCGAGATCCCCGCTCGGGTCGCCCAGGAGCGCGAGGTGAGCGTGTGGATCTTCACCGGCAAGGGCAAGGCCGAGTCTCCGGTCCACGCCCGCTGCCGGGTGGTCTGGAGCCAGCCGTCGGCCAAGGGCCACCGCCACGGCGGCCAGTTCGTGCGCTTCGCCGAGGATGGGCTGGAGCGCCTACGGGCCTTCCTGACCGGCCTCTGAGCGGATCAGCACGCGGTCGTCGAGCACCAGCGCCCCCACCATGCCGTCGTACAGCGCCCCCACCAGCCGGCCCCAGGCGGCCCGGTCGGCCACCTCCCCCTCGACCTTGAGGTTGGCGCCGGAGAAGGCGAGCTTCACGCCCTGGATCCCGGCCTTCTCCAGCCGCTGGCCGAGGTCGCGCAGCAGCGCCTGCATGGCAGGCACGCCGGCCAGCTCGAGCCGCACGTCCTCCACGCTCAGATCGGCGTCCGCCAGCAGCGCGCGCAGGGCCTCCAGGCACTCCGCGCTCCGCACCTGGCAGTGGAGCGGGTACGTGCCCTCGGCCCCGCAGCCGCAGGGGCCGGCCAGCGGGCCGGGCGCGGGCCGGCGCGGCTCGGCCGGGCCGCCCACGCGCACCTGCCAGACCAGGAGCCCGCGCACCTCGGGGTGGTAGAGCAGCAGGCGGCCGACGCCCTCCCCGCGCGGGGTCAGGAACACCTCGTCGGTCTCGAATGCCTGGGCCTCCACCACGGCCGGATCCAGGCTGAGCGCGCGCCAGCCGCCGGTGGCCCCGGGCTCGAAGCGGCCGGGCCCCGGCTCGAGCAGCACGGCCTTCTGGGGCGGCCGGGCGGAGGCCGGGGCCAGCAGGCAGAGCCAGGCGGGGAGCCCGGCCAGGAGCAACCACCCGCGCGCCATGGACGCACCTCCGGATCTGCAGCCTACCACGACCCCGATCCCGGATCGGGGTGGACGCGGTCCCCCGCCTGCACGCCCTCCAGCACCTCCAGCCAGCCGTCGCCCGCCCGACCCAGGCGGATGGGCGCCCAGGCCGGTCCGGCGGGGCCGAGCCGCAGCACGCCGGGCGCCCCCTCCCGCCGCACCACGGCCGCGGTCGGCACCCGCAGCACGTCCGCGGCCAGCAGCACCTCGAGCACCGCCGCCACGCGCAGGCCGGGCCGGGCCGGGGGCTCGACGCGCTCGAGCTGCAGCCAGAGCGCGAGGTCCACGGGCGCCCCGGCCTGCTCGCCCGGGCAGCCCGCCTCCGCGGCCTTCAGCCTGGCCGGCCAGCGGTGGCCCGGGTAGGCCAGCGGCTGGAGCTCGAGCTCGCGGACCGCGCTCCAGGCCAGGGCATGCTCCGCCGGCACGCACACGCGCGCCTGGAGCCGGGCTTCGTCCTCGAGCCACAACACCAGCTCCCCCGCCCGCACCCGGTCGCCCGGCGCCAGCGCCGGTCCGGGGCGCGCGTGCGCCACCCGGCCGCGCGCGTGCGCCACCAGGCTCAGCCGCCGCGCGAAGCCCTGGACCTGGGCGAGCTCGGCCTGCAGCTCCTCGGCGGCCTGCCGGTCCTCGGCCTCGGCGGCGACCGCCAGGCGGTCGGAGGCCGCCAGCGCCTCGCGCGCCTGGGCGAGCTCCAGCCTGGCCAGCTCGTGATCCAGGCGGGCGGCCTCGAGCTGCAGCGCGGACTGCAGCCCCACCCCGGGGATGGCCAGGAGCCCCGCGCGCTCCTCGGAGAGCCGGCGCCGGTCCAGCTCGAGCTCCAGGGCCAGCCGGTCCGCCTTGCGGCGCTCGGCCCCGAGCGCCTGCCGGGTGCGCAGCCGGCTCTGGCGGTTCTCCGTCGCGCGCAGACGGGCCTCGACCCCCGCGCGCTCGAAGGTGAGCAGCACCTCCCCGGCCTGGACCCGGCGCCCGGGCGGGACGATCGTCTCTACCTCCAGCTCGTCCAGCCCGACCCGGGGGGCGCGCACCGCGCTCCGCCCCACGGCCTCCAGCACCCCCACGCGCTCGTCCCGCACGCCGAGCGGTCCGCGGCCCACGGCCACCCAGGGCCCCTCGGGCGCAGGTGTGGGTTTGTCGAGCGCCTTCCTCTCGGGCACGGGCGGGCCGGCGGAGGCCGGGCCGGCCCAGCCCAGGACCAGGAGCCACCAGGCGGCCAGGCGGACCCTCATGGCGCCACCCTCACGGCCTGGCCCGGGCGCAGCCCGGCCGCGCCCGCGGGCAGCTCGGCCCGCGCCCGGTAGCCCACCCCGTCTCCCAGCGCGACCGGCGTGTCGTCCACCGCGAGCACCCGGGCGCGCAGCTCGCCCCGGGGCGGCAGGGCCTGCAGGCGCACCTCCGCGCCCGGGGCGCAGCTCGCGAGCAGGCGCTCGGGCAGCACGAACTCGACCGCCAGGCGGTCCCCCACGGCCAGCCACAGGAGCTCCGCGCCCGGGCTCAGGCGATCCCCCGCGCGGGCCGGCCGGCCGAGCTCTTCCACGGGCGGCAACACCACCTGCCCGGCCGCGGGCGCGCGCAGCGACAGGGCGCTCTTCCACTGCTCGAGCTCGGCCCAGACCTGGCGGGCCTGCCGCAACCTCTCCAGGTGATCGGCGCGGGTCGCGGCCAGGACGGCCTGGCGGGCGGCCCGGGTGCGCTCCAGCGCGCTCACCTCGAAGTCCGCCCGGCGCGCGGTCAGATCCACGAGCTCGGCGTCCCGGCGGCTGAGGGCGGCCTTCTTCTTCACCTCGAGGGCCGCCTTCTTCTGGGCCAGGCGGGCGCTCTCCAGCTCGCCCGCCAGCGCCGCCAGCCCGGCCTCGAGCTGGGCCAGCTCCCGGTCCATGGAGGCCTGGGCGTGGCGCAGGTCGGCCTCGACCGCCTCTCGCACGGCCCGCTCCGGGAAGCCGAACACGGCCAGCTCCTCGTCCGGCCGGACCCGGGCGCCCTCCCGCGCGAGCCGGACCAGGCGGAGGCTGCTCCCGTCGAGCTCCAGGCCGGCCGGGGGCGCGCCCAGCCTGGGCGCGCGCAGGGGCACCGCCTCGGCCGGCACCACCCGGCCCAGGCACCAGCCGGCCTCGACGGCCTCCGGGGCGGGCGCGGCGGGCTCCGCGGCCCGGGCGCCCCCGAGCGGCGCGAGCGCGAGCAGCAGGGCGGCGAGCCGGCGGCCCATCAGCGCACCTCGATCCCGTGGGCCAGGTGGAGATCGCCCACCACGGCCCGCAGCGCGGCCGCGCTCGCGGCCAGCTCGACCAGGGCCTCCGCCTCCTCCAGCTCGGCCTGGTCGAGCTCGCGCAGGAACTGGACCACGTCCTTCAGGGCCGAGATGCCGGCGGCGTACTTGTCCTGCTGGGCCTCGAGCTTCAGGCGGGCCAGCTCGCTCACCCTGCGGGCCAGCCGCTGGACCTCCAGGCGGTGGCCGATGTCCCGCCGCAGATCGTGCACCTCGAAGCGCAGCCGCTGCTCGGCTTCCTGCATGCCGAGCAGGGCCCGGGCCACCTCCAGGTCGGCCCGCTCCACGCCGCTGCCGTCGAGCGCGTCGAACAGCGGCACCTCCAGCGAGAGTCCCAGGAAGGCGTCGGTGCGGCCGAAGCCCCACAGCTCTTCCCAGGTGGCGCCCAGGCTGCCGGTGAGCCCGTTCAGCCGGAAGCTGGCCTCGAGGTCGAGGCGCGGCAGGCGCCGGTCCTCGGCGTAGGCCAGCGCCACCCCGGCCGCCTCGGCCCGGGCCCGGGCCACCAGCAGCGCCGGGCAGTCCTGGAAGCCGGCCGCCAGCAGCTCGTACTCCGAGGGCAGGCGCACGGCCCCGGGCTCCGGGGCCTCGCTGGCGCGCAGCCCGCGGGCGGCCTCCGGCTCGAGCCGCATGACCTCGCCCAGCCGCGAGCGCGCGGCCGCCAGGCGGTTCTGGGCCTGGAGCAGCCGGGTCTGGAAGCGCACCTGGCTCTCCTCGACCACGTACAGGTCGGCGTCCGGCAGGAGCCCGCGGCGGATGTTCTCCTGGGTGTCCTCGAGCTGCTGGCGGGCCCGCGCCAGCGAGCGCGCGGCGATCTCCACCTCCTGCTGGGCCAGCGACAGCGTCCAGTAGGCCTGCTCGGCCTCGAGCGCGAGCGCGTTCAGCGCCCCGCGCAGCTCGGCGGCCGCCGCGCGGAGCTGGAGCCGGGCCTGGTTCCAGCCGCTCAGGTTGGGGCCGAGCCCCAGCCCGCGCAGCAGCGGCTGGGTGAGACCCAGCTCCAGGCCGGCCCGGTGCTCCGGGTCGAGCGCCGCGCCCGGGTCGCTGGTCCCCAGGCGGCGGTTGGTCAGCGCGGCCCGCAGCTGGGTGCCGAGCGGGGTGTCCACCAGCACCCCGGCGTCGTAGCTGAGCAGCCCCTGGGACTGCTCCGGGGGCTCGCCGGCCTCGCCCGGCCAGCGGGTGTCGCCGTACCCGAGCTGGAAGCTGAGCACCGGGTAGAAGCCGGCCCTGGCGCGCTCCACGTCCAGCGCGGCCTGGTCACGGGCCAGCCGCGCGCGCCGGAGGGCCGGGTGCCGGGTCGCCGCGGCCTGCACGCACTCCCGCAAGCCCACCAGGCGCTCGCCCGGCGCGGGCGGGGCGTCGGCCGCGCCGGCCCGGACCGCGCCCCAGGCCGAAGCCGCGAGCAGGAGGAGCACCACCGGTGCGCGCCGCGCCGTCACCGCCCTCCCCCGGGCTACATCGGGATGTTGCCGTGCTTGCGCGGCGGGCGCGTCTCGCGCTTGTCGGCCAGCATGGCGAAGGCGTCCAGCAGGCGGTTGCGGGTCTGGCTGGGCTGGATGACCGCGGTGAGGTGTCCCCGCTCGGCGGCCTTGTAGGGGTTGAAGAACAGCTCCTCGTACTCGGCCACCTTCTCCTGCAGCTTGGCCTGCTTGTCCGGGGCGGCGTCGATCTCCTTGCGGAAGATGATGTTGGCCGCGCCCTCGGCGCCCATGACCGCGATCTCGGCCGTGGGCCAGGCGAACACCTGGTCGGCCCCCAGGTCCTTGGAGCACATGGCCAGGTAGGCCCCGCCGTAGGCCTTGCGGGTGATGAGCGTCACCTTGGGCACGGTGGCCTCGCTGTAGCACCACAGCAGCTTGGCGCCGTGCCGTATGATGCCGGTCCACTCCTGGTCGGTGCCGGGCAGGTAGCCGGGCACGTCCACCAGGGTGAGCAGCGGGATGTTGAAGGCGTCGCAGAAGCGGATGAAGCGGGTGGCCTTGTCGGACGCGTTGACGTCCAGGGCGCCCGCCATCACCTTGGGCTGGTTGGCGATCACGCCCACGGTGCGCCCGCCCAGGCGGATGAAGCACACCAGCATGTTCTGCGCCCAGTCGGCGTGCGGCTCGAGCAGCGCCCCGCCGTCGGCCAGCGCGCGGATCACGTCGCGCATGTCGTAGCCCTGGCGGGCCGTGTCCGGCACGATCCCGTCCAGCTCCGGGCAGGCCCGCGGCCCGCAGTCGCCCGCGTCCACCCGGGGCGCCTCCTCCAGGTTGTTGGAGGGCAGGTAGGCGAGCAGCGCGCGGATGCGCTGGATGCACTCCGCGTCGCTGTCGGCCGCGAAGTGCGCGCAGCCCGAGCGGCCCGTGTGCACCGCGGCCCCGCCCAGGTCCTCCTGGCTGACCTCCTCGCCGGTCACCGCCTTGATGACCTGGGGCCCGGTGATGAACATGTAGGAGGTGTTGCGCACCATCACCACGAAGTCGGTCATGGCCGGGGAGTACACCGCGCCGCCCGCGGTGGGACCCATGATGGCCGAGATCTGCGGCACCACGCCCGAGGCCAGGGCGTTGCGGTAGAAGATCTGCCCGTAGCCCGCCAGGGCGTCCACGCCCTCCTGGATGCGCGCCCCGCCCGAGTCGTTCAGCCCCACGAAGGGGGCGCCGGTCTTCAGCGACAGGTCCATCACCCGGCAGATCTTCTGCGACTGGTACTCGCTCATGGTGCCGGCCCGCGCGGTGAAGTCCTGGGCGAAGGCGAACACCCGCCGCCCGTCCACCAGGCCGGAGCCGGTCACCACCCCGTCGCCAGGCACCTCGGTCTTGTCCATGCCGAAGTCCTGGCAACGGTGGCGCACGAACATGTCCATCTCCTGGAAGCTGCCCGGGTCGAACAGCGCCGCCAGCCGCTCGCGGGCCGTGAGCCGCCCGCCGGTCTTGTGCTTGGCCACCGCCTTCTCGCCGCCCAGCTCGAGGGCCTTCTGCTCCCGCTGCCGCAGCCCCTCGATGCGCTCCTTGACCGTCTTCATCGTCCTGTCTCCTCAGCCCGGGCGCGCTAGCGCAGCAGCGCCAGCAGCACGCCGGCGGCGATGGCCGAGCCGATCACGCCGCACACGTTGGGGCCCATGGCGTGCATCAGCAGGTGGTTGTCCAGGTTGGCCCGCTGTCCCTCGATCTCCACCACCCGGGCGGCCATGGGCACCGCGCTCACCCCGGCCGCGCCGATCAGCGGGTTCACCTTGCCGCCCGTCCACCAGTACATCAGCTTGCCGAACAGCACCCCGCCGGCGGTGGACACGGCGAAGGCGGCCAGCCCCAGCAGCAGGATGCCGAGCGTCTGCGGGGTCAGGAAGTCCTTGGCCACCATGGTGGCGCCCACGCACAGGCTGAGCAGCATGGTGGTGATGTTGATGAGCTCGTTCTGCGCGGTCCGGGCCAGGCGCTCCACCACCCCGGACTCGCGCAGCAGGTTCCCGAACATGAGCATGCCGATGAGCGGGGTGGCCGCCGGGATGAGCAGCGCGCAGAACAGGCACACCACGATGGGGAACAGGATGCGGGTGCGCCGCGGCACCTCCCGGAGCTGCTCCATCTTCGTCGCGCGCTCCCTGGGGGTCGTCAGCAGGCGCATGATGGGCGGCTGGATGATGGGCACCAGCGCCATGTAGGAGTAGGCCGCCAGCGCGATCGGCCCCAGGATGTGCGGGGCCAGCGAGGAGGCGGTGTAGATGGTGGTGGGCCCGTCGGCCGAGCCGATGATGCCGATGGAGGCCGCCTCGCGCAGGTCGAAGCCTAGCGCCACCGCGCCCAGCAGGCTGGTGAAGATGCCGAGCTGGGCGGCCGCGCCCAGCACGATGGTCTTGGGGTTCGCCAGCATCGGGCCGAAGTCGGTCAGCGCCCCCACGCCCACGAAGATGATCAGCGGGAAGAGCTCGTTGACCACGCCGAAGCCGTAGATCGTGTGCAGGAACCCGCCCGGCTCCATCATGCCCGAGCCCGGCATGTTGGCCAGCAGGCAGCCGAAGCCGATCGGCAGCAGCAGCAGCGGCTCGTACTTCTTGCGGATGGCCAGGAAGATGACCACCCCGGCGATGGCCCACATGACCGGCGTGCGCCAGTCGAAGAGCAGCACGCCCGTGGTGTCGATGAAGCGGCCGACCGCGTCGGCCATGTGCATGCCGCCCTGGAGGGCCGGCTGCGCGGCGGCGGGCAGGCTCATGGCTGGCCTCCCCGGCGCGCGACCCGGGCCGGCGGCTGCATGAGCATCAGCCGACCCGCGCGCCGCCAGGCCCCCCCGCTCTCGCCCGCGGCCTCGGTAGGCGGACGCGCGGCGCCCTGGGTCTCCAGGGCGAACGCCACGGCCAGGGCCGCGGCCAGGCGCTTGCCCTCGTCCTCGTCCTCGGCAGGCGTAGCAGCCGGGCCCGCGGCCGCCTCGCCGCAGGCCTCCTCCGGCGGGCTGTCCGGGAGGACGGCAGGGCCAGGCCTGGCGCCGGAGAGCAGGCGCTCGAAACGGTGCAGGCCATGCACGACGAAGATGAGCAGGATCAGGAAGCTGAACACCACGCCCATGCCGATGGCGAGGATGACGAGCCCGTCGAGCATGCTGTGCTCCTCCGGTTTGGCGGCCCCAACATGCCCGCAGCAAAGCTGGAAGTCAACCCGCCGCGCCCGTCCCCTCCTCCCTTGACACCCTCCAGGGCGGGCGGCATTCTACCGGCGGTCCAAAGGTAGGTCGAACGCATACCCGTCGCCGGAGGCAGAGCGCCCATGGACTTCAAGATCACCGAAGAGCTTCAGTTCATGAAGGATTCGGCCCACGACTTCGCCGAGAAGGAGATCATCCCCTTCGCCGACAAGTGGGACGAGGAGCACCACTTCCCCCTTGAGGTGGTGAAGAAGATGGGCGAGCTCGGCTACTTCGGCTGCACCATCCCCGAGGAGTACGGCGGCACGGGCTGCGGCTACCTGGCGCTGACCATGATCTGCGAGGAGATCTCGCGCGGCTCCTCCTCGGTGCGGGTGGCCTTCAACACCCAGAACCTGGGCACCGCGCTCTCCATCCTGCGCCACGGCACCGACGAGCAGAAGAAGCGCTGGATTCCGGAGCTGATCTCGGCCCGCAAGATCGGCTGCTTCGCCATCACCGAGCCCAACGCCGGCTCGGACGTGGTGTCGCTGAAGACCACCGCCCGCAAGGACGGTGATCACTACGTGCTCAACGGCGGCAAGACCTGGATCTCGTTCGCCTCCAAGGCGGATCTCGCCATGGTGTACGCCTACACGAACCGCGAGGCGGGCGCCAAGGGCCTGTCCGCCTTCGTGGTGGACATGCACACCCCGGGCATCAGCACCCGCGATCTCGACAAGCTCGGCACGCGCTCCTCGCCCACCTCGGAGATCGCCTTCGAGGACGCGCGCATCCCCAAGGACGCGCTGCTGGGCAAGGAGGGCGACGGCGTCAAGATCGTCTTCGGCTCGCTCAACCAGACGCGGCTGTCCTGCGCGGCCGGCGGCGTGGGCCTGGCCCAGGCCTGCCTGGAGGCGGCGGTCAAGTACTGCCAGGAGCGCTCGCAGTTCGAGAAGCCGGTGGGCGAGTTCCAGATGAACCAGGCGCTCATCGCCGAGATGGCCACCGACATCGAGGCCGCCCGGCTGCTGACCTACCGGGCCGCCTGGCTCAAGGACCAGGGCCAGCTCAACAACGTGCTGGAGACCAGCATGGCCAAGCTGACCGCCGGCCGGGTGGTGACCGAGTGCGCCGAGAAGGCCATGCGCACGCTCTCGGCCTACGGCTACTCGACCGAGTACCCGGTGGCGCGCTACTTCCGCGACGCGATCCTGTACCAGATCGTCGAGGGCACCACGAACATCCAGAAGATGATCATCGGCACGGATCAGCTCGGCATCCGCAAGGCCAACCGCTAACCGCCCGCTCACGGAGGAAGTCATGAAGGACATCGTCATCGTCGCCACGGCCCGCACCGCGGGCGCCAAGTTCGGCGGGGCCCTGCAGAACCTCGCCGCCACGGAGTTCGGGGCCCAGCTGGTGCGCGGCATGCTGGCGCGCTCGGGCATCGACCCCAAGGTGATCGAGCAGACCGTGTTCGGCAGCGCCTGGCAGGCGGGCGTGGGCCCGAACCCGGCCCGCATCACCGCGGTCAACGCAGGCGTGCCGGTGGACGCCCCGGCCGTGTCGGTCAACGTGCGCTGCGGCTCCTCCTTGCAGGCGCTCATCTTCGGCGCCCAGGCCATCCAGGCCGGCGACGTGCGCGCGGTGCTGGTGGGCGGCACCGAGAGCTCCAGCCAGATCCCCTACGCGCTGCCCGGCGCGCGCTGGGGCTACCGCATGGGGGCCTCGGAGATCATCGACCTGATGCACAAGGACGGCTTCAAGTGCCCGCTGGGCGGCGGGCTGATGGGCGAGCTGACCGACGACCTCGCCAAGGAGCTGGACATCACCCGCAAGGAGCAGGACCAGTTCGCGGTGGAGAGCCACCAGAAGGCGGCCGCGGCGGTCGCGGCCGGCAAGTTCAAGGACGAGGTGGTGGCCATCGAGGTGCCGGGCAAGAAGGGCCCGACCCAGTTCACCGAGGAGGAGATCGTCCGCACCGACGCCTCCCTGGAGGGCATGGCCAAGCTGAAGCCGGTCTTCCGCAAGGACGGCGGCATCACCGCGGCCAACGCCTGCGCGCTGTGCGACGCGGCCGCCGCCCAGGTGCTCATGGACGCCGAGCGGGCCAGGGAGCTGGGGTTGAAACCGGTGGCCAAGCTCAAGGGCTACGCCTTCGTGGGCTACGAGCCCAAGCGCTTCGGGCTGTCGCCGTCCAAGGCCATCCCCGCGGCCCTCAAGAAGGCCGGCCTGCAGCTCAAGGACATGGACCTCATCGAGCTCAACGAGGCCTTCGCCGCCCAGTACCTGGCCTGCGAGCGCGCGCTCGGGCTCGATCGCGCCAAGGTCAACGTGCACGGCGGGGCCATCGCGCTCGGCCACCCGGTGGCGGCCACCGGCTCCAAGATCCTGACCACGCTGATCCACGCCCTGAAGGATCGCAACAAGAGCCTGGGCGTGGCCTCGGCCTGCATCGGCGGCGGCAACGGCGCGGCCGTGGTGATCGAGCGCGTCTAGGCGCGCGGGAGGCAGCCATGGAGATCAAGACCATCCTCGTCGTCGGCGCCGGCACCATGGGCGCGGGCGTGGCTCAGCTGGCCGCGCAGCAGAAGTTCCAGGCCATCCTGGTGGACGTGAACCAGGCGCTCGCGGACAAGGGCAAGGCCAAGCTCGCCAAGGGCCTGGCCGGGCGGGTGGAGAAGGGCAAGCTGACCCAGGCCGAGGCGGACGAGATCCTCGGCCGCATCCGCACCGGGGGCTCGCTGGAGGCGGCCAAGGAGGCGGACTTCGTCATCGAGAGCGTGCTGGAGGATCTGGACATCAAGAAGAAGGTGTTCGCCGAGCTGGACAAGCACGCCCGCCCCGGCGTCGTCCTGGCCACCAACACCACCTCCATGAGCATCAGCGCCATCGCCGCGGCCACCAGGCGCCCGGACAAGGTGGTGCAGATGCACTTCTTCAACCCGCCGGTGGTGATGAAGCTGTGCGAGATCATGCCGGGCAAGAAGACCTCCAAGGAGACGCTGCAGGCGGCCGAGGAGCTGGCCAGGCGGCTCGACAAGGATCCGGTCGTCTGCCACACCGAGGCCCCGGCCGGCATCGTCAGCCGCGTGCTCGGGCAGCTGTTGAACGAGGCCACCTGGCTGGTGGAGCAGGGCGTGGCCGCCCCGGCCGACATCGACAAGGCCATGAAGCTCGGCGCCAACCACCCCATGGGCCCGCTGGCCCTGGTGGACATGATCGGCCTCGACGTGCACCGGGCCAAGATGCAGACCCTGAGGCGCGAGCTGAATGATCCGCGCTACCAGCACCCGCCGGTGGTGGACAAGCTCATCTCCGAGGGCAAGCTGGGCAAGAAGAGCGGCAAGGGCTTCTACGACTACAGCGAAGAGAAGAAGTGAGCATCTTCCCGGGGTGCGTCCTTCGGCCGCAGGACGCCTCGGCCCCAGCCTGTAGCCGCCGAGGACTGTCTGAGCCGACCCCAGCCCGACGCGACGCCGCGCAGGGAATCCCTGGACCGGAGCGGCGGAGCGTCATGGTGATGGCGAGTTCCGCAGGCGGCGGAAGGCTGCGGCCGAGCGGTCCAGCAGCGACGCGGAGGTGAACTTGTTCCAGAATCTCCTGTTCGAGAAGCAAGGCCCGATCGCCATCCTGACGGTGAACCGGCCCCAGGTCCGGAACGCCGTCGACGACGCCACCATCGAGGAGCTCGACCAGGCCCTGGCCCAGGTCGAGCAGGACGCCGAGCTGCGGGCGCTCATCGTCACCGGCGCGGGCGACAAGGCCTTCGTGGCCGGGGCGGACATCAAGGAGCTCCAGGTCCGGGATCTGGTGCGCGGCCGGGCGGTCACCCGCCGCCGCCAGGAGGTGCTCACCCGGCTGGAGTCCCTCGACATCCCCTCCATCGCCGCGGTGAACGGCTTCGCCATGGGCGCCGGGCTGGAGCTGGCCATGGCCTGCACGCTCCGGCTGGCGGCCAGGACCGCCAAGCTCGGGCAGCCCGAGGTGAAGCTGGGCATCATCCCGGGCGCCGGGGCCACCCAGCGCCTGCCGCGCCTGGTGGGCGTCGGGCGGGCGCTCGAGCTCGTGCTGACGGGCGAGCCGGTGGACGCGGAGCGGGCGCTGGCCATGGGCCTGGTCAACCGGGTGGTGGAGCCGGCCGCGCTGATGGAAGAGGCCAAGCGGCTCGCGCTCTCCCTGGCGAAGCTCCCCAGGCTCGCGCTGCAGTACGCCAAGGAGGCCGTGCTGCGCTCGGCGGACGGCTCGCTGGCCGAGGGCCTGGCCCACGAGAGCTACCTCCACGCGCTCAGCTGCGCCACGCAGGACAAGCAGGAGGGGGTGTCCGCCTTCCTGGAGAAGCGCGAGGCGAAGTTCCAGGGCCGGTGACCGCCGTCACGGCCCACCTTGCGGTCCGCCGCCGGCTGTTCTAGGGATGGGTCATGCCACGCCTGCTCCCCGCCGGCTTGCTGCTCGCCGCGCTGTGCCTCGCCCCCGCCTGCCAGGACGGCGGCGCGCGACCCGACGCCGGCGGGGACGCGGACCAGGACGGCGCCACGGACTGCCCCGGCTGCTGGCGCTCGAGCCTCTACCCGGAGGACTGGACGCCCGCCTCCACGGACGCCGAGGGGCGTTTCCTGCACGACTTCTCCTACGCCGGCTACCACCTGGGCGAGGCCGAGCCGCCCGCCGAGCCGCCGGGCCCGCGCGTGTCGGCCCTCGACCAAGGCGCGGACCCGAGCGGGCAGACCGACAGCACGGCCGCGCTCCAGGCCGCCCTGGACCAGGCCGGACAGGCCGGGGGCGGCGTGGTCGAGCTGCCAGAGGGCCTGTACCGCTGCGACGGGCTGCTCGTGGTGAGGCGCTCCGGGGTGGTGCTGCGCGGGGCGGGCGCCGGGCTCACCCGGGTGTACTTCACCCGCGCGGGCGACATGAGCGGCCTGGCCAGCCTCAGCTTCCAGGGCCAGCCGACCTTGGGGCCGGACCTGCCGCTCGCCGAGGACGCCAGCCCGCGGTCCCTCGAGGTGCGCGTCCAGGACCCCGCGGGCCTCGCGCCCGGCGACGACGTGGAGCTGGGCGCGGTCATCACCGGCGACTTCATCGCGGAGCACGGCATGACCGGGGTGTGGCAAGCCTCGGCCGGCCAGTGGCGAGCCTTCTTCCGCCGCACGGTGGCCGCCGTGGAGGGCTCGGCCCCCCCCTTCACGGTCCGGCTGGACGCGCCCGTGCGCTACCCCCTGAAGACCCGCGACGGCGCCAGCCTGCGCGCGGTGGACGGCCTCCTGGCCGAGGTCGGCGTGGAGGATCTGGCGCTGTCCAACGCGGTCGACCTGGCCAGCGCCCGGGCGAGCGATCGGGCCCACGTGCTCCTGCTGGATCAGGTGGAGGACGCCTGGGTCCGCCGGGTGGCCTCCTTCGCCTCGACCGCCGGGGAGGGCGGGCGCCACCTGCAGTCGGGCGGCATCCTGGTCCAGCGCTCGAAGCGGGTGAGCGTGCTGGACACCGTCCTCGAGCGCGCCCAGAACCGCGGCTCGGGCGGCAACGGCTACCTGTTCGAGCTCATGCAGTCGGGCGAGGTCCTGGTGCGCGACTGCCAGGGGCTCGACGGGCGCCATAACTTCATCCAGAACTGGGACTTCGGCACCTCGGGCTGCGTCTTCCTGCGCGTCGAGAGCCGGGGCGGCCTGGCGGAGAGCGAGCTGGGCGCGGTGACCGGGCTGAGCGAGTACCACCACTCCCTGGCCATGGCCAACCTGGTGGACGGGGCGGTGAGCGACGACGGGTGGGGCGCGGTCAACCGCGGGCAGGAGAGCTCCGGGGCCGGCCACAGCGCCACCCAGGACGTCTTCTGGAACGTCCAGGGCGGGCTCCTGCGCTCCTACCAGTACGGCTGGGGCTTCGTGATCGGCACGCGCGGGGCCATCGTATACACGGATCCGGCCGACGACCTGCTCGGCGATCTGGCCGGGCAGGCCGCGGGCACCGAGCCCCTGGACTGGGTCGAGGGGCTGGACCAGGGCGACGGCCTGCGACCCGTCTCGCTCTACGAGGACCAGCGCGCCAGGCGGCTGAGCCTCCCGCCTCCCTGAGCCCGGCGCCCGCCGGACCCGCTACCCGCAGGACCACACGAGGTGCAAGTAACCCTTGTGCTCCACTTGGGGGAGAGCTACGATACGTCGACGCGCTGAGCACCCCCCCGGCCCGGGGGTGCCGCATGGAGGTCGAGCGGTGCGAGTTCCAATCCTGCGACTGTCTGCCTGGCTCTGCGCGGGCACGCTGCTTGCGCTCTGGCTGGCTCCTTCGAGTGCGTCCGCGGACGAGCGGCTTCCCAGCAAGGAGCGCGTGACCATCCTGCTCACGGTGCTGTCCTACGACACCAACATCGACCGCTTCCAGGGCACCGGGCTGCGCATCGGCGTGGTCGGCAAGGCAGACAACCCGACCAGCGTCCAGGACGCCAAGGACATGCTGGATCAGCTCCGCAGCGTCTCCACCAAGACGGTCAAGTCCCACTCCATCCAGGGTTTCCCGGTGAACGTGACCAGCTCGGCCGACCTCACCAAGGCCGCCACCGACCTCAACCTGAACGTGCTCTACCTGTGCTCCGGCCTGGGCGGGCTCCAGGAGTCGCTGGTGGCGGCGGCCTCCGAGCGCGGCATGCTGTTGATGGCCGGTGAGCTCGACATGGTGAAGGCCGGGGCCGCCATCGGCGCCATCGCCAAGGACGCCAAGCCCAAGATCCTCGTCAACCTCAAGGCCGCCAGCGCCCAGGGCGCCAGGCTCGACGCGCGCATCCTGCGCCTGGCCATGGTCGTCCAGTAGCCCGCCTCGGCTCGCCCGCCTCCGCGCCGTCCTCCGCTCCTCGTCCTCGAGAAATGATCATCACCGCGATGTAATCATCATCACACGCCGCCCGACTCTGAACCGTTCATTGGACGGGCTCGTCCACGCCGCTCGATGGACTACAGGAGCAGAAGGAATCCTACCCTGAATCCGCAGGGGGGGTCGTGAGGGCTCTGTGTACACAGCCAATCGCAGGAGCGAAGGAGGTTATCATGGATAGCCGAGTTGGACGGCCGCGCCCGACCGGGTCCCACGCGACCCGGCTGGAGCTCTGGGGAGTTCTCTTGTTCGGGCTGCTGGTCGCGCCGCTGGCGGGGGCCTTCGAGCTCACGGTCAGCGGACCGGCGGGCGAGCCGGTCACCGCCTACCGCTGGCTGGTCGAGGAGGACTCGACCTACAACGTCCAGCCAGGGGTCCTCGATCCGCTCACCCTGGCGGTGCGCTTCCACCAGAGCTACATGCCCCTGGTCGCCAAGGGCGACGAGCTCACACCGCCGAGCGGACTGGTCCTGGATCCCACCAAGCACTACTACGTGTCGGTGCTGCCTGCCGCGGGCTTCTCCATCGGCGGCGGCCGCCTGCGCGGCGACCAGGCGCAGCTGACGGTGCTGGTCCAGCCCCTTCCCCTGCCCACCGCCCAGATCACGGTGTTCGTCTACGAGGACGTCCTGCCGATCAACAACATCCCGGACCTGCCCGCGGAGACCGGGCTGGCGGGCTTCACCATCATGCTGGAGGACGCGGGTGGACGCTACGGGCAGAACGGAGGGCAGCTCTCCACGGACGCGTTCGGCAACCCGCTGGGCACCACCTACGCCGCGGACGGCAGCGTGGTCCAGATGGGCACGGGGGTCATCCTCACGGACGCGAACGGCGAGGCGGTCATCAAGAACCTGGCGCCCGGCAAGTACGGCGTCCAGGCCGTGCCGCCCGCGGGCCAGCAGTGGCAGCAGACCGCGACCATCGAGGGCACCAAGGTGATCGACGCCTGGGTCAAGTCCAACGAGCCCGGCTACTTCATGGAGTTCGGACCCCCGAGCTGGCACGTGGACGTGGGTTTCGTGCGGCCGATGAACGACACCAGCGTGCTGGACGGTTCGGCCACCCTGACCGGCCGAGTGGTGAACCTGCACACCGCCCGCCCCCCCGAGGTCGGCTTCTTCCTCGGCGCCCCCCTCGCGCACACCACCTGCTGGGTGGGGCTCAACGAGATGGGCGTGGGCACGGGCCGCGGCGTGTTCGCCCAGCCCTGCCTGGACGGCAACGCGTTCGCCATCCCGAACGTGCCCGCCGGGAACTACGAGCTGGTGATCTTCGACACCCAGCTCGATCAGATCGTGGCCTTCAAGCTGCTGACCGTGCCCGACGGCGCGGGCACGATCGATCTGGGCGACGTCTCGGTGTTCCAGTGGTTCGCGCGCCTGGAGGGCCACGTGTTCCTGGACGCCAACCAGAACGGCTTCCCGGACCCGGGCGAGATCGGCATCCCCGACGTGCCTCTCAACATCCGCTTCCGGGACGGCACCATCTACCAGTCCTTCCCCACGGACCTCGAGGGCTTCGTGCCCTTCGACGAGGTGTTCCCCTTCTTCAACTGGCTGGTGCTCGAGGTGGACTTCACCCGCTTCAAGGCGACCGGCGGCACCTTCGTGGTGGACGCGGGCGGGGCCATCGACCCGGCCGATCCCTGGTCGTTCGGCGGCCAGCTCTCCCCGCAGCCGCAGGCGGATCCGGCCAACCCAGGCGCCAGCCTGCCCTACCGCACGGAGACCGGCCCAGTGCTGCTCGAGGCCTTCCAGGCCTTCCTGGGCCAGACCAACGTGGCCTTCTTCGGCAAGGCGCCCTACGCCGCCGGGGAGAACGGCGGCATCTCGGGCATCGTGCGCTACGCCACCACCCGCGCCGAGAACGATCCCCGCTGGACCGCGGGCGAGAACTGGGAGCCTGGCATCCCCAGGGTCCAGGTGGCCCTGTACGCCGACGGGGATCGCGACATGGCGCCGATGGGGAACTTCCCCGCCGCCGAGGACCTCGACTGGGACGCCGACGGGGTGTTCGACGCCAGCGACGGGGTGGTGGACGACGTGGACGGCGACGGCCTGCCCACCTACGCAGACGTGGACAACGCGCCCTTCGGCTTCCGCGCGGTCGACGGCGCCCTGGCCACGCCGCCCGGGCCCGAGGACGTGGACCGCAACGGGGACGGGCTGTTCGATCTCGGCGACGCGCTGGACGTGGTGACCACCGACAGCTTCGACGACAGCGCGCCCTCGGGCTGCGTGGGCCCCGTGTTCACGCACCTGGGCGTGCCCACGGACTGCTACGACGGACTGCGCAACTTCAACCAGCTCCGGCCGGGCGTGTTCGACGGCGGCTACGCCTTCACCGGCCTGCCCGCCGGCGTGTACATCGTGGAGGCCGCCCTGCCGCGCGGCCCGGACGGCAGCCCGACCTACGAGCTGGTCAAGGAGGAGGACAAGAACGTCGACTTCGGCGACAGCTACAACCCGGCCACCAAGCTGGGCGCCAAGGGCAAGATCAGCCTGGATCCCTTGCTGGTGCCGCCCTGCGTGGGCGACGACCACCTGGTGCCGGACGAGCTGAGCCTGTTCCCGGGCGTGCCGAGCGCCTACGCCGGCCAGCTGCGCCCCCTGTGCGACCGCAAGCAGGTCGCGCTGCGCGACCGGCAGAACGCGGCCGCGGACTTCGCCCTGTTCACCGAGGTCCCGGTGGCCGGGCACATCGTCGGCTTCGTGCTGGACGATCTGTCCAACGAGTTCGATCCCACCTCGCCCCAGTTCGGCGAGAAGTACGCCCCGCCCTGGATGCCCGTCTCCATCCGCGACTGGACCGGGCGCGAGATCAGCCGGGTGTACACGGACATGTGGGGCACCTACAACGCCCTGGTCCCGTCCACCTACACCACCAACGTGCCCAGCCCGAGCGGCGTGGCGCCAAGCATGATGACCGTGTGCCTGAACAACCCGGGCCCGATCCCCGACGCGAGCCGGCCGGGCCGCATGGTCATGGACCCCTTCTTCGATCGGCGCTACAGCCAGTTCTGCTACACGTTCCAGTACATGCCCGGGACCACGACCTACCTGGACACCCCGGTGCTGCCGGTCTCGGCCTTCACCGGGCCGGATAAGCTCCAGGTGGACTGCGAGTACCCGGACGGCACCCCCCGCCTGGACACGGTGGACGGACCCGACGGCGGGCCCTACCTGCGGGCCGGGCAGGTGCTGACCATCACCTCCGAGGGCTCGGTGTTCGTGCCCAACCCGGTGTACGGCGGCCCGCTCTCGGCTGAGCCGCGCCTGATCCTGCGCGACTTCGGCTTCGGCGCCTCGCCCGGCCAGGTCACCCTGGGCGGCGTGCAGCTCCCGCTCGCGCCCGGGAGCCTCTGGTCGCCCGACTCCCTCCGGGTGGTGATCCCCGCGGCCGCCCGCACGGGCGACCTGGTGGTCACCCGCGGCGACAACGGCCAGTCCACCGTCCACGGCATCACCGTGACCGTGGCCCAGGCCGGCGACAACTACAGCGTGCTGCGGGTGCCCCGCAGAGGCACCATCCAGGCGGCCATCGACGCGGCCAAGCCAGGCGATCTCATCCTGGTGCCGCCGGGGATCTACGAGGAGATGGTGATCATGTGGAAGCCGGTGCGCCTGCAGGGCGCGGGCGCGGGCTCGACCATCATCAACGCGGTCAAGGCGCCGGCCGAGAAGCTGACCGCCTGGCGGCTGAAGGTAGACCAGCTCATCGCCGACGGCCTGATCGAGCTCCTGCCGGGCCAGGAGCAGGTGCTGGCGGGCCTCGAGCCGGAGGCCCTGTTCACCGAGGAGGGCGCGGGCGTCCTGGTGCTCGGCCGCAACGTCGGGGTCAACCAGGGCGGCTTCGGCCTGCGGCAGGGGCTGCCCAACGCGCGCATCGACGGCTTCACCATCACCGGCGCCGATCACGGCGGCGGCGTGACGGTCAACGGCTACGCCCGCCAGCTTGACATCGCCAACAACCGCATCACCAACAACACCGGCTTCTTCGGCGGCGGCGTGCGCATCGGGCACCCCCAGCTCACCGCCGACGGCGAGTACGTGAGCGCCGCCAGCCGCTTCGTCAAGGTGCGCCGCAACCAGATCGCGCTGAACGGCGGCCAGGGCGGCGCGGGCGCCGGCGTATCGATGCACACCGGCGCCGACGACTACCTGATCGCCGACAACTTCATCTGCGGCAACTTCAACCTCGGCGATGGTGGCGGCGTCGGCCACCTGGGGCTCAGCCGGCGCGGGCGGATCGAGCGCAACCGGATCGTGTTCAACGAGGTGTTCAACCAGGGCGCGCCCACCTCGGGCGGCGGCATCTTCATCGGCGGCCAGCCGCCGCTGATCGGCCAGGTCCTGACCGAGGGGGCCGGCAACGTGCTCGTCGACCGCAACGTGCTGCTGGGCAACTCGGCCGGCGCCGGCGACGGCGGGGCCATCCGCCTGGCGCTGGTCAACGGCGTGGACGCGCTGGGGCGCACCTGGCACACCGTCAATCTCACCAACAACCTGATCTCCAACAACGTGGCGGCCATGGCCGGCGGCGGGCTCTCGCTGCAGGACGCGGCCCGGGTGCGCATCGCGCACAACACCATCGCCCACAACATCAGCACGGCCACGGCCGGCGCGGCCTTCAGCCTGGGCGATCCCAACATCTCCGCGGCGCAGCCGGCTGGCGTCGTGAGCTACGCGCACAGCGCCGCGCTGCGGGCGGCCTTCGGCACCCGGCCGGGCACCCTGCCCTACCGCGAGTTCTCCAACCCGCTCATGCAGAACAACATCATCTGGCAGAACCTGTCGCTGCACTTCGAGACCGACAACACCACCACGCCGGCCAGCTACCGCCTGCTGCCGGACGTGTTCGCGGGTGACGCCCCGACCTACTGGGACCTCGCGGTGATCGGCACCGCCGTGCCGGCCAGCCTCGATCCGCGCTACTCCCTGCTCACCGACACGAGCGGCTACCACGCGAGCAACGTGAGCGGCGACCCGAGCTTCCAGGCCTGGTACGTCAACGGCTCCCGGGGGCACCTGGTGATCCCGGAGGTGACCACCGGCATCCAGGCCCCACCGGCCTTCGACGAGGGCGGCAACTTCATCCGCCTGAGCTTCGGACCGCTGACCCTGCGGGACCCGGTGACGAACGAGCCGTTCGCCGATCTCCACCTGGTGTCGGGCAGCGCGGCGCTCAACCGCGCCTACCTCGACTTCGGCCTGCTGGTGCAGCTGCCCAGCCTGCTGTTCGACGTTGATGGGCAGGGCCGTTCGATGAACATCTTCGGCATCTACGCGCCCGACATCGGGGCGGACGAGAGCCCGCTGTGAGGGCCTCGAGGCCACGGAGGGACCAAGCCATGTTGCGAACCACTCTCTTCCACGTGCTGACTCCAGCCCTGGCCCTGGCCGCGCTCCTGGCGGCGGGTCCGGCCACGGCCGGGGTGAAGGTGCAGTGCCCGGGCGATCTGAACGGCGACGCGGTCATCGACGTGATCGACCCGGCTCACCCGAACGCCAGGTGCTTCCACCTGGGGGCCGGCGACGGCTACATCACCATGGCCGACGGCCGACCCATGTACATGTTCGGTTTCTCCGACCTGACCGGGCTCATGCCCGAGCACGCCATGCACGCGGGCATGCTGGGGGCCAACTTCCCCGCCCCCACCCTGATGGCCGACGAGGGCGACGAGGTCTACCTGACGCTCACCAACGTGGGCATGCTCATGCGCCCGGACCTCTTCGATCCCCACTCGGTGCACTGGCACGGCTTCCCCCAGGCCGCTCCGGTCTACGACGGCAACCCCGACGCCTCCATCTCCATCATCATGGGTTCGAGCCTGACCTACTACTACAACGTCGTGCAGCCGGGCACGTACATGTACCACTGCCACGTGGAGGCCACCGAGCACATGCAGATGGGCATGCTGGGCAACCTGTACGTGCGGCCGGCCCAGAACCGCCTCCCGGACGGGACCGACCTCCAGGGCTTCGTCCACCACACGGGCTTCACCTACGCCTACAACGACGGGGACGGCTCGACCCGCTACGATCTGGACGTGCCGGTGCAGATGGGCTCGTTCGACCCCGCCTTCCACGACGCCTCCGAGAACGTCCAGCCGCTGCCCTTCGCGGCCATGCGCGATCGCTACGCCATGCTGAACGGTCGCGGCTACCCCGACACCACCCGGCCCGGGGCCCTGCCGGCCCCCGTCGAGAACGGCGGCAAGCAGTCCCAGCGGGTGAGCACGGTGATCGAGGCCACCCAGGGCCAGCGCGTGCTGCTGCGCCTGTCCAACCTGAGCGTGACCCAGCTCTACACGCTGGCCACGCTCGGCCTGCCCATGAAGGTGGTGGGCTGGAGCGCGCGGCTGCTGCGCAGCCCGGCCGGTCAGGATCTCAGCTACCTGACCCAGTCGGTCACCCTGGGCGGCGGTGAGTCCGCGGACGTGATCCTGGACACCAGCCAGGTCCCGCCCGGCACCTACCCGCTGTTCACCACGAACCTGAGCTATCTGAGCAATGGCGACGAGGATTTCGGCGGCATGATGGCCGAGATCATCGTGCGCTGAGGAGGCGGCCATGAACCCGAGAATCCTGTCGCGCTTGCACCTGGGCCTGGCGGCGCTGGCCCTGCTGCTGGCGGTCGCGCCGGCCCAGGCCGCCATCCCCGGGTTGGAGGGCACCGCCTTCTGGCTGGTGGCCCGCGAGGACGTGCTCAGCACGCCGGACGGCGGCGCCTTCCTGTTCTGGGGCCTCGCGCCCGACGGCACCCTGACGCAGTACCCCGGCCCGACCCTGATCGTGCCCCAGGGCGCCACGGTCAGCGTCCAGCTCACCAACGAGCTGCCCGTGGCGACCTCGCTCACCTTCCCCGGCCAGCGCGGGGTGCAGGCCGTGGGCGGCGCGCCCGGCCCGCTGGCGCAGGAGGCCGCGCCGGGCGAGACGGTCACCTACACCTTCGTGGCCGAGGCGGCCGGGACCTACCTGTACCAGGCCGGCAGCCGGCCCGATCTGCAGATCGAGATGGGCCTGGTGGGGGCGCTGATCGTGCGCCCCGCCGGGTTCAACCCCCTCAGCCCGCAGGCCTACCCCTCCGCGGACACGGCCTACGAGCGCGAGAACCTGTTCCTGCTGACCGAGCTGGACATGCGCGTGCACGACATGGTGCTGTTCGAGGGGCCCCTGGCCCCCGGCCTCGACGCGCTCCTGGCCGACTTCCAGCCGGTCTACTGGTTCATCAACGGTCGGGCCGCCCCGGACACCATGGCCGACGACCTGGTGCCCTGGCTGCCCACCCAGCCGTACGGCGCCATGACCCACACCATGCCGGGCGAGCGCCTGCTGATGCGGGTGATCGGCGCCGGCCGCGACCTGCACCCCTTCCACCACCACGGCAACCACGCCCGGGTGATCGCCAGGGACGGGCAGCTGCTCTCCAGCGCGGTCGGCGCCGGGGCGGACCTGGCCATGGACGTGTTCACCGTCCAGAGCGTGCCGGGCGCGACCACGGACGCCATCTTCTCCTGGACCGGAGAGAAGCTGGGCTGGGACATCTACGGGACCGAGGTCGCCCACGACTGCATGGATCACGACGGGGACCAGTTCGACGACCACACCCGGGAGTACTGCCCGGATCACGGCAAGGTGCTACCCACCGTGATGCCCGGCGACCAGGAGATGGCCTACGGCGGGTTCTGGAGCGGCAGCCCCTTCCTGTCCGCGGGCGCCGAGCTGCCGCCGGGCGAGGGCGGCCTGAACCCCGGCGGCGCCTTCGTCCACATGTGGCACTCCCACACCGAGCGCGAGATGACCAACAACGACGTCTTCCCGGGCGGCATGATGACCATGCTCATGGTCGAGGCGCCTGGCACCCCGATGCCGTGACCAGGCCCGGGGCGGAGGTGAGATCATGAGAACCCAGCACACGATCCTGGTCCTGGCGCTCCTCGGCGCGTCCCTGCTGTGGGCAGGCCCCGCGAGCGCGGTGCAGTACGACCTGCGGGCGGCGGCGGACTCGCTCACGCTGCCCGACGGTCAGGTGGTGCCGATCTGGGGCTTCGGCCTGGTCGGCGGGCCGATCAGCCTGCCCGGTCCGCGCCTGGTCGTCCCGCCCGGGGACGACACGCTGGTGGTCAACCTGACCAACGAGCTCAGCGAGCCCGTGTCCCTGGTCGTCTTCGGACACACCGGCGGGCTCGCGCCGGTGCGCTTCCTCGACGCCCAGGGCCGGGAGCGGATCCGCTCCTTCCAGGTCGAGACGGCGCCGGGCGCGACCGGCACCTACACCTTCCAGCCCCTGCGCCCGGGCACCTACCTGTACGCCAGCGGTTCGCACCCGGCCGTGCAGCTCCCCATGGGCCTGGTGGGCGCGGTGACGCACGACTTCGCGGTCGGCGAGGCCTACCCCGGCCTGCTCTACGACAACGAGGCGCTGCTGGTCTACTCCGAGCTCGATCCCGCGCTCAACGCGGCCGTGGCCGCGGGCGACTTCGGCCCGGCGGGCGCGGTCACCTCCACCGTGGACTTCAAGCCCAGCGTGTTCCTGGTCAACGGCCTCCCGGCCCCCGCCGCGACGGCCGCGCTGGACCACGCCCCGGTGGCCGGCGAGCGCACCTTGCTGCGCCTGGTGAACGCAGGCCAGCGCAGCCACGTGCCCACCCTGGTCGGGCACCTGCTGACGATCGTGGCCGAGGACGCCTTCCCGCTGCGCTTCGCCCGCCCGGAGGTCTCCCCCCTGCTGGCGGCCGCCAAGTCCCTCGACGCGTTGGTCGTGCTCGAGGTCGGCCGCTGGGCGCTCTACGACCGCCGCCTGTTCCTGGGCAGCGGGCTCAACGGCGGCATGCTGGTGTCCCTCGACGTGACCGCGCCGGCCGCCGCGCCGCTGGCGGTGCCCGACGCCTACATCACCCGGGCCGGCCAGCTCCTGTCCGTGGCGGCGCCGGGCGTGATGGCCAACGACGCCTACCCCCGCCAGCGCGAGGTCATGGCGGTGGATCTGAGCAGCCCGGCGCACGGCACGCTGGCGCAGTCGCTGGACGGCTCGTTCACCTACCGGCCCGAGGCCGGTTTCCAGGGCCTGGACAGCTTCAGCTACATGCTCTCCGACGGCGAGCAGGACTCGGCCCCCGTGCGGGTCGACATCCAGGTCGGCGGCCTGAGCGCCGGCCCGCGCTCGGGCCTCCGCCCGGCCCCGGTGGTCGCCGACGGCGGGCGCCTGGCCAGGGCCGGGGGCCTCGAGCCCGCGCTCCGCCCGACGCTGGCCGCGGCGGGGACCCCGGGCCTCGAGCCCAGCCAGGCGCGGCGCCTGGCGGTCCTGCGGGTGTCGCTCTCCCGGCTCACCAGCCCGCAGGCCTTCTTCCTGCGGCTGATCGACTGGCTGGCGCACGAGGTCGCGCGAGGCAATCCATGGTCCCCGGTGCGCTGACGCGGGCCAGCGCGCCCGCCGCCTTGCTCTGCCTGGCCCTGGCGCTGGCGCTCCCGGCCTGCGTGCCGGAGGGCGCCGCGCCCGGGGCGGGCCCCCGGACCCTGCCGACGGGCCACGGCGTCCAGCTCGAGTCCGTGCGCCTGACGGCGGGGCGGCAGATGGTGGACGTCCGCTTCCGGATCACCGACCCGGACCAGGCCGCGACCCTGTTCGCCCGCGACCGGGCGGCGGCGCTGATCGACCCGCGGGACGGCGGGCGCCTGCAGGTGCAGAGCTCGCCGTTCACCGGCCCCATGCGTCCTCGCGGGACGCCCCAGGCCGGGCGGACCTACTTCGTCCTGTTCGCGAACCGAGGCGGACGGCTCGCGCCCGGGGACCGGGTGGACCTGGAGCTCGGTCCGCTCCAGGCGCGGAATCTCGTCGTGCAGTGAGGGTCCGCGACCGTCCCCGGCAGGGAGGCCCGCCATGCTTCGACGACTGGGAGCCCTCTTCCCCATCCTGGGTTGGATGATCGCCCTGACCCTGGCGGCCTGCGACTCAGGCGGGGAGCCCGTCTGCCAGCCCCGCGCGAGTCAGGTCTGCCAGGGCGAGGATCTGTGGTGGGCCGATTCCTGCGGGAGCCTCGAGGAGCTGGCCAACCCGTGCCCGTTCGGCTGCCAGGCCGGGAGCTGCCTGGCCTGCCAGCCGGACTGCGCGGGCCTCGAGTGCGGCCCGGACGGCTGCGGTGGATCCTGTGGCGCTTGCCAGGCCGGCGCCGCCTGCAGCGCGGGCGCGTGCGCCTGCCTGCCGCGCGCCAGCCAGGCCTGCCAGGGTACGGAGCTGTGGTGGTTCGACTCCTGCGGCCTGCCCCAGGAGCTCGGGCAGGTATGCCCGAGCGGCTGCCAGGACGGGGCCTGCCTGGGTTGCCAGCCGGACTGTGCCGGCGCGGAGTGCGGCCCGGACAGCTGCGGCGGCTCCTGCGGCTCCTGCCAGGCCGGCGCCGCCTGCAGCGCCGGCGCGTGCGCCTGCCTGCCCCACGCCAGCCAGGCCTGCCAGGGCGCGGAGTTGTGGTGGTTCGACTCCTGCGGCCTGCCCCAGGAGCTCGGGCAGGTCTGCCCGAGCGGCTGCCAGGACGGGGCCTGCCTGGGCTGCCAGCCGGACTGTGCCGGCGCGGAGTGCGGCCCGGACAGCTGCGGCGGCTCCTGCGGCTCCTGCCAGGCCGGCGCCGCCTGCAGCGCCGGCGCGTGCGCCTGCCTGCCCCACGCCAGCCAGGCCTGCCAGGGGGCCGAGCTGTGGTGGTTCGACTCCTGCGGCCTGTCCCAGGAGCTGGCCCAGGCTTGCGCGAACGGCTGCCAGGACGGAGCCTGCCTGGGCTGCCAGCCGGACTGCGCGGGCCTCGCGTGCGGCCCGGATGGCTGCGGCGGCTCCTGCGGCGCTTGTCAGGCCGGCGCCACCTGCAGCGCCGGCGCGTGCGCCTGCCTGCCCCACGCCAGCCAGGCCTGCCAGGGCGCGGAGCTGTGGTGGTTCGACTCCTGCGGCCTGGCCCAGGAGCTCGCCCAGGTCTGCGCGAACGGCTGCCTGGACGGGGCCTGCCTGGGTTGCCAGCCGGACTGCGCCGGCGCGGAGTGCGGCCCGGACGGCTGCGGCGGCACCTGCGGCGCTTGTCAGGCCGGCGCCACCTGCAGCGCCGGCGCGTGCGCCTGCCTGCCCCACGCCAGCCAGGCCTGCCAGGGCGCGGACGTGTGGTGGTTCGACTCCTGCGGACTGGCCCAGGAGCTCGCCCAGGTCTGCGCGAACGGCTGCCTGGACGGGGTCTGCGTGACGTGCCAGCCGAGCTGCGCGGGCCTGGAATGCGGTCCGGACGGCTGCGGCGGGAGCTGCGGGAGCTGCGGCGCGGGCCTGATCTGCTCGGCCGGCCTGTGCGCACCGGACGGGGTGACGGGTTTGGCCTTCGCCCCGGCCCGCCAGGCGGAGCTCGCCGGCAGCGATCCGGAGGAGATGGCCGTCGCGGACCTCGACCACGACGGCGATCTCGACCTGGTGGTCGCCATGCAGGGCGTGGCCAGCGGCGACGGCAAGCTGGCCGTGCTGCTGGGCGACGGCCTGGGCGGCTTCACCGACCTGCCGATCAGCGTGGCCTTCCAGCCCGTGGCGGTCGCGCTGTGCGATCTCGACGGCGACGGCCACCTGGATCTCACGGCGCTGGACGCGGGCCTCAACGGTCCGCGGGCGCGCCACTACCTCGGGGACGGCCTGGGAGGCTTCTCGCCGGCGGGCGCCACCCTGACCGCCACCACCCCCCGCGCGCTGGCCTGCGGTCTGCTCGACGGCGACGGCATCCCGGACCTGGTGGTCGGCGCCGCCCAGGGAGTCGTGGTGCACCTGGGGCACGGGTCGGCGCACTTCGCCGACGCCGCCAGCGTGGCGGCGGCCGCGGGGCTGGACGTCCAGGGCCTGAGGCTCCACGACCTCGACGGGGACGCCGATCTGGACCTGGCCCTGCCGCAGGCGGTCCTGCTCGGGGACGGCCTGGGCGGCTTCGGTCAGGCGGTGGGGCTGGGCGGCACCCGCGCGGTGGCCGTGGGCGACGTGAACGGGGACGCCGTTCCTGACGTGGTGGTGGCCGCCGGTGCGCGGCTGATCGCCTGGCAGGGGAATGGCGCGGGCGGCTTCAGCGCCTGGAGCGTGCTCGAGCTCGACGACGAGGTGCTGGCGCTGGCCGCGGCGGATCTCGACCGCGACGGCCGGGCGGACCTGGCGGTGTCTCCGCGGCTGGGCGATCAGGAGCTGGTGGTGCTCGCGGGGGCGGCCGGGCTCCTGGCCCCGCTGCACTTCGCGGTCGGGCTCGAGCCCCGCGCCGTGGCCGCGGCCGACCTGAACCAGGACGGGCTCATCGATCTGGCCGTGGGCTGGCGCAACGCCGGCCAGACCCCCTGGGCGGCGATCCTGCTGCAGTCGCCCCCGCCCTGACCGGGGGGCTCAGGGCGGTGGCGGGATGGTCTGGCCGAGCGGCAGCGGCCGGGCAGGATCGGTGACCGCGCCGATCTTCTGGGCGAAGGCCGCCCGGCTCTTCACCTCGTCGTCGCCCACCAGGACCACGTCCAGCAACCGCGGCAGCCGCACGCCCGTGCGCAGGAAGTTCACCTCGGCCAGTGCCAGGCTCCAGCCGTCCAGCCAGCCCAGCAGGGCCTCGCGCTGGGCCCCGTCGCCTCGGAAGTGAATCAGCAGATCGATGTCGCTGCCCGGGCCGGCCGTGCCGTTCTTGGTGCTGCCGAACACCCACATGGCGGCCACGCCGAAGCGCGCCTGGTCCACGGCGGCGGCCAGGCTCTCGGCCATGCGCAGGCGCCAGCTCCAGTGGTTCGCAGGCGCGGAGAGCGGCGAGGCGGGGTCCACGGCGCCGCCGGCCGCGGTGGGCCGGTCCTGGCCGCCGGGCTCGGCCAGGAAGGCCAGGGCCTGCTCCTGCTCGGCGTTCTGCAGCACCCGCAGCACCTTGCCGCCGGTGGCTCCGGGCACGTCGATCACCCGCAGGCACCCGGCCAGGTGGGCGTACTCGGGCAGGAGCTCCTCCAGCACGCTGGGCGAGCCGCGCAGGAACTCCTCGTGGAAGGGCACCCCGTCCTCGTCCGGGTAGAGCGGCAGGTAACGGATGCGCGCCTCCACCAGGTCCTGGAAGAAGTGGGTGCCGAAGCTGAGATCGGGCAGGTAGCTGCCCTTGCGCCGGGCGATCTCGATCAGCATGGCGGTGTTGGAGATGTCCGAGTAGGTCACGTTCACGCCCAGCTTGATGTCGCCCTGGCTGCCCCAGCGGCCCGGCCCCATGAGGATGAAGCGCCGCTTGGGCAGGAGCTGGTTGAGCTTGCCCACGGCCCGGCCCACCGCGATCAGCTCGGCGCGGCTTGGCAACTCGCCGTAGGCCTGCGGATCCACGTACACGACGTGGGTGATGTCCGGCACCCAGCCGTTGGACACGTGGCGCCGGGCGCCGAAGATCATGTCCTCGCGGGGCACGTCCCGCGGGATGGGCGCCGGCAGGCTGTCATCCGCGTGGCACTGCGGGCGGCACTGCAGCAGGTAGAAGTCCGTGCCGTCGTGGGCGAACTCGATGTCCACGGGTGTGCCCAGCCGCTCCTCGAGGAGCTCGAGGTAGCGCCCCACCTGGCGGAGGAAGGGTGCGCCGCCGAGCAACCGGTCGAAGGTGACCACCAACCGATCGCGGGCCGGGTCGGTGAGCATGCGGCTGGCGGGCTTCAGCAGGTCGCCCTCCAGCACGGAGAAGACCTGCTCCAGGCCGGGGTAGTCGGTGCCCACCTGCCGGATCAGCTCCTCCACCGCGACGGTCTCGAAGGAGTTCGTGCGCAGGTTGATCAGATCCACCTTCTGCGGCGCGTAGCGCACGCGCTCGTCGGTGGAGACCGTCGAGCGCAGGGCGGGCTGGCGGGGCACGGCCAGCACCGGGTAGTCGTCAGGCACGCGATCCACCGCCCGCGTGCCCAGGCCGGGCACCAGACGCACCAGCCCGTCGTGGCGCTTGATGCGCGGCGACCAGCGGAACTCGTTGTTGGAGAAGGCCACGCCGGCGAAGGCCGGCAGGAAGTAGTCACCCGCCCGCCGGCCCACCACCTCCTGCAGCAGCAGGCCCATCTCCTCGTTGAAGTCCAGCAACCCCCGGTCCCGGCGGTACTCGATCGGGTCGGGCGAGAAGACCGAGGCGTAGATCTCGGCCACCGCGTCCACCAGGGCCGCCAGGCGGTCCTGCCGCTCGCCCTGGTTGGCCAGGAACAGGCTCTTGTACTTGCCCGAGAAGGCCGTGCCCAGGCGATCCTCGAGCAGCGAGGAGGAGCGCACGATGAGCGGCCTGTCGCCGAAGTCGTCGAGCGCGAGGGCCAGCCCGTGCACCAGCTCGGGCGGGAAGCGCGAGCTCTTGAAGAGCTGCACCAGGTTCGGGTACTCGCGCCGGACCTGGTCGATGGGCTTGTACTTCTGCTCCATGACCTCTTCGAGGTCGTTGTGGCGGATGAAGGCGTTGAGGCCGTCGGAGGCCACGTACCAGGTCTTGGGGATGCGGGTGCAGGAGACCGAGTCGTCGCACACCCGCACCTTGTCGAGGATGCGCTGGGCCAGAAACAGCCCGGCGCTCTTGCCGCCCACCTTGCCGTGGCTCTCGGCCGCCACCACCAGGTGGTCGAACAGGGCCTCGAAGTCCCGGGTCTCCAGGTACTCCTTGGCCACCACGATGTACTCGAGCTGCTCGGTCAGCAGCCGCCGGATGAGGGACACGCGCAGCCCGTTGACCACGTTCTGGGAGATCTCTCCGCCGCCCGCCAGCACCTCGTGGAACCGCCGCAGCGCGTCGGCGATCTCCGGCTGGGTGGAGGAGAAGCGGTCGAGCACCTTCAGGAAGAAGGAGGCCTTGTCCTCCTTCATCCACTTCTGCACCAGCCCCAGCAGCTCCTCGGCCGGCAGGGCCCGGGCGGCGATCTCCAGGGGCCGCTCGCCGAGCAGCACGGCGTCGTCCAGCCGCTTGCGCTGGCCGGGCTGGTTCGTCTCCCGGGGCACCTCGTCCTCGCCCGGCACGAGGTCGAGCAGCGTCTGCGCCTCACGGTTGCCGGCCCCCCACAGGTGGTTGACCAGCTTGCGCACGATGCGCAGGTACAGGCCCTTGTCGGTGCGGCGCAGCAGCTCCAGCGAGGCCCGCCAGGAGAGCGCCGGCTCGGCGCTCGCGCCCCGGCCGGGCTCGCGCAGCCGGCGCTGCTCCAGGGCCTGGGCCAGCCGCTCGGCGACCGTGCGCACCAGGCGCACCTCCTCGTTCAGGAAGGGCCCCTGGTCCGCGGCCGGCCGCTCCGCCAGGTAGAACACCCGCAGCCGGCCCAGCCGCCGCCCGCCCGCGACGAGCTCCGCGCTGAGCTCCCAGGGCGTCGGGGCGAAGTCGCCGAGCTGGTGGAGCCGCTCTTCCAGCTCGATGCGCGCGGCGGCCACCTCGGGGTACTTCAGGCCGGGCCCGAGGGCCCGCAGCACCTGGGCCAGCGCCTCGTCGAGCGGCCGGTCGGGCTGGGCCAGCGCCTCCTCGACGGCGTACAGGCAGCTCAGCTCCTTGGCCCGCTCGCGCAGGGCCAGCAATATCTCGTCCACGTCGCGCGGCTTGTCGCTCATCGTTCGTCCACCCTGCGCCCAGAAAAGAGAAAGGCCCGCCCCTCGTCGAAGGGGCGGGCCGTGGGTTCACTCGCCTCGGGCGGAAGCTCAGATCCAGCCGCGCTGGCGGCAGGCGCTCGCCACCCGGTCGATGGCGATGTGGTAGGCCGCGTCGCGCATGTACAGCTTTTTCTTCTCGGCCAGCTCACGCACCGCGTGGAAGGCGGAGGTCATCTTGTGATCCAGCTTGGACAGCACCTCGGCCTCGTCCCAGAAGTAGTTCATGTTGCACTGCACCTGCTCGAAGTAGCTGCAGGTGACGCCGCCCGCGTTGCACAGGAAGTCGGGGATCAGGAAGATCTTGCGCTCGTGCAGCACCGCGTCCGCCTCGGGCGTGCTCGGGCCGTTGGCGCCCTCGACCACCACCTTGACCTTCTTGCCGATCTTCTTCACGCTCTCGCCGGTGATCTGGTTCTCCATGGCGGCCGGGAAGAGGATGTCCACGTCCTGCTCGATCCAGGTGTCGCCCGGCAGGATCTCGTAGCCGGCCTCCTTGGCCTTGACCTTGTCGATGCCGCCGAAGCGATCGGTGATCGAGCGCAGCTGCCCGAGGTCCACGCCGTCCTTCTTGCGGAAGGCGTAGGAGGCCTTGTCGTGCTGATCCCAGCAGGCCACGCTGATCACCTTGCCACCCAGCTTGTGGTAGAGCTCGATGCAGTACTGGGCCACGTTGCCGAAACCCTGCACGCTGCCGGTGGTGTTCTTGGGGTCGATCTTGAGCCCCTTGAGCGCCTCGCGCAGCGTGTACACCGCGCCGTAGCCCGTGGCCTGGGTGCGGCCCAGCGATCCGCCCATACCCACCGGCTTGCCGGTGATCCAGCCGGGGTAGCGGCCGCGGTGGATGGTCTCGTACTCGTCCATCATCCACAGCATGTGCTGGCCGTTGGTCATCACGTCGGGCGCCGGGACGTCGGTGACGGGGCCGACGTCGTAGGCGATCTGACGCACGAAGCCGCGGCAGATCTGCTCCTGCTCGCGCGGGCTCAGGTTGTGCGGATCGCAGATCACCCCGCCCTTGCCGCCGCCCAGCGGGATGTCCACCACGGCGCACTTCCAGGTCATCCACATCGACAGCGCACGGACGGTGTCCACGGTCTCCTGCGGGTGGAAGCGGATGCCGCCCTTGCAGGGGCCGCGGGCGTCGTTGTGCTGGCAGCGGAAGCCCTTGAACACCTTGAACTGCCCATCGTCCATGCGCACCGGGATGCTGAAGTGGTACTCGCGCATGGGGGAACGCAGCAGTTCCCGGGTGCCCGCGTCCAGGCCGATCGACTCGGCGATCTTGTCGAACTGGGACCGGGCCATATCGAATGGGTTGAAAGCGCCGCTATGACTCATGGGCTCTCCCTCTGGGTAATTTGTCCTGTGCAACCCATACCTCCTTGGCTATTTATGTCAAGGGGCGTTCGGCCGGACGCGTCACCAGGCTGGCGGAGGGCAGTTGACCCCCTGGCGGGAGGCCTGCTACGAAGGGTAGCCTGGAGGAGCAGAATCCATGGCGCCACCCATCCCCGGTCACGCCACGCCCGAGGGCACCGCGCGCTACGCCGCGCGCACGCAGGCCGGCCTGGCCGCAGGCCACTTCCGGCTGGCCCAGGGGCTGGCGCTGGGCTCCCTGGGGCTGGGCACCTACCTGGGGGCGGCCGACGAGGGCACCGATCAGCGCGTCTCCGCGGCCGCCAGCCGGGCCGTGGAGGCCGGCTGGAACGTCCTGGACACGGCCATCAACTACCGGATGCAGCGGGCGGAGCGCGCCCTGGGCGCGGCCCTGGCGGACCTCGTCGGGCGCGGGGCCGCGGCCCGGGACGAGCTGCTGGTGTGCTCCAAGGCCGGGTTCGTGCCGGCCCCCGACGGCCCGGCCTGGTTCCGCGAGACCTACCTGGCCGGCCCCAGCCCGCTCAGGCCCTCGGACCTGGTGGCCGGCTGCCACTGCCTGCACCCGGACTACCTGCGCGACCAGCTCCGGCGGAGCCTGGAGAACCTCGGCCTGGCGACCGTCGACGTCTACTACGTGCACAACCCGGAGACCCAGCTCGGCACCCTGGACCGCAAGACCTTCCGCGCCCGGCTGCGCACCGCCTTCGCAGCCCTGGAGGACGAGCAGCGCGCCGGGCGGCTGCGCGCCTACGGCCTGGCCACCTGGGGTGCGCTCCGGGTGCCGCCCGGCCACCCCGAGCACGTGGCCCTCGAGGAGGTCAAGGCCCTGGCCGGGGAGGCGGCGGCCGCGACCGGGGGCGGACCGGATCACCTGGCCTTCATCCAGCTACCCATCAACCTGGGGATGCCCGAGGCGCTGCTCGCCACCCAGCCGCTGGGGAAGGAGCTCGTGCCCGCGTTGGAGGCCGCCCGGGCGCTGGGGCTGACGGTGGTGGCCAGCGCCGCCCTGGCGCAGGGCCGGCTGCTCGGCAGGCTGCCCGCGGCGCTCACCGCCCGGCTGGGGCAGGCGCTCCGCAGCGACGCCCAGCGGGCCCTGCAGTTCGCCCGCTCCACGCCGGGGGTGACCACCGCCCTGGTGGGCATGAAGGCCCCGGCGCACGTGGAGGAGGATCTCGCGCTCGGCGAGCTCCCCCCGCTCACCCCCGAGGACTTCCTGGCCGCTCTGCAGGGCTAGCAATTCGAGCCCGATTCCCAGGGCGAAGAATTGCTTGTCCCGTGGCGCGGAGCGACACGGGGCTAGGTTCTCTTCGCGTCTGCCGACGCTCGAGAACCTAGCCGCCTTGCTCGACCTGCATCTCGAGGGCGCCCTTGGGGCAGAAGTGGGCGCACAGGCCGCAGCCCTTGCAGTGATCGAGGTCGATGAGGATGTGGCCGCCCTGCGGATCACGGGTGATGCACAGGTCCGGGCACATGAGCTGGCACACCTCGCAGAAGGTGCAGGTCTGGGAGGCCAGGCAGCGCTCCGCGGCCGCGCGGGCCTCGGCGGCCGACAGGCCGGGCACGGCCTCGACGAAGTCCGCGGCCCGCTCGGCGGCCGGCCGGGGCCGCTCGCGCACCTCGCCCGCGCCGGGGGGGTAGCACACGCGGGAGCTCATGGCCGCCTCCCCTCGAGCAGCAGCACCACCGGGTGGCGGCCGCCGGCCCGATCGACCAGCCGCTGGTCCAGCTCGCAGCGGGCGCACTGGTAGTCGTTCTCGCACACCGAGCCGGTGGCCAGGCCCAGCAGGGCGTAGCGACAGGGGCGTTCGGAGCCCCAGCGCTCGCGCAGCCTCCGCACCGCCTCCGCCTCCATGTGGATGGCACCGGTGGGGCACACCCAGGCGCAGGCCCCGCAGCCGATGCAGCGCTCCGGGAGCTCGCCGAAGGGCCGCGCCCCCAGGCGCTTGTGCCGCCCGCGGCCCGCCAGGCAGAGGGCCTCGGCCCGCGCCCCCACGCGGCAGACCCGCACGCACAGGCCGCACAGGATGCAGTCGTCCTCGGCGGGATCGCCGCGCTGCGCGCGCGCCTCGAAGCGGCTCGCCTCGACCCCGTGGCGCCGCGCGAGCGCGCGCAGGGCCTCGACCTGGGGCGCCCTGGCCAGCAGCAGCTCCAGCACCACCCGCCGGTGCTCGAGGACGGCGGGGGTGTCCGTGCGGACCTCCAGCCCCTCCAGCACCGGGTGATCGCACGAGGTGGCCAGGCGGGCCCTGCGGCCCCGCTTGACCTCCACCAGGCACAGCCGGCAGGCGCCGTAGGCCGGCAGCCCCTCCAGGAAGCACAGGGAGGGCACCTCGAGCCCCGCCCGCCGGAGCGCCGCGAGCAGGCTCTCGCCCCGCCGGCCGCGGAGCTCTCGTCCGTCGGCCCGGAAGCGGACCTCCTCGCCCGCGGGCCCCTCAGCCGTCTGTCGACTCACGACGCGCCTCCCTGGCCCTGCGCGGCGCGCAGGTGCCGCTCGACGGCCGCCGCCGCCCGGATGCCTGTGGCGATGGCCTCGATGGCGTTGCGCGGGCCGGTCATCACCTCTCCGCAGGCGAACACGCCCGGCAGGCCCGTGGCGTAGCTGCCGCGCTCGACCTCCAGGTGTCCGAGCGGGCCGAGCCGCAGCCCCGGGGCGCCCGCGAGCCAGCCCAGGTCCGGGGCGCGGTCCTCGGCGGCCACGAAGACGCGCGCCTCGAGCTCGAGCAGCGCGCCGCGCGCCTCCCCGGCCAGCACCGGCCAGCGGCGCCCGACCCCGTCCGGCGGGCCCACCAGCGCCGGGGCCAGGCGGACCGCCCGCAGCCGCCCGGCCTCGCCCAGCAGCTCCACCGGGCGCCGCTCGGGCACGAGCTCGACGCCCTCCTCCCGGGCCCGGTCCAGCGCCTCGGTCCGCGGGGCCTCCGCGCTCGGCCGGGTGAACACCAGCCGCACGGGCCCGGCGCCCGCCCGCACCGCCAGCCGGGCCGCGGCCACGGCCACCAGGCCCGCCCCGTAGACCACCAGCGGACCTTCCAGCCGCGGGCCGAGCCCGTCCGCGTGGCGGCGGGCGAAGCCCAGGCCGTCCTCGGCGCCAACCAGCTCCTCGCCCGGGATGCCCAGCCTCCGGCCCAGGCCGGCGCCCGTCGCCAGCAAGACCGCCCGGGCCCCGGCCCGCTGCAGACCCTGCAGCTCGGCCAGGGAGCCCACCCGCGCGCCCAGCTCGAGCGCGATGCCCGCGGCCAGCACGGCCTCGATCTCGGCCTGCAAGGCGGCCCGCGGCAGATCGAACGCCGGGACCGCCCAGCGCAGCAGCCCGCCGGGCTCCGAGGCGGCCTCGCGCAGCTCGACCTGCCACCCGTTCCGGCGCAGCGCGAAGGCCGCGCTCAGGCCGGCCGGCCCGGCCCCCACGACCACCACCCGGCCGTCGCGCTCGGCGGCCGGGCGGGCCACGGGCCGCGGGCCGCCGTGCTCGAGCGCCGCGCGTTTCAGGGCGCGGATCTCGACCGGCGCGTCCAGGCCGGCCCGCACGCAGGCGTGCATGCAGGCGTGCAGGCACAGCCGCCCGCACACCGAGGGCAGCGGGTTGGTCTTGGCGATCACCGCCAGCGCCCGGGCGAAGTCGCCCTGGGCCAGCGCGGTCGTGTAGCCCGGCACGTCCTGGCCGATGGGGCAGGCCGCCCGGCAGGGGGGCACGTCCGGTCGCCCGGGCGGGAAGGCCACCTCGCGGGCCACGCGGCCGCGCAGCGAGTCCGGCTCCAGGACCTGCTCCGGGAACACCGCGGTCGGGCAGCGCCGGGTGCAGGTGCGGCAGGGCAGGCAACGCTCCGCCCGCCAGATCGGGCGGTGGGTCCTCACGATCGCTGCCACGGGCCCACCCCCTCTCGCAACCCGGTATCCTCCCGCAGCCGGGCGCCCAGCCCGCAGCCGAGCTCGAAGGCCTTCCGGTTGACCTCCAGGAAGCGCTTGTTGACCAGGTTGCGCATGGCCGCGCCCACCGCCTCCTCCCCCACCACCCGCCCGAAGCCAAGCAGCGCGCCCAGCATCACGAAGTTGGCGGCCACCTTGTTGCCGAGCTGCTCCATGGCCGCGCTGGTGGCCGCCAGGCAGTGCTGCCGCACGCCCGGGCGCTCCTCCAGCTTGACGAAGAAACCGTCGGCCAGGACCACCCCGCCCGGCGCGACCTGCGGCAGGTACAGCTCGTAGGCCTCCTGGGCCAGCACCAGCAGGAGATCCGCCTGGTGCACGTGGGGGAAGTCGATCGGCTCGGACGCGAGGATCACGTCCGCGCGGGTCGCCCCGCCCCTGGCCCGCGAGCCGTAGGCCTGGGAGGCGGCCACGTGCAGCCCGCTGCGTGCGCCGGCCTCCGCCAGCACCGCGCCGAGCGTCACCAGGCCCTGGCCGCCCAGCCCGCCGAAGCGCACCCGGATCGGCTCGCCCGCATGCCGTGTGGGTTCACTCATCGATGAACTCCCCGATGACCAGACACCGGGCCCGCTCGGCCGGGCTGAGCGCCCGGGCCGCTTCGCGGGTCACGCAGGTCCCTGCCATCTGGTCGTAGAGCTTGGTCACGTCGTCCACCCGGTTGCGCCGGCCGAACTGGGTCGGGCAGGGCGAGATCGCCTCCACGAAGGCGAACCCAGGGGTGGTGATGGCGCGCTTCAGGGCGTCGGTCAACGGCCGCGGCTGGGTGACCGGCCAGCGGGCGGCGTAGCGCGCCCCCGCCCCCTTGACCAGCGCGATCAGGTCGAAGGGCCGGTAGCGGTTGCCCAGCGGGTCGGTGGCGGACAGCGCCCCCAGCGGGGTGGTCGGCGCGGTCTGGCCGCCGGTCATGCCGTAGATCTCGTTGTTGGCGCAGACGACGGTCAGCGGCACGTCCCGGCGGGCGGCGTGGATCAGGTGGTTGCCGCCGATGGAGGCCAGGTCGCCGTCGCCGGACACCACGATCACCGTGAGCTTGGGGTTGGCCAGCTTGGCCCCGGTGGCGTAGGCCACAGCCCGCCCGTGCAGCGTGTGCAGCGTGTCGGCCCGGATGTTGGGGCTGGGGATCCAGGCCGCGCAGCCGATCCCGGACACGAACAGCAGCTGCCGGCGGTCGAGCGCCAGCTCGTCGCAGGCGCGCACCAGGGCGCCCATCAGGATGCCGTGCCCGCAGCCCGGGCAGAAGGCGGTGTGCGGCACCCGCAGCCAGTGCTCCATGGCGCGCGTCACGGCAGCACCTCCCGCACCTTGCGCTCGATGGCCTCGGGCTCGATCACCTCCCCGTTGACCTGGCCGAGCAGCTCCACGTCGCAGCGCACGTGCTGCCGCACCACGCCGCCCACCTGCCCCAGGTTCATCTCCGGCACCACCAGGCGGCGCACGGCCTTGCCCAGCTCGGCCACCTGCCGGGCCGGGAAGGGCCACAGCGTCTTCAGCCGCAGCAGGCCCACCTTCACCCCCGCGCGCCGCAGCGCCTTGACCGCGGCCAGCGCGCTGCGGCCGCTGAAGCCGTAGGCCACCAGGGCCACCTCGGCGTCATCCAGGAAGCGGCCGTCGACCTCGCAGATGTCCTCGGCGTGATCCAGGATCTTGCGGTTGATGCGCCGCACCAGCAGGTCGTGCGGCTCCGCGTCGTCCACCTTGCGGAAGCCCCAGGCGTCGTGGGTGGAGCCGGTCACCATGAGGTTCGCCCCGTCGCCGAAGATGGGCATGGGAGGCACGCCGTCCGGGTCCGGGTGGCCGAAGGGCGGCTGGTCGTTGCCGCGCACCCGTGCCACCAGCTCGAAGTCACGGTGCAGCACGACCGTCTCGCGCAGGTGGCCCACGCCCTCGTCGGCCAGGACGAACACCGGCGTGCGGTAGCGCTCGGCCAGGTTGAAGGCCCGGATGACCTGGTCGTACATCTCCTGCACCGACCAGGGCGAGAGCGCGATCGGGCAGGTGTCGCCGTGGGCGCCGTAGCGCACCTGGAGCACGTCGCCCGAGCCCACCCGCGTGGCCTGGCCGGTGGCCGGGCCGGCGCGCTGCACGTCCACCAGCACCAGCGGCGTCTCGGTGAAGGAGGCGTAGCCGATGCCCTCCAGCATCAGAGACAGCCCGGGCCCGGCCGTGGCGGTCATGGCCTTGGCCCCGGCCCAGGAGGCGCCGATCACCGCGGCGAAGGAGGCGATCTCGTCCTCCATCTGCACGAACACCCCGCCCTGCCTGGGCAGGCGCTCGGCCAGCACCTCCATGATCTCGGAGGACGGCGTGATGGGGTAGCCCGCGTAGAAGCCGCAGCCCGCCGCCAGGGCGCCCTCGGCGGCCGCGTAGTTGCCCATCAGCACCTGGGGCTCCGGCCGAGGTCCTGCGCCCTGTGCGCCCTTCACCGCGGAGTCGTCCTTCGGCATGCCTCGCTCCCGCGTTCCAGCCGTGGCCAAACTACCCAGCCGCAAGCGGAAACGCAAGGGCTTGACGGTCCTCGAAGGCGCATGCTACTCGTCCCTCATGCCGACCCTCGACGACCTCAGAAAACACTTGGATTCCACCCTGGTGCGTTCCGAGTTGCCGGGCCTGCCGCCGCCGACGCGGGGCAAGGTGCGCGACGTCTACGACCTCGGCCGGCGTCTGCTCATCGTGACCACCGATCGCATCAGCGCCTTCGACGTGGTGCTGGGCACCGTGCCCTGCAAGGGCCAGGTGCTCAACACCATCGCGGCGCACTGGTTCGAGCGCACCCGGGACCTGGTGCCCAACCACGTGCTGGCCGTGCCCGACCCCGCCGCCATGCTGGTCCAGAAGCTCCGCCCCCTGCCGGTGGAGGTGGTGGTCCGGCGCCACCTGACCGGCAGCCTGTGGCGCGAGGTGCAGGCCGGGAACCGGGAGGCCTACGGCTTCGAGATCCCGGCGGGCATGCGCGCGGACGAGCGCTTCCCCGAGCCCATCCTGACCCCCACCACCAAGGCCGCCCACGGCGAGCACGACGCGCCCATCTCCGCGGCCGAGATCGTCCGCCAGGGGCTGGTGGACGAGGCGACCTGGCGCCGGGTGGAGACCGCGGCCCGGGCCCTGTTCGCCCGGGGCGAGGAGCAGGCCCGTGCGCAGGGGCTCATCCTGGTGGACACCAAGTACGAGTTCGGCCTGGACGGGACGGAGCTGCGGGTCATGGACGAGATCCACACCCCGGACTCCAGCCGCTACTGGGAGGCCGAGGGCCACGAGGCCCGATTCCAGGCCGGCGCGCCGCAGGTCATGCTGGACAAGGAGAACATCCGCCAGTGGCTGCTCCAGCGGGGCTTCTCGGGCCAGGGCGCGCCGCCGCCGCTGACCGACCAGGTGCGCCTGGAGCTGGCCGCGACCTACCTCAGGCTCCAGGAGCGGCTGACCGGACGGCCGCCCGAGCTGCCCGCGGGCGATCCGGCCGCCCGCCTGCGGGACAACCTTCGCCGGGCCGGGCTGCTGCCGGCCGGAGGACAGCCGTCATGAGCCGCCACGCCTGGGCCTGTGCATGCCTGGTCCTGGGGTTGTCTGCCGCGGCCACTGCCCAGCCGGCCGGCAGGCCGCCCGCGGTCCCGCCGGAGCAGGAGACGCAGCGGCAGGTGGCCGTGGTGGCCGAGGAGTACCTGGAGGTCCTGCTCGCGGGCAAGGCCGACATCCTGGCTGCCCTGGGCACGGACCCGTTCACCTTCGACGGCCGGGTGGTCAAGGGCCGCCAGGAGATCATGCGGACCTGGCAGCGCATGCTGTCCGGGCCGGCCGGCAAGCTGGCGGAGCAGCCAGGCCTGCAGCTGGCCGTGTTCGACCACGCCAAGGCGCTCGAGCTGTTCGGCCCGGCGCCGGCCAAGCTGGCCCACCTGGCGCTGCCCAGGTGCATGTTCGTGGCGGTCACCTTCGAGGCCCGCAAGGGCTTCCTGCTCGTGCTGACCCGGAACCCCAGGGCGGTGGCGCCCGACCCTCGAGGCAAGCCCGAAGACGCGGTCAAGGACCCGGACGAGGGCGCCGAGGCGCCCTGGCTGGTCACGGCCGTCACCGAGTAGGCGCAGGTTCAGGGGAGCTGGACGACCCGCTGCTCGCCGGCGGCGTCCAGGGTCACGTCGGGGACCTGCGTGACCCAGTCGCCCAGGATCGGGTCGAAGGCCTGGACGTGGAACGGCCGGCCGACGGGGATGGAGCCGAGCACGAGCTCTCCGGCCGCGACCGGGAAGTCGGCCGGCGGGAAGCGCACCTCGCTGGCTTCGTCCTGCGCCGCCACCAGCAGCCCGGGCTCACCGCCGCGCACGAGCAGGCTGCCCGTCCGCAGGGGGAAGGCGTCGAGGTCGAGGGTGCGGGCCGCGCCGAAGGCCTGGACGTCGAACTCGGCGCTCACCCCGGTGAAGGTGGTCACCTCGCCCTCGAGGGAGGTGGCGAACAGGAGCAGCTCGAGGCTGCAGCCCTGGCACGCACCGAGGTACAGGCTCACGTCCAGGGTGGAATCGTCCGGGGAGGTCACCGAGTCGCCCACCAGCACCGGCGGGCCATACGGGCCCCGGCCCCGCAACACCAGGTCCAGGTAGAACGGGGCCGTGTCGGGGAGCAGATCGTACTCGAGCGGCCGGGTGAGCTGGCCCAGCCCGGCGCGCGTGTCCAGCCAGCCGAGCCAGGCGTCCAGGCCCGCGTCGTCCAGCGTCACGCCCAGGCGCTGCAGATCGAGCTGCAGCTCGGCCCGGCCGTCGCCCGCCTCGTCCGGGTAGCAGCCGAAGAGCGCCAGGCCGAGCGCACAGGCCAGGGTGAAGGTCGCACGGCGCATGGCCTACCTCCTCGCCCCGCGGCGGGGGGCTTCCCAGCGCAGATGCACCAGCACGTTCATGTGGACCAGGCCCGCCGCCTCCAGCTCCGCCCCGCGGATGTCCTCCCCGAGCTCATCCCCGACCGGGGCGCCCATGCCGAGGCCGCCGAAGTTGCCCTGCCCGTCGACCGGGATGCCACCGAAGGCGGTGCTGGCTTCTCCGGCCGCGCCGCCGCCGCCGGCCTGGCGTTCGTCCTCGCCCCGGGCCTCCTCGGCCGGCGCGGCCGGGCCCGTGCGCCCGGACAGCCGGTCCGCCGGCCCCAGGTTCCAGGCCAGCGCCTCCGGCCCGCTGTCCGACTCCGTCTCCGTCCTCAGCTCCTTCAGCTCCGCCGCCGCCAGCGCCGTGGGCTGCCCCACCCGGCCCCCCTCCAGCCCGCTGCCCTCCCCCGCCGCCACCAGCACCGGCTGCCCGCCCGCGGCCTGCCACTCCACCGACCCGCTCAGCGTCACCACCCGCTCCCCGCCCTCGCCCTTCTCCACCACGAACTCCGTCCCCCTCACCCCGGCCACCGCCGTGCCGGTCGAGATCTCGAACTTGGCCCGGCTCCCCCCCACCACCTGCTGCACCAGCGCCCGCGCCCGCCCGCCCATCAGCTTCAGGTTCGTCGCCCTCGCGCGCCCGGGCTCGAACAGGTGCTGCTCCACCATGAGCCTCGTCTCCCCGCCCAGCGACAGCACCGAGTCGTCCGTCAGCAAGACCTTCAGGCGCGCCTTGCGCCCCGTCTCCAGCACGTCCCCCACCCTCACCTCCAGCCCCACCCGCGCCGGCTGCCGCTCCTCGCCGCGCACCACGAACGCCTCGCCCTTCGCCGCCGCCACGAACCCGGTGGCCGCCCCCTCGCCCGCCCGCGACAGCCCCGGAAGCAGGAGCAGGGCCAGGCCGAGCGCCCAGGCGATCATCCTCGTCCTGGCCATCCTCCGGCTCATCTTCTTCATCTCGGCGATCGGCATGGCCTGCTCCTCCTCCGGGACCCCCCCTGATTCAGCAAGACACGTGCCACCGGGCAGAGGTCCCGGACAGCCACAGAGCAACATGATTCCATGGGGTTGGGAGGGTAGGCCTGGGTGGGACAGCCGAGCGTGGTCTCGGATTTCCACGGCCCCCGGTGATTCTCCGCGGGCCAGGGGCGGGACCCTACTTGGTGTGATCGAAGCGGACCTCGATCTCCTGGTCCTCGTAGGAGAAGGCCACCTGCGCGAAGGTCCTCCAGAGGGAGAGCGAGTCGCTGAAGAACTGCAGCTCGAACGGCCCCACCGCGGGAATGGCGAGCTGGGCCTCCGGGGCCCCGAGGCCGGCCGCGGTCGCGACCTCGGGCAGTCGCACACGCTCCTCCATGTCCCGGGCAGACACCCGCACGCTGGCCGGAGCCGCGGCGTCGTCCACGCAGCGAGCCAGGCCCTCGCCCACCAGAATCGCCTCCATGGCCACCGGGCCGGGCGACAGGTTCGGCCCGACCTCGAAGGTGCCCGAGCTTCCCAGGAAGGTCTGGATCCCGGTCTGTGTCCGGGCGTAGAGCCTCAGGGTGAAGTAGCAGCTGTCGCAGTCCGGCAACAGCAGGTCCATCTCCAGCGCTTGCTCGCCGCCGACCGGATCGCTGACGACCTCGATGCCTGACGCGCCGAAGGCGAGCTCCTCCTCCTGGAACGGATCGGCGCTGACGACGTGGATCAGGTGCAGGCCGAGGAAGAAGTCGGCGCCAGGCACGTTGAAGTCGAAGTCCGCGTAGGCCACGCTGTCCTGGAGGTAGCTGATCCATTCGCCCAGGGCCGCGTCGCTCACCGGCTGGTCGAGCGCGCCCAACGGGATGCGCAGGCCTCGCGCGAGGTCGCTGCCGGTCTCGTCGGGGTAGCAGCCGGAGCTGCCCAGCCCGAGGCACGCGCACACCAGCAGGACCGGGGTGAAGCACCGCATGGGCTCACCTCCCGACGATCAGCCGCACCGTGAGGTGCAGCGGGTTCGTGCCCTCGGCTCCCGCCAGCGGGGGTTCGAGCAGGTAGCTGTCCTGCCACTCCTCGAGCAGGCTCGCCTCGGGCAACATCCCACCGTCGTAGAGCTGGTCCGAGGGCGGGATCTCCATCCCGCCGGAGAGGTTTCGGACGTCCTGGTAGTCGCCCAGGGTGAGGTCCGGCACGACCGGCCCGTACCCGCTGCCCGGCCGGCCCGGCTGCCGGTCGTCCCCACCGCCGGCCTCCTCGGCCGGCGCGGCCGGGCCCGTGCGCCCGGACAGCCGGTCCGCCGGCCCCAGGTTCCAGGCCAGCGCCTCCGGCCCGCTGTCCGACTCCGTCTCCGTCCTCAGCTCCCTGAGCTCCGCCGCCGCCAGCGCCGTGGGCTGCCCCACCCGGCCCCCCTCCAGCCCGCTGCCCTCCCCCGCCGCCACCAGCACCGGCTGCCCGCCCGCGGCCTGCCACTCCACCGACCCGCTCAGCGTCACCACCCGCTCCCCGCCCTCGCCCTTCTCCACCACGAACTCCGTCCCCCTCACCCCGGCCACCGCCGTGCCGGTCGAGATCTCGAACTTGGCCCGGCTCCCCCCCACCACCTGCTGCACCAGCGCCCGCGCCCGCCCGCCCATCAGCTTCAGGTTCGTCGCCCTCGCGCGACCGGGCTCGAACAGGTGCTGCTCCACCATGAGCCTCGTCTCCCCGCCCAGCGACAGCACCGAGTCGTCCGTCAGCAAGACCTTCAGGCGCGCCTTGCGCCCCGTCTCCAGTACGTCCCCCACCCTCACCTCCAGCCCCACCCGCGCCGGCTGCCGCTCCTCGCCGCGCACCACGAACGCCTCGCCCTTCGCCGCCGCCACGAACCCGGTGGCCGCCCCCTCGTCCGCCCGCGACAGCCCCGGAAGCAGGAGCAGGAGCAGGGCCAGGCCGAGCGCCCAGCCCACCGAACCCAGCCTCACCACCTTCCTCCTCATCGCGTGCTCCATCTCGCACCTCCCGGGCTCCGTCCTGCCCTCGGAGAAGCACTCCACGTGCCAACGCCCGGGCGCCGGAACCGGGAAAAATCGGCCTTGATTCCAGCCTGCTACAACATCCGTCCGCCGGGTCTGCGCGCTCCGCCTCTCAGATTTCCGTTCCCTGGCCGGTTTTCTCCCAGCGGTGTGATCCAGGCTACATGTGCCCGGTCACCGAGAGGCACACCACGTGCCGCAGGAAGCTGTAGGGATCATCGGCCACCTGGACGGGCCCCTGGCTGAACTCGGTCGACAGGTTGTCCAGGAACAGGTAGCTCGCGCCCAGGCTGATGTGGTCCCAGACCTCCCAGCTCAGCCCGACCCCGGCCGAGACCAGATCGTCCACCCTGCCCCCGGTGTAGGCCACGAACCGGTGGTGGTTCTCCCGGCGCCAGCCGCCGCGCGCCCACAGGCTCAACCCCTCCACGGGCTGGCCGCGCAGCTCCAGCCCTGCCAGGAGCCCCCACAGGTCCCAGTCGCGGTCGCGGGCGTCCTCGTACAGCCCGCCCGCCTCCAGCTCGAGGCGCAGGCGCCCGTCGAGGAAGCCGAGCTCCTGGCGCAGCACGGCCTCGTGCCCGAAGTCGTCCCGGCCGGTCTCGAAGAAGAAGGCCGCCTGGAAGCGGTACTCGAGCACGGTGCGGGCCGCCCGGCCCTCCGCGAACCGGGCCGACACCAGGCCGGTGTGCGAGTGCATGAACAGGCCGAAACCCGGATCGCTCGCACCGGCGGGATCCAGCGCGCCGCGGTCGTCGAGCAGATCGAGGTCGAACAGGTACCCGAGCGAGAGCTGGTGGCCGGCCTCGAAGGCGTGGGTGTAGCGGGCCACGGCGGACAGGTCGGTCAGGGCGAAGTCGGCCGCGGTGTCCTCGAAGTAGAAGGAGCGGTAGGCGCTGGCGCTCAGCTCGAGGGCGTCATGCTCGCCGGCCACCGGGAGGCCGAACACGCCCGCGGCCAGGAAGGCCCCGGCGGCGTCGGCCTCGCTGGCCTGCTCGCGGTTCAGCGTCACGTTGCTGTCGTACTGGAACCCGGCCGAGGCGAACAGCCCCCAGCGCTTGCGGGCCGGGCTGACGTCCCCACCGCCGCGCCCCAGGCTGGCCAGGTTCGCGCGCGCCAGCTCCGCGGTCCAGTCCTCTCCCCCGCGGCCGGCCAGCGCCCGGAACTCAGCCTCGGCCTGGGCCGCCTCCCCCAGCCTGTACAGCACCAGCCCGAGGTAGTAGCCGGCCGCCGCGGCGAAGCCGCCGTCGAGCTGCTGGGCCCGCCGCAGCGGCGCCAGCGCCTCCTGCAGCCGGCCCAGCCGGTAGCGGCAGGTGCCGAGGTAGAAGTGCACCGAGGCCCGTTCGTCGAGCTCCGTCGAGGCCCGCGCGAGCTGGGACTCGGCCTCCTCCAGCCGGCCCGCCTTGACCAGCGCGAGCGCGAGGTCCAGCCGCACGCCGGCCTGGTCGGGCGCACGCTCGACCACCCGGCCGAGCAGCTCGATGGCCCGGGCCACCTCTCCGCGCGCGAGGGCCACCTGGCCCAGGTAGGCCTGGGCCTGCACGTTGTCCGGCTGCTGGGCCAGCACCGCGGAGAAGCGCGCCTCGGCCTCCTCGAGCCGGCCCTGGCTGTAGGCCACCACGCCCTTGGCGAACTCCAGCTCGGCCGGGGCCGCCGCCGCCGGGCCTGCCCAGCAGACGAGGGCGAGCAGCAGCCCTGCCCGGAGCGCGCCCACGGCGGTCCACCTCGGCATGCGGTCCCTCCCAGGCGCACCGCGGCCCGCTCAGCCCAGCCGGGCGATGAATCGGCCGAGTCGCACGATGGCCTCGTCGATCACCTCGAGCGAACAGGCGAACGAGAAACGCAGGTAGCCGGGCGCGCCGAAGGCCTCGCCCGGCACGCACGCCACCCGCTCGCGCTCGAGCAGCAACTCGGCCAGGCGCAGCGCGCTGCCCACAGCCTGGCCATCGAGCGAGCGCGCGAGCAGCCCGGACACGTCCGGGAAGGCGTAGAAGGCCCCGTCGGGCGCCTGGCAGCGCAGCCCGGGCAGGCCGGACAGCCCGGCCACGATGCGCTTGCGGCGCTCCGCGAAGGCCGCCAGCATGCCGGCCACCAGCGCAGGCGGGCTCTCGAGCGCGGTGATGGCCGCGTGCTGGACGAAGGTGGTGGCGTTCGAGGTGGACTGGTCCTGCACCTTGCGCATGGCCGCGATGACGGGCTTGGGGCCGAGCGCGTAGCCCAGGCGCCAGCCGGTCATGGAGTAGGTCTTGCTCACCCCGTGCACCACGATCACCCTGTCCTGCAGGTCGGGGTGGCGGCGCAGGATGTGGGCCGGGCGCTCGGGCCCGTAGATGAGCTGGTCGTAGATGTCGTCCGAGACGATCGTGAGATCGTTCTGCCGGGCGAGCCCGGCCACGTAATCGATGTCGTCCGCCGAGAGCACGTGGCCGCTGGGGTTGCAGGGGCTGTTGAGCACAAGCACCCGCGTGCGCTCGCCGAGCGCCGCCTCCAGGGCCGGGCGGTTGAGGCCCGCGCCCGAGGCCGGGATGGGCAGCAGCACCGGCTCGGCCCCGGCCAGCACCATCTGGGCCGGGTAGGACACCCAGTAGGGCGACTGCACCAGGCCGCGATCGCCGGGGCCGAGCAGCGATTGCATGGCGTTGAACAGGCAGTGCTTGGCTCCGCAGGAGACCACCACCTGGTCGTCCCCGTAGGCCAGCCCGAGCTCGGCCTGGACCCGCTTGCGCACGGCCGCGCGCAGCTCCGGGATGCCGGCCGAGGGGGCGTAGCCGGTGTGGCCCGCCTCCAGCGCGCGCACGCACGCCTCGCGGATGGGCGCGGGCGTGGGGAAGTCGGGCTCCCCGGCGGCCATGGGTAGCACGCGCTCGCCGGCGGCCTGGAGGGCCTTGGCCCGGGCGGTGATGGCGAGCGTCACCGAGGGCTGGATGGCCTGCACTCGCTGGGAGAGCCGCATGATTCGCACCTCACACCCTGGCTGCCGGGGGTTGACCGTTCTTGAGCTTCAACCTGGCGATCACCAGGTCGGGCACCAGGCCGTGGATGTCCCCGCCGTGGTAGGCCACCTCCTTCACCGTCTGGGAAGACACGTAGAAGTGGTCCTGGCCGGTCATCATGAAGAAGGTCTCCAGGTCGGGCGCCAGGCGGCGGTTCATGTGGGCCATCTGGAACTCGTTCTCGAAGTCCGACAGCGCCCGCAGGCCGCGGATGATCACGGTCGCCTGGCGGCGCTTGGCGTAGTCGACCAGCAGCCCGGAGAAGGCGTCCACCTCGACGCCCGACTGGCCCGCGAGCACCTCGCGCAGGATCTCCTGGCGCTCCTCCACGGTGAACATGGGGGTCTTGCGCACGTTGTGGGCCACCGCCACCACCAGGCGGGGAAAGATGCGCCGCGCCCGGTGGACGAGGTCCAGGTGGCCGTTGGTGACGGGGTCGAAGGAGCCGGGGTAGATGGCCAGTTGCGTCACGGCGTGTTCTCCAAGGGGTTGTTTCGCGAACGAAACTACGCCCCCGCCCCTCGCCTGTCAACCCATCGGCCCCGGCGGTTCGGGACCCTCGAGCAGGTGCACGGCCGTGTCGCCGTAGCGGCGGGAGCGGTCGAGGGCGAGCGGCGGCGGGGGGGAGAGCTCCAGCCCGGCCTCGGTCTCCACCACCACCCGGGCGCCGGGCGCGAGCCAGCCCGGGCGCACCAGCAGCGCGAGCGCCTCCGCGGCCAGCCCCTGGCGGTAGGGTGGATCCAGCAGCACCAGGTCGTAGCCCCCGGCGGGCGGCGCCGAGGCCAGGTGCCGGAGCGCGTCCGCGCGGACCACCTCCACCCGGTCCTCGAACCCGCAGCGGCGCGCGTTCTCCGCGATGAGCGCGAGCGCCCTGTGGTCGCGCTCGACCAGCACGGCCCGGGCCGCCCCGCGGCTCACGGCCTCGAGCCCCAGGGCCCCGGTGCCGGAGAACAGATCGAGCACCCGCGTCCCGGGGGCGCCCGGCCCGAGCAGGTCGAAGACCGCCTCCCGCACCTTGTCGGCGGTCGGCCGGATGGAGAGGTCGGGCGGGGCGGCCAGCCTCCGGCCCCGCGCGCTGCCCCCCACGATCCTCAATGCTGCCGCCCCAGGAAGTCCGCCACGCGCTGGCTGGAGCCGCGCGCGCCCAGCGCCTCGAGGTACTCCAGCCCGTCGAGGTAGGCGAGCGCCTCGAGCTTGTCGGGATCGGCCAGCCCCGTTCGGGCCAGGCGGACGTCGCCCAGGAGCGCGCGCACGCCGACCTGGGCCGGAGGGGCCTTGAGCTTGCGGCCCGCCGAGCGCCAGGCCACCCCGCAGGGCGCCAGGCGCTCCGTGACCCCGGCGGCCAGGTACCAGGCCTCGTCCCCGAGCTCGTCCGGTCCGGGCAGCAGCACCAGGTCGGGCGACAGCCCCGCGGCCCGCAGCGCCTGGTGCTGCCGGACCACGTGCTCGACGCGCGCCTCGCGCGTGCCGCCCTCGGCCGGGAGGCGGGCCGACCAGCCCAGCTCCAGATCCAGCGCCGGCTCGAGCAGCCTGGCGGCCAGCGCCGGCCGCTCGGGCTCCGGGCAGGCGCCGAGGTCCACCCCGAAGGAGGTGAAGCCCGCGCCCAGGCAGGCGGCCAGGTGGGCCTGGACCGAGTCCGCCTGGGGGCTCCCGGCTCCCTCGACGGGCGGAGCCTCCACGTGCAGGCACAAGGGCGGCGGGTCGTCCAGGTCCGCCAGCCCGTCCAGCACCGCCTGGAGCAGCGCGCCGGGCCGGGCCTGGTGGCGCCAGTCGGTCGCGGCCTGCGCGTCGCTGCCCAGGCACAGGCCCAGCGCGGCGCGCGCGTGGGCCGCGGCGCGCAGCAGCCCGGCCACGGCGGCGGGCGCCTCCACGCGCGGCAGCCACAGGCTGGTCAGGCCGTCGGCCAGGGCGTCCAGCAGGTGGCGGCCATTGAACAGAGGGACCCGGCTGCCAGCCCCCAGGGGATGCATGGCGTTGGTCGGACGGAGCGACAGGAGCTGCTCGTCCCAGGGCATGGCAGGACGCCTCCCCGCGGATCGACCCCGCGCCCGCGGACGCGCTCAGTTGTCGCAGAGATCGCCGAGGCCGTCGCCGTCCGAGTCGAGCTGATCGGGGTTGGCCACGTCCGGGCAGTTGTCGCAGGCGTCGCCACGGCCGTCCCGATCCGTGTCGAGCTGCTTGTCGCCTTCCTCGGGGTTGTTGGACACGTCCGGGCAGTTGTCGTCACATTTCTTCGTCTGGTTCGTGCGACAGGGCAGGTCGCCGACCACGCCGCTCTCGCTGCCATCCTGGTTGACGCTGTCGCCGTCCCGGTCCGCGTCGCAGGCGTCGCCCTTGTCGTCGTTGTCCATGTCGCCCTGATCTTCGTTGGCCACGGCCGGGCAGTTGTCGCTGCCCGTGCAGGTCGCGGACACCTGGCCTGGATCGCACGACCCGTCGCCGTCGTCATCCGGATCGCACCCCTCGCCCAGGCCGTCCAGGTCGAGGTCCTTGTTGGACTGGCTGAAGACGTCCGGGCACAGGTCGCAGGGATCGCCGAAGCGATCGCCGTCGCGGTTGGCCTGGTCGGCGTTGGCCAGCGCCGGGCAGCTGTCGCACTCGTCGCCCACCTGGTCCCCGTCCATGTCGAGCTGGTAGATGACCTGCCAGCGGTCCTCGTCGACCTGGCGCATAATGGGCTCGAAGAAGCAGAAGCCGTCCCTGCGCTCGTCCGCGGAGCACTTCCACCCGCCCGAGCAGGCCGGCATGGGCAGGGTGGCCGAGGCCAGGGCCTGCTCGCACTCGCCGCCCTCGAAGCTGCACGGCACCGCGTACGACAGCGGGCGACACACCACGCAGCCGTTGGCGTCGAGGTCCAGCCCCAGCCCCATGGCCACGCCCCAGCTCTGGTACTCGCCGGAGCCGAGGTAGCAGTTCGGCGGCATGCCGGCCTCCAGGCAGGCCTGGCAGGAGTCCTGCTCCTCGGTGATGTCCTGGCAGAGGTCGTCGCTGTACGCGTCCTCCTTGCGATCCGCCGGGGCCTGGCAGCAGGCATCCCTGGCGAAGCAGGCGAAGAAGTGCATCAGGCTGAAGTTCGGCTGGCCCAGGCAGTTGTCGTTGCACTTGCCGATGATCTCTTCCTGCACCTCCTCGGCGTCGGTGTCCGGGTTGGGGAAGGCGTGCACGCCGCAGACGCGCGCGAACCCGTTGCCGTCCTGGAAGTGATCGTCGGGCACGCCGTCGAGGTCGTCATCCCGGTAGCAGGTCCCGTACTTGGTCTCGTAGTTCGTGCGGTGAATGACCTGGACCTTCTTAACGCACACCAGGCCTTCCTCGCAGTCGGAGTCCGTCAGGCACTCCTCTCCCTGCCCGAGGCGGCAGCCCCACAGGCTCGTTCCGAGGAGCAGCGTCGAGAGGATCGTCAGGGTCAGGGTCCGCAGGAGCTGGCCGTTCACGCGAGCCTCCTTCGAAGCCAGGGCCGCCGGTCGGCCGCAGGCCGGGGAAAAACAGGATAGGCATATAGAATGAACCCGGCGGGCCTGTCAAGACCCATGTGCGCGCAAACCCCCTGGAACTCGAACAGTTTTTGCTTGACTTGCTCCGGGGTGGATATTATTCGTTGTGCCTCGGAAGGCCTCCCTGGGGCCTCCCCTGCAAAGGGGAGACACACGGCAGCCCTCGGGAGCACGGGAGGAATGATGAACCTGGCCCGCCTGCAGCACCTTCGAACCGCAAGCATGATCGTCCTGCTGGCCACCGTCACCACCGCCCTCCCGGCCGTGGCCAACGTGGTGGACGACGAGAACGAAGTGTACTTCATCCGCCCGTTGATCACCGAACCGGCTTGGACGCGCACGGGCGTCTACTTCAACACCGTGCTCTTCGATCTGCCCAACGCTCCGTCGCGGCCGAGCGCGCAGGTCGGCTTCGTGTTCACCCCGGGCATCACCTGGTCGGTGCTCGATCTGCTGGAGCTCAACGTGGGCTTCCCGCTGGTGCTCAACCCGGACGAGACCGGCGATCGGGAGCTCGACGCGGCCGATCGCAACCCGAGCCTCAAGGACTCGCCCGCCTGGGACGGCACGCCGGACTTCGACATGCCCGGCCTGTTCCTGGGGCTGAAGGCCAACGTGTTCGGCAACCCCCGCAAGGACCCCTTCATCTTGGCGGTCGGCGTGGACGTGAGCCTGCCCTTCACCGAGAAGTGGGCCACCAACTTCATGCCGCCCAAGAACATGCCCGGCCGCTCGAACGGCTACCGCATCAACCCCTACGTGGCGCTCGGCTACAACGTCGGCCGCTTCTCCCCGCAGCTCCAGCTCGGCGCGGCGCTCACGCTGAACGAGCAGACCTTCGACGTCACCCAGGCGCTGCCCGCGGCGGGAACCGAACTGCCCGAGGAGAGCCAGGCCGCCTTCTTCTTCAACCTGGCGCTGCCCTACGCGTTCGTCTACGAGCGCACGGCGCTGATGGTCGAGCTGAACGGCGTGTTCGGCCCGGAGGGCTCCCAGCTCTTCGTCACCCCGGCCGTCGGCTTCATGCCCCGGGGCAGCTCGGCCCTGCTGAGCTTCGCCTGCATGATCCCCGTGGCGGACGAGGACTTCCGCGGCCTCGAGGGCTTCCGCTTCCTGGTGAACTTCTCCTACGGCCTGGACATGCTGAGCATCCCGGCCATCGGCGGGGAGGACGAGGAGAGCTCGGAGGACAAGCCGCCGGCGAGCTGAGGACGCGCCCGGTCCGGGGCGCTCCCCTGCCGGAGGGCGCCAGGCCGAGCCTCCGGTCGGCCATCGCCTGAAGCCGTCGGGGGGCGGCCACGGAGGTCTCGTATTGGCGGGCAAGGTGTTCATCGAGGATCTGCGTAAACGCCTCGAGCAGGCCCGGCGGGCAGGCAGCCGGCCGGGCGCGACCGTCCAGGCCGTGGGCAACTTCCTGGTGCAGTCCAAGCAGACTCCGCTCAACAAGAACGGCAAGCCGTACATGGCGCTGGTGCTCACCGACCGCACCGGCTCCGCCGAGGGCCGCATCTGGGACAACCTGGACAAGCTGCCCCCGTTCGAGGCGGGCGATTTCGTCGAGGTGAAGGGCGACGCGGTCGAGTACCAGGGGCGCATGCAGCTCAAGGTGCACACGGTCGAGCGCCTGGCACCGGAGAAGATCGATCCGGACGAGTTCCTGCCGACCACCACCCGGGACCGGCCCGAGATGCTCGGCCGGCTGCAGGAGCTCCTGGCCAGCATCGCGGACGCGCCCCTGCGGGGCTTGCTCCTCGCGCGCCTGCAGGACCCCGACTTCCGCGCCAGGCTGAGCCGGGCGCCGGCGGCCAAGAGCATCCACCACGCCTACGTCGGCGGGCTCCTGGAGCACACCCTGTCCGTGACGGAGCTGGCCGAACGGGTGGCCGCCCTGTACCCCGACCTCGACCGGGATCTCCTGCTGGCCGGCGCCTTCGCGCATGACCTCGGCAAGCTGGAGGAGCTGGGAGCGGGCCAGGGCTTCGACTACACCGACGAGGGGCGGCTGGTGGGTCACCTGGTGCTGGGCGCCATGAGCCTGCGCACCTGGGCGGCGGCCCAGCCCGATCTGTCCCCGGAGGTCCTGCTGAAGCTGGAGCACATCGTGCTGTCCCACCACGGAGAGAAGGAGTACGGCTCTCCGGTGCTGCCGCTGTTCACCGAGGCGCTGATCATCCACCACCTCGACCTGCTGGACTCGAAGGTCCAGTCCTTCCGCGAGGTGGCCCAGCGGGAGCGCGGCCAGCGCTGGTCCTCCTTCCAGCGCCAGCTCGACCGCTACCTCCTGCTGGGCGGCGCCGGAGAGGCCGCGCCCGGCGAGGCAGCGCCCGAGCTTGCCGCCGCTCCCGACCCAGAGCCCCGGGAGGCGCGCGGCGCCCGCCCCGAGCGGGACAAGCCCCTGACCCACAGGCTGCCACTGGAGTCCGCGGTGGCGACCCAGCCCGCGTTGCCCCTGGGCGGTGAGCGCGATCGCGGCAAGCAGGGGTGAGCCCGTGAAGTTCGGGGAGAAACTCATCCAGGCCCGGCTGATCGACGCCGCCCAGCTCGACGCCGCGCTGCGCCACCAGAACGAGACCGGGCAGCGCATCGGCGAGGCCCTGCTGGAGCTGGGCTACATATCCGAGGAGGTCCTGCTCAAGTACCTGGCCGCGGAGTTCAGCACCCGCTTCGTGTCCACCGCCAAGCTGGCCAGGCTGAGCCCGCCCGCGAGCCTGCTGGAGAAGGTGCCCGCCAGGTTCGCCGAGGAGCACCTGCTGTTCCCGGTCCAGCACGACCCGGCCCGGGGCATGCTGGGCGTGGTGAGCTGCGAGCCCCAGGACCAGCGCGCGCTCGACGAGCTGCGCACCCTGACCCAGTCGCAGAAGCTGCAGGTGTTCGTGGCCCTGCGCGAGGCCATCCAGGCGGCCATCCGCAAGCACTACAAGGGCGACCTGCAGGCCTTCACCAAGCTCGAACAGCCCGCCCGGCCCGCCGCCGCGCCCGGGCCGATCTCGCTCGACGACACCCAGGTCGGCGAGGACACGCTGACCGTCGAGACCGAGGCCAAGCCCAAGGCCAGCGGACCGGCCGTGCAGCGGAGCGCCAAGGCGCCCGCCGAGGGGGCCTCCTGGACCCGGCAGATCGAGGCCGTGCGGGACAGCTCGCTCGTCTCGGACAACGACTTCATCGAGACGCTGAACATCCTGGTCGGCCTGGTGGAGGTGCAGCGCGCCTCCCTGCAGGGGCACTCGGCCCGGGTGGCCAGGACGGTCAAGGGGCTGTCGGAGCGGCTGGGCCTGACGGAGCGGGAGCGCAACCACAACATCATCGCCGCCTACCTGCACGATCTGGGCAAGCGCTCGAGCCTCCACCTGACCGTGCTGAGCATCGCCGCCAAGCCCGAGCACCGCGAGCGCGCCCAGCGCTACCACCTGACCCCCGCGCGCCTGTTCGACAGCGTCCACCTGCCCCCGCAGGTGAACCAGATCCTCACCCACGTGTACGAGTGCTACGACGGCACCGGGCTGCCCGAGCAGCTCCAGGCCGACGGAATACCGCTGGGCTCCCAGCTCATCGCCGTGGCCGACGCCTTTGAGGATCTGACGCAGAACCCGTCCAACCACCTCGGCCGGCAGCTCCAGCCGGAGCAGGCCCTGGCCGAGCTGCGCGCGGCCTCCGGACGCCAGCTCTCGCCGCGCGTCGTGTCCGCCATCGAGGAGCTCGTGCGCGCCGAGGCGAGCACGGCCCAGCTCACGGCGGGCAGCCCGCTCGTCCTGCTGGCCGATCGGGACGCGGCCTCGACCTCGGTCCTGGAGCTCAAGCTGGTCAAGAACGGCTTCCGGGTGCGGGTGGCCCGCGACAGCCACGCGGCCGAGGACATCCTGCAGGCGGAGTCGCCGGCGGCCTGCATCGTGGATCTGCAGCTCGAGCCCGAGGACGGCTTCCACGTCCTCTCGCTGGCCCAGAAGCTGCACCCGGACTCCCCCGCCTTCCTGACCGCCTCCAACCCGCAGCCCGAGGTGGTGACCCGCGCCTTCAAGAGCGGCGCTGTGGACTTCCTGACCAAGCCCTACCTGCCCGACGTGCTGCTGGCCAAGCTGCAGAAGGAGCTGGCCGGCAAGCCGGCGCCCGCGGCCACCACGGCGCAGGACATGCTCGAGCCGATCATCCTCGGGCCGCCCCCCGCGGCCGGCGCCGGAGAGCCCGAGCTGGAGGTCGAGGTGGACGTCTCCCCATCCGAGGGGGAGGAGATCTCGACCGGCGTGACCATCGAGCTGGAGGACGCCGGCGGGACCCGCGACCCGCTGGACGGCGAGCTGGGCGAGGCGACGCCCGGGCCCGCCCGCAAGACGCCCCCGCCCGTGGGGGGGCCCGATCTGACCGCGCCCTTCGGCGAGGTGTCCAGCGCGGGCATCCCCGGGCCGCCGCAGGGCACCATGGCAGGGGTGGTGACCACCTCGGTGCGCATCCTGTCCGGGACGCTCGAGGGCAAGCGGGCGCTGGCGCTCATCAAGGCCCTGTCGGGCAAGCGCAAGACCGGGGTGCTGTCGCTGCGCCAGGGCGAGAAGAAGGGCACCATCTTCTTCGAGAAGGGCCACATCTTCCAGGCCATCCTGGGCGAGGTGCAGGCCGAGGAGGCCTTCCTCGAGCTGGCCGCCTGGCAGGACTGCCTCTACAAGTTCGATCCCTCGCAGACCATCCCCACCCGCACCATCAAGACCCAGACGGGCAAGCTCATCCAGATCGCCACGCTGTCCGAGTGAGGTCCGCCTCAGCGCCCGTCCAGGCAGCAGCGGACGCCCGTGCCCCAGCTGACGGTGGTGGGCCAGTCGCAGAAACCCCGGTCCATGGGGTACTGGCAGCCGTGGCGCTCGGCGATCTCGTCGGCGTGGGCGGGGTTGTCCTGGTCGCAGAGCACCCACTGGCCCGAGTCCGGATCGACCAGCTCGCACCAGTAGGAGCCACCCTGGATGCTCCTCCGGCCGTCCCCGGTGTCGCACTCGTCCCCGATCCACTCCCACAGGCTGCCGCTCATGTCGTACGCGCCTTGCTCGGTCACGCACTCCGGCAGGGAGCCGCCGGGCCGCGTCTCGCCGAAGCCGGCGCTGAAGGTGTTGCAGGCGCCTGGGCTATAGGCCTGGCCGTAGGGGAAGTTCCAGTACAGGCTCCCCCCGCAGGCCTGGGACCACTCGGTCTTGGTGCACAGCCGCTTGCCCGTGTCCTCGCAGGCCCGCTTGGCCTGGTGCCAGGTCAGCGCGCGCGACGGCCGGAGCCCGGGCAGCGAGCAAGCGTACAGCCTGCGCTCGGTGGCCACGTCCCCGTCCGGCCAGTCGGCCGGGTAGTCGTCCCAGTCCTCGCCGTAACGGGTCCCGGTGCAGTCGGGGTTCGCGAACAGGACGGTCTCGTAGGCGTCGATGTAGCTGCCCAGGAAGGGCTGATGCACCACGCACCCGCCCGGTTCGTCGACCAGGCCGTTGCAGTTGTTGTCCAGGCCGTCGCCCGCCAGGGCGCCCGTCTCGCAGGTCGGGACCGCCGGGGCGTCCTCGTCGGTCGCCCCGTCGCAGTCGTCGTCGAGCCCGTCGCAGCTCTCGGGCGTGGCCTGGCTGGCGCTGCCGCCCGGGTCGGTGGAGCAGTGCGTACCCCCGGGCCCGGCGCACTCGAGCACGCCCGCGCCGCACTCCCCCACCCCGTCGCAGGCCTCGCCCAGGAAGAAGCCCTCGTCGAGCTGGCCGTCGCAGTCCTCGTCCTGCCCGCCGCAGCTCTCGGCGGCGGGCTCGCGGGCGTCGCAGGCCCACGCCCCGGCGGAGCAGCGCTCCAGCCCCGGGCAGGTGCCGAACTGGTTCTGCCGCTGGCAGGCGCGCTCCGCGAGGTCCTCGTCGGTGGCGCCGTCGCAGTCGTCGTCCACCCGGTTGCAGTCCTCGACCCCGCCGTTCGAGGGCTGGCACTGCTCCGGCTGGCAGCGGCCGCGCACGGAGCACTCGTAGCCGGCCCCGCACTCGTTGTCGAAGGTGCAGTCGTAGACGCAGGTGTGGCTGACGATCAGGCAGTAGCGCCCGGACGGACAGTCCCCGTCCACCCGGCAGCCCGGCTCCCCTGGGGACGAGGAGCAGGCAGCCAGGCCAGCGCACAGGCACAGGAGCAGGGCCTTCCCTGGAGCGCGCATCATCCAGGGCATTCTAGCACATCCGGCCGCTCAGCCCCGCACGCGGAACCGGGCGCCCAGGGAGCGCGCCAGGGCCGCGCTGGCCTCGAGGTCCACGCCCGTGCAGCGCACCACCGAGGCGGTCACCTCCGGCAACAGCTCGGCCGCCCGGCGAATGAAGGCGCACACCGCCGGGAAGGCGGCCGGCCCGTACACCGACGGGCACAGCCGGGCGTGGCTGGTCGCGTCGGGCGCGTTCAGGCTGACGCTCAGCGCGTCGGCGGAGCCGAGCAGCTCCGGGACCACGTCCCGGCCGTGCACCAGGCTGGCCAGGCCGTCGGTGTTCACCCGCACCCGGAGCCCTCGCCCACGCAGCCAGCGCCCCAGCTCGCGCACGGCCTCCAGCCGGAGCAGCGGTTCGCCCAGCCCGCAGAAGACCACCTCCGCGACCGGCCCCCTGGCCAGCTCCGCCTCGACCGCCGCGCGCACCTCGTCGGGCGCCGGCTCCCGGCGGAGCCCCAGCGGAATGTCGCCCAGGCTGGCGCCGCCCCGCTTCAGGCAGAAGCGGCAGGCCAGCGTGCAGCGGTTGGTCAGGTTCAGGTACAGCCCGTCGCCCAGCCGGTAGGCCACCCGCCCGTCGAGCCGGGCCCGTCCGTCCAGCCGGAACAGGCGCCGGGTGTTCTCGGCCGTGCGCTGGACGACCTCCTCGAGCGGGAGCGCGCGCAGGCGGGCCAGGGCCCGGGCGGTCTCCACCACCAGGGCCGGCTCGCAGCGCCGCCCGCGGTGGGGCACGGGCGCCAGGTAGGGGCTGTCGGTCTCGAGCAGCAGCCGCTCGAGGGGCAGGGTCGCCGCCGTGCGCTGCAGCTCGTGAGCCCGGGGGAAGGTCAGGATGCCGGTCAGGCCGAAGAAGAAGCCCAGCGCCAGACCCGCGCGCTCGAGCGCCGGCTGGCCGCCGAAGCAGTGGATCACCCCGCCCACCTCGGCCGCGCCCTCCTCCTCCAGGATGCCCGCGGCCTCGGCCTCGGCCTCTCGCACGTGGATGACCAGCGGCTTCCCCACCCGCCGGGCCAGGCGCACGAAGCGCCGGAACAGCTCGCGCTGCAGCTCCCGGGGGGCGTGGTCGTAGTGGTGGTCCAGGCCCACCTCGCCGATGGCCACCACCTGGGGGTGCAGGGCCAGGGAGTGCATGCGCTCCAGGCAGGTCTCCGCGCGCGCCTCCCAGGCCGCCCGCAGGGCCGCGGGCACGGGCGCCCCGGCGTCCTCGCCCCAGGCGAGCCCCAGGGCGGCGTCGTGGGGGTGGACCCCGGCCGTGGCGGACAGTCGCTCGTCCCGGGCCGCCAGCGCCACGGCCTGGTGCGCGCCCTCGCTGCCCTGGCCGGCGCCGATGGCCACGATGTGCGTGAGGCCGGCCTCCCAGGCGCGCTCGAGCACCGCCGGCAGGTCCGCCTGGAAGGACTCGAAGTCCAGGTGGGCGTGGCTGTCGATCAGCCCGGCCCCGGGTGCGGGGCTCATGGTCCCGGCTCGCGCAGCAGGGCCACGGCCTGGGCCGCCACCTCGGCCAGTTCGGGATCGGCGCCGTCGCGCGCGGCCCGCTCGAGCGAGGGCAGCGCGCGTGCATCGCCCAGCAGGCCCAGCCCGCGCGCGGCGTCCAGGCGGTGGGGGTGGCGCGGATCGGCCAGGGTGGTCTGCAGGCGCTCGAGCGCCCCGGGCAGCCTCAGCCGGCCGCTGAGCTCGAGCGCGAAGCCGCGCTCCTCGGGCCGGCGCGACTCCAGGCAGCGCGCCAGGTGCTCCGCGCCCTCGGGCGCGCCCAGTCGCTGCAGGGCGGCGGCCGCCTGCAGGCGCTCGAGCGGGTGGATGAACCTCCGGCGGAAGAACTGCAGCAGCGGCTCGCGAGCCTCCGGCGCGCCGAGCTCGGTCAGCGCGTCCAGCGCCATGAAGCACAGGTCGGGCTTCGACAGGCCCCACAGCAGGGCCGCCAGCCCCCGGGCGTCGCCCCGCCAGGCCAGGGCCGCGCCCGCCCGGAAGGCCACCACCGGATCGGTGTCAGCCGCCAGCGGGTGCAGCTCGGCCGTCGGGCGCGGGGGCTCGAGCTCCAGCCACGCGTCGATGGCCTCGCCCCGCAGCACGGGGTCCGGATCGGCCAGGCGCGCCAGCACGGTGGAGGGGTCCATCCAGGGGCCCCTAGTGGACCGACTCGCCGGGCGGCAGCTCGCCGTGGAACTCGGCGATCACCACGTGCTCCCCGCCCGGACCGGCCGCCAGCACCATGGCCCGCGACTCCAGGCCCATCAGCTTGGCCGGCTTGAGGTTGGCGACCACCATGATGCGCTTGCCCACCAGGCTCTCCGGGGCGTAGGCCTTGCCGATGCCGGCCACGACCTGGCGGGGCTCGGCCTCGCCGAGGTCCACCATCAGCTTCAGCAGCTTGTCGCTCTTGGGCACGCGCTCGGCGGAGCGCACCATCCCCACGCGCAGGTCCACCTTGCGGAAGTCCTCGATGGAGAGGAATACCGGCCCCGTAGTCCCCGGACCTCCAGGGGCTGGCGCGGCGGGCGCGGGCGCTGCCGGGGCGGGCGCCGCGGGTGGAGCCAGGGCAGGGGCAGCCGCCGGGGCGGCGGGCTGGGCGGGGGTGTCGGATCTGGGCTTGTCATCGCTCATGGGATCTCCTCCGGGCTGGAAACGCGCGGCGATCTCGGCCGCCCGCTCGGGCTCGATGCGCGGGAACAGGGGCGCGCCCTTCCGCACCCGCGTGCCGGCCGGCAGGCCGCCCCAGGCCGCCACCCGCTCACGGCGCAGCGCCTCGTCCCCGGAACCCAGGCCGAGCTGCTCGAGGATGCCCCGGGCGGCCCCGGGCATGAACGGTCCATTCAGCACGCCCGTGAAGCGCAGCGCCTCGAGCATGTGGTAGACGACCGTGTGCAACCGCTCGCGCTCCCCGTTCTTGTGGAGCGTCCACGGCCCGGCCTCGTCGATGTAGCGGTTGGCCGACCGCACCAGCTCCCAGATGGAGCCGAGCGCCTTGTGGAAGGCGAGCGCCTCCAGGTGCGCGGCCGACTCCTGCGCGGCGCGCAGCGCCGTCTCCACCAGCGTCTGCTCCAGCCCGCCCGGGGCCCCGGACGGCGGCACCAGGCCGTCGGTGTACTTCTCGCACATGGTCACCGCGCGGCGCAGCAGGTTGCCGAGATCGTTGGCCAGCTCGGCGTTCAGCCGGCCGGTGATGGCCTGGTGGCTGAAGTCGCCGTCCAGGCCGAAGGGCACGTCCCGCAGCAGGAAGTAGCGCACCGCGTCCGCGCCGTAGGCGTCCAGCAACGCGTTCGGCTCCACCACGTTGCGCAGGCTCTTGGACATCTTCTCGCCGCCCACCGTCCAGAAGCCATGGGCGAACACCTGGCGCGGCAGCGGCAGCCCGGCGCTCAGGAGGAAGGTGGGCCAGTAGACGGCGTGGAAGCGCAGGATGTCCTTGCCGATCAGGTGCACGGCCGGCCAGTAGCGCTGGAACGGCTCCCCGCCGCCCGGGCTGCCGTCCCAGCCCAGGGCCGAGATGTAGTTGGACAGGGCGTCGAACCACACGTAGATCACGTGGGCCGGATCCCCGGGCACCGGGATACCCCAGCGGAAGGAGGTGCGCGAGACGCTGAGATCGCGCAGCCCCTCCCTGACGAAGCTGACGATCTCGTTGCGGCGGATCTCCGGCTGGATGAACTCAGGGTGCGCGGCGATGTGCTCGAGCAGCGGCTGCTGGTACTTGGACATGCGGAAGAAGTAGCTCTTCTCCAGCATGCGCTCGAGCGGCTTCTTGTGGTACGGGCACAGGCCGTCCGGGACCTGGGTCTCGGTGTAGTACTCCTCGCAGCCGGTGCAGTACAGCCCCTCGTACGATCCGAGGTAGATGTCGCCCTGGGCCCGCACCCGCTCGAACAGGAGCTGCACCATGCGCATGTGGCGCGGCTCGGTGGTGCGGATGAAGTCGTCGTTGCTCATGCCGAAGCGCCGCCACAGCGCGCGGAAGCGCTCCACCACCCGGTCGGCGAGCTGGATGGGCTCCAGGCCCTGGACGTGGGCGGCCTTGTCGATCTTCTGCCCGTGCTCGTCGGTCCCGGTCAGGAAGCGCACGTCCTCGCCCAGCGCGCGGTGGTGCCGGGCCAGGCAGTCGGCCGCGATGGTGGTGTAGGCGTGGCCGATGTGCGGCACGTCGTTGACGTAGTAGATCGGGGTCGTCACGTAGAAGGTCTTGGGCATGGGTCGCTGGCCTCGCTGAGGTTCAGCCGGCCGCGGGCGTGGGCCCCGGGCCCGGGCTGGGGTTCGCCGGGCTGGAGGCGCCGGGTGCGCCGCCGCCCGGGTGCCGGCGACGGCGGCGACGGCGGCTGCGGCGCGCCGCACCCTCGCCCGGACCGGCCGGGGAGGCGCCCTCGGCCGCTGGCTGGGGTCGAGCATCCCGAGGTTGGCCGTCCGGAGGTTGGCCCTCCCTCGACCGCTCTTCCCTGCGCGGACCATCCCGGCGTGGCTCGTCCCGGCGTGGCGCGTCCCGGCGCGGCTCGGCCGGGGCCTGCCCACCGCCCGCCTCGCCCGCCTGCGCGGGCCGCGCACCGTGCCGGCGGCGACGGCGGCGGCGGCCGCGACGCTCTCCGGCCTCGTCCGTCCGCTCGGCAGGCTCGCCCCGGCCGCCAGGCGCGGCCGGCGGCTTCGGGGACTGGGCCGTGGGCGCGGTCTGGGCCTGGACGTCCTCGTCCGGCGGGAGTGCCTGGGCGGGGGGCTCCTCGGCCTCGGGGGACAGCCCGGGGGTGCCGCTGCGGGCCTCCTGGAGGCGCTCCCGGACCCGGCTGACGATGGAGCCCGTGGGCCGCGGCCGACCGCCGCGCGGCTCCGCCTGGCGGGGGACCGCCTTGCCCGAGCGGATCTCCTCGATGGTGAAGGTCTCGATGCCGTCGTCGAGCAGCACCCGCGCCTTGCCGCCCAGCACGTCGGCCTCCAGGACCTTGCCCGGACCGCGGGGGGTCTCGATGGTCTTACCCACCTTGGGGAAGCCCTGCCGCAGCTCCTTGTAGACGGCGTCCTCGTAGACCAGGCAGCACATCAGGCGCCCGCACACCCCCGAGACCTTCTGCGGGTTGAGCGCCAGCCCCTGATTCTTGGCCATCTTGATCGACACGGGCACGAAGCGGCGCAGGTAGCGCGCGCAGCACAGCGGCTGGCCGCAAATGCCGCAGCCGGTCAGCAGGCGGGCCTCGTCACGCACCCCGATCTGGCGCATCTCGATGCGCACGTGCAGCTGCTGCGCGAGATCGCGCACCAGGGTGCGGAAGTCCACCCGGCCGTCGGCGGTGAAGAAGAAGACGGCCTTGTTGCCGCCGTGCAGGTAGGCCACCCGCACCAGTTTCATCGCCAGGCCGCGCTCGGCGATGCACCGGTTGCAGAGGTGGATGGCCTCCTCCTCCCGCTTGCGGTTGCGCAGCAGCAGGAGATCCTGGCCGCTCACCGGCCGCACCACCCGGCGCAGGTACCTGCGCCCGGTGTTCTGGGTCCGGTAGACCACCCGGCCCAGGTTGAGATCGCGCTCGTTGTCCACCACCACCATGTCGCCCTGGCGCAGGTTCAGATCGCGGGGATCGAAGTCCAGCACCTCGCCGTCCGCCAGGCGCACGCCCACCATCCACTCGGGCGCCGTACCGTCGTGCCGGGGCTCCGGCCGGGCGTCCGGCCTGGGCGGCGGCGGCGCCACCTCGGCGGGCTCGTCGTCCAGGGCGGCCAGGCCGGGGTCGAGCGGCTCGTCCTCGGCGCGCGGGTCCTCGGCGGGCCCGCCCTGGGCGTGCTCGTCCTCGGCCCGATCCGCCAGCGCCTGGTCGTCGGCGCGGGTAGGGGTCGCCTCGCCGGCGTCCGCGCCGTCCACCCGGGCCGCGTCTTCCACGCCGGCCTGGTCCTTGGGCTCCTCGGGTTTGCTCACGCTGACACCATCCTCATCGCCAGGAGCAGCGACTCCATCGCCATCCGCGGGTTGGCGTTGCTCTTGAGGGAGGCGCGCACCTCCCGAATGCGGTCCAGCCAGCCGAGCAGGCGCGCCGGGTCCACGCGAGCCGCCGCGCGCCCGAGCTCTTCGGCCCGGTCCTGGTTCACCCACTGGCCCGGGTTCACCCCCAGGCCACACAGCATCACGTCGCGCAGCCACAGCTCGAGCAGCCCCAGGCTGGTCTCCAGCCGCTCGCGGGCCTCGCGCCCCTCGCCGATCGCGCCGGCCACCTCCAGGGCGTCGGCCAGATCGCCCTCCAGCGCCTGGCCCAGGCCCTGGACGAGCTGATCGCGCTCCTCCAGGTACCCCTCCTCGGCCAGGGCCAGGGCCTGGCCCAGCGAGCCCTGGGCCATGGCGGCCACCACCCGGGCGCGCTCCAGCGGCAACTCGCGCGCCTGGTGCAGGTGCTGGGCGAGCAGCTCGCGCGGCAGCGGCCCGAAGGCGAGCGCCTGGCAGCGCGAGCGGATGGTGGGCAGCAGCGCCTCCGGCTGCGCGCTGACGAGCACGATCAGCGTGTCGGCGCTGGGCTCCTCGAGGGTCTTGAGGAAGCGGTTCTGGCAGTGCAGGTTCATGCGCTCGGCGTCCACCACCACCAGCACCTTGGTCCGGCCGGCGTAGGGCGCGTGGCGGAAGAAGCCGGACTGCTCGTCGAGCTGCTCGATCTTGATCTGGCTCGAGGGGGCGGTCTTGCCGGCCTCCACCAGGCCGCGCCGCACCTGCTCCGCCTCGCACGCCAGCAGGCGCACGTCGGGGTGCACCCCCCGGGCGATCTTGCCGCAGGGATCACACGCGCCGCAGGGCCGCGGCTCGGGCCCGGCGCAGTTGAGCGCCGTGGCGAAGGCCAGGGCCACCCGCTCCTTGCCCACCCCGGCCGGGCCGTGGAACAGGTAGGCGTGGGCCACCCGTCCCGTCTGTCGGGCGCGCTCGAGCTGGGCGATGGGCCGGGTGTGGCCCAGGATGTGTTCGTACGCCATCGGGGTACACCACCGCGAGCGGCATTTTGCGCGACAGCACCCCGATTGTCAAAGAGAAACATTCCCCTCGCGACGGTTGCATCGCTCGGCCGCGGACGGGTATCCTGCCACCGTGGCCCGATCGACCAGAGCTCCCGGTCAGGACCGGCGCAGGGGCGAGTACGTGAGGCCCGCGCTGCGCACGTGCGCGGCGCGCAGCCTGGCGCCGGCCCGGGCGGCGGCGCTGCGCGAGCTGGCCGTGGCCCACCTGGCGGGGCGCAACCCGCAGGCGGCCGAGGGCGTGCTGCGCCAGGCCCTGGCGCTGGACGCCGCCTCGCCCGAGGCCCGGCTGGCCCTGGCCCGCGGCCTGTACCACCTGGGGGACTTCCAGGGCGCCCTGGCCTGGCTGGCGCCGCTGCGGGAGCTGGTGCCCGCCGCGCTGCTCGAGGGCCGGGTGCACGCGGACCGGCGCGCCTACCCCGAGGCGGTCGAGGCCTTCAGCCGCACCCTGGCTCGGTCGCCCGGGCAGCCCGAGGCGCTGCTCCGGCGCGCGTCGGCCCTGCTGGCCGCCGGCGAACCCTTGCGGGCCCTCGAAGATCTGGATCGGCTGCTCGCCGCGCAGCCGGACCAGGAGATCGCCCGGCTGCTGCGCGCTGCGGCGCGCCTCGAGGCCGGCTTGCCCGGCCCGGCCCTCGAGGATCTCGGCTGCCTGCCGGCCGATCGGGAGGGTCCAGCCTGGCTGTTGCTGCGGGTGCAGGCCCTGGCGCAGAGCGGCGCGCCCGAGGAGGAGGTGGAGCGCACCCTGGCGCAAGGGGTCGCCCGCCAGCCCGGGGACGCCGGGCTGCGGCTGGCGCTGGCGCGCCGGCTGGCCAGCCGTGCCTCCTCCGACCCCGCGGCGCTGGCTCGGGCCCGCGAGCTGCTCGAGCCGCTGGCGGGCGCAGTCGCGGACCCGCCGCCCCCCGACGCGCTCCGGGCCCAGGCCCAGTTCCTGCTGGCCGGGCTGGCGGGCGGGCTGGACGAGGGCCCCGAGGGCGCCGAGGCCCACTTCCAGCAGGGCCTGGCGCTCGCCCCGGACGACGCGGAGGGCCTGACCGGCCTGGGGTGGCTGCTGCTCGAGCACGGACGGGTGCCGCGCGCGCTGCCGTGGCTGGTGCGGGCCGCGCTGCTCGCCCCCGAGCGCCCGCGCACCCTGGAGGCCCTGGCCCGCGCTCTGGCAGCCGTGCCGGACGACGAGGCCGCCGCGCGCTGGCTGGGGCTGCTGGTCGCGGGCCTGCCGCAGCGGGCGCCCCGCCTGCTGGCGCAGCTCCTGCGTCAGGTCCAGGAGGCCGGCCGGGACGAGGCCAACCGCGACGTGGAGCGCGAGGCCCACCGGATGAAGAACCGCATCGCCGTCCTGGCGGCCCGGACCGCCCCGACCCGCTCTGCGGTCGGGGCAGCCCGGGCGGGCCCTGCCGACGGGGCCGCCCCGGAGGCCGGGGCGGACGATCTGGGCGCCCGGTTGCAACAGCTCTTCGACGAGTGGGTGCGCTTCCTGGAGACCATCCGCGATCGGCCCCGGGCGCCCAGCCTGCTGTCCCCGGCCCGGCTGGTGCGCCTGGCCCTGGAGCGCGTGGGCGCGCCGCCGGGGCGGGTCGAGGTGAACCTGCCCGCGCGCCTGCCGCTGCTGCGCGGGGACGAGACGCAGCTCGGCGACGCGCTGGCCAACGTGCTCGGCAACGCGCTGGAGGCCTCCCCGCCCGATCGCCCGGTTCGCCTGGCCGTGCGCTGCCCCGAGGGCGACGCCTGGATCGAGCTGGTGGTCACCGACCAGGGCCCCGGCGTGCCGCCCGGGGAGCGCCAGCACATCTTCGAGTCGGGCTACACGAGCAAGGAGAACGGCACCGGCCTGGGCCTGGCCATCGCCCGGCGGGCGGTGCAGGCGCACGGCGGGCGGCTCGGCCTGGCCAGCGCGCCGGGAGGCCCGACCACCTTCAGCCTGCGGTTGCCGGCCGCCCAGCCCCCCGCGCCCGAGCCCGGCCTGCCGTTCGGCCAGCTGGCCCTCGAACGCCTGGAGGCGGAGCTGCGACGCGCGCCGGGCGAGCCAGGAGGAGCGATGTCATGAGCGCGGACGCCAGCCGCTGGGTGCTGGTCGTGGACGACCAGCCCGAGGTGCGCGAGCTGCTGACCGAGTTGCTCGGGCGGCGCGGCTTCCAGGTGCACGCCCAACCCGACGGCGACCGGGCGCTGGCGGAGCTCGCGCGCGAGGCCGGCGCGGCGCCCGAGCTGGTGGTCCTCGATCTCGACTTGGGCACCGGCCGCCGGGGCGGGCTGAGCATCCTGGCCGATCTGCGCACCCGGTTCCCGGAGCTGCCGGTGGTCATCCTGACCGGCAAGGGCACCGTGGAGGACGCAGTGGCCGCCATGCGCCTGGGCGCGACCGACTTCGTGGAGAAGGATCCCCGGCTGGGCTCGCGGCTCGACCTGCAGATGGCCAAGCTCGAACGCCTGCTGGCGGTCCAGCGCGACAACCGCAGGCTGCGGGAGCAGAACCTCCTCTTGCGGGAGCGGGCCGCGGCAGGTCAGGAGCTGATCGGCGGTGAGCGCGGGCTGCGCCAGGTCATGGCCCAGGTCGCGCGCCTGGCCGTCATCCCCCGCCCGGTGCTGATCCTCGGCGAGCGCGGCACCGGGAAGGAGCTGCTGGCGGCCGCCCTGCACCGCCTGGGACCCAGGCGCGAAGGGCCGTTCGTCACCCTCAACTGCGCCGCGCTGACCGAGAGCCTGGCCGAGAGCGAGCTGTTCGGCCACGAGCGCGGGGCCTTCACGGACGCGCGTGAGACCCACCCAGGCCGGTTCGAGCTGGCCGACGGCGGCACCCTGTTCCTGGACGAGATCGGGCTCATGCCGCTCAGCCTTCAACAGAAGGTCCTGCGCGCCCTGGAGTACCAGACCTTCGAGCGGGTCGGCGGGCGCCAGTCGCTCCGGGTGGACGTGCGGGTCACCGCCGCCACCAACGCGGACCTGGAGGCCGAGATGCTCGCCGGCCGCTTCCGGCGGGATCTCTACGATCGGCTGGCCTTCGATCTCATCCGGGTGCCGCCGCTGCGCGATCGGCGGGAGGACATCCCGGCCCTGGCCGGACACTTCCTGCGTCGTTTCCGGGCCGAGGTGGCCGGGGTGCGTCCGACCGACCTGTCCCCGGTCGCGCTCGGGCTGCTGCAGGGCATGCCCTTCCCGGGCAACGTGCGGGAGCTGAAGAACCTGGTGGAGCGGGCCGCCTACCGGGCCGCTGGCGAGCGCATCGAGCCCGCCGATCTCGAGCCCGGTCTGGCCCCACCCGCCGCCGGCCCGGCCGCGGGGACGCTGCCGGAGCAGGTGCGGATCTTCGAGCGGCGCCTGCTCGAACAGGCCCTGGCGCTGCACGGCTCGCTGGTCGAGGCGGCCCGCGCGCTCGGCCTGGGCTACGACCAGCTCCGCCGCCTGGCGCGCAAGCACGGCCTGTCCCCACGCGCCCGCTGAGCCGCGCCGGCGCTCCTCGCCGATCGCGGGCGCCCGATCGGCGAAATGCGCCGGCTGGATCCGTCTCCAGGGCCGAGGGATCGGAGCGCGGCCCGCCGCTTGGCGACCCCCGGCCGGGCTGGCACGCGGGTTGCTGTCCACCTCGGCAACGAGAGCGCGAACCAAGCCCCGCTCGGATGAAAGGAGAAGGCCATGGGAGTCCTGGGAAGGATCAACGACATCATCCGCTCCAACCTGAACGAGCTGGTCAGCAAGGCGGAGAACCCCGAGAAGCTCCTGAAGCAGGCCATCCTCGACATGGAGGAGCACCTGCGCGTCGCGCGCAAGCAGGTGCTCGACACCATCGCGGCCGAGAAGACCCTGGAGAAGAAGCGCCTGCAGCTCCTGGAGGGCGCCAAGCGCTGGGAGCGCCGAGCCGAGCTGGCCCTGGGCGCCGGCGACGAGGAGCTGGCCACCCAGGCGCTGGCGCGCGCGGCCGACGCCGAGGGCCAGGCCGGGAGCATGGAGGCGCAGATCAAGGTCCAGCGCGAGTACGTGGGCGCGCTCAAGCAGAGCCTGACCTCCCTGGAGGAGCGCCTGCGGGACGCCCGGGCGCGCAAGGACGCGCTGCTGGCTCGGGCCAAGGCCGCCCGCGCCCGCCAGCAGACCTCGGCCGCCCTGGGCAAGGCGGTGGCCGGAAAGACCACCAAGGAGTCGCGGGCCTTTGATCTGTTCGACCGCATGGAGGACCGCGTGCTGGAGCTCGAGTCGCAGGTCGAGGCCTACGAGGAGATGGCCGCCCCTGGCCAGCGCCGCGACGAGGACCTCGAGCTCGACGCGCGCTTCCACGCCATGGAGCGCAGCTCGGGCCTCGAGGCGCGCCTGAAGAAGCTCAAGGCCGAGATGGCGGCCAAGCCGGGCGCGGCGGGAAATTCCTGAGCCGGCCTGGCGGGTTGACTTTGTCGATTCGGCCTCGATATGGTCGGCTCATTCGGGCAGCTGGCGGAGAGCTGGTCCCGAGGGGCCCGGGGAGTGAACGACAATGGGCATCCTCGAACGCACGCGACACGCGGTGCGCGCCGATCTGAACGATCTGGTTCGGAAGGCCCGCAACCCCGAGCTGGTGCTCGAGGCCTACCTGGACGACCTGCGTGCCGTCGAGGAGGAGGCCCTCGGGCTACGCGCGGCCGAGGTGGCCGAACGCGACCTGTACCTGAGCAAGCTGCGGGATGCCCGCGCGGCCCAGACCACCTGGGAGAGCAAGGCCCGCGCCTGCCTGGAGCACGGCGACGTGGAGCTGGCCCGCAGCGCGCTGGGCAAGAAGCTCGACCTCCAGGACGAGGCCCGCGAGCTGGCGATCGAGGTCGAGCAGCGCGAGGCCAGCCTGGCCATCCTGGAAGACAGCCTCGAGGCGCTGCGCCTGCGGCTGCGCGAGGTGGCCCGCAAGCAGCGCGATCTGCGCTTCCGCCGCCAGATGCTGCAGGCCCGTTCCGAGCTGCAGTCGGCCCTCCAGCGAGTGGACCGCGGCCAGGACGAGCCGGTGGTGAGCGAGGCCAGCGACGGGCTGACCGCACTGGAGAGCAACGTCGAGGCGCTCGAGGATCTGGGGGGCGCGGACCTGGACGAGCGCTCGCTCAAGCTGGAGGCGGCCGCGCGCCGCCGCCGGCGCGAGGCCAGCATCGACGAGGAGCTCGCTCGGCTGAAGCGAGCGGAGCCGGAGCCGCGATGATCGATCTGGTGGCACAGGAGGAGCGCATCTCGCAGCTCACCGGGGTGGGCTTCGAGGGCTTGCTGCGGGCGCTCGACGAGGAGACGCCGGCTGCGCTGTGCGAACGCTACGCCCAGATCACCGATCGCTACCTCACCCTGTCAGGCAAGGGCCGGCGCACCGCCGAGGAGCGCGTGGAGCTGGACCGGCTGGACTCGGCCCTGCGCATGCTGCTGGACGAGGGCGGGCTGATGGTGCTGGCCGGCCGCATCCTGCTGGTGCGGCAGGTGGCCCGCGACGGCCTGCAGGCCCTGGCCGGCCGGCGGCTGCACCCGGTCGCCCTGGCCCAGGCCGCCGTGCGGCTGCGCGAGGGCGCAGCCTTCGCCCGGGCAGGGCTGCGCGGCCCGCTGCCGATGCCGGCCCAGGAGCTGGCCCGGGAGCTCGAGCAGGCCGCGACGGCGACGGAGGAACTCGCGGCCCTCGGCCTGGGCGACGCGGCCGGCGCGGCCCGCCGAGGGCTCGGGCGGCTGCTGGGCAACCTGGCGGCCCGCGGGGCCGGCCCCGCGGCCTGGGCGGCGGCCGTGGAGCTCGGCGGGGTCCGCCGGCCCGCGCAGGCCCGGACGCGCCTGGCGGCCTGCTGGACCGCGGTCGGCCTGGCGCTGTGCGGCGGCGCCCAGCGCCGCCTGGACGAACGCCTGCTGGACATCGCGGCGCTGGTGCGCGAGGGGATCGGCGCTTGAGGCTCACGCAGCCCCGGACCTGCAGCGGGGCGAGGAAGGACGGCGACCCATGTTGACCTTCTACCTGGCCTGCGTGGTTGTGGGCGTGGTGTTCTCGGTGGCCTCCTTCATCCTGTCGGGCGGCTTCGAGTCCCACGTGGAGGCCGGCGCGGACGCCGGGGCGGACGCGGGCCACGCGGACGGAGACAACGCCGGCGGCGACACCGGCGCGGGCGAGGTGCACTTCCCGCTCTTCAGCCCGGTGGTGATCGCCTCCTTCGTGTCCTTCTTCGGCGTGGGCGGGGTGATCGGCCTCAAGGTCTTCTTCCTGGTGCCCGTGCTGAGCGTGCTGGTCGCGCTGGCCTGTGGCGTGGGCATCGGCCTGCTGGTAGGCTGGCTGCTGATGAAGATCTACAAGCACCTCCAGTCCAACGCGGTCGCCCGGGTGCGGAACCTGGTGGGCGCGCTGGCCGAGGTGACCGAGCCCATCGCCGCCAGCGGCGTGGGCGAGATCTCCTTCGACGGCCCGGCCCAGCGCATGAACGGTCCGGCCCGCTCCGAGGACAAGCGGGACATCAAGCGCCACGCCCTGGTGACCATCACCCGGGTCGTGGGCGGCCTGTACTACGTCCGCGAGCACACCGACGAGAAGCTGCGCGACGTGCCCGCGTCCGACAAACCCGCGTGAGAGACACGATCCGACTCGTGAGATCATAGAACCGCATCGACAACGGAGGGAGCCTGATGCTGGAGAACGTGGACACTTCGATCCTGGTGGTGGTCGGCCTGGCGGTGCTGGGCCTGATCCTGCTGCTCGTGCTGCTGGTCAAGCGCTACATGAAGGTCGGGCCCAACGAGGCCATGATCATCTCCGGCGCGTTCACCGCGGGCGTACCCAAGGTGGTGCACGGCGGCGGCACATTCGTGTGGCCAGGCATCCAGAAGGCCGAGATCCTCAGCCTGGAGGTCATCACCATCGACGTGCGCACGCCCGAGGTGTACACCGAGAAAGGCGTGCCCATCATCGTGGATGGCATCGCCCAGATCAAGGTGCACGCCACCGACCAGGCCATCCGCACGGCGGCCGAGCAGTTCCTCGGGCGCGGTCGCAACGAGATCATGAACGTGGCCAAGCAGACCCTGGAAGGCCACCTGCGCGCCATCCTCGGCCAGATGGACGTCGAGGACATCTACAAGAACCGCGACATGTTCGCCCAGAAGGTCCAGGAGACCTCGGCCACCGACTTCGCCAAGATGGGCCTGCAGATCGTCTCTTTCACCCTGCGCGACATCAAGGACAACGAGGGCTACCTGGACGCCCTGGGCAAGCCACGCCTGGCCCTGGTCAAGCGCGACGCGGTGGTGGCCCAGGCCGAGGCCGACCGGGACGCGGTCATCAAGTCCGCCCAGGCCAAGCAGGCCGGAGAGACCGAGCGCTACCAGCAAGAGACCAAGATCGCCGAGGCCAACCGGAACTACAACGTGAAGCTGGCCGAGTACCAGATGGGCATCAACGAGCGCAAGGCCGAGGCCGATCTGGCCTACGACCTCAGCAAGTACAAGAAGGCCCAGCAGGTCAAGAAGGAAGAGGTGCAGGTCGAGGTCATCGAGAAGGAGCAGCAGGTCATCGTCCAGGAGAAGGAGATCGCCCGCAAGGAGAAGGAGCTGGACGCCACGGTGAACAAGCCGGCCGACGCCCGGCGCTACGCGGTGCAGGTGCAGGCCGACGCCGAGCGCTACAAGATCGAGGCCGAGGCCCGCGGCCGGGCCGAGGCGGCCAAGGCCCAGGGCTTCGCCGAGGCCGAGGTCATCCAGGCCACCGGCCTGGCCGAGGCCGGGGCGACCAAGGCCCGCGGCCTGGCCCGCGCGGACGTCATCCGCGCCCAGGGTCTGGCCGAGGCCGAGGCCATGGCCAAGAAGGCCGAGAGCTGGAAGGAGTACAACCAGGCGGCCATCACCCAGATGTTCGTCGACGTGCTGCCCGAGCTGGCCAAGGCCATCACCGAGCCGCTCAGCAAGATGGACAAGATCGTGGTGGTCAACACCGGTGGTGACAACGCTGGCATGAGCAAGATCACCGGGGACGTGGCCAACATCATCGCCCAGCTCCCCCCGGTCGTGGAGGCCCTGTCCGGGGTCAACCTGGGTGACATGATCAAGCGCATCCCCGGGTTGGGTGGAGAGGCCAAGAAGTCGACCTGAGGAGGCCCATGCTCACCCGCGCTCCGCACCTGGTCTGCCTGATCTGCCTGCTGGCCGGCTGCGGCTCGGCCCTCGACGGACCCGATCCGCGCACGGCCGAGGGCCGGTTCGAGCTGGGGCAGAAGGCCCTGATGGCGGGCCAGGCCGGCCAGGCGGCGGAGCACGCGCGGGAGGCGACCCGCCTCCGGCCGGCCTGGGCCCCGGCCCACACGCTGCTGGGGCAGGCGCTGCGCGCGGAGGGCACAGCGGCAGGCGACCGCGCCGAGGAAGTGCGCGCCTTCGAGCGCGCCGTCGAGCTGCAGCCCGGCTCGGCCGTGGCCTGGGCCAACCTGGTCGCGGCCTACCGCCGGGCCGGCCAAGAGCGCCGGGCGGCCGAGGCCCTGGAGCGGCTGCAGACGCTGGGGACCGGCCAACCGTGGGCCGCCGCGCTGGCGCCCGCGGAGCCTGCTCCAAACCCGAACCAGTCGTCCGGGGGTTCCGATGGCGATCGAGGAGTTGCTGAAGAACAACCGTGAGTTCGTCGCCTCCGGGGGCTTCGACAAGCCCAGCCTGAGCGCGGATGGACCGCTGCTGCTCGTGGCTCCGTCCAGCCCGCTGCTGGTGGCCGGCCTGGAACAGGCCTTCGGGCTGCGGCCCGGCGAGGCAGTGGTCATCCAGCTGCCCGCGGTCTGGTCGGGCGGCGAGGATCGGGCGCTGCTGCGGGCGGCGGCCCTGGCCATCCACATGCACGGCTGCCGCGAGGTGCTGGTGGCCGGGCTGGACGGCGACCCGCTCTGCCCGCCGGCCCGCGGCGCGGTGCGCCAGGCGGTGCAAGCCGCGGGGCTGTCGCCGGGCTCGCCCGAGCTCGAGCAGCTCCAGGACATGCTGAACGGGCCGTCCAGCCCCACGGCCGGGGTGCTCGACACCGTCCGGCTGCTGCGCTCCTCCGCGGCCGTGCCGCCCCAGGTGCCGGTGCACGGCTGCCTGCTGTCCCCCGACACCGGCGAGGCGCGGCTCATCGAGCAGGGGCGTGGCCGGTCCAGCAGCACGGCGGCGGCCGGGCGCAAGCCGGCCGTCGCGCGCGAGCCCGACCTGGAGGACGACGAGGACGCCGGGCGGCGCTCCAGGCGGCTGCGCCCGAGCCGCCGGGCAGGTTTCGAGCTGGAGCCGGACGAGCCGCCCGCGCGGCCCCGGCCGACGCGGTCCCCCGCGCCCGTCGTCGAGGCGCCCCGGGCCGCGGCCGCCAACCCGGCCGACGTGGTCCTGGCGCCCATGCCGGAGATCGCCTTGCCGGACATCCCGCTGCTCGACCTCTCGGCCCTGAGCGCGCCCCCGCCGGCGGCCAAGCCCGCTGCGCGCAAGATGGCCGCGGACTACGGCCGCGGCGAGGGCTCGGGCCCGGTGCCGATGGCCGCGCTGCAGAAGATGGACGTGCCCACCGTGGCGGTGCTGGATCGGCCGTCCACGCAGGGGACGCAGATCATCGTCCCGCAGGCCGTGTCGGTGGCCGACACCGGCCTGGGCGACCTGTCGCGGTTCATGCCGGGCCAGCCCGAGATCCAGGAGCGGCCCCACGTCGAGCCCGTGCCGGACGTGCGCCCGAGCGCGGATGTGGCCCCCAAGCCCAAGGCCAGGCCCAAGCCGCCCAAGGCCAGGCCGGCCGCGGCCTCGACGCCGGCCGCGCCCCCGCCTCCGCCAGCGCGCCGCACGGTCGGCACGCGGGTCGATCTCCAGCGCGGCGTGGTGCAGGACGGCGGGCAGCAGCTCAGCCTCGACGTCGAGCTCCACCGGGCCCTGCTCAAGGTGTCCGACTTCCTGGCGCAGGAGCTCCAGCCCGCGGACCGCAGCCAGCTGGCGCTCGACATCCAGCGGGCTGCGGGCGTGGGCGAGCCGGTCGGTGAGCTGCTGAAGCGGGTGATCAGCCCGGTCCTGAAGATGGGCAAGAAACGCTACGCGGTGATCAACGAGCTGCTCAAGCTGAAGGAAGACCTCCCGCGCCTGCCGGCCCCGCTGGCCGAGGCCATCCTGGTCGCCCTCCTGCAGGCCGGCTGAGCCAGGCTTGACGCCGCGGCCGGGATGCACGATAACCTGCCAGCAGAGCCAGACTTCCTAGGACGGGTGCGCATGGCCGCTGGCACAGGGCATCGATTCTCCGTGCAGTGCCTGATCGCGGGCCTGCTGCTCGGCCTGGGCGCCCTGCCCTGCGCGGCCGAGGAGTCGGCCCCGGAACCCGCAGGCGAGCCGGCCTGGCCCTTCGTGCGTCCGCTCTTCGCCCTCCACGCCGCGCCCCAGAGCCGGGTGCGCCTGGGCGCGGAGTTCGCCACCGGCCCCCTGACCTCGGCCGTGGGCTTCAGCCTGGAGGGTTCCTGGGCGCCGGTGGAGTCCCTGGCCATCCGCGTGCGCGGGCCCCTCGGGCTGAGCTTCGCCGAGCGCGGCGGGGTGAGCTTCAGCGGCGGCGACGCGGAGCTGGGACTGCTGTGGCGCCTGTACCACGATCCGTCGACCGAGCGTCAGCTCAGCCTGGGCCTGGACTTCTCCGGCCCCACCTCGCGCATCGGCGAGGAGAAGGACCTGGCGGGCGTCCAGTCCGGGCGCCGCCAGGACGACTCCAACTTCGGCCGGCGCTACCTGCTGGCCCAGCGGCCGCTCATCGACATGGGCCTGAACCCCAAGACCAACCTGACCGTCACCCCGTGGGTGGCCATCGGCCAGAACCTGGGGCGGGTCAGCCTGCAGGCCGACTTCGGCTGCCTGGTGCTGGTGCAGGACCGCGTGGACGAGGCGATCTACGGCACCCGCAGGCGCGTGGGCGCGGTGCTGTTCTACGACCTGGCCGTGCCCGTGTCGCTCACCCCGGAGCTCGCGCTGCTGGCCGAGCTGAACGGCCTGGTGGCGCTCGACACCCTGGAGGCGGTGGGCCTGGCCCTCGGCCTGGGGGTGCGCTACAGCCTGGCGGGCGTCGAGCTCGGCCTGGGGGCCCAGCTCCCGCTGACCGTGGACGGCGAGGCGCCCGACGGAGATTACGCCCTCGGTCGCAGCCTGCACGCGGCGCTGGTGCGCCAGCACTTCAGCGTGCTGCTGGATCTCGCCTACCGCTTCTGAGCCCGCGGAGGCACCCGATGCAGCGCTCCTTCGGCCGAGGTTCGCTGGAGCTGTGGCAAGGGGACATCACCCGGCTGGCCGTCGACGCCGTCACCACCGCCGCGAACAGCGGGCTGCGCGGCGGCGGCGGGGTGGACGGGGCGGTGCACCACGCGGCCGGGCCCAGGCTGCTGGCGGCCTGCCGCGGGCTGGGCGGCTGCCGGACCGGCTCGGCGGTGCTCACCCCGGCCTTCGACCTCGCGGACCGCGGGGTGAGGCACGTCATCCACGCCGTGGGCCCGATCTGGCGCGGCGGCGAGGCGGACGAGGACCGGATGCTCGTGGGCGCCTACCGGCGCAGCCTCGAGCTGGCCGAGGAGCACGCCTGCGCCAGCCTGGCCTTCCCCTCGATCTCGACCGGCGTGTACGGCTTCCCCGCGGCCCGGGCCGCGCCGCTCGCCCTGGCCACCGTGCGCGACTTCCTGGCCGCGGAGCCCGCCCCGGCGCACCTGCGGCGGGTGGTGTTCGCGCTCTTCGATCGGCCGACGCTCGACGTCTACGCCCGCGCCCTCGAGGCCCTCTGAGCCTCCGCCTGCTCCTCCGCTTGGGCCTCCGCGGGTCATCCTGCTTCGGTCCTGCGGAACTCACCGGCACCACCACGCTCGGCGGCTCTGTCGCCCGCCAGGCATGGCTTGCCGTCGCCCCCTCGCGTGCATCTGAGGTGGGTTCAGACAGTCCTCGGACCTCAGCAGGATGCCCCGCTCCGGCTCACCCGCATTTGGAGTAGCCACACGCGCGGCACAGCATGCAGCCCTCGATATGCTCGACGGCGCTGCCGCAGTCGGGGCAGGTCAGGAAGGTGGTCGGCCGGCCCGCGGCCTGGCCCGAGGCCTTGGCCGGGCTGGCCTTGGGGTGCTGGGGCTCCTCGGCCGCGGGCCGTGCAGCGGCCTTGGCCTGCGCGGGCGCGGCGGGCGCGGCCGCCTCGGCGGCCTTGCCCTTCTCGCGCTCGGCCTCGCGGGCCCTGCGCTCCCTCATCTCCGCCAGGTAGCCCTTGAGCGCGCGAGAGATGGCGTCCGCGCAGGACAGCACCATCTCGCCGTCCTTCCACACCGGCGAGGGGCAGCGCACACCGGAGAGCTGGCGCACGATGGCGTCGGGATCCACCCCGGCCCGCAGCGACAGCGAGATGAGCCGGCTGATGGCCTCGGCCTGGGAGGAGGCGCAGCCGCCCGCCTTGCCCATGGCGGTGAACAGCTCGAACACGCCCACGTCGTCCTCGTTGATGGTCACGTACAGGTTGCCGCAGCCCGTGGCCATCTTCTGGGTGATGCCGCGCACCATCTGGGGCCGCTCGCGCGGCGCCAGGTAGGGGGCCGGCTCGGCCGCGCCCTGGGGCTGGGCGGCCTCCTCGGCGGCGCCGTCCTTGCGGTTGACCTTGCTGATGTTGAGCACCTGCTCGCTGCGGCTGCCGTCCCGGTACACGGTGACGCCCTTGCAGCCCAGGATGTAGGACAGGCGGTAGACCTCGGCCACGTCGGCCTCGCTGGCCTCGTGGCGCAGGTTGACCGTCTTCGAGACCGCGTTGTCGGTGTACTTCTGGAAGGCGGCCTGGGTGCGCACGTGCCACTCGGGCGAGATCTCGTGGGACACGACGAAGCTGCGCCGGAAGCGCTCCGGGACCTCGGGCACCTTGGCCAGGCTGCCCTGGCGGGCGATCTTGCGCATGAGCTCGTCGGAGAAGAAGCCCTCGCGCTTGGCGATGCGCAGGAAGTCCTGGTTCACCTCCACCAGCTCGTCGTTGTCCATCACGTTGCGGATGAAGGCCACGCCGAAGAGCGGCTCGATGCCCGAGGAGCAGCCGGCCAGGATGCTGATGGTGCCCGTGGGCGCGATGGTGGTGGTCGTGGCGTTGCGCACCGGCTTGGCGCCCGGGCGGTCGTAGACGCTGCCGCGGAAGTGCGGGAAGGGTCCGCGCTTCTCGGCCAGGGCCTCGCTGGCGGCCCTGGACTCGTGAGACACGAAGCGCATGACGTCCTCGGCCCACTTGAGGGCCTCCTCGGAGCAGTAGGAGACGCCCAGGCGCACCAGCATGTCGGCGTAGCCCATGACCCCCAGGCCGATCTTGCGGTTGCCCTTGGTCATGCGCTCGATCTCGGGCAGCGGGTAGTTGTTCACCTCGATCACGTTGTCCAGGAAGTGGACCGCGGTGTGCACCGTGCTCCGCAGCCGATCCCAGTCCAGCCCACCTTCGCGCACGAAGGCCCCCACGTTGATGGAGCCCAGGTTGCACGACTCGTAGGGCAGGAGCGGCTGCTCGCCGCACGGGTTGGTGCTCTCGATGGCCCCGATGTGCGGGGTGGGGTTGTCCTTGTTCAGCCGATCGATGAACACGATGCCCGGCTCGCCGTTGCGCCAGGCCAGGCGCACCATGGTGTCGAACACCTTGCGCGCCTCGAGGGTCTTGACCGGCTTGTTGGAGCGCGGGTTGATCAGCTCGTAGGTGCCGCCCGACTCCACCGCGCTCATGAAGGCCTCGGTGACCGCCACCGAGATGTTGAAGTTGTTCAGCGAACGCTCCTGCGCCTTGCAGGACATGAAGTCGAGCACGTCGGGGTGGTCCACGCGCAGGATGCCCATGTTGGCCCCGCGCCGCGTGCCGCCCTGCTTGATGGTCTCGGTGGCCGTGTCGAACACGCGCATGAAGCTGACCGGCCCGCTGGACACGCCCTGGGTGGACTGCACCACGTCCGCGCGCGGCCGCAGCCGGGAGAAGGAGAAGCCGGTGCCGCCGCCCGACTTGTGGATCATGGCGGTGTGCTTGACCGAGTCGAAGATGCTGTCCATGGAGTCGTCGATCGGCAGCACGAAGCAGGCCGAGAGCTGGCCCAGCTCGCGGCCGGCGTTCATCAGGGTCGGCGAGTTCGGCATGAACTCCATGGACGTCATCATCTGGTAGAACTGGCTGGCCGCGGCGGCGCAGTCGGCTTGCGGGTCGAAACGCCGATCGGCCTCGGAGATCGTGCGCGCCACGCGGGCGAAGAGATCCTTGGGCCGCTCGAGCACCCGCCCGTCGGCGTCGCGCTTCAGGTAGCGACGCTCGAGCACGCGCACCGCGTTCTCCGACAGCGGCAGCTCGGCCTCGAAGCCGTGCCGCACGAGCTGCTGATCGAGCACGGCGCGCACCGCCTGGGCCGTGACCCGCTCGAGGTTGAGGCGGCGCAGCTCGCTCTCCACTTCCTTGCCGATGCGCTTGGCCGCGTCGGGCTCGATGGCGCGCTGCTGGATGAGGGCCTGCGCCACCTCGCCCGAGTCCCACGGTGCCTGCGCATCCGGGGCCAGGTTGTCGAAGAGCACGATGGGAAGCTGCGAACCGCTGCGCTCGATCTTGTCCACGGTATGCTCAACCTCACCCGCGACGGCGGTCCCGCGGTGCGGGCCCGCGTCGGAAGAACACCTTCGATCCTCGTGGGTTGGCCTGGTTGCCAACCACCCCCTGTTGTGGCGAATGGACGGTAAACCACCATATCTTGCGATGTCAAGGGCCATGAAGCAACCTCCCGACAATGCGGATGGTTTCCCGCAGGACCGGGAACGCCGCCCGCCCTGGCCGCCGTGCTTGCCTGGTCCCCCCTCCCCGGCGTAGAATGCGCCCGCCTTGCGGGAGCCCCAGGCCCGACGCGGAGAGCGGCATGGAACAGAAGAAGGTCGACCCAAAGAACGTATACATCTCGGGCACTTCCAAGATGCAACCGCCCGGCAAGGTCAACGAGGAGCTCAAGGACGAGGAGATCGCACCCCAGGTCTCCGCGGCCAAGGACGTCTTCAACGAGATGCAGAAGTCGTTGAAGCAGATCGCGCTCTACCGGCACAACACCGGCCAGTACGGCGAGTACTGCGATCGCACCTACAAGCTGCTGGCCGGCTTCCTCGAGCAGTACGAGAACCTGCCGCTGCGGGTCGAGCAGCTCGGCTTCAAGCTGCACGGCGAGTGGGTCTACCAGGAAGACGCCTCCGAGATGAACCTGGCCCACAAGTTCTACCGCGACGGCGTGCGCATCCTCGTGTTCCGCCGCGGGCTGCCGGCCGAGGAGCTGCTGAACTTCATCCTCATCCTGATGACCAACATCCGCTCGCGCGAGTACCAGTACGAGGACATGGTCAGCCTGCTGTGGAAGGGCGAGTTCCAGTGCCTCGAGTACGTCGTGGTGGACTCGGTCTCGGTGGGCGGCGAGAGCGAGGAGCAGGCCCGGGCCGAGGTGGACAAGATCGTCAACTACCTCTACAAGAAGCTCACCTCGGCGACCAAGGACACGCTGAGCTTCGCCCGCATCTCGCTCGAGGACCTGGACATCGAGCTGGAGGACGTCGAGCAGGCCAAGGGCCTGGTCATCAAGGGCATGACCGCCACCGACGAGCTGAAGGAGCGCGTGCAGAAGGAGCTCGAGGAGGAAGACGAGAACCGGGTGCTGCCGAAGCTGGTGCTCATCCTGTTCAAGGTGCTGGAGGATGAGCTCGATCAGGACCTCGGCCAGGCGCTGGGTGAGCTGTTCGTGCAGCTGCTCGACTCGTTCCTCATCCACGAGGACTTCCAGGGCATCAACCAGATGCTGCGGAAGCTCGCCGCCCTGGAGCGCAAGTCGCTGCCCCAGGGCAACCTGGCCAGGGTGCAGCAGATCGAGCGCGAGTTCTTCCAGCGCATGGGCGAGGCGGAGCGCATCGCCCAGGTGGCCAAGATCCTCGACGGCATGGCCGAGATCAAGGACCCGCAGAACGTGCTGCTGTACCTCTCCAGGCTCGAGGAGCAGTCGATCGTGCCCATGCTGCAGGCGCTGGAGGGCATGGAGCGGCAGGAGGCGCGGCGCATGTTCTGCGACGCGCTGGCCGTCCTGGGCAAGGAGCAGATCGAGGTGTTCGTGCGGCGCCTGGAGAGCACCAAGGCCAACCTGGTGCGCGACATGATGTACCTGATCGACAAGCTCAACCCGCCCGACAAGCTGAAGATCGTCGCCAAGCTGCTCGACCACCCCAACCTGGCCATCCGCCTCGAGGCCCTGCAGACGCTGTCGGCCAGCGGCGCCGACAGCGTGCGCCCCTACGTGCTCAAGGCGCTGGGCGACGGGGACATGCAGATGCGCGTGACCGCCGCCCGCATGCTGACCCACTTCGATCTGTCGACCGCCACCAAGACGCTGCTGGCCATGGTGCAGCACCCGGACTTCGGCAAGAAGGAGCCCAACGAGCAGACCGCCTTCTTCGCCGCGCTGGCCAGCACCAACACCCAGGAGGCCATGGAGTACTTCGTGGGCGAGCTGCGCGCGACCAGCGTGATCTCCAGGAAGAAGCTCGCCGAGCACAAGCGCCTGATGGTCAACGGCCTGGCGCTGTCCGGCTCCATCGCCGCCTACAAGCTGCTCAAGTCCGAGCTGGAGGCCGGCATCAAGGAGGAGGACGTGGCCCAGGCCGCGGAGCGCGCCTGCGCCAAGCTGCGAGACAAGCTGCTCGGCGCGGGGGCCGGCGAGGCCAAGGGTTAGCCGGTCCAGGGGAGAGAAGCCTTGGTAGAAAAGCTCAAGATCCAAGACAAGCTCGACATGGCGCCCGAGCGCCTGGACCTGGCGCGCGCCTACGAGGAGAAGCTGCAGGTCCACGGGCGCGCCCTGATCTCGGGGCTGTACATGCTGGTGCGCAATGTCAAGCTGTACGCGCCGGAGAACGACATCTTCGCCAAGCCGCTCGAGCAGCTCAAGGACACCATCAACACCATCGTGGCCATGGACGAGGCCCTGAACCTGCAGGGCGCCGGCGAGTCCTTCTACCTGAACAACATGCTGGTCAAGATCGACATCAACTCGCTGGAGAACGTGAAGTACCTGCTGGTCGAGTTCGAGCGGCGCAACGTGGGCGGCTTCGTCCTGGCGCAGCCCATCACCATCCCGGAGCTGCGCGACTTCATCTTCATCTTCGCCACCGAGAACAACGAGACGGTGGGCGAGCGCGGCGTCTCCAGCCGCAAGCTCTCGGCGCTCAAGCTGCGGCGCTTCGAGAAGATCCAGGAGATCCTGAAGGAACAGTACAAGTCCGAGGACCAGCAGGACAAGAACGTCGACCGCAAGCGCTACGCGCTGACCATCTACGCCCGGGCCATCTACTTCATGCGCGCCTACCTGGCCGGGCTGCGCGGCCAGGGGCCGCAGATCCCGCTGCGCAAGGCCGGCCGCTTCGTCCAGGACCTGGTGGACATCAGCGCCGGCCACCGCAGCCACTTCCTCGGCATGACCACGCTGAAGAGCGACGACGAGTACCTGTGCTTCCACTCGGTCAACGTGGCGCTGCTATCCATCGTCTTCAGCCTCGAGCTGGGCCTGAGCAAGCAGCAGGCGCGCGATCTCGGCATGTCCGCCATGTTCCACGACATCGGCATGATCGACGTCAACGACGAGCTGCTGATGAAGCGCGGCAAGCTGGCGCCGGGCGAGATGCGCCAAGTGCGGCGCTCGCCCATCTACTCGGTCAAGCGCATCATCCGCACCCGCGAGCTCAACAAGCTCACCATCCACCGCATCATCACCGCCTACGAGCACAAGACCGAGTTCGGCAAGCCGGTCAAGGACCTCAAGGGCAACGTGTCCTTCATCGTGCCGCGCAACGACATCGGCGTGTTCTCCAAGATCATCGCCATCTCGGACTGCTACGACGCGCTCACCTCGCGCCGGCCGCACCGGGACCCCTACTCCTCCGACATCGCCCTGACCCTGATGTGGACCGAGCTCAAGCACAAGTTCGATCCGGAGTACCTCAAGGTGTTCATGAACGTCATGCGCATCACCTCGGTCAAGGTCTTCTCGGACAAGGGCGAGAAGATCGTGATCTTCTGAAAGCTCAGGGAGAGCCATGTACTCGAGAAAGACGCAGCTGACCCTGTTCCTGGAGAACAAGCCCGGCCAGTTCGCCGAGGTGTGCGACCTGCTCTTCTCCCGCGGCGTGGACATCCTGGCCATGTGCGCCACCACCGAGTCCGAGTACGGCGTGGTGCGCCTGGTGGTGGACGACCTGGCGGCCGCCAGGGTGGCGCTCGAGGAGAACGCCATCCGCTTCCTGACCTCCGAGGTGCTGCTGGCCGAGGTGGTCAACCGCTCGGGCATGGCCGCGGGCCTCGGCCATCGCCTGGCCCAGTCGGGGCTGAACATCGAGTTCACCTACTTCTCCGCCAGCGAGCAGGGCCACAAGTCCCGCATGGTGTTCGGGCTGCCCGAGCACGAGCTGGACCGCGCCATCGAGCTGCTCGGGCACCCCAGCAGCGGTTATAACTGAGCGCAGGCCGGCCGTGCGCTCCTTCTTCGCCCCGCGGAGCGTGGCCGTCATCGGCGCCAGCCAGACGCCGACCAAGGCCGGCCACGTCATCGTCCGCAACCTGCGCGCGCTCGGCTACCAGGGCGCGGTCCACCCGATCCACCCGACCCTCGAGCGCCTGCACGGCTACGACGTGCGGCCCAGCCTGGTCGCGGTGCCCGGCGAGCTGGAGACGGTGGTCGTGGCCGTACCGCGGGAGCGCGTGGCGGGCTGCCTGCGGGAGGCGGCCGCCCGCGGGGCCCGGGCGGTGATCGTGGTGACGGCCGGCTTCGCCGACGCGGGGGACGAACCGGGCCGGGCCCTCGACGCCGAACTCCGCGGGCTGCTCGCGGGCGCGCCCTTCCGCATGATGGGACCGAACTCCATCGGCACCCTCAGCCCGGCCGACGGCTTCACCACCTCGATCACCAGCCAGGCGCCGCTGACCCAGGGCCGGGTGAGCTTCTTCGGCCAGAGCGGCATGTTCGCCTCGGGCCTCGCCGACATGGTGCGCAGCGAGGCCCGCTTCGGCGTGGCCCGGGTGGCCTGCCTGGGCAACAAGCTGGACGTGGACGAGCTCGACCTGCTCGAGTTCCTGGGCGACGACCCGCGCACCGGGGTGATCGGCGGGTACTTCGAGGGGCTGCGCGACGGGCGCCGGTTCCTGGAGCTCGCCCGGCGCGTGGCGGCGCGCAAACCGCTGGTGGTGCTGAAGTCCGGCCGCAGCGAGCTGGGTCGCCGGGCGGCCGCGGGCCACACCGGCACGCTCAGCGGCGAGGACGCCGTGTTCGCCGGCGCCTTCCGCCAGGCCGGGCTGGTGCGCGCCGAGGACCTGGAGGATTTCTTCGACCTGCTCGAGGGTTTCGGCCACCTCGCGGCCGCGCCCGGAGGGCGGGTGGCGGTGGTGTCCATCACCGGGCTGGGCTGCGTGCTGGCGGCCGACGCCGCGGAGGCCAGCGGCCTCAGCCTGCCGCCCCTGTCCGCGGGCTGCCAGGCGCGCATGCGGGCCGTGTTCCCGCCCTGGGCGCCGGCCCGCAACCCGGTGGACATGTGGGCCGCCATCGAGCGCAGCGGGGTGGAGGCGGCCTACACCCACCTGGCCCGGGCGGCCCTCGAAGACCCGGCCTTCGACGCACTGGTGCTGGTGTTCACCCTGATCCCCGAGGCCGACTTCGACGCGGCCGCCCTGGTGGCCCGCCTGCGCGCCGAGCACCCGGACAAGGCCCTCGCGGCCGTGTTCATGGGGGGCGAGGCCGAGCGGCTGCGCGCCTGGAGCCTGGCCTTCCGCCGGGCCGGGGTGCCGGTCTACCCCAGCCCGCGCCGCGCGCTGCGGGTGCTGGCCGCGCTGGCCACCCGGGCGGGGCTCAGGTCTTGAGCTGCTCGACGATGCAACGCACCACCTGGCGGGAGAACAGCATGCTCAGGTGGCCGCGGTAGCGCAGCACGTGGTTCTCGCCCCGCGGGGACAGCCCGCAGGTCCAGGGCACCACCAGGTTGTCGTGGGTCGAGCACACGCCCGCGTAGCGGGTCGACCGGGGCGGCTGGCTGGTGTTGAGCGCCTCCAGGAAACCGCTGCCGCGGCGCATCTGGCGGGCGTTGCGGCCCGGGGCGAAGGGGCTCAGGGCCGTGCCCTGGTGGGGGGTCGCGAGCGTCACCACCGCCGCCACCCTCAGGCGCCCGGAGGCCGCGCCCTCCCGGCCCTCGGCCTGGGGCGGGCACTCCGCCAGCTGCCGGGCGAGCAGCCCGCCCATGCTGTGTCCGACCAGGGCCACCCGCCGGGCACCCAGGTCCTTCAGCCAGCCCTCGATCTGCCGCTGGTAGTCCTCGGCCAGCCGGTCGAGGCTGGCGAAGTAGCGCGGCGGGGAGAAGGCCCGCACCGGCACCCCCAGCGCCTGCGCCAGCCGGTGCTCGAGGACCCGCAGGGTGACGGCGTTCTCCAGGTAACCGGGCAGCAGCGCCACGGGGGCGGCGTCCTTGGGCAGCTCGCCGCCGATCCCCCGGCTGCGCGCGCTGCGGAAGGGCACGGCCACGAGCACGCGCAAGCTGGACCACCACTCCAGGACCAGCCAGGTCACCAGCCCCAGGCTACGCAACGCCCAGGGCGCGGGCAGCTCGCGCCGGGGGCCGCCGGGGAAGACGAAGGCCGCCAGGAGGCCGGTCACCGCCACGAACAGGGCGGCCCCGACGAGCGGCACCGCCAGCAGCCACAGGATCAGCGCCACGGCCCCGACCTCCCCCGGCGCAGGCGCCAGCCCAGGAGGAGCGCGCAGCCGAGTGGCATCGCCGCCGCGCCGCCCCCGCCGCCGCAGGCGCACCCGCCGTGGAGCGACGCGCCGCTCCCGGGTTCTCCGTCCTCCTCGTCCAATTCACCGCTGTCGTCCACTTCGTCCACTTCGTCCACCGCGTCCGCGCCACCATCGTCCACGCCATCCAGGCCATCATCCTCCGTCCCGCCGTCGCCATCCGTGCAGGGCCCGTCCTGACACACGCCGGCGAACTCGCCCACCACCACCAGGGCGTAGCCCTGGCGGGTCGAGGGGTAGGGCTGGCCCTGCCCGTTCCCGGGCACGCTCCGCCCGCGCACCCGCACGCGCAGATCCTGGAGGATGGCGTTGTCGAGCAGTACCTGCTCCACCGTGTTGAGGTCATCCGCCGGGCTGGCCCCGGCGGGCGTCGAGCGGTTCGAGGCCAGGGCCACGTTGCCCTTGTACACCACCCCGGCCGAGTCCTCCACCTCGAGGTCCAGATCGTTGACCAGCGCCCGGCCGGCGGCCGGCGCGCCGGCCGGATCGGTCCAGGCGAGCGTGACCCGCAGGAGGCTCCCGGCCCTCACCCCGCGCAGCCCGAACTCGTGCTCCTGGCCCTGCTCCAGGGGCGGGCGGCTGGCCAGCCCGCGGTCCTGGCCGTCCCCGAAGCAGTCGCACAGGACATCCAGCCGCTCCGGGTCGCCGGGGAAGGGCAGGCTGCGGTCCAGGCGCAGCAGGCCCCAGCCCTGCACGGGCGTGGGCGCCGGCGCGAGGTCGGCCAGGCGCTCGCCGTTCGTGGTGTCGTACAGCGGACCCACGATGCTCTCGGCCGCGTTCAGCAGCACGGCCTTCACCAGCGCCGCCGAGGGCGTGACAGCCCGGGCCGGGAGCGGCTGCCCGTCCGGGTAGAGCCCGTCGGTGAAGTACTGCCGCACCAGGGCCGCGGCCCCGGACACCAGCGGCGCGGCGAAGGAGGTGCCCACGCGCAGGCTGGCGTCCGCGGCGCAGTTGTCGTTGGGTGGGTTGGTGGTGGAGTCGGCCACGGGTTGGCCGTAGATGTCCGTGCCCCCCTGCGCGATCCAGTCCGTCTCCAGGGCGGAGCGCACCGCCCCGGGGGCGACCAGATCGGGCTTCAGCCGCCCGTCGGCGGCCGGCCCCTGCGAGGAGAAGGCGCACACGCCGCGGCCCTGGTTGCTGCGGCCGGCCAGGGAGCCGCCTACCACCACGGGGTTCTTGGCGGTGGCGCCGAGCCCCGCCAGGCTGCCGGCGACCGGGCCCAGGTTGCCCGCGCTCCACACCACCACCAGCTCCTGCAGGCGCCAGGTGGCCCCGTCCACCTCGCTGGCCTCGGCGCCGTAGCCCGTGTCCGCGTCGGTCAGCCCGTAGGAGTCGTTGTGCAGCCGCGCGCCCGAGCCGTGGGCCTGCACCAGCAGATCGGCCAGCGAGCCCGGCAGGCCGGCCTGTGCGCCGTCGCGCCGCCCGAGGTCCTGGATCACCAGGCGCGCGCCCGGGGCCATGCCGTCCTGGGGATCGCGGCCCGGATCGCCGGGCCCGCTCGGGTGTGCGTAGTCGTCGCCGGCCGCGCAGCCGGCCACGTGGGTACCGTGGCCCAGCTTCGAACGGTCGTCGTAGGCCGTGGCCCCGTCCAGCAGGTAGTAGCTGAGCACCTTGTGGCCCGGATCGGTCACCTGCACGTCCGGCGGCTGGGTGGAGTTGGCCAGGGTCTGGGCGGCCGCGTCGGCGGACAGGCGGAACTGGCACCCGTCGGTGTCCAGGCCGCTGTCGGCCACCGCGATCACCTGGCCCAGGCCGGTCAGGCCGCCGGCGAACAGCGGCATCGAGCCGGTGGCGAAGTCCCCGCCCTGGATCACCCAGGCGGCGTCGTCGTTGGCGAGCTCGACGCGCGGCCGCGGGCCGATCCAGGCCACCGCCTCCAGGCGGGCCAGGCGCAGCAGCCGCTCCCGGCGCGGGCCGGGCAGGGCGAGCTCGGCGTGACCCGTGCCGTCGGCCGCGCGCCCCAGCCTCAGGACCTGCCCCTCGGTGGCCAGGGCCGCGCGCTCGCTCCCGAGCTCCTCGCCCGGGTGGGCCAGCAGGCGCACCTCGACCGGACCGTCGTCCAGGCCGAGCCGCGGGTCGAGCTTCCACTCCGGCCGGAGCTCCCCGGCCCAGCGCGCGCCGGCCAGGCGGGCGACCGCCGCGGGCCGCGGACAGCGCACCAGGTAGGCGTCCTCGGGCAGGTAGCCGAGCACCCGGCAGCCCAGGCCCGCCAGCCCGGGCCGCAGCCCGACCGCCGCGCCCTCGGCCTGCACTACCCACACGCCGCCGCCCGCCCGCGCCTCCGGGAGCCCGCGCGGCTCTATCTGCTGACCCCGCAGGCGCAGGGGCTTGTCTGCGGCCGGGGCCGGGGATGGCCCCAGGCAGACCAGTGCTAGGCAGGTGGCCAGCCACGCGCGGTGAAGGGAGAGAACCGGCATCCGGCCGATCCTACCTCATAGGATGTCGAAGCTGAAGCGCAGCAGGATGCGCTGCTCGAACTGGAGGAATTCGCTGAGTTGCTCGTTGTAGTCGAGGCGCACCACGTAGGCCAGGGAGGCGAAGGACACCAGGCGCAGGCTGAAGGTGGTCTTCCAGTTGAAGACCGGCATGTGGCTGCCCTCGGTCGAGTAGAAGGGCTCCAGCATGTCGAACTCGGTGTCGATCATGAACCAGTTGAACAGGCGGGCCGAGCCGATCAGCGTGGCCTCCCCGCCCACCAGCACGGACGACTCGGCGGCCGCGAAGCACAGCGCGTCCTCGCAGGCCAGCGCCACGTCCGGGCGGCCGGGGAAGCTCTTGCGCTCGATGCGCAAGGACTGCACCACCGTCTGGCGCGAGCCGAGGCCGATCCTGAGGTGCAGGTCCAGCAGCACCGAGGGGCTGAAGTCGAAGGCCAGGCCGACGCCCTCCTTGAGCTCGAGCGGGTCGAAGGAGTCGGCCAGCTTCAGCTCGCTGGGCCGGACGAGGTCCGCCACCTGGTTCAGCTCCTCGTCGAACACCAGCACGCGCGGAGTCTCGTCCTGATCGAAGTAGCGGTGGCCCGGGAACAGGTTGGCGTTCAGCCCGAAACGCACGTAGGGCCCGAGCCAGGACAGCAGCCGGTAGGTGTAGTGGGCATCCAGGTCCAGCTCGTCGAGGGTCTTGCGGAGGTCCTGGCCCTCCTGGGCGCTGGCTCCGCCGTCCACCTCCATGCGCGTGTAGAAGATGTGGTCCGGGGTCATGTAGCGCACCGAGCCGAGCACGAAGGCGTTGAAGGCGATGGTGTTGCCGAAGGCCCGGCCGGGCACGTTGTCGTTGCGGTTCCACAGCAGATCGCCGCCCAGCACCAGCCCGAACAGCCAGTTCTTGATCTCGGTGCTGCCCTCGAAACGGTCCACCTCGCCGCCGCCCACGAAGCGCCCCTCCGCGTTCTGCACCAGGGTGAAGTGGACCAGCTCGCCCGGCGTGAGGCGCACGGTCAGGAAGTCGGAGCGGGCCTGGACCGTCTCGCCCGAGCGCACGATCAGGTAGCGGCCGGGCGGCAGCAGCCAGGTGCGGGGCGTCTCGCCCAGGGTCTCGTCTGCCCCCAGGCCCAGGCCGTAGCTCTCCCCCGCGGGCAGCGCGAACACCTCGTAGGCGCCGCGGAACTGCTGGCCGCGCTCGTCCACCACGCGGATGAGCAGCCCGGCCCAGTCGGCCTCCACCAGGCTGGCGTGCCCCTCGGTCACCTCCAGGTCGTGGGCCAGCATCTGCGACTCGACGCCCGAGCCGACCATGACCTGGTAGCGCCCCGGCGGCACGATGGCCTTCTTGCCCATCGGCGCGCGCCCCTGCACCACGCCGCTCTGATCCAGCACCACGTAGGGCGGCTCGGCGCTGCCCTCGCTCATGGCGGGCACGAACACCGCCCCGCGGTTGATGGGGATGAGCTCCGGATCCATCTCGAGCTGCACCCGGGGAGCCGGCTGGAGCCAGCCGGGCGGCCGGCTGGGCTCGACCTCGGGCGCGGCCACGGGCGGCAGCGCCTCGGAGGCCGCGGGTTCCTCCGCGCCGGCCGCGTCCTGCAGGAGCAGCAGCCCGGCGGCCAGCGCCCAGGCGCTCGCGCGTTGGCTCACGGCGCGTCCTCCGCCGGCGGCCGGGCGCGCGCCATCACCGTGCGCAGCTCCTGGCAGGCCGCGTCCAGCTCCTCCTCGAGCAGCTCGCTGATGGCCCGCACCACGTAGACCGGCTGCTTGTTGTACACCCGCTTCTGGGCGTCGATGCGCTTGGTCCAGACCGTGCGGCCGTCCGCGCGCCGGATGAGCTGCAGCACGACCACCAGGTGGGCGAACCACTCGTCCCCGGAGTCGAGCTCCTCGATGGCCTCCAGCATACCCGCCAGCTCGAACTCCGGCGGGCTGTCGGCGTACTCGCGCTGGACGGCCTCGAAGACGCCGGCGTGGCCCAGGTGCCGGGCCAGCAGGTCGGTCACCATCTTGTTCGGCTTCACCGCCCAGAGCATGTAGTTGTAGTACTGGAACTGGTAGGGCGAGAAGCGGTAGACGATGCGATCCTTGTCGTAGGCCGGGGACACGTCCAGATCGCGCACCCGCAGCGTCCCGGCCACCGGCCGCTCGCCCGCCGCGGGGGGGCGCAGGCTGTAGGCCAGGGTGAAGTAGGTCTCCTCGGGGATGGCGCTGCAGCCCGCGCCAGCGGCGAGCAGCAGGGCGAGGATCGGATGCAGGCAGTGGCGCATACGTGCCCCCCGGTTCATGGCAGGGCCCGCTCCGCCCTGTCCGTCGAGCGGAGCAGGCGGGACGGGTCCTCGCGGATGAGGCGACTGAAGTCGCGCAGGTTCTCGGTGGCCTGGGCGAGGTAGCGCAGGCTGTCGCGCAGATCCTCGCGGCTGCGGCTGACGATCAGATCCAGCTTCTCCACCAGGCCGTCGGTGCGCTTGGAGAGCGTGTTCAGCGATTCGATCACCTGGCCGAGCTCGGCGGGGGAGGCGCGCTTGCGCAGATCCGCCATCAGGCCCCGCCCGTCGTCGAGCAGCGCCGCGACCCGGGTCGAGTCCAGCACCCCCTCGGCCTTGCGCCGCACCCCGGCCACGGCCTCGCGCGCCTCGCGGGCCGTCAGGCGGAACTCGTCCAGGGTGGCGGTCAGGCGCTCGGTGGCCTTGTTCAGGTTCTCCACCAGCGTCTTCAGCCCGGTCTCATTGTCGCGCACCGTGCGCTCGACGGTGACCATCAGGCTGCCGGCCCGCTCCAGGGCGTCCTTGAACAGGCCCTGGTTGTCCGGCCCGGTCAGCTCGTTGATCTGGTTGATCATCATCTCGGCCTTGAGCACCAGCTGCTCGGCCTGACCGGTGAGCTTGTCCACCAGCGACTCGCCCGCCTTGATGGTGGAGCCCGTGGGCAGGGTGGTCGCGTCCGAGGTGCCGCCCACCAGCTCGATGAACTTGAGCCCGGTGATGCCCTGGATGTTCAGGATGGCGCGGGTGTTCTCCTTGACCGGGGTCTTGGCCTGCAGACTGATGGCGACCATGGTGCGGCTGACCTGGTGGGGATCGATCCAGATGCGCTCGACCCGCCCGACGCGCACGCCGTTGAACTTGACCGGGGCGCCGATCTCCAGGCCGGAGACCGAGATGTCGTAGCGGATCTCGTAGCTGTCCCGGTCGGCGAACAGGGTCGAGCCCAGCACGGACACCAGCAGGCCCAGCAGCAGGGCCAGCGCCACCAGGACGAACACACCCAGGCGGACGCGCTGCGCGCGGGTGATCATCGCCGCTCCACCTCCGCGGCCGACAGCCGCTCCAGCAGCGAGCGCCCGGCCTGCTCCGGCCGGGCGGCGCGCCGCTCGAAGAAGTCACGCACCACCGGCAGCGGGCACCGGCGGGCCTCGTCCAGCGAGCCGTCGAAGGCCAGGTGCCCGTCCGCCACCATGACCACGCGATCGGCGATGGTCTCGATGCTCTGCAGCTCGTGGGTCACCACCACCAGGGTGATGTGCATGGTGTCGCGCAGATCGAGCAGCAGCCGGTCCAGGCCCGCGGCGGTCACCGGGTCGAGGCCGGCCGAGGGCTCGTCGCACAGCAGCAGCTCCGGATCGAGCACCATGGCCCGGGCCAGCGCCACGCGCTTCTTCATGCCGCCCGACAGCTCCGCGGGCAGCTTGTGCCAGGCGCCCTCCAGCCCGACCTGGGCCAGCTTCATGCGCACCAGGGTGCGACTGACCTCCGGTGACAGCCGGGTGTGCTGCTCGAGGGGCAGGGCCACGTTCTCTGCCACGGTGAGCGAGTTCAGCAGCGCTCCGCCCTGGAACAACAAACCCACCCGTGCGCGCACCCGGTTCAGCCGCTCCTCGTCCAGGCCGACCAGCTCCTCGCCCAGCAGGCGGATGTGCCCCTCCAGCGGGGCCAGCAGGCCGATGGCACCCTTGAGCAGGGTGGACTTGCCGCAGCCGCTCGTGCCGCAGATGACCACGAGCTGCCCGCGCTCGATGGACAGATCGACGCCCCGCAGCACCGGCTCCGTGCCGTAGCCCAGGGCCACCGCCTGCATCTCGAGCAATGCCTCCGCCACGCGCTCCCTCCGCCTCACAGGTAGAAGATCAGGCTGAAGATGCAGTCCGCGATGATCACCGTGAAGATGGCGATCACCACCGACTTGGTGGTGCGCACGCCCACCTCGTTGGCCCCCCCGCGGGCGCCCAGGCCGCAGTAGGCCGCCACCATGAGGATGATCCAGCCGAACACCAGGCTCTTGAACAGGCCGGTGGTGATGTCCGAGAAGGTGAGCGAGTCGGCCGCCTGGACCAGGTAGGCCTGCGGCGGGACGCCCAGGCCCACCGCGGCCACCAGCATGCCGCCCAGGATGCCGAACACCACTGAGCAGGCCGTCAGCAGCGGCTGGGTGAAGGTGACGGCGTACAGCTTGGGCACCACCAGGAAGCGCACCGGCGAGAAGCCCATGGCCTGCAGCGCGTCCACCTCCTCGGTCACCTCCATGGTGGCGATCTCGGCCGTGATGGCCGAGCCCGAGCGGCCGGCCACGATGATGGCGGTCATGAGCGGGCCCATCTCCCGGGCCATGGCGATGGCCACCAGGTTGGCCACGTAGATGTTGGCGCCGAACTGCGACAGCTGGGCGGCGGACAGCAGCGCCATGGTCAGGCCGATCAGCGTGGCCAGCAGGATCACGATGCCGAAGGCGTTGGAGCCCAGCAGGGTGGACTGGCGGGTGAGCTCGCCGGCGGGTGCGCCCCGCCCGCCCAGGAAGGGCCCGGCCACCGCCCAGAAGAACACGTCCGCCAGGAGCAGGGTCATGCGCCTGAGGCCCGCCAGCCAGCCCAGCAGCCAGTCACCCAGCGACAGCAGCAGCTCGCCCCGCTGGCGGCTGTCTGCGGGCGGGGCGTCCGCCAGGCGGAACAGCGACAGGGTCTGCCGGGCCGGCTCGCTCACCCGCACCAGCCGGAGCGGGCAGTGCCGGGCCCGGGCCAGCTCCAGGGACTCGGCCAGGAGCGCCACGCCGGCGCTGTCCAGGTGCTCGACCCCGCTGAGATCCAGGCCCGCGGCCGGCCCGGCCTGCGGCAGCCACGCCAGGATCCAGTCGCGCACCGCCGGGGCGCTCTGCCGGTCGAGCCGCCCGCGGATGACCAGGCGGGTCTCCCCGTCCTCGAGGACGCGCTCGACGCTGGCCTCTCGGCCCGTGGGCATGGGAACACACCTCCCCGTCCGAAGGGAGTCTAGCCGGAATATCGAGTGCGGGCAAAGATCTGCGCTGCTACCGGCGCGCCCAGCGCCCCAGCCAGTAGGCGAAGCGGAAGTCAGGCCCCGGGTACATGCCCGGCCCGTCCGCCCCCCCGTTGGGCACGTAGGGGTTCGAGCGCCAGTAGTAGTTCGAAGCGGAGCGGATGGCCATGGGCAGGGGCTCGGCGGTGATCAGGTCGCCGTTCCGGCCGACCTCGCCCAGCACCGTCAGGTGGCTGCCGTCGAGGGCCGTGCAGTCGCGCGAGGCCACCTCCGCGGCGTCGCAGTTCTCGACGCTGAACTCCCAGAAGGGCGGGGCCGGGAACTCGCGCAGGGTCTCGAGCCCGCGCGCGAGCAGGGCCGGGTCGGGCTCGCTGCGGCAGCCCCACCTGGCGCTGGCGTCGCAGGCGCCCAGCACGGCGGTGAAGTCGAAGAAGGACTGGCTGAACTCGACCGGCTTGAAGCGGCGGCCCGGCTCGTCGAACAGCCGGCTCGCCAGCGCCGCGCGCACGTCCGCGCGCGCCTGGTCCTGGGTCAGGTGCCGCAGCGCCAGCCAGGCGCCCGAGAAGGACATGTTGTAGTTGGAGAAGTTCGACAGCTCGTCCATGCTGATCATCATCATGTGGTCCCGGGCGAGGTGCGGCAGATCCCGCGCGCCCAGCAGCGTCCCCAGCCAGGCATCGGCCTCGGGGTCCTCGGCCACCGCGGCCAGGGCGGGCACGATGCCGAGCGTCATGATGGCGTAGAAACCGTCCTGGGCGCCGTCGATGTAGGCCCGGTCGATGTTGTTCTCGTTCAGGTAGCCGTGGTAGGTGGTGCGCCCGTCCGCGTCGGGGATCTCGAGGTCGTAGCCGGTGGCTCGCACCACGCGGTACTCGGCCAGCATGGCGCGCGCGTCCTCGCGCAGGGCGGCCTTGAGCTCCGCCGGGATGGTGTCGTCCTGCCAGGCCACCTCCCAGACGGCGCCCACGCCGGTGGCCCAGCCGATCAGCATGTCCCGGCTGCAGGAGTCCTCCCACACGTAGTCCGGCAGGAGCCCGGAGTTGTCCTCGCGCCAGGTCCCGTTGGTCTTCTCCGCGGGCAGGGGGTTGCCCAGGCCGTCGAACAGCGGAGTGGTGACGACGTCCTGGCCGGCACCTGCGAAGTCGCGGTTGGCATACCCGCGGGCGATCACCCCGTGCGCGCCGGTCAGGGTCACCGCCCGGTGCAGGCCCTGGATGGACAGGACGAGCTGGTCCCGGGCGCGCTCCACCTCCTCGGCCGGGTAGCGCTGATCGCGCAGCGTCCCGTAGCGGAAGGCGTCCGCGGCCACCCCCACGCCGGCGTAGGCCCCGGCCACCTTGGACCAGGAGTCGATGGCCTCCTCCACCCGCATGCCCGAGGAGGCCTCGAAGTCCCAGCCGTCCTCCTCGCGCAGGAAGCGCTCGATGGCCGCGCGCGCCGCGGTCTTCTCCCGGGCCACCGCGACCTCGGTGCTGAGCCCGGTGGGCAGGGTGTGGAACACGTGGAACTGGCGATCGCGCTGGCGCGCCACGGCCTCGAGCTCGGCGTCGTGGCCCGTCTCCCCGGGCCCGGGGATGAGCGCCTGCCAGTCGTACTGGTAGAGCCCCCCTCCCCCGCCCCCGTCGCAGGCGATCAGCGCGAGTACGAGGAGCAGCCCGGCCGGACCCCACCCGAGGATGGCGCGCGTTCGCATGGACCCATGCTGCCACCCCCGGCCGGTCCGAGACAAGCCCGCGGGCCGCGGACCGCCCGGGTTGCGTTCCGGGGGGTCCTTGGCTAAGCTCGGGCCAAGTTCTTCGCGGAGGGTGAAAATGTCTATCAAGCGGTCCCTGGCCTTCGGCCTGTTCGTCGTCTCCATGTGCCTGTTCGCCCTGGGGGCCATGGGCTGCAAGAGCAGCCCCGCGGCCAAGCCCGCGGCGGAGGCCAAGCCCCCGGCGACCCTGGGCGCGGAGTGGGAGCCCGGGGTGAAGGCCTCCCTGGAGAAGCTGGCCGCCGAGCGGGGCAAGGGCTCGGCCGGGTACGACCCGGACAAGAAGCCGGTGGTGGTGTTCGACTTCGATAACACCTGCATCCGGGGCGACATCGGCCGGGCCTTCTACGACTTCATGATCCGCGAGCGGAAGTTCCAGTTCCGCGAGCCGGTCTGGGAGGCGCTGCCCGCGGAGAAGCGCGCCGACATCCGCGCCGCCTGGGAGGCCACTGTGGCCCTGCCGAGCGACAAGCAGGCGGGCAGCGTCGAGCTGCAGCGCTTCCGCAAGCTGATGCACCAGGCCTACTGGGGCCTGTGCAACGAGCTCGAGCCCGAGACCTGCTACCCCTGGCAGGTGCGCTTCTACGCGGGCTACACCCCGGACGAGCTGGAGGCCATGGCGCACGAGGTCATGACCTTCGAGCTGGGCCGGCCGCTGGGCTCCGAGCCCATCCGCGCCGGGGAAGACGACACGGCCCCGGCCATCACCGCCACCGGCATCCGCATCCACAAGCCCATGCTGGACCTGATGCTGGTGCTCCGCCAGGCGGGCTTCGAGCTGTGGATCGTGTCCGCCGGTCCCCAGTGGGTCGTGGCCGGCGCCGCCCAGTCGTTCCCCATCAAGGGGTTCCGGGTGCTGGGCATGCGTACCAAGCTGGTGGATGGCAAGCTGAGCACCGAGATGGAGCCCCCGCCCACCTTCCGCCAGGGCAAGGTGCAGGCCGTCGAGCAGTTCATCGGCCGCCGGCCGGTGCTGGCCGTGGGCGACTCCTGGACCGACGCGGAGATGCTAGGCCACGCCGAGCACGCCCTGCTGCTCGATCGCGGCTACGAGGATCTCAAGCGCAAGGCGGCCGAGGGCGGCTGGTGGCTGCAGCCCGACTTCCCCGTGCAGAAGCAGTGACCATGTCCATGGCGCGCCGCCCGTCCGACACGCCTGGCACCCGCCGTCCGCTCGCCTGGCTGGCCGCGCTGGCCCTGGCGGGCGCGGCGCCGGCCTGGGCCCAGCCCGCCGCGCCGGCCGGCGAGGCCGCGTGCACCGACCGCTACCACGAGGAGGCCAAGTTCCTGTCCAACCCGGACGAGAACATCCTCATCGCGGCGGTGATCGGCTGGTGTCGCACCAACCAGCACCGGCTGCTGTGGGACGAGCGCTACGCGGCCTCCGCCCGCGCCTGGAGCGGCCACCTGCTGGAGGCCGGCCCGAGCGAGGAGCGCGCGCTGCCTCTCGATCGCATCCGCTTCGAGCTGCAGCAGCGCGGGGTGACCGACTGGGCCGTGCTGCCCTTCTCGGCCATGGGCCCGGTGGAGACGGTGCCCGAGGGGCTGGTCGCCTTCCTGGACGAGCAGGCCAGGCGCGGACGCTACACCCACTTCGCGGTCGGGGCGGCCCGCCAGCCCGACCAGCAGCGCATGGTGACCACCTTGCTGCTCGGTCGGCGGCCGGCCCTGGTGGATCCGGTCCCGGTGTGCCCGCCGCCTGGCTCGCGGGTGCCGCTGCGCGCCCAGCTGCTACGCGGCAACAACCATCCGCGCTGGCTGATGACCACGCCCGCGGGCGACGTCCAGTCCGGCGTGCTGCTGTACGAGGAGGGCGCCTGGCGCGGCGAGGTCCCGCTGGACGGGGGCCGCGGCGAGTACTCCCTCGAGCTGGTCGTGCTGGGCCAGGCCGGCCCCGAGGTGGCCGCCCTGTTCCCGCTGTTCGCCGGCGTGCCCCGGGCGCGCCTGCCGCGGGTCAAGCTGCGGCCGACGCCGGAGCGCTACAAGACCCCGGAGGACGCCGAGCAGGCGCTGTTCGGGCTGCTCAACCAGCTGCGCACCAGGCAGAAGCTCCCGGCGCTGACGTTCTCCACGCGCCTGTCCGAGATCGCCCGCGAGCACGCCATGCAGCTCTTGCTCGAGCGCCACGCCGTGCACCGCACCAAGGCCAGCGGGACCCTGGTGGACCGCCTGAGCCGCGCGGGCCTGCCCTTCGCCCGGGCGCTGGAGAACGTGGCCCTGACCCCCAGCCCGGAGGCGGCCCACGACCGCTTCGTCGACAGCCCGGGCCACCGCATCAACCTGGTGGATCCCGACGTGACCCAGGTGGGCGTCGGCGTGGCCATGGAGCGCGGAGCGGCCGAGGACATCGTGGCCGTGTGCGAGGTGCTGGTCGAGCCGGTGGAGTCTGGCACCGGGGCCGCCATGGCGCGCAGGGTGCTGGAGCTGGTCAACGCCCGGCGCAAGGCGCGCGGGCGTTTCGCGCTCGGCCTGGACGAGCAGCTCAGCCGCGCGGCGCTGCACTCGGCCCGCCGACTGGGGGCCATGGGCCACAAGCCCGATCCCCAGGAGGAGGGCGCCTGGCTGCTCGAGGAGCTGGGCGAGGAGGGCCTGGGGATCGTCGGGGCCCAGGTGCGCTACTTCCGCACCTCCAACCCTGCCCACGTGCTGCACGCGCCCGAGGTCCTGGACGAGGCCATCAACCGGCTGGGGGTGGGAGTGGCCCGCACGCCCGAGTTCGCCAGCACCGGCGAGCTCTGGATCGCGCTGGTGTTCGCCAGCCGCTAGACGAAGGTCGGCATGCCCACCCTCGAGCTGCCCAGCTTCGCGCTCCGCCACCCGCGGCTGCTGGCCCAGCACGCCCTGGTGGAGGCGCTGGCGGCCAAGGGGGCCCCCTGGACCGACTTCTTGCGGCGCCTGCCGCTGACCCTGGGCGAGTCCGATCTCGATCGCACGGTGCCCTACTCCTTCTCCGACGAGGCCCAGCGCGCGCTGCAGCGCGCCCTCGAGCAGCTGCTCGACCTGCTGCGGCGGCGGGCCGAGCCCGAGTACGATCGTCAGCAGCAGACCGCCCTGCTGGCCGATGAGCGCCAGCGCGTGGTGCTCTGGCCTCGCCGGGTCTGCCCGCGCAGCCTGCCCGAGGACGGGCCCTGGCGTCCGCTGATCAAGCGGGCGCTCCTGCGCAGCCCGGATCTGGACGCCGGCCTGCTGGAGAGCTGGCTGTCCCGCCAGGCGGGCGGACGCGCGCTGGTCGAGCAGCTCACCCGCATCCTCACGCGCGCGATCCGCCTCGGGCGGGAGCACCCGGACGCCTCCGGGCTGGGGCTGATGGTCTACCTGGCGGGGCTGCAGACGCTGATCCGGCTCAAGGAGGGCGCCAAGCAGGTGCAGATCCGCGGCCTGCCCTACGCGCGCCTCGAGCGGGCGGTGGGCATGACGCTGTACGCCGCCTTCCGCCAGGCCTGCGAGGACGCGCTCGTCAGCCAGGGGGGCCTGCCGATCGGGGGCCCGGAGCGCCGCGATCGCGAGGTGGTGCTCGCGAGTCTGTCGCCGCTGTGGTTCGTGGCGGTCCGCAAGGGCGAGCGCGACGCCCTCAACCCCTACGGGCTCTCCCAGGGGGCGGAGGAGCTGCTCGACCCGCTCTACAGCGCGGCGCTGGAGCGCGACAACCGGCCGATCAACCTGGCACGAGAGATCCTGCGGGCGCTCGCGGCCCAGCCACCGCTGCAGACCGCGATCAGCCAGCACGCCGCCTGCGAGGGCCTGCGCCGGCGCATCCTGGATCACCTGCTGGCCCGCGAGGACCCCGCCCGCGAGGCCGACCGCCGCCTGGCCGCTGCCTTCTCCAGCGACCAGGCCCTGCTGGCCATCCTGGAGCAGCCCGCGGTGCTGGCCGGGCTGGCCGCCGATCTGGGAGAGCGCGCCGCCAGCCTGCAGCGTGGGACACCCAAGCAGGAGCTCGAGCGCCTGCAGGCCACGCTGACGCGCGCCCGGGACCTGGGCCCGCCCTGGCTGCAGCCAGGCCCCGAGGACGCGCTCGATTTGCAGGAGCTGATCGAGCGGTTCCTGCTGCAGCACATGGACGAGTTCGTCCACGCCCAGCTGGCGCCGGTGCTCCTGAGGCTGCTGGACCGGCGGGCGCTGGCCAGCGGGGCCGCGCTCCGGCTGGAGTTCGAGAGCGGGCGCCTGTACCGCCTGGCCTGCGACGAGCTACCCATGCTGCGCCGGCGGACGTCGCAGCAGGAGGGCCAGCTGTTCGTGGATCTCAAGGGCTACACGCGCCGCACCGCCAGGGCCAAGGAGCTGGTCATGGCGGAGTTCCTCGGGCGCGAGTTCTACGAGCCCATCCTGGAGGCGGCCGCCCACTACCGCACCGGCGCCGATCTGGTCAGCCGGGAGCAGAACATCCAGCTCGTCAACCTGCTGGGAGACGCGGTGGCCTTCTCGGGCAACATCGTCAGCCTGGTGGGGCTGGCGCGCGACATCCAGGCCATCTTCCGCAACTACCGCCGGCGGCTCCAGGAACTCGCCCCGGAGAGCGACGCGCGCGCGCTGGGGGCGGCGGCCAGGCGCCTCGAGCTCGCCCGCGAAGCGCTGCGGGGCGAGCGCGAGAAGCTCTCCAAGGAGCTGCAGAAGCTCAAGCGCGAGGTCTTCCGCAGGAGCGGCCTGGGGCCGGAGGCCATGGTGGCCCAGCTCCGGGAGGACTTCGACGAGCGCTTCGCCCGTGTCCAGCAGACCTACCGCAACCTGCAATCACGCGAGCAGCTCCTGGCGGAGGCCCCCCAGCGGGCGGAGCTGGCCACGCGCCTGGAGAGCATCCGCCAGGCCCACGCCCGGCTCAAGGAGCACAGGTCCCAGATGCTGGAGAGCCTGAAGCCCCTGCGGGGCGAGGAGCTGACCTGCAGGCTGGGCGACTACCTGTGCCAGGGGCTGCTCGAGCGGGTGCGCGAGCTCGAGGGCCGGCTGCGGGCCATCGACGAGGAGGAGCGGGGCCTGGAGGACGCCCTGGAGGAGGAGCGCCAGCGCCAAGGCGCGGGCCTGGAGGCTGGCCTGTTCATCTCCTACGGCTCGGCGGCCGAGGTGCTGCAGCTGTCCAACCACGAGTGGGGGGAGCAGCGCGTGGCCATCTCCGAGCGCATCAACGAGGCGGCCCGCGGCACCGCGCGGAACGCCCAGGTCAGGCGCCGCTTCGACGAGCTGCTGGCCGAGGCCAGCGCCAGCCGCGGCCAGCCCGGCCTGGAGCTCCCGTTCGGGGTGCTGATCAGCCAGACCCGCGCGACTGGCCTGCCGCCCCGCCTGCTGCGCCTGTGGCAGGCCGCGCAGGCCGAGGGCGACCCCGCCCGGCAGGCCAGGCTGGCCGAGGAGCTCGCCCGCAGCATCCCCCAGGAGCTGGCCCGATCCGCGCCGGAGCCTGGCGAGGGCGCGGGCGGGGGGGCCGACATCTACAACCTGGGCGAGGCCCTGAGCGCGGCCGCGCTGGATGCCTACATCCGCCAGTGCCGCGGGACCCATAGTTTCTACCGGCTCCAGGTGCGGCCGGCCGAGCTGGGCCCCGAGATCCTGGCCCGCTTCTACTTCCCCGACGAGGTCCTCACCCTGGTCCTGGGCGTGCCCGCCCACGCTGGGCCGGTGCTCGGCACCGAGGTGGACGTGTTCCGCTACGTCGGCCAGGTGTTGTTCCGCGGCTTCGAGGTCACCCAGCCGACCTACGTGTACGAGATCCTGAGACCCGACAGCCCGTTCATGCGGCTGCTGGCCAAGCACTGCCTTGAGCGCTGGGTCGAGGCGCTGCGCCCTCAGGCGGACCGCCGCCTGGAGGGGCTCCCGGAGCTGGGTTCAGAAGCTCCCCAGGAGTAGCAGTCCGGCGCCGCCCTGCCCGGCGGCCGGAGCGACCACCAGGCCCTGCCCGCTGGGCTCGTCGGCCCGCGCGCCGAGCAGCTCCCAGAGCAGGAAGGCCCCGCCGACCAGCACCAGGCCGGAGCCGGCGATCCACAGGCCGGTGGACACCCGCCGGAGCTGGCGCCCCTCGGCCAGGGCGTCGGCCAGCTCGTCCTCGTCGTCCGCGCTCCACGGCCGATCCGCGATCTGCCGCTCGAGATCCTCCACGTGCCAGGCCAGCAGCCCGCCCGCCACCGCGCCGGCCGCGCCCACCGACAGCAGGCTCCAGCCGGTCGTCCCCTGCCAGCCCATGCCGGGCTCGGGCGCCGGCGCCGCCGCCAGCAGCGCGGGCCGCGGGGGGGCCGGCCTGGGCCGCGGCTCGGCCGGGCGCTTGTCGTACAGCAGCCCGACCACGGTGGCGCTGTCGAGGTCCACCTTGAGCTGGGCCACCTGATCGAAGCGCACCACCACGAACTTGGAGAACTCGGCCTGGCCCTCCTTGCGGATCATGAGGATGTGTTTGCCCGGCGCGAGCCCGGTCAGCGGGGCGGCGAGCGGGGTGCTGGCCACCTGGACCCCGTCCAGCCACACCTGGGCCCCGGCCTCGCTCACCTCGAGCTGCAGACTGCCCACCCAGCGCTCCGGCTCGAGCAGCCGGATGACCAGCTCCTCCAGCGCGGCCGCGCGGGCCTTGGCGTCAGCCGGCAGCTCGACCGAGGCCCGGCGCACCTCGGCGCCCGTGCTGCCCTCGAGCAGCTTGAGATCCAGGCTGAGGGCCTCGCCCAGCCCGGCCAGGGTGCCGGACAGCGCCCAGCGGGAGCGCAGCGCGGGCACCAGGGACTCGACCGCGGCCTTGGCGCCGGCCGGTTGCCGATCGAGCGCCTTCTGGATGGCCTGGGCGGACAGCACGCGGAAGCGGCCCCTGCCCTTGACGGCCTGGATCAGCCCGGCCTGCACCTGCGCGGCCACGGGCTTCTCGACGCCCAGGGCCTTGGGCGGCAGCACCGCCACCAGCGGCTTCTGCGCCGCGGCGGGCGCCCGCCGGGCAGGCGCGGCCTGGGCGGCGCCAGCGAGCCCCAGGACCAGGAGCGTCAGCGCCGCGGTTGACAGCCCGCGGCGCGGGCTCCATCCTGGGCGCCGGAGCGCGGTCGTGGAGCTCGAGCTGGCCGGGGCGCACATGCGCCCATGCTACTGTCCGCCGCGCGAGGGTGTCAACGCGATGAGCGCACCGGCCCTGCACCTGGTGCTGGTCACCCCGGAGATCCCGGCCAACACGGGCAACATCGTCCGCCTGTGCGCGGCCACCGGGGTGTGGCTGCACCTGGTGGAGCCCCTGGGCTTCCGCCTGGACGACCGGGTGCTCAAGCGCGCCGGCCTGGACTACTGGGACGCCTGCCACCTGGAGCGCCACCTGGACTTCGAGGCCTTCGAGCGGGCCCACCCGGAGGCGGCCTGCCACTTCCTGTCGGCCCGGGCGGAGCCGTCCCTGTTCGCCTGCGCCCTGCCGCCCAGGGCGGCCCTGGTGCTGGGACCCGAGTCGAGCGGCCTGAGCGCGCGCTTCCTGGACGTGCCCGGCCGGCGCCAGCGCAGCCTGCGCATCCCCATGCCCGGCCAGGGCCGCAGCCTCAACCTGTCCACGGCCGCGGGGATCGTGGTATACGAAGCCCTGCGCCAGCAGGGCCTGCTCGGCCCGACCGGCGGGAGGTGAGCCGCGGTGCCCACGGTCACGGTCGATCGGGACGGCGCAGGCCAGCGCCTGGATCGCTTCCTGCGGAAGCTGCTGGCGGGCATGCCCAGCTCCCACATCTTCAAGCTGCTGCGAACCCGCAAGGTGCGCCTGAACGGCAAGCGCGCGCGGGGTGAGGAGCGCCTGGCGGAGGGCGACGCGATCCTGCTGCACGTGGCCGAGGAGCGCTTCTCCGAGGACACCCACGCCACACGCCCCCGCAAGCGCTCCCGGCGCATGGACTTCGGCGTGGCGCACGAGGACGCCCACCTGCTGGTGGTGTCCAAGCCGCCCTTCCTGGCGGTGCACCCGGGGGCCGGGCACGCCGAGGACTCGCTGATCGATCAGGTCCACGCTTATCTGGAGACGCCCGAGGGGCCCAGCGTCTTCCGGCCCTCCCTGGCGCATCGCCTGGATCGTGACACCTCGGGGCTGGTGATCGTCGGCAAGGACCTGGAGACGCTGCGCAAGCTGTCCGAGATGTTCCAGACCGGCGCCGTCGTCAAGAAGTACGTGGCGCTGGCGCTCGGCTGCCCGCGGCCCGCCAAGGGCGAGTGGGACATGGTGGTCGAGCGCCGCGATCTGCCCGGCAGCGCCCGCGAGGAGGCGCGCGGTCGCGCGGACGCACCGGGCCGCACGGCCTACCGCGTGGCGCTCACCCGCGAGCTGCCGCTGCCGGGCGGCCGGCCCGTGGAGCTGTCGCTGCTGGTGCTCCGGCTGCTGACCGGGAAGACCCACCAGATCCGTAGCCACCTGCTGCAGGCGGGTCACCCGCTGGCGGGGGATCCGCGCTACGGCGATCGCGAGCTCAACCGGCGGCTGCGCGACGCGCACGGGCTGCGGCGCCAGTTCCTGCACGCCTTCCGCCTCGAGCTCATCCACCCGATCACCGGCAAGCCGCTGCAGCTCGTCGATCCGTACCCGGCCGACCTCGCGCCCCTGGTCGAGGCGCTGCACCTCGGGGTGCCGGCCTTCTAGGCACTCGAGCGCGCAGGATTCTCAAGCGCGAAGGCGCGCAGAGAATCCCGCCCGCGCGAAGAGCTCCTAGCCCGTCCCGAAGTAGCCGTAGCGCAGCACCTGGGCCCACAGGTTGCACAGCGCGTGGAACACCACCCCCGCGGCGATGGTGCCGGTGCGGGCGCGCAGCCAGGCGAAGACCAGCCCGGGCAGGAAGGTGCCCAGCCGGTCGAGGCGGAACTCCACCAGGTGCCCCAGGGCGAACAGGGCAGTGGCCAGCACCGCCCCCCAGCCGAGCTCGGCGCCCAGCACGCGCACCCGGCCGCGGAAGACCTGGTCCAGGCGGGTCTGCATGTAGCCCCGGTAGAAGGCCTCCTCGGGCAGGGCCACCAGCAGGAAGTTGCCGACCACCTCCTGCCAGAAGTTACCCGGCAGGGCGAGCTGGAACTCGCTGCGGCCGAACCACCAGCGGTAGGCGGGGATGTACAGCGGGAAGGCGATCGCCGCGAGCAGGCCGGCCCACAGCAGGCCGCGCCCCAGGCCACGCCAGGTCAACCCGAAGGCGGCCAGGTCGGCCCGGCGGCGATTCAGGTACTCCAGCGGCAGGAACAGGAACACGATGCCGGCGATGCCCCACAGGTTCTCGCGGATGAAGGGCACGAAGCTCAGGCCCTTGAAGAGCCCGATCAGCCCGATGGCCAGGGCGTACATGACCAGCACCTCGAGCCAGATCTTGCGCGGCTCGGTGCTGAGAAGTCGTACCGGCGGAGTCGGGGGCGAGGCGTCCACCGCGGGACCGGAGCTCAGGTGATCTCGAGGAAGATCGAGATGAAGGTCTTCTGGCCGCGGCTGATCTGCCCCTTGCCACAGCCCCAGGCCAGCGTCGAGTTGCTCTGGTCGAGGGCCTCCACCACGAACACCAGCAGACCCTCGGGCAGGTCCTCGACCAGCACGGCCCGGTCGCCCCCCACCTCGACCGTCAGCAGCTGCGGCGCGACCACCAGCTCGGTCGTGTAGTCGTAGATGCGCTCGGTCGCGGTCGGCCCGACGAACATCTCGCACTCCACCGTGGTCCCGTCCTCGAGCAGCGCGGGCAGCACGTACACGCGCACCGCGTAGGTATCGGGCGGCAGGGTGTCCGGTCCGAACTCGAGCGCCAGGTCGAGGGTGGCCAGGGGCTCCTGGCCGCAGGCTGGAAGCCAGGCGAGCAGCAGCAGGGCCGCCAGTCCACCCAGGGTGCGTAGTCTCGAGTGCATGGCGCGACCTCCCCGGCTCACTGGAACACCAGCACCGCCTGGCCCGTGGTGGGCGGCGGTGGCTCTTGCAGGGCGGCGTCGATGCCGAAGTAGAGCCCCACGCCCAACCCGGCCACGGCCGCGCCGATGAGGGTCCAGAACCACCAGCTCTTGACCAGCGGGGTCTTGCGCGCGCCCTCGGGCAGCTCGCCGGTCATGAGGTTCATGCGGAAGGTGAAGGGCTCCTTCGGACTGCCGGCGTTGGCCACCCAGTTGCCGCGGTCGTCGAGGCCGGCGATGTAGTAGTCGATGAACAGCTCGGTCTCCTCGTAGATCTCCCACACGAAGGGGATGGCGCCCACGAAGGTCATCGAGCCGGCGCCCTTGGCCACGTCGCGGCTGGCGGCCATCTCGGCCTCGGCGAAGTTGGGATCGCCGCGCTTGCGGAAGTAGAGCTTCATGCCCTTGAGCTTCTTCTGCAGGTCCACGACGTAGGCCTTGACCTCGACCCGCGCGGCCCCGGGGCTCTCGGTGACCGGCGTGTGCTGCATGATCACCCGGTCCTTCTTCTTCTGCTCGTTCTTCACCTCGTTGAAGAAGTCGAGCATCTTGGGCGATGTCAGCAGCGGGTTCATCTCGAAGTTGGGATCGATCTTGAGCAGCAGCTCGAAGGCCCGGCGCGCGTTCGTCTTCTGGTTCTGGATGATGTAGATGAAGCCCATCAGCTTGTAGATCTCGGTCACGTTGGCGCGCGAGTTGCCCTTGGTGCGGATGGCCTCCTTGAGCTTGTCCAGGGCCTCCTTGTACTGGAGGTTGTCGTACAGGATCTTGGCCTCCTGGAGCAGATCCGTGCCGGACTTGCCCCCCCCGGGCACCGGCTGGGCGAGAGCAGGCAGGCCGGTCCACAGCACGACGGCGGCCAGGAACACGCACAGGACAGGCTGCCGCACCGACTGGCTTAGCACGTGGGCGACCTCCGAGAGAGCGGTTGGCTTCAAGGTCGATCTAAGCCCGCAGCACCGCGCTAAGTCAAGAGATTTTCCTTGTATTTTAGTTGACTTGCTTTTCCAACGCACCTAATACTTGTGCAGCGAAGATCCGTCCGTTACGGGCCAGGCGAGGGTCTCGGCCAGGGCCGACCTCGCATGCCGCTGCGGCGTGGAGATCCCAGCTCGATGGGCACCCAGTTCGGGAAGTTCCAGCTCCTCAAGAAGATCGCCGCGGGCGGCATGGCCGAGATCCACCTGGCCAAGCAGCGCGGGATGGAGGGCTTCGAGAAGCTCGTCGTCATCAAGATGATCCTGCCCAACCTGGTCGGCAACCAGGAGTTCGTGCAGATGTTCCTGGACGAGGCCAGGCTGGCCGCCAAGCTGAACCACCCGAACATCGTCCAGATCTTCGACATGGGCAAGGCCGGGGGGACGTTCTTCATCGCCATGGAGTACATCCAGGGCGAGAACCTGCGCTCGATCGTGAAGACCTGCCGCAAGGCAGGTCGCCACCTGCCGGTCGAGCACGCGGTCAAGATCATCAGCCAGGCCGCCGAGGGGCTGTACTACGCCCACACCAAGACCGACGTGGCCGGCAACCCGCTGAACATCGTCCACCGCGACATCTCGCCCCAGAACATCATGGTGTCCTACGACGGCGTGGTGAAGGTCGTCGACTTCGGCATCGCCAAGGCGGCCACGCAGTACCAGGAGACCCGGGCGGGCGTGCTCAAAGGCAAGTACTCGTACATGTCCCCGGAGCAGTGCACCGGCCAGCCCGTCGACGCGCGCTCCGACATCTTCGCGCTGGGCATCGTGCTGTGGGAGCTGGCCACCGGTACCCGGCTGTACAAGCAGTCCTCGGAGCTGATGATCCTCAAGGAGATCACCGAGGGCGTGGTGCCGCCGCCCCGGCAGATCAACCAGCAGGTCCCGGCCGAGCTCGAGGCCGTCATCCTCAAGGCGCTGTCGAAGAGCACGAGCACGCGTTTCCAGGACGCGCTGCAGATGCACATGGCGCTCGAGGAGTTCCTCAAGAATCAGAAGCTGACCTCCAGCACGGTGCACCTGTCCGCCTTCATGCGCGGCCTGTTCCCGGACCGGCTCGAGCTGCTGAAGAAGCTCGAGGAGGTGCAGGCCTCGGGCGACAGCCTGCAGTCCTTCCTGTTCGACGACGTGGCCTTCGAGGAGGGCTCGGGCACCGGCGGCGCCTCCACGCCCTCCCAGCCCAGCCGCGCTTCGTCCACTCCCGGCTCCAAGCCGCTCTATCCCCGGCCGACCACCGGCGTCTCCCGGGTGGGTCCGCTGCCGCGGGGAGGCACCCCGCAGCCCGCGCTGCCGCCCCCGGGCACCTCGGTCGGACCCGCGCCCCAGGGCGATCGCCGCACCCGGGTGCTGCTCGTCACGGTGCTGGCCTTCATGCTGCTGGTGCTGGGTGGCCTCGGCTACCTGCTGTGGGATCGCCTGGGCGGCGGGGAGACGGTGGGGCCCGCGGACGCGGACGCCGGCACTGTCGCGCCTCCGACCGAGAGCGGTTCGATCTACGTCACCTCCATCCCGGACGGGGGGGAGGTCGCCATCGACGGCAACGCACGCGGCAAGACGCCCTGCGCGGTCAAGGACCTGCCCCTGGGCACCTACATCACGCTGACCGTCACCCGGCCCGGCTTCAGGCCGTGGACCACCCAGTTCAAGATCGAGGACGCCAAGGACCAGCGACAGTTCAACGCCCGGCTGGAGGCCGTGGGCGCGGTCGGCAAGGGCACCCTCGAGGTGGTGACCGAGCCGCCGGGCGCCTCCGTGAGCGTGGACGGCCGCGCCGCGGCCGGGGTGACGCCGCTGAGCGTGCGCGATCTGGACGCGGGCCGCGAGCACACCCTGGTGGCCAGCCTGAGGGGCCGCGCGAGCTGGCGGCAGACCTTCCAGCTCAAGCCCGACGAGGTGTTGAAGCTCGAAGGCAAGCTGGCTCCCGCCGCGGTCACCCCGCCACCGCCGGGCGCCAAGAAGGCGGTCTACAGCCTGCGCTCCAGCCCGTCCGGGGCCAAGTTCACCCTGGACGGCGCGCCCGTGGGCAGCACGATCCAGCTCGATCCGGGTCGCACCTACGCGCTGGGGGCCAAGCTCAACGGCTACGAGGAGTGGACCGACCTGGTCGAACCGAACTCGGGCGAGAAGCGCACCATCACCGCGCGCCTGACCCGCAGGGGCGGCGAGGAGCCCCACCCCCCGCCCGGGGACGCCAAGGCGCGGCTGACCCTGGACTCCGAGCCCTGGGCCGTGGTCTTCCTGGACGGAGAGAAGATCGGGCAGACGCCGCTCAGCGACCTGGTCATCCCGGCCGGCAACCACCAGGTGCGCCTGGTCAACGGGGAGCTGAACGCCTCCAAGACGATCTCCATCGAGGCCAAGCCCGGCCAGGTCATCCGGCAGAGGGTGGAGTTCGGCAAGGGGACCCTGGTGGTCAAGGCCAAGCCCTGGGCGCACGTGTTCATCGGCACGCGCAAGCTGGGCACCACGCCCTTCGAGCCCAAGGAGCTGTACGAGGGCACGTACAAGGTGCGCCTGGAGAACCCCACGGTCGAGGACTCGATCACCAAGACGGTCACCATCAAGGCGGGCCAGCAGGCGGTGGTCGAGCACGACTTCCTGGCGGGGCAGAACTAGTCAGGCAGCGGACCGGTCGGACACGTCTGGCGCGTCCGACGTCGGACTCCTCACAGCAGGCCGCGGTTGCGGCGCACCTGCTCGTGCATGCGGCGGTACTGGACGTCCCACTCCGAGGTGCCCTCCTGCAGGTGGCGGAGCTTGCCGCGCACCTCGGCCTCCACCTCCTCGAACACCTTCTGGTACTTGCGGATGATCTCGGCCAGGCGCTTGCGCATGACGTGGTCCTCGGCGAAGACCTCCTCGATGTTGCCCGAGCGGAACATGAACTCCAGCATCTGGTTGATGACGTAGTCCAGCCCGTCGTCGCCCATCGGCAGCCCGCGCCGGCCCGCCACGATGCGCTTGGCCTCCTGGTACTTGCCCTGCTCCCAGCCGCGCAGCGACATCACGTCCTTGGCCTCCCGGCTGATCTCCTCGTCGCGGCGGTGATACTCACGCAGCACGGAGGCGAAGTCCTCCTGCGCCTCCTCGACCTTGTCCGCGCTCACCTCGATGTCGCCTGCGTCCATCAGCGTCTTGACGATTTCGCGGGCCGCGGGCGGGATCAGCTTGGGGTAGATCATGGCTTGGCTCCTCCGGTCGCCTGGCCGGATAGTACCGCGACCCCGCCCGGCTTGTCACCGATTACTTGCGATCTCCGCGAGATGCTGGACGATACGCGCCGCCAGCGCGGCGGACACCCCGGGCACCTCGGCCAGCGCCGCGGGGCCGGCCTGGCGGACGCCGGTCAGGCTGCCGAAGCGCAGGAGCAGCCGGCGCCTGAGCACCGGCCCCACCCCGGGCACGTCCTCGAGCGCGCTCCTGACCGCGGCCTTGCGCCTGAGCTTCCGGTGGTAGCCGATGGCGAAGCGGTGGGCCTCGTCCCGCGCGCGGCTGAGCAGGAAGAGCTCGTCGCTGTCCGGGCCGAGCCGCACCGGGTTCTTGCGGCCCGGCAGGAACACCCGCTCCAGCGCCACCTTGTGCCGCAGCGGCCCGGGCCCGCCCTTGGCCAGCGCCACGACCTCCACGCCGGTCGCCCCCAGCTCGCGGAGCAGGGCCGTCACCGCCCCGAGCTGCTGGAGCCCGCCGTCCAGGACCACCAGGTCGGGCCCGGCCTCCTCGCCCGCCAGGACCGGCCGCAGGCGGCGCCCGAGCACCTCCCGCATCATGTCCACGTCCGAGTCGGTGGCCGCCTCGCGGATGCGGTAGCGCCGGTAGGCCGCGGGCCGCGGCTCCCCGTCCTGCAGCACCGCCATGGCGCCCACGCTCTGCCGCCCCCCCAGGGTGGACAGGTCGAAACACTCGATGCGCCGGGGCAGGCGCGAGAGGCCCAGGCGCCGCTGCAGCCGCGCCAGCCGTTCGGCCCGCGCGCCCTCCTCCGCCGCGCTGGCCCGGTGGGCCTGGGCGGCGTTCTCGGCCGCCATGCGCACGAGCTCGAGTCGCCGCCCCCGGCGGGGCGAGAGGACGCGCACCCGGCCGCCGCGCAGCTCGCCCAGCCACTGCTCGAGGGCCGGCGCCTCGCCGGCCGCGGCCTGCTCCGGTCCGGCGCCCTCCTCTGCGCAGTCCTCGCCCAGGCATTCGGCCGGCAGCAGCACCACGGGCGGCACCTCGGCGCCGGCCGCGTAGTGCTGGCCGAGGAGCTGGCGCAGCAGATCGGCCGCGGGCGCCTCCAGCCCCCGGAAGGGGAAGCGCAGCGCCCCGTGCCAGCGCCCGGCGCGCACCTGCAGAAGCTGGATCACGCCGCTGGCGCCCTCGCGGTGCAGGCCGAAGACGTCCAGATCGTCGTCGAGATCGGCCAGCACCTGCCGCGCGCCGAGGGTGGCCTCGACCGCCCGCAGCCGATCGCGCAGCCGCGCCGCCTCCTCGAAGCGCAGCGCCGCGGAGGCGGCGCGCATGCGCTCGCCGAGGAGCTCCAGCGCGGGCTCGAACCGCCCGCGCAGGAAGCGGCCGGCGGCCTCCACCCGCCGGGCGTAGCTCCCCTCCTCCACCGGCAGGCAGCAGGGCCCCAGGCAGCGGCCCAGGGGGTGCAGCAGGCAGGGTCGCGCGCGGTGGGCGAACACCGCGTCGGCGCAGGTGCGCAGCTGGAAGATGATCTGCACCGCCCGCAGGGTCTCCCGGGCGGCGGCGGCCGAGGTGTAAGGGCCGAACCGTCGGCCGCCATGGCTGGGAGCCTCGCCGCCCGGCCGCCGACGCTCCAGGCTCAGGCGCGGGAAGCGGTGCGCGCTCAGGCGGATGGACAGGAAGCTCTTGTCGTCCCGCAGATCGATGTTGAAGCGCGGCCGCTCCCGGTGGATGAGCTCGCGCTCGAGCGCCAGGGCGTCCTTCTCGGACGGGGTCACCACCCACTCGAGCTCCTCGAGCAGGCCCTGGAGGCCGGCCACGAAGGGCCGCGCGTCGCCGGAGGCCCGGAAGTAGGAGCGCACGCGCTGGCGCAGGTTCTTGGCCTTGCCGACGTACAGCACCACCCGGCCGCGGCCCAGCATGCGGTACACGCCCGGCCGGGCGGGCAGGCTGGAGAGCAGGAGCTCGAGCCGGGCGGCGTCCATGCCCGCCTCACCCCGAGAGCAGGTGCACGCGCCGCAGGTGCTGCAGCTCGTCGCGCAGCTCGGCCGCCCGCTCGAACTCCAGCGCCTCGGCCGCGGCCCGCATCTCACGCTCCAGCGCCTCCAGGCGCGCCTCCAGCGCCGCCCGCCCGTAGGCGCCGGGCGCCTCGGCCACCTCGGCGGGCTCCACCTCCGGCTCGGCCCCCAGGCGCGCGGACAGCGCCTTGGCCACCGAGCGCGGCGTCACCCCGTGCTCGCGGTTGTGCGCCTCCTGCAGCGCCCGGCGCCGTCCGGTCTCGCGCACCGCGCTGTCGATGGACGGCGTGGACCTGTCGGCGTACAGGATCACCCGCCCGGCCAGGTTGCGCGCGGCCCGGCCCATGGTCTGCACCAGGGCCGTCTCCGAGCGCAGGAAGCCCTCGCGGTCGGCGTCCAGTACGGCCACCAGGGCCACCTCGGGGATGTCCAGGCCCTCGCGCAGCAGGTTGATGCCCACCAGCACGTCGAACTGCCCGGCGCGGAGCTGGCGCACGATCTCCATGCGCTCTAGCGTCTCCACGTCCGAGTGCAGGTAGCGCACGCGCACCCCGTGCTCGGCCAGGAACTCGGTCAGATCCTCGGCCGTGCGCTTGGTCAGCGTGGTGACCATCACCCGCTGCCCGGCCCCGACCACGGCGCGGATCTCGCCCAGCAGATCGTCCACCTGGCCCTGGGCCGGGCGCAGCTCGATGGCCGGATCGACCAGCCCGGTCGGGCGGTTGATCTGCTCCACCAGCACGCCGCCAGCCAGCTCCACCTCGAAGGGCGCGGGGGTGGCCGAGACGTAGATGCGCTGACCCACCCGGACGTCGAACTCCTCGTAGGTGAGCGGCCGGTTGTCCAGGGCCGACGGCAGGCGGAAGCCGTACTCCACCAGGGTGCCCTTGCGCGAGCGATCGCCGCGCACCATGCCCTTCACCTGGGGGAGCGTCTGGTGGCTCTCGTCGACGATCACCAGCGCGTCGTGGGGCAGGTAGTCGATCAGCGTGGGCGGCGGCTCGCCGGGCAGCCGGCCGGACAGGTGGCGCGAGTAGTTCTCGATGCCGCTGCAGTAGCCCATCTGCTCGAGCATCTCGAGATCGTGCTGGGTGCGCTGCTCCAGGCGCTGGGCCTCGACCAGGCGGTTGCCGGCGCGCAGCTCGCGCAGGCGTTCACCGAGCTCCGCGCGGATGGAGCCGAGCGCGCGGCGCACGCCGTCCGCCGGGGTGACGTAGTGGCTGCCCGGGAAGATCTCCACCGCCTCCAGTCGCTCGAGGCGGGTGCCGCGCAGCGGATCGAACCAGCCGAGCTCCTCGATCTGGTCGCCGAAGAAGGACACCCGCAGGGCGCGCGTCTCCTCGTACACCGGGAAGACGTCCACCGTGTCCCCGCGCACGCGGAAGGTGCCGCGGTGGAAGTCGAGATCGTTGCGCGAGTACTGGATCTCCACCAGCCGGCGGAGCAGCCGATCGCGGCCCGCCTCCTCCCCCAGCGCGAGCCCGATGCGCATCTCGCCGTAGTGCTCCACCGGGCCCAGGCCGTAGATGCAGGAGACCGAGGCCACGATCAGCACGTCGCGCCGGGTGAGCAGGTTGTGGGTGGCCACGTGCCGCATGCGGTCGATCTCGTCGTTGATGCTCGAGTCCTTCTCGATGTAGGTGTCCGACTGCGGCACGTAGGCCTCGGGCTGGTAGTAGTCGTAGTAGGACACGAAGAAGCTGACGGCGTTCTCGGGGAAGAACTGGCGGAACTCGTTGTACAGCTGGCCGGCCAGCACCTTGTTGTGGGCGATGACCAGCGCGGGGCGCTGCACCTCGGCCAGCACGCTGGCCACGCTGAAGGTCTTGCCGGAGCCGGTCACCCCGAGCAGCACCTGGTGGCGGTCGCCGCGCCGCAGGCCCGCGCTGAGCTCGGCGATGGCGCGCGGCTGGTCCCCAGCCGGCTGGAAGTCGGCGACGAGCTTGAAGCCGGCCTGCATGGCGGGCGCTCCGTGGGCGGCTACTTCATCTTCCAGCTGGTGCCCTTGCCCGAGTCCATCAGCTCGACGCCCAGCTCGCCGAGCTGCTTGCGGAGGGCGTCGGCGCGGGCGAAGTCCTTGGCCTTGCGGGCGGCCGTGCGCTCCTCCACCAGCCGGTCGATGGCCGCGGCGTCGAGCCCACGGCAGGCCAGGCAGCGATCGCGCAGGCAGCACAGGGCGTCCTCGGGCGGGCAGCGCAGGATGCCCAGCACCTCGCCCATGGTGTCGATGGCCTCCCGCAGCCGCTGGGCGGTGGAGGTCACCAGGCCCGCGGCGTGGCCCTCCTTGTTGTCCAGCACCTCGTTGACCAGACGGGTGGCGTCGGCCAGCACCGCCAGGCCGACCGCCGCGTTGAAGTCGTCGTCCATGGCCTCGCGGAAGCGCGGCAGCAGGCCGTCCACCTCCGGCGCGCGCAGGATCTCACCCGCCCCGGTCAGGCCCTGGCCCAGCGCGAGCAGCAGGCGCTGGAAAGTCGTGTACAGGTACTGCAGCCTGCGCTGGGCCTCCTCCAGCGACGGGAACTGCACCGCCGCGCGGGCCTGGGCCTCGTCCAGCCCGGCGCCGCAGGCCGGGCAGCGCCGCCCCTCCACGTCCGCGCGCGCCAGGCTCGCCTGGCAGGCCGGGCAGACGAACAGCACGTCGAAGTTGATGGGGCTGCGGTAGTGCGTGCCCAGCAGGAAGTAGCGCAGCGCCTCGGGCGTGTAGCGCCCGGTCATCTCGCGGATGGTGAAGAAGTTGTTCAGCGACTTGGACATCTTCTCCTTGTCGATGTTGACGAAGCCGTTGTGCACGAACACGCGGGCGAAGGGCTTGCCCGTGGCGGCCTCGCTCTGGGCGATCTCGTTCTCGTGGTGGGGGAAGACTAGGTCCTTGCCGCCGCCGTGCAGGTCGAAGGTCTCGCCCAGGTACTTGGTGCTCATGGTGGAGCACTCGATGTGCCAGCCCGGGCGGCCCGCGCCCCAGGGGCTGGGCCAGGACGGCTCGCCGGGCTTGGAGGTCTTCCACAGCGCGAAGTCGAGCGGGCTGCGCTTGCGCTCGTCCACCTCGACCCGCGCCCCGCTGCGCAGGTCCTCCAGGTTGCGCTTGGACAGCTTGCCGTAGGGGGCGAACGAGCCCACGTCGAAGTACACGTCGCCGTCCACGACATAAGCGTGCTCGCGGGCGACCAGCGCCTCCACGGTGTGGATGATGTCCGGGATGTGCTCGGTCACCCGCGGCTCGATCTGCGGCCGCAGGATGCCGAGGGCGTCCATGTCCACGTGGAACTCGCGGATGAAGCGATCGGCCAGCTCGCGGCTGCTCACGCCCAGCTCGTTGGCGCGCCTGATGATCTTGTCGTCCACGTCGGTGAAGTTGCGCACGTAGGTGACCTCGAGCCCGAGGTGGCGCAGGTAGCGGTAGACCACGTCCGCGGTCACGTAAGCCCGCGCGTGGCCGACGTGGCACATGTCGTAGACCGTGACCCCGCACACGTACATGCCGACCCTGCCCGGGACGAGCGGCCGGAACTCCTCCTTCATGTTGCTCAGGCTGTTCCAGACGTGCAGCGTCATCGGCTCTCCTCTCCTTCGTCCTCGTGGACGCCTTCGCCGGCGTCCGACCCGGCGACCCGCCCGGCGCGGGCGCGCCTCCTCGCGCGCCGCACGAGCAGCGCGGCGTTCGCCGCGGCCACCAGCAGCAGGCCGGCCAGGGCCGCGGGGTACGCCCACCGGTCCCGCGGCCGCAGCCCGTCCTCCAGCAGGTACATCGGGCCGTCGCGCGGGGCCGCCGGGAAGTTCTCCCGGTAGTAGCCCAGCACCGCGGCGTACATGTCGGTCCGGTCCAGATCGCGCAGTCGGCCCTCGAAGCTCCGCTCCACCGCGCCGGCGCAGCCCTCGCCAGGCGGGGCCGGGGACTGCACCAGCATGCGCGCCCCGGTCTCGGAGCCGAGCAGGTACAGGTAACGCATGCGCCCGGACGCCACCTCCGCCCGGATGCACATGTCGCGGGCCACGCCCGACAGGCGCACGAAGGTGCCGTCCGCGAGCGGGGCCGGCGCCAGCTCCTCGGCCGCGCCGAGCTCCACGGGCTGGCCGGGGGCGAAGAAGTAGCCGAGCTCGCCGCGCAGCAGGAAGACCAGCACCCCGGCCAGGACGAGGAACAGCACGAACACCCACACCTGCTGGCGCAGCCGGCGCTGGTCGCGCTCGTCGGCCCGGCGGCCGATGCCCATGGGATCGGCCTCGGGCGCGGGGCTGGCCCCGCCGCCATCGAAGAAGGCCTGCTCCTCGCGCTCCAGGCGGGGATCCTCGTCCGTGCGCGGCTCGCTCACGGCTCGCCCTCCGTGCGCACCAGGACCGCCACCGCGTGCGCCGCGATGCCTTCGCCGGCGCCGGTGAAGCCCAGGCCCTCCTCGGTCTTGGCCTTGACGCTGACCGCGTCGTCCGGGAGCGCCAGCAGGCCGGCGATGGCCCGGACCATCTCGGGCAGGTGCGGTGCCAGGCGCGGGCGCTGGACCACCAGGGTGAGGTCGGCCGAGCTCACCCGCCAGCCGGCCGCGGCCGCGCGCCGCGCCACCTCGGCCAGCAGCCCGCGGCTGTCCGCGCCGGCGTAGGCCGGATCGCTGTCCGGGAAGTGCCGGCCGAGATCCCCGAGGCAGGCCGCGCCCAGGATGGCGTCGCCCAGGGCGTGCAGCCCCACGTCCGCGTCCGAGTGTCCCAGCAGCCCGCGCTCGAAGGGCACCCGCACCCCGCAGAGCACCAGCGGCCGCCCCTCGACCAGCCGGTGCACGTCGTAGCCGTGCCCCACCCGCGGCGCGGCCCGCGCCACCCGGCCGCCGGCCTGGGCGAGCCGCGCGAGGTCCTCGGGCAGGGTCACCTTGAGGTTCCCGGGCTCCCCGGGCACGCAGGCCACCGGCTGCCCGCTGGCCTCGACCAGACCGGCGTCGTCGGTGAAACCGGCCTGCGGGTGGGCCTCCAGCCAGCGGTAGGCGGCCTCCAGCACCTCGCGGCGGAAGCCCTGCGGGGTCTGGACGAGGACCAGCGGCCCGCGCGGGACGCTCCTGACCACCCGGCCGGCCGCGTCCACCTCCTTGAGCGTCTCCTGGACCGGCAGCCCCGGCGCGCAGGCCCCCTCCCGCCAGGCCGCCGCGGCCACCCGGGCGACCAGCGCGGGCGTCACCGCCGGTCGGGCGCCGTCGTGCACCAGGACCAGGGCGACCCCGGGCGGGACGCGCTGGAGCGCGGCGCGCACCGAGTCCAGGCGGCGCGCCCCGCCGGCGCAGACCACGGCCCGCCCGGAGGAGGCGAGCTCGGCGGGCAGCAGGTCGGGGTCCGCGAGCCGCTCGGCCGGTACGGCCACGGCCAGCCCGGCCACGCCCGGGCAGGCGGCCAGCGCGCGCAGCGTGCGGTGCAGCAGCGGCGCCCCGTCGAGCAGGGCGAACTGCTTGGGCACCGGGCCGCCGAACCGCTCGCCCCGGCCAGCGGCCGGCACCAGCACCCAGGCCGGCGGAGGGGCGACATCCAGGTGGCGCGACACGTCCATCGGGCGGGCAGTCTAGCGCCGCCAACTACGCGGCACAAGACCCGATTCTCGGCGCTGGGCGCCTTCGCGGCGACTCCCCTCACCCCAGGGCCCGCCGCCGCCGCCACCACGGGTCTCGCAGATCACCCGGCCTTCTGCTAACGTCTCCTGCCCATGAACGCCACACCCAGGCGCCCGGCCGCGCTGTTCGACTTCGACGGCACCCTCACCCGCCGGGACACCATGCTCGGCTTCATGCTGCACCTGCTGCGCCAGCAACCCGGCGCGGCCCGCGCCCTCGGGCCCGCCCTGCGGCGGCTGCCGGCCTACCTGGCCGGGCGAGCGGGCAAGGCGGACATGAAGGCGCTGTTGCTGCGCGCCTTCGTGCGCCTGCCCGCGGAGGCCCGCGAGCCCCTGGTGCGCCGGTTCCACGACGCCTTCCTGGCGCCGCGCTACCTGGCGGGCGGGGTCGAGCGGGTGGCCTGGCACAGGCGCCAGGGCCACCTGCTGGTGCTGGCGTCCGCCAGCGTCGAGCTCTACCTGCGGCCGGTGGCCGAGGCCCTGGGCTTCGACCACCTGCTGGCCACCCGCATGCAGCTCGACGATCCGCCCCGCCCGCTGGGCGCCAACTGCTACGAGCGCGAGAAGGTCAACCGGCTGCTGGCCGAGCCCTGGTTCGGGCAGGTGGACTGGCCGGCCTCGTGGGCCTACAGCGACCACAGCTCGGATCTGCCCATGCTGATGCTGTGCGGCCACCCGGTGGCCGCCAACCCCAAGCCCGATCTGAGGCGCTTCGCCACCCGCGCAGGCTGGGACATCGTCGACTGGAAGTAGGCCGTCCGGTTGCTTCGGCTGACGCTTTGGGGTACAACGGGGGCCACGCAGGAGGTTGTCGCCGATGAACCCGCCGAAGACCCTGGCCGACTCCACCACGCTGGAGATGCCCGCCCAGCTGCTGAAGGCCTTGGCCTACGACCCGGCCGCTGGCGCGGCCTTCGATGACCTCAGCACCGAGCAGCAGCGCACCTTCATCGACTTCGTCACCGCCGCCCGCTCCAGCTCCGAGCGCGAGGAGCGCACGGCGCAGGTCGTGCAGAAGCTGCTCAAGGGCCAGACGTCCTAGCGGAAGTCGCGGGAGGGGATCTCGCAGCGCTCCTCGGCCGCGGGCAGCAGCCGCTCCACCCGCTCGACCCGCAGGTTGGTCACCCCGTCGCGGATCTCCAGGCGCCCCTCGGCGAAGAGCGCCGGGGCGCCCACGATCGCCGCGCGGTGGGCGGCGAACACGTCCGGGGTGAGCACCAGGTTGGCGAGCCCGCTCTCGTCCTCCAGGGTGATGAAGCACATGCCCCTGGCGGTCATGGGCCGCTGGCGGATGACCACCAGCCCGCCCACCGCGGCCCGCGCGCCGTGGGCCTGCAGCGGCAGGGACGCCGCCGGGAGCGCCCCGCGCGCGCGGAGCGTCGCGCGGCGGTGGGCCATGGGGTGGGGCCCGGCGGTCAGCCCGCTCGCGCGCAGATCGGCCGCGGTGCGCTCCTCGGCGCGCATGGGGCGGAGCGGGCTCGGCTCGCCGGGCGGCGGCAGGCGCGCGAGCAGCGGCCGCTCGCCGCGGCCGGAGGTCTCCAGCGCGGCCACCTGCCACAGCGCCTCGCGCCGCCCGAGGCCGAGGGCCCCGAAGGCGCCCAGCTCGGCCAGCGCCGCCAGCTCGTCCTCGCGCAGCCGGCAGCGGCGCTCGAAGTCGCGCACGTCGGCGAACGGCGCCCGGGCCTGCTCGGCCTCGACGCGCGCGCCGGCCTCCTGCCTGAGGCCGGAGACGAAGCGCAGGCCCAGGCGCACGGCCCCGTCCGGCTCCAGGCGACAGCGCCAGCCCGAGCGGCCGACGTCCACCGGCCGCACGCCGAGCCCGTGGCGCTGGGCGTCCTTGACGAGCGTGGCCGGGTGGTAGAAGCCCATCGGCCAGGCGTTCAGCAGCGCGCAGGTGAAGGCCGCCGGGTGGTGGGCCTTCAGGTAGGCCGAGGCGTACACCAGCAGCGCGAAGCTGGCCGCGTGGGACTCGGGGAAGCCGTACAGGGCGAAGGAGGCGATCGCCTGGAGGATGCCCTCGGCCGCCTCGCCGGTGATGCCGCGCGCGGCCATGCCGACCCGCAGCCGCCCGGCCAGGGCCGCCATGCGCTCGGGCGAGCGCTTGTGGGTCATGGCCCGCCGGAGCTCCTCGGCCTCGCCCGCGCAGAAGCCGGCCGCCACCATGGCCACCCGCATGATCTGCTCCTGGAACAGCGGCACGCCCAGGGTGCGGGCCAGGATGGGCTCCAGCGAGGGGTGGGCGTAGACCACCGGCTCCCGGCCGGCCCGGCGGTTGAGGTAGGGGTGGACCATCTGGCCCACGATGGGGCCGGGGCGGATGAGGGCCACCTCGATGACCAGGTCGTAGAAGCAGCGCGGCTGCAGGCGCGGGAGGGTCGCCATCTGCGCCCGGCTCTCCACCTGGAACACCCCCACCGTGTCGGCCCGCTGGAGCATGGCGTACACCTCGGGGTCGTCGGCCGGCAGGTGGGCCAGGTCGAGCTCCACCCCCTCGTGGGCGCGCACCAGGGGCACGGCCTCCTCCAGCGCGCGCAGCATGCCCAGGCCGAGCAGATCCACCTTGATGATGCCGAGATCGGCGCAGTCGTCCTTGTCCCACTGCACCACCATGCGCCCGGGCATGCGGGCCGGCTCCAGCGGCACCACCCGGTCCAGGCGGCCCTGGGCGATGACCATACCGCCCGAGTGCTGGCCGAGGTGGCGCGGCAGGTGCTGCAGCTCGCGGGTGAGCTCGAGCAGCAGGCGCACGCGCGCGTCCTCGGGCGCGAGCCCCGCCTCGCGCACCGCCGCGACCAGGCCGTCCCCGTCCGCGTCCGGGTACCCCCCTTCCGCCCCCGGCCCGGGCGCCTCGTGCGCCCCGAGCTCCCCGCGCCCGTGGTGGCGGGAGAGCGCCGCCAGCCGCCCCAGCGGCTCCTCGGGCAGCGCGAGCACCTTGCCCACCTCCCGCAGCGCCGAGCGCTGCCGGTAGGTGATCACGTTGGCCGTCATGGCCGCGCCATCTGCGCCGTAGCGCCGGTAGACGTACTGGATGACCGCCTCGCGTTGCTCGCCGGAGGGCAGGTCGAGGTCGATGTCCGGCCAGCTCCCGCGCTCCTCGGACAGGAAACGCTCGAACAAGAGCCCCATGCCGATCGGGTCCACCGCGGTGATGCCCAGCGCGTAGCACACGGCGCTGTTGGCCGCCGAGCCGCGGCCCTGGGCCAGGATGCCCTCGGCGCGGCAGAAGCGGGCGATGTCCCAGACCACCAGGAAGTAGCCGGCCAGCTCGAGCTTGGCGATGACCGCCAGCTCCCGGGCCAGCTGCTCGGTGTGGCGCGGCTCGAGCGGCCGGTAGCGCCAGCGGGCGCCCTCCTGGACCAGCCGGTGCAGGAAGCTCGCCTGCGTCTCGCCCGGGGGCACGGGGTAGTCGGGGAAGCGGTAGCCGAGCTCCGAGAGATCGAAGGCGCAGCGCTCGGCCACCCGCAGGGTGTTCTCCAGCGCCTCGGGCAGATCGGCGAACAGGGCGGCCATCTCGGCCGGCGCCTTCAGGTGGCGCTCGGCGTTGGGCCGCAGGCGCGTCCCGGCGGTGTCCAGGCTCACGTGCAGGCGCAGGCAGGTGAGCACGTCCAGGAGGCGCCGCCCGGCGCGGGTGGCGTGGCGCACGTCGTTGGTGGCCAGGAGCCCGAGCCCGAGCCGCCGCGCGAGCCCCAGCAAGGCCTGGTTGCGGCGGTCCTCCCCGCGCTCCAGGTGGCGGCCGAGCTCCACCCACACCCCCCGCGGTCCGAAACGCTCACGCAGGCGCCCGAGCAGCGCCTCGGCCCGGGCGGCGCCGTCCGGGGCCGCGAGCGCCGCCTCGAGCGCCCCGCCGCCCAGGCAGGTGAGCCCCTCGGCGTGCGCCTCGAGCTCGGAGAGCCGCACGGCGCACTGCCCCTTGGGCCGTCCGCTGTGGCCGCGGGTGACGAGCCGGCACAGGTTCTGGTAGCCCGCGCGGTTCTCCACCAGCAGCAGCAGCCGCCCGGCCGGGCACAGCTCCGGCGATCCCGGAAACAGTTCGGGATCGTCCAGGCTGAGCTCCACGCCCACGATGGGGCGCACCCCGGCCTCGCGGGCCGCCTTGTGGAAACGGGGCTGGCCGTACACGCCGTCCACGTCGCCGAGCGCCAGCGCCGGGAGCCCCAGCTCGGCCGCCCGGGTGGCCAGGTCCTCGGGGGCGCTCGCGGCCCGCAGGAAGGAGAAGGCGCTCTGGCAGCGCAGCTCGACGTAGGCGACCATCGGACCTCCCAGGATACTGAACGGATGAACAGCACACAAGGGGTCCGACAACGAAAACTCGACATCTTGATGTCTAGATGTCTTGGTGCTATGTTGATTCAAGGAGGTGCCGATGGCGACGCAGCGCACCACCATCTACCTGCCAGCCGAGGTCCACCGGGCGCTCCGGCGGCGGGCCGGGGAGGAGGGAACCACCCTCTCCGAGCTCGTGCTGCAAGCGGTCCGCGCCCTGCTCTCGGACGCCGCGCTCCCAGAACGCGTCGCGGAGCGTGCCCCTGCCTACGGAGACCAGGACGTCGGAGAGAGTCAGCCGGTCCGTCCCCGAGGGCTGCTCGCGGCCGTGGGCGCGCTGGAAGGCATCGAGGGGGCCGAGGAACTGGAGGCCATCCTCGCGAAGGCCCGGGAGAACGCCCGCGAGCGCGAGGTGCCGTCGCTCAGCGAAGACGAGGACGCATGACGGTCTTCGACACCGACGTGCTGTCCTACCTGCTGCGACGCGCCCCGCCCGCCGGGCTGATCCGCCGCCTGGCCAGCCTGCCCGCGGAGCAGCAGGCCACCACGGCCATCAACGCCGCGGAGCTGCTCTACGGCGCGCACCGCGTGCATGATCCCAGTCGACTGCTCGATGCGATGCGCCGCATGCTCTGGCCCAACCTCCGGGTGCTGGTCTTCGACTGGGAGGCCGCCCAGGTCCACGGCCAGCTCCGGGCCGAGCTGGAGGCCGCGGGCCGGGTCGTGTCCGAGCCCGACTTGCGGATCGCCTCCATCTGCCTTCGTCACGGCGCCCGCCTGGCCACCGGCAACCTGCGCCACTTCGCCTCCATCCCCGGCCTCGAGGCCGAGGACTGGCTGGCGCCCCACCGCTGAGCGAGAGGATGGCTACTTCGCGTCCACCGCGCAGCGGAAGCCCAGGCCGGCGTACTGGTCGGTGGGATCGAAGCCGTCGCGGCGGGAGATGCGCGACTCGGGCGAGGAGCGGCCGAAGGAGCCGCCCTTGAACACCCGCTTGTCGCCATCCTTGGCCCCCTTCGGATCCTCGTTCGGCCCCGTGGCGTGCGCGTCCGCGGCGTACCGGTCGGCCACCCACTCGCACACGTTGCCGGCCATGTCGAGCGCGCCGTAGGGACTGCGTCCCTCGGGGAAGGCGCCCACCGGGGAGGTGCCCTCGTAACCGTCGCTGTACTTCTCTTCCTTGGCGAAGTCCCTGGAGAACTTGTCGAGCGCCCACTGATCCACCACGTTGGCCCGCCGCACCGAGCTCTCCAGCCCCTGGTCGCCCCAGGGGAAACGCCTGCGGTCCGCGCTGCCGCGGGCGGCCTTCTCCCACTCGGCCTCGGTGGGCAGCCGCTTCCCGGCCCAGGCGCAGTAGGCCCGCGCCTGCTCCCAGGACACGCAGTTGATGGGGTGCTCCTCGCGCCTGGGCTGGCCCCAGTTGCAGGCCCAGTCGTGGGTGGTGAAGGGCTGGCCGCTCATGCGCTGCACGGTGATGCCCTCGGCCGAGCAGGCGCCCGCGGCCACGCAGGCGCGGAACTGGCCCGTGGTCACCTCGTTGCGGTCGATGCGGAAGGCGCGGAGCCAGACCTTGCGGCCCGGGTTCTCGTCCGCCTGACATTGCTTGTCGACCTCCGGGTTGCAGCCCATCCAGAACTCCCCGGCCGGGACCGGCAGCAGGTCCCCTGCCGGGGCGGTGACGGCGGCCCCGGCTGCCAGGAGCAAGCAGGCGGCGAGCGCGAGCGGTCCAGGCATGGCGCACCTCCTCCCCTACCGACGCGCGAGCAGCCCGACAGGTGGCACCGAGTCCACGGCCTCGAGCCGCAGCCCCTCGCGGGCGAGCACGGTGTTGGCGGCGAGCAACCCGCTCATGGCGGCCGCCTCCATCAAGAGCGCGGGGCGGGGCAGCTTGACCCAGTCTCCGGCCAGGCACAGGCGCGGGCACTCGGTCTCCACCGCCGGCCGGGTGGCCTGCAGCCCCACGTGCAGCGCGGTGAAGTCGTGCCGGAGCTGCAGGTGCTCGTGCAGGATCTTCATGCCCCTGGCCTCCGGCAGGTATCCCTCGAGCTCCGCCAGGAAGCGGGTGCGGACGTCCTCGGGCCCGCGCACGTGCTCCGGGACAGCGTAGGAGTGGAGCTCCAGGACGCTGCCGCCGTGCCGCGCGGCCCACTCGGCCGACTGGCGTTCCAGGCGCGGGTAGAAGCTGATGGAGTCCAGCACGTCGCGGTGCTCGGTGATCACGAAGCCCGGGAGCGCCCGGGAGATGTCGCGATCCACCCACAGCCTGAGCACCGCGTAGCGCTGGCTGGCCCGCAGGCCCGAGAGCTCGCGGTGGAGGCGCGGGTAGCGATCCGCCAGCCCCGGCGAGTCGAGCGCCAGCCGGCGGCTCCCGACCACGTCCGCGGCCAGCACCGCGTAGTCGAAGCGCTCCCCGTCGACCGTCACGCCGCCGTCCTCGAGCTCCAGGCGGCCGACCGGCCGCGACAGCCGGATCTCGGCCCGCGCGGCCTCGAGCGCGCTGCGGAAGGGCTCGAGCAGGCTGACCTCGAAACTCTCGGTCGGGTAGTCGTAGCCCAGCCCGCCGTCGTGGCTCAGGAAGAAGAAGTGGAAGCTCTTGATGAGCTCGGCGCTCGACATGAGCGACGGCGGGGCGAAGAAGGCCCTGGAGAACGAGTTGAAGATGAGCCGCAGGCTGTCCGGGAGCGCCGTGCGGCGAGCGTACTCCGCGAACGACACGTGGTCGAAGCGCCGGAAGGTGTCCTCGGGGTGGTACTCGAGCAGCGACATGAGCCGCATGGTGCGGAGATCCCGGAACACGTCCTTCAGGCTGAAGACGCCCTGCCTGAGCATGGAGAGGACGTTCAGCACGGGGGTCTTCGCCACGTCCTTGAAGGAGAACTCCTGGCCGGTGAGCGTCAGGATGCGGTAGTCGTCGAGGGTCTTGAAGGAGCGGGTGGCGCCGATCTCGCCCAGCACGCGCAGCAGGTTGTGGTAGTGCGGGAAGAAGGCGTGGAAGCCGTGCTCCACGAAGTTCCGCTCCCCGCCGGGGAGCTCGACCGGCCAGGCGCCCACCTTGCCGCCCAGGTAGAGGTCCTTCTCGAGCAGCACCACCCGGAAGCCCCGCCGCGCCAGGCCGAGCGCCGCGATGAGTCCGGCCAGCCCGGCGCCGATCACCGCCACCCGCCGCTCCCCGGTCAACCGCTCCGGCAGGCTCGGATCGGGCACCACGTAGCGGTGCCGGTAGCCGCCCGACCTGCGTTCGATCCAGCCCTCCACGCCAGAGATCCGCATGGCACTGCCCTCCTCGGTGTCCCCGGCCCAGGATAATCTTCGAGGGAGAAAACTCAAGCCGGCTGGATGGGCTCCGGCGCCTGGTGTAGGCTACGGGCGCGAGGTGAACTCGGCCGAGGCCACCGCCCGGGTGATCCTCGAGGACCTGGGCCTCCCGGCCCAGCCGCGCTGCGACCCAGGAGGACGCCATGGCCAAGCACCTCACCCAGACCGCCCTCATCCCCCGCAGCCCGGACGAGGTGCTGGCGACCCTGAACGATCCCGGCGTCCTGGTCGATCAGGCCAGGCTGCAGGGCGCCAAGGAGGCCCGGGTCGAGGAGACCCGACGCGACGCCCGCCGGCTGGTCCAGGTCGTGCACCTGCAGGAGTACGCACGCGGCCTGACCGGCGTGGACCGGAGCCGCACCGACCCGGCCGCCACGACCTACGAGTGGGACCTCGGCGACCGCTCCTGCCGCTGGCGCTACCTCGGCGTGCGCGGCGAGCGGGTGGGGCTCTCGGGCAGCATCACCATCCGGCCCGCCCCGGGCGAGCCGGCCGCAGGCGCCCGGGCGAGCCAGGTGACCTTCGCCTTCGACATCGACGTGCGCGTGCCGCTGCTGGGCGGGTTGATCGAGCGGCTGATAGCCCGCGAGGTGGAGAAGGGCTCTCAGGACCATGCGCAGTACCTGCGCAAGCGCCTGGGCGCCTAGCCCGCCATCCCGTCCACGAACCAGGCGCCGGTGGCGTGCTCGCGGTACAGCCGGTAGACCCCGCCGTCCGAGAGCTCCACGTCGTAGTAGTCCCGCCCGAGCGGCGTCTCCTCCCACCAGCCGCCCGCCAGCCGGTAGGGGCCGGCCTGGGCCCGCACCCGCCCGCGCAGGCGCGCGCCCCACAGCGCGCGCAACCGCACGCCCACCGCGGCGGAGTCCCGCTCCACCTCCACCGGCTCGGCCGGGCGCAGCGCCCGGAGCGGCAACGCCGGGCGCCCCGCCTCCCCGGGCGTTGGCGGGCCCGCGGCCGGGGGGCGACCGAAGGGCACCACGGCCACCGCCTCGGGGCGGTGATCGTCGCGCACCTCGGGCGCCCCCACGCGCCCGGCGCCGGCCAGCGCGGTCAGCCGGGCCAGCGCCTCGTCCAGCCGGCTGCCCGCCGGTCCGGCGGGGACGAACAGATCGAGCTGGGCGCGCCGCGCGGTCGCGGGCTCCGCCTCCACGCGCAGCGCTTCCACGGCCGCACGCGGCGGGGTGCGCTCGAGGGACAGGCGCGCGAGCTCCAGCCAGGTGGCCACCCGGCGGGTGGGCGCGGCCAGCTCGAGCTCCCGCGCGTCCCGCCCGCGGCCCTCGAGCCGCAGCTCGATCCGCAGCCGACCCGCGGCCAGGCCGCGGAAGCCGAGCCGGTCGGCCAGCCGCGCGAGCAGCGGGCGCAACCCCTCGAGCAGCGGCTCGAGCTGGGCGAGCGGCCAACCCGGCTCGTCCTCCTCGACGAAGCGCTCGGGCTCCGGGTCGGCCTGCAGGCGCTGCTCCGGCTCCTCGCCGCGCGCGAGCCGCCACAGGCGCAGGCCCTCCGGGCCCAGGCGCCGGCCCAGGCCCTGGGCGGGCAGCCGGGCCAGCTCTCCCAGGCGCTCGAGGCCGAAGCGCTCGAGCTGGGCCCGCAGCGCCGGCGAGGGGGCCAGCAGCCCTACCGGCAACGGCGCCAGGAAGGCCCGCTCCTCCCCGGCGCGCACCACCCCGGCGCCGAGCCGCGCCGCCAGGTGGGCCAGCACGGGTCCGCGGGCCACGCCCGCCCGCGCGCCGAGCCCCGCCCGGGCCGCGGCCTGCTCCAGGGCCTGGGCCAGGCGGCGCTCGTCGCCGAACAGGCGCTCGAGGCCTCCCAGCCCGAGCAGCGCCGCGCCGTCGGGAGCGCCCCCGGCCAGCCAGGCCACCCGCGGCGAGAACGCCCGCGCCACGTCCAGGAGCGCCGCCTGTGCCGAGCGGACCAGGCCGGGCGAGAGCGGCCGGATCTCCAGCCCCGGCGCCAGGCTGCGCACCTGGGCCACGCTCTGCCCGGGCGCCGCGCCGGCCGCCCGGGCCGCGGGCGTGGCGGCCAGCAGGCAGGCCCGGGGCCCGGGGCCATCGGCCACGGCGAGCGCCGCGCTGGCCCGCTCGGGCTCGGCCCGCAGGAGCGCCGCGAGCGGCAGCTCGGGCACCAGCAGGCAGCCCATGCGCTCCGGCGCGCCGACGGGCTCAGCCACGGCGCGCCTCCCCCGCCGCGCCCGGGCCGCCGCGCCGCCTGCGCAGCGCGAAGTCCAGCTCGAAGCCAGCCAGCCAGCGCGGCCCTCCCCCTCCCCCGGCTTCGCGCCAGCGCGGCCGAAAGCGGGTCACCTCGATCGACAACCCGGCAAACACGCCCGCGCTGGGGCCCGGCGCCAGGCTGACCAGCAACGCGCCGCCCGCGCGCGCGAGCCGCGCGAGCCGCAGCCAGGCGGCCGCGGGCGCCGTCGGCTTCGCCCGCCCCCAGTCGAGCGCCACGAGCCCGAACCCGCCCGTCTCCAGCAGGAGCTCGGCGGCCCGCAACGCCTCGCGGGGGCCCGGCGGACGCACCCACAACACCCGGGCGAGGGCCACCCCCGCCGCGCGGGCCGAGCGGGGCTCGAACCCGTCCCCGGCGTCCACCAGGGCGCAGAGCTCGCCCCGATCGCCGGCGGCCAGGAGCAGCGCGTGCAGCAGCGCGGCACCGGCCGAGGCGCCGGTGCAGAGCTCGCTCAGCCTCCCGCGCGGCAGTCCCCCACCGCACACCCGATCCAGCGCCGGCAGCCCGCTGGCGACCGTCTCGGGGGGAGCCTCGTCCAGGGAGCTGGCCGTCTGCACCAGGCGGCGCCGGCGCAGCTCGTCCACCAGCCCGCGCATGTCCAGGGAGGTTTCCAGGCCACGCCTCCACCGCCCAGGATACTGAACGTGCGTACAGTATTCAACCCCCGTGCAGGCCCGTGGTATAGGCAGACCATGTCTCCTCGCAGGTCCCCGGCCAACCCCCGGAAGCTGCTGATCCTCGGCCTGGCGCTCCTGACCGGCTGCGCGCCCGGCGGGGACCTCGCCCTGGAGCTCCTCGTGGCCGGCCAGCCGCTCGGCCCCCTCGGCCCGGCGGCCCAGCCTGGGCAACCGCCCGAGGGCATGGACGCGTTCCGCCTGTGCGTGCAGCGCCAGAGCGGCGAGGCCCTGGCCTGCCAGGACTTCACCGACCTCGCCGCCACGCACTACCGCATCGACGGGCTGCCCATCGGCGAGGCCCGCGTGGTCAGCTTCCAGGGCTACACGCTGTCCAGCGGCGAGGCCACCTGGTGCGGCCGGGCCACGGGGGTGGACATCCGCGACGGCGCGACCACGAGCGTGAGCATGCTGCTCACCCGCTGCGGAGACGTGACCCAGACGGTGGGCCTGCCCACCCACGCCCGCATGCTGCACAGCGCCACGCGCACGGCCGGCGGGCCGGTCCTGCTGGCCGGCGGCTACGACCGGCATGGGGCCTCGGCCGAGTGCGCCCAGGCCTGCCGCGCCCTCCAGGCCACCTCCGCCCTGGAGCTGTACGATCCCGCCTCCGGGACCTTCGCCGCGCTCACCCAGGGCCTCACCCACCCACGGGGTCTGCACGCCGCCCTGGCCCTGCAGGACGGCCGGGTGCTGCTGGCCGGCGGCTGCGAGGTGGCCAGCCTGCAGGGCGCCTTCGGCGACCCGGAACAGCCGGGCTCCCCGCTCGCCTGCCTGCGGCCGGGCGAGGCGGCCACCAGCCTGGAGATCGTCGATCCGCTCACCGGGGCGGTGGAGCGCCAGGCGCTACCCTTCACCCTGTTCGCGGCCGCCATGCCGGCGGGGCCGGACGCGCTGCTCCTGCTCGGCGGCCTGGACGAGGCCGGCCAGCCCACGCGCCGGGCCCTGCTCGTCCAGGTCACCCCGGAGGGCGTGGCGATCGTGGCCCGGGACGACGCGCTCGGCGCCCCGCGGCAGGGGGCGCTGGCCATCCCCTTCTCCTCACCCGGGGCCTCGCCCGTGGAGGCCCTGGTGCTGGGCGGCTCCGCGCCGACCTCGACGGAGGATCCCGGCCCCTTCGCCGAGGTCCTGGTGGTCCAGGACGGCGAGCTGCTCAGCCGGGTGCCGCGCTTCGTGGACGAGACCTACGCCGATGGCCTGCCGGTCGTGCTGGCCGCCGGCGACCGCGTCGGCCCGGGCCAGGTGCTGGCGACCGGCGGGGTGTTCCCCGCCCGCTTCCTGTCCCAGGACACCCCCTTCGTGCCGCGACCGCTCGAGTCGGCTGGCCTGGCCGACCTTCGCCTGGACCGCCTGCGGATGCTGGACGCAGATCACCGCCTGCTCATCGCCCGCGCCCTGCACACTTGCACCGCCTTCGGCCGCGAGGGCCGGGCCCTGGTGGCCGGCGGCCTCGACGCCAGGAGCAACGACGCCGAGCTGTACTACCGCGCGTCGCGCACCCTGGAGGAGTGGGATCAGGCCGAGGAGGGCTTCAGCCTGCGCTGGCTGCACGGGGCCCCGGTCGAACTGGGCGTGGCCCGCGCCGGCCACACCGCCACCCTGTTGCCCGACGGCACGCTGCTGTTCGTGGGCGGCACCGACGGGACCCTGGTGCACACCAGCGCCGAGCTGTGGAACCCGGCCCCGAGCAGCCTGGAGGCCGACGGCCTCCCCGTTCCCTGAAGGGCCGGACGAGTCCCGGACCAGCTGACCGATTGCCATCCGCGCGCGCTTTCCGCTAGACTGTTTCCCGCGAGTTTGTGACCAGTTGGCTTGACCCGGGCCGCCCGAACGCTTGGGAGCTGCCATGAAAACGTCCCTCCCCCGCACCCTCGTCTTCCTGCTAACCCTGGCCGCCTGCGTGAGCGGCTGCGACTGCGGCGGCATGGAGAACGCCTGCCAGGAGCCCACCTGGCCCTGCGGCGGGGCCTGCGTGGATCTCTCCAGCGATCCCGGGCACTGCGGGGGCTGCGACCAGGCCTGCCCCGAGGAGCAGGTGTGCTACCAGGGGCTGTGCCTGGGCGGCTGCCCGGCGGGCACCCAGGACTGCGCTCGGCACTGCGTGTTCCTGGAGCTGGACGAGCGGAACTGCGGGGAGTGCGGGCACGCCTGCGCGGCGGGCCAGCGTTGCTCGGGCGGGGAGTGCGGGGCCGACTGCCCAGCCGGCCAGGACGACTGTGGCGCGGGCTGCGTGGACGTGCTGGGGAGCACGGCGAACTGCGGGGCCTGCGGGCAGGCCTGCGGGCCCCAGGAGCTGTGCTGCCAGGGGAGCTGCGCGGACCCGCTCACGGACGCGTCGAACTGCGGGGGCTGCGGCCAGGCCGGGGAGCCGGACGAGGACTGCTGCAACGGGCAGCTCGCGGATCTGGGCAGCGATCCCGGCAGCTGCGGCGGGTGCGGCATCGCCTGCGGGGCCGAGCAGGTCTGCAACCGGGCGACCTGCGCGGCGGGGTGCGATCCGGGCCTGACCGCCTGCGAGCGGGCGTGCGTGGATCTGGGCAGCGACGGGGAGCACTGCGGGGCGTGCGGTGTGGCCTGCCCGGCGGGCCAGGCCTGCGCGCGCGGGGCCTGCGTGGACAGCTGCCCGGCGGGGCTCGCGGAGTGCGGGGGGAGTTGCGCGGATCTGATGAGCGACCCGTCCCACTGCGGGGCGTGCGGGGCGGACTGCGGCGTCGCGCTGTGCTTCCACGGCCAGTGCGTGAGCGACCCGGCCGGGTGCCCGGCGGGGACCACGGCCTGCGCCGGGGGGTGCGTGGACGTGGACAACAACCGGGAGCACTGCGGGGGGTGCGGGCAGGCCTGCCGGGAGGGGGCCTGCTACGGAGGGGTGTGCGAGGGGGTGTGCCCGAACTGGACCATCGAGTGCAGCGGGGCGTGCGTGGACCCGGTGGGCAACTTCGAGCACTGCGGGGGGTGCGGGCAGAGCTGCGAGCCGGGCCAGGTGTGCCAGCTGGGGATGTGCAGCGGGGGCTGCGCGCCCGGGCAGCAGGAGTGCCAGGGCGACTGCGTGGAGGCGAGCGGGGACCACGACCACTGCGGCGGGTGCCTGGTGGTGTGCCCGGACGGGCAGGTGTGCTCGCTGGGGCTGTGCGGAGGGGTTTGCGCGGCGGGGCTGACGGACTGCGCGGGGAGCTGTTTCGATCTCGCGGGCAGCGAGGCGCACTGCGGGGCGTGCGAGCAGGCCTGCCGGCCGGAGCGGCAGTGCTGCGCCGGGGGGTGCTCGAACCCGGACTCGGACCACGGGAACTGCGGGGGCTGCGGGGTGGCCTGCGGGGCGGACCAGGTGTGCCTGCGCGGGGCGTGCGGGGCGGGGCCGTGCCCGGCGGGGACGATCAACTGTGGCGGTGGCTGCGTGGACGTGACGAGCGATCCGGACCACTGCGGGAGCTGCGCGGGGGAGTGCGGGGCGGGGCTGGTGTGCGGGCGTGGGGAGTGCCTGGCGGAGTGCCCGTGGGGCACGCAGGCCTGCACGCAGAGCTGCGTGGAGACGGAGCACGACCCGCTCAACTGCGGGGGCTGCGGGCTGGGGTGCCCGGCGGGCACGGTGTGCAGCCAGGGGGTGTGCGGGGCGGGCTGCGGGGTCGGGGAGACGGACTGCGGGGGTGCGTGCGTGGCGCTGGGGGAGGATCCGGACCACTGCGGGGCGTGCGGGCAGCGCTGCGCGCCGTCGCAGGTGTGCGAGCGGGGCGAGTGCCTGGAGGGGAGCTGCCTGGACGGGGACACGGCCTGCGGCGGGGCCTGCGTGGACCTGGACAGCGATCCGGACCACTGCGGGGCGTGCGGGCGGGGGTGCGAGGCGGGCCAGGTGTGCGGCGCCGGCGCGTGCGGGGCGGGCTGCCCTGGCGGGGCCAGCGAGTGCCAGGGCGCCTGCGTGGACACCAGCAGCGACCCGCACCACTGCGGAGGCTGCGAGACGTACTGCTCGCCCGAGGAGATCTGCGCCCAGGGCGCCTGCACGCCGCGCTGCCCGGGCGCCCAGGTGCTGTGCGACGCGAGCTGCGTGGACGTCATGTCCGATCCGGCGCACTGCGGCGGCTGCGACCGGGCCTGCTCGCCGGGCATGGTCTGCCAGACGGGCGCCTGCGCGGAGACCTGCGCGCCGGGCTTCGAGGAATGCAACGGCGCCTGCGTGGACGTGCGCTCCGACCCAGCCCACTGCGGCAACTGCGCCACGGCCTGTCCGCAGGGCCAGGCCTGCAGCCTGGGGCTGTGCGCAGGCGCCTGCGATGAGGGCCTGACCGACTGCAACCGAGCCTGCGTGGACCTCGGCAACGACCCGCAGAACTGCGGCGGCTGCGGCCACGCCTGCCCGGGCGGCAACGTCTGCAGCCAGAGCATCTGCGCCCAGGAATGCCGCGCCAGCGAGGAGGAGTGCGAGGGCCGCTGCGTGGACACCGAGAGCGATCCGCAGAACTGCGGCGCCTGCGGCAACGGCTGCCAGGGCGCCGAGGTGTGCAGCGATGGCGAGTGCACCGATCAGTGCGACGAGAGCATGGTCAACTGCGGTGGCGCCTGCGTGGACACCAACCTCGACCCGGAGCACTGCGGCGCCTGCAACCACGCCTGCGGCAGCCAGATGGTGTGCAACCAGGGCACCTGCGACGACTCGTGCGCCCCGGGGCTGACCAAGTGCAGCGGGATCTGCGCGGATCTCATGTCCGACGCCGAGAACTGCAGCGAGTGCGGGGTGGTCTGCTCGGACGTGGGCGGCGGCACCGGCGGCATCTGCATGATGGGCGTGTGCGCCGGCACCTGCAACCCGAACGACATCACCTGCTTCTGCATGCCGGAGCAGACCGAGTGCATGGCCTGCGACGTGTGCCCGGGCGATCCGCCTCCGCCCCACGTGGCCCGCATGCGCTGCGTGAACGGCGTGTGCTCCATCCTGGCGTGCCTGGCTCCCTTCCTCGACGTGAACGGCGTGTACGAGGACGGCTGCGAGTGCGAGGGGAGCGGCATCCTGTTGACCGCCGAGGAGGAGCTGCGCACCCGGCCACGCCTGGCGCAGGTCACCGGCAGCCCGCACGTCGGCGTGGTCTGGCAGGATCACCGGCGCGGGCGCGCCGAAGCGTTCTACGACTGGCTGCTGGCGGACCAGGTCCCGCTCGCGGATCACGAGGACGTGGAGCTGTCCATCTCCTGGTGGTGGTTCCAGGAACACGAGCCCGACATCTTCTGGGATGGAGATCGCGGGCAGTTCATCGTGGTGTGGGCCATGGAGTCGACGGTCGTGTTCATGCCCGTCGATCCGGGCGGCAGCCACGGCCTGGGCATGGACTCGCTGAGGGGCCGGTTCTGGGAGCAGCCCCGCTCGCCGGCCGTGGCGCGCGCCAGCTCGTCCTACATGCTGGTGTGGGCCGAGGACAACACGATCATGACCGCGGCCCTGGACTACAACGGGGAGGTGCGCTTCTTCGACCCCTGCGAGGTGGTGGACTGGGGCCAGTGGGGCGAGACCGACGAGGACGGGGTCTGGCACCCCTGGAACCGGAATGACCACCCCTGCTACGTCGAGGGCTGGCACCTGTGGCTGGACGACGTGACCTCCACCTCCAACCCGCAGGACCTGGAGATCCTCGGCGCGGGCGACACCTTCGTGGTGGTGTGGCAGGAGGGCTCGGGCTCGAGCCACGGCATCCGCGTCCAGCGCCTGAGCTACACCGGCGGCAGCTGGATGGACTGGTACTCCGCGGGCAGCGCCGGCGCCATCAGCGGCCCCTTCACCGACGCCATGCACCCGGTGCTCCTGCCGCGCGACGGCGGCTACCTGCTGTCCTTCGACGCCCTCAAGAACGGGGGGGCGCGCGAGGCCTACGTGGTCTGGCTGTCCTCCGACGGCGGCGTGGTGCGCGGCCCCACCCAGGTGTCCGACTCCGCGGCCGTCAACCGCAACGCATCCGGCGCGGCCTCGGCCATGGGCCTGAACGAACAGGTGGGCGTGTTCTGGACCGAGCGCGGCTCGGACCCCGAGGATCAGGCGCACATGTTCCGCGCCCTGGACGCGGCCGGCGCGCCGATCGGGCTCAAGCCCATCACGCTCGCCCGCGAGGTGTGGGACATGGGGCGTGAGCTGCGCCCGACCGGGGCGGTGTACACCAACGGCCGCTACGGCGCCCTGTTCACCGAGGTGGTGCACTACGCCGGCGAGCCGCCCTGCCCGTGCCTGGACGACTGCCTGGAGATCTGCATGCCCGACTGCACCGAGGAGCAGTCCCAGCAGTGCGGCATCCAGTGCGAGGGCCAGTGCGAGGGCGGCGGCTGGACCGAGGAGACCTGGTACGGCGTGCGGTTCCTGTCCGTGTGCGCGCCCTGAGGCACGCGCGTGGCCAAGCGCAAGAAGTCCAGGGCCCAGGGCGCGCCCGCGCCGGCGGAGTTCAGGCACCAGCCCTTCTCCGCGCTCAAGGCGAGCGCCGGGCGCCTGCCCGCGCCCGCCCCGGCCAGGCCGGCGCCCCCGCCCCCGCCCGAACCCGCCGCGCCGGAGAGCGAGGAGGATCTCTTCGCGGCGGCGGTGGCCGACGCCCGCCCGATCACGGATCGGCCGGCCGTGCCCCGCCCGCCGCGGCTGCCGCCCCGACCCCGGGCCGACCAGCGCGAGGCCGAGGAGGTGCTGCAGGCGCTCCAGGATCTGGTCGACGGCGAGGCGCCGCTGTCCATCTACGAGACCGACGAGGCCATCGAGGGGCTGGCCGACGGCGCAGACCCGCGCCTGCTGCGGCAGCTGAAGCGCGGCGAGCTGGCCATCCAGGACCACCTCGACCTCCACGGCCTGACCCGCGAGGAGGCGAAGCCCGTGGTGGACCGATTCCTGACCGAGGCCATGGCGCAGGGCAAGCGCGGGGTGCTCATCGTCCACGGCCGCGGGCACGGCTCGAAGGATCACATCCCGGTGCTGAAACACGCGCTCCAGACCTGGCTGGTCCGGGCCAGCATCCGCAAGCACATCCTGGCCTTCTGCACCGCCAGGCCCTGCGACGGCGGCGCCGGGGCGCTGTACGTGCTCTTGCGCCGTCACCGCCCCGGCCGGCCCTAGAGCACCCCACCCCGTCCGGCCTTGGCTGCGATCAACCTTCCTCGTCCGGTCCGACGGGGGCCTCGAGGCGCGGGGAGTGGCCGCGCAGCACCTCGTAGGCCACGCGGTTGCCGTACTGGGCGCAGCGCGACAACGAGGAGTAGGTCAGAAAGGGCACCGGGGCGGCGTGCTTGTCGCTCTCGGGCACGGTGGCCCGGTGGTAGCGGTTGGCGGTCACGTCGTGCAGCAGCGCCGCCAGGGCCGCGTCCCCTGCCCCGTTGGTGTTGCCCATGCGCTCGGGCCCTCCCCGGTAGGGGTGGATGTGGCTGTAGATCTTCAGCGGCTTGGGGCAGTCCGCCCGCCGCATGAGCCGGCTGTACTCCCAGCGGTTGTACTCGGCGATGGACTTCGAGCGGACGCCCTGGTCGGTCTCGCGCCGGTAGGCCTCGTCCACCCAGCCGCCGATGGTGAGCCCGTGCGGCCCCTCGGTCACGATCACCACGTCCACCCAGTCGAGCACCCGCTGGCAAGCCAGCAGCGCGTCGTCCACGCCGGTCAGCGCCTCGGCCTCGGCCGCGTTCATGGCGGCCACGGTCACGTAGCGCTCGAGCAGCGAGATGGCGAGCTCCCGCCGCTCGCGCACCAGGCTGGCCGTGCCCAGCCCGAGGGCCACCGGCACGTGGGCCGCGTGGGCGAGCGCCATCATGCGCTCGGCCGCTCGGGCGATGGGCCAGGCTGGATCGCGCAGACAGTACAGCGTGGTCAGCACCGCCGCGGCGTTCTCCACCACCTCGGCCGGTATCGCCTCGGGCGGGAACTCATTCGAGATGCCCGGCGCCACGGCGAAGGAGCGATCCCCGGCCGGGCCGATGAAGGTCACCGCGGTCGCCAGGGTGCCCTCGGCCGCGACCACGTGCGAGAGGTCCACGGCCATGGGCGTGCGGGCCACGTAGTGGAAGGCCGGGCTGCCGGGGCGGATGCAGGCGTCCAGCGCGCCCAGCAGCACGGCTGGCTCGCCGCTGAGGAAGGTGAAGTTGTTGATGGTGTTGCCCACGGCGCCGCCCGGCGACATGCGGTGGGTGACCCGGTCGCCGGCCAGCCGCTCCATCAGCCGGCGGTGCTGGCTGTCCGACAGCAGGGCCGACTCCCCGGGCGCCAGCGCGAGCTCGCGGGCCAGCGCCTCCGCCCCCTCCACCTCGACATCCATGACGAGCTGGTCGAGCCCCACCGCGTACCAGCGGCGCTCGACGGCTTCGGCGGCCACCGGCGTGCGGCTGTGCTTCCTGGTGACCGGGAAGTAGTGCTTGGCGATGCGGTTGCCTGGGAAGCGCACGCGGGGTGCTCCGTGGGTTGGGACGACGGGTGAGGCTTACCACGCGCCCCACCCGCATGCAAGCCGGCCAAAAATTTGACCGCACTCCGCAATCGCAGTATGTATTTTACCGATAGTTTATATGCATACAAATGCCACGCCTCACCATCTCCATCCCCCACGACCTCCAGCATCGGCTGGCCGATCCGAGAATCAGAAAATCAATCAATGTATCAAGGACATGCCAGGACGCGCTGCGCCGCGAGGTGAGCCGCCTGCTCGATCTGCCGCTGGATCTGGAGCGGCTCGAGCGCACCCTGCTGCGGCTCCGGCAGGAACGCACCCAGGTCCAGGCGCATTGGTTCCAGGCCGGGGCAGGCGCGGCGCGGGACTGGGTCGAGCACGAGGCAGGCTTCGCCCGCTTGCGCGAGCTGGGCAGCCTGTCCATCCAGGCGCGGCTCCAGGCGCTGCGCACCGCCCCCCCGGCGGAGCTGGTGCGTACGCTGGAGAGCCAGCGCACCGGCGAAGGTTTCGACGAGTCGTCCTTCCTGCAGGGGTGGGCCGCCGCGGTGGGCCTGCTCTGGGAGGCACTGCAGGAGAAGCTCTGAACCCAGGTCGCGGAGGGAAACCATGACCAAGACGGCAGCCACGGTGGACTACGAGGGCAGCTACCTGCTCGGCGAGGCGGACGGCGAGATGTGGGCCAACCACGCCCACCCCAACGAGACCCAGGCCATGTCCATGCTGCAGGCCGAGGAGATCGGTCAGCGAGACGTGTTCGGTCAGGAGAACGCCAGCTGGCTGCGGGAGCAGTCCGACACCTACCAGCAGCAGGATCCGCACTTCGACGCGGCGGCCTACTTCGAGGGTTTCCTGGCCTCGGCGCGCCGGGTGCGGCAGGCGTTCGTGTTCGCCGCCGCAGGCGCCCGCCGCGGCCGCTGAGGAGTCGGCCTACGTCTTCCTCTGCTTGCCGGCGTCGTCGGTGAGCATGAGGAGGTTGGAGAGGCTGCGGATGATGGGCTTGGGCGCCTCGGAGCCCGGCGCCTGGTCCGGCTTCGCCAGCGCCTCCGCGGGCGCGGCCTCCACGCGGGTGCGTCCGACCGTGGGCACCATCCTGGGGGGCACCTCAATCTTCTTGATGCCCAGGTAGCCGGCCACCAGCTCGAGCACCAGGTGCGGGGCCGGCTGGCGTTCGAGCAGCTTGTCCGGACCGGCGTTCGACGCCGCGGCGTGGGCCTTCTCGTCCTCGTCCCCCACCATGCCGAGCACGATCATCTTCTGGCCCAGCCCGAAGCAGCGCAGCTGCTTGAGGAACGACACCCCGTCGGTCTTGTCGCTGAACATGTTCAGCAGGATGAGCTCGGGCTGCTGGCGGCGGGCCAGGCGCATGGCCTCCTCGGCGTCGACCGCGGACAGGACGTCCACGCGGGTCAGATCCAGGATCTCGAAGAAGTACTTTCGCCGCTGGGGATCGTCCTCGACGATCATCACGGCCTTGCGCACGCTACCACGCACTGCGGTCCCCTCCCCGTCGACGGCCTTCGTCCAAAACAAAAACGGGTCGGCCCCGCTGACCGACCCGTTTCAAGGCGCCACCCGGATTCGAACCGGGGATGAAGGTTTTGCAGACCTCTGCCTTACCACTTGGCTATGGCGCCGGGTACCAAAGAAGCGGGTGAAGGGATTTGAACCCTCGACTTCAACCTTGGCAAGGTTGCACTCTGGCCACTGAGTTACACCCGCATCAGCGACGCGCACCTATATCGCCCAAGCCCAAAACGATGTCAAGCGAAATTTCCCGGACCTCAGGCTGCCTGGCGATCCTTGGCGTCCACCGCCCGCACGAAGCGGATGAAGTACTTGGAGGCCGAGAAGATGCTGAAGAACAGCGACAGGTAGATGAGCCACAGCCCGATCACGTGGAAGTCGACCCAGGGGTGGACGGGCACGCCCAGGTCCACCAGCAGCCGGTGCAGCCAGGTGCCGGCCACCAGATCGTACAGCCCCGTCGAGACCACCACCACCGGGTAGGGGTAGTGCACCAGCAGCCCCAGGATGCCGGTGATCTGGAAGGCCGTCTTCCACTTGCCCTCCTGGCTCGCGTCGATGATCAGGCCCTCGCTGGAGGCGATGGAGCGCAGGCCGGTGATGGTCAGCTCGCGGGCCAGGAGCAGCACCACCACCCAGGCCGGGATCCGCCCGAGCGGAATGAGCATGACCAGGGTGGAGGAGACCAGCAGCTTGTCGGCCAGCGGATCCAGGAACTTGCCGACCACCGTGATCAGGCCCTTTCGCCGCGCCAGCCAGCCGTCGAAGAAGTCGGTGATCGAGGCGCCGGCGAACAGGCAGGCGGCGATGAAGGAGTTGACCCGGCTCTCGTAGTACACGAACACCAGCACGGCCGGGATCACCAGGATGCGGGCCATGGTGAGCGTGTTGGGCAGGTTGAAGAACTGGTCTTTCAGCTTGCGGCGCATGCGACGGACTCCCCCGGGGAGGGTGGCGATCTCAGCCGAGCAGCAGCACCTCGCCGCTGCCAGAGAGCTCGATCCACAGGCCCTCGGGCCAGGGCGGCTCGCCGTCGCTCAGGCGAGGGACCAGGTTGCCGGTCCAGCCGACCAGGCGCGAGGCGCGCAACGCGAACCGCTCGTCGCCCAGCAGCCGCTGTCTGACCACGTCTCCCTGGCAACACAGCACCAGCTCGGCGGCGCCGAACAGGTGGAAGATGGGCAGGCCCTCGCCCTTGGGGGCGGGCAGGCGCCCGTTCTCCCAGGAGGTGCTCTCCGAGAAGGCGAACACGAGCTGCTCGAGGAAGTAGCCCGGCTCGCGCTCCACGCGCAGGATCGAGAAGCGCTCGCCCGTCGGGGCCAGGAAGGACATGCGCGCCGGGCCCTTGGCCAGCACCACCCCGCGCTCCCCGCGGTCGAAGGGGTGCTTGGTCTCCTTGCCCGCGAAGCGCTTGCGCACCGGCTCGAACTCGGCCTGACCGCGCAGCCATTGCAGGCCGACGAGCCGGGAGAAGACCGGCCCCGGGGCGTCCACCTCGAGCTGCCCGCCCTCCGCCCGGAACACCCGCGGCGCCGGGCCGCCCGGCGTCGGCGCGGCCGCCGCGGCCCGGCTGGCGTCGAGCGTGCTCCAGGCCTCGACGCCATCGGCCACCGGCGCGGCCGGGGGTGGGCTCGGCTGCTTGCCCACGGCGCGGAAGGGTGTCTCCTTCTCCTCCAGCTCGCGGAAGCCCTGATCGGCCACCGCGGCCAGCGCGCGCCGCTGGGTGGTCTCCGCGACCTCCCGCCGCGGCTCCTGGTCGTCCTCTTCGCTGGCGAGCAGCCGATCCAGGTTGCGCACGCCAGCCCGCTCGAGGTGCGGGCGGGCCGCCGCGGCCTGGCCGCGCCGCATCAACACCAGCCCCAGGTAGCGGTGTGCGCTCACGTGCTCCGGGTCGGCCTCCAGCGCGGAGCGCAGCTGCTCCTCGGCCGCGTCCAGGGCCTCGGCCTTCAGGTGGACCATGGCCAGGTTGACCCGCAGGGTGGGATCCCCCGGGTAGCGCTTGACCAGGCCCTGGTAGAGCTCGATGGCCTGCGCGAACAGGCCCAGCTTGAAGTACACCAGCCCCAGCATGTTCTGGCCGCGGGGGTTGCTGGGCTTCAGCACCAGCGCCTTCTCCAGATGCTCCTTGGCCTCGGCGATGCGATCGGTGCGCAGGAACTCCCCGCCCTGGTAGAGGTGGAAGAGGAAGTCGTCGTCGATCTCCCCTTCTTCCTCCGTGTTCCAGTCCAAGGTCACGCTGGGCTTGTCCGTCATGGGCTCTCGTCCTCGGCCGGCGGGCCATAGAGCTTCTTGTAATGGTAGTAGAGCTGCAGTACGCGGCGGACGTAGATCTGCGTCTCGTCGATGGGGGGGATGTCGTTGTGCTTCACCACCCGCTGCTGGCCGGCGTTGTAGGCCGCCAGCGTGAGGACCAGATCCCCGGCGAAGGCGTTGGCGAGCTGCCGGAGGTAGCGGGTGCCGCCCAGGATGTTCTGGCGGGGGTCGAAGGTGTCCTCGACGCCCACCTGCTTGGCCGTCTCGGGCATGAGCTGCATCAGGCCCTCGGCCCCGGCGTGCGACACGGCCTGCGGATCGAAGTTGCTCTCCACGGCGATGACCGCGCGCACCAGGGCGGCGGGGATGTCGAACCGCTCGGAGGCCTCGACGATGAAGGTATCGTACTCGTCGGTCTCGGTCTTGCGCGAGGGCGTCCGCACGCGGGAGCGCTGGGCGTAGGGCCGGCTGTCGTCGGAGCGCCTCACCTTGCCCGCGGCCGCCTTGGGGGCCTTGGCCGGCTGCTTCTTCCGGGAGCGGGGACGGCCCCGGTCGTCCAGCAGCTTGTAGCGCCCGTCCGGTGGCACGTTGGTGAAATGGATGACGCCGTCCTCATCGACGAACTCGTACACCTCCGCCCGCGCCCAGGAGGCCAGACAGAACACGAGGGCCGCCACCGCGAGGGTGGGCCGGACGGTGTGCGAGGAAACCCGCATCGGCGCTGGGAGTCTAGCACGCGCCGCGCGGACCGGGCAAGGAAGGGGCGATTGACAGCCCGGGAGAATCCTGATCTACTCGGGCGTTGCACGGGAGGTGCCTCGTGGGCAGGCACGCGGATTTCCTAGTGATCGGCGGGGGGTTGGCGGGGCTGACCTTCGCCCGGCGCGCCTCCAGGCACGGCTCGGTGCTGGTGCTGGGCAAGAAGCAGCCGGACGAGTCGGCCTCGGACAGGGCCCAGGGCGGCATCGCCGCGGTGCTGTCGGCCGGCGACTCCTTCGAGTCCCACGCGCAGGACACCTTCCGGGCCGGGGCGGGCCTGTGCAACCCGGAGGTGGTGCGCACCTGCATCGCCGGCGGCCCGGCCGCGGTCCAGGAGCTGATCGATCTGGGCGCGCCCTTCTCGCGCGCGCAGGACGCGGGCGGCCAGGGCTTCGACCTGGGCAAGGAGGGCGGCCACTCCCAGCGCCGCATCCTGCACGCCGGTGACTTCACCGGCCACGAGGTGATGGCCACCTTGCTGGCGGCCGCGCGTAGCACGCCTGGCATCACGCTCCTCGATCACCTCATCGCGGTGAACCTGATCGTCGAGCCGGCCGGCGGCGGGGGCGTCAGGACCTGCCGCGGGGTGTACGCGCTCGATCAGCGGACCGGCCGGGTGGAGACCTTCACCGGCGGCTGCACCGTGCTGGCCACGGGCGGCGCGGGCAAGGTGTACGTGTACACCTCGAACCCGGACGTGGCCACCGGCGACGGCATGGCCATGGCCTACCGGGCCGGGGCGGAGCTGGCCAACCTCGAGTTCGTCCAGTTCCACCCCACCTGCCTCTACCACCGCAAGGCCAAGTCCTTCCTGCTGTCCGAGGCCATGCGCGGCGAGGGCGGGAAACTCCGGCTGCTCGACGGGCAGGAGTTCATGCAGGCCTATGACCCGCGCGGGGCGCTGGCCACCCGGGACGTGGTCACCCGGGCCATCGACCGGGAGCTGAAGAAACGCGGCGACGACTGCGTGCTGCTGGACATGACCGGCCTCGCGCCCGACTTCCTCACGCGGCGGTTCCCCAACATCCACCAGCAGCTCCTGGCCTACGGCATCGACATGACCCGCGAGCCCATCCAGGTGGTGCCGGCCGCGCACTACTTCTGCGGCGGCGTACGCACCGATCTGGCGGGGCGCACCTCCATCCCCGGCCTGTACGCGGTAGGCGAGACGGCCTGCACGGGGCTGCACGGCGCCAACCGCCTGGCCTCCAACTCCCTGCTGGAGGCCCTGGTCTTCGGCCGCCGCGCGGCCGAGGACGCCGTGGCCTGGCTGCCCACCGCGCCCGTGTTCCCGGCTGCGCCCCGCGAGTGGGATCCGGGCGACGCCGTGGACGCGGACGAGATGGTGGTCGTGGCCCAGAACTGGGACGAGATCCGGCGCAGCATGTGGAACTACGTGGGCATCGTGCGCTCGACCAAGCGCCTGGAGAGGGCGCTCAGACGCGTCCAGATGATCCGCGAGGAGATCCAGGAGTTCTACTGGGACTTCCTGCTCACCTCCGACCTGGTGGAGCTGCGCAACCTGGCCCAGGTGGCCGAGCTGGTCATCCACGCGGCCCGCCTGCGCAAGGAGAGCCGTGGCCTGCACTTCACCCTCGACCACCCGCAGCCCGACGACGCCCACTGGGTGCGGGACACCGTCCTGCAGCTCGGCCCACGGGGAGCGCCGGTGGCCGTCGAGAGCCCCCTGCCCTACGGCTGGCCCTGAGCGGCGTTCACTTCTTCTGCTCGAAGACCTTGAGGACCAGGCGGCTCTGCGGAAGCTCCTTGGCCCCGTCCAGCAGGCTGACGCGCACGTCCACCATGCCCACCCCGGGCGCGAAGGTCATGTCGTTGCGCATGGCGCGGCGCTCGTCCAGGCGCACCTCCATGCGGACCGTGACGCACCCGTCGAACACGCCGGCCGGCACGCTGACCTTGCGCTCCACGGCGGTGATCTCGTAGTGCTCCACGGTCTTGAGATCCGCGACGCTCATCCACTTCAGCCCCTGGGTCAGCGGCGCCTTGAGCAGGTAGCGGGTCGCGCCGTCGCGCAGCCCTTCGGCGTCGAAGCGGAAGCGGCTCGGCGTGGGCCGGTTGTCGAGGAAGAAGCCACCCTCCTCACGCACCAGCACCACCTCCAGGTCGGGCTGGGGCTGCCCCTGGAAGGTGGTCCCGTACACCCAGCGGGTGCCGACGGCCAGCGGCATGTAGGCCTCCAGCGGGTGGCTGGCGGTCGGCCCCTCGGGGGTCGCCGGGCCGTGGGCGCAGGCGCCCAGGCCGACGGCCCCCAGGGCCAGGAGCAAGCACACACAGGCGACTGCGCGGATCCGAGTCAAAGCGCACCTCATTTCCCGGCCTCCGGCCGGGGCGATGGCTGCTCCGGCGCGACGGCCGCAGCGGCCTGGCGATCGATCCGCGCCAGGCCCTCCAGCGCCCGCTCGCGGATCTGGCTCTCGGGGTGCCCTGCCGCCAGGGTGAACAGGTACCCGCGGGCCATGGGTCCACCGATCTCGGCCACGGCGGTGATGATCTGCAGCAGGAACACGACGTCCTTCGAGCCGGCCAGGCGGATCAGGCCAGGCACGGCGCGGTCATCCCGCTGCGCCACCAGCACCCCCACGGCCTCCAGCACCAGGTCCGGGTCCGGATCCCGGAGCAGCTCGATCACCCGCGGCACCAGCTCGGGGACCGGGCGCGCCCGCAGCACGCGCAGCACGTAGCGCCGCTCGTCCGAGTCCTGGCTGTCCAGGAGAGCGCGCAGCTTGTCCGGGGGCAGCCCCTGAGACTCGAGCTGCAGGTCGATGCGCTCCACGGCCTGGCGGATGGCCAGCTCGAGCACGCGCTGGAAGCCCTCCGCCCGCTCGACGGAGGCCGGATCCTGGACCAGGAAGGCGCTGCCCTCGGCCCGCAGCGACTCGGACACGGCCTCCGTCCTGCGGACCAGGCGCAGCTCCACCTGCACGGCGCGGTACAGCCCGTCCTGTCCGGCACCCTCCGCCTCCCGCTCGGGGGCGCGCTCGGAGGCCAGCACGATGGCCAGCTCGGCCCGGTAGGCCTGGGCGTCGCGCTGGCCCACCAGCCGCAGCTGCCGGCTGCCGGCCAGCGCCTCCTCGAGCGCGGTCTGCGCCCGGCGCATGTCGAAGCCCCCGTCGCCCTGGCCGGTCTGATCGTCCACCCCGAGCACCAGGACCGGCGGCCGGCCCGGATCCGAGCTGGACTCACACGCGCACACGCCCAGGAGGCACAGCGCCAGGGCGAGCTCAGCGCAGCATCTGGACCGCATCCACATCGGCCTTCTCCGCCAGCACCGCCTGGGCAGGCAGCGCCGGTCCCAGCTCCCAGCCCAGCTGCGCGGCGATCCGCGCGGCCAGGTCGGCGGCCGCCTCGGCCATGGGTGGCACGGGCACGCCCAGGCGCGCCATGGAGGTGACCCCCAGGTTGGCCAGCCCGCACGGCACGATCATCTCGAAGTCGTCCAGCGCGGGTGCCAGGTTCAGGGCGAAGCCGTGGGTGGAGACCCTCCGCTGCATGTGGAACCCGAGCGCGGCGATCTTCGCCCCGTCCACCCACACGCCGGGGTGCAGCTCGGACCAGCGGGCCGGGAGCCCGCGCTGCACCAGGTACTCCACCAGGGCCCGGGCGATGCCCTCCACCCAGGCCGGCACGCCCAGGCCCAGGCGCTCCAGGCTGGCCACGGGGTAGCCCACCAGCTGGCCGGGGCCGTGGTAGGTCACGTCTCCACCGCGCAGCACATGGAACAGCTCGACGCCGCGCCGGCGGTACTCGGCCTCGGGCAGCCGCAGGTGACGACGATCGGCCTGCCGACCCAGGGTGATCGTGGGCGGGTGCTCGAGCAGGAGCAGCCGCGGCCCGGCGCCGGCCTGCACCCGGGCCGCGTGGGCGTACTGCAACGCGAGCGCCTGCGGGTAGTCCACCCGCCCGAGGAAGCACCACTCGAGGCGCTCGTGACCTCGGGCCCGCCCGCGGGCCCCGACCGCTGGATTCCTACCGCTGCCCACGCGTCCCCAGCCTTCCGGCTGGCGGCTCATACACCCAGGAAGAGCCGCTTGCCGAAGTTGACCGCCAGCTTGGCGTCGAAGATCTTCTTGGCCGCTTGCTCGACGTCGTACTCGACTCGATGGTACTGGAGCACCCGCGCCTCGGTGTCGAACACGGTGAAGCACGCCCGGTTGTCATAGTCCCGAGGCTGCCCCACGCTGCCGTCGGTGATCACGTACTTGCAGTGCCGGCGCAACCCGAAGCGCCTGGCCACGACCTCGTTCACCTCACCCGGGTGGAGCGCGTAGGACTTGGTCAGGTGGGAGTGCCCGATGAAGCTCACGGCGGCCATGGCCTCGAAGCTCGGCAGCAGCTCGGCGGCCTGCTCCAGGGTGAAGATGTACTCGAAGGCCTCAGGGTAGAGCGGGTTGCCGTGGCTGAAGGACAGCTCCTGCTCCTGCCAGCGCTCGACGAACGGCAGGCCGCGCAGCCAGGCGTGGTGCTGCGGGCTCAGCTTGGCCACGCACCAGTCCAGGGCATGCCGGGCCGCGTCATAGTAGTAGCTGTACTCCATCCGCCCGCACACCGCGGCGTCGTGGTTCCCGAGCACCACCACGCTCGCCAGCTTGCGGACGATCTCGCAGCACTCGTTGGGGCTGGCCCCGTACCCCACCACATCGCCCAGGCAGATGTACTTGTCGATCTGGAGATCCTGGTAGGCGCGCACCACGGCTTCGAGGGCTTCCAGGTTGGAGTGCACGTCGGAGAAGATACCCAGCCGCATGAAGCCCAGCCTCCCGGCGCCGGCTCGATCGGCCCGGACATTAGCACGCCAACTCCGCGGGGAGCAAGCGATTCCTGGGCGGGCGGTCAACCGCCGAGCTTGAGCGGGAGCTTGGGGACGGTGAACGGCTCGCGGGCCTTGGGGAACTTGATCGCCTTGATGATGTACGAGATGCAGCTGGCCACGTAGGTGCCCTCGTGCTCCTTGGTGGACACCGTGAAGGAGCTCACGGCCCCGGACGGGGCGATGGTGAAGGTGACCACCATGGTCCCGGTCACGGACGGATCGCGCTGCTGCTGCTGCTGGACGCAGCCCTTCATGGCCGGAACGAACTTCTGCAGGGCCTTGCCCACGTCGGCCTGGGCCAGCTTCTGGGGCAGATCGCCGCCCGCCTCGGGCTCGGGAGGCGGGACCGGCTTGTCGGGGGGCGGTTTCGGCTTGCCCCCGTCGCCCGGGACCTTGGGCTTCTGGACGCCGGCCACGGGCGGCTTGCGGGTGCCCGGGCCGACCGGGGGCTTCTTGACCTCCGCGGGCTTGTCCGGGCCGCTCACCTCGCCGGGCTTCTTGACCACGATCTCGGCCTCGCCGGGCTTCTCGCCGGCGCCGTCGGGCGGCTTGGCCACGTCCGTCTCGCCCCCGCTGCCCTCGCCGGGCTTGGCCGGGTTGCCCTCGCTGGGCTTGTCCGGGCCTCCCTCGGCCGGCTTGCCCGCGTCGGGCGCGGCGGCGGCCCCGTTCCCCTCGCCAACCCGCTCGGGCGGGCCCACGGGCTCGATCTTGCCGCCTGGCTCGGGCTCCGGGCCCGGTCTCAGGGCGAAGTACCCGACCGCGGCCAGCACGACCAGCAGCCCGGCCCCCGCGGCCACCGCGACGAGCTTCATCTTGGAGCCCGAGCGCTTGGCGCCGCCCAGGTAGGCGGGCCCGGCCAGCACGCTGCCGGAGCGGCTGTAGGCGGCGTTGGACTTGCCCCCCGCCTCGTCTGGCTTGGAGTCCAGGGACGAATCGAAGTAGGACTCCGACGGCCGGGCCACCTCGCCCGACACCACGGAGTCCTCGCGCTCCCAGGGCGGGACCTCCTCCGACTCGGGCAGGCCGAAGCCCTCGCCCGGGCTGGCCTTGGCGGAGGAGCTGGCCGGGACCTTGACCGCGGCCTCCATCTCCTCCTCGACCAGCGAGGCGAGCTCCGAGTGGCGGTTGGGCGACCACAGCTCCTCCGAGGGGTCCTTGGCCGCGGGCCGCTCGGCCTGGGGCTGCTGCTCGGCGGGCGCCGCGGCGGGCTGCGCCTCGGCCGCCTTGGCCGCCCCCCACAGGTGCTTCAGCCCTTCCATCTCCCGGATGGCCTTCCACTCGGCCATCCCGGTCTGCCAGGCCAGCGTGCGCGGGCCGATCTCTCCAGCGGCCCAGCGCGCGTCGACCTCGCTGAGCTTCATCGGGCCGACCTGTTCGTCGCCGATGGCCAGGTACCAGTCGCCCTTGGCGGCTTCTCCGGCGCCGCTCTTGACCTCGGTGGAGGAGCCGGCCGCGAAGACCTCGTCCAGCCTGGCGTTCACCGAGTCGTTCTGCCGCTGGGAGCGCCGCACGTCCTCCATGCGGAAGATCTCGGTGGCCTGGCCGTCGTCCTGGTCATCTTCCTCCTCCCCGCCCGCCGGCCCGCCGCCCCCGAGGAGCTGATCGAACGCCTGGCCGACCTCCTCCGGGCTGCGCCGGCTGGTGCCCAGCGGCTGGCCGGAGGGATCGGTCGGCAGCCCGGCGGGATCGGCGCTCACCCCGGTCTGTTCGGGCTTGAGCACGATCACGTGTCCGCAGCGCTTGCAGCGGACCTTCACGCCCTTGGCGGAGATCTTCTCGTCTGCGATGAGATACTGGGTGGAGCAATTGTCGCACACGAACTTCACAGCGCAGCTCCTCCGCTACCGCCCTGTTCGACTCCTGCGCGGGGTCGATGGATCTGCCCCGAGCCAGGATCCTACCAGAGCGTCCACCGGCCCCTCAAGTTCGCGACGCCCTGGCGCGGGACCGTACGCCGGGCGTCCAGCACGCCTCACGGCCCCACGTTCAGGCCGATCGCCTCGCGCAGGGCGAAGTACTCCGGGCTGGAGGAGAACACCAGCAGCTCCCGCACCCGCTGGATCGGACGCATGGGCGTCAGCCCTCCGCCCTCCTGCTTGAGCACGGTCAGGCTGACCGCCAGGTCGTTGCACACCACCAACCCGGCGCGGTTGATCGAGTGCTCGACCGCCTCGACCCAGCGCTTGAGGCTGAAGGCGCGTGGATCCTTCAGGTACTCGGCCACGGCCCGCTGCATCATGCCCAGCCCCTGCTCGCTGAGCGCGCGCTTGAGGTTGGTCTTGGCGCGCTCGATGCCCCGGGCGTCCCCCTCGGCCTTGTGGCCGGGCTTCACCAGCAGGCAGGCCGCCTGGAGCAGGTTGTTCAGCTCGACGAAGGGCACGGCGCACGCCAGCAGGAACTCGGCGCGCGTCATGGCCAGCTGCCGGCCGATGTGGAACAGCAGGAACTTCTTCTTGTCCTCGATGAAGATGTCCTTGAAGGCGATGATCGAGGTCGGCTTGGTCAGGGCGATGGCCAGCCCCGGCGGGTTGGGCGCGGCCTGGTCCTTCAGGGCGAACAGCTCCACCTCGAGGCCGCCCAGCACCTTGGCGGCGATGCGGAAGTTGTGGGCCACCAGGCTGCGGTCCCGCGCCAGGTCCACCTGGTGTTCCTTGGCGCGCAGGCCGACGTCCTTGTGCTCCACCACGAACATGGGCGCGGCCATGCGGACCATGGTGCCGAAGATGCGGGTGAAGGGGACCTTCACGTCGCGGTGCGCCAGCAGCTTCTCCCAGATGGGATCGGTGACCGGGCGCGCGGCCTGCTGGGGGGCCTTGCGCGCGAAGTAGTTGACGATCTTCTGCTCCTCGTCGTCGGCCTTCTTGAGGTACTTGAGGATGGTGGTCAGGCAGAAGACCTTGTCGTAGTCCTTCTTGGCGTTGTACAGCTTCCACAGGCTGCGGTAGCTGTTGACGCGATCGGCCGCCAGGGTGAGCACCTTCTGGTGGGTGGCGATGGCCTCGTCAGCCGCGCCGGCCTTGGCGCCCAGGAGGTCGCCCAGGACCGCGAGTGCGTCGACGTCCTCGGGATCGAGGGCGGTGATCATGCGGTAGGCGTCGATGGACTCGTTGAGGTTCCGTAACACCACGCGGCACAGCTCGCCGAGATCGCGCCACAGGGCCAGCTTGGTCTTGCGCGCCTCGGGCGGCAGCCGCTTGATCATCTTGATGTAGTTCTCCTTGAGCTGCAGCCAGTCCTTGCGGCGGCTCAAGATCTCGGAGATGGCCTGGAAGGCCTTGACCTGCGAGGGGTCGATGTCGAGGGTGGTGTTGAAGTGCTCGACCGCGCGGGCGTCGTCACGGATCTCGTCGCGCAGCAGCTCGGCCGCCTGCAAGTGCGCCTCCACCAGGCGGCTCGGCCGGCCCTCCGCCTGGATGATGCGCTCCAGGACCTCGACCGCCTTCTGGTGCTGGCGGGTCTGCACGTACAGATCGCGCAGCGCCACCAGCACCTCGAGGTTGGCCGGCTGGAGGCGCAGCGCGCCCTGCAGCGCGTCCACCGAACGGAAGGCGTCCTGCAGGTGCTCGCGGCAGATGGCCGCGATGTGCATGTAGTGATCGAACAGCTCATCGCCCTCGAGGTGCTCGATGAGCTGCTGGGCCAGATCGTAGGCCTCCTCCCAGTTGTTCTGCTGCTCGTAGATCCGCACGCTGTACTGCAGCGAGGCCACGTGCGCCGGCTCGATCTCCAGCGCCTTGGCGAAGCTGCCCAGGGCCCGCTCGGCCTCGCCCATGTGGAAGGTGACGTCGCCGAGCTGCCAGTAGAGCTCGGCCACCTCGGCGTCCGACAGGCTGTCGCGGTGGTGGATGAGGATGGTCTGGTAGATGCGGTAGGCGTCCTCCCAGCGCTCGGTCTTGATCAGCGCGTTGCCCAGCCCCTCGAGCGCCGGCAGGTAGGTGGCGTCCAGCTCGTAGGACGTGCGGTAGTGCTCAAGCGCCTTGTCCTCCTTGCCCAGCTTCTCGGTGATGTAGCCCAGCCGGTAGTGCTGCCGGCACAGCTCCTTGGCCTCGGCGTTGCGATCCAGGCCCTGGACCACCACCTCCATCATGCGCTCGGCGCTCTCCCACTGCTCGGTGCGGAAGTAGATGTCCGCCAGCGGCTTGGCCGCCGGGAGGAAGTCGGGCGTCAGGCGCAGCGCCTCCTCGTAGTAGCGCACCGCCTGGGCGGCGTCGTCCCGCTGCTCCTGCAGGAACTTGCCGATCTCGTGGAACAGCCGGGTCTTCTCCTCCACGTCCTCGGTGTGCTCGGCCTCCTGCGACATCATCTGCAGGTAAGACTCGTACTCCTTGTCCAGGAAGTAGATCAGCTTGAGGGCCTTGATGGCCGGCAGGAAGGCGGGCTCGATGGTCAGCGCCTTGGTGTAGGCGTCCCGCGCGGCGTGGGAGTCCAGCAGCATGTCCTCCTGGATCTTGCCCAGCCGGTAGTAGATCTCCACCGCCTCCGGGGTGGCGCCGCACAGCTCCGCCTCCCGGTTGAGCATCTCGATGGCGTTGAACCAGTTGCCGCTCTTCTCGTAGAGCTCCCCCAGGGCGTGCATCGCCTCGCGGGACTGGTCGTCGATCTGCAGGGCCTTGGCGAACACCTCCTCGGCCTTGTCCACCCGGCTGAGCTCGTGGTACCAGACGTCGCCGATGGCCAGGTGGATGGAGACGGCCTCACCGCGGTCCTGGATCAGGTCGATGTGGCGGTAGTACAGCTCGATCAGCCGGCTCCAGTCGGTCATCCGGCGCACGAGCCGCTCGAGGGCCTTGATGGACGGCAGGTGCCGCGCGTCCAGGTCCAGGATGCTCTGGTAGCAGGCCGCCGCGTTGGTGAAGTTGCTGAAGCGCTCTTCCCAGATGCTGCCCATCTTGGTGAAGATCTTGACCTTGTCCTCCACACCCGTGACCAGCCCGACCTGGCGGTCGTAGATCTGCAGCAGCTCGCTCTGCCGATCGAGCCGGGTGTAGATTCGCTCCAGCGCCTCGAGCGACGGGAGGTGGGAGGCCTCGAACTCGAGCACGTCCCGGTAGGCCTCGATGGCGTCCTCGTCGCTGTCGATCTCGGTTTCCCAGATGCTGGCGATGTTGAACAGGAACTGGATGGTGATCTGGCGGTCGTCGGCCTGGTTGGCGGCCCGGCGCAGCACCGAGATGAGCTCCTGCCACTTGCCCTCGTGCTGGTAGAGGCGGATCAGGCTCTGGATGGCGGGCCCGTCCCGTCCGTCCAGCTCCAGGATGCGGCGCTGGCTCTCGATGGCCAGATCGATGCGGCCGAGGTGCTCCTCCTGGACATCGGCGATGCGCGCCCGCAGCGCCTTGCGCCCGTCCAGCTCGTCCGTCCGCTCGTACTTCGTCTCCAGGGTGTGGGCCACGTCCTCCCAGCGCCCGGCCTCCTCGTACATCTGGGCCAGGAGATCGAGCGAGGAGATGTCCCGCCGATCGAGGCTCACCGCGCGCAGCAGCCTCGACTCGGCCTCGGCCGGGTCGCTCATCCGCCGCCAGTAGATGTGGGCCACCTTCTGCAGCAGGCCCACGGCCCGCGCGCCGGTGGTGACCTCGGAGGTGGCGTCCTCCAGCACCTCCAGCAGCGTCTCGTAGTCCTCGGTGTCGGCGGCCAGCTGCTCGAGCTTGCCCAGCACGAAGTCGTCGCCGAAGTCCTCGCGGAAGGCCGCGCAGTAGCGGGCGAACGCCAGCTCCTTCTGGCCCAGGTTGCGCTCGTAGATCTCGGCCACGTCCTTGATGATCAGCACGCGATCCTTGCGCTCGCGGATCTGGGACAGCCGCGCCTCCATCAGGGCCGTCAACCGCCGCCACTCCTTGTGCTCGCGGTAGATGTCCAGGCAGGCCCGGTAGGCCTCGTCGTGGGCGGGATCGAGCTCCAGGATCTTCTCGTAGGCCGGGGCGGCGCCGAGCGGCCGCTTGACCTGCTCCTTCCACAGGACGGCCACGTCCAGCAGGGTCTCGATCTTCTCGGCGGGCGTCTCGCGCAGGTTGGCCGCCATCTCCAGGACGTTGACCGCGTCCTGCCAGGCCTCGTTGGCCTGGAAGATGCGCGACATCCGCTCCAGGTCGGAGGCGGTGTGCGGCTCGATGTCCAGCGCGCGCTTGGCCGCCTCGATGGCCTCGTCGCGCCGCGAGAGCTTCTCGCCCAGGATCTCCGCCAGCTCGAAGCGCAGCGTCTTGACGCCCGCCATGTCCTCCTGCAGCGGGACCATCTTGCGCAGCACCTGCAGCAGCTTCTCCCACTCGCTGGTGGCGTTGTAGATGCCGCGCAGGGCCTGGAGCGCCGTGAGGTCCTTCGGGTTGAGCCGCAGGACCTCCTGCCAGCTCTTCATGGCCTCTTCGAGCTCGCCCAGCTTCTCACCCTTGACCCAGCCCAGCCGGCTGGACAGGACGGAGATCTTCTCCGGGTCGGTGGTGCTGCGCATGCGGGCCTCGAGCAGCTCGGCCAGCTCCCGCCAGCGCCCGGCGGCCTCGAACAGCTGGTTCAGGGCCTCGAAGGCCTCCTGGTTCTTGGGCTGCTCCTTGGCGATGGCCTGCCACAGACCCACGGCCTCGTCCGGCCGGTTGAGCGGTCCGGAGGCCAGCTCGCTGATGCGCTTGACCAGCACGAGCCGCTCGGCCGGATCCTTGACCAGGCCGTGGAGCTCGCGCAGCACCTCGTACAGCGACTCGTGGTCCTCCAGCGCCTCGAAGGCGCGGGCGAGCTGAGCCATGCTCTTCAGGTCGCCCGGCTGGAGATCCAGCGAGCGCCGGAAGTAGCCCACCGCCTTGCCGGTCTGCTCCAGCCGATCCAGCAGGATGGCGCCGAGCTGGTTCAGCACGCGCACCAGCTCGGCCGGCTCGCTGAGCAGCTCGACCTCCTTGGCCAGCACGTCCACCGCGTCTTCCCACTGCTCGCGGCGTATCAGCAGCGACTCCAGGCCAGCCAGGGCGCGCAGGTTGCGCGGCTCGAAGCGCAGCGCGCGGCGGTAGAACTTGACCGCCTCGTCCTCGCTCTCGAGCTGCCGGAGCTGGATGTCGGCCACCTTGAGGGCGATCAGCGCACCGACCGCGGGCTCCTCGATGTTGTCCAGCTCCTCCTCGTACACCGCGGCCAGGGCCTCGAGGTTCTCGTCCTGCTCGGCCAGGCGCTCGAGCTCCGCGCGCACCCGGGCGTTGGAGAGATCCTCGTGGAACAGGCGCACGTAGGTGTTGAAGGCCATGATCGGCATGCCCAGCTTGTGCTCCTGGATCTGGGCGATCTTCTCCAACAGCTCGAGGCGCCGGGCCTGGACCCGGGACTGGCGCACCTGTCCTTCCAGGATGTCGAGGTACTTCTTCCAGTCGCCGGTGCTCTCGTAGGCGGTCTCCAGCAGGGCCTGGGCGCCCTCGAACGTGCGGCCCTCGGTCAGCAGACCCTCCAGGTAGGACACCGTGAGCGCGTGGGCCGGGTTGGCCTGGAGGATGTCGTGGTAGAGCGTGCCCGCCCGCTCGGTGTCGTTGAACTCCAGCTCGAAGAGCTGGGCCAGCCGGTAGCGCAGATCGAGGGACTCCGCCAGCTCACCCTTCTCGTCCAGCAGGCGGATCTCCGCCACCAGCACCTCGGCCAGCTCCCGGTTGCGGCCCTGGGCGGTGCACAGGCGGTCCAGCATGCGGTAGGCGTTGAGGTCCGAGGGCTGCGCCTGCAGCAGCTCCCGGTAGGTCTGGATGGCGCCACCCGGGTCGCCCAGGCGCTCCTCCTGGAGGCCGGCCAGCTCGTACAGCAGCGCCGAGGCGGTCTCGGCGTCGGCGATCTTGACGCGCCGGCGCAGCACGCCGGCCAGGGCCTCGTGCTCGCCGCGCTGGCGGTGGATCTGCTCCAGGGCCATCAGGCTGGCCGCGTCCTTGGGATCCAGCTCGATCACCGCCCGCAGGCACTCGGTGGCCCGCTCCACGTCGCTCAGCTGCTCGGCGAAGACGCCCGCCAGCCGGCGCCGCAGCACGAGCTGCAGCCCGCGGTCCTCGAGGCCCTCCAGGCGCCGCTGGAAGATGGCGGCCAGCATCTCGAACTCGCCCGTCTCGGCGGCTAGCCGCTCGAGCGACTGCCGCAGGCGCTCGTCGGCCGGGTCCTCCTGGAAGGCGCGGCCGAGCACGTTGAAGGCCATCTCCTTCTGGCCCAGCCGATGCTCGTACACCCCCGACATGCGCACCAGCGCGGACTTGCGCGCGCTCTGCTCGGGGGACTGCGCCTGGATCACCTCCAGGGCGGCGATCAGGTGCTGCCAGTCGCCCAGCGACTCCAGCACCTGGGCCAGCACCGGGGCCACGCTGGCGCGGGCCTCGTTGGCGTCGAACATCTCCACCAGCGCCTGGACGGCCTGGGGCTGGTTCGGGACCGACTTGAAGATGCGCCCGAAGACCTCGACCGCCTTGTCCGGCTCACCGAGGTGGAGCCGGTGGAGCTGCCCCAGCCGGAGCTGCAGGGGCACCAGCTCGCTGGTGGCGGCGCGATCGATCTGCTGCTGCAGCACCTCGCGCAGCTCCTCCCAGCGCCCCTCGCGCTCGAGCAGGCGGTCCACCAGCTTCAGCACCGCCAGGTCCTTGGGATCCTCGGCGAGGATCTCGCGGTAGGCCTCGATGGCGCCGTCGTTGCGGCCCAGGCGCTCCTCCATGAGGGTCGCCACCTCGTGGTACAGATCCTTCTTGCGCTCCAGGGTGGGCGCCACGACGGCCAGGTGGCGCAGGATGCCGACCAGCTCCTGGTAGGCGCCGCGCTCGCGGTAGAGCCGCTCGAGCGCCTTGAGCGCCTCCGGATCGTCCGGATCGCTGGCCAGCACCTGACGCCAGTGGCTGACGGCCTCGTCCTTGTCCTGGAGGTAGGCCTCCTTGAGCTGCGCCAGGCGACGCTCCAGCACGGAGTGCACCGGCGAGCCAGCGGCGGCAGGCAGCACCTCCTCGAGCACGCCCGCCAGCTCCTCGAAGGCGCCGGTCTCCTGGGCCAACCGCTCGAGGTCGAGGCGGATGCCCTCGTCCTGGCAGTTCTCACGGAAGGCGCGACAGGCCACCATGAAGGACAGCGGCTTCTGGCTCAGCTCGGTCTCGTAGATGCGCATCAGCTCGCGGAACAGCGCCAGCCTGGCGGCGAGATCGGCGTGACCGGCCAGCAGCACCTCCATGATGGCCACCAGCTTGCGGAAGTCGGACTGACGCCGGTACACCGGCTCCAGCAGGGTCGCGGCCCCGAGGCGCGTGTCGCCGCGGGCCAGCATGCGCTCGAGCAGCTCGACCGCGCGCGGCTCGGTGGGCTGGCGCGAGAGCACCTCCTGCAGGCAGGCCAGGGCACCCTCGCCCTGGTCGAGGCGCTCCAGCCTGAGCTGCGCCAGCCGCAGCAGCAGGTCCAGCCGCAGATCCGGCTCGCCCGGTCCGGGCTGCACCGGGGACAGGGCCACCTCGTGCTCCAGGACCTCGCCCAGCTCAAGCCAGCGCTCGGACAGGAGCAGCAGCTGATCGAGCAGGCGCCAGGCGCGCCGATCGGCGGGATCCAGGGACAGGATCTGGCGGTACACGTCCACCGCGCGGCCCAGGTCCTCGACGCCCTCGGCCAGCGTGGCCGCCGCCTGGAAGAGCAGGTCTTTCTTGCGCGGGGCCTCCGTGGCCAGCGCCACCTGGCGCAGGTACACGTCCACCAGGGCGGGGAAGTCGCCCTGCTCGCGGTACAGCCGCTCCAGCGCGACCAGCACCTCCTCGTCCGCGCCGTCCTCCGCGAGCAGCTGCTGCCAGAGGGCCACGGCCTCGGCCCGGCGGTTCAGGCGCGTCTCGTAGATGCCGGCCAGGTGCTTGCGGACCTTCGCCGCCAGCGGCGTGCCGACCTGGCGCTCGGACACGTCGCTGTACAGCCCGGCCAGCTCCTCGAAGAAGCCGCCCTCGCCCGCCAGGCGCACCAGATCGGAGTGCACCCCGTCGTCCTGGGGCTGCTCGCGGAAGGCGCGCGCGGCCACGTTGAAGGCCAGGGCGCGCTCGCTCATGCGGGTCTCGAAGATCTCCTTGAGCTGCGCGTACAGGCCGATGCGCTGCTTGGGTTCCGGGGTCGCGGCCAGCATCATCTCGAGGATGGCCGCCAGCTTGCGCCACTCCCCGCCCGCCCGGTACACGCCCTCCAGGGTCTCGGCCGCGGCCAGCCGGTAGCGCTCGTCCGCCAGCATCTTCTCCAGGCAGGTCACCGTCTCCGGGTGGCCGGGCTTCAGCTCGAGCACCTGGCGGTAGATGTCGATGGCCCTCCGGCCGTCCTGGAGCCGCTCGGACAGGATCGCGGCCAGGCGCGAGTTGTACTCGATCACCCCCAGGGTGTTCTTGGTCAGGCTGGCCAGCCGCGGCAGCAGCTCGGCCGCCTCGCTCCAGCGGCCCGTGGCCTGGTACAGGCGGTCGAGCTGCTTGGCCGCGTGGAGATCGTTCTCGTCCAGGGCCAGCACCTGCTGGTAGGCGGCGACGGCGCCGTCGAGATCGTGGATCTGCTCCTCGCTGAGCTGGGCGAGCTGCACCAGCAGATCGCGCTGCTTGCCCCCGTCCGCGGCCAGCTCGGCCTGGCGCCCGAGCACCCAGGCCAGCTCCTGGAAGGAGTGGGCGTCCCGGTACAGGGTCTCCAGGGAGGTCAGGGCGGCGCTGTTGCGCGCATCGACCTCGAGCAGCCGGCGCAGCGCGGCCGTGGCCAGATCGGGCCGGCGCAGCTTCTCGCGGTACAGATCGGACAGCTTCTGCAGCAGGAAGACCTGGCCCCCGTCGCCGGAGGGCGGCTGCCCGGCCTGGGCCGTCAGGGCCTCCTCCAGGCTGGCCGCCAGCCCCTCGTGCTTGCCGATCTTCTCGGCCTGCCGTTCGAGGGCCTGCAGCACCTCGGACTGGCTGGGGTCGATGCGGTAGGCGCGCCGCAGGAGGTCGAAGGAGCGCTCGAGCTGGTTGAGCTGGCGATCGCAGATCCGCGCCGCCTTGCGCACCAGCTCCAACTTGACCGCCGGCTCGGCCGCGGCCTCGGCCTGCACCTCGAGGGCCCGCACCTGGCCCTCCCAGTTTTCCCTCTTCTCGTAGATGGGCAGCAGGATGTCCGCCGCCGCCGCCGCGCTGTCGGGCCGCTCCAGCAGCGACTCCAGGCCCTGGATGGCGCGCTCGTCCTCCGGGCGCTCCCCGAGCACCTGCCGGTAGTGCTCCACGGCGTGCTGGTGCTCCTCCATGCGCTCCGCGCGCACCCGGCCCAGGCGCAGGCGCAGCTCGGAGGCCTCGTCGGCCCCGACCAGCGGCAGCATGCGCTCCAGCACGTCGGCCAGATCCGGCCAGCGGGACTCCTTCTCCAGCAGCACGTCGAGGCGCTTGAGCACGTCGAGATCGTCGCCCAGCAGGCGCTGCAGCACCTGGAAGGTGGCGATGGCCTGGGGCCGGTCGTGTAGCTGGGTCTGGTGCAGATCGCCCAGCTCCAGCATGAGCAGCTTGCGCTCGGCGGGTTCGGTGGCCTGGTCCACGCGGCGCTGCAGGGACTGGGCCAGCTCCTCGAACATCTGGTTCTCGCGGAAGAGATCCGACAGGTGGCGCTCCAGGGCGGGGTCCTCGGGGGCCAGGGCCGAGGCGCGCCGGAAGGCGTCGATGGCGGCGCGAGGCCGCTTGAGCTGATCCCGGTACAGCGCGCCGAGCTGGCAGGCCAGCTGGATCTGCAGCCCGCGCTCGGACGTGGCCTGCAGGGCGGACTCCTGGGCCGTGGCCAGGTCCTCGAGCCGGCCCGTCTCCTGGGCCAGCCGCTTGAGCTCCTCGGCCACCTCCTGGCGCTCGGGCGCCAGGGCGAAGGCGCGACCCAGGGCGGTGAAGGCCAGCTCCTTCTGGCCCATCTCCACCTCGTACACCTGGGCGATGCGCTGCAGCAGGCCCACGCGCTCGGCGGCCGTGGTGCTGCCCTCGACGCGCAGCTCCAGCATGTCGATGTGGCGCCGGTAGTCACCCGCCAGGGCGTAGTACGGCTGCAGCACCTCGGCGATGCGCATCGGGTTCACGCCGCGGCTCTGCAGGCGCTCGAGGATGGTCACCGTGGCCGCGGCCAGCTCGGCCTCGACCTGCTCGGTCGACAGGATCTCCTGGCACAGGGCCAGGGCGCGCTCGGTGTCGTTCAGCCGCTGCTCGAAGATGGCCGCCAGGCGGTGCAGCAGCCTCGGGCGCTCGGCCGGGGGCACCGCCCCGGCCAGCGTCTGCTCGATGGCCTGGGCGGCCTCCTCCCAGCGCCCCTCGCGCTCGAACAGGTCGGCCAGGGCCCGCCAGGCCTGGGTGTCCTTGCCGTCCAGCTCGAGCACCTGCCGGTAGGCCTGGATGGCCTGGCCGAAGTCGGCCATGCGCTCGCAGAAGATGGCGGCCAGCTTGTACAGCAGCTCCTTCTTCTTCTGCCCGGAGCGCACCAGATCGAGCTGGCGGCGGTAGATGGCCACCAGCTCCACGCTGCCGCCGGCCGCCACCTGCAGCCGCTCGAGCGCGTCCAGGGCGGCCATGTTCTTGGGATCGCGCTCCAGGATGGCCTGGTAGGCCCGGATGGCCTCCGCGGCGTTCTGCAGCTTCTTGTCGTGCAGCTCGGCGACCACCCCCAGCAGCTCGACGGCCCGCTTGTCCTCCAGCGCGCCCGAGTCCACCACCAGCCGCAGCGCCCCGGCCAGCTCCTGGAAGCGGCCGGTCTGCTCGCCCAGCTCCTGGGCCTCCTTGATGGCCTTCTTGCGCTCGGGCTTCAGCGCCAGGCCCTGCAGCACCACCAGGAACGCCTCGACGGGGTCCTTGAGCTTGTCGCGGTGCAGCTCGGCCAGCCGATCGAGCAGGCGCACCTTCTCCTCGGGCTCGGCGGCCTGGCGGGCCTGGATGGCCAGCACCCGCGTCAGCCCCTTCCAGTCCTTGGCCCTCTCGTAGATGCGCTCCAGCGCCGCCGCGGCCCGCAGGTTGTCGCGCTCGAGCCGCAGGATCTCCTCGTACTGGAAGCGCGCCGCCTCGGGGTCCTTGAGCTGGTCGGAGGTGATGCGCGCGATCTGGAACAGGATCTCGGCCCGCGCGTGTGGATCGGTCTGGCGCTCGGCCTGGCCCTTGAGCAGCTCCACCACCTCGGCCCAGCGGCCCTCCTCCTGGTACGCCTCGACCAGCGAGGCGGTGGCCGACACGTGCCCTGGCTCCAGCTCCACCACCTTGCGGTACAGCTCCAGGGCGGCCTTGCGGTCCTGCAGGTGGACGGCCGTCAGCATGGCCGTGCGCTCGAGGATGGGGATGGCCTGCTTGCGGTCCTTGACCTTGGCGGCCATGGCCTTGAGCTTCTCGATGAGCTGCTTGGCCTTGCGCGACTCCAGGTAGTAGCGCTCGAGGAAGGCCACCACGCGCGTGTTGCCGGGCTGCAGCAGGGAGCACTTCTCGAGGTTCTCCTCCACCTGGGCGTCGTGGTTGCCCATCAGGTAGTAGATCTCGGCGATGCGGCGGTAGAGGCTGACAGCGCGGTTCTTGTCCGGGGCCTCCACGGCCTCGACCCGCAGCCGCTTGATGTGGGCCTCGCGATCGGCCACGGCCGCGTCCAGCGCGGCCAGCGCGGCCGTCGCGGGGGCCGGCTCCACCAGCATGCCCTTGGCCTTCTCCAGCGCCTGCCGGCAGGCGGCCTCGTGCAGCGGCTCCTCGAGGAGCTGCTGCCCGAGCCGCAGGTACTTGGCCGCCACGGCCTGCGCGTCCCCCTCGTCGACGGCCGCCTCGCGATCCAGGAACTCCCGCACCCGGTCGAAGGCGCCCAGCTCGAGGTAGGTCTCCTGCAACGCGGCGAGGACGTGCAGCCGCTTGGGGTCCGCCGTCAGCGCGTGGCGCCAGGCCACCAGGGCCCGGCTGCGCCGGTGGAGGGTCTCGGAGTAGAGCTTGCCCAGCCGCTCGAACAGGGCCGCGCGCTCGGTGGTGTCCTCCGCCAGGCCGGCCTGCGCCTCGAGGACCTGGGCCAGCCGCTCGTGGTCCTTGCGCAGGGAGTAGATGCTCTCCAGCCCCTCGAGGGCCGCCCGGTGGTCGGGCTGCAGGCGCAGCAGCTGTTCGAAGCAGCCCTCGGCCCGCGCGGCGTCGTTGAGCTTGTGCAGCAGCACGCCGGCGCACTTCTCGAGCAGGACGCGCAGCACCTCGGGCGCCTGCACGTGCCGCATCCGCTCCTCGTACAGCTCCACCAGCTCGCGCCACAGATCCTTGCCCTTGAACAGCTCCTCCAGGGCGGTGAACGCGGGCAGGTCGGTGGGGTTGGCCTTGAGGATCCTCTGGTAGTTTCGGATCTGCTCGTCCATGGCGCTGTCGACTCCCGGCTTGGTCGCGGTCGGGCGGGAACGCACACCCGTCCCGAGGGTTGCAGAAGCACCTGGTTCGCTCGCCTGCCTTATACTTCAGGGAGGCGACAAAATCAAAAGAAATCAGGGGCGATGCGCGGGGCGCCAGGGGGGTCGGACGAGGTCCTCGGGGGGCGTCAGAAGACGTACTTGAGGGTGGGGCTCAGGCCGACCAGGAGGCCGCCGTTGGCGATATCGTACTGGGCGGTGGCCTCCAGGCCGACGGTGAAGTGGCGCAGCTTGGTGGCGTACTCCACGCCCGTGCCGCCGTGCACCAGGAAACCCGAGTCCAGGCCTGCCAATTCGGGCCAGGTGAACATCCAGCCAGCGCCCACCTTGAGGTACCAGGCCACGCGCTGGGAGGTGACCAGGTTGACCCGCCCGCCCAGCATGAGCGCCAGCAGGGTGGCGTCCGCGCCCGACTCGCGGTCGTTCCGCTCCTGCACGCCGATGATCTGCTGGCCCTGGGCGGCCAGGTGCAGGGAGGCGTACTGGCCGAAATCGTAGCCGATCTCGAGCCCCACCACCGGCCCGGGCCACAGCGTGGACTCCCGCTTGACGCCAGCCGAGTCGCCGAACATGTCCGTCACCGCCATGGCCGCGCCGAGGGTCGTGCGCAGGAAGAACCCCCGCTCGACCTCCTCGAACACCTGCGCCTTGGGGGCCCCGGTGATCTGGCCCTGCTCCTCGCTGTCCTGCGCGCCGCCGGCCGCTTCCTCGGCCAGGGCGGCCGCGGGCGCCATCAGGCACAACCACACCAGCGCGCCACCCGAAACCACCCACGCTCGTCGCATCGGCATTCTCCCGCGGCCCGGCGCCCGGCGCCGCCACTCATTCCGGCTTGAAGATGAAGGGGTAGTTGACGATCACGATGCCGCCGCCCTTGGGCTCGGGGAACTTCCAGGTGAGGATCTTCTGGCAGAGGCAGCGCTCCACCGAGGCGTTGTTCATCGTGGTGCCGGCCACGGTGGCCTGGGTCACGTAACCCTTCTCGCTGATGGTGAACTTGATCGAGACCTTGCCGTTCAGGTTCGGGTTGCGGGTCAGCTCCTGCGAGTAGCAGTACTTGATCTGGTCCCGGTGGGACTGGATCACCCTGCGGATGATCTCCATGCTCAGCGAGCCCATGATGATCGGCTTGCCCACGGAGATGTTCACGTCGCGCTCGCCGCGGCTCTTGACCCGGGACACGCCGGTGCCGTACCCGTAGTTGCCGCCCCCACGGCCACGGGTGCCCAGGCGTCCTACGCCGATGGTGTTGCCCATGCCGCCGCCGCCCGTGCCGGTGCCGCGCAGGCCCAGCCCGCCGAAGCCTCCGCTCTCGCCCACCTGGGCGCCGAACATGTTGCCGATGGCGCCTTCCAGCTCGCCGCCCAGGCCGGTGCCGCCCATGACCGTGGACAGGCCCTCGGGGCCGCCCGCGCCGAGCACCGCCAGCAGGCCGCGGTTGCCGACCAGCTCCTTGTCGTCCGGCTTGATGGCGCGGATGGCGGAGCGGCGGCCCGTGTCGGGCTTGCCGACCTTGCCCATCTTGCCCTCGGAGCCCTTGTACCGCTCGGCCTGGTTGGCCATCTTCTTGGCGTCGATGTCGGACTTGAGCTGCTCGAGGAAGCTGAGATCCTTCTTCTCCGGCTTCGGGCGGGTCAGGATGAACTGCACGAAGCGGTCCGGGACCTTGTACAGCTCCTCCTCGGTCGTCTCCACCGACTTGGGGCGCAGGTGGAACGTGGCCACCATGGCGGCGAAGATGAACAGCATCAGCAGGATCGAGTTCAGGAACGTGTAGTCCAGCCGGTCGGACATGGTCGACAGGAAGCTGGCCGGTTTGGAGACGTAGCGGAAGCGCAGCCCGACGTTGCCGTACAGGAAGGTGGCCACCCCGCCCGGTGGCAGGGTGAAGCTCTTGCAGCCGCCGTACTGGGGATCCTGGCCGACCCGGTTGCTCTTGGCCAGCTCGCCCAGCCCGATCACCTGCCCGTCGGAGGTGCGCAGATCGCCCTGGGCGGTGGCGGGGAAGCTCAGCACGGCCTCCGCGCCGCCCAGCCTGGCGACCTGGTAGCTGGCGTCGGGCAGCAGCTCCGGGGGCAGGAAGATGCTGACGCCCTTGGCGTCGCCGACCCGCACCTCCTTGTCCGCGGCCCGGAAGTACTTCACGTCCAGGACGGTCTCGCCCCACAGCTTGCGCACCTCGAGCGCCCAGTTGTCGGGGGACACGTGCTCGTCGTCGCTGAGCTCCCCGAGCTCCTTGGGGGGCGGCAACGCCAGGCGCGTGGAGTGCAGCATGACCTGCGGCTGCTCCGGGGCCTGGGCGGCGGCCTCCTCGGGCGGGGCCACGTTCCGCTGGGTGATCACCGGGGCCTCCTCCACCGGGGCCGGCTCGACCTGCGGACGCCCGCGGCTGACGCGGCTGTCGAAGGCCGCCAGCTGGGAGACCGGCGAGGGCTGGACCGGAGGCGCCTCCTGCCGGGCGGTCTCCGCCGCCGCCTCCGCCTCGCTCCCGCCCAGGTCCGGGGCCTCGGGGGCGACCTCCTGGGTCGCGGCGGCCGCCTCGGGCGCGGCGGCGGCGGTCTCGGCCGCGGCGGCCTCGCCCTCGGCGAACACCAGGCGCGTCTCGCCCACCCGGATCTCGTCCCCGGCCTTGAGCGGCGCCTTGTTCACCTTCTCGCCGTTGACGAAGGTGCCCTCGGAGGAGCCCATGTCGATGATGTGGATCTCCCCGCTGGCGGAGACCTCCACCACGGCGTGGATGCGGGAGACCTTCTCGTCCTCGAGCCGCAGGTGCGCCGAGGACAGCCGGCCGATCTTGATGATCTCCCGGTCGAACGACTCGGTCGTCAGGAGCTGACCGCCCCGGTAGACCTTGAAGGAGAGTTTCTTGGCCATGGCGTCACCTCCGGCCTACAGGTCCTTGACGGACTGGAACACCCGCTCCTTGAAATCCTGCCGGATGCGGATGAGGCTCTTGTGCCTGGCCATCTTCCGACCGGTGAGGAACTCCTGATCCGGGCGGGTCAGATCGCCGGTGATCGTGTCATCCTCGAAGTTGTAGACCGTCTTCTTCTTGTAGATGACGCTCTCGTCCTCCTGTGCGGAGGCGAATGCGGCCAGCCCGAGGAGCAACGCCAGGCCGGTCAGCCACGCGATCATCCAGCGGCCTGCAGTCTTCATCTCACGACCTCCTGCGCTTCAGGTCTTGCGAAAACCATTCAATATCAAGGCGATCCTGGCTCGCCGGAGTCCTCAGGCTCCTCGTCGCCTCCCGACTCGCCGGCCGGTTGGACAGCACCCGGAGCTCCCGGTTCCTTGCTCTTGTCCCCACCCTCGGCCGGCTTGGCTCCCTCACCCGGCTTGGCCTCCTCGCCCGGCTTGGCTCCCTCGCCCGGCTTGGCTCCCTCGGCCGGCTTGGCTCCCTCGGCCGGCTTGGCCCCGTCGGCCGGCTTGGCCCCATCGCCCGGCTTGGCCCCGTCGGCTGGCTTGGCCCCGTCGGCCGGCTTGGCCCCATCGCCCGGCTTGGCCCCCTCGCCAGGCTTGGCCCCGTCGCCAGGCTTGGCTCCCTCGCCCGGCTTGGCCGCCTCGCCGCACTTGGGCTTCTCCCCCACCCACAGGCCGCCGCCGAAGTACATCTCGGACTTGTCCTTCATGCGGATCAGCACGTCCCAGGGCCCGAGCTCGAGATCCTTGGGGACGATCATCTCCAGCGTGTACTCGTTCACCTTGCGCCACTTCGTCTTGATGGTGCCGACGAAGACGTCCTTCACGTCCTCCCACAGGTAGCCCACCAGCTTGACCGTGTTGGCCTTCTCCGGGGTGATGGCCAGCGGCTCGAGGACGAAGTCGAGCTCCTTGGTGTCCAGCTTCCCGGGCGGGAGGACCAGGCAGTCCTTCTTGCCCTTCTCCCACTCCCGGTCCACGATGTCCTGCCGCAGCTTGGCCAGCATGGCCAGCTTCTCCTCGTACTTCTTCTGCTCCTCGAGGGCCTTGGCCTCGGCCACCTTCATCTTCTTTTCCATCTCGATCGACTGGACCGACTCCTTGGCCATGGCCACGCAGGGGTGGTCGGAGCTGTCGTCCACGCCGGCCAGGTCGATGCACTTCTTGCAGGCCTGCTTGGCCTCCGCCGGGTTGTTGAAGTTCCGCAGCGCCAGCCGGCACAGCCACTGGTGGGGGGCCGGATCCTTGGGGTACTTCTCGGCCAGGGCGAGGAACTGGGCCTTGGACGCGTCGATGTCTCCGCTGCCGCGGGCCGCGATGGCCAGGCCGAAGGCGGCCTGCCGGTGCCCGGGCTCGTACTCCAGGATCCGGGTGAACTCCTCCTTGGCGATGCGGAAGTCCTTGTAGTCGAGCGCGATCTTGGCGATGTTCAGCCGGGTGGAGATCATGTCCGGCTGCCCCTCCAGGGCCGCCCGGAACTGGGCCAGGGCCTCGGGGACCTTCTTCTGCTTCAGCAGCACCAGCCCCAGGGTGTTGTAGAGGATGGGATCGTCCTTCTTCACCAGCAGCCCGCGCAGGCACAGCAGGTGGGCCATGTCCAGGTCGTTCTTCTCCAGGTAGGCCGAGGACATGATGCGGTAGGCGCCCACGTTGGTCGGGTCGCGCACCAGCACCTCGGCGGACTTCTGCAGGGCGACGTCGTACTTCTTCTGGTCCAGGTACACGCTGGCCATGTTCAGCAGCACGGCCGAGTTCTTGGCGTCTTTGCTGAGCGCCCGCTTGTAGACCTCGATGGCCTGATCGAGCTTGCCCTGGCGCGCCAGCATCGCGCCCCAGTTGGCCGCGGCCAGGGTGAGGTCGGGCCGCAGCTCGAGGGCCTGCTGGTAGTGCTTCTGCGCCTCCTCGTCCTTGCGCATGGCCTCGAGGACGCAGCCCAGGTTGTAGTGGGCCTCGGCCGCCTTCGGGTCGGCCTCGAGGATCGCGCGGAAGCGGGACAGCAGATCCTCGTAGTCGAACCGGCCGCTCTTCTTCTGCTGCTGGTAGGCGGCCACGGCGTCGGCGAAGGCCAGCTTGGTGGTCTCGGACACCTCGACCTTCTTGGGCGGAGGCTGCGCCGCGTCGCCGCCAGCCGTCGGCTGGGACGGCTTGTCGTCGGGCTTCACCGTGTCCTTGGGGCATCCCCCGACCAGGAGGGCCAGCCCAGCCACAGCCAGGATTCTCAGCAGCCTCGTCATGGACCACCCTCTCCTCTCCAGCACCCGACACGAGCGGCGCGGCGCGGGTTCACTCGAACTCGTCGTCACCCGGCTCGTCCTCCTGCATGGCCTCGCTAGCGGGATCCCCGGGCTCCTTGGGCGGCTCGGGCTGCTTGGCCGCGGCCTCCGCCGGCTTGGCCTCGCCCGAGGCCTTGGCCGGCTCGCCGGGCTTGGCCTGATCGCCCGCTGGCGGGCCCTTGTCCGGATCCTTCGGCGCCTCCCGGTCCTTGACCTCGGGCGCCGGGGCGGGCACGGGCTCGCCGCCGACGCGCTGGGTGACCAGGGGCGGCTCGTTCAGCAGCTCGGGCTTCGCCTTGGCGTCGTCCCACAGGGCCAGCAGCAGCGGGTTGCGGAAGGCCGGCGCGGCGGCCAGCCCCAGGGAGAAGCCGAGCTGCTCGCGGGGGAACTCGGCCGGGCGGTAGTGCTGCAGCTTCTCCAGCGCCTTCTGGGAGTAGTCGGAGTAGAAGCCGAGCTCCGAGCCCTTGTCCACGGCGGCCTTGAAGTGGGCGACCGCCTTGTCCTCGAAGGGCTGGCCCTGCTCGCGCAGCATGCCCTTGTACAGATCGATCTGCTCCGGGGTGAGCCCCTTGGGCAGCGGCGCGTTGTAGAACGTCTCGGCGAAGTTCTCGTAGGCGCGGCCGATGCGGTACAGGGAGGCGATGGCCCACTCGGGCTGCTTGAGCTTGGCCACGTCGGTGTAGGTCGTCTCGACCTTCTTGAAGCGCTTGACCTTCTCGGCCAGCATCTTCTTGAGCCCTTCCTCGAGCTTCTTGCCTGCGCCGCTCAGGGTGAACTTGTACTTGATGAAGTCCTCGTACACCGGCTCGGCCAGGATGAAGGAGGCGTGGGCCGCGGCCTCGGCCGCCTCGGGCAGCTCCTTGATCTTCTTCTTGTGCAGGTTGTAGAGCTTGAGCGTCTCGCGCACCTCGCGGTCGATCTCCTTCCAGTCCACCTTCTTCTTGGCCTTGCGCAGCAGCACCGCCCGCTTCATGTGCGCGGCGATGGCCCGATCCGGGTTCGACTTGAAGTACTTGGTCGAGTAGGTCTTGAAGATCTCGGCGGCCTGCGGCAGCTTGCCCAGGCGCTCGTACATCAGGCCGAGGGAGTAGAAGACCTTGGGGGCGTCGTCCGAGTCCGGGAACAGGTCGACGAACTCGTTGCGATCCTTGACCGCCTTGTCGAACTGCCGCAGCGCCTCGCGGTAGACGCCCGCGTTGAGCAGGGCGTCCCGGGCGTCCTCCAGGTTCCAGGTGCGCCGGTTGCCCTCGAACTTGGCCTCGGGCTTCTTGGCGTCCTTGCCCTTGTCCTTCTTGTCCTTGCCCTTGGGAGGGGGCGGCGGCTTCTTGCCCCGCTCCTTGTAGGACACGGCCTTGCCCAGGCCCTTCATCTTCTTGTAGGTCTCGGCGTAGCGCTCGTACAGCGAGGCGGCGCGGTCGAAGTCGGCCATGCGCTCGTAGTTCTCGGCCAGGTTGAAGATGGTGCCGGGCACGAGATCGCTCTCGGGGAACTTCTCGATCAACAGCTCGCGCGCCTTCCGCGCCTTGTCCAGGCGCTCGGCCTGCATGTACTTCACCGAGGCGTTGAACAGCGCCTCGTCGGCCAGCTCGTGCTGCGGGAACTCGCGCCAGAAGCCGATGTAGGCGAAGGCCACCTTGCTGTGCATCTTGGCCTCGGCCAGCCTGGGCTTGCCCGCGGGCGGGTTGGCCAGCATGGCCTCGAGGTTGCCGACGCGCTTGAAGGCGATCTCCGGGATGAGGCGGGTGAGATCGGCGCGCAGCTTCTCGTTGGCCATGAGGTCCGGGCTCTTGTAGTACTTGCGCGCGTAGGTGTTGAGGCTCTCGAAGTCCTCCTTCTCCTGGAGGGAGTCGAGCACCAGGTTGGCCGAGTAGACCGCCAGATCGCTCTTGGGGAAGTCGCGCACGATCTCGTCGAAGCGCCTGATGCCCTCGTCGAGGTGGTAGTAGTCGTAGTAGGTCTTGGCGATGTCGTACTTCACGTCCCCCACGTCCTGATCCTGGGGGCAGTGATCCATGTAGATCTCGGCCGAGCGAATGAAGCGCAGCTTGTTCTTGGGGATGGGCTGGGCCTCCTGCTTGGGCTTGGCGCCGTCCTTCTTGCCCTCCTCCTTCTTCTCCTTGCGCTTCTTGCGGTCGGCCTTCTTCTCCTTCTTGAGCAGCTCCCGGTTGGCCTGCATGGCCTTGAAGGCCGAGTCGCACATGTACGTGCCCGGCGCGGAGCGCTTCTTGGGATCGGTCTCCTTGGGCGGGAACTTGCCGTTCTTCTTCTTGTAGGCCAGGTCCTCCTCGACGATCTTGGAGTACTCCACCGCCGCGCGCTCGTAGCGGCCCAGGCGGTGGAAGAGCAGCTCCGCGTAGGCGAAGCGCATGTCGTAGGCGTCCTTGGACTCGGGGAAGAGATCCAGGTAGTCGCCGAACAGCTCCTGGGCGTACTCGAAGGTGTCCTTCTGCTGCGTCTCCTTGGCCTCCTTGTACCAGATGGAGGAGAGCTTGCGCAGCGTCAGCTCGGCCATCTCGCGCGCCTCGCGGATGCGCTCCTTCTGCCGGGCGTCGGGGTTCTTGACGCAGCCCTCGACCTCCTTGAACAGCTCCAGCAGCCGGCGCACCTGGCTGACGGTGTAGCGCTTCTCGCCCACGCGGGAGGCGGCGTCGACCACCCGGCCCTGGTAGAAGGGCACCTCGGCCGAGCACTTCTCCTGCTCGATCAGCCAGCGGTACAGGACGATGGCCTTCTTGTCCTTGCCGTCGCCGAAGAACATGTTGGCCAGGTTGATCAGCAGGTCGTGGGCCTCCTTGGGGGCCAGGCGCTGGAACACGCGCGGGGCGCTCTCCGCCCCGCCCTCGTGGGAGTAGGTCAGGGTGAAGTCGTTGAGCGCCTCCTTGCGCAGATCGATCTTCCGGCCGGTGGAGGCGGACTCGAGATCGGACAGGTGCACGACCTCCTGGAACGACTCCTTGGCCTTGTCCCACTCGTGCAGGTTGTAGTAGCACCATCCCTGCTTGTAGATGGCGTACATGTAGACCTGCGACTCCTTGTACTCGGCCACCTTCTTGTAGGCCATCAGCGCCTTGTCCAGCTCGGCCTTGTCGAAGTAGTAGTCGCCGAAGGCCAGGTAGGCGTCGGGCACGTACTGGCTCTGCGGGTAGGTGGAGATGAGCTCCTTGTGGACCGTCAGGGCTTCCTTCTGCCGCTTCATGTCCCACAGCGACTCGCCCAGGTAGAACAGCACCTGGTCGCGGCCCGGGTAGTCCGGGTAGTCCTTGGCGAGCTGCATGTACATGTCGATGGCCTTGTTGCGCCACTCGTCCTCGACCTTGCGCAGCTTGGCCTGCTCCGCGGCCACCTCGGCCCGCAGCTTCTCGTTGGTCGGGTCCTTCATCAGCTTCTCGTCCAGCTCCTGGCCCATGTCGAAGAAGCTCTGGGCCTCCTCGAAGTAGTTCTCGGCGAGCTGGAACTTGAGCTGGGGGATCTCCTTGGGGTCCTTCTCGAACTTCAGCAGATCCTCGATCTGCCGCCGGATGCCCTCGCGCTTCTCGGCCATCTGGCGGTCGACCTTGCGGCCACGGCGCATCTGCTGGTAGTCGAGCAGCGGCTTGCGCTTCTTCTCCTTGGGGTCTTCCTTCTTCTGGCCGGTGGTGTAGGCCTGCGCCTCGGGCGGCCCGCCCGGGAGCACGGTTGCCGCCAGGAACCAGACCCCCAACGCCCACAGCGCCCGTCTCGCGACCATGTCCCAGGCCTCCGTCCTTGCCGCGCCGGCCTACTCGACCTGCTTCCGGCAGCCCCAGGTCAGCGTGTACTCGTAGGTGCCCAGCTCGTCCCGCCAGTACTCGCCCTCGTACGGCCAGTAGAGCTTCTCGTCGTCGGTGGCGGCCGTCCAGTCGTAGGGCAGCAGCGTGGGGCCGAGATCCGTGTCCCCGGCCTTGGCCCGGCGCAGCACGTCCAGCTCGGCGTTGTCGTTCTCCAGCTTGATGCGCAGCGCCTGGCCGATCAGCGTGGACAGGGCGTCGCGCTCCTGCTCCAGGCGGCGCTTGGTGAGCTCGCCGGCCTTCACCACCAGCGCGTCGCGCTGGCCCTTGAGCATGTCCAGCAGCCGCTTGGCCAGCTTGCTGCCGGTGAAGCTGGCCGGCTTCTTGCGGATGCGCTGCATCTCGCGCTCGATCTCCAGCACCGAGGCGTTCAGCACCTTGAGGTCGTCGTCCTGCAGCGCCACCTTGAGGATGCGCCGCAGCAGCTTGCCCGCGGGGTCGTCGCTGGGCGCGGTCTGGATGGCCAGCAGCTTCTTGTAGTAGGCCTCGGGCTCCATCTTCTGCGAGACGAGCTTGTCCAGCTCCTTGTACAGGGGCTCGTAGCGGGTGCGGAACTCGGTGACGATCTGGTTGGACTCCGGGTAGCGGCAGTTCTCGAAGTAGGTGACCGCCTTGAGCACCAGCCCCTCGGGGAAGTACTCCTCGCGGAAGAAGGGGCTGTCGAGGGTGATCAGGTTGCCGAGCGCCTTCTGGAACTTGCCCAGCCGGAACCAGGCCCAGCTCGACTCGAACAGCGAGTCGAGCCACTGCACGCTGTCGCTGGTGATGCGGTCGTAGTAGAACAGCGCGTAGCGGAACTGCTTGTGCGCGTAGTGGGTGCGCGCGAGCTGGAAGAAGGCCATCTCGCGCAGCGCGTCGTCGCGGAACTTGCCCGTCTTGGGGTGCAGCAGGCGGACCACCTTGCGGAAGGCGCCCACGGCCTCCTGGAAGTTCTCCTCCTTGTAGAAGATGACGCCCTCCAGGTAGCGCGCGCGGGGGTAGAACTTGCTGTTCTCGCCCACCTGCAGCAGCAGCGCCTTGGACTTGGACAGCAGGCCCACCGCGTCGGTGGGCAGCGCGCTCGGGCCGGTCTTCTTGGAGTCCTCGAGGTCCAGCCCCATCTCGTCGCCGCCGCCGAGGTCCAGCCCGCCGCCGCCGGCCGCGCCGCCCCCGCCGCTGCCGGTCAGATCGAGGCCCAGGCCGTCGTCCCCGCCGCCGGACTTCTCGCCCTCGTCCCCGCCGCCGAGGTCGAAGCCCATCTCCTCCTCGCCGGAGGCGGGCTTGGCCGCGGGCTTGCCCTCGGCCGGCTTGGCGGCCGGCGCCGCGGCCGCGACGGCGCCCTTCTCGATCTCCAGCGCGCGGAAGTAGAAGTTCTTGGCCAGCAGGAAGAGGAACTCGTCCCGGTACTTCTTGGGGAACTCAACGTCCGAGTAGCGGGCGATGTAGTCGAGCACCTCGCGCTGGTCCTTGACCTTGTGGCTGATGAAGAACAGCCACTCGAGCGAGGTCTTGAAGTACTTGTGGTCGGTGCCCTTCTCCAGGATCTTGCCGAAGTGCTGGAGCGCCGTGTGGTACAGGCGCATGCGGTAGAGGGCCTTGGCGAGCTGGTACTCCGAGCTCTGGAAGTACTGCTTGGCCTTCGGGTTGTTGTACAGATCCCAGAAGCTCACCGCGGCGGGCTCGTACTTCTCGTCCTTCATCTGGTCGAGGGCGGCCTCCATGGCCTCCTTCTCGGCGCTCTTGACCGACACGTCGAGGGCCTCGAAGCCGAAGCCGCCGTCGTCGGCGGCCTTGCCGTCCGCGGCCTTCGCCTCGCCCGGCTTCTTCGGGTCCGGCTTCTTGGCGTCCTTCTTCTTCTTCTTCTTGGTCTCGTCCCCGGTGAGGTCGATGCCCAGCCCGTCGTCCTGGGCCCGGGCCAGGGCCGGCCACGGCCCCGCCCCGCCCAGCCACAGGCTCAGGCCGAGTCCACACACCAGCACGAAGGAAAGCTTGCTGTGGCGCATCGCCGCACCCCGCTCACTGGAACTCGTACTCGAAGTCGGTCGGCAGGAAGAAGCTCAGACCGATGTCGAGCATGACGTGGTTCTGGACGTCCGAGTACTCGGTGCGTGACACGTCCAGGCGGAAGGTCTCGGTGTAGATGAGATCGCGCACCTCGAGCTTGAGCACCAGCCACGAGTTGATGAAGTAGCGCAGCCCGATCCCCACGTTGCCGGCCAGCTTGGCGCCCGTCTCCGAGTAGGCCATGCCGAAGCCGGCCAGCAGGTACAGGTCCATGTAGACGATGTCGTCGGTCACGAAGGACAGCTTGCCGTACAGCGGCGACCAGGCCACGCTGCCGGTGAAGTAGTACATCAGCTTGGACACCTTGGGCAGGGCCTGGTTGGCCTGCTGGAAGAAGCCCACCATGTCGCTCTGGACGGTGCCGACGTAGGTGCCGGCCAGCTCCAGCCCCAGCGAGTCGGCCGGGTGGAAGGTCAGCCCCAGCCCGCCGCCCAGCTTCTGGTAGAAGGCGTCGTTCAGGCTGAGGGAGAAGGTCGGGGTGAGCTCCCAGCGCATGCGCTTGAGCACGGGTTTGCGCTGGATGCTCTTGATGCGGTCCTGGCGCACCTCGACGTCCTTCTTGTCCTTGTCCTCGTCCGCGACCTGGGCGGGCTTGGCGTCGCCGGCCGGAGCGGGCTTGGCCTCGCCCTCCTTGCCGCCCTTGCCCTCCTCGGCCCGGGCCGAGCCGCCGAACGGCGGCCCACCGGCCACGAGCAGCCCGACCGCGAGGAGCGAGGCGATGTGCATTCTCGTTCGCATGGCTCACTCCTCCGGGTCGGCGTCCAGCACGAAGAAGCTCAGCCCGATGTTGATCATGAGCTGGTTCTGGACGTCGGTCTTCTCGGTCTTGTCGTAGGACACCTTGTCGTTGAACAGCAGGTAGTCGCGGAACTCGAGCCGCAGCGCCAGCCAGTCCAGGAAGAACAGCCGGGCCCCGAGCCCCACCGTGCCGGCCACGCCGAAGCTCAGGTCTCCGCCGGTCTGGTCGCCGCCGATGCCTCCCAGCCCGAGCAAAATATACGTGTCGTAGTGCAGGGTCCACTCGGCGGCCACCGAGATCTTCCCGTACAGCGGGGCCCACATGCCCTCCAGGCTGAACAGGAAGTTGCGCTTGCCGGCGTAGGGGATGTCCTCGGCCTGGCGCCCGTAGTAGTTGGCGTTGCCCGAGTCCAGGTTCAGGCTGTAGGTGCCCGTCAGCCCCAGCGCCCAGGCGTCCGAGAAGTGGTAGGCGAGCTGCAGCCCGCCGCCCAGCTTCTGGTAGAAGGCGTCGTTGAGGCTGATGCTGGTCAGGGGCAGCAGGGTCAGCTCCAGCCGGCCGGACTTGAGGTAGAGCTTGCCCGAGACCCCCTTGATACGGTCTCGGAGCGAACCGCTCTCCTCCTCGTCCTGCGCCCGGGCGGCGGGGACGGCCAGGAGCACGCACAGCAGCGCGGCCGGGATGAGCTTTCTCAGCATGGCGATTCTCTGTGGGTAGGGGGTTTTTGCATGCCGTGGGGACGTGAGCAGGATCACGCATCCTCCCAACGAGGCGGGGCCGTCGAATCCCACATCTAACGCCTCGGGAATCCGACACATATTCGGATGGTAACGATAGGACGCTTCCCGGCGACCTGTCAAGCCAATTTCCAGGGCCGGCGCGGGGCCCAACCCCCTGAGAATCCTTTTTTTTCTTGTCTGGCGCGGACGGCTGTGGTAGGGCTCGACCCAAGCGTTCGCCAGAGTCTTCCGATCGCCGGTGGGCGCCACAGGAGAGCGAAGCATGCGTGGGACGATGATGTTGGCAGGGCTGCTGATCGCGGTCGCGGGCCTGGGGGGCTGCGCGGACGAGCCCATCGGCCAGCCGTGCACCTTCAGCTGGCCCCTGACCGGCGAAGGCGAGGACGCCCACCCCGACTGCACGATCCTGCCGGCCTGCCAGCCCCTGCAGGCGGCCGTGGAAATGCCCGCGGCCGGGACCCCGCCCGCCAACGACGCCTGCCCGGTCGACTGCATCCAGCTCCCGTCGCTCCAGTGCACCAACCTGATCTGCGTGGCCACCCAGGCCGACGAGGGCGGAGAATACCCGGACGGGGTCAGCCACAAGGCCGAGAACGTGATGAACGGGGAGTGCCGGGCGGACGTGACGCAGACCGACTGCCCCTCGGCGCCCTACGGCTGCATGGGCTACTGCACCAAGGAGTGCCTGTCCGACGCCTCCTGCCCCAAGGGCTACCGCTGCAGCGCCATGGCCCCGTTCGGCGCGAACATGCGCTGCGACAACGAGGAGCTGTGGGGCGACGGGGGCCTGACCGCGGGCAGCCCCGACCCGACCAAGCAGTGCACCGACGGTTGCATCCCGACCGGCCAGCCGGTCAACGGCGTGATCTGCCCCTCCTCGCGCATCACCGACGGCGAGGCCTACGACTACGCCAAGTGCGAGTCGAAGGACTACCAGCAGTGCTGCGCCTGCATGTGCAACCAGTACTGCCCGCTGCTGACCAAGAAGTTCTGCCGCAAGATCGCCTGGGACCACGACATGTTCCCCGGGGCCGTCACCACGAACAACGACTGCCAGCAGACCGACGACTGAGCTCGCGCTCCTTTCGTTGCGACCACCTCCCGGTGTAGACTGACCCCGTGAGAGGCCTGTGAGAGGGAGGTCTGGAGCCATGCGCGCGCCGAGGGACCCTGTTCGCCGCTGCGTCCACAGGCTGGGGCTCGGCCTGGCGCTCCTCGCCGGGGTGGGCTGCGTGGAGGCCAGCATCCAGGTGGTGGACGAGCGCACCGCGCTGGAGAACCAGATCCTGGGGGCCTACGAGCAGCTCGATCGCGATCTGCAGCTCGTGGCCTCGGTGCGCGCAGTCGGCGCCGACGGCCAGGCCCAGCCGGCCCCGCGCCTCTCGGACGTCCGCCAGCGCGCGGTCCAGGCGCGCCAGACCCAGCAGTTCAACCGCGACGACCTGGAGGAGCTCAAGGCGCAGGGCTGCCTGGGCGAGGGGCTGGACGCCATGCTGGCCGCGCGCCCCTGCGCGGCGCAGGCCGAGCCCGCCACCGCCCAGCGCCTCGAGCGGCTGGTGGCCGCGGAGAACCAGGCCCGCCGGCTGCTGCTCGAGTTCGTGGTGACCACCTCCCCGGACCTCACCCGGGCCGACCTGCCGCAGCTCGTGGAGGCCGCCGCGCGCGCCCAGCGCGAGCAGGCCGCCCCCGGCACCTGGCTCCAGGAGCCCGGCGGGGAGTGGCGGCAGAAGCCCTGAGCCCCGCCCGCCTCAGCGCCTGAGGTACTTGGCCAGGAAGTCGCCCACCGGCAGGTGGGAGAGCTCGAACGCGTCCCCCTGGAAGCCGCGCACGAAGCGGGCCGCCGCCCGGGCCGCCAGCCCGAGATCGAACTCGACCCGCATGCTCAGCAGGCCGTGGCGGACGTTCACCGCGACCTGGCGCGGCGACACGTCGAAGCTGTCCAGGTAGCCCCTGAGCGCCTGCACGCCCGGGTTGGCCTGGCCGGGGTCGAGGGCCAGCAGCAGCGCCTGCAGGGTGTCGCGGCCGATCTGGGTCAGGTTGAACGAGGCGGTGACCTCGTCCTGGTGCAGATCGACCGCCAGGCGCAAGTTGCCGCTCACGTCGCTGGGTCCCCCCACCGCCAGGGAGGCGAGCTGCGGCAGCCGGGCCAGCTCCACGCCGCTCATCTCCGCGTCCAGCCCCACGCGCACGGTGCCGGGCGGGGCCAGGGTGACGGCCGTGTCCGCCAGGAAGTCACCCTCCAGGAACTGGAAGCGCAGGCCGTTCAGCCCGAGCGTGCCGCCCGAGAGCTCCAGGTTGCCGGACAGGCCGGTGAAGCGCAGGTCGTGGAGCCCGAGCTCGCGGATCTGGAAGCTGCGCTCCTCGCCCTTCATCGGGCGCAGGGCCGTCTCGTAGGCCGCGGAGCGCCTCTCGCGGCCGAGCTCCCGCCGGGCGCCCCCGGCCGACGGCCGCTGCTGCAGCAGCCCGGGCTCGGGCCGCAGGGCCACGTACTGGCTGACCGGCACCGTGCCCGCCGCGCCCAGCAGGGTGAAGCCGCCCGACACCAGGTCGAGCCCGCCGAAGACCAGCTTGCCCTCCGCCCGCAGCACGCCCGGCTGGACGCTCTTGACCGCCAGCTCGGCCTCGGCCTGCCCGGCCACGTGCAGCCCGCCTGGCAGGCGCACGGGCTGCTCGGCGGCCAGGCGCAGGTGGGTGCGCAGATCCAGGCGCAGGTCGGACAGCTCCTCGGCCTCCGGCGGGCGCACCACCTGCCCCTGGCCCGAGACGCGCAGCCCCGCCGAGCCCAGGGTCAGATCGAACTCCGTCAGCCGCAGCTCCTTGGTCCCGGACAGCAGCGCGGCCGCGTCGAGCTGCACGTCGCCCAGCGGCCCGGGCCACAGGCCGGGCGCCTCCACGCGCTCGATCGAGCCGCGCCCGTCGGCCAGGATCTCCTCGCCGGTCCAGGACGAGGCCAGCGCCAGGGCCAGGCCGTGGGCCTGGAGCCCCAGCCGCGCGAAGCCGAGCTCGGCGGCCTTCAGCTCCAGGCTGCCCCGCAGGGGCGCCTCCCCCTCCGCCTGCCCGCCCAGGTGCACGCGGACCGGGCCCGACACCCCGGCCACCCGCAGCCCGACCGCGGGCAACTCCAGCTCGAGCCCCTGGTGCGCCACGGTCAGCTCGGCCTCGAAGGGCGGGTGGAACAGGTCGAACTCCCGCCCGGGCAGGCGCCCGCGCACCCAGCCCGAGAGGCGCACCTCCCCGGCGATCCTGGGGACGGCCGCGCGCACGTCCTCGGGCAGGCTGGCGACCAGCGCCTCGAGGCGGTGCGGGGCCGTGCTGAGCTCGCCGCGCAGCGTGCCCGCCCCGGGCGAGAGCTCGCCCGAGAGCTCCAGGCCGATCAGCCCGGCGACCGCCAGCGAGGACCGCTCCACGCGCACGTCGAGCCCGGGCAGCCCCAGGCGGGTGTCGGCCTCCAGGGTCACGGGCGCCGGGGCGCGGAAGGGCGGCGCGCCCCCGGGACGCTCCCAGCGCAGCTCCTCGACCCGGGTCGACAGGCGGACGGGCAGCTCCCGGGGCGCCAGGCTGGCGAGCTCCAGCCGCAGCCCGGCCTCGGCCCGCGCCAGGCCGAGCGGTCCGCGCTGCAGCGGGCCGCAGCGCAGCGCGGCCTCGAGCGAGCCCGGCGCCCTGCCCCCGGCCAGCAGCTCGCCTGCCCGGGCGGTGAGCTCGAGTCCCAGGGCGTCGAGCTGCAGCGGGCCCTGCCGCAGGTGCGCGGCGCTCAGGGCGAGCCTGGCCTCGAGGCGGGCCGCCCGGGGCGCCGCGCCGGGCGCCAGGCGCAGGCCGCCCCCGCTGGCGCTCCCGTGCAGCTCGAGCGCGTCCAGGCGCGCGCCCTCCGGGCCGGCCGCCAGGCCGACGGAGCGGCACCCGCCCTCCAGCTCCAGCTCCGCCCCAGGCGCGGCCCACCCGGCCGGGCCCCGCTCGACCCGCGGCCCCGCCAGGCGGACCTCGAGGTCCAGGCCGTCGGCCTGCAGCCAGGCCGTGCGCAGCGCCTCGGCCGAGCCGTCCCAGGTCAGGCGGGGCTGGGCCACCACGAGCCCGTCCGGGCCCGACGTCAGGCCGCCGGCCACGTCCAGCTCCCCGCGCAGGCGCTCGAGGCGCAGGCCCGCCACCCACAGGCCGCCGGCCCGCAGGCTGCCCGCCAGGGCCAGCCGGCCGTCGGCCGGGCTGAAGCCGATCCGCAGCTTGCCCCCCAGATCCTGGAGCTGCAGCCCGGCCACGCTCGCCCCCAGCCCGGACAGGTGCAGGCTGCCCTTCAGCCCCGGCAGCCCGCCGTCCAGGGCGCCGTCCAGCGCCAGCTCCTCCAGCCAGGCCCGGCCGGCGAAGGCCGGCAGCCCCGGCACCAGCCCGGCCAGTCCAGGCTGGCCGGGCTCGAGCAGCACCGCGCGGGAGACCCGCAGCTGGAAGGCGCGCTGGCCGTACAGCCCGTCCAGCCCGCCCTGGGCCTCCAGCACGGGCACGCCGTCGAGCGCCAGGCCGAGCGCCTCCAGGCGCCCCTGGCCCGCGACCAGATCGAGCTCCGCGCGCGCCTCCACCCGCAGCCGCCTGCCGCGGAGCGCCCCCGAGCGCACCTCGGCCTGGACGGCCGCCGAGGCGACCGGGCCGGCCAGCTTGCCCTCGACCTCGAGCCCCACGAGGCCCGAGAGCTCCTCGCCCAGGCGCAGGTTGTCGGCCGCCGGCTGCGGCAGGCGCAGGCGGACCTCGGCCTCCGGCGCTGCCTGGGCGCCCAGGCGCCCGGCCAGGTCGAGCGACAGGCCGGCGAGCTCGGCCCGCAGGCCCGGCAGGCTGAGCTCCACGGTCAGCTCGCGCACCTCGCCCCGCTCGAGCACCAGCTCGAACCCGGAGGGCTCATCTGGCTCGGGCGGCCCGGGCGCGCGCGGCGCCGCCGGCGGCAGGCTGGCCAGCAGGGCCGCCAGGTTCGTGCGCGCGCCGTCGTGCTGCAGGCGCAGGTGCGCGCGCTCGAGCCGCAGGCTGCGCACCACCAGCCGCCCGTCCAGGAGATCGCCGGGCGCGTAGCCGAGCGTCAGGCGCTCCACCTCGAGCGGCGGATCACGGAACCCCGCCGGGGGGCGCAGGCTCACGCCGTCCAGCACCAGCCCGTCGAGCAGGTGGAGCTCCAGGGCGCGCGCGCGCACGTCCAGCCCGGTGGCCGCGCGCACCTGGGCCAGGGTGATCTGCAGCAGCCGCGCGTCGGGCAGGGTGCCCACCAGCGCCAGGCACACCACCACCGGCAGCCCCAGCAGGACCGCCAGGGTGAGCAGGCAGATCTTGACCAGCCGGCGCAGCCAGCGCCGCGGGCGGGCCGGCCTGGCCGCCGTGTGCTGCGCGCGCTCCATGCCGCGCCCAGGATAGCAGAGCCCCGCACGGCGATCGAATTCCTGGCGCGGCGGAGGGTTAGGCGCGCCCGGGGCAGGCTGAATCAAGCCCGGGCCCGGGGCGTCCAAGCATTGCCCCGGTGGCGCTGGAGGCAGGCGGCGCGCGATCCGGCCGATTGACAGGCGGCGGATCGGGTCCATACACTCGGGGGAGTCGGCAGGCCGAGGGAGGGCCAGAACATGATGAGGCACGTGCTGGTGGTGAGTCTCGTGGCCGCGGCGGTGGGGCTGCTCGCGTCCGGCGCCTGGGCCGGGGAGCCGCTGGTGGTCAAGGCCGGGGACGGGAAGTTCATCCCCGCGGCGGCCAGCGAGTGGGCCCCGGCCGGCGAGGGCGCCTTCCGCTTCGTGCTGAAGTCCGGCCTGAGCGCCCAGGCCGTGGCCAAGGAGCTGGCGCCCAAGCTGACCCCCGTGCAGGTCGAGGCCCCGGACGACATGACGCTGGTCTTCCGCCTGGCCGGCCTGGCGGAGGCCGAGCTGCTGGCCCGGCTCTCGACGCTGCAGCTCGGCGGCGACGCCGCCATGGGCGACGCCCTGGCGGCGCTCGGCGATCTCGGCAGCGCCGGCGCGCCCGCCATGGGCGACCTGTCCTCGGCCGGCTCCATCCGCGCCAGCAAGGGCTTCGAGCTGCCGGGCTCCGGCGATCGCAAGGACAGCAAGGCCAACCTGGTGGGCGAGGTGATCGGCCTCGAGCCCTGCCAGCCCATGCCGCTGCTGCACCTGAAGGTCGTGGCGGCGCCCGCCGAGGGCGAGCACCAGGCCGCCTTCCGCGTGGGCGCGACGGTCGCGGTGCGCGGGTACTACAAGCTGACCGAGGATCGCAAGCTGGACACCGGCGACGAGCGCACCCAGATCAACCTCAAGGCCAAGGACATCAAGCTAGGTGACCGGGTCTACGGCAAGCCCTTCTCCAGGGAGGGCGACGAGTGGATCCTGGAGACCATCGAGAAGCAGTAGCCCCGGCGCTCAGTCGATCCGCTCCAGCGCGTGCCCCACCAGGTAGGCCAGCACGGCCTCGCGGATCACCCCGCCCACCGGCAGCGCCCGCTGGGCGCCGAGCTCCCGCAGCCGCTGGCACAGCTCCGCGGGCAGGCGCACGGTCAGCGTCTCGGCTGCCTTGACCGCCCGATCGAGCTGCTCGATGGCCAGCGCCAGGCCGGCCACCCGGTGATCCTGCCCCTGCAGGCGCTGCTGGAGCAGGCCGGCCAGGTCCCCGCGGGAGAGCCACTGGCCCTCGAGCAGGATCAGCTCGCGGTCGAGATCCACCTGCAGGCTGGTCACGTCCATGGCCTCACCCGCCCCGCGCCGGGGGCTCAGCCGCCCGCGGCGAGCTGGCCGCAGCAGTTCGAGCACTGGCAGGCCTTGGCGTAGTGGCAGACCTTCACCTCGTGGCACTGGATGGGGTCCACCGTCCGGTCGCAGGCCTGCATGGGCAGGCAGTGGGGGGCGAACCCGTCGAAGTCCGGCTCGCAGTCCGCCTCGCTGGCGCAGATGCAGGCCAGGGCCTCCTGGACCTGGCCATCGCCATCCAGGCTCCGGTCCACCACCTCGCAGGTGGCCGCGCCGGTGCAGTTCGAGGCGTCCTCGCAGCCCTGGATGAAGGAGTAGTCGCAGGCCCAGGTGGCCGGGCAGTCCTGCGAGTTGCGGCAGCCCAGGTGGCAGTACTTGTTGCCGTCGCTGTCGTCGAGGCAGATCGGCTTCTCGCCGAAGCCGTAGCCGGCCTGCTCGCAGGCGGCGTTGTCCGCGCACGTCCGGCAGACCGGGTCCACGGCCGTGTAGCACTCGCCCGTCGGGGTCCCGGCCGGGCAGGGGTAGCCGTCGGCCAGCGGCCAGCCGCAGCAGACCTGGTTGCGGGCGCAGGCCACGCTCACGTCGCCCCGCTCCTGGCAGGGGATCTCGATGCACTGGCCGTCGTCGCACACGCTCACCTGGGAGCAGTCCTCCAGCTCCGGATCGCACAGGCACACCCCACCCGGGTCCGGGCAGCAGTCGAACTGGTCGCAGCTCAGCGCGCCCCCGGTGCACTCGCACTTCATGCCCGACTTGCAGTCGTTGACGTTCTGCGGGTTGGCCTCCCGGCAGCCGGTCTTGCACTCGTTCGTGCGCCGGTCGCAGTAGCCCAGGGAGTCGCCCACGGTCAGCAGGCACTCGGAGTGCAGCACGCAGCCCTCCGGCCGGCACTTGCCGGTGGAGGCCGCGTCGCAGAAGCCGCGCCCCGGCGTGCAGCAGATGAGCTCCCCGCCGCAGTCCGCGTCGGTGCTGCAGGGCGGCCCGCAGTGCCCGGTGTAGTGGCACTTCAGCCCGGCCGCGCAGTTCACGTCGGAGGTGCACTTGCCCACGCAGGTGCCGGTCGCCAGGTTGCACACCTTGTTGGCCGCGCAGTCCCCGTCCCCGTGGCAGATGAAGGTGCCGGCGCAGTCGCCCGTGTTGGAGCGGCACTGGCCCGGGTTGGGCCCGGTGCCCGAGCCGGCGGTGAGATCGCACACGTAGCCGGCCGGGCAGGCCAGCGTGCCGCAGCGCTGGCCGCAGAAGAGGCCGCCCGGGTAGCTGATGCACAGGTCGCCCTCGCTGGGCAGCAGGCACTCGAGCGCGCGCGCGCAGGGCTCGCACAGGGCCGAGCGGGTCTTGCACACCTTGCCCTCGGGATCGCAGAACTCGGTGTCGATGTTGCAGTTGTAGTCTGCGTTGCAGCCCTGGCCGGCCCCGCAGGTGCCGCTCGCCTCGTCGCACACCTCGTCCGCCGGGCAGTCGGTGTCGCGCTGGCAGGGCGGCGGGCCGGGGTCCACGCCGTCCGTCCCGTCCGCGCCGTCCTGGCCGTCGGCCGGCTGGTCCGCGCCGTCGTCGCCGCCGTCGGGCAGGCGGGGCAGGCAGCGGCCGTCCGGGCCGCAGTACTGGTCCGCGGCGCAGTCCAGGTCGGTGGTGCAGGGCTTGGGGTCGCTGCCGCTGGAGCAAGCCGGGAGCCAGCAGGCCAGCGCCAGGGCCGCCAGGCCAGCGCGCAGCGCGGTCGACTCGAGCATGGGCCACCTCCGGGATGGGCGATCTGCGGGCAGTCTAACCCCGGCCTCGGCGGGAGGCAACCGTCACGGGCCGGGGCCGTCACCGGCTGGGCCGGCGTCCGGCGCGGCGGGCGGCGGCTCGGCCGCGTGGGGCAGCACCTCGATCATGAACTCGCCCTTCTCCAGGGCGGCCAGGCGCTCGGCCAGCCGGGCCCGGTCGGCCTCCGCCAGCGGCAGGCCGAGCGCGCGCCGGTAGGCCAGCATGGCCTCGCTGCGGTTGTGCAGCTCGTAGCTCAGATCGCCCAGCGCCAGCCAGGCGCCGAGCTCGGCCGGCCCGAGCGCGCAGGCCTTGCGCAGCGCGCGGATGGACAGGTCCCAGTGGCGCAGCTCCCGGTAGAGCAGCCCCAGCTCCAGGTAGCAGTCGAAGCAGGTCGGGGCCAGCTCGACCGCGATGTGGTACTCCTGGGCGGCCATGATGGTGTTGCCGAGCTTGCGGTAGTTGCGGGCCAGGTCGAGGTGCGGGCGGGCGTCCCGGGGGGTCTGGCGGCTGGCGGCCCGCAGCTCCGCCACGTCGCGCTCGCGCGCCCGGACCTCGTCGGCCACCGCCGAGGGGTGCAGGTAGAGGTAGGCCCGCAGCACCGGCCCCTCCGGGGCCTTCAGGCCCGCGAGGGTGAGCTCGACCAGGACCTGGTCGGTGTACCAGCCGACCTCGGTGCCCGCGGCCACCGGCCGCGCGTACACCAGGAAGCGTTCGAACGGCACGGGCGGCCCCTCCTGGGCGAAGCGGCCCGGGCGGTGGGGCGTGACCCGGACGACGGCCGCGCGACCCTGACCGTCGGCGTAGCGCGCCCGGCAGCCCCGCTCCGGCGCCGGCAGCCGCTCCAGGCTCTCGAGGCGGAAGCCGCCCAGGTCGCCCTCCAGGCACCAGCCCCGGAGCGGGTCGCCCTGGCAGCCGGGCCCGCACAGCAGGGCCAGGGCCAGGGCCCAGCCGGGCCGGAGCGGACGCGGGCGGCGGATTGACTCGCGTGGATCCATCTGCTACGAAACGGCCTCTGCGCGTGGTTTCCCGGGACCTCGGGAAACACGCTAGCGCCGCGGCCGACGCGGCACAAGGCCTGACTCGCGAGGGTGACTGCATGGGCGCCGAGAAGAAGAGCAAGCTGGTCGTGCTGGCCATCGGGGGGAACTCGCTGATCCGCGACAAGGACCACCAGAGCGTCGAGGATCAGTTCGAGGTCACCCGGGAGACCTGCAAGCACATCCGGGAGATGATCGAGCTGGGCTGGACCGTGGTGGTCACCCACGGCAACGGCCCCCAGGTGGGCTTCATCCTGCGCCGCTCCGAGCTGTCGGTGCAGGAGCTGCACCCGGTGCCGCTGCCCAGCATCGGGGCCGACACCCAGGGCGCGATCGGCTACATGATCCAGCAGTGCCTGGCCAACGAGCTGCGGGCCGCCGGGCTGGTGCGGCCGGTGGTGACGGTGGTCACCCAGGTGCTGGTGGATCGCGACGACCCGGCCTTCCAGAAGCCCTCCAAGCCGATCGGCTCGTTCATGGACGAGGCCCAGGCCCTGAAGCACAAGGCCAAGGACGGCTGGGACGTGCGGGAGGACGCGGGCCGCGGCTGGCGCCGGGTGGTGGCCAGCCCCCTGCCCCGGGAGATCCTCGAGCTCGACGCCGTGCGCCTGCTGGTGGACGCGGGCGTGGTGGTCATCGCGGTCGGCGGCGGCGGCATCCCGGTGATCCGGAACGCCGCCGGGGACCTGGAGGGCGTGCCGGCGGTCATCGACAAGGACTACGCCTCGGCGCTGCTCGCCAACCAGCTCCGGGCCGACCGCTTCATCATCTCCACCGCCGTCGAGCGGGTGTGCCTGAACTACAACAAGCCCGACCAGCGGGCCCTCCCCAGCCTGACGCTCGGCGAGGCGCGCCGGCTGCTGCAGGCCGGCCAGTTCCCGGCCGGCTCCATGGGCCCCAAGATCCAGGCCGTGGCCAGCTACCTGGAGGCGGGCGGCCAGGAGGCCATCATCACCTCGCCCGAGTTCCTGGCCAAGGCGCTCCAGGGCGAGGCCGGCACCAAGATCCTGCCAGGCTGACTCAGGGGGCGGGGGCCTCGGCGGGGGGGGCGGGCCGGGCGGCCTCCGGCTCGGCCGGGTCGGCCTTGCCGGCCGGCAGGGTCTCGCCCGGCTTCACCGCGCCGGGCTCGGCGGGCGGAGCCTCGGGCAGCACCGGCCGCGGCCCCTCCTTGCTCTCGCGGATGGTCTCCAGCAGGTGCTGCACCCGGCCGATCCAGGCCTCGGTGTCCTTGAAGCGGCTGTCCTCGTTGAGCTTGGACTTGCGGAACTTGCGCAGGGCGTCCTCGAGGGTGTCCTCCACCCCGGCGTAGGCGGAGCGCGCCTCCAGGTAGTCCACGTCCGCGCGCAGCGCCTCGATGGCCTTGAGCTGGGACTGGGACAGACCGTTCAACTTGCCCAGGCGGTCCAGGTAGTTCACGCCCTTCTTGTACAGCGCGTCCTCCTGGGCGAACACCCACACCTCGGCCTGCTGCAGCATGACCGCCGCCAGCTCGGTGTTCAGCGAGGGCAGGTCCTCGAACTCCCGCTCGCCGCCGCGGTGGCCCGGCGGCAGGTCGATGGGCTCGTACAGGCCCGCCAGGGCGGGGTCGCTGGGCCGGAAGCGATCGCTGCCGGCCAGGAAGAAGATGCCCTGCTTGACCACGAGCTGCTCGCCCTCGGCCGCCAGGAAGTACTTCTTCGAGTTGAGCAGGCTGAGCAGGTACACGATCACGCCCAGCAGGGCCAGGATGAGCAGCGCGGCGATGATCCAGCCGCTGCCCCGCTTGCGCGAGCGCGAGGGCGCCGGCAGGGACTCCTGGATGGTATCCACCATGGCCAACCTCTCCCTTCGTCCGGCCCCACGTATAGCGGAGGGAGCCCCTTTTTGCAACGCTAGCGCCCGGACTCCCCGAGCACCCCGAGGTAGCGCAGGTTGCGGAAACGCCCCTGGAAGTCGAGGCCGTAGCCGACCACGAACACGTCCTCGATGGTGAAGCCCAGGTAGTCGATGGGCACCTTGACCACCGCGCGGGACGGCTTTTCCAGCAGGGAGCAGATCTTGATGCTGCGGGGCTTGCGGCTGCCCAGGTTCTCCAGCAGGTACTGCATGGTCAGCCCGGTGTCGACGATGTCCTCCACCACCAGCAGGTGCTGGCCCTCCACGGGCCGGGTGAGATCCGAGGTGATGCGCACCACGCCGGAGGTGCTGGTGCGATCCCCGTAGGAGGACACCCCCAGGAAGTCGCAGGCCAGCGGCAGGTCGATGTGCCGGCACAGATCGGCCATGAACAGGAAGCAGCCCTTGAGCACCCCGACCAGCACCAGCTCCTGGCCCGCGTAGTCGCGCGAGATCTGCTCCCCCAGCTCGCGCACGCGCCGCTGGATGTCCTGCTCCGGGATCAACGTCCGAATGCCTGTCTGCACGGCGCCCTCCCCTCTCTAGCCCCGTGCCGCTGCGCGCCACGGGACAAAAAACTCGTCGCGCGCTACTGCGCGCTCGAGTTTCTAGTACTCCGCGTTGTTCAGGTACTCGCCCAGGCCGCCCAGGCCCGGCACGATGTAGCCCTTCTTGTTCAGCCCGAACTCGCGCTCGGGGTGCGCGCCCGGCACGGCGCGCAGCACCTCGGGCGCGCTCCGCCCCCGGTCGAGGCGCGCGGCGTACACCTGCACCGCCGGGTGCCCCTGGCGCATGCGCCGCACGAACTCCGGGGTGATGACCAGGTTGAGCGAGATGATCTTGGCGATCTCCCGCCCGCCCGGCTGGGCCCGCAGGAAGCGGATGGCCAGATCCAGGGAGCCGCCGGTGGCGCCCATGGGATCGGGCAGCAGCACGATGCGCCCGGCGTACGAGCCGCCCACCTTGGCCCCGGTCACCCGGGCGCCCAGGACCCGGCCGCCCTTGCCGGTCTTGCGCTCGATCGTCAGGAAGTCCTGGCGCACGTTCTGCGGGTGGATGACCTGGCCGATCTCCTCGTAGCACACCTGGGAGGTGATCAGCCCGGCGCGGGCCACGGCCACGCTGACCACGGTGGTGTCCGGATCGATCACCTCGCCCGACCAGATGGCGTCCGGCTCGGCGCGGATCATGCGGGAGGCGGCCGCGGTGCGGCAGCGCGGGAACTCGGCCGCCATGGTCACCCGCACCAGATCACGGTAGATGGACTTCAGCAGCAGCGAGCCCTGGATGGACTGCGTCTCCGGCAGCGACAGGCGCAGGATGCGGGCCAGGATGACCGGATCGCCGAGCACGTGCACCTGGCGCCCGTAGCGGTGGCGGATCTCGTTGGCCCGGTAACACAGGTGGCGGTAGGCGCGATCGTTCATGCCTGTTTCCCTTCCCCGGCGGGCTCGGGCTCCGGGCGCCAGCAGTGGCGGCAGCGCGCCTCGTAGGAGTCGGCCGCGCCCACCAGGAGCTGATCCTTCGACGGGCTGATGCGCTGGGAGCGGTTGGCCGGGTTCCCGCAGCGCACGCAGATGGCCATGTTCTTGGTGATGAACTCCGCCACCGCCAGCAGCTGCGGCATGGGCCCGAAGGGCTGGCCGCGGAAGTCCTGGTCGAGGCCGGCCACGATCACCCGCACCCCGCGGTTGGCGAGCGCCTCGCACACCTCGACCACCTCGGGCCCGAAGAACTGGGCCTCGTCCACCCCGACCACCTTGATGTCCGCGCCGACCCGGGCCGGGATCTCGCGGGCGCTGGCGATGGGGATGGACTCCATGCGCTGGTCGCTGTGGCTGACGATCTGCTCGGCGTGGTAGCGCGTGTCGATGGCGGGCTTGAAGATGACCACCTTCTGCCGGGCGATCTGGGCGCGCCGCAGCCGGCGGATGAGCTCCTCGGTCTTGCCGCTGAACATCGAGCCGCAGATGACCTCGATCCAGCCTGTGTTCACGGGTTGCAGGTGCATGCCTTCCTCCTTCAGCGCAGGTCGAGAGAGATCCGCAGCCACAGCCCGGTGGGCGTGAGCTCGGCGTCCGCGCGCAGCAGCCCCAGCTCGCCCGCCTGCTCCAGCCCGGCCCACAGGACCGAGCGGATCAGGCCGGCCATGCCCTCGGTGTCGCCCGGGCCCAGCGCCCGCAGATCGAGCCTGAGCCGGCGCAGATCCAGCGCCAGCACCTGGCGGCCGGGCGCATCCAGGTCCGGGAGCGCGGCCAGCAGCCCGCCCGGTCCGTCGGGCGGCGGCGCGGCCGGGGCCGGCAGCGCGATCTCCAGCAGCCCGTCCCGCACGGCGGCGTCCAGGCCGAGCCCGACCGCGGGCAGCAGGGCCGCCAGCAGCAGCCGCAGCCGCTCGGGGTCGAGCGCCTGGGCCACCAGCCGGCCCGAGCAGAGCTCGGCCAGGTCCGGGCCGGCGGCGGCCGGGTCGTCGAGCCTGGCGAGCAGCGCCGCCGGCCGCAGCCGCAGGCTGAGCAGGTAGCTGTCGCCCAGGTTGTCCAGCAGCCCGCCGCGCACGTCCAGGCCGGTCTGGGCCGAGAGCTGGTCGATGGCCTCCTGGGCCCGCCGCCAGCCCTCGTCCTGGCCGAGCCAGCCGGCCACCAGGCGCGCGAGCCCGACCGCGTCCAGGGACAGCTTCAGCAGCGCGTGGCTGCCCGGCGGCACCCGCCCGTCGAAGGCCGGCGGCGCCCGGCGCGCCCGGAGCACCGCCGCGAGGCTGGCGGCCTCGGGCCCGCGGAGCTGGAGCCAGCCGTCCAGGCCGAGGTCGGCCTCGCCGAGGTCGAGGTCCAGGCGCAGGCCGCCCAGGGCCGCGCGAACACCTGGCGGCAGCCCACCTGGCGGCAGCCCACCTGGCGGCAGCCCACCTGGCGGCAGCCCGCCCTCGCCGTCGGGGCCCGGCCCGGAGTCGATCTCGCGCAGCCACAGGCACAGCCCGCCGGGCGGCCGGCGCCCGAGCAGCTCCCGCCAGGCGGGCAGCCCGGCCAGGCGCGGGCCGTCGGCCCGCAGCAGCGGCCCCAGCGCCCGCTCCGCGTCCGCCGGGCCCTCGCCCAGGGCGTCGGTCGGGGCCAGCCACAGGTAGCCGCGCGCCTGGACCGCGAGCCCGAGCAGCCGGCCGTCGCCCGTCGCGCGCAGCTCCTGCAGCCCCTCGGCCCCGGCGCGGGGCTGCCAGCGGGCCTCGTCCGCGCCGGCCAGGGCGCGGCCCAGGTGGGCCTGCAGGACCGCCTCGTCCCCGGCCGCGATCGCCATCAGGCCGACCGCGCGCGGGGGGCTCGTGCCCGGGACGTCCAGGCCCAGCCAGGCCAGATCGCCCTGCGGGTCCAGGCCGGCGGTGCGCCAGCCCGCGGCGGAGAAGGGATCGAAGCCGAGCGCCTCCCGCGCGCCGGCCAGCAGCGCGTTGGCCGCCTGGCCGTCGGCCACCAGGCGCTCGAGGAGCAGCGGCAGGCGCGAGAGCGCCGCGCCCTCGGCCGCCGGCCGCGGCAGCCACAGCACCACCTGGGCCGAGTCGGGCGCGGCCCGCTCGAGCGGGGGCCGGGTCACGCGCACCCGGGCCGTGTCGGCGCGCCGCTCCCCGTCGGGATCGACGATCTCCACCCGCAGGGTGTAGTCGCCCGGGCGCTGCCAGGTGTGCTCGATCTCGGCCCCCTCCGCGCGCACGCCGTCGCCGAGCTCCCAGGCCACCCGGGCGCCCTCGGGCAGCTCGAGCGGCTGGCCCAGGCGCGCGGGTGCGCCGGCCTCCAGGGCGCGATCGCCGCCGGCCGACACGGGCACGCGTTTCATGCAGGCGCTTGGCAGCAGGGCCAGCAGCAGCAGGAGGGCAGAGGCGCACGCCGCACGCAGCGACAAGAATCACCTCGGGGTACCGTCCAGGGTCGCCCCACCGTACCGGCCGGGCCGGGCCGAGTCAAAGGGTTTTGGGGTAGGTTAGCAGATGCGCGGCAGCGGCTCGCCCTCCGGCAGATCGAGCAGCCGCCGCCCGCCGATGGCCGTGGCCAGCACCACCCGGCCGGGGTGCTCGGCCACCACCCGGCCGATGTCCAGGGGCCCCGGGCACTCGGGCCGGCCGCGGAGCAGCTCGAGCGCCCGCCCGGCCAGCTCCTCGGGCAGGATGGCGACGAAGCGCCCCTCGCAGGCCAGCCCCAGCGGGTCGAGCCCGAGGAGCTCGCAGGCCGCCCGGGTGGCCGGGGAGACGGGCACGCGCGCCTCCTCGAGCTCCAGCCCCACCCCGGAGGCCAGGGTGATCTCGTGCAGCACCGCGGCCAGCCCGCCCCGGGTCGGGTCGCGCAGGCAGTGCACCCCGGGCACCGCCGCGAGCAGCGCCACCACCGCGGCCGAGACCGCGGCGCAGTCCGAGCGGAGCTCGCCCGAGAGCGCGATGCCGGCCCGGCAGGCCAGGATGGCCGCGCCGTGATCCCCGAGCGGCCCGGAGACCAGCACCCGATCGCCCGGCCGCGCGAGCCGGCCGCCCACCTCCACGCCGGGCAGCCGCTCGCCCAGCCCGGTGGTGGCGATGAACAGGCGGTCGGCCTTGCCGCGCGGGACCACCTTGGTGTCGCCGGTCACCACCGGCACGCCCGCGGCCCGGGCGGTGGCGCCGAGGCTCGCGACCACCCGCTCGAGCTCCTCGAGCGGCAGCCCCTCCTCCAGCACGAAGGCGGCCGACAGCGCCCGGGGCACGGCCCCGCACATGGCCACGTCGTTCAGCGTGCCGCACACCGCCAGCTTGCCGATGTCCCCGCCGGGGAAGAAGAGCGGCTCGACCACGAAGGCGTCGGTGGAGATGGCCAGGCGGCCGGAGAGCTCGAGCAGGGCGCCGTCGTCGAGGGGCGCGAGCGCCGGGTTCGCCAGGTGGGGCAGGAAGCGCTCCTGCACCAGCCGGGCCGCGGCCCGCCCGCCGGCCCCGTGGGCCATGGTGACCCGCTCGAGCCTGTCGTCTGCCGCGCCCATGGGCGCGGACCGTAGCACGGGCCGCCCGGCGGCTCAAACCCTACCGCGGGACTGTCGGTTCCCGGTTCGCGCCTGGGAGTCCAGCCCTTGGTCGCGGATCGAAGACATGCTAACCTCCCGCGCCCTGGAGGCAGCGCCGTGCCGCGAGCTCATGCTGGCAGCGAGGAGGCGACCGGAAAGTTCCGCGACCCCCCGGCCGGATTGCAGTCGGCGTGTGCCTGCGCCAGGGATCTCCTCCAAGTCCGCGTGGCGTGGCTGGCCGTCTTTACCGGAGGAGGCCAACTCGTCAGGAGCCCCGCGCTGGACGGGCCGACCTGGTCCACGGTCGAGCGCGCCGAGCGGCTCGGTTACCTCGAGCAGCTGGTGCAGAAGTCCGGGATCCTGGGGGCCGCCCTTCTCTCGGGCCGACCCGACGAATGGCAGTGGTCCACCGCCCTGCCGGGCGCCTCGGGGTGTTTCGCGAATGCCCTCGTCGCCCCGCTCCGCAGGGAGGGCGAGCTCCTGGGGACGCTGTTCGCGGCCGACCGGGCGGACGGGTTCAGGGCAGGCGACCTGGTGACGGCGAAGGGCCTCGCGGGTCTGCTGGCCGACTGCACCTGGCTGCAGCGCCCACGGGCGGCCCACGGCTGGAGTGGCGACGCGCCGGGCCCATCGCCGGAGCAGTACGCAGAGACCATCGCCGCCGACCGCCTGCGAATCTTCGGGGAGATGGCGTCCAACCTGGCCCACGAGCTGAACCAGCCGCTGGTCGGGGTTCGGGGCATCGCCGAGCACATCCTGCTGGGGCTCGATCGAAGATGGGAGTGGAGCGAGCAGCGCCTGCGCGAGAAGGTCACCCGGATCATCGAGCAGACCGATCGCATCACTGAGATCGTGAACCACCTGCGCCAGCACGCTCGCGGGGCGTTTCGCACCGAACGACAGCTGGCGGATCTCAACGCCGTGGTGCGCCGCGGCGCGGACTTCGTCTCTCCCCGCCTCCACAGCCGGGGGATCTCCCTCGCGCTCGAGCTGGCCTCGGACCTCCCTCCGATCCGCATCAACCCGGCCGCCCTGGAGGAGGTGCTGTTCCACCTCCTGGCCAACGCTCGCGATGCGCTGCTGGACCACCACCGCGTGCCCGAGGGAGGCAGCATCGATCCGGCCAGCACCGTGCACGTGCGGACCTCGCGCGAAGGGGCGCAGGGCGGCTGGATCCTCGTGGAGGTGGAGGACTCGGCTGGCGGCATCCCCGCGGAGATCCTGCCGCGCGTGTTCGAGCCGTTCTTCACCAGCCGGCTCGAGGCCGGGAACACCGGCCTGGGCTTACCCGTCTCGCGGCTCCTGGTGGAGCGCATGGGGGGCCAGCTCGCGCTCCACACCGCGCAGGGTTCGGGGACCGTTGCGACAGTCCGCCTGGCCGTGGCCAGCCCGGACGGACAGAACGGCTGACGGGGATGGTCATGGAGAAAGAGCTACACATCCTGGTGGTGGACGACGAGGCCATCGTGCACGAGACGCTCGGGGACTACCTGGTCCAATGCGGCCACGCCGTGCGCTGCGCGCGGGAGGGCCAGGAGGCGCTCGCCTGCCTGGAGCGCGAGTACTTCGACCTCGTGCTCCTGGACATCCTCATGCCGCGCATGAGCGGGCTGGAGCTGCTCTCCCGGATCCAGAGACTCTATCCGGAGATCTCGGTGGTGATGATCTCGGGCCACGGCACCATGGAGACGGCCATCCAGGCGTTGCGGCTCGGCGCGGTGGACTTCCTCACCAAACCCATCCGCCTGCTCGAGCTCGACGCGGTCCTGGAGAAATCCACGCGGGTCCGCCGGCTGAGCATGGAGCGCAACCGGTTGAAGGAAACCATCTGCCACCTCCAGGGCAATCACCCTTCGACCCGATCTGCGCCGCAGGTCCTGGGGACCAGCCGACAGACCGAGGTGGTGCGCGAGCAGATCCTGCTGAGCGCGCGGGCCGGGTGCGACACCGTGCTGGTGTGCGGAGAGACCGGAACCGGCAAGGAGGTGGTCGCGCGGCAGATCCACTTCCAGTCGGACGTCCGGGAGCAACCGTTCATCGCCGTGAGCTGCCCGGCGCTCCCCGACACCCTCGTGGAGAGCGAGCTCTTCGGCCATGTCCGGGGCGCCTTCACCGGCGCCGCGGGCGACCGGATCGGCTGCTTCGAGCTCGCCAACGGAGGCACCCTGTTCCTGGATGAGGTCGCGGATCTCTCCGCCGGGGCGCAGGCCAAGCTGCTGCGGGTGCTGGAGACGCGGATGGTGAGACGCATCGGCGGCAACCGGGAGATCGCCGTGGACGTCCGGGTGGTCGCCGCGACCAACACGCAGCTCGAGACCCTGGTCGAGCGCGGGAGGTTCCGCCAGGATCTGCTCTATCGCATGAATGCCTTCGCCATCTACCTCGCCCCGCTCAGGGACCGCCGCGAGGACATCCTGCCCCTGGCACGGCAATTCCTGGCCGACTTCGCTGGCGCCAGGGGGATGCATTTCGAGGGCATCTCCCCCCAGGCCGAGGAGCACCTCACGTCGTTGGAGCTGCCGGGGAACGCCCGCGAGCTGCGCAACATGGTCGAGCGCGCGTCCATCCTGAGCGGAGGCGGGTGGTTGCTGCCCGAGCACTTCCTGCCCCCGTTCGCCGGCACACCGGCACCTCCGCGCTCACCCAGGCGGACGACCCCCGCCGCCGCGGCCGGGGAACGCGAGCGCATCCTGGCCTCCCTCCAGGCGGCCCGGTGGAACCGCCGCCAGGCGGCCAAGACCCTCGGCATGGCCTACTCCACCCTGCGCAGCAAGATCGCCAAATATCGCCTCGAATGATGCGCCCCCAGGCTGGCAACTGTTGATGTCAACAGTTGCCGGGCTGGCAACAAACGAACCGGGCGCGGCGCGGCGCCCCTGCGCAGTGCGCATGCGATTCCGTGCGTTCGGAGGCCCCAGCCGCCCTGGCACACCCCGTGCAACGCAGCAGGCCGACTCATGCATGGTGCGCGCTGCCCGAGGAGGCCTGAGATGGGGCGCAAGATCCTGCTCGTCGACGACACCGAGACCGTACTCCTCTTCATGCGGATGATGCTCAGCACCTACGGCTACGACATGACGACCGCCCACGACGGGCGCGAGGCCCTGGCCGCGGTCCAGGCGGATCCGCCGGACCTGATCCTGCTCGACATCATGATGCCGGTGATGGACGGGATCGAGTGCTGCCGCCGGGTGAAGGCCGACCCGAAGACCAACCGGATCCCGATCGTCATGGTGACCACCAAGGGCGAGCCCGCCCTGGTCGAGAGGGCGTTCCTGGCGGGCTGCAACGACTACCTCACCAAGCCAGTGAGCAAGCTCGAGCTCCTGGCGAAGGTGCGCGGCTTCATCGACTGAGCACGAGAAGGACCCACGGTGAACAAGGAGCTCGAAGCCATCCTGCCGGTGTTCGTCGAGGAGGCCCACGACCACCTCGATCTCCTCGACCGCACGCTGCTCGAGCTGGAGAAACAGCCGGACTCGCAGGAGCATCACCTGCAGCTGCTGAGGAGCGCGCACTCGCTCAAGGGCGCCGCCGCCACGGTCGAGCTCGACCAGCTCGCGGAGTTCGCCCATGCCCTCGAGGAGCTGATCGATCGACTGCACCGCGGCCAAATCCCGAACGCCGGGGCCGGCATCGAGCTGCTCTTCCAGTCCGTGGACGCGATCCGCGCCGATCTGCCCGCGCTGGCGACGGGCGCAGGCGCACCGGAGATCGCGGGGATGGCCGCCAGGCTAGCCGCCCTGCTGGGCAACGCCGCGAGGCCAGAGCAAGCCCTCGGGCAGCCCGGCGGCGCGGCTGAGTTCGCCCAGGGCGAGTACGACAAGATCCGCATCCAGGCGCTCCGCAAGCAGGGCCTGCAGGTCCTGCAGGCCGACCTCTGGCTTCCGGTCGACACTCCCGATGCGCCGGAGGCGGCGTTCGAGCTGCTGCGCGGCCTACGCAAGGCCTGGAGCGTCGTCGCCACGGATCCCCCCGAGGGCGATCTGGGGAGGCTGGACGGGCGCGGGCCTCTCCGGGTCCTCGTCGGTGGGACGGGCACACCCGACGACCTGCGGCGGGAGCTGCAGGATCTCGGCGTCTCGCGCTGCGCGTGTCAGCAGCTCAGTGCGGAGCCGCCCGCCCCGGATCGCCGGGCGGCGCCCTCCGCCCGCAGCACGATCAAGGTCGACATGGAGCGCATCGATGGCCTGGTCGATCTCATCGGCGAGCTGGTCATCGTCGAGTCGATGGTCTCGAGCGCGGCCGAGCTGCGCGCCCTGCGGTCGGAGCAGCTGCGCGCCCACCTCGGCCAGCTCGGCAAGATCACCCGGGATCTGCAGGACGCCGGCCTGCGCATGCGGATGGTCGCTCTACGCGGCACGTTCCTGCGCATGAAGCGCATGGTCCGCGACCTCGCACGTCAGCACGGCAAGCAGATCCAGCTCATCCTGGCCGGCGAGGACACCGAAATGGATCGCGGCATGCTGGAGCCCATCGTCGAGGCCATGGTGCACCTCATCCGCAACGCGGTGGATCACGGCATCGAGCCCGAGGGCGAGCGCATCCGGACGGGCAAGCCGCGGATGGGGACCATCCACCTGTCCGCCTACCGCCAAAGCGGCGGCGTCGTGCTCGAGCTGCGGGACGACGGCCGCGGCCTGGATCGCGGCCGCATCCTGGAGAAGGGCGCCGAGCTGGGGTTCGTCCGCGAGGGCCAGAGCCTCTCCGCGGAGGAGACGGACGCGCTCATCTTCCAGCCCGGCCTGAGCACCGCGCCGCGCGTCACCGAGGTCTCCGGCCGCGGCGTCGGGCTCGACGTCGTTCGCCGGGGCGTAGAGTCCATGAGCGGGCGGATCAAGCTCAGCTCCAGAGCTGGTGAGGGGACCTGTTTCAAGCTGCTGTTGCCCACCACCATGTCGATCATCGACGGGATGCTGGTGGCCTGCGGGACGGAGCGCTACATCATCCCCACCCTCTCGGTGCTCGAGTCGCTGCGGCCCACGCGCGACATGCTCTTCTCCCACGCCGCGCGTTACGAGCTGATCCACATCCGCGGAGAGACCCTCCCCCTGGTCAGACTGGCCGCCCTCTTCGACCTCGCACTCGCCCCGAGAGATCCCTGCCAGTCGCTGGTGGTGATGGTGGAGGGCATGGGCTGCAAGTTCGGGTTGCTGGTCGACGACGTCCTGGCGCAGCAGCAGGTGGTGATCAAGAGCCTGAGCGCGGGAGTCCAGCAGGCGCGTTTCTTCAGCGGGGCGGCCATCCTCTCGGACGGGCACGTGGGCCTGATCCTGAGCGTGGACGAGATCGGAGCCATGATCCGCCGCGGACGTTCGCACGCCGAGGACCGGACCGCGGACGCCACTGGGCCAGACCAGGGGGCGCCCGCCCATGGCGAGGAGGTGGGCGGATGCAGCCACGCGCCCTGAGCTTCGCCGTCCTCAACCACAAGGGCGGGAGCTGCAAGAGCACGACGGCCGTCAACCTGGCCGGCGCCATGGCCGAGCGCGGCTTACGCGCGCTGGTGATCGATCTCGATCCCCAGGGTGCGGCCAGCTACTGGCTCTGCGGCGAGGGGCCCCACCGGACGACACCTGGCACCGGCGTCAGCGCGCGCGTGATCGCGACCGCCGCGCCGGGCGTGGACCTCCTGCCCGCGAGCCCGGCCGATGAGGCGCGTGCAGATTCCGGCGCGGGCCTCGAGGAGGACGGCTGGGCGTTCTCGGCCGGCGACCTCTCGAGCCTGCTCGAGCAGGGCCCCTGGGATGTGGCCATCGCCGACTGTCCGCCCACCCTGGGGGCGCGTACCCGGCTGGCGCTCGCCGTGACCAGGGAGCTCTTGGTCCCGGTCGAGGCGCACGTGCTCGCGGTCCGCGGCCTGGCGCAACTCTTCACGGCCATGGTCCGGCTCGACTGCGGTCCGCGCGCCGGAGGCCACACCGTCCGGGTGGTGGCGTGCCGCGTGGATCGGCGCAAGCGGCTGAGCGGCGAGGTCCTTGAGATCCTGCGGGCGAGACTCGGGCCGCAGCTGCTGCAGACCGTCATCCGGGAGAACGTCCAGCTCGCCGAGGCGCCATCCTTCCACGCGCCGATCACCCGGTACGCGCCGGGCAGTCCTGGCGCGAGCGACTACCGGAAGCTGGCCGAGGAGCTCCTGGCCGCCCACGGCCGAGGGGCTCCCGAGTGACCGCCGCCACAGGAGGAGGACATGGCGCGACGCAGCCGAATCCAAGACAACCCACTGGCCGGTCTCGACGGCGCCGGGCCGGCCAGCGCTTCGGCGATCGCCGCCACCGGCGCGCCGACGGCCGGACCGGAGACAGAGACCAGCTCGGCGCCTCCGCCTGCCCCGACCGCAGGCCAGCAGGGAGCGGACCCCCAGCTGGACCCGGGCAAGCTGGCCGACGACGATGAAGCCCAGGCGCGGCGGACGCTGCAGGCCTCGGTCGGGCGCGCCCTGGCCGGAAAGTACATGACCTTCAAGCTCTCGCTGGAAGAGTACGGCATCGAGATCCTCAAGGTGCGCGAGCTCATCCGGCTCATGCACATCACCCAGGTCCCAGGGACGAGCGAGTTCGTCAGGGGGGTGATCAACCTGCGCGGCAAGATCATCCCGGTCATCGACCTCAAGCGGAAGTTCGGCATGGGCTCGCTCGAGGAGACCGACCAGACCGTGGTCATCGTGGTGCAGTACGTGTCCCAGGATCGGCTGACGACCATGGGCATCCTGGTGGACGAGGTGCTCGAGGTGGTCTCCATCGCGGCCGATCAGATCGAGCCGCCGCCGGACTTCGGGGTGGGCTGCGTCGACGTCGAGTTCATCCTGGGGGTCGGCAAGGCCGACCGGCGGGTGATCCTGATGCTCGACATCGGCAAGGTCCTCACGGCCGAGGAGACCCGACGGCTCGGCCAGACAGCGGCCTCGTGACTCGGCCTTGAGGCTGGCGAGAAAGGAGTGACGGCCATGTTGCGCTGGTTCACGACGATTCGAGCCCGGATCATGCTGGCCCTGATTTCGATCATGTGCCTGTTCTCGCTCACCCTGCTGCTCGTGGTGTTCTTCGAGAAACAGGCCATCAGCGAGACGAGCAGCGCGCAGATCGACGAACTGGTCCGCAAGGAGACCGGGCGGATCGCCCAGGACGTGTTCCTGATGTGCCGGTCCGTGCACGAGTCCCTGCTCTCGAGGCTCAAGAGCGGGATGGAGGTGGCGAACGAGGCCGTCCGTCAGGCCGGAGGTCTCAGCCTGTCGCCGGAACGCGTCACCTGGTCCGCCGCCAGCGAGGTCAGCGGCCAGGGCGCCGAGCTCAGCCTGCCCAGGATGCTCGTCGGCAGCCAATGGCTCGGCCAGACGCGGGAGAGGAGCGCGGAGGTACCCCTGGTGGACAGGCTCCACACGCTGGCCGGCGGTGATGTCACGGTGTTCCAGCGCATGAACGAACGCGGGGACATGCTGCGCGTGGCCACCACCGCGTCTGACCGGAACGGGGCTCGCCTGACAGGCACCTTCGTGCCCGCCTCGGGTGCTGATGGCGTCGCCAACGAGGCGATCCAGAGCGTCCTGCACGGCTCATGATTGATCGGATCTCTTTTCCTTTGGCTGAGCGGCGAGCCAGCCGAGCTCGAGCAAGAGAAGCTTGTCGAATCCGCGCCCCAGGGTGAGCCATCCGGGTGGTCCGTTGTTTTTGATGTG
>JAKLGA010000016.1 GCA_022710975.1 Myxococcota bacterium | reverse complement strand
GCTTTCGCCCCGCCGGAGCATCGGCACCGCAAGCATCCGGCGAGCCTCGAGTTCTTGCTTGGTTCCTCGTTTTGGCATACCTCAGGCATTAAGCACAGTTAGACCGTAGAAACAAGGGTCAATAGAAGACGACCTGGCTGCGGGTGTGGCGCCCGGCCTCGAGGCGCACCTCGGCCGCCCGGCGCTCGCCCCCGGCCGCCTCGAGCACCAGACGGTGCTCGCCCTGCGGCAGCGGCACCCGCGAGAGCGGGGTCACCCCCAGCCGGCGTCCGCCCAGCCGGACCTCGACGGGCCGATCGCACTCCAGGCTGAGCAGGCCCTGGCCCCTGAGCGCGGGGCCCGGCTCGCGGGTCGAGACCAGGCCCTGGGGGCCGGGCAGTCCCTCCGCCTCGTCCCGCGCCCGGGCCGGCGGCCTGGGCGGCGGCTGGCCGGGCCGGGCGACGGGCAGCGCGTCCCCGACGCCGGGCGGCGGGGGCCCGCCGGCGGCCCGCCGGCCCCACGCCCACCAGGCGCCGACGCCCGCGCCCGCCAGGCCCAGCGCGAGCAGCCCGACCAGGGCCCAGGCCACGGCCCGGCGCGCGGGGCGCGCGGGGCGCGCGGGCGGCGCGGGGGGGGCGAGGGGAGGGCGCTCGGCCACCGCGGGCGGCTCGAGCTGCGGCGGCATCGCCGCGGGCGCGGCCGGGGGAGCCTCGGCCAGCTCGAGCGGCGGCCCGCTCCCACCCGGCAGCGCCACGTCGCGCCCGAGCCGCCCGGCCGCCGAGCCGGGCGCGGGGCCGTCGATCTCGGGCAGGGCCGGCATCGGCGCGGGCGGCGGCGCGAGATCGTCCGCGGACAGCTCGTCCTCACCGTCCGCGCCCGACAGGTCCAGGTCGCCGAACAGCCGCAGGTCGAGCGTCTCCCGCCGCTTGAGGGCCCTGAGGATGGCCCGCTTGTCGCGCACCCGCTGGCCGAGGAGCTCCTCCGCCAGGCGGGCCACGCTCTCCATCTCGGCCTCGCCCGCGGGCGGCAGGCCGGCCACCAGCTCGTCGGCGTGGCGTGGCCGCTCGGCCGGGTTGCGCCGCAGGCAGCCCGCGACCGCCTGCAGCAGGCTGGCCGGCAAGTCCGGGCGCAGGCCGGCCAGGTCCGGGATGGGCTGCGTGCAGACCCGGGTCATCAGCTCGAACTCGGCGGCGTGCTTGAACAGCCGTCGCCCCGCCAGCAGCTCCCACAGGGTCACGCCCAGCGCCCACAGGTCCGCGCGGCGATCGACGGCCTCGCCGCGGACCTGCTCCGGGGGCATGTAGGCCAGCTTGCCCTTGAGCAGCCCGGTGCGGGTGAGCGCCTCCCGCTTGGCGTGCAGCGCGATGCCGAAGTCGAGCAGCTTGAGCCGGCCGTCGATGCACAGGAACAGGTTCTGCGGGCTCACGTCCCGGTGCACCACGCCGGCCGGGCGCCCGTCGGGGTTGCGCAGCGCGTGGAGGTAGCCGAGCGCCTCGGCCGCCTGGCGCGCCGCCAGCAGGCCCAGGGCGGCGGGGCAGGGCCGGCCGGCGCGCCTGAGCGCCCGGCTGACGATGCCCAGGTGGTCGCCCTCCAGGTACTCGAGCGCCATCCAGGGGAAGCCCTGCTCCTCGCCGGAGTCCAGCAGGTGCACCACCTGGGGGTGGGACAGCGTGGCCAGCAGGCGCGCCTCGTCCCGGAACATGCTCAGCACATCCGCCAGGCCGCGGTACTCCTCGCGCAGGATCTTGATGACCACGTGGCCCCAGGGCGGTGGCCCCTGGGCCAGGAACACGTCCGCCATGCCGCCCGAGTCCAGGTGGGCGTGGACCTCGAAGCGGCCGACCCTGTGCCAGGGTCGGACCTGCCTGCCGGGCTCGGAGGCGGGGGGCGTCATGCGGCCTCCATGATGCGCCCGGGCCCCCGGGAGGTCAAGCCAGGACCGCCCCGCTCCGGATGGAAAAACGCGATTTATCAAGAAGTTGAGTCCGGGTGTTTCGCTTGACAAGCAGCGGTGGGCGTGGCTACAAAGGCCGCTGCGGCCGTGCGGCGAGCCGCGGGAGGAGACATCGATGGCGCTCCGTGCGTTCTTGCTGGCGGGCTTCGAGGGTGGGCTGGACAGGGACGCCCAGGTGGCCGCGCTGCGGGCCCTGGAGACCCTGCCGGAGGTCACCTTCGTGGAGCCGGTGGTGGGGGCCTTCGATCTGCTGGCGGCCGTGGAGAGCGAGTCTCCGGTCGAGGAACTGCTGCCGCGCGTGCGGCAGATCCCGGGCGTGCGCGCCGTCCAGGCGCTGAAGGTCCAGCCGCTGCCCGCCCGCGACCGCATGTGGCGCAACCTCAAGTCCATCCCGCACAAGCCCGGGGCCTGAGGGACGCCATGGAGCCAGCCTGCCAGGAGTGGTCGCCCGGTCCGGTGGACCTCGATCGGCTCGACCGGGTGCTGGCCGAGCACGCCGGAGGGGGCGGCTCGCTCATCCCCGTGCTGCAGCACGCGCAGGACGCCTACGGCTACCTGCCCCGCGTGGTCATCGAGCGCATCGCCCGGGCGCTCGGCGTGTCCCCGGCCCAGGTGTTCGGCGTGGCGACCTTCTACGCCCAGTTCCGCCTGAAGCCGGTGGGCAAGCACGTCATCCGGGTGTGCCACGGCACGGCCTGCCACGTGGCGGGCGCCGAGAAGATCAGCGAGGCCTTCAGCCGCGAGCTGTGCGTGCCCGACGGCGAGACCACCCCCGATCGCCTGTTCACCCTGGAGTCGGTGGCCTGCGTGGGCTGCTGCAGCCTGGCGCCCGTGGCCATGGTGGGCGGCGAGACCTTCGGCCGCCTGGACGGTCCGCGGGTCGGCAAGGTGGTCAAGGACTTCCGCAAGCGGGAAGGCGCCTGAGCCCCCCGGGGAGCGTCGCCATGAGCGAGGCGGTCAAGACCAAGATCCTGGTCGGCCTGGGGGCCTGCGGCATCGCGGCCGGGGCGCAGAAGACCCTGGCCAGCCTCGAGGAGGGCCTGGCCGCTCGCGGCCTGGTGGCCGAGCTCGGCCCCGCCGGCTGCATGGGCATGTGCTACCGGGAGCCGCTGGTCGAGGTGCGGCGGCCCGGCCAGCCGGGCGTGGTGTACATGGAGCTGACCGCGGACCGCGTGCCGCGGCTGCTGGACGAGGTGGTGCGGGACGGCCGGCGCATCGACGAGTGGGTGGCGCGCGGCGAGGGGCTCACCGGCGCCGAGGACTCGTTCTTCGCCAAGCAGCACCGCATCGTGCTGCGCAACTGCGGCCGGCTCGATCCGGAGCGCATCGAGGAGTACCTGGCCCAGGGCGGCTACCAGGCCCTGGGCAAGGCGCTCAGGACGCTGACCCCCGCGGCGGTGATCGAGGAGATCAAGCTGAGCGGCCTGCGCGGGCGCGGCGGGGCGGGCTTCCCCACCGGGACCAAGTGGTCCTTCGCCGCGGCCCAGAAGAGCGCGGAGAAGTACATCATCTGCAACGCCGACGAGGGCGACCCGGGCGCCTTCATGGACCGCTCGGTGCTGGAGAGCGACCCGCACGCGGTGCTGGAGGGCATGCTCATCGCCGGCTACGCCATCGGCGCCACCCACGGCTACATCTACTGCCGGGCCGAGTACCCGATCGCCATCAAGCGCCTGCGGATCGCCATCCGCCAGGCCGAGGCGGGCGGCTTCATCGGCGAGCGCATCCTGGGCACCGACTTCAGCTTCCACGTCGTGATCAAGGAGGGCGCCGGCGCGTTCGTGTGCGGCGAGGAGACGGCGCTGATGGCCTCCATCGAGGGCCGGCGCGGCATGCCCCGGCTGCGGCCGCCCTTCCCGGCGGTCGAGGGCCTGTGGCGCAAGCCCACCAACATCAACAACGTCGAGACCTTCGCCAACGTCCCCTGGATCCTCCAGAACGGCGGCGCGGCCTACGCGGCGCTGGGCACCGCCAAGAGCAAGGGCACCAAGGTGTTCGCCCTGGCCGGCAAGGTGAACCGCGGCGGCCTGGTCGAGGTGCCCATGGGGGCGACCATCCGCGAGGTGGTCATGGACATCGGCGGCGGCATCAGGAACGGCCGCCGGTTCAAGGCGGTGCAGATGGGCGGCCCATCGGGCGGCTGCATCCCCGCGGAGCTCGCCGACACGCCCATCGACTACGAGTCGCTCAACCAGACCGGCGCCATCATGGGCTCCGGCGGCATGCTGGTGCTGGACGACACCACCTGCATGGTCGACGTGGCCCGCTTCTTCCTCGACTTCACCCAGAAGGAGTCCTGCGGCAAGTGCACCTTCTGCCGGGTGGGCACCAAGCGCATGCTGGAGATCCTCGAGCGCATCACCCACGGCCACGGCCGGGAGGGCGACATCGCGCTGCTGGAGGAGCTGGCCGCGACCATCAAGCGCGGCTCCCTGTGCGGCCTGGGCCAGACCGCGCCCAACCCGGTGCTGACCACCATCCGCTACTTCCGCGCCGAGTACGAGGCCCACATCCGCGAGCACAGGTGCCCCGCCAGGTCCTGCCGGGCGCTGATCGCCTACACGGTCCTGGCCGACAAGTGCACCGGCTGCCAGGTGTGCGCCCGGGCCTGCCCGGTCCACGCCATCTCGGGCGAGAAGAAGGGCCTGCACAGCATCGATCTCGCCAGGTGCACCCGCTGCGGCCTGTGCTTCGACAAGTGCCGGTTCGAAGCCATCGAGATCACCTGAGGAGAAGCCATGGCCGAGCTGAAGATGGTGCTCGACGGAGCAGAGGTGGCGGCCCGGGAAGGGGAGACCCTGCTCGAGCTCGCCCGGCGGCTCGGCAAGGACATCCCCACCCTGTGCCACGACCCGCGCCTGGCGCCGTTCACCGCCTGCTTCCTGTGCCTGGTGGAGCTGGAGGGCAAGCCCGGCTTCGTGCCGGCCTGCGGCACGCGGGTGGCGCCGGGCATGCGGGTGCGCACCGACAGCCCCGACATCCAGGCCGCGCGCAAGCTGTGCCTCGAGCTGGTCATGTCCACCCACCACGCCGACTGCGTGGCGCCCTGCCGGCTGCAGTGCCCCGACAGCATCGACATCCAGACCTACCTGGCCCAGGTGGCCTCGGGCGACTTCGCCGCGGCCCTCGAGACCATCAAGCGCACCAACCCCTTCCCCTCGGTGTGCGGCCGGGTCTGTCCGCACACCTGCGAGCTCGCCTGCCGGCGCAACAAGGTGGACGAGCCGGTGGCCATCAACCCGCTGAAGCGTTTCGTGGCCGATCTCGACCGGGCCGCCGAGCGGCCCCACCTGCCCCCGGTGGCGCCCGCCACGGGCAAGCGGGTGGCGGTGGTCGGCGCGGGGCCGGCGGGGCTCACCGCGGCCTACTACCTGCGCCAGAAGGGTCACGCGGTCACGGTGCTCGAGATGAACCCCGAGGCGGGCGGCATGCTGCGCTACGGCATCCCGCGCTACCGCCTGCCGGCCGACGCGCTGGACCGGGAGATCGCGCTGATCACCGCGCTGGGGGTGGAGATCCTGTTCGGCCAGCGCCTGGGGCGCGACTTCGACCTGCCCGGGCTCAAGGCGCGGGGCTTCGACGCGGTCTTCCTGGCGGTGGGCGCCTGGACCTCCACCGCCCTGCAGCTGCCGGGCGAGGACATGCCCGGCGTGCTGGCCGGCATCGACTACCTGTACCGCGTGGCCCGCGGCGAGCGGCCCGATCTGGGCCGGCGGGTGGTGGTGGTCGGCGGCGGCAACACCGCCATCGACGCCGCGCGCACCGCGCGCCGCATGGGCGCCGAGGTCACCATCCTCTACCGCCGCACCCGCAAGGAGATGCCCGCGGCGGCCTACGAGGTGGACGAGGCCGAGCGCGAGGGCGTGAAGATGCACTTCCTGGCGGCCCCGCTGGCGCTGCTGGCCGGGTCCGGCGGGCGCGTGGGCGCCATCCGCTCCCAGCGCATGGAGCTGGGCGAGCCCGACGCGAGCGGCCGGCGCCGCCCGGTGCCCGTGCCGGGCAGCGACTTCGAGGTGGCGGCGGACACGGTCGTGGCCGCCATCGGCCAGCGGCCCGAGCCGCGCGACTGGGCCGACGCGGGCGGCCCCGGGGCGGCGCCCGGCGCCACGAAGTGGGCCACGGTGGAGGCGGACGAGCGCACCTACCAGAGCAAGATCGCCTGGGTGTTCGCCGCGGGCGACTGCCTGACGGGGGCGGCCACGGCCGTCGAGGCCATCGCCGGCGGGCGCAAGGCGGCCATCTCCATCGATCGCTACCTGCGGGGCCTGGAGCCGCTGCCCATCGGCAAGCCCTTCTCGCAGATCATCGGGCGGCTGGAGGACATCGACGAGGGCATGTTCGCCCAGGTCGAGCGCCAGGCGCGGGCCCACCCCCGCGAGCTGCCGGTGGCCGAGCGGCTGGGCAACTTCCGCGAGGTGGAGCTGGGCCTGGACCAGCTCCAGGCGCTGGCCGAGGGCCGGCGCTGCCTGGAGTGCGGCTGCGCCGCGGCGGACAGCTGCGATCTGCGCGCGCTGGCCGAGCGGTACGGCGCCGATCTGCAGCGCTTCGGGGTCGAGTTCCAGCACCGGCCGCTGGTGGCCGACCACCCGCTGGTGATCTTCGACCCGAACAAGTGCATCCTGTGCGGGCGCTGCGTGCGCATCTGCCTGGAGCAGCAGGGCGCCGGCGCGCTGGGCTTCGTGCGGCGCGGGTTCGACACCTCGGTGCGCCCCAGCCTGGAGCAGCCCCTGCTGCAGACCGACTGCGACGCCTGCGGCCAGTGCGTGGGCAGCTGCCCCACCGGGGCCCTCGCGGCGCGCCAGTTCCTGCCCAAGGCGGGCCCGTACCCCACCGAGTGCACGCAGGTGGCCTGCGGCTTCTGCGGCTGGGCCTGCCGGCTCGGGCTGGAGATGGTGGGTCGGAGGTTCGTGCGGGCCGGGGCCCGGCCGGGTGAGCACCACAACCGCGGCAACCTGTGCGTGGACGGCTCCTTCGGGCACCGCTTCCTGGAGACCCTGCCGCGCCTGCGCGCCCCGGGCCTGGGCCGGGGCCCGGCCCGGCGCGAGGCGGGCTGGGACGAGGCCCTGCGGGCCGCGGGCGAGGGCCTGGGCCGGGCCGCGCGGGGCAAGGGCGTGGCCGTGCTGCAGCACGGCCCGCTGACCAACGAGGACGCCTACCTGCTCGCGCGCCTGGCCCGCGGCGCGCTGCTCACCCCCCGCCTGGCCATGCTGGACGCCGGCGCCGAACCCTTCGTGCGGGCGGGCCTGCGGCCCGGCCTCCGGCTCGAGGAGCTGGGGGAGGCCGATCGGGTGTGGGTGCTGGGGACGGATCCCCTCGAGCGCTCGCCGGTGGCCGGCGTCGAGCTACGCCGCCTGGCCCTGGCCGGCTGCGCCCTGACGGTGCTGTCCGCCAGGCCGGGCCGGCTGGACCAGGCCGCCCGGCGGGTGCTGCGCGTGCCCGCCCGCCACCAGGCGGCGCTGCTCCGGGCGCTGGCCGCGGCGGCGCGGGGCGGGGGTCTGGAGGCCCTCGAGGAGGTGGGGCTCGCCAGCGGGGTGAAGGCGCCCCTGCTCCTGGCCGAGCTGGAGGCGCTCGGCGCGGCCCTGCGGCCTGCGGTGGTGGCCTGCGACGACCTGGCCGACGAGGCGGCCGAGGCCCTGCTCGAGCTGCTGGCGACGCTCGGCCGGCCGGATCGGCTGCTGGTCCTGCGCGGCGCGGGCAACGCGCTCGGCCGGCTGCGCCTCGGGCTGCACCCGGCCACCCTGCCCGGCGCGCTGCGCGTGGACGTGGAGGCCGACGTGCGCAGGACGCGCGAGGTGTGGGGAGGCGCGGCGCCGGGCGCGGTGGCGCAGGCCGCGGCCTGGACCCCGGCGGACGTGCTGGCGCAGGTGCGCGCCGGCGCCGTGGACGCCGTGCTGGCGGTGAACACCGATCCGTACGGCTGGCCGTTCGGGCCGCTCGCGGCCGAGGGCGTGTTCTCGGTGGCGCTGGAGCTCGGCCCGTCCGCCCTGGCGGCCGGCGCCGACGTGGCCCTGCCGGCGGCGGCCCTGGCCGAGAGCGCCGGCACCGTCCTGGCCGATGACGGCCGGGTGCTGGTGACCGCGGCGGCCAGGCCGCCCGTGGCCGGGCGCGGCCTGTTCGAGGTGCTGGCCGGGCTGGCCGCGGCCGCCGGGCAGCCGCAGGCCTTCGGCCGGCCTGCCGAGGTGTGGGCGGAGATCGGGCGCCTGCGGGACGGGCTGGGCGGGCTCGGCCAGCCTGGCGGGTTGCGTTTCTGGGCCTGAGCGCCCGGGAGGGATGAGGCATGAGCTGCGTGCGGGGGTTGCGAAGGTGGCTCGGGCGAGGCGCGTGGGGCCTGACCGGGCTCGCGTGGGTGCTGGTGACCGGGCTGGGCTGCGAGCGCTCGGCCCGCGGGCCCGTGGTGGTGGAGGCCGCCCAGGGGCAGGACGAGATCCATGCCCTGGTGGGCAAGGAGGGCGGCAGCCTGGCCTTCCCCGGGGGCGGGGCCTCGCTCGAGATCCCGGCGGGCCTGCTGCTCGAGGAGGTCCACGTCTACTTCAAGCGCGAGCCGCCCACCTTCGATCTGGCCGGCAAGGACTTCCTGGGGGAGGCCTACCGGGTGAGCCCCCACCTGAGCTTCGCGCCGGGCGCGGCCAAGCTCTCGGTGCCGGTGGACAAGGAGCTGCCTGGTTCGGCCGACGATGTCAGGCTCAGGATCTACTCCTGGGACAAGTACACCGAGGAGGGGCCGGAGGGCACGTCCACCCACGAGAACTGGGTCCCGCAGCCGCTGGCCAAGTTCGCCGGCTTCAGCCAGGACCGCAAGCTGGCGCAGTTCTGGATCTACGAGACCATCTCGACGCGGACGAGCAAGGCCCCCGCCGGGCTGTTCCAGGCCGCCTTCGACACGAAGTAGCCTTCACTTCTTGAACAGGGCCTCCAGGCGGGCCTTGGCCTTGGCGGCCTCGTCGCTCGCGCCCAGCGCACCCTCGCGGATCTCGAACGAGGCGCAGAAGTTGGCCTTCTCGCGGTCGGGCACGTACTCGGTCAGGTTCTCGCGGCACTGGTTGTGGGCCATGGGATCCCAGAAGCGGCAGTTCTTGCAGCAGCGCAGGTACTTGTCGCAGCCCGGGCAGGTGTCCTCGCGGACCACCTTGTCGATCAGCACGATCTCGAAGTTGCAGCTCCAGCAGTAGAGCCTCTTCTTGGTGACGTCCACGTTCCACCTCCTGGCGTCCCGGCGGTGTCCACCCTACTGAGAACGGGCGCCCGAGGTCAAGGCTGGTTTGGCCCCGGCAGGTCGGCTACACTCCCTGGCAGTCCGACCCACGACCCGGGAGGTACCGCATGGCCCGCCACGGCTGGGACTACTTCCAGCACCGCTGGAACGTGCTCCAGGACGCGCAGATCGCCGAGAACCAGAAGGGCATCGTCAACCTCGAGGGCCAGGTGGTGCTGCTCGAGCGCACGCTGGTCTACGTGCTGGCCAAGGGCGCGCTCGGCCAGCCCATCGGCCTCGAGGATCCGGTGCTCGCGGAGTTCCTGCACCTCAAGGACGTGGCCGACCCCAGGCGGGCGCTGCTCGAGCTGGTCTCGCGGCTCAAGGGCGTGGACAAGGAGCGGCTGGTGACCTGCCCCACCTGCGGCGCCAAGATCCGGGACATCCCCGGGGTGCTCGACGAGGTCTGTTCCTGGTGCGGCCAGCAGATCCGCACCCAGAGCTGAGCCGCGGGCGCGGCGACCGCTTTTCGGCTTGACTCCCCGGACGGGGCCCGGGTACAGTGGACCCCGGGACAGGAATGATAACGCTCTGATTTTTCGAGGGTTGTGTGAGCCCGGTCCGCCCCGCGGCCCGGGGGGACCGCGGCGACGCGGGCGAGGAGCAGGGACGTGAACCAGTTCAACGGCGTGAAGATCTTCTCCGCCACCCTGGCGAAGAACCGCGAGGAGCTGGGCGACCGGGTGAACCAGTGGCTGGAGGAGCATCCGGGCATCGAGATCGTGGAGATGCGGGTGGTGCAGTCGAGCGACCGGGAGTTCCACTGCATCTCCCTGGTGCTGTTCTACCAAGAGACCGCCGCCTGAAGCGCGCCGCTCCCTTCCCGGGGAGCGGGGGCGCAGGTGGTCGGGTCGCGTCCTCGGCGCCGCCGGGCCGCGAAGGGGTCGCTTCCACACCATGGCATCCAAGAAGATACTCATCGTCGAACCCGAGAAGGACTTCGCTCTGTCGCTGGCCGCGGTGCTCAGCGAGGGCGGCGTCGATCACCGCTTCGCCTTCCTGGAGACGGGCAAGGACGTGGTGGACGAGGCCGTCGCGTTCCGGGCCGAGCTGATCATCCTGCGGGCCGAGCTGCCGGACGGGTCCGGCTTCGGGCTGGTCAGCCGGCTGCGCAAGCCGAAGAAGCTGAAGAAGACGCGCATCGTGCTGATGACCTCGGACGCCGCCGCGGAGGCCCTCGAGGAGCACCGGCGCGGCAAGACGCCGGCCGACCACTACGTGCAGATCCCCTTCGACATGCAGGCGTTCCGCCGGGCCGCGCTGGAGCTGGTCGGGGTGGCCGCCCCGGCCGGCGCGGAGGAGCCCGACGAGCCCGAGGAGCCCGACGTGAGCGCGCTCCAGGGCCTCCACGACGACGAGCTCAAGGTGGGCGAGGAGACCGTCGCCGAGCCGCCCCCGGACGCGGCCACCCTGGTCGCCGTGCCGCCAGGCGGGCTGCCCGTGGACCCTGGCATCGACCAGGCCATCGACGGGCTGACCGCGCCGCCCGACGCGGCCGCCGCGGCCGAGCCGTCCGACCGCGCGGGGGACGCGACCGTGCCCGAGATGCCCGCCGGGCCGCCCGCCGAGGGAGAGGTGGAGACCATCTCCGACGACCTGATCGTCGAGGCCCTGGACGAGGGCGCGGCGGGCCAGCAGCAGCCGGACGTGCCCAAGCCGCCGGAGCTCCCCAAGCGCAAGCTGGTGTCCGAGAAGGACCTGGCCTTCGTCGATCAGGCCTTCGAGTCCATCAAGGACGCCCGCCGCCAGCTCCACGAGGAAGATCGCACCGGCAAGGGCCGCGGCGGGAAGGCCAAGGCCGCCTCCGGCAGCGGCATGGACGAGAAGCTCGACTTCCTGCGGGACAAGCTCAAGCAGCGCGAGATGGAGATCGCCCGCCTGGCCGAGATCTGGGAGGCCAAGGAGCGCGAGTTCGCCGCGTTCAACGAGAAGCTGCTGGACAAGGAAGTCGATATCCAGGGACTCAAGATGCGCATCGAGGACCTGGAGCGGAAGCTGGACGAGGCGCACAAGGACGCCGAGCAGCAGGCCAGGGAATTCAAGGCCTCGGTCGACACGCTGCTCGAGGAGAAGGTCCTCACCGAGAACGACCTCATCCAGGTGGTGGCCGAGAAGGAGAAGCAGATCAATGACATGCGCATCCTGCTGGCGCAGCGGGAGCGCGAGCGCGACGCGCTGGAGAAGGAGCTCCTGGGCCGCCTGCGGGCCGGCGAGGAGCAGTACGTGCTGCTGGGCGAGAAGCTGGCCCAGACCGTGCAGAACGCGGCCCAGACCGAGCAGCAGCACCAGGAGATCATCTCCGGGCACGAGCTGACCATCTCCTCGCTGGAGGATCAGAACCGCAACCTCGGCCACGAGCTGGCGCAGCTCGGCGAGGACAAGGCCACCCTCGAGCGGGATCTCAAGGAGCGGCTGGCCGAGGCCGAGCAGCGCATCACCGATCTCGGCCGCGATCTGCAGACGCTGTCCGACGAGAAGCAGCGCTCCGAGACCATCCTCAACGAGGGCCTCAGCGCCCAGATGGAGCGGGCCAACGGGCTCGAGACGGAGCTGCGCCAGGTGCAGCAGGCCAAGACCGAGCAGGCCCGCACCTACGAGGAGAAGATCTCCGAACGCGACGGGCGCCTCCTGGAGCTCGAGGAGACGCTGCGCACCCTGCAGCGGGAGAAGGAAGACCAGCAGCACCGCCTGGCGGCCAAGCTCGACGACCGCGAGTCCAAGATCTCCGGCCTGGAGAGCGAGATTGTCGCGCTGCGCCAGGCCAAGGAGTCCCAGGAGCAGCGCCTGGGAGAGCGGCTGTCCGAGCGGGAGCAGCGCATCGAGGAGCTGGAGCGCGAGCTGGGCGACGCCCGGCAGACGCTCGCGCGCACCAAGGAGGACCTGGAGCTGCAGCTGCGCTCGCGTCAGGAGGCCATCCGCGACCTGGAGCAGGAGCTGGTGCTGACGCGCAAGGACCGCGATCTGGCCCAGCGCGAGGGCGATCGCCTGGCGCGCGAGCAGGCCGAGCGCGCCGCGGAGTACGAGGAGAGCCTGAGCGAGCTCAAGCGCGCCAAGGCGCAGCGGGAGGAGGAGCAGGCCTCCCAGATCGCCGAGCTCGAGCAGTACCTGGAGGACGTGCGCGCCGAGAAGGCCGTGGCCCAGGAGGCCGCGGATCGGGAGCTCGCCGACCGGGACCGGCTGGTGGCCGAGCTGCGCGAGGAGCTGGCCCAGACCCTGGCCGACCGCGACCAGCGCTTGCAGGAGCTGCGCCAGGAGCTGGCCGGCGTGCGCGAGGAGCGCAACACGCTGCTGGAGAAGCTGGAGGCCACGGTCCGCGAGCGCGACGAGCAGCTGGCCGAGCTCAGCCGCGCGCGCCAGGAGGAGCAGTCGTCCTGGGCCTCGGCCCGGCTCCAGCTCGAGGGTCAGATCCAGGAGCGGGAGGAGCGCATCGGCGGGCTGCAGCACGATCTCGAAGGCGAGCGGGCCGTGCGCGAGACCCGCGAGGAGGAGGTCGGGCGCCTGGACGAGCAGCTCCGCGCGCTCGAGGCCAGCCATCGCCAGCAGGCGGACCAGATGGGCGCCGAGCTCGAGGAGCGCAACGGCCGCATCCAGGCGCTCGACGGGCGCCTGACCGAGCTGGAGATGGAGTACTCGCGCCACCGGCAGTCCTCGGCCGAGCGCATCGACGAGCTGGACGGGACCCTGGCGGAGCGCAACCAGCGCCTGACCGGCCTGGAGGCCGAGCTGGCGCAGGCACGGCGCGAGGCCGAGGAGACTCGCCAGGATCTCGAGCGCAAGGTGTTCGAGCGCGACAACCGCGTGTCCGGGATGGAGGAGACGCTGCGCGCCGAGCGCCAGGAGGCCGAGCGGCTGCAGGCCGACCTATCCGAGCGCCTGCGCGAGCTGCAGGGCACCCTCACCGACCTCGGCGGCCGCCACGAGCAGCTCCAGGCCGCGCACGAGGCCGCCCTGGCCCAGGCCGCCGCCAGGGAGCAGGAGCACGCGGCCGCGCTCAGCCAGGCGCAGGCGCGCGAGGGCGAGCTGACCGATCAGGTGACCGCGGCCCAGCAGCGCGTCGAGGCGCTGCGGAGCGACATGCGCGAGCGCATCGAGCAGTGGGAGGGCAAGATCTCCACGCTGCACGAGCAGCTCACCGCCGCCCAGGAGCGCGAGGCGGAGCTCCAGCAGAGCTTCGAGGCGGAGTCCGGTGCCCTGCGGACGCAGCTCCAGGACCAGCTCCAGGAGGCCGACGCCAGGCACCAGGAGCGGCTGCGGCAGGTGGAGCAGCAGGCGGAGGCCGCGCTCGCGCGGGTCGAGGCGCTGGAGGCCGAGAAGCGCACGCTGGCCGAGGGGCTCGAGGCCCAGGGGCAGGAGGCGGCCGCGCTCCAGCAGGAGCTGACCGCCGCCGGCGAGGAGCGCGATCGCGCCAAGCACCTGAGCAAGCAGTACGAGGAGGCCATGAACGGGGCCATCCGCGAGAAGGAGGAGCTCGAGCTGCGGGCCATGCAGGAGCTGGAGGCCAAGCAGGACCACTACATCAAGGAGCTCGAGCGGGTCCGCTCGACGCACATCGCCGAGATGACCAAGATCAACCAGAACTTCCTGCAGCGCGGCAAGGCGCTGAAGATCGCCGAGCTGGAGATCCAGCGGCTCAAGGACAAGGTGGCCGAGCTGGAGCGGCGGCCGGTGGCCAGCCCGCTGCCCAAGGCCGCCGGGCGGGTGGCGCCGGGTGCCACCAGCGCCCCGCTGGCCAGCTCGACGCCGAACCCCGAGGGCGGCGATTTCGACATCGATCAGATGCTGGACGGCTTGAAGGACAAGTAGCAGCCGCCTCGGACACCGGGTGAACGCGCGGTGAGACAGCCCATCCCCTTCGGCAGGTACCTGCTGCTCGAGCGCATCAACGTGGGCGGGATGGCGGAGATCTACCTGGCCCGCTCCCGCGGCCTGCAGGGCTTTCGGCGCCTGCTGGCCATCAAGAAGATCCTGCCCACCATGGCGGAGGACGAGGAGTTCATCGCCATGTTCGTGGACGAGGCCCGCATCGCCGCGGAGCTGAGCCACGCGGGCATCGTGCAGATCTTCGAGCTGGGGCGGTTCAGCGAGGACTACTACATCGCCATGGAGTTCGTCCATGGCAAGGACCTGCGCTTCATCCAGGAGCGGCAGGCCCGCGCGGGCAAGCCCCTGGACGTCAACCTGACCGCCCTCGTCGCGGTGAAGATCCTGGAGGCGCTGGACTACGCCCACAACAAGCGCGACCCCACCGGCAAGCCGCTGGGCATCATCCACCGCGACATCAGCCCGCAGAACGTGATCGTCTCCTTCGACGGCGAGGTGAAGATCTGCGACTTCGGCATCGCCAAGGCGGCCAACCGCGGCCAGAAGACCCAGGCCGGCGTGCTGAAGGGCAAGTTCGGCTACATGTCCCCGGAGCAGGTACGCGGGCTGCCGCTCGACGGGCGCTCCGATCTGTTCACCGTGGGCACGCTGATGTACGAGATGGTCACCCTCGAGCGGCTGTTCGTGGGCGAGAGCGACTTCTCCACCCTGGAGAAGGTGCGCAACGCGGACGTGGTGCCGCCCTCCAGCTACAACCGGGACGTGCCGGAGCAGCTCGAGGACATCATCCTGCGCGCGCTGTCGAAGGAGGTGGAGGACCGCTTCCAGAACGCCATGGAGATGTCCGAGGCGCTGCAGGCCTACCTGCTCAACACCAGGCTGATCGGCTCGCGGGAGCTGTCGGCCTACCTGCGCGAGACCTTCCGGACGGAGCACCTGGCGGAGCTCAAGCGCCTGGAAGAGTACAACGACATGCCCGAGCCGGACGAGGAGGCGCTGGCCAGCGGCGGGGGCGCGGGCCAGTACGACGAGCCCGGGCTGGCGGCCCCGGTCGACTCCGAGGGCAAGACGCTCATCTTCGCCGCGCGGGACGAGGACGGCCAGCTGCACTCGAGCCCGCCGCAGCCGGGCCCGGCGGCGGGGCACCCGCCGCCGCTGGACGCCAAGACGGTCATCTTCAGCGACGGCCAGGCCACCCCCAGCAAGCCGCCGCCGCTGGACGCCAAGACGGTCATCTTCAGCGAGCCCTCGCCGGACGACGAGGTGCCCACCCACATGCTGGAGCCGCCGCCGCTGGACGACTCCACCGCGCCCGCGCCCCGCCCGGGCGGGCGGGGGCGCAGCCTGAGCGAGCGCCTGTTCCCCTGGGTGGCCATGCTGGCGGCGCTGCTGCTGGGCTACTCGCTGTTCAGCACCTACCGGCTGCGCTCCCAGGCGGAGGCGCTGCAGGCCGTCGGCACGACCCCTCCGGCCCTGGAGCTGAACACCCTGCCGCCGACCGGGGTGCAGGTGCTGCTCGACGGGCGCGAGGTCGCCAGCGCCACGCCGGTCCGCTTCGAGGATCTGGAGGCCGGCGAGCACCGCCTGAGGGTGACCCGCGCCGGGTTCGAGCCCTTCGAGCGGCGGCTGACGCTCGAGCCCAACCAGCGCCTGGTGCTGGAGGTCTTCCTGCGGCCCGGGGGCGGGCCCGCCGAGGCGACCGACGGCGGAGCGGCCGGCGCGGACGCCGGTGCCTTGGTGGCGGTGGAGGCCGGCCCGCCGGAGGGCCCCGACGCCGGCGCGCCGTCCGCCGCTGACGCGGGGGCCCTGGCCGTGGCGGACGCCGGCCCCGCCCCGCCCGTCGCGCCCAGCCTGTCGGTGAGCTCGGAGCCGCCCGGCGCGAAGGTGCTGCTGAACGGCAAGCTGGTGGGCCAGACGCCGCTCGAGTTGCCGGGGCTCAAGGTCGGCCAGGTGCGGCTGGCGCTCGAGCTCAAGGGCTTCAAGGTCCACAGCGAGGCGCTGCGCCTGGCCGCCGGGGAGCGCAAGCAGGTCGCGGTCAGCCTGCAGCGCAAGGCCGCGCCGCCGGTCAAGCCCGACCGGCCGCCGCCGCCCCCGCCGCCGCCGCCCAGGAAGGTGGAGTACGGCTACCTGATGGCCAACACCCGTCCCTGGTCCAAGGTGTTCGTGGACGGCGCCGACACGGGCCGCGAGACGCCAATCCCCCCGGACAAGAAGCTCAAGCTGTCCGCCGGCAAGCACAAGGTCACCTTCGAGACGCCCGGCGGCCAGCGCTACGACTTCGAGGTGGACATCGTCGCCAACGAGACCAAGAAGCTGATCAAGAAGCTCGAGTGAGCGCCGCGCGCGGGAGGTGGACATGTGTCCCGACGACCAGCACGACGGTGGTGAGGATGAGAAGGCAGGGGAGAAGGTCAAGCGCCTGTTCGAGTTCGAGTGTCCGCTGTGCAGCGCGAACAATCCCTACGACGACGGGTTCGGGGCGGGGGATGAGGTGCGCTGCTACTACTGCGGCAGCGAGTTCCGCTGCAGCATCGACGACATGACCGGCAAGCCCAAGTACCGGGAGCACTGAGGCCGCGGCCGGCCTGGCGACGCTCAGCCTCCGGCCGAGGGCAGCACCATCCAGACCTGATCCTCGGGCTCGAGCCGCGCCCGCAGGCCACCCAGGTGGTGGGCCGCCCGGCCGTTGACGAGCAGCGTGGCCTTGCGCGCCCAGGCCCAGTCCTGAGGACCCACCCGGCGCTCGACCTCCGCGAGCAGCTCGCCGAGGGTCGCCGCCGCGGAGCGGACGCTGGTCTCGCCCAGGAGCGCGGCCAGCCTGGCGTGGGGGACGAGGATCGGCATGGCTCAGGTGCGTACGCCCAGGCGTTGCAGGGTGCGGGCCCGGGGCACGCCCTGCGCGTCCCAGCCGCGCACGTGGTAGTACGCCGAGAGCATGCCGGCCAGCGGAACCCCGGCCGGGGAGGAGCGCGAGGTGCCCTCCTGCAGCAGGCGCGCCGGCAGGGTGTCGGCGCTCGGCGGCAGGCCCTCGCGCAGGTTGTACATGCGCTCCAGGTTGAAGACGCGCTCGCCCAGCTCGGTGAGGTCGCCCATGCTGAAGTCACGCCCGGCGTAGGTGGTCACGAACTTCTCGAACCACAGCAGCTTCGTGGGCGCCTTGAGGCCCAGCACCACCCGCACGATCGGCCCGGAGTGCAGCATGGCCTGCATCAGCAGCCGGTAGGCCAGCGAGTTGGGATCCATGCGGAACAGCGGCGGCGGGATCATGGCGTAGGCCGAGAACCAGCACATGACCAGCGAGGACACGGCCGCGTTCAGGTTCTGCTGCAGGATCACCAGCTCCGGCTTGGCGAGCGGGGAGTGGGGATCGATCGACACGGGGCCGGTGGCCTCCAGGAACATGGTGCTGCCGCGGATGTGGCAGCCGCCGCGGTTGCAGGTGGCGTACTCCAGCCCCTGACCGACGCAGCCGCGCGGGTCGTAGGCCGGCAGCTCCATCCCCTTGACCTGGATGGCGTAGTCCGCGCCGCCGTGGAGCGCCGCCAGACGGCGGGTGCCCTCGGCCAGCTCGTCGCCCAGGCCCTCGCGCAGGGCGGTGCGCTCGATGGCCGCGCGGTAGGCCGCCACGTCGCCCCAGGCGAGCTCGCTCGAGAGCAACCCGCGCTCGGTGAGCTCGGTGGCGAAGCCCAGCGTGTTGCCCATGCTGATGGTGTCCAGGCCCAGGTCGTCGCACAGCTCGCCCAGCCGCACCACGTCCGGCATGTCGAAGACGCCCAGGTTGTTACCCAGCAGGCCGATGGTCTCGAACTCGGGGCCCTTGGTCACGCGCTCCTGGAGCTTGACCAGCCGCCCGCAGCGGACCGGGCAGTGCAGGCAGCCCTCGCGCTTGGCCAGCAGCTCGTCGCGCATCTTCTCGCCGGACAGCTGCGGGGTGCGCAGATCCCGCCCGGCCTGGAAGTTGCGGGTGGGGATGATGTTCCGCCCGGCCGTGGTCATGACCAGGTTGGCCGTGCCCAGCTCGGGCAGCACCCCGCCGGTCATGGGGTGCGCGAGCAGGTACTTGGTGATGGACTTCTGCAGCTCCTTGTAGGCCTCGGGCCGGGCCGGCTCCAGCTTGTGGGTGCCGTCCACCACGATGGCCTTGAGCTGCTTCGAGCCCATGACCGCGCCCACCCCGCCGCGCCCCGCCACGCGCGCGTCGGAGACGATGCAGGCGAAGCGCACCAGGTGCTCGCCGGCCGGGCCGATCACCGCCTTGCCGAAGCGGTTGGGCAGCGCCCCCTGGGTCTGGGTGGTGCCCTGGCCCCACAGGTGGCCGGCGTCCTTCAGCTCCACCCGCTCATCCTCGATCTCCAGCAGCACCGGGCGCGGGCTGCGGCCGCGGATGAGCAGCGCGTCGTAGCCCGCGCGCTTGAGCTTGGTGGCGAAGCTGCCGCCGCAGTGGCTGTCGGCCAGCCCGCCTGTCAGCGGCGACTTGGTGGTCACGCTGAAGCGGTTGGACTGAGGGGCGGCCGAGCCCGTGAGCGGCCCGACCGCGAAGACCAGCACCATGCGCGGGTCGTAGGGGTCCAGGCCCGGATCGGTGTGGTCGTAGAGCAGGCGCACGCCCAGCCCCCGCCCGCCCAGGTAGCGCTCGAGCTCGTCCCGCTCGAAGGAGCGGACGCGGACCGCGCCGGTCCCGAGATCCACGTCCAGGTAGCGGTTGTGCGAGCCGCCCGCCATGCGAACCTCCCGTGCAGGGGAACGCCCGCAGGCTAGCACGTCGCGTCAGGCCCCGTCCAGGCCGGCCTTCTCGTGCTGCAGCATCCAGCCCGCGGGATCCTGGAGGTAGGCCAGCGACTCGGTCAGGCTCAGGTGGTGCTCGCGCTCGAGGCGCGCGAGGAACTCGAAGAAGCGGCGCTCCATGGGGTTCTGGCAGACCTTGGCGAGCTCGACGTAGAACCGCTCCCCCTTGGCCTCGAAGTCGATGGCCTTCTCGATGGCCCTCACGTCGTCGTGGTCGTGGGCCTGGTCCGCGCCCTTGGTGTGCAGCATCTTCTCCAGGGTCTTCTTGATGTCGGTCCCGGCCACCTCGAGGGGCATGTCCTGGGGCCAGCTCCCGTCCCGGATCAGGCGCTCGTGTAGACCCTGGATGCGGGTCTTGTGCTCGGCCTCGTCCTTGGCCAGGTTCTTGAACATGGCCCTGGCCAGCGGGTTCTTCGAGCGCTGCGCCTCCCCGAGGTAGAACTTCATCTCGGTGTCTTCGTTCTTCAGCGCCAGCTCGATCGATGCCATGCGGTCCATGTGTTCTCCTCCCGGGTCGCTCCTGGACCCGTCACGTATCTAGCCTGGGCCCGGAGGCGGCCGCAACAGAAAACGGCGCCGCGGGCCGCCGTCCTCACGCGCCGGCCGGCGGCCGGCGCGTCAGCACCCAGCGATCCTCGTCCAGCTCGAGCCCGGGATCGGCCGCGGCCAGCTCGCGCAGGAACGCCTCCCGGTCGCGCGGCGAGAGGAGCTGGAAGCCCTCCCGGCCGTCCGGCCGGCGGTAGTCCAGCCGCAGGCGCCGCAGCGACCAGGCCGGGGCCGACAGGGGGTTCGAGGACAGGCGCGCCGCGCGGATCCAGGCCAGCGGGAGGCGCCAGCGGACCAGGCCCGCGCGCACCCGCAGCTCCTCCGGGGTGATCTCGTAGCGTACCGGCCAGGTGAGCAGCAGCACGGCCGCGCAGACGAGCAGGCCGAAGCCGCCGGTCCAGCGCGCGCCGGCGCCCGGGCCGGTGACCAGCACGAAGGCCCCGCCGAGCCCGCTGACCAGCAGCCCCGCGAACACCAGGGAGAACAGCCACCAGTCCACCTTGCTGCGGTGCACCATCGCGCCTCCACGCTCGCGCGGCCGTCAGTGGGCCTCGCGCTCGGCCTCCCGGCGCTGCTCGCGCTCGCGGATGGTCGCGCGCTTGTCGAACTGGCGCTTGCCCCGGGCCAGGCCGAGCTCCACCTTGGCCCGGTTGCGCTCGTTGAAGTAGATGCTGAGCGCCACCAGGGTGTAGCCCTTCTCCTGCATCTGGCCCTGCAGCTTGCGGAGCTGACGCTTGTGCAGCAGGAGCTTGCGCTTGCGGGTCGGGGCGTGCCCGAAGAACTTGGCGTTGACCCACTCCTGGATGTGCACCCCGAGCAGCCAGGCCTCGCCGCGCTCGAGCACCGCGAAGGCCTCCTGCAGGCTGGCCTTGCCCTCCCGCAGCGACTTCACCTCGCTGCCGGTCAGCACCAGGCCGGCCTCCAGGCGCTCCTCGATGAAGTAGTCGTGGGCGGCCTTGCGGTTGCGGCACACCACCTTGCGGCCCGCCTCGGCCTGCGCGTCCCTGGCCTTGCCCATGCCCGTCCCCTTCACCCACCGGTCGCGCGCCGCGCGGCCCAGGCCTGCACCAGCCGCCACTGCCCCTCGGGGTCCAGCCCGACCTCGGCCAGCACGCGCCCGGCCTGGCCCGAGCCCGGGTAGCGGCCGGTCGAGAAGGCGTGGCGCGAGGCCTTGCGCCCGGCCGCGCCGGTCACCCAGCGCCACAGGACCGGCGCGGTGAAGTCGGTCAGCCCCACGGCCTCCTCGGCCCGCGCGGGCGGGAACAGCTCGTCTTGCTCCGCCGCGCTCAGGCGATCGAACAGCTCCGGGCTCACCACGCTGAAGACGTTCATGCGCAGGCCGGCCGCGTCCATGCGCGGCAGCACCTCGGCGGCGAAGCCCTGGGTGACGCCCGCCCCGACCAGCACCAGGCTGCCGTGGTAGGGCCGGGCCGCGGGGTCCGCGCGGCGGATGGCCACCACGCCCCGCGTGGACGCCTCGGGGGGAGGCAGCCCCAGCGCGCGCCCGTCCAGGGTGAGCTCCGCGGGCCGGGTGACGAAGCAGGCCACCACCGCCGGGCGGGCCTGCAGCGCCGTCACCAGGCAGGGCCAGATCTCCTCCGGCCGCCAGGGCACCAGGCTCACCAGCGCGCCGGGCGGGAAGTTGTTCTGCAGCAACTGCAGGGCCTGCGGATCGGCGTGGGTCGGCCCGTCCTCGCCTGTCTTCAGCCCGGCGTGGGCGCACACCATCAGCAGCGGGCGCATGGGCGCCCCGAGGGCCTCTCGCCGGGCCAGCTCGCCGATGGCGTGCAGCCGCGCGGACACGTGTCCCAGCGGCGCCAGGAAGGCGGCGTAGGAGGCGGCCACCCCCAGGTGGCGGCCGGCGGCGCCAGCCGCGGCCAGGATGGCGGTCATGGCGTCCTCGCAGATGCCGCCGGTGGCCACCAGGCGCGCGCCGGGGTTTCGTCCGGCCTGGAAGAAGCCCGGCGGGAACCCGGCCGCGGCCCGGGCCACCGAGGTGGACTGGCCGAGATCCGCCGAGGCCACCAGCAACGCGCCCGCGCCGCGGCGGTTCAGCTCGGCCAGCGCGTCGCCGAGCGTCTCGCGCAGGCTGGCCCGGCCGCCGGGGGCCGGCGTCAGCCCGGGCGGCGGGGCCTCCGCGCGGGTGCGGCCCGGCTCCAGGGCCGCGTCCAGCGAGGGCGCGTCCGGCCGCGGGCTGCGCCCGCGCGCCGCCAGCCGGGCGTGGGCCGCCCGCAGGCCGCGGGTGAGGCTCTCCAGGGCGGCGGCCCGGGAGTGCAGGTGGGCGCGCACCTCCCCCAGCAGCTCCCACCAGGCCGCCTCCAGGGCGCCCGCGTCGGCCGGCTCGGGCCGGGCGCGGGGCAGCGCGTGGCCCAGCAGGCCCTCGAGCTCGGCCAGGCTCTCCCAGAAGGCCGGGGAGCAGCAGGCCGGCCCGGCCCCGTGGGAGGCCCGGCCCCGCAGCGGATAGCGCCAGCCCTTCTGGGTGCGGTAGATGATGGCGGTCGGGCGGCGGGGGTGCCCGTCGGCCCACAGCGCCCGCAGGCGCGCCTGGGCGGCCAGCACCTGGCGGAAGTCCAGCCCGTCGGCCACCTCGAGCACGTGCCAGTCGTGCAGGCGGAAGAGCTCGGCCGGGCTCCAGGGCACGTAGTCGCCGGGGCCGCGCTCGTCGCCGCACACCCGCTCGCTGTCGATGGAGGCCTGGTTCCAGTCCACGTGCAGCACCAGGTTCCACAGGCCGGCGCAGGCGGCCGCGGCCAGGGCCTCGTGCACCCGACCCGGGGTCAGGCCGCCCTCGCCGTCGAGGGCGTGGACCCGGGGCGGGTCGTCCGGGTAGGTGTCGAGCAGGCCGAGCGCCAGCCCGACGGCCGCGGCCACCCCCACGCCCGAGGCGCCGGTGGCCACGGGCACGAAGGGGGTGGCGGGGGTGGGGTGGCCGTCCAGGGCCCTGGCGCCGAAGGCGCGGAAGAGCGGGGCCGCGTGGGTGGGGTTCCGCCGGAACCCGAGCAGGTCCTCGAGCCGCAGCCGGTGCGCCTGCGAGGGCGGCAGCAGCTCGGGGCAGCCGAGGCGCGCCAGCTCGTCCCGCAGCGCCAGCGCCACGTACAGCAGCAGCGCCTTGTGGCCGGCGGCCAGCACCAGCCGGTCGGCCTCCGGGCGGTCGGGGGCGGACAGATCGTGCTCCAGCCCGGCGTACAGCAGGCCCTCCAGGATGCGGCTGGCCGAGATGCTGCCGCCCGGGTGGCCCGAGCAGGGTGCGTAGTTGTAGCCGCCGGCGATCAGCGCCCGGCTGAGGACGTTCAGCTCCTCCAGGGCGGCCAGGCAGGCCGGGTCCTGGGGGGGCAGGTCGGCGGGCCAGCCGTCGATGGCCTGGCTCACGCCCTGGCGTGGGGTCGGTGGCGGCATTTCCCGGGGCGCCTCCTGTCGCCCCGTGATCACGGCCGAGCGGCCCGGGCTTGTCAAGCCTTCCCGTCTCCACCGGCGGCGGACGTTGCCACGGACCCGCCCTTTCGAGGATACTGCCCGCATGCAGACCCCGATCCTGTACAACCTCTTCCCCCGCCTGGCCGGCAGCATGGAGCGCTGGCTCCCGCACGTGGACCGGGCCCGGGACATGGGCTTCACCCACCTCTTCCTCAACCCCGTCACCCAGCCGGGCTTCTCGGGCAGCCTGTACGCCATCCGCGAGCACGACCGGGTGTGCCCGGACTTCCTGCCGCCGGGCACCTCCGGCACGGGCTGGGCCGAGCTCGGCCGCACGCTCGAGCGGGTGCGCGCCAGGGGGCTCACGCCGGTGATGGACCTGGTGGTCAACCACACGGCCATCGACAGCCCGCTGGTCGGCGCGCACCCGGAGTGGTTCCGGCGCGACGAGGAGGGCGAGGTGGTGCGCCCCTCGGCCATCGATCCGGCCGACGCGCGCAAGGTGACCGTGTGGGGCGACCTGGCCGAGGTGGACAACGCGGATAGCCCGGCGCGGGAGGCCCTGTGGGCCTACTGGCGGGACGTGGTCGGCCAGGCCCTGGACGTGGGCTTCGGCGGCTTCCGCTGCGACGCGGCCTACAAGGTGCCCACGGGGCTGTGGGCCTCGCTGACCGCGGCGGCCCGCGAGCGCGACCCGGGGGTGGTCTTCTTCGCCGAGAACCTGGGCTGCCGGCTGGAGGAGGTGCGCGGGCTGGCCCCGGCCGGCTTCCACTTCCTGTTCAACTCGTCCAAGTACTGGGCCTTCGAAGCGCCCTGGGCGCTGACCCAGCACGAGCAGTTCGGGCGCATCGCGCCCTCCATCTCCTTCCCCGAGTCGCACGACACCCTGCGGTTGATGGCCGAGACGAACGGCAACCTGGCGGTCCAGCGCCAGCGCTACCTGCTGGCGGCCGTGTTCTCCGCGGGCCTGCTGATGCCCGTGGGCTACGAGTTCGGCTTCCGCCGTTCGCTGGACGTGGTGCGCACCCGGCCCGAGGACTGGGAGCAGACCGGGGTGGATCTGCGCGCCTTCATCCGGGCGGTCAATCGCCTCAAGCGCGAGCAACCCCTGCTGGGCCAGGAGGGCGCGCTGCGCGCGCTGACACCCTTCCCGCGGCCCACCCTGGTGCTGGAGAAGACCGGCGGGCCCCGGGACGGGCGGCTGCTCGCGCTGGTGAACAAGGACTGGCACGCCGTGCAGCCGCTCGAGCTGTCCGGGCTCGAGGTGGCCCCCGGCTCGCACCTGCTGCGGCTCGGGCCCGACGGGGCCAGCAGCCGGGAGCCGCTGCCGGCCAGGCTGGAGCTCGCGCCGGCCGAGATCGCGCTGGTGGTGTGAGCCCCCGCGGGCGGCGCGCTCAGGGCGCCTTGGGCGGGTCGGGGGACTTCTCGGGCGCGGGCGCGCCGTCAACCCCCTTGCCCTTGTCGTCGATCTTCTTGATGGCTTCCTTGGCGTTGTCGGTCAGGCTGTCGGCTGCCTTGTGGGCCAGGTCCTTGGCGTCGCTGGCCACCTCGCCCACCTTCTTGGTCACCACCGCCTTCTCGTCGCTGGACAGGTTGCTCCACACCAGGTAACCGACGTAGCCCAGGCCGCCCAGGATGGCCAGGATCAGCAGCTTCTTGATCATGCGCGCCTCCCGCTGGGGTTGCGCCGCCAGTGTAGCACGCCCTGGCCGGCCGCCGAAACGACCGACGGCCTCGGGCCGGACCCGCGTTCCCGCGGGGCGGCCGAGGCCGTCGGAAGGATCTCAGTCGCGAGCTTACTTCTTGGACGGGATGATGTTTTCCTTGCAGATCTTGGCCACGCGGATCTTCACCACGCGCTTGGCCGGGATCTTGATGGCCTCGCCCGTCGCCGGGTTGCGGCCCATGCGCGCCTTGCGCTGAGCCAGCACGAGCTTGCCGAAGCCCGGCAGCAGGAACATGCCGACCTTCTTGGCCTGGCCGTAGCCGAGCTCCGCCAGCTCGTCGAAGAACGCGCTGACGGTCTTCTTCGGCATCTCGAACTTGCCGGCCATGTGGGACACGATCTGAGCCTTGGTCATCGCCTTCTTGTCCGCCATTTGCCTTCCTCTCCTTTGCCCCCGCATTTGGGGTTGGGTGACGGTTGCGGAAGCCATAGCACCCGCCGCGCCGTCCAGTCAAGGAGAAAATGCATCGGGCGTGCGAAAGTCCCTGCTGGCAGGGGTCGGGCGCACACCTACATCAGCTCAGGCGCCCCGCGCGCACCAGCCGGGCGTACAGCCCGCCCGCGCGCATGAGCCCGGCGTGGTCGCCCTGCTCGACGAGCCGGCCGCGGTGCAGCACCAGGATGGCGTCGGCCGCCTGCACCGTGGACAGGCGGTGGGCGACCACCAGCGCGGTCCGCCCGCGCAGCAGCTCGGCCAGGGCCTGCTGGACGATCTCCTCGGTGGCGCTGTCCACCGAGGCCGTGGCCTCGTCGAGCAGCAGCACGTCCGCCTCCTGCAGCAGCGCCCGGGCGATGCTGGCCAGCTGGCGCTCGCCCTGCGACAGCTGGGCGCCACGCTCGCCCACCTGGCCGTCCAGGCCATCCGCGCGGCGGGCCAGGACGGCCTCCAGGCGGCTGGCCGCGAGCGCCCGCGCCAGCCGCTCCGGCGGCGGCGCGCGCAGCACGCCCAGGTTGTCGCGCAGGCTGCCCGAGAACAGGAACAGGTCCTGGGGCACGAGCGCGCAGCGGGCGCGCAGCGCGCGGACGTCCCAGTCCTCCAGGGACAGGCCGCCCACGCGGATGCTGCCCTGGCCCGGCGACAGGCGGTAGAAGCCGAGCAGCAGGTGCAGCACGCTCGTCTTGCCCGAGCCGGTGGGCCCCACCAGGGCCACGCGGCTGCCCGCGGGCACGCGGAAACTGACGCCCTGCAGCACGGGCTGGCCGGGGCGGTAGGCGAAGGACACCCGCTCGAACTCGAGGTCGAGCGGGCGGCCGGGCTCGGCCTGCCCGGCGCCGCTCGGCTCGGGCGCGCGATCGAGCAGCTGGAAGAGCCTCTCTCCGGCCGCGGCCGCGCCCTGCAGGATGTTGAACTTCTCGGCCAGATCCTGCAGCGGCATGATCAGCAGGCGCAGGTAGAGCAGGAAGGCCACCAGCCCGCCCGGGCTGAGGTGCCCCTCGAGCACGCGCCCGCCCGCGGCCCACAGCACCATGGCGGCGCCGAAGGTGCCGAAGGCGTCCACCAGCGGGCGGAACACGGCGAAGGCGTAGACCAGCCGCATCTGCGTGCCGTACAGCGCCCGATTCTCCGCTGCCAGCCGGGCGGAGAAGATCCGCTCCCGCTGGAAAGAGCGGATGAGCTGCACCCCCGAGGCGGCCTCCTGGAGGTAGGTGTTCAGCCGCGCGAGCTGCGTCCGCAGGGCGCGGTAGACGCCGCGCGAGGCGCGCTGGAACCACAGGGCCAGCCCGACCAGCAGCGGCGCCAGGCCGAGCAGCCACAGGGCGGTCGGCACGTCGAGGTAGAACAGCAGCCCCAGCAGGCCGAGCACCAGAGCCACGTCTCCGGCGGCCGTGGCCAGCACGGTGGCGAACAGGTCGGCCAGGGCCGCGCTGTCGTTGGTCACCCGGGTCACCAGCCGGCCCACGGGCTGCTCGTCGAAGAAGGCCACCGGCTGTCGCAGCAGCCCGCTCCACAGGCGTCCCCGCAGCCGCAGGACCGCGTCCTGGCCCAGGTGGGCCAGCCCGTAGGCGACCGCGAAGCTCAGCCCGGCCCCCAGGGTCAGCAGCCCCAGGTAGAGCCCGGCCAGCGTCCACAGCCCGGCGCTGTCGGGGCTCCCCCGGGCCGGGGCCAGCTGGCCGTCGATGCCCGCCTTGAGCAGCAGCGGCAGGGCCAGCTCGAGCGCGGCCTGGAGCAGGCTGGCCAGCAGCAGCGCCCACAGCAGGCCCCGTCGCTCCCGGACGGCGGCCAGCGCCCGCCCGAGGTGGGTCAGCAGGCGCAGGGAGCCCACGCGGGCCTCGTCGCGCGCGATGCTCACGCCGCACCTCCCCCCTCGAGCTCCTGGAGGCGGGCCAGCTCGCGGTAGGGCCCGGGCTGCTGCAGCAGCGCGGCCGGCGGCCCGAGCTGGACCAGGCGCCCGCGCTCCAGGACGGCCACCCGGTCGAGGCCGTGCAGCGCGCTCAGCCGGTGGCTGACCACCACCAGGGTCTGTCGCCCCCGCCGGCCGGCCAGCGCCGCGGCGATGCGCGCCTCGCTGGCCGGATCCACGGCCGACAGCGTGTCGTCCAGCAGCAGCACCGGCGCCGGTTTCAGCAGCGCCCGCGCCAGGCACAGGCGCTGCTTCTGCCCGCCCGACAGGCTGATGCCGCGCTCGCCCAGCTGGCTCTGGTAACCGTCGGGCAGGGCGACGATCTCCTCGTGCAGGGCGGCGGCCCGGCAGGCCTGCTCGAGCTCGCCCGGGCTGGCGTCGGGGTCTCCCAGGCGCAGGTTGGCCTCGATGGTGTCCGAGAACAGGAAGGCCTCCTGCGGCACGTAGGCCACCGCCGCGCGGCGCGCGGCGCGCGCCAGCCCGGCCAGATCGCGGCCGTCCAGCGCGATCGCGCCGGGGGGCGGCTCCCGCAGGCCCGCCAGCAGCCCGAGCAGCACGCTCTTGCCGGAGCCCACCGGCCCGGTGATGCCCAGGCTGTCACCCGGCCGCAGCGCGAAGTCGATCCCGTCGAGCACCGGCGCGTGCGCGCCCGGCAGGCTCAGGCGGAGGGCGCGCACCTCGAGCGCCCCGCGCGCGGGTCCGGGCAGCCGCTCGCCCCCGGCGTCCTCCGGGGCGCGTGCCAGGAAGGCCTGCAGGCGGTCCATGGAGGCCGACGCGCGCTGCAGCATCGACAGCATCCAGCCCATGGCGATGGCCGGCCAGGTGAGCATGCCGAGGTAGGAGATCATGGCCACGAAGGTGCCCAGGCCGAGCCGGCCGTCGGCCACCCGCGCGCCGCCGAAGCCGAGCAGCAGGGCCGTGCAGGCGCCGGTGAACAGCAGGATCGCGGGGTGCAGCGCCGCCTCGACCCGGGCGTGCGCCACGCTGCGCCGGGCCACCTCCTGGCTGGCCGCGGCCAGGCGGCGCTCCCCCTCCGGCTCGCGGGCGAAGGACTTGAGCACCCGCGCCCCGGCGATCGTCTCCCTGGCCCGCTCGGTGAGCGACTCGAAGGAGGACTGCACCCCGTCCCAGCGCCGGTAGATGGCGCGCATGGCGCCCTTCATCAGCAGGGCCAGGCAGGGCAGCGGCAGGACGGCCACGGCCGCGGAGGCCGGATCCAGCCAGAACAGCGCGCCGGCCGCCACCACGGCGTACAGGCTGGCGTCCACCCCCGCCACCAGGCCCATGGCCAGGGCGCGGCGCACCGACTCCAGGTCGTTGGTGGCCAGCGCCATGAGCTCGCCGGGGGTGGTGCGCTCGAGCTCGGTGGCCGACAACACCAGCGCGTGATCCAGCATGCGCTGGCGCAGGTCGAGCTCGGCGCCGTGCGCCAGCGAGAAGAAGAAGTGCCGCCAGCCGAAGCGGAAGACGGCGATCCCCAGCGCCAGCCCGACCAGGGCGAGCGCCCAGCGGACCAGGAAGCCCGTGTCCGCGAGGCCCCCGGCCAGGCCGTCGATCACCTCCCGCACGATCAGCGGCGAGACGAGCTGGCCCGCGTCGGTGACCAGCAGGCAGGCCAGCCCCGCCGCGAGCGGACCGGGGCGTCGGAGCAGCAGGCCGAGCAGCTGTCGGATTCCGCCGGGCGTGGGGGTACCTCGCTCAGCTGCCCGCGGCGAGGGCCACGGCGATGTCGGCCGCGGCGGCGGCGTTGGCCAGCAGCAAGGCCTGGTTGACCGCCAGCGTGCGGCCGCCGCTCCTGGCCACCAGGCGGGCCAGCAGGAAGGGGGTGAGCGCCGGGCCGGACACGCCCTGGTGGCGGGCCTCGACCTCGGCCTCGGCCACCAGGGCCTCGACCTCGGTCGCGGGCAGGCAGGCCCCGGCCGGGGGCGGCTGGGCCAGCACCACGCCGCCGGGGCAGATGGCGAAGTGGGCCGCCAGCATGCGGGCCGCCTCGCGCGGGCCGTCCACGCGGTGGGGCAGGGCGAGCCCGCTGTCCTGGCAGAAGAAGGCCGGGAAATGCCCGGTCCCGTACCCCACCACCGGCACCCCCAGCGACTCCAGCACCTCGAGCGTGCGGGGCAGATCGAGCACCGACTTGGCCCCGGCGCACACCACGCCCAGCGGGCTGCGCGCCAGCTCCGGCAGATCGGCCGAGACGTCCAGGCTGAGCTCGCCGCCCCGGTGCACCCCGCCGAGGCCCCCGGTGGCGAACAGGCGGATGCCGGCCAGGGCGGCGCAGGCCAGGGTCCCGGCCACGGTGGTGGCGCCGAGCTCGCCGCGCGCGAGCACGGCCGCCAGGTCGCGCCGGGAGACCTTGCGCACCTCGCGGGCGGTGGCCAGGCGCTCGAGCTCCGCGTCGCTCAGGCCCACCCGGATGCGGCCGTCCATCAGCGCCAGGGTGGCGGGCACGGCGCCGTGAGCGCGCACGGCCGCTTGCATGTCCCGGGCCATGGCCAGGTTGTCGGGCCGTGGCAGGCCGTGGGCGATGACCGTGGACTCCAGGGCCACCACCGGCCGCCCGGCCGCCAGGGCCTCCGCTACCTCGGGCAGGACGTGGAGCAGCGGGTGCATGCCGCCCAGGGTAGCAAGAACCCCGGGGCGGCGTCCAACCGTTGCGGTGACCGCGCGGCGCTGGTAGCGTCGCCGGCATGCCGGCTGGCGACCTGCGCTCCTTCCTCCTGGACCGGCCCGGGCTGCTCGGCTGGCCCTGGCTCGCGGGCGGCGTGCCCGGCGCGCTGAGCGCGGCGGAGGCGGCCCGCCGCCCGTTCCGGGTGCTCGTGGCGCGCCTGTCGGGCTTCCCTGACGTGCAGGAGAGCTTCGGACACCGGCTGCTGTACGCCCTGCTGGCCGCGCGGGCGGACACGGCGCCCGATCTCGCCTTCCTGCCCTCGGCCGAGCTGGCCGCGCGGCTGGGCGAGGCCGGGCTGCCCTGGCTGTTCGGCTGGCTCAGCCAGCGGCCGGTGCAGGACTTCCAGCTGCTGGCCCTGTCCAACGCCCTGGTCCAGGAGCTGGTGAACCTGCCCGGCCTGCTCGCGCGTAGCGGCCTGCCGCTGTCCAAGGCCACGCGGCTTGCCCGGCCCGAGCTGCCGCTGGTGCTGCTGGGCGGCTCCAACGCGCTGCACTCGACCGTCTTCTGGGGGCCGGATCCGCCGGTGGATGGCGTGTTCGTGGGAGAGGACCCCGCGGCCCTGGGCGAGCTCTTCGCGCGGGCGGCGCGGGGCTCCCTCGAGGGGCGGACCAAGCCCGAGATCCTCCGCGCGCTGGAGGGCGTGGACGGCTTCCTGCAGCCGGACGCCCCCCGGCGGACCCGCAAGCGCCTGGCCCGGCCCGAGGCGCTGAACGGCTGGATCGCCCGCATGCCGTGGCTGCCCGGCACGGAGCAGGCGGGCAGCGCGCCGCTGGTCGTCTCCGACGGCTGCCCGGCCGGCTGCGCCTTCTGCGCCGAGGCCTGGAGCCGGCGGCCCTACCGGGAGGCGGCCGCCGCGGGGCTCCTGGCGCAGGCGCAGGCGGCCAAGGCCGCCCTGGGCCTGTCGGCCATCGAGGTGTACTCGTTCAACTTCAACCTGCACGCGGAGCTGGGGGCGCTGCTCCGGGGGCTCGCGCGGAGCTTCGCCGGCGTGGCGCTCAAGAGCCAGCGTCTGGACGGCCTGGCCGCGGATCCGGCCCTGCTCGGCGCGCAGCACGCGCTCGGCAAGGCCAGCCTGACGGTCGGCCTGGAGGGCATCTCGCCCCGCCTGCGGCGCTATCTGGGCAAGGGCCTGGACGAGGGGGCGGTGCGGCGCGCCTTCGCGGCCCTGGCCGGGGCGCCGCTGCGCTCGCTGAAGATCTTCCTGATCGCCACTGGCCTGGAGGAGGCCGAGGACCTGGCCGCCTTCGACGGGCTGCTCGAACACCTGCGGCGGGCGCTCGGCCTGGCGGACCGGCGGCCGCGGGTGGTGTTCTCGGCCACGCCGCTGGTGTGCTTCCCCTGGACCCCCTTCGAGTTCGAGGACGCCCGGCCGGCCCGCAGGTACGCGCAGGCCCTCGCGGACATCCGCGCGCGGGTGCTGGCCGCCGGCTTCGAGCACCGCGCCGCGGCCGAGGCCGGCGAGGCCTGGGTGGCGCAGGTGCTGGCGCGGGCCGCGGATCCCCGCGTGGCCCTGGCGCTGCACGACGCCCTGGGGCGGACCGGCTTCGTGTACCGCAGCCGCATCCCGGCCTCCTTCGCCAGGGCCTTCCAGCAGGCGCTGACCGCGCAGGGGCTGGACGAGGCCGAGCTCCGCCGGGGGAGCGCGCCGGGCGGCTCGCCGCCCTGGGCCGCGCTCGACCTGGGGCTGTCGCGGGCCCGGCTGCGGACGCGGCTCGAGGCGCACCAGGGCTGCCTCGAGCCGCCCGGGTTCCGCGTCCGCCCCGGCGCCCGCGCCTGGCCCGAGCTGGCTGCGCTGGGCGCGCTGCGGGCAGCGCAGCGCGGCCGGGTGCGGGTGCTGGGCGTGCGGGTGCGGCTCGACGCGCGCCAGCGTCACCTGCCGCGCCGGAGCGCGGGCGCGCAGCTCGGCGGGGCCCTGATGCGGGCCGAGCCCGGGCTGGTCGAGGGCGCCTGGGGGTTCGCCGGCTCGCGCGTCGAGGAGCTGCTCGGCTCGAGCGCGCCGAGCGGGCTGGACGAGCTGCAGCTCGCCTTCCTGGAGCCGGCGGACGGGCTGGCGGCGCGGCGCCTGGCCGAGGCGGCTTGCCTGGCGCGCCTGAACCTGGAGCTCGAGGGCTGGCTCGAGGTGCTGGGGCCGGCCGAGGGCCTGAGCCTCGAGGCGCTCGAGCTCCGCCTCCGCTCGCCGTTCGAGTTCTGCGGGCAGGAGTGGGCGCGCGCGCTCGGGCTCAAGCCGACACGGCGCAGGGACGCCGCGGGCGGCTTCCGCTGGGAGCTCGGCCCGGCCGCCCGCAAGAAGCGCCTGGTGAGCGCGCTGGCCTGGCGCGAGCTCGAGGGCGGCGGCTGCGAGGTGGCGCTCGCGCCCGGCCAGAAGCTCGCGCTGGACGACTTCCTGCGGACGGCCTTCCGCCTGCCGAGCCCGGACGCCTGGCTGCGGATCGCGGTGACTAGCGAAAGTCGTTCGCCAGGCCGATGACGCCCTTGCGCATGTGGTACTGGAGCACGAGGGTGAACAGGGTGCGCTGCATGCGCGCGCGCATGCGCAGCGCCGCGCCGGGCTCGTCCCGTCCGTAGAGCGGGGTGTGGTGCAGGGAGCGCCGGAGCACGGCCCGCGGGGAGAAGGCCCGCCGGGTGGCGCGCTCGATCGCCCCGAGCAGCGCCTCGTCGCTCAGGGTCGGGTGGCGGATGTTGACGCGCTGGGTCGCGTCCAGGCGGCCCTCGCGCGAGAGCCGCGCGTGCAGCCGGGTGCCGGGCAGCGCCTCCAGCGGGCACAGGATGGGCAGCAGGTGCAGCTCCTCGGCGAAGGCCAGGGTGCGCTCGACCGAGCCCAGATCGTCCTCCTCGTGGCCCAGGGTGAACCAGCCCGAGACGAAGATGCCCTGCGCCTGGATGAAGCGCAGGTGCTCCTTCATCCGGGCCAGCGCGTCCTCGCCCGTCTCGACCCCCATCTTGCGGATCATGCCGCTGCGCGCGAGCACGCGCGGATCGATCGACTCGATGCCGATGGCGGCGTACACCAGGCCGGCGCGCGCGGCGCGGCGGATGACCTCGCGACCCTCCTCGCTGGCGGCCGCGTCCAGGTTGGCCTGGCCGGTCCACAGCCGGCGCCTGCGCAGGCCGCCCAGGCGCGCGTACAGCTCCTGGTAGTACGCGTACGAGCCCGGCCGGCCGAAGACGGTGTCGTCCAGCAGGTAGAACATGCCGCGGAACCCGTCGATCTCGCGCAGCACGTCCTCGATGGGCCGCCTGCGCAGGGCGTGGCCGAACAGGGCCGGCACCGAGCAGAACTCGCAGTCGATCGGGCAGCCGCGCGCCGCGAACACGGTGTCGAAGGCGTAGCGCTTGCGGTAGGGCCGGCGGTCGGGCGGATGCACCTCGCGCGCCAGGTCCGCGAAGCGCGGCACCTGCTGCAGGCTCAGGCCGCGCGCCTCGAACGGCCGGGGCGTGGCCGCGTAGAAGCGCCGGAGGCGGCCGGCCTGGGCGTCGGCCACGATGAGCGGCCACAGCAGCTCGCCCTCGCCGATGGCCACCGCGTCCGCGTGCTCGGCCGCGGCGTGGGGGTTGGCGGAGATCTGCGGCCCGCCCAGCGCCACCTTGACCCCCCGCCGGCGGTAGGCGTCGGCCAGCTCGAAGGCGGTGCGCTCGGCGGTCAGCCGGGCGCTGATGCCCACCAGCTCCGCGGGCGCCGCCAGGTCGGGCGTCTCCCCGGCCAGCATGTCCACGAACGTGTAGGCGTGCCCGGGCGCGGCGGCCGCCAGGAGCGGCAGGGACAGCGGCATGAAGGGATCGGTCAGGCGCAGCGGATCGTGCTCCGCGGCCGCCAGGATGAGGGTGATGTTCAAGCCCGGAAGCCTCGCTGGTGGCGGCTCACATGCCCTCGAGGGCCCGGATCAGCTCGTCGGCCGCCTGGCCCGGGCCCTGCGTGCGGCGCACGATGATCTGCAGCCGGGTGCGCTGCAGGATGCCGCCGGAGTGGTCGTTGCGCAGCAGGGAGTCCACCTGCCGGGTGCGCGCGTCCTCGACGATGGCGCGGGCCGTCTCCTCGTCGGGACACTCGAAGACGCTGATCTTGAAACGGGCGTCGCCGCGCTGCGGGTCGGCCTTGAGCGCCTGGTACTCGCTGGGCATGCAGCCGCGGCTGGGCTCCTGGGGCGGCTCCTTGCTGGCGATGAAGCCCAGCTTCTGCAGCGCCCAGAAGACGTCGGTCGCGGCCTTGAGCGAGCTCCGCTCGGCCGGCAGGCCGGGCGCCGGGCGCGAGTCGCAGGCCGCCAGCGCCAGCGCCGCGAGGGCCAGCGCCGCCAGGGGGGACAGCCGGGCGGACGGGTGGGGCAGGGGAGGGCCTCTCATGGACGGGGAGTATCACCCCGGCCGTCCGCGACGGTCAAGCCGCTCGCCCGGCGGTGTGCCGGCGGCCTCAGGTCTCCGGGCGGACCTGGACCAGATCCTCGAAGAGCAGCTCGATCTGCGGCGGGCCCTGGGGCGCCTCGTCCTCGTGGAAGGCGTAGTCCCCGCCGGGCGTCCCCAGCAGCGCCCGGGCGGCCTCGAGCCCGGTCTGATCGCCGAGCCGGGCGTGGGTGATGTGGCCGTCGAGCAGCCACAGATCCCCCCCGCCCCACGCGCCGCGCAGCCCGATGCGGCCGGTCTTGTGGTTCGTGTGCAGGAAGTACAGCACGTCCACCAGCTCGGTGGAGCGGAATGGGCCGGAGATGGTCACCCGGGCCTGATCGGGCGAGGGCGCCAGGGTGTCGTCGTCCTCCAGGCCCTCGGCGCCCTCGCGCCCCTCGGGGTTGAAGGAGTCGCGGATGGTCAGGGCCTGGCTCTCGCCCGAGTCCTGGTCGACGGCGAACACCTTCAGGATGCCGTTGGCGTCGATGTCGAAGCGCACCTGGATGCGGGCGTTGAAGCGCTCGTAGCCCCGCAGGTTGGCCAGCAGCACCTCGCCCAGGCGGGTGTTCTCGGAGGCCACCGGGTTGTCGCCCTGCAGGATGATGATGCGCGCCCGCGTCTGCTGGTCGCGGTGGGTGGTGAACACGTGCGTCTGGCTGGTGGGCACCTTGGTGTTGCGCCCGATGATGGAGTACATGCGGTTGCCGGCGATGTTGATGCCCAGCGTGATGGGGGTGACGTCCAGCAGCAGCGCCCCGCTGCCCTGGCGCAGCATGGCGCCCTCGCGCGCCGCGCCCTCGGCCACGGCCGTGTCCGGGTCGACGCCGGGCTCGGGCTCGCGGTCGAAGAAGCCGATCACCGCGCGGCGGATGAGCGGCATGCGGGTCTGGCCCCCCACCAGCAGCAGCTTGTGCAGCCGCTCCCGGGTGAGGCCGGCCGCCTTGAGGGTGCGATCGCAGATGGCCAGCGAGCGGTCGATCAGCGGCTGGGCCAGGGCCTCCAGGCGGGCCTGGGTGAGCTCGGCCGCCAGCGCGTGCTCCTCGACCAGCCGCGACAGGAACACCGAGCAGGAGGGGTTGTGGCTCAGCTCCTTCTTGGCCTTCTCGGCCGCGTCCCGCAGCCGGTACCAGGCCAGGGGGAAGTGGCGCAGCTTCACCCCGGTGTCGGCCTCGAAGCAGCGGGCCAGCTCGTCACACAGCAGCCCGTCGATGTCGTCGCCGCCCAGGAAGGTGTCGCCGTCGGTGGCCAGCACCTCGTAGACCTTGCCGGCGATGCGGATGACGGAGATGTCGAAGGTGCCCCCGCCGAAGTCGTACACGGCCACGATCTGCTCGGTGGGCGAGCCGCCCGGCAGGCTCAGGGCCGCGGCGGTCGGCTCGTTGAGCAGCCTGAGCACCTTGAGCCCGGCCTCGGCCGCGGCCCGCTGCGTGCCCTCGCGTTGGGAGTGGTTGAAGTAGGCGGGCACGGTGACCACGGCGTCCTCGATCGCCACGCCCACCTGGCGCACGAAGGAATCCCTCAGCTCCCTGAGCACCAGGCCCGAGACCTGCTCGGGGGTGTAGGGCCGCTCGCCCAGCAGGATGTGCACCCCGCCGCCCGAGGGGTTCTCCTGGATGCGGTAGGGGTAGAACTGGCGGGCGCGCTGGACCACGTCGTCGCGGTACCAGCGGCCGATCAGGCGCTTCACCGCGTAGACCGTGCGGCCCGGCATGGCCGCGCCCAGCGCCAGCGCCTCGCGGCCGATCCACAGCCGGTCGCCCTCGCCGAGGGTGACCGCGGAGGGGAACAGCACCTGCCCGTGGGCGTCCTGGAGCAGCTGCACGCGGCCGCCGATCACGCTGGCCACCACGGAGTTGGTGGTGCCGAGATCGATGCCGAGCACCGGGCGCTGGTTGGTGTCCTGCGGGCTCATGCTCCAAGCTCCTGGTAGGCCTTGGTCAGGCGGCGGAAGAGCTCCTCGAGCACCTGGCGCTCGGCCGCGCTGAGCTTGCCGTAGTGGCGGTCGGGGTGGAAGCGATCGACCAGCGCGAAGTAGGCCGCGCGCACCTGGGCGGCCTGCGGCTGCTCGGGCAGCCCGAGCAGCTTGGCGGCCGTCTGGCCGCGGGCCAGGACGGCCCGGGCGGCCCCGACCACGTCGCTGACCGCGGGCTGGGCCTCGTCCGGCTGGTGAGCGCTGATGAACTTGGACAGCAGCGGCTTGAGCCGCTCGAGCGGCAGGGTGAACTCCAGCCCCACGCCGAAGCGCTGGGTCCCGGTGATCGGATCGGGGCTGGGGGCCTTGCCGCAGTGCGCCACCCGGGCCTCCAGGCTCAGGCGCTCGCCGGTGACCGGGTGGATGAGCGTCACCACGGTGCTGGCCAGCTTCGCGAGCTGCCGGTCCGTGTACACGAACATGCCGCCGAAGGAGATGTTGTGGGTGAACTCCTTGATCAGGCTGGTCAGGTTGTCGAAGGCCACCGGGATGGACTGCTCGTGGCGCTCGAGCTGGCGGCGCTCGTCGCCCTGCGGCTCGGCGGCGGGGGAGGGCGCGCGGGCCGGGGCCGCCGCGCGGACCGGGAGCGCCATGCGGGCCGGGGCCGCCGCGACCGGCGCGGGCGCGGCCGGGGCGGGCGCCGCGGCGGGGACGGCGGACGGCGTCGACTCCGGGTCCTGCGCCAGGGTCGGCAGGCTCAGCCAGCCTCGCGACTCGCCCTCGCCGCGGGTGGGCGGTACGGGGCCCTTCTCCGGTATCCACTGGTGCAGGGTCGGCTCGCTCACCGGTGGGGACCAGTCCTCGCCGGCGACCCGCAGACCCATCGGCGGCGGAGCCGACGCCGGCGGCGCGCCCGGGGAGCCCGTCCGCAGCAGCAGGTCGAGCCGCTCCAGGGTCTCGGGTGGGAGCGCCGCGAACACGAAGGCGAACCCCTCCGGGCGGACGTCCACCACCTCGCCGGGGAGCGCCAGGGCCTGGTCGCCGCCCGCCAGCACCAGCACCAGGCGGCCGGGCTCGGCCGGACCCATCACGAACGCCCCGCAGGTGTCGAGGTTTCTCACCTCGCCTGCCCGATCGCTCCCCGCGAGGCGGTAGGTCGCCTTCATGGTCACCATTGAATGGGAACGATGGTCGTTTGTCAATTCGCCGTCCCGCGCCCTTGCGTGGGCCGCGGGCGGCGGGGTAGACTGCCTCACCGCCGGGCGAGATCGGCGGCTGGGTGGCGAGGGCGCATGACACCGTTCGAAGGTTTCGCGAGCAGCGATTTCGACGCGTTCGAGGAGCGCAAGTGGGCCTCCCACGCCTTCAACCGGGAGCGCCTGGAGGCCAAGCTCAAGCTGGGCTCCCTGGGCAAGGCCCTGGAGGCCGGCCTGGGCCAGGAGCTGGCCGGGCTGGAGATGGGCGTGACCGACGAGCGTCCCTCGGTCTTCAACCAGCAGCGCGTCTCTCACCTGTGCCTGTACTTCCAGCGCGACGCCGGCGACCGCGCGGCGCTGGACGCCATCCTGGATCGCTCCCGGAGCATCGCCCAGAACGTGCTGGATCCGGCCCCGCACCACAGGCACGTGTCGGTGGGCATGCGCCTGCACCGGGAGGGGCTGACGGCCGGGCTGTGGCTGCACCGCGATGCCTGGGTGGACTGGAAGAACGCCGTCGAGCGCTGCAAGAAGTACGGCGAGACGGAGCGGCTGGGGAGCCTGCTGCAGGGGCTGCCCGCGGGTGTGTGCGTGGGGCAGGGCGAGGATCTGCCGCCGGACGCCCCGGCCGCCCAGGGCGCCGCGGTGGAGGCGCTGGTGGCCGGGCTGGGCGAGGCCCAGCCCTTCACCGTGATCGGGCAGGTGCTCCCGCGGGCCGAGCCCGCCCTGGCCGGTCCCGGGCTGGTGGACAGGCTGCTCGGGCTGCTGCGCCCGCTCCTGCCGGTGCTGCGCTTCATCGCCTGGAGCGGGCAGAACGATCACCACCAGGTCAAGGCGGTCATCCAGGTCCACAAGGACAAGGTCGAGAAGCAGTTCCGCGAGATCCGCCCCGGTGACGGGGTGCGCATCGCCCGCGGGTTGGCCGCTGGCCGGCTGGGGGTGGTGGAGAGCCTCGGGCACAAGGGCACGGTCAAGGTCCGTATGGGGCCGGTGCTGCTGTCGCTCAGGCTCGAGGATCTGGCCCCGACCTGAGGCCGGGCCGCAACCGGAGGTCTTTGCCTTGCTCCGCCGCGCGCTGTGCCTCGGTTGCCTCCTCGCCGCGGGCCTGGCCTGGGCGCCCTCCTGGGCCCAGGCTCCGGCCGCGGCCCAGGCTCCGCCCGCGGCCCAGGCTCCGCCCGCCGCCGGCCCGCGCTCCCTGGCCATCTGGCGCCTGAAACCGCTGGGCATGGACGCGCCCACCGCCGAGCGCCTGGAGGCGCTGCTGCGGGCCGAGGCCGGCCGCCTGTCCGGGTTCAGGTTGCAGGCGCGCGAGGAGACCGAGCGGCTGCTGGCCGGCCAGGGCGAGCTGGCCGCCTGCGGCGGCGAGACCCAGTGCCTGTGCGCCATCGGCGCGGCCCTGGGGGTGGAGCTGCTGGTGACCGGGCTGCTGGGCGAGCTGGGCGACGACTACACCTTCGACCTGAAGCTGGTGTCGGTGCAGCCGTGCCAGGAGCGCAGCCGCATCAACGAGGCCTTGTCGGGCCGGGAGGACCTGCTGATCGGGGCCATCCGCCAGGCGCTGTACAAGCTGGCGGCGCCCGACCGCCTGATCGGCTCCCTGCGGGTCGAGGTGCCGGTGGAGGGCGCCGAGGTCTACCTGGACGGCAAGCTGGCCGGGCGCTCGCCGCTGGGCGAGCCCATCGGCGGGCTGCGGCCGGGCCTGCACCGGCTGCGCATCTCCAAGCCAGGGCTGTCCGAGTTCCAGGAGGACGTCCCGGTGCGGTTCCAGCAGATCACCCGGGTGAAGGTGGATCTGATCTCCTCGGCCCTGACGGGCCTGACCTACGAGAAGGAGGCGGCCGCCCAGGCCGAGGAGGCGGCCCGGCCCGCGCCGGCGCCGGCGCCTCCACCCGATCGGAGCCTGTGGGTGGCCGGGTGGTCGCTGACCGGGGTCGGGCTGGCCGTGGGCGCCGTGGCCGGGGTGCTGGCCTGGCGCGTGTGGGTGCTCGAGGACGAGCTCGAGGCCGCCGCCGGGGGCGAGCCGCCCTACCTGCAGGCCAGCCATCAGGACCTGTACGAGCGCGGCCAGAAGTTCGCCCTGGCCGCCGACATCGGCTTCGGGGTGGGCGGCGCGGCCGTGCTGACCGGCGTGGTGCTGCTCATCGTGGACGCCGCGCGGGGCCCGGAGCCGGCCGGCGCCGCGGACGGCCAGGCGCCCCAGGTGCGCCTGCTGCCCGCCGGACCGGGCCTGGCGCTGGGGGTGGAGTTCTAGCGCCGCCGGGGATCTAGAGGCGGAAGCCGTCCATGGCCTTCTGCACCCTCTCCTTGAGATCCTTCAGATCGCGGAAGGCGGGGATGTGGGCCACCCGGACCAGCTCCTGCACGCGGTCCAGCTTCCACTCGTTCATCGCCAGCAGGATGTGCAGATCGCGGTAGGTCCTGGCCAGCTTGGTCACGTAGATGCGGATCTCCTCGCGCTCGTCGCGCGACAGCGCCACGAAGCGCAGGCCGAGCTGGGCCGAGCGGCGCTCCCCCACGGCCGGGCGGGACCACATCCGCTCGCACATGGCGGTGATGCGGCGGGCCGAGCCGGGCAGGCTGAAGGTCACCGTGACCACCCCCGCCTCGGGCACCTGCTCCAGCCACAGGGACATGCCGCCGATGCCCACCTCGATGCCGCGGCCCTTGAGCTGCGCGCCGCCGGCCTGGACGTCGATCGGCCGGTTGAGCGGCGCCCGCGGGGCCTTGCGGCGCTTCTTGAGGGTGAAGGCCATGGGCAGGATCCCTAGCACGCGCCGGCCCGGCGATCAACGCGCGTCTGCCGCCGGCCCCCTTGCGTGGGCTCCCGCGGGCGAGGGATGCTCGAGCCCGGGAGGCCCTGGCCATGAGCGATCCGATCCCCCCGCCCGGCTCGCCGGGACGCCTGGAGCGGCTGGCGGTGCGCTTCACCGCCTGGAGCGAACGCTGGATCCCGGACGCCTTCGTGTTCGCCCTGGTGGCCACCCTGCTGGTGCTCGCCGCGGGGCTGCTGGCCACCCCGGCTGGCCCGCTGGAGCTGGTGCGGAGCTGGGGCAAGGGGTTCTGGGAGCTCATCCCCTTCACCCTGCAGATGGCGCTGGTGATCATCACGGGCTACGTGCTGGCCTCCTCGCGGCCGGTGCTGCGCGCGATCACCTGGCTGGCCGGGCGGCCGCGCACCGATCGCGGGGCCGCCGTCCTGGTGGCGCTGTTCGCCATGCTCACCTCCTGGCTCAACTGGGGCTTCTCGCTGATCTTCAGCGCCATCCTGGCGCGCGAGGTGGCCCGCCGCCGCCCGGGCTGCGACTACCGCGTGCTCGCGGCCGCCTCCTTCCTGGGCCTGGGCAGCGTGTGGGCCCAGGGCCTGTCGGGCTCGGCCGCGCTGCAGATGACCACCCCGGGCGCGTTGCAGCCGGCCATCCGCGAGGTGATCGCCCACGGCGGCCTGGTCCCCGGCGGGCTGGTGCCGCTCAGGCACACCATCTTCCTGTGGCAGAGCCTGGTCTCGGTGCTGGTGGAGATCGCGGTGGTGCTGCTGGTGATCTGGCTGGTGACCCCGGTCGGGCCGCGGGCGCGCACGGCGGCCCAGCTCGGGGTGCGGCTCGACCCGCCGGCCGCGGGCGACGGGCCGCCGCGCCCGCGCGCGCCGGGCGAGTGGCTGGAGCACAGCCCGCTGCTGACGGCGCTGGTGGTGCTCGTGGGCGGACTCTACCTGGCCGATCGCTTCGCCACGGCCGCCGACCCGCTGCTGGCCATCGATCTGAACACGATCAACCTGGCCTTCCTGCTGCTGGGCTTCGCCCTGCACGGCACCCCGGCCCGACTGATGCGCGCCTTCCGCGAGGCCACCCCGGCCGTGTGGGGGGTGATCCTGCAGTTCCCCTTCTACGCCGGCATCGCCGGGGTGATCGTGTACACGGGGCTGAACGAGCGCATCGCCGCCTTCTTCGTGTCCATCTCCAGCCCGGAGAGCTTCCCCGCGCTGATCGCCATGTACTCCACCGGCCTGGGCGTGTTCGTGCCGTCCGGCGGCTCCAAGTGGGTGATCGAGGCGCCCTACGTGATGGCCGCGGCGCACGACCTGCGGGTGCACCTGGGCTGGATGGTGGCGGTCTACGACCTGGGGGAGGCGCTCGCCAACCTGGTGCAGCCCTTCTGGATGCTGCCCACGCTGGCCCTGCTCGGGCTGCGCGCCCGGGACGTGATGGGCTTCACCCTGCTGGTCTTCCTGGTGCTCACCCCGGTGGTGCTGCTGCTGGTCACCCTGCTCGGGCTGACGCTCGCCTACCCGCTGTGACTCAGCCGCGCAGGCCGAGCACACCCCGGCGCACGAGCTCCCGCACGGCCCGCAGCGCGTCCAGCTCCCGCAGGGGGCTGACCTGGAGGATGGCCTTCAGCGTGCGCCGTCCGTCCACCCGCTCGAGCAGGTAGCGCTCGGCCGGCGTCCAGCGGGCGGCCGGCTCCTGGCGATCCAGGGCCTGCGGCACGGGGGTGCAGCGCTCGGGCCGGAGCTCGGCCCGCAGCGCCGCCAGGAGCCCGCGCTCGGCCGTCTCCAGGGCGGTGGCCAGGGTCGGGTCGTGGGCGTTCCGGGCCGCGGCGGTCTCCAGCAGGCGCACCGCGCCCTCGAAGTCGCGCCGCCCCATGGCCGCCTCGGCCTGGGCCATGGCGGCGTCCTCGGGGCTGGCCTCCTCGACGGGCTCGACCACCACGTCGGTCAGCTCCACCTCGAGCATGGGCAGCTCGGTGGCCGCCGCGGCCGGCGCCAGGACCTCCAGCAGGCCGCGCTCCAGCAGCTCGTGCAGCGTGCGCAGCACCGGGAAGTCGAGCGAGTGGAAGCGCAGGATGATGTCCTCGGCGCGGAGGCCCTGGCGGGCCATCTCCAGCAAGATGCCGGCCGTGGAGGTGGGCGACACCTGCCGGCTGGCCGGGACGTCGAGCGCCCGGAAGCCGCAGGCGTTGGAGGGGATGCGCAGGCGGATCAGGGCGTGCTGCTCCCGCCGCTGGATGCCCTCGGCCACGAGCGCGGGCAGCTCGAGGGCCACGTGCACCACCGAGGTCTCCTCGGGCAGCAGGCCGTCGTGGAACTCGAAGGCGCCCGCGTCCCACAGGAAGGCGTCCAGGATCGACTCGCGGATCTTCAGCTCCAGCACCCGCAGCACCTGCTCCTCGGTCAGCAGCCCGGTCATCACCAGGATCTTGCCCAGCAGCACCTTGGTCTGCTGCTGCGTCTCGAAGGCCTTCTGCAGCTGGTCCTCGTCGATCAGCCCCAGGTTGATGAGGAACTGGCCGAAGTACTCGCGCGGATCGGTGGAGGCGGCGTTGATCACCCGGCCCTGGTCCACGTGCAGCGTCTTCACCCGACCGCGGGACTTGAGCTGCAGCACCCCGGTGCGCTGACGCTGGACGAACCAGTGCATCAGCTCGGTCACCGGCATGCTGTCCAGGGTGCCTTGGAGTCCCATCCCGCCCCTCCGCGAGGTCAGCCCTTGCGCGCCTCGCCTCGCAGCCGCGCCACCTGGCGGTAGATGGCCTCGTACCGCCGGGCGGGCAGCTCCCAGGAGAAGTCCTGGCGCATACCGCGCTCCACCAGCCGCGCCCAGCCCTGGGGCTCGCGGAACGCCCCGAGCGCGTGCTCGAGCGCGGCCCGCAGCCCGGCCGGATCCACCGGGCGAACCTTGAAGCCGGTGCCCTGCTCCCCGTCCTCGACCACGTCGTCCAGGCCCCCGTCGGCCCGCGCCACGGGCGCCGTGCCGTAGCGCAGCGCGCGCATGGCGACCTGGCCGGAGGGGTCGCGGGGCGAGAGCAGCAGCAGCAGGTCGGCGCCGGCCAGCACCCTGCGCCGCTGACCCTCCTCCTGGCCCGGCTGGGGGGGCAGGAGCGCCAGGCGGTGCGGGTAGCGCTCGTGCAGGGCCTGGAGCGCGCCCAGGCTGGCGGGCTCGCCCGGGCCGTGCAGCACGAACTGGCAGTCGAGCTTGAGCAGCTCCTCCGCCGCCGCGAGGAAGATCTCCAGCCCGCCGGCCGGGCCGAGCTCGCCCAGGAAGGCGGCCAGCGGCGCCAGGTGGCCGGCCGGCAGGCCGCACTCCTCCTGCAGGGCCGCCTTGCAGGCCCGCTTGCCCGAGGGGTCGGCCGCGCTGTAGCGCGCGGGCAGGGTGGGGTCCGTGGACGGCTCGCCGCAGTCGTCGGGCAGCCCGTTCCAGACGGCGGTCAGGTGGCTGGCGCGCTCCTTGAGCAGCTCGTCCAGCCCGTGGCCGCGCTCGGAGGTCTGGTCGGCCCTGGAGCCGCTCAGGCTGACGGTGGTCAGGTGGTCGGCGTACAGCAACCCGGCCTTGAGGAAGCTGACCTGGCCGGACAGCTCGAGCGACGAGGGGGTGAACATCGACCAGGGCAACCCGAGCGTCATCATGGCCTCGGGCGGGAAGACGCCCTGGCGCTCCAGCCGCTGGAAGGTGAACACGGTGCCGCAGGCGTTCAGCTCCGGGCGCTCGCGGTACTCGGCCTCGAGCAGGGCCGGGATGGGCCCCGCCGGCCAGTCGAACGCGTGGATCACGTCCGGGCGCAGCCCCATGGGGTGGCAGGACTCCAGCACCCCGCGGCAGAAGAAGGCGAAGCGCTCGTCGTTGTCGGGGAAGTCGGCCCCGGCCTGGCCGAGCGTCCCGGGGCGCTCGAAGTAGCCGGGCTGGTCGATGAACAGCACCGGCACGCCGGACGGGGCGACGCCCTCGAGCGCGCCGCCCTGGACCTGGCGTCCCTTGATCTGCAGGGCCAGGCGGAAGCGCTTGCGGCGCAGATCGTGGCCGGCCACGTCGATGTGGGCGTAGCGCGGCACGACCAGCATCACCTCGTGCCCGCGCCGGGCCATGGCCGCGGGCAGGGCCGCGGCGGCCTCCGACAGATCGCCTCCGCGGGCGTAGGGCGCCGCCTCGGCCGCGACGTACACGATCCTCACGCGTCGGCTCCCGCGCCCGCTGGCCCGGCCACCGGCACCAGGGCGTCCTGGTCCAGCGCCTGCAGCTCGAGCCGCAGCGAGAGCTCCAGCTCCTCGCCCGGCCCGAGCGCGAGCTCGAAGCGCGGGGCCAGCGCCACGCCCTGCAGGATGCGGACCAGCCCGGACTCGGTGCGGGTCAGGCTCTCGACCGGGTGGCGCCACAGGCTGGCCGCCGGGGAGCACTCCAGCCGCACGCGCAGCCGCCGGTGCTGGTCGACCAGCGCGATCCAGCGGGTCCCCTGCACCTCCCCCGCGGTGGCCGCCCGCGGGCCCGGGCCGACCACCCCGTCGTACTCCCAGCTGCAGGCCTCGGGCGTGGACAGCCCGAGGTTGAGCTCGGGGCAGAACACGAACGCCAGCGGCTCCGGGCCAGGGTTGCGCAGCGTGTAGCCGACGCGCACCTCGGCCCGATCGACCGGGATGGCGTAGCGCTTGACGATCTCGAGCGGCAGGCTCCGGCCGTCGCGGGTGAGCCGGCCCGCGCGCGCGAGCTCGGCCTTGAAGTCGCAGTCACCCTCCTCGTCGATGCCCATGCGCACGACCTGGTAGGCCCCCGCGACGAAGTCGCCCTCCTCCTGGTAGCTGCCCCGCTGCAGCCCCTCGAGCTGGGTGGCGGGGGCCGGGAAGCGGTCCATGAAGCCGCGCCGCGGGAAGGCGTCCTCGCCGAGCTGGCCGACCAGGGTGGCCTCGTCGGAGGCCGCCGGCTCCGGGCCGGCGCCGGCCGGGGCGGGCTCGGCCCGGTGGTAGGTCTCGGGCCGGCGGGTGAGCACGTCCAGCAGGTTCGAGAGCGAGGCGCGGTGGTCGAGCTCGGTCAGGCTGCCGCCGTGCTGGGGGGCCAGGTAGGCGTTGAGCTCGGCGCTCTCCACCAGGGCCTCGTCGGACCGATCAGCGTCGAGGTCGAGCTGATCGAAGGCGATCCAGGCGCCGTCGCCCTGGGACATGCGGTCGAGGGCGCACTCGGCCTCCAGCAGGTCGCGGTAGGCGGCCTGGCGCAGGTGGGGCAGGTACACCCCGCCGAACAGCCCGTGCCAGGTGGCGTCGTGACCCTGGGCGCGGTACAGGCCCAGCCGGGCCTGCTCGTGGTCCTCGCTCCACTCGGCCGCCTCGCGGCGGGCGGTGGCCAGCTTGCGGCTGACCACCAGCATCTTCTGCCGCAGCCGGTCGGCCGCGTCGTACTTGGCGGCGAAGCCGGCGAAACCGCCCGGCCGCAGGAAGACGTCCAGCTCGTCCTCCAGGCCGGCCTCGCCGGCGCGCTGCTTGAGGCGCGCCAGGCGCAGGGCCGCCTCGCACGGCAGGGACCAGGCCCCCAGCTCCGGGTAGGCGCCCGCGGGCGGGTAGATCCGGCCACGCGGGGGCTCGGCGTCGAGCGCCTCTCCGGGCGCGGCGGTCTCCAGCCAGCCCGCGTTCTCCTCCAGGGCCGCCAGGAAGTCCTCCAGCCAGCCCTGCTGGTGCACCCAGGCGTGGGTGCCGGGCCACAGGCCGAGCTTCTCCCCATCGTCGGCGTAGGTCAGGCTGGGCACGCCGCGTCCCTCGAGCGCGCGCAGGCCCGACAGCACCTCGGCCACCGGGCGGAAGGGGATCTGGTAGCGCAGCGCCCGGTCCGCGGGGAAGATCGCCAGGGGCTTGCCGGCGTGCTCGGTGGTGTAGTAGCCGCTGAGGCGCTCGCCCGCCAGGCCGGCCGGCCGCAGCGTCTCCTCGTCGAGCAGCGTGTACTGGAGCCCGGCCAGGCCGAGCAGCCGGCCGGCGCCCGGCTCCCAGGCCCGCTCGGCCAGCCAGCCACCCCGCGGGGTCACCCCGAAGCGGTCCTGGAGGTAGTCCTGCATCAGCTCGAGCTGGCCCAGCGCGTCCCCGTCCGGGATGGCGGTCAGCACGGGCTCGTAGAACCCGCCGCCCAGGAGCTCGACCTGCCTGCGCTCGACCAGGCGGGCGAGCTCGGTCAGCAGCTCGGGCCGGTTCTGCTCGAGCCACTCCAGCAGGCAGCCGGAGAGGTGCAGCCCCAGGTGGACCCCGGGGTGCCGCTCCAGGGCCCGGATGAAGGGCGCGTAGCACTGGTCGTGGGCCTGGACGAAGACCGGCTCGAGGTTGCCCGCGGGTTGGTGGCAGTGGATGGCAATGATCAACCTGGTTTTGCTCACGTTTCGCCTCCGGAGCCCTACCGCGCCCGCATCGTATCGAGATGGCACGTCGGATGCAAGGCCCGCCTGCGGGCCAGGCGCGGCCTCGCCTCACGGGGCTTCGAGGGGCTGGGAGGCGTCGAAGGCGAGGCGCTCCAGCCAGTCCAGCGCCAGGGCGAGATCTCCTGGAAATCTGGGGAACTGCATGAGCGTCAGGGCGGCCGTGGCGACCGCCGCCGGGCCACCTCCGTCCCCGTTTCCGGTCCGGTAGGCGGCCTGGATCACGAGGCGCAGATCCTCGGCCAGGAGCGCGGGGTGGAGCAGCCCCTCGTCGAGCGCGCGGCGCAGGCAGGGCAGCGCCCGGGCGGGCTCGCCCAGGTTCCACAGGGCGCGCCCCAGCAGGTACCAGGCCGCGCCCCAGGCGGGCTGTTCGAGGGTGGCCTGGCGCAGCTCGAGCAGCGCCAGCGCGTCGGTCTTGCCGCGGGCGAGGAAGGCGAGCACCCGCTGCCCGGCCAGCCCCCGCTCCAGGGCCTCGAGCCTGATGGCGCTCGCCCGCACTGCCTCCTCGGCCGTGGCCGGGTTCGAGAGCACGGCCTGCAGCCGGTCGCGGGCCTGCGCCGGCAGGCCCAGCTCCAGCTCCAGCTCGGCCAGCCGGACCGTCAGCCGGGTCCGGTCGGCCTCCAGGAGATCGGCCCGCGCGAGCAGCGCCAGGGCCAGCGCGCGGGCCTCGGCCGGGGCCCCTGCGCCGGCGCGGGCCTCGAGCTGGAGCTCCAGCGCCTGCGGGTCGCCCGGCAGGTGGCCGAGGAGCTCCTCGGCCAGCGCCCCGGCCCGGGCCGGATCCCTGGCGAGCGCCCGCCCGGCCGCGGCGCGCAGGCCCGCCACCTCGTGGGCGCAGGCCCGCTGGAACACGCTGCCCTGGGCGAAGCGGGCGCGGGCGGACTCCAGCGCCGCGGGCGGCACCGGCAGCGCGTCCAGGTGGGCCTCCCAGCCCTGGATCAGCCCGTCGAGGGTGCCGGGGTAGGCGCCCTCCAGGCTGCCCTGGGCGTAGGCCTGGCGGAGCGCCGCGGGCCCGTGCCGCTCGAGCAGGTAGCGCACGAACGAGCCGGCCAGGGTGTAGGAGCGGTTGGCCGCCGCGCTCCAGAAGCCCACCGGGCCGAAGAGCGCCCGCACGTCGGGCGCCTTGCCCAGCCTCCGCATGGCCGCGCTCCAGGTGTGCGGATCGAGCGCGCCCACGGGCCAGTCGAGCGCCACCGCGATGCCCTCGGTGAGCCCCGGGTTCACCCACAGCGCCCCGCGGGCCGAGGCGCGGATGGGCCAGGAGCCGAAGGCCGCCGCCACCGCGTGCACCAACTCGTGCTTGAGGGTGGGGTGGGGGAAGTCGGCCGCGTTGAGCACCAGGAGGTTCAGCCACGGCTTCACGTACTGGGTGTGGCCCGCGCCGGTCCAGCGCCGCTTGGTCTGCGCGTCCGGGAACAGGTACACCGTGAGGGGCGGCAGCTCCACCGGCCCGAGCGCGGCCAGGAGCTGGTGCAGGCGGAACTCGCAGTCCCGGGCCAGCAGCCGCGCCCGCTCCGGCTCGAGCCCGACCGCGTGGCGCAGCCTGAAGTGCGCCGTGCGCAGCTCCTCCGGCAGCGCCCGCTCCACGGCCGCGGTCGAGCGGCCGAAGCCGAGCCCGTCCGCCTCGCGCCCGAGCCCGAACGCCAGCGCGAGCAGCGCCGCCCCGGCCAGGAAGGCCCGCTGGGGGTGGAGCCCGCGCAGGCCCGCCACGACCGCCAGCGGCCCGAGCGCCCAGGCGAGATCGTGGAGCCTGCTCCAGGCGAGCGCCCAGCCCGGGCGCACCACCTCCTCGTACACCGGCCCGGCCACCCAGCCGACGAGCGGGTTCCAGCTGTCCACCTCGGGCCCGGTCCACACCCGCCAGACGGCCAGCCCGGCCAGCCCGAGCCACACTCCGGCGTAGGCGAGCCCGCCCAGCCAGCGGCGGCGGATGCACAGCCCGAGCGCGAGCCCCCAGGCGGCCGCGGCCGCGCCGCCGGCGAAGGGCAGCAGCAGGACGAACAGCCAGCCGTCCAGCCAGTTGCAGTTGGGCACCCGCAGCGCGTTCAGCGAGATGAGCGCGAGCGGGGCGGCCAGGCTCAGCCCCAGCCAGGCGAGCGCGCGCAGGTAGACGGGCAGGACGGCCACCCGCGCCCACTCGCCCCGCGCCCGCCGGCCGAGCGCCAGCGCCACCGGGCCCGCGGTCAGGGAGGCCAGCAGCGCCAGCGCGGCCGCGAACTCGTAGCCCAGCAGGTCGAAGAGCGGCACGAAGCACAGCGCCCCGCCCGCGGCCGCCTGCAGGCCGAGCGCCACCCAGGCCGAGGGCGGCGGCGGTCCCAGCCATGCGAGCGCGCGCCTCATGGACCACGGCTAGCACAGGCCCGCGCGGCAGGCAACGCGACCGTACGCTTGACCGCACCGCGAGGCCTGGGCTAGCATGCCGACAGATCGCGCTATTTCGCGTCCGGATGCGAGGGACCCCGATGAACGAAGCGACCGGCGCCGAGCGGCGCCAACACGCGCGCGCCCCGATCGAGCTGAAGGTGGAGTACAAGAAGCTCAACACCTTCTTCGCCGACTACACCAAGAACATCTCCAAGGGCGGCACCTTCATCAAGACCGATCGCCCGCTGCCGGTGGGCACCGAGTTCCTGTTCCGCCTGTTCATCCCCAAGCTGGGGGCGCCGGTCGAGATCCACGGCACCGTGCAGTGGCTGAACGAGGAGGGGAACGTCACCCACCCCGAGGTCGCCGACATGGGCATGGGCATCCGCTTCGTGTTCAACGACGACCAGCAGAAGGCCGGCTTCCACAAGCTGGTCGAGGGCATGATGCGCGAGTCGCTGGGGGACCTGCTGTACGAGAAGCTGATGACCCGTTGAGGGGTCGCTCCGCCGAGGTCGAACAGTGGGGTGGAATTCGCGGTGACCGCAGGCTCGGGGTGCGCGGATGAGGGCGTCCGGCTGTCTGGCTGGGATGGCGCTGGCGCTGAGCGGACTCTGCCTGCTGTCCACTTGTGCGCGTGACACGCATCCTGCGGGTCCGGCATCGATTGAGCCATTCTTCGAGCTGACCGCGAAACGCATGGGCCCGGCCTACGACGCAGGGGTGAGCCTGCTCGTCAGGCAGGGCGAGGCGTTGAGGCCGCTCCTCTCCCGCAAGGCGAAGAGCGAACGGCTCGGCGAGCGGGTGCTGGCGCTGGACCTCCTGGCGCAGCTCGATCACCCCGATCGGGTTCCGCTGTGGCGGCAGGTGCTCGAGCCCGGCGCCGAGGTGAGCCCACTCCCTGGCCGGCGCGCCAGGGTGGTGGTCAGGTCGTCACCCTGTCGCGTCGAAGCCCAGATCTGCCAGACCGAGGTGTGGCTGGAGTCGTCTCGCGACCTGGTCTCCTGTCCGGAGTTCCTGTTCATCGGGGAGCTCGACCGGGCAGCAGCAGGCTTTCTCGAGGGAAGACTTCGAGGTGAGGGCGGTGGTCACTGGCGCGCGTCGAGATACCCCGCCCCCGTGCGTGCGCTCGGACTGGTCGGCTCGCCCGAGCACGTCCCGTCCATCCTGAGGAGTGCGTCGGCTTCAGACACCGCGGATCACATCGCTACCATGGCAGACGCATGTGCCTCCCTGGGGCCCGATGTGGTCCCACTACTCGTCGGAGCCCTGCACTCGGTAGTCGCTCCCGAAGACCTGCTCCTCTCCGGGGTGGGGGTCGAGAGACGGTCGAAGAGCAATCATAGACGGATGGTGGCCGCATGTGCCCTAGGGCGGCTGCGGGAGCCCAGCGCCACGTTCCCGCTGCTCTGGGCGCTAGCCTGGTCGGGCGAAGTGGCTGTCCAGCTTGCCTCCGCCGAGGCGCTGCTGGTGCTCCACGGCCGAGCGGCGCTGCGCCTGGCAGTCTCGCTCTTCGTCGCCCACGGGTCCAGGGTGGACGAGCCGGCCATCTACGAGTCGCTGGATACCCTCTGGCGCGGCATCCTGGCCCTTGGACGCGACGAGGTGGCGGCGCGGAGAGACGATGCAGCGACCGGAGGCCGGGTTCTTGAGCGGATTCTCCTGGAGGATGTGCTCGCTGGATTCGACCAACCCGAGCCCCAGGACAACGGCCTGGGGTGGAGGGTGTTTGGCGGTTCGTCACCTGAGAGGATCATGTTCGGTGCAGCCGTCCTTGGACGAGGTGACGCAGCTCTGCTGGCTGCCGGAATGCCAGAGAACCCCCTTGTGGGCGTTGCGCTGGCGAGGTACCTCGCGCTCCGCTGGCGAGATTCGCCGAGTTCGGGCCTCGACGGTGGCCGCTGGGTGGTCGCGTTCGAGCTGGCGCGCAGGGAGCCGGAGATGGCCTATGGGCTCTTCTTGCGCCTGCTGGAGCGGCAGGGTCTTCCCGAGCCTGACTTCGGCATCCTCGAGGCCTTGCTCTCGACCCATGACCGAGACCTCCCGAATGCCCTGAGGATCCTCGCCGATCCACCGCGGAGACGGGTGCATGTTTACCAGGCAATTCGTCCGCAGGTGCTGGCCCTGCAGGGCCACCCGAGGACGGCGCTCCTGGCTTCTCTCACCCTCGAGGGCTCCCCGGTGAAGCTCGATGCCGCCAAGCTCCTTGCGGGGCTCGGTGATGTGAGAGCGATCCCTGCCCTGTTCGATGCTGCTCTGCACGCCAAGGGCGAGAACCACGAGAGGCTCAGGGATCTCATGGTGTCCCTGGGCTCTGCGGCGCTGCCCATTCTCGATGCCATGCGTCGCGGGGGGGAGCTGGAGAGGGTCCTCGCGGACGATATCGCGCTCCGCATCCGGCGACCTTTGCTCGCCACTGGCTTGCTGCGAGAGGTCATGGCGCGGTTCGACCGTCGCGCCTCGAGGTTCTCGGGAAAGAAGAACCGGAACTGTGAACCTCTGACCTCAGAAGATGCGAGGGCGCTCGAAGAGGTGAGACCCCTGCTCGAGGCTGGCATCGCCTTCCAGCCCGCGTCGATGCAGTCCAGGCAAGCATCCGCAGTGGCTGCCATCCTGGCGCTCCGCGACCACCGATCGATGGCTGCGCTGGCCTGGAGAACCGCGCATTCCCCTGGATGGCTCGACACGATGGACTTGGCCTGCTTCTTCGAGCCAGATGCGTACAGGCACCCTCAAACGGCCATCGAGTCTCTGGATAGGCTGACCCGGCATCCCTTGCAGCCGAACGAGCTCCCCAAGGGCATGCTCGATGCGGTGGCGAGGAGGTTCCGCGCCCTGCTCGGGGATCGACGGGAGATAGAGTATTTGCTTGGGAAGATCCGCTCCGCGACGGGTGAGGTTTCTTTCAGGTACGAGGACCACGTCTTCGGCGCCAAGGATCAGGAGATAGTCGCCCGTACTTGCGAGGAGGATCTCATCGTCCCATTGCTCCGGATTCGTGCCGCCACCGCAAGAGACGGCGTTCGAGTGGAAGAGCTGCCCTGGCCGGCCGTCGATGGCCCGTGCGGTGATGAACTCCTCCTCGCTGCCTGTGCGCGCCTCGGTTCCGAGTGCTTCGTCGGTCTCCACGGCGTCACGGGACCTCGCGTCTCGGTGCGCTGGTCTGCGGATGTGTCTCGCGCGCTCCGTGGCGGCGATATGGTCCAGAAACTGGCCGCATTGGATTTTACCAGGTGGCTTGGAGGTCAGGACGCCCTCCCGCTGGTGCGCGCTTCCCTGGATGACCCCGAGGAAGAGATTCGAGCGCAGGCTGTGGAAGCGCTCGGGAGCGTAGTGGCGCGGTTGCATCGAGAATCACCAGAAGTGGTCCGCCGGATTCTCGCCGATCGAATGCTGGCTCTCGATCTGGAGTCGCTGATCCGGCTGCGGCCGTGGCTAGTCGAGGAGGTGACGGGTGGAGGGTGGAGTTGCATCGCGTGCAGGTCGAGCGGGGCACAGGCGCCGTTACCTGACTCGCGTCTTCGCCGTTCTCACCCGAGGCAGGAACAGCTCGGCGCCGAATTGCTTCGTTGCTTGTTCCTTTCGGGATGTCCTCTGACTCGCGAGGAGGCCGAGGTCGCCTTGAGCCACGGGAGTCCGGTTTGCGCTGGAATGATGAACTTCGGCCGCTTTGACTCGGTCATAGAAGGAGGCGTGGAGTTTCATGCCTGGATCGCGCGACAGGGCCCCGATTCGGCGGCGCGCCTTCACGCCGAGCTCCTGTCCGAGGACGACACGTGGGAGTGCCTCGTCCTCGCGAGGGCTCTGGCCAGCGCACGATTCCGGCCTGCCAGGCCCGACGTGGAGCGCCTGGCTCGGTTGATGGTCGGGCTGGATGTAGCGACACAGGTGCGCCCGAGACGTGTTTTCCTTCGAGCCGCGGTGGATGTGAGCGCTTTCGTCTGGGCGGGTACTTCCCATGACTGGCGTTCCAGCTCGATGTTCTATGTGCGTGGAGAGCCTTGCGGGACGCCAGATCCGTCTTTATGGTGCGGAGGATGGTGCGGAGGCGGACTCGATTGCGGCGAGAAAGCGTCCGCGTACCTTGCCCTCCTTGCCGGCTTCGGTGCCGAGGAAGCCCATCAGACCCTGGCGGCGTGGCTCCAGTCGCCTCTCGAAGCCAAGGCGTCGAACGAGATCGCGGCGGTCCTCCTTCAGCTCGAGGATCAGGACCCAGGGCTGCGCCAGGTGCCGATCGTTCTGCTCGAGAATCCCTCTGCTCCGAAGCTGGCGCCAGAGCAGACGGTCAGGCACTGAGGCTCACCGCGCGGCGCGGATGGGCCGGTAGGGGCGGGCGGGCTCGAAGCCCTGCAGCACGCGCAGCGCGCCGTCCCGCAGCGCCGCCATCTCGCGGCTGCCCGGGTACACGGTGATCTCGACGGGCAGCTGCCTGAGCGCCTTCCTCAGGCTCGCCACCAGCCAGGCCGAGGTGCACAGCGGGCCGGTCAGGATGATCTGGTCGACCGGCTCGCCGTCGAACTTGGGCACCAGGCCCGCGATCTCGGTGGCGATCTGCTCGGCCATGGCGTCCAGCACCCGCACCGCCAGGGCGTCGCCGGCCTGGGCCCGGCGCTCGGCCTCCTCGAAGTCGGCCGAGCCCAGGTAGGCCTTCAGCCCCGACTGGGTGGTCAGCCGGTCGATGACCTGGTCCTTGCCCGGGCCGGAGAAGCACAGGTCGACCAGCTCGCGGCCGGGCAGGCTGCCGGCGCGATCGAGCGACATGGGGCCGTCGAACAGGGCGTTGCCCACCTTGACGCAGCGCCCGTTGAGGTGCGCCCCGACCGAGATGCCGCGCCCCAGGAAACCCACGATGAGCTTCAGCTCCTCGTACTCGCGGTTGTGCTGGTCGGCGTACAGCTTGGCGGCCGCCTTCTGCCCCAGCGCGTGCCAGGTGACCGGGAGCTCCACCCCGGGCAGGCCGGTCAGGCGCGCGGCCTCGTCCAGCTCGTCCACCACCGGCGGATCGACGATGAACACGTGCGGGTGGGCGGGGCCGGCCACCTCGCGCGCCAGCAGGGCCCCCAGGTTGACCACGTGCCTGCCCGAGCGGGCCTGGCGCAGGTGCTCGAGCATGGCCTCGTCCACCAGGTAGGTGCCCGACTCGACCGGCAGCACCAGCCCGCCCCGGCCCACCACGGCCGCCAGCTCCTCGGGCCGCAGCCCGGCCCGGCCCAGGAACTCCATCACCGCGGCCTTGCGGATCGGCACCTGGGCCGCGAAGTCGTCCGGCAGCTCGGCCGGATCGTGCGGCAGGCGCTCCTCGCGGATGAGATCCCGCCCGCCCCACACGGCCACGTCGGTGTAGCTGTTGTGCGGGCCGATGGCCAGCACGCGCGAGCGGGGGAAGAAGGTGTCCCGCGGGGTGGCGCGGAAACGGCCCGAGCGGTACAGCCGCAGCAGGAGCGCCTTGGCGCCCATCTCCACGTCGTGGGGCTTCGAGGAGCGCGAGAAGTCGAGGGCCTGGTTCCTGAGGCCGCCGATGACGAGCACGCTCTGCGCGTCGGGGAAGCGCGTGTTGTAGATGTGGTAGAGCAGGTTGCCGGTGTCCAGGTTGCTGACCACCAGCACGTTGGCCACGCCCACGGCCGGGAGCTGATCGGCCTGGGGCCCCAGCTTGGAGCGGGCCATGTCCTTGGAGATGGCCACCGAGATCTGCAGCTCGGTGGCGATGTGGATGCTGCGGTAGAGCGGGTTCTCGGCCGCCAGGCGCGACAGCAGCCGCTCGATGTGGGGCTCGGCCCCGCGCACCCGGTCCACCGAGGGCCCGGAGCCCGAGCCGCGGGTGGAGTAGGACAGGATGGCGCCGTTCACCTCGGGCAGCTGCTCGACCGGGATGAGGTTGCGCATGGTGACGCAGGCGCCCACCGCGATGTCGGCCAGGCGCTCGGGCGAGGGCTCGGGGTTCAGCGCCACGTCGGCGAACATGACCAGGTTCTGGTGGAACAGGCCCGGGGCGTGGGAGTCGGGCAGGGCGAACAGGCCCATCTCGTAGACCGTGCCGTCGCGCTCCAGGAAACGCAGGCAGGGCTGGAAGAAGTCGCGCGAGGCGTGGGTCACGCCCCCCAGCACCGCGTCCGCGTGCCCCTGGCGCACCGCCAGGATGGAGAAGTAGACCGGATCGCGCGTCAGCGCCCGGGCCTCCTCCAGGCCGACCTGGTAGGCCTTGCCCCGGGACAGCTCGGCCATCTCCCGGGCGAAGTCCTCGCACAGCCCGGGCTCGTCCGCGGGCGCCAGGCAGCGCACCGACTGGCGGAAGCGCCGCAGGCTCACCCGCAGCGGGATCGCGTGCGCGTGGATGTCGCGCTCGATGTCCTCCCAGCGCCGGGTCAGCACCACCTTGGCGAACTGGATCAGCCCCGACGCGGCGGCGATCACCCGCGGATCGTCGGCCTCGGGGAAGATGAGCGTGGGGCGGGGGCCGCCGAAGGAGCGCAGCTGCGACTCGAGCGTCTTCTCCAGGGGGAACATGGCGGCGCGGCCCTCCTCGTCAGAAGGTCTCCAGGCTGGTCTTGTCCACGGCGAAGCACAGCCGGACCATCCACACCGCGGACGGCTCGGGCGGGGAGAACAGGTGGCGCGCGGGCGCCAGCCAGGCCACCGGGTCGAGCGCGTCCAGCGCCAGCACGAACGCCCTGACCCCCCCCAGCTCCGGCCGGCGGCGGACCTCGAGCCGCAGGGTGACAGCCTTCAGCCGGCGACCCTTGCCGGTCTGCACGTTCTCCAGCTTGCCCACCTCGGGCGCCCCGGCCGCGCTCGGGTAGGCGAGCCGCCAGTAGCGGTGGTAGAGCTCGCCCGCCGAGTCGCGGTAGGACTCCAGGCTGGTGCCCTCGGGATCCGGCACCTCGGCCTGGTAGTCCTCGGGCTCGACCGGGGTGAGCTCGGCCCCGGGCCGCACCAGGTCCACCTCGCGCCGCAGGCTCTCCTGGCTGTCCGCGCCGCGCTCGAACTCGGCCTTCCAGCGGGCGAAGTCCTTGGCCTGCAGGTGCTTGGCCGCGTCGCCCTCCAGCCCGCCGCCCGCGGTCAGGCCGGCCAGGCGCGCGCCGAGCAGATCGGACAGCATGTAGACGCCGGTCGCGTCCCGGGCCTGCAGGGCGCGCAGGTACGCCTCGGCCGCCCGCTGGGGCTCGGGGCGCCACGCGCTCCGCAGGCACACGGCCGCGGAGAACAGGAGGTACAGGCCGGCCAGCACGGCGCCGAACTGCCACAGCGCCCGGCGGGAAGCGGCTTGCATGGCGGTCCCCCCCTCTTCGTTCAACGCGCCGCGGACAGGCCGGGCACGCCGGCCAGCCGCACCAGGCTGCCCAGCCGGATGCCGTGGCGCTTGACGAAGCCGCCCTGGACCTCGAGCACGAAGCGCGCCGGGGCGTCCACCGTGCGCGGCTCCAGGCTGAGCGGGACGGCGTTCTCCACCACCCCGACCACGCGCAGGTTGGAGCCGATGAACAGCATGTCGAGCGGGATGAGGGTGTTCTTCATCCAGAAGGAGCGCTGGTCCTCGTCCGGGTAGACGAACAGCATGCCGGCGTCCGCGGCCAGGCGCTCGCGGTGCATCAGCCCGCGGGCCAGATCCTCCGGACGGCTGACCACCTCGACCCGCAGGGCGAGCGGCTGGCCCTCGCGGTTCTGCAGGATCACCTGCGGCGGGCCCTGCGTCTCGGTGGTCCGGCAACCGGCCAGCGCGCAGAGCAGCAGGCCGGCGATCGCAGCGTGCAGCGGCGTCTCCATCGGTGGGGCAGCCTATCACGTTGCCGGGCGGCTGCAACCCCGGCCGCCCCGCCGGGTGAAGCCCGCGGGCCTCCCTTCCGTCGAAGGGGCTGGGGTTGGTATACTTGCCCGAGCTTTCCACGGAGGGAGCGAGGCATGCACGCGACGCGGTGGTTGTGGCTCGGGCTCGGCCTGCTGCTCTCGGCCGGGCCCGCCCGGGCCCAGGCGGATCTCAGCGGCGAGTGGGCCTACCAGGCGCTGAACTCGGGCGACACGAACTTCCAGGTGGAGCACAAGGGCGCCCAGCTCACCCTCTACCGGGTGCTGCACCCCGAGTACGAGGGCAAGCCCTACAAGCTCGAGCACATCTTCCGCGGGGAGCTGCGCGGGACGGCCCTGGCCGGGGACCTCTTCGTCCGGGAAGAGGGCATGCCCGAGTTCGAGAAGCTGCGCGCCTGGACCGGCCAGGTCCAGGCGGCCGACCGCATGGCGGTGGACGAGATGCCGCTGCGGCGGGTGCTCAAGGACAGCGCGGCCCCCCCGGCCGCCGAGCCGGTGGCCGCCGCCCCGGACAAGCTCAAGGTGGTCATCCTGCCCAAGCCCGCCCCCGGCGGGACGGAGGAGGCCAAGCCCGCCGACGGCGCGGTCGAGGCGGCCAAGGTGGCCCTGGCCGCGCCGCAGGACATCCCCGATCTCACCCCCGTCTCGCGCGCCGTGCCCACGGACGCCGAGCGCCAGGCCGGCGCCCTGCGGGACGAGGGCGACCAGGCCTACGAGGCCGGGCGGCACGAGCTGGCGGTGGAGAAGTACGCGGCCGCCCTCGAGCGCGATCCCCACCGGGTGGAGCTCTTCTACAAGCTCGGGCTGGGCTACGCGCTGCTGGCCGATCGGGCCGGCAAGGCCGGCCAGGTCGAGCCGGCCCGGATCCTCTACACCCAGGCCATCGGGGCCTGGGAGCGCGCCTTCCGCCTGGACCCCTACAACTGGGGCACCCAGGAGAACCTGCGCCGCGCCCGCCTGCGGCTGGGGAAGCTACGCTGAGTCGCCCTTGCGGCGCCCCCGCCGCTTGGCGTCCTCGCCCCAGCGGCGCTCCAGCCAGGTGCGCAGGTTGAGCTTGTGCAGCGCCGGCGTGAGGTAGTAGCGCAGCGTGGCGATGGCCATGATGGCCAGCGCCCCGCCCAGCGCCCACCAGGCCTTGCCCGGGGTGGGCCCGGGGCCCAGCAGCGCGGGCAGGCCGCCGGCCAGCAGCCCGGCGGCCACCAGGCCCCAGAAGACATCCATGCCCAGCCCGCGCACCGCGCCCCGCAGGCGGGCGACCTCCGGGTCGCGCACGTTCAGCGTCAGCCGCCCGCCCTCCATGTCGAGCAGGATCTGGGACACCTGCTGGGGCACCTCGTTCAGGAAGCCCGAGAGCTGCAGCAGCGTGCGCCCCAGGCCCCCGCGCAGGTCGTCCAGGCTGAAGCGATCGGAGATCAGCCGCTTCACGTAGGGCGCGGTCAGCGTGGCCATGTCGATGTCGGGGCACAGCGTGCGCACCGTGCCGTCCACGGTGCCGATGGCCTTGGCCAGCAGCACGTAGTCGGCCGGCACGCGGATGTGGTGGCGCGCGGACAGGTCGAGGAGTTTGCGCACCACGCTGGCGGCGTCGATCTGCCCCAGCTTCTGGGTGAGCGCCCCGTCGAGCAGCGCCTCCACGTCGTCCTTGAGCGCCCCCAGGTCGGCGCGCTCCTCCTGCCGGCCGAGCCGGTAGACCATGCGCGCGATGGTGTCCGGGTCCTTGAGCACGACCCCCAGGGACAGCAGCATCAGGTTCTGGCGCATCTCCTCGGTCAGCCGGCCCACCTGGCCGAAGTCCATCAGCCCCACCCGCCCGTCGGGGAAGAAGCGCAGGTTGCCCGGGTGCGGGTCGGTGTGGAACACGCCGTCGACCAGCACCTGGTGATACAGCCCGTCGACGATGCAGCGGGCCGCCTGCTGGGCCTGCTCCGAGCAGGGCGTGACCTCGCTGAGGTGCTGGCCCCCCAGGAAGGTCATGGTGACCACCTGGGCCCCCGACAGGCGCTCGATGGGCTCGGGGATGAGCAGGGAGGCGCGCGCGCGGAAGTTGTCGGCGAACTGGCGCAGCGTGGCGGCCTCGCGCTTGAAGTCCATCTCCTGGGCGATGGCCCGGTCGAACTCGCGCACCACCTCGACCGGGTCGAGCAGCCCGCCGTCCTCGACCACCGCGGAGATCAGGTGGGCCAGGTAGTAGAGGATGTCGAGGTCGGCCCGCACGCTGTGCTCGATGCCCGGCCGCCGGACCTTGACCGCCACCTCCTGCCCGTCGTGGGTCGTGGCGCGGTGCACCTGGGCGATGCTGGCCGAGGCCATGGGCTCGGCCGCGAACTCGCCAAACAGGCTCTCCGGCGTGCCGCCGAGATCGGCGGCCAGCACCCGCCTGACCTCCTCCAGGGGGAAGGGCGGGGCGCGATCCTGCAGGGTGCGCAGCGGCTCCAGGTAGGCCTCGGGCACGAGGTCCGGGCGGGTGGACAGGATCTGGCCCAGCTTGATGAAGGTCGGCCCCAGCTCGGACAGCATGCGGGTCAGGCGCTGGGGCAGGCCCTCGACGGTGGCGGCCTCGTCGGCGGGCCGCTTCATGCCCAGGCGCTCGAAGATGCGCGCCCGCCCCAGCAGGTCGCCGAAGCCGTGCTTCACGACCACCTGCAGGATCTGGCGCATCCGGTTCAGATCGCCGACCGCTTCGCGTAGCACGTCTCGGCTCAGCCTTCCTGGTAGTTCAGGATCAGCATGACGGCCGTGTCGGCCGGGCTCTGGCCGTCGTTGGTGTACAGCACGCCCAGCTTGCGCGTGCCGGTGGTGTACAGGTAGAGCACCCCGTCCCAGGCGGGATCCTGCCGGACGGTGGGCGCGCCGTAGAGCGCGTCCAGGGAGGACTTGGGGCTGCCGACCTGCAGGCCGTTGGCGGCCCGGCCGTAGTAGAACGGGTAGAGCGCCACCAGCACCAGCTTGTCCTTCTCGAACATGCCGGCCACGGTGTCCACCCCGATGAACTCCAGCCCCTGGATGCGGTAGGAGTCGACGTAGAACAGCACGTCCACCGGGGAGCCGCCCGAGTCGACCTCCTTCTCGAAGCTGGAGGGCCAGTCGGGCTCGCCCACCGCGCCGCGGTGCACGGCCTGCGCGTCGCCCGTCGAGTTGCCGTCGCCCAGGTAGATGGTCCTGCCGCCGTAGGTCAGGGTGCCCGCGGCCGGATCGAAGCTGCCGGTCGGGAGGCTGTACACCCGCGTCACGGTGATGGCCTTGACCACGTCCTGGGCGTCGTAGTTCACGTACAGCCCGAGGCGGAAGTAGGCGTCCAGCCGTCCGCCCTCGACCTGCCCGGAGGGCAGCACCAGCTCCGAGTTGTCGGGCTGGCCCAGCGAGGTGCGCACGTCCACGAACGTGGAGCCCAGGGTGAGGCCGTTCGGGGTGCGGGCGTTGAGCCCCTCGCGGGCGATGGCCGAGATGACGTGGTCCGCGGCGTCGAAGGTCTTGGTGTCGTTCACGTCGATGCCCAGGACCCACAGGCGATCGCCCAGGAAGCTCATGGTGTAGGTGGCCCCGGGCACCAGGCTGCCGGTCTCCCCCAGCGCGGCCTGCACCTGGGCCAGGGTGGTGAAGTTGGCCAGCGAGCGGCTGACGTTCACCGGGCCCACGCTGCGGCCGGCCTCGATGATCCAGGCCGCGGCCCCGTCGTCCTGGGCCTGGCCCTCGTCCCCGCCGCCGCCCTCGTCGTCCCCGGCCGGGCCGTCGTCGGCCGGCCCCGGCTCGTCCCCGGCGGGCCCGCCGTCGTCCTGGGCCGGGGGCTCCTCGCCCGGGCCGATCGGCTCGCCGTCCTGGGGGTTCTGCCAGCAGACGCCCGAGATGCACACGAAGCCCAGGGGGCAGTCGTTGTCCAGCGTGCAGCCGCCCGCGTTCTCCTCCGGGCAGCCGCCGCAGGCGAGCGCGCCGGCCAGGGCCAGCACCAGCGAGCACGCGCGCCGGGCGAGGGTTGCGCTCATGAGGCCCACGCTAGCACCCGCCGCGCGGGGCGGGCAAGTCTTGGATGATCAACCAGGGAGAGCGCTTTGGTGTCGGCAACACGGCCGGCATCCCTGACCGCCCATCAGAATTAGGTTAACCAGATCGATCGCTTAGAAACAAAACGACAGGCTCTACCGGTTCCTCGGCAACCATCGCGATTTGACCCTGACCCGAATCGTCAGCCTCCTACTCCCAGTGCAGGTCCGAAAGTTCGCCTGGCCACCAGGGAAACGGTTTGAGGTGATGGGCGGTCAGGTTCGCGACGGCTTCCCAGCAGGTGCCGCGACGCCGTACTATTACCTGGTGGACATGCTGGCGAAGTGCGGCGAGGAGCCCGACGAGCTGTGCACGGCGTCGCCCCTCCTGTGCCACGATGGCTATCCGCCGAGGGTGCCCATGCGGGTTTTCGTCGGCGTTCGATCCGTTCTACTCCTGCCAGGAGTTCCCATGAGAACCGCGGATCCGAAACGCTGGGGACACCTGTTCGATGTGATAGTGGCCCTTGGGGTCACCCTGTGCGTGGCTTCTTGCGACATCTGTGGGATCGATCAGCGCCGCGTAAGCTTCCTGGATTTCAAGAGCACTGACTTTCGGGTCACTGGGCAATCTCTGTATCCCGAAGAACTGGACAACCCTGTATATGAGTATTGGATTGACAATAAAGACGCTACAAACTTCGAGGTCTATCACCGACTATTCAAGGATCCGTCAAGTTTCTCGGGCGAGGTTCCGTTTGGTTGTGGTGCCTACCTTGGTCCACCATGGTGCGAAGACACGGTTGAAACAAGAGAGGATTGCGCGCGTGTTGGTTTCGGTGTGATGGTCGCGGGTCCGCAAGTTGAGGGCGACGTACATGACATCGTGCACGGGGAGGCCGCCTGTATTTCAGGAGGACCCGCAGCGTGCGCGAGTTTTATCGAGGAACCAATCTACAAGGAATACTGCGAATTCCCGGAGTACAAATCCACCACTGCGATCGGTACTGCGAGCGTAGTATCTGAGCATCCATTCACGATTGCCTTCGAAGTGGAGTTCCGTGACGAGGCGAATGCTGTACGCAATGTGACCGCGACATTCTCCATTTCCGGATATCGAGAGGAGTGTATGGCGGATGACTGGTAGGCGTCTGTCGCGCCACACTTTGCCGCATTAGGGTTGGGAGAGTATCAGGTGATGTTCCTCAATTAGAAGGGGCAGCGACGAGAAGTCCAGGTGACCTTCGCGCCGGAGATCCAGGGTCCATTCTGTGAAGGCGATTGAGGAGTTCCGCCGCCGGCCGTGTAGGATTGGTTCGCTGCCGGAGCACTTGTGCTACGTGCTCTGCCCGGTGTAGATTGCGGCCCTCCATGGGTGACCAGGGCACGGGCGAGCAGCGTGAGCTCCTGCTGGGCGTGATGGCGGTCCAGCTCGGGCTGGTCTCGGCGGCCGCCCTGGTGGCCGCGGCCGGGGCCTGGGCCACCGAGCGGCGCCGGCCGCTGGCCGACTTCCTGGTGCTCCAGGGCGCGCTGGACGAGGAGCGGCGGGCCTTCCTGGACGCGGTGGTGGACGCGGCCGTGGGGGCCTGCGGCGGGAGCGCCGCGGCGGGCCTGGCGTCCCTGGGCGGCCCGGAGGCCGTGTCGCGCAGCTTCGGGGGCAGCCTGGTGCTCGGAGTCCCGGCCGCCGCGCAGGAGGCGCCGTCCGGGGGAGCCGCCTCCGCGGGCCCGGCCCCGGAAGCCCCCGGCGGCTCGCTGGGCGCCAGCCTGCGGTCCATCGCCCCGGCGGCCGAGGGCCGCTACGCCTTCCGCGATCCCGGCACCCGGGCCGAGGTGGCTGGCCCGGACGCGGCCGAGCTCGGCCGGGGCGGGCTGGGCCGGGTGCTGCTGGCCTTCGATCACCACCTGGGCCGCGAGGTGGCCCTCAAGGAGCTGCTGCCCGGGCGGGCCGGCCGCGACCCGGCCGACGCGCGCGCCAGCACCGCCGTGGCGCGCTTCGTGCGCGAGGCGCGGGTCACCGGCCAGCTCGAGCACCCCCACATCGTGCCGGTCTACGAGCTCGGACGGCGGGCCGACGGCGGGTTGTTCTACACCATGAAGGTCGTGCGCGGGCGCACCCTGGGCCAGGCGCTGCGCGCCGCCGAGGGTGTCCCGGGCCGGCTGCGCCTGCTGGGGCACTTCGTCGATCTATGCCAGGCCATGGCCTACGCCCACAGCCGCGGGGTCATCCACCGCGACCTCAAGCCCGACAACGTCATGCTGGGCGAGTTCGGCGAGACGGTGCTGCTCGACTGGGGCCTGGCCAAGGTCCGCGGCCAGCGGGACGAGCGCGGGGAGGAGCTGGCCCGCGGCGCGCGCCTGCTGCAGGAGGAGAACGCCGGCGAGACCGTGGCCGGCTCGGCCCTGGGCACCCCGGCCTACATGAGCCCCGAGCAGGCCATGGGGGAGATCGAGCGGGTGGACGAGCGCTCGGACGTGTGGAGCCTGGGGGTGGTGCTGTTCGAGGTGCTATGCGGGCGAACTCCCTTCGTGGGGGTGAGCGCCTTCGAGGTGATCGGCAAGGTGCTGCGCGAGCCGGTGCCGCGGGTGCTGGACGTGTGCCCTCAGGCCCCGCCCGAGCTGGCCTCGGTCTGCCAGCGGGCCCTGGCGCGCGAGGCCTCCTGGCGCTACGCCAGCGCCCGGGAGCTGGCCGCCGAGGTCGACGCCTTCCTGCACGGCGGGAGGGTCCGGGCCCACGCCTACACCAGCCTCGATCTCCTCAGGCGGTTCGCGGGCAGGCACCGGGTGGCGCTGTGGGTGGGCGGGCTGGCGCTGCTGCTGCTGCTCGCCCTGGGAGCCTGGTCCTACGCGCGCGTGGTCGACGAGAAGGGCCGGGCGCTGGTCCGGCTGGCCGAGGCCGAGCGCGAGGCCTCGTCGGCCGCGCGGGCCCGGGGCGACTGGCTGGAGGCCCGCGCCCGGCTGCGGACCTCGCTGGAGGTCGAGGACAGCCAGGCCGCCCGCGCCCTGTGGGCGCAGCTCGAGCGCGAGCCGCGCCTGTGGGAGCTGGACGTGGGCGAGGCCATGCTGGACGTGGAGTTCGCCCCGCGGCCCGACCCCGAGAGCGGCCAGGTGTGGCTGGCGGTCCCGGCCGGCTCCTCGATCCGCGTCCTGGACGCCCGCGACGGCAGGGTGGTGCGCCTGCTGCGCGGCGCCCGCGCTGCCCAGACCGCGGTGGCCTGGTCGCCGGACGGGCGGCGCCTGGCCGCGGCTGGCCAGGACGGCGCGCTCAGGCTGTGGGACGTCGGCCCGGGCCGCCTGCTGGCCGGGAGCCCGGGCCACGGGGCCACGGTCTTCGGGCTGGCCTTCTCGCCCGACGGCGCGCGCCTGGCCTCGGGCGGCGACGACCGCATGGTGCGCATCTGGGACGCGCGCGATCTCCGCCCGCTGGCCGAGTTGGCCGGGCACGGGGCCGCGGTCATGGGCCTGGCCTACCGGCCTGACGGCCGCGTGCTGGCGTCGAGCGGCTTCGACCTCGGGTTGCGCCTGTGGGATCCGCAGGACGGGCGCGTGATCGCCGAGTTCGCCCAGGCCGAGGGGGCGGGCCGCGCGCTGGCCTTCTCGCCCGACGGCCGGCTGCTGGTCACCGGCGACCGGCAGATCCGCGTGCGCGACGGCGCGAGCGGCGAGGTGCTGCGGACCGTGGCCGGGCCGAGCGATCTCGTCTTCGAGCTGAGCTTCGACCGCGGCGGCAAGCTGCTGGCGGCGGCCTCCTTCGACCGCACCGCCCGGGTGTACCAGGTCGGCACCTGGGAGCCCCTGGCGGTCTTCGACGGGCACGAGGACCGGGTGCACGGGGTGAGCTTCTCGCCCGACGGCCGCAGCCTGGCCTCGGCCGGGCTGGACCACGTGCTGCGGCTGTGGAGCCTCGAGCGACGCGCCCGGGCCCCCGAGGCGCGCGGCCACCGCGGCTTCGTGTGGGGCCTGGCGCTGCACCCGGCCGGCGAGCGGCTCGCCAGCGGCGGCCAGGACGGCACGGTGCGGGTGTGGGACGCCCGCACCGGCCGGCAGACGGCGGTCTTCCAGCACGGCGAGAGCGTCACCCAGGTGGCCTTCCACCCCGACGGCAAGCGCCTGCTCTCGCTGGGCGGCGGGCTGCTCGACGTGTGGGATCTGGAGCGCGGCCGGCGGGCCCAGGTGCTCGGCGGCCCGGCCGAGAACCTGTGGGACTTCGCCCTGCGGCCGGATGGACGGGAGCTCGCGCTGCGCGGCCTGGACGGCGCGGTGCGCCTGGTGGACCCCGACACCGGGGCCGAGCGCCGGCGCCTCGAGGTGGGCACCTACGGCAGCGCGCCCGCCTGGAGCCCGGACGGGCAACGCCTGGCGGTAGGGCACGCGGACGGATCCCTGAGCCTCTGGGACGCCGCCAGCGGCCGGCGCCTGGACGGCGTCCAGGCCCACCAGCTCGCCGTGCTGCGGGTGATGTTCTCGCCCGACGGGCGGCGCGTGGCGAGCACGAGCTACGATCACCAACTTAGGCTGTGGACACCCGGCCAGGCCGAGACCCGGCGGCTGTGGGAGTGCGCCTCCTGCACCCTGCTCGGGCTGGCCTGGAGCCCGGACGTCCGGGGGCTGGCCCTCGGGCTGAGCGACGGGCGGATCGTGCTGGTGGACGCCGAGAGCGGCGCCGAGCGGCCCTTCCAGGCCCACCCCAAGACCACGGCGGAGCTGGTGTACCTGAGCGGGCAGGGGGGCGACCGGCTGGCCAGCGTGGGCGGGGAGGGGGCGGTGCGGCTCTGGAGCCTGCCGTCGTTCAAGCCCGTGTGGCGGCCCGAGGGAGCCCGGCCGGAGGCCCTGGCGAGCGGCCGGTTCCCGGGCGCCACCGCCCTGGGCAAGGACGGGGACACGATCCTGGTGGCGACCCCGGAGGGCCTGGAGATCCACCCCGCGGCGGGCGGGCAGCCGCGGCGCCTGCCGGTGGACGGCGGGGCCGTGGCCGTGGCCCGGCTGGGGGACGAGCTGGTGCTCGCCTACCCGGACGGCTCGGTCGACCTGCGGGCCTGGGACGACGGCCGGGCGCGGCCGGAGCTGGGGCTGCGCGGGTTGCCGGGGGTGCGGGTGACCCGCCTGGCGGCGGGACCGCAGGGGTTGCTGGCCCTGGGCTTCGAGAGCGGGGAGGTGGGGCTGTGGCAGCTCCCAGGCGGGGGCAGGCTGCTCGAGGAGAAGATGCACGGCCCCGTCGAGCGCCTGCGCTTCGGGGCGGACAGCCTGGAGGGCGAGAGCGAGCTGGGGGACCGCGCCGCGTTGCCCCTGGCGGATCTCCTGGCGCCGCGCTGCGCGCTGCTTCGGCGGGTGTGGGCCGAGGTCCCGGTGCGCTGGGAGGACGGCCAGGCGGTGCTGCGCGGACCGCCCGAGCACCTTTGCCGCACCGCACAAACCCCTTGATTCCAGGGCAGAAGTCTGGTATCCTCCGGCCCGTTTTCGAGAGGCTTGAAACCGGGAGGTAGGCGGTATGACGAAGCGCGCGGCGTGGCTGTGGTCGGCGGCGGCGGTCCTGGCCCTGGTGCTGTCCGCCTGCGGCGAAGCGGGCACCGAGGACTCGAACCCGCTGCTCGACGAGATGGGCGATCCGGACAAGGCCGACACCGCCTACTACAACCCGGACGGCCTCGAGGTCGAGGTGGACCTCGAGGGCGACGTCGAGGCCACCGCCTACAAGATCTGGGACGGCCCGGCCGAGGTCGGCCAGTACGCGCTGACCTACCTGCGCAACCGCAACCAGTTCTATCTGGAGTCCCTGGCCGAGATCTCCACCTCCGATCAGCTCGTGGAGTGGCAGGTCGACGGGAGCTGGATCACCGCCGCCCAGGCGCGCAGCCAGGGCGCCTCGGGCCTGCGCCACTGGCGCCTGCGCGGGGTGAACGCGGTGCTGCTGCACGACGCCGCCGACGGGGTGCAGGTGGGCAGCGTGTTCACCGCCGAGGTGCCGCTGAAGCCCTTCACCACCATGGCCGATGCGGGCGACAAGTGCGCCGATCCCGACGCCCACATGACGCTCGATCAGTCGATCTACTGGTACCAGTGGAACCCGGACCGCGCGGGCTGCGACCTCACCACCCAGCAGCTGCAGATCACCGTGTCCAGGATGCTGCCCTCCAAGGTGCCCTACCCCGAGTACGACCAGCTCATCGCCGACGGGCGCATCACCATGGTCATCCTGTTCGGGCAGATCGACGACGACCCGCTGACCGACAGCGACTCGGGCATGCGCAACATGAAGCGCTTCGCCACCTGGCTGAAGCAGGCCAAGTACACCGAGAGCGCCACCAAGCCGGTGCCCAAGGGCCGGCGCTTCTCCAAGCGCGTGGGCGGCGTGGAGCTGGTGGTCGACCTGTACTCGCCCTACGACTTCGGCGGGCTGGGCGACTCGGGCAACTTCTCCAACTTCCAGCAGGCCATCAGCCAGAACGAGATCGTGGCCTACGACGGCCACAGCATGCTGGGCGCCTCCGACTTCTGGAGCCGGCCGACCTACCCGAGCTTCTACCAGATCTTCCTGTACGGCGGCTGCCTGGGCTACGAGTACTACGTGCGGCCGATCATGACCGGCAAGGGCGGCTGGGACAAGCTCGACATCATGTCGGCCGTGGTCGAGGTGACCGCCCCGGCCAACGACTACGCCGGCCCGTTCCTGTCCAAGCTGCAGTACGCCCTCAGCCACAAGTACAACCAGTCCTGGAAGAGCATCCTGGGCGCGGTCCGCACCCGGGTGGGCGACTCCACCTTCGGGGTGAGCGGCGTGCGCGACAACTGCTACTCCCCCTCGGGCTCGCTGTGCGGGACGAACCCGGATCCGGGCACCAGCCGGACCTACCAGAACACCACCGCCAAGAGCATCCCGGACGACTCGTCGACCGGCGCCACCAGCACCCTCAGCGTGCCCGACAGCCTGACCATCGGGGCGCTCAGCCTGGAGCTGAACGTGGCCCACACCTACGTGGGCGACCTCTCCATCACCCTCGGCCACGGCGGCACGGACGTGGTGGTGTGGGACAACGCCGGCGGCTCGGCCCAGGACATCCACCAGACCTTCAACCTGACGAACTGGAACGGCCAGGCCGCCTCGGGCACCTGGACGCTGAAGGCGGTCGACGGCGCCGCCCAGGACACGGGCCGGATCGAGTCCTGGAAGCTCGTCATCACCCCGCAGTGAGCCCGCCTGGCCGCCGGGCCTGGCCCGGCGCCGCCCCCCTGAAGATCCCGGCATGCACGTGATCCACCACGCCACGGTGCGGGAGCTGCTCGGGCGCACGGCCCCGCTGGCCTGGCGCCGGCCCGAGGAGCACAAGCTGCCCGTGGACATCCTGGAGGGGGTGGGGGAGCTGGCCCGGGTCACCCACCTGCGGCCGGTGGCCCGCCTCCTCGAGGTCGCGCGCGGGCAGGAGCCGCTGGGGCTGGCCCTGCAGACCCCGCCCCGCAACCTGGTGCTCGGGCCCATGCCCGAGGAGGCGGCCGCCTGCCTGGCCGTGGAGCTCCGCGCCCGGGGGGCCGAGCTGCCGGGCGTGCTCGGGCCGGTGGCCGCCGCGCGGGCCTTCGCCGGGGCGTTCCGCCCGCCGGGGGGCGCGCCCGCCTGCGAGCGGATGGCCATGCGCCTCTACCGCTGCGCCGCGCCCCGGCCGCCGGCCCGGCCCGTCCCGGGGCGGCTGCGCCCGGGCGCCTGGGAGGAGGCCGATCTGTTGACCGCGTGGCAGGCGGCCTTCATCCGCGAGACCGGCGTGTCCGACGATCCGGCCCACGCCCGGGAGGCCGCCGAGGTGCACCTGCACGAGGGGCGCATGTACGTGTGGGAGGACGAGCGCGGCGTGGCCCGGGCCTGCATCGCCCACGGCGGACGGGCCCTGGGGCTCGCCCGCGTGTACGGGGTCTTCACCCCGCCCGCCGCCCGCGGCCGGGGGCTGGCGGCAGCCATGACCGCCGCGCTCACCGCGCGGCTGCTCGAGGGCCACGCCAGCGCGGCCGTGCTGTTCGCGGATCTCGCCAACCCCACCTCGAACGGGGTCTACCAGCGGGTCGGCTACACGCCGGTCTCCGACTGGCTCGAGCTCTCGCTCGGCGCCGGCTGAGGCCGGGCCGCCGGCCGCGGCTTGACCGGGACCGCGGGGCCGGGTGTACGCTCGGGGCATCCGGCCGTGCCGACGTCTCTCTCCGGAGGTGCCCGATGAAGCGCGCCCTGCTCGGCCTCGTCGTCCTGCTGGCCTGCCCCGCCGGGGCCGAGGATCTGCCGCCCGTGGAGCTGCCCGATCTGGGCGAGAGCCGCCTGGTGCTGCCCTGGGGCGAGTTCAAGGGCCTGCTCGAGCGCCTGCTCCAGCCCAGGGAGCCCGAGGGGTTGCCCGAGGGCGTGCCGGCCTTCACCCTGTCCTCGGCCGCGTTCCGCGGCCAGCTCGAGGAGCGCCCTGGCGCGGCCAGCGCGCGGCTGGAGCTCGAGATCGCCATCCACGTGCTGCAGCCCAGGGGCTGGGTGCTGGTGCCGGTGTTCTCCCAGGCCGTGCCGCTGGCCGAGGCCAGCCTGGACGGCCGGCCGGTGGCCTTCCGCGCCGGCGGAGACGGCTCCGGGCTGGTGCTCGAGGCCAGGCCCGGGCTGCACACCCTGAAGCTCGCCCTGTACGCCGAGGTGGACGACGCCGAGGGGCCCTCCAGCATCACCTTCCCGGTGCCCGAGGTGCCGGTGGCCAGCCTGACCTTCCAGGTGCCGCGGCGCGACCTGGCCTTCGAGCTCGAGCCGGGCGGCCACGTGGTCAGCCGGGCGGTCGGGCAGGGCAGCGAGGCCTACGCCGTGCTGGCCCCGGGCGGGGACGCGACGCTGAGCTGGGGCGAGCGGGTGGTGGAGGAGCGCGGCGGCCAGGCCACCGTGGAGGCCACGGTCGCCACCCTGGCCACGGTCGCCGAGGACGCCCTGAAGTGCGTGTCCACCGTGCGCTACCGGATCCGCCGCGGGACGGTGCGCGAGCTCGGCTTCCAGCTGCCCGCCGGCGTCACGGTCACCGACGTGACCGGCCGCGGCGCCCAGCCCTTCACCTCCGAGGCGGCCGGCCCGCTCACCCGCTACCGGGTGACCGTGGGCTTCGAGGTGCGGGGCGACTACGAGCTGTCGGTGACCTACGAGCGCTCCCGCAAGGAGGAGGACCGCAGCGAGGTGCTGCCGGCCCTGCTGGTCCCGGAGGCGGTGCGGCAGACCACCCGCATCGGCGTCTCGGCCCCCAGCCACATGGAGGTGGCCCCGGACGAGGCCAGGGTCAAGGGCATGCGCCCGATCGACGTGGAGGAGCTGCCCCCCCAGGTGCTGCAGGTGAGCGCCCAGCCCGTGCTGTTCGGCATGAGCTCGGTGCGCCGGGACTGGGAGCTGCCGCTGGCGGTCGTGGCCCACGAGGCCGGCGAGGTGCTGGCCGCCCAGGTCACCTCCGCGCGCCTGGACACCCTGCTGACCCGCGAGGGCGGCGCGGTCACCCGGGCGCTCTTCTGGCTGGTCAACTCGAGCCGCCAGTTCCTGCGGGTCGAGCTGCCGACGGGCGCGGTGCTGTGGAGCACCCAGGTGGGCGGCCTCCCGGTGAAGCCGGCCCAGGCCGAGGGCGGCGGCGCGGCGGTGCTGGTGCCGCTCGAGCGGGCCCGCACCGGCAGCGCCCGCACGCTGATCGAGGTCACCTACCACCAGGCGCTCGAGCCCCTGGGCTGCCTGCTGGGGAAGGCGCGGCTCGCGGCGCCCGCGCTGGACGTGGACATGAGCTCGGCGCTGTGGGTGCTGCACCTGCCCGAGCGCTACCGCTACCGGGGCTTCGACGGCGAGTTCGAGGTGCCCCCGGCCGGCGAGGCGAACGCGCTGGTCGCGGGCTACCCCTTCGGCCCCGTGCCGACCTCGGGCGGCGTCGACCAGGGCCTCGCGCTCGGCGCCATCGGGGCCGTCGACCAGAGCGGGGAGGATCTGCAGGCCGAGGATCGCCGCAAGGCGCCCGCGACCAAGGACGCGCCCACGCAGATGGCGGCCTTCGCCCAGCGCAACGCCATCGACCTGGACGAGCTGCGGGTGCAGGCCAAGGAGCAGCAGGGCATGGCCCGCGGGGTGCTGCCGGTGCGGGTGGACGTGGACTTCCGCGGGGTCGGCGTGCCGGCCATCCGCAAGCTGGTGCGGCCGGGCCAGGCCGGCGGGCTCGGCTTCTGGTACACCAGCGACGGCCTGTTCCAGCACCTGCACCGCCTGGCCCAGCTCCTGGCCGTGCTGTTCGCCCTGGTGGTGCTGTCGGTGGCCTACCGGCTCGGGCGGACCGGCCAGGCCGGGCTCACCCGCGGCAAGTGGCTGGTGCTCGGGCTCACGGCGCTGGGCCTGCTCGGGCTCCACCTGGGCGTGGGCATGTGGGTGCCCAGCCCGGTCAAGGCCTTCGGGGTGGCCGCGGTGCTGTACCTGGCCTGGCTGCTGCTCGCCCGGCGCCGGCGCACGCTGGCGGGCGAGGGGAGGGCGCCGTGAGGCCTGCGGCCTGGGCTCTGGCCACGCTGCTCCTGCTCGGCGCGGGCGCGCTCCAGGCCGGCGTCGGCCCGCAGCCCGCGCCACCGCCCGATCTGCCCAGCCTGGGGGAGGCGCGCCTGACGCTGCCGTGGGGCGCGCTGGAGGAGCTGCTGGAGGGCTACCTCGAGCTGCAGGGCAAGCAGGTGGAGACGCCGGCCCCGCCGGTGGAGTACGTGCTGTCGGGCGCGCGCTACCAGGGCGGGCTGGAGGGAGAGCAGAAGCACGCGGCGCTCCGCGTGCGGGCCAGCTACGAGCTCCGGGTGCTGGCCCGGGGCTGGGTCCAGGTGCCGCTCTTCCCCGCCGGGGCTGCGCTGGCCTCGGCCAGCCTGGACGGGCGGCCGGCGCCGCTCACCGCCGAGGACCCCCGCGCGTTGCTGGTGGAGGGCCCGGGCGCCTTCCGCGTGGAGGCCGAGCTGGCCGTGCAGGCGCCCCAGGAGCCCGGCGAGAACGAGGCCCGCCTGCCCATCCCCGAGACCGCGGACGCCCAGCTCGAGCTCGAGCTGCCGGCGCGGCTGTCGGAGGTGGCGGTGGAGGGGGCGGTGCTGCAACGCGCGCTGGCCGGCGGGGGCCGGGCGCGCTACCGCGGGGCGCTGCTCACCGGGTCCGAGCTGGTCGTGCGCTACACCCTGCCGGCCGAGAACCTCGAGGAGGAGGTCGTGGCCCGGCCGAAGGCGCCGCCCAAGGTGTACGCCACGGTCGGCACGCTGGTGTCCATCGAGGAGGCCAGCGTGCGCAGCACCAACCTGATCACCTTCAGCGTGCGCGAGGCGCCGGTGACCTCCTTCAGCGTGCAGCTCCCCCAGGGTTACGCGCTGGCCGAGGTGAGCGGCGCGGGCATCCAGGGCCAGCCCGAGCCGGACGCCAAGGGGCTGCTCAAGGTGCCGCTCGGCTTCGAGGTGGCCGAGAGCTACCAGCTCAAGGTGGTGGTCGACCGCACCCAGGAGAGCGCCACCTTCGACCTGGAGGTTCCGGTGGTCGAGGCGGTGGGCGTGGAGCACCAGAGCGGCAAGCTGGGCGTACAGGTGGGTGCGGGGGCCGAGGTGCAGCCCAAGCTGCTGCAGGGCGTCTTCGGCCAGGATCCCTCCGAGCTGCCGCCCGAGGTGCTGCGCGAGGCGCGCAACCCCATCTCGCTCGCCCTGGGCTACCGCAAGCCGGGCTACAAGGCGGTGCTGGCGGTGGCCCGCCACGCGCCCATGCCGGTGCTGGACGCAGCCGTGGATCTGGCCCGGGTGGATCTCCAGCTCACCGCCGACGGCAAGGCCGTGGCGCGCCTGTCCTACTTGGTGCGCAACCAGAACCGGCAGTTCATGCGCGTCGGCCTGCCGCCCCAGGGCCAGGTGTGGAGCGCCCACGTGCACGGCCGGCCGGTCAAGCCGGCGCTGTCCGAGTCCCAGGTCGAGGGCGCGGGGCCCGAGGTGCTGGTGCCGCTCGAGCGCTCAGCGCGGCTGGGCAGCGAGCTCGAGGCCTTCGAGGTGGAGCTGACCTACTTCGCGCCGGTGGAGGAGCTGTCCGGGCTGGGCCGCGTGGCGCTCGAGCTGCCGCGCTGCGATCTGCCGGCCAGCCGCCTGCTGCTCGGCGTGTACGTGCCCGAGGAGCGCTTCGTGCTGGGCTTCGGCGGCGATCTGCGCCCGCTGTTCGATCTGGCGACCGAGCTCCTGCCCGACGACCTGTGCCCCTTCGTCGGCTCCAGGGGGGGCTTCGCGGGCATGGACTACGCCGCGCCTCCGGCCCCGCCCGCGACCGTGTACGCGGTCGAGGAGCAGGCCGCGTTCGAGAAGAAGAAGGAGCTGGGCAGGCGCGACGCCGACGACGAGGCCGGACCGGGCAGCTCGGCCGGTCTGCGCCAGATGGTGGTCGCGGCCGACGGCGCGCCCAAGCCGGCCGACATGCCCGCCCTGGCCACCACCAGCGTGGGCTCGCTGCCGGCCCGCTTCCAGATCCCGCAGTCCGGCCCGGCCTACCGGTTCGAGCGGCTGGTGCTGCTGCCCGGAGCCGGCTCGCGCCTCGAGCTGTGGCACGCCCCGCGCTGGCTCGGCCGGGTGGCCTGGGTGCTGGTGTGGCTGGGCGCGGCCCTGTTCGCCTGGCTGCTCGGGCGCCACGCGTGGAGGGCCTGGAAGGGCGAGCGGCGCCTGCTGCGCGAGGCGCGCGCCCTGGGCCTGCTGGCCGGCGGCGCGGCCCTGGTGGCCGTGCCGCTGCTCCTGCCGCTGCGGGACTACCCGCTGTGGTGGGGGCTGTGGACCGCTGTCCTGGTGTGGGCCCTGCGCCAGGTCCTCCTGCGCGGCTGGCCCTTCCGCCCGCTGGCCCGCTGGTGGCGCGCCCGCCGCGCGGCCCGGGCCGCCGCGCCGGCCAGCCCGGCCAAGCCCTAGCAACTCGAGCCCGATTCCCCGGGCGAAGAGTTGCTTGTCCCGCGATGTCCGCGGGGCTAGCCCCAACCCTCCGGATTCCCGGGACCTTCCCCCGCCCGAGGGGGGCTTGCATGCGACGGGGGACGCGTGTCAATATGGGCCAAGTCCAGCGATTCGCGAAAGGAGCTCAGCCCGTGAGAGCCACCGGCTGCAAGTTGGGATTCCTGGCGTTCCTCGGACTGCTCGCCTGCCTGGGCGCCGCCTGCGACGACAGCGGCGTCGGGCCCATCTGCCTGTGCGCCCCGGCGGATGTGTGCGTGGACGACAGCACCTGCAACGGCGGCACCTGCACCGAGGGGTGTTGCGGCGGCTGCAAGGACTGCCTGGTGGACGAGGACTGCGACGAGGCCACCGAGCGCTGCGAGGACGGGGAGTGCGTCGAGAGGGTCCAGTGCAGCGCGGATCTCGCCTGCACCACGGCCGCCGACTGCGCCGGCAGCTGCATGGCCTGCACGGACAGCTGCTGCGTGAGCGCCGAGTGCGCCTCCGACGCCGACTGCCCGCCCGAGGGCGAGCTGCAGCGCTACTGCCCGGCCGAGCCGGATCCGATCACCGGCTGCCGGGTGTGCAACTACGTGCGCTGCACCACGGACGCCGAGTGCGCCGACCCCGCCTTCCCGCTCTACCAGGAGTGCGAGGTGGGCCGTTTCCCCAAGTGCTCGCGCGGCACCTGCGAGTGCGCCCAGCCCTGCGGCGGCGACTGCCCGGACGGCAAGTACTGCTGCAAGCCCAGCAACACCTGCGAGGACATCCCGGTGGCCTGCGCGGGCGTCACCTGCCCGGCCTGCGAACAGCTCAACCCCGAGCCGGGCGGCAGCGTCAACGACGAGACCTGCGCGCTCGAGGGCGCGGACTGCTCCTGCGTGCCGCTGCCCCCGCTGGACGAGGCCTTCAAGGGCCAGTACTCGGCCATCGCGCTCGGCCTCGACGGCGTGCCCCTGCTGTCGGGTTACTACGGCGTCCCCTACGGGGACCTGCTGTTCGGCGTGGCCTCCGGCCCGGAGGCGGGCGCGAGCGTGACCTGGAGCATCGTGGACGGCCTGCCGGCCGACGCGCCCTGCGAGGGCGCGGCCGACGGCCCGCGCGGCGGCATCGCCGCGCCCGGCGACGACGTGGGCCTGGACACCGACCTGGCGGTGGGCGCCGACGGCTTCGCCCGCATCGCCTACTTCGACGCCACCCACGGGGACCTCAAGTTCGCGGTCCAGGACGCCGCGGGCTGGACGGTCCAGGTGGTGGACGAGGCCGGGGTGACCGGCCGCTACGCGTCGCTGAGGCTCGGCCCGGACGGCCGGCCCATCGTGGCCTACATGTCCGTGCTGGACGGCAGCACGGCCGCCCTCAAGGTGGCCTGGGCCAACAACCCGGCGCCGGTCTCGGCCGCCGACTGGACCTTCTACACGCTCGACAGCATGCAGGTCGCCTGCCAGCCCGCCTCGTGCGCCGAGGGCCTGGTGTGCCTCGGCGACTCGGGGCTGTGCGAGAGCCCCGACGATCCGGCCAACTGCGCGGCCGGGTGCGCGGCCGAGGAGGTGTGCGTGGCGGCCACCTGCCGGCCGCTCGGCGTGGCGCCCACCCTCGACGACCTGCCCCCGGGCGTGGGCCTGTTCGCCAGCCTGGCGCTGTTCTCGGACGGCAGCCCGGCTGTGGCCTACTACGACAGCGTGAACGGCAACCTCAAGCTGGCCCTGTGGAACGGGGGCGCGGGCGCCTTCGACCCGCCGGCGCTGCTCGACGGCCAGGACGGCGGCGGCAACGACACCGGGGACGTGGGCGCGGACTCGTCCCTGGCCATCGGCGCGGACGACAGCCTGCACCTGGTCTACCAGGACGCGCTGCTGGGCCAGCTGCGCTACCTGAGCCTGGCCGGCGGGGTGATGGAGCTCGTCGACCAGGGCGCCCGCGACGCGGACGGCAACCCGACCGACCCGGCCAGCGCGGTGGGCGAGTTCCACTGGGTGGGCAACTTCGCCCGCCTGGTGGTCGACCCGCTGGGCAACGCGCGGGTGGCCTACCAGGACGGGACCTCGCTCGATCTGGTGTACGCCACGCGCAGCCCGGCCGGGGTGTGGAGCCTGGAGATCCTGGCCCGGCGCGGCTCGGACGCCACCTTCCAGGGCAACTTCGGCTTCTTCGTGGATCAGGCGCTGAACGCCACGGGCGAGACCGCCCACGTGAGCAACTTCATGCACAACCTGCGCACCGATCCCTGGAGCTCGGGCATCGATCTGCGCACGCACGTGGTGCCCTGACCCGGGGCGGGAGGCCCCCGATGCTCTCCCGATGGACCGCTCCACGCAGCACCCGCCCCGCCTCCTGAGCGCGCTCGCGCGGCTGGGGTGGTTCGCCGCGGCCGCGGGGCTGTCGCTCGCGGGCTGCTCGGCCGAGGGACTCCCCTGCCCGGGGGGGTGCCCCGCGGGGCAGGCCTGCGACACGAGCCTGGGCCGCTGCGTGGAGGTGCGCCCCGAGGTGCCCGCGGACGTGGGGCGCTGGGCCTCGGCCGCCACCGACGACGCCGGCCGCCTGTGGGTGGCCGCCTACGCCGGCCGCTACGGCGACCTGGTGGTGGCCCACGAGCGGGCCGACGGCGGGCTGGTCTACGAGTACGTGGACGGGCTGCCCCCGGCGCAGGACGGCAGATCCGGGCCGCTGCCCGGGGTGCCGCTGCTGCTGGGCGACGACGTGGGGCTGTACGCCTCGCTGGCGCTCGACGGGCTGGGCCGGCCCCACGTGGCCTACTTCGACCGCACCCACGGCGATCTCAAGTACGCCTTCCGCTCGGGCGAGGGCTGGAACCTGCTCAGCGTGCCGCGGGCGGGGGACGAGCAGGGCCCGGTGGGCCGCCTGTGCTCCCTGGCCCTGGACGCCAGCGGCCTGCCGCGCATCGCGTACCTCGGGGAGGCGACCGGGGCCCTGCGCCTGGCCCGCAAGCACGCGGACGGGCGCTGGGCCATCGAGGAGGTCCAGGCCTGCTCCCCCGCGCAGGGCTGGCCGGGCGGCCTGGGAGGCGAGGTGGGCCGGCGGGTGGAGCTGGTGCTCGACGGACGCGGCGGGGAGTGGATCGCCTTCCACGATCCCTGCACCGGCGCCCTGCGGGTGACCAGCCGCCTGAACGAGGGCTGGATCACCTGGGACGTCGATCCCGGCCCGGGCGCGGGCACCTGGCTGGCCGCCGCGCTCGATCCCGACGGCAACCTGGCAGTGGCCTACCACGACCGGCACCTGGGTGCGCTGGCGCTGGCCAGGAACCAGGCGGGTGTGCTGGCGCGCCAGGTGGTGGACGACGGCCGGCAGGCGTCCGCCTCGGGCGCCGTGCGCTGGCGGCCCGTGGGCGCCCACTGCGCCCTCGCCTTCGGGCGCGATCGGCTGCCCCGCATCCTCTACCAGGACGGCGCCGCGCTCGATCTGTGGCTGGTCGAGGGGGCCGCGGACGGCAGCCTGGGCCCGCCGCGGCAGCTCGACCCGGCGGCGCCGGTGGGTTTCTTCAGCGACCTGGCGCCGGGCCCGCTGGGCCTGCGCGCGGTCTGCGCCAGCCTCGGCCGCGACGCGGAGGGTGAGGCCGCGGGGGAGCTGCGCACCTACCTGCTCGAGGACGGCGGACGCGGGGGGCGGCCATGAGCTGGACCCGCCCGCGCAGCCCCGCCTGGCTCGTCCCGGCCGCGCTGGCCTGGCTGCTGGGCGGCTGCCCGGTGGAGCCGCTGGACAGGCCGCCCGCGCCGGAGGCCCTCGGCCCGCGCGGCCTCGAGCTGTACCTCCCGGCCGGCCGCGTCGCGGCGCTGGGCGCCATCTTGCTCGAGCAGCTGCGCGCGACCGACCAGGCGGAGCTCCGGGCGCGGCTGCCGTCGCTGGCGGGCACGCTGGGCGGCGGGCAGGCCAGCTACGGGCTGCCGGAGCAGGAGCTCGGCCTGGCGCTCGAGGTGATCCTGCTGACCCCGCTGGACGGCGGCCTGCAGCTCAGCGCCAGCCTGGCGGGGCCGGAGGCCTCCTGGGCCCTGGATCTCCTGCCGCTCGAGGGCGAGGCGCGCACCTGCGCGCTCGGCGTCCACGGCCCGGCCCGGAGCCTCGAGCTGGCCTGGCAGCTGCACGCGGACGCCGCGGGCCGGCCGGTCCTGCTGCCCACGGGCCAGGCCGTGCTGTCGGGCGAGCCCGGCGTCGTCGAGCTGGCGCAGGACTGCACCGTGCTGGACACGGGCGCGCTGCGGGCCGAGATCGGCCAGGCCCTGGAGGCGGCGCTCCAGGCGGGCCTGCCCGGGCTGGTGGCGGACCTGGGGAGCGCCGCGGGCGGCGTGCTGGGCCTGGACGCCGGCGGCGCGGGCAGCGTGTCGGCCGGCTTCCGCTTCAGCTTCCTGACCGACGGGACCGCCGCCGCCCTGACCGGGGGCCGGCTGCGGCTGGGGTTGGTCGGCGGCTTCGAGGGCGATCGCGCGGAGTGCGTGCCGCCCGGGCTGGCCCCGCCCGCGCCGGGCGCCGGCGGGCTGGCCGGCTTCGCCGATCTGCTGCCCGGCTCGGGCCAGGCGTACGGCCTGGCGCTGGCGGTGCCGCACGCGACGCTCGTGCAGGGCCTGTGCGCCGCGCACCGGGCCGGCCTGCTGTGCCGCCGGGTGGACGAGGTGCCGCTGGAGGGGGTGTCGCTGACGGAGCTGCTGCCGTCGCTCGAGGCGCTCGGGAGCCTGAACGGCGCGCGGGTGGCGGTGTGGCCCGAGGCGGCGCCGGAGCTCAGCCTGGAGCCGCCCGGGGAGCCCGGGGAGCGCCTGCCGCGGGCCGTGCTGCGCCTGCCCGGGGTGGGCGTCGACGTGTACGCGGACCTGGACGGGGCCGACGTGCGCGTGCTGGGCTGCGAGGCCGAGCTGTTCCTGACCCTGGTGCCGAGCCTGGACGCCGAGGGGCTGCGGGTCCGGCTGGTGGAGACGCGCGTGGGAAATCTGGAGATCGGCTTCGCCCTGCTGCCGGACGAATCCGGGCCCGCGCTGCGCCAGGCCGCGGCCGCCCTGCTGGGGCAGGCGGCCGGGGTGCTGGTGGACGGCCTCGGGCCGCTGGCGCTGCCGCTGCCCGCGGCCGGTCGCGGCGAGGTGCTCGAGGCCTGGACCGAGGCCCAGGCCGTGGTGATCTACCTGGAGCCCTGAGCGCTGCCGTCCAGGACCGCTCCTCGAGGGAGGCCGCGTCGCCATGGGACTGGTGAAGGGGCTGCGCGCGCTGCACACCCTGGCCATCACCGGCGTGCTGGGCGGCGTGTGCCTGGCGGTCGGCCTGCCCGAGGTGGTGACCTACTTCCAGAACCCCGAGCCTGCGACGCTGACCTGCGCGGAGGCGGACAAGGCTGGGCGCGAGGGCTGGGTCGCCATCTCCGGCTGCCGCCTGCTCCTGGCGGAGGCGGCCCACGAGACCTGGTCCGACCCGAACGAGCTCCGCAAGGTGCTCGTGCCCCTCGCGGCCCCCGGGACCGGCGAGGACGCGGCGCTCGGGCTGGTGCTGCAGAGCGAGGATCCGGCCCTGCTGGCCAAGGTCCGCGAGCTGCGCGACGCGGGGCGCAGGCTGCAGGGCCTCCAGGTCCAGCAGGACATGATCGCCAGGGACCCGCGCTACGCCGACTTCGTCCACAAGACCCTGGCACAGGCGCAGACCGATGTCCTGCAGGCCCGGACCCGGCTCCAGGAGCTCCTCGACGAACCCGGACTGGCGCCAGTCCGGGACGCGCGGGGCATGCTGCGGGGCCCCGGCTGGCTGAACGAGCGGACCGTGGCGGACCTGCGGCGCGAGCTCGGGCCGCGCCTGGCCCCGGGTTTCCGGCTGCTGGAGGACGGGGCCACGCCGCGCCTGGCCTGGCCGCTGACGCTGTCCGTGCTGGGGAACCTGTTCGGCCTGGCGTTCCTGGGGACCCTGATCGCCGCCTTCGCCGGGCGCCGCTGAGCCGGGTGCGCGGCCGCTCAGGCGCGGCCGTGGACCAGGGTGCGGGTGTCGTCCTGGAAGGTGACCAGGATCTTGTCGCCCTCCTTGAGGCCGACCACCACGCCGATGCCGAACTTGCCGTGGATGAGCACCTGCCCGATCTCGAAGGTAGTCTTGGGGTGGTAGGCGATCGGGTTGCGCAGGTCCTTGCCGGCGGTGGCGTCCAGCCAGGCCTTCTCCGGCCGCCTGGGGCTGGGCGGCGCCCAGGTGCCCGAGCCCTTCTCCACCGCGCGCTTGCGCGGCGCGGCGCCGGGCGGCGCCTCCCGGAAGATGTGCTGGCTGTGGCAGGTGCGGCACTCGACCCGGGTCGGCTCGCCCTGCTCCATGACCATGATGGTGTGGCCGAGCACCAGGCGGCACTTGGTGCAGTAGGCGTCGATCTCGGCGCCCACCCGCACCTTGGGCCCGCTGGGCGCGTAGTCGGCCAGGGTCTTGTGACGCTCCACGGCTCCTCCAGCGGACTCAGGCGCCTGGCTTGGCGCGCTCGGCCTTGAGCTGCGCGGCCGGGATCAGGCCGCCCTTGTACCGCACCATCGGCACGCCCGCGGGCACCTCGCGCGGCACCTCGGCGATCACGTCCTCCGGGTTGGAGACCAGCAGCAGGTCGTTGGGGATCTCCCGGCCGGGCTGGATCAGCACCTTGGCACCCAGCACCGCCCGGTGGCCCACGCAGGAGGCCAGGAACTGGCGCCCGGTGCCGGCCTGCTTGCCCTGGTGCATGACCTTGATGTCCCCGGTGAACTTGGCGTCCATGAGCGCGCACCAGCCGTACAGGTAGACCTCCCGGCCCACCACGGCCATCTGCATCTTGATGTTGCCCAGCGTCGAGCCCGGGTAGCACAGGCTGGAGGCCACGAAGAAGTTCTCGGTCAGGTAGCAGCCGTGGCCGATGACGGAGTTCAGCACCACCGCGTGATCGGCGATGATCACCCCGTCGCCGATCAGGCTGTTGCGGATGCACACCCCGGCCCCGACCTTGACGTCCTTGCCCAGGATGGAGGCCTCCAGGTAGGCGGTCGGGTGCATGTCGGCGCCCGGGCCCACCGAGTTCATCCCGGCCAGCACCCTGTACTTGTTCACCGAGCGCTCGCGGGCCAGCGAGCCGAGCAGGGTGAGCGCGGTCCACACCTTGTGCGAGCGCACCCGCTCCATCCAGGCGATGCCGAACGCGAGCTGGCCGAGCCACAGCAGGTGGGTCCAGTGCGAGATGTGGCAGCAGACCGTGGAGGTGATGGCGAAGTGGAAGACCTGCTCCTTCTCGTCCAGCACCGGCATGCGGGTCGGCACGACGATCTCGCGCATGGGCACCTCGAGCGGGGGGCAGCGCTCCAGGAGCGCCGCGCGCACGTCCTGCGCGCGCTCGGGCAGCTCCCCGTCGGGCACCAGCCACAGGTCGTAGACCGCCCGGCCGCCCTCGCCCTGCTCGGGCCAGTCCTCCAGGCGCAGGTCCTGGAGCGGCAAGGGCGCCTCCACCGAGCGGCAGCGCCCGAGCGCCAGCGCGGCCCCGCGGGAGCGCTGCTTGCGCGCCGTGGCCAGGAAGTCCGCCAGGGCCTTCTCCGAGAAGTACACGTAGTCCGGAGCCAGCAGGCAGGGACGCTCGCGGGCGTCCACGGGCCGGGCCACGCGCTCGAGCTCCACGCCCGCCCTCCGGCAGGCGCGCGCCTGGGTGTCGGCCAGCCGCTCGAGCAGCACCTGGGCCTCGGACACGTGATCCCCGAAGGGGGCGAGCACCGTGTCGGTGTGGTACAGGTAGAGCTTCATCGGGGCTCCTCCTGATCGATCTCCGGCGGGCTCCAGCCCGGGTAGGCCTGCTCCACCGGCAGCAGCGTGCTCTCGAAGTAGGTGTAGGGCCTGCGCGGCTCGACCCGGGTGGGCAGCTTGCCCACGGCCTCCTCCGGCCGCAGGATGATCGTGGTGCGGTTGGGCACGGCCCGGCCGGGCTCGAGCAGCGCCCGCGCGCCGAGCTGCGAGCCGTGGCCGGCGCAGCCGCCCAGCACCCAGCGGCCAGTCGGCACCTCCCGGCCGGCCTGCACCACCGAGATCGGGCCGGTCAGCCCGTCGTCGCGCAGCGTCACCCCGGTGGTCATGAACACCCGCCGGCCGAGGACCGAGTTGCGCAGCATGAGGTTGGCCAAGGTGGAGCCCGGGTAGAAGGTGCAGCCGATGAAGTAGGAGTCGTTCAGCGTGTTGCAGCCGGCGCCCACCACGCAGCGCTTGAAGTGCGTGTGTGAGCCCACCTCGACCCCGTCCCCCAGGATGCACTCGCGCACGCTGGCGAAGGGGCCGATCTGCACGTGATCGCCCAGGATGGAGCCCTCGACCAGCGCGGTGGGGTGGATGTCGCAGCCGCGCCCGAGCACGTTCAGCCGGCGCGGATCGGCCGCGCCGGCTCCGCGCAGGCGGGCCCGCAGCGGGTGATCCTGCCAGTGCTCGCGCAGGCGCACCCGCGGCAGCAGGTGGTTCAGCCACAGCACGTGCACCCAGTGGCGCACGTCCGCGGCCAGGCACAGCGTGCGCGGCATGGCCAGGCTGGTCCGGGGCGGGCCGGGCCGCACCTCGGGCAGCAGCTCGACCTCCGGTCCGGGCTCGACCACCACCGGCGTGGCCCGCGCGCGCAGCCGCTCGCGCAGCGCCTCCCAGGAGTCCGCGCCGCGCAGCCCCTCCAGCTCGCCGCGGGCCAGGTAGAGATCGTAGCCCACCGCCCCCGGGCACCCGTCCTCGTCCACGCGCTGGAGCGGCCGGGCGTACTCGCTGGCCGGTCCCCGCCGGAGCGCCAGCCGGTACACGCCCGGACCGCCGGGCACCGCCGCCAGGAACGCCCGCGCGGCGGCCCGGGTGACGAACAGCGTGTCCGGCAGCAGCAGCAGCTCGCCCCGCGCGGGGATGGCGCCGAGGAAGCCCGGCTCCGGCTTGGCCCCGGCCTGGAGCAGCGCCCGGGCCACTGCCAGCCCGAGCTCCTCGACGCCCAGCAGGGCGCTCGAGATGGGATCGCCGAAGGGCTCCAGCGCGAGCCCGGTCAGGAAGCGCAGCGCCCTCAAGGGGTCTCCAGCATGTGCTCCGGCTGGCCGGTGGACTCCAGCACGGCCCGCCACAGGTCGCCGTCCGGGTTCAGGTGCTTGCGGCGCTGGATGGCCGAGGTGATGGGCACGTGCACGAAGGTGTTGGCCCAGGAGGAGATCAGCAGGCCGGTCTTGCCGGCCATGCCGGCGTGCACCGCCTGCTGGCCCAGGAACTGGCAGAAGACCCCGTCGTTGGGGTTGGCCGGCACGGAGCGGATGATGTAGCTCGGGTCGATGTACTTGACCGAGCCCTCCAGGCCGCGCGCCTTGAAGTGGGCGCCGATGCGGTCCCGCAGCAGCACCCCGATGTCGCCCAGCTTCTTGTTGCCCGAGGCGTCCCGACCCGAGTCCGGGAACAGGCTCTGGCCGGCCCCCTCGGCCACCACGATCAGCGCGTGGCCGCGGTTGCGCACGCGGGTCTCCAGGACCTGCAGCAGGCCGCGCGGCCCCTCCAGCGCGAAGGGCACCTCGGGCACCAGCACGAAGTTGGCGTCGCCCTCGGCCAGGGCGGCGTGCGCGGCCACGAAGCCTGACTCGCGCCCCATCAGCTTGACCAGCCCGACGCCGTTCATCGTCCCGGTGGCCTCGGCGTGGGCGCAGCGCAGGCTCTCGACCGCCTCGCCGACGGCGGTGTCGAAGCCGAAGGTGCGGGCGCACAGCAGGATGTCGTTGTCGATGGTCTTGGGCACCCCGACCACGGAGATCCTCAGCCCGCGCTTCTTGATCTCCTGGTGGATCTCCTCGGCCCCGTGCAGCGTGCCGTCCCCGCCGATGCAGAACAGGATGCGGATGTCCTCGCGGTCGAGCGTGTCCACCATGACGGGCACCGGCTGGGGCCCGCGCGAGGAGCCCAGGAAGCTGCCGCCGTCCTGGTGGATGTCCTTGACGGCCTCGGGGGTCAGCTCCTGCATGGCCAGGCCGAGCGCGGGGTTCAGCCCGGCGTAGCCGTAGCGCACGCCCTTCACCCGCTTGACGCCGTAGGTGAAGTAGAGCCCGTTGACGATCGCGCGCACCACGTCGTTCAGCCCCGGGCACAGGCCGCCGCAGTTGACGATGGCCGCCTTGGTGTTGGCCGGGTCGAAGAAGATGTCCGCGCGCGGGCCGGCCGCCTCGAAGCTGGTCACCGGCAGGGCGGCCCGCAGCCGCTCGCTCACCCGGCCCGCGTCCCCGTCGTACAGCACCCGCTCGCTGTCCGCGGTGAAGCGCTGGTAGCGGTAGGGCGAGGGCACCCGGCAGGGCCCCAGGCTGTCGACGGAGGTGTCGATGGCCATCTCGAGCATCACGGTCTGCATGTCAGCCGCCCTCCCCGCCGAGGAGCACGCGCGGGGCGTGGGGATCCGCGCGCGCGATCACCTCGTAGTTGATGGTCCCGGCCCAGCCGGCCAGCTGCTCGGCGCTGATGCGCTCGTCGCCCTGGGCGCCCAGCAGCACCACCTCGTCCTCCAGGCGGACCTCCGGGACGTCGGTCACGTCCACCATGCACAGGTTCATGCACACGCGCCCGCGGATGGGCGCGCGCGCGCCGCGCACCAGCACGTGCCCCTGGTTCGACAGCCGCCGGTCGTAGCCGTTGGCGTAGCCCACCGGCAGGATGGCCAGGCGGGTGGGCCGGGTGCAGCGGTAGGTGCAGCCGTAGCCCACGTAGGCGCCGCTGGGGACGAGCTTCACCTGGGCCACGCGGGTCTTCCAGCTCAAGGCCGGGCTGAGCCGCAGGGCGTCCTGGCCCTGCGCCAGGGCGGACAGGAAGGTCTCCTTGGAGGGCCACAGCCCGTACAGGCCGATGCCCACCCGGGCCAGGGCGAAGTGGGTCTGGGGGAAGAGGATGGCCGCCGCCGTGCAGGCCGTGTGGGGCAGCTCCACCGGGAAGCCGGCCGCGCGCACCTCGGCCAGGAGCGCCTGGAAGCGCCCGAGCTGCCCGCGGGCGAAGTCGTGCTCGGTGGTGTCCTCGATGTTGGCGAAGTGGGTGTGCGCGCCCTCCAGGTGGAGCTCGGGGTGCTCGCGCAGCAGGGCGAGCGCGCGTGCGAGCGGCTCGCCGTCCAGGCCCAGCCGCTGGGTGCCGGTCTCCAGCTTGAGGTGCAGGTGGAGCGGCTGCCCGGCCGCCCGCGCCGCCGCGGCGCCGGCCTCGAGGGTCTCCAGGCTGGAGGCGGTCACCCGCACCCCCTGGGCGGCGGCCTCGCCGAGGTCGGCCAGCGGCACGTAGCCCAGCACCAGGATGGGCGCCTGGAGGCCGGCCGCGCGCAGCGCCAGCGCCTCGGCCAGGTTGAACACCCCCAGCCAGTCCGCCCCGGCGCCGAGCGCCACGCGCGCCACCGGCGCCATCCCGTGTCCGTAGGCGTCGGCCTTGACCACGGCCATCAGCCGCGTGTGCGCGTCGAGGCGGGCGCGGAACTTCCTGAGGTTGCAGGCCAGCGCGCGGCCGTCGACCTCGAGCCAGGACAGGGGGGTGGGCATGGGACGCCTCCGGCCGCCATCGAACCATACCCCCCGGGGCCTTTCAAGGCCTGGGTCCCTGCCAGGCTACTGCTCCCAGCAGGCCACGCTGCCGCCGGCGGTCTGGTTGTCGCCCTCGTCGCACTCCGGCACGCGGCCGTCCGGGTCCACCGCGGCGTACAGGGTGAAGGGCCGCAGGGGGACGGGCTCGAGGACCACGACCAGCGACAGGCTTGCGCCCGGGGCGAGCGGGCCGGCCACGGGCTCGTCCTTGATGCGCGCGCCGCCCTGGTTGGGGTCGCCTACATAGAAGCGCACCAGGAAGTCGGCCGCGGGCAGGGCGCCGTCGTTCCAGACCTCCACCTCCACCGTGGGCCGGGGGCAGACCCCGTCGTCGATCGCGCCCAGCGCCAGCCGCAGATCCGCCGTCTGCACCCCCGGCGAGACCACGGCGACCAGGTCGTTGTTGCCCTCCTGGCACTCGCGCTCGCGGTCCTCTGGATCGAAGATCGCCCGCACCTCCGCGGGCAGCGTGCCGCGGGGGTTGTCGGTGGCCTCGAAGCGCGCGCTGACGAAGCGCTGTCCGCCCGGCTCGAGCGTCGCGCCCAGGCGCACCTCGAGCGGGGCCCCGGCGCCGTCCAGCAGCGGCTCGACGAGCTCCGGATCGGCCCAGCGCCCCTCGAACCGCAGGGCCACCTCCGGGCCGACCTGCAGATCGCCCCGGTTCTCCACCTGGACCACGATGTCCAGCGTGCTGGAGAGCGCCCCGCACACCGCGTCGGGGGAGGAGAACTGCATGGCGAGCACCGCCAGGTCGGGCGCGCTGTCGTAGGCGCGGGGGTTGGAGCGGTAGTTGTTGTACACGCGGTTGCCGTACGGCAGCCAGCTCGCGGGCTCGCGTGAGGGCAGGCCGCCGCTCTCCAGCACGTTGGTGACGTGGTAGGCGTGCTGGTTCCAGACGCGGCGCGCGGACACCCAGGTGTCGCCCCGATCGCCCCACACCTCCAGCCCGTTGTTGTACTGGGCGTCGAGGTCCTCGGAGCAGAAGCCCGACTCGTTCGAGGCGCCGAAGACGATCTCGGCGTTGCCGTCGTTGTCGACGTCGGCCACCACCGGGTACTCGATGCGCGTGCGGCTCTCGGAGGGCTCGGAGAAGAAGACCTCGCCGTCCAGACCTGCGTAGATGCGGAAGCGGCACTCGTCGTTGTAGATCACCTCGGCCGCCCCGTCGCCGTTGAAGTCGAATACGCTCGAGCCGGTCACCCGGCTGGAGTCGTCCTCGGTGGCGCGGACCCAGCCGTTGTGCAGGCACACGCACCGGCCGATGCGCGGGTTACAGACCGCCTCTCCCGCCAGGCAGTCCGGGTCGGCCAGGCAGGCCTGGCCGTTCGGGCCGCGGGCCGGGTTCCCGGCGGGCGGCGGCTGGCCATCCACCAGCGCCTCCGGCCAGGCCGGGCAGGCGGCGCTGGCGGGCTGCAGGTCGAACAGCACGTAGGCCGTCTCGAAGGCCGTGCCCACCTCGGGGAACCCGTCCCCGTCGAAGTCGTCCACGTTGGGGGCGCCGCCGTTGTTGCCGGCCCCGCCCGGGGCGTCGACCAGCAGGACGCCGCTCGCGCCGTCGAGCACCAGCAGCCGTCCGGAGACGATCACCACCACCTCGGGCCGGCCGTCGAGCGGGTTGGACGGGCCGGGCGGCTGGAGCGGATCGGCGCCCCACACGTCCGCGATGGCGCAAAAGCCCTCGCGCGACGGCAGCGCGCCGCCGCTGACCGCCTGGGCGTCCCAGCGCAGCGTGAGCTCGCCGGCGCAGAAGGCCACCTGGTCGGGATCGACCTCGGCCCCGGTGCATTGGTCGCGCCGCGTGACCCCGGGCGGCGGCCGGGGGAAGGCGTAGGCCACCGAGCCGGCCACGATCTCCATGCGCCCGTCGCCGTCGAGATCCACCGGGCAGGAGACCGGGCCCTGGCCGTTGACCCCGTGGGCCAGCGTGCCGCTGAAGCGATCGAGCACCCGGATCACTCCGTCCACGTCCTGCTGCAGGCTGAACACGTTGCGCCCGACGACGATCTCCGCCAGACCCTCGCCGTCCAGGTTGGCCAGCGCCACGGCCGGGTCGGCGCCGCCCAGATTCCCGGCGGCGTTCAGCGACAGGCGCGCGCCGTCGTGCGAGAAGATCAGCAGCTCGTCAGCCTCGCCGATCGCGACGATCTCGGGCCCGCCGTCGCCGTCCAGGTCGCCGGCCGCCGGGATGGCGGTCGAGTCGAGCTCGGCGTCGGCGTAGGCGCAGGCCAGGTCGAGCGGGTCGCCCTCGTGCCAGGTGGTCCCGCCGCAGGCCGCGAAGTAGTCCGCGCCCTTCGCGGGACCGCCGCCGTGGATGGCCCGCAGCACCCCGTTGGAGGTGTACTCGTGGCCGGCCCCGCGGAAGGTGACGAACACGATCTCCGGGTAGTCGCGCTCGTCGATCAGCCCGTCGCCGTTGTCGTCGTCGAGGTTGACGACCAGCGGGGTCATGACCACCTGGCCGGCGTCCGGGCAGGGCGCGCCCGCAGCGGCGGGGGCGGCCGCGGTGCCGCCCCAGGTGATCTCGGGGACCGGCAGGACGCTGGCGAAGGGCTGGGGCGCGAGGCGGCAGGTCGGCTCCTGGCCGGTCCCCACGCAGGCGCCGGCCTCGCAGGCGGTCCAGGACGGGCAGTCCCAGTCGTCCTCGCAGGAGCAGGACGCGCGCCCCGCGCCGTCGTCGACGCACACGCTGCCGGTGGCGCCGTCGGGGTCGCACTCGAACAGCCCCAGGTAGCCGCTGCCGCTCGGGCTGCACTCCTGCAGCAGGCCGCCCTCGCAGCGCGTCTGGCCGGCGGCGCACGTGTCGTCGAGGCACACCCGGCCGTCGCAGAAGCGCTCCGGGGGGCAGTCGATGTCCCCGTCGCAGGAGATGTCCGCGCACACGGCGCCGCCGCCGGGCGTGGGCCGGCACTCCTCGGTCGGGCCGCAGTCCAGCTCCTCGCAGGTCTCGTTCACGCAGCCCGCGCCACCCGCGCCGTCCGGTTCGCAGCGCTGGCCGGGATCGCACACGACGCCGGCGCAGGGATCGGGGCCGTCGTCGTCGGCCACCCCGTCCTGGCCGTCGCCGTCCTGGCCGTCGCCGTCCAGGGCGTCGCCGTCCTGGCCGTCCAGGCCGCCGTCACCGGGGCCCTGGCCGGGGTCGTCGCAGGCCGGCAGGCCCAGGGCGAGCAGCAGGCAGGCGAGCAGGCACGGGGGGCAGGGCCGGTTCCGGTTCATGGTCCACCTCGTGGCTGGGGGCTCCCCCGAGGATGGGGCCGGGGGGCCGGAGGGGTCAAGGGGATGGGGCGCGCTGGCGGAACAGGGCCTCCACCTCCTGGGTGAAGGCCGGGACCGAGAAATCCGGGGCCTGGTAGTCCGGGCGCAGGCGGCCGAGCTCCTGGACGCGGATCTCGGCCGCCGAGAAGGTCTGGAACCAGTAGCTGCCCGGCGGGAACCAGCGCTCGGTGCCCTGGATGCGCCAGGCCCGCAGCTCCGCCCCGCACATCCTGGCCAGGGCGAAGGCGCCCTTGTGGAACGGCTGCAGCCAGCCGTCCCGGGTGCGCCGGCCCTCGGGGAACACGAACAGGTTGCCGCCGGCCTGCAGGTAGGCCCTGAGCCGCTGGATGCGCTCCTCGGTCATGCCGCTCAGCGCCCCCAGGGCGGGGATGAAGCCCAGCCGGCGCACGAACCAGCCGAACACCGGGGTGCGCACCCAGGTGGCCTTGATGAGCGTGGTGTGGCGGGGCAGCAGGTGCACCAGCAGCAGCGGATCGAGGTAGGAGACGTGGTTGCACACCACCACGCAGCCCCGGGTCCGGCGGAGCTCCGGTTCGAGGCGCAGGCGCACCCCCGGCGAGATGCCCGCCGCCATGACCAGGAACCAGCCGAAGAACCAGTGGCTGTAGGCCTGCAGCGCCAGATCGATCCGGCGGCCGCACAGCGCGTTGCCCGCCAGCCAGGGCAGGCACATGCACGGGTAGGCCACGAAGAACAGCGGCGCGCAGATCGCCAGCACCAGCATGTCCCAGGTGAACTTCAGGGTGCGCAGGCCGAGGCCCATGGGCCTACTCGAAGCGCTTGAGGAACAGGCAGGTGTTGACCCCGCCGAAGGCGAAGTTCTGCACCGCGGCGACGCGGATGGGTTGCTCGACCAGCTCCTGCGCGTGCCGCACCATGGCGCAGCGATCGTCGATCTCCTCCAGGTGGAGGGTCGGCGCGATCACCCCGCGCTTCATCATCGACAGCATCAGCACGGTCTCGATCGCGCCGCAGGAGCCCATGGTGTGGCCCATGTAGCTCTTCAGCGCGGTGACCCAGGGGCCATGCCCGTAGATCGCGCCCATGGCCTGGGCCTCGATGATGTCGCCCATGCGGGTGGCGGTGGCGTGCGCGCTGATCACGTCCACCTGCGCGGGGCTCAGCTGGGCGCTCTCCAGGGCCAGCTTGATGGTCTGCTGCACCCCCTGGGCGTTGGGCAGGATGAGGTCGCCGCCGTTGTTGCCGCAGGCGAAGCCCAGCACCTCGGCCAGGATCGGGGCCCCGCGCCGCTGGGCGTGCTCCAGGGACTCGAGCACCACCGCGCCCGCGCCCTCGCCGACCACCAGCCCGTCGCGGCGCTTGTCGAAGGGGCGCGGGGTGAGCCCGGGGGTGTCGTTGAAGGCGGTCGAGCAGGCCAGCAGGTTGTCGAACACGGCCACCGTGGTGAGGTCGTACTCGTCCGCCCCGCCGCACAGCATGGCCTCCTGCAGCCCGAACTTGATGGCCTCGAAGCCGTAGCCGATCGACTGGCTGGAGGTGGTGCAGGCGGTCGAGGAGGCGATCACCCGCCCGGTGATGTGGAACATCTTGGTGATGTTCACCGCGGTGGTGTGCACCATCGACTTCAGGTACTCGGCGGCGCTGATGCCGCTGACCTTGGTGCGGTTCCCGGAGAAGAAGGTCTCGTAGATGGCCCGCTGCACGGTCGGGCTGCCGTGGGTGGAGCCGAAGGCCACGCCCATGCGCCCGGAGCCGAAGAGCTCGGGCGGGAGCTGGGCCTGGGCCAGCGCCTCCTTGGCCACCTGGCAGGCGTAGTAGGAGACCGGCCCCATGGTCTTGCGGTGCTGGCGCTCGAACTCGTAGGCGATGGGGTAGTCCACGGTGCCGAAGGCGCCCGAGTGGATGTACTTGCTCAGCAGCTCGTCGGGCTTCAACGCCTTCACGCCGCTACGCCCGTGCACCAGGGCGTCCCACATGCCCGCCTCGGTGTTGCCGATGGGGGTGATCGCGGCGCAGGCGGTGATCACGACTCTGCGTTCCATGGGGACCTCGGCGCGGGGAGGGTGGACCGGGGGCCTGGCGCTACCCCAGGCCCTCCACGTAGCTGCAGATCTCGCGGATGGTGCGGATCTCCATGGCGGGCTTCTTCTCTTCGGGGGACAGCGCGCGGCCCAGCATGTCCTCGATGGCCACCAGCAGCTCGATGGCGTCGATGGAGTCGAAGTTGTGCTTCTCCCGGAGGTCGTCGTCCATGCCCGGGGACACGATCTCGAACTTCTCCTCGAGGATGGAGAGGATCTGGGTGTCGATCTGCTCGCGGGTCATGCCACGCCTTCCGTACCCCCTCCGCGCTCAGAATCCTTGCTGGGACATCACGAACAGCGCCATCATCAGCAGGCTGCCAGCGATCGCCATCACGGTAATCATGCCAGCGTACCTCCGTGCCGCACGTCCGGTGGCCATTTGTATCGAGCGCGCGGGGAGTTGTCAACCGTCGCCTTCGTCGGGTCCGTCCGCGCCCAGGCCCAGCCTGGCGATCTTGGCCACCAGGGCCTGGCGCGAGATGCCCAGCGCCCTGGCGCAGCGGGTGCGGTTGCCCCCATGGCGCGCCAGCGCGGCCTCGACGACCATGGCCTCCAAGCGCTCCATGACCTCCTTGAGGCTGCCCTGCAGTGAGCGCTCCAGGCCGCCGCCCCCGAGCCGCTCCGACAGGTGGCCCAGCTCGAGCGCCGCCCCGTCGGGCGCCAGCAGGCAGGCCCGCTCCAGCTCGTTGCGCAGCTCGCGGATGTTGCCCGGCCAGGCGTAGGACTGCAGGGCCGCCGCGGCCTGGGCCGTGAGGCCCGGGTGGGCGCGGCCGTGCTCGGCCGAGAAGCGCGCCAGGAAGTGGGCGGCCAGCGGCAGGATGTCCTCGGGCCGCTCCCGCAGCGGCGCCACCCGCAGGCTGAAGACGTTCAGGCGGAACAGGAGGTCCTGACGGAAGCGGCCCTCGGCCGAGAGCCGCTCGAGGTCGCGGTGGGTGGCGGCCACCACGCGCACGTCCACCGCCCGCGCGCGGCTCGAGCCGACCGGCATGAGGGCGCCCTCCTCCAGGACGCGCAGCAGCTTGGGCTGGAGCTCGGCGGGCATGTCGCCCACCTCGTCTAGGAGCAGCGTCCCGCCGTGGGCCACCTCGAACAGCCCCTGGCGCGCCTGGTGGGCGCCGGTGAAGGCCCCGCGCACGTGCCCGAACAGCTCGGACTCCAGCAGGCCCGCGGCGATGGCGGAGCAGTTCACCGCGGCGAACGGCCCGGCGGCGCGCGGGCTGGACTCGTGGATGGCGCGGGCCACCAGCTCCTTGCCCGAGCCGGTCTCGCCCAGCACCAGCACCGTGGTGCGGGAGGGGGCCACGGCCGCGATCTGGCCGCGCAGCGCCGCCATGGCCGGCGAGCGGCCGATCATCTCCTCCCCGGCCGGACGCTGGCCGAGCCGCGCCTGCAGGTAGGCGCAGCGCCCCTCCAGGCGGCTCTCGGCGTCCCGCAGCCGCTCGATCAGCCGCCCCGTGGACAGCGCCCCGCTGAGCTGTCCGGCCAGCACCGCCACCAGGTCCAGCTCGCGCTCGCCGAAGCGGGCCTGCGGCCCGGCCCCCACCTGCAGCGCCCCGACCAGCTCCTCGCCGGACACGAGCGGGGCGAGCACCAGGGAGCGGCTGGGCTGGGCCAGCAGCGAGCGGCTGGCGCCGCTGAGCGCGGTCACGTCCTCGACCAGCAGCGCCTCGCGCGCCCGCGCGAGCTGCTGCATCAGGGCCTGGGAGGGCGCGCCCCCCACCCCCGGCGCCGGACCACCCCCCGGGCGGGCGTCCAGGCAGAGCGCGGAGGCGAAGCGCCCGCTCGTGTCCCGCAGGATGCACTGGGCCCGGGCGGCCTGGGGCAGGGCCTGCAGCAGGAACTCGAGCGTGCGGCGGGCCAGCCCCAGGCTGTCCTCCTCGCCCCGCAGCTCGAGCAGCAGCTTGAGCAGGCGGTGGAGCGTCTCCGCGGCCGTCTGGCCGCCGGCCACGCCCAGGGCCCGCCGCGCCACGACGGTGGCCTCGGCCAGCAGCTCGCCCGCCTGCGCCCGGGCCGGCTCGGCCGGGAGCACCTCCAGCAGCCTCAGGCAGGAGGGCCGGTCGGCGTCCCCGAGCTGCAGCTCGTCCCCGGCGGCGAGCAGCACCCCCGGGGCCCCGCCCCGCGGCACCGGGCGGCGCTCGTCGCCGCGCACATGCGCGGAGCCGTTGGTCGAGCCGAGGTCCTCGAAACGCACCCGCTCGCCCTCCAGCACCAGCCGGCCGTGCAGCGTGGAGACGCGCGGATCGCCCAGCACCACGTCGTTGCCCGACCCGCGGCCCACCTGGACGATCGGACCGTCGAGCAGCCGCTCCGCGCCCTCGCCGCCGGCGGCCCCGTCCCGGATCCACAGGCGGATGCGGCCCGCCGGGCTCACCAGCGCACCTCCGCCAGCAGCTCGAGCGGCAGGCAGAACGAGCTCTCGTCCTGGTTGATCACCAGGCTGGGGTTCACCTCCAGGCCCAGGCCCCAGGCCCCGTCGGCCGGCCAGACCAGGGCCAGGCGGCCCTGCAGCAGCGCCAGCCAGTGGTCGTAGCGGTCGCGGGTGCCCATGGTGTGCGCGCCGAGGGCCAGGCCCAGGCGCACGGCCAGGGGGCCGGCCAGGAGCTGCACCTCGCCGGCCAGGACCAGCGCCATGGACTGGAGCGCGCCGCCGCCGTCCCGCGTGGGGTGGTAGGCGTAGTCGTAGGCCACCGCCAGGGAGATCGGGCCGGACGGCCGCCAGGCGAAGCGCAGGCCAGCCCCCAGGCCGCTCGAGACCTGCTCGGCGTCCTCGCCGAAGAGCACCACGGCCCCGCCCGTCAGCCCCAGGCGGAAGGCGCGCGGGTCCTCCGGAGGCGGGGCAGGACCGGGCTGGACGGGGCTGGGGGCAGGCTCGGGCCTGGCCGCCGCCGGAGCCGGAGCCGGGGCCGGGACCGGGACCGGGGCGGCCTCGGCCGGCGCGGCGGGCTTGTGCAGCGGCGGCCGCTCGGCCAGGGGCTCCTCGCGCAGCTTGCCCTGCCCGGGCCGGAGAGCCTGGGCGGCCAGCCGGTCGCGGGCCTGGCTCCAGACGTACACCAGCTTGGGCGGGTGCTCGCCGGGCGGGAGCTCGTAGCCGGGATCGATCAGCAGCAGGGCGGTGAACTCGGCCTCGGCCCGGGAGAGCTCGTCCTGGGCGGTGAAGATCTCGGCCAGCTTCAGGCGTGCGGCCTGGACGTGCTGGAGGTAGGCCGGATCCCGCTCGGGCGAGAAGGCCTGCAGGGCGCGCTCGAGCCTGACCCGGGCGCACTCGAGATCCAGGTTCTGGTAGCACACCAGCCCGGCCGCGAGGTCGAGCTGGCCGGGGAACTGCTCCGCCGCCCGCGCCCCGGGGGCCGCCAGCAGGCCGAGCGCCAGCCAGGCCCACGCGCGCGAGGCCCTCACGGGCCCCCCCCGTCCGCGCCGCCGTCGCCGTCTCCGCCGTCGGGCACGTCGAGGGCCGGCAGGATGAAGAACGGGCCCGAGCCCCTGTAGATGCGCTGGGGGTGGCCGAAACTGGTGTAGGCGATGTCCAGGTAGAGCCTTCGCTCGCCGGTGCGCGCGTGCCTGTCCGCCCCCAGGATCACGTCCCAGGTGTCCACGCCGTTGTTGGAGGTGGGCACGTGGTTGTAGTCTTCGAGCAGCTCGCCGCCCTGCCAGAACTCGAAGCGGGTGATGAAGACCTCGTCGCCCTCCCCGGGGGTCCAGGGTGGCGGGGTGTCGAAGACGATGCGGAACTGCTCGACCTTGCCCTGGCGCAGGGTCTCGCGCTCGACCTCGCCCACGAAGAAGCTCAGGTTGGAGTCGACCGGCTCGGCCCCGCCGTCTCCGGCGTCCGTCCGGGCCGCGTCGGCGAAGGCCCCGCAGCCGGCCGCGAGCCAGCCGAGGGCGCCCAGCGGGATGAGGTGACGGAGCAGCATGCGGCCGGAATCTAGCACCCCGGCGGGGCCAGAGACAAGCCGCCGGCGAGGGCGGGCCGCGCAGGCGCCGCTATCTCAGGGCCTGCAGCACGCGGATGAGATCCGCGGTCTCGATGCCCTCGATGCGGTAGCCGGACGGCGTGACGAGCGCCAGACCGCCCGCCAGCACCGCGGGCCTCCGGCCGCGGGGCAGCTTGACCGCCTTCTCGAGCGTCCGCAGGGCCTTGGCCTTGCCCGGCTTGCGGCCCGGCTTGCGGCCCGGCTTGCGGCCCGGCTTGCGGCCGGGCTTGCGGCCCGGCTTGCGCCCGGGCTTGCGGCCGGGCTTGCGGCCCGGCTTGCGGCCGCCCTTGCTCTTCTTGGGCAGATCGAGGCCTTCCTTCTTGGCCCAGGCGTTCAGCGTGATGTAGGGCACGCTCAGCTTCTCGGCCGCCGCCACGGCGCTCTCTCCGGCCTGGCGCAGCTCGGCCCACTTGCCCAGCAAGGAGGCCTTCTCCGCGGGCGTGTAGCGCTTGCCCTTCTTCGCGTTGAGCTCGGACTTCGGGGCCGCGCTGGCGGGTTTCGCTGCGCGCTTGGCCTTCTTCGGCATGGGGAGCCTCCTGGGGACGAGATTGAATGCAAACCGAACCATGGCAGCTGGATACTCCAGATGGAGTGTGAATGCAAACTCTATTTCTGACTCCCCGGAGGGGGAGCGGGGCTCAGGGATCGGGCACGTCCATCAGGTGCGGGGTGTGGCGCAGCCAGGAGTCGTTGCGCTCGGCGTAGCGGATGAGGTCCGCGCAGGACACGTCGCCGGGCTCCTTGTCGGGGAACATGCTGTCCAGGCGCTGCAGGCGGAAGTAGGTGCGGGTGGGATCGGCGTGCATGACCGACTGGCTGTCGTACACCAGCGAGGGCTTGGAGGCGGAGATGACGAGCTGCTCGTTCTCGATGCTGGCCAGGCCGCGGATGTGATTGGCGTCCACCAGTTCGCCGTCGTAGGTGGCCTGCCAGCGCTGCACGTTGTAGATCTCGCCGCGCATGATGCCGTCCATCAGGGTGGTCATGCCCACGTTGCCGTCCTCGTCCTGATCCCAGAAGCGCGCATCGGCGTGGTCGGCGTCGTAGTCCTGGCGGGTGGGCAGGGGATCGCGGACCGGGTCGGCGATCACCGCGCCGCGCACCTCCACGCTGCGGGTGGTCAGCCAGCGCGAGCCAGGGGCGGCCGAGGGGAGCTCCGCGCTGCGCTGGAGGATGGCCAGCGAGCGCAGGTAGCGCAGGGGGATGACCATCCAGCCCATGTTGGTGAACGGCTCGTCGCTGTCGACGAAGTTGATGAGCTTGAGATCGCACAGCTTCTCTTCCATCTCCAGCCTGTCGCCCGCGGCGTGGCGCGCCTTGACCAGGAACAGGTTCGAGGAGTAGGTGCGCTGGTAGCCCAGGATGGGCACCTCGGTCATCACGGCGATCTCCATGCGCATGCCCCAGATGCCGCGGAAGGCGTGGGCCGGGCTGCCCTCGGGGCCGCCGCCCAGGTCGAGCTCGCCCTCCGCCGGCGTGCAGGTGCTCTCCACGCCGCCGTTGCAGCGCGGGATGCCGGTCCGCGGATCGGGGCTCTTGGCGCAGGCGCACTCCCAGCCCCAGCCGAGCGTCCGGCAGTGGCTGTCCTGCATGCAGGTGGTGGGCGGCAGGCTGCCCGGGTCGATCCACTGCTCCCAGCCGGGCAGCAGGCACAGCCCCACGGGGGTGCACTCCAGCTCCGGGCCGAGGGCGATGCAGTCGTTGTCGGTGCCGCAGGGCCGGCCGCAGGTGCCGGAGCAGGTCTCCTGGCCGAAGGCGTTCGGACACTCGCTGGCGTCCCCGCACACGGAGCCGGCCGTCGAGCAGTGGCCGTTGCAGAAGTTGGCCTCGCCGCAGTCGGCGTGGCTCTCGCAGGGCGTCTCCCCGGGGTCCTGCGTGCACTGGCCGAAGCGGTTGCACAGCGTGCCCGGGGCGATCAGGGCGCAGTCCGCGGTGGTGCGGCAGTCGGCCCAGCAGAAGCCGTGCTCGTTGCAGTAGCGGCCCACGCCGCAGTCGAAGTACCCCTCGCAGGCGCGGTAGCCCAGCGCGTCCTGGTCCGTGGGCGCGCCGGTGGTCTCGGTGCAGGCCGCGGCGAGCAGGGCCAACAGGGCGAGCGGGGCGAGCGGGGCGCGGGCGATCCTCATGGGCGGTCCCTCCGTTTCCCCAGTAGTAATGGATCCGGGCGGCCCGGATCAAGGGCCGGCGCGTCCCGGCCTTGCGGCCGGGCCCGACCGGAGTAGAATGGAGCCGCCTGCACGGAGGGAACGAGCATGCACACGACGGCCTTCGCGCGCTTCCTGACCCTGTCCGCGCTCCTGTGCCTGGGCGGCCTGACGGGCTGCTCGTCGGGCGGGGGAGGGGACGACGACTCCGGGACCTGCGCGCGGGGCTGCAGCGCCCACGCCGACTGCGCCCGCGGCCAGTACTGCAGCGAGGAGGGCTGCTGCCTGGCCGGCTGCGCCTTCGACCAGGATTGCGATGGCGCCCACTGCGATCTGGCGACCCACGCCTGCACCGGCGGCCCCGATGGCTCGCAGGACGACGGCGAGGACGGCAGCCAGGGCGGCGACGACGGCGGCCAGGGCGGCGACGACGGCGGCCAGGGCGGCGACGACGGCGGCCAGGGCGGCGATGACGGCGGCCAGACCACGGACGGCGGGGGCGATCAGGACTGCCCCGCCACCCACGACCAGCCGCTGGGGGCGGAGTGCGCGTGCAACGACGAGTGCGTGGCCGAGGCGCCCTACTGCTTCGCGGATGTGATGAACGACTCCGGCCCGCTCTACTGCACCATCTCCTTCGCCACCCAGTCCTGCGAGGGCCAGACCTGCCCGGCCGGCTACCAGTGCAACGACTTCTACGTGCAGGCCGACCCGCCCCAGCCGCCCTTCTGCCAGAAGTGCCTGGGCGGCCCGCTGGCCCTCGGCCAGACCTGCCTGTGCGACTCGGACTGCGCGCCCGAGGCGCCCGACTGCTTCAAGGATCTCATGGCCGCGGAGGGCACCACCGCGACCTGCACCCTCACGGGCTGCACGACCGGCGCGGCGGACAGCTGCCCGGGCACCTTCGAGTGCACCGCCTCGTTCGACATGCAGGCCCAGACCACCACGTACTACTGCAAGGCCTGCAGCCCCGGCGATCACTCGCTGGCCGACGGCGCCGAGTGTGGCTGCAACAAGGACTGCCTGGAGAACTCGATCTGCACCAAGGATCTCCTGTCCCAGGATCCCAAGACGTGCGTGGCCTGCCTGGGCGGCGCCCCGCGCCCCTTCGGCGAGACCTGCGCCTGCGACGCGGACTGCGGGCCCGACTACCCAACCTGCCTGGTCTCGAGCGACTACTGCTCCAAGCTGAGCTGCACCGGTGACCAGGACTGCCCGCCCGAGGGGCACTGCAAGGACGTGCTCGGCATCTTCACCTTCTGCGAGAAGGATTAGATTTTCAAGCGCCCGGGCTAGGTTTTCAAGCGCCCGGGCTGGGTTCTCGCGCCAGGCGCGCGCTCACAGCGCCCGCATCCAGTCGGGCCGGATCCCCCGGGCGCGCGGATCCCGGAGCACGCGCTCGAGCTCCGCGAGCAGGGCGGGCTTGTCGCGCTGCAGCTCGCCCGCCAGCGCCAGGTAGTTCGAGGCGTGGTTGGAGCGGAAGGTCACCCCGTCGGCCTGCATGCCAGACAGCAGCGCGTGGCACTCGGCCAGGATCTCGAGCGGCTCGAGCGGCCGCCAATCCGGATCCCCGTAGGCCTCGGCGAAGCCGGGCTGGCGCGGCTCGAGCATGAGCGTCAGCGCGGCCGCCCAGCGCGGCCGGATGCGGTCGAGCGCCCGGGCCGTGGCCTCGGCGTGGCGCCGCGAGCCGCGCGGGCCGGCCAGCCCCAGGATCACGGTCACGCTGAGGTCGAAGCCGGCGGCCTGCAGCCGCTCGCAGGCGGCCACCATCTCGTCCTGGGTGTAGCCCTTGTCGATGCGCCGCAGCACCTCGTCGTCCCCGGACTCGAGGCCGAAGTAGAGCAGGCCGAGACCCGCCTGGCGGAGCTCCCGGAGCTCGGCGTCCGACTTGTTGCGCAGGTTGCCCGGGCCGGCGTAGGCGCTCACCCGCTCCAGGCGGGGCAGGGCCTCGTGGAGCCTGCGCAGGACGGGCAGCAGCCGCCGGGAGGGCAGCACGAACGCGTCCCCGTCGGCCAGGAACACCCGCCGGGTGTCGGGCAGCTCGCGCGCGGCCCAGGCGATCTCGGCCTCGAGCTCGGCCGCCTTGCGGGGCCGGAAGCGCTTGGCCTGGTAGTTCACGCAGAAGGCGCAGCGGTTGTGGCTGCAGCCGAGGGTGGCCTGGAAGATCAGGCTGTCGGCCTCCGAGGGCGGCCGGTAGAGCGGCCAGTCGTAGCGGATGCCCGCGCCTCTCATCGGTTCCTCCGCGGGCGGAGCGCGGCCAGGACGAGCAGCAGCCCCAGGAGCCAGGCCGGCCCGGCCGTGCCGCCCGCGCAACCGCAGGAGCCCTCCGGGTGCTCGGCCTGCGGCCCACCGTCCTCATCTGCCTGTTCCTCGACACCGTCCACCTCGTCCACCTCGTCCACTTCGTCCACCTGATCACCGTCCCAGCCATCTCCATCCACGGCTCCGCCATCCTCGACCACGTCCTCCGGCAGCAGGAAGCGCAGGCAGGCCTCCATGAGCGCCACGCGGGTCGCCTCGGTGGTGACGGTCTCGAAGGGGAAGCCGAGCAGCAGGCTGCGGCCCGGGCCGGCCGCGCTGGCCACGCCGGCCCCCGCGCCGCTTCCGTAGACGAGCACCACCTCGGCCCCGCGGCCCGCCAGCGGCTCGAACACGTCCGGCCACTCCACCGGGTAGATGCCGGCCGCGCCGTCGTCGAAGGCCAGGGCGCCGACCGAGGCGAACTCCCCCACGCCCTGCACCTCGGCGCTCTCGGCGTCGTCGGACAGGTACTGGGCCTGGAAGGCCGCGCTGAAGAAGGCCTGGTCGGCGGGCTCGCCCTGCTCCACCAGGTCCCAGCCGATCTCCGCGCCCGAGGCCATCAGCGCCCCGCCGGAGGCCAGGAAGTCGCCCACCAGGGCCTGGGACACGGCGTCGAAGGTCTCGTCCGCGGTGGACTCCTCGCCCAGGATCCAGATCGCCGCCCGGTAGGCGCCCAGCGGCACCGCGCCCGAGCTCACGGCCTCGTCGCTGGCGCAGTCGAAGGCCGTGTCGCGCGCCAGCACGCCGGCGATGGCCTGGCCGTGGGCCAGGGCCTGGTCGTTGCGGTTGTGCCCGTCGCCCAGGTAGGCGTCCTGCCGATCGAAGGCCGGCACCAGCAGCAGCTCGGCGAAGGCGCCCGGGCCCCGGTAGCGGGCCGAGAGCCACTCGCTGGGCGGGCCCTCGCCGCCCGCGTTCAGGCCCGAGACCCGCGCGCTCACCAGCTGGCCCGGCTGGACGTCCGCGAGCAGCGCCGAGGTGGCCTCGGTGTGCAGCCCGTCGCCCAGCTCCAGCCCGTCCACGCTCCAGCGCACGCGGTAGCCGAGCGCCTCGGGCAGCGGCTCCCAGCCGCACACCAGCCCGCCCGCGGGGGCGTGCACCAGGTGCACGCCCCTGGGCGGCTCGGGCGGCAGCAGGCTGGCGTCCGAATCGAAGAAGCGCGCCAGGCCCGCGTACAGCGCGTAGCCCAGCCAGGCGCGGAAGCGTGGATCCTGCAGGGCCTGGTTGTCCGGCATGCGCGCGCCGGCGGCGGCCACGGTGCCGTCGTGGAAGGCCGACTCGACCAGCGCGCCGGGCGTGTCGTCCAGGACCCGCACCTCCCCGAAGTCGGCCACCAGCGCCCCGCGATCCCGCCAGTCGGCGTCCCAGCGCGCGCGCAGGAACTCGAGCACGGCCGCCTGCACCGCGCGCTGCAGGCGATCGGAGCCGGGCGGATCGTCGCACAGGGCGGGATCGGGCGCCGCCGAGTGATCGGGGTAGGCGCCGCAGCTGTAGCGGTAGGTCGAGGTGCCCGAGGCGTTGTTCACCGCGCTGCCCGAGGCGTTCGAGTGCAGCGACAGGTAGGCGTCCGCGCCCTGCCACTCGGCCCAGGCCGGGCGGATGGTCACGTCCGAGCCGGTGTCCAGCGCGGCCGGCAGGCCCGCGAAGGGCAGGAAGTAGCGCGCGCCCATCTGCCAGCGGGGCTGGTCGGCGGGCACGCCCTGGACCTGGCTGCCGTCGACGCCGCCGCCAAGGCGCACGGCGTCCGCGATCAGGTAGGCCTCCGGCGCGGCGGCCGGGCCGGGCGACAGCTCGAGCCGGCCCGCGCCCGGCGCCAGCCGGTAGCGGCCGAGCGGCACCCAGCGCTGGCCGTCCTGGGTCTGATCCAGGTGCAGCTCGCTGACGCCGCCCAGGTGGTGCACGCGGACGAGCGCGTCGCGCACCCGGTTCGCGCCGGCCACCCACCAGGCGGTCAGCCAGTACTCGCCCTCGCGGGGTACCTCCAGCGGGTAGTCCACCCGCCCGCCCCCGCCGGCCAGCAGCACGCGGTAGTCCCCCTCCCAGCCGCCCGCGCTCACGCCCGCGGCCCAGGCGCCCTGCTCGAGGACCCCGGCCCCGCCGTCGTCCAGCACCACCTCGACCGTGGACAGGTCGCGCTCCCGGGCCGACCACACCCGGCCGCCGGCCCGCAGCAGGTGCGGGATCAGGTAGCGGGTGGTGATCTGGTTGTTGGAGAAGTCCTCGACGATGCCCAGGCAGGTCGAGCAGTCGGGCAGGTTGATGAGCCCGCGCTGGGTGCTCCAGGCGCCCAGGTTGTCGTACCACAGCCAGCCGTGGCCCGGGCTGAGGGCGATGGTGCGCCCGACCAGGCTGCCGCCGTAGGGCAGGGAGTCCGGCGGCAGCTCCGGCACGGGCCGGGGCCGGGCCGGCAGGGCCGCCAGGCGCGCGGACAGGGCGGCCTCGGCCGGGTCGCGGGTGGCCTCGCTCAGCGACAGGCGCTTGCCGTCGGGCAGGCGCACCCACACCTGGATGCCCTCCAGCCCGGGCCGCTCGACCCGGGCCGCCCACAGCAGGCGGAGGACCAGATCCTCGCGCTCCTGGTCGCGGCCGCGCAGGCCGAGCGCGGCCTCGTCCAGCGTCACCTGCAGCACCCCGGAGCGCACCTCGGCGCCGACCAGGCCGATGGCGCCGCGCTCCACCCGGGCCAGGGCGGTCTGGAGATCGGCGGCCGGGGCGGCGGCGGGGAGCAACAGGCCGGCCAGGCAGGCCAGGGCCGCGGCCAGGCTGGGGCGCATGCGGACCTCCTCGGGGGAGTCTACCTTCCCGCCCGGTTGGCGTACAATGCGTCCGCGGAGGTGAACGCGATGGCTGCCAGGCCGGGCCCCATGACTTCCCCCTCGGGTGGCCTGCTGCTGCTGCTGTGCCTGGGCCTGGCGTCGCCGGCCGCGGCCAACGACGGCCTCGATCGGCACCGCGCGCGGGGCCCGAGCCTGCTGCGGCTCTTCCCCGCGCCCAGGCCCGCCGACGGCTACCGCGTGCTCGCGGCCGACGCCCCGGGCGGCGCGGACGGCGAGGTGCGTTTCCGCTGGGCGCAGCCGCACGCCGTCGCCCTGGTGCGCCTCACGGCGCTGACCGTGGCGGCCGCGCTGGGGCCGCCCGAGGCGGGCGTGTACCTGACGCTGTTCGACGCCAGCGCCGAGAATGGGGACACGCCCGTGGACCAGGCGGCCGGCCAGCCGCCCCGCGGCCGCCACCCGGGCGACAGCCACGACGGCGGCCTGAATCTCGACCTCGGCTACTACCTCACCACGCTGGAGGGGCCGTACTTCTGCCCCGATCACGCCGCCTGCCGCCAGCACTTCGCCGCCCAGGCCGGGGCGCCCGCCGCGGGCGCGCCGCCGCCCGAGGATCTCCACCGCTGCGCCGGTCCGGCGGACAAGCTGGACGTGGCCCGGCAGGCCCTGTTCCTGCTGGAGCTCGTCAGGAACGATCGCCGCTACTGCGGCGGGGAGCTCATCGAGCAGATCGGCGTCGATCTCGAGGTGCGCAAGAGCCTGCTTGCGTACCTCGACCAGGGCCAGCCCGCCGGGGTCCAGGCGGATCCACACCACGCCACCGACGTGGAGCGGCTGACCCGGCTGATGATCTCCGATCGCTGGGAGGGCTGGGACGGCTCCCACCACCACCACCTGCACCTGCGCCTGCGGGACCTGGCCCGCGGGGGCCCGCTGCCCGCCGGCCTGCAGGAGCTGCTGCAGCGCGAGCAGATCCTCGACGGGCGTGGGTCCGGGCAGCCCCTGGCCCTGCAGGCCCAGCTCTGGTCCGTGGGGCTGGAGCGGGCCGTGGCCCTGGAGGTGCTGAACCAGGAGGGCGTGCGGACCGCGCGCTTCCGGGTGGGGGGCGGGGAGTGGCTGGAGCCCGATCCCGCCTCGCTGCCGCGCCTGCGGGCGGTGGTGGATCTGCCCACCGCCCCCACGGCCGAGGTGCGTTGCCCGCTGGCCGTGGCCGAGGTCGAGCGCGCGGACGGCCGCCGGGAGGTGCTGTCGGCCGAGGTGTGCCTGCCCCCCAGTCCGCCGCTCCTGTGGGCCAGGGCGGAGCCCGCCGCCTTCCGGCCCGGCCTCGAGCTGAAGGCCGGCCGCGGACGGGTGTGGCTCGAGGTGCCGGCCGCGGCCGCGCCGCTGGTGACCGGGCTGGAGTGGGAGGTGTTCCGGCCCGGGGCCGGCGGGCCCGAGCGGCTGGGCGGCCAGGGCGAGCGGCACGAGTTGTCGCTCGGCTGGCGGCCCGCCCCGCTGCTGGTGCAGGCCCGGGTCCTGCTCTCGGGCCGCAAGCCGCTCCTGCTGCCCGTGTTCGTCGCGGATCGCTGAGCCGGGCTGTGGTAGGATGGGCGCTGCCCGCGTGGGCAGGAGGATGGCATGGGGCAGACCAAGCGCGTGCGGCTCGAGTCCTACCTGGAGTCCTACCCCTTCGGCCCCACCAGCCGCATCCGCAAGGACGGCGAGCGGGTGTGGGTGCCGGACGTGTACTGCCACAACGGACACAGCCTGATGGTGCACGGGGTGCTGTTCGACGGCCTGCCCGCGATCCACGTCCGCACCCTGGTCGGCGGCGAGGGCGGACCGGTGGAGGACTTCTACCTGTCCCCGGTGATCGGCGACTCGCGCAAGAAGGGCGACCCGCGCAAGATCGGCCCCCAGCTGCCCGAGGGCACCCGGCTGATGCTGTGCTGCCCCATCTGCAAGGAGGAGCTCCGCCCGCTGGTGCCCTGCACCTGCCGGGTGGGCGCCCGCCGACGGGCGGTCTACCTGACCCCCAACCCGAGCGAGCAGGGCGCCATCGGCCTGTGCGAGACCTACGGCTGCCCCCAGTCCTTCGTCAGCGAGGACGGCGAGCTGGTCTACGAGATCGTGGTGGAGTGAGTCAGCGGAGCTGCTCGGCCAGGGCGTCCACGCCCGGCAGGAGCGCCTCGGCCTTGCACTCGATGGACTGGACCGCCGAGCGCACGGCGCTCGCCCGGGCCAGGTCGAAGCGCGTGCCGGTCAGCGCGCAGCGGCCGCCCACCCGGATGAGCTGCGTCAGCACCAGGGCGTCCGCGCCCACGGCCCGGCCCACCTCGAACAGGCAGGCCTCGTCGGTGCAGGCGCTGCCCGCCTTGCGCTCCACCTCCAGCCGCGCGCGCACCTGCGAGCGCGGGACCAGCTCGAGGCCCGGCGCGGAGGCCAGCCTGGCGGTCAGGTACTCGCTCACCTGGAACAGGGTGGCGTCGTCGAACTTCTTCGAGAGGTCCTGGAGGTCGAGCACGGCCAGGCGCTGGGGCCCGGCCACCGGAGCCGGCGCGCCGGGGGCGGGCGAGGGTTCGGCGGGCGCGGGCTCGGCGGGCGCGGGCTCCACCGGCGCAGGTCCGGCGGGCGCAGGCGCGCCGGCCTCCGGCCCTCCGGGGCCAGGCGCGGCAGTCCCGGGCTGCAACGGGGCGGGCCCGGCCGGCGCGGGCTCGGCCGGGGCGGGCGCGAGCGGCAGCACGAGCTCGGGTTTCTCCAGGGGCACCTTGAAGTCGAAGGGCCGGCCGCGGAAGCCCGGCATGCGGGCCTCCAGGCGCACGGGCACCTCCTGGTTCACCTCCTCGGACAGCACCTTGTCGCCGAACAGGTACCACAGGGTGGCGGTGAAGGCCGCCAGGATGACCCCGCCGTAGAGCAGGTAGTCGCCGGTCTCGGCCCAGGTGGGATCGTCGTTGTCGCGCACGACCAGCCCGGCCACCCCGCCGGCCAGCCCCAGCCCGATGCCCGTCCACCACCAGCCGGAGTGGATGCGCTCGGCCTTCACCTCGTAGGGCACCTGGAAGGCCGCGGGCGTCTTGCCCAGGGCGATCTCGCCCTGGTTGGTGATCTGCACCAGCTCGGCCTCGGTCGGCTCCGAGTCCACGGTGATGCGCTGCAGGCGCTTCTCCACGCGGGTGGCGGTGAAGCAGCCCGAGCCGAGCAGCAGGGCCAGCGAACAGGCCAGGGCGGGGTGGACGAGTCGGCGCATGGGCACCTCCGGAGGTCCGGCCATGTCTACCACCCCGGCCGCCGGGGCGCCAGGCCCCAGGTGCGCTTCAACGCCCGGGCCGGAAGCGGTAGGCCCCGCCCGGGCCGAAGGTCACCCGCGGGGGGAGGTGGGTCTGCTCGAAGAGATCGTGGCCCACCTTGAGCTCGCGCCAGAAGTCGATCCGCGCCTTGTCGTCCGGGTGGGCGGCCTCCAGCGCCTTCAGCCCCTCGTCGCTCAGGCGGGCCGGGAAGAACTGGGCCAGCACCCGCCGGCCGGTGCGCGTCTGGGTGTCCAGGCACACCAGGTACAGCTCCTCGATCCAGCGATCGGTCAGCGGGACGCAGCCGATGGTCACGCAGTCGCCGTGGATGCAGATGTTGCCGCCCGCGCTCCGGCCGGTCTTGCGGGCCGCGTCCGAGGGGTTCGGGTAGGACACCAGCATGGCCAGGTGGAAGCTCGACCAGGGGTTGTAGGCGGTCAGCTCGTAGAAGCCCTCGGGCACCTGGCCGTCGCCCTGCCGGCGCTTGGGGCCGAGCTCGCCCGAGCCCGCGCAGATGGCGTACTCCTTCAGGCGCTGGTAGGCGCGCTGGCCGCGCGGCCGCACCCACAGCTCGAGCACGCCCTCCTGCTTGAAGACCCGCAGCAGCGCCCCGTCGGGCGGGTAGTCCACGGAGGCCGCCTGGAACAGGGCCTGGATGTCGGCCATGCGGCCCTGGCGGGCGGCCTTGACCCGCGCCGCGCCGGCCTGGGCCCGGCCGGGCTGGAACTCGATCGCCCGGGCGGGCGGAGCGTCCCTGGCCTCCGGCGCGGGGGCGGCCTGGGCCAGCAGCACGACGAGCAACGGCAACAGCGCGGCGGGCATGGCGAGGATCCCTCTAGGTGCGGATGGGGTAGCGGGTGAAGGCGTACCCGGCTGCCAGCAGGCACGCGCCCGAGAGCGGCCCGCACAGCCGCAGCCCCAGGTCGTGACCCGGCTCGGCGCCCAGCCAGGAGAACAGCAGCCCGGCCAGCAGCGGCCCGAGCCCGGCCGCCACCTTCATGATCAGCCCCTCCATCCCGTTGTAGGTGCCCTCGCGGCGCTGGCCGGTGAGCCTCTCGTCGGCGTCGATCACGTCCGCCAGGATGGGCCGCATGACCACCAGCGCGATGGCCACCGGGAAGGCGGCCAGGCCGAACAGGACGAGCGCCTGGAACACCGGGCTGGGCCAGGGCCATAGCCCGATCGTGGCCATGGCGACGAGCACCAGCCCCAGCCAGAAGAGCGCGGTGATGAAGACCACCCGCTTGCCCGCCCGCCGCGCCAGGAAGGACACCAGCGGGAAGCAGAGCGCCGCGCCGACCAGCACCAGCATCATGAGGTAACCCGCGGCCATCTCCCAGTCCACCGCGCCCGCGTCGCCCACCGCGCCGAGCGCGCCCAGGAACGCGAGCTCGGCCGGGGAGGCGGGCCGGGCGGCCAGCACCTTGGTGGTCAGGAAGGGGGCGATGAACACGATGGTGGCGATGGCCATGCGGTAGAAGCCCACCCCGATCACGTAGGCGGGGAAGGCCGGGTTCCTGAATGTGCTGCCGAACTCTCGGAGCGCCCGGCCGAGCGCCGAGCCCCGGGGCGGGCCCGCCGGCCGGGGCGGGCTGTAGCGATCGCCGACCGACACCACCGCGACCACGAACAGCAGCACCAGGGAGACGCCCGCGCCGAAGGCCATCACCTGGTAGCCGTTCGCCAGGAAGAGCCAGCCCCCGGCCAGGAACGCGGCCAGCAGCGGCGGGGCCAGGTTGCCGCCGATGGTGCCCAGCACCTCGAAGGCCCCCATGAAGGCCGAGATGCGCACCCGCTCGTGGCTGTGCGGGCTGATCTCCGGCAGCAGCGACAGGTAGGGCGCCACCACCACGGTGAAGAAGAACCAGAAGAAGAACAGGCTGACCGAGAGCAGCGCGATGTTGGCCGCCGACTCGTGCGGCGTGGGCGGGGTCCACAGGAAGAAGAAGCTGAGCGCCAGCAGCGGCGCGCCCAGGAGGACCCACGGCCGGCGCCGGCCCAGCCGCGAGCGGGTGTGATCGCTCAGGTAGCCCACCACCGGATCGGTGATCCCGTTCAGCGCGTTGGCCAGGAACCAGATCAGCCCGAACACCCCGGCCGAGACGTACACCCGCGGGGTGCCCGCGCCGTCCACCTGGCCGTAGTAGAAGTACCCCAGCCAGGCGGCCACCACGGTCGGGCTGAAGGCCACCCCGAAGTTGCCCGCGGCGAACAGCACCTGCCGCCCGAGGCTGAGCTTGTATTCCGGGCGGGCGTCCGCCATGCGCGTCCCTTCAGTCCGCCGGCTCGGCCGGGTCCAGGTCCTGGGTGTAGGGATCGATCTGCCGCAGGCGCAGGCGCTCGAACGCGCCTTGGTGCTCCGCCACGGTGGTCATGTCGTTGTGCTGGGTGCGGTGCTCCTGGATGGCCCGCAGCATCACGTCCAGGCAGCGCTGCCCGCCGCAGTCCTGGGTGGTGTCCCACTCCTCGGTGGCCGGGGGCGGGTCGGCCAGGTTGAACATGACGAACACCCAGTAGCGGTTGATGAGCTGGTACACGCGCCCGACGCGGTGGGGCTCCCCCGGGACGTCGGCGCCCGGATCGGCCGCCATCCGCAGGCCCCGCGTCGCCACCCGGGCGGCGAGCTGGTGCTCGGGGTGGCCGGTGGCGCCGCGGTGGGGGTCGAAGGTCAGCACCAGATCGGGCCGGTAACGGCGCACGGCCTCGGCCACGACCTTCACCGGGTCGCCCTGGGCCTGCCAGCGGCGCCAGATCTCCTCGCGGGCGGGGAACGAGGACACCGGCAGCGGGGCGTTCCAGAACCGCTCGTGCTGCAGCTCCGCCTTGTAGAAGGCGGCCGCGCGCTTGAGCTCCTCGCCCCGGACGGTGGCCAGGTCCGGCTCGCAGCCGCGCGAGAGGCCGCACTCGCCGCCGTCCCCGTGGGTCAGCACCAGCAGGTAGACGGGGTTCCCGTGCACGAGCGCGGCGCGGGCCAGCAGCGGCCCGGGGAAGAGCTCGTCGTCCGGGTGGGGGGCGATCCACATGACCCGCGCGCCCCGGGCCAGGTAGGCGTCCACGGGCACGTCCTCGGGGCTGCCGTCGGGCTTCACCGGCGCGAGGGTGGCGCAGGCGGCGAGCTGCGCGGCCAGGCCCAGCCAGAGCAGCGGCGGGAGCAGGCGAAGCGGCCTCGGGTCCATGCTCGGTCCTCCCGCAGCGAGCCTACCTCAGGAGGCGCGTGAAAGGCGAGCGGCCCCCACCTTCCCCTCGCCTCGCCGCCGGGGCTATCCTCGAGGAGAAGCGGGAATGGAGGCGGCACATGATGGACCGATGCCTGGTCGCGTTCGGACTGCTCTCGGCACTCCTGGCTCCGGCCTGCAGCCAGGATGATGGCCCCTTCCTGCCCGGCGGCGCCGAGCAGCGCGTGGTGTACGGGACCGATGATCGCCTGGAGTACTACGCGCACCCCGATCTGGTGCTGCGCCAGCGGACGGCCGAGTCCGTGGTGGCCATGATCCCGCCCGGCGACATGGACATGAGCGACCCGGACGACATCCAGTTCACCGCCCCGACCCTGGGGGCGGCCTGGGACCTGTGCGCCGGGCAGTGGTTCGCCACCCAGCCCACCGCGGCCATGTGCTCGGGCACGCTGATCGACGACGATCTGGTGCTGACCGCCGGCCACTGCGTGACCGACGCCGGGGACTGCGCGGCCTACCGCTGGGTGTTCAACTACTATTACACCGCGGCCGGCAGCCTGGGCCCGGTGACCAGCGCGGACGTGTTTTCCTGCGCGGAGCTGGTCGCGCAGGAGTACACGGCCACGGTGGACTACGCCATCATCCGCCTGGACCGGCCCGCGCCGGCGCCCTTCGCCCCGGCCCCGGTCAAGCTCGCCGACACGGCGCTCGCGGTGGACGATCCCGTCGCCATCATCGGCTTCCCCTCGGGCATCCCGGCCAAGCTGGACTCCGGCGGCCACGTGCTCGACGCCCGCGCCGGCACCCGCGACTACTTCATCGCCACCACCGACTCCTTCGGCGGCAACTCGGGCTCGGGCGTGTACGACGCGGCCCGCGACCTGGTGGGCATCCTGGTGCGCGGGGCCAGCGACTACGTGCGCCAGGGCGGCTGCTACGTGGTCCACGTGCTGCCCGCGGACGGCGGCGGCGAGGGCGAGGACGTCACCTACGTCCACAACGCGCTCGACGACCTGTGCAACACGGTCGGCTGGCCGTCGGCGCGCCTGTGCGGCACCCCGGGTGACGGCTGGTGCGATCCCTGCGAGACGCCCGTGGACTGCCCGGCCGGCTGGAGCTGCCAGACCTGGACCGGGGCGCCCGCCGTGTCCTTCTGCGCCAAGCCCTGCGGCCTGCCGGCCGACTGCGACGCCGGCCACCACTGCGCGGCGGGCGGCTTCTGCGAGCCGGACCTCACCACCCAGTGCTGGGACGACGACGTGTGGACCTACGACAGCTGCATGAACCGGCTGTGGCTGGACACGGACTGCGCCGCGTGCACGGCGTGCGCCGCGGGCGCCTGCGTGGCCGCTCTGCCCGGGGACTCCTGCGCGTGCGCGACCGTCATCCCCGGCGCCAGCCAGACCCTGACCGGCAGCCTCTCCGGCTACGCGGCGGACACCACCGGCACCTGCGCCGGGGCCGGCCCGGACCGGGTGTTCGAGCTCACCCTGACCGGCCAGGCCGATCTCGACGTCCGCTCGACCGGCTTCGACACTGTGCTCTACCTCCGCACCGCCTGCCCTCCGGCTGGCTCCCAGGTGGAGTGCGACGACGACAGCAACCCCCCGGGCGGGACCGGCTCCCGCATCACCCCGGACAACCTGCCGCCGGGCACGTACTATCTCTTCCTGGACGCCTACGGCTCGACGGTCGGCGACTACACCCTGACCCTCACCGTCACCTACGACTGCCAGAACACCTGCGCCCCGGGGACGCGCGAGTGCTCCGGCGCGGGCTGGCGCGCGTGCGTGATCACCGGGAACGGCTGCTATAACTGGGGCGCGGTGACCGCCTGCGGAGCCGGAGAGACCTGCGTGGACGGCGCGTGCGTCGCCGCCTGCCCGGAGGGGGACCCGTGCGACGACGGCAGCGCCTGCACCTCGGGCGACGTGTGCGCGGGCGGGGCGTGCGGCGGGGCCCCGGTCGCCTGCGACGATCTGAACCCCTGCACGGACGACGGCTGCGACCCGGCCACGGGCTGCACCTCCAGCCCGAACGCGGCCGCCTGCGACGACGGCAGCGACTGCACCGCGGGCGACGTGTGCGCGGGCGGGGCGTGCGGCGGGACGGCGGTGGTGTGCGCGGACGGGAACGGCTGCACGGACGACGGCTGCGACCCGGCCACGGGCTGCGTGTTCACCCCCAACGCGCTGCCGTGCGACGACGGCGACGCCTGCACCTCGGGCGACGCGTGCGCCGACGGGGCGTGCGACGGGACGGCGGTGGTGTGCGCGGACGGGAACGGCTGCACGGACGACGGCTGCGACCCGGCCACGGGCTGCGTGTTCACCCCCAACGCGCTGCCGTGCGACGACGGCGACGCCTGCACCTCGGGCGACGCGTGCGCCGGCGGGGCGTGCGGCGGGACGGCGGTGGTGTGCGCGGACGGGAACGGCTGCACGGACGACGGCTGCGACCCGGCCACGGGCTGCGCCTTCCTCGACAACGCGCTGCCCTGCGACGACGGCAATGCCTGCACCGCGGGCGACGTGTGCGCGGGCGGGGCGTGCGGCGGGGCCCCGGTCGCCTGCGACGATCTGAACCCCTGCACGGACGACGGCTGCGACCCGGCCACGGGCTGCGCCTTCCTCGACAACGCGCTGCCCTGCGACGACGGCGACCCCTGCACGCAGGGGGATGCCTGCGCCGCCGGGGTCTGCGTGGGCGGCGCCAGCATCTGCCAGTGCCTCTCCGACGCGGACTGCGCGCCGTTCGAGGACGCCGACCTGTGCAACGGCAGCCTGGTCTGCCAGGCGAACCAGTGCGTGCTGGATCCGGCCAGCGTGGTGGTGTGCGATCCCTCCGGGGACACGGCCTGCCGTCAGGCCCGGTGCGACCCGGCCACGGGCGCCTGCGCCCCGGCCGATCTGGCGGACGGCACGCCCTGCGACGACGGCAGCGCCTGTACCGCGGGCGACGCCTGCGCGGCCGGCGCCTGCGCCGGGGCTCCGGTCACCTGCGACGATCTGAACCCCTGCACGGACGACGGCTGCGACCCGGCCACGGGCTGCGCCTTCCTCGACAACAATCTGCCCTGCGACGATGGCAACCCCTGCACGCAGGGGGATGCCTGCGCCGCCGGGGTGTGCGTGGGCGGCGCCAGCACCTGCCAGTGCCTCGTCGACGGGGACTGCGCGCCGTTCGAGGACGCCGACCTGTGCAACGGCAGCCTGGTCTGCCAGGCGAACCTGTGCGCGCTGGACCCGGCCAGCGTGGTGGTGTGCGATCCCTCCGGGGACACGGCCTGCCGCCAGGCCCGGTGCGACCCGTCCACGGGCGCCTGCGCCCCGGTCGACCTGGCGGACGGCACGCCCTGCGACGACGGCAGCGCCTGCACCGAGGGGGACGGCTGCCTGGCGGGCGCCTGCCAGGGCGCGGCGGTCGGGTGCACCGCGCCGGACGGCTGCCACGGGGCGGAGTGCGACCCGCTCACCGGCGGCTGCGCCTACCCGGCGCTGCCGGACGGCTCGGCCTGCGACGACGGGGATGGCTGCACCCTCGGGGACGCCTGCCTGGAGGGCGCGTGCCAGGGCGCGGCGGTCGGGTGCACGGCGCCGGACGCCTGCCACGGGGCGGAGTGCGATCCGCTCACCGGCGGGTGCGCCTACCCGGCGCTCCCGGACGGCGCGCCGTGCGACGACGGCAACCCGTGCACCGAGGGCGATGGCTGCCTGGCGGGCGCCTGCCAGGCGGGCGCCAACGCCTGCACCTGCCAGGGGGACGCGGACTGCGCCGCGCACGAGGACGGAGATGTGTGCAACGGCACGCTCGTCTGCCAGGCGAGCCAGTGCGTGGTGGATCCGGCCACGCGGGTCACCTGCGACCCGGCCGGCGACGGCCCCTGCCGGCGGAGCGTGTGCGCGCCGGCCACCGGCGTGTGCGCGCCCGAAGATCGGCCCGACGGCGAGGCCTGCGACGACGGGGATGCCTGCACCACGGGCGACGCGTGCGAGTCGGGCGCCTGCGGCGGCCTGGGCGTGGACTGCAGCGACGGCCGGCGCTGCACCGAGGACCGCTGCGAGCCCGCCGACGGGAGCTGCCAGAGCACGCCCGTCGCGGACGGTACCGTCTGTCTGGGTGGCACCTGCCAGGCCGGCGAGTGCGTGCCCGACGGCGACACGGACCCGGATCTCGTGGCCGTGTCCGGCGGCGGCTGCGCCTGCGGCGCTTCGGGCTCGCCCGCGGGTGTGGGGCTGGCCTGCCTCGGCCTGGCCCTGGCGGGCCTGCTCCGCCGGCGCCGCCGCTGAGGCGGCCCGCTCAGGCCGGCTCGCTCTGGAAGGGGCGGCCCAGCTCGCGCGAGCGCCGGGTGGCGGCCTCCACCGCGTCCATCAGCACCGCCCGCATGCCGGTCTTCTCCATGCTGTAGAGCGCGTTGATGGCCGTGCCCCCGGGCGAGGTGACCAGGTCCTTGAGGAAGATCGGGTGCTGGCCGGTCTGCTGCACCATCTGGGCCGCGCCCAGCACCGTCTGGGTGGCCAGCTCCGAGGCCTGGTGGCGGGCCAGCCCCATGCGCACCCCGGCGTCGGACAGGGCCTCGATGATGATGAAAACGTACATGGGCCCGGTCCCGGAAAGCCCGGTGACCGCGTCCATGAGGCCCTCCTCGACCTCGGTGACCAGCCCGCAGGTCTCGAACAGCTCGCGCGCCAGGCGCAGGTCCGCCCGCCGGGCGTGGGCCCCGGCCGAGATGGCGGTTGCGGCCATGCGCACCGCGGCGGCGATGTTGGGCATGGCCCGCACCACGCGCGGCTTGCCGCCCAGGAGCCGCGCGATGAGCGCGGTGGGGAAGCCGGCGGCGATCGACACCACCAGGGCGTCCGGGCGCAGGTGGCCGCGCAGGTGGCCGAGCACCCGGTCCAGCCCCTGGGGTTTAACCGCCAGCACCACCACGTCCGCGTCCGCCACGGCGGCGCGGTTGTCCTCGAACACCCGCACCTTGAGCTCGCGCCGGAGCGCGTCCAGGGCGGCCGGCTTCACGTCCGCGGCCCGCAGGCGCGCGGCCCGCACCGCGCCCGAGCGCACCAGCCCGCGCAGCAGCGCGGCGCCCATGTTGCCGGCCCCCAGGCAGGCCAGGGTGCAGTCGCCGAGTCTCATGCCGGACCTCCTTGCCGTTGTCGCGCTCCCGCGCGCCCCGTAGTATCATGACCCCGGAAGGACAGCCAGGAGGAATGCGCGCATGGCCATCCGGCAAGGTGTGTGGGACTGCCCCTACTGCAGCAAGAAGGGCATCCCGGGCCCCGAGGGGAGGTGCACCGGCTGCGGTGCCCCGCGGGACAAGGACGTGCAGTTCTATGTGCCCGAGGGCGCGGCCGAGGTCACCGACCAGGCCGCGCTGCAGAAGGCCCGCGCGGCGCCCGACTGGCACTGCGGCTTCTGCGGCGCGGACAACCCCGCGGCGCTGACGAAGTGCAAGGGCTGCGGCGGGGCCCAGGACGCCGCGGCGGGCGCCCGGCAGGTGAGGGTCGTGCCCAACCAGCCGGTGAAGCCCGCGCCCGCGCCCGCGCCCCGCCGGGGCAAGGGCCCGCTGTTCATCATCCTGGGTGTGCTGCTCGCGATCGCCCTGGGCGTGTGGTTCTTCTTCTTCCGCACGCACGCGGAGACACTGCAGGTCAGCGGGCACCAGTGGGAGCGCACCATCGAGGTGGAGCGCCACCAGTGGGTGCGCGAGGAGGCCTGGCAGGCCGAGGTGCCGAGCGGCGCGCGCGTCCTCGGGAGCCGCCAGGAGGTGCACCACAAGGACCGCGTCCAGCAGGGCACCGAGCGGGTCAAGACCGGCCAGAAGGACCTCGGCAACGGCTACTTCGAGGACGTGTACGAGGATCGGCCGATCTACGAGGAGCGGCCGGTCTACGCCACCAAGGTGAGCTACGAGGTGGAGCGCTGGAAACACGAGCGCACCGAGCGGGCCGCGGGCACCGACTTCAACCCGCAGTGGCCCCCGGTGACGCTGCGGGAGAAGGAGCGCGAGGCCGGCCGCAAGGAGGTGCTCAAGGTGCTGCTGAAGAGCCCCGACGGCGACACCCGCGAGTGGGTGGCGCCGGACGCCCAGCGCTGGCAGTTCTACAAGGCGGGCCAGTCCTACACGGCCGAGGTCACCGCCACCGGCTCCGTGTCCTCGCTGCAGGCCCCGGCCGAGAAGCCCTAGACGTGCCCCACCCGAGCGGCGGCGCGCCTCCCTGAAAGGGGAAGCGCCCGCCGGGCGACCACAGCCCCAGAGGGCCGGGGACCGGCCTCGCCATCCAAGGAGGATGTCATGCACTCGCGTTTCGTGGTGTGGTCTGCCCTGCTCGTGGCGCTCGCGCCACTCGCCTGCGGAGGCGGCGACGGCCTGTCCGATCGGACCTTCGACCTCACCTTCCGCGGGACCGGCTTCGACTCCCACGAGGGCGAGGAGCTGCACGTGGCCCTGGTGCACACGGGCGTGGGGGTGCTCGCCCGCGAGGTGGTCGTGGTCCAGGCCGGGGCCTTCGAGCTGAGCTTCCCCGGGCTGCTCGAGGCGGACCAGGACTACAGCGTCGACTTCTACGCGGACGAGAACGAGAACGGGGAGTGCGAGCCGACCGACGATCACGTCTACCGCCTGACCCTGTCCGGCGTCGACGGGGACGAGCTCCTGGAGACCGACCACCTGCTGCCCTTCGCCGCGGAGGCCTGCGCGAGCTTCGCGGACGAGGCGCGCAAGTTCGATCTCACCTTCGAGGGCAGTGGGTTCGGCCCGCACGAGGGCCAGACCGTGTTCGCGGCCCTGGTGCGCGCGGATCGCGGCGAGGTGGTGGCGAGCGGCAGCGACGCGGTGGCCGGCGGCGCCTTCCGCGTGCTCCTGCCCGGGGAGCTCGAGCCCGGGCACGACTACCGGGTGGACTACTACGCCGACGTGGACGGGGACGGCGCCTGCGCCGACGGCGCGGACCACGTCTGGGAGGCGGCGGTGCCGGCCTTCGACGGGGACGCGCTCCTGGGCGTGACCCACAGCCTGGACTTCCGGCCCGAGGCCTGCGCCTCCTTCTGAGCCCCGCGCGCTTGCCCCGGGAGGGCCGCCTGTCGCATGATGCGCGCATGAGGCTATCCATCGACGGGCACGAGGTGGAGCTCGGCGCGGCCCGGCTGGGCGGTCCGGTCAAGGCAGCGGCGGGCGTCTGCTTCAGGCTGGCGGCCAGCCGCGAGGAGCTGTCGGCGCCCCTGGAGGAGGAGCTCCGGGCGCTGGCCGAGCAGGCCCGGAGCACGGGCGACGTGTACGGCGCGGCCGAGCACGAGCTGCAGCGGAGGGGCTGGCCCCCGGCCGCCGCCCTGCTGCGGGAGGAGCCCGCCCTGCTCTCGGCCCTGGTGCGCGAGGCCGGGCTGGGGCAGCGGCTGCTCGAGCGCCTGCTGGCCGGGCTGCCGGCCCCCGGGCGCGGGCCGCTGCCGCGCTACGAGCTGTGGCGGGTGGACGAGGTGCGCTTCGACACGCAGGGCGCGGAGCTGTGCGGGCGAGGGCGGGATCTGCGCCCCGCCGCCGCCGGGCCGGAGGAGGAGGGCGCGCAGGCGGACGCGCCGGGCCCGCCGCAGGAGGCCGAGGAGGCCGGCCGCGGGCGCAAGGAGCGCAAGGTCCGCGCCCAGGACGCGCAGAAGCTGGGGGTGCGGCTGCTCGCGCTGTCCCCCGAGGAGCTGGCCCGGCTCGAGCTGCCCGAGGAGCTGGCGGAGGCCCTGCTGCTCGCCAAGCGCCTCAAGCGCGAGGCCCAGCGGCGCCAGCTCCAGTTCATCGGGCGGCTGATGCGCTCGATCGACACCGCGCCGCTGCGCGACTACTTCGAGGGCCGGGACGAGGAGAACGCCCGCGAGGTGGATCGCCTGCAGCGCATCGACCGCTGGCGCAACGAGCTGGTGGCCGGGGACGAGCACGTGCTGCAGGAGATCCTGGACGTGTGCCCGGCCGTGGACCTCGACCACCTGTCCGATCTCACCGGCCAGGCCCGGGCGGAGGCGGCCGCGGACAAGCCCCCGCGCGGCTCGCGGGCGCTGTTCCGCTACCTGCGCGCCCTGCTCGAGCAGTCCGGCATGGACTGAGCCTCTAGCCCCGTGTCGCTGCGCGGGCTCGAATCGCTAGCCCCGTGTCGCTGCGCGCCACGGGACAAGCGATTCTTCGCCCTGGGAAGCGGGCTTGAATTGCTGGAAATTCGAGCCCGCTTCCCCGGGCTCGAATCGCTAGTGCCCCTTGGGCTTCACCCGGCGGTAGGCCTTCAGCCGGCTGGCCAGCTCGCGGCCGCGGGCCTTCTCCCCGGCCCGGCTGCGCTTCTGCTCCAGCTCCTCGAGCTCGCGAGACATGCGCAGGAAGGCGTCCAGGCGGCCGGGCTCCAGGCGGCCCTGGTCGGCCGCGGCCCGCACGGCGCAGCCGGGCTCGTCCTGGTGGCGGCAGTCGCGGAAGCGGCAGCTCGCGGCCAGGGCCTCGAGATCCTCGAAGGTGGCCTGCAGCTCCTCGGTCTCGGCCCACAGCCCCACCTCGCGCAGGCCCGGGGTGTCGATCAGCAGGCCGCCCGCGGGCAGCCCGAACAGCTCCCGCCGGGTGGTGGCGTGCCGGCCCTTGGCGTCCCTGGCCCGCACCGGCTGGGTGACCTGCACCGCCTCGCCCAGCAGGCGGTTGATGAGGGTGGACTTGCCCACGCCCGAGGCGCCCAGCAGCACCGCGGTCTGGCCCGGGGCCAGGAAGGCGCCCAGGCGCGCGCCGCAGTCGTCCGCCAGCGCGGACAGGCACACGATCGGCACCCCGGGGGCGAGCTCGCGCATGCAGGCGAGCGCCGCCTGCGGGTCCGGGCACAGGTCGGCCTTGTTGAGCAGGATGACCGCGCCCACGCCGTTCAGCCGGGCGAGCGACAGCATCCGCTCGACCCGCCGGGGGTTGAACTCCTCGTCCAGGCCGGACACCAGGAAGACGCGCTCCACGTTGGCGGCCACCACCTGCAGCCCGGTGTCGCTGCCCGCGGCCCGGCGCACCAGGCTGGTGCGCCGGGGCAGCACGGCCGCGATGCGCGCCTCCGTCCCCTCGACCTCAGGCGCCAGCGCCAGCCAGTCGCCCACGGCCGGCAGCTCCAGGGGGGAGGTCACCTCGATGCGGCGCCGGCCGGGCAGGTGCGCCACGCGCTCGCCCGCGGGCGTGCGCACCCTGAAGGCGCCGCGATCCTCGCGCACCACCCGGCCCGGGGTCCGGCCGGCCGCGCGGTGCTCGGCGAAGACCGCCTCCCAGGCCGCGTCCCAGCCGTAGCGGGCGAGCATGTCGGGGGTGTCCGGGGTGTCGGGCAGAGGGCCTCCTGCGCTCGCGCCGGAATCTAGCACACTTCCATTCCGCCAGACAGGGACGGGCGATCCGCACCCGCGTGACCAGCCAACGCCCAGTCGCTTGAGCCCCCTCCCGCCCCGGTGTTACGTTTCCGTGGGTGCCAGGCATCTGCGCGTGGGGACCGCTCCTCATGGACCCGGGACTCACGCGCGGAGGAAGAAGATGAAGCGTCGTTATCTGATCGGCGAGATCGTCACGCCCAAGGGTGTGTGCCGCCTGGGCGCGATAAGGAATGTCCCGAACTGGGCGAGGATGCACCAGGGCGAGCCGCAGGCCGGCCACTTCCCCGAGGACGCCGCGTTCCAGATGAGCGCCGACTTCCCCAGGGACATCAAGCTGGCCGACGTCCTCTCGAACAACGACGGGTTCTTCCTCGTATCCGAGGCGCTGAGAGACTTCCTCGTCGGGGAGGACCTCCTGGCCCACAACGAGGTTCACCCCGTCGCCATCCTCAATCACAAGGGGCGGAGGGAGAGCGCCCCGTTCTTCATCGTTCATCAGATCGACGCTCCAGCCTGTGTCGACGAAACCAGGACGGTCGGCGAGAAGAGCAAGTTGATGCCCGACCAGTACAACACGATGGAGAAGCTGGTGCTGGACGCGAAGCGGATCGGCTCCGACCGGCTGATCTTCCGGGCGGCGCAGTACAAGGATCGGATCCTCTGCCGCAGCGACGCGGTCGCCAAGATCGAGAGAGGCGGCTTCACCGGCATCAAGTTCTGCGATCTCGAAGGCTACGACAACTTCTGGTGAGGTTGTCCCCACGTGCCCACCGCGCCCGTCACGCCCGCCGCTCTCGAGACCGAGCTCCTGGGCTACGTCGACTTCTTCACCGAGGTGGTCGAGACCCGGGGCGACCCCCTCGAGGCGGCCGAGGAGCTCGGGGAGCTGTCGAGGCACTACCGCGCGCTCGGCATCTGCAGGCTGTCCGCGGACGCGGACGCGGACGGGTTCTTCCACTACCTCATCCAGTCGGCCCTGACCCGTCGCTTCTACCTGCAGGCGGCGCAGGCAGCGGGCGGCGGCGATCCCCGTCATCGGCGAGCGAGCCTGCTCGAGCCGGTGCTCGACGCCCTGGCCGCCCGGCAGTGGAGCCTGGCCCGCGAGCTCTTCGAGCTGGCGTCAGCCGAATGGACGCAGGGTGAGGAGTACGAGGATGACTTCTGCTACGCCGCCTTCGTCCGGCGCTCGCTCCTCGAGCCCCGAGACGATCTCGTCACCCTGCTCGCGAGGTGGGAGCGGGTCCTGGAGGGCGCTCCGGACCCGCGCCTGGAGGTGGCCCGGAGCTTCGTCGGCCGCGCCCCCGAGGCGGTCGCCGCCGCGCTCCGGTCGCTGCTGGTGACCGAGGGCGAGAAGGCGCGGGCCATGGCCGATCCGGAGGCGGGCTCGGTCCTGGCGGAGGAGCTGCCCTTCCTCCCCAATCGTTGGGTTTCGGTGGAGGCCCTGGCCTTGCTCGCCCTGGCCGAGAGGCGCCGGATCGACGTCCAGGGCTCGTTTCCCGCTTGCCCGCCCCTGGCGCGGGCGGGTGTCTTCGGCGCGTTCCAGTCGCGCGGCTTCCCGCACGTCTCCTACACCCACGAGTAGCGCCAGCGTTGGCATGCCTCGCGTGTGTGGATCGCCCAGGGCAGTTCATCGAGGGACACTCGAAGGTGCCAGGCACCTGAAAGCAGTGGCGGGGAGGTCAGCGCATCCCGGAGGCGCGTAGCACCCGGTCGACCTCCTGGAGGAAGCCGGGCTCGGCCTTGCCCGCGGTCTCGGCGCGCAGCAGCTGCTCGGCCGCCAGGCCCTTCTGGCCCCGGTCGCGCAGGATCTCGGCCTGGCGCAGCAGGCACCAGTAGGCCGGCCAGTCGGCCAGATCCTGGGAGATCGTGACGCAGGCCTGGTAGTGGGGCAGGGCGCCGGCCGGATCGTGCTTCCCGTCGCGGTAGGCCTCACCGATCACCCAGCGCACGTCGTTCTTGTAGATCCACGGGTGCGGCTCCAGGTAGGTGAGCGCCAGGGTCTCCAGGGTGATGGCCCGGTCCGGGTTGTCCTGCTCCCAGGCCATCCAGCCCAGGATGTACTGGCTCCAGGGGGTGGGCCAGTCGGTCTTGTCCGGGGACACGTCCACGGCCTGCTGGTGGTACTCGGCGGCCTTGCCCGGGTCCTTCTTGAGGTTGCGGTAGACCTCGCCCAGGTTGAAGAGCACGTCGTTCTTGTAGATGCCCGGGTGCGGGGCCAGGTAGACAAGCGCCTGGCTGTACAGGGCGATGGCCCGGTCGGCGTTGCCCTGCTCGTGGGCGACCACCCCCGCCATGTACTGGCTCCAGGGGGCGGGCCAGTCGGTCTTGTCCGGCGAGATGTCCACCGCCTGCTGGAAGTACTCGGCCGACCTGGCGGGATCCTTCTTCAGGTTGCGGTGGAGCTCCCCGAGCATGTACAGGACGTCGTTCTTGTAGATGGGCGGGTGGGGGGCCAGGTAGACGAGCGCCTGATCGTAGAGCGCGATGGCCGCGTCCGCGTCCCCGCGCTCCTGGGCCAGGATCCCCAGGATGTACTGGCTCCAGGGAGCCGGCCACTCGGTCTTGTCCGGGGAGATGGCCACGGCCTGCTGGTGGTACCCGGCGGCCTTGCCCGGGTTCTTCTTGAGGTTGCGGTAGACCTCGCCCAGCATGAAGAGGACGTCATTCTTGTAGATCGGCAGGTGCGGGGCCAGGTAGCCGAGCGCCTGATCGTAGAGCGCGATGGCCGCGTCCGCGTCCCCGCGCTCCTGGGCCAGGACGCCCAGGAGGTACTGGCTCCAGGGGGCGGGCCAGTCGGTGGGATCGGCGGAGATGCCGACCACCTGCCGGTGGTACTCGGCCGCCTTGGCCGGGTCCTTCTTGAGGACGCGGTAGGCCTCGCCGAGCATGTGGTACACGTCGTTCTTGTAGGCCCAGGAGTGCGGGGCGAGCAGGGTCAGTGCCTGGCCGTAGAGGGCGATGGCCCGGTCCGCGTCCTGCCGCTCCCAGGCGATGATCCCGAGGATGTACTGGCTCCAGGGCGCGGGCCAGTCGGTCTTGTCCAGGCTCACGTCCAGCGCCTGCTGGTGGAAGGCGATCGCCTTGGCCTGATCCTTCCGGGCGATCCGGTACGCCTCGCCGAGGCTGTGGAGGACGTCGTTCTTGTAGACCCACTCGGCCTTGCCCAGGTGGGCCCAGGCCGACTCGAAGAGCGCGATCGCGCGGTCGGTGTTGCCCTGGGACCAGGCCAGGGTCCCGAGCAGGTACTCGCACCAGGGGGCCGGCCACTCGGTCGGGTCCTGGGACACGTCCACGCAGCGCTGGAGCTTCTCCAGGGCCCTGGCCGGATCGTTCTTCTGGTTGCGGTGGACCTCGCCCCACTGGTGGTAGAGGTCGTTGGCCAGGCGCCAGTCGGCGAAGCCGGCGAGCTCCACGGCCTGGAAGCGCTGCAGGGCGAGATCGGCGTCGCCCTTCTCCAGCGCGGCCAGCCCCTCCTTGTAGAGCCGCTCGGCCTCCAGGGAGTCGGCCTCCGTCGGCAGGCCGGCGACCGACTTCGCGCCGCCGCCCTGCAGGCCCTTGGCCAGGGCCTCCAGGCCCTCGAACAGCTTGTCGCGGCCGCAGGCCCCCTTGTGCGTTGAGGCCCGCTCGGCGGCGGCCTGCTCGAGGTCGAAGAGCGTGCCGATGATGGCGCACTGCGCGCCCACCTGGATGACCCGGGTGACCAGCGTCTTCTGTGCGGCCACCTCCTGGCCGATCTCGATCTGGCAGCGCTCGTCCACGCAGGCGCGGTACGACTCCTTCTTCTTCTCCAGCAGCACGGCCCGCAGGCGCTCGGGGGGCACCACCCGGTAGGCGCCGCCCTCGACCAGGGCGTTGGACAGGTAGGCGGTGAGGTCGACGCGCTCGCGCTCGCTCAGCCGCACCTTGGCCGGCCGGGTGTCCTCGAGCACGAACACGGCCACGATGGGCGGGCTCGCGGGCTGGGCCTGGAGCGGGCCCGCCGGCAGGGCGGCGGCCAGCCCCAGGAGGGCGGCGGCCTTCGCCAGGTGGACTGCGCGCATGGGTGACCTCCGGCCGCGATTGTCGTGCGGTTCCGCGCCGCGCGCAAGGCGAGGGCAGAACCTTCCGCCGGGTCGCGCGTCGATACCCGACGAACCGGGCGAACAAAGGAGAATGACCATGGGTATCAAGAGACTGTGCGCGCGCGTGATCGGCCTCACCCTGACCCTCGGCCTGCTGGCCGGGCCGGCCCAGGCCCTCGAGGTCGCCGGCGGCAAGCCCCTCATCCAGCTCGCCATCCTGCTCGACACCTCGTCCAGCATGGACGGGCTCATCAACCAGGCCCGCACCCAGCTGTGGAAGGTGGTGAACGAGCTGCTCGCCTCCCGCAAGGCCGGCCAGCGGCCCGAGCTGCAGGTGGCGGTGTTCGAGTACGGCAACCAGGGGCTGTCCGCCCAGAGCGGCTACATCCGCCTGGTGACCCCGCTCACCTCCGACCTCGACAGGGTGTCCGAGGCGCTGTTCGCGCTGACCACCAACGGCGGCGACGAGTACTGCGGCCAGGTGATCTCGGTGGCCACGGAGCAGCTCGCCTGGAGCCCCTCGCCCGGCGATCTGAAGCTCGTCTACATCGCCGGCAACGAGCCCTTCACCCAGGGCGGGGTGGACTTCCGCGGCGCGGTGAAGGCCGCCATCAACCGCGGCATCGCGGTGAACACCATCCACTGCGGCACCTACGAGGAGGGCGTGAGCAGCGGCTGGAAGGAGGGCGCCATGCTGGCCGACGGCGCCTACATGGCCATCGACCAGAACCGGGCCGTGCCGCAGATCGCCGCCCCCCAGGACACCGAGATCACCCGGCTCGGGCAGGAGCTCAACCAGACCTACGTGGCCTACGGCGCGGCCGGCGGCGAGGCCAAGGCGCGCCAGAAGATGGAGGACGCGAACGCCTCCCAGGCGGCCCCGGCCGCGGCCGCGGAGCGGGCCGTGTTCAAGTCCTCGGCCGGCTACAGGAGCGGCGGCTGGGACCTGGTGGACGCGGAGAAGGAAGGCGCGGTCAAGGTGGAGGACCTGGCCGAGGAGCAGCTCCCGAGCGAGATGCGCGGGATGAAGCCGGCCGAGCGCAAGGCCTACCTGGCCGGGCAGGAGAAGAAGCGGGCCGAGCTCCAGGGCCGCATCCAGAAGCTGGCCGAGGAGCGCAAGCAGTTCATCGCCCAGAAGGAGCGCGAGGCGGCCAAGGGCGGCGCGGACACGCTGGACGGCGCCATGCTGAAGTCCGTCCGCGAGCAGGCCCAGAAGAAGGCCTTCAAGTTCGAGTGAGCCGGGCGACCAGCGGATCGAGCGCCGCCTGGCTGCTCTCCTCGACCAGCACGCCGCAACCGGACAGCAGCTCGGGATCGGGGTCGTGGCGCTCCACGCGCACGACCCGGCCGATCACCTGGTTGGCCGCGGTGGGGGCCTCCCCGCGCACCAGCAGGTGCGCCTCCAGGGGCGTGTCGCGCTCTGGCGGCGGGCTCACCCGCAGGAAGAACCCGCCGCGGGACAGATCCCGCAGCCAGCCCCGCCGGAACTCCTGCGCCCGCCCCCGCGCCCGGAACCAGACCTCGACGTCGCGGGCGTCCACGCGCGGGTGGCGGCGCAGCTCGCTGGGCGCGGTGTCGAACAGGCCGGTCAGATCGAGCTCGATCTCGGGCAGCTCCAGCGCGGTCTCGAGGCTGGCCCGCAGCAGGTAGGCGCGCTGCGCCTCGGGCAGCACGGCCGCCAGGTCCTGGGCCAGGGCGCCTCCCAGGCTGGCCGCCTCCCGGTGCAGGCTGGCGATGAGCTGGAGGTAGAGCCGATCCCGGTGGCTGGACTCGACCGCGCGCTTGACCCGGGCCGCCAGCGCCGCCGGCGACTCGACCGCCTGGATGAAGTAGTCGCGGGCCCCGGCGTCCACCGCGGCCAGCGCGTCCTCGAGCCGCGGCGAGGAGGTGGTGGCCACCACGTACAGCAGCGGATCGACCTCGCGCAGCTCGGAGATGAGCGCCGAGGGGAAGTGCAGGCGCAGGCTGAGCACGGCGGTCAGGGGCGCCAGCGGCCCCTCCAGGGCGAGCAGGGCGCTCTTCCGGTCGTGGGCCAGGCCCAGGCTGAGGCCGGCCGCGCGCAGGGTCGCGGCCAGGGCCTCGGCCTCGGGGCCCTCGGGCGCCACCAGCAGCACCCCGGGCCGGGCGGTGAGCTCGCGCTTGTAGCCGTCCAGCGAGTGGGCCAGCCGCTTGACCGCGTCCTTGGGCAGGCCGCCCGCCGACAGGGCGGCGGTGAGATCGCCCACCACGCGCCGGTAGAGCTGGCCCAGCAGGTGGCGATCGAGGACCGCCTCGGCCCTCCGGCCGAGGTGGCGCACATCCTCGAAGGGCTTGATCAGGTAGTCCTCCGCGCCCGCGGCCAGGGCCTGGCTGATGGACTCGACCGAGGCGAAGCCGGTCACCACCAGGGACGGCAGCTCCAGGCCGGCCGCCTTGACCCTGGCGATCAGCTCGACCCCGCTGCCGTCCGGCAGGTTCTTGTCGGCCAGCAGCAGGTGCAGGCCGCCCGCCTGGATGCGCTTCCAGGCCGCCTCCACGCTCTCGGCGATCTCCACCTGCCAGCCGATGCCGCGCAGGATCTCGGCGATCACCTCGTGCACGATCGGCTCGTCGTCCACCACCAGGGCGTGGACGGAGGCGCGCAGCTCGGCCAGGTGCTGGCGCCAGGCCTGCCCCATCCCTGCCAGGGTCGTCGTCGTCATGGAGATCTCTCCCGGGTGCCACCCCGGGCACCCGCACCGACCTTCCCCCGGTCGGCGCCCGCGGTCAAGGAGCGCGCGTGCCCCCGCCCTAGAGCCTCGGCTTGCAGACGATCTCCTGGATCTTGAGGCTGAACAGATCCTGGGAGTGGGCCGGGCTGAGCACCAGGGCCGTGTCCGCGCCGGTGCTGGTGCCGCCGATCGCCAGCGCGTCCTGGTCCATGGGCAGCAGGCCCGCGTCCGCGGCCATGAGCGCGATCTCCACCGCCACCTTGGTGCCCTGGCCGAAGAGGCGCAGGGTGTGGGCGATGATCTCGTCCACCTGGTAGGTCTGCAGCTTCCGCCGCACGGCCCGGCCCACCCCGCCGAAGGCGTGCGTGGCCGTGAGGAGCTGCGCCTCGGCCGCCCGGATGCGCTCGGCCCGGGCCGGGTCGAGCTCCTGGGCGCCCTTCTGGGCGAAGCCGCAGGCGTGACCCACCACCACCACCCGCAGCGGCCTCAGCCGCTCGACCGCGAGCTCGCCGGTCGCGCCCGAGGTGGTGGCCACGAGCGCCGTGCGCAGGCCGAGCTCCAGGGCCCGCGCCCGGCCGAGCTCCAGCGTGCGCTGGGTGTTGTGCTCCCCGGCCATCTCGAACAGGTGCATGCGCTCAGTCCTCTCCGCTGGAGGGCGGCGGCTTGGGCTGTGAGTCGATGGGCGCCGGCGCCTGGCTGGCCGGCGGCGCGACGCTGGCCCTGCGCTTCGCGCGCTGGGTGCCCACCAGCAGCTCCTCGGCGCGCTTCAGGAAGGTGGCGGAGGCCTCGCCGGGCTGGCGGGCCACCAGACCCATGCTCAGCCCGGCCCCGTAGCGCGGGAGCGGCAACTCGTCGCTGCCCGTCTTGCCCCAGATGCGGTCGAGCACCACGGTGGCGCCCTGCTCGTCCACGTCCGGCATGATGGCCGCGAAGCGGTCCCCGCCCAGGCGGTAGGCCGAGTCCACGCCGTCCCGCACCGAGCGGCCCAGCACCGCGGCCATGCGCCGGAGCACCGAGTCGGCCTCGGCCTGGCCGTGGCGCTCGACGATGCCCTTGAAGTGGTCGATGTCCAGGAAGGCCAGGCTCAGCCGGTAGTGCTGGCGCTCCGAGCGCAGCACCTCGCGCCGCAGGTCCGCCTCGAAGCGCCGGCGGTTGAAGAGCCCGGTCAGCTCGTCCCGCTCGCCGAGCGAGGCGATGCGGCGCGTCTGCCAGGACAGCCACCCGGCCGCGAGCAGCGCGAGCGCGCTCATCGCGCCGAGGTACACCCAGCCCAGCGGCTCGGCGGGCAGCGCGCCGTACACGGCCAGGTGCACGGCCGTGGGCAGGAGCACCAGCAGGAAGGGGAGGGAGGCTCGCATGCCGCCGATCCTACACCACGAACGGGCCCGCGCAAGGGCCCGGGCTTGGGGCTGTCGGGCCGGGCTGCTAGCATGGGGCTGCTGGAGGTGAAGGCATGCCCACGGAGCTGGAGCGCGGACGCGGGGCCTGGCTCGGGCTGGCGGTCGGCGACGCGCTGGGCGCCCCGGTCGAGTTCCTGACCGCCGAGGCCGTGGCCGCCCGCCACGGGCGGCTGCGGGAGATGGTGGCCGGCGGCGTCTGGCGCAAGGGCGAGTGGACGGACGACACCGCGCTGGCGATCGCCGCCGCGCACGCCTACGGGCAGCCCGGCGGCCCGGGCTTCGCCCTGGAGGCGGCCGGCCAGGCCATGCTGCGCTGGTTCGCCTCGGAGCCCAAGGACGTGGGCAACCTGACCCGGCTGGCGCTGGGGCTGATGGCCCGCGGGGGGCTGCCGGCGGCCGAGGCCGGGGCCGAGGCGGCCCGGCGCCGCCCGGGCTCGGCCGGGAACGGCTCGCTCATGCGGGCCGCGCCCACGGGCCTGGTCCGCCAGCCCGGGGATGCGCGCCTGGCGGAGGAGTCGCGCGCGCTCTCGCGGGTGACCCACGCCGACTCGCGCTGCACCGAGGCGTGCGTGGCCTTCAACGCCGCCCTGTCCGCCCTGGTGCACGCCGGCGCGGGTCCGCGCGTGGCGCTCGCCTCGGCCCGGGAGGCCGTGGCCGGCCTGCAGCCGGAGGTGGAGGCGGTGGTGGCGGGGGTGCTGGCCGGGGCGCCGCCGCTCCACGCCCGGGGCTCGATCGGCTTCGTGCTGCTGTGCCTGGAGGTCGGGCTCACGGCGCTGCGCGACGCGCCCTCCTTCGAGCAGGGGCTGGTCGAGGTGGTGAACCTGGGGGGCGACAGCGACACGAACGGGGCGGTGGCCGGCGCGCTGCTGGGGGCGCGCTTCGGGCTCGCGGCCATCCCCGCGCGCTGGCTGGACGCCCTGCTCGGCCGTGACGAGCTGGAGGCGGCCTGGGCCCGCCTGGACGCCGCCCGCGCGCAGCCCTGACCCGCGCCCGATCCGCCCCTTCGGGGGTGTCCCCCTTCCGCTCCTCGAAACTCGCGGACCGGTCCCGCGCAGGCCTCGGTGCGGCTGGCTCGAGCTGCTCGCTCCCTCGCCTGCGCGGTGGGCCGTGGAGGCTCAGACATCTCGGAGCGTCAGGGGGACATCCCCTCGGGGCGAGTCTTCCATCTCAGAGTTCACAGGGTCAGGCGCTTGCGGGTGGCGGGGTCGAGGGCCGCGGCCACGGCCTCGTGGACCCGGTTGACCAGGGCGTCGAAGCGCGTGTGCTCGGTGCGCACGAACTTGCCGAGCGCCTTCTTCTTCCCGCGGGCGTTGACCAGCGCGAGGTCGAAGTACAGCTCGTCGGGCACCCCCACGGAGCCGCCCAGGAACATCTCGGTGAAGGCCTCGTCGATGAAGGCCATGAACAGCCCCTGCACCACGGCGGGCTCCAGGCGCAGGGAGTGCTTCAGCGGCTTCTCGGACGACCCCCAGGGCTCCTTGACGATCTTCACCTGGCCGTCTCCGCCGATCTCGAGGGTCACCCCGCCCAGCCCGTAGGTGGTGTGGCGGACGAGCTGGATGCTCGCCTTGGCGAGGGACGGGCCCAGGAAGGCCCGGGTCTGCTCCCGCGCGGCCTCGCCGGGCGGGGTGCGCGAGTCCGCCAGCCGGCGCTCCTCGATCTCCTGCGGGTCGGCCGGCACCCGCGGCGTGGCCTGGGGAGCCGGCTCGGGCGGCGGCGCTGGCGGCGCCCGATCGTGGAACAGGCGCACCCACTCCGGCCGGCCGCGGAGCGGGCGCAGGTCGTCGTCCTCGAGGGCGCGCTGCGGCTCGACGCCCAGCCGGAGGGCGAGCGCGAGGGCGTCCAGCGCCGGCCGGGGCTCGCCGAGGAGCGCCCAGTAGCAGGCGAAGCCGTAGGCCAGCTCCGGGTTCTCGGGCGCGCCCAGGCGCTCGGCCAGGGCCAGGATCTCCCGGCCGAGCCGGCGGCGCCCGTCGCCCTCCCAGTACAGGCACAGCCCGGCGATGAGCACCTGCTCGGCGCTCCGGGCGTGGTGGCGGTGGCGGGCCTGGTAGAGCTCCTCGTCCACCACGTAGCCCTCGAAGGCCAGCTCGGCCTCGTCCAGCCGGCCGAGCCGGGTCAGCACCGAGACGTAGCCCCAGGTCCCGGCGCTGAAGGCCAGGACGTCGAGCTCCCGCCGGGCGAACCCCTGCGCCCGGGCCGCGGCGGCGAAGCTCTGCTCCAGGGCGTAGGCGCGCTCGGCGTGCGGCAGGGCCTCGGCGAAGCGCTCGCGCCGCCAGAGCAGGTCCACCGAGTGCACCCGGAAGAAGTACTCGTCGAGCGCGGGTTCGAGGTCTCCCCCGTCCACCTCGGCCGGGCCCCGCGCGGCCAGGAGCGCGGCCGTCTCCGCGAGCGCCCGCTCGGCCTCGTCCAGCCGGCCCTGCGAAAGCAGCCCCGAGACCCGGTTGTTCCGTTCGCGGATGGTGTCCATGCACCCGAGGCTACCAGGCGCGGCCCGGATCCGCTAGGCTCGGGGCGCGGGGGCCGGAGGTGTGCGCGCCATGACCGATCCGACCACGACGAACGAGCTCCGCGAGGCCTTCCAGCGCCTGCGGGCCAACCGCTGGAAGCTGGCCCGCTCGGGCGCCGAGGAGCGCATCGCCCGGCTGCAGCGGCTGCGGGCGGCCATCTGGGCCAGGCGCGAGGCGCTCCAGCAGGCCATCCAGGCCGACTTCGGCAAGCACCCGACCGAGACCGACATCACCGAGATCTTCCCGACCCTGTCCGAGCTGCAGCACACCTGCAAGCACCTGGCGGGCTGGATGAAGCCCGCGCGGGTGGGCCGCCCGTGGGCGCTCCTGGGGACGAAGAGCCAGATCCGCCACGAGGCCCTGGGGCTGGTGCTCGTCCTGTCCCCCTGGAACTACCCGGTGAACCTGCTGCTGACGCCGCTCATCGCGGCCATCGCCGCGGGCAACGCCGTGGCGGTGAAACCCTCGAGCAAGGTGCCGGCCACGGCCCGCTGCCTCCAGGGCCTGCTCTCCGAGGTGTTCCCGGCGGACGAGGTGGCGGTCTTCCTGGGCGACTCCGGCGTGGCCGACGCGCTGCTCGAGCTGCCCTTCGACCACGTGTTCTTCACCGGCAGCCCGCGGGTGGGCCGCTCGGTCATGACCGCCGCCGCCCGCCACCTGGCCTCGGTGACCCTGGAGCTCGGCGGCAAGTCGCCGGTGATCGTCGAGCGCACGGCGGACGTGGCGCTGGCCGCCGAGCGGGTCATGTGGGGCAAGTTCATCAACGCCGGGCAGACCTGCGTGGCACCCGACTACGCGCTGGTGGACGAGGGCCTGCGCGAGGGTTTCGTGGCGGCCTGCCGCCGGGTGCTGGAGGCGCGCTACGGCGCGACCGAGGAGGCCCGCCTGGCGAGCCCCTTCCTCAGCCGCCTGGTCAGCTCGCAGCACGCCTCCGGCCTGCGCCGCCTGCTGGCGGACAGCGTGGCCGCCGGGGCGAAGGTGGAGCTCGGCGGGAGCTTCTCCGCCGACGGGCGCGGCCTCAGCCCCACGCTGCTGACCGGGGTGCGCCCCGACTCGCCCGCCATGCGGTCCGAGATCTTCGGCCCGATCCTGCCCATCCTCGGCTACACCGAGCTCGAGGAGGCGCTGGCGCTCGTGCGCGCGAAGGACAAGCCGCTGGCGCTGTACGTCTTCAGCCGCGACGAGGCGGCCGTCGAGCACATCCTGGGCTCCACCACCGCGGGCGGGAGCTGCGTCAACACGGTCATCGCCCACCTGGCCAACCCCGACCTGCCCTTCGGCGGGGTGGGCACGAGCGGGCAGGGCAGCTATCACGGCGTCCACGGCTTCCGCGCCCTGTCGCACGCCCGGGCCGTGCTCAGGCAGAAGCGTTTCGACGGCCTGAGGCGCTTCTACCCGCCCTACACCGGCGAGGTGCAGAAGCTGGTCGAGCGCGCGCTGCGCTACTTCGGCTAGGGCCGGGCGCTGGTGACCGGCCGGGGCGAATGACCCGCGCGTTTCCGTCTGGAAGGAGCGGGCCTGTCGGAGGTCCGGACGAGAAGGAGAGGGCCAGCATGCGGCGGAGCATCGGGATCCGGTCAGGCGCGGCGTGGGCCTGCGCGGCGCTCGGGCTGCTGGCGGCCGGGGCCGCCCTGGCAGGGGAGCCCCGGGCGCCCAGGGCGAAGTCCTACGTCGGCGTCCACATCGGCATCAGCGAGCGCGAGCTCCAGAAACGGGTGAAGCTCCCGCCAGAGCTCGAGCAGCTCGCCGCCATCCACTTCGCCTCGGGCGCGCGCGTGGTCACGGCCAGGCAGGCCGACGCCCTGCTGCTGCTGCTGACCGACGATCGCGGCGTGGTGACCGATCAGGTCGACCTCCCGGGCGCCGCCCGCACGAAGTACCTGAGTCCTGGCTGCGAGCAGGGGGACGCGGACGTGCTGATCGGCCTGGTGCCCGCGGACGCGCCCCCTGGGGTCGGGCCCGCCGAGCGGGCCTGGAACGAGCGCGGCGGGAAGTTCGTGGAGGTGGCGGGCAAGGTCGAGTGCTTCGGCCCGGAGCCCGAGGACCGGCCCCCGTCCGGGAAGTGACGCATGGACACCGACGCCCACTTCGTCTGCACCCTCTGCCGGCAGGCCTACCCCGCCGCCGGCAACTGCCCGGCCCACCCCGAGGAGCCGCTCCTGGACGCCTCCGACCGGCAGGTCTGCTTCTTCCTGATGGGGCTCGACGACCAGGCGCGCAACAGGGTCTACGGGCTGTGGATCACCCTGGGGCTGGTGGCCGGCGCCGTGCTGGGGGTGGTGCTGGCCTGGCTGGGCGACAGCCTGGTCGATCTGGATCTCGGGGCCGGCAAGGGCCTGGTCCTGGGGGGCTTCGCCGGGGGCAGCGTGGGCACGGCCATCGCCAGGTGGCTGTTCAAGCCCAGGTACCGCCAGTTCACCGAGCGGCTGGAGCGCCTGGCGTAGGGGAACTTCCAGGGCGTGGCGCGCTCTCAGGCTGGTGATGAGCGCGCTGCGCTGCCTCCTGTTCGCGAGCCTGCTGGCTCCTTGCACGCTCTCCGGAGCCGCGGGCCCCGAGGCGCCTGAGGGAATGCTGCGGATCCCGGCCGGTGAATTTCTGATGGGCTGCAGCCCAGGGGATGGCGCCTGCGGTCGAGCCGAGAAGCCCGCTCATAGCGTGTGGGTGAGCGAGTTCTGGATGGATACGACCGAGGTGACGAACGCAGCGTATCTGCTGTGCGTGGCTGCAGGTGCGTGCTCAATGGCACATCACGACGACGGGCAGTGCTGGATCGCCTCGGGCGGCTATGGCTGGAGACAACGGAGACTTCCTGAGACCCTGAGGGGGGATGACCTACCGGTCGTCTGCGTGGACTGGAGCCAGGCGCGTGGTTACTGCGGCTGGGCCGGGAAACGCCTGCCGACCGAAGCTGAGTGGGAGCGGGCAGCCCGGGGTGGTACGGCCGGAGCTTCCTACGGCGACCTCGAACATGTAGCCTGGCATGCGGTGAACTCGGGGGGACAACCACACCCTGTGGGAACCAGGCAGCCGAACGCCTTCGGGCTGTACGACATGCTGGGGAACGTCATGGAGTGGTGCGCGGACTCGTACGACCCGGACTACTATCTGGGCTCGCCGGGTGTGGATCCCGCCGGTCTGACCTTCCGGCGCACCAAGGTGCTGAGAGGCGGTTCCTGGGGGTTCTTCTCGAAGACCACGCGTGCGTCCAGCCGTTCCATCCAAGCCCTACCTGGGACGTGGGACCAGGTCGGGTTCCGTTGCGCAAGATCCCTGGCGGCAGGTGAGTGATGCGTCGCCAGTCGGCCGGCGACCAAGCTCAGCGCAGCTTCAATTCCTCTCCCTCGAAGACCGCCTGAGTGATACGCACCTCTGCAGCCACGTCAGGCTGCGGCCTCTAGTGATGCTTCGATGTCAACCGGTCGTGGCGCGTGGTTAGTGCAGCACCTTGAGGGTGAGCTTCAAGGTGGAGTCGGTCGAGGAGACCCGGCCCGGCCCGTCCCGACCCCTGGGGTAACCGGTCATCCGCTTGTGGGTCTCGAGGCCCAGGCTGGCCTCGGGCACCGGGCTTCGCAGATCCACCACGGCCAGGCCGCTCCCCTTGGATTCCAGGGCATCCAGCGTGCCCGGTGAGCCCATCGGGTTGTCCGCCATCAGCGCCTGGGCCGGGAACGTCCGGGAGAGCTCCAGCGCGAGCTCGAGCCTGTCGCCGTCGAGCGCGGTCAGCCGGTAGACGGCCGTCTGCTCCCCGCGGTACGCGTGGATCTCGGCCCCGATCCGCAGCCACTCCCAGGCCAGCGTCCTCCGGACCTCCCAGCGCGCGCCCACCCCCACGGGCTCCTCGGGCAGCGGGACCGCGAGCTGCCGCAGGAGCTGGCGGAGCTCCTCGGCCTGGTCCTCGAGGTGCTTCGGGGCGGCCGTGGGCGGCAGCGCGGCGTCGGCCTCCAGGGTGAGCCCCCACGCGTCCACCAGGCAGGAGCCGGTCAGCCCCACGAACCCGGCCAGCTCGGACCGCATCGCCTCGAGCATGTGCGGGGGGAGGCCGTCCAGCGCCAGCGCCTCGGCCTTCTCCAGGCGCAAGGCGAAGCGCATCGAGCCGTCGGCCTGCGCCGGCCCGGGCGCCAGGCCCACCACGAGCTTCAGGGTGGGGACCTGGACCTCGGGCAGGTCGATGCTCCCCGCGCTGAGCTTCAGGCTCGAGTCCAGGGCGAGCTCCAGGGAGCGCTTCTCCTGCGCCGCGAAGCGGTAGCGCAGCGTCCGGCGGGACTCGGCGCCCGGCTCGAGCAGGCGGACCCTCGCCCCGTCGGCCGGCGGCTGGCGGGGACCGAGGGCCTGGCCGGTCGCGGCCGGCTCGGTCCTCTCGGTGCAGGCGAGCAGCGTGAGCCCAGGCAGCAGGCAGGCGAGCAGCGTGAACCCGCGGCGCATGAGTCACCTCGCTGGAGATGGCGGACCCCGGGCAGTGTGACCGCATTTCGAGGGCGCGCGCAACCAGGTTGCCCTTGTGCGGACAGGGGCGGAGGGCTATGCATGCCGGCATGTGCGACGTGATCCGCCTCGAGCTGCCCACGCCCTTCCCGGTCGGGCCGGTGAACGCCTGGTGGCTGGACGGCCCGGAGCCCGTGCTCATCGACACCGGGGTGCACACCCCGAGCAGCCTGGAGGCCCTGGAGGCGCAGCTCGCCGCCCGCGGGAGGCGGCTCGGCGATCTGCGGCGCATCCTGCTCACCCACGATCACTACGACCACGCGGGCGCGGCCGCCGAGCTCCACCGCAAGAGCGGGGCAGAGATCTGCCTGCACGCCCGCAGCCGCCTGGGCGCACGCTGGTCGCCCGAGGAGCTCGCGGAGCTCGGGCGCTTCGCGGCCCGCTGCGGGCTCCCGGCCGAGGTGCTCGCGCGGGCCCAGGCCTCCTTCCGCCGGGCCGCCCGGGTGGTGGCCCCGAGCCCGCCGGACGGGGCGCTCGCGCGCCTGGCGGGGGGCGAGCGCCTGCCGAGCCCGCTCGGCCCGCTCGAGGTGCTGGCCACCCCGGGGCACGCCCCGGACCACCTGTGCTTCCTGGCGCGCGAGGCGGGCCTGCTCTTCTGCGGTGACACGCTGCTGGCCGACATCACCCCGAACCCCATCCTGCACCTCGACCCCGAGGACGGCTTCCGCCGGCGCCCGAGCCTGCTCGAGTACCTCGCCTCGCTCGAGGCCCTGGCCGGCTGCGGCGCGCGCCTGGCCCACCCCGGGCACGGCCCGGATCTCCCGGACGTGGCCGGGCTGGTGGTGCGGAATCTGGAGTTCATCCGCGAGCGGCAGGCGACCTTCCTGGCCGCGGTGCGGGGCGGGGCGGAGACGCCCCACGCGTTGGCGCGGGCGGTGTTCGGCGAGCTGGACGTGACCGGGCAGTTCCTGGCGCTGTCGGAGACGGTGGCCTACCTCGATCTGCTCGAGCGCGACGCGAGCCTCGAGGTCGAGTGGTGGCGGGACCCCATCCACCTGCTGCCCGCCCGCTGAGCCCGGCCGCCGGCCCGTCCGCATCTTTTCCTTGTCCCTCCCGCCCCGCGCTGGTACCGTGTGGCCACGGACATTGGTGGCAAACCCAATCAAGAGGAGGGACCGCATGCGTACCCGTCTATTCTCCGCCCTGGCCCTGATCCTGGTGGTGCTGGTCGCCGTCCCGGCCCTGGCCGGCGGCAAGGTCGAGCAGAAGGACAAGGAGTCCTGGTACGTGACCGTGGACAAGGTGCCCACCACCCTCGAGGAGTGCACCGCGCTGCGCGACGAGCTGTGCACCACGCCCCAGGGCGCCATGGTGTACTACGTGGTGGCCCAGCTGGTGGTGATCGCCAACCCCGACGTGGGCGAGCGCTGCATGGTCATCGGCATGGACATGAGCCAGCTCGACGAGACCATCAAGATGCTGCCCAAGGCCCGGCGGCCGGACGTGAAGGGCTACCAGATCGGCGCCTCGGAGTGGCAGAAGATGGCCACCACGGGCTTCGTGAAGGACGCCAAGTACACCGCCAACTCGTACGTGCTGGGGACCGACTACAAGAACGGCTACAAGCTGCCGGAGCTGCCGTACAAGTACTACGTGTCCGATCACAAGATCCAGAAGACCGGCGGGCTGTCGGGCGAGTGGGACAACACCTGGCACGGCTTCCTGGCGACCTCCTGCCAGGACGGCGGCAAGGTGCCCTTCTTCGTGAAGAAGAACGACAAGGGCATCTGGAAGATGTTCCAGTCCTCCAGCTTCTACGCCGGCTGCAAGGATCCCCCCGAGGCCAAGAGCGACGACCTGTGAGCTGAGCCCCGCCTACCCCCGCGCCTGAACCGGACGCCCCCGCCGGCCTGGCCTCAGGGCTCGGGGCCGAGGCCGATCACCATGCTGGAACGGGCACAGCGCACCCCCATCCGCGCCGTGGCGGTCCCGGGCGGGGCGTGCCCGCGGGCCGGAGCCCGGAGCTCGCCCGCGGGCGAGTCGAACGCGCCCCCCCGCAGCACCTTCTCCCCGGTCGGGGTGTCGGGCCCGGTGGGGTTGTGGCAGAGCCACCAGTCGCAGGGCGGGTCCTTGCCCGGGTAGCACACCGCCGGGTCGCAGGCCCCCGCGTAGCCGTCGGCCGCGTACCAGTCCAGGGCCCACTCGGCCTGGTTGCCGGCGAGATCGCACAGCCCGTCCGCGCTCGCCCCGCCCGCGGCCGAGCAGCCCTCGGCCGGCCCGGCCGCCTGGCAGTCCGCGAACACGGCCCGGGTGCAGTCCGGCGCCTCGGCGCCCCAGGGGTAGGCCCGGGTGCCCGCGGCCGAGGCCGCCAGCTCCCAGGCCGCCTCGCTGGGCAGATCGAGCCCGCGCCACCAGCAGTAGGCCTGGGCGGCGGTCCAGGACAGGTGGCCGGCGGGCTCGGCCTCGCGGCCGGCCTTCGGCTGGAAGCGGCCCCCGACCTGCTCCCCCCCCACGCCCGCGGCGGCGAGGTCCAGGCAGGGCGTGCCGTCGCAGTCCGGACCGTGGTCGTCGAGGAACAGGGCCAGGTCGGCCCAGGTGGCCTCGCGCGCGTCGAAACGCTGGGGCGACATCGCCAGGGTGTGCACCGGCTGCTCGTCCGCCGCGCCGTCCGCGCTGCCCATGGAGAAGAGCAGGTAGGTGTCCGGGTCCGGGCCCGTGGCCGGCACGCGCGAGAGCGGGGTGAGGGGCAGTGGCTTGCCGCCCGCGCCGAGCTCCACGCAGGTGGCCGGCACCATGCCCTCCACGAGCGCGCCCGAGCCCTGATCGCGCACGTCGACGCGGTCGAACATCGGGGTGCACGGCCGGGCGCCGGTGCACATGTCGCTCCAGCGGTACACGTAGCGCCGGCCGTCCACCACCACCTGCATCACGTCCCAGCCGTGGTGGCGCGCCTCGTAGGAGCTGTCGGCCGCGGGGAGCTCGCTCACCTGGCCGTCCCGGCACAGGAAGGCCCGCCAGGCCCGGTAGGGGATGTCCCAGGTGATGGGATCGACGGGCTCGGCCTTCATCAGCACCTGGGCGCTGAGCTCCCCGTGCTCCAGGGTGCACAGGATGTGGCGATCGGGGACCTGCATCTCGCCGCCCATCTCGCCGACCATGGTGTGCACGCGGGGGACGGAGAAGTCGAACGGGCACTCGCCCGCGGGCAGCGGGCCGCCGTCGTCGCCGTCCTGGCCGTCCGCGGCGTCCTGGCCGTCCGCAGCGTCCTGACCGTCCGCAGCGTCCTGACCGTCCGCGGCGTCCATCCCGTCCTGACCGCCGTCCTCGCCCCCGCCGCCGCCGTCGCAACCGGACGCGAGCAGCGCCCCCAGGCAGAGCCCCGCGAGCCCGAGCCACCTCATCGCGTTCATCTCCCGTGACCTCCTGCCATCGGATGATCTGCCCCGAATCTACCTCCACGCCGGCACGGCCGCCAGTGTGCACCGGGGACGGTCACCGGAGTGTCACCCGCGGTGACCCCGGCGCGCGGGAGCCTGCCCGGCGCGTGTTGAAGTCTTTCGCCGGCCCGGTGATACTCAGGCGAGGGTTCCTGGACACGGACCCGGGGTGGAAGAAGGGCATGGCAGGAGCTCGCGAGAACGCTCGTCTGGCCCGGGCGGCCCTGGTGCTCGCCCTCGGGCTCACGGCCTGCGACGTCGGGTACCTCTTCTCGGGCGTGCAGGCCATCGCCGACGCCCAGGGCCGGGTGCACGCGGCCGCGTCCGTGGACATCGAGACCGAGGGCGGGGGCGGGCTGATCCGGGTGGACGTCGCCAGCTTCGGGCCGGACGGCCTGGAGCGCTCCCGCCTGGACGCCTCCCGGCTCGCCGACCAGGGTGTGTTCGTCGACGGGGACGGCGCGCTGCTGCTGATCGCGGAGCACGAGCTGGGCGCGCCAGGCCTGGACGCGCCTCCGCTCGCCCGGCTGGGGGCGGACGGCTGGACGGCGGTCTCGGTCTCGCCCGGCCTGGTCGAGGAGGCCCGGGTGGCCCTCGAGGACGCGGAGATCCTGGGCGTCGGCTGGACGGACGCCGCGGGCAGCACCCGCCTGTTCGCCCCGGCCACGGGCCTGGGTGGCTGGGTGTACGACCTCCAGGGCGGCCAGGTGACCGGGGCCGCGTTCCTCGAGCCGGTGGTGACGGGCGCGCTCCAGGTCGATCGCCCGGCCAGGGACCGGCTGGGCGCCTGGGTGGTCGAGCCGCTGGCCGGCTGCAAGCAGCCCTGGGCGCTCGCGTGTGACGGCGCGGGCTGCGCCTGGAGCGCGGAGGGGGTCGTGTGCCTGGGCCGGAGCAGCTCCTCCGTCGGGCACACCGCGGCGGGCACGCCCGTGGCGGCCAGCCCGGAGGTCGACCCGGACAGCGGACAGACCTCCATCGCGCTGGAGTGGCCGGGCGGCGAGGCCAGCCTGTCCTACGCGTTCCCGGCCGACCAGGTGCTCGGGCTCGACCTGGCTCCGCGCGCGCGCGGGGGGCTGCTCGTGGCCGCCCACGCGCGGTTCAGCACCACCCTCGGCCTGCTGGTGCTCGAGGAGGACTTCAGCTGGCGGGAGCTCTCCGTCGACGTCCGGACCGGTGCGCTGCTCGGGCTGGAGGTGCTGGGCACCGAGGACGCCGCGGACGGGGAGCTGGCCCAGCTGCTGTTCGCCAGCCACGCGCGGCTCACCCGCGTCACCGTCGTGCTGGCGACCGGCGAGCAGCGCCGCGAGACCCTGCCCGTGGACTGACCTGCGGGAGGTGACATGCCGCGGCGGCTCTACGCGGACAAGCTGCTCGGGCACTCGAACCCCGACTGCGTCATCCCCGGGTGCGGCGCCCGCATGCACAGCACGGGCTGGCTCGAGCAGTACGGGGAGCTCCACCCGGCCTGGTACATGGAGTTCCTCTGCCCCGAGCACGGCCCCCAGCTCAGCGGGGGCGGCCGGTGGCAGGCCCTCATCGACGCGGTCCTGGCTGACACCGGAGGGCGGCTGCGCTAGATTGGGGCGGGGGCGAGGGAGACGGCATGACCTGGAAGCGCACCGCCCTGACCCGACTCGGCCTGGCGACCCTCGGCGGCCTCTCGCTCCTCGGCTGCGCGGACGAGACCTGCAAGCCGACCGCGGTCACCGTCTGCCTCGAGGGGGAGGTGTACTGGGTCGACAGCTGCAGCAAGCCCTCCGAGCTCAAGGAGACCTGCCCCGCGGGCTGCAGCCTGGACGCCACCGGCTGCGCCGCCTGCCTGCCGGCCTGCGCGGGCAGGTGCGGCGGGCCGGACGGCTGCGGGTTCTCCTGCCCCAACACCTGCGGCCCGCGGGAGTACTGCTCCCAGGCCTCGGGCTTCACCGCCTGCGACTCGGGCTGCAGCCCCGCCTGCACGGGCAAGTGCGGGGGCCCGGACCTGTGCGGCGGCACCTGCCCCGCGACCTGCGGGCCGAGCGAGAGCTGCACCGCCGCCTCGGGCTACAGCGTGTGCGGGCCGCTGTGCACGCCCGACTGCGCGGGCAGGGACTGCGGCGACGACGGCTGCGGCGGGAGCTGCGGCGCCTGTCAGGGCGGCCAGTACTGTCAGGCCGGGGTCTGCGCCTGGGTGTGCGACCCCTCGACCTGCCCGGCCGGCTGCTGCGACGGCACCAGCTGCCTGCCCGGAGACACCCGCGACGCCTGCGGGCGGGGCGGGGGAGCCTGCCTCGAGTGCCTGGGCCAGCAGACCTGCGTGGACGGCGCGTGCGACGCGCCCGTCGATCCCTGCGGCGGCGTGCCCATGACGGGCCGGTGCCTGGACAGCGCGCACCTGCAGGTCTGCCTGGACCTGGGCGGCGGCCAGCTCCGCGTGGAGACCTACCCCTGCTCGCCGGGCTCGGAGTGCCGGCTGGACGGCGATCGCGCCGGGTGCGTGCAGACGGCGGAGTGCCTGGGCAGTGAGACCGCGTGCCTGGACGCGAACACGCTCGGGCGCTGCCAGGACATGGCCTGGGACACGACCCCCTGCCCGGCGGGCTGCGTGGACAGCCCGATCGGCAGCGCCTGCACGCCCGAGGGGGAGTGGGTGACCCGGACCCTGACCTTCCAGTACGAGACCCGCTCACCCAACGACGGCTGGACGGACTGGGGCGAGCCCTGGCTGGCCCCGGCCATGTTCTTCCTGGTGACCTCGTGGACGCTGACCGACGCCGGCAGCACCATGCACGACTCCCAGGTGACCGACGCGGCCGGCACGGTGACCGTCACCGTCCCGGGCAACGCCGGGCCGGACGAGTGGATCGTGGTGTTCGCCGCCGGGCTGCGCGCCGACGGCGGGCTGGCCTTCGTGGTGGCCGACCCCGATCTCGGCGCCGGCACCGCCACCATCGGCAGCCTGGGCGCGGACCCCCGCATCTGGCAGTGGGCGGTCCCGGCCGAGGGGCTGTCGACCACGAGCGCCTGGACCATCCCCACCAGCTCGGGCTCCGGCGCGGCCCGGGTGTTCGACTACCTGCGCTACGTCTACCGTATCTCGGAGAGCCGCTGGAGCGGCGAGGCGCCCGGACCCCTGGTGGTCTGGCTGGGCATGGACGTGGGCTGGTCCTGCGGCTCGTGCTTCGCCGGCTGGCCGGTGACAGAGTTCGGGCTCGACTTCGACTCCCAGGTGTGGATGTCCGGCGACGCGGACCAGGGCTACTGGTCGGACGCGGTCACCACCCACGAGCTCGGCCACTGGACCATGTCCAGCTTCGGCTACCCCGCGGTCGAGGGCGGCCGGCACTGCATCGGGGTGCCCACCCTGCCGGGCCAGGCCTGGAGCGAGGGCTGGGCGACCTGGTTCTCGAGCGACGCCCGGGGCAGCCCCTACTACTACGACAAGCAGGGCGGGGGCTTCTTCTGGTGGAGCCTGGACACCCGCGACTACTCGGGCGGGACGCTCTGGCAGCGGCCCAGCCCCTACCACGGGCTGATGCAGCTCATGGACGAGAACGAGGTCGCGGCCGAGCTGTGGGCCCTGTCCGCGGCCCAGGGGCTGACGCGCGCCCCGCTGGACGCGGCCATGGCGAGCGAGCGCATGACCGACGCGCCCTTCGCGCGCGGCTACCGCCGCCACACCTGGGACGTGGACGCGGCCTGCCAGCAGACGAACGTGCAGGAGACCGGGACGTCGGCGCCCTTCCTGGCGGACTTCCTGGACGCGCTGCGCTGCGGCGGGGTGAGCGCGGTGACCGTCGACGCGGCCACCCAGCCGGACCAGCACTACCCCTACCCGAGCGGCTCCCCGCTGTGCGGGAAGCGCGCGGAGGCCCCCTTCGCGCTGGCCTGGCGCGTGGCGCGCGGCGCCCCCGCGGCCGGGGCGGAGCTCGGGCTCGAGCTGGTGCTGGAGCGCCGAGGGCGCTGGCCCGCGCCGCTCCAGGTGCGCTTCGAGCTGCCCGCGGGGGTCGAGGCGCCGCGGGGCAACCCGGGCTTCGCGCTCCCGGCGGACGACCAGGCGCCGCGGCGAGCGCTCGGCCTGGAGCTGCGGCTCGCGCGCGTGCCGGAGCGGGACCTGGTCGCGGTCGTGGACGCGCGCGTCCCGGGCGCCGGCTACCACGCGGAGCTCCCGTACCGCTTCGGGCGGCCGGAGCCCCGGCGCGCGTCCGCGCTCGAGCTGGGCCCGCGGGTCGCGCTCGGCGCGCGCGACTTCGGCCGGGCTGTCCTGCTGCGCAGGTGAGGCCGGCCAGGCGGCCGGGGAGAGGAGCGGTGGACAGCATGCGGATCGCGAGGACCCCGCGCGCGGCCCCGGGGCTGGCCCTGCTGCTGGCCCTGTGCGCCCCCGGCCCGTCGCCCGCGGCGGAGCCGGCGCCGGAGACCCCGGTCGTCGACAGCGCCATGACCTGGGAGGAGGCCGTCCGCAACGTCAGCCCGAGGTGCCCGCGGGCGGTGCTGGAGCGCCAGCGGCTCGTCACGGTGCGCTACTACTCCATGGACGGGCGGCTCCACCAGGGGCAGCTCGTGGTGGACCGGCGCGTGGTGAAGGACCTCGAGGAGGTGTTCGCGCTGGCCCTGGCGGAGCGGTTCCCCATCGATAAGGTGATCCCCATCTCCCACCCGGACTTCCTCAGGGACGGGGTCTGGGACGACGACCTGTCGATGCGGGCCAACAACACCTCGGGCTTCAACTACCGGCGCCCCACCGGCGGCGGCCGGATCTCGGACCGGGGCCACGCCGCGGGCCTGGCCTTCGATCTCAACCCGCGCCTGAACCCCTACCTCAAGGGCAAGCTGGTGCTGCCGGCCGGCGCCACCTACGACCCGGCCGTGCCCGGCACGCTCACCGCCAGGAGCCCGATCGTGCGGAAGTTGAAGCAGCTCGGCTGGAGCTGGGGCGGGGACTGGCGGACCCTCAAGGACTACCAGCACTTCCAGAAGTCCAGCCCGGGCGAGTAGCGCGGCCCGGCGCGCGGGCCGGCGCCCGGCCCGGCTCACATGACCTTCATGATCACGTCGGTGATGATGTTGGCGGCGGTGTCCACCCGGTCGGCGGCGTTGGACAGGTGGCGGTAGACCTCGCGCAGCTTCAGGATCTCCATCACCCCGTCCACGGTCTCCACCTTGCCGTGGAACAGGCAGGCGGTCGCCTCGCGGTACAGCTTCTCGACCTTGTTCTCCTGCTGCTTGGCCATGACCGCGTGCTCGTTGGCCACCTGCGGGTGCTCGAGGATGCGCTGCATGGCCACCTGGATCTCCCTGCCGGCGGCGTGCAGCGTCTCGGCCATCTGGGTCACGTAGGTGTTGGGCTGCAGCTTGAACAGCATCATCTCGTCCATGGTGGTGTAGGCGTAGTCGAGGATGTCGTCGATGGCCCGCGAGAGGGCGAACAGATCCTCGCGGTCGATGGGGGTCACGAAGGTCCGGTTGAGCTCGTCGACGAGCAGGCGCCGCTCCTCGTCGCCCTGCTCCTCGGCCTCCTGGACGCACTTGGCGGTCGACGCGCACGGCGTGCGGGAGAACTCGACCAGGCCGGTCAGGCCGGTCACGCAGGCGTTGGCCTGGTTGATCAGCCGCTCGATGGACTTGTCGTGGCGGGGCTTCAGCGGGTTGCGGAACAGGCTCATGGGGTACCTCCCGGGAACGGCATGAGGAGCTTCACCACGAAGTACATGCCGGCCGCGACCAGGCCGGCGCAGGGGATGGTGAGGAACCAGGCGATCACGATGTTGCCGGCGATCTTCCAGCGGATCTTGCGTGCGTTCTCCGAGGCGCCGGCGCCCAGGATCACCCCCGACACCACCTGGGTCGTGCTGACCGGGCCGCCGAGCAGCGCGGCCGTGAGGATCACCATGCCCGAGGAGACCTGGGACGAGAAGGCGTGGATGGGCCAGATCTTGTAGAGGCGGAAGCCGAGCGTCTTGATGAGCCGCCAGCCGCCCGTGGCCGTGCCCGCGCCGATGGCCGCGGCGCTGATGCACATGACCCACCAGGGGACGTGGAACTCGCTCTGGAAGCCGGTGGCCACCAGGCCCATGGTGATCATCCCCATGGTCTTCTGCGCGTCGTTCGTGCCGTGGGACAGGGCCAGGCCGATGGCGGTGAAGAACTGCCCGACCCGGAAGAACTTGTTGGCGCGCGGGCCGGCCTTCGCGGCCACCAGCGCGTGGAGCAGCAGGCGCTGGAAGATGAAGCCGACCACCAGGCCGATGATGGGGGACAGGAACAGCGCGAGCAGCACGGTCCGCATGCCGTCCATCTTGATGGGGCCGAACCCGTGCTCCACCATGACCGCGCCCACGATGCCGCCGATGAGCGCGTGCGAGGAGCTGGAGGGGATGCCCAGCCACCAGGTGATGAAGTTCCAGGCGACCGCGCCCAGCAGCGCCGCGATGACCACCGCCAGGGTGACCGTGTCCCCGGACACCACGTCCTGACCGATCGTCTTGGCGACCGCCACGCCGAAGAGGAACGGGCCCACGGTCTCGCCGACGGTCACGATGGCCAGCGCCTGGCGGCCGGTGAAGGTGCGCGACGAGATCATGGTGGCCACGATGTTGGAGCTGTCGTGGAAGCCGTTCATGAAGTCGAACACGACGGCGATGAGGATGAGCACGGCCAGCGCGATGGTCATCAGGAACCCCTCATCTCGTGGAGTATCGAGTCTCGACGTTTTCGGAGACGGCTGTCAACCCGGACAGATCGTGCGCCCGGGGGGCCGCGCGGAGGCGGGATGTGCTAGGATGGGCCACCCACGCGGAGGCTCGGCATGCGCAGGATCCCTGGGGGATGGAGCCGCTTCTCGCCGCGCCGGGGCGCCGGTCCGGCCCTGGCCCTGTGGCTCGCGCTCTGCGCGGCCGCCTGCAACGCCGGGCAGGTGGAGCTCGGGGACGGGGACGACGGCGGGGCCGACGGGCTCGCGGACGCCGACGGGCTCGCGGACGACGATGGGCTCGCGGACGACGACGGGCTCGCGGACGACGACGAGAGCGCGGACGCCGGCGGCGACGACGGGGCCGGCGACGACGTGACCTGCCTGGGCCACTGCGCGAGCGGGGCCCAGGACTGCGGCGAGACCGGGCTCGACTGCGGCGGGGCCGACTGCGCCGCCTGCCCGGACCCGTGCGTCGGCCACTGCGCGAGCGGGGCCCAGGACTGCGGCGAGACCGGGCTCGACTGCGGCGGGGCCGACTGCGCCGCCTGCCCGGACCCGTGCGCCGGCCACTGCGCGAGCGGGGCCCAGGACTGCGGCGAGACCGGGCCCGACTGCGGCGGGGCCGACTGCGTCGCCTGCCCCGACCCGTGCGCCGACCACTGCGCGAGCGGGGCCCAGGACTGCGGCGAGACCGGGCCCGACTGCGGCGGGGCCGACTGCGCCGCCTGCCCCGACCCGTGCGCCAACCACTGCGCGAGCGGGGCCCAGGACTGCGGCGAGACCGGCTTCGACTGCGGCGGCGAGTGCTCGCCCTGCGGCCAGGGCGGCTGCACCTTCCCCCAGGGCGTGCCCGAGGGGGCCTTCACCGGCGGGGTGGGCAACGACGCGGGCATCGCCGCGGCGGTCAACGCCGTGATGCAGACGCTGTCCGGCTGCGACATCGGCAGCGACTGCACCCTCGACCTGGGGGCCTTCCCCGGCCCCGACGACTGGTTCGGCGCGGTCAACCAGGCGCTCCGGGACCAGGGCTACTGCGCCGGGCGGCACGAGGAGGGCTACACCGACGAGATCGCGGTCAGCAGCACCGGCTGCACCGGGCGCTGGTACGGCTACCACATCTACAACTACGGCGGCGGCAAGGTGGTCTGGAACCCCGGCGCCCAGCGCGGCTGGTGGAGCATCGACCCCAGCTACTGCCCGTGAAGGGTCATCCGCGCATGAACCGCAGACTGCCCCTGGCCGCGCTCCTGCTCGCACCCTGCCTGGCGCCGGGCTGGACCGGCTGCGGCCCGTCGGGGCCGGGGCCGTACCCGCTGGACGACGTGCTGCGCCTCGACCACCTGCAGGCCCTGGGCACGCACAACAGCACCCACGTCGAGACCTACGAGCTGCCCGCCTGGGACTACACCCACCTGCCCCTCGGCGAGCAGCTCGAGCTGCAGGGCGTGCGCCAGTTCGAGCTCGATCTCAACTGGCTGCCGGCCGAGCACCGCTTCGAGGTCTACCACCTGACCACCGTCGACGAGGGCACCACCTGCCGGGTGTTCACCGACTGCCTGGGCGCGCAGAAGGACTGGTCCGATCGCCACCCCGGGCACCACCCCCTGTTCACCCTGCTCGAGCTGAAGGCCGAGTTCGACCCGGCCACGATCGGCGCGCTGCTCGACGACGTGGAGGCCCAGCTCCGGAGCGTGTGGCCCGAGGAGCGGCTGCTCCGGCCCGACGACGTGACCGGCGGGGTGGGGGAGCTCCGCGAGGCCGTGGAGACCCGGGGCTGGCCGACCCTGGGCGAGCTGCGGGGCCGCGCCATGTACGTGCTGCTCGAGGGCGGCGAGTACCGCGCCGCCTACACCCAGGGGGACACCACCACCGCGGGCCGGCTGATGTTCCCCAACTGCGGGGGGGACCTCGGCCCGCCGATCTGCGCCGTGCACAACGTCAACGACCCGGAGACCGGCGGCGCGACCATCGCCGCCGCCGTGGCGGCCGGCCACCTGGTGCGCACCCGGGCCGACGCGGACGGCGAGGAGGCCCGCGCCGGGGACGTCACCAAGCGCGACGCGGCCTTCGCCTCCGGGGCCCAGTTCGTCAGCACCGACTACCCGGCCGAGCGGGAGGACGTGGACTACGTGGTGCGGGTGCCCGGGGGCACGCCGTCGCGCTGCAACCCGGTCACCGCGCCCGCGGGGTGCAGCCCGCAGGACATCGAGGACCCGGCCCGGCTCGCGCGCTGACCCGGCCCCGCGGCTCAGGGCCGGTAGGGGAAGGTGTACACCTTGCCCGCCAGGTAGCGCTGGGCGGTCGCGTCGTGGCTGATGAGCAGCACCCGCAGCTCGCACTCGCGCGGGGCCGGCCGGGGGTCCAGCTCGAGGCCCGCGATCACCCCCGGGGCCTCGTCGCCGGCCGCGGGGCCGGCGCAGGTCAGGTCCCACGGGCGCTCGATCGGGAACAGGGCCTGCTGGCCGGGCGCGAGCGCCACGGCGGCGGCCCCGGAGATCAACCGGTCGCGTCCGCCGGTCCCGCGCCCCGTCAGGTCGTACGCGCGCAGCAGGCCGAGCTCCGTCAGCGTGGCCTCCACCTGGACGAAGCGCGGGAAGTCCCCCTGGTTGGTGACGAGCACCGCCCGCGGCGTGACCTGGAGGGCGTAGCGGTCGAGCTCCCGGTCGCTGTTCCAGCGCTCGAGGCGCTCGAGGGCCAGGGGCGAGAGCGTGCCAAGCGCCGCGACGCCCAGCAGCAGGAGCCCGAGCGCGAGCTGCGCCCCCGGGCCGCGGCGCTTGCCCGCGTTGTGGGCCCGGGCGGCCAGCATCGCGCCGGCCGCGTCCACGCCCAGCAGGCAGGCCAGGGCCAGGGGCAGCAGGTTGGAGTGGTCGTCGAGCAGGAGCAGGCCCGCGAGGACGGTTAGCCAGCCGAGCGCCAGCACCAGCGCGGTGCGCCTGCGGCGGGCGTAGAGGTGGCCGCCCGTCGGGCAGATGAAGGCCGCCCCGCCGGCCAGGAACACGTTGCGCCGGTCGCGCAGCTCCTGCACCGAGTCCTCGGGCGCCTCGCCGGCCTCGGCCGGCGCGCCCGCCGCGGCTGGCTCGGCCCCCGGCTCCGGGGGCGTGTCAGGCCCGGGGGCCGGCTCGTCCTCCCTGGCCGGGCGGCCGGAGGCGATGGACCGGAGCAGCTCCCTGGCCACGGCGAGCTGACCCTCCAGGACCATCAGCCGGAGCGGGACCACGTGGCCGGCCACGCCGATGAGCTGCGGGCTGCTCACCCCCTCGACGAAGCAGTCGATGCCCTCCTGCCGCAGCAGGTCGGAGAGGTACCCGAGCTCCATGGCGTCGGTGCTCTGCTCGAGCAGGACATGGCGGTCGGCCACGGCGGACCTCCCGGGGGTTCAGGCGGCCGTCACTGCTTGACCAGCTCCACCCGGCGGTTGCGGGCCCGCCCGGCGTCCGTGTCGTTCGTGGCCACCGGGGCGAACGGGCCGCAGCCGTGCGCCCGCAGGCGGCCGGCGTCGATGCCGTGCTCGCGCACCAGGGCCTGGAGCACGGCCTGGGCCCGGTCCTGGGACAGCTTGAGGTTGGGCTCCACGGCGCCCACGCCGTCGGTGTGGCCCACCACGAAGACCTTGAGGGCCGGATCGGCCTTGAGCAGCTTGGCGATCTCCCCGACGGCCTGGGCGGACTCGGGCTTGAGCACGGCCTTGGCCGTGTCGAAGTAGATCCCGTTCACCGCCATGTGCCCCTCGGTCTGCAGCCCCTGGGCCAGGAACTCGGCGCTGGCCACGAGGTCCTGGGCCATGGGGGCCTTCTGCACGATGGCCAGGAAGTACTTGCCGGTGAACTCCTCCTTGACCTCGACCCAGATCTCCCGCCCCTCCCGGGTCAGCTTGAAGGTCTGCCGGCTCTTCTCGGCGTAGAGCTCGTTCCCGCCCGCCGCCTGGATGGCGTTCTCGGCGTTGCGCTGGATCTGGAGCTCGCTCGGCTTCTGCTTCCAGTCGGCCTGGGGGTAGTAGTTGATCTTCCACAGCTGCCCCTCGACCGACACGGTCTTGCCCTTGGCGACGGTGAAGGCGTACGCGTCGAACTCCTTCTGCACGCAGGAGTGGATCCAGTAGCCCGGCATCCGGGTGAGCACCGGGTGGTCCTTGCACTTGGGGTCGTCCTTCTGCTCCAGCGCGCCGGCGCTGGCGGCGCAGAGCAGGATGGCGATCGCCAGGACGTGGGTCAGCGTACGCATGTCAGCCTCCTGAGGTGGTGGTTCTCGGGCCGGGCGCAGCATAGCCGAATCCGGGGCCTGGCGGAAGGAGCGCGAGGCGTGGATCAGCTCCACGCCCCGGCCAGAGCCGGGACGAGATCCTCGAGGGGCAGGAAGCGGACCCGGGTCCTGCCCAGCTCCTGATCCGGGACGGGGGCGTCGCTCGGCGTCACCACCACGAACAGCTCGGGCTCGTAGACCTCGATGAACGAGCGCGAGCCACGCGGCAGCCGGCCGCGGTGGCCGGCCTTCACCTCGACACCCAGGATCCTGTCGCCGCGGGCCAGGACGAGGTCGACCTCGGCCCCGGCCTTCGAGCGCCAGTGGTGCAGCGTCCAGTCCGGGGGACTCACCTTGGCCAGCTCGGCGAAGGCGAGCCCCTCGGCCAGCGCGCCCCGATCGGCGCGGGAGCCCACGTCCTCGTCGAGCGCCCCGAGGAGCGCGTTGCGCAGCCCGGGGTCGTAGAAGTGCACGCGCGCTGCGCCGGTGAGCTCCCGCCGGCGCCCGCCGGCGAACGGCGGGACGAGCTTCAGGATCCAGGTCTCCTCGAGCAGCCCGAGCCACTCGCCGACCGTCGAGGCGGCCACCCCGAGCAGCCCGGCCCACTCCGACAGGTTGACGATCTGGCCGGTCTGACCGGCCGCGAGCTGCAGGAGCCTGCGGAACGCCTCGGGCCGCCGGATGCGGAAGCGATCGGACGCGTCGCGGATCACGAACGCCTCGATCAGGTCGGCGAGCTCTCGGCGTGGCTCGGGGCCGGTCCACACCGCCGGGTAGCCGCCCAGCACCATCATCCGCCGCAGGAGATCCCGGCGCGCGATCCGGGCGGCGGCCGGGCTCACCGCGGGCACCTCCGCCGAGACCTCCGCGAGCGAGAAGGGCAGCAGGACCCTGCGCTCGGCCCGGCCGGCGAGGCTCTCGCGGGTGCGGTCCATCAGGTGGTAGGAGGACGAGCCGGTCACCAGCACGTCGAGGTCCCGCCGGCCGTCGATCAGCCCCTTGACGAGCAGGCCCGCTCCGTCGAGGTGCTGCGCCTCCTCGAGGAACACCGTGTCCACGGAGGGAAAGTGGCTCGCCAGGTCCGCGAGCACGCCCGCGGCCGAGCTGGCCCAGCGCCGGACCAGGGACTCCTCGCAGTTGAGCACGAGGACGCTCCCGGGCTCGCGCGTCCGGAGGAGGGAGAGGATGAAGGTGGACTTCCCGGCCTGACGGGGCCCCACCACGAGCTTGGCCTTGCGCCGGTTCTCGAGGCCGCGCAGGTCCTGGCTCCGGGGGACGAACCGCGCCGGAAGCTGGCGTGCCAGGAACTCGGAGAACGCCCCGGGTCTGGAGTGCCATGGGTTCAACATCATGATTCGATTCAGGATATCTGCTTCCATGGGAACCCATCTGGCGGTCCTGCCCGCCCATTCTACCGAATATTTACCAGGATATTATTCGATGAAGTCGTCCAATGTCCATCTTTTTACACGTCCTCCGCAGCATCGGCCTGCACCTGCAGCCCCCCGCTCAGGCGTCCCCCCACGCAGGTACCCCCCCCACGCAGGTGCCTGGCCACTGTGACGCCAGGGGCTTGACCCCTGATCCGACCCGTCAGCACGCGATCCCTTTCATCTCTCTTCGACCTGGAACGAGGTATCGGGCACTTCCTGGAAGTCGTTGCGAAACGTGCCCACGTAGGCGTGCTCCGGAGTGAACCGCAGAGAGAGGAACCCTCTCCTCGGGACCTCCGGCGCCGGAACGGAGCGGCTGGTGCCGAAGCGTCCGTCGGGCGACACGGGGACGAACCTCACGAGCCGCGCCGAGCTGATCGCGACCCGCGAACGGTAGGGATCCACGTGCAGAAACTCGGAGTTCTTCAGCTTGATGCGATCGCGGACGACCCACTCGCCCGTCGCAGGATCCAGATCGCAGACGATGGCGCCTACGAGGAGCGTGAGCTCCCTCAGCGTTAGCACCACCCTCAGCGAGGTCATCCATTGCGTGGCCACGACGTACTCGTAGGCGTCCTTGAGGACCTCGCGGGCGACGCCTCGAATCAGATCGACATCGAGGATGTGGTTGGAGAATGGAGCGGGGCTCGGCCCGGTGACGAACGCCCGGTTGCCGTCGGGGGCTGTGGTGAAGAAGTCTCCGCCTCCCGGCAAGGCGATGGAGCGGAGCGTCCCGTCCCGCCAATGCAGGAGGGTGTCCCCGTGCTGGGAGTCGCCTGGGTTGAAGCGAAGTCCGAGCGCCCAGTTCTCCTCTTCCTGAACGAAGGCGAGCTTGGTGTCCGGGAAACCGAGCTTCGCGCAGGGCACCCTCGACCGGATCCTGTGGGGGGGCGCGGGCGGGTAAGGCGCGGGGACGAGCGAGAGGGTCACTCTGCCGATCTGCGCGGACGACCGCTCCTTCTTCGCCGGCGGTGCGAGCGTCGGGGGGACCTCACGAGTCCAGGCGCCGTCGGAGCCCTCGAGGAGGAAAGCGCCGTCCTCTGGCCGGCAGCTGTTCGCTCTTCGTTCCAGGTGTCCGAGCAGGACCAGCTTGTCGCCCGCGGGGGTGAAGAAGGACACGCGCGGACCGGCCAGGACGCACGCCATCCACTTGCCTCCGACGAGGCCCACGCCGAAGGAACGGACCTGCGTGAGGCGGGCGCGGTGGACGAGGCTCCAGGACGGCTCTCCTGCGCGTCGGCGGAACCAGCGCAGCCCGCGTTCCGAGAGCAGGAGCAGATCGTCGCCGCCCAGCGCACGGAGGTCGAGCAGCTTCCAGTCCTCGGAGGCGTTGGGAGCGTGCACCTCGATGACCTTCTCGGTGCGCAGGTCGATGGCGTAGGCGTGACCGGAGCAGGTGAAGAACCTCGCGTTCTCCACTTTCCAGCCCCCGGCGATCACGAACATCGTGTGACCCGACTCGCTCAGATCCATGGCGTACACGACGTCGCTGTCCTGCCAGGTGGCGCACGCGGCGAGGTAATCGCCGCAGGGCACCTGCGCCGCGAGCATCGCATCTCCAAAGCGACGAGCAGCGCCCGCGTCGGAGATCCAGACCACGCCGTCGTGCTCCAGGCGTGGCCCGTTTTTTCTGGGCCTGGAGCCGACCGTGCGTCCGCCGCGAGACAGTAGGGTGAGGCCTTCTGGCAACCGAGACATTCGTCCCTCCGAGAGAGCGTTCATCTCCTGATCTGACGAAAACAGCCGCGGAATTCAGATCGAGAACGTCGGCGATCGCCACCGGTGTGATTGAGGCCCCTCTCCGCAGGTGCCTCTCCGCAGGCTCCTGCAGCGCCGCTCAGCAGCAGGAGGAGCCGGCGCAGGAGCCGTCGCAGAAGGGCGGCTGGCAGCAGGTCAGCCCCGAGGGGCTGCAGCACCCCTGCGGGCAGGGTTCGCCGCAGGTCGGGGTCTGTTCCAGCACCCAGCAGGCCGGCTGCCCGAGGGTGTCGCCGCTGCAGGTCCAGCCCTCCGGGCACTCCGGGCTCTCCTCCCCGGGCGTCTCCGTCTGGCAGGCCATGTAGCAGCCGCCGTAGCTGCAGATCCAGCCGGTCGCCCCGCAGTCGGTGTCCGCGCTGCAGCCCCCGAGCTTGCAGGCCCGGTTGTACTCGTTGCCGCACTCGAGGGGCGGGAAGGGGCAGTCGGCCCGCGCCTCGCAGGCCAGGTAGCAGGCCCCGCCTGGCAGGGTCACCCCGCCGAGCGTGGCGCACGGGGTGGTGAGGAAGCTCGGCGGCGACGGGCCGCCGCAGCCGAGGCTCCAGGTGAAGTTGGTGCCGCAGTAGGCCTCGGCCTCGGCGGCGCTGGCGAAGCCGGGGTAGTAGAAGTAGACAGGGGTGCCCTCGACGTTGCACACGCCCAGGCACAGCTCGGTCGCCGGGCATCCGTCCGCCGCGAACTGGCCGCCCTCCGCGGCGCAGTTGGCCTGGGCCTCGGAGCCCTCGTACCGCCAGCCCTCCCAGCACCTGGCGCCCTCGTCCGTCAGGCAGCCCGCCTGGCCGCTGCCGCCGCCGCAGCCCGCCAGCGTGGCCGCCAGCGCCAGACCCGCGAGGAGCGTTCCCCTCATCGCGCACCTCCCTCTTGGTTGGACGGCGCGATCATACCGCCGCCTCCGGCCGCAGTCCACCACCGGGCTCCGGGGCCTGACGGAAGGAGCGCGAGGGCTGGAGGATTCCGCGCCGCGCGGGTAGAATCCGGCTGCGGATCACCACGGTCCGGAGGAGGCGAGATGATCACACGCGCGGTGCTCCCGCTGGTGGCGCTCCTGGCCGCGGCCGGCTGCGGCTCGTCGGGCGGCGGCTCGACCCTGTTCGACGGGTTCGTCCCCACGGGCGGCTCGGCGCTGGTGTTCGCGCCGGCCACCTGCGAGGTCCCCTTCGTGGGCTCCACGGCGCTCGCGGGCATCGCCCTGGACTTCACCAGCTACGCCGACTCCTGCGGGGTGATCACGCAGACCCAGCTGTGCGGCAACAAGGCCAGCGCGACCCGGGTGCTGGCCATCGTGCTGAGCGGCGATGTGGGCGCCACGAGCATCGACCCGGCCGGGCCCGGGCAGTACCCCTACCTGGCCGAGCCGCCCACCGGCGCCTTCCGGGCGGCCACGGCCGAGGCCGTCCAGGACGACGCCACCTGCGAACCGCTGGCCGGCACCTCGTCCCTGGACATGACCGGCGGGAGCGTGACGCTCAGCGAGGTGACCGGCGGCGTGGTGCGGGGCTCCGCGAGCATCCGCTTCGAGAACGGGGAGACCTTCGAGCACACCTTCGCGCTGCCGCTGTGCGCGGCCACGATCGACCTGTGCGCGCGCTTCAACCCGTGCATGGACCACACCTGCGTGCCGTGACGGGCCGGGAGCGGCGCGGGTGCGCTCCCTCGCAGGCGCCCCTCCGCAGGTGCCAGGCACCTGCAACGGGGAGCGGCAAGCGCCCAGGAACTCCGGAGTGGCGGCACACGCAGGATCGGCCAACCATGGTTTGCGTTGGGTGGCTGGCACCTCTCCGCGGGGACACTTCTCCGCGGGGCCTCACCCCAGCAGCCCGAAGTCCTTCTTGACCCCCCAGGCCGTGGCGAAGGAGCCATAAGTCCTCCGGGCTAACTCCGCGGCCGTTAGCGCTGGCTCCCGCGTGAGCGCGGCCCACATGTCCGCCCGGTAGCTCGGCCCCATGAGGATCCGGAACCGGAGCCACGGCTGCCGCTTGACCAGGTCCTCGGGCGCGTGGACGTCCGAGGCCCGCTGCCGGAGGATTCCCGCTGGCACGCGGAGTGGGGTCCCCTCGAACCTCGGGTCCTCTCCCCGGCGGCGCACCTGGAACGCGGTTCCCTGCCGGAGCAGGTCGAGCCTGGGGCCCCGGTAGACCTTCTGCAGCCTGGCGAACCGGCGATCCTTCCCCAGCCAGCGCCCGATCGCGGCCCAGAAGGCCTTGACCCGGGGGGATTCGGCGGCGGACACGGCACGAATGAGCCGATCGGCGTGGATCCAGGCCTGGTAGACCTCGAGCCACTGGAGGAGTACCGCGAGGACGCGGAGGTCGTCCCGCTCCATCCCCTCGACCGAGGCCGCGAGGAGGGTGTCCTCGACGTTCGGATCGGGAGACGGCGCCGCGGCGAAGGCCATCCCGATCCCGGCCAGGGACCTGGTCAGGTCGTCTCCGGTGAGGAGCGGGGGCGGGGAGGCCTGGCGTCTATAGGCCATGCTTCAACCTCCGTCCCAGATCGGAGAGAGACTGGCGGACGTGCGCTGGCCAGTCAGGATTCGCGTCTCGAACCTCGAGCCAGGGCAGGATCTCGGCCAACTCCTCAGCTGAAGGGGCCAGGGCCAGGCAGTCTGGCAGGTCGATTCCACGGTCGCACAACGCGAAGAGCTTGGAGCGAAGGAGATCGAGTCTCCCGAGCGTGTGGAGGACGATGGCGTGGCCCGAGAACGCCACCTGGAGCCGCTCTTGCCAGCCTGCCGGGAGGTCGTGGACCAGGTCCGCTGGGCCATTGTTGAGCCAGCCAGGGTCCAGGGGGCCGACCTCCCTGGAGTGGTGAGCCGCGAACTCGCGAGAGGCCTCCAGGATGTCCCCGGCAGCTTGGGATGGAGGATGTCCACGTCCTTGGTCTGCCTGGTGGCGACCCCGAGGAGGCCGAGGCTGGCGCCGCCGACGACCACGGCGTCGAGCCTCTGTCCCCGCCCGGCCAGGAACTTGTCGAACGCGGCCATGGTTTCCGTGGGCTTCATGGGTATCAATTTAACTGATACCCGGACGGAGGTCAAGCGACTCTCCTCGCACCCGGTGCCAGGCACCTGCAACGGGGGCACCTGCAACGGGGAGGACGCGGAGGGGGACGGGCGCCCCCAAATGGGGGCCTGAGGTTCTCTTGCCGGGACCGCCGGTCCATGGCAGTATCCCCGCGTCCGTGCTCGCCTGGCCGCCGGGAGGGAGCCATGGCGAACGCGGCGAATACGCCCGCGCTCTCGGACGTCTCAGGTACCGCTCCAACTCGATGGGATGAAAGGAGACCTGCATGCTGCGCGCGACGAGGCTGGTGCTCTCCGGATTCCTGGCTGCCACCCTGCTCATGGCCTGCGGCGGTGAAGACGAGGAGTGCGTCCCGCTGCCCTCGCCCTTCAACGCCGACACGACGCTGCCGGCCGGCTGCTACCTGGCCACGGAGAGCCCGGTGATCGCCGACGGCGTCACCCTGACCCTCTCGCCGGGGGTGAAGATCATCTTCTCGGACGGCGTGGAGCTCGGGCTCAGCGGCACCCGGGCCCTGGTGGCCGTCGGCACCCAGGACGATCCGATCCTGCTGACCGGCGCCACGCAGGTCCGCGGGTCCTGGACCGGGCTGGTCCTCACGAACGCCACCGCCGCCAACCGGCTCGACTGGGTGATCGTGGAGTACGCCGGCGGGACGGCCGCGATCGACAACGCCGCGGTGACGCTGGACACCACCGGCGAGGCGGTGCGGCTGCAGATGGACCACACCACCGTGCGCGAGAGCAGCGGCTTCGGCCTGTACCTGTGCGGGCGGTCGGAGGTGGCCTCGTTCACCGGCAACACGCTGACCCGCAACGCCCTCGGGCCGGCCCACGTCTTCTCCGAGTCGGCCCGCCTGCTCGACGCCTCCAGCACCTTCACCGGGAACGATCGCGACGAGGTCGTGGTGACCGGCAACCAGGTGCCCGTGGACGCCACCTGGCAGACCCTCGACGTCCCGTACTACCTGGACAGCTCGGTCAACGTGACGGCGGCGCTGACCTTCCAGCCCGGCGCGACCGTGATCTTCGCGCCGGACACCTTCCTGGCCGTGGCCGACGACGCGGGCGCGCTGCACGCGGTGGGCACGGAGGCGGACCCCATCCTGTTCACCGGGGCGACCCGGACCCGCGGCTCCTGGAGCGGGATCACCTTCAGCAACACGGCGAACCCGCAGAACGCCCTCGACCACGTCACCGTGGAGTACGGCGGCGGGCCGACCGCGCAGGGCGGGGCGGCGGTGATGCTGGACTCCACCGGCGCCCCGGTGCGGGTGACGATCGACCACACCACCATCCAGGAGAGCGGCGGGTTCGGCCTCTACCTCGCCAAGGCCTCGGAGGTGCCCTCGTTCACCGGCAACACCCTCACCGGGAACACCCTCGGGCCGGCCTACGTCTTCGCCGACTCGGCCGAGCAGCTCGACGCCAGCAGCGCCTACACCGGCAACGACCGCGACGAGATCGTGGTGAACGGCGACTGGGTGACCGAGGACGGCACCTGGCAGGCCCTGGACGTGCCCTACCACGTCACCACCAGCATCAACGTCGGGGCGGTCTTGACCCTCGCGGCCGGCGCCACGCTGATCTTCGACGCCGATCTCTTCGTCTCGGTCAACGGCGACGTCGCGGCGCTCCACGCGGTGGGCACCGAGGCCGCGCCGATCCTGTTCACCGCCGCCACACCCACGAACGGCTTCTGGTCGGGGCTCGTGTTCCCCAACACCAACAACGCCGCCAACCGCCTGGAGTACGTCACCGTCGAGTACGGCGGCAGCGCCGCCGTGGCCTCGCGGGGGAACGTCGATCTCTACTCCACCGGCCTGCCGGTGCGGCTGACGATGAGCCACTGCACGCTCCGCCACAGCGCCGCCTGGGGCCTCTGGCAGGACGAGAACGTCACCCTCGACGGCGACTGGGCGACGACCAACACCTACGAGGACAACGCCTCCGGCGACGTCGGGCAGCCCTGACCGCGCCACGGCCGTCCGGCCTCCGATAGCTCCCGGCCGGCCCCGGCCCCGGTCGGGAGCGGCCCGGGCAGCGCCTTGACAGGGAACCGGAGACATGGCTGACATGGGGTCCTCGTCGTCAATCCAAGCTGGCCCTGCAAACTGGAGGTGCTCATGCGCTCGCTGGTCACGAAGTTCACCCTCGTCTCCTCGCTGATGGCCCTCGTGGTGATCCTGGCGTCGCCCGGGTGCGGCGGCGACGACGAGGACTACTGCGCCATCTACTGCCCGGCGGTGCTGGCGGCGGGCTGCGACAACGGCCCCGCCGACCTGAACGACTGCCTCGGGGGTTGCCGGACCGTCCAGCAGATGTGCGGGTCCCAGTTCGACGCCCTGGCGGATTGCGCCGGCGGGAATCCGACCTTCGACTGCAACGCCTATGACTCCCCGGCGCCGGTGGGCTGCGACTCCCAGAACGACGTGCTGACCGCCTGCCTGCAGCAGGTGAGCGTCTTCTGCGTCCAGAGCTGCCCGGAGGTGGTCGCGGCGGGTTGCACCAACGGCCCCGGCGACCTCGACGACTGCCTGAGCGGTTGCGGCGCCTCGGAGACCTCCTGCCCGACCGAGTTCCAGGCCGTGGCCCAGTGCGCGGGCAGCTCCCCGACCTTCGCCTGCGACGCCAACCTGAGCCCCTACCCCGAGGGCTGCCAGACCCAGAACGACGCGCTGTTGCTCTGCCTCTAGCCCGGGCCGCCCGCCGCTTCGCCGCGGGCGCCAGCCACTCGCAGCTCAGTGGCCTGAGACCGCGGATGCAGGCGCGGTGTTTCGGGGGCTCCCGAGCCGTCCCTGATCTCCTGACTTCGCTGGAGCTCGGGGTCGGAGGATTTTCCTCGAGGGAGGAGGGGGATTTATCTCGCTGACGCGGGCTCCGGGCACCTGTGGCGCCGCGCCAGGGGCTGCTCAGCGGGCCTCCCCGCGGCTCAGGCGGCTGCACAGGCAGGCAATCGTGTCCGCGACCGCGCCGCCGTACCCGCCGAAGTACTCGTTCGCGGGATCCTTCGGGACTTCGAAGCGCTCCGCGACGCGCTCGTAGAAGAAGCACGGATCCTGATCGAACTCGTTGGGGTCGATCTCCAGGATCATCGCGTCGGTCTCGCTGCCGCCGGGGTACACCGCGCGGAAGATCTCCAGGACCTCCGCCTCCACCTCCCGGTAGCGGGGGCTCTCCCGCGCGGCCGCGCGCAGCGCCTCGCGCTCCGCGATCGAAGGGACGCGCAGCCCGTCCGCGCGCACCTGGTCGAGGCTGTCGAGCTTCTTCCCTGCCATGGCCCCTCCATTCCCGCCCTGGTCCGGGTGTACCACTCGCTGGCCCCGTCAGTCCTGGACCTCGTAGGCGCCGATGGACGGCGGCGAGGCGAAGCAGCGGCCGTCCGCGTCCACCCGGACCGCCGGCCACGGTGTCCCGCGACCCGCGGCGGGGCTGCCCGGCCCGATGTGGTAGTCGGCCGCGGCGGGATCCGCCAGGCCGGGGTCCTGCCCGATGATCGGCGCGGTCTCGGCCGCCGGCAGGGCGTCGGGCTCCGACCGGCCGGGATCGTCGTGGGCGTACCAGAGGTTCGAGCTGAAGGTGAAGGTCTCGGCCGCGGTGTCCGGCCCGACGTTCACCTGCGTGGACAGCGCCCCCCGGTCGAAGAACACCAGGTTGTTGGCGAACACGCAGTCCCGGGTCGGCAGGAACTCGTACTCGGCCGTCGAGGTCGTCTCCTGCAGGACGCGCAGGATCCAGGTGTCCGGGTCGACGAGGGTGTTGTTCGCCGCCAGGCAGCCGACGCAGCCCACGAAGGCGATCGGCGCGCTGCTGCCGATCATGACGTTGGCGATCACCCGGATGTCCCGGGCCTCGGCGTTCGGCTGCTCGCTCGACAGCGGCGGCCGGAAGAACTCGAAGCCCGTGGAGCCGCCCATGTTCACCGCGCGCTCGCCGGCGTCCACCATCCAGCACTGGCGGATCTCGATGTCCGCGCTGCCGCCCTTGCTCTGGACGGCGTTGCCGGACATCTGCTCGAAGCGGCAGCGGGCGATCAAGCCGTGGTGGCACCCGACGTGGTCGATGCCGCTGCCGGACATGCCGCCGCCGCAGCGGGCGAACTCCGAGTCGAGCACGAAGTAGTCGCGGACGCCGGAGAGCTTCAGGCAGTCCTCGTTGCCGCCGCCGCCGATGTCGTGGATGTGGAGGCCGCGGAAGATCACCTGGCCGGTGGCCTCGGGGTCGTCGCGTTCGCCGCCGTCGTCGCAGTTGACGCCGTTCTGGCTGGCGTCGCGGACCTCCAGGTCGTGGAGGACGAGGTAGCGCACCCGCACCAGCTGCACGCCGCCGCCGCCGCCCTCGAGCACCGGCCGCGGCTCGCCCGGGGCGCCGCCGATCCAGATCGGGGCTCCGGCCTCGCCGGCCAGGTCGGCCAGGTACACCCCGCCGGGGTAGGTCCCGGAGTGGACGTGCACCGCCGTGCCCGGGCCGATGCCCTGCGCCGCCCGGGCGATGCTGGCGTACGGGCGCTCGGCGCTGCCGTCCCCGTCCGCATCGCTGCCCCAGGTGGCCACGTGGAGCACCGCGCCGGGGGTCAGGCCCGTCTCGAAGGTCTCGAGCGCCGCGCAGGCCGGAGGGTCCGCATCCCCTCCCTCGTCCGTCCCCGCCCCGCCGTCGTCGCCGTCGGGGGCCGCCGCGTCAACCTCCTCGTGGCCGCCCGCGTCCGGCGCGGACACCTTCCCGTCGCAGGCGGTGAGCAGGGCCGCCAGGGCCAGCAGGAGCGCCGCGGGGGTGACGCGCGACATGGGGGGTCTCCTTCGTTTCGACCCGGAGTGTGTCGCGGGGGAGGGCCGGAAGGCAAGCGAGGCGGCCACCCCTCCGGGGGCGGGGGACAGCCACTCGCAGCTCAGGGGCCTGAGACTCCGGATGCCGGCGCGGCGTTTCGAGTGCTCCCGAGCCGTCCCTGATCTCCTGGCTTCGCTGGAGCTCGGGGCCGGAGGATTTTCCTCGAGGGAGGAGATGTCTCGATGGCGCGGGCTCCGGGCCCCGCGCAGCCATGCTATGCTGGGCGCTGCCAGAGAGGTGGCGGGCATGCCCGGATGGCTGATCTCGATCCTCGGCCTGGGCGTCGTGGTCCTGGGGGGCTTGCTGGCCGTCCGCGCCATCCGCGCCCGCAGCGGCCGCGGGACCACCTCCTCGCCCAGCCCGCCCCTGCCGGGAGCCCTCGCTCGCCCGGAGGTGGTGGTGGAGGGCCGGCCGACCCCCGCGACGCCTCCGGCCGGGCTCCGCAGCCGCGCGGAGCTGTGCGAGCAGCTGGCCGAGTTCGCCGGGCGGTGCCGGGAGCCCGAGCCACCGCCCGTGGACCGCGCGCCCGCCGCCATGTGCTACTCGGTCTCCGTCCGCCCCGAGGAGCCGGCCTTCTACCTGTGCCCGAGCTGCGGCCAGCGCACCCTGTGGAACCTGGGGAGCCTGCTCACCTCCCTGCGCGCGCTCCGCGCCCAGGCCGATGCGCTCGCCGAGCTCGGGGTGTGGGTGACGGTGGAGGAGCGGTCGTTCTGCCGCCAGTGCTCGCCCGGAGAGTCGCTCCCGACGCTCGAGCTGCGCCTGCGCCTCGACGGCGGCGGCCAGGCCAGGAAGCTCGACAGCTACGATCTCGAGTGCCTGCTCGCCTTCCTGCGGGGCCAGGCGGACCGGGTGCAGGCCGCCGACATCCCCCGGCTCGAGCGGCTCCTGTCGGCCTCCACGCGAGACCCGCGCACGGATCGCTGAACCCCCCTCTGCAGGGGCCAGGCACCTGCAACGAGCCTGGCTCAGGGGGCCCGGGCGGCGACCATGGCCGCCTCGAGGGCCTCTATCTCCGGGACGCGGACGCCGGTGATGTCGAGCTCCCGGACCTGGCCGCCCGCCTGGAGGCGGACGTGGCGCGGGGATGCGTCGCGCGCCCTCGCCTGGTAGGAGGGCCTGAGCCCCGAGAGGTCGACCTTCGAGGCGGCCGCGAGGTACCGGGCCAGGTCGGCGCGGGTGTAGGTGAGCTTCAGCACCCAGGCGTCCGGGGGCTCGTTGGCCGGTCCCAGCTCCTCGTAGCGCCCGTCGGGCCACAGCCGGTAGCCGGCCGGCTTGCCGTTCGGCGGGCGGGAGAGCGACTCGAGCAGCGGCACGTCGGGGCGGATGTTCTCCACGAGATCCTCCGGCTGCGTGTCCGGCGCGGGCGGGGCAGGGGCCGCGGGTGGGGCAGGGGCCGCGGGTGGGGCAGGGGCCGCGGGCGGGGCCGCGCCGCCCTGGCAGGCGGCCAGCGCCGCCAGGAGCGCGAGCCCGGGGGCCGTCCAGAGCAGGCGGAGGGTCGTCCTCATGGCGTGTCTCCTCGCCTGGAGGCTAGCACGCTTCCGGCCCAGGGCTCATGTCAGATCCGCGTGCCAGGATCGTCCATGATAGAGAGAGGAGGCCCCGGCCATGGGCGCTGCACCCGTCCCCGGCGCTCGCCCTGGTCGCCCTGGCCACCGCCCTGCTCGCCGCCGCCCCGGGCGCCGTTTCTGGTACGGGGTCCTCGAGCGCGCCCCCGGGCCCAGCCCCTGCCGGAGGGTCGCCACGCGCGGCCCCTGGGCTCGCCAGGGGCTTGCGAGCGCGGGCAGGCCGTGGTACCGCACCTCCCATCTGCTCGAAGCTCGCGGGACAGCCAGCAGGGAGCGGGCCGAACGGCCCACCAAGGGGAACCCGGAATGGCGCCAAACAAGATGGTCTTCATCAGCGACGTCCACATCGGCCTTCGCCGGCACAGGAGCGAGTGGTTCGGGAAGGAGCACGTGAAGCCGCTGTGCGATTTCCTGGGTTGGGTCTCGACCCGGGGCGACGAGGTCAAGGACCTGGTCATCCTGGGCGACTTCTTCGACAACTGGGTGTGCCCGGCGGGCGCGGTCCCGCCCACCATCGCGGACATCATCGGGGCCGCGCCGAACAGGCCCATCTGGGCCATGCTCCACCGCTGCCTCAGGAACCTGACCCACGTGTACTACGTCAAGGGCAACCACGACATGGACACGACCCAGGCGGACCTCGACCTCCTGGCCGACCCGCGGTCCGGCAAGGCCCCGCAGCTCATCAACTCCTACCTGGACGGTGTCCTGGTCGGAGAGCACGGCCACGCCGAGGCGATGTTCAACGCCCCCGATCGGGTCCACGACCCGGTGAACGGCGTCCCGCTCGGCTACTTCATCACCCGGGTCCTGGCGAAGACCACGCAGGCGGCCGACTGCCCGGCGGCGATCGGCAGCTACCTCGTGAGCGTCCACAAGTCCAAGCACGAGGGCAAGACCCTGGCCGAGGCCGTCCTGGACGCGGTCATGAGCTTCGTCGGGCTCGAGGACGAGGACCTCGTGGAGCTGGGCGCGGGCCTGCCGGATCCGACCCTCGGCGAGGTCAAGGCGAGGTACCGGGACCTGTATGAGCTCTGGAAGGCCGCGAAGGGTGATGGCGGGGCGGTCGACGCGCTCCGCGCCGAGGCCTTCGGCCTGTCGCCCTATGTTTACCGGCTCCAGGAGAGGTTCAAGATCGTCGTGCTGGGCCACACCCACGAGGCGCTGGTGAAGGCCTACCCGCAGCAGCACAAGCACGACCCCGGCGTCGAGGTGAGGGAGATCTACGCGAACACCGGCAAGGGGTGCACCGAGCGGCCGACCTTCGTGGAGGTGACCAACCATCCGGGAGGGAAGTGGGAGGTCGAGCTCAAGCGCGTGGGCTACACCGGCGGCAGCAAGCCCAGGCTGCAGATCACCACCCTGGACGAGGAGGCGCTCGGGTAGGCGGCGAGCTCCGGCTCCCGCCCCCCCTTGCCCAGGTGCCAGGTGATCGCAACCCGCTTGAAGGATGCCCGGAGTGGAGGCACACGGACGATCGGCAAACGTCTGTGCTTTGGGTGGCTGGCACCCCATTCGGGTGGCACCTGCGGAGGGGGCCAACGCGACCTACCGCCACCCATCGCCGTCCTGCTCCTTCTTCCTGTTGTACTTCTCGATGCAGTGTCGGGCGATATGCCACTCCGCCTCGGAGCGCGCGTTGCCGTACAGCTGGTGCATGAGGTCCTCGACCCGGTGATCGTGGAAGGCGCAGAGGCTGTCGATGGCTGAGGTACCGCTGCCCAGGAGCTCGCGGTGGGCCGCCTCGAGGAAGAAGGGCAGCAGCGGGAGGACGTCGTCCGGCAGGAAGTCCCGCTCGCCCGGCATGCACAGCCCTCCGGAGGCGCACTCCAGGTGCCACGGCTTGATCACCTCGCGGGCGGGGCGCGGGATGGCACGGGCCGCGCGGGCGAAGCCAGGGCGATCCTTGAAGTCGATGCGCTCGGCCAGGGCGACGAGGAGGTTGATCGGCTCGTGGTGATCGATGACGACCACCCGGGACGCGCCGGTGCGGGGATCGAAGTCGAGCTGGAAGTAGCCCGACTCGAGGATGCGCAGCTCGTCGTCGATCCGGTTGTAGCCCCACTGGGAGAAGACCCAGAGCGTGTCGGTGAGCGGATCGACCCGGATCTGGGCGATCAGGTCCCCGCTCAGCCCGTCCTTCTCGGCGAGGCGACCGAGGACTTCCCCGGTCTCGGCGTCCTGCACGACCAGGCCCTCGCCTTGGTAGGTGCCGAGCTCGCCCGGGTGACAGGTGCCGAGGAAGACCCTGCCCCCGTGGACCTCGACCGCGCTCACGCTGTTGCAGGGATCGATCGCGGTGGGGAAGGGCTGCCTCTTCCTCCACAGCAGACCGGTCCGGTGGGCCCCCTCGGAGCAGTAGGAGCTGGCCGCGGTCCAGCGCGTCCCCTCGGAATCCAGGAAGACCACGCCGCTGCGATCTTCGGGGATTAGCCCGTCCGGCGGCAGGGGTCTCTCCGCGTACCTGAAGAGCTTCCGGGTGTTGCACTTGACCGGCCTGAGCCCGCGCGAGCCCCGGTGGAGCGCCAGGCAGCGACCCTCCGCGGTCCCGAGCAGCACCCGCTGCGGCTCGAAGCGGACCAACCGCAGGGGTGGGAGGGCCTGCCACTCGAGGAAGTCGTTGGCCCAGGCAGGGCCGCATGCCAGGAGCGCGATGAGCCCTGCGAGAGAGCGAGAGACTCCGTCGCGCTGCGCATGGGGAGGCATGCAGCACTGCGCCTTCAAGGCCCGTGCCAGACGCGCGCGACCGAACCGCGGGCGGTCCCGGCCACGCCTTTCCGTGTGCAACCTCGTGAGACTCCAGGGGATGCTCGTGGATGCGGATCGCCCTCGTGCACCCGTCCGGCTCCCCTGCGCGGTGGGTCGGGGCCAGACGGACACGCCACCGTGTACCCTGTGGGGGAGGGGCCACGCGGGCCCCCGCGGACCAGGCCCTGATGGCTCCACCCCATGGGACGATGGTCGCGAAGACCAAGAGGAAAAGCGCCGCGAGAGGGCTGGGGCGCCCCGGACCCGGGCACCTGTGGATGCAGCGTGGCTGGCACCGGCCAGAATGGCGAGTTGCGAGTTGCGAGTTGCGAGTTGCGAGTTGCGAGTGGCGAGTGGCGAGTGGCGAGTGGCGAGGGGCGAGGGTTGACGCCTCGGGCCGGACCAGAGATGCTCGGAGCCGTTGCGGCAGGCGATGACCCTCGAACCGGAGAGGCCCGGTGGCGCCAGGCGACCCCGAGGACTTCGACACCCGGATGCAGCACCTGGCCGAGCGCGCCGTGCGCGAGGCCCGGGCCCGGTTCTCGAGCGAGTTGGACTACTCGCTCGCCTCGGTCCAGGTCCTGGAGAGGATCCTCGCGCAGCTCTGCCGGACCCATCGCGCGTCGCCGCTCGACCCCGCGGCCCTGGCCGACCAGGCCGATCTCTGGGGGGCCTACCTGGGCGAGGTGCTCCGGCGCCTCCGGACCGCGGCCTGGGTCCTGGGCTCGAGGACCGAGGGGCCGGGGGTGGCGACGCTCCTGTTCAGCGGCGGGGAGGAGCTCTACCCGCCGGCCTGGTGCCATCGACGGATCCGGAACGATCCCGACCAGGCCGAGGATGACGTCTGGTCCAAGCTCCAGGCGCTGCACCGCCGCGGGTTCTTCGCCCCGCCCGAGCTACGGGCGCCCCGGCCGGCCCGGCGCGGGCTCGACGGGCGCTTCCTGCCGGCGGTCTTCCTGGTGGCCGGGGCGGTCCTGGCCGGCCTGCATGTCCCGCCCGCGGGCAGCGCGCGGGCGGTGCCGCTGCTGGCCCTGGGGATCCTCTGCGCGCTGGTCGGGGCGGCGTCGCTGGCAGACCCCTCCGTCCTGTGGGCCGTGGGGCCGCACCGGTATCGATTGACGAGACAGGCGCGCAGGCACGGGCTGCTCGTCTGGGTCGGCGCCCTGGTGGCGAGCGCTGGCCTGACCGCCTGGCTGGCCCTCTGAGGCCCTCCACTTGAAGGTGCCAGACAAGCGAAGCACCTGATGTCGGGTGGCGAGTAGCGAGGGGCGAGGAGCGAGGAGCGAGGGGAGCGCCGCAGAGGCGCCTTACTCGGGCTCCTCCGCGCCGCAGACGAACATGGTGTTGCCGCCCGCGACCTCCATCATGGTCTCGATCTCGCCCAGGGTGAAGCCCTCGCACTCCGAGCGATCGACCTCCTCGGAGAAGTCGAGCTTCTTCGCGTCGAAGAGGTCGTCCCAGCAGGACTCGACCGGGCGGAGCGCCTCGACGCTCTCGTGCATCATGGCCAGGCGCGGGTCGTCCTTGGCCGCGCAGTACAGGATGGGCCCGTGCTCCTTGTGGACGAACAGGAGCCCCTCGTGGGGCGCCGAGAACTCGATCCGCTTGGTGATCGAGCTCGGGATCGAGTGGCCGAGCAGGGCGAAGGGCTGGAACTTCTCCAGCCAGCCGGCCCCCTTCATCTTCCTCATGGCCTGGTCCACGGCCGCGAAGTGATGCTCGAGGAGCTCCTGCCTCTTCTTGCCCGGCAGCGCGTCCCAGTCGAAGCAGAACGCCTCCGCGTCGGCGAGCACCTGGACGATGGCGATCTTGCCGAAGAAGGGCCTCAGGGCTTCCACGTGCTCTGACATGGGGATCCTTTCTGTTCCCGGACGCCTGGATGAGGTGTACCGCGACGGGCAGCGGGGGACAAGGGGCGGTGGAGGCCTCGGCTCCAGGATCGCAAACGCGCCGCGTGCGCCTGACCGCGTTGCTCCCGATTCCCCCTCCGGGTGCCAGCCGTCCTCCACCGGTCTCCATTCTCTTCGAGGATGATCCTGGCACCTGCGGGGAGCAGCTCCGCAGGATTCGAGGTCGCGCCTTCAGGGGAGCTTGGCCTTCACGCGCTCCCAGGGGGTCTTGAGGGTCGTCGCGAAGGTGGACCCAGCCGGGAGGACAGGTTTATTTCCCTTCTCGCACTGGGTCTTCAGGTTGCTGAGCTTGGCGCCCAGGCGCGACCAATCCTCCTCGAACTTCAGCACCTTCTGGACCTCGGGATCTCCCTCCGCGTACGCCGCGCTCAGGGTGTCGATCCGCTGGCACAGGGCAGCCCATGGGTCCTCGGCGGCCGCGATGGCGTCGATCGCCTCCTGGAAGCGCGCCTTCCAGCCCTCGGCCGCGGCCGCCACGGTTTCGTGTCCGGAGGCTGGCGCGGGTTGGTCGCCGTTCGTCTTGCAGCCCAGGCAGGTGACCGACAGGATCAGGATCGCGATGGAGGGGCGCATCGGGAACCTCCTCTCTGGGTGGGTTGGACCGCCAGGGAACCACTCACCATCGTATGGCCACTGTATACGACGGTCGAGCATGGCGGATCTATCCTTTTATCCGGTCCACCTCGCGAGGCCTCGATGGCACCCGCGAGGCGGGGTACAATGCGTGTCACCAGCAGGCGAGGCCCTGTCCCGGGAGGATGGACATGCGGACCCTTCCATGGATGCTCTGGGTGATGGCCGCGGTCGTGGCCTGGCCCGAGGAGGCGCACGTGAGCACCGAACCCGTCGCAGGTCAGCTCCACGCGGAGTACAAGCCGGGCTTCCTCACCGATCTCGTGGTCCCGGGGGACCCGGTGCAGGAGCTCGAGGTGGCGGGCTTCAAGAGCGCCGGGGAGGCGCTCGGTTTCGCCCAGGGCGGCCTCCACGGCGGCGCGCCCGTGTTCGCGGGGACACTCCGGCGGGGTGACAGCCTGAGCTTCACGGGCGCGAGCCACGTGGTGTTCTACCACCGCGGCGCCGGGGGCGAGCCCGAGCTGCTCTCGGTGACGCGCTGCCACGCGGACCTGCACCTGCTGGTGGGCTTCTGCGGCTACCAGCTCCAGCTCAGCGCGAACCTGCCGGCCCCGCCCGCGCCGCAGGTCGAGCACGGGCTGTGGCGGTAGACGTGGGTGAGCTCTCGCGTCGGAGGTGCCAGCCACCCGGGGCGGGGGCCCCTCAGGGCGCCAGCCGCCCCGTCTCCCCGAGCACCGCGAGCACCCGCGGGTCCTCCCGCGGATCGGGCGAGCCGGGCCGCGGGTCCGCGTAGGAGCGCTCGATGCGCAGCGCGCGCGGGTCCAGGCCGTCCCCGGGCGGCATCAGGATGACCGGCCCCCCGAAGCTCAGCGAGGAGAGCGGGGTCATGAACGCCCCCAGGTAGGCGGGCGCGCCGTCCGCCACCACCACGAACGGCAGGCCCTGCACCCCCACGGGCGGGAGCACGGCGAGCATGCCCTCGGTCGAGTGCCACTCGTTCCAGCGCAGCTCGTGCTCCGCGTGGCCGTAGGACGCGAGGCTCCACAGGTCGGCCCAGGCCCCGTCGCGCAGCGCGAGCGAATCGAGGGGCAGGGCGAGGGCGTCCTGCGCGCTGAGGTCCGGGTCCGCGAGCAGCCTGATCTGCCAGCGCTCCGCCCACTCCATGGGCGCGAGCACCGCGCGCTCGACCCACACCTCCGTCCCCTGGCTAGCGAGCGGGCCCTCGCCGGTCGCGTGGGCGCACAGGGTCACGACGAGGGGGGAGATGTGATCCACCTGCTCGCGCTCCTCGATCCGCGCCCAGCCCGCGAGCGGCTCGAAGGTCCAGGGGTCGGACTCGAGGCTCGCCAGCCCGGCCATGGGCGACTCCGCCTCGCCGTCGAAGGCGAACTCGCCGTTCAGGCCCTGGGGCCCGCCCCACACCCGCAGCATGGCGCGCAGCGGGCCGAGCGCGGACGTGGGCCCGTGGAAGGTCAGGTACACGCCCTCGCAGCAGTCCATCACCAGCCAGTCCGTGGTCACGACCACGGGGGAGGCTCCCTCGCCACCGAGGCGCACGTACGCCGGGCCGCTGCACGGGCCGGGCGGCGCGGAGTCGTCCTGGTGGACGTCGCCGTCCTGACCGCCGTCCTGGCCTCCATCCGGCCCGGCGCCGGGGTCGAGCGCGCCGTAGGTGAGGCAGCCAGGGATGAGGCAGACGGACAGCAGCAGGCAGAGCGAGATCGGCGAGCGCGCCATGGGAACCTCCACGACAGGGCACACCTCGGGCCTCGAGCCCTCGCGGCAGTGCAAGCCACGCGCCAGGAGGGTGGCACCTGCAGGGCTCACGCCCAGCATCGCGGAAAGAAAGGGAATACGGGCAGAAGACTCATGCAGGGTGAAGGCAGCAGGATGGGGGCCTGCGGCGCATCTCTGGCGCCTCCTCCCTCCATGAAGAGGGATTCACCCCGAACCACGCGTGATGTCTGTGGTTTTCTGGGGGGTCGAGCCCGGCCAAAAATGGGGTGGCACCTGCCACTCGCTAGTCGCCCCGGTCCTCGGCCTCGGCCCGGAGGGGGCCGGCGCACAGGGCCCAGGTCTCCGCCCTCTCGGCTGGCGGGCAGGCGTGCGCGCCGCCCAGGCGCCGGTGCTGATCGCCGGGCGCGGAGGGCCAGTCCGCCCCGAGCGGCGCCGGGCAGGCCAGCAGCCAGCCCTCCCGGCCGCAGCCGCCGCCGACCAGGCGCTCCTCCGGGGCGCACACGGCCCGCCCCGCGGCCGAGGTGACCAGGCGGAAGCCGCTCGAGCGCCGCCACCAGCCCCCGTCCGCCGGGAGCCCCGCCCGCGCCAGGAGCTCGGCCAGGAAGCGCCGCTCGTCGCCCCAGGGGCGCGCGTCCTGGTCGATGGCCCGCACCAGGTCGTGGATGGCCCCGTCGAGATCGCCGGCGGCGGCCTGGGCCTCGGCCAGCCGGTCGAGCAGCCAGGCGCCTCGCTCCCCGCGCGCCTGCGCCTCGAGGTACAGCGAGACCGCCTCGGCCGGCCGCCCGAGGGCGGACAGGATCTCGGCCCGGTCGATCAGCAGCCACGCGTCGTGCTCGCGCTCGGCCAGCTGATCGAGGGCGGCCAGCGCCTCCGCGTGCCGGCCGAGGTCGCGCGCCTCGGCGAACGCGAGCCGCAGCCGCTCGCTCTCGCCCGGGAACCAGAGGTTCCAGCGGTCGAGGGCCCACACGGCGCCCACACCCGCGCCCCACAGGGCCAGGCCGAGGAGGAAGCAGCAGAGGCTCCGCGCGCGCACGATCCACCTCACCAGGGCGCGCACAGCGCGAAGACGGGGATGGGCTCGGCCTCGGCCCGCACCGGGCCGGTGCCCCGGCAGCTCCAGGTCTTCTTGTTCTGGCCGAAGGGGTAGTCCGTGTCGTTCCAGGGGACGCCGGTCGCCGGCAGGCACGCCAGGCGCTCCCCGCGCTCGCCGCACCCGGCCGCCAGCAGGGCCTGGCCCGGGCAGCGCAGCTCGCCGTCCGCGGCGCGCAGCAGCCGGACGGGCACGCGCTCGGAGGCGAGGGCGAAGTCGAGCGGCCCGGCCGGGCGCGCGGCCTGCAGCGCGGCCAGCCGCCGCCAGCGGGCGGCGCCCTCCGACCCGTCCAGCCCGCGGCGCTGCAGGGCGAGGGCCTGCTCCAGGCGGCCGGCCTCGGCCAGGCAGCGGGACCACAGGAACGCGCGGCCTGCGCTGTCGCGCGCCCCCGGGGGCAGAGCGGCGAGCTCGGCCAGGGCCTCGTCCACCCGGCCCAGGCGGCAGAGCGAAAGCCCCAGCTCGTGGCCGTCGTCCCAGGCATCATCGCGCGGGCCGGGCAGAGCCCGCAGCTCCCGGAAGGCCGCGATGGCGGCCTGCGAATCCCCGTCGCGCACCGCCGCCAGGGCGCGGGCGCGGAGGCGCTGCTCGGGGTCGAACCAGCGATGGGCCTCCTCTTCCCAGAGCCAGGCCGCGCCCAGGGCCAGGGCGCCCGCGGCCAGGCCGAGGCCGACCCACAGGAGATCCCGAAGGCGGCGTGACCCTCCACCCATGGCCCGGACTGTAGCACGCCCCAGGCGCCGGGGCCTCCGCGAGGATCGGCCTACGCCCGCTTGCCCTTCCGGGCGGCCTTGGCGCTCTTGCCGCCCCGGACGGCCTTGCGGGCCGCGGGCGGCGCGAAGCCGACGGCCGCGAGCGCCCGGCAGATGCCGTCCACCGCGGCCCGCGCCTCCTCGGGCGATCCCGCCGTGAACACGCCCGCCTGCTCGTAGCGCCGCTCGTCGAGGATGCCCTCGCAGCTGATGTCCTCCGCCAGGTAGGTCAGGGCCACCTCCGCGCCCGAGAGGCGGAGCGCGCAGGTGTAGCGCGGCCCGTCGCAGCCGGGGCTGGCCACGCTCATGCCGAGGGTGATCTCGGCCGCGTCGCCGAGGCCGGCCAGCGGCGCCGGAGGGTCCTGGGGCTGCCACGCCCTGCTGACGTGGTAGTTACCGAGCGCGGCGACGCGCTCCGCGACGCGCGCCGCCGCCGCGGGCGCGCGGGCGAGCAGCCGCGCCAGGCGCGGCCCGGTGGGCTCGTTCTCCGCCCAGTGGTCGTACTCGCCGCCGTACAGGGACAGGCGCCAGGCGGCCGCCCGCTCCAGGGCGGCGTGCGCCTCCTCGCCCTGGGTGGCCAGGGCCCAGCCGGCCACCAGGTCGAGCAGGCCCATCGCCTCCGGCGTCGGCGCCTCGAGGAGCGCGCGCACCTCGGCGGCCGGAGTCGTGCGCAGCCTGGCGAACAGCGCGGGCACCTCGGCGATCATGCCCATGACGTACAGCACGATGGTCCGCCGGGAGCCGGCCACGCCCTCGACCCCGAGCAGGGAGGCGAGCATCGGCAGGCACGCCGGCCCCTGCGCCAGCATGGCCTGGAGCCCGGCCTTGCGCTCCTCGACCGAGCGCGCGCGGGCGCCCTCGTCGGCGCTGAAGCGGTGGGCGTCGCGCAGGACCTCCCCGCCGATCTCGATCACCTCGGGGCTGCGCAGCCCGGCCTCGCGGATGCGCTTGAATACGTACTCGGTCAGGTGCTTGTGGCGCTGGCGCAGCGCGGCCGGCAGCTCCTGCCTGGGCACGCCGCTGGCGAACTCGTCCGCCTCGTCGAAGGGCGGCGCCGCGGGCTCGCCCAGCGCCACGAGCGCGTCGCGCGCGGCCTCCTGCACCAGCGCATGCTCGAGGATGTGGTTCGAGCTGGTGCCGGTGTAGGCGTGGGGGCGGATCCAGCCCCGCGCCGCGCGCACCTGGCCCGCGGCCACGCCGCGCAGCGCCCCGTACACCCGCTCCTCGCCGGTGCGGTTGGCGAGGATGCGGTCGGCCCAGGCGACCAACTCCGCGTCGTCGGGGGCGAGCGCCAGCAGGCCGGCCAGCGCGCCGCCCACCACGTCCAGGCAGAGCGTCGGCTCGCGCTCCCGGGCGACGATGCCGCGCAGCGTCTGCTCGGCCTTGGGCGGGTTGATCCGGGCGCAGGCCAGCGCGGCTTCGGCGAAGTTGTAGTGCGCGTAGCCGGGCAGGCACTCCCCGGTGAAGCCGTCGATCAGCATGCAGTAGCCCGCGGCCATCTGGACGTGGCGCGTGAGCTTCTTCTCGCCCACCTGGCGGAAGGCCTCGGCGTAGGCCACCCCGAGCACGGACATGTGGTCGGTGATCGACAGCACCTTGTCGACCAGCTTCTCCGACGCCTCGTCCCCGGCGCGGATGGCGGCCAGCAGGGCCGGCAGCAGGTGGTTGTCGACCTGGAACAGGGTGTCGATCGAGCGGTCGGCCTCCCGCTTCGTCTGCGCCTTGACGGTGGCGTCGAAGAAGTCGAAGAAGCGCCAGGCCGCCCTGACCAGCAGCCCCCGCGCGGCGGGTTGCCGGCTGCGCACGAGCGCGCTCACGACGTACTCCAACCGCTCGTCGTCCATCCGCAGCGCCTCGATGGCCGCGGCGAAGCTGTCCATGGACTGGGCGTCGTCGAGGAAGGCGAGCGTGTTCACCAGCGACGAGGCGGCGCGCTGGTGATCACTGTCGAACCTGAGCCCGGCGCGGAAGGCGGCGCCGACGACCGGCGCCAGGCGCCGATCGAACGCCTCCTCCTCCCAGCGGCTGGGCCACTCCTTCCAGGCGTCCTCCTCGGCGCGCGCGCGGTGGTAGCGCTCGACGGTCTTGGCGAGCGCCGCGTCCCGCCCGGCCAGCTCCGCCAGGACCAGGTCGTGCGCCTCGACGTCGTCCGCGAGCTCGGCGATGAGCGCCCAGCCGTCCTCGCCGGCGCGCAGGCGCCTGCCGAGCTCCCCGGGGTCGGCCCGGACCGCGCCGCCGCGGCGCTCGCGCTCGAGCGCGGCGCGCACCTCGGGCTCGAGCAGCGTCCCGTCGGCGTTCTTGCGCACCGCCTGGCGGAGCTCCGCGAGCACCCCGGGCTGGAGCTTCCCCAGCTTCGCCTTGGCCGGCCGGTCGAGGAGCGCCTGGATCGCCTGGGCCAGCGCGGGGGTGAGCGTCCCGGGCGCCTGCCGCGCCAGCGCCGCGGCCTCGGCGCAGGCGCCGAGGTTGCCGAGGAAGTAGTGCGCCAGCAGCCAGTAGTTGGCGAGCACCGGCGTCCGCGGCAGGAGCTCCCGCTCGCGCTCGTAGTCCGCGAACGTCGGCGCCCGCTGCATGTCCTCGGCGAAGCGGTAGCCCGGCTCGCCCGTGGGCAGGCTCCACAGCCACTTCATGCGACCGAACAGCGCGCGGCCGTCCGCGTGGACGGCGAGCTGCCTGCGCGCGGTCTCCCGCTCCCGGTGGAACGCGGCCTGGAGCCGCCGATCTCCGGCCTCGTCGCGCTCCCCGTCCTCGTCCTCCGGGGCCCAGCAGCTGAAGACGAAGTCGGCGATCGAGTGGTACAGGTCGCCGTCGAGCTCGCCGTTCTCGTGGTTGTAGACGTGGACCTCGGCGAGCTCGCGCGGGTGCGGCAGGCTGGAGGCGAAGCAGCGATCGCCTGAAGGGTCGTGGCCGAAGAGCTCGAGGCCGCACAGCAGCGTCAGCAGTCCGTCGTGATCGTGCACCAGCCGCTCGAGCCTCGGCGCGTGCTTGCCGGCCACGTGGTCGATGCCGCCGCCCACCATCCAGACGTCCGAGACGTCGTCGAGGACGGCGCGGTAGCCAGGCGCGAGGGCCGCCCACTCCACCAGCTCCGCGGGCGGTCGCCAGCCGTAGGCCCGCTCGTAGGCCTCGAGCAGCGCGCGGTCCTGGGGCGCGAGCTTCTTCTCGAAGCGCGCGCGCACCTTCGGGTCGGTGAGCATGCGCGCCTTCACGACCGCCTCGAGCTGGCCTCCCTGGAGGGACTCCGGCGTGAGCTCCTGCATGCCTCACCTCGCTCCGATCTGGCCCGGGGGTTCGCCGCGGATTGTGTCACCCGCGGGTCGACGCGGCAAGCGCCCGGGGGCCGCGAGCCCCGAGGCCGGAGGCAGGGGAGGGGGCAGGGCGGGTCGAGGCTGTCACGGCGCAGCATGCTCCGCGAGGAAAGGGTTTGACTTTGACGTCTGCTGATGCTGTTCCACGGGATACCACGCCGGTCGCCGGCCACCACGGGAGGACGCGCACATGGGAAGACACTACGGGATCGAGGACGACGGGAAGTACCACGCGCTGCTGATCGCCGGCCGCCGCATCTCGCTCGATCACCTGGAGGCCGGCGGGTTCACGCGAAACAAGATCCAGGCGATCCTGGCGACGCTCGAGGCGGTGAGCCCCGGGGCGTCGTACGTGAACATGGGCACGAGCGTGAACTGGCCGGAGGAGCCCGACGCGCGGATCAAGGAGGGCGCGGACGCCATCGTGGGCGTGATCCTGGCCGTGGCGACGGAGCCCTCGCCCGTGAAGGTGCGGCGCGCGCTGCTCGACCTGGGCGCGCTCGGCGCGCTCCCGGACGCGCTGTGGCGACAGCTCGAGGAGCGCCACCAGCTGCCGACCAGCGAGCCCGGGATCTACCTCGCCCCGGCGGGCTGGACCGTCGCGCAGCTCTTCGAGCCGGCCGCGGCGCACACCGAGCACGGCGAGTTCCCCGGGGCGAAGGCCCTCGCGGGGACGAGCGGCGAGGACTTCCCCCCGGGGGTCAAGCTGGAGGTCCCGAAGCTCCCGGAGGAGTTCTGGCTGGCCGCGCACTACGCCTGAGCGGCCCGAGGCGCGCCGCACGCTGTGACGGCGCGGGACACCCCGGATCCAGCCAACCCCCTGAAAGCACGTCAGTCTGGTGCGGCACGCCGCTTGCATCGGCCAGGCGGTGCGCCCGACGGCGGCGCGAGGAGGTGGGCATGAAGACGATCCAGCGGGTGATCCTCATGGTGCTGGCCCTGGGACTTCTCTGCCCGGCCTGCGGTGGCGGCGAGGACGAGTGCGATCCCGACGTGCAGACCTTCTGGTGCGAGGGGGGGACCTTGATGTACTGCTCGGACTTCACCACCACGGGCCGCGTGGTGGAGAGCCCATGCGAGTCGGGGCAGTGCGAGGAGCACCAGCTCCTGGACGGCTCCTGGACGGCCACCTGCCGGTAGGCTGGCCGGACGAGAAATCGCTTGACGGGCGGAGCCCGCCGGGGCATCATACGCGGGCTCTTGGGGCTGTAGCTCAGCTGGGAGAGCGCTAGAATCGCACTCTAGAGGCCGTCGGTTCGATCCCGATCAGCTCCATGCAAAGCAAGAGGGACCCACCTTCCCGGTGGGTCCCTCTTGCTTTAGGTGGCTCTGAGCGGGAGCGAGTGTTCACGTAGTCGGCCGCGGCCGAGCGGCACCGCTCGGCCGCAGCCCGGGTGGGGCTGTAGCCCCACCCGGGTGAGATCCCTTGTCCAATGCTGTTCCTCTTCAGGAAAAGCCCAGATGGCACCAACTGGCCGGGCGTCGACCCCCCCGGCCTGTGCCAGCCAATCTTCACCGGTGGGACGGTGCGGGCGGTAGCGCGGGAGCGGCCAGCCAATCCGGATGCTTGTTGTACCAGCCGTCGGCGAGGAGCGCCCGCGCGCCGCCGCCATCCTCGTCGCAGATCCAGATCTCGTGCCCGTCGCCCTGGGTGAGGCTGAAGACGAACCCGGTGGCCGTCCAGTCCATATCGACCGGTCGGGAGCCAGTCGGAGGTTGGATGGTGATCGCTTGCGGTGCGATGCCTGGGTAGAGGACGTGGAAGGTGTCGGCCCCACCATCCTCCAGTCCGTAGACGATCGCGTCCCCCGCGGGGGACCACTTCGGCGCGCTCACCGCCGTGCCCGGTCCCACCAGCACGATCTCGGCGCCGCCAGCGTACGCGCGGGCGCGCAGCCCTCCCCAGTCGCCGCCGGTGTTGTACGCGATGTACGCGAGCGTGGCGTCCACCGGGTTGACGTCCGGAGAGACGGCGATCAGGTAGCCGTCGGGCGTGTCGTCCAGGAGCACCCGGGTCGCGCCGGTCGCCAGGTCGATGGCCAGGATCTGCGAGTTCATGAACAGGTCGAGCTCCTGAAGGATCTCGGTCCCGTCCCGGCTCCAGGAGATGCGCTCCCAGTAGGTCCTCGAGGCGCTCGACACCTCGCGCAGATCCGTCCCGTCCGCGTCGATCACCATGGTCCGTGTGTGGTCCGGCGTGGGATCGCCGGCCCCGTACAGGAAGGCGATGCGGGTCCCGTCCGGCGACCAGCGCGGCGAGTGCGCGCCCATGCGCTGGGTCGCGTCGGAAGCCTCGAAGGTGAGCTGATGCTGTCCGGAGCCGTCCTCGTTCATCACCCAGACCTCGTACCTGCCGCTCCGGTTGGAGACGTAGGCGATCTTCGCCTGGGGCGTCGGGTCGGAGGGGATGCAGTAGCAGTCGCCCGCGATGTCGATCGGCTCGAAGCCGGCCTCGCAGGCGCCGGTGGGGTCGCACCGCGCGGAGCAGAAGGACACACCGCAGCCGCCGTCCACGCAGTCGGGGTTCCAGACGGCCGGGAAGTAGGCCAGGCAGTCCTCCTGACCCGCGGGGCAGGGCGCCTCGAGCGGCTCCGGGGGGATGCCCAGGCAGGCCAGGCTGGCCATGCAGCTGCCCGCCTCGGGGTTCACCTGGTCCCACGCGCAGGGGCTGCCGGGCAGACCCTGGTCAGGGTCCTGCCAGTACGGGATGCACAGGCACAGGCCGCTGACGTCCTGCGGCACGAAGCCTGCGTCGCAGGCGCCGTTCTCGCACTCCGGCGAGCAGAAGGAGGCGCCGCAGAAGCCGCCCAAGCAGTCCGCGTTCCAGAGGGGGTCCAGGTAATCGAAGCAGTCGGCGGTGGTGGTGCAGGCCTCCCCGCTGGGGTCCGGGAGGACGCCCAGGCAGTAAAGGCCGGAGACACACGCCCCGGTGCCCACGTTCACCGTGTCGAAGTCGCAGGGCTCGCCGGCCTGCTGGGTGCCCTGGAGCACGCACCTGGCGGTCGCGTCGCACACCTCACCAGGGGCACACGTGCCGCAGGTCCCGCCGCAACCGTCGGGCCCGCACTCGCGGCCGGCACAGTCGGGCTGGCAACCCCAGATGCAGATGCCGAGGTCGTTGCACCACTCGTCCGCCCCGCAGGTGCCGCAGCTCCCACCGCAGCCGTCGCCGCCGCACTCCCGGCCGGCGCAGTCGGGGTAGCAGTCCCAGCGGCAGAGGCCGCTGGGATCGCACCACTCGTCCGCCCCGCAGGTGCCGCAGCTCCCGCCGCAGCCGTCGGGCCCGCACTCCTTGCCGGCGCAGTCGGGGTAGCAATCCCAGCGGCAGAGGCCGCTGGGATCGCACCACTCGTCGGCACCACACGCGCCGCAGCTCCCGAAGCAACCGTCGCTCCCGCACTCCTTGCCGGCGCAGTCGGGCCGGCAATCCCAGACGCAGATGCCGCTGGCGTCACACCACGCGCCGGCCTGGCAGTTGCCGCAGGACGTGCCCATGCAAGGATCCAGTCCGCACTCCCGGGTCCCGCAGCAGGGTGTGTCTCCTGAGCACCTGCCGGCCGGGTTGCACGCCTCGCCGATCGCGCAGGTGCCGCAGGACACGCCGGCACAAGGATCCGGCCCGCACTCCCGGGTCCCGCAGCAGGGGTAGTTGCCGTGGCACTGGCCGTCCTCGCCACACTCCTCGTCCACGGGGCAGTGGCCGCAGCTCCCGCCGCAGCCGTCGTCTCCGCAATCCCGGCCGGAGCAGGCAGGTACGCAGGCGAGGGGGACGCAGAGCCCCTGGCCGAGGTCGCAGGTCTGCCCGAGGTAGCAGTCGTCGTCGGTCTCGCACAGGCGAGTCGCGCCGTAGTCCACGCAACCGACAGCGGACAGGACCAGGCCGACGAGCATGGCCGGCGGGGCGAGCCGCCGCGCGAGCTGGCTGATCCCCATGGCTTTCCCTCCTGAGAGTTCCGGGCTCGAGCTACGTGGATTCTAACCCATCCGCAGAGTGAAGTGGGTGATGATTGTGGTCTCGATGGGAGAATTAGCCGACGCCAGCTCAGGGTGCGATGTTCCAGAAGACCTCGGCAGGCAGAACGGAACGCAGAACTGGGGTCCCCAATCCAAGTTGCCCATAGTTGTTGTAGCCCCAGCAGTAGGCAGTTCCAGCCCCAAGAGTCGCGCACGTATGAAGCCAACCGGCCGAGATGGAGGTCACGTCGAGAAGATCAATCGGTAGCGAGGGCCTGGCGTGCGAGTTCATCGTCCCATCGCCGAGCTGACCCTGGATGTTCGACCCCCAGCAATAGGCGGCTCCTGAAGTTTGCCTAGCACAGGAATGATCTTCCCCCGCCGTGAGGCCCGCCACACCAATAAGCGATTGGACCGCAACCGGAGTCAGACTGTCAGTCGTGGTTCCATCGCCCAGCTGGCCATAGGAGTTCAGGCCCCAGCATTGCAGCGTGCCCGAACGCAACCTGGCGCACGTGTGGTGGTTGCCTGCGGCAACGTCTGAGACCTCCGTGAGCCCAGCGACTGGCACGGGCACCAGGCTTTCGTTCGTGGTCCCATCCCCGAGCTGGCCATCCTCGTTCAGGCCCCAGCATCTCACGCTGCCGTCCGCAAGGACCGCACAGGCGTGGCGCTCGCCCGCAGAGATATCGGTCACGCCTGATAGTCCAGGCACAACCGCGGGAACGGACCCGTCGACTGTCGTCCCGTCGCCGAGCTGGCCATGGCTGTTCTCGCCCCAGCAAGCGACATTGCCGTCCACGCGGAGTGCACACCTGAAACGGAACCCTGCCGATAGCTCCGTGACCTGGTCGATCCCGGGAATCTCGACAGGTTCGGTCACCTCGTAGCCAATCCCACCACCCAACTCGCCTTGCGGGTTGGCGCCCCAGCAGCGCACCGTGCCGTCGGCTAGCCAGGCGCAGGTGTGGTCGAGGCCTGCAGAAATTCCCGCCACCTGGGAGAGCCCGTGGACCACGACAGGGACCCACCGGTGGGTGAGGCTCCCGTCTCCAATGGTACCGACCTGGTTCACTCCCCAGCAATGTGCAGTTCCATCGGACACAACAGCGCAGGTGTGGAAGAACCCAGATTCGAGCTGCACCAGGAACAAGTTACACACGTACTGGGTCTGGTCCACCTCGGGGTCGTCGAGGACGCCGTTCCAGTTATCGTCCACCCCAGTCTCGACCTTCACTCCGCCACGCTGGCACACTCCACCCCACTCCGCGTTGCTCACCCGCAGCACCAGATTCCCGCCGTCGCAGACGTAGTTCGTCGCCATCACCTCGCCCGGGTCGAGGACGCCGTCGTCGTTCGTGTCCAGGCCAGTCTCGACCAGGGTTCCGCCCGAGGGGCAGTTGGCCCCTGCAGGCTCGTCCAGGAGCTCGAACAGGCTCGCGTGGCCGGGTGCTCCAGGCTCTCCGTTGCACACGTGGCTCGTGGCCCTGACCTCCTCGTCGTCCAGGTACCCGTCGCCATCCTCGTCGAGGCCGGTCATCACGACCCTACCAGCGAAGGGGCAGTCGCCGGGAGCTGCGTCTTCCTGGCGGACGAGCGAGGTGAGCCCGGGCTGGCCGTCGGCCCCCGTGGCTCCGTTGCATACGAAGTCAGTGGCAGTGACTTCCTCGGGCTGGAGCAGCCCGTCCCGGTTCGAGTCCACGCCCGAGCGGATCGCCTGCCCCCCCGTCGTGCAGTTCGCGCCTGCGGCCTCGTCCATCACCGAGACCAGACTCGCCAGGCCATCCTGACCGTCCTCCCCGTTGCACACGTACTCGGTGGCCGTGACCTCCTCGGGTTCGAGCACCCCGTCGTCGTCGAGATCCAGGCCGGTGGAGATCAGGATGCCTCCGGCGGGGCAGTTCGCGCCGGCTGGCTCGTCGGCCGTGTCGATCAGGGTGGAGTGGCCATCTTGGCCATCTTGGCCATCCTGCCCGTTCTCGCCGTTCTCGCCGCTCTCGCCGTTGCAGACGTAGTCGGTCGAGGCGACTTCCGAGTCGTCGAGGATGCCGTCCTCGTCCTGGTCGAGGCCAGAGAGCACGGCCAGGCCGCCCTCGGGGCAGTTCGTCCCGGCCGGCTCGGACTCGACCCGCAGGAGGCTCCCGCCGCCCGGGTTCTCCGGTCCGGTCCGCCCGCAGGCCACGCAAACTACACCGACGAGAAGGGCTGTCACCAGTGCCGCTCCTGCCCTGCGCATGTCCCCTGCCTCCGTATTCGGAATCGCCACTTGGCTCAGCCTACCAGCATCCACCTGCTCTGCCAAGGCGAAGAGGACGAAGCGGGAATACGGTGCGACCCTATTCAAGCAGGCGCGGAAATGCTACAGTGTGGTCGGGTTCATCTTGCGAATGCGGAGGTCGGGGAAATGCACAGGGGACCGAGGAGATTCCTCGCGGCGGGTGCACTGGCAGCGCTGTTCGCGATCGCGCCGCCCGCGGCGCTGGCCGGTCCGGGCCAGTCCAAGGGGGTGACGATCGGGCCCGAGTTCCAGCTCATCCCTCCCATCCCGGTAGCCACTCCCACATACATGATCTCCGTCGCCACAGACGGGACTGACTTTGTCTTCGCCTGGGATTCGCCCACCTCCCTCGGCGACCCGAATACCAGTGATGTGCTCGTGACCAGGGTCTCCTCCGCTGGAGAGATCTTGGATCCATTCGGTATACCTCTCTCCACCACTGGTGAGGGCTCGAACAGGAACCCCCAAATAGCCTTCGGAGGGGGTGTCTACCTCGTTGTCTGGGAACGGGACCTGTCGCCGGAGCCCAGCGAACTGTTCTTCAGCCGAGTGTCTCCCATTGGTGAACTCCTCGATCAGCCGGCCGTCGGGCTCGGGCAAGCGGCCTTCGCACCGGCCGACGTCGCCTTCAACGGCCAGGACTTCTGGGTCGTCTTGACCGACCCGAACCTGAACGCGGCACTTACCTCCATCAACCCTGACGGGGCGCTTGGGCAGATCACTCCGCTGCCGATGGCCATCAACGACCACCGTTACATGGAGCCCCGAATCGCGTGCCTCACAGGCGAGTGCCTCGTGGTCTGGCCAGACCAGAGAGCGGGGCAGACCGATATCTACGCCACGCGGATCTCGGCCGATGGGCAGTTCCTTGATCCGGACGGAATCGCCATCGCCGCGACCGAAAACGGCGAGAACCACCCAGCGATAGCCTCGGACGGAATCCGGTACTTCGTCGGCTGGAACGATTTCAGGGAACCAGACAGGCGCCAATTCTACGGCACCTACGTGACCCCTGCGGGCGAGGTGGTGTTCCCAGGTGGACAGCTCCTCACCACGACCGACTACGACTTCTACAACAGGGAAATCGAGGTGTTCGGCTCCTCCTTCTTCGTCTTCTGGAGCGAGCACCCGACGCCGGGTGGATATGACTCCCACCTCATGGCGGGTCGCATCGACCAGCTCGGGAGCATCGATTGCAGCATTGAGGTGTTCAGCACCGTTGGAAAGTCCATGCCGGAGGTGGGTAGATTCGACGCAGCTTCCAATGGGCAGACGAGTTTTCTGACCTGGGCCCCACAGGGTATGGCGATAGGCATCTCCGAGGAGTGCGAGCTGGATCCGGACGGGATCTTCGGCATCCCGACCAAGGCGCCGTTGCAGAGCATGCCCGCGATCGGGACGGGATTCGGGGAGTACCTCGCTGTCTGGGTCGAGGAACGTTACCGATCCCATTACTATGATTTCTTCGAGGTTCCAGAGGAGGAAGTCTACGGCGCCCGGTTCGATGCTTCCGGAACAGCCCTGGACCCGAGCGGGGTGGTGTTGAAGACCGCAAACGCCAGCCTGTACAGGGATCCCGTGGTCGCCTCAGGCGTCTCGGCGTTCCTCGTGGCCTGGATTGACGGCACTGCCCATACAGCCTTCGGAATCCGGGGCCAGCTATTCGACCCGGAGGCGCGTCCGCTCAATTCCCCGGAGATCGCGCTGAGCCACAGCAACTCCCGCCCTGCCGCTTCACAGAACGAGAGGATGAAGCTGGTTTCTGTCGCCGCCTCCCCGGTCGAGCTGTACTTCCTGGATTCTTCCTTCGTCCTGGCAGGCTCCCGCACCTACCCGACCGACAATCGGTGGTTGAAGTGCCAGGCCTGCGACCATGAGAACTGCCTCGTGTTCGCTTCCTACCCGCAGATGATTGGCGAGTTCTACGATGCGCAGGGCACCATGGTGAACACCGGCGTGGCCACCTACATCGCAGAGGGGGGGCAGTGCGCGGCGGCCTTCGATGGGGAAACCTACCTGGTGGTGACGAATGCTGGCGGCGCGTGCCGGGGCACCCGCGTGAGCACGGACGGGCACGTGCTGGATACGCCCATGATCCTGCTGTTCGATTCTCCGGTCTGCGACAAGCCGTCGCTCGTCTTCGACGGCTCCGCCTTCGTCCTCAGCTTCATCTCACCAAACGCAGGGGGGGGCAATGACGTCTACGTCACCCAGGTGAGCCGGGAGCTCGAATCCGACTCCCCGACCCTCGTCGCGCAGGACCTGCCCGTGAACTATCCGCCCCCGTCGCCTCTGGCCTCGCTAGGGGACGGCAGATCCATGCTCCTCTACCCGCGGAACATGCCCGAGATGCCCTACCGAAGCCTCCGGGTGGTGGGCCGGATGATCCAGCGGGCTGTCGACGGCTCCGCCTGCCAGCGCTATGACGACTGCCGTAGCGGCGCCTGCGTGGACGGGTTCTGCTGTGACACGGCTTGCGGCGGCGGCGCTCAGGACGACTGCGTGGTCTGCTCGGCTGCCCTCGGCGCGGACGCGGACGGGACGTGCACCAGCCTCTCCTTGGGCACCTCCTGCGGCGACCAGACCTCGTCCGTGTGCACGGCGCCCGACACCTGCGATGCCCAGGGCCAGTGTCTGCCGAACCATGCATCTCCCTCTACCGAGTGCCGGCCCGCGGCCGACCCGTGCGACGCCCCCGAGTTCTGCAATGCGTTCGGGAACTGCGCTCGTGATGCGCCAGCCAACGACGGGACGCTCTGCGACGACGACGATGCCTGCAGCCTGGCCGACGCCTGCGTCGATGGCGAATGCCGCGGCGGGCCCATGGATCGCGACGGCGACGGCTTCGTGGACGTGGCCTGCGGAGGCACGGACTGCCAGGACCTGGACCCGGCCATCCACCCGGCGGCCTTCGAGGGACCCCACGGCAGCCCGGCCTGCGCGGACGGCCTCGACAACGACTGCGACGGCGCGACAGATCTGGCCGACGAGGGTTGCCACGAGTGCGAGGCCGACTCCGACTGCTCGGATGCGAACCTGTGCAATGGCGCAGAGACCTGCCTGGACAGCTCGTGCCAGCCTGGCGCGGCGCTCCACTGCGACGATCAGGAAACCTGCACCCTCGATTCCTGCGAGCCCACCCTCGGCTGCGTGAGCACTCCCGTCGAGGGCCCGTGCGACGACGGGGATGCTTGCACCCAGGCCGATCGCTGCGTCAGCGGTGGATGCGTCGGAGAACCCCTGGAGTGCTTGGCCCTCGACTCCTGCCACCTGCCTGGCGTGTGCGAGCCTGCGAGCGGGACCTGCACCAACCCACCGGCAGCGGATGGCGAGCCTTGCGAGACGGGCACTTGCCAGGCCGGAGTCTGCGTGGCGTCTCAGGATGGAGGCGTCGAGGAGGAGGACGCCGGGGAGGACGGCGCGGACGGCCTGGACCAGGACGCGGCCGACGGCGAGGACGGCGCCCAGACCGAGGATGACGGCACGATCTCACCCGAGGAAGATGCCGGGCTGCCTGACGGGGAGCAGGACGGGGAGCCCGACCAGGATGCTCAGACGGACCCGGACGACGGATCGACTTCGGTAGGGCCTGGCTGCGGGTGCGGCACCACGGCACCCGAGGGCCTTGTCACGCTGTCGCTGCTTCTGCTGGGGCTGGCGGTTCTCCGTTCGCGGACGAGGCGGGCTTCCCCCTGATCCGCAGGTGCCAGCATCTCCAGTTTTCACCCGAGAGAGAATCCTGAACGGCCAGACACGGAAGGTCGGCCAACGAATGGTTCGACTGCGCGGACCCCTGGCTGCAGGCAGGTAGCACCCTTGAGGGGGCCACTTCCCGCAGGGTCACAGGGGCATCCACGCCATCGTCAAGGCGTCCCGCCGGTGGGCGTCCACTCGGTCTCCGCGATGATCTTCTCCATCAGGCTCTTGAGCGCCCAGACCACCCCGGGCAGGAACTCGGATTCACAGAAGTCGCGACCCACCTCCTCGCCGTTGACCTCGACGAGCACGTTGAACGTGGGCGTATCCAGGAAGTCCAGCTGCGACTCCAGGCCGTCGAAGTCGATCTCGGAGAGGAAGCGCCGGAGCTGGTCCCCATCGATCCAGAAGATCGAGCCCGTGTAGCTCCCGTCCAGGCCGGCGATCCCCTGGCCGGAGAAGCTCAGGTCGTTGCTCTCCTCGACGGTCAGGCTGTACGAGGCGTCGCCACCGTATCCATGTTCATAGGAGTAGCGGATCGCCCCGATCACGTCCGCGTCGCTGTCCCCGCCGCCCTCACCGCATCCGGCAAATGCCGCCGCGGCGGAGAGCATCAACCCAAGGAAAGTGAGGTGGCGAGTCCGCGTCATGTCCTGCGCCTCCTGAACGTCAACCAGCCCATCCCCATCAGCGCCAGTGTCCCCAGCCCTCCACTCCCGCCCGCCGTCTGCACGCAGCCGCCGTTCGAATCCGGGTCATCGCACAGGTAGTAGCCCGCCGCTTGGCTGGTGGTCCTGCATTCATCTTCAGGCCGGAGCCCTTGCGCCAGCGCGAACCCCAGGGGCAGCAGCGTCTGCTGTTTGCAGACAGCGCCCTCGGCGTCCGTTGGCATCGCCGCGAGCAGGCAGCCGCTCGCCTGGTCCACCAGGAAGATCGCGACGTCGCCCACCTGGAAGGTGTCGACCTCCCAGGCACCCAGCCCGCAAGGCGAGGTCCCGGGCAGGATGAGCTCCCCCGGGAAGTCCGCAGGCGAGCACGCGATCCCGCCCACGCAGTAGATGGGCATCTGCAGCAGGCTCACGCTGATCCCGCCCGCCCTGACTTCGGAGACCTCGGCCAGCGCCAGGGCCGCGTCCTGGAGGTCTTGCTCCTGGATGAACCGGTCGTAGCAGCAGTCCGGGACAAAGCAGAAGGCCACGTCCGCGCGAGCGGTGGCGGCGAGGAGAACCAGCAAACCCACCAGGAGAATCCCGAGCCCCCGCATGTCCCCGACCTCCGTGCTGCGAAGCCGTCTGCAACTCCGAGACTACCAGCGCCAACCGAGGCCGACAAGGCCGGCCCCAATGAATGCCCCAATGAGCGCAGGGCCGGGCGTTTGCAGATCGTCCGTGTGCCCCCTCTGGGCTAGGTTTCCTGCGCACACCCCTCTGGGCTGGGTTTCCTGCGCGCCCCTTTTCGGGGGCTGGGTTTCCTGCAAGGTTTCCTGCGCGCCCCTTGTCGGGGCGCTTGGAAACCTTGCCCCAGGGTCGCTTGGAAACCTTGCTTTCAGCGCTTGGAAACCTGGTCCACTCCGGGCAGTTCCTCGAGGGTAGAAGTAGGAGGGCCTAGAAGCGAGCCAGCCCGCCTGGGCAACTTCCCCTCCTGCCTTCACCATAAGAGAAACTCCTGAGAGAGCCAGGCACGGAAGGTCATCCAATGAGTGGCGGCGCTGCCTGGGTATAGTTCAGCGCCTCGCGCAGGCCGGGACGAAGGACACGAAGCCCGGGCGCACGTCCACGCGGATGGCCTGGCAAGAGTACGTGTCCATGGGCTCGCAGTCGGCGTCGGTCACGCAGGCCCGGGTGCAGTACTCGAGGCCCGGGCCGCCCTCGCCCTCGATCAGGCAATGCCCGGTCCAGCACACGTCCGCGCCCGCCTCGCAGCTCGCTCCGAGCTGGCCGGCGCCCGGACCGCCCGCGTCGCACACGTAGACCGCGGCGGTGGCGGTCGAGTTGGTGTCCAGCCGGCAGGCCTCGCCCGGCCGGCAGTCCGCGTCGAGGGCGCAGGGGTGCCTCTCCGGCCTGCACAGGTTGGTCGTGTCGTACACCGGCTGACCCGAGCCGTCGTCGCCCAGGTAGAAGACGTACGTCGTGCAGCCGAACACCCGCCGGCACAGGCCTGCCTCGCACAAGGTGCCCAGCTCGCAGTTGGCGTCCGTCAGGCAGGCCGTGGCGGTGTCGAAGGTGGGGCAGTCGGCGTCCGAGACGCACACCCCCAGGCAGTAGCCCCAGTTCCCGCACCACACGGAGAAGCAATCGGTCGGGCCAGCGCACGCTTCGCCCGTGTTGTCGTGGCCGGGGCCGGACCCGTACTGGCACTCGGTGACGAGCGACAGGCCGTCCGCGTCGAGGAACACCTGGCAGGAGCGGCCAGCCGGGCAGTCGGCGTGCCGCCCACAGGCGTCCGGATCCGGATCGCGCACGCAGGCGGACAGCTCGTGCGCGCCGCCGCCGAGGTCCTGGACCATCACCGGCCCGCACTCCGAGCCCTGCACGCAGTCGAGGGAGTCCAGGCAGAGCTCCGAGCAGAAGCCCTGGTCCCCGACCGCGCACAGCGCCGCCCCGCACAGGCACAGGCCGGTCTCGCACTCGAAGCCCTGGGTGCAGGCCAAGCCGGGCGGGAAGCCGCCCGGGTTGGGCGGGCGGCAGACCTCGAGCACGTCGTCGTCGGTCGCGCGGAAGGAGCATACCCTCGACGGCGCGCAGTCGGGGGTGCGGCGGCAGGCGGTCTCCCCGGCGTTCACCTGGGTGCAGCTCCGGATGGAGCCGGTCACCCCTTCCAGGGTGTAGAGCACGTTCTGGCACGATGTCCCCGGGTAGCCCACGCAGTCCAGGTCGTCCACGCACACGGCGCCGCAGGAGTGGTCCACGCACAGGGAGTTCACGCACAGCAGGCCCGCCCCCTCGTCGCAGAAGGACCCGGGCTCGCGGCCCTCGGGGAGGATCCGGACGCAGCGAGTCGCCAGCCCTCCATCGTTCACCACCACGCCGCACAGCTCGCCCTCGGCCGTGCAGACCGGATCCCGGTGGGAGGTGCAGACCGCGCCCAGGTCATGGCGCTGCAGGATGAAGGAGCACTGGGGCGAGCACACGATCCAGAAGGGGGTCGTCAGGCTGGCCTTCCCGTGGCAAGGGAAGCCCAGGCCGCCGCACTCCACCTCGAGATCGAGCTGCGCGTCGAGCCGGCCCGTGCACTCGACCGCGTCCATGGTGTAGGTGATCGCGCAGCCGACCTGTTCGATCACGACATCACCCCAGAATTCGATGAGGCAGTAGTTGGTGAGCTCGTAGGTGCCCGAGAGGTCGGGGCAGATCTCGATCGGCTCGCACTGGCCCTGAGGGCTGCAAATCGCAGCGTGCCCGCAGGTCCCGCAGCTCCTGCCGAGGCAAGGATCCGGCCCGCACTCCAGGCCTTCGCAGCAAGGCGCCTCGACGCAGTGGCCCGATTCACTGCACTGCTCACCCTCCGCGCAGGTGCCGCAGCTCCCCCCACAGCCGTCGTACCCGCACTCCTGCCCCGTGCAGTCCGGGCAACACTGCCACTCGCACCAGCCCCGGTCGACGATGCAGCGCTCCGGGGCTGGCGCCCTGGCGCAGTCCAGGCAGTCGCCGCAGCTCCCACCACAGCCGTCGTCGCCGCAATCCCTGGCGTCGCAGTCCGGTGTACAGCCCGGCTGACACTGACCCCCTGGATCGCAGCGCTCGCCCGGCGGGCACGCGCCGCAGGTCTGCCCGCAGCCGTTGTCACCGCACTCCTTGCCGGCGCAGTCCGGGGCGCAGACGCAGAAGGAGTTCGCGTCGCAGAGCTCATCCGGCCGGCAGGAGCCACAGCTCCCCCCGCAGCCGTCGTCGCCGCACTGCATCCCGGCGCAGGCTGGGACGCAGGGACCAGGCTCGGGCTTCGAGTCGCAGCCGGCGAGGAGGCCGGCGACGAGCATCCCAAGGAAAGCGGTGCGGACCTGCATGCCCATCCCTCCCGGAGGATCTGGCCCCAGCTTCCACCCACCGGCGCCCAGCGTGCAAGGCCCCGGGGCTGAAGCGTGGCCACTGCGAATCGCAGCAGGGTGTTTGCCGATCGCCCGTGTGCCCCCTCTGGGCAAGGTTTCCTGAGCACCAGAGGTGCTTGGAAACCTTGGTTTCCTGCGCGCCCCATTGGCGCTTGGAAACCCGGCCTCGTCGAGGCGCTTGGAAACCTGGTCCACTCAGGGCAGTTCCTCGAGGGTAGAAGCGGAAGGGCCTCGAAGGCAGTCAAGCCAGGCTCCCCTCCTGCCTTCACCTCAAAAGAAATTCCTGAGAGAGCCAGGCACGGAAGGTCAGCAAACGAATCGTCTACCGTGCGGACAACTCGTTGCAGGTGGTTGGCACCCGCGAGCGCGGCGCCGTCATCAGAACCCGCAGGCCAGGGACTGCATCCCGGTGCGCTTGCAGAACGAGCTGTCAACCCACCGGCAGTTCTCGAGCCTGAGCGCCCCGTGGTCGCAGGAGAGGATGTAGGTGCCCTCGCACTGGTTGTAGGCAGGCAGGTCGCCGCAGGGCTCGTCGCCCTTCGGCATGCAACAACCCGCCCGGGTTCCGGGCTCCGCAGAGACACAGAGCTTGCCCTCCGGAAGGCAGGCCTCGGTCTGGATGGCACCCGCCTCGCAGGTCACGAGGGTGTGGCCCTGGCACTCCCCGGCCGCACCGACTTCCCCGCAGCCGCTCTCGGGCACACACACCCCGAGGTCGGCCTGACAGGTCCGGCCGGCAGCGCAGCTCCCGCAGCTCCCGCCGCAGCCGTCGTCGCCGCAGGTGCGGCCGAAGCAACGGGCCAGGCAGGGCACCTCCTCGCAGCCGGCCTCCAGGGTGGCCGGGTCGAGGCGGCAGGCCTCGAACTCGCAGTCCTGGTAGAAGAGCTCGCCTGCCTGGCAGGTGACCGCGCGGCCGGACAGGCAGAGCCCGGTCTCGGGCACGCCACTGCATTCGCCTGTGGGCGAGTCACACAGTCCGACATTCCAATTGCAGTCCCAACCCACAGGGCAGGTGCCGCAGAGCAACGTGCCAAACATGGGATCCAGGCCGCACTTGTGTGTGAAGCAGTCACCCCAGTCCGCAAAGCTGCACCTGTTGCCCATGCAGACATTCCCTTGGCCGGTCTCGAGGCAGTTCTCGCACTCCCCTCCGCACCCGTCCGAGCCGCACTGCTTATCCGTGCAGTCCGGGACGCAGGGCGGACAGACCGAGGGCAGTGGCTGGGCCTCATCGGCGCCATCTGCGGCATCAAGCTCGTCCACACCATCCGACGCCCCGTCGTGCCCGGCATCCGCCTCTCCGTCTCCGTCCTCGACCGCCGCGTCCGGTGAACTCGTGCCCTCGTCGCAGCCCAGGGGCAGGGCCAGCGCCAGGGCGGCCATGAGGGTCAGAAGGCGAACAGCTCGGAGCTTCAATCGCAGCCCTCCTGGTTACGGGCTCGGCCGACAATAGCAGGTGCCATTCTCGTCGAAGGGCTCGAAGCCCGAGTCACACACGCCCTCGTGGCACGTGGTCGCGCAGTAGGAGTAGCCGCACCGGCCCCCCAAGCACTCCGGGTTGTAGATCTCGCCGAGGGCGTTCCGACAGTCCACGTCGTCGGCGCAGGCCGGCCCCTGGGGATCGGGTAGCGTGCCCAGGCAGGTCATGCCGGCCTCGCAGCTCCCGTGACAGAACTCCGAGTTCACCAGCCCGAAGGGGCACGGGTCCCCTGGCGCCCCGGAGGTGAACTCAGGCGAGCAGAAGCACCCCTCGGGATCGCCCAGCACCGCAACGAAGCAGTCCTCGCAGCGTCCGACAACGCACGGAGGGATGCACATGGATGCGGCGCAGTGGTCCGGGTCGCCGCAGGTGCCGGGCACGCACTCGGCGTTCCCCTCGAACACAGCCGCGCAATCCGCCACGGTCGCGCAGGGCGCGTCGGTGGCGTCGAAGGCCACGCAGGTCAGGCCCGCCATGCAGTCGCCCGCTCCGGCGTGGATCGCGCCGGAGGCGCAGGGCGCACCGGCCGGCTGGGTGCCGACCGGGGTCCAGAGGCACATCCTCACCTCGTCGAACGTCTCGGTGCACACCGCGCACTCGCCCGTGCCCTCCTGGACCTTGCAGAAGGTGAACCCCCTGCAGGTGGTCTGGCCCGGGCAGTCGGCGTCGGTCTCGCACGCCTCCGAGCAGTGCCCCTCGAGGCACATGCCCTTGCACTGGTCGTCGTCTGGGTCGCACGCGGCCCCGGTCGCCAAGGTGCCTCTGGAGCCGCAGTAGCCCTGAAGTGCGTTGCCGGTCTCGTCGATGTAGACCGAGCAGACATCGCCCAGGCAGCACTGGGAGGAGGCGGTGCACGTGTTGTCAGACAGGGTGAGACAGAAGGATTCGCCGCCGCCGATCAGCACGCACATGAAAGCCGCATCCGGGGAGGAGTTGCAGTCGAGGCAGTCCTGCTGGGTCTCGCAGGGGTGCGAGCAGACGCCGCAGTCAGTGTACAGGCATCGGTGGCCGGGGGCGCAGGCCGAGTCCCCCTGGCCCTCGCAGGACCCGCCGCATGTCTTGTCCTGATCCCCGCAGGCGAAGCCGGGCATGATCTTCTCGCACCACGAGCCGAGGCCGTCCCCCGGCGCGCAGCACATCAGGGCGTCCTCGCCCGCGGCCTGGTTCACGCAGTCGGCCGGGCCCTGGCAGTCGAGGAGGGAGCAGTAGCCCTCGCCGCCCCCAAATTGAACACACAGGCCGCTCTCGCACTCCTCGGACGCCCGGCAGGCTTCGCCCATGCGGGCGTGCCCCTGGCACTGGCCGGCCGGAGTGCAGGTCAAGGGGGCCACGCACTCCCCGTAGCTCCCTCCGCATCCGTCTTCGCCACATAGCCTGCCGTCGCAATCCGGCACGCAGGAATCCGGCGCGGGCTTCGAGTAGCAGGCCACGAGCAGGCTGCCGAGGAGGAGCAAGAAGAATGTCGTCCGCAGCTTCAATCCCATCCCTCCCCATCCTACTTGCTCGCCCTGCAGTAACACGTCCCGCCCACGTCCACGGGCGTGAGGCCCGCGTCGCACGCGCCGGCCACGCAGGGCACGGCGCAGAAGGAAGCCCCGCACCGCCCGCCCGTGCAGTCCGGGTTCCAGCCCGCGTTGTAGAACGCCAGGCAATCCGCGTCCCCGTTCGGGCAGGGCGCGGCGCCCTCCTCGCTGAGCACGCCCGCGCACGCGAGCCCCTCCGCGCACACGCCCGCGAGGACGTTCACCAGCACGAAGGTGCAGGGCTCCCCGGGGCAGCGCGGGGTGTCGTTGGCTGCCGGGATGCAGTAGCAATCACCGTTGGCCAGGACGGAAGGACCGAACCCAGGATGGCACGCCCCCCCGATGCATTCCTCTGAGCAAAAGGACGCCCCGCAGCCGCCGTCCACGCAGTCCACGTTCCAGCTCTCCGGGAGGAAGGCCAGGCAGTCCGCCTCCGCCACGCAGGGCATGCCTATGGGATCTGGCGCCATGCCGAGGCAGTTGAGGCTGGCTTCGCAATTCCCGATGCATGGATCCTGGTTCACCACGTCCCAGACGCAGGCCTCCCCTGCCTCGCGGTCTGCAGGGTCCACCGACCCCATCAAGCCGCAGTAGCACTCGCCCGAGACGGTCACGGCCGGGCCGCAGTCAGGACAGGCGCCATCCACGCAGCGCGCTGCGCAGAGGGACGCGCCGCAGCCGCCGTCCACGCATTCTGCATTCCACTGCGCGTCCATGAACGCGGCGCAGTCGGCGTCCCCATTCGGACATGGTGCGTTCACGGGATCGGGCGCCATCCCGATACAGCCGAGGCCGGCCAGGCAGTAGCCCGCGCCTTCGTTGACCGGGCCGTAGGTGCAAGGATCCCCCAGGTCCTGGGAGCCGACGGGCACCCCCGGGACGCAATAGCACACGCCTCCGAAATCCTGGGGCTCGAAGCCCGAGTCACACACGCCCTCGTGGCACGTGGTCGCGCAGTAGGAGGTGCCGCACCGGCCCCCCACGCACTCCGGGTTGTAGATCTCGCCGAGGGCGTCCCGACAGTCCACGTCGTCGGCGCAGGCCGGCCCCTGGGGATCGGGTAGCGTGCCCAGGCAGGTCAGGTCGCACTGGCAGGGGCCGGCGTCCACGTTGACCACATCCTCGAAGGCGCACGGATCGCCCAGGATGACGTTGTCGCAATACAGCGGGGAGGGGATGCAGTAGCACGAGCCACCCACGGTCTGGGGCGAGAAACCGTCCTCGCACGACCCGTCCGCCTCGCAGCGCGCGGAGCAGAACGAGGCCCCGCAGCCCCCCTCCACGCAGTCCGGGTTCAACCCAGGGTCAGTGTAGCCACTGCAGTCGGAGTCCCCATTCGGGCAAGGGGCCAACTCCGTGTCGGGAGCCAAGCCCAGGCAGCTCAAGCCCTCGATGCAATCGCCCGCCTCGGCGTTCACCGCCTCGAAGGCGCAGGGCTCGCCCGCGGCCTGGGTCCCCAGGTAGTTGGCGTCGCAATAGCAAGGGAAGTGGTAGGGCTCGGGATCGCCTTGGAACCCAGGACAGTCCTCCGTGCACGGCTCCACGCAGGAGGCGACCATGCAGTGCCCGGCCACGCAGTCCAGGCCCGGGAGCTCGAACCCCGCGTCCACGCAGTCCTGCTCCGCGGCGCAGGTGGGCAGGTCCTGGTCCATGAACGCCCAGCACCAGGTACCCACCTGGCAGTTCCCGGCGCCGGGGTTGACGGGCCCCAGGGTGCAGGGCGACCCAGGCAGCAGCCCGGTCGAGCCTCCTACCGGCACGCAGAGGCACTCCTCGCGCTCGTCGTCCCAGAGCGGATCGAAGCCGTCCGGGCACCAGTCCAGGCCGTACCCGCCCGCGCAGCCATCGACGCACAGGGAGGCCACGCAGTCGCCCGCCACACAGACCGGGTTCCAGTCGGGTTGGTAGAAGGCCAGGCAGTCCCCGTCCGTGGTGCAGGGCATGGCGCCCGGCTCGAACACGACCTCCAGGCACGTCAGCCCCTCGGCGCAGGTCGCGATCGCGCCCCCCGGCAATCCCCTGCCGCAAGCCGCGCCCTGCCCCACCTCGCCCTCGCAGCGGAACTCGGGGCTGCAGGAGAGCGGCGCCTGGCACTCCCCGCAGCTCCCGCCGCAGTGGTCCGGGCCGCAGGCGCGGTTCGCGCAGTCGGGTACGCACTGGCAACGTCCGGTCTCCTCGTCGCAGGTCTCGTCCAAGGGGCAGGGGCCGCAGTTCTGGCCGCACAGGGAGTCGATCCCGCACTGCCTGCCTTCGCAGGCCGGTATGCAGAGGTCGGACTTCGAGTCGCAGCCGGCGGCCACGCTGACGAGGAGGAACACGCAGAGGAGCATTCGCAGCTTCAATCCCATCCCTCCGACCTACTGGCTCGGGTAGCACCAGCAACCGAAGTCCTCGTCCAGCGGCGTGAAACCCTCGTCACAAACGTGGTCGACACAAGGGGCGATGCAGAAAGAGACCCCGCAGCCGCCCTCGACGCAGTCGGGATTCCAGTTCGGTGAGACCGAGGCCAGGCAATCCACGTCGGTCGCACAGGGTTCGTTCACTGTCTCCGGAGTGAATCCGAAGCAGAAGAGGCCCTCGGCGCACTCCAGCGGGCAGCCCGGGTCGTTGATCTCTCCGAAGGTGCAGGGCTCACCGGCCGCCGCGGGCACCCCCGCGGGGTTCGGCAGGCAGTAGCACTCGCCATTCATGTCCACGGGGAGGAAGTCCGGACAGTCGCAGGGCAGCACGGCGCACGGATAGGCGCAGACGGACGTGCCGCAACCGCCGTCCACGCAGTCCGGGTTGAAGCTCGCCGGGAAGTACGCCCGGCAGTCCCCGTCGCCCTGGGGGCACGGGGCACCGACCGGGTCGGGCGGTCGCGCGATGCAGCCCAGCTCCTGGTGACAGTTGCCCGCCTCGGCGTTCACCTCGTTGGCGGTGCAGGGCTCGCCCTGTCCGCGAGTGTACGGATAGGGTCTCATGCAGATGCAGGGATAGTTCGGGAGCTGGTAGAGCCTCCAGCTCGCCGGGCAGTCCGGTCCGCAGGGCTCCACGCAGCGGGCGAACATGCAGTGGCCGCCCACGCAGTCATGGCCCGGGCCGGGCACCAGTGTGTCCGCGCAGTCGCGGTAGTCGTCGCAGGCCGGCCCGTCCGGGCGGAGCAGGCCGAGGCACCAGTCGCCCTCCTCGCAGCTGTGACCGATGTAGTGGATCGGGCCCAGCGTGCAGTCGCCCCCGGCCGGAATCGAGGGCGAGCTGGACGTCGGCACGCAAACGCAGGTGTCCTTCCAGGAGAGCGGGTCGAAGCCCGCGGGGCACCAGTCCGGGCCGTTCGCTGGCGAGCAGGTCGCGGCGCACAGCGAGGCCCGGCACCCTCCGTCGATGCACTTCGGGTTCCAGCCATCCGGGAAGTAGGACGTGCACCAGCCGTCCCCTTCACAGGGCCTGGTATCGGGTTCGAACATGAAGTCGACGCAGGTGAGGCCCGCGGTACAGCTCACCACCGCGCCCCTGTCCACACCCAGGCCGCAGGCCTGGCCCAGCCCGGCCTCGCCCTGGCAGTGCATCCAGGGGTTGCAGGTCATCGTCGCCGGGCAGGTGCCGCAGCTCCCGCCGCAGTGGTCCGGGCCGCAGAATCGGTCCGCGCAGTCAGGCACGCACAGGCAGCGCCCGGTCTCCACCTCGCAGGTCTCGTCCGACGGGCAGGTGCCGCAGATCTGGTCGCACACGGGATCCCACCCGCACTGCATCCCGGTGCAGTCCGGGACGCAGGGCTCCGGCTCCGACTTCGAGTCGCAGCCAGCGACCAAGCCAGCGAGGAGAATCCCGAGGATGGCGATCCTGATGTGCATTCCCATCCCTCCCGGAGGATCTGTACCTAGCTTCCACCCGTTGAAACCCGCGGCGCAAGGCCCCGGGCAGGAGGGCAACGGGCACCCGGGTCCCGTCCCCCTGCAAGCAGGTCTGCGAGGGGTGATGTGTGCTAAGCTGCACTGGCAGCATGGACAACCGCGGGACGAGGATCGGGATGAAGCACGCCAGTCACATGTTCTACGGGCTCCTGGCCGCTCTGCTCGTCTGCATCGCTCTTCAGGCCTGCTCCGAGTGCAAGGAGCACTCCGACTGCGGCCAGGGTGAACGCTGCCTGGACGGCTCCTGCGAGACAGCCCCTCCTCCCTGCGACTCGGAGCCCGCTCCGACCTGTGACCACCTGCTCCCGGAGGCAGAGTGCCTGGCCCTGGGAGGTGAATGGAGAAGCGGTGTGGAGGCCTGCACCTGCCCGACCGGAGACGCGGGCTGTCCGTGCTGGTCCCAGGTGCACTGCCAGGGCAAGTGCCTCGGAGCGTCCCAGGGCGCCTTGTGCAGTGGTGAGCACGAGATCGGGGAATGCTCGGCGCTCACCACGGTATTCGGGTGCCACTGCGAAGTGATGGAACACGACGGCGTGGAGGGGTTCACCGGCGTGTGCATCGACTGAGCCCGGCCGCGAGCCACCCGGGGTGATCCTCAGGTAGGCAGCACCTACGGCCCAGCCACTCCCTGGTCTGGAATCGCTCGCGAGCCGTCCGTGTGCATCCACCCCGGGCAGCCTGTGAGGGCGGAAGCCAAATGGTCCCCACGCGCAAGCGGGCACCATCGAGGTACAGGGTTTCGACGCATCCTCGATCGTTCTGCGGGCCTGTTTTTCCGGTCGAAAACCCAATCGTCACCACGCAACGGACTGAAAGTGCCGCGAATTCGCCGTGCCGGGTGACGAAACCGATCTCCAACGTCCCGATCTACAACGCCTTCGAGCTGAATCGCACTCTTCTGATCGGGAGCGAGTGTTCACGTAGTCGGCCGCGGCCGAGCGGCACCGCTCGGCCGCAGCCCGGGTGGGCGAAGCCCACCCGGGTGAGATCCCCGCTCGTTGATGTCACACCGCCCGGGTGGGCGAAGCCCCCCCCGGGCTACTTCATCCGGCTGGTCAGCCCCGCAGGGGAGAGCCGCCATCCGTACTTCAACGACGATGACCCGATGTCGCTGCAGGCGATGACCACAGCCGAGTTGTCGCCACCCCCGCCGTGAGGCGATCCGATCCTTTGCACCGGTGCTGCCTGGATTCTTCAGCCCTTCGCCAGCTCCCATCTGCCCCGTTTGGGGAGTGACCGGAATCCGGACACGTGCCTGAAAAAATCAGGCACGGCACTTTCGGCTGGATGGAGCCTCGCACGAAATCATTGGGTTTTTTGGTTGGCACGATCCGTGCGTTGGCCACGAGCCAACCACGTTGCGGAGGCCACGATGACCAAGCCGACGAAACGAACCCTGAAGATCCTGGCGGTGCCCGCGGTACCTACCCTGGCGACCCTGGCGCTGATTGCCTTGATGTTCGGCAGCACGCGCCAGGAGCCCTCTGCTGCCCCGGCCGACGAACCCGAGGAACTGGCCAGCGACCAGGGGCTCGAGGGCGCTGACGCCGTGGCCGGGCCGGTCGCAGCTGACGCCCCGGCTGCGCCGACCCCCGCCGACCGACCTGTGAACGACCGGCCCCGGGTGACCAAGGTCCGTGCCCAGGTGGTGTCCATGGACGAGACGCGCAGGGCGGCCGGGCTCCCGCCGGTCATGGCGGAGCTCAGCCGGGCCCAGTCCTACCGGCCCCCGACCGCGGCCGAGCGGGTGGACCCGGTCATGAGCGCGGTGTATCGTCTCGACCGGCGCCTCCACCAGGAGAAGTGGCTGGGCCGGCACAACGCCCACGAGGCGGCCCGGTTCCAGGCCGACGCGGCCGAGGCCAGCGACCCGGAGGAGCGCGCGCTGCTCGAGCGTTCGGCGGAGCTTCACCAGCGCAGGGCACAGGAGCATGAGGGCGAGATGAAGAAGCTGTGGGCCGAGCGGTCGGCGTTGACCATGCAGGGCCAGGTCTCCGGGGGAGGACAGCCGTGAGGACCTTCAAGCTGACGCTGGTCGCCGGCCTGTTGGCCGCGGGGCTGCTCGCTGGCTGCGGCGAGGGTCACCAGGGCAACTCGGACGGCTCCCTGGACGGCGACGTGAACCCCGACGGGCTCCTGAAGCTCGAGTTCCTGACCAGGAGCACCCACGACGAGTTCCTGGCCGACGTGACCCTGAGCGAGGACGAGACCGAGGTGGTGGCCTGCTCCATGGGCGGCGAGGTCATCCTCTACGACGCCGAGACCCTCATGGAGAAGGCCCGGGTGACCCTGGGGGAGGACCCGGACAGGCCCGACGGCTACTGCCGCATCAAGCGCATCGGGGGCAAGGTCTACGCCTACTACGGCAACTCCCACTTCCCCTCGGCCTCGCCCTCCAGGATGATCATGGGCAAGGTGGACCTGGCCACCCGCGGGCTGGACGCGCTCTGGGAGTTCCCGTCCTACCGGGACCCTGACTCACCCTACAACGAGAACACCTACGATCTTGCTGGCCGGAATTTCTCGGGACTTGAGCCCCTGGGTGAAGGGTCGCTGGCGGTGTTCGCTCTCGGGGTGGGCAAGGGGTACAGCCAGGCGGAGTCTGCTACCTCGGGCATTGACGTGCCATTCTTGAACCTCGAGACGGGCGAGCTGACCGTGGAGCGGCGAGTGGACATCCCGGGCATGTACGGCGCCGTCGTTCATTTCGCTTTCGACGGCCATCGCATCCTGACCGGGTATCGGCGCACCGACGGGACAAGCCCCAACCACGTCATGCTCGATCTCGATACCAACCAGGTCACGGAGCTCGAGCAGGATACAGATCCGCTCGACTGGGTCGAGATCGACGAGGAGTTGAGGGCTTTGACCGGTGGCGGAGGCCTGTCGGACGGGTGGTGGGTCCGTGATCTCGATTCCTGGGCGTACCTTGGCCAGGACGGGAACCTCCACTCGGCCTGGTGCGAGGATGGCACGCTGCTGAGCCGGACCCGGATAGCCTTGGCCTACTCCTTCAACGATCCGCCGGCCATCCTGGCAGTCGTGGACATGAGCTCGGGCGAGGGGCTGGCCAGCGCCTGGATCGACGAGGAGTCGCTCGAGGCGGTCGTCAGCACGCGAGACCATCGCAGGATCTTCGTAGGGGGCATCGACACGCTGAGTCGGGTCGAGATCCCGGATTCTCTGGTCCAGTAGCAGTACAACAGCAGGCCTGCTGCACAGGCCAAACGGGAGGATGTGTCATGAGGCGATTCGTGTGTCTACCGGTGTGCCTGGCGGCGGTGATGGCGCTGCAGAGCCTGGCAGTTCCTGAGGCCAGGGCGTGGAACGGCGAGAGCCATGAGGCCCTCGCCCGGGAGGCGGTGCTCTACATGCTGCGCAGCGGCCGGCCCGAGCTACGGCTGATCGGCGCCATCCTGGTCGGGGCGGGGGAGGGCGTGAGCGCGGGCCCGGGCGTCAGCTTCCGGCGCCCCCTGGCCGAGGAGGCCAGGTTCGTGGACAACTACCGGGAGGTCGCGGCCCGGAACGAGGGCTCGGACCTCATGGGCTACCTGCCAACCCTCTCCTATTCCCTGGACCTGGGCGGCATCCTGGGGGCCTCCTTCGCGTCCCACAACCACTTCCTGCTCATCGACCAGCAGTTCCCCGGCCAGCACGACAACTACCCGGGCCAGTACATGCGGGAGGACGCGTCGCTCGACGAGGGCATGCTGGGAGAGGTCCTGTTCCTGGCCACCACCGAGGAGCTGAAGAACCTGTGCGAGGAGAAGGTGGCCGAGGTCCTCGACGATTACGTCCCGGATTGGCTGGAGGTGATCGCGCCCGCGTTCGGTCTGTATGGCGCAGTGTTGAAGGCCAAGGAAGATCTGACGGCCTACCTCAAGAGCCTGTGCCCGATGCTGGTGGTCGACCAGGAGCACTCCCCGGTCCTGAGCGCCGACCTGTACCGCCGCAACCAATCGACCGCGACCCCGGCGGACTTCGCCGACAAGCCGCTGGGCGACGTGATCTGGCATCCGGTGGACAACCTGGCGACCGCGGGGCTGATGATGTTCCAGAACGGTGGAAGTGGGCACTGGCTGGACAACCTCTTCCTGGACAGCGCGGCCATCGCGCGGGTGTACCACTCCACCGATGCCAACTACCTGGCCGCGGTCGCGTCGCACTGCAGCGCCCACGATTGCAGGCCGCCCGAGGAGCTGCACCTCTGGAGCCAGCACTGCACCATGAACTGCCTGATCAACGGGCCGACTCCCATCGGGCCTGTCCTGGACGAGAGGATCGATCCGTCCGTCTACAAGGACCTGGCCGAGCGCTGCCTGGCCGGCTCCGAGCCGGACTGCCAGTTCCTGGCCGGAGCCTCGGCTTCCAGCGTGGGCTTCACCACCAAGACCTTCGCCGTTCCGAACCCGTTCGAGGGGGATACGCTGTACTGCCAGGGCATGACCTGCGAGTTCCCGGCCGACTTCCGCCTGCCGCAGGCCGTGCCGGCGGGCTGCGCCCGAAACGCCTACCCGGAGTCCGGCCTTCATTTCCACGGCAGCGAGGATGACCTGGGCTCCGTACCGGTCCAGCGCTGCACCGAGTACTTCTTCGGCGATCGCGTGGTGCCGGTGCGTGAGTGGCCGAACCAGTGCCGCCCCTCGAACGAGGTCCAGGCGGGTAACTCCTGCCTCGACGGGCTCTGGGGCATGCTCGAGGCGGCGGGGGTCCAGAGCGCCAGCCGCGGTCAACTCCTGCACCTTGGACGGCTCGTGCACGGCCTGGCGGACGTGGCCCAACCCGGACACGTGACCAACCACCTGCTCGGCATCGAGCACACGGGCGAGGAGTCGTTCACCGACAGCATGCTGTACAACCGCTTCGAGAACTTCCAGGAGCAGGTCGTGGAGGTGAGCGAAGGCTACGTGGGCGCTGATGGCGAGACGGGCTCACACGCGGTGGTTCTGCCCGATTACGAGGTCAGCGTGTCCGGCGACATCGTCACCGCGCAGTACGACCTGGATTACCTGCTCGACGTGGAGGCGCTTGAGGCCAGCCTCGGTTCATTCCTCGAGGGCGATCCGGACTTCTTCATCCGGGCCGAGATGAGCCTCGAGGATCTGACCGAGGAGATCGCGCGACGCACGTCTCTCCTCACCCAGCAGATGGGCCAGGCCGGCGCCGTCTTCCTGGACCGGACCCCGGAAGGCACCACCGGAGAGGAGCTGCAGTACAGCGCCGAGGAGGTCTCCCGCGCCTTCTTCGGCCACGCCGTCCTGGCCGAGATCGCCGGGCTGCACCGGGCGGTTCGCAACTACCTGAGCGAGCCCGTCTGGAACCAGGCCGTGAGCCGGGTCACCTGGACCAGCGCCGACACCCGCATCCTGCGCGACCTCGGCGCCACCGTGCCCTACCTGAGCCTGAGCCCGGGTGAGCGCACGGGCGAGATCCTCAGCGCCTTCGTCGACGCCGAGTACCAGTCCAAGACCTTCCGCGGCACCTGCCACGTGCGCACCCACGCCTGGTGCTCGGAGAACCCGACCGTGGGCAAGCCCTGCGGCCTGGTGCCCGACTGCGCGGAGCTGGGCTGCGACATCAACAACTCGGCGGCCTGCGCCGAGGAGGCCTGCGCGTTCCGGGTCCAGCAGGGTCCGGATGGCCGGGTCGCGCTGCCCTTCTACGACGTGCCCATCGTGGTGCGGGTCTCGGCCGAGAACCACAGCCGGCTGGAGTCCGACCAGTTCCAGGCCACGGGCACCGAGGCCGAGGGCAACATGGGCACGGCTTACTTCAGGGCGCCGGTGAACGCGAGCGCCGGGCGGGTGCTCCGACTGCCGGCCGCGGCGCGCTCGGTGGCCACCTGGTGCACGGGCTCGAACGTTTTCGAGGATGACAACCTGGTGCTCGACGAGAACGGTCAGGTGGTGCTGGTGCCCAGCCTGGTGTGCCGGGCTGACATCGGCCTGGAGCCGGGCCACGAGGCGAACGTCTGCGACCCGCTCGAGCGCTGCATTCAGCAGGGCAAGGTGATGACCGCGGGCAGGTGCGTGACCATTGGAGTCAACCAGCCGGACGGCCTGGTGCTGGACGGGGATGACGTTCCTCCGGTCGGCGACTACGTCTACCCGCTGCTCGGGGTGGAGGACCTGGCCGACGACTACGGCACCTCGGCCGCGGATCTCGCCGAGGCCCTGGCAGGCGCCGACCAGGCCACGGTGGAGATCGTGCAGGACTCGCCCTTCGGCGTGGCGACCATCGCCTGGACGAACACGGCCGGGTCCACCATCGTGGCCATCGACCCGAGCGGGGCGATCTCCACGACGACGGTGGTGCCCAGGGTGCGGTGATCTTCCTGGTCCTGGTCGAGGGTCGCGCTGGCTGGACGATGCAGGTGGCCCGCGCCGTCACCGCTTCGACGAGGACGTCGACGCTGGCACACCCGAGCGTGAGTCCGTATCGACAGCCGCGCCGGCCGATGCTACTCTCGCGGCATTCAGAGGCGAACTTGGAGGCCCCGCATGAGCGAAGTAGCCAAGGTCCCTGAGGCGGCGGTGAAGCCCGAACCAAAGCCCGCGGCCACCAAGCCGGCCGTCACCAAGAAAGCCGCCAAGAAGGCCCCGAAGCCCGGCCGTCGTCCACACCCGGGCCGCCGCGGCTTCGGTGCCGCCAAGCGGACGCGGGTCGTGGAGAAGTTCCGCGCGCTGATCGACTCCGGCGCCTCGAGGCGCGAGGCGGCGAAGGCTGTGAAGTTCGCCGACCTGACCCTGCGGCGCTGGGAAACCTCCATGGGTCTGAAGCCCGCCAGCTCGCGTGGGAAGGGTGGGGACAAGAAGGCCAAGGCCAAGGTCACAACGGCCAGGAAGCCCGGTCGGCCGAAGGGTAAGGTGGCCAAGAAGCGCGGTCGGCCCCGGGGTCGGCCGGCGTCCAAGCCCGTGGGCAGGCCTCGCGCCCGGCCGCGGAAGACGCCTGCTGCCGTGCACCCCGCCGGCGGACTCGTGCTGGTGAGCCCGAGCGGATTGCGGCTCGAGGGGATCCGGACGTCCGACCTGTTGAGGGTACTGCGGACTGTGAAGTGACCCGGCAGCTACTCGCTGCACCTTGAACGACGCTTGGTTGGGATGGGCCTGCCCACTTGTCAGTGCGGTGAGGTACGGCTGCTGGGTGGCAGCGACCGAACCTCTTTCAACAGGGGGATGAACATGACCGGCGACGGCAACCTGAAGGATCCCAAGCATTCCTTGGTCGAGGCCCTGTTCGACTGGATGGATGCCTGGCGGCACCTGCCCAACTACCAGCTCGAGCGTCGGGCCGCCCTGGTCCATCGAACGCCCGGTGGACCTCGGGCCCGGGAACCACACGGTCAAGGTCCAGATGGGCGGGAGCGACGTGGTGGATGTGGCCTGCTACAGCAAGGTGGAGTCCTGGCCACTCCCGTCCCATGGAGGCTCGCCTTGTCGGCTGCGGTCGGCGCTGGTAGGCTCGGAGTTGCAGGCGGCTTCGCAGCACGGAGGTCGGGGGCATGCGGGGGTTCGGGATTCTCCTGGCGGGTTTGCTGGTTGGGCTGCTCACGCTTCTCGTGAGCCCAGCCTCGGCCGCGGGGCCGATGTGTTCCGCGGACGCGGACTGCCCGACGGGGTACCGCTGCGTGAACTGCTCCTGCTGGGACGCCTCGGCGTGCGCCTGCCTCGAGGATGCGGACTGCGCAGACGGCGAGTGGTGCGACCGGGCTGCGTGCGTCTGCGTCACCACCGAGCCCGAGCCCTTCGATGCCTGCCCAGGGGAAGACGAACATGGGAACACGGGCTGCGCCCAGGCAGGGCCGGGTGAGATAACGTGGTTGGGGCTCTTGCTCGGGCTGGGCTGGCTAAAGCTCAGGAGGCGCAGGGCATGACGCGGACTCGCCATCTCACTTTCCTTGGGTTGATGCTCTCCGCCGCGGCGGCATTCGCCGGCTGCGACACGGACGGTGGAGGCAAAGGAGAGGATGTCATCGGCGTGATCCACTACTCGTACCGGGGTGGGCTTGGCCCCGAATACTGGTTCGACCTGACCATCGAGGAGAACGGAGCCCTGAGCTTCGACGGGAACGGGGCGTTCGGCCCGGCCGGGGCCCATACGGGTTCTCTGGACGAATTCGAGGCGTACCAACTCCGGCGCTTCCTCTCCGAGATCGACTTCGACGGGCTGGAGTCGATGTGGGGCTGCATCGATTGCGGCGGGATCCACCTGAGCATCGAGGTCAACGGCGTGGAGGTGAGCCGCGGCTTCGATTCTATGTGGGGCATGTCCGGGGTGATCTGGGCCTTCATGGTCATCGTCGAGAAGATCATCGCGGAGACCGAGTGGACGCCCAGCGCTGGGGACACTCCTTATTGACTCTTGCGACCATCGTCTAACGACCATGTAGTCTGAGGCCTGAATGGCGGAACGCGCTTCGAATCATCTCCGCCTGCGTTCCCTCGAGGGCCTCATGGACCCGTTCCTCGAGGTGCCCG
>JAKLGA010000015.1 GCA_022710975.1 Myxococcota bacterium | reverse complement strand
CCGGCCGGCGGCACGGCCATCGACGAGGCGCTCGGGCTGGCGCTCCTGGGGCACACCAAGGCGGGCGAGCCGAACCTGGTGGTGTTCATGACCGACGGCCACCCGACCGTGGGCGAGACCGACCCGGAGCGCATCGTGAAGAACGCGCTGGCGGGCAACAAGGTGGGGACCAAGGTGTTCGTCTTCGGCGTGGGCGAGGAGCTGAACACCCTGCTGCTCGACAAGCTGGCGCGCGAGAACGGGGCGGACTCGACCTACGTGGCGGCCAACCAGGAGATCGAGCAGACGGTGTCCGCCTTCTACGACAAGATCAGCCACCCGGTGCTGGCGGAGCTCCGGCTCGACATGGGCTCCATCCACGAGTACGACGTGCTGCCCAAGAGGCTGCCGGATCTGTTCAAGGGCGGCCAGCTCATCGTCATGGGGCGCTTCCGCAACGACGGGCACTCGGCGCTGACGCTGACCGGCAAGGTGGGCAAGGACGAGCGGCGCTTCGTGTACGAGGGGGTGTTCCCCAAGGGCGAGCGGCAGAACGACTTCATCCCGCGCCTGTGGGCCACCCGCAAGATCGGCTTCCTGCTGGACCAGATCCGCATGGGCGGCGAGCGCAAGGAGCTCGTGGACGAGGTCATCCAGCTCTCCAAGCGCTACGGCATCGTGACCCCCTACACCTCCTACCTGGTCACCGAGGACTCCCCGGTGGTGGCGCAGAACCAGCCGCGGCCGCGGCCCGTGCAGCCCATGGTGCCCCGCCGGCCGGGCTGGGGCGACGCGGCCGGCTCGAGCGGCCTCAAGGGCGGCGGCGGGCGGGACGGGACCCTGGCCCTCGACGAAGGGGAGGCCGGCCCGGCCGGCGTGAGGGCCGACCCGGTGGCCTCCGCCCCGGCCAAGGAGGAGCAGCGCAAGGCCGAGAAGCGCATGCGGGTCATGGCCTCCAAGCCCAAGGACAGCCTGGCCAACGCCCAGGGCGGAGCCGAGGCCGTGACCATGGCCGACGCGGTCGGCGGCCTGCGCTCGGCCGATCGCGAGCGCAGCGAGGACGACGACGCCGCCGGCATCCGCTACGCGGGCGGGCGCTCCTTCCGCTTCCAGGGCGGGGCCTGGGTGGACCTCGAGTACACCCCGGGCATGCAGGTGCTCAAGGTGAAGTACATGGGCAAGGGCTTCTTCGCCCTGCTGGCGAAGAGCGCCACGCTGAAGCAGGTCTTCACCCTCGGCGAGCGGCTGATCGTGGTGGTCGGCAAGGGCAAGGCCATCGAGGTCGGCGCCGAAGGCCGCGACGACGTGCCCGACAGCGAGCTCGCGAAGTTCCTGCCCTGACCCCACCCCACAGAAATTGAGACAAGATCATCCCCTGGCCCCTTCCTTCCGGAAGGGGCCAGGGGGTGAGGATTCAGGGGAGTCTAGCGAGGGAAGGCTGGGCTCGGCGGGGCTCAGATCGCGCCGGGGGTCGGGGTGCCGGCCTGCCAGGTGTTGTTCATGTCCTCGCTGGTCTCGTTGTGCCCGCCGATGCCGTTGCCGCCGGTCTTCACCTCGGCGCCCTCATTGAAGTCCATCCGGCGCAGGGACTGATCGTTCGCGTGGGTGCCGGCCGGGGTCTGGCTGGCCACGTCCGTGTCGGCCAGGTAGGTCGAGGCGCCGACCGTGACGCCGGTCTTGCTGGACGCGTAGGTGGTCACGCCCCAGATGAAGTAGTCCGCGTCCTGCACGAGATCCGCGGCGCCGTCCCACTTGAACAGCACCACCACCTCGCCGGCGTTGCTCAGGCCGCAGTTGGCGCCGACCGAGCCGGCGAACGGCTGAACCATGTTGAGGGTGTTGCCGGCGCCGTCGCCGCGCAGGGCGTAGTCGGCGGTGACGCCGTGGTTGGTCAGGATGTCGGCCACCGAGCTGACCGCGATCACCTTGGTCTCGCCCGCGCCGATGCTGGAGCCGTCCGGGAAGCGGGCCACGAAGTCGGAGTCCACGCCCAGCGTGGCGAGGGTGGCGATCAGCCAGTAGTAGACGCCGTCCGTGGGGTAGTTGGCGTCCCACAGGTAGTACTGGGCGAGGTCGATGGCCGCGTCGGTCGGGTTGTGGATCTCGATGAACTCGTGGCCGTTGCCCTGCACGCACACCTCGCTGAGGATCAGGTGGGTGCCGGTCACCACCTGCTCGCACACGTCGCCGATGCCGTCGCCGTCCGCGTCGGCCTGATCCTCGTTGTCGTCCGCGGGGCAGTTGTCGCAGGCGTCGCCGAAGGTGTCCGCGTCGCCGTTCTCCTGGAGCGGGTTGGCCCGGTTCGGGCAGTTGTCCTCGGCGTTCACCACGCCGTCGCCGTCCGTGTCGTTCGGATCCACGTGCAGCTCGATGTCCTCGTCGTAGCGCGGCTGCAGCCGGGCGTTGCTGAAGGAGTAGTCCATCACGCCGGTGATGCTCATGAACTGCTGGCCCACCGCGCGCTGGTCGGTGGCGCAGGGGGTCGGGCAGGAGAACGGGTAGCGGAACTGCCAGCCCACGACGAGCAGGTTGGAGGGATCGGCCTGGTTGGCCACCTGGAAGTCGCCGTGGTCCACGCCGTCGTTGCCCGGGAACGGGGTGACCATGGTCTCCACGTTCTGCACCCGGACCAGCACGCCCTCGTACGCCTCGGCCGTGGCGCTGCCGGTCATGATCTCGCCCGGGGTGACCACGGCCGGCGCGGGCAGCGCGCCCGGGGGGGCCATCACGGTGATCTGGGTGGCCACCAGCTCGGTCAGATCGTAGTACTCGTTGATGGTGCCGGTGATGGCCAGCGTCGCGCCCTGCACCACGCCCGCGTCCAGGGTCAGGTTCTCGGCCCACACCACGACACCGCTGAACTGGCCGCCGGCCGCGTCCTGCACGTAGAAGGCCGGGGAGCCGGACATGGTGAACGCCGGGGTGGTCACCACCACGCCCTGCACGCACACCTCGGTGTCCTCGGCCGGGTGCCCGGCCGCGTTCACGTCCTGGATCTGCATGATGGTGACCGAGCCGTTCGGGCAGGCGCCGCCGGCCACGCAGGTGCCCGTGCCGTCGCAGTACTCGCCAGCCACCTCGCAGGCGCCGCAGGAGCCGCCGCAGCCGTCGTTGCCGCACTCCTTGCCCGTGCAGTTCGGGGTGCACTGGCACTGGCCATCCGCGTCGCAGGTGTCGGTGCCCGTGCAGGTGCCGCACTCCAGGGTGCCGCACACGGGATCCAGGCCGCACTCGCGGTCGCCGCAGGCGGGCACGCACGCGCACTGGCCGGCGCCGTCGCAGGTCTCGGGGGCGGTGCAGTCGCCGCAGGAGGCGCCGCAGGTCGGATCCGGGCCGCACTCGAGCCCGGTGCAGTTGACGGTGCACACGATGCACTGGCCGGTGGCGATCACGCACACCTGGCCCGCGCCCGCGTCGCAGGTGCCGCAGGAGCCGCCGCAGCCGTCGTCCCCGCACGCCTTGCCGGTGCAGTCCGGGGTGCAGATGCACTGGCCGGCGGCGTCGCAGGTCTCGTTGGCGCCGCAGCCCGGGGCGCAGGTGGCGCCGCAGCCGTCGTCCCCGCACTCCTTGCCGGTGCAGGCCGGGACGCACTGGCACTGGCCCGCGCCGTCGCAGGCCTCGTTGGCGCCGCAGGTGCCGCAGGAGCCGCCGCAGCCGTCGTCCCCGCACTCCTTGCCCGTGCAGTCCGGGGCGCAGGTCTCACACACGCCGGAGGCGTTGCAGACCTCGGGGGCGGTGCAGTCGCCGCAGGAGCCCTGGCAGCCGTCGTCCCCGCACTCCTTGTCGGTGCAGTCCGGGACGCAGTTGCAGGGCGTCTGGCACAGCAGGCCATTCGCGTCGCAGCCGCAGCGGCACGCCTCGCGCACCTCCTCCTGGTTCCCGCAGGAGTCGGTCCAGTAGGCGGTGTCCGCGGTGCACACCGTGCCCGCGTGAGGAATGCAATTCTCGCCGCCGTCGTCACACCCCAGGCCGAGCGCGCCGGCGAGCGCAACACACAACCCCAGCAAGAAGACTTTCTTCATCTCGTTTCACTCCTCTTGGCGGCCTCCCGGCGAAGCGCCGGCGCGGCCAGTGAATCGGTGGGGACCCAGGTACACACAGCCCGGCGATACTCGACCCGTTTGCGGGCGCTGTCAAGCCCCGCGGCCGGATGTAAAAATACATATTTTCCGGAAGGTTGAGCCGGACGTCAGCGCCCCATCATGACCCGGTCGTAGATCTCCTTGAGATCGAAGACCACCCCCAGGTCCACCTCCACGGGGTAGCGGTGGCCCTGCGGGCTGACCAGGAAGCCGCGGAAGACCCGGGCCCCGGACTGCTCCAGGTAGAAGGTGAATTCGCCCTGCACCACCCGCATGGGGGCCACCAGGCGGAGCTTACCCCCGAAGGCCGAGACCTGGGCCGCCTGGCCGAACAGATCCAGGAGCTTGCCGAGCTCCAGGGAGCCCAGGCCCTCTCCGGGCTTGGCGGTCCCCGGCGCGGCCGATCCGGCGTCCGTCCCGGTGGCGGGAGCCGGCGCGGCCGGCGGGGCCACGGGCGGCACGGGCGCGGGCACGGCCACGGCCGGCTGGAGCTCCTCGCGCCCGGGCGGGGCGTAGGCCGGCTCGTCGGCGAGATCGGTCAGCTCCATGATCTCGGAGGGCGGGGCGGACCGGTCGGGCTCCGACAGGTCGGGGGACAGCGCGCCCTGGCCGGCCACCGCCGCGGCCAGGTGCGGCTTCACCTCCGGGGTGTACTCCTGCTCCAGCTCGATCGGCTGGAGCTGCTCGGGCTCGACCGGCGGCTCCGGCCGCCGCCGGCCGGCCAGGGCCTGCACCAGGCGCGTCAGGGCGACGAGGTCCGCGGCCGGCTCGCCCGCCAGGGCCAGCAGGCGCTCCTCGAACGGCACGCGCCCTGCCAGCGGGTGGCCGTGCAGCCCCACCACCACCAGCCCGGCCGGACGCTGGCCGACGAGCTCGACCCGCACCCCGCCGAGGGTGGTCTGGCCGCGCAGCCGCAGCACGTCCTGCTCGAGATCCAGCGCCAGGCCCGCGGCGCGCAGCGCGTCCCGCAGCCGGCCGAGATCGCCCAGCGCCTCGCCCAGGGAGCGGGCCACGAGGGCGCAGAACTGGGCCGGCTGGGTCAGCCCGGCCACGGGCACGGGCGGCAGGCTGCGCAGGAAGCGCGGCTCGAGGATCTTCACCCGGTCCGGCCCGGCGGCGTACACCCGCATGGCGGCCACCGGCTCGCGGGTGAGCGGGTGCACGAACCGGCCGCCCACCACCGGGATGCGCGCCAGCAGCGCGCCGGCCGCGGGCGCCAGGGCGGGATCGGCCTCGAAGCGCTCGGCCAGCGGCAGCAGGAGCCCGCGCAGGGCGAGCAGCTGATCCTGCAGGTTCACCCGGCCCCCCCGCCCTGCGCGGCCGCGCGCCGGGCTCGCCGCGCGGTCACCTCGGCCAGGCTGGGGGCGCAGCCGCAGTAGCCCTGGCGGGTGAGCCCGTGGAGCCTGGACAGCGCGAGCGACAGGCCCTGGCCGTCCGCCTTCTTGAAGTCCTCGGCCAGGAACTCGACCCCCGCGGCCAGGCCGGCCGCCCGGCCCACCTCGAACAGCACAGGCGCGCTCTTGAGCCGGCCCACGCTCAGGCTGGTGGTGAAGGCGGCCGCGCCCAGCGCGCGCGCCACGCGGGCGGTCCGCCCGAGGCGCAGCGCGAAGCACTCCCGGCAGCGCGGGCTCAGCAGGTGCTCGGGCGCCTGGCGGTGCGCGGCCACGGCGGCCTCCCACTCCTCCGCCGGCCCGGGCTCGACCCGCAGCGGCACCCCCAGCCGGCCGCACAGGCGCTCGAGCTCCCCGAGGCGCCGGTCGTGCTCCGCGGTCGGCTGGATGTTCGGCCCGTAGAACAGCACCTGCAGGTCCCAGCGCTCGCGCAGGCGGTGCAGCGGCACGGCGGCGCAGGGCGCGCAGCACGCGTGCACGAGGAGCGTCTGGCGCGCGGCCGGGCTCATCTCGGCGGTTTCCCGGCCGCGGCCCCGCCGGTCGCCGCGGGCTTCTGCTTGCGCAGGCCCCCGAACCGCTCCCAGGCCTTGAGGTAGGTCAGCGCCGTGCGGAGCTGGAAGTCCTCGATCTTCTCCAGGGCGCGGCGGTCCTCCTCGCTGGAGCCCGGGTTCTTGAAGTGCTGCTTGAGATCCTCCTCGCGGGTGACCTGGATCTCCGAGTCCCCGGATGGCGGGTTGCGCGGCACGATCACGTCCGGCAGGATGCCCTGCTCCTGGATGGAGCGGTGCAGCGGGGTGTAGTAGCGGGCGATGGTCAGCTTCAGGCCCGCGCCGTCCTTCAGCGCCACCACCGTCTGCACCGAGCCCTTGCCGAAGGTGCGCACGCCCATCAGCAGCGCCCGCCCGTGATCCTGCAGGGCGCCGGCCACGATCTCGGAGGCCGAGGCGCTGCCGCCGTTGACCAGGCACACCAGGGGGTAGTCCGGCTCGGTGTTCTGCTTGTGGGCGAACTCCTTCTCCGCGCGGCGGCTGCGGCCGAGCGTCTCGACGATCAGGCCCTCCTCGATGAACCGGTCCACCACCCGCACCGCCTGATCGAGCAGGCCGCCCGGGTTGTTGCGCAGATCGAGCACCAGGCCCTTGAGCGGCCCGCCGGCGGCCTTGTGGAGCGCCTGCAGGGCCTCGGCCAGGTAGCGGTCGGTGCGCTCGCTGAACACCCGGATGCGCACCAGGCCGTAGCCGGGCAGCGGCATGGAGTGATCCACCGGGTTCATCCGGATGCGCTCGCGGATGAGCACGAACTCCCGCGGCGTCTCGAACTCCGGGCGGTCGATGGTCAGCACCACCTTGGTGCCCGGCACGCCCTTGATGCGCCGCATGGCCTCGGTGGAGTCCATGCCCTCCACCTCGGCGCCGTCGATCTTGAGCACGCGGTCGCCCGCCAGCAGCCCGGCCCGCGCCGCGGGCGTGTCGTCGATGGGCGAGACCACCACCAGCTCGCCCTCCTTCAGCTCCACCTCGATGCCCACGCCGCCGAAGTGCCCGGCGGTGTCCTCCTGCATGGACTTGAACTCCTCGGGCGCCATGAAGGCCGAGTGCGGATCGAGGGTGCGCATCATGCCGCGGATGGCCCCGTACACGAGCTGCTGCGGATCGACCGGCTCCACGTAGGAGTTCTGGATGTACTGCAGCACCTGGGCGAACACGTCCAGCTTGTCGTAGGTCGAGTCCGCGGTGCCCGCCCGGGCCGCGGCCGGGGCGAGGCACAGGGCGCCCAGGGTGAGCATCAGGGGGAACTTCGCCGAGCGCGGCATGGCGCACCTCCGAGCCTAGAACCTACCACAGGCCTCGGGGCGAGCCCAACGATTCGCGCTCCGCGCCGGCCGGGCTCAGGGTCCGTCCGCCAGGGCCCGCCGGCAGATCTCCTGGCGCGCCGCGGCGAAGGGGGCCAGGCCCGGCACCCGGGCCGGGTTGTCCCCGGCGGGCCAGTCGGCCTCGAAGGAGTCCTCGAACTGCTGGGCGTCGAACTCGCCCAGCCGGTCCCTGGCGGCCAGCACCCGGGCCCGAGCGCGCCAGCGCTCCAGGCCGGCCTGCACCCGCGCCGGGTGGAGCGGGCCGTCCAGCAGCTCGGCCAGCAGCTCGAGGTAGCGGGCCCGCAGGGCCGGGTGGCCCAGGAGCCGATCGACCAGCGGGCGCGCGCCCCCGCAGGTCGGCCGGCGCGGGTCGAGCGCCAGCAGCTCGTCGGTGCTGAGCCCGCACGAGGGGCCGTGGTAGTTGCCGAAGCCGCGGTGGAGATCCCAGGCGATGAGGTGCAGGCGCCCGTGCCGGTCGAGGTACAGGTACTGGTGGTGGCCGGTCCCCAGGTAGGAGTCGAGCTGCCCGAGCCAGGCGAGCGCGGCCAGCAGCCGCAGGCTCTCGTCCACCGCCAGCATGTCCGGCAGCGTCATCCCCAGGGCGTCGTCCGGCGCGAGCGCCAGCAGGCGCATGAGGTCGATCAGCGCGGGCAGGGCCCGCTCCCGGGGCGCGCTCTCCTCCTCGCCCTGCTGCTGGTAGACGCTGTCCGGGTAGAGCGCCGGGTCGTCCCCGAGGTAGACCAGGTTCCCGCCGCGCTCGAGCTGGAACAGCGCGCCGTTCTTCTCGCCCAGCCGGTCCGCGAGGAAGCGCCGGTCCACCTGCTCCACCAGGCTGTAGGCCCCCGGGCCGCTGCCGTTCACCCGCACCTCGGCCAGGGCCGCCCGCGGGGCCAGCGCGCCCGCCTGGCGCAGCAGCTCGAGCCCCAGCGCCTGGCGCACCAGGCTGGGATCGCCCCTGGGCGGCAACAGGTTCACCCGCTTGAGGCCCGCCAGGCGGAGCTCCGGGTCGAACTCGTCGAAGCGCAGGCGCCAGGCCGGCTGGTCTTCGCGGGGATTGCCGAGCGCGCGCAGGCCGATCGGCGCGAGGCGCTGGCCGTCCAGCACCAGCTCGGCCTCCACGTACTCCGTCGGCGCGAGCAGCAGCGCCACCCAGGCCTGGCTGTCCACCACCAGCTCGAAGGAGCGCACCCGCCCGGGATCGAACAGCCCGTCCGCGTCGGTCGGCGCGTCCCAGGCCGGCCCGCAGGCGGTCGCGAGGACCGCCCCGAGTGCCAGGCCGAGCCGCGAGAGGTGGCGAGCCACGCGCACGGCGGTCCTCCCTCAGATGCCCACGCGGAGCTCGAGCCCCACCCGCAGCGGCCAGGCGAGCTGCACCGCCGCGAGCTGCCCGGGGTCGTACGCCCGGGGCTGGGAGAAGGCCCCGTCCGCGTACAGCCCGAGCCGGACGTGGCGGGTGAAGTGCAGGTTGAGCTGCCCGCTCAGCCGCACGCGGGGGTCGTCCTCGACCTGGTCGTCCAGGTCCACCACCTCCAGCATGGCCGCGGGCTCCAGGGCCCAGTCCCCGCCCAGCTCGACGCGGTAGCTGCCCAGCAGGTGGCCGCCCAGGAAGCGGTGGCCCGGGCCCGAGTCCACCCGGTCGCCGTAGCTCACCTCGAGCTGTAGCCACAGGTCGCCCCGGCGGAAGCGGATGTCCCCGCCGAAGGCGTTCGTGGTCCGCTGCAGGCCGTCGAGCTCGCCGAGCTCGAACACCTTGTGGCAGGCGCCGAGCCCGATCACCAGCCCCTTCCACACCTTGAGCTGCAGCCTGGCCACGTAGTCGTGCTGCGGCGGGCCGTCGTCCAGCAGCTCGCCGGCCGAGTTCCACACCCCCAGGTAGTAGCGCAGCTTGAGCTTGGCCGGGAGCGCCACCTTGCCCGACAGCATCACCCCCAGGTCGCGCCCGCCGAAGCCCCCGTACGCGGAGCCGCCCACGGCGTACTCGTGCAGCAGCCCGCGCTCGGGCACCGGCAGCTCGAAGGCGGCGTCCATGCCCAGGCGCGAGAACGGCTTCTTGAAGTTGCCTACGGTCAGGCGCGCGGCCTCGTGGGGGGTGAGCTCGGCGAACACGTCGCGCAGCTCCAGGTCGCCCCCGGCCAGCTCGGTCTCCAGCTCGAGCCGCAGCCAGGCGAAGGGGGTCCAGCGGGCGTCCAGCCTGGCCCGGCGCAGATCCAGGTGGTGGCCCCACCCCTCGAGCACGTACGCCCGGCCGAGCTCCTCCTCGACCCGGCGGTCGAAGGCCTCGTAGCGGCCCTGCAGCCGGCCGCGCAGCCTGAGGTCGTTCCACTCCCAGGCCAGGGCGGGCGCGGCGCCCGCGCCCAGGCCGAGCAGCACGGCGCAGGCGATCAGGCCGCGGGCGTTGGACAGGCGTGGCATGGCCATCTCCTCGTCTCCCCTCACAGGCACGCGCCGGCGGCGCAGCCCCGGGCGCAGGCCTCCTGGGTCGGCGTGTAGCGGCAGCTCCCCAGCACCGCGTCGCAGGCGCCGAACTGGCCGTACCTCTCGAGCGTGTCCCCGTCCAGGCAGCGCGCCGGGGGCGGGCTGTCGCAGACCACGCCCCGGCACTTGTCCAGGAAGGTGCGGATCTGCTTGATGGCGATCCGCCCCGGCGGCCCGCCCACCAGCTTGAACTCCAGGTCGAGCAGCACCTGCGAAGGCGCCCAGGCGCCCGTGTCCACCGGGAAGTCCACGGCCGCGCCGTGGAGCAGCGCGCCCAGCGCGACCAGCTCCTCGTCCGTGACCACGACCTCGCCGGGCGGGCTCAGGGCCGAGGCGCGCGCGCGGGCGATGCCGGTCACCTGCCCGTCCGTCACCTGCAGCAGGTCCTTCTCCGGCACCATGGCCGCGTCGTTGCCCACCACCGGCTGGTCCCCGAGCTGGGCGTTGACCAGGTAGCGGCCGTCCGCGGCGTGATCCGGGTTGCCGGTGAAGGCCACCCCGTTGGCCCGCTCGCCCGGGAAGGCCTCGTTGACCAGCAGGCCCATGCTGGCGAGGGTCTGGGGCACCTGGTACCAGTCGCGCTCCATCCAGGCCCGCTCGTTGTACAGGCTGGCCCACACCCGCCGCAGGCCCCGCTCGACCGTGCGCTCCTCGCCGAGCGTGGGATCGCAGCGGCTGGGCCCGTCCCGGTCGTCGTCCAGGCTGTCGGCGGCGCAGGCCGAGGTCGAGGAGTACAGCCCCGCGCCGGAGAACTCGAGCGCGTCCTCCACGTTGGACGAGGAGCGGAAGCGGGCCTTGACGGCCGGATCCCCGAGCTCCTCGACCAGGCGGTCCGCGAGCGCCCGCAGGCGCTCCGGCGGGATCACGCCCGCGTGCTCGATGCGCGCGCGCAGATCCCAGAGCTGCTCGCGCCGGTGGCGCGCGTCCGCCAGCATGCGCGGGTCGGCCGCCAGGCGCGCCACCCGCTCCCGCAGGCTCTCCTCCCCGCCGCCCGGCCGCGCGGCCCGGGTGGCGGCCATGAACTCCTCGAACCAGGCGAAGGGCACCCCGAAGGACGGCACCCGGTGCTCGGCCGGGAGGGTGCGGTAGAGCACGGCCAGGTTGGCCGCCTTGCCGCCGTAGCGCCGCACCAGCTCCCCGGGCTCGCCCTGCATGTCGACGAGCGAGAGCAGCCGCAGCTCCGATAGCTCGGCCGGCGCGAGCCCGGACACGCCCGGGCGGTGGGAGGCCCACCAGGCCTCGGCCTCCGCCTGCGTGGCCGCGGCCACGACGTAGCGATCGCTCGCGCTCGTCAGCCCGCGCCTGGCGTCCAGGCGCACGAGCTGCCCGTCGAGCTCGGCGAAGGCCGCGTGGGCGTCCCGCACGTACAGGTTGGGGGTGCCGCGCCGGGCCATGCGCACGTTCACGTGGCTGAGCTCCCACTGCCGCCCGCCGGTCACCACGGCCGCCACCACCGCCTCCACGTCCACGGGCACGCGGTCGAGCACCAGGATGTCGCGCCAGCCGAGCTGCCCGCGCCGGAGCCCGTCCGCCAGCCCGCCCAGGTCGAGCCGCCGCACCACCCCGTAGGCGACCCCGGCGGTGTACACCTCGGTCTGCACCTCGTCCTGCTGCAGGCACAGGGGGAACCCGGGCTCCAGCCAGCTCCGCGCGGTCTCGATCGCCCCCACGTCCACGGGCGCGTAGGCCAGCCCCTCCAGGGGGAAGGCGGCCGCGAGGCGCGCGTGGATGCCGCGCACCTCGGCCGCGGAGAGCTGCTCGCCGGGATCGAGCGTGTCCATCCACAGCGTGTAGCCGTACACGCAGCCCGGCTGGCCCGCGGGCAGCTCCCGCAGCCCGCCCGCGTAGTAGTCCCGGGTGGCGCGGCGCATGACCAGCGCGACGTAGCCGTCCATGCCGAGCTGGCCGAACAGCTCGGGGAAGGCCGCCCGCAGGAACTCGAGGTGGATCTCCCAGCGGCGCGAGTTCTGGAACACGAGCGGCAGCAGCTCCGGCTCGTCGCGCGCCGGCGACATGAACTTGGTCACGCGGCGGCCGAAGTCGTCGACCAGGGTGATGGCCTGCCAGCCGGCCAGGCTGTCCACCCGCTGCAGGCAGGCCGGGCCCTCGGGATCGTCGAGATCGCACACCTGGCGCGGCCCCTCGCGGCCGTCCTGCTGGCAGGCCGGCCCGCCGAGGAGCGGCAGCAGGCCCGCGGCCCAGGCCGCGGCAAGGCCGATCGAGCGCCTCACGGCTTGCCCTCCAGGCGCACCCAGGCGCCGGGGTCCACGGCCCGGCCGCCCTGGCGCACCTCGAAGTACAGGAAGGCGCCCTTCAGCGAGCCGCTGTCCCCCAGCCGGCCCACCGGCTGGCCCTGCTCCACGCGCTCGCCCTTCTTCACCGCGAAGCCCTCCAGATGCGCATACAGGGTGAAGTATCCCCCGCCGTGCTCCAGGATGACCAGCCGGCCGTAGCCCTCGAACACGTCCGCGAAGGCCACCAGGCCCGGGTAGACCGCGCGGACCGGCGCGCCAGCCGGGGCGCGCACGTCCACCCCCCTGGCGAGGGTGACCGTGCCGAAGCGCTCGTCCACCTGGCGGCCGAAGGCCACCTCGACCCGGCCGCCCGCGACCGGCGCGGGCAGGCGCCCTCGCCAGCTGGCGAAGCCCTTGCTGGAGTCCGCGGCGCGCGGCTGGCCCTCGATGGCGGAGACCAGGCGCGCCAGCCGCCCGCGGGCCGCCTTGAGCTCCCGCTGGGCGCGCTCGTGCAGCGCGCGCTGCTCGTTGACCAGCTCGAGCGCCCGCAGCTTCTCGGCCCGGGCCTGGGAGGTGCGCCGCTCCCGCGCGCGCATCTCGGTCGCCAGCGCCTCCAGGCGCGCCTTCTGCTCGGCGAGCTGGCGCTCGCTGTCCGCCAGCAGGGCCTGGTGGCGCTCGAGGTCCGAGACCAGGCCGGCGTCCGCGCGGGCCAGGCGGGAGACGAGCTGGTAGCGCTCGAGCACCTCCAGCGGGGTGGCGGCGGCGAAGATCAGGTTCAGCCAGCCCACCTCGCCCAGCATGTACAGGCGCCGCAGGCGCGCGCGCAGGCGGACCCGGGCCTCGACCACCCCGCGCTCTGCCTCGGCCCGGCCGGCCTGCAGCTCGCCGAGCTCCGCCTCCAGGTGGGCCTGCTTGCGGCCGGCCTCGCCCAGCGCCTCCTGGGCGCTGCCCAGCTCCTGGTCCAGGCCGTCCAGCGTCTGCAGCAGCCCGCGCGACTCCGCGCGCAGCGCCTCGAGCAGCCGCTGCTCGCGCACCAGATCCCGGCCCACGGCCCGCAGATCGTCCCGGATGGGGTGGTCGTCGGCCGGGCGCGCGCAGGGCGCGAGCCCCAGCCAGAGCCCCAGGCAGGCGACCAGCGGCGCGGCGCGTGGCGGGCGGGGGCTCATATGCGCAGGTGCCTCCACAGGCTGGTGAACGTCCCCAGCCAACCCACCAGCGCCCCCCCGGCCACGAACAGGAGCACCGCCTCGAGCGGCGGGAAGGCCAGGGCCAGCGGGGCCGCGCCCGGGCCGAGCGGCAGGCGCAGCTCGGCCGCGAACGCCTGGAACAGCACCGCCACCAGCCCGAGCCCCAGCCCCGCCCCCACCAGCCCGAGCAGCGCGCCCTCCAGGTAGAAGGGCGCCTTGACGAAGCGATCGGTGGCGCCCACCAGCTTGAGGATGTGGATCTCCTCCTGGCGGGCGTAGACCGACAGGCGGATGGTGTTGGACACGATCAGCAGGGTGGCGAACACCAGCAGCCCGCCCAGCGCCCAGCCCAGGAGCCGCATCACCCCCAGGGCCTCGAAGAAGCGATCCAGCCAGGACTCGCCGAACTGCACCTCCTCGACCGCCGGCAGGCCCCGCACCGCGTCCGCCAGCGCGCGCACCCCGGCGGGCGAGCGCCCCTCGGGCCGGAGCGTCACCTCGAGCGAGGCGGGCAGGGGGTTCTCGCCCAGCACGTCGAGCAGCGCGGCCTCGCTCCCCAGCCGCTCGCGGAAACGGGCCAGGGCCTCCTCGGCCCCGAGCTCGCGCAGCTCGGCCACCTGGCCCGTGGCCACCAGCCGCTCGCGCGCCGCCGCCACCTGGGCGGCGTCCGCGCCGTCCCTCAGGTAGACGCGCAGGCGCAGCCCGGTCTCCAGCCGCTCGGTGAGCTGGCCCAGGTTGTGCGCCACCACCCAGGCCGAGCCCAGCAGCAGGAAGACCACCGCCACCGTGGCCACGGTGACCGCGGCCACGATGGGGCTGCGGCGCACGTGCTTCAGCGCCTGGACGAGGAAGTAGACGAGCCGCGCCATGCCGCCCCCCGCCTCAGCCGTCGGGCATGCCGCCGGACACCACCCGCCCGCGCTCCAGGCGGATGACCCGGCGCTGGGTGCTGGTCACCCAGTCCTCGTCGTGGGTGGCCACCACCAGGGTCGTGCCGCGGGCGTGGATGTCGGCCAGGAGCCCGTGGATCTCGGCCGACAGCCCGGCGTCCAGGTTGCCGGTGGGCTCGTCGGCCAGCAGGATGGGCGGGTCGTTGACCAGCGCCCGGGCGATGGCCACGCGCTGCTGCTCGCCGCCCGAGAGCCGGGGCGGGTAGGCGCGCGCCTTGTGCTCCAGCCCGACCAGCTTCAGCACCTCCCCGGTCTTCCGGCGGATCTCGCGGCGGGGCTTGCCCTGCACCTCGAGCCCGACGGACACGTTCTCCTCCACGGTGCGCAGCGGCAGCAGCTTGAAGTCCTGGAAGACCATGCCGATGCGGCGCCTGAGCAGCGGGATCTGCCGGTCGCCCAGGCGGGCCACGTTCTGCCCGAAGAGCAGCAGCTGGCCCACCTCGCAGCGCTCCGCCAGCATGATGAGCCGCAGCAGCGAGGTCTTGCCGGCGCCGCTCGGGCCCGTGGCGAAGACCCACTCGGCCTTGGCGATGCGCAGCGTCACGTCCACCAGGGCCCGGCTGTCCGGGCCGTAGGACATGTGCACGTGGTACATCTGGATCAAGCGGAAAAACGAAGGCCTACTTGCCTTCGTCCTCGTTGCCGGCCAGGTAGCCCAGGATCACCTCGTCCAGGCTCTTCTCGGAGATCAGGTTCTCGCCGAAGATGGTCGGGCCCGACACGTCCTTGGGCTTGGGCTTCTCGGCCAGCGCGCGCGCGGCCACGACCTCTGGGGGCAGCGAAGCGCTCCCCGCAGGGGGGAGCGAGGAGGCCGGAGGAGGCGGCGCGGCCTTCGGCGGCGGGGGCGCGGCCTTCGGCGGGGGGGCCGTGGAGGCCGGCGGCAGGCTCGCGGGGACCTTCTGCCGGAGCACCACCTTGGGCTGGTTCGTGGGGATGGTCTCGGAGGTCACCACCCGCTCGGCCTCCATCTCGCTGGGGATCATGATCTTGGTGGTGGAGGGCGGCCGCCGGGCGGACACCGCCGCGGTGGTGTCCACGCGGGCCGCGGGCCTGGCCGCGGCGGGCGGCGGGACGCTGACCGGAGGCTCGGGCACGGACACGGGCCGGGGAAACTTGCCGGGCTCGAGCGGCGCCTGCGCCGCGGCCGGGGCCTTGGGCAGCGGGAGCGGCAGCGGCCTTGGGGGGGGCAGCGCCCCACTTCCTGTCGGGGGCAGCGGAGCAGTCCCCGAAGGGGGCAGCGGAGCGATCCCCGAAGGGGGAAGCGGAGCAGTCCCCGAAGGGGGAAGCGGAGCAGTCCCCGAAGGGGGCAAGGGAACAGGCTTCGGGACCGTCCCCGGAGGGGGGAGCGGGACAGGCTTGGGAGGGGGAAGCGGAACGGGTTTGGGAACCGTCCCCGCAGGGGCCGGCGCCGCGCTCTCTGGAGGGGGCAGGGGCACCGGCCTCGACAGGGGCGGCGGCACGCCCTTGGGCGGCGCGCTCACCGGAGGGGGCTCGCTCGGGCCGGAGGCGAGCTCGTCGTACACGCCGTTGATGAGGTTGCGCAGCATGGCCTTGTGCTGCTCCTGCATCAGCTCGCGCACGATCTCCGGCAGGTTCTCGGCCTGGACGATGTCGGCGTAGGAGGTCTTCTTGGTGGCCAGGATGTTCCCACCCACGAACAGGTGGGTGATGATGTGCGGGTTCTGGGTGCCCGAGTCCTCGGTCTGGATATGGAAGATCAGACCCTTGTGCTTGATGTTGTGGTTGAAGCCGGGGACCATCGGCCAGACTCTACCAGAGCGCACGCGGGACAGGCAAGAACGCTGCTAGGTCCAAGGGGTTGCAGGCGACGCCCGGAGGCGCTAGAGAGGGTTCGAAAGACCACCTTCGGCTTCAACGGCCGGGTGTACCCGAGCTGCGAGCCCTGCGAGCCGCGCTACGGCTACACCGTGGCCGGCGGCTTCGGGGTGAGGTGGATGTTCCTGCGCTGGCTGGGCTTCAGCGCCAACTTCGACCTCGGCTACCGCAACCTCATGTGGGAGGACGAGCAGGGCCGGGGGGTGGACGCCAACCACGTGGACGTGGAGCTGGACCTCGGCCTGACCTGCGCGTTCTGAGCAGGACGCCCCCAATACTTGACGACTCTCCCGTCATTTATCATGATAAATGACGGAACCGTCGTCAGGGAGCGCCCATGGCCTACGTCCCCCGCCTGCTGGATCTCGGCGCCAAGCTGAAGCAGCGCTCGGCCTTCCTGTTCGGCCCGCGCCAGACAGGCAAGACCACCTTGCTGCGCGAGGCCCTGCCCGCCGCCAGGACCTACAACCTGCTGCAGTCCGAGGTGTACCTCGAGCTCGGCCGCCGGCCGGCGTTGCTGCGCGAGGAGTGCCGCACGCAGGGCGAGCTCATCGTCATCGACGAGGTGCAGCGCCTGCCCGAGCTGCTCAACGAGGTGCACCTGCTCATCGAGGAGCGCCGCGCGCGTTTCCTGCTGACCGGCTCGAGCGCCCGCAAGCTCCGCCGCGGCGGGGTGAACCTGCTGGGCGGGCGGGCGCGCACGCTGACCCTGCACCCCTTCGTCCGCCGCGAGCTCGGCCGGGCCTTCGAGCTCGAGCGCGCGCTCAACCACGGGCTCATCCCCTCCATCTACCTGTCGGACAGCCCGGAGGAGGACCTGCGGGACTACGCCGGGAGCTACCTGCGCGAGGAGGTGGCCGCCGAGGGCCTGACCCGCAACGTGCCCGCCTTCGGCCGCTTCCTGGAGGTCGCGGCCCTGTGCCACGGGACGCTCATCAACCTGTCGAAGATCGCCAGCGACGCCCAGGTCCCGCGCAGCACGGTGCAGGAGTACTTCCAGATCCTCCAGGACACCCTGCTGGCCCACACCCTCCCGGCCTGGAAGCGAGGGCTGAAGCGCAAGCCGATCGGCACCTCCAAGTTCTACCTCTTCGACCCGGGAGTGGCCCGCCACCTGCGCCGGGAGGGGCCCATCCAGCCGCGCTCGCCGGCCTTCGGGCTGGCCTTCGAGACCTACCTGTTCCACGAGCTGTCGACCCGCCTGGACTACCGGGGCGACGGCGCGCTCGCCTTCTGGCGCTCCACCTCGGGCTTCGAGGTGGACTTCATCCTGGACGAGCACACGGCGGTCGAGGTGAAGGCCCGTGAGGTCGTGAGCGAGCGCGATCTCAAGGGCCTCATGGCCCTGGCGGAGGAGGGCCCGCTGAAGCGCCGGCTGCTGGTCTGCCTGGCCGCGCGCCCGCGCCGGCTCCAGGGCGTCGACATCCTGCCCTGGCAGACCTTCCTGGACGCGCTCTGGGACGGCGAGTACGACTGAGCCGCGCCGGCAGGCGACGCGGCGGGAGGTGGAGGACATGAGGCTCGTGGAATTCGCCCTCGCCCTCGGGCTCGGCGCCGCGGCCGCGCTCGCGGCGGCCGGCTGCGAGGCGGGTCAGCCCGGCACCGCGTACCGCTGCACCTGCCAGGTCACCTGCGACGGGAGCACCAGCACCTGGGTGACCGAGGTCTGCCGCCAGGAGAGCAACCCGCGGGCGGTGGCCGACATCGCCTCCGAAAACTGCGAGGCGGTGCACGCCGCGACGTGCGCCCAGGTCACCTGCGCCTGCACGGGCTGCCAGGCCCAGGGCGAGCTCGAGGAGTGCTGAGGGCGCGGGCGGTCAGCGCCGGAGGGCGCTCCAGGGCTGGGCCGCGGGCCGGAGGGCGTCCACGGCCGAGGGGCCGGCCTGCAAGCGGAGCACGGTGCGCACCACGCGCGGCCCGCGCTCGCCGAGGACCCTCTCGACCACCACCAGCTCGCCTCTGCCGATGCGCTCGACCTTGCCGCCGTTCCGGCCGAGCCGGGTGCCCGGCGCCACCGCGTGCTGCACCCCGTCCGGGGCCTCCACGAAGGCGAGCGACCGGCCGGTGCCCACGACCACGGCCACCAGCCGGAGCTGGGCGAGGTCGAGCCTCGCGAGCGGGCCATCCGCCGGAGCCACGTCCCGCGGGCGTTCGACGATGGGGCGGTAGGTGGAGCTGAACGGGTCGCGCTTGCCGAGGGCCTGGTAGTCGTCCCCGGCCAGGGCGAGCGCCGGTAGGACCAGCGCGCAGGCGACCATCGCCACGAACCCGGGCAGGATCCGCGAACGCCTCATCTCCCGCATGCGCTCCTCCTCCAGTTTCGACCTCCATCCCCCCGGACACAGCCCATTGTACCAGGATCCGGCCTGACCTGCGGCACCCGGAGGGCTGGGCGCGTTTCAAGATCCGCGCGCTCCCGTCGAATCAGCGGGCATGCGGGCCCAATGGTCCGCCTTCGCCCCTTCCCCTGAGGAATGCCTGGAGCGATTCACACACGCGGGGTTTGCCAACGTCCCCGGGTCAGGTATGGACTTGGGACCGTGTCTTGGTGCCGGGGTCTTTCAGCCAGGGACGAGGATGGCGAGGCGCTCGAGGAGGTCCTCGCGGTCGGCGTCGGAGCGGAACAGATCGCGGCGCTCGATGCCGCGCACCATCACGTGGTGCAGCGCTCCCTCCACGTCGAGCCGAGGTCCCCGCGGCATGTCCCCACCCTGTCTCGATCGAGAGGCCGAGGTCAATAAGTCAATAACTTAACAACGTCCCCTATGGGACCCCCCGTGCGAAGCCGTGCTGGAGCCGGCGCTTCGTCAGAAGCAGCCGTACTCCCCGGGCAGGCCGACGCTGACCGATCTGGATTCGGTAGCGCTTTCGTCATCCTTGTAGGTCATGATGACGGAGACCGAGCCCATTCCGAAGTCTGCAATGTTGGAGGGGCCCTCCATCGTGAACGTGCCGGAAACCCCGGGGAATTCCTCGCCGATGATCGCGACCTCATAGCAGATCAGGTCGACGGACTCGTCGCAGGATGCGAGCGTCGCGAGATCGCCCACGAAGCGCTGCTCCACGCTCGTCCCGAGGGAATCGGTCACGTTGTACGGCAGGCTCGGGTCGCCACCCACAAGTCTGAACTTCCCGTTGAAGGCAACCGAGATGGTCGCCGACTCGTTCACCGGATTCAGGTTCTGATCTCCCAGGTGGTAGTAGAACCCGCCTGTCGATTCGTAACAGATCGGAGCGAAGCCGAATCCCTCGGGCGTGTAGGTGTAAGGAGAGTTGGGGCAAAGGACTCCCCAGGAATACGACTGGGCACAGGCGGTACCGATCGCGTTGTTGTCCGGGTAGGTCGTCGGGACGCCGCTCCAGACCATCCAGGTCTGGTCCCAGATCTGGGTGTTGCCGTCCCAGACGCCGTTGAACGAATCCCAAATCCCGTTGCCGTTCGAGTCCATGAGGGCCTCGCCACCATTCCAGATCCCATCGTCGTTCTTGTCGACGAACGGCTCCGAAGAGTCGACGAAGCTCTCGTTCGCGTCACGGACGCCGTTCTGGTTGTCGTCGCTGAAAAACTCCTCGCCGGTGGTGTAGGCGATGAGCGTCACCAGGCCGTCTCGCGGATTCCGCGTCAGGGGCCCATCGGTGACGCGCGGCTCATTGGCCAGCGGTGGGACGTCCTTGGGGGTGTTCTCGGAGGTACGGATGGTGGCCGCGGCGATACCCTTGTTCTCCCCGGTCTCGACGGTCACGGCGCTGCCATCGATCTGCCCAGCCTCCGCGCTGAACAGGACGCTCGTCGCGAAACCGATCTTGTTCGAGTACCGGTCCGCCAGGCTGACCGAACAGTTGGTCACCACACCAACGAGGTTGAACCCGCCGACGTTGAACCTCTCACACACGAAGGACATGGACTTATTGACCGGCTTGGCGCCCTCGATGGCGAAGGCGGGCGAGGTGGCAGAGATCTTCACGTTGCCCACCGAGGCCTCCGCGGTCACGGTCACGCTGGTGGCCAGGAATCCGGACTTCAGCGTGGTGACAGCCTTCCCGGTCGCGTCGGTCAGGACCGACAGCGGATCGAGCGTCACAAGCGGGGCGCTCGACAGGGTGAAGTTCACCAGCACGCCCTGGAAGGGCTGGTTCGAGGTGTCCTTGACGTTGAAGACCACCTGGCTGGTCTCGTTCACCCCGCTGCCGCGCACCCCGAGCTTCAAGGTGGTGGCCGAGTCGAACTCCACGAAGCCCACCTGGCGCACGTTGATCTGCACCTGGTGGTTGGCGTTCTGCCCGTCCAGGTAGATCGCCGCGGTGATGGTGGCCAGCCCGCCCAGGGTGCCGCCCTTGAAGGTGGCGTAGGCCTTGCCGTCCGCGTCGGTCATGGCTGAGTATTCGTCTTGGCCGTTCTCGGTGAACGTGCCCAGGTCGGTCTGGAAGTCTACCTGCTCGCCCGCGCCCACCCGGGCGCCGCCCGCGGCGAACACCTCGGCGGTCAGATCCACGGTGCTGGCGTCGTCCGCCAGCACGGTCGACTTGTTCGAGGTGAGCACCACCTGGGGCCGGTCCATCTCCAGCACGAAGCGCACCACCACGTAGTTGGACTCGCTGGTGTGGGCCGCGTCGTTGCATACGAAGGAGGCGGTCACCGTGGCCTCGTCCGCCACGGTCAAGAGCTCGCTCTTGAGCACGGCCTCGGCCTGGCCGGCGGAGGCCGTGGTGTCGAACGAGTTGTCCCCGGAGCCGGTGAAGGTCCCCAGCGTGGTGGTGAAGTTCACCGCGGTGGCGCCGGGCATGGGCTGGCCGTCGTCGCCGGTCAGCACCGCGGTGATGCGGGTCGAGGAGGCGCCGTCCGCCAGGATGGAGGGCATCTCGGCGGTCACCTCCACGCCGCACTGGCCCGTGGTCTGGGGCTCGACGAACTCGAGCTCCCTGGGGATCGCGGCCAGCGACGGGTAGTCCGCGGAGAAGGCGGACAGCAGCACGCTGCCCGGCACGCTGCTCTTGACCTGGGTCGAGGCGCCCAGATCGGTCAGCGGGATGGTCACGCTGGTCTCGTTGTTCGAGGCGAAGTAGCCGACCCCCTCGGGATCCCCGTCCCGCAGCGTGAGCTGGATGGCGGTGCCCGCGGGCAGCTTCTGGCAGGTCTCGTCCCGGGCCGTGATGGTCACCCGGAAGAAGTCCGAGCCGTTGGCCTCGATGTTGCTGCCGGTCACGGTCAGGAAGATCCCGGGGCTCTCGCCGCTGCCGCAGTCGCCCGGCCCGCCGTCGCAGCCGACCAGCCCCACGCCCGAGAGGATGAGGGTCGCAAGGATCACCGCCAGCAAACGTCTCATGGGTCCGCTCCTTCCCTTGTCGCCGCCGGGCGCATACCGAATTCTGCTTGGGGGCCCGACGGTTGATATTCGCTTGAGGCAGGAAACCTGTCAAGGTGGCGGCCCGGCAGGCGGGGCCGGTTCTTGCGCCGGCCGCGGGCGGCGTGCTACGGATCCCCCAGCGCCGCGGGCGTCCGCGGCGCCCGACAACGCCGGAGGGCGAGATGACCGGAATGATCCTCCAGGCCCTGGCCGCCGAGACCAGCCAGAGCTTCATGATCCGCCTGGTGAAGTGGCTCAACCCCCTGTTCGAGCCGGTGGTGCTGGCGGTGCTGCTGCTGCTGCTGGCCATGTCGGCGGCCTGCTGGGGCATCATCTACTACAAGTGGCGCTTCCTGCGCCGGGCCCAGCAGCAGTCGGTCGAGTTCCTGGAGACCTTCTGGGGCTCCAAGCGCCTGGACGCGATCTACTCGACCAGCGAGAAGCTCACCCGCAGCCCCATCGCCAAGGTGTTCCGGGCCGGGTACGAGGAGCTGGCCAAGCTCAAGAAGACCCAGGCCGAGGGGGTGGAGGGGGCCGGCGGCATCTCGGACGTGCTCGGCGGCGGCATCGAGAACGTGCAGCGCTCGCTCCGGCGCACCAGCCTGGCGGAGCTGACCACCATGGAGAGCCTGGTGCCCTTCCTGGCCACCACCGGCTCGGCCGCGCCCTTCATCGGGCTGTTCGGCACGGTGGTCGGCATCATGAAGGCCTTCGTGGAGATCCGCCCGGGCACGGCCACGCTGGAGGCCACCGGCCCCGGCATCTCGCACGCGCTGATCGCCACCGCGGTGGGGCTGCTGGCGGCCATCCCGGCGGTCATGGCCTACAACTACTTCGTCCGCCGCATCAAGGTGCTGTCGAACGAGATGGAGACCTTCTCCTCGGACTTCACCAACATCGTGAAGCGCCACTTCCTGAAGTAGGGGGGCGAGCCATGTCGATGAGCACGGGTTCGGGCGACGCCACCCTCAGCGAGATCAACGTCACCCCGCTGGTGGACGTGATGCTGGTGCTGCTGATCATCTTCATGGTCACCGCGCCGCTGATGCAGCAGGGGGTCGAGGTGGATCTGCCCCAGACCGACGCGGCGCCGATCGACAGCAAGGAGCAGGATCGCCTGGTGCTGACCATCCAGAAGGACCGCAAGATCTTCGTGGGCGAGACCGAGGTGGCCCGGGAGGAGCTGGAGGCCAAGCTCACGGCCAACGAGAAGCTCAAGCGGGACAAGGAGCTGTACCTGAAGGCGGATCGCGAGCTGCCCTATGGCGTGGTGGTGGACATCATGGCGCTCTTGAAGCGCGCCGGGGTGGACCAGGTGGGCATGCTGACCGAGCCGCCCCCGCCGGCCACCTGAGACCCGGGCCGCGGGCCGTCCGTCTGAACAGGAGCGATGACGAGCGTGGACATCCGGGCACAGTACGCCTACCTGAAACCGCAGCCGATGGTGTGGCTCGCCATCCTGGCCTCGGCGGGGGTGCACGCGGGGCTCATCCTGGCGGTGCTGGCCGGCGGCATCTTCGGGGGCGACACGGGTCCGAGCAAGGACCACGTGATGATCACCCGGCTGCTGAAGAAGGGCGAGGAGCGCCCCAAGAACCAGCTCCCGCACAGGGACGATCGCAAGCCCCCGCCCGCCCCCAGACCCGCGCCCGCCCCGGCCGTGGCGCCCCGGCCCGACGCGCCCCCGGCGCCGAAGCCGGCCGAGCGCCCGCCCAGGCGCGAGGACTACTCCAAGGACCAGAACAACGCCCTGGCCGCGCTCGCGGACGAGGTCAAGAAGACCCAGTACAGCCAGGACGGCTCGCCCGACGGGGTGGACGAGGGCGATTCCCTCATCGCCGAGAAGGGCAACGCCTACCTGACCAAGATGTACCAGGCGGTGAAGCGCAACTACTCGGTGCCCGAGCTGATCCCGGAGAAGGAGCGGCTGTTCCTCAAGGCCGTGGTGATCGTGCGCCTGGAGGCGAGCGGCGCCATCCGGGACCTCAGCTTCGAGAGCCGCTCCGGGAACGAGCTGTACGACTCCGCGGTCGAGGCCGCCATCCGCAAAGCCGCCCCGTTCGAGCCCCCGCCCAAGGAGCTCGCGGAGCGCTATGCCAAGGATGGAATCGGCATCCCCTTCCAGTCGTCGAAGATGTGAGGCGGTACAGGGCCCGAGCGGGCGTCCCCCGAAGGGCCGAGGACTGTCTGAGCCTCCACCACCCACCGCGCAGGTGAGGGAGAAAACAACCTTGAGCAAGGAACGCCGAAGCCTGCGCGGGACCGATCTGCGAGTTCCGCAGGCCCGGAGCGGGGACACCCCGAGGGCCCCGGCGATGAATTCCGGCAACACGACCTGCCGGGTCCTGTCGGCTCGCTCCCCATCCATGCTCACTCGGCGCTCCGCGTGGATGGGGGCCCCCTCGCCGCCACCCGGCGACATGATTGACGACAGGCAGAGGGTGCTGGAACAAGTGATTCGCCTTGGCCGGTTGGTCGGGGCGTGCTACTCTCCGGTCGGCCTCGAACCGGATTGCGCAGGAGCTCGACGAACATGAAGAAGATCGCGCTGCTCGGATGCTTGCTGGGGCTCGCCTGGGGCGCCGCCGCCCCCGCCCAGGACTACCTGCCCCCCATCGACGACCCCAACTTCCGCCCCTACCCCATCGCGGTGCCGGCCTTCAAGGAGCTGGGCACCGGGGCGGCCGCCCTGGCCAAGGAGGGCGCCGAGATCCTGCGCAACGACCTCGGCATCGCCGGGTCCTTCAAGGTGCTCGATCCGCGCTCCTACCTGGCCGATCCGGCCAAGGAGGGCCTGACCGGCGCGGCCATCAACTTCCCCGACTGGCTCAACGTGGGCGCCGAGGGGCTGGCCAAGGCGGGGGTGGCCATCGACGGCGCCGAGGTGATCCTGGAGGGCCGGCTGTTCGACGTGGCCACCGGCAAGGAGCTCCTGCAGCTCAAGCTGAAGGGCCCCAAGGACAACCTGCGCCCGCTGGTGCACCAGTTCGCCGACCGCATCGTGAAGCACTTCACCGGGGTGCGCAGCGTGTTCTCCACCCAGATCGCCTTCGCCAAGAAGGTGAAGGGCAACAAGGCCATCTGCCTGATGGACTTCGACGGGTTCGGGGAGCGCTGCCTGGTGAGCAACGACAGCATCAACCTGCTGCCGGCCTGGAGCCCGGACGGCCGCTACGTCTACTTCTCCTCCTACCTGAAGGGCGGCCCGCACGCCTGGCGGGTGGAGCTGGCCACGGGCCGGATGAACCAGGTCAGCAAGCAGCGCGGGCTGAACATCGGCGTGGCCGCGGCGCCGGACGGCAGCGCCATCGCCATGACGCTGAGCAAGGACGACAACTCGGAGATCTACCGCATGGCCCCGGACGGCACGAAGGTCGCGCGGCTGACCAACAACTTCGCCATCGACGCCTCGCCCACCTGGTCGCCGGACTCCAAGCAGCTCGCCTTCGTGTCCGAGCGCTCCGGGAACCCCCAGATCTACGTGATATCCGCCGCGGGCGGCGAGCCCCGGCGCCTGACCTTCCAGGGCAACTACAACCAGACCCCGGACTGGTCTCCGCGCGGGGACTGGATCCTGTTCAACGCGCGCGACGAGCGCCTGGTGTACGACATCTTCAAGGTCAACCCGGACACCGGCGAGATCCGCCGCCTGACCCAGGACCAGGGCAACAACGAGCACGCGCGCTGGAGCCCGGACGGCAACCTGGTGGTGTTCAACTCCACCCGCGCCGGCGAGTCGAAGCTGTACATCATGAACGCCGACGGCACCAACCAGCGCATGATCTCCAAGGGCTCGGGCGAGTACACCAACCCGGCCTGGGGCCCCTGGGCGCCCGAGAAGAAGTGAGCGGAGGGGGAACGCCATGAGGACCGCACTGCCCCGCCTGGCCCCGAAGATCCTTCTGCTCGTCGCGGCGCTCGCCCTGGCCGGCTGCCCGAAGAAGATCCCGCAGCCCGAGATCGACGCGGCCGAACGCGCCATGGCTGACCTCGACAAGCTCAAGGACTGCGCGCCCGAGCTGGTCGCGGCCGCCCGGGCCGCCATGGAGCAGGCCGAGGGGCTGATGAAGGCCGAGAAGTACGACGAGGCCAAGGCCGCCTACCTGGCCGCGCGCAGCCTGGCCGACAAGGCCAGGAAGGAGTGCGACGAGAAGAAGAAGGCCGCGGAGGAGGCGGAGAAGAAGCGCCTGGCCGAGCTGGCCGCCCAGGAGGCCGCCCGGGCCATGAACAACACCCCCGCCGAGGCGCCCAGCGGCCCCGCCGCCCTGGTCACCGTGCTGTTCGACTTCAACGCGGCCGAGCTGACCGACAAGGCCCGCGCCGACCTGGAGCAGAACGCCGAGTACCTGCGCGCGCGCCCCGCGCTGCGGGTGCAGGTCGAGGGGCACTGCGACAGCCGCGGCTCGACCGAGTACAACCTGGCGCTGGGCGAGCGCCGGGCCATGGCCACCCGGCAGTTCCTGGTGAAGCTGGGCGTCGATCCGGAGCGGCTGGAGATCATCTCCTTCGGCGAGGAGCGCCCGGCCGACCCGGACAGCACCGAGGAGGCCTTCGGCAAGAACCGCCGGGCCGAGTTCCGCGAGCTGCAGTAGGCTTCACTTCACCACGACCAGGGCGTCCACCGCCACGGGCCGGGAGCCGTCGATCAGGATGGGGTTGATGTCCACCTCGGCCACGGCCTCCAGCTCCGCCCCCAGCCTGGAGAGAGCCACCAGCAGCGCGGCCAGCGCCGCGCGGTCCACGGCCGGCTTCCCGCGGAAGGGCCCCAGGAGCTTCGCGCCCTTGATCTCGTCCATCATCTCCTCGGCGTCCCGGGTCTCGATGGGCGCCACGCGGAAGCTCACGTCCTGGAGCACCTCGGTGAAGATGCCGCCCAGGCCGAACATGACGCAGGGGCCGAACTGCGGATCGCGGCTCAGGCCGGCCACGAACTCCCGCTCCGAGCGCAGCATGCGCTGCACCAGCATGCCCTCCAGGAGCTCCCCGCCCTTCTGCTGGACGTGCCGGTAGGCCGCCTCCAGCTCGGCCGCGTCGCGCAGGGACAGCCGCACCACGTCGGCCTCGGTCTTGTGGGCCAGGCGGGCGCCGGTGCCCTTGAGCGCCACCGGGAAGCCCAGCTCCCGGGCCGCGGCCTGGGCCTCGTCCAGGGAGCCCACCCGGCGGCTGGGGACCAGCGGCAGCCCGTAGGCCTCGAGCACCTTGCGCGAGTCGTCCTCGGACAGGGTGGTCTGCCCCCTGGCGCGGGCGGCGGACAGGAGTTCGCTCGGTTTCATGGTCGAGACCCTACCCTCACGGCGCGGCCGGGTCAACCGGCTCCCACTCCACCACCGCCTCGAGCGGGGCCGCGGCCGAGGCCTCGGCCCCGGGCAGCACGACCCGCGGCAGGCCGAAGAGCTCGCGCAGCCCGAGCTCGTCCGCGCCGAGGCGCCGGCCGCCCAGGCGCACCGCGCCCACGCGCGCCTGCCCGAGCGGCAGCGCGAGCTCCACCCTCAGGCTGCCCGCGGCCGGGGTGATACGCGTCACCCGCCGGCCGCCCTGCTCCTCCACCTCCAGGTCGAAGCGGGTCTGGCCCAGGCGCAGGTTGCGCCAGGCCATGCCCGGCCAGCCGCTCGGCAGCCGCGGGGCCAGCCGCACCCGCCCGGCGTCCGCGTCCAGCCCGGGCCCGGCCAGGAAGGCGAGCAGCGCCTCCCCGGTGATGCCGCCTTCCCAGGGGCGGAAGCGGGCGGAGTAGTCCCCGAGCTGGCCGCTCGCGTCGTAGATGAGCTGGAGCGCCGAGTGATCGTCGGCGATCTGCATCTCGCCCAGGTTGCCCGAGGGTGACGGCACCCAGCGCATGCTCTGGAAGGCCGCCTCGGCCGTGGGGTGATCGACCGCGGCCAGGGAGTGGAGCGCGTAGGCGGGCGCCATGCCGGTGTACACGCCCGCGTGGATGCCCAGCCCCATGAAGTCGTCGTAGCTCGGGCCGAGCGGCGAGATCCACAGCCCGTCCGCCCGGCCCAGGCGCTGGACGGCGGTGGCGAGGTTGGTGAGCGCGCGCGGCGCCTCCGGCGCCAGGTAGCCGGTCCACAGGGGCTGGGCGGCCACGTCCTCGAAGGGCGGGGGGCGGATGGCGGCATCGACCCGGTCGAGGAAGGGCAGGTAGTAGCCCCCGGCCTCGTCCCAGAAGGCCGCCTCGGCGTCCGCGCGCGCCTGGTCCGCCAGCGCCCGCAGCGCGAGCGCGTCCGCGGCCGGGCGGCCCAGCGCCTCGGCCTCGGCCGCCAGCCCCTCGGCGGCCACCACCAGCAGGAAGGAGGAGTTGGCCGAGAGGCTCAGGGTCTCGAAGGCGTACTGCATGTCCCAGTCGAGCGCCACGGCCATGGCCGGGCGGTAGGTCTCGTCCCCGGAGAAGCCCAGCAGCCCGCGCGCGTCCCGCGGCTGGGCCGTCACCCCGCGGCGCAGGAACTCGAACCAGCGCCCGGCCAGCGTGTGGTCGCCCGACGCCAGCGCGTACAGCCGGGCCATCCAGGGCACGTGGCTCGGCCCCTCGGCCGCGGTGCGGCCCTCGAAGGGCGGCAGCGCGGCCCAGTCCGGCTCGGGCGGGGCGGGCTCAGCCGGCACGTCCAGGCGGAAGGAGTTCGCGTAGTCGCCCTCGGCCGCGGCGGCCAGGTGGTAGTACTCGAGCGCGGCGCGCACCTCCTCGTGCAGCCCGGCGCCGAGCAGCAGGCGCACCGGCCCGATCAGATCGCGGGTCCACAGGCGCGAGTACTCCGACATGGGCGAGAAGCCGCCCGGGGCGGCCTGCTGCACCTTGACGGCCAGCAGCAGCCCGCGCCACAGGTCGTCCAGCATGGGATCGGGCGACTCGACCCGGGCCGCGCGTGCCAGGAACGCCCGCCAGGAGGCGGCCGTGTCCGCGGCCAGCGCGTCCGCCCCGGCCGCCTGGAGCGCAGCCAGGGTCTCGTCCTCGCCCTGCCCGGCCTGGGAGAGCAGGTAGGCCAGCGCCACCCGGCGAACCTCCCCGGGCGCCAGCGCGCCGAGCGGTAGGCTCTCCGGCGTGGCCGCCCCGGCCGGCTCGAGCGCCACCAGCCGCCGCTGGCGATCCTGGCGGACCGCGTCCCCGGCGTCCGTGCGCAGCTCCACCCCCTCCACCGTCTCGCCACCCAGGTTGCGCACCAGGCACACCCGCACCAGGGCCCGCGCGGCCGGGCCCTGGGGCGCCCACGCGCCCGCGGCCGAGCCGGCCGGATCGTCGAGCGGGGCGAAGGTGATGCTCACCAGCTCCAGGCGCGCCGAGCGCTCGCGGTGGACGACCAGCGGCCCGTCCCGGAAGCGGAACATGGCCCCGTCCACGGTCGCCTCGGCGGCCGGCGCGCCGCCGCCGTCCTCCGCCCACAGCGCCGAGGAGGTGTCGTCGAAGAAGGCGTCCTCCTTCTGGTAGCTCGGGCCGATCATGGTGTGCAGCGTGTTGAGCGGGCAGGCGTAGCCGGTCAGGGCGAACACGCTCCCGTTGCCCACGGCCAGATCGCCCATCTGGCGGGCCTCCCGGGGCTGGCCGGGCCCGCAGCCCGCCGACACCCAGGGGGAGGTCTCCGCCAGCCAGCCGAGCGCGCCGAGCGGCCCGGGGTCCAGCCGCTCGATCCGCGGCGCGGGCCACAGGCTGGGGGTCGGCGGCGTGCGCCCCGCCTCCCCGCAGCCGCCCAGGGCCAGCAGACCGACGAGCCATCCCAGCCGAGTCGCGCCCATGCCTCGCTCCCGCGTGGCGATCCCGCCGCAGTCTACCACGGCGACCGCGGCCTCGACCTCACCTGGCCGCATGCGCTACCCTGGGGCCCGAGGAGGAGCGCGCCATGCGGACCTTGAGCCTGTGCCTCACCCTGGCCTGCCTGCTGGCGGCGGGCTGCCAGGACAGCGGCTCCCCCGCGGACGGGGGGCCGGACGGCGACGGAGGCCCGTTCGTGCCCTGCGCCAACGTGCACCCCTACACCCGCGGGGACACGAGCGCCTTCGCCCTGCCCCCGGTGTCCGCGGCCGCCGAGCCGGCCCGGGGCGCCTGCGTGCGGGATCCCTTCTTCGGGGCCGAGGTGTGCAAGGCGGCCGACGCGACCGACTTCCCCGCGGCCGAGGCGCACGGCGTGCTGCGGCCCGTGTACTCGCGCTGGCGGGCGGAGAACAGCTCGGGCGAGTACTACTTCCTGGTCAAGGACGGCGAGACCCCGCCCGGGAGCGGCGCGGGCCAGACTATCATCCTCCGCGCCGCGGACGACGGCGTCCACCGCGTGGTGAGCGAGCTGAACTCGCACGAGAGCGCCGAGCTGCGCTGGGACCACTCGGGCGCCCGGCCGCTCTTCCTGTTCTACCGCGAGGGCTGCGCGCTGCGGGAGTACGACGCCGCCAGCGGCGCGACCGCGCTGGTGCACGACTTCGCCCTGGACGTGCCCGGCTGCGAGGAGGCGCTGAACGACGTGGAGGGCGACTCCTCGGCCGACTCCCGGATCTGGGCCTTCATGCTGCGCGGCCCGTACGACGGCGCGACCAACCCCATGCTGGCCATCGTGACCTACGACAGGCAGACCGACACCGTGCTCGGTACCCTCGACCTCGACCTGTTCCACGCGCTGGGCGGCCAGGGCGCGGAGCTGCCGCGGCCCAACATGGTGGACGTCTCGCCGCTCGGCGATCGCGTGGTGGCGCTCTTCCCGCGCACCGACCGCGGGGACGCCTTCGACGGGCCGCACGCCTTCGCGCTCGACTTCACCGACCCCCTCAAGGTGTGCAACGACGAGACCCACGGCGGCTGGGCCTTCACCGCCGAGGGCGACGCGGCCTACGTGTGCCAGGTGAACAACTCGAACTGGCCGGCGGCCGACAGCGACACCCTGGCCTACACCAACCTGCGCACGGGCGAGACCCAGACCATGCTGTACCACGAGGATCTCGGCTGGGACGTGGGCGGCTTCCACTTCGGGCGCTTCACCGATCCGGCCATCCGCGGCTGGGTGTACCTGAGCACCTACTCGGAGCCGGGCAGCGCGAGCTGGCTGCGCAACCAGGCGGTCATGCTGGAGCTCCGGCCCTACGCCGAGCACCCGCGCGTGTGGCGCCTGGCCGACACCCACAACGACTACCCCGGCCCGGACGGCTACCCGCGCGAGGCCTACTCGCCCATCTCCGGCGACGGGCGCACGGTGCTGTGGGGCGCGGACTGGCCGGGCGGGGACGGCAGCGTGGACACCTACCGCCTGCGGCTCCCGGCGGACTGGTGGGCCGATCTCGCCAGCCTGCCCGCCTGCCCCGAGTGAAGGGAGGCCGCGTGGGCACGCTGCGCACCCTGGCCGGCCTGGCCCTGGCGGCGGGCCTGCTGGCCGGCTGCCAGGAGGGTGGCTCCGGCCCCGGGCAGGATCCGCCGCTGCACACCCCGCGCTGGGCCTTCGAGCCGTGGATCTCCAAGGACATCTCGGACACGGACGACACCTACGCCTTCGTGCGCGGCTTCCAGGAGCGCGACATCCCCTTCGGGGTGGTGGTGCTCGACAGCCCCTGGGAGACCGACTACAACACCTTCGAGCCCAACCCGATCCGCTACCACGACTTCGAGGCGCTGCTCGACGACCTGCACGCCGACGGCCTGCGCCTGGTGCTGTGGTGCACGCAGATGGTGAACCAGAGCTCGTTCGACCTCGAGCCCGGCGGGGACAGCTACGCGGGCCCGCCGGAGATCTTCACCACCGCCAGCCGGCGCGGCTACCTGGTCAACGGCGGGGCCACCTACTCCTGGTGGAAGGGCTGGGGCGGGGGCCTCGACTTCTTCCACCCCCGGGCGGTCGAGTTCTGGCACGCGCTGCAGGCCCCGCTGCTCGCGCTCGGGGTGGACGGCTTCAAGCTGGACTTCGGCGAGAGCTACATCGACACGCCCACGCTCGAGACCTTCCAGGGCCCGGTCGCCCACCAGGCCTACTCCGAGGCCTACTACCGCGACTTCTACGCGCACGGGGTGCGGACGCGCGGGCCCGAGGAATTCCTGACCATGGTCCGGCCCTACGACCGGAGCTACCAGTTCGAGGGGCGCTTCTTCGCCCGGCCCGAGCACGCCCCGGTCGCCTGGGTGGGCGACCAGCGCCGCGACTGGCTGGGGCAGATCGACGCCCTCGACCACATGTTCCGCTCGGCCCGGGCCGGCTACGCCGTGCTCGGCTCGGACATCGGCGGCTACCTGGACCGCGACGATCAGGACATGCTGGAGACCATCCCCTTCCGCAGCGAGGTGTTCGCCCGCTGGACCGCGCTCGGGGCGCTCAGCCCCTTCATGCAGCTCCACGGCCGGGCCAACATCACCCCCTGGACGGTGCCCGAGCGCCAGGCCGAGGTGGTGGCGCTCTACCGTTTCTGGAGCCACCTGCACCACGCCCTGGTGCCCTTCTTCTACAGCCTGGCCGAGCAGGCGCACGCGGGCGGCGAGCCCATCCTGCGCCCGCAGGGCGACGAGGCCGACTGGCCTGGGGACTGGCGCTTCATGCTGGGGGAGGCCTTGCTGGTGGCACCGGTGCTCGACGACACGGGCCGCCGGGACGTGGCGCTGCCGGCCGGCGCGCGCTGGTACGACTGGTGGGCGCCCGGGGCCGCGCCGCTCGAGGGGGGCCAGACGCTCCCGGGCGTGGACACCTCGGCGCTCGAGCGCATCCCGCTGTACGTGCGCGAGGGGGCCATCCTGCCGCTGCAGGACGCCGTCCTGGCCACCGGGCTGGGCAGCGACGCGGCCGCGGGCTGCCTGAGCGTGCTGGTGTGGCCCGGCCCGGCGCCGACCGGCTTCGAGCTGCACGGGGAGGACGACGAGCCGGTGCAGCTCCAGGCGCAGCGCGCGGCCGGGGGCAGCCGGGTGAGCCTGTCGCAGGCGCCGCGCTCCACCTACCTCGGGGTGCGCGCCGAGGGGGCGCCCGCGGCGGTGCGGCTCGGGGGCGAGGCGCTGCCCGCGCTGCCCGACCGGGCCGCGCTGGACGCCGCCCCGCAGGGCTGGTGCTACCAGGCCGAGGCGCGCCGGCTGTGGGTCAAGCTCGCCGCGGCGGCGGGCGAGCGGCGGGTGGAGATCGAGGCGCCCCGGGCGCCTACACCTTGAGGACCAACTTGCCGAAGTGCTTGCCCTGCTGCATGTGCTGGAAGGCGGCGGGCGCCTGGTCGAAGGGGAACACCCGGTCGACGACCGGCGCCAGGCGGGCCGCCTCGACGGCGCGGTTGAGCGCCAGGAACATCTCCCGGCTGCCCACGAACACGCCCTGCAGCCGGACCTGCTTCATCAGCACCGCGGTGACCGGCAGCGCCGCCTGGACGCCCGAGAGCACGCCGATCACGTACACCCCGCCCTCCATGCGCACCGCGTTGAGCGAGCGCGCCAGCGTGTCCGCCCCGCCCACCTCCACCACGTGGTCGACGCCCTCCCCGCCGGTCAGGCGCCGGGCCTCGACGTCCCAGGCGGGGGTGGCCTGCCGATCGATGCACTGCCAGGCGCCCAGGGCGCGGGCCCGCTCGAGCTTCTCGCGGCTGCCGGAGATGACGATGACCCGCGCGCCCATCAGCACGCCGAGCTGCAGGGCGAAGGTGGACACGCCGCCCGTGCCCTGCACCAGCACGCTGTCGCCGGCCCGCAGCCGGCCCTGGACCACCAGCGCGTTCCAGGCGGTCAGCGCGGAGCACGGCAGGCAGGCGGCCTCCTCGTCGGACAGGTGCCCGGGCACGCGCACCAGGCCCTCCTGGGAGAGCACCACCGCCTCGGCCAGCATCCCGGGCAGCGGGCCGCCCAGCGTCGAGGCGCGCGCCTCGGGGGTGAATGGACCCGCCAGCCAGCGCTGGGCGAAGATGCCCGCCACGCGCTCGCCCGCCTTCACCCGGGTGACGCCCTCGCCGAGCGCCTCCACCACGCCCACCCCGTCGGACAGGGGCTGGAGCGGCAGGGGCTGCTTCGGGTTGTAGGCGCCGGTCGCCATCAGCACGTCGCGGTAGTTCAGCGAGCAGGCCTTCACCCGCACGCGCACCTCGCCGGGGCCCGGCCGGGGCTCGGGCCGCTCGCCCAGCCGCAGCCCGTCCAGCCCGAAACGCTCGATGGCCCAGGCCCGCATGGGCTCACCTCCCCTCGAACACGAGTTGATCGCCCGGCTCGGTGCCGGTCGCCTCGAGCACGCCCGCGGGCAGCTCCAGCACGCCCTCGGCCGCGAGCACGATGCGGGACAGGCGCCAGGGCCGCATGCGCCGGACGGCGTGCAGCACCCGGCCGTCCTGGCCCACGAAGACCGCGTCGAACACGAAGCGCATGAAGCAGCTGTGGATCGAGGTGCACGGCCGGATGTACAGCCCCTCGCCCGCCGCCAGCCCGTCCCGGCCCAGCAGGCCCTTCATGCGCGCGCCCGCGCTCAGGGCCTCCCAGGCGCGCTCGGCCAGCACCTGGCCGCGGGTCTGGTTGAGCACGCGCAAGGGCCCGCCCTCGCCTCAGCGCGGACCGATGCGCTCGAAGCCGGTGTAGGGCCGCAGCGCCTCGGGGATGAGCACCGAGCCGTCCGCCTGCTGGCCGACCTCGAGCAGGGCCGCCAGCGTGCGGCCGACGGCCAGCCCGGAGCCGTTCAGCGTGTGCACCCACTCGGGCTTGCTGCCCTCCCCGCGGCGGAAGCGGATGCGCGCCCGGCGGGCCTGGAAGTCCTCGAAGTTGGAGCACGAGGAGATCTCGCGGAAGGTGTCCAGGCCGGGCATCCACACCTCGAGATCGTAGGTCTTGGCGGCCGAGAACCCGAGGTCCCCGCCGCACAGGCTGACCACCCGGTAGGGCAGGCCCAGGCGCCGCAGGATGTCCTCGGCGTGCCCGGTCAGCTTCTCCAGCTCCTGGTAGGACGACTCCGGGGCGGCGAACTCGACCAGCTCCACCTTGTTGAACTGGTGCTGGCGGATGAGCCCGCGGGTGTCGCGCCCGGCCGCGCCGGCCTCCCGGCGGAAGCAGGGGGTGTGGGCGGTGTAGCGCAGCGGCAGCGCCCCGGCCTCGAGGATCTCGTCCCGGTGCAGGTTGGTGACCGGCACCTCGGCCGTGGGCACCAGGAACAGCTCCGGGTCCACCGTCTTGAAGGCGTCCTCCTCGAACTTGGGCAGCTGGCCGGTGCCCTGCATGGACTCCCGCAGCACCAGGTAGGGCGGCAGGATCTCGGTGTAGCCGTGCTCGCGCGTGTGCACGTCCAGCATGAAGCTGATGAGCGCCCGCTCGAGGCGCGCGCCCTGGCCGACCAGCACGGTGAAGCGGGAGCCCGACAGCTTGGCCCCGCGCTCGAAGTCCAGGATGCCCAGGGCCTCGCCCAGCTCCCAGTGGGGTTTCGGCTGGAAGCCGGGCGCGGGCCGCTCGCCCCAGGTGCGCACCACCGGGTTGTCGGCCGAGCTGGTCCCGGCCGGCACGCTCTCGTGCGGCAGGTTGGGCACGTACAGCAGCGCCTGGGCCAGCTCGATCTCCAGCTCCTTGAGCGAGGCCTCCAGCTCCTTCTGCCGGACCGAGGCCGCCTTGAGCCGCTCGCGCAGCGCCGCGGCGGCGGGCGGATCGGACTTCATCAGCGCCTGCACCCTGGGCCCGGAGGACTTCACCTCGTGGCGCAGGTCCTCGCTCTCGCGGATCCAGGCCCGCCGGCGGCCGCCCAGCTCCGAGAGCTTGCCCAGGGCCGGGACGTCCCCGCGCAGCGCGAGCCTGCGCTGCGTCTCTTCGAGCCTGTCGGTCACGGCGCGCAGATCCAGCATGTGGCGCTACCTCACCCTCCCCGCAGGTACTCGATCTCCTCGCGCACCTCGTCGGCGTCCGGCGCGTCGGGCCGGAGCTCGAGGTAGCGGCGGAACTCGGCCTTGGCCTGCTTGTTCTTGCCCTGGGCCTTGTAGATGTAGCCCAGGTAGTAGTGCGGCATGGCGTCGTCGGGCTCCTGCCGCGCGGCCAGCAGGTAGTACTTGATGGCGTCGGCCTTCCTGTTCAGCTCGTCGTAGGTGCGCGCCAGCCGGTAGGCCGCCTGCTTGGCCCGGGGGTTCTTGGTCACCGCGCCCTTGTAGGCGATCAGCGCCTTGGCGTAGTTGTTGAGCTGGGTGTGGCAGTCGCCCAGATCGAGCAGCACGTCGACGCGGTCGGGCTGCACCTTGAGCACCTGGTTGAAGTACTGGATGGCCTCGGTCTGCAGCTGGCGCTCGGCCAGCGCCCGGCCCAGGAAGAGCAGCGCCTCGACGTAGTCGGGCTTGAGGCGGATGGCGGTACGGAACTCGTCGATGGCGTCGGTGACCAGCTCGGTGGCCATCAGCGACAGGCCCATGTGGAAGTGCGTCTCGGCCCGCTCCTTCTCCAGCTCGCCGGCCTTGCGCAGCAGGTCGAGGGCCTGCTCGTGGTCCTTCTGCTCCTGGAAGATCAGCGCCAGCTGGAACAGCGCCTCGGCGTTCCTGGGGTTCAGCCCGGCCGCCATCTGGAAGTGCTTCAGGGCGGCCTGGGCGTCCTTGCCGGCCTTGGCCGACAGCCCCGCCCGCACGTACAGGCGGTCGTCCTTGGGGTTGTCGCGGATGGCGGCCTCGTACATCTTGAGCGCGTCGGGGTAGCGCTTGCTCTGGTACAGCGACCAGCCCTGCTCCAGGGCGAGATCCGGGTAGCGCGGCGAGATGCCGGCCACCTTCTCGAACTCCTCCAGCGACTCGGGGATGCGGCCCGAGTCGCGCAGCGCCCGCGCCAGGTTGAAGTGGGCCGAGGCCAGCTCGGGATCGAGCTTCAGCGCCTCGCGGAACTCGGTCTCGGCCAGGCGGATGTTCTTCTGCTCCAGGTAGACCTCGCCCAGCCCGTTGCGCACCAGGGCCGAGTTGGGGTTGACCTTGCTGGCCTGCGAGAGCTGATCCATGGCATCGGCCAGCTTGCCCTGCTTGAGCAGCAGGCGGGCCAGCGACACCCGCGCCATGAGGTAGTTGGGCGCCAGCTCGGCGGCCTTCTGGTAGAGCTTCTCGGCCTCGTCGGGGCGCTCGAGGTCCTCGGACACCCGGCCCAGGAAGTAGATCGGCCGCGGATCGGAGGGCTCGCCCTGGGCCACCTGCTCGAACAGGATCTTGGACTGGACGATGTCGCCGTTCTGCCACAGGGCCCGGCCCTTGCCCAGCAGCGCCTCCAGGTTCTTGGGCTCCTGCGCGAGCGCGTTCTCGAAGATCTCCTTGGCCTTGCCGAACTCGCCCATCTCCAGATAGAAGTTGCCCAGGAACGCCAGGTACTCGACCCGCGAGGGCACCAGCTTGATGGCCGCGTTCAGCTCCTGCACCACCTTGTCGCGCGCCCGCTGCTTCATGTAGAGCTGGGCCCGCAGGTGGTGCGCCTTGGCCCGCTCGCCCGGCGCCAGCGACTCGAAGTGCTTGCCGAACACCACCCCCAGCAGGCCCTCGCCCTGGGGGAAGTCCTGCTTGACCTCGATGGCGATGCGGGCCTGCTCCACGGCCGAGTTCACGTGGCGCGGGTTCTTCTCCAGGGCCTTGTCGTAGAAGGCCGCCGCGCTGTCGAAGTCGCCCTGCAGGGACTGGATGTCCCCCATGGCGTGGAAGGCCTTGGCGAAGTCCGGATCGATCACCGTGGCCTGATCGAAGAAGGTGGCCGCGTCGCGCCAGTTCTTCTGGTAGGCGGCCGCCCAGCCGGCCAGGTACAGGGCCTCCTTGTCGCGCGACTTCTCGCCCAGCAGCGGCTGCAGCCTGGCGCTGGCCTGGACCGGATCGGCCAGGATGAGCTGGGCCGCCTCCACCCGGGTCACGTCCGCGCTGCCCGGGGCCTCCTCGCGCAGCTGCTCCAGCACCTCGCCCAGCCGCTTCACGTACTCCGCGTTGGCGCCGTAGTTGCGCAGCAGCGCGGCGTAGGACAGCCCCAGGATGGACAGATCGTCCTGGCTGGCGTCCTCGGCCCTGGCGCGCGGATCGAGGATGCTGACGACGCTGGTGTAGCCGGCCCAGGTGTCCTCGAAGAAGTGCATGCGGCTCTCGTCGACCACGTCCGAGCCGCCCCCGCCGCCTCCGCCGCCCCCGCCCTTGCCGGTGATCAGCTTGAGGCCGAAGAAGCCGTACTTGGTGAAGCCCAGGCCCACCCCGGCCAGCACCACCAGGGCCACCAGCCCGAGGACGAGGAACAGGCCCGCGCCGGGCCCCCCGCCGCGCTTCGGCTTGGTCAGGGCGGGCGCGTCGGCGAACTCGACCCCCTTGGGCGCCAGCGAGCCGCCGATGACCGCCGCGTCGTCTTCCAGGCCGGCCAGGTTGCCGGCCTCGCCCGGGGCGGCCACCACGGGCTCGTCCATGAGCTGGCGGATGACCTCGGCGAACTCCCCGTAGGCGCCCAGCGGCTTGAACGTGCGGCCGTCGACCGAGGCCTCCTCGTTGCCCATGAGCTGGTGCTCGCCCAGCATCTTCTTCACCGTGGCGGTGTCGAACGGGCCGAACACCTTGCCGCTCTTGCGGCGAATGCGGTAGCGCACGTCGGCCGGCGCGTCCTTGGCGGCGTCATCCTCGCTGCCGATCTCGTGGTCGATGAAGTCGAAGATCTGCCCCTCGGCGCCGGGCGTGGGCTGAGGCACGTCGAGCTCCGGCATCGGCTCGTCGCTGAGGTCCTGCGGCATGTCGAAGGCGCCGCCGCCGCCGGCCGCCGGCGGGGCCGGGGCCCGACTGGCCGCCCCGCCCCCGATGGGGGGCAGGCTGGAGCCGCGGCCGATGGGGGGCAGGCTGGAGCCGCCCCCGATGGGGGGCAGGCTGGAGCTGCTCGGGCCCTGGGAGAAGGCCGAACCCGCCTGGGGCAGCTCCTCCCCCCCGAGGTCCAGCTCCAGGTCGTCCTTGCCCCCGGCCACCGGCGGCGGAGGCAACCCGGGCTCCTCCGCCAGGTCGAACAGATCGCCGGCGGTGGCGGGCTGGGCGCCGCGGGTCACCAGGAAGACGGCCATGCAGCGCGGGCACTTGATCTGCAGCCCCTCGGCCGGGATGCGTGCCTCGTCGATGTTGTACTCGGACGCGCACTTCTCACATTGAACCTTCATCGGTCCTCAGCCCCTGTCGTGCCCCGCGGTCCCGGTCGCGCGCGGGTTGGGTGAACTCGAAGCGCAGCTTGAGCTCCAGGTAACGCTGCAGCGGCGTGTGCAGCGGGTGCTCCCCCGGCCCGGACGCTTGCCTGCCGAGCCGCCGGCGGATGACCTTCTCGGCCAGGGCCTCCACCTCGGCCAGGCCCAGGCCGGTGAAGGTCGCCAGCTCGTCCAGGTGCAGGGGGTCGAAGCGCGCCTTGAGGGCGCAGTACTCCACGTAGTCCTCGAGCGCGCGGCGCGAGGCCAGGCGCCAGGCCCCGTCCGCGCCCCTGGCGAGCACGCCGGTGCGCTCGAGCTGCGCGAGATCGCGCTCGGCCCGGTCGAGCAGCACGCCCGCCCGGGTCGCCAGCAGGACCGGATCGAGCGGCAGCACCTGGCCGTCCCCGGCGTCCCCGGCCAGGCGGTAGAGCGCCTCGGCCACCCGTCCGCGCTCGGCCCGGGTGATGAGCCCCAGCAGGCGCTCCTCCAGGGACTCCAGGCGCTCGGCCAGGCGGCCCACGAACCGCCAGGCCACCTCGGGCTGGTCGGACAGCAGGCCCCGCAGGGTGGCCGCGTCCACCGGGACCAGCCAGGTGTCCTCGTCCGCGAACGCGCTGACCGCCCGCGGCCCCGGCGCCAGCAGCGCCCGCTCCCCGAAGAAGTCCCCTTCCCCCAGGACCTCCAGGCAGACCGGCTCGCCGTCGACGCGGCGCACGACGCGCACCCGCCCCTTGTGGACCAGGTACATCTCCAGGGCGGGCTCGCCCTCGGAGAAGACGGCCTGGCCCCGGGCGAAGAACCGCCCGTGACGGCTGATGATCGTCTGCCCTTCGGGCTCCATGGCGCTCCTCGGACCCATCTGTCGCGCGCCGATTGAACCACACCCCGCCCGGAGGGGTCAAGGCGCCTCGGGTGGGGGGCCGGGGAGCAGGCGCGCCGAAAAAACCTTGCAGCCGAAGCCGAGTTCGCAATACAGTCCCGTGGCTTACTGGCCTGTGCGCCGGAGGGCCAGGCCGGTGGAGTGAGGCGATGGGCAGAGAGGACAAGAAGGGCTTCGAGGTGCAGATCCCCGCCGACCTGGCCGAGGACCTGTGCGGGGTCTCCCCGCACGCCCCCGGGCCGGCCGACGAGGAGACCGTGGTCGCCGTGGAGGTGGGCTCGCCGCCTCCGGCCGGCGCGGGCGACGGGCCCGCCGCCGACGGAGCGCCGGCCGACGCCGGGCGGCTGCGGGCCCTGCAGGAGGAGCTGGACCAGGCCCGCGCCGCGGCCACCGAGGCCAAGGAGCGCATGCTCAGGGTGGCCGCGGACGCCGACAACATCCGCAAGCGGGCGCAGCGCGAGAAGCAGGAGGCCCTCAAGTACGGCCTGGAGGGGATCGCCAAGGACCTGCTGCCGATCGTCGACAACCTGGATCGGACCCTGGCCCACGTTCCCAAGGATTCCGCGGATCAGGCGCTGGCGGCGCTGCGCGAGGGCGTGGAGATGGTCCTGCGCCAGTTCCTCGACAGCCTGGCCAGGCACCAGGTGGTCGCCTTCGGCGCCCAGGGCCAGCCCTTCGACCCGGCCCGGCACGAGGCCATCAGCCAGAAGGAGTCCCGCGACGTCCCCCCCGGGACGGTGGTGGAGGAGCTCCACCGCGGGTTCATGTTGAGCGATCGCCTGCTGCGACCGGCCCTGGTGGTGGTCGCGAAGGCGCCGGCAGAAACACAGGCGGGGCCAGGCGCGGACGGGGACGAGGGCGCCGCCGGGGAGGGCCCGGCCAGCGACTGAGCGGGCCGGGGTGAAGCGGGAGGCCAGTAGACCCATGGGCAAGATCATCGGCATCGACCTCGGCACGACCAACTCCTGCGTGGCGCTCATGGAGCGCGAAGAGCCGGTCGTGCTCCCCAACTCCGAGGGCTCGCGCACCACGCCGTCCATCGTCGGGTTCACCGAGAGCGGCGAGCGCCTGGTGGGGCAGATCGCCAAGCGCCAGGCCATCACCAACCCGGAGAACACCATCTTCGCCGCCAAGCGCCTGATCGGCCGCAAGTACGAGGACCCGCAGGTCAAGCAGGCCGCGCCCATCCTGCCGTACAAGATCGTCAGCGCCAAGAACGGCGACGCCTGGGTGCAGGTGCGCGGCAAGGACTACAGCCCGGCCGAGATCTCGGCCATGACGCTGATGAAGATGAAGCAGACGGCCGAGGACTACCTGGGCGAGGAGATCAAGGACGCCATCATCACCTGCCCGGCCTACTTCGACGACAGCCAGCGCCAGGCCACCAAGGACGCCGGCAAGATCGCCGGGCTGAACGTGCTGCGCATCATCAACGAGCCCACCGCGGCCGCGCTGGCCTACGGCCTGGACAAGCGCGACCAGAGCATCAAGGTGGCCGTGTTCGATCTCGGCGGCGGCACCTTCGATATCTCCATCCTGGAGCTGGCCGAGGGCGTGTTCCGCGTGCTGGCCACCAACGGCGACACCTTCCTGGGCGGCGAGGACTTCGATCTGCGCGTCGTCGATCACATGTGCAGCGTGTTCAGCAAGGAGCACAACATCGATCTGCGCAATGACCGCATGGCCATGCAGCGGCTCAAGGAGGCGGCCGAGAAGGCCAAGCAGGAGCTCAGCTCCACCATGGAGACGGAGATCACCCTGCCCTTCATCACCGCCGACGACAGCGGCCCCAAGCACCTGAACATGACGCTCTCGCGGGGCCAGCTCGAGGGGCTGGTGCCGGATCTGTTCCAGCGCCTCGAGGGCCCCTGCCAGACCGCGCTCAAGGACGCCGGCCTGACGGCCAAGGACGTGAACGAGGTGCTGCTGGTCGGCGGCATGACGCGCATGCCCAAGGTGCAGCAGAAGGCCAAGGAGATCTTCGGCGGCAAGGAGCCCAACAAGGAGGTCAACCCGGACGAGGTGGTGGCCATCGGGGCCGCCATCCAGGGCGGCGTGCTCAAGGGCGAGGTGGAGGACGTGCTGCTGCTCGACGTCACCCCGCTGTCGCTCGGCGTGGAGACCGCCGGCGGCGTGTTCACCCGCATCATCGAGAAGAACACCACCATCCCCACCCGCAAGAGCCAGGTGTTCTCCACCGCCCGCGACAACCAGGATCTCGTCAGCGTGCACGCGCTGCAGGGCGAGCGCGAGATGGCCGAGGACAACAAGACCCTCGGGCGCTTCGAGCTGGTCGGCATCCCGCCCGCCCCCCGCGGCGTGCCGCAGATCGAGGTCACCTTCGACATCGACGCCAACGGCATCGTGCACGTGTCCGCGCGCGACCTCGGCACCGGCAAGGAGCAGAGCATCCGCGTGGTGGCCTCCTCGGGCCTGAACGAGGCCCAGATCAAGGCCATGCAGGGCGACGCGGAGCAGCACCGCGAGGCGGACAAGAAGAAGAAGGAGTTCGCCGAGATGCAGGTCAACGCCGAGGGTCTGGTGTACTCCACGGAGAAGTCGGTGGAGGAGTTCGCCTCCCTGCTGAAGCCCCAGGACGTCGAGGAGATCAAGACCAACCTGGAGGCCTGCAAGGCCGTGCTGGACAAGGTCGACCGGGCCGACAAGGCCAAGGTGGTCCAGGAGATGTTCGCCGAGCTGAAGACGGCCGTCACCCGCCTGGAGACCGCCGCCCACCGCATCGCCGACGCGATGTACAACACCGAGAAGAGCTGAGCGCCCGCGCCATGCCTGCCCGTCCGCCCGCGGACGACCCCCACGCGATCCTGGGCTTACCCGCGGGGGCGAGCCGCGAGGAGGTCAAGCGCGCCTTCCGGCGGCTGGCCAAGGAGCTGCACCCCGACCGGCACCCGGGCGACGCGCGCCGGGCCGAGGAGTTCCGCCGGGTGTCCGCGGCCTACCGGCAGCTCAACCGCGCGCCGCGCGCCCGGCTCGCGCCCCACGCCCCGGGCGCCCGGGAGCTCCGCACCCGGCTGCGGGTGGAGCTCGGTGATCTGGTGGCGGGCGCGAGCTACCAGCTGCGCCTGCGCCTGGCCCGCGGGGAGCGCCGCGGCCTGGAGGTGCGGGTCCCGCCGGGCCTCGAGGACGGCAGCCTGCTGCGGGTGCGGGGCCAGGGCGAGGGGCCGGCCCGCGATCTGCTCATCGAGGTGCAGGTGCGGGCGCACCCCCTGTTCGAGCGGCGCGGCCGGGAGCTCGCCTGCGCGCTGCCGGTGCCGCTGCCCGTGGCGCTGTGGGGCGGCGAGCTCGCGCTGCCGGGCCTGACGGGGACGCTCGAGGTGCGCGTGCCGGCCGGCGCGCGCCAGGGTCAGCGCCTGCGCCTCAGGGGCCAGGGCCTGCCCCCCGAGGGCGGCGGCGCGCGGGGCGATCTGGTGGTGACGCTCCAGCTCGAGCTGCCCCGGGGGCTCGCGCCGGAGGAGCGGGCGCGGCTCGCCCGCGCACTGGAGGCCCTGCCCGCGGAGCGCTACCCCCGGCACGCGCGCCTGCTCGCCCTGGCGCGCGGTCCTTGATTCCACGCCGGGCCTGGACCAGAGTGGAGTGCGTCTCGAGGAGGAAGGGACCGATGCCGAGCCTCAGACCCATCGCCGCCGCCCTGTGCGCGCTGTGCCTGCTGCCCGCCTGTCCGCCGCCCACGGTCGTGGTGGGCGGCCGCGAGGTGAGCCCGGAGGAGGGCGAGCGGCTCACCTACCAGGACGCCGAGGCCTCGCTCAAGGCCGGGCGCACGGACGAGGCCCGCGCGCGCCTCGAGGCCTACCTCGAGAACTTCCCGGAGGGTCCGCGGGCGGCCGACGCCCTGTTCGCCCTGGGCGGCCTGCACGAGGCCGCCGGGCGCGCCGAGCCGGCCCTGGAGGCCTTCCGCCGGGTGGTGGCCGAGTTCCCCTCGAGCTCGCACTACCTGCCCTCGACCGTGCGCATGGGCCTGCTGCTGGTCCAGCTCGGCCGCGTCCAGGAGGCGCTGCCGACCCTGCAGTCGGTCTTCGACCGCCTGCCGGACGAGAAGCGCAAGGCCGAGGTGGCCGGCATGCTGGCCGAGAGCTACGAGCGGGCCGGGGCGCCCCTCGAGGCGCTGCGCTGGTACGCGGCGCTGCACCGCCTGGTGGCCGATCCCGCCCAGCGCGAGGTGCTGGGCCAGAAGGTGACCGATCTCCTGGACGGCGCGCTCAGCTTCAAGGCCGTGCGCGAGGCGGTCGAGATCCTGCGCGGCGGGACCGACTTCCCGGCCGACATGGCCACGCTGAAGCTGGCCAAGATCTTCTACCACGTGGGCGAGCTCGGTGAGGCGCGCCGGGTGCTCGAGGACTTCGTGGCGCGCTGGCCCGGCCACGCGCGGAGCGGCGAGGCCGGCGCGCTGCTGAAGCGCATCCTGGACCGCGACAAGGTGAACCCGGTGGCCATCGGCGTGCTGCTACCGCTGACCGGCGAGTACCGCGAGTACGGCCAGAAGGCGCTGGAGAGCATCCAGCTCGGCGCCGGGGTGTTCGAGGAGCCGCGCGCCGACCGGCCCGCGCTGGTGCTGGTCATCCGCGACACGGCCGGCAAGCCCGAGCAGGCCGCGGCCATGGTCGAGGAGCTGGTCTTCCAGGAGCACGTGGCCTGCGTCCTGGGGCCCATGTTCACCGGCGAGGCCTACGCCGCGGCCATCAAGGCCCAGGAGCTGGAGGTGCCGCTGCTGGCGCTCAGCGCCCGGCCCGGGCTGACCGGGGTGGGCTCCTACGTGTTCCGCAACTTCCTCACCCTCGAGGCCCAGGCCAGGGCCCTGGTGGACTACGCCACGGCCAGGCTCGGGGTGAAGCGCTTCGCCCTGCTCTACCCCAACGACAAGTACGGGGTGGGTTTCGTCAACGCCTTCTGGGACGAGATCCGCAAGCACGACAAAGCCGAGGTGCGCGCGGCCGAGCGCTACGAGCCGGACACCAAGACCTACACCGAGCCGGTCAAGAAGATGGTCGGGCGCTTCTGGGTGCAGGCCCGCTGGGAGTACATCCAGGCGGTGGCCAAGATCCGGCGCGACACGGACAGCAACCTGGCCCGCCAGCGGGCGGTCGAGAAGCTGCGCAAGACCCTCAAGCCGGAGATCGACTTCCAGGCCATCTTCGTGCCCGACTACTTCGAGAACGTGGCGCTGCTCGCCCCGGCCCTGGCCTTCGAGGACATCGTGCTGAAGACCAGTAGCCAGTACCAGCTCGATCGGACCAAGGACAGCCTGGGGTACAAGCCGGACATGGTCTACCTGCTGGGCGGCAACGGCTGGAACAACCCGAAGCTGGTGGAGTGGGCCGAGCGCTACGTGCAGGGCGCCATCTTCACCGACGGCTTCTTCCTCGACTCCAGCCGGCCGGTCACCCGGATGTTCGTGGCCAAGTTCAAGACCCAGTTCGACCGCAACCCGGACGCGGTGGACGCGCACGCCCACGACTCGGCCCTCATGGTGCGCCAGGTGGTCGAGGGCGCCCGGCCGCAGACCCGGCCGGCCTTCCGCAAGGCGCTGCTCGAGCTCGCGGGCTTCGAGGGCGCCACCGGACGCACCCGCTTCCGCGAGGACGGCGAGGCCGAGAAGGAGCTCTTCCTGCTGACCGTCAAGCGGGACGAGATCAAGGAGATCGAGCTCGGGCCCGAGCCGGCCCCGGCCGGGAGCTGACCCCAGGTCCATGACCGAGCCGTCGACACCCCCCCCGCGCCCGCGCCGGCTGTGGCTGCACCTGCTGCTGCTGCTCGCCACCTGCGCCACCACCTTCCAGGCCGGCAGCCAGGACGGCGACTTCCTGGCGGGCCTGGTGTACATGAGCGCCATCATGGGCATCCTGCTGGTGCACGAGATGGGCCACTTCACCGCGGCCCGGGTGCACCACGTGGACGCCTCGCTGCCCTACTTCATCCCGGTGCCCTACACGCCGCTCGGCACCTTCGGCGCGGTCATCACCATGCGCGAGCCGCCCCGCCGCCAGGCGGCGCTCCTGGACATCGGCGCGGCCGGGCCGCTGGCGGGCGTGCTGGTGGCCATCCCGGTCTGCTACCTGGGGCTCACCCTGTCCGAGGTGCGCCCGCTGGCCGAGCTGCCTCCGGGCGCGGTCCTGGAGGGGAACTCGCTCCTCTACCTGCTGCTCAAGCACCTGGCCCACCCCGGGCTCCTGCCGGGCGACGACATCTGGCTGCACCCCCTGGCCTGGGCCGGCTGGATCGGGCTGCTGGTCACCAGCCTGAACCTGCTGCCCGCGGGCCAGCTCGACGGCGGGCACGTGACCTACGCGCTGTTCGGCCCCCGCTGGCACGCCCGGCTGGCGCGGCTGGTGCGCGCGGGCGTCCTCGTGCTCGGCCTGCTCGGGCTCGCCTGCACGCTGGCGCTCACCTGGCAGCCCTGGGTGGATCGGCTGGTGGCCGAGGGGCTGATCGGCTGGGTGCTACGCGGCGCCGGCATGGCCGGCTGGCTGCTGTGGGCGGTCCTGCTGCACTTCATCGGCCGGCAGCACCCGCCGGTCCAGGACGAGGCCACCCCCCTCGCCCCGGCCCGGCGGCTGGTGGGCTGGGCCTGCGTGGGGCTGGCCATCGCCACCTTCACCCCTGTATTCTTGAGCCAGGTGACACCGTGAAGATCCAGTGCCCGAGCTGCCGCGACATCGTCGAGCTCCAGGAGTTCACCACCTCGGAGGCCGGCCTGCGGCTGCGCTGCCCGGCCTGCCGGCAGGTGAGCTTCCTGGCGAACGCGCGAAATCTGACAGAGGCAGGGACCCAGGGGACAGCAGGGACCCAAGGGACTCCGAGCCAGGACAAGAAGGCCCCGCCTGGCGGGGTCACCTGCCCCAAGTGCGGGCACACCCAGGCCGATCCCGTGGCCTGCCACCGCTGCGGGCTCATGTTCTCCAAGTTCGACCCGCAGGCGCTGCCGCCCGACCCGCCCGAGGCGGCGGCGGTGTGGCAGAGCATCCTGGCGAACCCCGGGGACGAGCCGCTGCACGAGCAGTTCCTGTCGGCCTGCGACCGGGCCGGCCGGCTGGACTACGCCACCCGCCAGTACCGGCTGCTGGCCCAGCAGGGCGCCGCGCCGGCGCTGCTGGCGCGCATGCAGCAGCGCAGCCTGCAGCTCGCCCAGGCCAAGCTCCTGCCGGGCGGGCTGCAGCCGACCGATCGCGAGGCGAGCAAGAGCCGCACCCGCTGGTTCGTGTACGCGCTGGTGCTGGCCGCGGTCGGGGTCCTGAGCTACCTGATCTACTCGGCCGGCGTGCTCATGCGCAGCATGCGCTGAGCCGCTCGCCTCAGCGCGGGACCAGCCGGTAGAGCCCCAGGCGCACCTCGGGGGCGGGCAGCCGCAGGTAGTCGTAGGGGACGGCCGGCAGGGTCTGCTCGAAGATCGGCCGGAGCCGGAAACGCGCCTCGGGGGCCCGGCACTCCGGCCGCAGCCCGTCCGCCGGCGGGCTCTCCGCGTGGGTGAACAGGTGGCAGGTGAGCCCCCGGTAGAGCACCCAGCAGGGCGCCCCGGCCGCCGCCCGGGGGTCCGCCAGGAACGGCGTGAGCTCCGCGAGCGGCCGGCCGCGGAGCCGCCAGGTGGCCAGCTCGGTGGAGATCACCCGGTCCGCCATGAAGCGATCGGGCATGACCAGGCCGCAGCCCGGGGGCAGCGCGGGCAGGACGAGCTCCTGGAAGGCGAACTCGTGCTGCGCCGTGGCCAGCGCGCGGATCCGGGGGGCGCGCGCGAGCCCGGTCGCGAGCAGGGCGAGGCCCAGCGCGAAGGCCGCGGCGGCCCGGCCGCGCGCCGGCGCCTGCCCGGCCAGCCAGGCGCCACCCAGGCCCACCAGCAGGGCGAGCAGCGGCAGCACGGGCTGCTGCAGGCGCACCTGGGTGGCCAGGCCGCCCCGGGCCGCCAGGCCGATCCAGGCGAGCGCCAGGGTGCCGCCGACCAGCAGGGGCAGCGCCCGGGGCGCCCGCCGGAGCCCGGCCCACAGCCCGAGCGGCAGGAGCACCCACACGGCCGCGGGGGTCCAGCCCGGCCGGAGCAGCAGGTGCTCCGGGGACACGAGCGCCGCGAGGAAGCGCCCGGGCCCGAGCTCCAGGTAGCCGGGCAGGCCGGACGAGGACAGGTCCTGGAGGCGGAACACCAACCCGGGGGCGAGGAGCAGCCCCAGCGCGACCAGGGCGGCCCAGAGCGCGGGCCGGCGGAGCGCGACGCGCCACCCGGGGCAGGCCGCCAGCCCGAGCGGCGGGAGCGCCAGCCAGAGCGCGAGCTCAGGCCGCACCTGGGCGGTGAAGGCCAGCGCCGCGGCCGCCAGCAGGAGCGAGCTCGGCCGGCCACCCGCCTGGAAGCCGTCCAGCCAGGCCCACAGCCCGAGCAGCCCGGCGCACACCCCGAGCGGCAGCATGCTCTCGCTGCCGCCCTCCCGGAGCGCCGCGGGCCAGGCCGCCCAGGCCAGGGCCGCCAGCCAGGCGGCCGCTCCGGGGCCGAACAGCCTCCGGCCCACGGCCCACACCAGCACCGCCGCGCACCCGCCCAGGACGGCGTTGCCGTGGAACACGACCGCCGGCGAGTCGCCCAGGAGCCAGGTCAGCCCGTGGAAGAAGGTGTAGTAGCCGGCCCCGTGCCAGAAGTACCCCTCGAGGGAGAAGGCCCCCTGGAGCAGCTCGTAGCCGTGGGCGTTCTCGTGGAGCAGGGTGTGGGGCGAGAGGAGCGCGCGCAGGAGCCAGGCCCCCAGGAAGAGCGCGCCGAGCCCGGCCAGCTCCAACCGCCCAGGTCGCCCGCGGTCCGGCTCCCGCCGCGCCTGCCAGGCGCGCCAGCCTCCGGCCAGGAGCGCGAGCACCAGGCAGGTGGCCGAGGACGCGATCTGCCAGCGCTGCAACGGCTCTGCTCCCAAATGCCTGCTCCGGTTTAATTCAAGGTGCCCGGCCGGTCAGTCATGGCGCGTAAATACCTCTTTTCATGGGCGGTCTACATCAAGAATTCTGGTGCAATTGGCCTTGATTTCGAGAACGGCAGATTCAGGAAGGTTCAACCCTTCCAGCGGCGCCTCGAATGCCTGAAGGCCTCGCTTGCAGCGCTGCATGAGATTCTCAAATTTCTCCCTTGAGATACCTGCAGCCATGAATCCGCCCAGGAACACCGGCACTCGATCCTGCACCAGTGAGTCCTGGATGGTTTTCGCAAGGAGAAGCGCATTGTTGATATCTTTCTCGCCATCTTCAACACTCTTCTTCTTGATTTCTGGGATGCAGATATTGAAGCTTCTGACGCCACTATCCAGCAATGAATACGCTGGATTGTGATTGGCGATGAACAGCTGATTGTTCGTCAAGTATTGATAATCTATTCTTGCACATTGCCCATTGCAGTCAGCCAATCTAAGCATTCGCAGATTGTTTGTTTTAACTTGGCTGCCAACCGTTACTTCCAGAGCTCCACATAGGCCGATCGACCTGCTGAGGAGCAAAGCCACGGATTCGATCGCCTTTGCCATTTGATCGAAATGTTCTGCAAGGTCATGGCGCGATATTCCAGAGGTCACACCATTGAGTCGTCCGGAAACAACCGGAGAAATACCATTTATGAACAGTTTTCCCGAGAGGTCCCCGAATACGACCACCTGAAGGTTGATTGGCGCGACAATCTTATATCCATAGGCAAAGATGATTCCATATGGAATAGAGTACTTGTCGGCAATAGATAGCGGATGAATATCGATCGCATATTCCACCAGCTCAGCTGGAAAGGATGGGGGCAACTCCTTTGGCGGCGATGCAATATCTTTCCCGTCTGCTCTCCTGAGAAAGACGGCATCAGAATTCGCAGAGGTTCCCATGATAACCTCCACGGGATATTCTAGATTGACCTTGTTCGTGCCGGTTAGATGGGCACTTCGCAGAAACAGTCTGCCCCCCTCGTCTGCGATAACATCGAACCTTTGAAGCATTTGGGCTAGGGCATCAGCCACGCCAGGCGCAACACCATGCCTCAGAAGGACGTTCTTGAGTGGATCATCCGCCTGAGCAGCATCGCGGGCATTTCCACAGCTCAGAATGGCACACAAGAATGCCAAAGACAGATATCTTACAATTGGCAACATATTGTCCACCCGCCTTGTCCCGACCGTTTCCACCAACCCATGGCACCGAGCGGGTCAGGCAACAGCGCAGGCAAGGACAAGCAGCCAAAGGACCCAGTGAGTTTTCATAGAGTACTTCCCGTGACAATTACCTATTTGCAAGATAGCATTCTGGGCAGATGGCGCCATACAACACCAATAGCCTCCCCAACAAGCGCACATCGTAGTTTGTGCCAAGAATCGCATGTATCTGCGCAACTTTCTCGCTTGTCGAAGTCGACGGACTCAACCGGTCTCCGCTCGCTTGCACAAACCATCCACTCCGAAGACTACTAATGACAAGCTCTTTCTCCCTCTCGCACTTCTCAATGGCTTGTCGTTCGGGATCAACAGAGGTTTTCTTCGCAAGTTTCTTACTGATCGTGCGCGAAGTATCATAGATGACATAGCTACGAATATCCACGCCGTTCGGAGAAGTATGCAGGTACCCGATAGTGACATCGCTGTCGTTGCTGTCGTTCTCTGGAGTATAAGCAACTGTAATGCTCTTCACGCAAGTAAGGGCCGACGTGTCACCAATCGCTTGACGAACTACCCCAAGCACGCTTGATTCGTCCGCCTCAACCGGAAGCTGCGCAACTGCCTGTTCTGCTTCTTTCAGCCTAGCATGAAACAAGTCGAAGCATGTTCTATCTTCTTGATGATTCTCGTATCTCCCATTCGCCTTGGTCTCTGCTCCTGCGGCACACTTCTCTTCGGAGGGGCACGTGGTTGATGCAACTACCCCGTTTATGATCAATGACCTTCCTGGAGTTCCAACCATTTCACATATGCGGCACTCCACTTGAAATGGCGGATGGATAAAAATGCCGCACAGAGAGACCGCTCCTGTGGGGATGCCTTCTGTGGGTTCACTGTAGCCAAGAGCGCCTAACGACATCTTTCGTTCTGATATTTCCCTTTCAATCCTCTTCTTCTCTTCCAGGTTCCCGAGTGCGAATCCATCGGCCCACAGTTCCCCGCTATCCTTGTATTCGAGTCGTACACTTCTGATACCTTCAATACTGATCAAAGTTACACTATTCTGCGCAGACCAATTCATACCTGCAGCGTGCTTCTCGGAAAGTACTGCATCACCTGCGTTCTCGTTCCTAGGCGTGCAGCCTACCAAGCAGCAGACCATCAGAAGTATCCCCACGACACGCTCAATCCTAGGTCTGACTGCTGTCATCCTTGATGCTCCGTTGCCTTTCGAGACAGGACCAAGATCTGGGCTAGGGCAGCACGTCGCGGAGCGCGCGGCCGGTGTGCGAGGCCTCCACCCGGGCGAGCTCCTCCGGGGTGCCCTCGGCCACCAGGCGCCCGCCGCCCTCGCCGCCCTCGGGCCCGAGGTCGATCACGTGGTCGGCCTGCTTGATGACGTCCAGGTTGTGCTCGATCACCACCACCGAGTTGCCCTCCTCGACCAGGCGCTCGAGCACGCTGAGCAGCAGGCGGATGTCCTCCACGTGCAGCCCGGTGGTGGGCTCGTCCAGGATGTAGAGGGTGCGGCCCGTGGCCCGCCGGCCCAGCGCGCGGGAGAGCTTCACCCGCTGCGCCTCGCCGCCCGAGAGGGTGGTGGCGCTCTGCCCGAGCTGGATGTAGCCCAGCCCCACGTCGCAGAGCGTCGTGAGCCTGCGCTGCAGGGCCGGCTGGTGGGCGAAGAACTCCACCGCCTCGGCCACGGTCAGCTCCAGCACCCCGTGGATGTCCAGCCCGCGGAACTTGACGTCCAGCGTCTCGCGGTTGAAGCGCCGCCCGCCGCAGGCCTCGCAGGTCACGTACATGTCCGGCAGGAAGTGCATCTCGATGCGCAGCTGCCCCCCACCCCCGCAGCTCTCGCAGCGCCCGCCCTTGACGTTGAAGGAGTAGCGCCCGGGCCCGTACCCGCGCGCGCGGCTCTCGGGCAGCCCGGAGAACAGCGCGCGGATGGGCCCGAACAGCCCGGTGTAGGTGGCCGGGTTGGAGCGCGGGGTGCGGCCGATCGGGCTCTGGTCGATGTGGATCACCTTGTCCAGGCGCTCCACCCCCTCCAGCGCGCGGTGGGGCGCGGGCTCGTCCCCGGCCCCGTGCAGCCGCTGGGCCAGCGCCCGGTGCAGGGTGTCGAGGACCAGCGTGCTCTTGCCCGAGCCGCTCACCCCGGTGACGCAGGTGAACACCCCCAGCGGCAGCTCGACGTCGAGCGACTTCAAATTGTTGCCGCGCGCACCCAGCAGGCGCAGCCGACCGCGCGCCGCCCGCCGCCGCGCCGGCACCGGGATCGGCCGCCGGCCGGCCAGGTAGGCGCCGGTGAGCGAGGCCGGGTTCGCCTGGAGCTCGGCGGGTGTGCCCTCGGCCACCACCTCGCCCCCGTGCCGCCCGGCGCCCGGGCCCATCTCCACGATGTGGTCGGCCGCGCGCAGGGTGGCGGGATCGTGCTCGACCACCACCACGCTGTTGCCCCGGTCGCGCAGCTCCCTCAGCGTGCCCAGCAACCGGCTGCAGTCGCGCGGGTGCAGGCCGATGGTGGGCTCGTCCAGCACGTACAGCACGCCCACCAGGTTGGAGCCGATCTGGGTCGCCAGCCGGATGCGCTGCCCCTCGCCGCCCGACAGGCTGGCCGCCGCGCGGTCGAGCGACAGGTAGTCCAGGCCCACGTCCGCCAGGAAGCGCAGCCGCGAGACCACCTCGCGCAGGATGCGCTCGGCCACCGCCCGGCGGCGCGGGGGGACCTCCAGCCGCTCCACCCAGGCCAGGGCCTCGCGCACGCTGAGCGCCGAGAGCTCCGCGATGCTCTTCTGCCCCACCCGCACGGCCAGGGCCTCGGGTCGCAGGCGCTGGCCGCGGCAGGCCTGGCAGGGCTGGAAGGTCATCAGCTCCTCGAGCTCGGCGCGGATCATCTCGCTCTGGGTCTCGCGGTAGCGCCGCTCCAGGTTGGGCACCACCCCCTCGAACGGCCGGCGCACCTCGTGCCGCATGCGCTCGGACTCCAGGCGGAAGGTGATCTCCTCCTGGCCCGAGCCGTGCAGCACGATCTTGCGCAGGCGCTCGGACAGCCGGCCGAAGGGGCGGGTGAGCGAGAAGCGGTAGTGGGCCGCCACCGCCGCCAGCATCTGCCAGTAGTAGCCGTCCCCGCCGGCCTTGCCCCAGCCCACCACGGCCCCGTCCTGCAACGACAGCGAGGGATCGGGCACCACCCTGGCCGGATCGATGAAGCGGATGCTGCCCAGGCCGTCGCAGGTCGGGCAGGCCCCGTGCGGGTTGTTGAAGGAGAACAGGCGCGGCTCGAGCTCGGGCAGCGACAGGCCGCAGTCGGGGCAGGCGTAGCGCTCGGACCAGGTCAGCTCCTGGCCGCCCTGGGGCACCAGGGTCACCAGGCCCTCGGCCAGGCCGAGCGCCTTCTCCAGGGAGTCGCCCAGCCGCGCCCGCAGCCGCTCGGGGTCCTTCACCACCACCCGATCCACCACCACGTCGATCCGGTGGGCGAGGCGCGGCGCCAGGCGGATGTCCTGCTCCAGCTCCCGGAGCTGCCCGTCCACGCGCACGCGCGTGTAGCCCGCCCGGCGCAGCTCGCCCAGCAGCGCCTGGTGCTCGCCCTTGCGGCCGCGCACGACCGGGGCCAGCACCATCAGGCGCGTGTCCGCGGGCAGCGCCAGGATCCGCTCCAGCATGTCGGCCACGCTCTGGCCCTCGACCGGGCGGCCGCAGCCCGGGCAGTGCGGGACGCCCACGCGCGCGTACAGCAGGCGCAGGTAGTCGTGGCACTCGGTGACCGTGCCCACCGTCGAGCGCGGGTTGTGGCTGACCGTCTTCTGCTCGATGGAGATGGCCGGCGACAGCCCGTCGATGGCGTCCACGTCCGGCTTGGCGCTCTGCTCCAGGAACTGGCGGGCGTAGGTCGACAGCGACTCCACGTAGCGGCGCTGGCCCTCGGCGTACAGCGTGTCGAAGGCCAGGCTGGACTTGCCCGAGCCGCTGGGCCCGCACAGCACCACCAGCCGGTTGCGGGGGATGGACAGGCTGATGTTCTTGAGGTTGTGCACCCGCGCGCCGCGGATGCGGATCGCGTCGGGGGCGCTCACGGCGGCGCGCCCCGGTCCCGGAGCGCCATGGCCAGCGCCAGCTCCATGGCCGCGCGCATGCTGGTCGGGTCCGCCCGGCCCGTGCCGGCCAGCGCGTAGGCCGGGCCATGGTCGGGGGAGGTGCGCACCCGGCCCAACCCCAGGCTGACGTTGACCGCGTCGTGGAAGTGCAGCGCCTTCAGCGGCCCGAGGCCCTGATCGTGGTACAGCGCCACCGCGGCGTCGTAGCGGCCCTCGGCGGCCTGCGCGAACAGCGAGTCGGCCGGCACCGGGCCCTCCACCTGCAGGCCGAGCGCGCAGAGCTCGGCCACCGCGGGCGCGAGGATCTCGCGCTCCTCGCGGCCCGGCAGGCCGCCCTCCTCGGCGTGCGGGTTCAGCGCCGCCAGCCCCAGGCGCGGCCCGTCCGGGCAGAAGTAGCGCCGCAGCTCGGCGGCGCCGACCCGCACCAGCTCCACGAGCCCCGCGCGGGTGAGCGCGCCGGGCACCTCGCGCAGCGGCAGGTGGGTGGTGGCCAGCACCACCCGGAGGCGCGGCCCGCACAGCATCATGACCGGCAGGCGCGCGCCCAGGCGCGCGGCCAGGAACTCGGTCTGGCCGGGGCCGGGCGCGCCCGCCTCGACCAGGGCACGCTTGTGCAGCGGCCCGGTCACCAGGGCGGTGAGCCGCCCGGCGCCGAGCTCGGCCGCGGCCGCCTCCAGGCACTGGACCTGCGCCCGGCCGCCGGCGGGCGTGTAGGCCCCGGGCGGCGCCTCACCCGGGGCGAGCCGGCAGGCCTCGACGAGCTCCGCGGGCGGCTCCAGGCCGAGGCGGGCGGCGCGCTCGGCCAGCACGCCCCGGTCGCCGAACACGCGCACCCGGGCCCCGCCGGGCAGGGCGCCCCGCGCCAGGGCCAGGAGCAGCACCTCCGGCCCGACGCCGGCCGGATCGCCCATGGTCACGCCGAGGGTGGGCAAGGCGGTGGCTCCGCGCTCACAGCTTGATTTCGACGAAGGCCTTCCGCCGCAGGTCCTCGAGCCAGTTGCGCTGGAAGCGCTCCTGCTTGTCGATCATCAGGCGCCGGCGGATGTCCTCGGACACCTGGTCGAGCGCGGGCGGGGCCTCCTCCGCGGTGCCGGTGACCTGGATGATGTGGTAGCCGTACTGCGTGCGCACCAGCCCGTCGGTCATCTCGCCCTTCTTCAGCGCGAAGGCGGCGGTCTCGAAGGCGGCCACCATGTCCCCGCGCCGGAACCAGCCCAGGTCGCCGCCCAGCGGGCCGCTGGGATCGTCCGACTCCTTCTTGGCGGTCTCGGCGAAGTCGGCCCCGCCCTGGATGGCCTTCAGCACGGCCTCGCCCCGCGCGCGGACCTGCTGGTCCTGCTCGGCGGTGGCGCTCTCGGGCAGGGCGAACAGGATGTGGCTGGCGCGCACCTTGTGCACCCCGCCGCCCTCCAGGTAGGTCGTGCGGTAGTACTCCTCGACCTCCTTCTCGGTCACGTTCACCTTGCCGGCCAGCTCGCGGCCCATCAGCCGCTGCCGCTCGAGCATCTTGCGCACCTCGGCCTTGAAGGCGTCCAGGCTCTTGCCCTCGTGGACCAGAGCCGCCTCGAACTGCGCCTCCGACATCTTGTTGTCCTCGCGCAGCCTGGCGATGTAGCGGGCGACCTGCTCGTCGTCGACGTCGATCGCCGCCCCGCGGATCTGCTGGGCGAGCAGCAGCTCGTCGATCAGCCTCTCCAGTGCCTGGCGGCGGATCTGGCGCTTGCGCCCCAGCTCCTCGTCGAGCGGCAGCCCGCCCGGCACCTGCGCCAGGGAGTCCTGGCACTGCCGGTCCACCTCGCTGAGCAGGATGACGTCCTCGTTGACCACGGCCGCGATGCGGTCGAGGACCTCGCCGGCCGAGGCCGGGACCGCCGCGAGGACCGCGGCGGCGAGCCAGGCGCGGCCGATGGCGACACGGGTCATGAGACGGCCTCCCTTCACTGGATGCGATCGAGCAGGCGCAGATCGCGCTCGATGGTCGCTTTCTCCCGCAGCGTGCGCACGAAGAAGCTCTCCGCCTCCTTGGCGCGCTCCTCGATCAAGGTGCGTTCGATCTCCTGGCGGGCGTCGTTCAGCGACAGGGCGCGGGCCGGTCGCTGCTCCACCAGCTTGAACAGGTGGAAGCCGTAGGGCGAGGGGGTGACCTTGCTCACCTGCCCGGGCCACAGCTTGAAGGCCACCTCCTCGATGGCCGGCGGCATGCGCCCCCGGGGGAAGAAGCCCAGGTCCCCGCCCCGCGCGGCCTCCGGGCCGAGGGAGTGCTTGCGGGCCAGCTCCTCGAAGGAGGCCCCGCGCTGGGTGATCTGCTTGCGCAGCTCCTCGGCCTCGGCCTCGGTGCGGGTGACGATCTGCAGCACCCGCACCTCCTCGGGGCGCACGAAGCGCTCCTTGTGGAGCTGGTAGTACCCGTCCACGTCCTCGCGGGAGATGGCGATGCGATCCAGCACCTCCTGCTTGAGCAGGCGCTGGATGGTCAGCGTCGCCAGCGTGTCGGCCCGGTACTGCTCCAGGCTGCGGCCGCCGGCCTTGAGATCCTGCGCCAGCACCTCCCGCGGGTACTGGCGGCCCAGCAGCTCCAGCGAGGCCTGCGCCAGGGCCGGATCCACGCTCACCTGGCGGTGGCGGGCCTCCTGCAGCAGCAGCCGCTCGTCGATCATCCGCTCGAGCAGATCGCGCTTCACCCTGCGGGCCGTCTCGGGGTCGGAGAAGAAGCCCTTGCCCGCCTGCACCAGCCCGCTGAAGGCCGCCTGGAACTCGGCCAGGCGGATCGGCTCGCCGTTGATCACGGCCGGCCACTCCTCCGCCGGCTGGGGCGGGGGACCGCCGGACGGGCACCCGGCCCCGAGCAGCGCCGTGGCGGCCAGGGCCGCGATCGGTCCGGCGAGACGCACGCGGCTCCTCGCTCAGGGCGCCTTGGCCGGCGCGGGCTCCTCGGCGCCCGGCCCACCGGGGGCCGGCACGATCGCGCCGGCCGGGACCTTGAGGGCCTCGGGCTTGCCCGGCCGGGGCAGCTCGCGCGGCGGGGCGGCCAGGCCGCCGCCCGGCGCCCCGGCGGTGTCCACCTTGGCCTTCGACAGCACCTCGTCGAACACCTGCACGCCGGACTTCGTCTTCACCCCGTCCACCCAGGCCTTGTACGCGTCGCCGCGCGCCTTGGCGAACAGGGTGGTGCGGATCTGCCCCTTGACCTTCTCCAGCGGCAGGTCCAGGGCGGCCTGCCGGCCGGCCTGGCGCAGGAGGAACAGGCCCTTGTCGGTCTCGAGCACCGACGCCAGATCGTTGGCGGCCTTGAGGGCGAACCCTGCGTCGGCCACGGGCGCGCCGTACAGCTCCACGAGCTGGTCGTGGGTCTTGAAGTTGGTGTCCCCGCCCACCTGGCTGGTGAGCTTGTCCGCCGACTGCTCGCGGGCGAGCTCCAGGAACAGGCGTCGATCGGTCGGCGCCGCCTTCAGCTTGGTGTGCAGCTCGGCCGCCTTGGCCTTGGCCGCCTTGCGCTTGGCCGCGTCGGCCGCCGGGGCCTCGAGGAAGATCAGGTACAGGCGGACCTTCTCCGGCGCGTTGTAGCGCTCGCGGTTCTCGTCGTAATACTTCTGCAGCTCGGCCTCCGGCACGTCCAGATCCTTGACGACCTTGCCGTTGAACTCGGTGTTGACCAGGTGGCGGGCCAGGATCTTCTTGTAGCCGCGCTGCATGTCCGGGTCCTGCTCCAGCCCGAGCCGACGGGCCTCCAGCACCATGGCCTCGCGCTCCACCAGGCTGTCGAGGAGCTTCTTCTTCTGCTCCAGCGAGTTGTAGCGCGCGCGGATGAGCGGGTTCTGCTGGTTGAGCTGGTCCTCGAACTCGGCCAGGGTGATGGTCACGTCCCCGACCCGGGCGACCACCTCGCCGCTGCCGGCCGCGGCGCCCTCCCCGCCGGCCTTGCCCGCCGCGGCGCCGCCCGACCCACCGCCGCCGGGGCAACCCGCCAGCCCGAGGCCCAGCACGCACACGCACACCGCACACAGCTCGCGCACCATGATTTTCTTCCTCCTGGGCTCTGCGGGCCGGGGCCCTTGCCCCTGCCGCGCCCGGGCCGTAACCGCCGGGAGCCGCACGGACTTCCCGGACCCTCTCAAGGCGGGGCAGCCTACCACACGGATCCCTCGCCGAGCAAACGTTACGCCAGGGTGTTCCCTGGTTCCCCGTCCCCTGGGCCCTTGCAGTCCCCTGGGTCCTTTGCCCGCCCGACGCTCACTTGCAGGCGTTGAACTCGTCGAGCGACATGGCGTTCTGGCGGCAGTCCGTGCTGGGCTTCTTGGTCTCGGCCTGGAGGCAGGCGGTGGCGCAGCCCTTCACCGCGTCGGCGTGCTTGCTCGCGGCCTCGGCCTGGGCCTTCTCGCGAGCCACCCCGACCGCCTCGATGGCGGCCTCCTTCTGCTTGGCCAGCTCGTCGATGGACGGGTTCAGCTCGGCCTCCTTGGCCGCCCGCCTGGCCGCGAAGTCGGTGTTGAGCGCGGCCTTGTCCTCGTCCTTGGCGGCCGCGGCCAGCTTGGCGGCCAGCTCGTCGTCGAGGACCTTGAGCGCGTCCTCCTTGGCCTTCATGGCGTCGTCGATCTTCTTGGCGAACTCGTCCTCGACCTTGGCCGCCTCGTCCACGGGCTGGGCCGGCGCCGCGGGGGTCTGGAGGTTCACCTGCTTCTCGCAGGCCGCCTGGCAGTCGGCCTCGGTCGCCTTCGGCGCGCAGGCCAGGGCCGCGAGCGCCAGGGCCAGGCACAGGAGCCACGCGAACCGCTTCATCGGAGCCTCCTCGGAACCGCCCACGGCGGCGTCGATCCGGCTGGCATGATACCCCCGGGCCCTCCCAAGTCAAGGCGCGCCGCGCGCCGCGCAGGCCCTTGTGGGGCCGGCGCGGGGCGGCTAGGATGGGCCCCCATGGAGCACGACGAACGCCTGGATGTGCTGCGCAGCCTGCCCAAGGTGGAGCTCCACCGCCACCTGGAGGGGGCCATGCGGCTGCGCACCCAGTGGGAGCTGGGGCGCGCCCGCCGGATCAACCTGCCGCTCTCGAGCCCGGAGGCGCTGGCGCCCTTCGTCACCTGGAGCGAGGGCGAGCCCAGGAGCCTCAAGCACTTCCTGACCAAGTTCCGCGGCGACTGGTGGGGCTCCTACAAGGACGTGGAGCGCGTCGTGCGCGAGGAGGTCGAGGACGCGGCCCGCGAGGGGGTGGTGCACCTGGAGCTGCGCTTCTCACCGGAGAACCTATCGCGCACCGGGAAGCTCCGGGCCGAGGCGGCCATGCAGGCGGTGGCCGAGGCCGGCCAGGAGGCGGGCGAGGAGCACGGCGTCGGGGTGCGCTACCTGGTGACGCTGGTGCGCGAGCGGCAGGACGACGACCTGTGGCGCCGTTTCATCGACCACGCGGTCGCGCTGCACGAGCTGGGCGTGGTGGGCGTGGATCTGGCCGGCGACGAGTTCGACCACCCCAACCACGAGTTCGTGCGCGCCTTCGAGCGGGTGCGCGACACGGGGGTCCTGGGGGTGACCATCCACGCCGGCGAGGGCACCTCCCCCGAGCACGTGCGCTCGGCGGTGGAGCTCCTGGGCGCCCAGCGCATCGGCCACGGCCTCGAGGCGGCCCGGCACCCGGGCGTGATCGGGCTGCTGGTGGAGAAGAAGGTCGCCCTGGAGCTGTGCCCCGTCTCCAACTACCAGACCGGGTGCGTGGACGACCTCTCGGCCCACCCCCTGCCGCAGCTCGACCAGGCCGGGGTGCGGGTCACCCTCAACGCGGACGACCCCGCCATCCACCGCACCGGCCTGCTCGACAACTACGACGTGGCGGTCTCCCGCTGGGGCTACCTGCTCGACGACCTCCTGCGGCTCGAGCGGAACTCGGTCCAGGCCGCCTTCCTGGACGAGCCCGCGCGCGCGAAGCTGCTGGAGAAGGTGGAGGCCGGCTACCGGGCCTGCGCCGGCCAGGGGCTGAACGGCGGCCCGACCGACGCGCCCTCCGGATCCCGCTGAGGCCACGGCGGCCTTCCCCGGCGCGGCCCGCCGTGGCAGGATGATCCTATCTGTTCCAAGGAGCATCCGGGGATGAGGCGCCAACCGATCGCATCGAGAACAGCGGGCCTGCTCGTCCTGCTGCTCGGCCTGGACGGCTGCGGGACGGCGGACGACCGTGGGTGCCCACCCGGGCTGCAGATCAGGTGCGATTGTCCGGGCAGACCCCAGGGCACCACGGCATGTCTGGCGGATGGCTCCGGGTTCGGGGCGTGCGTGTGCGACGGCTGCGAAGCGCTCGGGCTCCTGCCCTGTCCCTCGGGCTGCGCGGACCTCCAGGTGGATTCGGCGAATTGCGGCGCCTGCGGACGCGCCTGCTCGCCTGGCGTGCCCTGCACCTCCGGGGAGTGCCTGGCGCAGGGCTGCACTGATTACGGCCTTGCGCAGTGCCCGGAGGGCTGCGTGGACCTCGCTAGGGACTCGCGGAATTGCGGACAGTGCGGCCGCGCATGCGACCCGACTACACAGCAGGTCTGCGAGGATGGTCGTTGCCTCTGTCCAGCCGGCCTGGCCGATTGCTCCGGCACCTGCGCCGACACCCGCCACGATCGCCAGCACTGCGGCGAGTGCGGCCGAGCCTGCGCGGAGGGCGAGGTCTGCGCGGACAGCGCCTGCACGGCCGACCACTGCGCGCTCCAGGGGCTGGCCCTGTGCGGCGAGGAGTGCGTGAACCTGGCGAACGATCCGCTGCACTGCGGCCAGTGCGACCTCGCCTGCGGGGACGTCGAGGTCTGCCGGGCCAGTGGCTGCGAGGTGTACTACCCGAGCTGGTGCGACATGTGGGGCTACCTCGCCTGCCCGGGTGAATGCGTGGACCCCTGGGGAGATCCGGAGAACTGCGGCGGCTGCGGAATCGTCTGCAGCGAACCGACCCCGCTCTGTCACTCCGGGTCCTGCCAGGCAGGCCCCTGAGGAGGACGCCATGCGAGCGCTCCTCACATCCCTGGCAGCCATCTTGTGCGCTGGTTGCGTGCTCGCGGCCTGTGGCGAAGAGGCCGCGCCGCCCTGCGCGCCGGACTCGCAGGTCACCTGCGCCTGCCCTGCTGGCGGCCTCGGGGAGCAGGTCTGTCGGTCCGACGGCCAAGGCTACGGAGTCTGCGATTGTCCGTCGGACTGTCACGAACTCGGCCTGTCTGAGTGCGAGCAGCGCTGCGTGGACCTGACGGCAGACCCGTCCCACTGCGGCACCTGCGGCAGGTCTTGCGTTGGGCAGGAACACTGCCTGGAAGGTGTCTGCGTGCCCCTCGAGTGCGCGGCGATCGGGCTCGCCCCCTGCGAGGGAGGCTGCGTCGACCTGCAGGCCGACCCCGCCCACTGCGGGGGTTGTGGGCAGGCCTGCGATACCCCCCGGGGCTACCAATGCCAGGCCGGCGAGTGCACCTGCGCAGGCGCCGGTTCTGCCTGCAGCGACATCTGCGTCAGGGACTCCGACTGCCGCGTGGACGAGCTGTGCCAGGACGGTCGCTGCATCCCCCTCGAGTGCACGGGCCCGATCGGCTTCCCGGATCCCAACCTCGAGTCATGGATCCGCGGGCTCAGCGACCGCCACACGGGCCCCCTGACACTGACCGACCTGGAGCCGATCACCGTGCTCCCGATCGGGTGCATGTACGACATGCCCGACGAGTCGCTCATCCACGATCTGCGTGGGCTGGCCTGCCTGGTGAACCTGGAGGAGCTGGTGGTCGAGTGCCAGGGGGTCTCGGATCTCTCTCCGCTGGCCGGCGTACGCTCCCTGCGCAAAGTTCGCATCGCCTCGAACTTCGGCATCCAGGACCTCGGACCACTCGCGGCCCTCCCGAGGCTGGCGGATCTCGAGGTCACCCAGGAGAACGTCTCCGATCTCACCAGCCTGACCCCGCTCGCCGGGTTCAGCCAGCTCACCCGCCTGCGGGTGGCCTACAACGAGATCACGGATCTCACGCCGCTCCTCGACATCCCATCGCTGACCGACCTGGACGTGGGCGGCAACCCCATCCAGGACTTCACCCCGCTCGCCGCCATGCCCCAGCTCACGAAGCTGGACGTGCACGACGCCGACCTCGTGGACCTCACGCCCCTGGCCGGCCTCACCCGGCTGACCCTGCTGAACCTCATGCGCAACAGGAGGCTCATGGACCTCGGTCCAATCTCGGGTCTCACGGCCCTCGAAGATCTCGACATCGGCTACACCCGGGTCGGCGCCATCTATCCCCTGGCCCATCTCCCCCACCTGAAGCGCCTGAGCATCAAGCGTGGGTTCCTCGACCAACCCCTGATTGGCTCTCTCGATCCCCTGGCCGGCCTCATCGAGCTGCGTGAGCTCGACCTGCAAGGCCAGGAGCAGCGGAGCATCCAGGCGCTGGCCGCGCTCACCGCGATGGAGCGACTCGACCTCGACTACAATGACGTTGCGGACGCTTCTCCGCTGGCCGGCATGACCGCGATGGTCCGTCTCGAGATGGAGGGGAACCTGGTCTCGGACCTGAACCCCTTCGTCGGAATGATCAACCTGTCCACCCTCGAGCTCGCCAGCAACCAGATCACCGATCTCGCACCGCTGCTCGCCAACCCCGGTCTCGGCGAGGGTGACTGGATCAGCCTCTCCGGCAACCCGATCGACTGCGCGGCCCAGGCCGCGAACATCGCGGCCCTCGAGGCGCGCGGGCTGGACCTCTCGACCGGCTGCCCCTCGCCCTGAGCCGCGGTCGTCCCGTTCAGTCCTTCCGGCAGTAGACGAGATCTAGGTACGGGGGCAGGGTGCTCGAGGCCTCGGAGTCGCCGGTGACCGAGATCAGGTGGTCGTGCGCGCCCTCGAGGTCGGTCTTGCCGAGCGCCCGGCTGGCCTTCTCCCGGACCCGGCCGCCCTCCTCGAAGCTCTGCACGTAGCCCTTCCACAGCCCCACGTTGCCGAAGAAGCCGGGGTCCACCTCGATCGCCTCGCCGGCCGCCAGCGGGTGCTCGTGCGCGCCGTCCTTGGAGGTGTGCGCGGTGATGTCGAAGGCGTGCGCGTGCTCGGCCTCGCCGCCCGTGGCCCCGGCCGCGGGGGCCCCGCGCGGGAAGCGCCCGTCCAGCCCGTCGTAGCGCGTCCAGCCGTCCGGGCACTCGCGGTCGAAGGCGGCGATCAGCCCGCTGGGCACCCCGCCGCTCTGGCCCGGGCAGCCGGGCAGCGCGGCGAGCAGGCCGGCAAGCAGGCCCATGAGGGTCAGGGCGGTGGCCGTGCGGACGGTGACAGGGCGCGTCATGGACCGCAGTCTAGGCGGCCTCCGCCCCCCCAGGCAACCGGAAATTTCGCGTGACAAGAGTCGGGCGGGCGCGCTACACAGGAACTCTGCCCCTGCAGGAGGTGTCCCCGTGGAGGTCCAGCCCTCGACGCCCAGCCTGACGAAGGAAGCCTTCGACGAGACCACCCAGCCCACCGACAGCCCGGAGGCGGCCAGCGCGGCGGCCCAGGCCTGGGGCCAGGCCGAGCGCCGGCCCCACCTGGTGGTGATGACCGGCACCCAGGCCGGCCTGGCCCTCGAGGTGGGCGCGGGCGGGTTGACCCTGGGGCGGACCCAGGAGGCCGACCTGGCCCTGGAGGACGACTCGGTCAGCCGCCGCCACGCGCGGCTGGAGCTCGCGGCCAAGGGCGACCTGATGGTCTTCGATCTGGGCTCGCGCAACGGCACCCTGGTCAACGGCGCGCGCGTCGAGGCCGCGCCGCTGCGCGACGGGGATCGGCTGGTGCTCGGCGCCGGCTTGGTGCTGAAGCTGACCTACATGGACCGCTTCGAGGCCGAGTTCCAGCGCCAGCTCTTCGAGGCCACGGTGCGCGACGGGCTGACCGGGGCCTTCAACCAGCGCTACTTCAGCGGGCGGCTGGAGCAGGAGTTCGCCTTCAGCCTGCGCCACGGGGCGCCGCTCAGCCTGTGCCTGGTGGACGTCGACCACTTCAAGACGATCAACGACCAGCTCGGGCACCTGGCCGGCGACGAGGTGCTGCGGCGGGTGCCGCGCCTGGTGGCCGACGCCATCCGGGTGGAGGACGTGCTGTGCCGCTGCGGCGGGGACGAGCTGGCCATCATGCTGCGGCAGATCAGCCCGGCCCAGGCCCAGTCCTTCGCCGAGCGCATCCGGCGCACGATCGCCACGAGCCACTTCAGCGCCCACGACCAGGGCGGCCAGGCGCACCCGCTCAGGGTGAGCGTGTCGATCGGCGTGGCCACCTTCGATCCCACCCGGCACCGCCGCGCGGCCGATCTGGTGGCCGAAGCCGACCGGTTCCTCTACCTGGCCAAGCAGCACGGCCGCAACCGGGTCGCCTCGGCCCTGGTCCAGGACGACGATCCGACCCGCGTGACCCCCCCGCCGGCGCCCTGATGCGCGCCCGGTTCCGCGTTCCAAGTTCCAAGTTCCTGGTTCCCGATGCCTACGGAGAGGCCGCCAGCCACAGGACGTGGGCGCCGCGGGGGTCTGACCTGCGAGCGCGGCTCTGCTGCCGAAGCAGGCAGACCCCCGCGGAGCGCGGGCACGGCGCCTGACTGCTATCCGAGTAGCTGCTCGAGATCTTCCGGCAGCGGCGCGGTGAGCGTGAGCCGCTCGCCCGTGCCGGGGTGGGTGAAGGCCAGCCGCTCGGCGTGCAGCGCCTGGCGAGTGTGGCCGAGGCGCGCGAGCGACTCGGCCCCCAGCCGGTCGCCGATCTGGTCCAGGTAGGGCCGGCCGCCCTCCTGGTAGAGCTTGTCGCCGAGCAGCGGGTGGCCGAGGGCGGCGAGGTGCACCCGGATCTGGTGCTGGCGGCCCGTGCGCGGGACGGCCGCGACCAGGGCCCGGTCGGCGAGGCGCGCCAGCACCTCGAGCTCGGTGCGCGCCGGCTGTCCGCCGCGCTCGTCGACCCGCATGCGGCAGCGGACGGGGAAGTCGGGATCGCGCCCGAGCGGCAGCTCGACCACCCGCCGGGTGAAGGCGGGCGCCCCCCGCACCACGGCCAGGTAGCGCTTCTGCGCCGTGTGGCGGGCGAACTGCTCCCCCAGCCGGGAGGCCGCCAGCGCCGTGCGCCCGAACAGGAGCACCCCGCTCGTCTCCCGGTCCAGGCGGTGCGCGGGCCGCAGCGCCGCGTCGCCGAGCTCGGCCCGCAGCTTGGAGAGCACCGTGCGCGTGCGGAAGGAGCGCGAGGGGTGCACCGGCGCGCCCGGGCCCTTGTCGACCGCCACCAGCCAGTCGTCCTGGGCGAGCAGCCGGTAGCGCACCTCCACCTCGGGCTCGGGCCGCGCCAGGCGCGGGACGCGCAGCACCGCGCCCGCGCGCAGGCGCTCGCCCCAGCGGCCCGGCCGGCCGTCCAGCAGCACCACGCCCGCGGAGAAGCGCGCCCGCAGGGCCGAGCGGCTGAGCCCCAGGCGCGCGGCCAGGACCACGTCCAGCCGCTGGCCGTGGGCCTCCGCCCCCAGGATCCACTCGCGAAAGTCGTCGCCCACGCGCATGGTGCGGCGTCAACCCCCGGACAGCGCCCGCGCCACCGGGATCTGCCGGCCCGCGCCGAACGCGCGCCGGGTGACCCGCAGCACCGGGGCCGCCTGGCGGCGCTTGTACTCCGAGCGCTCGACCAGGCGGATGACGCGCTCGACCGTCGCGGTCGGGTGGCCGCGCGCCACGATGGCCTCGCGGCCCAACCCCTCGGTGACGTACAGCTCCAGGATGGCGTCCAGCTCGGCGTAGGGTGGCAGGCTGTCCTGATCGGTCTGGTCGGGCCGGAGCTCGGCCGAGGGCGGCCGGGTGAGGACGCGCTCGGGGATCACCTCGCCGGCGCGGTTGGCGAAGCGGGACAGGGCGTAGACCTGGTGCTTCCACAGGTCGCCGAGGGGGGCCAGCCCGCCCGCCATGTCGCCGTACAGCGTGCAGTAGCCGCAGGCCAGCTCGCTCTTGTTGCCCGTGGCGAGCGGCAGCGCCCCGGTCTGGTTGCTGACCGCCATGACCAGCGCGCCGCGCACGCGCGCCTGCAGGTTCTCCTCGGTCAGGGTGAGCCGCACGTCGCCCAGCACGGGCGCGAGCGCCTCGAGCAGCGCCGACTGCGGGCCGTCGATGGGCAGGACGTGGAACCGCGCCCTCAGCCGGCGGGCCAGCAGCGCGGCGTCCTCCAGGCTCATCGCGGCCGAGTAGCGCGACGGCATGCCCAGGCAGATCACCCGCTCCCCGCCCAGGGCGTCGGCGGCCAGCGCCGCCACCAGGGCCGAGTCCACCCCGCCGCTCAGCCCGAGCACCGCCTGGTGGAAGCCGCACTTGCGCGCGTAGCCCTGCAGGCCCATGACCAGGGCGTCGTGCAGCTCCTGCTCGCCCTCGGGCGGCGGGGCGCCGAGCTCGCCCTGGCCGGTCCGGGTGTCCACCAGCACCAGGTCCTCGCGGAAGGCCGCGGCCCGCGCCCACAGCGCGCCGTCGGGTCCCACGCACAGGCTGCGGCCGTCGAACAGCAGGCTGTCGTCCGCGCCCACCTGGTTGACGAGCAGCACCGGCAGCCCCAGCCGCCGGGCGACGCCGCCCAGGTGCTCCTCCCGCTCCCGGCCGCGCCCGGCGTAGAAGGGCGAGGCGGACAGGTTGACGATGAGCTCCGCGCCGGCCGCGGCCAGCTCGGCCACCGGATCCACCGGGTAGCGCCGCCGGCCCTCGTGCGGGCCCTCCCAGATGTCCTCGCACACGGTGACGCCCACCCGCTGGCCGGCGATCTGCAGCGGCCGGCGCGCCTCGGCCGGCTCGAAGTAGCGGTCCTCGTCGAACACGTCGTAGGTCGGCAGGCGCGTCTTGGCCTGCGCCGCGACCACCCGCCCGCCCTGCAGCAGCGCGGCGGCGTTCTGGATCGGCCGGCCGCCGGGTCCGGGGTTCGGCAGCACGCAGCCGACCAGGGCGGGCACCGCCCCCAGCCGGGCGGCCAGCGCGCCGAGCTCCCGGCCCGCGGCGGCCACGAACTCGTCCCGCCCCAGCAGATCGAGCGGCGGGTAGCCGATCAGCGCGAGCTCGGAGAACACCACCAGCTCGGCCCCGGCCGCCACCGCCCGGGCGTAGGCCGCCTCGAGCTTGCGGGCGTTGCCGCCGAGATCGGCCACGGTCGGATCGAGCTGGGCCAGCGCGATGCGCATGCGAGCTTCACGCCTCCCGGGCCGCCTCGGAGACGTGCAGGGCGGCCAGGATCTCGGCCGCTTCCTCGTCCCCGAGCTGGGCCGCGCGCAGCAGGTGGGCCAGCCCGCGGGCCTGGTTCGGCCGCACGCCCTGGCCGGCCAGGTACAGCACGCCCAGGTAGTAGTGGGCGTCGGCGTCGTCCCGGTCCGCCGCCCGCCGGAGCCAGCGCAGCCCCTCGGCCGGCGCGGCCTTGACCCCCTGGCCGGAGGCCAGCATCAGCCCCAGCGCCGCCATGGCGGCCGGCTCGCCCTGCCCGGCCGCCAGCCGGTACCAGCGCAGGGCCTGGCGCAGATCGCGGCGCGTGCCCTCCCCGCCCTGGTAGCAGTCGGCCAGCACCGCCTGGGCCTCGGCCAGGCCGGCCTCGGCCGCGGCGCGGAACAGGGCGAAGGCGGCCCGCGCGTCGCGCCGGATCCCGTCGCCGGCCTGGGTGAGCAGCCCCAGGCTGAGCTGGGCCACCGGGTCGCCCGCCCGGGCGGCCTGCCGGTAGAAGCCGACCGCCTTCTTGGCCGAGCGCGGCACACCGTCGCCCTGCTCGTGCAGCAGCCCCAGGTGCCACTGGGCCTCGGGATCGCCGGCCCGGGCCGCCAGCGTGAGCCAGGCCACCGCCTTGCGCTTGCGGGCCGCGCCGCCCTCCTGCAGCAGGTGGTCCGCGAGCTCGACCTGGGCCAGCGACAGCCCGGCCCGCGCCGAGGCCTCGAGCCAGCGCCGGGCGGCCTTGGGCTCGGCCTTCACCCCCAGCCCGTGCTCCAGCACGGCCCAGGCGTTGAGCTGCGCCAGCGGATCGCCGAGCTCGGCCGCGCGGAGCGTCAGCGCCGCCGCCGCGGCGCGATCGCGCCGTACGCCCGCGCCCTCGGCCAGGCACCAGCTCAGCTCGACCATGGCCGGGGCATACCCGGCCTCGACCGCCGCCCGCAGCCAGGCCACCGCCCGGCGGGCGTCCTTGGGCATCTCGGCCTGGGCCAGGGCGAAGAGCGCCGGCGCGTCGCCGGCCGCCGCCCGCTGGCGCAGGCTGCCCGCGCCGGTCTGGCCGGTCTGCCCGGTCTTCTTGGTCTGCCTGGATCTCGCGGTCTGCTTGGTCGCCATGCGGTTCTCCCTCATGTTTTCCCGGGCTCGGCCTGCGCCCGCAGGCGCGCGGCCACGTGGCTACCCAGCTCACGGCACGCCGCCAGCGCCTCCTCGGCCGGCTGGAAACGCGCCTCCACCACCGGCTCCACCAGCTCCCAGGCGCAGCGCCCGGCGAACTCCTTGAGCGCGCTCACGCCGCCCCCGCTCCAGCCGTAGGAGCCGAAGATGCCCAGCAGCCGGTTCTTCAGCCCCTTGCGCTCGAACAGGTCCACCAGGTGGGCCATGGGCGGGTACAGCAGGGTGTCGTAGGCCGGCGCGCCTAGCAGCACGGCCTGGTAGCGCCAGGCGTCGCGCACCATGGTCGACAGGTGGGCGCGCGACACGTCGTGCACCACCAGGCGCCGCTCGCCGCCGGCCACCAGCCCCTCGGCCACCGCCTCCATCATCTTGCGGACGTTGCCGTACATGGAGCCGTAGCACAGCACCACCCCGCGTTCGGCCTCCCAGTGGCTCCAGCGGCGGTAACGCTCGATGACCTTGGCCGGGTCCTTGCGCCAGACCGGCCCGTGGGAGGGCGCGATGATCTCGACCGGCAGGCCGGCCAGCTTGGCGAGCGCCTTCTGCACCATCACGCTGTAGCGGCCCACGATGTTGGAGTAGTAACGCAGCATCTCGCTCTCGGCCTCGTCGACGTCGATCTCGTCGTCGAACAGGCCGCCGTCCAGGGCGCCGAAGGCCCCAAAGGCGTCGCAGGAGAACAGGACGCCGTGCTCGTGCTCGAAGGTGACCATGGTCTCGGGCCAGTGCACCATGGGCGCCAGGTGGAAGGTGAGCCTGTGCCCACCGAGGTCCAGCGTCTCGCCGTCGGCCACCACCCGGATCCCGTCCGTCACCTTGTGCAGGTGCAGCAGGAACTCGGCGGTCTTCTTGTTGCCCACGAGCTCGACGCCCGGGAACACCTGGCGCACCACGTTCAGGATGCCCGAGTGGTCCGGCTCGACGTGGTTGACCACCAGGTAGTCGAGCTTGCGGCCCCCGAGGAGCTCGCGCACCTTGGCGAGGAAGGGCGGACCGGACACGGTCTTGATGGTGTCGATGAGCGCGGTCTTCCGGCCCTGCACCAGGTACGAGTTGTAGGCCACGCCCTTGGGCAGCGGCCACATGTTCTCGAACAGGTCGGTCTCGCGGTCGTTGGCCCCGACCCAGTGCACCCCGTCCACGAGCTTCACGGCCGATTCCATGGCTCCTCCGAGGCAGGCCCCGTGCCCCACCCCTTTTCCCAGACCCCCTCCCCGCCGTCAAGCCGGACGGGCCTGCCGGCGGGAGACCAGCCGGTCGTAGAGCACCAGGCCGACCGCGATGCACAGGCCGAGGCCGGCGAAGATGAGCCACAGCGCGCGCGGCTGGCCGAGCTCGTCCACGTAGCGCACGTACAGCTCCGCGCCCAGCACCCCGCCCACGCTCGAGCCCAGCACCCCGTACAGGAACAGGTAGCCCATGTACATGGCCACCCGGCTGGGCGGGGCGATCTGGCCCACGTAGGCGATGAACTTGGGGTGCGCGGTCATCTCGCCCAGCGAGAAGATGATCACCCCGGCCAGGAACACCCAGATGCCGGTGGACAGGGACAAGAGCGCCATGCCCGCCGTGGCGATCAGGATGCCGGCCACCATGGTGGGCAGCGGGCGGGTCCTCTTCACCAGGTGGCTCACCAGGAGCTGCAGGCACACGATGGTGAAGGCGTTGATGACTGTCACGAACTCCACGTCGAAGCGCCAGGAGCGCTCCAGGCCGAAGAAGCCGAACAGCCCGTTCATCACCGGGCTGAGCAGCGCGTCCAGCGCGCTGGCGTCCACGTAGGCCTGGACGTACCACAGCACGGTGCCGAACATCTGGAAGTACAGCACCCAGAAGCCCGAGTAGATGGCGATCATGGCCAGGAAGCGGGCGTGGTCGCGGTAGCGGGCGGTCTCCTCCCGCTCGAGCAGGAAGAGGGCGAGCAGCGTCAGCCCGAGCACGGAGGACAAGATGCGCGCGTACAGGCTGAGATCCGGCAGCAGCCACACCGGCGCGTACAGCACCCCCAGCGCGCCCAGGGCCTCGAGCCAGCCGGCCGCGCCGCGCAGGCCGCCCGCGAGCGGGGCCAGGCGCAGCGCCAGGCAGGCGGACAGCAGCATGAGCCCCAGGAACAGCACGAAGAACGAGCGCGCCGAGGCCTTGCCCACCAACTCGTCCAGCGCCGCGGCCGGCAGCCCGGCCAGGCGCGGCTCAGCCTGCAGGGCGCGCAGCACGGCCTCGCGCTCGGCGCGGAAGACGTCGCGATCGGCCAGCCGCAGGAGGGCCCGCGGGCTCCCCGCCGGGGCCTCGAGCTGGAAGCCCCCTTCGGGCGGCGCCTCCAGGCGCACCTCGAGCACCACCTTGGCGGCCGCCGCGTCCCGCAGCGCGGCCAGGGTCGCCAGGGGGACCGGCCCCAGGAAACCCGCCTGCTCGCCCAGCGCCCGGGCCAGCGCCGGGTGGTCCTCCGCCAGCCGCTCCGGGCGGAAGAGCTTCAGCAGCGCCCGGTTGCTGACCGGCTCGGTCTCCAGGGCGAAGGCCTCGCGCCGGCACAGGTTGGGCGCCACCTCGACCACCAGGGTGCCCACGCCGAGCGCCTGGGCGCGGGCGGCCACCACCCGGGTGGCGCCCGCGGGGTGCAGGAAGCGGTGGGTGCCCCAGCCGAGCAGGCCGAGGACCAGCAACGCCGTCACCCCCAGGCCCGCCCGGGAGCGGCGCGCCCAGCCGCCGAGCAGCACCACCGGGCTGTAGATGATCTCGAAGGCTCGGGCCAGGGTGAGCAGCAGGCCGGGCTTCGCCTCGGCGGGGGCCGCGCCGGCCGGGGCCGGCGCCCTGGGCGGCTCGCGGTAGAAGAGCGCGGTCGGCAGCAGCAGGATGCCCGTGCCCAGGGAGGCGGCGATCAGCACCCAGGCGAAGCCCAGGCTGGACCTCAGCAGGGGCACCAGGATGAGGGGCACCAGCAGCGCGCCCAGGTTGATCGACCAGTAGAAGATGCCGAAGCCCAGCGCCCCGTTGGTCGGGTCGGTCGTGCGCGCGATGGTGCCGGAGATGATGGGCTTGAAGGTGCCCGCCCCCAGCCCCATGACGAACAGCGCCCCGAACATGGCCGCGTAGGCGTGGGCCTGGGAGGCCAGCGCGTAGCCGCCGCCCAGCAGCGCGAAGGCGGCGAACAGCATCCGCCGGAAGCCGAAACGATCGGCCAGCGCCCCGGCCACGATGGGCATGAAGTAGATCAGCGGGGTGACGGTGCCGGTCAGCAGCCCCGTGTCCGTCTTCGAGTAACCCAGCTCGTCGGTCAGGTAGACCACCAGGGCGCTCATCACCCCGTAGTAGGCGCCGCGCTCGAAGAACTCGAACACGATCGCCAGCCAGAACAGCGGAGGGAACTTGCTGCGCCGCGCGGGCGCCTGGTCGCGCGCGTCGCTCACCTGGCGCCTCCGCGCTCCGCCGCCAGGCACGCGCCCAGGGCGGCGGCCAGGAGCGCGTAGTCCTCGAGCGAGTTGTAGGCCTGGGCCGAGATCCTGAGCACCCGGGCCGGCGGGGCGGGCCAGGGGAACACCGGCACCTCGAAACCGCGCGCGGCCAGGGCCCCCTGCAGCCCGTCGAGCCCCAGCGGCCCGGGCGCGACCGCGCCGGGCGCGGGTGGGAGCGGCACCGAGGCGAGCGCCCCCAGCATCTCCTCCGGGCAGGGCGGCGGCAGGCCGAGGGCGGTGAGCAGCCGGCGGCGGCCCGCCAGCACCAGGGCGTGGTTGCGGGCCTGCAGCCCCGCCAGGCCGCCGGGGTCCAGCCCCTGCAGCCAGGCGATGCACTCGGGCAGCACCAGGTACGGGCTGGGATCGTCGGTGCCCACCCAGTCGAACTCCGCCAGGAACCGGCCGCGGTCGGCGCGCGGGGCGCCCGCCCCGTGGCTGATGGCCAGCGGCCGCACCCCGGCCTGCCGATCGGCGCGCACGTGCAGGATGGCCGCGCCCTTGGGGGCGCACAGCCACTTGTGGGCGTTGGCGGTGTAGTACGAGGCGCCCAGCCGGTCGAGCGCCAGCGGCAGCATGCCCAGCGCGTGGGCGCCGTCCACCAGGCAGGCCACCCCGCGCCCCTCGAGCTCGGGCACCAGCCGCTCGAGGGGCAGCACCAGCCCGGTCGGGCTGGTCACGTGGTCGAGCAGCGCGAGCCGCGTGCGCGGCCCGAGCGCGGCCAGCACCGCCGCGACCACCTGGTCGGCCGACGCCAGCGGGAAGGGCACCCGGGCCAGCGCCACGCGGGCGCCGCGCTCGCCGGCGGCGAAGCGCAGCGCGTTCAGGCAGGCCGGGTAGGACTGGTCGAGCGCCACGAGCTCGTCGCCGGGCGACAGCGGGAAGCTCCTGAGCACCGCGTTCACCGCGTGGGTGGCGTTGGGCACGAAGACCAGGTCCCCGGGCCGGGCGCCCACCAGGGCCCCCACGGCCGCGCGGGCGCGATCCAGGCCCGGCTCCAGCTCGCGCAGGAAGAAGCGCATGGGGTTGGCCTCCATGCGCTCCTGCACCCCGCGCTGGGCCTCGAGCACGGGCCGCGGGCAGGCCCCGAAGGAGCCGTGGTTCAGGTAACGGCAGCCGGGTTCGAGCAGCCAGGGCTGCATGGCGCCAGGACCTCCTCCCCGCCCGACCCAGGGGTACCACGGCCGGGGACCCGGGTGGAAATTTGATTTCCAGGCCTGCTGGCCTACTCTCGGAGGCAGGGCCGCCCCGCGCGGCCCGAGGGCGGCGCCATGCACGTGGACTCGCACTTCGACGACGACGTGACCGACCCCGGTCGGCAGAACGGCCACGCCCTGCCCGCCCGGCGCGGACGCCTGTACTTCGATCCGCGCGACTACGCGCTGCTGGAGACCGTGCGCGAGCTGCAGAACCGCGACAAGCCCTCGCGCTCCCTCCGGCGCCTGGTCGATCCCTACCTGCACCCCCACGGGGTGAAGGAGCTGGCCGCGGCCAGCGACGTGCGCATCGCCCACGCGGCGCTGGCGCTGCTCGACTCCCTGGAGGCGGGCAAGGCCAGCGAGCGCCTGGCCGCGCTGCGCTCGCTGCGGGACGAGGTCATCCACGCGGCCTCGAGCCACCTCAGGCTCAACACCGCCCGGGTGCTGCTGTCGATCGTGAAGGACCTGCTGCGCTCGGCTGGCGACCCGCAGCGCCAGCTCGAGCTGGCCCACGACTTCCACGCCGCCGCCTCGGGCCGCCCCCGGCTCATCCGCCGCCTGCTCAGGCGCTACCACCTGCTGGAGATGCCCGAGGCCTGGAACCAGGTGGCCTTCGACGACCACGTGCACGACGCCAACACGAAGGGGCGCAAGTCCCCCACCCACATGATCCTGGACGCCTGGATCAAGGGCATCCGCTTCCTGCAGGTGGTCTACTACCACCACGTGCGCGACGAGGTGGCCGCGGAGCTCATGGAGGCGGCCGAGATCATGGGGGTCACGGTGCGCATCGGCATCGAGGTGCCGGGGCGCTTCCGCGAGGGCTACGCCAAGGTGATCTGGGTGCCGCGCGGTTTCCTGGGCGCGCGGGACTTCCTCGAGTTCCTGGCGGAGCCGCCGGTGCGCGCCTTCATGGAGGACGGCAAGGCCATCTCCGAGCACCGCCAGCGCCACGTGCTGCGGGTGCTGCAGGAGTTCAACACCCGCCACCGCCTGTCGCTGAACCACCAGTTCGGGCTCGAGCTCGAGCCCATCACCGAGGAGGCGTTCCTGGCCCTGGTGGGCGCCGGCCAGCCCTCGCTGCTGCACCTGGCCGAGCTGTTGCAGCGGCGCCTGCTGGAGGCCATGCGCGGCCGGGTGCGCGCGCTGCGGGCCGAGTACGCCCAGGCCGACCCCCAGCGACGCACCGACCTCGAGCGCCAGGTCGCCCTGATGAGCGAGCTCGACGCGCAGGCGATCTGGGAGCGCTACCTGCGCCCGGCGGCCAACCCCCAGCTGCCCGATCCGAACGTGCCCTCGGACTCGCCCGACACGCCCGCGCAGCTCAGGCGCTCGCTGCCGGAGGTGATCGAGGCCATCCACAAGCTGCCGGCCGGCTACCGCCTGACGCTCAACCTGAGCGATCTGAGCACCGAGGACGTGCTCGAGATCCTGTACGACTGCCGCGGCCGCATCACCCACCTGGAGGTGTTCAACCTCAAGGACTGGGCGGCCGGCAAGGCCAGGAGCTGCGCCGAGATCGACGAGCTGCGCCACGCGCTCAACGAGGCCCACGTGGTGGCGTTGAAGCGCCTGGTGCGCCGGCTGATCGCGCGCGTGCAGGCCGGGCCGCACTCGGCCGAGCGGGTGGAGAAGCTGCAGCGCATCCTGGCCGACGTGGGCTCGCTGATGCAGGCCTACCGGGGCACGCCGCTGTCCACGCGCGTGGGCAGCGACTCGGCCGGCCGCTCCGCGAGCATCCACGGCATGGGCCTGGCGCTGACCAGCACCCTGCCACCGCGCGCCCAGGCCGAGATCGTCCAGGCCGACGATCGCTCCCGCGAGGTGCTGCCGGTGCTGACCACGGCGCGCCTGCAGGTGACCTACACCGCGCCCTCGCCGCTGTCCCCGCGCAACCACCCGCTGCTGCGCGCGCTCCGGCGCCTGCCCGGCCTGCGCGGCCTCGGCCTGGAGAAGAGCGAGGAGTGGACCATCGAGGCGGTCCAGACGCGCGTCGGCGGCCTGGGCAACGTGGCCACCCTGGGCGGCCTGCGCGAGGATCCGCACGACGGGCTCAGCCTGGAGCCGCCGCGCCCGGCCGGCGGCCAGGTGGTCACCTCGCCGGCCTACCTGAACACGCAGCTGCTGCTGATCCTCAAGATCATGCTGGGGTTCATCCCGGCCTTCCTGACCTTCGCGCTGACCAAGGACTGGTGGGTGCTGGCCTACCTGGGGGCCTTCATCTGGTTCGGCATCACCGGGCTGCGGAACATCCTGCAGTCGGTGCTGGGCGGGGGCGGCCTGCGGCGCTCGCCGCTGCTGCGCTGGAACCACCACGTGAGCTGGGGCCGGGTGGCCGACTCGCTGCTGTACACCGGCTTCTCCGTGCCGCTGCTCGACTACCTGGTCAAGTCGCTGCTGATGGACCGCGGCCTCGGCATCACCACCCACACCGGCCCGCTGCTGCTGTACTCGGTCATGGCCATCGCCAACGGCGCCTACATCTCGTCCCACAACTACGTCCGCGGCCTGCCGCGCAGCGCGGTGGTGGCCAACTTCTTCCGCGCCGTGCTCTCCATCCCCATCGCCTTCGGGTTGAACGCCGGCCTGCGCGCGCTGTTCATGTGGCAGGGCGCGCCAGGCGACGCGGTGGACACCGAGCTGCAGAAGTGGGCGGCCATCATCTCCAAGGCCGCCTCCGACATGGTGGCCGGCTTCATCGAGGGCTCGGCCGACCGGCTGGTCAACCTGGACCAGCGCATGCGCGACTACACCACCAAGCTGCAGCAGCTCTTCGACTGCCATGGCAAGCTGGAGCTGCTCTACCCGGACCAGGACGTGCTGGCCCTGCTGGCCAGCCCCAAGGAGTTCATCCGCGCCGTGAAGGCGGACGCCGCGGAGCTGGAACGGGGGCTCATCCTCAACGCGCTCGACCTGCTCTACTTCTGGATGTACCAGCCGCGCGCGCGCTCCATGCTGCGGCGGCTGCTCAGGCGCATGGACGGCGAGGAGCGGCAGATCTTCCTGCGCTCCCAGGCCGTGCTGGAGCGCCAGCGCGAGATCAGCCAGCTCCTGGTCGACGGGCTGGTCTCGAAGAACTTCTCCAGGCCGCTGGCCTTCTACCTGGAGCGCGCCGAGGACTACCTGCGCGCCATGCGGCGCATGGTGGCCTCCGCCGATCGCGAGCAGGCCCGCACCGCCCGCGAGGCCGCGCCACCCTGCGCCCCCGCCGCCTGAGCCGTCAGCGCCGGTGCTTGCCCCGGCCGCGGCGCTCGCCGCGCTGCGCCTTGCGGAAGTCCCAGGGCGCCTGCGGGCTGGGGTCGGCCCACAGGCCGAGCCTGGCCGCGCGGGCCTGGGCCTCGAGCTCCTCCAGCTCGCGCGCCCGCGGGGCGTAGCGCCGGTACCACCAGGCCAGCCCCAGGCGCACCAGCTCCGCGTTCAGGCTGCGGCCGTCGGGCAGCCGCACCACGCCCACCGTGCGCCCGTAGCGATCGCGGTCCCTGGGCACGACGCTCACCTGCTGGCCGCCGGCCAGGCGGAGCGCGGCCTCCTTGGCCTTCTGCCCGAAGGGCTGGCGCTTCTCGGGGCAGTCCACCCCGTGCAGGCGCACCTTGACCGGCACGCGCCGCTCGCCCTCCAGCGTGAGCACCTCGACCGTGTCCCCGTCCAGGACGCGCACCACCCGCCCCTCGAAAGGCTCCAGGACCTCGCCGGCCCGGGCGGAGCCAGGCAGCGTCAGCCACAGCGAGAGGACCAGCGCCGGGGAGAGGATCCTGGGGCACCCCATGTCGCGAGTGTAAGCAGACCGGCCGCCGCAGGGGAAGCCCTCAGGTCCACGCCCCGTGGGCCAGGCCGCGCTGGACGAGGGTGAGGTCGGCCAGGACCAGCGCGGTGACCGCCTCCACCACCACAGGCAGGCGCAGCGCGTGGCACGCGTCGTGGCGGCCCGGGACGCGCAGCTCGACCAGCTGGCCGGAGCGCACGTCCACCGTCCGCTGGGGCAGCGCGATGCTGGAGGTGGGCTTCACCGCCAGGCGGAAGACGAGCGGGTTGCCGTTGGTGAGCCCGCCGTTCACTCCGCCAGCGTGGTTCGTGGCCGTGCGCCCGGCGGGGTCGAGGATGGGATCGTTGCACTCGCTGCCGCGCATGCGCGCCGAGGCGAAGCCGGCCCCGAACTCGATCCCCCGCACGCCGCCCAGGGCGAACAGCGCGTGCGCCAGCAGCCCCTCGACCGGATCGAAGAACGGCTCGCCCAGGCCGGCGGGCAGCCCGCTCACCCGGCACTCGATCAGCCCGCCCGCGGAGTCGCCCGCGGCCGCGGCCTCCGCCGCCGCCGCCTCGGCGTCCGGCCGACCGCCCGCCTCGAGCAGCCGCGCCTCCACCCGCGCCGGGCCGAGCAGGCGCTTGGCCAGCACGCCGGCCGCCACCAGGCCTACCGTCAGCCGGCCGGAGAAGTGCCCGCCGCCCCGCGGGTCGGCGCAGCCGGCGTACTTCTGCCGGGCGGCCAGATCGGCGTGGCCGGGCCGCGGGGTGTGCTCGAGCCCGGCGTAGTCCGCGGAGTCCACGTCGCCGTTGTCGAAGGCGATCAGCAGCGGCGCCCCGGTGGTGCGGCCCTGGTGCAGGCCGGACAGGACGCGGGGCCGGTCCGCCTCGCGCCGCGCGGTGGTGCCGGGCGCGCCCGCGCGCCGTCGGGCCAGGTCGGCCTCCAGATCCTCGGGCGCGAGCGGCAGCCCGGCCGGGCAGCCGTCCAGGAGCACGCCCACCACGGGCCCGTGCGACTCGCCGAGCAGGTGCACGCGCAGCAGCCGACCGAAGGTGTTCACGCTTCCTCCTCCACGCCCGCGCCCAGGCGGGCCAGATCGTCGAAGAAGGCCGGGTAGGACTTGGCCACGCAGCCCGGCTGCTCCAGCGCCGCGCCCTGGCCCAGGGCCACCGCGGCCACCGCGGCCGCCATGGCGATGCGGTGATCGCCGCGCGGATCGATCCGCGCGGCCCGGAGCGGCCGACCGCCCTCGATCCGCAGCGCCTCGCCCTCCGCGCCCAGCCGCCCGCCGAGCTTGCCCAGCTCCTCGATCAGGGCCGCGGCCCGATCGCTCTCCTTGTGGCGTAGCCGCCCGAGCCCGATGAGCCGGCTCGTGCCCGGGCAGCCGAGCGCCAGCGCGGCCAGCGGCGGGAACAGGTCCGGGCAGTCGCGCGCGTCGAACTCGAACGGCCGGAGCGCCGCCCGCTCCACCCCGAGCGCGCCGTCCGGGCCGAAGGCCGGGGTGGCCCCGGCCGCGGCCAGGGCCTCCAGCACGGCCCGGTCGGCCTGGGCCGAGGCGGGCCGCAGGCCGTCCACGGCCACGGGGCCTGCCAGCGCGCCCAGCACCAGCGGGAAGGCCGCCCCGGACCAGTCGCCCTCGACCTCCAGGCGCGCCGCCCGCGCGCGCTGGCCGCCCGGCACGCGGAAGCGGGTGAGCCCCGCCTCCGCCTCCAGCGCGAGCCCGAAGGCCTGCAGGACCTCCAGCGTGAGCCGCACGTAGGGGGCCGAGGCGAGGCGGGTCACCTCGAGCAGGCTGTCCTCGGGGCAGCGCGGCGCGGCCAGCAGCAGCCCGGTCAGGAGCTGGGAGGTGTGCGCCCCGTCCACACGCGCGCGCCCGCCCCGCAGCGGCCCCCGCACCCGCACCGGGGGCAAGCCCGCGGCGGTCTCGCAGGCCGCCCCCAGGGCCTGTAGCGGCGCCTCCAGCGGGCCCACCGGCCGGGTCCGCAGGCTGCCCTCGGCCCGCAGCAGGCAGGGCCGCGGCCCGAGCGCGGCCAGGCAGGCGAAGGCGCGCAGGCACAGGCCCGACTCGCCGCAGGTGAGCTCGGCCGCGGGCTCGCGGGCCAGACCCCGCAGCCGCCACTCGCCCGGGCGCTCCTCCACCTCGGCGCCCAGGGCCCGGGCGGCCGCCAGGGCCGCGCGGGCGTCGTCGCAGGTGGAGGGTCCGAGCAGGCTGGAGGTGCCCTCGGCCAGCGCGGCGGCGGCCACCGCCCGCAGGGTGACGCTCTTGGACGGCGGGGCCCGCAGCCGTCCGCCCAGCTTACCCGGCCGCACCCAGCGCATCCGCGATCCTCTCCGCCACCAGCCCTGCGGCCGGCTCGGCGTCCACCACCAGCTCCGCCGCCCGGGCGTAGGCGGCCAGGCGCGCGGCGTACAGCGCCTCGAGCTCCGCCGGCGACCGGCCCTCGAGGAGCGGCCGGCCCCCGGCGCCCGCCCGGCCGAGCGCGGTCGCGAGCGACGTCCACAGCCACACCACCGGGCCGCCGGCCCGCAGCCGGGCCCGGTTGCCCTCGTCCAGCGGCGCCCCACCGCCGCAGGCGAGCACCAGCCGCCGATCGAGCGGCAGGGCCGCGAGCGCCGCGCGCTCCAGGGCGCGGAAGCCGGGCTCGCCCTGCTCGGCGAACAGGCGCGGGATCGAGCGCCCGGCGCGGGCCTCGATGTCCCGGTCCAGATCGACGCAGGCGCAGCCCAGACGCTCGGCCAGGAGCGCGGCCAGGCTGCTCTTGCCCGCTCCCATGAAGCCCACCAGGGAGAGCCACGGCCCGCGCGCGGCGGCGGGCGCGGCCAGCGCGGCGCGCATCTCCTGGAGCGGCGCCGGCTCCTCCAGGAGCAGGGCGTGGGCGGCGGCCGCCTGGTGCAGCAGCCAGCCCAGGCCCGGGACCACCCGGCAGCCCCGCGCCCGGGCCGCGCGCTCCAGGGCCCCGTCCGGGTAGTTGGCGTCCAGCACCGTCGCCGTGGGCGCCAGCCAGCCGGGCTCGGGCGCCGCGGCCGTGCGTGGCAGGCAGCCCACCACCAGCTCGGCCCCGGCGAGCTGCGCGCGCGCGTCCGCGAGCGGGGCGTGCGCCGCGCCCACCCGCGCGGCGGCGGCGGCGGCCCGCCCGGGTGTGCGGCTCAGCAGCGTCACCCTGGCCCCGGCCTCGACCAGCGCCAGGGCCGCGCTCAGCCCGGCGCCGCCCGCGCCCAGCACGACGGCGCGCCGGCCCGGCAGGGCCACGCCGGCCTCGCGCAGGGCGCCCCGCACCCCGTCCGGATCGGTGTCGTGGCCGATCAGCCGGCCCGCGCGGACGACCAGCGTGTTGACCGCCCCGAGCCGCGCGGCCGCGCCCTCCAGCCGGTCCACGCGCCCGGCCAGCGCCTCCTTGAGCGGGCTGGTGACGTTCGCCCCCGAGAGCCCCAGGCCGCGCACCAGCTCCACGGCCCGGCCCGCCTGGCCGCACAGCACGCGGGTGTAGGCGTCCGCGCGGCCGCGGGCGGCGAACGCGGCCCGGTAGAGCTCCGGGCTGCGGCTGTGCAGGATCGGATCGCCCAGCACGGCGAAGCGGGCGGCGCGCTCAGGCACGGCCTAACTCCTCCAGCAGCCTGCGCAGCGCGCGGTGGTCGAGCTGGCCCGGGGCCGTCTCCTGGCCCGGGGCGGCGGAGGCGTAGGTGAAGGGCGCGCCCAGCAGCGGAGCCAGCACCCGGCTCACCCGGCCCAGCGGCCCCATGCCGGCCACCACCACCGGGCGCGGATCGTCGAGCAGGGCGAGCAGGCGCAGGTTGTCCAGCGGCGCGCGCACCAGGCAGGCGAGCTTGGCCACGTCGGCCCCGGCCTCGAAGCAGGCCTCCCGGCGCCGCGCGAGCTCCGCGGCCGGCGGCGTGCCCGCGTGGTCGTGGGAGGACACGATCAGCTTGCGCCCCAGCCCGCGGGCCAGGGCGACGAGCGGCGCGCGCTCGGACGGCGGCGTCTCCAGCTCGAGATCGAGGAAGGCCGCGCCGCCCGCCAGGGCCGCTTCGAGCAGCTCGGCGCGCCGGCCGGAGGCGGCGCCTCCCGGCCGGCAGGTGGCCACCAGCGCCAGCGGGGCGCCGCACAGCGCGCGCACCTCGGCGGGCGAGGCCGCGAGGTCGTCCAGGCGCAGCTCGGCCAGGCGCAGCCCCTCGGCCGCCAGGGCCGCGAGCGCCGCCCGGGCGGCCGCCAACGTGGGCGGCCGCAGGCTCACGCAAATGTCGCCGCCCACGCCGCCTCCAGCTCGCCGGGTTGGACCACCAGGGCGTAGCGCCCGTCCCGGGTGGCCATGCGCCCGAGCGCCTCGGGCAGCGCCAGGCCGAGCTGCCCGCCGCGGCGCTTCTTGTCCGCGGCGGCCCAGGCCAGCACCTCGGAGGCCGGACCGGGCGCCTCGGGCGGGAAGCCCAGCTGCTCGAGCAGCCGGTCCACCCGGGCGCGCTCCCCGGCCGGGAAGCCCGTGCGCCGCTCGGCCAGGCGGAGCTCGACCCGCAGGCCGCAGGCCACCGCCCGCCCGTGGCTCCAGGCGTGGCGCGTGGCCGCCTCCACCGCGTGGGCCACCGTGTGCCCCAGGTTGAGCACCATGCGCCGGTCGTCCTCGCGCTCGTCCGCCTGCACCACCTCGGCCTTGATGGCCAGCGCCCGGGCCAGCAGGCCGTCCTCCGGGACGCACGGGAGGCGTAGGCGCTCGGCCTCGGCCTCCAGGCGGGCGAACAGCCCGGCGTCGGCCAGCAGCGCGTGCTTCACCAGCTCGGCCAGCCCGTCGCGCCACACCTCGGGCGGCAGGTCCTCGAGCACCGCGGGCTCCACCAGCACCGCGCTCGGCTGGTGGAAGGCGCCCACCAGGTTCTTGCCCCGCGGGGTGTTCACCCCCACCTTGCCGCCCACGGCCGCGTCCACCTGGGCCAAGAGCGTCGTGGGCAGCGCCAGCCACGGCAGCCCGCGCTGGTAGGTGGCGGCCAGGAAGCCGGCCACGTCCAGGCTCAGGCCGCCGCCGACCGCCACCACGACTCCGCCTCGATCGAGGCCGGCCTCGAGCAGCGCGTCCTCGAGCCGCTGCTTGGTGTCCCGGGTCTTGTGCGCCTCGCCGGGGGGGAAGGACAGCGGGTGCAGCGCGCCCACCCGCGCTCCGAGCAGCGCCTCGAGCCGCGCGCCGAAGAGCGACATGACCCGGCTGTCGCCGATCAGCGCGGCCTGGCGCCACTCCGGTCGCCATAGCCCGGGCAGGGCCTCCCAGGCGCCCGCACCCACCAGGACCTCGACGCGCTCCGCGCGCCGGAAGAGCAGCTCCAGCCGGTGCATGTCCGCTCGGGCCTCACTCGGCCAGGGCGCCCCGCGGCGCCAGGCCGTACTTCTGCAGGCGCCGCAGCAGCTGGAATCGGCTGATCCCCAGGAGGCGGGCGGCCTCGGCCTTGGCTCCGCCGGTGGTCTGCAGGGCGCGCTCGATCATCTTGCGCTCCAGGGACTCCATGGTGTCAACCCCGGGCACGAAGTCGATCGTGGCGGGCGGCCGCGGACCGGAGTCGCCGGCCAGGGCGGGCCCGGCCGGCGCCGGCGCGGGGATGCGCTCCGCGCGCAGGCGCTCGGGCAGATGCCGCAGCTCGAGGCGCTCGGCGTCGCACAGGATCACCGCCCGCTCGAGGATGTTCTTCAGCTCGCGCACGTTGCCCGGGTAGTCGTAGGCCAGCAGCGCCGCGCGCACCTCCGGGCCGAGCGGCTCGAGCTGCACGCCCATGCGGGCGGAGAAGAAGGCCACGAAGTGCTGGGCCATGCGCAGCACGTCCTCCCCCCGCTCGCGCAGCGGCGGCAGGTGGACAGGGAAGACGGCCAGGCGCTGGTAGAGATCGTGGCGGAAGCTGCCCAGGCGCACCAGCTCGGCCAGATCGCGGTTGGTGGCGGCCAGCACGCGCGCCTCCACCGGGCGCTCCTTGACCGAGCCGACCCGCTGGAAACGCCGCGTCTCCAGCACCCGCAGCAGCTTGCCCTGCAGGGTGAGATCCATGTCCCCGATCTCGTCCAGCAGCACCGTGCCCGGCCCGGCCTCCTCGAACACGCCCTTGCGCGCCCGGTGGGCGCCGGTGAAGGCGCCCTTCTCGTGGCCGAACAGCAGGCTCTCGATGAGGGTGGCCGGCATGGCCACGCAGTCCACCGACAGGAACGGGCTGCCGGCCGGCGCGCTGCGGGAGTGCAGGTAGCGGGCCGCCACCTCCTTGCCCACCCCGGTCTCGCCGGTCAGGAGCACCGTGGTGTCGGCCCGGGCGGCCACCCGCTCGAGCTGCTCGCGCACGTGCGCCATGGCCGGCGCCTCGCCCAGCAGCCCGTCCTTGCGGTGCTGGTCCCAGCCCGCGGCGGCCTGCCGGGCCGCGGCCACCCGGCGCACCTCCGCCAACCGCTCCACCAGCGGCCGGATGGTGGGTTGCTTGACCAGGTAGTCCAGCGCCCCCTGGCGGATGGCCTCGATGGCGTGTGGGATGGCCTCGTGGGCGGTCATCACCAGCACCGGGCACTTGGGCTGATGGGCCAGCAGGCCGGGGATCAGCCGGATGCCGTCGCCGTCGGGCAGCTTGTGGTCCAGCAGGATGGCCTGGTAACCCTGCGGGGTCGCGGCCGCCACCGCCAGCGCCTCGGCCGCCGAGAAGGCCACGTCGCTCTGCATGCCCGCGTGGCCGAGCTCGCGGGCGATGGCCAGCGCGAACAGCTCGCTGTCGTCCACCACCAGCACGCGGAAGGGGAAGTCCGCCGCCTCGCACATGGTGTTCCTCCTAGGCCCGGCCGGCCCACAGGGCCGCCGGGCTCAACCTCCGCCTGAGCACCACCAGCAGCTTCTCCCACGCAGGCAGGCTCACCCGCGCGCCGAAGACCGGCAGGTCCGCGGCCACCAGGCGCGCGAGCAGGCGCTGGTAGGTCTCGCGCAGGGCCTCGCAGAAGTACAGCCGGGCGGCCAGCGCGGGGGGCAGCGCCGCCGCGGCCTGCGCGTAGAGCGCCTGCGCGCGGGCAGCCTCGAAGCGCAGCAGCTGCCCGAGCGCCGGGGTCGGGCGCCGCCCGAGGATGTCCGCCTCGCTCACCCCGAAGGCCTCGAGGTCCTCGAGCGGCAGGTAGATGCGCCCGCGGGCGGCGTCCTCGCCCAGATCGCGCAGCACGTTGGTGAGCTGCACGGCCACGCCGCTCAGCTCGGCGTACAGCTCGACCTCCGCGCCCCGCCCGCCCTGCACCGCGGCGCACACCAGGCCGACCGCCGAGGCCACCCGGTAGCAGTAGGCGTGCAGCTCCTGGAAGGTGCGGAAGCGGCGCTGGGCGAGGTCCTGCTCGACCCCCTCGATCACCAGCTCCAGGTGCGCCCGCGGCAACCGATAGCGCCCCGCGGCCCAGGCCAGCGCCTCCTCCACCGGCCCGCCCGGCCGGCCGGCCAGCGCTGCCTCCAGCCGCGCGCGCCAGCCCGCCAGGGCCCGCCGCGCGCAGAGCTCGTCAGGCGCCTCGTCGACCGCGTCGTCCACCTCCCGGCAGTACGCGTAGAACGCGGTCAGCGCGTCCCGGGGCTCGGCCGGCAGCAGGCGGAAGGCCGTGCGGAAGCTCGAACCGGAGCGCGCGAGCACCGCCCGGCAAGCCGCCATGGCCGCCGCGTGGCTCACCGGGCCTCCCCGGGCGCGGCGGCGCGCCTGTGCAGGCGCATGTGGCCGCGCTGGATGCCCTCGGTGGCCAGCGCGCGCAGGGCCGCCAGGTTGTTGGCCATGCCCACCGCGGCCGCGGCGGCGGCCAGCTCCGCGGCCCGCGTGGCTCCCAGCAGCCTGAGCGCCAGGCGCGCCCCGGCGTGCACCCGCGCGGCGCCGCCCACGACCCCCACCGCCATGGGCAGCTCCAGCCGTCCGACCAGGGCCCCGTCCTCCGCCCGCCAGGTGCACAGCGGCCGGTAGCCGCCCTGCCTGGCGGCGTAGGCGTGCGCCCCGGCCTCGACCGCCCGCCAGTCGTTGCCCGTGGCCAGCAGCAGCGCGTCGATGCCGTTCATGATGCCCTTGTTGTGGGTGGCGGCCCGGTAGGGATCGCGCTCGGCGAAGCGCGAGGCGGCGGCGATGGCGTCCCGCACCTGCTCGCCCGACAGCCCGCCCACCGAGAGCGGCGCCGCGGGCACGCGCACCAGCCCGCGCACCAGGCGCCGGTCGGCCAGGTTGGTGAGGATGCGCAGCCCCGGCCTGCCACCGCACAGCGCGAGCGCGCGCGGCAGGATGGCCTCGCCCATGCTGTTGACGGCGTTGGCGCCCATGGCGTCGCGCACGTCGACCCGCAGGTGCAGCACCAGGAAGCCGTCCTCGTCCGGCGCCTCGGGCGGGAAGCAGCGCGCCTCCAGCGCGAGCGGCCCGCCGCCGGCCGCGATCAGGGCGGGATCCGCGGCCGCGGCCAGGCCCAGCAGCTCACCCTCGGCCGCCAGCAGGCGCGCAGCGGCCTCCTCCGGCCGCGGGTGGAAGAGCTGCACCTGGCAGACCATCTCGGGCGGGTCCACCTCCACCCGGAACCCACCGCCCGCGCGGGCCAGGCGGGCCGCGTTGGCGGCGGCCGCCACCACGGAGGGCTCCTCGGTCACCATGGGCACCACCAGCTCGCGCCCGTTTACCAGGAAGTTGGGGGCCACGGCGAAGGGCAGGCTGTAGCGGCCCAGCACGTTCTCCACCAGGCGATCGGCCAGCTCGAGCGACAGCCCGCCGTCCGCCAGCGCCTCGAGCTCCGCGGCCGGGATCCCGGCGCGCCCGGCCACCGCCGCGCGCCGCTCCGCGGGCGCGAGCGCGTGCAGGCCGCGCAGCCGGGAGCCGGGCCCGGACGAGGCCACGAAGGCGGAGAAGCCCGCGGCCCGCCAGGCCGCGGCCACCTCGGCCTCGCGCCCGGGGGCCAGCGCGATCACCCCGCCGCCGCCGCCCGCGCCGGTCAGCTTGGCGCCCAGCGCGCCGGCCTCGAGCGCCAGCGACACCATGCGCTCGATCTCCGGGAGCGACACGCCCAGCTCCTGCAGGCAGGCCTGGTTCTCCAGCATGGCCGCGCCCAGCGCCGGCGCGTCCTGGGTCCGCAGGGCCCGCAGGCCGCCCTGCAGGCAGCCCTCGATGCGCTCGAACAGCCGCTCGGTGGCGGCCCGCCCGTCCTCCCAGCGGCGGCGGACGCGCACCAGCATGTCGCGGGTGGCGCGCGGCACCCCGCTCTGACCCACCACCAGCGCGGGCAGCGCCCAGGGCAGGCGCGCGGCCTGCCCGCCCAGCCGCTCGGCGCCCGGCTCCGGCAGCCCGCCGGGCGGCAGGCCGTCGCGGTAGAACAGGCACAGCCCACCGTGGGTGGCCACCGTATCGTCCAGCCCCGAGGGGGTGCCGTGGAACACCTTCTCCAGCTCGTGGGCCAGCTCGCGCACCCGCGCTGCCTGCCACTCCTGGCCGCGGGCGGCCGCCGCCGAGCGCACCAGGGCCACAGACAGCGCGGCCGAGCCACCCAGGCCCGCGCCCAGCGGCAGGCTGGCCCGCAGGGTGGCCTCGAAGCCCGGCCCGGGCACCAGCTCGCACAGCCTGCGCAGGGCCGCGCCCAGGGCCCCGGGACTGCGCTCGTCGGCCGCGAGCTCCCAGTCGGGCACCCGCAGGCGGACCCCGGCCGGGGCGGCGCTCACCGCCTCCAACCGCACCCCGGCATCGATGCCGCCCGCCAGCGCCGGCCGGCCATAGAGCACCGCGTGCTCGCCGAACAGGATCACCTTGCCGTAGGCGAGCCTCACCGTGCGTCCTCCAGCCAGGCGCGCAGCGGGCCCACCAGCCGGCGGGGGGCGGCCCGCAGGGCGCCCAGATCGCGGCAGCCGGTCAGCAGCATGGCCGCCCGCAGCCCCTCGAGCACCCCGTCGAGCAGCCGCTCGGCCGCGGCCGGCCCGCCCTGGAAGTAGGCCCCCAGCACCGGCGCGGCCAGCCCGGCCAGGCGCGCCCCGAGGGCCAGCGCCCGGGCCACGTCCAGGCCGGTACGCACGCCCCCCGAGGCCTGCACCTCGAGCCCCTCGTCGACCAGCTCCGCCACCGCCGCGGCCGTGGGCACGCCCCAGTCCCAGAAGCAGTCCAGGCCCCGCGCCACGGCGCCCTGGCGCGCGAGCTCGACGCCCACCCAGGAGGTGCCGCCCACGCCGGCCGCGTCGACCCAGCGCACGCCGAGCTCCCGCAGCGCGCGGCCCGCGCGGCGCCCCAGGCCGGCGCCCGTCTCCTTGACGATGACCGGCAGCCCCAGGCCGGCCACCGCCTCGGCAATGGCCGCGCCGAGCCCGCGGAAGTCCCGCTCCCCCTCGGGCTGGGCCAGCTCCTGGGCGGGGTTCAGGTGCACGCACAGGGCGTCGGCGCCCACGGCCGCGAGCCCCTCGCGGACGCGCGCGAGGCCCAGCGTCCTGAGCTGGGCCGCGCCCAGGTTGCCGGCCAGGAACACGCGCGGCGCCGCGGCCCGGACCTGGTAGCTCGCCAGGAGCTCCGGGCGCTCGAACATGGCGCGCATGCTGCCCAGGCCGAAGCCCAGCCCCAGGCGCTCGGCCACGGCCGCCAGCTCCGCGTTGATGCGCCCGGCCTCGGGGGTGCCGCCGGTCATGCCGGTCACGAACAGCGGGGCGCGGAAGCTGCGCCCGGCGAACTCGGTGGACAGGTCCAGCTCGTCGGCCGCCAGCTCGGGCAGCGCGCAGTGCTCGAGCCACACGTGCTCCAGCCAGGTGGTGGCCGCACGGGCCGGCACGCCCCCCCGGCGGAAGGGCTCGAGGTGATCGCGCTTGCGGCGCTCGGTTCGCTCTGCGTCCTGTCCCAACGCACACCTCCGGCGGGCTGCGCCGGAGCAGGAAGCATGCCAGCCCGGCCCGCCTCCCCAAGCCCCGACCCGCCCGCGAGAACGGCGCCCCCACGCCTGGCGCCTCGGCTCTCCCCGGGGGCCGGGGGTGCGAACCCGCACGCCGCGGGCGTGCGGATCGCCCCGCCGGCCGGCCCGGGGCGGAGAACCGCTGGCGCGCTTCTTGCTTGGCAGCCGGGGCGAGGAGCGAGGACATGCAGCTTCCGGCCGCCCTGGAGGCCCACCGCCAGCGGATCGAGCACGGCCTGCGCGAGGCGCTCGCGCGGGTGGAGGCCCCGGCGCGCCTGCGCGAGGCCATGGGTTACTCCCTGCTGGCCGGAGGCAAGCGGGTCCGCCCCATCCTGGTGCTGGCGACGGCGGAGCTGTTCCCCGGCGGCGGGGCCGGGCTCATGCCGGCGGCCTGCGCCCTGGAGTTCGTGCACACCTACTCCCTGATCCACGATGACCTGCCGGCCATGGACGACGACGATCTGCGCCGCGGGCTGCCCACCTGCCACAAGCGCTACGGTGAGGCGCTGGCCATCCTGGCCGGGGACGCCCTGCTGACCGAGGCCTTCGGGCTGCTCGGCCGCGCGGCCGGGGAGCCGGCCCGCGCGCTGCGGGCCGCGCTCGAGCTGTCGCAGGCGGCCGGCGCGGGCGGCATGGTCGGCGGCCAGGTGCTGGACACGCTGGAGACCGGCCGGGCGCTCGCGCAGCCCGAGGTGGAGCGCATCCACCGCCTGAAGACCGGGGCGCTGCTGACCGCCGCGGTGCGGGTCGGCGCGCTGCTGGCCGGGGCCGACGAGGCGGCGCTGCCCCGCCTGACCCGCTACGCCCAGCGGCTCGGGCTCGCCTTCCAGGTGGCGGACGACCTGCTGGACGTGGTAGGCGAGGCCCACAGCCTGGGCAAGTCCGCGGGCAAGGACCGCGCCATGGGCAAGACCACCTACGCGGACCTGCTGGGCCTGGAGAGCGGCTGGGAGTACGCTGGTCGCCTGGCCGCGGAGGCGGTCGAGGAGCTCGCGCCGTTCGGGGCGCGGGCCGAGGCCCTGCGGACCATGGCCGCGTTCATCGTCCGCCGGGACTGCTGACCCGGGCCGGGAGCGAGCGGCGTTCGGACATTCCGCACGCCGGTGCGAGATCGCACGAGGAGCCGAGCATGCCGGAGAAGAACCTGACCGAGCTGCGCGACGAGCTGGAGCACATCAACGCCTCCCTGCTCGAGCTGCTCTCCCGCCGAGCGCGAGTGGTGACCGAGGTGCAGCGCCTCAAGGCGCAGAAGAACATGCCGACCTTCGATCCCGAGCGCGAGATGAAGATGCTCCAGGAGCTGGTGGCCAGGAACCCCGGGCCCTTCCCGGACGAGACCGTGCGCCGGCTCTTCAAGGAGATCTTCCGCGCCTGCGTGGAGCTCATGCAGCGGCAGAAGGAGCGCGCCCTGCTGGTCAGCCGCGCCTCGCGCGCCGAGGATCTGGTGGTGCGCGTGCGCGGGCGCGAGCTGGGCGCCGCGCCCTTCGTCATCGCCGGGCCGTGCGCGGTGGAGAGCGAGGAGCAGCTCGAGGCGGTGGCGCAGCAGGCCAAGGCCCTGGGCTGCCAGCTCCTGCGGGGCGGCGCGTTCAAGCCGCGCACCTCACCCTACGCCTTCCAGGGGCTGGGCGCGCCGGGGCTGGAGCTGCTGCGCCGGGTGGCCCGGCGGCACGACATGGTCACCGTGTCCGAGGTCATGGACACCCGCCAGGTGGCGCTGCTGGCCGAGTACGTGGACGTGCTGCAGGTCGGCTCGCGCAACATGTACAACTACCCGCTGCTGCGCGAGCTGGGCAAGGCGCGCCGGCCGGTGCTGCTGAAGCGGGGCCTGTCGGCCACCCTGGAGGAGTTCCTGTGGGCGGCCGAGTACGTGGCCAGCGAGGGCAACGACCAGCTCATCCTGTGCGAGCGGGGCATCCGCACCTTCGAGACCGAGACGCGCAACACGCTCGACCTCTCGGCCGTGGCCCTGCTCAGGCAGAAGAGCTACCTGCCGGTGGTGGTCGACGTGAGCCACGCCGCGGGCCGCAAGGACATCCTGGCGGCGCTCGGCCGGGCCGCGCTGGCCGCCGGCGCCAGCGGCTTGATGGTCGAGGTGCACCCCTGCCCGGCGGTGGCCCGCTCGGACAGCCAGCAGCAGCTCGACCTCGAGGAGTTCGCGGAGTTCATGGCCTCGGTGGGTTTGGCCCGGCGCCTGCATGCGGCGGCCGGGGCGAACGACTGAGGCGAGGTCCACACACGAGACGCGCCCTCCCGCCGCGGAGGGCGACCGGAAAGGAGCTCGGGCCATGAGGCTGAGCGTGGCGTGTAACTTCGACGAGGCCCTGCTGGACGGGCTGCAGGCCTACCCGGTGTACGAGATCTACGGCAAGCTGACCAGCGACTACTTCGGCGGCGGCCGGCCGTCCTTCTACCTGCCGGAGGTGGATCGCCCCGGGCTCGAGCGGTTCGTCGCGGCCACCCACCGGCGCGGCATCCAGTTCAACTACCTGCTGAACGCCTCGGCCATGGGCAACACCGAGTTCTCCCGCGAGGGCCAGCGGCACATCGAGGAGCTGCTGGGCTGGCTGGACGGCATCGGGGTGGACTCGGTCACCGTGGCCAACGTGTTCTTCCTGCGCCTGGTGAAGCGCCGCCACCCGCGCCTGAAGGTGCGCATCTCCTCCCACCGTTTCACCGACACCCCGCGCAAGGTGCGCTTCTGGGTGGAGAACGGGGCCGACTACATCGTGGTGAGCGAGGTGAACATCCACCGCGAGTTCAAGGTGCTCGCGGGCATGCAGCAGGCCGCCCAGGGGGTCGAGCTGCAGCTCATCGTGAACAACTGGTGCCGCCAGGACTGCGCCATCGCCGGCAACCACGCGGTGGGCCTGTCGGCCGCCAGCCAGACCGGGAACCGCGGCTTCCCGCTCGACTACTGCTCGGTGATCTGCAACCGCCTGCGGCTCGAGGACCCGGTCAACTACCTGCGGGCCAACTGGATCCGGCCCGAGGATCTGCACCTGTACGAGCAGCTCGGCTACCACAACTTCAAGATCGTCGAACGCAACACGCCCACCCAGATCCTGCTGGAGCGCGTGCACGCCTACGCCAACCGGCGCCACGACGGCAACCTGCTCGACCTGGTGCAGAACTACGCCTACCCCCTGGAGAAGATGGGCCCCAGGGGCAAGGACGCCTACTCCACCCGCCGCATGCTCAAGTACTTCGTGAAGCCGCAGATGGTGAACATGGTCAAGTTCATGAAGGTGATCGAGTTCGGCAAGGCCATGAGCGTGCTCTACCCGCGGGTCGGCCCCAACCCGGTGCAGATCGACAACCGCGCGCTGGACGGCTTCCTCGAGCGCTTCAAGACCCAGGGCTGCCAGGACGTCGACTGCGAGTCCTGCCGCTACTGCCACGAGTGGGCCGCGCGCACCGTGCGCATCGACCCCGAGTGGAAGGCCCGGGTGCAGGCCATCCTGGCCGAGCTGATGGACGAGCTCGACTCGGGCGCCCTGTGGGATCCCTACCTGGTCACCGCCCGCCAGCTGGCCGGGGCCTGGTTCGAGCGGGTCTCCGGCGGGGCGAACTGACCCGGGCAGCCGAGGAGGTCCCCATGCGCGCCGAGGTCCGGCGGGCCGTGGCCCGCGGCGTCGAGCACCTGACCGGTCGCCAGCAGGCCGACGGCGCCTGGCGCGGCGAGTACGGCGGCCCCATGTTCCTGCTGCCCATGTACGTGGCCGTGTGCCACGCCGCCGGGCAGGCCATCCCGGAGGAGCGCCGGGCGGGCATGCTGCGCTACCTGCGGCGGGTGCAGAACCCGAACGGCAGCCTGGGGCTGCACACCGAGGACCGCGGGGGCTGCCTGTTCACCACCGCGCTCGGCTACGTGGCCATGCGCGTGCTGGGCGCGGACGCCTCCGAGCTGCACGCCGCCCGGGCCCGGCGCTGGATCCACGCCCAGGGCACGCCCGTGGGGGCCGCGAGCTGGGGCAAGCTGCTGCTCGCCACGCTCGGGCTCTACCCCTACGATGGGCTGTCCCCGGTGCTGCCCGAGCTGTGGCTGCTGCCGCGCGCGCTGCCCATCCACCCGGGCAGGCTGTGGTGCCACACCCGCCAGGTCTACCTGCCCATGGCCTGGCTGTTCGGCCGCAGGGCCTGCGCGCCCGAGGGCGAGCTCACCCGGGCGCTCCGGCGGGAGCTGTACGACCGGCCCTGGGCGGAGGTCCCCTTCGCCGCGCACCGCCACAGCGTGGCCGCCTGCGACGACCGCTACCCGATCACCCGGCTGTACCGCGCGGCGGCCGAGCTGATGGCCGCCTACGACGCCCGCCACCGGCCGGCGCTGCGCGCGCGGGCGCTGGACGAGCTCTATGACCACATCTGCTACGAGGATCAGGCCACCCAGGACCTCGACATCGGCCCGGTCAACAGCGTGCTGAACGCGCTGGTGCACCACTTCGCCGAGCCCGGCGGCGAGCGCTTCCGGCGCAGCTTCGCGGCCCTGGAGCAGTACCTGCAGGAGACCCCCGAGGGGATCCTGTTCAACGGCTACAACTCGACCGCCCTGTGGGACACGGCCTTCGCGGTCCAGGCCATCCTGGCCTCGCCCCAGCCGGCGGCCGCGCGCGCGGCCCTGGAGCGCGCCCAGGACTTCATCCGCGACAACCAGGTGCTGGACGACCTGCCCGAGCACGCGCGCTACTTCCGTCACCCCAGCCGGGGCGGCTGGCCCTTCTCCGACCGCGCCCACGGCTGGCCGATCTCGGACTGCACGGCCGAGGGGCTCAAGGCCGCGCTCGGCCTGGAGGCCTGGGGCCTGACCCGGGGCGCGGTGCCCGCGGAGCGGCTGGAGGACGCGAGCCGGCTGCTGCTCGGCTACCAGAACCCCTCGGGCGGCTTCGCCACCTACGAGCTGCAGCGGGCCGGCGCCTGGCTCGAGTGGCTGAACCCCTCGCAGGTGTTCGCCGGCATCATGGTCGAGCACCCCTACGTGGAGTGCACCTCCTCCTGCCTGCAGGCGCTGGCCCGGGCGCGGGCGCGCTTCCCCGGGCGCTTCGAGCGGCCCATCGGGCGGGCGCTCGAGCGCGGGGCGCGCTTCATCCGCGGGCAGCAGCGCCCGGACGGCTCCTGGGTGGGCTCGTGGGCGGTGTGCTTCTCCTACGCGGCCTGGTTCGGGGTGCGGGGCCTGCGCGCGGCCGGGGCCGCGCCCGGCGATCGCGACCTGCAGCGCGCCTGCGGCTTCCTGATCGGCAAGCAGCGCGGCGACGGCGGCTTCGGCGAGGACGGCAGCTCGTGCGCGGAGCGCCGCTGGGTGCCGGCCGCGGAGGGCCTGGCGGCCCAGACCGCCTGGGCGCTCTCGGCGCTGGTGCAGGCGGGGCTCGGCGGCACCGAGCCCGCCCGGCGCGCGGCCCGCTTCCTGCTGGCCCGCCAGGAGGCGGACGGCGGCTGGCCGCGCGAGCCGCTGGTCGGGGTGTTCAACCACTCGACGCTGATCGACTACGACAACTACCGGCGCTACTTCCCCGTCTGGGCGCTCAGCGAGTACGACGCCGCCCTGCCCGGATGAGCGCGCGCGGAGGGGCGGCGGCGGGTCACCTCCGGCGGTTGAGCACCTCGACACAGTCGCGGCCGAGGATGGCGGTGAGCGGGCGGGTGGACAGCCTGCCGGTCCACACCTTCTGCTCGACGGTCTCCTCGTCCGGCTTGATCTCGAAGTGACCCACCAGCTCGAGCTCGAGGTCCTCGAGCGGCAGGGCCGGCTCGGCGATCCAGGAGCCGTCGCACAGATCGGCCGAGGTGATCAGGAACGCGCCGCGGTCGAGCGAGTGGGTGGCCGGGAAGTTCTTGGTCCAGGCCTGATTGGGGTTCCGGCGTAGGACGAACTCCCGGGCCGCGCCACCCACCTGCCGGGCGCTGAAGGAGCGGGTGAAGTAACCCCAGGAGCACCACTCCTGGAAGACCCGCAGCCCGTCCTGGTTCGAGAACAGCAGGAAGTGGACGGGGCTGCGGTACTCTACCCGGAAGACGGGCTGCCGGCCATCGTTCCCCCGCAGCTCGGCCCGCAGCGCGGGCTCGGGCGGCCCGGCGGGCCCCGCCGCGCCCGCGGGCGTGGCGCCCAGCGCCAGCAGCAGGACCGCCCAGGTCGCGAGCCGACCGAGATGGCGCCAGCCTCGTCTCATGGCAACCCTCCGTGGACCAGTAGACGGAAGCTCCAGTCGCTCTCCGCGGCATTGTCCCTCGCGCCCGACTTCCCGGGAAGCCCTCCGCGCGCTACCATGGCCAGCGTCTGGCCACGCCGTGGACCCACCCCGAGGAGGCCCGCATGAGACCGGCCCCGACCGTCGCGCTGCTGCTGCTCTGCCTGCCCGCCTGCAAGGGTCCGGAGCACACCGCGACCCGCGTGCTGGCGCAGGCGGGCGGCCAGGACGTCGTCCTGGCAGCCCGCAGCCTCGACGACACCTCCATCAGGTGGGCCGCCCGGGCCGTGGGCCTCGAGCACGAGAAGGGCATGGCGCTGTCGCTCACCATCGGGGACCGCCCCAGCATCGCGCTGGAGCGGCTGTCCGACGCCGAGCGGGCCCCCAGCCAGGCCGAGGTGGACGCGGCCGTGGGACGGGCGAGCGCGCAGGTGTCCCCGGACGGCCAGCACCTGCTCCTGTCCTGGCGGCTCGCGCGCGAGGAGCGCCGGCTCCTCCACCTGCTGGCGCGGGGGGCGCCCTTCTCCCTGGATCTCCCCGGCGCCCAGCTCCCGGCCCAGGGCGAGCCGGACTGGTCCAAGGTGCCGTCGAGCGAGCAGCTCGCGCTGCGGGCCCTGGCGGTGGCGGCCGAGCAGCCGGACCGGTGCGCGATCCCCGGGGCGCGCGGTTTCTGGGAGGCGCTCGAGGACGCCGCCCCGGGCACGCCGCTCGAGGCGCCCCTGCTGGCGCTGTGGCCGGCCTGCAGCCACACCTGGACGCTGGTTCCCAACATCACCCGCAACCACGCGGAGGTGTCGGCCACCTGGCGGACCGCGCTGGACGCCAAGGTCGCCGGCTTGCTCGCCCCGCAGGCTTCCCCGAAGACCCTCAAGGCGGTCCTGGATCTGTGCCTGTTCATCGAGGACGGCGCCTGCGTGCAGGCGGCCGCCCCCAGGTTGCTGCCCTCCTGGCCCGTGGACGATCTGGCCCACGACGTGGTCATGGAGTTCTTCGACAGGCTCCCCGAGGAGTTTCGGAAACAGCTCGTCGACAGGGCCATGGGCCCGCAAGCGGGCTACACGGCCGAGCAGCAAGCCCGCGTGTACCGGCTGATGAAGAGGTGGGCCGACTGCGCGACGTTCCGCCGGTTCGTGACGGTGCACCTGAACTCCCCGCAGGCGCGCGAGGACTGCCCGGGCTGGCCGCTCGAGCGCTTCCCGGCCGAGGGTGACGCGCCGGCGCGGCTGCGCGCGCTGCTCGGGGCTGGCCAGCGCAACGAGGCCATCCAGCTCGTTCGCCAGAGCACGGGCTGGGAGTACATGCAGGCGGTGAAGTTCGTGGACGCCCAGGCCGGCGCCAGGTAGGTCCGCCCTCAGCGAAGGGCGCCGGCGGCGAGCGCCAGGGCGGAGTCGGCCTCGGCGGCCTGGCCGGCGCAGGCCCGCGCGGGGGCGCGGTACTGACGGCGATCCCCGCGCACCCCCAGGTACTGGGGTCGCGGGCGGGCGGACGGCCCGGGCAGCGGCTCCAGGCAGGAGTCGTCCTGGGCCAGGTGCTCGGCCAGGGCGCGGAACTGCAGGTACTCCGCGTGCTCGAGCGCCCGGCGGTGCCGGAGCGCCTCGGCGATGCCCACCCGCCCCCGCCAGGCGCCCGCGTCCGGCCCCACCCGGGCCGAGAACCACTCGGCGCAGCAGCCCGAGCCGTAGGAGAACAGCCCCACCCGGGCGCCCTCCACCCGCCGGTCCCCGCGCTCCAGGAGCCCCGCCAGCGACAGGTACAGCGAGCCCGAGTACACGTTGCCCACCAGGCGGTTCACCCACAGGCCCGGCTCGGTGCGCTCGGCGAACAGGGCGTCCAGCCCGGGCAGCTCTCCGCCCCGCCGGGCCGCCTCGCGCTCGTGCAGCGCGCGGAAGGCCTTGTAGGCCATCTTGGGGAACGGCACGTGGAACAGCATGTGCTCGTAGTCGTCGAAGCCCAGGCGCGACTGGCGCTCGAAGTCGCCCCAGCAGTGCTCCAGCGCGCGCAGGTAGCACTGGATGCTGACCTGGCCGTCCACCCGGGCGCAGGCGGTGTAGTTGGGGCGCCAGAAGTCCATCACGTCCTGGGTGAAGACCGCCTCGGGCCAGGGCTCGACGGCGAGCAGCGCGGGCTCGTCCGAGACGAGCATGGCCACCGCGCCCGCGCCCTGGGTGGGCTCGCCGGCCGAGCCGACCTCGTAGCGGGCGATGTCGCTGGCCACGACGAGCGCCTTCTTGCCGGCCCGCGCGCCGCGCGCCTCGCACCAGTCGAGCGCCAGGCGCAGCGCCGCGGTGGCGCCGTAGCAGGCGTGCTTGGTGTCGAAGGTGCGGCAGCCGGGGGGCAGCCCGAGCAGGCCGTGCACGAAGGTGGCGATGGGCTTGGCCTCGTCCACCCCGCTCTCCGAGCCGACCACCAGCAGCCCGAGGCAGGCCGGATCGACGCGGTAGTCCCGCAGCAGGGCGCCGGCCGCCTCGCAGGCCATGGTGACCGGGTCCTCGTCCGGGGCGGCCACGGCCATGCTCTGGACGCCCAGGCCCTGCAGGTACTTCTGGGGATCGACCCCGGTGGCGCGGGCCAGCTCGCCCATCTCCAGGTGGTGGCGGGGGATGTGGACGCTCAGGGCCTCGAGGCCGAACCGCAAGCTGGAGTTCACGCGTGCTCCTCTCGTGGCTGAATCCGATCGGCAGACAGAGCAAGGAGGGTGCCAGCCGACGCGAACCCGAATTGCCTCGGCGTTGCAGAAGGTTGGACGCCCGTGGGCCGCGCCGGGCGCGGATCGCGCGTGCAGGAACGCGCCCCGGTGCGTCCCAGGCGCGATCTCGCACGACCTCGTGAGCCGGCTTGTCCGCGGAGGCGACGGGAGGTTATGCTCCAGGGGACCCCAGACCAAGGAGAGCGCCATGAGCCGCATCCGCATGTTCGAAGGCGACGAGCCCGAGGCCGACCCGACCCCCTCCCCGCGCACCACCATCGTGGGCGGACGGCCGCCCGAGGCGCCCGCGGCCTCGTTCCCGGTGCCGGTCGGCCTGCAGCGGCTGCTCCGGCTGGCGGCCGTGGAGCGCGCCTTCCTGCAGGAGCTCATCGAGAAGCGCGCGGCCGTGGCCGGCCCGGCCGGCGTGGAGCTCACCGCCAGCGAGCGCGCCATCCTCGAGGCGGTGCCCGCGGAGCAGCTCCGGGCCATGGCCCAGGCCGTGCCGCCGCCCGAGCCCACCCGCCGGGACTTCCTGCGCAAGACCGCGGCCACGGCCGTGGTGCTGCTGGGCGGCGCGGCCCTGGAGGGCTGCCCGCGCGGCAGCGGCGCGGCGGACGCCGGCGCCGCGCCCGAGGAGCCCGCGCCCGATCGCCCGGCCCAGCCCCCCAAGACCCGGGGCATCAGCCCCGACGACGCCACGCCGCGGCCCGACAACCGGCTCATGGACACCGAGGGCGGGGCGGCCCCGCACGAGCCCCCGCCCCGGCCCGAGGTCCGCCCCATGACCAACAAGGGCGGCGCCGCCCCGGACGAGCCGCCCCCGGCCCGACCCGAGGCGCCCCTCATGCAGGAGACGGGCGGGGCGGCCCCGGACTGGCCCCCGCCCCGGCCCGACCGCGTGCCCTCCCCTCCCGGCGGCGCCCGGCCCGATCCCCCGCCCCCGCGCCCGGACGCCGGCCAGGGCGGCGGCTTCGCCGAGCCGCCCCCGGGCTGGCAGGGCGGGGCGCCGGACGGCGGCCGGCCCGACGCCGACGAGGCGCCGCCGCCGCGCCCCGACACCCCCAGCCCCACCCGCGGCATCCGCCCGCGCGAGGAGTGAGCGTTGAACCCGGCCCACATCACCATCCTCAACCTCAACATGCTCTACGTGCGGTACTTCGACATGGTGGAGCGCGAGCGCCACCTGCCGCTGGGGCCGCTGTACGTGACCGCCGCCCTGGAGGCCGCGGGCTACCGGGTCGATCTGCGCGACTACCAGCTCCACGAGGCCGAGGACCCCTTCAGCCCCGGGGAGATCCTGCGCGCGCTCGAGGACCCGGCCCCGGTGATCGGCTTCTCCTGCATGGCGAACCTCTTGCCCTTCACCCTGCTGGCCATGCGCGCGGTCAAGCAGCGCTGGCCGGACCGTACCCTGGTGCTGGCGGGGGTGGGGCCCAAGAGCGTGGAGGAGCCCATCCTGCGCGCCTTCCCCTGGGTGGATCTGATCGTGCGCGGGGAGTCCGAGCGCTCGGCCCCGCTGCTGGTCGCGGCGCTGGCGAGCGGCCGGCCGCTCCACGAGGCGCTGGCCGCGGTGCCGGGCGTCTCCTACCGCGACGGCGAGCGCGTGGTGCACACCCCCCGGCCGCCGCGCATCGAGGACCTGGACGCGCTGCCCAGGCCAGCCTACCACCACCTGCCGCTCCAGCGCTACACCGGCTTCAACACCATCACCTCGCGCGGCTGCCCCTACCCGTGCACCTTCTGCTCGGTGGCGCCCATCTGGGATCTGAAGAGCGTGCACCGCTCCCCGCGCGCCATCGTGGAGGAGATCCGCTTCCTGCACGAGCAGGCGGGCGCCGAGCTGGTGCTGTTCCAGGATGAGTTCTTCGTGTCCGGCCGCGCGCCGGTGCTCGACTTCTGCGAGGAGATGCGGCGCGCGGGCCTGCCGGTGAAGTGGAAGGCCTTCGGGCGCATCAACCTGACCGACCCCGAGATGATGGAGGCCATGGCGGGCACGGGCTGCGTGGAGATCCGCTTCGGGGTGGAGTCCGGCTCGGACCGGGTGCTCGAGCGCACCCGCAAGGGCTTCCGCGCCGCGGACGTCATCCCCGTGGTGCAGCGGGCGGTCGAGCGCTTCCGGCGGGTGGATCTCTTCTACGTGTGGGGCTTCCCCTTCGAGGACATGACGGACTTCCACCAGTCGGTGTTCCAGATGGTCTCCTTCCGCATGCTGGGCGCGCGCATCCTGCCGTCCTTGCTGTGCCTGCTGCCGCAGACGGAGATCTTCCAGCGCGAGGTGGACCCGGCCCGGCTCGAGTTCGCCCCGGATCTGCTGCCCGAGTACATGATCACCGGGCACGAGGTGAGCCGCTTCGCGCGCATCGAGGTGCGCCCCGAGCACCAGGCCATCTTCGATTTCATCCGGGCCCACCCGGCCATCTTCCCCGGCTTCTTCCACGTGGGGCTGGAGACCCAGGTGCGGCCCAAGCTCAAGGTGCTGCAGGAGCTCGGCTTCTACCCGGCCAGCGACGAGGAGCTGCAGGCCATGGAGTCCTGCGGGGCCCACTCGCCGCACCTGCCGGAGTCCCGTGGAGCGCTGGCCACCCGCGCCAGCGCGAGCTGACAGGAGGCCCCCTTGACCAGGTACCTATCCGCGCTGCTCTGCCTGTGTGTCGGTTCTGGCCTGCCCTGCCTGGCCGCGGCCCAGGAGGGCGCGCCGCTCAGCGTGCTGCTCAAGCCGTCCGGGCCGCGGAGCCAGCACGCCCAGGCGTGCGAGCTGACGCTCCAGCGCAGCCTGCTCCAGGCCGGCCTGGAGGTCCTGGCTCCGCCAGGAGTCGGCCAGGAGGGAGCGGCCACGGGCGCCAGCCTGATCATCGGCTACCAGCTCCTCGAGCAGGCGGACGGCGGCCGCAGGAGCTTCAAGCTGAGCCTCGAGGCGAGAGTATCGGCCACCTCCCAGCTCGCGGGCAGCGTCGTCGAGACGAGCGCGCCCTTCGCCAGCGGGCCGGGCCAGGCCATGCGGGCGCTCGAGGAGGTGTGCGAGGCGGGCGGGCGAGCATCGCGAAGCAGCTGCAGGGCTACCAGCAGGCCGCCGCCCAGGACGGAGGCCCCATCCGGGTCGTGGCCAAGAACGGGCCCGGAAGCCTGTCCATGGTGCTGAACTCCGCGCTCAAGCGGGTGTGCTCCAAGGTCAAGCTCGAGCGCGACGACGGGAAGGACATCTCCTTCAACTGCAGCTGCAAGGCGGACCCCCTCGAGCTGGCGGCCGCCCTGGACGAGACCCTGCGCGCGAAGTTCCCAGGCGCAAAGTTCGTGTTCGGCGCCAAGCAGCGCGATCTGATCCTGATCGTCTTCACGCCCTGACCACGCCCCACCTGAACCTGGCTTGTTTCTTCATTGTGCGTTGCGTTGTGCGTCCTTTTGTGCGAACATTGACTCGCGCAGGGGAGGCAGGCACATGGCGACGAACCTGGACATCGACGCGGCGCTGATCGAGCGGGCCATCCAGCTCGGCGGGGCACGCAGCAAGCGGGCCGTGGTGCAGGACGCGCTCGAGGAGTACATCCGCCACCGCGAGCAGGAGCGCATCCTGGAGCTGTTCGGCCAGATCGAGTTCGAGCCCGGCTACGACCCCAAGGCCGGACGCCAGGAGCCGGCACGGGCGCGCAAGAAGGCGCGCAGGGGCAGGCCATGAGGGCGCTGGTCGACTCCTGCGTCTGGTCGCAGGCCCTGCGCCGGCAGACCGGGGACAGACCGCGCGATCCGCGCGAGCTCAGGGCCGTGGCCCAGCTGGCGGAGCTCATCCGCGCCCAGCTCGTGGTGGTCCTGGGGCCCATCCGCCAGGAGGTCCTCTCGGGCATCCGTGCGGCGGCCCAGCTCGTCCAGGTGCGGGCCCGGCTGCGCGCCTTCCCCGATCTACCGCTCGGACCCGAGGACTTCGAGCTGGCGGCGCAGCACTGGAACCGCTGCCAGCGCAAGGGGGTCCAGGGCTCGCACACGGACTTCCTGCTGTGCGCCGCGGCCGAGCGGCACGAACTCGGCGTGCTGACCCTCGACAGGGACTTCGAGCGCTTCCACCGTGTGCTCGGCACCCGGCTGCTCGAGGTCTCCGGCTGCCGAGAGAAGGGAGCGCGGCCATGAAGTGCAAGGCCTTCTGGACGAGCGTAGCCCTGTGCGCCTGCTTCGGCCCGGCCTATCCATCCGAAGCCCAAGAAGCTGATGGCCTGACTGTCGTCGTCCAGCCAGCGAAACCCGGCCCCCTGGACCAAGCAGGGTCCATCTGCGTCCGGACGCTGCACGCCGCGTTGATCCGGGCCTCCATGGAGGTCACTGATCGCGCATCCAAGGGCGACGTGGACCACATGACCAAGGGCTTGGGCACGGGCGCTGAGGACGAGGACTTCCGACAGCTCGCCGCGCTGTCCGTCGCCGACGTCGTCATCCGCTACGAGCTCGCGCCCGAGCGTGTCGAGGCAGGAGTGCAGCGACTACGCCTGCGGCTGGAGGCTCTCGAGCCGCTCACTTCCAGGCAGCTGGGGAACGTCGTCAGGCCCAGCGTGGCATTCGTGGAGAGTCCGGGAGAGCTCAACCGTCGGGCCGAGCAGGTCTGCGCCGAGGCCGGGGCCGAGCTGCTCGCACTGCTCCAGGGGTATCGCGACCAGTGGAAGCGCGAGGGCCCGGCCGTTCGCCTCGAAGTGCGCGCCCCGCCCAATGGCCTGGGCGCAGTGCTCGTCTCCACGCTCGAGAAGATCTGCACCGGGACGAAGCTCGAGGAGGACGGCGATCGGCGAGTGGTCGCCAGCGCCCACTGTACAGAACAGAACTACGAGGTCAGCAAGGCCGTGGTCGACGAGCTGCAAGCCAGGTTCCCGAAGCGCGGGTGCAACACTGCGGTGATCATCCGCCAGCTCATCCTGCTCCGCTGTATGCCCTGAGCCCGCGCTGACTCTTCCAGGCGGGCTCAGCCTCCGTCGCCGGTGGGGACGATGGCGGCGGTCTCGACCATGAGGATGACCGCCCGCTCCGGGGCGCGGGTGCGGTGGGTGAGCCCGCGGGGCACGACGAAGCCCTGCCAGCGCTGGAGGTCGACCGTTCGCTCCTCGAGGTCGACCAGCAGCTGCCCCTCCAGCACGAAGAAGAACTCGTCGTCTCGGTCGTGCTTGTGCCAGTGGTACTCGCCCTGCAGGATGCCCAGGCGCACCACCGAGCCGTTCACCTGGCAGAGGGTCTGGTTGTACCAGCGGTCCTGGCATCTCCGGACCAGCTCCGGCACGTCCACCAGGCTCAAGGCCGGGAACAGCACGTCCAGGTGCGTGGCGTAGGGGTAGTTCTTCTCGTCGCTCATGATTCCTCCAGCACCCGACTCCAGGTCGGCTGGATGGGTGCTCAACCGCGCAGCAGGCGCTCCAGCAGCAGATCCTCCAGATCGCGCCGGCCGTCGAGCACCGCGAGCACCAGGACGGTCTTGCCGTCGAGCCGATACACCACCCGGTAGGGACGCACCACGAGCTCCCGCCAGGCGTGCAGGCCCAGGGCCCTGAGCTCGGGCACCACCCGGCCCCTGGCCGAGGACTGGCGCAGCGTGCGCGCCGCGCGCAGCAGTCGGCCCACCAGCTCGCGCGCCCGGGCCGGGGAATCCTGGGCCAGGTACCGGGCGATCTCCTCGAGGTCGCGCGCGGCGGAAGACGCCAGCAGGACCTGCCCGGTCCGCCGCTCAGTCATCGATGACCTTCAGGGCCCGGGCGAAGGCCTCCTCCAGGGGCACGGTCTCCCCGCGCGCGGCCTCGGCCTCGCCCATCGAGATGAGCTTCATCAGCGCCAGGGCGCGCTTCCAGGCGTCGTACTGCTCGACGCCCATCAGCACCGCCTTGGCCTCGCCCTTCTGGGTGATCACGTAGGGCGCCCCGTTCTCGGCCACGGCTTGGACCACGTCCGCCGCGCGGGCCTTGAGGTAGGTGATCGGCCGGACCGACTCCTTGAGCTTCATGGGGCCCTCCCGCTTCCGGACCGATTATAGCACCGTATTCGGTCCGCCAACCAGCGGACAGGCCCGGCTCGGGACCGCGGGTGTCAGCCACCCTCTTCGTCCGGGAGGTAGAACCTCGCGCGCCGGTCGACACGGAACCAGCGCGGGTGGACGACGCGCAGGTAGATGGCCAGGCTGGCGATGAGGCCGGTGGCCAGGAAGATCCAGCCCACCTCGCCCAGGCGCTCGTGGAAGGCGAGGACGGCCAGGGCCGAGAAGGGCGCGGCGCCGAGAGCGAGTTGGAGAGCCGAGACGAGCGCGAAGCGCAGGACGGCCCGGTCGTCGCGCCGCCCGCAGCGCGGGCAGCGCAGCAGCGGCACGGCGCCGCGCGCGTTGCGCGCCGAGGAGATGGCCGCGCCCTCGAGGGCGTCGTCCCGCGAGGGCGCGTTCGCGAAGCCCGTGGCCAGCAGCGCGACCTCGGCCGCGAGCCCGCAGGCCCGGCAGGCGTAGTCCAGGGTGAACGCCTCCCGGTGCTGGGCCTGATGGCTCCTGCCGACGAAGATCGGGACCTCGCTCATGCCAGCCTCGCCGGCAGGGCAGCACCTGCCACCAGTGAACCTCACAGAGTCGGGCTCACCGCGCCAGCAGGATCCGCACGCCGCGGGCCGGCAGCTCGAGCTCCAGGCAACCGCCGCCCGAGGGCGCGGCGCAGCCGGAGGCGGCCACCGACACGGTGAAGGCCGGGTCGAGCGCATCCTCGAGCACCGCGCCCGGGGCGAAGCCGACCGGCATCGTCTGCCCGCCCGCGCGGGTGACGCTCGGCAGCTCCTTGCCCAGGTTCAGCGCGACGAGCGCGCGCTCGTCGGGGTGCACCCGCTCGTAGGCGACCAGCCCGTGGTCCTCGCCGCCGCTCCCGGCGGTGGACCAGCGGAACACGAGCTCGCCGCGCCTGAGCGCCACGTGCGCCTTGCGCAGCGCGATCAGCTCGGCGATGCGGTGGAAGGTCGGGTTGCCGGTGTCGAACGGCTCCCACAGGGTGTCGTCCTCGCCGTCCCCGTCCCCGTCGTAGGTGCGCCGGGCGGCCTTCCAGTGCCCGTCCTTCCACACCGGGCGCAGGTAGGCGTCCGCGTCCCACAGGGTCTCGCGGTTGGCCGGGTCGTTGCCGCCGGAGAACTCCTGCTCGACCCCGTAGTACAGGGCCGGCACGCCGTCCACGGTCAGGAGGTAGGCCAGCGCCTGGTGCAGCACCGCGCGCTTCTCGGGCTCGGTCCAGGCGGGCGGCATGAAGAACAGCAGCCGGCCCACGTCGTGGTTCGACTCGAAGGAGACCGGCAGCCGGGCGGGCCCCAGCCCCAGGCCGTCCTCGCCGGTGACGCCGTTCTCCTTGGGGGTGTCGCTGTAGAGCGCCGGGAAGGCCTGGCCCTCGCCGCACGGGTCGCTCGCGCACCCCAGCCGCCGGCAGTGCAGGCGCTCGATCTCGCAGGTGCGCGCCCCGTCGCCCAGCAACGCGCCGCGGAACACGGTGTAGTACTGCGAGAAGTAGAACACGCTGTCGACGCCCTGGCCCTGGGTGTAGCTGCCCAGCAGGTTGTCGTCGCCGTCGAAGGCCTCCCCGAACATGAAGAAGTTGCGCTTGCCCCGCTCGAGCGCGAAGCGCCGCATGCGCGGGCAGAAGTCGTCCCAGAACCCGAGCTCCACGTGCTTGAGGGTGTCGATGCGGAAGCCGTCGAAGTCGGCCCGGGCGATCCAGCGGGCGAACGAGTCGGCCAGCGTGGCGCGCACGTAGGGATGGCGCGTGTCCAGGTCCTTGAGCCCGCCCGGGAAGTCGCCCAGCACCTCCTGCTCCCGCCGGCAGGCGTCGTCCCAGGCGCAGCCCCAGGCCGGGCAGCCGCACACCTCCGGGTCCTGCCACACGGTCACCCGGCCCTTCTGGTTGTAGGCCCAGGCCTCGCCCAGCGGCCAGGGCTCGGGCGGTACGCGGTTGATCTCCGGCTGGTGCACGAACACCGCCGGGGCCAGGCCCGAGGGGCCGAGCGAGGTCCAGGACTGGACGCCGTCGCGGTCGAAGTCCGGGTCCCACTCGGTGACGCGCACCAGGTCGCTGGAGGGCTCGCCCTGGCCGATGGGGACGATCTCCCCGCCCTGGCCCATGAGGAACTCGTCGGGCTGGCCGTTCTTGTTGATGTCGTAGAAGAAGGCCTGGCCGACGTGGTTGGTGACGATGTCCAGCACCACCTTCATGCCGCGCGCGTGGGCCGCGTCGACCAGCTCCCGCAGCGCCGACAGGTCGCCGAAGTGCGGGTTGGGGCGATCCAGATCCTGGGCCCAGTAGCCGTGGTAGGAGGAGAAGCCGGCGTCCTCCTCCACGTTCTTGACCACCGGGGAGATCCACAGGCAGGTGACGCCGAGCTGCTCGAGGTAGCCGAGCCGGTCCTGGAGCCCGCGCCAGTCGCCGCCGTGGTAGTCCGACGGATCGGCCAGGTTCACGCCGAAGTCGTTGGAGGCGTCGCCGTTCGCGAAGCGATCGGTCATCACCTGGTAGATGATCTCGTCCCGCCAGTCGGTGACGTTGTCGCTGAGCGGCCCGTCGAGATCGGGCGGCGTCACGCAGCCGGACAGCGCCGGCAGGAGCGCGAGCGCCCAGAGCATCCGCGGCTTCATGGCCTCACCTCTCCCCGTAACGTGAGGAGTGGAACCACCACTCCACGCTCACGCCCAGGTAGTGCTGCACCCCGCGCCCGCGCAGGGGATCCTCCGCGGCGTAGGTGTGCAGCGCCGCGTCGGTCAGCAGGCTCACGGCGTAGATCAGCCGGAGCTGGGGCCGGGCGTAGCCCCCGCGCCCCAGCGACACGGTCGGCATGAGCCCGAGCTGCACCACCAGCGGCGCCTCCAGGCTGTCCGCCCCCGGGCTGAGCCCGTTCGGCCGCAGGTACTGGAGGTTCAGCTCGCCGTCGAGGTGCACGTGCCGGGTGATGTACCAGGCCGGCCGCAGCGCCAGCCCCAGCTCCCAGGCGTCGTCGCGGTCGTAGACGTTCGGGTCGGCGTCCACGAAGTAGCGCGCGTAGCCGCCGAACATCACCCCGGCCGTGTCCCCGAACTCGCGGTTGACCGCCGCGCCCAGCATCACCTCGCGCGCCCCGCTGGCCTTCTTCTCCCGGTCCAGCCCGTAGGGCACCCCCAGCTCGTCGTAGATGGCCAGCCCCTGCCCGTAGCGCAGGTACAGGTTGGCGTGGTTGGAGGGCCCGTCGCCGTACAGGCTGAGCTCGGCCCCCAGCAGCCAGCCGTGGTCGGAGGGCAGGCGCTCCTCGCGCTGGTCGGCGGTCAGGTAGGTGCCGGCCGCGAGCGTGTGCACCTCGCCGTACAGGACCGCCTTGAGCCTCAGCGACTCGGCCAGGTCGAAGTGGTGCTCGCCGCGCAGGCTGACGACGCTGCGCTGGCGGTCCATGAACAGCACCTCCCGGGTGCCGGTCTCCTGCCCGGGCACCAGCACCGTCTGGGTCTGGTAGCTGTCCGAGAGCCGGTTCACCCCGAAGTGCAGCCCCAGGCGGGTTTCGCCGAAGGCGTAGGCCAGCCCGCCGCCGACCGTGTTCTGCTCGTCCAGCGGCCAGAAGTCGAGCAGGTAGATGTCGTCCCCACGGTACATGCGCGAGCCGGCCCACAGGCTCAGGCCCGGCACCAGCAGGTCGCGCACCTCGAGGTACAGGTTGCGGATGGCGATGTCGGCCGCGAAGTCGCCGTTGAAGTGGAACAGCCGCTCGCCGAGCGCCACGGTCACCTGGGTGAGGAAGCTGGTGCCGGTCGACGGCACCGTGTGGCGGTAGCCGAGATCCACCTCGGCGTAGGGCGTCTCCAGCAGCCGCGGCGGGTGGGCGATCACCTTGACCGGCCGGCCCGTGCCGCCGTCGAGGTCGCTGCCGAAGGGCACCCGCCCGTAGGAGCCGAACTGGAAGGCCTCCAGGATCTCGGCCAGGAGCCCCGCCTCGCCGTCCGCGGCGCCCGCCGCCGGCTCCTCGGCCCGGGCCGGCCCGGGCGCAGCCAGGATCAGGGGCAGCAGGCACAGCCACGCTCGTCCGCTCACCATGTCCTCCTCCCGACGCGCCCTAGGGCGCGTCGGACACGCAGCGCAGGCCCTCGGGGTGGTAGCCCGGGGCGCACTCGTCGCACAGGCTGCCGGCGTAGCCCGGGGCGCACTCGCAGAAGAACCCGTCGGCCCGCTCCCGGCAGGTGCCGTACACGCACGGGCTGTCCCGGCAGAAGTCGGTGGCCGGCCCGTCCTGGCCGTCGACCTGGCAGGCCGCGCCGTCGCCGCCGTCGCCGCACGGGGTGGCCGGCCGCTCGCCCGGATCCCAGAAGTCGGGCGGGAAGATGTCCAGGTCGTCGTCCCAGCCCGCGTCGCGCCGGTCGTCGCCCGCCCCGCCGCAGCCCGCGGCGAGCCCGAGCAGCAGGGCCACGCCGAGCCCCAGGCAGAATCGCAGCCTCATCGCCTCACCTCCCGACGCAGGCCGGGTCCACAAGCAGCACCGCGGCCGAGCGGGGCTGGAGCTCGAGCCGCACCCAGCGCCCCTCGGTCGTCACCGGCGCGCCCAGCACGTCCTGGAAGCGCGCCCCCTCCTCCAGCGCCCAGCCCGCGGGCAGGCCGAGCTCGAGCGTGCGCGCCTCCGCGCCCAGGTGGAGCACCACCAGGGCCGGCCGGCCGTCTCCGGCGTGCCTACCATACGCCAACAGCTCCGCGCTGGAAAGCAGCGCCGCGCGCTCCCCGCGCCGGAGCGCCGGGCTGCAGCGCCGGGCCCGGCCGAGCGCGCGCACCGCCTCCAGGAGATCCGCCTCGCGGGCCGACAGCTCGGCGCCGAAGCGCAGGTCGCGCCGGTTGTCCGGATCGCCGGCGCCCGGCTGGCCGTACTCGTCGCCCTGGTACACGACCGGCGCCCCGGGCTGGGTCAGCAGGAAGGCGAACGCCAGCCGGGCCAGCGCGTAGGGCTCGTCACGCTCGGGCGCCGGGGGCGGCTGGCCGCGCGGATCCCAGACCGCGTCGCCGTTGAGCTCGGACAGCAGGCGGGCCACGTCGTGGTTGCCCGCGATGGGCGCCATGACCGCGCCCGAGCCCGCCCAGGCAGCCTGGCTGCGCTCGACCTCGGCCTCCAGCTCGTCGAGGCCGATCTGGCCGCGCAGCGCCGCGCGCAGCGCCCACATGACCGGGAAGTCGAACAGCCCGTCCAGCCCGTGGGGCCCGAGGTAGTAGCGGATCACGTCCTGGCCGCCCCGGCCGGTGTAGCACTCGCCCAGCAGGTGGACGGGCGCCCCGCCGCCCTCCAGGCCGCGCACCCGGGCGCGCAGGTGGCGGGTGAGCAGGCGCGGCATCATGGGCACCGCGTCCAGCCGCAGCCCGTCCAGGTCGAAGCGCTCGAGCCAGGTCCACAGGTCCTCGACCTGCCGCGCGACCACCTCGGGGTTCTCGAAGCGCAGATCGGGCAGGAAGGGGTCGAACCAGCAGCTCTCGATGAACTCCGCCCAGGGGCAGCTCGTGCCGCAGATGCAGTCGCCCTGCGGGTGGTTGAACCAGGCCGGGCCCGCGTGCTCGCGGGCGTAGGGGTGGCTGCGGTGCACGTGGTTGGGCACCACGTCGAGCAGCACCCGCAGCCCGCGCGCGTGGGCCTCCGCCACCAACTCCTCGAGCGCGGCCTCGCCGCCGAAGGCCGGCTCCACGGCGGCCGGGTCGGCCGGCCAGTAGCCGTGGTAGCCCTGGGCCGGGAAGCCGTCCCGGCCGATCTCCGCGTCCTCGGGGTTGTCGTTGAGCGGCGACAGCCACAGGGCCGAGACGCCCAGCGCCTCGAAGTACCCCTCCCGCAGCAACCGGGTCACGCCGCCGAGCTCCCCGCCGTGGCGGAAGGAGATGCCGGCAGCCCCGTCCAGCGCGCCGCCGTCCGCGCGCGCGAAGCGATCCACCATGACCTGGTAGACGAGGGCCCCCCGCCAGTCGAAGGGCTCGGGCTCCACCCAGAAGGGCAGCGCGAGCGGCTCGGCCTCGGCCCCGTCGAGGTCCGCGCCCTGGAGGGTCAGGCGGTGCTTGCCGGGCGCGAGCCCGGTGAGCCCGGCCACCAGGCCGTCCCCGGCCGGGCCGACCGTCCAGGCCTGCGACGCGCCGTCCAGGGCGAGCTGGCAGCGCGAGGGATCCAGGCCCGGCCCGCCGCGGGCCCGCAGGAAGCCGACCTCCAGGTCGAGGTCCCCGGCGGGCGAGGCCTCGAGGCGCGCGAGCTCGAAGGCCGGCCGGCCGCAGTCCGCGACCTCGACGGCCGAGTTCTCCTGGCCCTGCGCGTCGAACAGCGTCAGCGGGTTCCAGGGATCCAGGAAGGTCTGCCCGTCCTGCCACAGCCGGTACTGGTGCCAGCCCGGCGCGAGCGCGGGCCGGAGCGCGTACACCCCGTCCCCGTCCGGATCGGCCAGCGGCGTGGCCTGCGGATCCCACAGGTTGAAGTCGCCCACCAGGGCCACCCGCCCGGGGCTGCCCACGGCCCGGTGGAACAGCGTCGGCCGGCAGTCCCGCTCCCGCCCGGGCGCGGGCGCGCCGGCCTGCCCACAGCCTGCGGCCGGCGCGAGCGTGGCCAGCGCCAGGACGACGCGCCCCCACGCGCGCGTGTGCCGTCGGATGCCCAAGTGCGCCTCGGCCCCCGCCCCGCTCACTTGCAGGTCGCGTCGTCGGCCCACATGACCACACTGTCGTCGACGGTCATCGAGCCGCTGCCGTCGTCCGCCACGGTGACCTGGCGGTTCTGGCGCTCCTGGCAGCCGGCGGCCTTCTCGACCGTGGCCCAGCTCCCGCGCGTGTACTTGTACTGCACCACGACGCCGGGCAGCAGCCGCACGGTGACGCTGGCCGAGAGGCCGTCGCGGGTCATCACCGGCGCGGCCGGGTTCCACTCCGGGCTCTTGGCGAGCGCGATGGGATCGCCCGCCGGCGTGGCGGCCGGCAGCGCCACCTGGAAGGTCACGTCGATGCCGGGCTCGATGGGGGCGGTGTCGTACGTGAGGCGCACCGCGGCCGCGGCGGCAGGCCGCGGGAAGCGCGCGTGCAGCACCTTGGCCGCGGGGTCGTAAGCCCAGCCGTCCTGGGTGTCGAGGTCGGAGACCAGGGCCCGCGCGGTGAGCGGGTCGCCGTCCAGGCTGACGCCGGTGGGCAGCGCGCCGACGCCGTGCGCCCGCACCCACAGGTGCTGGTGCGCGGGGGTGAAGCTGCCCTCGGGCGCGCCGAGCGTCAGGCTGGCGCCGGTCGCGTCGCAGGCCAGCGCGGCCTGGAAGCGGTGGAAGGCGCCCTGCTGGTAGGCCAGGCTCTCGCCGTCGTCCAGGTAGACGGCGAAGGCCTGGGCCGGCTGCCCGTTCACCGGGAAGAGGTCGAGGTACAGCGGGTCGGCCGCGCGCTCGCCCACGTACTGCATGAGCGGCCACATGGGCAGGACACCGTTGGCCCGCACCAGCAGCGGCAGCCCGCCCAGCGGGGCCGCGAGGGTGGCCAGGGCGCCACCCGTCCAGACCGCGCCGCTCGCGTAGTCCATCCAGGCGCCCGCGGGCAGGTACACGTCCCGGCTGGTGGCGCCCAGGGTCACCACCGGCGCGGCCAGCAGGAACGGGCCGATCAGCACGTCGGCGTCCCGCGCGTAGGTGGCCGGATCGTCCTGGAACTCGTACAGCAGCGGCCGGAGCACCGGCGCGCCGGTGTCGGCCGCCTGGCGCATGAGGGCGTAGAAGTAGGGCAGCAGCTGGTAGCGCGTCTCGATCAGCGCCTTGGCCCAGCCCTCGATCTCCGCGCCGAAGGCCCACGGCTCGTGGCCGGGCACGCCGGTCTGCACGTGGCCGCGGAAGAAGGGCGAGATCGCCCCCAGCGCCAGCCAGCGGGTGTACAGCTCCGCGCCCGGATTGCCGGTGAAGCCGCCCACGTCCGAGCCGACCAGCGCCACGCCCGACAGCCCCAGGTTGGCCAGCATGGCCGGCTGCTGGGCCAGGTGCTCCCAGGTCGAGTGAGCGTCCCCGGTCCACACGGAGGAGTGGCGCTGCACGCCCGAGAAGCCGGCCCGGGTCAGCACGAAGGGCCGCCGGTCGGGCTCGGCCTGCAGCATGCCGGCCTGGGTGGCCCGGGCCATGAGCAGCGCGTAGACGTTGCGCGCCTCGCGGTGATCGGTGGGCACCCCCTCGCCGTCGAACAGGCTGTCCAGCGGGAACTGCCCGGTGAAGGTGGTGGGCTCGTTCATGTCGATCCACACCCCGCGCACGCCGGTGGCCAGCAGGCTGGCCACCCAGCCCTCCCACCAGGCGCGGGTGGCCACACGCGTGAAGTCGGGGAAGACCGCGTCCCCGGGCCACACCTCGCCCACGAAGTCGCCCCCGGCCGCGGCCTGCACGAAGTGAGCGCCCGCCACGCCCGTGTCGTACACGGTGTAGCCGCCGCCCGGCTGGTGCTTGATGCCCGGATCGATGATCACCGTCGTCTTGAAGCCCTGGGCCTCGAGATCGGACAGCAGGCCCGGCGGATCGGGGAACTCGGTCGGGCTCCAGGTGAACGAGCGGAAGCCGTCCATGTAGTCGATGTCCAGCCACAGGCCGTCGGCCGGGATGGCGCGGGTGCGGAACTCGCTGGCGATCTGGCGCACCTGCGAGTCGGGGTGGTAGCTCCAGCGGCACTGGTGGTAGCCGAGCGTCCACAGGGGCGGCAGGAACGGCCGGCCGACCAGCGCGGTGTAGCGCTCCACCACCCGGGCCACGCTGGGCCCGGCCAGGAACACGTAGTCCAGGTCGCCGCCGGCCGTGCTCAGGCGGAGCTGGCCCGGGCTCGCCGCGCCCAGGTCGAAGGCCGTGCGGAAGGTGCTGGCCAGGTACAGGCCGCTGGCCCGGCCCGCGCGCAGCGACACGTAGAACGGGTGGGACTGGTAGAGGGGATCGACCCAGTCGATGGTCTGCGGATCGCCGTCGTCGAGCGCGTCCGTGTTCCACATCACCAGGGACGCGCCGCGCTTGTCGAGCGCCCCGGTCTTCTCCCCGAAGCCGAAGAAGTGCTCGTCGGGCAGCAGGTCCTTGACCAGGGTGCGCCCGCCGTCGGCCACCCCGCCCGGCACGTCCTCGCTGAGCGTGTTGCCGTCCGGATCCTGGAAGGCGAGGGCCAGCTCGGCCTTGGAGACGAGCACGCTGAGCTCCGCGGTGCGGATGCGCCAGTGCGCGCCCAGATCCTCCGGGGTGATGGGCGCGGTGGGCCAGCTCAGCTCGGGCAGGAAGGTCCAGCCGCGCTCGGGGGCCGGCTCCGCGCCCAGCAGGTAGTGCACCCGCACCACGCCCGGCTCGAGCAGGCTGAGCACCAGGTGCCGGCCGCCCGCCTCGACCTCGAACAGGCCCTCGCTCCACTCGGTCACGTCCGGCACGCACGCACCGCCTTCCTGGTGGTAGCCCCCGGCGCAGGCGTCGCAGCCGGCGCCCGCGTAGCCCGGGTCGCAGGCGCACTCGAGCCCCAGGCCCGTGCACACCCCGTGGCCCGCGCAGGTGGTGAGCGGATCGCACACCTCGTCAGCCACGCACACCCCGGCCTGGTCGTGGTAGCCCCCGGCGCAGGTGTCGCAGTGCTCACCCGCGTAGCCGTCGTCGCAGTCGCAGGCCAGCCCCACGCCGGTGCACTGCCCGTGGCCCGCGCAGGTGCTGGCCGGATCGCAGACCACGTCCGGCACGCACGCCCCGGCCTCGTCGTGGTGGCCGAGGTCGCACAGGCACTCCGCCCCGCCCTGGCCGTCGTCCTGGCAGCGGCCGCGGTTCGGCTGGTCGCACGGGTTGGGCAGGCAGGGGTCGTCCCCGTCCGGTACGCAGGTCAGCCCCGCGGGCCGGTAGCCCGCCGCGCACCCGTCGCACAGCAGCCCGGCGTAGCCCGCGTCGCAGTCGCACACCTCGGTCTCCGCCTCCACGCGGCAGAGGCCGTGGACGCAGACGTCCTGGTCGCAGGGGGCGTCCGGCACGCAGTCGGCGTTCTCGCGGTGGTAATCCGCCGCGCAGGTGTCGCACAGCAGCCCACCCCAGCCGGCCAGGCACTGGCACTCGCCCTCGAAGGTGTTCTGCACGCAGCTGCCCCGCTCGCAGGCGAGCGCCCGGCACCAGTCCGGGTGGCACACCAGGCCCAGCGCCAGGTAGCCCGCGTCGCAGTCGCAGCGCGGCTCGCCCTCCACCACCACGCAGCGGCCGTGGAGCGAGCAGTCGACCCCGGCGCACACGTCCTGACCGCCCCCGCTGCAGCCGGTCGCCGCGAACGCCCCCACGAGCACGAGCCACGCGCCAGCGTGCTTCATCGCGCACCTCCAGGCCGCATGTTGGGGTGTCGCCGGGAAAGGATCAAGCCCCGGGCGCGGGCTCCTCGCGGTAGGGCACCCGCAGGAGCAGCAGCAGCCCGGGCAAGGACAGCGCGGCGCAGGCCAGGAAGAAGCCCCGGTAGCCGAAGGCCGCGGCCAGGTAGCCGCTGAGCGCCCCCGGCAGCATCATGCCCGCGGCCATCAGGCTGGTGGTGATGGCGTAGTGGGCCGCGCGGTGCTCGGGCCGCACCGCGCGGAACAGCACCACCGTGTAGGCCGAGACGCCCAGGCCATAGGCGAGCTGCTCGACCGCGTTGACCAGGGCGACCCCCAGCAGCCCAGGCCGCGCCCAGGCCAGCCAGAAGTAGAGCAGGATGAAGGCCGCCTGGGTCAGCGCCAGCGGCAACATCCAGCGCCTGAGCCCCCCGTGGGCGATGAGCCAGCCGCCCAGCAGCCCGCCGGCCAGCGAGAACAGCGTGCCCACCGTCCCGTACAGCAGCCCGATCTGCTCGGTGCTCATCCCCAGCCCGCCCAGCTCGGGCGCGTCCATGAGGAAGGGCTGGGCCATCTTGAGCATGAAGGCGTCGCCCAGGCGGAAGAGCAGGATGAAGGCCACCAGCCAGCCCACCCGCGGCAGCTCGAGGTAGGTGCGGAAGGCGGCCGCGAAGCTCCGCCCGAGCCCCTGCGCCGGCCCGCCCCCGGCGGCCGCCCCGGCGCCCAGGCGCGGGAGCGCGACCGCGTGGTATCCGGCCAGCCCGGCGAACACCAGCGCGGCCAGCCCGAAGGCGGCGGCCCAGGCGGCCTCGAGCCCGAGCAGCCCCGCGGCCGCCAGCGCTCCGGCCAGGTACACCAGGCCGCCCTGGCCGGCCAGCCAGGCGACCTTGTAGGCCGCCCCGCGCACCCCGACGAACAGCGTCTGGCGCCTGGGGTCCAGGGCCTCGAGGTAGTAGCCGTCCACGGCGATGTCGTGGGTGGCCGAGGCCACCGCCAGCACGGCGAAGCAGGCCACCGCCAGCAGGCTCGGCGCGGGCCCCAGCAGGGCCAGCGCGAGCAGCCCGAGCAACGCGGCCAGCCCGGCCTGGCTCCCCACGATCCAGCCCCGCCGGGTGCCGTAGCGATCCACCAGCGGCCCCCACATCCCCTTCAGCGCCCAGGGCAGGTAGAGCAGGCTGGTCAGCCCGATGGCCTCGTTCGAGGCGCCCAGCCCCTTCAGCATGGGCACGGACACCAGATTCACCACGGTGTAGGGCAGCCCCTCGGCGAAGTACAGGCTGGGCACGAACAGCCAGCCGCTGGGCGCGCGAGGCGCGGGCTCGGGGGGGATCGCCATGGCCCCTCAAGTACCCCGCAGCGCGCGCGCTTGCAAGGGAGCGCCCGCGGGGTTAGTGAGAAGGCATGACGCTCCCGTGTTTGCTCGCGCTCGCGCTGCTGGCCGCCCCCGCGCCGCCGCCCGCCCGCGGACCGGCCGCGGCCCGGCCGGCGGCGGCCCCCGCCCCGGCCGAGGAGGCGGTGCTGCGGTTGCTGGACGAGGGCGCGGCCGCAGCCAGAGCGCTGGAGGGCGGGCTGGCCTCGGCCTGCCAGGCCGGCGACGGCGTGGCCTGCGCGGCCCACTCGCTGGCGCTCCAGCTGCTCGGGCGCTGGGAGGAGGCCGAGGAGGCGGCCCGCCTGGCGGTGGTGGCCGGCGCACCGGCCGGTCGCTGGGCCCAGGGGCGGATCGCGCTCGCGCGCCACGGCGAGTGGCCCGCCGCGCGCACCGCCTTCGAGGAGGCCTGCCGCGCCGGCCACCTGGCCGCGTGCCACGATCTGGCCGGTGCCCTCCAGTCCGCGCCGGGCGGCCGCGCCGCGCCGGCCGCCTCGCTGGAGCTCCAGATCCGCACCTGCCGCTCCGGCTTCGGCCCGAGCTGCCACGCGCTGGCGCTGCGCTACCGTGACGGCGGCGGCGTGGTGCGCTCCAGGCTGCTGGCGGCCTTCATGGAGGCGCGCGCCTGCCGCCTCGGCCACGGGCAGGCCTGCCAGGCGCTGGCCCCGCCGCTGGCGAGCGCCGCCCGCGCCTTCCCACCGCTCGCCCGCTGGCTGGAGGCCCTGGAGCGGCCCGGGGTGGCGCTGCTGTGCGAGCGCGGCCGGGCCTGGGCCTGCACGCGCCTGGCGGCGCTGCTCTCGGCCGACCCGGCCACGGTCGGCCCGGCGCGCGCGCGCATCGAGGCGCTCGAGCGCCAGGGTTGCCAGGGTGGGGATCTGACCGGCTGCGCCCGGCTGGGCGCGGCGCTGCTCTCCCAGCCACCCAAGGCGGCCGAGGGGCTCACGCTGCTCGAGCGCGCCTGCGCGGGCGGACAGCCCGAGGCCTGCGCCGCGGCCGCGGGCGCCCTGCAGCGGGCGGCCCCGCTGCGCGCCCAGGCGCTGCGCCGGACGGCCTGCGAGGGCGGGCACGCCGCCGCCTGCCTGGAGCTCGCCTGGGCCCAGGCCGAGCGACGCCTGCCAGGGGTGTCGGACGCACAGGCCGCCGCCTGGCTGGAGGCGGCTTGCGCCCGGGAGGATCAGGCCGCCTGCGGGCTGCTCGGGAGCTGGCTGGTCCAGGGCCGCGGGCTGCCCCGCGACGAGCGCCGGGCGCTGGAGGTGCTCCAGCGGGCCTGCGAGATCGGGCCGGGGGTCTTCACCACTGCGGGCTGCGTGGAGCTGGCCTCGCTCCGCGAGCGCGCCTGCCAGGGCGGCTCCACCCGGGCCTGCGTGCGGCTGGGGCGGATGATCCAGGCCGGGCTCGGGCTGGACATGGACGACGCGAGGGCCGCGGCGCTGTTCGAGCGGTCCTGCCAGGCCGGGGAGCCCGTGGGTTGCCTGGAGCTCGGGCTGCAGCGGGTGCGCGAGGCGCCCGCCGGCTCCTCGCCCGGCCTGACCGCCGGGGTCGAGCTGCTGGAGCGGGCCTGCGGCCGGCTGGTGCCCGCGGCCTGCCTGGAGCTGTGGCGCCTGACCGAGAGCGGCCGCATCCAGGGCTCCGGGCCGGCGGCCGGCCGGCAACGGCTGCAGCTCGCGTGCGACGTGCGCGCCTGGCCGGCCTGCGAGGCGCTGGGCGACGGGCTGCAGGCCAGCGAACCGGTGCGCGCGGCCGGCTTGTACCAGAGCGCCTGCCAGGGGGGCGAGCCCAGCGCCTGCCGCAAGCTGGCCACGCTGCTGCTGTCCGGGGCCGGCGGCGCCGCCCTGGACCCCCACCTGCCGCTCGGGCTGCTGGGGGACGCGTGCGAGCAAGGCGACGCCGAGGCCTGCTGCGGCCTGGCCGCGGCGCTCGGCCGGGCCGAGCCCGACCTGCCCGAGGAGCTGCGCGCCGGGGTGGTGCAGATGGCCTGCGACGGCGGCGCGGCCGCCTGCTGCACGCTGCTCGGCCAGCTCCACCTGGAGGGCCGCGGCGTGCCCGTGGACCGCGCGCGCGCCAGGGACCGCCTCCACGAGGGCTGCCTGCTCGGCGATCAGGAGGGCTGCCGCCAGCGCGACGGGCTGCGGCGCGACACCCGGCGACCGCCCGCCCCGCCCCACCGCTGAGCCCGGCGCTCAGGCTGGCGCGAGCCGCGCCAGCGCCAGCACGAACTCGCCCCCGGGCGCGAGCCGCCAGGCCGCATGGACCGCGTCCTCGCCCGCGAGCCGCACCGGGACCGGCTGGAACTCCCCGGACGGAGCGAGCGCGCACGGCCCCACCGACACGCTGTCGGCCGGCGCGCCCAGCCCCACGCCCAGGGCCTTGAGCACCGCCTCCTTGACCGCCCAGGCCACGCACGCGGCCAGCGGCCGCTCGGCCGGGGCCAGCCCGTCCAGCCAGCGACGCTCCTCGGGGGTGTAGTGATCCTCCAGGAAGGCCGCGCCGCGCGGCTCCACGCGCTCGAGATCGGCCCCCAGGCGGGTGGCCGCGCCGGGCGCGGTGACCGCCAGGGCGAGCCCGTCCGCGTGCGCCAGGCTGAGCGCGAGCGGCTGGGGCCGGCCGTCCGGATCGGCCAACCACGGCGCGCCCTGCGGCCCGCGGCGCACCCGCACCGCGGCCGGGCCCCCCAGGGACTCGCCCGCGAGCCGCTTGGCTGCCACCCGGCCGAGCAGCCACTGGCGCCTGCGGCCGGGGTGCCGGTAGCGGCCCCCCTCGGCCAGCTCCGCGGGGGTCAGCCAGCGCTCGAGCTCCGCGCCCGCCTGGTCCCGCACCAGCAGCCAGCGCAGCCTCACGCGGGCTCCCCGGAGCGCAGCGCCCCGCGGGCCGCCTCGGACAGCGGCTCCGGCCGCTCCGAGGTGCGGTAGCCGTCCAGCTCCACCAGCACCTGCCCGGCCTCGTCCACCACCCGGGCGCGGAAGCCCGCGCCGCCCTCCTCCACCCAGGCCGACACCTGCCCCTGCGGGGCCGAGCCGGGCCGGGGGAAGGCCAACCGGGTCGCCCCGGCGGGCAGCGCCAGCCGCTCGCTGCGGCGGGCCTGCAGCAGGCCCGCGGTCTGGAAGGCCAGCTCGGCCAGCATCGGCTGGGTGACCAGCTCGCCCGGGCTGCCCAGGCGGGGCAGCGCGCGCGCCGGCGCCAGCTCCCCGACCACCCCGCCGCCGTCGGCCGGGGCGGCGCGCTCGAGCACCTGGAACGACGGGCCGTGGAAGAACACCCGGTAGATGGCGGCGCTGGCCAGCGCCGCCCGCCCGTCGGCCGCCGGGAGCACGCAGCGCGCCGCGGCCGCCCCGGGCTCGAGGCGCACCAGGGCCCGGTGGTGGATCACGCGCTGGGTGCGGCCGCCGGCCAGGGCGCGGGTGGTCTCCAGGCTGACCCGGTAAGCCCGCCCGCGTTCCCAGACCGGTCGCGCGACCAGTCGCGCCCGCCGCGGTTCGTCGCGGTAGAGCTTGAGCGGCGCCTCGAAGACCAGCTCCTCCACGCTGAGCGCGCCCTGGCCCGGCTCGACCAGCCGCACCGCCTCGGCGAAGCACTCCACCGCCATCACCCCTGGCACCACCGGCACCCCCTCGATGCGGTGATCGGACAGGTAGGGATCGCGCCGGGCGTCGAAGACCACCTCCAGCTCCAGGCCCTCGGCCGGCGTCCAGCCGAGCGCCTCCCCCAGCAGGGGGAAGCCGCGCGGGTTCGCGACCCGCCGCCGGCGCAGGCTGTCGAGCTCGACGCACTGCAGCCCGTCGGCCGCGCTCAGCCCGCCCAGCCCGGCGGCCACCACCACCTCGCCGACCAGCCCGGCCGCCAGCGCGGCCCGCAGGCTGGCCTGGCCCTCGGCCGGGCGCAGGCAGGGGAGCCCCGCCTGCGCCATGGCCTGTGGCACCGAGCCGCGGCTGGCCATGCCCACCTCGGCCCACGGCCCGTAGGCCAGGGTCACGGCCCCCAGGCCACGGGCGGCCTTGGCCAGCACGTCGTTGGCGGCGGCGTAGTCCACCTGGCCCAGGTTGCCGAAGCGGCCGGCGATCGAGCCGAGCAGCGCGAGCCTCGGCGTGGCCCGCCCGTGCAGCGCGCGCAGCAGGGTGCGCAGCCCCTGCACCTTGACCCCCAGGATGCGCTCGAAGCCCTCGGGCGTCTTGCGCTCGAGCGCCTGGCTCTGGTCCAGGCCGGAGGCCAGCACCACCAGGTCGAGCCGGCCCTCCCGCCGCAGCAGCTCCTGCACCAGCTCCCCGAGGGCGTCGGCGTCGGTCACGTCCACCCGGGCGTGCTGCACCCGATGTCCCCGGGCCGCGACCCGCGCCACGGCCTCGCGCGCCGCCCGGGCCCGCTCCAGGCGCTGCAGCTCGGCCTCAACCGCGGCCGGGGTTAGGCGCGCGCCCTGGGCGCGCAGCCGCTCGGCCAGCACGGCCTTCAACCGCTCGCGCTCGCGCTCGAGCATCGCCACGTCCGGGTCGTCCGCGGCCGGCAGCGGCCCGCGGCCCGCCAGCCAGAAGGTGGCTCCACCCTGGGGGCGGAGCTCCGCGGCCAGCCAGGGGGCGATGCCCCCGGTCCCGCCCAGCACGAGCGCCACCTGGCCGGCCCCGAGCGCGAAGCCCGGCCCGGCCTGGCCGGGCGGGAGCTCCCGGCAGCACACCCCGAAGCGGCCGGCCGGACCGACGCCGATCTCCACCGCGCCCGGCCCGCGCTCCACCTCGCCCAGCGCCGCCCGGGCGACCTCGTCCGCCTCGAGCTCCGCGGGCAGGTCCAGCGCCTTGACCAGGCAGCGGCCCCACTCGCGCGCCAGCGCCTTGGCGAAGCCCGTGCTGGCCCCGGCCAGGGGATCGGCCGGGCCCTCGGGGCCGAAGCCGTGCAGGCCGCCCAGGCGGGTGAGCACCAGGAAGAAGGCCCCGGCCCGATCGCGGAGCCCGGCGGACAGCGCCTGGGCCACCCGGAACGGCAGGCGCACGCGGGCGTCCAGCGCCTCGCGGAAGCGCGCGTCGTCCGGCTCGTCCAGCGGCACCACCGCGCCCGCGGGCGGCAACACCAGCGCGCCGGCGAGCGGCCCGGCCGCCGCGGCCTCGCCTGCCGCCTCCTCGGGCGTCTGGGCCCGCAGGCGCACCGGCTCGGCGCCGCGCTCCCGCAGGGCCGAGGCCAGCGCCGCGGCCAGGCGCTCCTCCCCGCCCGCGAGCAGCACCCGCGCGCCCTGCAGCCGCACGCCGGTGGGCAGGCAATCCGCGAGGGCCGGCAACCCGACCAGCTCGGGGGTGAAGAAGGGCGGCAGGGACTCGGCCGGCCGCTCGGACCGATCGGACCGATCGGACTGATCGGTCGGATCCGACCGATCGGTCGGATCGGTCTGTTTCTCTTCCTCGGCCCCGCCAGGCAGCCGCTGCAGCGCGAACCGCACGATGTGCCCCAGGGTGGGGTAGTCCGCCAGCTTCATACCCTCCAGCTTGGGGATGCCGAAGGCCGCCCGGATCTCCGAGAACATCTCCGCCTGCTTGACCGTGTCGATGCCGAGGTCCGCCTCCAGGTCGAGCGCCGGATCCAGCATGTCCACCGGGTAGCCCGTCTTCTTCGCGGCGATCTCGAGGATCTTCTGTCGGACCTCATCGGACCGATCGGACCGATCGGTCGGATCCGACCGATCGGTCGGATCGGTCGGATACTCTTCCTGGCCCCCGCCTGGCAGCCGCTGCAGCGCGAACTGCACGATGTGCCCCAGGGTGGGGTAGTCCGCCAGCTTCATGCCCTCCAGCTTGGGGATGCCGAAGGCCACCCGGATCTCCGAGAACATCTCCGCCTGCTTGACCGTGTCGATGCCGAGGTCCGCCTCCAGGTCGAGCGCCGGATCCAGCATGTCCACCGGGTAGCCCGTCTTCTTCGCGGCGATCTCGAGGATCTTGGCGCGGACCTCATCGGACCGATCGGTCGGATCCGTCCGATCGGTCGGCGGCGCGACCGGCGGCGCCACGGCCGCCTCCGCCTGCGCCGCCTCGGGTGGCAGGGCCAGGAGCGTCTTGTTCTGCACGACGAGCCGGGCGTCCGGGGCGCCAGTCACCTCGGCCAGCCAGGCCTGGTGCCGGGCCGGGTCGGCGATGCGCCCAGGCGCGGGCTCGAGCCGCTGGGTGAGCGTCATGGCCACCTGGGAGCCGAAGCCGGCCGCCAGCCGGAGGGCGTAGCGCACCGGGGCCGGGCCGCCGCGCGAGAGGTTCAGCACCCCCAGCTCGGGGTCGGGCTCGCGGTGGTTGGCCACCGGCGGCACCACCTGGCGCTCGAGCATACGCACCGCGGCCGCGTCCTCCAGCCCCACGGCCATGGGGTGGCCGGTGAAGCCCTTGGTGTTGGCCACCAGGATGTCGGCCGCGGCCGGGCCGAAGGTGTCGCGCAACGCGCGCACCTCGGCGCCGGCGCTGCCGCCGCGGGCCGGGGTGTAGGTCTCGTGGGACACGAACACCAGCTCCCGGGCCAGCGCGGCGCGCGAGAGCCCATGCCGGCGCTCGGCCTGGCCGACCAGCCGCGCCATCAGCCCGGAGATGTGCTCGGGGTTCAGGCGGGAGCCGTGGAAGGCGCTGTTGCCGGCCACCGTCCCCAGCAGCCGCACCACGCCCCGCGCCCCGCGCTCGGCCGCGGCCGCGGCCGCCTCGATCACCAGGCCAGCCGCGCCCATGCCGGGGATCATCCCGTTCCGGCGCCGGTCGAAGGGCAGGGCCGCCCGCTCGAGCTCGGCCTCGGTGGTCACCGCGCCGGTGGCCAGCAGCCCGCCCACCAGCCAGGGGCTCAGGCGCGGGTTGGTGATGTCGTCGGCCGCCACCAGCAGCACCCGCCGGCAGCGCCCGCGGCTGATCCAGTCCTCGGCGATGGCGACGCCCAGGGTGGTCGAGGCGCAGGCGGCGTTGAGCTGCATGTTCGGGCCGCGCGCGCCGATGAGCTCGGCCAGCTGGGCGTGGCCCATGGACAGCGCGCGGAAGATGAAACGCCGGTCGAGGTGGTAGCCCTCGCCCAGCTCGGCCTCGAGCGCCTGGAGCCTGCGGCTCACGGCGTGCAGCGGCCCCAGCTCGTCGGCCAGCGCGCGCAGCTCCGCGATGCGGGCCGCGAGCTGCTCGGCCCGGCCGCGCGCCTCGAGCTCGCCGATCAACCGGTCGTAACCCGGGAAGGCCGAGGCGAAGATCACCCCGGTCTCGTCCGCCAGGCCCTCGGGCAGCCTGTGGCCGAGGGGCAGGCGGGCGCCGTTGCGCGCGGTGCGGTGGTGCGGCACGAGCGGGATGGCCGCGTCGCGCAGCGCCAGCAGCCCCGCCCCCACGGCGAGCTGGGTGGTGATGTCCAGCGACTCGATCAGCTCGGGCTGCAAACCGAACTCGGCCGCGAGGTCCAGCCGCCCGCGCTGGCCGGTGAGCTGGGCCACCCGCTCGGGCGCGTCGATCACCTCGAAGGCCGGCCCGCCAGGGGCGTCCTTGAGCAGCCGCACGATGCGCTGGCCGGCCAGCGCCTGGCGGCCCGCCTCGGGCAGGCTGTCGATGCCGGGGTAGCCGGCCAGCAGCGCCTCGGTGTTGTCCTCGGCGAACACCTCGCGTCCGAGCCCGGGCAGGCCGAGGCTCACCCCGCTCACCACCACCTCGGGCGCCCCGGCGACCTCGGTGGCCTCGGCCACCCCGGCGATCTCGGCGACCTCGGGCCGCTCGGACTCCCGCGGCAGGCCCGCCGCGCCCAGCGCGCCCAGCGCCAGGGCGAGGGAGGGCAGCTCCCCCAGCTTGGGCTGGTTAGTGGCCACCGCCAGCACGCCGGCCTCGCCCAGCACGTCGCTGACGAAGGAGGCCAGCACCTTCTTGGGGCCCACCTCGACGAACACCCGGGCGCCCAGCGCGTGCATGCGCTCGAGCGACTGGGACCAGCGCACCGGGGAGGCCACCTGGCGGGCCAGCCGACGCAGGTTGTCCCCCAGGTCCTCGGGCCGCTGGCCGTAGGGCTCGGCGTCCAGGTTGGCGAGCACCGGGATGCGCGGCGCCCGGAAGGGCAGCCGCGAGAGCACCGCGAGCAGCGGCTCGGCCGCCGGGGCCACGATGTAGGAGTGGAAGGCGTGCGAGACGGCCAGCGGCACCGCCTTCACCTCGGCCGCCTCCAGCCGGAGCAGCGCCGCCGCCATGGCCGCGCTGGTCCCGGCGATCACCGTCTGCGAGCGCGAGTTGTAGTTGGCCGGCACGACCGCGGGCAGGTCCGCGAGCAGCGCCTGCACCCGCTCGGGCGAGGCGAACACGGCCGCCATGCGGCCCGGATCGGGCACCTGCACCCCGGCCATCTCCTTGGCCCGGGCGCTGACCGCGACGAGCGCGTCCCCGAGCTCCAGCGCGCCCGCGGCCACCAGGGCGGCGTACTCGCCCAGGCTGTGGCCGGCGACCAGGTCGGGCTGGAAGCCGCGCCGCGCGAGCAGGCGGTGCAGCGCGATGTCGGCCGCCAGCATGGCCGGCTGGCACACGGTCGTGTCCTGCAGCGCCGCGCGGGTCTCGGGCGAGTCGGGGGCGAACACGTAGTCGCTGAGCGGGCGGCCCAGGATGGGGGTCATGACGCGGTCGGCCTCGGCGAAGGTCTCGGCCACCACGGGCTCGAGCACGCGCAGCCCGGCCAGCATGCCCACGTACTGCGAGCCCTGGCCGGGGAACACGAAGGCGAGCTTGCCCGGCTCGCCCTGACCGCGGAACACGCCCTGGGCCGCCAGCGCCCGCCAGGCGGCGGGCTCGTCCTGGGCGAGCGCCCGGGACGCCAGCGCGGCCTTGCGGGCGCGCTCCTCGGGCGCGCCCCAGGGGATCACCAGCCGCTGCGGGGCCCGCCGCACCGCGTCCGGCACACGGGTGGCGTCGTCCTGCGGACGCGCCAGCGCCGCCTGCAGGCCGGCGCCGAGCCCGGCCCGATCCCCGGCGCCCACGGCCAGGAAGCGGAGCTCCGCGCCCGCGCTCGTCGCCTGCGCCTGCGTCCCCAGCTCGAGCGTGCCCGCCGCCATGACCTGCACCTCCGTCGTGCGCTCCTGGCCCCCGCCGTCCCCGCCGCCGCCGGCCGCCTCCGGGCCCGGCTCGCCCACCAGCACGTGGAAGTTCGAGCCGCCGAAGCCGAAGGAGGACACCGCCGCCACCCGCCGCCGGCCCGGCGCCGTGCGCCACGGCTCGGCCGCGCGGGGCACGTAGAACGGCCCCTGCTCGAAGTCGATCTGCGGGTTCGGGGTCTCGAAGTGGATCGAGGGCGGGATGCGCCCGTGGTGCACGCTGAGCACCGCCTTCAGCAGCGCCGCGGCCCCGGCCGCGCTCTTGAGGTGGCCGATCTGGGACTTGATCGAGCCCAGCGGCACCTGGCGCGGGCGGGCCCCGGCGGCCTGGAACAGCGCGGCCAGCGCCTGGGCCTCGACCACGTCGCCCACGGCCGTGGAGGTGCCGTGGGCCTCGACCAGCCCGACCTCGATCGGGCTGAGCCCGGCCGAGGCGTAGGCGCGCTGGAGCGCCAGGCGCTGGCCCTCGGGGTTGGGCGCGGTGATGCCCTTGCCCCGGCCGTCGGAGGAGGAGCCCAGCCCCAGGATGGCGGCGTACACCCGATCCCCGTCGCGCCGGGCGTCCGCCAGGCGCTTCAGCAGGAGCACCCCGCAGCCCTCGCCCATCACGAACCCGTTCGCCCGGGCGTCGAACGGCCGGCTGCCGTCGGGGGACAGCGCCCCGACCTTGCTGAACTTGACGAAGGACTCGGGCCCCATCGAGGAGTCCACCCCGCCGGTCAGCACCAGGTCGTAGCGCCTCTCGGCCAGCCCGGCCGCGGCGGCCTGCAGGGCCGCCAGCGAGGAGGCGCAGGCCGCGTCGGTGGTGAAGTTGGGGCCGCGCAGGCCGAAGAGCTGGGCCACCCGGCCGGCGATCACGTTGGACAGCTCGCCCGGCATGCTGTCCTCGGTGATGGGCGGCAGCCCCCGCTGGGCCCGCTCGTGGAACTCGGCCTGCAGCACCGCGCGGGTCTCGGGCGGGAGCGCGGCCATGGCCGGCGCCTCGCGCAGCATGCGCTCGAGGCGCGGCAGGTGACAGCGCAAGGCCGTCAGGTAGTGCTGGTCCCCGGCCAGGGCGTTGCCCAGGATGACCGCGCAGCGCTCCCGGTCGAACTCTCGCCGGTCGAGGCCGGCGTCCGCCAGCGCCTGGCGCGAGGCCTCCACGGCCCACTTTTGCACCGCGTCCATGACCTCGGCCACCCGGGGCGGGATGCGGTAGGCCAGCGGGTCGAAGCGGAAGCCGCGCACGAAGGCGCCGATCTTGGTGTAGCTGCGGTCGGGCGCGCCGCGGTCCGGGTCGTAGTGGTCCTCGGTCCGCCAGCGCTCGGGCGGCACCTCGCCGACGGAGTCCCTGCCCTCCAGCACGTTTCGCCAGAAGCTGGGCACGTCCGGGGCGTCGGGCAGGATGGCCCCCAGGCCGATCACCGCCAGGGGTTCGAACGGGGTGGCGTGCGCGGGCATGGCTCGTTCTCCTCGTTGTCTCGGGGGCCGGGCGCCTAGGCGCGCTCGGCCAGGGTGCGGGCGACCCGATCCAGATCCTGGAGCTGGCCGCCGAGGCCGGCGTGGACGTGCGGGAGCTGGAGCCGGCCCTCGAACTCCTGGAGCGCGCTGGCCTGCAGGGCGTCCGCGCCGAACACGATCTCCAGGGCATCGTCGGCGGTCTGCTGCGCCACCCGGCGGGCCCACAGCCTGCTCATGGCCTGCAGGCACCCGGCGTCCAGGCGCGAGGTGTCCGGCAGGCCGCGGGCGGCCTTGCGGGCGAAGGCGGCCGCCACCTCGACCCGCGCGAGCGTCAGCCCGAGCGCGAACAGCACGTGCTGGTGGCGGGTGAGGCGCGCCTGGCGGCAGATCTCCAGCGTCTCGCCCACGATCCGGCAGGCGTCCGCCGCCTGGGCCGCGCCACAGCCGGGCTGGGCCCGCTCGAGGGCGGAGAGCTCCTCGGCCAGCCTGGCGTGGTGGCGCCCGGCGGACATCAGGTGCAGCCGCCAGCGGTCCCGGGCGACGGTGCGCTGCAGGATCTCGGAGGTGCCCTCGTAGATGCAGGTGATGCGCACGTCGCGCTTGAGCTTCTCGACCATGTAGTCCCTGAGGTAGCCGTAGCCGCCGTGGGCTTGGATGGCTGCTTCGGCCGCGGCGTTGCCCGCCTCGGTGGCCATCAGCTTGGCGACCGCCCCGTCCACCTGCAGCTCCTGCTCACCGGCGTCGAGCCGGTCGCACAGCGCCTCGATGTGGGCGCGCGCGGCCTCGAGGGCCACCGCGTGGGGCACGATCAGCTTGTGGGTCCAGGCCTGCTTGGCGATGAGCGCCGAGCCGTCCGCGACGCGGTCGCGGCCGTAGGCCACGGCCCGCTCGAGCGCCGCGGAGCCGCCGGCCAGGCCGAAGGCGGCCACCATGACGCGCGTGTAGCCGAACACCGCCTGGGCCTGGGCCAGGCCCTGGCCCTCCACCCCGCCCAGGAGCTGCTCGGCGGGCACGCGCACGTCGTCCAGGGTCAGGCTGGTGGTGTTCGAGGCGCGGATGCCGTGCTTGACCTCGGCCGGACCGGCCACGAGGCCCGGGGCGCCGCGCTCGAGCACGAAGAAGGACGGGCCGCCCGGCGCCACGGCCAGCACGGTGTACAGATCGGCGATGGCCCCGTTGGTGATGAACTGCTTGGAGCCCGACAGGCGGTAGGCCACCACCCGCTCGCCCTCGCGCACCGGCTCGGCCCGGGTGCGGATGGCGCCGAGGTCCGAGCCGGCGCCCGGCTCGGTGACCGCGTAGGCCACCAGCATGCCCTCGCTGGCCACCCGGCCCATCCAGCGGACGCGCTGCTCCTCCGTCCCGCCCACCAGGATGGGGTCGCTGCCCAGGGCCACCCCGAGCAGGGAGGTGGCGATGCCCAGGTCCACTCGCCCGACCGCCTCGCAGATGCGGAAGACCGCCCGCGCGCCCCCGCCCAGGCCGCCGTAGGCCACCGGCACGAACGCCAGGTGCAGCCCGATCTCCGGGCCGAGCAGCTCGCGCAGCAGCTCGAGCGGGCAGCGCTCCTCGTGGTCCAGGGCCTTGAGGGCCGCTTCGCCCAGCCGGCGCTCGGCGAAGCGCCCGACCGTGGACAGGATCATCTCCAGCTCTTCGGGCTGCATCTCGGGTTGCACGTCAACCTCCGGGCACACCACGACCATGCCGGCGTGCGGACTTCCTGGTTGCCGGGAATCGGTTCTGGGTACGGCGCGCTGGCGTTTAGCAAATCGCGTGCCCGGCGTCACACTCTTGTTAACTGGTTGGTTAATTTGTTGCTTGGTCTGGGATTAGCCTTCCTGAACCCTGGGGTTACCTGCGAAAGGAAGGTGGCAGCGCGTCGCCGGTTTCGCCCCCCGGAAGGCGTGGTAAAATCCTGACGACGGGCGGGAACCGCCAGGAGAACACCATGGAATCCAAGGGAAAGATCCAGGATCGGGCCGAGGGGCTGGAGGCCCTGCTGCAGGCGAGGCGCTCGGTGCGCGCCTTCGAGGCGGCCGAGGTCCCCCGGGAGCACCTCGTGCGGGTGCTGCAGGCCGGCACCGAGGCGCCCAGCGCGGGCAACGTCCAGCCCTGGCGCTTCGTGGTGGTGCGCCGGGCCACGGCCCGCAGGCTCCTCGCGCAGGCCGCCTGGGACCAGGAGTTCGTGGCCCAGGCGCCCGCGGTCATCACCGTGTGCGCCGACCTGGCGAGGTCCGGGCAGGCCTACGGGCAGCGCGGCCGGGAGCTCTACTGCCTGCAGGACGGGGCCGCGGCCGCGCTGAGCATGCTGCTGATGGCCGAGGCGCTGGGCCTGGGGGCCTGCTGGGTGGGCGCCTTCGACGAGTCTCAGGTGCGCGCGGCGCTGCAGCTCGACGAGCAGGTGCGGCCGCTCGCGCTGCTGCCGGTGGGCTGGCCCGCCGAGCGCCCGGCCCGCCCACCCCGCCACCCGGTCGAGGCGGTCACCGCCTGGCTCGACTGAGCACCCTCGAGCGCGCGCTCAGCCAGGCGAGCAGGAGCAGCCAGGCGCCGCCGCCGGCCCCACCCGCGCTCGCGCAGCCGCCCTCGGGCTCCTGCTCCTCGACCTCCTCGGAGCCGTCCGGCAGGCAGGCGCCGTCCAGGTCGCAGTACTCCCCCGACCCGCACGCCCCGCACAGCTCCCCGCAGACCGGATCCGGGCCGCAGGCCCGGCCCGCGCAGTCGGGCTCGCAGGCGACCTCGGCGCACTGGCCATCCGCGCCGCACGCCTGCCCCTGTGGGCACTCCCCGCAGCTCTGCCCGCAGGCGGGATCCGGCCCGCACGCGCGCTGGCCACACGCGGGGGTACAGCCCTGGGGCACGCACGCCCCGGCCTGGCAGCTCTCCCCGGCGGCGCAGGCGCGCGACTCGTACTGGCCCAGCCGGCACACCCCCAGGCTGCCGTCCGCCTGGCAGAAGCTGCCGTCCTCGCCGCCCTCCAGGTTGGTCCAGCACAGGTAGTGCACGCAGTGCGCCGCCCCGCCCGCCTGGCTGCATCGGGCCCCGAAGGCGCCGCAGTCGCCCTCCGAGTACGCCCCCAGGCTGCAGGTGGCCAGCCGGTCGCTGCCCTCCACGCAGAAGCTGCCGTCCTCGCCGCCCTCCAGGTTACTCCAGCACAGGTAGTGCACGCAGTGCGCCGTCCCGCCCTCCTCGCTGCACCGGGCCCCGTAGGCGCCGCAGTCGCCCTCCGAGTACACCCCCAGGCTGCAGGTGGCCAGCCGGTCGCTGCCCTCCACGCAGAAGCTGCCGTCCTCACCGCCCTCCAGGTTGGTCCAGCAATTGAAGTGCACGCAGTGGGGGTGCCCGCCCAGGGTGGAGCAGGTGGCGCCGTAGTAGCCGCAGTCGCCGCTGGACACCTGGTCGTTCTCGTCGCAGTGGGTGATGACCGAGCCGTCGCAGCCGCCGAAGTCCGGGTTCTCCAGGCAGCGCGGATCGCCGCCCACGGCCAGGGCGGCCAGGGCGGCGGCGTCGCCGTTGAAGCGGTCGAGATCGACGTCGCCGTAGATGCCCGGGACCGAGCCCTGGCTGGTGAACTGCCAGAAGGCCCAGCGGGTCCAGGGTGCCGGGATGTCAGGACAGGCGTGGTCGTTGTACTGGGCGATCCACAGCGGGTGATCGACGAACTGGGTCGCCCCGCCCACCTGATCGCGCCAGAAGTAGTAGCCGGTGTAGAGCAGCGGCGTGGTGCCGGTGGCCGCCTCCACGTGGGCCAGGTACTGGCCGAGGCGCTCGGCCACCACCTGGGGCGGCTGCCCGCCGGTGTCCTCCACGTCCACCATGGGCGGCAGATCGCCGGGCTCGAGGGTCAGGTGGGCCAGCAGCACCTCGGCCTGGGCCAGGGGATCCTGGTCGGGCTTGAACCACTGGTAGGCGCCGCGGCGCACGCCGGCCGCCCTGGCGCCGGCCCAGTTCCGCTCGAAGTACTCGTCGAAGGTGTACACGCCGTAGGCCAGGCGGATCTGCGCGTACTCGAAGCCGGCCGCGCGCACCGCGTGCCAGTCGATGTCGCCCTGCCACTTGGACACGTCGATGCCCATGACCACGGGCCCGTCGCCGCAGGCCTCCAGGGCGCCCTCGTGCTCCGCCACCACCCGGGCCAGCTCCGAGCGGTCCAGGAGCCCGTCTTCATCCAGCCCGCAGCCCGTCAGCCCAGCGCCCGCGACCCAGGCAACCGCCAGGCCGGCCAGCGCAGCGCCCAGCCGGCTCCGCCGCGCGCGGAGCGTCAGCAGGGCGCAGAGCAGCAGCAGCCCGCCGGCGCCCGGGCCCGCCCCGCCGCCCGCGCTGGCGCAGCCGCCCTCCACGACGACCTCCTCGGGCTCCTCGGTCTCGAGCGGCTCCAGCCGGAGCGGGCACTCGATCGCCTGGGCGGCGATCACCGTGCAGTCCGCGCTCGCCTCGAGGTAACCCTCGGCCCGGGCGTGCAGGCGCTGCTCGCCGGCGGGCAGCACCAGCTGCCAGGCGCCCCGCGCGTCCGCCTGGATCTCGTCGCCGCCCTCGGTCCAGACCGCGGCCCCGGCCACGGGCTGGCTGCCGTCCTCGCCCGCGCCGGTCACCACGCCGGACAGCACGCCCTGCTCGGCCGGCAGGGTCTGGCAGCGCCCGTCCGGCTGGCAGACCTGGCCGTCCGCGCACGCACCGCAGCTCGCGCCGCAGGCCGAATCCGGCCCGCACACCCGGGCGCCGCACTGCGGCTCGCAGGCCGGGGGCCGGCAGGCCCCGGCCGGGTCGCACTCCAGGCCGGCCGGGCAGGCGCCGCACGGCAGCCCGCAGCGCGGATCCGGGCCGCAGGCCCGGCCCGCGCAGTCGGGCTCGCACGCGTCCGGCGCGCAGGCGCCCTCGACGCAGTGGCTGCCCGCCGGGCACTCCCCGCACGGGGCGCCGCAGACCGGATCCGGACCACAGACCCGGCCCGCGCAGGCGGGCTCGCACGCGTCCGGCGCGCAGGCGCCCTCGGCGCAGTGGCTGCCCGCCGGGCAGGGGCTGGCCTCCAGGCCGCCGTCGGCCGTGCAACGCCCGAGCTGCCCGTCGAGCAGGCAAATGGTGTGCTCCCAGGGTTCGCTCGCGGCGTCCGGGATGCAGAAGCCCGACACGCAGCGGGCCTGCTCGCCCGGGCTCTGGTGGCAGAAGGCGGCGTAGGCCCCGCAGTCGCCCAGGGTGAAGTCGCCCTCGCGGCAGTCCACGATGGTGCGCGCGTCCAGGCAGGCGTGGTTCTCGCCGTGCGGCTGGCACAGCCCGAGCACGCAGCGGGCCTGCTCGCCCGGATCCTGGTGGCAGTAGGCGCCGTAGGCGCTGCAGTCGCCGAAGGAAACCACGCCGTCCAGGCAGTCGGCCTTGGTCCGCTCGTCCAGGCAGCCGTGTTGCTCGCCCCAGGGCTCGCACAGGAAGAAGACGCAGCGCGGATCGGCCCCGGCGTCCTGGTGGCAGTAGGCCCCGTAGGCCCCGCAGTCGCCCTGGCCGCAGTCGGCGCCGATGATCAGGTTGCCCTCGCAGTGCGGGCTGCAGCCCTCGTTCAGGTTGTCCCGGCGGATGCAGCCGTACTTGGAGGCGAAGGCGCGGGTGTTGTGCACCACGCCGTAGGCGCAGCCCTTGGCCTCGTACACCGTGGTCTGCCCCCACGGGTCGCCGCCCTCGACCAGCACGATGTGGCCCGCGCCGCTCTCGTTGTAAACCAGCGCGTCGGCCGGGCCGCAGGCGGCGCGGTCGAGCGTGCTCCAGTGGTCGCTCTGGTTGACGAAGTGCCAGGTCGAGTAGGGGTGCCAGTCGTGGGTCAGATCGCTCGGGTCGGGCACCTGCCAGGCCTTGCCCACGAAGCCCGAGCAGTCCGCCCCGTAGCTGCCCGAGTGGGTGCAGCTGTCCGGGCAGCCCGCGCCGCTGCAGGCCCCGTGCTCGGCGCCGTCCCAGCGCCAGCGGGCGTGCCCCCACCAGTAGGAGTAGCCCTCGCCCGTCCGGCCGAGGTCGAGCACCTGGGCGCGGGTCATGGAGGGCGGGGCGGCCTGGCCAGCCGGAGCCCCCCCGAGGATCCACAGCGCCGCCAACATGCCGCAAGACAAGGCGTTCTTCATGGCTTCCGCTCCCTGGGCGGGCCTCCCGAGGGGCCCTCCTGGGGGGGAAGACGGCCCCCGGGCGGAATCCATGCGGGCTTTCTTCAGTCGGGCTCGGTCGGCCCGTCGCCCAGCAGCCGGCGCATGCTCACCTCGAGCCGGCTCTGGATGAGGCGCAGGATGCTGTCCGCCTCCCGGCGTCCGACCCGCAGCCGCCCCCCCAGGGCCCGCAGGGTGCCGGACAGCAGGCGCGCGTGCACCTTGGCCAGCCAGCGCGAGACCGTGGACTGGTGCACGTGGTACAGGGCGCCGATCTGCTCCATGGACAGGCGATCGAACACCAGGTGCCGCAGCAGGTTGCGCTCGCGCGCATCGAGCGCGCCGAAGGCCTCGCCGAAGGCCGCCTTGAACTCCTGCCGGTACTGGCCCTTCAACTGCTCGAGCTCCGGGTCCGCGGCGGACAGCGCCCCCAGCACGTCCTCCAGGCTCTCCTCCTGCCAGGGCACCTCGCGCACGACGAGGGCCTTGCGATCGAGCGCCTCGCGCCGGGCCACCACCCGCAGCCAGCTCCTGAGCGCGCCCTGGCCGGCGTACTGCTCGAGGCGCGCGGCGCGCCCGGGCGCGGCCACCAGCAGCTTGTCGAGCACCCGCTGGAGCAAATCGTCGAGCTCGACCGCCTGCAGCCCCAGGCGCGGGAGCTCGAGCCGCAGCAGCTCGGCGCACAGCCCGCCGAGCGCGCGCTGGGCCGCCGGGTCGCCCCGCGCCGCGGCGCAGGCCAGGTAGAGATCGGGCGCGCGCAGGGCCGCCAGCGCGGCCAGCCCCTGACCGCCCGGGGGCAGCCGCGCGGCCAGCCAGGCCGCGAACGCCTCGCGCGGGAGGTCCACCCCGGGCCAGGCTCGCGCCCCGGCCTCCCAGGCGGCGCCCAGCGCCTCGTCCAGCTCGCCCACCGCTCACCTCCCCCGCCCGGCCGTCGCCAGCCAGCGCTCCACCGCGAGCAGGTCCGCGCGCCGCGCGGCGAAGCGGGCGAAGGTCTCGCGCGCCTGGCCCGCCAGCTCCGTGGCCCGGGCCCGATCGCCGCCCGACGCGGCCAGGGCGCGCGCCAGGCCGAAGCGGCTGTCGGCCAGCTCGGGCGGGTAGGCCTGGAGGGAGGCCTGCACCCGCACCGCCTCCTCGAACGGCGCCAGCGCCTCCCCGGGCCGATCGAGCGCCAGCAGCGCCAGCCCGAGCCAGCACAGGTACACGGCCCGGTTCGCGGCCGGTGGCTCGGGGGCGCGCTCGACGATGGCCAGCGCCTCGCGGAAGTGCTCCAGGGCCTCGGCCGGCCGGCCGAGCGCCAGCAACGCGCGGCCGAGCGCCTGGTGCGGGTTGGCCAGGTACAGCTCGCCCTGGGCGGCCACGGCGGCCTGGCGCAGCGCCAGCGCCTGCTCCAGGGGAGCCAGCGCCTCGGCCGGGCGGCCCTGCAGCACGCGCGACTGGCCCAGGTGCAGGAGCTGGAAGGCCACCTCCTGGGACGCGGGCCCGAAGGCCTTCTCGGCGATGGTCAGGGCCCGCTCGAACTGGGCCTGGGCCTCGGCGTGCCGCCCCTGGCGCTCGAGGGCGAGCCCCAGCCCCTCGCGGCAGGTGGCCAGGCTGGCGTCGTCGGCCGGCACCCGGGCGGCCCGGATGTCGAGCGCCCGCTGGCGGTGGGCGAGCTCCGCGTCCAGCTCGCCGAGCTTCCCCAGGACCGCGCCCAGGGCCTCGTGGGTGGCGGCCACCTGGGTGTGCTCCGGGCCGAGCAGCCGCTCCTGGAGGCCGAGCGCCTCCTCCAGGAAGGGACGCCCCTCGGCCGCCCGCCCCGCGCGCCAGTAGGCCCGACCGATCGAGGCCAGCAGGCCGGCCACCTCCGGGTGGGCGCGGCCGTAGGCCCGCTCGAGGACGGCCAGGGCCGCCTGCTTGAGCTCGATCTCGCGCTCCAGCCGGCCGCCGAGCTGGCCGAGCGCGCCGGCCAGGTTGACCAGCACCTGGGCGGTGCGCAGGTGGGTGGGGCCGTAGACCTCCAGGCTCCGCGCCCGGGCCGCCTCGAGCACCTCCACCGCCTGGCGGTACTCGCGCTGGCCGAAGCGCCACTGGCCCTCGGCCCGCAGCAGCAGCACCTCGAGCTCGGGCTCGGGGCCCAGGGCGGCCAGCCCGGCCCGGGCCAGCTCCAGCCAGACCGGGCCCTGCGCGGCCCCCTCCCGGCCCGGGCCGGCGCGCTGGACCAGGCCGGCGAAGGCGCGCACCAGCAGCGCCAGGTGGCGGCCGGCCAGCGCGTCGCCGGCCGCGCGCAGCCCGACGGCGCGGGCCTCGTCCGGGCGATCGAGCCGGGCCAGGATCTCCGCCAGCCAGTAGCCGGCCTCGGCCGTGAGCGGGGGGTGGCCGAGCGCCTGGCCGCCGGTGAGCACGGCCTCGGCCTCGGCCAGCACCTCGCGCGAGCGGCCGGCCTCGTGGCCCGCCTTGACCGCGGCCAGGCGCGAGCGCAGGGACCTCAGCGCGGCCTGCCGGTCCGGCTCGGCCGGCGGCGGGACCTGCGCCCGCAGGGAGGCGGCCCGGGCGCAGCCCGCCAGGGAGCTGAGCGACTGGGCCGCCTCGGTCGAGCGCTCGACCACGGCCGCGTCCGCGGCCAGGAACAGCTCGGCCAGGGCCTTCAGCTCGGTCAGGCGCTCCTCCAGGCACTGCATGCGCAGATCGAGCAGCTCCTCGGACTGCTCGCCGCGCACCCGCGTGGCCTCGCAGGCCCCGGTGCGCTCGCGCGCCCAGTCCGCGGCGTACCCGTCCAGGACGCGCCGGCTGGCGGCGAAGGCCTGCGGGGCGGAGGGCGCGCCGCTCCCGAGGAAGGCCGCCTCCACGGCGCGGGCCCGCCCCTCGTCCCACACCCCGGCCAGGCGCTCCGCGGCACCCTGGCAGGGCGCCGGCCGCCCCCCGAGCGCGGCGTAGGCGCCCACGCCACCCGCGAGCAGCAGGCCGAGCCCGAGCAGCGCCGCGGCCAGGCGCCGCCGCGCGCGGCGCGGATCGCGGGCCAGGGCGGAGAGCAGCTCGTCCACCGAGGGGTAGCGCGCCGCCGGCTCGGGCTGCAGGCCACGCAGCAGCCGCGTCCGCAGCCAGGCCGGGGCCCGGCCCGGATCGGCCGGCGGCCGGAGGGCGCCACCCTGGAGGGGGCGCTCGCCGTGCAGCCCCTCCCACAGCGCCACGCAGAAGGCGAACTGATCGCTGCGGGCGTCGGCCGGGCCGCCCGCGCGCTGCTCCGGGGCCATGTAGGCCGGCGTGCCGCCGCTGCCCGCCGGATCGCCGAGCGCCGGCCGGGCCAGGCCGAAGTCGGTCACCAGCACCCGCCCGTCGGCGGCCACCAGCACGTTGGCGGGCTTGAAGTCGCGGTGCACCAGCCCGGCCCGGTGCACCGCGGCCAGGCCCGCGCCGGCCTGCAGGAACACCGACCGCACCGCCTGCCAGGTGCGCCGCTCGGCGGCCAGCCAGGCGGCCAGGCTCTGGCCCTCGACGTGCTCCATGGACACGAACACCTGCCCGGCGAGGTCGCCCACGTCGTACACGGTCACCGCGTTCGGGTGGCGCACGCGGGCCATGGCGTGGGCTTCGTCGAGCAGCCGCCGGCTGGAGCCTGGCCCGGTCTGGTGCAGGAACTTGAGGGCCACCTTGCGGTCCAGGCGGGTGTCGTAGGCGGCGTACACCTCGCCCATGCCACCCCTCCCGATCAGATCGAGGATCACGTAGCGGCCCACCTCGCTGCCCCGGCGCAAGGCGGGCCCGGCCCCGGCCTGGCCCAGGTCGGGCCGGGTGGCCTCGGGATCCGCGGGACCGGAGCCCTGTCCGGGCGCGGCCTCGCGGGCCAGATCGGCGACCAGCGCCCGGCAGGCAGGGCAGGCGTCCAGGTGCTCCTCGACCTGGCGGGCCTGCCCCTCGGGCAGCCGCCCCTCCACGAAGGCCAGGGTCTGGTTCTCGTCCGGGCAGGGCATGGGCGAGCTCAGGGGGCCACGCGTCCCCCGGCGGCGGCGAGCAGCGCCTTCTTCAGCAGCGCGCGGACGATCTGCACCTTGAAGCCGTTCCCGGCCAGCGGGGCCGCGTCCCGCACGGCCAGCGCCGCGGCCGCCTCGGCGGTGGCCTCGTCCAGCAGCTTGCCCTCGAGGAACTCCTCCACCTCGGAGAGCCGGCGCGGCACCGGCGCCACCGCGCCCAGGGCCAGGCGGGCGCGCCGCACCCGGGCGCCCTCGAGCGACAGCACGCTGGCCAGGCCCACGATGGGGAAGTCGATGGCGTTGCGGATGCGGAACTTGAGGTAGCCCTGGACGCTGCCCGGCGCCTGCGCGGGCACGCTCACCTCGGTCACCAGCTCGTCCGGCGCGAGCGCGGTGGTGCGCAGCAGCCCGGCGGCGAAGAAGTCCTCGGCCGCGAGGCTGCGCCGGGTGGTCTGCACGCGGGCCCCCAGGGCGACCAGGGCCGGGGCCAGATCGGAGGCGTTGACCGCCACGCAGCCACAGTTCACGCAGCGGCCGGCCTCGGCCTGCACGGCCTCGAGCGCGAGGGTGGCCACGTCCTCCCCGCCCAGGGAGCGCGCTCCGGGCGCGCAGGTCCCGGGCACCGCCCGGGTGGGCCGGGCCAGCGCCCCGGGGTTCACCCTCACCGCGCCCTCGTCCAGCTCGGCCGATGCGGGCTTGCCGCCCAGGGCGAGATCGATCGCCAGGGCCGCGCGCCGGCCGGCGGCCAGGGCCTCGACCACCGAGGCCGGTCCCGACACCGCGTCGCCGCCCGCGTACACGCCGGGCAGGTTGGTGGCCTGGGTGTCCGGGTCCACCACCACGAGCCCGCGCGCGGTGCCCAGGGCGCGCCCGGCGTACCCGAGCTCCGCGCCCTGGCCGATGGCCACCAGGATCTGGTCGGCCTCGAGCGTGCGCCGATCGGCCGGATCGAAGCTCGGCCGGAAGTGGCCCTCGTCGTCGAACACCGAGGTGCAGCGCTGCAGCTCCAGCCCCACGGCCCTGCCCCCGCGGGTGAGCACCCTGGCCGGGCCCCAGGAGGGCAGCAGCTCGATGCCCTCCTCCAGCGCCTGGGCGAGGTCCTCGGGGAAGGCGGGCATCGCCTCGCGCGCCTCCAGGCAGGCCATGCTGACCCGCGCGGCGCCCAGCCGCCTGGCGGTGATGGCCACGTCCACGGCCACGTTGCCACCGCCGATGACCAGCACGCGCTGGCCCGGGGTGGGCGGGCTGTCGCCCCGCGCGGCCACCAGGAAGTCCAGGCCCGAGCCCAGCAGCTCCTCCTGCTCGAGCCCCAGGCGCTTCTGGCGCCAGCCGCCGCTGGCCAGGAAGACCGCCTGGTGAGCGCGGCGGAGCGCGGCCAGGCTGAGCTTCCCCCGGCCGACCTCGGCGCCCAGGCGGAACTCGATGCCCGTGCGGGCGAGGGCCTCGACCTGCCGGGCCAGCACCGCCCGGGGCAGCCGGTAGGCCGGGATGCAGTAGCGCAGCATGCCCCCGGCCTCGGGGTTCCGGTCGAAGACGGTCACCCGGTGCCCGGCCTGGCGCAGGTAGTAGGCCGCGCTCAGGCCGGCCGGTCCCGCGCCGATCACCGCCACGCGCTTGCGGGTCTCCCGCCCGGGCTTCTTCAGGAAGCGGGCCGCGTGCGCCAGCACGTGGTCGCCCAGGTGGCGCTCGATGGCCCGGGTGGACACGGCCTCGTCGAGGTCGCGCCGGTTGCAGCCCTGCTCGCAGCGGTGCGGGCACACCCGCCCGGTGATGGCCGGCATGGGGTTGCGGGCCAGCACCAGCCGGGCCGCCCGGTCGAGCTCGCCGGCGCGGATCTCGGCCAGGTAGGAGGGGATGGGCACGTGGGCCGGGCAGCCCGCCGCGCAGCCGGGCAGGCAGGCGCGCGCGCCGCCGAAGATCGAGTGGTAGCGGTTCTCGCCCAGCAGCGCGTTGCACTTCTCGCCGCCCTTGCGCAGGCAGTGGAACTGGTTCTCGGGCGCGCGGTAGTACCAGCAGCGCGGCTCCTGGCACAGGTTGCCGCCCACGGTGCCCATGTTGCGGATCTGCCAGGAGGCCACCACCCGGGCGGCCTCGGCCAGCAGCGGCCAGCGCTCGCGCACCTCCGGGTGGCGGACGAGCTCCGAGAGCGTGGTCAGCGCGCCGAGGCGCAGGCCCCGCCGGTCCGCCCGGATGAAGCGCAGCTCCGCCACGGGCTTCAGGTCGACGAGCAGCCCGGGATGGCTGGGCCGCACGCCGTCCTTCAGGGAGCCGAGCAGATCCGTGCCGCCGGCGACGAGCGCGGCGCCCTGCCGGTGCCGGGCGAGCAGCGCGCTCACCTCCTCCAGCGAGGAGGCCGCCACGTGTTCGATGGGTCGCAGTGCCATGGCTGCACCTCACGCCTTGCCCAGCGCGGCCAGCACCTTCTCCGGCTTGACCGGGATGGCGTCGAGGCGCTTGCCGATGGCGTTGTGGATGGCGTTCAGGATGGCGCGCGGGGCGCAGGTCACGGTGCCCTCGCCGATGCCGCAGGCGCCGTACTCCCCGCCGCCCCGCCAGACCTCGAGCAGCACCGGCTCGATGTCGGGCATGTCGGCCAGGGTGGGGATCTTGTAGTCGATCCAGTTGAAGTTGAGGGGGACGCCCGTGGCCCGATCGTAGATGATCTCCTCGGTCAGCGCCTCGCCCATGCCCATGCACTGGCCGCCGATCTGCTGCGCCTCGGCGCCCGAGGCGTACATGACCGTGCCGCAGTCGTTGACCACCACCAGCCGGAGCACCTGGGTGCGCCCGGTGGCGGTGTCCACCTCGACCTCGGCGAAGGTGGCGATGAAGGGCACGCCCGTCTTCTCGGCCAGCGGCGGGCGGCTGGAGTGCACGCGGATCGGCGTCAGCGGAGCCCGGCGCAGCAGCTCGCGCACGGCCACCCCCCGGGCGGGCTCGGCGCGCACGCGCACGCGCCCGTCGACCACCTCCAGCTCGGCCGCGGGCCGGCCGAGCGCCGGCGCGGCCCGCTCGCACAGCCTCTGCCGGAGCTCTCCGGCGGCCACCGCCAGGACCTCCGACTGCAGGAAGGCGACGGCGCTGTCGGTCTGCACGCAGTCCTTCACGTTCACCTGGGTGTCCACGACCGGCTCCCAGCGGATGTCCGCGGGGCCGATCCCCAGGCAGGCCAGCGCCTCGGCGCAGCCCAGCACGTTGCAGGTGTTGGAGCCGGTGCCGGTCTCGACCGAGGCCGCGTCCAGGTTGACCGTGCAGTCCGGGTTCAGGGTGAGCGCCACCTGCACCTCGCCGCGCCGCACCTCCTGCCACTCGGCGTGCCAGGCCGGGTGGAAGGAGAAGCCCACCCCGCGCTTCTTGGTGCCCTCGAAGGCCGGGCCCTGGCCCGGGGCGTGGCGCTTCTCGCGCCAGCCCAGGCGCTCCGCGCCCGCGCGCAGCACGGCCGTGAGGCTCCGGTTGGGCAGCCCCTCCCACTCGTGCCCGAAGTTCTTGAGCGCCAGCTCGACGGGATCCACCCCCAGCCGCTCGGCCAGGAGATCGAGCATGTGCCCGAGCGACAGGTTGAACTGGGAGTTGCCTACCCCCCGCATCATGCAGGCCGGCATCTTGTCGGTGTACACCGCGCGCGAGCCGATGCGGATGTGGGGGATGTGGGCGAAGGCCACCTCGGCCACCTCGAGCGGGGCGAACTTCAGGGCGAACATGGTGTGGTCGGCGTGCGCCCCGGCGTTGCCCAGGGACTCGAAGGTCATGGCGGTGATGGTGCCGTCCCGCCGGGCGCCCACCCGGGCGTGGAAGACGGCCGGCTGGCGCCCGTCGTGGAAGCTCTCCCGGCGGGTGTGCTTGAACTTGACCGGCCGCCCGACCTTGCGGGCCAAGAGCGCGGTGAACAGGAAGAAGGGCTGGTCGCCCGTGTCCCCGCGCCCGAACTGGCCGCCCACGTAGGGGCTCACCACGCGCACCTTGTGCAGCGGCAGCCCGAGCATCTCGCTCAGGTGCGTACGGGTCTGGTCGGCCTCGTAGGCGTTGGACCAGACCGTGAGCAGCGCGTCGGTCCACTCGACCACGCAGCACCAGGGATCCAGCGAGCACTGGGTGGCGTTGTGGTGCGCGCAGCTACCCTCGACCACCACCTCGGCGCGCGCCAGCTCCGCCTCGGCGTCGCCCTTCACCACGAACACGTCGGGCCCGCCGACCGGGTCCGCGGGCAGCACGTTGGTGGGGGCGATCTCGGGGTGGAGCACCGGGGCGCCGGGCCGCATGGCCTCCTCGGGCTCGAGCACGAAGGGTAGCTTCTCCCAGTCGACCTCGAGCAGGCGGAGGGCCTGCTCGGCCAGCTGCTCGCTCTCGGCGGCCACGACCGCCCCGACCTCGTCCCCCGCCCAGCACGCGTAGTCGCCCAGCACCCGCCGGTCCCTGAAGGCGCCCCACATCATCTTGTCGTAGGAGACCGTGTCCACGCCGTCGGTCCAGCCGGCGCTGGTGGGCTTGAGGGCGGCCACCTCGGGATCCTGGTAGGTCAGGACGCCGAGCACCCCGGGCAGGGCCGCGGCCTTGCGGGTGTCCAGCCGCCGGATGCGGGCGCGCGGGTAGGGGCTGCGCAGCACCTTGGCGTAGGCCAGCCCGGGGATGTGGAGCGGGGTGGTCAGATCGTCGATGTAGCGGGCCTTGCCCGCGGCCTTCTCCGCGCCGTCGATGCGCGGCCGGTAGCCGCCGACGTGCTTGCGGCGGACGCGCGGGGTGAAGGGCTTCTTCACGACTTCACCCCCTGGGCCCTGCGGGCGGCGAGCTTCTCGGCCGCGTGCAGCACCGCCTGGGCGATGCCCTGGTAGCAGCCGCAGCGGCAGATGTTCCCGCCCAGCGCCTCCTTGACCTCGGCCAGGCTGGGGGCGGGGTTCTCGTCGAGCAGCGCCCGGGCGGTCATCACGAAGCCCGGGGTGCAGTAGCCGCACTGGAGCGCCGTGCCGTGGCCCGGCTCGCTCTGCTCGGCGAAGGCCTGGATGACCGGGTCGTCCGCGGGCAGCCCCTCGACGGTCACGATCTCGTGCCCGTGGGCCTCGACCGCGAGCAGCATGCAGGACAGCACCGCCTGGCCGTCGAGCAGCACCGTGCAGCCGCCGCAGGCGCCCTCGTCGCAGGCGATCTTGAGCCCGGTGAAGCCGAGCCGCTCGCGCAGCAGGACCGCCAGGGTGGTGCTCGGCTGGAGATCGCGCCCGACCTCGAGGGCGTGGACCCGGCCGTTCACTCGCAGCTCGATCCACCGCCGCGCGGCCGGCTCCCTCCGGGCCGGGGCCTTGGCCCGCTTGACCCCGGGCCGCCGCACCGGCGTCTTCGTGGTCGTCTTCTTCTTCGCAGTCCTCGAACCCTTCACCGCCTTGGCCATGCCAGCCCTCCTGGGGAATCAGCGAACCTCGGGACACCCGAAGAAATAGCCTCGTCGGCCGGCACGAGGCAAGACCTACTCGCCGGCGGGCCGCTCCCGGGCGAAGGCCAGCACGTGCCCGTCGGGGTCGAGGCTGTAGGCCGCCTCGTGGCCCCAGTCGCGCGGCGCGAGCCCGCTCAGCTCCCGCGCCCCCTGGCCGAGCGCCCGCGCGTGGCACGCCCCCGGGTCGTCCACCAGGAGGTACAGCTCCGCGCGGGGGACGCCCCGGGCCCCGTCCGGGTCCGGGAGCGCCGGGCCGAGCAGGCGGCGGATGCCGGCCGCGGGCATGAGCCCGAGCACGCTGTCAGCCCCGAGCTGAAACTCGGTCATGCCCGGCACGTCCAGCCGGGGCGCGCGCCCGAGCACGGCCCGGTAGAAGGCCGCGCTCCTGCGCTGATCCTCGACGTACAGGATGAAGTAGGCGTCCATGCGGTCGCCCCCTCCAAGGAGGGCCAGAACATGTTACCTTGGTGTCCCGAGAGGTACCAGGGCATGACGAAAACCGGGCCGATGGGTTTGCTGGTCCTGGCTCTTGCGACGCCGGCCCGGGCCGACCAGGTGCTGGATCTGTCGGGCACGCTGGCGGCGGAGCAGGGCACGTACACGGCCCTCCCCTTCGAGGTGCCGGCCGGGGTGGGCGAGCTCGAGGTCCAGCACCAGGGCCTGGAGGCGCGCAACACCCTCGACTTCGGCCTGCTCGCCCCGGACGGGTTCCGCTGCTGGACCGGCTCCTCGACCGAACCCTCCATCACCGGCGCGCGGGCGGCCTCGCGCGGCTGCGCCACGGGCCCGCTCACGCCCGGCGCCTGGCGGGTGATCATCGGCGCGGCCTGGCTCGAGGTCGCGCCCGCACCCTACCGCCTGGTGGTCGCGCTGCGGGACCAGCCGACCCTGCTGGCCCAGCCCGGGCGCGCGCCCTACGCCTCCGCGGGCGTGCTCGACCCGGCCGCGCGCTGGTACGCGGGCGACTTCCACGTGCACTCGAACCAGAGCAACGACGGCCAGGCCAGCCTGGACGAGCTGGCCGCGTTCGGGAGCCAGCGGGGCCTCGACTTCGTGGCGCTCACCGACCACAACAACGCGGCCCAGCTCGAGCTCATCGTCGACGCCCAGGCCCGCCACCCGGACTTCCTGTTCCTGCCCGGCGAGGAGGTGACCACCTACGGGGGGCACGCCAACGCGCTCGGCCTCACGGCCTGGGTGAGCCACCTGGTCGGGCTGGACGGCCGCACCATCGAGCAGGTGGCCACGGACGTGCATGCCCAGGGCGCGCTGCTGAGCCTCAATCACCCGACCCTGGACGTCGGGGAGCTGTGCCTGGGCTGCGCCTGGGAGCACGCGCTCGAAGCCGCGCAGGTGGACGCGGTCGAGGTGTGCAGCAGCGACATCGCCGGCACCTGGCCCGTCCTGGGCGACAGCGCCATCGAGCTCTGGGACGGGCTGTGCGCCCAGGGCCGGCACGTGGCCGCCCTGGGGGGCAGCGACGCGCACTGGCTGCCGGCGGAGCCGGGCGGCGTCGAGATCCAGCCGGGCACGCCCACCACCCTGGTGTTCGCCGAGGGGCTGGGGGTCGCGCCGCTGCTGGAGGGCATCCGCGCGGGCCGCACCGTGGTCAAGCTGCGCGGGCCCGGCGGGCCCATGATCGAGCTGTCCAGCCAGCCGCCGCCCGCGGGCGACACGGTGACCGGCTCCGCGCGGCTGACGGCCCTGGTGCGGGGCGGCCAGGGCCAGGTCCTGCGCTGGGTGCGGGGGGGCCGGGTGAGCGAGGAGCGCGCCATCGACGCCGAGCCCTTTTTGGCCGAGCTCCAGGTCGAAGCCCCGGAGCAGGGCGAGCTCCGGGTGCGGGTGGAGGTGCGGGACGGCCAGGGCATGCCGCTGGCGCTCACCAGCCACCTGTGGATCGCCCCCGACGAGGAGGAGGCCGGCGGCGGCTGCGCCTCGGCGGGCCCGGGCGCCGTGAGCCTGACCGCGTTCATCTGCCTGCTCCCGTGGCGGCTGCGTCGCGGGCGCAAGGAGGAGACTCCATGACCCTCGCTCGCCCGTCCTTACTATCCTTACTATCCTTGCTGTCCTTGCTGTCCCTGACGGTGTTCGCCTGCGACGGCGGCATCGAGGCCGGGATCCGCGTGGCCCTCTCCCCGCACGAGGTCGAGCTGGCCCCGGGCGCGACCCAGCAGTTCGCGGCCGCGGTGGCCGGCACGAGTGACACCCAGGTGCTCTACTCCGTCGAGGAGGCCGGGGGCGGGACCATCGACCCCGACGGTCTGTACACCGCGCCGGCCGCCGAGGGGACGTTCCACGTGGTGGCCGCGAGCCACGCGGATCCCGCGGTCCAGGACCGCGCCACGGTCACGGTGGCCGGACAGGCGGATCCCTGCGACGGGGTGACCTGCTCCGGCCACGGCGCCTGCCAGGTGGACGGTGGGGTGGCCGCCTGCCAGTGCGACTCCGGCTACCACACCCAGGGGCTCGACTGCGTGTCCGACGCGGATCCCTGTGACGGGGTGACCTGCTCCGGCCACGGCGCCTGCCAGGTGAACGGCGGGGTGGCCGCCTGCCAGTGCGACTCCGGCTACCACGCCCAGGGGCTCACCTGCGTGGCGGACGCGGATCCCTGCGACGGGGTGACCTGCTCCGGCCACGGCGCCTGCCAGGTGAACGGCGGGGTGGCCGCCTGCCAGTGCGAGGCGGGCTTCCACGCGGTGGGACTCACCTGCGTGGCGGACGCGGATCCCTGCGACGGGGTGACCTGCTCCGGCCACGGCACCTGCCAGGTGAACGGCGGGGTGGCCGCCTGCCAGTGCGAGGCGGGCTTCCACGCGGTGGGCCTCACCTGCGTAGCCGACGACGGCACGTACATCACCCCGGACGACCCGGGCGGGGCCGACGTCCAGGTGGACGTGGACTCCGAGCACGGCCGGCCGATCTCGCCCCGCATCTACGGGCACAACGGCCTGGGCGCGGCCATCTTCGACGGTCCGGGCGCCCCGCGCCTGGCCCGCCAGGGCGGCAACCGGCTGAGCGCCTACAACTGGGAGAACAACCTGAGCCACGCGGGCACCGACTGGCTCAACCAGAACGACGGCTACATGGCCATGGATCTCCCCGCCGACCGGCAGGACGTGCCCGGCGAGGCCGTGCGGGTGGCCACCCAGCGGGCGTTCGACGCGGGCGCCGACATGCTGGTCACCATCCAGATGCTCGGCTACGTCGCCACCGGCGCCTCCGACGGCGACGTGAACGGCACCGCGAACTACCTCGAGGTGCTGTTCGATCCCATCCAGTTCCGCAAGGGCAGCCCGCTCAGCCTCAGCCCGGACCTGGGCGACGGCGTGGTGTACATGGACGAGCTGGTCAACTTCCTGGAGACCACCTTCCCCGGCGCCCACCAGGCCGGCGCGCCGAACCTCCTGTACGAGCTCGACAACGAGCCGGACCTGTGGTCCGGCACCCACGTGCGCATCCACCCCGACCCGGCCACCTACGCGGAGCTCGAGCAGAAGTCGATCGAGCTGGCCGCGGTGATCAAGGACCTGGTGCCCGAGGCGCTGGTGCTCGGGCCGGTGAGCTACGGCTGGTACGGGTTCGTCACCCTGCAGGACGCACCCGACGGGGGCGGCCGCGACTTCCTGGAGTTCTTCCTGGACGCCCTGGCCACGGCCTCGGCGGAGCAGGGCCGGCGGCTGCTCGACGCCCTCGACCTGCACTGGTACCCGGAGGCCATGGGCGGCGGGGTGCGCATCACCGGCGAGGAGGCCTCCGCGCAGGTGGTCACCGCCCGCGTCCAGGCCCCGCGCTCGCTGTGGGATCCGACCTACACCGAGGACAGCTGGATCAGCGAGTACTCCACCCTGGGCCCGATCGCGCTCATCCCGCTCATGCAGGAGAAGATCGCCGCCACCTACCCCGGCACCGGCCTGGCCTTCACCGAGTACTACTACGGCGGCGCCAACCACATCTCCGGGGCCCTCGCCGAGGCGGACGTGCTGGGCATCTTCGGGCGCGAGGGGGTGTTCGCCGCGGCCCTGTGGCCGATGAGCGGCACGCTCGACTTCATCCACGGCGGCTTCAAGGCCTTCCTCGACTACGACGGCGCCGGCGGCGCCTTCGGCGACACCTCGCTGCAGACCCTGCTGGCGGATCCCCAGGCGACCGCGGAGCTCGAGCGCGTCACGGCCTACGGCAGCCTGGACGCCGGCCACCCCGAGCGGCTGGTGATCGTGGCCATCAACAAGACCGGCGGGGCGCTCGACGCGGGCTTCCGCGTGACCCACACCCAGCAGCTCCACACCGCCCAGGTCTACCGGGTGACCGCGGGGAGCGCCACCCCGGTGCGCGGGGCCGACATCCCCATCACCCTGGTCAACGCCTTCATCGACACCCTGCCGGCCATGAGCGTGACCACGCTGGTCCTCGTCCCCTGAGGGTTGCCCGGCCTCCGGCCGGCGGCTACTGCAGCGTGAGGGTGACCGGGTCGGCGCGCTGGCACACTGGATCACAATCGGGTCCGTTCGGGCGGAAGCGCTCGTAGGTGGGGACGAAGGTCTCCGCGCCGATCTCGACCCCGTCCAGGCTCACCCGGACCGTGACCGAGGCCGGCTCCGGGGCGCCCCAGCCCCCGAAGGCGATCCGGAGGGTTTGCCCCGTGTATGGCTCGATGCAGTCGTCGAGGTCGAGCTCCCATCCGCGGACCGGGTTGCACACCGGCTGCCAACCTTCACAGGCGGGAGGGGAGGAGAACTCGCAGCTCCCCACGACCCCGTCCTGATCCACCTCCAGGATGTAGGCTCCGGCCGGCCAGCCGCCTGCGTGCTCGACCTTGACCTCGAGGGGAACGCCGCACGCCAACAGGGTGCAAGCTCCCATGTCACACCCGAGGTTCGCGAGCGCGAGGAATGTCAGGGCCGCCCCTGCAGCCAGACTTCCCTGCCACACGCGCGACGCTTTCCTCTGCATGCCCCCATCCTCCTGGTTGTCGGGCTTCCCTGCCACATCCCTGGCGGTCCGGCAGCTACTGCACCGTCAAGGTGACCGGGTTCGCGGTCTCGCACACCGGGTCGCAGCCGGGGCCGTTCGGGCGGTGGCGCTCGTAGGTGGGGGTGTAGGTCTGGGCGCCGATCTCCACCCCGCCCGATCTCACCCGGACCGCGATCGAGTCAGGCATCACGACGCCATAGCCCGCGAACAGGACCGAGAGCGGCCGCTCTGCAGCCGTCCCTGTGTCGCCGACCAGGGAGAGCTCCCAGCCGCGAGTCCCAGTGCACGCTGGCCATTCTGCCGAACCGTCGGCGCCGAAGGTGACGTCGCAGCTCCCCACGGCCCCGTCCGCCTCCACCTCCACGGAGAAGGTGCCTACCGCCCAGGCGCCCGGGTGCTCGAGCACGATCTCGAAGTGGGATGCGCACGTCGCCAAGGTACAGTCCTTGCTGCCACACCCTGGCCCGGTGAGCGCGAGCCCAGCAAGCGCCACGGTAAACAAGCCCAGGCACACAGCCCACGTCCATCCCGAGATCCGCATGTCCATCTCCCCATCCTCCTGGTTGTCGGGCTTCCCTGCCCCATTCCTGCCAGAACGGGAAGGCGAATGCAAGACGACGGGAAGGGCAAGGAGGCGGTGAGGGTGGCGTGGAGCGGCCATCCCAATTGCCTCCGGCGTTCGACTGAGCGCGATGTTACCGGCCGGCGTCCTTCGGCTGGAGGTGGGGCCGCACGCCGTTGATTGAGCGAGATCGCCCGCTCGCGGCGGCCACGCAGGCCGACCCAGGAGCGTTCCCGGGCATCAGAGGCTGACAGCACATTCACCTCGAGGCGCTCTCGCCGCCCTTCTCCTGAAAGAACCGCCAGCCCTGCTCCGTGAAATGTTCGACCTGGAGTGCTACGTAGCGCATGGCCAGCTCGAGGGCCTGCCAGGAATCCACTCCGAACACCGTGAACGGCTTGTACGGGAGTACACCGAGAGAAACGTCCGCGCTCCACTCTCCTCCAGGGTGCAACCTGGGCGCCCCCACAGCCAGGACGATCTCATGCTCGGTACCGTCCGGCGCGATCGCGAACAGGCATCTCCTGGCGACGATCGTATCCAACCCCTCACGCTCCCTCAGGTGAACTTCTCCGCGGCCCTCTCCGGCTGGCAGCGGATGGCGGTCCAGTACTCCTCGCGCACGTCCTCGTCGATCTCGACCTTGGCCCCGGTCGCCCAGCCAAAGCGATCGTTCCCGTCCTTCTTGGCGCCCGAGATCCAGTAGCCCTCGCCGGTCTCGACGTCGTGGTAGTTCCCGCAACCCTCCAGGCAGCCCCTCTGGAAGCGCTTGCCTCGCCAGGAGAGGGTCTTGCCGGTCCGGTTGAAGGTGACCCGGCCGATCCAGGCCGGCCCGCGATCCGTGTGCCCGTCCGTTGTCGACTTCAACTCGATGTACATGATCCTCGTTTTCATGGACCCGTCATCCTCTGCCGCCCGGGCGTCCCGATACGCTCAGCGAATGCAGAACCGTGGGTTGTCAAACCCGACCACGAGGAGGATCGTTCTGTCCTGGCCAGAGAACTCGAGGTCCACCTGCTCGTTGTGGCTGTCATAGAGCGCCCGCGCCACTTCCTTGGCCTTCTCTCCGGTGAGCTCTGCCGCAGGAAATGGCGGCGCCGCCAGGTGCCAGGCGATGGGTCTCCGCCCCTGCGCTCCAACGAGCTGGCGCCCCGCGAACAGCGAGGCGTTGTCGCGGAGCATCCGCTCGAAGATGGTGGCGAACGCCTCCCTGTGCTCCTCGCCACCGAGATGGCCGATGTCGATCTCAACTTCGGCAGCTCCAAGGGCCAGAGGGGGCGGGTTCTCGGGATCCACGCGCTTCTTTGCGGCAGTTCGCTCCCCGGACCACAGCCTGCCCAGGAAGACGCCCAGGCCGCCGACCAGAGAGCCGACGACGAGCCCGTAGACCACGGCGATCGGCCAGAAGGACGCGCCCCCGCCCTGGTAGGGCAGCGCGAACTCAGCGAACAGGATCCAGACAGGCAGGACCCCACAGGCTGCCAGAAACGCCGGGATGTCCTTTTTCAGGCGCAGTCTCAAGAAGAACCCGACCCCGAAGGTGGCAACGATAGCGAGGATGTTGAACACGTTCATCGCGTCGATCCTCCCTCGCGCTGCTTCCTATCGGAAGATTTCACCCACGCTAGGCCCTCGTCGCGGAGCGAGTCAAGCCATCCCCAATCGCGGAGAGAAGCCAGGAATCATGCAGGCTGCAGCGCACGACGCCGCCCAGCAAGCCGCCGCGGCGAGCCAGTCAGGGTGCGATCGCGGCGCGCGGCTCTCACGCTGGACCACGCCAAGAAAGCCGGTCACACAATGCGCGCCTGTGCGCCGGAGGCCCATGGCGCAGCCCGGCCACATTCCCTCGAAGAAATCCTGGTTGAGGTGGTTCACTCCAGGTGCAGCAGGTGGCCGAAGCGCTCCAGCTTGGTGTGCAGGTAGCGCGCGTTGTCCTCGTGGAAGGACGGCTGCAGGATCACGCGTTCGGCCACCTGGACCCCGTGCGCCTCGAGCGCGGCCACCTTGTCCGGGTTGTTGGTCAGGAGCCGCACCGAGCGCACCCCGAGCCGGCGCAGCATCTCGGCCGGGATGGCGTAGTCGCGCTCGTCGGGCCTGAAGCCGAGCGCGGTGTTGGCCTCCAGGGTGTCCAGCCCGCGATCCTGCAGCACGTAGGCGCGCAGCTTGTTCGCCAGCCCGATGCCGCGCCCCTCGGCCTGGTGGTAGAGCACCAGCCCGCGGCCCTCGCGCTCGATGAGCCGGAGCGCCTCGTGGAGTTGCGGGCCGCAGTCGCAGCGCCGGCTGCCCAGCGCGTCGCCCGTCAGGCAGGCCGAGTGGATGCGGGTCAGCATGCCCTGCCCGTCCCCCACCTCGCCCTTGAGCACCACGGTGTGGTCCTTGCCGTCCTTGTTGTTGACGAAGCCGAGGATGCGGAAGGCGCCGAACTCGGAGGGGAAGTCCGCCGCGGCCACGATCTTCACGCACAGCGCCTCGGGGCAATGCGCGCAGTCCAGCCCGTGCGGGCAACTCTTCATCGAGCCGAGGTCGTCCGCGATGGCCTGCTCGAAGGTCTCCAGGGCGCCGCTCATGGCTCGCTCCTCTCGCCCGCCACCACGCTCTTCCCGCCGGCGGGCGCGGCCTCGATCCCCAGGCCGGCCTCGGCGAGCAAGGTCTCGAGCTGATCCGGCTCGGGCACCAGCGCCTCGAGCTCGGCGGCCAGCCGGCCGAGCGGCGCCTCGAGCGAGCCGTCCGCGCGCCGCGCGCCGTGCCGCGCCAGCAGCCGCCAGGCCGCCGCGGCCACCTCGGAGCGCAGCCGCCCGCGCTCGGAGTCGGCCAGGGCCCGGCTGCCCTCGGTGAAGCGCAGCCCCAGCGAGCGCACGAAGCCGCCCGTCCACGAGTCCAGCCCCAGCGCGCCGGAGATGAAGCGCCCCGGCACCACGATCAGCTCCACCGCGCCCAGCGAGCGCACCGAGGCGTTCCGCGGCTGGCCGGTGAACACGGCCGTCTCGCCGAACACCTCCCCGGGCCCGAGCGTGCGCAGCGACACGCGCACCCCCTCCCGCTCGGTGAACACCTCGCACTGCCCGGTGCGGATGTAGTAGGCGTCGTCGCCGGGCTCGCCCTCGCGCAGGATCAGCGAGTCCGCAGGCACTGCGCGCACCGGGAAGCGGAAGCGCCCGCGCAGCACTTGCTGGGCGGCGGCCTTGAGCGCTGCCACGGTCTGGAAGCGCCGGGCCTGCTCCTTCTCCATGGCCTGCATGGCCACCTCGACCAGCGAGCGGCGCAGCATGCCCGGGACCTCGTCGCGGACGTCGGGGATCTTGGCCTCGGCCGCGATAGCCAGGGCCTCGATGGCCGTCCGGCCGGTGATGGGCGGGCGGCCGACCACGATGCGGTACAGCACCGCGCCCAGCATGAACACGTCCGTGCGGTGGTCGAGGGCGTCCGCGTCGCCGCGGGCCTGCTCGGGCGACATGTAGGAGTAGGTGCCCAGCACCAGCCCGCGCTCGTCGACGGCCGGGATGCTGAGGGTGGCGGTCGCAGTGCGCCGGCGCCGCTCCTCGCCCTCGCCCCCGATCGAGGCCTGGTGCAGCCGGGCGATGCCCCAGTCCATCAGGTAGACCTGGCCGTGCTCGCCCACCATGATGTTGGCAGGCTTCACGTCCCGGTGGATCACCCCGCGGCTGTGGGCGAAGCTCAGCGCGTCGCACACGCGGAAGAAGATCTCCAGGGCGTGCTCGATGTCCTCGTCGGTCTGGGGCGGGTGATCCTTCAGGTACTCGGAGAAGGAGCTGCCGTCGATCAGCCGCATGGTGAAGAACAGCTTGCCCTTGTCGTCAGCGCCCAGCTCGTAAACCGGCACGATGTTGGGGTGCTCGAGCTGGCCGGTCACCTGGGCCTCGGCCAGGAAGCGCTGGCGTACCGTGGACTCGTGGGCCCGCTCGGGCGTCAGCACCTTCATGGCCACCGGGCGGTTCAGGGTGCGCTCCCACACCCGGTGGATGGAGCCCATCCCGCCGCGGCCGATCTCACCCTCGTCGGTGAAGCGCTCCTCCAGCGACAGCACGCCCAGGGCCGGGTCCTGCTCCAGGCGCACCTCGCGCGCCCTGGGCGCCCTGGCGCCGGGCGGCTTCATGTCCACGGTGGGCGCCTCGCCGACCGGCAGGCAGCCGCGCTGGGACGAGCTGCTATCCTGAGTCACAGCGCGGCTCCTCCGCGGAGAGGGTGCTCCGCGCAGTGCCGTGACTCCCGGGAGGAGCCACGGAGGAGATCGTCGATTCGTGGGAACGGCATGGGTTCCTCCGGGCGGGGATGCTACCCCGCCTCGCGCCGCCGAGGAAGGGTCCAGGCCCCGGTCCGCGTCTCGAGGAAGCAGCCGACCTCAGGCCGGGCCGGGCAGGTCGGAGGCCGGGCCCGCGGTGACCTCGACCCCCAGCCTCCCCCCGTCGTCGCGCATCACGCGGTAGTCCAGGATCAGCCGCAGGTCGTCCTCGAAGGCCTGGTGCTTGTGCTCCACCAGGGCCTCGAAGAGCTGGGCCGCGGCCGGCAGGGACCACTCCTCGATCTGCCGGCGCGCCTGGTCCAGGTAGCGCCCGGCCTGGCCGCTCTGCTCCAGCACGACCGCGTTCCAGATCGTCACCGCCACCCGCAGCACGGCGTCGAGCTCCTCCTCGCGCTCGGGCTGGCCCACCGCGCGCAGCAGCGGCCGGGCGAAGGACAGCAGCGCGGCCGAGATGCTCAGCGGGTCGGGCATGCGATCGTCCTCTCGGTCATGCGGCTCATGAGCGCCGCCGCCAGCCGGCGGGGCAGGAGGCGCTGCAGGGCGAAGGCGGCCGCGCGGTTCAGGCGGCCCGGCACGCACAGCGAGCCGTGGCCGAGCGCGTCCAGGGCCTCCGCGACCACGGCCTCGGGGGCCATCGGCCGCACGCCCCCGCGGCGACCGGCCTCGCCCTGCTGGGCCCGGAAGCCTGGGGTGTCGGTCGCCCCGGGCAGGCAGCAGAGCACGTCCACGCCCGCGGGCCTCAGCTCCCGCCCCAGCCCCTCGGCCAGCACCAGGGCGTAGGCCTTGCTGGCGGCGTACAGCGCCAGCCGGGCGTTGCCCGCCAGCCCGGCCAGCGAGCCGGTCAGCACCAGGCCGCCCCGGCCGCGACCGGCCATCTCGCGCCCGAACGCGTGGCACAGGAGCACGGGCGCCCGGCAGTTGACCGCCACCACCTCCTCGAGCTCGGCGGGCGGGCGCTCCAGGAAGGACCCCACGGGCGAGGCGGCCGCGTTCACCACCAGCAGGCCCACGGCACGCTCCCGGGCGAGGGCCAGCAGCCGGTCGAGCTCGTGGGCCAGGCCGAGATCGCAGACCCGCCCCTCGGCGGTCGGGCCGAGCTCGGCCACGAGCGGCGCCAGCAGCTCGGGCCGCCGGTCCACGAGCACCAGGCGCACGCCGCGGGCGGCCAGCGCCCGGGCCCAGGCCGCGCCCAGCCCCTCGCCCGCCCCGGCCACCAGCGCCCAGGGTCCGTACCGCTCCGCGAAGCTCCGCTGGCTCGCCATGCCGCTTGCCTAGCAGAAGCCGCGCCCGGAAGCCAGCCGGACGGGCGGCGTCACTTCGTCAGCAGCTTGAAGGCGTGGTTCCAGGTGTTGGTGCGCACGGCGTAGGTCACCCACACCAGGCACAGGGCCTCCAGCAGGCGCGAGGCCTCGATACCGCCGAGGTCGATCGCGTTCCAGCCGAAGTCCCGCAGCAGCTCGGACACCTGGCGCTTGGCCCCCTCGTCGTCGCCAGCGATGAACATGTCCGGCGGGCCGCCGGGGAAGTCGGGCCTGAACATGTGCGGGTTGCCCACGGTGTTGAACACCTTGACCACCCGCGCCCCGGGGAGCAGGCGCTGCACCTGCTCGCCGCCCGAGTCGGTGTGCCCCACGGCCAGCCGCGGGACACCTGCCGAGCTGTCCAGCGGGTTGGTCACGTCGAGCACCAGCTTGCCCACGAGGCGCTCGGGCCCGGCCAGGCGCAGCGCATTCTCGTTGGCCAGTCCGCGGGTGGCCAGCACCGCGATCGGGCCGAACTCGGCCGCCTGCGCGAAGGTGCCCGCCGAGGCCCGGGGGCCGTGCTCCGCGGCGAAGGCCCGCGCCCTGGGGTTGTCGGCCTCCCGGGCGCCCAGCATCACCTCATGTCCGAGCGTCAGGAAGGCCCTTCCCAGCGCGCGGCCCACATCGCCCGTCCCCAACACTCCTACCTTCATGGCTCTCCTCCTCGCCCCTCGGGCGCAGCTTCCACCTCCCCGGGGCTTGGTCCCGGGCGGCGGGCATTTCCTTTCTGGCTGGGCTACCATGGGGGCCAGGCCCGCGCGCCGCAGGGACCCACCGCCCAGGGCGCCCCAGCCCGAGGAGATCCGATGACCTCTCACCTGCAGCTCCCCCCGGGCTACCGGGCGCTGCTCGGCCTCGGGCAGACCGAGCAGGCCATCAAGCTCATCAAGGACTTCTTCCAGGCAGACCTGGCCGCCGAGCTTCACCTGACCCGGGTCACTGCGCCGCTGTTCGTGCTGCGCGGCACGGGCATCAACGACGATCTCAACGGCGTCGAGCGGCCGGTGACCTTCCCGGTGCGGGCGCTGGGCGAGGCCACCGCCGAGGTGGTCCAGTCGCTGGCCAAGTGGAAGCGCCTGGCGCTGGCCGACTACGGCTTCGGGCCGGGCCACGGCATCTACACCGACATGAACGCGCTCCGGCCGGACGAGGAGCTGGACAACCTGCACTCCATCTACGTGGACCAGTGGGACTGGGAGCGGGTCATCAGCCCCGGGGAGCGCTCCCTCGCCTTCCTCGAGGCGCTCGCGCGCCGCATCTACGCGGTCCTCAAGCGCCTGGAGCTCCACCTGGCCGGCCGCCACCCCGAGCTCGGCCCGCGCCTGCCGGAGGAGCTCACCTTCCTGCACGCCGCAGAGCTGTGCGCGCGCTACCCCGGGCTCCCGGCGCGCGCGCGCGAGGCACGCGCCGCCCGCCAGCACGGGGCGGTGTTCATCGCCGGCATCGGCGCGCCGCTCGCCGACGGCCAGCCGCACGACGGGCGCGCCCCGGACTACGACGACTGGAGCACCGAGACGGGCCCGGGCCGCCAGGGCCTGAACGGCGACCTGGTGGTGTGGAACCCCCTGCTGGAGTGCCCCTTCGAGCTGTCCTCCATGGGCATCCGCGTGGATCCGGCCGCGCTGCGCCGCCAGCTCGAGGCGCGCGGCTGCCCGGAGCGGGCCGGGCTCTACTTCCACCGGCGGCTGCTGGCCGGGGAGCTGCCGCTCAGCGTGGGCGGGGGCATCGGCCAGTCGCGCCTGTGCATGCTGTTGCTCAGGAAGGCCCACATCGGCGAGGTGCAGGCCAGCCTGTGGCCCGAGGACATGCGGGCAGCCTGCCTGCAGGCCGGCGTCCAGCTGCTGTGAAAAAATGTGACCTCCGGCCCCCTGCCGAGCGTAGTCGAGGCAAGGGGGGGAGGAGGCAGGCAGCATGTTCCACGCACGCGAGCTGGTGGCGACGATCCCCACCAGGATCAAGGAGTTCCGCGTCCAGCACGGCCTCGGTGAGCAGACCCTCAGCGCGCGGACGGGGATCCCCGAGGAGCGCCTGCGGTCGATCGAGTCCGGCGTCAGCCTGCCCAGCCTGGACGATCTGCAGCGCATCGCCGTGGGGCTCGGGGTGCAGCTCCAGGACCTGATCGCCCCCCGCCGCTGACACCGCCACCGGCCGGCACCCTGACGTCCCCGGCTTGACGGCGCCGCGCCGCCCTGCCTACGCTCCAGGCCCGAGCGAGGAGCCTCACAGAAAGGGGACGACCATGGGCAAGAAGGACAAGAAGGACAAGAAGGAGACGAAGGATCTGGACAGCGTCTACAAGATCATCGAGCTGGTCGGCACCAGCGCGAAGAGCTGGGAGGACGCGGCCCGCAACGCGGTCGAGATGGCCGCCGAGAGCCTGCAGGACATCCGCGTGGCCGAGGTGACCGACCTCGACATGCGCCTGGATGGCGGCAAGGTGGTGGCCTACCGGGCCAAGGTGAAGCTGAGCTTCAAGTACCGCCGCGAGTGAGCCGTCCGGCCGGGGGGCTCACCAGCGCCCGAGCACGGTCTCCTGGGCGCCGTCCGCGAGGGAGAGCACCCGCAGCCAGGTCCACTGCGACACGTACACCCGGGTGCCGTCGGACGCGATCCCGCCCGGCCCGCTGAGGCTGGCCGAGTCCGACAGGACCACGTCCCACACCCGCTGGCCGCTGGCCGCGTCGAAGGCCGCCAGGTGCCAGGTGTCGCCCGCGCCCTTCACCTGGTAGGGCACGATCACCTTCCCACCCCCGAGCCCGGCCACGCGGATCTCGTCGTCCTTGGCCGCCAGCGGGTTGCCCAGGGGCAGGTCGGCCTTCCACAGCACCCGGGTGGTGGCGCGCTCGACCGCCAGCACGGCCGGCACCCGCGTGCCCTGCTTGCGCCGCCCCAGGGCGAAGTCCACCTTGCCCTGCAGATCGCGCAGCAGGCGCTCGACCTCCACCCCGTCGAACACCGGCCCGACGTTCCCGGGCACCTCGGCGATTTCGGGCCAGAAGGCCTCGGGTCGCGCCCGCGGCCAGCCGTCCAGGCGCGTGGTCGGGGTGCTGCCCTCCTCGTCGCTCCACACCCCGCCGCAGGCCGTGCCGTAGCTCCAGTTGCCCAGCGGCTCGACCGTGCCCGCGGCCGGGTCCAGGCGCAGCGCCCGCTTGTCCACCAGCCAGACCTCGACCCCGCCCCGGCTGTTGCCGCACAGGGCCTCGACCTGCTCGCCCACCGGGAGGCGGACCACCTCCTGCCCGGTCTCGGGCTCCAGGCCCCGCAGGGTCCCGGTCGCGTCCGCCACCCACAGCCGCCCTCCGAACAGCACCACGTGGCAGCGGTGCGAGTCGTCGGTGGTGGGCTGCACCTGCACGTCCCACAGCCGGCTCCCCGCGGCCAGATCGAAGGCCGCCAGGTGCAGCGGGGTCTCGTCCCCACCCAGGAGGCGGATCATGCCGAACGCCTCGGGCCGACCGTCCCCGGTCACGTCGTGCAGGATGGCCTGGCGCCCGCCGTCCCACTGCATGTGCTCGAACAGCCCCGCGCCGCCGCCGCCCAGCGCGCCGGTCAGCCGCAGGGCCAGCAGCACCGCCCCGCCCGCCACCAGGAAGGCGGACAGGGCGATCAGCCGGATCACCCGCCCGCCGCGCGCCGCCTGGGCCCGCACCTCCTCGGGGATGCGCGCCAGCTCGGCCTGGAGATCGACGCGGACCTCGACCGGCGGGGTCACCACCACCTGGAACATGCCCGTGGCCCCGACCTCGGAGGTCGAGCCGCAGTAGGAGCAACGCGCCCGCCTGGCGCCCTCCTCGACCTCGAGCGGCGCGGCGCAGTTGGGGCACTTGATCGTCTTCCACTTGGCCATCGTCCCTCCACCCCGGTCTCAGCCCGGGGCGCTCCAGTCCACGGGGCCGGCCTCGAAGCGCTGCGCGAGCCGCGCGAGCACCAGGCCCCAGGCGCGCTCGAAGTAGGCCTGGCCCGCCTCCCAGTCCGCGCCCGGTTCGAAGCCGCGCTGGTCGAGCCACACCCGGGTGCGCTCCGGGGCCAGCGCCTCGAGGCGCACCTCCACCAGGGTGCGCTCGCCGCGGATGGCGGGCAGGCTGGGCGGGAAGTTCCAGGTGAAGGCCAGCCGCGCCGGGGCGAGCTCGAGGAACACGCAGCCCTCGCTGCCCCGCGTGCCCGCCTCGGCCTCCGGGGCGAAGTACAGCTCGAAGGCGCCGCCCGCGCGGGCCTCCACCTTGGCCGCGGGCGCCAGGAAGGTGCGCACGCCGGCCTCCGTGCTCCAGGCCTCGCGCACGGCCCCGGCCGGGGCGGCCACCTCGATCCGCTTCCGCACCGCGCGGGCGCAGTCCGGCGTCCGGCCGGCCTGGCGCTCGAGCAGCCACTCCTTCGGCGCGGGCGCCCCCGGGCCGTCGCCCGCCACCCGGGTGCGCAGCCGCTCGCCCTCGCGGGCGTAGCGGATGAGTGCGGGGAAGTCGTGCGCCCGGTTGGCGAACAGCGCCTCGTCGCCGGTGAGCCGCTCCAGCGCGAAGCCGGTCAGCGGCTCGCCCCGGGGCCAGGCCCGGTAGACCAGGCCGTCGGCCTCCGCCTCGATGGCCAGCACCTCCTGGAAGACCAGCCGCTCGCCCGCCAGCCGCCGGCCCAGCCCCTCCAGGCGCCGGCCGCCGCCCGGGGCCTCGGCCCAGCACCAGTGCTCCTCGACCACGTCCTCGCCGTCGGGCCCGCTCCACACCCCGGGCAGCCAGCCGAGCCCGTCGAGCGCGGCCGCGGGGGCCGCCGGCCGCGGAGCGGAGCCGGGGTTGGCCGCGCACGCCCCGAACGCCAGCGCGCCGGACAGGCACGCGCACCCCAGGAAGGCCGCAGTTCGCATGCGCTCCACCTCCAGGGGCCCATTCTCCCCGGCCCCGACCCGGGGTCAAGGGCTTCCCGGGTTGACCGCGACCGCTCCGCGGGGGTCCAATCGAGCCATGAGAGCACACACCCTCGTCGTGGCCCAGGTCCTGGCCCTCGTCCTGGGGACGGCCGTGGCCTCGGCCGGCGCGGCCGAGGCCGAGGCGCCGCCTCCGCCCCCCGAGGAGGAGCTGTTCGGGCTGCTGGCCGAGGCCGTCGGGCGGGTGGACGTGCGCGAGCGGGGCTGCGAGGCGGTGGCGGCCTCGCTGGAGGCCTTCGTGGCCGAGCGCAGGCCGCGCCTGGCGCGGCTCCAGGCCGAGGCCGACGCGCGCTTCCGCGCGGCCGGCGAGGCGGGGCGCCGCGCGATCCTCGGGCGGCTCGACGCGCTGGCCCGCCAGGCCTTCGGGCCGGAGGTGGAGGAGCAGGTGCGCGTGGTGCGGCCCGAGTGCCCCAGGCAGTGGCCGCGCATCCAGGCCGCGGTGCTCGCGGTGGGCGGGCGTTTCGGCCACCTGACCCGCTACTTCGATCCGGCCGCGCACGCCATCCAGACCGTGCGGGCGGTGCTGGGGATCATGCGCGAGAAGGGCGCGGACTGCGCGGGCACCCGGCGCGCGGCGGAGGCCTTCGCGGCCGCGCAGCGGGCCGAGTTCGGCTCGCTGGCCGGGGCCGTCGAGAAGCTGCAGTCCCAGCTCTCCCCGGACGCGATGGCGGCCTACAGCGCGCGGCTCCAGGCGGAGGTCGGCCTGCTGGTCGAGGAGATCAGCCCCGCCTTCGTGCGCGTGGGGCAGGAGTGCCCCGCCGACATCAACTGGTTCGGCGAGCTGCTCTCCGAGATTCTGTCGGGCCGCCCGCGGGCCCCAAGCGCGCAGCCGCCCCGGGAGTGAGGCTCACTCGAGGACGAACACGGCGCTGTCACGCGAGGGGAGGGTCACGCTCAGGTTGCCACCCGACACGCTGGCGTTCGTCTGGTGCACCACGTCCCGCAGGCTGGTGCCGTCGGCCAGGCCGAGCGCCGCGACCGGGATGGAGCGGGTCTGCGGGTCGGCCTTGCGGTTGAACACCACCACCACCCGGTCCGCGCCCGAGCTCAGGCCGAAGGCCCAGTACAGCCCGTCCCCGTCCAGGGCGAGCTGCTGGCGGCTGCCGTAGCGCATGGCCGGGTGGGCGGCGCGGGCCTGGCCGAGCCGCTGGAGGTGCTGCAGGGTCAGCGCCTGCTCGGAGTTGAGCTGGGCGCCGAACTGCATCATGCGCCGGTTGTCGGGATCGCCCGCCCCGGGCAGGCCGTACTCGTCGCCGTAGTAGACCATGGGGATGCCCGGCACGCTCAGCAAGAACGTCCAGCCCAGGCGCAGCTTCTTGAAGGGTAGGGCCGCGGTGGGCGCGCCGGGCGGGTCGTTCCAGCCCTGGTCGCGCGCGCCGTTGCCCCACATGTCGGCGATGTCGCCGTTGGCGTGCGAGATGGCCCGGGGCACGTCGTGGTTGCCCAGGAAGTTGGACATGACCGCCCAGTCGCCGTAGTAGCCCTGGAACTGCTGCAGGAAGCCCTCCAGGCTCTGGTAGGTGCGCTCCTCGCGCAGGAACACGGTCACCATCTGCCAGAAGAGCGGGAAGTCGAACTGCCCGTCGAGCTCCTCGGGCCGCACGAAGGAGCGGATCAGCGAGGCCTCGCCCTCGCCCTCTCCGGTGAAGGTCTCGCCCACCATGTAGAAGCGCAACCCCGTGGTGGTGACGCTCTCCTGGATGCGGCCGCGCAGCGTGTAGCAGAAGTCGTGGATCATGTGCTTGACCGCGTCCAGGCGGAAGCCGTCGACGTCGGTCTCCTGGATGAGCCAGATGGCGTGCTCCACGACCGTGTCCATGGCCTCCAGGACGCGGTAGTCGAAGTCCGGCAGGTAGGCGGCGAACCAGCAGATGATGGGCTGGTCCCAGCCGCAGATGTAGGGCTGCTGCCCGGCCGTGTTGGGATCGTCGTTGAACCAGGCCCAGCCGTGTTCGGTCCACAGCGGGCTGTCCGCGTGCACGTGGTTGGCCACGAAGTCCACCAGCACCCGGATACCCCGGGCGTGGGCCGCGGCCACCAGCGCCTTGAGCTCCGCGAGCTCGCCGAAGTGCGGCTCGACCGGGTGCAGCCCGGGGAACTCCTGCCCCTCGCGCCAGCCGAGGGTGATCGGCCAGTACGAGTGGTAGCCCGTGTAGTAGTGCGTGTCCGCGCCCGAGCCCTGACCGGCGCCCTGGGTGTTCATGGTGACCGAGGACAGCCACAGCGTATTCACCCCCAGCTCGGTGAAGTAGCCGCTCTCCACCTTGGCCAGCAGCCCGGCGAAGTCGCCGCCCTGCCAGTCCGCGCGGTAGTCGACCACCCCGCCCACCGGCGCGTCGTTGCCCGCGTCGCCGTTGACGAAGCGGTCCGTCATGGCGAAGTACAGGACCGCGTCCTCCCAGGCGAAGGGCTGCGCCTCGAGCCACACCGGCACGTACAGCCGCTCGGCCGCGCGGCCGGCCTGATCCCGGGCGCGGAAGCGGTAGGTCTGCTTGCCGTCGGGGAGCCCCGTGTCCTGGATGGTGAACAGCCCCGTGGCCGGGTCGAAGGCGCCCGGGATCGGCGCGTCGTTGCGGGTGGCCTCCACCCCGGCCGGATCCACCCCGGCCCCGGCCGCGCCGTCCAGGTACTCGACCTGAAAGGCGATGGAGCCCGGGCCGACGCTGGGCTGGGCCACCAGCCGCAGCAGCGGCTGATCGCAGTCGCGCACGTGCAGGCGCGAGTTGCGCGTGGCCGGGGTCCCGAACCACTTGAAGTAGGGGTTGCCCGGGTGCTCGAACCAGCGGGCCGCGCCCTGCTCGAACAGCTTGTAGGCGTAGTCCCCGGCGGCCAGCTCCAGCACCACCCGGTACACCCCGTCCTCGCCGCGCGCGAGCTCGTCGCCCAGGCCCCAGCCGTTCCACTCGCCGCGCGCGTAGAGCCGGGTGATGTTCTCGCCGGCCGCGGGCGTGTAGCTCAGCAGCGTGTCGCACACCCCCAGGCACAGGCCGGCCTCCTCGCGCAGCCCCTCGTCGCACAGGCACACGGCCTCGCCGCCGGGGCCGGTCACGCAGCGGGTGCGATCCGGCTGGGTGCACGGGTTGGGCTGGCAGGAGGTGTCGCTCACGCACAGCCCGCCCGCGGCGTGGTAGCCCGCGGCGCAGTCCGCGCAGTTCGCGCCGGCGTAGCCGGCGTCGCAGGCGCACTCGAGCCCCGCGCCTGTGCACTGGCCGTGGCCGGCGCAGGTGGTGAGCGGGTCGCAGCTCGTGTCCTGGACGCACGCGCCCGCGTCCTCGTGGTAGCCCGGATCGCACAGGCAGGTGTGGCCGCCCGCGCCGTCGTCCTGGCAGCGCCCGCGGTGTTCGCCCACCGGGCAGGGGTTCGGGCTGCAGGCCGTGTCCACGGCGCAGGCGCCCTCCTCCTCGTGGTAGCCCGGGTCGCACGCGCAGGTGTGGCCGCCGGCCCCGTCGTCCTGGCACACCCCGCGGTGGGCCTCCTGGCAGGGGTTCGGCTCGCAGGCCGTGTCCGCGACGCAGGCGCCCGCGTCCTCGTGGTAGCCCGGATCGCACAGGCAGACCGCCTCGCCGTCCGCCACCTGGCAGCGGGTGCGGTTCGCCTCCTGGCAGGGGTTCGGATCGCAGGGGCCCCCGATGTCGGGCACGCAGTACAGCTCCTCCGCGTGGTAGCCGGCCGCGCAGGCGTCGCAGCGCTCACCGGCGTAGCCCTCGCGGCAGCTGCACACGGCCACCCCGGCCTGGGGCGCGCAGGTGCCGTGCACGCACGGGTCGGGGTCGCAGGCCAGATCGGCCACGCAGCGCAGGCCCTCGGCCACGAAACCCGGGGCGCACCCGTCGCAGCGCTCCCCGGCGTAGCCGAGCTGGCACTCGCAGCGCGCGAGCCCGTCCACGCTGCGGCACAGGCCGTAGACGCAGGGGTCGTCCGCGCAGGGCGAGCCGGGCAGGCACACCAGCTCCTCGGCGTGGTAGCCGGCCGCGCAGCTGTCGCACAGCGGGCCGCCGTAGCCCGCCTCGCAGGCGCACACCGCGTTCCGCCCGCTGGGCGAGCAGGTGCCGTGCACGCAGGGCGAGCTCGAGCACGGGTCGAGGATGCAGCTCCGCCCGTCGGCCGTGTAGCCCGGGTCGCAGGCGCAGGCGGGCAGGCCGTCCACCAGCGCGCAGCTCCCGTGGCTGCCGCAGTCCACCGCCGCGCACAGGTCCACGCCGCCGTCGTCGCAGCCGGCGGCGAGCGCCAGCAGCAGGACCAGACCGGGCCAGCACGTCTTCAACATCGCGTTCACCTCACGGGCTCCGTCAGGGGGCGATCGGGATGGTGTGGTCGGGGGACGACCAGCTCCCGTCGGCGTGGTGGAAGACGAAGTTCACTTCCTGGACCGGCGCGCCGTCGAAGGGACCGAGCCGCAGGGTGTAATTGCCCTCGGCGTCGGGCCCCGCGAGCGGGGACTCGATCGCCCGCCCGTCCGCCCACAGCGTGGAGCCGGCCGGCCAGTACTCGGCCGGCGGCGCCAGCCAGTGGCCGTTCAGCGAGCCGTCCACGCCCCAGTGCAGGCTGCCGGCCCGGTTCCAGGTGATGGTGATCTCGTCGGCGGAGGTGGGCTCGGCCGGAGACCAGATGTCGCTCGGCTGGCCGGCCGCGTCGCCCACCCACACGTGCATGAACGGCGAGCGCGCCTCGTGCCCCAGGGTGTCCGTGGCCGCGACGTAGTAGTCCACCAGCGCGTCGCGCAGGCCCGCGATCTCGGCCTGGTACTGGGCGGCCTGGTAGAGCGGCAGCGGATCCGTGCGCGGGGCCAGGGTCGTGCCGTCCATCTCCGCCGCCTGCCAGGCGCCCCCGGCGTACAGCTCGTTGGCCCCGTCGCGCACGCCGTCGGCGTCCACGCGCCAGCGCAGCTCGACCTGCGCCAGGCCCGAGACGTCGTAGACGAAGGTCCACACCTCGAAGTCGGACGGCTCCGGCGCCAGGCCCGGGTTGTAGGGCTCGCGCTGCGGCAGGTAGATGGTCGGCGGCAGCGTGTCCGCGCCCTGCGCCAGCACCAGGTCGGCGTAGCCCGCGGCCAGGTTGGCTCCGCGCGTGGGGTGGCTGTCCCACAGCCCGCCGGCCGAGTTGTCCCAGTACCAGTAGCAGGAGGTCTCGGCGTTGAGCAGGTGGCGCCAGGCCCGGTCCGTGTCGTTGCCCGTGCCGTCCACGATGGCCGCGGCCGAGGTGTGCGCCAGGATGGCCTCGGCGGTCAGCACGCGGTTCTTCACCGCGGTGATCACCGCCCAGGAGTTGCGGTCCGGGGAGTAGCCGTCCGCGGCCGGGTCGCCGTTCCACTTGTGGAACTCCGGGTCGCCGTTGTCCGCGCCGCTCCAGGAGCCGTCCTCCACGTGGATCACGTCGTCCGCGTCGGGCGGGAACTGGTCCAGGTAGTCCTGGATGGTGGTGGGCACGAAGCGCGCGGGCTGGCCCGCGGCCCAGCTCACGAAGGCCTGGAAGTTGCCGTGGTAGTACGACTCGGTCCCGCCGCCGTAGTTGTCCCCGTCGTGGTGCAGCACGATCAGCATGGGGTGCAGCGGGTCGGTGTTCTGGGCCTCGTACTGGCTCATCACCGTCTCGTAGTTGAGGGCCCCGAACCCGCCCCGGCCATCCTCGTTGCCCTCGTAGCGCGCGGCCGGGACGGCGATCATCCGGCTCACCTGCCCGCTGTCGGGCTCGACGTACTCCACCCAGTGAGGCTGGTAACCCCAGGGGGCGGCCACGCGGGAGGGCGCCCACAGGCCGTGGAGCGCCACCCAGTCGGTCGCCTGCGCGTTCACCTGGTCGGCCTGGTTGGGCCGGGGCAGGTTGGACTCGGGCACCCAGGGGTAGTCGCGGTGGGAGCGGTCGAAGTGCACGTTGTCCACCAGGGCCCACTCGATCCCCTCGGCCGTGAGCGCCGGGATCATGCGCGGGCTGAAGGCGCACTCGGGCGGGAAGATGCCCTTCGAGCGCCGGCCGCCCAGGTGGCGATCCACCATGGTCTGGTGGGCCTGGACCTGGAAGCGGATGTCGAGCGGGTCGATGAGCCCCATGAGCGGGTGGTGGTAGCCGAAGTTCACCAGATCCAGGCGCGGGTTGCCGAGCGAGGTGTCCCAGCCGGCGGCCTCGCTCCAGCCCGCGGTCCAGCCCTGGAAGCCCGCGCCCGCGGCCGCGAGGCTGTTCAGGTTCTCCATGAGCGAGCCGGACAGCGACACCTGCGCCCCGAGGTGCGGGAGCGCGGCGCCGGCGGACACGGCGTCGCGGGGCCAGGAGGTGTACGGCCCGGTGCGGTCGAAGTGCACCTGGTAGACCGAGAAGCCCATGTGGTTCTGGGCCTCGGTCTCGACGATGCTCTCGTAGGGGTAGTAGATGGGCTGGTGCATGTGCCAGTGGAAGGAGATGTAGATGGGCGGCTTCACCGCCGAGACGCAGCGCGCCTCCCCCGAGGCGTCCGAGCACACCTCTCCGCCGGGGCAGGTGAGCCCCGCGGTGGCGCAGGTGGGCAGGCAGGCGCCGTCCCCGTCGCGGTCCTGGTAGCCGTCGTCGCAGGCGCAGCGCGCCTGGCCGGCCTGCACCGCACAGTGGCCGTGCGACCCGCAGTCCAGGGCCGCGGTGGCGCAGTCGGGCCAGCATACCCGGTCGCCGTCCTCGTCCTGGTACCCCGCGGCGCAGCCCTCGCAATGCGCACCGGTGTAGCCGGCGTCGCAGGCGCACGCCAGGCCGACCCCGGTGCACTGCCCGTGGCCCGAGCAGGTGGTGGCGGGCTCGCACACGGTGTCGATCGCGCAGGCGCCGGCCTCGACGTGGTAGCCGGCCGCGCAGGCCCCGCAATCCGGGCCGGTGTAGCCGGTGTCGCAGGCGCAGGCGAGCCCCACCCCGGTGCACTGCCCGTGCCCCGAGCAGGTGGTGGCAGGCTCGCACACGCGGTCCTCGACGCAGGCCCCGGCCTCGAGGTGGTACCCCGCGGCGCAGCCCTCGCAGTGCACGCCCGCGTAGCCCGCGTCGCACCCGCAGCCCAGGCCCACCCCCGTGCACTGCCCGTGGCCCGAGCAGGTGGTGGCCGGATCGCACACGCTGTCCTCGACGCAGGTCCCGCCGTCCTCGTGGTAGCCCGCGTCGCACAGGCAGGTGTAGCCGCCCGCGCCGTCCGCCTGGCAGCGCCCGCGGTGCCAGTCCACGGGGCAGGGGTTCGGCAGGCACGCATCGACCCCGTCCGGCAGGCAGCGCAGCCCCTCGGCGTGGAACCCCGGCGCGCAGCCGTCGCAGCGCTCGCCCGCGTAGCCGGCCTGGCAGGCGCAGGCGAAGGCCGCGCCGTCCGCCGTGCACTCCCCGTGCAGGCAGGGGTTGGGGTTGCAGGGGCTGACGATCTCCACGCAGGCGAGCCCCTCGGCCTGGTAGCCGGGCTCGCACAGGCACACCGCCCGGGCGTCTACCAGCCCGCACGCGCCGTGGTCCGAGCAGGTCACGCCCTGGCAGGCGTCCTCCCCTCCCCCCCCGCTGCACCCGGTCCCGGCGGAGAGCGCCACGAGCGAGAGCCATCCGGCCACCAACGCGGAGAGGCGCTCAGGCATCCAGTCCTCCTCGAGAGACCCCGTGACGGGGGCCATTCTGAGGACATCGCGCGGGGAAATCAAGGCGGGTTGCGGGCAGGCCAGAGGCAGGGATAGCCTCTGTGGCGGGGAGGTCTCCATGCCTGGACCCGCTGACCCGAACGATCCCGCGCCGGCGCAGCTCCCGACGGGTCCGACTCCGCGCAAGTCCTGGCGCTGGCAGGTGGGCCGGGTGCTGCTGGTGGTCGCGATGCTGGCCGCGGCTGGCGGGGTCTACCTGGTGTGGGTCGGGCTGCCCGCGACCGTCGAGGGGGACGCGCCGGAGGGCTACCCGCCGCCCGCGGGCTTCGCCCCGCCGCAGCCCGAGCCGCCCGCGGCCGACCTCCGGCTAGACCCGGCCCTGGCCTCGCGGCTGGTGGGGCTGTCGCTCGCCTGCGAGGAGCGGCCTTACCCCAACAAGCCCGGCCACGTCCAGGAGGGTCCCGAGCAGGCCCGGCCGCACCGGGAATTCACCCCGGCCTTCTTCGGCTGCTTCGACTGGCACTCGTCGGTGCACGGCTGCTGGGCCATGGCCCGGGCGCTGCGCCTGTTCCCCGGCCTGCCCGAGGCCGCGGCCCTGCGCCAGGCGCTGTCCGCCCACCTGCGGCCCGAGCTGCTGGCGGCCGAGCTCGCCTTCTTCCGGGAGCCGCGCAACAAGATCTTCGAGCGGCCCTACGGCTGGGGCTGGCTGCTCCGGCTCCAGGCGGAGCTCACCGCCCACCCGGACCCGGCCGCGGCGGCCTGGCGCGACGCGCTCCGGCCGCTGTCGGGCGAGCTGGCGGGCAGGCTGCGCGCGTACCTCGAGCGGCTGAGCGCGCCGGTGCGGGACGGCACCCACCAGAACACGGCCTTCGCGCTCGTCCACGCGCTCGACTACGCCCGGGCCGCGGGCGAGCCCGACCTGGCCGCGGCCATCGGCCAGCGGGCGCGGGACTTCTACCTGGCCGACCGCGGCTGCCCCGCGGCCTACGAGCCCTCGGGCGAGGACTTCCTGTCGCCCTGCCTGACCGAGGCCGATCTCATGCGCCGGGTGCTGCCGCCCGGGGAGTTCCGGGCCTGGCTGCGGGTCTTCCTGCCCGACCCGCTGTCGGCCGGCTTCGGCCCGCTCGCCCGCCCGCCGGAGGTGCGCGATCCCGAGGATCCGCGCCTCGGCCACCTGATCGGGCTGTCGTGGTCGCGGGCCTGGAGCCTGGCCGGCGTCGCCTCGGCCCTGGAGGCGGGCGATCCCTGGCGCGAGCCGCTCCTGGCGCTGGCCCGCCTGCACCGCCGGGAGGCGCACGACAGGATGTTCGGCGCGGGCTACGGCGGCGAGCACTGGCTGGCGTCCTTCGCGCTCCTGGCCCTGACCGAACCTATTCAGGCACCCTGAAGGCGAGGAGCCAGCTCGAGCTGCGGGCCGGTTCGGCCCAGCGCCACGGGAAACCATGCAGCCGAACCTGGACCACCACGAGGAGGACACCCTCCTTGAAGGTGAAGGCCAACCAGGACAGGCGCATCGGATCACCACCTCGCCCTTCCATGTACCAGCGCATCCCACCGAGGACATTGCCGAGATCGAGCAGGGCGCGTATCTCCCCCATTTCGTTGTCGACCGAGGCGACCACGGGGATCCCGTGGGGTTTGGTCATGACCAAGGCGTTAGTGTTTCGTAGAGCCCGGTAGCCCAAGCGTGGAAAATCTCCGAGCGGCTGCACCCGCCCAGACGGCACTTCCACTCTCAAGAAACGCCCGCCCAGCAGCACAACCAACCCCGAAGGGTTCGAGGCGAGGATGTGGTGCGGATCGAGCTCGGACGGGAGAGTTACTCTACGAGCCTGCCGGAGGTCCCGGGAACTCCCATGCTGATGGGAGTAGATCGACCCATCGACCTTCTGCGTCTCGACCACCACCGCCAGAAAGTCATCATCGCCCAGCGCCCAGAGGTCCAGGGCCCGCCTGCCTCCCTCGTAGAGCAGGGTTTCAGCACGTCCGTCCTGCAGATCGATGCAAACCAGGCCGTGACCCGAGACAGCCGACATGCCATCCTGAGAGAAGGTGCCCACCACCAAGTGCTCGTTCGCCATCGCAGGGAAAGGGCAATCGGTGTGCCTGCCCGATGCGTAGCAGGTCTCCCCGACCTTGACCGACCAGTTCTGGACTCCGGTCCGCCTGTCGATGGAATCGATCCGTCCATGTTCACCCACGAGCAGGAGCGCCTCTCCTGCGAGAATGGGCAGGCGCGGAAGCTGATCTCCGAGCTCATGGGTCCACAAGACCTTGCCATCACGTCCGCGCAGGCGGACGACGCGTCCGATCCCGCAGGACAGGATGAGATCTCCCTCGTCGCCGAGCATCCCTTGACGATAGCGATAGGGATCGACGCTCCTCGGATTGCATCCCCAGTGGCTGTCGGCCATGCTCACACGCCAGCGCACGCTACCCGAAACCAGTTCCACGGCCACGAGGTGATCGGGATCGGCTATGAAGTAAACAACCCCACCTGCGATGAAGGGCGGCAGGATCTCGCTTGCCTGAAAGGAACAACTCCGCTTGTCCACGATGGGCCGCGCCCAGAGCACATCCCGCCCGTCGAGCGCCTTGGTGATGGGCGCTTCCCCCGCGGCGGGCAACTGCGGGCCCAGGAGGACCAGCAGCCCCAGCACCCAGCCCGCCCGCGCGACTCGCCCGCCCATCCTCACCTCTCAGCGGCTCTGTTCTTTCCTGACAGACGAACCACGGACAACGCGAGCCAGGACGGAGTTTCCTCGGTGCCGAGAGGGGTCAGCGCACCGCGATGCGGCCGGGGTGGTCGGAGGTGACCTGGCCGATGACCGCGGCCGGGAGGCCGTCCGCGCGGAGCTCCTCGGCCAGGGCCTCGGCCTGCCCTACCGGCAGGGCGAAGAGCAGCCCACCCGAGGTCTGCGGGTCGAAGAGGAGATCGCGCGCCGCGGCCGGGACCTCCGGGCCGAGCTCCACCCGCGGGCCGAAGTGCTCCCGGTTGCGGTGCAGCCCGCCCGGCATGAGCCCCTGCGCGGCGTAGCCCGCGGCGCCGGGCAGCAGCGGCAGCGCGCGGGCGTCCAGCTCGAAGCCCACCGGCTGGTCGCCGAGCATCTCGCAGGCGTGCCCGGCCAGGCCGAAGCCGGTCACGTCGGTCGCGGCGTGGATGGCCAGATCCGCGGCCCGCTCGGCCGCCTGGCGGTTGAGCGTCTCCATGGAGGCCACCGCCGCCGCCACGTCCCCGGCCGCGGCCAGGCCGGCCTTGAGCGCGGTGGTGATGACGCCCGTGCCGAGCGCCTTGGAGAGCACCAGCGCGTCGCCCGGCAGGGCGCCCGTGTTCCGCCACACCCAGTCCGGGTGCACCAGCCCGGTGACCGACAGGCCGAAGAGCACCTCCGGGTTGTCCACGCTGTGCCCGCCGGCCAGCACCACCCCGGCCTCGCGCAGCTTGGCCACCCCGCCCCGCAGGATGGCCTGCAGGACCTCCAGGCCGAGCTTCTTCACCGGGAAGCCCACCACGTTCATGGCGGTCAGCGGCCGGCCGCCCATGGCGTACACGTCCGAGAGCGAGTTCGTCGCCGCGATGCGCCCGAAGGTCTCCGGGTCGTCCACCACCGGGGTGAAGAAGTCCACGGTCTGCACCAGCGCGGTCCCGGCGTCCAGACGGTACACGCCCGCGTCGTCGGACGTGTGCAGTCCGACCAGGAGGTTCGGGTCCTCCGGCAGCTTCAGGCCGCTCAACGCCCGGGCCAGGTCCCCTGGCCCCAGCTTGGCAGCTCAACCCGCCGCGGAGGCGCACTGGGTCAGGCGCACGTGCTCGTCCTTGCCCATGCTCCCCCAGGTAGCAGACCCGCCCGGGCGGGTCAACCTCGCGCGCCCACCTGGGCCCGTGCTAAGATGCTCCACCCCAGGGCCCTCGCGGGCCGCGGGCTGGAGCGAGCATGGCGGTGCGCAGAGCGCTCGTGGTCATCCCGGACTCGGCGGCGGAGGCCGCGGCCGCGCTGCGCGAGCGGCTCGAGGCGGCCGGGTTCGAGCTCAACCAGGTGGACACCTGCGAGGCCGCGCTCCCGCAGCTCGAGGATCCCAACCTGGATCTCGTGCTGTGCCACCAGGCCATCGCCGGCATGGGCGCGGCCGGGCTGTGGGAGTACCTGCGGGACTTCGGCCAGGCCGGGCTGCCCTTCGTGCTGCTCACCCCCGAGCCGGACGCCGACCTGGACAGGCTGCGGCGGGAGCTGGGGGTCACCGCCGCGCTGCGGCTGCCCGCCGACCTGGGCCACCTGGGCGCGCTCGGTGAGCTCCTGCTCGAGCGGCACGCGCTCGCCAGCCGGGCGCAGCACCTGGAGGAGGAGAACGCCGCGCTCAGGCGCTCGCTGGCGGGCAAGACGCTGATCGATCCGGACACCCACTTCTACCGCTTCGATCTCTTCAAGCAGGTCATGCTGCTGGAGGTGAAGCGGGCGCAGCGCTACGGCTACCCCCTGTCCATCGTGCTGGTGGCCTTCGACAACTTCCAGAAGGTGTCCGGCTGGCTCAACCTCGAGTCGCGCCGGGCGCTGTACGAGGCGCTGCGCAAGGTGGTCGGCGAGGCCATCCGCGACATCGACATCCCGCTGCTGTTCGCCGAGGACAAGGTGCTGCTGGTGTTGCCGCACACCGAGCTCGAGGGGGCGGCCGTGGTGGGCGACCGCATCCGCGATCGCATCCACGCCCAGCCGGTGCCGGCTAGCCTGACCTCGCTCAAGGTGACCGTGTCGGTGGCCGTGGCGGCCACGGGCGGGCCGGAGGCGAGCTTCGGCAAGATGATCCAGGCCGCCATGCGGGCGCTCAAGGAAGCCGAGCTCAAGGGCGGGGATCTGGTCATCCTGTGCCGCAGCCCGGACGGCGCCGCGGGTCCGCAGGCGTGCACCGACAGCGGCGGCAAGCTGGGGCCGCGCACCTTCATCCTGTGAGCGGAGGAACGAACCACATGGGCAAGAAACTCAAGGTCGTGCTGCTGAACGGCAGCCCGCGCAGGAAGGGCAACACCGCGACGGCGCTGGGCTGGGTGGAGCAGGCGCTGGAGGAGCAGGGCGCCAAGCTGCGCCGGCACGAGCTGCACTGGCTCGCCTTCCGCGGCTGCCTCCACTGCGACAGCTGCAAGCGGCGCGACGAGGCGCCGGCCTGCAAGCTGCGCGACGACCTGCGCGAGGTCCTGGACGACGTCGTCTGGGCGGACGCGCTGGTGGTGGCCAGCCCGGTCTACTGCTGGAAGGTGTCCGGCCCCACCGCCGCGGCGCTCGATCGCTTCTACTGCTTCTTCAAGGAGTCCGGCCGCAGCCTGATCGAGGGCAAGCAGGTGGCCGGCGTGTTCACCGCGGGCGGGGACAAGCGGGACGGCCTCGACCTGTGCGTGGAGATGCTCAAGCGCCTGAGCGCGTACGGCCGGGCCGCGTACCGCGGCAGCCTGGCGGGCGTGCGCTGCGACGAGCCCGCCCAGACCCGCGAGCGCAAGGATCTCCAGCGCCAGGCCCGGGCCCTGGCCGCCAGGCTGAAGCGCTGAGTCGGAGGGCTCAGGCCCGCGGACGCCAGGCCTGCTTGGCCACGGCGGCCTGCTCCAGCTCGCCCGCCAGGGCGGGATCCCCGCCCTTGTCCCGGAGCGCCACGGCGGCCCGGGTCATGAGCGCGGCCTCGGCCAGGTGCCGCTCCTGGAGCTTGGCCAGCATGCCCGAGAAGGTCTCGAAGAACTCCTGCAGGTCGTCCCCGCGCCGCAGCGGCCGGGGCCGGGGCACCTCTCCCTCGCCGATCTGGTGGAGGTAGCGGGAGATGATGAAGATGGGCCCGGCCACCCGGTGGGTCATGAAGATGCCCCACACGAACAGCGCCACGGCCATGACGGCCACGAACCCGACCAGGTAGTAGATGGCGAAGCTGTCGGCCCGGGTGGCCTCGGCCAGCAGCGCCTCGTCGATGCCCAGGGACTCGTTGAGATCCATGGTCAGCTTGACGATGAAGAAGCCCAGTCCGGCCGAGATCAGCACGCCCACCGACACGATGATCGCGGTCCACTTGAACTGGAACTTCCGGTCGACCAGGAAGGTCCGCCGGCGCACCCGCGCCTTCACCTCGCCCAGATCGGCTCCGTCCTGCATGGCTCCTCCCGCGGTCGCCCCGGCGCCGCGGTTGCGCGCCGGGAGCGGATGGTCGACAATCGACCCGCGCAACGTGCGCGTTTCGAGGCGGATTGTATGCCCCTCCCGGCGAAGCGATCAAGATCTCGGAGCCTGATCGCCTGGCTGGCGATGGCCGCGGCCGGCGCGCTCGCGGGCGGCTGCGGGGAGCCCGCCTGCGCCCCCGACGGAGAGCTGGGCGGGTGCTGCCGGGTCCAGGAGGACTGCGGGGGCGAGCTCGACTGCCTGACCCAGGTGCCTGGGGGCCTGTGCAGCCGGGACTGCGCCGCGGACCAGCTGTGCCCCGCGGGCAGCACCTGCGTGCGGGTGATCTCCGAGGGCCAGGGCGAGCTGGGCAGCGCCTGCCTGCGGACCTGCGGCGACGGGCTCCCGGACTGCCGGGCGGGCTGGGGTTGCCGGGCCACCAGCCGGCCCGGGCTGTCGGTGTGTGCCCCGGGCTGAAGGGAGCTTCCCGGCCGTGCGCCTCCCGCCCGCCATGTCTACCGGCGCTCCCTCCGGCGGGTCAGTACCCCAGCAGGAGGACCGCCAGGCCTTGAGCGGCAGCGCGCCCATCGCCATGCAGGCCATCGAGCGCGCCCCGCTCGCGCTGCCGCGCGAGGACCCGGCCCGGGCCTTCGAGGAGCTGCTGGCGAACCACGCGGGCTCGCTGCTGGGGGTGGTGCGGCGGCTCCTGGGCGACGCCGAGGAGGCCCGCGACGCCACCCAGGACGCCCTGGTCCGGGCGCACGCGCAGCTGGGCAGCTTCCGCGGCGAGTCCAGCCTGCGCACCTGGGTCACGCGCATCGCGGTGCACGAGGCGCTCCGGCGCCTCCGGCGCCGGACCCTGAAGCGGCGCATCCTGGGGCTGATCGGGCAGCAACCGGCCTCCGCCCCGGGCTACGGCCTGCAGGCCAGCCCGAGCCCGGAGGCCGCGCTCGCCGCCCGCGAGGACGCCGCCCGGCTGGCCCGCGCCCTGGAGTTGCTCCCGGCCATGCAGCGGGCGGCCCTGGTGTTGCGCCACCTCGAGGGGCTGTCGGTCGAGGAGGCCGCCGAGGCGCTGGGCGTGGGCCCGGGCACGCTGAAGACGCACCTGGTCCGCGCGCTGCGCAAGCTGCGGGTCGAGCTGGGCGAGCGCTGAGCCCGGGCAGGGAGGTGAGCCGTGGAGGAGAAGCAACCCGTGGGAGACCCGGCCGCCTTCGAGGCGCGGGTGAGCGCGGCCGGCCAGACGCTCGGCGCCTTCGGGCGGGTCGAGCCGGCCGAGCTCCAGGCGCTGCGCGCGGGCGTGCGCGCCCGGCTGGATGGGGTGCCCCGGCCCAGGGCGCGGCTGGCGCTGGCGCTGTCCGGCCTCGGGCTGGCCGCCGGCCTGGCGGTGCTCGCCTGGCTCGCCCCGTGGCGGCCGGCCGCAGCGCCGCAGGACGTGGACCAGCGCACGCTCGCGCTGCTGGACGAGGTGGAGTCCATCGCCTACCCGGGCTTCGCCCGCGCCGGCGCGGAGACCGAGGAGGCCGCCTACGAGGATCAGCTGGCCTCGGCGCCCGACTGGTGGGTCCAGGGCGAGGCGGAGGAGCCCGGCCCCGAGGAGTACCCCGGCGCCTACGGCTGGCTGGACGGAGTGCTGTCGGGCGAGGTGGACAGCGAGGTGCTGTGAGGGCTGTCTACCGCGCCCGTGCCTGGTGGGTCCGTACGCTCGAGACACAGGCGGTGGAAACCGATTCCGATCCAAGGAGGCCCGTCATGCGGAAGCTCGCCGTGCTCGTCGCCCTGTCGATGCTCGCCCTGCCCCTCGCGGCCCTGGCCGGTCCGGGCAAGGGCGGCCCCCCGCCCGCGGTGATGAAGAAGATCATGAAGGACGTCGGCCTGAGCGACGGCCAGATCAAGCAGATCGAGGAGCTGCACTTCAAGGCCGAGCGGGAGAAGCTCGAGATCCGCTACGAGCTCGAGAAGGCGCGCCTGGAGCTGCAGCAGCTCATGATCGCGGCCCAGCCCGAGCAGGGCGCGGTCTTCTCCCAGCTCGACAAGATCGGCGCCGTCCAGACCCGGCTGAAGAAGAACCGCGTGGGCCTGATGCTCCAGATCCGCAAGCTGATGACCCCCGAGCAGTGGCAGAAGATGGAGGCCATCCAGGCCGAGCACCGCATGCAGAAGCGGGACAAGCGCCGCGGGCTGGGCGGCGGTGGCGGACCGGGCGGACCCGGCCGCGGGCCCGGCGGCGGGCCCGGCTTCTAGGGCTTCTTGTCCGGCTTGTCCGACTTGTCCGACTTGTCCGACTTCTTGTCCGACTTCTTGTCCGACTTCTTGCCCGACTTCTTCTCCACCTTCTTCATCCCGAACGCTTCGCTCAGCTCGGTGACCACCTTGACGTAGTGCCCGGCCGGGTTGTAGCCCCAGATGGCCTTGGCGTTGCGGCTGCCCGCGGTGATCGGTTCGCCCTGCTTCCAGCCATGGGCCTTCAGGTAGTTGGCCGCCGAGGCCACCGCGTCGGGCCACTGCTCGAGATCGATCTTGCCGTCGCCGTCCCCGTCCCGGGCGTGCTTCTCGATGCTGGAGGGCATGAACTGCACCAGCCCGACCGCCCCGGCGTAGGAGGCCATCGGCCGCAGCGGATCGTCGCGGAACACGCGCAGCAGCGCGGCGAGCTGGTCGGTGGCCCACTTCGCCCGGCGCGGCATCTCGAGCGCCTGGGTGACCAGCGCGTCGAAGGCCCGGAAGGGGAAGGGGTGCAGGCCGAACTTGGTCTCGGTGGCGATGATCCCGGCCAGCGCCGCCCGATCCACGCCGTACTCGGCCTCGACCGCGTCGAGCAGGGCCCGCTGCTCCTCCAGCCAGCGCTGGCCCGCCTCGAGCCGCTCGGGCTGCATGAAGATGTTGCGGTACTGCGCGTAGGTGAGCGCCTTCTCCGCCGGCCGGGCGAACTTCTCCAGCACCCGCGGGGCCAGCGAGGCCCGCGCATCTCCGAACCAGCGCCTGAGCTCGTCGCGCTGGAAGCCGCGCCGCTCAAGCTCCCCGAGCAGGGTCCGCAGCCGGGCCCGCGCCTCGGCCGTGGGCAGGCCGAACAGCCCGCCGCCCTCGCCCGGCCCGGGCGCGAGCGCGCCGCCCTCCGCGAGCAAGGGGGCGCTGTAAGGGAAGTCGGCCGCGCTGAGCGCGCGCACCTCCTGCACCGTCTGGTTGGCGGGATCGGGCCGCGGACCGCCCGGCTTCTCCTGCAGGGTCGCGTGCAGCCGGCCGCCCAGGAAGGCGCCCGTGCCCGCGTCCAGGTCCACCTGCAGCACCCCGGCCCGGCCCAGCGGGCCCTGCAGGCTGAAGCGCCCGAAGGTGCAGAAGTTGCCCAGGCTGTAGGCGATCAGCCGCCCGCGGTACTGCTCCAGGCCGCGCATCAGGTGCGGGCCGTGGCCGATGACCAGGTCCGCGCCGGCGTCGATCACCGCGTGGGCGAACTGGATCAGGTGCCCGCGCGGCTCCTGCCCCAGGAACTCCGGCCCGTCGGGCACGTGCGCGGCCCCGGCGCCCTCGCTCCCGGCGTGGAAGGAGACGATCACCAGATCGTGCTCCTTGGCCAGCGCAGCCACCGTGCCCGCGGCGCTCTCCAGGTCGAGCAGGTTGTTGGAGTGCGCGGAGGTGGTGAAGGCCACCAGGGCGAGCTTCTTGCCCTTCACCTCGAGCCGGGCCACGTCCCCGGGCGCGCCCGAGTGGGCGATGCCCAGGCCGTCCAGGACCCGGGTGGAGCTCGCCCGGCCCTCCTCGCCGAAGTCGAGGGCGTGGTTGTTGGCCAGGCCCAGCACGCTGAACCCGGCCGCCTTGAGCAGCGGGGCGTAGGTCGTCGGGGTGCGGAACGCGAAGCAGTTCCCGCCGCCGCGGCACTTGCTGGACTCGCCCCCGTCGAGCAGCGGGCCCTCCAGGTTGCCGAAGACCACGTCGCCCCGCAGCAGCTCGCGGACCGGCTCGAGCAGGCGGGCGCCCCCCTCCGGCGGCAGGCTGTCCACCGTGGGGAAGTCGCTGCCCAGGTTGATGTCCCCCACCGCCGTCACCCGCACGACCTCGCCCCCGGCCGCGGACACGCTGATCCCCACCAGGAGCACCCCCAGCCAGGCTGCGAGCGCCTTCATGCCCCGGCCACCTCGGCCGCGGGCGCCTCGGGCGGCAGCGGCAGCTCGGCGCCCAGGTCGTAGCGGCGGACCAGCCGCCGGTAGGCCTGGTCGTCCAGCGAGAACTGCGTGCGGATGGCCTGGCCGCGCGCGTCCGGGCCCACGGTGCCGAGCTGGGAGAGCGCGGCGCGCACCTCCCGCCGGAGCGACTCGTCCACTTCGTTCAGGATGCCGAGATCGGCCAGGTACTTCTCCCGGGTGAGCGCCAGCTCGAGCCGCTGGCTGAAGCCCGAGCGCTCCATGATCTCCTCGCGGAACTGGTTCCGCACCCGGGCCACCTCGTCCTCCAGGTGGAGCTCGGTGACGCGCGCCTTCAGGCGCTCGGGCTCGAGCTTCATGGCCTGCGCGGTCTTGGTGAGCGACCCGCGCTGCTTGGTCAGGTGGCGGCAGAGGATCTCGCCCTCCCGCTTCCGCAGCACGTCCCCGAGCTGGTGGTAGTGGAGGGCGACCATGACGTCCTCCTCCTCCAGCGGCACGCCGGGCATGCCGGCGAACTGGACGTTGAGCCGCTGCACCAGATCGCGCCGGTCGAACTTCATCTGGTTGATGAACCCGGCCATCACCCGCCGCCCCTTGTCCTCGTACAGCAGGGCGAAGACGCCCTTGGTGCCCTCCTTCTTGCCTCGGCTCGCGGCCGGGCGCTTGGGCGGGGGCATCGGGATGGCCGAGGGGCCGAGAGGCGCGGCCGCTGGCCGATCGCTGGACAGCAGCTTCTCGACGTGGATGACGCAGTAGCCCCGGCTGTGGACCGGGCGCGTGCAGCCGGGCTCCAGGCACACCGTGCCGCCCGCCTTGCCCTCGCCGTTCGCCTGGGCCCGCGGATCCGTCCGGTACACCACGGTCGGCCGGACCGCGTTCCGCGAGCGGGTCTTCGGCCGCGGGGGGCGCGAGCCGGGCATGGGGCCCAGCGGGACCGACAGGGGGACCGGGCGGCCGGCGCTGGCCGCGGCGGCACCGGCCGGAGCCGCCGCCCTGGGGGCAGGCGCCGGGGCCGGCGCCGCGGGAGGCGCGGACGCCGAAGCCGGCGTGGCCGGAGCGGCCCGGGCGGGAGCGGGCTGGGCCGGCGCGGGCGCGGCCGGCTCCGTCTGGGCCGGGCGCTCCGCCGAGACCCTGTCCGTCTGGGTGGCGCTGTCCGCCTTGGCTGCCTTCACCCTGACATCCCCGCCCACCGAAGCCCCGCCGCGTTGCTCCGCCACCTCGGCCTCCAGTTCGTCCACGCGTTGCTGCAGAAATTCGACCACCCCGACCAGCTGCTGGATCGTGCCGGACCGCTCCAGGCCGTCGAGGAAGCCGCGGGTCATGGCCGCGGCCAGCCCATCGAGGACCTGGCCGAGCCGGTCCCGCGCCTCCGCGTCCACCGCAGCCGCTTGCTTGGCCCTCGGCATGCCCGAACCACCTCCTGCCCGCACGCTCCACCCCCGCGCTCTCGAGCGCGGCCTCCGAACGGGCGCGGCCGGCGGCGAGGCCCAACCTCGCCGGGTCACGCCCGTCCCGCAAGAAACACAGCTTGGAGACGCGCAACCAACCACCGGCCCGCTAGCCATCGCGGGCGGCCGAGAGGTCGTAGTTCCATGACCCCTCGTCCTGGGTGATAGCAGACCGCCCGGGGTCGGTCAACCCCGAATCAGGCCCGCGTGGCGCGGGCCGCCGGGCCCGGTTTCAGCCGTGCTGAAATTCCCGCGCCGCGGCCACGGCCGCGGCGGAGAGCGCGTCCGCCAGGCGGGCGAGCCGGGCCGGATCGAGCGCGCCGCTCCATTCGTCCACGAAGGTCTTCTTGAACTCGATCGCCACGGCGCAGCAGCGCGGGGCGAAGCGGCGGTTCAACCAGGTCACGAAGTGCCCCCCGCGGAACCTCACGTTCTCCCGCACGTCGAGCCCCGCGCCCGCGAGGTCCGTCCGCAGGGCCTCGACCACGTGGGCCCAGCGCGGCCGGTCCAGGGGACCGGTGTTGAGATCCACCTCGGGGTTCTGGGCCGACGCCGCGGGCGGGGCGGTGGGACCCCCGCGCCGATGGCAGTAGGCGTGGATGTCCAGGACCAGCGCGCCGCCCTCCCGGGCGATCACCTCCGCGACCAGCGCCTCGGCGGCCTGGTAGAAGCGGTCCCACAGCCCGAGCGAGCGCTCGACGAGCTCCCCGGGCGGCGCCTGCCGCCACACCTCGAGGCCCCAGGCGTCCGCGGGCGCGCGGTAGACCGCCCGCCCGCGCGGCCGGTTGAGGTCGACCTCGAAACGCGAGCACAGGGCCACGAGCCGATTGGGGGCGAAGGCGGCCAGCCGCGCGGTGTGAGGATCCTCCTCGCGCAGCCGGTCGGCCTCGGGCACGGCGCACAGCGGGGCGAGCTCGGCCCGCAGCGCGTGGCCGGCGTGCAGCGCGCTCGCGATGAGCGGCCCGGGGCCGCGCTCCACCAGGAAGGGCCGGTCGTCTGCAGGCTCCACGCGCCCGAGCCTACGCCGGGCCGGCGCGGTCGGTCAACGCGCGGCCGGCCCAGGAAGGGCTTGGCCCGCCCCCGCCCACGGGATATAAGGCGAGGGTGCAACCGCCTCAAGGGGGCCGCCCATGAAACCGAACCCGGAGACCTTCGAGCTGCCCGAGGGCCACACGCTGCGCGTGCGCGCCCCGACGCCCGAGACCGACGTCGACGCCCTGGTGCACTTCTTCACCGGCTTGCCCCCCGAGGAGCGCAACTACCTGCGCTGCGACGTCACCCGCCCGGACACTTGCTTGGAACGGCTGCGGCAGCTGGACGGCAAGGATCACTTCCGCCTGGTGGCGGAGCTGGATGGGCGGCTCGTGGCCGACGGCACCCTGGACCGTGAGCCCTTCTTCTGGAGCCGGCACGTGGCCGCGGTGCGCTGCGTGATCGCCCCCGAGGTCAGGCCCGAGGTAGGCAAGCGCCTGCTGCACGAGCTGGTCGCGCTCGGTCACCAGGCCCACATCGAGCTGCTGTACTCCGAGGTCATGCCGGAGCAGACCGAGCACATCGCCATGCTGGTGGAGACAGGCTTCGTCTACGAGGCCACCCGCCACCGCTTCGCCAAGGACGTGCGCGGCACCTACCACGACGTGCACATCATGTCGAACGACCTGGAGCGGGTGTGGCAGCGCCTCGAGCAGCAGCTCGAGGACATGGACATGCGCGACCTCTCCGGCCACGCCTGAGCCGTCCCCCGGGCTCAGCCGGCGTACAGCGGCTCCGCCCCCAGGCTGAACATCTCCGCCACCGCCCGCTCGCCGTCGCCCGGGGCGACGTCCACGGCCCGCACGCAGTCGAGCAGCAGCACCGCCGCGTAGCCCAGGCCCAGGGCGTCCCGCACCGTGGCCAGCACGCAGTAGTCCGTGGCCAGCCCACCCACGAACAGCCGCCGCGCGCCCTGCGCCTGGAGCCAGGCGTGCAGGTCCGTGCCGGTGAAGCCCGAGTATGCCTCCTCGTCCCGGCCGGTGGCCTTGGAGACGAGGTGGGCCGCGGCCGGCACCTCGAGGCCCGGGGCGAAGGCCGCGCCGGGCGTGCCCCGCACGCAGTGGGGAGGCCAGGGGCCCCCCCGCGAGAGGAAGGAGCAGTGGTCCGCCGGATGCCAGTCCCGGGTGAGCGCCACCGGCAGGCCGGCCGCCCGGAAGAGCGCCAGGGACCGGTTGAGCGCCGGGACCACCTCGTCGCCGGCCGGGACCGCCAGGGCGCCGCCGGGCAGGAAATCGACCTGGACATCCACCACCAGCAGCGCGTCTCCGGGCCGCAGGCTCTGGGCAGGGCTCGGCATCCTGGACCTCCGAGCCCCGTTTCGCACATCCTTCACCCGGCCTGTCAAGCGCGGTCGACGGCCGAGGCGCTTGCCTGCGGGCCGGTGGCTCTGCCATCCTCGGGCCGAGCGCATGCGCCGAGCCAGCCAGCCACCCCCCGTGCTCGATCGCCCTGGAGCCGCGCGCGGCCTGATCCACCCGCCCGCCCTGTTCGCCCGGCGGCCGCGCATCCCGCCCCGGGTGGTGCTCACCTACTTCCCCGAGGCGCTGGAGGCGCTGCGCGCCGCGGGCCGGCTGCGACCCCTGCTGGAGCTCCGCCGCGAGGGGGCGCCCATGCCCTTCTACACCCTAGGCGCCGGGGTCGGGCAGGTGGCCGTGGGGCTCTCGGGCGTGGGCGCGCCGCTGGCGGTCATGGTGCTCGAGGAGCTCATGGCGCTCGGCGGGCGGACCTTCGTCTCGGTGGGCGGGGCGGGCGCCCTGGACGGCCGGCTGCGGCCGGGCCTGGCCTTCCTGCCCACCCGGGCGCTGCGCGGCGAGGGGGTCTCCCAGGCCTACCAGTCCCGCGGGCGCTGGAGCCGTCCGGATCGGGCCGCGCTCCAGGCGCTCACGGCGGCCTGCCGGGCGGCCGGGCTCGCCTGCGCGCGCGGGGCGGCCTGGACCACGGACGCGGTCTACCGCGAGACGCCCGCGCTCGTCCGGCGGCGGCGGGCCGAGGGCTGCCGGGTGGTGGACATGGAGGCGGCGGCGCTGTTCGCGGCGGCCCGCTTCCGCGGCGCGCGGCTGGCGGTGCTGCTGTACGCCGGTGACGACGTGAGCGGCCCGGTCTGGCGGCCGCGGCGCTGGAACCAGCTCGTCGAGGTGCGGGCCCGGCTGCTCGAGCTGGCCCTGCAGGCCGTGCGCGCGCTCGCCCCTCAGTAACCCTGGACGGTGATCTTCTTGACCTGCACGGGGGTCTTGGGCCGGTCGCCCGGGGCGGTCGGGGTGGCCTCGATCTTGGTCACCACCTCCATGCCCTTGGTGACCTTGCCGAACACCGGGTGCTTGCTCGGGCCCGGGGTGAACCAGTCCAGGTAGGCGTTGTGCACGCAGTTGATGAAGAACTGGCTGCCGCCCGAGTTGGGCCGCCCGGTGTTGGCCATGGCGAGGGTGCCCGGCTCGTTGGACAGCTTGTGCTGCGGCGGGTGCTCGTCCTGGATGGTGCCGTGGGGCGGACCGCCCGTGCCGGCGCGCGGGCTCTGGGGATCCCGGCTGTGCGGGCAGCCGAACTGGATCATGAAGCCCTTGATCACCCGGTGGAAGTGGAGCCCGTCGTAGAAACCGCCCTTGGCCAGGTCGAGGAAGTTCTTGGCGGTGACGGGCATCTTGTCGAGGAACACCTCGACCTGGAACGTCCCGAGCGTGGTCTCGAAGGTCGCGATGGGGTTGGGCACGTAGAGTGGCCCTCCTTTCTCCCGCGTGGGGATGCCGGGCAGGATAGCGCGCCCGGACCGGGAAGGCCAGGCCCTGGCCGGAAGGCTCTTGCCCCGCCCGCGCAGTCCGTGCTTCAAATGCGCAGACACGGGAGGTGGCCGATGACCATGCGCTCCGCGACGCTCTTCCTGGGCCTGGCCCTGGGCCTGGCCGCGCCAGCCTGCACCAGGGACGCTCCCGCAGGGGACGCCCCCGTGGCGCCACCCGCGCGGACGGAGGCGCCGCCGCCCGCCGAGCCCACGGCCGCGGACGGAGTGCGCCCCACCGAACGCCCCTTCCTGTGGCGCCTGGAGGCGCCCGGCGCCGCCAAGCCCTCCTACCTGTACGGCACCATCCACGTGCCCGACGACCAGGTCCTGGCCCTGCCCTCCGCCGTGCGCCAGGCGCTCGTCGCGAGCGACGCGCTGTACACCGAGGTGCCCATGGACCCGGCCATGCAGCTTCGCATGGCGCCGATGATCATGCTGCCCGAGGGCAAGACGCTCAAGGACGTGCTGCCCGTGGAGCTCTACTCCCGGCTGGACAAGCTGTTCACCCAGAAGGGCCTGCCCTTCGCCCCGCTGTCGAAGTTCAAGGCCTGGGCCATCGCCACCCAGGTGACGCTGCTCGACCACATCTTCGAGTTCGCCGCCAAGCAGCCCCTGGACATGCAGCTCTACCTGAACGCCCAGTCGCTGGGCAAGCAGGTCGGCGGGCTGGAGACCCTCGAGGAGCAGGTGGCCGTGTTCGACGGCCTGAGCACCGAGGAGCAGGTCCGCATGCTGCGCGAGACGCTCGACATGCTGGACGAGTTCAAGCGGCAGGGGCGCGACGCCATCCGGGAGCTGGTGCAGGCCTACCTGGGTGGGGACGAGGACAAGCTGCTCCAGGCCGTCATGGAGAGCTACGATCCGACCGACCCGCTGGACCAGAAGGTGATGAAACGGCTCCTCTCGGATCGCAACCAGCGCATGGCCGAGCGCATCGCCGCCCGCATCCAGGCCGCCCCGGACAAGGGCATGTTCTTCGCCGTGGGCGCAGCGCACCTGCTGCGCGAGGATGGCGTCGGTCGCCTGCTCGAAGCCCGCGGCTACAAGCTCGCGCGCCTGCCGGCCCCCTGACGGCGCCGGACGAGCGCCAGGCCGAGCAGCAGCCAGGCCAGGCTCCCCGGCGCGCCGCCGGGCGCGCAGCCACAGCCGCCCGGGTCCAGCGCCTCATCCGATCCGTCGGATCCGACCGATCCGTCGGATCGGTCGTCGTCGTCCACTTCGTCCACCCGGTCCGGACCCTCTTCTCCGTCCACTTCGTCCACTTCATCCACTTCGTCCACTTCATCCACTTCGTCCACTTCGTCCACTTCGTCCACCCAGTCCGTACCCTCTTCGCCGTCCACTCCGTCCACTCCGTCCACCCAATCCGTATCACCCCCGTCCATCCCGTCTTCACCGTCACCACCGTCGACCACCTCGCCCTCGAAACACACGTCCACCTCGGGCTGGCTCACGTGCTGGCAGTGGAAACCCGCCGGGCAGGTGCCGTCCGGGCACAGCGGGGCGCAGTAGCCCTGGGTATAGTCCACCCGGGTGAACAGGCACACCTGGCTGCACTCGAAGAACGACACCCAGCACATGCCGTCGCAGTCGAGGTGGTCCTTGGAGCAGAACGCGCCCGGCGGGTCGTGCAGCTCATCGCACACCCGCACCCCCTGGATCTCCACGCAGGCGTGGTCCTCCGGGCAGTCGCCGTCCTGCTGGCACATCTCCAGCCCGTTCGGGTAGAGGCTGCAGATGCCGGCCCGGTCGTCCCCGGCGAGCGTCGCCCCCAGCCCCAGGGGCAGCGAGGCGTAGTACATGCTGGCGTAGGGCGCCGGGCTGTGGCTCAGGCCCAGCCAGTGACCCAGCTCGTGGACCAGCACGGCCAGCGGATCGATCACCGTGCTCTGCAAGGCGTCCCCGCCGCCCAGGCGCCACTCCAGATCGGCGGCGTTCAGCGCGAGATCCACCTCCTGCGGCTCGCCGGGCAGCCACAGGCTGGCGCCGGCCGCGCCGGGGGTGAACTGCCAGTCCTGCGCCACGCAGAAGATGGTGTTCTGGCCGTCCCGGGCCCAGGTGGCGTCGGTCTCGCCGAGCAGGCTGAAGCCCACCGCGGCGCACGGGACCGCGCTCCACGCGTCCATGGCCCGGCTCACGAGCTCGCCGATCTCCTCTCCGCCGGACAGCACCGGGCAGCCGGCCGGGTTGAGGTAGTAGCCGACCGGCATCGGATCCCAGCGCCGGCCGTTCACCTCGAAGGCCGCGGCCTGACCGGCCGCCAGCAGGGCCAGCCCGGCCAGGAGCGCCGCTGCGCTGGCGGCGCGCCTCATGCGCGCAGCCCGCGGCGCCAGGCGAGGAGCAGCAGGCCGAGCAGCGCGAGCCCGTCGCCCGCGCCCCCGGAGGCCCCGCAGCCGCAGTCGTCGGTCGAGCCGGGCTCGTCCACGCACTGGAAGTCCTCGCAGACCTCCGCCGTCGCGCACGCGCCGCAGGTGCCGCCGCAGCCGTCGTCCCCGCACTCCTTGCCCGCGCAGTCCGGCGTGCAACCGGTGACGCACTGGCCGCTCGCGTCGCAGCTCTCGCCGGCCTGGCAGCTGCCGCAGGTGCCGCCGCAGCCGTCCTCCCCGCACTCCCGGCCGGTGCAGTCCGGCGTGCAGGCCACGCAGCGCCCGCCCGCGTCGCAGGTCTGCTCGGCGCCGCAGCCGCCGCACGAGCCGCCGCAGCCGTCGTCCCCGCACTCCTTGCCCGTGCAGTCCGGCGTGCAGCCGGTGACGCACTGGCCGCTCCCGTCGCAGCTCTCACCGGCCTGGCAGCTGCCGCAGGTGTCGCCGCAGCCGTCGTCCCCGCACTCCTTGCCCGCGCAGTCCGGCGTGCAGCCGGTGACGCACTGGCCGCTCCCGTCGCAGCTCTCACCGGCCTGGCAGCTGCCGCAGGTGCCGCCGCAGCCGTCGTCCCCGCACTCCTTGCCCGCGCAGTCCGGGTCGCAGACCGCCTGGCAGGCGCCGTCGACGCACACCTGGGCGGAGGCGGCGCAGTCGATCACCGTCTGCCAGGCGTTGCTCACGCACATCTCGACCGTGTCACCCTGGCAGCGCAGCGCGCTGCCGACGCAGGCCACGCAGGCGCCGGCCAGGCAGAGCTGCCCCGAGCCGGCGCAGTCGATCACCTCCTGCCACGCGCCCGCCGCGCACACCTCGACCACCTCGGCGCTGCAGCGCCGCTCGCCGTCCACGCAGGCCACGCAGGCCCCGGCCAGGCAGCTCTGGCTCGCGGCGGAGCAGTCGATCACCTCCTGCCAGGCGCCGGCCACGCAGACCTCCACCACGTCGCCCACGCAGCGCCGCTCGCCGTCGGTGCAGCCCCCGTCGGGCACGCAGCCGCACGTGCCCGCGTCGCAGTGGGTGCCCGCGCCGCACGTGTCCGGGCAGGCGCCGCCGCAGCCGTCGTCCCCGCAGCACAGGTCCGTGCAGCTCGGCGTGCAGCCCTGGCACAGGCCGCCCGGGTCGCAGCTCTCGCCGGGCTGGCAGTCGCCGCACGAGCCGCCGCAGCCGTCGTCCCCGCACTCGCGGCCCGCGCAGTCCGGGCTGCAGCCGGCCACCTCGGCCCGCACGCGCAGGATGAAGTCCCCGGTCACGCCGATGGAGTTGGCCCAGCTCCAGTTGCCCGCCGGGCCGGTGCAGTCGCTGGAGGTCAGGATGTGCATCAGGTTGGCCTGCTGGGTGCTGGCCTGGTCCAGGATGGGCGCGACCAGCTGGCAGCCGCAGAAGCCAAGGCCCGGCATGGACATGCACTGCAGCGTGCCCCACTCGGTCTGGAGATCCTGGGACGGCTGCGTGTAGCGGATGATCACCGCGAAGTTGTCCGCCTGGATCTCGGGCGGGTGGTTGAGCGGGTCCTGGTAGTCGAAGTCCACGCTCCAGGCCACGTTGCCCGTCAGCGGGATGCCGGTCTGCCCGCTGTTGGGATCGAACAGATCGGCGGTGCTCACCTCCCACAGCTTCGAGCCGGGCGTGGGCCCCGCGCCGATGGACCAAAACTCGATCATGGCGTTGGCCTCGGCGGTCCCGGGCAGGTTGGGCGGCCCGGCCAGCACCATGTCCAGCCCCAGGATGCGCACCGGGTAGTCCGAGGCCGCCGGGCGGAAGACCGAGCCGAAGCCCTCGCCCTGGGCGAAGCCGGGCTGCACCGCGAGCGACACGCCGGCGATCTGGGTCGCGGCCGTGGCGATGTCGGGATCGAACTGGTCGTTCTTGTAGACCACCGTCTGCTGGGCCAGGGCCGAGGTGCCCAGGCAAGCCACCAGGCACAGGCCGATCCACAGCTGGGCAGCACGCATGCGCGGGCCTCCTTTCCCGAAACGGGAGACCCGCCCAGTCTAGCAAATTCCAGGCGGTTTGGCGCCGGCCTAGGGCTCCTGGACGATGACGAACTCGACCCGGCGGTTCTGCTCGCGCCCCTTGGCCGTGTTGTTCGGGGCGATCGCGCGCGCCTCGCCGTAGCCCACGGCCTCCAGGCGGCCGAGGTCGACCTGGCCCTTCTTGACCAGGTAATCCCGCACGGCCTCGGCGCGCTTCTGGCTGAGCTTCAGGTTGGCCTCGTCCGGGCCCTGGGCGTCGGTGTGGCCCTCGATGCGCACCTTCTTGATCTCCGCGTGGCCGCGCATGGTCTGGGCGATCTGGTCCAGCAGCTTGAACGAGCGCGGCTGGATGGTGGCCCGGGCCGTGTTGAAGTAGATCTTGTCCAGGATCTCGATCTTCTCCGCCCGGATGATCACCAGCACCTTGCCCTTGTCCGGGCAGCCGTCGTCATCCTTGAAGCCGTTGATGGTCTCCGGCTCGTCGCGGCACTTGTCCTTGTCGTCGGGGATGCCGTCCTTGTCGTTGTCCGTGTCCGGGCAGCCGTCCTGGTCCTCGAACATGTCCAGGTCCTCGGGCTGCTGCGGGCACTGGTCGGCGTTGTCGAGCAGGCCGTCGCCGTCCGAGTCCTTCAGCGGGCAGCCCTGGTTGTCGGCCGGGCCGGCCTCGTCCGGGCACTTGTCCACGTTGTCGGTGACGCCGTCCTGGTCCTGGTCGCCCCAGGGGCAGCCCTGGTTGTCGGCCGGACCGGCCTGGTCCGGACACCGGTCCTGGTTGTCGGTCAGCCCGTCCTGGTCCTTGTCGCCCCAGGGGCAGCCCTGGTTCTCGGCCGGGCCGGCCTCGCTCGGGCACTTGTCCAGGTTGTCGGTCACCCCGTCCTTGTCCTGATCGCCCCAGGGGCAGCCCTGGTTCTCGACCGGGCCGGCCTGGTCCTTGCACTTGTCCTTGTCGTCGGTCAGGCCGTCGCCGTCCGAGTCCTTCCACGGGCAGCCGTCGTTCTCGGCCGGGCCGGCCTCCTGCGGGCAGCGATCCTCGTCGTCTTCGATGCCGTCCTCGTCCGCGTCCTTGACCCGCGGCTCCCAGAACAGCCCGAGGAAGGCGCGCCCGTCGGGCGTGCCCCAGCCGGGCAGGCTGCCCATGGCCCCGCCGAGCACGAGGCGGATGTCCCAGGGCGTCTTGTAGTGCACGGCCACCAGCCACTCGAGCGAGGTCTCGTTGGGCCGGTTCTCGCCCAGGCTCTCGAGCCGCGCCGAGCCCTGGCCCTCGCCGGTCAGCGCCCACGCGTCGTCGAAGCGGAACTTCGCGCCGGCCCGGTAGAAGAACTCGTGGTCCGCGGCCACGTCGCGGTAGCTCGTCCCGCCCGTGAGCCAGGTGCCCAGGTTCACCGCCAGCGTGAGGCGGTCGAACAGCGTACCGGACAGCGCCAGGGTCGGCGACGCGGTGACCGAGTCGCTGCCCAGGTAGGCCGTCTCGTCGCCCGAGGGCAGGGTCACCGGCACGGCCAGCGCCAGGGCCACGCCGAACTTGTCCTCGCGCAGGATGGTGAACTTGGGCGACACCCGCACGTCGCCCAGGGCGGCGTCCGCCAGGCCGAGATCCGCGCCCGAGTCGTCCAGGCGCTGGCCGTCCTGGTACACGCTGGCCGGCACCTCGACCCCGACGCTCAGCCAGTCGGTCATGCCGAGCGAGATCAGGAAGCTCATGCCCACCCGGTTCTCCACCAGGCTGCGCACCACGCCGCCGTCCCGGTCGGCGATCACCAGGGGGTTGTGGGAGTAGTGGAAGTACAGGCCCAGGGTGAGGTCGCCGCCCAGCTCACCCTGGCCGCCCTCGGTCAGCACCATGCCCTGGCTGTCGAGCGTCGGCTTGAACCGCTCGGTGTCCAGCCCCTGGCCACGGGCAGGGACCACCGCGAGACAGGCGAGCGCCACCACACACCCCGCGAACAGCGACCGAGCCATGTCGGGCCTCCCGTGTCGAGACGTGAACGTCCGGCCGCAGTGTACCGGACCGGGGTCGCGAGGGTCAACCGCGGCCTGGGCGGCCTTGTCGCCGCCCTGCCGGCGTGGTAATTGAGAGGCATGCGGACCAAGTGCACGTGGAAGCGCTGGGCGCCGGGGCTGGGCATGCTGCTCGGGTTGCTCGGGCTGTGGACCCCGGCCACGGCCCGGGCCGGCAGCCCGGCAGAGCTCGGCCAGGGCATCGAGGCCTACGAGAACTTCGAGTACGCCGAGGCGCTCGAGCTGCTCCAGGCCGCCTCGCGGCAGCCCGACCTCTCCAGGCCCGACCAGGTGCGCATCCTCCTCTACCTGGGGCTGGTCCAGTTCACCATGGGGGAGCGGGGCCTCGCCGAGCAGGCCTTCGAGGCCGCGCTGCGCATGGATCGCAAGCTCCAGCTCCCGGCGGACACCTCGCCCAAGATCGCCGAGGCGTTCGAGGCGGTGCGCGCCAGGTTGCCGCTCGAGCCGAAGGCCAAGCCCGAGGTCGGGCCGAAGCCCGGACCCACGGGGCCCGACGACAAGCCCAGGCCTGGACCGGTGGCCGCGGCCCCGGCCCCCGAGCCCGCGGGCCGGGTGTGGACCTGGGTCCTGGCGGGCCTGGGCGGCGCGGCCCTGGCCGCCGGCGGCACCTGCGGCTACCTGGCCTCCGCCTCGCAGCAGGAGTTCAAGGACGCCACCTGGGCGGCCGACGCCATGGAGGCCAAGGCCGAGGCCGAGGACCGGGCGCTGGCCGCCAACGTGCTCTACGGCCTGGGCGGCGCGGCCCTGGTGACGGCGCTCGTCCTGTTCTTCGTCGAGCTGGACGACCCCCCGGCGGACGGCGAGGGCGCGCCGGCCCCCGGCCTGGTGCCCGCGCCGGGCGGCGCCGCCCTGCGGTGGTGACGGGCATGCGGGCCACCCCTTCCCCCCGCTGGATCCTCGCCTGGGCCGGCCTGCTACTGGCGGGGCTCGGCTGCGTGCTCGACGAGATGGACCCGACCGGGAAGGCCTGCGACGAGACGCACCCCTGCCCGGCCGGCTACAACTGCAGGACCGTCTCCGGCATCCAGGGCTGCGCACCCGGGCTCGCCGATGGCGGCGACGGCAGCGACGGAGAGGACGACGGGGACGGGGCGGACGGCGCCGACGACGGCGGGCCGGCCTGCAGCCCGGACGAGGCGCGCTGCCGGGCGGATGGCCTGGCGCTCGAGCGCTGCGACGCCGAGGGCAGCGGCTGGAACGAGGTCGTGTGCGGCGCGGGCTCCTACTGCCTGGCGCCCCCCGCGGGCGCGCCCGCCTGCGTGGCCCAGTGCGACGAACCCGCCGACTGCCCCACGGGCATGTACTGCGACCCCGCCGACAGCCGCTGCGAGCTGCTGGGCGATTGCACCCCCCTGGGGGAGGTGCGCTGCAACAACACCTTCACCCGGCTGATGATCTGCGATCCGCTGTCCCACCTGGAGCTGGTCCAGGAGGACTGCGCGGGCGACGGCGGGTACTGCGACCCGTGGGACGTGAGCTGCAAGCCCTACTGCGATCACGACGCGGATTGCGCCGCCTGGACCGGCGAGTCGTGCGACCAGGGCGAGCGCAAGTGCGTGTCCATGGGGCTGTGCACCTCGGACTCGGACTGCGCGGGCTCGACAGGCTGCCACCTGGAGGGCACGGACGGCGTGTGCCTGGAGCAGCCGACGGTCGAGGCCACCACCTCCTCCGATCCCGTGGAGCCCTCGGCCATGGGCTGCTACGTGAGCGAGCCGGTCCAGCCCTCGGCCACCCCGGCCACCTGCAACGTGGAGGGGCTGGTGACCGAGTTCTTCAGCCGCGCCGGCACGCCGGACACGGTGGGGCTGACCGTGCGCGTCCACCGCCAGGAGGCCGTCCTGGACGGGGAGCTGGGCCAGAGCCTGCAGGCCTTCCAGGCAGACGCCGGCGCGAACGGCTACGGCCACTACCGCTTCGTCGATCTCCCCACCAACACCGAGCTGGTGTTCGAGGTCCTGGCCCGGCCTGGCACCGTCGTCCCGCTCGTCTACGGCTTCGCCCGCCTGCTCACCTTCGGCGTGTACCTGAACGCGGACGAGTGCGGCGACGCCTCGGGCGAGCTCAGCCTGTCGCTGCCCGCCATCTACCAGGACTCCTACGACGGGTACGCCGATCCGGCCGGCCTGGCCGACACCGATCCGGCCAAGGGCGTGGTCCTGGCCCAGGCCAAGGACTGCGACGGCGCGCGCATCTGGCACGCGGTGGGCGGGCTGAGCCTGCCGCACGAGCACTTCTTCTACCTGGATCCGCAGCCGGCCGTGCCCAACGTCGACCTCACCGAGACCAGCCAGAACGGCTGGTTCGGCGCCGCGAACGCCACCCCCATCCGCGGGCTGGTGGCCGCCTGGGCCCTGTCCGCGGGCCTGCCGGTCTCCCTGTGGCTCCGCCCGGTGCGGGTGTTCCCGGGCTCGGCCAGCCTGGTGCTGTTCGAGAAGCCCAACCACCCGAGGGCCAAGTGAGCGCCGGCCGCGGTCCACGCGCCTGGCGGGGCCTCGCGCTGCTCGGCCTCGCGCTCCCGGGGCTCGGCGCCCTGGGCGGCGCCTGCGTGCTCGACGAGCTCGGGCTCGAGGGCAAGGGCTGCGACCCGGACCACGCCTGTCCGTCCGGGCTGGTGTGCGTGCTCCGCCCGGTCAGCGCCACCGAGCGGGCGGGCACCTGCCAGCCGGCGCAGGCGGCCTTCGCCTGCCAGCCCGACGCGGCGCTGTGCCCCGAGGGCGGCCAGGCCTGGGCGGAGGTCTGCGAGCAGGACGGCCACTCGACCCGGGTGAGCGCGAGCTGCGAGGCCGGGGCGAGCTGCAACCCGGACACGGGCGCCTGCGCCCTGGGCTGCGCGCAGAGCGCCGACTGCCTGGACGCGGGCGCGGTGTGCGACGCGGGCACCGGCCTGTGCCGCCCCGGGCCGGCCTGCGCGCCGGCCGGCTGCCCCGGCGGCGGCTGCGTGGGGCGCGCGTGCGTGCCCGATCCGGCCGCGGCCGTGACCGCCCCGGACGGCGCCCCGCAGGTGGTGTGCTTCGCCACGCCGCCCCCGGCGCCGCCCGCCAGCCCGGCCGCCTGCTCCCTGGGAGGGCGGGTGAGCGTCTTCCCGCTGAACGATCCGGATCTCACGCCCGGCCTGTTCGTCCGCCTGCGGCAGGGCCGCCCACCCTGGGACGAGATCGCCACGACCCAGGTCACCACCGGCCCGGATGCGAACGGGGTGTACGAGTTCGCCGACCTGCCGACCAACCAGCGTTACCTGCTCGAGATCGAGGCGGGCCAGCTCTCCGACGGCGCGCCCACGGTGACCACGCTGCACCCGGCCGTGGACCTGCGCGCGGACCTGTGCGCGGCCGGGCAGCTCACCCGCACCCTGGTCGTGTTGCGCCAGAGCGCCTTCGCGAGCTACACCTCCCAGCTCTTCGAGGGCTGGGACGAGCGCCGCGGCCTGCTGCTCGGCCGGGTGCAGGACTGCAGCGCGCCGAACCGCCAGCCGCTGGGCCAGGTGACCGCGGGCACCTCCCTGCCCCCGGTCGCGCCCGGGACCGCCTACTACTTCGCGGAGAACCCCTCGGTCCTGGTGCCCGACCTCTCCCTGGCGGCCACCACGAACAAGGGCTACTACGCCGTGGCGGGCCTGCCGGCCTGCGACAACACCGTCGGTTTCCGCGCCCGGGTGGGCGCCACCCCGCTCGACCTGGGAGAGTTCGAGGTGCCGATCGCGCCCGCTGGCGCCACCCTGCTCGACCTGCCGCTCCCGGAGACGCGCCTGCCGGAGTGAGCCGACCGCCGCGGGAAGGGGGCGGCCTGCGCCGCGGCCGCTTCCTGGGCACCGTCCGGTGCTCTGGAGCTACCTCAGATCGAAGATCAGCTTCTGGTTCTGGCCGGCGGTGAGCTTCACCTGGCGGGTCTCTTCCTTGCCGTCCTTGCTGTTGATGACCCGCACCGTGTGGGTGCCCTCGTACAGCGTGACCGGGCCGTCCAGCGGCGTCATGCCCTTGCTCACCCCGTTGACGAACACCTCGCCGAAGGGCTTCACGAACACCTGGATCTGGCCCTGGCCGAACTTCTCCATCACCCGCTGGGTCTGGCCGGCCAGGATGCGGAGCTGCTTCTTCACCCGGATGCCGCTGGCGCGGTTGTGCAGCTCCACCTCGTGCAGGCCGGCCTCGAGATCCACAGGGCCCAGCGGGGTGGTGCCGTAGGCGGTGCCGTCGATGCTGACGTTGGTCCAGGGCCGGCTGTCCACCACCAGCTTGCCCTTGCCCTCGGCCACCGCCACCGGCCTGGGCGGATCGACGACCGTCACGGGCGGCCTGGGCTCCGTCGGGTCCACGCGCTTCTTGCGGTGCGGGGGGATGGGCTTCTTGCCGTTGGGAGCCGGCCCGACCGCGACCTGTGAACCGGCGTCCGCGGCCGGACCCGCGTCCGGGGGGGCCTCCGCCACGCCCGCGTCGGCCGGGGCCGTGCCCGGGGGCTCCTGCCCCGAGGCCCCGTCGGGCTCCTGCCCCGGGCCAGCGCCCGCGTCCCGCCCCGCGACCTCCATCGCGATCCCGGCCGGGCCGGCGTCCACGCCACCCGGCTCCTGGAGCCCGGCGTCCCGGCCGGCTCCCCGGGGCTCGGGGTCCTGGCCCCCCAGGAACAGGAAGGCGGCGCCCGCGCCGATCAACCCCAGCAGCACGAAGCCGGCCATCATCCAGCCCAAGGGCAGACCGCCGGTCCGGGCGCGCGGCGGCAGGGCGGTGCCCTCCCGCAGGGTCGTCTCGGCCAGGGGCTCCGGCGCCGCAGGCGCGGCCAGCCGGGCCGAGATCGGCTTGGAGGGCGTCAGCACCGTGGCCGGCTCCTGCTCCTGCACCGGCGGCGCCGGGCGCCTGCCGGTCGGGGTGTGCGGGGACGGCCTGGGCTTGCCGGGGTCGGAGCGGCCGCCCTTCAGCACGCCGTCGACCTCCTCCCGGTTGATCGACGGGCGCGACGGGGTGGGCAGCGTCATGCCCACGCGCAGGTCTCCGGGCGGGATGAGCTCGCGCACGAAGCCGCTCAGCGCGTAGGTGTCCACCATCAGCCGCTGATCGATCAGGAACTGCTCCAGGTCCGCGCGCAGCGCGCGGCAGGAGGGGTAGCGCTGCTCGCGATCCTTGGCCAGGGCGCGCCCCAGGATGGCGGTGAAAGCGGCCGGCAGGGTCGGATTCAGCGCGCGCGGATCGGGGCACGGCTTCTGCACGATGGACATCATCAGCTCGAGCTCGGTGTCCGCCTCGAACGGGCGCCGCCCGGTGGCGAACTCGTAGAGCACGATGCCGAGCGCGAACACGTCCGAGCGTCGATCCAGCCCCGCCTTCTGGGTGATCTGCTCGGGCGACATGTAGGCGGCCTTGCCCTTCAGGGACGAGGCGCGGGTCTGGAACAGGTTGCCGGCGGCCTTGGCGATGCCGAAGTCCAGCACCTTGACCACGCCGTCGTAGGACAGCATGAGGTTCTGGGGGCTGACATCCCGGTGGATCAGGTTGAGCGGCTGCCCGTCGGCGTCGGCGAAGTTGTGGGCGAAGTCCAGGCCCTCGCAGGCGAAAGACACGATCTTGGCGCCGTACTCCAGCGGCAGCGGCCGCTCGACCTTGCGGCAGGCCTTGAGCACCTTGGACATGCTCACGCCGTGGACGAACTCCATGGACAGGAAGTAGCGCCCGTCCACCTCGCCGAGCTCGTAGATCTGCACGATGTTCGGGTGGTTGAAGCGCGCCACCAGGCGCGCCTCGTCCAGGAACATGGTGATGAAGTCCTGATCCTCGGTCAGGTGAGGCAGGATGCGCTTGATGGCGACCGTCTTGAGGAAGCCCTCCGGTCCCTGCACGCTGGCCAGGAAGATCTCCGCCATGCCGCCGACGGCCAGCTTCCTCTGGAGCTCGAATTTTCCGAAAATCTCCGCCACGCCTCTGCCTCCAGGCGTCCCAGTCTACCGCGAACCCCAGGGGGGACCGCAAGAAATCCGCGTTTGACTCTCCGCCACGCCAGCACCTACCATGGGCGCCATGCAGCTGGCGCCCTCCCCGCTCGATCCAGACGTGCTGGCCCGGCTGGCGGGCCTGCAGGTGCAGGTCCAGCGAGTGGTGGACGGGGTGCTGGGCGGCTTGCACCGCGCGGCACGGCGCGGGGCCAGCACCGAGTTCGCCGATCACAAGGAGTACGCTCCAGGGGACGACCTGCGCCACCTGGACTGGCGCGTGCTGGGCCGCCTCGACCGGCTGGTGGTCAAGCGCTACGAGGACGAGACCGAGCTCCAGGCGCTGGTGGCCGTGGACCTGTCCGGCTCCATGGGCTACGCCTCGGGCCGCTTCACCAAGGCGGCCTACGCCTCGCTCCTGGCCGCCTCGCTGGCGAGCTTGCTGCTCCACCAGGGCGACGGGGCCGGCCTGCTCGTGCTGGGCGGCAGCGCACCGATCGAGATCCCGCCCGCGGCCCGCCCCGAGCACCTGGGCGAGGTGGTGGCCGCCCTCGAGCGCGCCCGGCCCTCCGGGGCCACCCGCCTGCGGGAGGCCGCCGCGCGCTACGCCGAGCGGGTGAGGCGGCGTGGCATGCTGGCCCTGTTCTCGGACCTGCTGGACCCTGATCCGGAGGTGCTCACCGGCCTGCAGCTGCTGGCGGCCCGCGGGCACGAGGTGCTGGTGTTCCACGTGCTCGATCCGGACGAGCTCGCGCTGCCGTTCGACGAGCCCTGTCTGTTCGAGTCCATGGAGGACGAGCGGCGCTTGCTGGTCTCGCCGCGCGAGATCCGCGCGGCCTACCTGGAGGAGATGGGCCGCTTCCTAGAAGGCACGCGCCGGGCGCTGGCCGAGCACGGCCTGAGCTACGAGCTGTGCCGCACGGACGAGCCGCCCCACCAACCCCTGCTGCGGCGCCTGTCCGCGCGCCGGCTCGAGCGCCCATGAGCGCGCTGTCCTTCGTCCGCCCCGAGCTGCTCTGGGCGCTGCCGCTCGCGGTGCTGCCGATCGTCATCCACCTGATCAACCGCCACCGCGCCCGGCGGCGTCCCTTCGCCGCCATCGACTTCCTGCTGCGCGTCCAGAGACGCACCGCCCGCCGCCTGCTGCTCAGGCAGCTACTGCTGCTGCTCATCCGCACCACGCTGGTGGCCAGCCTGGTGCTGGCCGCGGCCGGACCCCGCCTGGAGCCACGCGCCGCGGCGGTCGCGGGCCTCGGACCGACCACCACCGTCCTGGTGCTGGACGCCTCCTTCAGCATGCGCGCCCGCGACGCGGGGGGCACGCGCTTCGAGGCGGCGCTCGAGGCGGCCCGCGAGCACGTGCGCGGCCAGGGGCCGCAGGATCGCGCCTGCCTGATCCTGGCCGGCCGGGAGACGCGCGTGCTGGTCGAGCCCTGCACCGACTCGCGCGCGGCGCTGCTGGACGCGCTGGACGAGCTGCAGCCCGAGCACGGCCGCTCGGACCTGTCCGCGGCCCTGGGGCGGGCGGCCGGCCTGCTCGGAGCGCCCGGCGCCAGCCCGGGCCGGGTGCTCCTGCTGACCGACGGCGCCGCCCACGCCTTCTCCGGCCCGGTGGTCTGGCCCGGCGACCAGGCCCCGGAGGTGGAGCTGCGCGACGTGGCCCCGGACGAGAGCCGCGACAACCACGCCGTGGTCGGGGTCGAGGCCGCCCCCGCCGGCGCGCAGCTGGGCCTCCGGGTGAGCCTCCAGCACACCGGCCAGGCGCCGGCCGCGGAGCTCGCCCTGGAGGTGCGCCTGGGCGAGGCGACCACCCGCGGCTTCGCCAGCCTGCAGCCGGGCCAGACCCTGACCAAGCTGTTCAGCCTGGCCCCGCCCACCGCCGAGGGCGACACCGGGCCGCTGCTGGGCGTGGTGTCCCTGTCTCCGGACCGGCTGGCCGAGGACGACGCCCGCCCCTTCCTGGCCGCGGGCCGGCGCCCCGTGCGGGTGCTGCTGGTCGACGGGGACATGCGCGCGGTGCTGCACCAGGACGAGCTGTTCTACCTCGAGCGCGCGCTGGCGCCCGACGGGGGCGCCCAGGCGGCCGTCCAGCTCCAGAGCCTGACCCCGGACCGGCTGCGGCCCGAGCACCTGGACGGGGTGCAGGTGGTCTTCCTGGCCAACGTGCGCGAGCTGAGCCCGGAGCAGCGCCAGGCGCTGCAGTCCTTCGTCGAGGCCGGGGGCGGGCTGTTCCTGGCCTGCGGCGACCAGCTCGATCCCCAGCGGGCGGACGAATGGCTGCGCGAGCTCACGCCCTGGCCGGTGCGCGACGTGATCGCCCTCGGGCCTCCCGACCCGGACGGCGTCCACCGGCAGGGGCTCGGCTTCGGCGAGCTGGACGCGGCGCACCCGGTGCTGAAGCCCTTCACCGCGGAGCGCGGCCGCGCGCTGGAGGCGGTGCGCACCTTCCGCGCGGCCATCCTCGAGCCAGGCCGGGCCGGGCCGGAAGTGCGCGTGCTGCTGCGCTACGCGGACGGCACCCCGGCCCTGGTGGAGGGCCGGCGCGGGGCGGGCCGGGTGATGCTGCTGACGACCACGCTCGATCGGGACTGGACCCACTGGCCGGCCCGGGCCTCCTTCCTGCCCTTCCTGCAGCGCGCGACGGCCTACCTGGCCGGGCGGCTGGAGGAGCAGCCGGCGGTGGAGGTCGAGGTGGGCGAGCCGGCGCGCCTGCCGCTCCTGCCCGAGGCCGGCGGCCTGCGGGTTCGCCGGCCAGACGGCGAGGCGCGGGTGCTGCGGGCCGCGCCCGGCGCCGGCCAGGTCGCGTTCACCGAAACCGACCGGCCGGGCGTGTACGCCCTCGAGCAGCTCCCTCCAGGCGGGGAGACCGCGCTCAGGGCCCGGGCCGCGGCCGCGCTGCTGGTGCATCCGCCGCGGGCCGAGCTCGATCTCGGCCCGGCCTCGGACGAGCGCCTGCAGTCGCTGGTCGGCGAGGGCACGCGCCTGCGGCTGGCCGGCTCCGGCGCCGAGGGAGGTCGCGCCCAGGCCTGGCTGCTGCTGCTGCTGGCGCTCGGGTTGTTGACCCTGGAGGCCCTCCTCATCCGCCGCTGACACCGCCACCTCGCCCGCGCGCTTCCGAACGGTCGTGCGAAGTCGCACGCGCGCACCCCACCTGGAGTACTCCCCGGGTGGGCCGGGAAAGACATTCCAGAACAGGCAGATGCAAGGTGGCTGGCACCTTTTCCGGTCCTTTTCCGGTTCGCCGCGCCGCGGCACGCACCTTGCTGTGATCCCCACCGGGAAGTGGAGGTCCCGCCGTGCAACCCGCGGAGAGGATCGAGTCGAACCGGGCGCTCGCCCGCCTGCGGCTGCTGCCAGGCGGCGCCGGGGCGACCTCCGCCTGGGGCGCGCTGGCCCCGAGCCGCGCGAACCCGGTGGTGCTGATGCACGGTTTCCTCGGCTTCCGCCGCTTCGGGCCGCTGCCGCTCGCCTACTTCACCGACGTCGAGCAGGCGCTCTCGAGGGCGGGCTTCCAGGTCTTCGCGCCCACGGTCAACCCGCTCCACGTGGTGGCGCAGCGGGCCTACCAGTGGTTCTACGGCCGCGCCCCGCTGCCCGGGGGCCTGGCGAGCGCGCCGCGCTCCTTCCGGCCCCGGCCGGGCCGGGGCCACCCGCCCATCGCCGAGATCGTGCTGCGCACCCGGCGCCCGGTGCACCTCATCGCCCACAGCCAGGGCTGCCTGGACGCGCGCTTCCTGCTGTCCTCGAACGGCATGGGGCTGTGGCGCCCCTTCGCCGCGCCGGAGTTCCCGGCCGAGCTGCGCGGGCTGCGGGTGCGTGACTGCGTCTCGGCGCTGTGCACCGTGGCGGGCCCGCACAACGGCGTGCGCTACGCCGAGGGCAACCCCGCCGGCCTGTGGCTCATGGACACCCTGGCGGGCCCCCGCTTCAACCGCCTCGTCTCCTGGCTGAGCCGGGAGGGCGCCGACGGCCGGGCCGCGCTGCGCGAGTTCGGCCAGGACGCCATGCTGGCGTTCAACCGCCGCCACCCGGACCCCCCGGGGGTGCGGTTGTACTCCGTGGCCGGCCGGACCGATCCGGCCCAGGTGACCTTCTTCCTGCGCTCCTTCTACCAGGCGCTGAGCCGCGACCCGCGCTTCGAGGCCGAGGACTCGGATGGCCTGGTGACCCTGAGCTCGGCCAAGTGGCCGGTGCGCGCGCTGGCCGACCTGCCGCGCGGCCCCTGCCCCCCGGCCCGGCACGGGGCCTGGCGCTTCCTGGGCGTGGTGTGGGCCGATCACGTCGAGCAGATCGGCCTGCCCTTCGCCTACCCGCGCAACGCCTACTTCCGCCACCGGGAGTTCTACCTCGGCCTGGCGCGCCTGCTGGCCGGGGAGCTGCCCGCGGACGCCGGTCCCTGCCCGGACGGGAGCTGGGCCCAGGCCTGCGCGAGCTGATCAGCGCCGGGGATGGCGCTTGCGGGAGAAGGGGTTCGGCCGCTCGGCCGCCAGCCGATCCACGCCCGCCTGCATGACCGCCTGCACCTCGTCGTAGCAGCGCTTGACCACGGCTGGATCCGCGGCCGCCTCGGGCCCCAGCTCCGGCCAGCGCAGCGCCGGCAGGAACTCGAGGGTGATCTTGACCGGCAGGGGGATGGTGGGCATGAAGCCCGGCGCCAGCCCCCAGGGCAGCCCGACCATCAGGGGCACCCCGCGCACGCGCACCTTGTGGAGCCCCAGCGCCTTGGCCAGCCCCTCGCCGCGGGTGAGGAACAGGTTGGTGTCATGGCCGCCGTAGCTGACCACCGGCACCAGCGGCACCTGGCGCCTGAGGGCCAGTCGCACGAAGCCCTGGCGGCCGCCGAAGTCGATGCGGTTGCGCTCGCGGGTGGGGCGGAAGATGTCGTGCTCGCCGCCCGGGTAGACCAGCACCGGGTGCCCGAGCTCGAGCGCCCGCTCGGCGTTCCCGGCGCGCGCCGGCAACACCCCGCCCGCCCGGGCCAGATCGGCGAACAGCGGGATGATGAACAGCATGTCGTGCCCGAGCGAGTACAGCGGCTGCTCCGGCCTCTGGGTGAGCCAGGCGGACATCAGCACGTAGGCGTCCGACATGAGCACGCCGCCCGAGTGGTTGCCGACCAGCAGCATCGGCCCCGAGCGCGGCACCTGCCTGAAGCCGAGCACCTCGGGCGAGAAGTAGAGGTGGGTCCAGTCGGCCAGCCAGCGCCAGCGGCGGATGGTCTCCGGGCTGCGCTGAAAGGGCTCCTCGGTCTCCGCCGTGCTCCTGGACTTCTTGCCCAGGAAGGAGATCAGCCTGTCGAATAGCGTCTCCGGCATCCGCACCGCTCCGCGGGCACCCCGCCCGTCAGGCGGAGCATTGTGCGGCAATCTCACGGGGCAGGCAAGGAGAGGAATTCTCCCGGGTGAGCGCTCAGCCCGTCGGCTGGTCCTGGGCCGCGCTGCCCTTGATGAGGCGGAAGATCCCGAAGCCGATCAGCGCGACGCCGACCACGGCCAGGAGCCCGCCGCTGTCCGTCCCCCGGAAGACGAGGTTCCCGGACAGTCCGCCGATCACCATCACGATCCCGATGATGATATCGATGATCCCGCGCATGATCCGCCTCCTTGGCTGGCTGCCCACGTTGGACGGAAGTCAGGCGCGGTTTCTCGGACCAGGATTCCTTGAAGGGGCGAGCGGCGGGCGGGCCTCTCTGGGGGCTCCGCCCCCAGCCCCCCAGGCCTCGCCCTCACCTCGAAGAAACTCCTCCGGCCCTGGCTGCCCGGTGCCTCGCCCACAGGGCGTCGGCCCAGTCGGCCGCGGCCTCGATGGCCGCCAGGCAGCGCACGGAGGGGAACACCTCGAAGGCGTGCTGGGCGCCCTCCACCTCCAGGAGATCCACCGGGGATCGCGACACCTCGCCGAGCTGCGCGCGGAAGCGCCGGGCCACCGCGAGCGGGGCCATGCTGTCCCGCGTCCCGTGGATCAGCAGGAAGGGCGGGGCGGCCGGGCTGAGCCGGTGGATGGGCGACAGCGCCTTGTAGAGCGCCTCGGCCTCCGCGGCCGGGCGGCCGATCACCTGCCGCTCCATGAGGGTGCGCAGCCCGCCGTTCGGGTACCGCCAGCCCTCGTCCCACAGGTCGTAGATGCCGTAGAAGGGGATGCAGCCCTGGGCCGACAGGTCCGCGCCCGCGAGCGCGGCCGGGCGCTCCGCCCCGGGCTCGGCGCCCAGCAGGGCCAGCAGGCTGCACAGGTGACCGCCGGCGCTGCCGCCGGTCAGCACCAGGAAGCGCGGGTCGCCGCCGTGCTCCGCGGCCCGCGCGCGCAGCCAGGCGATGGCGTGCTGCAGGTCCTCCACCTGCCCGGGCAGGCGCACGCCGGGGGCCAGCCGGTACCCGGCCGCGGCGCACAGCCAGCCGCGGCGCGCCAGCAGGTGCATCAGCGGCAGGCCTTGCTGGCGCTTGTCGCCCAGCACCCAGCCGCCGCCGTGGATCTGCAGCAGCAGCGGGCGCGGCCCGGGCCCGGCCTGCGGGGAGTAGAACAGGTCGAGGCGCCCGCGCCGGCCGGCCGCCTCGCGGTAGACCAGGTTCCCCACCCGGCGCACCTCGCGCGGGCGCACCGGCCAGGGGAGCGCCAGGCCGAGCCGGGCGGGGCGCGGGGCCGCGGGGGGAGGGGCGCCGAGCAGCCCGGCCAGCGCCCGGGCGAGCGCCCGCCGGGCGGCCAGGGCCTCCCAGGCGCACAGGCCCAGGCCCGCCCAGGCCAGGACGAACAGGCCCAGCCCCGCGCGCCCGAGCTGCGTGTCGAGCCCACCCGCCAGGCTCCACCAGAGGACCAGCGCCGCCTGCCAGGCCAGGTGGTGCCAGGGCAGCTCGGCCGTGGGCCAGCCGGCCAGGAAGGACAGCAGCGCGGCCCAGCCCGGCCGATAGAAGGGCCTGAGGGCGTTCAGCGAGAAGAGCAGGCACCACAGGCCCAGGCCGAACAACCAGGCTCCCGCGGTGATCGGCTCCAAGGCGCCCTCCTGGTCTGGCGGTACACCGCCCCTGCGGCGCTGTCAATCTCTCCCGCCGCCGCGGGTCTTGCCAACCGCCCGATCCGTGTCTAGGCTGCCTGGGTCAGGCCCGGCCCCCTGGGCCGCGCGAGGTACGCATGGCCGTGCGCAAGCTACGCATCCATCCCGATCCGGTGCTCCGGGAGAGGTGCACCCCGGTCACCAGCTTCGACCAGGAGCTGCACCAGCTGCTCGACGATCTGGGCGAGAGCATGTACGCCCACAAGGGGCTCGGCCTGGCCGCGCCCCAGATCGGGGTGCCCGTGCGGGCCCTGGTGGTGGACGTGGACCAGCGCGAGGGGGCGCCCCGGCTGCTCGAGGTGGTCAACCCCGAGCTGGTGGCGACCTCCCCGGAGACGGTGGTCGGCGAGGAGGGCTGCCTCAGCTTCCCGGACGAGTTCGAGAAGGTGAAGCGCCCCCTGCGGGTCACCCTCCGCGCCCTCGATCGCCACGGCCAGCCCTGGGAGCTGACCGGGGAGGGCATGCTGGCCCGGGCGCTGCTGCACGAGATGGATCACCTGGAGGGCAAGCTGTTCATCGATCACCTCTCGCGGCTGAAGCGCTCGCTGGTGGAGCGCCGCATGCGCAAGCTCCAGCGCGCGGCCTCCTGAGCGCCCCCATGCGCAGCGTCTTCTTCGGCACCCCCGAGTTCGCCCGGCTCACGCTCGAGCACCTCGAGCGCGCCGGCCGCGCGCCGGTGGCGGTGGTGTGCCAGCCCGACCGGCCCTCCGGCCGCGGGCAGAAGCTCGTGCCGCCGCCGGTCAAGAGCTGGGCCCAGGCCCGGGGTATCGAGGTGCTGCAGCCCGCGCGGCAGAAAGACCCGGCCTACCGGGAGCGCCTGCAGGCCCTGGCCCCCGAGGTGGGGCTGGTGGCCTCCTTCGGCCAGCTCCTGCCCCGGGGCGTGCTGGACCTCCCGCGTCACGGGTTCCTCAACGTCCACCCCTCGCTGGTGCCCCGCTTCCGGGGCGCGGCGCCCATCCAGTGGACGCTGCTGTCGGGCGACAGCCGGACGGGGGTGTGCATCCTGCGCATGACCCCGCGGCTCGACGACGGGGAGGTGCTGCTGCGGGAGGTCACCCCGCTCGGCCTCGAGGAGACCGCGCAGCAGCTGCACGACCGCCTGGCCGCGCTGGGCGGCCAGCTCCTGGTGCGCGCCCTGGAGCGGCTCGAGGTGGGGGCGCTGCGCGGCGAGCCGCAGGACGAGGGCGCGGTGGTGTGGGCGCCGGCGCTCCGCAAGGAGCAGGGCCAGCTCGACTGGACCCGCACCGCGCTCGAGCTGCACAACCAGGTGCGCGGCCTGCAGCCCTGGCCCGGCGCCTTCACCCGCACCCCGGCCGGGGCGCTGCTGAAGGTCCACCGGGCCGCGCCGCTCGGGCCGCAGGCCGGCCAGGCGACGCCCGGGCAGATCCTCGAGGCCTCGGGAGACGTCCTGGTGGTGCAGTGCGGCCAGGGCCGCCTGGGCCTGCTGGAGGTCCAGCTCGAGGGCAAGAAGCGGCTGGCCGCGCGGGCGTTCCTGACGGGCCGGCCGCTCCAGGCCGGCGATCGGCTCGGCTGAGGAGACCCCCTTCGACACGTGATCCGCTCGCACAGGGAGGACCGATGAGCGCGACAAGATGGATGGAACGTTGCCTGGCGCTGGGCCTGGCGTTGCTGCTCGGACCGGGTTGCGCCGCGCCGCAGGGCGCCAGGCGGACGCAGCCGGCCCGGCCGGCCGAGGCGCCCGAGCTGGGGGTGAAACGCGTGGTGCTCTTCCAGAACGGGGTGGCCTACCTGGAGCGCCGCGGAGAGTTCACCGGAGACGAGCTGCGCCTGTCGGTCCGGCCCAGCCAGATCCGCGACATCCTGAAGTCCATCACCGTGGTGGACTTCTCGGGCGGCCACGCCCGCAGCCTGGCGCTGCCGGTGGACGTGGCCAGCGCCAAGGCGCTGGCCGAGCTACCGCGCCTGGAGCTCGGGCAGGGCGCGCTGGGGGACATCCTGCGGGTGCTGCGCGGGGCCCGCGTGCGGGTGGTGACCCAGGACGACGAGGCCGAGGGGCGGCTGGTGGGCCTGGACGACGCGGGCGGGGAGGCCGGCCAGCAGATCTCGCTGCTGGAGGAGACGGGCGCCATCCGCCTCTTCTGGCGCAAGGACGTGCAGGCGCTCACCATCCTGGACGCCACCCTGGCGGGCGGCCTGATCAAGGGGCTGGACATCTCGCTCGGCCAGGACGCCTGGCGGGCCGTGGAGCTGCGCATCTACCTCGACCGCGAGCACGCGCAGGCCAAGCGGGACCTGCTGATCTCCTACCTGGTGGAAATGCCCACCTGGAAGTCCTCCTACCGGCTGGTGCTGGACAAGCAGGGCGATCCGCTGCTGCAGGGTTGGGCCATCGTGGACAACGTGTCCGGGGCGGACTGGAAGGACGTGAAGCTGACGCTGACCACGGGCAGCCCGGCCTCCTTCCTCTACGATCTCTACACCCCGCGCTTCGTGGAGCGGCCGGATCTGACCCCCTACGGGACCCTGGGCATCGCCCCACCCGTGGCCGAGTCCACCCTGGCCCTGGCGCCCCCACCCCCGCCCCCGCCCCCAGCGGCCAGGCCGCCGGCCAAGGCCTCGGCCATGTCCGGGCTGTCGCGCGGGCTGGTGGACAAGAAGATGAAGGAGGAGCGGTCGCGCTCCCTGCGCGACAGCTTCGGCGGGGACGCGGAGGAGGACTACGACGCCCCGGCCGAGCCCGAACCGGACGTGGCCAGCCTGGCCGGCTCCATGCAGGTGCAGGCCAACGCGCAGAAGGTCGGCTCGCTGTACCGCTTCGAGCTGGGCGAGCCCATGACCGTGCCCAACCGCTCGAGCACCATGCTGGCGCTCATCAACACCCGCGTCCCGGGCGCGGCCATCTACACCTACAACCCGGACACCGGCGTGGAGGCCGCGCGCACCCACCCCTTCCGCGCCGTGCGCCTGCGCAACCAGTCGGGGGCCGTGCTGGAGCCGGGGCCGATCGGCATCATCCGCGACGGCGCCTTCGCCGGCGAGGGGCTGATCGAGCGCATCGAGAAGGGCCAGGAGTCCTACGTGGCCTACGCGCTCGACACCGCGGTGAACGTGACCCACGAGGTGCGCGGCGACTCCTCCCTGGCGGGCCTGGTGCGCATCTCCCGCGGGGTGGTGGAGACCCGCACCTTCCAGATCCAGCGCCACAGCTGGGAGGTGCAGGCCTCGGCCGAGGACGGCGAGGCGCTGCCGCTGATGGTGAGCCTGCCGAAGCGCCCGGGCTGGTCGGTCGAGGTGGAGGGCGGCAAGCTGGAGAGCGAGACGGCCGCCACGAGCTACTACATGCTCCAGGTGAAGCCAGGCGAGAAGACCCGCCTGGAGGTGCGCGAGAAGTACCCCCGCTCGTACTCCTACCGCATCGGCGATCACGCCGCCCAGCAGGCCATCCTCATGTACCTCGAGTCCAAGGAGGCCCGGCCCGAGGTGGTGGAGAAGCTCCGGCCCGCGGTGGAGGTGGTGCGAAAGCTCGCCGCGGCCAACAACCGCATCGCGGTGGTGGAGCAGAAGCGCGGCGATCTGCGCACCCGCGCGGACGAGATCCGCCAGAACCTGAAGCTGCTGCAGAAGTCGCGCAACCAGAAGCTCAAGGCCGAGCAGACCCAGCGCCTGGTGGCCGTGGACCGGGAGTCCTCCCGGCTGACCGACGAGCTGGTGGCGCTGCGCGATCAGGCCGCCCAGCTCAACGTGGAGCTCTCCACCCTGATCGAGCAGATCGAGATCAGCCTCTGAGCCTCAGCGGTTCTTGAGCGACTGCCGGTAGCCCTCGCGCAGCAGCTCGTCCGAGAGCACGTCCTCGGCCTCGTCCAGCGTGCGCCGCAGCACGTCCAGCTTGGGGGCCAGCTCCCGCAGCGCCGGGTGGGCGTAGTGCACCGCGTGGAACTCCCGCCGCAGGCGCTCGAAGGCCGCCTGGATCTCGTAGGGCGTGGCGTCCTCGGCCAGCCCCAGGATGTCGAAGTAGGAGCCGTGGTTGAGCTGCTCGAACTTGGCCTGCAGCCTGCGGCGGCGGACCTCCACGTCCCTGAGGACGGCCGCCTCGGGGCCCGGGCCCGTCCCCGGCAGGCCCTGCACCGCCACGGCCAGCACGCCGGTCACCACCGCGGCCAGCAGCACGCGGTACACGGTGGCCTCGTCCCGGCCCGACAGGAAGACGATCTCCTCGATGGGGCGCAGGCCGTCCACGAGCTGCAGCACCTCGCGCTCCATTCCGCTCAGGCCCAGGGCGGCCGCGTCCGGGGCGAGCGGGGAGCGATCGCCGGCCGGCACGGGCGCCAGCAGGCTGGACGGCCCGCCCAGCTCGTGCGCCATGCGCAGCAGCAGGTACTTGCGGCGGATGCCCTCCATGATCAGCCCGGCCACGGGCCGCGACAGGCGCACCTTGTCCGCGTCCCGGGCCTGCTGCTCCAGGTAGCGCGCCTCGCCGGCGGTCCACTCGAACAGGCCGATCAGGCACTCCTCCAGGTGGCGGCGCACCAGGGGGAACAGCTCCTCGGGCCGCAGGAAGCCGCGCTCCACCAGGTGGGCGGCCAGCGGGCGGGGCTGGGACAGCCCCTTCACCCGCGCCTCGGCGTAGGCCTCGCGATCGATCAGCCCCTCGCGGTAGAGCAGCTCCTCGAAGCGATCGGCGGTCTGGCTGGAGCGCACCGCCACCGGCACCCCGCGCTCGAGGAAGATCTCCTTGGAGTCTCCGCCCGAGGCGAGCCGCACCGCGCCGGTCACCTGCTGCAGGTGGAGCCGCCACAGCAGGGCGGGCACCCGCTCCTTCGAGAGATCGGCCTGGTCCGGATCGGGCGCCTTCAGCTCGGCAGGCGGCGCGGGCGCGAACAGGTCCGGCGCCTCCGCGGGCGCCGGCTCGGCGGTCGGGGCGCGCGGCAGCGGCTGGCGCCCGGGCCGGGGGCGCGCGCGGACCGCGGGCCGGTCGGGCTCGGCCTCGGACGGCGCCGGGACCCGGGTGCGCTCGGCGTCCGCCGCCACCGCGGTCACCGTCCTGGCCGGCTCGGGCTCGGACGGCAGCGGGACCCGGGTGCGCTCGGTGATCGGCGGCACCTCGGCCACGGTCGCGACCGGCGCAGGCTCGGTCTGGAGCCCGGCCTGGGCGCGAACGCTCGAAGCGGCCGCCACCGGCGCCTCGCCGGGCCGCGCGGGCAGGACCGGCGAGGTGATCTCCAGATCGGCTGCCGGCTCGTCGGCGCACTCGGCCGCCCGCTCACGGGCCAGGGCGGCCTCGCGCTCGAGGAGGCGAATCAGGTTCTCGCCGGCGTGCATGGTGCGGCCCGCGGGCTCCTCCTCGGCGTCCGCGCCCTCCGCCTCGGCCGGGGTCGCCCCCTCCGGCGGCCGGCCGAGCTCGCCCGACGGGGGGCGCAGGATGCGGCCCGAGGCGGTGCGCTCGACCGTGAGCTTCTCCTCCATCCAGGACGAGGCCAGGCGGGCCATCTCCTCGGCCTCGTCCGTGGAGACCTCCGGATCGTGGTCGGTCTCGGTCTCCTCGACCTCCATCTCCACGCCCAGGGCCTCGGCCCACAGGTCGTCGGGAGGAGGAGGCTCGGCCGCCTCCGCAGGCGCCGCCGCGGTCCTCTCCTGCTCGGCCCGCTCCTGTTCCCTGAGCGCGGCCAGCCGCTGCTTCTCCTTCTCCTCGAAGAGGCGGAGGGCTTCTTCCTCTTCTGCCTCCTTGCGCCTGCTCTCCGCTTCCGCCCGCTGCTTCTGCTCTTCAGCCTGGCGTCGCCTCTTCTCTTCGGCTTCGCGGCGAGTCTTCTCCTCGGCCTCCTTGCGGGCCTTCTCCTCGTCGTCGCGGCGTTTCTTCTCCTCGGCCTCCTTGCGGGCCTTCTCCTCGTCGTCGCGGCG
>JAKLGA010000014.1 GCA_022710975.1 Myxococcota bacterium | reverse complement strand
CAGCAGCAGAAGGACGAGCAGCAGCAGAAGGACGAGCAGCAGCAGAAGGACGAGCAGCAGCAGAAGGACGAGCAGCAGCAGAAGGACGAGCAGCAGCAGAAGGACGAGCAGCAGCAGAAGGACGAGCAGCAACAGAAGGACGAGCAGCAACAGAAGGACGAGCAGCAACAGAAGGACGAGCAGCAACAGAAGGACGAGCAGCAGCAGGACCGGCCTGACGGTCAACCCAAGGGCAGCTCCGCGGCCAGCCAGGACGAGAAGCAGGCCAGGCAGCTCCGGCCGGAGGAGGTGAAGGACCTCCTCGACGCGATCCAGGAGAACGAGAAGCCCTTCCAGATGCAGCGTTTTCTGTTGCCCGAGTTCCAGCGGAAGAGTAAAACCGTGGACAAGGACTGGTGATGATCCCGCGGATGGCTTTCCTCCCAGCGCTGCCTGGTGGTCGGGTGTCGGCGCGCGTCCTCGCGTGCGCCCTGCTCGGCCTGCTCGGGCTGCTCGCCCGACCGGCCCGGGCAGGGGAGGTGGAGTTCACCGCCGCGGTCAACTCCAGGGTCGTGCCCGTCGACCGCCCCTTCCGCCTGACCATCTCCGTGGCCGTGCCGGACGTCACCAAGATCGGCTTCCTGGAGCTGCCCGAAACCGGCAGCCTGGAGGTGCTGGGGACCTCCCGGGAGGAGAGCCTGGCCTTCTCCTTCGGCGGTGCGGGCAGCCAGTACCAGAAGTTCCAGAACACCCGCGTCACCCTGCGCCCGCGCAAGCAGGGCAAGGTGACCATCGGCGCGGCCACGCTGAAGTACGATGGCAAGCTGTACAAGACCGAGCCCATCGAGATCACCGTGACCGCGGCGCGGCGGGGCGGGCGCAGCGGCCAGGTCTCGCCGGTGCCGGGCCTGCCTCCGTCGTTCCCGTCCATCGACGACTGGTTGACCCGCGATCCGACCGAGGACCTCTACCAGGCCCAGGAGATCGGCGAGGACGACATCTTCGCCCGGCTGGAGGTCGCGCCCGACCGCGCGGTGGAGGGCCAGCAGATCACCGCCACCCTGCTGATCTACTCGCGCGTCGGCGCCCGTATCGCCGAGTACCGCTGGCCCAAGCTGGAGGACTTCTTCACCCTGGACCGGGACGTGTCCAACGCCAAGGTGGACGAGAAGTACATCGACGGCGAGCGCTTCCAGTACAAGATCCTGGACCGTAAGGCCCTCTTCCCGCTCCGGCCGGGGGAGTACACCCTGGGGGCGGTGGCGGTCGAGGTGGAGGCGGGTAACTCGCCCTTCTTCGCCGCCGAGCGGCGCACCCTGCGCACCCGGCCGGTCCGCGTCAAGGTGGAGCCGCTGCCGGCCGAGGGCCGCCCGGACGACTTCGAGGCCGGCAACGTGGGGCGCTACACGCTGAGCGCGGAGGTGGACTCCGCCAAGGTGGGGCTCAACCAGCCGGTCACCTACACCCTCACCATCCGCGGGGTGGGCAACATCCAGCGCCTGCGCGCGCCGGAGCTGAAGGGCCTCCCGGGCTTCAAGATCTTCGAGCCGACCGTGGATCTGCAGCAGCCCAAGCAGGGCCGGCTGGCCCAGGGCTCCAAGACCTTCGAGTACGTGCTGCTGCCGCTCGCCGCGGGCCGGCTCACCATCCCGGACCTGCCCTTCAGCTTCTACGATCCGGAGGCGGGCGGCTACCGCACCCTGCACACCGGGGAGAAGGTGATCGAGGTGGTCGCGGGCGGCGACGGGGCCGCGCTGGCCGCGGGTCAGCCGCCCGGCCGCGAGGTGAATCTGCTGTCCGACTCCTTCAAGCCCGTGCGGTTCGAGAGCGCGCTGGGCGGCTACGGCCCGCCCTTCTACCGCAGCGACTGGTTCCTGCCGCTGCTGGCCCTCCCGCCCGGCCTGTGGCTGCTGCTGCTCGCGGCCGCCGCGGTGCGGGCCGGGCTGTCGTCCCAGAGCCCCCGCAGCCGCGCCCGGCGCATGGCCGCCGACGCCCGCCGGCGCTGGCGGCAGGCCGCCAGGCTGCTGGCCGCCGGCCAGGCCGCCGACTTCTACGCCGAGCTCAAGGACGCGCTCCTGCTGGCCGCCGAGGCGCGCGTGGGCGCCCCGGTGCACGGCCTGCCGCTGCCCGAGGTCCAGGCCCGCCTGGGGCAGGCCCTGGTCCCGGATGCGATCGTGGAGGCCCTGGTGCGCGAGGTCGAGAACTGCGACTTCGGGCGGTTCGCGCCGGCCGTCTCGCGCGGGGACGAGATGAGCGCGGCGCACGCGCGGGCCCAGGGGCTGATGCGGTCGCTGGCGACCGCCCGGGTCGCGCCGCCCGCGCCGCGCAGGAGGCGCCCATGAGCCGTCGCCCGCGCCGGTCCGCGGCCTGGACCCTGGCCTGCGGCGTGTGCCTGGGGCTCGCGCTCCTCGGGGCGGCGCTCGCCCAGGACGGCGGGCCCCCCCCGGCGGGCGCCGCGCCGGCGCCCGCGGCGCCGGAGACCGCCACCGCGGCGCCCCGGGCCGGGGACGATCAGTTCCAGGCCATCTTCCAGGCGGGCAACCAGCGCTACCTGACCGGCGACTACGCGGGCGCGGTGGCGGAGTACCGCAAGCTGCTCGACGCCGGCCTGGTCCACCCCGACGTGTACTTCAACCTGGGCAACGCGTCCTACCGGGCCGGCGCCAAGGGCATGGCGGTGCTGGCCTACGAGCGCGCCCTGGCGCTGGAGCCCGGCGACGCGGCGGTCGCCTCCAACCTGGCGGCGGTGCGCCGGGAGCTGGTGGACCGGGTGGTCATGCCCGGCGACGGCGGGGTGGGGGAGCCGCTGTGGCACGGCTTCATCCGCGGGTTGAGCCTCGGCCGGCTGACCTGGCTGTGCCTGGGGCTGTACTGGCTCGGCTTCGGCCTGCTGATCGCCCGCCGCCTGCTGGCCGAGGGGCTGTTGCGGCGGCTGCTCTTCTGGGTGAACGTGCCGGTGCTGAGCCTGGTGGTGGTGCTGGGGGGCCTGCTGGGCAGCCGCGTCTGGCTCGAGGAGCGGGTGCACCACGCCGTGGTGGTGGCCGCGGCGGCCCCGCTGCGCGAGGGCCCCGAGCGCTCGGCCAAGGCGCTGATGGAGATCCACGAGGGCCTCAAGGTGCGGCTCCTCTCCCAGGTCGGCGATCACGTGCGCGTCCGGCTGGAGAACGGAGTCGAGGGGTTCCTGCTCGAGAGCCAGATCGGAAAGATCTGAGACCACACGCTGGAGGGAACGCGATGCGCTGGGCAATCGTCGCCTGGGTCGGGTTGGGCCTGGCCGCCTTCTCCGCGCCGGCCGCGGCCGGGAAGAAGGCCGAGGTCAAGGGCGTGGAGCAGGCCTACCAGGCCGTGCGTGACGCGCTGGACGAGGTGGAGGACGCGGACCGGGACTGCCGCGAGGCGGTGGCCAAGCCGCTGAAACGCCTCAAGGAGGAGCTGGGCGATCTCCGCGACGACTACGACGCCGGGGACGCCGACCGGGCGGCCAGGAAGCTCCGGGACCTCCTGGACGACGCCGAGGAGGACTGCCCCAAGGCGGTGCGCCGGGCGCTGAAGGAGGCGGCCGACGCCCTGGGCGCCGGGGCGGCCGTGGCCCCGCCGCCCCCGCCGGCCCAGAGCCAGACCTGCCTGGATCTCAGCTCGTTCGCGCGGCTGGCGGCGCTGGGCGGGGCCGCGCCGGCGCTGGTGCGCGAGGTGGAGCAGCAGCGCGACTTCTTCTGCAAGCCGGGCCAGCCCGGGGCGAGCGGGGCGTTCTCCTGGCCGAGCGGCCAGGCGGCCTTCTACGTGAGCGGCGAGTGGCGCTACCCCAACGGCCAGGTGGCCCGCTACGTGAGCGGCGAGCTGCGCTACCCCTCGGGCGAGATGGCCCGCACCGTCATGGGGGAGTGGCACTACCCCAACGGCGCGCTGGCCCGCCAGGCCATGGGCCAGTGGAAGACGCCCTCGGGGCGCGCCGTGACCCCGGAGAGCATGCTGGCCGAGTTCTGCGGGAAGCGCGAGCCGAAGGACTGCCAGAGCTGGACGAAGTGGCTCAACCAGGACAACACCGGCTTCTTCCAGGAGCTGGCCGGGGTCGAGCTCGGCTGGAACCTGGAGGAGCAGTTCGCCGCGGACAACGCCCGCCGCAAGGAGGCCAAGGCCGTGCACCCCGCGCACCTGGGCCGCCTGGTGAAGATCGCGAACCTGAACAGCGGCATGTGCCTGACCGCCAAGGGCACCGACAAGCCGCTGCGGCAGCACACCTGCAAGGGCGATCCGGACCAGCTCTGGGAGCTGAAGCCGATCGAGGGCGGCTTCTACCAGCTCGTGGTGAAGAGCAGCTCGCAGTGCGCGGACGTGGCCAAGCGCAAGAAGGCCGAGGGCGCGGACGTGGTGCCCCACGCCTGCAAGCAGGGCGCGGACACCCAGAACCAGCAGTTCCAGTTCAGCGAGGCCGCCAAGGACGAGTTCGAGATCCTGGCCCGGCACAGCGAGAAGTGCCTGGACGTGACCGGGGCCAGCAAGTCCGGCGGGGCCGAGATCCAGCAGCACTCCTGCCACGGCAAGCCGAACCAGCGCTGGAAGATCGAGCACTGAACTGGGGTCAGACACCTTTACCTTTCATTAGACAGCCGCCCCGGTCGGTGGTCCGCTGGACACATGGCGAGAGCGAAGCGGGAGGATTTTCCAGGGGCCTGGCACCACGTCATTGGCTGGCACCTGCCCGCGGTGGGGATCCGCTTTTTGACTCGTATTTCATCACGCTATCCAAGCGTTGCAGCCAAAGAGGCACGCATGGGAGGTCTTCATGGTTAGGGTCAGCATAGGATTTCGAGCTTCCGGGCCTAAGTTCTCACCGAAGAATGTCGAACGCCATACCGGCATACGGTTCTCAAAGAAGAACGAGCCTGGTGATATAGGCACGATTGGGCGCTATCGAGACCACCCGCTGCCTTATGGAAGCTGCGAGTTGAATGGTCCCGAGACGGGTGTGGACCTCCAGGTCCCGGATCCGAGCTTCTTTGAATCCATCGAGGGTGCCGCACGTGAGTGCCTGATGGCGGGAGCCACTTCGATGCTTCTTCACCTTGACGTTGCCTATACCGATCAATGTAATTTGGAGTTAAGTAAAGATTTTGTATCGGCTCTTGCTCGGGCAGGAGTCTCGATCACGATGTCCTGCTATGAGGATAGTTGAGCCTGGAGGACACTAGAGGCACTCTCATGGATGATATGACCCGACAACGAGGAGTCTTCCTGATGCCCCAATCGTACTGACCTGGGGTCAGACACCTTTACCTTTCATTTGACAGCCGCCCCGGTCGGTGGTCCGCTGGACACATGGCGAGAGCGAAGCGGGAGGATTTTCCAGGGGCCTGGCACCACGTCATGGGGTCAATGAACTACTCAAGGATCCAAGCTTCGAGAAGGCGATCGAAAAAGGGATGAAGTACTTGGGGGAGGAATGATAAGGATGAACTCTCGCATGGCAGATCAATGGCCGAGGATCTCCCTTTGCTTGGCTGAAGCAGAGCTTCAAAAATCTCTAAGCGATCTCGCTGCTAGCTCTTTGGTTGATGTGATGGGGGCTGTTGTCCTGCAAGAGTTGCTTGGAACAGAGCGCGGAGACCCTCCGGCCGATGACCTTACAGGGTTCGAAGCATCTGTAAACAAGATCCACATCTCGGACTATGTTGCCCAGCCATGCCACGGCAATGAGTTGCTGGCTCAGGGAGTGAAGTACGCAGAGACGCTGGTTTCGCGACTCACGGAGATAGGGCGTCCATTCTGCGTGTTCCTCAGCCGTGATCCTGACTCTGACGAAGTTGTCGCCGCATTCCACGTGCGAAGAGCCGGCGCAGAATACCTCTCCGAGGACCTGGAAGGATTTTTACTGGAGGAGATCGTTCGGTGGGACTTAGGTGGCGAGCCTGAAATTGCAGAATGCGCCCAATAGGCCCATGCGTGACATGGATGACCTACTCGTGATGCTACTGGACGATCTCCGCCTCGGGTTGCCTGACGACCATCGTGTAGCCTTCCTCGTAGACTGTTCGGACCTCGACCCCATGCCTGGCTTTGATAGCAGGCAACTGGGCAGCCAGAAATTGTGTGGGTACCGATTGGTTGCGCTTGAGAGAGAGGAGTCGATATGCATTACCGAGACTGGCAGATAGTGGCCCTGATCCTCTTTGTCGGCGCGATTGGATGCGGGAGCTCGGACAACAAGAACTTGGGAGTCACCGGAACAATCGCCAGTCGCGTCTACCAGGCCAAATCGGGCGCGTTCGACACCATTTCCACGAGCTCCCTGCTGCTCGCATTCCTGGACTCCGAGGTCCTCTGCGAACTCGCGACTTCCGGCACCACCCCGACCGATATCCGATGGCTGTCCGTATCGTTGTGCTTCCCTCAGGAGCCATCGACCGCAACGGTGCAGATCGTCCCGGGGAACGTGACCGGCGATTGCACCTCCGCCACCGCCTGGGCCACGGTGCGGATCATGGAGGCCGGCAATCCCTCGGTCCTCGAGGCGGAATCTGGCGAGATGACGATTGATTCTCTGGATGAGCTTAGAGTGACCGGGAGTCTCGCCATTCATTTCGTCGATGATTCCGAGGTGGCCGGTGACTTCGAGCTAGAGTATTGCGACGCGTTGAACTCGCCTTGACATCAACACCCCGTGCCGGCAGCCGGCGGCTGGCACCTGCCCGCGCGGGGGAGGCACCTGTCCGGGGTGGGGGACTTGCCCTTCGGCGGTGTCTCCCTTCCGGCCCTCGGAACTCCCGGCTTGGTCCCGCGCAGGCTTCGGCGTCCCTCGGGGCAAGGCTGCCCGTTCCCTCACCTGCGCGGTGGGCTGTGGTGGGTCAGACACCTCGGGCCGTCAGGGAGCCACCCCCTCGGGCTTTTCTCGCTCGCCTCGCTGGAGCCTGGCACCAGCCCGGTGGGGCACCTTCCGCGGAGGGAGCCGCGAATAGGTCTCGCGCGCCGCGGGTTGAAGCCCGGGTTTTCACGTTGACGGCGGGAAATGCGCGTGGTAAGCTTCGCCACCCGCTTGGTTTATAAGCGGTTTTCTGGTCCCGGAGGTCGGCAGTGAGAGGGATTCGCAGCGTCCTGTGGCTGGTGATCGCGGCCTCCTTCCTCGGAGCCGGGTGCGAGTCGGGCCCGGAGCAGCGGCCCAAGGTCAGCTACCGCGCCTCGGCCAAGGAGAACTTCCTCAAGGGCCAGCAGGCCTACAACGATGAGGACTACCTCGAGGCGGTCGAGTACTTCCGCTTCGTCAAGAGCAAGTTCCCCTACTCGAGCTACGCCACCGAGGCCGACCTGATGGTCGCGGAGTCCCACTTCGCCCGCGAGCGCTACCTCGAGGCGGCTGACGCGTACGTGAGCTTCATCAAGCTCCACCCCAAGCACGCCAAGGTGCCCTTCGCCACCTACCGGATCGGGCTGTGCTACTTCATGCGCATGCCCGACACCTACTGGTTCATGCCGCCGGCCTACGAGCTCGACCAGAAGGAGACGCTGCGCGCCATCCAGGAGCTGGAGGCCTACCTGCAGCGCTTCCCCGACGACCAGAGCGCGCCCGAGGCCCGGGAGAAGCTGCGGCAGGCCAAGCACCGCATGGCCGAGGAGGAGTCCTACGTGATGGACTTCTACCGCCGCAAGGGCAACCCCCGCGGGGTGCTGTGGCGCGCGGAGAAGATCCTCCAGTCCTACGGCGACGCGGGCCTGGACGAGGAGGCCCTGTTCCGCAAGGGCGAGGCGCTGGCCGCGCTCGAGGAGAACGACCACGCCCGGCGGACGCTCGAGCAGCAGCTCCAGGCCTTCCCCTCGGGGGAGTTCTCCGAGGACGCCCGCGAGCTGCTGGCGAAGCTGCCGCCCCCGCCCGCCCCGGAGGTGCCCGAGGTGGTGCCCGAGGGGGCGCCCGAGGCGCCGGCGGCCAAGGCAGAGCCGGGCCCAGCCCCCGCGGAGCCCCCCGCCCCCGAGAAGCCCGAGGCGGCGGCCCCCGCGCCCGAGAAGGGGCCCGCGCCTTGAGCTCGTCCGGACTCCTGCGCGCTGCCGCCTGGGTCTGCCTGGGCGGGCTCCTGGCCGCCGGCTGCCGCGGCGGGGCGGACGATCCGGTCGCCGGCCTGGTGGCGAGCATCCAGGACGCCTGCCTCGAGCAGGACGCGGGCCTGGTGCTGGCGCTGGCCGATCGGGAGTACGCCGACGAGCTGGGCGGGGTGGGCCGGCTGGGCGACGATCTGCGCCACCTGTTCGCGGTCTACGGCGCGCTGCGGCTCGAGATCCTCGCGCTCGCGCCGGTCGAGGACGGCTGGCTGCGCGGCCGGGCCCGGGTGGAGGGCAAGGCGCTGCGGTACGAGGGCCCGCTGGCCTGGCGGCTCCGGCCCGGGGCGGTGGGCACGCTGGTCTCCTCGGGGCTGCTGAGCGAGCTGCGGGGCGTGCTGTACGCGCTGCGGCTGCGGCGCCAGGCCCTGGAGAGCGGTGACGTCGAGCGCCTGGGCGAGGTGGTGTCGATGGAGTACCGCGGCCCCGGCGGGGATCGCCGGGCGCTGCTGGAGCGCAGCCGCGCCGAGTTCGGGGGCCGGCAGGGCCTGGCCTGGATCGCGCGCGGGGTGGGCATCGTGGTAGACCAGGACGAGGCGCGCGTGGAGGCCGAGTTCCTGGCGGTGGAGCGCGTCGAGGGCCAGAGCGTCGAGCGAACCGACCGGGAGCGCCTGGTGCTGCGCCGCGAGGGCAGCCGCTGGCGCATCGTCGACGGGCTCGGCTGAGCGGCGCGCGGGAGGTCGAGATGGAGGATCGCATCAAGGAGCTCCTGCGGCTGGGGCGGGACGCCTACCGGAAGAAGGAGTTCTCGCGGGCGGAGAGCTACCTGGTCGAGGTACTCGAGCACCACGAGACCTTCGCCGACCTGCACAACATGCTGGGCGTCATCTACCACGACCGCGGGCTGTTCTCGAAGGCCCAGAAGCACTTCGAGCGGGCGCTGGCCATCAACCCGAACTACACCGAGGCCTCGCTGAACCTGGCGGTGACCTACAACGATCTCGGCCGCTACGAGGACGCCAAGCGCATCTACGCCAACGCGCTCCAGCGCTCCCAGTCCAAGCCGGGGGAGATGGACTCCTTCGTCAAGGGCAAGGTCTCCAACATGTACGCCGACATCGGCGAGGTGTACCACTCCTCCGGGATGTTCCTCGAGGCCGCCCAGGAGTTCCGCAAGGCGCTGGCGCTGGCCCCGGGCTTCGTCGACATCCGCCTGCGGCTGGCCCTGGCGCTGCGCGATCTGGGCCAGACCGAGGAGGCCGTCGGCGAGTTCCGCCGCATCCTGCAGGATCGGCCCGCCTTCCTGCAGGCGCGGGTCCACCTGGGCGTCGCCCTGCACGCCCTGGGGAAGACCGCCGAGGCCATCCTCGAGTGGCAGGAGGTCCTCAAGCAGGATCCGGGCAACCGGAGCTGCCAGATGTACCTCAAGCTGCTCGGCCAGCCGGGCGGGGTGGGCGGGGCGACGCCGTAGGCCCGGGCCGGGGCTGGTTTTTTGCCTCGGCGGCCGAGCGATGCTAGACCAGAGGTGCAGGCTGCGGTGCTGAGCGGGTCGGGTCCGGAGCGCAGGAGAGCGAGCCCATGTCGACGACCGGTGCCGGAGGCGGAGGAAAGCGGTTCGCGCTGCGGTTCATCTCCGGGAAGTACCAGGGCGGAGAGTTCCCGCTGCAGCCGAACCGGGAGATCGTGGTGGGGCGCAGCTCCGACCTGGACATGGTCCTGGTCGAGGACATGGTGTCCCGCAAGCACGCCAAGATCTCCACCTCCGAGGGGCTGATCACCATCCAGGACCTCGGCAGCACCAACGGCACCTTCGTCAACGGCGAGAAGATCAAGAAGGCCCGGCTGCAGGAGGGCGACCGCATCCTGATCGGCACCTCCATCCTGAAGCTGGTGGCCATGGCCCAGGGCGGCTCCGACAAGCCGCTGGACGACGCCGAGATCAAGTCGATGATGGAGCAGGTGGCGGCCCGCAAGAAGCCGAGCGCCAGCCCCATGTCCGGGCGCATCGACGAGGTGCCGCTGCCCGATCTGCTGCAGCTCCTGTCCACCAGCAAGAAGAGCGGCGTGATGGTCATCCGCACCGAGGAGCACGTCGGCAAGATCTACCTGCGCAACGGGCGCATCTACTTCGCCTCGATCGACGACGATCACGAGATGGATCCGCAGAAGGCCTTCACCCGCCTGCTGGCCTGGAGCACGGGCGTGTTCGATCTGAGTCCGCCCTCCAACGAGAAGTTCGTCCTCGAGCTCGACGAGAGCACCGAGGGCATGCTGATGGACGCCATGCGCCAGCTCGACGAGCTGAAGCGCATCGAGGACCAGCGCCCGGCCACGACCGCCCGCTTCGGCGTGGCGCGGCCGCTGAACCCCGCGCTCCGGGACCTCAACCCGGAGCAGCTCGACATCCTGCAGCTCGTCCACAACCACGGCCAGGTGCAGCTGGTGCTGGACAAGAGCATGCTCAGCGACCTCGAGACCTACCAGGCCCTGGCCCACTTGGTGCGCAAGGGCTACATCCGCGAGATGCGCTAGGCCCGCGCCCGCCCTGGAGCCGCCATGCCGCCGAGGGCCTGCCTGCCGTGGCTGGTCGCGCTTGCCGCGCTGGCCTGGCCGGTCGCGCTGCGCGCCCACCAGGGCGAGCACCCGCTGACGCTCCGGATGCTGCTGAAGCCCGACGGGCTGCACGTGGCCATGGACTTCAGCCTGCCGCCCGGGGAGCCCGCCCGGGCCTGGCGGGAGGCCTGCGACGCGAACCGCGATCGGCGCCTCGACGCCGGGGAGGCGCGCGCCTGCCTGGCCGCCCAGCGGGCGAAGTGGCGCGCGGGGCTCGCGGTGCGCTTCGGCGAGGTCGCCCCCGCGCCCGAGGAGCGCCCGGACGAGGGGCTGGGGCTGGTGGGCCCCGCGGACTCCCAGGCCGGGCTGTCCGCCAGCCTGCAGCTCTTCTACCCGTTCGCCGCGGGCGCGCAGCCGGTGGCGCTCGTGCTCCACGCCCGGCCCCACGCGAGCGGCCAGGACGTGCCGACCTTCCTGCAGGTCGGCCGCGGCCTGCGCCTGCACGAGCACAACGCGCGCGCTTTCGAGCGCGCGGGCTTCACCATGCTGGAGGCCCTGGTCGATCTCGAACGGCCGCTCGCACTGCGCTACGGGAGGGCGTCGGGTGACGGGGGCGGCGGCTGAGGCGGGCGCCGGCGGAAGCGCTGGACCAGGGCGCGCAGCTCCTCGACCCGCAGCGCCCAGGCCACCGCCAGGAACACGGCCGCGCCGCCCGCGGCGGCCGCGGACAGCCACAGCGCCTTCGCGCCCAGGGCGCCCTCCGCGCTCCATACCTCGAGCCGGGTGACCGGCCAGCAGGCCACGCCGGCGGCCAGGGAGGCCGCCAGCACCTTGCCCAGCGTCCGGCCCACCGGCCCGAGCCCGAGCGGGCCGACGCGCCGGCGCAGCAGCACCAGCAGCGCCGCCAGGTTGAAGATGGCGGAGACCGAGTTGGCCGCGGTCAGCCCGGCCGCGCCGAGCGGGAACATGAGCGCCGCGCCCAGGCCGGCGTTCAGCACGAAGGCCGCCAGGGCCACGTACACCGGCGTCTTGGTGTCGTGCAGGGCGTAGAAGGCGGGCACGGTGTTGCGTATGGCCGCGATGGCCCACAGCCCGGCCGAGGCCGCCAGGAAGACCTCGGAGGTGAGCTGGGTGTCCGCCCAGGTGAAGTGGCCGCGCTGCAAGAGCGTGCTGATCATCGGCACCCGGCAGACGGCCATCCACACCATGGCCGGCACGCACACGAACAGCGTCAGGCGCCAGGCGTAGCGCAGGGTGTCCTTCAGCTTCTCCAGCTCCCCCAGGGCGGCCTGGGACGCCAGGCTGGGGAGCGCCACCGTGGCCACCGCCACGGCGAACACCCCGAGCGGCAGCTCGAGGAAGCGGTCGGAGTAGTAGATGTGGGTCATGGCGCCCTCGCTGATGAGGGACGCCAGGGCGCGCGAGACCAGGATGTTCACCTGGTAGACCGCCAGGCCGAAGGCGGCCGGCGCCATGAGGGTCAGCATGCGCCGGACGGCCGGCTCGCCGCGGCTGAGGCGCGGGCGCAGGCGGATCCCGCGCCGGAGCAGGAAGGGGATCTGGAGCGCGAGCTGGAGCAACCCGCCCACCAGCACGCCCACCGCCATGGCGGTGATGGGCGGATCGAGGGCCCAGGCCAAGCCGAGCGCGCAGCCGACCTGGGCCAGGTTGAGCAGGATGGGCGCGGCGGCGGGCGCGGCGAAGTGGCGGTGGGTGTTCAGGATGGCGGTCATCAGCGAGGTGACGCCCACCAGTGCCAGGTAGGGGAACATGATCCGGTTGAGGAACACCGCCAGCTCGAACTTGTCGGGGCCGAAGCCCGGCGCGAACAGCTTGACGAGCAGCGGGCTCCCCAGCACGCCCAGGCCGACCACGACCAGCAGGGCGGCGGAGAACCAGCCCAGGGTCACGTCGTAGAGCCGGGCCGTCTCCTCGCGGGTGTGCTTGGCCTGGTGGTCGGAGAACACCGGCACGAAGGCGATGCTGAGCGCGCCCTCGGCGAAGAAGCGCCGCAGCACGTTGGGGATGGTGAAGGCGCAGGTGAAGGCGTCGCTCGCCAAGCCGGCGCCGAACAGGCCGGCGAAGACCATGTCGCGCGCCAGGCCGGTCACCCGCGACAGCAGGGTGAAGGCGCTGACCGCGCCCACGCTCCTGGTCAGGGAGGAGTGCTCGCTCACCGCGCGGGGCGACCTACTGCTCGCCTTCGTCCATGATGCGGAACTCGACGCGGCGGTTGGCCTCGCGGCCGCGGGCGGTGCGGTTGGAGGCGATGGGCTTCGACTCGCCGTAGCCCACCGAGCGCAGGCGCTCGGGCGCGATGCCCTGGCCCGTCAGGTACTCGCGCACCGAGTTGGCCCGGTTCTCGGACAGCGTCTGGTTGTACTCGTCGCCGCCCTGGCTGTCGGTGTGGCCCTCCACCGACACGCGCATGTCGGGGAAGTCCTTGAGCACCTGGCTCACGTCGTTCAGCAGCTTGAAGGACGCGGGCAGGATGCGGTACTTGGCCGTCTCGAAGAGCACCTTCTGCTTGATCTCGATGCGCTTCTTCTCCCGGTTGATCTGCACCAGGGAGTACTTGCGCGGGCAGCCCTTGCCCTGCGGGCTGTCGGGCGGGCCGGCCTCGTTCGGGCACTTGTCCTCCGGGTCGAGGATGCCGTCGGTGTCGTTGTCGGTGTCCGGGCAGCCGTCCTCGTCCTGGAAGCCGTCCTTGTCCTCCGGATCATCCGGGCACTTGTCGACGTCGTTCAGGATGCCGTCCCCGTCGCGATCGGGGTTCGGGCAGCCCTGGTTCTCGGGCGGGCCCGGCTCGTTCGGGCACTTGTCCTCGACGTCCGGGACGCCGTCCTGGTCATTGTCGAAGTCCGGACAGCCGTCCTCGTCCTCGAAGCCGTCCTTGTCCTCCGGATCGTTGGGGCACTTGTCGACCGGATCGAGCAGGCCGTCGTTGTCCGTGTCCTGCGGCAGCGGCGGCGGGCAGCCCTGGTACTCGGGCAGGCCCGGCACCTCGGGGCACTTGTCCTCGATGTCGACGATGCCGTCTCCGTCCGTGTCGGTCTTCTTGATCTCCACCACCTGCTGCTGCTTGATGAGCACCTTCTTCGGCGCGCAGCCCTTGGACTTCTTGAGCGCCTTCTTGATGTTCTTCACGGCGATCTGGTTGTGCCGGTCGGCCTCCAACCAGTTGCCCTGGCCGAGCTCGTCCAGGGTGAAGACCACGTGGGACTCCGCCATGGCCAGCTCGCGCGGGGCGCACTTGTACGCGCCGCTCTCGCGGGCCTTGGCGATGTCCTTCTTGACCACCTCGGCGTCGGCGCGGATCCGGGACGCGGACACGCAGCCAGTGGCCGCGCCGGACAGCGCCAGGCCGGCCAGCACGCCGAGACTCACCGCCAGTCGCCTGGTCGGGTTCATGGAGATCCTCTCCTGGCCGCCGGGCCGTGCCGCGGGGCCGCTCATTCCTCGTCCTTCTTCATGGCCTTCTCGCGGCCCAGCTCCGCCAGCTCCTTGGCCTTCTTGGCGTAGTCCACCGCGTACTCGAAGTCCGAGGTGCCCCACTTCACCCGCGCCTGGTGGAGGTACTCCCGGGAGGCGGTGTACTCGTAGGGCGCCTTGTCCTCGGCGCCCACCATCTTGGCGTTGTGCTGGGAGGTGTCGGCGGCCAGGATGAGGTGGGTAGACCACGAGGGCCCGCAGCCACCCAGGAGCAGCGCCGCGCCGACGAGCAGTGCGATCCCGAAACACGAGACGCGAAGTGAGCGTGTCACGTTCTTCGACCTCACTCGGACGGCGCCCCGGCAGTCCCGCCCTGCCCGCTCGGCGGCGTGGCCACAGGGGTACAATCCTATGATTTCAAAACGCTTTTATCAGAGCGCGGGAAGGGGTGTCAAGTTAAAACCCTGGCTGCCCGCCACCCGCGTTCTGGGCCGGCGCCGGCGGTCCGGACAGCCGCGGGGCCGAGCTGTCCCCGCCGCGGGCCTCGCGCTGGAACGCCAGCATCCGCAAGAGCTTGCGACCCTCCACCCAGGACAGGGCCAGCAGGAAGATCCAGCCGGCCAGCAGCACGGGCAGGGCGAAGGCCAGGATCGCGGCCAGCTCGCCGGACGGCCCGGGGGCCTCCGCCCAGGTCGTCCCCTCGGCGACGTGCAGCAGCCTGGGGCCGAGCCAGACCGCCAGGCTGGCCAGCGCGAGGGTGACCAGGGCGACCGCCGCCCGCGCGGGCAGCAAGAGCCCGGCCTGGATGAGCGCCGCGCCTGCCAGGAACCCCAGCGCGGCCAGCGCCGGCGGGGCCAGCGCCAGGAGCGCCACCACCAGCCAGGGGGAGCCGGGTTCCAGGAGGTACAGCAGGCTCCAGCCCGGGTGCCGGAAGTAGAAGTAGATGGCGAGCGGCGAGACGGCCAGGACCTCGTACAGCAGGGCGCCCGCCAGGTGGGGGCTGCGCCAGACCGGCCTGGGGGCCTGGGCGCCCGGCCGCGCCGCGTGGGTGATCTGGGCCCACGCGGCCAGCGCCGTGCTCAGGCCGACCAGCAGACCGAAGCTCGCGAGTAGGGCGCTGATGGGGGCCTCCTCCGGGGCGGGAGTATCGCACGGCCGGCCGGGCCTCGGCCAGGGATTTTCCCGCTTGCCGCCGGTCGCCAGTCGTGGCTTCATGGGGGCGGACTGCAAGCGAGGAGAGCGATGCCAAACACCCTGCTGATCACCGGGGCGAGCGGGTTCATCGGTTCGCGCGTCGTGCGCCGGCTGCTCGAGCGCGGCCTGCCGCTGGCGCTGCTGGCCCGGCCGGCCGCGGCCGAGCGGCTGCGGGCCCAGCTCGACTCATGGCCGGCGGGCCCGCGCCCCTGGATCGTCCCGGGCGATCTGGTCCAGCCCGATCTCGGGCTCAGCCCGGGCGATCGCGCCCGGCTGCGGGCGGAGGCGCGCGCGGTCGTGCACCTGGGCGCCGCCTACGACCTCTTCCTGGGCCAGGCCGAGGCCGAGCGCACGAACACCCTGGGGACGCGCCACCTGCTCGCGCTGGCCCGGGAGCTGGAGGGCCTCGAGGCCTTCCACCACGTCAGCACCATCGCCGTGTCGGGGGACTTCTCCGGTCTGTACCGCGAGGCCGACCTCGACCTGGGCCAGCGCTTCCCGCACGCCTACGGCCGCTCCAAGTTCCTGGCCGAGCAGCTCGTGCGCGCCAGCGGGCTGCCCTGGCGGATCTACCGGCCGGGCGTGGTGGTGGGAGACAGCCGCACGGGCGAGTTCGACAAGCTGGACGGCCCGTACTACGCCCTGCGCCTGCTGGCCGGCCTGCGCCGCCTGCCGGGCTCGGCGCGCATGCCCATGCTCGTGCCGCGCGACGACGACGCCCTGTTCCACCTGGTGCCGGTGGACTTCGTCAGCGCCGCCCTGGCGGAGCTGGTCGACCGCCCCGCCCCCGCGGGCGGGACCTTCCACCTGGTCGATCCGCAGCCGGTCTCCTTCCGGCGCTTCTACCTGGAGGCCCTGGAGCTGCTCGGCTTCCGCGGCCCGCGCATCCCCCGGCCCGTGCGGCGGCTGTTCCGCCTGCTCACCCGGCCGGGCTTCTGGCAGGTCAGCCGGGCCGCCGGGCGGGCCCTGGGGGTGCCGGCCGAGATGATCCCGCACCTGCTGTGCGACGTGCGCTACGACTGCGCCGGGGCGAGCGCCGCACTCGGCCCGGCCGGCGTGCGCTGCCCGCCGCTGCTCGACTACCTGCCCCGGCTCGTCGCCCGCTTCGAGGCCAGCCGGACCTGAGGCGGCGGCCAGGGGAGCGCAGATGCCCGCCGCCTGCCTCGGTCTGTGGCTCACCCTCGGCCTGCTGGCCCCCTGCCTGGGGCTGCCGGCGGGGGACGGTGGCCTGGCGGCCAGGTTGGGGGACCGGGCGCGCCTGGCGACCTGGCTGCGGGGCGGGGCGGCCCTGCAGGCGCCCGCCGGGCGGATCGACGCGCTCGGCGCGGGGGGGCTCCAGGCGCTGCTCCGCCCGCGGGGCCCGGACCCGGGCGCGCGCCTGGCCGCCCTGTCCGCGCGCTTCCTGGAGGTGCCCTACCTGCTCTCGCCGCTGGGCGAGGGACCCGGGCACCCGCCCGACGAGGATCCGCTGCTGCGGCTGGACGCGGTCGACTGCACCACCTTCGTGGAGCAGGTCATGGCCTTCGCCCGCGCGCGCGACCTCGCGGGCGCGCTGCGGGAGCTGCGCCGCATCCGCTACCTCGACGGGCGCATGGAGTTCGGGCTGCGCAAGCACGACATGCTGGCCCAGTGGCTGCCGGACAACCAGCGGCTGGGGGTGCTCGAGGACATCACCCAGGAGGTGGGCGGCGCGGACGTGCGCTGGATCTCCAAGCGCTACGACGAGCGCCTGTGGGCCGTCCGGCGGCGGGCCGGGCTGTGGGCCAGCGTGCCCGAGGAGCGCCTGCCCCGGGGGGAGCACCGCCTGCCGGTCGTGCCGCTCGGGCGGGTGCCGGCGCTGGCCGGGCGCATCCCGGAGGGCACGCTGCTCAACGTGCTGCGCGAGGAGGTGCCCGGCCGGGTGACCCGCGTCACCCACCAGGGGCTCGTGGTGCGGGTGGATGGGAAGGTGTGCCTGCGCCACGCCCGGCGCGGGGCGGCCCGGGTGGTGGACGAGGAGCTCGGGAGCTTCGTGGCCCGCAACCAGGCCTACCGGCGCTGGGTGGTGGAGGGCTTCAACCTGCAGCGGATCCGCCTGCCGGCCGCCGTCTGCCCTCCGGGTGGGAGAACTTGAACCCCGCAGGCGCCCGTGGTACATCGAATATCAGGAGCACTCGGCTCTCGGACCGGAGCCGGCGCCGCGGAGGGCTCGGTGTACAAGCTGATCATCGAGGATGACGAGGGCCGCACCACCGTCGTCCCATTCCAGCGCGACGAGATCACCATCGGCCGGAAGGAGGGCAACACCATCCGGCTGACCGAGCGCAACGTGTCCCGCCATCACGCCCGCTTCGGCCGGGCGAACAGCTCGATCTTCGTGGAGGATCTCGACAGCTACAACGGGGTGAAGGTCAACGGCGATCGCATCACCGCCCGCACCACGCTGCGGGAGGGCGACCTGGTCGAGATCGGCGACTACCACCTGGCCCTGCAGAAGGTGGAGGAGGAGCTCGCGGCGGCCTCGGCGCCGCCCGCGCCGCCGACCGCCACCGCGCCGGCCCTGCGGGCCACGGCCAGGATGGGCGGACCCGCGCCGACCACGGCCGACGGCGGCACGGCCGTGCTGCGCCTGCCGCTGGAGGAGAAGCCCCCCGCGGAGCCCAGCCGGGCCCGGCCGCTGGCGGCGGCCGAGGTCGGACGGCTGGTGGTGATGACCACCGAGCTGGCCGGCCAGACCTTCGCCCTGGACAAGTCGGAGATGACCATCGGGCGGACCGAGGACAACGACATCGTCGTGGCCCACCGCTCGGTCTCCAGCCGGCACGCCAAGATCGTCCACGACGCCGGGGTGTACCGCATCGTGGACATGGACTCCGCCAACGGCGTGCTGGTCAACGGCGAGGAGTACGCCCGGGTCGACATCCGCAAGGGCGACGTGATCGAGCTCGGGCACGTGAAGTTCCAGTTCATGGCCGCGGGCGAGCAGGCCGGCGGGGTGGCCTCGGCTCCGCCTGCCCCCCGGGCCATGGTGGACGCCACGGCGGCCGAGGCCGAGGCCCAGGCCCAGGCCGGCAAGCGCGGGCTGGGCATGAAGCTCGGGCTGGGCCTGGGCGCGGTGGCCGTCCTGGGCGTGGGCACGTTCCTGGTGCTGCACTTCATGAACCAGGGCACCACCACCGAGGCGGGCCAGGACGCGGGCGTGGCCGTGGCCGGCGGCGACGCCTCGACCGGGCCGGTCGAGGGGCCGCCCGGGCCGACGGCCGAACCCAGGGCGGCCGACCGGTTCCAGGATGGCCTGAACCTCATGAAGACCGGCGAGTGGAAGGCGGCCGAGGCGGCCTTCCAGGCGACGCTGGCGCTCGAGGCGGACCACAAGGGCGCCCGGGCCATGCTGGAGAAGGTCCAGGCCGAGAACCAGAGCGCCGAGCTGCTGACCAAGGCCAAGAAGGCGATCGACGAGAAGGACTGGGATCTGGCCTACTACAGCCTGAACGACGTGGGCGAGGGGACGCAGTCCTTCCCGGAGGCGGAGAAGCTCAAGCCCGAGGTCCAGCGCAAGTTCATCTTCTTCCACCTGAACAAGGCCGACCTGCTGTTGAATGGCGGCAAGAAGGACCAGGTCCAGGAGGCCATCAAGCACATCGAGGTGGTGCTCCTGGTCGAGCCGAACAACTTCCCGGCCAAGGAGAAGATGAAGAAGGCCCAGGCCATGCTGGCCGGCCGGACCGGCGTCAAGCCGCCCGCGGTGGTGGACGGCGGCGAGGACCGGCCGCCCTCGGGCGGGGACCAGGCCTCCAAGCGCAAGCGGGCCAAGGAGCTGACGGAGAAGGCCGCTGCGGCCTACAAGAAGAAGCAGTACCGCGAGGCGCTCACCGCGCTCCAGGAGGCGCTCAAGCTCACCCCCACCAACTTCGAGCTGCACCGGCAGATGGGCACCTGCTACGCCATGCTGGGCGACCAGGACAAGGCCTCCGTCCACTACCGCAAGTACGTGCAGCTCTGCCCGTCCTGCATGTACGCCCCGCAGGTCCGCAAGATCATCGCGGACTTCGAAGCCTCCAAGAAGTAGCTCAGCCGAGCGAGTCGAGGAGCGCCCGGGCGCCGATCTCGCCCGCGCGCTGGCGCGCCACCGCGGCCACCAGGGCCCGGCCCAGGTGGCGGCCGAGCGCGGCCAGGAGCTGCAGATCGGCCGCCCCCAGGCTGGTCTTCTGCGGGTACAGCCGGTGGATGACCACCGCGCCCAGGCGCCGCTCGCCGTCCAGGATGGGCGCCGCGGCCCGGGGCGCGTCCAGGCCCTCCCGGGCCGGCGCGCCGAGCTGCGGCTGGCCGCTGGACAGGGCCTGCTCCCACAGCCCCTCGCGCGGCAGCGGATCCGCCTCGGCGCCGACCAGCCCGTTCCCCAGGACCGGGAGGAGCCGGCTGGCGGGGCTGTCCTGGCACAGGAACAGGCCGAAGGCGGCGGCGCCCAGGAGGTTGACGAGGGCGTCGCGGGCCGCGGTCAGGATCTCGGCGGGGCTCACGGCGGCCTGCAGGCTGTCCACAAGGACCACCGCGGCCGAGAGGCGCAGGTGCTCCCGTTGCAGGTCGTCCAGGGCGGTGCGCAGCTCCTCGCACTCGGAGCGCAGCAGCCCGGTCTGGGCCTGCTCGGCCTCGCGGACCGGCTGCGGGCCCCCGTCCTCGAGCTGCACGCTCAGGCGGCTGAAGGCGCCCAGCGCCTCGTCCAGGCCGGGCTGGTAGCTGCCGGCCACCAGGGCGTCCAGCACCCGCGCGCTGGTCTCGTCCAGGTGGAGGAAGGCGACCCCCACCCCGCCCGGCTTGTCATCCGCGGCCGGCATCTGGCGCACCACCCGCCCGTAGGCCACCACGGGCTGGTGGAAGGGCGCGGGCAGGCCGAAGCTCAGCTTCAGGCGCGCGCCCACCGGCAGCGGGTGCTCCATCTCGATGAACACCCCGGTGCGGCTCACGTCGCGGGCGTACTCGAAGAAGATGCCCTTGAAGTCCTCGAAGCTGACCTGCATCGAGGTGCGCACCCGCGGGAAGCGCCGCTTGACGCCCGCGCCCAGCAGGTCCTCCACCTTGCGCACCAGGGTCGCGTCCTGCAGCGGCTTGGTGAGCAGCTCGTCGCAGCCCGCCTGGACCGCCTGCTTGAGATCCTCGTCCCGGCTGGAGGAGGTCACCAGGATGACCGGCAGGGAGCGCAGGGCCGGATCGGACTTGAGCTGCTGGCACACCTCGGCGCCGGTCATGCCCGGCATGAACATGTCGAGCAGCACCAGGTCGGGCGGGTTCTTGCGGATCTTCTCCAGGGCCTCGGCGCCGCTGGCGGCCTCGTCGATCTGGTAGCCGCGCCAGGACAGAACGCGGGCCTCCATGTGCCGGAACAGCTTGACGTCATCCACCACCAGGATACGGGTCATGCCTTCTCCGCGTTCGGTTCGCGCGTACTATACTAGAAACTCGAGCCCGATGCCCAGGGCGAAGTGTTTCTTGCCCGGAGAGCAGAGCGAACCGGACTCGCTTCCGGCTGCCGGGGAAAACTGCTTGCGCGGCCCGCGCGCGCCCCGCGCCGCGGCTTGACCCTCCGCGCGGGCGGGTGGTACCATGCATCCAATTCGCAGCGCTGGCCGGATCGGGTTGCCCTGGAGGGGGGTGACATGAAGAGTCGCTCGGTCGAGATCCTGGTCCTGGACGATGATCAGGACACGCTCGACATCGTGCTGCACATCCTCGGTCCGCAGGGCTACCGCGTGGACACGGCCTGCGGCGCGGCCGAGGGCATCGACAAGCTCGCCTCGCGCCGGTACCACGTCCTGGTCCTGGATCTCAAGCTGCCCGGCATGGACGGCATCGAGGTGCTCAGGCGGGTGCGCGAGAAGGATCGCGACCTGGCGGTCATCGTGCTGACCGGCTACCCCTCGGTCGAGTCGGCGGTGGCCTCGCTGAAGGAGGGCGTCTCCGACTACGTGGAGAAGCCCATCGATCGGGACAAGCTGCTCCAGGCGGTGGAGCGCGTGGTCCGCGACAAGGGCCTGCTGCGCAGCCCCGAGGAGGCCCTGCTGCTGTCGGTGGGCGCCAAGGTGCGCGCCGAGCGCAAGCGGCAGGAACTCACCCTGAAGCAGGTGGCCCGGCGGACCGGGCTGTCGGTCAGCCTGCTCAGCCAGATCGAGCGGGCCGAGTCGGCCGCCTCGGTCTCCAGCCTGTACAAGATCGCCTCGGCCCTGGGGATCAACCTGCGGGATCTGTTCGAAGGCTATTGAGGGAGGACGGCGTCAGGCATGTCGGGCCGGCCCGACATGCCTGACGTCAGACGGGCGTCACGGATCGACGCACTGGCCGGCGCCGTCGCACACCTGCGGGTCGGTGCAGGTGCCGCAGGAGCCGCCGCACGCGTCGTCGCCGCACACCTTGCCGGTGCAGTCCGGCGTGCAGCAGTGGCTGGTCGCGTCGCACACGGCCGGGGCCGTGCACTCGCCGCAGGAGGCGCCGCACTGGTCGACGCCGCAGTTCTGATCGCCGCAGGAGCAGGTCGCGCAGGCGAAGGCGCCGTCGCAGTACTCGGTGGGCTGGCACGAGCCGCAGGAGCCGCCGCAGCCGTCGTCGCCGCACACCTTGCCGGTGCAGTCCGGCGTGCAGCACTGGCCGGCCGCGTCGCACACGGCCGGGGCCGTGCACTCGCCGCAGGAGCCGCCGCAGCCATCGTCACCGCACACCTTGCCGGTGCAGTCCGCGCTGCAGCCGGTCGGCTGGCAGTAGCAGGTACCCTGCACGTCGATCACCTCGAAGCCGGCCTCGCAGGCGCCGTCCACGCAGGCCGGGGCGCAGAACGAGACGCCGCACTTCGGGGCCCCGGCCACGTCGACGCAGTCGGGGTTGAGCTCCTGGCCGAACTCGGTCAGGCAGTCGGCGACGCCGGCCGCGCAGTCCGGGGAGTCGGCCTCCGCGGGGATGCCCAGGCAGGCCAGGCCAGCCTGGCAGAGGTCCGCGGCGGCGTTCACCCCGCTGAAGGGGCAGGGATCGCCCGCGGCGCTGGTGCCGGTCTCGACCGGGATGCAGTAGCAAGAGGTGTCGGGAGGTGTTCCGACCTGCTGGGGCAGGAAGCCCGCGTCGCAGGTGTCGCCCGCGCCGCAGGGCGGGGAGCAGAAGGAGGCGCCGCACTTGGGCGCGCCGCCGAAGTCCACGCAGTCCGGGTTGTAGGCCGCGCCCATCTCGGCGACGCAGTCCGCGTCCCCGTTCGGGCAGTCCGGTGAAGAGGCGTCCACGTTGAAGCCCAGGCAGGTCAGGCCGGCCTGGCAGAAGTCCGCGTCCGCGTTGGCGCCGTCGAACGGGCAGGGATCGCCCGCGGCGCTGTCGCCGACGTCGCCCGGGATGCAGAAGCAGGTGTCTTCGATGGTCTGCGGGATGAAGCCCGCCTGGCAGCTACCGTCCAGGGCGCACTGCGGGGAGCAGAAGGAGGCGCCGCACTTGGGAGAGCCGTTGAAGTCCACGCAGTCCGGGTTGTAGGCCGCGCCCATCGCGGTGACGCAGTCCGCGTCCCCGTTCGGGCAGGCAGGTGAGCCGGCGTCCACGTTGAAGCCCAGGCAGGTCAGGCCGGCCTGGCAGAAGTCCGCGTCCTGGTTCGCCGGGCCGAACGGGCAGGGATCGCCCGCGGCGCTGGCGCCGGTGTCGCCCGGGATGCAGTAGCAGCTCCCGCTCACGGTCTGCGGGATGGCGCCTGCCGGGCAGTTGCCCTGCGCGTCGCAGCGGCCCGAGCAGAAGGAGGCGCCGCAGCGGCCCGTGCCGGCCACGTCCACGCAGTCCGGGTTCCAGGAGGCCTGGAAGTCGGTGCAGTCCCCGTCCTCGGTGCAGGCGGTGCTGGTGGCGTCGGCCGGGATGCCCAGGCAGATCAGGCCGCTGGCGCAGTTATCGGCGTCCGCGTTGGTGGCGTCGAAGGGGCAGGGGTCGCCCTGCTGGCCGTTGCCGGGCTCCGGGGCCGGGATGCAGTAGCAGTCGTCTCCCACGGCCGCCGGCTGGAAGCCGTCGTCGCAGGAGCCGTCCAGGGCGCAGCGGGGAGAGCAGAACGAGGAGCCGCAGTGGTTCGGGTTGCCGCAGGTGCCGATCACGCACTCGGCGTTCCAGTTCTCCTCGAACACCGCGGCGCAGTCCTCCACGGTGGTGCAGGGCGTGTCGGTCGCGTCGATGCCCAGGCAGGCCATGCCCGCCATGCAGTCGCCCGCGTCGGCGTTGATGGTGTCGAAGCTGCAGGGCGCGCCGGCCGGCTGGGTGCCGAGCGGGTACCAGATGCACATCTTGATGTCGGGGAAGGACTCGGTGCAGGTGGCGCAGTCGCCGGTGCCCTCCATGGTCTTGCAGAAGCTGACCGACATGCAGGTGTTCTGCTCGGGGCAGTCGCCGTCGGTCTCGCACACCTCGGAGCAGTGGGCGTTGATGCACATGCCCATGCACTGGTCGTCGTCCTCGTCGCACTCGGCGCCGGCCGTCAGCGTGCCGCCGGAGACGCAGTAGCCCTGCAGCGCGTTGCCGGTCTCGTCGATGTACGGGGAGCAGGCCTCGCCCGCGTCGCACTGGGAGGAGGCGGTGCAGGTGGCCGAGTTCGCCGCGATGCAGTAGGAGTCACCGCCGCCGATCACCATGCACTGGAACGTCACGTCCGGATCCTCGGCCTGGCAGTCGTTGCAGTCCGGGTTGGTGACGCAGGCGTGCGAGCAGTACACGTCCGAGCCGCTCAGGCAGGCGTGGTTGGGATCGCAGGCCGAGTCCACCTGGCCCAGGCAGGACTCGCCGCAGGTCTTGTCCTGGTTGCCGCAGGCGTAGCCGGGGTCGATCTTCAGGCAGACCTTGAAGTCGCCGCCCACGTCCACGCAGCACATCTCGGCCGTCTCGCCCGCGGCGTAGTTCACGCAGCCGTCGTTGTCCAGGCAGTCGCGCTTGGAGCAGTAGCCCGTGCCGTCGCTGTAGCGCAGGCACCAGCCGGTCACGCACTCGCCCGACTCCGTGCAGGGCTCGCCCATCCGCGCGAGGCCGGTGGTGCAGGTCAGGTTCGGGCCGGCGGTGTAATTGGCAGGACAGGTGCACACCGGCGTACCGCTCGTCTCGTCGCAGGTGCCGGGATCGCAGGCGCCCTCGAAGCAGGTGAGTTCCTCGGTCCCGGCACAGCCAGCCACCAGGGCCAGGGCCGCCAGGCAGGCGACCAGCGTCCAGCTTCTGATCCTCATGGGCAACTTCTCCTTTCGTCGGGAGGCGCGCCGCGCCTACTCGAACGGTAGATCGGGTTTTCGCAGCGCCATTCTGCGGGGAGAGACGGAGGGCTGTCAACTGGAAAAAAGGTCTGCAAAATCCGAGGTTGACACGCGCCGCGAGCCCGTGGGACAAGGGTGCGTGCGCGTCCCGGAGCGGGCGCCGGGAGGTGGTGCTTGCGTACCTTTCTCGCGAGCCTGTGGCTGGTCTGCCTGTGCGCCCTCCCCGCCGCCGCGGGCGCAGGGACCTACGAGGAGTACCTCGACGATCCCGAGGGGCTGACCGACCTGGCCGAGCCGGCCTCGGCCTACTACGCCTACCTGAAGGCCCGCCGCGCGAGCTGCACCGGGGACGGCGCGGCGGTCGAGCCGCCCGCGGAGCTCGCCCTGGGCGGCGCGCGTTTCTCCTTCCGCGGTCCGACCCTCGAGGCGCTCGGCCCGGATCCGGACGGCGTGTTCACCCTGGGGGTGCTGGGCGCCCCCAAGGACTTCTCGGACGAGTCGCGCGCGGCGCTGCGGGTGTTCTTCGAGCGGTTCCAAAAGGCCGGCGCCGACGCCGTGCTGCTGCTGGGCGATCTGGCCGCCACCGAGACCGAGCTGACGCAGATCCTGCTGTTCTCGGCCGAGCGCAAGTGGCCGGTGCTCGCGCTGATCGGGAACACCGAGGGCCGCGCGGCCTTCAACAACGCCTTCCTGGCCGCCCTCAAGGTGGCCCCGAACCTGATCAACCTGGACTTCATCCGGCGGGTGGACTTCGGCGCGGTCAGCCTGGTGAACCTGCCGGGGTACCAGGACCGCCGCTTCATGCACCAGTCCTCGGGTTGCACCTACAAGCCCGCGGACGTGGAGGCCCTCAAGGCCCTGCTCCCGGGCAGCGGCACGACGGTCCTGGTCAGCCACGGCCCCCCGGCCGGCAGGGACGCCCACGGGCTGGACGTGGCGGTCGAGGCCGGCAACGTGGGCGATCCGGTGCTGGCCGGCTTCCTCCGGGACCAGAAGATCGCCTTCGGCCTGTTCTCCCACATCCTGGAGTCCGGCGGCCGGGCGGTGGACGCCCAGGGCAAGCCGGTCCAGGGCGGGGTCATGCGCGCGGACTTCTTCCTCAACGTGGGCTCGGCCAACCCGCTGGCCTGGCAGCTCAACGGCGGGAAGACCTCCTGCGGCATGGGCGCCATCGCGCGCTTCAAGGGCGGGCAGGGCTCCTTCGAGTTCGTCAACCTGCCGTGCAAGTGAGGCGCACCCGTCGCGCCCCGCCGGGCGGCCCCCGGCTGCGGCTGCTCATCGAGGGGCTGGGGTCCGAGGGGGAGGGCGTGGGCCGGGCCCAGGGGCGGGCGGTGTTCGTGCCGTTCGCCCTGCCGGGCGAGCGCGTGCTGGCCCGCGTGGTCCACGCGGGCGCGCGCCGGCTGGTGGCCGAGCTCGACGAGGTGCTCGAGCCCGCGCCCGAGCGCGTGCGGCCGCCCTGCCCGGTCTTCGGCCGCTGCGGCGGCTGCCAGCTCCAGCACGCCGGCTACTCCGCCCAGCTCGCCCTCAAGCGCCGGCTGCTGGTGGAGACGCTGCGCAGCGTGGGCGGCCTGGAGGTCGGCGAGCGCGACGGCGGCCCCCGGGTGCTGGCCGCGCCCGAGCCCCTGGGCTACCGCAACCGCGGCCAGTACCCGGTGGCCCGGCAGGCGCGGCGGGTGGTGACCGGCTTCTTCGCCCCCCGCTCGCACGCGGTGGTGCCGGTGGAGGCCTGCGCGATCCACGATCCGCGGGTCGACCAGGCGGTGCGGGTGGTGCGGGCCTGGGCGCAGCGCGAGCGGCTGCGGGTGTACGACGAGGAGCGCCGCACCGGCTGGCTCCGGCACGTGATGGCGCGGGTGGGCGTGGCGAGCGGCCAGGTCCTGGTGGTCCTGGTCGGGCGCCACGAGCTGCGCTGCGACTGGCGCGCGCTCACGCGCGAGCTCGGCGCGCGGGTGCCGGGGGTGGTGGGCCTGGTGCTGAACCTGCAGCCGGCCTCCTCCAACGTGATCCTGGGCCGGCGCAGCCTGCCGCTGTGGGGCCAGCCGCACGTGGAGGAGTCCCTGTTCGGCCTGCGCTTCCGGCTGTCGGTCGGGTCCTTCTTCCAGGTGAACACGCGTCAGGCCGAGCAGCTCTTCGGCCGCGTGCGTGCCTTCCTGGGCGAGGCGGCCGAGCGCGGCCGGCCGGTGGTGGACGCCTACTCCGGGGTGGGCGTCCTGGCCCAGGTGCTGGCGCAGGCGAACCTGCCCGTGGTGGGCATCGAGGTCGTGCCGCAGGCCGTGGCCGACGCCCGCGCCTCGGCCCGGGCCCAGGGCCTGGGCGGGCTCGAGTTCCACGAGGGCCTGGTGGAGGAGGTGCTGCCGCGCCTGGTGGCCCGCGGGCTGCGGCCCGGGGCGGTGGTGCTCGATCCCCCGCGCAAGGGCTGCGAGCCGGCCGTGCTGGAGGCCCTGGCCCGCAGCCGCGTGCCCCGGGTGGCCTACGTGAGCTGCCACCCGGGCACCCTGGCCCGCGATCTGGCCGAGCTGCGTACGCTGGGCTACCGCCTGCACACCCTGGAGGCGGTGGACATGTTCCCCCAGACCGCGCACGTGGAGACCTTCGCCGGGCTGGTCCGGGCCTGAGGGCGCGCGGCCTGGCTCAGGGCGCCTCGAGGCCCAGGACGAGGGCGCGGGGCTCCTCGTCGAGCGCGCAGCCCAGCCGCACCTCGAGCTCGCCCGGGCGCACCGCGCTCACCTGGCCGCAGCGCGTGCCCAGCGGGGCGCCGGCGCGCACCCGGAAGGTCGTGCCGTCCGGGGCGAGCAGCAGGGCCTCGGCCGGCTGCCCCGGCCGCCTGAGGGTGCCCACCAGGCGCAGCCGGGAGAGCGGGTGGCGGGTCTGCGAGGCGCCCGTCCTCGCCGCCGCGAGCCCCGGCGCCGCCTCGGGCTGGAGCCGCTCGCGCTGGCCGTCCTCGCCCACCAGGCGCAGGTCCCTGCGGCCCACCGCCTCGATCCTGCGGCCGTCCCGGAGCTGCGCGCCCGCGCCGAGCCAGCGGAGCTCCGCGCCCTCCTGCACCAGCGCCAGGCGCTCCTGCCCGGGCCGCCCGAGCAGGCCGGCCAGGCGGGCCTGGGTGGGGCCGGCGGGCGCCGGTCCGGGCGCGCACTCGGCCGGGTCCGCGGCCGGGCCCGCGCGGGGCACCAGGCGCGGACCGCGCGGGTCCGCCTCGAGGCGGTACTGCAGCGCGCCGAGCAGCGCGCGCACGAGCGCCTGCGCGTCCACGTCGTGGGCGGAGAAGGATTGCGGCAGCGGCTCGGCCGGCGGCGGGCAGGCCACCAGCCCGGCCTGGCCCAGGAGCCCGGCGACGAGCGCCGCGGCCGGGGCCTGGACCGCCGTGAGCTCCACCGGTCCGGCCAGCGCCGGGGCCTCGGCCGGCGGGCCGCCGGGCGCGGCCACCTCCGTCAGGCCCGGGGCCTCGCGGGCCTCGAGCCCGAGCAGGTCGAGGGTGAGCGCGGCCACGCGCCCGGTCGGGCGCCGGGCCAGCCAGGCGCCCAGCGGCCGCGCGCCCGCCGGGCCGAGCACCAGGGCGCGGTGGGGGGCGCCCAGGACCATGCGCAGCACCTCCCGGGCCGGCGCGCGCAGGCAGGCCAGGTCGAGCGGCCTGGCGGAGCCGCTGGCCGGGCGGCTCGCGGACCGGCCGGGCGGGGGGACGAGCCAGACCCCGTCCCGCGCCTCGGCGGCCACCCCGGCCCGGGCGAACAGCGCGGGCAGCCAGCCTCCGCGCAGGGGCGGCGCCAGGTCCAGGCTGAGCCGCACCGGCGGCACGGCCTCCACCGCCAGGTACTCCTCACCGCCCGCGGGCGCCAGCCAGGCCAGCACGTCCAGCAGCGGCGCGCCGCTGAGCTGCAACGCCGCCGCCGGCTGCGCCGGCGCCCAGGCCAGGACGCGCAGCCCTTCCAGCTCGAGGGCCGGCGGGTGGGGCAACGCCTTGCAGCGCCGGGTGAGCAGGCGGGCGTAGCCCTCGCGCGCCGCGGGGCCGAGCGCCCAGCCCTCGACCCGCAGGCCGCGCCTGGCCAGGCGGGCCTTCTCCAGCCGCACGCCCTCGCTGTCCACCAGGCTGCCCACCAGCACCGCCAGGCGCCGGGCGCCCTGCGCCCGCCGCTCCAGCCAGACCAGGTTGTCGCGCAGCCTGGCCAGCTCCGCCTCCGGGGCGCCGGCGGCCGGCCGCGCCCCCGGGGGCAGGGCGAACAGGCGCACCTCGAGCCGCAGCGTCGGGCCGTCCAGCTCGACCTCGAGCGGCGGCCCGAGGGCCTGGCGGGCACGGGCCAGCAGGAGCAGCCGCCGCAGCACGGCCGGCGGCGCGCCCTGCAGGCGCAGATCGCTCTCCTCCAGGGCCAGGCCGGCGAACGGCTTGCCGGTCCGGCGTGGCTCGAGGGTCTCCTGCAGGTCGGGCGCCGGGGGCTTGACCGGCCTGGCGGTGGCCGCGGCCAGGCGCTGGAGCAGGCCATCCACCTCCGCCTCGAGCAGCTCCGCGCGGGGCGAGGCCGGGGCCAGGCCCTGGGCCAGGCCCGGGGCCGGCAGGGCCAGGCACAGGCCGAGGAGCAGTCGCGCGGCGTGGCGGTGGTTCGTCAATCCGGTTGCTCGCTAGCAGGCCGGGGGCCGGGCTGTCAAGCGCGGCCCCGCCAGCCCTAGTCGGCGACGTCGTCGAAGATCACGATGCGCGAGCCCTGGGCGCCCACCTGGATGGGCACCACCGTCTTGGCCCGGCCGGCGTACTCCCGCAGGCCGAAGTAGCGGTCGGCCGGGGTGGAGATGCGCAGGATGAGCTGGAAGAAGCGCATGGCCAGCCGGCGCAGCGTGGGCAGATCGGCCTCCAGCAGGATCTCCTCCTCGCCGGTCTGCACGGTCCAGCGCTTCTGGTTGATCTTGATCAGGCCCCGCTTCTTGAGCTCGAGCAGCAGCGCCGGCACGTCCGGCGGCTCCATGTAGCCGTACCGGGCGTGCACCGAGACCACCCGGCCCCCGAGCTGCACCACCGTGTGCCGCTCCTCCTCCGGCACGTAGGGCCGGCTCTGCTGGTCCACGTGCAGGAGCGTGACGTGCTTGGGCAGCGCGCCGGTGCGCTTCATGAAGATGCGCACCCCCACCGGGCAGGGATCATCCGGGGTGGGGAAGGCCCGCGAGGTCAGGAACACGATGGCCCGGTCCACCTCGGCCAGGGTGCGGCCGGCGTAGGCCACGCGCCGCTCGGGGCTGTCGATGAGCTGCTGCTTGAGCTCGACCAGCCGGGTCAGGCCCATGCGCGGGAAGCGGGCGTAGGCCTGGGCCAGGAGCGCCCGGCCCCACTGCCAGGTGCGCATGAGCAGGTACAGGCCCGCGGCGATGACCAGCGGGATCCAGCCGCCCTGGACGAACTTGACCGAGGTCGAGGTGAAGAAGGCCAGATCCACCAGCAGCAGCGCGGCGCACAGCGGCCCGGCCACCCAGGCGCGCCAGCCCCAGCCGCGGGCCACGTGGTAGAAGGCGAAGGTGGTGATGGTCATGGTGCCGGTGACCGCCACGCCGTAGGCCGCGGCCAGCTTCGACGAGGACTGGAAGGAGACCACCAGCAGCGCGCAGCCCGCGAACAGCAGCCAGTTCACCCCGGGCATGTAGACCTGGCCGGGCATGGCCGCCGAGGTGTTGACGATGGCCAGGCGCGGGAAGTAGCCGAGCGCCATGGCCTGGCGGGTCAGGCTGAAGGCGCCCGAGATGAGCGCCTGGGAGGCGATCACCGTGGCCAGGGCCGCCAGCGCCACCACGGGGTACAGGATCCAGGGCTCCTGGGGGAACAGGCTGAAGAACACGTGGTTCTGCGGGATGGCGCCCGGCTCGAGCAGCCGCGCGCCCTGCCCGAAGTAGTTGAGCAGCAGCGCCGGGTAGGCCAGGCCGAACCAGGCCAGGCGGATGGGTCTCCGGCCGAAGTGGCCGAGATCGGCGTACAGCGCCTCGCAGCCGGTGATGGCCAGCACCACCGCGCCCAGCACCCACAGGCTGTCGAGGCCGTGGGTGGCGAGCAGGCGCACGGCCCAGCGCGGGTCCACGGCCTGGATGAGCTCCGGGTGGCGGACGAACCAGTAGACGCCCGCCGCGCCGATCACCAGGAACCACAGCGTCATGATCGGGCCGAAGGCCCGGCCCACCCGGCCCGTGCCCACCCGCTGGAACAGGAACAGCAGCAGCAGGGTGACCAGGGTGAGCGGCACGACCAGCGGCTGGAGGGCGGTGGTGGCCACCTTCAGGCCCTCGTAGGCCGACAGCACCGAGATGGCCGGGGTGATGATCCCCTCGCCGTAGATCAGGGCGGCGCCGAGCAGGATCACGCCGATGATCCAGCCCCGGCGCCGGGCCTTGCCAGGGCCCGAACCCGGGCCCGGGCCACCCTGGCCCCTGATCTGGGCGATCAGCGCGAACACGCCACCCTCGCCGTTGTGATCGGCCTGCAGGATGAAGATCAGGTACTTGAGGCTGACCACCAGGGTCAGCGCCCAGAACACGAGGGATAGGATGCCCAGCACCTCGGGCAGGGAGCGGGACAGGGGGTGGGTCCCGAAGAAGGTCTCCTTCATGGCGTACAGCGGGCTCGTGCCGATGTCGCCGTACACCACGCCCAGCGCCCCGAGGGCCAGCGGAAACAGTCGTGCCTGGCGCGGGACCGGGGTCATTGGGCTGCTCTGCTCCTCGGGGTGAGGCCAGGCAGGCAAGCGAGGGCGCCTGGCCCTGATGGACCTCTCTTGGGGCACGCAAGATACCTCCTGCCCCTCCGAAGTCAAGCCCGGCGGAAAAACGTTGCGCACCCGAGGGGTTGAGCCTATTCTCGCCGCACGAGGTGGCGGGTGGCCGAGCACGGAAGGAAGAAGCGCGGGGTCCAGGTGGACCTGTTCTCGGGACCCGGGCGCCGCTCCGGTCCGCCGGCCGGCGAGGAGCCGCGTGCCTTCACCGTCTCCGAGATCGTTGGCCTGGTGCGTCAAGCGCTGGAGGACCGCTACCGGGAGGTCCTGGTGACCGGTGAGCTCTCGGGCCTCACCGTGGCCAGCTCCGGGCACGCGTACTTCAGCCTGAAGGACGATCGCGCGGTGCTGCCTGCGGTCATGTTCCGCATGTCGCTCATGCGGTTGCGCCAGGGGCTGCCCCCCGAGGGCACCGCCGTGCTGGCGCGCGGACGACTGACCCTGTTCGAGGCCCGCGGGCGTTTCCAGCTCCTCGTCGAGGAGCTGGTGCCGACCGGGGCCGGGGCGCTGGAGCTGCGCTTCAGGGAGCTCAAGGCCCGGCTGGAGGCCGAGGGGCTGTTCGATCCGGCCAGGCGCAGGCCGCTGCCGCGGATCCCCAGGCGCGTCGGGGTGGTGACCAGCCCGACCGGCGCCGCGCTGCGCGACATCCTGCGCGTGCTGCGGCGCCGGAACCCTGCGCTGCCCGTGCTGCTCGCCCCGACCCGGGTGCAGGGCGAGGGCGCCGCCCTCGAGATCGCCCGGGCGGTGGACCGGCTGGGCGATGGCCGCCGCTGCGACGTGCTCATCGTCGGGCGCGGGGGCGGCTCGGCCGAGGACCTGTGGGCCTTCAACGAGGAGGCGGTCGTGCGGGCCGTGGCCCGCAGCCGCGTGCCGGTCATCTCGGCCGTGGGGCACGAGGTGGACGTGGTGCTGTCCGACCTGGCCGCGGACCTGCGCGCCCCCACCCCCAGCGCCGCGGCCGAGCTGGTGACGCCCGACCGCGAGGGCCTCGAGGCCCTGCTGCGGGCGCCGCTCCTCGAGGCCCGGCGGCTCCTGCTCGCGCGCCTGGTCCGGGCCCACCGGGAGCTGCTCGAGACCGGCCAGGAGCTGCGCGACCCGCGCCTGGCGCTGGCCGCCCACCGCCTGCGCCTGGACGAGTCCAGCCGCCAGCTGGCCGCGGCGGCCCGGCGCAGGCTCGGCGAGGCGCACCGGCGCTTGACCGACCTGCGGCTCAGGCTGGCCGCGCGGGAGCCGCGCGCCCGCCTGGCGGCCGACCGGGCGCGGCTGGAGGAGCTGGGCGGCCGCCTGCGGGCCTCGGCGCGCAGCTCGCTCGGGCAGCGGCGGTTCGGGCTGCTGGCGACCCAGGCCGCGCTCACGGCCCACAGCCCGCTGGCCGTGCTGGCCCGCGGGTACAGCCTGGCGCTGGATGCGGACGGCCGCGCGGTGCGCGCCTGGGATCAGGTCGCCCCGGGAGACGGCCTGCGCCTGCGGCTCCACCGCGGCGAGCTCTCGGTGCGGGTCGAGCGCACCCATCCGCCCCCGGACGAGGATCCGGGCGAGCCCCGCCCTTGACCGGCCCGGCGGGCCAGGGTAGACAGGACGCGCGAGGAGCCTGCCATGACGCCCAGGAAGAGCAAGCCATCGTCCCCCACGACCGCGGCCGACGGCGGCCCGAGCTTCGAGTCGTTGCTCGAGCGCCTGCAGGCCATCGTGGCCGAGCTGGAGAAGGGCGAGCAGCCCCTGGAGCGCTCGGTGGCCCTGTTCGAGGAGGGCGTGGCGCTCACCCGCGCGGGCATGGCCCGGCTGGACGCCGCCGAACAGCGCGTGGCCGTGCTGGTGGAGGCGGACGGGGAGGAGCGCGAGGAGGAGTTCGCCTCCGACGAGTCCGAGGAGTCCGAGGAGTCCGAGGAGTCCTGAAGGAGGAGCGCGTCCATGACCACCCGACGGCCGGCCGTGCTCATGGTGAACGATCACCCGCCCTCCCGGACCGCCCTGCGGCGCGCCCTGGAGGGCGCCGGCTACACGGTCTGGGACGCGCCCAGCCCGGTCCGCCTGGTCAGCCGGCTGCAGGTGGATCGCCCCGACGCGGTGCTGCTCGAGACCCGCCAGGCCTGGACCGACTGCTACGCCCTGTGCCGCTCGCTCAAGCGCTCGCCGGCCTTCGGCCACCTGCCGGTGCTGCTGCTGGGCGCGCGCGCCCCCGCCGCCCGGGCGCTCGAGTCGGGCTGCGACCGCTGCCTGGACTCGGACGGCGCGCCGGGCAGCGTGCTGGCCGCGCTGGGCGAGCTGCTGGAGCCCCGGTGAGCGAGACCGGGGAGGCGGGGCCCGCGCGCCTGGAGGCCTGGCGGGAGCGGGTGGAGGGCTGCCTGGCGGGCTGGATGGACGCCCTGGCCGCGCGCCCGGGCTGCCCCCCGGACCTGGCCGAGGCCATGCGCTACGCGCTGCTGGGGGGAGGCAAGCGGCTCCGGCCGCTGCTGGCCATGGCCGCCGCCGAGGCGACCGGGGCCGAGCCCGGGCTGGCGCTCGAGGCGGGCTGCGCGCTGGAGCTGGTGCACGCCTACTCCCTGGTGCACGACGACCTGCCGGCCATGGACGACGACGACCTCCGCCGGGGGCAGCCCACCTGCCACAGGCGCTTCGGCGAGGCCCTGGCCATCCTGGCCGGCGATGGCCTGCTCAGCCTGGCCTTCGAGGCGCTGGCCCGGGCCTTCCCGGACGAACGCGCCGCGCGCGCCGTCGGCCTCCTGGCTGCGGCCGCGGGCCCGGCGGGCATGGTGGGCGGCCAGGCCGACGACGTGCGGCCCTGGGACGGGCGGGCGCTGCCGCTGGCCGAGGTGGAGTCCATCCACCTGCGCAAGACCGCTTGCCTGCTGGTGGCCGCGCTCGAGCTGGGCGCTCTGGCGGCGCGGGCCGGGGAGCCCGCGCTCCTGGCGCTCGGCCGGGCCGGCCGGGCCCTGGGCCTGGCATTCCAGGTGGCCGACGACGTGCTGAGCTTCACCGGGGACGAGGCCAGCCTGGGCCGCCCGACCACCAGCGATCAGGCCAGGCTCAGGCGCCTGCACCCGCTCCTGGCGGGGCTGCCCGCCTCCCGGGCGCGCGGGCAGGCGCTCCTCGCGGAGGCCCGCGCCGCGCTCCTCCCGTTCGGGGAGCGCGCCCAGGCCCTCCTGTCGATCGTGGATCGGGTGCAGGCTCGCCTGGGCGCGTGACCGTCAGCTGCCGTTGGTGATGGTCAGCAGGTAGGGCTGGCTCACCGCCTGGCCGCTGGCGGAGTAGACGTGGATGTACACCTCGCGGCTGTTGTCGGTGCAGGCCGTGCCGGGCCGGTTCTGGGCGTCCGGGATGCAGGGGCACTCCGAGGACTCGAAGGAGTAGACGGTGTCCGCGTTGCAGCTCGTGTCCGCGCAGCCGTTGACCTTCACGTCGAGGATCACGCCCGCGGGCGGGGTGTCCGGGGCGCCGTCCTGCCCGAGCCGGATGCGCAGCAGGAAGTTGTCGCAGCGGTCGCCCGCCAGGAGATCGTCGTTGGCGGTCTCGTCCTCGGCGGAGATCACGAACCAGTCCTCGTCGCCGGCCGGGACCAGGTTGCCGTGCACGCTGGTCTGGCCCATGGCCGGGTAGTCGCGCACCGCGGTCAGGCGGAAGCCGCCGTCGCAGGTGTTGGGCCACACGAAGCCGGGGCCGTCGTCGAGCTGCTGCTCGCAGCCGTTGGCCCACTGCCCGTCGAGGTCCCAGAACCCATCCTCGCAGTCGGTGATGGGATTCAGCACGCGGCAGGCGCCGGTCACGCAGCTGGCGATGGTCACGTGGCCCGGCAGCGGAGCGCACAGGACCTGATCCTCGCCGTTGTCGGGCTGTCCGTCGCAGTCGTTGTCCAGCCCGTCGCACACCTCGTCCACCAGGGTGAACTGCGTGCCGCCCGGGTTGGTGCTGCAGATGGTCGCCTCGGTGGTCAGGCACTCGATCGCGCCCGCGCCGCACTCGCCCACGCCGTCGCAGGGCGCGCCGATCTCGAAACCGTCATCGAGGCTGCCGTCGCAGTCGTTGTCCCGGCCGTCGCAGATCTCCGGCACGCTCTCGGGCGCCGATCCGGTGGGATCCGTGGAGCAGCGGGTGGTGCTGGTGCCGGCGCACTCCAGGATGCCCTGCCCGCACTCGCCGATGCCGTCGCAGGCCGTGCCGGTCAGGAAGTCCTCGTCCGCCTGGCCGTCGCAGTCGTTGTCCGCGCGGTCGCAGATCTCGGCCATGGAGTGGTCCTGACTGCCGCCCGGGTCCGAGGAGCACACGGCCTGGCTGGTGCCCTGGCACTCGCACACGCCGGCCCCGCACATGCCGACCCCGATGCAGGCCGCGCCGATGGCGGCCTGGTCGGGGATGGCGCAGTGGAAGTCCTCGTCGGCCGCGCCGTCGCAGTCGTTGTCCTGCCCGTCGCAGGTCTCCGGCCGGGCCTGATCCTGGGAGCCGCCCGGATCCGTGCTGCAGCGGGTCTCGAACGGGCCGGCGCACTCGATCGTGCCCGCGCCGCACTGGCCGCTGCCGGTGCAGGCCTGGGTGAGCATGAAGCCCTCGTCGGTCAGCCCGTCGCAGTCGTTGTCCAGGCCGTCACACTCCTCGGGCCTGGGGGGGACGCCGTCCTCGCAGGTGCTCCAGGTGCCGTCCTCCTGACACGACTGCTGGCCGGGCTGGCAGGTGCCCTGGGCCTCCTGGCAGGCGCGCTGCGAGCCTGCCAGGCAGGGCAGGTCCTCGTCGGTCACGCCGTCGCAGTCGTTGTCCACCTCGTCCGGGGTCTCGGCCACCGGGCCCTGGCCCGAGCAGGCGCCCCAGGTCCCGGCGTCGCAGGTCTGGGTGCCCGAGGTGCAGGCGCCCACGTCCGTGCCGCAGGGCTGGAAGGTGCCCTGCTCGCAGGCCCAGCAGTCCTCGTCGGTCGCGCCGTCGCAGTCGTTGTCCTGCCCGTCGCAGTACTCGAACCCGGGCTGGATGCCCAGGGTCTCGTCGCCGGGGTGGATGAAGGCGTCGAGATCGTCGCAGTCGTTGGTGGCGGGGATGCCGTCGCCATCCTTGTCCGGGCCCACGTCGATGGGCCGGCACTGGCCGCTCACGCACACCTCGAGAGCCCCGCAGGCGGGCACGCACTCGTCGGTGTGCGGTTGCACACAGGTGTTCTGCTCGCACTCCAGGCCCGCCTGGCAGTCGGAGGTGGCGTCGCAGAACCCGCCCTCGCCCACCAGGGAGTCGCTGCAGCCCACGGCCAGCACCGCCGCCAGGGCGAGCACGTTCCTGGTCCAGAACCAGCTCCTCATCACGGCACCTCCTCCCGTCGGGGCGGGCTCGCCCGCCTCCACGGTCTGCGAACGCACTCCCTCAGCGCACCTGCAGCTCGCGCGAGGCGGGGTTGAACACCTCGGCGCTGTCGAGGGAGATCAGCGACCCGGTCTGGTCGTTCAGCCCGCCGCTCACCAGGAACGTGTTGTCCGGCAGCGCCACGACTGCGTGGCCCGCGCGGTTGGCGTTCATCCAGATCTCGCTCAGGTTGGTCTGCATCTCCCGGAACACGTTCTGCTCGGTGAAGAACTCGACGCGGTTGGTCAGCTGGAAGCTCTGGGACAGGACGGTGAAGCCCGTCACCCCGCCCAGCACCGCCGCGGTCACGATCGTCTTCTCCGCGCCGTTGACCAGCTCGCTGCCCGGCAGGGGGATCATGGCGTGCAGCGCCCGCGGGAAGTTGAGCACGATGCTGGTGGGCTCGGTGAAGGACTCGGCGCCCTCCTGCAGGTCGACCATGCGCACCAGGTTGGTGGGCCGCACCTTGTCGGTGAGCAGCGGCTCGAAGGACTGGTCCACGATCATGCCGCCGGTCAGCAGCGCGCGGGTGCCGCCCATGCTCACCCCGGCCGGGTAGAACAGCGGCGCCCCCCGGCCCGGGTCGTTGGTCACGAAGGCCGGCGTGCGGTCCAGGGGCGAGCCGTCCGCGCCCTCGGTGATGATCTCGGCGAACTGGCCGGGGCCGCCGCCCGCGGCGTGGTTCCCGCCCCACACCAGGAAGGAGGCCGTCCCGTAGGGGACGAGCGCCATGCCCTGGCGGCCCTCGCGCAGCTGCGGCGCGGGGGGCTCCACGAAGGCGTTGGCCGCGGCCTGGTAGCGGGCGATGGTGTTCAGCGCCGCGTTGGTGCTGGGGACGATGCCGCCCAGCAGCAGGGCATCGCCGCCGGCCATGGCGAGCGCGGCGTGGTGCGCCCGCGGGGAGGCCGGCGCCAGCGGGATCTCGCCCTCGTGCGCCAGGGTGACGAGGTTGATCACCTCCGCCGTGCTGCCGGCCTGGCCCGTGTCCGCCGGGTCCACCTCGACCACCGGCCGCGGGCCCGCGGGGAAGCTCACGCGGAGGAAGGCCCGGCCCGCGCCGCCGGCCACCAGCAGCCGGCCCCCGGGCAGCAGGGTGGCGGTGTGCAGCCCGCGCGGGTAGTTGAGGCTGATGCTCGTGGCGGCGAAGGAGCCGGTGCGCGGATCGTAGACGTCGATGGACGAGGTGGCCGTCAGCACGTGGCAGCGCCCCACGTCACAGTCCTGCACGCCGCTGACGCTGTTGAAGCCGCCCACCAGCAGCACGCGGCCGTCGGGCATGGGGGTGGCGGTGTGGAACGCGCGCGGCGCGCTCATGGCGTTGCGCGTCGGGGTGAAGTTCGAGCAGATGCTGAGGTACATGCTGACCTGGGTGGTGGCGCCGTCGCGCACCTCCACCCCGCTCGCCTCGCCGCACCACTGGGAGACGAAGTTGGTGACCGAGACCGTGTAGCCCTGGAAGGTGACCCGGCGGTCCCGGCCCACCGGCAGGCCCGAGATGCGGGCCTTGGTGGGGTTGGCCGCGCGCACGAAGTTCTGGCAGCGGATCTTGCCCATGTCGGGCGCCGAGACGCACACGCGGTAGTCGGTGATGTCCCCCGGCGCCTCTCCCTGCGGCGGCGGATCGGCCCGCAGGCCATCGTCCCCCGGCGGGGTGTAGTAGTAGATCTTCAGCGCCAGGCCGCCGTCCTCCTGGGGACCGCAGCCTGCGGCGGCCCCCAGGGCGGCGGCGAGCAGCGACAGACAGCAGATGCTTGCGGTGCGCGTCATTGGTCTTCCAGTCCTTGGGCCCGTCCGAGCTAGGCGCCGTTCGAGAAGGTGAGCTGGTAGTTCTGGCACGTGGGCGTCGTGGCGCCCGGGTACACGCGGATGTAGAACACCTTGGGCTCGCTCGAGCAGATGTTGAAGCCACCCTCCGACGTGGCGCGGCAGCCGCACTGGCCGCGCGGTTCGGCCGAGGCGGTGTCGAGGAAGTCGTAGGCGTGATCGTACTCGGTGTCGCCCTGGCAGTCGATCTGGGCGCCCTCGCAACCGCCCACGTACACGTCGAACTGGAGCCCCTCGGGGTTCTCGGCGAAGCGGAGGCTGAAGTGGAAGCGGTCGCACAGGTCCTCGAGATCCTCATTGATGTCGTCGGTGGCGGTGACCTTGTACCAGTCCTCGTCGCCGGCCGGGAACAGGTTGCCGGACGCCGTCAGCACCGAGCCGTCGTCGGGCAGCCCGCCCAGGTCGCTGGCCAGGCTGCACAGGTTGGGCACCTGCTCGGCCTCGAGGCCCTCGTCGGTCAGCCCGTTGCAGTCGTTGTCCAGCCCGTCGCAGGTCTCCGGGCTGGAGGCGTCCCCGCTCCCACCCGGCATGCTCGAGCAACCCACGTCGAGCTCGGCGAAGCACTCGATCACGCCCGCGCCGCACTGGCCGTCGCCATGGCAGGTGGCGCCCAGCTCGAAGCCGTCGTCGGTCAACCCGTCGCAGTCGTCGTCCAGGCGGTTGCACAGCTCGGCGCGGGGCAGCTCGCCGGCCGAGCAGCCGGTCCACTGGCCGCTCTCGCAGGACTGGGTGCCGGCCCGGCAGGTGCCCACGTCGGCCCCGCAGGGCACGGGGGTCGCGCCCTCGCAGGGGCAGACCTCGTCCACCAGGCCGTCGCAGTCGTTGTCCCGTCCGTCGCAGCGCTCGAGGGCCGGGCCGGTGCCGGAGCAGGGCTGCCAGCGCTCGGCCTGGCAGGTCTGGGTGCCGGCCGAGCACTCGCCGAGATCGGTCCCGCACATCTGGCTCTCGCCCGCGCCGCAGGCCGGGCAGTTCTCGTCGGTCTGGCCGTCGCAGTCGTTGTCCTGCCCGTCGCAGTACTCGTGGGCGTTGGGGTGGATGGTCGCGTCGAAGTCGTTGCAGTCCGTGCCGCTGGTGGTCCCGTCCCCGTCCTTGTCGGTCGGATCCCCGATGGGGACGCACATGCCCTGGAAGCAGGTCTCGACGTCCTCCTGGCAAGCCGGGGTGCAGTCGGTCGGGTCCGGCACGATGCAGGTGTTGTTCACGCACTCGAGCCCGGCCACGCAGTCCGGCGTCTGCTCGCAGAACTCGCCCGGGCCGGCCAGATTGTCGCTGCACTGGACGGCCAGCACGCCCAGTGCCAGGAGCCAGAGGACGCCCGCTCGGTTCAGGCTGGTGCGCATCGGACCTTCCCGGGCGCCCGGCGGCCGGCCTGGGGACCGCCGCCTGCGTCGCCTCGCATGGGGTGATGCTAGCATGCTGCCCCCGACCGGGCAAGGTCCTCAAGGCGCTCCGAGCGACTTGATCCAGTAGTACTTTCCGGCTAGGCTGCCTCCGCGACCGGGGGCCCCTGGGCGCCCCGGTCCGGAAGGTGGAATGGAGCTGCTCGACACCATCTCCTCCCCGGAGGATCTCCGACGGCTGCGGGAGGATCAGCTCCCGGCGCTCTGCCGTGAGCTGCGCGGGCGGATCATCGGGGTGGTCACCCAGAACGGCGGGCACCTGGCCTCGTCGCTGGGGGTGGTGGAGTTGACGGTCGCGCTGCACTACGTGTTCGAGTCGCCGGCCGAGCCGATCGTCTGGGACGTGGGCAACCAGGCCTACGCGCACAAGCTGCTCACCGGCCGGCGCGAGCGGTTCGCCAGCCTGCGGCAGCAGGGCGGCCTGTCGGGCTTCACCCGCCGGGACGAGAGCGAGCACGACGCCTTCGGGGCCGGGCACGCCTCCACCAGCATCAGCGCCGCGCTCGGGCTGGCGGAGGGGCGCAGGCTGCGCGGGCAGCGCGGCAAGGTGGTGGCGGTCATCGGCGACGGCGGCATGACGGGGGGGCTGGCCTTCGAGGGCCTCAACCACGCGGGCACCCTCGAGCGCGACCTGGTGGTGGTGCTCAACGACAACGGCATGTTCATCTCGGACAAGGTGGGCGCCATGTCCGCCTGGCTCAGCCGCCGCCTGACGGGCCGCGGCTTCAACCTGGCCCGGCGCCGGGTCAAGGACCTGCTGACCGGCTTTCCCCGCTGGGGCGACGTGGCCCTCGACTGGCTGCGGCGCGGCGTGGAGGGCACCAAGGCCCTGCTCACCCCCGGCATCCTGTTCGAGGGGCTCAACTTCCAGTACGTCGGCCCGGTGGACGGGCACGATCTGCCCGGGCTGGTCGCGCTGCTGCGGCGGGTGAAGCTCCTGGACGGGCCGGTGCTGGTGCACGCACGGACCGTGAAGGGCCGCGGCCTGTCCTGCGCCGAGGACGATCCCCGCCGCTTCCACGGTGTGGCGCCCTACTGCCCGGACGAGGAGCCGGGGGCGGCGCCCGCCCACCCGAACCCGAGCTTCACCGCGGTGTTCTCCGAGGCCCTCGTGGAGCTGGCCGGGCGGGACGAGCGCGTGGTGGCCATCACCGCGGCCATGCCGGATGGCACCGGACTGGCCGCCTTCGCGGGCCGCTTCCCGGAGCGCTTCTACGACGTGGGCATCGCCGAGGAGCACGCGGTCACCTTCGCCGCGGGGCTGGCCTGCGAGGGCCGGCGCCCGGTGGTGGCCATCTACTCGACCTTCCTGCAGCGCGGTTTCGATCAGCTCGTGCACGACGTGTGCCTGCAGCGCCTGCCGGTGGTGTTCGTCCTCGACCGGGCCGGGGTGGTGGGCGAGGACGGCCCCACCCACCACGGCCAGCTCGACCTGTGCTTCCTGCGCTGCGTGCCGAACCTGGTGGTGCTGGCGCCCGCGGACGGGGACGAGCTGCGGAGCATGCTGGCCTGGGCCGTGGCCGTCGGGCAGCCGGTGGCCATCCGCTTCCCGCGCGGCGCGGCCCCGGCCGGCGCGCCCGGGGCGCCCGCCCTGCAGCTCGGCCGCGGCCGGCGGGTGCGGACGCCCGCGGGCCGCCCGGACCTGGCCCTGCTCGCCTGCGGCCACTGCCTCGACCCGGCCCTGGAGGCCGCCGAGCGCCTGCGCGCCGAGCACGGCCTGCAGGCCGTGGTGGCCGACGCCCGTTTCGTGAAGCCCCTCGACCGCGAGCTGGTGCTCTCGCTGGCGGAGGAGGCCGGGCGCCTGGTGACCGTCGAGGAGGGGGCGCTCGAGGGCGGCTTCGGCCAGGCGGTGGCCGCGCTCCTGCTGGAGGCCGGCCGGCCGGTGCCGCTGCGCTGCCTCGGCCTGCCCGACCGCTTCGTCCCCCACGGCCGCCCCGAGGAGCTCCGGCGCCTGCTCGAGCTCGACGGCCCGGGCATCGCCCGGGCGGCCGCGCGCCTGTGCGGCCGGGGGTGAGCCGTGGCGCCGCGCGGGGAGGAGAAGATCCGCCTCGATCAGCTGCTGGTGGAGCGGGGCCTGGCCAGCTCGCGCACCCTGGCCCGGGCCCTGGTGCTGGCGGGCCAGGTGGTGGTGGGCGAGAACCGGGTGGACAAGCCGGGCACGCGGGTGCCGGCGGGCAGCCCGGTGCGGATCAAGGGGCCCGCGCACCCGTTCGCCTCCCGCGGGGGGCTGAAGCTCGAGGCCGCGCTGGAGGCCTTCGGGCTCGATCCGGCCGGGCGGACGGGCCTGGACGTGGGCGCCTCCACCGGCGGCTTCACCGACTGCCTGCTGCAGCGCGGCGCGGCGCGGGTGATCGCGCTCGACGTGGGCTGGGGCCAGCTCCTGCCCCGGCTGCGCGGCGATCCGCGCGTGGTGGTGATGGAGCGGTTCAACGCGCGCTTCCTCGCGCCCGGCCACCTGCCGGCGGTGCCCGAGTTCGCGGTCTTCGACCTGTCCTTCATCTCGCTGCGGCTGGTGCTGCCGCCCGTGCTGGCCTGCCTGGCGCCTGGCGCCTGGCTGGTGCTGCTGGTGAAGCCCCAGTTCGAGGTCGGTCGGGAGCGGGTGGGCAAGGGCGGCATCGTGCGCGACGAGGCGGCCCGGCAGGAGGCGCTGGAGCAGGTGGCCGCCTGCGCCCGGGCGCTCGGCCTGGTGGAGCTCGGGCGCGTGCCGTCCCCCATCACCGGCGCGGACGGCAACGTGGAGTTCCTGCTGGGGCTGCGCGCCCCGTGACCCGTCAGGCCGGGGCGGTCGCCGGGTCCGGCTCGGGGCGCACCAGGCCGAGCCGCCTGAAGAGCCACAGCAGCCCGGCCCCCACGCCGAAGCCGCCCACGTGGGCCCACCAGGCCACGCCGGGCATGCCCAGGGACGCGTACACGAGCTGCAGGCCGAGCCAGAAGAACAGGTAGAAGCCCACCGACACCTTGAACTGGAAGAACCACAGCACCTGGTACATCTTGCGGCGCGGGTAGAGCAGCAGGTAGGCGCCCATCACGCCCGAGACCGCGCCCGAGGCGCCCAGGGTGGGGATGCCCGGCTCCGAGGTGATCCAGGCGTGCAGCCCGGCCGCCCCCAGGCCGCAGGTGACGAAGAACACCAGGTACAGGAAGCGGTTGAGGCGGTCCTCGACGTTGTCCCCGAACAGCCACAGGAAGTACATGTTGCCCAGCAGGTGCAGCAGGCCGCCGTGCAGGAACATGTGGGTCCACAGCCCCTGCAGCTCGCGCCCCTGGGACACCTGGGCCGGCAGGAAGGCCCAGGCGGCGAGGAAGGCCTCGGGATCGGTCACCCCGAACGCCTGGTAGAGGAAGGTCACCGCGCAGGCGAGCACCAGCCCGAGCGTCACCAGGGGGAAGCGCTCCCTGGGCGCGTCCACCTCGACCGGCAGCGCGGTCAGCAGCTGGAACAGGTACACCCCGGGCGACGAGCCGCCGGCCTCGACCGGCCGGGCCAGGTCGCGCAGGCGCGCGTCGGCCGGGGGCGGGCTGTCCAGCCCCAGGCCGTGGCGCTGGGCGGTCACCGCGCGGATGCGCTTGAGCTCGCCGGCGTCCAGCCAGATCCCGTGGCAGCTCTTGCAGCGGTCGATGTAGAGCGCCGTGCCGCGCGCGAACTCGAGCGTCTCGAAGGCGCCGTCGCAGCGCGGGCAGATGGAGGTCGTGGACGCCAGGGCGCGCGCGCCCGTGGTCAGCGGCGCCTGGTCGGCCGGCAGGTCCGCCCGCGCCCCGCGCATCCGCGCCAGCTCGCCCGGGTCGAGCCACACCCCGCGGCAGGCCGGGCACAGGTCGAGCTCGACCCCCTCCACGCGGAGCGGGCTGAGATCGGCCAGGCACTTGGGGCAGATGCCGGGCATGGGCTCAGACCGGCGGCCCGGCGCGCTGGAGCAGGACGCCCTCGACGCGCCGCGAGGCCGCGTCCGCCTGCTCGCGCACCCGGGCCACCAGCGCGCGGGCCTCGGCCAGGGTGGCCGCCCGCCAGGCGGCGTCGCTCACCCCGGCCAGGTTGATCACCACGTTGTAGTAGGCGCCCTCGGCCGCGGCGCGGGCGCACAGCACCGCGACCCCGGCGTCGGACAGCGAGTTCTGGTTGCCCTGCTCGCCCGCCTGCGCCGCCAGGGCCAGGACCTCGGGCATCCGGCCGAGCAGGGAGAGCGGCACGGCGATGGCCCGGCGGGTGGCCGCCTGGACGGCCGCCTCGCGCGCGGCCTTCTGCTCCTCGGTCTTCCTGGGGAGCTTCATGGCCGCCATCAGGCCGTCGAACGCGGCCGTGTCGTCGTCGATGGCCCGCAGGCAAGCGTCCTTGAGCGGCTGGGCGGCCTCGGCCAGGGCCTTCATCGGCCCGGCCACCGCCTCGTAGCCCTTCTTGCCCACGCTGAGCTGGGCCACCATGGCGGCCAGCGCCGCGGACAGCGCGCCGCACACGGCCGCCACGCTGCCGCCGCCCGGGGCCGGGGAGTCGCTGGAGGTCTCGTCGGCGAAGGCCTGGACGCTCAGCCCGGCCAGCGGGCGCGGGTCGGGGATGCGCGCCTCGACGATCTTCTTGGCCGGATCGAAGGGCCCGAGCTCGGCCAGGCCGAGGCTCTGCACGGCCACGCGGATGAGCTCGCGCTCGGGCACCCCGGCGCTCTTGCCGGCCTTGCGCAGGAAGTGCCGGCCGGCCTCGAGCAGGCAGTCCTTGGGCGCGAGCCCCACCAGCTCGGAGCCGGTGCAGCGCACCCCGCGCGCCTCGGCCAGGCGGCAGACCTCGTCGAACACCGTCGCCAGCGGGGTGGCGCGGTAGTTGGTCAGGTTCATGGAGATCTGGGCGCACTGGAAGTTCTCCATGTACCAGCCCACGGCCTTGACGTGCTTGAACTTGCCGGCCACCTTGACGCTCTTGCCCCCGGCGTCCTTGGTGGTCCGGCCGGCCTCGCGGATCTCGAGGGCGATGTCGTGGGCGATCTTCGAGTCGCGCGTGTTCAGGTTGAAGTTGTAGGCGATCAGGAACTCGCGCGCGCCGATCACCGTGGCGCCCGCGCGCGGGTTGAACTCGGCCCGGCCGAAGTCCGGGGCCCACTCGGGCAGGGCGAGCTTGGCGGCCAGCCCCTCGTACTCGCCCTCGCGGATGGTGGCCAGGTTGCGCCGCTCGGGCCGGCTGGCGGCCTCCTCGTACAGGAAGACCGGGACGCCGAGCTCGGCGGCCACGCGCGCCCCGAGCCGGCGGGCCAGCTCCACGCACTCGGCCATGCTCACGTCCTGGACGGGCACGAAGGGGCACACGTCGGTGGCGCCCATGCGCGCGTGGGCGCCGTGGTGCTGGGACATGTCGATGAGCTGGGCGGCCCGGGCGATGGCGCGGAAGGCCGCCTCCAGCACCGCCTCGGGCGCGCCCAGGAAGGTGACCACGGTGCGGTTCGTGTCCTTGCCCGGATCCACGTCGAGCAGCGCCACGCCCTCGCAGGCGCAGACCGCCTCGGTGATGGCCTCGATCTTGGCCGCGTCCCGGCCCTCGGAGAAGTTGGGCACGCACTCGACGAGCTTCATGGCGGCGATCCTCGTGTGGTTCAGGGGCTCCGGGCGCCTACCGTAGCCGGGGCCCTCGCGCCCGTCAAGGCGGGCTCAGCCGCAGGAGCCGGGGTCCCAGCGGAAGAAGCGCTTGTGGACCACGGGGTAGAGCGCGACGCCGATCACCAGGCCGGCCAGGGTGGCCGCGGCCGGCAGCTGGCCCTGGCCGAGCTGGATGAGCGGCACGGCCGGGCAGGCGCCGGTGAGCGCCCAGCCGGCCCCGAACAGCAGGCCGCCCGGCACCGTGCCCGGGTGGATCGGCCGGCGGTCGAGCAGGCGGCCCCGCCCGAGCAGCCAGTAGCCCAGAGCGCACAGCGGCAGCGCCCCGGCGAAGGCGAAGAGCAGCCGCGGGTCGGCGAAGGTCAGCATGGCGCGGATCTGCTCCCCGTCGGCGAAGCCCAGGCCACCCAGCGCGAAGCCGAGCAGCAGGCCGAACAGGCCGGTCCAGGCGTGGAGCTTCACGCGCCGCCTCCGCCGAGCGCCCGGAGCGCGAAGGACACGCCCGCCCCGGCCGCGAAGAAGCAGGCCACCGCGAGGAGGCTCCCGGGTTGCAGCCGGGCGGCACCGTTCAGCCCGTGGCCCGAGGTGCAGCCCGCGCACAGCCGCGCGCCGAAGCCCACCAGGACACCGCCCAGGAGCAGGGCCAGCCAGGCCCCGCCCGCGCCGAGCGCCGGGCCGAGGTCCGGCTCCAGGCGCAGGCGCAGCCCCCCGCGCGCGAGCGCGGCCAGCAGCCCCCCCGCGGCCAGCATGACCAGGAAGGCGAGCGCCGCGGTCCAGGGCAGCCGGGCGGGAGGCCGCGGGGCGACGTCGGCTCGCGCCGCCGGCGCGCGCGCTGCGCCGGGCGCCGCGCAGGTCGAGTCGCCCTGGGGGCCGAAGGCGCGCTCGGTCGCCGCCCGCAGCATGGCCTCCAGCGCCGCCTCGTCCGCGGGCAGGCTGGCCTCGGCCCGGGCGAGCTCCCGCTCGACCCGGAAACCGATCACCTGGCGCCACAGGCCGGTCACGCCCAGCGGCCGGCGCAGCGCGGCGAAGTAGCCCAGGGCCGTGCCCGCCAGCAGGAGGCTCCCCAGCCACCAGGGCCACGCGGCGTCCATGGCCCTCAGCGCCCCTTGGCGCCCGCGGAGGCCGGCGCGCCCAGCACCTGGCCGTCGGGCAGCAGGTTGGTGGGGATGGGCTCCCCACGCTCGGCGCGCTGGTAGCGCACGCACGCGGACCAGTTGCCCTGGCAGTAGGAGATCTTCCAGATGGACATGAAGCTCTTGACCTTGAAGACCGGGAAGAGCGTGCACGAGTCGATGTGCTTGCAGTCGCCGCCTGGCATGGCCCGGCCCCCCCTCGCTCAGAACTTGTAGCCGAACTTGCGCAGCATGGCCTTGCGGTCCTGGACGTCCGCGGGGCCCTCGACGCCCCTGGGGGACGAGCCGTCGATCACCCCCAGCACGCCCCGGCCCTGCTCGGTCTCGGCCACGATCACCTCCAGCGGGTTGGCCGTGGCGCACACGATCTCGCACACCTCGGGCACGTCGCGCAGGCGCGCGAGCACGTTGATGGGGTAGGCCTTGCGCAGCAGCACCACCAGGCAGTGCCCGGCGCCCAGGGCCCGGGCGTTCTCCACCGCCGCGGCGCCGAGCTCCGCGTCGTTGGCCTCGACCCGCACCAGGCAGGGGCCGGAGGCCTCGTTGAAGGCCACCGCGTACTGCACCCCGGGCACGGTGTTGATCAGCGCCTCGGCCACGTCCTCCACCGTCTTGATGAAGTGCGAGCGCGCCAGGATGATGTTCGCGTCCTTGGGCAGGGTCATGCGCACGGCGTGGAGCTGCATGGTCCGACCTCCGCGGGTTGCTTCCGGCCGTGCAGTGTAGCGCGCGGAGCGGCGCCGCACAACAGAGAGGTCGCCAACTGGTCCGGCCCGCGAGTCTCGTGTAGGATGGGGCGGAGGTGACCGATGAGACGGCGCGGACCGAGCGCCAGCTTGACGACCATCGCCGCTGCCGGTCTGGCTCTCGCCGTCGCCGCCTGCGGCGGCTCGGGCTTCGAGGCCGACGGCGGCCCGGACGCGGACGGCCAGGCCGACGGCGGCGCGGCCACCTACGTCAAGCCGGCCGGGTACGCCTCGATCACCTTCTTCGTCGACGACACGGCCAACCGCACCTACCGCGACCGCGAGCTGCGCTGGAAGGGGACGTTCGTCTACGACGCCGAGACCAACGTGGGGGTGTACGACGCGGACTGGGCCAGCCGGGAGGAGCTCTTCCCCTGGCTGTACGACGACGGGCCCGTCGCCTCGAGCGGGCACGAGATGCCCGGCGCGGCGGCCGGAGACCACATCTTCTCGACCGAGCTGTACCTGCGGGCCGATCCCGACGCGGCCACGCCGCTGCGCTACGGCGTGGTGGACGTGGACGGGCGCTGGATCTGGTCGGGCCCGCTGGGCGAGGTGAGCCTGCCGGCCGGGAGCAGCGCGCGGCTGGACGCGCCCGGGCTGTTCCTGGGCGCGTTCGGGCCCTTCGACCTGCGCGTCACCCTCGACACGCGCGTCGTGGAGCCGGGTTCGCCGCCCTTCGACCCCGCCCTGGATCAGGTGGTGTTCCGCGGCGCGCCCGGCGGCTGGCTGCCGCTCGAGCTCCGCGACGACGGCCTGGCCGGGGACCGGGAGGCCGGCGACGGCCTGTACACCTACCTGCACAGCGCCCACCTCGGGCCCTACGGCGGGCTGCTGCCCGGGGGCCAGCACCTGGCCTTCGGGCTGCTGGTCAGTGGGCGGGCGGTCCAGCGCGGCTCCACGGTGCCCGCCTCGGTGTCGGCCGAGAGCGACTGCGGCGGCGGCTGGGCGCCCGCGCCGCTGTTCCCCGAGCCCGACCACCTGGGCCTGGGCTGGAACCTGGCCGTGGCCCTGTGCGAGGGGGCGGGCGGCCTGCCGCTGACCGCCGTGGTGCCTTCCGAGGGGCTCGGCACCGGCGGCGAGCGCGTGGCCGTCTTCGGCCAGGGCTTCCGGCCCGGGGCCCTGGTCGCCTTCGGCGGCCGGCTGGCCAGCGAGGTGTCCTACGTGGACGAGCGGCAGCTCGTCGTGCGCACGCCGGCCTCGCCCTCGGGCACGGTGGACCTGCGGGTCTCCAACCCGGATGGCGCCTTCGGGCGGGCCCCGGCGGCCTTCCGTTTCGGCGCGGGTCCCAGCCCCGAGCTGCTGGGGGTGATGCCCGAGGTCGGCCCGCCCGAGGGCGGGACCCTGGTCCGCCTGGAGGGGCGGGGCTTCCAGCCGGGCGCGCAGGTGGCCTTCGGCGGGCTGGCCGCTGCCGGGGTCGAGTGGCTCTCGGAGGGCGAGCTGCGCTGCCTCGCGCCGGCCCAGGCGCCGGGAGCGGTCGAGCTGGTGCTGCAGAACCCCGACGGCGGGCGGGCGGCGCTGGGCGCAGGCTACGTCTACAGCGACCGGCCGGGCCCGCGCCTGCGACGGCTCGCGCCCGCCGAGGGCAGCACCGCGGGCGGCACGCGCGTGCGGCTCCTGGGGGGCGGGTTCGCGGCCGGCGCCCGGGTGACCTTCGACGGCGCGGAGGCCGCCGAGGTGCAGGTGCTGGGCGAGGGGCTGGCGGAGTGCCTGAGCCCGGCCCACGCCGCGGGCTGCGTCGCGGTGCGCGTGGAGAACCCCGACGCGCTGGCCGACGAGCTGCCCGCGGCCTTCACCTACGCCTCGCCGCGGGTGTCCTTCGCCGCCCTGGAGGAGCCGCGCGCGCGGGGCGCCGACCTGGATCAGCCCGCCCCTGCGTTCCGCGGGCGGGCCAGCCTGCCGGGCGCCGCCGCCCAGCAGTGCCCGCCGGAGCTGCGCGCCGAGCTGGGCTGGGGGCCGGTGGGCTCCTCGCCCGAGTCCGAGCCCGGGGCCTGGAGCTGGCTCGAGGCGGGCTGCTGCCAGGACTGCGGCGGCGGAGCGGACGAGGTGTGGGTGTCCGCCAGCCCGGCCCCCGCGGCCGCGGGCGGCTGGGCCGTGGCGCTGCGTTTCTCCCTGGACGGCGGCGAGACCTGGGTGCTGGCGGACGGGGGCCTGGCCTCCCTGGACGGCTTCCAGCCAGCCGAGGCCGGCCACCTGCTGTGGTCGGCGCCGGAGGCCCCGCTGGCCATCCACGGGCTCGAACCCGGGACCGGCGGCACCCAGGGCGGGGAGGCCCTGGCGGTGCTCGGGCGCGGGTTCGTCGCGGGCGCCGAGGTGGAGCTGGGCGGCCTGGCGGCCGAGCTCACCGGGCTCGAACCCGGGCGGCTGGAGCTCTCGACGCCGGCCCTGCCGCTGGGGCGGGCCGCGCTGCGCGTGAGCCTGCCGGGCGGGGAAGCCGCCGAGCTGCCGGGGGCCTTCGGCGCGCTCCGGCGCGGCGCTCCGCGCATCGATGGCTGGCTGGCGCTCGACGGCAGCGACTGGCGCCCGGAGCACGTGCTGGCCGAGGCCGAGGCCGCCGGGCCCTGGGGCAGCCACGGCCTGCAGCGCCTGCTCCTGGCCTACGATCGAGACAACCTCTACCTCGGCCTGGAGGGCTGGGTGGACTCCGAGTCGGGCACCAGCGTGGTGGTGTACCTGGACGTGGACGGGGGCTTCGCCACCGGGGTGGCCGACCTGCGCGGCCTGACCGACGAGACCGGGGCCGAGGGCCTGCCCGGCATCGACGCCGCCATCTCGTCGCGCTGCCGCGTGGGCGTGCCGGGGTTCGGCGCGGACTTCGCCCTGGCCTCCCAGGGGCTGGCCGGCGTGGCCCTGGACGAGCAGGCGCCGGGGCTGCGCGCGCGCGCCGGCCTGCGCGGGCTGGCCGATCCGGCCGAGCTCGCCTGGCTGCCGGCCCTGGTGGTGGCCGGGGCCGCGGCCCCGGGCCAGGGCGCGCTGGAGGCGGCCGTGCCCTGGACGAGCCTGGGCGGGCTCGCGGCCTGCACCCGCCTGGGCCTGTTCGCGCGCATCGTGGACGCCAGCGGCGACTACGTGCTCGGCCCGGGCCTGCCGGCCGACAGCCTGGAGGACCCGGCCGAGGTGGGCGCGCTCGTCTGGGTCGAGGTCTGTCCGTGATGGGCGCCGCACCCGATCCGCGAGAGGCCTGGGAGCAGCGCGCCAGGCGGGACGGGGACAGCCTGCGCGCCGTGCTGTTCCGCAACTTCCCCGGGGTGCTCAACCAGCACCTGCACGCCTGGCACGCCGAGGTGGTCCTGGCCGGGCTGCCCGCGCAGGGCGCGGTGAGGGTGCTCGACGTGGGCTGCGGCTGGGGCCGCCTGGCCGAGGTGATCCGGGCCGCCCGCCCGCAGGCCGAGCTCGTCGGGCTCGACGCGAGCCCGCACTTCGCGGCCCTGTTCCGCGAGCGACTCGGCCAGCCCGCGGTGGTGGCGGACCTGCGGCGGCTGCCGGCCGATCTGGGCAGCTTCGACGCGGTGCTGTGCGTGACTGCGCTGATGTACCTCGCGCCCGCGGAGCTCGCCCCCTGCGTGGCGGCGCTCGCCGCGCGGCTGCGCCCCGGGGGCCGGCTGATCCTGGTGGAGAACGACCGCTCGGGGCTCGGCTTCCTGACCGCGGGCGGCCTGATCGGGAAGCCCGCGCGGACCGGCACGGGCGGCAGGTACCTCGAGGCCGGAGAGGTGCGCGCCGCCCTGGGCGGCGCCGGCCTGCGCCTGTGCTGGGAGCGGCGGCTGCCGGCGACCTCCGTCTGCATCCTGCCCCTGGCGCTGCTCGGCCTGCTGGCGGGGCCGGCCGCGCGGCCTGCCCTGCGCGCCGCCGCGCGCCTCGACCGCTGGACGACGGCCCTGGCCCTGCCCAGCCTGTACGTCGCCTGGGCGGCCGAGCGAGGAGCGGGCGGGTGCTGAGGACGCTCTACCTGGTCTCCTACTACTTCGCCCCGCTCGGCCGCGCCGACGGGGTCAACCGCGCGCTGCTGGCCCGCGGGCTGGTACGCCGCGGCTGGCGCGTGGAGGTGGTGCAGTGCGAGAACCCGTCCGCGCCGCTGCGCAGCTTCCAGCGGGATCCGTCCTTGCTGGAGCTGCTGCCGGACGACGTGAGACGGCACCCCATCCGCGGCTGGCCGTGGGGGCCCGTGGGCGGCCTGCTGCAGCTGGCCGGCCTGGCGCGGGATCCCTTCGGCAACTGGGCCGGCCCGGCCCTGAAGGCGGCCCGGGAGCTGGTGCGGCGCGAGCGGGGTTGGGTGGTGGCCATCGTGCCGCCGGCGACCAACCTGCGCGTGGCCTTCGAGCTGGCCCGCGAGACCGGCCTGCCGCTGGCGCTCGACTTCCGCGACAACGTGCGCGGCCTGCCCGCGGCCTGGGTGCAGGCCTGCCGGGCCGTGTTCGCCTCGACGCCGCGATCCCTCGCGGACATGCTCGCGCGCTACCGCCTGCCGCCGGCCCGCGGGCGGGTCGTGTACAACGGCTACGACGAGGAGCGGGGCGCGGTCCGGCGGGCGGACCCGCCCGGGGGGCTGCGGGTGGTGTACACCGGGTTGCTCAACCTCGACCAGGATCCCGCCTGCCTGGCCCGCGCGCTGGCGCAGGGCCACCGGCCGCCCGCGGGCGGGCCGCGGGTGCGCGTCGACTACTACGGCCCGGAGAACTACTACACCCGCTGGCTCCTGCCGCGCCACCTGTCGGCCGAGGTGCGCTTCCACGGCTACCTGCCGTACCAGGCCGCCCTGGCCGAGGTGGCCGCGGCGGATCTGGGGCTGGTGAGCCTGCGCCCGGCCGGCAACGCCTACCGCATCCCGTCCAAGGCCATCCAGTACCTGGGCGCGGGCACCCCGCTGCTCGCGGTGGGCCCCGACGGCGCCCTGCGCGATCTGGTGGCGGGGGAGCGGCTCGGGTTGTTCTGCCGCCACGGGCAGCCCCGGGCGCTGGTCGAGGCGCTGGAGGCGCTGGCCGCGGATCCGCGGGAGCTCCAGGCCATGCGCGCGCGCGTCGACGCCGCGCGGGCGCGGTTCGCCTCGGGCGCCCAGGCCGGGGCGTTCGCCGACCACCTGGACGCCCGCCTGGCGGCGAGGGACTGAGGCATGCGCGTCGAGCAGACACTGGCGGAGCTGCGCGCGGGTCAGGACAACGCCTACGACCGGCACAAGGCGGGCCTGGTGTGGCGCCTGCTGGCCGAGGACTGGCGCGGCCGGACCGCGCTCGATCTGGGCAGCGGCGCCGGCCCGATCAGCCTCGAGCTCGTGCGGCGGGGCGCCCGGGTGACCGGCGTGGAGCGCGTCCCCGCGCGGGTGGCCGCGGCGCGGCTGGCCGCCGCCCGGGCGGGGCTGGAGCACCGCCTGCGGTTCGTCGAGGGCGACGTGTGCGAGCTCGAGCTGGGCGAGCGCTTCGACCTGCTGGTGGCCAAGGACGTCCTCGAGCACGTGGACGAGGAGCGCTTCATGGCCCGGGTCGGGGCGCACGCCCGGGCGGACAGCCGCCTGCTGCTCGCGACCCACAACGCCTGCTCCCTGCAGTTCCTCCTCGGCCAGGCGGGCTCCTGGGCGCTGGGCCGGGGCCGGTACCTGGGCATGGACCCCGAGCACCTGCGCCTGTGGGGCCCGCGCTCCCTGGCCGGGCTGCTCGGGCGCCACGGCTGGCGGCCGCTCGCCTGGGCGGGCGGCTACCACCTGCCCTACAGGCTGGCGCGGGGCGTCCTGCCGCTGGCCTGGCTGGAGCGCCTGCCGTTGCACCTGCTCGAGGAGCGCTGGGGGCTGCGCTGGCCCTTCGATCGCTGCGGCTGGGTGCTGATGGTCCTGGCCGGGCGGGAGCCCGCCCGATGAGCGCCTGGTCGGTCTGGCGCCGGCCCGCCGCGTGGGCGGCGCTCGTCGCCCTGGTGCTGGCGGCGGCCGGGGCCGTGGCGCTGCACGCGGCCTGGCGCGCGGTGGGCGACGCCCAGGCGCTGGGCTGGCTGGCGCTCGGCCTGGCGCTGGGGGTGGCCAGCGCGCAGCGCCTGGTGCCGCCGCTGGTCGCCATGTGCAGCCTGCGGGCCACCGGCCAGCGCAGCGGGTTCGGCGATCAGCTGTGGATCACCCTGCTGGCCTCCTCCGCCAACTCCCTGCTGCCGCTCCCGGCGGGCATCCCCTTGCGGGCCGCGCTCATGCACCGCCTGCTCGGCGTGCCGCTGTCCAGGGCCGTGGCCGGCCTGGCCGTCGAGAACCTGGCCGCGTACGCGTTCGCGGCCCTGGCCGGGCTGCTCGCGGCCGCCCTGTTCCTGGGGCCGGATCTGGAGTGGCGCGCGGGCGCCGGCGGCTGGCTGGGGCTGGGGCTGGGCGGCCTGCTGGTCGTGCTGGGGCTCGGCTACCTCTGGCTCCGGCGGCGGGGCGGCCGGCCCTACGCCTGGGTGCGCGAGACGCTGGGCGAGCTGCGGCGGATGCGCCCCACGCCCCTGCTGGTCATGCTGGCCGTCTTCCTGCTCGACTACGGCCTGGCGCTGCTGCGCCTGGTGCTGGTGCTCGCCTGCCTCGACACGGCGCTGCCCCTGGGGCCCCTGTTCGCCTGCCAGGCCCTGGCCTACCTGGCCGGGGTGGTGAGCATGGTGCCCATGGGGCTGGGCGTGCGCGACGCGGGCCTGGCCTCGCTGCTGGTGTGGCTGGGCCTGCCCTGGGAGACCGCTGGCCTGGCCGTGGTGCTCGAGCGGCTGGTGACCACGGCCCCGCTGGTGGTGGGCGGTTCCATCGCCGCGTGGGCCGCCGGGCGGCGTTTCCCCCAGGCGGGCCCGGAGGCCGCGTCTCAGCCCGATGGGCGTTGAGCCCGGAGGCACTCCGCCAGGTCGTCCACCACCTCGCCCACCGACTCCTCCGCGAGCCCGGGGAACAGGGGCAGGCTGAGCTCGCGCCGCCCGATCTCCTCGGTCCGCGGGAGGTGCACCTCCCCAGCGAGCGCGCGGTAGGCGGACAGGGTGTGGACCGGGCGGTAGTGGACGCTGGTCTGGACGCCGCGCCGGCGTAGGGCCGCGCGGGTCGCGTCGCGCAGCTCCGCCGGGACCAGCACCGCCATCAGGTGGTGGGCGCTCGTGCCCCGGGCGCCGGTGAACGGGACGTGCACGCCCTCGAGCCCGGCCAGGGCGCGGCGGTACAGCGCGCTCAGCGCGGCGCGCCGACGGTTGCCCGCCTCGAGCTTGCCGAGCTGCACCCGGCCCAGGGCGGCGCGCAGCTCGTCCAGGCGGTAGTTGTAGCCCACCTCGAGGGCGTCGTAGTCCAGGGCCCGGCCGTGGTGGCGCTCGCTGGTCGAGGAGGTCAGGCCGTGGCTGCGCAGCAGGCGCGCCCGCGCGGCGATCTCGTCCTGGTCGGTGACCAGCATGCCGCCCTCGCCGACGGCCAGGTTCTTGTTGGAGAAGAAGGAGAAGCAGCCCGCCGCGCCGAAGGTGCCGGCCTGGCGGCCGTCCAGGCTGGCCCCGGGCGCGTGGGCCGCGTCCTCCAGGAGCAGCAGGCCGTGCGCGCGGCACAGCGCCAGCAGCTCGGGCATGCGGCAGGGGAACCCGCCGTAGTGCATGGCCAGCAGCGCGCGGGTGCGCGGCCCGATGCGCCGCTGGACGTCCGCGGGATCGAGGGTCCACTCCTCCAGGGAGCAGACGTCAGCGAACACCGGCCGGGCGCCGCAGGCGCGCACGGCGTTGGCCGTGGCCACGAAGGTGAGCGCGGGGACGATGACCTCGTCGCCGGGCTGGATGCCGGCGGCCAGCAGGGCTAGGTGGAGGGCCGCGGTCCCGTTGCAAACCGAGATGGCGTGGCGCGCGCCCAGCCGGGCGGCGAACTCGGCCTCGAAGGCGGCGGTCTCCGGCCCCATGGTCAACCAGCGGCTGGCGAGCACGCGCTGGACGGCGGCGGCCTCCGCCTGATCGTAGTCCAGATCGGCCAGGGGGATGCGCAGCGGGCCGGGCTCGGGAGCGCTCACGGCAGCAGCTCCCGGTGGCGCTGCTCGAACTCCTCCGCCGCGGCCGCGTAGTCGTCGGGCCGGCCGATGTCCCGCCAGTAGCCCGCCCAGGGGAACGTCCACACGGGCCGCCCGCCGTGGTGCAGCGCCAGCACCCAGTCCGGGAAGTCGAACGGCCGGTCGCCCGGGAGCAGCTCCAGCGCGCCGCGCCGGACGGCGTACACGCCCATGCTCACCCGGTAGCGCAGGGTGGGCTTCTCCTCGAAGGCGGTCAGGCGCCCGGCCGCGTCCGTGTGCAGCGTGCCGTAGTCGATGAACACCGAGCGCTCGCTGGTGGCGATGGTCAGGTCCGCGCCGCGCTGGCGGTGCAGCTCCATCAGCCCGGCGAAGGGCAGGTCGGTGAGGATGTCGCCGTTGAGCAGCAGGAAGTCCTCGTCCAGTCCCTCGATCAGGCGCAGGGGCGCCGCGGTGCCCAGCGGCCGCGGCTCGACCGAGTAGCGCAGGCGCACGCCCCAGCGCTCGCCGTTGCCGAAGAAGGTGCGGAACAGCTCGTGGTGGGGGCCGGCGGCCAGCACCAGGTCGTCGAAGCCGGCGCGCTGGAGCTGGCGGATGAGGATCTCCAGGATGGGCTGATCGCCTATCGGCATCAGCGGCTTGGGGAGCACGGTGGTGTAGGGTCGCAGCCTGGTGCCCTTCCCGCCGGCGAGCAAGACGGCCTGCATGGACGCGTCCTCCTGCTCAGCGCGCGTAGCGCGCGGGATCGTAGCTGGCCAGGTTCTGCCGCAGCCAGTCGAGGGTGCGCCGCAGGCCCTCCTCCAGGCCCACCCGCGGCCGCCAGGCCGTGGTCGTGCGCAGCAGCGTGGCGTCGCAGCGCAGGCGGTCGACCTCGCTGTGCGGGGGGCGCGTCCGCTCGGGCTCGGTCGTGAGCTCGACCTCCAGACCGCACAGCCTCCCCAGCAGCCGGGCCAGGTCGCCGATGGAGATCTCCATGTCGCTGCCCACGTGCACGGGCCGCCCGCGCAGCGCGGCCGCGTCGCGGACGGCCAGGAAACCGGCGACCGTGTCCTCGACGAAGGTCAGGTCGCGGGTGGGGCTCAGGTTCCCCAGGCGCAGGCGCGTCGCGCCGGACAGGAGCTGGACGGCGATGGCCGGGATGATCGCCCGGGCGCTCTGGCGCGGGCCGTAGGTGTTGAACGGCCGGACGATGTGGACCGGCGTGCCGAAGGCGCGGTGGTAGCTGAGCGCCAGCTGATCGGCGCCCACCTTGCTGGCGGCGTAGGGGGACTGCGCCGCCGGCGGGTGGTCCTCGCGGATGGGCACGCTCTGCGGCGTGCCGTAGGTCTCGCTGGTCGAGGCCAGGATCACCCGCTCGAGGTCCTGCTGGCGCGCGCACTCGAGCGCGTTGTAGGTGCCCAGCGTGTTGGTGCGCAGGTAGGCCAGCGGCGTGGTGTAGGAGTGCGGGATGGCGATCAGCGCCGCCAGGTGGAAGAGCTGCTTGCACCCGCGCGCGGCCGCCTGCAGCGAATCGAGGTCGCGCACGTCGCCGGCCACCACCTCGAGCTCGTCGCGGCAGGCGCAACTCTCCAGCCAGCCGCGGCGCCCGTCCCCGCGGTAGTGGACGAACGCGCGCACCGACTCGCCTCGGCGCACCAGCGCCTCCACCAGGTGGCTGCCGATGAACCCGCCGGCTCCCGTGACCAGGACCTTGTCCACGCGTTCGTCCCTCACCCCCGGCCGCGGGTCAGCAGCTCCTCGATCGCGCCGAGCATGGTCCGGGCGGCCTCCGGGGTGCTCAGCAGGTCGGCCAGCGCGCTGGCCTGGCGGCCGAAGCGCGCGCGGTCGGGCTCGGCGCGCATCCGTTCGATGGCCGCGGCCAGGGCCTCCGGCGCCTCGGCGGGGACATCATAGCCCAGCTCGAAGCGGCGGACCAGGGTGGCCATGTCCCCCACCGCGCTGACCACCAGCGGGCGGCGGTGGCGGGCCGCCTCGCCCAGGACCAGCGGGATGCTCTCGCTGCGCGAGGGGATGACCACGCAGTCCACCCGCGCGAGCAGGGCGGCCAGGTCGCCATCCGGCAGGACCCCGGTCAGCACCAGGCGCGGGCCGAGCCCGAGCTCGGCGGCGCGCTGCTCCAGGCGGGCGCGCAGGGGGCCGTCGCCGACCAGCACCGCCCGCACCGGGCACCCCCGCGCGGCCAGCCGCCCGAGCGCCTCGAGCAGCACGTCCTGGCCCTTGGCCGGGTGCAGCCGGCCGACGGTGAGCAGGGTGAAGAAGCCCGGGGCCTCCGGCAGGCGGAACGTGCTGCGCTCGTCCCCCAGCCGGCGGGCGGTGGCGGCGAACAGGCAGGGGCGGCCGCCCGCCAGGCGCGAGGTCTCCGCGGCCAGGTCGAAGCCGTCGGCGAACAGGACCCCGGCGCTGCGGGCCACCCAGGCCACCAGCGGGCGTGCCAGCGGCTGGCGGCCGACCACCAGCACGTCCGAGCCGAGCGCGCGGGCGGCGAAGGGCACCCGGCCGAGCCGCGCGAGCAGCAGTGCCAGCAGGCCCGCCGGCACGAGCCACTCCGCCACCAGGCAGTCGGGGCGGAACGTCGCGAGCAGGCGCCGGCCGGCCAGCAGGCCGCGGGCGAAGTAGTCGGAGACGTGCCGCAGGCCGCGCCAGCCGGCCTCCGCCTGGGAGACGAGGGGGCGGTCCCCGCCGCTCCAGCCGAAGCGCGTCACCTCGGCCCCGCACGGCAGCGCCTCGCGCTCGGTCCGCCTCCCGGCCGTGTTCTGCGTCAGCACCGCGATCGCGGCGCCCCGGCCCGTGAGCTCCGCGAACAGATCGGGCAGGAACAACCCGGCCGGGCGACCCTGCTGGGGGAAGCTGCTGGTGAGCCACAGCAGACGCGGGCGGCCGGGCTGGCTCATGCGCCACCTGCCCTGCGCCGGGCCCGCAGGCGGGGACCAACCCAGACCCCCAGGGCGCCCAGCCAGGCGAGCGCCATGAGCGCGAGCGGCCAGGCCGGGGCCCGCCCGCGGACCTCCAGGCGGGCCGGGCCCGCGCCGGCCACCTCGAGCTCGAGCCAGGGCACGTCCACCTGGAGCGGCGCGAGGTTGGCCTGCGCCCCCGCGTCGGCCGCGTCCTGGCAGCCCGACAGCGCGAGCGGCGCCTCGCGCCAGGGGCGGGCGGCGCAGGTCTGCCCGGGCGCCTCGGGGGCGCAGGTGAGCGCCGGGTTCCACACCAGGCGCAGCCTCGCCCGGCGCGCCCCGTCCGGCAGCTCGAGGCTGAAGCCGTCCGGGCGCCAGCCGAGCCGGGCGCCGGGGATGGCCTGGCCGGCCTGGTCGGTCACCAGCGGGCGGTGGCCGCCCAGGCGCAGGCGGGTGAGCCCCGCCGCCGCGTCCAGGCGCTCGACCCCCGGCACGGCCGAGAGGGCGCGCACCAGGGCCGGGCTGTGGGCCACGACCTCGGCGATGGACAGGGAGCGCAGGCGCGCGACCACCTCCCCGGCGCCCGCGCGCTCGAGCTCGTCGAACGGGCGGCACAGGAGCTGGCCGCGGCCCGTCTGGGCCAGCGGGTGGGTGAGCCAGCGGGTGGTCACCTCGCCGCCCAGCAGCGGCCGGCCCGCGGCCGGGCCGGCCAGGTAGGGCAGGTGGCCGTGGGGCACGCCGGCCCCGGCCAGCGGCGAGCCCTCCGGGTGGTGCAGCGTGTCCTCGGCCAGCCCGAGTCCGTCCTCGGGCACCAGCCTGGCCGCCTGCTCCAGGCGGGCGGTCAGGGCGCCGGTCGCCTGCCGGTCGGCGGCCCGCATCCAGCCGAAGAAGGTCTGGGCGCCGGTGCGGCCGGTCGACTCGAGCGATAGCCCGAGCGGCAGCAGCAGGCCCGCCAGGCCGAGCGCCAGGACCAGCCCCCGGGCGCGGCCGGCCGGCGCGGCCGCCAGCCCCTCGGCCAGCAGCAGGCCCAGCCAGGCGACGAGCAGCAGGCGGGCGAAGGCCGCCAGCTTGGCCCAGCCCAGGCCGGCTCCGAACGGCAGGAGCGCGTCGAGCTCCAGCCCCCAGAAGCGCAGGCTGTCCGGGCCGGCCGCCAGGCACAGCAGCCAGGCGGCCAGGGCGGGCAGCAGGTGGCGGAGCGCGAGCTCGCCCTCCAGCCGGGCCGTCAGCAGGGCCGCGGCGCTCAGCCCCAGGGCGACGGCCAGCGCGCTGCCCGGGCTGGCGAGCAGCAGCCCCACCAGGACGAGCAGCGGCAGCAGCCCCCGCGCCAGCGCCGCCCGGCGTCCGGGGCCGCCGGCGCGCAGCGCCCCGAACCCTCCCACCAGCGGCAGGATGAGCAGCGGCAGGCCGGGCACCGCCACCTCGCGCACGCACTCCACGGCCGCCTCCGGGAGCTGCCAGCCGAGGAAGGGCAGCGCGTGGTGGCTGGCCTGGACGGTGAGCAGGGCGTGCAGCGGATCGGCCCACAGGAGCGCCGCCGAGAGCGGCGCCACCGCGAGCAGCGCGAGCGCACTCCAGCGCGGGCCGCCGCCAGGCCCCGCCAGGCGCAGTGCCACGAGCAGCCCCAGGCCGAGCGCCGTGGCCGCCCCGCTCATGGCGTGGGCGAACAGGGCCGCGCCGAGCAGGGCGCCCGTGGCCAGGGCCGGGCCGAGCGCCGCGCGCGGCCCGGCCTGGCCCGTCGCGGCCTGGCCGGACCTCCCCAGGAGCTCGAGCGTCCGCCAGGCCGCGGCCAGGCAGCACAGCCCGAGCGCCACCCCCAGGCGCTGGGGCCACTGGCCGGTGTACAACACCTGGACCGGGTTGGCGTCCAGGATGCCCACGTCCAGCGGGTAGACCAGCAGGCTCAGCCCCCCGGCCAGCAGCCCGCCCGCGGCCCGGCACCAGGCCGGCAACCCGCGCGGCAGGAGCGCGGCCAGGGCGAGCGCGGTGCCGAACAGCAGCAGCACCAGCCACAGGCGGTAGGCCCCCTCGCCGCCCCCGGCCGCGCCGACCACCGCCGCGCCCGCCAGGGTGGACAGCGGGTTGTAGAGCGCCTGGGGGGTCCAGCCGAACAGGTGCATGGGGTCGTAGGCCAGCAGGCGCGCCTGCCAGTCGAGCGCGGCCCGGGCGTGCTCCAGGTTGCCGAGGGTGAAGGGGTGATCGCGCCAACCCGCCACGGGCGTGCCCAGCGGATCGAAGCCGTAGGCCCACAGCAGCAGCGGGGTGAGCAGCGCCAGGCCGAGCAGCCAGGCGAGCGCGGGGGTCAGGCGTCTCACGGCGCGCCCCCGCTGCCCGGCGGCGGCAGCAGCTCGACGAAACGCAGCCCGCGCCGCTCCTGCGCGCGCGTCGGCAGCCCCGCGCTCCAGGCCGCCAGCAAGCCGGGCGGCATGCCGGACTCCAGCACCACCACCCGGCGCCGGCCCAGGCTCCAGTCGACCACCGCGGGGCGCGCGCGCTGCAGCCCGCCGGCGGCGGCGATCCACACGTCCCGCTCGAGCTTCAGGGGGCTGAACACGTCCTTGCGGCCCTCCCAGGCGACCAGGGTGGCGCCGGCGGGCACCGCGCTGCGGCCCTCGTCCAGCATGGCCGCGGCCACCCGGCGCACCTCCAGGGAGGCCGGCACGTCCAGCCCCAGGTGGACCGCGCCGGCGTGGACCGCGCCGGCCGCGAACAGGCCGAGCGTGACCGCGGCCGCGGCCGGGCGCAGCGCCACGGGGCCGAGCCGGGCCAGCCCCAGGGCGACGAGCAGCCCGAGCGCCAGGCCGAGCGGCAGCAGCATCGGCAGGAGGCCGCCGGCCGGCGCCTCCACGCTCCCGGGCGCGGCCAGCAGCGGCAGGGCGGTCAGCAGCCCGAGCAGCCCGCCGGCGAGCGCCGCGCCGCGCGCGCGCCGGGCGCGCTCGCCGTTCGCGGGCCAGGCCACGGCCAGGCAGGCCACGCACAGCGGGGGCACCAGCTCGAGCAGGTAGCGCGGGCTGTAGCACAGCCCGCCGGCCGAGAGCACGAAGGGCAGCAGCAGCAGCCCGGTCGCGGCGAAGACCAGCAGCCCCAGCGCGGCCCGGGGCAGGCCGGACCGGGCGCGGGCGGGGAGCAGCAGCGCCAGCGCGAGCGCCAGGTACGGGGCGGCCTCCAGCAGGCCCTTCTTGAGCACGCCCCCGTAGAGCACCTGGCCGAGCGCGTTGGCGTGCCCGCCTACCGACACCAGGTCGGGCGGGCCGAGCGAGCTGTCGAGCAGGTGGAAGCCGGCGGTCCCCAGGGTGCGCAGCAGCAGCTGGCGGGTGGGTGGCACGAGCAGCCCGGCCAGCAGGCCGGCCCCGGCCAGCCCGAGCCACACCCACGGGCGCCGGGTGCGGCGCCAGAGCCACGCCGCCGCGACCAGGCCCGCCAGGGCCGAGACCAGCAGCAGGCCGAGCATCCACGGCCGGGCCGCCAGGGCCTGCAGCGCGCTCAGCAGCGGGCCGCCCTCCCCGGCGGCGCCGTAGGTGAACGGGTTCCAGGTCCCCAGCCGGGCCGCGTTGACGGCCGCCAGGCCGAGCACGCCCGGCAGCCAGGCGGCCAGCAGCAGGCCGAGCCGGCGCGCGCCCGGGCGCGGCCAGACCAGGGCCGCCGCGACGAGCGCCGGCAAGAGCAGCACGTCCTGCAGGCGTGTGGCCACGGCCAGGCCGGCCAGCAGGCCGCAGGCCGTGGCCGCCAGCGCCCCCCGGCGGCCGGGCTCGCCGCTCCCGGCCAGCGCCACCAGCGCCCAGGCCACCAGGGCCTGGCTGAGCGCGTGGGGCCACAGGCCGAGCGCGTACTCGAGGCTGAAGCCGGCCAGCGCGAACAGCCCCACGGCCACGAGCGGGAAGCCGCCGCCGGGCCGCACCCGCGCGGCCAGCCGGCGCACGGCCGCCAGCGTCAGGCCGAAGGCCAGCAGGTTGAGCACCAGCAGCGCGCGCAGGCCGAGCCAGCCGAGGAGCGGCGCGCCGAGCACGGCCTGCAGCGGCGGGACGGTGGCCACCGTCCCCAGCTCCGCCAGGCGCGCCGGCACCACGGTGTAGAAGAAGAGCAGGGCCGGATCCTGGACCTGCGCGTAGCCGTTCTCCACCAGGAACGAGCCCTGGCTGGCCAGGGCGTGGGCCGCCAGCAGGTAGTGGCTCTCGTCCACGGTGAACACGCCGGGCTGGTGCAGCCACAGCCCGAACGCCAGCGCGGCGGCGAGCAGGGCCGCGTCGACGGCCAGGCCGCGCCGGCCCGGTCCGGCCTCAGCGCTCACGGCGCTCCCGGCGGAGCTGGGCGATCTGCTCCGCCACCAGCCCCATCATGAAGATGATCACCGCGGTGCACAGCAAGAGCAGCGACATGTTGGTGAAGCGGTGCGCGGTCCAGAAGGTGTAGGCGTACCAGCCCAGGCCGGAGGCGAACAGCACCAGGCTGAGCGGCAGGAACACGCGGAAGGGCGCCAGCCCCACGCCGACCTTGAGCAGGATGAACAGGAAGCGCAGGCCGTCCGGGAGCAGGCGGATCTTGCTGCGCCCGCCGCGCCGCTCGACCGTGATGGGCAGGTGGGCCAGGGTGTAGCCGGAGCGGGCCAGGGTGACGGTCAGCGTGGACGGGTAGGAGAAGGTGTTGGGCAGGAGGTCCACGTAGCGCCGGGCCAGCGCGGTGGGCAGGGCGCGGAAGCCGGAGGTGAGGTCGGGGATGCGCTCGCCGGCCAGGTAGGAAGCCAGGGCCGAGAACACCCGGTTGGCCGCCCAGCGGTGGGCCTGCTGATCCCCGCCGCGGGTGCGCGCGCCCACGGCCATGTCGTGCTGCTCGAGGGCCGCCAGCAGGCGCGGGATGTCCTCGGGCCGGTGCTGGCCGTCGGCGTCCATCATCACCAGCAGCCGCCCGCGGGCCTCGCGGATGCCGCGCTTGACCGCCGCCCCGTTGCCCTTGGCGTAGGGGTGGCGCAGCACGCGCGCGCCGTGCGCCCGGGCCAGCTCGCCGGTCCCGTCGCGCGAGCCGTCGTCCACCACCAGGAGCTCGTGATCGATGCCCGCCAGGGCGGCCTGCAGGCGCGGCAGCAGGCCTGGCAGGTTGATCGCCTCGTCCAGGGCCGGGATCAGCACGGTGACCTCGGGCGCGCGCGTGGGGGCTTCCATGGGACCTTACGGTATGCGCGCGGGCCGCGCCGGTCAAGGAAGCGCGGGATCCAGGGCGGCCGCGCGGCCCAGCGCGCGGGCCTGCGCGAGCGCCTCGGGCCGCCGCAGGATCGCGCCGGACTCGTCCACGTCGGGCACCAGGAGCTCCCCGCGCAGGCGGCCGTCCAGGGCGTAGAGGCAGGCCCGGGCCGTCTCGCGCGCGCCGTCGAACACCCGCGCCCGGTGCGTCCCGGCGCACAGCAGCAGGTAGCCCCGCCGCGGGCGCGCGGGCGGCGTGCCGGCCCGGCGCAGGAGCTCGCCGCGCCACCACAGGACCTGGGTGCGATCCACCAGCGCCTTGAGCTGGGAGGGCAGGCCGCTGAAGTAGATCGGCGCCGCCAGCAGGATGGCGTCGGCCGCGCTCAGCCGCAGCAGGGCCGCCGGCCCGTCGTCGTGGAGCACGCACACGCCGTCGCGCTGGCAGCGGTCGCAGCCGCGGCACGGGGCCAGGCGCAGGTCCGCCGGGCGGAGCGCGTCCAGCACCTCGGCGCCGGCCTCGCGGGCGCCCTCGACGGCCGCCTCGAGCAGCCGCTGGCTGTTGCCCCCGGTCCGGGGGCTGCCGGCGATGGGCAGCACCCTCACGACAGCCTCACCCTGTGCTTCGGCTCCAGCCGCAGCGGCTGGTAGGACTCCTTGGCCTTGCGCAGGTTCTCCTCGCCGAGATCCTGCTCGCGGTTGACCAGCTCCACTCCGGCCCACACGTGCTCGAGGTGCTGCTGGTGGATCGCGGCGTACATGCCCGGCACCCCGGGGTCGGCCTTCTCCACGTGGATGACCGCGGTGCGCGCGTTCAGCAGCTCGCCCAGCCCGAAGGCCTCGACCCGCCCGTCCACCTCCAGCGCCCCGCCCCGCACCTCCAGCGCCTGGGCGTGCTCGAGCAGGTCGCGGACCGCCTGCCACTCGCTGTCGAGGTCGACGTCCTCAGCGCAGCCGCGCAGCGCGCACCAGCGCTCGGCCACCGCCAGGCAGGCCGGCACCAGCTCCGGCACGAGCGGCAGGAAACGCGCGCTGTGCTCGCGGCGGAAGCGGGCCAGGTGGTTGCGCTTGGCGTGGAGCTTCTTGCCCGCCAGCGCGATCAGCGCCGGCGCGGAGTAGACGTAGTCGAAGTGCTCGCGGGTGGGCTCCAGGGCGAACCCGCCGGCCGCGGCGAGCTCGTCCGCCAGCGCGGCCCCGGCGCGCTCCAGGCGGGCGTCCGGAGAGCCGCCCGGCCCCGCCAGCCACCCGAGCGCCCGGCGCGCCAGCGCGGCCCGCCCCGGCGGCCCGATCGGCTCGAGCAGGCAGGCCCCCCCGGGGTGGGCGGCGTACAGCAGCAGCAGCCACCCGTCCGCCAGGCACCAGCGGATGCCGTAGTGGCGGCGCCACATGTACAGGTTGGTGAAGGTGAGCTCGGAGGTCACCGGCTGGAAGGCCCACAGCGCCGGCTGCACGCGCGGGCGGTCGGCGAGCTCCAGCGGCTTGAAGTCGGGGAAGCGCGGCGGCTCCAGCATGCGTCCTCCGGGCGTCGACTCTGGCACCATCGGCGGACCCGCGCAACCCGGCGGCCGCGCCCCGGGGGCTGGTGACAGGGCCGCCCGGCCGTGGTAACCCTGCGGGCGGAGGGCCAGGCGGTTGGAGGGAACCCGGGAGCTCAAGATGGGGCCGCGGCGGCGGCTCGGCGGCGTGCTGGGCGGGCTGGGCCTGGGCGGCGCGGTGGGCGCCCTCATGGTGGCGCTCATGCTGGCCGGGGTGTTCGAGCCGGCCGAGCGGCTGGCGGTGGACGGCCTGCAGCGGGCCGCGGCCGATCCGACCCGCGCGGCCGACGACATCCTGCTGGTGGCCATCGACCAGGGCAGCCTGGAGATGGTGGAGGAGATCCAGCGCCTGCGGTTCCCCTGGCCGCGGGCGGTGTTCGGGGACGTGCTGGCCTACATCCACCGCGGGGGGCCGAAGGGCATCCTGCTCGACCTCAGCCTCCAGTCGACCGACCACAGCGACGACGAGGTGCGCGGCACCGAGTCGGATGCCCACTTCGTCCAGGCCCTGAGCGGCGCCGGCAAGGTGACGCTGGGGGTCACCCTGCGGCCGCCCGATCCGACCCCGGCCAGCGAGCGCTCGCAGGCGCTGCTGAGGCGCATGGCGCTCCCGGCCCGGGCCGAGGGGCCGCTACCGGCCTTCGCCCGGGCCGACCCGCTGGCCTGGGCCATCCTGTCGTCCACCGCCCGCTTCGGGTTCACCAACGCGGTCGTGGACGAGGACGGGCTCGTGCGCCGCGCGGCCCTGCTGGCGCGGGTGGGCGACCAGCTGGTGCCGGCGCTCAGCCTGGCGACGGTGCTCGACGAGGACATGCTGGAGCGGCTGTCGGTCGAGCCCGGCGAGCTGCGCCTGGGCGAGCTGCGCGTGCCGGTGGACGACCAGGGCCTGGCCTGGATCCGCTTCCATGGCCAGGGCGGCGTGGAGGACGGGCGCGGGCGGACCTACCCCTACCTGCCCATCGTCAACCTGCTCATCTCCATCGCCAACACCGACCACGGGGTGGCCCCGCCGGTGCCGCCCGAGACCTTCCGCGACAAGTGGGTGGTGATCGGCGCCACCTCCCCGGATCTGTTCGACCTGCGGGCCACGCCCTTCTCCCACGAGGGCACATTCCCCGGCATGGAGATCCACGCCGCGGTGCTGGACAACCTGCTGCACGGCGGCTTCTTCTCCCGCATCCCGCGCTGGGGCGCCGCGCTGCTGGTGCTGCTGGTGTGCCTGATCTGCGCGCTGGCCGAGTTGGCGGTGCAGCGGCTGTACTGGAGCGCGGTCATCGCGGGGGGCACGGCCGCCGGCCACCTGGCCGCGGTGGTGGGCTTCCACCGGGCGGGCGTGGTGGTGGACCTGGTGGTGGTGGAGGTGGGGCTGCTGGTCACCCTGGCGGTGACGGCCTACGCCAACTTCCTGGTCGAGCGACGCTCCAAGCGTCAGATCCGCAACCTGTTCCAGCACTACCTGGACCCGGGCGTGGTGCGCCGCCTGCTCGAGTCCTCCACCACCCTCAAGCTGGGCGGCGAGAAACGCGTGTGCACGGCCTCGTTCGCCGACATCGCCGGCTTCACCGGGCTGTCCGAGCAGCTCGAGCCCGAGCGGCTGGTGGAGGTCATCAACCGCTTCCTGGGCGGCATGACCGAGGTCGTCCTGCAGCACGGCGGGTTCGTCGACAAGTACATCGGGGACGCGGTCATGGCGGTGTTCGGCGCGCCCATGGACCTGCCCGGGCACGCCGCGGCCGGCTGCCGGGCGGCGCTGGGCTGCCAGCGCAAGGCGGAGGAGCTGCGGCTGGTGCTGCGCCCGCTGGGCGTGCCCGAGCTGCGCGTGCGGGTGGGCGTCAACAGCGGCCCGATGATCGTGGGCAACATGGGCTCCGAGCGGCGCATGAACTACACGGTCATGGGCGACGCGGTCAACCTGGCCTCCCGGCTGGAGGGGGTCAACAAGGACTTCGGCACGGCCATCATCGTGGGCCCCGAGACCCGCCGCCTGGCAGGCGAGGAGTTCGTGTTCCGGGAGCTCGACCGCCTGCGGGTCAAGGGCAAGCAGGAGCCGGTCGAGGTGTACGAGCTCGTCGGCGCGGCCCGCGACGTCCCGCAGCGGCTGCACGATCACCTGGAGCTGTTCGAGCGCGGGCGGCGGGCCTTCTTCGAGCGGCGCTTCGAGGAGGCCCGGGCCCTGTTCGAGCAGCTCCACGGCCTGTGGACCGAGGACGTGCCCACCCGCACCTACCTCCAGCGCTGCCTGACGTTCCAGGCCGCGCCCCCGGCGCAGACCTGGGACGGCGTCTCCTCCATGCAGCACAAGTGACCCGGACCCCGTTCCCGGGTAGACTGGCGGCCGGGACTCGCCCCGACGCCTCCGTCCCATGAAGGAGGTGGCGGGGGCGTGCGAGGTGTGAACCGATGCGCGCGCGCGTTCTGCGCTGGGCTTGGTGGCTGCTGGGGCTCGGGCTGGCTGGCGCCGCCCAGGCCGGCGCGCCGGCCGTCCCCGCGGCCGCTCCCACCCAGCGCGAGATCCTCCGACCGGCCCACCTGCGCTCCGGCCCGGCGCTGTACCACGCGGTGCTCGAGAGCCTGCCCGAGGGGGCCGAGGTGGACGTGCTCCAGGACGGCCAGCGCTGGCTCGAGGTGCGCACCGCCTCCGGGCTGGTGGGCTGGGTGAGCGCGCGGGCCTTCCTGGCCGCGCCCGCGCCCAGCGGATACGGCGCCTTGCTCGGCAAGCCCGGCCTGCCCGGGGTGTCGGCCCCGGTGGTCACCATGGCCTCCCGGGCGCTCGCGCCCGAGGGGCCCGACGGGCTGGCCGCCGTGGGCCTGGAGCTGGCGCTGTCCGCGGGCGCGCCCACGGCCGCGGAGGTCGAGCGCCTCGCGCCGCCGTCCGGGCCTGCCTGCCGGCAGGACGAGGAGCCGGCCGGCGATCCGGCCCGGGAGGCTGGCGAGCGGCGGCTGGGCTTGCTGCTCGGCGCGCGCTGGCTGGACGGGGCGCGCCTGGTGACCGAGCCGGCCGCCGCGCGCTACCTGGGCGCGCTGGGGCTGCGGGTGGCCGAGCGCTCGTCGCGCTTCGACCTCGGCTGGAGCTTCGCCCTGGTCGCGGATCCCCGCCCGCGGGCGGTGGGCCTGCCCGGCGGCCTGGTGCTGCTGTCGACCGGCCTGGTGGCCGGCTTGCCCGACGAGGTCGCGCTGGCCGCGGCGCTGGGGCGCGAGATCGCGCGGGTGTGCCTGGGGCAGGGCGCGGACGAGCTGTCCGCGCGCCTGGCGGGGCCTCCGCCCGTGCCCGCCGCGCGCGCGCTCGACGAGGCCGCCCGGGTGCTGCTCGCGCCGCGCGGCCCGGCCGAGGACGCCGCCGCCGCGGCGCTGGGCTCGCGCTGGGCCGCCTGTGCGGGCTTCAGCCCGGGACCGGCCTCGGCCGACGGCCGGGCGCGCTTCCAGTCCTTCCTCGGGCGCCTGCCGCGCTGAGCTTCAGTTCGGCCGGGGGGCGGGCTGGCCCTGCTCGGGCTGGGTGAGGAGCTGCCAGGCCTGCCCGAGCAGCGCCAGGATGTGGGCGGCCGGGGCGGGCGGGATGAGCCGGTTCTGGCCCAGCGCCTGCAGGCGGGTGTGGGCCTCCTGGAGGGACTGGGCGGCCTGGGCCATGCGCGCCCGCAGGGTCTCGATGGCGGCCGCGGCCGCCGGGTCGCGGCGGGCCTCGGCCAGCTTGTGCTTGAGGTCCTTGTGCACCGAGCGGAGCTGGTCGGCCAGCACCACGTTCTCGTGGGTGAGCCGCTGGCGATCCAGCGCCCGGGTGATCTTCTCGCGCACCAGGTCGAGATCGTCGAAGGGCTTCTCCAGGTAGTCGAAGGCCCCCAGCCGCAGCGCCTCGATGGCCGACTCGTAGGAGGCGTAGCCGGTGATGACGATGAACTCGCTTTCCGGCTTGCGCTCGCGCACCCGGCGCACCAGCTCCAGCCCGGAGACGCCAGGCAGGTTCTTGTCCACGATGAAGAGGTTGTAGTCGTCGCGCTCGGCGAGCCCCATGGCCTCCTCGCCGCTGGTGGCGAAGCCGACCTTGTAGCTGGCGTCCGCCAGCATGGCGTCGAACACCAGGCGGATGACGTCCTCGTCGTCCACCACCAGGATGTTGCTGGTCTGGTCCACCAGCATGGTGTACTCGAGGTCGTCCAGCTCCATCGATTCGAGCTTGGTCTCTCTCATCATCCTTCTCCCCTCGAATAGACCTCACAGGTATCGCGATCCCCGCACGCGTGCAAGACCCTCGGGCGTGGTTCTGCCGGAGCGGGACCGGTTCCAGCCCGGCTGGAACGCGGCCTTGTCTGGTCCTCGGGGGGAGGCTAGTATCGTCCCATGCAGACCACCAGCACCTTCACCGGCGGCGTGTTCGGCCTCGGGCTCCTCGCGTGTCTGCCCTTCCTCGGCTGCGACGAGGGCGGGGGACCGGATCCAGACGCCTTGCCGTTCGAGCCGGCCGGGCCCGCGTCCGTGCCCGATCCGGGCGCGCCGGGGCCCTTCCCGGTGGGCGTGATGACCCTCGACCTGGTGGACGAGTCGCGCACCTACTCGGACACCGGAGAGCCCCGCCGGCTGAAGACCGAGGTGTATTACCCGGCCACGGCCGCGGCCCGGGACGGGCCGTTCATGGTGTACGACCTCAAGGACGAGATCACCCCGGAGAACGTGGGCGCGGACAACTACGCCATCATGATGGCGGCCGAGCTGCCCATCATCCCCACCCAGACCGTGCGGGACGCCGAGCCCGACAAGCGCCACGGCCCTTACCCGGTCATCCTCTACTCGCACGGCGCGAACGGCATGCGCTGGCAGTCCTTCTCCTACACCATCCACCTGGCCTCCCACGGCTACGTGGTGATCTCCCCGGACCACGAGAGGAACCTCCTCTGGGACATCCTGAAGGACGGCTGGGACCCCTCCGCGGTGGCCGTGTCCGCGCCCATGCGCATCGACGACGCGACCTTCCTGCTCGACCACTTCCTCGACCGGGCGCAGACCGAGGGCGACTTCTTCCAGGGGCTGCTCAACCGGCGGCAGGTCGGCATCAGCGGCCACTCCTTCGGCGGCTGGACCACGCTGGTCATGCTGTGCCAGGACATCCGCTTCAAGGTCGGGGTGGCCCACGCCCCCGAGATCGGCCTGGCCTACCCGTTCTGTGCCTGCGACGTGCAGAGCAACACCTGCCCCGACTTCCCCAAGCCGGTGATGGTCCAGGGCGGCACCCTGGACAGCACCCTGCGCTACCGCGACCAGTACTGCGGCTACCGCTCCTTCCTGGGCGATCAGCCCAAGTACCTGGTGGAGATCCTGGACGGCGGGCACTTCACCTTCTCGGACATCTGCCGGCTGAACCTGCTCAGCCTGGACGACGCGCTGGTGCTGGGCGAGCAGGCCCGCGACGCGCTGGAGGACGGCTGCGGCCCGGACAACCTGCCCTGGGACGACGCCATGCGCATCATCAACCACTACTCCGTCGCCATGTTCAACGTGTACCTGCGCGAGTCCCCGGGCACCCAGGCCGAGCTGGTCCAGCGCCAGGACGATCCCTTCCCGCGCTGCCTGTTCCACGCGGGCCAGGTGCCGGAGTGGCCCGATGGCGGCTGCGTGGCGACCCCCCCGTAGCGGAGCCCGCCGGCTCGCCGCGCTGCTGCTCGGCGCGTGCCTGCCGCTCGCCGCCGGGGCGGACGAGGGGGGCGAGGTGCACCCCTGCCGCGAGGTGGTCGTGTTCTTCGAGGATCCCGCGGCCAGGGAGCCGGCGCAGCGCCTGGGGGAGTTCGTGTGCGGCGCCACCCGCGAGCTGTCGCTCGCCCTCGGCCTGCGGCACAACCAGTGGGCCCGGCTGCTGCTGCCAGGCAGCATGGCGTCCTGGCAGGCCGTGGCCGGCCCCGCGGCGGGCTGGGCCGCGGCGCTGTACACCACCGCCCGGCGCGGCCTGGTCGTGCTGCGGCCCGGGCTCCAGCTCAGCGCCGACGTCGAGCGCAACGTGACCCACGAGCTGGTGCACATGCTGCTCGACCGCGTGACCGCCGGGCGCCTGCCCCGCTGGCTGAACGAGGGCCTGGCCCAGTACCTGTCGGGCGATCGCACCCGGGGCGCGCCCGGCCTGCCCGCGAGCGGGGACGAGCTCGTGGCCCTCGAGCTGCGCTGGCGCCAGCCCGATCTCGATCCGGCCGAGCGCCACCTCGACTACCTGCGCTGCCTGGCCCTCACCCAGCGCCTGATCGAGCGGGTCGGCCAGGACGAGGTGCTCGGCCAGCTCCCGGCCTTTCGCCACCTGGACGGCTTCCTGGAGTGGGATCTGAAGAACCGCTTCCTGCGCCAGTGGCTGTTCGAGGACGGGCCGGTGGAGGCCGGGCCCGCCGCGGCCGGGCAGGGCGAAGAGGGCGAGGACCAGGGCGGGGTGACGAAGCTGCCCCTGGAACAGCTGCTGGAGGAGGCCAGGAAGAAGCGCTAGCCGCGCCGGGCCTGGAGCCGGCCGGCGCGGTAGAGCGCGGCCATGGCGGACACCGCCCGCTCCGGGCTGTCGTAGTAGGGGATGCCGCCGTCCTGCAGGCGCTTGACCATGTTGTCGTCGCGGCCGAAGAAGCCGCTCATCACGATGGGTTTCCCCAGCTCGCGGTTCATCTCCACCAGCGGCGGCACGAAGGCCTCGGTGAACTCGGCCAGCTGCTCCACCTCGATGTTCACCAGGCCCCTGGCCATCTCGGCCATGGCGCCGAAGAAGCTCGAGCCCTGGATGCCGTGGATCAGCAGCCCGTCGATGCCGGGTTCGGAGAGCAGCATGTGCGGCAGCTTCACCCCCAGGAGCTTGGGGTTCATGCTGAAGGTCAGGTCCACCGGGTTCAGCGCCGAGCCGGTCGAGGGGATGCGCTTCTTGATGTCGGCCTGCAGGGCCTCGGGCAGCAGCGGCAGCTCGAGCCCCCAGCGGTAGACCGCGTCCGCCATGGAGGTGGCCGGGCCGCCCGAGTGGGTGAGCACCGCCACGCGCGGGCCCCGGGGCAGCGGCTGGCTGGCCAGCGCCCAGCCCCACTGGTAGAGCGACGCCATGTCCGGGGCGCGCAGGATGCCGGCCTGGCGGAACACGCCGTCGTACAGCGCGTCGGGCCCGGCCAGGGCGCCGGTGTGCGAGTGGCCCGAGCGCGCGCCGCCCTCGCTGCCGCCGACGTACACGGCCACCACGGGCTTCCTGGCGGTGCAGCGCCGCGCGGCCGCCAGGAAGCGGCGCCCATCGCGGATGCCCTCCACGTACAGGCCCACGGCCCGGGTGTCGGGATCGTCGGCGAAGTAGTCCAGGCAGTCGGCCAGATCGATGTCGACCGCGTTGCCCACCGAGGCCGCCTTGGCGAGCGAGATGCCCCAGCGCGCCAGCAGCTCGAGCGTCTGGGTGATGTAGGTGCCGCTCTGGGAGGCCAGCGACAGCCCGCCCGGGGCGTGCCGGTAGGGGAAGAAGGTGGTGTTCAGCCCCAGGTGGGTGTTCATCACCCCGATGCAGTTGGGCCCGACGAACCGCAGCCCCGCCCCCGCCGCCAGCTCGCGCAGCTCGGCCTCGCGGGCCGCGCCCTCCGGGCCCACCTCGCGGAAACCGGCCGTGGTGATGACCAGGTGGCGGATGCCGCGCTGGATGGCGTCCCGGACCACGTCCAGCACGACCGCGGTCGGCACGATCAGCACCGCCAGGTCCACCGGCTCGGGCAGGTCGGTCAGGCGCTTGTAGGCCTTCTGCCCCAGCACCACGGGCTCGCTCGGGTGCACCGGGATGACCGGCCCCTGGAACCCCCCGCGCAGGGTGTTGACCATCTGCACGGTGCCCATGGTGGTGAAGTTGTTGGACGCCCCCACGAAGGCCACCGAGCGGGGCTGGAAGATGGGCGCGAGCGAGCGCGCCGGGTCCGGGCTCATCCGTTCTCCCGGGTGAGGAGCTTCGCCAGCAGCTTCTCCGAGTGGGTGGTGAGCTGGGTGAACACCACCCCCATGCCCGGCGGGGTGGCGCCGCCCGGCTCCACCACGCGCACCACCTTGCCCTCGCCCTCGAGGGTCTCGAGCTCGTCCATGATGACGGTGAAGCGCAGGTGCACCCGGGTGCCGACCGGCAGCGGCTCGGCGCTCTTGATGAAGGCCCCGCTCTTGGAGATGTTCTGCACGTACTCGACGATGAACTGGTCGACGCCGCGGAACTCCATGTTGATGGTCAGGCGCTTGTCCTTGCGCTGCCCGCCGAACTGCCGCTCGTCCATGGATCCTCCCGTGGTGCCCCGCCGGGGGCCCGGGTGCTGCCATTCGGGGCCAGGGTGTACCCCCAACGGCCCGCCCCGGTCAAGCCGGTGCCGGGCGCTTGCAGCTTTTCTTGAGCTGCGGCCGCTGGTTGGGTAGAGTGTACCCTCGCGCCGCCGCGGGTTCTCGCGGCGGGTGGATGGGAGCGGCCCTTGAACGCTGGACGCAGAGCCGTGGTGCTGGTGATCGACTCGGCCGGGATCGGCGCCCTGCCTGACGCGGCCGACTACGGCGACGCCGGCGCGGCCACCTGGCAGAACACGGCCGAGGCCGTGGGTGGCCTGCGCTGTCCGCACCTCGAGCGGCTCGGGCTGGGCCGGGTGGCCCCCATCCGGGGGCTGTCCGCGGCGCCTGCGCCCACCGGGTTCGCCGGCAAGCTGGCCGAGGTGAGCCCTGGCAAGGACACCACCACCGGTCACTGGGAGCTGATGGGGGTCGAGCTCGCGCGCGCCTTCTCCGTGTTCCCCCAGGGGTTCCCGGCGGAGATCGTGGAGCCCTTCGTCGCCCGGACGGGCCGCGGGGTGCTGGGCAACAAGGCCGCCTCCGGCACCGCCATCCTGGACGAGCTGGGCGCGGAGCAGCTCCGGACGGGCAAGTGGATCCTGTACACGTCCGCCGACAGCGTGTTCCAGCTCGCCGCCCACGAGGAGAAGATCCCGCTCGAAGAGCTCTACCGTGCCTGCCGGCTGGCCCGGGAGCTCCTGGACGCCCACCGCGTGGGCCGGGTGATCGCCCGGCCGTTCGTGGGCGTGCCCGGCGCCTTCAAGCGCACCTACCACCGCCACGACTTCTCGATGAAACCCGACCGGCCGACCGTGCTCGACCGCCTGGGCGAGGCCGGCGTGCCGGTGGTCGGGGTGGGCAAGATCTCCGATATCTTCGCCGGGGTGGGCGTGCCGCGGAACGTGGGCAGCGAGGGCAACGCCGACGGGCTACGGAAGACCCTCGCGCTGCTGGGCGAGCTCCAGCGCGGGCTCCTGTTCGTCAACTACGTGGACACCGACATGGTGTACGGCCACCGCCGGGACGCGGCCGGCTACGCCCGGGCGCTCGAAGAGATCGACGCCGCGCTGCCGGGGATCCAGGCCGCGCTCGGCCCGGACGATCTCCTGCTGATCACCGCCGATCACGGCTGCGATCCGACCTTCCGGGCGCACACCGACCACACCCGGGAGTACGTGCCCCTGGTGGCCTGGTCTCCGGCGCTCGGGCGGGGCGGGGATCTCGGCGTGCGGCGGGGCTTCGCGGACGTGGGCGCCACGGTGGCGGACTTCCTGGGGGTGGCATGGGGCGGGCCCGGGCGGAGCATCCTGCCCGCGCTGGGGCTGCCCGGACACGGGGTCGGCGGTGGAGGTGCGGCATGAGGATGGTCGAGATCATCCACAAGAAGCGCGATCGGGTCTCTCTCAGCTCGGAGGAGATCCGCTTCTTCGTGCAGGGCTACGCCAAGGGGGACATCCCGGACTACCAGGCCTCGGCGCTGCTCATGGCCACCTACCTCAACGGCATGACCGACGACGAGACGCTCACCCTGACCGACGAGATGCTGCACTCGGGCGAGGTGCTGGACTGGTCGGACATCCCCGGGATCAAGGTGGACAAGCACTCCACCGGCGGGGTCGGCGACAAGACCTCCCTCATCCTGGCCCCCATCGCGGCCGCGGCCGGGGTGGTGGTGCCGATGATCTCGGGCCGCGGCCTGGGCCACACCGGCGGCACGCTGGACAAGCTGGAGTCCATCCCGGGCTTCGACGTGCGCCTGACCGCCGCCCGCTTCCGCGAGGTGCTGCAGGCCACCGGGCTGGTGCTGGCCGGGCAGACCTCGGAGGTTGCCCCGGCCGACCGCAAGCTGTACTCCCTGCGGGACGTGACCGGCACGGTCGAGTGCATCCCGCTCATCTGCTCGAGCATCCTGTCCAAGAAGCTGGCCGAGGGCATCGACGCCCTGGTGCTGGACGTCAAGGTGGGCGCGGGCGCCTTCATGAAGAAGAAGGCCGACGCGGCGCACCTGGCCCGCACCCTGGTGTCCATCGGCAAGCGGGCCGGCAAGAGGGTGGTGGCGCTGCTGACCGACATGGAGCAGCCGCTCGGCACGCACGTGGGCAACACGCTCGAGGTGATCGAGTCGGTCGAGGTGCTCAAGGGCCACGTGAAGAACGATCTGTCCGAGCTGAGCTTCGAGCTGGCCGCCCACATGCTGGTGCTGGGTGACGTGGCCCCCGACATGCACGCGGCCCGCCGCCGGGTGCGCGAGCTGGTGGACAAGGGCGCGGCGCTCAAGAAGTTCCAGGAGGTGGTGGCGGCCCAGGGCGGCGATCCGCTGGCGCTCGAGGACTACGCGCGCATGCCCTCCGCCAAGCGCACCGAGGACGTGCGCGCCGTGGGCCCCGGCGTGATCCAGCGCATCAACGCCGAGGAGGTGGGCATCGCCGCCATGCTGCTCGGCGCCGGCCGGGCCACGGTGGACTCCGTCATCGACCACGGCGCCGGCATCGTGCTGCGGCACAAGGTGGGCGCCGCGGTCCAGGAGGGCACACCGCTGGCGACCCTGTACTTCAACGACGCCAAGGCGCTCGACGAGGCCCACGCCAGGCTCAAGTCGGCCTTCACGCTCGGCGCCGAGCCGCCGCCGAAGGCGAAGCTCATCCAGCGGATCATCAGCTAGCGGCGAGCGGCCTCGCAGGCTCCCGGCGGGCCGCAGGAGAAGGAACATGCAGGACCCCATGCAGACCGTCGAGGAGAGCGCCGCGCGCGTGCGGGCCCGCTGCTCCCTGGTGCCCGAGCTCGGCCTGGTGCTGGGCAGCGGGCTCGGCTTCCTGGGCGACCAGGTGGAGGCGGCCACGGTCGTGCCCTACGGCGAGCTGCCCGGGCTGCCGGTGTCCACCGTGCCGGGTCACGCCGGCCGGCTGGTGCTCGGCCGGCTGAGCGGCCGTCCGGTGGTGGTCATGCAGGGCCGCTTCCACTTCTACGAGGGCTACGGGCTCGCGCAGGTCACCTCCGGGGTGCGCCTGCTCGCGCGCCTGGGAGTGCGCGGGCTGCTCATCACCAACGCGGCCGGCGGGGTGCGCGCGGACCTGCACCCCGGCGACCTGATGCTGATCAATGACCACATCAACCTGATGGGCTCGAACCCGCTGATCGGCAGGAACCTGGACGCGCTGGGGCCCCGCTTCCCGGACATGAGCGACGCCTACACCCGGGCGCTGCGGGCGCAGGCCCGGGCCGTGGCGGCCGAGCTCGGCATCCCCATCAAGGAGGGCGTGTACGCCGCCTTCACCGGGCCCTCCTACGAGACCCCGGCCGAGATCCGCGCGCTGCGCACCCTGGGCGCGGACGCGGTCGGCATGAGCACCATCCCCGAGGTGATCGCCGCCTGCCACATGGGCGTGCCGGTGCTGGGCATGTCGTGCATCTCCAACCTGGCCGCGGGCATCTCGGACAAGCCCTTGAGCCACGCCGAGGTGACCGAGACGGCCGAGCGGGTCAAGGCGGTCTTCAGCCGCCTGGTGCTCGGGCTGGTCGCCAAGCTCGAGCTCCCGCCGCGGCCCGGGACGGGGGCCGCCCGATGAGCCCCCGCGCCCTCCGGCTCGACGCGCTGAAGGACGCGGAGCGCGACGTGGCCGAGGCCGCGCTGGCCGCGCGCGAGCGGGCCTACGCGCCCTACTCGAGGTTCCGGGTGGGCGCGGCCATCCGCGCCGCGGACGGGACCGTGTTCGTGGGCTGCAACGTGGAGAACGCATCCTACGGGGCCACGGTGTGCGCGGAGCGGAACGCGGTGGGGAACGCCGTGGCCGCGGGGCGGCGGGAGTTCGATCTGCTCGCCATCGCCACCGGCACCCGGCCGCCCACCCCGCCCTGCGGCCTGTGCCGCCAGGTGCTGGCCGAGTTCGCCCCGCGCCTGCGCATCCTGCTGGTGAACGACCGCGGCGAGGTGGTGCGCACCCGCCTGGATCGCCTGCTGCCCATGGCCTTCACCAAGGCCCACCTGTAAGCAGAAGAAGAATTGGCTGCTTCGCAGGGAGGATCCCGAGGGGAATCCTTCGAGGGAAGGCTCCGACACGTCCCTGATCAGGTGCCTTCGTCTGGGGCCGGGGTCGCATTCTCTTAGGGGAGGCCTTGGAGGGGAACCTGCAGACAACCAGGAGGCCGGACCCTGCGTTGCAGAGGGGTGGCGGCGAGCAGGGGGTCCCCCGCGGCGCGCAGTCTCGCTGCGCCCGCCTCTCAGGGCGTGGCGAACGAGCACCGCGGGGGAAACGAGCCGACAGGACCCCGATTGGCGCGCTCTCTTTGCGCAGGCACTGCATCTGCCCATCCGGATGGGGGCGGGGGCCTGGTTCGAGGGTGGAGGGTCAGGGGCAGTTGGCCAGGCCGCCCAGCGTGTTCTGGTGGCAGGCGACGCAGTCGGCCCGGGCGGAGTAGCCGTGGCGCGAGTTGTGGCAGTTCGTGCAGTCGTTCCCCGTCTGGTGGCCGCGCGCGTCGCACGCGCCGTTCGCGCCGTGGCAGGCGGCGCAGTCGGCGCCGTTCCAGCTCGCGTCGTGCGGAGGGGCAGGCAGGTCGGCCAGGGTGTGGCAGCCCGAGCAGCTCGTGTCCTTCCAGCCCGAGTGGCCCGAGCCCAGCACCACGGGCGCGGCCGCGCATAGGCCGTTCGCGTCGCAGCTCTCGCCGGCCTGGCAGGTGCCGCAGCTGCCCTGGCAACCGTCGTCGCCGCACTGCCTGCCCGCGCAGTCGGGCGCGCAGGCCTGGCACTGGCCGCTGGCGTCGCAGCTCTCGCCGGCCTGGCAGGTGCCGCAGCTGCCCTGGCAGCCGTCGCTGCCGCACGCCTTCCCGGCGCAGTCCGGGGTGCAGCCCGGCTGGCACACGCCCTGCGGGTCGCAGCGCTCGCCGGTGAGGCAGTCGCCGCAGCTCTCCCCGCACAGCGGATCGAGCCCGCACTCCCGGCCGGCGCAGTCCGGCGCGCAGGGGTCGCCCTCCGAGGAACAGCCAGCGACCGCCAGGGCGAGCAGAGCGCCGAGACCGACCACCGGGATCAGGGTACATCGTCGCATGCGAACCTCCTGGTCTCCCCTGGAGGCAGTCTAGTGGGTTTCCCTCTCAAGGGATAGTCCCTATCCGAAATGTTCGACGGGGTTCAGCGGTCGAATTCCTGCATGCCCGTGTCGGGCGGCGGGGGCGGGGGGGCGAGCCCCTCGACGAAACCCAGGCCGGCCAGCCCCAGCGCCAGGAGGAACAGGATCACGGCCCCGATCGTGCCGCCGACGGCCTTGCCGCGCGAGGAGCGCGCGAGCTCCGCGGGGTCCACGTCGGTCAGCAGCAGCGGCTCGTCCGGGCTGCCCGACAGCCGCAGCTTGCCGGCCCCGTCCATGCCCAGCGTGCCCACGGCCACCACCTCGTCGCCCGGCTCCAGGAGGGTCTCGGTCAGCCGGTACTTGCCGCTGGGCGCGTCGCCGGTGGCCACCCCGAAGGAGCGCAGCAGCTTCATCACCTCGCCGTCGTCCCACAGGCTGGCGTCGGCGTGGAACTTGCGGTCGATCACCAGCTCGATGTCGGCGTCCTTCAGCTCCACCTCGACCTCGGTCTGGCCGTCGGTGAGCTGGAGGTGGTCGGCCTGCAGCTGGTGGACGTAGTCCTCGCCATGGCTGTTGAAATCGAGGCCCAGGTGATGGTGGTGGCCGCCGAGCATGCCCCGGTCGGTGCGCACCCCCAGGCCCACCCCGAGCGCGCTGTCCGCGTGGATCGCCACCCGCAGGTACAGGCACCTGCGCTCGGAGACCGGGGAGACGACCAGGTCCTTGCCCTGCACCTTGCCGCGCAGGGTGACCGGGCCGGGGCGGGCGTCGGCCAGGCGGCTCACGGGGCGGCCGATGCGCGCGGCGTGGTGGGCGTGGTGACGCGCCCACACCAGGAACCCGAGCGCGGCGGCCGCGGCCAGCAGCGCGACCAGGAACAGGGTGGGATCCATGCGTCCCCCTCAGCTCGGCCGGCGCCGGCCGGCCAGGCGTTCGAGGCAGTCCTCGCAGATGGCCGCCGCGGGCCCCTCGACCAGCGCGCCGGCCTCCCCGGCCGGGCGGCCGCAGAAGCCGCAGCGCAGCCCGGCGGCGGAGCCCGCCGGCGGGTCGGCCGCCGGAGGCGGGTCGGCCGGAGGCGGCTGTGCCGGCGCGAGCCAGCCCCGCGCGCGCGGCAGCCAGCCGTCGTCGGGCGCCAGCGGCTCGAGCTCGGCCACCACCGCCTCGACCAGGGCGCGGTCCTCGAACTTCTGCGCCAGCCAGCCGGCGGTCTTGAGGTGCTGCACGGCCTCGCGGGCGCAGTCCATGCGCTTCGCGGCCCGGCCCAGGCAGACGTACACCTCGGCCGAGGGCCCGGGCAGCCGCAGCGCGCGGAAGGCGAGGTGCGAGGCCAGCAGCGGCCGCTCGGCCAGGTGGCGCTGCGCCTCGGACAGCAGCGCGCCCCGGGCCTCCTCGAAGCGCCTGGCCGCGGCCAGCTCCTCGGCGCGCTCGAGCGCCCGGGCGGCCGGCTCCAGCGCGGCGGGGCTCTGCGCCAGGACCTGCTCGGCCGCGGCCTGCAGGCTCGGGGCGCCGGTCGAGCCGAAGAAGCGGCCGCCCAGCAGGCAGCCCTGGCACAGCGCGCCCACCCCGGCCACCGGGGTGGCCGCCGGGGCGGGCCCGCCGCAGATGGGGCAGTGGGGGACGCCGGCGTCGCTCACGGCGCGGCCACCCCCAGCAACCGGCCGATGGCCTTGACCAGGGCCGAGGGCCGGCCGCCCTTGGCGAAGACCGCGTCCGCCCGGTGCTTGGCGCCCAGCTCGCTGAGCTTGTCCTCGGTCAGCCCGGAGTAGAAGACGATCTTGATGCCGGCGCACAGCGAGCGGAGGGTGTCGCAGGCCTGGTCGCCCGACAGGGAGCCGGGCAACATGATGTCGAGCACCACCAGATCCGGGGAGAAGTCCTTGAGCAGGTAGCCCGCCCCGATGGTGTTGGCCGCGGTGCGGACGTCGTAGCCCGAGCGCTCGAGGAGCGTCTTGAGCATCTCCAGGACGGCGGGATCGTCATCCACGATCAGGATCCGCTTGCGGGCCGGCATGGCAGCCTCCTCTCACCAGCTCCAGCTATCGGCCGCGTCCACCTCTTGACCCGCAGCCACGAACAGACAGCCCGGCGCCCCCTGCACGAGGCAGGCTTGCTCCGTGCACGGCGCTGGCACCCGGAACACGAACTCGGTCAGTCCGCCCACGGCCCCTGCCGCCAGGTGGCAGGCCGGCGTGTCGGCCGAGCCGTAGGCCTCGGCGAACGGCGAGCCCAGCACGCGCACCGCCAGCGCCTTCTCCTCCGCCCGGAAGGCCTCCACGCGCCACTCGCCCCAGCCCAGCTCGGTGGCCTGCTGGCACACCAGCCGGACCAGCTCCACGCCCTCCTCGCCGGTGGCCGCCAGGACGCGCTTGGCGGCGTCGTGCGCCCAGGCGGCGCCGGCGGCGTACAGGTACTCGGGCGCCTTGGGGCCCAGGCGATCCTCGACCCCCCGCTGCAGCTCGGCCAGCGTCTCCGGCCGCATGAGCAGCACGCGGCCGGGGCCGAGCTGCAGCCGGCCCGGGCCGCCCACGCTCAGCGCCTTCGTCGGCCGCTCGACCGCCTGTCCGCCCATGGGACGCAGCCCTCCGGAGCTACAGCCGCTTGAAGCGCGCCGTGAAGTGGCGCAGGAACGGCGGCTGGTAGGTGAAGGCGAGCCCGCGGATCTTCTTCCTGCCCTTGGCCAGCTCGGCGAACACCTCGATCACGTAGTCGATGTGGCTCTGGGTGTACACGCGGCGCGGGATGGCCAGGCGCACCAGATCCATGGTGGCCGGCACCTCCTTGCCCGTCTTGGGATCCTGGTGACCGAACATGACCGTGCCGATCTCGACCGAGCGGATGCCGCCCTTCTCGTAGAGCGCGGCGGACAGCGCCTGGCCCGGGAGCTGCTCGGGCGGCAGGTGGTCCAGCCAGGCCCGGGCGTCCACGAAGATGGCGTGGCCGCCGGCCGGTTTCACGAAGGGCACGCCCAGCTCCTCGAGGTGCTTGCCCAGGTAGGCCACCGAGGCGATGCGGTAGCACAGGTAGTCCTCGTCCAGCACCTCCCTCAGGCCCTGGGCGATGGCCGCCAGATCCCGCCCGGCCAGGCCGCCGTAGGTGGGGAAGCCCTCGGTCAGGATCAGCAGGTTGGCGCACTGCTGGAACCAGCCATCGTGGTTCATGGTCAGGAACCCGCCGATGTTGACCAGGGCGTCCTTCTTGGCGCTCATGGTGGCGCCGTCGGCGTGGGAGAACATCTCGCGGGCGATCTCGAGCGGGGTCTTGTCCTGGTAGCCCTTCTCCCGCAGCTTGATGAAGTAGGCGTTCTCGGCGAAGCGGCAGGCGTCGAAGAACAGCGGGATGTGGTGCTTGCGGCACACCGCGGAGACCGCCTTGATGTTCTCCATGCTGACCGGCTGGCCGCCGCCCGAGTTGTTGGTCACGGTGATCATCACCAGCGGGATCTTCTCCCGGCCCTTGTCGCGGATGAGCGCCTCGAGCTTGCCCACGTCCAGGTTGCCCTTGAAGGGGTGGTCCAGCGAGGGCACCTTGCCCTCGTCGATGACCAGATCCACGGCCTCGGCGCCCTGGTACTCGACGTTGGCCCGGGTGGTGTCGAAGTGGTTGTTGTTGGGCACGACCATGCCCGGCCGCAGCACCACCGAGAACAGGATGCGCTCGGCCGCCCGCCCCTGGTGGGTGGGCAGCATGTGCTTGTAGCCGAAGATGGAGCGGACCTGGTCCTCCATCTCGTAGTAGGACTTGGCGCCGGCGTAGGACTCGTCGCCGCGCATGATCTGGGCCCACTGCTCCTGGCTCATGGCCGCGGTGCCCGAGTCGGTCAGCAGGTCGATCAGCACGTGCTCGGCCCGCAGGTTGAACAGGTTGTAGTGGGCGGCCTTCAGCAGCTCCTTGCGCTCCGCCTCGTCGATCATGCGGAGGGGCTCGACGGCCTTGATGCGGAAGGGTTCGATGATTGTGCGCATGGGTTCCTCGCCTCCTGGCCGGCACGGTACCACCGGCTGGCCGACGGGGTCAAAACGCGCCGGGCGGCCTCAGAAGCGCCGCCAGAGCTCCACGGCCAGGGCGCGGGCGCGCGCGGCCAGCGCGGCCGGATCCACGCCCGGCGCCTCGCCCGCGCGCAGCCGCACCCGCCCGCCCACCACCACGTCACGGGCCGGGACCTGGTACAGCCCGAACAGCAGGTGGCCCAGGAAGTTGCCCGCGTCGAGCGGGGTGGGCGGGTGGTGCTCGTACACCACCACGTCGGCGGCCGCCCCGGGCTCGAGCGCGCCCAGACGCACGCCGAACAGGCGGCTGGCGAGCTCGCGGTTGACCGCCAGCAGGCCGCCCAGCTCGCCCCAGGCGGTGCGCGGGTCGGCCGTGCGGTGGTGCATGAGCAGGAAGGCCGCGCGCGCGTCCTGGCGCACGTCCGCCTGCATGCCGTCGGTGCCCAGGCCCACGCGCACGCCCGCGGCCTGCATGGCCTCCACCGGCGCGGCGCCGACCGCGTTGTTCATGTTCGACTGCGGGTTGTGCACCGCGTAGCCGTCCGCCCTGCGCAGCAGCGCCCACTCGTCCATGTGGGTGTGCACGCAGTGCACCGCCAGGCTGCCGGGCGGGAGCGCCCCCAGCGCGGCCAGGCGCGCGAGCGGTCCAGCCGCCCCGCGCCTGCGGGCGTCGGCCGCGTCGGAGGCGGCCTCGGCCACGTGCACGTGGCAGGCCAGCGTCGCGCCGCGGGCCGCATCGGCGCATGCGCGCAGGCTCTCGTCGGACAGGGTGAAGGAGGCGTGCAGCCCGAACATGGCCGCCAGCATGGGCTCGCCCTTCACCCTCCGGGCGAAGCGCAGGTTCTCGGCCAGGCCGGCGCGGAAGGCCTCCGGCCCGTCGCGATCGCTCACCTCGTAGCAGGTGGAGAAGCGCACCCCGAGCCGCTGGGCCGCCTCGGCCAGCACGTCCAGGCTGCCGTCGATGGCGCGCGGGCTGGCGTGGTGGTCGAGGACCGTGGTCACCCCGGCCCGGAGCGCGTCCAGCAGCGGCAGCTCGGCCGAGGGCCCGAGGTCCGCGAGGGTGAGCTGCTTGTCCAGCCGCCACCACAGGCGCTCGAGGATCTGGTTGAAGTCCGCGGGCGGCGGGTCCTTGAGCCCCATGCCGCGGGACAGGGTGGAGTACAGGTGCATGTGGGCGTTGATGAAGCCGGGCAGGATGAGCCGCCCGCCCGCGTCGAGCTCCTCGGCCCCGGTGGCCAGCGGCTGGAGCTCGGGGTCGGGCCCGACCCGCTCGATTCTCGCGCCCTGGCACAGCACCCCGCCGGCGAAGGCCCGCGGGTGGTCGCCGCCGGTGAACACCCAGCCGTTCCTGATCCACACGCGCTCCATGGGTCCCTCCTGCCCTTCGCGCCCGAGCATATCCCCGACCTCCAGGGGGGGATCAAGGGCTGAAGAGGAGCTGGCCGGGCGACAAGAACCTTGGAGCCGCTCTCCCGGCGGGGTAGACTCGGGGCGGCCCGGGGAGGGCGGGCGCGAGGACGCCATGGCCTCGACCGACAAGCACTTTGGGAAGTACAACCTGCTGCACCGCCTGGCGGTGGGCGGCATGGCCGAGATCTTCATCGCCCGGCACCAGGGCCTGCAGGGCTTCTCCCGCAAGATCGTCATCAAGCGCATCCGCCCGCACCTGTCGAAGGAACAGAGCTTCATCACCATGTTCCTCAACGAGGCCAAGCTGGCGGCGCAGCTCAACCACTCCAACATCTGCCAGATCTACGATCTGGGCCGGATCGACGAGTCGTACTTCATCGCCATGGAGTACGTGCGCGGGCGGGACATGCGCCAGGTGGTCAGCCGGGCCGACAAGAAGGGCATCGAGTTCCCGGTGGTGTACGCCCTCAAGGTCGCCAGCGCGGTGTGCGAGGGGCTGTACTACGCCCACCGCAAGGTGGACGACCAGGGCCGGCCGCTGCACATCGTCCACCGCGACGTGACCCCCGAGAACGTGATGGTGTCCTTCGACGGCGAGGTGAAGATCCTCGACTTCGGCATCGCCAAGGCCGAGACCACCGTGAGCGAGACCCGGGTGGGCGAGATCAAGGGCAAGCTCGGCTACATGAGCCCCGAGCAGGTCATGGGCAAGACCCTCGACCAGCGCTCGGACGTGTTCAGCCTGGGGGTGGTGCTGTACGAGTGGCTGACCGGCCACAAGCCCTTCACCGGCCAGAACGACGTGGAGATCCTCAAGGCCGTGGCCGACGGCAAGATCTACCCGCCCACCTCCTTCCGCCCGGATCTGCCCCAGCCGGTGGAGGCCATCGTGCAGAAAGCGCTCGCCAGGAACCGCGAAGAGCGCTACCAGTCCGCCTGGGAGCTGCAGTACGACCTCAACCAGTTCCTGTCCGGGGGCGAGTTCAACCCGACCAACATCCACCTGTCGAACTTCCTGCGCCAGCTCTTCGCCGAGGACATCGCCAAGGAGGACCAGGCCCTGGCCTCGGCCGAGGCCGAGCAGGAGGCCGACGAGGCCAGCCGGCCGCAGGGCGAGGTCACCCCGGCCGTGGCGGTGGGCGGCCCGCCCGGCGAGGCGCCGGCCGAGGGCAAGCGCCAGCGGACCCCGCGCCGCCAGAGCTCCAAGGTGAAGGCGCTGCCTGCGGGCCAGGCGCCCGCGCTGAACGGGGAGAACCCCGATCCGCTGGAGGCCGAGATCATGGCCGCGCGGGAGAACCACCTGTCGGTCGGCCTGGAGATCGAGCGGGCCCAGTACGAGCGGCTGGCGGCGCTGGCCGCGCGACACGGGCTCACCGTGCCGGCCCTGATCCGCGAGATCCTGCTCCAGTACACCCGTTTCCTGTGATCCCGGGGGTGCGCCATGGACGCTGAGCACCTGGTCCGACTGCTCCTGGCCGCGGCGCTCTGCGCGCTCGCGGGCTGCTCCGACCCGGACCCCGGCCAGCCCTGCGCCATCGACGCGGACTGCCCCTTCCCCCAGGTGTGCGAGGCCGGGCGCTGCCAGGCGGGTGACGGGGGCGGGGACGACGGCGGGCAGACGGACGGCGGGCTGCTCGAGGATCACGGGCCGCGGCCCGACCGGGAGGACCTGGGGAGCTGGGACGCCGGCGCGCTCACGCCCTGCGCGGTGCAGGGCGACTGCGCCGCGGGCGAGCGCTGCCACCAGGGCCTGTGCGTGACGGTGGAGCCGCCCCCCGACTGCGCCGAGGGCGAGGACGATCGCTGCGAGGACGACGCCTACTGCGAGCCGTCGCTGCACGGCTGCGTGTCCTGGGACGCCCACGGCGAGCCGGCTCCGACCTGCGAGTACATCCCGCCCGAGGGCCAGTTCACCCCGCGCGAGGAGTGGGTCTGGGAGCACCCGCTCGAGGCCCCGGAGTGGGACGAGGTGATGATGACCCCGGTGGTGGTGGCGCTCGACCCGAGCGTGCCGGACACCGACTACCCGGGGCCGGCGGTGATCTTCAACTCCTTCCGTGCGGATCTCGGCTACTCCCAGGAGGGCGTGCTGCGGGCGGTGCGCGGCGACACGGGCGCGCCGCTGTGGAGCGTGACCGATCCGGCCCACCGCACCCACCCGGTCAGCAACATCGCCGCCGCCGACCTGGACGGCGACGGGCGACCCGAGATCGTGACCGGCAAGAGCGGCGGGCGCGATCTGCTCTGCTTCCGCGCCGACGGCACCTTCCTGTGGGAGACCACGACCGACTCGCTCAGCGTGGGCTGGGGCGGCCCGGCCATCGCCGACCTCGAGGGCGACGGCGTGCCCGAGGTGGTGATCGGCGCGGCCGTGGTCGACGCGGACGGCGCCGTGCGCTGGCAGCGCTCCGGCTCGCGCGGGGACAACTTCCGCCAGTTCGCCTCGGCCCCCTTCTCCGTGCCCGCGGACGTGGTGGGCGACGCGCGCCTGGAGATCGTGACCGGCGACACGCTGTACGACGCGGACGGCAACGAGCTGTGGAACACCCACTACGGCGACGGGTTCGTGGCGGTCGCCAACCTGATCGGCGGCGACACGCCCGAGATCGTGGTGGTGGCGCGCGGCTCGGTGCGGGTGCAGAGCTCGGCCACGGGCGAGATCGTCTGGCTGAGGGAGGCCGCCTTCCTGTCCGAGCTGCCGGAGTGCGAGCCGGACTGCGGCCTGCTCGGGCCGCCCACCGTGGCCGACTTCGACGGCGACGGCCTGCCGGAGATCGGCGTGGCCGGCGCGGGCATCTACCTGGTGCTGGACACCTTCGGGGACGTGCTGTGGCACATCGCCTCGCGCGACTCCTCCTCGAACATCACCGGCAGCGCGGTGTTCGACTTCGAGGGCGACCGGCGGGCGGAGGTGGTGTACGCGGACGAGATCGCGCTGCGGGTGCTGCGCGGGCGGGACGGGACGGTGCTGTACCAGCAGCCGCACTCCTCGCTGACCGCCTGCGAGTACCCGGTCATCGCCGACGTGGACGGCGACCACAACGCCGAGATCGTCATCGCCCAGAACGACCTGATGGCCGACGCGCCCCAGAAGTTCAAGGGGGTGCGGGTGTTCGGCGACGCCCAGGACAACTGGGTGACCACGCGACCGATCTGGAACCAGCACGCCTACCACGTGACGAACGTGGAGGCGGACGGCGGCGTCCCGGCCGTGGCGGCCAAGAACTGGCTGACCGAGGGGCTGAACAACTTCCGCCAGAACGTGCAGACCTCGGGGCTGTTCGACGCCCCGGATCTCACCCTGCGCGGGCTGGGCTTCGCCGCGGGCAACTGCCAGGCCGACGGTGTGGTGGTGTACGTGGAGGTGCAGAACCGCGGGCTGCAGGCGGTGGCCGCGGGCGTGCCGGTGGCCTTCTACCTGGGCGATCCCCGCCAGGGCGGGCAGTTCCTGGGGGTCGAGGTCACCCGCCACGCGCTGGGCCCGGGCCAGGCCGAGGTGGTGGCCTTCCTGGTCTGGGGGCTGCCGCTGCGGCAGGTGTTCACCGTCTTCGCCGTGGTCGACGATCAGGGCGGCGGGGCCGTGCCCTCCGGCCAGACCTCGGAGTGCCGCGAGCAGAACAACCTCGGTCGCGTCGACGACGTGGTGTGCCTGCCCGAGACCTGAGCCCCGCCCGATCCGTCCGGGTTGAAGCCGCCGCCCCTTTGCTGCAAGAATGGCGCTGGATCGCGGGAGGTGTGGCGATGCTGCGTCTGAGTTGCCGTTCCTTCGGTATATCGTCGCTGATCGCGGGCCTGCTGCTGCTCGCGCTGGGCCCCGGCTGCTCGGGCTCGTCCGGGCCGGGCGAGGACTCGGGCATCATCACCTGCCTGGACGACCGCGACTGCCCGCGGCCGCTCACCTGCCAGTCGGGCCTGTGCGCCCAGCCCGCGGACGGCGGCTGCGCCTCCGACCTCGAGTGCGGCGCCGGCGAGCGCTGCGTGCTGGGCCAGTGCGTGCCCGGCGAGGAGGCCGCCGACGGCGGCGACGGCGACGACGGCGCAGACGAGGGCGACGGCGCCGACCAGGCCGTCGGGCCGAAGGTGGAGGTGGAGCCCGCGCTGGTCGAGTTCGGCAACGCCCGCATCGGCGAGAGCGTGGAGGCCGCGCTGCACGTGAGCTCGGTGGGTGACGCCGAGCTGACGGTGTTCTCGGTGACCCTGGAGGCCGGCACCTCGCCGGAGTTCGTGGTGAACCCTGCGGGCACGCTGAACGAGGCGCTGCCGGCCGGCTCGCAGCTCGCGCTGTCGGTGCGCTACACCCCCGTGGACGGCAGCACCGATCAGGGCGGGCTGCTGATCGCCACGAACGATCCGCAGCAGGCGCTGGTGCGCGTGCCGCTGAGCTCCTCCTACAAGGGGGCCTCCGAGATCGCGGTGGTGAGCTCGCCGGCCGTGGACCTGGAGCTCGACGTGCTCGACCTGGGCCCGGTGCTGCTCGGCGGCCAGGCGCTGGCCACGGTGTACGTGAAGAACTCGGGCAACGGCAACGCGGTGCTCGAGATCGAGGACGTGCGCACCGAGCCTCTCCAGAGCGCCAACTTCGCGCTGGCCGTGGAGCCTGCCCCGCCGGCCTGGCTGTCGCCCTACGCCGGCCTGTGCAGCGCGGACGCGGACTGCGGGCAGGGCGGCGCCTGCGTGGCGGTCGCCGGCGGCCCGTGCGCGGGCGGGGACTGTTCCTGCGTGGACGGCGCGGGCCAGGCCCTGGACGCCCTGGCGGTGACCGTCACCTTCACCCCGCTGGCGGCCGGTGCGGTGGAGGAGGAGCTCCGCATCGTGAACGACGAGACGGACGGCGGCGGGGACGGGCTGGAGCACCCGCGCGTGCTGGTGCTGCGGGCCGAGGGCCTGGAGTCGCAGCTGGCGGTGACCCCCAACCCCATCCTGTTCGAGAACGTGTTCCTGGGCGAGAGCGATCAGCTCACGGTGACCGTGCGCAACGCGGGCAACCAGCCGCTGACCGTCAGCGCGGTGCGCATGCTGGACGCGGCCGGCCCGTTCTCCGTGGCGGTCGCGGGCCTGCCCTGGGCCCTGGCCGCGGGCGCCGAGCGGACCTTCACCGCGAGCTACGAGCCCACGGCCCCCGGCACTCACCAGGACACGCTGGAGATCGCCTCGACCGATCCCCAGGGCCCGGCCCTGGTGAGCGCGCGCGGCAGCGCCTCGATCCGCCCGGCCGAGGTGTGCGACGGCGCGGACAACGACTTCGACCAGCTCGTGGACGCGGCCGACCCGGACCTGGTGCTCACCCTGTGCGAGCTGCAGGCCGGGGTGTGCGCGGGCGTGCGGCACACGGCCGCCCAGTGCCAGGCCGGCTGGCTGGCCTGCCCGGCCGGGCTGTACGGGCCGGACTACGGCGCCGAGGTGTGCGACGGGCTGGACAACGACTGCAACGGCACGGCCGACAGCTCCGACCCGGCCCTGGTGCTCGAGCCCTGCGAGGTGCAGGCCGGGGTGTGCGCGGGCGCGGTGCACCAGCCGAACCAGTGCACCGCCCAGGGCTGGACGGAGTGCGAGGCCGCCGACTACCTGGCGAACGACGAGCGCTACGGCTCCGAGATCTGCGGCAACGCGGTCGACGAGGACTGCTCCGGCGCGCTGGACGACGACGACGACGACGGGGACGGCCACCGGGACGCCACCTGCGCGGGCGGGGACGACTGCGACGACGGCAACCCGGGCATCCACCCCGGGGCGAGCGAGGTCCTGGACACCTGGGACAACGACTGCGACGGGAAGGTGGACGAGGGGCTGATCCCGGAGGGCAGCGTGCTGGTGACCGAGATCATGCGCGATCCGGACGGGGTGAGCGACACCCTGGGCGAGTGGTTCGAGGTGACCAACGTGGCCGCCTTCCCCATCAACCTGGACTCGTGGGAGGTGGCGGACACCGGCACGGACGCCTTCGTGGTGGACCAGCCCGCCGGGCTGGTGGCCCAGCCCGACCAGAGCCTGGTGCTGTGCCGGGAGGCCGATCCCGCGGTCAACGGCGGGGTGGCCTGCGACTACGAGTATGGCCAGGTGTTCCTGCTCGCGAACGCCAGCGACGAGGTCCTGCTCGGCCTGGACGGACTGTCGATCGACGGGGTGGCCTACGACGACGCGGACTTCCCCACGACCGCAGGCCACTCGATGAGCCTGGACATCGCCGCCTACGACGGACTGGCCAACGACCTCGGCGCCAACTGGTGCAACACGCCCGCGCTGGCCGCCTACGAGCTCCCGTCTTCGGACTACGCGACCCCCGGGCGCGTCAACCCCTCCTGCTCGGGCGCGCTGGTGCTGTCCAGCGTGGACCCCCCCTCGGGCATCCAGCAGGGCGGCGAGACCGTCACCCTGCACGGCTCGGGCTTCACCGGGGCGAGCGCGGTGACGCTGTGCGGGACCGGCTGCCAGAGCTTCCAGGTGGTGGCCGACGACGCCCTCACCTGCGTGACCCGGGCCCACGCCCCGGCCGACTGCGACGTGCGCGTGACCAAGGGGGCCAACAGCAGCACCCTGGTCGCGGGCTACCGCTACACGGGCGCGGAGACCGACGCCAGCATCGTGTGGTGCGACCTGCAGTGGCCGCGGGCCACCAGCGCGCCGGTGGGCCAGGACACCGAGCTGGTGTTCGGCCGGGTGTACAAGACCGGGGTGACCGAGCCGGTCGGCGCGCCGGCCGGGATCCTCGGCCAGCTCGGATACGGGCCGCTGGGGAGCGACCCGCGCTCGAGCACGGGCTGGCGCTGGCTGTCGGCCGCCTGGAACCCGAGCTGCGTGGGCTGCGGCAACAACGACGAGTTCATGCGCCAGTTCAACTTGAGCGCGGCCGCGAGCTGGAGCTACGCCTACCGCTTCAGCGACGACGGCGGCCTCACCTTCCTGTTCTGCGACTTCGATCCGGGCACCGGGAACGGGTTCTCGAGCGCGGATCTGGGCACCCTGACCATCACGCCCTGAGCGATCGGGGCAGGGAGTCGAGCATGCGCGCGTTGTGGACGGCAATCCTGGTCGGGGTGATCGGCGTCGGCTGCGGAGGCACGGTCGAGGTGGCCCGTCCAGACCCGGCCCCGACGGCCACAGCTGCAGAGCCCGTGGCGGTGGCGCCCGCTCCTCCCGCCGACCAGGACCGGGACGGCATCGCGGACGCCCAGGACGCCTGCCCGAAGGTGGCCGAGGATCTGGACGGCCACCGGGACCTGGACGGCTGCCCGGATCCGGACAACGACCGGGACGGGATCGTGGACGCCCAGGACAGGTGCCCGGGCGATCCCGAGACCCGCAACGACTTCGAGGACCTGGACGGCTGCCCGGACGTGGCCCCTGGCGGCAAGGTGGCCGCGGTCCAGCCCGACGGCAACCAGGGCGGCCAGATGGACCCCAACCTGCTGGCGGGCCTGGGCGACGGCCCGGCGCTCGACTCCAAGAACCAGCCCACCTCCATCCGGGCCATCAAGGCGCGCCCGGTGGGCGAGCTGCCGCCCGAGCCCGGACCCGAGCCCAGGGCGGAGGTCGCGCCCCCGCCCCGGCGCGTGGCCGGCGGGCCCGCGCCCGTGGTGGCCGTGTTCGACATCCAGGACGCGTCCAGGATGCTGCCCCGGGCGGAGGACCGCGACCAGCTCACCGAGTACCTGGCCGCCCAGCTCACCGAGCTGGCCGGGTTCCGGGTGGTGCCCCGCGACCAGCTCCGCGCCCGGCTCCAGCAGCAGAAGACCGTCGGCTACCAGCAGTGCTACGACCAGAGCTGCCAGCTCGAGCTCGGCAAGGCCATGGCCGCGGAGAAGAGCCTGTCCACCAAGCTGCTGAAGGTGGGCAAGCGCTGCGCCCTCACCGCCAGCCTGTACGACCTCAGGAGCGAGACCACCGAGGCCGCCACCACGGTCGACGTGACGGACTGCAAGATCGACAAGCTGATGGATGGGGCCAAGGAAGTGGCCGCCAAGCTGGCCGCCCGGCGCTAGAGCGCTCCCTCCTGAAACGAGAGTCCGCTGGCCGGGGTCTACCTGCCGAGGGACCGGGGATGTGGTACCCTGGTGGCCGGGGACGGTTCAACTTCGTCTGGAGGTGGGATCATGCGCGCACGCACTGGCGGCTGGTTGGCTCTGCTCGGACTGTGCCTGGTGGGCCCGGGAGGCTGCGCCAGCGAGGGCGGCGCGGGCGAGGCCTGCCGCGGCGGCTCCTCGCCCTGCGACCAGGGGCTCTTCTGCCAGGGCGATCTCTGCCAGCGCGGCGACCTGCTCGGGGACCGCAGCGTGCTGAAGACCGAGGAGATCGATCTGCTGTTCGTGATCGACAACTCGGGCAGCATGGTGGGCGAGCAGATCCAGCTCGCCGAGTCCTTCGGCAACCTGACCGCCATCCTGGACGACCGCTTCGGGGTGGGCAAGTACCAGGTGGGGGTGATCACCACCGGCATGGAGTCCCCTGGCTGCCCGCCCTGCGACCAGATGATCACCCAGTCCTGCACGAACCCGAGCGGGGAGAACGGGCGCCTCCAGGACCGGCGGGGGCGCATCTCCGACTCCACGACCGATCCCCCGACCTTCCTGTTCGAGCCGCCGGAGCCGTCCTGCCGCGTCGTGGACTCCGGCGACCAGACCTGCTTCTACGACCCGGCCGGCGGGGGCCTGTACGGCAGCGGCACGGCCTTCGTGGGCACGAACGGCTGCGGGTACGAGAAGGGGCTGGAGCCGATCCGCGTGGCCCTGTCCGACCTGGCGAACACGGTGAACGAGGGCTTCCTGCGGGAGGACGCCACCCTGGCCGTGGTGGTGGTCAGCGACGAGGACGACTGCGGCGCGGTGGGGGACGTGACCGAGGGCGTCTCCGGGATCGGCGGCCGGGTGTGCTACTACGCGGCCAGGGGAGAGGGCCCGGACGGCTCGACCGAGGATCCGCAGGCGCACCGGCCCTACGCGCTCACCCCGGTCCAGGAGTACCACGACTTCCTGATGGGCCTGAAGGGCAACCGCCAGGGCATGGTGAAGTTCGTGGCCGTGGTCGGGGTGACGGATCCGGACGACCCGAGCGCGACCGAGATCGAGTACACCTTCACCGCGCCCAACGCGGACGTCCTGCCGGCCTGCATCACGCCGGGCTGCACCGGGCCCTCCTGCCAGGCCTTCCCCGGCACCCGCTACATCGAGCTGGCGGAGCTGTTCGGGCTGGGGGAGGACGGGCTGGTGGGCACGATCTGTCAGGACGACTTCAGCTCGCTCATGGCGCTCATCGGCGAGAGCGTCTCCTGCCCGAGCACCTACGCGCTGGGCACCCCGGTGGCCAGCCCGGCCGGGCTGGTGGTGGCGGTGGACGGCCGGGCCCTGCCGCGCTACTCGTGTGCCGCGGCCGAGGCGCTCACGGCCTGCAGCGGGCCCGAGGACACGAGCTGCGGCGCGGCCGCCTGCGCCGAGACCTGGCAGTACCTGGCCCCCACGGGCGAGGCCTGGGCGCCCGGCGGGTACGTCGCCTTCGCCGCCCACGCCGACCCCTGCCGCAGCCGCCCGGCCGGCGCGTTCAAGGTCTCCGTCTTCCAGCCCGCGCCCTGAGCCCCTCCGCCTCCGCTCGCGGGGCTTGAAGGTTCTCCCTTCTTCCGGGAACCTATCTGCAGTCCATCTCCCTAGGAGGGCTCCATGACCTGGCGGATTTCCCGGCTCCTCGTGGGCGCGTGCCTGTGCGTTGGCTGGCTGGAGGCCGGGGCCGCCCGGGCCCAGCCCGGGTTCCCCGAGGTGACCGGGGCCGAGGCCGACTGGTACGACGGCCCGTCCGGGGCCTTCCGGCCCCTCGACGGCGGCGTGGCCGGGACCACCTTCCACGTGGACGGGGCGCTCGGCGACGATCTCGACGACGGCAGCGAGGGCAACCCGGTGCGCACCATCGCCCGCGGCCTGGAGCTGGCCGGGCCCGGCGACACCGTGCTGGTCCATGCGGGCACCTACCACGAGCAGGTCATGCCGCCGGAGCTGGGCACGCCCGCCAGCCGCGCCCGGCCGCTGCGGCTCCTGGCCGAGCCGGCCGACGGCGCCTCGGTGGTGCTGGACGGGACGGGCGTCCAGCCCGCGCTCGAGGGGAACCTCGACGTGCCCGCGGGCGTCAGCCTGAACCGCGACTCGGGCCTGATCGTGGAGGGCTTCCGCATCCAGAACTGGGACGGCTACGGGCTGGCGGTGGTGCAGTCCTCCGACGTGCTGGTGCGGGGCTGCACCTTCGCGGACAACGGCCTGGCCGCGGCGGACGCCGTGCACCTGGTGCTGCTCTCCAGCCGCGAGGCGCGCGTGTGGGGCAACCGCTTCGAGGGCGGCGCGGAGCGCGGCATCGACGACCGCGGCACGGGCTCGTGGATCGCCTCGAACCACCTGACCGGCATGCAGGCGGCCGGCATCAAGGTGGGGCCCGCGCCCGCCGGCCAGGGCAGCCGGGTGGAGCACAACCAGCTCCTCGACAACCCCGCCACCATGGGCGCCATCTGGGTGGACGGCGCGCAGGGCGTCAGCGTGGAGCGCAACCTGGTGGTGCGCGGCTCCCTGCAGGGGCTGCGCCTGGACAGCGCCGAGGACTGCCGGGTGCTGGGGAACACCGTGGTCGGCTTCTTCACCGGGCTCGAGGTGAGCTTCCTCTCGCGCTGCCGGCTCGAGGGCAACATCCTGGTCGGCCACACCCTGGGGCTCGAGTACCTGTCGGCGCTGAGCGGCTGCTCGGTGGACTGGAACCTCCTCTCGGGCAACACCGCGGACGTGGAGGGCGGGCAGGCGGGGCCGCACGACGTGCTGGCCGATCCGCACTTCACCGACCCGGCCCAGGACCTCTACGAGCTCGCGCCCGGCAGCCCGGCCGTGGAGGCCGGCCCGGAGGATCTGCCCGTGCCCGACGGCGGCGGCGCGCGCGTGGACATCGGCGCCTTCGAGCAGGGCGCAGGCGCCCCGCCCTGGGAACACCAGGCGCGCGGCGCGGTGGCCGATCCCTCCCCGGCCTTCGAGTGGACCTTCGTGCACGGCACCCCCGCGGCCACCCAGCTCGGCTACCGGGTGCAGCTCGACCAGGCGCCCACCTTCGACACGCCGGCGCTCCTGGACTCGAACTGGGTGGCCTCGGCCGAGCCGCGCTGGATCGTGCCGCGGGCCTTCGCCCTCGCGCCGGGGCGCTGGTACGTGCGGGTGCAGACCCGGGACGACGCCGGCGCCACCGGCCCGGCCGGGGATCCGCACCTGGCCTTCGAGGTGAGCGCGGCCCCGAGCTGCGCCGGCCAGGGCGGCCAGGGCTGCCAGGCGCTCGACTCGTGCCAGGGCGACTGGCGCGAGGCCGCGGACGACCCGCGCTGCTGCGTCGGCACCTGCCAGGCCTGCCCGGACGCGGACGGGGACGGCTACGCCTCGGCGGCCTGCGCCGGTCCGGACTGCGACGACGCGGACCAGGCGGTGCACCCCGGGGCGACCGAGGTGTGCGAGAACGGCCTGGACGACGACTGCAACCAGCTCACCGACCTCGACGATCCGGTGTGCGGCTGCGTGGACCACGACCTGGACGGCTACGGGCTGCACTGCGAGGCGGGCGCCGACTGCGACGACGGCATCGCCTCGGTCCACCCGGGCGCGGCCGAGGAGTGCAACTACGTCGACGACGACTGCGACGCCCAGACCGACGAGGGCTTCGACCTGCAGGACGACCCCGCCAACTGCGGCGAGTGCTTCTGGGAGTGCGCGGCGACCCAGGTCTGCGACCTGGGCCAGTGCGCCGCGAGCTGCGGCGGCGGGCGCACGGACTGCTCGGGGTCCTGCCTGGACACCAGCGAGGACCTGGCCAACTGCGGTGGGTGCGGGCAGGTGTGCGCGCGCGAGCACGCCGGCGAGCGCTGCTCGGCCGGCCAGTGCCTGCTGACCGCCTGCGAGGCCGGGTACGTGAACGCGGATCTGGACGAGCTGAACGGCTGCGAGTACGCCTGCGCGCCCAGCGGCGACGAGCAGTGCGACAACGGGCTGGACGACAACTGCGACGGAGCGATCGACGAGGACTGCGAGGGCGGGGGAGGGGGCTGCGCGAGCGGTGCGCCCCCCGGCCCGCGGCCGCCCGCGAACCCCCTGGCCCTGCTCGCGCTGCTGGCCGGCCTGCTCTGCCTGCGCCTCGCCCGTCGTTGACAATATCGAGAGCATTCACTGAAGTCGACGAGCATCGGGGTCCTGTCGGCTCGCCCCCCATCCATGCTCACTCGGCGCTCCGCGTGGATGGGGGCCCCCTCGCCGCCACCCCTCTCTGATTGGCGAGGTGAACGCTTGCGAGGCCAGTGGAGAACCGGCTCCTTCCTGGCCCTCACCCTAGATGAAGGTTTCCGGCCCTTCAGGGGACACCCCGTCGGGCCGGCGCATCGAGAAGGCGCGTGGGCTATTGAAGCAGCTCGGTCAGGCCGGGCTCGCCGGGCAGGCCGTCGAAGCCCTGGTCGCGAGACTCGCCGCCCGCGCCGCCGGCCAGGTCGTAGAAGCCGAGGGTGTCGTCCAGCGCCCCGCCGCCCGTGTCCAGCACCACCCGCCCGCCGCCGCCGCCGCCGCCCGCGTCGCCCGCGTCGGCGCGGCCGCCGTCCCCTCCGCGCGCCGAGAGCGTGTCGCGCAGTGTGATGGCTCCGCCCGCGCTGGTCAGGGTGATCAGCCCCCCGGCCCCGCCGCCGCCGCCGCCGGTGCCGGTGAAGCCGTCCCCGCCTGGGCCGCCGTCGGCCCGCAGCGTGCCGTCGATCAGGATGCTGCCGCCCGAGGTGGCGATGACCAGCACCCCGCCGCCGCCGCCCCCGCCCCCGCCCGAGCTCTGGCCGCAGGTGGAGCCGCCGCCGCCGCCCGGGCCGCCGTTGTGGTCCGAGCCGTCCGGGTTGGCCGGCCCGCCGGCCCCGCCCGTGCCCACGCCGGCGTCCCCGCCGCCGCCGCCGCCCGCCCCGCCGTAGCCGCCGCCGCCGCCGGCCTGGCCGCAGCCGCCCGCGCCGGCCTGGCCCGCGCCCTGCCCGCCGCCGTCGCCGCCCGGGGTCCCGGAGCCGGCCGCGGCGCCCCCGGGCTCGCCGTCGGGCGAGCCCGCGCCGCCCACCGCCGGGGCCGCGGCGTTGCCGTCCCCGCCGCCGCCGCCCCCGCCCCCGCCCGGCCCGGACTCGCCCCCGTCGGCGGGGTTGTAGAAGCCGTCCTCGCCGGCCAGGCCGGACACATCCATCTCGCCCCGCACCACCACGTCGCCGGTGGCCAGGAGCTGCAGCGGCCGGGTGCCGGTGCCGTACACCCGGGCACCGGTGCCGATGGTGATGTGGCGGTAGGACTGCACGCCGCTCAGGAACACGATCGCCCCGGGCTCGATGGTGAGATCCGGCAGCGGTTGGTCCTCGATCACGGTGAACTGCGCGCTGGCGCTGCCGCCCCCGTTCTGGAAGCGCAGCAGGCTCGGGCCCGGGTCCGCGCCGGCGTCGAGGGTCAGGGTGACCGCGAGCTGCGCGCCGTCGGGCGTGACGCTGACCGCCGACGGGGCGATGCCCGGGTTGTCCGCGCTCACGCTGCAGCCGGTGAGCCCGCTGCCGCGGGCCACCACGCGCACCGCCGTGCCCTGCAGGCCGCTGTCGGGGGACAGGCTGGTCACCCGGGGCGGCTCGACCACCACGCGGATGACCGCCGTGTCGCTCAGGCCGCTGTTTCGTGCGGTGAGGATGGCGCTCCCGCCGCTCGCCTGGGCGGTGACCAGGCCGTCCGGGCCGACCGTGGCCACGCCGGGGGCGCTCGTCTGGTAGCTGGTGCCCTCGGCCGCCGCGGTGAGGTCGCGCTGCGAGCCGTCGGAGTAGGTGCCCTGCAGCCGGAGCTGCAGGGTCTGGCCCGGGTCGAGCTCCGCGCTCTCCGGCAGCAGGTCCAGGCGCGTGAGGTGCAGCGTGTCGTAGATCTCCACGGCGGCCGTGGCCTGCGCCAGCCCGGCGTAGTCGGCGCGCACCTGGGTCAGGCCCGGGGACACCCCGAGCACCACCCCCAGCGCGCTGACGCTGGCGATCGCGGGCCCGTCGCTGGCGAAGGTCGACTCCCCGGTGAGATCGAGCTGCAGCCCGGTGTCGGTCAGCCCCCAGGCCCGCAGCGGCGCCTGCTCCCCGACCGCCAGCCGCACCCCGTCCGGCACCAGCCAGAAGTCCACCAGCGTCCACTCGCGCACGTCGATGTAGGCCACCACCACCAACCCGGCGAAGGTGACGAACACGTCGGCGTGGCCCGCGCCCTGGGCCACCACCAGCCCCCCGGGCAGCACCACCGCCACGTCGAGCTCGGTGGACTGGAAGCTGGCGCGAGCCTGGACCTCGCGCTCGGCCCCGCCGGAGTAGGTGGCCACGGCCCGGAGCTGGAGCTGCTCGCCGAGCTGCAGCGTGGCCTGGTTGGGCTCCACCCGCAGGGCCACCACCTGGCCCTCGACCACCGTCACCCGGCAGTCCGCGCTGTGCCCGGCCAGGGCCGCCGAGACGCGCGCCTGGCCCAGCCTGTAGGCCAGCAGCTCGCCCGGCGACAGCACGCCCACCACGTCGGGGGCGTAGCTCACGAAGGTGGCCGCCAGGGTCACGTCCCGCTCGCTGTCGTCGGACATGCGGGCGATGGCCGCCACGTGGGCCGTGTCGCCCTCGGCCACGCTCAGCATGGGGGGCTCGAGGCGCAGCGACACGATGCGCGGGCCACCCACCTCGACCTGCAGCGAGTCCGCGAGGCCGCTGTTCTCGGCGTGCAGGGTGGTGGCGCCTGGGCCGACGCCGGTCGCCAGCCCGTCGGCGGACAGGACCGCCACCGCCCCGTCCTCGGAGCGGTAGCGGGTGCCGCTGGCGGCCGGGCCGAGGTCCGCGTGGGTCCCGTCGTCGAACAGGCCATCCACCTCCAGCGCCACGGCCTGGCCCGGCTCGAGCAGCAGGGGCTCCGCGGTGAGGATGGTGAGCGCGACCAGCGTGCGCCGGTCGACCTGCACGCTGGCCTGGCCGGTCAGCCCGCCGAACAGCGCGCTCAGCCTGGCCTCGCCCTCCTCGAGCGCCGTGACCAGCCCGCCGGAGCCGAGCTGCGCCACCTCCGGGGCCGAGGACACCCACACGGCCTGGCCGCTCACCTCCACCCGGCTGCCGTCGGCGTAGACCGCCCAGGCGGCGAGCTGCAGGCTGTCGCCGGGGCGCAGGCGGGCCGTGGCCGGCTCGATCTCCACCGCCAGGAGCTCCGCGGAGGGCGAGACGCTCACCGGCACGCTGGCCACCAGCGCGCGGTAGATGGCCGAGGCCTGCGTCTCACCCGGGCCGGTGGCCTCGAGGCGCCCGGGCGCGCTGAAGACCGCCACGCCCTCGTCCTCGGTGGTGTAGAACACCTCCGGATCGTCGGTCAGCTCGGTCTGGCCGCCGTCGGAGAGGTGGCCGATGACCAGCATGTCCTGGCCCTCGCCCTGCGCGAGCTCGACCGCCTCGGGCCGCAGCTCGATGCGCTCCACCTCCACCTGCCCGCCGTCCACGGTGAGCGTCGCCAGGGCGGAGAACGCGCCGTGGCGCACCTCCACCTCGGCCACCCCGCGCTCCAGGGCGAAGGCCAGCCCGTCCGGGGTCAGCATGGCCACCCACGGCCGGTCCACCCGGTAGCTCGTGCCCGCGGCCCGGGTGGTCAGATCCACCCGCGCGCCGTCGTCCAGCTCTCCCGTGACCTCGAGCTGCAGCGAGGCCCCGCGCGCGAGCTCGGCCTCGGGCGGCTCGACCTCCAGCGCCACCAGGCGGGCGTCGAGCACCTCGAGCGCACAGCGGGCCTCCCGCCCGCGGTACCAGGCCACCACCCTGGCGCTGCCGGGGGAGGTGGCCCGCAGCCGCAGCCCCTCGCCGAGCTCCAGCCCGGCGCCGACCGTCAGCCGGAGCCGGAGCTCCGGGCTGGCGCTGACGTCCTCGACCCGCCCGCTGGCCAGCCGGGCCTCGGCCACCAGCGCGAGCTCCTGGTCCAGGTAGAGGCTGGCGGAGGCCGGGCTGAGGACCAGGTTGACCACCTCGTCCTCGCCGAGCGGCGCGGTCCGGCCGCAGGCGGCGCCCAGGCCGCCCAGGACGGCGAGCGAGACCCAGGCCAGGCAGGCGACGGCCGGCAGGAATCGACGGGACATGCTCCACCTCCTGGCGGATCTACGGGGCGGCCCATTCTACAATGGAAGCCCGGTCCACGCGAACTCGCGGCGCGGCCGGAGACCGGGTTTCGTTTTCCAGCCAGATGAGATAAAAAAGACCGAGGCCGGCAGCGGTTTTCAAGGAGGCGAGCGGATGTGCACGGATGGATTCGCGTCGAGGCATGTCCGGTTCCTGGGCTGCAGCGTCCTCGGGCTCTGGCTGGCCGCCTGCGGCGGCGGCGGCGGCGACCCCGTGGACCCGTGCACGCCGAACCCGTGCACCCAGGTGCCGCCGGACGCCTGCGCCGGCAACTCCGTGACCACCTACCGCCCGGCCTGCCTCGACAACGCCGGCGAGCCCGACTGCACCTACGAGGTGGCCGACAGCCGTGACTGCGGCGTGCAGCGGTGCGATCCCGACTCGGTGACCTGCGTGGCCTGCCTGGTGGACGCCGACTGCCCGGTGCAGGGCCTGCTGTGCCGCGAGCACACCTGCGTCCAGCCCTGCGCGCCCGACGCGCGCGAGGAGAACGACACGGCGGCCCAGGCCACGGCCCTGCGGGGCAACGAGGACTGGCCCGGCCTGAGCGCGTGCGAGGGAGACCAGGACTGGTTCCGCATCCGGCTCACCGCCACGGCCGAGCTGACCGCCCGCGTGGCCTACGAGCCGAGCGCCGGCGAGCTGCTGCTGGTGCTGATCGCCCCGGACGGCACGAGCGAGGTGGGCAGCGGCACCCGCGTGGCCGACGGCCTCGAGCTGGTGCAGACCATCGGCGCCGAGGGCGAGTACTTCGTGAGGGTGAGCCCCGCCCCGGGCGTGTGGAGCTCCTACCGGCTGGTCATCACGGTAACCGGCGGCAGCGATCCGTGCATGCCCGATCCCTGCAGCCAGGTCCCCCCCACCGAGTGCCTGGTCGAGCAGCTCGTCAGCTACCGGGGGGATTGCACCGCCTCGGGCGGCGCGCCCGTGTGCGCCTACTCCGTGGACCAGACCATCGACTGCGCGGCCCAGGGCCTGCACTGCGATCCTGTCGGGCTGGCCTGCGTGGCCTGCCTGACCGACGGCCAGTGCGCCGCGGGGGAGCGCTGCATCGCGGGGGCCTGCCTGGACGATCCCTGCCTGCCCGACCCGTGCACCCAGATCCCCGCGCTGGCCTGCGTGGGCGAGGTGTTGACCAGCTACCGGGCAGAGTGCGAGGTGGTCGACCAGGCCCCGAGCTGCAGCTACCCTGCGGACCAGACCACCGACTGCGCGACCCAGGGCCAGCGCTGCGATCCCCTCGCGCCGGCCTGCGTGGACTGCCTCACGGACGCCGAGTGCGAGTGGCCCTTCGAGGTGTGCCAGGCGGGCCTGTGCGCGGCCGGCTGCCAGGACGATCTGCGCGAGCCCGACGACACCAGCGCCTCGGCCTCGGTCATCACCACCGACACCAGCCTGGCCAGCCTGGTGCTGTGCGGCGGGGATCAGGACTGGTTCGGGCTGGACATGCAGGAGGGCACGGTGCTCACCGCCACGGTGAGCCACGACGCGCTCCAGGGCGATCTGGACCTGGCCCTGCTGGCCCCGGACGGCGTCACCGTGCTGGAGATCTCGACCGGCCCCGACGTGCCGGCCGGGGTGCACCACACCGTCCAGGCGGGCCAGGGCGGCCGCCACTTCCTGCGGGTGGTGGGCGCCGGGAGCTCCCAGGCGGTCTACTCCCTGCTGACCACCTCCAGCCTCGATGCGTGCATCCCCAGCCCGTGCACCCTGATCCCGGCCGCGGAGTGCGCCGGGCAGAGCCTGACCACCTACCGCGGGGAGTGCAGCCTGGTGAACGACCTGCCCACCTGCGACTACCCCGTCGATCAGGTGGTGGACTGCGCGGCCCAGGGCCGGCTCTGCGACGCTGCCTCGGCGGCCTGCGTGGAGTGCCTCTCGGACGCGCACTGCGTCTGGCCCTTCGAGGTGTGCCTGGCGGGCCTGTGCGCGGCCGGCTGCCAGGACGACGTCGGCGAGCCCGACGACGCCGCGGCCGAGGCCGGCGCCATCCAGCCGGACGACCTGCTGTCCGACCGCGTGCTGTGCTCGGGCGACGAGGACTGGTACCAGGTGGCGCTCGAGCAGGGCGACCGCTTCGAGGTCCTGCTCGGCTTCACCCACGCCGACGGCAACCTCGACCTCGATCTGCTCGGCCCGGACGGCGTGAGCCTGGTGGCGAGCTCCCACGGCGGCCTGGACGACGAGCTGGTCGACTACACCCTGCCGGCCGGGGGGAGCGGCACCTACTTCCTGCGGGTGTTCGGCGTGGCCGGGGCGCACAACCTGTACTCGCTGCTGACCGCGCGCACCGACGATCCCTGCCTGCCGAGCCCGTGCGACGCGATCCCGCCGCCCGTGTGCCAGGGCGAGACCCTGGTGACCTACCTGCCCCAGTGCCTGCCCGACGGCCTGGGCGGGGCGAGTTGCAGCTACCCGGCCAGCCAGACCGACTGCCTGCTCCAGGGCCTGCGCTGCAACCCGGCGGCCCCGGCCTGCGTGGACTGCCTGGGCACGGCCGACTGCGCCTGGCCCTTCGAGGTGTGCCAGGGGACGGCCTGCGTCTCGGGCTGCCAGGACGACGCCCGGGAGGAGAACGACGCGGCCGCCACGGCCTCCGCGGTCACCCCGGGCCAGCTCTACCCGGACCTGGTGGCCTGCGGCAACGACGACGACTGGTTCTCGGTCAGCCTGGCCCCGCAGCAGACGCTGCGCGGCCGGATCGACTTCACCCACGCTGCGGGCGATCTCAGCCTGCAGGTCGTCGGCCCCGACGGCAGCACCGTGCTGGCCACCAGCGCCACGGCCAGCGACTTCGAGCAGGCCGCCGCCACCAACACCACGGCCGGCGCCGCCACCCACTACGTGCGCGTCTACGGCGTGGCCGGAGCGCACAACGTCTACCAGCTCGGCGCCACGGTGCTGCCGGACCCGTGCGACCCGAGCCCCTGCACCGCCGTCCCGCCGCCTGCCTGCGTGGGCAACATCCTGACCACCTACCAGGGGGTGTGCGCCAACGACCTGGGCGCGGCGAGCTGCAGCTACCCACCGGCCACCCAGCAGGACTGCACCACCTCGGGCGGTCTGTGCCAGGCCAGCACCTGCGTGGGCCGCTTCGCCAACGCCGGCGATCTGGTCATCACCGAGATCATGTACGACCCGAACCTCGTGCTCGACCGGTACGGTGAGTACGTCGAGGTGATGAGCATCGCCGCGGACACGGTCAACCTGCGCGGGCTGACCTTCTCCGATCTGGCCGCCAACAACTTCTCGATCGGGGTGGATGTGTTCGTCGCTCCCGGCGCCTACGCGGTCCTGGGGGTGAGCGCCAACTTGAACCAGAACGGCGGCGCGCCGGTGGACTGGGCCTGGGGTGGCAACCAGGGCATCCTCAACAACGACACCGCCGGCGAGACCGTCTTCCTGCGGCGCGGCGCGACCGTGGTGGACCAGGCCAGCTACTGCGACGTCGGCGCCGGCTGCTTCCCCTCCTCGCCGGGCGCCAGCCTGCAGCTCGACCTCGACCACGCCGATCCGGCCTCCAACGACGATCCCGCCTTCTGGTGCCGCACCCCGGCCGGGACCACCTACGGGGACGGGGACCGCGGCACGCCGGGCGCGGACAACACCGACTGCGGCGTGCTGCTGAAGCTGCCGATCTGAGCCCGAGGCCCGCGTGCGCCGCCTGACCTGGCTGCTCGTCTTCCTGGGGGTGCCCGCCGCGCTCGCGGGCGCCCCGGCCCCTGCCCGGGCGGACGAGGCGCGGGCCGGACCCCTGCTCCAGGCGGCGGCCCGGGCGCTCGAGGCCGGGGACTCCGGCCAGGCGCTCGAGCTGTACCTGGCGCTCCTGCCCGGCCTGGCCGAGGCCCCCGGGCCCGCGCGGCGCGCCACGCTCGAGGGCGCCCTGTCGGCCTGCCACGCGCTGGCCAGCGCGCGCCGGCTCGCGCCCGCGCGGCAAGGGCTGCTGGCGCTCATGCTGGCCACGCGCGGCGACCCGCTCGGCCCGGACTTCTCGCGCCAGGTGCGCCAGGCGCTGGAGCGGGTGGCCTTCGATCTGGTCATGACCGGCCAGCCGGCGCCGGCCGTGGAGGCGCTCCAGGCCCTGCTGGCCGACGGGCCCGCGTCGGCCATGCGCTGGGCGCTGCTGGCCCGGGCGCACGTGGAGGCCGGGGAGCTGGATCGGGCCGCCGAGACCCTGGAGCGCGGCCTGCGCCAGCACCCGGACGCGCCGGAGCTCCTGTTCGTGCGCGCGGCGCTGACCGGCACCCTGGCCGAGATGGCGGTGGCCCGGGCCAACTACGCCTCGGCCGAGTCCATGCTGCAGACGGCCGTCCGGGATCTGGAGGCCGCCGCGATCCGCGAGCCGCTCGCGGCCGGGCTGCAGCGGGCGCTGGGCAAGCTGCGCGGGGGCCTGTGGGTGTACGCCCAGGCCACCGGGCAGCACGTCCGGGCGCTGGGCCTGCTGCGCTCGGCGGAGGAGGCCTTCGACGAGGCCGGCCGCCTGGACCCCGACAACCCCGAACCGCTCGTGGAGCTGGCCGAGCTGCTGCTCGCCGCCCGCGACCACGCCTGGGCCGAGGTGACCTTCGCCGAGGCGCGCCGGCGCTACCTGGCGCTGGCCGGGCGGACCGACGTGCCACCCGCGCTGCGCGAGGCCAGCGCGGACCAGGCCCGGCGCTGCCGGGCGCAGTGGCTCCGCTGCCGCACGCGCAGGGTGTTCGGCCTGACCGCCGCGGCCCGCTGGGAGGATGCCCGCGCGCTCCTCGAACGCACCGCGCTGGAGGCCCGCGGGAGCGGCTTCGCGGCCGACGGGCTGCGCGCGCTGATCGAGGCCCAGGCGCGGCGCTTCGAGCGCCGCCGGGCCGCGCTCGAGGCCGACCCGGGCTCGGCCGACGCCCAGGCCGAGCTCGGCGAGGTGTGGCTGCGCCGGGGCGCCTGGGAGCGGGCCGAGGCGGCCTTCCGCGCCGCCCTGGCCCTGCCGCCCGGCGCGCTCGGCCGCGCGGAGCTCGAGGACCGGCTGTACGGCGTGCGCGCACTGCCGGAGCGGGCGCGCGACGAACGCTTCCGGGTGGGCGAGCTCGAGGTGCGCGCGACGCTGCCCGAGGGCCTGGACGCCGGCCGGCTGCGCGACACGCTGGAGCGGGCCCACGCGCTGACCTCGGGCGTGTTCGAGCATCGCCTGCGCGGCCCGCTGGAGCTGCTGGTGTTCGCCAACCGGCGGGCCTTCCAGGAGCGGGCCGGGGTGGGGGTGGGGCCGCACCAGACCGGGGCCTACGCCCTCGGCCGGGTGATCACCTTCCACGCCCCGGCCCGGAGCCGCGCGGTCTGGCTGGACATCCTGGTGCACGAGCTGGCCCACCGCTACGTGGACGAGCTCTCCTACACCCGCGCGCCGCGCTGGCTGTCCGAGGGGCTGGCCCAGTGGGCCACCGGGCCCTTCTCCGCCGCGCAGGCCCGCGGGCTGGCCGCCCTGGGGCGCGCGGGCGGGGTGGCCTGGGACGCGCTCGACGAGGCCTTCGGCGCCCGGGCCGGCGATCCGGAGGCGCTCGGAGACGTGTACCTGCAGGCGCACGGCATGGCGCACTGGCTCATCGCCCGGCACGGGCTGGATCGCGTCATGGTGCTCCTGGCCGTGCTGCGCGCGGGCCGGGAGCCGGCCGAGGCCCTGGCGCTCGCCTTCGGCCGCTCCGCCGGGGAGCTCGAGGACGACTTCTGGCGCGAGCCCTGGGGGGCGGAGCCGTGAGCGCCTCCCCCCGCGCGCGCGCCTGGGAAGCCGGCCTGGCCCTGGCCGAGGCCTGGCTGAAGCTCGGCCTGATGGCCGCGACCCTGCGGCTGCACCCCCGGCTGCGCGGCGAGCTGGCGGCGCCCGCGCCCGGCTACCGCGCCCGCCTGCAGCTCGTCCTGGGGGACGGCCGGCGCGGCGTGCACGCGATCTTCTCGGGCGGCCGCATGCGGGTCGGCCTCGGCCCGCTGGCAGGGGCCGACACCACGCTGCGCTTCCGCGCCCCCGTCGATCTGCGCGCCTTCTTCGGCCCGCGCGGGGACGCCCTGTCGCTCATGCTGGAGAACCGCCTGGCGGTGGAGGGCAACCTGAGCCACCTGCTGCGCTTCGGCCACCTGGCCGCCGCGGCCCGCCAGGGCGGGCGCGTGCTGCCGCCCGCGCCGGACGCCGGTGATCCGCGCGCGCGCCGTCCCTGGCAGGAGTTCCCGGTGCGGCGGGTCGGGGAGCCCTGCCGCGCCCGCCCGGCCGCCGAGGTGCGCGCGCTCGAAGACCCCTACCTGGCAGACCTCAGCCTGGCCGAGCTGCCGCGGGTGCACCGCCTGCTGTGGGCCGCCCGGACCACTCCACCGGCCGTGTGCGTGGAGCGCGCCCGGCTGTGGACCGAGGCCAGCGCGCGCGAGCGGGCGGAGCGGCCAGGCGAGCCCGCCGGGCTGCGCCAGGCCCGCGTGCTCGCGCACGTGCTCACCCACAAGCGCGCCATCGTCCACGCGGACGACCTGCTGGCGGGCACCACCACCGCGCAGCGCCTGGGCGTGCAGATCTTCCCCGAGACGGGCGGGCTGGGGATCTGGCCCGAGCTGCTGGGCGTGCAGGCGCGGGCGCTCAACCCCTACCGGCTGTCGGCCGAGGACGCGGCCGTGCTCTCGCGCCAGGTGTTCCCCTTCTGGATGGACGACAACATCCGCGAGTGGGCCCGGCGGCAGAACGGCGATCCGCTGGCGCTCCGGCTGGACGAGCGCTTCGTGCTGTACTTCCTGTGGAAGACCCAGGCCGTCTCGCACACCATCATCGACCTGCCCGCTGCGCTGTCTCGAGGCCTCGTCGACCTCCAGGCCGAGCTCGCCGCGCGCGCCGAGGCGGATCCGGGCAGGCGCGACTTCCACCGCGGGCTCTCGCTGGCCCTCGACGGCGTGCTCGACTACGCCCGACGCCTGTCGGCGGAGGCGGCCGCGCGGGCGGCCACGAGCGCGGACCCCGACGAGCGGGCGCGCTGCCAGGCCATGGCCGAGGCCTGCGCCCGCGTACCCGCCCGGCCGGCCCGCACCCTGCGCGAGGCCCTGCAGGCGGCCTGGATCCTGCTGGTCTGCCAGCACCAGGAGAACATGAACGCCGGCCTGAGCATCGGCCGGCTGGACGTGTGGCTGGAGCCCTACCTCAGGCGCGACCTCGAGGGCGCGAGCGATCCTGCCGAGCGCCAGCGGCGGGTGCGCGCCGCGCTGGAGCTGGTGTGCGCCTTCCTGCTGAAGTGCACCGATCACCTGCCGCTGGTGCCCGAGGCGGGCAACCGCCTGTTCGGCGGCTCGTCCTCCGATCAGGTCATCACGCTGGGCGGGCTGCTGCCCGACGGCGGGGACGCGGTGTGCGACGCGACCTGGCTGTTCCTCAAGGCCACCGAGCTGCTCGGGCTGCGCGATCCGAACATCAACGCGCGCTACGCCCCGGGGGTGAACTCGGAGGCCTACCTCCAGCGCCTGTGCGAGGTCAACCTGATCACCGGGGCCACCCCCTCGATGCACAACGACGCGGCGGTCGTGCCGGCCCTGGTGGGCCAGGGCTTCCGCCTGGAGCACGCCCGCGACTGGTCGGCCACCGGCTGCGTCGAGCCCACCTGCTGCGGACGCCACTTCGGCCACACCAACTGCATGATGTTCAACCTGGTGGCGCCCCTGGAGATGGCGCTCCACCAGGGCCGCCACCCGCTGCTCGCGGAGCAGGTGGGCCCGCGCACGCCGGCGCCCCAGGCGCTGCCCGACTTCGCGGCCTTCCTGGAGGCCTACCGGACCCAGCTCGGCTGGCTGATCGATCGCGCGGTGGAGGCCAACAACCTGCTGGGCCGCGCCCACCAGGCCTGCAAGCCGAGCCCGCTGCTGTCCGCGCTGTTCCTGGGGCCGCGCGAGTCGGGCCGCGACGTCATCGACGGCGGGGCCGAGTACAACTCGAGCGGCACGGCCATGATCGGCCTGACCGACGTGGTCGACAGCCTGTGCGCCATCCGCGTCCTGGTCTACGAGCGCCGCGAGCTCGGTTTCCCCGAGCTGCTGGCCGCGCTGGCGGCGGACTTCGTCGGGCACGAGCGCGTGCTCGCGCGCCTGCTCACCGGCGCGCCCAAGTTCGGCCAGACCCAGCCGCTGCCCGGCGAGCTGGCGGCGGCGCTGATGGCCTTCGTGCAGGAGCGGTTCCGGGCGCAGCCGCACTACCGCGGCGGGCGCTACCTGCCGGGCTACTGGAGCATGTCCAACCACGTGGCCTTCGGGCTCCTGTCCGGGGCCCTGCCCAGCGGCCGGCGGCGGGGCAAGCCCTTCACCCCGGGGCTGACCCCCTCGCAGCTCGCCGGGGCCGGGCTGACCGAGCAGATCCGCGCCGTGGCCGGCCTGCCGAGCGGGTGCATGCCGAACAACCTGGCCTTCAACGTGAAGGTCGCGCCCGGGGCCCAGGACCCGCACGCGCGGGTGGTCGAGCGCCTGGCGGCCTACACCGGGGCCTACTTCGAGCTGGGCGGGATGCAGATGCAGCTCAACGTCATGAGCTCGGCGGCGCTGCGCGAGGCCCTGCTGGACCCCGACTCCCACCGCGATCTCATCGTGCGCATCTCGGGCTACAACGCCTACTTCGTCGATCTCAACCGGGACTGCCAGCTCGAGCTGATCGAGCGCGCCGAGCACGCCCTCGGCGGGCGCTGAGCGGGGGTGGCGGGTGATGCGCGCCGCGGAGCGCCAGGCCCTGCTGGCCGACGTGCGGGAGAACAGCCTGGACGACGGCCCGGGCATCCGCACCACCGTGTTCGTCAAGGGCTGCGGCCTGCGCTGCGCCTGGTGCCACAACCCCGAGGCGCGAGAGGCCCGGCCCGAGCTGCAGCTGCGGCCCGAGCGGTGCCTGGGCTGCGGGGCCTGCCGGCGCGCCTGCCCCCGCGGCGAGCGGCGGGCCGAGCCCGGCCCGGGCTGCCGGGCCTGCGGCGCGTGCGCGCTGGCCTGCCCGGCCGCGGCCCGGCGGGTGGTGGGCGCGCCGCTCGAGGTCGAGGCGCTGGCCGAGCGCCTGCTCCTGGACGCGCCCTTCTTCCGCCGCTCGGGCGGCGGGGTGACCCTGTCGGGAGGGGAGCCCGGGCTCGTCCCCCGGCCGCTCGGCCGCCTGGCCGCGCGGCTGCGAGCGCAGGGCGTGCACGTGCTGCTGGAGACGGCCGGCCACTTCCCCTGGGCGCCCTTCGCCGAGCACCTGCTGCCCCACCTGGACGCGATCTTCTTCGATCTCAAGCTGGCCGACCCGCGCGAGCACCTGCGCCTGATCGGGGTGGGGCCGGAGCTCATCCTGGCGAACCTGGATCGCCTGCTGGCCGCCGGGGCCCCGGCGCTCGCGGTGCGCACCCCGCTGGTGCCCGGGCTCACGGATGGAGAAGCCAACCTGCGCGGCCTGGCCGGCCTGCTGCGCGCCCGCGGGCTCACGCGCCTGCGGCTCGTGCCCTACAACCCACTCGTCCGGGAGAAGCGGCGGGCCCTGGGGCTCGCGGGCGATGAGCTGCCCGCCGGCTTCCAGGCCCCGGCCGAGCTGGACCGCTGCCGGGCGATCGTCCGCGCGGAGGGGCTCGCGCTGGAGGATGAACGCGAGCTAGAATGCCTGCCCTAGAGGAGGTCCCGCCATGGCGGAAGACGACACCATCCAGTTCACCCGCAACTACCACGATCAGTGCACCGACAAGGGCTTCCAGTTCGAGTTCTGCTGCGATCGCTGCGGCACGGGTCACCGCACGGCCTTCGAGGCCTTCGGCGCGGCCCAGGTGGCGGGCGTGCTGGAGGCCGCCTCTTCGCTCTTCGGCGGCCTGTTCGGCCAGGCGGCCGACGTGGGTGAGCGGGTGCGCTCGGCCAAGTGGCAGCAGGCCCGCGACGCCGCCTTCAAGCGCGCGGTGGAGAAGCTGCGGCCCGAGTTCGTCCAGTGCCCGCGCTGCTCGGGCTGGGTGTGCAAGCAGAAGTGCTGGAACACCAAGAAGGGCCTGTGCAAGCAGTGCGCGCCCGACCTCGCGGTGGAGATGGCCGCGGCCCAGTCCGCCCGCACCCAGGAGGAGATCTGGGCCCACTCCAAGGTGGCCGAGGAGGACCGCGAGATGCTCAAGGAGGAGTCCTGGCGGGAGGGCGTGACCGCCTCCTGCCCCTCCTGCGGCGCGGCGCTGGCCAAGAAGACCAAGTTCTGCCTGGAGTGCGGGGCCAAGATCGCGGAGGCCAAGCACTGCGGCGAGTGCGGCGCCAGGCTCGAGCCGGGCAAGAAGTTCTGCGGCGAGTGCGGCGCCAAGGCCGGCTGAGCCGGCCCGAAAAGGGGGCCTCATGCGTGCTCACACGTTCCGCTGCCTGCTGGCGCTCGCCCTGCTCGCGACCGCCGCCCCGCGGCCAGGCCGCGGGGCCGAGGAGATCGCGGTCGCCATCATGGAGTTCAGCTCCAAGGGTGGGGTGACCCCGGAGCAGGTGGAGGCGCTGGCGGATCTCCTCGCCAGCGAGGTGCGCGACCTGGGCGGCTTCCGGGTCATCGGCCAGGCCGACATCCGCACCGTCCTCGGCGTGGAGGAGAAACGCCTGCAGGCCGGCGGCTGCACCGAGACCTCCTGCATGGCCGAGATCGGCGGCGCGCTCGGGGTGCGCTGGGTGCTGGCGGGGAACGTGTCCAAGTTCGGCGAGGTGTACCTGCTGAACCTGAAGCTCATCGACGCCCCGGCCGTGCGGGTGGCCTCCAGCGTGTCGCCCAAGGTGGAGGGCGGCGAGGCCGCGCTCATCGACGCGCTCAAGGAGCACGCCCGGGCCATGCTCTCCAGGGCCCGGGCCGAGATGGGCGGCGGCGCGGCCGCGCCCGCGGGCGCCCAGGTGGAGGGCGCCGCGCCCCCCGCCCCGGCCGACTGGCGCCTGACCTGGGGGCACGTGACGTTCTGGACCGGCCTGGGGCTGGTGGCCCTGGGCGGAGTGGGCTTCTGGCAGGCCGAGGTTGCCGCGGACGACTGGGAGTACTCGGGCAGCGACAGCGACGCGTCCCGCCACCGCACCTGGAACGGGGTGGCCTACGCGGGCTTCGGGGTGGGTGGGGCCCTGATGATCACCGGCGCGGTGCTGTGGATCCTGGCCGCCGCGGACGACGCGCCGCCCGCGGTGAGCGCGCTCGGCGGGCCCACCCCCGACGGGCAGGGGTTCAGCCTGGGCCTGGGCGGGAGGTTCTGACATGCGCTGCGATCTCCTCGCGGGTTCGATCGCGCTGGCCGCGCTCCTGGCCGCGGGCTGCGACCGCCTGCCCGCCCTGGGTGGCGAAGGGGAACCGTGCTTCGGGAACGGCAGCTGCCAGGACGGGCTCACCTGCAACACGCAGACCCGGCGCTGCTCCGCCCAGTGCGTGGCCTCCTGCGCGGGCCGGGCGTGCGGGGCCGACGGCTGCGGGGGTTCGTGCGGGACGTGCACCGCGCCCGAGACCTGCGACGCGGGCGGTCAGTGCGCCTGCGCCCCGGACTGCAGCGGCAAGGAGTGCGGGGACGATGGCTGTGGCGGCTCGTGCGGGACGTGCACCGCGCCCGAGATCTGTGGCGCCAGCGACCAGTGCGAGCCGTGTGCCCCGGACTGCGGCGCCAAGGAGTGCGGGCCCGACGGCTGCGGCGGCTCGTGCGGGACGTGCCAGGTGGTCGACACGGCCTGCAACGAGGCCTCGGGCCAGTGCGAGGCTTGCACCCACGAATGCGAGGCAGGCTTCACCCGCTGCCAGGGTGCGGACGTCGAGACCTGCCTGGCGGTGGGCGGGAGCTGCACCCGCTGGGACATCACGCTCAACTGCCCGGCCGACGGCCGGACGTGCTTCGAGTCGGCGGGCGGCGCCAGGTGCGGCGAGGGGCCCGTGCTCGTCGGGCTCGTCGCGGGCGCGGCCCACACCTGCGGCCTCGACGCCCGGGGTCGGGCCTGGTGCTGGGGCCGGGGCCAGGAGGGCCAGCTAGGCGTCGACCCGGAGGCGCTCAGCCCCGTGCCGGTGCGGGTCGACACGAGCCAGCTCTCCCTGCCCGACAAGGGGTTCCGGCAGCTCGCGGCCGGCTGGCGGCACACCTGCGGCCTGCTGGCCGGCGGCCAGGTCGTGTGCTGGGGCGACAACGACTCCAACCAGCTCGGGGATCGCTCGGCGGACGCGCGGCGGACCCGCCCGACGCTCCTGGTGCGCACCGCGGCCGACACCCCCTTGCCCCCGATCAAGCAGCTCGCCGCGGGCGGGGACACCACCTGCGGGCTGTCCGCGGCTGGCGAGGCGTGGTGCTGGGGGCGGAACGGCGAGGGTCAGCTCGGCGCGGGCGAGCTCGGCCAGAGCGACTGCACGGCCAGGAGCGGGGCGGAGCGGGTGGACATGGCGAGCCTGGGTTGGGCCGACGCCACGCTGGTCCGGGTCGAGGTCGGCACCAGGCACGCCTGCGCCCTCACCGCCTCGGGCCGGGTGGCCTGCTGGGGCAGCCACGAGTTCGGGCAGCTCGGGAGCACGGAGGGCTTCTCCTGCGGCACGGGCGCGGCCAACGGCTCGCCCGCACCCGTGGAGCTCCTGGGGAGCCTGACTGGGGTCGCGGTCGTGGACCTGGCCGCGGGCGAGGATCACACCTGCGCCCTGGACGACCAGGGGCGGGTGCATTGCTGGGGCGGGAACGGCGCGGGCCAGTGCGGGCTCGCCAGCGACACCGATCCCGTGGCTCCGCCGCAGGCCCTGGCCCTCGGTGGCGTGCCCGCGCCCGCGCGCCTGGCCGCGGGCCTCGTCCACACTTGCCTGCTCGGGGCCAACGGCCTGGTCGTGTGCTGGGGGGCGGACGAGCTCGACTTCGGGACCGGTGGCCTGCTCGAGGGTGTGCACGCGGGCCTGCTGGGCAACGGGCCTGCGGGCGGCGGCCACGTGCCCGCGGGGATCCTGCTCACCAGCGACAGCCAGCGCTGGCCCCTGAAGGCGCTCGCCGCGGGGATCGCCCACACCTGCGCCCTGGACGCGCGCGGCCGGGTGTTCTGCTGGGGGAGCGACCGGCACGGCCAGCTCGGGGACGGCGACGCGACCAGCGCGGACGCCCAGTCCCCGGTGGCCGTGAGCCTGTCCCCCGAGGCGGAGCCTGTCCGGGCGCTGATCGCGCTCGCGCCCGGCGGCGATCACACCTGCGGGCTCACGGCCGCGGGGCGCGCCCTGTGCTGGGGGGTGGGCAGCGCCGGCCAGCTCGGGCTGGGCGCCGAGCGGGACGACAAGCTCAGCCCGCAAGCCATCGTCGTCGCGGACATCGCCCAGGAGGCCGATCGCGCCCTGGTCGCGCTGGTCGCGGGCGGGCTCTTCACCTGCGCGCTCTCCGGGAGCGGCCGGGCCACGTGCTTCGGCGCGAACGACAAGGGCCAGCTGGGGACCGGCAGCGCCGGCGGGAACCAGGATCAGGCCGGCGCACCGCTGCAGGGCGACGGCTGGCTGGGCCTGGCCGCGGGCTTCGATCACGCCTGCGGCTCCAAGCAGTCGGGCCTGGCCTTCTGCTGGGGGTCGAACGACAGGGGTCAGGCCGGCCAGCTGCCGGCTCCGTCCCTGGCCGCGCCGGTGGAGGTGCCCGCCGCCGGGATCCGCTGGCGGGGCCTGAGCGCCGGCCTGACCCACACCTGCGGCCTGGCCGTGGGGGGCCAGGTCCTGTGCTGGGGCAACCAGGAGTTCGGCCGGCTGGGGAACGGCGTGAGCGCCATGGGGACCGCCCTGCCCGGCGCGCTCGTGCTCGGCGCGCAGACCCCGGCCGGGGCGTGGCTCCAGGTGGCCGCAGGCGGGGAGCACACCTGCGGGCTGACCGCCGCGGGCGAGGTGTGGTGCTGGGGTTACGACCTGCACGGCCAGCTCGGGGACGATGCCCTCATCCACGACCAGCCCAGCCCGGTGCGGGTGGACTTCTCCGGGGTGGATCCGCCCGAGGCGCGGGCCATGGTCCAGATCGCCGCGGGCGGCAGGTCGAGCTGCAGCCTGAACGCCCAGGGCCAGGTGTACTGCTGGGGCCAGATCAACCAGGAGACCAGCGCGGCGCAGCCGGTCCTGGTCGACCCGGCCCCTCTGGGCGACGGGGACGAGGCCTTCACCCTGGTGCTCGCGGGCACCCGGCACGTGTGCGGCCTGACGGCCGGCGGGCAGGCCTACTGCTGGGGCTCGAACGATCGCGGCCAGGGCGGCACCGGAGACATGGAGAACCACGACACCCCGTTCCCCGTCTCCCTCGACTCGCTGTGAGGCCGGCCGGCGGTGGGCGCGGACCTACTTGCCGTCCGCGGGCAGGCGCACGGGCTCCTTGAAGCGGATCACCCGGCCGTCGCGCAGCGCCGCCACCAGGCTGTCGTCGGCCGGGGAGAGCGCCAGCGCGTCCACCGCCACCTTGGCGCCGAGATCGAGCTTGCCCACCCGGGTCCAGGTGTCGGTGCGGTAGACGTAGATCGCACCCCGGTCCGTGCCGATGAGCAGCGTGTCGTCGCCCGGCCCGAAGGTCAGCCCGAAGTGGTAGGTGCCCACCAGGGCGCGCTTCAGGAACGAGCCCTGGGCGCTGTAGATCGACATGGCCAGGCTGCCGTCGGCGGCCAGCAGGAAGCTGCCCCGGCGGTCGTAGACGAAGTAGTGCGCGTCGTGATCCTGATCGCCGCGGCTCTGCTGGAGCTGCCCCTCCTCGGTCCAGAAGCGCAGGTAGGTGACCCCGTCCTCCAGGCAGCCGGCCGCGCTGAGCCAGCCCGGCCCGTCCCGGCGCCTGAGCACCTTGCGCTGGCGGCAGCCGTCGTCCTGGTAGGCGGCCAGCTTCTCGCCCTTCTTCCAGTCCCAGAGCTTCAGCGCGAAGTCGTCGCCGGCGGTGATCACCCTGAGGCCGTCGGGGGAGAACGCGCCCCAGTTCATCTCCGGGAGCGGGATGCTGGCCAGCGCCTCCTCCTCCTCGGGGGTCAGCTTCTTCTTGGGCGGCTTCTCCTTGAGCAGCGCCTTCTCCTTGCCCGTGGCCACGTCCCACACGCGCGCGGTCTCGTCCGCGGACACGGACAGGACCAGCGCCCCGTCGGGGGAGAAGGTGGCCATGCCGGGCTGCTTGGCGTGGCCCTTGAGCTCGCGCTCCAGCTTGCCGTCGGGCATGCTCCAGAGCTTGACCAGGTTGTCCTTGCCGGTGGACACGAGCCGCTTGCCGTCGGCGGAGAACTCCACGTGCAGCGCCCCGCCGGCGTGCTTGCCGAGCTCGTCGAAGCTCCAGCCCTCCCAGGGGTTCTTGGCCGGGGCGGGCTTGTCGGCCGCCTTGGCCCCGGCGTCGGGCTTGGCCGGCTCCTCGGGCAGCTTGGGGCTGCAGGCCCCGAACACCAGGACCGCGCAGGCCGCCAGGGCCAGGCTCAGACCGGCGGTGCGAATCGACAGCATGCTTCCTCCCCTCGGGGTGATCACTTGGCCAGCTTGGCCGTGGTCTCGCGCAGGCGCTGGGCGAGGGTGCGCACGAACACGCGGTAGACGCGCACGGCGAACTTGTCGTTGGCCTGCAGGAAGCGCAGGAAGCGGTCGCGGGAGATCTCGAAGGTGACCACCTTCTCCTTGGCCACCACCCGGGCCGAGGTGGGCACCTCGTCGACCAGCGACATCTCGCCCACGTGGTCGCCGGCCTTGAGCACCGCCACCTCGACCGCCTGGGCGCCCTCCACCCGCACCACCCCGACCTTGCCCTCGCGCAGCACGTACAGCGCCATGCCGGTCTGGCCCTGCTCGATGATGCGCTCGCCGGCCTGGAAGGTGCGCTCCTCGCAGATGTTGTAGAAGGCCTTCATCTCGTTGAGCGGCATGTCGGCGAACAGCGGGATCTTCTGCAGGAAGTCGAAGCCCTCCATCACGCTGACGATGGGCGCCTCGCCCCCGCCGGGCATCGGCTCCACCTCGACGTCCACGCTCAGATCTTCGTCGGCCACCGCCGCCGGCGCGGGCCCGGCGATGGGCGCGGGCGCGCGGCCCTCGGCGATCTCCTTGATCTTGTCCTCCACGTCCTTGTAGGCGATGTCGAACACGGTGATCTGCTGGTAGACGTTGCGCGCCACCTCCAGGTTGCCCTTCATGGCGTGCATCCCGGCCAGGTGGTAGTAGAGCTCGACCGTCTCGGCGTCGACCGGGCGGCTCTTGATCACGCTCAGGATCTTCTTGATGGCGAGATCCACGTAGCCGTTGCGGGCCAGGATGTCGCTGACCAGGATGGTGGCGGTCTGGAAGTTCTCCTGGCCGGCCTGCACCTTCTGCAGCAGCTCCATCGACTTCCGGTACTTACCCAGCTCGTGGTACAGCTTGCCGGCCACGAAGTAATCCACCGCCTGCTCGAAGCACACGGCCGCGCGGGCGTAGTTCTTCACCTTGAGGTACAGCTCGGCCGCCTGGCTGAAGTTCTGGTTGCGCTCGAACATCTCGGCGGCCTTCTCGAAGTTCTCCACCTTGGCGTACATCTCGGCCGCGCTCTGGTAGTCGTCGTCCTGCTCGTACAGGCTGGCGGCCTTGGCGAACTCGCCCAGGTTCTCGCAGCACAGGGCGGCCTTGTCGTAGGCCCGCGCGCGGAAGAACATGTTCGCCAGCCCGCGCAGCAGGGCCGGATCCTTGCCGACCTTGTTGACCAGCAGGTAGCCGAGGTCCTCCTGGCAGCGCGAGTAGATGTCGGCCGCCTCGACCGCCTTGCCGGCGCCGAGCAGCTTGATCAGCCCCTGGAGCACCTGGGCGGTGGTGAGGAAGGTGTTGCCCTCGCCGGCCCGGCCGCGGATGGTGACGTTGTCGCCCATGGCTCAACCTCGCTTGTCAGGTGTACAGGTGCTCCGGGTCGATCTCTTCGCGCAGCAGGCGCAGCTCCTCGGCCGTGGGCGGCGGGTTGTCCGCCAGGTCCGCGGCCACCAGGAGCTCGAAGCCGGTCTCGGCCCGCACCGCCTCGAGGGTCGCCCCGGGCTGCAGCTTCAGCACCTGCATGCGGCAGCTCGCCGGCTCGTAGCCCAGGATGGCGAGATCGGTCACCACGCGGAAGGGGCCGGCGCCGGGGGCCAGCCCGGCCCGCTCGCGCGCCCCGGGCCCGGTCAGGTAGCCGGCGGTCGTCAGGAAGTCGAGCCTGGGCACGAAGCGCTGCTTGCCGTGCCGCATGACCGCGATGGTGCGCCAGCACAGCGAGCCGATGTCGTTGGCCCCACCGCTTCCCGGGAACCGCACCTTGGGCTTGTCGTGGTCGCCGATGACGGTCGCGTTCAGGTTGCCGAACATGTCGATCTGCGCCCCGCCCAGGAAGCCGTACTCGACCATGCCGCGCGCGGCCGCCTCCATCAGATCGCAGATCGAGCCGGCCACCGGGGCGCGGTGGAAGGTGCGCGAGTCGCCCACCGCCACCGGCAGCCGCTCGAGATCCGGGCCCATCCCGCCGAACTCGAAGGCCGCCACCAGGCGCGGGGCGTGTGTGCGCTTGGCCAAGGCCGCGGCCAGCATGGGGATGCCGGTGCCGATGAAGCAGATGGCCCCGTCCTCCATCTGGCGCGCGGCGGAGCAGATCAGCATCTCGGACTTGTTGTAGGCTTCCTTGGCTGCCATGGCCTCACCTCGTGGTGGCTTCTGCGCGCAGCTCGGCCAGGCGCTTCTCGCCGCCCAGCTTCTTCACGAAGTCGGTGTGGTCCCGGGTGCCGTGCACCCACTCCTGGAGGTAGCGCTGGGCGCCCTCCTCGGTCTGCACGGCCTCCATGTAGGCCTTGATGTGCGCGTCGTCGCGCCAGTACAGGTAGGGCATCTCGCCGGGCAGCGAGCCGCCCGGGGCGTGCACCACCGCGTCCACGATGAAGTAGGGGATGAGGGTGCGATCCGGGGCCTTCTGGATCTCGAGGTGGGGCACGATCTCCTCGGCCGACACGATCAGCCGCTTGGAGGCCCGGGCCATCTCGGCCGCGAAGCCGGTGATTCCATCGATCTGGCAGTTGCCGAACTCGTCCGCGCGGTGCACGTGGATGAGCCCCACGTCCAGGTGCAGCGCGGGGATGGCGCACAGCTTCACCCCGGTGAAGGGGCAGAGGATCTCCTTGGCGCCGGAGTAGTCGAAGGTCCCGGTGCCCAGCATGGAGCGCACCGGCAGGAAGGGCAGGCCCATGGCGGCCGCCTTGAAGCGCCAGGCCAGCGCCGCGTTCGACCACTCGACCGTCTGCACCTTACCTGACTCGCAGGCCCGCCGGAGGATGGGGGAGGTGCCGTAGACCTCGTAGCCGTGGTAGGTGATGTCCAGCCGCCGCACCAGCCCGGCGGCGATGAGCATGTCGTTCTCCAGCACGCCCTGGCCGGCCAGATCGAGCGGCCCGATCCGCTGCCGGACCAGCTCCCGCACCAGCGACATGGGGCAGCGCACCCCGCCGTACAGCTCCACCCCGACGTACTGCTCCGGGCGCACGAACTTGGCGATGGCCTCCCGCTCCGTCATCAGCTTGGAGACCTGGCCCTTGGGCTTGTTCGCCCGCATCCACGCCCGCACCTCGTCCGGGGGCAACATGCGGATGAGGGGCCCGCGCCCGGACTTGAGCTCGGCCATGCGCTCCTCCTCGGGGTGTCGCCGGCGCGCCGGGCGAGAGGATAAAACCCCGCCGCCGCCGCCGGTTCCAGTTCGGTTTGCACGGTAACAGAGCGCCCGGAAGGGTGTCAACGCCAACCCTCGTCCTCGGCCTTGAAGGCGGCCGGCGAGGTGCGGTAGGCTGCGCCCGCCCCGTCGTCCCCGGCCTCCCGGGGAGGGCCGGGCCGAGGAGGTCTGCCGTGAGCGAGAAGGTGCCCGAGAGCCAGGATGTGGCGCCCGCGCAGGGCGAGGGGAAGTTCAAGCTGCAGAAGACCTACTCACCCTCCGAGTTCGAGGCCGCGGTGACCGCGCGCTGGCTCAGCTCGGGCGCCTTCCACGCCGTGCCCGACGCCCGCCCGCCCGAGCGCCGCTTCGTGGTCATGATGCCGCTGCCGAACGTGACCGGCGCGCTGCACATGGGCCACGCCATGGACAACGTGATGCAGGACATGCTGGTCCGCTGGCACCGCATGCGCGGCGACAACACCCTGTGGATGCCCGGCACGGACCACGCCGGCATCGCCACCCAGGCGGTGGTCGAGAAGCGGCTCAAGGAGCTCGAGGGCCTGACCCGGCACGACCTCGGCCGGGCGGGGCTGGTCGAGCGCATCTGGCGCTGGAAGGACCAGTACCAGGCCCGCATCATCGCGCAGCAGCAGCGCATGGGCTGCAGCGCCGACTGGCAGCGGCAGCGCTTCACCATGGACAAGGTGTGCGCCCGGGCCGTGCGGCACACCTTCTTCCGCATGTTCGAGGACGGGCTGATCGTGCGCGGCAAGCGCCTGGTCAACTGGGATCCGTTCCTGCGCACCACCATCTCGGACGACGAGGTGTACCACGAGACGGTCCAGGGCCACTTCTGGCACCTGCGCTACCCGATGATCGGCGCGGCCGCGGGCGAGCCGGCCTTCGTCGAGGTGGCCACCACCCGGCCCGAGACCATGCTGGGCGACACGGCCGTGGCCGTGCACCCGGATCCGGAGGGTGCCCTCCAGGCGGAGCTCGCGGAGCTCCGCCTGGCGCTGGCCGGGGCGCCCGCCAAGGAGCGCCCGGCCCTCGAGGCCTCGATCGCCGCGCTCGAGGCGCGCCAGCGCGACGCGCTGCCCGCGCTGGTGAAGCTCCGGGATCTGGCCCTGGCGGGTCGGAAGGTGCTGCTGCCGCTGCTCGAGCGGCCCCTGCCGCTCATCTGCGACGCGTGGGCCAAGCCGTCGCTCGGCACCGGCTGCGTCAAGATCACCCCGGCCCACGACCCGAACGACTACGAGGTGTGGCGCCGCCACCGGGGCGAGATCGCGCTCATCAACATCCTCAACCCGGACGGCACCCTCAACGAGTCCGCCGGGCCCTACCAGGGCCTCGACCGCTTCGTGGCCCGCGACAGGGTGGTGGCCGATCTCGCGGCCCGGGAGCTCCTGGGCGAGGTCGAGGATCGCAAGATCGAGGTGGGCCACAGCGATCGCTCCAAGACGCCCATCGAGCCCTACCTGTCCGACCAGTGGTTCGTGCGCATGGCCGACGTGCCGGGCGGCGTGGCCATGGGCCGCGGCACGCCCAAGGAGCACCGCAGCCCCGGCCTTGTGCAGGGCGCCCTCGACGCGGCCCGGGCCGGCCGCGTGCGTTTCCACCCCGAGCGCTTCCTGAAGACCTACCTGGACTGGCTGGGCGAGAAACGCGATTGGCCCGTGAGCCGCCAGCTCTGGTGGGGCCACCGTATCCCGGTCTGGACCCGCGAGGTGGCCGCGGGCGAGCTGCCGCAGACGCTGGCTCGCCTGTTCGCCGCGCTCGGCAGCCACGAGGGCCGGGCGCGGGTGCGGCTGGTGCAGCCAGGCGAGGCCGAGGGCGACAGCCTGCTCGCGCGCGACGCGGACAGCCGGCCGCCGGCCGGCTGGCAGGGCGCCGCGGTGCGGGTGGACGTGTGCCTGAAGGACGACGAGGCCGGCCTGCCCCAGGCGCTCCACGAGCTCGGCTTCGAGCAGGACCCGGACGTGCTGGACACCTGGTTCTCCTCCGCCATCTGGCCGCACTCGACCTTGGGCTTCCCCGACCCCGCCACGGCCGACACCGAGGGCAAGGCGGGGCTCGGCGGCCAGGGCGGCTTCCCCAGCTGCCTGGACTACTACTACCCGGGCTCCTGCCTGGTGACCGCGCGAGACATCATCACCCTGTGGGTGGCGCGCATGGTGATCACCGGGCTGTACAACATGGGCGACGTGCCCTTCCGCGACGTGTTCCTCCACGCCAACATCCTGGACGGCAAGGGCGAGCGGATGAGCAAGTCCAAGGGCAACGGCATCGACCCGGTGGACATCATCGAGGAGTACGGCACGGACAGCATGCGCTACGTGCTGTGCGACATGCAGACCGGCAACCAGGACATCCGCCTGCCGGTCACCGCGGTCTGCCCGGGCTGCAAGGGCTCGGTGGATCTCGCCAAGGCCAAGCACGGCCGCAGCGTGTTCACCTACAAGTGCCCCGAGTGCAAGGCCGAGTTCGACGTGCTGGGCACCATGCCCGGCGTGCCCGCGGCCAAGCTGCTGTCGGAGCGTTTCCTGGACGGGCGCAAGTTCTGCAACAAGCTGTGGAACTCGGCCCGCTTCGCGCTGGGCAATCTGGAGTCCCACCGGCGCGAGCCGCTCTCCACCGGGGCGCTGGCCCTCGAGGACCGCTGGATCCTGGCCGCGCTGAACCGGGCCGTGCGCGCGGTCGGGCGCGGGCTCGAGGAGTATAACCCGTCGCTCGCCCTGGGCGCGGCGCGGGACTTCCTGTGGAACGAGCTGTGCGACTGGTACCTGGAGCTCATCAAGCCGCGGCTCCACGACCCGGCCCACCCGAGCGGCAACACCGCCCGTCAGGTGCTGGCCCACTGCCTGGACGTGACGCTGCGGCTGCTGCACCCCTTCGTGCCCTTCGTGACCGAGCACCTGGTCCACGAGCTGCGCGCGCTGGTGCCGGCGACCGGGCTGCCCGGCCTCACCCCGGAAGAGGCGCCCGCGGAGCTGCTGCTGACCTCGCCCTGGCCGCGGCCGGTGTCCGCGCTGGACGACGAGGCGCTGCTTGCCACCTTCGCCGACCTGCAGGCGGCCACGACGGGCGTGCGCGACGTGCGCTCCGCCCAGGGACTGTCGCCCGCCCAGGCGCTCGAGGTGACGCTGCGGCCCCGCCCCGAGCGCGTGGCCGACCTCCGCGCCCAGGCGCACGTGGTGGAGCGCATGGCCAACGTGTCCCGCCTGCACGTCGACCCCGAGGCGCGCCGGCCCTCCGGGGCGGCCTCGCTGGTGGTGGGCGAGCTGCAGATCTTCGTGCACGGCGTGGTGGACGACGCGGCCGAGAGGAAGCGGCTGCAGGGCGAGCTGGCCAAGGTGGAGCGGGAGATCGGCATCGCGGACAAGAAGCTCGGCAACGCAGGTTTCGTCGCCCGCGCGCCGGCCGAGGTGGTGGCCGACATGCGCGAGCGCAAGGCCGGCTACGAGCGCCAGCGCGAGGCGCTGCTGCGCTCGCTGGCCGACGTGGAGGGCTGAGCGACCATGGCGCTCAAGAGAGCCAAGGCGGGCGGCGTGGGCCGGCCGCTGGCCCTGGTGACCGGGGCCTCCTCCGGGATCGGCGCGGCCTACGCCCGGGCGCTGGCCGCGCGCGGCTGCGATCTGGTGCTGGTGGCCCGGCGCGGGGAGCGCCTGGAGGCGCTCGGCGCGGAGCTCGGCGCGGCCCACGGGGTGGTCGCCGAGCCGCTGGTGGCGGATCTCGCCACGGAGGCAGGCCTGGCGAAGGTCGAGCGGCGCGCCGCCGCCTCGCCGGCCCCGGCCTGGCTGGTGCACGCGGCCGGCTTCGCCACCCGCGGCGCGTTCCACGAGGTGGACCCGGCCAAGATCCGCGCCCAGCTCCGGGTGCACGTGGAGACCGCCCAGCGCCTGTGCCGGGTGAGCGTGCCGGGCATGCTGGCGGCGGGGCAGGGCAGCCTGGTGCTGGTGTCCTCGCTGGCCTCCTTCATGACCTCCAAGCACTACGTGTCCTACGCGGCCACCAAGGCGTACCTCAACACGCTGGCCGAGGGGCTGACCATCGAGCTGCGGGGCACGGGCCTGCGCGTCCAGGCCCTGTGCCCGGGGCTGACCCGCACCGGCTTCCTGGAGACCGACGAGTACAAGGACTTCAAGTACGACAAGGTGCCGGCCTGGGCCTGGATGAGCGCCGAGGCGGTGGTCGCCGAGAGCCTGGCCGCCCTGGATCGCGGCCGCGGCCCGATCGTGGTGACCGGGCTCGTCAACCGGGCCTTCCTGGGCGCGGTGCGGGCGCCGATCTTCGGCAGCGCGCTGTGCAAGCTGATCGACTACCTGTCGCGGAAGTGACCGCCCGGGACCGGCCGGCTCAGCGGCCGAGGCCGAAGCTCTCGAAGCCGTAGCGCGGGAACGGTCCCAGGATCATGTTCTCCACGATGCCGTAGCCGAGCTGGCCGCCCGCGTGGCACTCGACCACGGTGTCGTCCAGCCCGTGCACCTCGTCGGCCACCGCGGGCGTGCCCACCTCCCAGCGCTCGCCGTCCGACCAGTCCGGGCCCTGCCACGAGCCGTGGGTGAAGCCCTTGACGCCCACGTAGCCGCCGCCCCGCAGGTACATGCTGGTCAGCTCGCGCGTGTCGATGGCGAGCCGCGTGCCGTCCTCGAAGGCGAGCCGGGCCTGGCCGCCCTGCATGCGCGCGCTGCCCGGGTGGTAGACCCAGTCGTGCTCGAAGGCGGTGAGCTCCGCGGGCGGGCGCGGGTCGCCCAGCGGCCAGCACAGCTTGCCGGTCAGGCGCTCGACGCGGCCGTCAGCCTTCTCGATCAGGTAGGCGTTGAGCGCGCGGTCCTCGAACTGCAGGGTGGCCCAGTTGATCAGCATGTGGCTGAAGGTGTCGATGTCCTGGGCCTGCACGCCCTGCTCGGGCGCCCCCACGCCCATGCGGATGCCCCAGGAGTGGTCGCGCTGGGCGTAGTGGCGCGAGGGATCGAGCTCGATGCGCTGGTCGCCCAGCCGCACCCAGCCCTGGGCCCGGCCGAGCTGGGCGTAGCGGCAGTGGTTCACGAACACCCGCCCGCGGCTGCGGCCGAAGTGGGGCTGCTCCTCGCCCGCCTGGAAGCGGCCGAGGAACTCGAGCTCGAAGGCGAGCCCCATCGGGTTCTCCGCCAGGCGCGCGCGGATGCGGCGGTAGGGCTCGAGCACCTCCCAGGTGAGCGGGCCCACGCTGAGCTCGTCGAGGCGCGGGCGCAGCTCGCGCGAGAGGCGCAGGTTGGTCTGCACCCGGTTGCCGAGGTTCAGGCAGGCGTAGCCGTCCTGCACGTTGCGGTTGGGGTACACGCCGAAGCCCAGCGCCAGCACCATCGCCCCCTGGGTGTCGTGGATGTTCATCCACAGCTTCTCGGTCCAGGCCCGGTCGCTGGTGCCCACGTGGTCGAAGGTGGTGGGCGCCTGGTGGCAGGTCAGCTCGTCGTACTTGGTCAGCATGCGGGCACCTCCTCGGTTCGTGGGGAGGCAAGATAGGCAAGGAGCGGAAGGACTGCAAGGACCGAATGGGCGGCGAGCAGGCGGGCGGTCTCAGCGGCAGGTGAAGTGCAGCGCCCAGCCGTCCAGCGTGCCGACGTCGTACGCGGCGCGGTCGCTCACGTCCAGCGTCCAGGTGCCGTTGGGGCCGCCGCTGATGGCCACCGGCACGCGGGAGAGGTGCAGGTCGTCGGCCCCGCCGCCGGTGCGGTTGTGCAGCAGCACGCGCTCGCCGGTGGGGCTCGTCAGCCCGACCACCAGGTCGCCCACGTAGGTGTGGCGCAGATCCACGTCCACGTCGAGCATCATCAGGCACTGGGAGGTCATCTCGCGGGTGACGAGCTCGCTCGTCACGCCGGCCGCGCTGTTGTCCGGGACGCCCACGGCCTGGGTCGACTCGAAGTCGCCGCCGCGGTAGCCGGGCACCCAGGCGCAGGCGCTCTCGGCGCAGCGCCAGAAGCCCGCCATCTGCGGGTGGTCCACGCCCTGGCAGTCGACCTCGGCGCTCTCCTCGGCGCACCACCGCGCGCCCTGGCAGGTGCCCGCGCCGTCCGGCCCGACGCCCTTGCAGGCCAGCCCCTCGGCGCAGCCGCGGGTCGCATCGCACGGGTCGCCCTCGGCGCCCTGTCCGCCCAGCACGCAGGAGCCGAAGCAGGGCGCGTAGGGGTTGAAGCAGGAGTGGGGCACGCAGCGCTCGCCCGCCAGGCAGTGCGCGTCCTCGCTGCAGGCGCCCTCGGGCACCTCGAGGTACAGCCGGGCCATGTCCACGCGGAAGCCGTAGCCGTTCACCGAGTAGTCCGAGCGCAGCCGCAGCACGGCCGTGCCGCCCTCGAGCTCCTGGCTCCACACGTCCTCGGCCTGCCCGTCGAGGGCCTGCTCGCTCGCCGGCGTGCCGTCACCCACCGTCAGGCTGTCGTAGCCGGCCTCGAGGTCGAGCTGCTGGAAGTGGAGCTGGACGCGGCTGGCCGCCTCCCAGGTCTTGGTGAAGGTCAGCTCGGAGCCGTCCGCGTAGGGGTGCTCGCTCTCCAGCCCCTGCACCAGCACGCCGACCCAGCCGCGGCGCGGCTCGGACGGGGCGGCGCAGGTGCCCGTGCCGCCGCGCACGTCCTCGCTCAGCCCCTGGCAGGTGAGCCCGTCGTGGCAGGAGAAGCCGATGCTCGGGCCGCAGGGCTCGCCGGCGATGGCGATGCGCACCGTGCGGTGGCAGAGGTCCCAGGTGATGAAGGTGTCCCCGGCGGCCCAGCCCTCGCCGCGGCTGCCGATGGCGATGCACGCGGGCGCGGGCGCGGCCGCGCACGGCTCCCAGCGGATGAGCTGGCCGTCATCGCCCCAGTACCAGCCCTCGGAACGGGTGCCGATGTTCCGGCACACCGGCCGGTGGTCGCTGGCCTCCGGCCGCCGCGGCAGGTCGTACTCCACCTGCGAGACCGCGAAGCCCCAGGCGCGCACGCTGCCGTCGGAGCTGAAGCGCAGGCTGGCCGCGTGGCCCTCCACCGCGTAGCTCCCGCCGCTCAGGTTGCCGGACAGGTGGTGCACGCGGACGCCCTGGGCGTCGAGGATGTCGACGAAGTCGTAGCCGTACTCGGTCTCGAAGCGGTCGAACACCACGCGCAGCGCCAGCGCCTCGGCCGGCACCTCGACGGACCAGGTCTGCTCCGCCCGGTGGGCGTAGGGGTGCGCGGTCTGGAGGTCCACGCCCTGGGTCTGCAGCAGGGTGTCGACCTGGTCCTGGCTCTTGCCCAGGTCCTGCGGCTCGCCCCCGTCGCCACAGGCCTGGACCAGGAAGCCGGCCGCCGCCAGGGCGACCAGCCAGGGGTGCTTGCTCGAGCTCCGGATCTGCATGTCTGCTGCCCCGCCTCTCTCCTCGCCGCGCCCGCGAGCCTTGGGTTCCTTCGAGTTGCGCGGGCGCGCCGACAGCAATGCCCGTGCCAGCCGCTCGGGGCGCTGGAACCCGCCGATTTCATTGATTCGAGGTATGGAGACACTGTAGTCCAGGGGTATACTTTCGTATACCTGGGACTACACTTGGGCCTGGTCCCTGGCGATCTGGCGCTTGAGCCAGAAGTTGTAGGCCCACATGCCGAGCGCGGAGCAGACGCCGATCCCCATCAGGATGATCCAGCCCTTCGCGTTCTGCGCCGGCACCAGCTCGAGCAGACCGCTGGGCAGCTTGGTGGCGCCCTCGCACATCACCCCGTGGAAGATGTAGGCGCCGATGGGGCCGCCCGCGAGCGCGCCGAAGGCCATGGGCAGGTTGGCGTAGCCCAGGAACAGCCCCTCCTGGCCCTTGGGGGCGAGCGCGCCGATGTACTCGTAGGTGCGGGCCGAGGTGAACAGCTCGCCGAAGGCGATCAGCCCCACGGTGATGACGGCCACCAGCGAGCCGATCGGCAGGACCGCGCCCCACAGGTCCAGTGGAGCCCGGGGGCCGCTGGCGGCCAGGAAGATGGGACCCAGGTTGATCAGCCAGGCGACCGCGATGATGACGATCCCGATGATGATGGAGCGGATGGGCTTCAGCTTCCCGAACAGCCGGGTGACGAGGAGCTGGAAGAACACGATCACGAACGGGTTGGCCGTGGTGTAGATGTCCACGGCCGGATCGGTCTCCATGACCTTCTTCCAGTACAGCGGCAGCACGTTGTACACCTGGCTGTAGAGGAAGAAGAAGCCCGTGGAGGCCAGCAGGAACAGGGTGAAGCGCAGGTTGCGGAGCACCAGGACCATGTCGGTCAGGATGCGCCCCACGCTCTTCTTCGGCTTCGGCGGCGGCAGCGCGGCCCCGCTCGCGGCGAGCTCGCGCTCCGGATCCCGGTAGACCAGCAGCACCACGAAGAAGGCCACCACCGAGAAGCCCGCCCCCACCGCGAAGATCATGCTGAGGTCGAACTCCGTGCGCATGACGTAGGAGATGAAACGGCCGGTCAGCGAGCCGATGTTGATCACCATGTAGAAGATGGCGAAGGCCAGGGTGGCCCGCCGCCCGGCGGTCTTCTGCACCGTGCCCGAGATGCAGGGCTTGATGACCGAGCCGCCCAGGCCGATCAGCACGATGCCAACCACCACGGAGGCCACCACCATGCCCGGGGCGGTGAAGTCCTCGCCGATGTCGGGGCTGAGCGCCGTCCAGCCCAGCCAGACCGGCAGGCCCATGGCCGCGTAGCCCAGCAAGAGCAGCACGAAGGCCACCAGCAGCGCCCGGCGGAAGCCCACCTGGTCGGCGATGGTGCCCGACAGGATGGGCAGGAAGTACACCAGGAACCACAGCACGCTGCCGTTCAGCACGCTGGGCCAGTAGCTCCCGAGCCCCAGCCGCCCCAGGTAGATCACCACGAAGGAGGCGATGGCGTAGTAGGCCGCGCGCTCGAACAGCTCCGTCGTGTTGGCCGTCCAGAAGCTGCGGGGGAAGGGCGGATGCGCCTCGGGGGCCGGGTTCGCCGGGGTTTCCACTCGCCGCTACTCCTCTTCGCCGCGCGCCCGGCGCTCCTCGCGGTAGGGATCCGACTCCCAGACGCCCTCGCACACGCACCTCTGGCAGCCGCGCTTCTCGTCCCAGGCGCAGCGCCGCTCGGACAGGCAGGGCTGGCTGGCGGTCTCCGGGCACTCGTCCGCCACCGGCACGGTCTTGCAGCCCAGGGCCGCGAGCCCGCAGGCCAGCAGGATCAGGACCCACGCCAGGCTCCGTCGCATGCGTTCGCCCTCCTCTCGACCCGGCACAGATACCGCGAAAGCGGCGCCCTGGCAACGGCTGTCTTGACAGTCTCCCTCTCCGGGAGCCGTGAGCCCCCTGCTGTCGCCGCGCACCCATCCGAAGTACAATGGCGCCTGCGAGGCCGGGAACGGGACGCTCTGGGCCCATGCGCACCACGAGTCGGCAGACCGGGGCTGTCCGGGAGATGCGGAGGAGGCGAATCTGTACACCCATTTGCTACAAAGAACTTGTACGAATTTGGTGAGGGCTACAACTCTGAGGAATCTATTGATTGGCGGTTTTCTAGCTGTCGCTTTTGGACTTGGATGTGACAGAGACACTGACGACAGAGCGAAAGATCCTACCGAACGAGTGGGGATATCGCCTGAAGTCGCTGCATCCGGAGGATTGCCTATCGCGGACACGGGAAACCTGAGACACGCAAAGGACATTGAAGAAATTGATGGAGTACTGAATGGCATTGTAAATTCAGAATCGTGGGATACAGAAGATGGAAGAATGAGTGTGAATACAGAGATAATCGGCGCTTGTGCGAGAGGCAAGGTGGTTGGCATTGAAGACTGCTTTGAGCGGTACGTGAAGATTGTAGTAGAAAAAGGCAAGTACGAAACACTTGAGAGAATGATTGATGTGGCGCCGAAAACCATCGGGAGATACGAGCCGTTCTGGGACGTCATGCGGAGTTACACAGAAAACGAGAAGATACTGCAGTTGCTGAGAAAGTATGCTCATGGAAAGTATCTATGTCTAGAATTGCTTGAGTATTCCGATGACCCGGTTGGGTGTATTGGCAGTAAGGTCGAGAGCATTCGAAAGGTCGGAGGGAAGATCGAGGGCAGGTGGCTGGAGAAACTATATCGACTGAGGCAGGCTGATGCGATACCGGTTCTGAAGGAGATAGAGGAACTGCAGATCAAAGTGGTTGTAGAACGGGATGGAAAGCGCGCAGATGAAGATGCAACAATCTTCGTGAAGGCACTGACTGGAAGGTGACCAGTCGCTTTGGGGAAGGTGGGTTGTGCGCATGGTGGGTCTGAACCGGACACATGGGTGACCAAGCATCGGTCATTGGGGGACGTTGCTAAGTAGTTAACTTGTCGGGTTCGAGCCAGGGGCGCGGCCAGGGCCATCTCGGGCAGGATCCAGTCGTGGGACAGGGGGATCAGTCGAAGCGGGTGGGGATGTCGGCCAGGATGCGGGCCAGGCAGGCCGCCGTGCGGGCGTGGCGCAAGAGCACCGCCTTGTCGCCCCGCACCGTGAGCCGCCCGAGCAGCAGCGCCTTGAAGAGGCCCTTCCGCCGGCGGACGATGTCCTCCCACACCCCGTAGGCCGCGCTCACCACGAAGCGCGCCGGCCGCTCGTCGGGCCGGGCCAGGATGCGCATGGCGCGGACGCGGCCCGCGCCGGCGTCCACCCACAGGCTGAGGCCCCCCGGCAGGCGGCCGGGCTCGGGCCGCACCTCCACGGTCAGCGGCCCCTCGAAGCGGGCCAGGCTCTCGAGCAGCTCCCCGTCCGCCTCGGCCCGGGCCTGGAGGGCGTCGACCCAGGCCTGGCTGGCGAAGGGGACCGGCGCGGGCTCAATCCCCACGGGTCGGGTCCCCGGCGCGGAAGTCGACCTGGACGTAGTACTCGAGGATGGAGCGCAGCAGCGCCTCGCGGGCCGGCCCGAGCGGCTCGAACTCCACCGCCGCGGCCGGCAGGCCCTCGGGCCGGGACGGATCGGGCGGCACCACCCGCACCACCGTGCCGCCCACCACCAGGGTCTGCAGGGTGACCGGGTGGGTGAGGGTGACCTCCACCGGGCTGCCCGCGGGCGGCGGCGCCTCGCGCGACTGGAGCAGCACCCCGCCGGTGGAGATGTCCTGGGCGCAGCACACGCCGAAGGAGTGCAGCCAGTGGAAGCGCAGCGGGATGCGGTGCTCCATGCGCGGGTGCAGGCGCCGGTTGGCCCCGCTGCCCTCCAGCGGGCCGCCGGGCTCGCCCTCCGCGAGCGGCACCTCGAGCGCCAGCGCCCTCGTCAGGAAGGCCCGCAGCGTCTCCTGGTCCTCGGGGGTGAGCTCGACGAAGCGCACCCCCATGCCGCGCGGCTTGCCCGGGGCGGCCTCGGCGCGCACCCGCATCACCTCGGCCAGCGCCTTGACCGCCGGCCGCTCGCCCGGCACGTGCAGCACCAGCCGCAGGCGCTCGCCCACCGGCAGGACGCGCTCGCTGGCGATGAACAGGCCGCCCATGCTGAGGTCGTCCGTGGTCTCCTCGAAGAAACCGTCGGCGAACAGGAACTGCACCTCGAGCTGGGCGTCCACTCGGGCGTGCCGCCGCCGCTCCAGCAGCCGCTCGCGCAGGCAGTCGTCCACCAGGCCGTAGACCATGCGCTTCTGCTCGTAGGACAGCCCCTCGAAGCGCACCCCCATGCCGCGGCAGGCCGGATCCGCGGAGTCGCTCGCGTACACCACCCGGCCGGTGACCTGGAAGCTGAGCCCGCGGTGCGCCAGCAGGATCTCGAGCTCCAGCGGGCTGCCGACCGGCAGCGGGTCCACGCTGGAGATGAACAGGCCGCCGTCGCCCAGCACCGGGATGTAGCGGTCCTTCAGCTCGTTCTGGGTGCGGAAGCGGACCGACATCGCCACGGGCACGCGCAGGTGCTCGCGGGTGTCGTGGGCCGGATCGACGCTGTGGTCGAACAGCGCCTGCTCGATCTCGCGCCGCAGGCGCTTCCAGCGCTCGCGCTCCTCGCCGCTGAGGCTGTCGGCGTCCTCGCGCTTCCGGCGGTTGAGCGCGTCGAAGGCCTCCAGCAGGCTGGCGTAGCTCTCGTCCATCTCAGCCGCCTCCGCTCCCCTGGGCCCAGGCCGCGGCCAGCACGCCCAGCGCCTCGTCCACCCCCAGCACGCGTCCGAAGCCGTGGGCCACGCTGCGCAGGCTGCCGAGCTGCAGCTCGGGCGTGGCCGTGGCCGTGCCGTCGGCCAGGAAGAACACGTTGAAGTCCCGCACGAAGGCCTCGCGGGCCGTGGTCTCGCAGCACAGATCGGTCATCACCCCGCCCACCACCACGTCCTCCACCCCCAGCCCCCGCAGGGCCTGCTCGAGCGGGGTGCCGGCGAAGGCGCTGTAGGTGTGCTTCAGCACCACGCGCTCGCCGGTCTGCGGCCGGAACGCGTCCACCAGCTCGGCGTCCCGCGTGCCCTCCAGGATGAGCGTGCGCCAGAAGCGGGACAGCGCGCCGCCGTCCTGGCGGGGCTCGAGGTGGGCGTGCCGGGTGAAGAACAGCGGCAGGTGGGCCGCGCGCCAGGCCGCCACCAGGGCGACCAGCCGCTCGCAGGCCGCGGGCGCCGCGGGCAGGAAGGCGCTGCCGGCCGGGTCCACGAAGGCGCGCTGCATGTCCACCACCAGGAGCGCGGCGCGCCGCGGGCGGAAGACGGTGCCCGGCCTGTCCCAGGGGGCGACGGCCGCGCGCCAGTCCAGGGCCTCGCCGGGCAGCGGGGCCGGAGCCGGGGCCGGGGCCGAGCGGCGCACCGCGGCCGACAGGCGCGAGCGATCGGGCCGCGCCGGCGGCTCGTTGGAGGGGGCGACGCCCTCCCGGGCCAGCCAGCGCGCCAGGTAGGCCAGCACCTCGGCGTCCTTGAACGCGAACCACTGCTGCCTGAGCTCGGGGTAGGCCAGCAGCAGGTCCTTGAAGCGCCGGAAGGCGCCGCGCCCGACCAGGGCCGCGCCCAGCTTCTCGCGCACGGCCGGGTCCTCGATCTGGTCGAGAAACAGGTGCATGGTGCGCCAGCCCTCGCGCGGCGGGCGCGGGGGCACCAGCACGGCCGCCTCGGAGCACTCCTCCCCGGCCTCTAGCGGGCGCACCTGGCCGCTGGCCAGCTCGAGCACGTGGCGCAGATCGGTGCGCTGGTTCTCGGCCGCGACGGCCAGGCCTTCCCAGTCCACGGCCACCCGCGCGCGCGTCGGCGCCGGGGTTGCGCTCTGGATCTCGTCCGGACCGCCCGCGGGCGGGGCGGGATCATCCTGCTCGTCGCTCACGGCTCCCTCCAGGTGTCGCGCCGATTCTACTACGCCAGGGCGCGTCCGGCGCAACTCCGCGGCTCCGGCGGCGGCATTGACTGGGCTCGCGAAAGCGGGCATCCTACCGCCCGGCCCGGGGCGGGTACGAGGAGAATCGGCCGTGGCAGGCAAACCATCCAGCGCGCAGCAGCGCATCCGCAACATCGGCGTCATCGCCCACATCGACGCGGGCAAGACCACGGTCAGCGAGCGTTTCCTGTTCTACACCGGGGTCATCCACCGCATGGGCGAGGTGCACGACGGCCAGGCGGTCATGGACTGGATGCCCCAGGAGCAGGAGCGCGGCATCACCATCACCGCCGCGGTCACCGTCCTGCCCTGGCGCAAGCACGAGCTCCACCTGATCGACACCCCGGGGCACGTGGACTTCACCGCCGAGGTGGAGCGCAGCCTGCGGGTGCTGGACGGCGCGGTGGTGGTCTTCTGCGCCGTGGGCGGCGTCGAGCCCCAGTCCGAGACGGTCTGGCACCAGGCGGACAAGTACGGCGTGCCGCGCCTGGCCTTCGTCAACAAGATGGACCGGCTGGGCGCCGACTTCGAGGGCTGCATCGAGCAGATCAGGAAACGCCTGGGGGCCCGGCCGCTGCCCATCCAGCTGCCGATGGGCGAGGGGGAGAACTTCGCCGGCCTGGTGGACCTGCTGCGCATGCAGGCGCTGACCTGGCACGGCGACGACCTGGGCGCCACCTTCGAGGCGAACCCCGTCCCGGCCGCGTGGGCCGAGGAGGCCGCCCTGGCCCGGGAGGCCCTGGTGGAGATGGTGGCCGACGAGGACGACGCCGTGGCCGAGCTCTTCCTGGAGGGCAAGCCGGTCGAGGAGGAGCCGCTGCGGGAGGCCATCCGCCGCCTGTGCATCGCCAACAAGGTGGTGCCGGTGCTGTGCGGCTCGGCCCTGCGCAACAAGGGCGTCCAGCCGCTGCTGGACGCGGTGGTCGATCTGCTGCCGTCCCCGCTCGATCTGCCCCCGGTGCAGGGCGTCGATCCGCGCACCGGCGAGTCGGTCACCCTGGAGCGCCGCACCGACCAGCCCTTCAGCGGGGTGGCCTTCAAGGTGCAGCTGTGGGAGGGGCGCAAGCACGTCTACCTGCGCGTCTACTCGGGCAGCCTGGGCGCCAACGACACGCTCTACAACGTCAGCAAGAAGGAGGACGAGAAGATCGCCCGCCTGCTGAAGCTGCACGCCGACAAGAAGGAGCGCATCCAGCGCGCCGTGGCGGGCGACATCGTCGGGGTGGTGGGCCTGAAGGTGGCCACCACCGGCGACACGCTGGCCACCCGCGCCCACCCGGTGCTGTTCGGCGAGATGCACTTCATGCAGCCGGTCATCTCCATCGCGGTCGAGCCGAAGGGCAGCGGGGATCAGGACAAGCTCACCAGCGTGCTGGCCAAGATGGTGGAGGAGGATCCCACCTTCACGGTGCGCAACGACCCGGAGACCGGGCAGACGCTGCTGTCGGGCATGGGCGAGCTGCACCTGGACATCATCTGCGACCGGCTGGCCCGCGAGTTCAACCTGCCCGTGACCGTGGGCAAGCCGCAGGTGGTCTACCGCGAGACGCTCTCCCGGGCGGCCAGCGTGCACGAGCAGTTCGAGCGCTCCTTCGAGGAGGCCGCCCAGGGCAAGACCATGTACGCCGGCGTCCACCTGCGGGCGGAGCCGCTGGCGCGCGGCGCGGGCATCCTCTTCGTCGATCGGCGCACCCCGGCCGAGGGCGCGTCCCAGCCGCCGGCGGCCTGGATCGAGGAGATCGAGCTGGCCGTGCGCGAGGCCGCGGGCTCCGGCCCGAGCACCGGCTACCCGATGGTGGACCTGCAGGTGGAGTTGCTGGGCCTCGAGTGGCGCGACGGGGTGACCGACAGCGTGGCGATGCACATCGCCACGGCGTCCGCCTTCCGCAAGCTGTGCGTGGAGGCCGGCACCAGCCCGCTGCTGCCCATCATGGCCCTGGAGGTGGTCGTGCCCGAGGAGTTCACCGGCTCGGTCATCGGCGATCTCAACTCCCGCGGCGGCAAGGTCGACGAGCTGGAGAAGCGCGGCAACCGCTCGGCCGTGCGGGCCAAGGTGCCCATCTCCAGGATGTTCGGCTACTCCACCGATCTCCGCTCGCTGACCGAGGGCCGCGGCACCTTCACCATGAGCTTCCACCGCTTCGACACGGTCTGAGCCCCCGGCCCCCCCGCCGCGCCTCAGAACCCCTGCCAGTGGAGGACCTCCTCGAGCGGGCGCCGGGCCCGCTCGGGCGCGGCGGGCGCCTTGGGCACGCCCACGGCCACCAGGCTGATCAGCGTGAGCGCGGCCGGGGCCTTCAGGGCGCGCTCGACCGCCGGGGCGTAGGCCTTGCGCGCGCCGGCGATCCAGCAGGCGCCCAGGCCCAGCGCGGTCGCGCACAGCAGGATGTTCTCCGTGGCCGCCGCGCCGTCCTCCAGGGCGTAGTCCGCCGCGCGCCGGCACAGCACCACCACGCAGGCCGCGGCCTGGGACAGGAAGCGGCCCGTGTCCACCAGCCGCCCGAGCTCCTTCATCAGCCGGGGATCGGTCACCACCACGAACTCCCAGGGCTGCTCGGCCCTCGCGCTGGGGGCCAGCCGGGCCGCGTCCACCAGGCGCATGAGCGAGTCGCTGGCCACCGGATCGGCCTTGAAGGCGCGGCAGGAGTAACGCCGGGCGAACAGCTCGAGCGCGTCCATGGTCTCCACCTCCTGGGCCCGTCCTGCGGTGACGACCGAGGATACCACGCCGCGGGCTTGTCCGGGGGGGCGGGAGGGCCGTATCATCCGGCCGGCATGCACCCCACCGCCACCCCTCGCCGCCGGCTCTGGCCCTGGCTGCTCGGCGCGGCCCTCGCCGGCGCGGGGCTCGGCGCGGCCGGCGCGGCCGCCTGGCTGGCCTCGGCCTCCAGCACCTACCTGGCGCTGCAGGCCTCCTCCGACGCCCTCCACCGGGCCGTGGTGCTGGGCGTGCCCGCGGCCGTGGTGATCCTGGCGCTGACCTGGACCCTGGCGGAGCTGGGGCGCTACCTGGCCTGGCCGCGCCGGATCGGCCGCGGGCTGGCCGCGCTGTGCCTGGCCGCGTCGCTGGGCCTGCCCGCCTGCGTCCTGGTGTACGACCGCGGGCTCGAGGCGCGCGGCCTGGAGGGCGAGCTGATCCTGCCCCCCGCGCCGCCGCCCGCTCCGGCCGGGGCCGGCGTGGAGCTCGGCCCCTACCAGGAGGACCCCGCCAGCCCGGGCCTGGCCAGCGCGCCGCTCGACGACGGGAGCTTCCTCACCCTGGAGCGGCGCAGCCTGGCGCGCAAGCAGCCCGGGGGGGCCTTCACCTGGAGCCGCGCCCGGCCCGGCCCGCCGCCCGCCAGCCTGGTCCTGGCGGGCGGCCTGCTGGCCTACACCGGACCCGGGCCCGACTTCCCCGACGACGCGCTGCTGGAGGTGTGCAGCCTGGACTCCGGCAGGCTGTGGCTCCGCCTGCACGTCCTGGGCACGCGCGCGAGCCCGGCCGTGCCGGACGGCGAGGCCTGGGTCTTCTCCGCCGCCCGGCCCGCCACCTGCGAGATCCACCGGGTGGAGCCGCGCGCGCCCGCGCGCCGCTGGGCCCGGCGCCTGGCGGGACCGTGCGCGCCGCCGGCCCCGCGGCCGATCGCCGCGGGCATCCAGGTGGCGGTGGGCGGCGAGCTGTGGCTGCTCGAGCGCGCCACGGGCGAGCCGCTGTCGCGGGAGGCGGCCTGCCTCGCTCCCGGGCGGTGGATGGTTGCCTGCCGGGAGGGCCAGGTGGTAGCGTGGGTCACGGCGAGCGAGGAGCGCCGGCCGTGAGCGACGCCCCCCAGCGCGATATGTTCTCGGGCCCCCTGGAGATCGCCCGCGAGCTCAAGGAGCGCCGGCGGTTCGAGGAGGCCCTGCAGGTGCTCTCCCGGGCGCTGGAGGCCAGCCCCGGCGATCGGCCGCTCAAGGCCTCGCTGGCCGACCTGTACTACCGCATGGATCGGCCGCGGGAGGCCCTGCAGCTGGCCGGCTCCATCCTGCGCGAGGACCCCGACGACCCGCGCGCCCTGGTGGTCATGGGCAACGCGCTGCTCGAGCGCAAGAAGCCGCGCGAGGCCCTGGAGTACTTCCGCCTGGCGCTGGAGATCGCCCCGACCGACTACCTGTGGATCCGGCTGGCCCGCTGTCACCTGCGGGTGCGCGAGCCCCAGGCGGCGCTGCAGGCGCTGGACGAGGCCGAGCGCCTGGCCCCGGACCGTCCGGCCGGGCTGCGGCTGCGCGCCGAGGCCGCGCGCCTGCTCAACGACGGGGCCGCCGAGCGCCAGGCCTTCGAGCGGGCCGCCCGCGCGGCGCCGGCCGAGGCCCAGGGCTTCTTCCTGTTCCTGTGGCCCATGCTGGCCGACCTGCCCCCGCGCCGCGCGTGCCTCGCCAGCCAGCGCCTGCGGGAGAACCCGGGCCAGGAGCGCAACCCGCACCTGCTGCTGTTCGAGGGGGAGCAGCACCTGGCCAGCGGCGACGCCGCCGCTGCCCGCGAGCGCCTCCAGGGGCTCCTGCGCCAGACCCTGGCCGAGCCGGTCCGGCGCCGGGCCGAGGAGCTGCTGCGGCGCGCCGAGGGAGGGGAGGGCCCATGATCGACGAGCGCTACAGCCGCCAGGTCCTGTTCGCTCCGGTCGGGCCGGAGGGCCAGCGCCGCATCCGCGCGAGCCAGGTGACCCTGCTGGGCTGCGGGGCGCTGGGCTCGACCCTGGCCAACACGCTGGTACGGGCCGGCGTCGGCCGCCTGACGATCATCGACTCCGACCGGCTGGAGCTGTCCAACCTGCAGCGCCAGACGCTGTTCGACGAGGCCCAGGCGGCCGCGGGCGCCTTCAAGGCGGAGGCGGCCCGGGAGCGGCTGGCCCAGATCAACCGCGAGGTCGAGGTGACGGCGCGGACCGAGCGGGCCGGGCGGGACAACCTGGCCCGGCTGGTGGGGCGCCCGGATCTCGTCCTGGACGCGACCGACAACTTCGCCACCCGCTACCTGCTCAACGACCTGTGCGTGCGGGACGGGCTGGCCTGGATCTACGGCGGCTGCGCCGCGGCCTACGGGGTGTGCATGCCCGTGCTGCCGCACGAGACGCCCTGCCTGCGCTGCCTGTTCCCCGAGCCGCCCCCGCCCGAGCACGCGCCCACGGCCAACACCGTGGGCATCCTGGCCCCCATCGCGCACGCGGTGGCCTCGCTGCAGGCGGCCGAGGCGCTGAAGCTCCTGTCTGGCAACCGGCGCGCGGTGCGGCCGGTGCTGTACACGCTCGATCTGTGGGACAGCAACCTGGGCACGGTGCGGCTGGCGGGCCCGGAGCCGGACTGCCCGTGCTGCGGCGCCGGCCGGTACGACTTCCTGGAGGGACGCCGATGAACCCGGTGGGGCCGAGCCCGCGCGTGGGGGAGGTGCTGGCGGTGCTCGCACGCCGCAAGCACCCGGCCGCCTCCGTGCGGCTGTCCGAGCTCGCCTGCCTGCTGCCCGAGGGCCTGACGGTGGAGGAGACCACCGCCCTCATCGAGGCCCTCGAGCTGCGCGGCATCAAGGTGGCGGACCGGGCCGCCCCGGCGCCCGCGACCCCACCCGCGCGGGGCCGCACGGAGCACCCGCTGCTCGCGCGGGAGGAGGAGGTCGCGCTGGCCAGGCAGATCCGCGCCGGACAGCAGCGCCGCCTGGCGGTGGCCCTGCGCTGGCCACTGACCGCCCGCAACATCCGCCGCCGGGCGGACCAGGTGCGCTCGGGCGTCTGCCGGGTGTGGGACGTGCTGGCCGACTTCGAGGGCACCCACCCGGACGAGGACGAGGAGCAGGCCGAGCGGGAGCTCGAGGCCGTGGGCCAGGAGCTGGGCGGGCTGCTGGCGAGGCTGCGGGTCCAGCGCTCCCGGCTGGATCGCCACGAGGCCCGCCGGCGGCGCGCGGCCCGGTCCGGCCGGGCCCGGACCGAGCGCCAGGCTGGCGGCCCGGGCGATCCGGCCCAGGAGGTCGCCGCGACCCAGGACCTCATCACCGGGGTGCTCGCCCGCCTGGATTACCGCGAGGGCTACCTGGACTCGATCTTCAAGGAGATCCTGCGCCTGTCCGGGGCGGTCGACGTGGCCCGCAGGCAGCTCGCCGGCCTGGAGCGCACGCACGCCCTGCCGCCCGGCAGCCTGACCTCGCCGGACGGTCCGGCCCCCGGCTGGGAGCGCGCGCTGCGCGGCTGGGGGGTGCCCGCCGCCCAGACCGCCGAGCTCAAGGCCCGGGTCAAGGCGCAGCTGCGCACGCTCGCCCTGGCGCCGCGCAAGGCGGGCCTGGGCCTGCCCGCCCTGGCCGCGCTGGCCGATGAGCTGCGCCAGGCCAGCCGCCAGACGGATCTCGCCCGCCAGACCCTGGTCGAGGCCAACCAGCGCCTGGTGATCGGCATCGCGCGCCGCTACCCGCACCACAACATGGACTTCGTCGACCTGGTGCAGGAGGGCAACCTGGGCCTGATGCGGGCGGCCGATCGCTTCGACCCCGACCTGGGGTTCCGCTTCGGCACCTACGCCGCCTGGTGGGTGCGGCAGAGCATCGGACGGCTGCTGGCGGAGCAGGGCAGCGCCGTGCGCATCCCGCCCCACGTCCAGGAGTCGCTGCAGAAGCTCAACCGCATCACCCGGCGCCTGGTCCTGCGGACCGGCCGCGAGCCCTCCCTGGAGGAGCTGGCCGCCCAGCTCGACAAGACGCCCGAGCGGATCAAGGAGATCCTCGCGGCCGGGCGCAGGCCCGTGTCGACCGACGCCCACGTGGGCGACGAGGACGACAGCGCCACCCTGCTCGACTTCCTGCCCGATCCGCACGCCTGGCCCGACGAGGAGGCGGATCTGCGGGTGCAGCAGGCGGTGCTCCAGGACGCGATGGGCGCGCTATCGCCGCGGGAGCGCGAGATCATCGCCCAGCGTTTCCAGGAGGGCCTGACCCTGCAGGAGGTCGGCGAGCGTTTCGGCATCACCCGCGAGCGCACCCGCCAGCTCCAGGAGCAGGCCCTGCGCAAGCTGCGCAAGCGCCTCAAGGCCGACACGCTGCGCCGGCTGCTCAAGGACGAGCGGAGCCAGCGCGAATGCGAGCAGCGCGACGCGGAGGCGGGGCGGCCGCCGGCACCCAGGCGGCGCACCCGGCGGACGAGGTGAAACCACGATGACCGAGCTGCTGGCCGACATCGAACAGGCGGTGGCGCTGCACGTCCAGGGCCGGCCCGACCAGGCCCTGGCCGCGGCCGAGAAGCTGCTCGGCCGGGCCCGGGGGACGCCCCACGCCGCGGCCATCTACCGGCACACCGCCGAGTTCCTGCACGCGCAGGGTCAGTACACGGCCGCCCGCGAGCTGGCCCAGGAGGCCGGCGCCCTGGCCCGCGCCACCCGCCACCCGGACGAGATCCTGGCCGCCACCCTGGTGGTGCTGCAGGCCGATCTGTACGAGGGCCACGTGGCCGGCACGCACCGCCAGCTTGGCGATCTGCTCGAGCTGGCTCCCGATCAGCCCCTGCCGTTGCTGGCGATGGGGAGGCTGCTGCTGCTGGTGGGCGAGGCCGAGGCGGCCGTCGCCCAGCTCGAGCACGCCCGCGCGCTGCTGGACGAGTTCGGCCCCCAGGGGACCAACCCGGCCCTGGACCTGCACCGCGCCCAGGCGCTGCTCGCCGAGGCGCGCGCCTCGCTGCTGGCCGGGCACGACGAGGAGGCCGTCGTCCGGGCCGAGCGCGCCGCCGCCCTCGCGCTGCCCACCCGGGTGCCCGCGGCCCTGGGGCGCGCCCTGGCGGGGTTGGCGCTCGCCCACGGGGGGCAGGCCGAGGCCGGCCGGCGCGCCATGGCCGAGGGCCAGGCGCTGGGCCAGGCCGTGGGCGGGGCCACCCAGGGGCACTGCCTGGCGCTCTCGGGCGCGCTCGAGCTGGCGCTCGGCCAGGCGCCCGTGGGCGCGGAGCACCTGCGCGCGTCCCTGGAGCTGGTGCCGCACCCGCTGGAGCGCCAGGAGGCCTGCTACCACCTCGGGCGCCTGGCGGTCGCCCAGGGCGACAGGCCCGCGGCCGAGAGCTGGCTGAGGCGGGCGGCGGAGCCCACCGTGGAGACCCACTTCGGACGGCTGGCGGTGCGCGGGCTGCGCGGCCTGCTCGGCCTGCGCTCGGTCTGAGGCGCTAGGTCTAGGCCCGGCCGGCCGTCAGCGGGCGGGCCAGGCGCCAGGCCTCCTGGCCGCTCGAGAACCGGCCGTGGGATCGATCGCGGACCTGGAAGCCGAAACGCCCGAAGAACGCCAGCGCCGCGTGGTTGTCCGCCGCGCAGGTGAGCTGGATCTCGCGCAGCTCGCGCCAGCCGGCCATCTCCTCGGACACCTGCAACATGCGTTCGAGCAGCCGCTGGCCCACCCCCCGCCTCTGGTGCCCGGGCAGCACGCCCAGGGCCAGCAGATCCGCGATCCACACGTCGTCGGCCGGGTCGTGGCTCCAGGGCAGGAAGCCGAACATGACGAAGCCCACCGCCTGCTCACCCTCGCGCGCCAGGAAGGTGGTCACGCCCTGGGTGGAGAAGAAGCGCGTCAGCAGCTGGCCAAACCCGCCGTAGGGTTGGAACAGGGCCTCGCTCAGCTTCCGCACGCTGTCGGTGTCCGCTGGCCCGGCCGGCACGATGGTTTCCATGGCTCCTCCCGTCCCCGCGCGGCCCGAGCATGCCAGGCGCCGCGTCCGCCCGCAAGCGCGCTGCTCCGCCAGAAATCTCCTTGACACCCAAGCGGCCTCCGGCTAGCTTTGCCGGCGCTCTTTGCGGCCAGGTAGCTCAGCAGGTAGAGCAACGGACTGAAAATCCGTGTGTCGACGGTTCAATTCCGCCCCTGGCCATAAACCAAGAACCCCCTACTCCTGGTAGGGGGTTCTTGGTTTAACGACCACGGCACGTCATTGGGCAAGGTTGTTCAACAGCGAAGCCCGAAGGGCGAGCAGTCCGGGCCCGCCATCCGGCGGGCCCGGGTTCCGCCCCTGGCCATCCCAGAGAAGGTCCGTTCCAGGTTCTAGCTATCTCTCAGCTCCGCCCGGCCGTGCGCGCCAGGCGCGGGCGGCTGGTCCGGGCGGCCGGCTTGCGCCGGGTGGCGGCCAGCACGACACGGGTGGGGCGGGCCGTGGCCGGGGCAGCCAGCAGGCGCGACGTGCACCGGCCCAGCACGGGGTGGCGGGCGGCGGCCAGGTTCACCAGGCGGCTGATGGCGGCGCCGTAGTCCAGCCCGAGCAGCCCGGCGCCGAGCGCCATGCTGGTGTCCGGGCTGATGTCCGGGTTGGGGTTGACGTCCAGCACGTGGAAGTCGCCGTCCCGCAGGCGCAGATCCAGCCGCGCGTAGTCGCGGCAGCCCAGCGCGCGGTAGGCGCGGATGGCGGTGCGCTCGAGCCGCTGCTGCTCCGCGCGCTCGAGCGGCGCAGGCACGCGCACGTGCAGGTGCTCGAAGTGCCACGAGCCCGGGTTGAACTTCGAGTCGAAGGTGCACAGCCGATCGTGGATGTCCGTGGCCTCGCTGAAGTCGATCTCCGCCGGCGGCAGGCAGCGGACCACGCCGTTGCCCCACACCGTCACGTGGTACTCGCGCCCGTCGATGAACTCCTCGACCAGGGCCGGCTGCCCGTAGGTGGCGTGCACGTGCTCCACCCGCCGGCGGAGCTCCTCGACGGTGAGCACCACCGCCTCCGGGGTGACCCCCAGGCTGCAGTGCTCCGCGGCGGGCTTGACGATGGCCGGGAAGGCCGTCCAGGCGTCCGCGGCCACCTCCGGGGTGAGCACGCGCCACGGGGGCGTGGGCACGCCCTGGGCCTCGAGCCGCTCCTTGACCTGCGGCTTCGACCAGGTCAGCGCCAGCACCTCGGGGGGCGAGCCGGTGTAGCAGAAGCCCAGCTCCTCGAGGGCCTCGACCACCTGGGCCTCGCTGTGCGGCACCCCGGGCAGGCCCTCGCACCAGTTGAGCACCACCCAGGCGGCCGGATCGTAGGCCGCGAGCTGGGCGCGGAGATCGGCGTGGGTCACCGGGAGGTTGGTCACCGGGTGGCCGATGGCGCCGAGCGCCGCGGCCAGCGCGCCGGCCAGGCGGGTGGCCTCCTCCTGCTCGGGCGCAGACCAGCTCGCGTCCACGTTGTGTAGCAGGAGCACGGGGAGATCTCGACGATCGTGGCTGTGGCTCATGTCCGGCCCTTCTCGAGCTCACTCCTCTGCGAGCACTGCCCAAAATGTAGCGCAGATCAAACCATGCGGAAAGAAAAAACACGCGCCGCGCGAAAAAAAAGTCCGCGCTCTAGCGCGCGCAGGGGTGGTCGCCGGGCCGCGGCCGGGCCACTGGCCGACCGCCCTCCCAGGCGATCGGCACCTGCGCCCACAGCGCCTCGAGCAGCTCGCAGTAGGGCCGCGCGAGATCATCCAGCTCCCACCGCAGGTGATCGCCGAGCTCGCTGGCCGCGCTCAGTCCGCGCGCATCCAGGAGGAGGTGCCGAACCGGGCCGTGCAGCTTGGCGTGCAGCAGGCGCTCCCCGGAGTCGAGATCCCACAGGCCGACCAGCCCGTCCGCGAAGCCCACGATCAGCGAGCCGGCGGGGCCGGCGGCCAGCGCGGTGGGCGCGTGCTCCGGCACCTCCTCCAGGTTGAGTCCGGGAGCGCCGGTGGCCTGGCGAGGGCGGACCTCGAGGTGGCCTTCCGGGAAGCCGAGCACGAGCCGGTCGCCCAGCCCGAGCAGCGCCGCGACGCCCAGCCCCCCTGGCCCCTCGCCCCGCGGGTGGCCGAGGGCGTCGAACACATGCACCCGCTCCCCCGCGGCCACCAGCAGCTCCGCGCCGTCCGCGCCGCTCCCGAGGGCCTCCGCTCCCACGACCAGCTGCACGGCGGCCTCGCCGCCGGCGGCGAGCAGCCCGACCCGCCCGCCGGTGAGGAAGGCGCAGGCCGGGCCGCGCAGCGCGATCAGGGCGTCGGCGCCCTCCGCGGGCGCCGACGCGAGCTGCCGGTCGGCGACCCGATCCCAGAGCTGGAGGTGGCCGGCCCCGTCGTCCAGGCACAGCCCGCCGTCCGGACTCTGGCGCGCGAGCCGGGCTCGCTCCACGGCCTCGCGCCAGCGCGCCGGGCGGTGGTCCCCGCCGGGCGGGCTGGCCAGCCCGGGTCCGCCGGGGGCCTGCCAGCCCGCGTGGGTTAGCACGCGCGGCTCCTCGCCCGGCGCGGCCACCAGGGCTGGCGCGCGCCAGGCTGGCTGGCCCGTGTCGCTGCGCCACAGCCGCACCGTCCAGTCGCTCCCGGCGCTGGCGAGCAGGCCCCCGTCGGGCGAGAAGGCCACGTCCCAGAGCGCGCCGGAGTGACCGTCGAGCCGCCGTGGCGCGCTCCCGTCGAGGGGCAGGAGCTGAGCGGAGCCATCCTGGCAGGCCACCGCCAGGAGCCCTCCGTCCGGCCGGAAGCGCAGGCGCGTGGCTGGCGCGGCCAGCCTGGCGAGGCGGCGCCCCGCGGTGCCTCGCCACAGCCAGATCTCGTCGCCGGCTGCCGCGGCCGTCAGGCCGCCGGGCCCCAGGGCGATCGCGCCGAGCGCCTCCCCGGGGCCGGTCAGGCGCGCGCGGAGCGTGCAGGCCGGCACCTCCCACAGCTCGAGTTGCCGGCCCGAGGCCGCCGCGCCCAGGGCCGCGCCGCCCGGGTCGAAGGACACGTCGCCCACGGCGCCGGGCAGCCCGCGGCAGACCTCCAGGGCGCCGCTCGAGGTCACGTCCCACAGGCGCAGGGAGCGGTCCTTGGCCCCCGTGGCCAGGCGCGCGCCGTCTGCGGAGAAGGCCGCCGCGGTCACCTGCTCCTCGTGGCCGCCCAGCGTCCGCTCCCGGGAGAGGGCCCGCGCGTCCCAGAGGTGCATGACCCCGCGCCAGTCCTCGGTCAGCAGGCGCTCGCCGCCGGGCGAGAACCCCAGCAGGGTGCCCTGGTAGCCCTGCACGACGGCCTCCTGCGCGCCCGTGGCGACGCTCCACTGGCGCAGGCAGCCCTTCCAGTCCGCGGAGAGCAGGCGCTGGCCGTCCGGGGAGAAGCGCACGGAGTTGACCTGGCCCAGGTGCCCGCGGGCGCCGCCCGGCGGATCGGCGCGGGCAGCCGCGTTCCACAGGCGCAGCCCGCCCGCCCAGTCCACCGAGGTCAGCCGCTGGCCGTCCGGGCTCCAGTTCACCGAGTGGACCACGTCCAGGTTGCCGCGCAGCACGGCCAGGTTCTCGCCGCTGCGCGCATCCCAGAGCTTCACCGCCCCCTCGCCGCCGCCGGTGGCCAGCCTCCGCCCGTCGGGCGAGAAGGCCAGCGACCGGATGTTGTCCGGGTGGGCGTGGAGGTCGAGCAGGATCCGCCCGGTCGCCACCTCCCAGATCCACAGCCGGCCGCGGTTCGTCCCGCTGGCGGCCCGCTCCCCGCGTGGGTCGAGCGCGGTACAGGAGAGCACCCCGTCCGCGTCGGGCAGGCGCCCGACCACGGCGCCCGTGCCGAGCTCCCAGACCACCGCCCCGCGCCCGGGCGACGTCCCCGCGAGCCGGCGGCCGTCACCGCTGGCCCCGAAGAACGTCCTGCCCTCCGCCAGGCCGCGGAGCGTGAGGGCGAGCCGGCCGGTGGCGGTATCCCAGAGGCACACCCGGCCGTCCGCGTGGCTGGAGGCGAGCCAGCCCGCGCCCGGGAGGAAGTCGGCGGCGACGGCGCGGGACGGGGGACCCTCCAGGGCCCGCGGCGCAGGCGCGGAGCGCGACCACAGGTGGAGGCTGCCGTCCGCCCCCACGCTGGCGAAACGCTCGAGCGCTGGCTCGTACACCAGCCAACCGTGGCCTCCGGGCAAGCGGCCGCGATCCACGTGGAGCGCGCGCGTGGCCACCTCCAGCCGGTAGACCGAGCCGTCGTCCTGCTGCCCGAGGATCACCTCCCGGCCGTCCCGGGTGATCAGCGCCTGATCGGCCGTGGGCAGGAGCTGCGCACCCCACAGCAGCGGCTCGCGGGCCTGGCGGATCCACAGGGCGCGCCCCGCCAGGCTGTCCCTGGCCTCGAGGGCGTTGCGCAGCTTGGCCCGCGCCTCCAGCGGGTCGCCGCGCGCCAGGGCGGCCCGGGCGCCCTCGAGCTGGGCCGCGGCCAGGTGGCTGCGGGCGAGATCCAGGCCGGAGCGCACCTCGAGGTACGACACCACGCCGAGCGTGAGCAGCAGCAGCAGGGCCAGGAGCGCGGTGGCGAGCGGCGCGCGGTGACGCGAGGCCCAGCGCGCGAGGATCTCCCAGGCGCGGTAGTCGTACGCCCGCACCCGGCCGCCGGTGAGGAAGGCCTTCACCTCGGCGGCCAGCTCGGCCGCGCCCGGGTAGCGGCCGTCGGGCTGGCGGCACAGCGCCTTCTCGCACACCGACGCCAGCTCGGCCGGCGCCTCGGGGCAGGCCGCGCGGACGGGCCGGACCTGCTTCCGCATGACCTGGCCGAGCACCTCCCAGGCGTTCGCGCCCGGGAAGGGCGGGTGCCCGGCCAGCAGCTCGTACAGCACCGCACCCAGGCTCCAGACGTCCGAGCGCTCGTCGATCTCGTCGATCTGCCCCAGGGCTTGCTCGGGGCTCATGTAGGCCGGGGTGCCGAGGGCCGAGCCGGCCTGGGTGGTGCCGGCGTCGCCCTCGGCCAGCAGGCGGACCGCACGGCCGAGCTCCTCGCCGCGCGGATCGCGGCGCCCGCGGACCTTGGCCAGCCCCCAGTCGAGCACCACGGTCTCGCCGAACTCTCCCAGCATCACGTTGGCGGGCTTGATGTCCCGGTGCACGACGCCGCGGCTGTGGGCGTAGGCGATGGCCTCACACAGGTCCACGAAGTGGGTCAGCAGCGCCAGCCGCCCCGGCAGCCCGCGGGCCTCGCCGAGCACCTCGGCCAGGGTGCGGCCGCGCACCACGCGCATGGTGTAGTAGGGCGTGCCGTCGGGCCGCCGCCCGAGCTCGTAGACCGGCACGATGCCGGGGTGCTCGAGCTGGCCGGTGACCCGGGCCTCGCGCAGGAAGCGCGCCCGCGCTTCGCCCGCGCTCCCGGCCGCGTCGGGCAGGAGCTCCTTGAGCGCCACCTCGCGGCCGAGGTGCTCGTCGAAGGCCAGCAGCACGCGCCCGATGCCGCCCCGGCCCATCTCGGCGGGATCCTCGGCCCCGGCCGCCGCCAGCGGCCGACCGTCGGGCAGGTGGTAGCGGCCCGCGGCCTCCGGGGTGATGGAGCGCAGGCTGTCGGTGGCGCTGGGGGGCTCGCTCACTTCCCGCCCCCTGGACCGCCGAGGATGCTCCAGACCACGTGGTTCGCCGCGCACAGCCCGAAGATGGCCGGGAGGTGGACCATGCTCGGCAGGGGACGGCGCAGCCGCCCGCGCAGCAGGCTCTCCTCCTCCGCCTGCGCGCCGCCCGCGGCCGGGGCGCGGGTGGCCGCGGCGGGCGCCTCGCAGGACCAGACCGCGGTCACGCCCGCGTGGATGCCGAGCCGCGCCAGGCGCTTGCGCACGTCCCGCGCCAGGGGACACACCCGCGTCTCCTCCAGGGGCGTCACCCGCACGCTGCCGGGGTCGGCGCGCCCCGCGGCGCCCATGGCGCTCACCACGGGCAGGCCGCGCTCCACGCAGGCGCGCAGCAGGGCCACCTTGGGGCCCAGGCTGTCGATGGCGTCCACGCAGTAGTCCAGCGGCGGGGCCAGCAGCCGGTCGGCCTCCTCCGCCGAGAAGAAGGCGGGGATGGCCTCGACCTCGAGGCGCGGATCGATCGCCAGGGCGCGCTCCCGGGCGACCTCGACCTTGGGGCGCCCCAGGCTGGAGCGCAGGGCCAGGAGCTGGCGGTTGAGGTTGCTCGGCTTGAGCGCGTCGAAGTCCACCAGGCGCAGGTGCCCGACCGCGCTGCGCGCCAGGCCCTCCAGGGCGAACGAGCCCACCGCGCCCAGGCCCACGATCAGCACCCGGGCGCCCCGCAGCCGGGCCAGGCCGGCCTCGCCCACCCACAGGCGGATGCGGCCGGTGGCCTGCTCGGAGATCGGGCTCACGGCGGGCCTCCCGGCAGGATCGCCCGGGCCGTCGCCGTGGTCTGGCGGGCGACCTCCTCCGGGGACAGGCCCCGCAGCGCGGCCAGCTCCGCGCACACCTCGCGCACGTCCGCCGGCTCCACCGCCCCCTTGGGCCGCAGCCGCGTGCCGATGTAAGGGGCGTCCGTCTCGAGCACCAGGCGGCCGAGCGGGAGCGCCTGGACCCGCGCCCTGGCCCGGGTCGCCTCGGGCCGGGTCGCCACCCCCGCCACCCCGAAGAAGCACCTGCCCGGCGGGAGCTGCGCCAGCAGCTCCGCGGAGCCCGCCCAGGCGTGCAGCAGGACGGTCGGGCCCGCGCCCGGCAGCGCCCCGAGGACGGACAGGAGCCGGGCGAAGGCGCCCCGGCAGTGGACCAGGGCGGGCAGCGCGTACCGTGCGGCCAGCGCGAGCTGGGCCTCGAGGGCGCGCGCCTGGAGCTCCAGGTCGCCCTCGACCTCGGCGTCCAGGCCGATCTCGCCCACGGCCACGGCCCGCCCGGCGCCGAGGAGCGCCTCGAGCCCGGCGAGCTCCGCCTCGACCCGCCCGCGGTCCCTGCCCACCGCCTGGGGGTGGAGCCCGACCGCCACGCGCACGCCGGGGAGCCCGGCGCCCAGCGCGAGCGCGCGGGTGGAGCTCTCGAGGTCCACCCCGGGGACCCACACCTCGGCCACCCCGGCCGCGCGCGCCCGGGCGAGCACCCCGGCCGGGTCCGCGTTCATGGGCGGATCGAACAGGTGACAGTGGGTGTCCACCAGCTCCATGGGGTCGCATTGTACCCCAAGGGGCCGGCTGGCAGGAGGGCCGCGGGCTGCGGCCGGCAGGCCACTCAGAAGGCGGAGCCGTCGCTGCGGGTGCCGGGGGAGGCGGGGCCGGCGGCCAGCGTGGTGTGCAGCACGAAGTCGGCCAGCGGGTCCCCGTCCACGGCGCGCACCAGGGACTGGTCGCGGCCGCCCTCGGTGCCGTAGGTCAGCGCCGCGAGCACGCTGCCGTCCGCGGCCGCGAGGGTGAGGGTGTCCCCGCCGTTGTTGAGCGCCAGGCCCGCGCCCGAGGCGGCCAGGGTGGCGACGCCCGGGAGATCGGGGGCGCCGCCGCCGAAGACGACCAGCACCCCGCCCGGCTCGAGCACCGCGCCCTCGGGGAAGGTGAAGCGCACGCCGATGGCGTCCGACAGGCTGGCCCCGGACAGGTCCAGCGGCGCCGCGCCCGCGTTCACCAGCTCGATGAACTCGTCCTGGGTGGTGTTCGCCACGCCGTCCCGGTTCGCGTCGAAGCCGGCCGGCGGATCGGCCAGGAGCTCGTTCAGCACGAGCACCGCGACCTCGGGCTCTGGCTCGGGCTCGGGCCCGAAGGGCGTGCCGTCGCTGCGGACGCCCGGGGAGGCGGGCAGCGCGGACAGGCTCCCATGCAGCACGAACGCGGCGTCGTCGTCCCCGTCCACGGCGCGCACCAGGGACTGGTCGCGGCCGCCCTCGGTGCCGTAGGTCAGCGCCGCGAGCACGCTGCCGTCCGCGGTCGCGAGGGTGAGGGTGTCCCCGCCGTTGTTGAGCGCCAGGCCCGCGCCCGAGGCGGCCAGGGTGGCGACGCCCGGGAGATCGGGGGCGCCGCCGCCGAAGACGACCAGCACCCCGCCCGGCTCGAGCACCGCGCCCTCGGGGAAGGTGAAGCGCACGCCGATGGCGTCCGACAGGCTGGCCCCGGACAGGTCCAGCGGCGCCGCGCCCGCGTTCACCAGCTCGATGAACTCGTCCTGGGTGGTGTTCGCCACGCCGTCCCGGTTCGCGTCGAAGCCGGCCGGCGGATCGGCCAGCAGCTCGTTCAGCACCAGCGCTGGGGGCGCGGGCGGCGCCGCGATCCTCAGGGTGTAGTCCTCGACCTCGCCGTAGGCGAACACCTCGCACGGCCCAGGGGCCGCGGAGAACTTCATGGAGATGCGCATCCGCGTGGTCAGCTCGCCTGCGGGCAGGGTGAGCGAGCCGGTCATGGTGCTCGTGCCGGACATGGACAGGAGCAGCTCGCCGCTGTCCTCGAAGTCGCCGTCGCGGTCGAGATCGACCCACAGGGCGACGTGCTCCGACCACGGCCCGCCCACGAAGCTCGGCTGCAGGATCACCGGGTGGGTGCCCGGCGCGAGCTCGGCCACCAGCGCGGTGAAGTCCGAGTAGCCCTGGCCGCCCGAGGCGTGGCTGAAGGGGCCGATGTCCACCTGGCTCACCCACTCCTCGGTCGCGTTGCCGCCGCGCGACGCGCAGTACGGGGGCACGTAGGGCACGGCCACCTCCCGGGTGAGCGTGGCCGTCTTGCCGGCCGTGTCGGTCACGTTCAGGGTCACCAGGTAGCTGCCGTCCTGCGCGTAGGTGTGGGCCGGGTTCGGCTCCGCGGAGCCCACGCCGTCGCCGAAGTCCCAGGCCCAGGCCGCCAGGGCCTGGCCCGAGGAGGGCTGGCTCACGTCGCTGAACTGCAGGCTGCGGCCCTGGCCGACGACGCCGAAAGCGGCCACGGGGTTCAGGGTGTCGGCCAGCGTCACGTAGGCCGCGGCGTAGCCGATCTGGCTCACGCCGTAGCCGATGCGCATGTAGCCCTGCTCGCCCCAGGAGGCGCCCCAGGAGTTCTTCATGATCCAGGCGCCCTGGGCGTCGTCCCAGCCGACCAGGGTCACCCCGTGGTTGACGCCGGTGCAGCTCGGGCCGGTGAATATGCCGCCCGCGTAGCTCTGGAACTCGCCGTTGACGCACACCGCGACCGAGATCGGCCCGTGCTCGAAGATGGCCTGCTTGAGCTGGTCGGTGGAGGGCACGGAGCTGGCGTCGCCGACGTAGCTCCAGGACTGGAGCTTGTCGGTCTTCGGGTGCGGCGGGTTGCAGGCCTGGTCGGTGGCCGTGTAGGGGAAGTCCGCCTCCAGCACCGCCCCGGCCGCCGCCTCGCCGGAGACCATGAGGTCGGTGTGGTAGTCGTGGCCCCACCAGCCGCCGCCGCAGCCCCAGCCCGAGGCGTTGCAGGAGACCAGGTACTGCTCGGCCAGATCCTTGCTCAGCCCGTTGTGGATGAGGATGGCGCTCTCCATCGGGGCCGCCGTGGCGAAGGCCCAGCAGCTGCCGCACGAGCCCTGATCGCGGACCGGGCTGCACGCGCCCTGATCGCACCAGCTGAAGCTCGCCGGCAGACCCAGGCTCCTGTCGGGGGCCGGCTCCCGGCGGGGGGGCGCGTCCTCCTCCGGCGGGACGGTGAACTTGCCCTGGTAGGCCCCCGCGACCCGGAAGGACAGCACGCTGCGCTCGAGCGGCTCCCGCCCGGATCCGGCCGGGCGGTAGGCCAGCCGCACCTGCTCGCGGCCCGGCCTCACGCCCGCCAGGTAGAAGGTCTGCCGGCCGGGCGCGCCGAGCAAGCCCGAGTCGTCCTGGCTGAACACCGAGCCGAGCAGCCGCAGCCGTCCGGTCTCGATCGCCTCGACCTCCCAGCGGTGGCCGGTGGAGAAGTTGGCCGGCAGCGTGATGGCCGCCACCTGGCTCGCGCCCAGCCAACTCTCGCCCTCGGTGCGCGTCCCGGACAGGGACAGGAACGACTCCTCGTGACCGTCGAGCCCGGGCGGCTCGCCGGGGCCGCAGCCCAGGAGCGCGACGCTCAACCTGAGCGCGAGGAAGGCGCCGAGCGCCTGATGGACACGGTGATGGGTGGTGGGGTGGACGGTCCTCATGGCCAAGCCTCCGTTCGGTTGCACTGCGGCGCGCGTCGTTCGCGCTGCGCCACGGACGACGGAGGCGGCGGGGCAATTCAGCCCCCTTGCGCGCGAATCGCCCGATGGACAGGGCCGATCATGACGCGCGTCACACTCCTGGCCCCCGGGTTTGATCCCCGTCACACCCCGCAGGCCGCGGACGTGAGCCGGCTCACGCCGGCGGGCGTTGACCCCCGCGCCGCCCACCTCTAAGATGCGCGGGATGTCGAGGCTCACCCGCAGCATCCAGGTCGGCGCGGTCCGGATCGGCGGCGGGGCGCCCGTGAGCATCCAGTGCATGGCCAAGGCCGACCCGGCCGACGTGGACACCATCGTGCGGCAGCTGCGCGAGGCGCGCGCCGCGGGCTGCGATATCGGCCGCATCGCCGTGCCCGATCTCGCGGCCGCCCGCACCATCCCGCGCGTGCGCGCCGAGGGCGGGCTGCCCATCGTCGCGGACGTACACTTCGATCACCGCCTGGCGGTCGAGGCGGCGCGCCAGGGCGCGGACGGACTGCGGGTGAACCCTGGCAACCTGGGCGGCAAGGACGCGCTGCGGGCGGTGGTGGCAGCCGCCGCGGAGCGCGGCATCCCCATCCGGGTGGGGGTGAACTCGGGCTCCATGCCGCGCCAGGGCGGCCGGGCCGTGGAGGCCTCGGCCGAGCGCATGGTGGAGACGGCGCTCACCTGGGTGTCGGAGATCGAGGCGCTCGGGCACCCGCGGATCAAGGTCTCGATGAAGTCCTTCCACCTGGCCGAGCTCGACGCCGCCAACCGGCGTTTCGCGGCCGCCTCGGACGTGCCCCTGCACCTCGGGGTGACCGAGGCCGGTCCCCCGCTGGCCGGCAGCGTGCGCTCGGCCGCGGGGCTGGCCCCGCTGCTGCGCGACGGGATCGGCGAGACGGTGCGCGTCTCGCTGTCCGCGCCGCCCGCCCTCGAGGTGCGCGCGGCTCGCCTGCTGCTGCAGGCCCTGGGCCTGCGGCGCGGACCCCAGGTGGTCTCCTGCCCGACCTGCGGGCGGACCCGCGTCGATCTCTCGCCCGTGGCCGAGCGCGTGGAGGCGCTGCTGGAGTCCCTGGGGCTGCCGCTCACCGTGGCGGTGATGGGCTGCGAGGTGAACGGCCCGGGCGAGGCGCGGGCGGCCGACTGCGGGATCGCCTTCGGCGCGGGCGGCAAGGGCCTGCTGTTCGCCGCGGGGCAGGTGCTGGGGCCCCCGTGGCCGAACGCCGAGCTGGAGGAGGCCCTGCGCGCCTACCTCGGGGAGCGCGCCCGCGCGGCGCGGGAAGGGGTGGAGCATGGCTGACGAGGTGCGCTTCGACGCGCAGGGCGCGCTGGTCATCCCGGCCGGCCGGCTCGGGCGGCTGGCCGGGCTCCAGGCCGGGCTGCTGCGCCTGGAGCCCCTGGGCGACGACCTGCTGCTGGGCGCCGAGCCCCAACCCGGCCAGCGGCCGCGGCCGATGCTGTACGGCGATCTGCGCCTGTTCAGCGTGGCGGAGGTGCTGGCGCTGATCTCGTCGATGCGCAAGGACGGGCTGCTGAGCCTCCTCCTGCCGCAGGCGCGAAAGACCATCGCCCTGGGCGGCGGCGAGGTCATCCACGCCTCCTCGACCGTGGCCGACGACCGCTTGGGAGAGGTGATGTGGCGCCGAGGCCGCCTGAGCCTGGAGCAGCTCTCCCGCGTCCAGGAGGCGGTGCGTCCGGGCAAGCGCTTCGGGGCCCTGCTGGTCGAGGAGGGCCTGCTGACCCCGCGGGAGCTCTACGACTGTCTGAAAGAACAGGTCGTGGACATCGTGCAGGGCTCCTTCGCCATCCGGCGCGGCGAGTTCCTGTTCTTCGAGGGGGCGACCGGGATCAAGAACGCGGTGCGCCTGGAGGTGACCACCCACGAGCTCATCCGCGAGGGCGTGAAGCGGCTGCAGGAGCTGGACCGCCTCGAGGTGCAGTTCGCCGATCGCCAGGCGCTGCTCGTGGCGCGGCCGGCGCTGGTGGACGTGCCCCTGGGGGCCCACGAGCGCCACCTGCTGGCGCTGGCCGACGGGCGCCGCAGCGTGGGCGAGATCCTGGCGGCCAGCCACCTGGGCGAGGTGGAGGCGCTGCGGGCGCTGGCCCACCTGATCGGTCAGGGGCTGGCCGAGCAGCGCGACCGGACCCGGGCCGAGCGGAGCGAGGTGGGCGCGCTGGCCGACGTGCTGTCGGGCCAGGCCCGCATGCTGCGGCGCATCCACCAGACCCTGGTGGCCCACGCCCCGGGCTGCGAGGCCCGCCTGTCCCAGTACCTCCAGTCCCCGCCCGCGCGCCACCGGCCGGTGTTCGTCGGGGTGGGCTTCGACGCCGACGGGCGGCTGGACGTGGAGCGCCTGGCCGAGAACGCCCGCGGCCTGGACGCCGGGCGCGCGCGAGAGCTGGCCCTGGAGGCCCTGCGGGACGTGTACGACTACGCGGTGTTTCAGGCCATGGACGTGCTGGACGAGGAGGAGTGCGAGGCGCTCATGGAGCGCCTCGAGCAGATGCGCGCCAGCCTGGGCCAGGCCAAGGAGGGCACGTGAGCGTGGAGCAAACCGCGCCGCCCCGGGCGCTGCGGCCCGCGGAGCGCATCGCCGTGGCCGTGGACGTGGCGGACCGGGTCAGGCTGCTCGAGCTCGTGCAGGCGCTCAAGGGCGAGGTCGGCCTGTTCAAGCTGGGCAAGGAGGTGTTCACCGCGCTCGGTCCGGCCGCCGTGGAGCTGGTGCGGGCCGAGGGCGCCCAGGTGTTCCTGGATCTGAAGTACCACGACATCCCCAACACCGTGGCCGGCGCGGTCCACGCGGCCGGGCGGCTGGGCGTGCGCATGCTGACCGTGCACGCCTCCGGCGGGGAGGCCATGCTGCGGGCCGCGCACGAGGCGGCCCAGGCCGCCGCCGTGCCGCCCCTGGTGATCGCCGTCACCGTGCTGACCAGCCTCGCGGACGCGGATCTCGAGCGCCTCGGGCTGGCGGGCCCGGTCGCCCAGGCGGTCGAGCGCCTGGCGCGCCTGGCGCTCGGCGCGGGCGCGGACGGCCTGGTGGCCTCGGCGCAGGAGGTCGGCCGGCTCCGGCGGGGCCTGGGAACCGCCCCCTGGCTGATCACCCCCGGCATCCGCCCGGCCGGCGCGGGCCACCAGGATCAGGCCCGGGTGGCCACGCCGGGCCAGGCCGCGGCCGACGGCGCCGACGTGCTCGTGGTCGGCCGGCCCATCACCCAGGCGCCGGATCCGGTGGCCGCGGCGCGCGCCATCGCGGCCGAGCTCGGTGGAGGTGCGCCTTGAGCCGACAGGTGGTCTACGGCTACAACGCGGTCATGGAGGCCCTGGCCACGGGGGCCGCGGTCGAGTCCGTGCACCTGGCGGTCGGCCTGCGCGAGGCCACCCGGCGGGACGTCGAGGAGGCGGCCCGCGCGCGGGGCGTGCCGGTGATGCGGGCCGATCGGCGGGAGCTGGATCACCTGGCCGAGGGCGGCGTGCACCAGGGTGTGCTGGCCTTCTGGGGCCAGCCCAGGGCCGTGGACCTCGCGGACCTGGCGCAGGACACCCCCGGGCGCCGCTGCCTGGTGGTGTGCCTGGACGAGGTGCAGGATCCGCACAACCTGGGCGCCCTGGCGCGGAGCGCGCTCGCCTTCGGCGCCGCGGGGCTGGTCCTGCCGGAGCGCCGCTCGGCGGGGGTAACCCCGGCGGCCGTCAAGGCCTCGGCCGGCGCGCTGTGCCGGCTACCCGTGGCCAGGGTGACCAACCTGGGGCAGGGGCTGGAGCAGCTCCGGAAGCTGGGCTTCTGGCTGGCCGGCGCCGTGCTGGACGGAGATCAGGCGCCCTGGGAGCTCGATCCCGGCGAGCGCGTGGCGCTGGTGCTGGGTTCCGAGGGCGGGGGCCTGCGCCCCTCGATCGCCCAACGCCTCGATTTCCGCGTGAAAATCCCGATGTTGCCGGGGATGGAGTCGCTCAATGTGTCGGTCGCCGGGGCGCTGCTGATGTACGAATGGCTGTCGCGGCCCCGCCGCGGGAGGTGAGCCCCAGGGTGGAGCGGCCGACCCGTCTAGGCTGCTGAATTTCCAGATGTTATTTGGGCGCGGAATTTGCTTGACATCCCTGGTCGATTCCCGTAAAAGGTGGCGCTCCAAAACCATGGGAGCCGTGTGCGCCCGTGGTGTGTGTGGTTCGGCGTGGATCTTTGGAATCCGGCGTGCGCGTCGCTGGCGTAGCTCAGGTGGTAGAGCAGCTGATTTGTAATCAGCAGGTCATGGGTTCGAATCCCTTCGCCAGCTGGTGGACCGTCGGGCTGCGCGGCACCTGGCCGCGGCCCGTTGAAGTCGCAGTGGGAAGGAAGACGGTGAGGTGCCCGAGAGGCCAAAGGGAGCAGACTGTAAATCTGCCGGCAATGCCTACGGAGGTTCAAATCCTCCCCTCACCATTTTTGGACGGTCGTGCGGGAATAGCTCAGTTGGTAGAGCATCAGCCTTCCAAGCTGAGGGTCGCGGGTTCGAAACCCGTTTCCCGCTCTTTTTGAAAGGTCATGTGCCCACATAGCTCAGTCGGTAGAGCACTTCCTTGGTAAGGAAGAGGTAATCGGTTCGATTCCGATTGTGGGCTTCCGAAACAGACAACGCGTGCAAGCTGGGCAAGGAAAAGGAGCGTGTCATGGCCAAGGAAAAGTACGTACGCAACAAGCCGCACGTGAACGTGGGAACCATCGGGCACGTGGACCACGGCAAGACGTCGCTGACCTCGGCGATCACCAAGGTGCAGTCGCTGAAGGGCCTGGCGCAGTTCAAGTCGTACGACGACGTGGCCAAGGCGTCGATCTCGCAGGGTCGGCGGAACGAGTCGAAGATCCTGACGATCGCGACGAGCCACGTGGAGTACGAGACCGCGAAGAGGCACTACGCGCACGTGGACTGCCCGGGACACGCGGACTACATCAAGAACATGATCACCGGCGCGGCCCAGATGGACGGGGCGATCCTGGTGGTGTCGGCGGAGGACGGGCCGATGCCGCAGACGCGCGAGCACATCCTGCTGGCGCACCAGGTGAACGTGCCTGCGATGGTGGTGTTCCTGAACAAGATCGATCTGGTGGACGACAAGGATCTGCTGGATCTGGTGGAGCTGGAGGTCCGGGAGCTGCTGACGAAGTACAAGTTCCCCGGGGACGAGATCCCGGTGGTGCGGGGTTCGTCGATGAAGGCGCTGCAGGCGCCGGATCCGAGCCACCCGGACTGCAAGCCGATCCAGGAGCTGATGGACGCGCTGGACAGCTACGTGAAGGAGCCGGTGCGTGTGGTGGACAAGCCGTTCCTGATGCCCGTGGAGGACGTGTTCTCGATCTCCGGGCGCGGGACGGTGGCGACGGGCAGGATCGAGCGCGGGATCGTGAAGGTGCAGGACACGGTGGAGATCGTCGGGTACAAGGAGACGACCAAGACCGTGGTGACGGGCGTGGAGATGTTCCGCAAGCTGCTGGATCAGGGGCAGGCGGGAGACAACGTGGGCTGCCTGCTGCGGAGCATCAAGCGGGAGGAGATCGAGCGGGGGCAGGTGCTGGCGAAGCCCGGGAGCATCACGCCGCACACGCAGTTCAAGAGTGAGGTGTACATCCTGACGAAGGAAGAGGGCGGGCGGCACACCCCGTTCTTCAAGGGGTACCGGCCGCAGTTCTACTTCCGGACGACGGACGTGACGGGCTCGGTGACGTTGCCGGAGGGGGTGGAGATGGTGATGCCCGGGGACAACATCACGTTCGTGGTGGAGCTGATCACGCCGATCGCGATGGAGAAGGAGCTGCGCTTCGCCATCCGCGAGGGCGGGCGGACCGTGGGCGCCGGGGTCATCACCGAGATCCTGGCCTGAGGTGGAATCGTTCGCCGGCCCGCGGGCGGGCCGGATGAGGTAGCCGTCGATGAACCGTATTATCGTCACGCTCGAGTGCACCGAGTGCAAGCGGCGCAACTACACCACGACGCGCAACAAGCGCCTGCACGCCGAGAAGTATCGCATCAAGAAGTACTGCCCGTTCGACAGGAAGCACACGGAGCACAAGGAGTCCAAGTAATCGAGGAAGCCTCTCCGGCGCAGTGTGAGTCGCGCCGGAGAGGTGTTTTGCGGGCCAGTAGCTCAACTGGTAGAGCGGCGGTCTCCAAAACCGTAGGCTGAGGGTTCGATTCCTTCCTGGCCCGTACTCTTGGAAGTGAACGGATAGAGGGTCCCATGAACCCGAACCGTAAGTGGATCGCGCTTGGTTATCTTTTCTTCGCCGTCGTGCTGTGGGTGCTGACGGACAAGTTCCTGACCACCGTGATGGGGTGGGCGGGCATCTTGGACTACAACTTCGAGATCCCCAGCGAGCGCTTCACGCTGACCACGCTGATCGGGCTGCTGGTGGCCGCCGGCGTCGGCGTGTGGGCCTGGCGCCACCCGACCCTGTCCACCCTGTCGAACGAGGTGGCGGTGGAGCTGCGCAAGGTCACCTGGCCCACCGCGGCGGAGACCCGGGCGGCCACCATCGTGGTGATCGTGACCGTGTTCATCATGTCCATCTTCCTGGGCCTGTTCGACATGCTGTGGTCGAAGCTGCTGAACCTGCTGTACCCCAGCATGCACTCGACCTGAGCCGCCCCCTGAGCCGGAGACTGGTGTGACGCCATGAGTTCGTCGGACCTCAAGGATCGTCCCGCGGAGACCGCCGCCGAGAGCGCGCCGCCCGTGATGCCCCCGGTGGAGGCGGCCGCGCCGGCACCGAACGCGAACCTCAAGTGGTACGTGGTGCACACGTACTCCGGGTACGAGAACAAGGCCAAGCAGGCCCTCGAGGAGCGCATCCGGCGCGAGGGCATGGAGCTGCGCTTCGGCCAGATCCTCATCCCCACCGAGGAAGTGGTGGAGATGAAGCAGGGCAAGCGCCGCACCTCGAGGCGCAAGTTCTTCCCCGGCTACATGCTGGTGCAGATGGACATGACCGAGGACACCTGGTACCTGGTCAAGTCCACCCCCAAGATCACCGGCTTCGTGGGCGGCTCGACCAAGCCGCCGCCCGTGCCCGAGGGGGAGGTCCTGCGCATCACCAGCCAGCTGGCCGCCGGCGCCGAGCGGGTCAAGCCCAAGATCGTCTTCGAGAAGGGCGACGCGGTGCGCGTGGTGGACGGCCCGTTCGCCAACTTCAACGGGGTCATCGACGACGTCGAATCGGAGAAGGGCAAGCTGCGCGTCCTGGTGAGCATCTTCGGGCGGGCGACCCCGGTCGAGATGGATTTCATCCAGGTGGAGAAGACCTGAAATCGCCCCCCGCGCGCGGGGAGCAGAGCAGTGGAGCAGGATCATGGCCAAGAAAATCATCGGACAGATCAAGCTGCAGGTTCCCGCCGGCGCTGCCAACCCGGCGCCCCCGGTGGGGCCGGCCCTGGGCCAGCACGGCGTCAACATCATGGAGTTCTGCAAGCAGTTCAACGCCCGGACCCAGAAGGACCAGGGCCTGATCATCCCCGTGGTGATCACGGTCTTCCAGGACCGCTCGTTCACCTTCATCACCAAGACCCCGCCGGCCTCGGTGCTGCTCAAGCGCGCTGCGGGCGTGGAGAAGGGCTGCGCCACCAGCGGCAAGGACAAGGTGGGGCGGGTGACCCGCAGCAAGGTCAAGGAGATCGCCCAGATGAAGCTGGCCGATCTGAACTGCTTCGATCTCGACGCCGCGATCAAGACCGTGGAGGGCACCGCGCGCTCCATGGGTCTCGACGTGATCGAGGGCTGAACACTTCGACGGCAGGAGCCGCATCCCCCGGCGCGGGGACGGCGCTCGCACTGCCAGGAGGACCACGATGGCCAGGCACGGCAAGAAGTATCGGGCGAACCGGGAGAAGGTCGATCGCTCCAAGCGCTACTCGGTGGACGAGGCGCTGGCGCTGATCAAGTCGATGGCCGCCGCCAAGTTCGACGAGTCGGTGGACATCGCCATCAACCTGGGCGTCAACCCCAAGTACTCCGACCAGATGGTCCGCGGCGCGGTCCCCATGCCCCACGGCGTGGGCAAGACCGTGCGCATCGCCGTCTTCGCCAAGGGCGACAAGGCCAAGGAGGCCGAGGCGGCCGGCGCGGACATCATCGGCGCCGAGGACCTGGGCGAGAAGATCAAGGGCGGCTTCCTGGACTTCGACGCGGCCATCGCCACCCCGGACATGATGAAGGTCGTCGGCACCCTGGGCAAGGTGCTCGGCCCCCGCGGCCTGATGCCCAACCCCAAGACGGGCACCGTGACGATGGACGTGACCAAGGCCGTCAAGGAGTTGAAGGCCGGCAAGATCGAGTTCCGCGTGGAGAAGGAAGGCATCGTGCACTGCCCGATCGGCAAGGCTTCCTTCGACCAGCAGAAGCTGAAGGAGAACCTGACGGCCCTGATCGACGCCATCACCAAGGCGAGGCCAGCCGCCGCCAAGGGTCTGTACTACCGGGCCGCCACCATCGCCAGCACCATGGGCCCGGGGATCAAGTTGGACCTGACCGATCTCACCGGCTTGTCCGGGTGAGCTCGGCCGTGAGCCAGGCCGCCCCGGGTCGGATCCCCCGGGCCGGCCAGCTTCCGGTCAAAGACAGCAGGTCCCTCCGGGTGGAGGGGTAATGGAGCGCCGGATCCGGCTCCGCCTGCCGAGACAGGGAAGAAAGCGATGCGGTCTCTCTTCTATCCTCATCCTTTCACCTGCTCTTTGCCGGGGTAGTCCCAAATGACGAAGGCCCGCGGAGAGTCGGGCCCGGGAAAGGAGGTGAGAAAGACGTGGAGAAAGTGAGCAAAGGCAGGGCAGAGCGCACCGCGGCCATCGAGGAGCTGAAGGGCATGTTCGGCTCCAGCGACGGCGGCGTGGTGGCCGACTTCCGTGGGCTGACCGTGGAGAGCGTCTCCCAGCTCCGGCGGAAGTTCCGACAGCACAACGTGGCCTACCGCGTGGTCAAGAACACCCTGACCCGCATCGCGGTGAAGGGGACCTCGCTCGAGGGGCTGGCCAAGTTCCTCGAAGGCCCGACCGGCGTGGCGTTCGGCGGCGCCGATCCCATCGCCGCGGCCCGGGTGGCCGTGGAGTTCGCCAAGGACAACGCCAAGTTCCAGATCAAGGGCGGCTTCCTGGGCGACAAGGTGCTGAGCGCAGCCGAGGTGACCGAGGTGTCCAAGCTCGGCGGTCGCGCGACGGTGGCGGCGATGTTGCTCGGCGCGTTGAACGCGCCGGCGCAGCAGCTGCTGGGCGTGCTGAACGCGGTGCCGCAGAAGTTCCTCGGGGTGCTCCGGGCCCAGGCAGACAAGCTGGGGACGGCGGCCTGAGGAGTGGAAGAAGGATCATCCAACGCCCTGGCTCTCCGAGGAGGGAGCCCAGGGCCGTGTGAGGAGAGAGAGATCATGGATATCACCCGTGAGCAGTTGGTGGAGCACCTGAGCAAGCTGAGCGTCCTGGACCTGAACGACCTGCGCAAGGCCCTCGAGGAGAAGTGGGGCGTCACCGCGGCCGCCCCCATGGCCATGGCCATGCCGGCCGCCGCCGCGGCCGCCGCTCCCGTCGAGGAGAAGACCGAGTTCAACCTGGTGCTGGAGAACGCCGGCGCCGAGAAGATCAAGGTCATCAAGGTCGTCCGCGAGCTGACCGGCCTGGGCCTGAAGGACGCCAAGGACATGGTCGACGGCGCCCCCAAGACCCTGAAGGAGGGCCTCGAGAAGGCCGCCGCCGAGGACGCCAAGAAGAAGCTCGAGGAAGCTGGCGCCAAGGTGTCACTGAAGTAAGGCTGTGAGTGGGATCCGGATGCCGACCGGCCGCGGGCGGATTGACCGCGGCCGGTCGGGTTGTTTTCCACCGCTGAGACGAGAGAGCTGGAAAACCTCCACCGTTCGGCTCAGGAGCAGCGCATGGCCTCGGTGATCCAGAACAATTTCCGCGTCCGCAAGACCTTCGCCAAGATCGAACAGGTCGTCGACATCCCGAACCTGATCGACGTCCAGAAGCGGTCCTACCGCAAGTTCCTCCAGGACGACATCCCCCCCGATCAGCGCGAGGACATCGGTCTGCAGGGCGTCTTCAAGAGCGTCTTCCCGATCAAGGACTTCAACGAGACTTCCTCGCTGGAGTTCGTCAACTACATCTTGGAGAAGCCCAAGTACGACGTGGAAGAGTGCCACCACCGTGGCATGACCTTCGCCGCTCCGGTCAAGGTGGTCATCCGCCTGGTGGTCTGGGACAAGGACGAGCAGTCCGGCACCCGCTCCATCCGCGACGTCAAGGAGCAGGAAGTCTACTTCGGTGAGATCCCGCTGATGACGGAGAACGGCACGTTCATCATCAACGGGACCGAGCGCGTCGTGGTCAGCCAGCTGCACCGCTCGCCGGGCGTGTTCTTCGACCACGACCACGGCAAGACGCACTCCTCGGGCAAGCTGCTGTACTCGGCCCGGGTCATCCCGTACCGCGGCTCCTGGCTCGACTTCGAGTTCGACGTGCGCGATCGGCTGTACGTGCGCATCGACCGGCGCCGCAAGCTGCCGGCCACGGTGCTGCTGCGGGCGCTCGGCTACTCCGCCGAGGAGCTGCTGAACTACTACTACGAGACCGAGCAGGTGCGTTTCGAGAAGGGCGGCAAGTACGAGCGCAGCATCAACTACGATCGCCTGCCCGACATGCGCGCGGTCCGCGACGTCAAGGATCCCGAGACCGGCAAGACCCTGGTGCCCAAGAACCGCAAGTTCACCAAGCGCGCCATCGATCGCTTCCGCGAGCTGGGCCTCGAGTTCCTGCCCGTGCAGAAGGAGGAGCTGCTCGGCAAGGTGGCGGCGCACGACGTGATCGACGACGAGACCGGCGAGGTCCTCATGGAGTGCAACGAGGAGCTCACCGAGTCGAAGCTCGAGCTGCTGCGGAAGCACGAGATCAAGGAGCTGCAGGTCCTGTACATCGACGGGCTGAACGTCGGCCCGTGGCTGCGCGACACCCTGCAGGACGACAAGATCGCCTCCACCGAGGAGGCGGTCATGGAGATCTACGCCCGCATGCGGCCGGGCGATCCGCCCACGCTGGACTCCGCCCAGAAGCTCTTCTACAACCTGTTCTTCAACCCGGAGCGCTACGACCTCAGCCGCGTGGGCCGGCTCAAGCTCAACTACAAGTTCGCGCTGAGCGAGCCGCTGGAGAACGTGGTCCTGACCAAGAAGGACATCCTGGAGACCGTGCGCTACCTGCTGAACCTGCGCGACGGCCGTGGCCAGGTGGACGACATCGACCACCTCGGCAACCGGCGCGTGCGCTCGGTGGGCGAGCTCCTCGAGAACCAGTACCGCATCGGCCTGGTGCGCATGGAGCGCGCGATCAAGGAGCGCATGAGCCTGCAGGAGATCGAGACCCTGATGCCGCACGACCTGATCAACGCCAAGCCGGTCAGCGCGGTCATCAAGGAGTTCTTCGGCTCCAGCCAGCTCAGCCAGTTCATGGACCAGACCAACCCGCTCAGCGAGGTGACCCACAAGCGCAGGCTGTCGGCCCTCGGGCCCGGCGGCCTGACCCGCGAGCGGGCGGGCTTCGAGGTGCGCGACGTCCACAACACGCACTACGGGCGCATCTGCCCCATCGAGACCCCGGAAGGTCCGAACATCGGCCTGATCGCCTCCCTGTCCACCTACGCGCGGGTGAACGAGTTCGGCTTCGTCGAGACGCCCTACCAGACCGTGAAGAACGGCAAGCTGACGGGCGAGGTCGGCTTCCTCAGCGCGCTGGAGGAGGAGGGCCACATCATCGGCCAGGCCAACGCCGAGGTGGACGACAAGGGCCGCATGACCAGCGATCGCGTCTCGGCCCGGCACAACGGCGACTTCGTCATCGTGCCGCCCGCGGAAGTGGATCTGATGGACGTGTCCCCGAACCAGCTGGTGTCGGTGGCCACGGCGCTGATCCCCTTCCTGGAGCACGACGACGCCAACCGCGCGCTGATGGGCTCCAACATGCAGCGCCAGGCGGTGCCCCTGCTGCGCACCTCGGCTCCGCTGGTGGGCACGGGCCTGGAGGCCCTGGTGGCCCGCGACAGCGGCGTGTGCGTGGTGGCCCGGCGCGACGGCGTGGTGGACTCGGTGGACGCGACCCGCATCGTCGTCAAGGCGGCCGGCGCGGCCACCGGCGACATCGGCTCCGAGGTCGACATCTACAACCTGATCAAGTTCCAGCGCTCCAACCAGAACACCTGCCTCAACCAGAAGCCCATCGTGCAGCGGGGCGACAAGGTCAAGGCGGGCGACGTGCTGGCCGACGGCGCGGCCACCGAGAGCGGCGAGCTGGCGCTCGGCCAGAACGTGACCGTGGCCTTCATGCCCTGGGGCGGCTACAACTTCGAGGACTCGATCCTCATCTCCGAGCGCGTGGTCAAGGATGACTCCTTCACCTCGATCCACATCGAGGAGCAGGACTGCATCGCGCGCGACACCAAGCTCGGCCGCGAGGAGATCACCCGCGACATCCCCAATGTGGGCGAGGAGGCGCTGAAGGATCTCGACGAGAGCGGCATCATCCGCGTCGGCGCCGAGGTCCAGCCGGGCGACATCCTGGTGGGCAAGATCACCCCCAAGGGCGAGACCCAGCTCAGCCCCGAGGAGAAGCTGCTGCGGGCCATCTTCGGCGAGAAGGCCGGCGACGTGCGCGACACGTCGCTGCGCGTCCCGCCCGGCATCGCCGGCACGGTCATCAACGCCCGCGTGTTCTCCCGCAAGGGCGTGGACAAGGACGAGCGCACCCGCGAGATCGAGGACAGCGAAGAGGCGCGCCTGCTCAAGGACCAGAACGACGAGATCAAGATCATCACCGACTCGGCCCGCAAGAAGATCCAGAAGCTGCTCAAGGGCCGCAGCGCCGCCGCCAAGCTGGTGGACGGCGCCGGCGCCACGCTGGTCAACCGCGGCAAGGAGTTCGACGACGAGGCGGTGGCCGCCATCCCGGACACCTGCTGGCGCGACATCCGCACCGACGACGAGAAGACCAACGAGCGCATCGAGAAGATCGTCGAGAACTACACCGAGCAGGTCGAGCTGGTGAAGGTGGTCTTCGGCGACAAGATCAACCGGATGAAGAAGGGCGACGAGCTGCCCCCGGGCGTGATCAAGATGGTCAAGGTGTTCGTGGCCATCAAGCGCAAGCTGTCGGTCGGCGACAAGATGGCCGGCCGCCACGGCAACAAGGGCGTCATCTCGCGCATCCTGCCCGAGGAGGACATGCCCTACCTGCCCGACGGGCGCCCGGTGGACGTGGTGCTCAACCCCCTGGGCGTGCCGTCCCGCATGAACGTGGGCCAGATCCTCGAGACCCACCTGGGCTGGGCGGCCAAGGAGCTGGGCCTGAAGATCCAGGAGCTGCTGGACCAGGGCGCCGGCGCGGACGCCGTGCGCACCCACATGAAGGCGCTGTACGGCGACGCCAGCTTCAACGAGTTCATCGACAAGCTGTCCAGCGCGGACGTGATCCGCCTGGGCCGCATGTCGCTGGAAGGCGTGCGCATGGCCACCCCGGTCTTCGACGGGGCCAACGAGGCGGACATCCGCGCCCTGCTGAAGCGGGCCGGCCTGCCGCACAACGGCCAGACCGTGCTGTTCGACGGCCGCAGCGGTGATCCGTTCCGCAACGACGTGACCGTCGGCACCATGTACGTGATGAAGCTCCACCACCTGGTGGACGACAAGATCCACGCCCGGTCCATCGGGCCCTACTCGCTGGTCACCCAGCAGCCCCTGGGCGGCAAGGCCCAGTTCGGCGGCCAGCGCCTGGGCGAGATGGAGGTGTGGGCCATGGAGGCCTACGGCGCCGCTTACACCCTGCAGGAGTTCCTGACCGTCAAGAGCGACGACGTGGTCGGCCGCACCCGCATGTACGAGGCGATCGTCAAGGGCGAGCACGTGCTCGAGTCCGGGCTGCCCGAGGCGTTCAACGTGCTGGTCAAGGAGCTGCAGAGTCTGGCCCTCGACGTGGACCTGGTCGAGGAGCCGGGCAGCGCCTCCGCGGAACCCGCGCCGGTCGCGCCGAAGTCGCAGCTGATGTTCTGAGGCCGTACGCCGAGCCGCACAGAAGGAGATCGTCTTGAAAGACATCTTCATCAACTTCTTCGAGAAGCCGAAGGATCCGTTGAGCTTTTCCGCGATCAAGATCGGGCTGGCCAGCCCGGCCAAGATCCGCGAGTGGTCCCACGGCGAGGTGAAGAAGCCTGAGACCATCAACTACCGCACCTTCAAGCCCGAGCGGGACGGCCTGTTCTGCGCCAAGATCTTCGGCCCGGTGAAGGACTACGAGTGCAACTGCGGCAAGTACAAGCGCATGAAGCACCGGGGCGTGGTGTGCGAGAAGTGCGGCGTCGAGGTGATCCAGAGCAAGGTCCGGCGGGAGCGACTGGGCCACATCAACCTGGCCACCCCGGTGGCCCACATCTGGTTCCTCAAGAGCCTGCCCAGCCGCATCGGCACGCTGCTCGACATCACCCTCAAGGAGCTGGAGAAGGTCCTGTACTGCGAGGCCTACATCGTCCTCGATCCGGGCCAGACCTCGCTGGAGAAGGGGCAGGTCATCCCCGAGGAGAAGCTGCACCGCTTCCACGAGGAGTTCGGCGCGGAGGCGTTCCGGGCGGAGATGGGCGCCGAGGCCATCCAGGTCCTGCTCAAGGAGGTCGATCTCGAGGGGCTGGCCACCTCGCTGCGCAAGGAGATGCGCACCTCCTCGTCCGACGCCAAGCGCAAGAAGGTGGCCAAGCGGCTGAAGGTGGCCGAGGCCTTCCGCGGCAGCCAGAACCGGCCCGAGTGGATGATCCTCGAGGTCGTCCCGGTCATCCCGCCCGATCTGCGCCCGCTGGTGCCCCTGGACGGTGGACGGTTCGCCACCTCGGACCTCAACGACCTGTACCGCCGGGTGATCAACCGCAACAACCGGCTCAAGCGCCTGCAGGAGCTCAACGCCCCCGAGATCATCATCCGCAACGAGAAGCGCATGCTGCAGGAGGCGGTGGACGCCCTGTTCGACAACGGGCGCCGGGGCAAGGTGATCACCGGGCCGAACAAGCGGCCGCTCAAGTCGCTGTCCGACATGATCAAGGGCAAGCAGGGCCGCTTCCGCCAGAACCTGCTGGGCAAGCGCGTGGACTACTCGGGCCGCTCGGTGATCGTGGTGGGCCCGGAGCTCAAGCTGCACCAGTGCGGCCTTCCCAAGCTGATGGCGCTCGAGCTCTTCAAGCCGTTCATCTACAACAAGCTCGAGGACCGCGGCTACGTCACCACCATCAAGAGCGCCAAGCGCCTGGTGGAGAAGGCCCGCCCCGAGGTGTTCGACATCCTCGAGGAGGTCATCCGCGAGCACCCGGTGCTGCTCAACCGCGCGCCCACCCTGCACCGCCTGGGCTTCCAGGCCTTCGAGCCCGTGCTGATCGAGGGCAAGGCCATCCAGCTCCACCCGCTGGTGTGCGTGGCCTTCAACGCCGACTTCGACGGCGACCAGATGGCCGTGCACGTGCCCCTGTCCATCGAAGCCCAGATGGAAGCGCGCGTGCTGATGATGTCGACCAACAACATCCTCTCGCCCGCGCACGGCTCGCCCATCATCGTGCCCACGCAGGACGTGGTGCTGGGCTGCTACTACATGACCCGCGAGCGCGCCTTCGCCCAGGGCGAGGGCAAGGTCTTCGCCAGCGTCGACGAGCTGCGCCAGGCCTACGACGGCGACGCGGTGGATCTGCAGGCCAAGATCAAGGTGCGCATGGACGGCGAGCTGGTCGAGACCGTGGTCGGCCGCGTGCTGCTGTACGAGGTGGTGCCGTCGGGCATCCCCTTCAAGCTCGTCAACCGCATCATGGACAAGAAGACCCTGGCCAAGCTGGTGGACGTGTGCTACCGCATCGGCGGGCAGAAGAAGACCGTCATCCTGGCCGATCGCATCCGCACCCTGGGCTTCCAGTTCGCCACCCGGGCCGGCATCTCCATCTGCATGGACGACATGCGCATCCCGGCCCGCAAGCAGCACATCCTCGGCAAGGCACAGGACGAGCTCACCAGCGTGTCCAACGAGTACACCGAGGGCTTGATCACCGACGGCGAGCGCTACAACAAGGTCATCGACGTGTGGGCCGAGGCCACCGAAGAGGTGGCCACCGAGATGATGCGCGAGATCGGCAGCGAGGACGTGACCGGCCCGGACGGCGAGAAGCGCCGCATGCCGACCTTCAACCCGATCTACATGATGGCCGACTCGGGCGCCCGCGGCTCGCAGCAGCAGATCCGCCAGCTGGCTGGCATGCGCGGCCTGATGGCCAAGCCCTCGGGCGAGATCATCGAGACGCCCATCACCGCCAACTTCCGCGAGGGGTTGACGGTGCTGGAGTACTTCATCTCCACGCACGGCGCGCGCAAGGGCCTGGCCGACACCGCGCTCAAGACCGCCAACTCGGGCTACCTGACCCGCCGCCTGGTGGACGTGGCGCAGGACGCCACCATCTCCATGGAGGACTGCAAGACCCTCGACGGCATCCTCATGACCCCGCTGGTCGAGGGCGGCGAGATCATCCAGCCGCTGACCGACCGCATCCTGGGCCGCGTGGCCCTGGACGACATCAAGGATCCGCTGACCGGCGAGGTGCTGGTCAAGGCCAACGACGAGATCGACGAGACGCTGGTGGAGAAGATCCGCGACGCGGGCCTGGAGAAGGTGCTGATCCGCTCGGTGCTCTCCTGCCGCGCCCCCACCGGCGTGTGCGCCAAGTGCTACGGGCGCGATCTGGCCCGCGGCCACAAGGTCAACCACGGCGAGGCGGTCGGGGTGATCGCCGCCCAGTCCATCGGCGAACCCGGCACGCAGCTGACGATGCGCACCTTCCACATCGGCGGCGCCGCCACCCGGCGGGCCGAGCAGAGCTCGCTGGAGAGCCGCACCGCAGGCATCCTGCACCTGCACAACCTGCAGGTCGCCAAGAAGCACGAGGAAGGCCGGGACGTGTACGTGGTGATGAACCGCAACGGCGAGATCGCCATCGTCGACGACAGCGGCCGCGAGCGCGAGAAGTACCCGGTGGTCTACGGCGCGCGGCTCATGTTCACCGAGGGCGACCAGGTGCCCGCCGGGACCGTGCTGGCCGAGTGGGACCCGTTCGCCATGCCGATCCTGTCGGAGGTCAGCGGCGTGCTGAAGTTCGGCGACATCCTCCAGGGCGTGACCATGGAGGAGAAGACCGACGAGGTCACCGGCCTCATCAGCCGGGTGATCGTCGAGTCGAAGGATCCGGACGCCCGGCCGCGCATCTCGGTCAAGGACTCCAAGGACGCCAACATCACCCTCAAGCTGCCCGGCTCGAACGCCATGGCGCGCTACCTGATGCCGGTCGGCGCCAACATCCTGGTGACCGAGGGCGAGCGGGTCGAGGCCGGCGACGTGATCGCCAAGATCCCGCGCGAGACCACCAAGACCAAGGACATCACCGGCGGCCTGCCGCGCGTGGCCGAGCTCTTCGAGGCGCGCAAGCCCAAGGACGTGGCGCTGATCTCCGAGATCGACGGCCGGGTGGCCTTCGGCAAGGACCTCAAGGGCAAGCGCCGGGTGGTGATCACCCCGGACGTGGGCGAGCCCAAGGAGTACCTGGTCGCCAAGGGCAAGCACATCAGCGTGCACGAGGGCGACGTGATCAGGGCCGGCGAGCCGCTCATGGACGGCGCGGCCAACCCGCACGACATCCTGCGCGTGCTGGGCGAGAAGGAGCTGGCCAAGTACCTGGTGAACGAGATCCAGGAGGTCTACCGCCTGCAGGGCGTGCGCATCAACGACAAGCACGTCGAGGTGATCGTGCGCTCGATGCTGCGCCGCATCCGCATCAAGGAGGTCGGCGACACCAACTTCCTGGTCGACGAGCAGGTGGACAAGTTCACCTTCGAGGCCGAGAACGAGCGCGTGCTGGCCGAGGGCGGCCGCCCGGGCATCGGCGAACCCATGCTGCTCGGCATCACCAAGGCGGCCCTGTCCTCCGAGAGCTTCCTGTCGGCCTCCTCGTTCCAGGAGACCACCAAGGTGCTCACCGAGGCGGCCATCCAGGGCAAGGTGGACTACCTGGAGGGCCTGAAGGAGAACGTGCTGATGGGCCGGCTCATCCCCGCCGGCACCGGCCTGCTCAACTTCAAGGCCGCGGACATGTTCGTGGAGCAGCCCGTGCCCGTGGAGAAAAACATCTTGTCCGACGAGGAGTTGGACGAAGAGGAGCCGGACACGACGGTCGGCGCGCCGGGCTGAGAACGCGCCCGGCGACGCGCTGCGCCGCCGTCGATAAATTGCTTGACAGGCGTGGGTCGCGCCTCTATTATCCGCACCCTATTTTCCAGGAGCCGTGGATCGCGCCCGGCCGGCCTGGAAACGAAGAGAGGTTTAGGGAATGCCCTCGATCACCCAGCTGATCCGCGAGAAGAGGATCCTGCAGCGCTCGCGCACCAAGGCGCCGGCCATGAAGGCCAGCCCCCAGGTCCGCGGCGTGTGCGTTCGCGTGTACACCACCACCCCGAAGAAGCCGAACTCCGCGCTGCGCAAGGTGGCCCGCGTGCGCCTGACCAACGGCATCGAGGTGACGGCCTACATCCCGGGTGAGGGTCACAACCTGCAGGAGCACTCGGTGGTGCTGATCCGCGGCGGTCGCGTGAAGGACCTGCCGGGCGTGCGGTACCACATCATCCGCGGGACCCTGGACACCACCGGGGTCACCAACCGCAAGCAGAGCCGTTCCAAGTACGGCGCCAAGCGGCCGAAGTGAGTCGGGAGAACGAACCATGCCCCGTCGCCGTGAAGTAGCCAAGCGCAGGATTCAGCCCGATCCGGTCTTCCATGATCGGATGGTGGCCAAGTTCGTCAACGCCATGATGGTCGGCGGCAAGAAGTCGACCGCAGAGCGCGTGTTCTACGGCGCCATGCAGATCGCCGAGAAGCGGGCCAACGAGGAGGGCCTCAAGCTGTTCAAGCGGGCCCTCGAGAACGTCAAGCCGGTGCTCGAGGTGAAGGCGCGCCGCGTGGGCGGCGCCACCTACCAGGTGCCGGTCGAGATCCGCCCCAACCGCCGCACGGCGCTGGGCATGCGCTGGCTGATCAACTACGCCCGCGCGCGGGGCGAGAAGACCATGACCGACAAGCTGGCCGCCGAGATCGTGGATGCGGCCAACAACCGCGGCAACAGCATCAAGAAGCGCGAAGACACGCACAAGATGGCGGAGGCGAACAAGGCGTTCGCCCACTTCCGCTGGTAGGCCCGAGGCAGTCGAGCTCTTTGATATTCCGAGCGGGCGACCTTCGGGTCGCCGGGTCGGCTCCCGGCCCTGCGCGAGCAGGCGTCGAGAGCGGCCTCGACAGGTCTCGAGCCACGCCTCCCTCCTGGAATCGCTTCAACACGTGGCCGCCAGTTCCGCCGGTGGTTGCGCCCACCGGTCGGCCGTGCGCCACAGAGCTCCTCAACCAGCAGAGCATTCCTCCGTCCCCCTCAAGCTGCAGCGCGCGCGCGTGGTTTCTGCCCTCTCCGAGGTAGGACCTCGACCCACCGAAACGCCCGCGCGGAACTCCGGATGATGCAGGCGCGAGGCCTGTGGAGGTAGCGAGGATGGCCAAGGAAAAGTACGTACGCAACAAGCCGCACGTGAACGTGGGAACCATCGGGCACGTGGACCACGGCAAGACGTCGCTGACCTCGGCGATCACCAAGGTGCAGTCGCTGAAGGGCCTGGCGCAGTTCAAGTCGTACGACGACGTGGCCAAGGCGTCGATCTCGCAGGGTCGGCGGAACGAGTCGAAGATCCTGACGATCGCGACGAGCCACGTGGAGTACGAGACCGCGAAGAGGCACTACGCGCACGTGGACTGCCCGGGACACGCGGACTACATCAAGAACATGATCACCGGCGCGGCCCAGATGGACGGGGCGATCCTGGTGGTGTCGGCGGAGGACGGGCCGATGCCGCAGACGCGCGAGCACATCCTGCTGGCGCACCAGGTGAACGTGCCTGCGATGGTGGTGTTCCTGAACAAGATCGATCTGGTGGACGACAAGGATCTGCTGGATCTGGTGGAGCTGGAGGTCCGGGAGCTGCTGACGAAGTACAAGTTCCCCGGGGACGAGATCCCGGTGGTGCGGGGTTCGTCGATGAAGGCGCTGCAGGCGCCGGATCCGAGCCACCCGGACTGCAAGCCGATCCAGGAGCTGATGGACGCGCTGGACAGCTACGTGAAGGAGCCGGTGCGTGTGGTGGACAAGCCGTTCCTGATGCCCGTGGAGGACGTGTTCTCGATCTCCGGGCGCGGGACGGTGGCGACGGGCAGGATCGAGCGCGGGATCGTGAAGGTGCAGGACACGGTGGAGATCGTCGGGTACAAGGAGACGACCAAGACCGTGGTGACGGGCGTGGAGATGTTCCGCAAGCTGCTGGATCAGGGGCAGGCGGGAGACAACGTGGGCTGCCTGCTGCGGAGCATCAAGCGGGAGGAGATCGAGCGGGGGCAGGTGCTGGCGAAGCCCGGGAGCATCACGCCGCACACGCAGTTCAAGAGTGAGGTGTACATCCTGACGAAGGAAGAGGGCGGGCGGCACACCCCGTTCTTCAAGGGGTACCGGCCGCAGTTCTACTTCCGGACGACGGACGTGACGGGCTCGGTGACGTTGCCGGAGGGGGTGGAGATGGTGATGCCCGGGGACAACATCACGTTCGTGGTGGAGCTGATCACGCCGATCGCGATGGAGAAGGAGCTGCGCTTCGCCATCCGCGAGGGCGGGCGGACCGTGGGCGCCGGGGTCATCACCGAGATCCTGGCCTGAGGGAGCTACCATGACGATTCCGAAGATCCGAATCCGGTTGAAGGCCTACGATCACAAGCTGCTCGATCAGTCGGCCACCGAGATCATCGATACGGCCAAGCAGACCGGCGCGCGCGTGGCGGGCCCGATCCCCCTGCCCACCCGCATCAGCCGCTACACCGTGCTGCGATCCCCGCACGCGGACAAGAAGTCCCGCGAACAGTTCGAGATCCGGGTGCACAAGCGCCTGCTGGACATCCTGGATCCGACCCAACAGACCCTCGACGCGCTGATGCGGCTCGACCTGTCGGCCGGCGTCGATGTCGAGATCAAGTCCTGATCCGGAGGCGAGCATGCCCACCCTGGACGTAACCAACCTGGACAACGAGAAGGTCGGCACCATCTCCCTGTCCGACGACGTGTTCGGGCGTCCGGCCCACGACGGGATCATCTGGGAAGTGGTCAAGTGCCAGATGGCCCGCCGGCGGAACAGCACCGCCTCGACCAAGACCCGGGCCATGGTGTCGGCCACCGGCAAGAAGCCCTTCAAGCAGAAGCGCACCGGCCGCGCCCGCCAGGGCACCGAGGTCGCGCCCCACCAGCGCGGCGGCGGCGTGGCCTTCGGCCCGCACCCGCACTCCTTCACCTACCGGGTGCCCCGGAAGGTCCAGCGCCTGGCCCTGTGCACGGCGCTCTCGGACCAGGTGCGCGGCGCCCAGCTCCGGGTGGTCAAGGACTTCGTGCTGGCGGAGATCAAGACCAAGCGGCTGTCCGAGGTCCTCAAGCGCATGGGGCTGCAGAAGGCCCTGCTGGTGGACGACAAGGATAACGTGAAGCTGAAGCTGTCCGTCCGCAACCTGCCGCGGGTCACCTTCCGGCCCGTGGAGGGCCTGAACCTGGTGGACCTGCTGAAGTACGAGAATCTCCTGATCAGCGAGTCGTCGGTCAAGCGGCTCGAAGGGGAGCTCAAGTCATGAAGTCGCCCGAGAGCATCATCCTGCGGCCGATGATCACGGAGAAGAGCAACTCCCTGCAGGAGACCTGCAACCAGGTCATCTTCCGGGTCGCCCGCGACGCCAACAAGATCGAGATCCGCCAGGCGGTCGAGAAGCTGTTCGGCGTGAAGGTGGTCGACGTCCGCACCATGCGGCTGCCCAAGCGCTGGAAGCGCGTGGGCCGCAACATCGGCCAGCGGCCCTCGTGGAAGAAGGCGGTCGTGCGCCTGCGCGAGGGAGACAAGATCGAGTTCTTCTCGGGCGTGTGAGCCCGCTGAGAGGTTGCCATGGCTCTCAAGACGTACAACTCGACCTCGAACGGCCGGCGGCACATGACCGGCTACGACTTCTCCATGTTGACCAAGTCGGTGCCGGAGAAGTCGCTGGTCTTCAACAAGAAGCGCTGCAGCGGACGCAACAACGGAGGCCGCATCACCATCCGGCACCGGGGCGGCGGGCACAAGCGCAAGATCCGCATCGTGGACTTCAAGCGCAAGAAGCTCGACATCCCGGCCAAGGTGGCCGCCATCGAGTACGATCCGAACCGCTCGGCCCACCTGGCCCTGGTGCACTACGTCGACGGCGAGAAGGCCTACATCCTGTGGCCCGTCGATCTCAAGGTGGGCGACTCGGTGGTCGCCAGCGCCACCGCCGACATCCGCCCGGGCAACCACCTGCCGCTGCACGGCATCCCCCTGGGCACCTCGATCCACAACATCGAGGTCAAGATCGGCAAGGGCGGCCAGCTGGTGCGCTCGGCCGGTGACTACGGGCAGCTCATGGCCAAGGAAGGCAAGTACGTGCTGGTGCGGCTGCCCTCGGGCGAGCTGCGCAAGGTCAACCGCGAGTGCTGGGCCACCATCGGCCAGGTGGGCAACATCGAACACGAGAACGTGAGCATCGGCAAGGCCGGTCGCACGCGCTGGATGGGCATTCGCCCGACGGTGCGCGGCCTCGCCATGAACCCGGTCGACCACCCGCACGGCGGCGGCGAGGGTCGCTCCGGACAGGGCAACCCGCACCCGGTGTCGCCCTGGGGCGTTCACACCAAGGGCCACAAGACGCGCAAGCGGAACCACCGCACGGACAAGTGGATCGTGCGGCGGCGGCCCAAGGGTGTGAGGTGATGACTCGGCGTCAGACGCCTCGAGAGTGAGGGAACGAACGTGGCACGCTCGATCAAGAAGGGTCCTTTTGTGGATGAGCACCTGCGCAAGAAGGCGGACGACGCGCAGCGCACCGGCGACCGCAAGGTCATCAAGACCTGGTCGCGCCGGTCCACCATCCTGCCCGAGATGGTCGGCCTGACCTTCGCGGTGCACAACGGCAACAAGTTCATCCCGGTCTTCGTGACCGAGAACATGGTCGGCCACAAGCTGGGCGAGTTCTCGCCCACGCGGACGTTCCGCGGCCACTCGGGTGACCGCAAGGCCAAGCCCAAGCCCGCCGGCAAGAAGGGCTAGGCCCGAGGCGGCGTCGAGGGCGACCGGTAGGCGTGCGGAAGGCGAGAGGATACGCAGATGAGCCAGCGCGGAAAGAGAAGGAAGGCCAGGACGGCGGAGCAGCGCAGCGCGCTCAAGTTCAAGAGCGCCCAGCTCCACTACCTGCGCGTCGCCCCGCGGAAGGTCAGGGCGGTGGCGGACATCATTCGGGGTCTGCGGGTCGAGGCGGCTCTGGCCATCCTCGACTTCACGAACCGGGCGGCCGCCGCGCCGCTGGCGCGCATGCTGCGCGCGGCCGCGGCCAACGCCGCCAGCTCCGAGAAGATCGACGTGGACACCCTGGTGGTCAAGGAGATCCAGGTCAACCAGGGTCCCATGCTGAAGCGCTACCTGCCGCGGGCCCAGGGGCGCGCGACGCAGATCCAGAAGAAGACCAGCCACGTGTCCATGTTGCTTGAGGAGGCCAAGGCCTGACGCCCGCAGGGCGGGCGCGCCTGGCTTGTCGAAGGAGGTTCCCCTTGGGCCAGAAAGTCAACCCGATCGGCTTCCGGCTCGGCGTCATTCGCACTTGGGACTCGATCTGGGTCTCCAAGAAGAACTTCGCCACCTGGTTGCACGAGGACGTGCGGCTGCGCCGCTACATCCGGGACAACCTGTCCCGCGCCGGCATCTCCCGCGTGCAGATCGAGCGGGCCGGCGACAAGGTGAAGATCAACGTGCACACCGCCCGCCCCGGCATCGTGATCGGCAAGAAGGGCGCCGGCGTCGAGAGCCTGAAGAAGGATCTCCAGAAGCTGGTCAAGGGTGAGGTGTTCCTCAACATCCGCGAGGTTCGCAAGGCCGAGGTGGACGCGCAGCTCGTGGCCGAGAACGTGGCCCAGCAGCTCGTCAGCCGCATCGCCTTCCGCCGGGCCATGAAGAAGGCCGTCTCCACGGCCATGAAGTTCGGCGCCAAGGGCATCAGGATCGCCTGCTCGGGCCGGCTGGGCGGCGCGGAGCTGGCGCGGCGCGAGTGGTACCGCGAGGGCCGCGTGCCGCTGCACACGCTGCGGGCGGAGATCGACTTCGGAGTGGCCACCGCCAGGACCACCTACGGCGCCATCGGTGTGAAGACCTGGATCTTCAAGGGCGAGGTCCTGGACCGGAATCGCAGGAACGTCCAGTAGCCGCTGTTCGAGCGAAAGCGGGAGCTAAGTCATGTTGCAGCCAGCCAGGACCAAATGGAGAAAAGCCCAGAAGGGCAAGATGCGCGGCAAGGCGTACCGCGGCAGCAAGCTGAACTTCGGGGACTGCGGGCTGGTGGCCACCGAGTGTGGCTGGGTGACCGCGCGCCAGATCGAGGCCGGCCGTATCGCCATCACCAGGCACGTGAAGCGCGGCGGCAAGGTCTGGGTGCGGATCTTCCCGGACAAGCCCCTGACCAAGAAGCCCCTCGAGACCCGCATGGGCAAGGGCAAGGGCGCGCCCGAGGTGTGGGTTGCGGTGGTCAAGCCCGGCCGCGTGCTGTTCGAGATGGTCGGCGTGGACGAATCCGTGGCGCGGGAGGCCTTTCGCCTGGCCTCGCACAAGCTGCCGCTCACCACGAAGACGGTCTTCCGGAGTGACGAGCTATGAAGGCTACCGAGTACCGTGAGCGGACCCTGGAGGAGCTCAACCTCATGCTGCGCGATCTCCAGCAGGACATCTTCAACCTCCGCTTCCAGCACGCCACCGGCCAGCTGGACAACATCTCGCGGTTGCGGATGGCCCGGCGCGACCTGGCCCGGCTGAAGACCGTCATCCGGGAGCACGAGATCGGCATTCGCGCCGTGGTGAGCAAGAAGGAAGCCGGCGCCGCTGGCTGAGGCCGGCGGACGGACGAGAGGTTGAAGAGCCATGGCAGACATCAGAGGCAAGCGGAAGGTTCAGACGGGGACGGTGGTGGGCGACAAGATGGAGAAGACCGTCGTGGTCGAGGTGCGCTCGACCGTCCTCCACCCGCAGTACAAGAAGTTCATCCGCCGGCGTCGGCTGTTCAAGGCGCACGACGAGCAGAACACCTGCAAGGTCGGGGATCGGGTCGAGATCGTCGAGACCCGGCCGCTGAGCAAGACCAAGCGCTGGCGGGTGTTGCGGATCCTGGGCCGGTCGACGGTCGCGGCGGCCGCGGCGGTGTGAGCGCCGTCCGTGGGCGGTGGTGGGTAGTCTAAGGAGACGACCATGATCCAGATGCAGACCATCCTGAACGTGGCGGACAACTCCGGCGCCAAGCGCGTGCAGTGCATCAAGGTCCTGGGTGGCAGCAAGCGCAAGTGCGCCAGCATCGGGGACGTCATCGTCGTCTCCGTGAAGGAGGCCTTGCCCGAGTCCAAGGTCAAGAAGGGCGAGGTGAAGCGGGCGGTGATCGTGCGGACCGCGAAGGAGATCCACCGCCCCGACGGGACCTACATCCGTTTCGACGACAACTCGGCCGTGCTGATCAGCCCGCAACTCGAGCCGATCGGCACCCGCATCTTTGGGCCGGTGGCCCGCGAGCTGCGCAGCAAGAGGTTCATGCGCATCATCTCCCTGGCGCCCGAGGTCCTGTGAGCCCCCGGGGCGGTGGTGAGAGGTAGACCATGCGGATCAAGAAGAACGACACGGTGGTGGTGCTGACCGGCAAGGACAAGGGCCGCCGCGGCAAGGTCCTCGAGGTGATGGGCGGCCGCGAGAAGCTGCGCGTCGAGGGCATCAACGTGGTCAAGCGCCACGTGAAGCCCGGCCGCGACAAGTCCGCCCCCCAGGGCGGGATTATCGAGGTGTCGGCGCTCATCCACGTCTCCAACGTCAAGCTGGTGTGCAAGCACTGCGGACAGCCCACCCGGGCGGGGATGCGGAAGCTGGATGATGGTTCCCAGGAGCGCTTCTGCAAGAAGTGCAACGAGAGCGTCGACAAGTGAGTCCGCGCGGAGAGGCAGCCATGGCGAGACTTAGAAAGATCTATGAGCAGGACGTCATCCCGGGCTTGATGACCGAGTTCAAGTTCAAGAGCCGGATGCAGGTCCCCAAGCTGGTCAAGATCGTGGTCAACATGGGCCTGGGCGAGGCCCTGTCCAACCCCAAGATCATCGACTCGGCCGTGGCCGAGATGGTGGCCATCACCGGCCAGAAGCCGGTGGTCACCCGCTCGCGCAAGTCGATCGCCAACTTCAAGCTGCGCGAGAACCAGCCCATCGGCTGCATGGTCACCCTGCGTCGGGAGCGTATGTACGAGTTCTTCGACCGGCTGGTGAACATCGCCATCCCGCGCGTGCGCGACTTCAAGGGGATCTCCACCCGCTCCTTCGACGGCCGGGGCAACTTCACCCTGGGCGTGCGAGAGCAGATCATCTTCCCCGAGATCGAGTACGACAAGATCGACCGCGTCAAGGGGATGAACGTGACGATCGTCACCACCGCCAAGAACGACGAGGAATGCCGGGCGCTGCTCACCAGGCTGGGCATGCCGTTCCGCAAGTGACAGGAGACGCACCGTGGCCAAGATCTCGAAGATGGTGCAGGTGAAGAAGAACCGCTTCAAGTACAAGGTGCGGAGCTACCATCGCTGCCCCCTGTGCGGTCGGTCCCGGGCGTACATCCGCAGGTTCGACATGTGCAGGATCTGCTTCCGCAACCTGGCGTTGCGGGGTGAGATTCCGGGCGTGATCAAGGCCAGTTGGTAGCGCGTCGAGAGCGCTCCAAGCGCAAGGAGTGGAAGGGCCATGTCTGCGATCAACGATCCGATTGCCGATTTCCTGACGCGGATCCGCAACGCGTACCGGATCTCCAAGATCGAGGTGTCCATCCCGGCCTCGAACCTGAAGGTCCGCCTGGCGGAGATCCTGAAGGCCGAGGGCTACATCGACGACTACGCCCGCGTGCCCGACAAGCAGCAGGGCCTGCTGGTGATGCAGCTGCGCTACGACGACGACGGCAAGCCCGTCGTGCGCGGCATCCGGCGCGAGAGTCGCCCGGGGCGCCGCGTGTACGTGAACGTGGACAAGATGCCGCGGGTGCGCCGCGGCCTGGGCACCGCCATCCTCTCGACCTCCAAGGGCGTGATGACCGATCATCAGGCCCTGCAGGCGAAGGTGGGTGGCGAGTTCATCTGCTCGGTGTGGTGAGCGACTGCGAGGTGAGGCCGTGTCTCGCATTGGAAAGAAACCTGTGGCGATCCCCAGCGGGGTCAAGGTGAGCGTGGACGCGACCCGCGTCCTGGTCGAGGGGCCCAAGGGCAAGCTGAGCCAGCCGCTGGTGGCCGGCATCCAGCCCAAGGTCGAGAAGGGCCTGGTGGTCTTCGAGCGCGCCGACGAGCTGCGCCAGACCCGGGCCAACCACGGCCTGCTGCGGGCCATGGTCAACAACATGGTCGAGGGCGTGACCAAGGGCTTCGAGCGGCAGCTCGAGATCAGCGGCGTCGGCTACCGCGCCGAGCTGTCCGGGCGGGAGCTCCAGCTCTTCCTCGGCTTCACCCACCCGGTGGTGTTCGCGTTGCCGGCGGGCATCGAGGTGACGGTGGAGAAGCAGACCAAGGTCACCGTCAAGGGCATCGACCGCCAGGCGGTGGGCCTGCTGGCGGCCCGCATCCGGTCCTCCAAGCACGCGGATCCGTTCAAGGCCAAGGGTGTCACCTATGTCGGTGAGCACATCCGCCGCAAGGCGGGCAAGAAGGCCGTCAGCTGACCGGCTTCGTGAGGTGTGAACGATGATCAAGAGCCGCAACCGAGAGAAGTGGTTGGCCCGCAAGGCGCGGGTGCGCAAGTCCGTCCACGGGGATCCCGCGCGACCCCGGCTGAGCGTCTTCCGCAGCGCCAAGCACATCTACGCCCAGGTGATCGACGACGAGTCGGGCAAGACCCTGGCCACCGCCAGCTCGCTCGACAAGGAGCTCCGGGGCGGCGACAAGGTGAAGAAGGCGCAGCTCGCGGAGAAGGTGGGCCAGCTCCTGGCCGTGCGTTGCCTGGCGAAGAACATCAAGCAGGTGGTCTTCGACCGCAACGGCTTCATCTACCACGGCCGCGTGGCCAAGCTGGCCGATGGCGCCCGCGCCAAGGGCCTGCTTTTCTAGGCGGAGGATCGTCTTGAATCCAAAGAAGAGTTTCAATAGCGGCGACGACCAGGAGCTCCGGGAGCGCGTGATCGCCCTGAACCGCGTGGCCAAGGTCGTCAAGGGCGGCCGCAGGTTCAGCTTCAGCGCCATCGTGGTGGTGGGCGACGGTCTGGGCCGCGTGGGCGTGGGCAAGGGCAAGGCGAACGAGGTGCCCGAGGCCATCCGCAAGGGCTCGGAGTACGCCCGGCGCGCGATGCTCACCATCCCGCTCCTCCAGGGCACCATCCCGCACGAGGTCACGGGCCACTACGGCTCTGGCAAGGTGCTGCTCCGGCCGGCCGCCCCCGGCACGGGCGTGATCGCCGGTGGCGCGGTGCGCGCCATCCTCGAGGTGGCCGGGGTGCGGGACGTGCTGACCAAGTCCCTGGGGCGGAACAACCCGCACAACGTGTCGCGGGCGACCCTGGACGCGCTGCAGTCTCTGGAGAGCTTCGAGCAGGTGGCCAAGCGGCGGCGGGTTCCCCTGGAGAGCCTGAAGTCCGCTGATTCCAAGCCCGGGGCCTGAGCCCCGCGCTGGCCAGAGGGTGAGGTCAAGGAGTCATGGCAGGCAAACTGAAGATCACCATGGTGCGGAGCATCATCGGCCGCAGCCGTAAGCAGCGCGAGGTCCTCGAGGGGCTCGGGCTGAGGCGCATGCACCACTCGGTCGTGCGCGAGGACTCCCCGTCCGTGCGGGGCATGGTCCAGAAACTCGCGTTCATGCTGCGCGTCGAGTCTGTCTGACGCGGGGCAGGAGTCGGAGGAAGCGATGGGACTCGGCAACCTGAAGAAACCCAAGGGCGCCACGCACGCCAAGAAGCGCATCGGCCGCGGCGACGCCAGCGGGCAGGGCAGCACCGCGGGCAAGGGCCACAAGGGCCAGAAGTCGCGCTCGGGCGTCCAGATCGGCCGCGGCTTCGAGGGCGGCCAGATGCCGCTGCAGCGGCGCCTGCCCAAGCGCGGCTTCCATCACCGCGAGCGCACGGAGTTCACGGTGGTGAACGTGCAGGCGCTCAAGCGGTTCGAGGCCGGCTCGGTCGTGGATCCGGCCGCCCTGGCGAACGCGGGGCTCATCCCGCACGCGCATGATCTGGTGAAGATCTTGGGCAGCGGCGAGCTCGATCGCGCGTTGACCGTGAAGGCCCAGGGCTTCAGCGAGTCGGCCAAAACCAAGATCACCGCCGCGGGCGGCCAGGCGGAAGTCATCGCCCCGATCCGAGTGCAGGCGAAGTCCACTCCCTGAGGAGGACTCCAGTGGCATCGGTTTTCGGAAGCCTGACGAAGATCCCGGAGCTGCGCAAGCGGATCCTGTTCACCATCATGATGCTCGGCATCTACCGGATCGGTGTGTTCGTCACCGTCCCGGGCGTCGATCGCGAGGTGGTGGACAAGTTCTTCGGCTCGAGCTCCGGCTCGCTCTTCAGCCTGTTCAACATGTTCTCCGGCGGTGCCCTGCGCCAGATGTCGATCTTCGCGCTGGGCATCATGCCCTACATCTCTTCGTCCATCATCTTCCAGCTGCTGGCGGTGGTCATCCCCTCCCTGGAGCGTCTCCAGAAGGAAGGCGAGATGGGCCGCCGGAAGATCACCCAGTACACCCGCTACGGCACCATCGTCCTGGCCATCGTCCAGGGGTTCGGCGTCGCGCTGTGGCTCGAGAGCCAGCGCACCAACCTGGGCGAGGCGTTGGTCCCGGACGCGGGCTGGGGCTTCCGGATGATGACCATCATGTCGTTGGCCGCCGGCACCGCCTTCATCATGTGGCTGGGCGAGCAGATCACCGAGCGCGGCATCGGCAACGGCATCTCGTTGATCATCACCGCCGGCATCGTGGCCGCCCTCCCGGACGCCCTGTTCCAGACCTTCACCTACCTGCAGAAGGGCGTGATGAAGCCCTTCACCGTGCTGGTGATCCTGGTGCTGGCGGTGGCGGTCATCGCGGTGATCGTCTTCTTCGAGCGCGGGCAACGACGCATCCCGGTGCAGTACGCCCGGCGCGTGGTCGGGCGCAAGATGTACGGCGGGCAGAGCACCCACCTGCCGCTCAAGGTGAACACCTCGGGCGTGATCCCGCCCATCTTCGCCTCGTCCATCCTGCTGTTCCCGGCCACACTGGCGAACTTCATCGACAAGCCCTGGATGCAGGACATCCAGGCCGCGCTGCAGCCGGATAGCTGGACCTACACGGTCCTGTACGTCGTGCTGATCGTGTTCTTCTGCTACTTCTACACGGCGGTCACCTTCAACCCGATCGACGTGGCCGACAACATGAAGAAGTACGGCGGCTACATCCCGGGCATTCGGCCGGGCAAGCAGACGGCCGTGTACATCGACAAGGTGCTCAGCCGCATCACCTTCGGCGGCGCGCTGTACATCTCCGCGGTGTGCGTGCTGCCGACCCTGATGATCGCGCAGTTCAACGTGCCGTTCTACTTCGGCGGCACGAGCCTGCTGATCGTGGTGGGCGTCTCCCTGGACACCGTGTCCCAGATCGAGACCCACCTGATCACCCGCCACTACGACGGCCTGACCGGCCCCAAGGGCCCGCGCATCCGCGGGCGCAGCTCGCGCGGTTGAGAGGAGTCGGAGGCGTCATGCGGCTCGTCCTGCTAGGACCTCCCGGCGCGGGCAAGGGAACGCAAGCCCAGCGGCTGATCGAGAAGCTGGGCGTCCCGCAGATCTCCACCGGGGATCTACTGCGGGCCGCGGTGCGCGAGGGCACGGCGCTCGGCAAGGAGGCCAAGGCCTTCATGGACCGCGGCGAGCTGGTGCCCGACCGGGTGGTGATCGGCATGGTCGAGGAACGTCTGGCCCGGCCCGACTGCCAGCGAGGCTACGTGCTGGACGGCTTCCCGCGCGCGGTCAGCCAGGCCGAGGCCCTGGACGGCATGCTGGCCAGGGGCAACCAGGGCATCGACCACGTCGTCAGCATCGAGGTGGCCGAGGAGGAGCTGATCGGCCGGCTGACCGGCCGCCTGAGCTGCCCCTCCTGCGGGGCCATGTTCCACAAGCAGTCGAGCCCGCCCAAGAAGGCCGGCAGCTGCGATCGGTGCGGAGCGGGGCTGGTCCAGCGGGCGGACGACAACGAGGCCACCATTCGCTCGCGGATGGTCGCCTACCGCAAGCAGACCGAGCCGCTCAAGGACTACTACGGCAAGCGCGGCACGCTGCGCGGCATCGACGGGCTCGGCTCACCGGACGACATCACCCGGCGCATCTACGTGGCCCTGGGCGTGAAGGTGTGAGCGGCATGGCGGTGTACCTCAAATCCGCGGCCGAGATCGAGGTCATGCGGCAGGCCAACCAGATCGTGGCCCGCACGCTGGCCGAGGTACGCCAGGCGGCCAAGCCGGGCGTGACTACCCTCGAGCTCGACGAGCTGGCGGAGGAGGGGATCCGCAAGGCGGGCGCCAAGCCCGCGTTCAAGGGCTACCAGGGCAGCGGCCCGTACCCCTTCCCGGCCACCCTGTGCACCTCCCTCAACGAGGAGGTGGTGCACGGCATCCCGTCCAACCAGCGCAAGCTCAAGGCCGGGGACATCCTCAGCGTGGACTGCGGGGTGCTATACGACCGCTTCTACGGGGACTCGGCCGTGACCATCCCCATCGGCACGGTGAGTCCGGTGGCCGAGAGGCTCATGCAGGTGACGCAGGAGGCGCTGGAGCTGGCCATCCAGCAGGCCCGGCCGGGCAATCGCCTGTCGGACATCGGCGCCGCCATCCAGCGGCACGTCGAGGGGGCCGGCTTCTCGGTGGTGCGCGACTTCGTCGGCCACGGCATCGGGCGGGCCCTGCACGAGGAGCCCCAGGTGCCGCACTACCGCTCCGCCGGCCACAACGAGCGGCTGCGCCCGGGCCTGGTCATCGCCATCGAGCCCATGATCAACGAGGGCACCTGGCAGGTGGAGGCGGCCGCGGACGGCTGGACGCAGGTGACCCGGGATCGCAAGCTGTCCGCCCACTTCGAGCATTCCGTGGCCATCGGCGGCGACGGGCCCATCGTGCTGAGCAAGCTGGCTCAAGGAGAGCTGTCATGAAGGTCAGAGCGTCGGTCAAGAAGATCTGTTCCAAGTGCCGCATCCTGCGGCGCAAGGGTATCGTCCGGGTGATCTGCGAGAATCCCCGGCACAAGCAGCGTCAGGGTTGAGCGGTTAGGAGGTGCCTGGTGGCTCGTATCGCTGGCGTGGATTTGCCACGCAACAAGAGAATCGTTGTCGCCCTCACGTACATCTACGGGATCGCGCGGACGCGCGCGATGAAGATCATCGCCGGCGCCGGGGTGAACCCGGACACCCGGACCGACAACCTGACCGAGGACGAGGTCCGTCGGCTGCGTGAGTTCATCGACGCCAACTTCAAGGTGGAGGGCGATCTCCGCCGCGAGGTGTCCATGAACATCAAGCGGCTCATGGACCTGAACTCCTACCGTGGCCAGCGGCACCGCAAGGGACTGCCCTGCCGCGGGCAGCGCACGCACACCAACGCCCGGACCCGCAAGGGCCCGCGCAAGACCCTGATGAAGAAGAACAAGGGCACCACCGCCGCGCCCACGGCGTGAGCCGCGGCTGCCTGAGGAAGGGCGATCATGACCGACGAGAAGACGAACCCCACGGAGACCCCGGCTGCGGTGGTGGAGGGCGCGCCCGCGGCCCCGGCCGCCGGTGCGGCTGCCACGACCCCCGCGACCCCGGCCGTCAAGGGCAAGAAGAAGCTCAAGAAGAACGTGCAGAGCGGCATCGCGCACATCCAGGCCACGTTCAACAACACGATCATCACCATCACCGACATGGCCGGGAACGTGATCTCTTGGTCCAGCTCCGGCACCCGCGGCTTCAAGGGCTCGCGCAAGAGCACCCCGTTCGCCGCGCAGCTGGCCGCGCAGGACGCCGCCAAGAAGGCCATGGACCACGGCATGCGGCAGGTCGGCGTCGAGGTGAAGGGCCCGGGCGGCGGCCGTGAGTCGGCCGTGCGCGCGTTGCAGACCTCGGGGCTGAAGATCACCCTGATCCGGGACGTGACCCCGATCCCGCACAACGGTTGCCGGCCGCCCAAGCGGCGGCGCGTGTAAGCTCGGCTGGGCCGTCGGATCGGCTGCAGTTGTCAAGGAGGAAGACGTGGCGCGTTACACGGGCTCTGTTTGCAAGTACTGCCGGCGCGAGAAGCTCAAGCTGTTCCTCAAGGGCGATCGCTGCTTCACCGAGAAGTGCTCGGTGGACCGGCGTCCCTACCCCCCGGGTCAGCACGGTCAGGGGCGCACCCGGTTCTCGTCCTACGGCCAGCAGCTTCGCGAGAAGCAGAAGGTCAAGCGCCTGTACGGCATGCTGGAGCGGCAGTTCCGGACGTTCTTCGACCGCGCCTCGCTGCAGAAGGGCCACACCGGCGAGAACCTGCTGCTGCTGCTCGAGCGGCGCTTCGACAACATGGCCTTCCGCATGGGCTTCGCCCGCACCCGCCGGGAGGCCCGGCAGCTGGTGCGCCACGGGCACTTCACCGTCAACGGCCGCAAGGTCAACATCCCCTCGGCCCTGCTCAAGGTCGGCGACGTGGTCCAGGTGAAGGAGGCCAGCCGCAAGATGGGCTCGCTGAACGAGGCGCTGGACGCGTCCGAGCGGCGTGGCATCCCCGGCTGGGTCGAGCTCGAACGGGGCAACTTCAAGGCGACGCTGAAGGCCTTCCCGAGCCGTGAAGACATCTCCATGCCGATCCACGAGCAGATGATCGTCGAGCTCTACTCGAAGTGATCACTCCGGCGCCGGTGTTCGGTCGCATGCGCTGACGGGAGGAAGCATGATTTCGAGCGTTTCCAGGAACTGGCGAGACCTGATCAAGCCGCGGAACCTGATCGTGGACCGCGAGTCCCTGAGCTCCACCTACGGCAAGTTCGTGGGCGAACCCTTCGAGCGGGGCTTCGGCCAGACGTTGGGAAACTCGCTGCGCCGGGTGCTGCTGTCCAGCATCCAGGGCGCGGCGTTCACCTCGGTCAAGATCGACGGGGTGCTGCACGAGTTCACCTCGGTCGCGGACGTGGCCGAGGACGTCACCGACATCATCCTCAACCTCAAGGAAGTCCGGCTCAAGATGGAAGGCTGGGAGCCGGTCACCTGCAAGGTGGACGCCAAGGGACCCTGCGAGGTGAAGGCCGGCGACATCCAGGTGCCCGCCGGGGTGACCATCCTGACGCCCGACAAGCACGTCGCCACGGTGTCCGAGCGCGGCCGCCTGCGCATGGAGCTGGGCGCGGATCGCGGCCGGGGCTACGTGCCGGCCGAGGGCAACAAGCACGAGGGTGATCCGGTCAGCGTCATCCCGGTGGACTCGATCTTCTCGCCCATCCGGAAGGTCAACTACCAGGTGACCCACGCCCGCGTGGGGCAGATCACCGACTACGACAAGCTCACCCTCGAGGTGTGGACCGACGGCAGCGTGAAGCCCGAGGACGCCGTGGCCTACGCCAGCAAGATCCTGAAGGAGCAGCTGACGATCTTCATCAACTTCCCGGAGGACGGGGAGTGCGGAGAGGATCGGCGGGACGAGGAGCAGGAGCGCCTCATGGAGACGCTGCTCCGCAGCGTCGATGAGCTGGAGCTGTCGGTGCGCTCGGCCAACTGCCTGGAGAACGCCAACATCAAGTACATCGGCGATCTGGTGCAGAAGACCGAGGCCGAGATGCTCAAGACGAAGAACTTCGGGCGCAAGTCGCTGAAGGAGATCAAGGACATCCTCGGCGAGATGGGCCTGAGCCTGGGTATGCGGGTCGACGGTTGGCCCCCCAAGGAGCTCCCGCGGAGCCGCCAGGAGAATGTCGAGGAGGAGGCATGAGACACCATCGCAGAAACGCAAAGTTCGGACGCGACGCGGCCCACCGGCTGGCGATGTTCCGCAACCTGGTCACCTCGCTGTTCCTGAAGGAGCGCATCCTGACCACCCTGGCCAAGGCCAAGGAGCTCCGCAGGGTGGCGGAGAAGCTGATCACCCTCGGCAAGCGCGGCGACCTGGCCGCGCGGCGCCTGGCGGCCGAGCAGCTCCACACCACGGGCAAGGTGGTCGAGAACCGGCGCGTGAACGAGCCCGAGGCCCTGCGCAAGCTGTTCGGCGATCTGGCCCCGCGCTTCAAGGACCGCCAGGGTGGCTACACGCGTATCATCAAGACGGGCAACCGCGTGGGCGACTGCGCGCCGATGGCCTTCATCGAGCTGCTGCCCGACGAGAAGAAGGCCTCCGCGGCCAAGGGTGAGAAGGGCGACAAGAAGGTGAGCGGCAAGGAGAAGATCGCCAAGGCCACCAAGGCGGCCTCCAAGCCCAAGGGCGCCAAGGCCGCCAAGCCGGCCGCCAAGGCCAAGGCCCCCAAGGCCAAGAAGGGCGGGGAGAAGTCCGAGTAGCTGGGCCCCGGCCCGAGCCGTGTTCCTACAGACCGCCCCCGGACCTCCGGGGGCGGTTTTCTTTTTGGGGACGGGCGCTGCGCTGCCCCCCCGGACGGGCCGGGCCGGCTCAACCCTGGTCGGGGACCAGGAAGACGATCTTGACCTTGCCGGTGGCGCTGATGGGCTCGGAGATGGACACGATCTTGGCGCCCTCGGGGATCTCGATGGGCGCGTCCGCGGGGGCCTCGCGCTCGTGCAGCGTGCCCTTCCACTCATCCCGGTTGCGGGTCAGGAAGAAGCGCCCGGCGCAGCCGGCGTACTCCCCGGCCACGTCCTTCTGGAAGATCTCGCAGTAGCCGATGGGGTAGTCCGGCAGCGACTCCACGGAGCGGGGCGGGGCCCAATGCAGGCAGTCGCGGCATTTCATGGCAGCCGGTTTGTACCGCGAATCGGACCTGGGCGCAATCGGTTTCCGGCCAGCGGGGCAGGGGGGCCTACTTGATGCGGGCCGGGATCGGGTTGTCGCCCACCCCGAGCAGGTCCGCGCCGCCGGCCAGATCCACGGCCAGATCCGCGCTGGCCAGACGGAACCGGGACCGTTCCAGGGCCCGGGTGGCCTGCTCGCGGTACGCCGGGGAGTCCAGGAAGTCGCGCACCGGTCCGGTGCGCGGCAGCACCTGCTCCGAGGGGATCCAGCGGAAGGCCCTGCCCGTGCGCTCGTCGGTCAGGTTGCCGCACTCGACGTTCCAGGCCAGATCCACGAGCTGGTGCTGCTGGGTGTCGCGCAGGATGGCCGTCATCACGCCCTGCAGCTCCGGGTCCAGGAAGCGGAAACGGCGGAAGTAGAGCACGGCGTTGTGCAGCCGCTCGGGGAGCTCGTACACCCCGTCCAGCTCCAGCCGCACGCAGATCATCTGCAGCAGGGCCATCATCTCGCGACCGATGCCCAGGCCCGGGAAGGCCTGCCCGGGGAACAGCGGCCGCTCGGCGGGCTGCTGGACGAAGGGGTTCTGCATGCGGAGCCACTTGACGTTGAGGAAGAGGCGCTTCTCGCAGGCCGGCAGCGCATCACCCACCAGGTGGAGCGTCTCCGGAGGCAGGGGCCCGATGCGGGCGATGAGCTCGATCAGCGGATGGCGCGTCCCGGCGGTGAACACCCGGAAGATGTCGTAGCCCTCGGGGTGGCGCTCGAGGGAGTGCTCCAGCTCGCGGAAGCCCAGGGCGTGCAAGCGCTCCATGAGTCCGTAGCGCTCGAAGACCACCTCGAGGCCGCGCTGGGTGTAGTACCCGAGGAAGGCCGGGCTGCCCTGGACGCTGCGCTCGGGCTCGTCGGACCGCCCTCCGGGCCACTCGAGCGCCTGCCCGGAGGTGAGCAGCCCCGGGTCCAAGTGCTCGAAGATCCTGAGGTAGTGCCGTTCGATTCGCTCGAGCTTGCGATCGCTGTCCGCGCTCATGCGCCCACCGCCTCTCCCCACGCCCCCTACAGTAGCTTGCGCCCGGCGCTTGCACAAGGCCGGCCTGGGCGGCGCCGGGGGCCCTTGTGCCGTGCTCCGCGGAAGGCTAACCTCCGAGACACGATGCGGGATCGAGGGCGGACGCTCCAACCCCTGGCGATGCTCGCCTGCCTGGCGGCGGCGGCGGGCGGTGGAGCGCGCGCGGCCGGGGCTGACCCCGCGCCCACCAAGCTGCTGCTGGTGCTGCCGGTGCTGGACGCCTGCCCCCCGGAGCTGGCCCTGCCTGGGGTCGAGCTGTGGGTCGAGTCCCTGCAGCTCGAGCTCGGAGGGACCGCCGTGCGCGTGGGGCCCCTCGAGCCCGCGGGGCACGCCGACCCCGCCGAGAGCGAGCGGGAGGCTCGCACGCGGGGGCTGGAGCTCGGGGCGAGCGCGGTGCTGTGGGCCCGCCTGGTGCCACCCGAGGCGGGCTGCCCGGCCCCGCGGCTCCTGCGCCTGGTGCTGCTGGATCCGGCCTCGGGCGAGAGCGTCCAGCGGGATCTCTGCCCCGCGGTCGGCGACGCGACGAGCGGGCGCGAGGAGCTGGCCCGGGCCATGGCCCTGGCCACGCTGCACGCACTCCAGGCCGGGGAGCTGCCGGGGCTGGTCCTGGCGGCCCCCGCCAGGGCGCCGATCGAGGTGGCCCCCGCCTGCCCGGAGTGCCCGGCCCGCTCGGCCTGCCCGGAGTGCCCGGCGCCCAGGTGTCCCGGGCCCAGCGCGCCCGGCCGGGGCGTGCTCCGGCTGCGGGTGGGCGGGGCCTTCTCCTCCCAGCCGAGCTGGGAGGCCGCCAGCCTGGGCCCCGAACTGGCCCTGGCCTGGGCCCCGCTCGACTGGCTCGAGGTTTGCCTGGGGGTGGCGGTCTTCCAGGGCCGGCGGGTGCGGGTGGATCAGGTCGATGCGCTGCACGGGAGTGTTCCGCTGCAGGTCTGGGTCGCCGGGCTGTGGGGGCTCGACGCTTGGCAGCTCGGCCTGGACGTGGGCCTGCAGGCGAGCTGGACCCGGCTGGACGCCCTGTTGCCCGAGCTCGGCACCACCAGCGTGGTGGAGCGCTGGAACCCGGCGGTCCTGGGGCGGCTGCTCGGACGGTACTGGACCCCATGGAACTTCGCGATCCAGCTGGAGATCGGGACCAGCGTCCACCTGCGCCACCAGCGCTATGTGGTCGGGCGCGGGCCGATCGAATCCACGGTGCTCTCCATGCAGACCGTCTCCTTCGAAGCCGGTCTCGGGCTGGTCATCCCCCTGATCCAGGGCGAGTGAAGGTTTCTGGGGCGCGCGGGAACAGATGCAGTAGAATCCCGGGTCGCCATGCCCCCCGCAGACCGGCTCCAGGTGCCCGAGGATTGTTTGGCCCGCTGCCGGGCCGGGGACAAGGATGCCTTCCAGGAATTCCACCGCAGGACGGCCACCCACGTGCACCGGATCCTGCACCGGCTGGCGGGGGGGTCGGCCGCCGAGCTCGACGACGCGGTCCAGGAGGCCTACCTGGCGCTCTGGCGCGCGCTGCCCGGTTTCCGCGGCCAGGCGGCCCTGTCGAGCTTCGTGTACGGCGTCTGCTTGCGGGTGGCCCAGCACCGCGGCCGCTCCTGGTTCCGGCGCCTGCGCCTGGGCGAGGCGGCCGCCCGCGAGCCGCGCGAGGAGCACGGGGCCGGGCCGGAGCGCGCCCTGGAGCGCGCGGCGCTCGACCAGGCGGTCCAGCGCACCCTGGCAGGCCTGTCGTTCAGGCTGCGCAGCGTCCTGGTGCTGTTCGAGATGGAGGAGCTGAGCGGCAAGGAGATCGCCGCCCAGCTCGGAATCCCGGAGAAGACGGTCTGGACCCGGTTGCACCACGCGCGCAAGGAATTTCGCAGGAGCTTCCCGTGGTACGAGATCGAGGGCGCCCCACCGACTGCCGCTTCCTGAGCCACCTCCAGGACCACCTGGATGGCCAGCTCGCGCCACCGCTCGCCGACGAACTCCTCCGCCACCTGGACGCGCCCACGGCCTGCCCGGCCTGCCTGGCGGAGCTCGAGGCGCTCCGCAGGCTGCGCGAGGTGCTGCGCGCGGCGGCGGCGCTGCCGCCTCCGCCCTTCGAGGCCGCCGCGAACTTCTCCCGGCTCGCGCCGCGACTGGGGTTCCGGCTGCCCCGCTGGGTGCCGGTCCTGGCGGCCGGGGCCGCGGCCGCCGCCCTGCTCCTGGCCGTGCTCCTCGTCCCGCGGGGGCGAGACCCGGGGCCACCTCTCGGCGCCGGCGAGAGCTTCCCGCTGCTCGCGCTGCAGGGGAGCGCCGCGGGGCTGCAACCCGGTCCGCGGACCGAGCCCTGCGTGCCGGCCGACGGGGTGGTGAGCCTGGCCCCGGGGGCCCGGCTGGTGGTGGCTCCGGACCCGTCGGTCGCGCTCGCGGCCGACGAGGGCGGCGCCTTCCGCGTGCACCGCGTGGGCGCGGCGCGCTTCGAGGTCCAGCTCGAGCGCGGTCGCGTGGGCTTGCACCTCACGCCCGGCTCCCGCGCCGGGCTGGCGCTGCGTTTGCCGTTTGGCTCGCTGGAGGCGCTGGGGACGGCCTTCGTCGTGCGCCTCGGCCCGGACGGTGAGGCGGAGGTGGCCCTGCTCGAGGGTGAGCTGCACGTCTCCTCCGCGGGTGGAGCCGACTTCGACGTGCAGGGCCCGACCCGCCTGACGCTGGGCGCGGCGGGCCCCGGCCCCCTGGCCCCCCTGACCGCCGAGGAGGCGGCCGGGCTGGTGGACGCGCTCCCGGAGCGAGGCCGGAAGGACGCGCGCCTGGCCTGGCTCGCCTACCACGCCCCTCCCCGGGCGCCCACTCCCCGGCCGCGCCCGGAGCCGCGGCCGGGGCTGCAGGCGCCGCTCGCGGGCGAGGAGGGCGGCGACGAGCTGCTGGCCCGGGCGCGGAGGCTGCTGGCCGCGCGGCGGGTGGCCGAAGCGCGCGGGCTGCTGGACGCGCACCTGGCGAAGAACCCGGACGATCCGCGGGCGCGGATGCTCCGCGCCGATGCGCTGCGGCTGGGAGGGGACCCGGTCGCCGCGCGGGACGCCTACCTGGCGCTGGCCGAGCAGGGGGGCGGGCACGCCCAGCAGGAGGCGGCCCTGTTCGAGGCCGGGCTGCTGGAGCTGCGCTCGCTCGGGGCGCCGGCTCGAGCGCTCGAGCGCTTCGACGAGCTGCGCCGGCGCTTCCCGCGCGGGTTGCTGCGGCAGGAGGTGGCCTTCCACCTGGCCGAGTGCTACCTGGCCCTGGGCGATTTCCGCCGGGCGCGTCGTGCGCTGGAGGACTACCTGCGGCTCTACCCCGCGGGCACCCAGGCGCAGGCCGCCCGGGACTGGCTCCTGGAGCTCGAGGCGAAAGGCTGGAGGTGAGGCGCATGCGTGCGGCGCACAGGTCGGCGCGGGTGGCCGCGGTCGTGGTCCTGGCCCTGGGCCTCGAAGCCCGGGCGGACTGGCACTGGCTGTACTACGAGCTGGGTAGCGACAACGCGCTCCTGGACGTATCCATGGCCGACGAGCGCACCGCCTGCGCGGTGGGGGTGGTCAAGTCCCCGAGCTCGGGCAACTCCGAGCCGCGCGTGGTGTGCACCGACGACGGCGGGCAGAGCTGGCGGCCGGCCCAGGTCGGCGGCCAGGGCCTGATCATGCCGCTGGCGGTGGACATGGTGGACGGCCTGGTCGGCTACCTGGCCACCTTCGAGGTGGCCGGCTGGACGCCGCAGGCCAAGCTGTACCGCACCGACGACGGCGGCCGGACCTGGGCGCCCCAGACCCTGGCGGAGGCTCCCCCGGGCATGTTGACCGATCTGACCTGCCTGGACGCGAGCCACTGCTGGGCGGTGGGTCCGGCCGGGGCCTACTGGACCGAGGACGGCGCCAGCTGGCAGGCGGCCGCGCTGCCCGCGCTGGCGGAGGGCCAGCAGCTCAACGGGCTCTACTTCGTCGACGCGCTGCACGGCTTCGCGGTGGGCGGCCAGCCCGGGGTCGAGCCGGCCGACGAGTGGGAGGAGCCCGTCCCACCCTGCTGCGGCTTCGTCCTCGGCAGCGTGGACGGTGGCCGCTCCTGGCAGCTCCTGGCCGACGGCCTGGCGGGCGCGCTGCAGCGGGTCTCGTTCACCGACGCGCAGCACGGCTGGGCGGGCGGAGGGGGCGCCGGCTACCTGCTGGTGGCGAGCGCGGATGGCGGCGAGAGCTGGAGCCCGCTCAGCCTGCCCGCCGGGGCGGGCGGCGCGCCGACCTACGTCATGGACGTCACCTTCGCCGCGCCGGACGCGGGCTACGCGGTGGCCAACGTGGGGGACGGCAACCCCATGGTGTACACCACCGCCGACGGCCAGACCTGGCAGCTCGACGCGACCTACGCCTCGGCCTTCGACGATCTCAGCGGCATGGACCGCTTCGTGGCCTACTCGGTGCTGGCCGCGGCCTCCTTCCCGGCCAGGGGCCTGGGCATGGTGTGCGGCAAGAACGCCCTGGTGGTGGGCTTCACCGGGCAGGGCTTCTGCCAGGACACCGACGCCGACGGTCACCAGAGCGCGGTCTGTGGCGGGGACGACTGCGACGACCAGAACCCCTACGTCCACCCCGCGGCCCCGGAGCAGTGCAACCACCTGGACGAGAACTGCGACGGGGTGGCAGACGACGGGTTCGACTTCACGCGCGATCCGCGCAACTGTGGCGAGTGCGGCTTCAACTGCCAGCCGGCCCAGGTGTGCTGGGATAGCCTGTGCGCCCTGGACTGCCCGGCCGGGCTGACCCGCTGCGAGCAGTACTGCGCCGACCTGCAGACCGACCCCGCGCGCTGCGGCGGCTGCGAACGGCCCTGCGACTTCGCGCACGCCGCGGCCAGCTGCGCGGACGGGGCGTGCCTGCTGGGCGCCTGCGAGGCCGGCTGGGTGGATCTGGACGAGATCGACGGGACGGGCTGCGAGTACGCCTGCACGCCCTCCGGGCCCGAGCTGTGCAACGGCCTGGACGACGACTGCGACGGCCAGGCCGACGAGGGGCTGACCGACTGCGGGGACGAGCCGGACGGCGGGCTGCCCGACGGCGGCGGACCCGACGGCGGCGGGGGAGGGGACGGAGACGGGCCGCCCCCGTCCGCCGGGGGCTGCGGCCAGGCCCCGGGCTCGGCGCTCGGACTTTGCCTGCTGCTGCTGCTCGGGCTCGCGGCCCGGGCCTGGCGGCGGCAGATCGGCTGAACACGCTTGCTCACCTGCGGGAGGAACGCGATGAGATCGAGTCACGGAATCGGCGTCCGCTGGTCGCTGCTCCTGGGCCTGGTGCTCGGCTCGCTCCAACTCGGCTGCGAGGACGAGGTCAACCTGGGCGACATCCAGCCGGTCGTGGCGCTCGGCCAGGACTGGGACGGGAACGGGACGGTCGAGCCGCTGCCGGCGGACCCGGACGCGCCGGACGGCTACCTGGCCGACTTCGGGCAGGTGGTGGTGCGCCAGCGCGAGAGCAGGGTGATCGTGCTGGCCAACGATCCCAGCGCCCGGGCCGACCTGACCTGGATCGCGATCGCCCTGGAAGCGGGCGGCAGCCCGGACTTCACGCTGGAGCTGCCCCCGTCGAACGACATCCTCCCGGGCCAGGCCACCTACTTCACCATCCAGTACCTGCCGGCCGAGGACGGCCAGGACGACGCCGCGGTGGTGATCCAGACCAACGACCCCGAGCGCCCCAGCCTGCGGGTGCGCCTGCGCGGCGAGGGCGTCAGCCCCGACGTGCAGGTCTGCCTGCTGGGCGACGCCGGGGAGCAGTGCAACGACCAGGTCGCGCCCCAGAACCTGAGCGTCGACTTCGGCCGCAACGACCTGAACCAGCCCGCCAGCCGGCAGTTCCTGGTGCGCAACGTGGGCGTGTTCGCGCTCACGCTCCAGGCCAGCGGCGGGCAGGGCGGGGTGGACTTCGCCGCCGGCACGAGCGGCGAGTACGAGCTGGACACCGGCCCCTGGACGGGCACCCTGGCCCCGGGTGAGTCGCGCACCTTCAGCGTGACCTTCACGCCCCTCGACGGCGGCGCCGAGCCCGGCAGCATCGAGGTGACCTCCACGGATCCGGACGAGACCGTGGTGGTGATCAGCCTCGCCGGCAGCGGCATCGCGCCCAAGCTGTGCCCGGAGCCCCCCTTCGTGGTGGACTTCGGCAGCGTGAGCGTGGGCACCACCGCCCGCAAGCCCTACCGCTTCTCCTCCTGCGGCACCGAGGTGCTGACCGTCACCGGGCTGGAGCTCGAGGCCGGGCCGGAGGGTTTCTTCTCCTTCAGCACGCAGATCACCACCCCGCTCGATCTGCCACCCGGCGCCACCTTCGACGTGGAGCTTGACTACTCCCCGACGGAGATCGGCAGCCACCAGGGCCAGCTCAACATCCGCACCAACGATCCCATCACCGGCATGGGCTACATTGCGTTGCGCGGCCGGGCCACCCCCATCCCCACCTGTGACATCGAGGTCAGCCCGGTGGCGGTGGACTTCGGCCAGGTGTCCACCAGCGGGTTCGCCAACCGCCCCGTGTCCATCGTCAACGTGGGCGACGCCGAGTGCACGGTCAGCGCCATCCAGGGACCGGTGGGCAGCGCCGACTTCTCGCTGTCCGGCCTGCCCGGCCTGCCCATGGCCGTGCCCATCGGGGAGCTCAGGCAGTTCTCGGTGCGCTACCAGCCGAGCGCCGAGGGCCAGGCGCAGGCCACCGTGACGGTGGTGTGCGACAATGATCCCGACGAGCCCTCCACCGAGGTGAGCCTGATCGGCACCGGCGTGACGCCGCCGCCCTGCGATATCCAGGCCGATCCAAGCCTGCTCAACTTCGGCTCGGTGCCCATGGGCCAGCCGGCTGACCTGGTGACCAAGATCTACAACTTCGGCAGCGAGACCTGCACCCTGTGGGACTGGGGCCTGCTGGGAGGTTCGAGCCCCTCTTTCATCCCCAGCGCCGCGCCCTTCCCTCGCCCGGAGCTCGACCCGGGGCAGAGCTACGACATCACCGTGACCTTCAACCCGCAGTCCGACGGCCTGCAGACCGGCACCCTGGAGGTCAAGGCCGGGGAGGATCCCTTCCACCTGCAGCGGGTGAACGTGGCGCTCACCGGGGGCGGCCAGGCCGCGCGCATGTGCATCAACCCCGAGACCCTGGACTTCGGTCCGGTCGCGGTGGGCCAGAGCCGCGCGATGAGCTTCACCATCACCGCCTGCGGCCCGGGCAACCTGCGCGTGCGGCAGATCGCCTTCGACGGCGGCAACGCAGACTTCACCTTCGCCGCGGTGCCCGGCGCCCCGCGCACCATCCCGGCCGGCCAGAGCCACACGGTGAACGTGCAGTACAGCCCCTCGGCCCCGGGCGCCGACTTCGGCCGGGTGCTCATCTCGGGCAACGACGACCAGACCCCCAACGGCGTGGTGGAGCTCAAGGGCAACTACACCGGCACCTGCCCGTCCGTGTTCTCCTGCGAGCCGACCGGCCTGGGCTTCGGCCTGGTCGAGCTGGGGTTCTCCTCGGAGATGAGCTTCACCTGCATCAACCACGGCACCGAGCCGCTGACGGTCGAGTCCGTGGCGCTCGGCGCCGGCACCTCCCCGGAGTACAGCCTGGTGGCCCCCGGGCTGCCGCGCGCGGTGGCCCCGGGCGAGGCGCTGTTCGTGGAGGTGGCCTTCACCCCGGCCGACCTCGGCCTGGAGGTGGGCGAGGTGGTGGTGGAGAGCTCCTTCGCCAGCGCGGGCTGCGACAGCTTCACCCTGATCACCGTGGCCCTCGAGGCGGAGGGGGTGACGCCGGATCTGCCGCCCTGCATCACCCCCCGGGTGTTCCAGCCCACGCTGGAGATCGAGTGGCCCCACGACAGCTTCCCCAGCCCGACCTTCAAGCAGGTCTTCATGACGCCGGTGGTGGCCAACCTGACCGACGACAACGCGGACGGGTTCATCAACGAGCAGGACGTCCCCGACGTCGTGTTCAACACCTTCACCGGCGGGCTGAGCGTCAAGGAGCCCTCCATCATCCGGGCCATGTCGGGTGACGACGGGCGCACGCTCTTCTCCATCGACGACCCGCGCTTCCGCACCAACTTCGAGACGCAGCTCGCGCTGGGCGACATCGACGGCGACAACCTGCCCGAGATCCTGGCCTCCAAGCTGGTGATCACCGAGTCGGGCGACATCACCGGCCAGTTCGTGACCGGCAACGTGCTTTGCTTCGAGCACGACGGCACCTTCAAGTGGGAGAGCGAGCCCTGGCACGCGCCCGAGGACGACATCGAGGACGGCTCGGCCATCGGCATCGCCGATCTCGACCACGATGGCCACCCCGAGATCTTCCGCGGCCCGGCCGTGTTCGACCGCTACGGCCAGCTCCTGTGGGAAGGCACCGCCGGCCGGGGCGGCGCCGGTCACGGGGTGTTCTGCACCGCGGCCGATCTCGATCGGCAGGGCAACATGGAGCTCCTGTGCGGCAACACAGCCTACCGCGCGGACGGCACGGTCATGTGGCAGGTCGCCAAGGACGACGGCTTCGTGGGCGTCGCGGACTTCAACCTGGACGGCCAGGCCGAGGTGATCCTGTTCTCCATCGGCCTGCACGGCGGGACCTTCATCGTCAACGGCCAGACCGGCGCCATCCTGAGCACGCTGAACGACCCCGACGTGAGCGCCATCATCAACCCGGTCATCGCCGACATCGACGGCAGCGGTGGGCCCGAGGTGGGCGTGGTGGGGACCTGCCAGGTCGAGGGCCCCGAGGGGCCGACGGACGGCGAGTGCTTCTTCGGCATCGAGGTGAACGAGGCCAACCTGGCCATGAGCAGGATCTGGAAGGAGGAGATCTACGACCAGACCCTCGGCGGCGGGAACACCGGCTTCGACTTCGAGGGCGACGGCCCGGTCGAGGTGATCCAGAACGACGAGCAGTGGCTGAACGTGTACGCGGGCCTGGCGCACAACGTGATCTTCCACGCCCAGCGCTGGTCGGTGACCGGCTGGGAGCACCCGGTGGTGGTGGACGCGGACAACGACGGGCACGCCGAGATGATCGTCAACCAGAACGGCCTCGGCATGAGCGGGGGCATCCTGGTGTACGGCAACCTGGACAACGACTGGGTGTCCACGCGCCGGGTCTGGAACCAGTTCGAGTTCCACGTGACCAACGTGCGCGAGAACGGCACCATCCCGCGCTTCGAGGTCCCCAACTGGACGGTGTACAACAACGCCAACGTGAACGAGCCGTTCTGCGACTGAGCCCTGCGGCTGGCGGGGCGCGCCCCTCACGCCCCGTCGGCCTGCTCGTGCTCTGCGCCCTCCTCGGCCGGCTCCTCGACCTGCAGGAGCTCCCGCAGCACCACCGTGGCGTAGGCCCCCGCGGGCAGGCTGAACGCGAGCCGCAGCCCGGCCGGCTCGAAGGAGAGCTCCAGGTCGGGCAACGCCAGGCGCAGCGACCGGCGGGTGCCCTGGGTGAGCTTGGCGAAACGCTGGAAGGTCTCGGGGCCGATCCCGGCCGCGCTCAGCACCTCGGCCTCCATGCTGGCTGGAACGCCCTGCGGCGCGCGCATCTTGGGCCCGAACATCGGCCCGGTGGGGTGCACCTCGAAGCGGTCCGCCCGCGGCTGGTCCTCCGCCGGCGCGCAGCACAGGAACTGGCCGCCTGAATCGGCTTTGAGCAGCAGGTCGCCCTCGAGCACGCGCGAGAGCAGGTCGGCCCGCAGCCTGCGCGCCAGGAGATCGTTGAACAGGGCCGCCTGGGCCGCGTTCAGCACGAAACGCAAGCCGCGGCGATCGTGGCGACGGCCGCGCCCGGCCAGCACGGCGCGGCCCTCGGCCTCGTTGGCCAGGCCGCGCCCGAAGCGCTGGGGGCCGAAGTAATTCGGCGCCCCGCGCCGCCTGAGCTCCTCGGCGCGCGCCGTGAGCTCGGGGGCCTGGCCCGGGTCCACCCCCCGCACCAGGAGCCGGAAGCGGTTCCCGCGCAGGTGGCCGGTGCGCAGCTTGTTGCCGTGGCGCCGGCTCTCGAGCACCCTGGCCCCGGCGAGCTCCAGGCCCGCCAGGCGCTCGGCCGCGCGGGCCGGAACCGACAGCCACTGGCGGGTGACGGCGCGCCGGTCCTTGAGTCCGGCGCTGCCGATCTCGTCGGCGGACACCCCCAGGCCGGCGGCCAGGTCGCGCACCACCTGGTCGGTCGTGCGCAGCCGTTTCTCGAGCCACAGGAACAGGTGCTCACCCTCGCCGCTCAGCGGGTAGGCGGGCAGCTCCTCGACCTCGAAGTCCTCGGGCTCGGTGCGCAGCATGCCCCTGGCAGCGGGGGCCGGCAGCAGACTGGGCCAGCGCGTGTCGAAGGTGTCGGGTTCGGCGCTCAAGGGTCCTCCCGGGTTGCGTAGGCGGTGAAACAGAAGTGGCGGCGCCCCGTGAAGGCCGCCTGAGAGGCGATGCTCACCTCGGCCCGGCGTCCGACCAGCCCGGGCGTGGGGAAGGACCAGGCGTGCCAGCCGCGCCTGGCCGGGCAGGCCGCGCGGCCGAGCTCCTGGCCGTCGATCGACACCACCAGCTCCACGTCGCGGTGATCGTTCGGCAGCAGCACCCGGTCGTCCAGGGCGCAGAAGCCCCGCAGGTGATCGCCCAGCTCCACCCCCTCGAAGGTCAGGGTGTGGCGGGCGCCCTCGACCGGGTGGAGCCAGATGCAGCGGCGGATGATCTGGTCGGCGCTGAACAGCACCAGGCCGGAGAAGTTCCATTCGGGGCCGGGGCAGCGCAGCCGCTGGCCGTCGAAGGGCTGGCAGGACTCGCTGCGCTCCGGCCGGACGAGCGCGGCGCGCGCCTCGGGCAAGAGGTCGGCCAGGCGGGTCACCACGCGCTGCCCCGGGAAGGGGCTGGCGCCCGGCAACGCCAGGCGCAGCAGCAGGGCCAGCGCCCCGAGCGCGCCCAGGACGAGCGCCGCCAGGGTCGTGGCCAGTCGGGCCCGCTCGCCCCAGGGCCCCAGCCAGCGCGCCAGCCTGGCGCGCAGGCCCGGCGCCAGCCAGGCCGCGCACAGCAGCAGGGCGATGGCCAGGCCGAGCGCGCTCAGGCCGCGGCCCAGCCACTCGGCCACGCCGTTTCGGTAGCGCACGGTGAGCCGCCCGTCCCGGGCCGGCAGAGACATGAACACGTCCGGGCTGTCGCCCACCCTGGCGCCGTCGATGGGCAGCGGCTGCCCATCCAGCTCCGCGCTCCACAGCGCGTAGCGCGGCGCGAGCAGGGTGAGGCGGCTCTGCGGCCCGGTGCCCTTCAGGCGCACCTCGAGCCGCTCGGGCTCGTCGCGCTCGAACGCGGCCTCGCCGGGGCCGGTCAGGGCCGCCCGAGGCGTCGGCGCGCCGCGGAAGCGGTACAGCACCAGGCGGCCGTACCGGCCCAGCTCCTCCAGCTCCGCGCCCGGCTGGGGCCCCAGGCTCAGCGCGTGCGTGACTCCCACCGCGCGCCACACGGCGGGCTCGCGGGAGGTGAACTTGAGGCGGTAGTTGTTCTCGGGCGTGAAGCCGACCTTGAAGATGGGCAGCCCCGTGAGCACCGGCAGGAGCATCAGGCTGTGGTCGTCCTTGGCGGTCAGCACGGCCACCCTGCGGGGCGGCTCGGGCCCCCGGCGCAGGCGCAGGAGGTGGTCGGCCGCGGCGCGCAGGTCGGCGACCCAGGGAGTCTGGGAGGCCCAGTCCAGCGGCCGGGCCGGCGCGAACCAGGGCAGGGGAGCCGCCTGGGGCGCGAGCACGAGCAGCGGGGCCAGCGCCAGGGCGGCCAGGGCGCGCAGGCCGTGGACCCGCCAGGGCGTGGGCGGCGGCGTGAGGCTCGGCCCCGGTGCGGCCCGCTCCACCAGCAGGGCGGAGAGCAGCCCGGCGCCCAGGAGCAGGGCCGCCCGGCAGGGGTACATGAACCGCTCGAGTTGGAGCTGGCCCAGGCTGGGCAGCCGGTCCAGCACGTCGAAGGACGACAGGAAGGTGTCGCTGGACAGGAACAGCAGCAGCCCCGTCCACAGCAACCAGCCGAGCGCCGTCGGCGCGCCGCGCCTGGCGCCCAGGGCCAGCCCGAGCAGCCCGCCCAGCGCGAGTGCCGGGGCCATGGCGGCCAGCAACGCGCCGGACAGCAGCCCGCGCACCACCTCGGTGTAGGGCCGGTAGGCGCTGGCCAGGGGCTCGTACCAGGCCTGGTGGGCGACGAAGGGCAGCAGCCAGAAGGCGGTCAGGGCGAAGGCCAGGACCAGGGCGCCGGTGACCCGGGCCAGCCAGCGACCGGGCGCGCCGAGCTGGCCCTGCAGCAGCATGACCACCAGCAGCACTGGCAGGCCGGTGCCCAGGATGGCCAGCGCCATGGGGTGGCAGATCACCGCGTAGGCCGTGCTCAGGGCCGCGCCCAGCCACAGGCCGGGGCGGCCGGCCAGGCGGGCCAGGCGCTCGAAGGTCCACAGGCTCCACAGGCACATGGAGAAGGACAGGCCCATGGACCACACGCCCCAGCTCAAGTTGAAGTCCCAGCCGCCCTCGAACCAGGCGCCGCGATCGATCAACCCCAGCAGGCCCGCCAGCGCGCCCGCCACCGGCCCGCCCATGCGCCGGCCGAGCGCGTACAGGCCCAGGGGGTAGGCCAGCACCGCCAGGTACAGGGCCCAGGCGTAGGCGGTCTCCCAGGAGACGAGCCCCAGGCCGAGCCAGCGCATGGCGCACACCAGCAGATCGGTGCCCATCGGGTAGAGCGTGTTGGCCGGGTAACCGCCGAACATGATCTGGCTGATCCCCGACAAGCGCCCGCTCGGCAGCAGCTCGCTGCCGGTGATCCAGGCGCGCAGCAGCATGATGGGGTGATCGTGGTTCACCGGCATGTCGCCCAGCAGCAGCCGGCCGTAGAGCACCGTGGCGAGCGCGACGATCAGCCCTGGCCCGAGGGCCTCCCTGAGCCAGGCCGGGCCGAGCCGGAGCCAGCCTCGCGCGCGGGCGAGGTCGAGGAGCCACAGCCCCACGGCCAGCAGGCAGGCGGTGCCGAGGATCCTGGCTCCCTCGCCGCCCAGCGCCGCGAGCAGCCCCCCAACCAGGACCAGGACCGCCGCGATGCAGGTGCGCACGTTCACGGGCCGGCAGCCTACCACGGGCAGGCGGGCAGGCGCCATGTCGGGAGGGCGGTCTACCTCGAACGGGGGATTGTGCCGGGAGGCCGGCAGTCGCTAGCATGGGGGAGTCATCTGGGAGGCAGCATGGCTGAGCAGTCCGCCCTCGAGGTCGCACTCGACTTCGGCGACGTGGATGATTTCGAGGGCGCCATCGAGCGCAACGGGGCGGAGACCGGGTTCTTCTTCCAGTCCGCGCAGAGTGTCCAGGTCGGCCAGCGCATGACCCTCAAGGTGACCATCCGCGGGATCTCCACCGCGGTCTTCCTCGACGGCATCGTGGCCTGGAGGCGGCTCCGGTCCGCCGGAGCCGGCCTGCCTGCCGGCATGTTCGTGGTGCTCTCGGATCGGGACCGCGCGCGCATCGACGGGCTGCTGCGCTACCTGCGCGGTGGCGGCGCCCGGAGCGAGCGGCGCAAGCAGCCGCGCTTTCCCATCCTGCTCGAGGCCTCCTACCGGACCGCCAAGGGGTCCCACCGCTCCGAGACCCGCAACCTGTCCGAGAGCGGAGCCTTCCTGCGCTGCTCCGGACCGCTCCTGACCGTGGGCGCGGCGTTCCCGGTGCGCCTGTTCCTGGACGGCTCCGGAGGCAAGCCCGTCGAGATCGTGGCCCACGTGGCCTGGATCGATCCGTTCGAGGACACGAAGGGCATGGGCATCCGCTTCGCGGAGGACCAACCCGCCCTCAAGCGCGTGGCCCAGCTGGTCAAGCGCTTCGCCTCCGATCTCCAGCGCTTCCGGAGCCTTGCCGGCAACTAGCCCATCCGGGCCATTCCTTGCCGGCGGGGCGGGCAGTCTGCTACAGTCTTGCCAGCCATGCCCCGGGGTGACGCCGGGAGAGCGAGCCAGTCCATGGGTCCGAGCGACGGGAAAAAGATCAGGCTTGGAGACCTCCTGCTGCGCGCGGGCGTGATCAACGAGGACCAGCTTCGAAACGCCCTGGCCGAGCAGAAGAAGTGGGGCGGCAAGCTGGGCCACGTGCTGGTGGAGCTGCGCATCCTGAGCGAGGATCTGCTGGTCAAGGCGCTCAGCAAGCAGCTCGGCTTGCCGCGGGTGGACTTCACCGGGCTCTCGATCCCTGAACCGGCCCTTCGCATGCTGGACGGCGAGTACGCCCAGGCGCGCCAGGTGCTGCCGATCGCGCTGGACGTCGCCAAGAAGCAGCTGGTCGTGGCCATGGCCGATGCGGACAACCTGGCCCTGGTGGACGAGCTGCAGTTCCGCACGGGCTGCCGGGTCAAGGTGGCCATCGCCGGCGAGCGAATGCTGGCCCAGGCCATCAGCCAGCACTACTTCGGCGGGCAGCCCGCGGGGGCCGCCGCCGCGGCAATCGAGGTCGCGGACGAGCCGATGCAGCTGACCTCCACCCTCGGCGACGTCGAGGTGGACCGCCTCGAGCCCGGGCAGCGGCCCGCCCCGCCGGCAGCGCCCGCACCTGCTCAGGCGCCTGCGCCGGCCCAGGCCGCGGGCCCGGCCCAGACCTTCGACCAGCGCCTCCAGCGGCTGGAAGCCTTGCAGGCGATGGAGGTCCAGGTGCTCAAGGCCATCGTCGAGCTGCTGATCGAGAAGGGTTTCATCTCGCGCGACGAGTACCGGCAGCGCGTCGAGCGCTAGATCCCTCGCGGAGGCCCGGAGGCTCGATGCCCATCAGGAAGAAACTCGGACAGCTGCTGGTCGACTCCGGCATGCTCGACGAGTACCAGCTCAGATCGGCGCTCGGGTTCCAGAAGAAGTGGGGCGGCCGGCTGGGCCAGGTCCTGGTCGACAACCACTTCATCACCGAGGAGGCGCTGGCCCAGGTGCTGAAGCAGCAGACGGGGCTGGCGCTGGTCGAGATGGACCAGCGCAACATCCCCGAGTACCTGCTCAAGCTGGTGCCGGTCGAGGTGGCCGAGGCGAACAACCTCATCCCCGTGGTGCTCGAGGGCGGTCCGGGGCAGGAGACCCTGGTTGTGGCCATGTCGGATCCCACCAACTCCGCGGTCCTGGAGGAGCTCGGCGCCAGGACGGGCAAGCGCGTGCGGCCGGTGATCGGCATGGAGGGCGCGATCGCCCGGGCCATCGTGCGCAGCTACCGTGGCCGCGCCAGGCAGGCCCAGCCGATGCCCGCCAGCACCGAGCTGCCACCGCCCGTGCTGGACGACGTGCCCGAGATGGTCCTCGTGCAGGGCCGCCTGGAGGCGCCGCCGCAGGGCGCGCCCCTGAGCGCGGCCCTGGACCCGTTCGCCGAGCTCGACGCCCTGGCCCAGAGTCGGAGGCCCTTCCCGGCCGGGCTGACGCCTGCGCCTGCCCCGTCGACTCCGGCTCCTGACTCCGCCGCCGGGTCCGGGCCGTCCTCCCTGGTCCATCCGGCCTCCACGCCGCTCGACCTGGACGGCACGGTGGACGTGCTGTTCGATGACTCGGTCATGGGCACAGGGAGCCATCCACCCCGGACCGGCGCTCCGCCTCCTCCCAATGCCGGGGACGCCGGGGAGGTGGTCGAAGAGCTCGAGCTGGTGGAGGACATCGAGGAGCTGGGCGGGCCCGGGCCGGATCAGATCACGCCCGTGCCGGGGCCTGCTCCCGCGCCCCCGGCGGAGGGCGTTGCCCTGCCGGGTTACTTCGGCGGCGAGGGAGCCAGCTTGCCGCCGGATCTGGCCGATGCCTTCGCCGCGGACGCCATGGAGGCCGTGGGTGAGCTCGACGCGCCTTCTCCGAGCGCGCCCGAGCCTCCGGATCTCGGGCGCCCGGCCGACCTGTCCGACGTGCCGGATCTGGACCTGCCCGCCGCGCCGCCTGCGGCTCTCGCGCTCGAGTCGGCCGGCGAGCCAGTGGACCTGAGCCTGGACGGAGACGCGGAGGAGGCCGCGAGCCTCGGGACGCAGGATCGGGAGCCGACCGTGGTGTCCCGGGTGAGCGCCCAGATGGCCCGCGGGCTCGAGGCGCAGCGGAGCGCGGCCGACGCGGTGCCCAGACCTGCTCCCGCCCAGGCCGCGCCCGCCGCCGCCGCGCCGTCGCCGGCGCGGCCGGCCGCGAAGCCGGCGCCAGCCTTGCCGTCCGTCGTCGCCCAGCCGGGCAGGCAGGGCTTGCCCGCCGCGCCTGCCGCCAGGCCCGCTCCGGTCTCAGCACCCTCGTCCAGCGCGCGGCCGGCCACGGCCCGGAGCACGGTGGCTGAGGTGGAGCCACCCTCGGCCCGACCCAAGACCGGTTCGGGCAAGGCCGCGCCCGGCTCGCCCAGCATGCAGGCCCTGCTGGCCAAGCTCGGGATTCGCAAGGCCGGCGAGGAGGCCGTGGGCCCCGGCGGCGCGACCCCGCCCGCGGGGGTCCCGGCCGCGCTGCCGGTCGTGCCCCCCGTGGCGCTCCCGGCCGCTGTCCCGGCCTTGCCCCCGGCCGCCCCCCCGGAGAGAGCGCCGGCCTCATCGGGCTCGCCCCTGCCCCCGCAGGCGAGCCTGGACTCCGATCAGGTCGCCCCGCAGCCCCGGGAGGCCCCCACCATGATCCACACCCTACGGCCGGCACCGCCAGAGGAGGGCACCCAGCCGCGGGCCTTGACCGTGGCGGATCCGGTGCTGCGCGCCCTGATCAAGGTGCTGGCCGACAAGGGCCTGGTGACCGAGCGCGAGATCATCGAGGAGCTGCTGCGCGGGTGAGGAGCTTGCCTCGATGAGCGCGCCCAGCCCTCCCGCCCGTGCGCGAGCTCTGCGCCGTGGTCCCGGCTTCCTCGGATTCCTGCTCGCCCATCACCACGCCGATCAGCTCGAACGCTGCTACCTCGTCCGGCGCGGCGCGCGGCCCATCTGGGTGTGCGCGCGCTGCCTGGGCCTGCTGCCGGCCTTGCTCCTGACCCTCGGGGCGCAGCTCGTCTGGCCCATCCCACCCGGCGCCTGGGACGCGCCCTGGTTGGCCCTGGGCACGCTGCCGGCGCTGCTGGACTGGGGGCTCGCCCGCCTGGGCCGCTCTCCCGGGAGCAACCCGCGGCGCACCTGGACCGGCGTCCTGCTGGGCCTGGCGCTCGGTCGGACGGCCGGCATCCACGGGCTGCAGCCCTTCCACCCGGTGGCCGTCGCGCACCTGCTGGCGCTCGGCGCCTGCGCGCTCGGCGTGGAGCTCGCCGCCCGGCTGCGGAGGCGCCCGTGAGCTCGCCGTTGCTGCTCCGCGAGTACCTGCGGGCGCTGCGCCGGGTGCGGCGCCGGCCCGGCCCGCCCGGCTTCAAGAAGCTCGAGTACCTGCGCTTCCTCGGCGCCCACCAGTGCCCGGCCTGCGAGGAGGAGGCGGACCTCTCCGGCTACCTCTGCCAGCGCGACCCGGAGGGCGAGATCGTGGAGCGCTACCGCTGCCCGCACTGCGGCAGCCTGTTCGAGTTCCCCCTGGAGCAGGTACACTGAGACCCGCGCGCGCGTCCACTTGACCGATGGGGTCCGGTGGAGCCTGTTCGAGGCGGTCGGAATTCGCGCCTAAACCTACGTAATGATGACAGAAACCACGATTCCCGGGCCCGTTGGACACCGACCGATCGGCGTATGGCAGCGGCCGTGCCCTGCGGCTACAATCGATCCCAAAGAGGGTGTGCACGCGCCGGCCTCGCCGGAGGTGATCATGCTGAAGAAGACGAGGAGCTCGCTTCGAGGCCATCCAGGGCACCTGGGCCAGTCCGGCCAGGCCGCGGTGGAGTCGGCCATCATCCTGCCCCTGATGGTCTTCATGCTGCTGGGCATCGTGCAGCTCACCATGATGCACCAGGCGCGGCTGATGGTGGAGTACGCCGCCTTCAACGCCTGCCGGGCGGGCATCGTCTACAACATGGACAAGGGTTATATGACCCGGGCGGCCCTGATCAGCCTGATGCCGACATTCCAGGCCACCGATACTCTGGCGGGGACCAACGACTCCATCCTGGGCCACCAGTACGACGCGCCCGGCAGCAGCGGCCATCGGCCAGGCATCGCCCAGACCTGGGCCAAGATGCGCTTGCTGACCGCCGGCTCTGCCATGCTCAGCAAGCTGTTCGAGAACCTCGGCGGGCAGGGCGGCCAGCTCGATTTCATCAAGGTGACGGTGCTGAATCCGAAGCGGGAAATGTTCGGCGACCAGCCCGAGCTGCACTTCGACGATTTCCTGCTCGACGACCAGTTTCGCAGCCGCAACAAGGACCTGCGCAAGGCCACCCGCCTGACCGTCCGGGTACGGTACCTGTACTGGATGCGCATTCCCTTCGCCAACTGGATCATCCACATGGCATGGCTGGCCGGCGAGGCCGGCGTGACCTTGACCGGCCCCATCGATCGGCCAGCCGTGGCCCTCGGGGTCGGTCCCTTCGGGACCAAGATCGAGGGTGCGGCTCGCTCGCTCTACATCAGCGGCAAGGTCAAGGACAACTCCAAGCCGTTCGACGAGGAGGATCGCACGACCCTGTTCCGGGGGCTGTGGGCTCTGGGCCGGGTGGCGCATATGTACTTCATCCCGATGTACGGCACCTACAGCATGCGCATGCAGTCCAACCCGTTCGTGGACAACACGGACATGTAGCTGCTGGGCGAGGTGGAGCCATGCTGAACCGAATCCGGAGGCTGAAGGATCACCGCGATGGCCAGGCCATCGTGCTGGCCGCGGTCGGCCTGCTGGTGCTGGCCATCGGCGTGCTGGCCACGATCAACCTGGGCCACGCCATCCACGAGCGCATCCGCCTGCAGAACACCGCGGACGCGGCGGCCTACTCGATGGCGGCGCTGGAGGCCCGGGCGTTCAACTTCTTCGCCTTCACCAACCGGGCTGCGGTGTCTCACTACGTGAGCATGATGAGCCTGCAATCCTGGCTGGCCATGATCTGGTTCATAGATATGGTGCTGGGCACGCTGGCCGATCTATGTAGCGAGATCCAGTTCATCGCATGTGTCTGCTGCCGCGGGGCGTGCCTGATCTTCTTCGAGCTCGGCTGCCTGGTGGAGGGCATCGCCGCCGCTGCGCACAACGCCCTGCGGGCCGCTCACCGGGTGTTCCGGCAGTTCGCCAACGGCGCAGACAAGGTGCTGGGCAAGGCCATCCAGTACATGCCGGAGGTGAACCGCTTCGGCCTCTACGCGACCCAGATGCTGATGCGAGGTATGGTCTTGGCGAATGTGGCCTTGAGCGGCAAGGACATCGTCAAGGCCAATGATCCGGAAATCGACTACCAGGTCTGGGATATCCTCACCGGAGGCCTGAACGCCCTGGAGTTCGACTCCAGCATCGATGACTCCGCGAGCATGTTCAAGCTACCCGACCCGGATGCCTCTGGCGATACGCTGGGGGCCATGCGAGTGATGACTGAGATCTCGAACGCCACCCGTTACCCGGATTTCATCTCCAACCGCAGCCTGAGCAACATCCTGTCCTCGATCCCCGGCATCGGCGCTATCGCGGGGCGGCTGCTCGAGCTCGCCCCGATTAAGATCGATGTCACCGGACAGACCAAGATGACCACGGTGGTGGAGAAGTGCGGCTGGAGCCCGGGCTGCCGCGGGCAGAAGCGCTTCGGCACCCAGATCGACCACTCGCAGCTGGGTCGGGGCAACGTGATCGCGGCCGACGAGGTCATGACCATCAGCGTCAACATCATCAACATCAAAGAGTTCGACGTTCCGCTGCCCCAGGACTACGTGAGCGTGTGGGCCTCGACCAACGGGGACGGCGAGCACTGCGCACACGACAACATCGATGTGCCTACCTTCATCTGCCAGGATTTCTATATCACCTGGCCCAAGTGCTATGGCGACGATGAGAACCACAAGTGGAAGGGCATCCAGCCCTACGCGAAGTTCAAGCCAGATTCGTCGCACGCGACCTTCAACCAGCCGTCGGTGTACGTGATGCTCAACAAGTCGCCGGAGAAGCTCGGCGGCCAGGCCTACCAGGAGAACTTCACTTTCACCAACGGCCCGCGCGCCGAGGAGATCGACACGACCATCGGCAAGGAGCCCTTGCTCGGCGGGGACGCGATGGCGGGGCTCAACGCCTGGGCGCGGGGCATGGCGTACTACCACCGGCCTTCCTTCCGCAGCGGGGAGAGCAACTGGCGTGAACATCCGAACTTCTTCAACCCGTTCTGGCGGGCGAAGCTCGCGCCGATTGGCGAGAAGGTGAACGAGTGGGTCGGGCAGCTGGGTATCAGCGGTGAGTTCGCGAACTACTTCACCCGCGAGCTGATCACCCACTGACCTGGGCCGCGGAGGGAACCGCCATGAGATGCTGGGTGCGACGCTGCAAGCAGGAGTCGGGCGCTGCGATGGTGGAGTTCGCCATCGTGGCCACGGTGCTCGTACCGCTCATGATGTACAGCATGTACTTCGTGGACCTGGCCAAGGCGCGGCTGAAGACCGCGGAGATCGCCCGCTATGCGGTGTGGGAGATGACCTCCTTCCCGCATTCCGACTACAACGACAAGAACCACAATCGGCTCTTCGAGTACGCGTCTGGCGAGGTGGCCGCGGACGTCGAAAAGCGCTACTCCGACGACCTGCTCGCGGACACGGAAGACCACGAGAAGACGGAGTACAGTACCGCGCATTGGAGGCTCGCCCAGATCGTGCTCACCAACCAGGAGGCCAACTTCATCCCCAACAACACGCCGTTCCAGCAGAACGGCGGCCAGGGGATCAGCGAGATCCTCGGCGCCATCAGCGGCACGATCAACAAGATCCTCGCCTTCTGGGGTTTCAACACGAAGGGCCAGGCCAAGGTGGACGTCTCCCTCGAGGTGGAGAACACCTTCATCCCGAAGCAGTACGCCCAGGAATTCTACGAGGCCGATCTGTTCCCGGAGACCATCAAGACACTCACTTTCCGCGAGTCCTATGTCATGGTGGTCGACTCCTGGACACTGCTCGATGGGGAAGACGTCCAGGTGCCCGGTGGCTACACCAAGGGCACGCGCGAAACTCCGTACTACAAGCAGGTCAACAGGTTGGTGTGGCTCGGGGCAAACAACATCCCCATCCTCGGCGACATCCTCAACTTCATGAGCCGCATGCAGGACTGGCCCGTGCTCAACTCGATCATCGATCCTGCTCCCCTGGGGACGCGCATGGTGTCCATCGCCTCGCGGGGCGATGACCTGAACAAGGCCAACGACGTCGAAGTGAACGTGGACGTGGGCCAGAAGTTCTTCCACACGACCCCGATTCGGGACAAGGATCTGAGCCCGATGTCGAGTGAATACGGAAAGACCTACAACAAGCGGGGTGATTGGTACATGGGCTGCAAGCAGTCCCAGCAGCTCAAGTGCAGCTGGTGATGCGGAACGGTGGCTCCATGCGCTTGGTCTCCCTAGGGCTGGTTGGATGGCTCCTGAATCTGCTGCCGGGCGCGGCCTGGGCCCAGCTCGGCGGAACCGGCATCCCTTCTTACCCCGGCTCGGCGACCTTCTCCTTGGGGGACATGAACCGCGTCAACGGTGAAGAGCTGCGCATGTACTACTTCACCACGCAGGCCTCGCCCGAGGTGGTCGCAGAGCACTACCAGCGGATGTGGGAGGCGGCTGGCCAGGTGGTGTCTCTGCGGCGCACGGGTAGGTCGGGCGTATCCGTGGGCTACGTGGATCTGCGCGATGGCAAGACGCGTACGGTGTCGCTGTGGCGGGAGCGCGATCTGACCTTCGGCTTCTCGGCCGTGCTGGCTGGTTTCGCGACCGCGCTGCGGGCCGACCCAGGCGTGGCGGGCGACCTGCCCGTCCATCCACGGGCAGAGGGCCTGATCACCTACGACAGCCTGGACCAGGCGGCGACTTTTCGCACCGTGAGCTACTCGGTCGCTGCCCCGCTGGCGGAGAACGAGCGCTTCTACATGCGTGAGCTGGGAGCCCGGGGCTTCGTGTTGACCGGCACCCAGCGCTCCAAGACCTCCGGCCAGTCGGTCATGCTCGACTTCGCACGGGGTGAGCGCAAGATCACCGTCACCCTTGCCTGGGCCTCGTTCTACGGTCGCTGCGCCGTGTTCGTCGTGACCAACGCGATGAGGGACGCGCAACAGGAGGACAAGCCATGACCACGAAGCTCGTCCAGGATGGTCGCCGGGGAATGGGCCCTGTCCGCCGTCGAGCCCCTCGCTTCCTCCTCGCGCGTCGGGGGCAGGCCATGGTCGAGTACGCACTGATCTCCGTGCTCATGTTCGGCGGCCTGGCCACGGCCGGGATGATCTTCTTGCCCAACATGATCAGGGCCTACAACATCTACTACAAGAGCTTCTTCGCCATCCTGAACCTGCCCATCCCGTGAGCCCTCTCCGGTGAGCATACGCCTGCTGAAACACTGCGTGTACTTCAGCTTGTTGGCCGGTGCGATTGCGGTGGGCTGGCCGAGATTCGCCCTGCTCGGCCAGGCCTTGGCCTGTGACGCCTGCTACTTCCCGTGGCTGCCAGAGGCCGCCCTGTGGCTGCCGCTCGCGGGGCTGATCCTGGGGTACACCTGCTTCTTCCTGTTGGGTGCGGTGCGAGGCTGGCGCATCGGGCTGCTGCATCACGCGGCCGTGTTGGTGCTGTTCGGGGCCATCCTGTTCGCGCGCATCCTGGAAGGCACGGATCCGGCGGAGCGCCACCCGGATCCGCCGCCCGCAGTGTGCCTCTCGGTGGCCGCAGGCAGGCTCCAGACCGGGCTGGCGCGGCAAACCGCGGGCGGCCGGCCGCTGCCAGATACCGTCGAGGCGGTCGAGGCTCTGGTCGCCGGCCAGAGCGGCCCGCCGCTCTCGGGCCTGCGGGGGCACGGCTTCCCGCTGGCGGTGGAGGTGCGGGTCGTCACGGGCGCCAGCGGGCCTGCCCTGGACGTCCTGCATGACAGGCCGGGAACGATCGTCTATGCTGTCCATGCGGATCGGCGTCGATACTGGATCACGCTGGTCGGCATGGAGCAGGCGCCGCGAGGTGCTCCGAGCGTCCTGCGTGGCGAGGATGGGTTGCCGCTCATCCTGTCCGCGACGGACCTGGAGGTCCATCGATGAAGGCGTTCCACCGGGTATTCGCCTGCGGGGTCGGACTGCTCGTGTGCCTCCCCGCGGGCCTGGTGTCCGCGGAGGGGCCGGCCCCCATCCAGGATTTCGTCCAGGGCAACCGTGCGCTGCTGAGTGGCGCGGAACCTCGTCTGAAGCCGGGGGACTGGGTCACCTACCTCTTCCGGACCAACACCCCCACCATGGCGGGCCTGGCCAGGATCGAGAGTCTGGTCAAGATTAGCTGTCCTCTGCATGTCGGCGATCAGCCGCTGGCCGCGGGACAGTTCTGGATGGAGTTCGAGATGGCCGACCCCGCCGGGGTGTCGGGGAACGTGATGGTCCTGAAGATGCTGGTCGAGGGGGATCCCCGCCAGGCGGGCGCGGTCAAGCGGATGTTCATCAAGGCGGGCGAGCGAACGCCGCTGGAGATCCCGGAGGAACGGCTCAAGAAGTCCGCCGACCCTGGCACCCCGTGCGATCGCGGCGACGCGGAGGGCTGCCGTGCCAAGGGCGGAGACCACCAGACGAGGCAGACCAAGCGGATCTACACCAAGGTCGGCTGGCTCGAGGCCCAGAGCGTGGTCATTCGCCTTCCGGGACAGAAGGGAACCCGCGAGTTCTGGGTCTCGCGGAAGGTGCCGGTGCTCGGTTTCGTCCGGGCCACCATGGAGAACGGCGTCTCCCTGGAGCTCGAAGGCTTCGGGGACGGCGCCCTCTCGCGCATCGATGAGACCCAGGCCGTCCCTCTCCCGGATACCAAGGTCCTCGAGAGGCAGCTGCAAGGCGCAGCCCAGTGAGTGGGCCGCGGCGCGAGTGAAAGGAGAGGCTGCATGATCCTAGGGCGACGCTGTGGATGGGGCTTGGCCTTGGGACTGCTCCTGCTGTGCTGGCTTGGAGCCGGGCCAGCACAGGCCGCTGGAAAGAAGACCGTCATCCAGCTGAAGGTGGGAGAGGTCCAGGCCGTCGCGGTCCGGGGGTTCACCGCGGTCCAGTCCCAGGACCCCTCGGTGGCCTCGGTCAAGCTGGTCGGCGGCAAGGTGGTCTTCAACGCCAAGCGGCGCGGAAAGACGACCGTGACCTATACCTTCTCCACCTTGAATCGGCCCTCGAAGGGGAGTTGGACTGTCGTCGTCAAATGACCCGCCCGGGAGAGGCCTCCCCGGACGAAAAAGGCTTTGACAGGCTCCGCCCTGGGTGCTATCATCGCCCACCAAAGTGGTTGAAAGTTCTCAGGAAATCAGCGCGTTCGGGGCATTTCGAGGCGAGCTGGGTTGGTCTGGCCTCGAGGCCGGCGCGAAGGAGAGCGAGACATGCTTAAGGGGAAGACGCCACTCATCATCGCCGCGGTGCTCGGGCTGATGGCCGCGCTGCTCGCCTACAAGACCATCCAGCACAAGGAAGACAAGATCAAAGAGGGCTGGACGCTCATGCCGGTCGTGGTCTCCAACCGGGACATCGCCGAGGG
>JAKLGA010000013.1 GCA_022710975.1 Myxococcota bacterium | reverse complement strand
GCTGGCAGTTGGGCGCCGCCGCGCAGTCCGCGTCGTCGCAGTCCGCCTGCCCGTCCCCGTCGTCGTCCGCGCCGTTGTCGCAGATCTCCGCCACCGGCTGGCAGTTGGGCGCCGCCGCGCAGTCCGCATCGTCGCAGTCCGCCTGCCCGTCCCCATCGTCGTCCGCGCCGTTGTCGCAGATCTCGGCCGGACCCGGACAGGTCACGCTGAAGTTGAAGGTGCTGGTTGCCGCAGGGGTCTCGATGAGCACGTAGGCACCACCCGCCGGCATGGAGAACACGAGCTGCTCGGGATCGGAGCCGGGGTTCGAGCTCTGGGCGAGGCAGGCGGCCGGGTCGCAGCCCCCGCCCAGCAGGAGCAGATCCAGATTTCGGTTCGCCTGGGTGGGTTCCATGTCCAGGATCACCAGGGTGCCCTCTGGGAGATCGAGGAAGTAGGCCAGCTCGGGCCCGCCCTCGGTCACGCCGGTGCACGAGTAGGTGTCGAACAGGTCCGTCGCCCCTGCGGTGGTCGAGCTGAAGCTCGCGCCGCAGCCGACGGTCGCCGCCACGCCACAGGCGGTCGGGATACAGGCCGGGAAGGCGGCGCAGTCCACGTCGTCGCAGTCCGCGAGGCCATCCCCGTCGTCGTCCGCCCCGTTGTCGCAGACCTCAGGCACCGGCTGGCAGTTCGGCGCCGCCGCGCAGTCGCTGTCCAGGCAATCGACGAAGCCGTCCCCGTCGTCGTCCGCGCCGTTGTCGCAGACCTCGGGCACGGGGCCGCAGGCCGGATCGCCCAGGCAGTCCGGATCAGCGCAGTCGATGGCCCCGTCGCCGTCCTCGTCGAAGGTGTTGTCGCAGTCCTCGCTCGCGCCCTGGCAGGAGACGCTGAAGGTGAAGGTGGCCGGCTGGGCGTAGGTCTCGACGATGGCGTAGGCGCCGCCCGCCGGCATGGTGAACACGATCTGCTCGGGATCGGAGCCGCCGTTCGAGCTCTGGTCGATGCAGGAGCCCGGATCGCAGGCTCCCCCCAGCAGGAAGAGATCGAGGTCCCGGGTCTGTTGCGTCGGATCCATGTTCACAGTGACTTGGGCGCCCTCCGGGATGTCGAGCAGGTAGGCCTTCTCGGGGCCGTCCTCGGCCCAGCCGGCGCAGGAGTAGGCGCTGAAGAGGTCCGTGGCGCCCTGGGTGGTCGAGCTGAGGCTCGAGCCACAGCCCACCCGCGTGGCCACGGTGCAGGCGTTCGGCAGGCACACCACGTCGCCGGCGCAATCGCTGTCGTCGCAGTCGGTGGCCCCGTCCTCGTCGTCGTCCACGCCGTTGGCGCAGCTCTCGGGCGGGAGCTGGTTGATGAAGTTGGTGATGAATGACTCGAACTCGGACACCGTGGCGCTCACCCCGTACTCGGTGCAGTACCAGTCGCCGTACGAGGTCACGCCGGCCGTGTACTCGACGCCGTCGCGCAGGACGAAGGCCGGTCCGCCCGAGTCGCCCGAACAAGGCCCGCCGATCGCACCGGCCTGGCTGTAGGCGAAGGACTTGGGCACGACCGAGTTGCCACTGTAGGTGCAGCTCGCCGGGCCTGCGCACACCAGCGCGATGGTCCCGTCCACGTGCAGCTTGATCCCGTCGGTGTCGTTCTCGGTCAGGCCGAACCCGGAGAAGTCCACCGTGGTGGTGTTGTTGTCCGCGGCGGTCAGCCCCAGGGCCAGCGGAAGGGCCGGGATCGGGGCGATGCCCGCGGGCGGCGCCGAGCTCAACCGGGCCAGGGCGAGGTCGTTGCCCGACCCGGTGTACTGGGGGTGGACCAGGATCTCGCTCACGTTGCGGTACTCGCCCACGATGGCCGGCGGGTCCACGTCGGAGCCGAAGAAGATGCGCACGCCGGCCGCGGTCTCGCCCTCCAGGCAGTGCGCCGCGGTGAGCACCACGTACTCCGAGATCAGCGTGCCGGAGCAGAAGTAGGCTCCGCCCGCGTCGGTCACCGCCACGACCGCGGCGTGGGAGGGCACGTCGTCGACCGTGCCGTAGAAGATTGGATGGCCCTTGGTCCCCAGCTCTCTCGGCTCGACGGGTTCACTGCACCCGAACCCGAGCACCACGAGCCACGCGCCCACAACGATCGCGCCACACAGCTTCATCTGCCTGGTCATGTGGTCTCTCCTCCTACCAGTCCGGCCCTCACTCGAAGACTAGCTCGTGGCGCAGGTCCTGCGCCAGCCCTGAGGACAGGTACGCCCGCGCCCGGAGCACGAAGGTCCCCCAGCCCTGCATGGTCAGGGGGAAGGCGTGCCCGTCCTGTCCGCGGGCGCACACCAGACGGAGCGGATCCGGGAAGCCCTCCACCAGCAGGTACTCCACGCACGCCACCCGGGCCAGGGTCTCGGCGTCGCCGGTCAGGTAGGCGGTCCACCTCCACCAGCCGTCTCGGATCTCCTGGGAGTCGTTTCCGAGCCCGAGCTCGAGCTCGCTCGGCGCGCCGTCCTGACCCGACAGGGCTCGCCGGGCTCCCTCGAGGGCGCCCGCCAGAAGGCCCTGATCCAGCGTGTACGCCCACACCCGCCCCGGCCCCACGGCCACCAGCAGCTCCTCACCGAGCCTGCCGCGCGCCCGCGCGGCCAGCGCGCCGGCCTGACCCTCGAGCACCTCGAGGTGGACGAGCTGCCCGTCGGGAGAGGTGACGAGCAGCAGGCTCCGGTTCCAGGCGGGGCGGAGGCCCACCAGGCTGGCGAGGTTGGCCAATCTGCCCGGCCGCAGGGCGACCGGCGCGGCGCGCAGCGAAGTGCTCCAGTCGGTGAAGGCCAGCGGGGCTTCGTGCTCGGCCACGACCTCGCCCCCGGCGGACACCAGGCGTACACGTGTCTCGTGCAGGTAGGCCAGGTGGAGCGGCGCCTGCGCGTCGGGCCAGCGGCACGCGACGCTCCCGGCCGCGCCGTCGTCCAGCCCCCGCCTCAGGACCGCGCGGCCGGCGTGATCCAGGACCTGGAGCTGCCCGAAGCGGTCGAGGCCCGCGAGCCGCGCACCCCCGCGGGGCTCCGGGTCGAGGGCCTGGAGCCGCCGAACGCCCTGCGCCTGCCAGCGAGCGCGCACCTGCCCCTGCGGATCGAGCACCGTCAGGCCCTCCGCGCCCGGCTCGGCCAGGACGAGCTCCTGGGTCCGGTCGCCGTCCAGGTCCAGCGCCGCAACCTCGGCCGGTCCGTCGGCCAGCTGGAGCTCGAAGCGCTTGGTGCCGTCCAGCCCCAGGGCCACGAGCAGCCAGCAGGTTTCCCAGCCAGGCTGGACCCGGCTGTCGCCGGACGCCGCCGGGCGGACCACCCGCCCCTGCAGCCCGCCGCCCACCACCTGGCACCCCAGCTCGCCCCCCAGATCCACGACCTGCGCGGTCTGCAGGCCGAGCGGCCAGCGAGGGGCGGCCAGCCGGGCTCCGGTCGAGCTCAGCACGAGCCCGCCGCGCCGGCCGACCAGCACGATCTCCTCGCCCGGCTCGGGCAGGCAGTCCCGCACGGCGAGCGCGAGCACCTGGCCGAGCTCCGGGGCCTCCACCAGGGGACGGCCCTTCAGGAAGGGCCCTCCCACCCTCGGCCCGGGGACGCGGTAGGGCTCGGGCACCCTCGAGCCCTCCAGCCGGAGCCACGCGGGCGGCGGGCGCTCCCCGGGGTAGCCAGGGCGCGGCGCGGACACCTCCCGGGTGGCCGGCTTGCCCTCCCGGTCGAAGTACTCCCAGTCGCCGGTCAGTTTGCCGGCCTGGTAAGACCCGCGGGCGCGCACCCGTCCGTCCTCGAAGTACCGGACCCACGGGCCCTCGGGCTCGCCGGCGCGGTATAGGCCCAGCTCCGCGAGCTGGCCGTTCTCGAACCACTCGGCGTAGCGACCCTCGCGCACGTTGTCGCGGTACTCGTCGTGCCGCAGGAGCTGGCCGCCCGGGTACCATGCGGCGCACAGGCCGTGCAGCCTGCCGTGCCTGGCCTCGCACTGCTCGCGGCGCTCTCCGCTGGCGTGGAACCGCAGGCTCCAGCCGTGCACCTCGTTGTTCTCGTCCATGCAGGACTGGACGAAGCCCTCCGGTCCGTCGACCTCGATGAGCTGGGTGCCCTCGGGGCAGAGGGAGGGCACGGCGGCGGTGAAGCCCCAGCCCCCCTCCGGGGGCGAGACCGGCTCCGCGGCCGAGCTCGCCTCCAGCCACCCCAGGCAAACCAGGAACCAGACGCTCAGGCGCAGGAGCATGGCTGGCCCTCCCTCGGCAAGAGCTTAGCGCCGCCAACTTCGCGGCACCAGACCCGGCTTGCCTGGGTGAGAGCCTTCGGTAGAACTCGACTCACTCGAGAGGGTGGTGCCGCCTCAAGGAGTCTGGCGCAGGTCAGCCGCCAGGGGCAGGACCCGGGTCTGTCCCCGGCGACGCCCGGGTCTGTCCCCGAGCCAACTGACCGGATCAGTGGGTGATCTGCCCGGCCCCGGGCAGGCGAGGCAGGAGCCGGTTGAGGCGCTGCATGCAGTCCTCGGCCTGCCGGGCCAGGTCCTGGATGATCTCGCGCATCGGGCGCACCTCGCGGCACAGCCCGATGCCCTGGCCGCAGGCCAGGAGCCCGCCGTCGGAGGCCTGCTGGAACTTCTCCTTGACGATCATGCCGGAGATGAGCGGCAGCAGATCCTCGAGCCCCTTGCCGGCCGCCTCCAGCTCGGCCACCTTGTCCGAGGTCTCGTTCTTCCACACCCGGTGGGTGTTGCCCAGCGAGCGCAGCACCAGGCGGGTGTCGAGCTCGCTGGCCTCGCACAGCTTCTGCTTGATGGACGGGTGCAGCGGGGTCTCTTCCGCCAGCAACAGCGGCGTGCCCACGATCACGCCCTCGGCGCCGAGCGCCAGCACCGCGGCCAGGCCGCGGCCGTCGGCCACCCCGCCGCCGCCGATGACCGGCAGCCTGACGTTGTCCACCACCCGCGGCACCAGGCACAGGGTGGTGATGTCGAGCTGGCCGGTGGCGCCGCCGTTCTCGTAGCCCACGACGGTGATCGCGTCCACCCCGATGCTCTCGGCCTTCTTGGCGTAGCGCACGCCCACGCACTTGTGGATGAGCTTCATTCCGGCGCCCTTGATGCGGCCGATCAGCTCCTCGGGCGCCTTGTGGCCGGAGGACTCCACGATCTTCACGCCCTCCTCGATCATCACGTCCAGGTACAGGTTGTTGTCGATCTGGTTGAGGGCGGGGAAGAAGTTCAGGTTCACCGCGAAGGGCTTGTCGGTCTTGGCCTTGACCCTCTTGAGCGCGTCGCGGAAGGGGCCCATCTCCTTGTAGTTGGCCGAGGCCAGCACGCCCAGGCCGCCGGCCTCCGAGACCGCCGCAGCGTAGCCATCCAGGGCGAGGTGCATCATGGCGCCGCCGATGATGGGGTACTCGATGCCAAACATCTCCGTGATACGCGTCTTGAACATGGTCCCTCCTGCGCGGTTACGACAGACCGTTAGCGCGCCTTGACGCGGGCTGTCAAGACAACCCTGCCAAGCGCGGAGGCGAGCAGCAGTTGACGCGTCTGCGGCGATCGAATGGAATGAGCCCACGGGAGCGGACAGGCATGGGCGCGCGCGAGTACGATCTGGTCATCGTGGGAGCCGGGCCGGCCGGGGCCACCCTGGCGCGGCTGGTGGGCCCCGGGCTGCGGGTGCTGCTCGTGGACCGCAGGTCCCTCGACCGGCCCTGCCAGCCGGGCGATCCGGAGAAGTGCTGCGGCGGGCTGCTCGCCCCGGACGCCCAGGAGATGCTGGCCCGGCTGCGCCTGGGGGTGCCGCACGCCTGCCTGGCGGACCCGCAGCTCTTCAGCGTGAGGGTGCTGGACCTCGACAACGGCCTCGAGCGCCACTACCAGCGGTTCTACCTCAACGTGGATCGCGAGCGATTCGACCGCTGGCTCTACGGCCTGGTGCCCGAGGCGGTCGAGCGCCGCCCGGGCACCCGCCTGGTCGGGCTCACGCCCGGGCAGCGCGGCTGCCGCCTCAGCCTGGAGCGGGACGGGCGGCGGGAGGAGGTCGCGGCCCGGTGGGTGGTGGGCGCGGACGGGGCGCACTCGGCCGTCCGCGGCCTCGCCTTCCCCGCGGCGCCCTGGCCTCGCCGGTACACGGCGCTCCAGCACACCTTCGAGTTCCAGGAGGATCACCCCCACTACCTGTCGGTGTTCGACCGGCGGGTGACCGACTACTACTCCTGGGCCATCCCCAAGCAGGGCACGCTGCTGGTGGGCAGCGCCCTGGCGCCGGACGGCGGCGCCAGGGCGCGCTTCGACCTGCTGCTCGCGGCGCTCCGCCAGCGCGGCTTCCGCCTGGGCCGGCGCCTGAAGCGGCGCGGCTGCTGGCTGCTGCGGCCCTTCCACCCGGGTCACATCCTGCCGGGCGGTGGGCGGGTCCTGCTGCTCGGCGAGGCGGCCGGGCTCATCAGCCCCAGCTCGGCGGAGGGCATCAGCTTCGCGCTGCGCAGCGCGCTCTGCCTGGCGCGATCCCTGGCCGAGGCACCGGACGAGCCCCTACGGCGCTACGCGCGCGCGCTGCTGCCCATGCGGGTGGCACTCGTGGCCAAGGCCTGCAAGGCGCCCTTCATCCACCACCCGGCGCTGCGTGGTCCGATCCTGCGCTCGGGCCTGGCCAGCGTGAAGGTCGAGGGTGCGGAGTGAAGCGGGCCTAGCCCAGCCGGGCCGCGAGGGCCGCGCGCAGGGCCTGGCCGGGGGTGCGCCCGCGCAGCTGCTCCATGGCCTTGCCCATGGCGAAGCGCAGGCGGGCCTCGGCGTCGGTGGCCTTGCAGTCCGCGAGCTCCCTGGTCGCCACCCGCTCGACCACCTCGCTCACCTCGCCCCCCGGGGCCGGCGTGGGGGCCAGCCGGGCGACCAGGGCGTCCACGCTGGCCTCGCCGTCCATGCTGGCGAGCAGCTCGGGCAGCGCCTCGCGCGCCAGGCGCCCCTCGGCCAGCCGGCGGAAGAGCGCCTCCAGGGCGGCCTCGGACGGCCGGCCCTGGCGCTTGCCCTTGCGGGTGAGGCTCACCAGGCGCTGGGCCAGCGCCACGGCCAGGTCCACGGGTCGGGCGCCGGTGCGCTCGAGCAGCCGATCGAACAGCGAGGGCGGCCCCTGCAGCAGCACGTCGTCGGCCAGCACCGAGCTCAACCCCAGCTCCCGGTAACGCGCCAGGCGCTCCCAGGGACGCGGCGGCCGCTCGGCCCACAGGCGCGCGACGCGCTCCGCCTCGATGCGCACCGGGGGCGAGTCGGTGTCAGGGTACATCCTGTCCGGGCCCGGGAGGATGCGCTCGAAGTCGTTGGTGCCGTCGGCGAAGACCTGGCGGGTCTCGCTGGGCACGCCCTGGATGGCGTCCAGGGCCCGCAGTCGCACCTCGTCGGCGGCGGTGTGGGCGTCCTCCGCCGGGCCCCACACCAGCACCACGGCGTCCACGTGGCTGGCGCCGAAGGCCTCGCGCAGCTTCTTGAGCTCGCGCTCCCGGTCCTGCCAGCAGGCCGCGTCGTCGGTGTGGACGAGGTTCGGCATCTCGTCCAGGCAGGCGATCACCCGCACCCGGCCGGCGAACTCCTGGGCGAAGGGGATGCCCGGTTGGACCGGTTTGTCCAGCAGCCCGCCGAACCCGGGCAGGTGCACGCCCAGCACCACGTCCCCGCGCTTCATCGCCTTGCGCAGCGTGGCCAGGCGCAGCTTGGACGCCAGCTCGGTCACGTCGCGGATGACGGCCTGGAAACGCTGCTGGCTCACCCCGCGCTGCTTGAGCTGATCGCGGATGTCCAGCAGGAGGCGCTGGCGGCAGGCCTCCACCCGCACCAGCCGTTCGAACCAGGCGATGCGCGGCACTCCCTTCAGCTCCACCCGCGTACCGCCGGCCACGCTCACGTTGACGTCTGCGCGGGTGGCGCCCGCCCCGCGCCGCACGCGCTCGGAGGAGCGCAGCACGCGGCGGATGAGCTCCGCCGCCTCGACCACCTCGCGGGGATCCTGCAGGCTCGCGTCGGTGACCACCTCGACCAGCGGCGTGGACAGCCTGTCGGTGCGGAAGACGACGTGGTGGCCCTCGTCCCGCACCTCGCGGCAGGCGTCCTCCTCGAGCCCGATCTGCAACACCCGGGCCGGGTGCGCCGCCAGCGGCAGCGCGCCATCGATGCCCACGATGGCGGTGCGCTGGAAGCCGGTGGGGATGCTGCCGTCCAGGTACTGCTTGCGGGTCACGTGCAGCTCGTCCACCAGGTTGCAGTCGAAGAGCTGCGCCACCCGCAGCCCCACGTCCAGGGCCTCCTGGTTGATGGGGAACGGCGGCGTGTCGTCCATCTCGTAGGTGCACACCGAGTCCTGGAAGAGCTGGTAGTGGATCTGCTTCTTGGTCTTGAACTCCATCAGCGCCGTGCCGTCGTACTCGCCGAGCTCGCTCAGCGTCGGGCGCATGTGCCGCAGCAGCTCCGCGTCGTGCTCGCGGTGCTGGTAGCCGACCGGGCAGCGGCAGAAGAGCTTCTGGCGGGTGGCGAGCTGCTGGTGGACCTCCAGGCCGGACTTGAAGCCCAGCTTGCGAAAGTCTTCCATGCTCATGGCGAAGGGGTTCGAGGTGTCCATGCGATGGGGCCCTCCCGGGCCGGGTGACGACGCTAGCGCTCCAGGCCAGGGGTGGAGGGGTCGTTCCAGCGGCGCTTGATGATGTACACCTCGGGGAAGAACGAGCCGCGGTTGGGGCCGGTGAACTCGCGGGTGGTCACCCCGCGCAGCGTGCCGTCCATGGCCAGGAACCAGAAGGTGTAGGACTCGCCGGCCTTCTCCACCCGGTTGATGGAGAACACCGTGCCCCACTCGAGCGGGATCTGCTGGGCGAACTCCAGCATCTCCCACGGCCGGTCGGGCGCCACCGGCTCGGGCTTGGTGGCGTCCTCGGGCGTCTCCGGCACCTCGTCCGGACTGGCGGCCGCGACCTGGAAGCTCAGGTTCAGCACCGTGGCCAGGATGGCGCCGCACACGGCGGCGACGACCAGGGTCGCCTTCTGGGACATGCGCTCCTCCTCTTGCCCGCCCGGCGGCGGGCCGGCGCCATTGTACCCAAGGCCGCCCGGCGAACCAAGCCTGTTGACTCCGGGTCGAGATGTGCGATCTTCCTGGGTCCCAGGGAGGTCGGGCATGGACGAGAGGAGCGCGCAGGAACAGCCAGGCGAGCTGCCGCCCGTGGCGATGCACGACCACTACGGGCCCTTCCTGCGCTCCTTCTTCGCCCGCTACTTCGCCCCCATCCCCTTTCCGCCGGCGGCCATCGCGCGCATGAAGGAGCTGTCCGGCCAGGGCACCCTGGTGTACCTGTCCCGCTCGGCCAACCTGATCAACTTCCTGTACCTCAACTACGTGTGCACACACCACGGGTTGCCGCTGGCGCGCTTCGTCAACGGGCTGGATCCGGTGCTGGTGCAGCCGATCTCCCTGCTGTGGGAGCGCCTGCGCAAGCTGGGGGACGAGGACGCCGGGGGCCTGGACGAGGAGGAGCCCGAGCCCGCCCGTCAGCTGGCGCGCACCCTGGCCGCCGGTCGCGCGGCGCTGCTGTTCCTGGGCCGGCCGACCACGCTGACCAACCCGCTGGCGGCCACCGAGGCCAGCCTGCTGGAGACCGTGATCCAGACCCAGCTCACCCAGCCGCGGCCGATCTACCTGGTGCCGCACATCATCGTCTGGGACGTCCACCCCGAGCGCGAGGACAAGAACCTGGCCGACGCCATCTTCGGCGAGGCCCACGAGCCGGGTCTGCTGCGCTCGCTGTTCGTGCTGCTGCGGCGCTACAAGGGGGCGCGGGTCAAGGTGTCCGAGCCGCTGGACGTCAAGGCCTTCCTGAGCCAGCACCAGGACGAGGACGTTCACCAGCGGGCCGCCTCTCTGCAGGCGGCGCTGCGCAACCAGGTGCAGCTCGAGCTGTACGACGTGACCGGGCCACGCATCCGCCCGCACGCCGAGTTCAAGGCCGAGATCCTGGCCGACACCCACATCGTCCGGCAGGTGGAGGGTGAGGCGCAGGGGGACGCGCAGAAGACCGAGGCGCTCAAGAAGCGCGCCCACGATCTGCTCGACGAGATCGCCGCCGAGCCCCGCATCCAGTGGCCGCTGGGGCTCAACGCGACGCTCAACATCTTCTGGAAGAAGATGTACGAGGGCTTCGTGGTGGACGAGGCGGGCTTCGAGCGCATCCGCGCGGCCATCCGCAAGGCCCCGGTGCTGTTCTGCCCCAGCCACAAGAGCCACGTGGACTACCTGGTGCTGAGCCAGCTCTGCCTGAAGTACCGCGTGCCCCTGCCCCACATCGCCGCGGGGGTCAACCTGAGCTTCTGGCCGATGGGGCCCATCTTCCGCCACTCGGGCGCCTTCTTCCTGCGCCGCTCCTTCAAGGGCGACGCGCTCTACCCGGTGGTCTTCCGCACCTACCTCAGGCACGTGATGAAGGAGGGCTTCCCCATCGAGTTCTTCCTGGAGGGCGGCCGTAGCCGCACGGGCAAGCTGCTGCCCCCCCGTTTCGGCATCCTGTCCTGGCTGGTGGAGGCCTACCTCGAGGGCGACAGCCCCGACGTGCAGATCATGCCGATCTCCATCGACTACGAGAAGGTGGTCGAGAGCCGCTCCTACCTGCACGAGCTCTCGGGCGGCGAGAAGCGCAAGGAGGACGTGGCCGGCCTGCTGCGCTCGAGCCAGGCGCTGCGCTCGAAGTACGGCAAGATCTACGTGCAGATCGGCGAGGCGCTGTCCGTGCGCGAGTACCTGGCCGAGCGCGGCTCGGAGGAGCGCGACCTGCCCGAGGAGCGCAAGCGCGAGCTGGTGCAGGCGCTGGCCCACCGGGTGCTGTACGAGATCAACTCGGTGGCCACCGTCACCCCCTCGGCCCTGGTGGCCATGAGCCTGCTCACCCACCGCCGGCGAGGCATGACCCGCACCGAGCTGGTGGCCCGCGCCCGCTGGCTGATCGCCTGGGTGCGACGGCGCGACGCGCGCCTGTCGGCCACGCTCGGCGACTTCGAGCGCGCGCTGGCGGAGGCGGCCGCGCGCTTCTCCCACGACGGGCTGCTCACCATGCAGAGCGCCGGCGCGGAGCTGGTGTACGCGCCCGTGGCGCGCAGGCGGCTGGCGCTCGACTACTATCGCAACAACCTGCAGCACCACTTCGTCAACGCCGCCATGGTGGTCACCGCGCTGGAGAGCTTCACCGTCGAGGCCGTGCCGCGGGGGCCGCTCGAGGAGCGCATCCGCGCGCTGACCCGGCTGTTCAAGCACGAGTTCTTCTTCCGCTCGGAGAAGTACTTCGACGAGGAGCTGGGCAAGACGCTGGGCGAGCTGCAGACCGAGGGCATGCTGCGGCTCGAGGAGGGCTTCGTGCTCAAGACGCCCGAGGGCGTCGAGCTGCGGCGTTTCCTCCGGGGCCTGCAGGAGCACTTCCTGGAGGCCTACGCGCTGGCCACCCTGCACCTCGACAGCCTGCTCGAGCGGCCGGTCAGCGAGCGCGACTTCACCACCGCCGCGCTGCAGCGCGGCGGCCGCATGTTCGTGGCCGGCGACATCTCCTTCCAGGAGAGCCTGTCGCGCGAGGTGCTGAACAACGCCCTGGCCACCTTCGAGGACCGCGGCGTCCTCGAGCGCTTCAAGGTCGAGGGCCGCAAGGGCAGCTTCCTGCGGCTGGCCGAGGGCTGGCGCGCCAAGGAGCGCCTGGCCGGCCTGCACGCCGAGGTGCGCGCCTTCCTCGGCCGCTGACCCCTCCTCCAGCCGCCGTGCTAGATTGTCCTCCAGAGAGCCGAGGAGGTCGGATCATGCCGAAGACACCCCAGGGTTTCCGTGCGCTGCTTGCGTGCGTGGCCGCGTTCATCCTGGCCCTCGGGGGACCTGCGCGGGCCGCAGTGATGGGCCCGATCCCGCACGAGCTCGATCCGGTCGAGCAGCAGCTCGATCACACCCCGCCCGGCCCGGTCCAGGTGCTGTCGGTCGAGGTCCACCGGGGCGAGGATCCCGACCAGAGCGGCTGCGGCTGGGACTGGACCGAGGACGCCGAGCTGGGGAGCGTCGTGCTGCGCATCGCCCCGCCCGAGGACGACCGCACCCCGCCCGAGCGCATGGGCTACCGCATCGAGCGGGTGGGCGGCACGGTGCCGGCGGGCCTGCTGCCGGACTTCGACGTACGCGGACTGGGTGACGTGATCTACCTCCACTGGGAGGACGGCGGCACGGACGAGCAGGAGCCGCTCGACTTCGACCTCACCATCCGCGCCGTCGACCTCGGCGGGAACGTCGGCCCGTCGGTCGGCGCGAGGAACGTGACCGACCCGGGCACCGGCGGCTGCGCCACGACCTCGCCCTCCCTGGCCGGCCTGCTCGCCCTGCTCGCCGGCCTGCTCGCGCTCCGCCGCCGGAACCCCCGCTGAGCCACGTGCGTTGACCCGGGTCTGTCCCCCGCGTTGGCCGGGGTCTGTCCCCGAACTTTGCCGAACTTTGCCGCTTGATTTCTTGGCGTTACCTCCAAAGAATCCTCTTCCTGTCCTTTTCTCTTCCCTTTCAGCCGCCCCCGGGATACAGACGATGGCGGGATGAGAACCAACCACGGCCGGGCGAAGGGTCCGGCCCCAGCGGAGAGGTGGACATGCCACAGCTCAAGGGAACCCAGACCGAGAAGAACCTGCTGGCCGCCTTCGCCGGCGAGAGCCAGGCGCGTAACCGCTACACCTACGCATCCTCGGCGGCCCGGAAGGAAGGCCTGATGCAGATCGCCGCCGTGTTCCAGGAGACCGCGGACCAGGAGAAGGAGCACGCCAAGCGCTTCTTCTCGTTCCTCGAGGGCGGCGACGTCCAGGTGGTGGCGACCTTCCCCGCGGGCAAGGTCGGCACCACGGCCGAGAACCTGGCCGCGGCGGCCGCGGGCGAGCACCACGAGCACACCGAGCTGTACCCCGGCTTCGCCAAGGTGGCCGAGCAGGAGGGGTTCCCGGCGGTGGCCGCGCTGTTCCGCAACATCTCCGTGGCCGAGGCCCAGCACGAGCGCCGGTACAAGGGCCTGCTGGACAACGTCAAGAGCGGCAAGGTGTTCGCCAAGGACGCCCCGGCCAAGTGGCGCTGCATCAACTGCGGCTACATCTACGAAGCCAAGGAGGCCCCCAAGGCCTGCCCGGCCTGCGCCCACCCCCAGGCCTACTTCGAGCTGCTCGGCGAGAACTGGTAGCCCGCGGGAGCCGTTCCCCTTCTTTCACCGTAGGTTAGCCCGGGTCTGTCCCCAGTCCTGCTGGCCCGGGTCTGTCCCCTGTCCAGACGGCTCAGCGCTCCTGGTTGAAGATGAAGGGGTAAGTCACCACGACCTTGCCGCCGCCCTTCGGAGCCTGCAGCTTGAGTGCGTACATGCTCTCCTGCACGCACTCGGCCAGCAGCGCGCTGGGGGGCGGCTGGCCCTCCTCGAGCACGAGCTGGCTGTCCGCCACCAGCCCGCCCTGCTCCTCGTCGGCCACCACCTCGAAGCGCACCTTGATCTTGCCCGTCAGCTCGGGCTGCTCGGCCAGGGCCAGCTCGTAGCACTCCCTGACCAGGGGGATGATCTCGCGGATCGACTGCTGGATGTATTCCTTGGACAGGCTGCCCCGGGGCTCTTCGTCCTTGCCCGCCTGCGGGTCGGCCCCGCCCTCCCCTGCGGGCTCGCCCCGGTGGGCCACCCGGGAGCGCAGGTCGCGGAGCATGGCCTCCCGGGCAGACGGGTCCACCCGGTTCTTCGGCCTGGGGAAGGCGGGCCGCGCGGCCTTCGGCCCGGCCGGGCTGGCCGCCGCCGAGGCCGGACCGGCCGGCGGAACCGCCCGCACCGGCGTGCCCAGCTCCGCGCCGGGCTCCGCCTCGGCCGGCAGGTCGGCCGCGGGCCGGCCCTCGGCCGCCCCGGTCGGCCCGGTCGGCCGCTCCATCATCAGCCACACGACCACCCCGGCCGCCACGGTCACGGCCAGGGCCCCGTAGAGCGCTGCGCGGTTCTGCACCTCACCCTCCTCGACCGGGCATCCCGGTTCGGACCCAGCCTACCACGATGTCCGCGATCTTCACTTCCCTGGGTGGATGTGGTCTCCTCGTCCAGGAATCGGATCAAGCGCAGCGAGGGAGGGTGCATTGTTCGAGAAGCACAGGCGTGCGACGGCTTGCGTCGTGGTGATCCTCGCCTTGTCCTGGGGATGCGCCCGGACCAGCGTCCAGACGCGAGCAGCTTCCTTGCGGGTGGACTCCGAACCGGCCGGCGCGGAGGTCTGGCTGGACGACGGTCGGGTGCGCATCCTCCTCGGCCAGACTCCGCTCGAGGTGGAGGTGCCCTACCAGGCCGAAGTGGTGGACTTCGACGAACGGCACTGGCTCTGGCTCATCCCTCCGGTTGTCCTGATGGCGGTGGGCGGCGGCCTGATGGGTGACAAGGGCTCCGGCGGTGACATCGGAGCCGAGCTCGGAGGCAAGCTCATCGGCGTGCCCCTGCTGTCCGCGGGCGGTCTGTCTGCGCTGGGCATGCTGATCGGCTTCATGGTCCAGGGCGCCAGGGAGAAGGAAACGCCCGCACCGGGGCGCTTCGAGGTGGGGGCCTGCTGGGGCGGCCAGGAGTCCCCACCAGCTCCGCTCCAGCTCGGCCCCATCCTGCCGGAGTTCTACTTCAAGCAGCCGGTGTCTCCGCCCGAAGTGCCCGCCACTACTGAGTCTGACTCCGCGAAGCCCGACGCGTTGTAGGGTGTATGCAGCGCAGCACCCCGGCCCCGGCGGCCAGCAGGAGCAGCCAGAGCCCACCGCCGGCCGCACCCGTCCCGCAGCCACAGTCCGGCTCCGCACCCTCCGACCAGGCCAGGCTGAAGCCGTCCAGGCCGAGCAGGAGCTCCCCGAGAGCGACTCCCTCGCCTGCGAGCAGCTCCTGGTAGGTCCTTCCGTCGGCGAACTCCAGCCCGGCCAGCACCACCCCGTCCATGCTCTCCAGGCCGGGCGGCGGCGCGGGCAGCATGAGCGTGCCCTCCTGCGGTGGAGACAGGAGCTGCCACAGGTTCTGCTCGGTAGCGTGAACCAGGAGAGCCAGGGCGCCCACCTCGGCTGACAGGCCGGAGATCTGGACGCCCCCGGTGAGTGTGTCGAGGCTGACCGAGGGCGGTTGAGAGAACGGCCGCAAGGTCAGCTCCCCCTCGAAGGCGGGCAACTGGAACACCTGACCAACCACGGCCCAGGGGCGATCCACGCCGTTCCCGCCGCAGGGCCCACCGCCCAAGGCAAGCGCGATCACCAGCCGCTGCGAGGTCTCCGCAGGTAGCCTGCCTCCGATGTCCGCCGTCTGGACGGTGATGTCCTCGATGAAGCCATCTGCGACCGCATCGAGCGCGGGTTGCCGGTCAGCACCCGCGCCGAGCCCAAGCGGCACCAGGCCCAGTCCGGGCACAGCCACGGCCGCGACGACCAGGACGGCGTCATAGGTGAAGCCACCTGCAGGTGCTGCGGGCAAGGCCGGAACGTGTACGAACAAGGCCTTGGACGCGTGCTCGGGCATCGCGAGCGGACCACCAGACGAGGGCGGCAGCGCCGAGTAGTCCGGCACCAAGTCGTCCCGGCGATCGTCGCCGTCGACGTCGTCCGTGTCCACGACCCAGCCGACCGGCGCGATCTCGAGGTCGGTCACCAGGCCGCTGCCGGCGCCGCGCAGGGTCTTCTCGAAGGTCAAGGCGACCATGGTCGCGGCGCTGGAGCCGCCGGCGGTATAGTCCTGGACCATCGTGCCAAAGCTCTGGATGAGCTGGGCCACGTCGAGGTAGCGCCCGAGACCCCAGAGCGTTCGTCGTCCGACTGGTCCCGTCGGTTCGGCGTACTCGTGGAACCAAGTCTGGCCCATCCCGACCACCGTTCCTCCGGGGAATCCGCGGTCGACACCGGTGCCCCCCACGACGATGTACATCCGAACGTTCTCTCCGAGAGCCCTCTGGGGAAGGCGCGCGAAGGGATTCAAGGGGATCGAAAGTCCCGCGAGCCCCCACCTCGATTCACAGGGGTGGCCCGCAGCGCAAGGCACGGACGCGAAGTCCAGCGCCGAGCGGATACCACCCGTGCCGTCGAGAACCCCTGGCTCGAGGGTCAGCTCCATCCGGTTGGTCGCCGCCTCCAGCGACTCCAGCGGAGTCATGCCCTCGGCCCGCACCCCGACCCTGCCAGGCAACGCCGCGAGGTCGAGCGAGAGGAACTGGGCCACGCCGTCCTCTCTCGTCCGCGCGGTGACGGCGGCCAGGGAGGGCTGTTCGACCGAGACCGCCGCACCGGCGAGAGGACCTCCGCTCCGCCCATCGATCACCTGCACGCGCAGGACGCCGCTCCCGGAGACGCACCGGTCCTCGAAGCACACGGTCCCGGCGCGACATTCACCATCCTCAGCACACGGCTGGAAGCCGCAAACCCCGCCACCCGAGCACAGCCGGTCGCCTCCAAAGGGAACGGACTCCGACGCGCAGTCCGAATCCGCTTCGCAAGGTCTGACGCAGATCCCCAGGTCGAGATCGCAGACCACTTGTCCGGCGCAGTCCTCGGCCGAATCGCAGGGCATGCCTAGCGTGTTCGCGACGCAGCTTCCGAGGAGGCAGACGTCCAGAGCGCCGCAGTCTTCGGCCGCACAGCACTCGGAACAGGCACCATCCGGGCAGAGCCTCAGCTGACAGGGGACCTGATGAGATGGGCCCAGCTCACAGGCGGGTGCGACGAACAGAAAACAGAGCGCGCATGAGCGCGCGATCCACCCAGAAAACGCTGATCCATTCCGCATGCCATCCTCCCTGCCATGAGGTTGCATCCGTTCCAGCGCCGCGCACAAGGCGCTAGCGCCAGGTGCCCAGCAGGTAGAAGGGCGCCCAGTAGGCCGGGTGCGGGAAGTACTGGCGCACCAGGCGCTGCGCCCGCCGGAGCGCCGCCGCGGGCGGCTCCTGGCGCAGGTTGCGGTAGAAGCGCTTCATCATCACCGCGGTGGCCACGTCGCTCACCCGCCAAAGGCTGGAGAGGACCGCGCCCGCGCCGGCCGACAGGAAGGCGCGGTTCAGGCCGATGATCTCGTCGCCGGAGCGCAGGCTGCCCAGCCCCGACTGGCAGGCGGACAGGGTCACCAGGCGGGCGCTGAGCGCCAGCCCGAAGACCTCGAGGGCGGTCAGCGCCCCGTCCTGGCCGTCGCCCGGGGTGAGCAGCAGGGAGGAGAACAGCGGGCTCTGCGGATCGAAGCTGCCGTGGCAGGCCAGGTGCAGCAGATCGGCCCGGCCGGCCTGGGCGCGGAAGGCGGCCTCGGAGGCGTCCTGGGCCACCAGCACCGCGCCGCCGGCCTGCTCGAAGCCCACCGCGGCCGCCTCCTGCTCGGCGAACGGCAGGGCCAACGCCGGATCCCCGAGCTCGGGGTTCCCCAGCGCGACCAGCCCGCCGGCCGGGCCGAAGCGGGCGTCCTCGCGGTGCAGCAGCTGCATCAGCACGCTGGCCGAGGGGTCCACGAACAGCTCCACCCGGTCGCCCCAGTAGACGCCCGGCCCGGGCATCAGCGCCGCGAAGGGCAGGTAGTTGAGCACGTCGTGGGGCAGGACGCCCACGCTCTGGAGCCCGCCCAGATCGTCCGCCAGCGGCGCCACCAGATCGCGGTACAGCGCCGTGAGCTCGGCCTCGACCGGGGAGAAGGCCTCAATCAGCGAGCGCACCTCGGCCACGCGCCTGGCCAGCTCCTCGCGAGAAATGGGCAGCTTGAGCGCACCCAGCCCATCTCTGCGCAGCACGAAGACCAGCACGTCCCGGCGGGTGACGTAGTAGGCCAGCAGCGCCACCCCCTCGGGAAGCCGGGCCTGGATCTCGGCGGCCGAGGCAGGCCGCACCTCGACGAAGTCGGCCAGATCGGGCTGGGCGCGGCGCATCTGCTCGAGCAGGTCCAGGTACTCCTGGCGGGCCCTGGCCAGGTCGGCCTCGGCCGCCGCGCGCTCCTCGGGCGCGGCCCGACGCACGGCCTCGCCCAGGGGGACCAGCTCCTCGCGGGCCCGCCGCAACCGCTCCAGCAGCACCTGGTCGCCAGCGATGCCCACCTCGATCTGCCGGTTGGCGAGCAGATCCAGGAAGCCGCGCGCGCGCGAGCGCTCGGTGTAGGCGAAGGCCGCCTCGCTCTCCCCCAGCTCCACCAGCAGGTGGATCATGTCCTCGTAGAGATCGAACTTGCTGTCCAGGAAGCCCGAGCGGAACTCCTCCACCTTGAGGCTGGCGCGCATCTCCTCGACCAGCCCGATGGCCGCCGCGTAGTGCGCCCGCGCGTCCGGCAGCCGGCCCTGCCGCTCGGCCACCAGGCCGAGGGTGCGCAGCGCGCGCCAGGACACGTCCCGCAGCCCGGCCTGGACCGACAGGCGGTGCGCCTCCTGGGCGTGATCCGCCGCCTGCTCGAGCCGCCCCCGCGCCAGCTCGAGGGCGGCCAGGCCCACGCGGGCCTTGACCTCGTTGAACACGTCCTGCACCGAGCGGCTGAGCTGCAGGGCCTCCTCCAGGTGCAGGGTGGCCTGCTCCAGGCGCCCCTGGAGCTGCTCGGCCAGCCCCAGGTTGCGCAGATCGTAGGCCCGCCCGAGCACGCTCTTGAGCTGCTCGTCGATGGCCAGCGCGGCGGCGAAGCGCTCGACGGCCTGGTCGAGATCGCCCTTCTCGCGGGCCACGATGCCCAGGTTGTTGAGCTGCGTGGCCTCCTCGGCGCGGAAACCCATCCGGCGGGCGGCCTGCAGGGCCGCGTCCAGCGCGCGCTCGGCGCCCGGCAGGTCCCCGAGGTTCAGCGCGATCAGGCCGCCCAGGCTGCGCGCGCGGATGCCGAGCAGGGTGTCCTCGGCCTCCTCGGCGAAGGTCAGCGCCTGCCGCTGGGCCAGGAAGGCGCGCTGGTACTCGCCCAGGTACCACAGGGCCCCGGCCTGCTCGAGCACCGCCTCGGCCTGGCCCCGCCGGTCGCCCGCCTGCTGGTAGATGCCCTCCGCCTCCTTGGCCCGGCCGAGCGCGGCCTCGTAGGCCCCCGCGGCCAGCTCCGTGCGCACCAGATCGAGGCTGACCTCGCCGATCCGCGCCGGGACGCCCAGCTCGCGCGCCAGCGCCAGCGCTTGCTCGAACCAGCCTCGGGCCGCCGCCGTCATGTTCAGCCGCCGCAGGTGGGTGGCGCCGAGCGTGCGCAGCATGCGCAGGACCTGCTCGCGGTCGCCCAGCGCCTTGAAGCGCGCGAGCGCGCCCCGGGCGGCCTCGACCGACTCGGGGTAGCGCGCGGCCGCGTCCAGGGCCAGCACCAGGTTGGCCTGCGCCTGAGCGGCCTCGGCGGTCTGGGACAGGCCGTCGAGCTCGCCCACGGCCTGGGCGAGCGCGCCCAGGGCCGCCGGGTGCTCCTCGGCCTTGGAGAGCAGCACGCCCAGGAAGTTGCGCGCCCGGGCCGCGGCCAGCTTGTCGGAGGTGGCCTCGGCCGCGGTCAGGATGCGGCGCTCCACCTCCACGGCCAGCGCGTACTCGCCGAGCTGGAAGGCGCTCTGCACGATGGCCGCGTCGAGCCTGGGCAGCAGGGCGGTCTGGCCCAGGTACACGGCCAGCCGGCGAACCTTGAGGAAGGCGCCCAGAGAATCCGCCCAGCGCTTGTCCTGGTAGGTCTGCATGGCCAGCTTGATGGCGGAGGCGATCTCGCGCTGGGCGAAGGCCTTGCGGGAGGCCTCCCCCATGCCAGGGTCGCCGCGCAGCTCGACGCCCAGGAGCGCCTGCCAGCCCACCTGGCGCTCCCGCAGGGCCTTGTCCAGGGCGCCCCGCAGCGCCTCGGTCGGGCTCTCGGCCGAGAGCCCGGCGATCAGCCCCTCGAACAGCCCGGCGGCCCAGGGCCTGCTCAGCTCGAGCGGCAGGACCAGGGCGCTGGGCACCTCGGCCCCGGCCAGCGCCAGCGACAGCCCCTCGCCCGGGGCCGCGCCGGTCCGCGCCTCTCCCCCGGCCAGGATCCACAGCCCGTGCCCCAGCGGCGCCCCGGCCAGCCCGCCCAGCGGCACGCCGCCGAGGCCGCCCAGCGCGGCGTCCAGCTCGAAGGACGAGCGCAGCGGGCGAGGTCGGGACGCCAGCAGCCGGGTCCCCCAGACGGCCAGGCCCGCCCCGGCCAGGCCCTGCTGCACGCTCTCGGCTGTGCCGGTGAGCTCCCTCAGGGCCCCGTAGCCGGCCAGCAGCGCGCGGCCCACCGCCTTGGGAGGCGAGGCCCCCACCCACAGCGCCCGCTCCTGCCCCACGCTGCGGAAGCGCCTGGCCCAGCGGAGATCGCTGGCGGCGCCGAGCTGGGCGACCGGCATGAGCTGCACCAGGGCCTTGCCCCCGAGCACCAGCAGCGCCGGAGACAGGCCCAGCTCGTCGGTGGCGGCCAGCAGGCTGCGGCAGCCCGCCAGGCGCGCCTCGAACGGCTTCAGCAGCCAGGCGGAGAGCTGGGCGCGGGCGCCGGAGGCCTGGGCCGGGTCCGGCCCGGTCAGGCGCCCGAGGGCGGCGTTCAGCTCCGCCGGGGAGACCTCCACCCACTCGGCCTGGAGCCCGTTCGCGTCCAGCAAAAACAGCGCCAGCCCGTCGGCCAGGCGCGCGGCGGTGAGCAGCGCCTCGCCGGGCTCGAGCAGCCGGCCGAGCTCCTCGACCCCCGCCGCCCGGCCCTGCAGCATCTCGCGCAGCACCTCGCGAGGCTGGCCGCCCCGGTCGCGCAGCTCCCGCCAGGCCTGGAGGCGCGCCGCGGCCTCGGCCCACCGCTCGGCCCGCTGCTTCTCGGGCAGGCCCGGGTCCAGGCTGTCCAGCCCCTGGACGAGCACCTGGGCGTGCATCTCGAGCTGCTCCAGCCAGGCGCGATCCGCCTCCGACCCGGCGCGCACGTCGCCGGGGCCGAGGGCCTCGACCCGCAGCCGCAGGCGCCAGGCCTCGGCCCAGCCGAGGGCCTCGTCCGGCCGCCCCTCGGCGAGCGCCTGCCGGAGGAGCCCGCCGAACAGCCGGCCGCCGGCCTCCTCGGCCGCGCCGTCGCCACGCACCCGCGTCAGGGTCGGAGGCAGCTCGAGCAGCGCCCGCGCCCGGGCGGCGGGCTCGCCGTCCGGCAGGCGCCAGGCGACCTCCCACAGCGCCAGCCCGTCCGCCAGGCGTCGGGCCTCGGCCACCAGGGCGGCGGCCTCCTCCTCGTGACCGAGCCGGGTCAGCACCCCGGCCAGGCTGGCGGCGACCTGCACCAGGAGCCGCGCGCCGTCCCGGCTGCCCGCCGCCAGCGCGCGGGCCCGGCTCAGCGCCTCTCGCAGCTCCGCCTCGGCGGACCGCAGGCCCCGGGCCACGCGGTCGAGCTCCTCTCCGGCCAGGCGCAGCCGCTCGGCCGGCGCCGCCCCCGCGGGGTAGGCGGGCGGGCGCGGGTCAGCGTCCAGGGCGGCCACCCGGGCCGCGCCCAGGCCGGCCAGCAGCTCGATCCAGACGCGCTCGGACGAATTCAGCCCCGCGGCCAGGCGCGCCCGGACCGCCTCCAGCTCCGCGACCAGCGCCCCCGGCTCGAGCCCGGCCCGGCCCGTCAGCGCCAGGCGCAGCCGGTTCAGCGCGTTGGCCGAGATGCCCTGGGCGTTCTGCACCTCGTCCGACAGCCGGCCCGACCGGGCGAAGCCCCGGGCGGCGGCCAGCTCCTGGCCCTGCTCGAGCTGCAGCACGGCCAGCTGGTTGGTGGCGATGGCGAGATCCAGGAGCACCGAGGCCGGCCGGCGCGCGCCGAGCTCCGCCTCGAGCAGCTCGAGCTTCTGCCCCAGCGCGGCGGCGGCCCGCCCGGTGTCGCCGGCCTCGCGGAACAGGCGCGCCTGGTAGGTGGACAGGAAGTTGAGCTCGCCCGCCCGATCGAAGCCCGAGGCCGCCCGGGAGGCCTCCGCCCCCAGCCCCACCTCGACCACCCGCTCATCGTCCGCGCCGGCGGCGCCGTGGCGCTCCAGCAGGCTCCTGGCCTCGGCGAAGGCCTCGGCGGCCTCGCGCGCGCGGCCCTGCTTGTACAGGTTGTAGGCCACGTTGCGCTGGCAGCTCGCCAGGCGCTGCCGCTGTCCGGAGTCGCCGTAGGCCTTGCACACCTTGCGGAACAGCTCGGCCGCCTCGGCGTGGCGCCCCTGGAGCTGGAGCGCGGCCGCCTGCCCGGCCAGGATGCGCGGCAGGCGCCGGGTGCGCTTCAGCTCGCGCGCCAGCGGCGCGGCCGCGGCGTAGGCGCGCGCGGCGTCCTCGAGCTCGTCGCACAGGAAGGCCGAGCGGCCGAACTGTTCGAGGAACACCAGCCGCCGCTCGGGCAGGGCGAAGGGGATCTCCATGGCCTCGCGGCGCTTGTAGAACTGGTGGGCGCGCCGGTGGTTGCCCAGCGCGTGGTAGACGTTGCCCAGGTTGAGCTCCAGATCCGCCGCGGCCCCCGGGTAGGCCCGCGTGTCCAGCAGCGCCAGCGCGGCCTGGTACTCCTCGGCCGCCCGCATCAGCCGCTCCTCGTCGCCGCCCGCGAGGTGGGCGCGCTGCTCCAGCAGCCAGGCCCGGGTCTGGTGCGCGAAGGCCGACTGCTCGTTGATCGCCAGCGCCTGCTCGAGCAGGTCCTCGGCCTCGTCGAAGTGCTCCGGCGGCTCGAGGTAGGTGAGCGCGAGGGCCTGCAGGTAGATCGACAGATCGTCCCCGGGCCGCGCCGCGGCCTGCGCGCGGTAGGTGGCCACGGCCTCGGCCGCCCGGCCCCGCGCGGCCAGCATGGCGATGAGTTGGCGGTGGGCCACGACGTCGTCGGGATCCTGCTCGAGCAGCTGGCGGTAGACCTTGATGGCCAACCCGGTCTCCCCGGTGCTGACCAGGTCCTCTGCGTAGGCCCCCGCCAGCTGCCGCACCCGCCGGCGCGCCTTGCGCGCCTGCTCGACCGAGTCGGGGTAGCGCTCGAGCAGCTCCTGGGCGTGATCCAGCGCCTGCCCCACGTCGCCCCGCTTCTCGGCCAGATCGGACAGGGCCAGCAACGCGCGCGCGCACAGCTCGGTCTCCTGCGGGTAGTCGGCCTCCACGCGGCGGAAGTCGCGCGCGGCCAGCTCCGGCTGGCCCGCGGCCCGGTGCAGTCGGCCGATCTCCAGCCGCACCAGCGCCGCCAGCAGCGGCAGCTCCGCGTGGTCGCGGGCCAGCTCCTCGAGCCGCTCGACCTCGCCCTGGCCCGCGCCGGCCAGCGGACCACCCTGCCGGGCGAGGTCCAGGATCTGGCGGGCTGCCTCCAGGCGCTCGACGCGCTGGGCGGGGTGGCGCGCCAGCACCTCCAGCAGGCTCTGCCTGGCAGCCTCGGGGTTGCCCAGCACCCTCAGCACCTCCGAGCGCAGCAGCAGCGCCCGCGCGCGCTGGGTGTCGGACAGCCCGGACGCGGCCAGCAGCCCCTCCAGCTCGGCCAGGGCCTCGCCCCAGCGGCCGATGCGGCGCTGGATGTCGGCCCGCGCCAGCGCCCGGGCCGCCGGCGGCCCCGGCAGGCCCTCCAGGCGGGCGAGCAGGGCCTCTCCCTCGGGCGCGCGCTCGCGCTGCTGCGAAGGGGTGAGCCCCAGGGGCAGGCGCGCCTGGGTCATGGCCTCCACCTGACCGAGGCCGGCCTCGGCCCGCACCTCGGGCGCGGTGGCGGTCGCGGCCAGGGCGGCGTAGACCTCGGCGGCCTGCGCGGTGCGGCGCGCGGTCAGCAGGCGGCCGGCCTCGGCCAGCGCGCAGGCGTCCGCGTCCGGCAGCCCGGCCCGGTCCGCGGCGCAGCGGCGCAGCAGGAACAGCGCCTCCAGGGGGTCCTCGAGCTGCTCGGCCTGGCGCAGCGCCTCCTGGCCGCTGGCCACGGGCGCCAGCGCCCCGGCCAGCGGCGCCGTCCACAGGTCGAGATCCTCGTCCTGGCGCGAGGCGTACACCAGCGCGTCCGCGTGCACCGTCGGGGTGATGTCCGCGGACGTGCCCGGCGTCAGCGGCGTGAGGGGGCCGACCTGCGGCGTGTCCCCGCTGAAGTCCACGAGCCGCTGGCGCCACAGGCTGGGCCGATCCTGCAGGTCCACCTGGCCGTCTCCGTTGGTGTCGTCCTGGAACCGGCTCCAGACCACCCAGGTCGCCCCGTCCAGGCGGGCGAACGTGCCGAAGCCCTCCGGCCGGACGCAGGCGTGCAGCGGCCGCTCCAGCCCGTCCGCCAGGCGGTGCAGCCACAGGCAGGCCACGGCCGGGGCGCCGCCGCCGGGCGCGGGCGGCGTGCGCGAGGTGAACAGCACCAGCGCGCCGTCGGGCGACACGGCCGGATCGAAGCCCGGCCGGGAGCTCAACCGCGCGCGCCGGCGGTCCTCGAGCGAGAGGCTGTGGATGGCCTCGGGCTCGGCGCCCGCGGACGAGGTGAAGGCCAGGCGCTGCCCGTCCGGGAAGAAGGCCGGCTGGCGATCGGAGGTCTCCCGGGTGGTCAGGCGCTCCGGCCGCTCGCCGTCGGGCCCGGCCAGGAACAGATCACCCTTGGAGTCCAGCCGCAGGCTGGCGAAGGCCAGCCGGGCGCCGTCCGGGGACAGGGCCGGGTCGAAGTCGTCGGACGAGTGGGGCGTCAGGCGCTCCGGCGAGCCGCCCGCTAGCGGGCGGGCCCAGACGTCGCGATCCCCGCCCTGGGTGGATACGTACAGCAGGCGTCCGCGCCGCGCGTCGACGACCGGCGACAGCTCGTCGGCCAGGTGCGCGCTGAGCTGGCGTGGCTGGAACTCGCCCCCGCCCCGCGGGCCGGCCCGGGTCGCGCCGGCCAGCGCGTCGGGCCGGGGCGGGGCGCAGCCGGCCAGCAGCCACGCCGCGGCCAGGGCGCAGCCCGCCAGCCACCCTGCCGGCCGCGCCGCGATACCGCCCTTCGCCCGATGGCGCGCGCCCGGGCGGGTTCCAGGGAGCGGGCTCATACGTCGAAGCCGGCGATCTCTTCCTTGAGGCGGTCGCTCTTCTCGCCCAGGGTCTGGGTGCCGCCGCCCATGTCGGCGGCCGCCCCGGCGTGCTCCTTGGCCACCTGCTCGATGCGGTGGATCGCGGCCAGGATGCCCTCGGAGATGGTGGACTGCGCCAGCATGGCCTCGTGGGCCCGGCTGGCGGCCTCGTTCATCGCCGCCACGGCCGAGAGCGCCATGCGGCTCTCCTGGGCCTGCTGGTTGACGCGCGAGCTCAGCGAGCGGGTGGTCTGCAGCGTGCCCTGGAAGGCCTCCTGGAGCTGCTGGCCGGCCCGGGTCTGGTCCACCGCGGCCTGGCTGATGCGTCCGGCCATCTCGGCCACCTGGGCCATCTCGCGCGTCACCAGCTCGCTGGCGGCCGCCTGCGACTCGGTGTTCTGGGCGATCTCCTCGACGTTCTGGGTGGCGCGCTGGACGCTGGTCAGGATCTGGTTGAGCGAGTCGCCGGCCTGCTTGGCGAGCGACACGCCCTCGTTGACGATGCCCATGCCCTCGCGCATGGCCTTGATGGCCTGGCCCGAGCCCTCCTGGATGTCGGCGATCATCTGGCCGATCTCGCGGGTGGAGGTGCTGGTGCGCTCGGCCAGCGAGCGGATCTCGTCGGCCACCACGGCGAAGGAGCGGCCGTGCTCGCCGGCCTGGGCGGCGATGATGGCCGCGTTCAGCGCCAGCAGGTTGGTCTGATCGGCGATGTCCTCGATCACCCCCAGGATGCTGCCGATGGCCTCGATGCGGTTGCCCAGGCCCTGGATGACGTCCGAGGCGGTCAGCGTCGAGCCCACGATGCGGTCCATGCCGTTGATGGTGCGGCGCACCGAGGCGGCGCCGTCGCTGGCGGCCTCGATGGCCTTGCGGGCGATCTGGGCCGTGTCGCCGGCGCGGCTGGTGACGGCCGAGATGGAGCGATCCATCTCCGACATGGAGGTGGCCGAGCGCGCCGCGCCGTCGCTCAGCTCCGCGATGATGCTGGCCACCTCCAGGAAGGAGCCCACCATGCGGCCGACGATCTGGCCGGTGCGCTCCACGGTGTCCTGCAGGGCGGCCATCTCGGTCAGCATGAGGTTGTAGCTCTCGCCCACCTTGTGGGCCGCCTCGGCGGTCTCCTGCGCGGACTCGGCCAGGCGCTGGAGGTTGTCGGAGGCGCTCTGGATGTTGGTATCCAGCTCGCCCACCGAGCGCGAGGTCTCCCCGACCGCGTGGGACTGCAGCTCGGCGCCGCGGGAGATGGCCTCGGCCTTGACCTGGAGCTGCCCGCAGGTGGAGGCGATCTGCCCGGCCACGGCGGTGACGCTGCGCACCATGCGGCGCAGGTTGGCGGTCATGCCGTACAGGCTCGCGCCCAGCACGCCCAGCTCGTCGTCGGACACCACGCGCACGTCACGGCTCAGCTTGCCGTGCGCCACCTCCTCGGCCAGGGCCGACATGGTCCGCAGCTTCTGCCCCAGGCTGCGGGCGAACATCAGGCCGACCACGCCGGCCACCAGCATCGAGGACAGGGTGATGCCCACGATGAGGAACAGGAGGTTCTGGGCCGTGGCCTCGTCGGTGGAGCGCACCGGGGCGATCACCACGGTGCGGCCGTCATCCGAGAAGGCGTAGGCGAAGGTCCCGGCCCGGGCGGAGGCCACGACCGTCCCCTTGAGGCTCTGCTCGCGCGCGGCCAGGATACGCTCGTACAGCCCGGGCGGCAGCGGTTCGGAGCGCTCGCTGCGGTAGAAGGCGCCGTCCCCGGTGCCCAGGTGCAGGTAGATCTTGGGCCCGAGCTTCGCGGCCTCCACGCTCAGGCGCCGCTCCAGCTCGAGCCGGCCGGTGCCGGCGGTGAGCTGCGCGTCCAGGATGAAGGACAGGTCCAGCAGGCGCTCCTGCAGCGCCTCGCCGGTCTGCTTGTCGAGCAGCCGGTCGGCCGTGTAGAAGCTCATGGCGCCGACCAGCAGGGTGGGCACCGTGGCCAGCATCAGGCCCAGCGAGCCGATCTTCCAGGTCAGCGACATGCCCTGGCCCGCCAGCGCGTCGCTGCGGTAGCCGGCCAGCAGCTCCTGGGCGCCGCGGGTCCAGACCTGCGGCAGCATGAACAGCATCGAGCCCATCAGCATGGCGTCGAACAGGCCGAGCACCATCAGGAAGGGGATCTGGATGCGCACGCCCTCGGCGAAGGCGTAGGCCAGCATGCCCGTGGCCACCATCCACAGGATGGGGCCGAGCATGCCGACCAGGGAGGCCAGCATGGGCATGCGCGGCGCGGCGGAGACGGCCCGGGCCAGCACGGCCTCGGGCACCTTGCCCCCCTTGGCGTGCTGGCGCAGGAAGTCGACGTAGGGCCTGTGGATGCGGAGCACCAGCGCCAGGCTCAGGGCGCAGGCGACCAGGCCGCCGACCCACAGGAAGAGGGTGATCGCGGTGGACTGCGCCAGCGAGAAGTCGAACACGAACTGGATGAAGAGGTAGGAGAACGTGGCCACCACGACCCACATGCCGACCACCAGGGTCACGATCTTGGGTCGGAAGGCCAGGCTGCTCTCCTCCTCCGCAGGGTGCTTGTCCAAGCGAGGCTCCTCGCTCCCAGGCCGGCGGCCACCGGACCGCGTGACCGTCGGGATGCGCCCGGTCAGGTGACCCCATGGTCGACCGTTTCGCGATGGCTGTCAAGCGCCGGTCACGCCAGTAACCCGGCGTCGGCGCGAATGAAACTGAGGGCGTGACGCGGCGCGGAGGAGCTCAGGATCTCTTCTTCAACGAGCGCAGGATCTTGCCCTTGGGCGAGGTCGGCGGCTCGCCGCCGCGGGCCTTGTCGAGGACCTCCTCCTCGACGGCCTGCAGCTTGTCGCGAGCCGCCTGCGGGCAGCCGGCGGCCGGTTGGCCCACCTCCGCTCCGGCAGGTTCCTCGATGCCGAAGCGCATCCTGAGGACCTGGGCCTCGCGGGTGGGTAGCTTGTCGAGCAACGCCCTCTTCTTCTTGAGCGTCTCTCGCCTGGTGGTCGTCCTGGTGGCCGTGCGTGCCGGCATGCGATCCCTCCTCGACGGGCCGGAGCCGCTGGGACCCGCTGTTCCGTGCGGGTCGGCGGGGCGCATTTCTCTCCGGCCGATTCCTCGCCCAGGATAGCTCAGCCCGGCGGGTGGTCAAGTTTTTGACCCGTGTCCGCAGGCCGATCCGCGCACTGGCCGGGCGGGATCTCGTAGATGAAGAGCGGGTCCTGGCGCCGGCCCAGGGGGACCACCCGCGCGGGCGTCCAGTCCGGCACCGGCCACATGAAGGAGGCCAGGCGGGCGCCCGGCCGCAGCTCCGCCAGGCACTTCTGCCCCAGCGCGGGCATGGCCGCGGGCATCAGGTAGGCGTACACCAGATCGGCCTGCTCGAGCTCCGCGCGGCGGAAGTCCGCCCAGCGCAGCCGCACCCTGCCCGCCCGGCCCGCGAGCAGCAGGCGCAGGCTGCCCCACAGCCAGACCGGGCCGTTCAGCTCGTAGCCACGGCCGCGCACACCCGGCTCGGCGCACAGCGCCGCCAGCGCGCGCCCGTCCGCGGCGCCGGCGTCCACCACGAGCTGCCCGGGGCGCGGGGCGAGCGCCTGCCGCAGCCCGTCGAGCAGCGCCCCGGGCGTGCGCAGCACCGGCACGCGCGTGGTCGTCAGGGCGTACAGCGAGGAGACCAGCCCCAGGGAGATCAGGCCGAAGAGGACCAGGACGAACGGCAGGAGCACGGGGGGTCCCCTCACCAGCGGTCGAGGAAGTCGGCGCAGGCGCTGGCGAGCGCCTGGCGGCGCCGGGCCGTGTCCACGAGCAGCCGGTGCAGCTCGGCGACCTCGGCCGCGAGCGCGCGCACGCTGGCTGCCGGCAGCACGGCCAGGCGCGCGCCGGCGTGGTCGGCCGCGGCCGCCAGGGCCGGCGCGCCGTCGAGCACGCCGGAGAGCCCGAAGAAGTCCCCCTTGCCCAGCGTGGTCAGGCCGGCGCCGTCCGCGCCGGTCGACAGCACCACGGCCCCGCCCAGGATGAGGTAGAGCGCGCTGGTCTGCTGGGCCGTCAGGATGGGCTCGTCGGCCGCGGCCACCCGGGCGTGGGCGCCCCGCAGCAGGGCCTCGCGCTGCTCCGGCCGGAGCGGCGCAAGCAGGGGCGAGGTCCACAGGGACGCGTCCTCGCGCACGTACTCGGCCACCTCCACCTGGCGGAGGCCGATGCGCAACACCTGCACCGAGTCGTGTTCCATGCTGGATGGCAGCGCCGGACCGTCGGCGGTCAGCGCTTGTCGCCCTCGATCCCGTACAGGATGGAGATGGTCAAGCAGTGGAACTCCTCGTCGCTGGACTGGGTGACGGTCACGTCGCGGATCACCTTGCGCGGCGCGGTCCTGAGCCACTCGGTGATCCTGTCCCCCAGCGTCGAGCGCTCCTTGGCCTTGGTCGCGGTGAACACCTTGACTCCGTCCATCACGTCCCCTTCCCCGCCCCGGCACCCCGGGACCACCGCACTCCTCCATGCGAGCTCGTGGCGAGAGCGTCCCACAACCCCCATTTGGGTGTCAAGCGGCGCCGCGCGCGCCCGGGAGGAGAGGGTTGCCCGGCTCCCCCGCCGGGGGGTTAATGTGCCGGGGTGGACGAGGAGGAGAGGACATGACCGCGCTGCGCAGTTGCCTGGCCTGCCTGCTGACCCTGTCCCTGCTCGCCGCGGCCTGCGACGGCGGTGGGGAGCCCGCGCTGTGCGAGCCGGGCGAGACGCGCGACTGTCCCTGCGAGCCCGGACGGCTGGGCGAGCAGGCCTGCGCCGAGGATGGCCGGTCCTGGGAGGCGTGCGACTGCGCCTGCACCCCCGACTGCAGCGGCAAGGCGTGCGGTCCGGACGGCTGCGGCGGGAGCTGCGGCGCCTGCGACAGCCCGCCCGCGCCCACCTGCGCGGACGGAGAGACCCTGGTGACCCCCCTGCCCGGCGGGGCCTGCGTGGACGGCGCCTGCCAGTACGTGCCCTCGCGCAGCCGCTGCGAGTTCGGCTGCGCGGACGGGGTCTGCAACCTCGATCCGTGCGTGAACATGCGCTGCGATCAGCCGGACGCCTGCCACACCAACCCGGGCACCTGCGTGGCCGCGCCCGAGCTGCACTGCGTCTACCCGGCGATCGCGGACGGCACGGCCTGCGAGGACGGGCTCTTCTGCAACGGCGCCGAGAGCTGCCAGGCGGGCGCGTGCGTGTCCGCGGGAGCCGTCGACTGCAGCGGGCTCGACGAGGCCTGCCGGGCCGGCGTGTGCGACGAGGACGCCCGGGCCTGCGATCGGGTGGATCTCGCGGACGGCGCGGCCTGCGAGGACGGGCTCTTCTGCGACGGCGCCGAGTACTGCCTGGCGGGCGTCTGCCAGGCCGGCGCCCCGGTCGACTGCAGCGCCATCGACGGCCCGTGCTCGCTCGGGGTGTGCGACGAGGAGCGCGATCGCTGCCGCGTCCAGGCCCGGAACGAGGGCCTGCCCTGCCCGGACGGCCTGGTCTGCAACGGCCAGGAGCTGTGCGGCTCGGGCCAGTGCCGGCCGGGCACGCCGCTCGAGTGCCCCGACCTGGGCATCGCCTGCCAGCAGAACACCTGCGCCGAGGCGGCGGGCGGCTGCCAGCTCGAGGCCGTGGCGGACGACAGCCCGTGCGCCACCGGCTCCCCGTGCGCCCTGGCCGAGTCCTGCCAGTCCGGCGCCTGCGTGGCGACCGAGGCGCAGCCCGACGGCACCGTCTGCAGCGACGGGGATCGCTGCACCAGCGGGGACAGCTGCCTGGCCGGAGCCTGCGCGCCCGGGGTGTGGACCTGCACCCAGGACGTGGTGATCATGATGTACCTGGACGCGGACAACAACCTGGACGAGTGGATCACCGGGGACTGGCACGAGATGGAGGCCGCCGGGATCGACTCCGTGGAGTGGCTCGAGGTGTACGTGGTGATCGATCACAGCGGCACCAACGACACCCGCTTCTACCAGGTGCACAGCAACTCGAGCACCCGGCTCGCCGGACCGGCCATGGGGCTGACGGCGAACGGCAACCAGGAGCTCGACATGAGCAACCCCGACACCCTGCGGCACTTCATCGAGGACGTGAAGGCGCTCACCCAGACCGGGCGCCCGACCGACTACTACCTGCTGCTGTCCGACCACGGCGACGGCTGGCGCAGGCAACGCGCCATGGAGCAGCCGGGCGTGGTGCGGGCCGCGTGCTGCGACGACACGAACGGCGGGGGCTGCATGTACACCAGCGAGATCGGCGACGCCATCGCCGGCCAGGACCTCACCCTCTTGGCCTTCGACGCCTGCCTGATGGGCATGGCCGAGGTGGCCTACGAGGTCAAGGACGACGTGGAGGTGATGGTCGCCTCCCAGGAGACCGAGCCGGGCGAGGGCTGGAACTACACCCCGCTGCTGCAGCAGTTCAAGGCGCTCGCCGACCCCACGCCCGAGGCCTTCGGGCAGCTCGCCGCGGACACGTACTTCGACCTGTACGACGCGAGCTACAGCGACCTCACCATGGCGGTCTACGACCTGGCCGGCATGGAGGCGCTGGCCGCCGCGGCCGACCCGGCCGCTACCGGGCTGCAGGCCATGTCCTCGGCCACCTGGACCCAGCTCTGCAACCCGCTGGAGTTCTACGGCTGCTTCTGGGGCTGGTGCAGTCCGCACGCGGACATCCAGCAGATCATGACCCAGGCCAAGCTCCGGGATCCGGCCCACACGGCCGAGTACGACGCCTTCATCGCCGCGGTCCAGGACGTGGTGCTCTACGAGCTCCACCGCTCGGGCCACTCCCAGGCGCGCGGGATGAACGTGTACTTCCCCTGCGAGGACAGCTTCGACTCGGCCTACAACACCACCAACCTGCGCTGGGCCGCCGACACCACCTGGGAGACGATGCTACAGGTCCACTAGATTCTCGAGCGTCGGTAGACGCGAAGAGAATCTTGCCCTTGGGCGCATCGCGCCCAAGGGTTAGGTGTGATCACCGACAGGCGCGGCGGGAGTCGTACACGCCCGCCTCGGAGTTCGCCCACTGGGCGTTCCCGTAGGGGATGTACTGCGTCGTGGTGGGCAGGGAGAAGGCGTCGTCCCAGCGGTAGTTCGCGCCCTGGCGGCTCTGCCACAGGCGGACCACCTCGCCCGAGGGCCGGCGCACGTCGAGGAAGAAGGCGAACTCGTCGACCACCCGGTCGGCGGGGATCATGCCGCCCATCCCCGTCACCTGGTAGGCCAGGCCCGCCCGCCACAGCCCGGGCTCCAGCTCCAGCCCGAGCGAGAAGCGCCGGCCCTCGGCGCCGGTCTGGGCGTCGTGGTAGCGGCTGAACATGCCCGCGTTCAGCACCTGGCCGTCCACCGCGCCGACCCGCAGGTAGGCCATCAGCCACCCGTACGGGATGCCGTAGTGCCCCATGTGGCCGTCGCCGAAGCCCTCCAGGTGGAACTCACACCGCTCGGCGTCGGCCTGCGCGGCCAGATCGTAGCCCACGCAGTGGGGCACGTTGAGCACCATCAGCTCGCTCTCGTAGTGCCCCCCGTTGTCCCGCTCCACGTCCAGGCAGCGCGGGTGGTCTGCCGCGGGCCAGACGTCGAAGTGGTAGTTGCGGCCCTCGTCGGAGTCCCAGGCCTGGCAGCTCGAGCCCGCCCCGGTGGCGTTCAGGAACCAGATCTCGACCGACTCGGCGTCGTCCGGGATGCGCAGGTGGAGGGGCTGCGACACGCCCTCGTTCGTGGGCTGGCCCTGCTCGCTCACCAGGCTGCGCACGCTGCCCGAGAGCACCTGCCCGCCCGGGGCGAAGCGGGCGAAGGCGGTGATGTCCCAGGCCGGGTAGCCGTTGTGGGTGCCGCGGCACTGGGGCAGGCGCGCCAGGTCGTAGTTCAGCGTCAGGTAGCCGCCCTGGCGCCGGGTGCCGGAGGGGAGCTCCTGCCAGTCCGCCAGGAAGTCCAGCGAGGCGACCACCGGCAGGCACAGCCCGGCGTCGTTCGAGGAGTAGGAGTTCTCGGGGGTGAGCCCGTGGTTCTCGAAGTCCGGGCTGAAGCGGTTGTGATCGAACAGGCGGTCGCCGCCGGGCAGGCGGGCGAAGGCCACCAGCTCGATGGCCTCGTCGCCGCCGGGGCCCCACAGGTGCTCGCTCAGGGCGAAGGTGAAGTGGCGGAAGCCCGGCTGACCGCCCGGCTGCCAGGCCGTGTCCACCTGCCACCAGGTGGGATCCGAGACGCGGTGGTAGAGCACGTGCACGCTCGTCTCGGCCGGCAGCCCCTCGCTCAGGTCGACCGTGCCGCGCCACAGGTACAGGCAGGCGCCCGTGGAGCAGTCCAGCTCGTAGTCGTCCCCGCCCGGCCCGCGCCCCACCCAGCGCAGCACCACCTGGCAGGCGCGGTCCGCGCGATCCCCGCTGTCGGCCTTGCCCAGGGCGGGCGACCGGGAGGCGATGGACGCGGTGGACGGTTCGCCAGCGCAGGCCGACAGGAGCGACCCGAGAGCGAGGAGCGTGGCCAGCGTCCGCATGTGACCCTCCATGTGCGCCCGGGTGTTCCCAGGTGGGAGCGTTCTCTACACCGGAACTGGACCGCTGTCAAGGCGTACAAAAAACAAAGCAATTCAGAGGGGATCGACCTCGACCCGGAGCTCCCCCTCGCCGAGCGCCTCGATCACCAGGCGGCCGACCTCGGGGTGGTAGGCTTGCCGGGCCGGGGCGCCGTCGAGGGTCACCCGCAGCCCGCGCGGGAAGAGCCGGGACGGCGCGGCGAGCTCCGTCAGGCCGCCGACCTCGGCGGTGTAGGTGAGGCGGGCCGCGCGGCTCTCGGGGTCGTAGCCGAAGCTGACGAGCCGCCCGGCCACCGCCGCCGGGTAGACCCGCACCACCTCGGCCGCCCAGGGCCGCTCCAGCCCGTTGGGGTCGACCAGGCTGTAGTCCTCCTGGTTCCAGTCGAGCACATCCTGGGAGGCCTCCCACACGGTCGCGTGCAGGCCGCGCGCGTCCAGCTCGGCGTACATGGCGCGCAGGAAGTCGTCCCCGCCCTGGCACCGCGCGCGGGCCCCGAACTCGCCCAGCAGCACGGGCACCTGCCAGCCGTCGCCCAGGGCGCGCAGGCGTCCGAGCGGCCCGCCGAGATCGGCCTGGGACCACTGGTCGAGCATGAAGACCGAGGCGTCGTAGTAGTGCGGCGCGAACACCAGCCCCTCGCCCGCGGGCCGCTCGAGCGAGGTGGTGGCCGTGGCCGAGCTGGCCGCGCCGGCGTCGAACACCACCAGCGCGCCGGGGGCGACCTCGCCGAGCAGGGCGGCCAGGCGCGAGTAGAACGGGGTGAGCACGTCGGGCGCCCAGTCCGCCTCGCGGGCGGAGCCGGGCAGCGGCTCGTTGATCACCTCGAAGGCCACCACCCCGGGCCGCGCCCAGGCCTCGGCGGCCAGCCTCCGCCACATGGCCTCGAAGGCGGTGCGCACGCCGCCCTGGTCGGCCCAGAAGCGGTCGAAGGCCGCCTCGATGTCCGGGTCGTCGAGGGTGCGCAGGAACCAGCCCTGGCAGTCCTCCGGCGGCGGGGGCACGGGCGGGGGCAGCGTCCAGGGCGGGAACCCGTCCCCGCAGAAGGGGCTCGCGTACACGTCCTGGTGGAAGTCCACGATCACCCGCAGGCCCTGCGCGGCCGCCGCGTCGATGAGCGCCAGGTAGCGCTCCAGGTACTCCTCGTCCCACCTCCCCGGGCTCGGCTCGAGCCCCTCCCAGGAGAACGGCAGCCGCACGGCGTCGTGCCCCCAGGCCTGCACCCGGGCGAAGAACTCCCGGGCCGCGTCCGCGAAGGGTGGCGCGCCGGCCTGCTCCGGGAGGCCGGACTCGCGGAAGGCGAAGGGCACGAAGGGGGCCAGCTTGGAGCGGTTGCCCGCGTTGACCCCGCGCAGCCACACCTCGCGCCCCAGGGCGTCGAGCAGGCGCACGCCCTGCGCGCGCAGGCGCAGCTCGGGCAGCGGGGCAGGCGCCGGGCCGGACTCGCCGGGCCCACAGCCCGGCGCGCACGCGAGGCAGGCGAACGCCGCCGCGGCCAGCCGGGTCGCCGCCCGGCCGCGCCGGGTGGGCCTCATGCCCCCAACCGCCGCAGCAGCTCGGTCGCCCGGAGCGCCAGCTCGTCCTTGGGGAAGTTGGCCACCAGGTACCGGTACATGGCGATGCCCTGCTCGCGCTGCCCGACCCGATCCACCAGCAGCTTGGCCGCGGTGAACACGGCCCGGGCCGCGAACGGCCCGCGCGGCTCCTTCTCCGCCGCCCGCCGGCAGGCGTGCGCGGCGTCCAGGGGCTGCTCGGCCCGATCCAGGCAGGCCGCCAGCCTGAGCTCCAGGCGCGGCTCGAGCGTCGGCGTCAGGCCCGCGGCCACGAGGGCCTGGTAGCACTCGAGCACGGCCAGCGCGGCGCCGCTCTCCACGGCGCGGGCCAGCGCGGCCTGGGAGCTGTCCGGGCTGTCGCCCTCCTCGTCCAGGGGGATCGGCTCCACCGGCTGCTCGGTCGCGGCCGAGCGCGCCGGCTGGTAGGCCGCCTCGTCGTACTCGTGCACCGGCTTGGCGCCAGGCCAGGCCTCCACCAGCAGATCGCGGGCGGAGATGTACTCCAGCGTCTCGCCGTTCTGGTAGATCAGCCGCCCGAGCACGAAGGCCGCCAGCAGGTGGGGCACCATGCTGAGCACCTGGTACAGCCAGCCGCCCAGCACGGGGACCCTCAGCTTGGTCAGGAGCAGCAGCAGGAAGGAGTTCAGCACGAAGGCCAGGACGGTGATCACCCCCCAGACCAGCACGCTCAGGAAGTACTGGCCGGGGATGCGCGTGATGACCCCGAGCACGTTCAGCGGGTTCAGCATGGCGCCGGTGTCGCCGCTGATGGCCGCCACGATCATCGCCCCGGGGAAGTAGACCACCGAGACCAGCAGGATCAGGATCAGCACCGGGTCCAGCACGGGCACGTTCAGGTAGTGCAGCAGCCCGTGGGTGAAGTAGATGTACACGCAGGCCGGCACCCACAGCAAGGCGGTGGCCGCAATGAAGCGCAGGCCCGAGCCCGCCACCTCGCCCGGGGACAGGAAATCCTCGGGCTCGGGCAGGTCCTCCTGGCCGCGGGCGGCGCGCCGCACCACCATGAAGTAGAAGCTGGCCCACACCGCCAGGTAGACCAGGGTCACCAGCAGCGGCAGGATGAAGATCACGTTGGGCAGCGAAGCCACCCAGCGCAGGATCGCCAGCACCCCGCCCACCACCGCGAGCTGCACCAGCCCCTTGAGCGTCAGCATGTTCAGCAGGAAGACGTGCAGCATGCCCCAGTAGGGCAGCACCTCCTTGCGCATGCGGATGGGCTCGGCCACGCCGCCGCAGGGCACGCAGCGCACCAGCGAGCCTTGCTGGATGACCTGCCGGGCGCCGCAGTCCGGACACAGGCTCTTGCCGCACTTGGAGCACACCCAGGCTGCCCGGGCGTGCGGGTGGGTGCTGCAGGCGAAGCTCTGGGGCATGGGGCGTGCTCCTCGCGCCGCGTCCGGGGGCGCGGCCGCCATGGTACCAGAGGGCGGGCGGGAGGCAAGCGGCTGGAGGCCGGGGGGGCTACGGGCTGCCGGGCCGGGCGCCGCCGAACACGGCCGGGAGATCGGCGCTGACCTGGCCGGCGCCGGTGGCCTCGAGCTTCACCCAGCCGCCGGTGAAGGTGCTGCGGGCGAAGTGGACCGCCTTGCCCGGAGCCTCCTCGCGCCAGGCCAGCTCGATCTCGCCGACCGGCTTGCCCTCGGCGCGCAGCGCCAGGCGGCAGCCCTGCAGCGGCGCGGCCGGCGGCTCGGCCAGGTACTCCTGGGCGGACAGGCGGAAGACCTTCTCGACCCAGTTGCGGAACAGCTCGTCCGCGGCCGAGGGGTCCTCCTCGGGGGTCCAGCGCTCGGGCTGCCCGGCCCCGGCGTGCGCGCGCACCAGCACCCGGCGGCCCTGGCCGGCGCAGTCCACCTGCAGCCAGTCCACCTCGGCCATGCCCTGCGCGCCGAGCCGGCGCTCCATGTAGCGCGGCGGGCGGAAGTCGACCGCCCGGAGCGTGGCCGAGGACACCAGGAAGGCCTCGCCGTCGCCGACGCGCTCCAGGTAGGCGGAGGTGCCGCCGTAGGTCTGGTTGCCGACCCGCAGGCTGACCGCCTGCCCCTTGGCGCGGAGCTCGAGGGTGCTCAGCGACTCCTTCAGGCCGAACTTCTCGCGCTGCTCGTCGCTGAGCTTCCCCAGCGCCTGCACCGCGTGCAGCGGCAGCATGCGCTCGAGCGCCTTGCCGAACTCGTCGCTGGCCCGGTAGCGGCTCTTGACCCGCTCCGGCTTGGCGGGGGCGGACTCCGGCGGCGCCGCGGGCTCCCCGGGGGCGCCGGGGGTGGCCTTCACCGGCGGCAGGATCTTGTCCTCGTCCACCTCGAGCTGGAACCCGCCGTCCGCGAGCAGGCTGGCCGTGATGACGCGGCCCTTGTTCGTGTACACCAGCCGCTCGGTCTGGGCCGGGCTCGCGTCCAGCACCAGCGGGCCCTCGTCCGGGCTGTTGGGATCGTAGCTGTACACCGCGTAGGCGGCCGCGGCCGAGGCCAGCAGCAACGCCGCGTGCAGGCCGAGCACGCCGCCGAGCTTCATGACCGCACCCTCCGCCGCCCGCGGCCCCAGCGGGTCAGCACTCCCAGGACCAGCACCAGCACGGGCACCGCGAAGACCGTGCCGTAGAACCACAGCGCGTCGTCCCCGCGCGTGTGGGCCACCGGCACGTCCTCCTCGCTGGTGGCCACCCCGCCGGCGCGCTCCTCGCCCACCAGCCACTGCAGGACGTCCAGCAGCAGGTACAGGTTGCCGCGGAAGCCCAGGAACAGGTCGGCGAACAGATCCGCGTCGGCGAACACCACCGCGCGCATCTCGTCGGTGTAGCGCAGCTCGCCGCCCTGGCGGGAGGACTTGAGGGCGTCCTTCTTCTCCTCGGGCTTCTTGTCGTCGGGTTTCTTCGCCTCGTCGGGTTTCTTCGCCTCGTCGGGTTTCTTCGCCTCGTCGGGTTTCTTCGCCTCGTCGGGTTTCTTCGCCTCGTCGGGTTTCTTCGCCTCGTCGGGCTTCTTCGCCTCGTCGGGCTTCTTCGCCTCGTCGGGTTTCTTCGTCTCGTCGGGCTTCTTCGTCTCGTCCGGCGTCTTCGCCCCGTCGGCCTCGGGGCGCGCCGGGAGCTTGCGGCTGACCGCGGCGGCCAGGTCGAACACCCGGCCAGGCTCCTCGGGCTGCCGCTGGAAGTCCTTGTTCAGGTCGGCGAAGGTCTCGGGCATGCTGCGCACCAGGAAGGTGACCCGCAGATCCGCCGGGCCCTCCTTCAGCAGCTTCAGCGCGCCCGTGCTCGGCAGGGCCACCGGCAGGTCGCGGCTGTAGCGGCTGACCGTGGTGGTGGCCGCGTGGTTGGAAAACTTGTCGGTCACCAGGTTGGTCCGGTCGATGTCCGCCCGCGCGTAGGGCACGAACCACTGGGGGTGGGCCAGCAGCGCGGGCTCGAGCTCCAGCTTGAGGCTCTGCAGCAAGCCCGCGGCCGGGGCCGCGCCGGCCTCCGGATCGAGCAGCACCAGCAGCCGCCCGCCCTGCTCGAGGTAGCGCTCGAGCGCCTGCTGCTCGCCAGGGAAGAGCGGCCCGGTGGGACCGGCCCAGATCACCAGGGCGGCGTCCTCCGGGATGGCGTCGGCCAGGCCCTGGGCCAGCCCCAGCCGCTTCACGGTGAAGGCCCGGGACTCGAGCAGCTTCTTCAGCATGCCCAGGCGCTGGCGGCTGTCGCCCTCCTCCCGCTCGGCGGCCCGCTCGCCGTGGCCGGTCACCAGGTAGATCGTCTCGCGCTGGTAGGCCAGGTTGAGCAGCGCGGTCTGGAACTCGGCGTCCAGCTTCCTGAGCTTGCGCTTGGCGGTGTCCAGCTTGTCGCCGATCTCGATGCGGCCCTCGGCCGCGCCCCGCACCAGCACCACCGTGCCGTCCTTGGACACCCGGTGGTCCTTGGCGAGGTCCGGGTCGAGCGCCAGCTCCACCGCGCGCACCTTGAAGCGCGGGGACTCGCGCGCGAGCTCCTCGAAGTAGCCCCGCACCTCCCCCAGCACGTCGCTCGAGCGGGGGAAGAACAGCAGGGCCTCGAGGTCGGCCTCCAGCCCGCGCACCATGCCGCGGCTGGCGTCGCTGGGGGACGAGGTGCGGAAGTAGGACAGGTCCGCGCTCACCGGCAGGCGGTTGGCCACGGTGTTGAGCAGGAACAGGCTGCACAGGAACATGGCCAGCACCGCGCCCGCGCCGCAGGAGGCCCGCACCCGGTGCAGCTCGATGCCGCGCCCCTGCCCCATGGAGGCCAGGCTCCACTGCAGGAAGACGAGCGGCACGAGCCCGCACACCAGCAGGATCGGCCAGGCCACGGCCAGCACCTCGCGCCCGCCCAGGCCCGCCTCCCCGGAGCGCGCCACGGGGGCCGGGCCCAGCACCAGGTCCGAGCCGACGAAGTACGCCGCCACCCCGGCCAGGCCGACCAGGGCCAGCAGGCTGGCCAGGCGCTCCACCCGCCGGGCCTCGTCCACCGAGCGCAGCCAGGCCCACAGGTAGAGCAGGCACACGGCCAGGACGGCCAGCAGCCCCAGCCCGCTGGTCAAGACGCGCCCGAGCCCCTGGCCGCCGACCAGGCGCTCACCGGCGAAGATGGCCGCCAGGCCCAGCAGGTACGCCGCCAGGCCGTGGGGACCCCTCAAGCTGCCAAGCCTCAACGCCATCGCCGCGACTCCAGCATGCGGGTGGCCGCCACCAGGAAGAAGGCGGACACCGACAGGTAGTAGACGATATCCCGCAGATGGATCTTGCCGCCCATGAAGTCCTTGAAGTGGGCGTTGTGGAGCGCCAGGTAGCTGAACACGTCCGCCAGGGGGCGGTCGGCCACCCGCCCGAGCAGCCACATCAGCAGCAGCGCCACCAGGATGCCGCCGGCCACGAAGGCCGCCACGACCTGGCTCCTGGCCACGCACGAGCCGAAGGTGCCGATGGCCAGCGCCGCCGCCCCGAGCAACAGCAGGCCCAGGTAGCCGGCCAGCAGGTGGCCCCAGGAGATCTTGCCGTGCACCATGATGAGCAGCGGCATGTACAAGGTCACCAGGGTGAGCAGCGCCAGGAACAGGTAGGCGCCCAGGAACTTGCCCAGCACGATCTGGTGGTCCCTGATCGGGGAGGTCAGCAGCAGGTTGATGGTGCCGGTCTGCTGCTCCTCGGCCAGCAGCCGCATGGAGATGAACACCGCGGCCACCATGGTGGTGCCCGAGACGGCGTAGAAGAACTCGTACAGCACCTCGGCCGAGAGCTTCTCCCCGCCGCCCATGGCCCACAGGTTGAACAGCAGCCCGTCGAGCGCCAGGACCAGCGCGGCCACCACGAAGCCGAGCGGGGAGCGCAGCGTGGCGGTGAGCTCGCGGCGGGCGATCAGCCACACGTTCTTCATCTGCGCGCCTCCCGCGAGCCGATCAGGGTGAGGAACACGGACTCGAGGGCCAGCTCCGACGCGCCCAGCTCGAGCAGCCCGAGCCCGGCCCCGATCACCGCCGCGGCCACCGCCGGGCGCACGTCCTCGCGGCACTCGAGGCGGGCCTCGACCACGTCGCCGGCGGCCGGGGCCACCTCGACCCGCTCGAGCCCCGGGACCCCCTGCAGGGCCGCCGCCAGCTTCTCGCGGGTGCCCAGTGCCCGCACCCGCACCCCGAGGTGCGCCTTCGGGGTCAGCTCGTCCTCGCTGCCCTGGGCCGCGATGCGGCCCTTGTGCATGACCAGGATGCGATCGCAGGTCTGGCTGATCTCGGTCAGGATGTGGCTGGAGAGCAGGATGGTGTGCTCGCCGTGCAGGCGCTTCACCAGCTCGCGCATCTCGACGATCTGCTTGGGATCCAGGCCGGCGATGGGCTCGTCCAGCAGCACCACCGGGGGCTGGTGCACGATGGCCTGGGCGATGCCCACCCGCTTGCGGAAGCCGAAGCTCAGGGTCTCGATGGTCTGCTCCACCACCCCATCGAGCTGGCAGCGGGACACGGCCTCGTTCACCCGCGCCTCCACCAGGGCGGCGGGCACCCGGCGCAGCCGGGCCACGAAGGCCAGGAACCTGCCCACCTGCATCTCGCCGTACAGCGGCGGGGTCTCGGGCAGGAAGCCGATGCTCTCCCGGACCCCGAGGGAGTCCTCGCCCACGTCCTTGCCGCCCACCAGGGCCGTGCCGGACGTGGGGCTCAGCAGGCAGGCCAGCATCCGCAGCAGCGTGGTCTTGCCCGCGCCGTTGAGGCCCAGCAGCCCGATGCACTGGCCCTTGGCGACGTCGAAGGACACGTCCTCGACGGCGCGGAAGTCGCCGTAGATCTTGGTCAAGTGCTTGGCTTCCAGCAAGGCGAGGCACCTCCTCGGACGGCGTGGCGGGCCGCATTGTAACCGGCCGACCGGGGCTGTCAAGGTCGCCGCGCGCCGGGAAACCCGCCCCCGGCCGCGCCTATTCCGGGTTCAGATCAGCACGATCTCGTCGTCGCCGAGCACGTCGGTCTCGGACAGGCGGGCGCGCGTCTCGCGCAGGCGCTCCTCGGAGATGTCCTCCAGCACCTTGCGCAGCGCCGGGCGGGCGGCCAGCAGGCGCTCGAACTCGCCCCGGGACAGGAACAGGAGCTCGCCGTCGCGGCCCCCGATCACCGTGGCGGTGGTGGGCTGCTCCCTGAGCAGCGAGATCTCGCCGAACACGTCGCCCTCCCGGAGCAGCGCCACCGGGACCAGGGCGTCGCCCTCGCGTTTCTTCACCTCGGCGTCCCCGCGCAGCACCAGGAAGAGCCCCAGCCCGCGCTGGCCCTCCTCCACCAGCACCTGGCCCTTCTTCATCCCGGTGGACACGAACCGGTCGAGCAGCGCGTGGCGGTCCTCCTGGGGCAGGCTGCGGAGCACGGGCGAGAGGGCCACCACGTTGGCGAGCAGCCGCGAGCGGGTGAAGCGCAGCAGCGCCCTGGCCACGCCGGTGAGCTTCCCGGCGCGGCGCTCGAGCTGCTCGCGCCCCAGCTCGAGCGCGTCCGACTGGGTCAGCGCCCGCACCGTGGCCGCGCGCGGCTCGCGCGAGACCAGCGCCATCTCGCCGAACACGGCCCCGTCCGAGAGGCGCGCCAGGGTGAGGCTCTCACCGCCGACCTGCTTGGTCACCTGGACCTCGCCGCGCGCCAGCAGGAAGAACGAATCGCCGGGCCGGCCCTCCTCGAGGATGACCCCGCCCGGGTAGAAGCGCCGCAGCCTGAGGTCGGCCAGCACCGCGGCGAAGTCCTCCTCGCCGAGCTCCGAGAAGAGCGGGATGGGCGGCAGCTTCTCCGGGTAGGGCGCCAGGCCCCGCTCGTCCTGGGCCAGCGAGGCGGCCAGCCGGCACAGCTCCATGCCCTGCAGCGGGACCACCGCGTCGATGTTCTGGCCGGCCGCGCTGAGCTCGAGCCGCTCGAGCTCCGGCAGCCGCGGGCGGGGGGCGTCCGCCGCCACCCGGTCGGAGCCGGCCGCGTACAGCCCGGCCAGCACCTCGAGGGCGTCGGCGTAGCCCTGCTCCACGGCCGAGAGCATCTTGAGCGCGGTGATGCCCAGCAGCGGGAAGCCCGCCTTGGTGAAGTGCCAGGCGGTGACCTTGTACACCTCGCTGGCCAGCTCGGGCAGATCGCGCTTCAGCAGCGCGTCCCCCACCCGCATGCGGGCCTCGAAGCAGCCCGGCGCGCCCTGCAGCACCACGATGCAGCGCCTGAGCGACAGGTCGTACTCCCCGCGCACGAAGGCCTCGTCCGCCTCGCGCCACAGCTCGGCCAGCGTCCTGGGCATGGGCAGCCTCCTGACCTACTTGGTCCCCTCGTCCGTGCTCAGCCGCTGCCAGGCCTCGTGCGCCCGGCGCAGGTGGGGGATGGTGATCGAGCCGCCGATCACCAGGCCCACGTCCAGCGCCTCGGTCACCTCGGCCGAGCTCAGCTCGAGCTCGCGGCAGCGGATCAGGTGGTAGAGCACGCAGTCGTCGCAGCGCAGCACCAGGGAGCCCACCAGCCCCAGCAGCTCCTTGGTGCGGGCCGGCAGCGCGCCGTCCTGGTAGACCTTGGTGTCCAGGGCGAAGAAGCGCTTGGTCTGCAGGCTGCCCTGCGTGAGCACGATCTCGTTCAGCCGCTCGCGCTCCTGGCGGAAGCGCGCCACCCGGTCGTCGTCCATGCCTGCCCTCCTGGCTGCTGCCGCCCCCTGGTGTAACCCGGCAACGCCTCCCGGCGCAACCATCGCTTGTGCAGCCTTTTTCCCGCGCATCTGCGCCTCGACAACGTCGGCCCCGCGTGGCATCATCCCGGCCCGCATGCTGCGCCTCGCCTTCCTCGGCTCGGGCTCCTCCGGCAACGCGGCCTTGATCCGCTGGGGCCAGACCCGGTTGCTGCTCGACTGCGGCTTCTCGGTGGCGGAGCTCTCCCGCCGGCTGGCAGGGCTCGGCGAGCGCCTCGAGGACGTGCAGGCCGTCTTCGTCACCCACGAGCACAGCGACCACGTGGCCGCGCTGCGCGGGCTGTCGCGCCGCGGCCACCTGGCGCTCGGGCTGACCGCCGGCACCGCCCGGGCCGTCAAGCTGGCCAAGCGCGCCAAGGCCGAGCGGCTCGAGGTGCGGCCCGGGGTGCCGCTGCGGGTGGGGGAGATCGAGGTCCTCACCTTCCGCACCCTCCACGACGCCTGCGAGCCCGTGGGCTACCGCTTCGGCTTCCCCGACGGCAGCGCGCTGGGCATCGCCACCGATCTCGGCGTGGCCGGCGACGGGGCGGTCGAGGCGCTCAGGGGCTGCGCGCTGCTCGGGCTGGAGAGCAACCACGACCCGGACATGCTGCGGGCGGGCCCCTACCCCGCCTTCCTCAAGCGGCGTATCCTGTCCGACCGCGGCCACCTGTCCAACGCCCAGGCCGCCGACCTCCTGGGGCGCCTGGCCCACCCCGGGCTGCGCCAGGTCTTCCTCCTGCACCTGTCCAAGGTCAACAACCGGCCGCCGCTGGCCGCCGCGGTCCTGGGGGAGAAGCTGCGCAGCCTGGGCCTCGGGGCCGGGCTGGCCGTGGTCGGTCCGGACCAACCCCTCGAATATCCTGCGAGAAATCGCGCCGACGCCCCCCGCCCGCAGCTCGAGCTATTCGCCTGACCCGCCCGGGGAAGACAGCCACAAATGGGGTCTTGTCCTGTGGGGCGTCCGGCGCTAGGAATGAGTGGCCTTTTTCAGCCGGGTCGAGCACGAAACGCCGGTCGCAAGCCGGAGGAAGGACGATGGAGATGAGGAGCGCCAAGAGGTGGCTCGGGTCGTGCGCGGGGGTCCTGGGTTGCGTCGCGCTGTTGGGGGTGTCCGCCTGCCAGGCACCCGGGGACGATCCCGCCTCGACCGCGAGCAAGCGCGATCCCCTCCAGGCCTCCAGCCTGCACCCCGCGGTGGCCCCCCGGCTCGAGCTCGTCGAGCAGGGCCCGACCGGCCTGCTGGCGAAGCTGGACGCCGGGCGCTTCGAGGTGGGCCTACGCACCACCTACGGGCGCCAGTTCTCCACCCTGGGCTGCCCGGGCTGCGGCACCACGACCGAGCTCGGCCGCCCCCAGCTCCCGGTGCTGCGGCGGCTGGTCGAGGTCCCGGCCGGCATGACGCTGACGGCCTCCCTGGCCCCGGCCGGGCGCCGCAGCCTGCCGCTGTCCGAGCTGGGGGCGCGCGAGGCGCTCCTGCCGGTCCAGCGGCCCGTGGAGAAGCTGCCGGGCGCCGCGGCGCTGGTGCCCTTCGAGCAGGACGAGGAGCTGTACGCCCGGGACGCGCTCTACCCCGCCCAGGACGTGTGGGTGAGCGGTCCCTTCGAGCTGCGCGGCCACCGGCTGTTCATGGTGGAGTACGCCCCGCTGCGCTACAACCCGGCCCGGGCCGAGCTCGAGGCGAGCGCCGGCGGGCTGCTCGAGCTCCGGTTCGCCGGTGAGCCCGACCAGGCCGGCGCGTTCGCGGCGGCGCTGCGCTCCTCGCCGGCCCACGACGCCTGGCTGCGGCAGAACGTGCTCAACCCGGCGCTGCCGGCCGTGCCCAAGGGGGTGTCCACGGACAAGTACGCCGAGGGCATCCTGGTGGTGGTGGGCAACGCCTACGCCGCCAACGCCAACCTCGCCGCCTACGTCGAGGACCGCCGGGCCGAGGGCCACAAGGTCGAGGTGGTGCAGATGTCCGCCATCGGCGCCAACGACACGGCGCTCCGCGCCTACGTCCGCGCGCAGTACCTGGCCTGGAGCGCGCCGGCCCTGAGCTACGTGGTGCTGGTGGGCGACGTGGCCGACGTGCCCGCCCACAACGGCTCGGGCGGCGGCAACAGCCAGTTCACCGACCTGTTCTACGCCTCGATCGACCCGGACAACTACGCCGCGGACCTGCTGGCCCCGGATCTGTTCGTGTCCCGCATCAGCGTGAACAACGCGGCCGAGCTGGACCTCTACCTGGCCCGCGCCGAGAAGTACATCTGGGCCGACTTCCCCACCGACACCACCTGGCTGCGCAAGTGGTCCTGGCTCGCCTCGTGCGACAACAACGACATCTCCGAGGGCACCCACAACTACGTCATCACGAACTACACCGCCCCGGCCGGCTTCACCGGCACCTACCCGGCCAACCCCACGGCCGGCGGCGACAAGCTCTACTGCGGCGTGTCCAACCCCAGCGAGGCGGTCATCGCCACCCACCTGGGCAACGGCCGGGTGGTCATCAACATGTCGGGCCACGGCGGCGAGGAGTACTGGGCCGATCCGAGCTTCACCCAGGACTACCTCGACGACGTGCTGCCCGCGGACGCCATCCCCTTCGTCGTCTCCAACGCCTGCATCACCGGCTCCTACGGCTACGGCAGCGACTGCTGGGGCGAGATGTGGCTCGCGCACCAGAAGGGCGCCATCCTGTTCTTCGGCTCGTCCAACAACTCCTACTGGGACGAGGACGACATCCTGGAGAAGGCCCTGTGGGACGGCGTGTTCCAGGACGGCATCACCCGGCTGGCCGACATCAACCAGAACTCGAAGCTGCAGACCCTGGCCCACTACGGCCCGGTCGACACCATGGAGTACTACTTCGAGATGTACAACATGCTGGGCGACGGCACGATCGACCTGTACACCGACGTGCCCTTCGTTCCGGCGGCCATGTACCCGACCGAGATCCCGGTGGGCATCGACGCCCTGGACTTCAGCGTGACCCGCGGCGGCGCGCCGGTCGAGGGCGCGCTGGTCGCGGTGCGCGGCATCGGCGTGCAGCAGGTCGGCCTGACCGACGCGGCCGGGCAGGTGCAGATCCTGATGAACCCGGCCCCGGCCGACGTGGGCAACCTCGAGGTCACCATCACCGGCCACAACCTGCAACGCCACGTGGGCACCATCCAGGTGGTCCCGGCTGACGGCCCCTACCTGGTGCACGCCGGCCACGAGGTGACCTCGGACGGCTCGACCCCGGTGGCCCCCACCCCGGGCCGCCACGTCGTGCTGCCCATCAGCCTGCGCGACATCGGCAACGACCCGGCCACGGGCATCCAGGCCACCCTGTCGACCACCAGCGCCGCGGCCGTGCTGACCCAGGCCGCGCCCGTGTTCCCGGACGTGGCCGCCGGGGCGGTGACCCGCTCCACCACCCACGCCGAGCTCGACACCGTCGCGGGCGCCGTCGACGGCGCGCTCATCGACCTCAAGCTCGACTGGAGCACCGCCGAGGGCGCCACGGGCAACACCCGCTTCAGCGTCACGGTCGGGCGCCCGCACCTGGTGTACGTGAGCCACACCGTGGACGACTCCCAGGGGCTGTGCGACGCGGACGGCATCCCCGACGTGGGCGAGCCCACGCTCTTCGCGGTGGTGGTGCGCAACGACGGCAGCGCGGACGCGAACGGGGTCGAGGCCACACTCAGCGCGGCGGACGTGGACGGCGGCGACCCGGTGGCGCTGGGCGCCGTCCCGAGCGGCGCCGAGGCCACCGCCACCTTCGAGGTGCTGCCGCTCGCCGGCCTGGGCTGCCCGGCCCTGGACCAGGCCTTCAGCCTGTCGGTCGGCGCGCTCGAGCTGCCGGCGCCGGACGTTTCGGGCTTCACCGAGATGCTGCAGGCCGACATCGCCATGTCGACCTACACCGACGACATGGAGGGCGCGGCGCCCAACGGCTGGACCCACGCGGCGAGCGAGAACTCCGACGACTGGGCCTACGTGACCAGCTCCTCCCACTCGCCCACGCACGCCTGGTGGTGCTCGGATCCAGGCACGAACTCGGACAAGCACCTCGACACGCCGCTCATCTCCATCGGCGACACGGCCGTCCTCTCCTTCTGGCAGCGGATGAGCTCGGAGAGCGGCTACGACGGCGGCACGCTGGAGATCGGGGTGAACGGCACCAACTTCGTGGACGCCGGCCCCTACATCACCCAGAACGGCTACAACGACTCCAACTGGGGTGGGGACGAGTTCTGGGGTGGAGACATCGCCTGGCAGCAGGTGCTCGTGGATCTGTCCTCGTTCGGCCCGGGCAGCTTGAAGATCCGCTTCCACTTCACCAGCGATGTCAGCACGGGTTACAGCGGCTGGTGGATCGACGACCTGATGGTGGACGCCGAGACCGTGGTCTGCCAGGCGCAGGTGTGCGTGATCCCCAACCGGGCGCCCGACGCGGTGGCCGGCCCGGATCAGGACGTGGCCGAGGGCGCGGCGGTCGTGCTCCTGGGCAGCGGCAGCAGCGACCCGGACGACGATCCGATCTCCTTCGCCTGGGCGCAGACCGGCGGCCCGGCGGTGGCGCTCTCCGACGCCACCGCCGCCGACCCGGGCTTCACCGCCCCGGACGTGGACGGCCAGGCGACGCTCACCTTCGAGCTGACGGTGAGCGACGGCGAGTACACCGACACCGACAGCGTGAGCGTCACCGTGTGGGACTGCGCGGACACGGATCCCTGCACCGACGACGTGTTCTCGGGCGCCGGCTGCGAGCACCCGGCGGCCGCGGACGGCACGGCCTGCGACGACGGCGATCCCTGCACCCTGGAGGACGCCTGCCTGGCCGGCGCCTGCGCCGACTCCACGCCGCTCGCCTGCGAGCCGCTGGACGCCTGCCACGTGGCCGGGACCTGCGACCCGGCCACCGGGGAGTGCAGCCATCCGCCCGCGGCCGACGGCACGGCCTGCGACGACGCCGACGCCTGCACGCTCGCCGACACCTGCCAGGCCGGCGCCTGCCAGGCGGGCACGCCCGTGGTGTGCGAGGCGCTGGACGCCTGCCACGCGGCCGGCACCTGCGACCCGGCCACCGGCGCGTGCAGCGACCCGCCCGTGGCCGACGGCACGACCTGCGACGACGGCAGCCTGTGCACCGGCAGCTCGAGCTGCCAGGCCGGGACGTGCACCGGCGCGGAGCCGGTGGTGTGCGAGCCCATGGACGCGTGCCACGAGGCCGGGGTGTGCGATCCGGCCTCGGGCGACTGCACCCACCCGCGTCTGCCGGACGGCACCGCCTGCGGCCAGGGCGGCACCTGCCAGGCCGGCACCTGCCTGGGCGAGACCCCGGACGACGGCGAGGAGTCGGGCTGCGGCTGCTCGACCGACGGCAAGGGCTCGCTGGGCGGGCTCGCGTTGCTCGGCCTGGCGCTCGCGCTGCTGCGCTCCCGCAGGCGGGCCTGACCGCCTCCCCCGCCCTCTGCGCCCGGATTCCTAGAACCTGGCCTGGGCCATGAGGTTCAGGCCCAGCACGTCCTCGTCCAGGAACGTGGAGTACAGGTTCAGCCCGTTGAAGTCGGTGAGGTAGCGCACCCGGTTGGGGTCGCGGCTGTAGTACAGCTCGGCCACCAGGGCCAGGATCTCGGCGTAGTCCCAGCGCAGGCTGGTCTTCACCGTCCACACCAGCCCCTCGTCCTGGTCGGCGGGCAAGATCTCGCGCTCGTCCGGGCCGTAGATCACCACGACCCGGTGACCCCTGAGCGTCACGCCGCCCACATCCAGATCGGCGATCGCATAGGTGGCCGGCTTCTTCACCCCAAGCGTGAGCCCGGGGGTCAGGCGCGGGCCCTCGAAGAAGTAGTCCAGCCCCACGGCCGCCCACACCTCGGGTGACACGCTGGCCTGATCAGGGATGCCCTGGAAGGGCGTGAAGCCCGGCTCCTCGTGCAGCAGGAACTCGAGCGAGCGCGCCACCACGTCCAGGTGCACCCGCAGGAAGCCCAGCTTGAGGGCCGCGTTCAGGTCGAAGGCCCAGCCGATCTGCTCCACCTGCTGGCCGAAGTGACCCGGATCACCCAGGTTCTGGAAGATCACGCTGCCCTCGTGCTTGACCACGAACGACAGCCCGCCGTCGTACTCCTCCGGGGCGAAGAAGCGCTCCTCCAGGTAGGGATCGTTCCGGTACAGCTCGAAGTCGATCGAGGTGCCGATGGGCACCCCCTGGTGGTAGCCGAGCTGGTAGGACAAGCCGGCCAGGTGATGGGCCTCGCCCTCAGCGCCCGGCCCCTCGAACTCCCCGCCCTCGAAGTAACCGCCGCGCACCTCGGCCACGAAGCCCTCGTGGTCCATGCCCAGGCCGGCCAGCCCGGCGTAGTTCACCTCCGGAGCCGTCCAGTGGCGGATCCCGTCGCTGAAGTCCTCCGTGAGGCGGGTGGCCTTGAGCCCCACGAACGCGTGGCCCCAGGGCAGGTTCACCTGCAGGCGCAGTCCCGGCGCGAGCTGGGTGTCGCCCTCCCTGAACGCGAAGGCCTGCGTGCCGCCCCAGGAGACCTTGTAGGAGTAGCCCAGCCGGAAGCGGTCCGCGTCCACCGGGAAGAAGGTCAGCTCGAGGTTGGTGCCCGGCTCCAGGCCGTGGGTCCAGTCCCAGGTCATGCGGATGTAGGAGCCCTCGTCCCTCAGGTAGGGCTCGCTCGTCTGGATACCGAGGAACAACGCCGCTTCGGCGCCGAAGCCCTCGAAGAAGGCCGGCACGCTCTTGTAGAGCACCAGGTGGCCCAGGGTCTCGAAGCCCGTGTACTTCGTGTCGTAGTTGTCGAAGAAGGAGCGCGCGCCGTCGCTCGGGCCCAGCCCGGCCGAGCCCTCCTCCGGCGAGGCCAGCAGGTTGCCGTCCCCCAGCAGCCAGGTCAGGCGCACGTCCATGAAGTCGCCCGCCCGGGCCGGCGCGAGCGCCAGCCACGCCAGGCAGGCCGCCCCGAGCATCCCCCCGCCTCTCGCCCACCGCATCTGGATTCTCCTCCCTCCCCGACGCATCCAGCGCACGATACCAAGAAGGTCCCTGAGAAAACAAGGCAAAGGCCTCCTTGAGGGAAAGGCGCGCAGGATCTAGACTGCCCCAGACATCCCCCTTCCCGAGGAGTCGCCCGATGCACTCACGCCCTCTCCTCTTCCTCGTCCCTGCGATCCTGGCCGCCCCTCTCGTCCTCTCCGCCTGTGACTCCGGCGGCTCGGCCTGCGGCGACTGCGAGGACGGCGTGCCCTGCACGCTCGACAGCTGCGACGCGGCCGCGGGCCAGTGCAGCCACGCCCCGGACTCCACCCGCTGCGGGTCGGGCTTCCGCTGCGACCTCGTGGCGGGCTGCGTGCCCACCGCCACCTGCCAGTCGAGCGCGGACTGCGACGACCGCAACGCCTGCACCGTGGACGCCTGCGAGCCCGGGACCGGCTGCGCGCACACCCAGGTCACCGCCTGCGACGACGGGGACGCCTGCACGGCCGGCGACACCTGCGCCAGCGGCGTGTGCGCCGGCGAGCGGATCTCCTGCGACGACCAGAACCCCTGCACCGACGACTCCTGCGACTCCCGGACCGGCTGCGTGCACGCCCCGAACCAGAACGCCTGCGACGACGGGGACGCCTGCACGCAGAACGACGCCTGCCAGGCGGGCGCCTGTGCGGGCAGCCCGCGAGACTGCGACGACCAGAACCCCTGCACCGACGACGGCTGCGCCGGCGGGGCCTGCACCCACGCGCCCAACGCCGCCTCCTGCGACGACGCGAACCCGTGCACCACGGGCGAGGGCTGCAGCGGCGGCCAGTGCACCGGCGGGACCAACTCCTGCCAGTGCGGCGCGGACGCCGACTGCGAACCCTACGAGGACCACGACGCCTGCAACGGGACGCTCGCCTGCCGGCAGAGCCGCTGCGAGATCGTGCCCCACCCCGGCTGCGACACCAGCGCCGACCCGCCCTGCCAGCGGAACACCTGCGTGCCCGCGAGCGGCGCCTGCCAGCTCCAGCCGCTGGCCGACGGCGCGGGCTGCGACGACGGCGACGCCTGCACCCGGGACGACCAGTGCCAGGCCGGCGGCTGCGGCGGCGCCGCGGTCACCTGCAGCGACGCGAACCCCTGCACCGACGCGAGCTGCGATCCGGACACGGGCTGCGTGTTCAGCCCCAACCAGGCGGACTGCCAGGACGGGAACGCCTGCACCCAGGACGACCGCTGCCAGCAGGGCGAGTGCCGCGGGGAGGCCGTGGTGTGCCAGGACGCCGACCCCTGCACCGACGCCCTGTGCCAGCCGGCCACGGGCTGCACCTACCCCTTCAACAGCGCCCCCTGCGACGATCAGGACGCCTGCACCCAGGGCGACGTCTGCGCGCAGGGCGCGTGCGAGCCCGGGGCGGAGCGCTGCTGCACCGACGGCCAGGACAACGACGGCGACGGCTCCGGGGACTGCCTGGACGGGGACTGCGGCGCGGATCCGGCCTGCGTGGTCTACCGGGTGGACTGGTGCCGGCTGCAGTGGCCGCTCGACCTCGACGAGCTCGAGGGCGCCCAGGTGGACGTGTACGGCCGCCTGTACATCCTGGGGGTGACCACCCGCGGCGCGGGCACCGACGCGGACCCGCGCGTCCAGGCGGAGCTCGGCCACGGCCCGCGGGGCAGCGATCCCGCCCAGGCCGGCTGGACCTGGCTCGCGGCCGCGCCCAACCCGGGCTGGCTGGACGCGGCCGAGCCGGGCAACGACGAGTACTGGGCCACCCTCACCGTCCCGCCCGCGGCGGGCTCGCCCTACGACTTCGCCTTCCGCTTCTCGGCCGACTCCGGGGCGACCTGGACCGTGTGCGACCGGGCCGCCGGGGCTGGCCACGACGGCAGCGAGGACGGCTACCAGGCCGCCAACGCCGGCAAGCTCGCCAGCCGCACGGACGCCGGCCCCCAGGTGGGCTGGTGCCGGCTGCAGTGGCCGACCGAGCTCGACCAGGCCGAGGGCAGCCAGGCGACCGTGTACGGGCGGGTGTACATCCAGGGGCTCACGGACCTCACCCCGGGGATCGACCCCTCGGCCCAGGTGGGCGCCGAGCTGGGCTACGGCCCGGACGGCAGCCTGCCCGACCAGGGCGGCTGGGTGTGGCTGCCCGCCGGGCCCAACGCGGGCTGGGACGGCGGCGCCTCGGGGGAGCCGGGCAACGACGAGTACCAGGCCGAGCTGGTGATCCCGCGGGCCGCGGGCTCGCCCTACGACTTCGCCTTCCGCTTCTCGGCCAACGGCGGCCAGACCTGGACCCTGTGCGACCGGGACGCGGGCGAAGGCCTGGACGGCAGCGAGGACGGCTACGGCCCGGCCCAGGCCGGCGCGCTCACCTCGACCGCCTCCGCGGCGGACGCCTCGAACTGGGGCTTCGAGGAGAGCTGGGCCGCGGGTGAGCCCCCGCCCGACCTGGTCGTGGCCGGCGGGCTCCAGGCCGCGCCGGTGGCGAGCCCGGTCTCGCGGGGCGCCCAGGCGGCCGGCCTCACCGTCACCGGTCCGGACGGGAACGCGCTCCGCATCGCGCGGCCCTTCCCCGGACCGCCCGCGGGCCAGACCCTCACCTTCCACGCCTGGGTGCGGGAGGACGATCCGGCCGCCGCGGCCCGGCCGGCCGTGTGGCTCGACGGCGCGCCCGCGCCTGGCGCCCAGGCCAGCGCGGACGGCGCGGCCTTCGTCGAGCTCGTGGCCTCGGCCGAGATCGCCGGCGCCCCGCTGCCGGCCGCCGTGGGCGGCGGCCTGCTGATCGAACCCGAGGCCGGCTGGGACGGGGGCGCGGCGCTCACCGTGGACGACTTCGACCTCACGCTCCGCCAGCCCTTCCTGGCCGGGGACGGGGCCCTGGACGCCTTCGCCGACACCCTGCCGGCCGGGCCGCCCGAGCTGGCCGCGGCGCCCGAGCCGATCCACGCCGCGCTCAACGATCAGGGCACGCTGTACCTGGCCGGGGCGCGCGGCATCCCGGGCTCCACGGACAAGATGCTGTTCGTGTGGCTGGGCGGCGCGCACCCGAGCGAGCGAGTGTCCTTCCCCTGGGCCAAGGCGGGCACGCTGGCCGGGCCGGTCGCCGGAGGCAGGCTGCTCGCGCTCATCGAGGAGCCGGGCGCCGGGGTGTGCGGCTTCTGGGAGTGGGACGGCGCAGGCTGGCAGGCGCTCGCCGGCGCGACCTGCGCGGGCAGCGCGCTGCTCGAGGGCGCGCTCGAGCTGGCCGGCCCGGGCCAGGCGGCCGCGCTCCCGGCCACGCTGGCGGTGGCCTCGGCCCAGTTCAACACCTGGGACACCGGGGCCATGTGGTCCGCGAGCCAGACCCCGTCCTGCCTGGACTGTTTCGACGACGCGCTGGGCGCGGACGAGACCCTGACCGTGCACCGCGCGGCCATCCTGATCGGCCGGATCAAGTAGGAGACCTCCCATGCGAGACCGCTTCGTCCCTTGCGTCCTTGCTGTCCTTTTCGTCCTTGCGTCTGCCTGTGGCAACACGGTCGCCGACCCCTGCGCCGACGACACGCAGTGCCTCGAGCAGCACCGCGGGTGCCTGGCCGTGGAGGGACACGCGATCTGCGGCGACTGCCTGACCGGCTTCCACGAGCAGGGGCAGGCGTGCGTGGCCGACGAGGTCTGCGAGGCGGGCTCCTGCTCGGGCCACGGCGCCTGCAGCCTGGTAGGAGGGGTGATCGACTGCGCCTGCGACACGGGCTACGCGGGCGCGGACTGCTCCACCTGCGCGGCCGGCCACCACGGCGACGGGGCCGGCGCCTGCGTGCCCGACGTGGTGGATCCGTGCGGGCCGGACTCCTGCTCGGGCCACGGCGCCTGCGACGGCTCGACCGGCCAGGCGGTGTGCACCTGCGACAGCGGCTACACGGGCGGCGCCTGCGCGAGCTGCGCCCCGGGCTACAGCCGGGACCCGGCCAGCGGCCTGTGCCTGGAGGACGCGGCCTGCTGCGACATCGGCGGCGTCTGCCTGCCCGTGGGCAGCGTGGACCCCGCGCGCGCCTGCGCGGTGTGCGACCCGGAGCGCGATCCGGCCGGCTGGAGCCCGGCCCAGCCGGGGACGGAGTGCCGCCCGTCGGCGGGTTCCTGCGACGCGGCCGAGGCCTGCGACGGGAGCTCGCTCGACTGCCCGGACGATCCCATGGCCTACGTGGGAGGCGCCTGGACCACGACCCTGACCGCCACCCAGGACGCGGTCTACTGCCTGACCTACCGCGAGTGGAACGAGCCCGCGGGCACCGGGCTGGAGGAGGCCTACCAGCGCAAGACCGAGGCGCGGGTGCTGCCCGGCGAGTACCGCCTGCCCGACGCCGCCGGCAGCGAGCCCTACCGGCTGCCGGTGTGCGTGGCCTTCCTCGATCCGCAGGCCTCGCCGGCGCTCTCGGGCGTGGGCCAGGTGACCGCGACCTACGGCCAGTACGCCACGAGCTTCAACCTCGAGGAGCCGCTCGAGGCCCCGGGCGGGGAGGGCTACACCCTCCAGGTCCGGGTGAGCGGCCCCCCGGGCACCCAGGCCTTCAGCCTGGACGGCGCGGATCCGGACATGGAGGGGCTGGGCGCGAGCCTGCTCGTCAGCCCGACGGCGGGCGGCGAGCTCCGCGGCCTCGACTCCTGCACCTTCCCCAACTGGGTCCAGCAGGAGATCCACCGGGTGGAGTTCCAGGGCGGCTGGGTCGAGCTCACGGTGCGCTTCGGCGCGACCGCCCTGTTCCCCGGGCCGGCGGTGTTCCTCGAGGGCCGGGGGGAGCTGGACGGCGTGGCCTTCGACCAGCTCGACTACTGGAAGCTGGTCTACAGCGCCCCGCACCACCACTTCAGCAACCGCGCCTTCGTGGTGCTGTTCGACCAGCCCATCAGCGGTGCGTGCGGGCTCCGGGTGACCGGGCTGGAAGCGTTCGACGGGTCGCTGCCCGAGGTGTCCCTGGCCGGCTGCGACCTCCAGCCCCTGTCCGCACGCACCCCGAGCAGCCAGGTCACCACCCGCGAGCAGCGCTGGTGAGCCGTTGGCTGGTGTTGGCAGACCCTGCGTGTGTGAATCGCTAGAGCAGTTGGCGTGAGTTTGCAAACCCCGCGTGTGGGTATCGCTAAGAGCAGTTGGCTGGAGCTGGCAGACCTTCCGTGTGTGAATCGCTCAGGGCAGGCTTAAAGGGGTAAGAACCAGGAACTTGGAACGTGGAACCTGGAACGAGGAACTGCACTCTTCACTCCGTTCGCCCTTCGCCGCACTTCGCACGCCGCACGCCGCACGCTGCACGCCGCACGCAGCCCCCCTGTCCTGGTGCCCCTGTCCTGGTGCCCCCTGTCCCCCTGTCCTGGTGCCAGGGTCTTTCAGCGGGCACAGGCTCAAGAATCTCGAGAAGTGTTGATGCGACCTCGCTACCCGACCTCGGATGTAGACCTATACCCAATCGTGGTTAGGGAGGTTTTCCAATGATATCTTCGAGGTACTCCTCTTGTGCTCCCAGGTCGGATTTTCCTCGAAGCTCTTTGAGTGGCATCACAGCTTCAGCCGGAATGTGATGCCAGGCCATGAGATCGCAGATTGCATGAAGCTGCGCTTCCTGGCAAGCCAGGTCTGGTTCTACCAACCTTGCCGCTACGAGGATTCTAGCAAATTCAACTGCCTCGGCATCACCCACACCTCTATGGATGTCAGTGACCTCGTCTGCTGCCCTTTCCCGTTCCTTTGGGAATTCTGAGGCGATCAATTCCCGAAACTCTTCAATGTATGTCGCCATGTATTATCTCCCCTGTACTGGTGCCAGGGTCTTTCAGCGCCGACCCTCCGACCTTCCAATCGCCCTGTCTTGGTGACAGGGTCGTTCAGCGCCCCAGCGCGTGCCACCCTATTTTCCCCCAGTGCGTGACACCCTATTCTCAGCGCCAGCTCCCGAGGTCCTGGCCCCGCCCGGAGCGTGTCCGGTTTTTTCATCCACGGTGACCGGATTCCGGTCACGTCAGGCAGTACAGGCAGGGCCTCGGCCTGGCGCTCTGTCGACCACTCCCTCCGTCCCCGATCCTCGCAACCCATCGCCATGCCTCGATTGTCAGCCACGACCGCGTCCAGGTCAACGCCATCTTCGTTGGCTAGCTCAAGCTGGCAAGCGGTTTGCAGGGCAGGTTTCACGGAGGGGAACCTTGCCGAGACCGCTGCGCTTCATGCCCGAGCCGGGCACCCTGTTCGAGATCACCAACCGCACCGTCATGGGCAGGCTCCTCCTCCGCCCCTCCGAAGAGCTCAACGCCATCCTCCTCGGCTGCCTCGGCCGCGCCCTGGACCAGTTCCCAGAGATCGGCATTTTCGCCTTCTTCTGGGCCTCCAACCACTTCCACCTGCTCCTCAGGGGCCTGAGCTCCCAGGCCATCTCCGCCTTCATGGGCTACCTCGAGTCCAACATCGCCCGCCAGGTGAACAAGCTCCACGGCTGGCACGGGCCCTTCTGGGAGAGGCGCTACCGCGCCATCCCCATCCGCGACGACGAGGCGCTGGTCGCCCGCTTGCGCTACATCCTCTCCCACGGCTGCAAGGAAGGCCTGGTGATGATGCCCGGGGACTGGCCCGGGGTCAGCTGCCTGCCCGCCCTCCTCGAGGGGAAGCAGCTCGAGGGCGTGTGGGTCGATCACACCGCCCTGCACCGGAAGCCGAGAAGCTCCAGCGACCCGAGCCAGGATCCGATGGGCTGCGAGGATGGCCTGAAGCCCGAGGAGGCGTTCATCCGCTACCCGATCCCGATGGCTCCTCTGCCCTGCTGGGCGGACCTCAGCGAGGAGGCGCGACAGGCGAAGGTCCGGGCCATGGTCGCGGACATCGAGGCCGAGACGAAGGAGCGGCACGAGAAAGAAGGCACCCGACCGATGGGCGTTCACCGCATCCTGGCCCAGCACCCGCACGGCATTCCGAAAGAAGTGAAGCGCAGCAGGGCGCCCTCCTGCCACACGGCGAGCGCGGTGCTCTGGAAGGCCTACCGCGCCGCCTACCGGACGTTCGCGAGCGTGTTCCGGGAGGCCTCAGCCAGGCTGAGAGCTGGAGACCTGACCGCGATCTTCCCGGAGCACTGCTTCCCACCGGCCCTGGCCTACCAGGGCGCCGGCCCGCCGTGAGCCACGGTCAAGTGACGAGCGTCCGACAAGCGAAGATCACTACCTGACGGCCTGGCCAGAGGCAGACCCCTGCACGAAGCCCAGAATCCAGCCGCATGAGCGTTCCGATCTGACCTGAAACCGAGCCTCCGCAGACCCGCGGAGGGGCTCACCCGGTCTAGAAACTCACCCTGCCGCGATTCGGCGGTCCTGCCCACCCGGCGTTTGCAGAAATCTTGCAGAAATCGGCTGGCACCATCAGAGGGAAATCGGCTGGCAGGGAAATCGGCTGGCACCATCAGAGGGGGGAGGGCCGGGCGGCCCAGGTGCCCTACCTCGCGCGCTTCTTCCGCAGCTCCTCAAGCTGCTGGCGCTCAGCCGCGCTCGGCGCCGGGGCGCGCAGCCAGGTCAGGGCCTCGGGCGAGGGCTCGGCGCCCGGGTCGCACACCGCCAGCAGCGAGGCCGCCTGGCGCTCCCGGGTCTTGACGGGATCGTGCGGGCTCGCCCGGGCCTCGGCCAGGACCGCGTCGAGCGCAGGCGGACCTGGTCTGGCTGGCTCGCCCCCGGGCAGCTCGCCGTGCACGCCCATGCTGTCCTCGGAGCGCTCCCGGTACACCCCCGGCGCGGCCGTGAGCTCCAGGACGCCCTCCTCGAACAGGTAGTGGGCCAGGCGGGCCAGGTGGCCGGGCGGCACCTCGTCCCCCGCGGGTGCCTTGCAGATGAGCGCCTTCCCCGGAGAGAGGGCGCACACGAGGCGCATGCCCTCGGCCGGCCGCTCGTCCCGCGGCAGGAAGTATCCCTTGTCGGTCTGCCAGCGGTCCCAGGCCTCGCCCGTGGGTGCCTGGAGCTCGATCACCACGTCCTCGCCGTCGGCGGCCGGGCGCGTGAAGGCGCCGGTCCAGCGCAGGTCGACGTGCTGCTCCCCGCGGTGGAAGCTCCCACCCGGGTCGTGCCAGCCTGCGAGGTGGTCCTGGCTGCGCACCCGTAGCGCGAGATCGGCCCGGTTCTCCGGCCCGAGCGTCAGCCGGACCCAGGCCAGGGCGCTCACGTACTCGCTCGTCTGGGAGCAGCCGCCCATGAAGTCGAAGCGCATGCACAGGACGAACACGCCCTCCTGCCCGGCCGCGCTGCCCGCTGCCAGGAACCCGATCACGCCCAGGATGCTCGCTCGAATCATCATCTCAGGCACATGACGGAAAAAATCCACTGTCTCAGCGGAGGTCGGGGTCCTGTCGGCTCGCTCCCCATCCATGCTCACTCACTTCGTTCGCTCCGCGTGGATGGGGGCCCCCTCCCCTACCCCTGGGACTGCTCGCCCCTGCTCTGCAGGGGCTCGGCTGTCGCCGCCACCCCTCCCTCTTGCTTCCACGGGTCTGCTTCCAATGTCTACCTTCCTCGTCTTACCCTTCAAGAGGCCTTCTCCTGATCCTTGATGGCCGCCCCCAGGAGGGCCATCTCCTCGCGGGTGGCCAGGACCTCGCGCGGCTGGCCGCGGCGGCGGGCGACCGGCCGCGGCCGGCGGCGGGCCGGGTGGCGCGTCCCGGAGCGCAGCCGCACCGCGCCCACCTCCAGGCCCAGCCCGAAACGATCGCCGGGGGCGGCCAGGGTGTGCCCCTGGCGCCCGGCCTCGGGCAGGCTGGCGGCGTGCACGCACACCACGCGGCGCCCCGGGAGGGCGGCGAAGTCCCCGGCCTGGCCGTGCAGCGCTCCCCCGCCCGTGTCGGCGAACACCAGGTCGCCCTGCCAGCTCCACAGGGCCTCGAGCTCCCGCCGCCTGGCGGGCGAGAGCACCCCGGCCGCGGCTAGCTCCTGGAACCGGGCCCGGCTGACGCAGTCGCCCTGCACCAGCACCCGGCGCTCGACGCCGCCCACCTCCAGCCGCAGCTCCACCCCGGCGCAGGGGATGCTGTGGAGGGTGCGGTGGAAGCGCAATCCCAGCCCCTGGAAGTCCAGCGCCACGCCCGGCTCCACCGGGCAGGGCTCGAAGGAGTCCTCGAGCAGCCGGCCCGGATCGCCGAGCCCCGGGTTCAGGATGGCGAGTTTCCGCCGCAGTACCTCCAGCACCTCCGGGGTGGCGAAGAGCCGGAGCCTGCGCGGGCCGCCCAGCAGGGCGGACAGGCCCACCGCGTGATCCTCGTGGGCGTGGGTGAGGATCACCGCCTGCAGCGCGGCGGGGCTCGCCCAGGCCTGGGTGAGCAGCGCCCGCACGTGGGGGCCGGCGTCCACCAGCACCAGCCGGCCCTGGGCCTGCACCAGCAGGCTGGTGCAGGGGCCGTCCGGATCGAAGCCGGTCGAGCTGCCCAGCACCCGCACGAAGGGCTGCGAGCTGGAGACCGGCTGCGGCGTGGCCGGGACGGGAGGCCGGGCCCAGGGCGGCTCGGCCGCGCCGGCCTCCAGGCGCACCGCCTCCACCCGGTCGTCCGCGCTGGAGAAGGAGAAGGTGTTCTGTCCGTGGGCCCGGACCCGCAGCGGACCGACCGCGGCCACGCCCCCGGCGTCGAAGAAGCGCGGCTCCAGGAAGTCCTCCAGGCGGGCGAGCTCGCCATCCCCGCGCTTCAGCGCCAGCGCCGCGCGCTCGGCGAGCAGCTGGTCGGCCAGCTCGGCCGTGAGCCCGGCCGCCAGCAGCTCCGGCCGCTCGAGCCCCAGCAGGCTGAGCCGCAGGTACTCCACCACGTCGGGCCAGTCGCGCTCCTGCACCAGCACCGGGATCTTCTTGCCCTGGGCGAACAGGTTCCGCACGAACAGCGCGTGGTACAGGGGGAACTCGAGCGCCCACTGCACCAGGCCGTCCGCGCAGCGGACGTCCGGCACCACCCAGGCGGTGGGCTGGAGACCCGCGCGCATCCAGGCCTTGACCACCTCCTCGGGGAAGCCGACCGCCACCTGCTCCTCGCCCGCGCACACCACCAGGGCCCCGCGCATGACCGCCTTCACCTCGATGGGGAACCGCATGGCCGCCTCCTTCCCGCTTCCGTTCGCCTTCCGATCCGGGAGCATTGCGAGCGGCGTGCCAGCCGCGGCCAGCGCTGGAATCCGTGCCCCGCGGCGGGGTTCGGGGAGGCGTGCGCCCGCGCCCTGCGGCGGAGGGCCGGATGCGAGCAGCGCGTCTGGTGCGGCTGCACCGATCTGGATCAGCGTTGCAGGACCATGAGCCGGTGGGGGATGCCGGCGTCGTCGAACTCCGGCCCCTCGGCCGTGAAGCCGTGGGCCTCGTAGAAGGGGATGGCGCGCACCTGGGCGGTGAGCCACACCCGGGGAGCGCCGGCGGCCCGGGCGGCCGCCACCGCGGCCCGCAGGAGCGCGCCGCCCACCCCGCGCCCGCGGGCCGGGGCCAGCACGCACACCCGGCCCACGTGCCCGTCCTCGAGCAGCCGGGCCGTGCCGAGCGCCAGGCTCTGCCCGTCCCCGGCGTCGTCCTCGGCCAGGAAGTGGCGGGCTCGCTCGTCCAGCCCGTCCCACTCGAGGGACGGGGGCACGGCCTGCTCGCGCACGAAGACCGCCTCGCGCAGCGCCCACAGCCGCTCGCCCTCCGCGGCCCAGGTGACCTCGCGCACCCGCACCCGCGCCCCCGCTCACTCGCCCTTGAACTCGGGGGCGCGCTTCTCCGCGAAAGCGGCGAAGGCCTCCAGGAGATCCTGGGAGGCGAAGTGGGCCGCGTTCCACAGCGCCACGTAGTCGAGCGCCTCGCGGCGCTGGGCCTCGTCCAGCCGGTTCAGCACCCGCTTGGCGCCCTGCACGGCGAGCGGGGAGTTGGCCGCGATCTCCCGGGCCTTCTCCTGCGCGCCCGCGACCAGCGCCTCGCCGCCGTCGTGGAGCCCGTTCACCAGGCCCATGCCCAGGGCCTCCTCGGCGGAGAAGTCGCGCCCGGTGAAGGCGATCTCGCGGAGCTGGCCCTGGCCCAGGATACCGGGCAGGCGCTGGAGCGAGCCGAGGTCAGCCACCATGGCCATGCGCGTCTCGCGCAAGGAGAAGCGCGCGTCCCGGGTGGCGTAGCGCAGATCGCAGGCCGCGGCCAGGTCGAGCCCGCCGCCCACGCACCAGCCGTGGATGGCGGCCAGGTAGGGCTTGGGGCTGTCGTGGATGGCGTTGAAGCCGGACTGCAGCTCGTGGACGAGCTTGTACAGGCGCTGGCGCACCCCGGCCAGGCCGCCCTGCAGGATCTCGGCGAAGCCGTCCCCCAGCCCGCCGCGGAGATCCAGCCCCACGGAGAAGTCCCGCCCGCGCGCGGCCACCACCACAGCGCGCACGCCCGGGTCGGCGTCGAGCTCGGCCACCCGGGCCGGCAGCTCGCTGAAGAAGTCGAGGCCCATGGCGTTGTGGCGGTCGGCGCTCGCCAGCCACAGGGTGGCGACCGCGCCCTCGCGGGTCACTTCCAGCACGGACATGGGGCAACCTCCTCGGGGGTGGGAGCGAATCAGAAGCGGTACTCGAGCTCCAGCCGGAGCCAGTGGGCGGGGTTGGGGGAGCGCTGCTGGGTGCTGTCGCGCTCGTCCACGATGGCGTACAGCTCGTAGCGCAGCTTCACCCCGAAGTAGCGCTCGTACCAGTAGGAGCCCTCGAGGTACGCCCACACCGACTGCTCCAGGTAGTCGTTCTCGGCGATGCCCTCGTTCAGGTAGCGCACCCGGAGGCGCAGCCGCACCCCGTCGATGGGCTTGTACATGGCGATCACCCAGGCCGAGATGTCCTGGCGCCTGGAGTCCGGGTAGTACGTGCCGCCGTCGTCCACCCAGCCGTGCTGGTACTTGGCGGTGATCCCCAGGCGCTTGAGCGGCTGGAACTTGAGCTCCAGCCCGACCCGGATCTTCTCACCCTTGCAGTCGGTCGGCTCCCCGGTCCCCTCGTCCTCGTAGTCCTCGCCCACGTAGCAGTTGTCCCGGCCGGTGTCGCTGAGATCCTTGTCCCTGTAGTCGAAGTACAGCCCGGGCTTGAACCACTCCTCGACCTCGTAGCTGGCGCGCAGGTACAGGAAGGTCCGCGGGATCTCGCCCGAGAGCTGGGCCCACACATCGAGCGCGGCGCGCAGATCGAGGTCGCCCAGGTCGCCGGTGTACTTCAGCTTCACCCCGGCCTCGTCCGAGGCCCGCAGGCCCTGGTACTGGTCGTCCGCGGCGATGGGCCGGGCGTAGGGGTTGTTGAAGTCCTGGTCGAAGTAGCGCGCGGTGGCCTCGAACTCGTGCTTCTTCCAGGTGGCGGTGCCGCGCAGCAGCGCGGCCCAGCCGCCGCCCGCGGGCTGGGAGTCGAAGGAGCGGGTGAGCTCCAGGAAGAGGTCGATCACCTCGTGGCCCCAGGCCGCGTCCACCCCCACCGCGCCGAACGGCCCGCCGAAGGGCAGGCGCGCCCAGTCCTGGAGGTCGAGCTGGATGCCCTCCGTCAGCCAGTACAGGTCGGCCCCGTAGCCGGTCACCCCCACGTGGGTGCGGCGATTGAAGAAGTAGGCCACGTTGGCCCCGCCCAGCAGCTCGTTGAACATGTCCGGCAGCACGGCCCACTTCAGCTCGGTGGTGTCGGCGAGCAGGTCGCCGCGGCGCAGGAACAGATCCGGCGCGGAGCACTCGGAATCGTCCGAGAAGGGGTCGTCGCAGTGATCCGGGCGGTAGATCTGGTACTGCGTGGGGCTGTGGGTCTGGAAGCTCAGGAAGCCGTAGCCCTGGAACCAGCCCGGGCCGGCCTCGGCGTGCTTGAAGCCGGCCGCGATGCCCCGCAGCCGGTCGGTCCAGCGGTAGTCGGGCGCGCCGTACTGGTAGTAGTCCTCGTCCAGGCACGGGCTGGGCAGCTCACCCGCGGTCTCCCGGCACTGGTTGGCGAGGTCCTGGGCCATGTTGATGGTCTCGTCCAGCTTGATGCCGTTCGGGGTGTAGGCCGTGGTGTTGTCGAAGGTCAGCCGCTGGCCGAAGCCGATGCGGTAGGTCCCGGCCGCCACCTGCCAGCTCGTGGTGTCCCACTGGAGGTAGAACTTGGGCAGGTGCGCCCGCACGGCCGGCCCCTCGGCCGAGAGCGCGTCGCGGTTGGGATCGTAGCGGACGTCGCCGATCCGGCCGTGGGTCAGCACGCCCACCAGCCCGATGTCCAGGTTCTTCAGGGTGGACACCCTGGCCGACAGCATCATGCTGGGGACCTTCTCGTCCCCGGCCACGTAGGCCGTGCGATAGCGGAAGCGGCCCTTGGTGGGGAAGGTGCCCGGCTCCTCCTCCTCGATCACCAGGAAGGGGGCGATGGCCAGCAGCTTCTTCTCGTCCAGGGCCCCGCCCACCACCAGGTTCATCGGGTCCGGGATCACCCCGGCGTCCTTGCGGTAGTCCAGGATGGCGTCCACGTCCGCGTAGGACAGGTTCGGCAGCGCGTACAGCTCCTCGCGGCTGGCCCGGTCGAGCACCAGCCCCTGCGCCAGGAGCTCGATCAGCGTCTCGGCGTCGTCCTCGTCGAGATCGCCGGCCGCCAGGAGGTCGAGGATGTCCTCCTCGGTCTCCACCTCGACGAACACGCCGTAGTCCACGGCCCGCGCGCTCGGGCCGCCCAGGCCGAGCAGCGTCAGGGTTGCCGCCAGGAGCGTAAGGGAGTACCGTCGCGTCATGGGGATCTCCAAGCTAGCCATGGTGTTTCTCGCGCTGCCCGCGGCCTGCGCCACCGACGGGGACGCCTCGGACTCCCCGTTCGGCGATCGTCCGCCCGCGCCCATCCCCACCCTCGAGGAGCTGTCCCGGGAGGCGCCCCCCATGCCCTGCCTGCTGGTGGAGTGGGAGGACGGCGACACGCCCTACGTGCGCTGCTCCGACGGCGGGCCGGACGTGGCGGTGCGCCTGGTGGGCGTCGACACGGCCGAGAGCGGCTTCGACCGGAACTCCCGCGCCCGGGCCCGGCGCCAGGCGCGCCAGTGGGGCCTGACCTACGAGGATGTGCTGGCCTGCGGCAAGCTGGCCACGGCGCGCGCCAGGGAACTCTGCCCCGAGGGCGCGCAGGTGGAGGTGACCGGCTCGGACAGCGACGCCTACGGCCGGAGGCTGGGCTACGTGGTGTGCAAGAAGGTGAACCTCAACGAGCGCCTGGTGGCGGACGGCCTGGCCGGCCGCTACCCCTACCCCGGGCCGCCGGAGAGGCCGGCCCGCTGTACCCGGGCGGCGACCGCGCCCTGAAGCCTCTCTAGTCACAAGTTACCACCTCGCACGCCCCCCACATCCCGCGGCCGAACCCGCGCGCCTCCATCTCTAAATTTTCGAACTCCACCCGGCGATCCTCGCCGTTGGGCGGGATCAGGAGCACGCAGGCGTAGCCCCGCTCGACCATGAGGGTGTTCACCTCGCGCCCGGCCACCGACACGTAGGCCAGTAGCCGCCCGAAGTTGTCGGTGCGCTCGACATCGAAGGTGAGCTCCACCTCCTGGCCGAGCACGAGCTGGGTGTTGAAGTCCTTGGCCTCCTGGCCGTAGCAGTCGGTGGCGCCGCCCGTGGTCTCGGGGGTGTCGATCATCAGGTAGCGCAGGCGCTGGCCGTCCTGCAGCTCGACCGTGTCGCCGTCGATGATGCGCTCCACGACGGCCTTCTCCCCGCCGCCGCCGCCGTCGCAGGCCGCGAGCCCGAGGCCGAGGAGCAGGAGAGCCCAGCGCATGCGGCCCTCAGGGACAGGCCGGATTGGCCGCGCCCGGGGTGCCCTTGTCCTTGGTCGGGTCGCCCGTGCCGTAGTCGTTCACCGCCGGGCACCAGGACGCGGGCAGGTTGTTGTCGGTCGGGTTGCGGGCCGCGGGGTTCAGGCTCGAGGCCACGCCGCTGTCCGAGCCCGTCCAGCTGATGTCGTCCAGCACCGCGCCGGCCAGCCCGACGAACAGGGTGCCCGGGGTGGCCGCGCTGCCGTTCACCAGGGCGAAGGTGAGCTGCACGTCCACGGCCGGGAGGCCGCCGTTCACCAGCGGGTCGGTCTCCTGGGCGAACAGCACGTGGCTGCCGGCGGTCACCCGGCGGCACTCGCCCTCCGGGAGCGTCAGGCTCACCACACCCACGGCGCGGCCGAGCTGCAGGCCGTTCAGATCCACGTCCCGGCCCACGTACAGCTCGAACCACTCGCCGTCCGTGTCTTCCACCGCGGCCGGGTTGGCCATGAGCTCGTTGATGACCAGGTCCCCGGCGGCCGGGGCCACCTTGGCCCGCTCCACCCCGCCCTCCAGGCACATGCCCGGGGTGATGATGCCGCAGGAGGGGTTGGCCGCGCCGGGCGTGCCCTTGTTTCCTGCGCCATAGGTATCTGTTCCCTCGCACCAGAACCCGGCCTGATCGTTGTCGGTCGGGTTGCGCTTGGTCGGATCCAGGGCGGTCGAGGCGCCGGTGTCGGAGGAGGTGTAGGTGATGGCGTCCAGCACCTGGCCCCCGTAGCCCACGAAGATGCCCGTGACCGCGTCGTTGGATAGGGACATGGTCAGCAACGCGTCCACCCGGGGCAACCCACCATTGGTGGCGGAGTCCGCGTTCCTGGCCAGCACCACGTAGGTGCCGGCCAGGATGGGGACGCAGTCGGCGTTGGGCAGGGTCTGGGCGATGTCGGGCGGGAGCTTGCCGAGCTCCAGCCCGTTCAGATCGAAGTCCGCGCTGGTGTAGAGCTCGATCCACTCGCCGACTACGTCGTCCACAGGGGTGGCCGGATCGGGCATGTATTCGTTGATCACCAGGCTGCCCGCGGCCGGCGGCCGGACCGCGCGCTGGTTCGCGCCGTCCTGGCACTGGCCGGGCGGCAGCACCGGCTCGCAGTGCTCGTTGGCCGCGCCGGGCGAGCCCTTGGAGCCGGTCTCGTACTCGACCTCGGAGTCGCACCACTTGGTGGGGGTGTCGTTGGCGATGGCGTCCGGCACCTGGGTGCCGTCGAACACCCTGGAGCTGCCGTCCGCCGTGCTGGCGTAGGTGGCCGAATCGATGACCAGCGCGTCGCACCTCAGCGCCAGCTGGCCGTCCGTGTTGCGGAGATCGCCGAGGGCGGCGCCATAGGCGTAGTCCATGAATGTCGGCTTGAGGGCCGGCACCGCACCGCCCAGCACGAAGTAGTCGCCCGCGGCCACCTGGGCCTCGTCCAGGGCGATGGTCTTCTCCGCGGTGCCGTCCGCCTTGCTGTGCACCACGGTCAGCCCCTCGAGCTGGAGGGTCTGGCCCGTGGCGTTGTAGATCTCGAACCACTCCTTGCCCGAGTCCGCGCCGGCCGGATTGGCCATGATCTCGCTGACCGCGAGATCGCCGGCGAGCAGGTTGGCCTTGCAGCCCCCTCCCCCGCCCCCGCCGCAGCCCGGCACCAGCGCGACCGCCGCGAGCAGGAGCCCGCCCAGCACCACCCAGCCCCCTCCCGCGAACGCCTTGCGCACCGTCTGCATGCCGTTACCCTCCGAGGCCCTCACGGGGCCTGGTCTCCGGATTCGTCGCCCAGGTCGTCCCCCACCACCTCGCCGCCCGCGCGGGTGTCCGCGCCCTCGTCCTCACCCCCGTCCTCGCCCTCGTCGCCCGGATCCTCGCCCACGCCCCCCGCGGGCGGGGCCCACTGCTCCCAGGTCTCGTCCTCGTCCTCGGGCGGCTCGGGCTCCGCGGGCGCCGGCTCCCCGGCCTTGGCCGGCTCGGCCCGCGCCGGCGCGGCCTGCTTGCGCGGCTCGGGCATGGGCGGCTGGGCCGGGTCGGAGCCCGCGAACGCGGAGTCCAGCGGGCAGCACTCCACCTGGCCCGGCAGGTTGACCACGATCTGGAGGTACTCGCGCTTGCGGAACCGGTCGCGGTACTTGGTGACCGCGCCGCGCACGCGCACGAACTCGCCGGTCATGTTGCCGATGCAGGAGCCCAGGAACACGTCCTTGTCGAAGAAGACGATCTGCAGATCGCCGAACATGCGCCGGCTGAGCGTGGCCACGGTCGGCCCGCGGTCGCCGAGCTTGATCTCCCCCACCGTGCCGAACACGGTCACCTGCTGATCGAGCTTGGCCTCCAGGCGCTTCAGCGAGTCCCACTGGGTCAGGATGACGTAGTCGTCCTTGCCCTCGGCCTCCTCCTCGAAGGCCTTGATGTAGCGCGCGCGCGCCTCCCACCAGCGCAGCCGCTCGGGGTAGTCGGGGTAGGCCATGGCGCCGGGCTTCCAGATGCCGCGCTGGGCCGCGCGGGCCTCCTGCTGGGCGGCCGCGAACTGGTCGTGGAAGCGGCGCGAGTAGGCGTACTTCATGAAGTACGGGCTCATGCCGGCCCGCACCGCCTCGACGTTGTAGTTGACCCACTCGCCGTTCTTCTTGGCGAAGGCGTAGGCCAGGTAGCGGTTGTAGCGGTCGCGGATCTCCTTGGGGTGGTCGCGCTCCAGGCGCACCGTGTCCGCGTCGGCGAAGAAGGCCTTGGCGAACTTCTTGGCGTCCTCGCCGAGCGGGCTGGCCGCCTTGACCGGGTGCCGGGACTTGCCGCGCTTGGTCTTGAGGTAGTGCTCCCAGCCCATCTCGAACAGGCGCCTATCGCCCTCGGACTTGAAGGTCTCCTCGGTGTCCATGCCGGTCAGGCGCAGGCTGGCGTTCAGCCCGGCCACTTTGATGGTGTCGCCGTCCACCACCGCGTTCTTGGCCAGCGGGAACTCGCCCAGCAGCAGGCCCGGGGTCTCGAGCTTCCGCAGGCGCTCCTGCAGCTCGGCCTTGTTGGCCCGGCGCTGGGTCTTGGAGCCGCCGAAACAGCCGCTCAGCCCGAGCGCGAGCGCGAGCGCCAGGACCGCTGTGGACCAACGCTTCAGGGGGTGGCGCATGGGGGGTTGTCCTCGCCCGGGGAGCCCAGCACCGTGTCGTACGGCCCGGCCCCGAGGGTCTGCGAGTGGGAGTCCTGGCACCAGCTCGTCGGGGTGTCGTTCGCCAGCGCGTTCGGGGCCTGGCCGCCGTCGAAGGCCCAGCTCCCGGTCTCGGGCAGCCCGGACCACTGGACGCGGTCCACGAGCTCGGGGTTGATGGCGCCGATGTCAGCGTGATCGTCGCAGTTGTGGATCTCGAGGATGCCGGAGCTGGGGAAGTCGGCGTCGAACTCGTCCCCGAACAGGTAGTCGGCCCAGGCCGGAGGGGACACGCTGCCGGGGAACCGGGCGGCCACGTACCGCCCACCGGGCGCCAGGCTCACGTCGTGCTCGCGAATCCAGAACTCGTCCACGTATGTCCCGCCGGCGCCGCCGAACAGGAACTGCATGCCCGTCAGCGCGATCTCGCTGGCGCCGGGGTTGGCGATCTCGATCCAGTGCCAGCCGGCGCTGGACACCTCGGTGACCACGAGGGCCCCTGGTTGCAGGGGCGTGCAGACGAGCTCGAGCGGCCCCCGCTCACAGCCCGCGCCCTGCCAGGCCGCCAGGACGCCGATCACCCCGAACAGAATGCCATTTCCTGAAAGTGGGTTCCGCGCGCGCATGATGCCCAAGTCTCGGGCATTCCGCCGCCCAGCGTCAAGCGGTGAATGGGAAACTCAGCGCCTGCGGGGCGGTCCGTCCAGGGCCTCGCGCAGCTTCCCGGCCAGGCTGCCGGCGGTGTAGGGCTTGGGCAGGAAGAGCGCCCCGGGGGCGCGCTCGCCGAGCCGCTCCACGGCCTCCTCGGCGTAACCCGAGGTGAGCACCACCTTGAGCCCCGGGATCATCGCGCGGAGCTGCTGGGTCAGCTCCACGCCGTTGAGGCCCGGCATGACCACGTCGCTGAAGAGCAGCTCCGCCTGGCAGGTCCCGGACACCACCAGCCGCAGGGCCTCCTCGCCGCTCGAGGCGCTCCACACCCGGTAGCCCAGCCGCTCCAGCATGCGCCGGCCGGCCTCCCGCACCACCGCGTCGTCCTCGACCAGCAGCACCGCCTCGTGGCCGGCCGGCAGCTCGGGCTCGTCCGGGCCGCGCCGGAGCGGCGCGGCCGGCCCGTCCTGCGCGGGCAGGAAGATGTGGAAGGCGGTCCCGCGCCCGGCCGCGGTGTCCACGTCGATGGCGCCGCCGGCCTGGCGCACCGCGCCGTAGACCGAAGCCAGCCCCAGGCCGGTGCCCCGGCCCCGGGGCTTGGTGGTGAAGAACGGCTCGAACAGGTGGGCCTTGACCTCGTCGCCCATGCCGCTGCCGGTGTCGGCCACGGTCAGGCGCACGTAGCGGCCCGCGGGCACCCCCAGGGCCAGCGCCCGCGCATCCTCCAGCACCTCCTGGCCGGTCGAGATGGTCAGGCGCCCGCCCCCGGGCATGGCGTCGCGCGCGTTGACCGCCAGGTTGACCAGGATCTGCTCGACCTGGCCCGGGTCCACCCGCACCGCGGCCGGCCCCTCGCCCGGCGCGGCGCAGAGCTCCACGTCCTCGCCGATCACCCGCCCGAGCAGCCGGTGCAGGTCGGCGACCACCTCGCGCAGATCGAGCACCCGCGGCTCGACCACCTGCTTGCGGGCGAAGGCCAGGAGCTGCCGGGTCAGGTGCGCGGCGCTCTCGGCGGCCTTGCGCACGTCCGCCAGGATGGGGTGCAGCGGATCGTCCGCCTTGAGCCCCAGCATGCCCAGCGAGGAGTACCCCAGGATGCTGGTCAAGAGATTGTTGAAGTCGTGCGCCACCCCGCCGGCCAGCCGGCCGAGGGCCTCCATCTTGACCGCCTGCTGGAGCTGGGCGGAAAGGCGCGCGCGCTCCTCCTCGGCCTGCTTCTGCGGGGTGATGTCCTCGTAGGTGCCCAGCACCCCGATCACCTCCCCGTCCAGGTCGCGCAGCGGCACCTTGGTGGTCCGCAGCCACAGGGCCTGGCCGGACGGGCTGGTCTGGGGCTCCTCGTAGGCCACCTTGCCCTGGCCGCTCTCCATCACCAGGCGGTCGTCGCGGGTGTACTGCTCGGCCTGCTCGCGCCAGCCCATGTCGAAGTCGGTGCGCCCGATGAGCTCGGCCGGCGAGGCGCGGCCGGCGTCCTCCGCGAACAGACGGTTGCAGCCCAGGAAGCGGCAGTCCCTGTCCTTCCAGAAGATGCGCACCGGGATGGTGTCGAGCACGAGCTGCAGCATCTGGTTGGACTCGGCCAGGTGGCGCTGGCTGTCCTGCAGCGCCCGCTCGGCCTGCAGGCGCTCGGTGATGTCGTGCAGCACGTGCAGGTAGCGGACCGGCCCGCCGCGTGCGTCCGGCACCGGGGCGCAGGAGACCAGGAACGTCCCGCCCAGGGCCTCCACCCTCATCTCCGCGGACTGCTCGCCACACGCGGCGATCACCTTGTCGAGGGGGCAATCGGCCGGCGGTCGCTCGGCGCCTCCGTGGAACAGCCGGTGGCAGGGCTGACCCAGGATCTGCTCGGGGTGACCGCCGGCCAGCTTGAGCGCGGCCAGGTTCGCGGCCAGGATGGTGCGGTCGGCTCCGAGGAGCACGACCGGCATCTTCAACGCGTCGAGCAGCGAGAACGCTGCTCCCCACCCGTTCTCGGGGTCCGTCATGACCCATTCAGGGTAGGCAGACCCGCGAGGGCCCGTCAAGAGGCCCTGCTCAGCCGGCCAGCTTCCGGGTCAGTCCGGCGATGTGCCGTCCCTGGAAACGCGCTCCAGCCAGCTCGTTCTCGGAGGGCTGCCGCTCTCCCTTGCCACCGGCGATGGTGGACGCGCCGTAGGGGGAGCCGCCCGTGACCTCGTCCAGCCTCATCAGCCCCTGGAACGAGTAGGGCAGGCCGGCGATCACCATGCCGTGGTGCAGCAGGCTCGTGTGTAGCGCGCGGATGGTGGTCTCCTGGCCGCCGTGCTGGGTGGCGCTGGAGACGAACACGCTGCCCAGCTTGCCGACCAGCGCGCCCCTGGCCCACAGCCCGCCGGTCGCGTCCAGGAAGGCCTGCATCTGGGAGATGACGTTGCCGAAGCGCGTGGGCACGCCGAACACGATGGCGTCGTATCCGGTCAGCTCGTCCACGCTCGCCACGGGGACGTGCGCGAAGGCCTGCTGGGCGGCCCTGGCGCCCGTCTTCTCCAGCACCTCGACCGGCAGCGTCTCGGGGATGCGCCGCAGGATCACCTCGGCGCCCGCCTCGCGCGCGCCCGCGGCCACGGCCTCGGCCATCTTGTAGATGTGTCCGTACGAAGAATAGAAGATCACCAGTATCTTCATGATTCGTTCTCCCTCAATGGTTCCGGTCTGACCAGCGGTCGCCGGGCGGGACGCGCGGCTTACAGGCGGGCGGGGCGGGATCAGAGCGGGACGCAGGCGTCCACGGCCGGCCGGCTGGGATCGGCGCGCGGCCGATCCTCGCACAGGAAGCCCTCGGGGCACTCCGCGCCCTGGTCGTCCGGGGTGCACTGGCGCAGGCAGGTGTCCCCGCCGAGCGCGGGCTCCTCCACGCAGGCCGTCCACGGCCGGCCGGGCTGGTCCGGGCAGGAGCTGGTGCAGCCCTGGGTGCACATGCCCACCCCGCCGGCGCCGTCCACGGGCACGCAGCTCGTCCCGTCCAGGCAGTCACCGTCCGCCAGGCAGCGGTCGCCGATCCAGCCCCTGGAGCCCGGCAGGCAGACCGTGGCGCTCACGGCCGGCTCGTTGAACCGGGTGCGGGCCGTGGGCACCAGGTGATCGCCCGGCCTGCAGCCGCGGTTCTCGGCCTGCTCCTTGAGCGCGCACACCCCGCGCTCGGGCGCGCCGGGATCGGCCACGCAGAAGGACACCGGGTAGCCGGCCTTGTCCGGGCAGGTGCGTGAGCACGCCTGGGCGCAGTAGCCGCGCCCGCCCACCGGGTTGTCCAGGCAGAAGCCGTTCTGGAAGTCGCAGTCGGCGTCCGCGCGGCACTCCGAGCCGAACCAGCGGCCGGGCACGTCCACCCGCACGCCGTCCGCGTCGCGCTCCGGCTCGCGCGACACGCGCACCGGGACGCGCGCCACGCCGCGGATGCGGGCGTACACCTCGAGCACGTCGGCGGCCTCCATGCGCAGGCAGCCGTGGGACACGAAGCCGCGCCGCAGCGTGCCGCCGTTGGCCGCCCGGTAGTTGTCGATCGGCCCGTGCATGCCGTAGTTGCCGCTCCAGGACAGGAACGGCAGCCCGGCGAACACCGGCAGGCGCTTGCCCGTGGCCGGGTCGCGCCACCAGATCTTGCAGGCGGTGATGGTGGCCGGCCGCAGCTCGAAGTCCTGGGTGTCGTACCGCAGCAGCGGGTACATGCTCAGCGACTCCTGGTAGGTCAGCGAGGAGGGGCTGGAGTCGATCGCGCCGGGGCCGATGGGGAACACCTTGTCGTAGCCGGCCGCCTCGTCCACCAGCCGCAGGGTGAGCCCGTGCAGCGAGACGATGATGCGCGGGCTCGAGAGCGGCGGCAGGTCGGGGATGGCCTTGCAGGTGGTGGCCGCGCCCCACATGCCGTCTTCCTTGTCGTCCTCGGAGGACAGCTCGCCCAGCCCGAGATCCTCGCCCTCGCCAGGCACGTCGGTGCCCTCCTCCTCCGCGCACCCGGCCAGGGCCAGCACCAGCATCCAGGGGATCAGCTTGCGCATGGGATCTCGACCTCCTGCTCGAAACTCCGGCGCAAACTACACCAGATGACGCGCCCGGTCAAACACGTCCCGCCTTGAGCAGCGGCTCCAAGTCCCGTACACTGGCCTGCGGTGCCCGCACCTCGAGGAGGTCTCATGCGCCCCGGGCTCGCCTGGCTGGCCCTCATCGCCCTGCCGACGTCCCTGTCGCTACCCGCTCTCGCCCAGGAGGCCGGGCCGATCGTGGCGGTCTTCGACATCGACGATCGGACCAGGGCCCTGGAGGAGGGCGCGGTCAAGGACCTGGCCGATTACCTGGCCGTGCTGCTGACCCAGGGCGGCTGGCAGGTGGTGCCGCGGGACCAGCTCCGCGCCCGGCTCAAGGAGGCCCAGACCGACTCCTACAAGGCCTGCGTGGACCAGTCCTGCCAGGTCGAGCTGGGCCGCGAGCTGGCGGCGCAGAAGACGCTCTCCACCCAGATCTTCAAGCTCGGCAGCAAGTGCCGGGTGACCGCCACGCTCTACGATCTCAGGCGCGCGGCCACCGAGAAGGCCGAGAAGGTCGAGTCCGACTGCGAGCCCGAGAAGCTGGGGCTGGCCCTGGAGACGCTGGCCGGGCGGATCACCCGCAAGCTCGACCAGGCCGCCCTGGACAAGGCCCGACAGGCCGAGGCGGACCGCAAGGCCATCGAGGAGGCGGCCGCGAAGAAGAAGATCCTCGAGGAGGAGCTGGCCCGGCAGAAGACCACCGAGGAAGAAGCCGCCCAGAGGAGGACGCAGGAGGAGGAGGCCGCCAGGCAGAAGGCCCTCGCGGAGGAAGCGGCCAGACAGAAGGCCCTCCAGGAGGAAGCTGCCCGGCAGCAGGCGCTCGCGGAGGAGGCCTCGAAGAAGCAGGCCGAGGCGGAGCCCGAGGGAGGCATCGGCGACCACCTCGGGGTGGTCGGGGCGCACCTCGGGCTCCTCAGCCCGGGGCTCGGCGACGAATCGGGTGTCTTCCTGGAGTGGCAAGCGTACGAAGGCGAGGCCGAGACCGACATCGGCGTCTGCCTCGACCTGGGGCTCGACTTCCTGATCGGCAGGTACTTCTCGCTCGGCCTGGCGGTGGGCTACCTCCGCGCGGAGACCCGCCAGACGTTCGAGCAGGGCGGCAGCTTCCTCCACGACGACACCTTCGACTACATGGCCTTCTCCCTGCGCCTCAAGGGCCGCCTGCCCATCGCGGAGGTGGTCGAGCTGCGCCTGGGCCTGAACGTGGGCGCCGGGCTGTGGATCCACGCCCCCAAGATCGAGGTCGCCAGGGATACGGATAGGTTCTCGTTCGACATCAGCAGCGGGTTTGCCGGGGTGGCCGCCGGCGGGCTCCTGGAGGTGTCCTGGTGGGTGCTGCCCGAGCTGGGGCTGGTGTTCGGCTTCGGCGTCATGGCCCAGCCGACCGGCCCGATCGAGGGGCCACCGCCCCCCGGCTCCGGGAGCCCGGAGACCTCGGTGACCTACGACATGATGTTTCCGCCCCGCCTGACCATCACCCTCGGCGCCGAGTACGGCTTCTGAGCGCGCCGCCCGCCCGGTCGTCGAATTGACCGATCTGTCATCCGCGGGCTAGTATCTAGCGGAGCGGGGCGCGGTTGGCTCCCTCCTGCCCGGGCCCATGACTGAAAAGTGAGGTCAGGTGCCATGACGAACCTCCGACGCCTGTCCCCTGCCCTGCTGCTGCTCGCCCTGGCGCTCGCCGCCGGCTGCTCGTCCTCGAGCCCCGGCGGCCAGGACGGCCCCGCCATCTGCTCGCAGGATACGGAGTGCGTCTACGGCACCTACTGCGACTCCGGGGTGTGCGTCCCGGGGGTGCAGCCCTGCGCCGAGTTCGACGCCTGCCCGGACGGCATGACCTGCCGGAACGGGACCTGCGTGCTGTCCGGCCAGCCCGACGGCGGGGACGGCGGGGACGACCAGGACGGGGAGGACGGCGAGGACGGGGCGGACCAGGGCCCGCTCGGGCCGGACCTCGAGATCGTCCAGCCGCCGCTCACCGGCGATCCCCCGCTGCACCAGCTCGACTTCGGCAACGTGGCCGTGGGGCTGACGGTCGAGCAGGCCATCGTGGTGCGCAACGCCGGCGACCAGGAGCTGCGCGTGCTGCAGCTCAACCTGGAGGCGGGCGCCGAGGACTTCGCCATCCCCTCCGCGGTCACCGACGCGCTGCCGCTCGTCCTCGGGCCGGGCGACGAGGCCAGCCTCCAGGTGACCTACTCCGCCAGCGACGGGGTGACCGACCACGGCGTGCTGGACATCGTCTCCAACGACCCGGACGAGGCCCTGGTCAAGGTCCACCTGCTGTCCGAGTTCAAGGGCGAGGCCCGCGCCGTGCTGTCCACCCCCGCCCTCGACTTCGGCGACGTGCCGGTCGGCCAGTCGGGCGGCCCGCTCAGCGTCAGCCTCGCCAACCAGGGCACGGGCAACGCCGTGCTGGCCGTGAGCGAGGTGCGCGCTCCGGCCCGGCCCGACTTCGTGCTCAAGCTGGTCGACGCCAACGGCGACCTGGCGGAGCTGCCCGCCCTGCTGAACCAGGGCGAGTTCCTCGAGGCGCAGGTGACCTACACCCCGGACGCGCCCGGCGTGGACGGGGACGAGCTGGTGTTCTCCACCGACGACCCGCTGGCGCCGAGCCTGCGCGTGCCGCTCGCCGGCCGCGGGGCGGTGGGCGCCCTGAGCGCCGATCCCAGCCCGGTGGTCCCGGGGCGGGTGCGGGTGGGCGCCCAGGCCACGGTCCGGGTCAACCTGTCCAACGAAGGCGACGCCGCCCTGGCGATCGACTCGGTGTCCCTGCAGGGGGTGAGCGCCGAGTGGAGCCTCACCTCGGGCTCCCTCGACCTCCCCAACCTGCCGACCGCCCCGCACGTCGTGCCCATGGGCGAGATGGTCTGGGTCGAGCTGACCTTCGCCCCGGCCGACGTCGGGTTCGAGGCCGGGGAGCTGGTGGCGACCACCTCCGACCCGGTCGGCGAGCTGCGGGTGGCGCTCCACGCCGAGGGCTACGAGCCGGCGCACGTCGAGCTGGTGCCCGAGCCGGCCGCGCTCGCCTTCGGGGACGTGCAGCTCGACCAGGCCCTCGGCCTGCACGAGACCCGCAGCCTGCCGCTCGTGCTGCGCTCGACGGGCGGCGATCCGCTCACCGTCGCGGCGGTGGCCCGCGCCACCGGCACCACCGCCGACTACACCTGGCAGCCGGCCGCCTTCGCGCCCGTGCCCTCGGGCCAGGAGGTGCAACTGCAGATCAGCTTCGCCCCCACCACCGCGGGCATCCAGAACGGCAGCCTGCTCATCGACACGAACGATCCCGACGTGGCCGTGGACGGCGTGGTGGGCCGGGTGGCGGTCAGCCTCTCGGCCCGCGGGACCGACTCGCTCATCTTCACCACGCCCGCCAGCGCCCACGACTTCGGCGCCGCGGCCATCGGGGAGCTGCGCAGCGCGACCCTCTCCATCCGCAACGCCTCGGCCTACCCGCTGGCGGTGAACGAGATCCGCATGGGCTCGGGCTCCTCCCCGGCCTTCGGCCTGCAGGGCGTGCCGGTCCTGCCCGCGCTCATCCCCGACGCGGGCGGGGAGATCCTGGTGACCATGCTCTACCAGCCCACGGCCGGCGGCCCGGCCAGCGGCGCGGTCGAGATCCTGTCCAGCGATCTCGGCCGTCCGCTGGTCACCATCACCCTCCAGGGCCAGTGCCAGGGCTGCCCGGCCGGCCTCGCCAACTGCGACGCCGACCCGGACTGCGAGACGGACACCCAGACCGACCCGCAGAACTGCGGCGGCTGCGGCGTGGTGTGCACCGCCCAGCACGGCGACAACCCCTGCGTGGGCGGGCTGTGCACACCCGAGTGCGATCCGCTGTGGGGCGACTGCGACAACTTGCCCCGCAACGGCTGCGAGACCCCCACCAACACGCTGGACGACTGCTCGACCTGCGACGTGCGCTGCGAGCTGCCCAACGCCGTGGAGAGCTGCAGCACGGGCGCCTGCACCCTGACCGCCTGCGACTGGGGCTTCCATGACTGCAACGCGAGCGCGGGCTGCGAGACCCGCACCGACAACGATCCCGCCCACTGCGGCGACTGCGACACCGTGTGCACCAACGCGCACGGCGGGATCGCCTGCGCCAACAGCCTGTGCTCCCCGAGCTGCTCGAGCCTGTGGGGCTCGTGCGACGGCGATCCGATCGACGGCTGCGAGACCCAGCTCACCAGCCTGAGCGACTGCGGCTTCTGCGGCACCCCTTGCGGCCCGCTGGCGAACGCCACCGCCACCTGCGGCACGGGCACCTGCGCCATCGAGAGCTGCAACGCGGGCTGGTGCGATCTGAACAACCTGCCGGCCAACGGCTGCGAGTTCGATCTCGACACCAACCCCGCCTGCGGCAGCTACACCGACATCGGCGACATCAGCGGGGACGAGGGCGCCGGTCGCATCTCCTACTCCGGGCGGGGGGAGACCTGGCTGCGGCTCTACGTCATGGAGACCTACGAGGACTGGTCCAGCTGCCTCTACCTGAGCACGATCATCACCCTGGCCCCGGGCCTCAACACCGACTACGACCTGTTCGCCTACTGCGACGGCTGCAGCACGGTCGCGGACAGCTCGTCCAACGGCGGCACCACCCTGGACCAGGTCGAGCTCCGCTGGGAGGAGGAATGCGTCCTCGGATTCCCCTCGGGCAGCGACTCGAGCCGGTACGTGTACCTCCAGGTCAGGTACTACAGCGGGGCCACCTGCAACCCGTGGTCCCTCGAGGTGTACGGCAACCCGGCGGTCGCCACCGCCACCTGCTCGGAGCTCTGACCCTCCTCGCGGTCGAGTCTCCACCGGGCCAGGATGTCACACATCACCCAAGGTGGCACAACGTCCCACAAAGTAGGCGGAATCGGGTTTGTGATCCCTGGCACACTATTGACAGCGATGCTAGAGTGTGACAGCGAAGGACGGGCGAGCATTCGAGATCCACACAGCGTGTCCAGGGCGTGGTCCATTCCGCGGAGGTTCCCATGCGGCTGACCCGGACCGTGGTTGCACTCTCGGGCCTCCTGCTCCTGCTGGCGACGAACGCCTGCGACTGCGACGACTCGCAGTTCGGGCTCACCTCGCCGCTGATCGAGCGCTACTTCGTCGGCACCCAGCCGGAGCCGCCGGCCCTCGAGCTCTACCAGCCCATCCCCGAGGGCGACGCCATCCCGGTGCCCTTCGGGACGGTGGACGTGGGCACCATGGCCCACCGCTACCTCCTGGTGCGCAACGAGGGCCAGGGCGACCTGCAGCTGGCCGGGGTGACGCCCGACCCCGCCAACAGCGGGGACGTGATGATCTCCTGCCTGGACGGCGGCAGCATGAAGCCCGACTGCCCCTACACCCTCAGCGAGACGCTGAGCGTGGGCCCGGGCCGGGACCTCATCCTGGACGTGGCCTACGCCCCGGGCGAGCCGGGCGGCGACCAGGCCAGCTTCGTGCTGCTGTTCAACACCGCCCTGCACACCCAGCTCACGGTGAACGTGACGGGCGAGGGGGTGACGCCCGAGGTCCAGGTGTGCTTCCAGGCCTGCACGGGCGGGGACGGGGAGCCCGCCTGCCAGGGCGTCGAGGACATGTGCAACGACCAGGTGGAGAAGGACCAGTTCATCCTCGACTTCGGCGACGTGGAGATGGACCAGCAGAAGTCCCGCCGGGTGACCGTGCGCAACCTGGGCCAGAAGGCGCTGACCGCCTACGAGGTGGCCCTGGTCATCCGCCAGGGCACGGGCATGCAGGTGGACCTGGGCGCGACCCTGTTCCCGTTCGAGCTGGCGGTGGGCGCGTCCTTCGACGTGACCGTCCAGTTCGCCCCGCCCTGGGGCGGCGAGTTCCGCGACAGCCTGCGCGTCAGCACCACCGACGTGAGCGAGCCCGAGATCGAGTTCCCGGTGCTCGGCCGTGGGGTGGCCCCGCGCGTGTGCCCCGAGCCCGCGGTGCTGGACTTCGGCGCCCTGCGGGTGGGCGAGGTGGTGACCCTGCCCATCGATCTGCGCTCCTGCGGCCTGGAGGCCCTGCACCTGGATGACGTGCGGCCCGCCGCGGGCACCAGCCCGGACTTCAGCCTGATCAGCCTGCCGGCCCTGCCCTCCGACCTCGCCCCGGAGGCCGTGGTGCAGGTCCAGGTGCAGTACGCGCCCCAGGGGCCGGGCTCGGACCGCGGCGGCGTGGAGATCTACTCCAACGACCAGTCCTCGGACCCCGTGACCGGCCTGAGCGGCACCGTGGTGCTGCTGGGCCGGGCCGTGGACGCGGCCTGCGACATCCAGGTGACCCCCTTCGCGGTGAGTTTCGGGGTGGTGCCGATCGACAGCAGCAACGAGACCGACCTCATCATCTCCAACGTGGGCAGCGACACCTGCGTCATCGACCGGGTGGAGCTCAGCGTGAACTCCGCGGCCCAGGAGTTCGGCCTGGTGTCGGCCCCGGCCATGCCGCTCAGCCTGCAGCCCGCCGACGCCTCCCCGACCCCGGTCAAGATCTCGTACCACCCGACCGACCTCGGCCAGGACGTGGGCACGCTCAGCATCTTCGCCAACGACAAGGACGGGGACGAGACGCGGGTTGACATCAACGGGTTCGCCCGGCCCGACGGCGATGGGCCCATCGCGGTCTGCTCGGGCAGCCCGGCCCAGGCCCTGCCCTTCGACAACGTGGTGTGGGACGGCTCGCGCTCCTACGACACCTCGCCCGCCCGCACCATCACCGAGTACCGCTGGAACATCTTCGCCTTCCCGCCGGGCTCGGCCGCGCGCCTCCTGGGCACGGGCCCGAACCGCACCACCAGCGTGGATCTGGCCGGCGACTACATCGCCAGCCTGGTCGTGGTCAACGACATCGGCCAGCAGAGCCAGATCTGCTACGCCCAGGTCAACGTGGCCCCCAGCCAGGAGCTGTGGATCGAGATGTACTGGACGCTCACCAACGACGACATGGATCTGCACCTGCTGGCGCCCAACGGCATCCCCCGCACCCGCTCCGACTGCTACTACGCCAACTGTGTGCCCACCCCCTTCGGGACGCTCGAATGGGGCCAGGCCGGGGTGGCCGCGGACAACCCGCGCCTCGACCTCGACGACATCCCGGGCGACGGGCCGGAGAACATCAACATCCCGGTGCCGGCCTCGGGCCGGTACACGGTGTTCGTGCACGACTACCCGGGCTCGGAGAACTACGCCTCGAACGGCGTCACGGTGAACGTGTACATCAACGGCGCGCTCATGCAGACCTTCACCCACTCCACCTCGGGTGAGGACTCCGACTGGTACGTGTGCGACATCGACTGGCCGTCGGGCACCATCACCCCGCGCTGAGCCGGACCGGCCCGCAGCCGCCACCGCACGACGGCCCGCCCGCTGCAGGTGGGATCGCCACGCGGCCTACCCACCCGCCGCGTCGCTCGCTACGCAGTGCGCCAACTCCCACCCCTCCCCACCCTCGAAGAAAATCCTTCCTTTTCTGACTTCTCGTCCGTCACGGCGCAGCGCGGCACGGGCCTTGCTCACGCCAGAAGGCGCGAGGAACAAGGAGGTGGGCCATGGCCAGGACGCTCGCGTGGGGCGCCATTGGATTCGTGTGCCTCTGCGGCGCAGGGGCCCGGGCAGGGGCGGAGCCCGGCCAGGATCTCCAGCGGCTCGACTGGGACCAGCCCGTGCTGTGCGTGGAGGATCCGGCCGGCAAGCGCTGGAGGGTGCAGTGCGCCCAGGCGCCCGAGGGCCTCACCCCCCGCTGCCTGCTGGCCCCCGATGCGACCGGCGACGGGGGACCCCTGCAGCGCGTGCAGTACTGCGAGAGCCAGGGCCGCGAGGGCTGGGAGCGCCTGCACGCCCAGGGCGCGACGCTCGCCCCGGCGCTGGCAGAGGCGCCGCCGGGCTGGCACCGCGACCTCCAGGGCCGGGTGTTCCAGGTGACCTTCGACCTGCTGCAGCGCTTCCAGCTCGGCGCCCAGTGGTCCCCGGCCTTCGGCTTCGATCCGCAGCGCCTGTCGCTCGGGCGGGCGCGCTTCGAGATGGCGCTCGTGGCCAGCTGGCTGGAGGCCTCCGAGCGCTCGCGCCACACCCTGCGGGCGCTGGAGGGCCAGGTGGCCATCCTGGATCTCACCTCGCGCGGGCTGCTGTTCGCCTACGATCTGGACCGGTCCGCCGACGAGCCGTTCCTGCGCCTGACCACCTTCTTCGGCCCGCCCGCGCGCCACGATCTGTACCTGGATCTCGGCTGGGGCCTGCGGCTGCTCGGGGTGGGCTACCGCCCGCACCGGGCCGAGGCGCTGGACCTCGAGGTGGTCGAGCTGCACGCCTCCTGGGACCTGTGGCAGTCGGCCGACCTGTGGAGCCACGTGCGCCTGGAGACCGGGCTGGGGGCCGCCGCCCTGTTCGAGCTCGGGCCGGCGGGCCGGGAGCGCTGGGCGCTCGTGCCCGGGGTGGCCCTGGAGGGCCGCTTCGGCCTCGACCCGGCCGGCCACCACCTGCTGGAGTCCAGGCTGGCCTGGCAGATGCCGGTGTGGCTCCAGGAACCGGCGCTCGGCGCCACCCACACCCGGGCCACGGCCAGCGCCGCCTACGAGCTGATCGTCCTGGCCCTCAACGATCAGCCCCTGAGCCTGCGGGTCGAGGCGGCGGGCTCCTGGCGCGACGACCTGGGCCCTGGGGTCTCGCGCTGGGACCTCACGGCCGGGGTGGGCCTGCGCTTCTCCTTCTGGGCGCCGGCCCGGGTGCTCGAGCCCCTGCCCCCGGCCCGCGCCGACTGAATGGCGAGCGGAGGCCCGCGGTCATGCGCAAGCTCCTGCCCTGCCTGCTGCTCCTCGCGCTGGGCTCGCCCGCCCGGGCCGGCGACGTGGCCGTGGACGAGCGCGGCCGCAGCCTGCGGGTGGCCTTCGATCCGGCCAGCGTGGTGCGCTTGGGGGTGCTCGGCGGGGCGGAGCACGCGGGCGCCTTCGAGGGCGCGCTGGAGCTCGAGCTGGGGGTGGCCTACCGGACGGTCGAGCCCGCGGGCGAGGGCGCGGAGGGTGTGTCCTGGACGCTCGAGCACCGCTTCGCCTGGACCCGGCTCCGGCCGCTCCAGCCCGCCGCGGGCGGTGCGCCCGCGCTCGACGCCACGGCCTACGCCGGCGGGTTCATGCGCCACAGCGCCGAGCCCAGCCTGACGCTGCCGGGCTCTCCGCCGCGCCGGGTGTTCTTCCCCTTCGACATCGGGGTGGAGTGCGAGCTGGGTCGCCTCCAGCTCCGCCCCCTGGAGGAGGGACTAGAGCGGCTGGAGGTGGGGGTGGCCCGGGCCGGGGTGGCGCTGGATCCCTGGCGCGCGGGCCGGCCCGGGAACGATCTGCGCCTTGTGCTCGGGGTGCGTTACGACGTGGAGCTGACCGGGCAGCCTGGGCTCGCCGACGCGCAGGCCCGCCACCGCCTGGCGCCGTTCACCGCGGCCTGGGCGCGTTTCCGCTGGCAGGACGAGCCGGGCCTGACCGCCCTGGAGGTCCTGGCGGACGCCTTCCCGCACTGGAGCCCCGGGCCAGGCTGGGACGTGGGGGCCGAGGCCCGCGCGCGGGTCGAGCGCGTGCTCGTCGCGCTCGACGATCAGCCGCTCGCCCTGGTGGCCGAGGCGGGCTGGACCCACCGCCCGGCCGGGCCGGGCGGGCGCGAGGCGGAGGAGGAGGTGCGCCTGCTGCTCGGCCTGGCCCTGTCCTTCCAGCTGCGCGGGCCGCGCTGACAGGCCGGGTCGCGGACCGCCCCTACTCCCACTCGATCGTCCCGGGGGGCTTGGTGGTGAGGTCGAGCGCCAGGCCCGAGACGCCCGGCAGCGGCAGCAGCCGCTCGCCGAGCTCGTCCAGGAGCGCCGCGGGCAGCTCGGCCGGCCGGGCGGTCATGGCGCGCTCGGACAGCACCGGGCGCACGACCACCAGCTCCCGGCCGCAGCCGTCGAGCTCGAGCGGCACCAGCACCGTGGGGCACTGCCACACCTGGTCGTGGACCCCGTGCCGCCGGAGCCCCTGCATGACCACCGCGTCCGCCTCCCGCAGCAGCTCCAGCCGCTCGCGGGTCAGGGTCGCCTGGAGCGGCCTGGCCGAGCGGGGCGGCGCCCCGCCCAGCCACAGCGCGCAGCGGTTCACCCCGGCCACCCGCTGGTAGATCTCGCCGGCCACCTCCAGCAGCCGCTCGAAGGGGGCCGCGCCCGACAGCAGCACCGGGCGCTCGTAGGAGCGCAGATCCGCCTTGACGCCCACCGAGCGCACCGGCAGCCCGAGGGCCTCGAGCCCGCGCGGCCGGGCGATGGCCCCGGCCTCCGCGGACAGGCGCTCGAGCTCGCCCGGCGCCGGGGCCGCGCCGTCCGCGCACAGCGCCCGCACGCCCAGCCCCGGTCCGGGGAAGGGGTGGCGCCAGACCACCTCGCGGGGGATGCCCAGGCTCTCGCCCAGCTCCCGCACCTCGACCTTGTACAGCTCCGCCAGGGGCTCGATCACCCGCCCGCGGGCGATCATCTCCTCGATGATCGGCACCCGGTTGTGGTGGGTCTTGATGGTGTCCGCGCGGCGGGTGCCGCCGGTCTCGATGGTGTCGGGGTAGATGGTGCCCTGACCCAGCAGGTGCCCGGCCAGCCCCATCCGCTCGGCCTCGCGCTGGAACACCCGCACGAAGGTGTCGCCGATGGCCCAGCGCTTCTGCTCGGGCTCGACCAGCCCGGCCAGCGCGGCCAGGAACTCGTCGCCGGCGTCCACGAAGTGCAGGTGGCGCCCCAGCCCCAGGCCGCGGAGCAGCGCGAGCACCTGCTGGCTCTCGCCCTGGCGCATCAGGCCGTTGTCGATGTGCAGCAGGTGTAGCCGCTCCTCCCCCAGCGCCCGGCCGAGCAGCAGGGCGGCCACCGTGGAGTCCACCCCGCCCGAGGCCAACAGGAACACGCTCTGGCCCGCGGCCCGGGCGCGGATGGCGTCGAGCTGCTCCTCCAGGTAGCGCGCCATGGTCCAGGACGGCCGGCAGCCGCAGATGCCGAGCACGAAGTTGGCGATCATCTGGTCGCCGTGCAGCGTGTCGTCCACCTCGGGGTGGAACTGGAGGCCGTAGCGCCGCAGCGTGTCCGAGCCCAGCGCGGCGAAGCGGTGCACCTCGCCGTCCCCGAGCCGGCTGGTGCCGAGCTCCTCGAAGCCCGGACCCACCTCGACCACCGAGTCGAAGTGGCTCATCCACACCCGCTCGCTCTCGGCCAGCCCCGCGAACAGCGGGTGCGGCCGGCTGCGGCGGAAGTCCACCGGACCCCACTCGCGGCCACCGTGGATCACCCGGCCGCCGTAGCGCTTGGCGATCTCCTGGTGCCCGAAGCAGAAGCCCAGGATGGGCACGGGCAGCTCGAAGATCTCCTTGTTGTAGGCGGAGTCCTCGCCGTGGGAGGACAGCGAGGGGCTGCCGGAGATGATGATGCCCCGGTAGCCGCGGAAGGCGGCGGTCGGGTCCTCGGGCTGGCGCACCTCGGCCAGCACCCGCTGCCGGCGCACCTTGGTGGCGATCAGGTGGGCGTACTGGCCGCCGAAGTCGACCACCGCGATGGCGTCGTGTCCGCCCGGGCCCGGCTGCTCTGGCGCGCTCATGGGACCTGACTCCAGGCTTCGGGGAAGTGGGACCAGAAGGCGGTGCAGAAGCGCAGCCGCGGCGCGCCCGTGCGCGCGTCGAAGACCTCCAGGTAGGCGCCGTGGCTCTCGAGCCCGAAGACCAGCACCTGCCCGCCGGCCGCCACCAGCTCGACCCGGTGGAAGCCCAGGCCGCCCAGCGCGTCCCGGCCAGCCGCCCACACCTCGGCCGACCAGGCCAGCGTGCCCGTGTCGGGGTCGACCCGCAGCAGCCGGAAGGGGAAGCCGGCCGCGGGGTGCGGCGCCAGGTAGACCGCGTCGGAGGCGAAGCGCGCCACGAGCTGATCGGGCAGCGCCCCGCCCTCGGCCACGAGCGCGCGCGCCACGGTAACGCAACCCTCCTCGCCCGCCAGGGTCAGCCGATCACCGTCCGCGGCCAGGCTGAGCCCGGACGCCACGCGCACCCCGCTGGCCGTGGCCTCGTACGCCCCGGCCGGAGCCGGCGGGAAGGAGGTGTGCTCCCCGGCCCGCACCCGGCCCGCGGCCAGCGCGTCGCACCACCAGGCCGGCGGGGGCGCGGGCAGGCGCGCCTGGAGCAGGCTCACCAGGCCCGCCAGGCTGCCCGGCTCGAGGGCGCCCGTGGAGGGCTCGGCCACCCTGCGCTGGGCCAGCCAGCGGGCGGGCAACGCGATGGCCAGCTCCGGGTCGTCCACCAGGTTGGCCGCCCGGCCCGCGAGCAGGCGCTGGAGGGCCTGGGCCGCGGCGTCCCGCTCCCTGGCCTCCAGCGCGGCCCGGCGCAGCGCGGCCAGCTCCTCGCCCGCCGCCAGGGCCACCCCGGCGGACGCGCTCACCACCCCGAGCACCAGCAGACCCCAGGTCGAGCGGCGTTTCATGGGCGCCATGATACCCAACCCCCGGGCCGGAGAAAAGCACCCCCTGGAGGTTCTGGGGCTGGCCATGGACCACCCGCAGTTGGTAGCATGGCCGGCATGGCGCTCGAGCTCGACACCATCGACGACCCCAGGAAGGCGCTGTGGGAGGCCGTGGCCGGCGGCGACGTCGAGCGGGCGCTGGGCGCCTGGCGGCTGCTCGAGGCCGGCGGCCAGAAGCCCGATCTGGAGCCCCAGCTCGCGCGTGAGCTGGCCGAGCTGCTGGAGGGCCGGGGCCACTACCTGGACGCCGCGCGCGTGTTCCGCATGGCGGCCGAGGCCGATCTGGCCGCGCCGGAGGCCGCGGGCAGCGTGCTGCGCGCGGCGGCCCTGCTGCTCGGCCCGGCCGGGCGCCCCGAACCGGGCCTGGCGCTGCTCGACTTCTTCCTGGAGCGCTGGCCCGCGCACCCGGAGCACCCCCGGGCGGCCGGCATCCGCGCGCGGCTCTCCCAGGGGGAGAGCGTGCCCAGCTCGGAGCTGCTGCCCCACCTGGAAGCGAGCCTGGTGGAGGTGCACCGCCCGGCCTGCGAGGCCGCCGCGGCCGAGCACCGGGCCGCGCCGCTCGAGGCCCTGCAGGACTTCGGGGGGGCGGGCGCGCTGGCCCGCCTTGGCCTGGCGCTGAACGCCCGCCTGGGCCCGGTGGGCTCCCCGCGCTGGCGCTGGATCTCCAGGCTGTACGCGGGGGCGCTGCTGCTCACCCTGGTGGCGCTGGCCGCCGCCTGGGGCCGGCGGGACGACTACAAGACCGTGACCGAGCTCCACCCCGAGGTGCTGCGCGAGCCGCGCCAGGTGGCCGTGGAGCGGCCCGTGCCCTTCAGCTTCGAGTACAGCGGCTACCGCTTCGACGTCACCCCGCTGGCCGACTACGACCTGGCCGGGCTGGTGGTCGCCAAGCGGGACCACACCTCCTTCTGGACCGAGGACGAGGCGGAGGACGACGCCTTCCCGGCGGACCTGTGCGTGCTGTGGGGGCCGAACCTGACCAGCGGCGCCTACAGCCACCCGTCCGCGGAGTTCGAGATCCACGGCCGGGTCTGCTACACCCAGTCCTGCGGCCTGCCCATCCTGGGCACCGCGCTGTCGAACAACCACATCTTCCTGCGCGACGGCAGCCTGCAGGACCGCCTGGACGAGATCCTGCCCGGGGACCAGATCCGCGTGAGGGGGCAGCTCGTGGCCATCCACGCCCGGCTGCTCGGCTCCGCGGGGATGTTCGACAAGCGGCGTTTCGAGTGGGTCTCCAGCACCACCCGGGACGACGTGGCCATGGGCGCCTGCGAGACGATCCTGACCAGCCAGCTCGACATCCTGCGGCCCGGCCACCCGCTGGCCGCCGGGGTGACCGAGCTGGCCGCCTGGCTGGCGCTCGCGCTGCTCGCGCTGGGCGCGGCGCGCTTCGTGCTGCTGCCCGTCCGCGTGCGCGACGTCCGCCGCGCGGCGCAGGGCTGAGCGCGCCTCGAAACTGGCGACCGGGCGGGGCATGTGGGCTATCATGGGCTGAACCCTGGGAGGACCTCCCGGCCATGGGCGACAAGATCCACGAGCTCAAGCAGAAGGCCGCCGACGCCGCCCAGAAGGGTCAGACCCGGAAGGCCATCCAGCTCTTCGAGGAGCTGCTGGCGGCCCTGCCCGGGGACACCCGCAGCCTGCACCGCCTGGGTGAGCTGTGGGCCAAGGAGGGCAACCAGGCCAAGGCCGTGGAGCGCTTCCTGCAGGCGGCCGAGGGCTACCTGGAGGAGGGCTTCTTCGACCGGGCCGTGGCCGTGCTCCGGCAGGCCCTGACGTCCGAGCCCCACCGGCCCGAGCTGCACGCCCGGCTGGTGGACGCGCTGCTGGCCAAGGGCCAGGAGCGCGAGGCGGCCCGGCAGCTCGTGCTGCTGGCCGGAGAGTACGCCCGCGCCGGCGTCGACACCGAGCAGCTCGCCAGCCTGGAGCGGGCCGCGGAGCTGGCCCCGGACGACGCGGAGGTGAGCCTGCAGCTCGCCCGCCTGCAGCTCGCGCGGGGTGAGGTCGCGGCGGCCAGCGCCCGGCTGCTGGCCGCCCGGCCCGCGCTGCAGAAGACCGGCAAGCTGGGCGACCTGGTGGAGCCGCTCCAGGCCCTGATCGCCGCGGGCCAGGCCCCGGCCGAGCTCCACCTGCTGCTGGCCGAGGGGCTGCTGGCCCGGCAGGCCTGGGAGCCGGCGCTGGAGGCGCTCCAGGAGACGCTGCGCTCCCGGTCGGACGACCTCCAGGCGCTCGGCCTGTCCGCCCGGGCCTACCTGGGGGCCGGAGATCTCACCCAGGCCTCGGTGATGGCCAAGCGCCTGGCGCGCCTGGCGCGCATGGCCGGCGACGAGGCCGCCGCCCAGGCCGCCAAGGCCGTGCTGGACGAGGTGGCCGTCCGCCGGGACGAGCCCCCGCCCCGCCCGCGCTGAGCCCCAGGAGCCGGCTCAGGCAGACTTGCGCCCGTGGGCGTAGACGATCGGCCCCTCGGCGTCGGCGGCGCCGCCCACCGCCTCGAGCCCGGCGGCCTGGAGCAGGCCGCGCAGGCTGGCCAGGTCCAGCCCCTGGGCCGCGACCACCCTGCGGAAGTAGGAGGCCAGGAGCGGCCCCAGCAGGCGCAGCACGCGCGGCCAGCGCCGCACGAAGGCCTCGGCCTTGGCCTGGTCGAGCTCGCGGTCGAGCTCCAGCACGAACACCCGCCCGCCGGGCCGCACCACCCGGACCATCTCGCGCACGCCGCGCTCCTGGTCCGCCCAGTGCTTGATCGACGTCACGCTGAGCGCCAGGTCGAACTCCCCGTCGGCGAAGGGCAGCGCCTCGGCCGCCGCGGCGCGGAAGGACAGGTTGGGCAGATCGGCCGCGCGCCGGCGGGCCAGCCGGATCATGGTCTCCGAGAGGTCCGCGCCCACGAGCTGGCAGGCGGGGTGGCGGCGCGCCAGGATGGCCGCGAGCTGGCCCGGCCCGCAGCCCACGTCCAGCACCCGCCCGCGTAGCTCGAGGTTGGCGTCCAGGGAGTCCGCCAGCCGCTCGTACAGCGGCGCGATGTGGCTGGCCACCACGGTCTCGTACAGCCAGGCGTTCCAGGGCTGCCAGGCGCCCTGCATGCGGAACAGATCCACGCCCCAGGTCCTCTCGGTTCGAAACCGAGCAGAGGCTATCCGCATCCGCTGCGCGAGGTCAAGGCGGGCCGCTCCAGCCCTCCGCGGGGTCCCGGCCGGCGCCGGTTGACGCGAAGCCCCTCCAGCGCTAGTTTCCTGCTCGGCTCCTGGGAAGATCGGGGTTCGTCGGGTGTCTCCGGAAGTTCGGAGGAGTCCCCTATGCTGCGAGTCCGCGTCCTCTCGCCCCTCCTGGTTTTGCTCGTCGGCGTCACCTGGACCCTGGCCGGCTGCGGCCAGGAGATCTCCCCGCCGGACGGGGGCCCGCCGGACGGGGGCGGAGACGGCGGCGGCTGCGCGCTGGTGTGCTCCGCCCCGGAGGACTGCTGCGCGGGCCTGCAGTGCATCGACGGGGTGTGCACCAGCCTGGAGACCCCCTGCCCCTCCGGCTGCAACTTCGAGTGCGACCGGCTCCACGGCTACACCTGCAACCGCTTCAGCCTCAGGTGCGAGGAGAGGCCGGCCCCCGCCACCTGCCTGAGCGACTGCGACTGCTACGCGGGCGAGGCCTGCGCGAGCAGCGTGTGCTCGCCGCGCTGCGAGGCCGACGCGGCGTGCCCCGCAGGCCAGGTGTGCGAGGCGGGCATCTGCCAGCCGGTGTCCTGCCAGACCCGCGAGGACTGCGTGGGCGACGGCTGCCAGGTGTGCCGGGGCGGTGTGTGCGCCGCCCCGGCGGCCGTGTGCCTGGGCGACGAGGACTGCTGCGTGGGCTTCTTCTGCAACTTCGGCGAGTGCGCGGCCGATCAGAGCGGCTGCATCGCGGACTCTGAGTGCGTCAATCCGGCCCTGCCCCTCTGCGTGGAAGCCAAGTGCGTGGCCCGCGAGACCGACTGCGCCATCGACGCGGACTGCCCGGCCGCGGGCCAGGTCTGCCAGGACGGCTTCTGCGTGCAGCCCGGCTGCAGCCTGGAGAGCTGCCCCGCGGGCCAGTGGTGTGAGCTGGGCGCGGGCCTCTGCAAGCCGGGCTGCGACTCGAACTCGGACTGCCCGGCGCCGGCCACCTGCAACTACGGCACCCACCAGTGCCAGCAGACCGACTGCTGCGGCGGCCTGTGCACGGCGGGCAGCCAGGTGTGCGATCCGCTCACCTGCCAGTGCGAGAACGTGTGCACCGGCGACGACGACTGCCCCCCCACGACCGTGTGCCGCCTGGCCGACGGCCAGTGCGTGTGCGACGCGACCTCCTGCCCGGCCGGCTCGCACTGCGACGCCGCCACCGGCGCCTGCGCGCAAGATCCCGTCGGCTGCGACCCGGCCACCGAGTTCACCGCGCCCATCCAGTGCGGCGGCACGGCCTCGTCCAGCTTCGAGCCGGGCTGCGAGTCCACCCAGCGCGCCGGCAGCTACGCCAAGCAGTACGTGCTCCAGGGCACGGCCGGCCAGGTGCTGACCATCGACCTGTCCAGCACCGTCGACACCTACCTCTACCTGCTCGGCCCGGGCGGGGCGCAGCTGGCCTACAACGACGACGGCGAATCGATCCGCGAGTCGCAGATCGTCTACGCCCTGAGCGCGAGCGGCAGCTACACCATCGAGGCCACCACCTACGCCGCGGACACGAGCGGCGCCTTCACCCTGCGGGTCACCTGCGCCGACGCCGGCGACTGCAGCGCGGCCATCGCCTGCGGGGGCAGCGCGAGCGGCACCCTCGCCCCGGGCTGCGTCTCCACCCAGGACCCCTACGCCTACGCCCGCGCCTACACCTTCGCCGGCAGCGCCGGAGACCGGGTGACCCTCGCGCTCTCCAGCCCGGACTTCGACGCCTACCTGTACCTGCTCGGCCCGGGTGGGGCGCTGCTCGACGAGGACGACGATGGCGGGTCGGGCCTGGACTCCCTGCTCTCCGCGACCCTGCCCACCAGCGGAACCTACACCGTCGAGGCCACCACCTACTCGTCGGCCACGGGCGGCGACTTCACCCTGACGCTCACCTGCGGAGGGGGCGACGACTGCACCGGCTCGATCGCCTGCGGGGACAGCCTCCAGGGGAACTTCAGCCCGGCCTGCGAGGCGCCCGACCGCTACGGCTCCTACGGCTTCGTGTACCTGTTCGAGGCCCAGGCCGACCAGGACATCACCATCAATCTGAAGAGCGACGCGGTGGACCCGTTCCTGATCCTGCTGGACCCGGACGGCTTCCTCCAGGACTACGACGACAACAGCGGCAGCGGCGACGACGCGCGCATCCGCGGGACCATCCTGGAGGGCGGCACCTGGATGATCGAGGCCACCACCTACTACTCCGGCGAGACCGGCCCCTACACCCTCTCGCTCACCTGCAACTGAGCGCGGGAACCCGGAGGAGACCGGGGCGGCGCATGGCCGGGACCGGTTCCGAAATCCTCAGGGCCTTCCTCGAGGGCAGGCAAGGCAGCCAGACAGGAGACAGGTAAGCCGCGGGGTGCGGGCGACGGGAGTCAGCGGTTCTTGGCGGAGCGCAGCTTCTTCTGCAGCCTGGCGGCCGCGCGGCGCAGGCCCTCGCGGTGCTTCTTGTCGACCTTGCCCCCGCGCAGGAGCTGGTCCACCGTCATCAGCTCGATGCGCGCCATGGCCGGGTCGCCGAGCTCCGCCAGGCACACGGCCATGAGGAAGCGGGCCAGGGCCGCGCCCCCCCAGCCGTCGAAGCCGGAGGCGGCGCGCACGGAGCGGAGCACCTCCAGCGCCTGGGCGGCCCAGCCTCCGACCAGCAGCGCCTGGGCGTAGGCCAGGCGGGCGTCGAGCGCGGGCAGGCCCTGCGGGTGCTCGGCGACCAGCCGCCGGAGGGACTCCAGGCTCTCCTTGCGCTTGCCCCCGACCTCCTGGGCGAAGGCCAGGTAGCCTCCGGCCGGCGGGGCCGGGGCAGCGCCGTCGGCCGGGGCAGGCGGCAGCGCCGGCAGGGGCGCGGGCCCGGGCGCGACCGCGGCGGGTCCGCCCTGCTGGTAGGCCCGCAGGGCCGCGACCGCCTTCTCCAGGGCCGCCTGCAGCTCGGAGACCTTGCAGCCCGTGGTCTCCCTGGCGGTGACGTCCGTGGTCTGGGACTGCAGATCGTAGAGCGCCAGCGCCACGGTGCAACTCTGCTCGAGCCGCAGGATGGAGCCGGACAGGCTCTTGCCCGCGGCCAGCTCGCGGCCGAGCTCGATCTGGCAGGCCTGGTCGTAGCACTCCTTGTAGGACTCCTTCGACTTCTCGACCAGCGCCCGGCGGATGTCCCCTGGCGGGACGATGCGGAACACCCCGCCCTCCGCCAGCGCGCTGGCCAGCAGCTCGGTGAGCTGGTCCAGGGTGGCCGCGTCGAGCTTCTTGCCCTTGTCCTGGAGCTGGAACACGGCCACGATGGGCCGTTCCTTGGTCGCTGCCTCCTCCGCCCGCGCGCCCAGGGCGCACAGGAGCAGCGCCGCCACCATTCCGAGTCCGGCTGTCTTCGACGGCATCGCCCGCCTCCTGAGAGTCGGGGCGAGCATGGCAGAGGACCCGGCCGCAGACAAGCCGGGGTTGACAGCCCCCGGACGCGGGTCCAAGCTGCGGGCAAGCAGAAACCGCCTGAAGACGAAAGGAACGCCATGAGTACGATCCACGCGAGCCTGTGCGCATCCCTGTTCCTGGCCCTGGGCCTGGCCGGCTGCCCCAGCAACGACACCCGCAAGGAGGAGACCCGCCCGCCCGAGGAGCAGCCGCTCTACAACCCGAACCAGGTCCAGGCCCCGACCTGGGTGTTCAGCGGCGGCGGCGCCCAGAGCGGCGACCGCGGCAAGGTCATCTTCGGGGTGGGTTCCGCGCCCAAGATGGTGGACATCAGCATGCAGCGCGATCGGGCCGGCAACCGGGCTCGGGCCGAGATCCTCAAGGTCTTCAACACCTACATCGCCTACATGATGAAGGACTACTCCCGCTCGACCACGGCCGGCGACATGAGCAAGGAGAGCTACGAGGCGGACGTGCTGCAGGTGCAGAAGACCATCTCCATCGGCGATCTCAACGGCGCCCAGCTCGTCGACACCTGGCGCGACCCGAACGACGGCACCATCTACATCATGATGGCCCTCGACCTGGCCGCCATCAAGGACCTGCTGTCCGGCAAGCAGGAGCTCGACGCCAAGCTGCGCGACTACGTGCGCGCCAACGCGGAGAAGGCCTTCGACGACCTGGAGAAGGAAGAGGCCAAGCGCGGCAAGTAGGCACCCGTCGGCCCCGCCCCGCCCGGCCCAGACCCCTCTAGAGGCTGTCGGCCGAGCGCACCAGCTCGGGCAGCATGTCCGCCCGCACCGGGACGAGCGAGCTGAACTTGGCGTCCGGCTTGGACAGGTAGAACGAGCTGGAGGGCATGGTCAGGGTGCCGGTGATGATGACATCGGGGAAGGGTATGAAGGTCACCTTCGGGTACACGACCGAGTCCTCCTCCCCCGCCTCCTGTCCGGCCGTCCCGGGCGAGACCTGGGCGAGCAGCGGCAGCATCAGGCACAGCGCCAGGCCCAGCCCGAGCAGGCTCCGCATCTTCCGGATCATGGTCCCTCCTTCCGCGCTCCGCGCGACGCCCCCAGGATACCACGGACGGAAGCGAGCCGACCTCTGCGGGTCAGGGCGAAGGGACGGCCGTGTTGCGCGGGCCGGGCTCATGGCCGGGGCGGCGGTCGGCGGTGGCCGGATCCTTCAGCACCTCGACCCGCCTCCCCTCGATGCGGAGCACCTGCACCGGCCCGCCGTACACCCGGCTCATGCCCACGTCGATGCGCCACACCCGCCCGTCGCAGGCCGAGCTGATGCCGCCCTCCTGGATGGTGTGCCCCACCACCAGGCGGCGGGCGCCGAGCGCGTCGAGCGCCTCGCCGAGCCGGGCGCAGGCCGCCTTGCTCGGCTTCGGCACGCTCACCCGCCGGGACCAGGTGGGCGCCGCGTTGAGGTTCAGGATGAGCTTCGGGGCCATGGGCCGGTCCCCGCGCAGCCAGGCGCGCACCTCGTCGTTCAGCCGCCCGAGCCCGTAGCGCAGGTGCTCGGGCAGCAGGCCGCCGTGCACGAACACCGTATCCTCGACCTGCACCACCACGGAGCGGCGGGCGAGCTTGCGGGCGTAGGCCCCGCCGGGCAGGAAGGCCGCGGCCCGGCCGCGCTCCTCGGGCAGGTAGGCCGCCAGCACCTCGGCCGGTAGGTCGTCGCGGTAGAAGTCGGCGAAGGCGGCCAGGCCGGCCGGGCTGACCCACTTGTACAGCCCCGAGGCGTTGGTGATCTCGTGGTTGCCGATGAGCACCAGGAAGGCCCCGCCGGCCGCCACGGCCTCGCCGGCCAGCCGGTCGAAGAGGTCCAGGATGGCGCGCTCGTCGTCCCCGCGGTCGAGCTGGTCGCCGGTCTGCACCACCACCAGCTCCCCACCCACCCAGCGGTCCTGGGCGTCGATGGCCCCGCACAGGCGCAGCGCCGCGCGCGCCGCCTCGAGATCCCCGTGCAGATCGCCGATGGCCACCACCTGGCCGGGCGCCTCGAGCCGCGCGAGCTGCGGCCCGGTGAGCGCCGGCCGCTCCGCGCAGGCCGCGAGGGAGAGCCAGGTGAGCAGGCCGAGGATCGGGCGGAGCTTCGTGGGCAAGGGGCCTCCTCCTGCATGGTCGCTACCAGCCGGGGACCTCTGCGTCAAGGCTGGAAAGGAGCCTCCAGGAGGGGTAACCTCGGCGCATGCGCGCGACGATCATCCGCATCCCCTGGCTGCTGCTGTCGGCCTTCCTCCTGGCCCCGTCGATCGCCCGGGCGGAGCCTCCCGCCCCCGAGCCGCCCGACAGGCTGCCCACGGTGATCGCCTGCGGCGCGGCGCCCGCGGGCATGGCCTGCATCCCGGGCGGGCCGTTCCTGCGCGGGACCGCCAAGGGTCCCAGGGACGCCCGGCCGCAGGAGGCGGTCTGGCTGCAGACCTTCTTCATGGACACCCACGAGGTGACGGTCGAGGCCTACGACGCGTGCGTGGCCGAGAAGAAGTGCAAGCCGGCCAAGACCGCCTATGGCAGGGACTACCTGCGGCCGCGCCAGCCCAAGGTAGGCCAGAGCTGGTACCACGCGGTGGCCTTCTGCAAGGCCCGCGGCAAGCACCTGCCCACCGAGGCCGAGTGGGAGAAGGCCGCCCGCGGCACGGACGGGCGCACCTACCCCTGGGGCGAGGAGCCGGCCACCTGCGAGCGGGCGGTGATCATGGACGCCCAGGGCAAGCGCTCCTGCGGCACACCCTGGAAGGGCTTCGCCCCCGAGAAGGGCCGCACCTACGAGGTGGGCACCCGGCCGCCCAACCCCTACGGGCTGTACGACATGGCGGGCAACGCCTGGGAGTGGGTGAACGACTGGTACACGCCGTACTCGAAGTGCGGCCCGGCCTGCCGCGGCCAGGACCCGCGCGGCCCCTGCGGCGGCGCGGAGCCCTGCCGGGGCATGAGCCTGCGGGTCGTGCGCGGCGGCTCCTGGTACTGGCCGGCCGAGCAGGCCACCACGTTCTACCGGCGCCAGCACGTGCCGTCGAACAGCCCCTACCACCACTACGGCTTCCGCTGCGCGGCCTCCGCGGCCGAGGCGGCCGCGCTCGGCGCGCCCCCGCCGGCGCCCTGAGCCCTCAGGGCGCCCTGCGCAGCACGATCTCCCCGGCCACCGCCCGCGCGCTGCCCACCTCGAGCGTGCGCTCGACGGCGGTGAACCCGGCGGCCTCGACGCGCAGGGTGTGGCGCCCGGGTGCGGGCAGGTAGCGGTCGAAACGCCCGTCCCGCGGCCGGGTGGTCCAGCGCTCGCCCGAGCGCAGGGCCTGCCCGGTCAGCCGCACCTCGGCCGCGAGCGGGCGCCCGTCGGGGTCGAGCACCCGGCCGGTGAGCGAGGGGCCCTCCAGGTAGCGCCGCGCGAGATCCAGCCACAGGGGGCGGAGCACGGCGAGCTCCGCCGTGCGCTCGGCGGGCGCGAGCGGGGGCGGCCAGCCGCCCGCCTCGACCAGCAGCGCCAGCGTGCCGTGGGTGTGGCGCAGCCAGTCCTGGTCCACGCCGTGGACCGGGTACAGGTTGCGCCGCACACGGAAGACCTGCCCGGTGGTGGGGTGCCTGCCCAGGCCGGCCAGGACCTCCTCGGCCACCTGCCAGGCCTCGTTCGGCTCGGGGTTGGCCGCCTCCGGGATGGTGTAGGGCGCGAGCAGCGCCACCGTGCCGGTGTGGAACGAGATCGCGGCCAGGAAACGCTCGCGCTCCGCGAGCCGCATGACCGCCTGGGTCTCGGGCTCGGAGGCCGGGCCCGGCCCGGGGTAGTAGCGCGAGCGGGGCGGGGTGACCCGCCGGTGCCCGGGGCTGGCGCGGGCGTCCCAGCGGAAGGGGTAGTTGCGGTTGAGATCGACGCCCTCGCCCGGCCCGCGCCGCCCGTCCAGGTCCAGGTCGCGGCCGTTCTTGCGGCCGGTCCGCACGCTCGACTCCATGAAGGCCTGCAGGCCGTCGGGGTTGACCAGCGGCAGGCACCACACCACCATCTCCTGGAGGATCCGCCGGAGCTCGGGGTCGTCGTCGGACCGCTCGAGCAGCTGCTGCGCGGCGTCCAGCACCGCCTCCGCCGCCATGGGCTCGTCGCCGTGGTGCGCGCCCAGGAGCAGCAGCGCCGGCCGCGGGTCGTCCGGCTGCAGATCGGCGCCGATGGCGAGCGCCAGCAGCGGCCGCCCCTGCCAGGTCCGCCCGAGGACCTCCAGCCGGGTGCGCGCGGGGTGCTCCCGGTGCCAGCTCTCCAGCGCCTCGCGCACCATGTCCGGGCTCTTCAGGCTGGCGCCCAGGTCCAGGCCGCCCGCGGTGCGCGGCAGCGGCCGCCCGCGGGCGTGGAAGTAGTCGAGGTCCAGGTACTTCCAGGGCAGGTCGTTCGTCACCCGCAGCGGGCGCAGCCCGGCGCAGGTGAGCCGCTCGAGGCCGCTGGCGTCGGTGCGGAGCACGACCCGCTCCGGCGCGCGCCCGGGCTCGGCCGGCAGCCGCTCGAGCTCGAGCGCCAGCCCCGCGGCCGCGCGCGCCTCGCGCGGCTCGAGCTCGACCACGAGCGGCGGGCCGTCCCCGAGCGGGTCGGGCATGCGCAGGCAGGCCTGCCGCCCCGACAGCAGCAGGAGCCGCGCGCCGGCCGGGGCCTCCGCCCGCACGGCCACCCGGCCCGGACCGGCGGGCACGCCCCGGGCGACCACGGACGCCAGCAGCGCGCCGGAGTCGGCGTCGAACAGGTCCGCCACGAGCCACGGCCCGGCCAGCGTCAGCACCACCTCGGTGGCCTTGCGGGCCGGCTCGCGCAGCACCAGCACCTTGAGCCCCACCCGCCGCGCGCGCCCGCGCTCGATCACCACGGGCCAGGCGTAGCGCCCGGCCAGGCGCACGCCCACGGCCTGCTCCACCCGTCGGTCCCCGGCCCGCAGCCGGGCCCGCGCGAGCAGGCTGGCCTGGACCTCGGCGCCCTCGAAGCGCGCCCGCACGAGCCCGTCGATCAGCGCCGCGTCGGGGGGCGCGAGCAGCGCCCCGGTCCCGCGCAGGTGCCGCGCCGGCCCCTCCAGCGAGACCGCCTCGGCGGTCCGGTCGAAGGCCGGACGCACGGCCGGCGGCGGGAGCTCCCGGCCGGCCGCGGGCCCGGCCACCAGGGCGGGCAGGCACAGCCCGAGCAGCCCGAGCGATTGGACCGCGCGCATCTCTTCAGGCCTGCCCGGTGGAGCGCCCCGGGCGCAGCCGGTGGGCCAGGTAGGTGACCCCCAGGATGCCGAGCCCGAACAGCGGGTAGAGCGCGCCCGGCTCGAGGGTGAACACCTTGTAGAGCAGCGCGCCGATCACCGCGCCGCTGGAGATGAGGTACAGCAGCGGCAGGACCGGGTAGCCCCAGGCCATGAAGGGGCGCGGGGCGTGCGGCTGCCGGCGCCGCAGCACGAACAGGGACGCCACGGTGAGCGAGCCCGACAGCAGCATGGCCACGGACACCAAGTTCAGGATCTGCTCGAAGGAGTTGGACAGGATCAGCACCGAGGACCAGCCGGCCTGCAGCCACAGCGCCAGCCCGGGCACGCCGCGGCGGGAGTTCAGCACGCCCACCCGCCTCCAGAAGGCGCCGCCCTGCCCCATGGCGAAGGCCACCCGGGCGCTGCCCAGGATCGAGCCATTCAGGCAGGCCAGCATGGTGATGGCCACGCACACCGTCACCGCCAGCTCGGCCACCCGCCCGCCCACCGCCAGCGCGCTGGCCGAGCCCGCCTCACCCACCTCGCGCAGCCCGCCCAGCCCCAGGGCCTGCAGGAAGCCGCTGCACATCAGCAGGTACAGGCCGGTCACCACCAGCGTGCCCAGCACCAGGCCGCGCGGCAGGTTGCGGTTCGGGCGCTGCACCTCGCCGGCCAGGTAGATGACGCTGTTCCAGCCGGAGAAGGCGAAGTAGATGGGCAGGTAGGCGCCCACCAGCGCGAGCCAGCTGAAGCCCTGGGTCAGCGGCGGCGCGGCCTCGTGGAAGCGCCCGAGCGGCGAGAAGCCCAGCACGTACACCGCGCCGACCAGCAGCAGCCCCACCGGCACCAGCGTGGTCACCATCTGCAGCCAGCCCGCCGGCCGGGCGCCCAGGTGGTTCACCCCGGTCAGGGCGAGCACCAGGCCGATGCCCAGGAGCTGGGCCGGGGTCACCCGCAGGCCGAAGGGGCCGAGCCACAGGGGCTGGGCGAGATCCACGCCCAGGAGCGTGGGGAGCTGGTAGGTGCACAGGCCCACCGCGATGGAGGCGATCGAGCCGGCGAACACCGCGGCCAGGAGCACCCAGCCCGAGGCGAAGGCCACCGAGGGGCCGAAGGCCTCGCGCTGGAACACGTAGTCGCCGCCGCAGCGCGGGAACATGGTGGCCAGCTCGGCGCAGGCCACCGCGCCGCCGAGCGCGGTCAGCCCGCCCACCACCCACAGCGCGTAGAAGGCCAGCGGCGACTCGACCAGGCGGGCGACGATGGGCGGGGCCAGGAAGATGCCGATGCCCAGCATGCTGCCCGCCACCACGGCGAACGAGGACATCCCCCCCAGCACGCGGGGCGGCTGAGGCTGCTCGGCGCACCCCTGCGGGGGCGTCTGTGCGTGGTTCGACTCCAAGCGCTCCTCGTGGCCCATCGTGCGTGAAGCGCCGCCGGTCCGTCAAGGATTTGGCGGCGCCGCGCGGGCCTTCTTCGGCCTGGGCGGGGGCGGCGGCGGCGGGAGCGCCGCGAGCACCTGGAAGGGCCGCTGGACCGACAGCAGCTTGCGGGGCGCGAGGACCCGCACGTTCCAGGTGCGCCGGTCCTCGAGCCAGGCCCGCAGCACGTCCGGCCGCTGGGCCAGGTAGATGTACTCGAAGCCCCGGGGCCGGGTGCGCAGGATCCAGGAGCGCTCGTCGTAGGGCAGCCCCAGCACGTTGTCGCGGAAGGCCCGGGTGTAGTTGAAGTACTGCTCGGCGTTGGACAGGTACAGCGCGCGCACCACGCGGCCCTGGGCCTTGAGCACCCGGGCCAGGTCGGCCAGGGTCCGGGTCGCGGTGAGATCGCCGCGCACCATCAGCACGCGGTCGGCCTGGAACAGCGCGCGCAGGTGGGCGTACTGGTCGGGCGCAGTCAGGAACATGGGCACGCCCACCTGGCGGTAGCGCTCCATCACGTCCTTGAAGTTCTTGGCCACCGTCGCGCGCGAGTTGTTCAGGGCAAAGAAGATGTCCTTCTGCTCGGCCTTGCGCGGATAGGCCGTGGTGACCAGCTTGCGCAGCTCCTTGGCCTTGCGGAAGGACCACAGCTCCAGGAACTCCTCGGGGCTGGCCGCGGCCAGGAACACCAGCCGGTAGACCTTGTGCAGATCGACCACCATCTGGTCGAAGTCGAGCAGCACCAGCAGCTCCGGCCTCGCCCAGCCGGCCAGGGTGTAGTTCTGGTCGGTGCCCAAGCCGATCATCACCCCGCCGAGATCCTGCACGGTCGGCTGGAAGAGGTAGTGCCGCTTCTCGTCCGACACGATGAAGTGCAGCCCCTTCGAGAGCTCCTCGGGAGGGGGATCGGCGCGCACCCCGGCCAGGGCCGCCACCTCCTCCGCCGACAGGGGAGCCAGGGCCGGCGCGGGCTCGGACCGGGCCGGGGGCGCCAGGCAGGTCGCGACCAGAGCGAGGGACAGCGAGCCGAGGTGGAGTCGTGACATGGGGCGGATTGTAGCCAGGGTGCCCGGGGAATCAAGCCTCCCGGCGCCGAGAGGCAGGCAGGCTCCGGATCACGGGTAAATTGACACACCGCGGCATGTGTTCCCAGGTGGGACAATGGAACACAAAATTCAATCCCGAAAACAGTGTGTTATCACCTCCACGCGGGGTCGAGTTGACGCGAAAGTCACCCTATTTTCGAGTCAATGGCAGATTCTGGTTGCATTTTGAGATTGCCTGCCTACAATGGCCCGCGAACGGGTGAGAAGGTCCGGCGGGGCCTCGCGGCTAGGCGCAGGCGCCGAACGGCTTGTTCGCCGAGGGACCTTCCGCTGTCGAAGGAGGAGTAGCAGGATGGCGACCACGACCAAGCGGCCCACGCAGAGGACGAACGGCAACGGCAACCGGGATGGGAACGGCAAGGAGCAGCCCTGCTGCGCCAAGGCAGCCGCCGCGGCGGAGCAGGCCAAGCAGCAGGCCAAGAAGGTGACCACCCCGGTCCACGTGCCTCCTGGCCACGGCAAGGCGACCCCCAAGGCCCCCGCGGGTGCCAAGCCGACCAACCAGCAGATCGCAGAGCGCGCCTACCTGATCTGGGAGCTCCAGGGCCGGCAGCCCGGGCACGACATGGAGCACTGGCTCGAGGCGGAGCGGCAGCTGCGCCAGGAGATGGGCGTCCACTGAGCCCGCTGTCCGCGCCTGCCCATGCCTGACATCCTGGTGCGGGGTTGCCTGCTCGCGCGCTGTCTCGCGCAGCGCACCGAGTTCGTCCCGGACCAGAGCCTGCTCATCCGCGGCCAACGCATCGCCCAGGTCGGCCCCTCCTCCGAGGTCCACCCGACCCCCGGGGCCGAGGTCCTCGAGGCCTCCGGCCTGCTGGCCATGCCCGGCCTGGTGAACACCCACGCCCACGTCCCCATGGTCCTCTTCCGCGGGCTGGCCGAGGACGTCGATCTGGAGACCTGGTTCAACCAGTACATGTGGCCCCTGGAGGCCAACCTCGAGCCGGAGGACGTGTACTGGGGCATGCAGCTCGGGCTGGCCGAGATGATCGAGGCCGGCGTGACCGCGGTGGCGGACCACTACTTCCACATGGATCTGGCCGCCCGGGCCGTCGAGCAGGCGGGCACCCGGGCCGCCCTGGGCTGGGCGGTGTTCGGCAGCCAGGGCCAGGCCGGCGTGGAGCAGACCAGCCGCTTCGCCCAGGAGTTCCGCGGGGCGGCCTCCGGTCGCATCACCACCTGGCTGGCGCCGCACGCGCCCTACACCTGCGACGAGGGTTTCCTGCGCGCAGTGGCCGCCGCCTCCGAGCGCCTCGGCCTGGGCGTGCACATCCACGCCGCCGAGACCCGGGCCCAGACCGAGGCCAGCCTGCGCGCCTGCGGCGCGACCCCCATCCAGGTGCTCGAGCGCACCGGCCTGCTCGCCCGGCCCGCCCTGGTGGCCCACGCCTGCGGCGCCACCCCGGAGGATCTCGCGCTGCTCGCGCGCCGGGGCGCCGGGGTCGCCCACGCGCCCAAGACCTACCTCAAGCTGTCCATGGGCGCGGCTCCGGTCGTGGCCATGCGCCGCGCGGGCGTGCCGGTCGGCCTGGCCAGCGACGGCGCGGTCAGCAACAACACGCTCGACCTGTGGGAGAGCCTGAGGCTGCTCGCGCTGGTCCAGAAGCACGCCACCGGCCGGCCCCAGGAGCTCAACCTGGCCGAGGCGCTGTGGATCGCCACCCGGGAGAGCGCCCGCGTCTACGGCCTGCCGGAGGATCTCGGCCGGCTGGAGCCCGGGGCCCTGGCCGACCTCATCCTGGTGGACCTGTCCGGTGCCCACCACCAGCCGCTGCACTCCCCGGCCGCGAGCCTGGTGTACGCGGCCCGGGCCAGCGACGTGCGCACGGTCCTCGTGGACGGCAAGGTGCTGATGCGCGACCGGCGCCTGCTCACCCTGGACCGGGACGAGATCGTGGCGCGGGTGCGCCACGGCATGACGCGGCTGGCCAGGAGGGTGCCGGCCAGCCGGATCCAGCTCTATGACCCGGCGGCTGGACGGGGGCCGGCCGACCCCCGGGCGTGACTTGCACTGCCGGGTGAGTTGAGGTAAACCCAGAGGCAAAGCAGTTGTTCCTCCAAGGGTGCTTTACGCAGGAGACGAGACCATGCTTCGAAGGAAGGGTTCCAAGAGGTCTTGGAGGCGGCTCCTGGCGCTCCCGGCCCTGCTCGCGCTCGGCTTGGGTTTGACCCTGACCGGAGCCTGTCGCTGCGACAGCGACAACGTCGACTGGTCGGACTCCGAGCAGGAAGGCGATCCCAGCGGCGGGGATGAGGGCGGCGGGAGCGGCGGCGGGAGCGGGGGCGGCGAGGGCGGCGGCGAGGGCGGCGGGGGCGGCGAAGGCGGCGGGTCCTCGGGCACCTGATCCCCGGCCGCAGATCGACGGCGCTCCATCCCGGGTGACCGGCACGACCGGTCCCTCCTCACGATCCTCGGAGGTAGATGCGCGTGCGGAGCGCCCTCGGGCTCACCTGGGCGGGGCTGGCCCTCGTCCTGCTGGCTGGCGCGGCCTCGGCCGGCGAGCTCCGTAGCCTGCTGCTGCTGCTGCCCGTCGTGGACCACGACGGGCACTGGCCGGTGGCCAGCCTGCGCGCCTTCGACCACCACCTGGCCGCCGGGCTGGCCCAGGACCCGACCTGGGAGGCCGGCCCGGCGGACACCCACGCGATCTGCAGCCGCGAGGACTGCGCCCGCAGGCTGGGCAACGCCGCGGGCGCAGCCGCGGCGCTGCGCGTCGAACTCCGCCGGAGCGGCGAGCGCTGCGCCCTGACGGCGCAACTCGTGGACCTGCGCGGCGGCCCGACGCGCACCCTGCTCAGGCAACGCGGCCCGTGCACGGACGCGGGCCTGCGGACGGGCGCCGACCGGCTGCTCGAGGCCGCGCGCCGGGAGCGGCCGACCTCGGCGCTGCGGGCCGTGGCCAGCCGGGGCCCCCGCGCCGCCCGCGTGGAGCTGCGCCGCCGGCTGGCCGCGCTGGCCGAGGCCGTGTTCCACCGCGGCCTGGAAGCCCGGGACCGGGTGCTGCCTGCGCTCCACCGGTCCCTGGCGACCGAGCCGCCTGACTGCGAGGCCGTGCGCACCGCCGTGCAGGCAGAGCTCACGCGTCTGGACAGCTGGCTGGACCGCAAGACCCCGGAGGCGACCGACCTGCTGCAGGCCGCGGCGGGCCTGCGTGCGCGCCTGCCGGCGCGCGAGTGGCAGCGGCTGTTCTCCTCCCTGGAGGCCGAGGTGCGCCTGACCACCGCACGCCTGACCGACCAGGCAGACGAGGAGCTGGGGGCCTCGAACCGCATGCTCGCGCGGCTCCAGGGGGCCTGCCCCGTGCTGGCCCTGGAGCTGGCGGCCAGCCTGCGGACGCACGCCGAGGCGCGCCTCAGCCAGCTCCTCCAGCAGGCGCAGGCGCTCGGCCTGGCCCCGGGTGCCACGGAGGTGATCGAGTGAAGGCGCTGGCGGCTTGCCTGGGGATCGGCCTGGCGCTCTGCTGGGCGGCCTGCGAGGGATCCGACGGATGGGACGGATCGGACGGATCGGACGGATCCGACGGATCGGACGGATCGGACGGATCCGACGGAGTGGACGAAGTGGACGGATCGGACGAAGTGGACGGATCGGACGAAGTGGACCTCCCTCCTTACACCTTGACCGCCCACGGACGGTACCTCGAGCTCAGCCCGCTCCCCTACCCCGGCCTGCTGCCGCGGGGCGCCACCATCTACCTGCCCGAGGCCTACGCGCTGGAGCCGGACAGGCGCTTCGGCGTGCTCTACCTGCACGACGGCCAGAACCTGTTCGACGCGGCCCAGGCCGCCTTCGGCGTGGAGTGGCAGGTGGACGAGGTGCTCGATCGGCTCACGGCCGAGGGCGCGGTGGAGCCGACCCTGGTCATCGGCGTGAACAACACCGCCGAGCGCCTGTCCGACTACACCCCGGACCCGGACCCCCAGCACGGAGGCGGAAACGGCGACGCCTACGCCGACTTCCTGGTCGAGGTGCTGAAGCCCATCGTCGATCGGGAGCTGCGCACGCTGCCCGACCGCAGCCACACCGCGCTGGGCGGCTCCAGCCTGGGCGGCATCATCAGCCTGCACGCCTGCCTGCGCCACCCGCAGGTGTTCGGCCGCGTGGCCGGCCTGTCCCCGTCCCTGTGGTGGAACGCCGGCTCCCCCACCCGCGCCTTCGAGGCGTACGAGGGCGCCCTGCCCGAGCGCCTGTGGCTGGACATGGGCACGGGCGAGGGCGATCAGGGCCCGCGCGGGTCCCTGCTGGTCGAGGACCTGCGAGCGCTGTGCGCGCTCGGGCTCTCCAAGGGGCTCACCCACGCCGTCTCCCTCGGTTGCCTGGAGGATCCGCTGGCCCTGCACAACGAGGCCGCCTGGGCCGCCCGGCTGCCGAGCGTCCTGACCTTCCTGCTGGGGTCGGCCCTCCCGGCCCCCTCCGCGCTCAGCGTCTTCGCCCACCGCCAGCGGCTGCTGCCGGGCACGGACGCGGCCGAGGCGCTGGTGGGGGTGGAGGCCAGCCACGGTCGCGTGCGGCTCACCTGGCCGGCCGAGCGCGTGGGCCTCGCCTCGAGCGAGCCCGGCCTGCTGGAGGTCCGGGCCGGAGGCGTGCTGCGCGGGCTGAACCCGGGCCAGGCGCGCGCGCAGGCCTCGCTGCAGGGGCTGCAGGCCGAGGCGCCGGTGTGGATCGGCGACGACGGACAGGCGCTGGTCCACTTCGCCGCCCACGTCCCGGCCGGCACGCCCGGCGGCAACGGCGTGTGGGTGTCCGGCGATCGGGCCGAGCTGGGCGCCTGGGACGGGGCAGGCCTGGCGCTGCGGGAGCTCGGCCAGGGGCTGTGGTTCGGCAGCCTCGAGCTGCCGCCCGGCGCGAGCTGCCTGTACAAGTACACCCGCGGGGACTGGGGCACGGTGGAGAAGGCGGTCGACGGCGGCGAGCTGGCCGACCGCGGTGTCCAGGTCCAGGGGTCGGAGATGACCGTCGAAGACTGGATCGCGCGCTGGGCCGACCGCTAGGCGGCCGGCCGGCGAGAAGGAGTGGCGCATGCGCAAGTGGAACCTCGGCTCCTGGATCGCGCTTTTGTGCCTCGCCGCGGCGGGCTGTCCGCCGCAGGTCGGGCCGGATCAGCCCGTGGAGGGCCCGGCGGTCCCCCCGCCGGATGCCAAGGCGGTGCAGGCCTTCCGCGCGAAGAACCTCGAGGCGCCGGCGACCCAGATGACCGCCGTCGATCCGCGGGCGGCCGCCCTGGATCCGCAGCTCATCCGGGAGGCCATCGCGGAGGCCAAGGAGCTGTCCGCGGACGAGGTGGCGCGCCTCGAGGCGCGCGCCGGGGGGAGCGAGGGCGGGGCCAGCGCGGGCGCCGAGGCGCCCGCGGACGCCCGCCCCGCGCCCTCCGCGCCGGCGGCCATGCGTGAGGAGGCCGAGCCACCGCGCGAGATGGCCAAGATGGACATGGCCGACGACGAGCGCCTGGCCCCGGCCAAGAAGGCCGAGCTGGCCGGCCCTGGGGGCGCCAAGGACAGCGGCACGAGCGACGAGAGCGGCGCCGACGAGCCCGGCAAGACCGTGCTCAAGGCGGTCCAGGCCGCCCCGCGCGAGCCCAAGGTCCTGGTGCGCAACGAGGAGGGCAAGCTCGTGCCGCTGGAGCTGCGCGAGCTCCGGGTGGTCGCCTACCTGCAAGGGCCGCGGGCCCGCACCGTGGTGGACGCGGTGTTCGAGAACCGCGCCGAGCGCGCCATCGAGGGCACCTTCTACTTCCCCCTGCCCGCCGAGTCCGCTCCGGTGGGCTTCGCCATGTTCGCCGGCGGCATCCCGGCGGATGCGGCCAGGCTGTTCGCGGGCGGGCGCAGCCTGCCGCGGCTGCCGGACGACTCCTCCCGGCCCGAGGACATGGAGGCCTTCGCCCCGGTCGGAGCGGCGCCGCCGGGCGGCGGGGAGGGCTGGCAGGCGCGCCAGGAGGCGCGCGTGGTGGAGCAGAAGCGCGCCCGCGAGGTGTACGAGGAGATCGTGCGCCAGAACGTGGACCCGGCGCTGCTCGAGTGGGCCGGCGGCAACAACTTCCAGGCCCGGGTGTTCCCCATCCCGCCGCGCGCGCTGAAGCGCGTGGTGTTGGTGTACGAGCAGACCCTGCCCTTCGACGGCAGCCACCTGCGCTTCACCTTCCCCATGCCCGAGCGCAAGCTGCCCCAGCCCATCACCGCGCGGGTGCACGTCGACGCCAGCCTGGGCGCGGTCAAGGCGGTCAGCATGAGCGCGGATCTGCGCGCCGTGGCCCCCAGGGCCAGGCCGGTCGGCGGGTTCGACACCTGGGATCTCGTCCAGGAGGAGGCCGGCGGGGCGCTGTCGGTGGCGGTCGCGCCCAGGCAGGCGCGCGCCCACGTGCTGGCCGGGCCCGACGCGGGCGGCCTGGCGGGCCAGACCTTCTTCGCCCGGCTGCTGCCCGAGGTGCCCGAGGGCGTGCTCGAGCCCACCGGCCGGGCCCTGTTCGTGGTCGACGCCTCGCTGTCCGGCGAGGACGGCGCCGCGTACGAGCTGCAGGCCGGCATGCTGGAGGCGCTGCTCGGCCAGGACGACTCGATCCGCGAGTACGCCGTGCTGCTGTACGACGTGCGCCCGCGCTGGCTGCACGCCGCGGGCTGGCGCCAGAGCACGCCCGGGGCGCGCGCGGAGACCCTGGCCGAGCTGCGCAAGGTGTACCTGGAGGGCGCCACCAGCTTCGACGCCGTGCTGTCCGATCTGGACGCGCAGCTCGCCTGGCTGGCCCCGGACGGCGCGCCGACCACGGCCTTCCTGCTGTCCGACGGCCAGATCACCTGGGGCCTGGCCGAGGTGGCGGCCCTGGTCAAGAAGCACGCCGCGGCCCAGAAGCTGCGCTGGATCTGCTACCGCTTCGGGGAGAACGCGGCCAACCAGGCCCTGTTCGACGAGCTGACCCGCCAGACGGCCGGCCGCACGGTGAACGTGCTGTCCCAGGCCGAGATCCCGGCCGCCGCCTCCGCCCACCGCAAGGCCGCGGCGCGCCTGGAGGCGGTCGAGGTGCAGGGCGGCGCGGTCGCGGATCTGGTCGTGGCCGGCTCGCCGCGCCTGCTGTTCCCCGGCCAGGAGCTGCAGGTGGCCGGACGGCTGACGGGCCAGGGCCCGGCCCGCCTGGTGGTGCGGGCCAGCCTGGCCGGCAAGCCGCTCGCCTTCGAGGCCGCGCTGCCCGCCGACACGGCCCACCGGCTCGCCCCGCGCGCCTTCGGCGAGCTGTTCGTGCGGCGCCTGCTCAGCCTGGACGACGAGCGGGTCGACCGCATGGTGGTGGCGCTGTCGCAGCACTACCTGCTGGCCAACGCGCGCGCCAGCCTGCTCATCCTCGAGGACGCGGGCAGCTACGAGCGCTTCGCCCTGGAGAAGGAGCAGGTCGACCTGTCGGACCTCGAGCGCCTGCGGCGCCAGGAGGAGGACCAGCGCCTGGACCGGCTGCAGGGCCTGGATCTCGACGCGGCCAGCCCGCTGGCCCGCGAGGTGGTGGCGGGCCTGCGCGCCCTGGGCAGCGAGGCCAGCTCGCCGCTCCGGCCGCAGCCGCTGGTGGAGGCGCCCTACGCGGGCGGCGAGGAGCGCCTGCAGGCCGAGCTGGCCTACCGGGCCGAGCGCAAAGCCGACAAGATGGACGTGATGGTCTACGACCGGATCGCCCGCACCCGGGCCCTGGCCGGCGACACCATGGGGGCAGTGCGGGCGCTGTCCTGCACCGTGGAGCTCCGGCCCCAGGACACCGAGGCCACCCGGCTGGTGGGCTACGGGCTGCTGGCGCTCGGCCAGTTCGAGCCGGCGGCCGAGCTGTTCGAGCGCGCCCGGCTGCTGCGGCCCTTCGAGGGCCAGGTGTACCTGGAGGAGGCCCTGGCGCTGGACGGCGCGGGCCGCCCGGGGGAGGCGGCGCGGCGCTACGAGATCGCGCTCGCGCGCGCCTGGCGCCGGCACGACCACGAGGTCAAGACCGTGGCCGCCTTCCACTACGCCCGCCTGCTGCGCGCGGCCTCCACGTACCGGAAGCTGGACGCGGGGCTGCGCCAGGCCATCGCCAGGCGGCTCGAGGAGCTCGAGCAGATCACCAGCCGGGAGGAGATCGACTACCAGTTCACCACCCACTGGTCCACCGACGGCATCGACATCGATCTGTGGGTGATCGAGCCGGACGGCACCAAGTGCTTCTACGGCCACAAGGAGACCGCCCTGGGCGGCAAGCTGTGGTGGGACATCACCGACGGGCTGGGCCCGGAGATCTACCACATGCGCAAGGCCGCCCACGGCGAGTACATCGTGGCGGTGCACTACTACGGCAACAACTCGCCGCGCATGGCCGTACCGACCGCGCTGCTGCTGGTCGCAGACCGGGACGTCTTCAGCGCCGAGGACCGCTACACCCGCCGCCTGCAGATGCGCATGCTGCCCAAGCGTGACGCCATCCTGGAGCTCCGCCGCGAGCGGCTGTGAGCGTCCTCAGGGGATCTCGTCCAGCGCGGCCAGCACCTCGTCCGCGTGCTCGGCCGGGGTGACGTCGTCGAACACCCTGGCCACCACCCCCTGCCGATCGAGCACGAAGGTCACCCGGCGGGCCAGGCCGAAGACGACCGGCACGCCGAAGGCCCGCGCGAGATCCCCGTCCTGGTCGGACAGCAGCAGGAAGGGCAGGCCGTGCTTGGCGGCGAAGTCTCTGTGGCTGGAGAGATCGTCGCCCGACACCCCCAGCACCACCGCGTCCGCGCGGGCCAGGTCCGCGCTCCGGTCGCGGAAGCCCTTGGCCTCCTGGGTGCAGCCCGGGGTGTCGTCCTTCGGGTAGAAGTACACCACCACCTTGCGGCCCTTGAGCTCGGCGAGCCGCAGCGCCTGCCCGTACTGGTCCACCCCGCCCACGTCCGGGGCCGGGCTGCCCACCGCCAGGAGCCCGCCCTGCCTGGCGCCAGCCCGCGCCGTGGACAGCGAGGTGAACGCCACCACCGCGAGCACACCCGCCAGGGACAGGCCGATCCACAAGGCATGCAGCTTCATGTCCGCCTCCACTCCCCTCCCCCGCCAGACGTCGTGCGGGCCGGGCTGGCCCTTACTCGTCAGCGCCCGGGCAACCGTTGCGGGTCGGGCCCGGTCGGAGGCAACATGGGGCCCGAACCCCAGGAGGCGACCTATGCCCAGCGTCCTGAGTCTCGCTCTCGCGATGTGGACCCTGACCCTCGACCCCACGGCCCCGGAGGAGGCCCCGCGTTGGCTGCAGCAGCCGGCCGTCGGTCCCGCGGGCGTGGTGTTCGCCTACGGAGGCGATCTCTGGCGAGTTCCACTGGGAGGCGGTGAGGCCGTGCGTCTGACCGCCGGGGAGGGGCTGGAGCTGGGACCGGTGCTCTCGCCGGACGGACGGCAGTGCGCCTTCACCGGCGAGTACGACGGCAACGTGGACGTCTACGTGCTGCCCGTCAGCGGCGGGCTCCCGCGCCGCCTGACCTACCACCCCGAGGTGGACGTGGCTCTGGGCTTCAGCCCGGATGGGCGACGGGTGCTGTTCCGCTCGAACCGCGAGACCCACGCGCGCTTCGACAGGCTCTACAGCCTGCCGCTCGAGGGCGGGGTCCTGCCCGAGGCCCTGCCCCTGCCCGCGGGCGAGCAGGCCGCCTGGTCCCCGGACGGCAAGCGCCTGGCCTACGTACCCGCCTGGCATCGCCGCACCGAGATCGACCGCCATGTGGCCTGGAAGGGCTACCGCGGTGGCCGGACTGCGGCGATCTGGCTGGCGGAGCTGGCCACCTCCCGCGTCGAGTCCATCCCGCGCGAGGACTCGGTGGACACGGATCCGGTCTGGCTCGGGGAGCGGCTCTACTTCCTGTCCGACCGGGGCGGGAGGACTGGTCTCTACAGCTACGAGCCGCGCACCCGCCAGGTGACCCGCGAGGTCGACCCGGGCGACGCGGACATCCTGTCCGCCTCGGCCGGCGCTGGCCTGATCGCCTACGCGCAGCTCGGCGCCCTGTACCTCTACGATCCCGCCAAGCGCCAGAGCCGCCCGCTGCGGGTGCACCTGCAGGGCGATCTCCCGGCGACCCGGCCCCGCCTGGCCACCCTGGCCAAGGACGTGCGCGTGGCGCGGCTGTCTCCCACCGGAAAGCGCGTGGCCTTCGAGGCCCGCGGTGAGCTCCTCACCCTGCCGGCCGAGAAGGGAGACGCGCGCAACCTGACCCGCAGCCCGGGCGTGGCCGAGCGGGACCCTGCCTGGTCGCCCGACGGCCGCTGGATCGCCGGCTTCTCGGACGCCTCCGGGGAGTACGCCCTGCACCTCTGGCCCCAGGACGGGCGCGGCGGGCCGCGGGTCATCCCGCTGGGGGAGCCGCCCTCCTTCTTCTACGGCCCGCGCTGGTCCCCGGACAGCAGGCGCATCGCCTTCCACGACAAGCGCCTGCAACTCTGGGTCGTCGAGGTGCCAGCAGGCAAGCCGGTCCTCGTCGATCGGGACAGCTACGAGCTCTGGGAGCGAACCCTCGATCCGGCCTGGTCGCCGGACGGTAAGTTCCTGGTCTACACCAAGCAGGGCACGAACCACCTGCGCGCGCTGTGGGCCTGGAGCGTGGAGCAGAGGCGCGCGCAGGCCCTCACCGACGGCCGCAGCGACGCGCGCTTCGCCGCCTTCGATCGCGCCGGCAAGCTGCTGTGGTTCACGGCCAGCACGGACGCGGGGCCGGCGCTGGCCTGGCTGGACCTGTCGAGTGGACCCCGCCAGGTGACCCGCGCCGTGTACGTGGCGGTGCTGGATCCGGACACTCCCTCCCCGCTCGGCCCGCAGAGCGACGAGGAGATGCCGGCCGACGACCAGGACAAGGCCAAGGGAGCAGGCCAGGGCAAGGACTCGCCCAAGGACGCCCCCGAGGAAGCGGTGACGGTGCGGCTGGTCGCCGCCGGCCTCGACCAGCGCATCCTGGCGCTGCCTATCCCGGCCCGCCAGTACGCAGGTCTGCTGCCGGGCGTGGCCGGCGAGCTCTACCTGCTCGAGCTGGACCCGGCGGACACGCCCGACGGGCCGACCTTCATCGTCTGGCGCTTCGAGCTGGAGAAGCGGAAGCCGGAGCGCGTACTGGAGGGGGTCAAGGCCTTCGAGCTGAGCGCAGACGGAAAGCACATGCTCTACCAGAAGGGCGCGGCCTGGTTCGTGGCCGAGGCGGGCAAGGCCCCCGCGCCCGAGGTGAAACCGCTCGCGCTCGAGCGCCTGGAGGCCTGGGTCGATCCGCGGGCCGAGTGGCGCCAGATGTTCCGCGAGGTCTGGCGCCTGGAGCGCGACTTCTTCTACGACCCCGGGCTGCACGGCCTGGACTGGCAGCGGACCGCCGCGCGCTACGCGCCCTTCGTCGACGGTCTGGGCAGCCGCCACGACCTGAACCTGCTCTTCACCGACCTGCTCGGCGAGCTGCGGGTGGGGCACGTGTACATCGAGGCCGGCGACAGGCCGGCGCCGAGGAGGATCCCCGGCGGCCTGCTGGGGGCCGACTACGCACTGCAGGACGGACGCTGGCGGATCGCCCGGGTGTACGAGGGCGAGAACTGGAACCCGGCCCTGCGGGCCCCGCTCACCCAGCCGGGCGCCCAGGCGCGGGCGGGCGAGTACCTGCTGGAGGTCGAGGGCCGCGCGCTGACCGATCGCGACAACCTGTACGCCAGGCTCGAGGGCCGGGCCGGGCGCGCGGTGCGCCTGCGCGTGGGTCCCGATCCGCGCGGACGCGGGGCGCGCGAGGTGAGCGTGGTGCCGGTCGACAGCGAGCGGCAGCTCCGCCACCGCGCCTGGGTGCAGCAGAACCGCCGCCGGGTGGCGGAGCTCAGCGGCGGCAGGCTGGGCTACGTGTACCTGCCGAACACCGCCCAGGAGGGCCTGGCCGCCTTCGACCGCGAATACTTCGCCGAGGTCGGCAAGGCCGGGCTCGTGCTCGACGAGCGCTACAACGGCGGGGGGCTGGTGGCCGACTACGTGGTCTACGGCCTGCGCCGGGAGACGCTGTCCTGGTGCGCCACCCGCGAGGGGCGGGACTTCCCCACCCCGATGATGGCCGTGCCCGGCCCCATGGCCATGATCATCAACGAGTACGCCGGCTCGGGCGGCGACGCGCTGCCCTACATGTTCCGCCGCCTGGGGCTGGGCCCGCTGGTCGGCACGCGCACCTGGGGTGGGCTGGTGGGCATCTACGACTACCCCTCGCTGCTCGACGGCGGCTGGGTGAGCGCCCCGCGCGTCGGGTTCTACAGCCCGGAGGGGCGCTGGGAGGTGGAGAACCGCGGGGTGGCCCCGGACCTCGAGGTGCCGCTCGACCCGGCGGCCTGGCGCGCGGGCCGCGATCCGCAGCTCGAGCGGGCCGTGGCCGAGGTGCTCAAGGCCCTGGCGGCCAAGCCCGCCGCGCCCCCCAGACGCCCGCCCTACCCCAGGCCGCGTTGACATCCGCGCGGGTTCGTGGCGTGCTGCCTGGCCGTGCGGAAGAAGCGCGACACCGCCAGGTACACCCGCATGCTGAAGGGCATGGTGGCGCTCGAGACGGACTGCCAGGCGGCGGGTCTGGTCGAGGGGCCGGCCGAGCCCTGGACGGTGTACATCCTGCGCTGCGCGGACGGCAGCCTGTACACCGGCATCGCCAAGGACGTGGGCAAGCGGGTGGCCCAGCACAACGCCGGCAAGGGCGCGCGCTACACCCGCACCCGGCTGCCGGTCGTGGTGATCTACACGGAGCCGTGCGCCGGCCGCGCCCGGGCCCTGTCGCGTGAGCACGCCATCAAGCAGCTCGGACACGAGGGCAAGGAGCGGCTGGTCGCGCGAGGCGCGCCGTGATCGCCCCAGGGACCCGGGGCCTGCTGGCCGGCGGCCTGGCGATCGCCTTCTGGAGCGCCTCGGTGGCCGTCTCCCGCGAGCTGGCCGAGGCCCTGGGGGTGCTGACCGCGCCCTCGCTCACCTACCTGGCGGCCGGGCTGCTCGGCACGGCCTGGCTCGCGCTGCGCGGCAGGCTGCGGCCCGCGCTGCGCCTCGGGCGGCCCTACCTGCTGGGCTGCGGCGCGCTGTTCGTCGTGTACCTGGTGTCCTACTGCTTGGCCATCGGGCTGTGCCGCTCGGGCCAGGAGGTGGTCGAGGTCGGGCTGGTGAACTACCTGTGGCCCGCCCTCACCCTGCTGCTGTCCGTGCCCCTGCTGGGCCACCGCGCCGGCCCGTGGCTGCTGCCCGGCATGTCGCTGGCGCTGGCGGGTGTGTTCCTGGCCGGCATGGGCGGGGCGCCGCTCAGCCTGGACACGCTGGGCGGGGCCTTCGCCGCATTCGCCGCGCACCTGCGGGCCAACCCGGCGCCCTACGCGCTGTCGCTGGTGAACGCCGTGGCCTGGAGCGTGTACTCCAACCTGGCCAGGCGACTGGTTGGCGAGCGGCAGGGCGGGGCGGTGCCGCTCTTCCTGCTGGCCTCCGGCCTGGCGCTGGTCCTCGCGCGGGCCTTCTTCCCCGAGACCGCCCGCTGGAGCCCGGCGATCGGCCTGGAGCTCGCGGCCATGATCCTGCTGCCGGGCTTGCTGGCCTACGTGCTCTGGGAGGTGGCCATGCGCTCCCCGCACATGGTGCTGGTGACCGCGCTCTCCTACCTGATCCCGCTGTTCTCGACCCTCATCACCACCTGGGCGCAGGCGCTGCCCATGGGCCCGGGGCTGTGGCTGGGGTGCGCGCTGCTGGTGGCCGGGGCGGTCGTGTGCAAGCTGTCGGTGCGCCCGGCGCCGGCTCAGAAGTGAGCCGAGAGGCCCAGCTCGGGCAGGACGCCGATCTCCGACTCGACGGAGTTCTCGTAGCCCGCGACCCCCGCGGCCACGTACAGGGACACCGGGAACACGGTGAGCTCGATGCCTGCCAGGGCCGACCACCAGAAGGTCGGCGGCAGGCAGGTGGCGAAGCTCTCCTGCACCCGCGCGCGCAGGAACAGGGCGAAGAAGTCCCAGGGGTGGAAACCGAAGCCGGCGCCCACGTAGGCGCCCACGGCCAGGCGCTCCCTCCAGGCGTCCTCGTCCACCTCCCCGCCGTCCCCGGTCTCATCGCCATCCAGCACCCCGCCCGCGCCCGCGCCCAGGCCGGCCTCCAGGTCGAAGGCCCACCAGTCGCCGTGGGCCTTGCCGCCGAAGGTGTAGCGCACCCCAGCCGTGCCCACGGCCCACTTCTCCGAGTCCACCAGCTTCGCGTCCCCGGCCAGCTCGAGCTTCAGGCTGTCGGTCAGGTGGATGCCCGCGGCCCCGGTGCCGGAGCCGAAGAGGGTGGCCGCGCCGCGCACCTCCATCTCCCCGAGCCGCAGCCGGCCTGGCGCGCCGTAGTGGGTGGACTGCATGGGTGGGGCGAAGGTGGCGGCGCAGCCGGTCAGCCAGCTCGTGCCCAGCAGCGCCAGGGCCGCCCACGCGATCCGTCCTGCTCGTGTGCTCGCCATCACGCCCTCCTCGGTTCGTGACCCGGACGACGAGCAGGTAGAGCAAGGCACGTGCCGGGCCCGGCCGGGGCGCGTCAACGCATCAGGATGAAAGGACTTCCGGCGGAGAACCGCGGGCGGAGCGCGCGCGGGCGGGGTGGCTGCCGGGCGCCGGTGTGAACGCCGGCCACAGGCGCGGGCGCGGTCAGTCGACGCAGCGGGCCTGGAAACCGTCGCGCGCGCAGCCGGCGTAGCCGAGCTCGGCGCACTCCAGGGTGCTCACCCCGGCGGGGCCGCAGAAGGTGACCACCCCGGTGGCCTCGTCGCAGCGCTCGTCGTACGCGCTCGGGGAGCAGGAGCCGTACAGGCAGGCCGGGTAGGCCTCGCCCACGATCGGCTCCACCACCCCGCAGGTCTGGCCGATCTGCGCGCAGTCCATGCTCGCCTGCAGCCCCTCGTCGCAGGTCAGGACCAGGCTGCCCTCGCAGCGGTCCTGGAAGGTGGCCTCCTCGCAGGCCGGCCCGGGCGCCGCGCAGAAGGAGGCCTCCTCGGGATCCGTGTAGGTGCCGGGCTGGCACACCCGCCCGTAGAAGCTGCAGTCCATGCGCAGGTTGGCCCCGTAGCCCTGGATCACGGCCACCTGGCCGTCGCAGGTCACCTGCAGGGTGGCGCCGGTGTTCTGCGAGGTGCCGTTGGCGCACAGGCCGATCGTCTGCTGGCCGTAGCTGAGCTCGATGCAGCGCAGGCCGAGCGCGCCGCAGGAGGCCTGGCTCTGCACCCGATCGGTGGCCAGCCCCGAGCCCGAGCAGTCGAGCAGCACGTCTCCGTCCAGGCACCAGCGGTCGTTGGCCGAGCTGGCCGGGGCCACGCAGGCCCGCTCGGCCTCGCCCCCGTTCAGGCACTGCAGCACCTGCTCGCAGGTGGTGGCGTCCGCCACGCACTGGGCGTTCAACGCCAGGGCCAGGCGAGGGACCCAGTCGTCGTCGTCGTTCATGCCCAGCAGGAAGGACATGTCGCTGGCGGGCCAGTCGTCCACCTGGGCCAGCATCTCGTTGCAGCTGCCCATCCCCGTGCTCCCCAGGCAGGCGCCCAGGGCCGCGCAGGCGCGCTCGGCCACCTCGGCAGGGATCGGTTCCAGGCTGCCGCCTCCACCGCCGCCGTCGCAGGCGACCGCACCGAGCGCCAGGGTCACCGACACCGCGAGGGCTCCGAAAGACGCAGGGACTCTCATGGCTCGACCTCCTTGGATTGCTGCCAGCCAGCTCGGGGCAACCTCCGTGCCACGGACCGAACCGATTGGATCACGCGCCGTTGGCCGACGCGCCGCCCTCGAGAGTCTGACAGGCGCGCCCTGTTCCTAGCATGCTTGAGACAGATCGTCCAGGTTGACAGGCGCGCCCGGGGGAGCGTCCAATCGGGGCATGCACGCCCGCTGCCTGGCGCTGGCCGCGATGATCTCCAGCCTGGCCGGCTGCCAGGCGCACCTGCCCGTGCCGCGCGAGGTGAGCGCGCTGGGCGCCTCCAGCCTGTCCCGGCCGGACCTGGCCCGGCGCCAGGCCCAGCTCAAGGCGCAGGCCGGGCTGGCGCTGGTGCTGAACCCGCAGGCCATCGCCTTCGAGCTGCGCCGGGCACACGGAGAGAGCCTGCTTGCGCTCCGGGTGACGGACACACCCCTGGAGGGCATCGAGCTCGAGTTCTCTGCCCTGCCCGGCGGGGGGGTCCTGGCCCGGGCCCGGGCCACGCGCTCGCCAGAGGCCCTGGCCGAGCTCGAGGGGCTGGCCACCCGGAGCGCCGTCGTCACGCGCACCGACGCGCGGCCGGAGCTGGCCCTCGAGCCGGCCCGCCGGCAGGCGCTGCGCGACCTGGTCCTGGCGGGCGTGGGTCCGGGCCGGGAGGACCTGCGCTGCACCGGGGTGCTCACCCTGGTCGAGCTCCTCGAGGAGCTCGGGTCCGGGAGCGCCCGGGTGGAGGCGCGCGGCAGCGTGCGCGTGCTCGAGCGCGCGCCGCTCACCCCGGAGGAGGCCCGGGACGTGGTGCGCGAGGCAGCCGCGGAGCGGGAGTCGCTCGAGGGGGCCGTGGAGGCGATGGAGGAAGCGGCCGAGGGGAGCTGAGGGGCTCGGCGGACGGGCGGGCTCACAGGATGCCGTAGAGCAGGAAGCCGAGGCGGAGCATCAGCTCCACGTCCTGGGCGCCGACCAGGACGTAGAACACGTCGCCGCGCGGGCACACTCCGCAGGCCTCGCACACCGCCTGGCCGTAGAGCACGTGGCGCAGATCCTGGGCCGCGACGCCCAGGTTGGCCAGGTAGGTGGACAGCACGCACAGCTCGTCGACGCCGCCCTCGCAGTCACACTCGGGGCAGCAGTCCATCATGCAGCCCATGTACAGCCCGGGGTTGGCCGCCAGATCCGCCTCCCAGGGGGTCTCGACGCACTGCACCGGCTCGAACTGGACCCAGGTCAGGTCCTGCACCGCCACGCACGAGCCCTGGCACCAGCCGTTGCCGCAGTACACCTCGCAGCGCTCGCCCGGGGCGCACTCGGCGTCCGAGCCGCAGCCCTCCTGCCTGGGCAGGCACACGCCGCCACACATGGCGGGGTCGCAGTAGTCGCCGGCGCAGTAGAAGCCCTCGGGGCAGTCCTGATCGCCGAAGCAGGTCGGGGTCACGGGCACGCAGGTGCCGAAGCACTGGCCCTCGCAGTCGACCCCGGGCCCGCAGTCCGGGCAGGCCACCTGGCACTCGAAACCCTCGGGGCAGCCGGTCACCTGGCAGTCCTGGGTGTTGGGCACGCAGGTCCCGCCGAGCTCGCGGCAGTTCTCGTAGCAATCCGGGTCGGTGTCCATGCAGTCGCAGGGCATGAACTGGCACACGTAGCCGCTGGGGCAGTCGCTGTCCGCCTGGCAGCCCTGGTGCTCGGGCACGCAGGTGCCGAAGCAGCCACCCTCGCAGTCCGTCCCGGGGACGCAGTCGTAGCAGGTCACCTCGCACACCTCACCGGCCGGGCAGCCGGTGAACTGGCAGTCCTGGTTGGCGGGCACGCACACGCCGGGGCCACACCAGGTCCCATCCTCGCACCAGGAGTCGATCTGGCACACCTCGCCCGAGGCGCAGTCCGCGTCCGACCAGCACTCGGTGACGACCGGCTGGCAGGTGCCGGCGCCGACGCAGGGCTCGCACAGGGCGTCCGGGGGGCAGTCCGGGCAGGCCTCGAAGACGCACTCGAAGCCCTCGGGGCACTCCTCGTTCGACTGGCAGCCGATCTCGCCCGGCACGCACACGCCCTCGCACCAGCCGTTGCCGCAGCGGATCTCGCAGCGCTCGCCGGCCGCGCACTCCGCGTCGCTCTGGCAACCCATCGGCTCGTCGCAGTGCTCGACGCACACGCCGTTCTCGCAGGTCAGGGTCCAGTTGAAGCAGTCCGGGCTGGGCGCGCCGTCCTCGGCCGGGCCGTAGACCATGTAGCAGTCGGAGTCGGTCTGGCACTCGCTCCCGCCGCGCAGGTGGCACTCGCGGTAGCTCGGCGTGCCGTCCCAGCAGGTCTGGTCGTCGCAGCCCGGGTAGTCGTACTCGGCCTCGCAGGCCGGGCGGCGCAGGCACTCGGCCTCGTCCAGGCCGGCGCAGAAGTCCACGCCCGCCTCGACGCAGTCGAGGAACACCTCGGGCGGCTCGAGGCAGCGGGTGGCGCCGCAGCGGGGCGCCAGGCCGTTGAGCATGTAGTAGTCCTCGGAGTACCCGTAGACCGCCTGGCAGGTCGGCTCGGCCAGGCAGCTGCCCTCGTCCAGGCCGGCGCAGCTCGGCTTCTCCTCGCAGCCCTCGAACACGGGCTCGGGGCCGACGCAGCGCACACCGGTCTCCGGTCCGCAGCGCAGCCCGTCGTAGCTGTCGTCGACCAGCACTTCCGAGTAGATCGCGCGACAGTCGGCGCGCTCGAGGCAGGCCGCCTCGTCGAGCCCCACGCAATCCTCACCGACCAGGTAGCAGCCCTGGTCGGCGCCCGACAGGACCACCCACAGGCCCAGCAGCATCGGGAGCGCCATCATCGTCGTGCTGAAGCGTTTCATCGTTCGACCCTCCATCGCGTTTCCGCGTTCAGATTTCGGCCCGGACATGAGCAAGGCCTGTGCCACACCCGGCCAGGCCGTCGGATGGGCCTCAGGCAGACGTAACAATTTGTTCTAATTGCACAAATCAATCCGTGACAGGCGTCACGCGCAGGTGGCTGGCACCTGTGAGCCACGGAAAACTGAGGCGGAAAAGCGAGGAGCTAGGGCCCGAACGGCACGTCCGTCCGCCAGCCCGTGCGGCTCCGGCTGAGCTCCCGGGCGGCCACCACCCAGACCAGGAGCTTCTTGGAGGCCAGCCAGGCCGGGTCCTGCCTGGCCCGGCGCGCCACCCCCTGGCGCTCGGCCGTGCCGCCCGAGCCGCGCACGGCGAGCGTGTCCACGGCCCAGCCGAGCTCCCGCCCGAGCTGCTCCGGCAGCCCGGCCCCGACCGCGTGCATGTCGCCCCCCACGTGGAAGACCAGCAGGTGGCTGTCGCCCAGCAGCAGCACCGGGCTGCGCGGATCGTCCGCCAGGGGCACCAGCCCGGTCGGCCCCGGGCTGCCCACGAACCGCAGCCGCAGCACCTCGCGCTCGGGCGGCCGAGGCGTCTCCAGCGCCAGCATCTTCCACAGGTCCCCCTCGATGCGCACCTCGCGCTCCTCCGAGGCGAGCTCCGCCCGCGGCCGCTCCCTGGCCCAGGCCTCCCGCCGCACGCGCTCGGCCAAGGCCGCGGCCAGGAGCTCGATCGCCGCCGGGCCGTAGTGCGTGTCCTGCTGGCAGTAGAGCCGCGCGGCGCCCCGCGCCCGGGCCTGCAGGTAGAGCTCGGTCGGGTCGAGCACCTCGACGCCGACCTGGCGGAGCAGGCCGTAGAATTCCTGTGAATCGGGATCGAGCCGCGCGGGCGCGCCGCCGACGCCGGGCGGCGCCTCGGCCCACACGGCCTCGGGGTGGATCACCGCCTTGGGCGGTACGGGCACGAACACCAGGGCGCGGCCGGACTCGCGCACCCTGCGGGCGAAGTCGACCAGGGCCGGCAGCGGGTCGCGCCAGCGTGGGTCGCTGGCCTGGCCCACCCGCCGCGCGCGCGCCCCCCAGAAGGCGCCGGCGGCCAGGTGCCGGAGCTCGCCGTCCAGCAGCAGCCAGCCGTCCCGGCCGCGCACGGTGATGGTCTTGGCCCGGGGCGCCAGCCGCGCGCACAGCCGGCGGAACACCTCGGCCGGCGCGGGCGGGCGGGCGGGCGCGGGCGCGGGCGCGCCGGCCAGGGCGCCCGCGGAGGCGAAGCACAGGAGCGCGGCAAGGAGCCAGGGTTTCACGCGGCGGCCTCCCGTCTCCAGCCTAGCAGAGCGGCGAGCGCGCCGAGAAGGGCGGCGGCGAGCGCGGCCCCGGCCTCGGGCCAGCCGGGCGCCTGCGCCTCGGCCGCGAGGCCGGCCTCCGGCTCCAGGGGCTCGGCCAGGGCGTGGGGCTCGAGCTCCAGGCCCGCGAGCTCGCTGCGCGCCAGCGCCCCCAGGCGCCCCTCGTCGAACGGCCCGAGCCGCACCCGCACCCTATCCCCGGGCCGCCAGCGGGCGGCCTCGGTCCAGGCCTGCGCGTGCAGGGTCGGCGCGTAGGCCAGCGCCTCGGCCCCGGGCGCGAGGCCAGGCCCCGAGAGCGGGGCGAGATCCACCAGGCGTACGCTGGTCAGGTGCTCGCCGTAGGGCACCCGGCCGGGCAGGGGCACCCAACCGATGGCCGCCACGCTGGCCAGCACCTCGCGCGGCGCCCCGGGCACCAGGAAGCTCGGCGCGCGGGCCGGGCCCGGGACCCAGGGCGTCGGCCCCCAGTCGCCCAGGGAGAGCTCCCGCTCGGCGAACACCCACACCACGACGCGCTTGCCCGAGAGCCGGTCGCGCCCGCGGGCCAGCTCGTCCGCCAGCGCCTGCCGCGCGGCCCGCGGACCGCCGGCGTTGCGCGCCAGGAGATCCACGGGCCGGCGGAGCGCGAAGGCGAGCTGCTCGGCCAGCCCGGCCCCCTCGCCCCAACCCAGGCTGGCCTGAGAGTAGACGTTGGCGAAGGAGTCGCCCAGGACGAGCACCTCGGCCCCGGGCTCCGGCCGCAGCGGTCCGTCTCCGCGCTCGACGGCCTGGAGCTCGACGCGCTCGGGGGGCACGCCCGGATCGGCCGGTGGGGGCAGCCTCAGGCGCACGGTGTCGCCCACCTGCGCGGCCTGCGCGAACCGCCGGCTGAGGTCGTCGAGCTCCTCGCCCGCGAAGGAGACCTCGCGCCGCAGCCGAACGGCCAGCGCCCCGGCCACGCGCTCGACGGCCTCGGGCCGCCAGTGCGTGTCCGTGCGCAGGTAGGCCTCCCGCCCCTCGACCCGCATGGCCCGCAGGAGCGGCGCCACGTCCAGCACCTCCGCCACGCGCGCCACCTCGGCCAGGAACTCGGCCCGCGAGGGGTTCTCGGGCGCCCGTCCGGCCAGGGCATCAGGCCAGGCCAGGGCGTCCGGGTGGATGGCGGGCTTGCCGGGCACGGGCAGCAGCACCAGGCGAATCCCGCGCGCCTCGAGCGCGGCGGCCAGCTCCCGCACGGCCGGCCGGGGGTCGGGCTCGGGCGGGGCGGCCCAGGCCGGCCCCGCGCGGCGCCGTTCGGCCAGCCAGCCGGGGCTCAGGAAGCCCGGCCCCACCAGGCTCTCCACGTCCGGGCGGTAGAACCAGAAGCCGTCCCGGCCGGGCACCACCCGCGCGTGGTGGGCGCCCAGGCGATCGAGCAGCGGGACCAGCCCGGGCTGCAGCAGGCGGGTGAGCAGCGAGCCCTCGTCGAGCCGCGCCTCGAGCGCCCCGAGCGCGCGCGCGGCCCGGGCGCCCCAGGCCAGCGCCTGGCCCAGCGCCCCGCCCACGGCGGGCGGCGCGGGCGGCTCTCCCAGCGCGAGCGGCGCGAACCCGGCCCGCAGGCCGTGGGCCAGCTCGAGGGCGGGCACGCCCAGCAGCAGCGCCAGGCAGGCGCCCACCAGCGCCCTGGCCGCGGCCGGCGAGACCGCGGTCTGGCCGAGCTCGGCCCGCGCCTGCTGCCTGCGTTCGTCGCTCGTGCCGTGTGCGCGCATCCCGCCCTCACCCTAGAAGATGAAGTAGATGAACGGATCGAACGCCTGGGTGGACAGCACGGCCACGGCCGCCACGAACACCGCGAGCACCGCCAGCACGCGCCAGGCCGGCAGCCGCTGGGTGAAGTCCCAGGCCTGCGGGGCGAACCAGGCCACGGCCGCGGCCAGGCCCAGGCCGAGCAGCCCGTGCGGGCGCCACACCAGCCCGCGCACCAGCGCCGCCCCGGGGCCGTCTCCGCCCAGGCCCAGCATGGCGCGCCACAGGCCGAGCGCGCGCTCCAGATCCGGGGCGCGGAACAGCACGAAGGCGAAGCTGACCGCGCCGAAGGTGGCGAGCGTCTGCAGCGGGCCGGGCAGGAACCACCACAGCGGCCTGCGGCGGTTCCAGCGCTCGGCGACCAGCAGCAGGCCGTGCAGCGCGCCCCACAGGACGAAGGTCCAGCTCGCCCCGTGCCACAGGCCGGCCAGCAGCATGACCAGCAGCACGTTGCGCGCGGCGCGGGCCGGGCCCGCCCGGCTGCCGCCCAGGGGGATGTACACGTAGTCCCGCAGCCAGGTGGTCAGCGACAGGTGCCAGCGCCGCCAGTGCTCGCTGAGCGAGCGGGCCCGGAGCGGGCCGTCGAAGTTCTTGGGGAAGGTGAAGCCGACGAGCAGCCCCAGCCCGACGGCCATGTCCGAGTAGCCCGAGAAGTCGAAGTAGATCTGGAAGGTGTAGGCGGCGGCGCCCAGCCAGGCCTCCGGGGCCGCGAGCTCGCCCGCCCCGTGGACCGTGTCCGCCAGCCCGCCGCAGGCGTTGGCGAGCAGGACCTTCTTCCCCAGGCCCAGGCACACCAGCGCCGCCCCGCGCGCGGCCTTGGCCAGGGTGTGGGTGCGCTCCTCGAGCTGCTCCCGCACCTCGCCGAAGCGCAGGATGGGCCCGGCGATGAGCTGCGGGAACATGGACACGAAGCAGGCGAAGTCGACCAGCGAGCGCATGGCCGGCGTCCGGCCCCGGTACACGTCGAGGGTGTAGCTCAGGCTCTGGAAGGTGTAGAAGGAGATGCCCAGCGGCAGCCCCACCCGCAGGCAGCCCTCGAGCGCGAGCTCCGGGAAGCCGAGCGCACCCACCAGCCCGTTCCAGGTGTCCACGCCGAAGTTGGCGTACTTGAAGAAGCCGAGCAGGCCCAGGTTGCCGGCCAGGGAGACCGCCAGCCACACGCGCTGGGCGCGCGCGCGCGGCCCGCCCGGCGCGAGCTGCCCGCCCGGCGCCCCGCGCACGAGCATGAGCCCGCAGGCGTAGTCGAGCAGCGTCGAGGCCAGCATCACCGCGCAGAACAGCGGCCCGGCCCAGCCGTAGAAGGCGTAGGACACGAGCGTCAGCGCGAGGTGGCGCGCGCGGCGGGGGACGACGCAGTACAGGCCCAGGGCGATGGGCAGGAACCAGAACAGGAAGGCCTGGGAGGAGAAGACCAAGCCGGGCGCCGGGCTCAGTGGGGCCGCACGGCCTCGCGCCCCACGTGAGAGTCGTCGTCCAGGTCGAGGATGGCGTCCTGCTCGATCAGGTAGTAGAACTGCGCGCGGAACTCGTCCAGCGAGATCTTGCAGGTGGTGGCCAGGCTGGCCAGCTTCTGGCCGTCCTCGAAGTCGGCCTTGTTCAGCCGGAGCATGTACTGCCGGGCGATGGCGTAGCCCTCGCTCTTCACGTCGACCATGCGCACGCGGGTCTTCTTGGTCTTCGGGTCGAGGATGTCGGCGAAGTACAGGGGCACGAACCTGCCATTCTGGATGGAGACCATCGCGCCCGTGCCGCCGTCCACCAGGAACTTGGCGGCGTAGTAGCCGAGGTCGCGGGCGTACTCCATGTCGTAGGAGATGGGATCGGCGCAGCGCAGCTCGTAGCCGACGTTCTTCTCCACGATGGTGGTCTTCAGCTTGAACTCGGCCAGGCGTTTCACCACCGCCTGCTTGAGCATGCGGCCGAAGTCCACCTCGGCGATGCGGATGTGGCCGTGATCGTCGCGCTCCACGTTCTCCAGCTTGTCCAGCTCGGCCGGCTCGAGGTGCTCCACCAGGCCCTCGGCCAGCACGGCCACGCCGTCCTGGCGGCCGTAGGACTGGCGCTTGAGGATGGCCCCGGCCAGGATGTCGACCAGGTGCTTGAGGCGGATGGTCTCCTCGGGGAACTCCTCGGGGATGATGACCGTGGTGGCGGCCACCGCCTTGCCGATGCCCAGCGCCAGGTGGCCGGCCTTGCGCCCCATGGCCACCACGAAGTACCAGCGCGAGGTGGTCTGCGCGTCCACCATCAGGTTCTTGACGATCTCGACCCCCACGTGGCGGGCGGTGTTGTAGCCGAAGGTGGGGATGCCGTGCGGCAGATCGAGGTCGTTGTCGATGGTCTTGGGCACGTGCACCACGTGGATGCGGCCCTTCGAGGCCTCGGCCAGGCTCATCGAGGAGAAGGCCGTGTCGTCGCCGCCGATGGTGATGAGCTGCCCCACGTTGAGCCGCAGCAACGCGTTGACCGCGTTCTCCATGGCCTTGGGGTCCTTGGTGGGGTTGTCGCGCGCGATGCCCAGGAACGAGCCGCCGCGGTAGTGGCGCCGGCTGATGTCCTCGATGTGCAGCTCCTTGGCGTGGTTGATGTCGCCCTTCATCAGCCACTTGAAGCCGTCCTGGATGCCCAGCACCTCGATGCCGGCGGCCTGGGCGCGGATGGCGGCCGCCACGATCACGCTGTTGATGCCGGGCGCGGGTCCGCCGCCGGCCAGGATGGCGAGACGCTTCGGGGACGTGGTCATGGCTCCCTCCAGGGGTTCACGTGAGTTCGGACGCCGGGCCGAATCGTAGATCAGAGCTGGCCGGGCCTCAAGGGTCGAGAGGATCCCAAGCCATTGTGTTTTTCCCGGCGGCCCCATCTACAGGTTGACATTCGGTGTATGGCATTGTAGCGTACGCGCTTGCAACGGATAGCCAGCCGGCGTGCGACTCGGCCGGCGGAGGTGGCTCGTGCAGCGCTTCATCACCGACGAGAGGATGTACCAGGCTGGCCTCCTCCGCATCGCCATGCGCATGCGCACGGATCCGAAAAAGTTGAGCTTCGAAGAGCAGTTCCAGCACGTGCAGGCCGAGCTTCGCCTGGAGCCGGAGGGCTTCCGCCGGTACGTCAACGCGAACATGACCACCCTGGTCACGGCCTCCAAGAAGGCCGGACGCTGAACCGTCCCCCGCCCTGGGCACCCATCCAGGTCTTCTCGATAGTGCTTGACTCGGCGGCCCGTCCGCGTGAGTCTACTGAACATCGGTTCAGCTTCTCCAACCCCAAGGGAGGTCCCATGGCCAAGCAGTGCAAGTCGTGCAAACCGAGGAAAGCGTCCGCGGCTGGGCAGGCCACGGCCAGGCTCAACGTCGGCTGCTGCGGGATCGTGTGCAGCGAGTGCCCCGCGTTCAAGGCCACCCAGACCCAGGACGAGGCGCTGGCCCGGACCACGGCCGAGGAGTGGTCGCGCCAGTTCCACATCGAGGTCAAGCCCGAGCACGTCTGGTGCGACGGCTGCACCCAGCCGGGCCGCAAGTGCGCCCACTGCGCCGAGTGCGAGCTGCGCACCTGCGCCCAGGGCCGCAAGCTCGAGCACTGCGGCCAGTGCACCGACTACCCCTGCCAGCAGCTCCAGGGGTTCTTCCAGATGGTGCCCGCGGCGAAGCAGACCCTGGAGCGCCTGCGCGCCTGAGCGCAGCGTCAGGGCGCCAGGCGCGCGCGCAGCCCGGCGGCCGCCAGGTGGCCGGTGGAGAAGGCGGCCTGCAGGTTGTAGCCGCCGCAGTCGCCGTCCACGTCCAGGACCTCACCGGCCAGGAACAGCCCGGGGATCAGGCGCGACTCGAGGGTGGCCGGGTCCACCTCCTCGAGCGCCACCCCGCCCGCGGTGACCATGGCCACCTCGAAGCCGCCCACCCCGCGCACCGCCAGCGGCAGATCGCACAGCAGATCGGCCAGCCGGTGTCGCTCGGCCCGGCCCACCCCGGCCGCCTTGCGCTCGCCCGAGAGCCCGGCCCGGGCGAGGAACAGCTCGGCCAGGCGCTCGCTGGGGGTGAGCGCCCGGACCACCGTGCGCACGCTGCGCGCGCCCGCGCGCCCGAACCCGTCCAGCACCCGCGCCCGGGCCAGCTCGCGGTTGCCGGCCCCGGGTGACAGGAGGTCGAGGGTCAGGCGATCCCCGGGCCGGGCCCAGCGCGAGAGGTCCAGGGCGGCCGGGCCGGACAGCCCCTGGTGGGTGAGCAGGGTCTCGCCCTCGGTCCGTTCGGCCCGCCGGTCCGCGCGCCACAGCGACAGGCCAGCCCGCGGCAGGGTCAACCCGGACAGCGCGCGCAGGTCGGCGTCCTCGAGCGCGATGGGCGCCAGCGCCGGCCGCGGCGCGACCACGCGGTGCCCAAGCGCCCGCGCCCAGGCGAGCCCGTCGCCGGTCGAGCCGGTGCGCGGGTAGGCCAGGCCCCCGGTGGCCACGAGCACCGCCCGGGTCCGCACCGGGCCGCCCGGCACCTCCAGCTCGAAGCCGCCCGCCGGCAGCGCCCGCAGCGTGCGCACCGCCGCCGCCGGCCGCAGCTCGGCGCCCGCCTGGCCGAGCGCCCCGAGCAGCGCGGCGCGCACGTCCGCGGCCCGGCCCGAGGCCGGCAACACCCGGCCATCTGGCTCGGCCCGGCAGGCCACGCCGCGCCCGGCCAGGAAGGCCTGCAGGCCGTGGTTCGAGAGCGAGCCGAGCGCCGGCCGCAGGAAGTCGCCGTGGCCGCCGTAGCGCGCGCGCAGCTCCCGCGCGCTGCCCAGGTGGGTCAGGTTGCAGTGGCCACCGCCCGACAGCAGGAGCTTCCGCGCGGCGGCCCGGTTCTTCTCCAGCACCAGCACGCGCAGGCCCGGGAGGCGCGCGGCGGCCATCAGCCCGGCCGGGCCGGCGCCCACGATGATTGCGTCCCAGAGTTCGCTCAAGGGCGGGCTCCCCGCCGGCCGCCGCGTGGAGCTTTGCAGCCGGCCGCGCCTCGTATACGCTGCCTGGGGTCTACCACGCGGGTACCGCCCCCACAAGCCGCGCCGGACGGGGCGCGCGGGCCGAGGTCCACATGCGCGTGCAGAGCGCGGAACAGAGCGGGTTGGTCCTGGACGCCGCCGGGCGCTGGTTCCACCGGGGCGAGCCGGTCGCCAACCCGCGCGTAGCCGAGTTCTTCCACCGCGCCATCCGGCGCGACGGGCGCGGCGACGCCTACCTGGCCAACCTGGTGGACGGCGAGGAGGAGCGGGTCTACTTCCGCGCGGAGGACACGCTCTTCTTCGTCCGCCGCCTGCGCCTGGCCGCGCCGGCCCCGGCCGAGGCCCGGCTGCTCGCCGCGCTGAGCGCCGGCGCCGAGGTCGAGCTCGCTCCCGAGGGGTTCTCCCAGGGCGCGGGCGGGGTGCTGTACGCCCGGCTGCCCGACGGGCAGCTCGCCCGGCTCACCTCCCAGGCGGCCTGCGATCTGGGCGAGTGGCTGCGCGAGGAGGACGGCCAGGTGTGGCTCGTGCTCGGGGCGCGGCGCTGCCCTCTCGGCCGGGAACCCGCGCGCCCGGGTTGAACCGACCCGCAGGGCGGGTTATCCTCGGCGCTGCAAACCAGGAGGAGCATGCCGATGAAGCCCCACGCGCGTGTGTTCGGCCCGTTGCTGGTGGTCCTGATCGCGTCCGGCCTAGGCGGCTGCGACGAGCAGGAGAACCCGGCCCGCGAGGCCCTGACCGACATCCGCAACCTGACCCTGATCATCGAGGACAACGCGGGCAACTGCGCCGCCACCCTGGCCGAGTTCAACGCCTACCTCAAGGAGCACCGCCAGGCCATGAAGGAGGCGATCGAGCGCTCCGACCTGCTGAGCAAGTCCGAGGGCGCCGTCTTCGAGGAGATCATGGAGGTGGAGTCCCCGGTGGTGTTCAAGAACTTCATCAAGTCGAAGAAGTCCTTCGAGGGCTCCTGCAAGAAGAAGCTGCCCCTGTTCCCCTACAGCGATCTCATCGGCGAGTGAGGCGGCGCGGGTCTCAGTCCGCCTGCTGCGCGCCCAGGATCTGGGCCGCGTCCTGCATCTGGAACGTGTGCGGCTGGAACACCGGGGTGACCACGCCCGCGTTCTGCGGGTCCACCACGCGCGGCGCGGCCGCCTTGACCACGTCCAGCATCTGGAACACGTGCGGCTTGAACTCAGCCACCACCCGGGCCAGCTGGCGGCAGGTCATGGCCTGGTTGCCCAGGGTGGCCTTGAAGATGTCCAGCATGCCGAAGACGTTGGGCTTGGCGCCGCGCACCGCGCCCAGCAGGCTCTGGAACGCGGCCGCGTCCATCGGGAACACCCCGCCGCGGGTGTGGCCGCAGCCTGGATCGCCGCCCTCCCAGCAGGGCGGAGCCGCGGGCCGCTCCTCGTCGCGCTCGTGGTGCCGCCCGCCGCCGTGGTCCTCGCCGGCGTCCCGCAGCTCGTCGCGGGCCTCCTCGAGCAGCCGCACCACCTTCTTGCCGCACTCGTCCTCCGCCTCCCGGGCCACGTCCTTGAGGTCCCTGGCCACCCGGCGCAGCGCCTTGCGCGAGGCGTCCTCGCGCATCTCTTTCAAATCCTTGCGCACGCCCTCGAGGTCGCGCAGCACGGCCTTGCGGCACGCTCCGCCCTCGTCCTCGACCCGCTCGATGGCGTCCCGCACCGCGTCCAGGGCGCGCCTCACCTGACGCTCGCCCGCCCAGGCCGGACCGGCCGCCAGCATCCAGGCCGAGATCCCGATCACCGCTCCGATGGTTCGCATGCTCGTCCCTCCTGGCCGCAGGCTAACCAACCCGCCGGGCCGGAGCAAGCCCCGTTTGAACCGGCGCGGCTTTCCAGGTACAAGGGGTCGCATGGAGCGCGCGCTGTGTGAACGCTGCGGGGCCCGCCAGCCGCCTGGCTGGCGGCCGGGCGAGCTGTGCCAGGCCTGCGGCCAGCCCGTGCGCACCGAGCGGCGCTGCGCCTGGTGCCTGGCCTGGAGCCCGGTGGGCCGGTTCTGCCGGGCCTGCGGCTGCGAGCTGCCGCCGCCCGACCGCTTCGGCGCGGCCCGCCTGCTCAAGGACGCGGGCGTGGACCGCTTCTCCCTGGGCGAGCGCCTGCGCGCCATGGACGCGGAGCAGGCCGAGGATCTCGAGCGGCGCTACGCCGAGCAGCGCGCGCGGGTGGAGGCCGCCCTGGAGCCCGCCCGATTCGCCGAGGGGTTCCTGCTCACCTCGGGCCTGGCCGCGGCGCTGGAGGAGGAGCTGCTGGGCCGCCTGCCCATGGCCCCGGCGGAGTTCGAGGCCCTGAGCGCCGGTCCGCCCGGCCCGTTCACCGACCCCGCGCAGCTTACGGCCATCCTGGCGTCCAGCCCGCTCGAGGACTGCCGCGATCTGGCGGCGCTGGCCCTGGTCCGGCTAGGGAGCGACGAGCGCGCCCCGCTGCGGCGCGCCCTCGGGCTGTGCCAGAGCCAGGCGCCGCTGGCGCTGGAGGCGGCCCTGGCGCTCGCCCACTGGCGTTTCCACTTCGCGCCAGGCGCGGCCTTCGGGCCGAACCCGGATCTCCGCCGGCTGCGCGAGCTGGCCCTGCCCTACCTGGAGGACCCGCGCCTGGGCTCCTGGGCCGCGCTGGCAGCCGGGCTGGCGCTGCGCAGCGCGGCGGCCCGGCCCTGGACAGGCAGCCAGCACGAGGCGGCCGTGCGCGACCTCGAGGCCCTGACGCCCGCGCTGCGGCGGGGGCTGGACGCGCGGGACTCCGAGCTGGCCTTCGGCTGCGCGCTGCTGCTGGGCGACGAGGAGCGCCTGGGCGCGGCGCTGGGGCACGCGCGGCCCGAGGTGCGGGCCGCGGCCCGCCAGGCCCTGCTCGGCCGCGGCGCGCGCGTGGCCGAGGCGCTGGCGGGCGCCGAGGACGAGGACGAGCGCGGACGCCTGCTCGGGTGCCTGCCCCACCCGTGCGCCCCGGGGGCGCTCACCCCGGCGCTGGCCGCGGCCGCCCGCTCCGCCCCGCTCGCGCGGCACGCGGTCCGGCTGCTGCGCGCCACGCCCTACGAGGGCTGGGGTCCCGAGGCCCGGGCCGAGGCGGCCCGCTGGCTGGAGGGCGATCCGCCGCTCCTGGCCGAGGACGCGCTGGATCTCCTGGCCTGGGCCTGCGAGCCCTGGCGCGAGGCGCCCGGGCCACGCCGCCTGCGGCTGGCCGGGGAGGCCCGGGCGTTCGCGGAGCACGCCACGCGCGTGCTGGGCCGGCTGCCCGCCGGGGAGCGCCAGGCCGCGCTGCACCAGCACGGCTTCACCCGCTGGCTGTGGACCGCCGGCTCGCCTGCCGCGCAGGCCCTGCTCGACGCCTGGGCCACCGGCGAGGACGAGGCGCTCGGCCGCGCGCTGTGCGAGACCCTCTCCAGCCTGGACTCCATGGCCGATCGGCTCGAGCTCGGCGACCTGCCCAGGGCCTGGCAGCTGCTCGCGGGCCTGTGGGAGCGGGCCGCGCCCGAGGCGCTCCGGGCGCTCGCCCGGGCCGTGCGGGTGGGCTGGAGCTGGAGCTACTCCCAGGACGAGCAGGCCACCTGGGCCTTCGTGCGCGCGCGTTACCTGGAGCAGCCCGACGAGCGGCCCGCGCTGCGCCTGGCCTTCGAGGGCCTGCTGCGGCGGCTGGGCCAGGGCCACGGCTGGGAGGAGAAGCACCCCGAGCTGCTGCCCGGTCAACCCCCGGGCGGCGAGCAGCCGGTGGCCTTCTTCGAGGAGCTGTGCCGGCTCGCGCCGGAGGACGCCTACGCACACGTGCTGGTGGCCAGCCAGGGCATGCGCTCCGAGCAGGCCGAGGGGCTCGCCCGGGCGCTCTTCCGCCACCTGCAGGCGCTCCGGGCCTCGGGCGAGACGGGCGCCTACCGGCTCATGCCCCCGGCGGTGGCCTTCGCGCGCTGGCTGGACGAGGCCCGGGCGGCGGCGCCGGGAGCGGCGCTCGGGCCCGCGGCCGAGGTCCTGCGCGCGGGCTGGGAGGCGCTCACCGCCTGCATCCCTCCGCCGCCGGACGGGACCGAGTCCTACTACATCCAGGAGAAGCGCGACGAGGTGGCCGGGGTCCTGGCGCGGGTGGAGGCGGGCGCCGGCTGAGGCCTCAGCGCTTGTGCACCCGCCCCCACAGGGCTTCCTTCTCCGCGGGGGAGAGGGCCTCGAGGCGCTTCGGGATCTCGTCCTTGGGCAGCCCGTCGCGCTTCAGCAGGATCGCCAGCTCCAGCTCGCCCGGGGAGACGAAGCTCGCCCCGCAGGCGCGGCAGTAGCGCCCCGGGCCGCTGGCGCTGCACCAGTAGCAGGCGAACACCGGTTCGGCCTGCTTGCCGCAGTGCACGCACAGGTCGCCGCTCTTGTAGTCCTTGGGCTGGCGCGCGCCGCAGCGCACGCAGGTGACCATGTCCGGGCTCTCCACCACCACCGTGCCGCCCGCGCCTGCCAGACTGCCGAGCGCCCAGGCCATCACCCGGCGGGCCACGCCCGCATCCAGGCCGGTCAGCTCGGCCAGGGTGCCGGCGTCGCCCACCACGCGGAAGTCCTCGCGCCTGCCGAGGCCAGCCGCCTCCAGGCGCGCGAGGGCCGCGTCGCCCACACCCTTGGCGCGCAGGATGTTCCGCACGATGGCGCTCAGCGCGCCCGCCTTCGCGCTCGCCTTCCTGGTCGCCTTCTTGGTCGCCTTCCTGGTCGCCTTCTTGGTCGCCTTCTTGATCGCCTTCTTGCCAGCCATGCCTTGGCCCCCTGTCCGTGGTGGCCGAGGGTATCGGCCACAGCCATGCTCCGTCAACTCCTGGGCGCCTCGAGCTGGTCCGCCACGGCCCGCAGCGCCCCGGCCGCCGGGCCGGGCCACAGCCGCACCGCCGCCACGGCCGCCAGGCTCAGCAGGGCCAGCGCCACGAGCGTCCACAGCACGGGCCGCAGGATCCGTCCCCGGCGCCGGCCCGGGCTCCAGCCCGGCTCGAACTGCGAGGCGGCCAGGACCGTCTCCGGCCGCGCCACCGCCCGCGAGGCCTCGAGCTCCTCGGACGCCAGCAGGGTGAGCGCCTCCTCGCCCAGCGCGCCGCGCTCGCGCAGGAAGGCCACCAGCCGGGCGGAGGGCGAGCCCTCCAGCACCGCGCCCAGCAGCCGCCCGAGGTCGCGCGCCAGCTCCGAGGCCCGCTGGTAGCGCCGGCCAGGCTCGAGCTCCAGGCAGCGCTCGATGACCATGGCCAGCGCCCGGGGCACGCGCGGGGCGACCTCGCGCAGCGGCCGCCGACGGCCCTGCACGATGGCCCGCAGCAGCTCGGCCTGCTCGGGGGCGCGGTAGGGCCGCTGCCCGCTCAGCACCTCGTACAGCAGCACCCCCAGCGAGTACAGGTCCGAGCGCGGGTCGGCCCGCTGGCCCAGCACCTGCTCCGGGGCCAGGTACTGGAGGGTGCCCACCACCAGGCCGCGCCGGGTGAGGTCGTCGAGCGCGAGGTCCTTGGCGATGCCGAAGTCGGTCAGCTTGACCACGCCCTGGCGAGAGAGCATCACGTTGGAGGGCTTCACGTCGCGGTGTACCACCCGGCGGAAGTGGGCGTGCCCGAGCGCCTGGGCGAGCGCCACCCCGACCACCAGGGCCACGTCCACCGGCAGCGGGCCGTGCCCGAGCAGGCTGGCCAGGTCCACCCCGTCGACCAGCTCCATGATCAGGTACAGCCGGCCGCTCTTCTCCTCCAGCTCGTGGACCGCGACGATGTTCTCGTGCTGCAGGGCCGCCAGCGCCAGGGCCTCCCGGCGGAAGCGCTCGAGCGCCTCGGCGTCGGACTTCAGCTCGGGCAGGATGGCCTTCACCGCCACGGGCCGCTCGAGTCCGTCCTGGCGGCCGCGGAACACCTCGGCCATGCCGCCCTTGCCCAGCAGCTCCTCGATCTGGCAGGTCCCGACGCTCTTGGGGTGGTTGGCCATGTCGCCCCGAGCATACCCAAAGTGGGCCCGGGTTGACAGCCCCGGGTCTCGGTCCCAGACTGCGCTCCGGCTGACAACTCGTGGGCCCGGGAGGTCGACATGGGTGACGCGCGCGGCGAGCTGGTGGGCAGGCGCGCCCTGGTGAGCGGGGCGTCGAGCGGGCTGGGGCGGGCGTTCGCCCGCGAGCTGGCCCGGCGCGGGGCCGGGCTGGTGCTGACCGCCCGACGGGAGGAGCGCCTGCAGGCCCTGGCCGAGGAGCTGCGCTCGGCGCACGGCGTGGAGGTCCGGGTCGAGGCGCTCGATCTCGGCGCCCCGGGCGCGGCCGGGGAGCTCTTCACCCGCACCGAGGGCCAGGGGCTGACCATCGACATCCTGGTGAACAACGCCGGGCTGGGCGCCCACGGTGACTTCCTGGATCGTCCCTTCGAGGACGCGGCCCAGCAGGTGCGCGTCAACGTGCTCGCGCTGCTCGAGCTCAGCCACCGCTTCGGCCAGGCCATGCGCGCCAGGCGCCGGGGCTGGATCCTCGACGTGGCCTCCTTCGTGGCCGACCTGCCCGTGCCGCAGATGGCGGTCTACGCGGCCACCAAGGCCTTCGTGCGCCACCTGGGCGACGCCCTGGCCGTGGAGCTCGCGCCTCACGGCGTGAAGGTGTGCAGCCTGCTGCCCGGCGGCATCGACACCGAGTTCTTCGCCGTGTCCGGCCAGGGCGAGCGCATCCCCGGCGTGATGCGCCTGACCATGGCCTCGCCGGAGCAGGTGGCCCGGGCCGGGCTCGCGGCGCTGTTCGGCTGGCGCCGGTCGGTGGCGCCCGGGCTGCTCATCAAGCTCGGCCTGTGGAGCGTGCGGTTGATGCCCCGCCGGTTGCGGGCCTGGCTGGCCCACCGGATCATGGGCCTGCCCGCGGCCGCTCAGTAGACGCGCGGCTCCAGCTCCAGGCGCACCCCGTAGCGGGCGGCCACCCCGGCGCGGATCTCGTCCGCCAGGGCGAGCAGCTCCTGGCCCCGGGCCTGGCCGTGGTTGACCAGCACCAGGGCCTGCCCGGAGTGCACGCCGGCGTCGCCGCGCCGCGCGCCCTTGAACCCGCAGCGCTCGATCAGCCAGCCCGCGGCCAGCTTGACCCGCCCGTCCGGCTCGGGGTAGCCGGGCGCGTCCGGCGCGACCGCCCGCAGCGCGGCGAAGGCCGCCGGGGCCACGATCGGGTTCTGGAAGAACGACCCGGCGTTCCCTAGCACGGCCGGATCCGGGAGCTTCCGGGCGCGCACCGCCAGCACCGCGTCCCGGACCTGGGCGGGGGTCGGCCGCGCGAGCCCGCGGGCCTGGAGCTCGTCCCGGAGCGCGGCGTACTCCAGGCGCGGCGCCGGGGCGCGCGACAGGCGCAGGGTCACGGCGCAGATGACCAGCCGGTCGCGGAGCGCGCGCTTGAAGATCGAGTCGCGGTAGCCGAAGTGGCACTCCCGGGCCGTGAGCCGCCGCAGCTCGCCGCTGTGCCGGTCGAGGGCCTCGAGCGAGTGGAGGCGCTCGGCCAGCTCCACCCCATAGGCGCCGATGTTCTGCACCGGCGCGGCCCCCGCCGTGCCGGGGATGCCCGAGAGGTTCTCCAGGCCGTGGAGCCCGCGCCGCAGGCAGTCCTCGACCAGCGCGTCCCAGCCCACGCCGGCCGCGGCCCGCACCAGCGCCTGGCCGCCCTCCTCGCCCGCCGGCTCCAGCCCGTCGAGCGCGACCTTGAGCACCAGCGCCTCGAGGTCGGCGCGGAAGAGCACGTTGCTGCCGCCGCCGAGCAGCACCACCGGCAGCCCGCGCTCCCGCCCCAGCGCGAGCCCGGCCCGCAGCTCGTCGAGCGTCCGGGCCTCGGCGAACAGCCGCGCCCGCGCCTCGCAGCCGAGGGTGTGCAGGGCCTTCAGGGAGTGGTTCTCGAGCACCTGCATGCGCGAACTGCAACACGCCGGGGACGGGCTGTCAACGGCGCGCCCCCGGAAGAGCCCGAGGGGATGTCCCCCTGACGCTCTGAGATGTCTGAGCCTCCACAGCCCACCGCGCAGGCGAGGGAGCGAGAAGCTCGAGCCAGCAACACCGAGGCCTGCGCGGGACCGATCCGCGAGTTTCGAGGAGCGGAAGGGGGATATCCCCGACGGGCTCGTTCGCATTTGCCCACAGGAGGCGGATCCGCTACGTTGGAGCGCGAGGTGCGCATGGCGGACGGCGAGGCGGATCCCGGCACGGACAGGCTGCTCGCGCGGCTCGCCTCCGCCGAGGGCGCCAGGGCACTGGTGCGGGTGGGCTTCGACTTCCTGCTCGACCAGCCGCTCCAGCGTTTCCTGTCGCCCGTGCTGGTGCTCGAGCACGTCACCCGGGCCGCCGCCAGCCCGCGGGTGGAGCAGGTGCTGCGCGCCCACCTCCGGCCCGCCCTGGACCGGGCCCTGGCCCGGGCCGAGCGCGATCAGGCCACGCTGGGCCAGGCGCTGCCGCCGGACGCGCGCCAGCTCGCCGAGCGCTTGCTGGCCCGCCCGGTCGAGCTCTCCCCGCGCTTCGTCGAGGGGGTGCTGCAGCAGCCGGCCGTGCGCCGGCTGGTGCGCGCGGTGGTGGTCGAGAGCATCCACCGCTTCGTCAAGGACCTCGCCTCGGGCGGCGACGGGCTGCTCGGGCGGGTGGGGCTGGGCAAGGGGCTGTTCGGCAAGCTGGGGGACCGCATCGAGGGCCGGCTGCAGACGGCCGCGGCCGGCTTCGTGCAGGGCTCGCTCGATCTCGTCACCCGCGGGCTCCTGCCCGTGCTGGCGAGCCCCGAGATGGCCCAGGAGATGGGCCAGCTCCGGGTGGCCGCCCTGAGGGCGGCGCTCGAGCTGAAGGAGCACGAGCTGTGGCGGGCCCTCCTGGCCGAGCCCGTGGACGAGATCCTGGCGGCCGCGCCCGGGGTGCTGCGGCACAACACCGCCCGGGACGAGGTGCGCCGGGCGGTGCGGGCGGAGGTCGAGGCGGCGCTCGCCCTGGAGGGGCGCAAGCCGCTGCGGGAGGTGGTGGGCGATGCTGCGCTGCTCTCGGCCTGGGCCGAGGAGGCCGTGCGCCTGGGCGCCCCGCTGCTCCAGGAGCTCGCCCGCCACCCGGCCTTCACGGCCTGGCTGAGGGACGGCTGAAGGAGGACGACATGCAAGCCTCGGGGAGGAGCAGGCCAAACGCCCTGCTCGTGTCCGCGCTGCTTCTGTGGCTCGTGGCGGGCTGCTCCGACGGCACCGTGGCAGGCGGCGACGCAGGGCCGGACGGAGCGGACGGCCTGGACGGAGCGGACGGCCTGGACGGAGCGGACGGTCTGGACGGAGCGGACGACCAGGACCTCGCGGACGGCGCGGACGGGGGCGGAGACGGGACAGACGACGGCGTGATCCTGCCCGACGCGCACCCGCGCATCTACCTCTCGCCGGCCAACCGCGACCGCCTGCGGGCCGCGCTCCTGGCCGACCGGCCCGCCGCCACCCGGTTCGCGGAGATGGTCGACGCGCAGCTCGCTGGCGCGGACTACTACGAGTTCCGCGCCTCGGACGCCGCGCTCATGTTCCAGCTGACCGGCGAGGGCCGCTACGCCGACTACGCCGTGGCCAGGGCCGAGGAGGCGGTGGCGGCCGAGGAGGCGCTGATCGCGGCCGGGCAGCGGGCCGAGGTGGCCGCCGACAGCTACCTGTACGTGGGCGAGCGCGTGGGTGAGGTGGCCCTGGTCTACGACTGGTGTTTCGACCGCCTGACCCACGACCAGCGCGCCCGCTGGCTGGCCTACGCGGACCAGGCCGTGTGGAACGTGTGGCACCCCGACGAGGCCACCTGGGGTGGCCAGCCCTACCCCTGGAGCGGCTGGTCGATCGACAACCCCTCCAACAACTACTACTACTCGTTCCTGCGCGCGACCATGCTGCTCGGCCTGGCCGCGCGCGGCGAGCTGGCCTCGGCCGAGACCTGGCTCACCACGTTCCGTCAGACCAAGCTCGAGGCCCAGCTCTTCCCCACCTTCGAGCGCGACCTCCAGGGCGGCGGCTCGCGCGAAGGCACCGGCTACGGGGTGGCCATGGCACGCCTGTTCGAGCTCTTCGACTGGTGGGAGGCCTCGACCGGCGAGCGCCTGGCGGAGCGCACGACCCACACGCTCGCCTCGCTGCCGGCGCTGCTGCACTCGGTCGTCCCGGGCCTCGATCGCCTGGCCCCGATCGGCGATCACGCCCGCGACAGCACCGCGGCGTTGTTCGACTACCACCGCCGCTACGTGCAGATCCTGGCCTGGCTCTTCCGCGCCGATCCGCTGGCGGCCGTCGCCCAGCGCTTCCTGCTGGACTGCTCGGTGCCCGAGATGGGCCAGGCCTTCATGTTCCTGGACGACTTCCTCTACGACCAACCCGACCTCGCCCCGCGCCCGCTGGGCGACCTCTCCCCGGCGTACCACGCCCCGGGCACGGGCCAGCTCTACGTCCGCTCCGCCTGGACCGCGGAGGCGACCTGGCTCGGGCTGGTGGCCGGCCCCTACACCGAGTCCCACGCGCACCGCGATCAGGGCTCGTTCCTGCTCTACAGACGAGAGTGGCTGGCCGACGATCAAAACCTGCGCTCGCATTCGGGCATCCGCCAGGAGGAGCAGCTGCACAACCTGGTGCGTTTCGTGCAGGCGGGGGCGACGGTCACCCAGCGCGAGGGCGCAGAACCCGCCGAGCTGGTCGCGCTCGCCGACGATCCGGCCTACACGCACCTGGCCGTGGACGTCACCCCGATCTACGACGGCGCGGCCGCGGTCACGCGCCACCAGCGCGAGCTCCTGTTCCTGAAGCCCGACGTGCTGGTGGTCTTCGACCGCGCGGACGGCGCGGCGGACACGCAGCGGCTGTGGCAGCTCAACTCGGCCTACCCGCCCTCCCTCACCGACGGGGTGGCGCGCCTCGACGGCGCGCAGGCAGAGCTGGCGGTGTGGCTGCTCGGGCCCGTGGGGGCGACCAGCCAGGTCGTGGACTGGACGACCGACGAGGACATGAGCGGCGGCTACCGCCTGGAGGTCGCCCACACCAGCGCGGACGGACGCTCGCGATTCTTGCACGTCCTGTCGCTCGACGGCGCGCTGACGGGGGCCAGCGCGATCCACGAGGGCTCCCGCAGCGGCGCCGAGCTCTCCCTGGCGAACGGCTCCACGGCGCAGGTCTTGTTCGAGGACGACGCCTGGGGAGGCAGCCTGAGGCTGACCGGCGCCGGTGGCGCCACGCTCCTCGACGCCACCCTGGACACCGGGATCACCGAGCCACCGCTGTTCGTCTCGCCCTGAGCCGGGCCCACAGCCAGGCCGCCCAGGCCGCCACGGCGAGCAGCGCCAGCCACAGGAGCAGGGCCTCCCCGTAGCCGACCCGGAAGCCGGGCGGGCGCACCCCGAAGGCGTAGCCCACGGCGAAGCCCGGCCGCGCGCTCTGGAAGCGGAGCCCCGCCAGGTAACGGTAGCCCACGAAGATCACCAGGACGTGGAGCGCGAAGGCGAACAGCGCCTCCCGCCCCAGCCAGCCGAGCGGTGCGAGCAGCCGGAGCCAGAGCCCGCGGGCCTGCAGCGCCAGGCCGAGCAGCAGCAGCGCCGCGCCCAGGGTGGCCGCGGTGTAGTAGAAGCCGGGCGGGTGCTTGCCCCAGGTCATGGCCACCTCGGTGAGCAGCCGCAGGAGGGAACGCGGCGGGCGGAAGAGCCCCGCGGCCCAGGCGCCCACCAGGCCCGCGCCCAGGCCGAGGCCGAGCAGCAGGCACACCCGGCCGGTCCTGGGGAGATCGGGCCGGCCGGCCGCGAGCCGCCGCTCGCCCAGCGCCAGGCCGAGCAGGGCCACGGCCCCGTGGGTCAGCAGCCCGAAGGCCGGTTCGCCGGGCACCTCCACCAGCAGCGCCCGCAGCGGCTCGAGCCCGGGGGTCCGCCAGGTGGCCGCCAGCCAGCGGCCGAGGGCGAACACCAGCACCGGGGAGGCCAGGCGCAGCCAGCGGGGCAGCCTGTGCCAGCGCGGCAGCAGCAGCGGGAGCACCAGCACGGCCAGGGCGTAGAAGCGCAGCACCCCCACGAAGTCCGGGGTCTCCTGCCAGGCGAGCGCCGCCGCGATGCGGGGCCAGGGGTAGAACTGGAAGAGCTGGGCCAGGGTGAGCAGCTCGACCAGCGCGAGCAGCCACAGCCCGCGCGTGAGCAGCCGTCGCTGGGCGGCCGCCCGGCCCGGGCCCGCGAGCTGCGGCGCGACCACCCAGGCGGACGTCAAGCCGAACACCAGGGCGAAGAGCGCCGGCGCGGCCTGCCCGACGAGCTGGACGGGCACCAGCCCCCAGGCCGGCAGGTGCTCGAACGCCAGCAGGCCCTTCACCGTGTGCACCAGGAACATGAGCGCCACGGCCAGGCCGCGGGCCAGATCCAGCCCGGCCAGCCGCCCGGACGGCGCGGAGGTGATCGGCAGATCGGCGGGCGGGGGAGCTTCTTCCAAGGGCGTTCTCCGCGGGGGCCCAGGCTACCTCCCGGGCCCCGCGGAGCGCAACCGCGCGGCGTGGGCTAGCGCTTGACCACCAGGAAGAGCTGCCCGTTGCCCCGCTGGATGCGCAGCAGCACGCTGTCCTTGGCGCCGCCGCGGGAGAGCACCCGGGCCACGTCGCCCGGGCCGGTCACCCGCTGGCGGTTCACCTCGAGCACCACGTCACCGGTGCGCACCAGGCCGGCGGTCGGCCCGGCGGGGTCCACCTCCTCCACCACCGCGCCCCGGCTGCCCTCGCTCAGCCCCAGCTTGCGGGCCCACTCCGGGGTGAGCGGGCTGAGCTGCAGGCCCAGGGCCTGCCCGGCCTCCGCGGCCGTCCCCTCCCCGCCCTCCCCGCCCAGCGCCATCGCCTCGCCCTTTTCGCGCTCCCCGAGCACCACCTGGACGGAGAGCTTCTTCCCGTCCCGCAGCACCTCCAGCTCGACCTTGGCGCCCGGGGCGTAGGTGGCCACCCGGGAGGTGAGCTGGCGCGCCTCCCTGACCTGCCTCCCGTCGAGCCGCAGCACGATGTCTCCGGCCCGCAGGCCGGCCTTGTCGGCCGGACCGCCCTCGAAGACCTGGCCGAGCAGCACGCCGCTCTCGGGCTCGACGCCGAACTTCTCGGCCAGCTCCTCGCTGAGGTCCTGGATGCCCACGCCCAGCCAGCCGCGGGTGACCTTGCCGGCGCTGCGCAGCTGCGGCAGCAGGTCCTTGGCCAGGTTGACCGGCACGGCGAAGCCCACGCCCGAGCCGCCCGCGATGATGGCCGTGTTGATGCCGATCACGTTGCCGGCCGCGTCGAACAGCGGGCCGCCCGAGTTGCCCGGGTTGATCGAGGCGTCGGTCTGCAGGAAGTCGTCGTACGGCCCATGCCCCAGCACCCGCCCCTTGCCGCTGATGATGCCGGCGGTGACCGTGCGTCCGAGGCCGAAGGGGTTGCCGATGGCGATCACCCAGTCGCCCACCTCGAGCTTGTCCGAGTCGCCCAGGAACACGAAGGGCAGCGGCCGCTTGGGCTCGATCTTGAGCAGGGCCAGATCGGTCTTCGGATCGCTGCCGATCACCTTGGCCACGTAAGTGTGATCGTCCTCCAGGCGCACGCGGATCTCGCTGGCGTCGGCCACCACGTGGTGGTTGGTCAGTAGGTAGCCGTCCGCGCTGATGATGAAGCCCGAGCCCAGGGAGTCGCGCTTCAGCTCCCGCCCGGGGGACTGCTGCAGGCCGAAGGGATCGCCGCCGCCGAAGAACTCCTCGAAGAAGGGGTCCAGCCCTCGCGGCATCTGCCCCCGCCGCATGACCCGGGGCTTGACCACCTGGGTGGTGTAGATGTTCACCACGGCCGGCTGGAGCTGCTTGACCAGCGGGGCCAAGGAGGCGAGCGGCGAGGCCCCCCGCTCCAGGACCGGGGCCGAAGCGCCGGGCCGCTCCTGCCAGAGGCCGCCCGCCGGCCCCGGGGTCCCGGCCCGTCCCTCGCTGGTGAAGGCCGCGACCAGACCGCCCGCCACCAGCACCCCCACCGCCACCCAGCCCAAGGTTCCCGAAACACCGCACTTGCGCATGACCACACCTCCTCGGAGAACGGCGCCGTCCGCGCCGTAGAAAAAAATTGGTCCGGCCCAGGCGCTTGTCAAGCCGCCCCGGCGGCGCCATCGGCCGTGCAACCACCCACGCTGGAAGGCTATTTCCGGCTGCGCCGCGCGGCAGTTGCCCGCCGGCCGAATTCCGTGAAACCTTCGCGGGGTCGGGGCGTATCAAGGCTCAGGAAGGCGGACACACCGTGGCCGAAGCGCCGGGAAACAAGCCGCGCGACGAGGGAGCCGTCATGCTGGCCCGACACCTGTCCGGGGATCGCCATGCCTTCGCGGAGCTGGTCTCCGCCTACGGCCGCCCGGTGCACCGCTTCCTGCAGCGCACGGGGGTGCGCCCCCCGGCCGACGACGATCTGTTCCAGGAGACCTTCCTGCGGGTGCACCGCGCGGCCGGGCGCTACGATCCGGCCTACCCGTTCCGCGTGTGGCTGTTCACCATCGCCCGGCGGCTGGCCGTCAGCCACCACCGCCGAGAGCGGCTGCGCCGCTGGCTGAGCTTCTGGCGGGCGCCGGCCGGCCAGGGCGAGGCCGACGGCCCCGCCGCGCTCGATCCCCCCGACCCCGGGCCGGATCCCGAGCGCCGCCTGGCGGCCAGCGAGGCGACCCGGTCCCTCGAGCGCGCCCTGGCGGGCCTGCCCGAGGGTCCGCGCCAGGCGCTGCTGCTCACCCGCGTCGAGGGGCTCTCCCTGGAGGAGGCCGCGCGGGTGCTCGAGGCGCCCGTGCCCACGGTGAAGACCTGGATCCGCCGCGGACGGCTGGCCCTGGCCGCGGCGCTGCCCGAGGCCGCGCCCGCCAGCCCGCCCCCCGCGGCGGCGAGCGACGCGCGAGGAGCCGAACCATGAGCTGCCGCGAGATCCAGGATCGGCTGGCCGACAATCCCCAGGCCGCCCGGACCGACCCCGCGTTGTGCGCGCACCTGGCCGCCTGCCCGGCCTGCCGCGCGCTGGCCGAGAAGCTGCGGGGCGTGGACGCGGCCCTGGCCGGGCTGGCCGCTCAGCCGCCGCCTCCGGCCTGGGTGGTGGAGCGCACCCTCGCGCGCGTGGCGGCCGAGCCCCCGGGCCGGTCGCGCTCCCGCCGGCGCCTGCGCTGGGCGGTGGTGGCCACGGCGGTCTCGGCGAGCTTCCTGCTGCTCGTCTCTGGATTGGTGGTCATGGGCCCCACGCTGCGCGAGCTGACCGCCTCCTCGGCCAACGCCCTGGCAGGAAACGAGGAGGCCAAGGATCTGCCGGACCACTTCGCCCAGCTCGAGTTCAAGGGGGAAGAGGGCAAGCTGAGGGCGAAGCGGCTCCACGGTCACCGCTCGATGAAGGACTTCAGCGAGCAGAACCAGCGCGGCGAGCACGAGACCACGACCGCGAAGCTGCCGGTCGGGGACGCCGCGGTCGCCGACCCGGGCCGCGACGCGCCCCCGACGGACGACCGGCCCGAGGGGCGGGACGTGGACGAGGACGGCGTGGTGGACGACGTGGTGGGCGACGTCGTGGGCGGCGTCATGGCAGGAGAGCGCGAGGCGCGCCTGGACACCGGCAAGCGCGACGAGCCGAGCGAGCTGGACCGCCGCCTGGGGCGCTACGAGCAGACCCGCACCCGCCTGATGCTGCTCGAGGCCGAGGAGCGCCTGGTGGCCGGGCAGCAGCGCCACGGCTGGCTGGACCTCGCGAGCCTGCCCGAGGGCGGCCGGGTGATGGTGGACGGGACGGAGATCGACGGCAAGGACAAGACCGTGCGCCTGCCCCCCGGGGTCCACCACCTGCGGCTGGAGCGCAGCGGCGAGGCGCCTGTCGACCAGAACATCGAGCTCGAGAACGGCGTGGTCTCCACGCTGGAGCTCGTGCCGCAGCAGGGCCAGCCGGGCCGCGGCCCGGGCCTGTTCGACGGCGAGCAGACCCCGCTGGACGCGCTCGCCTATCTGCCGGCCCAGGGCTACTTCAGGAACACCTACCTGCCGGGCGATCCGGAGCTGGCCTGGCTGCGCGAGGGCCTGGCCGAGGGCCTGTGGCTGGACGGCCGGCGCACGCGCCTGGACCTCCTGGCCCAGCCCTACCGCCAGCCCTTCGATCCGCCCGCGCGCGGCGGCCTGGCGCTCAGCCTGGGCGCCGACCGGCTGGCCGCGGACGGCCCGACCCGCCTGCTGCTGCAGGTGGGGCTGAAGGGCGCCGAGCGGCCCGCCTCCCGGCGCTCGGCCCTGGAGGCCGTGCTGCTGGTCGATCTCCGCCGCCTGCCGGACGAGGAGGCCCGCCGCGCCCTGTGGAGCCTGGCCGACGCGCTGGCCGAGGCGCGCCAGGCCGGCGACCGCTTCGCCCTGGTGGTGGCTGGCGGCCCGGCCCCGCAGCTCCTGGCCCCGGAGAAGTTCGAGCCCGCCGCGGCCCGCAAGCTGCTGGCCGACGCGCTGCTGGCCATCGAGGCCCGCGGCCCCACGGCCGAGCTCGGCCCGGCGCTCGAGCGGGCCTACGCCGCCCTGGCCCGGCCCGGGGCCGAGGACGCGCCGCTGGGCAGCCAGCTCGTGCTGCTCGCCACCGCGGGCCCGCTGGGCGAGGAGCGGGAGGCGCTCGAGCTCCGGGCCCACCAGGCCGCCCGGCAGGGCGTGTCGCTGTCCGCGCTGGGCGTCGGCACCGGCGCCCCGGCCGACGAGCTGGCCGAGCTGGCCCTGGCCGGCCAGGGCCGGCGCCGTCTGCTGCTGGCGGCCTCCGAGGCGCGCGGGGTGCTGGAGACCGAGCTCACGGCCGGCGGCTCGGTGGTGGCCCGGGCGGTCCGCCTGCGCATCCGCCTGAGCCCGGGCGTGCGCCTGGTGTCCATGCTGGGCAGCGCCCCGCTCGAGGCCCCGGCCGCCGAGCGGGTGCGGGAGGCCGAGCGGGCCATCGACCAGAAGGTGGCCCACGACCTGGGGGTCGCGGCCGACCGGGGCGACGACGAGGACGGCATCCAGGTGGTCATCCCGGCCTTCTACGCCGGCGACGAGCACGTGTTGCTGCTGGACGTGGTGGCCGCGGGTCCCGGCCCGCTGGCCGAGGTGCGCGTGCGGGCCAAGGACCTCGTCAGCCTGGAGAACGCGGTGCTCACCCAGCGCCTCGACCTCGCCCCGGGCGAGCGCCCGCTGGATCGGCGCTGCCTGGCGGTGCGCAAGAACGCGCTGGCCTTCCGCCTGGCCGGGGATCTCTCGGCCGCCGGCGAGCGCCTGGCCAGCGGTGACGGCCAGGGCGCCCGGGCGCGGCTCGCGGCGGCGAGCGCGCGCGCGGCCCGCTTCCTGGCCGAGCACCCGTCGCTGGCCGGGGATCCCGAGCTGGCCCGCGACGTGGACCTGCTGGCCGCCTACGGCCGGGCGCTCGACGGACACGCGCAGGCCCAGGCCCCCGCGGGGGAGGAGCTCGCCCGCTCGCTGCTGGCCGCGGGCAAGTCCAAGCTGGCGTTCGCCCGCGCCCGCTGAGCGGGGCGGCGCGACGCTTCGTCCGGTCCCCGAAACAGCCTGACCTCCCAGGAGGTGACGTCATGGTGTGTCCCCTGCCCGCCACGCGTGTGCCCAGGCCCTCTGTCCTGCGCCTGTCCTTGCTGTCCCTGCTGTCCCTGGTGTCCTATCTCCCCGCCTCCCGAGCCGAATCACCCGGGGAGGTCCGCATCCCCCTGCCCGAGTTCCAGGAGCTGGTCGCCCGGGCCGCGGTGCAGCAGCCGGTGATCCCGCCGCCCGTGGGGGTGACCCTGTCGCAGGCCGAGGTGCGCGTCGAGGTGCAGTCGAGCGCCCAGGCCGAGGTGCGCATGGCGCTGACCCTGCACGTGCTCAGCGAGGACTGGGTCAGCGTCCCGCTGCTGCCCGCCGGCCTGGCCGTGCAGAGCGCGCTCGAGGACGACAAGCCGGTGGCCCTCGAGGTGCGCGGCGGAGCGCTGAGCTGGGCCGTGCGCGGCTCGGGCCTGCGCCGGCTCGAGCTCGTCTTCAGCCTGCCGGTGCAGGCCAGCGGCCGCGGCCTGTCCGTGGCGCTGCCGCTGCCGGCCGCCGCGGCGCAGACCTTCCAGGCCAGCCTGCCGGGCGAGGGGCTGGAGGTGGCGGTGGTGCCGGCCGCCGGGCTGACCACCAGCGCCGCCGACGGGCGCACGCGCGTGACCGCCGCGGTGCCCCGCGCGCCGGGCGTCCAGCTCGTGTGGGGCGCGCCCGGCGGCGCCCAGGCCCTGGTGGTGGGGGCCGAGTACGAGGGCGAGCTGCGTGGCCAGGTGGTGGCGTGGCAGGCCCGGCTCCAGCTCCAGCTCTTCGAGCCCGGGGCGCTCTCGCACCCAGTGCTGTCGGCCTCGGCCGCCCTGGCCTCGGCCCGGGTGGACGGCCGGGAGGCGGTGGTCGAGGAGCGGGACGGCCAGCTCCGCGTCCAGCTCTCGGGCGCCGGGCGCCACCGGGTGGAGCTCGCCTTCGAGACGCCCGTGGACGTGCAGGGCGGCCCGCCGGGCACCACGCTGTGGCTGCCGCGGCCGCCGGTGTCGCGCTTCCGCCTGAACCTGCCCGGGCGCAAGGAGCTCGCGGTCGAGCCGCGGGCCGGGGTCGAGCACCAGCGGCGCGCCGAGCGCACCCAGGCCGACTTCCACCTGCCGCCCGCGGACCAGGTCCGCCTGACCTGGTCCGAGCTGCCACCGGAGGCCCGCGAGGAGCAGCTCCAGGCCCACGGCGAGGTGTTCCACGTGGTGCACGCCGAGGAGGGCGTGCTGCACGTGGAGGCCATCCTGCTCACCCAGGTCAACCGCGGCGCGGCCCGCAGCCTGTCGGTGCTCCTGCCCGGCGGAGTGGCGGTCAACCAGGTGCTGGGCGACGGCGTCGCGGACTGGCGGGTCACCCGGGCCGAGGGCGGCCAGCAGCGCCTGACCGTGTACCTGGATCGAGAGCAGCGCGGCGAGTACCGCTGGCAGGTGCACTACGAGCGGGCGCTCGGGCCCCGGCAGATCGCCGAGCGCGAGGCGCTGGAGCTGCCGCTGCTGCGGCCCGAGGGGCTGCAGCGCCAGCGCGGCATGGTGGCGCTGCTGCAGGGGGCGGATCTGTCCATGCAGCCTGAGGCGGTCGAGGGCATGAGCAAGGTGGGCGAGAACCAGCTCCCGGCCTGGGTGCGCGAGGGCATCCAGCGCACCGTGGCCCACACCCTGAAGTACGTCGATCCGCAGGCCAGCCTCCAGGTGCGCCTGGCCCCGCCCGAGCGCAAGCAGGGCAAGTTCGACGCGGTGGTGGACACGCTGCTGTCGGTGGGCGACGGGGTGCTCAAGGCCTCCGCCAGCGTGCAGATCGCCATCAAGTCCGGCCGGCTGATGGAGCTCGACCTGGAGCTCCCGCCCGAGGTCAACCTGGTGTCGGTCACCGCGCCCTCGCTGCGTGACTACAAGCTGGCCGAGGGCCCGACCCGCCAGCTCCAGCTCACCTTCACCCAGGAGATGGAGGGCAACCTGGCCGTGGAGCTCGCCTACGAGCGGGTGCTGTCCGGGAGCGAGCCGCGCGTGGCCGTGCCGCTGGTGCACGCCACCGGGGCCGACATGGAGCAGGGCCGGTTGGCCGTGGAGGCGCTGAGCGCGGTCGAGGTGCAGGCCGTGGAGGCCGGCCAGGCCCAGCCGCTGGACGCCCAGGAGCTGCCGCGCCAGCTGCTGCTGCGCACCACCAACCCGGTGCTGCTGGCCTTCAAGTACGTGCACTCGGAGCCCCCGCTGGCCATGGGGCTGGAGATCAAGCACCACGAGGAGATGAAGGTGCAGGTGGCGGCCATCGACCAGGCGCGCTACCAGAGCCTGCTCACCCGGCACGGGCTGATGCTGACCCGGGCCCAGTACCAGATCCGCAACCGGCGCAAGCAGTTCCTGCGGGTGGATCTCCCGGCCGGCTCGGAGCTGTGGTCGGCGCGCATGAACGGCGAGCCGGTGAAGCCCGCCCGCGGCGACGTGCCCACCGCGGTGCTGGTGCCGCTGACCAACTCGGAGCGCGCCTTCGAGGTGGAGCTGGTGTACGCCAGCGCGGTGGGCCGCCTCGGCCTGGCCGGCTGGGCCGAGGGCGGGCTGCCGGTGCCCGACATCGTCGAGACGCGCAGCACCTGGGACGTGTACCTGCCCGCCGACCTGGCCTACGGCGCGGTGGACAGCAACATGACCCGGGTGGAGGCGCCGGCGGGCGCCCTCGACCAGGGCCTGGACGCCCGCGCGCTGCTGGCCTCCAAGGCCGACGCGCTGGCCGGCGAGCGCCTGGTCACGGCCGACGGCGCCCAGGCGGCCGGCGCGCTGCCGCTGGCGCTGGAGCTGCCCGAGCAGGGGGTGCGCTACCGCTTCGAGAAGCTGTTCGCCAACAAGGGCGACGAGCCCGGGCACTTCTCGGTGCGCTACGCCACCGCGGGCGCGTCCACGGCCGGCGAGGCGAGCGCGGGGCTGGTGGTGCTCCTGCTGGCCGGGCTCTCCTGGGCCCGGGCCCGCGGGCTGCGCCTCGGCCGGCGGACGCTCATGGGCGCGGCCGGGGGCGGCCTGGCGCTGGTGCTGGCGGCCGAGATCGCCCTGGGCGCGAGCTGGCTGTGGCTGCCCGCCCTGATCGCCCTGCCCGCGCTCGCCGCGCTGGCCGCCCGGCGCCTGGGGCGCCGCCCGGCCCTGCCCTCCCAGCCCGCCCCGGCCGTCCCCTGAGCCCTCAGCGCACGACGTAGCCCACGGACCACAGCGGCCGCTCACCGGCCGGCAGCCAGACCTCCAGCCGGTGCGCCCCGCGCGCGGCGGGCACCCGGCCCACGAAGGGCGGCCCGAGCTCGGCCACCGGCTGGCCGTCCAGGCGCAGCTCGAGGCGCGACACGCCCGCCGGCGCCACGGCCCGCACCGGCACGCTCTGGTCCGCGGCCGGCAGATCGGGCTCGAGCAGGTACCGGTCCCCGTCGCCGGGCATCAGCAGCCGCCCGCGCCCCCCGCCGGGCGCGGCCGTCTCCCCCGGGGGCGCGGCCGCGGGCCCGGCCGAGAGCCCCTCGGCCCGCGCCCAGGCGTAGAACTCGGGGCCCACGTCGAGGGCCACCAGGCCCGGCGCCGCCTGGCGATGCATGGGGCAGGCGTGGCTGGGCTCGGAGCCCGGCAGGAACAGCTCGTGCAGCACGCCCGGGCAGGCGGCCGTGGCGCGCGCCCCGGACAGCGGGCAGATGTCCACGGCGGCGAAGCGCCCGCGCGCGACCAGCGGGGCCGGGTCGAGGCCCCGCATGGCCCGCAGCATGATCCGCCGGAAGAGCGGCCCGGCCCCGGTGATGCCCGAGACCCGGCGCATGGCCGCGCCGTCGAAGTTGCCCACCCACACCGCCACGGTGCGCTCGCGGGTGAAGCCCGCGCACCAGTTGTCCACGTGCCCGCGGCTGGTGCCGGTCTTGGCCGCCACCGGGAAGGGCAGGCGCAGGGCGTTGTCCAGGCCGAAGGCCGGGGCCCGGGCGCCTTCGTCCGCGAGGATGTCGGTCAGCAGCGCCACCGCGTCCTCCGGCAGGAACCGCCGCGCCACGAGCTCGGGCCGCAGCGCGAGCGGCCGCCCCGCGCCGTCCCAGGCCGCGCGCACCTCGGTCAGCGGTCGCACCTGGCCGCCCAGGGCGAGCCCGCGGAAGGCGCGCGCGAGCTCCCACAGGCTCACGTCGCCGTTGCCCAGCACCACCCCCACCCCGTAGTGGGACGCGGCGCGGTCGAGCGACTCGAGCCCGGCCCGCCGCAGCACCTCGAGCACCCGCTCCGGGCCCAGCCGCTCGGTCACCCGCACGGCCGGGATGTTGTAGGAGTTGGCGAGCGCCGCGCGCAGCCGCACCGGGCCGTGCGCCCGGCGATCGTAGTTGCGCGGCACGTAGTCGCCGCCCGGGGTCGAGAGGTGCACCTCCACGTCCGAGAGCACCGTGGCCGGGGTGAAGCCGCGGGAGAGCGCCAGGCCGTAGGCGAAGGGCTTGAGCGCGCTCCCGGGCTGGCGCCGCGCGCGCACCCCGTCGTTCTGCCCCAGGCGCTCGGGGTCGAGGAAGTCGCGCGAGCCGACGTAGGCCAGCACCTCGCCCGAACGATTGTCCACCACCAGGACCGCGGCCTGGCCCACGCGGCGGTCGCCGAGCGCCTGGAGCTCGTCCCGCACCAGGGCCTCGACGTCCGCCTGCAGGCCCGGGTCGAGGCTGGTCTCGATGCGCGCCGCGCCCTCGAGCCCGCGCTCCCCCAGCCGCGCCAGCAGGGCCTCGCCCAGGTGGGGCGCGCGGAACACCTGCTCGGCCGGCACGAGATCCAGGCCGGCCACGGCCTCGCTGCGCGCCCGCTCGGGCGTGAGCCAGCCGAGCGCGGCCATGCGCCCCAGCACACGAGACATGCGCGCGCGCGCCCGGGCCGGCTGCCGGTAGGGATCGTAGCGGCTGGGCGAGCAGGCCAGCCCGGCCAGCAGCGCCGCCTGGCCCGCGGACAGCGAGCGGGCGGGCCGCCCGAAGTAGAGCTGGGCGGCCGCCTCCACCCCGTAGGTGTTGTGTCCCAGCGCCACGCGGTCCAGGTACTCGCGCAGCACCCGCTCCTTGGGCAGGTGCAGGCTCAGGCGCACCGCCCACAGGGCCTCCTCGAGCTTGGTCCACACGCCGCGCGGGCGGCGCGCGCCGGGCGGCGTGAGCAGGCGCCGGGCGAGCTGCTGGGTGAGGGTCGAGGCGCCGCTCACCACCCGGCCGGCGCGCAGGTTCTGGGCGAGCGCGCGGGCCACGGCCAGCGCATCCACGCCCAGGTGAGCCTCGAAGCGCCGGTCCTCGGCGGCCAGGAAGGCCGCGCGCACCTGCGGCGGGAGCGGCCCGGGCGGGAGCGGCACCGCGCGCCCGTCCTCGCGCGAGCGCACCTCGCGCAGCAGCCCGCCCTGCCGATCGGTCAACACCAGCGAGGAGAGCGCCTCCCGCGAGAGCAGCCCCTCGGGCAGCGGCCAGAGCACGAAGGCGAGCGCCGCGGCGAGCAGGAGCCCGGCGGCTGCCGCGACGGTGAGCCCGACCCTCCTCGCCCAGCGCTTGAGCTTCCGGCTCACGGCGTCGCCCTCCTCCTCGGCTAGCGGGCGGCCAGCTCCTCGTCCAGCAGCACGTCCAGCACGCCGCCGGCCGAGCGCCCGAACACCTCGGGCGTGTACATCTCCTCGGCCCGGGCGGGCTTCATCAGGAAGCGGCCCGGGGTGGTGGCGCGCGCCACGAAGGACGACACGTGCACGCCGGGCGGCAGGTGATCGGCGAACAGCAGCACCCGGTCGTCGCGCACCTCCACGTGGTTGAACGGGCTCCAGAAGCTGGCGGCGTACGGACCGAGCTCCCCGGGCGACTCGCCGTCGGCCTGGTCGGCGTAGGTGTCCTCGGCGCTCTCGTGCTCATAGCCCTGTCCAGGCCCCTCCTCACCCATCGCGCCGATGCGGGCCGTGGAGGCCAGCGAGGTGTCGACCGCCTCCAGCCCGGCCGGCAGCGGCACCTCGACCACCAGGTACTGGCGCTCCTGAGGCGAGCCCACCCGCACGCGCACCCGCACCAGGTCGCCGGCCTTGAAGGCGGTGGCCTGGCCGCCGCCCTGGTAGGGCTCGAACCAGCGCTGCACCACCAGGCCCTGGTCGAGCGGAGTCATGGGCAGCTCGGCCGGGGCGTAGCGCAGCCGCGCGCCGTAGTACAGCACGCCAGCGCCCTGCTTCTCGAAGCGCAGCGAGGTCTGGCCCTTGAGCTCCCCCAGCTCGGCCATGGGCAGCCGGTGCTGCTCGACCTTCATCGAGCGGCCGCGGAAGGGCCGCGCGGCCACCTCCTTCCCGCCCAGCAGCACCCTGGCGGTGAAGTCCGGCGCCTCGGCCTCCTTGGTGCGCACCACCTCGGTGAGCGCCATGAGGGCGAAGGCGGCCTCCTGGGTGTTGCGGAAGCGGCCGCTGCCCTTGCGCACCAGGGTCAGGTGGCGGGCGATCTTGGCCACGAAGGGGTGGGCCGGGGAGATGTCCGTGAGCGTCTGCAGCACGATGGCGGTGGTGCGGGTGTCGGAGGACCACACCGCCGCGTAGGTGAGCGGGTTCACCTCCTCGAAGTGCAGCCCGCCCGCGGACTCCTGGCCGCGGTTGAGCACCTCCTGCAGGAGCTGCTCGGCCGCCCGGCGCTCGCCGCCGCCCACGAACATGGCGTCCGCCAGCATGGCCTGGGCGAACAGCGGCAGCTTGTCCCGGCGAGCGTGGAGCTCGTTGTAGTAGGATGGCTTGGGCGCCCTGGTGCGGGCCAGGGTGTAGAGCGCGAACACCCGGGTGGAGTCCGGGGGCGGCGCGCAGAAGCCGTGGCAGGGCGCGCAGCGCCCGGCGGCCACCTGGTCGGCCAGGAAACGCTGGCCGCGCCTGAGGCCATCGCCATCCACCGGGTAGCCGAGCTCGGAGGCGCGGAAGAGCGACAGCACCGCGTAGGCCGAGCCCCAGTCGCTGGCGCACCCGCTGGAGGGCCAGTAGCGGTAGGAGCCGTCCGGGTTCTGCAGGCGCTCGACGGCCTTGACCGTCTTCTTCACGATCTCGTCGGGGTCGGTGGTTTCGTGGAGCCGGAGCGTCTCCTCGCCCAGCCACTCGGTCACGAAGGCCTCGAAGTCGCCCCGGCGCTGGCGCTCGGCCTCGCCCGGCGCCTGGTAGGGTACGCCGAACTTGCCGTGCAGCTCGCGCAGGGCCACGAAGGGCACCAGCCGGCTCGAGAGCTGCTCCAGGCAGCCGTAGGGGTAGTCCACGAGCTGGCGCATGCCCTCGTCGAAGCCGCCCATGATCGTGGACGCCAGGGTGAGCTCCAGGCCGCCCAGGCCCGGGCGCACCCCGCCCGGCGGGGCCACGGCCTCCTCGCGCGCGTCCTGGGTATCGCCGTAGGTGGCCACGGTCTCGAGCTCCACCGGGAGCTGGACGGGCACCTTGGCCTCGACCCCGTCGCGCTCCCCGCCGCCCTCGACCTGGAAGCGCAGCACGGCGGTGCCCGGGGCCTCGGCCTGGATGCGGAAGCGCACCTCGCGCGGGCGGCCGTCGGCCAGCGCCGCGCGCTTCTCGGCCCGCCACAGCCCGGGCTCGACCTCCTGGCCGCCGAGCAGCCGCGCCCCGCGGGCCTCCAGCACCACCCTGGCCTCGTCGATGCGCACGCCCTTGGTGTGCACCACCACGCCGGCCTCGAAGGCGTCGCCCACGCGCGCCAGCCGCGGCAGGGCGGGCAGCGCCAGCAGCGGCTTGGACACGCTCAGCCTGGACTGGCCCGCGCCGAAGCGGTCGCCCTCGGTCACCGCCACCGCCATCAGCCGGTAGGTGGTCAGGTTGTCCGGCAGCTCGAACTCGAGCTGGGCCCGGCCGCCGGCGTCCGCCAGCGCGTCGCCCACCCACAGCGCGGTGGTCTTGAAGCGCGAGCGGAAGCCGCTGCCGACCGCCTCCCCGCCCCCGCCGCCGCCCGCGCTCTGGCCCTTCTCGGCGAAGGGCTTCCTGAGCAGCAGGTGGATGAGCGGCTCGCCCAGGCGCACCGACAGGCCGCGGTCCGGGTGGACCGCCGCGATCGGATCGGGCAGCTGGTAGTCGGTCAGGCGCAGCACCCCCTCGTCCACGGCCCACACCGTGAGCTCGGCGGGCGCGCCCTGGCCGCGGTGGTCCTTGACCTCGAGCGCCAGGCGCACCTTGTCCCGCGGGCGCTTGTCGGCCGCGTCGGGGGTGACCGTGACCTGGAGCCGCTTGCTCCTGCGCTCCACCTTGAGCTGGGCGTAGCCGACGCGGATGCCCGGCCGGCCCGGATCGTCGCCCGTCTCCAGGCCCTCCTGGTCCCCCACCCGCCCGCGCACCAGCACCACGCCCACGAAGGCGTTGGGGATCATCTCCTCGGTGATGGGGATGTCCAGCGCCGTGGCGCTGCCCTCGAGCCGGATGCGGCGCGCCAGCTGCACCCCCTCGCGCTCCACGGTCAGCAGCGCCTCGGCCCTGGGGTAGGGGCTCTTGACCAGGATGCGGGCGCTCTCGCCCACGTCGTAAAGGGTCTTGTCCGCGACCAGATCGATGCGGTCGGTGTCGTTGCGCTGCCAGGACACCCAGCCCTGGCCCACGGCGTAGAACGAGGTCTTGCTGGTCTGCTTGCGGCCCTGCTCGTCCGTGAGGCTGGCCTCCAGGATGTAGAAGCCCGGCTCGGAGGGCGTCACCTCGCAGGCCACCGGGGTCTTGGCGGAGCGCTCGGCGCAGCCGCCGGCCGGCTCCTCCACCGGCTCGCTGACGGTGAACCAGCGGTGCCCGGCGCCCTGCTTGCGGATGGACTTCCAGGTGCGTCTGAGCACCTTGAGCTCGAGGGCCTGGCCCTCGAGCCGGGCGCCGTCCGCCGCCGCGGCGACGAGCTCTACCCGGGCGGGCTTGCCCACCTCGGCGAAGCCGGTGGTGGCCACGCGCACCCCGGCGTAGGCTGCGGCCGGGTGCACCGTGAGGGTCACCCGGTTGGCCTGGCGCTGGCGGTTCACGTCCGTGACCTCGGCCTCCACGGTGTAGCTGGCGGTCTTGCCGGCGGGCGCCTCGGCCCGGCCGATCTCCAGGGCGAGCACGCCCTGGGCGTCCGCGCGGCCCTGGCCGCCGGCCACCACCTCGCAGCCTGGCTCGGGCGTCTCGTCGTCCCACCACCAGGTCTGCACCCCGAACTCGAAGCCCTCGTTGCCCGGTGGGCTGAAGGTGGTCGAGCAGCGCAGCGCGCTCCAGCGCGTGTCGGCCTCGGCCATGGCCCCGCCGAACAGGTAGCGGCTGAGCACGGTCGCCTGGAGCGGCTCCCCGGCCACCGCGTCGGCGGCCGCGGCGGTCACGTCCACCTGGAACTGCGGCGCGCGGTACTCCTCCACCCGGAAGGAGCCGCTGTAGGTGAGCACCCGGCCCGCCACGCGCAGCTCGGCGTTCGCGGTGTAGGTGCCCAGCGGCCCGTCCTTGGGCAGCTCGAGGGCCGCCTGGAAGGTGCCGAAGCGGGACAGGGCGAGCTCGCGCTCCGCGAGCTTCTGCCCGCGCGAGTCGTGCAGGGCGAGCTTCACCCTGGTGCCCGCCTGGGGCGTGGCCAGGTCGCCCAGCCGCCGCACGCGCGCCAGGCCCTTGAGCTGCACGCTCTCGCCCGGGCGGTAGATGCCGCGCTCGGAGAACACCAGCCCCAGGCTGCGCGGCTTGTCGCCGTCCCAGTCCCCGGGCAGGCCGAAGGCCCACGGCCCCAGGCCGCCCTCCCAGGAGGACAGCGTCACCCCCACGTCGCCGTCCTTGCGGGCGGACAGCAGCGCGAACGGCGGGCCCCAGCGGTGCTCGTCGCCCGGGATGAGCCGCTCCAGCCCGGGCACCCGGGCCGTGCCGTCCGGCGTGCTCGTCCCGGTCCACAGACGCGCGCCGGTCCGGTCGTACAGCTCGAGCTCCGCCCCGGCCACGCCCTCGCCCGAGGACAGCCGGGTCACCCACACCAGACCGTCCCTGGGGCCCAGCTTGCCGTGCACCGCCAGATCGGTGAGCTGGACCGCCACCCTGGGCCTCCAGCGCTGGCGCGCGGCCGGCAGCTCCGGGGCCGAGGCCATGACCACCAGCAGGCCGGTGCGCTGGCCGGCGGGCAGGAAGTCGCGCAGCGGGATCGGGCTCCTGCGCTGGACGTTGCGCCCCTCGCCCAGCAGCAACGACCGGTTCTGGACCGCGCCCGCGGGCAGGCGGTCGGGCTGCTGATCGCTGCCCAGCCAGCGGGCCATGCCGGCCGGATCGAGCACCCAGGCCTGGAGCTCCAGGCGGGTCAGGTTGGCCGACTCCACCGGGAGCTGGCCGTCGCCGTCGGCCTCCAGCAGCGCCTGGCCCGAGCCCAGGTCGAAGAAGGGATCGAGATCCGAGGTGCGGAGCTCGCCGGAGAAGGCCGGGGCGGCCTGGCCGAACTCGTCCGCGAAGCCGGCCGCGACGCGGACGCGGTACGCGCTGCCGGGCCGGTAGCGGCCGGGCACCATCACGTAGGGTCCGTGCTCGTCCGACAGGCCGGCCTCCACGGCGTCCCAGTCCACCTCCACCGGCGGCTCGAGGACCAGGCGGGCCTTGAGCTCCTCGGCCAGCTTCTCGATCCGGGCCGGGTTCGAGAGCAAGAGCAGCATCGGCCCGTAGGGGCAGTCCGAGTAGAAGCAGGCCCGCGCCTCGCGCACCCGCATGGGGCCGTAGGTGCGGTAGCTCGTGCGGTGCTCGAGCGCCATGCCGAGCGGCCCGTCCTTACCGGGCAGGCCCCCGGCCACGACCAGCTCGACCTCGGCGTCGAGCGGCAGCGCCTCGACCGGCGCGAGCTCGTAGCGCGTCTGCCGGTTCTTGAAGCCGCGCTCCTCGAACGAGGCCCGGGCGTAGCGCCGGCCCTGCTCGGAGGCGCGGTTCTCCTCGGCCACGTCCACCTCCTTGACCACCTCGAGCCCCACCCGCCTGCGCTCCGGCCCGAGCTCGAGCCGGGCGTGCCCGGCCAGCCCCTGCACCGGCTGGTTGAGCACCAGGGTGAACGTCGGGCGCGGGGTCAGCCAGGCGAAGTCCGCGCCCGGGGACACGCTCTGGACCTCGGGCCGCGGGGTCTCGAACTCGAAGGTGTAGTCCTTGGCCAGCGCGGCCCCGTCGAGCGCCTTCAGGCCGGCGGGCACGATGACCCGGAAGTGCGTGGCGTAGGGGTAGAGCCCCCGGGGCACGAACTCCACCGAGGCCGAGCCGAGCCAGCGCCACTCGCCCGGGATGGCCGGCTCGAGGCGCGCCACCACCTCGCGCCCGTGGCCCTCCTCCAGGGCGCCCAGCGCCACGATGGGCCTGGAGAAGGTCACGGTCGGCCGGAGCGCGCCGCGGGCCTCGCCCTGCGGCCGGGCCGCCACCACCGTGAGCTCTCCGCCCGGTCCGGCCGCCTGCTGGACCGGGATGACCGGCGGTTCGGGCAGCGGGGCCAGGGTCTGGCTTGGCGTGTCCGTGCCGGGCGGGAGCGCCCCGCCCCCGCCCTCGCGCACGCCCCCGCACTCGCAGCCGAGCGCCAGGAACCCCGCCAGCACCGCCGCCACGCCGACCTGCCACCGCACGTTCGTACGCATGCTCTTGCCCTCCGCCTCGGGTCCGATGCAAGGGCGGTGCCCGCCCCGCGCCGTCCGGTTTCCACTGGATTTCTCGCGGCCGTCCGCGCGGCCCGTGTGTCCCGGGACACGCCCCGCGGGTCCGGGCCGCATCAGCGCGCCTGGAGCCAGGCCACCCGGCCGCTGGCCAGATCGTAGATCGCGCCCACCACCCGGCAGGCGCCCGAGCGGACCGCCTTGCGCACCAGCTCGCAGTCGTCCTGGACCTGGCGCGCCGTCAGCTCGACCTGGGCCTGGATGGCGCGCACCACCAGCGCCTCACCCTCGGCGCCTGGGTCCTGGGTGCGCGCCTGCAGCACGGCTGGCGACAGGCGGCCGAGGAGCTCCGGCAGGTGGCCGTGGGCCGCCCCGCCCTGGACGGCCGCGGTGATCGCCCCGCAGCGGGAGTGGCCCAGCACCACGACCAGCGGCGCCTCCAGGTGATCCACCGCGTACTCCACCGAGGCCAGCCCGATCGCGTCCAGCACGTGGCCGGCCGAGCGCACCACGAACAGGTCGCCCACGCCCTGGTCGAAGAGCAGCTCGAGCGGCGCCCGGGAGTCCGAGCAGCCCACCACCACGGCCAGGGGGTGCTGGCCCTGCTCGACCGTCTCCCGGCGCCGGTCGGCCCCTGCGCGAGGATGCTCCGGCCGGCCCTCGACGAAACGTAGGTTCCCCTGGACGAGCGCGGTGCGGGCTTGCTCCGGGGTCATGCGTCACCTCCGTGGCGGCAGATGCCGGCACGGTAGGCGGCCGACCCGGCGAAGTCAAGCCAGACCAGGGCTCAGCACGAGGTGTTGTAGCAGTAGTTCACGCCCGCCTCGCCGCACACCTTGCCGCTGCCCCCCTGCAGCTCGACGCACTGGAGCGGGAACTCGCAGTCGGTGTTGTCGTCGCAGCAGTCGCACTTCTCTCCATCCCCGCAGGAGGAGAACACCACGGCCCCGCCGAGCGAGGCGATCATCAGCAACCCCAGGACGAGCCACCGCCACTTCGCCGTGCGCATAGCCTTCCTCCCATCGCTCCGAGATGACAGCAAGGTACCACGAGAAGAGGCTGGACCGCCATGCCCGGTGCGCACCTGCGGTGCGCGGTTCGCACTCCAGCCGCCCCCACCTACGCCTCCTCCCTCGAAGAAATCCTTTTCCCTGAAAGAAGTTGCAACCAGGGTTCCGCTTGGTCACACTCGCCCGGCGGGCTGGCCCGCATGTTGCAATGCGTCAAGGTAGCCAGCGGAAAGGAGGCGGGTCATGCGGACGGCATGGAAACGCGGGATGGGTTGGAGTCTGCTCGTGCTCTGCAGCGCGGGCTGCACGACCGGGACGCTGCGCGGCGAGGTGGACATCGTGCCCAGCCGGGCCCAGGCGCCCGAGGCGCTGGCCGCGCTGCAGGCGAGCAGGTTCGAGGAGGCCGAGCGCCTGGCCTTGCAGGCGCTGGCCGCGGAGGATCGCAACGCCCAGGCCCACCTGGTGGCCGGGCTCACCCGCTACAAGCGGGCGATGCACCAGCTCGTCAGCGACCTCATCGGCGTCGGCGCGGCCTACTTCGCCCAGGGCCTGAACCAGCAGTACCTCGACTTCACCCTCGCGCAGGCGGAGGCGGAGCTCCTGGCCGTCGACCAGCACCTCGCGCTCGCAGCGCGCGATCCGGACGTGGCGCTCGAGCTGTGCCTGGCCTGCTGGGAGGTGGACTGGAACCGCAGCGGGGAGGTGGACGAGCGGGACCGGCGCCTGGGCGAGGTGGAGCTCGACGCGCAGGGGCAGGAGCTGCCCGATGGCGATCCGCGCCGCCGGCCCACCTTCCGCTTCGACGTGGGCGACGCGCACTGGGCGCGCGCCATGCTCGCCTTCCAGCGCGCGCTGCTCCAGGTCGTGTCGGCCTACCAGGCGCCCGAGCGGGCGGCGCTCATGGGCTCGCTGGAGGGCCGCGGCCAGGCGCGGGTGGTGGTGAAGCTGCGCGATCCGGCCGCGGTGCTGCGCGCGCGGGAGCTCGTGCTGTTGGGCCTGGCGGAGGCCGAGCGCTGCCGCCTGGCCTACCTGGCCGAGCGGGACGACGATCGCGAGTGGGTGCCGAACCCTCGGCAGAGGAGCTACGCCCTGCCGCTGCCCGTGGACGAGGCGCTCTACCAAACCTGGGCCGGCGTGCTGGGCGACCTCACCCGGCTGCTCGAGGGTGAGGAGGGGCTGGGGGTGACGGACGTGGCCCAGCTCGGCGACCACGTGTGGCGGGACCCGCCGCGCGGCTACGTGAACGTGCGGCGCATGTTCGAGGCGCCGGGCGACGTCGTGCTCGACGCCGGGAACCTCGAGCGCCTGGACCGGGACCAGACCCGGGAGACGGCCGAGGCCGTGCTCCGGGACGTGCTGGGGGACAAGTACGTGCCCGAGATGAAGGCGAGCCCGCTCCCCTCCCGCCTGGCCCGCATGAAGACCGAGGTCGAGCGCGGCGAGGAGAGCCTGGAGAAGAAGCTGCGCTACCTGTTCTGGCTCAATTAGGGGCTTACTCAGGCCCGCCGACGAACGGTTTCACGAAGGTCTGGAGCTCGGCGGCGTACCCGGGGAAGCGGCCTTCCTGGTCCTCGCCCATCTTGACGGCCGGGCAGACCGAGCTGTCGATCTGCAAGGGCAGCCGCTGGGTGGCGAGCCGCTTGCCGCTGCGGGCCTCGTACAGGCTGAGCTCGTAGGTCGCGTCGTAGAGCGACAGGCCGCCGCCGGGGCCCTCGTAGCGGCACTCCCTGGCCACCTTCTTCTCCACCGCGTCGGCGCACACCACGAGCTGCGTGCGGCCAGGCTCGTCCCGGGGGGTCCACCACCTCGGCAGCAGCTCGCCCGTCCAGCGGTACTCCTTGAAGCGGCGCTCGAAGGCGAAGATGGGCGCGGCCCGGTCCGCGCGCAGCTCGTACGGGGCGGCCCCGGGCACGGGTTGGCCCGCGCACACCGCCTTGAGCTCGTCCCGGGACAGATCTGCGGCCGGGGCCTCGGCCGCGGCGGCGCGGCGCTCCATGGCCGGCTGGACCGGCCGCTCCAGGAAGGCGGCCACCTCGGCCAGCTTGTACTGCGTCGCGAGCTGTCTGGCGGAGCCGGCGAAGCCCGCCTGGTCGGCGCTCAGGCCCTTCTGGTGCATGAGCCACAGCACCTGGATGAGCTCCGCCTGGGGCGCGGCGTCGTGCATGTTCGAGAGGAAGTCCGCCATGAGCTTGGACCCATCCTGGCACAGCGCCGGATCCGCGCCGGCCTCGAGCAGAATGCGCACCACCTCCGGGCTGGCGTGGTGGATGGACATCCCCAACGGACAGTGGCCCTTCGCCGCCGGGTTGACCCGGGCGCCGGCCGCGACCAGCTTCCTCAGCATGGCCGCGCGGCCGCGGCTCACGGCGTGGGACAGGGCCTCGTCCTTCTCCTCCTGGCCGAGCTGGCCAGACAGGGCCTGGTCCAGCATGGCCGGGTCGTCGTTGATGACCGCCCAGGGCGCGCGCCCTCCCTCGACCAGGTAGCGGCCCTCGAGCAGGAAGAACACCACCAGCCCGCCCATCACCATCACGCTCACCAAGGTCGCAATCAGCGCTCTGCGCATGACAGCCTCCACCAAATGAAAGGCGGGGGCCCGACAGCCGGACCCCCGCCTCGTTCAGCTCGGACTAGCTACAGGTCAGGGCAGGTTGCACACGGTCGGGGTCGGCGTGGCCTGGATGGCCCAGCCGGCGCCCGTGCGCTCGATGGACTGGTTGGAGCCGGCGTCGCCCACGTCCACGTTGCCCGCGGCGCCGGTCTCGTCGAGCAGGTTGTTCGAGTTGTTCGTGCCGTAGATGACCGCGTCGATGGGCACGGTGGCCGCGGTGAGCGAGGCCGCCGGGACGTTGAACAGCGCCACGCCGTCGGCCGCGGCACCGCTGTTCTCGAGATCCGGGGCGAAGTTGAAGGTCTGGTTGTAGGCGAAGCCGCCGTTCGGCCCGCCCACCACGAAGCAGCCGCCCGCCGGGATGGTGCCGGCGAGCTGCACCACCGAGCCCAGGTAGTTGTTGCCGCCGTTGCCCAGGGAGTAGGTGCTCAGGTCGATGGCGCTGGCGGTGCCGTTGAAGATCTCGATCCACTCGTTGCCGTCGTCGCCGCCCTGGGAGTCGTACAGCACCTCGGACAGCATGAGCCGGCCGACCGGGCCGCCGCCACAGGCCAGCAGGCTGGCGTCGTCCACCAGGATGCTGCCGGTGGCGGTGGTGATCACGCCGTGCAGGCGGATCAGGTGAGCCGCGCCGTTGGCGTAGGCGGATACGTCGGCGCTCACCATGCCGTAGGCGTTGGCGTAGGTTGCGTTGTCGCCAGCCACACGGGCCACCTCGGTGCCGTCCACGGTGATGCGGAAGTAGTCCGCGGCCACGCCCTGGTCGATCAGGATGTAGGCGCTGACCGTGGCGGTGCCGACCGGGATCACCACGCTCTGCTCGGCGTAGGCGTCATCCGCCGCGCCGCCGCCGATCCACAGGATCCAGCTGCCGGTGTGCGCCAGGGCGGCGTACTCGTACAGCGGCGTGCCGAACGCGGAGGAGAACATGGTCCAGTCGGCCGCGCCCGCGCCGGCCGCCTCGAACGATCCGTCGAGCAGGGCCTCGGTGCAGTTGTCCGGGATGCACTGGCCGGAGACGTTGCAGGTCTCGTTCGCCCCGCAGGTGCCGCAGGAGCCGCCGCAGCCGTCGTCGCCGCAAGCGCGGCCCGTGCAGTCCGGCTGGCACGCGCCGGGGAGGCAGGCCATGAAGCCGCCGCCCACGTCCACGCACTGCCAGCCCACGCCGTTGTTCGGGCAGTCGGTCAGGCCGTTGGGGCACTCGTAGCCGCAGTAGCAGGTGACCGGGGGATCCTGGCCGTCGCCCCACAGGCAGATCGGCTGGGGGTCGGCCACGTCGCAGCCGGTGCCCTGGTTGCAGTCGCAGGTGCTGCCGCAGTAGCCGTCGGTGGCGGTGACCATGAGGCACAGGCCGCCGGCGCACTGGGTGTCGTCCGTGCACAGGTCGCCCGGCAGGCCCGCGCCGCCCGGAACGCACTGGCCGCTCGCGTCGCACACCTCGGGCGCCACGCAGCTGCCGCAGGAGCCGCCGCAGCCGTCGTCGCCGCACTCGCGGCCGGTGCAGTCCGGGGTGCAGGCAATGGTCGGGACGCAGAACAGGCAGGTCACGCCGTCGTCATCGTAGTAAGGCTCCCAGCCCGCCGGGCACGCGCCGTTGGCGTCGCAGTACTGGCTGCAGAAGCTCGCGCCGCAGCCGGTGGTGGCGCCGGTCACGCAGTCCGGGTTGTAGCTGGTCGGGTAACCGAGATCGATGCAGTCCTGGTCGCTCGCGCAGGCGGCCGCCGGGTCCTCGGGGATGCCCACGCAGAAGAAACCCAGCCCCTCGTCGCACGCCAGGGCGTCCGTGTTCACGTTGCCGAAGGGGCAGGGATCGCCGAGCGTGCCGGCCTGGCCCGCCTGGCACTGGCCGGCGCCGTCGCAGGCCTCGCCGGCCTGGCAGGTGCCGCAGGAGCCGCCGCAGCCGTCCGGGCCACACTCACGTCCGGTGCAGTCAGGTACGCAGGTGCCCGGCACGCAGGCCATGTAGCCGCCGCCGACGTCCAGGCACTGCCAGCCCACGCCGTTGTCCGGGCAGTCGGTCAGGCCGTTCGGGCACTCGTAGCCGCAGTAGCAGGTCTGCGGGGGATCGTTCCCGTCGCCCCACAGGCAGATCGGCTGCGGGTCGGCCACGTCGCAGCCGGTGCCCTGGTTGCAGTCGCACACGCTGCCGCAGTAGCCGTCGGTGGCGGTGAACATCAGGCACAGCCCGCCCGCGCACTGGGCGTCGTCCGTGCAGAGATCCCCGGGCAGGCCGCCCTGGGTCTGGCACTGGCCGCTCGCGTCGCAGGTCTCGCCGGCCTGGCAGGTGCCGCAGCTCGTGCCGCACACCGGGTCCACGCCGCACTCGCGGGTGCCGCAGTCCGGCACGCACACGCACGCGCCGGCCTGGCAGACGTCGGGCGCAATGCAGGTGCCGCACAGCTGGCCGCACACCGGGTCGTTGCCGCACTCGAGGTTGCCGCAGTCGGGCACGCACACGCAGGCGCCGTTCGCGTCGCAGGTCTGCGGGGCCGTGCAGGTGCCGCACTGGCCGCCGCAGCCGTCGTCGCCGCACTCCTTGCCCGCGCAGTTCGGGGCGCAGCCGCACTGGCCGGCGGCGTCGCAGGTCTCACCGCCCGGGCAGGTGCCGCAGGAGGTGTTGCAGGTCGGATCCGGGCCGCACTCGCGGCCGGCGCAGTCCGGCACGCAGTCGGCGATGCAGGTGCCGTCCACGGAGCACACCTCGTCCACGCCGCAGGTGCCGCAGGAGTAGCCGCACACCGGGTCGAGCCCGCACTCGCGGTTGGTGCAGTCCTCGGTGCACTCGCAGATGCCCGATTCGCTGCAGGTCTCGGTCACCAGGCAGCTGCCGCAGGACCCGCCGCAGCCGTCGTCGCCGCACTCGAGGCCCAGGCAGTCCGGCACGCACTCGCACACGCCGGCGTTGCAGACCTCGTCAGCCTGGCAGTCGCCGCAGGAGGCGCCGCAGGTGGGATCCGGGCCGCACACGCGCCCGGTGCAGTCCGGGACGCACACCTCGCACTGGCTGGTGGCCAGCACGCACACCTCGCCGGCGCCGGCGTCGCAGGTGCCGCAGGTGCCGCGGCAGCCGTCCGAGCCGCACTCCTTGCCCGCGCAGTCCGGGGTGCACACCGGCTCGCACTGGAAGCTGGCGTTGCAGATCTCGTCCACGCCGCAGGTGCCGCAGGAGCCGTTGCAGCCGTCGTCGCCGCAGGCCTTGCCGGTGCAGTCCGCCGTGCAGCCCTGGCAGATGCCGTCGCCGTCGCAGGTCTCGCCGGCGCCGCACTCGCCGCAGCTGCCGCTGCAGCCGTCCGAGCCGCACTCCATGCCGGCGCAGTTCGGCACGCAGCCGCCGTGGCAGACGCCGTCGACGTCGCAGGTCTCGTCCACGCCGCAGGTGCCGCAGCTCTGGCCGCAGACCGGATCCGGCCCGCAGGCGCGGCCGGTGCACACCGGCGCGCACTCGCACTGGCCGGTGGCGGCGGTGCAGGTCTCGGGCGCGGTGCAGGTGCCGCAGCTCTCACCGCAGATCGGATCCAGGCCGCACTCGAGCCCCGTGCAGACGCGGGGGCACACCCCGGGCACGCACAGGCCGAGCTGCAGGTTGCAGTACTCGCCCGCGTCGCAGTCGGCCGGGCTCACGCAGTACTGGGGTCCAACGCCGTCGTCGCAGCCGCCCAGCAGCGCGCCTGCGCAACACAACGCCAACAGCACGCTCATCCAACTTGACTTCCTCATCCTCTTCCTCCTCGATTTGGGTGGGTCGATGCCACCACAGACGGAACGGGTTGGGCGATTACTCACCTCGCCGGACAGGATTCCAATGGTCGCCGAGTTGACGCCGGACTCTAGCCCGAGGCTGTGATCCAGATCAAGGGGCAAGAATCCGCTTCACCTGCATGGGGTTAAGGGCTCGGACTTCAGCCCTTGGGGATCTCGGGGGAGAACGGGGGCGGCTGGCAGGCCCGGGTGACCCAGTCGCCCGCGGCGCGGACCAGCGAGCCCGCGCCCTGCACCGGCAGCCGGAGCGGGAGCGGCAGGAGCTCGGCCTTCTTGGTCATGCAGCGGCCGATGTGGTAGGCGTACTGGCTCACCGTCTGCACCGCCGTGGGGAGGTCGACCGTGGACAGCAGCACGTCCGCCAGGCCGAAGGGCATGCTGGCCGGGATCAGCCCGCGGGCGTACTCGACCGCCCACACCCCGTCGGTGAAGTTCATGCCCGCGGTCTGCTTGGGCCCCACCCAGATGCGATCCCCGGGCTTGTACACCCGCTTCTCGAACTGGCCCTCGCTGTAGTACCAGGTCTCCCCGTCGATGACCGTGTCCCAGAAGCCCACCAGGTGGCGGCCCGAGTGGCCCTCGGAGCCGATCGGCGTGCCCCAGATCATGATGTACTCGAACAGGGACACGTGGTAGAGCTTCATCTGGATCATGGCCCCGCCGGCGATGCTGTACAGCCAGGGCTGGCTGCGGTCGATCCAGCCCGGGTAGCGCTCCTCCATCGCGTCCGCGAACACGTCGAACATCTCGGGCTTGGGCTTGCCCAGGCACTTGAGCGCGCACTGGTGGACCACGTCGGGATCGAACACGTACTTCATCGGCGCCTCCTCGAGGGGCTTGGGTTCACAGCTTGCCGCGGCGCAGGAGCTCCTCGGCGATCTGCAGGGCGTCGAGCGCGGCGCCCTTGCGCAGGTTGTCCAGCACGACCCAGAAGACCAGGCCGTTGGGGTGCGAGAGATCCTTGCGGACGCGGCCCACGAAGACCGGATCCTGGCCGGCGGCCAGGCGCGGGTGGGGGTAGGCGTGCCGGCCGGGCTCGTCCACCACCACCAGCCCGGGCATGTCCGCCAGCGCCCGGCGGGCCTCGGCCGGCTCCACCGGCCGATCGAGCTCGACGTGCACGGCGGCCGAGTGCCCCACCGCGACCGGCACCCGCACGCAGGTGGTGGCGATGGCCAGCTCCTCGGCGTGCAGGATCTTGCGGGTCTCGCGCACCATCTTCCACTCTTCGCTGGTGTAGCCGTCCGGCTGGAAGGAGCCGATCTCCGGGAACAGGTTGAAGGCGATGGGGTGCGGGTAGACCCGGGGCTCGAACGGCTCCCCGGCGAGCTCCGCCCGGCAGCCCGCGCGGAGCTCCTCCGCCGCGGCCCGGCCGGTGCCGGAGACCGACTGGTAGGTGGCGGCCACCACGCGCCTCACCCCGAAGCGCCGGTGCAGCGGCGCCAGGCACATGACCACCGGGGTGGTCGAGCAGTTGGGGATGCTGAGCAGGCCCCGGTGCAGCTCCACGTCCGCGGCGTTCACCTCGGGCACCACCAGCGGCACCTCGGGGTCCATGCGCCAGACGCCCGAGTCGTCGATGGTCACCCCGCCCCAGCGGGCGGCCAGCCGGCCGTACTCCCGGGAGATGGCGTCGCTGGCCGAGATGAACACCAGCCCAGCGCCCTCGAGCGCCCGGGGGGTGAGCTCCTGGACGGTCTCCTCCAGCGCGCCGCAGCGCAGCCGGCGGCCGGCCGAGCGGGCCGACGCCAGCAGCCGCAGCCGGCCCAGCGGGAAGCGCCGGGCGGCCAGCAGGTCGAGCAGCACCTCGCCCACCAGCCCGGTCGCGCCCACCACCGCCACGTCGATCGCCCTGGCCATCGGATCTCCTCGCGCCCCGGTCCAGGCGCGCAATTTCTCAGAGCCTGCCCGCGCTTGTCAACCGCCGCGGCGCAGCGTCAGCTCGACCAGCTCGGGCGGGGAGCCCAGCCGCATGGGCGGACCCCAGGTGCCCACCCCGCGGGACACGTACAGGCGGGCGCCCTCGTGCTCGTACAGCCCGGCCTGGCGGGGGTAGATGAACCGCGAGATCAGCCGCAGCGGCCAGAGCTGCCCCCGGTGGGTGTGCCCCGACAGCATGAGGTCCGCCCCGGCCGCCGCCGCGCGCTCGAGGCCCACGGGCTGGTGGTAGAGGAAGACGAGCGGCGCCTCGGCCGGCACCTGGCCGAGCACCTCCTCCAGCTCGGGCGGCTTCGTCCCCAGGCGGTAGGCGGCCGGATCGTCGAGCCCGCACACCCACAGGCCCTCGAGCTCCAGGCAGTCGTGGCGCAGGAAGCGGATGCCGGCCTGGCTGGCGCTGCGCACGGTGGCCTCGGCGTCCGAGAAGTACTCGTGGTTGCCGGTCACCGCCAGCACCCCCAGCCGGGCCCGGAGCGCCGACATGGGCGCCCGCACCGCCTCGAAGCGCTCCGCGTCCTCGTCCACCAGGTCCCCGGTGATCACCACGAGATCGGCCTGCAGGGCGTTGACCTGCTCGACCAGCTCCCGCAGGCGCTCCTCCCCGACCACCACGCCCACGTGCACGTCCGAGATCTGCGCGATGCGAAACCCGTCCAGCGCCGCGGGCAGCCCGCGCACGGGCACCTCGAGCCGGGTGAGCTCGGCCCCGCAGCGCGCCTCGAAGAGCGCGTAGGCCGCCAGCCCCATGGCCGCCAGCGCGCCGGCCAGGAACAGCGCCCGCTCGAGCCCGAGGCGCAGGCGCCGCTCGAGGGCCTGGACCTGCCGGAGCGCGCGCAGCAGCAGGAACAGCAGGTGTCCGGCCGCGGTCCACAGCAGCAGGTGCAGCCCGAGCCCCATCCACACTCCGGCCGCGAAGTACAGCCCGCAGGTGAACGGGTTGTAGCTCCAGTGCACCAGCCCCCGCGCCAGGGGGTAGGAGGTGGCCAGCAGGGCCAGCGCCAGGCCGAGCAGCAGGCGCCCCCGCCGGCTCGCGAGCCCGAACACCCGGCGCGCCCGCCGGTACAGGTACCAGTGGGCCAGCCCCACGACCAGGCCGAACCCGAGGAAGAACGCGAGGAACATGATCCAGCGTGGCATGGGGCCTGGCCTAGCATGATCGTGGCGCGCGGGCAACGGCGTGGTATCCTGCGCCCATGGCCAAGAGGGTCCTCGCCGCCGTCCTGGCCCTGGCCGCCGCCGGCCTGGGCGCCGCGCTCTGGCTGCGCTCCGGCCCCCCGCCGCTCGAGGCGGCGGCGCCGGCCGAGTCGCCGGCCGAGGAGGAGGCCCCGGCGCCGGTGGGCTTCCGCGTGCCCGACGAGGCCGAGCGGCTCTACGCCATCGGCCCGTTCGACGGGCTCGCCCCGGCCACCCGGGCCCTGCTCACGCCCGACCCGGACTACCTGCCCATCGACGCGCCCGGCCCGTCCGACTGGCTGGCCCGGTTCGACGAGCCGCGCGAGACCTTCGCCGAGTTCGCGGCCGCGCGGAACCGCCGGCCCGAGGGCGCGCGCCGGAAGATCTACCTCCAGCCCATCGGCGAGTTCCCCGAGGACGGCGCGCCGCCGCTGGAGGCGCTGCGCGAGTACGCCCAGGCCGTGTTCCAGCTCGAGACCCTGCTGCTGCCGCCGCTCGACCCGGGCCCGCTCGGCGTCACCTCGCGGACGCACCCGCACACCCACAAGCCCCAGCTGCTGGCCCCGCAGCTCATCGAGGTCCTGGTCGCGCGCCTGCCGGCGGACGCCTTCTGCCTGCTGGGGCTCACCATGACCGACCTGTACCCCGAGCCGAGCTGGAACTTCGTGTTCGGCGAGGCCTCGCCCGCGGACGGCGTGGGGGTGTTCTCCTTCGCCCGCTACGACCCGGCCTTCTTCGGCAAGCCGCGCGGCCCGGGCCACGCGGGGGTGCTGCTGAAGCGCAGCCTGAGCGTGCTGGCCCACGAGGCCGCGCACCTGTTCGGCCTGGGCCACTGCGTGTACTTCCAGTGCCTGGTGTGCGGCTCGAACAGCCTGGACGAGGCCGACCGGCGCCCCATCCACCTGTGCCCGGTCTGCCTGCGCAAGCTCGCGCACGCCATCGGCTTCGAGCCGCTGGCCCAGCACCGCGCGCTGCGGCGTTTCTACACGGCCTGGGGCATGGACTTCGAGGCCGACTTCATGCTCCGCCGCCTGCGCCGGGCCGAGGCGGCCGAGTGAGGCCCCGCCCGCGCCGCCGGCGCGCTCAGGGCAGCTCGCACAAGGACAACACGGGCGGGCGGGAGCTGCGGCGGGCGTAGGTGCCTTGGGCGGTCACGTGGGCGCCGAAGTCGCAGGCGCCTGTCTGCGTCACCACCAGCCCCTCGCCCTCGAAGCGGAAGCGCAGATCGCAGTCGCCGCCCGCCGCGCTGAAGCGGGCGCTGCCGTCCTCCCAGGTGACCAGACCGCACAGCTCGCCGGTGTGGATCTGCTGGGGCTCGGGGCCCTGCCAGGTGGCGTTGACCGAGAAGCGCACCCGGCCGTCCCCGAGGTCGAGCAGCTCGAGATCGGAGTGCCCGGCCGAGTAGCTGCCCGTGACCCCGCCCCGATCCGCGGCGAAGCGCTCGAGCGCGCCGGCGCGCTCCAGCATCACCGCCCGCATGCAGGTGTCGGGCACGCACCGGTCCCGACGGGACTCGAGCCAGCGGCGCTGCTCGGCCTTGAGCTCCCTGGCCTCGCCGGCCGCCTTCTTCAGGGCGGCCTTGTACGCCTTGGCCAGCGCCACGTCCGGCAGCGCCAGGGCCGGATCCCCGCAGATGCGTTTCTCGGCCTTGGTGCTGGCCTTCCTGCAGTCGAAGGACTGGCCCCAGGCCGGGCCGCACAGCAGCGCGCCCGTCAGGGCGAGCACCGACACACCGCGCATGCCGCACCTCCTCGGAGGCCAGGAGTACGGCGGACCGGGCCCGCGCGCAAGCCCCCCTTGCGCTCGCCGCCCGGATGGCGCCAGATTCCTGGGAGATGAAGCGCTTCTCCTCCTGGACGCTGTTCGCGCTGCTCGCCTGCGCGCTGCCGGGATGACCGGGCTCCCGGCCGGCGGCGGACGCGGGCCTGGAGGAGGACGCCGGCACCGGAGACGCCGCGGACGAGGCCCCGGACGGTGAGGACGCCGCGACGGACGGCGGCTCCGAGCCCGACCGGCCGGACCACGATCCCGCCACCTCGCTGGCGCTGCGCGTGCCCGAGGGCGCAGCGCTGTGCCCGGCCTTCCACGAGTGCGGGGGCTGCTGGCCCGACGAGCTGGCCGGTCGGGCGCGGCTCTCGCTCCGCGCCGGGAGCCACCTGCTCGAGCGGGTGGAGGGCACGCTCGAGCTCGACCAGGGCCTGGTGGCGGGGCTCGCGCTCGGCCCCGAGGGCCGTCCGGCCGCCCCGCTGCCCTACCCCGAGGAGCGGACGGCGGTCCGCCAGGCCGGCGCCGGCTGGGAGGAGTGGAGCTACCGCTTCACGCGCGCCTTCTCCCTCGACGGCGAGACCCTCACGGCCACGGCCGAGGTGCGGCTCACCCGCCTGGAGGCCGAGCAGCCCGCCTGGCCGGAGGCGATCGAGGCCGACGCGGCCTTCCGCCAGTTCGGCTTCCTGGGCGGGCTCGAGCGCGTCGCGGGCGCCCAGGCGCTGGTGTCCTGCGACCCGCCGGCGGGCGGGGTGATCACCGCCGAGACCGCGGCCGGCGACCGCGCCCGGCTCGAGGTGTCCGCCTGCCCGGCCTGCAGCTGCGCGGGCAACACCGGCTGCGTGTACCTCGGCCGGGCCGAGCTCACGCTCGGCGGCGAGGCGCGCCTGGTGACCGACCCGCTGCGGCTGGCCTACTCGGCCGAGCACCACAACTTCGCCCAGCGCTACGCCGTGGGCCTGGCGCCGCCGCTGGGCGGAGCGGCGTTCGCGCTGCTCGAGGAGCCGGACACCTGGAGCGGCACCCCCGGCCAGCTCGTGCTGCTCGACGAGGCCCTGGTGGAGCTCTCCCGCCAGCCCTGCGCGAGCTGGGAAGAGACGATCCCCTAGCGCCCGTACTTGACCTCGGCCGGGCAGTTGGGGTGCTGCGTCAGCAACTTCTTCAGGTGCGGCGCGCGGCGCACGATGGCCTGGTGGAACAGGTGCTTGATGAGCCCGGGCGGGGTGGCCGGGAAGCGGGCCAGGTTCTGCACCAGCAGGCTCGAGGTGTAGGTGCGCCGGCTCAGGAAGGCGGTGGCCGCCTGGTCGAGGTGCAGGCCGATCAGCATGAGCAGGCAGCGGCCCTCGGTCTGGAACACCAGCCCGGCCGTCTCCTCGCCCTGCGCCTGCTGCCAGCGCCGGCGGAACACCTCCCGCGCCAGGCGCTTGGCCCGCTCGGTGTTCTCCCGGCTCAGGTTCACCTGGAAGAGCTTCGCCAGCGGCAGCGGGCTCAGGACGCGGCGCAGGATGATGTCGCTCGCCTGGTTGTTGCGCAGCAGCAGCCTGCGCACCTGGGCGTCCCGGCCCAGCTCGGCCCGGGCCACCACGGCCTCCAGCCCGACCGGGTTGCGGTGGTGCTCGGCGATCAGCCGGGCCTGGTCCAGGCCGGCCAGGGCGTTCTCCATGACCGCCCGCACCACCGGGGGCTCCGGGTCCAGGCACAGCGCCGACAGCACCTCCGCGCTGGCCTGCTTGGCCAGCGCCACCCGCGCGTCGACCGGCAGGGGGTGGAACTGCGTCTCGTAGAGCTGGCGGAAGTTGGCCAGCTTCCTGGCGAGGGCGGCCGCAGCCTGGGGCGTCTCCTCGTCCGGCGCCTCCGGCGTGGCTGCCTCGGCCGGAGGCAGCGGCTCCTCGCTGGGCGGCTCCTCGGTGGGCTGCTCCTCGATAGGCCGCTCGTCGATGATCTGCTCGTCCGTGCGCGCGGCCGCCCGGGGCCCGGCCCCCGCGGGCGCCACCGGCGGGACGGGGGTCTCGGCGGTGGGATCGTCGTCCTCGGCCACGGCCAGGCTGGGCAGGCTGGAGGCGGGCGCCAGGGCGCCCTGGGCGCCGAGCTCGGAGACCAGGGCCTCGACCCTGGCGCGCGGCAGCCCGGCCACCTGGGCCACCTCGTCCACGCTCAGGCGGCCGTCCAGGAGCGGCGCCACCTCGGCCGCGTCCGCGGACAGGTCGAGGGCGGTGAAGTCCAGCCCGGGCCTCAGCTTGGGATGGGAGCCGGCCATGCGCGCTCCATGAGACCAGAACAGGGGGGGTGGACGCAAGGCGCGTTGAGCCCCGCGCGACCAGGTGCTAGCATGCGCCTGCGAACGCCGGGCCCCGCGAGGCCTGGGGATGGAGAGCCGCATGAGAGCCTGGACGGTGCTCGCGCTCGCGGCGCTGTGGCCCGCCGCCTCCCTGGCGGACGAGCTGCAGCGGGCGCGCGAGCTGTTCGACGAGATGGAGTTCCAGCAGGCGCACGACGCGGCCGGGCTGGCGCTGCAGCAGCCCGAGGCGGGCCCCGCCGAGCTGGCGGAGGCCTACCGCCTCCAGGGGCTCTGCCTGTCCGCCCTGGACCAGCCGGACGAGGCCCTGGTGGCCTTCCGCTGCATGCTGTCGATCGAGCCCACGGCCCAGCTCCCGCCGGACACCTCGCCCAAGCTAGCCGCCCCGTTCTACCAGGCGGTGGCCATGGCGCGGGACATCCAGCCGATCGGCCTGCGCCTGGCCGGGGACGGGCCCCGCGCGAGCCCGGGCGGCAAGCTGCGGGTGCTGCTCCAGTCCGATCCCCTGGGCCTGGTGCGCAACGTGCGCCTGGTGAGCCGCGCGGGGACGGGCGCCTGGGCGCGCGGACCCGGCGTCGATCTCGCCAGCGCGGGCCAGGCCGAGCTCGACCTGCCCGGGCCAGGGCAGGAGTACTACCTCGAGGCCCTGACCTCCTCCGGAGGCGTGCTCGCGCGGCTGGGCGGCGCGGACCAGCCCTTCCGCCTGGCCGCGGCGCGGCCCGTGGCCGTCGAGCCCGATCCGGTCGTGGACACCCGCGACGAGGCGGCCGAGGCGGCCGCGCCCTGGTACGAGACCTGGTGGTTCTGGACCGTGGTGGGCGCGGTGGTGGTGGGCACCGCGGTCGGGCTCGGCGTGGGGCTCGGGGCGGGCGGGTCGGACGAGCCCGTGGGCTACCACATCAGCTTCCCCTGACCCGAGGTGAACGCCATGCAACGCATCGCGCTCCTGCTCGTCCTGGCGGCCGGCTGCGGTCCGGGCGGACCCTTCGATCTGCAGATCTCCTTCCCGGACGAGGCCGCCCGCGCGGCCTGCGCCCGCCTGCACCTGTGGGTGATCGCCCCGGGCGAGGGCGCCGCCTGCGCGGCCCTGGCCGGCGGCGCGGCCGCGCCCGGCGACGACGGCTTCGCGGTGGAGGCCGACCTGGCCTTCGCCTACCCGCCGGCCGGCGACCCGCCCGCCCTGGCCGAGGTCGGCCCGGGGCTGCGCCTGTTCTTCGCCGAGGGCGAGGACGGCGGCGGGCAGGCCTTCCTGCGCGGCTGCACGCCCGACCAGGCCGGCTCGGGCGGCCCCACCCGGGTGCGCATCGAGCTGGCGCGAATCTCGAGCTGCACGCCCACGGCCGAGAGCTGCAACGGCCTGGACGACGACTGCGATCAGGCGACCGACGAGGGTTCGCCCGCGGCGCTCTGCCCGCCCGCGACCCACGCCGCGCCCACGGCCTGCCTGACGGGGGTGTGCGAGTACGCCTGCGACCCCGGCTGGATCGACACCTCCGGCGGCCCGGCCGACGGCTGCGAGTGCCGCCAGTCGCGCGGCGGCCTCGAGTGGTGCGACGGGCTGGACAACGACTGCGACGGCGGCGTGGACGGCGCGGGCTGCCTGGCCTGCGCGGCCGACGACGACTGCCAGGCGCCGGCCGACTGCCTGGGCGGCACCTGCCAGGCCGGCCAGTGCGCGGTGACCCCGCTCGGCGACGGCACGGGCTGCGACGACCTCGACCCCTGCACCTCCGGGGACACGTGCCAGGCCGGCGCCTGCCAGGGCACGGCCTACAGCTGCGACGACGGGCAGTACTGCAACGGCGCCGAGACCTGCGACGGGCTGGGGGGCTGCCAGAACGCGGGCCCGCCCTGCGTGCTGACCTGCAAGGGGGCCTGCGACGAGGAGGCCGACGCCTGCCAGCCCGACCCGCCGACCACCGCCTGCGAGGACGGGGTGTCCTGCACCGGCGACGACGCGTGCGACGGCGCCGGGGGCTGCCAGGGCACGCCCATCCCCGGCTACTGCGGCGCCGCGGAGGAGTGCCTGCCCGCGTGCTCCCTGGACCCGTCGGGCTGCGTGCGCCGGCCGGACTACCTGGTGCTGACCTGCCCCGACATCGCCTCGGCCGGGGACCCGGCCGGGTGCGAGCTCAGCGCGGTGAACGCCGAGGGCACCGAGGGCTGCGCCGCCTGCACGGCCAGCCTGCTGCCCAGCCTGCTGGACACCACCCGCTGGCGCCAGTGCGAGCTCGGCGACTGGACCCTGGAGACGGTGGGCTGCGCCCGGAACCTGGGGTGCGATCTGGACGCCTCGGACGAGCAGCCCTGCTGCGAGTTCCTGGCCTGCGCGGCCGATCCGCAGGGCATCAACCTGGCCGGTGGGCTGTGCGGGGACTCGCAGAACGGCTGGCGCCTGTCGAAGCTGTTCGACTTCCAGCCCTTCGAGCGGGTGCGCTTCTGCGCCACGCTCAGCCAGCAGCCCGACGGCGAGGGCGACATCCTCCAGGTGCAGACCGACCGCGGCGACGACCTGCTGGGCACCCTGGTGGCCTGCTACCCGCCCTCGTCCTTCGATCCCCTGATGCCCACCTACGCCTGCTCCGAGCTGCCGCTGTCGGTCACCGACCAGCCCGTCACCCGCCTGACCCTGCGGGCCGAGGTCGGAGACCTGACCAGCTCCGCGGTCCTGGGCGAGGCCCGGGTGTGGGGGTTCCCGCCCGAGTGCAGCCAGGAGACCGAGCACATGCGCACCCGCTTCGAGGGTTGCGCCCCGGCGGAGCCGGCCTTCGCGGGCTGGAGCTTCTCCGGGGGCGGGCCGACCTGCGCCACGGGAGACCAGTGCGGTTTCACCGGCGGGCTGGTGCTGGGCTCGATGGGCGCGGACGTCGTCGGGTCGATCAACGCCTCCTACTCGCTGACCGGCCCGCACGCCTCGATCCGCCTCCCGGCCGAGCTGTGCTGGAAGACCTACGCCAGCCCGGGCTTCTCCGGCCGCTATGGCTTCTCCATGGCGGGCGGCGGCGGCGGGGTGTGGTACTTCCAGGTCTACGAGAGCCAGTTCACCCCGGGCTGGTGGGAGGGCGAGTGCCGCGAGCAGTGCGTGGACCTCTCTCCCATCGGCAGCGCGATGTGGGGCTCCGAGTTCCTCAGCCTGAGCCTGGAGGGAGAGGCCCCGGACGGCGCCGGCGGCCTGCTCATCAACGACGTGGTGCTCCGCTCGGCCCAGCAGTGCCAGGCCGACGGCGTGATCCAGCTCGGTTCGCTAGACTCGACTGTCACCCCAGCCCTGCTGCCGGTCCAGGATGTGACGGGGCAGCCCCGTCATGTGCGCATCGACTGCACCTGGGGAACCACCGGGCCCTCCACCTACGACGAGTTCGATTTCCGCTGATTCTTCGGTATGTTTCCATCCTGATCGAAAGGAAAAACGAACGCTCGTTCGTTTTTCCTTGACCCCTGATACGGACGTGATATCAAGCGCGCGTCCGAACGATTTCTGCCGCCATCGAAGGGGAGGCCCGGACCCATGGAGACGACACGCACCCACATCAACCGACCTGAGGACCAGCCGCCCGGGCTGCTCGAGCCGGCGGCCGGGGAGTCGGCCACCAAGGGCGCGCGCACCCAGCGCGCGATCCTGGAAGCCGCCAAGGGGCTGTTCATCGCCCAGGGCTACCACGGCACCAGCATCCGCGAGGTGGCCACCGGCGCCGGCGTGACCATCGGCGCGGTGTACAACTACTTCGACAGCAAGGAAGCGATCTTCGAGCAGGTGTTCGCCGACTACAACCCCTTCCGCTTCGTGCCCGAGACCTTCCAGAGCGCCCGGGGCGAGACGCCCGAGGAGCTGCTGCGGGACATCGCCCGGCGGCTCGAGGGCATGCTCCACCAGCGCAGCGATCTCCTGCGCCTGGTGTTCATCGAGTTGCTCGAGTTCAATGGCCGCCACCTGCTGACCGTGCTCACCCGGAACGCCGCGCTGGTGGACGAGTTCCGGGAGCGGCTGGGCCAGGCGGGCGGGGCGCGCCTGCGGGACATGCCGCCCTTCCTGCTGCTGCGCACCTTCCTCGGCCTGCTGTCGGCCTGGTTCCTGGCCGAGACCCTGTTCCAGGACAAGCTGCCGCCCTCCCTGGCGGCGCTGCGCATGGAGGACGCCGTGGACGTCTTCCTGCACGGCGCGCTGGCGGAGGCCCCGACGAACGCACCCGGCGCGCACGGCGCGGCCGGGGAGGAGTGAGCCATGCAACAGCTCGGCATCGATATCGGCTCGACCAGCGTGAAGGTCGTCCTGCTCGAAGGCGGCGAGGAGCGCTGGCACGAGGTGGTGGCCCACGAGGGCGCCATCCCCGCCACCCTGCTCGGCATCCTGGAGCGGCACGGCATCGACGGCGGGCCGCGCGCGCTGGTGACCGGCAACGCCGGCCGCACGCAGGTGCGCTGCGCCCAGGCCATCCCGCCGCTGGCCATCGAGGCCGCGCTGCGCGCGAGCGGGCTCCAGGCGGACGCCGTGGTGTGCCTGGGCGGCGAGTCGCTGGCGGTCTACACCCTGTCCCCGGCCGGCCGCATCCAGAACACGCTGTCGGGCGACAAGTGCGCCGCGGGCACGGGCGAGTTCTTCCGCCAGCAGCTCGGGCGGATGGATCTCGGCCTGGACTGCCTGGCGGCCATCCCCGACGACACCCGCAGCCACTCGCTGTCCGCGCGCTGCTCGGTGTTCATGAAGAGCGACTGCACCCACAAGCTCAACAAGCAGGAGGCCACCAAGCAGGAGATCGTGGTCAGCCTGGCCGAGGTCATGGCCAGCAAGTCGGCCGAGTTCCTGACCCGCGCCCGGCTGACCCGCGGGCGGGTGCTGCTGGTGGGCGGGGTGACCGGCAACCGCTTCCTCCGCAGCGCGCTGGCGCGCAGGCTGCCCGAGGCCAGGTTCGAGCTGCCGGCCCAGGCGGCCTACTTCGAGGCCTACGGCGCGGCTTGCCTGGCCGCCGAGCACGGCGCGCCCCTGCCCCGCCGCGCCGCGCTGCTGGCCGACGGCGCCGTGCACTTCGAGCGCTACGCGGCCCTCGGCGCGGCGCTGCCCCGCGTGGCCCGCCTGCCGGCCCAGCGCGGCAAGCTGCAGGCCGGGGCCGAGTACCTGCTGGGCATCGACGGCGGCTCCACCACCACCAAGGCGGTGCTGGTGGACGCGCGCAGCCAGGAGATCGTCGCCGCCTGCTACGGGCGCACCCACGGCGATCCGGTCGAGGCGCTGCGCGTGGTGCTCCGGGAGATCCGCGACCAGGTGCGCGCCCAGCTCGGGGACGCGGCCATCCGCATCTCGCTGGCCGCCGCCACCGGCTCCTCGCGCGAGGTGCTGGGCGCCTTCGTCGAGACCCCGGGCGTGTACAACGAGATCATCGCCCACAGCGTGGGCACCTCCCACTTCCACCCGGGCGTCGACACCCTGTTCGAGATCGGCGGCCAGGACGCCAAGTACGTGCGGCTGCAGAACGGGGTGCCCATCGACTACGCCATGAACGAGGCCTGCAGCGCCGGCACCGGCTCGTTCATCGAGGAGTCGGCCCGCGGCGACCTCAACATCCAGTCCGCCCCGGAGATCGGCCCGCTGGCGCTGGAGAGCCAGGCCCCGCTCAAGTTCGGCGAGCACTGCTCGGCCTTCATCAACTCCGACATCCGCGCGGCCGTGCAGCAGGGCGCGTCCAAGGAGGACATCACCGCCGGCATCATCTTCTCGGTGGTGGTCAACTACCTCAACCGCGTGGTCGGCAACCGGGCCATCGGCAACACGGTGGCGCTGCAGGGCGGGGTGGCCAAGAACCCGGCCGTGCCGGCCGCCTTCGCCGCCGTGCTGAAGAAGGACATCGTGGTGCCGCCGGATCCCGAGCTGCTGGGCGCCTACGGCGTGGCGCTGCTGGCCCAGCAGAAACGGCGCGAGGGGCTGCTGGCGGACGGCGCCTTCACCCTGGAGGCGCTGATCGCCAAGCCCATCCGCTACGGCGCCACCTTCGCCTGCAAGGCCTGCGAGAACCTGTGCCCCATCCGCACGCTGCACGTGGGAGAGCACAAGAGCTTCTTCGGCGGCCGCTGCAACAAGTACGCGAACCTGCGCAAGTGCGTGGACGTGTCCCAGGTGGAGGACCTGGTCGGGCTGCGCGAGCGGCTGCTGTTCGAGGAGTACGCCCCGGATCCGACCACCCTCAGGCCGCGCACCGACGCGGTGGTGGGCGTGCCGCGGGCCTTCACCGTCCACAGCCTGTGGCCGCTGTACGCCTGGACCTTCCACGAGCTGGGCGTGCGCACGAAGCTCTCCACCCGCAGCCTGCCCGCGGGCGTGCAGCGGGCCGAGGCGGCCACCTGCCTGCCGGGCGAGATCGCCCACGGCATGACCGAGGAGCTGCTGCAGCAGGGCGTGGACTACCTGTTCCTGCCGCAGGTCAAGAACCTCGACAGCCTGGAGAAGGACCTGCAGGCCACGCTGTGCCCCATCACCCAGGGGCTGCCCTACTACCTGCGCGCGGCCTTCCAGCTCGACGACGCGAAGCTGCTGCGGCCGGTGCTGGACTTCGCCCGGGGCGAGGACGCCGTGGCCGAGGCCTTCGCCGAGCTGGCCGAGCGGCTCGGCCTGCCGCGCGCGGAGGGCCGGCGCGCCTTCTCCACCGGCCTGGCCCGCCAGCGGGACTTCCAGGCCCGCCTGCGCGAGATCGGCGCCCAGGTGCTCGAGCACAGCCGCCAGAGCGGCGAGACGATCATCGCGCTGCTCGGCCGGCCCTACAACGCCTTCGCCTCCGAGGCCAACATGGGCATCCCGCGCAAGTTCCTCACGCGCGGGTTCAAGGTGCTGCCCTTCGACTTCTTCCCGGTCGGGGACGAGGTCATCACCCAGAACATGTACTGGTACTACGGCCAGCTCAACCTGAAGGCCGCGCGCCAGGTCAAGGACCACCCCAACCTGTACCTGTGCACCATCTCCAACTTCTCCTGCGCGCCCGACAGCTTCATGCTGCACTTCATCCGCTGGTTCATGGGGCTGAAGCCCTACCTGGTGCTGGAGCTGGACAGCCACACCGCGGACGCGGGCCTGGACACCCGCATCGAGGCCTTCCTGGACATCATCGAGGGCTACCGGCGCAAGGTGGCCGGCCGGCGCGAGCTGCACCGCAGGCGGCGCTTCCACATCGAGCTCGACGGGGCCCGCACCGCGGTGCGAGACCGCCTGACCGGCGACCGCATCCCGCTCAGGAGCCCGCGCGTGCGCCTGGCCATCCCCTCCATGGGCGCGCTGGCCACCGAGGCGATGAGCGCCGTGGGCCAGCGCCTCGGCTTCCACACCGAGCCGCTGCCCGTGCCCGATCGGGCCACCACCCAGCTCGCGCGCGACGTGGCCTCGGGCAAGGAGTGCATCCCCACCCTGCTGGTGCTCGGGCAGATGCTGAGGCTGCTCGGCACCCCGCCGCCGGCCGCGGACGAGGTGCTGGCGGTGCTGGTGCCCAAGACAACCGGCCCCTGCCGCACCGGCCAGTACGGCCCGTTCTACGAGGGCATCCTGGACGAGCTGGGCATCGAGAACGTCTGCATCCTGCCGCTCAGCTCCGACAACGGCTACGCCGAGCTGGGCTCGGCCTTCACCGTGCTGGCCTGGCACGGGCTGGCGCTCGCGGACCTGTGGAAGGACATGCAGATCGCGCTCGGCCTGCTGGCCAGGGAGCCCGGGCCGGCGCTCGCGCGCCTCGACGGGGCCTGGAAGCAGGCGGTCGAGCTGCTGATCCACGACCTGCCCGGGCTGCACCGCCACCTGCGACAGACCGCCGCGTGGCTGGCGGCCGTGCCCAAGCGCGGCACCCTCGCGGATCTGCCCAAGGTGCTGGTGGTGGGCGAGATCTACGTGCGCCGGGACGACTACTCGGTCGGTGAGCTGGTGGCGCGCCTGGCCCAGAACGGCATCTTCGCCAAGGTGACCGGCATCACCGAGTGGATCCACTACTGCAACTTCCTGCGCGACCGCGAGCTCCGGCGGGCCATCGACGGCCGGCTCGGGGCGCCGGGCGCCGACCGCCCGCTGCGCGAGCGCCTGAGCACCTGGGCCGGGTTCGCCCTGGAGCAGGCCGTGCAGCAGGGCGTGGACGACCGCCTGCACGCGCTGCTCGAGCCCTCGGGGCTGGTGCCCGCCTGCCCGCACGACATGCACAGCATCCTCGCGCGGGTCGAGGACTTCACCCACGTGGAGTTCGAGACCGAGGCCACCATCTCCAGCCTGGTGGCCCGCCAGGCCAGCGAGGAGGGCTACGACGGCATCGCCGCCATCGCGCCCTTCGCCTGCCTCCCGGGGCGGCTCATCCGCGCCATGTTCGAGCCCTACTCCCGCGCCCGGGGCATCCCCTTCATCGCGCTGGAGAACGACGGCCTGGCCTACCCGCCGAACACCCTCTCGCGGCTCGAGATCTTCGCGCTGAACGTGCTGCGCCGGGGGAGCGACGACGGCCAGGGCGACGGGTTCCGGGCGCTCGTCGACGAGCCCCTGCCCGAGCCGGCCACGGCGCCGCTGGCGGCCGCGGAGCCCGAGGCGCCGCTGCTGCCGCTCGTGCCCGCGGAGCTGCCCGCGGTCGCGCCCGAGGCGCCCGTCACCCGGCGTCCGGCCACGACCCGGACCGCCTCGACCTGAGGCCCTACCGCTGCGGCAGCCCCCAGGGGCGGATGGCCGCGCCCTCGTAGCTCGCGCCCAGCCGGCCCGCCCGCTCGCTCAGGCGGTTGGCCAGGTGGTACCAGCGCTGCACCCCGTTCTCCAGCCGGAAGTAGTGGACCAGGTAGGCGCCGGTGAGCCCCAGCAGCACGGCCGTCAGCGCCAGGCCCGGCCAGGTCGGGTGCACCAGGGCGAAGCCCAGGCTCAGCAGCAGGAAGGTGGCCACGAACATGGTCACCGTGAGGTGGATGAAGCGCTCGTGCTGCATGCGGGCGATCTGCTCCTGGTGGAAGCCGAGCAGCGCGGCCCAGTCGCCCTGGGCGAAGGTCCCGTGCTGGCCCTCCAGCGCGGCCCGGACGAAGGACTCGTGCAGCCTGACGTAATCCCACATGACCCGCGCTCCTTCCTGGGTTCTTCCGCTCTCCAGATGCCACCATCGCGCGCGGGCGTCAACCGGGCCGGCGTGCGATGGGCTCGCCCTCGTTGCCCGCGGCAGGTGGCGAGCTCACGATGCCAACGGAACCCATGCGGGCCACAGGCCGTGGGCGCAGCGGGGGTTTTCTGCGAGCGCGGCTCTGCTGCCGAGCAGAAACCCCCGCGGAGCGCAGGCAAGGCGTTCGCCCCACCGGAAGCGAATGCTCAGCGGACCGGCGCAGGCGTGAGGACGTAGCGGGTGTTGGGGTCGGGCTCCCCGATCTCGACCGTGTCGATCCGCTCGCCGAGGCCGAACACCCAGGGGAAGGCCGAGGCAGGGGCGCGCTGCTCGTCGCCGGAGCACACCAGGGTCCTGCGGCCGATCGCCTCCCGCTCGGCCGCCTCGTCCTCGGCGCAGGGCACGGTCCCGCAGAAACGGGTGTGCGGCTTCCTCGGGGCGGGCCCCTCGGGCCCGTCGACGATGACCTTCCGGACCAGGCAGCGCAGGACGAGCGCGGCCGGCGCCTTGCAAGGGACAGCTTCCTGCTTGTCACCCTTGGTCGTGGACGCCTCGCAGGCGACCTTCCCGGGCTCCAGGCGGAGCTCGAGGGCCCCGGCGCGCTCCGACCATGTGCCCTGCCAGGCGACGTCCCAGGCGCGGTCGTCGAAGGTGACGCCGTCGGGGAAGCTCGACTGCCGCCGGGAGTCGCCGGCGTCCCGGGCGACCGCGGTGTGGTCAGGGTCCAGGGACAGCGACACGTCGGACTGGCCCGAGAAGCGGAAGGCGCAGTGCCCTCCGCAGCTGTAGCCCCAGCCCACCACGTGGTGCAGCGCGAAGCTCGCGGGCAGCGGGCCCGGGAGCGGATTGGACGCGGGGGCGTGGGCCTGCAGGAGCAACCCGAGGTTCAGCCACAGCAGCCCGTAGAGCATCTCCGTCCTCCTTCGCGCCGAAGCACCGGCGGTCCACCCCACATGTATCAGACGGACAGCTCCCCCGGCTCCCCATTTCCGAGCACGCACGGCAAGCCCGGGAACCGATCGCCCGGCCGCGGGCATGTAGTCCACGAGGGAGGACGCGCATGCGAGCAACCAGTGTGTCCCGGGTCCGGACGCCCGTGTGGATCCTCGTCCTGTCCGCGCTGCTGCCGGGCTGCGGGCCCGGCCAGGCCCCGCCGCCGGAGGCGCCCGCGGCCCTGCAGCCCCGGCCGTCCGCGGAGCAGAGCCAGGACCGCCTCAGCCAGGTGGTCCGCAAGCGGGGCCGGGCCATGGAGATCGAGGCCCGCGGGATCGAGCACGTGCGGCCGAACGACCACGTCGACCTGCTGACCGTCGCCGTGGATCCCAGGACCCAGCAGCCGGCCGCGCTGACGCTGGCGCAGAACGTCGTCGTGCTGGCCCGGGGCGCGGAGGAGCGCCTGTGGGTCCTGGTCCTGCCCGAGGAGGCCGAGGTCCTGGCGCTGGCCGAGCACCTGGGCGAGCTCACCGCGCTGCTGCGCAACCCCGAGGACGTCTCGGTGGAGGAGCCGCGCCGCACCACCGTCGAGACCCTGTTCACCGGCGAGCGGACCAAGGCGCTGAAGCGCCAGCGCCACCAGGTCATCCAGATCATCCGCGGCGTCGGCGGCGGCCCGGCGTACGCCGGCGCGCCCCCGGCCGGGCCCCCCTCGACCGAGCGCTACCAGGACCACGGGGTGAACCCCTGGACCGACACCGCCCGCGACCGGTTGTCCACCTTCGCCGCCGACGTGGACACGGGCTCCTACACCCTCTCCCGCCGCAAGCTGAACGAGGGCGCGCTGCCCCCGCCCGAGGCGGTGCGCACCGAGGAGTTCGTCAACTACTTCCGCTACCACGACCCCGGCCCGACCGACGGCGCGCCCTTCGGGGTGGCCCTGGAGGCGGCCCCCTCGCCCTTCGGCCAGGACCGGGTGCTGCTGCGGGTGGGCGTGCAGGCCAGGCGGCCGAAGGCCAGGGAGCGCAAACCCGTCCACCTGACCTTCCTGGTGGACACCTCGGGCAGCATGTCGAGCGACGACAAGCTGGGGCTGGTGCAGCGCTCGCTGCGCTTCCTGGTGGACCAGCTCGCGCCGGGGGACACGGTGGCCATCGCCACCTACGCCGGGTCCACCCAGGAGCTGCTGCCGCCGACCGGCATGGAGAGGCGGGCCGAGATCCACGCGGCCATCGAGGGGCTGAGCGCCGGCGGCTCGACCGCCATGGGCTCGGGCCTCGAGCTGGCCTACGATCTGGCCTGGCGGGGCTTCGCGCGCGGTGAGGTGAACCGGGTGCTCCTGCTCAGCGACGGGGACGCCAACGTGGGCGCCACCCGGCACGGGGACATGCTCCGGTCGATCCAGCACTACGCCGACCGCGGGGTGACCCTGTCCACCCTGGGCTTCGGCGACGGCAACTACAAGGACGACACCATGGAGCAGCTCGCGGACAAGGGCAACGGCAACTACACCTACGTCGACAGCTTCTCCCAGGCCAAGCGGGTATTCGGGCAGAACCTCATGGGCACCCTCGAGGTGGTGGCCCAGGACGTCAAGCTGCAGGTCGAGTTCGAGCCGGCCGCGGTGACCCGCTACCGGCTGCTCGGCTACGAGAACCGCGACATCGCCGACCAGGACTTCCGCGACGACGGGGTGGACGCCGGCGAGATCGGCGCCGGGCACACGGTGACCGCGCTGTACGAGCTGGAGCTCGCCGACACCGCCCGCGACTGGGGCGTGGTGCGGGTGCGCTGGAAGGAGCCGGCCGTGAACCCGACCGCCTCCTCCCGGGCCGACGAGCGGGCCTTCCCCATCCTGCCCGGGGTGCGGGCAGCGTCCTTCGAGGCGGCCTCGCTCGACCTCCAGCGCGCGGTCATGGCGGCGGGCCTGGCCGAGCACCTGCGGCACGCCCCGGGGCGCGAGGACTGGAGCCTCGACACCCTGCGCGAGCTGGCCCGGGGCGTGGCCCGGCGCTCGAAGGGCAAGGCGACCGCGGACGACGACGAGCTGCTCGGCCTGTTCGAGATCGTGGCCCAGCTCGAGGCCGCGCAGACAGCCTCCGTGGGCCCCTGAAGGATCGCACGTCCCCGACCTCCGTGGAGTGGGTTTCCTCGGGCGAGGGCGGTTTCTCCTCAACCGCCCGAGCCCTTAGTAGACCCACGGAGCGACGGAACAGCGGGCAGGATGGGCCTCCTCTGGCTGCAAGCGGAGTGGGTCTCCTCGGGCGAGGGGCGGTTTCTCCTCAACCGCCCGAGCCGGAGGAGACCCACGGAGCGACGGAACAGCGGGCGGGATGGATGGGAGTTACTTCACCATCCTGCAGTAGCAGTCGCCGCCCACGTCCACGGGCGTGAGGCCCGCCTCGCACGCGCCGCCCGTGCAGGGCACGGCGCAGAAGGAGGCCCCGCACCGCCCCTGAACGCAGTCCGGGTTCCAGCCCGGGTCGTAGAACGCCAGGCAGTCCGCGTCCCCGTTCGGGCAGGGCGCGGCGCCCTCCTCGCTGAGCACCCCCGCGCACGCAAGCCCCTCCGCGCACAGGCCCGCAAATACGTTCACCATCACGAAGGTGCAAGGCTCCCCAGGGCCGCGAGGGGTGTTATTGGCGGGAGGGAGGCAGAAGCAGTCACCTGCAACATCGACCGGAGATCCAACTGGGCAAATACCGTCAGGCGCGCACTGGCCCGAGCAGAAGGACGCACCGCAGCCGCCGTCCACGCAGTCCGGATGCCAGCTCGCGGGCAGGTAGTCCAGACAATCTTCGTCGGCCGAACATGGCATGTCCAACGGGTCTGCCTGCACGCCGAGGCATAGCAGGGAAGACTCGCAGTTGCCCGCGTTCGGGTTGACTGTATCGAAGGTGCAGACATCCCGGTGATCGCAACCGGCGCACCCCCACGGGATGCAGTAGCACACGCCGCCCACGTCCGCGGGTGAGAACCAATCCTCGCATGCCCCGGCCGGATCGCAGCGCGCGGAGCAGAACGAGGCCCCGCAGCCGCCGTCCACGCAGTCCGGGTTCCAGGCTGGATCCATGAAAGGTTCGCAGTCGGCAACCCCACCCGGGCAGGGAAGATCCTCGGGCTCGGGCCCGAGCCCGACGCACGTGAGGTTCGCGAGGCAACTCCCCGCCTCTGCGTTCACCTCGCCGAAGGCGCAGGGCTCGCCCAGGGCCTGGGTCCCCAGGTAGTTGGCGTCGCAGTAGCAGGGGAAGTGGTAGGGCTCGGGATCGCCTTGGAACCCAGGACAGTCCTCCGTGCACGGCTCCACGCAGGAGGCGACCATGCAGTGCCCGGCCACGCAGTCCAGGCCCGGGAACTCGAACCCCGCGTCCACGCAGTCCTGCTCCGCGGCGCAGGTGGGCAGGTCCTGGTCCATGAACGCCCAGCACCAGGTACCCACCTGGCAGTTCCCGGCGCCGGGGTTGACGGGCCCCAGGGTGCAGGGCGACCCGGGCAGCAGCCCGGTCGAGCTGCCCACCGGCACGCACAGGCACTCCTCGCGCTCGTCGTCCCAGAGCGGATCGAAGCCGTCCGGGCACCAGTCCGGGCCGTACCCGCCCGCGCAGCCATCGACGCACAGGGAGGCCACGCAGTCGCCCGCCACACAGACCGGGTTCCAGTCGGGTTGGTAGAAGGCCAGGCAGTCACTGTCCGCGCTGCAGGGCATGGCGCCCGGCTCGAATGCGACCTCCAGGCAGGTCAGCCCCTCGGCGCAGGTCGCGACCGCACCCCCGGGCACCCCCCTGCCGCAAGCCGCGCCCTGCCCCACCTCGCCCTCGCAGCGGAACTCGGGGCTGCAGGAAAGCGGCGCCTGGCACTCCCCGCAGCTCCCGCCGCAGTGGTCCGGGCCGCAGTACCTGTCCGCGCAGTCGGGCACGCACTGGCAGCGCCCGGTCTCCTCGTCGCAGAGCTCGTCAGAGGGGCACGAGCCGCAGCTCTCACCGCACAGGGAGTCGATCCCGCACTGCCTGCCCTCGCAGGCCGGGATGCAGGGATCCGGATCGGACTTCGAGTCGCAGCCGGCGGCCAGGCCGGCGAGGAGAATCCCGAGGACGGCGGTCTTGACCTGCATGCCCATCCCTCCCGGAGGATCTGATTCCAGCTTCCACCCATTGGAACCCGTGGGGCAAGGCCTGGAGGCAAGGCCCGCATGTGGCGGGGCGTTTGCCGATCGTCCGTGTGCTCCCTCTGGGCTAGGTTTCCTGCGCGCCCGGCGCGCTTGGAAGCCCGGCATCGTCGGGGCGCTTGGAAACCTGGTTCATCCCGGGCATTTCTTCGGGGGTAGAAATGGAAGGGCCCTGAAGCACGGAGGGGCGACCTAGCGGAGTGGGTCTCCTCGGGCGAGGGGCGGTTTTTCCTCAACCGCCCGAGCCCTGAGGAGACCCACGGAGCGACGGGTCAGCGGGCGAGATGGGCCCTCGGTGCAGCGGGTGGCACCCGCGAGGGGGCTACGGACTCGGGGCGCAGTAGCACTCCCCGCTGGGATCGATCGGCACGAAGCCCGGCTGGCAAGCGCCAGCGAGGTCACAGCGGCTGGAGCAGAAAGAAGCGGCGCAGTGGCTCGGGACGCCGCAGGCACCCGGCACGCACCCGGCGTTCCAGCTCCCGGGGATCAGCGGGGTGCAGTCCTCGATGGTCGCGCAGGGCGGATCGGCGAGATCGAAGTCCAGGCAGGTCAGGCCTGCTATGCAGTCGCCCGCGTCCGCGTGGATCGCGCCGGAGGCGCAGGGCGCGCCGGCAGGCTGGGTGCCGAGCGGGTACCAGATGCACATCTTGATGTCGGGGAAGGCCTCGGTGCAGGTGGCGCAGTCCCCGGTGCCCTCCAGGGTCTTGCAGAAGCTGACCGACATGCAGGTGTTCTGCTCGGGGCAGTCGCCGTCGGTCTCGCACACCTCGGAGCAGTGGTCGTCGATGCACATGCCCAGGCACTGGTCGTCGTCCTCGTCGCACTCGGCGCCGGCCGTCAGCGTGCCGCCGGAGACGCAGTAGCCCTGCAGCGCGTCGCCGGTCTCGTCGATGTACGGGGAGCAGGCCTCGCCCGCGTCGCAGTGGGAGGAAGCAGTGCAGGTATCGTCGTTCGCCGCGATGCAGTAGGAGTCTCCGCCTCCGATCACCGCGCACTGGAACGTCGTGTCCGGGTCCTCGGCCTGGCAGTCATTGCAGTCCGCGTTCGTCACGCAGGGGTGCGAGCAGTACACGTCCGCGCCGCTCAGGCAGGCGTGGTCCGGAGCGCAGGCCGAGTCGAGCTGGCCCACGCAGGACTGGCCGCAGGTCTTGTCCTGGTTGCCGCAGGCGTAACCGGGGTCGATCTTCAGGCAGACCTTGAAGTCGCCGCCCACGTCCACGCAGCACATGGGCTCGGAATAGAAATTGCTGCAGTCGCCGCAGGAGACCCCGCAGACGCTGTCCAGGCCGCACTCCTGGCGCCCGCAGACCGGCGCGCACTGGCATCGGCCGGGGGACACGCACTCCTCCGTCGGGCCGCACCCCCCGCAGCTCCCCCCGCAGCCGTCGTCGCCGCACTCCATCCCCTCGCAGTCGGGGACGCAGGGATGGGTGTCCGGCGTCGGCGAGCAGGCGAGCGTCAGGACCCCGGGGAGGCCGAGGACGAGCAGCAGGAGCGTGAACAAACATTGTCGCATCCCACGATCTCCTGGAACCCGGGGCTAGCCGCCCTCGATCGGCGTCCACACGGTCGCCACGACGACGCCTAGCGCCAGGTCCCTGAGCTCCCCGATCTCCAAAGGGAAGGAGTCGTCCTCGAAGAACAGATCGGTCTCAGCCACCCCGTCGATCTCGATGGTCGTCTGGACGCTTCCCACCTCGGTCTGGTAATTGGTCGGGAACTCGTACGCACCGAAGTCGATCCCGGCGACGAAACTCCGGAAGGAAGCCAGCCTGTTCGGCCTGACCGTGCCGGTGTAGTGCCCGTCGAGGCCGGCGACGTCCACGGCGTACACCTGGCTGTCGCCCTCCGGCCCGACGATCAGCCTGAATGACGGCGACGGGCTCCACCCACCGACCTCCGAAACGTCGATCGTGCCGATGACGTGCGCCTCCTCGCCGCAGCCGGCGAGAGCACCAGCCAGGAAGAGTCCGAGGATGGCGATCCGAACCTGCATTCCCATCCCTCCCTGAGGATCTGATTCCAGCTTCCACCCATTGGAACCCGTGGGGCAAGGGCTGGAGGCAAGGCCGCAAGGGGCTGACACACGCGCGTGCGGGGCGTTTGCAGATCGCCCGTGTGCCTCACCTACGGAAGGCCAGCAGACGACAGGTCAAGGTCTTGAGCAGGTCGGGACGAGGGCCACCATCCCTACGGCACCGGCCTGCAGTAGCCGGCCTCGAAGGCGCCTGGCACCCCCGACCGGCAGGCGGCAGGCGCCTGGCTCACGGGGGGTTGCCGCAGTCGGTCCTGCAGCCCGCGTCGGAGATCACCTTGCCCTCCTCCGCGTCCGGATACCACTGGGAGCAGGCGAACCCGTTGTCGTACCCGTCCGGGCAGGCGACACAGCAGGGCGTGAAGGCCCCATCCGGTTCGATCGCGCCATCGCAGAAGACCTGGCCCGGGCCCAGGGCCGCCGAGCAGTCGGCGTACTCGGGGTTGAAGGTACCCTTCGCGCAGAAGTTGGTGGTGTAGAACTCCCCGTACCCCACCCACGCGGTCTTGCTCCCGCACCGGTTCTTCTCCTTCCCCAGCACGCAGATCGCGCAGTCCGAACCCGGGGTGGTCCCGCAGTCGGGATCGACCCCCGTGTCGTACCTGCAGCGCGGGTCGCAGAAGCGCGCGCACGCGTAGACGCGGTCCACCGCGTCCCCGTGCAGGTTCCCGCTGTCGGGCGTGCCGGACCAGTGCATCATCTCGTGGAACATGGTCAGGCAGAGGTCCTCGTCCGACAGGCCCGAGCTGGCCGCGGGGTCGAGCAGCGGCGGACGCACCGAGATCGCGGTCTCGTCGCTGGCCGCGTTGATGCCCCTGCACTCGGGGATCGTCTTGATGGCGCAGTCGACCTGGAGGGGCCGCGTGGCCCAGGCCTCGGCGAAGCGCGCGGCCTCCTCGCTGTTCCACTTCGTCAGGCACTCATCGAAGCGCTTCTTCGCGCAGGCGATGGCCTTGAAGAGGCGCGCCTGGTGCGCGTTGCTGCAGAAGCCGCCGTGGTCGGTCGCCCCCCCGCCGCCGGCGGTGGCCACGTACACGCCCCCCGAGCCGGACGGAGCGGACGGCATCGGCCAGAGGCAATCCGGGGCCAGGGTCGAGTTCTTGCTCTCCGCGCCCCCCGGGTTGGGCTGTCCGCACTTCGGCCTGCGGCGCGACACCGTGTACTCCGCGTCGGTCACGAAGGCGCTGTCCTCGAGGTGCGCGAGGGTGACCGTCAGCGAGCCATCCGCGCCGAAGACCTCCGTCCTTCGCCAGTCGAACGTGCCCTGGCCGGCGCGGTCCTCGAGGATCTCGCGGCCGCTGCCGGTCTCCGTGGTCTGCGCCTCGGGCACACCGTCATCGTTGGTGTCGAGGACGAGCTGGCGGTTCCCCGTCGCGCGGTTGACCGTGAAGCTCGCCAGGGGAGCGAGGATGGCGAAGATCTCGTCCCGCGGCCCCCAGTACTCGACCGTGGTGTCTCCGTCGGGGTCGTACGAGGTGACCTTCACCTCCGCCACGCCGTCCCCGTCGAAGTCGGCGTCGCGCCCGGCCCACAGCTCCGCGACCTGCAGGAGGAAGGCGGCGAAGTCCTCGTCGATGTCGACGCCCTCGACCGGGGCGCGGTAGCTGTCCCCGGAGCCGTCGGTCGCTCCGCCATCGTCCCCGCCGCCGGGGTCTCCGTTCGAACAACCTAGACACCCCAGCGCCAGGCAGGCACCGGCGAGGACGAGGACCAGGGCAGGGCAGAGTCGCGCTCGAAGTACGAGCATGGTTGCCTCCAGTTGCAGGCGGGCCGGTCTGGGCCTGGAGACCGTCCCCAGGCGCCAGCCTCCGCCGGCGCGGAGCCTAGCAAGACCAGCCGGGAAAACCAAGGTTGCCTGCCTCTCCCTCCGCGCCGCCATCGGCGGAGTGGGTCTCCTCGGGCGAGGGGCGGTTTTTCCCCGACCGCCCGAGCCGGAGGAGAACCACGCCGCGACGGATCAGCTGGCGAGGTGGGAGTTACTTCACCGCCCGGCAATAGCAGTCGCCGCCCACGTCCACGGGCGTGAGGCCCGCGTCGCACGCGCCGCCCGTGCAGGGCACAGCGCAGAAGGAAGCGCCACATCTCCCCTGAACGCAGTCCGGGTTCCAGCCCGGGTCGTAGAACGCCAGGCAGTCCGCGTCCCCGTTCGGGCAGGGCGCGGCGCCCTCCTCGCTGAGCACCCCAGCGCACGCGAGCCCCTCCGCGCACAGGCCCGCGAGCAGGTTCACTGTCCCGTAGGTACACGCCTCGCCCGCGCTTCGCGGGGTGTCACTGGCAGCCGGGAGGCAGTAGCAATCCCCCGATAGCTCGTAGGGCCCGTAGCCTGGCTGGCACTGGCCGGATACACACAGGGCGGAGCAGAACGACGAGCCACAGCCACCTTCGACACAGTCCACGTTCCAGCTTTCGGGGAGGAAGGCCAGGCAGTCCGCGTCCACGGCGCAAGGCGTGTTCACCGGATCGGAGGCAAGGCCGAGGCAGGTCAGACTCGCAGTGCAGCTCTGGCGGCAGTCGTCGCTGCCGTTGACGCCTCCGAACGGGCAAGCTCCGCCGGCCTCGACGATCCCGCCGGTGGAACCCGGAACGCAAAAACAAGTACCTGACAAGCTCATCGGCTCGTAGTCGCAGTCGCACCTGCCGTCCACGCACTGCGACGAGCAGAAGGACGCCCCGCAGCCGCCGTCCACGCAGTCGGGGTTCCATTCAGCGGGGAAGTACGCCCGGCAGTCCTCCTGGGTCGCGCAGGGCATGTCCAGCGGATCGGCAGACTGGCCGAGGCAGGTCAAGCCGGAAGAGCAGTCGATCGGGCACCCGGGGTCGTTCACGCCATCGAAGGAGCAGGGCTCACCCACCTCCTGGGAGCCGTACACCGCCGAGGTCGGAATGCAGTAACAGGCTCCCGAGATGGCCTGGGCCGAGGAACCGCAAGGGCAATCGCCATCCTCGCAGGGGCTGGCGCAGAAGGACACCCCGCACCCTCCGTCCACGCAGTCTGCATTCCACTGCGCGTCCATGAACACGATGCAGTCGGCGTCCCCATTCGGACATGGTGCGTTCACGGGATCTGGCGCCATACCGATACAGTCGAGGCCGGCCTGGCAGTCGCTCGCCTCGGCGTTCACCTCGCCGAACCTGCAAGGCTCACCCTCGGCCTGGGAGCGGGCGAGGCAGGTGCAGGGATAGTCCGTGGGCTGGAAGTCCTCCCAGCCCGCGGGGCAGTCCACGGCGCAGGGCGCCGCGCAGGAGGCGAACACGCAGCGCTCGCCCACGCAGTCGACCCCCGGCATCGGGGTCAGCGCCTCGCAGTCCGCGTCGGTCTCGCAGCTCGGGCCCGCGTCCAGGATCGGAGAGAAGCACCAGCCCCAGGCCTGGCAGTTGCCGGCGCCCGGGTTGACGGGCCCCAGGGAGCAGGCCGCCCCGAGCGGCAACGCGCCCGGCGCGCCCACCGGGACGCACAGGCACTCCTCGCGCGCGTGGTCGTAGTAGGGATCGAACCCCTCCGGGCACCAGTCCGGACCGTTCGCCTCTGAGCAGCTCGCGGCGCACAGCGAGGCCACACAGTCGCCCCCCACACAGACCGGGTTCCAGTCGGGTTGATAGAAGGCCAGGCAGTCACTGTCCGCGCTGCAGGGCATCACGGCGGGGTCGAGGGCGGAGTCGGGCTCGAACACGAAGTCCAGGCAGGTGAGCCCTTCGACGCAGCTCACGATCGTCCAGTGCTCCGCCCCCCTGCCGCAGGCCTCACCCTGCCCCACCTCGCCCTCGCAGCGCGCCCTGGGGCTGCAGACGAGCGGCGCCTGGCACGCCCCGCAGCTCCCGCCGCAGTGGTCCGGGCCGCAGAATCGGTCCGCGCAGTCGGGCACGCACAGGCAGCGCCCGGTCTCCTCGTCGCAGAGCTCGTCCGAGGGGCACGAGCCGCAGCTCTCACCGCACTGGGAGTCGACTCCGCACTGACGGCCCTCGCAGGCAGGGACACAGGGATCGGACTTCGAGTCGCAGCCGGCGAGAGCTCCAGCGAGAATGAGTCCAAGGACGGCGGTTCGGAGCTGCATTCCCATCCCTCCCGGAGGATCTGTCTTCAGCTTCCTCCCATTGGAACCCGTGGGCAAGGCCTGGAGGCAAGGCCCGCATGTGGCGGGGCGTTTGCCGATCGTCCGCGTGCTCTCGTTCCGGGCATTTCTTCGAGGGCAAAATCGGTGAAAGGCTTTTCTACCGCGTGGGGCCTGGCCCCTCCTGCCTTCACCTTCGAAGAAACTCCGAAGAGAGGAAGGCACGGAAGGTCGCAGAACGGCCCTCGGCGGGAGCGGCTGGCCACGCGGAAAGAAGGACGACCCGGTCACAGGCACGCGCAGTCCGGGCAGGGGGTGCAGCAGGCGCGCACAGGGTCGCAGATCCGGTAGGCGCCGCAGGCCGCGCAGTCCAGGTCGCTCGCGCAGCTCTCGACCTCGCAACCCATGCACTCCCCGTCCACGCAAACCCCGTCCTCGAGTCCGTTCAGCCAGTCGTGCGTGGAGCAGGCGCGCCCCTCGCAGGAGGCGCGGTCCCCACAGTCGGTGAGGCTGTTTCTGTTGTCGTCCTGGAAGTCCCCGCAGTCCCCCTCGAATTCGCCGAACGCACAGCCCCATGGGGTGCAGCTCTGCCCCTCGGCGCAGTCGGCGTTGACGAGACAGGTGCAGGGGCGCAGATCGCCGAGCATGGTGCACACATGGTTGGTGGCGCGGTAGGGGCAGAGGCAGGCTTCGCAGTGGGCGCAGTCGTCGCTCGAGACATCCCAGCGGCAGCGCCCCCCCTCCCCGCAGTCGCTGTTGTGGCCGCAGTGGCCGTTGGGCGGGAGGCAGCTGAAGTGGCAAAAGTCTGAGTCAGTGCCGTTCCGACAGGAGTAGGTACAGTAGTTCTGGCAAGTCTGGCCCTCGGGGCAGTCTGCGTCGAGCTGGCAGCTGTCCACGATCGGGTATTCGTACCCCGCCTGCTCGCAGCCCGCCTGCAGGCCCAGCGCCAGGCTGGCGACGAGGGGCGCAAGGAGGATCGCCCACAGCTTCACTCATAACCCTCCAACCCTACGGGCTCGGAGCGCAGTAGCAGTCGCCAGCTCGATCGATGGGCACGAAGCCCTGCTCGCAGCCACCGGCGAGGTCACAGCGGCTGGAGCAGAAAGAAGCGGCGCAGTGGCTCGGGACGCCGCAGGCACCCGGCACGCACCCGACGTTCCAGCTCCCGGGGATCAGCGCGGTGCAGTCCTCGACGGTCGCGCAGGGCGGATCGGCGAGATCGAAGTCCAGGCAGGTCAGGCCCGCCTGGCATGGGTCCGCGCGGAAGAGGACGCCGCCCCCCGCGCAGGGCGCGCCGGCCGACAGGGTCCCGAACGGGGGCCAGAGGCACATCGCGATGTCCGGGAAGGACTCGGCGCAGGAGGCGCAGTCGCCGGTGCCCTCAGTGGTCTTGCAGAAGCTGACCACCGTGCAGGTCCCCTGCACCGGGCAGTCGCCGTCGGTCGCGCAAACCTCGGAGCAGTGCCCCTCGATGCACATGCCCATGCACTGGTCGTCGTCCTCGTCGCACTCGGCGCCGGCCGTCAGCGTGCCGCCGGAGACGCAGTAGCCCTTCAACGCTTGGCCGGTCTCGTCGATGTACGGGGAGCAGGCCTCGCCCGCGTCGCAGTGGGAGGAGGCGGTGCAGGTGGCGGAGTTCGCCGCGATGCAGTAGGAGTCACCGCCGCCGATCAACCAGCACTGGAACGTCGTGTCCGGGTCTTCGGCCTGGCAGTCGCTGCAGTCCGTGTTGGTGACGCAGGTGTGCGAGCAGTACACGTCCGCGCCGCTCAGGCAGGTGTGGTTGGGATCGCAGGCCGAGTCCACCTGGCCCAGGCAGGACTGGCCGCAGGTCTTGTCCTGGTTGCCGCAGGCGTAGCCGGGGTCGATCTTCAGACAGACCTTGAAGTCGCCGCCCACGTCCACGCAGCACATCTCGGCCGTCTCGCCCTCGGCGTAGTTCACACAGTCGTCGTTGTCCAGGCAACCGCGCGTGGAGCAGTAGCCCGTGCCGTCGGAGTAGCGAAAGCACAAGCCGCTCTCGCAATCCTCGGACGTCATGCAACTGTTGTTCCAGTGGCCTTGGCACAGGCCGTCGGGGTTGCAGGACGCGGGAGATACGCACTCCCCGCAGCTCCCCCCGCAGCCGTCGTCCCCGCATTGCCTGAACTCGCAGGCGGGGATACACCGCTCGGACTGCGAGTCGCATCCACCGAGGAGGCCAGCGAGGAGAATCCCGAGGACGACGGATCGGACCTGCATGCCCATCCCTCCCGGAGGATCTGTCTCCAGCTTCCACCCGTTGAAACCCGTGGGGCAAGACCTGGAGGCAGGGCTACCCTCCCGTGGGTGCCAGCCACCGGCAGCCCGGGGTCAGGAGATGGCGCGGGAGGAGCTGACCAGCACGAACCGCCCGTCGGGCTCCAGGCGGTATCGCTGCTCCATCCAGGAGTGCGAACCGGTGTCGATGGTCAGCAAGTAGTAGGTCTGACCTTCGACCACCTCCTTGCTGACGCCGCTCGCCTCAGCGAGCCCCAGGGACCTCTCGAGCGCCGCGACCTCCTCGCAGCTCACGTCCGCCCCCACCCGCACCCAGTCCGCCTCGGGATCGGCCGCGGTCGAGCCCTCGGGGAGCCAGCCGGGCCGCCGCTCGAGCCGGGGGCGGGTGCGCTGGCAGGCCTCCTGCCGGCTGAGCTCGGCCGGGAGCAGGCGCCACCCGCCGCGCTCCAGCACCACCTCGGCCTCGGGGCACCTGCCCCCCCTGGCCTGCTCGCACCAGGATCGGTGACGGGCCCGGGCCCAGACGAGCTCGAGGCGCCCACCGCCCAGCTCGCGCAGGAACATGAGCTTGGCCACGGGGAAGTCGAGCGGCGAGCCGCTGGTGCCAAGGATGAGCCGCCGCAGGCCAGGCAGCCCCTCCCGGGCCCGCAGCTCCTCCGCCAGCAGGCGCAGGTCGCGCTCGTCCTGGACGCTCAGCGGGAGCTGGATCTGCCGTTCGAGGGGGACCGCTTCGCGCTCCGCGACCGTGGCCTGGGCCGGCCGGGCAGAGGGCGACCTGGCCGCGGTCGCCGCGCAGCCCGCGAGTCCGGCGATCAGGAGCACGAGACCTGTCGAGATCACTCGCATGTCTCTCCCTGGAGACGGACAGCGCTTCGTCCTTCCGCTCGTCTCCCTCTCCGACCCAGCCCTTCACCTGCCAGGATATCCCCGATTTCCAGCAGGAGCGGATCCATGCGTCCGCCCATGAACACGAACGCCCGGCGCGGCCGCCAGGCGCCAGCGAACGCCGCAAACCGGATTGACATGTCGCCCGCCGGCCGTACCAAGATTCCTTGCGATGCGACTCGTATGCACCCACTGCGGCGATCACTACGGAGAGCTCAAGCCCTTCGAGGACGAGCGCACCAGCCATGGCATCTGTCAGGCGTGCCGGGACTTCTTCGAGCAGCGGTCCGGGCAGCGGCTCGGGGAGCTGGTGAACCACCTCGAGCTCCCGGCGATGATCATGGATGGGCCGACGAGGGTGCAGGCGGCCAGCCGCGACCTGCTCGAGCGCGCGGGGCTCAGGCTGGAGCGGCCGGGCAGCCTGCTCGCGGGTGACATCCTCGGGTGCGTGCACGCCCGCCAACCCGGGGGATGCGGCCAGGCGAGCCGCTGCGCGGCCTGCGCCATACGGTCCACGGTCCTGTCCACCCTGCGGGACGGCATCAGGCGCGAGCAGCCGGCGAGCGTCACCCAGGCGGCCGGCCCGGTCGCGCTCCGCCTCACGGCCGAGCGGTTGCCCGGGCCGCTCGTCCGACTCACGTTCGAGCCCGTTCTGTCCGAGGCCTCCTGAGGACCGCAGGGGGGTCCAGGGTGGCCCTCGCTGGTTGACATCCGTCCCGCGGACCGTATCAAGGCCCATGTCATGCAGCTCGTGTGCAGCTACTGCGGCGTCCACATCAGCGTGCTCCAGCCCCTGGATGACGAGCGCATCAGTCACGGGATCTGCCAGGATTGCGCGGACTTCTACTCGCGGCAGAGCGGCCAGCGGCTCGGCGATCTGGTGAACCGCCTGGGCCCCCCGGTGCTGATCCTCGACGGTCAGGCGCGCGTCCTGGCGGCCAGCCGCGACCTGCTGGAGCACGCGGGGGTCTGTCTGGAGCACCCGGGCGGGCTGCTGGCGGGGGAGGTCCTCGAGTGCGTGTACGCCCGCCGGCCCGAGGGCTGCGGCGGCACGGTGCACTGCGCGGCCTGCGCTATCCGGCGCCTGGTCACGGCCACCAGCAGCGACGGCCAGCGTCGCGAGGAGCCGGCGAGCCTCGTCAAGCCGGGCGGCCCGGTCGCGCTCCGCCTCACGGCCGAGCGCCTGCCCGGGCCGGTGGTCCGCCTCGTGGTCGAGCCGACTCTCGCCCAGGATTCCTGAATACCAGGCACTGATCCCTCGAGAGGGCGGCGGACGGGCCTGCCCTTCCTGCCCTACTCCAAGAGAATCCTCTCCTGGGATTTCCAATCCTCCCCGCGCAGCGGCCAAATCCGTTTGTCGGGGTTCGAAGGCTCAGGATCGGGTGCACAGGACAGTCGAGGGGTCCACGTTCTCGCAGCGCATATCGCCCGCGGGCTGGCCGTCGAAGCACACGAGCTGCTCGCCCATCTCGACGCAGGGCAGCGCTTGTGCGGTCACCACTGGCCTCCGCTCCCCGCCCCAGCCGAGCAGCACGCCGAGCACCACCGCCACCACCGTCAGGACCGCGGTCAACTTGATCAGGTTCTTCATGGCAGCCTCCCTCTTGGTTTCGTTCGTTCGCACGCTCTCCAGTAGAGCAAGCTGCAGGCCAACCCGGGCCACATGAAAATGGCCCTTGATTCCTTTCAGTTAGAGAAAGGTCCGCGTTCGAGAGCCAGGTGCCAGCCACCTTTTCCGGCGGAGGCCCGCCAACTCGGCAACTTCTTGCCGAGGCCAGGCTCCGGTGCTACCGTGGGGACAGTCTCCAGAAAGACAGGCGCCATGGCGGAACGGGACGACAAGGCCTCCTTGCTCCAGACCACCACCCTCTCGGCCGAGGACCGGGCCAAGCTCCGCGCCGCGCGCGGCCTGCCGGCCGTGGCCCCGGGCTCGACCTCGCTGCTCGTCTACTCCCGGGACGGGGTGCGGCTGGTGACCCTCCAGGAGGGGCAGAGCCTGGTGATCGGCCGGGAGCCGCCCGCGGACATCACCGTCCGGGACAGCAGCCTGTCCCGGCAGCACGCCTCCCTCGAGCTGTCGAGCGGCGTGCTGTGGGTCGAGGACCTCCAGTCCACCAACGGCACCTGGGTGAACGGCGAACGGGTGGAGCGGTCCAAGGTCGAGCCAGGGGCAGAGCTCGCGTTCGGCGCCGTGGTCGCGCTCGTCCCCTCCCTCCGCTCGGCCGAGGCCAGCGCCGCCGGGCTCGAGGGCCACGACCGGTTCCAGCGCGTCCTGGAGGTCGAGGCGCTCCGCGCCAGGACCTTCGGGCGGAAGCTCGCCTGCCTCATGCTCCGGGCCGAGGGCCACGTGGGGCGCTGGTTCGAGCGGATCCAGCCGAGGCTGCGCAGGTTCGACGCCTGCGGCCTGTACAGCCAGGACACCCTGGAGGTCCTCCTGCCCGAGGAGGACGCGGCCGGCGCCAGGGGCCTCGTGGCTACGCTGGCCAGGGACGTCCCCGGGCTGCGCTGCGGGCTGGGGCTCATGCCCGACCACGCCTGCTCGGCCGAGGGGCTCCTGGCCCTCACCCACGACGCCCTGCGCCGGACCAGCCCAGCCCAGCCGCTGCAGCTGGCGGTCGAGGAGGCCTGCGGCGAGTCCCCGGAGGCCGCCTGCGCCCCGGGCTGCCTGGTGATCCGCAGCCCGGCCACGGTCGAGGTCTACCGCGTGGTCGAGCGCCTGGCCCGGTCCAGCATCCCGGTGCTCATCTTCGGCGAGACCGGCACGGGCAAGGAGATGGTGGCCCGGGCCATCCACCAGCAGAGCAAGCGCAGCGCGAAACCCATCCGCTGCGTGAACTGCGGCGGCATCCCCGCGCAGCTCGTGGAGAGCACCCTCTTCGGCCACGAGAAGGGCGCCTTCACCGGCGCCGAGCGCCAGGCCGCCGGCGTGTTCGAGTCCGCGGACGGCGGCAGCGTGCTGCTCGACGAGATCGGCGAGCTGCCCCCGGCCGCCCAGGCCGCGCTGCTGCGCGTGCTGGAGACCAAGCGCTTCACCCGGGTGGGCTCCACCAAGGAGCTCGAGGTCGACGTGCGCATCCTGGCCGCGACGCACAAGGATCTCGAGGCCATGGCCAAGGCCGGGACGTTCCGCGAGGACCTGCTCTACCGGCTGAACGCCATGACGCTCCGGCTGCCGCCGCTCCGGGAGCGGGTCGAGGAGATCGAGCCGCTGGCGCTCTACTTCCTGACCCAGGCCTGCCAGGCCGACGGGCGGAAGGTCGCGGGCATCGCGCCCGAGGCGCTCGACCTCCTCCGGCAGCACGACTGGCCTGGGAACGTGCGCGAGCTCCGCAACGCCATCGAGCGGGCGGTGGTCATCACCCGCGGCCCGCGGCTCGAGGTCGAGGACCTGCCCGAGCGGGTGCGCGAGCACGGGCGCCTGGCCCCGCAGCCCGCCGCGGAGGCCGCCCCGGGCGGGGCGCCCAGCGAGATCAATCTGAAGTCCGAGATGAACCGCCTCGAAGCCGAGCTGATCCGGAAAGCCCTGGTCCGCAGCCACTGGGACCGCAACCTGGCCGCGAGCAGCCTGGGGCTGCCGCTCCGCACCCTGTCGCACAAGATGCAGGTGCTCGGGATCCGGCGGGACGACTAGGGCGCGGGCTGGTTGCCTGCGGGCACGCAGCCGTCGACGGGCGCGGGCGCCCGCACCACGGCCCGACCTACATCCCACACACCGGGCGCCTTCTTCCACACGGCCTGGAGCAGCTCGCAGCGACCCAGGGTGAGGACGTCCAGATCCCACACCAGCCGATCGCCGAGATCGCTGACCGCGTGGAGCTTGTGGTCGTCGAGCAGCAGGTGCTCGACCCAGCCGTGCAGGAAGAACCGGTCCAGCAGGACGCCGCTCCGGAGGTCCCAGAGGCTCACGCTGCCGTCGTCCTGGCCCACGATCACGGTGTCCATGGGTCCAGGAACGAGGTGCCGGATCGGGCTCGGCCGGGGCTGGTCGAACGTGCGCGCCAGAGCCGAAGCGCCTGACGCGAGGGAGAGGGCCTCCAGCTCGCCGCTCGGTTGACCGACCAGCAACCAGTATTCATTCCGGGCGAGGGCGGTGGCGCCAGCCTGGATGGACCGGGCCTGGGCGACCAGCTCCATGCCCGCGGCGTCGAAGGAGCGCACCCTGTCGGCGCAGGCGACGAGCAGCACCTCCCCGTCGCGTCCCAGGGCCGTGGCCTGGTCGCACAGGCTCCTCGGGGCGCCCTGCCCGTCCACCAGGTGGGCCTTCCCCCCGGCGATCCAGGCGCAGGCGCGCGGCAGGGCCAGGACCTGGCCGAGGTCTTTCTGCTGCTCGCGCCAGATCATTTTGTCCCCCCTGCGGTCCCACAGCTCGAGCCCGTTTTCGAAGGTCTGCAGGCACAGGACCCCATCCGCATTCGCGGCCGAGCCGAAGCGCGCCTGCTCGGCGGCCTTGCGCCAGGCCGAGGGGGGCGGCGCCAGCGGCTGGGGCGGCTCGACCACGGCCTGCCAGCCCTCGTGGGTGAAGACCTCGGGCGGTTCCCCCTGGCGTGGTAGCAGCACAGGCGCCCGCCAGACGGGCCTGCGGGTCTCCACGTCCCAGAGGCGCACGGTCTCGTCGTCGCCCGAGGTGGCCGCGAGCCTGCCGTCGGGCGAGAACACGATCGAGTTCACGTCGTAGCCGCGGTGGCGGGCGATCACCTCATACTCCCCGGTCTCCAGATCCCAGATCCGGGCCGTCCCGTCCGCGCTGGCGCTGCCGAGCCTCTTCCCGTCGGGGTGGAAGGAAATTCCAAAAGCACCCCGCTCATGCCGGCCCAGCTCCCGCACCGTACCTTCCCGGAGATCCCATAGCTCGATGGTCCCGACATCCAGGCCTGCAGCGAGCTTCCCACCATCCGGGCTGAAGGTCCCACTGCGAACGCCATACACGCCCTCGCCTCTGATCGGAAGCTCCGTGAAGGTCTTGACGTCGAAGAGGAGGGGTTTCTTCCCGGAGGTACCTGCCGCGAGGGTGCGGCCGTCCGGGCTGAAGGCGACCGTCCCGACGCCAGGAACACGATGTTCGAGGACATGGATAGGCTTGCCGCTGGCCACATCCCAGAGGATGAGCGGCCTCTCGAGGCCTTGTGTGGCCGTGGCCAGGAGCTGTCCGTCCGGGCTGAAGGCGACGGAGTCGACTCCCGCGACATGCCCCTCGAGGACCTTGAGCTGCTGTCCGGTCGTCGCATCCCAGAGGCGGACCGTCTTGTCGAAGCTGCCCGAGGCCACCACGCGACTGTCCGGACTGAACGCAAGACCCCATTGAATTACAGCGGCGTGCCCGCTCAGCACCATGGTGGAACGGCCAGTCGTCAAGTCCCAGAGACGGACGGTCTTGTCGAAGCCCCCGGAGGCCAGCTGCTTGCCATCAGGGCTCATGACCAAACGGATCACCTTGCCGGCGTGGCCGGTCCGGACTCGCTCGGGCCGGAGCGCAGCGAGGTCCCAGACCGAGAGGTCCTTGTCCGTGCTCGCGGAGGCGAGGAAACGGTCGTCCATGCTGCCCCACCAGCCAGTGACCAGGTTCGCATGGTGCCCGAACACGCCGATGGGTAAGCCCGAGGGAAACCTCCAGGCCCTCAGGTTGCCCGCGAGGTCGGTGCCGACGAGCAGGTCCGAGCGCCGGGTCAGGAAGAGTCCCTGGATCACCGCGCCTGCAGGGAACGAGAAGCGGTTCCAGCCGGGGTACTCGAGGTAATCGATCTGGCCATCCTGGTGGCTGCGGATCCAGTACCTGGCGTCACGCGCAAGGTTACCCGATAGGATCTGAGACATCGGGAACTCTCTCTCCTCGAGTAGCTTGTTCTCTGCGAGGTCCCAGACCCTTACCCTGTTCTTCCGAGCCATTCCCTCTGTAGGCGAGTAGGTGTCCAGCAGGTCACGCTCGGGGAAGATGGTCCCGAACCAGTCGTCGATCTCGCGCACCAGGGAGCCGCTGGACAGGTCCCAGAGCCGGATCGTGTGATCGGCTCCTCCGGTGATGAACCAGCGGTTGCTTTTACTGAAGGTAAAGGGCCACGCCTGGCCGCGATGACCCGCGAGGGTGTGGAGCAACTTGCCCGTGCGCACATCCCAGACCAGGACCCTTCCATCCATCCCGCCCGTGGCCAGCAGGGCGAGGTCCTCGCTGAAGCTCGCGCCGTAGGATGGGCCGCCGTGGGAGCCGAGCACCCGTGTGGTCTGAGTCGTGAGATCCCGGAGCACGATCTCGCCGTTCGGCCGGGCAATGGCCAGCCAGCGGCCGTCCTGCGAAAGGAGGTAAGGATCGCGCCCCTCGAAGGCCTCGAACTGGCGCTCTTCACCCGTGGCCAGGTCGAGGCGGTGGCCGTTCCCCACGTAGTCGATGGCGACCAGGTGGCGATTGTCCGGTTCGAAGGCCGATGCAAAGATCATGTCCGGGAACGTTCGGCTCAAGAGGAGCGGGCTCGCCTGCAGCTTGCCCCACAGCACCCGGCCCGCGGCCGAGTCCGCGAGCTCGAGCGAGGCGCGCAGCTTGGCCCGCGCCTCGACCGGGCTGCCCTGGCCGAGCGCGATCCCGGCGCTGTCCCGGAGCACGTCCGCCTCGCGGGCCTCGGCCCTGCCCCGCTCCTGGACCGCGATCGCCTCCTGGCGCTGGGACTCCCGCATCTCGAGCCCCAGGACCAAGGCCACCGCGGCCAGGCCCAGGATGACCGCCAGGAGCGCGCCCCGCACGCGCCACGTCCGCCTGCGGGCCTTCTTCTTCCCGGCCTCCAGGAAGCGCGCCACCCGGGACGGCAGCTCGGTGGTGCAGTGGGCCGCGGCCTTGAGCGCCTCCCGCAGCGCGTCTCCCTGCCAGACCTCCTCTTCACGCTGCCCCCGCTTGACCCACAGCTCTGCGGCCTGCCCGACCTCGCTGAGGAAGACCAGTTCCTCGCGGCTCTCGTCGATCCAGCGCGCGTACCGCCCCCAAGCGACCACCAGGGACTCGTGCACCAGCTCGAGCTCCGCCTCGTCCGCGGTCTCGCTCTGCCGGGCCGCCACCAGGCGCGCCTCCACCAGCCGCCGGAGCACCGGCTCCGCGCCCAGCCCCAGCCCCTCCAGCAGGCGCTCGCGGGCCACCACCCGGCGGGTCCGCTCCCCGGTCACCAGGCGCAAGAGCAGGCTGCGGGCCAGGCCCACCTCCTGGGCGGTCATGCCGCCCAGCACCCCGTCCGCGTGCTGCGCCAGCGCGCCGGCCACCCCGCCCATCTCCTCGTACACCGCCCGCCGCAGGACCCGCCTCTCCCGGTCCCGGCGATCCCAGAGCTGCCTGCCGGCGAACTGCAGCAGCGGCAGCCCGGACACCTCCCCGCGAACCTCGGCCAGCATCTCGTCCGCCATGCGCGGGTCGTCGTAGGCGTAGCCCACCACCTCGAGCGGCCGGGTCAGGATCTCGCGCAGCGCCTCCGGCGGCGGGCTGTGCATGACCGTGAACTGCCCCAGCACCTCGCGCACGCCCGCGCCCTCGGCCAGCCGGCTGATGAACTCCTCGCGCATGGTGAACACGACCCGCACCGGCAGCTGCGGATCGTCGGCGGCCGCGCACAGCGCCTGCATGAAGGCCCGACGCACGTCCGGGTCCGGCACCAGGGTGTACAGCTCCTCGAGCTGGTCGACGAACAGCAGCACCTGGCTGCGGCGCCGGTCGGCCAGCCGGTGCAGGACCACGTTGAGGAGCTGCGGCGTGGCCCGGAGCTGCCGGGCCAGCAGCTCAGCGCTCAGCTCGCCCTCCTCGTGCGCGGCCGGCCCGGTGGCCTGCTGGCGGGCCGAGGCCACGCGCAGGGCCAGCGCCAGGAAGGGATCCCCGCCGGGCCTGAGCTGCAGCACCACCAGGGCGCCGCGCTCCCGCAGGCGCGGGATCAACCCGGCCTGCACGAAGCTGCTCTTGCCCGCCCCGGACGGCCCGACGATCGGCAGCACCGGCTGGCGCCGCAGCCGCTCCACGGCCGCCGCCACCTCGGCCTCCCGGCCGAAGAAGAAGTGCCGGTGGCTCTCGTCGAAGGCCAGCATGCCGCGGAAGGGGCTGTCCTCGTCGCCGGCGACCTCCCTGGCCCCGCGCAGGAACCGGCGCAGCTCGGCCAGCACCTCCCGGGCCGCCGGCCGCTGGCCGGGATCCTTCTGCAGGCACTGCCCGACCAGCCCGGAGAGCTCGGGCGGGCCCTCCAGCCTGGGCGCGGGCTCCGGGCCGCTGACCCGCAGGCCCAGCCGCAGCACGCTGTCCTCGTCGAACGGCCGGCGCCCAGCGAGCAGCTCGAACAGCATCACCCCCAGCGCCCACACGTCCGTGGCCTCGCTGGCCCCGCGCTCCGCCCACAGCTCGGGCGCCATGTAGGCCGGGGTGCCCTGGATCGCCGCGCTGTCCCGGCCAGGTGTCAGCGCCAGCATGGAGTCCGTGTTGGGGTCCTTGCGGGGCACCACGCTGGCCAGCCCGAAGTCCAGCACCCGGGTGCGCCCGTCCAGGCCGAGCATCACGTTCTCGGGCTTGAGATCGCGGTGCAGCACCCCGGCCGCGTGGGCCACCTGGAGCGCCTCGGCCACGGCCTCGGCGATGCGCACGGCCTCCGCCTGGCCCGGGCGCTCCTGCTCCAGGGCCTCCCGCAGGGTCTGACCCTCGAGGTACTCGAGTGCCACGTAGGGCCGGCCGTCGATCTCGCCCACGGCGTGGATGGTCACGATCGAGGGGTGGTTGAAGCGCGCGGTGGCGCGGGCCTCGAACAAGAAGCGCTCGAGCACCTCGCGGGTGCCGAGCGCCTCGGGCTTGACCACCTTGAGGGCAACCTTGCGGCCGAGCTTGGTGTCCCGGGCCAGGTACACCTCGCTCATCCCGCCCCGCCCCAGGAGCCGGATGATGCTGAAGTGATCGACCCGCGTGTCCGGCGGGAACAGCCAGGCTTCCTGCTTCATGGCGCCCGCCCCTGCCCATCAAGCGTGAGCAACCACAGATCGGAGGTTCTCTCGAAGCTTGAGTAGAAGATAGCCTTCCCGTCCCCTGTCACGGTGAATGATTCCAGGATGGACGGTGGCTTCAGCTCGATGATGATCCTGCTTCTTCCGGTGGCAACATCGAACAGCATCAGCGTGCTAGGGCCCTGGAACAGCACCCTGTTGCTGTCGGGAAGCCACTGCGGCCAGGTTCCAGGAAGGCCCGTGCGCCGCAGGGAGTTCTCCTCCAGGTCGACGAAGACGAGATAGCAGTCGGAGGAAGACTCGAGACACAAGTTCGCAGCCAGCTTCTTTCCGTCTGGAGACACATCGACAGGGTAGAGTGGCAAGGCGGGAGAATTCTCGAAAACCACTCTCTGAGCTTCGCGCACGGGCAACCCACCGGTCAGGCCGATGCGCATCAGGGACTTCTCTTCCTGCGAGAGGGCGAACAAGGCGAGTCCATCACCAGACCATGCTGGAGTCAGGAGGTCATGACCGAGGTCCGTCACCTGACTCATCCCGGTCCCATCCGGACGGATGGTCCACAGCTGGTAGCGCCCACCACGGTCCGAGTAGAAAGCGATCTTGCTTCCATCCGGAGAGAACACAGGACGCCTGTCCTTGAAGCCATCGCTGGTGATCAGTCTCCGCCCCGTGCCGTCGATCCGCACGACGGCAAGATCTTCATCGCTCGTGTCCGCGTCGCTCACGAACGCAAGGAACTCTTCGTCTGAGGACAAACTGAGGTGACAGAATCCACGGGCGCTCTCCATGAAGGAAACCGACGGGCCCACGAGCACTTCGGCTTCCGGATCGAAAGCCTGCTTCGTCAGGAAGAACTTGCTCTTGGGAACGAGCGCCGAGATCCCCAGGCCGTTGCGGGAGACCGCCAACTCCTGCATGGTGACCGTTCCCGTGGTGACCGCTCGAGGCGGCCCGCGCAGCGCGCCGCTCTCCTCGTCGATGGGAACCCTCCACAGGTTCACGACACCGGTTCGATTGGACAGGAAGTAGAGCGACCCGCCATCAGGTGCCCACACCGGATTCGTGTCCGAGGCGGTTTCCTGCGTCACGGCGACGGGGTGCCGGCCCTCCGGATCGATCGTCCAGATATCACGATTCCCTCCTTGCGTTGCTCCGAAAGCAATCCTGAAGCCGCGCGGCGAGGTATTTGGTTGGACGGCATCGCCCTCGGTGACTCGATGCTTTTCACCGCGGGTCAGGTCCAGGAGAAACAGCTCCGATCTTCCTGAGTGCTCGGTGCCCTCGCTGAAACTGGTCGCATAGACCACCGCCTTCCCATCCGGCATCCAGGTCGGGTTGAACGCCTTGTCGGCCACGCGGCGGACGTTCTCTCCCGTGACACCCATGAGGTACAGTCCGGGCTCGCCGTCCCGCGTTGAGGTGAAAGCGATCTGCGTGCCATCGGGAGAGAACGAGGGGGAGAAGTTATCGCCCTTCGTGTCCCCGGTCAGGTTGATCGCCCGCTCGCCAGCGACCCGTCGCAGGAAGATGTCCGACTTTCCAGACTCATCGCTGACGTAGGCGATGAAGGCGCCATCCGAGGAAATGGCTGGCTGGTGCTCGAAAGAAGGCGTGTCGGTGAGCTGCTTCAAAGTCGCCGTCACAGGAGCCGGGCTGGCGATGGGTTGTCCTGGTTCAGACTGCTCAGAGGATGTTGCACCGGAGCCCCTGACGACCAGGAAGGCGAGCAACGCGACGAGCGCCAGCAAACCGGCCAGTTGGATCAGCCGCCACTGGGTCTTCTTGCCGGCTGCGCTGGACGCGCTCAGGGCCTCCGGAATCGCCGTCGGCCCCGAGGGATGCTCGAGGGCCAGCACCGCGTCCCGCACCTCGATGGCCGAGGCGGGCCGATCCCTGGGCCGTTTGGCCAGCAGGCGCAGCAGCAGCCGCTCGAGCCCGGGCGCCACCTCGATCTTCGGGGTCAGGCTGGCGAGCGGCGGCGGGGGTTCGCTGACCGTCTTGAGCAGCAGACCGACCGGCGTGTCGGACTCGAAGGGCAGCCGCCCGGTCAGGCAGTGGTAGGCCACCACCCCCAGGCTGTAGAGGTCCGAGCGCGCGTCCAACTCGAGCCCCTGCGCCTGCTCCGGCGACATGTAGGCCGGCGTCCCGAACACCAGCCCGTGCTCGGTCTGGAACGGCTTCGCCGCCACCTTGGCGATGCCGAAGTCGATGACCTTGACCTCCTCCTGCTCCCCCACCTGGTCGAGGAAGAGGTTCCCCGGCTTGAGGTCGCGGTGGATGATCCCCTGCTGGTGCGCCTCGGCCAGCGCCTCGGCCACTTCGCGCACGATCCGCAGGGTGCGCCGCTCGGAGAGCGGCCCCTGCGCCAGGACCTTGTCCAGCGACTGCCCGTGCAGGAACTCCATCACCAGGAATAGCCGCCCGTCGGGCAGCCGGCCGAAGTCGAGCAGCTTGATGGTGTGCGGGTGCCTGAGCTTCGAGACGATCCTGGCCTCGGCCTCGAAGCGCGCGATCGCGTCTGGCAGGCTCCGGGCCGACAGGGCCAGCGGGTCGAGGACCTTGACCGCCACGTCGCGATCCACATTGAGCTGCCGGGCGCGAAAGACGGACCCTGCCCCGCCGTCGCCCACCGGCTCGAGGATCCGGTAGCGCCCGTCGAGGGTGACCCCCGCCAGAGATGGCGAGTCTTCCTGGACCACCGCGAACCCCTCCCCAGAACGACCGAACCCGGCGCCAGCGTCAGGCGGAGTACATCACGGGGTCATGGACCGGTCAACCAGGCCATCCACTGCAAGAGGCCGGCACCCGGGCAGCGGAATTTTTTGTCCTCGCCGCGGGGCTGCCAGCGTATTCCCTCCTGGTGGGAAGGGGCAGCTGACGACCTTCACGACCCGGACCCGGGGCACCCCCGCGCTGGACCGGGAACAGAGGAGGCTCCACATGCTGAGGTCCACGGCCCTGATGGCGCTCCTGGCGGTCTGCCTGTTCGCCCTGACCGGCTGCCCCGACGAATCCAGCGGCTGCCAGGACTGGTGCGAGGGCTCGGGCCTGCAACGCTGCGCGGGCACGGTGCTGCAGACCTGCGCACGGGGCGATGACGGCTGCCTGTACTGGAGCGACACCACCTTCTGCGCCGACCAGGGGCAGGAGTGCGACGACTCCGGCGCCGAGCCCGTCTGCGCGGGCACGTGCACGCCGGACTGCGCCGGCAAGGCGTGCGGGAGCGACGGCTGCGACGGCTCGTGCGGCGACTGCACCGCCCCCGAGGTCTGCAACGCCTCCGGCCAGTGCGAGCCGTGCACCCCGGACTGCGCCGGCAAGGCGTGCGGCGACGACGGCTGCAACGGCTCGTGCGGGGAGTGCACCGCGCCCGACTCCTGCGGCGGCGGCGGGACCCCGGACGCCTGCGGCTGCACCGTGGACTGCACGGGCAAGGCCTGCGGGGACGACGGCTGCGGCGGCTCGTGCGGCGCCTGCAACGGCCCCGACGTCTGCGACGGGGCCGGTCAGTGCTGCACCCCGGACTGCGCCGGCAAGGCGTGCGGCGACGACGGCTGCGACGGTTCGTGCGGGGAGTGCACCGCGCCCGAGATCTGCGGGGGCGGCGGGACGCCGGGCGTGTGCGCCTGCGATCCCGCGACCTGCGAGAGCGTGGCCAGGAACTGCGGCGTGATGCTCGACGGCTGCGGCGGCACCCAGGACTGCGGGACCTGCGCCGCCCCGGACGAGTGCGGCGGCGGGGGCACACCGAACGTGTGCGGCCAGGGGACGTGCACGCCCGCCTCGTGCGCGGATCTCGGCTATGAATGCGACCCCGCCTCGGACGGCTGCGCCGACGTCCTGGATTGCGGCAATTGCCCTGGCCACCAGGTGTGCGCCGACCACGTGTGCACCTAGCGCACCTCCTGGCCCGGGCCTGGAGTGCGCGCAGCTTCCCCCTCGTGGCCCTCCGTGAGAGCTGGTCCTCCTGGATCTCCCCTGAGAGATGTCCTTTCGGAGAGTTCTCCCTCCTCCCCGCGCAGCGGCCAATGACATCTCTTCTTGTCTTTGAGGACTACCGGTCCCATCCCGGGGGGGGCTGGGAGTAGCCGTCGTCGGGGGGCGGGGGCGGGGGCGGGCGATCGCCGGGCAGCACCAGGGGGCCGGGGCCCGGCCCGCACAGGTGGGTGAGCCCCTTGCGGCACAGCGCGTCCGCGCGGTCGTAGCGCAGCTCCAGGCGCGCCGCCGGCCGGCCCGAGGCGCGCTCGAAGGTGGTGGCGTAGGCCTCCGAGCCCCGCCGCTCGCCGAAGCCCGTGCCCAGCCCGGCCTCGGCCTCGCCCGCGGCCCTGGCGTCGCCCCGGGCCGCGGCGCGATCGGCCGGGCCCAGCATGCGCTCCTCGCGCGGGGCCTGGCCCGGCAACACGAGCGGCGGGCGCGGCTCCTCGGGCGGACGCTCCTCCTCGAACACCGCGACCTTCACCACGCCGAGCTCGGCCGGATCCCCGCCCATGCGGCTCGCGTAGGCGTCCTCGGGGTAGGTGAAGCGGAAGGCCGCCACCTCGGCCATGGACAGGCGCCAGCCGTCGACGTCGGCCACCGACCAGGGCGCCAGCACGTAGCCGCGCTTGCCGTCGTCGGCGGGCTGGCCGTCCACCGCGTCGCGCCCGTCCACGCTGACCACCACCTCGATGCGCCGCGCGGTGCGGTTGTGGAGCCGGAGCACGTAGCGCTCGCCCGGCCGGCCCTCCACCCAGGAGCGGCCGTCGAGCTCGAACACCGGCAGCGCGGCCCCGTCGACCAGGAGGTCCACCCCGAAGGAGCCCTCGTCCCCTGCCCCGCCCCACCAGTTCTTGCCGCCCGAGGCGCAGCCCGCCATGGCCGTCAGACCGAGGATCAACACCCCGGAAACGAAGGACTTGGTCAGGATTTGCACGTCCATTCCTCCTCGCGTGAGGACCCACCCCTGGATACGGACGAGGCGGCCCGGGGGTCTACCCGGGCCGGGCGGGGCGGCCGCCCCGGCTCAGGGGCACTGCTCGAGGCGCAGCCACTGGGCGCGCTCCCAGGCGGACATCTCCACGTACAGGTCCCACTTGAGATCGGACCCGCTCAGGCACCCGCCCTGGGGCTCGCCGGTCAGCGTGTCCACGAGCTGGTAGCGCGTGCCGTCGCGGATGGAGAGCGTCCGGGCCAGGTCGGCGGGGAGGTAGTAGGACTGGGCCACGTCCTGGGCCCACAGGTTGTGGAACACGAACACCACGTTGGCGTCGCTGGACCACTTCACCTGGGCGAAGATGCGCGGATCGGGCTCGCCGTCCGTGTCGCGCGTGCCCAGGAAACGGTAGCCGGGCGCGCGCAGCGCCCGGTTCTCGTCCGCCAGCCGGGTGACGATCAAGTTGCGGTAGAAGGCCACGAGCTCCTCGGCGTCAAGGCGGTGCTGATCGGTGCCCTCGAAGCGCGAGCGCAGGTAGTCCGACTTGCGGAAGGCCAGCCCGTAGGGCTCGCCCAGCTCCTGGCCCATGAGCAGCATGGGCGTGGACCAGGTGGTCAGCCCGACGCCCCAGAAGCCGGCGCCGGTCCACGCGTCGAAGCCGGTGCCGTCCACCAGGCGGTGCTCGTCGTGGGTCTCCAGCGCGGTCATCACGAAGGTGTGGCCGTTGAAGCGGTTCATGTTGGCCACCACGTCCTGCACGTGCTGGGCGTCCTTGGTGACCCCGCCGCGGCCGCACATGTCGTGCACGTAGCCCTCGGTCATGATGTCCACGACCTTGTTCATGCCCTGCTGATCAAAGAACTCCTCGGCCAGGAACACCGGCCGCGCCTGGCCGCGCCGGTAGGCGTAGTAGTCCACCTTGGAGACGACGTAGTCCCACATGTCCGGGCTGATGCCGCTGCGAGAGTCCGTGGTGTGGTCCAGGCGGAAGGCGTCCACGCCCTGCGCGGCCCAGTAGTTCATCACCCGGAACAGGTACTCGCGGTTGCGCGCGTACTCGTGCTCGTGGGCGACGTTCTCGCCGTGCAGGAACAGGAACTTCACGTCCCGCCAGTCGGTCATGAGGTTGTCCCCGAGCTGCGTGGACGGGTTGAAGCTGTCGGCCCCCTGGTAGAAGCCGGGCAGGGCCGCCTCCAGGAAGGGCTGGTCGCAGGGGAAGCGCTCGCGCTCCCAGTCCAGCGCCTCGCGCCACATGACGAAGGCCCGCACCCGCCCCAGGCCCGCCAGCCCGGGGCAGCGCGCGTCGAGGGCCGCCAGCTCGTCGCGGGCCTCGAAGTCGCGGGACACGAGCTCGTCGAGCGCGGCCTCGCTGTCCAGCAGCTCGGGCTCGAGCAGCGCCTCGTCGAACGTGGTGGCGAAGCCCCACAGCCGGTCCAGATCCTCCCCGTCCGCGATGCGGGCGCGGACGGAGCGGTGGCCCAGGGTGTCGTACATCACGTAGTTGTGCCCGAAGTGGTTGAAGGCCAGGTCGAGCATCACCTTCATGCCGCGGCCGTGGGCCTCGGCGAGCACCGCCCGGAAGGCGTCGTCGCCGAAGCAGGGCTCGGCCGAGTGCTCGTCGCGGCCGTCCAGCGCGCAGCTGGCCGACAGGCTGCCCCGCACGTGGAAGTAGTCGCGCACGGCGTAGGGCGAGCCCAGGTTGTCGCAGGCCGCCGGGAGGTCCCAGGCGTCGTTGTTGGGGAACAGCGGCATGAACCAGATCGTGTTGGCCCCGACCTTCTCGTCGATGTAGCGGACCGTGATGCCCGCGTGGAAGTCGTCCGTGTCCTCGAGCAGGTCGTCCAGGGTGCCCAGCTTGATGGCCTCGAGCTCGGGCAGGTCGGAGCAGGTCTCGCCCTCGGCCCGGTAGACCACCTCGGGGGCGATCTTGGCCGCGCAGGCCTGCCGCTGCCAGCTCGCGCCCACGGCCGGATCGCAGGCGTTGGCCGTGCGGGCCTGCACCTCGTAGAGCACCATGCTGGCCGCGGCCTGGTTCAGCTCGTTGTACAGGGAGGGATCGTCGCACTTGCCGCCGTCGCAGCCGCCGTCCGGATCACCGCTGCCCACGGTCGTCCCGCACCCGGCCAGGAACGCGAGGGCGACCACCGCCGCACCACCCAGGAGCATCCGCATGCCGACCTCCAACGTCTCTGGCCCAGAAAATCCAGCCAGGCAGGGCGTTTTCTAGCACGCCTGACGCGGCCGGACAAGGGGAAAGTGGTCAGAGGTAGGATAACTGCCTACGGAGGAAGGGGCTCTCCGGCCTTGACCTTGGCGGTCAGCTCCTCCGCTAGATCGTCCAGGTACTTGTTCCCGTTCTTCTTTTGTTCATCCGTGAAGCCCTTGCCCTCGATCGGGGTGCCCTTCGCGAGCTGGAGCGCGGCCAGGGCCTCCTCCTTCTTGCCGAGGAGGTAGAGCATGCTGCCCTTCGCGATCAGGTTCTCCTTGAGGGGCGGCGCCTCGGCCTTGGCCGCGATCAGCCGTTCGGCGGCGGCCAGCGCCCGCTCGCGGGCCGCGCGGGCCAGCTCCGGCTTCCCCGACAGCTCCAGGTGGTAGCCGGCCATGCGGTGGAAGCGGGCCCAGAAGGCGTCGTCCCTGCCCAGGACCGTGTAGGCGGCCTCGGCCAGCGGGAGCCGGTAGGCCATGGGCACCTCCCAGTACTCCTTCAGGGCCGGCTGCTCCGCCTTCAGCCTGGCCACGGCGGCGCGCACCGCCTCGAGCTTGTCCGCGGGGAGCGCCTTGAAGTCCCCCATGAGCAGGCTGAGGTGGCACTTCGGGCAGAAGTAGAGCACCCGCGGATCGGTCATGGGCCAGTAGAGGAGCTGCAGCTTGGAGGGCCACTGGTACACGTAGCTCCCGTAGGAAGCGATCTCCTGGACCGCCACCTCGGCCCCGCAGGCCGGGCACTTCTGCTTGGAGTCCCCCCAGGTGGTGGCGGCCACGGTGGCGGCCAGGGTCAGGCAGGCGGTCATCGCCAGGGCGGTCAGCGCGCGCTTCATGGATCACCTCCTCCAGCCAGAGACGACGGAGCCAGCTTACGGGTTCCCCCGGAAATGCGCTAGAGTGGGAGGCGCACGGGAGGCGCGGGAGGTCTTGCCATGACCCTGCAGCGAACGCTCACCCTGGCCGCGGCGGCGCTGGCGCTCGGCGGCTGGCTCCTCGCGGGCTGCCTGGAGTACGAGAACGCCCTCCCCGGCGGGCTCGAGCCCGACGGCCGGGACGGCGAGGAGGAGGTCACCGGCGACGACGGTGACCACGATCCGGGCGACTGCTGCGGGGTGGATGACGGCGGCTGGCGACCCTGCGCCGGACACGAGGACTGCCGGCCCGAGCAGCGCTGCCTCGACGGCCTGTGCGTCGACGATCCCCCGCCCTGCGGCGACGCTCCGCCCGCGCCGGACTGCGACTCGGACCTCGAGCGTCAGCCGTGCGTGCGGCAGGGCGGCGAATGGCAGTGCTCCGGCCTGGATCCGGGCTGGTGCGCGTGCGTGTGCCCCTCGGGCGACGCGGGCTGCGCCTGCTGGGCGCCCTGGCACTGCCAGGGTTACTGCGCCGCGGAGGACAACTCGGCCGGCTGCCCGGAGCTGCAGATCGGCCGGTGCGGGCCGGACCTCGTCTTCGCCCCCATGGGCTGCAACTGCATCGCCTTCGAGGGCACCACCTTCTCGAGCCTGTGCGTCGACTGAGATCGTTCCTCACCGTCCGCGCGGAGGGTGCATGGGTCAGGGTGTGGACAGGCTGAGCTGGGTGGTGGCGCCGCGGGAGCTGCCCGCCGTGCCCGCCGAAGGGCGCCTGGCGCTGGTGGATGTGGCCTTCGCCAACAAGGACAACTACGAGCTGCACACCCGCCCGTTCATCGAGCGGGCCGGCGCGCGGCTGGTGGCCTGGATCGATCACCACGAGCACCCGGCCTGGACGGCCTTCGAGCGCGACCCGCGCTTCGTGCTGGCGCCGCGGCGGCGGGCCCGCGCCTGCCCTGAGCTCATCACCCCGCCCGTGGTCGCGCGGCTCGGCCCCTTCGAGCACCTGCTGGCCCACGCGGACTTCGACGGGCTGATGAGCGCGGTGAAGCTGCTCGGCGGCGGGCAGCCCCCCTACCCCGAGGCCGACGAGGACGCGCGCGCGGTCGACTCCCCGGGGCGCGGCTTCCGCCTGTCCGCGCGGGGCCAGCGTCTGGCCCGGGCCATGGATCAGGCCAGCGTGGAGCGGGGGGCCGCGCGCCTGGCGCTGTACACCGCGCTGGCCGGGGCGCTGCTCGCGGGTGCGGAGCCCCCGGCGCTCACGCGCGACCTGGACGGCCTGGCCGCGGCGCTCGAGGCCGAGGAGCCGCGGCTGCTGGCGCTCGCCGACCAGGCCACCCGCCCCCACCCCGACCTGCTGCTGCTCGAGAGCGCCCGCGCCCTGCACCCGGTCCACCGCAAGCTGGTCATGTGCGAGCTGGAGGCCCGCGCCAGGGTGGGGGTGGTGAGCGAGCCGGGCTGGATCTCGGTCGGCACCTTCCGCGACGAGGACGCGGACGGGCTCGACCTCGGCCAGCTCCGCGGCCTGGACTGCATCGCCGGCTACGCCTGGGGCCGCTCGCCCGTGGCGCAGGTGGTGGCCGAGCTCACCCGGATGCTCCGGCGCTGAGCCTCTGCCCGGAACCTGTCTGCCCCGAAGACATCCAAGCCTTCCGTCGACCGGCGTGATCCACTTGCTCCTGGAGGGCCGCATGCCATCCCTGGGCGATCTCCGATTCCCGTCCTTGCTGTCCTTGCTGTTCCTGGGCCCCCTGGCCCCGGCCGCCCGGGCAGACACCCTGACCTCCACCCGGGGCGAGCCGGTCGTGGAGACGCGCCACCTGGTGCGCGCCCGGTTCGAGCCGGGGCTGGCCACCCTGCGGGTGGAGCGCGTCTTCCAGAACTGCGGGCGCGTGGCGGATCAGGCCGAGCTCCGCATCGAGCTGCCGCGCGGGGCCGCGGCCGTGGGTCTGCGCATCCGCGGGGCCCGGGAGTGGTACGAGGGCCAGCTCATGGAGTCCCGCATGGCGGCCGTGGTGTACGAGTCGCTGACCGGCTTCGGCCCCTGGCCGACCCGCGATCCGGCCCTGCTGTTCTGGATCGAGCCGGGCGAGCTCGGCCTGTCGGTGTTCCCCGTGCCGCCCGGCGGAGAGGCGGTCGTGGAGTACACGCTGCTCGCGCCCCTGCCCTACCGCGCCGGCCGGCACGTGCTGTTCTACCCGGCCGTGGCGCGCCAGGCCGAGCTCGCGCGGCCCAGCCTGATCCTGGAGGGCGCCCGCCCAGGCGCGAGGCTCGAGGTCGACGGCCGTCCGGCTCGCGCCGGCGCGCTCCTCGAGCTGGGCCGCCGGCAGCTCGCCGGGGATGGGCCCGGCCAGGAGGACGTGGACGGCTGCGACGAGGAGGACGAGGCCCTCTGCCCGACCGAGGGCGCGGCCCGCCTCGAGCTCGAGGCCCCTCCGGTGGACGTCCTGGGCGCGCGCTACGGGCTCTCCCGTCTGGCCGACGGGCGGGCGGTCGTGCGCCTGGAGATCGACGCCGGGGTGCCGCTCCGGCCCGCGCCCCGGGGGGCCAGCGTGGTGTTCGTGCTGGACGCCTCGAGATCCTTCCGGCGCGAGGGGCTGCTGGCCGCCCTGCAGCTCGTCGAGGCCTACGCCGCGCACCTGCCGGACGCCCGCTTCGAGGTGGTGCTGTTCCACCGCCGGGCCGAGCGCCTGCTCGTCGGCGACCAGGCCTTCACCCCGGCGCCGCGCCTGGAGGCCGCGCTGAAGCAGGCGGCCGCGGTGCCCGGGCGGCTCGAGGTCCAGAACGGCAGCCACCTGGAGGCGGGCCTCGGGCTGGCGGCGGAGCTGCTGCGCGGCCGGCGCGGACCCAGGCGCATCGTGGCCGTGACCGACGGCCGCATGCGCACCCGCTACGAGGACGCCTGGTCGGACCAGGCCCTGGCCCCGCTCGGCAAGCGGGCGCTGCTGCACGTGGTCGAGCTCGTGCCCGGCCAGGAGGGGGACGAGGCCGAGCTGAGCCGGGAGGATGACGCCTTGCTGGCCCCGCTGGCCCTCGCGCGCGGTGGCATCCTGGCCACGCTGGACCAGGGCTGCACCCGGAGGGACTACGCCCTGGCCAGCCTCGAGCTGGTGCGGCCCGTGCGCCTGGACGGGTTCCGGGTGCTCGGCCGGCAGCGCGGGGCAGAGATCGAGCTGGAGGGGCTGGAGGTCCCCCCCACCCTGGACGAGGGCACCCAGCTCCGCTACATGGAGCTGAGCGGCTCCGCGCCGGACTTCGTGGTGGTCGAGGGCCGCCTGTGGGCCGAGCCGTTCAGCCGGGTGGTGCCCGCGGAGGCGCGCTTCAGCGAGCGGGTGGTGCCCGCCCTGGTGATCGGCAGCGAGCTCGTGGACGACCTGGACGAGCTCGCCCAGCTCCGCCTGGCCACCGCGGCCGGGGCGGTCTCGCCGCAGACCTCCTACCTGAGCATCGAGCCCGGCGCGCGGCCGTCCCTGGAGGGCCTGGAGCGGGGGGAGCGAAGCGGCGTGAGCGGCATGGGCGCCAGGGGCTCCGCCGGCGTGTCGGTCGGCGCGGCCAGCGCCAGCAAGAAGCCCGATCTCACGGGCGAGCTGACCCGGCTGGCCCGGCAGGCCACCCGGGACTGCTTCCAGGGGGAGGCCGCGGAGGACCGGCTGACGGTCAGCCTGGAGGTCACCCTGGACGAGCTGGTGGACGTGTTCCTGCCCGAACCCGACCAGGCCGGCGCGCCCCTGCGCCGCTGCGTGGAGGAGGCCCTGTGGGCCCTGGACCTGCCCGACAGCTTCGACCAGCCTCGGGTGCAGGTGACGCTCGGGCTCGGCGCGACCTGAGGGGTGTACAGGCGGGGGCCATCCGGCTACCATGGGTCCCGGCGCGCGGAACGCAGGCGCGCCCGGCCGCGGCGCATGGGTGCCAGGCGTCGCGCGCCGGTGGAGGGGGACATGATCGCCCACGCCGAGCTGGTCACGCTGATCCTCGGGCTCGCCCTGGCGGCCTTCCTGATCTTCAACCGGGACCGGCTGCGGCGGCTGCCGGGCTGGGGCTGGCTCACGGCGGCCATCGGCTCGATGCTGCTCGCCTGGATCGCCACCATCGTCGAGGGCTTCCTGGCGCACGACCTGTTCAACCACCTCGAGCACCTCACCTACGCCGCGGCCGCGGTGTTCCTGGCCGGGTGGGTCTGGCGCGGGCACAGGGCGGTCCGGCCATGATCATCGTGGCGAGCGACGCGCTGGCCCTGCTGACCGCGCTGGCCGCGGCGCTCGGCCTGCTCACCCTGGCCCGCCGGGCCCTGCCCGGCGACGTCCGCCTGCTGCTGCTGGCCTCGACCGCGCTGCTCGCCTTCCTGGCGCTCAGCAACACCCTGGAGTGGTCCGGCTGGAGCGGGCACCTGGACCCGTACGAGGACCAGGCCGAGATGCTGCTGCCGGTGCTGCTGCTGGCCTCCTTCTACGCGTGGTTCCAGCGCCAGCAGGCCCAGGAGCGCCAGGAGCTCCAGGCGCGCGCGTTGCAGGCCCAGAAGCTGGAGAGCCTGGGGCTGCTGGCCGGCGGCATCGCCCACGACTTCAACAACCTGCTGCTGGCCATGCTGGGCAACGCCGACCTCGCCCTGCAGGAGGCCGCGCCCGGCTCGGAGCAGCGCCGCTGCCTGGAGGACGTGCTCCGGGCCGGCCGGCGGGCGGCCGAGCTGACGGGCCAGATGCTGGCCTACGCCGGCCGCGGCCGCCTGGCCATGGCGCGCCTCCACCTGCAGGCCGTGGTGGAGGAGATGCTCGGCCTGCTGCGCTCCTCCATCTCCAAGAAGGCCGAGCTGCACCTCGAGTTCAGCCCGGGCCTGCCGCCCGTGGACGCGGACGCGACCCAGCTGCGGCAGGTGGTGATGAACCTGTTGACCAACGCCTCCGAGGCGCTGGAGGGCAAGCCCGGGGGCCTGTGGTTGCGCACGGGGCGGGTGAGCCTCGAGGCCGGGCACGGCCGCCGCGCGGGCGCACCCGCCCAGATGCCCGAGCCCTTGCCCCCCGGCGACTACGTCTTCCTCGAGGTGGAGGACACGGGCGTGGGCATGGACACGGCTCACCAGGCCCGCATCTTCGAGCCGTTCTTCACCACCAAGTTCACCGGCCGGGGGCTGGGGCTGGCGGCCACGCTGGGTATCGCGCGCGGTCACGGCGGGGCGATCGAGGTGGACAGCGCGCCCGGGCGCGGCACCCGGATGCGCGTGCTGTTGCCCCCGGCCAGCCAGGCTCCGGCGGTCCTGCTCCAGGCGTCGCCACCCACGCCCGCCGCCACGGTCCGGTGCCAGCCGGGGGGCCTGGTGCTGGTCATCGACGACGAGGCCCAGGTGCTCCAGGTGACCCGGCTGATGCTCGAGCGCCTGGGCTACCGGGTGCTGGAGGCCGCGGACGGCCAGGCCGGGCTGCGCGCCTTCCGCGAGCACGCCGCCGAGCTGTGCCTGGTGCTCCTGGACCTCACCCTGCCGGGCGAGGACGGCGACGCCGTCTTCGGCAAGCTGCGCGAGATCCGGCCGGAGGTGGCGGTGGTGGCCACCAGCGGTCTCAGCCAGGGTGAGGTGCTGGCGCGCTTCCCCGCGCCGGGCCCGGCCGCCTTCCTGCAGAAGCCCTACCGGCTCGAGCAGCTAGCCGAGCTCGTCGGGACCCTGGCCGGCGGGACCGGGGACTGAACCCCGCCCTCGGCGCCTGGGCTCGGGCCGCGCCTCCATCCAGGAGCCGAAGTCCAGCTCGCGGATGTCCGCGCCCTCGAAGGTCACCCGGAGGTAGTTGCGGAAGCCCGAGGCCAGGCCGCCCGGCTCGCGGCCCGACAGGATCGGGGCCCAGGTGCCGGTGTCCACGAACACCACGCCCCGGGCGATGGGCAGCAGGCGCGGCACGTGGTCGTGGCCCATGCTCACGATGCGGGCCGGCAGCAGCGCGGAGATCTGGCGCGCCACCAGGGGCGCCTCGCTCTCGATGCTGAAGATGGTCTTGCCGTGGGCCAGGGCCTCGTACAGCAGGTACACGAGCGGGAAGCAGGTCAGCGGCACCATCAGCTTCACCCACAGCGGGATGGGCACCAGGGCGAGCGCCACGGTGCCGCCCACCATCAGCAGGGCCAGCACCAGCCGGTCGATCCAGAACTCGCGCGCCACGCGGAAGAAGCGGTTGGTGATGGGCGGCTGCTGCAGGGCGAGCAGGCGCTCCAGCACCTCGACCGGCAGGCCGGAGCGCTGGCCGGCCGCGGCCAGGCTGTCAGGGCAGGTGCGCGGCTGGCCGAGCTGGCGCTTCTTGATGTGCAGCAGTTTCCCCATGACCACGAGGCTGCCCCACAGCCAGGGAAAGAACAGCGAGCGCCGCGAGAAGGCGTACTTCGTCAGCCAGTGCCAGAAGTAGGAGAACAGGTCCAGGATGAAGTCCGCGGCGAAGGGGTTGAAGAAGCCCATCTGGGTCATCAGGTAGCGGTTCGACAGGTTGCCCATGGGCAGCGCCAGCATGGGCCCCTCGCGGCCCTCGACCGTGGGGCACAGCGGATTCTTGAAGGAGCTGTAGTAGTCGTACTGCTCGCCGTGCTCGACGTACACCTCGCCCGGCTGGTAGTAGAACCAGGGCTCGAACTGCAGCCGCGCGAGGTCGAGCTCGCCGCCGGCCGCCGCCCGCAGCGCCTGGCACAGCACGGCCCGGACCGGCTCGAAGTGCAGCTCCCGGTCGTGGTTCCCCAGCACGTACACCACCCGCCAGCCGCGCGCGAGCGCGCCGGCCAGGGCCTGGACGAAGCCCGGGTGGGCCGCCAGGATGCGCTCGGCCTTCCAGGCCGACTTCACCGCGGTCGAGCGCAGGCCGCGCTTGCGCTCGCTGCGGGACACGGGCCAGGGCGGCTCGGCGGGCACCGCGGTCACCAGGTCGAAGTCCAGCACGTCGCCGTTGAGCACCAGCACCTGCTCGTCCCCGTCCCCGGCGCGGCCGCCGAAGTCGGCCAGCAGCTCGGCGAACTCGCGGTCGAAGGTGTAGCGGCTGCTCTTGTGGGCCATCCAGCCGTCGGGGTGATCCTCGGGGTCGAACAGGTGGAGATCGGAGACGATCAGGTAACGCCTGGCCAACGCCGTGCCTCCCGCGGATGCCCGCCCTGGGGGGATCATCGCCCGGAACCGACCGGGCGGCAAAAATCCGGCCGTCGCCGGGCTTGACCCGGGGCCGCGCCCTGTGCTCGACTCGCATCGAACGGGGAAGTCCCTCACGGAGGTGGGCCCATGAAGAGCTTGGCCATGGCGGCGGTGGTGCTCGCGCTGGGCGCGGGCCTGGGCGCGTGCGGCGACGTCAACTACCCCAGCGTCAGCTCGGTCGAGGTGCTCCAGGGCGAGGTGGTGATCTCCACCATCGAGCCCAAGTCCGGCTCGGAGACCACCATCCAGGACGACGTCCCGGTGGACGCGATCTTCCGCATCCACTTCGACGAGCCCATGGATCTGAACACGGCCACGGACAAGATCGTGGTGCGCGAGAACCCCGGCGAGAGCGTGCCGGTGACGCTCGGCGCCCGCCTGGAGGTGGTCACCGCCACCCCGCAGCGCGCCCTCACGGGCGGCCTCAACCACGTGCTGGACATCGACTCGGGCATCGACGACACCAGCGGCAACCCCACCGTGCGCAGCTACGTGATCAACTTCTACACCGCCCCGTGAGGCCGGCGCAGGGAGAGAGCCTCTCGGCCGCACCGCACCCATGCCACCGACCCTCCGGGACATCTCCTGGCCGCTCGCGGCCGGCCTGCTGACCTACCCGGGCAACCCGCCCTTCACCCGCACGCGCGTGGCGCGGGTCGAGCAGGACGGCTACGCGCTGGAGGCCCTGTCGCTCTCCAGCCACACCGGCACCCACCTGGACGCCCCGGCCCACTTCGTGCCGGGCGGCCCGGGCGTGGACCTGATCCCGCCCGCGGCGCTGTGCGGCCAGGCCCTGGTGCTCGACGCCCGGCCGGCGGGCAAGCGCATCGGCGCGGACTTCCTGCGCCGGGCCCGGCTGGGCGAGGCGGAGCGGCTGCTCTTGCGCACGCTGAACGAGGACCTGCTGCCCGCCACCTGGGCCGAGGACCACGCCGCGCTCACGGCCGAGGGGGCGGCCTTCCTGCGGGCCGAGAGCCGCGTGCGCCTGGTGGGCATCGACTACCTGAGCATCGAGGCCGGGGGCGCGCCGGACTACCCGGTGCACCGCGCGCTGCTGGCCCAGGAGCCGCCCATCTACGTGCTGGAGTGCCTGGATCTGCGGGGGGTGACGCCGGGCCGCCACGAGCTGTGGTGCCTGCCGCTGCGCCTGCCGGGCTGCGACGGCTCGCCGGCCCGGGCCGTGCTGCGCGGCCCGCTCGACCCCGGGGGCGGCCGATGATCACCACCATCGTCCAGGACTACATCGACGCGGCCGCGGCCCTCGGCCAGGAGGCCTTCTGCCAGCAGCTCCCGGCGCCGGTGCTGATCACCGCGCTGCCGCTGCTGGAGCGCTCCTTCCAGGCCGCGCCCACCCACATGCTGGCCGAGGAGGACCAGCTCTCCGCCCGCAACAGCCGCGCGCGCCTCGATCACCGCTCGACCGTGTTCGAGCTGCGGCCGGCGGCGCCCCGGCGCGCCCCGCAGATCTCCATCGGCCGCGCGGAGGAGAACGACGTCGTCATCCAGGACGAGACGGTCTCCACCCGGCACGCGCTGTTCCTGCCCGGCCCGGCCGGCGGCGGGCCGGCCATCCAGGACATCGAGTCCACCAACGGCACCCGGGTGAACGACGCGACCATCATCCCCATGCGGGTGGTGAAGCTGCGCGACGGCGACCTGGTGAGCTTCGGCGACGCGACCTTCTTCTACTACTCCCCGGCCGGGCTGTGGACGGCCCTGCGCAAGCTGCTCCGGGATTGAAGATCGTGCGGCGTGCGGCGCAGCGGAGCGAGCGAGGCTCTCGAGCGCAGCGGAACGAGCGAACGAAGTGAGCGAAGTGGAGCAGTCCCCGAAGGGGAACGCGGAGCAGCCCAGCGAAGCTGGGTGCGGCGTGCGAAGTGAAAGACTGTTCCTAGTTCCTAGTTCCTGGTTCCACCCCTTTCGTTCCTGGCTCCACCCCTTAAAGCATGCCTGAGTGATCCACACACGAAGGGTCACCTAACGTTCTCACCGCGCGGAGCGCGGCCAACTCCTCTTCTCCTTGTCCTCGACGTGGGGGCCGGGTTCGGCTAGCCTGGGCGGCATGGCGAAGAACCCGAAGCGCGACGCCGGCTCCTGGAGCCTCACCACCTGGCTGGTCGCCATCCTGCTGGTGATCGGCATCGGGGCCGGGGCGCGCTTCGCCTGGCCGCACCTGCGGCCCATGTTCGAGGGCGCCACCGGCGGGCTCGGGGCGAGCGTGGGGCTGCGCCTGAACCGGGGCGGGCGCCTCCTGTCCCCGGGCGGCCCGCTCGGCGCGGAGCTGGCCCTGGCCGGCGACGTGCCCGCCTTCCAGGTGACGGGCGTGGACCTGCCCTTCCTGTCCATGCGCCTGTGCTCCCCGGGCGCGACCGGCGCGCGCTGCGAGCCCCTGCTGCACGGGCCGACCCCGGGTCCGGCCGCCTGGGTGAGCTCGCAGGCGCAGCTCCTGGCGGGCGACAACCGCCTGGAGCTCGTGGCCTGCCCGGACCAGGCCGCGCTCGGCCTGGCCGTGGCCGCCCCGGACCGCCCGCCGCCCGGCTGCCGCGCGGCCAGCGTCGAGCTCGAGGTCCGGCCCTGACCTGCCGGGGCGCTCAGCGCAGGAAGTAGCCGCCAGGGGTCTGTTCGGCGTCGGTGGTGAGGTTCAACCCGAGGCGGCGGATGCCGACCTGGTCGCCCTGGGTGGGGATGTGGGTCATGTGCATCTCGCAGCCGCGCAGGCTGCGCAGGGCCTTCAGCCCGGCCCCGGCGGCCGGGTTGCTGTTGGCGGACACCGCCAGCGCGATCAGCAGCTCGCTCACGTCCAGGCTCTAGGCCACCTGGCCGAGCGCCTCCTGCTTGAGGTGGGCGAGATCCCGCACGATGGCCGGGGGCAGGAGATCGATGCTGTCGGGGATGCCGGCCAGCGTCTTGATGGCGTTCAGCACCGCGGCCGAGCCCGAGTGCATGAGCGGCGAGTTCTTGCCGCTGACCACGGCCCCCGTGGGCAGCTCGATGGCCGCGCCGCAGTAGACCCCCAGGTGGCCCTTGCCGTGCGCCTCGGCCTGGCGGGCCGCGTCGCGGGCCGGCGGCACCACCCTGCGGTCCTCGGGCTTCGCCCCCACCCGCCCCAGCAGCCGCTTGACCCGCTCCAGGGAGCTCTTCTCCTCCACCCCCACGGTGTGCTCCCAGTGGTGGCGGTAGTAGCGCCGGATGATCTCCTGGCGGGCGGCCTCGCGCACCACCCCGTCGTCGACGATGCCGTCGGCGGCCCGGTTGACCCCCATGTCGGTGGGCGACTGGTAGTGTGGCATGCGCCCGCCCCCGCCCAGGATGCGGCCGACGATGGACTGCAGGATCGGGAAGTTCTCCACGTCGCGGTTGTAGTTGACCGCGGTCACCCCGTAGGCCGTCAGGTGGAAGGGATCGACCATGTTGAAGTCGCCCAGATCCGCGGTGGCCGCCTCGTAGGCGAGGTTGACCGGGTGGTCCACGGCCAGGCACCAGATGGGGAAGGTCTCGAACTTGGCGAAGCCCGCCTGCCGCCCGGCGCGCTGGTCGTGGTAGAGCTGCGATAGCCCGGTGGCCATCTTGCCGCTGCCCGGGCCGGCCCCGGTGATCACCACCACGGGCTTGGCGGTCTCGATGTAGGCGTTCTTGCCGTAGCCCTCGTCGGACACGATCAGATCGAGGTCGTTGGGGTAGCCCTCGATCTCGCCCTGGGTGTACACGCGCACCCCGCGCCGCTCCACCTTGGTCTTGAGCTTGAGCGCGGCCGTCTCGCCGGAGAAGCGGTTGATGGTCACGGCCGCCACCGGCAGCCCCTCGTCGCGCAGATCGTCGAGCGTCTTCAGCGTGGCCATGTCGTAGGTCATGCCGAAGTCGCCGCGGATGCGCCCGCGCTCGATGTCCCGGGCGCTGACGCAGAAGACGATCTCGATCTTGTCCTTGAGCAGCTTCAGCAGGCGCATCTTCACGTTCGGGTCGTACCCGGGCAGCACCCGCGCGGCGTGGTAGTCGAACACCAGCTTGCCGCCGAACTCGAGGTAGAGCTTGTCGCCGAACTCGCCCACCCGCTGCAGGATGGCCTCGCTCTGCCGTGCCAGGTAACGCTCGTTGTCGAAGCCGATGCGCATGAGGTCCTCCGGGTTGGTCGCCACCCTGGAATAGCCCCGCGGGGAACGGGAGTCAAACGAGGGAGGAGTTGGCCGCGCTTCGCGCGGTTAGGAACGGGAGCGTTAGGAAGCCCTTCGTGTGTGAATCACTCAGGCATGCTTAAAGGGGTGAAAGCAGGAACAATGAACGTGGAACCTGGAACGTGGAACGATCTTCGACCCCGCACGTCGCACGCCGCACGCCGCACGCCGCACTCCGCACCATGCACCATGCACGATGCACGATGCACGATCAGCGGTACTAGGGCTGGGCGAGCCGCAGCTTGAACGCGGTGAGCGCGGCCCGGTGGCCGCCGTACTGGGCGGAGAAGGGCACCAGGCGGATCTCGAGCGGGGCCGCGACGGCCTGGTAGGCGGCCGTGGCGGGCAGCGTCACCCGGTACTCGGTGTCGTCGGTCTCCGCGTTCCGCTCGCTGGTGAAGATCTCGTCCCCGGCCTGGAGCCCGCCCGCGCTGGTCAGCGCCGCGAAGCGCCGCGGGGCGTGGTAGTCCACCCGCCGCACGGTGAAGCGCAGCTCGGCCCCGCGCAGATCGAGGGGCTGGCCGGCGGGCGGGGTGAGGGTCGCGCTCCAGTACTCCCCCTCGGCCAGGGCCTGGGCCAGCGTGGCCTCGGCCTCGTCGGCCGGCGCGTTCACCGAGAAGAAGAGCGCGTTGTCCCCGTCCGCGGGCACGATGCCCGCGCCCGCCTGCCAGCCCGACCAGCCGCAGCCCGCGGCCAGCGCGTAGGTCGCGCTCCAGGGCAGGGCGCGGGCCGGGTTCACCCCGGTGAGGTCGCTCTCCACCAGGGTGCCCGGGCCGCCGTACGTCCGCAGGGTGAAGGTGCGCCAGGCCGGATCGCCGTCCGCGTCGGCCACCCGCAGGAACAGGTAGCTCACCGCGTCCGTCTGGGGCGCGCCGGCGATGCGGGCGCGATCGGGCGAGCCCGCCACCACCTCGGCGGTCAGCCCCGGCGCGAGCGCTTGGCCCGCGATCGTCACCGCGCGGGCCCCGTCCCCGCCCTGGGTGGCGAGCTCCACGTCGCAGGCGGCCCCCAGCTCCACGGGCGGGAGCGCGTTGGGGGTGACGAACGAGGGCGAGGCGCCCAGCGGCTCGTCGATCGGCCGCAGCCCCCCGGCCTCGGCGGCGAACGACAGCAGGAAGCGGTACTTGGCGGAGTCCTGCGGGTCCTGGTCCAGGTGCTCCAGGTGGCCCCACTGGCCGTACCTGCCCCAGGAGCTCACCAGCACGAAGGGGTTGTGGGTGGTCAGGCCGTGGGACAGCGCCATCTCCAGGTGGGCGCGGTACACCTCGACCATGCGGTCGTGGCGATTGAGCGCGCCCATGAAGCGCGTGGTGAGCGGGCCCTTGACCGGGTCCGCGTCCTCGAGCTGGTTGGTGTAGATGGACGGCCCGCCCTCGTAGGCCACGAGCGGTTTCGGCGTCGGGAAGAGCGTGCGGGCCTCGACGTGCAGCGACTCCGGGAAGCCGCCCCCGATGCCCGTGGCGTCCGGCCCGGCCCCCTCCTGGGCGGCGCCCGAGAGCAGCCGCCGCATCCACTCGTCGAAGGCGGCCTCCACCTGGGCGGCGTGCTCCGCGCCCGTCCAGTAGCCCTCGTCCCCCTCGCGGCCGTCGAGCCAGGGCTGGGCGTACACGAAGTCCTGGATGCCGTTCCCGAAGTACGTGGTCGGCGCGACCAGATCCGGCTCCACCGGCGGGTCGAGGGTCGGGCCGTAGTCGCGCAGCTCCTCGAGGAACGGCGTGGTGTAGCCGTCGTTGCCGGCCTGCACCGCGGCCACCCGCACCACGCGCTGGCTGCCGCCGAACACCTCCTGGAAGAGGCTCCAGATCTGGCTGGCCCGGCGCGCGTTGAAGGCCGGCTTCTCGATGCCCTGCGCCTGGGCCTGGACGTAGGCCCACTCGCCCTGGCAGAAGCTGTCGCCCCAGGACCAGATCTCGTTCGAGTACTCCACGAACACGCGGCGCTCCGGGGCGAGCGGCGGGTGCACGGGATCCGCCGTCGGCTGGGTGTAGGGCTCGCGCCCGTCGGAGCCGTAGCGCAGGAGCTGGGCGAGCTTCCGCACGTAGTCGTCGGTCGCCAGGTGGGGCACGTTGAGCCACAGGTCGAGCCCGGTCTGGTTGCAGAGCGCCACCAGGTGCTCGTAGGCCGCGCCCGTACCGCGGTTGCCCGGGTAGCCGTCGGCGGGCGCGCGCGGGTTCAACACCCCGTTCTGGAACAGGTGGTCCGGGAGGCGCCGGTCCGCCCAGTCCTGCTGCGGGCTGGCGTTGGTCTCCAGCCAGTCCATGAAGCGGGCGAAGCCCCAGGGGCGATCGGCCAGCCGGGCCAGGAAGGTGGGGTGGAAGCGCTGGCCCTCGAGCGAGCGGTTCTGCGGGTCGGCCGGATCGGCCAGCCACACGTGCAGCTCGGCCAGCGGCCCGGCCAGGGCGTGCACCTCGACCCACTGGAGCTGGCCGCCCGTGTAGCGGTACACCCGCCGGCCGTCCACCAGGCTGCCGGTCTCGGCGCCCGAGCTCTCGGCCGGGAGGTACTCGTACCCGCCGTTCAGGCGCACGTCCCCCTCGCCTCGCCAGGTCAGCACCACGTGGCCGCGGGCCAGCGCCAGGCGGTTGTCCAGGACGTGCAGGCCGAACACGATGGCCCGCAGCAGGTAGCCGCCCTCGAGGTACTGCGGCAGGCCGCGCCCGTCGAACTGCGGGTTCTGCCACAGGCCGAGCGACTCGCCCCACTCCCCCTCGGCGTAGCGCATCCAGCCGCCGCCCATGGCGAACGCGTCGGCGAAGTAGGGCGTGTCCCAGTAGGCCAGCCCGCCCGGCTGCACGGCCACGGTCGGCCAGGTACGCGGCACGATCGGCCCGCCGTCGTCCTCCCCGACCCCGCCGTCGTCATCCACGCTCGCGCCGTCGTCATCCGCGGCCGCGCCATCATCGTCCGCGGCCACGCCGTCGTCGTCCGCGGCCGCGCCGTCGTCCGCGGCCTGATCCGCGCCGTCCTGCTCCTGACCGTCCAGTCCGTCCTCGCCGGCGTCCGGCGCGGACACGGAGCCTTCGCAGCCGAACACCGAAAGTCCCGCCGAGAGCACAACCGCGACCAGCCATCTCATGGCAGTCCCCTTCCCTTTCACCACGCCTTGTGTACCACGCACTGCCTTCGCTACGCGGCCCTCCTCCGTCGAGGGCGCCAGAGGAAATGGCGCCCTCTCCGGCGGAGGACCGCTCCGCCAACGGCCTGTGGCATGACGGGCTTCCGTAGGCATCGCGAACTCGCCACACTTCGCACTCCGCACGCCGCACGCCGCACGCTACTTCTTGTTCTCGGCCATGAGGTCGAGCGTCCAGGCCGCGGTCACGAACAGGTAGTGGTTGTGGGAGACCACCGCCCCGCCGTCGTCGAACACGCTCTCGTACACGTACTGGGGCGAGACCGAGAAGGACGGCCGGGGCTTGAAGTCGAAGCCGGCGTACACCCGGTTCAACCGCACCCCCCGCGGCCAGAACCCGGCCAGGCTGGGCTCGGCCTCGGCGTCCTCGACCACCCCGAAGAAGGGCTCGTCGGCCACCAGCACGGCCATCCACGGCAGGGCCTGGTAGCGGGCCAGCAGCATCTCGCGGATCACCAGCCCGTAGCCCGAGCGCAGCCGGGTCTCGTCGTAGGTCGTGGCGTACACCGTGCTGTGGAAGATGGTGCGGCTGACCAGGGTGAGGTCCCCGAGCCTGTACGCCAGGGTGGGGATCACCTCGAGGCTGTGGGTCTGGACGTAGTCGGGCGCGCCGGCCACGGGGATGCCGGTGAAGTAGTACCACAGGGAGAGCTGCAGGCTGAGGTCGTCGAAGCGCCAGTGCAGGTTCGGCCCCACGAACACCTCGTCCAGGGTGTGGCCGGCGGCGGCGCCGGTGTCCCGGGCGAACTCGGCCCGCATCCCGGGCATGAGCGTCAGGCTCAGGCCCGGCGAGAGCCTGAGGGTGGTGGCCGCGTACAGCCACACCCGCCCGGTGTGGGGCGGGTCCGCGGCGCGGGCCGGCCAGGCGCACAGCAGGGCGCACAGCGCGACGGGGGCGAGCCGCGGGCTCATGATCCGCTCCTCTCCCGCCCGGGGTCCTGGTCGACCGCGATGGCGCGGCCCTCGCGCGCGGCGCGGGCCAGGGCCTCGCACGCGGCCAGGTTGGCAAGCGCGTCCGCGAGCCCCCAGCGCGCCGGCCGCGCCCCGCGGCAGACCGCGGCGAACTCCTCGGCCTCCAGCGCGTAGCAGTCCCCGCCCGGGGTGAGGATCTCCTCGTCGGGCGCGCCGAAGCGCCGGCGCAGGAGGCGGCCCCGCTCGAGCCCGGGGAACCAGGGCGACTCGACGATCAGGCTGGCCTCCTCGCCGCAGATCTCGGCCCCGTGCCGCTCGGCCGTGGCGATGCCCGCCTCCACCATGGCCAGCGCCCCGCCGGGGAACTCGAGCACGCCGGCGAGCACCTCGTCCACCAGCTCGCCTCGGGCGAGCGCCACGGCCCAGGACGGCTCGGCGCCCACCACCGCGCGGGCCAGGTGCACGGCGTAGCAGCCCACGTCGAGCAGCGCCCCCCCGCCCAGCACGGCCGAGGCCGGGGTGGCCGCGCCGTCGTCCAGGCGGAAGGTGAAGCGCGCGGCGACGTGGGTCAGCCGGCCCACGGCCCCGCCGCGCACCAGCTCGATCAGCCGCGCGTGCAGCGGGTGGTGGCGGTACATGAAGCCCTCGGCCACGTGCAGGCCGGTCCTGCGGGCCGCGGCGAGGACGCGCCGGGCCTCGCCGAGGGTCGGGCAGAGCGGCTTCTCGCACAGCACCGGGTAGCCCGCCTCCAGGGCGGCCACGGTCCAGTCCGCGTGCAGGCTGTTGGGCAGCGGCAGGTAGATGGCGTCCACGGCGCGCGCGGCCAGGAGCTCCTGGTAGGAGCCGAAGGCGCGCGGCACCCCGTGGGCCTCGGCCCAGACCTCGGCGCGGGGGAGGTCGCGGCTGGCCACGGCCTCGATCCGGCCCGAGCCGCCGAGGGCCACCCCGCGCGCGAAGGCGCTGGCGATGCCGGCCGTGCCCAGGATGCCCCAGCGGAACGCTCCCGACGCCACCCTCGCCTCCTCTCGGAGAAACCCGACGGGTCGAAGCTAGCACAGGAGGAGCCCTGGCTGAAGGCAAGAGAGGGCCGCAGGCCAGCTTGACGCGAGCCTCGGCCCGGACGCGGAATACCAAGGCGCGGATTCGTGAGCACCTCGCGGGACCATCCTCCCGGCAAGCGTACCTGTCGCCCGAGTGTCCAGCCCGTTGGCCAGGCCTGCGCCACGCTGTCACGGTGGACCCGGCGCTCCGGCCACCGCCTGGAGCGCAACGGGTCGATTCCTACCATGCTTCTTGCCGGTCGCGGACCTGGCGCACGTCTTGCAGAGTTTCGCCCGTCCGCGCTGAGCCCCCCACAGCGATCGCGGGCAGGAAGGAACGATCGTGAACCGACTCGGCCTGCCGCTCGCCCTCGTCCTGGCGCTCGTCGCCTGCGAGGCGCCGGACGATTTCGAGCGCCTGCCCGCCTGTGGCGACGGGGCATGCGACGGTCAGGAGGCCTGCGAGGGGTGCCCCGAGGACTGCGGCGCGTGCGGGTCCTGCGGGGACGGCGCCTGCGACCCGGGCCTCGAGGAGACCTGCGCGGAGTGCCCCGAGGACTGCGGTGCGTGCCCGCTGCACGGCGAGTGCGGCGACGGCGCCTGCGCCGAGCAGGAGGGCGAGTCCTGCGCGACCTGCCCGCCGGACTGCGGCTCCTGCCCGGCCTGCGGCGACGGGCGCTGCGACCCGGAGGCGCTCGAGGACTGCGCCGCCTGCCCGGCCGACTGCGGTGGCTGCGACCCGTGCGGCGACGAGGTGTGCGCGGCCGGAGAGACCTGTGCCTCCTGCCCCGAGGACTGCGGCCGCTGCGATCCCTGCGGCGACGGCGTGTGCGACGGGGCCCACGAGGACTGCGCCGCCTGCCCGGCCGACTGCGGCGACTGCGGCGCCCGGCCCGGCTGCGTCCAGGGGGACTTCTCGGTCTACTTCGGCAACCTCCACGCCCACACGAGCTACTCGGACGGCGAGCGGACGCCTCGGGTCGCCTTCGAGCACGCCTACCAGGAGGGACTCGACTTCCTGTGGGTCACCGACCACAAGGGGCAGATGCTCGAGAGGTTCGCGAACTGCAAGGCCGAGGCGGATCTGGTCCAGGGCCGCCACGCCGGGAGCTTCGTCGCCGGCTGCGGCTACGAGATCGTCATCCTGGGCGCGGACGGAGACGCCCTCGGGCACTTCAACACCCTGTTCGTGGGCACGCGCATCCCGACGCCCGTCGGCCTGGACGAGCTCTACCAGACGGTGGCGGGGTGCGCGCCCTGCGTCGGCCAGTGGAACCACCCGCCCTGGCCCGGCACCTTCCGCAACTACCGCTACGCGGCGGCAGGTCGCCCCGCCATGCGGCTCATCGAGTTCAGCGGGCGCGGAGACTGGAGCGACAAGATACACGCCTACTTCCAGGCGCTGAGGAACGGATGGCAGGTCTCGCCCGCCATGAACGAGGACAACCACCAGGAGAACTGGGGCGACTCCCCCCGGGCCACGGGGGTGTGGGCGGCCGAGCTCACCCGCGCCGGGCTGCGCGACGCGGTGCGCGCCAACCGCACCTTCGCCACCCAGGACGACACGGCCCGCATCGCGTTCAAGGCGGACGGCGTCTGCTGGATGGGCTCACGGCTCCGCGGGGGCGGCCCGCTCGACCTCTCGGTGGTCGCGCACGACCGCCAGTCCGGCGACGGCTTCCGGCGCGTCGACCTGCTCGGCGCCGAGGGCCAGGTGCTCGAGTCGAAGGCCTGTCATGGCGAGAACCCGTGCCGGGCGACGTTCACCCGCCACCCGACCGACGCCAGATTCTGGGTGGCGCAGGCAGTCCAGACCGACGGCGACGTGCTCATCTCCGCACCCATCTGGTTCGAGCCCTGAGGGGCTTGGAGGGGTGGACGATTCGTTGGCCGACCTTCCGTGCCTGAGCGCTCAGGAGTTTCTTGTGGGGTGAAACCAGGAGGAAAGGTCACCTGTCGCGGTCGATGTCCGGCTCCTCCACCCTGAAGCCGATCTGCGTCGACGGGGAGATCGCCGGCGCCATCAACTCCCGGATCGCCTGGAAGACCACCCTGAACTGCCGGTCGTACCTGGCCTCGAGGGCTTCTAGCTTCTTGGCCAGCTCGACGTTGGTAGACAGCAGCCTCCGCAGCCGTACGAACACGCGGATGATCTCGACGTTGATCTTCACGGCACGCGGGCTGCGCAGGACGCTGGACAGCATCGCCACCCCCTGCTCGGTGAAGGCGAGCGGCGCGCCCCGTCTTCCTCCCCAGGATCTTGAGATCACGTTCTGTGATCTCAAGATCGCAACCTCTTGGGGCGCAAGGACAATCGCGAAGTCGTCCGGGAACCTGTCCGGGTTCCGCTTGACCGCCTGGACCAGGGCGCGCGTGTCGACTCCGTAGAGGTCGGCCAGATCCTGGTCGAGCAGGACCTTCTCTCCCCGGATCCAATGGATGGCGTGGATGATGGCCTCTTCCGGAACGAGACGTGTGACTGGCATCGCCGCCTCCCTCCCGCGGCGAAGCAAGACGCGGGCCAGCGAGACGAGGTTCGTCTGGCGGTCGGGCCGTGGCGTCCAACAGGTCGAATCGAAAGAGGGTTGGGTGATGCCCGGGAGGATCGCTCGTCCGACTGGACCGAGAGGACGACTCACCCCGTGTCCGGATTTCGGTCACCCTGCCGGCACGGCGCTTCCCGAGGGGGCGTCCAGGAAGTTCGCCGACCTGCCCCCTCCCTTGCCCCACGGGTTCCAATGGGTGGAAGCTAGGAACAGATCCTCCGGGAGGGATGGGTATGCAGGTCAAGACCGCCATCCTCGGGATTCTCCTCGCCGCCTTGGTCGCCGGCTGCGACTCGAAGTCCGACCTCTGCATCCCGGCCTGCGAAGGCAGGCAGTGCGGGATCGACTCCTTGTGCGGCCAGAGCTGCGGCGCCTGCCCCTCGGACGAGGTGTGCGACGAGGAGACCGGGAGCTGCACGTGCGTCCCGAGCTGCGCCGGCAGATGGTGCGGGGACGACGGCTGCGGCCGGAGCTGCGGCACCTGCGGCGCAGGCGAGCTGTGCCAGGCGAACGGCCAGTGCGTTTGCGCGCCCGATTGCACGAACAAGGAGTGCGGGGAGGACGGCTGCCTGGGGAGCTGCGGGGATTGCGGGGTGGGCGAGCAGTGCACCGCCCAGGGCCTGTGCGAGACCCTCGAGGTGCCCTGCTGCGAGGGTCGGATCTGTGGCCCGGATCCGTGTTTCGGGACTTCTTGCGGCACCTGCCTGGAGGGCGGGCAGTGCGACGCGAGCGGCCAGTGCGTGTGCGTCCCGAACTGCGCGGGGAGGGAATGTGGCACGGATGACTGCGGCGGCAGTTGCGGCGAGTGCGAGACGTGCCACGGCGAGCCGGCCCCGGACATGTGCAACGGGCATGTCTGCATGCGTGAGTGCTGCGGCGACTGCGGCGACCTGGAGTGCGGCGTGGATCCGGTCTGTGGCACCGACGTGTGCGGCACCTGCCCGGAAGGCACCGTCTGCGACTACGTGGGCCGCTGCGTCTCCACGGAGCTGCAGCCCGGCGAACCCTGCGCCTTCGGCGAGGTGAACCTCGGTGCTGGCGAATGCCTCGCAGGGCTGACTTGCCTCGGCATGGCGCCCAATCCCGAGGTCTCGTCTTGCTCGGATGCCGTCGACTGCTGTGTTCTTGGTCCCTGGAACTTCAACCTCGACTGCGTGGGTGGAAGCTGTGGCTACTCCTTCTGCTCGGTACCATGCACTGATGGGGGGTGTGAGGGGCTCTTCACCCCAGCAGATGTGTCCGGTACCTGTTATTGCATTCCAATGTTCTTCATTACCGGAGCACAGTCTTCCGGCGAACCATGCACTTTCGAAGACATCAACAACCCGGGCTGCCCGATGGAGTGCGATTCAGGCCTGGCCTGCCTCGGCGAGTCGGAGGATCCGGTGAACATGCCGTGCGCTTCCGATGCCGATTGCTCGGCCTTCTTGCCCGGGAGTCGGAATCCTGACTGCGTGAACGGCGGCTGCGGGGCTTCCTATTGCGCCGCGCAGTGCATCGACGACGCCTGTGCGACCGGCTTCGAACCCATCACCGAGAGCGGAAACTGCTACTGCCGGCCGGTGCCGTAGCCGGGGGAGGATGCATGAGGCTCCAGGCCGCGATCCCTATGCTCCTATTGTCCTGCTGGGCCGGAGGCGGGTGCTCCGACGGCGGGAGGACGTGCGAGCACGGGACGCTCCCGGGCGTGTGCGGGCTCTCGGGCGCGCAGGTGGAGTGCCTGGAGGACGGGCAGTGCTGCCAGGGCGAGCGCTGCCTCGACACCGGCATGTGCGGACAGGTCGCGGGCTGCCAGGAGAACGCGGAGTGCCGGCCAGGAGAGATCTGCTCGGTGCGGGGCGACTGCGCCCGTCGCTGCAGCGGCGACGCGGGCTGCCCGGTCGGCCACCTGTGTGTCCAGTCCGCGTGCGAGCACGTGGCCTGTGGCCTCGACGGCGCTTGCCCGGCGGGCTGGGAGCCGGTCGCCGGGACCCTCCGGTGCTGGCCCGCTGGCGCCTGCCCGGAGGGACAGGTCGAGGGGCAGTGCGGGCTCGTCGGCGAGTGCGTCGCCTGCAACACGGATGGCGACTGCGGTGAGGGCGAGCGCTGCACCGAGCTGGGGGAGTGCGCCGCCTTCGAGCCATGTGGAGCCGAAAACCGTTGTTCGCCGGGCGACGTGTGCACCGAGGGCGGCCTGTGCCGGCCCGGCAGCCTCTACCAGGCGTGGTGCGAGAACCGGTCGCTCCTCGTCGAGGGGGGCTACTGCTTCGCGGAGAGGTGCGACGCGCACGGCGCCTGCCCGGAGGGCTGGGTTCCCGTGCCCGGCACGCTGGCCTGCGCCATCGAGGACTGCGGTGACTTCGGGTTCCGCGCCGGCGTCTGCGGGCTGGCGGACCGCTGCGTGGGCTGCGTCTCGGACCGGGACTGCCAGGGGGGCCTGGGGTGCGCCGAGTACAAGGCGGAATGCGATCTCATCGAGGACTACTGCGGCACCGACTCGGAGTGCGACTTTTGGCCCCTCGAGCGCGCCCTGTGCCACGACTCGCACTGCGAGATCCCGTGCCAGAGCATCATCGAGTGCCCCTACGGCTCGGAGTGCAGCTACGGGTACTGCGGGACGCGCGCCTGCGGGCAGGACGGCGTCTGTCCGGACGGGTGGTCTCCTGAGGCCGGCACGCTGCACTGCATCCTCGATCCCTGCTCCGGCCTCGGGCTGCTGACCGGCGCCTGCGGGCTCTCCGGGGAGTGCGTGGAGTGCAACGTCGATGCGGAGTGCGGGCAGGGGATCTGCGACGAGCTCGGGCGCTGCCAGGCCGGCGCCTGCGCCGAGGACCTGGACTGCCCTGCCGACCAGCGCTGCGTCGAGCGGCGCTGCCGCCTGGCCTGCGTGGGCGACGAGGGTTGCGGGCCGGGCGAGGTGTGCGACGGCGCGGAGGGAGCGTGCGTGCCGGTCCGCTGCGATGCCTACGGCTGGTGCGGCCGGTGGGGCTGGCAGCCCGTGGCGGGGAGCCTCCTCTGCGAGTACCGGCCGTGCTACTGGAGGCCGGAGATCATGCCGGGGGTCTGTGGGTTGAGCCAGGAGTGCGTGCGCTGCATCGAGGACGTCGACTGCCCGGCCGGGGAGTACTGCGACCGATGGGGCCACTGCGAGCCGTTCCACGACTGCGCAGACCCCGAGGGCTCGGGCTGCGCGAACTTCCAGGCTTGCCGGGACGGCCGGTGCGAGCTCGCCTGCCAGGACGATCTGGACTGCGGGGACGGGACCTGCGATGCCAGCGGAGCCTGCAACTTCGTGAGATGCACACGAGAGGGAACGTGCCCTCCTGGCTGGCACGCTCCGGGGCCGCACGGCTCCCTGGGATTGATCTGCCTTCCGGACTGAGACGAAGGATGGGACAGAAGATGAAGCGTGCTCTCCTCGGGATGCTCCTCGCCAGCATGCTCTCCGGCTGCTCCGAGAGCACGCCGGCGGATCTGAACTGCGCGACCGACCTCGAGTGCGAGCAGAGGCTGGGGCCGACATACTTCTGCCACCCGCTGACCAACCACTGCCGGACAGGCTGCCGGCCCATCTGCGAGGAGAAGGCGTGCGGCCAGGATGCCTGCGGCGGGAGCTGCGGGACGTGCCCGACCCCGGAAGTGTGCAACCCCACGGGCCAGTGCGAGTGGCCGGCGGGTGTGGGCGAGGCCTGCGGCGCGGGCGCGGCCGAGGGCGCGCCTTCGCTGTGCGCTGACTGGCTCAGGTGCCTGGAGGTCTCCTTCGAGACCGGCGCCCTGCCCTGCAGCGCGGACGGAGACTGCCTGGCCTTCTACCCGCCCGACTGGAACCCGATCTGCCTGCACGGAGACTGCCTGGCCTCGCTGTGCGCCTGGGAGTGCAGCCGCGAGAACGGCACGGACTGGTGCCCGGGCGGGCTCGATCCTCTGCGGTCCGATCTCGGGCCGGACTACCCCTGCCTGTGCGTGCCAGTTGAATCCCCCGGGGAGCAACCGCCCGGCTCGGCCTGCCGTCTGGGTCCCATCAACCCCACGGCGGGCGCGTGCCAGCAAGGCACGTGGTGCCTGGGCTCGCTCGGGCCCGAGCTCTACGCGTGCTCCTCGCGCGAGGAGTGCCGGAGCTGGCTCCCGGGCGGCGTCGGGGCCGACTGCGTGGCAGGGCGCTGCACGTGGGCCTTCTGTGCGTCGCCGTGCGACAGCGAGTGCCTGGCATGGCAGCTCTCCGAATCGCTGCCCTGTATGTGCGGGGGTTCGCAGGTGGGGCCGCGAGTCCCTGGTGAGCCTTGCGCGCTCGGTGCGATCCACGCGATCTCCGGCGGCTGCCTGCCGGGTCTGCTCTGCGTCGGGGAACGGCCTGGCGCCGGGGGTCTCTCCTGTCCCCAGGGAGACGGCGAGTGCCGCTGGAGCAGCGAGGCAGGCTGGAATCCCACCTGCGCAGGTGGCCTCTGCGGCTGGTCCGTGTGCGTGGAGATCTGCAGGGACGGCGCCTGTCCGGATGGGATGGCCCTCTTCGACTTCAGCGGGTTCGGCCTGGCCTGCCTGTGCCTGCCCGGGCCCACCGCTTGCGACTCCGTACTCCCCGGCGGCCCGTGCGCCTTCGAGGGCGCGGTCCACCCGGAGGCCGGGGACTGCCCCTGCGGCTTCACCTGCCTGGGCGCGCTCCCCAACCCCCAGGGACCGTCCTGCTCCGACGACTCGTTCTGCGCGCTGGGACTTGACCCGCTCCTGAACCCGGTCTGCCTGGACGGCCACTGCGGCTACTCGTACTGCGCGGCCCCCTGCGACGAGGGCGCATGCAGGTCGGGCTTCGAGCCATCCGCGATCCACGGCGGCTGTTTCTGCGTGCCGAGGCAGTAGCAGCGGAGGATGAGATTGAAGCGACGGGCGTTGACTTCTGCGCTCCTCCTGGCCGGTCTGCTCGCAGGCTGCGACGAGGCAAGGAAGGTGTGCGACCCGGGGCAGCGTGCGAGCTGCACCTGCGCCGGGGCAGCTTCTGGCGAGATGACCTGCCTGTCCGACGGGAGCGGTTGGCGCCCATGCCAGTGCTGCTATCCCAGCTGCTTCCGCAGGATGTGCGGCGACGACGGCTGCGGGGGGAGCTGCGGGACGTGCGCCGCGTCCGAGTTCTGCAACTTCCGGGGGCGGTGCGAGTGCGTCCCGGACTGCACGGGGAAGGACTGCGGCAGCGACGGCTGCGTGGGGAGCTGCGGCGACTGCCTGGACTGCTTCGGAGAGCCGGCCCCGTGGCTCTGCCAGCCCGGATCGGGCCAATGCCAGGAGCAGTGCTGTCCGGACTGCCTGGGGCGTGCGTGCGGGCCGGATCCCGTGTGCGGCACCTCCTGCGGGACCTGCGCTGCGCCCACGACCTGCGGCGCGCAGGGCCTGTGCGAGTGCGTCCCGGACTGCGCGGGCAAGACGTGCGGACCCGACGGCTGCAACGGGAGCTGCGGCGAGTGCCTCGACTGCCTGGGCAACGCGCACCCCATCCTGTGCGACGAGGGGACCTGCCTGGAGGCCTGCTGCCCGGTCTGCGGGCTCCAGGAGTGCGGCCTCGACCCCGTGTGCGGCGCCTCCTGCGGCACCTGCCTCCCGCCCGAGGCCTGCACGGCCCAGGGGCTGTGCGAGGTGCCGGCGGCCTGCCCCGACCTCTCGGGCACCTACGACATCACCCCCTACTGCCTTGGGGGGGACATCGGCGACATCGTGATCGACCAGACCGGCTGCGCGATCGCCTTCACCTTGGACGCGATCTACTGCACGGGCCGGCTCGACGCGCAGCTCAACCTGTACGTGGAGTGCGGCGGCCTGGGCTTCCCCTGCTACGGCGAGGTCAGCCTGACGACCTCCTTCGTGATCGTGTGCTCGCCCCAGTGCTCCTTCATCTTCGAGCGCCTGGAGCTGGGCGCGGCCTGCACCTCCCACAGGGATCCGGTCTGCACGGCCGAGGGCGAGCTGTGCGGCGTGGTGTTGGACGATGGAGGGCTGGCGACTCGCTGCGTCCGGATCCTCCCCGGGGGCCGTGAGCCCGGGGCCTACTGCGACGAGGAGGCGGGCCTGCTGTGCGCGAACTCCCTGTGCGTGGACCACGCCTGCGGCGCCGTGTGCGTGGACGACCTGGACTGCGTGGGCTACCAGGGAACCGCCTGCCAGAGCGTGCCCTACGCCCTGGATGCGGGCTTCGTTACCATCCATGGATCTGTCCAGAGCTGCACCCCGGTGAACGCCGGGGAGACCGCCTGCCGCCGCATCCCCGACTGCGCGCCATCGAGGGTCTGCTCCTTCCGCGCGACCGACGACGGCGTGCTCTCGGTCTGCCTGCTGCCCAATCCGGGTGGCTTGCCGGCCGGAGGTCACTGCACGCAGGGCGGCCAGTGCGAGACGGCCCTGTGCCTGTGCGGCGCGGAGCCCTGCACTGGTGGGGACGAAGGCCGCTGCTCGGAGCCTTGCCTGGACTCCCTCGACTGCGGGCTGGCCGCGGAGTGCGGGCCGGTCGTCGTGGAGGATCTCGGCGGAACCCCCCGCGAGGTGACGGCCTGTGTCTTCGGCCCCCCCTGGTTCGACTGTCAGCGCCACGTGGACTGCCCGGCCGGCTACTCCTGCCAGGTGTTCCTCGACGCGGGTGGATGTTCCCTGGTGGGGGAATGCCAGATAAGCTCCGGCCCCGGTTTTCCCGATGACGGCACCCCGTGCGTCGTCCCCTCCGACTGTTTTTCCTCTTGGTGCAGCCCGGAGCGCTACTGTCTGGGCGGGTGCGTCGAGGACGCCGACTGCCCGACCTTCGAGGCCGGCACGGCCTGCGAGCACGACGTCGGCTGCGAGCCCGGGTTCCTGTGCCAGTCAGGCGCCTGCGAGCGCCGCTTCCGGTGCGGGACCGAGGTGTTCGAGCTGGAGTTCTGCGAACCAGGCCAGCCCCTGGTCGACACCATCCAACTTTGCGAGCCGGAGCAGCGCCCCTGCTCCCGCGACGTGGACTGCCGCACGGGCGAGGCCTGCCGGCAGGAGCTCGACCGTGCGGCCAGCGGGGTGGTGCTCGAGTGCAGCGCGGGCGGCCCGGGCTCGGGTACGCTCGGCGCGGACTGCTCCATCGGCGCCAGCGCCTGCTGGACCGGTGTGTGCCTCCCCGACGCGGCCGGCGGTGGATCCTACTGCTCGAAGGCCTGCGTGACGGACGTCGATTGCGTGCCCCTGGACACCTACTCCTGCCAGGCCATCCGGGTCGACGTACGGCCCGGCTTCGTGTCCTTCGTCCCGGCCTGCGCAAGACGATGAACTATACTCAGGCAGCTACGCTATTCGTTTGATGACCTTCCATGCCTGGCTCACTTCGGAATTTCTTTGGGGTGAGGGCAGGAGGGGAGTTTCACCTCGGGACGCAGTCGTGGGTGTCGAGATCGCAGCGCCGGTCGACCAGGCAGTCCAGGTCCTCGTCGCACCCCTCGAGACAGCGCCCTGTCTCAGGGTTGCACCAGTAGAGCAGTGGACAGGTCTCGAGAGTGCAGGCTGCGGGCACGCAGTAGCCGCCGACGCAGTAAGGGAGGTCCTGCTCCACACAATCGCCGTCGACCATGCAGCCATCTCGATGCTGGCACGTGTCGCCATAGCAGTCCGTCCCCAGGCAGCAGTCTTCCGGGCCCGCGCAGCGGGACGGTTGGGGTACACACACCTGGTCCTTGCACACCAGGCACGGGCCCCCTACCCGGCAGTCGAGGAGCGTCTGGCAAGAGACCACCCGGCAGCCGTGTTGCAGGCAGTACTGGCCAGCGGGGCAGTCCGCGTGGTCCTCGCAGGTCGGCGCGCACACACCGAGGGCACATGACTCCCCTGCGTAGCAATCGCATCCGGACTGGCAGGTCGCTGGGGGGGAGCCCTGGACGCAGCGCATGGTGCCCTGATCGCAGACCTCATCGGCGGTCCTGTCGCACAGCTCGTTGCAGCCGGTCGGGCAGGAGCCCACGGGCGCGCAGGTGCCCTGATGGCACTCCTCGCCAACGCAGCAGTCTTGGACGAGCGAGCAGGTGGTCGGACACTCCCCGCCATCTCCGTCCCCAACTCCGTCCTCTCCGCCGTCGGTTCCTCCTTCGCCTCCGCCGCAGGCCGCGGCGAGGCAGGCTAGGCCGACCAGGACTCCCAGCCGAACGGTGTCGAGCCAGCGACCGTGCACGACCACCTCCCGGACCCACGTCCCAGGGACATCGAGCAATCCACCTCATCATAGCCGGAAAGGGCCCACGGAAGAAGAACCCGGCCAGCGCCGGGCGTTGAGCTCGCACCAACCCAAACCGTTCGTTGGCAGACCTTCCGTGCCTGAGCGCTCAGGAATTTCTTTTAAGGTGAAGGCAGGAGGGGAGCTTGCACCTCCAGGCTGCCTCGCATCGAGGTCCTTCTTCTTCTACCCTCGAGGAACTGCCCGGGGTGGATGCACACGGACGATCGGCAAACGTCCGGCCCAGCGCTCGAGGAGGCCAGCCTTGTCGGCTGCGGTAGGCGCTGGTAGTCTGGGAGTTGCAGGCGGCTCCACCATACGGAGGTCGGGGACATGCGGGGGCTCGGGATTCTCATAGCGGGCTTGCTCACGCTGCTCTTCTTCTCGCTCGCTCACCTTCCTGGCTGCGACGAGGAGTCGGGCGACACGTGCCGGACCGACGCCGACTGCCCGCCGGATCAGTCCTGCCAGGACTACTGCGACTACGCCTGCATCGACGCCCGCGACCCGGACACCTGCGTGCTGGGCTGCTACCCGCCGAGCGGCCACTGCGGCAGGAACCAGGACTGCCCGGGTGGGCGCTGCGCCTGGGGTTTCCCAATTAACTTCTGCGGCCACTGCGGCCCGTGCGAGTGTCCTCACCGGACCACCAACCACGCCTGCACCGAGCCCGGAGATCCGCGCTGGTGCTCGTGCGTCACCGACGCCGACTGCGCCGCGGGGCAGGCCTGCACCGCGGAGGGCTGCGCACAGGGCGGCGTCGAGGTGGACTGCGGGGATCACCGGGACGACGACGGCGACGGGAACACCGACTGCGAGGACCGGGCCGACTGTGACGGCCGCCCCTGCGGTGTGGGCTTGTACCTCGGTCCGGAGGATGGCCTGTGCGCGCTCGGAGAGTGCCAGGGCTGCGGGGTCGAGAGCTGCGCGAGCGATGCGGACTGCGCCGCCTGCGGCGTGTACCTCACCTGCGACCCTGTGCGCGCTTGCTGCACCCCCTGCCTGGACTGCGCTTGCCTGTGACCGGGTCGCCCTCCTGTCTCGCGGGGCCAGCAGCTTCCGCCGGGGATCGTTCGGTGACCTTCCGTGCCTGGCTCTCTTCGGAGTTTCTATTAAGGTGAAGGCAGGAGGGAGCAAGCCCCACGCGGTAGAAAGGCCCTCTGCTTCGACCCTCCAGGAACTGCCCTGAGTGGTGGCACACGGACGATCGGGAAACGCCCGGCCCTGGTTCGCAGTGGCCACACTTCAGCCTCGGGGCCTTGCGCGGTGGGCACCGGTGGGTGGAAGCTGGAGACGGATCCTACGGGAGGGATGGGAATGCAGATCAGGATCGCCATCCTCGGGCTGGTCGTCGCTGGAGTCCTCGCCGGCTGTGATTCGAAGTCGCAGCCCGATCCCTGCGTCCCTACCTGTACCGGTAAGCAGTGCGGCGACGACGGCTGCGGGGGGAGCTGCGGCGGATGCCAGCCGGATCAGCTCTGCGACGCGAACCACTACTGCGTGTGCGCCCCGGACTGCGCGGGCAAGGAGTGCGGGGACAACGGCTGCGGGCAGACCTGCGGCGCGTGCCCGCCGGGCGAGAGCTGCGATCCAGGGGGTCAGTGTCAGCCAGGCTGTGCACCAGCCTGCGACGCCAGGGAGTGCGGGGACGACGGCTGCCAGGGGAGCTGCGGGGAGTGCGGCGTGGGCGAGCTGTGCCAGGCGAACGGCCAGTGCATGTGCGCGCCTGATTGCACGAACAAGGAGTGCGGAGACGACGGCTGCGGTGGGAGCTGCGGCGACTGCCTGGACTGCGCCGGAGAGCCCGCCCCGGAGCGCTGCATCGTCGACCGGGGCTGGTGCGAGTGGCAGTGCTGCCCGGACTGCACGGGGCAGGAGTGCGGGTACGACGGCTGTGGGGGGAGTTGCGGCACCTGCGCGGAGGGTGAGCAGTGCAGTGAATCGGGCCACTGCGTCGAGGCGCCTTGCTGTGAGGGCCTGGAGTGCGGGCCGGATCCTTGCCTCGGCAGGAGCTGCGGGACCTGCGGGCACGCCGCGCGCTGCAGCCCGCAGGGCCTGTGCGAGCCGATCGAGACCTGCCCCGACCTCTCGGGCACCTACGACATCACCCCCTACTGCCTTGGCGAAAACATCGGGGCCGTCGTGATCGACCAGGCCGGCTGCGCGATCACCTTCTCCCTGTACGCGATCTGCACGGGCCGGCTCGACGCGCGGCTCAACCTGTACGTGGAGTGCGGCGGCCTGGGCTTCCCTTGCCACGGGAAGGCCAGCCTGACGACCCCCTTCTGGATCGTGTGCTCGCCCCAGTGCTCCTTCATCCTGGAGCGCCTGGAACTGGGCGCGGCCTGCACCTACCACCGGGATCCGGTCTGCGTGGCCACGGGCGAGCTGTGCGGCGTGGTGGTGGACGATGTAGTGCTGGCGACTCGCTGCGTCCGGATCCTCCCCGGGGGCCGTGAGCCCGGGGCCTACTGCGACGAGGAGGCGGGCCTGCTGTGCGCGAACTCCCTGTGCGTGGACCACGCCTGCGGCGCCGTGTGCGTGGACGACCTGGACTGCGCGGGCTACCTGGGGACCTCGTGCCAGGACGTGCCCTACACCCTGGAAGGGGTGACCGGTTCCATCCGGAGCTGCACCCCGGTGAACGCCGGGGAGACCGCCTGCCGCCGCACCCCCGACTGCGCGCCATCGAGGGTCTGCTCCTTCCGCCCGACCCTCGACGACGTGCTCGCGGTCTGCCTCCAGCCCAACCCCGATGGTGCCCCGGCCGGTCTGGCCTGCACGCAGGGCTCCGAGTGCGAGACCGGCCTGTGCCTGTGCGGCGCAGAGCTCTGCACCGGCGGGAACGAAGGCCGCTGCTCGGAGCTCTGCCTGGACTCCCTCGACTGCGTGCAGGGCTCGGAGTGCGGGCTGGTGATGGTCCAGGACCTCGGCGGCGGCGCGCACGAGTTGACCGCCTGCGTGCGCGATCCGGATCCGGACGCCTGTGGACGGAACGCCGACTGCCCGGCTGGCCGCTCCTGCCAGGTGTTCCTCGACGCGGACGGTTTGTCGCTCGTCACAGAGTGCCAGTACGGGTCCGGCCCCGGACACGACAACACGGGCGAGGCGTGCGCTGGCCCGACCGATTGCTTTTCCGTGTGGTGCGGGAACTGGGGCTATTGCCTGGGGGTGTGCGTCTCGGACGCCGACTGTCCCACCTTCGACACCGCCACGGCCTGCGGGGCCGACGCCACCTGCGAGCTCGGCACCCTGTGCGAGGCAGGCCTGTGCCGGCGGGTGTTCGGCTGCACGACGTACGCCTTCTACCTGGGCGACGACGCCTCGGGCCAGCCGGTGTACGACACGACCAACCTGTGCATGCCGGAGAGACGCCCTTGCGCCCTCGACGCGGACTGCCGCGCTGGCGAGGCCTGTCGGCTGGATGCCAACTCGACCGCCACCGCCGCGGTCTACGTGTGCGACGCGGGCGGTCCGGGCACCGGCCAGCTCGGCGCGAACTGCGAGGCGGGTGAGGAGGTCTGCTGGAGCGGGCATTGCCTGATCGAGGGCGAGGGCGGTCCGGGCCTCGAGTACTGCACCCGGGCCTGCGTGACGGACGCCGACTGCGAGCCCACGGACACCTACTCCTGCCAGGCCATCCGCGTGGACGTGCGCCCGGGCTTCGTGTCCTACCTGCCGGCCTGCGCGAGGCGCTGAGCCCGCACCCTGTCCGCCGATCGTTGGCAGGCCTTCCGTGCCTGGCTCTCTTCGGAGTTTCCTGTAAGGTGAAGGCAGGAGGGGAGCAGGCCTCACGCGGTAGAAAGGCCTTTCCCGATTCTACCCTCGAAGAAATGCCTGGAGTGGGGGCACACGGGCGATCTGCAAACGCCCGGCCTTCAGCCACCTGCACCAGGTCTCCGCGGCAGGAGCAAGACAGACACAGCGGGAGGTCTCACGGAACGCCCCGAACACACCGCACGCTCACAGGGTAGGCACAGCCCTCCTGGCAATCGATGGTCTTGTCCAGCGTGGTCACATTGCCCACGCCGAAGGCGATGCCCCAAGCTTCGCTGGCGAGTGCTACGCTGGAGGAAGATGACCAGAACCAGTCCGAGGACATACCCGGAAAATCCGAGGCCGGCACGACCGTCTTCGGATTGACCAGGCTCCGGAGCTCGTTGATGTCGGGAAGCCTCCAGTCGTCATGACCTCCGAGGGAAAGGCCCTCGCATGTGACGAGCGCCTGCTCCCAGGTCTTCAGGGGGACTTCTTCTTTCTGCCACCTGAGCCCGGTGGCCCTGTCCCGCACCACCTCATCGTTTGCAGAACCAGACACGACGAAGCGATCCGATCCCTGGACGACGATCTGTTCGCCCCGCACGCAGCGAACGTGCTCGAGGCTGTCGACCTCGTCGCCAAATTCCACGGAGCCATCCACGAAGTCCACGTCGAAGACACCTTCGACGCTCCAGTCGATCGCCTGGTAGTGGTAGGGGGAAGAGGACCAGAACCAATCGCCGGGTGTCCCAGGGAAGGCCGCCGTGTCGATGGCTGGCGAGTGGCGACCGTAGTCAGCGATGCCAGCGATCTCGTGGTAGTCCGGTAGCCTCCAGTCGTCTTCGCCGGCGTAGACGAGGTCGCTGCAGAGGTCGAGCGCCTCCTGCACCGTCTTTTCGCCGACAAATGCCTGCTGCCAGATGAGCCCGGTCAGGGAGTCCATGACCACGCGTTCATCGCCGACGGCCTGGACGGTGAACGTCCTGGGTGCGCGCCCCTGCTGGGCGTCTTGCCCGCAGAAGGGCGTCGATCCACAGGTCGGGTCGCCCGCTTCTCCGGGGCAAGCGATGGACCCTTCGTTGTCGTAGCACGCTGACTGACCCGTCGGCGGAACGGGAAAGCAGAGGGCGCCTTCCTGCCAGCATGGTCCCCCGCCTCCGCCGCAGCCTGCGCCGAGGCAGGCTAGGCCGACCAGGACTCCCCGCCGAACGGTGTCGAGCCAGCGCCCGCGCACGACCACCCCTCAGATTCCATCGACAGGCCGTCGATCGAGTAGCCCCCAGCCTCAGAGCGGACCGGAGCACAGCGTGATCTGCGGACACTCGTGGCCGCACAACAGGTGCTGGTTCCAGTCGGCCGTCGTGATGGTTCCCTCGATCTCGGCGCAGCTCCGTTCGCACACGCAGTCGGCGATGCAGGCGCTGGTCTCCTCGCAGGCGCCGCCCCTGAGCTCGTAGTGGTCGGCGAACGAGCCCAGGCCGCAGCCCTCGAGCTTCTCGGCGGCGGCAGTGCAGTCGGGCTCCTGGCCGCACCCCGGCGAGGCCGCGACCAGCGCCGTGACGAACAGCATCCCCGCGAAGTGCTTCAGCCAGTGCATGGTACGACCCCTGCGACAGAGTTTCCTACGGAGCGGCCCGAAGCGCAAGGACCGGTCCTGGACTGGCGCGGCGCTGAGCCCGCACCCACCCATACCGTTCGCTGGCAGACCTTTCGTGCCTGGCTCTCTTCGGAGTTTCTTTGAGGGTGAATGCAGGAGGGGAGGTTGCCCAGGCGGGCCGCCGGGTTTCGTTTCGGGGCCCTTCGGCTTCTGCCCTCGAGGAACTGTCCGGAGTGGAAGCACACGGACGATCGGCAAACGCACAACTTACTCTTCGCACCTGTCGGTCATCCGCGGACGGAGCTCACGGCACATCCTCGGGGACGCACAGGCCCTTCAGGTCCGTGTGGCGGTACTTGCAGGTGTAGGCCGGGTTCGTGCAGCCGCCCATCAGCAGCGAGCACTCCTCGCGGCAGACGAACCCGGGCGCGAAGGTCGGGTCCACAGTCATGCAGCCGATGCAGAACAGGGAACCGTCGCACAGGAGGCCCTGGGATGAATCGCATTCCGCGTCGGAGAAGCATGGCGTGCCGTCCTGGCCGCTGCCCGGGGTCACGCACACGTCGTAGAAGCTGCAGGCCTCCGGCGTCTCGCAGGTCGGGTCGCAGATGCCCTGGTCCGGCTCGCACATGCCGGTCGTGGCGTTGCAGGTCGAGCTGGCCGGACAGGAGGGCCCCGCGCACACGCACTGGCCGGTGGCCGCGTCGCAGGTGAAGCCCGCCGGGCAGGCCACGCACTTGCCGGAGGCCGCGTCGCAGGTGGTGTTGGGGTACAGGCTGCAGGCGCCGGACACGCAGTCGCCCCGCACGCAGGGCTCGGCGCAGGCGCAGCTCAGGGAGTCGCAGGTGGCGGGCGCCTGGCAGGCGTTGCCGCAGCAATCGTCGATGTCGGACCCGCATCCGTGGGAGGGAAGCCTGCAGATCTCTGGCGGGGTGCAGTCGTCATCCGAGTCGCAGCCGGGCACGCAGCCGCACGTCGTCGCGTCGCAGTAGAAGCCCGGGTCGCAGGGCTGGGAGTAGCAGCCGAAGCGCTCACAGTGGCCGAGGACGCAGTGCTCGCAGGGCGGGCAGCCGATGTCCAGGTCGCACTCGGGCCTGCAGGAGCCAGCCACGCACCTCGGCAGCTCCGGGTCCAGGCAGTCCGAGTCGTGTTCGCAGGCTGGAGTGACCTCGACACAGGCGCCGAAGTTGCAGCGGTGCCCCACGCAGCAGTCCCGGTCGCCGGAGCACACAGGTGGTTCGGCACGGCAGACCTGATCCACGCACACCCGGCAGCCCTCGAAGACGGCACAGTCCTCGCGGCTGGTGCAGGCCGCGGGTTGGCAGCGGCCACCACTGCACACCTGATCCGCAGGGCAATCCGCATCCTGCACGCAGTCCGGTCTGCAACGACCCGCGGAGCAGACCAGGTTCGAAGGACACTCGTCCTGGCCGTGGCAAAAGTCCTCCTCGAACACGCACATGCCGCGCACGCAGCGCTCGTGCGGGCCGCAGCAGGCCTCCTCGCACGGCCAGCGGCAGGCGCACGTCCCGTCGGCGCCGCAGTCCTCGTGCTCTGCGCACTCCCCGCAGGACACGCCGCAGACCGGGTCCGGACCGCACTCCCGGCCGGAGCAGTCCGGCGCGCAGCAGGCGCACTCCGAGAAGCCGCACCCGTCCGAATCGCACACGCGGGTGCCCACGTGATCCTGGAGGCAGGCGCACTCCTCGACCTCGTTGGGCGTGCAGACGGGCGTGGGCGGGCAGCCTGGGGAGGAGTCCGCCCGGTCGCAGGCCGCCGCCGGGCACAGCATGGCGAGCCCGATCCCCAGCCGAACGGTTTCGAGCCAGCGCCCGCGCATGATCACCTCCCGAACCCAGGTCCCAGGCCATTCAGCAGTCCACCTCATGCTAGCTGGAAATGGCCCACGTGAGAAGGTCCCGGCCAGCGCCAGGCGATGACCTCTCCACATCAGCCACGCTTCTCGCTTGCTGACCTTCCGTGCCTGGCTCTCTCAGGAGTTTCTCTGATGGTGAAGTTGCCTGTGACCGGGTCGCCCTCCTGTCATGGGGACATCCACGGGCGGCGATCTCATCCGGGTGGGCTTCGCCCACCCGGGTGAGATCGCGAGTTGCTAGTGTGATAATCGGGACGGTTCCCAGACAATCAGGACGCTATGGCGCGAAGGCCCATTGGACCAGGGTCGGATCTCGATGGCCTAAAATGGTCCCGTCGCCGAGCTGGCCAAAATCGTTCCGCCCCCAGCAATAAGCGGTTCCATCAGATACCAAGGCGCAGGTATGAGACTCACCCGCTGAGATCGCGGAAGTCTGAGTGAGTATTCCGACTGCCACAGGGATAGGCCTATCTGTGCTCGTTCCGTCACCGAGTTGACCCCCCGAATTACCACCCCAGCAGCGCGCGGTGCCGTCCATGAGCAGGGCACAGGAATGTCTTTCGCCCGTCGAGATCCTGGATGCTTGGGACAGGCCAGCAACCACCACTGGCGTCCAGTGTTCGCTGTAGGTGCCGTCACCAAGCTGACCCTCTTGATTGCGCCCCCAGCAGCGTGCTGTCCCATCCGCAAGCACGGCACAGGCGTGGTGGAGGCTCGCCGAGACTCCAGACGCCTGGGTGAGGCCGCTGACCCATACTGGCACCAAGCTGGAGATCGTCGTCCCATCGCCGAGCTGGCCGTATGTGTTCGTTCCCCAGCACAGCGCTGAGCCGCCGACGAGGAAGGCGCAGGTGTTCTCCCAACCTGCCGAGATTCCGGCGACCTGGGACAAGCCAGTGACCACAGCAGGTGTATAGCGGTTGATATTGGCTCCATCGCCGATCTGGCCGGCCCAGTTTGCGCCCCAGCAACGCGCGGTACCATCCGAAAGCACGGAGCAAGTGTGGTACTGGCCTGCCGAGATGGAGGTTGCCAGGGCGAGTCCGCTGACAGCTACAGGTGTGAGGCTGCTCATGGGGGTCCCATCGCCAAGCTGGCCAGCTTGATTTAGCCCCCAACACTGCACGGTCCCATCCGTGAGCAAGGCGCATGAGTGCCCGTAACCTGCCGAGATTTCGACCGCATGGGCGAGGCCGCTGACGGTCACAGGGAGGGGACAATGGATCGTGGTGCCGTCGCCGACCTGGCCGCTGACATTTCTTCCCCAACACCAGGCTGTGCCGTCCGAGACAATGGCGCAGGTGTGGTATGAGCCGCTATCGATTTGCACCGGGAACAAGTTGCACACGTACTGCGTCTGGTCCACCTCGGGTTCGTCGAGGACGCAGTTCCCATTGTCGTCCACCCCAGTCTCGACCTTCACTCCACCGCGCTGGCACACCCCACCCCACTCCGCATTGCTCACACGTAGGGCCAGATTCCCACCGTCGCAGACGTAGTTCGTCGCCATCACCTCGCCCGGGTCGAGGACTCCGTCGTCATTCGTGTCCAGGCCCGTCTGTACCTGGGTTCCGCCGGAAGGGCAGTTCGCGCCCGCCGGCTCGTCCAGGAGCTCGAACAGGCTGGCGTGGCCGGGTGCCCCAGGCTCCCCGTTGCAGACGTAGCTCGTGGCCCTGACCTCCTCGTCGTCCAGGTACCCATCCCCGTCCTCGTCGAGCCCGGTCATCACCACCCGTCCCTCGAAGGGACAGTCGCCGGGAGCTGCGTCTTCCTGGCGGACGAGCGAGGTGAGCCCGGGCTGGCCGTCGGCCCCCGTGGCTCCGTTGCACACGTAGTCGGTCGCGGTGACCTCCTCGGGCTGGAGCAGCCCGTCCCGGTTCGAGTCCACGCCAGAACGCACCGCCTGCCCCCCCTCGGTGCAGTTCGCGCCCGCGGCCTCGTCCATCACCGAGACCAAGCTCGCCAGCCCGTCCTCGCCATCCTCCCCGTTGCAGACGTACTCGGTGGCCGTGGCCTCCTCGGGTTCGAGCACTCCGTCGTCGTCGAGATCCAGGCCGGTGGAGATGAGGAGACCTCCGGTGGGGCAGTTCGCACCGGGTGGCTCGTCGGCCGTGTCGATCAGGGTGGAGTGGCCGTCCTGGCCGTCTTGCCCGTTCTCGCCGCTCTGGCCGTTGCAGACGTAGTCGGTCGAGGCGACCTCCCAGTCGTCGAGGACGCCGTCCTCGTCCTGGTCGAGGCCCGTGAGCACGGCCAGACCGCCCTCGGGACAGTTCGTACCGGCCGGCTCGGACTCGATCCGCAGCAGGCTCCCGCCGCCCGGGTTCTCAGGTCCGGTCCGACCGCAGGCGGAGCAAGCGAGGCCGAGAAGGACGCCGAGCATCGCCGTGGGGATCGTGTGCCTGATCATTGCCCTCTCCCTGTCCATCCCTCGGGTCTGAGATCTGGGAATGCTGGATGAGATCTTCGCAGGCTGGCGGGGTGGATTCAAGGCCAGCTCTGCTGGAGTGGCTGACGCATCGAGAATGGGACCCTATTGACCCTTGTTTCTACGGTCTAACTGTGCTTAATGCCTGAGGTATGCCAAAACGAGGAACCAAGCAAGAACTCGAGGCTCGCCGGATGCTTGCGGTGCCGATGCTCCGGCGGGGCGAAAGCG
>JAKLGA010000012.1 GCA_022710975.1 Myxococcota bacterium | reverse complement strand
ACAAGTGCGCCGATAGTCGCCCAACTCTACTTGCGAAAACTCGGTCGATAGGTCCGGGATCGTGAGGTTCATCCACCGGTTTGATCACATCTCGAGCTTCAAGGGAAGATGTGAGGGATCTTTAGCCTGCACGGGAGCCCCTACCAGGGCCGGACCTACACGGCCGGCTCGCTGTACCTCGCGAGCTACGCGCCCATCCTGGACTCCAGCCAGCGCGTCATCGGCATGCTCGGCGTGGCGCTCCGCCCGGACGATGTCCAGAGCCTGAGGAAGAGCCTGATGAACATCCAGGTGGGCAAGAGCGGGTACGTCTACGTGCTGGGCGGCCAGGGCGAGCTGCGCGGCCACTACCTGGTCTCGGCGGGCGGAAAGCGTGATGGCGAGAGCCTGTGGGACAGCCAGGACGACGAGGGGCGTTTCTTCATCCAGAACATCGTCGCCAAGGCCCTGGCCGTCCGGGAGGGCGAGATCGACTACGAGCGATACCCCTGGAAGAACCGCGCGAACGGCGAGATTCGGCCTGGTTTCAAGGTCGCGGCGATCGCCTACTTCGCCCCCTGGGACTGGGTCATCGGCGCCGGGACCTACGAGGACGACTTCGCTGCCACCAAGGAAACCGTCGAGAACGCCCTGTTGCGGCTGCTCCTGGTCACCCTCGCCACCACGGGAATCCTGAGCCTGCTGTGCGTCCTCATCGGCCTGGCCATCTCCAGATCGATCCACCGCGGCATCGAGCACTCGTGCAGCCGCCTCGCGGCCCTGGCCGAGGACGTCAAGGCCGGCCGCCTGGACGGACGCGGCGTGCCGGAGGAGGTGGGCGTCGATCTACGTCAGGTCATCCACGCCGGCAACATGATCATCGACGCCTTCGTGCCCCCGATCCGGGTCACGGTCGGTTACCTGTCCCGGATCGCCCGCGGGGAGATGCCGCCAAAGCTGACGGAGGAATTCCTGGGCGAGTTCAACACGATCAAGGAGAGCCTCAATCAGTGCATCGACGCGCTCGCCACGCTGCACACGGAGCTGCAGTCGACGATCCAGGCGCAGAGCGCCGGAGAACTCGACACGCGGTGCCAGCACGCGAACCTGCAGGGCCAGTACGCGGAGCTGGTGATGGGCATCAACCAGGCGCTCGACAGCATCGCCACACCGCTGCTCGAGGCCATCACCCTGATGCACGAGTACGCCAAGGGTGATCTCGGCCGGGAGATGCGCAAGCTGCCCGGGAAGCAGATCATCCTCACCGAGGGCATGAACAGCGTACGCATGAACGTGAAGGGAGTGCTGGCCGAGCTCGGCAGCCTGATCCAGGCCGCCCAGGCCGGCGACCTCAGGAGCCGCGGGAACGACCAGGTCTTCCAGGGGAGCTGGCGGGAGATCGTCGTCGGCCTCAACAGCATGCTCGAGCCGCTGCACGAGGCCATGGTGCAGGTGGCCGAATCGACGGAGCAGGTCGGCGCGGCCTCGACGCAGATCGCCGCGGGCAGCCAGGCGGTCTCGCAGGGCGCGTCCGAGCAGGCCAGCGCGATCGAGGAGACCTCGAGCAACCTCGAGGAGATGGCCAGCATGACCCGCCAGAACGCCGAGCACGCCCAGCAGGCCAACACGCTGTCCCAGGGGGCCAAGAGCGTCGCGGAGAAGGGCGTGGAGTCCATGGCGCAGATGGTCGACGCCATGGCCAACATCCGCGCCTCCGCCGAGGGGACCTCCCAGATCATCCGGGACATCAACGAGATCTCCTTCCAGACCAACCTGCTGGCGCTCAACGCGGCGGTGGAGGCCGCGCGCGCGGGCGACGCGGGCCGAGGGTTCGCGGTGGTGGCGGAGGAGGTGCGCAGTCTGGCCCAGCGCTCCAAGGAGGCGGCCAAGCGCACCGAGGAGCTGATCAACAACTCGGTCAAGATCACCGGCGAGGGCGAGCGGATCGTCGGCGGCGTGAGCACCAACCTCAAGGAGATCGCCGGCTCGGTGAACCAGGTGAGCGCCATCGTCGAGGAGATCTCCGCGGCCAGCCAGCAGCAGGCCAAGGGTATCGAGCAGCTCAACAAGGCCATGGCCCAGATGGACCAGGTGGTCCAGCAGAACGTCGCCAACGCGGAGGAGTCCTCGAGCTCCGCCGAGGAGCTAGCCAGCCAGTCCGAGCAGCTCCAGGGGATGGTCGCGCGCTTCAAGCTGCACCGCGCCGCGCGCCGCGACGGCGGAGCCGGCGCGGCCGCGCCGCCGTCGGCCGAGGTCGCCCGCAGGGCCCACCCGGCACAGGCGGCGCACCTGCAGGCCGGCGCGGGTCAAGGCGTGCTGGTGAAGTTCTGACCGGGCGGCGAGCGGCCGCGAGGGGTGCATGGATCAGGCCGTCTTCAGGAAGCTCCGCCGGATAGCCTTCGAGCAGGCCGGCATCGTGCTGCGGCCCGGCAAGGAGTCCCTGGTCGAGGCGCGGGTGGCCAGGCGTCAGCGGGCCCTCGGGCTCCGCACGCATCGCGCTTACCTGCACTACCTCGAAGAGGACTCGAGCGGGGAGGAGCTGATCCACTTCCTTGACGCGATCTCCACGAACTTCTCGAGCTTCTTCCGCGAGAGCGACCACTTCAGGCACCTCGAGGGCCGCGTGGGGCAGTGGCTCCAGGCCGGCAGGAGCGAGTTCAGCCTGTGGTCCGCTGCGGCGTCCAGCGGCGAGGAGGCCTACTCCATCGCCATCACCTTGGAGACGCTGAACCAGGGCCGGCCCTTCGACTACCGCCTCCTGGCCACCGACCTCTCGACCCGGGTGCTGGAGAAGGCGGACCAAGGCGTCTACGAGGCCAAGGCCCTGGCCCCGCTCTCCCGCCAGCAGCGCACGCGCTTCTTTTCCCGCCAGCGGCCGTCCGCCGGCCCCGAGACCTTCCGTGTCCGGGCCGCGCTCCGCGAGCGCGTGGCCTTCGCGCGCCTCAACCTGGCGATCACGCCCTACCCGATGCGAGGCCCGTTCGACGCGATTTTCTGCCGCAACGTGATGATCTACCTCGACGCCCAGGTCCGCCAGCGCCTGGTGGCCGAGTGCGAGCGACTGCTCAACCCGGGCGGCGTGCTGTTCATCGGCCACGCCGAAACGCTCATGGGCCTGAAGACCAAGCTGCGGATGGTGTGTCCATCCGTCCACGAGAAGGCGTGAGGCCCCCCATGCTCCCAGCCACAGACCGGAGCGGGCAGATCCTCCACGTGCCGCTGGGCCTGGAGCGCGTGGCCCGGGGAGCGGTGATCCTGGAGGCCAAGGTGGACTCAGGCTACGCCCTGGCCGCTCTGGTGCCGGGGCGCCGCTGCGGAGGCCTGGTGCACCTGCCCGCTCAGGCGCTCGAGAACCTGGTCGAGCCGCGCGCCATGGACACCAGGCTGGGCAGGTTCTTCCAGGTCATCGCGCTGTGCGGCGGGCTGAAGGACTGCCGCTGCGGCCTGTTCGGCGGTGCGGACCCCGGCCGGCTCACGACCGTGAGGCGCACGCGTACGCCCGCCCTGAGTGCGCTCGGCCGGGTGCGCGAAGCGCTCCACAAGCTCGACATCGACCTGCAGCGAGCCCAGGTCGGCCGCGGGCCGGGCTGGCTGGTGCGGATCGACCTGGAGAACGATGTCCTGGAGGCCAGTGAGCTGGAGACCTGCCCGCCGAACGCGACGCGGCCCGCACCGGAGGTCGCCGGATCTCCCCCGCGCTACGTCATGGTCAACATGGGGATGATGAGCGTGGAGCGTGGGCCCACGGTGCTGGCCGCCATCCTGGGCTCCTGCGTCGGGATCTTCCTGTACGACCAGGAGGCCAACGCGGGCGGCCTGGCGCACGCCATGCTGCCCTGCAACCCCGGCGGGGACGCCCTGCCGTCGCGCTTCGCCGACAGCGCGGTCCACGCCCTGATCGCGGCCCTGGAGCGGCTCGGCGCGCGCCCGGACCGGCTGCGCGCCAAGCTCTTCGGCGGCGCCCAGGTCCTGGCCTACGGAGACGACCACTTCCACAACCACATCGGCGCGCGGAACGTCCAGACCGCCGCCTCGGCCCTCGCGCAGGCGGGCATCCCACTGGTGGAGCAGGACGTGGGCGGGAGCCAGGGGCGCAAGCTCTGGGCGGATCTGGCGGACTTCCGCACCCGGGTCCAGCTCCTCGGCGAAGGGGGAGGTCCATGAACCCCAAGGCCATCAAGGTGCTGGTGGTGGACGACTCGCCGGTGGTCCGCCAGGTGCTCACCGCGGGCCTCGAGCCGGCCTTCAAGGAGGTCCACTCCTCGCCGGACGGGCTCCTGGCGCTGCGCAAGATCGGCAAGATCGATCCGGACGTGATCACCCTGGACATCGAGATGCCGGGCATGGACGGTCTCGAGACGCTGCGGCAGATCATGCTCCGCCAGCCGCGGCCGGTAATCATGCTGAGCGCCTTCAGCTCCCACGGGGCGGCCCGGACCATCCACGCCTTGGAGCTCGGCGCGGTCGACTTCATCCAGAAGCCGGGCGGCAGCCACGCGCGGAGCATCACCCACGTCCTGGAGGAGCTGAAGGAGAAGATCCAGGCCGTGGCGGGCAGCCCGAGGTTCGCGCGGGCGGCCGGCGAGCCCGCCGCCTCGCGGCCGGAGCCCGGGTCCGCGAAACGCGCCCCGCCCGCCCGCTCCGCGCCCGAGGCCTGCGCGCAGCGCGTGGTCGCCGTCGGCGCCTCCACCGGCGGGACCGAGGCGCTGCTCGCCATCCTGGCGGGGCTGCCGGCCGACTTCCCCGCGGGCATCCTGGCGGTCCAGCACATGCCCGAGGGCTTCACCCAGGCCTTCGCCCGCCGCCTGGATGCGCTCTGCGCCCTCGAGGTGAAGGAGGCCGCCCAGCACGATCTGGTCAGGCGCGGCAGGGTGCTCATCGCGCCGGGCAACTTCCACATGGAGGTGCGGCGCGGCGAGCACGGCGCGCACGTCGAGCTCCACCAGCAGCCCAAGGTCAACGGGCACCGGCCGTCCGTGGACGTACTGTTCGCCTCCGTCGCCCGCGCGTTCGGCGTGGACGCGCTCGGGGTGCTGTTGACCGGGATGGGCAGCGACGGCGCGGAGGGCCTGCTCGGCATGCGGCAGAGCGGGAGCCTGACCATCGCCCAGGATCAGGACTCGTGCGTGGTCTACGGCATGCCGCAGGCCGCGGTGCTCAACGGCGGCGCCGGCGAGACCTGCCCCCTGCAGCTCATGTCCGGCCGGCTGATCCGCGGTGTCCAGGCTTCGGCGAGAGCGTGTGATCCAGGTGCCCGCACCAGGAGGTAACGCGACCATGCCCGGCAACCCCAGCCCCGAGCGCGAGAGCGAGGCGGCCGCCCCCGGCCGCGAGGATGGCCCGAGCCCGCGTCCAGGCAAGCCCCCGGTCGGCGCGGCCGGCGAGGAGGCCTGGCAGGAGCGCTGCCTCCTGCTGGAGCGGACGAACGAGGAGCTGCGTCGCCGGGTCCAGATCCTGCTCCAGGAGCACGACGCGATCGAGGAGGAGACCAGGGCGCTGGCGGAGCGCCACCTGCAGGCCGAGCTGCACAACTCCGACCTGGTGATCCTCCTCGCGGCGCAGCAGCGCCTCCACTCCACGCTGAGCTACCCCGCCGTGCTCGGCATCCTCAAGGAGATCCTGATCAACATCCTGGGCTCGGAGTCGTTCGGTATCTTCGTGCGGGACGAGTCGAACGACAGGCTGGTCCTCGCCACCCACGAGGGCCTGCCGGCGGGCACCCCGCCGGTGCTGCGCCAGGACGAGGGCCTGGTGGGCGAGGCCATCCGCGGCGGGGCCTGGCGCCTGGCCCCGCCCGAGGCCGACCTGCACCACAGCCGCCGTCCGATCGCCTGCGTCCCGCTGGTGTGGAACGGCCGGCTGGAGGGCGCCATCGTGGTGCTCAACCTGCTGGTGCAGAAGACGGGCTTCGGCGGGCTCGACCGGGAGCTGTTCGCGATCCTGCAGATCCAGGCTGCGCAGGCGATCCGCGCCTGCCGGGCCGCGACCCGGCTCGAGCAGGAGAATCTCCAGGCCACTCACGCGGTCGGGGGCCACACGCGGGAACCCGGCGGCGCCTAGCGCCAGGCGAAGGGGTCGACGATGCCCGGGAGAGATCAGGACATGGCCGCGCGCGCCTCGCCCGCCAGGCCGCTCGTCCGCCGGGGCGCGGCCCTGGGCCACGGCCTGCTGATCGCCGCGGTCGCCGCGCCGCTCCTCCACTTCGCCGCGTCGCTCGACTGGGCCCGGACCCTGGCCTGCGCGCTGGCGCTGGGCCTCGCCGGGGCGCTGGCCTTCCGCACCCAGGCCCTGCACGCCCTGGATCTCCTCTGCGCGGCGGCAGGCCGCCAGACGCTGCGCGCCTTCCTCGAGCGCCAGGCCGCCCTGGCCGTGGAGCTCGAGGCGACGGCAGGCGGCCTGCAGCAGCTCCAGCGCCTCGTCGACCGGCAGGAGGCCCAGCGTCAGGCCATCGCCGCCACCCTGGAGCGTAAGACGGGCGAGATCATGGCGTCCGCCAGGAAGCAGCAGCTGGAGGCCACCCAGCAGCTCGCCGCGGCCACCCAGGTGTCCGCCGCCACGGGGGAGCTCGCCACGAGCGCGCGGGAGATCGCCCACAACGCCCGCATGGTCGCGGAGGCGGCCCAGCGCGTCAAAGTCGCGGTCGGCCAGGGGCGCCAGCAGCTCCTCGAGCTGGTGGCCAGCATCGTCCACGTCCAGAACTCGAACGAGACCATCCACGCGAGCATCTCCGCGCTGCGCAGGCACGTCGAGAGCGTCCTGGGCCTGGTGCGGCTGATCAACGACATCGCCGACCGCAGCGACCTGCTGGCGCTGAACGCGGCCCTGGAGGGCACCAAGGCCGGGGAGGCCGGCCGCAGCTTCCTGCTGGTCGCGCAGGAGATGCGCGCACTCTCGGAGCGGGTGATCGGCTCGACCCAGGTGATCAAGCGGCAGATCCAGCAGATCAACGAGACGACCAACCAGGCAGTGGTCGCGGTCGAGGCGGGCCTGGGCGCCTCCCTGGAGGGCGTGGAGAAGGCCGAGCAGGCGGAGGTCGCCTTCAACCAGATCGTGCGGACCATCGAGGAGACCAGCGACTCCTCGCGGCAGATCTCGCTGTCCACCGAGCAGCAGCGCATCGGCGCCGAGGACGCCGCCCGCGGCGCGGTCGAGCTGGCGGAGGTGGCCCACGGCTCCCTGGCCCTGGTCGAGTCGACGGTCCGGACCCTGCACGATCTCGACGCGCTCCCCCTCGATCTCAAGCAGGCGGCACCGCCCGCCCAGGGCCTTCGCCAGGAGGATCGGCCGCCGGCCCTCCGGGCGGCGGGCGGGGAGCGCCAGGGGACCGGCCCCGGGCGGGCAGCCTTGACACCAGGCGAGGTCCGCCTGCATTCTGCGCTCTCCGTGGACGCGCGAAGGTAGGGCATGAGCCACAGGAACCCCAGGAAGACCCCGGCCGATCCAGCCGCTCCGCCAGCGGAGCTGGAGCGCCTGCGGCAGGAGAACGAGTCCCTGCGCGCGCTGCTGCAGACGCTCGCGCCGCCGCCGGAGGACTCCACCTGGCGCACAGAGCAGGCCTGGCTGACCAGCATCATGCGCACCGCCCCCGTCGGTATCGGCGCGGTGCTCGACCGGACTTTCCTGGAGGTCAACGCGCGGTTCTGCGACATGCTCGGCTACCGGCGCGAGGAGCTGATCGGCCAGAGCGCGAGGCTGATCTACCCCGACCAGGAAGAGTTCGAGGTCGTGGGTCGCGAAAAGCTGAGGCAGATCGGCGAGCGCGGCAAGGCCCTTCTGGAGACCCGCTTCCGGCGCAAGGACGGCCAGATCCTCGACATCATCCTCACCGGCATGCCCCTGTGCGCGAATGACCTGGCCCGCGGGATCACCTTCACCGCGCTCGACATCAGCGAGCGGAAGCTGGCCGCGGCCGCACTGAAGGCGAGCGAGGAGCGCTTCCGTGCGCTCATCGAGAAGACGACCGACCTGGTGGCCATCCTGGACGCCTCCGGTCGGTTCATCTACGGGAGCCCCTCCTTCCACCGGTACACGTACGCTCCCGAGCGGCTGGAGCGCCTGGACCTCGAGTGGGTGCTCGCGTCCGGGAACTTCATCCACCCGGACGACGTGGCGCCGGTGCGGAACGCCTTCAAGCTGGCCCTGGAGAGCCCTGGGGACACCGTCCAGATGGTGGACTTCCGGCTGCGCACCCGGGACGGAGAGTGGCGCACCCTGCAGGGCATCCTGACCAACCTGCAAGACCAGCCCGCGATCCGCGGCCTGATCTTCCACGGCAACGACATCACCAACCGGATCAAGGTTGAGGCGGACCTGCGCTGGGAGCTGAGGGTCGCCAGCATCCTGTCCGAGCTGGCCCGGGAGCTGTGCTGCACCAGGACCTCGGCCGGGGACCGGGCCGAGCTCGTGCAGCGCATCGCCATGGCGCTGACCGACAGCCAGGACTGCCTCGTGGCCGAGCTCGACGCGGCCAGCGGACGGCTGCGGCCCCAGGCCGCGGCGGGCGACCTGGCGACCCGCTGCCTGGCCGGTGAGGGGGTGGAGCTCGCCTCGAGTCGGATCGCGGGGGCGCCCGCCGGGGACCCGCCGGGCCTGGCCATCGACGCCCGGGCCATGGCGGGCGACCAGCAGGTGGGCTTGATCGCGTTGGCCAACAGCCCGCGCGGTTTCTCCGACAGGGAGCGTTCGGCGATCCAGCGGCTGGCGGATCTGTACGCCGCGCACATCACGCACGGCCGCACCCTGGAGACCCTCCAGGACCAGCGCGCGCAGTACCAGACCCTGTTCGAGTCGTCTCCGAACGCGCTCTGGCTCATGGACTTGGCCGTGGCGGCGGACGACCTGGACGCGGTCCGGTCCGCCGGCGCGCTGGATCTCGGCACCCACCTCGCGACGCGCCCCGAGCTGATCCAGCGGCTGGCCGACGAGATCGAGCTCCTGGACGTCAACCAGGCCGGCCTGGCCATGTTCCGGCTGCGGGGGAAGGACGCGGCGCTGCGCGCGGGCGCCAGGGCCCTGTTCGACCAGGACCTGACGATGTTCACGGACGGCCTGCTGGCGATTCACGCGGGGGAGCCTGTGTTCAGGCGCGAGGGGGAGATCACCACGCCGGACGGCCAGCGGCTAGAGATCCTGTGCCAGTGGGTCCACGTCCCCGGGTACCGCAGCCGGGCCCTGGTGACCCTCATCGACCAGACCCAGCACAAGCAGCTCCAGGAGCAGCTGCTGCACTCCCAGAAGATGGAGGCGATCGGCACGCTGGCCAGCGGCATCGCCCACGACTTCAACAACCTGCTCACCGCGATCCTGGGCAACGCGGAGCTCCTCCGGCTCACCCTCCCGGCGGACACGAAGCTCGCGCGCACCGCCGAGGCCGTCGAGACCGCCGCCCACCGCGCCAAGGATCTGACCGGCAAACTGCTGAACTTCTCCCGGCGGCGGAAGGCCTCCCGCGAGCCGGTCGACGTCCACCAGATCATCGCCGACACCGTGCTGATGCTCCAGCACACCTTCGACAAGCAGATCCGCATCACCCTGGATCTCCAGGCCGAGTCGGCGACGGTGAGCGGGGATCCCGGGCAGCTCCAGCAGGTCTTCATCAACCTGGCGGTCAACGGCCAGCAGGCCATGCCGGAAGGTGGCGAGCTCATCATCGGAACCCGCAGCCTGCGCCCCCCGGCGGCCGGCGCGGGCAACGCGCCGGGCCTCGCCCAGGCTCCACTCCTGAAGATCAGCGTGAGGGACTCCGGCGTGGGGATGTCCGAGGAGGTCCGGCGCCGGGCCTTCGATCCCTTCTTCAGCACCAAGGCGCCCGGCCGGGGCACCGGGCTCGGGCTGACCATCGTGTACGGGATCGTCAAGGACCACGGCGGGACCATCGAGCTGACCAGCGAGGTCGGGGTCGGCACGACCTTCGAGATCACCCTGCGGGGCGATCCGACCGCCAGCCCGGCGCGACCCCCGCAGATCGTGCAGGACTTCCGCGGCCAGGGCACCATCCTCGTGGTCGATGACGAGCACATCGTGCTCGAGGTAATCGCGTCTGTCCTGCGGCACCTCGGCTTCCGGGCCGTGCTGGCGAGCTCCGGTCCAGAGGCCATCGAGCTGTACCGCCAGCGCCACGCCGAGATCGCCCTCGTCCTCCTTGACCTGTCCATGCCGCTGATGAACGGCTGCGCCTGCCTCAAGGAGCTGCAGCGGATCGACCCTCAGGTCAAGGCCGTCATGATCACCGGCAACGACATCGAGGGTGGCGCCGGCAACCCGCTCGCCTGCGGCTTCTGCAGCTGCCTCGAGAAGCCCTTCTCGGTCGGGAAGCTCAGCAAGCTCCTGTCCGAGGTCCTGGGCGAGACGCGCTGACCGGCTCCGCCCGTGGCGCGAACGGGCCGTGGCGGGGTTCGCGAATGCACCCCGCCGCCTGGCCGGGTTGGGGATGTAGGGACGCCCGGCCGGACGGTGCCACACCGACAGTGAAGCGTCCATGCCGGTGGGCAGCTCTGCTGGCAGGTGGCACCTACGAGGGGAGGTAATTGGAAATCGTCTGGAACTATCGGAGGGGGGAAGTCGCGAAGTGAGAGATCAGGTCGACAGGCGCCATCGATCTCCTGGGGCTATTCCGAGCGTCCGCTGCAACGAATGGTTGGGCGGCATCACTCCCACGTGACGCTCCGCAAGCCAGGAATGGCAGGTACGAGGAGCTGAACGTGCGCCCACAACTCCCGAACGGCAGCAGAGGTATCAGGGCGACTGAACAAACGTTGGGTCAACGAAAGTTCAGCCTTGGGGAAGATACTCCACTCCGTGGTCGAGCCCTCTGTGTTGCCGCAGCCAAGCCACAGCAGGAAGGGTTTCCGCGAAACCATGACGACCCAGCCGAAGTCCTCAGGAACGATCCCCACGACCGAGACACCGCGCCCCACGAGCTGATCCTTCAACCAGTGGGCAAGCGATCGTCCGTAGCGCCCAGGACTCGTCTCCTCGTCCTCACGCGACTCGGGCTTGAAGAAGTCGGTCTCGAAAGTGACCTGCACGCTCAAGACGCCCTCGACAGTTGCCCCTGGCACCAGGAGGCGGCGCCTTTTTCGAGCTTCGTGCCCTTCACCTCGAGTTCGAAGACCGTGACGATGGGAGGTCCTAGGCAAGGACCGCGCCCTCAACGAGAAGGAGCAGGGCCAGGGCGACCACGGCTGAGGCCGAGAGAATCCGCATGGAAGGCCTCCAGGAAGATCTCGGGAAGGATCGTAGCCGAGCCGAGGACGGGAGGGCAAGGCAGGCACGAGGCCGTGGGGCAGAGGCCTGGCCCCTGCAGACCGGCTCAGCGTCCCCGGCCGCAGTCGCCGGTCAGCAACGCCGCCTGTCCCGGGCAGCTCACGACCATCTGCTCGGTGGCCTGGCGCACCTGGGCGAGCTCTGCGCAGGCAGGCTCCGCGTGCAGCTCGCGGGAGAGCTCCACGGCCTCCTCCCAGCGGCAGGGCAGCATGCTCAGGATCGACGCGAGCTTCCCCTCCAGGTCACCAAGCGCCTGCGCCTCGCGCAAGCGTGCCTGCTCCTCCATCAGCTCGCCCCTGGCATCCTCGGCGGACGGCAGGCGCTCGAGCCCTGCCTCGTCGAGACACTCGGCCGGAATGTCCGGCCCCGCGTTCGCGACCCTCTGGCTGCAGGCCTGGAGCCGCTCGATCTGCGCCAGCCGCTCGCGCGCCTTCACGGCCCGGGCATCGGCCTCGGCCGCGAGCCTGGCGAACCGCTGGCGGACCTCGTCATGGCAGGCCGTCCAGCCGCTGCGCGCACCAGCCACCGCCGCGGAGCAGCGGCTGATGACAGGATCCGGCGCGGCCTGACAGCCGGCCAGGGCCGCGAGCGCGAGCAGCATCGCCGGGAAGCGCTTGGGCATCCTCGTACTCACTGGGCGGCCCTCGCACACCGGTACCCGTAGGCGTCGAATTTGCTCTCCGGGGGGTAGCTGTACCGGCCCGACGCGCGCAGGGCGCCAGGATGGTCGTAGCGCCAGGAGCCGCCGCGCGCCACGCGGGCGGCGCCCTCCGAAGACGAGGTCCACTCCCACACGTTCCCACTCATGTCGCACAGCCCGCTCACGCTGTTCCCCGCGGGCTTCGAGCACACAGGCGAGGTGCCGCCCTGCCCGCAGCCCGGTCCGCCCTGGCTCCAGATCGTGAGCTCGCAGCTCTCAGGCTCATTGCCCCAGGGGTATAGCCGCTTGCCGCTGTCAGAGGCCTCTGCTTCCCACTCTTGCTCCGTGGGCAGCCGGCCGCCGGCCCAGGCGCAGAAGGCCGTGGCCTGGTTCCAGTCCACGCAGTTCACCGGGTGAGCCTCCTTGCCAGCGCCTCCCCAGTTACATTTTCCGCTTGTTTTCGGTGCGCTACACTTCCCTGCCTCCACGCAGGCCCGGAACTGGCCCACCGTCACCTCGGTCTTGGTGAGCTCGATCCCAGCCGGCCGGCTGAGAATCCACTCGAGCGCTGCGCCCTTCGCCGCCTCGACCGGCTCTGGCTTCGGCTCCTGCCCCAGCTTATGGAGCGCGTCCTGCGCTCGCCGGGTCCAGCCGTTCTGCGCCCCGTGCTCGCGCCCGAGCGCGAGCGCCTTCTGGAAGAACTCGATGGCCTTCTGCTCGAACGGCGCGGCGAAATCCTGGAGCTGGTCGGAGTAGAGTTGCGCCTCCTCGGAGCTCAGGCCCCTGGGCGCCGGCGACTCGATCAGCGCGGTCGCCAGCTCGAAGGCCAGCTCGCCGATGCGCACGCAGCCGGCCACCTGCCAGAACGGCACGGACCTGGCGAAGCTCCCCTGGTACCTGCGAGTGAGGTCCTTGAGCACCTCGAGCTTCTTTTCGAAGCCCTTGTCGAGGGGAACGCCCCTGGGGAGGAGCGGCGTGGCCCGGTAGGCCCGGCGCTCCTCCTCCAGCCGCAGGAAGGCGAGGCAGGAGCTCTGCCGCCCGAGCTCCTGGTCGGTCGCGCCCGCGGCAGCCCGCCGCCGGAGGAAGGTGGCGAGCGGCTTCAGCGCGGCCGGGGTCACGGCCAGGCGCTCCACCTCCTCGGGCTCGAGCGGCCTGTCGCAGGCCCCGACCAGATCCTCGTCAGGCGCGGGCTTCAGCCCGGGACTGGGCGCGGGCTCGGGGGCCGCTCCGCCGAGCATGGCGGCCACCGCCTGGTCCAGGGAGGTGACCACGTGGTCCTCGGCGCAACCGCCCGAGGCCATGCCCGCGGCCTCGCTGGCGGCCTTCTTCAGATCGAAGAGGTTCAGGGTGACCTTGCACTGGGAGCCGATCTTCAGCACCTGCGCGGCGAGCGACTTCTGGGCCGCCAGCTCCTTGCCGAGCTCGATCTGGCAGCTCTCGTCGCAGGCCTGCTGGTAGGAGGCCTTCTGGGCCGCGAGGAGCCGCGCCTTGAGCTGCGAGCGAGGGACCACCTGGAAGCCGCGGGTGGCCATGAGCGTCCCCAGGTAGTCGGTGAGCTGGTCGATGGCCTTCGCGCTCAGCTTGCCGCTCTTGTCCTCGATCTGGAACACCGCCACGATGGGGCGGTCCTGGGCAAAGGCCCTGGGGGTCAGGGCGGCAACGAGGTTGAGGCAGAACAAACCTGCTGCCAGGGGAGCTGTGCGCATCCCGATCCTCCAGGGTTTGCGACCCGATGGTAGCCCTGGCATGAGGCCCCTGCAAGGGAGCCCCGGAGCCTCGGTGCTCCCCGCCTCCTGGCTTGATCGCAGCGGCCCGGGCGTGCTAGGAACAAGGCCGTCATGCGCAACCTCCGCGGCACCCGCCTGCTGGCCCTCGCGGCGCTGGTCCTCACCGGAGCCGGGGCCCGGGCCCAGACCGTGGTCGAGCTCGACCTCTCCAGCGCCGCCCAGCTCCTGGACGCGGTCGGCAAGGGCAAGGCCATGCGGGTGCTCTCGCGCCTGGCCAACAACGAGCGCCAGCTCACCAACGTGCGCGTGGTGTGCAAGGACGATCCCGACGCCCTGGCCCTGCTGGCCGAGGGGCTGCGGGAGGACTTCGACGGCTCGGGCCCGAGCTACGTGCCCGAGCTGACCCTGTGGCACGTGGTCGGCGCCACCGGCGCCACCATCTACCTGGCCGCCTCGCTGCTCGATCCCTGCGCGGTGCTCATGTCCACCGATCTCGACTTCATGAAGGGCATGCTGGCCTTCGAGATCCTCCAGCGCCTGCAGGGCGCCAGCCTGTCGGTCGAGGACGGGCGCCGCAAGGCCCAGGCGCTGGGCATCGAGATCGAGGTCCAGGTGAACGAGGACGGCGAGCAGTCCATCACCTTCTTCGGCCACTCGCTGGACAAGGAGCGGATCGTCGGCAAGCTGTTCGTGTTCGAGCCGATCGAGTACGCCCTGCGCTGACCCGCCTCACCCGCCGAAGCGGTGGTAGGCCGCGCAGGTGCCCTCCGAGGACACCATGCAGGGACCGACCGGCCGGGCCGGGGTGCAGGCCCGGCCGAACAGCGCGCAGTCCGGCGGCCTGAGCGCCCCCACCAGCACCTCGCCGCAGCGGCAGCCGGGGTGCTCCCGGGTCGGCTCCGGCTCCACCGGGAAGCGCGCCACGGCGTCCAGCCCGCGGTAGTCGTCCGCGAGCTCCAGGCCGCTGCCGGGGATCACCCCCAGCCCGCGCCAGGCGCTGTCCACGGGCCTGAACACCTCGTCGAGCAGCGCCCGGGCGTGAGGGTTGCCCCCCGGCCGCACCACGGCCCGGTACTCGACCTCGACCGCGGCCCGGCCCTCGGCCCGCTGGGCGAGCAGCATGCGCACCGCCAGCAGCACGTCCACCGGCTCGAAGCCGGCCACCACGCAGGGCAGCGCGTGCCGCGCGACGAGCGGCCGGTAGGCGTCCGAGCCGATCACCACGCTCACGTGGCCGGGCATCAGGAACCCGTCCACGCGCAGATCGGGGCGCGCGAGCAGCGCCTCCAGAGCCGGCGGCACCAGCTTGTGCGCGGCCAGCACCGCGAAGTTGGGCACCCGCCGCGCGCGGGCGGTCTTCAGGGCGGCGGCCACGGTGGGGGCGGTGGTCTCGAAGCCCACCCCGGCGAACACCACCGCGCGATCGGTCCGCTCCGCGGCCAGCCGCAGGGCGTCCAGCGGCGAGTAGACCACCTCGACCTCGGCCCCGGCCGCCCGGGCCTCGGCCAGGCTGGTCGAGGAGCCGGGCACCCGCAGCATGTCGCCGAAGGTGGCCAGGCACACCCCGGGGCTGCGCGCGAGCGCCACCGCCCGGTCGACGACCTCGTTCGGGGTGACGCACACCGGGCAGCCCGGGCCGGACAGCAGCTCCACCCCGGGGGGCAGCAGCGAGGGGATGCCCGCCCGGCGGATGGCCATGGTGTGGGTGCCGCAGACCTCCATCAGTCGCACCGGCCCGGTCCGCTCGGCCAGCCGGCGGATGTCGGCCAGCACGGCCCGGGCCGCCTGGCCCGAGCGCAGGAGCGCCTGCAGCGCGTCGCGGGCGTCCTCAGCCATGGCCCCCGTCCCCGCCGCCCCCGTCCCCGCCGCCGGCCTCCCCGGCCGCCATCACCTCGCCGAGCAGCGCCAGGGTCTCGGCGGCCTGGGCCTCGCTGAGCGCCTCGATGGCGAAGCCGGCGTGCACCAGCACGTGATCGCCCACGCGCGCCTCGGGCAGCATGACCAGGCTCACCTCGCGCAGCACCCCCCCCAGCTCCACCTTGCCCAGCTCGCCCTGCACCTCGAGCAACCGCATGGGGATCGCCAGACACATGTCCGCCTCACCTCCGGCCCTGCCTGGCGGCCGCCACCGCCGCCTGGCCCAGGCTCAACCCGCCGTCGTTGGCCGGCACCCGCCGGTGCAGCAGCACCTCGAAGCCGTCCGCCTCGAGCGCGGCCGCGAGCCCGTCCTCCAGCCGCCGGTTCAGGCAGCAGCCGCCCGAGAGGGCCACCCGCCCGGGCGCGCCCGCGGCCCGGGCCTCGCGGCAGACCCGCGCCAGGCCCGCGACCGCCCAGGCGTGGAAGCCCGCGGCCAGCTCCTCGGGCGGGGCGCCGCGTCCCAGGCCCGCCACGAGCTCCCTCAGCATGGGGGCGAAGTCGAGCTCCAGGAGCCCCGGCCCGGCCCGCAGCGCGGGCTCCCAGGCCGGTCCGGGCAGCGAGCCCGCGGCGGCCTCCAGGACGACCGCAGCCTGGGCATCATAGTCCTGGCGCCGGCACAGGCCAAGCAGCGCCGAGACGGCGTCGAACAGCCGCCCCAGGCTGGAGGTCCAGGGGGAGTTCACCCCGCGTCCGGCCGCGCGGGCCACCAGCTCGGCCCGCCCCGCCTCGGGGCCCAGCAGCCCCCACGGCGCGCCCTCGCCCAGCGCCTCGAGCAGCGCGCCCGCGGCCGTGCGCCACGGCTCGCGCACCGCCGCCTCCCCGCCCGGCAGGCGGAAGGGCCGCAGGCGGGCCACCCGCCGGACCTCCCGCAGATCGCCCAGCAGGAGCTCGCCCCCCCAGATGGTGCCGTCCGGGCCATAGCCGGTGCCGTCCAGGCACAGGCCGAGCGCCGGGCCGGTGAGCTCGTGCTCGGCCAGGCAGGCGCCCAGGTGGGCGTGGTGGTGCTGCACGCGCACCAGGCGGCTGCCGGACCGGGCGGCCACGAGCTCCTCGGCCAGGCGGGTGGACAGGTAGTCCGGGTGCAGGTCGCAGGCCACCAGCTCGGGCTCCACCCCCAGCAGCCCCTCCAGGTGGGCCAGGCAGCGCCGGAAGTGGGCCTCGGTCTCGAGGTTCTCGAGATCGCCCACGTGCTGGCTGAGGAAGGCACGCTCGCCCCGGGTCAGGCAGAAGGTGTTCTTCTGCTGCCCGCCCACGCCGAGCACGCACGCGGCGCCCCCGGGGAAGGGCAGCGGGTCCGGGGCGTAGCCGCGGGAGCGGCGCACCAGCGACAGCGCGTCCTCGCCCGCGCGTCCCGGCCGCACGCAGGCCACCGAGTCGTCGCAGGACATGAGGATGTCCCGGTCGTGCAGCAGGAAGGCGTCCGCCAGCCCGCCGAGCCGCTGGAGCGCCTCGTCGTTGTCCCTGGCGAGGGGCTCCTCGCTCAGGTTGCCCGAGGTCAGCACCAGGGCGGCGAACCCCTCGACCAGCAGGTGGTGCAGCGGCGCGTGGGGCAGCATGGCCCCCACGCGCGGGTTGCCGGGCGCCACGCCGTCCGCCAGCGCGAAGGGCCGGCGTTTCCCGAGCAGCACGATCGGCCGGCGCTCGCCCTCGAGCAGGGCCGCCTCGGCCGGGGACACCGCGGCCAGGCGGCGCACGGCCTCGAGGTCGGGGGCCAGCACGGCGAAGGGCTTGCCGCCCCGGCGCTTGCGCCGCCGGAGCCGCTCGACGGCCGCGGCCGAGCAGGCGTCCACCGCCAGGTGGAAGCCGCCCACCCCGCGCACCGCCAGCACCTGCCCGGCCCGCAGCCGCTCCCGGGCTCCCTCCAGGGGGTCCCCACCCAGCGGCCGCCCGCCCGGATCGGTGAGCGTCAGGCGCGGGCCGCACTCCGGGCAGGCGTTGGGCTGGGCGTGGTGGCGGCGGTCGCGCGGGTCCTCGTACTCGCGCCGGCAGCGCGCGCACAGGGGGAACTTCTTCATCGAGGTGCGCGGGCGGTCGTAGGGCACGGACTCGATGATGGTGTAGCGCGGCCCGCACAGGGTGCAGTTGATGAACGGGTAGCGGTGGCGCCGGTCGGCCGGATCGCGGAGCTCCCGCAGGCAGGCCGGGCAGGTGGCCACGTCGAAGGGGATGAGCGCCCGGCCCTCGCCCGCGCCCTCCTCGGAGGGCAGGATGGCGAAGCCCGCGCGGCCCGCGGGCGCGAGCGGCTCCTCCCGCAGGCCGTCCAGCCGGGCCAGGCAGGGCAGGCTCCCGGGCAGGCGCGCCACGAAGGCCCGCACGGCCCCGGGCGGGCCCTCCAGCTCGATCACCACGCCGCGCGCGGTGTTCTGCACCGAGCCCGCCAGGCCGAGCTCCTCGGCCAGGCGGAACACGCCCGGCCGGAAGCCGACGCCCTGCACCCGCCCGGTGGCGGTCAGGCGGATGGCGGCGCGCGCGCTCATGCGATCCGGGCGCCCTCAGGCGGGCGCGGCCCGCTTGCGCGCGATCTCGGCGCGCAGCCAGGTGTAGAACGCCTCCAGCCCCTGCCCGCTCTTGCAGGACAGATCGAGGATGGTGAGATCCGGGTGCACCTCGAGCGCGTGCCGGTGGATGAGGGCGAGATCGGTGTCCAGGTGGGGCAGCAGGTCGATCTTGTGGACCAGCATCAGGTCGGACTCCTGGAACATGAGCGGGTACTTCTTGGGCTTGTCCTCGCCCTCGGTGACCGAGAACAGCACCACCTTGCGATCCTCGCCCAGGTCGAACTCGGCCGGGCACACCAGGTTGCCCACGTTCTCGACCACCAGCAGGTCGAGCGCGCCCAGATCCATCTCCTCGATCACCGGGGCGATCATGTTGCCGTCGATGTGACAGGCGCCCTGGGTGTTGATCTGGTGGGCGTAGGCCGCGCCGGCGCGCTCGATGCGCTCGGCGTCGAGCGAGGTCTGGATGTCGCCCTCGATCACCCCGATGCGCAGCTCCCCGCGCAGATCCCGGATGGTGCGCTCGAGCAGCGCGGTCTTGCCCGCGCCGGGGGAGGACATGAGGTTGAGCACCAGCAGCCTGTGGCGCGCGAACAGGGCCTGGTTGGCCCGGGCCACGCGCTTGTTGGCGTCCATGATCCCCTGCACCACGGTGACCTTCATCCGGGGCCTCCTTCACCGCTGAGCTGCATCAGGTCCAGCTCCTTGCCCGAGACGATCTCCCGCAGGGCCGAGCCGCAGGTCGGGCACAGGAACACGTGGTCCACGACGGCCACCTCGCGCGCGCAGGGCCCGCAGCGCGCGACCAGCGGCACGCTCTCGATCTCCAGCGCCGCCCCGGCCGCCACCGTGTCCACGGCCATCACCTCGAAGGCCGCCTTCAGGAGCTCCGGCACGATCATTCGCATGGCGCCCACCCGCAGCGCGACGCGCTCGACCCGGGTGAGCCCGTGCTCCCAGGCCTGGGCCTCGATGATCTGCAAAAGCTCGTCCGCGATGGCCGCCTCGTGCACGCGCTCGCCTCCCGGCCGGTGCACTCTACTTTTCCCTGCCCCCCAAGGCAAGCCACGGGCCGGTGGCCACTTTCCAAACGCCGGGCATCCTGCTAGACAGGGGGGCGACGGCCCCGGAGAAGACACCCATGCGGCTCTCTTCGCTTCTCGCCCTCCTCTCCATCCTGGGCGCTCCCCTGCCCCTCCCGGCCGGGGAGCGGCCCGACCCGGACTCGCTGCTGCCGCTGCTCGGCACGCTCGAGGAGCGCCTGGGCTACCTCGAGCGCCACCGGCGGAGCCCGCGCGCGGCGCTCGGGCTGTGGTCCCTCGACGAGGCCGAGGGGCAGGCGGACGCGACCGGGCGGCGCCGCGCGCTCGCGGCCATCGTCCGCGTGGCCGAGGACGGGCGCGCCCCGTTGGCGGTCCGCCGGCTGGCCCAGGATCTGCGCGCCCAGCGCCTGCGCGCGGCCGGCCGGGACGACGAGGCCCGCGCGGCCTGGACGCGCCTGGGGCTCCTCAGGAGCTTCTGGGTGGTGGGGCCGTTCGACAACGACGGCCGGGCCGGCTTCCAGCGGGCGGACGGCCCCGAGCAGGGCCTGGACCTCGACCGGCCGGTGTCCTCCAAGCACGGCGCGCTGGCCTGGCGCCCCCTGCCCCACCCGCCCGCGGACGGGCGGGTGCACCTCCACCCGCTGCTCTTGCCGCGCGGCGCGGTGACCGCCTACGCCCTGGCGGGCGTGCGCCTGCGGCGCCCGGCCCGGGCGCTCTTGCACCTGGGCTGCGACGACGGCTGCAAGCTGTGGCTGGACGGCGTGGAGCTGGTGGCCGATCCGGGCAGCCACCCGCTGCGGCTCGACCAGCACGTGCGGCGGGTCCGGCTCGCGGCGGGCGACCACAGCCTGCTGGTCAAGGTGGCCCAGGACGAGAGCGCCATGGGCTTCGCGCTGGCGCTGACCGACGAGCGCGGCCAGCCCCTGGCCGGCCTGGAGGAGGCCGCGGACGAGGCGGCCCTGCGTCGCGCGCTGGCCCCGCGGGCCGCGCCGCCGGAGCTCTCCCCCGAGGCCGTGGAGGGCCTGGCCGCGTGGTTCGAGGCCCAGGCCCAGGCGGCCGACGGGCCGACGCGGGCCCGGCGCCTGGCCGAGGCCGCCCTGGCGCTCTACCACCTGGGGAGCGGCGACCAGCGCGCGCGGCGGGCCGAGCAGCACCTCAAGGACGCGCTCGCGGCCTGGCGGCCCAGCGAGCCCGGGGCCGCGGCGCCGCCCGAGGCGCTGGCCGGCATGCTGTGGGCCGCGCTGCTCGGCGAGGACGAGGACCCGGTCCGGGTCGCGCTCGAGGAGGCGGCCCGGCTCGCCCCGCGCGACCCACGCCCGCCGCACCGGCTGGGGCTGCTGCGCCAGGTGCGCGGGGACGCGGACGAGGCGCTGCGGCGCTACCGCCAGGCCCTGGCGCTGGCGCCCGGCCACCTGCCCAGCCAGATCGGCCGGGCCGAGGCGCTGGCCGATCTACGCCTGCCCGGGCTCGCGGCCCGGGAGCTCGAGGCCCTGGTCGCGGCCCACCCCGAGGTGCCCGACGTGCTGGCCGCCGCCGGCCAGCAGGCCCGCCAGCAGGGCGATCTCGAGCGGGCCAGGGCGCTGTTCGAGCGCCTGGCCGCCCAGCGGGCGGACCACGGCCTGGCGCTGCGCGCGCTGCACGAGCTGGCACTCGCCCGGGGCGATCTGCCCGCGGCGCTCGGCTGGCTGGACCGCCTGCAGCGGCTGGACCCGCTGCGGACGGCCTGGTGGCAGGAGCGCGGGGCGCTGCTGCAGGCCAACGGGCGGGCGGACGAGGCCCTGGCTGCCTTCCGCGAGGCGGGCCGCATCTGCCCGGCCGATCCCCAGCCGCTCCAGGACCAGGCCGACGCCCGCCTGCGCCTGGGCCAGGCCGACGTGGCCGTGGAGCTGCTGCGCGCGGCGCTCGCCCTGGCGCCCCAGGACGCCGCGCTCCGCCGGCGCATCGCCGCCCTCGAGCCCGCGGCGCCGCCGTTCTACGAGGGCTACCGGGCCGATCCTCAAGAGTTGCTGCGGCCCGGCCCCGGCCCGGAGGCCCTGGCGGCCGGGGCCGAGCGGCTGCTCGAGCTGCACGTGGTGCGCCTGCACCCCAACGGCATGGCCGCCCGCTTCCGCCAGCAGATCGTGCGGGTGCTGGACGCCCGGGCCGCGGAGCGCCTGCGCACCTTCCAGGTGGACTACGCCCCCGGCCGCCAGGAGGTGCGCATCCTCTCCCACCGCCTGCGGCACGCGGACGGCGGCTTCGACGACGGCGTGCTGGTCCAGGACCAGTCGGTGTCGGAGCCCTGGTTCAACATGTACTACGACGTGCACGTGCGCCAGGTGACCTTCCCCGAGCTGCGCCCGGGCGATCTGGTCGAGCTCTCGACCCTGGTCGACGACCTGGGCGGCGAGGCGCTGCTGTCGGACTACTTCGGCGATCTGGTGCAGCTCCAGTTCGAGGAGCCGGTGCGGCGCGCGAGCTACGTGCTGCTGGTGCCGCCCGGCCGGGAGGTGGAGGCCAGCGCCGATGCGCGCCTGCGCCACGAGGTCCGGCCCGCCCCGGACGGCTCGCGCGCGCTGGTGTGGACCTCGGGCGCGCTGCCCGGGGTGGTGGAGGAGCCGGGCATGCCGGGCCTGGCCGAGGAGCACGCCAGCCTGCACCTCTCCAGCCTGCCGCGCTGGCCCGAGCTGTCCCGCTGGTACCACGGCCAGATCGCCGACGCCCTGGTGCCGGGGCCCGAGGTGCGCGCGCTGGCGAGCGAGCTGGTGGCGGGCCTGACGGAGCCCCTCGACCGGGTGCGGGCCATCTACCGCTTCGTGGCCGACGGCACGCGCTACGTGGGGCTGGAGTTCGGCATCCACTCCTACGTGCCGTACCAGTGCGACCAGGTGCTGCAGCGCAAGTTCGGCGACTGCAAGGACAAGTCGGCCCTGCTGGTGGCGCTGTTCGAGTCGGTGGGCATCCCCGCCCGCCTGGCGCTGGTGCGCATGGCCCGGCTCGGGCGGCTGCCCGATCAGCCGGCCTCGCTGGCGGCCTTCAACCACGCCATCTGCTACCTGCCCGGACAGGACGTGTGGCTGGACGGCACCGCCACGCTGTACGACGCCCTGGATCTGCCCGCCCAGGATCAGGGCGTCCAGGCGCTGGTGGTGGAGCCGGACGGGGCCGCCCTGCGCCTGACCCCGGTGACCGGGCCGGACCGCAACTGGACCGAGCTCGAGCTGCTGGTGGCGCTGGCCGAGGACGGCGGCGCCGAGCTGACCATGGACATGCGGGTGTCCGGGGTGCTGGCGCCCGAGATGCGCCTGCCGCTGCTGGGCGCCGAGGCGCGGGCCGAGACCTTCGGACGCATGCTGCGCGAGGTGTTCCCCGGGGTGCAGGTCGAGGAGCTCGCGCTGGACGGGCTGCTCGAGCCGGAGCGCCCGCTCGGCCTGCGCGCCCGCCTGCGCTTGCCCGCCCTGGCCGCGCGGGAGGCGGGCGGCCTGGAGCTGCCCGCGCTGGCGCGCGAGACCCGCTACCAGAGCATGTTCGCCGGCCTCGAGCAGCGGCGGCACGACCTGCTGCTGGGACCGGCCTGGCGCATCCGCTGGAGCGTGAAGCTCGAGCCGCCGCTCGGCTTCGCGCTGGGCGCGCCGCCGGGGGAGGGGGCGCTGCAGGGCCCCTTCGGCCAGGTCCGTTTCAGCTCCCGCCCCGAGGGCACCGGGCTGCGCACCGAGGCCGTGTTCGAGCTGTCCGTGCCGCGGGTCCCGGCCGCGGGCTACGCGGACTTCCGCGCGTTCCTGGAGGAGGCCGACCAGCTGCTCGGGCGCCGGGTGCGCCTCGAGCCGAAGGGAGGCGCCCATGCGCTCCAGGCGCGCTGAGCCCGGCCGCCCGGCCTGGATCTGCCTGCTGGGCCTGGCCCTGGGGGCCGCCGGCTGCCCGCCGCCCGCGGCGCTGCGGCCCGGGCCCGGACCCGATCTCCGGCCCGCCCGGGTGGCGGAGCTGCTGGCCGCCCCGGCCGGGACGCCCGAGGCGAGCCGCGAGCGCGGCCTGGCCCGGCTGGTGCACGGGGCGGAGCTCGGCGCCGCGCTGGACGACCTCGCCCGGGCGGCCGAGACGCTGCCCGCGGGCCCGGAGGCCGCCCGGGCCTGGCTGGCGGCGGCCCTGGCCGAGACCGGCCGGGCGCGCCTGGCCGAGGCCAGCGAGGCGCTGCTGCGCGCGGTCGAGGCCGCGCCCGGGGCGCCCGAGGCGGCCCTGGCGGCGCGGCTGCTCGGCGACGCGGCCGGAGAGCTGCCGGGCGGCTGGGAGCTCGTGGCGCCGCGCGCCGGCCGGCTGCTCGAGCGCGCGCCCGGCGGGCTGGCGCGGGAGCTCGGCGCGTGCCTGCTCCAGCTCGCCCGCCGGCACGGCCGCGCGCGGGAGGCCGCCGCGGCGAGCGCGGCCCTGGGGCGGGTGCCGATCTGGCGCCTGGCGCTGCCCTACGGCCGGCACGGCATCCTGGACCTCGAGCGGCCCTTCCCTCCCGAGCAGGGCCCGCCGGCCGCGGCCACCGGGCTCGACCTGTACCCGGCCGCGACAGAGGACGGAGATCTGTTCGTCGAGGTGGACGAGGCGGGCGTCCTGTTCGCCGAGGCCTACTTCCGCCTCGAGGCCCCGGCCGGGCTGGCGGTGTGCGCCGGGAGCCCGGGCTCGTACCTGCTGTCCGTGGACGGCCGCGCCACGCTCGCGCGCCTGGCCCACCGCGCCTACGGGCCGCGCGAGGGCTGCGCCGCGCTCGAGGCCCAGGCCGGCTGGCACCGGCTGCTGCTCAAGGCCCCCCTGCGCCAGGGCCGCGCGCGCTTCACCGTCGAGGTGGGCCGGCTGGATGGCCGCCCGGCGGGGCTCGCCTGGTGGTCGGCGCGCGAGGCGCCGCCGCCCCGGACCGCTCCGTCGCGGCCGCTGCCCGCAGATCCCGAGCCCTGGTCCTCGCTCGAGGCGGGCGCCGCCGCCCGGCCGAACGACGCGCTCGGCCCCTGGCTGGCGGGGCTGGCGGCCTGGCGGCGAGGCGACCTCAAGGGCGCCCGGGCCTGGCTGCACCAGGCCGAGGCGCGCGCCGGACGCTTCCCCCTGGCCGTCTACGCGGACGCGCTGGCCCTGTTCGCGGACCCGGAGATGCCCACCGGCATCGACGCGGTGCGCGCCCGGGAGCGCCTGCAGGCCGCGCTCGGCCAGAGCCCGGAGCTCGACATGGCCCGCTTCCACCTGGCGCTCCTGGACGGAGAGCACGGCGAGCCGGAGCGGGCGCTCGAGGCGCTGGCGGCGCTGGACGCGCGCCACCCCTCCGCGCGCCTGTGGCCGCTCGCCCGGGCCCGCATCCTGGACAAGCTCGGCTGGGGGGCGGAGGCCGAGGCCGCGGAGCGCCAGGCCCTGGCGCGCCTGCCCGACGACGCGGAGGCGCTGGGCGCCCTGTTCGAGCGCCTGACGCACTCGAACGCCCTGGCGCCGGCGGCCGCCCTGGCCGAGCGGCTCGACTCCCTCGGGCTGGCCGGGCCCGAGGTGGCGGAGCTGTGGCTCCAGCGGGGCGAGCGGGCCCGGGCGGAGGCCTGGCGCGCGCGGAGCCTGGCCCGCGATCCGACCCGGCCCGGGCTGCACCTGACCTGGCTGGACGGGCTGCTCGCGCGGGGGGAGCTGGAGGCCGCCGAGGCCGCCCTGGCCGAGGCCGAGGCCGCCCTGGGCCCCGCCAGCCCGGCGGCGGACGAGCTCAGCCTGCGCCGGGCGGAGCTGGCCGATCGGCGCGGGCGCCCGGCCGAGGCCCTGGCCCTGCGCCGGGCGCTCAGCCGCGCCCACCCCTCCGACCTGGGGCTGCGCCGCGCGCTGGCCGCCCAGGACGGGCTCGACGGCGTGCGCCTGGTGGGCGATCTGCGCCTGGACGCCCACCAGGTGATCGCCGAGTACCTGGCGGACGCGCCGCTGGAGGGCGGCACGGTGGTGGTGCTCGACTTCGCCGCGGCGGAGGTGGCCGCGGACGGCACCGCGCTCGAGCGGGTGCACACCCTGGTCCAGCTGCGCTCGCCCGAGTCGGTGGACCAGTGGGGCGAGATCAGCCACATCCCCGCGGGGGCCCACGTGGAGCGGCTGCGCACGCTCGGCGCCGACGGGAGCAGCCACGAGGCCGAGGTCATCCCCGGCAAGGACAGCGTGTCGCTGCCCGGGCTCAAGGTGGGCGACTTCGTCGAGCTGGCCTACGTCCAGGGCCTGTCCGGCCGCACCCCCTTCGGCCGGGCGTACCAGAGCCTGCCCTTCCTGTTCGGCGCGGCCAACGCGCCGCTGTGGTGGTCGCGCCAGAGCCTGGCGGTCCCGCCCGGCACGCCCGTGGTGGTGGACGCCCACCACGGCGCGCCGGCCCCGCGGCGCGAGTTCCAGGACGGCCTCGAGGTGCTGGTCTTCGAGACCCGCCGGGCGCCGGCCCTCAAGCCCGAGCCGCACGCCGCCCCGGCCCACGAGTGGGTGCCCTTCGTCCAGCTCGGCTTCGGCCAGGGCTGGGAGGATCACCGCGCGCTGTGGCGGGAGGAGCTGCTGGAGGCCACCCGGCCGAGCGACGAGCTCGCCCGCTGGGCGCGCGCGGCCGCCGGACCGCCGGACGCGGGCGGGCGCGAGCGCCTGCGCCGGCTGTTCCGCAGGCTGCTCGAGGAGGTGCGCCAGACCGAGCCGGCCTCGTCCTTCGAGCTGCCGGCCACCAGCGTGCTGGCCGCCCGGCAGGGCAACCGGCTGGTGCTGCTCGTGGCCGCGCTGCGCGCGCTGGGCCTGGAGCCGCGGGTGCTGCTGGCCCGCACGGCCGGGCAGGCCCAGGTGGACTACGCCCTGCCGCTGCCCGGCGCCTTCGGCTCCGGGCTGGTCCAGGTGGTGCCCGAGGGCGGCGGGGCGCCCGTGTGGCTCGATCCCGGCGAGCGCTTCCACGCCTTCGACCGGCTCTACCCCTACCTGGGAGGCATGCCGGCGCTCGACCTGGGCACGCCCGCCCGGCCGGCCGCCCCGGGGCGGACCCGGTTGCCGGCCGTGCCCCCGGAGAGCCTGGAGAAGCGCATCGCGCTCGAGCTCGAGCTCGGCGCGGACGGCGGGCTGAGCGGGGAGGGCCGGGAGGTGATCGCCACGGCCCAGGCCGTGCAGTACCGCGAGCTCCTGGCCGGCCTGAGCCAGGCCCAGCAGCGCCAGGTGCTGGAGACCGGCCTGGGCGCGTTCTTCCCCGGGGCGCGCCTGGAGTCCTTCGAGTTCGGCGCGCTCCAGGACGCGGAGGTCCCGCTGGCCATCCGCTACCGCTTCCGGGTGCCGCACCACGCCCGGGCCAGGGACGGCCGCCTGGCGCTGCGCGGCGGCTTCTACCCCTACCAGCTCGTGCAGAACCTGATCATCCCCGGGCCGCGCCAGACCCCCCTGGCGCTCGACGACGCCACCATGACGCGCACCGAGGTCCGCCTGAAGCTGCCGCTCGGGGCGCGCCTGGAGCCGCAGGCCGCCGTGGATCTCCTCGGTCCGATGGGCGAATTCCACCAGCGCCTGAGCCAGACCGGCGATCGCGTGCTGCTCTCGAAGAGCCTGCTGGTGCGCCCGGGCCGGGTGGCCCCGGCCGACCACCCCGCCTTCGCCGAGTTCTGCCGGCAGGTCGATGCGGCCGACACCGCCGCCCTGATCGTGCGCCTGCCCTGACGAGATGCCCTGACGAAAACCCCTTGCCTGCCCGCCTGCCGTGGACTACGATGAGCCTGCGTCGGCGCGAGGCGCGCGCCTCACCTACCACAGGAGTGAGAGCATGTCCGCGAAAGCCTACATTCTGATCGAGGGGGCGGCCGGCACGGTGCCCAACATCCTCAAGCGGCTGGGGACCATCGAGGGCGTCAGGACGGCGCACGCGGTCACCGGCCAGTTCGACATCATCGCGCTGGTCGAGGCCGACGACATCAACGCCGTGGGCAAGGTGTCGTACTCGAAGATCCAGATGATCGAGGGCGTGATCCGGACGATCACCTGCAACGTGATCGATCTGGAGTAGCCCCCGGCGGCGACGCGGGCTGCGTCGGCCCGGACGGCCTTGGGAGGGCTGGAGCAGGAACCCAGGGGGTACGGGAGAGTGAGCATGTCGGCCAAGGCGTATGTGTTCATCGAGGGCGCCGCGGGGACCATCCCCGCCATCCAGAGGCGCATCAACCGCATCCAGGGCGTGCAGTCCTGCATGGCGGTGACCGGGCACTTCGATCTGGTGGCCCTGGTGGAGGGCGAGAGCGAGGTGGCCCTCAGCAAGATCTCCTACTCCCAGATCCAGATGATCGAGGGCGTGATCCGCACCGTGACCTGCAACGTGATCGAGCTCTAGCCCCTTCACTCTATCCCGCCCTTCACTCCTCTCGCGGCTGGACGGTCATACCGCAGCACTTGCGCGCCGGAGGCCGTGGGCTCGATCCGTCCACGGCACCTCGAGGAAGCAGTCTCCTGCCGGGGTTCTAGAGGGCACCCAGGTGCCGGGCGCCCTTGCGGGCCAGGTGGTCGAGCAGCGCGGCCGGATCGCGGAAGCGGCTGGAGACGATCATGGCGGCGATCACGAAGGGCTTGTAGCTGGCCTCGCGGTAGGTGTCCAGCCGGTACTTCTCGAACACCTCCGCGGCCACCTCGCCCTCCTGGCAGGAGACGCCCGAGATGTCGGCCGGCAGGCAGTGCATGTACAGCGCCTGGCCGCCCTTGGTCTTCTCCATCAGCGCCGGGGTGCACTCCCACTTCTTGAACCTGGCGTTGTTGGCGAGCGCGTCCTTCTCCAGCTCGGCGATGCCCTTCTGGTCGTTCTGCTCGTACAGCCGGGTGCGCTCCTGCATCACCCGGAACGGCGCCCAGCTCTTCGGGTAGACCACGTGGGCGCCCTCGAAGGCCTTGGCCATGGAGTTGACGACCCTGAAGCGCCCGCCGCTCTCGGCCGCGTTCTTCTCCGCCACCTGGAGGGTCTCGGGCAGCAGGTCGTAGCCCTCGGGGTGGGCCAGCGTCACGTCCATGCCGAAGCGGGTCATCAGGGTGATGATGCCCTGGGGCACGCTGAGTGGCTTGCCGTAGGAGGGCGAGTAGGCCCAGGTCATGGCGATCTTCTTGCCCCTGAGCGCCTCGTAGTCGCCGCCGAAGTGCTGCTTGAGGTGGCACAGATCCGCCATGGACTGGGTGGGGTGGTCGATGTCGCACTGGAGGTTCACGATGGCCGGGCGCTGGGGCAGCACGCCGTGCGCGAAGCCGTCGTCCAGCGCGGCGCCCACCGCCTGCATGTAGGTGTGCCCCTTGCCGATGAACATGTCGTCGCGGATGCCGATCACCTCGCTCAGGAACGAGATCATGTTGGCCGTCTCGCGCAGCGTCTCGCCGTGGGCCACCTGGCTCTTCTTCTCGTCGAACTCCTGCAGCGCCAGGCCGAGCAGGTTGGCGGCCGAGGCGAAGGAGAAGCGCGTGCGCGTGGACTGGTCGCGGAAGATGGAGATGGCCAGGCCGGTGGAGAAGAAGCGCGCGTCGATGTTCCCCGCGTGCATGGCCTTCAGCAGCTCGGCGATCTCCACCACGGCCTTCAGCTCGTCGGGGCTCTTCTCGAAGGTCAGCAGGAAGTCCTTGCCGAACAGGCGGTGCTCCAGCCGGCCGAGGGCGGCGATCTTCGAGGCGATGGAATGCATGACGACCCTCCCGGGCCCGCTAGCGGGCCTGCTTCACGAACTGCCTGGGGAACGCGGCGTAGAAGGCCGCGGCCTTGACCAGGTGCTCCACGGGCACCTGGTCGTCGACGGAGTGCGCGTAGACCTCGTTCGCGGGCCCGAACCCGACCGTGGGGATCCTGGACATGCCCATGGTGGCCACGCCGTTGGTCGAGAAGGTCCACTTGTCGACCTTCGGCTTCCCGCCCAGCGCCTCGCGGTAGGCGGCCACGGCGGCCCTGCAGACCGGGTGGCGCTCCTCGAGCACCCAGGTCGGGTAGTACTTCTCGGTCGGGTAGCTGAGCCCGGTGTAGCTCGGGGTGTCGTAGCGCAGCACCTCGACCTCGGCCTTCACCCCGGCCCGGCGCACGGCCTCCTTGACCTCGGCCACGGCGATGGCCTTGGTCTCGCCCCGCGTCAGGCGCCGGTCCAGGTGGATGTAGGCCGCGTCCGGCACGGCGCACAGGGACGGGGTCTTGCAGTCGATGTAGGAGACGGTCACGCTGCCCTTGCCCAGGAAGGCGTCGTCGCGCAGGCGTTCGTTCAGCCGCTCGATCTCGCGCACCACCCGCGCCATCATGTAGACCGCGTTCTTGCCGCGCTCGGGCGCCGAGCCGTGGCAGGAGACGCCGCGGGTGGTGACCCCGATCTCCATCCGCCCGCGGTGCCCGCGGTAGATGTTCAGGTTGGTGGGCTCGGTGATCACCACGCAGTCGGGCCGGAGCTTGTCCTCGTTGGCGATGTACTGCCAGCACAGCCCGTCGCAGTCCTCCTCCTGGACGCTGCCCACCACGTAGACGGTGGCCCCCTCGAGCAGCCCGAGGTCCTTCATCACCTTGACGCCCCAGACCATGCCGACCATGCCGCCGCGCTGATCCGAGGCCCCCCGCCCGTAGATCACCCCCTTGGCCAGCTTGCCCTTGTAGGGATCCCACTTCCACTCCTTGCGAGAGCCGACGCCCACGGTGTCCACGTGGGCGTCCATGGCGATCACCTGCTTGCCCCGGCCGACGCGCCCGAGGATGTTGCCCATCTTGTCGATGGTGACCCGCTCGAAACCGACCTTGTGCATTTCGGCCTTGATGCGCTGGACCACGGCGCGCTCCTGGCAGCTCTCGCCCGGGATGGCGATCAGCTCGCGCATGAAGCGGACCATCTGTCTCTCGTACTTGCGGGCCTGGGCGAGGATGGCGTTTTCCTTCGGCATGTCGGCTCCCTCCCCGCGCCGCGGCGGGGTTCCCGGGGTGATTCCCTGCTGCTTGTGTCCCAAAAACAGGCCGGCTTGTCAACGAGGCGGGCTGCCCCGCCGGCGGCGGACGTGCTAGGCTGCGGAGCCGGGGTGGAGGAGGTGACTGCATGCCCACGGGTTTCCACACGCTGCGGATCGCGATCTGCACGGCGCTCGGCCTGCTGGCGGCGGGCTGCGACGGCGGCCAGGACGAGCTGCCGGGCGAGGAGATCGACTGCCTGTGGTTCGAGCAGGTCGACAACTGCTGGAAGCTGAGCCTGGAGGCGGCCGCGGCCTGCACGCCGGCCGCGGGCACGCACGGCATGCTCAGCGCGGATGGCACCTCCTGCAGCTACGCCGACGGGGTGGAGATCGTGTTCACCAACCCGGTCGACCTCCAGGCGGACCTGACCAGCTTCGACTGGGACTTCAGCCTGCGCCGCGACGGCGACCCGTGCGTGAGCTTCCGCAGGCCGGACACGAGGCTGTGGGTCCTGGAGACCACGCTCGGCCTCTACCGCATGTTCGGCAAGGGCTACGACGTGGGCATCGAGTGCCCCGACGGCGGCCAGTTCAAGGTCACCACGCCCGGCCTGCTGCAGCTCTGCGACGAGGACCACATGCCCATCTACTCGGCCTCGTGGGACGCCACCGGCCTGGCCTTCGCCCTGGGAGGCAGCGGCCACACCGCGCTCCAGCTCGTGTTCGATTGCCGCCCCGCGCCCTGACTCACCTGGTCAGCCCGCGCTCGGACGAGCGCAGGAAGTCGGTGAACTCCCTGAGGGCGGGGCACTGCGGGACGAGCTCGTCGTCGATGCGCTGGGCGGCCTCCAGCAGCAGGAGGTTCGTGTGGAAGGTGAGCCGGTAGGCCTTCCGGAGCGCGCGCATGTCGGCCTCGTCGAAGCCGCGGCGCCGCAGGCCCACGTGGTTCAAGCCGCGCACCCGCGCCCGGTTGCCGGCCGCCCGGCAGAAGGGCGCCACGTCCATGGCCACCGCGCTGCCGCCGCCCACGAAGGCCTGCGCGCCCACCCGCACGAACTGGTGGACGGCGCTGGTGCCGCCGATGATGGCGTGCGCCCCCAGGTGGACGTGGCCGGCGAGCTGGGCGTTGTTGGCCACGATCACGTGGTCCTCGACCAGGTTGTCGTGGGCCACGTGGCAGTAGGCCATCAGGAAGACGTCCGAGCCGATGCGGGTCAGGCCGCGGCCCTGGGGCGTGCCGCGGTGGATGGTGACGAACTCGCGGATCAGGTTGCGGTCGCCGATCTCGAGCCGGGTGGGCTCCTCGTGGTACTTCACGTCCTGCGGCGGGGTGCCCAGCACGGCGTGGGGGTACACGCGGCAGTCGGCGCCCAGCCGGGTGTGGCCGTCCAGGATCACGTAGGGGCCGATCCAGGTGCGCGGGCCCACGCTGACGTGGGGGCCGATGACCGCGCCCGGGCCGACCTGCACGTCCTCGCCGAGCTCCGCGCCCCGCTCCACCACCGCGCTCGCGTGCACCTGGATCACGGCTCCTCCCGCGTCAGCGCGCCCCGCCGCCGGGGCACCAGCCGGCGCAGGGCGCGCAGGCTCCCCAGCCAGTGCTGCACGGGCCAGGCCGGGTAGCCCGCCACGCGGGCGCCCGCGGGCACGCGGGAGCCCACGCCCGACTTGGCCCCCACCTGCGCCCCGGCCCCGATGGTGACGTGATCGGCCACCCCCACCTGCCCACCCAGCGCCGCCCCGTCCTCGATCACCACGCTGCCCGCGAGCCCGCACTGGGCGGCGATGCACACGCCGCGGCCGACGCGGGCGTTGTGCCCCACGTGCACCATGGCGTCGAGCTGGCTGCCCGCCCCGATGCGGGTCTCGCCCAGGGTGGCCCGGTCCACGTTGCACAGCGGCCCGAGCTCCACGTCGTCCTCGAGCACCACCCGGCCCACCTGGGGGATGCGCAGCCACCGGGCGCCGTCCCGGGCCAGGCCGAACCCCTCCCCGCCCAGCACCGCCCCGGCGCCCACGCGCACCCGCGCGCCGAGCCGGCAGCAGCCGTCCACCACCGCGCGCGGGCCGATCCGGCAGCCGGCCCCCAGCACCGCCCCGGCGCCGATCACCGCCCCGGCCTGCACCCAGCAGCCCGGACCCAACTCGGCGCCGGCCTCCACGCGGGCCCCGGGCTCCACGCGCGTGCCCGGCCCGAGCCGCGCCCCGGCGTCCACCAGCGCGCCGGGGGCCAGGCCCGGCTCGGGCCGCGCGGCGGGGTGCAGCAGGCCGAGCGCGCGGGCCAGGGCCAGCCGGCCGTCCTCTACCACGAGCAGCGCGCAGGGTGCGTCCCCGGCCAGCCCGAGCAGCGCCCGGGGCAGCAGCACGCCCGCGGCCCGGCAGGCCGCGAGCCCGCCCACGTGGCGGCGCTCGAGGCACAGGCTGAGGCTGTCCGGGCCGGCGGTCTCCAGGGGCTCGACCCCGGTCACGGGCCGGTCCGGTCCCCGGAGCTCGGCCCCCAGGGCGGTGGCCAGGTCGCTGAGCGTGAGCGTCAAGGCGGCAGCCGGGTCGTCCGCGGGCTCACTTGGCCGGCGCGGCGGCCTTCTTGGGGAACTTCTTGTCGTACTCGCGGATCACGTCGTTGGTCATGTCCATCTTGGGCGGCCCGAACAGCAGCACCTCGTGCCGCAGGATGTAGTCCAGGCCCTCCTTCTGCGCCACGGTCTCGATGATCGCGCGCAGCTTGACCTCGAACTGCCCCAGGGCCTCGCCCTTCTTCTTGTTGATGTCGGTCTGGTACTGCATGAGCAGCCCCTGGAGCTGCTGCTCCTCCTGGGCCAGGGCCTTCATGCGCTCGGCGCGCACGTCGTCCTTGAGCATCTTGGCCTGGCTCTGGAACTGCTTGGCGCGCTCCTCGAAGTCCTTCATCTTGGCCTGCAGCTCCTTCTGCTTGGCCTCGAACTCCTTCTGCAGCTTGCCGACGATCGCCTTGCCCTCCTCGGTGCCCTCGAGCACCGAGTTCAGGTTGACGTAGCCGATCTTGCCCTGGGCGAGCGCGTCCGAGCCGGCCAGCAGCGCCGCCAGGGCCACGCCGAGGCCCAGCCAGGTTGTCGTCTTCATGTCCATGTCCTCCGTATCGACCTGCGGTTTCGACGGCGCGCGCCGGGCGGCGATTCAAGCCGCCGGGCGCGGGCAGTCAGAAGAAGTTGCCGATGGTGAACTCGAACAGGATGTCCTTGTCCGACGGCCGCCGGGTGAGCGGGATGCCCCACTCGAAGCGCAGCGGCCCGATGGGCGAGAACCAGCGGAAGCCGAAGCCCGTGGACCAGTACAGGCCGCCCACGGTCTCCTTGCGGCTCTGGCCCAGGGTCGTGGTCTTGTCGTAGCGGTCGTCGAACATGGCCTCGGTCTCGCCGAAGGCGTTGCCGGCGTCCACGAACACCACCCCGCGGATGTTGACCTGCGGGATGATGGGGAACTCGATCTCGACGTTGGCCAGGAACTGCTTGGTGCCGCCCACGTTGAACGGCATGGTGGTGGCCGCCGGATCGTCCACGGCGCCCACCGGCTCGCGCGGGCCGATCGAGCGCGGCTCGAAGCCGCGCACGGTGTAGATGCCGCCCACGAAGTACCGCTCGAAGATGGGCACGCCCTCGTCGGCGAAGGAGGTCACGTAGCCCAGGCTCAGGTTGGCCTTGAACACGATGCCCCAGATGATCGGGTAGTAGTAGCGGGCGATGCCCTCCATGCGCATGAAGTCGTTTTCGCTGCCCAGGAAGGGGGTGGCCCACTCGATCGAGGCCTGCAGCAGCCAGCCGTCCGAGGGGAAGAGCTGATTGTCGCGGGTGTCCCAGGCCACCATGCCCTCCACGCTGGAGGTCAGCCCGTCCTGGAACAGATTGCCGACCAGCAGGTCACCGTCCGCGTCCACGTCCTCGATCTTGTAGGTGAAGTTCGCCCGCCAGAAGTCGAAGAAGCGGTAGCCCAGGGTGAGCGAGCCGCCGGTGGCCTTGCGCACGAAGTTGATGTAGTCGAGCTGGGTGTTGTACACCCGCGCGCTGAACAGGATGTCGGTGTCGAACATGTTCGGCTCGACGAACTGCAGGGAGAAGAACTGGCGCAGGCTGGAGAGCTGGGCCATGAGGGCCAGGGTCTGGCCGCGGCCGAACAGGTTCTGCTGGGAGACCTGGGCCGTGGCGATGAAGTTCTCCACCGAGGAGAAGCCCGCGCCCACCTGGAAGGTGCCGGTCTGGCGCTCCTTGACCTCGACGGTGATGACGATGCGATCCGGGGCGCTGCCGCGCCGCTCGGTGATGTCCACCTTCTCGAAGAAGCCCAGGCTGTTGACCAGCCGGCGCGAGCGCTCCAGGCCGCTGCCGGAGTAGTACTCGCCCTCGTACACCCGCATCATGCGGCGGACGACCTTGTCGCGGGTCTTGGTGTTGCCCTTGACCTCGATGCGCTCGATGAAGACCTTCTGGCCCTTCTGCACGTTGAAGTCGAGATCGATGATGCGGCTCTCGGCGTCGATCTTGGTGCCCGGGACCACGTCCACGTAGGCGTAGCCGCGGTCCTTGTAGATGTCCTGGACCTTGAACAGGCTCTGGCCGAGCAGCGCGCGGTTGAAGATCTCGCCCGGCTGCACCGCCAGCAGCGCCGACAGGATGCGGGTCTTGAGCGCCGTCTCGATCTCCGCGCGCAAGAGCTCGTACAGCTCCTCGCCCGGGGTCCGCGGCGGCGCGTCCTCCTCCCACACCCCGGCGTCCAGGCGCGCCTCGACCTCGGCCAGCAGGCCGCCCAGCACCTCCAGCATGAGCGCGCGCACCTCGGCCGCGGACAGCTTCTCCAGCAGGCGGCGCTCGAGCGCCTCGGACAGCACCAGCCCCTGGGCGCCGTCGTCGATGGCGTCCCGGATGGCCCCCCGGAGGTCCTCGTCCCGCACCAGCAGATCGCCCGAGAAGGCCATCTGGCCGAAGCGGTACATCTCGCCCTCTTCGATCGGGATGGTCACGTACAGGTACTGCCGGTCGCGGCTGATCTCCACCAGCGGCTCGGACACCTTCACGTTCAGGTAGCCGTGGTTGTAGTAGTAGTCCTGGATGCGCATCACGTCGCGCTTGAGCCCCTCCTCCTTGTAGGTGCCGGAGGAGGTCAGCCAGGACCAGAAGCTGCCCTCGCGGGTCTCGATGCCGGACTCCAGCTCGTCCTCCGCGACCTTCAGGTTGCCGATGAAGGTGATGCGTTTCACCTGGATCTTGGCCCGCTCGTGCACCACGAAGGTCAGCGCCACGCTGTTGTCCGGGGCCGGCTTCAGCTCGTGGGTCACCTCGGCCAGGAAGAAGCCCTTCTCCACGTACAGATCGCGGATCTTCACCTCGTTGGCCCGGATCTTGGCCACGTCGAGCACGCTCAGGGGCTGGATGTCCACGACCTCCTTGAGCTTCTCGTTGTCGACCTCCTCGTTGCCGCGGTAGTCCACCGAGGCGATCGAGGGCTTCTCGGTGACCACGAACACGAGCTTGGGCCCCTCGTCTGAGTCCTCCAGCTCGGCCCGCACGTCGGCGAAGTAGCCCAGGCCGTAGATGGCCTTGAGGTCCGCGGCGAGCTGGGTGCGGGAGAGCGGCTCGCCGGGCTGGGACTGGAGCACGACCCGGATGGCGTCGTTCTCCACGCGCTTGTTGCCGCGCACCACGACCGCCGCCAGGGGCTCGCCCGGATCGTCGGCGCCGGCCGGGGCCGGGGCCAGCCCCAGCAGGGCCAGGGCGAGCACCCAGGTGCGGAGGTGGCGAAGCGCGGGCGTGCGGCGCCTCGGGTTCATGCGGCCTTGACCTCCTGGATGCTGCCTTCGCGGAGCCTCAGGCGCCGGTGGAGCCGGGCGGCCAGGCGCGGGTTGTGGGTGACCACGACCGTGGTCATGCCCAGGCGCTGGTTGAGATCGAACAGCAGGCGGTGGATGCCCTCGCCGGTCTCCTCGTCCAGGTTGCCGGTGGGCTCGTCGGCCAGCAACAGCCGCGGCCGCATGAGCAGCGCCCGGGCCAGGGCCACGCGCTGCTGCTCGCCGCCCGAGAGCTCCACCGGCCGGTGGTCGAGGCGGTCGCTCAGCCCCACCTCGGCCAGCACGGCGGCGGCCATCTCGGCCGCCCGCGGCCTGGGCACGCGCTGGATGAGCGCGGGCATCATGGTGTTCTCCAGCGCGGTGAACTCCGGCAGCAGGTGGTGGAACTGGAACACGAAGCCGATGGTGCGGTTGCGGAAGGCGGCCAGGCGGTCCGGGCGGAGCCCCAGCACGTCCTGGCCGGCGATGCGCACCAGCCCCTGCGAGGGCCGATCCAGCGTGCCCAGGATGTGCAGCAGCGTGCTCTTGCCGGCGCCCGAGGCGCCCTCCACGGCCACCATCTCCCCGGGCCGCACGCACAGGCCGATGCCCTGCAGCACCGGGATGCGCTTGGCGCCCAGGTAGTAGACCTTGTGCACGTCCTGCACCTCGACCATCCAATCCACGGCCTGGCTCCCGGTCGGCGGTTCCATCGCCGGCCTCAGTCGTACCGCAACCCCTCCACCGGCCGCAAGCGGGATGCGCGCCGGGAGGGGTAGACGGTCGCCAGCAAGCTGATGTGCAGCGCGATGCCGGAGATCAGCACGAACTCCAGCGGGTCCATGTTCACCGGCAGGGCCTCGATGTAGTACACCTCCGGGTCCAGCTCCAGGCCGTACTGGCTGAGCGCCAGGCAGGCGCCCAGGCCGAGCAGGACCCCCAGGAGCGTGCCCACCACGCCGATGGCCATGCCCTCCACCATGAAGATCTTCATCACCCCGTCCCCGGTCGCGCCCATGGACTTGAGGATGGCGATCTCCTTGATCTTCTCCCAGACCAGCATGATCAGGGTGGAGATGATGCCGAAGGCGGACACCAGGATGACGATGATCAGCACGATGAACATGCCCACCTTCTCCAGCTTCAGCGCGGAGAAGAGGTTCTTGTTCATCTGGTACCAGGTGCGGGTGAAGTAGGGGTAGCCGTCCAGCGCGGCCACGATGTCCTTGCAGATGTCCCCGGCCCGGTCGATGTCCACCAGCTTCAGCGCGATGCCGGTGACCGCGTCGCCCAGGCCGAAGAAGCGCTGGGACTCCGGCAGGGTCACGTACACCGACTTGGCGTCGTACTCGTACATGCCGGTGTAGAACACCCCGGCCACGCGGAACGCGCGCGCCTTGGGCACCGGCCCCGAGGGGCCCAGCTCCTCGGACAGCGGCGAGACCACGTTCACCCGCTCGCCCAGGTGCACCTTGAGGATCTTCTTCAGCTCCTTGCCGATCAGGATGCCCGGCAGGGCCTTGACGGGCGCCGCGCCGCCGAACAGCGCGGGCGGCATGGGCACCTCGTCGGAGTCCGCGTCGTCCGGGGGCGGGGGCGCCAGTGCCGGGCGGGCCTCGCCGCCCTCGCCGGGGCCGGCCGCGGGCCGATCCGAGCCGCCCTGATCGGCGCCGGCCGGCGCGTGGGCGCCCCCGTCGGCCGGGGCCGGCGCGGGCGGGGGTGGCGCCGCCTGCCCCCGGGCCTCCGGGGGGAGGCTCTTGAGCAGCTGCTGCTCGAGGTAGGCGTCCAGCCGCTCCGGGTGGGCCAGCAGCTCCAGGCTGCCCTCGTCCAGGGTGAGCTGCTGCACCCTGGGGCCGCTGGCCGGATCGATGCCCTTGATGAACACGCCGGCCAGGTTGTACTCCGAGGTGACCATGACCTCGTTGTAGACGAACGGCGAGGAGGCCACGACCCCCGGCACCCGGGCCACCTTCTCCTCGATCGTGCGGTACTCGGTGAAGTCCAGGCCGCGCTTCTGGATGATGGCGTGGGCGTTGGTGCCGAGGATCTTGCCCTTGAGGTCGCTCTCGAAGCCGCTCATCACGCTGAGCACGACCGCCAGGCCGGCCACGCCCAGGGCCACGCCGATCACCGTGATGCCGGTGATCATCTTGAAGCGCAGGTAGCGCAGGCCGACGAACATCGGGTAGAACAGGCCGCCGCCGCGGGCCAGGAACACGCCGAAGGCGGTGAAGCACAGCAGGCCGTAGTGGGCCTCGAAGCGCAGCAGCAGCGCCACGGCGCTGTCCAGGTTGACCTGCCAGCCATCGCGCGCGAGCTGGACGAGCACGACCAGCAGGGAGGCCAGGAAGCCGTCCAGCCCCGGGAAGTAGCTCTCCCGCGAGAAGCCCTCGATCCGCAGGCGGAGCAGGCGCAGGTCGAAGCCCAGGCGCAGGCTGGACAGGTAGGTCAACACGGCGCCCACCACCAGCCCGTTCAGGCCCACCAGCAGGTAGGGCAGCACGTGATCGGGGCTGGCCTGCTCGGGCCAGTAGGCCGCGAGCAGCAGCTCGCCCCCGTACAGCAGCAGGGCGGTGAGCGCCACGCCCACCACACAGCAGAACAGGAACGAGAGGAATGTGCGCTGCCGCTCCAACAGGCCTCCGGGAAGGGCTCGACTCAGGCCGGCCGCTCGGGCCGGAGCAACGGGAAGAGGATCACGTCGCGGATCGAGGCCGCGTCGCAAAGCAGCATGACCAGCCGATCGATGCCGATGCCCTGCCCACCCGCGGGCGGCATGCCGTACTCGAGGGCCAATACGTAGTCCTCGTCGAAGGGCATGGCCTCCTCGTCGCCCTTGGCCTTGGCCCGCATCTGCTCGGCGAACCGCTCGCGCTGGTCCTCGGGATCGTTCAGCTCCGAGAAGGCGTTGGCCATCTCACGCCCGGCGACGTAGAGCTCGAAGCGATCGACCAGCTCCGGTCGCCCGGCCTTCTTGCGGGCCAGGGGGGAGACGGCCAGGGGGAAGTCGCACACGAAGGTGGGCTGGATGAGCTTCGGCTCGACCAGCAGCTCGAACAGCGCCATGACGGTCTTGCCGGCCTCGCCGTCCGGCTGGAGCCCGTTCGCCCTGGCCAGCCGGGCGAGCTCCTCGGGCCGGGCCAGGACCTCCTCGCCCACCCCGAGCGCCTCGGCCACCGCCCCGTGCGCGCTCAGCCGCCGGTAGGGCCCGCCGAGCTCGATGGCCTGCCCCTGGTACGGGACGGTGGTCGAGCCGCACACCTCGCGCGCCAGGCCCGCCAGCAGCTCCTCGGTCAGCCTCATGAGGTCTTCGTAGGTGGCGTAGGCCTGGTAGAACTCCAGCATGGTGAACTCGGGGTTGTGCTGGGTCGACACCCCCTCGTTGCGGAAGCAGCGGTTCAGCTCGTACACCCGCTCCAGGCCGCCCACCAGCAGGCGCTTGAGGTGCAGCTCGGGCGCCACGCGCAGGTACAGCGGCATGTCGAGCGCGTTGTGGTGGGTGGCGAAGGGCCGGGCCGTGGCGCCGCCGGCCAGCGCGTGCATCATCGGGGTCTCGACCTCGAGGAAGCCGCGCGCGTCCAGGAAGGCGCGCACGTGGCGCACGATGCGGGCCCGGGCCTCGAACACCTTGCGCACGTCCGGGTTGACGATCAGGTCGAGGTAGCGGCGCCGGTAGCGGATCTCCACGTCGGTCAGCCCGTGCCACTTCTCGGGCAGGGGCTGCAGGCTCTTGGTCAGCAGGCGCAGGCCGTCGGCCTGGACGCTCAGCTCGCCCGTCTTGGTGCGCATGGGCTTGCCGCTCACCCCGACGATGTCACCCACCTCGACGGTGGCGCGGAAGAGCTGGAAGCTGTCCTCGCCCAGGCCGTCCCGGCTGGCGAAGATCTGCAGATCCCCGGTTCGATCGCGGAGTTTCAGGAAGGCGGCCTTGCCGAAGGACCGCAGCGCCATCACCCGGCCGGCCAGGCTGTACCGGGCGGTCGACTCCGCCAGGGCCTCGGCCGGGGCCTCGCCGTGCGCCGCCTGCACGTCCGCGGTGTGGTGCTCGGGCCGGAAGTCGTTGGGGTAGAGCGGAAGGTTGCGCTCGCGGAGCGCGTCGAGCTTGAGCCTGCGCTGCCTGGATTGCTCGTCCATGGGGAGAACACGACCTCGGGAAAACGTAACCCTTCGAAGTTCAAAGACTTTTTCGACACGAAGACAACGCACGATAGCCCATCGGGCCCGCCCGGTCAAGCAAAAACCCGTCGACGGAACCGGGAGTTCCGGGCTGCAACCGCCCTCACCCGCCGGGCATTCCAGGGCGCGCCCTACGCCGAGGCGGTGGCCTGGAGGAGGTAGGCCTCGATGAAGTCGTCGAGGTCCCCGTCCAGGATCTTCTCGGGCTGGGGAGACTCCACCTCGGTGCGGTGGTCCTTGACCATCTTGTAGGGGTGCAGGACGTAGGAGCGGATCTGGGAGCCGAAGGAGATGTCCATCTTCTGGGCGTTGATGGCGTCCTGGGCCTCGCGACGCTTCTGCATCTCCCGCTCGTACAGCCGGGCGCGCAGGATCTTCATGGCGGTGGCCTTGTTGCTGTGCTGGCTGCGCTCGTTCTGGCAGGCCACCACGATGCCCGAGGGGTAGTGGGTCAGGCGCACGGCCGAGTCGGTCTTGTTGACCTTCTGGCCGCCGGCGCCCGAGGAGCGGTAGGTGTCCACACGCAGGTCCTCGTCGCGCACCACGATCTCGATGCTGTCGTCCACCTCGGGGTAAACGAACACGCTGGCGAACGACGTCTGGCGACGCTTGTTGGCGTCGAAGGGCGAGATGCGCACCAGGCGGTGCACGCCCACCTCGGCCCGCAGGTAGCCGAAGGCCATCGGGCCCTCGATGGACACGGTGGCGGACTTCAGCCCCGCGCCCTCGCCCGCCAGGTAGTCCGTCACGCTGGTCGACCAGCCCCGCCGCTCGCAGAAGCGCAGGTACATGCGCAGCAGCATCTCGGCCCAGTCGCACGACTCGGTCCCGCCGGCCCCGGCGTTGATGCTCAGGAAGGCGTTGTGGCTGTCGGTCGGCCCGTTCAGCATGCGCCCGAGCTCCATGGAGCGCAGGTCCTTCGCGGCCCCGTCGAGATCCGCGCCGATGCCCTCCAGCACGGAGGCGTCGCCCTCGGCGGCGGAGAGCTCCAGCAGCTCGTCTGCCTCCCGCAGGCGCTTCTCGGCCGCCTGGAAGCGCTGCACGACCTCCAGCATCCCCGCCCGCTCCTTCTGCAGCTCGGCCGCCCGCTGCGGCTTCTCCCAGAAGGCCGGGTTCTCCATCTCCCGGTCTAGCTCCTCGACGCGCAACGACTTCTGGCGGACCTCAAAGAGGCCCCCTGAGCGCTTCGAGCCTGGCCTGCAGGCCCGCGATGCGCTCCCTGAGCTCCTTGGACATGGCGCTCGGTCCTCCTGGTTAGGGGCAACGATCCAGGCTGCCATGCGTACACGACGGTCCGCGGCCTGTCAACCGCGCCGCGGGTTCTACCCGATCTCCTCGACGCGCTGGGAGGTGACGATCTCCGGGTTGCCCTGCAGGGTGGCCCGCACCGAGCAGTACCTGTCGTAGGACAGGGACACGGCCCGCGCGACCGCGGCCGGATCGAGGCCCCGCCCGCGCACCACGAAGGTGAGCTCGATGCGGGTGAAGCGCTTCGGGTGCTCCTCGGCCCGGGTGCCGTCCACCTCGACGGCGAAGGAGCTCACCGCCTGCTTCTTCTTCCGCAGGATGGAGATCACGTCCATGGCGGTGCAGCCGGCCAGCGCCAGCAGCAGCAGCTCCGTGGGCCGGGCGCCCGCGTCCTCCCCGCCGTGCTCGCGCGAGGCGTCCAGCGTGATCTGGTGCCCGGACTCGGTCCGCCCGGCGAACTTCATCCCCTCCACGAGCGAGAGCTCGACCTTCACGGCGCCCTCCCGCTCCGGCGGACGGCCAGGCCGAACGCCAGGAGCGCGAGCAGACCGCCCGCGCCCGGGGCGCCCGCGCCGCAGTCGCAGCCCCCGCCGATGTCGTCCTGATCGGCCCCGGCGTCTCCGCCTGCATCTCCGCCTGGATCGTTTCCGGCATCTTCCCCGGCATCTTCCCCGGCATCCTCGCCAGCATCCGCGGCTGCATCCTCACCGGCATCCTCACCAGCGTCCTCACCGGCATCCTCACCAGCGTCCTCACCGGCATCCTCACCGGCGTCCTGCCCGCCGTCCTCCACCGAGCCCGGCTCGAGCACCACCTCCAGGTAGGGCCGCCAGGCGGTGTCGGCGTGCTCCTTGCTGCCGAAGGCGGAGCCGTCCCCGTCGAGCGAGGTGATGGCGAACGAGCGCAGCCCGCCAGGCGTCAGGCCTGCGGTCACGTCCCAGGAGTACCAGCCGTCGATCTCCACCCGGCCGAGCTGCTCGAGCGCGGCGGCCTCCGGGCCGGGCCGGTTCTCCCAGGTCAGGGTCTCCTCCAGCCAGTCGTTGGCCGCCACCGCGTGAGCTCCACCGCCCCCGCCCGCGTTCGAAGCGCGCGCGTGGATGCGGGCGGCCCGCACCCGGCCGGCCAGCCCGCCCAGGTCGAACTTGAGGTAGAGGGTGCGCCCCTCGCCGCCGGAGCCGTCCCCGCCCACCTGGAGGTTGTCCAGGTCCCCGTGGGGCAGGGCTGGCTCCAGCGGGTGGGCGAAGGTGTCGTCCAGCGGCTCCAGCCGCAGCACCTGGACGTCCGAGTCCCCGCCGCCCCCGTCCTGGCCGCCGTCCTCGACGCCGCCGTCCGGCTGGCTGCCCGAGCCCGAGGTGTCCTCCACCCATAGCTGGAGGTTCGAGTAGACCGCGCCCGGCTGCTCGCCGTAGTTGGGCTTCCCCTCCCGGTCGCGCCCGAGCAGCAGGTAGCGCAACCGCAGCGGCGCCGGGTGGGTGGTGTCGTAGAGCGTGTCCTCGCCGCCGGGGTGGCGCTTGCGCAGCGTGATGCGGCCGTCCCGGGTCCAGGTCACCGTGTAGTGGTAGGTCGCGCCCGCGTCCCAGGGGAAGTCCTGGTCGATGCGGGCCTCGTAGCCGCCGGCCACCTCCTCGCCGTGGCTGAGCAGCTTGTAGTGGCAGGGCGGCCCGAAGTAGCCGATGCCGGTGCGGAAGATCCAGTGCGCCTCGCCGGCGTTGTAGGAGGCGTCGCGGTACTGGTTCTCCGTCTGCCACATGCTCAGGATGTGGCACTTGTCGTTGTTGGGCTGGACGCACGGCAGGAAGTTGCGCACGTCCACCTCGAAGCGCCCCTCGGCGTAGGCGTCACCCAGGTCGTAGGTGATGCGCACCCCGCCGGCCTCGGCCTGCCAGCCGCCCTCGGGCAGGAAGGTGCCGCCCTCCTGGACCCCCGCGGTGGACAGGTCCAGCGGATCGTCGAACACCTGCACCTCCGCGCCCAGGACGACGGCCGGGGCCAGCAGCGACCCGAGCAGCCAGGGCAGACCGCGCCGCATCGGACACCTCCCTGCGGTCGGAGCGTCGACCCGATTGTAGCAAGAAACCGGGGCGGGCCGTCAGCGCGGCCCGCCGAGCTCGGCGCGCAGGTAGGCGATCGCCTCCTGCGCGCCCCAGGCCTTGGCGCCCACGAAGCGCAGGCGCAGCCGGCCCTGGGGATCCACCAGCCAGGTCTCGGGGTACTTGAAGGTGCCGAGCGCGTGCGAGGCGCGCTCCTCGGGATCGTGCAGCAGCAGGACGGCCGGGAGCTTGCCCTGGAGCAACCCGGCGGCCACCTGCATCGCGCGCCCGCCCTGCGGATCCATGCCCGCGGCCCGCTCGAGCTCGGCCGCCAGCCCGCTCACCTCCTCCCAGCGCTCGTCCACGCTGACGAGCACCAGGCGGACCGGCAGGTCCGCGAGGGCGCCGGCCAGCACCGCCAGGTGGGGCAGCTCCTGCAGGCAGGGCTCGCACCAGGTGGCCCAGAAGTTGAGCAGCAGCCAGCGGCCGCGCAGCTCCTCCAGGGCCAGCTCTCCGCCGCCGGCCCGCGCCAGGCGGAGCGCCGGCAGAGCGCCTTCGGCCGGCTCCGGCTCGAGCAGCGCGAGCCCGGACGGCGCCTCGGCGCCCGGATCCTCGCCCAGCCGGGTCGCCACGGCCGCGACCAGCAGGCCGAGCCCCAGGGCCAGGAACAACCCGGTCAGCGCGCGGTTCACGCCGGGCTCCCCGCGAGGGCCTCGCGCGCCAGGCGGGCGCCCTCCTCCCCCGCGGCCAGGACGTCCTCCAGCGAGCCGAGCGGCCGGGTCTGGAAGCGGAGCAGCACCTCGGCCAGCACCTCGGCGATGCGCGGGAAGGGGATGCGCCCGGCCAGGAAGGCCTGCACCGCCACCTCGTCGGCCACCGACAGGGCCGCGGGCGCGCCGCCCCCGGAGGCCTGGGCCGCGCGGCACAGCCCCACGGCCGGGAAGCGGCGGTCGTCGAGCGGCTCGAAGGTGAGCCGCCCGGCCGCGGCCAGGTCGAGGGGCGCGAAGCCCGGCAGCCGCTCCCCGAGCGCCAGGCGCGCGGGCCGGGCCATGGCCCAGGCGATGGGCTGGCGCATGTCGGGCTGGCACAGGTGGGCCAGCCAGGCGCCGTCCTTGAGCTGCAGGAGCCCGTGCACCAGGCTCTCCGGGTGCACCAGCACCTCGATGCGCTCGAGCGGCAGCTCGAACAGCCAGTGGGCCTCCAGCACCTCGAAGCCCTTGTTCATCATGCTGGCGCTGTCGACCGAGATCTTGGCGCCCATGCTCCAGGTGGGGTGGGCCAGCGCGTCCTCGGCCGCAACGCGCGCGAGCTCCGCGGGCGTCAGCCGCAGGAAGGGACCGCCCGAGGCGGTCAGGGTGAGCTTGTGGAGCTGCTCCCGGGGCAGCCCCTCGAGCAGCTGGGCGAGCGCGGCGTGCTCGCTGTCGACCGGGACCACCAGGGCGCCCGTGCGGCGGGCCTCGCCCATCACCAGCTCGCCGCTCATCACCAGCGCTTCCTTGTTGGCCAGCGCCAGGCGCTTGCCGGCCCGCGCCGCGGCCAGCACCCCGGGCAGGCCGGCCCGTCCCACCACCGCGGCCACGACCAGCTCCACCTCGGGCAGGGCGGCCGCGATCGACGCGCAGTCCTCGCCGGGCGGCAGCAGCCCGGGCAGCTCCTCGGGCCCGAGCCGCGCCCGCAGGCACGCGCTGGCCCCGGGATCGGCCAGGCCGAAGACCGCCGGGCGGTGCTCGCGGACCTGCTCCAGCAGGCGCCCATCACCCGCGCCGGCCACCAGGGCCACGGCGCGGAAGCGCTCGGGGTAGGCGCGCACCACGTCCAGGGCCTGCCGGCCGATCGAGCCGGTCGAGCCAAGCACGGCCACGCCCACCGGCGGGCTCACGCGGCCCCCCAGCCGAGCACCAGCACCAGGTAGGCCAGCATGGCCGGCGCGGCGAACAGCAACGCGTCGATGCGGTCGAGCATGCCGCCGTGGCCGGGGAACAGGCGCCCGGAGTCCTTGACCCCCACGCTGCGCTTGAGCATGGACTCGACCAGGTCGCCCAGCTGGGCCAGCACCCCGGCCGGCAGCGCCAGCGCCAGCGCGTGCTGCCAGGGCAGCGCGGGCAGGAAGGTCAGGCTGGCCACCAGGCTGGTGGCCAGCGCGCCCAGCAGGCCGCCCATGGCGCCCTCCCAGGTCTTGCCGGGGCTGACCGCGGGGTAGAGCTTGTGGCGCCCCAGGAAGCGCCCGGAGAAGTAGGCGAAGGTGTCCGACAGGAAGGCCAGCAGCATGCACAGCAGCACCAGCTCGAAGCCGTGCGCCAGCGCGCGGAGCTGCAGCAGGCTGGCCGGGAGCAGCCCGCAATACAGCACGCCCACCAGGGCCAGCGCCACGCGCGCGAAGGAGCCGGGCATCGGCCCGGGGAAGAGCAGGTGGCAGACGAGCACCAGCAGCATGCCGCCCGTGAGCAGCAGGGCGGCGTGGGCGCCGAACCAGGCCTGGGTGGAGGCGAAGCACAGCCCCACCCCGAGCAGGGTGGCCGCGACGCGGGGCACGGGGTGCAGCCGGTCCGGGGGGCCGCCGTCGGCGCGCGCGCTGGTGCTCATGCCCAGCCACTCGTGCATGGCCAGCAGGGAGGCCAGCAGCACGAAGCCCGTCCACCACCAGCCGCCCAACCACAGCAGCGCGATCACCGCCGGGGCCACCACCAGGGCGGTCAGCACGCGCTGCGTGAGGTTGCTCAGACCCCGCTTCTCGGGCGCCGCTTGGCTCATGACCAGGCCCTCCCCGCGCGCCGCGCGTCCAGCTGCTCGTCGGTCAGGCCGAAGCGGCGGCGCCGCTCCTGGAAGTCGGCGATGGCCGCGCGCAGATCGGCCACCTTGAAGTCGGGCCACAGCACGTCGGTGAAGAAGAGCTCCGCGTAGGCGCTCTGCCACAGCAGGAAGTTCGAGATGCGCCGCTCGCCGCCGGTGCGGATGAGCAGGTCCAGGTCGGGCAGGCCGCGGGTGTACATGGCGGCGCCCACGCACGCCTCGTCCACGGCCTGGGCCCGCAGCCGGCCCAGGGCGGCGCGCCCGGCCAGGCGCCGCGCGGCCCGCACGATCTCCTCCCGGCCGCCGTAGGACAGCGCCAGCGCGAGCGTCATCGAGCGGTTGTGGCGCGAGGCCTGCACCAGCGCGCGCAGCTTGTCGCGCACCTCGGCCGGCACCCGCCTGAGCTCGCCCAGGTGCACCACGCGGATGTCGCGGTCCATGATCTCGCGCCACTCCTGGACGATGAACTCGTACAGGAGCTCCATCAGCAGACGCACCTCATCCTCGGGCCGGCCCCAGTTCTGGGCCGAGAAGGCGAACAGCGTCAGGGTCTGGACGCCCATCCGCCGGCAGGCGCGCACCACCCGGCGCACGGCCCTGGCCCCGACCCGGTGGCCGTAGGTGCGCTCGCGGCCGCGCGCCTTGGCCCAGCGGCCGTTGCCGTCCATGATCACCCCGACGTGGGCGGGCAGGCGGGCGAGATCCACGCGCGGGCGGCTGCGGCGGGCCATCGGCTCAACCCTCCCCGGCGGCCGGCGCGGCGCCGGCCGCCAGGAGACCCGGCGCGAAGCCGGTCAGGCGATCGAGGCGGGTCCAGGTCATGGGAGCGAGGAGGGAGCGGAGGTGCTCAGACCTCCATGATCTCTTTCTCTTTGGCGGCCACCACCGCGTCGATGGCCTTGATGGCCTCGTCGGTCTCCTTCTGCACGCGCTCGAGGCCCTTCTTGCGGTCGTCCTCGGAGATGTCCCCGTCCTTCTCGAGGTCCTTGAGCATCTCGTTGGCGTCGCGGCGGTGGTTGCGGTCGCGCACGCGGGCCTCCTCGGCCATCTTGCGCACCTGCTTGACCAGGTCCTTGCGCCGCTCCTCGGTCAGCGGCGGGATGGGCAGCCGCACCACCTCGCCGTCGCTCTGCGGGGTGAGCCCGATCTCGGCCACGTGGATGGCCTTCTCGATGGCCTGCACCATCGACTTCTCCCAGGGCTTGATGACGATCAGCCGGGCGTCCGGCACGCTGATGGCGGCCACCTGGTTGAGCGGCGCCTTGGTGCCGTAGTAGTCCACCCGCACGGGCTCCAGCACGGCCATGTTGGCCCGGCCGGTGCGCACCCGGGAGAGATCCTTCTTCAGCGAGTCGAGGGCCTTGCCGGTGTTTTCCTTCAGATCCTGGACCACGTCTTCGACCACGGGTCACCTCCCCGAGCGCGGGCGGGCCTCAGCCGGCCGGCAGGTTGCCGACCAGGGTTCCTACGTCCTCCCCCATCACGGCCCGGCGCATGTTGCCCGCCTGCATGAGCTTGAACACCAGCAGCGGGATTTGGTTGTCCATGCACAGGGACACCGCGGTGGTGTCCATGACCTTGAGATCCCGTTTCAGCACGTCCACGTACGTCAGGCGCTTGAACAGACGGGCGTTGGGATCCTTGAGCGGATCGGCGTCGTACACCCCGTCCACACGGGTGGCCTTCATCACCACCTGGCACTTGAGCTCGATGGCCCGGAGCGCCGCCGCCGTGTCGGTGGTGAAGTAGGGGTTGCCGGTCCCGGCCGCCAGCAGCACCACGCGGCCCTTCTCCAGGTGGCGGATGCCGCGCCGGCGGATGTAGGGCTCGGCCACCTCCTGCGCCCCCAGGGCGGACATGACCCGCGTGACCAGCCCGGTGCGCTCGAGCACCTCCTGCAGGGCCAGGCAGTTGATGAGCGTCGCCAGCATGCCCATGTAGTCGCCGGTGGTGCGATCGATGCCGGCCTCGGCCGCGCGGAGCCCGCGGACCATGTTGCCGCCGCCCACCACCACCGCCAGCTCCACACCCAGCTCGTGGATCTCCTTGAGCTCGGCGGCGATGGACTGCAGGACGGCCGGCTGCAGGGTGGCCTCCGTGGACGGCGGCTCGCCCCGCAGCGCCTCGCCCGACAGCTTGAGCAGCACCCGCTTGAACTTGGCTCCCACGCTCGGCTCCGGCGGCGGCCCTTACTTCTGCCCGGTCGCCGCGATCTGGGCCGCGACCTCGGCCGCCAGGTCGGTCTTCTTCTTCTCGATGCCCTCGCCGAGCTGGAAGCGCGCGAAGCGCTTGACGCTGATCGCGCCACCGGCCTTGGCGCTGACGTCCTTGATCACGTCGCTGATCGACTGCTTCTGCTCCTTGATGAAGAGCTGATCGACCAGGCAGACGTCCTTGAACCACTTGTTGACGCGCCCGATGACCATCTTCTCCACCACGGCCTGGGGCTTGCCTTCCTCGAGGCCCTGCTTGAGGTAGATGTCCTTCTCGGCCTTGATCATGTCCTCGGGCACCTGGCTGCGATCGAGGTAGGTGGGGGCGGAGGCGGCCACCTGCATGGCCACGTCGTGGCACAGCTCCACGAAGGCGGGGTTCTCGCCCACGGCGGCGGACTCGGCGTGCAGCTCGACCATGGCGCCGATCTTGCCGCCCAGGTGCAGGTAGATCTCGACCCGCCCGGCCACGCCGGCCGGCAGGCTGAAGCGTTCGAAGCGCCGCAGCACCACGTTCTCGCCGACCTTGGCCACCACGGCCTTGCGGGCCTCCTCGAGCTGGTCCGCCAGGCCGTCGAGCTTGGGCGCCTGGGCCACCTTGTCGGCCGCCAGCTTGCAGAAGGCCAGGAAGTCGGGGGAGCGGGCCACGAAGTCCGTCTCGCAGTTCACGTCCACCATCAGGCCCACGCGCCCGTGGTCGAGGGTGGCCACCTCCACCCGGCCCTCGGTCGCGACCTTGGCCGCGCGCTTGCCGGCCGAGGCGATGCCCTTCTCCCGCAGCCAGGTGACGGCCTTGTCCAGGTCGCCGCCGGTCTCGGTCAGGGCCCGCTTGCAGTCCATCATGCCCACGCCGGTCTTCTGGCGGAGCTCGTTCACCAGCTGTGCCGTGATCGCCATGTGCTCACCCTCTCTGTTGTGTCGCCCTGGGCCGTCCCGCGCCCGTCAGGCGCTGCCCTGGTCCGCGCCGCCCTCGGGGGCGCCGCCCTCGGCCTCGCCCTCACGGCGCTTGCCCACCACCTCGACCTTCGGGCCGCCCGGGCGCTGCTCGGCCTGCACCCGCTCACGCGGCCGCTCGGTCTTCTCGGGGGCCTTGGTCTGGGGGCGGGAGGTCAGGTTCTCCTGCAGCACCTGCTCGCCCTCGACGCAGGCGTCCGCCACGCGGGTGGTGAACAGCTTGATGGAACGGATGGCGTCGTCGTTGCCCGGGATGACGTAGTCCACGTCGTCCGGATCGCAGTTGGTGTCGGTCAGGCCCACCACGGGGATCTTCAGCCGGCGGGCCTCGCACACCGCGATGTGCTCCTTCTTGGGGTCGACCACGAAGATGATGCCGGGCAGCTTCTGCATCTCCTTCAGGCCGGGCAGGTTGCGCTCGAGCTTGGCCGCCTCGCGCCGCAGCCGGAGCACTTCCTTCTTGGTCAGCTTCTCCATGGAGCCGTCCTGCTCCATCTTCTCCAGGGTCTTGAGCCGCTCGATGCTCTGGCGCACGGTGCGGAAGTTGGTGAGCGTGCCGCCCAGCCAGCGGTTGTTGACCCAGAACATGTTGCTGCGCTTGGCCTCCTCGGCCACCACGTTCTGCGCCTGCTTCTTGGTGCCCACGAACAGCACCCGCTCGCCGTGCGCCACGGTGTCCCGGATGGCCTCGAAGGCCTCGTCGAACAGCCGGGAGGTCTTCTGCAGGTCGATCACGTGGATGCCGTTGCGCGCGCCGAAGATGAACGGCTTCATCTTCGGGTTCCAGCGGCTCGTCTGGTGGCCGAAGTGCACGCCCGCTTCCAGCATCGCCTTCATCGAGATCACGCCCATGACCGTCTCCTTCGGGTTGTGCCTCCACCGGCCGGGGATCGTCCCGCCCAACCCCGCGCGGCGCGCGGAGCACCCGGGGCGGGTCCGGCCGGTGTGCGTAATTCAACTCCCCGGAATCGCTCAACTCCTGGGCGCCCGGGGGCACCACGGAGCGGGATTGCTAACACAGGGTCCCTGATTTGGCAAGGAAAACTTGGAAACCGCAACGCCACCAGAGAATCTACGTCCGGTCTGCCCACGCACTGCCCTCGCTTCGGGGTCCTCCTCCGTCGAGGGCGCCTGAGGGCAAACTGCCAAGGCGCCCTCGCCGGCGGAGGACCACTCCGCCTACGGTGGATGCCGTTCGTGGGTTCCGTAGGCATCGAGAAGTTTCTTGGGGTTCGGTCGAGGCAGGGTCAGGGTCCGGCCTGGGCGTCCTTGGCGAGGCAGCAGTGCTTGTACTTCTTGCCCGAGCCGCAGGGGCACGGGTCGTTGCGGCCGACCTTGCGCCCGGAGCGGCGGATGGTCTGCACCTTGCCCCCGGCCCCGTCGGCCGCCGCGGCCGCGCCGGGACCGGTGCCGTAGCTCATCGAGCGGCGGCGGGCCATGCGGGCGCGCATGAGCTGGTCGCCGTCGTCCTGGGAGGCGAGCTGCACCTGGGTGAGTTTCCGGGCCACCTCGGTCTTGATGCGCTGGGTCATGCCGATGAACAGGTCATAGCCCTCGCGCTTGTACTCCTGCTTGGGGTCCTTCTGGGCGTAGCCGCGCAGGCTCACCCCGGAGCGCAGGTGGTCCATGGCCAGCAGGTGGTCCTTCCACTGCTGGTCGATCTCCTGCAGGTAGAAGTACTGCTCCACCCGGCGCATGGTCTCGGGCCCGAGCTGGGCCTCCTTGTCGAGGTAGGCCTTCTCCACCGCGCCCCACAGCGCCTCGCCGAGCTGCTCGCGGCTGGCCGGCACCCCCGCCAGGCTGACCTTCAGCCCGAAGGTGCCGAAGATGCGATCCTCCAGCCCGCGGAGGTCCCAGTCGGCCGCGTTCACCTCCGCAGAGCAGGTCTGGTCCAGCTCGGTGATGACCACGTCCTCGATCAGCTCCAGCACCTGCTCGCGCATGTCCTCGCCGCCCAGCACGCGCCGGCGGAGCTCGTAGATGGACTTGCGCTGCAGGTTCATCACGTCGTCGTACTCGAGCAGGTTCTTGCGGATCTCGAAGTTCTGCCCCTCGACCCGCTTCTGGGCGCTGCCGATGCTCTTCGACACCCAGCGGTGCTCGATGGGCACGCCCTCCTCCATGCCCAGGCTGGCCATCAGGCCCTTCAGCCGATCCCCGCCGAAGATGCGCATCAGGTCGTCTTCCAGGCACAGGTAGAAGCGGGAGGAGCCGGGATCACCCTGGCGAGCGCAGCGGCCGCGCAGCTGGTTGTCGATGCGCCGCGACTCGTGCCGCTCGGTGCCCAGGATGTGCAGGCCCCCCTGGCCCACGACCTGCTCGCGCTCGACCGCGCAGGTCTCCTGGAAGCGCTTGAAGGCCTCCAGGTAGCGGTCGCGGTCCACGGCCGGGTCGGCGTGCAGCTTGGCCAGGAACTCGGGGTTGCCGCCCAGCACGATGTCGGTGCCGCGGCCGGCCATGTTGGTCGAGATGGTCACCGCGCCGAAGCGCCCGGCCTGGGCCACGATCTCGGCCTCGCGCGCGTGGTGCTTGGCGTTCAGCACGTTGTGCTTGATGCCCTCCTTGCGCAGGCGGCGGGCGATCTCCTCCGACTTCTCGATGGAGATGGTGCCCACCAGCACGGGCTGGCCGCGCTGGTTGAGCTCGCGGATCTCCTCGATCACCGCGGCGAACTTCTCTTCCTCGCTGCGGTAGATCTGGTCGAGGTGGTCGATGCGGGCCACCGGCCGGTTGGTGGGGATGACCATCACCTCGAGGGCGTAGATCTTCTGGAACTCCTCCCGCTCCGTCTCGGCCGTGCCGGTCATGCCGGACAGGCGGTGGTACATGCGGAAGTAGTTCTGGTAGGTGATGGTGGCCAGCGTCTGGTTCTCGTTCTCGATCGGCACGCCTTCCTTGGCCTCGACCGCCTGGTGCAGGCCGTCCGACCAGCGCCGCCCGTCCAGCACGCGCCCGGTGAACTCGTCGACGATCTTGACCTTGCCGCCGTCGTCGACGATGTAGTCCACCTCGCGCTTGAACAGCGTGTGGGCCTTCAGGGCCTGGTTCACGTGGTGCAGGGTCTCGATGTTGGTCGGGTGGTAGAGGTTCTCGACCGCGAGCAGCTTCTCCACCCGGGCCACGCCGTCCTCGGTCAGCACCGCGCTGCGGCTCTTCTCGTCCACGGTGTAGTCCTGGTCGCGGCGCAGCTTGGGGATGATGGCGTTGATGTTGTAGTACTTGTCGGTGGCCTCCTCGGCCGGGCCCGAGATGATCAACGGCGTGCGGGCCTCGTCCACCAGGATGGAGTCCACCTCGTCCACGATGGCGAAGTGCAGCTCGCGCTGGGAGTAGTCCTCCAGGCGGAACTTCATGTTGTCCCGCAGGTAGTCGAAGCCGTACTCGGAGTTGTAGCCGTAGGTGATGTCCGCACCGTAGTTGGCCTGGCGCTCGGCGTCGGTCAGCCCGTGCACGATGGTGCCCACGCTCATCCCCAGCCAGCGGTAGATCTGCCCCATCCACTCGGTGTCGCGGGTGGCCAGGTAGTCGTTCACCGTGATGATGTGCACGCCCCGGCCGGCCAGCGCGTTCAGGTAGGCCGCCAGGGAGGCCACCAGGGTCTTGCCCTCGCCGGTCTTCATCTCGGCGATCTTGCCCTGGTGGAGCACGACGCCGCCGATGAGCTGCACGTCGAAGTGCCTGAGGCCGAGGGTGCGCACCGAGGCCTCGCGCACCACCGCGAAGGCCTCGGGCAGGAGCTCGTTGAGCACGTGGTACTCGGCCAGGTTGCGCGCCCGCAGCTCGACGTCCCCGCGGCCGCCCAGGCGCTCCTTCAGGGCGTTGTCCAGGCGGGTGCGGAATTCGGCCGTCTTGCCCTTGAGCGCGGCGTCCGAGAGCAGGCGCATGCGAGGCTCGAGCTCGTTCACCCGGCTGACGATCGGCCGGATCTTCTTGAGCTCGCGCTCGTTCTTGCTGCCGAAGATGAGCTTGCCAACGTACTCCGCGAGGCCCACGGCCGGTCCGACCTCCTTCCGATCGGTGGCGCAGTCTAGCACCCTGCCCCAGGTGGCACAACGTAATTCCCTTTTCCAGCCGCGCTAGGCCCGGCCGAGGTTCCGGGAGATCTGGGGCTTGCCAAGCGCCCCGGGTTGCGCTCAGATGGGGCCGCCAAGAACCACTCTTTTCAAGGAGCTGGAGATGATGAACGTCGCCATCAACGGGTTCGGCCGCATCGGCAGGCAGGTCGTGGGGGCCATGCAGGAGAAGGGCGTCCTGGGCAAGCAGATCAACGTGGTCGCGGTGGTGGACGTGACCACCGACGCCGACTACTTCGCCTACCAGCTCCGCTACGACTCGGTGCACGGCCCCTTCAAGGGCGAGATCCGGACCGAGAAGAGCCGGCCCGAGCTGAAGGAGAACGACGTGGTCGTGGTCGGCGGCTGCAAGATCCGCTGCCTGCCCGCGGCCAAGGACCTGTCGCTGCTGCCCTGGCGGGAGCTGGGCGTCGAGCTGGTGATCGAGTCCACGGGCCTGTTCACCGAGGCGGATCTCGCCCGCGGCCACCTGGCCGCCGGGGCCAAGAAGGTGCTCATCACCGCGCCCGGCAAGGGCGTGGACGTGAAGCTCTTCGTCATGGGCGTCAACCACGAGGAGTACCACCCGGCCAAGCACCACATCGTGTCCAACGCCTCCTGCACCACCAACTGCCTGGCCCCGGTGGTGCACGTGTTGATGAAGGAGGGCATCGGCATCGAGACCGGGCTGATGACCACCATCCACTCCTACACCGCCACGCAGAAGACGGTGGACGGCCCGTCCAAGAAGGACTGGCGCGGGGGCCGGGCGGCGGCCATCAACATCATCCCCTCCTCGACCGGCGCGGCCAAGGCGGCCGGCGAGGTCATCCCGGCCGTCAAGGGCAAGCTGACCGGCATGTCGTTCCGCGTGCCCACCGCGGACGTGTCGGTGGTGGATCTGACCTTCCGCGCGGCGCGCGACTCGTCCATCGAGGAGATCGACAAGCTGCTCAAGAACGCCTCGCAGACCTACCTGCAGGGCATCCTGGGGGTGACCACCGAGGAGCTGGTGTCCACCGACTTCATCCACGACAACCGCTCGTCGATCTACGACTCCAAGGCGACCCTGCAGAACAACCTCAAGGGTGAGAAGCGCTTCTTCAAGGTGGTCTCCTGGTACGACAACGAGTGGGGCTACTCCTGCCGCGTGGTGGATCTCGCGCTCCACATGGGCAAGCTCGGCCTGGACAAGGGTGACCGGCTCGAGCTCAAGGGTCTCGGCGACCTCAAGCTGAAGGGCAAGCGGGTGTTCGTGCGGGTGGACTTCAACGTGCCCATGGAGAAGGGCAAGATCACCGACGACTTCCGCATTTCCTCGGCCCTGCCCACCATCCAGGCCGCCATGAAGGCCGGGGCCCGGGTGGTGCTGGCCTCCCACCTCGGCCGGCCGGCCGAGAAGGGCTACGAGCAGGAGTTCTCGCTGAAGCCGGTGGCCGCGCGCCTGGCCGAGCTGCTCGGGAAGCCGGTCCAGTTCGTGCCCGACTGCGTGGGCCCCGAGGCCGAGAAGGCGGTGGCCGCGCTCGAGAACGGCCAGGTGGCGCTGCTCGAGAACCTGCGCTTCCACAAGGGTGAGGCGGCCAACGAGGAGGCCTTCGCGGCCAAGCTGGCGGCGCTGGCGGACCTGTACGTGAACGACGCCTTCGGCACCTCGCACCGCGACGCGGCCTCCATGACCGGCGTGCCCCGCGCGCTCAAGGGCGGCGTGGCCGGCGCCCTGGTCAAGAAGGAGGTGGAGGTCATCCACAAGGCGCTGAAGACCCCGGCCCGGCCGTTCGTGGCGGTGCTCGGCGGCGCCAAGGTGAGCGACAAGATCTTCGTCATCAAGAACCTGCTCAACCTGGTGGACGAGGTGCTGGTGGGCGGCGCCATGGCCTACACCTTCATGAAGGCCGCCGGCCAGGAGGTCGGCGCCTCGAAGGTCGAGACCGTGGTGGTCGACAAGAAGGGCGTGGAGAAGCCGGTGCTCAAGATGGCCCAGGAGATCCTCGACCTGGCCAGGGCCAAGGGCAAGACACTGGTCCTGCCCATCGACCACGTGGTCGCCCAGAAGGTCGAGGCCGGGGCCAAGACCAAGGTGGTGGACAAGATCGAGGCCGGCTGGATGGGGGTCGACATCGGGCCCAGGACCCGGGAGCTCTTCGCCAAGAAGCTCGGCGCCGCCAAGACGGCCTTCTGGAACGGCCCCATGGGCGTGTTCGAGCTGAAGGGCTTCGACGAGGGCACCCTGGCGATCGCCAAGCTCTTCGCCGAGATCACCGGCCAGGGCGCGGTGACCATCGTGGGCGGCGGCGACTCGGCCGCGGCCGTGCGCCAGATGGGCTTCGACCAGAAGGTCACCCACGTGAGCACCGGCGGCGGCGCGGCGCTGGAGATGTTCGAGGGCAAGTTCCTGCCCGGCATCGCCGCGCTGGACGTGAAGTGACTCCGTCCCCGCCCGCCCGCCGATCGCCACCACCCAGCCGCTGAGCCCCAGATACGAAAGAACCGGCCAGCGGCCGGTTCGTCCATCCCAGGATCGAGAGCACCTCGGGAGGCGGCCCGGGCGGGCCCGCTACTCCTCGAGGATGTAGTTCATCGGGTTCTCGGTCACCCCATTCAGCTCCACCTCGTAGTGCAGGTGGGGGCCGGTGGAGCGGCCGGAGTTGCCGACGCCGCCGATCTTGTCCCCGCGATCCACCCGATCACCGACCGCCACCTCCATCTCCTCCAGGTGGGCGAAGCGGGTGCGGATGCCGAAACCGTGATCCACCACGATCACCTTGCCGTAGCCGCCGGAGATGCCGGCGAAGGTCACCACGCCCGAGGCCGGCGCCACCACGGGCACGCCCAGCTGGTTCGAAATGTCGATGCCGTGATGCATGGTGGACTTGCCAGTGTAGGGATCCTGGCGCATGCCGAAACCCGAGGTCATCCAGCCGCGCGTGGGCCACACGGAGGGCGTCGACGACAGGCGGGCCTTCTGCTCGCGCAGGTAGGTCTCCAGCTCGCGGATGGAGCCCTCGCGGCGCTCGGCCTCCGCCACCAGGCTGTCCAGCCGCTGCCCCAGGAGGCCGATGGCCACGTGCGGCTGCTCGCCGATGGACAGGATGAGCGGGTCGATCACGCCCGGGTCCACCCCCTCGCCGCCCTCGGTCCGGACGGAGTCGACCGGGCCCAGGGCCAGGTGCCGCTTGGGGTCCTGGAGGTGGGTGATGGCGCGCAGCTTGGTGTCGAAACGCTGGACCCGGTCCAGGATGGACTGGACGGAGGAAACCTTCTCGTGCAGCACCAGGAGCTCGCTGCGCAGCTCGACGTTCTTCTGGCGCAACTCGTCGTTTTCGCTGACCTGGTGGATGATCCGCGCGTAGTGCCAGGCCGCCAGGCCGACGGCGGTGAAGAGCAGGCAGAAGAACCCGGCCACCATCCACAACCAGCTGCTCGCCACGCGGAAGCGCCGCACCGTCGAGGTGCGATCCGGCACGATCATCACGGTGAAGCGCTTGCTCATGAGCACCTGCAGGAGAACGCGTGCGAGACCTAACTCTCCGTAGCGCCGCTCATCATGGCAAAGCCCCGAAGGGGCTGTCAACAGAAACTTTGAACGGCCCCGAGGGATTCCCCCGGGCTAGCCCCGGGCTAGCCCCGGGCTAGCCCCGCGCCGCCCTCGCCCCGCCCGGGGGACCCTTGAAACGCAGCACGATCAAGGTGATGTTGTCCTCGCCGCCGTGCCGGTTGGCGATCTCCACCAGCTCGTCGCACGCCTTGGCGGGCCCCTTGCGGCGAAGCGCGTTGCCGATCTCCTCGTCGCTGACCATGCCCGTCAGGCCGTCCGAGCACAGCAGGAAGAGGTCTCCGGGCCGGACGGCCACGGAGAAGGTGTCCGCGGCCACGTTGCTCTCGAAGCCCACCGAGCGGGTGATGATGTTGCGGAAGCGGGAGAACTGGGCCTCCTCGGCGGTGATGAAGCCGGCCTTCACCTGCTCCGCCACCAGGGAGTGGTCCTCGGTCAGCTGCTCCAGCCGGCCAGCCCGCATGCGGTACAGCCGGCTGTCCCCGACGTGGGCCACGTAGATGCGCGGCCCGAAGAACAGCGCCACGGTGGCGGTGGTGCCCATGCCGGCCAGCTCGAGGTTCAGGGAGGAGGCCTCGAAGATGGCCTGGGAGGCCTCCCGGATGGCCTCGCCCAGGGCGACCAGGATGGCGGGCTGCTCGGTGCGGGACGCGCTCGCGGGGAACAGGCCGACGTCCGTCCGCCGGGCAGCCACCGAGCGGTGCACGATGTCCACGGCCATGCGCGAGGCGGTCTCGCCGCCCGCGTGCCCGCCCATCCCGTCGGCCACCAGGTACAGCATCAGGCTGGGATCGGCCAGGTAGGAGTCTTCGTTCTTCTCCCGGCGCCGGCCGACGTTGGAGCGCGCCCAGGAGGACACCATTCCCCCCACGCGGGGGCGCACAGAACCGCAGCGCCGCTTGCCGGGACGGCTACGCATGATGGACCACCGATAGCACGCCGCACACCGGGAAAGCAAAATTTCGTTCCTGGCGGCCGGGCTGGTTCATGCCTTCGCCTTGGGCCGCCGGCGGGCGCGCGGGGCGGGGGCGCGGGCCAGCGTCAGCATCTCGCGGGCGTGACCGCGGGCGGACTCGGTCACCTGGCGGCCGCCGGCCATGCGGGCCAGCTCCTCGATCCGCTCGGGGTCGCCGGCCAGGCGCAGCACCTCGGACAGGGTGCGGCCCGCCTGGACGCGCTTCTGCACGATGAAGTGGGTCCCGGCGTGGACCGCGATCTGGGGCAGGTGGGTGATGCACACCACCTGGTGGGAGGCCGAGACCGCCGCCAGCCGGTCGCCCAGCACCTCGGCCACCGCCCCGCCCACCCCGGCGTCCACCTCGTCGAACACGTAGGTGCTGACCGGATCGACCTCGGCCAGCACGGCCTTGAGCGCCAGCAGCACGCGGGACAGCTCGCCGCCCGAGGCCACCCGGGCGAGCGCCCGCACCGGCTCGCCGGGGTTGGCCGAGAAGACGAAGCGCACCTCGTCCAGGCCGTGCTCCTCCAGCCGCTCGGGCCCGCCGCCGACCACCTCCACCGCCACCCTGGCCCCGGGCATCGCCAGCGCGCCGAGCTCCTCCTCCAGGCGCCTGGCCAGCCGGCCCGCGGCCTGAGCGCGGGCGGCGGACAGGGCCCCGGCGCGCTCCAGGGCGCCCCCCCGCGCGCGCTCGAGCTCGGGCGCCAGCGCCGCCTTGCGGCCCTCCAGTCGCTCCAGCCCGGCCAGCTCCTCGGCCATCCGGGCGCGGGCCTGGAGCAGCTCCTCGAGGCCCGGCCCGTGCGTGCGCAGCAGCGAGCGCAGCCGCCCGAGCCGGCCCTCCACCTCGTCCAGCCGGGCGGGGTCGTCCTCCAGCCCCGCGGCGGCGGCCTCCACGGCGCGCGCCACCTCCTGCAGCCCCGCCTGGGCGGCCTCGAGCGGAGCGCGCAGCGCCTCCAGCCCGGGGTCGAAACGCGCCAGGTTCGCGAGCTGCTTCTGCGCCCGGCCCGCCAGCTCGAGCGCGGAGCCCTCCTGCTCGTGCAGCCAGGCGTGCGCCTCGGCCAGCCCGGCGCGCAGCTTCTCGGCGTGCCGCAGCCGCGAGCGCTCGCGCTCCAGCTCGTCCAGCTCCCCCGGCCGGGGCCCGACCTCGTCGATGCGCCCCAGGCTGAAACGCAGGTACTCCTCGCGCTCGGCCCGCTTGCGCTCGGCCTCCTCGAGGGCGCGCTGCTCCGCCTCGAGCGCGCGCAGCGCGCCGACCGCCGCGGCTACCTCGGCCACCCGCCCCTCCAGCCCGCCGAAGGCGTCCAGGATGGCGCGGTGGGTGGACTCGTCGGTCAGGCGCACGTGCTCGTGCTGGCCGGAGATGTCCACCAGCTCCCCGGCCAGCCCGGTCAGCGTGGCCAGCGCCACGCCCCGGTCGTTGACGAACACCCGTCCGCGCCCGCCCCGGGAGAGCACCCGGCGCACGGCCAGACGGGCGCCGTCGGCCAGCCCGAGCTCCTCCAGGCGCGGGCCGAGCGGGCTCCCCTCCGGGAGCTCGAACACGCCCTCCACCTCGGCGCTCTCGCAGCCGGCCCGGATGAGCTCCTCGCTGGCCCGCCCGCCCAGCAGCAGGTGCAGCGCGTTGACCAGGATGCTCTTGCCGGCCCCGGTCTCGCCGGTGACCACGTTGAAGCCCGGCTCGAGCTCGAGCTCGAGCCGGTCGACGATGGCCAGGTCGCGGATGCCGAGGTAGGTGAGCACGCGCACTCCTGAGAAGAGCCGGTCGGCAGGGTTAGCACGCCTCGGGTGCGCCGGCAAGGCCGAGGCGGCGCGGGTCACCGGCCGTCGGCTCGGGCCGGCGCCTTGGCCGGATCGGTCCGGCGGGACTCGTACACCCGGCGGCTGGGGAGCTCGAGCACGGTCAGGAAGCCGCCCTTGCCGGCGCCGGTGTCGATGCCGGCCACGCAGGGCCCCGCGAACACGTCGGTGGGATCGTCGGGCGTGTAGGCCGACAGCTCCTGCGGCAGGGTGGCGCAGCGCGTGTGCCCGAACACCACGTACTTGCCCCGGTAGTTGAGGAAGAAGTCCCGGGTACGCACCCACAGCAGGGTGCGCGGCGGATCGATCTCGGACGGGTGCGGGAAGCGGCCGCCGACGCGCGGCAGGCCGCCGTGCACGTAGAGGGCGTGCTCGTCCTCGTGGAAGAAGGGCAGCGTGTCCATCCAGGCCAGCACGTCCCGGGGGAAGAAGCTCGCGCAGCGCAGCTGGGCCCACTCCTCCGTGCGCGGCTCCTCGTCCCGGGCCGGCGTGGGCTCCCCGCGGTAGGAGCGCAGGCTCTCCAGGCAGCCGTTGGGGCGCGGGAACACGAACTCTCCCATCTCGCCCTGGGCCACCCGCAGCCAGGAGTCCTCGTGGTTGCCGCGCAGCAGCACCACCCGGGCCTGGGTGCGAGCCTGCAGCCGGCGCACGAACGTCACCGTCTCCCGCACCTGCGGGCCGCGGTCCACGTAGTCCCCCAGGAACACCAGGCTGTCTCCGGCCCCGGGCGCGGGCAGATCGGCCAGCACCCGCTCGAGCGCCTCGAGGTCCCCGTGCACGTCGCCCACGACGAAGGTGCGCCCCATGGCGGGCCATGGTACACCGGGGACGCGCGCCAGGGAAGCGGCCCCTTCCGCGCCTCCCGGAGCTGGGGTAGAGTCCGCTGCGGAGCGCTTGGTGGTGAAGCAACCCGACATGTTCCAGGCCCAGGCGGAGCGCGAGCGGCGGCACGCGCCGCTGGCGGAGCGCATGCGCCCGCGCGGCCTGGCCGAGGTGGTCGGCCAGGCGCACCTGCTGGGCGAGGGCAAGGGGCTCCGGCGGGCGATCGAGTCCGACCGGCTGCACTCCATGATCCTGTGGGGCCCGCCCGGCTGCGGCAAGACGGCCCTGGCCGCGGTCATCGCCGCGACCACGGGGGCCGAGTTCGTGCCCTTCTCGGCCGTGCTGGGCGGGGTGCGCGAGATCCGTGAGATCGCCCAGGCGGCCGGCCTGCGCCGCGACCAGCAGGCCGGGCGGACGGTGCTGTTCATCGACGAGATCCACCGCCTGAACAAGGCCCAGCAGGACGCGCTCCTGCCGCACGTCGAGCGCGGCACCTTCGTGCTCATCGGGGCCACCACCGAGAACCCCTCGTTCGAGGTGAACGCGGCGCTCCTGTCGCGCGCGCGGGTGTTCGCCCTCGAGCCGCTCGGGGAGGCCGAGCTGGCCGCGCTCATCGAGCGGGCGCTGGCCGATCGCGAGCGCGGCCTGGGCGCGCGCGGGCTCCAGCTCGCCGAGGACGCACGGGCGGCCATGGTGGCCGCGGCCCGGGGTGACGGCCGCCGGGCGCTCAACCTGCTCGAGGCCGTGGCCGATCACCTGGCCGCGGCGGGCCCGGCGGGCGGGCTGATCACCCGCGAGGCCGTCGAGGAGGCGGCCCAGCACCGCACGCTGCTGTACGACAAGGCCGGCGAGGAGCACTACAACGTCGTGTCAGCCTTCATCAAGAGCCTGCGCGGCTCGGATCCGGACGCGGCCGTGTACTGGATGACCCGCATGCTGGAGGCCGGCGAGGATCCCCGCTTCGTGCTGCGGCGCATGCTCATCTTCGCCTCCGAGGACGTGGGCAACGCCGACCCGCAGGCCATCCAGGTGGCCGCGGCGGCCCTGGCCGCCCACGAGCTGGTGGGCCTGCCCGAGAGCGCGCTCAACCTGTCGCAGGCGGCCTGCTACCTGGCCGCGGCGCCCAAGTCGAACGCCTCGCTCCTGGCCTACGTGCGGGCCCGCAAGGACGTGCGCGAGCTGGGCGCGCTGCCGGTGCCCGCCAAGCTCCGGAACGCCCCCACCGCGCTGATGAAGGAGCTCGGCTACGGCCGGGACTACCGCTACCCCCACGACTTCGAGGGCCACTACGTGCCCGAGGACTACCTGCCCGAAGAGCTGGCCGGGCGGCGCTACTACACCCCCTCGGAGAACGGCGCGGAGCGCGAGATCGGCGCGCGGCTCGAGCGCCTGCGCGCCGGGCCGGACGCGCCCGACCCGGACGAGGATCAATCCGGGCTCAAGAAGTAGGGCGTGTACTGCAGCAGGCAGATGGACTCGCCCGGCTGGTCGAGCGCCAGGCCGAGGGCCTCCTGCGCCCGGGCCAGCAGCGAGGGCCCGTCGTTCACGCCCCGGCCGGGGTAGAAGCTGACCCCCATGCGGACGCGGAAGGCCACCTGGCGGCCGGCCACCTGGAAGGGGTGCTCGCGCGCCTGGCGCCACAGGCGGCCCACCACCGCGGTGGCGGCGCCGAAGTGGGTGCGCGGCAGGAGCACGGCGAAGGCGCGCTCGTCGCGGCGCACCACCACGTCGAACTCGCGCACCCCGCGGCGCACCACCTGGGCCAGCTCCCGCAGGCAGGCGTCGGCGGCCTCGGCGCCGTGCTCGGCGCGCAGGACCTCGAGATCGACGGCCTGCAGCAGGATGCAGGACAGCGGCTCGCTGTAGCGCTCGGCCCGCTTGTGCTCGTCCCGCACCCGGTGCTCCAGGTAGCGCTGGTTGTACAGGCCGGTGACCGGGTCCACCAGGGCGGCGTCCTCGAACTGCTTGCGGCTGGAGTTGATCTGCTCCTGCATGCGCTTGATGCGCAGCAGCGCGTCCACCCGCGCCAGCAGCTCGCGCGGGCTGGCCGGCTTGGTCAGGTAGTCGTCGGCTCCCAGCTTCAGGCCGCGCAGCCGGGTGTCCATGTCGCCCTGGCCGGTCAGCAAGATGATGGGCAGGAAGTCGGACGATTCGCGGGTCTTGAGCGTCCGCAGCACCTCCATGCCGTCCATGCCCGGCATGACCAGATCGAGCAGCACCAGATCGGGCCGCTCGCGGGCCACCACCTCCAGCGCGCTCGGGCCGTCCGCGGCCACCAGCACCCCGAAGCCCTCGCGGGCGAGCACCTGCCGCATCATGCTGCACACCTGGGGATCGTCGTCGACCACCAGGATCCGGGCCGGGTGCACCGACTCCGCCATGCGAGGGCTCCTCTGCGACGATGATGCCCGAGCCCGCCGGACCGGGCAAGTTCGCGTTCGAGCGAGGGCGCGCCCGGGCGGGGGTTGACCTCGGCCGGAGGGCCGGACATCATGCTCCGCGCGGGCCCGGCCGGCCCCGGGAAGGAGCGGACCGATGCTGCTGGTCATCGACGTGGGCAACACGAACGTGGTGTTCGGGGTGTACGACGACGCGCAGCTCAAGCAGCACTGGCGCATCGGCACCTCCGCCCACCGCACGGCCGACGAGTACCGGGTGCTGCTGACCCAGATGCTGGCCCAGGAGGGGCTCGAGCCGCGCGCCATCCAGGCCTGCATCCTGGCGTGCGTGGTGCCCACCGTGGAGTGGGTGCTGGTCCACATGGTCCGGGAGACCTTCGGGGTGGAGAGCCTGGTGGTGGGCCCGGGCATCAAGACCGGCATGCCCATCCGCTACGACAACCCCAAGGAGGTGGGGGCCGACCGCATCGTCAACGCGGTGGCGGCGCTCGACCAGGGCCCCGGACCGCTGATCGTGGTGGACTTCGGCACGGCCACCACCTTCGACGCGATCAGCGCGGCCGGCGAGTACCTGGGCGGGGCCATCGCCCCGGGCATCCAGATCTCCATGGAGGCGCTGTTCCGCGAGGCCTCCAAGCTGCCGCGGGTGCCCTTCGCCCGGCCGCCCGCGGTGATCGGCCGCACCACGGTCACCTCCATGCAGGCCGGGCTGTTCTACGGCTACGCCGGCCTGGTGGACGGGATCATCACCCGCATGAAGTCCGAGCTGGGCGGCGCGGTTCGCGTGGTCGCCACCGGCGGGCTGGCCAAGCTGATCGCCCCGTCCTCGCAGCACATCCAGGAAGTGGACGGCATGCTGACCCTGCGGGGGCTGCGCATCCTGCACGAGCGCAACCGCGCCTGAGCCGGTCCGGAAAGCCCGCTTGACAAGCCCTGGGGCGTGAAATAGCTTGGGGTCCCTTTTGTGGAGGACCTGATGAAAAAGTACGAAGCGAAGGACATCCGCAACGTGGCCCTGGTGGGCCACAAGGGCCACGGCAAGACCTCCCTGGCCGAGGCCTTCCTGTTCGACGCCAAGGCCACCACCCGGCTGGGGGCCGTCGACGCCAAGACCTCCACCTTCGACACCGAACCCGAAGAGATCGACCGCCGCATGAGCATCGCCACCGCGGTCGGCGCCATCGAGTGGAAGAAGCGCAAGATCAACCTGCTGGACACCCCGGGAGACGGGAACTTCCACTACGACACCCGCCTGTCGCTGTCCGCCGCGGACGCCGCCCTGGTCGTGGTCAGCGCCCCGGACGGGGTCGGCGTGGTCACCGAGCGCTGCTGGGACCGGACCGTCGAGCTGGGCCTGCCGCGCCTGGTGTTCATCAACAAGATGGAGCGCGAGCGCGCCGATCCGGACAAGGCCCTGGCGAGCATCCGCAGCCTGCTGTCCTCGGACGCCGTGCCGGTGCAGCTGCCCATCGGCCTGGAGGCCGCGTTCAAGGGCGTGGTCGACGTGCTGACCGGCAAGGCGCACGTGTTCGAGAAGGACGGCTCGGGCAAGTTCACCACCGGCGAGGTCCCGGCCGACCTCGCCGACGCGCTCAAGTCCGCGCGCGAGGCGCTGGTGGAGAAGGTGGCCGAGAGCAGCGACGAGCTGCTGGAGAAGTACCTCGACAAGGGCGTGCTGTCCGAGGAGGAGATCCAGGCTGGCTTCAGCCGCGCGGTGCACAAGGGCGCCCTGTTCCCCGTGTTCTACGGCAGCGCCACGCAGAACGTGGGCGTGCAGCTGGTGATGGACTTCCTGGCCGATCACCTGCCCGCGCCGCTGGACCTGCCGCCGGTCAAGGGCAAGACGCCGACCGGCGAGCCGGCCGAGCGCAAGCGCGCCGAGGACGGCCCGGTGTCCGCGTTCTGCTTCAAGACCGTCGACGCCCAGGGAGGCACGCTCAGCATCTTCCGGGTGCTGTCGGGCACCCTGTCGCCCGAGTCCCAGGTGATCAACCCGGCCAACGGCACCGACGAGCGCATCGGCTCCATGGTCCAGGTGATGGGCAAGAAGACCGAGCTGACCTCGGCCGCCCCGGCGGGCGACATCGTGGGCGTGCTGAAGCTCAAGAGCGTCATCACCGGCCACACGCTGTGCGACAAGAAGGACCCGTTCACCTTCGAGGCCCTGCCGGTGCCCGAGCCCAACATCGCCTTCGCCATCAAGGCCAAGAGCAAGAGCGACGAGGACAAGCTCGGCTCCAGCCTGACGCGCATGCTGACCGAGGATCCCACCCTGCGCCTGAGCCGCCACGAGGACACCAAGGACTACCTGCTGGCAGGCATGGGCTCGCCGCACATCGAGCTGGCCGTGGCGCGCATGAAGCGCCGCTTCGGCGTCGAGGTCACCCTGGAGCTCCCGCGGGTGGCCTACCGCGAGACCATCACCCGCAAGTCCCAGGCCCAGGGCCGGCACAAGCGCCAGACCGGCGGCCGTGGTCAGTTCGGCGACTGCTGGCTGGAGCTGGCCCCGCGGACCCGCGGCGAGGGGTTCGTGTTCGAGAACCGCATCAAGGGCGGCACCATCCCCGGCCAGTTCATCCCCGCCGTGGAGAAGGGCGTGCGCGAGGCCATGGTCAAGGGATGGATGGCCGGCTTCCCGGTGGTCGACTTCTCGTGCGCGGTGTACGACGGCTCGTACCACGACGTGGACTCGTCCGAGATGGCCTTCAAGCGCGCCGCCATCAAGGGCTTCAAGGCGGCCATGGACAAGGCCGGCTCGGTGCTGCTCGAGCCCGTCCTGGAGCTGGAGATCGTGGTGCCCGAGGACAACATGGGCGACATCATGGGCGACCTCAACAGCCGCCGCGGGCGGGTGATGGGCATGGAGTCGATCAACCGGCGCTCGATCATCAAGGCCCAGGTGCCCCAGGCCGAGGTGCTGTCCTACTCGTCCGACCTCGACTCGCGCACCGGCGGACGCGGCAGCTTCTCCCAGCGCTTCTCCCACTACCAGGAAGTGCCGCACCAGGTGGCCGAGAAGATCGTGGCCCAGTTCAAGCGCGAGGACGAGGAGGACGAGGACTGAGCCGGTCCGGGCCGCCTCCCCGCCCTCGCCCGCCCCACCCCGCTCGCACTTGAAATTCCGCGCCTCCTGGCCGACCATGGGAGGCGATCCGCGCGAAGGAGAGCCCACATGCCGAGCCCCATCCCCGCGTCCGCGCTGCCCGAGGCCCTGCGTAAGCACATCGATCCCCAGAGCCCGCCCCCCGTGCGCATGATGGCCGCGCGCGGGCTGGTGCCGGCCCCGCCCAAGGACACCGTCACCATGATGTGCGTCCTGGCCGGGGACGACGACCCGAAGATCCGCGACGGCGCCCAGGCCGCCCTGGCCAAGCTGCCCGAGAAGATCGTGCAGGGCGCGCTGCGGGAGAAGCTACACGCCCTGGTCCTGGATCAGCTGGCCCGCACCTTCCATGACAAGAGCTCCTTCCTGGAAGCCATCCTGATCAACCAGGACACGCCCGACGAGACCTTCGCCTTCCTGGCCGAGCGGCTCACGGGCCAGGCGCTGAGCATCATCGTCGAGAACCAGGTCCGCCAGCTCCGCCACCCGCCCATCCTCATCGCGCTGGTGCAGAACCCGGCGGTCAGCAAGGCCGACGTGGATCGCGTCATGGACTTCGCGGTCCGCACCGGCATGGACGAGCAGTTCAAGGGCGTGGCCGCCTACACGGAGGCCCAGGATCGCATCAAGGCCCGGCCGGTGGACGAGGCCGAGGAGAAGCGCCTCCAGGAGGTCATCGTCCAGTCGCTGCCCCAGGAGCTGCTCAAGGAGGACGAGCGCAGCGAGCCCCGCACCGCCGAGGAGGCCGCCGAGGAGGAGAAGAAGAAGGAGACCTTCGTGCAGATGCTGGCCAAGCTCACCTCGGGGCAGAAGGTGGCCCTGGCCCAGAAGGGCAACAAGACGGCCCGCATGATCCTGGTCAAGGACTCGAACCGCGTGATCGCGAGCGCGGCCATCAAGAACCCCGGCATCAACGCCCAGGAGGCGATGATGATCGCCGGCAACCGCGCGGTGTGCGACGACGTCATCCGCATCATCGCCCAGAACAACGAGTGGACGCGCGCCTACACGGTCAAGGTGGCGCTCATCAACAACCCCAAGACCCCGCTGGCCATCGCCATGAAGTTCCTCACCCACCTGCGGCACGCCGACCTCAAGGCCCTGTCGATGAACAAGAACGTCTCCAGCACCCTGGCCCAGACCGCCAAGAACATGATCAAGCCGCGCACCTGACGCGCCAGGTGAATCCGGACACGCGGGGGCGCGTCGATCCGCGCGGCCCGACAACGCGAGGAGCTACGATGACCCAGGTGCTGCTCTCATGCTGGTTCGTGCTGGTGGCCGTGGCCGCTCCGGCGGCGCCGGAGAAGACCTGCGTGGACGCCCGGGACCTGCTGCGAGATCTGCGCGAGGCGCGCGAGGAGCTCAGCGAGCTGCGCGGCCTGAGCGCGGCGCATCCGGACTACATGACGCGCCGGGAGATGGTGCGCAGGGTGGACGAGCTGCGCCGGCTGCTCGACCGGGTCGAGGACGCGCTCGACGGGGCGCGCGCGGACGCACCGGCCGTGGCCCAGGAGCCGCCCATGGCACCGGACCGCTTCGAGGCCCTGCGGAAGGCCATGGAGGGCAACAACTTCGACGAGGCCAAGCTCCAGGTGGTCCGCGAGGCGGCCAGCACCAACCGCTTCTCGGTGGAGCAGGTCAAGCAGGTGATGGGGCACTTCTCCTTCGCCGATGGCAAGGTGGAGGCCGCCAAGGCCCTCCACCCCAGGCTGGTGGATCCGGAGAACTTCTTCCAGGTGTACGAGGAGCTGCCCTTCGAGGCGGATCGCAAGAAGCTGCGCGAGGCCGTGGCCAGGTAGGCGGCGGGCGGCTCAGCCCGGCTTCGCCTCCTCGCCCTCGCTCTCCTCGACCTGGTCGGCCAGCAGGCTGAAGGCGATCTCCACGGCCTGGCGGGCCTTCTGCTTGACCTTCTCGTCGGCCTTGATGCGCTCGTAGGCCCGCAGCACCCGCTCCTCGCGCTCGGCCACCTCGGTGCGCAGGTCCGCCACCTTGCTCTCCAGCTCGCCGATCTCCTTGCGGGCAGCCTCGAGCTCGGCCTCCAGGCCGGGGATGCGGCTCGCCTCCTCGCGGGTCTCGGCGTGGGCGGCCTGCTCGGCGGCCAGGCCCTTCTGGGACTCGGCCAGCTCCTTGCTCAGCCCGGAGATCTTGCCCTCCAGGCCCTCGAGCTGACCCTTGAAGCGGGCGCGCAGCCCGAACACCTCGTCCGCGTGCCGCTGCTTGGCCTCGTCGTACTCGGTCTGCACGTTCCGCAGCCGGCCCTCCAGGGCCTCGCGCTCCTGCGCGGCCGCCGCGCCGAGGCGCGTGCGCTCCTCGGTCTCGCTGCGCAGCCGGGCCTCCAGGTCGGTGGTCTCGCGCGTGTAGCGCTCCTGCCACTCGGCCATCCTGGCCTGGTGCTCCTGATCGAGCTCGTGCTTCTGCTGGAGCAGGGTGTCGTACTTGGCGGCCTGCTCCCTGGACTCGCGATCTCGGGAGGCGAGCTTCTCCTGCTGGCGGGCGGCCTCTTGCCCGGCGTCGGCCACCTTCTCCTGGGCCTCGAGGATCTCGGAGTCCTTGCGGTTGATCTCCTCCTTGAGCTCCAGGATCTCGCGGTCCTTCTGGTTGATGGTGGCCTTCAGCGCCAGGAAGTCCTTGTCCTTGGAGGCCGTCTTGCTTCGCAGGTTGCCCAGCTCGGATTCGCGTTTCTCGAAGGACTGATGCATCTCCTCGATGCGCGCCTCGAGCTTCTGCACCTTCTCGCGCAGCAGGTTGTTGTCCTGCTCCGCGTTCGCCAGCTTGGTGATCAGCACCGGATCGGCCTTGACCGGCCCGGTGGGCTTGGGCTCGGGCTTGGGCTCGGGCTTGGGCTCGGGCTTGGGCTCGGGCTTGGGCTCCGGCTTGGGCTCGGGCTTGGGCTCCGGTTTGGGCTCGGGCTTGGGCTCGGGCTTGGGCTCCGGTTCCGGCTCGACCGCGGCCGCGGCCATGTCGGACTCGAGGCCGGCCAGGAGGTCGTCCGCCTCGTCGCCCGCGCCGGCCCCCGCCTCGGGCGCCGCATCCTCGGCTGCCTTCACGATGGCGTCGAGGTCCAGATCCGCCTCCGCCGCGCCGCCGGCCTCGGCGCCGTCCTTGTCCGCGGCGGGTTCGTCCATGTCCAGCCCGGCGAGCAGATCCTCTTCCGGCGGCCCCTCCGCCGGGGCCGCGGCTGCCTCCGCAGGCCCGGGCGCGCCGTCCCTGCCCTTCACGTCGAGATCGTCGAGCAGCGACATGTCCAGGTCGTCGGAGGCAGCGCTCGCGGGTCGTTCGACCTCCGCTTCGGCCGCGTCGTCCAGGGACTCGAGCACGTCGTCGAGGCTGGTCAGATCGGTCCCCTCGGGAGGCGACTCCGAGACCACGCGCTCGGCGGCCGGCGGGCTGCTGTCGCTGCCGATGTCCAGGTTGTCCAGCACGTCGTCCAGCGAGGGGAGCTCCTCGTCGGCGCCGTCGGTGGTCGGGGTCTCCATGACGACCGTCGAGTCGCCCGTCCCCCCATCCACCGCGCCCAGATCCACCAGCTCGTCCGTGGAGAAGGCCTCGTCGTCATCCAGGGTGACGGCCTCCTCCTCGTCCAGGGTGATGATCTCGGCCTCCTCGGCGGAGGCGACCTCCGCCAGCGGCACCAGGGAGGTCACCTTGCTCGCCAGCTCGTCGGCCGGGAAGGGGCTCCGGAGGATCATGTACTCGTCTGCCCGCACCTTGAGCTTGCGGTGCGATTCGAAGGTGTCCTCGTTGGCTTCGGACGAGGTCAGGATCAGCGGGATGTCCTTGAGCTCCTTCTCCTTGCGGAGCTTCATGCAGATGGAGTAGCCGCTCTGGCCCGGCAGCTCGACGCGCAGGATGATGAGCGAGGCCAGCGGGGACTTGGCGGCCGCCAGCACCTTCTTGCCGTCATCCACCACCGCAACCTTGACGTCGAACCGCGCCAGCGCCTCGGTGATGGCCTGCGCCACCGGCTTCTCGCTCTCGACGACCAGGATTCGTTTCTCGGACATCGGTTGCCTGACCTCGCGGGCCGAGGAGTTGAAAAAACAGAGATTCCGCGGTGGAAGTGTATGCGAGCGGAGCGCGGGGTGTCAACAAAACCAGCCCGGAGCAGGCTGCGGACGAGAGCTCGGCTCACTCGTCTCCGGCGCCGGTGAGGACCTGGAGCATGTGGGCGGGTGGGGCATCTCCGACCAGGGAGTAGAGCAGGCCGTGGGTCCGCCAGGCGACCACGGTGTAACCCTGGAGCTCGGAGAAGCACACCTCCCGCTTGCGCAGCCGCTGGCAGCGCTTGCTGCCGATGTCCTCGCCCGGGCCGGGATCGGCCAGCACGAACAGGCTGAAGCTCTGCCGGCCATGCTGGTAGCGGACCAGGGCCGCCTGCCGCGCGGCCAGGTGGCTCAGGCGGGCGCCGACCAGGTCCAGGTCGGTCCGCACGAAGCGCGGCAGGGCCACGCGGAAGGCCACCTTGCGCTGGAACCAGCTCTCCACCTCGTCGGCGTCGGAGCTCTTCACCTCCACCGGAGGCTCGCTGGTGTGCCGCTCCACCGCCTCGCGCAGCAGGGGCGAGAAGCCGCTGGTGACGGTCCAGGTGAACGACAGCACGAGCAGCAGGGCCGCCGCGGCCGGCAGGGAGCCCCACAGGAGAGAGCGCGGGATGCGCCGGGCCTCGGGCTCGGCGGCCATGGCGGCCCGCACCCGCTCGCGCAGCCCCTCGGGCGCCGCGGGGGCGGCCAGCCGCGAGCGCACGCTCTCGCGGAAGCGCCGCTCGAGCTCGGCCTGCCGCTGGCAGGCCGGGCAGGCCGCCAGGTGGGCCTCCATGTCGCGGCGCTCGGCCTCGTCGAACTCGCCGTCCAGGTAGACCTGGAGGTACTTGCTGGCCTCCGAGCATTCCATCAGTGCACGCTCCCCCCGGAGTTCCGTTGACGCCGGTAGGACTCCAGATCCGCCACCTCGCCCTGCTCCACCGCGCCGTCTCCGGGCTTGATGTAGCCTTCCTGGACCGCGAACTCGCGCAGGCTCTCCCGCAGCAGGCGGCGGCCCCGGTGCAGCCGGGACATCACGGTCCCCACGGGAATCCCCAGGATCTCGGAGATCTGGCGGTAGCTGAATCCGTTCACGTCCGCCAGGATGACGACCATGCGGAAATCGGCTGGCACCTCGTCGAGGGCCCGGACCACGTCGTCCGAGAACAGCTTCTCGAAGAAGAACTCCTCGGGCTTGAGGGTCGAGGCCAGCTCACCGCCTGGCGTGGTCCGCGCGACCAGATCGTCCCGCTCGTGCCCCTCGCGGATCTCGCGGCCGCGCCGGTCGCGGCGGTAGCGGTTCACGAACAGGTTGAACATCATCTTGAACATCCAGGCCTTGAGGTTCGTGCCGGGCTCGAACCGGTGCCTGAAGCGGACGGCCCGCACGTAGGTGTCGTGCACCAGATCCTCGGCGTCCGCGGCGCGACCGGTCAGCCTCAGGGCCGTGCCGTAGAGGGTGTCGAGGTGCTCGAGGGCCTGCTCCTCGAACGTCTCACGCTTCCCCTTTTTCCACTGGAACCACAAGGCGTTGAACCTCTCCTGCGCGGCGGCCTGGCCCGCGCTCCGGCTGTGCAACCCGCCCGCGGGCGGACCTATTCCAGGGCTCCTCCCCGGGGGCTCGCGGGAGCGGTCTCCGGGCGGTCCTCCAGCGCGAGCACCAGCCCGTCCTGGGCCAGCTCCACCCCGGCCGGCAGCCGGGCGCTCACCTCGGCGTGCGCGACCGTGTGCGCCAGGTGGGTGAGGACGGTGCGGCCGGGGCGGAGCCGGGCGACCACCTCGAGGGCCTCGCCCAGGCTGAAGTGGGTGGGGTGCGGCTTCTCACGCAGCGCGTCGAGCACCAGCACCTCGAGCCCCTCCAGCAGGCCCCAGGATTCGTCCGGGATGCGGTTCGCGTCGGTCAGGTAGGCGAAGCCGCCGAGCCGGTAGCCGAGCACCGGTGTCCGGCCGTGCCACAGGGGGATCGGCACCACCCGCGCGCCGAGCAGCTCGAAGGGCCCGGTCACCTCCGTGAGCGTCAGGGCGGGCCGCCAGCTCTCGCCCTGCTCGGCGTCGAAGATGTAGCGCAGGTAGGCCCGCAGCCGCTCGAGCGTGTCGCGGTTGCCGAAGCACGGGATGGCCCCCTGGCGGCGCAGGTTGAACAGCCGCAGCTCGTCGATGCCGTGCAGGTGATCGGCGTGGGCGTGCGTGAAGAGCACCGCGTCCACACGCACGAGCCCCTCCCGCAGCGCCTGGGCGCGCAGGTCCGTGGCCGTGTCCAGCAGCAGGTTGCCCCCCGGCAAGGCCACCACGGCCGAGGCCCGGGTGCGCCGATCGCGCGGATCGGGCGAGGTGCACACCCGGCACTCGCAGCCGATGACCGGCACCCCGCTGGAGGTGCCCGAGCCCAGGATGGTGACGCGCATCCAGCCTCCTCACCCGCGGTCTAGCCCAGCCAGGCGCGCTTGTCCACCCCCGCCCCTCCGAAAGTTGGCAGCGGCCGAGGGCCTCGGGTACACTGCTCCGGACGAGGCAGAGCATGGCGCGTGCAGGCGGGAAAGGCTGGCTCCTGACCGGCGTGCTGGGGGTGGCCGTGGCCACCTTCGGCGCGCTGTGGGCGGTCCAGCGGCTGGGTCCGCCCGCGCCGCCCCCGCCGCGGCCTGGCGTGGCCCCGCCCCCCGCGCCGGCCCCGCCCCCCGCGCCTGCACCGCCCCCGGCGCCGCCGGCGGACACCCCCGCGCCGGACCCCGTCCGCGCGCCGCCGCGGATCAACCCGCGGGACGTGGCCCTGGCCCGGGATCCCGTCGCGCCGAGGCCCCGGCCCACGCCCATCCCGGAGCCCCCCGGCGCGCCGGCAGACACCGAGCCGCCGCCGCTGCTCATCCTCGAGCCCGCGGCGCGCGCCTTCCTCACCCGGCGGCCCGTGGTCGTGCGGGTCCGCTCCGAGCCCGCAGCGCGGGTCTCGGCCGGTGGCGTGCTGCTCGGCGAGGAGGCCGCCGGTGTGTTCACCGGCGAGCTCGACCTGCCTGCCGGGCCGCAGCGGATCGCGGTCGCCGCGCTGGATCCGGCCGGCAACCGTCGGGAGGCGGCCGTCCAGGTGACCGTCGTGGATCTCGACCGGCTGCAAGGCAACCGCCACCGTTTCCAGGGCTTGCTCGCCAAGCTCGAGGAGCTGCGCGAGCTGGCGCGCGAGATCGACCAGCGCATCGCCGAGCTGCTGAGAGACGTGCAGACGGCGCCGCCCGAGACCATCGAGAGCCTGAGCGAGGAGCTGCGCTACGTCAACCGCACGCGGGCCACGCTGGAACGCGACGTGGAGCGGGCCATCCGGGAGCTGGAGGCCAGCCTGACCGCCCAGGGCGGTCGCTGAGGGGCTCAGCCCTGTGCGGGCGCGCCCTGCGGCGCGAGCTGGGTGCGGTAGTACTCCTCCACGCTGTCGCCCTGGCGGGTGACGAAGGCGCGCATGCGCTCCGCCACCTTGCGCTCGAAGCGGCCGCCGAGCAGGAAGACGCGCACCGTGATCTCCCCCTCCACCACCCGCTTCACGTGGGCGCCGGCCTGCTCCAGGCGGCCGCTGCCGCGGGCCGAGAAGCGGTTGGCCCACACGCTGGGGGCGTACTCCCAGGTGTAGGTGTGCCGGGCGCGATCGAGCACCAGGCGCTCCTCAAGCTCGAAGCGCGGGGCCTTGAGGAAGCGCTGGGCGCGCTCCGACACGTCCCAGGCGGTGCGCACCGTGCGGTAGAGCAGCCCGCCCGACTCCTCGTTGCGCACCAGGCTCCGCTCGGCGACCTTCATCTTCTTGCCGGCCCAGCGCAGGAAGTCATCCGAGAGCACCACGTCGTAGTAGCGCTCGAACGGGATGCGGATGGTGTGCTCCACCTGGAAGTGCATGGGCTCCCCTTCAGGCCAGCCGGGCCTCCGGCTCGGCCAGCAGCTCGGTCACCTCGCGCAGGAAGGCCACGGCCTCGTGCGCCTCGAACAGCCGGGCGTCGAACGCGAGCCCCACGGGCAGGCGCGGCCCGGCCTCCCGCCCCGGGCGGGGCGCGGCCAGCAGGAGCAGGGCGGAGTGGCAGGCCAGCAGCACCCCGGCCACCCCGGTCGCCCCGAGCGGGCCCACGTCGAGCAGGCCGAGGCTGCCGTGGCGCCGGACGTCGCGGCGCAGGCGCCGCTCGAGCGCCGGCAGGCGATCCCGCAGCCAGTGCAGCGGCTCCAGCACCCCCTCGCTGACCAGCCGGGAGAACACCGGCCGCGAGCGCCGCACGCGGGCCAGCTTGACCGCCCTGCGCACCGCCTCGACGCCCTCCTCCACCTCGCGCGCGGCCGCCTCGGCCAGCACCTCGACGAGCGGCCGGCGGCCGGGGTCGGGCACGCTGCAGTGGCCCGGCCGGCCCTCGGCGTCCAGGCTCACCCGCACCGACACCAGCTCGTTGTGCTGCACCCCGCCCGAGAGCAGCAGGAAGTCGTTGAACCAGGGGTGCCGCTCCAGGGCCCGCGCCGCGGCCCGCAGCAGCAGGTGGCGCACCTCGGCCCGCAACCCGGGCGGCAGGCCACCCTCGGCGTGGAGCCGGTCCAGCATGGCCTGGGCGGGGGCGAGCGGCGCCTCCAGCCACACCTGGTGCGCCGGCGTCACCCGCGCCGGGGCCGCGTCGCGCAGCGCCCCGCGCCGCTCGGCGATCAGCTCCGCGGCCCGCATCCCACCCGCTCCGCGCCCAGGGCCGTGGCCACCGCCGCCAGGAAGCGGGCCGCCCGGCCGGCCTCGCACCAGGCGGCGTCGAAGTCCAGCGCCAGCCCGAAGGCCTCCTGCGCGCCGGAGGGCGCCGGCCGGGCCGCCAGCAGGCACAGCCGGCCTTGCGCGCCGCCCAGCAGCGCCCCGCGCCACTCGAGGGCGCCGAGGGTCGAGAGGTCCAGGATCTCCAGGCCTGCGGGCGCCGTCGCCTCCGCGCGCGGGTCGCCAGCCGAGAGCCTGGCTGCCAGCGCCTGGCAGCCCGCGCCGAGCTCGGCGCGGCCCAGGCGCAGCCAGGTCCGGCCTCCGTCCGGTCCGACCCACAGGACCGGTTCGGCCGGGGCCTGCACCCGCAGCCGGGCGGTGCGCCGGGCGGCGAACAGCGGATCGGCCCCCAGGGCCTCGGCGGCGGCCAGGCACAGCCGCGCCAGGCGCTCGCCGGCGGATGGGTCCGACCAGGCGCCGGCCCGCACCAGGATCTGCAGGCTGGCCGTGGGCGCGGCCCGACCGCGGGCACCGCGCAGCAGCTCGGCCCGCGCGCGCACACGCTCGACGAGGTCCATCAGCCCTCCTCCCCGCCGCGCCCGGCCGGCCAGGCGAGCGGCGCCCGCGGATCCTCGACCGCCGGCCCCACCAGGTAGGGCTCGGGGACCTCGAGGTTGCGGCGGATCTCGTTCAGCAGCCGGACGGCCGGCCCGGCGTCGCACAGCCGCTGGTCGTAGTCCAGGCCCACCGGCAGCACCCTGCGGAAGCGGAGCTGGCCGTCCTCGAGCACCGCCTCCTCCTCGATGGCCATCGCCCGCAGGCAGGTGAGCAGGTTGCCGAAGAACAGCATGGCCTTGCAGTCCTGCACACCCAGGGTGCCCGGGTTGGTGATCACCACCGTGGAGGGGTTCTCCACCAGGAAGTCCAGGGCGCGTTCGTGGGACAGCTCGCGCTCCAGCCTGCTGGAGTAGGGCAGGAACCAGAACATCGCCTCCACCAGGCGGACCTTCTCCTGGAGCTCGGAGTACCGGTCGAGCTTCTCGCCCAGGGTGAGCCGGCGCGCGGACACCAGGCGGTGGGTCTCGGCGGCCAGCTCCCGCAGGCTGAGCCGATCCGCGTCGCGGATGACGATGCGGGTGGCCATGCCGCCGGTGTCCACCACGTTGGCCGCGTGGACGCGCTGGTAGATCATGGCCGAGTCGCGCCGGGTGTACTTGCCGTTGAACAGGATGTGGTTGCGCAGCGCGTTCGCCGCGGCCTTGTTGATCATGTGGTTGATGGTCACCCGGCTGCCGGGCTGGTCGTCCTCGGCGTTCAGCCGCTTGCGGAGCGCGTCCGCGGCCGTCAGGTCGACGCGCGCCTGGACGCAGCAGCTCGGGTACCAGTGGGCCACGTGGAAGCGGTTGATGTACGCGGTCCGCCGCCGGATCCAGCCATCGAGCTGGCCACGCGTGAGGCCCGGCGGCACCTCGCGGCGGGGGCTCACGGCGCGCCCTCCAGGAGGCTGACGGGCTGCTCGATCCGCCGCACGATGCCCCGCAGGAAGGCGCAGGCCTGGTCCAGCGGCACCAGATCCTGGCTGAAGATCAGCACGAGCGGCAGGCGGCGCTCCCCGGCGTAGCGGCCGTCCGGGCCGCGCACCACGCGGCGCTGGGCCGTGAGCGCCCACAGGGCGGCCAGCGCCGGCCGGCGCAGGAAGCCCTTGAACTCGTCCACCCCGAGCGCGCCCAGGTTGTGGACGGTGAAGTGCCCCTGCCGGGCGGCGTGCCCCGCGAAACGCCGCTCGACCTCTCCGGGCAGCAGGTAGGCGAAGCGCTCGCGGACCTCCCGGGCGAGCAGGTGCGCCAGCCGGCGCCGCCTGGCCCCGGCGGGCGCCGCGCCCGGCGCGGCCCGGCGGAAGGCCGGAGCGGCCTCGGCCCGGAAACGCGCGGCGGCCTCGCGGATGCGCACGGCCAGCTCCTCGAGCCCGAGCCCGCGGGCCCGCTCGAGCACCAGGCATCGGGCCGCGTCGCCCGTGTCCACGCTCACCCCGAGCGCCGGGTGCTCGGCCGGGACCAGCCGGTCGCGGCCGTCGAACAGGCAGGCCAGCAGCGGGGCCTCCTCCAGCGCCAGGGCCGCGGCGCGCACGAGCGGCGCGGTCAGGCCGAGGCGCACGCCGGTGCGCGCCTCGCGCTCCGCGCGGAAGCGCTCGAGCGCCGCCAGCGCGGCCCCCATGTGCAGGTTGGCCGCCGGGCACAAGTGCTGGTAGCGCAGCCCGGCCACCTGATCCAGGCGCGCGTCCAGCCGCTCCGCCAGCGGCAGGTCGTCCCGGGTCAGGACGGCGCCGTCGGCGCCTTCGAGTCCGCCCTCCACCCGGCTCATGCCCCGCCCTCCCCGCCCAGGCTGGCCCCGGGATCGTCCAGCAGCTGCTGCATGTGGAGCAGGAAGTAGCCCGCCGAGTCCGTGTCCATCACCTTGTGGCAGAAGGGTACCGCCATGGGCACACGCACCCGCACCTCGGGGCCTGGCACCACGTCCTCCCGGGGCGCCATCACCACCAGCGCGGCCACGGCCGGGCGCAGCACCACCAGGTGCAGATCCTCCGCCCCGTAGGCGCCCGCGTTCACCACGTCGAAGGTGCCCGCGTCGTGGCCGGAGGCGGCGCCCAGCCTGGGCTCCAGGTGCGGGGCGTAGTCGTTCACCACCTCGGCCAGCTCGTCTCGCAGCCGCCCCAGCCGCCCGGGGCGCCGCCGCGGCGGCGCCTCCACCTGCCAGGGCTCCGCGGCCCGCGCGCGGGCCTCCTCCAGCGCCCGGGCCATGCCGGCGGGGTCCAGCCGATCGGCGTGCGGGATGAGCCCCCGCCCCATCCCCTGGGGGCGCTCGACGGTCACCCGCAGGTGGATGTCCTCGCGCGGCTCGAGCTTGCGGAAGCCGTCGTACGCGGCGTTGAACAGGGGGCGTTCGCGGATCACCCGCGCCGCGGCGCACAGCCACAGGTGCTCGCGGGTGAGCGGTGGCGTGCGGCCGGCGCGCGCCCGCTCGGCCAGGTAGCGATCGGCCGCGGTCAGGTCGATGTCCAGCCGGGTGTGGACCGAGAGGGTCCAGTTCACGAAGCGGTGGCGCGCGACCTGGTCGCGGTAGCGCACGAGGTGCTCGGCGGCGTCGAAGCTCACGCGAGGCATGGTAGCCGCCGCCCCGACGGACGGTCAAGCACTCCCCGCGGTGGCCGGGCCGCGCGGCGCCGCGGCGCGGGCGGCAGTTGCATCTCGCGCCCGGCTGGACCATGATCGCCGCCATGGCGCTGACCCTCTTCCCCAACGACGGCCTGGTCGCCGAGGGCGCGGAGTTCTCCGAGGCCACCTGGGCCGCGGTGGACGCGCACCTGGCCCGCGGGGCGTGCCCCGACGGCTGGCTGGAGATAGACACCGAGGAGACGCGCCTGGTGTGCCTGGTGCACCAGTCGCGCACCCACCTGGCCGGGCTGGTGGAGCCCGCCGGCTTCTCCTGGGTGCCGCTGGCGAACCTGCCGCTGCGGGCCGCGCAGCTCGAGCGGGCCCGCTGGCGGCTGCTGCGCGCGGACGCGGTGCGGGTGCTGCTGCTCGCGGTCCACTTCCGGCAGCGCCCCTCGCTGCAGGCCACCACGGACCTGGTCGACCTGGCCCACGTGCTCGAGGTGCTGGCGCGCGAGGGGCAGAACGCCGCGCTGGCGCTCGAGCGGGACGGAATCCGCACGCTGGCCTTCCTGCAGCAGGGCCAACCCGCCAGGCTGTACTTCGGCCAGGGCGTGGTCGACCCCGGCGAGGGCGGCATCGCCGATCGGCTGCTGCTGTTCGCCTTCCAGCCCAACTCGCCCATCGGCCGGCTGGATGTCTTCAAGCGCCTGTCCATCGAGCCCGATCCGGACGCGGGCAAGAGCCTGGCCGTCCTGGCCCAGGAGGCCAAGCCGCCCCCCCCGACCAACGTGCAGATCACCATGGGCGGCCGGCCGGTGGCCCAGCGGCCCTTCATGGCCCCGGCCATGCTGATCGGCCGGGAGCGCAGCTGCGACATCATCCTGGACAACCTGAGCGTGAGCCGCCAGCACGCCCGGCTCTCCTGGCGCCGCGGCCGGTTCGTGGTGGAGGACCTGGGCTCCTCCAACGGCACCACGCTCAACGGCACCCGGGTCCAGGAGCAGCTGGTCGGCCCCCAGGACCGGGTGGGCGTGGGCAAGTTCGTCCTGCAGCTGGTCGAGCCGCTGGACGTGAAGCACCCCGAGCCGACCCTGCTGCTGGGCGCCCAGGCCCAGGCCTGCCAGTCCTCCGAGCTGCAGCTGGTGGGCGAGGATCTGTCCCTGCCGCTCGGCGGGGAGATCACCCTGGGCAAGACGCAGGGCGTGGACGTGCGCGCCAAGGGCTTCTGGGTGAAGCCGGTCCACGCGCGCCTGAAGCGCGAGGGCGAGGGTTACCGCCTCACCTGCCTGGGCCACGCCGAGGCGCAGGTGAACGGCAAGACGGTCAGGACCGCCCTGCTGCGAGCCGGCGACGAGCTGGTCATCGGCCGCTCGAGGTACAAGCTGGTGCAGGACCTGGCCGCCGAGCGCACCGACGCCTGACTCACCAGCGCTGGATGCGGCGGCCGGTCTTCTTGGGCTTGGGCGGCGGGGGCGGCGGGCGCTCGAGGCGCTTCAGCACGGCCTCGAGCCGGGCCGCCTCGGCCTTGCAGGTGGCCTGGAGCTGACCCGGGCTGCGCGGCTTGCCGGCCAGGGCCCAGGTGGTCTTCCCCAGCCCCGGCTCCTCCTTGAGCACCGCGGCCAGCGTCTGCTGGCAGGCCTGGTAGAGCTCGCGGGCCGCGCCGAGCTTCTCCCGGGCCGTCTGCTTGGCCTGCTCGCGGGCCGGATCCTTGGGCTTGGCCTTGCCCATGGCCTTCAGCGCGTCCTGGCCGGCCCCGGCCGCCTCGCGCGCGGCCGGCAGATCGCGCTCGACGAGCCAGCGCAGCTTGCCGCGCCGCACAGCCTCCGCGAGCCGCTTGCCGCGGGCGTCCAGCTCCCCCCGCAGCGCGGCCGCCGGCGCGATCCACTCGGGCTCGGCCGACAGCGCCCACGGCTCGCCCAGGTCCTTCTGCAGCGCGGCGAGCTCGCCGTCGAGCCCGGCCGCCAGCTCGCGTCTCAGGGGGTCCGCCTCCAGGGCCTTGAGCTTCTCGTCCAGGGCGGCCAGCCGCTCGCGCAGCGCCCCCAGGCGCTCCCCGACGCGCGCCTGGAGCCCGGGCAGGGCCAGCTCCCGCTCGAGCGCGGCCAGGGCCTGGGGGGCCGAGTCCAGGTTCAGCTTCAGCGGCGTGTAGTCCTCGCGCCCGGCGATCTGGGTCTTGCAGCGCTCGTGCTCCGCGAGGGCCGCGGCCAGCCGCTCGCGGGCGGCGGGCAGGTCCTTGGCTCGCACCGCCTGGAAGCAGCTCTCGAGCGAGATGTCCACCGTGCCGTAGCACAGCCGCTCGGCGGACTCCTTCACCGCCCGCTTGAGCTCGCCGAGCTCCGGGTAGGCGGCCAGCGTCTCGCCGTGCTCCTGGAGATCGAGCTCGGCCTGGTGGAAGGCCTGCGCGGCGCGGGGGACGTCGCGCTCCTTCAGCGCCGTGCGCATCGCCCGGAGCTGCCGCTCGATCTGGTTGGCCTGACCCTGCACCTCGTCCACGTCGATCTCGCCCCCCGAGCCGTGGGCGCAGGCGCCGAGTCCCAGGCCGGCGCCCAGCAGCAGCACCCCGGCGGCCAGGAGCGGGCCCATGGGTCGCTTCATGGCTTGTCCAACTCCAGTTCGCGCACCAGCTGGTAGAAGCGGGTGCGGCTGATGCCCAGGCGCTGGGCTGCCTGGCTGCGGTTGCCGTTCGTGCGTCGCAGCGCGTCCAGCATGGCCTGGCGCGTGATCCGCTGACGGCTCTCGCGGGTCAGCTCGCGCAGCGGGACGCCGGCCGGGTCCGGCCCCAAGCCCAGGTGCTCGGGCTGGATCACCTCACCCTCGCACAGCAGCGCCGCCCGCGCCAGCGTGTGCTCGAGCTCGCGCACGTTGCCCGGCCAGGCGTGGCCGAGCAGGCGCGCCGAGGCGGCCTTCGACAGCCGCCGCGCGCCGCCGCTCCCGGTCCGCTGCGCCAGGCAGCGCGCGGCCAGCTCGGGCAGGTCCTCCGGCCGCTCGCGCAGCGGAGGCAGCCGCAGGCACACCACGGCCAGCCGGTAGTACAGGTCGGCGCGGAAGCGCCCCGCGGCGATCTCGCCCTGGAGATCCGCCTGGGTGCAGGCCAGCAGGCGCACGTCCACCGGCCGGTCGCGGTTGGCCCCCACGGCGCGCACCGCACGCTCCTGGAGCGCGCGCAGCAGCTTGACTTGGAGCCCGGCCGACATGTTGGCCACCTCGTCGAGCAGCAGGCTGCCGCCGTCGGCCTCCACGAACAGGCCGGGGCGGGCGCAGACCGCGCCGCTGAAGGCGCCCCGCTCGTGGCCGAAGAGCTCCGACTCGAGCAGCGACTCGGTCAACCCGCCACAGTCCACGGCGACCAAGGCCTGGTCGCGGCGCGGGCTGGCCAGGTGGATGGCCCGCGCCAGGTGCTCCTTGCCGCTGCCGCTCTCGCCGCAGATCAGCACGGTCACCTCGCGGGACGCCAACCGGCGGGCCTCCGCGACCAGCGCCGCCATGGCCGGCGAGCGGGCCACCAGGGTGTCGAAGGAGTAGCGCTCGTCGAGCGCCGAGCGCAGGCGGGCCACCTCGCGCAGGAGCGCGCGGGACTCGAGCGCCCGCTCCAGGGCCACCAGCAGCTCGTCGGGCTGGATGGGCTTGCACAGGTAGTCGGTCGCCCCGGACCGCATGGCGTCCACCGCCGAGGGGATCGAGCCGAAGGAGGTCAGCAGCAGCACCGGCAGCGTGCGATCGAGCTCCCGCAGGCGCCGGCACAGGTCGAGGCCCGACATGCCCGGCATGACGAGATCGGTCAGCACCACGTCCGGCGCCTGGCGGCCGAACAGCTCCAGGGCCTGCTCGCCCCCGCTGGCAAGCAGCGCCTCGAGACCGCGCTCGCTCAGCCAGCTCTGCAGCAGGGGCCCCAGGCGCGGATCGTCCTCCACGATCAGCACCAGCCCGTGGGGCGGCCTGGCCATCAGGCCCCTCCCCCGCCCGGTGGGCCGGCGGCGGCGCTCAGACCCGGCAGCCAGAGCGCGAAGCGCGCCCCGTCGCCGCGGCCCGCGGGCGGCGACTCCACCTGGATGCGGCCCCCGTGGGCCTCGGCCACAAGCTTGCAGAAGGTCAGCCCCAGGCCGGTGCTGGCGAAGGGACCGCTGCTGCGGCCGTCGACCTGGAAGAACTTCTCGAAGATGCGCCCGTGCAGCTCGGGCGGGATGACCGTGCCCCGGTTGGTGACCGACAGCCAGGCGCCGCCGTCCGGGCCGGGGGCGGCCACGAGCTCCACCTCGCTGGCGCGGGTGGCGTACTTGACGGCGTTGGTCAAGAGGTTCACCAGCAGCCGCACCAGCAGGGCCCGATCCGCCCGGAGCTCGCCCTGCGCCTCGGCCTGGATCACCACGCGCACCTGGCGGTAGCGGGCGATCACCTCCACGCGGCGCGCGCACTCGGACAGCAGCTCCGCCAGGCCGACGGGTCCGGCCTCCAGGGTCAGCTCCCCCGCCTCCATGCGGTGCACGTCCAGCAGGTTGGCCACCAGATCCTGGATGTCGCGCATCGTGGTGGAGATGATCTCCAGCGTGCTGGCCACGTGCGGAGGCACACCCTCCAGGGTGCCGCGGTCGAGGATCTCCAGGCCGAGCAGGATGGTGGCCACCGGGTTCTTCAGATCGTGCACCACCATCCGGGTCAGGGACTCCTTCATGGCGTCGAGCTGCTGCAGCCGGCAGCACTGCTCGGCCAGCCGGTCGTTGGCCTGGGCGAGCTGCTGGGTGCGCTCGAAGACCAGCTGCTCCAGGTGGAGGTTCACCTCCTGGAGCTGCTGGAGCGCGCGGGCGCGGTCGAAGGCCACAGCCGTCTGCGCCCCCACGGCGTTGACGAAGCCGCGCTCCTCGTCGGTGTAGGCCAGCCCGGAGGACTTGGGCCCCAGGGTCAGCAGGCCCACCAGCCGCCCCTCGGTGCGCAGCGGCACCAGCACCTCGGTGCCGCGCAGATCCGTGGGGATGACGTCGGGGGTGAAGGCGCCGGATCTGGCCCCCGCGTCCAGCAGGGCCAGGCTGGAGGCCTCCACGCGGGCGGGCTCCTGCCGGCCGGCTTGCTCGGGCGGCTGGAGCTCGCGCAGCACCTCGCCCGAGCCGTCGGCCACCAGCACCCGCAGCCGCTCGGTGGACATCACGCGCTGCAGCAGCTCGGCCAGGGCCGCGCGCAGCCCCTGCAGGTCCGGGACCTTGGCCAGGAAGCGGCTGAATCCGAGCAGCGCGGCGCGCTGGTCGGTCTGCTGGCGGAACAGGGACCGGTCGACCAGGCGCTGGGCGAGAGAGCGCGCCGGGGCGAAGGCCGCGGCCAGCAGCAGCACGACCACCACCCGCACCCCGGTGGAGGTCTGCCCCCACAGGTGCTGGGTGACGAAGTCGCCCAGCCCGACCAGGCCCAGGTAGGCGGCCACCACGAAGGCGCTGACCAGCGAGTAGACCAGGGAGCGCTGGATGACCAGATCCACGTCCAGCAGCCGGTGGCGGCGAATCGAGATGGCGAAGGCGATGGGCGCCACCCCGATGCACGCGAAGGTCGCGTGCTCCGGCAGCCAGGGCGTGAGCCCGAGGGCCAGGGGCACCTCCCGGCCGAGGATCTGGGGGGCCATGCCCAGGGCCAGCCCCCAGAACAGCCACTTGAGGCGCTGGCGCGAGCTCTGCTCCTGGGCGTGCGCGAAGGAGCACCCCAGCGCCAGCAGGCTGAGGGCCACGTACAGCGCCTGGTGGGCGCTGAGGCCGTGCGCCAGGACGGCCTGGTAGCAGGCCACGTCCTCCGGCGCCAGGCCCGCGCGGGCGCGGGCCAGCCAGTAGATCCCCAGGGCGCCGAGCGTCAGCGCCGGCAGGTACAGGAGCGGGGTCAGGTTACGGCCCAGGCGACCGCGCCGGTCCTCCGGGTAGACCAGGCTGAAGTGCAGCAGGCAAGCGGCCGCCAGCGGGCCGAGGGCGAGGGTCAGGACCCAGGCCAGCCTCTCCCCGTGCGGCAACCGCATGGGGTTCTCGGGCCAGTACAGGAACATGACCGCGGACAGGCACAGCGAGGCCAGGTAGAACATGCGGTTGCCGAGCCCGGCGCCCTTCAGCGCCAGCAGCATGCCGAGCGACCACAGCAGCAGCCCGGTGATGAAGTTGACGATCAGCAACCCGAGATCGAGGGAGCTCCGCAGCTCGGCCCGCGCGCGCGCGCGCAGGCCGCCGCGCTCGAGCTCGAGCTCCACCACCTCGCCCACCCGCCGACCGTCCAGGACGAACCCCAGGTAGCCGCCGTCCGTGAGCGCCCGGCCGTCCAGGGAGAGCAGCCGGTCGCCGACCCGCAGCCCTGCACCGGCCCCCGGTTCGGCTCCCTCGGGCGGCTCGCCGGCCCCCGGCGCCTCGAGCACCTCGAGGCCGTCGGGGCCGCCCAGCGCCACCCCCAGGCGCGGACGCTGGGAGGGCAGATCGAGGCTGGCGAGGACGCCCAGGCCGAGCAACAGCAGGCCCAGGCCCACCAGGAGGTGGTTCCTCATCCGACCACCGGTCGCGCGGCCCCGCCCGCGGGTCGCTCTGCGGGATCAGCGATCATCTGCCCGAAGCCTACCCCGCGGTCGCCGGCGAGTTCAAGAAACGCCACCCCCCGCCACACACAACCGGTTGACGAACCAACGCCTTTGCGCTACGGTCCCCCGGGATCGAGGAACACGCCGGAAGGTCGCGCCGCCCTGCCGGGGCGGGCGGAGGACCGAGGGTCAAGCGAGCCACGAAGGAGGCCAGCCATGGGGAAGGTATGGAACGCCGTCCGCGCCCAGTTCAACAAGCTAGCCAACTGGTTCTGGACCCGCGATCCCATCGCCCAGATGCAGCTCGAGTACGACCGCGCCGTGGAGCAGATGAAGGAGGGGCGCAAGGGCCTGGAGCAGTACCGCGGGCTGGTGGAGCGCGTGAACCGCCAGGTGGTCGACGGCGAGAAGCGGGTGCAGCAGCTCACGGCCAAGATCAAGGCCTACCTGAAGGCCGGCGACAGGGCCACGGCGGGCCAGCTGGCCATCCAGCTGCAGAGCGCCGAGAAGGACCTGGCCGAGAACAAGGAGCAGCTCAAGCTGCACGAGGCCGCGTACCAGAACAACGTCGAGAAGATCAAGCACGCCACCAAGAAGCTCGGGCAGGTGCGCGAGAAGATCCAGAAGTACGAGGCGGAGCTGAAGATGTCCAACGCCGAGGCGGAGCTGGCCCGCCTCAGCCAGACCTTCAACTTCGACGTGACCACCGACTTCGGGCAGCTCGAGCAGGTCATCCAGGAGAAGATCGACCTCAACCGGGCCACGGTCCGGGTGGCCTCCGACCTCAGCTCGGAGGGCGTCGAGGAGATCAAGGCCGAGAAGGCCCTGGAGGCCTCGCAGGCCGAGGATCTGCTGGCGAAGTTCGAGGTCGACATGGGGCTGAAGACGCCCGAGTCGACCAAGATCGAGACGAGCGTGAAGGCCCTGGGGCCCGAGGAGGCGGTGGCCGAGGAAGACAAGGCCATCACCGCCGCGTCCAAGCAGACCGAGACGAACTAGAGATCGAGGAGGGAACCAATGTCCATCGGCAAGCCTAAGGCAGGATTCTGGGTGGTGGTGGGTTTGGTGGTCCTGGGCCTGGGCGGCTACGCCCTGTACCGGGCTGGCATCCTGGCCCCCTCGGGCACGCAAGAGGGTGCGGGCGGCGACCCCATCGATCCGAACGCCATCAAGAAGATCCAGGGCGGCGGCGATCAGCCCGCCGGGGCCGGCGGCGCCGAGGCGCCCGACGCCAACGCCCCGACCACCGTCAAGGAGTACACCTTCGTCTCCGCGGCCAAGCTGCCGCCCGTGGCCGGCACCTCCTCCTACAAGCCGATGGAGAACAACACGCTGCGCTTCGCGCTCAACGTGTGGGCCGGCTGGGCGCCCATCGTGTGGGCCAACCAGGGCTTCAAGCCCGGCAAGGAGTGGGAGGCGCCGGGCGGCAAGAAGTTCAAGGTGGAGCTGGTGCTGATCGACGATCCGGTGGCCATGCGCGACGCCTACGCCACCGGCAACGTGCACGTCGGCTGGGCCACCGTGGACATGCTGCCGCTGCTCATGGAGGAGCTGCGCAAGGACACCCGCGTCATGCCGCGCGTGTTCCAGCAGATCGACTGGTCCAACGGCGGCGACGGCATCGTCGGCCGCGGGGTGGACAACATCGGCCAGCTGCGCGGCAAGACCATCGTGCTGGCGCAGAACTCGCCCTCCCACTACTTCGTGCTGAACGCGCTGATCAACGCCGGCGTGCAGCCGGCCGAGGTGAACTTCAAGTTCACCCAGACGGCCTTCGAGGCCGCCGCGGCCTTCAACACCCAGAAGGACATCGCCGCCTGCGTGTCCTGGGCGCCGGACATCTACAAGCTGTCCGAGGTGAAGGGCAACAAGCTGCTGGTCAGCACCCAGACCGCCAACAAGCTGATCGCGGACGTGTGGTTCGCCCGGGCCGACTTCGCCAAGGACAACCCCGAGGTGATCGAGGGCCTGGTGCGCGGCATCTTCGACGCCATGGAGGAGCTGAAGGACGAGACCAAGAAGCAGAAGGTGGCGGAGTTCATGGCCGCCGGCTACTCCATCCCGCCGACCGAGGCCTTCTCGATGCTCGCGGACGCGCACCCCACCAATTACGCCGAGAACCGCGAGTTCTTCCTGAACCAGAACAACCCGTCCAACTTCGAGCGCACCTGGGAGACCGCCTACTACCTGTACAAGCGCATCGGCCAGGTGACCACCAAGACCGAGTTCGACCAGGTGGTCGACTTCTCCGTGCTGCAGAAGCTCGGCAAGGACACCAAGTACTCCGCCCAGAAGGACGAGTACACGGTCACCTTCGCCCCCAAGAGCGTCGGCTCCATCCAGGCCGAGTCGGGCGAGATCCTGACCAAGACCGTGGTGGTGCACTTCTTCCCCAACTCCTGGGACCTGGAGATGGAGATCGAGAAGCGCGAGGGCGACAAGGTGGTGCGCGTGCCCTACGATCCCAACGTGAAGTTCGTGCTCGAGGAGATCGGCCGGCTGGCCGGCCAGTACAACGCGGCCCGCATCGTGATCGAGGGCCACACCGACGCCTCCATGCGCGGCTCGGTGCCCGCCGAGGCGGTCAAGGAGCTCTCGCAGAACCGCGCCAACGCGGTCAAGGAGTCGCTGCTGAAGAAATTCAAGTCGCTGCAGCCCAACCAGTTCTCCACGGTGGGCCAGGGCTGGGACAAGCCCATGGACGGCAACGACCCCATGAACCACGCCAAGAACCGCCGGGTGGAAGTGAAGATCTACCCGCTCGAGGCCCAGTGAGGCCGCAGCCGGAGCCGGCCGCATGACCGACGACCCCAAGGCGACTCCACCCGGGCGACCGGCCCCCAGGCCGCCCGACGACGCCGCGCCCCGGGCGGCCGCACCCGGACCGGCGGCTGCGCCGCCGGCCGCGCCGCCGGCCCCACCGCCGGCCCCACCGGTGGACCCGGCGGCAGCCGAGGCGGCGCTGCGCGCCTTCGAGGCCGAGGACCGGGAGGCCGCGGCGAAGAAGCCCGCCCCGGCCAAGGCGCCGGCGCCGAAGGCCGAGGCGAAGGCCGAGGCGAAGACCGAGGCGGCGTCCGGACAGCCCGGTGCCGGGAGCGGCCTCCTGGCGCCGTTCCGGACCTTCTGGCGCAACTTCTTCGTGATCCGCAACGAGCCGAGCATCTGGGGGCGCCTGTTCATGGCGACCGTGTGCATCGGGCTCATCTTCCTGGCCTGGTGGCTGGCGACCCGGCCCTGGTGGGGTCCGAACGGTGACGAGCGGGCCGTCGACGCCATCACCCTCGGCAGCCCGGAGGAGGTGTTCGGCTCCTTCGGCTCCCTGTGGTTCGATCGCGCGCTGATGCGCAACCTGTTCGCCAGCCTGGTGCGGGTGCTGGAGGGCTTCGGCCTGGCGGTGGCGGTGGGCGTGCCGCTGGGGATCCTGGGCGGGACCTTCCTGCGCATCGACGCCTTCTTCGCCCCCATCTCCATCTTCGGGCGCAACGTGCCTATCGCCGCGCTGGTGCCGCTGTCCATGCTGTTCTTCGGCATCGACGAGGCGCAGAAGATCGCCTTCATCTTCATCGCCTGCGTGGCCTTCATCATGTTCGACGCCTCGCGCGCCGTGCGCGACGTGGGCCAGGACTACCTCGACACGGCCTACACCCTGGGCGCCTCGCGCTGGCAGGTGCTGCTCAAGGTGATCATCCCGCTCTCGCTCCCGGACATCTTCAACTCGGTGCGGCTGCTGTTCGGCCTGGCCTTCGGCTACATCATCATGGCCGAGATCGTGAATGCCACCGAGGGCATCGGCATGCTGATCCTCAACTCCCAGCGCCGCGGGCCGAAGGAGCACGTCTACCTGATCCTGCTGTTCATCACCATGGTGGCCTTCTTGTTCGACCGCGTGCTGTTCTTCACCCAGAAGGCGCTGTTCCCCTACCGGTACGGGAGGCGCTGAGCCATGAGCGACACCCAGACCAGCGCCCCCCCCGCGGCGAAGCCCGTGCCCGGCGCGCCCAGGCTGGACATCCCGCCGCCCAAGGCCTTCCAGCGCCCGCACGTGGTCGAGTTCCGCAAGGTGACCAAGACCTACAACCCGGGCCAGCCGAACGCCTACACGGCCATCAAGGACGTGACCTTCAAGGTCGAGGACCTGGTGGGCAAGGGCGAGTTCATCGCCATGGTCGGGCCCTCGGGCTGCGGCAAGTCGACCGTGCTCAGGCTGGTCGCCGGCCTGGCGCCCCAGTTCCCGGCCACCGAGGGCGAGGTGCAGGTCTTCGGCAAGCCGGTCCTCGGCCCGGGCTCCGACCGCGGCATGGTGTTCCAGGCCTACACCTCGTTCGACAACCGCACCGTGCTGGACAACATCGCCTTCGGCCTGGAGTGCCGCGGGGTGTCGGCCTCCGAGCGGCGCGACCTGGCCCGGGTGTGGATCCACAAGGTCGGGCTGAACGTGAAGAACGACCAGGACAAGTACCCCCACGAGCTCTCGGGCGGCATGCGCCAGCGCGTGGCCATCGCCCGCACGCTCATCCTCAAGCCGCGCATCATCCTCATGGACGAGCCCTTCGGCGCGCTCGACCCGGTCACCCGCCTGAACATGCAGGACCTGCTGGTCAACCTGTGGCGCGAGGTCGAGGCGACGGTGTTCTTCGTCACCCACGACATCACCGAGGCCGTCTACCTGGGCGACCGCTGCTACGTCTTCTCCAGCGCGCCGGGCACCATCCTGCAGGAGATGGCGCTGCCCAAGCCCGAGCGTCCGGCGGCCGTGATGCAGCGCGAGCCGGAGTTCCAGAAGGTGGTGTACGAGCTCCGCGACGTGGTCCAGAAGCTCGAGGAGGGCAAGGACTGAGCGGGGGTTCCCGCAGGAAGCAGAGCAGGCCCATGGCGATGCCCCGGTTTGTGAAGTACCTGAAGAAGGCCTTCCTGCAGCACTGGAACGTGCTGGCGCTGGCGGCCGGCACGGCGCTCGGCTTCGTGTCCGGGCACCCGGACGTGGTCCTGCCGCTGGTGGCCGCGGGAGAGCTCATCTACCTCACCGGCCTGACCACCCACCCCAGGTTCCAGTCGGCCGTGGACGCCGAGGAGCACAAGCTCACCCGCGCGCAGACCTCCGAGGAGACCTCCAAGAAGGCCGAGGCCATCCTGACCAGCCTGGGGCGCAGGGATCGCGAGAAGTACGACAAGCTGCGCACGCTGTGCGGCGAGCTCCGGCGCATCTCGCAGGGCTTCCGCGAGCAGGCGGAGACCGGCGCCATGGAGGACATGCGCACCTCCAACATCAACCGGCTGCTGTGGATCTACCTCAAGCTGCTGTACTCGAAGAACGCCCTGGAGCAGTTCTTCGCCACCATCGACCAGGACGAGATTAGCGAGACCCACGACCGGGCCAGGGAGCGGCTGGAAGCCATGGGCCCGGCGCAGGAGCAGGACACGCCCGAGGTGGCCAAGCGCCGCAAGACGCTCCAGGACACGCTCACCACCACCGAGGCGCGCCTGGCCAACTACGAGCGGGCCAAGCAGAAGCACGAGTTCTTCGAGCTCGAGCTGGACCGCGTCTACTCGACCATCGCGGGGCTCGGCGAGATGAGCATCAGCCGCCAGGACCCCGAGTTCATCACCCAGGAGGTGGACAGCGTGTCCGTCTCCGTCCAGCAGACCGAGAAGGCCATGGGCGAGCTGGAGATGCTGACCGGCCTGACCTCCGGGCAGGAGGAGACGCCGCCCGCCCTGCTGGATCAGCAGACCACCCCCGGGGCCGATTCGTAACGCACCGCCCAGCGCCCCGAAGCACCGACCGGGAGGGACGAGCATGTCGGAAGAGAGCGCCCCCAGCCTGGAGCCGTGGTTCCCGCCCTGGGCCCAGCACCTGGCCGAGACCCACGCCTCGGGTCAGACCCAGACCTTCATCCTGCACGGCAACGTGGACGACCTGGTGCGGGTGGAGACCAAAGACGGCGTGCGCTACGCCATGCTGCCCGAGTTCCTGGCCAGCCAGGTCTTCGGCCAGTGGGACGCCGTGCTGGCCTACGACCAGGTCAACGGCCCGCGGCCGCTGGCCTCGACCCAGGCGCGCCTGGACAAGATGAACCGGCACATCGAGCGCTTCATCGGACCGGTGGAGGAGCTGCGCAAGACCCGCCAGCCGGCCCAGGTGTTCCCGGTGCTGAACCGCTACCTGGACCTGGTGCTGCTGCGCGAGGGGGAGCGCCCCTCGGTGGCGCTCATCCTGGACTACGCCCACTTCCTGGCGCCGTCCACCGACGTGTCGCACACCAGCCGCGAGCTGGCCTCGGCGCTGACCACGCTGCTCAACTGGTCCAAGAGCCCCCACCTCAAGAAGATCCCGCTGGCCTTCTGCCTGATCTCCGAGCGCCTGAGCGACCTGCACGCCTCGCTGGTGCAGAACGCCCATACGCTCAAGGTCGAGCTCCCCCACCCCGAGCGGGCCGCCCGCCTGCAGTTCATCCTGTGGAGCGCGGCCGGGCGGGACTTCGCCGGCCTGTGCGAGGTCAGCGCCGAGCAGCTGGCCGACCTGACCGCCGGGCTCACCCTGGTGCATCTGCAGGGGCTGATGCACCGGGCCATCCGCGCCGGCAAGCGCATCACGCTGGCGGACCTCAAGATCTACAAGAAGCGCATGATCGAGGGCCAGTGCCAGGGGCTGGTGGAGTTCATCGAGCCGCCGCACACGCTCGACATGGTGGTGGGCCACGAGGCCGGCAAGGCGCGCCTGAACTCGGACGCCGAGCTCATCCGGCGCGGCCGGCAGGACTCGGTGCCCATGGGCTACCTGTTCTGCGGCCCGGTGGGCACCGGCAAGACCTTCCTGGCCGAGTGCTACGCCGGCTCGGTGGGCGTGCCCTGCCTGAAGCTCTTGAACTTCCGCTCCAAGTACGTGGGGGAGACCGAGGGCAACCTGGAGAAGATCCTCAAGGTGCTGCGGGTCATGGGCCCGGTGGTGGTGATCATCGACGAGGCCGACGCCATGCTGGGGGACCGGGCCGCCGGCGGCGACTCGGGCACCTCGAGCCGGGTGTTCGGCCAGTTCGCCTCCCAGATGGGCAACACGCTCTACCGGGGCAAGATCATCTGGTTCCTGCTCACCTGCCGCCCGGATCTGCTGCCCATCGACATCAAGCGGCAGGGCCGCTGCGAGGTGCACATCCCGCTGTTCTACCCCTCCACCCAGGCCGAGTACGCTGACATGCTGCGGGTGCTGGGGAAGAAGAACCACATCGACGTCAGCGCGGACGAGGTCCCCGAGGTGCCCAAGGAGCAGAAGCTCTCGGGCGCAGACGTCGAGGGCGTGCTCACCCGGGCCAAGCGCCTGGCGCTGCTCGAGGGCGGCCAGGACGTGACCCGGGCCCACCTGCAGGCGGCGCTCGACGAGTTCATGCCCTCGACCGAGGGCGACGAGAAGACGCTGCAGATCATGGCCGCCATCCTGGAGTGCACCGACAAGAGCTTCCTGCCCGCGGACATGCGCCAGGAGCTCTCCAGCCCGCAGGGCCGCATGGCCGTGCTGCGGCGCTACCGCGAGCTCAAGCTCGCGCTGGGGGAGGGAGCATGAGCCGCGCCATCCTGGGGGTGAACAGCGCCTACCACGAGTCGTCCGCCGCCCTGCTGGTGGACGGCGAGCTGGTGGCCTTCGTCGAGGAGGAGCGTTTCAACCGGGTGCGCCACGGCAAGAAGTCCCGCCTGGACAACCCGGACGAGCTGCCCGAGGCGGCCATGGCCTGGTGCCTGGCCCAGGCGGGCCTCGGCTTCCGCGACCTGGCCGCCATCGGCTACTCCTTCGATCCGGAGGCCCGCCTGGTCGGCCAGCGCACGCTGCCCGATCGCACGCGCCTGCCGCCCGGGGGCTGGGGCACCGAGGAGGGCGAGGCCGTCTTCCACGCCCATAACCTGAAGGCCGCGGCCAAGCTGCGCGAGCGGGCGCCCCAGGCCGAGTTCCAGTTCCTCGGCCACCACCTGTGCCACGCCGCCTCGGCCTACCTGGCCTCGCCCTTCGAGCGCGCGGCGGTGCTGGTGGTGGACGGCATCGGCGAGCTCAACTCCACCTGGCTGGGCGCAGGCGACGGAGCCGGGCTGACCGGGCTGGAGGAGGTCCCCTACCCGCACTCGCTCGGCTTCGTGTGGGAGAAGTTCTCCGAGTACCTGGGCTTCGACGTGTACAGCGGCCCCGGCAAGGTGATGGGCTACGCGGCGCTGTCCGATCCGATCGGCGAGCTGACGGGCCGCGACCACCTGGCCGCCCTGCGCCAGGCGCTCCACCCCGTACCCGACGGCACCTTCTTCGTGGACAACGAGGCGTTCCGTTTCCGCACCGACGACTTCCGCGGCCTGGAGCGGCTGTTCGGCCCCCGTCGCCAGCAACCCGTGGACCGCTACGAGGACGCCTCGGTGGCCTCGGCCCTGCAGGAGCTGACGACCGAGATCCTGGTGCACCTGGCCCGCCGGGCGCAGGCCCTGGCCGAGTCCCGCCTGGGGGGCCCGGTCACCGACCTGTGCCTGGCCGGCGGGGTGACGCTCAACTGCGTGGCCAACTACGAGCTGGCCGCCCGCACGGGCTTCAAGCGCCTGTGGGTCCAGCCGGCCGCCAACGACGCCGGCACGGCGCTGGGCGCGGCGCTGCTGCTGCACCACGCCCGCGGGGGCGGCGCGCGGGTGCGCATGGAGCACGCCTACTGGGGCCCCGGCTACGACGAGGCGGCCATGCGCGCGGCCCTCGAGGCCAAGGGCCTCTCCCCCGCGCGGCCCGCCAACCTGCCCGCGGAGGTCGCCCGGCGCATCGAGCGCGGGGAGATCGTGGCCTGGTTCGAGGGGCGCCAGGAGATCGGCCCCCGCGCGCTCGGCCACCGCAGCATCGTGGCCGATCCGAGCCGCTTCGACACCCGCAACCGCATCAACACGCGGGTCAAGTACCGCGAGTCGTTCCGTCCCTTCGCCCCCAGCGTGCTGCCCGAGGCGCTGACGCGCTTCTTCCTCACCCCGGCCGACATGGTCTCGGCCCGCTACATGCTGTTCGCCCTGCCGCTGCGGGATCGGCGCGACCTGCAGGTCCTGCCGGCGGTCATCCAGGAGAACGCCTCCACCGGCCAGGCCACGGCCCGCGTCCACCTGGTCGAGCGCGAGCACAGCCCGGCCTACGCCGCGATGATCGACGAGTTCAAGGGGCTGACCGGGTTGCCGGTGGTGCTGAACACCTCCTTCAACATCTCCGAGCCGATCGTGACCACCCCCAACGAGGCGGTGGCCACCTTCCTGCGCTCCTCGATGGACGCGCTGGCCATGGGCCCCTTCCTGGTCGAGCGTCCGAAGAAGGCGTGAGCCGCATGCACCGCGCGCCCAGGCTGGTCGAGTGGAGCGAGGCCAGCGTGGCCGGCAGTCCGGGCCATCGCCTCATGGTCGTCCTGGCCGCGCCGGGCTGCGCCTGGTACCGCCAGGCGGGCGGCTGCTGGAACTGCGCCTTCCCCTCCTCCCTGGGGACCGCGGAGCCCGTGTCCACCGAGGAGTACCGGGCCCAGATCGCGGACGCGCTCCGGCGCCTGCCCGCGGACGCCCAGCCGCCGGTGCACGTGGATCTGTACGCCTCGGGCTCCTACCTCAACCCGGACGAGGTCCCGGAGGAGGCCCAGCGGGAGCTGCTGGCCCGCGCGGCCGCGGTGCCGTCCGTCACCCGGCTGACCGTGGAGACCCGCCCCGAGTACGTCACCCGCGAGCGCGTGCAGCGCCTGCGCCAGGCGGCCGGGGGCAAGCTCCTGGAGGTGGCCGTCGGCCTGGAGACGGCCGACGATCGCCTGCGGGCGGTGGCCATCCACAAGGGCTTCGCCTGGGTGGACTTCGCGCGCGCCGCGGAGACGCTGGCCGCCTGCGGCGTCAGCCTGCTCACCTACGTGCTGCTGAAACCGCTCGACACCCCGGAGGGCGCGGCGCTCGAGGACGCCGTCCTGAGCGCCGAGCGGGTGTTCGGCCTGGGCTCGTCCCTGGGGATGCCGACCCGGGTGGCGCTCGAGCCCTGCTTCGTGGCGCCTGGCACGAGGCTGTCGCGCGAGTTCGAGGCCGGGCGTTACCGGCCGCCCTGGCTGTGGTCGGCGGTCGAGGTGGTCTCGCGGGTGGCCGGGCAGGGAGAGGTGTTCGTGGGCCTGTCGGACGAGGGCCTCGAGCCCGCCCGGGCGGCGCGGAACTGCGACGCCTGCACCCCGAGGGTGCGCGCGGCCCTGGCCGAGTTCAACCGCAGCCAGGATCCGGGCCCGCTGGCCGGCCTGGCCTGCCCCTGCCAGGCCGAGTGGCGCCGCGAGCTCACCTCTCAGTAGAGCTCGTACAGCAGCAGCCGGCACTCGATCGGGCCGTTGAAGAGCGGGATGCGCCTCGAGGGCTTGAGGCCCACGTGTTTCGCCATGTCCGGGGTGGTGAGCAGGCCGGCGCGCCAGCCGCGGAAGCGCTGCTTGAGTACGTCCCCGAGCTGCCGGTACAGCGCCTCCAGGCCGCCCTCGGCGCCCAGGCGCACGCCGTAGGGCGGGTTGGTCAGCAGCAGGCCGGGACGGCCGCCCGCCGGGGGGGCGCAGGCGGCCAGCTCCTGCACCTCGAAGCGCGCGTCCCCGGCGACCCCCAGGGCCCGGGCGGCCTCGCGGGCGTGCTCCACGGCGCGGCCATCCCGGTCGAAGCCCAGCAGGGGGCCGGGCGCGGTCGCGCGCGCCCGGGCGCGGGCCTCCGCCACCAGCCGCGCCCACAGGGCCGCGTCGAAGTCGGTCCAGCCCATGAAGCCGAAGCGCTCGCGGCCCAGGCCCGGCGCGAGCCCGCGGGCCCGCGCGGCCGCCTCCAGCAGGATGGTGCCCGCGCCGCACATGGGGTCCACCAGCGGGCTCTCGCCGTCCCAGCCAGAGAGCTCCAGCAGGGCGGCGGCCAGGGACTCCTTCAGGGGGGCGGCACCCGTGGCCTGGCGGTACCCCCGGCGGTGCAGCCCCTCGCCCGTGGCGTCCAGGCTCAGGCGGCAGCGCTTGCCCAGCACGTAGGCGTGCACGCGCACGTCCGGCGCCTCCACGTCCACGTCGGGCCGCTCTCCGGCCCGCTTGCGCAGGTCGTCGGCGATGCCGTCCTTGATCTTCAGCGCGGTGAAGTGCGAGTGGTTGGGCCCGCCCGGCGCGCCGCGCTTCGAGATGACGCAGTTCACCGCGAAGGTCATGTGGGGGCGCAGGTACTGCAGCCAGTCGATGCGCCGCACCTGGTTGTAGAGCATCTCGGGGGTGGCCGCGGAGAACTCGCGCAGGAAGACGAGCACCCGCTCGGCCGTGCGCAGCTCCAGATTGGCGCGGTAGAGCAGCGCCCGATCGCCCTGGAAGTGCACCCCGCCCGCGTCCGGCAGGATCTCCTCGGCCCCCAGGGCGGCGAGCTCCCGGGCGGCGACCTGCTCGACCCCCTTGGGGGTCACGGCGAACATCTCGCTCATCGGGGCGGGAGGGTAGCGCCGCGGACCCCGTGGCACAAGGGCCATCTGGCGGGGGTGTCGCGCGGGGGCGGGGGCCGGACCGGCCAGGCAACCCTTGGGGGTCGCCCTCGGTCCAAGGGGGTGCTACCCTGCTCGGGAGGGTGGCCTGGAGCGCGGCATGGCCCGGGAAAAGACCGGGGAAACAGGAGGTTGAGTCGATGGCAGATCAAGCACGGCTGACCCGCAGCCGCAGCGACCGCGTGCTGAGCGGCGTGTGCGGCGGGCTGGGCAAGCACCTGGGGATCGACCCGCTGCTGGTGCGGCTGGCCTTCCTGCTGCTGCTGCTGGCGGGCGGCATCGGCCTGTTCCTGTACCTGGCGCTGGCCATCCTGGTGCCGGCCGAGGACCAGGCCGGCCGCGATCCGCGCGAGACGGTCAAGGCCGGCGCGGCCGAGCTGGGCGCGCAGGCCAAGGCGGCCGCCTCCCAGGTGGCCGAGGTGTTCCGCAAGTCCGCGCCCGACGGGAGCGCCCCGTCCACGGCGCAGGCGCCCCCTGGTGAGCCGGCCGCCCCCGTGGACCCGCCGGCCCCGGCCGGGGCGCCCAGCCCGCCGGACGGGCCCCCACCGGCGGCGGCGCCCCCGGGCGAGCGCCGCGGCGGGGCCTTCTTCGCCGGGCTGGTGCTGGTGCTGATCGGCGTGTGGTTCCTGCTGCGCAACCTGGGGCTGCACATGCCCTGGTTCCTCCGGCTCGAGGCGCTGTGGCCGCTCGTGCTGGTGGGCCTGGGCGCCATGCTGCTCCTGCGGCGAGCGCGGAGGTGAGGCCATGATCGGCGCCATCCTGCTCATCGCCGTCGGCCTGGTGCTGCTGCTCAACAACCTGGCCGTGCTCGACTGGGGAGTCTGGCAGACGCTGTCCAAGCTCTGGCCGCTGCTGCTGATCGGCATCGGCTTCGATCTCATGCTCAAGAAGCGCCGCGTGGCCGCGGTGGTGGTGGCCGTGCTGCTGCTGGGCATCGTGGCCGGCGCCACCGCCCTCAGGCACGTCCGCCCGGTGGCGCTGGTGGGCATGCAGGTCGGGGTCCCGACCGAGGGCGCCACGCTCGCCCGGGTGCGCCTGGACGCCGGGGTGGCCGCCCTGCAGGTCGGGTCCGGCCCGGCCGGCGGGCCCCTGCTCGCGGGCACGATCGAGCACCCCGAGGACGCGCCGCCCGAGCTGCGCGCGGAGCTGAGCGGCGAGCGCATGGAGGTCCGCCTGGATCAGTCCGACGGCGATCTGGGCTGGCTGGTCGGCCCCGGGCACGGACCGGAGTGGCGCCTGCAGCTCGCGCCCGACGTGCCCACGGACCTGCGCGTCGAGGCCGGCGTGGGTGAGACCCAGCTCGACCTGCGGGCGCTGACCCTGTCCCGCCTCAAGGTCGACTGCGGCGTGGGCCAGGTGCGCCTGGAGCTGCCCGGGCGCGGGCGCTACCGGGCCCAGGTGGAGGGCGGCGTGGGACGGCTCGAGGTGCTGCTCCCGCGCGGGTTCCCGGTCCGGGTCGAAGCGCGCACGGGCCTGGGCGCGGTGAGCGTGTCCGGGGACTTCCAGCGGGACGGCGAACGGTACATCAGCCCCGGGTTCGAGGCCGCCAGCGAGCGCCTGGAGCTCGAGGTGGAGGGCGGGGTGGGCGCGATCGACATCGGGCTGCAGGCGCCGGAGGCCCCGGTCCCGCCGCTGCCGGCCGAGGCCCCCCTGCCGCCCGCCCCGCCGGCCGAGGCCCCCCCGCCGCCCGCCCCGCCGGCCGAGGCCCCCTTGCCGCCCCCGGCCCCTGCTCCGGCCACGCCCTGACGCCCTTGCTCCTGTCAGACCCGCCCGCTACAATCCCGGGCCGTCCACGAGGAGGCCTGGGAGTTGGGTCCACAACGCGCCCGCAGCGATCGATTGCCGATGCCAGTCCTCAAGTGGGCTGGAGGCAAGAGCCAACTGCTGCCCGAGCTGCTGGTACGGCTTCCGCGGAAGTTCCACGCCTACCATGAGCCATTCCTCGGAGGTGGAGCGCTCTTCTTTGCGCTCTCGCGGCAAGGACTTCTTCGAGGTAAGAGGGTGAGTCTCGCGGATCTGAACGCCGAGCTGGTGCTCACCTACGGCGCTGTGCGAGACGAGCCAGGCCGGGTCATCGAAGAGCTTGCGAGCCACAAGCTGCGCTATGACTCCAAGCTCTTCTACGAGCTCCGCAAGAGAAACTGGCGAGAGCTGTCGCGCGCAGAGGCTGCAGCGCGCATGATCTTCCTCAACCGCACAGGCTACAACGGACTCTACCGAGTCAACAGCAAGGGCGAGTTCAACGTGCCCTTCGGCCGCTACAAGAACCCGCGCATCTGCGACGTCGAGAACCTGACGGCCGCGTCGCTTGCCCTGCAAGCCGCCACGCTCTACCAATCCTCCTTCGAAGAGGTATCCAAGCGCGCTCGCAAGGGGGACCTCGTCTACTTCGATCCCCCCTACGTCCCCCTGACCTCGACCGCGAACTTCGTCTCCTACACCTCCGTGGGCTTCTCGATGGAGGATCAAGAGAAGCTCGCCGACCTCTTTGACAACCTCTCCAGGAGAGGTGTCCTGGTCATGCTCTCCAACTCGAGCGATGCCTGGGTCCTGGAGCGATACAAGCAGTATTCTGTCTCTCGTGTGCTCGCTCGACGCAGGGTCAATTCGCGAGCGGACAAGCGCGGACCGGTGGCGGAGGTGATCGTGACCAGCTACCCGACCGGGGAGGGGTGAACATGCCAGGCCGAGGCGAGGCGCCGGCCACCGGCAAGGCGCTCGAGGAGCAGGTGGAGGCCGTCGCCGCGGGGCTGGGGCTGGAGGTCGCGCGCCAGGTCCGCGTGGGGCGGCGGGTGTGGGGGGCGGAGCGGCACATCGATCTGGTGCTCTGCCTCCGCTCCACGGGCCGGAGGCTCGGGCTGGAGTGCAAGTTCCAGGGCACCCCGGGCTCCGCCGAGGAGAAGATCCCGGCCACGCTGCGCGACATCGAGGCCTGGCCCATCGACGGCCTGGTGGTGGTGTCCGGGGAGGGGTTCTCGGAGCACATGAAGGCCTACTTGCTCTCCACCGGCAAGGTGATCTATCTGGAGGATCTGGAGACCTGGCTGCGGCTCTACTTCGGCCTGGATCTCCGCTGAGGCAGGATGGGCGAGTCGAGCACACACAAGCGTCCCCGCCCGCGCGGCACGCAGGTCTCGGCCCGGATCGACGAGGCCCGCTCGCTGCTCCTGGTGCTGCACGGCCCCAACGTGGGGAAGCCGATCGACCTCTTCCCCCGCTGCCCGCGCGAGGGAGAACCGCCCGAGGCCGCCCTGCGCTACGTGGTGGGCAGCGGCCAGGGCTGCAACCTGCACATCCCCCAGCCCGAGGTGTCCCCCTGCCACGCCCAGTTCCTGGCCGAGGGGTTGGCGATCCACCTCCAGGACCTGGGCAGCCACCTGGGCACCTACGTCAACGAGGAGAGCGTGGCCGAGGCGGTGCTGGCGAGCGGCGACGAGATCCGCGTCGGGCGCAACCTGTTCCGCTTCCTGGAGGGACCGGACCCGCGCGTCCTGGTGGACGCCGAGCTCAAGCGCCTCCAGACCCACGACACGCTGACCGGCCTGCTCAACAAGCGCTACTTCGAGCAGACCCTGGAGCGCGAGTTCCAGCGCTGCGAGCGGTACGGGCGCGAGCTGGTGGTCATGCTGGCGGGCGTGGACGACTGGGACCGGTTCCACGAGGTGCTGGGCGGGCTGGGGGGCGATCTGCTGGCCCGCCAGCTCGGCCGGCTGATCCACCGCTCGTGCGGGCGGGACGACACCGCCGGCCGGGTGGGCGCGGACGACTTCGCGGTGGTGCTGCCGGAGACGGACCTGGAGGCGGCCCGGCGCCAGGCCGAGGCGCTGCGCGCCGCGGCGGCCGAGCTCCGGCCCGTGCGCGTCACCAAGGACGCTCGCGACCTGCCCCCCCTCCACCTGTCGGTGGGGATCGCCTCGCTGGCCGAGGAGGCCGAGGGTCCCACGGAGCTGCTGCGGGCGGCCCACTCCAACCTCCTGGCCGCCCGGCAGGACGGGGGCGATCAGGTCGTCGGCTGAGGCTCGAGCGGGTCGGCGGGCGGGGGCAGGCGGGCGCGCTCAGGGCACGCCGGGGAACGAATCCACGTACTGGATCTTGATGTCCGGGAAGCTGTCCACGAACTGGATCTTGATGTCCGGGAAGGAGTCGACCATCTGCCACTTGCCGCAGGAGTCCGGGAAGGAGGACACCTTCTGCACCTTGAGATCGGGGAAGGAGGACACCACCTGCACCTTGATGTCAGGGAAGGAGTCCACCACCTGGATCTTGCCCTGGAGCTTCTTGCCCTTGAACGTGCAGTCCGAGCCCACGGCGTTGGCCAGGGCCAGGCTGCTCGCCAGACAGAACGCCAGCGCCACCGCGATCGCGATCGCCTTCTTCATCGGAGCCCTCCAGTAGGTTGGTCACGGCGCCCGGAGTCCACCGGGTCGCGCCCCATGCTACGGAATCGCGGGTAGGAATTCCAGGTCAGTTGAAGATCTTCTCCAGCTCTTTCTCGACCACCTGCTCCTTCACGTTGCGGGCCACGCTGATCTCCTTGATCAGCAGGGAGCGGGCGGTGTCGAGCATCTTGCGCTCGCCGAAGGAGAGGTCCTTGTCGAACTTCAGCACGTACAGGTCGCGCAGCACCTCGGCGATGTCGAAGATCGAGCCGGTCTTGATCTTCTCCATGTACTCCCGGTACCTGCGGTTCCAGGTCTGGCTCTTCAGCCCGGCCGAGGTCTTCTCCTTGAGGATGCGGTAGACGTCCTTGACCTTGGCCTTGGGGATCACGCCCCGCAGGCCGACCGAGTCGACCTTGTCGGTGGGGATCATGATCTTCATGCCGTTCTCGAGGATACGCAGCACGTAGACCTTCTGCTTCAAGCCGAGGATCTCCCGGGACTCGATGCCCTCGACCTCCCCCACGCCGTGGGCCGGATAGACCGCCTTGTCGCCGATCCTGAAGCCGAGTTGCATGGGGCCTCCTTTGTGTGATGCTGGAATACAGACCCCGAGGTTCGGGCACGGTATCACGCCTGCGACCGGGGAGTCAACGAAAAAGGTCGGATTTCTGGCCACCTGGTCCTCCTGGCTGGCACGCTCCTGGCATCTCCGGCCCGCGGGACAGAGGGCCATGGAAAACCGAGCATTCTCCAGGCAGCGCCGGTCGGATTCTCGACAGACACGTCTGGATCCCGAACGCCGGCGCGATCGCCTATTGACTGTGAATGTGGCCTGGGATAGATGCTTACCGGGCGGTAGACTGGAGACACCCGACTTGCCGCGTCTCAAGGCACCCGATCAGCAGGACGTCCAGCACCGCATCCGCGCGGAGGCGATCCAGCTCTTCTGCGCCAAGGGCTACGTGGCCACCTCGGTGAACGACATCGTGCGGGCGGCCGGGGTCACCAAGCCGGTGCTGTACTACTACTTCGGCAGCAAGGCCGGGCTGTTCGACGCCCTGCTGGGCGACGCCTTCCTCTCCCTGCAGCGCTTGACCCAGGAGGCCGCCGAGCACCCCGGGGGCCTGCGCGCGCGCCTGCTCGACCTGGTCGAGCGCAACTTCGCCTTCTGCAACCAGCACCCGGAGCAGCTCCGCTTCATCCTGTACGCGCTGTTCGCTCCCGAGCAGGGCATCCCCGAGGTGCGCTTCCCCGAGTTCCACCGCTTCAACGCGGGGATCTTCGTGCGCATCCTGGACGAGGCCCACGCGCAGGGCGAGCTTGGTCCGGCCTCCCCCGAGGAGGCGGGCCTGCACTTCATCGGGGCCATGCACATGATGCTGGTGAAACGGCTGCGGGAGCCGGACTACACGCTCGACCGCGCCGCGGCCGAGCGGCTGGTGGACAGGTACATCCAAGGGGTGGGGATCAAGGCCGGAGAGGAGACCTCGCGATGAACCACACGTTGCGCACACTGGCTTGCGGGTTGGCGCTGCTCACGGCGGCCCCGGCGGTCCGGGCCGAGGACGCCCCGGTGCTGACCCTGGAGCAGGCCAAGGAGCAGTGCAAGAAGAACAGCTACACCCTGCGCTCGGCGCAGGAGAAGCTCGTCCAGGCCAGCACGCTGATCGACAAGGCCTGGGTCATGGTCAAGCCGCAGCTCAACGCGGTCGGCACCTACACCCACAGCGCGCCCGACGCGAGCTTGACGTTCCCGAACTTCAACGACATCTTCGACAACATCACCACGGACCCGGCCATCTGCACAGATCCGGAGCACCCCATCTGCGTGGACTGGACCCAGGTGCGCACGAGCACCACCGAAATCGTCAAGAAGGATTCGTTCGGCTTCGCCGCCCAGCTCTCCCAGCCCCTGTTCCTGGCGCGGGCCTACACCTCGATCAAGATGGCCAACCAGGCCTACGAGCTGACCAAGCTGAGCATCGACAACCTGCAAGACTACCTCCTCGACTCCCTGGAGCTGGCCTACCTCGGGGCGCTGCTCGCCCAGAAGTACCAGGCCATCGCGGCTCACGCGGTGGAGGTACGCGGGGAGCACCTCAAAGTCGCAACAGCCAAGTTCGAGGTGGGCGACCAGCCCAAATTGAGCGTGCTGGCCGCCGAGATCGATTTGAAAAAGGCCGAGCAGGACGTCCTCACGGCCGCCAACGCCCTGGCCCAGACCAAGGAGGCCATCGCTCTGCTCATCGGCCGTGCGGACGCGAACTTCGAGATCGAGAAGCCCGCGCTGGTCGAGCGACCCACGGGGACCGTGGAGGACATCATCCAGAAGGCGCTCGGCAACCGTCGCGACCTGGCCATCGCCAACCTTAGCCTTGAGCTCAACGAGAAGACCAAGCTGGACGCCTGGCTGCGCTTCGCGCCCTCGCTCTTCCTGACCGGCATGTTCCGCGCGACCGACACCAAGGGCTTCACCGGCGAGTACTACTCCTGGAACGTGGGCCTCACCCTGAGCCTGCCGCTCTACGACGGTGGGCTGCGCTACGCCTACCTCGACGAGGCCGAGAGCAAGATCCGCGAGTCCCAGATCGCCATCGAACAGATCCGTGCCTCTATCGCCTCCGAGATCCGGCAATCCTGGCTAAAAATGGAGCGCGCCGAGGCCAACCTGGCCAAAGCCCGCGAGGCGCTGACCCTGGCCCAGGAGCAGGTGGAGTTGGCCAAGGTCAGCTTCGACGCCGGCGCGATCACCAGCCTCGAGGTGACCGACGCCAACCTCGGCCTGTTCGTATCCGAGGTGACGGTGGCCCAGGAAGAGGTCAACCTGGAGCTGGCCATCCGCGCCCTGCACAAGGCCACACGCTCCTTCAGCCCGACCAGCAACGCTTCGGTCGGTGGGTCGATGAGCGGCGGTGGAGAGAGTCAGGGTGGGAGCATGGGTGGCATGTCCACCAGCGGCGGGATGGGGATGTAGAAGCTAGGGCGTCTCCTTCGCCTGCTCCTGCTCCAGCTCCTCGAGCTCCTTCTTCAGCTCCTCGTCCCCGATCTGCTCGTCCGTCCTGGCGCCAGCGGCCAGGATCTCCTTGGCCGCCTCCTCGCCCAGGCGCGCCTCGTCCCCGCCCCCGTCGGGCGCCCTGCGGACGTCGAGCTTGCCGACCTCGATCCGGGGCTGGCCGTCGGCGCCGGGCCGGGCCTGGCCTCTCCGGCCGTCCCCCTCGAGCACCATGACCATCCCGCGGCGCTCCGCGGGGATCGACTCGTAGCGGGCGGTACGCACCACCTCGCCCCCGGCGCCCAGGTAGACGAACACCCGGCCCGGCCGGGACGAGGTGTCCAGCTCGACGCCGCTGTCCACCACGGTGGTCCCGCCCTCGTCCGCGGCCCGCTCGCAGCCCGGGGCGAGCAGCGCGAGCCCCAGCCCCAGCCATCCCGCCACCCGCGCCCTCATCGCTCCTCCAGCACATGGGCCGCCGCGCCCACCAGCCCCGCGTCGTCGCCCAGGGCCGCGGACAGGAGCTGCAGCCCCTCCCCCGACACGGCCAGCACCCGCGCGCGCAGCACGCGCTCCACCTCCTGGCGCAGGCCCGGGGCGCCCGCGAGCACCGTGCCGCCCAGCACCAGCGCGGAGGGGTTCAGCAGCGTCACCGCGTTGGCCAGCACCTCGCCCAGCATGCCGCCCCGCTCGGCCCACAGCGCGCAGGCGCGGGCCTCCCCGCGCTGGGCCAGCGTCTCCACGCAGCCCGGGTGCAGGCCGGACAGGTCTCCGCCGCACACCTCGGCGAGCGCCGGCCAGCCCGGGGCCACCGCCCGCAGCCAGTCGCTCAGGTTCTTCCCGCCCAGGTAGGCCTCCACGCACCCGCGGCCGCCGCAGCCGCACAGGGCGCCGTCGGACCCACGCACCTTGACGTGCCCGATCTCCCCGGCCACCCCGCCGGCGCCGCTGTGGAGCCGGCCACCCAGGACCAGCCCGCCGCCGATGCCCGTGCCGCAGAACACCACCAGGACGTCCCGGAGACCCCGGGCCGCGCCGTGGCGCACCTCGCCCCAGGCGATGGCGTCGAGATCGTTGAGCACCCGCACCGGCCGGCCCAGGCGCGCGGCCAGGAGCGCCCCGAAGGGCACCTCGCGCCAGCCCAGGTTGGGGGCGAGCGCGATCACCCCGCTCGCCCCGCGCACCTGGGCGGCGGCGCCGACCCCGACCCCGGCCAGCGCGTCCTGGCCGAGCCCGAGCTCGTCCAGGCAAGGGCCCACGAGCCCGGCCACCTGCTCGGTCACCGCCTCGGGCGAGCGATCCTCTCCCAGCCGCGCGCGGCGCGCGGCGCGCACCCGGCCGCTCGCGTCCACCACGGCCACGCGCGCGTTGGTCGCGCCGAGGTCCACCCCCAGGGCCATCCGCTCTCCAGGCATACCGCCTCCTCGGGGACCGCCCGCGCTCACAGGAGCTCCCGCCGACCGCGGGCCCGCAGCGCCTCCACCACCTTGCGCACCGCCTGGGCCTGGTCCAGCGGGCAGACCAGCACCGCGTCCTCGGTCTCCACCACCGCCAGCTCCGTGAGCCCCACGGCCGCCACCAGCCGGCCCGTGGAGCGCACCACGCAGCCGCGGCAGTCCAGCGCCAGGGCGTCACCCTCGACCGCGTTGCCGTGCCTGTCGAGGGGCAGCACCTCGCGCAGCGCGTTCCACGAGCCCACGTCGCTCCACTCGGCCTCGAACGGCAGCACCCGTCCGCCGCCCAGGCGCTCCATCACGCCCTGATCGAAGGACAGGGCCTCGGTGCGCTCGAACACCCGCCTGAGCACGCCCGCGCGAGCCCGGGCCGGCGCGGCGGCCACCTCCAGCAGGCCCGTGCGCAGCGCCGGCATGGCGTCGGCGAGGGCCTTCAGCGCGGCCTGGGCGGTGAACACGAACATGCCCGAGTTCCACAGGTAGTCGCCCGCGCGCACGAAGGCCTCGGCCCGGCGCCTGGCGGGCTTCTCGAAGAAGCCGCGCACCTCGAACACCGGCAGGCCCAGGCGGCGGCCGGCCGGGCGGCCGCGGCGGATGTAGCCGTAGCCGGTCTCCGGCCGCGCCGGGGTGACGCCCAGGGTGACCAGCGCCTGGCCCGCGCGGGCCTCGAGCGCGGCGGCCCGGATGAGCCGCCGGAAGCGCGCCGCAGGGCGCACCAGGTGATCCGAGGGCAGCACGGCCAGCACGCCCGCCGGATCGCGCCGCATCACCTCGAGGGCCGCCAGGCCGATGGCCGGGGCGGTGTTGCGCGGCACCGGCTCGAGCAGCAGATTCTCGGCCGGCATCTCCGGCAGCTCGGCCCGGATGGCCGCGGCCAGCGGCGCCGAGGCCACCACCAGCGTGCGCGCCCAGCCGCACATGGGCAGCAGCCGCTCGGCGGTTTCCCGCAGCAGGCTGCGCGGTCCGCCGATGGCCAGGAGCTGCTTGGGCCTGCGCCCGCGGCTCAGCGGCCAGAAGCGGGTGCCCGAGCCCCCGGCCAGGATCACGCAGTACAGGTTCATGCCCCCTCCTCCTCCACCGGCTCCCGGGTGAGCGCCACGAGCTGCCGGATGACGCGCGCCGTGGCGCCCCAGATGATGTGCTCATCCCAGGTATAGAAGTCCACCTCGAAGGACTGGCCCTCGTGCTCGATCCGCTCCTGGCGGTGGGTGCGGCCCTCGGCGAACACGCGCCAGGGGATCTCCAGCAGCCGGGCCACCTCCCCGTCGCTCAGGCGCGCCTCGAAGGGGTGCGGGATGCGCCCCACCACGGGCGTGATGCGGAAGCCGGTCACGGTCAGGGTGTCGTCCATCAGCCCCAGCACCTCGACCGCCGTGGGCGGCAGGCCCACCTCCTCGGACGCCTCGCGCAGCGCGGTGGCCACCTCGTCCCGGTCGCCGGGATCCTGCACCCCGCCCGGGAAGGAGATCTGACCCTTGTGGTGGTCGACCGTGTGGGTACGCTGCTCGAGCAGCACGTGCGGTTCGCCGGCCCGCGCGAACAGCGGCACCAGCACGGCCGCCGGGGTGAGGCCGGGCTCCGCGATGCGGTGGCGTTCCCGCCGGCTGAGCACCTTGCGCACGTGGTCGTACATGCCGCGGCACCTCGCCATCGCCCGGGCTGGAGTCGAGCCCGTTTTTACCACGCCGGCCCTGGCCGTCCAGGAATTTCCTGGCACGCCCGGCCCAGGCCAGAGTACCATCCGCGCCATGAAGATGCTGCAGATCACCCTCGAAGGCCAACCCCTCAAGGTGCCCAGCTCCTCCAGCATCCTGGCCCTGGTGGCCTCGGAGTCCGATCCCGGCCTGGGTCTGCGCCGGCCGATCGCCGCGCTGGTCAACAACCGCATGGTGCCGCTCGACTCGGGCCTGCACGAGGCGGCCGAGGTGAGGCTCATCAACGCGCTGACCGAGGACGGCCAGAAGGTCTACCGGCGGGGCTGCATCCTGCTGCTGCTCGAGGCCACCCGCCGGCTCTACCCCGGCGTGCGCCTGGTGGTCGGGCAGAGCCTGGCCGACGGCTACTACTTCGACTGGCGCGGCGAGCCGGCCCTCGGCCCGGCGGAGCTCGGCGCGGTGCGGACCGAGATGGCACGCCAGGTGGAGGAGGACGTGCCCTTCGAGCAGGAGCGCTGCGGGGTGCAGGAGGCCCGGCGGCGCTTCGAGGCCCTGGGCATGCCCGACCGGGTGTCGCTGCTCCACACCTTCTGGCACGAGACCATCCGGCTCATCCACCTGGGCAGCAGCGTGGACATCCACCACGGGCCGTTCCCGCCCTCCACGAGCTACCTGCAGCGCTTCGGCCTGGCCCCCTACCCGCCCGGCTTCGTGCTGCGCTTCCCGGAGAGCGAGGAGGCCCGCGATCTGGATCAGCCGCCCGAGCGCACCACCAAGCTCTACCAGATCCACCGGGAGTCCAAGGACTGGAACCGCACGCTCGGCCTGGAGAACCTGGGCACGTTGAACCGGCTGGTGGTCCACGGCGGCATCGACGAGGTGATCCGCATCAGCGAGGGCTTCCACGAGAAGCGCATCGTCGAAATCGCCCGCGAGATCGAGGAGCGCAAGGACCGGGTGCGCATCGTGCTGATCGCCGGCCCGTCCAGCTCGGGCAAGACCACCTTCCTCAAGCGCCTGTCGGTCCAGCTCCAGGTCTCGGGCCTGCGCCCGGTGGGCCTGAGCATCGACAACTACTACGTGGACCGGGAGTGCTCCCCCCGGGACGAGCACGGCAAGTTCGACTTCGAATCCATCGAGGCCATCGATCTGCCGCTGTTCAACGACCACCTGGTGCGGCTGCTCAAGGGCGAGGAGGTGCTCACCCCGCGCTTCGACTTCGAGAGCGGCCTGCGCTGCTCGCAGGCCAAGTGGAGCAGCATGCGCATCGGCCCGCGGGACATCCTGGTGGTCGAGGGCATCCACGGGCTGAACGACCGCCTGACCCAGGACGTGCCGCCGGCGAACAAGTTCAAGATCTACGTGAGCGCGCTCACCCAGCTCTGCCTGGACGACGCCAACCGCATCCAGACCACCGATCTGCGGCTGCTGCGGCGCATCGTGCGCGACCGGCTGTACCGCGGCTACTCGGCCGGCCAGACCCTGGAGGCCTGGCCGTCGGTGCGCCGCGGGGAGGCGCGCAACATCTTCCCCTTCCAGGAGTCGGCCGACGAGATGTTCAACACGGCCCTGTCGTACGAGGTGGCGGTGCTGAAGACCTACGCGGAGCGCTTCCTGCTGGAGGTGTCCCAGGAGCACCCGACCTACAGCGAGGTGCACCGGTTGATGAAGTTCCTGTCGCTGATCGTGGGCATCTTCCCGGACAAGGTGCCGCAGAACTCCGTGCTGCGCGAGTTCATCGGCGGCTCGAGCTTCAGGTACTAGGCTTGGGGGCGCCGGCAGGCGCCTCCTTCCGCATCCGCTCCAGCTCCTCGCGGTCCTTCTTCACCTTGCTGGCGTACTGGGCGATCTTGGCCACGGTGTCCTGCTGCTCCTTGCGCTTGGCCGCCAGCTCCGCCTCGGCCCTGGCGACCGAGGCCTGGAACTCCGCCTCGCGCGCGGCCTGATCCTGCTCGACCTGCCTCACCGAGGCCACCAGCTCGGCCTTGCGCGCCTCCAGCTCGGCCTGGGCGCGCTGGACCGAGGCCTCGGCCTGGCTGGTGACGGCCTGCAGCTCCTGGCGCTTGGCCGCGAGGTCGTCCTCCGCCTGCTGCGCCTCGGCCTTGAGCTCGAGCAGGCGCTGCTGGCTGGCGGCCAGCTCCCCGGCCAGGGCGTTCGACTGCTCCTCGGCGGCCCGCTCGCGCTCGGCCTGCCGCCCGAGGCGCTCCTCCAGCTCGAGCACCGCCGCGCGCAGCCGCTCGTTGCGCGCCTTGTGCTCCGCGTCCAGGCGCTGCTCCTCGGCCCGCAAGGCGTCCTCGCGCCGCTCCAGCTCCTGCCGCCTGCCCTCCAGGGTCTGGCGCTCGGCCTCCAGGCCGCGCTTCACCTCCTCGAGGGAGAGCCGCTCGGCCTCCAGCGCGCGTCCCTTCTCCTCGAGGGCGAGGCGCTCGGCCTCCTGGCCGCGCCTCACCTCCTCGAACGAGAGCTTCTCGGCCTCCAGCGCGTGACCCTTCTCCTCGAGGGCGAGGCGCTCAGCCTCCTGGCCGCGCTTCACCTCCTCGAACGAGAGCTTCTCGGCCTCCAGCGCGCGGCCCTTCTCCTCGAGGGCGAGGCGCTCGGCCTCCTGGCCGCGCTTCACCTCCTCGAACGAGAGCTTCTCGGCCTCCAGCGCGCGGCCCTTCTCCTCGAGGGCGAGGCGCTCGGCCTCCTGGCCGCGCTTCACCTCCTCGAACGAGAGCTTCTCGGCCTCCAGCGCGCGGCCCTTCTCCTCGAGGGCGAGGCGCTCGGCCTCCTGGCCACGCCTCACCTCCTCGAGGGAAAGCTTCTCGGCCTCCTGCGCGCGGCCCTTCTCCTCGAGGGATACCCTCAGGGCTTCCAGCTCCTTCTGCCTCTGCTCGCAGGAGGTCCTGGCCGCTTCCAGCTCCCTCTGCCCCTCCTCGCAGGAGGCCCTGGCCGCCTCCAGCTCCTTCTGCCCCTCCTCGCAGGAGGTCCTGGCCGCCTCCAGCTCCCGCAGCCTCCCCTCGAAGGAGGCCCTGGTCGCCTCCAGCTCCCTCCGCCCCTCCTCGAGGGAGGCCCGGTCCGCCTCCAGGGCCTGCCGCGTGCCCTCGAGGGAGGTCCGGTCCGCCTCGAGCGCCCGCTGCCTCTCCTCGAGGGAGGCGCGCTCCGACTCCAGGGCCCGGCTCGCCGCCTCGCAGGAGGTCCGGTCCGCCTCGAGCGCCTTGCGCCGCTCTTCGAGGGAGGCCTCGCTGGCGTCCAGCGCCTGCCTCTGCCCCTCGAGGGAGCGGAGGCTCGACTCCAGGCCGCGCTGCATCTTCTCGAAGGAGGTCGTCTCCGCCAGCAGCGCCGCCCGCTTGCCCTCGAGCGAGAGGCCCTCGGCCTCCAGGCCGCGCTGGAGCTCCTCGAGGGCGGACCGCTCTGCCCGCAGCGAGCTCCGGTCCGCCTCGAGCGCGAGGTTCTCGGTCTCCAGGCCGTGCTGCAGCTCCTCGAGGGCGAGCCGCTCCGCGCGCAGCCCATCCCGCTCGTTCGCGCAGGCGAGCCGCGCGGCCTCCAGCGCCTGCCGCTCCTCCTCGAGGGGCAGCCTGCCCGCCTCCAGCTCCCCCCTCGTCTGCTCGCAGGCGGCCCTGTCTGCCTCCAGCCTCTTCCACTCCTCCGCGAGGGAGGACCTGTCCGCCTGCAGCTCGCCCGTCTTCCTCGCGAGGTCCTCCTGGGCGGCGATCAGCTCGGCGGACATCTCCTGGAGCTGCTGCGCCTGCGCCTTGCGGCGCGCCTCGAGCTCGGTCTCGAGCTGCTCGAGCGCGGCGTGCTGCCGGCCCAGGGTCTGGTCGCGCCGATCGAGCCCCTCGCGCTCCTCGCGCTGTCCCTCCTCCTCGGCCCGCAGCCGCCTGGCCTCCGCCTCGAGCTCCCCGCGCGTCCGCTCCTGCGCCTGCCCGCGCTCCTCGAGCTCCTGGCGCTGCAGGTCGAGCGCCCGCTCCCAGCCCTCCAGCTCCTGGCGCTTCTGGCCGAGGCCCTGGTCGTGCGCCTCGAGCTCCCGCCGCCGCGCCTCGAGGGCTTGCAGCCCGTCCTCGAGCGCCCGCGTGGAGGCGGTCAGCGCGGCCTGCTTCTGCTCGAGCTCCCGCCCCAGCGCCGCGAGCGCCTCCGCCTGCGCCTCGAGCGCCCGGCTCTTCTCCGCGCCGGCCTCGGCCGCCTGCTCGCAGGCCTGCTCCTTCGCCAGGAGCTCTGCCGCCCGCGCCTCGAGGCCTCCCTCCCTCTCCTCGAGGGCCCCTGCCCGTTCCTCGCAGGCAGCGCCCTTCTCCGCGAGGGCCCTCGCCAACCCCTCGCAGGCCACCTCTCTCCCCTCGAGGGCCCGCTCCTTCCCCGCGAGGGCCCGCTCTCTCTCCGCGAGGGTCCGGTCCCGCTCCTCGCAGGAGGCCTCCCTCTCCCGGATCTCCCTGCCCAGCTCCTCGAGGGCGCGCTCCTTCCCGGCGAGGGTCTCCTCCCTCCGCTCGAGCGCCTGCCGGGCCGTCTCCGCCTCCCGGCGCCTAGCCTCCGCCTCCTGCGACAGGCGCTGCACGTCCGCCTGTCGCCCGCGCGCGACCCGCTCCAGCCGTGCCTGGCAGTCCTGCTTGAGCGCCTCGAGGTCGGCACCCGCGTGGTGGCGGAGCGAGGTCTCCAGGAGGGCCAGCACCTCGCGCAGCAGCTCCTCCGAGGCCTCGCCCCCGGCCGCGGAGAGCAGCAGCTCGGCCAGCAGGCCGCCGGCCGCCGAGCGCGGATCGAGGCGCAGCACCTCGCGCAGCAGCTCCTCGGCCTGAGCGAGGTCGCCGCGCTCGCGGGACACCTCGACCAGATCGAGCAGCGAGCGGGTGTCGCGCGGGTTGCGCTGGGTGCGCTCGCGGGCGCGGGCCTCGATGGCAGACAGCACGTGCTCGGCGATGGCGGCGGCCTGGTCGGGCTGCTCCTGCGGATCGATCTGGACCACCAGGCCGGTCTCGCGGCCGCGATCCACCCGGGTCACCCGGCCGCGCACCGCGAGCGGTTCGGCCTTCGGGTCCAGGGCGAGCGACAGCTCCAGCACGGCGCCGAGCGGCACCTCTCGTGAGGTGCGCAGGAACAGCCCGCCCGCGCTGAGATCGCGGGTGAAGGCCAGGGTGGACTTGCCCTCGTGCTCGAAGGTCACCCGCCGGCTGGCGTTCAGCCGCAGGTGGCGGCGCCGGTTCCGCGCGGGAGGGGCGGCTGCTCCTGGGGCCCGGGGCTCCGCCTGCGGCGTCGTGGATGTCTCGGTCGGATTCGGCTCGCTCACCGCTGCCCGTCCCGTGTGGGTCGCGTTCGGGTGTCGGCTGGCAGTATACCCCGGGCCCGGCCCGGGCGATCAAGCATCCCCTGAGCCTGGACGCGCAGGCTCAGTAGCGCTCGTTGGCGTCGTTCTTGAAAGTCAGCTCGACGACCTTGGACAGCGGCTTCATCCGCACCGCGCGCACGTACGAGGTGTCGATCTGGATGCCGGTATTGAAGGGCCTGCGGACGATCTTGATCTGCTCGGCCGGCAGGCGGAGTCCGAGCTGGTCGGCCTCCTTTTGCAGGGTGGTCAGCAGGATGTTGTCGTCCGCCTCCAGCTTGCTGTGCCGGGCCGCGGCGTCGAGCGCCTTCTGGAACTTGAAGTTCTCGATGTAGGGCGGGGCGAAGACCACCCCCAGCCAGACCGCCACGGCCAGGACGAGCAGCATGATCACCTTGCCCAGCCCGAACTTGCCGTCCCGATCCGACCAACGCCAGCCCCTGGCCCCTGTCGGCGCGCTCTTCATGGGCGACGTCCTCCCCCGTCAGTAGCGGTAGTGCTCGGGCTTGTACGGCCCGCCGACCGGCACCCCGATGTACTCGGCCTGCTGCGGCGAGAGCTGGGTGAGCTTGACGCCCAGCTTCTCCAGGTGCAGGCGCGCGACCTCCTCGTCCAGGTGCTTGGGCAGCCGGTAGACGCCGAGCTTGTGCTTCTCGCGCGCCAGCGCCATCTGGGCCAGGCTCTGGTTGGTGAAGGAGTTGGACATGACGAAGGACGGGTGGCCCGAGGCGCAGCCCAGGTTCACCAGCCGGCCCTCGGCCAGCACGAAGATCTCGCGCCCGCCGTCGAGCACCCACTTGTCCACCTGGGGCTTGATGGTGAGCTTGCGGGCCCCGGGGTGCTTCTCCAGCCGATCCATCTGGATCTCGTTGTCGAAGTGGCCGATGTTGCACACGATGGCCTGGTCCTTCATGCGCAGCATGTGCTCCAGCGTGATCACGTCCCGGTTGCCCGTGGCGGTGACGTAGATGTTCGCCTCGGGCAGGGCCTCCTCGACGGTGGTGACCTCGAAGCCCTCCATGGCCGCCTGCAGCGCGCAGATGGGGTCGATCTCGGTCACCAGCACCCGGGCGCCGAAGCCGCGCATGGACTGGGCCGAGCCCTTGCCCACCTCGCCGTAGCCACACACCAGCACGGTCTTGCCGGCCACCATGACGCCCAGCGCGCGTTTGATCCCGTCGGCCAGCGACTCGCGGCAGCCGTACAGGTTGTCGAACTTGGACTTGGTGACCGAGTCGTTCACGTTGTAGGCCGGGAACAGCAGCGTGCCTTCCTTCTCGCGCTGGTAGAGCCGGTGCACGCCCGTGGTGGTCTCCTCCGACACGCCGCGGATGGCCTTGACCAGCTTGTGCCAGCGCTGGTCGTCCTCGGCCAGGATCTTGCGCAGCAGCTCCTCGATGATGATCTCCTCGCGCACCTGGGTGGTGATGGCGGGCGGCGCGCCGTGCCGTTTCACGTGCTCCTCGAGCTCGTGGCCCTTGTGCACCAGGAGCGTGGCGTCGCCGCCGTCGTCCACGATGAGGGTCGGGCCCTTGCCGCCGGGGAAGCTCAGCGCCTGGTAGGTGCACCACCAGTACTCCTCGAGCGTCTCGCCCTTCCAGGCGAACACCGGGACCCCGGCCGCGGCCACGGCGGCGGCGGCCTGGTCCTGGGTGGAGAAGATGTTGCACGAGGCCCAGCGCACCTCGGCGCCCAGCTCCACCAGCGTCTCGATCAGCACCGCGGTCTGCAACGTCATGTGCAGCGAGCCGGTGATGCGCTGGCCCCTGAGTGGCTTCTCCGGTCCGTACTTGGCGCGCAGCGCCATCAGGCCCGGCATCTCCTGCTCGGCGACGTCGATCTCTCGCCGGCCCCAGTCGGCCAGGCCGATGTCGGCCACCTTGAAGTCGGCCGCCTGCGGCTTCCGCTTGGCTTCCATGTCCTGCCCGTCCTTTCCCCCGGCGCGTGGGCGCCGGCGCGCTGAGCCGTTCTACCTTGCTGCGCGTCCGCCCCGGCTGTCAAGCGGGCCGGGGCTCTTTCAGAAATCGGTTGGCACCATCGGAGTGGGGAAATCGGTTGGCACCACCGGAGTGAGGGGCAGCAGAGCTCCGGGCGCCTTCGGCACCCTTCGCCCTGCTGCCTGGAATGGACATCAACCAAGGAAGCCCCTTACAATGCCTGGACCAGAGATCGGGGGCAGGTCAGTGGTAAAACTCCTTCCTTCATCGACTCCGTATGGAGACCCTGAGATCTTCTCCGTACCTCATGGGTATTCCATGCCGGCAGCAGCTCAGTTGCTTGAGCATCTGGAGCGCCAGGAGAACTGTAAGATCAGCGATGCCAGTTGGAAGCGACCGGGCTATGGAAATCTGGTGGAGGTGGGCATTCCCGTGCGGCTCGGGACGATCGAGTTCGCAATCATGTCGAGTTACGGGGACATCCTGATCTATCGTAGATCTGGCAACAAGGCAGAGTTCTACGACTTCTGTGAGTCTCTGCGCCAGATGGAGTTTAGCGATGCAACCTAACAAGCCGCTGGTTCCGACTCGAATCGGCGAAGCGCCGCTGCTCGCGGCACAGCGGCGGCGTTCGGCGGACGAGGGGTGAGCATGGCTGACGCACCCCTGCTGCAGGTGCCCTGCTGCAGGTGCCAGCCCATTTTCTGAGCGGTCAATCCAAACCTAGGCTCCCGGACCAGGGTGACCGGTTTTTTCATCCACGGTGACCGGATTCCGGTCACGCCGGTCACCGCGGGAATGGCCCACTGCCGCCGATCTACCGCCTGACCCTTCCCTCCCCGATCTTCGCAACCCTTTGACATGCCTCCATTGTCAGCCCACGACCTCATCCAGGCCATCGCCTTCGTCCTCATCCGGTTCACACTGGCAAGCGGTTTGCTAGAGGTCATGCACGGGGGGAGACGTGCCTTGCCGAGACCGCTGCGCTTCATGCCCGAGCCGGGCACCCTGTTCGAGATCACCAACCGCACCGTCATGGGCCGCCTCCTGCTCCGCCCCTCCGAAGAGCTCAACGCCATCATCCGCGGCTGCCTCGGCCGGGCCCTGGACCAGTTCCCCGAGATCAGCCTGTTCGCCTTCTTCTGGGCCTCCAACCACTTCCACCTGCTCCTCAGGGGCCAGAGTTCCCAGGCCATCTCCGCCTTCATGGGCTATCTCGAGTCCAACATCGCCCGCCAGGTGAACAAGCTCCACGGCTGGCACGGGCCCTTCTGGGAGAGGCGCTACCGCGCCATCCCCATCCGCGACGACGAGGCACTGGTCGCCCGCTTGCGATACATCCTCTCCCACGGCTGCAAGGAGGGCCTGGTGATGATGCCCGGGGACTGGCCCGGGGTCAGCTGCCTGCCCGCCCTCCTCGAGGGGAAGCAGCTCGAGGGCGTGTGGGTCGATCACACCGCCCTGCACCGGAAGCCGAGAAGCTCCAGCGACCCGAGCCAGGATCCGATGGGCTGCGAGGATGGCCTGAAGCCCGAGGAGGCGTACATCCGCTACCCGATCCCGCTCTCTCCCCTGCCCTGCTGGGAGGATCTCACCGAGGAAGAGCGCCGGGCAAAGGTCCAGGCCATGGTCGCGGACATCGAGGCCGACGCGAGGAAAAACCACGAGGAGCAGGGCACCCGACCGATGGGAGTGCGCCGCATCCTGGCCCAGCACCCGCACGGCACGCCGAAGGAGGTGAAGCGCTCGAAGGCGCCCTCCTGCCACGCCGCGAGCGCTGTGCTATGGAAGGCCTACCGCGCCGCCTACCGGGCGTTCGCGAGCGCGTTCCGGGAGGCCTCAGCCAGGCTTAGAGCGGGCGACCTGACCGCGACCTTCCCGGAGCACTGCTTCCCGCCGGCCCTGGCCTACCAGGGCGCCGGCCCACCGTGAGGACTCGGCCTATTCGATGGAGATGATCTCGACCTGGTGACCCTCTCGAAGGCTGACCCTTGCCCGGATCCCGGTTTACAGCCAGAAATTCGTTCCGACCCGATCGAGATCCGACCACAAACCAGCATCCCGCAGCCCGTCGAAGGGTGGATCCGGTCTTCCACGCCTGTCAGCACCTTGGCCTCTGGCCCGGATCGTCTGGCGCTTTCAAGAAAGTCACTGGCACCAAGAGTGGGGGGGGTCTGCCACACCTCAAGAAAGTCCCTGGCACCAAGAGTGGGAGCACAAAAAGGCCCCCCGGACCGCGTGGTCCGGAGGGCCGCCTCGGTGTGCGTCCCCAGGTGCCCCCCCGGGAAAGAGCACCGCTCCTCAGCGCTTGATCTCCAGCTGCCAGGCGTTCAGCGTGCCGGTGTCCTGCCGGGCGCGATCCTTGACCACCAGCTTCCACTCGCCGGCGCTGTCGACGTTCTGGAAGTCGGTCACGGTGTAGGTCTTCACCAGGTCGTCGCTGTCGTCGCCCTCGCGGTTGTGCAGCGTGCTGGTGCCGGTGCCGTGCTTCAGCTCCACGATGAGGTCACTGACGTAGGTGTGCTTGATGTCGAGGGTGACCTTGAGCTCCCTCACCGCGCCCGTGCCGGTCACCTGGATGGCCGAGGTGATGCCCGTCGCGCTGCTGTCCGGGATCTTCTTGGCCGGGCTGGCGGTGAACACCTCGGCGGTCGGGGCGCTGGCGTTGCCGCCCACCACGAACAGCTCGAACTTGTCGATGGTGCCCACGTCGCGGCTGGCGTTGTCCACCGCCACCAGCCTCCACTCGCCCCGGGCCGAGGCGTTGTTGAAGTCGTCCACGTCGAAGGTCTTGTACAGGTTGGCGGTGGAGCCGCCGGCGTTCTTCTGCAGCTCGACCGTGTGGCCGTCGTGCTCCAACCGCAGGGCGAGGTCGCCCATGTAGGTGTGGGTCACGGTCACGGTCACCTTGAGGCCGGCGATGGTCACGTCCTCGTCCACCTGGATGCTGGAGGTGGCGCCGGCGGCGGCGTTGTCGGGGATGCTGACCGGCGTGGCGTTGACGAAGCTCTTGCCCTCGCGGGTCTCGCCCGGCTGGTCGTCCTTGCTCATCGCGACCAGCATGCGGATCTTCTCGAGGTTCGCGTACGGGTTCGAGCTGCGGCCGGCCGAGAGCGGCAGCCACAGGAAGTCGGCGTGAGTGCTCTGGCTGTTGGGCAGCCCGTACACGCGCTGCGGGAAGGCGGTGGCGCTGACGGAGATCCACTCGCCGCCGATGATGGTTCCGTCGTCCAGGGTCTCCAGCACGTAGTGGTAGCGGTCGGTGCGGGTGTAGGAGGCGATGTCCGGGATCATCGGCTCGGTCGAGGCGTCGCTCTCGGTGATGTAGTCCACCTCCATCATGACCTCGACGAACTTCGTGGCGTCGGCGTCCCAGGTGTACTCGCAGTTGGAGCCGTCGGTCTCGCAGTCCGCGTTGAGCAGCTTGGCGGCCGCGTTCTCGGCGATCTCGGCCTGCTGGGTGATGCGGTAACCGAGCACCGGCTGGTTCCAGACCTGGTAGTCCATGGTGCGGTCCTCGGCGAAGGCGCGCTTGTCCCGGCCGAGCAGGTTGGTCACCAGCAGGTGGAGCGTGCCCGGGTTGGTGTCGCGGCACCCGTCGTCGATGATGCGGCCGTTCTCGTCCCGCTTGATCTCTTCGTTCTTGGCGTTGCAGCGCTGCCCGACGAAGCGGGTGCTGGAGCGGTCGTACATCATGACCATCAGGGCCTTCATGTCGCCGACCTCGAAGGTCACGCCGTTGTAGGTCACGGCCTTGACGGGCTCGTCCTCCAGGATGGCGGCCGGCACCCAGGCGTGGCACAGGCCCCACCAGCCCTCGATCTTCTCCTCGCAGTCCGCCGCCTGCCAGGCGTCGCGCTGGGCCTTGTTGCCCTTGTTATCGGACCAGTACTTGGCGGCCGGGCCGAGCTGGGTGTAGTAGTCCGCGTCGAACTCCTGGCCGCAGCCCTTGAAGGGCACCAGGTTGTCGAAGCCCGCCGGAGGGGTCCAGCCGTTGAAGGCCATGTCGTACTTCTCGAGCGGCGACTTCGTGGCCTGGCCCTGCCAGCGCGCGTTGACCGCGTCCGCGTAGGTCGGCCAGTAGGTGTCGGGCCAGGGGGTGCGCAGCGCGCGACCGGTCTGGCCGAGCGCGGCCCACCGGGCCTCGAGCTCGACGCCGAAGAGCTTCGGGTCGTTCTCGGCGTCCATGCGATCCGCCTTGGGGGCCAGCTTGTCGATGCAGGCCTGGTAGATCTTGCCCTCGGGCAGCGCGTTGCAGTCGGACGGGTCGGTGACGTCGGAATCGGGGCCACAGCCCATACCGACCAGGGCGACGACCGGGATGATCGCGAGGAACTTTGTCATCGAACCACTCCTTGCTGAGAGGAAGCTCGAACGCGCACGCCACCCAGCAACTCCTGGGCCACCGCCCGGGCTGCCCTGCCTCGACCGCAATATCTCTTCAAGAAAGAAGTTTCTTCATCTGGGAGAAGGGAACCAGGCAAGAGGGATGCGTCCCACGGGATACAGTCGGCCGGATTGCTGGAGTCCTGGGGCTACGATCGGTCAAGGAGGCAGGATGCCGCAGGAAAGGAGCACGACCAGGACCGCGGCCAGGACCAGGCGGTAGATCACGAACACCCAGGTGGAGTGCCGGGCCAGGAAGCGCATCAGGAACGCGATGGCGCCCAGGCCCGAGGCGAAGGCCGCGGCCGTGCCCAGCCCCACCGCCAGCCAGGGCACGCCCTCGGGCAGCTCGCGCACGAGCTGGAGCAGCTCGTACAGCCCGCTGGCGGCCACCGCCGGCACCGACAGCAGGAAGGAGAAACGGGCCGCGTCGGCCCGGGTCAGCCCGGCGAACAGCCCGGCGGTGATGGTCACCCCGGAGCGCGACACGCCCGGCACGAGCGCCAGGGCCTGCGCGAGCCCGATGGCCAGCCCTCCTCCCCAGCCGAGGCCCGCGAGCGCGGAGCTGCGGCGCCCGACCCGCTCGGCCAGCGCGAGCACCAGGGCCAGCGCCGCCAGCGACACGCTGACCACCCACAGCGAGCGCAGGGCGCCCTCGATGGCGTCCTGGCAGGCGAGCCCGGCCAGGCCGATGGGCAGGGTGCCGAGCAGCAGGAGCCAGGCCAGCCGCGCGTCTGGCTCCGCGAAGGGGCGCCGCCGCGCCAGGCCCAGGGCGAAGGCGCGCGCGAGGCGCCACAGGTCCCGGGCGAAGTAGACCACCACGGCCAGCAGCGTGCCGAGCTGGACCACGGCCGAGAAGGCCGCGCCCGGATCCGGCCAGCCGGCCAGGGCCGGGACGATCCTGAGGTGGGCGGTGGAGGAGATGGGCAGGTACTCGGTCAGGCCCTGTACCAGCCCGAGCACAATGGCCTGCAGTGGATCCATGGGCCGGGGCGGCCTACTTCACCGCGGCCTTGAGCTCCTCGATACGGTCGGTGCGCTCCCAGGTGAACTCGTGCTCCTCCCGGCCGAAGTGGCCATAGGAGGCCGTCATGCGGTAGATGGGCCGCAGCAGATCGAGCTGCTCGATGATGTCGCGCGGCTTGACGGGGAACACCTTGCGGCAGGCCTTGGCCAGCTTGTCGTCCGCCACCTTGCCGGTGCCGTAGGTGGTCACCAGCAGGCTGACCGGCTCGGCCACCCCGATGGCGTAGGCGAGCTGCACCTCGGCCTCCTCGGCCAGGCCGGCGGCCACGATGTTCTTGGCGATGTAGCGCGCCGCGTAGGCCGCGGACCGGTCCACCTTGGAGGGGTCCTTGCCGGAGAACGCGCCGCCGCCGTGCCGGGCCCAGCCGCCGTAGGTATCCACGATGATCTTGCGCCCGGTCAGGCCGCAGTCGGCGAACGGCCCGCCCAGCACGAAACGGCCTGTCGGGTTGATGTGGAACACGGTGTTCTTGGTGATGAGCGCGGCCGGGATGACCGGCTTGATCACCTGCTCGCGCACCGCCTCCACGATGGTCTCGTGGGACACATCCGGCTCATGCTGGCAGGAGACCACCACCGTGGCGGCCTCGACCGGCTTGCCGTTCTCGTAGCGGATGCTGACCTGGCTCTTGCCGTCCGGGCGCAGGAAGGTGAGCAGCTTCTTGCGCCGCGCCTCGCTCAGGCGGCGGGTCAGCCCGTGGGCGTAGTAGATCGGGGAGGGCATGAGCACGTCCGTCTCGCGCGTGGCGTAGCCGAACATCATGCCCTGATCGCCGGCGCCCTGCTCCTTGTGCAGGCCCTCGCCCGCGGTGACGCCCTGGGAGATGTCCGGAGACTGGCCCTCGATGGCCGACAGCACCGCGCAGGTCTCCCAGTCGAAGCCCATGCTCGAGCCGGTGTAGCCGATGCTCTTGATCACCTCGCGCGCCACGTCGGGCAGGTGCACGTAGGCGTCCGTGGTGATCTCGCCGGCGATGACGACCATGCCGGTCTTGATCAGGGTCTCGCAGGCCACCCGCGCGCGCAGGTCCTTGGCCAGCAGGGCGTCCAGGACGGAGTCCGAGATCTGATCGGCCACCTTGTCCGGGTGGCCCTCGGTCACCGACTCGGAGGTGAACACGAAGTCGCGCTTCTGCATATGGATTCTCCTTCATCTGCGCCCGGTCCGCCGGGCGGTCGGGCCACTATGGCCAATGCCGTGGCAGGTGTCAACTCGAGGCTCAGCAGGCCAGATCCGGCAGGTGGGCGGCCAGGAACTCCTTCACCAGGCGCTCGGTCTCGCGCGGGTGGGTGCACATCCGCAGATCCCGCCAGAGCGCCTGGGTGGCCTCGGGCGAGAGCCGCCGCAGCACGTGCCGGGCGAGCGGCAGCGAGGCCGGGGTCATGGAGATCTCGTCCAGCCCCAGGCCGAGCAGCACTGGCAGGTTCTGCGGCTCGCCGGCCATCTCGCCGCACAGGGCGACCCGGATGCCGGCCTGGCGGGCAGCGCGCACGACCTGATCGAGCATGCGCAGCACGGCCGGGTGCAGGGGCTCGTTCAGGTAGGCCAGCTGCTCGTTGTGGCGGTCCACCGCCAGCGCGTACTGGATCAGATCGTTGGTTCCCAGCGAGAAGAAGTCTACCTGGCGCGCGAAGCTGTCGGCCAGCATGACCGCCGAGGGCACCTCGACCATCATGCCCACCTCGATGCGCCCGGCCATGGCCTGCCCGCGGGCGCGCAGCTGGGCGCGGGCCTGGTCGAGGTACTCCAGCGCCCGCTCCAGCTCGCTCGGGCAGGCGATCAGCGGGAACAGGATGCGCAGCGTGCCGGCCGTGCTGGCCCTCAGCAGCGCGCGCAGCTGGGCCAGGAACAGGCCGGGGTGGCGCAGCGACAGGCGGATGGAGCGCAAACCCATGGCCGGGTTGAGCTCGGGTGCAGGCCGGAACAGCTCGGGGTTCTTGTCGCCGCCCATGTCGAGGGTGCGGATGGTGGCCGGACGGTCGCCCAGGCGCTTGAGGATGCGCTCGTACAGGCGGTGCTGCTGGGACTCGTTGGGCGCCCCGCGGCCCATGAACAGGAACTCGGTGCGGAACAGGCCCACGCCCTCGGCGCCGTAGCGCAGGGCCGCCTCGACCTCCTCCTCCAGCTCGATGTTGGCCGACAGGCACATGGGTGTCTCGGCCGGGCCGGCCGCCTCGTCCACCAGCGCCAGGGCCCGCGAGCGCAGGCAGGCGGCGCGCTCCTCGGCCTCCCGCACCATGGCGCGGGTCGGGCGCACCACGATCTCGCCGCGGTACCCATCGACGATCACCCGATCGCCGGCGCCCACGGCGCCCAGCAGCCCCGCCACGCCCACCACGGCCGGCAGCTCGAGCGCGCGGGCGACGATGGCAGTGTGCGCGGTGCGGCTGCCCGCCGCGGTGACCAGGGCGCCCACCGCGTCCCGTCCCAGCCCGGCCGTGTCCGCCGGCGACAGCTCGTGGGCCACCAGCACCGCGTGGCCGCCCGCGGGCGGACGCAGATCGGCCGCCTGCCCGAGCAGGTTGCGCATGACGCGCTCGCCCACGAACTCCACGTCCGCGCGCCGCTCGCGGAAGTACTCGTCCTGGATGTCCTCGAAGGCGCGCAGGACCTTGGCCAGGGTCGCGCCCAGGGCCCACTCGGCGTTGACCGCGTCGCGCCGGATGATGTCCAGCGTGCCCTGGACCAGGCTCTCGTCGCGCAGCATGAGCAGGTGGGCCTCCAGCACCGCCACCGGCTGGCGCTCCCCGGCCTGCTGGGAGCGGGCCCGGATGGCCTCGAGCTGCCGCACGCTGGTCTCGAGCGCGGCCCGGAATCGGGCGGTCTCCTCGTCGAGGCGCCCGCGGGGCACGGTCCGGCGGCGGATCTTGAGCCGGCGTCGATCGACCATGAAGGCCGCCCCTACGTGGATGCCCGGCGAGGCCGGGATGCCGCGCAGGACCCTTGGCTTGGCGCCGGACATGCCCTTACTCGTCCTCCCCGAAGCGGTCCTCGACCAGTCTGGCCAGGGCGGCCAGGGCCTGGTCGGCGTCCGGCCCGTCGGCCTCCACCTCGATGTCCGTGCCTTGCGCGGCCGCGAGCTGCAGCACGCCCATGATGCTCTTTCCGTTCACCTCGATGTCGTCCTTGCGCACCCGCAGCTCGCAGACGAAGCGGCTGGCCAGCTGGACGAACACCGTCGCCGCCCGGGCGTGCATGCCCAGCCGGTTGCGGATGCGCATGCGTGCGCCGCGGATCAACCACCACCTCCTTGGCTGGAGCGGGCCCGCGGCGGCTCGGCCTGCCCCGAGAGCAGATCGGAGGCCAGCACGATGTTCTCCCGCCCCTCGCGTGCCACGGCGCGGGCCATCACCGCCGGGTCGGTCAGGTTGCGCATGCGCAGATCGACCGCCTTCAGCAGCATGGCCAGGTTGAGGCCCGAGATCACCTCCACCCGGCCCGGTACCAACCGGGCCAGCGACAGGTTGGCCGGCGAGCCGCCGAAGAGATCGGTCAGCACGATCACCCCGTGGCCCGTGTCCATCTTCTTGATGGCTCGCTCCAGCTCGCGCTCGAAGACGTCAGGCGACACGCCCTTGTCCACCCCGACCGTGGCCACCTGCGCCTGGGGCCCGGCCACCATCTCGATACTCTCCTGGAAGGCCCGGGCGAGCCCGGAGTGGGTGAACAGCACCAGCCCGATCATGCCAAGCTCCTCTCCCTCGACGCCCCTAGCTCCGCTCCAGGTCGCGGTGACGCACCACGACCGAACCACCGCGACGCAAGCGCTTGCCGAGCTCCTCGGCGATCACCACCGAGCGGTGGCGGCCGCCGGTGCAGCCGATGGCCACCGTCAGGTAGCTCTTGCCCTCCCGGTCGTACAGCGGCCGGAAGGTGCTGACGAAGTTCTCGACCTGCCCGAGCAGCTCCTGTGCGGCCGGGTTGGCCAGCACGTGGTCGCGCACCGCCGCCTCGGTGCCCGGGTGATCGCGCAGCTCCGGCACGAAGTACGGGTTGGGCAGGAAGCGCACGTCGAACACCAGATCGGCCATGGGCGGCAGGCCGTGCTTGAAGCCGAAGCTGACGACGGCCAGGTTCATGCCGACGCCCTGGTCCTGCCGCTCGAAGTAGCGCTGGATCATCTCGCGCAGCTGGTGGACGGTCATCTCGGAGGTGTCGATCACCCAGTCGGCCGCCTCGCGCAGGCCCTGCAGCACCTGCCGCTCGCGGGCGATGCCCTCCTCGACCGAGCCCGCCGGCGACAGCGGGTGGCGCCGGCGCGTCTCCGAGTAGCGCCTGAGCAGGACCGCGTCCGCGGTCTCCAGGAAGAGGATCTGCAGGCGCCCGCCCGCGGCCCGGACGCGCTCGATGGCCTCCCGGGCGCCGTCCAGGAAGCGCGCCTCGCGGGCGTCCACCACCAGCGCCACCTGCTCGATCTCGTCGGGCTGGGAGGGGAACAGCTCCATCAGCTTGGGCAGCAGCACCACCGGCAGGTTGTCGATGCAGAAGAAGCCCAGGTCCTCCAGCGCCCGGATGGCGGTCGACTTGCCCGAGCCGCTCAGGCCGGTGATGACCACCACCCGGATGGGGCGGGAATAGGAACCGAGCTCGCTCACTCGACCACCTCTCCGCCGTCGCCTTCTTCGGCCGCCTCGGCGATGGCCTGGTGCAGCCGGGCCTGGAACTCGCGGGCCGAGTGGTGGCCCTGGCGCTTGAGCAACAGGTTCCGCGCGGCCACCTCCACCAGGCTGGTGGTGTAGCGGCCCGGCCGGACCGGGATGATCAGGTGGGGCGTGGGGACGCCCAGGAGATCGTAGGAGCGATCGTCCAGCCCCAGCCGGTCGTACTCCTCCTCGGCGCGCCACTCCGTCAGCTCCACCACCAGCTCGATCTTCTTGCGCTCTCGCACCGCGGACACGCCGTAGAGGTCCTTGATGTTGATGATGCCCAGGCCGCGGATCTCCATGTGGTGCATCAGCAGCGGCGAGCAGGAGCCGAACACCTGGTTGCCGCCGCGCCGGCGCACGATGATCACGTCGTCGGCCACCAGGCGGTGGCCCCGCATGACCAGATCGAGCGCGCACTCGCTCTTGCCGATGCCGCTCTTGCCGAGGATCATCACCCCGACGCCCATGACGTCCACCAGCACGCCGTGCATCGAGCGGCTGGGGCCGAGCTGCTCTTCCAGCGCCTCGGCCAGCCGGTCCTCGAACTGGTCGGCGGGCAGGCTGCTCACCAGCAGCGGCACGCCGCGCCGCTCGGCCTCCTCCGTCAAGCCCTCGGGCGGCGCCGACCCGCCCGCCACCACCACCCCCGCGGGGCCGGCGGCCAGCAGCGCGCCCAGGCGCTCGAGGCGGTCGGCGGCGGGCAGCGAGCCGAGGAAGCCGAGCTCCTCGGGTCCGAGCACCTGCAGGCGGCCCGCGCCCAGGCCGCCGGGCTGGCCCGCCAGGGCCAGGCCGGGTCGCTGGGCACGCGGGTGGCTGACCGAGCGGGACAACCCGCTCGCGCCCGCCACGAGCTCGAGCTGCAGATCGAAGCCGATCTGCTCCAGGATCTCCCCCAGGGGTAGGGATGCGAGCGCCACGCCCTAGCCCTTCTCGTCCTGTTCCAGGATCAGCGCGTGCAGCGCCCCGGCGTCGGGGGCCGCCAGCAGCCGCTCGCGGAACCCGGCGTCCTGGAACATGCGGTTCAGCCTGGCCAGGGCCTTCAGGTGGCTGCCCTCGGCGTCCTCGGGCACCAGCAGGACGACGAAGAAGTGGGTCGGCCGGCCATCGAAGGAGTCGAACGGGACCCCCTTGCGGCAGCGGCCGAAGCAGGCCAGCAGGTTCTTGAGGTGGGGCACCCGCCCGTGGGGGAAGGCGACGCCCGCCTCGATGCCCGTCGAGCGCAGCTCCTCGCGGCGCAGCAGCACGTTCAGCAGCTGCGCCCGATCCAGCTCGGGGTGGTTGCCCTGGATGAGGTCCACGAGGGCGGCCAGGACCTCGCGCTTGGTCCCCACGGGCACCGCGGCGGTCACGTCGTTGCGGTCGAGGATCGAGGCGATGCGCATGGCGACCGGGCCGACCTCTCCGCCCCCAGACGCGGGCCGGGGGCGCACGGGCTCAGCGCGGGGAGGTCTTGGCCTCGATCAGGCCGTAGTTCCCGTCCTGGCGCCGGTACACGACGTTGACGTCCCTGCTCTGGGCGTTCATGAACACGAGGAAGTCGTTGTTCATCAGGTCCATCTGCATGACCGCCTCGTCGACGGTCATGGGCTTGGCGTGGAACTCGGAGGTCTGGATGATGCGCGGGCCGCTCTCCTCCTCCATGCTCTCCTGATCGATCACGTCCAGGCGCACCGGGATCTCGTCGGCCAGGCCCACGGGGGCGTAGTCGCGGATCCGGTCCTTGTACTTGCGGGCCTGGCGCTCGATCTTGTCGACCGCGAGGTCGATGGCCGAGTACATGTCCTCGGTGTTCTCCTCGCCGCGCAGCACGATGCCCTTGGAGACCACCTTGATATCCACGGTGCTGCGGTACTTGTGCTTGGACATGACCACGTGCACGTCGGTGGGCGACGGGACGTACTTCTTGAGCCTCAGGATCTTGTCGCTGGCGTAGTCCTTGAGCGTGTCGCTCGACTCCATGTTGCGGAAGGTGACCGAAATCTGCATGGATCCTCCTGGGGCAGGCCGGTACGAGCTCCTCGCTCGCCGGGGCCCGTGTTCGGCCTCGGTTCAGTAGACCTTCTTGCGCTTGCTCGAGGGCAAGATGCCGAGCATCTCCCTGTACTTCGCCACCGTGCGGCGGGCGATGTCGATGTTCTGGCCCTTGAGCAGATCGACGATCTCGCGATCCGACAGCGGCTTGGCCGGATCCTCCGCCCCGCAGATCTGGCGGATCTTGTCCTTGACCGCCTCGCTGGCGAGGTCCTCGCCCACCACGCGGCTGATGCTCGAGTTGAAGAAGAACTTGAGCTCGTAGATGCCCTGGGGGGTGTGGACGTACTTGTTGGTCGTCACCCGGCTGACGGTCGACTCGTGCAGGCTCACGTCCTCGGCCACGTCGCGCAGGACCAGCGGCCGCAGGAAGGCGATGCCCTTGTCGAGGAACTCGCGCTGGAACTTCACGATGCTCTCGGTGACGCGGTAAATGGTGCGCTGGCGCTGGTGGATGGAGCGGATCAGCCAGACCGCCGAGCGCAGCTTGTCCTGGATGTAGTTGCGGGTCTCGCCCCCGCGCTCCGCATCCGCGAGCGCCCGGCGGTAGTAGTTGCTGACCTTGAGCTTGGGCAGGCCGTCCTCGTTCAGCAGGATCACATAGTCCTCGCCCACCTTGACCACGTAGATGTCCGGCGTGATGTACTGCGGCTCCTCCTCGATGTACAGGCGGCCGGGCTTGGGCTCGAGCTGGACGATGATCTTGACCGCCTCGAGCACCTCCTCCTTGGGCACCTTGAGGGCCCGGGCGATGGCCTGGAAGTTCTTGCGCTCGACGGCCGGCAGGTGCGCGCCGATGATGGCGTACACCAAACCGTTCTCCACCCCCAGGTGCCGCGCCTGGGCCAGCAGGCACTCGCGCAGGTCGCGCGCGCCCACGCCGACCGGATCGAAGTTCTGCACCGCGGCCAGCACGCGCTCCACCTGCTCGATCGGCACCTCCATGGTGGCGGCCAGGCTCGCGGTGGGTGAGCGGCCCGCCAGCCGGTCCTCGTCGTCGGCCTCCAGGTAGCCGTCCTCGTTGAGGCTCATGATGATCTGGGCGCCGATGACCTGGTCCTCCTCGCTGAGCTCCGACATGCGCAGCTGCCACATCAGGTGGTCGGACAGCGAGGTCTTCTTGGTCAGCACGTTCTCGAAGGACGGCAGCTCGTCGCCCGAGGGCCGCACGGCGCTGCCGACCGGCACGTAGGCGGTGTAGTTCTCGAGGTACTTCTCCCAGTCGATCTCGTTGAGCTGATCGCGCTGGGCCGGGGCCTCGGGCGGCGCGTCGGCGGCCTCCTTCTCGGCCTCGGCGTGGTCGCGATCGGCGGCCTCCTCGGACTCGGTGCGGGTGCCCTCGGCGGGTTTCTCCGGGGCGGCGTCCTCCTGGCCCTCCTCGAGCACCGGGTTCTCCAGCATCTCCTGGTGGACCATGTCCACCAGCTCCAGGCGCGAGAGCTGCAGCAGCTTGATGGCCTGCTGCAGCTGGGGCGTCATGACCAGCTGGAGGGTCTGCTTGAGCGACAGGACCTGACGGATCTCGGTCATACAGGAGCCTCATCGTCGAGGCGGAATCGCGAACCCAGGTACATGGCCCGCGCCTGCGGGCTCTGGGCGATGGCCGCGGGAGCGCCCTCCTCGAGGATCTTACCGTCCTTGACGATATACGCTCTGTCGCAGGTTGACAAGGTCTCTCTGACGTTGTGATCGGTGACGAGCAGCCCCACCCCGGAGCGCGCCAGCCTGAGGATCTGGGCGCGGATCTCCTCCACCGCCAGCGGGTCCACGCCGGAGAACGGCTCGTCCAGCAGCAGGAAACGCGGGGCCTGGATCATGGCCCGGGCGATCTCCAGCCGGCGGCGCTCGCCGCCCGAGAGCGTGGCGCCCAGGGCGCCCGAGAGCCTGCCCAGCTCGAATTCGGCCAGGCAACGCTCCACGCGCTCCTCGGCCGCCCGGCCGCGCACGCCGCTGGCCTCCAGGTACAGGCGCAGGTTGTCGCCGACCGACAGGCGGCGGAAGACCGAGGGCTCCTGGGCGAGGTAGCCGACGCCGGCCCGCACCCGGCGGTGCATGGGCCAGCGCGTGATCTGCTCCGACCCCAGCCGGACCTCGCCGCCGTCGGGACGCACCAGCCCCATGAGCAGGTGGAAGGACGTGGTCTTGCCCGCCCCGTTGGGCCCGAGCAGGCCGACCACCTCGCCCGGCAGGAGGTGCAGGCTCACGCCGTCCACCACGCGCCGGCCGCCGTAGATCTTGACCAGCTCCCGGCCGCTCAGCGCGGCGCCGTCGGTGCCCACCGCGCTCACCGGCCCGCCTTCCCGGGCCCCGCGGGCGCGCCCGGCCGGGGCGGCGGCAGCTCGAGCACCGCCCTCGGCCGCACCACCTGGACCTCGTCGCGCCCGAGCAGGTAGACGATGCGCTCGCCCTCGATCCGGTTCGGCCCCTCCTCGACCCAGGGGTCGCCGGTGCACACCAGGCGCTGGGCCGGCCGATCGTATTCGGCCTCGCGGCAGCGTCCATGGCGGGCGGCCCGGCCCTCGACGGCCGCCTGGGTGATGTCCACCTGGCCGCGGAACCACATGCGCTCGACCTCCCCGGAGGCGGGGGCCTTGCCAGGGCCGGCCTGCCCGCCCCGGGCGTAGCGCACCTCGAGCTCGTCGCAGCGGACGCGCAGCTCTCCCTGGACGGCCTCCACCTGCCCGGAGAACACCGCCCGCCCCTCGCGCTGCAGCACGCGCAGGCGCTCCGAGCGGATCTGGACCGGCGGGTCGGCGGCCGGGCGCGGTGGCGCGGGCGGCTCGCCGGCCGCGGCCAGCGCCGGCGCGAGCAGCGCCGCGAGCCAGGCCAGGCAGCGCGTGTGCCTCACGGCCCGTCCTCCGCGGCCGCCTGCAGCAGGGCGGGCGCCAGCTCGCCCTGGACGCCGCCCTCGATCTCCAGGCTGCCCGCGCGCTCGTCCAGGCGCAGGCGCTCGGCCCGCGCCTCGAGCCGCAGCTCGGCGCCCTCGTACTGGCGCACGACCACGACCTCGGCCCGCACCTCGACGGCGGAGGCCAGGCGCGCCCCGGCGGGCGGCGGCGATCCGCCGCAGCCCGGCAGGAGGGCGGCCAGCAGCACGCCCGCCAGGAGCCGGGCCGGCGGGAGGATCGGGTCGCGGTCCATGCCCCGGGCATACCATGGCGCTTTCACGCCGGTCAACGCGAGTCCTTGCCCGACCCCGAGCCACCGGCAAGAGCCCGTGGATCCAAATTGAAAATCTGATTTTGAATTTGACACGACGAGAAAATAGGCGTTGAATATCGTCATGATAGAAAGACACCTGGCGAGCGTCCTGAAGCGCGAGGCCCTCCGGAACCCGGTTGTCGTGCTCACGGGTCCCCGCCAGTCAGGGAAGACCACCCTGGTCCGCGCCTGCTTCGAGGACCTGGCCTACGTCTCGCTCGAGCGGCCCGACCTCCGCAGGCACGCCCTCGCGGATCCCCTCGGGTTCCTGGCCGGGCTGCCCAGGCCGGTCATCCTCGACGAGGTGCAACGCGCTCCCGCCCTGCTGAGCTACATCCAGGTCGAGGTCGACGAGCACGCCAGCCCGGGCCGCTTCGTGCTGACCGGCTCCCAAAACCTCCTGCTCATGGAAGGAGTCTCGCAGACGCTGGCCGGCAGGCTGGCCCTGCTCGAGCTCCTGCCCTTCTCGCTCGCCGAGATCCTGGGCCAGCCCCCGCTGGACCTGTCCACGCTGGGCAGACCCGCTGCGGGCGGGAGCGCGGGCACGGTCCCGGCGGAAGGGCTCTGGGAGACCCTGTGGAGGAGCGCCTACCCTCCGGTGCATGACCGCGGCCTCGACCCGGTCCGCTGGCTGGGCGACTACTACCGCACCTACGTGGAGCGCGACCTCAGGGACGTGCTCAAGGTGATGGACCTGGACGCCTTCGACCGTTTCGTCCGCCTGACCGCGGCCCGCACGGCCGGGGAGCTCAGCCTGAGCTCGCTGGCCGAGGACGTCGGCATCAGCCAGCCCACCGCGCGCCACTGGCTCACGGCGCTGCAGGCCGGGGGCCTGCTGTTCCTGCTCCCGCCGCATCGCGAGAACTTCCGCAAGCGCCTGCGCAAGCGGCCGAAGATCCACTTCCTGGACGCGGGGCTGGTGTGCTACCTGCTGGGCATCGACAGCCCCGCCACCCTGGCCCGCCACCCCCAGCGCGGCGCGATCTTCGAGAGCTTCGTGGTCGCGGAGTTCGTCAAGGCCCGCGTGCACCAGGGCCGCGAGCCGCGCCTGTTCCACTGGCGGGACGCCACGGGCCACGAGATCGATCTCCTGGTGGAGGATGGCCCGCGCCTGGTCCCGGTCGAGATCAAGTCCGGCGCCACCGTGGCCGACGACATGCTGCGCTCGCTGCTGTGGTGGCGGTCCCTGCCGGGCAACCCCCACCGGGAAGGCGTGCTCGTGACCGGGGGCGCGGTGAAGGGGATGCGCGAGGGTGTGTCCCTCCTCCCCTGGCACCTCGGCTGAGGGCGAGGGCTGAGGACCAGGCCTGTCCAGGGCCGCGAGGTTGAGTTTCGTCTCGCGGGTCAAGGCCTTTCGCAGACAGGAAAACGGAGGGAGAGGGATTCGAACCCCCGGCACCTTTCGGTGCAACGGTTTTCAAAGAGCCCCGGACTAAACCCGGGTTTATTGTGCCACCACCGGCCGACGCGCGCGAGTCTCGTGGTTTTTCCCGGGCGGGAAGGTGGAGTCCAAGACCAGCGCCGGAACAACCCCCGCCCAACCAACATCGCAGCTCGGCCGCCTCGACGGCGAACACCTCGCCGGTCGGCTCGCGCCGCGTGCGCACCTCCAGCCCGGCCCCGCTCAGCGCCGCAAGCGCCCCGCGTACCTCGGCCTCCCCCGTGCCCAGCACCTCGGCCAGCAGGCCCGCCGTCAACGGGAGAGCGCACCCGCCGCGCGCCAGCTCCCGCAGCAGGCGCACCGCGAGCACCGCCTGTGCCTGGCCGGGGTCTGCCTGGACGCCCCCTCGGAGGGCGCCAGGAGCCGCAGGATGCACCCGGCCGCACAGTGTGCGCCCCTCGGGCCCGGCCGACTCAGCGGACGCGCCACGGCCGGCCCCAGGCGCCCCACGGTCGCAACCCGGCCGGCTCACGGCGCACCACCCGCCGGCCGCACGTAGCCGCCCGCGGCCAGCTCGGCGCGCTCCGCGTCGCTCGCCTCGACGATCGCCCAGCCCCGCACATCGCCCAGCCCCAGCGCCGTCCCGTCCGGCAGGACCACCACCGGCCGCCCGTAGCAGCTCGCCGCGTGCTCCGTCGTGACCCTCACCGCGACCACCTCGCCCTTTGGACTTCGCAACAGCATGCCCACCTCCCTCCGGCTCGAAGCCGGACAGCTCGAACGTCTCGGAGTTGGCGACGAACCGCCGCAGCCATTCCCACGGCTCGGGGTCTGCGACGATCTGCCGCAGCTTTTCCCACGTCTCGTCGCTGCCCCTCTCGACTTCGTCCAGAAGCCGCCGCAACTCGCCAACGTCGAACGGGTCACTCATCGGATCCCCCTTTCTTGGAAACTCAGCTCGGCCCACAGGTCTCTAAGCACGGCAGGAATGAACCCGGGTTTATTGCGGGGCTCCAGGTCGGCTTGCGGGGCGCGAATCGTTCCCCTGTCAAGATAGGCGGCGGCCCTGTGTGCCACCGGCCGGGTCGCCGCGCGACTCCAGCCGGGTTGACTTCTGAGTGAGTAACGCGCGGCCCGCAGGCGGTTGCGCGCCACCTCGGGCCGCACAACAAGTGAGCCCGGTTCGCCTGCCCAGCCGAGCAAGCCGGCCAGCACCTTCCCCCATCGCGCCCGCAGCTCGCCCAGGTTTCCGCGCAGCCGCCGCGGGAGGGCGCGCCCTCCGACGGAGCCGACAACCATCACATGAGGTGCGCCGTCCGGTTGATGCAGCACCGCGCGACCTGCCAGCGCCGCGCCGTGTGGGATGCCACAGGCCCCCCTCAACCAACCCGCCGCGACCTGCCACGCCGCCCGGGCGAGAGCCTGCGCGGCATCGGGCGTGGCGACACGCTGGCGGCAGTTGGCCGGCAGGGTCAGCGTCACCACGTACAGCGGGACGCGCCGGCCGGTTTCCCGGTCCGCGCGCTCCCATGCGCGCTGGAGGGCGCGAGCCCGCCGGCAGGCGACACGCGCGCGGCAGACTGGCGAGGTGCAGTCAAGCCGGCCGCAACCTTCGCCGCGAATCAACGCCCCGCAGTCGCGGGTCGGCCTGGCGAGCGGGTGGACCGCCGGGCCTCGCTCGCGCCCCACAGCGTCACCGCCTGGCCGCGAGGCGCTTGCAGATGGCCCTTCGCCATGCTACGTTTGGCATCGTTGACCTCGTGCCGCGCGCATGCCCCCACAAAGGCCGCGCGGCGTTTTCGTTTCAGCTCAACCGACCAGTGCTCCCGCGAGGGCATCCGCCATGCCGGCGAGCGCCGGCTGTCCGAGCACCCGAAGCCGCGTCGCCAGGTCGCGCGCCAGGCCGGCGGCCTCCCCGCGCCCGTCTGCCGAGCGGATCGCGGCATCCTCTGCGGCGCGCTCCCGCTGGCGGGCCCACAGCGCCTCGACCTCGACCCGGGCGAACATGACCCGCCCGGCGGGACGGCGCTCCAAGGTCATCAACTCGCGCGCGCCCTCGGGCAGCCGGAGCCCCTGGCGCGCGCGCCAGGACCACTCCCGCAGGGTCGCGGGTCGGAGGCCGAGCCGGCGCGCCAGCTCAGCGCGTGACCACAGCTCGGGCTCCGGCAGGGTCGGGGATTCGGTCGCTTGGGTCGGGATTCGTTCGCGCGACATGGCAGGCACCTCCTGCCACCTGCGCCAAGCTCAACCTCGCGTCCGGGGTCGGCGGTCGGCTCTGGTAGTCAAACAGCGCCAAGCCGTGTGGGTCGCACCCGCCCCGCGCCCGCCAGGTCGCGGCCTCGGTTGACGCCGGCGGTCGCCTTCCAGACCGTTTACTGCGCCCCTCAACTTCGGCTATCCTGGCCTTGGCGAGACTCATCCGGCGGTCCCGACCAGGGCCCGCCGGAGAAAAGGCAACCCGAGCGCACGCGCGGCGTGTGTGCGCGGCGGCCTGCGGCCAACCCAAGTTGGTCCGCAGGCGGATTTCGGGTTGCCCTGAGTCTCGCCGACCAGTGCCGCCGCGAGCCACCTGCGGGCCTTTTTCGTTTCGCGGCGCATGGTGCGGCTGGACATGATGGCCCGGCGGTCTCGGGCCATTCGGGAGGAGGGCGACCATGCGAAGCGCGATCCGCCTTGCTATGGCTGTGCTGGCCCTGGCCCTGCTCGGCGCGTCCACCGACGAACCGGGTTGCGGGTTGGGAGAGGACAAGAAGCTACTGTGCTGGGATTGCTTTTTGCCCGACGACTGCAAATCCGACACGTGCACCTGCGTTGACAACCAAGAGACCGGCGCGCGCTGGTGCTGGGCCTGCGTGCCGAAGGACTTCGATCCACTCACGGGCAGGTATCAGGACCTCACGTACTCCTGCCCCAAGGTGTTCGAGTAGGAAGGCTCAGTCCCGGCGCGCTGGCGCCCCTCGGGTCGCGGTTCGGGTCACAGCCCGTCCGGCGACCTCGGGAAAACACCTTTGCGGCTTAGGGTTCCGCGGGCTTGGCGGCGGTCTTGTTCGGAATCTGCTGGGTCACTTTGGCCGGCTGACGCTGGCCGAGGTCGGACCAGGGCAGGTCGAGACGTACAAGGCGAGGCGCCAGAGCGGCGGCTTGATGTTCGGCAAGCGGAAGCCGGGGCCGGCGACCGTCAACCGGGAGCTGCGCTGCCTGGCGCGCATGCTGTCCCTGGCGGTCGAATGGGGCGAGCTGGACCAGAATCCGCTCGCGCGCCGGCTGCGGTTGCTGACAGAACCCGACGCGCGCGAGGCGGCCCTTGAGCCGGATGAGGTGCGCCGGCTACTCAAGGCCTGTGGCGACGGCATCCGGCCGATCGTGACCCTGCTGGTCGCGACCGGCATGCGCTACACCGAGGCCGCGGGCCTGCGCTGGGCCGAGGTGGACCTGGACCGCAGGGTGATCCGGCTACCAGCCGAGCGCTCGAAGAACGGCGAGCCGCGAAAGGTCCAGCTCAACGATGTCGCGCTTGGGGTGCTCTGTGAGGCACAGGCACGGCGCCAGGCGCGGGCCCGGGAGACCGAGGCCGCGGGGCGGAAGCTGGAGGGCGCCGGCCTGGTGTTCCCGCACCATGGCAAGGTGAGGCCAACCATCCTGCCGCAGTTCCGCGCGGCCTGCGAGACGGCGAAACTCCCGCGGTTGCGCGTGCACGACCTGCGCCACGTCGCAGGCTCGGCCATGGCGTCGGCCGGCGCGAGCCAGCCGGCGATCGCCGCGATGCTCGGGCACAAGACCCTGGCCATGGCCGCGCGCTACACGCATGCACTTTCGTCGGACGTGGTAGCAGCCTCGGCGGGGCTCGGCGCCTACCTGACGGGCAAGCCCTGCCGGGCGGGCGGCCTGCGGGTGTTGGAAGGCGGCCGGGCTGGCGAGGCGCGGCCGGAAGGTGCGGCGGATGCCCCGGCCGACCAGGAGGGCGGCCCAGGTGCCGGGGCGGTTCCTGGGGCATCTGGTGACGCCAGGGAGGCCGACCACGCGCAAGGTCGGACGCCAGCCAAGTCCGCGGCCGAGTAGCCCGCCGAGCTGGGGCCCAGAATGCGACCCGAGCGTGACCTACGGAAGCCGTCGGCGCGTGTTGGCAAGCGTAGGCGCGAGCGACCTTGCCCGAAGCGGCAGGCAGGCGGGCTGCCGCGCCAGGCAAGGGGATTCGCGCGTGTTGACAAGACGGAGGGAGAGGGATTCGAACCCCCGGGCCCTTGCGGGCCAACGGTTTTCAAGACCGCCGCCATCGACCGCTCGGCCATCCCTCCAGCACCGTCCGTATTGTGGCCCAGGCCCGCAGGCGAGGCAAGCGGCCCAAGAAACTCCTCTAGCCGAACAGGTAGGACAGCTTGAGCATGAGCACGTGCTGCCCGGCCGCCTGGACGAGCTCGTCCAGGGAGCGGCCGAAGCGGAACTCGGCCCGCTCCCCGTCCGCGGCCAGCCCCAGGGTGTACACCAGGAAGCCGACCGAGCCCGGGGCGAACTCCCAGCGCAGCACCGCGTTCAGGTTCCAGGCAGAGTAGCGCTGATCGTAGTCGTCTGGCACGTCCAGGGCGGGCGCGAGGGCCTCGGCCAGCAGCGCGCCGGAGCTCGGCCGGGGGGCGGCGAGCTTCTCGCGGTGGTCGACCGAGACCAGGTAGACCTGGGTGTAGAGCTGGAAGGTGAAGTCGCGCGCCAGCGTCAGGCTCCCGCGCAGGGTGACGTCCCAGGTCTCCGAGTGGCGGTCGGCGAACACCAGCCGCTCGCCGCCGGCCGAGGCCAGCGTGTCCACCCAGACCAGGCTCCCCCGCCAGCGCCGGTAGGTCGGCTCGAGCGAGAGCTGCAGCCGCTCCCAGGGGTGGATGGCCAGCACCAGCATGCTCGACAGGCCCCAGCCGCGCTCGGTGTTGGAGGCCGTGAGATCGAGGCTCGCGGCCACCGGCGCCGCCGGGTCGGTGGTGCCGTACAGGCCGCCGCCGATCCAGGGCTCGTGCAGGCAGAAGACGACCTCGCCCGCGGTGCGGGTCTCGCGATCGTCGCAGGTCGGGGCGTCCACCCCGAACCACACCCCCAGCCCCCAGGCGTCCTTCCACAGGCTCCAGGCGTCCACCCAGAAGCCCTGGCCCAGGGCCTGGCCGGCCTGGTTGCGGCGCAGCCAGAAGTTCAGGGTGAGCGAGTAGCGGCTGAGATCGCCCAGCGGCTGCAGCCGGCGGTGCTGCAGCGTGGTCACCGCCTCGATCACGTCCGGCCGGTCCAGGTAGCCGAGGTCGTTGAGCGCCAGCGAGCGCGAGCGGAAGCGGACGCGGGCCTGCCCGGTCACGTACTCGCCGCCGTCCTTGCTCAGCGCCAGCTCGCCGCCGTAGCCGAGGGGCCCGTCGCGCTCGACGCCGGCCCGGGTGAAGTCGTCGTGCCAGGGCACGCGCTCGGGCGTCAGGTAGCTCCACAGCGCGTTGGCCAGCAGGTGGTAGTCCGGGCCGCCGAGCTCCAGCCGGGTGTCGACCCCCCCGCTCAGCGCCGCGCCGTCCTCGGGGGTGGCGAGGCCGAGCAGCATCAGGCCCGCGCTGGAGTGGTCCCAGAAGTCGGTCTTCAGCCGGGCCACGGTGAAGCTCGAGAGCGGCTCGGCCACCCGGGTGAGCCGGCGCCCGTCCGGCCGCTCGAAAACCGCCTGTTCCTCGGAGGTGACCGCCTGGATGAGGCCCAGGCTCAGGCCGTCCTCGGTCTGCCCGGCCAGCTTGGCGGCCGCGTAGATGGCCGGCACCGGCGGCTCGGCGACCAGCGCCTCGTCCCCCACCTCGTCGGGGCTGCGCGGCGCGCGGCCGATGCGGCGGGTGTAGAAGAGCGGGTTCACCCCGCTGGTGGTGGCCAGCTCGAACACGGACCGGTCCTCCAGGAAGAAGGGCCGCTTCTCGGGGTAGAAGGTCTCGTAGGTGGACAGGTTCAGCACCGCCGGGTCCGCCTCCACCTGGCCGAAGTCCGGGTTGAGCGCGAGCGTCAGGGTGAAGCGCCCGCCCAGCCCCGTGCGCGCGTCCAGGCCGACGTCCAGCGGCCGTTCGCTCCCCCCGCCCCCGGGCCGGTGGCGGAGCACCAGGAAGGGCGCGAGCTCGAGCTGGGCCGGCCGCTGCGCGAGGTCGAAGCCCGCCAGCAGCCCGAAGCGCGACACCTTCAGCCCGCTGGCGGGCGGGATGAGGGGCCAGCCGGAGTACTCGTGCAGGCGCGAGACGTAGCGCACGAAATGCGCCCCGAAACGCACCTCCTGGCCGGGCGTGAAGCGCAGCAGGCGCAGCGGGACGCGCAGCTCCGCCACCCAGCCCTGCGCGTCCACGCCCACCTCGGCGGCCCACACCCCGTCCCAGTCCAGGCTCTCCAGGCGCTCGTCGTGGAAGGTCCCGTCCCGGCGGGTGCCGGCCGCGTTCACCTCGAACCACACGGCCGTGCGGCGATCCAGGCGGGAGTCGAGCTCCACGCGGAAACTGTCCGACTCGACCCACTGGTCGCGCCGCGCCACCCGGGCCAGGATGCCGTCTGGCTCGGGGTCCCGCAGGCGCGCGCCCACGTACAGGGCCTGGTCGTCGAACACCACCCGCACCTCGCTCGGCAGGCTGGCCGGCGCGCCGGCCCTGGGGAAGGACTGCACGAACGCATCCAGGGCTGGCGCGGCCTGCCAGGCGGGCTCGTCGAGCCGGCCGTCGAGGACCACCGGCCCGGAGGCCCGGACCGCCTGGTGGAGCGGCGCGCCCGGCTCGGGCGCGGGCTCGGCCCCGCGCCCGGCGACCGGCAGCGCGCCCAGCAGGGCGACCAGCAGCAGGTGGGCCGGACGGGGCGGGCGCATCGGATCACCTCAGGGCAACTACCTGCCCGAGCAGGGGGGGGCCGGCAAGGCTTTTCGGTGGGGTGCTCCGGGCCGCCGGCGTTCAGTCGCCGACGCGCACGACCAGGTCGCCGCTCCGGGAGGACAGCCGCAGCTCGGTCCCGCCCGCGCCGCACCGGCCCACGGCCCGCTCCGCGCTGCGCTCGGACCAGACCAGCTCGCCGGCCACGCGGATCTCGCCGCTGGTGGTCTCGGCCTCCAGCTCGAAGCCGGAGCCGCGGGGCAGGTTGACGCGCACGTCCCCGCTGAAGCTGGACAGCCGCGCCTGGCCCCCGGGGTCCAGCCGGCCGTCGAAGTCCACGTCCCCGCTGTGGCTCTTGACCCGCAGCTCGCGCAGCTCGGCCGCGCGCACGCGGATCTCCCCGCTGACAGAGGACGCCTCCAGGCGCTCGCCCGAGAGGTCGGCCACGCTCTGCTCGCCGCTGACCGTCTTCAGCAGCACCTCGCCGCGAACCCGCTGGGCCTCGACGTCCCCGCTCACGGTGATCACCTCGAGCCCCTGGCCGGCGCCGTCCACGGCCACGTCGCCGCTGACGGTCTGGACGCGCAGCCGGCCGCCCAGGCCGCGGACCCGCACGTCCCCGCTGACCCCCTGCACGCCGACCTTGAGCCCGGCGGGCAGGTAGAGCACCAGATCGACGTCCCCGCGCAGCTTGAGCACGCCCGCCTGGGACTCGTCGCCCACCCGCCCGGCCTCCTCCGATTCGAGCTTCACCTCGGGATGGTCCCAGCCGCGCAGCTCGAGGTCCGCCGAGGTCGTCAGCAGCTCCACCGCGCTCAGCCCCGTGGCGGGCCAGGTGCGCTCCCCGGCCAGCGCCGGGGCCGCCAGCAGCAGCCCGGGCAGGACCAGCCAGCACGTTCGCTTCAGGGTTCTCATGGCCTCACGCCTCCTCTAGAGGGCCTCGCCCACCAGATCGCTCAGGAAGTCCACCTTGTGCTGGTAGGCGGCCAGCATGGCCCGGTGCGCGCCCAGGTCGTCCGGGGACGCCCGCAGCGCCTCGCGGCAGCGCTCGATCACCGTGTCGATGTCCGCCAGCCCCTGCCTGATGGTCCGCTGGGTCTCGCTGTCGTACCCGGCCTGCGGCTGGGCCAGCGAGCCCTCCAGCCCGGCGATGGCCAGCTGGTAGGTCCGCTCGGCGTCCAGCACCGCGGTCAGCGCCTCCACCGGCGCGCGCCCCGTCTGCGGACCCGGCACGAACACCAGCCAGAGGACCAGCGCCGCGGCCGCCGCGCCCAGCAGCGCGCCCGCCGGCGCCAGCCAGTACCGCCGCCACCAGGCCTGGCCCTCGCCGCGCTCCGCGCGCACCTCGCGGCGGCGCTCGCGGCGGATGTCCGCCCACAGGTCGCGCGCCTGGGCAGCCTCGGCGCGGTCCGCGTCGCCGAGCGCCCGCAACCCGCCCCGCACCGCGCCGAGCTCGGCCGCGATCTGGCAGCAGGCCGGGCAACGATCCAGGTGGGCGGCGAGCTCCGCGGCCCGGGCCGGCTCCAGATCGCCGTCCAGCAGGGCCGACAGCTCCTCGGGGCTCGCCTGGACCAAGCAGCGGGTGTCTCTCGTGTCGTCCATGGCGTCCTCCTCGTACCTCAGGCCGCCTGGCCGCGGGCGGCCAGGAGCTCCCGCATCTTGCTGCGGGCCTTGTGGAGCTGGCTCTTCGAGGTGCCCACCTCGACCCCCAGGATGGCGGCGATCTCCGGGTGCTCCAGCTCCATCACGTCGTGCAACACCAGCACCTCCCGGTAGCCCTCGGGCAGCTCGCCGAGCGCGGCCTCGAGCGAGCGGCGCGCCATGGCGTCACCCGCCTGCGGCGGGGCGGCGCCCTCGACCTCGGGCACGGTGGGCCGCCGGCGGGCGAAGGCGTCCCGGCACCGGTTCAGGGCGATGCGGTACAGCCAGGTGCCCACGGCGGCCTCGCCGCGGAAGCCGTCCAGGCTGCGCCAGGCGCGCAGGAAGGTCTCCTGCACCACGTCCTCGGCGTCCGCCCGGCTGCCGGTCATGCGCCGGGCCAGCGCGAACAGCCGGCCGGCGTGCCGCGTGTAGAGCTGCTGCATGGCCCGCTCGTCGCCGGCCCGGCAGCGCTCGAGCAGCGCGCGGTCCTCCGCGGGTCCCGCGGCAGCGACGGCCTCGGGCGGGACCACCAAGCGCACCTCCGGGTTCGTGGCGATCAGCGACAGCATCACAGGCTTGGACCGGACCAGGCCCGCACGGGTTGCCTCCGCTTCCATTTCCTTTTCTTTTCGAAAATAATCAAGCGGTTCCGTACACAGGAGGCGGAGGACCGCATGCCTTTCTGCCCTGACCCGGCCTGCCCCCACCGGGCGCGGACCGGGCGCCCGGCCGAGTGCCGCCCGGAGATCAGCCGCTGCCCGGACTGCGGCGCCGTCCTGGTCGCGCGGCTGCCCGCGCCGACACCGGCCCCGCCCGCGCCACCCTGGCCCCGCGCCCTGACACGCCGGCTGGCCTGGACCCTCGGGGTGGCCGTCGCGCTCTGGCTGGGGATCTGGCTGCCCATGCCGCTGGTGGACACCGAGGGGCTCGCCTCGCTCGCGGGCGGCCCGTGGCGCCTGGACGCCGTCGCCCGGGGGGCGCTCAGCCTGGGCCCCACCCCGTTCCTGGTGGGGCTCGTCCTGGTGGAGCTGGCCGCCCTGATCCGGCCTCGCTGGCGCGCCAGGCGGCGCGACGATCTCGCCTTCCGGCACCGCCTGACCCAGGTCGGGCTCGGGCTGGGGCTGGCCTGGTCCCTCGCCCGGGGCTACCTGACCGCCTGGCAGCTCGAGCAGCTCACCTGGACCTTGCGGTTCCACAACCCCTCGGCCCCGGACCTGGTGGCCGATCCCGGGCAGCTCTTCCGCCTGGGCACCGCGCTGGTGCTCACCGCCGGGGCGTGCGTCTGGGCGCTGGGCGCCTGGCTGGTCGATCGTTTCGGGCTGGGCCGCGGCTTCGCGGTCGTGCTGCTGGTGGACCTCCTGTCCGGGCTGCCCTGGGGCGTGTGGGGCGCGCAGCGGGCGGTCCGCCAGGAGCTGCTCGCCCCGCTCGCGCTGGCGGCCCTCGTGGCCGCGCTGGGCGGCCTGCTGTGGGCCTTCGGACGGCTGTGGCGGCAGGGCGAGCGCCTGGGCGCCGGCCTGCCCGCGCGCCTGCCCACCTGCGGGACGCTGCCCCTGGAGGTCGCGCTCGTCCTGGCGCTGGCGCCCTCCGTGCTGGCCACCTTCTTCGAGGGCGACTGGCTCACGCGGTTCTCCCAGCTCGTCGCGCCGGGCAGCGGCACCTACCTGGCCTCGATCGCCGGCCTGGTGGCGCTGCTGGCGGTCCCGGCCTCGGCCTGGTTCCACTGGCGCCACCGGCGGGCCTGGCGCCAGGGAGCGCAGCGGCGGGCGTGGCTCCGCGCGCGGGCCTGGAGCTCGGCCTTCCTGGTCGGGCTGGCGCTGTGCGACCTGGCCGTGCAGCGCGGCCTGGGCCTGGCGGCCGAGCTCTTCTGGCCCGGGGCGCTCGGGCTGCTGGTGGTCTGGGCCCTGGGGGCGGACTGGTGGGAGGAGCTGCGCGCCCTGGCCCGGGCGGGGGCGCCGGGCCTCCAGCCCGTGGCGATGTTCCAGGACGTGACGGACGCGCTCCGCGCCCGGGCGGCCGCGGGAGCAGACGCCGTGCTGACGGGGCTGCGCTACCGCTCCCTGGCCTTCTTCTTCGCGCCCTTCGCTCCCCTGATCCTCTGGGTGCGCCGCGGTCCGGCCGGCGGTGGCGAGCCCTCGGCGCCTGCGTCCAGCGCACCTGACGGCGCCGTCTGAGCAGACTCGGGCGGGCCCGCGGGCCCGTCCAGACCGGCGCGCAGCAGCGCTCGCAGGAGTGCGGCCTTGGAGGTCCCCGCCGTCACGAAGGCGCAGGGCAGAGCGCGCCGGCGGGCCTCGTCGCGCACCGCCTCGGCCACGTGGTGGCCGACGTAGAAGGTCAGGACCGCCACCAGCCCGGCCGCGCCGGAGAGCGCCTCGCGCACGGCCTCGGGCCGCGGCGGCTCGCCCAGCCGCGAGGGGAACCAGGTGACCTCGGCCAGCGCCAGCTCGCGCCGCAGCTCCTCGACCCAGGGGCGGGCCTGGGGGCCGCCCACCACCACCAGGCGCTGGCCGGCCAGCCGCTCGCGCAGGCGCGCCAGGCGCTGCCCCTGGAGGGCCTCGCCCAGCAGCAGCAACGGCTCCTGGGCGCCGACCGCGCGCTCCAGCGCGGCCTGGGCCGCGGGCAGGCCGGGCTCCCCCGGATCGGCCGCCGCGGCGCGCTCCAGGAGCTCGGCGGTCGCCTCCAGGTCCCCGCGCCGCCGGGCCGACTCCCCGGCGGCCACCAGCAGGGCGGCGGCCACGCCCGCCGCCTCCTCGCCGCCCGCCCCCAGCAGCGCCTCGGCCAGGCCGAGGCGGGCTTGCTCGTGGGCGGCCGGGGTGAGGCGGGCGCGGGCGGCCTCCAGGCGCGCCCGGGCCTCACCGGGCTCCCCCTCCGCCGCCAGCCGCGCGAGCTCGCGCGCCAGGGCCTCGCCGAAGCCGGGCGGAGCCTGGGGCGCCTCCAGCCCGAGCTCCACCAGGCGCGCGTCCACGCCCGGGTCGCGCAGCTCCAGCACCTGGACGCGCTCGACCAGGTAGCGGGCGATCTCGGCCGGGGTGAGCAGCCCGGTCTCGTGGAGCAGCGCGCTGGTCTTCAGCAGCGCGCCCGGGCTGCGGATCGCGTCCCGCGCCTCGCGCCAGATGTCCGCCAGGAACCGCTCGGTGCCGAAGTAGGCCAGCGACTCGAGCAGCGGCAGCAGCGCCCGCTCGGGCAGGCCGGCCACCGCCGCGCCCAGGCGCCGGGCCGCGTCCGCGTCCACCTGGTCCCAGGGCAGTCTGCCGGCCAGCTCGAGCAGCGCCTCGGGCGGGGCGCCCACCGCGCAGGCGGACAGCAGGTGCGGCAGGCGGTCCTCGGGCAGCAGGTGCTGGGCGCCCAGCTCGTCGAACAGGCGCCAGGCCTCGGCGTGCGCCCCCGCGCGGTGGTGGCACAGCGCCAGCGCCCGGCGCAGCTCGCCGTCCTCGGGCAGCAGCCCCAGCATGGTCTCCAGGACCTCGCGCTCGAGCCCCGGCGCGCGCAGGGCGTCGCGGCGGGCGAGCACGCCCCACACGGCCCGCACGCCCCGCCGCAGGGCCTCGCCGGCCACCTCGCCGCAGGCCGCCGGACGGACGGCCTGCGCGCCGGTGGCGTGCAGCTCGAGGGCCAGCCGGGTGCTCACCTCGGCGCCCGGCCGGACGAAGAGCTGCAGCCGGGCCGAGCCGGGCACCAGCGGCCGCACCCGCACGCGCACCTGACCCCAGGGCGACGGGCGAGGCAGCGGCAGCAGCTCCAGCTCGGCCGGATCGTGCCCGGCGCCCAGCCGGCAGGCCGCGCGGGCCTCGGGCGCGAGGTGGGGGTTGTGGCAGTCGAGGGCCAGCTCGTACAGCCCGTCGGTGCGCAGCGCGAGCGGCTCGGCCTCGGCGCCGCCCTCGACCTCCCACAGGCCGACCGGGCGCATGAACACGCTGTCCTTGAAGAAGGGCGCGGCCTCGCCGTCGAGCAGCCGGTCCACGGCCGCCCGCCAGGCCCGCTCCTCGTCCACGCCCTCGGCCTCCACCACGAGGTTACCCTCCGGGAGCTCCAGCAGCGCGCCCGGCGCGGCACCCGCCAGGCGGGCTCCCAGCGCGGCGGTGGACGCCTCGGGGATCGGGTAGCCCCCCAGCAGCAGGCGCAGGGTCAGGCGGTCGTCCTCCAGGCGGGCCTCGGCCACCCGCGCCAGGCGCACGGCGGCCGGGCGCTCGTGGGGCGCCTCGCTGAGCAGCAGCAGCACCGGCTCCTGGGCGAGCGAGCGCTCGAGCAGGCCGGACTCGACCCGCTCCCGCCGGACGCGCACCACGAAGGTCTCCCCGCGGGCTCCGGCCAGCAGGCGCAGGTTCTCCTGGAGGTACTCCCGGTAGCGTGAGGTGCGCGCGATCAGGATCATGCGGCTCGCCCTCCCCGGCGATGCCGCCCATCGTACCCCGGGCGGGCCGCCTCCTGCCAGCGCGCAGTCAGGGCACCTGGAGCACGTAGAAGGCCCGCTGCACGGGGTGGCCGAGGTTCCTCCAGCGCGACAGGAGCCGGCAGCGGCGCACGCTGAGCCGCAGCCGGCCGAACAGTTCCTGCCAGCCCAGGAACGATCGGAAGCGGCAGGGCCCCGTGCGGGAGGTCCAGGCGAGCGAGTGGCGCCAGGCGAACGCCCAGTCCCACCAGGAGTGGGGCACGTCCTCGTAGATCACGATCACCCCGCCCGGCCTGACCACCCGCCGGGCCTCGGCCAGCAGCGCCTGCGGCTCCCGGGTGTGGTGCAGCACGTAGCAGAACAGGGCCGCGTCGAAGGTGCTGTCGGTGAAGGGCAGCGTCTGCCCGTCGAAGGGCTGGAACGGGATGGGAGCCTGCAGCACGTCGAGCACGTCCACGCCCATCACCTCTCCGCCCCGCAGCCCGCGCAGGTGGAAGGCGATGAACCCGCTCCCGCAGCCGATGTCCACGATGCTCGCCTTGGCTGGCAGGTGGGGCGCGATCTCCTTGGCCATGCAGTAGGCCTTGCCGATCTGGAAGCGCCTGCGGGCACGGGTCAGGATGGACTTCATGGCAGCCTCGCCTCCGGGCTCCGGATCGATCCGCGCGAGCCCGGTGCTGTCCATCAGCAAGGCGCGTGCCAGCCCCTGCGGCGCCCGGCGGGCGGGCCGGAATTCACCGATGGCAGACGCACATGAGGGCTCCACGGGCTACCCGCGCGAGCGCCCGCGGCGTCGCGCGCCTGTGAATGGAGTTCACGCGCGTGACGAGGCTCACTCCCGGGCACGCGGGCGGGTCGATCCGGGCTTGCGCGGCGTGGTGGCCTGCGGCCTGGCCCAGGCGGGCTGGGGAGGGGCCTGGCCCTGCTCGAGCATCCCGCGCCAGGCCTCGTCGGACAGCGGCGCGTCGGCCGGGAACTCCCAGTAGGACGACACGGCCCCGCGCGCCAGCACCACCCGCCTGCCGAGCGGCAGGGCCACCCACAGGTGATCCACCGGGCCGGTGGCGGCGATGAGCGGCCGGCGCTGGCCGGTCTCGGGGTCCCCCAGGTAGTACACGTCGGACGCCACGGGCGCGGGATCGAGGTGCAGCTTGCCCTTCCCGGCCAGCAACCCCTCGAGCCAGCCGCCGATGGTGTGCAGCCGCTCGTGCTCCTCGCGCCCGAGCCCCTGCCCGAGGAGCTCCTTCCGGGCGGCCCGCTCCAGGAAGGCGACCAGCTCCCCCATCTCCTCGAGCTTGCGGGACGGGCTGGCCAGGCGCGCCTCCCAGCCGGGCTCCACCACCCCGGGCCCGCCCAGCTCGAGCAGCGCCTGCCGGGCCGCGCCGAGCAGCGCGCCCAGCTCCGCGTACAGCTCGGGCAGCGGCTCGACGAAGCCGGCCCGAGACGGCGGCAGGCGCTCCTCCTCGCCGCCCTCCATCCACACCACGGGCGGCTCCACGTACAGGACGGTGTCCCGCCGGAGCTCGGCCCAGGAGGCGGCGGCCGCGACCAGGCCGCGTTCGGCCCAGGGCGGCGAGCGCTGGAAGGCGGCGTAGCCCGCGGGGAACGGCAGCACCAGCCAGCGCAGGGCCAGCAGCCAGCGATCGGACAGCGAGCCCGTCAGGCCCCGCGCGCGCAGCTCCAGGGCCGTGGCCTCCAGCCGCGCGGCCAGCGCCGGCATCCGCTGCACCTCGGGCTCGAGCAGCTCCCGCGCCCGGCGCGAGCCCAGGGCCGAGAGCCAGTCGAGCGCGCTGGGGAAGGGACGCGCCACGGGATCGGCGCCGGCCGCGAGCCAGCCGCCCTCGGCCGCGCGGCGGCGGACGAGCAGCCCGACCGGGGGTCGCTCGGCAGGCCGCGGCAGCCCGGCCAGCGCGCTCCAGGCGGGCCGGGCTCCGAGGTGCTCGGCCGCCGGCGCGAGCACCGCCAGCACGGACTCGCCGGCGGGGGGCCCGGCCACGGCCTCGAAGAAGCCCTCCAGCCGCTGCAGGCTGGCGACCGCCCCGGGGCTCGAGGAGACCAGCGCGGCCAGCAGGGCCACCTCCTCCGGGGCGCTCACGCCGGCCTGGGTGAGCGCCAGCACCGCACGGAAGTAGCGTCCCAGGGCGGGGCCACGCGTGTAGTGACCGCGCAGCGTGAAGTCCGCCGTCCGCAGCCCGAGGCCGGGTTCGGCCCCGGCCGCGCTCTCCAGGGCCGCGGCGACGGTCCGCACGCGGGCGGCCCGCGCCGGCGACAGGCGCGCGGCCTCACCGTCCAGCAGCAGCCTGGCCAGCTCCAGGCGCAGGAGCACGCCGTCCAGGGCGCGCTGCCCCTCGGGCGGCGCGACGGCCTCCCAGGCCCGGCCGGTGGCCACCAGATCGTCCAGCAGGCGCCACAGGACCGGCCCCAGGACCTGCACCTCGGCCTCCTGCAGCGCGCGGTCGAACAGCAGGTGCACCAGGTGCAGCACGGTGTCCGCGGTCACGAAGGTGGGGATGCCCCGGTACTGGTTCTCCAGGTACACCAGGTGGAACTCGGCCGGCGCCTCGGCTGGCCGCACGACGGCGAAGCCGTGCCGGGCCAGGTGACGCCTGGCGGGCAGCGGCAGGCGGGCCGCGTCGCGGGCGTTGGCCGCCCCGCCGAGGTCGACCCGCAGGCGCACGGCCCGCAGCCTGGCCGGCGCCCGCTCGAAGCTGGGCGCCGGGACGGCCGGCCCGGCCGGGGTGGCGGGTGGGGCCGCCAGGGTCGGGCCGCCGCCCGGGGCGGCCACCGGCTCGCCGGGGGCGGACTCCGCCCGCAGGGCGGCGCTCTCCTCCGGCAGCTGGGTGAGCCCGAAGCCGTGCCAGCGGTAGGCACTGGCCTGCAGGCCGGTCGGGGTCTCCTCCAGGGCCAGGATCTCGGGCCGGCCGTCGCCGTCGCGGTCGGCCAGCCCCAGCCGCCTGAGCGGCCCGGCCCCCTCGGTGCCCAGGAAGCGGGCCTCGCTCGAGCCCCTGGTCAGCCGCACCACGGCCAGGCGCGGCTGGTAGGCCCCCTGCGGGCCGGCCGAGCGCACCACCGCCAGCACCACCTCGGGCCGGCCGTCGCCGTCCACGTCGCCCAGGCACGCCTGGCGCACCGCCGGGGCCGGGTAGGGCAATGCCCGCGTCCAGCCCGAGGAGCGCACCTCGGCCCGTCCGGGGGTGAGCGCCAGCACCTCGGGCACGCCGTCGCCGTCGAGGTCGCCCTCGGCCGGGCAGGGCCAGGCCGGCGCGCCGGCCTGGGCGCAGAGCACCGCGAGCAGGCCCGAGAGCAGCAGGACGGACGTCATGGCGGGCTCCCTTCCCCGGGCGGTCGGGTGCTCCAGCGCCGGTGCATCCACACCCACTGGGCCGGGTGGGCGCGGAGCTGGCGCTCGATGCGCGCGGTCATCTCGGCGGTGTCGCGCGCCAGGACCAGGTCCGGATCGGCCCCGGCCGCGGGTGCCAGCACGAGCTCCTCGACGCTGATCTCGTAGCCGCCCTGCGGGCAGCGGTGGTTGAAGCCGGTCACCAGGGGCGCGCCGGTGTGGCGGGCCAGCGCGGCCGCCGCCGTGGGGGTGAAGGCCAGCCGGCCGAAGAAGGGCACGAACGCGCCCGGAACGTCGGTGTCCTGGTCGATCAGCAGCCCCATGAGCTCGTTGCGCGCCAGGGCCTCGCCCATGCGCGCCATGAGCCGGGGCTCGCCCCGCCACAGCGTGTTCACCCGGCCCGCGACGCGGAACCGGGCGAGCAGCTCGGTCAGGCGCGGGTCGTAGGTGCGCTGGCCGATGGTGTTGACCCCGTAGCCGTGGGCCGCCATCGCGCGGGCCATGAGCTCCCAGTTGCCCAGGTGCCCGGTGACGAACACCACGCCCTGGCCGCGGGCGAACAGCCGGTCCAGCACGGCGCGCGACTCCGGGCTGAGCCGGGCGTGCTCGGTCAGCGGCTCCAGGCGCCGGATGTGGACCAGCTCGGCCACGCACTCGCCCAGGTGGGCGAAGACCGCCCGCGCAAGCGCCAGGCGCGCCGCCTCGTCGAGCTCCGGGAAGGCCAGCGCCAGGTTGGCCAGCGTCCGGCGGCGCTCGACGCGGCCGAGGCGCAAGGCCAGCCGCCCGAGGGCGCGCCCCAGGCGCCGCGCGAGCCCGAGGCCCAGCAGCCGCAGCAGCCCCAGGAGCAGCCTCACCCCCAGGTAGATGCAGGTGTTCTTGAGCCGCTTGCCCAAGGCCACCTCAGCGCGGCCGATCGCCTGCCAGCGCCTGTCGCAAGGCGATCACCTGGTCGAGCAAGCCGCCGAAGGCCTCCGGGTCGAGGGTGTTCCGGGCGTCGGAGGGCGCCCGGTCGGGCTGGGGGTGCACCTCCAGGTACAGGCCGTCCACCCCCACCGCCACGGCCGCGCGGGCCAGCGGGGCCACCATCTCGCGCAGGCCCCCGGTGTGCCCGCCGGCGCCGGGCTGCTGCACGCTGTGGGTCGCGTCGTACAGCACCGGCGCCCCGGCCGCGCGCAGCCACACCAGGCTGCGCAGATCCACGACCAGGTCGCCGTGGCCGAAGGAGGTGCCCCGCTCGCACACCAGCGGACGGCCGCCGGCCGCGCGCACCTTCTCGGCCGCGAAGCGCATGTCGCCGGGCGGCAGGAACTGGCCCTTCTTGAGGTTCACCGGCTTGCCGGTGCGGCCCGCGGCGGTGAGCAGATCGGTCTGGCGGCACAGGAAGGCCGGCACCTGCAGCACGTCCACCACCTCGGCCGCCGCCTCGGCCTGCTCCGGGGCGTGGATGTCGGTCAGCACCGGCACGCCCAGCTCGGCCCGCACGCGCCGCAGCATGGCCAGCCCGCGCGTGAGCCCGGGGCCGCGGAACGACTCCAGCGAGGTCCGGTTGGCCTTGTCGAAGGAGGCCTTGAACACGAAGGGCAGGCCCCGGGCGGCGCAGCGGTCGCGCAGGTCACGCGCCAGCGCGACCGCGTCGCCCTCGTCCTCGAGCACACACAGCCCGGCGAACACCACCAGCGGCTCGCCCGGCCCGACCGCGAACGGGCCGAGATCCACCCGGGGGTTCACGGCTTCCGCCCCGCGTGCCGCTTCACGGCGGCGGCCACGAAGGCCGTGAACAGGGGATGCGGCGAGAGCGGGCGGGACTTGAACTCGGGGTGGAACTGGCAGCCCAGGAACCAGGGGTGTCCGGGCAGCTCGCACATCTCCACCAGGTGCTCGTCCGGGGACAGCCCGGAGAACCGCAGGCCCTTCTCGGCCAGCGCCGCGCGGTAGCGGTTGTTCACCTCGAAGCGGTGGCGGTGGCGCTCGGAGATCTCGGCCAGGCCGTAGGCCGCCTGGGCCAGGCTGCCCGCCTGGAGCCTGCAGGGGTAGGCGCCCAGGCGCATGGTGCCGCCCTTCTGGGTGACGCCCTGCTGGCTCTCCATCAGATCGATCACCGGGTGGGGGCCGTGGGCCTCGAACTCGGCCGAGTTGGCGCCCTCGAGCCCGGCCACGTGGCGGGCGAACTCGATCACCATCAGCTGCATGCCCAGGCAGATGCCGAAGAAGGGCACGCCCTGCTCCCGGGCCCAGCGGATGGCGGCGATCTTGCCCTCGGTGCCCCGCTCGCCGAAGCCGCCCGGCACCAGCACCCCGTCCACCTCGGCCAGCGGCCCGGGCTCGCCCTCGGCGATCTTCTCCGCGTCCACGTACACCAGCTCCAGCCCGCCGCCGTTGGCCAGCCCGCCGTGCAGCAGCGCCTCGTGCAGGCTCTTGTAGGAGTCGATCATGTGGACGTACTTGCCCACCACCCCGATGCGTGCGGCCTGGCGCGGCTTGCGCAGGGTCTCGACCAGCCTCCTCCAGCGGTCCAGCGAGGCGGCCCGCGACCAGATGTTCAGCAGGTCGGAGATCTTCTCGTCCACGCCCTGCTCCGCCAGCAGCAGCGGCACGGCGTAGATGGTGTCCGCGTCCGGGCACTCGAACACCGTCGAGGGAGCGGTCGAGCAGAACAGCGCGATCTTGTCCTTGAGCTCCTGCTCGAGCGGCTGTTCGCAGCGGCACAGGATGATGTCGGGCTGGATGCCGATCTCCCGCAGCTCCTTGACGCTGTGCTGGGTCGGCTTGGTCTTCATCTCGCCCGAGGTGCGGATGTAGGGCACCAGCGTCAGGTGCACGTACAGGGTGTGCTCGCGCCCCAGATCGGTGCGGAGCTGGCGGATGCTCTCGACGAAGGGCAGGCTCTCGATGTCGCCCACCGTCCCGCCCACCTCGACGATCAGCACGTCCACGCCCTCGGCCGCCTCGAGGATGCGCGCCTTGATCTCGTCGGTGATGTGCGGGATGACCTGCACGGTCTTGCCGAGGTACTCGCCCCGGCGCTCCTTGGAGATCACCGCGTCGTAGACCTGGCCGGTGGTGAAGTTGCTGCGTCGGCCCACGGTGATGCTGGTGAAGCGCTCGTAGTGGCCCAGGTCCAGGTCGGTCTCGGCGCCGTCGTCGGTGACGAACACCTCGCCGTGCTGGTAGGGGCTCATCGTGCCCGGATCCACGTTGATGTACGGATCCATCTTGAGCATGGAGAGCTTCAGCCCGCGGTTCTCCAGCAGCGCGGCGATCGAGGCCGCGGCCACGCCCTTGCCCAGGCCGGAGACCACCCCGCCGGTGACGAAGATGAGCTTGGTATGCTTGGGAGCCACCTCGGCACCTCCTTCGTTCAGGCCGACAGGAGCCGCCGCGCGCGCTCCAGGTCCGCGGGTGTGTTCACCCCGAACTCCCCGGCCGGCACGACCAGGGCGCGGATGCGCACCCCGGCCGCCAGCGCGCGCAGCTGCTCGAGCCCCTCGGCCAGCTCCAGCTCGCCGGGCGGCCGCCCAGCGTAAACCGCCTCCAGCACCGCGCGCCTGAAGGCGTACACCCCCAGGTGCGCCCAGAACCCGCGGGCGCCCCGGCCCGGGTAGGGGATGGGCGCGCGGGAGAAGTACAGCGCGTCCCCGCGCTCGTCCAGCACGGCCTTGACCAGGGAGGGGTCTTGCCAGCGGGCGGGATCCTCGAGGCGCGCGACCAGGGTGGCCATGCCCACGGCCGGGTCGGCGAAGACGGCGGGCAGGCCCTGGAGCTGCGCGGGCTCGAGCAGGGCCTCGTCGCCCTGGACGTTGAGCACCAGCTCCACCTCGGCCGGGAGCGAGGCGGCCACCTCGGCCACGCGCTCGGAGCCGCAGCGGTGGCCGGCCGAGGTCATGGCCACCGGGGCGCCGAAGGCCCGGGCGGCCTCCGCGATGCGCTCGTCCTCGGTGGCCACGATGGGCAAGGGGCCAAGCCGGGCGCGCGCGGCGCGCTCCCAGGTGTGCTGCAGAAGCGGCTTGCCGGCCAGCGGCAGGAGCGCCTTGCCGGGGAGCCGACCCGAGTCGAACCGCGCGGGGATCACGATCTGGGCGTGCACCCCCATGAAAGACCGCACTCGGCCGCCGAAGTCAACCGGATTGTGGGCGCCGGCCGCCCTCGGTCAGACGACCTAGGTAGGCTGTCGTAAGCCCTCCGCCCGATGCGCGCGGCCCAGCCGGGAGGCAAGCTGGAGCCAGGCACGAGGAGCAGCGGCATGAACCATAGACCCTCGTTCTACAGGACGTTCCTCGGGATCGGCGCCTGGCTGGGCATGGTCGGGCTCGATCACGCCAGCTGCCAGCAGCCCGTCTCACCCCCGCCGGCGACGGCCCCTCTCCAGGCGCAGGCTGCGAGGCGGCCTCACCGGGGGTTCGCGAGGCACGACTGGATCTACGAGCTGGTCGACAGTCCCGGGGGTGCGCGGCCCGAGGACCTGCGGCCCCGCGCGACAGGGTGGCGGCTGCGCGACCTCCCGCCCCCACGGCCTGCGCCGGCTCCGGACACGGGCGCACGACCCGGTCCCCACTGCGGCCTCGCCCCCCGGACTGCAGACGGGGCCCACGCGAGGCGGGGGGTGCCAGCATGAGCCTCGCAGACGCCCTGCTCATCGGCACGTCGGGAGCCCTGATCGGCTGGCTGGCCTGGCGGCTCGCGCGCGAGCTGCTGCCCGCTCCCGGGGCGCACCCGAGCATGCCAGCGCGCGCCGCGCTCCGCCGCCGGCTGGTGCTGGGCCTGGGCGCCTGGCTGGGCCTGGTGGGCCTGAATCTCGGAGGCTGCCAGTGGCTGAGCGGCCGCTCCGCGCCCCCCGAACAAACCCGCCCCCGCGTCATGCACTGCTACCACCGCACGCTCCTGTCCCCGGGCGAGGGCCGGGGCCTGGACCCGCGCACGCGCGAGCGGCTGCTCGCCCCACCCACCCCGGCGCCCGGGCGAGGCACCCGGCCCGGGCCCCACTGCTGGCTCTCCCCCCGGGTGCTGGACAAGGCCCGCGCGCAGCTCCTCGCCGAGCGGGCCCGGGCGGCGGGAGTGGACCAGGCATGAGCGCGCCCGCACCCCCGGTCGAGGACATGATCGTCGAGCTCACCCGGGCCTGCGACCACGACTGCCTGCACTGCTACAACGTGTGGAAGAACCGCGCCCCCTACCCGCCCGCCCCCGAGCTCGGCACGGCCGGGCTCCTGGAGCTCCTGGGCCGGGTCGTGGAGCAGGAGGGCCTCACGCACATCACCCTGAGCGGCGGAGAGCCGCTCCTGCGGCAGGATCTCCCGCTGCTCGTGGACTGGCTGGCCGCGCGGCGCCTGGGCATCACCCTCGTCACCAACGGCCGGCTGCTGACCGCTGCCGCCATCGAGCGTCTGGGGGCGCGCCGGGTGGGGGTGTGGGAGCTGCCGCTGCTGGCCGTGGACCGCGCGGTCCACGATCGGCTGTCCGGCCGCGCGGGCGCCTTCGACCGGGCCACCGAGGCCATGGCCGATCTCAAGCTGGCCGGCGCGACGGTGGTGGGCGTGTTCGTCATGACCCGCCTGAACCTGCCGCAGCTCTCCCAGGTGATGGAGCTGGCCACGGCCCTCGGCCTGGACGGGCTCATGCTGAATCGCTTCAACCCGGGCGGCCGCGGGGCCGAGCACGTCGAGTTGCTGCAGTCCTCTCCGGCCGAGCTGGCGGCCGCCTTCTCCGTGGCCGAGCGGAGGTCCGCCGCGCTCGGGCTGCCGCTGGCCGTGGGCGTGCCGGTGCCGCCCTGCCTGGTGGATCCGGCCGGCCTCACCCGGCTGGACTTCGGCGCCTGCTCGGCGGGCACAGCGCACGCCTACTACACCCTCGATCCGGGCGGACGCCTGCGCCCCTGCAACCACAGCCCCACCATCCTGGGCGATCTGCGCCTGGAGTCGTTCGCCGCGCTGCGCGCCGCGCCGGCCATGCAGGCCTTCCGCGCGGCCCGACCCGCGCTGTGCGCGGCCTGCCGCCTGGCCGATAGCTGCCAGGGCGGCTGCAAGGCCGCCGCCGAGGTCTGCTGCGGCTCGGCGTCCGCGCCCGATCCGTTCCTGGCCGCCTTCGCCGCCCAGCGCCGGCGGTTGTGAGCGCCCGGAGGCCGTAGTACCATCCCGGCATGACGGATCGCCCTCCTCCCGGGTCCCTGCCCGCGCGGCGCCTGGTGTGGATCCTGGCCTGGCTGTGGCTGGCCTGCGCGGGCGAGCGCACTGCGCCGCCCCCGCCCGACGGGGGGCCGGCGCCGGACGGCGAGCTGGCCCCGGCGGCCAAGCGCACCGCCACCCTCATCCACCTGCAGGGCGAGGTGCACGTGAAGCGCCCGGGCATGCCCGACTGGGAGCGGGCCGCGCCGGGCCTGGAGCTCCAGGTCCAGGACAAGGTGCGCACGCTGCGCGACGCGTTCGCCACCATCCAGTTCGAGCACGGCGGCCTGCTGCGCCTGGAACCCGAGAGCCTCATCTCGGTCACCGATCTGCAGCTCGAGCCGCGCAGCCAGGCGCGCCGCTCCACCTTCACCCTGATGGAGGGCTCGGTCGAGGCCGAGCTCGACCCGATCGAGACGGAGGGCTCGGAGTTCCGCATCCGCACCCCCTCGGCCGAGGCCAGCGTCGCCCGGCGGGAGGTCAGCTTCCAATGACCCGAGCGCACCTGCTGCTCGTGGCCCTGCTCCAGCTCTTGTGGCTGGCCGCGCCCCGCGCCGCGGAGCCCGCCGCGCCGGGTGGGGACGAGGGCGAGAGCGTGGTCCTCGGGCCCGACCAGACCCTCGAGGATCTGGCCAGCCTGCGCTACGAGGACGCGCGCGCGGCCGAGGAGATCCGGGCCCTGAACGGGCTGGCGCCCGGCGCGGCGCCGGCGCCCGGCCAGCGCCTGCGGCTGCCGGGCAAGGCCCGCCGCCCGGCCATCATGGCCCTGGGCGTGGCGGGCCAGGCGCTGCAGGACGCCCGCCTCCAGGGGGCGGCCGAGTTCGCCGTCCAGCGCCACCAGGCGGCCGTGGCCGGCCTGGAGCTGGCCGAGGCGGCCTGTCGGCGGACCGACTACGTCGCCTGCCTGAGGCTGGCCGATGACGCCTTCGCCCTGGCGCGCCTGGCGCGCCAGGAGAGCCTGACCCGCCGCGCCCAGGCCAACCGTTTCGCCGTGTCGGTGGCGCAGGACGGGGGCACCCGCGTCGAGGTGCTGGCCGGCGACGGGGTGGAGGTCAGCGCCCAGGCGCAGAGCACGCGGCTGCGCCCCGGCCAGGGGCTCCAGGTCCACCCGGGCAAGGCCCCCGAGGCGCCCCAGGCGCTGCCCGAGCCGCCCGAGCAGCTGCTGCCCTACCCCGACTCGCGCCTGATCACGCCCTCGATCCTGTTCTCCTGGAAGCCGGGCCCGGGCGCGCAGCGCACCGTGCTGCTGCTGGCCCGGGACGCGGCCGGCCTGCGGCCCATCCGCCAGCTCACCGTGCAGGAGGCCTCCTTCCTGTTCCAGTCCAAGCTGCCGAACGGCGACTACTACTGGTTCCTGCGCAGCGTGGACGCCCGCGGCGCCGTGGGCCGCGCCACGCCGGCGCGGCGCTTCAGCCTGCACGTGGAGCAGGACGGCCAGGAGATCCGGGTGGAGCCACCGCCGGCCCCCGCGCCCGCGAACCCCCCGGGAGCTCCGCCGTGAGCCTGCGCGCCTTGCTGTGCGACGACGACGCGCCCATCCGGGCCATGGTGCGCGATCTGCTGACCGAGCGGGGCGTGGAGGTGCTGGAGGCGGTCGACGGCCGCGACGCGCTGGTGCTGTTCGTCAAGGAGGCCCGGATCGACTTCGTGGTGACCGACTTCCTGATGCCGCGCCTGGACGGCATGCAGCTGGTGCGCTCCATCCGCCTGAGCGGCGCGCGCGGCCGGCTGCCCATCATCATGATGTCCGCCATCTCCAGGAGCCACATCCTGGAGGGCGAGGCGCGCGAGGTGGCCGGGCCGGACCACTACGTGGCCAAGCCGTTCAAGCTCAAGAAGATGGCCAAGGTGCTGGACGACGTCCTCGAGGACCTGCGCCGGAGAGCCTGAGCCATGCGCCTGTTCCGCACCATCACCCTGATGCTGGTGTTCCTCACCGCGGTGCCCGTGGTGGCCGTGGGCATCATGCTGATCGACTCGACGGTGGACATCGTCAAGACGCTCGCCTGGGAGCTGCAGCAGGAGCGCACCGGGAACGCCGCCCGCGAGCTGTCGGGCTACTTCCGCAGCCTGGTGGAGGACGTGGACCTGCTGGTGACCAACCTGGGGGTCGAGCACCTCAGCCTCCAGGAGCGCCAGGGCCTGCTGCGGTTCCTGCTGCAGAAGCGACCCGAGCTGAACATCATCGCCTTCTACAACGCGCACGGCGAGGCGCTGCCCAACCAGATGGCCTTCGACTCCGGCCGCATCCTGCCCAGCGAGATCGCCCAGCACCAGGCGGGGCTGGCCGACCTGGACCTCGGGCGGGCCCGCTCCCAGCCGGCCACCTTCGGCCCGCCCGCGCGCATCGAGCGGGCCGCGAGAGCGGAGCTGGGCATCTCCGCGCGCCTCGAGGACGTGGCGCCGGTGCTGCTCCGGCTGCAGGCCGGGGACGCCGTCTTCCTGGGCATGGAGCTCAGCCTGGAGTCCATGCGCTCCGAGGTGGATCGGCTGTGGGCGGGCCAGAGCGGCCAGCTCATGCTGGTGGCGCCGGGCGAGCGGGTGCTGGCCCACGCCAGCGACCCCTCCGCGCCCAGCCTGCCGCTGGGGGGGCTGGCCACCGTGGTGCCGGAGATCGGCCGCGCGCTGGGCGGCGACTCCCTGCCCGTCTCCGGCACCCGGCCGGTGCTGCTCCCCGACGGGCGCGAGCTGCTGGTGTCCTACGCGCCGCTCGCGCAGCCGCGCTGGCTGGTGGTGGCGGTCGAGCCGCTGGACGACGTCTACCGGGGCCCGCGCCGCATGATCTGGCAGGTGGTGGGGGTGGCCGGCACCGCCCTGGCGGCGGCGGTGGTGCTCAGCCTGCTGTTCGCCTTCGGGCTGACCCGGCCCATCGCCAAGCTGGTGCGCGGCTCGCTGGACATCGCCCGCGGCAAGTTCGGCACCGAGATCCAGATGCGGGTGAGGAACGAGCTGGGCGAGCTGGCTCACACCTTCAACTACATGTCCAGCCAGCTGCTCTACTACGACCAGCAGAACCGGGAGCTGCTCGAGTCGCTGGAGCGCGGCTACGTCGAGACCCTGCGCGCGCTGGCCAACTCCATCGACGCCAAGGATCCGTACACCCGCGGCCACTCCGATCGGGTCACCGAGGTGGCGCTCGCCATCGGCCGGCAGCTCGAGCTGGACGGCGACCAGCTCAACATCCTGCGCTACGCGGGCATCCTGCACGACATCGGCAAGATCGGCATCCGCGAGGACATCCTGGGCAAGAAGGGCCGGCTGAACGACGAGGAGCTGCAGCTCATGCGCCAGCACCCGGTGCTGGGCGAGAAGATCATCGAGCCGATCGACTTCCTCGCCTCCGTGCGGCCGGCGGTGCGCTGCCACCACGAGTGGTGGGACGGCAGCGGCTACCCCGACGGCCTGAAGGGCGAGGAGATCCCGCTGGGCGCGCGCATCATCTGCGCCGCGGACACCTACGACGCGGCCACCTCCGAGCGGCCCTACCAGAAGGCGATCGACGACCGCGAGGCCATCGAGATCCTCAAGCGTCTGCGGGAGAAGCAGTTCGATCCGCGCGTGGCCGACGCGCTCATCCGGGTGATCGAGCGCAAGCTCGGCTGAACAGGAAAAGACGCTGCTGGGAAGAGGGCTGCTCGCGGGCCGGGTCGAGGATTCGCAGATCTAGCCCGTGTCGCTGCGCGCCACGGGTCAGAGACTCATCGCCCTGGGAATCGGGCTCGAGTTTCTAACGCTTCGAGAACTGGAACCGCTTGCGGGCGCCGGGCTGGCCGTACTTCTTGCGCTCCTTCACGCGGGAGTCGCGGGTCAGCATGCCGGCCTTCTTGAGCACCCCGCGGAACTGCGGGTTCACCTCGAGCAGCGCCTTGGAGATGCCGTGCCGCACGGCGCCGGCCTGGCCCGCCAGCCCGCCGCCGGCCACGCTGGCCGTCACGTCGAAGCGGCCCAGGACCTGGGTCAGCTCGAACGGCTCGTTCATCAGCATGAGGAGCGTCGGGCGGCAGAAGAAGTCGGCCGCCTTGCGCGTGTTGACCGTCACCTCGCCCGTGCCGGCCCTCAGCCACACGCGGGCGATGGAGGACTTGCGCTTGCCGGTCGCGTAGTACTTGTCCTTCGACAGCACGAGCTTGACCGGCTCGGCCTTGGGCGGCTCGGCCTTGAGCGGCTCGGCCTTGGGCGGCTCGGCCTTGGGCGGCTCGGCCTTGGGCGGCTCGGCCTTGGACAGCTCGGTCTTGGGCAGGTCGGTCTTGGGTTCGGTCATGGTCGGCTACCTCTGGCTCAAGGAGCGATCTTGATCGCTTCGGGCTTCTGGGCCACGTGCGGGTGCTCGGCCCCGGCGTACACCTTCAGCTTGCGGATCATGGCGAACCCGAGGGGGCCCTTGGGCAGCATGCCCCGCACGGCGCGGCGCACGAGATCGATCGGGTGCTTGGCCAGCACCTCGGTGGCCGTGCGCTCGCGCAGCCCGCCCACCCAGCCGGAGTGGTCGTAGTACATCTTCTCCGACCACTTCTTGCCGGTCAGCCGGACCGCGCCCGCGTTGACCACCACCACGAAGTCGCCCGTGTCGACGTGGGGGGTGAAGCTGGGCTTGCGCTTGCCCCGCAGGATCGATGCGACCTCGGAGGCCACGCGGCCGAGCACCAGGTCCTTCGCGTCGATGAGCAGCCAGCGCCGCTCGATCTCGTTCTTCTTGGCGTGCACCGTGTTCATGTTCGTCTGTCCTTCCGTCCGGGCGGCTCCCCGTGGCCCCGCCGGCCCCGAAACCGCGCTGCCCCGGAGCCGCCTGGCCCCGGGAGCCGTGGTTTCTAGGCCAACCGCCCTGGATTGTCAAGGAATATCCTCGGCCTGACGCGCCGGGCTGACGTGGCCCCGCCAGGCGCCGCGCGGGCAGCACGCAACCCCCTAGCCTGACTTGCTTTTTCCGTCTCGCCGGCGCTGGGCCAGCCGATTCGCCAGCCCGAAGCCCCAGGCGAACACCAGCACCGCCAGGGCCAGGAAGACGAGGTGCAGCCCGCCCTGGACCCAGTCCCGCCAGGGGGCCTCCGGATCGGCCGTGGCCAGCAGCATGGCCGTGCGGAAGGCCAGGGCGGTCGCGGTGGCGGTCAGGGCGATGGCCCAGCGGCCGGTCACCAGCAGCGCGCCGGCCAGGAGCCCGCACAGCATCATCGTCAGCAGCAGCGGCAGATCCTGGCCGGCCACCACCAGCAGGCGCGTGGTGAGCGCGCCCGGCTCGAGGTCGAGCTGGAGCAGCGGCACCAGGAAGAGGAGGCCGAGCAGCGACCAGCCGAGGAAGGCGGCCACGCCCAGGCCCAGCCCGAACTCGACGATCTTAATCCCGGCTGGCCAGCGCACGTGCGTACTCCTCCGGGGCGTAGAACACCCGCAGCAGGCACAGGCCCTGGGCCGGGGCGCAGCGCGCCGCCCGCCTCCGGTCCCGGGAGGCCAGGATGTCGGTCAGGGCTTGCGGGCGGAGCCGGCCCCAGCCCACCTCCACCAGGGTGCCCACCAGGTTGCGCACCATCTGCTTGAGGAAGCTCCGGCCGAGCACGTCCAGGTGCAGCTCGTCCCCGCGGCGCGACCACGCCACCCGATCCAGGCTGCGCACCGGGCTCGTGGCCGGGCAGTTGGCCGCGCGGAAGGCGCTGAAGTCGTGCTCTCCCCGGAGGAGCTCGGAGGCCGCCTGCATGGCGTCCAGGTCGAGCGGACGCCGCAGGTGCCAGACCAGCGCCCGCTCGAACACGGGCCGGGCGGAGCGGTTGAAGATCCGGTAGCGGTAGTGCTTGCCGCGGGCGTGGTGGCGCGGCTCGAAGCCCGGCTCGGCCCAGGCGGCCTCGCGCACCGAGATGTCCTCGGGCAGCAGGGCGTTCAGCCCGCGCCGGATCGTGTTGGGATCGTGCCGGCTGGGGTTGGGGAGCAGCACCACCTGGCCCGCGGCGTGCACCCCGGAGTCCGTGCGGCTGGCCGCCACGGCCCGCACGCTGCAGCCGCTCAGCCGCTGGAAGGCCCCCTCCAGCACGGCCTGCACGCTCAGCCCGTTGGGCTGGTGCTGCCACCCCACGTAGCGGGTGCCCTCGTAGGCCAGGAGCAGGCGGATGGCGGGCGGGCCGCCCATGGAAGTGCGCTCCCGGGCTCAGAACTCCATCATCAGGCCGGCCATGAAGGTGTCCCCGCCCACGTCGAAGTGCCCGTCGGTGCCGAAGTTGCTGGCCCAGGACATGGTGTACTCGGCGAACAGGAAGGTGTTGACGATGCCGACCTCGGTCTCCAGATTTGCGGCGGCGGACTCGTCGATGAAGTCCAGCAAGACCTTCAAACCGATGCCCCAGTGCAGGCCCCACAGCCCGCCCATGGCCTCGCGCGAGGAGCCGCCCGCGGGATCGCTCCACTCGGCCACGTCGCCCACCCCGTCGAGCACCCACCAGATGTAGTAGCACAGCCCGCCGTAGACGTAGGGCACCAGCGGGATGGACCACTTCTCGGACAGCACGTCGAAGTGGTAGCCCAGGCTGAGCTTCAGCGGGATAATGTTGAACACCGTGGTGTCCGTCGAGGTCTGCCCGTCCGCGGTCAGGCCCTTGCCCAAAAACTGCACGAAGCCGGCCGAGCCGCCCAGGGTGAAGGCGCCGAAGGGCCGCCAGAACTCCCAGTCCACGTCGATCTCGAACAGGAACTCGGACCCGCCGCCGTAGATCTCCTTGAACGGCTGGCCCTCGAGCCCGCCCTGGTTGTCCACGTCGGGGTAGTAGGGCCCGAAGCGGAGCTGGAGCTGGGCCACCGGCTCGGCGGCCCGGGCCGGGGCCGGGGCGGCCAGGGCCGCGCCGAGCGTGGCCAGCGCCAGGAGCGGCGCGGCCGCCCGCCGGGCCAGGCGCCCCAGCCAGCGCCGCGCGCGGAGGACCAGCCAGCCGGCCAGCAGCAGGCCCAGGCCGAGCAGCGTCCACTCCGCCGGTCCGAGCCCACGGGCCAGGGCCACGCCCACCGCCGGCAGCAGCGCGGCCCGCGCCACCCCGCGGTGCAGCGGGGAGCCCTGGATGGCCCGGGCCCAGCGGGGCGCGAACTGGTAGTAGCCCGAGACCAGGGCCTGGCCGGTCGGGGTCGTGGCCAGCACCTCGTCCCGGAGCTGGCGCAGCGGCAGCACCAGCTCGGCGTCGTAGGAGCCGTAGGCCGCGGTGGCCACGAAGCAGAAGCCGCCGGGCTCGGTGCCGCCCGAGCTCTTGTAGTGCTCCCATCCGTCCTCGATGGGTTGCGGCGTGCCGGTGAAGATCTCGGAGTAGTCCCCCATGTTGCCGCTGGTGTCCACGGCCGCGGCCCGCACCTCGTACGTCGTGCCGTTCGTCAGCCCGGTGACCGTGTCGCTGGTGGCCCCCTCGTCGGGCTGGCTGTGCGCGGTCCACTCCGCAGCGCCCTCCTCGCGCACCTCGATCTGGAACGAGCCGATGTCGTCCTCGTCCGGCGCGTTCCAGGTGACCTTGAGGTTCCCCTCGCCGGCCGTCACCGCGCTGAGCTCCAGGGCCGCCGGAGGCTTCACGTCGAAGCGCAGGGGCGCGGCCGCGTAGTAGGCGTAGGTGTTCTCGGTCAGGTACTCGGTGATCACGCAATCCCAGCGCAGGCAGAAGTAGTACTCCGTCTCCGCGCTGCCGGCGCAGTCCAGCCCGGTGATGTCCACCAGGAAAAGCTCGTCCGTGCCCTCGGGGTACTCGCCCGTGCTCTGGCCGATCTCGATCTGCGCGTCGCCGGTGGCCTCCACGTCGTCGATCTCCACGCTCACCGAGGCGCAGTCCTGGGCCGTGGACAGGAACACGTCGGCCTTCTCCGTGTCGGGGCAGACGAGGGTGACGTTGCTCGGCACGCTCCACTGGAACAGGAACTCCACCGTGTCCGCGTCCGCACAGTCCTGCAGGTTGAGGGCCGACTTGGAAGACTCGCCGCTGACGTACAGGGTGGCTTCCAGCGCGGTCTTGTACTCGGCGGCGCGCGCGGCGGGGCACAGGAGCGCGACGGTCAGGGCGGCGGTCAGGAGCTTGTTCATGGGTTCGCTCCGAAGGTTGTCGGCCACGGTCCTACCATGTCCGCAGGGGTCGAGCAAGATGCATGCCACCATCGGCCCGCCCGGCGCCCCGTGAACCCTTGGAACGCCCAGGGAAATCCGACCGCGACCCGCCCTCCTTCCAGGGGCACCTGGTACTTTTTGTCACCCGGGGAGTCCGGGAGGAGGGGGAGCTGACAATTTGTCAGCGCGAGAGGAGCACGGACGCCAGCCGCTCGGCGACCTGGACCGCGTTGAGCGCCCCGCCCCGGCGCGCGTTGTCCACCGCCAGCCACAGGGCCAGGCCGCCCTCCGAGCCCCCGTCGCGCCGTACGCGGCCCACCAGGACCTCGTCCTGTCCCACGGCCTCCAGGCCGTGCGGGTAGGCCTCCCCGGCCGGGTCGTCCACCAGCCGCAGGCCCGGGGCGTCGGCCAGGAGCGCGCGCGCCTCGTCCGGCGGGAGCGCGCGTCCGAGCTCCAGGTGCAGCGCCAGCCCGTGGGCGGAGAACACCGGCACCTGCACCGCGGTGACCCCCATGGGCAGGCGCGGCAGCCCCAGCAGCCGGCGGGTCTCCTCGACCAGCCCGCGCTCGAGCGCGGTCGAGCCGTCCGCGTCGAACGGGCCGCAGCGGGGCAGGCAGTTGAAGGCCAGCTGGTGCGGGAAGCGCTCGGCCCGCACCGGGCGGAAGTTGAACAGATCGCGCGTCTGCTGCTCGAGCTCGGCCGCGCCCGCGCGCCCGGCCTGGCTGGCCGAGAGGCAGGCGAACGCCCAGACCCGCCGCAGGCCCGCCGCGCGGGACAGCGGGCCGAGCGCCAGGGCCGCGGCCAGCGACGCGCCGTCAGGGCAGGCCACCATGTGGCGCGGGCCGAGGGCCGCCAGCGCTCCGGGGTTCAGCTCGGCCACCACCAGCGGCACCTCGGGGTCGAGGCGGAAGGCGGCCGAGGTGTCCACCACCACGGCGCCCGCCGCGACCGCGCGGGGCGCCCAGCGCCGGCTGACCTCCGCGCCCGCGCACAGCAGCAGCAGGTCGAGGTCCTCGAGCGCGCTCGTCTCGAGCCGCTCGACGGGCAGCTCCCGGTCGCCGAACTGCACGGGCTCGCCCACCGAACGCTCGGAGGCCAGCAGCCGGAGCTCCGCCGCCGGGAAGTCGCGCGCCGCGAGCAGGCCGACCAGCTCCCGGCCGACCGCGCCGGTGGCCCCCGCCACCGCCGCGCGCAACCGCCTGGCCTGCATGCGAGCCACGGCTGGGCCTCAGGGCGCGGTCTGGAACGAGAAGGTGAGCGGCTCGTCGGTGCAGTTCGGGGTGGGGGCCAGGTCGCACACCCCGGGCGACAGCACCACCTCGTAGGTCGCGCCCGCCTCGAGCGGCACGCTGAGGTCGAGCGCCAGCATGGCCTGGGCGGTGTCCCGGGACAGGCTGCCCCACAGCGGCGTCGCCCCCTGCCGCAGGTACATGTGGTCCGCCGAGATGCGGCTGTTGTCGAAGGGCTCGTCGAGCCAGACGCGCACGACCACGTCGAGCGCCACGCCGGTGGCGCCGCCGACCGGCTCGGAGCGCAGGATGGCGGGCGGAGCGAGGTCCGGGGTGGGCTGCTCCTCCCCCTCGCCGCAGGCGCACAGCACGCAGGCTGCCAGCATCAGCCCGGGCAGGAGGGCGGCGCGCATGGCTCAGGGACCTCCCAGGATCAGCGGCAGGCCGTCCTTGCCCGAGCCCAGCACCACCACCTTGGTGTTCTGGCTGTTGGCCAGCCGCTCGGTGGCCTCCAGGCCGCGGTAGCGCAGCAGGTTGTCGTTGATGCTCTCGCTCAGGATGCGGTTGGCGTCCGACATGCCCTGGGCCTCGATCTTCTTGCGCTCGGCCTCCTGGCGCTCCTTCTGCAGGGTGAACTCCATCTTGAGCGCGCGCTGCTCCTCGGCCAGCTTCTCGTTGATGGCCCGCTTGAGCTCCTCGGGCAGATCGACGTTGCGCACCATGATGGCCTCGAGCACCACCGGCCGGCCCTCGAGCAGCAGCTTGACCTCGGAGAAGATCTCCTGCTCGACGACCTGGCGCTTGGTGGCGTAGATCTCCTCGGGCGAGTAGCGCCCGCCCACCTTGCGCACCACCGAGCGCAGCGCCGGGGCGATCAGCACGTTGTAGTACTCCTCGCCCACGGTGGTGTGCAGCTCGGACACCTTCTCGGTGTCCGGCCGGTAGCGCACCGAGGCCTCCAGGCGGATCGACAGGCCGTTGTTGGCCAGGCTCTGCAGATCCTCCTGCTTGTCCTGGGTGCGCACGTTGTAGACCCACATCTTGTTCCAGGGGGCGACCGCGTACCAGCCCTCCTTGTAGATGTCCGTCTGCGTCCCGCTCCAGGCGGTCCACAGCACGCCCAGCTCGCCCGACTCGACCTTGGCGCAGCCGGCCGCGAGGGCGGCGAGCGCCAGACCCAGGATCACCTTCCGCATGCGCGACCTCCTCCGGGGAGAGAGCCCCGGCGCGCAAGGTACTACGACCGCGCGCGCGGCCGCAAGCGCGCCGGCCGCGCCGGCCACTGGCTTGCCAAGGTGCGCCCGATCCCTCACAATTGGCCTTCAGGTGGACGGAGGCAGAGCATGCGCAGGGTGAATCGTCTGGCGATCGCGTTGCTGACATTCCTGCTCGGCGGGTCGGCCTGGGCCCAGGGCCAGGAGAAGCCCGGGGTGGCGGTCATGGAGTTCGCCTCCAACGGCGGCGTCACCCAGCAGCAGATGGACTCGCTGGCGGATCTGCTCGCCAACCACATCCGCTCCCTCGGCCGCTTCCGGGTGATGGGCAAGAGCGACGTGCGCGCGGTGCTCTCCTTCCAGGAGCAGAAGGCCCGGATCGGCTGCGACGACGACTCCTGCCTGGCCGAGCTGGGCGGGGCGCTGGGCGTCCGCTGGATCGTGGCCGGCAACATCTCCCAGTTCGGCAACGCCTACCTGTTGAACCTCAAGCTCCTGGACGTGAAGACGGTCCAGGTGGTCCAGGGGCTGTCGAAGAAGATCACCGGAGGCGAGGAGGCCCTCATCGACACCCTGGAGAAGTCCTCCCAGGACCTGTTCGCCGGGTTGACGGAGACCGGGACGACCGAGGTCGCGCCCGAGAAGCCGGTGGCGCGGGAGCAGGCCCCGCCTCCCGCCCGCAGCGATCTCGGGGTGTGGGGCCACGTGACCACCTGGACCGGCGTCGGCCTGCTGGTGCTCGGCGGGGTCAGCACCTACCTGGCCTGGGACGCGGGCCAGGACTGGGAGGACACCGGCCTGGAGAGCGGTGCCCGCCTGGACGCCCGCGCCACCAGCCGCACCTGGGCCGGGGTGATGTGGGCCGGCTACGGCGCCGGGGCAGCCCTGGTGCTCACCGGCGTGCTCCTGTGGACGCTCGGCCCGGAGGAGCCGCCGCTGACCACCTCGGCCGCGCCCCTCGCGGACGGCACCGGCTTCGTGCTCGGCATCGGTGGAGGTTTCTGACATGCGCGCGCTCACCCTCGTCGGCCTGTGCTCGCTGGCCGCCTGCCTGGGCGCGGCCGGCTGCGATCTGTTCGTCTCCTCCGCGGGTGGCGAGGGCGCCCCGTGCCGAGATCGCAGCGACTGCAAGCAGGCCCATTTCTGCTTCGGCGAGGAACCCAGGAAGACCTGCACCTCCTGCCGGATCGCGATGTGCGGCGACACCCAGGATGGCTGCTGCCCGGAGGGCTGCCCGGTAGCCCTCGATCCGGACTGCAACGCCGCGTGCGAGGACGTGCTCGACTGCATCAGCGGCGACGGCTGCTGCCCGATCCGCTGCGATCTGGCAGGCGACACCGACTGCGAGTCGCAGTGCACCTGCGAGGAGGGCGACTGCTGCCTGCAGGACTGCATGCCGCTCTTCGATCCGGACTGCAACCTGTGCACCTGCGGCATGGATCAGTGCTGCACGGACATGTGCCCGCCTGAGTTCACCGATCCCGATTGCGCGACCTGCACCTGCGACCAGGACGGCTGCTGCCAGGAGAGGTGCACCGGGTCCCCGGATCCGGACTGCGCCTCCACCATGTGCAGCCTGATGCTGGCGCCCTGCGGAGATGGCGACGGCTGTTGCCCGCCGGCCTGCCCGAGCCAGCGCGACCCTGACTGCGGTGCCTGCGACGCCGCGACCTGCGGCATGGCGGATGGCTGCTGCCCGCTCTACTGCGACGCGAGCACGGGCGACCAGGACTGCCCGAATTGCACGGGCTCCGAGGTGTGCGGGGACCTCGACGGCTGCTGCCCCGGGGGGGCGCCCTGCACCCCGCCGGATCCCGACTGCTGCGGCGCCAACCTCACCTGCACGGACGGCGACTCCTGCTGCTCCCCCGGGGTGACCTGCCCCGCGGACACGGACTGCGCCTGCGATGTGCTCGCCGCGACCTGCGGGCCCGAGGACGGCTGCTGCCCGCTGTGGTGCTTCGCGGGCCTCGACGCGGACTGCCAGGACTGTGCCTCCCTCGGCATGCTCATCGTCTGCGTCCATGCCGACGGTTGCTGCCCGGCCCACTGCGACCACACCACGGACACGGACTGCACGCTGCCCTGCTCCGAGGCGGCCTGCGACGTCAGCAACGCCGATGCCTGCTGCCCGCGGGGCTGCAGCCTGGCCGAAGATCCCGACTGCCCGGACTGCACGAGCGCCACCCAGTGCGCCCACGGCGACCTGTGCTGCTTCGCCGGGTGCACCGCCAACGACGACGATCACTGCTTGTCGGTCTGCGGCAACGGGGCCACCGAGTACGACGAGTTCTGCGACGGGGACTGCCCGCTGTCCTCGACGGATTGCGACGATCAGGAACCGTGCACCACCGATGGCTTCAACCCCGCCGCCCCCGCCTGCCAGGACCCCTGCACCCACTCCCCCGCCGGCTGCGGCACCGCCGACGGCTGCTGCCCGGGCGGCTGCAGCAACCCACCGGACAGCGACTGCTAGCGCAGGTCCCGGGCGCCCCGCTCGGCCTCGAGCTCCCGGGCCGCGGTCATGGCGGCCACGGTGCCCTCGGCCACGGCCACGGTGATCTGCCGGTAGGGCTTGGAGGCGAGATCGCCCGCGGCGAACACGTGGGGCAGGTTGGTGTGCATGAGCGCGTCGGTCTTCACGTAGCCGTAGCCGTCCAGCGCGAGCCCGGGGCCGAGCGCCTCGAGGTTGGGCATCAGCCCGGCGAACACGAACACCCCGTGGCAGGCGAGCGTCCGGCGCGCCTGGGTGCGCAGGTCCTCCACCTCCACGCGGTCCACGGTCTGGCCGTCGTGCAGGAAGGCGCGCGGCTCGTGCTGGAACAGGAAGTCGATGTTCGGGGTGGCGCGGGCCCGGGCCTGGGCTTCCTGGTTGGCCTGCAGCTCGGCGAACTGGTGCACGATCGTCAGCCGGCGGGCGAAGCGGGCGATGAACAGCGACTCCTCCACCGCCGAGTTGCCCCCGCCGATCACCACGACGTCCTTGTCCTGGTAGTACTTGGCGTCGCAGGTGGCGCAGTAGGAGATGCCCCGCCCGGCGTACTCCAGCTCGCCCTGGACCCCCAGCGGCCGCGGGCGGGTGCCGGTGGCCAGGATGAGTTTCCGGGCGCGCACGGTCTCCACCCCGTCCAGCTCCACCTCGCGGGCGCGCAGATCGACCCGGGTCACCTCGACCGCCAGGCGGAGGCCGGCCCCGGCGGCCTTGGCCTGCTCGCCCATCTTGTGGGCCAGCATGAAGCCCTCGATGGGCTTCTCGAAGCCCGGGTAGTTGGACACCAGGTGGGTCGTGGCCACGTAGCCGCCGGCCAGCTGCGGATCGACCACCAGGGTGGGCACCTTGGCCTGGGCCAGGTACACCGCCGCGGTCAGCCCGGCCGGGCCGGCGCCCAGGATGAGCGCCTCGGTCTCGGTCACCCGGTGCGGCTGCCGGGCGCGCAGCTCGGCCGCCCGGGCCTCCCCCACCAGCGCGTCCAGGTTGCGCACCAGCGCCGAGCGCTTGATGGGCCCGCCCAGCACCTCCCCCACCCGCTGACCGCGCTGGAAGAACAGCACCGTGGGCGAGGCGCGCACGCCCAGGGCCTCGGCCAGGGCCCGATTGCCCTGGCGGAAGATCTTCACGAACTTCACGTCCTGGCCGTACAACCCGGCCAGCGCCTCGAACTTGGGCGCCAGGGCCTCGCAGGGCGGGCACTCGGTCGAGTAGAAGTCCACCACCACCCGCTCGGCGCCCAGCACCTCGCGCTCCCACGCCTCCGCCTCCAGGTGCACGATCGGTTCGCTCATCAGGCACGCTCCTCGCCCAGGTACAGGTCCAGCCCGAGCTCGATCAGCTCCCGCGCGGGCCGGCAGTCCGGCCCCCGCAGCCGCCCGGTCCTGCGCCGGGCCAGCGCCGCGCAGCCCCCGCCGCACAGGAGCTGCAGGCCGCACTCCCGGCACTCGGGGATGCTCAGCACGTCCCGGCCGCGCCACTCCTCCACGGCCGCCTCGTCCAGGCGAGCCTCGGGCCAGAAGGTGCCCAGCGCCTCGCCCTCGGCCCCCACCGTGGCGGTGCAGGCGTAGATGTGGCCGGTGAAGTCGAAGGCCCACTCGGTCTTGCAGCCCGGGCAGGCGTCGAACAGCGGCGCTGGCAGCGCGCCCCGCTCGGCCAGCTCGCGCGCCACGCCGAAGGGCGGGCGCACCAGCGCGAGCACCTCGGGCCGCTGCCTGGCCAGCGCCTGGAACGCCCGGGCCAGCCCCAGCCGGTCGAACAGCCGCCCGGGGGCCGGCCCGCAGGTGTGCAGCTCGTAGCTCCGCCCGAGGTGGGCCTTGAAGCGCGGGTGGCCGGTCCAGCCGCGGGCCGCGGCGTAGGCGGCCAGCTCGGGCAAGTCGCCGAGGTTGTCGCGATCCACCACCACGCGCAGGTTGACCGGGTGACCCGCGCGCAGCGCCGCGTCCAGCCCGGCCGCGACGCGCTCGAAGGTCGGCCCGCCGCCCTTGAGCGGTCGCCGGGCGTCGTGCACGGCGCGCGGCCCGTCGAGCGTGACCTGGATCTCCTGCAGCTCGGCCCGGCCGAGCGCGGGCAGGCTGTCCTCGAGGTGGTAGCCGTTGGTCACCACGGCCAGCGGCAGCCCGGCCGCGCGCGCGCGCCCGGCGAAGTCCTCCAGGAAGGTCCGCGCCTCGGCCCCGGGCAGCAGCGGCTCCCCGCCGAACAGGGTGACGAACGCCCGCCGGCCGGCGAACTCCCGGCGCACGTAGCCGAAGAAGGCCTCCACCACCTCCGGGCGGACCGGCTCCGCCGCCACCTGGTAGCCGGCCTGGTAGCAGTAGGCGCAGCCGAAGTTGCAGGCGTAGCGCGGCACGAAGAAGAGCTGCACTTCGTCGCGCTCGCGCTCGTCCAGGAAGTCGAGGTAGGCCCGGCGGAGGGCGGCCCGCTCCTCGTCCCCGCGCACCAGGTAGCCGCGCGCGGCCAGCTCCCCGGGCTCCAGGCGCCCGTCGCGCAGGGCCTCGAGCTCGCCGGGCGCGAGCAGATCGGCCGCGCCCGAGAGCGCGGACAGGGCGAAGCCCCGCCCGCCCGCGAGCCCGCCCGTCACCAGGTGACGGGACAGGCTCCGCCCGCACCCGTCGCAGCCCCTGCCGGCGCCGGCCATGGGAGCCTCAGTCGTGGCACCCGGCGGTGGTCTTCGAGCGCTTGGCGCAGCACTGGGCCTTGTCCTCCCGCTCCACCTCGCGGCGCACCTCCTTTTCGGTGCGCGCGGTGGGGGCCTGGGGGGTCGGCTGCTTGCCCTTGGGCTTGGCGAGGCTCTTCATGCGTTCTCCTCCGGCGCGGGGGTGGCGCTCGGCTTCACCCCGCGGATGGTCCAGCTCGACACCTCGATGGCGCCCTTGGGGTAGGGCGCGCTCTGCTCGAGCACCTCGATCCCGGCGAAGCCGGCCGCCGAGAGCTGGGCGCGGTACTCGGCCTCGGTCACCGCGCCGGCCCAGCACTCGGCCACCGCCTCGGGATCCTGGGCGTACGCGGCCGGCACCGGGGCCATGGCCAGGACGTCGCTCACCACGAACCGACCGCCCGGCTTCAGCACCCGGGCCACCTCGCGCCACACGGCCCGCTTGTCGGCCGCGTGGTTGAGGGTGCAGTTGGAGACGACCAGATCCACCGTTCCGTCGGGGAGCGGCAGCCGCTCCAGCTCCCCGCGCACGAACTCCGCGTTCTCGATCCCCAGCCGGCGGGCGGTCTCGCGGGCCACCCGCAGCATGCCCTCGGCCGCGTCCAGGCCGATCACCCGACCGCCCGGGCCCACCGCCTCGGCCAGCCGGAGCGCGTCCGTGCCCCGGCCCGAGCCGAGGTCCAGGCAGGTCTCGCCAGGTCGCGGCGCCGCGTGCCCGGCGGCCCCGCCGCAGCTCAGGCAGCAGCAGGAGGTGGCCAGCTCGCTGTAGCGCTTGTCGATAGCCTGGATGCTCACGGCGCGCGCCCCTTCCGCTCGTCGGGAACGCTCCCGTCCGGGGCGGGCTTCACCTCGTCCTCCGGCTCCTCGTCTCGCGCGGATCCGCCGGACCCGCAAGCCGGGGACATTCAGGTGGACACCCCGAAGCGGGGCAGCACGAACGCCTGAAGTACAACCCACACCGCGGCGAAGATCAACAGTGCCCAGATGTCCATGGTGCAACCTCCGCGGGGAGGCAATCCAAGGACTGTGCCAGAGGGTGCGTCACAGGCAGCGAAAGGAAACAAAGAGGTTTTCTTTGAGGGTGGGGCAGGACAGGGCAGGCCGGAGTGGTGGCTCGCAACACCGGGGCCTGCAACACATGTGTTGCGAAGGGTTGGCTGGGCGCAGGCCCTCACAGGTCCTTGCCGAAGTCCACGCGCGGGTGCTCGAGCCGCCGGAGCTCCTCCTCGTGGGCCCGGCGGCGGGCGGCCTCGGCCTCGGCCTGGCGCGCCTCGGCCGCGAGCCTCAGGCGCTCGACCTCCGCCAGGTGCTCGGCGGACTCGTCCTTCAGGGTCAAGCGCGAGGTCTGCATGATCTCGGGCACGAACCCGTTCATGCGGTCGTAGAACGACACGAGCTCGAGCCGGGCGCCCGCGTCCTGCCACAGCCAGCGGCGCTCGGCCTCGAGGTCGTAGGCCGCCCCGGGGCCCGGGGTAGCCGCCCGCGGGCGACCGTACTTGGCGGTCAGCGCGGTGAGCAGCGCCCGCTCGGCCGCCCGGTGACTCTCCTCGGTGTGGTAGGGGCCGAGGCTGCAGGCCATGGCCGAGAGCCTGCCCTGCCAGGCGAACGCCAGCAGGCAGCGGGCCGGCTCCGAGCCCAGCCGGGTCTCGCCAGCCAGGCGCGTCCCCGGGGGCTCCGCGGGCAGCAGCTCCCTCAGCTCGGACAGGAGGCCCAGGCTGTGGAGATCGAAGCGCCCGTCCTCCCCCGGTCCCCCGGATCCGAGGGCGTCGGGATCGCCGAGCCCCGGGAGCGCCGCCTGCACCTCCTCCGGGGTCATGCCGAAGCGCAGCCCCTTCAGCCCGCGGGCGACCGGGAGCTGGCCGGGCGCCTCGGCCAGCACCGGCCCGTCGGGCTGGACGGGCGGGACGCTCGACTCGTGCTTGCCGCCCTGCAGTCGAGCGATCAGGCCCAGGAGCAGCAGGCTCGCCAGCGCCAACCCCGCCACCTTCATGCCCGGGCGGATTGGACCCGGCCTGTTGCCCAGCCCCGAATGATCCGACATGGCCCCAGGGTAACACCCGCCCGGGCGAACGCCAAGGGGCTCAAGGCAGCAGCCCCAGGCGGCGGACCTCGAGCGCGGTCTGGAAGTCCTCCTCGGGCTCGTCGGTCTGGCTGGTGGCGCGGGCCACCTCCCCGAAGCACTCGAAGAAGAAGCTCACCTGGCGCTGAGAGGTGCTCTGGCCCACCAGCGGCTCGATGGTGGTGCGGGTGCGCACCCGCAGCGCCTGGGTGAAGGTCACGTCCGGCAGCGCCAGCTCACCGGCCCCGTCCACCTCGAACTCGTAGGTGTCGCGGCTGGAGAAGGGCAGATCGCGGAAGACGCCGTTCTGCACCACGCCCACCGACAACCAGGCGTCGCCAGGCGCGAGCGGGAAGCGGTTCACCTGGATCGGGGTCTGGTACGGGAGCAGGGTCTGGCCCTCGGGCGGGTGCTGCTCGGCCGAGGCCAACCCGTGCAGGTAGACGCCCTGCTCGTCCCGGCTGTGCACCGACTCGATGCGCCCGCCGGCGTCGAAGGGCAGCACGAACTGGCCGCCCGGGAAGGAGGCCGCGTACCACTGCCCCTGGAGCTCCCGGACCTCCACCACGGCGAGCTGGTCGGAGGCGTAGTCCGCGCCCCAGTCCCACACTCGCCGGCCAGCCGGGTCCACCTCGCCCACGACGTCCACGGCCCGGGTCTCCCCGGCCGGAGACACCAGGTAGCGCACCGGCACGGCGAAGGCCGTCTGCAGCTCGTCCGCGTCGAGCCGCCCGTCGAGGTCCGGCAGGCAGGCGAGCGGCTCCTGCCCGGGGCTCTGGTAAGGATCGCGCTCGGGCACGATCGTCTGGTTGTCGCCGCAGCCGGCCAGCCCGGCGCCCAGGAGCAAGATCCACAGCAAGCGGTTTGGCATGTCAGAACCCATACGCCAGCCGGACCTGGAAGAGCTGGGCCGGCTTGGCCGAGAGCCCCTGGGCGGGGTTGTCGAGCCCCCCCAGAGGGAAGAGGACGGCGTAGTCGGCCACCACCTGGAAGCCGAGCTCGTTCACGTAGGCCAGGGTGGGGTCCAGCTCGACCCCCAGCGGGCGTTCGCCCCCGGGCGTCGAGGCGGGCTCGACCGCGAAGGAGGCGACGGCCGAGAGCTGCGCCACGAGCTCGCCTTGCCCCACCTGGAGCAGGCGGTAGCGCGCGTGCGGCCGCACGTAGACGGCGTCGGTCACCGTGCCGATGAGCTCGCGGAACAGGATGCGATCCACCCGGTAGTCGGGGTGGAAGCGGAAGTCGTCGAAGCGGTTGTCGTAGGGCGGCCGGGCCTGCGCGCCGCGCAGCGCCCCGGGCTGGCCGGCCGTGTCGTCGAGCTGGGGGAAGGCGTTGAAGCCCGGGGCGGGATCGCCGCTGGCGAAGCCCGCGTCCAGGCCGACGCCCCAGTCGTCCTCGGGCGCGCCGTACTCGCTCTCCAGCGCCAGGCCGAACTGGCGCGCGTACACCGGCTCCCGCAGGAGCGCGCCGGGCACCAGGGACGGCTCCTCGATCTCGGCCAGCATGACCGCGCCCTCCAGCTCCAGCCGGAAGCGCGGCAGGGTGAGCCGCAACCAGAGGTCCAGCGCGAGCGCTTGCAGGCCGCGGGCCATCACGGAGCCGGGGCCCAGCGACTCGGGCCGGGCCAGCGAGAGGTAGCCGGCCGGGATGTCGTTGTCCTGCCAGCGGTAGGAGGCGTAGAGGCCATACTCGAAGGAGGTCCTGTCCGCCTGGCGGCGGCGCTCGCGGGCCTGGTCGTTGTGGAACTTGAGCAGCGCCAGGGTGAAGGTGCGCACGTCGTCCGAGGGCTCGAGGTCCAGGAAGCGGCTGTCGCTGCGCCGGTCGGTGAAGGGCCCGGTGGACGAGAAGGTGTAGGCCAGCGCCAGCACGTGGCCGAGCAGCGGCGACATCAACGCCAGCCCGTCGCTCGCGTCCCCGCTGTCGCAGTCGGCGCAGTCCCCGCCGTTCGTCAGCATGCCCAGGCCCCAGTGGCTGCCCAGGCGCCCGGCGGCCAGCAGGCCGAAGGGCAGCAGCACCTCGCCGTAGGCGCGTTTCACCCGGAAGGCCAGCTCGGGCGCCTCCTGGGACACCGTGCCCACCGGCGGCCCCGAGGGGTCGCTGCCCAGCCCCAGGTTGTCCAGCACGTCCACCCGCAGCTTCACCGCGAGCTGGGCGCGCGGCACGAACAGCGACAGGTCGGTGCGCAGGCGCATGTCCACGTTCGTCAGCAGCTGGCCCGTGGGATCGCCCGGCGGCACCGGGTACAGGGGCTCGCCCGCGGGATCGACCCCGCGGTCGAGGTCGAGGTTGTACAGCAGCTCGCCGCGCAGGCGGAGCGCGCCGTGCACCTCGACCTCGGTCTCGGCGCGCTGCTCGAGGTCCTGGCCGATGTCGGTGAAGCCGGTGGCCCCGGCCGGGCCGGGCAGCCCGGCGGCCAGCAGCGCGAGCGCGAGCCAGGCCTGACGGCTCACGACCCACCCCCCGCCTCCAGGAAGCGGACCAGGTCGCGGCTGGACTCCGCCGCGGCCTCCAGCATGGGGAAGTGGCCGCAGCGCGGGTACACCTTGAGCTCGGCCAGGGGCAGCTCGCGCTGCAGGCGCTCGCCGGCCGGGAGCCGCGAGACCGCGTCCTCCCGGCCCCACAGCAGCAGGGTCGGCGCGCGCACCTCCGGGTAGCGCCCCTCCACCTCGGAGAAGCGCTGGCCGCGCGCGGCGGCCAAGGCCGCGGCCCGGGTGCCGGGGCGCTCCAGGGCCGCCTCCACCTCGTCCACCAGCCCCTGCTCCAGGTGCGCGGGATCGTAGAAGGCGAGCGCCATGCGCTCGTCCGGGCGCTCGTTGTAGTACAGCCCGAACAGCAGCTCGCCCAGGCCCGCCAGCCGGGACCAGTGGAAGAACATGGGCAGCTGCTCCTCGTACACCCAGGCGCTGTAGAGCGCGAGGCGCGAGACCCGGCCAGGCGCCCTCAGCGCCAGCGCCAGCGCGACCGACGAGCCCCAGGAGTGGGCCACCAGGGCGGCCCGCTCCACGCCCAGCCGGTCCATGAGCGCCAGCACCAGGCGGGCCTCGGCGTCGGGCGAGTAGTCGCCCTCGGGCCGGTCGCTCCAGCCGAAGCCCTTGAGGTCGAGCGCGATCACCCGGTGCCGCTCGCGCAGCACCGGCACCACCGCGGCCCAGGTCTCCAGCGCCGAGGCGAAGCCGTGGATCAGCACCACCGGCGGACCGTCCCCGCCCGTGTCCAGGTAGCGCACGCGCGCCCCCTCGAGCTCGGCGAAGGTGGCGCCCGCCGGCTCGCCGGGCATGGGCCCCTGGTGGAAGGCCAGGCAGCCGGACGCCAGGCAGGCGAGCAGGCCAGCGGCGAGTACCCTCGTCATCGCCCCAGCCTCCGCACCTCGGCGGCCTGGGTGAACTCCACCTCGCCCTCGTAGTCCTTGGAGTGGACCAGCGCCACCGTGCCGAAGCACTCGGCCACGAAGGCGAACGAGCGCGAGGTGGTCACCGCCATGCCCACCGTGCGGGTTAGCTCGACCCGCACCCGCAGCACCTGGAAGGTGCCGAACGGGGTGGCCAGCTCGCCGCGGGCGTCGACCTGGTTGTCGTAGCCCTCGAAGTAGTAGGCCACGACGCCCGTGGCCTGGCCGGTCACCGTGGTGTCCGTGCTCCAGGCCAGGCCCTCGGTGAGCGGGAAGCGCAGCACCTCGACCGGCGGGTCGTAGCTGAGCTTGGTGGCGTACAGCCCGTCCTCGGGCGAGACCACGCCCAGCAGGAGCAGTGCCGAGTCCGTGCCCTGGAACACCCCCAGCAGCTCCTCGGCGTCCCGGAGCCTGGCGGCGTAGGTGGCGTCCGGGAAGTCCGGGGCCCACCAGGCGCCGGTGGGCTCGAGCAGATCCACCCGCTCCGGGTGATCGCCGGCCAGGTCTCCGCTCAGGTCCCAGCGCCGGCTGCCGTCGGGCTGGCCCTCGCCGGCCGTGTCCACCGCGCAGTCGAGCCCGATCTGGAAGGTGGCGTACAGGCCCGCGCGGAGGGTCACCTCACTCCGCTCCACGACCCAGTCCTGGTTGGGTTGGCACACCACCGGCCCGCCGTCGTCCCCGCCGTCTGTCCCATCCTCACCGTCCACTTCGTCCACGTCGTCCACCTCGTCCACCCCATCGCTGCCGTCCACCTCGTCCACTCCATCCTGACCGTCCTGCCCGCCGTCGCCGCCCTCGGCCTCGGGCTCGCAAGTGCCGTCCGCGCGGCAGATGCCCGAGGCGCAGTCCGCGCCCACCCGGCAGTCGGGCCCGCCGCCGTCACAGCCGAGCGCGGCCAGGGCCGACAGACCCAGGAGCAGGGCACAGGGAGATGCCAGGGCGCGCATGGCGTTCACGCCTCCTCGCCGTCCCGGCCCAGCCAGGCCAGGATCTCGGGCCAGTGAGCGGAGATGGCCTGCCGGCCCATGAAGGTGCCGACGTGCCCGGCGTCGATCTCGCGGCGGAGCACCCGGCTGGAGGCCGCGTGCTCGGCCGCGGCCCACACCTGTGGCGGCGGGGTGATGTGATCGCGCCGCCCGGCCACCAGGGCCAGCGGGCAGGCGATCCGCCCGAGGTCCACGGCCTCTCCCAGCACCGTGAGCCGGCCCTGGACGAGCCGGTTCTCCTTGAACAGCTCGCGCACCGCCCGCAGGTACATGGGCCCGGGCAGGTCCTTCTGCGCCCGGTACCAGTCGTTCATCTGGTGGAACCGCCCGAGCCAGTCCTCCTCGTCCAGGTGGTTCCAGACGCTCAGGTACTTCAGGAAGTGACGCTCGAAGGGCAGCAGGTTGTCGAAGCCCTGGGAGATGAGCTGGCCGCGCATGACCCCCCCGCCGAGCTCCACCAGCCCGCGGTAGGTGGCCATGGGCAGGCCGCGGGCCAGCGCCTGGATGAGCCCCAGGCCGGCGTGGAAGTCGATGGGCGCGGCCGCGAGGGTCAGGGAGCGCACCCGCTCCGGCCGGAGCGCGGTGACGATGGCCGACTCCCAGCCGCCCTGGCACAGCCCCACCAGGTGGGCCGGCCCGCCGCACAGCGCCAGGGCCTCCAGGATGGTGAGGATCGAGTCGTCGATGTCGCGCCCGGCGGTCTCGGGGGTGGCCGAGCGCCACTCGACCGCCAGCACCCGCCCGAAGCCCGCGCGCAGCGCGGCGGCGACCAGGCTCTGGCCCGGGGCGAAGTCGCAGATGGCCGAGTGGTTCACCTCGGGCGGCACCACGAGCAGCGGCCCGCGCTGCCCGGCCGGACCGGTGGAGAAGTCGCGCACCCGGTAGGCCGGGTGCTCCAGGGCCACGCGGTTCGGGGTGGTCCAGGCGGGCGCGGGCGCGCGCCGCAGGCAGGTCGCCTCGGCGAAGCGCCTGCGCCGGTCGAGGAGCTCTCGCGCGGACCCCGCGACGGCGGTGGCGTTCATCGCTTGGCTCCCCGGGTCCGCCTGGCGGGCCGGGCGGCGGCGCGGGTCTCCTCCGACAGCAGCGCCAGCACCCCGCCCAGCCCCTCGGCCAGCTCCTTCACCTGACCCTCCAGCGCGCTCACCCGGCCCTCGAGGAGCTCGAGCGCACGCAGCACCTGGGCCAGATCCCGCGGCCCGGCGGACGGACTGCCCAGGCCCAGGCTGGACAGCCGGCCGGCGAGCTGCTCGAGCCGGCGGGGATCCAGCAGCAGCGCGCTCCACCAGCTCTCCAGACCCTTCTGCCAGGCCTGCGCCAGCTCGGCGCCCGCGAACAACCCGGTGTTCATGATGTCCACCTCCAAAATTGTGCACCTGCACAAATCATCGCAGGCCATATCTAGGACCTCCTGGGTTCCTTGTCAAGAAGATTTCTTGCTTTGCAAGAAAGAATCATGTTGCAACGCCACATCCAGGGCGCTAGACTGCGGCCGAGGAGGACGCCCATGCCCGAGGAGCCCATCCTGATCAAGAAGTACGGCAACCGCCGGCTGTACGACACCCGCCACAGCCGCCACGTGACGCTCGAGGACCTGGCGGCGCTGGTGCGCGGCGGGGCCGAGGTCAAGGTGGTGGACGCCAAGGGGGGCGGGGATCTCACCCGCCAGGTGCTCACCCAGGTCATCCTCGAGCAGCAGGAGCGCCTCGACCTCATCCCGGTCGAGCTCTTGCACGCCGTCATCCGGGTGCAGGGCACGGTCCAGCAGGCCCCGCTGTCGGCCTTCCTGGCCGCGGCAGCCCGCCAGCTCGGCGCGGCCGGCGAGCTGTGGCTCCGGCAGCTCGGGCTGCTGGCGTCCCCGCCCTCCCCGGCCGACTCCGGGGACGCGACGCAGGCTGGCCCCTCCGAGCTGGACGGGCTGCGCGCGCGCATGGATGCGCTGCTCAAGCGCCTGGACCGCAAGTAGGCCGGCTCAGGCCGACAGGTGCCGCAGCTCGGTGCGGCGCTTCCACAGCTTGTAGACCGCCGGGTAGACCAGCAGCTCGAGCAGGAACGAGGTGATCAACCCGCCGATCATGGGCGCGGCGATGCGCTTCATCACGTCCGCCCCGGCCGAGGTCGACCACATGATGGGCAGCAGCCCCACGAAGGCGGCCGCCACGGTCATCAGCTTCGGCCGCGCGCGCTTGACCGCCCCGTGCACGAGCGCCTCGTCGAGCGCGGCCAGGCTGGTCAGCTTGCCCGCCCGCCGGGCCTCGTCGTAGCTGAGATCGAGGAACAGCAGCATGAACACCCCGGTCTCGGCGTCCAGCCCGAGCAGCGCGATCATGCCCACCCAGGCGGCGATCGACACGCTGTAATCGAGCAGGTAGAAGAGCCAGACCGCGCCGATGGCGGAGAAGGGCACGGCCAGCATGACCAGCGTCGCCTTGAAGCCCGAGCGGGTGTTCAGGAAGAGCAGCAGGAAGATCAGCCCCAGGGTGATGGGCAGGATGAGCTCCAGCCGCTCCCGCACGCGCAGCATGTTCTCGTACTGCCCGCTCCACTCGAGCGAGTAGCCCGGGGGGAGCCTCACGCGCTCGAGCACCCGCGCCTTGGCCGCCTCGACGTACCCGCCGACGTCCCGGCCGGCCAGATCGACGTACACGTACCCGGACAGGAAGCCGTTCTCGTCGCGCAGCATGGACGGACCGGTGGAGACGCGGATGTCGCTGAGCTCGCCGAGCGGCACCTGCGCCCCGGAGGGGGTGGGGACCAGCACGCGGGCCAGCTGGTCCAGGTCCGAGCGCAGCTCGCGCGGGTAGCGCAGGTTGACCGGGAAGCGCTGGCGGCCCTCGACGGTGGCGGTGATGTTCTCGCCGCCGATGGCCGCGCCGAGGACGAGGTGCAGGTCGTCGAGCGTGAGCCCGTGGCGGGCGAGCGCCTCGCGCCGCGGCTCGAAGTCCAGGAAGTAGCCCCCCGCCACCCGCTCGGCGTAGACGCTGCGGGTGCCGGGCAGGTCCACGAGCGCGCGTTCGATCTCCTCGCCCAGGCGCTCGAGCTCGGCGAGCTCTGCGCCGTAGATCTTGATCCCCACGGGCGTGCGCACCCCGGTGGTGAGCATGTCGGTGCGCGCCTTGATCGGCATGGTCCAGGCGTTGGTCACCCCCGGCGTGCGCAGCGCCCGGTCCAGCTCGTCCACCAGCTCCTCCCAGGACAGCCGATCGGGCCACAGCGGCCGCACCAGCGGCTTCAGGTACTCGGGCAGCCAGCTCGAGTACCAGCGCTCCTTCGGCCGCCACTGGTCGGGCGGCTTCAGCACCACGGTGGTCTCCATCATCGACAGGGGCGCCGGATCGGTGGCGGTGTCGGCCCGCCCGGCCTTGCCGAACACCCGCTCCACCTCGGGGAACGACCTGAGCACGCGGTCTTGCATCTGGAGCAGCTCCTCGGCCGTGGAGACCGAGATGCCCGGGAGCGTGGTGGGCATGTAGAGCAGGGTGCCCTCGTTGAGCGGCGGCATGAACTCGGAGCCGAGCCGGAAGTAGACCGGCAGGCTCACCGCCACCAGGGCGAGCGCCGCGGCCACGGTGGCCCCGGGGTGCCGGAGCACGGCCCGGCAGGCGGGGCCGTAAACCTTGAAGATGGCCCGGCTGATGGGGTGGCGCTCCTCGGAGCGGTAGCTGCCGACCGCCAGCCGGTTGACCCCGCTGGCCAGCCAGCCCGGCCCGAGCGCGAAGGGATCGACCCGGGCGAAGAGCATGCGCAGCGCCGGGTCCAGGGTGACCGCCAGGAGCGCGGCCACGGCCATGGCCAGGGTCTTGGAGATGGCCAGCGGGCGGAACAGCCGGCCCTCCTGGTCGAGCAGGGCGAACACGGGCAGGAAGGACACGGCGATGACCAGCAGCGAGAAGAACACCGCCGGGCCGACCTCGGTCAGCGCCTCGAGCCGCACCTGGTGGAAGTCGCCCTGGCGGCCGCCCTCGAGCCAGCGGTGGATCTTGTTGTAGGCGTTCTCCACCTCGACGATGGCCCCGTCCACCAGCACGCCGATGGAGATGGCGATGCCCGAGAGCGACATGATGTTGATCGAGATGCCCATCAGGTACAGCGGGATGAAGGCGATCAGCACGGACACGGGGATGGTGACGATGGGCACCACCGCGGAGGGGACGTGCCACAGGAAGAGCAGGATGACGAGCGCCACGATGACCATCTCGAGGATCAACTCGTGCCGCAGGGTTCCCAGCGCACGCTGGATGAGATCGGCGCGGTCGTAGGTGGTGAGGATCTCGACCCCCTCGGGCAGCGAGGGCCGCAGCGCCTGGAGCTTGGCCTTGACCGCCGCGATCACGTTCAGCGCGTTCTCGCCGTGCCGCATGACCACGATGCCGCCCACGGTGTTGCCCAGCCCGTCGAGATCGGACACCCCGCGCCGCAGCTCGGGGCCGAGCTCGACGCGGGCCACGTCCGCGAGCCGCACCGGGACGCCCTGCGGCGTCGCGCGCAGCACCACGCCCTCGAGGTCGGCCAGCGAGCGGGCGTAGCCGCGGCCGCGCACCATGTACTCCGCCCCGCCCCACTCCACCAGCCGCCCGCCCATCTCGTCGTTCGAGCGCCGGATGGCCTGGACGACCAGGTCGAGCGGCAGGCCGTGGGCGGCCAGGCGGTTCGGATCGACGGTCACCTGGTACTGCTGGACGAAGCCGCCGATCGAGGCCACCTCGGCCACGCCCGGCACCGCCTGCAGCGCGTAGCGCAGCGTCCAGTCCTGGAAGGAGCGCAGCTCGTGGAGCGACAGCCGGTCGGTGCGATCGACCAGCGCGTACTGGAACACCCAGCCCAGCCCGGTGGCGTCTGGCCCCAGCTCGGTGGCCACCCCCTCGGGCAGCCGCGCCTGGAGCTTGGACAGGTACTCGAGCACCCGCGCGCGCGCCCAGTACAGGTCGGTCCCGTCCTGGAAGATCACGTAGACGTACGAGAACCCGAAGTCCGAGTAACCGCGGATGGCCTTGACCCGCGGCGCGCCGAGCAGCGCGCTGACGATCGGGTAGGTGACCTGATCCTCGATCAGATCCGGGGAGCGGTCCCAGCGTGAGTAGACGATCACCTGGGTGTCCGAGAGGTCCGGCAGGGCGTCGAGTCGGAGCTCGTCGAGCACGGCCACGGCCAGCGCGCACAGCGCCGCCACGCCGAGGATCACCAGGGCGCGGTTGTGGGCCGAGAAGGTGATCAGCTTGCGGATCACGGCGGGGCCTCGGCCGCGTGGCCCGCGTGGGGATCCGGCCTCCCGGCCAGGGCGCCCTGGATGCGCGCCTCCGAGTCGAGCAGGAAGTTCCCGTGGATCGCGACCCGCTCGCCGGCCTGCAGCCCGGACAGGACCCGGGCCAGGCCGCCGCTGCGCAGCCCGACCTCGACCTCGCGCGGGGCGAACCGGCCGCCCGGGAGCTCGACGTAGACCAGCCGCCTGAGGCCCGTGTCGAGGATGGCCGACTCCGGGATGGCCAGGCCCTGCTCGGCCGGGAGCTCGAGCAGCACGTCGACGAACATGCCGGGCTTGAGGGCCCCGGCGCGGTTGTCGAGCTCGAAGCGCACCCCCAGCGTGCGCGAGCCGGGATCCAGGCCCGGCTCGATGAAGCTCACCGCCGCCTCGAGCGCGAGGCGCGGGTCGTAGGGCAGGCGGAAGGTCGCCCGCTGGCCCACCTGGACCAGGGCGGCGTCGCCCTCGTACAGCGCGGCCCGGATCCAGACCCGCGACAGATCGGTGATGGTGAGCAGCTCCAGGCCGGGCTCGACCTGCTGCCCCTCGAACACGCCCTTGGCCGTGACCGTGCCGTGGATCGGCGAGCGCAGCACCACCGCGCGCTGCGGCGTGCCCGTCCTCTCCAGCTCGGCCACGGCCTCCGCCGGCACGTCCAGCAGCTCGAGCCTCCGGCGGCTCGCCCGGAGCAGCGCGCTGGCGCCGGGGCGCGCCACACCCCCACCGAGCGCGCGGCTCGCCTCCAGGGCCTGCAGGTACTCCTGCTGGCTGGAGAGGAGCTCCTGGGAGTACAGGGCCAGGATCGGCTGGCCCCGCCGGACCTGCTGCCCGGTGAAGTTGACCTGCAGGGACTCCACCCAGCCCGGGACCTTGGTGTGCACGTGCCGCACGCGGGTCTCGTCGGCGACCACCGTGCCGAACGTGCGGATGGTACGCTGCAGGCGGCGCTCCTCGGCGGCAGCCGTCTGGATCCCGGCCTGCCGGCGGCCCTCCTCGCTCACCGTCACCACGGCCAGGCCGGGCAGGGCCGACCCGCCCCCCTTCGCCTCGGGAATCGGGACCAGGTCCATGCCGCACTTCGGGCAGCGCCCGGGCTCCAGGGCGACCACCTCCGGGCACATGCTGCAGGTGTAGCTGCCCGCGGCGCCGGCCGGTACGGCGACCGGTCGTTCGGCGGCAGCCGGCGCAGGCGCCGGTGCGTCGAAAGGCACCAGGCGCATCCCGCAGATCGGGCAGTCCCCGGGGTGGTCGCTCACGTAGGTCGGGTGCATGGGGCAGTGGACCAGGGCACGCGCCTGCGCGGCGCCGTGCCCCGCGACCAGGGAGATGCCGAGCGCCACCGCGCCCAGCCCGAGCGTCGCCACCAGGGTCCAGGTGAGGACCCGCTTTGCGGCGCGATTCATCTCGCACCTCCCGCCGCCGCCGTCCGCTCGCCCGGAGTCGGTTCAGCCGGCGCCAGGCGCTGCAGGCGGGCCCAGGCGCTAAAGCGCTCGGCCTCGGCGCGGGCGAGCATGCTCTCGGCCTCCAGCACCAGGTCGAAGTCCTCGAGCAGCATGGAGAAGTCTCCCTGCCCGGCGACGTAGCCGGCCAGGGCGGCCTCGAAGGCGGCGCGGCTGCCCGGGAGGATGGTCCGGACGTACTCCGTGGCCACCGCGTCGGCGCGGACCCACTCGGTCCGCAGGCGGGCGACCTCCGTCCCCACCCGGCTGCGCGCGTCCTCGAGCTCGGCCTGCGCCGCGCGCAGCTCGTGCTCCTCGGCCTCGGTCAGCTGCGCCTGCTTCGAGCCCTGCCAGATCGGCAGCAGGATCCCGAAGCGCAGCATGACCACGGGCGCGGCCATGCCGTCGATCCCGCCGCCGCCGCCCAGCATGAAGTCCGGCAGCTCGTCGCGCCGGGCGGCGTCCACGCGGGAGAGCGCGCTGGTGACCGCCGCGCGGCGCACGAGCAGCTCGGGCGCGTCGTCCACGCGGGCGGCCTCGAGGTTCGTCACCGCCAGCGGAGCCGAGGGCAGATCGGGGAGCTCGGGCAGGGCCTGGCCGGGCGGCCGCCCCAGGAGCCGGTCGAGCTCGGCCACGGTCGCAGCCCGCCTTGCCAGCGCCTCGGCCCGGCGCTGGCGCACGCGGCCCGCCTGGATCTCGACCTTGAGCACCGCCTCCTGGCTGCCCTGGCCCGCCGCGTAGCGCGCGTTGGCGGCGCCCTCCATCGAGGCCAGGAGCTGCTCGGCCGAGGCGAGCGCGCGCGCCTCGCGGTCCAGGGCGTACACCTCGGCGTAGGCCAGGCGCACCGCCTCGACCACGCGCGCGGCGGCGTCCTCGCTCTCGGACTCCCGCACCCCGGCCTCGGCCTCGGCCGCGGACCGGCGCGCGGCCCGCTTGCCCGGGTAGGGGAGCTCCTGCCGGTACTCGAGGACGAGTGAGGAGCCGGGGCCGAGCGGCGTGAAACCCATGGCCTGGCCGGACAGCTCCAGGCTCGGGTCGGGGAAGGCGCTGGCCGGCTCGACCCGCGCGCGGGCAGCGTGGAGCCTGGCGCGCGTCGCGGGCAGGGAGGGCGCGTGCGCCAGGGCGATCGCGATCAGCTCCTCGAGCGACGGCGCGGGCTGCCCCCGGGCTGGCCCGGCCAGCGCGACCAGCGAGACCAGCCCGGCGAGCGAAGCGATCCTGGCCACGGCCCACCTCCGAGAGCGGTCGAAGCAAGGACCGCACCAAGTCGAGGGGCTGAGAAACGAACACCTTCTTCGAGGGTTGGAAGGAGCGAAGACTGCCAGAAGGGCGAAGGGCGTGGAGACTATTCGGCAACCGCAGACAATCCCACAGCGAACGCGCCACCCGCCCGCCTTGGCCCAGCGATCCTGCTCGCCCTCCTGCCCGAGCCCTCACAGGAGCCTTCTCCTGCTCCCGTCTGCGGCTGTACCTGCCATCACCAGGGTGATACCCTGCGCCCGTGGCGCTGAGGATCGTCCCCCTGATGATCGCCCTATGGCTGCTCGCCGGCGCGGGCCAGGCCGGCGGGGAGGAGTCCCGCTGGTTCCCCGTCGATCGGGTGCTGGAGATCGAGCTGCGCCTGCCGCCCGCGGACTGGGAGCGGCTGCGGCGCGAGGCGCGCGACCTCGGGCACGGCTACCCGACCACCTGCCTGAGCGAACCCCCGGGCCAGCCCTACACCTGGTTCGAGGCCGGGGTGAAGGTGGACGGGCGCGCCTACCCGCGCTCGCGGGCCCGCAAGAAGGGCATGTGGGGCTCGCTGGACGAGGCCCGCCCCTCCCTCAAGCTGCGCCTCGGCCAGCCCGGAGACGCGCGCCCGGGCACGGGCCGACGGCTGACCCTGAACAACCTGGTGGAGGACCCCAGCCTGGTGCGCACCTGCCTGGCCTACGGCCTCTTCCGCCGGGCGGGCCTGCCCGCGCCCCGCTGCGCGCTCGCCCACCTGCGGGTCAACGGCGCGGACCTCGGGGTGTACGCGCACGTCGAGCGCTACGGCCGGAGCTTCCTGGCGCGCGCCTTCGGCCCGGGCGAGCTGGCCCTGTGGGAGGGGGTGGAGAGCGACTTCCGCGCCGAGCAGCTCCCCACCTTCGCCCGCGAGCGCGGGCCGGCCGAGGCCGACGGGGCGCTCGTGGCGCTGGCCGCGGCCCTGCCGCTCCCGGACGCGCAGGCGCTCCCGGCCCTGGAGCGGCTCCTCGACCTGGAGGCCTTCCTCTCCTTCTGGGCGCTCGAGGTGCTCACCGCCCACGAGGACGGCTACTCCTACGTGGCCAACAACTTCTTCGTGGTCCGTGGTCCGGGTGACGGCAGGCTGCGCTTCCTGCCCTGGGGCATCGAGGGCAGCCTGTCCAACACGGGCGATCCGGCCGCGAGCTACCCGATCCTGATGGCCACGCGCGGGGCGCTGGCGCTGCGGCTCTACAGCCTGCCCGCCACGCGTGAGCGCTTCGCCGAGAGGGTGCGCACGCTGGCGGAGGAGCTGCTGGACGGGGACGCGCTGGCCGCCGAGGCCGAGCGCCTGCAGCGGCTGGCCTGGGCGCACGCCCCCCCGGCCCAGCGGGCGGCGATGGTGGCCGCGGACGCGGTGCTGCTCGACTTCCTGTGCCGCCGGCGGGAGGTGCTGCGGTCGGTCCTGGAGCTCGGGCCGCCCACCGAGGGGCTCGAGCTGCCCGCCCCGCCCTGCGTGCCGGGCACACCCCTCGGCCAGCCCGCCCCCGCCCCGGAGTGAGCCCGCCTACTTCCTCTTCTTCTGCATCTTCTGGTTGCCCTGCTTGCCCTTCACGACAGCCTTCTTCGCGGTCTTCGCCTTCCCCCTCGAAGGGGTCTTGCCCTTCCCTCCCTGCCTCACCTTCACAGAAGTCCTCTCCTTCTTCTGTGCCTTCGGTCCGGCCTTGAGGAAGTCGCTCATGCGCTTCCACAGGGGGCGTGAGCGGGGGTCGATCATGACGCCCACGTGGGCGCCCTCGATCAGCACGAACTCGTTCTGCGCGCTGCCCACGGCGTCGTTGAGCACCTGGGCGGACTTGGGCGGCACGATCCAGTCCCGCGAGGCGGCCAGGTTGAGGAACGGGCAGGTGATGTCCTTCAGGCGCGCCTTGCGCCCGCGGATCACCGTCTCGCCCTTGCGGAAGCGATCCGCGTGCAGCACCTCGACCACGAACTTGCGGAACACCTCGCCGGGGATGTCCACGTTCTCGTTGGCCCAGCGATCGACCGGGGCGAAGAGCTTCATGGCGTCCTCGTTGCCCAGGTTCTCGACGAACATCTTCCACTTGAGCACTTCGTAGTAGGGCTTCAGCGCCATGAAGGTGTAGCGGATGAGCTTGGCCGGCATGTGCCCGTAGGTGTCGAGGATGGCGTCGATGGGGAACACGTCCTGGTCGGTCCACACGCTGACCACCCCGCCCTCGGCCGCGGTGCCAGGCGTGGTCAGGGTGACCAGCCGCGCGACCCGCTCGGGGTGCAGCGCGGCGTACAGCAGCGCCAGGTTGCCGCCGATGCAGTGGCCGAACAGCGCCACCCGGTCCGCGCCGGTCGTGGCGCGGATGTGCTCGACCGCGCCGTGCAGCCCAGGCTCGATGTAGCTGTCGAGCGTGGTGGCGCGATCGCCGGGCTCGGTCTGGCCCCACTCGATCAGGTACACGTCCAGCCCCTCGGCCAGCAGGTGCTCGACGAACGAGAAGCCCGGCACGAGATCCAGGATGTAGGCCTTGTTGATGACCGAGTAGACCAGCAGCACCGGCGGCCGGCCGGGTGCGTGGCCCGCCCGCGGGGCGTAGCGGTACAGCTCGAAGCGCCCCTCGCGGTGGACGAGCTCGCGCGGGCTCTGGCCCACCGGGGTGGCCTGCGGGTCGGCGTAGTACTCGGCTCCGTAGCGCGCCTTGACCAGCAGCCCGTCCAGGAAGCGCTGCACCACCTTGAGCGCGGCCGGGTCGAGATCGCCGCCGAGCAGCTTGCCCAGCCCCGCGGCCAGCGGGCCGAAGTCGACCTTGAAGGCGGACTCCTTGAGCGACTGCAGGTCGGCCAGGTACTCGGCCACCAGGCTCTGCAGGAGCGCGCCCAGGCGCCGGGGATCGGCCTTCTGCGCCCGCGCCAGGATCTCCGCTGGCACCTCGGCCAGCCGCCCCAGCTCCTCCTCCAGGTGGCCGCGGGCCAGCCGCTGGAGCTGGGCGAAGGTCTGCGCGTCCAGCCGCGACTGGGCCGCCTCGGGCAGCTCCTCGAGCCAGCGCTGCAGCATCCCGCCCACCATCGAGCCGAGCTGGTTCGAGGCCCGGCCCCAGTTCTCGGCGAAGGACCGGAGCACCGCGGCCGGATCGCCCTGGCTGCCCGCGGCCGTCTCCGCGGAGGTCCTGGCGGCCGCCTCCATGAAGGCCTGGATGGCCGCCGAGAACGCCTGGGCGCTCTCGGTCATCATGCCCATGACCGTCTCGAAGGACGGCTTCCCGGACGGGGACTGCGGTGCGCTCATGTCTCGGCCCTCCCTGTCTGTCTCGCCCCGCGCCTCAGCCCGCGGCGCCCGCGCGCCGCCTGGCCTCCGCCTGGAGCTCGGTCTTCTGGATCTTGCCGCTCGCGCCCTTGGGCAGGGTGTCCAGCAGCGCCAGGAACTTGGGCACCTTGTAGCGGGCCAGGTGCTCGCGGCAGTGCTCCAGCACCCGGGCCTCGCTCAGCCCGGCGCGATCGGCCCGGCCGGTGGCCACGAAGGCGAAGCCCACCTCGCCCCACTTGGGGTCCGGCACGCCCACCACGGCCGCCTCGATCACCTCGGGGATCTCGTACAGCACGCGCTCCACCTCGGCAGGATACACGTTCTCGCCGCCGGAGATGTACATCTCCTTGAGGCGCCCGACGACGTAGTGATAGCCCTCGGCGTCCCGGCGGAACAGATCGCCGGTGGCGAACCAGCCGTCCGCGGACAGCGCCTGGCGCGTGGCCTCGGGGTTCTGCCAGTAGCCGGCGCACACCGTCGGGCCCCGCAGCTGCAGCTCGCCCACCTCGTCCGGGCCGGCCAGCCGGCCCTCGGCGGCGACCAGCCGCGTGTCCAGGTGCAGCACCGGGAAGCCCACCGAGCCGGCCTTGCGGATGGCGTCCGCCGCGTCCAGCACGAAGCAGTTGGGGCCCACCTCGGTCAGCCCGTAGCCCTGCTTGAAGGTCACCCCCAGCCGGGCGTAGGCCTCGATGAGCGGCACCGGGCAGGGCGCGCCGCCGGAGATGAAGAAGCGCAACGAGCCGAGCTCCGCCCGCCCCAGCTCGCCGCAGTCCAGCATCATCTGGAACATGGTCGGCACGGCGAACAGCACGCTGATGCCGTGCCGCTCGATCGCGCGCACGGCCTCGGCGGCCTCGAACTTGCGGGCCAGCACCACGGTGCCGCCCCGGTGCAGCAGCGGCAGGGTGAGCACGTTCCAGCCGCCGGTGTGGAAGAAGGGCGTGTGGGTGAGGGTCACGTCCGCCTGGTGCAGATCCCAGCCGGTGGCGGTGTTGATGGCATTCCAGGTGATGGAGCCGTGGGTCAGCACGGCGCCCTTGGGCCGCCCGGTGGTGCCCGAGGTGTAAAGCAGCATCAGCGGGGTCGACTCCAGCACCCCCTCGCGCTCCACCGGCGTGGCGGCGGCGGCGCCCAGGCGGGCCGCGTAGCCCTGGGGCCCCGGATCGTCCAGGTCCACCAGGGGGCCCCGCCACAGGCCAGCGTCCACCAGCGCCTGCACCCCCGCCTGGAGCTCCCGGCCGAAGAACATCACCCTGGGGGCCGAATCGGCGAGCACGTAGCCCACCTCGGGCGGGGTGAGGCGCCAGTTGACCGGCACCAGCACCGCGCCCAGCTTGGCCACCGCGAAGTACAGCTCCACCTGCTCCAGCCGGTTCTGGGCCAGCACCGCCACCCGCTCGCCGGGGCCGACGCCGAAGCCGTCCTGGAGGGCGTGGGCCAGCCGGTCGGCCCGCTCGTCCAGGGCCGCGTAGGTCAGGCTGCGCCCGGTCTCCAGCTCCACCACCGCCGGCTTGGAGCCGACGAGCGTCTTCCACTTGGCCAGCCAGTTCCCGTGAACCATCGTCTTCCTCCCGCGTGAATGAACCGGATTATGCACATGCACAATGAATCGTCAAGGAGAAAATCGCTCCCGCAAAAGGCACGCACGTCGCCCCGCGGGATAAATGTGTTCACAATCAATTGATTACCATCCAATCCGGGATGCTGCGTAGTGCAGTGCAACATTTTTTGCTTGACACTTTATTGTGCAGTGCATACCTTCTCGAGCGTCGACGGAACAGGTCGGCGAACGAAAACCGCGGTGAACCCGCGCAACGAAGGAGAGGGAGCCATGACGAGCGCGAAGACCCAGAACCCGATGCAGGCGAACCTGGACGGTTGGCAGAAGATGGTGGACGACCAGGTCCAGCGCATCCAGACCTTCTACGGCGAGATGGCGCGGGTCGAGCAGCAGGGCCTGGAGCAGGTGCAGGCCGCCATCGACGAGATGAGCCGGCTGATGAAGGACTCGCTGGCCCAGGCCGCCAGGGCCTCGGCCGAGTGGCGCCAGGCCGCGCTGGAGGCCACCCAGCAGGTCGGCCAGGCGCTGCGCTCCCAGCCCCGCGCCTGAGCCCAGGCAACCCTTGCGCCCCGGGCGTCGGCGGTGGCATGCTCCCCTTCGCCACACGCCGACGACCCGGTCCGACCCCAGGTGGGCGCCCCGCCCTCCGGGGCCGGGCCCAGACACGCATGGAGGGTGCATGGAACTCAAATCGCTCAAGATCATCGTGACCGGCGGCGCCTCCGGGATGGGGCTGCACTTCGCCAAGAGGCTCCAGGAGGCCGGCGCCCAGGTGGCGGTCGGCGACGTGAACGAGGAGGGCCTGGCCGCCCTGCCCAAGGGCATCCACCACCGCAAGCTCAACGTGGCGGACGAGGCCGAGTGCGAGGCGTTCGTGGGCTGGGCCCACGGGGCCATGGGCGGCCTGAACGGGCTCATCAACAACGCGGGGCTGCTCCGCGACGGGCTGCTGGTCAAGAAGGACAAGGAGACCGGCCAGGTGGTGAAGCTGAGCTCCAAGCAGTGGCACCAGGTGCTGGACGTCAACCTGACCGGCGCCACCTGGATGGCGCGCGAGGTGGCGGCCAAGATGGTCGCGACCGGCTCCCGGCCGGGGGTGATCGTCAACATCTCGTCCATCGCCCGGCACGGCAACCGCGGCCAGTCCAACTACGTGGCCACCAAGGCGGCCATGGCCGCCAACACGACCACCTGGGCCCATGAGTTCGCCCCCTTCGGCATCCGGGTGGGCGCGGTGGCCCCGGGGCTGGTCGAGACGCCCATGACCCAGGGCATGTCGCCGAAGGCCCGCGAGGCGCTCACCGCCAAGATCCCGGTGGGCCGGGTGGGCGTGCCCGAGGACCTGTGGCTGGCGGTGAAGTTCGTGCTGGAGTGCGACTACTTCGACGGGCGCTGCTTCGACGTGGACGGCGGCCTGGCCTTCGGCTGAGCCGGCGCGCGCTGCCTGCCCCTACAGACCGGCGGGCTCGGCGGGGGTGGCCAGCTCGAGCGTGAGCGCCCAGCGCACGAGCCGGCCCTCGTCGAGCGGGCTCGTGTCGCGCAGCGCCAGGCTCCACGGCCCGCCAGCCGGCGCACCGACGAACACCTCGGCGGGCACCCGCAGGCGCACGTCCTTCTGGCCGCTCACCTGGTGGCTCCAGAGCTGCAGGCTGCGCCCGCCGTGCTCCAGCGCGATCTCGAGATCGGCCGGGTAAGGGTGCTCCACGACCAGCTCCAGCTCGGCCCTGACCACGCTGCGCGCGTCCAGCGCCTCGAGCTCGGCGCGCACGCCCAGCGGGTCGCCGTCCGGGATGGGCAGCGGCCGGGTGTCCTCGAGGCGCAGGCTGGCGACGGCGGGCTCCTCGGCGCAGCGCGTGCCCGCGGGGGTGAAGCAGTTGGTGGATACGCCGCTGGCGACCAGCGGGGCGCCGCCCAGCCGCTCGACCCCGGCCAGGAGCTGCGGCCAGTGGAGATCCTCGCCCGCCGCCCCTCGCAGCAGGCCGGCCAGCAGCCCGCGGGCCAGCGCCCGGGGCTCGGCCCCCGAGAGGGCGCGGGCCGTGGTCAGCAGATCGAGCCGCCCGTAGCCCCCCGCGGCCAGCGGGCGCACGAGCAGGTCGGGCTCGAGCTGGCTGGTGGCCAGCACCACCTGGTAGCCCGCGGGCAGCTCGAGCTCGGAGAAGGCGAACCCGGCCGGCAGCGCGGCGGGGCCGATCATCAGCAGCACCTCGGCCCCGGCGAAGGCGCGCCGCCAGTCGAGCACGGCGGCCGGATCGCCCATGGCCGCCAGCCGGTCGGGGAAGAGCACGTCCACCGAGAGGGCCAGCGAGGCGCCCGCGCGGGTGAAGCGGCGGCCGCGGGCCAGGCCCGGCTGCTCGGCGAACCCGGCGTCCAGGAGGTCGGCGCACAGCGCCTCGGCCGCGGCCCAGGCCGAGCCGGCCCGGGGATCCGTCCCCTCGGCCGGATCCGGGAGGAACACGGCCGCGGCCCGCAGCTGCCCGTCCACCCGCAAGGCGTCGTACTCGGGGTAGGCGGCCGGGGAGGCCGGCGCCAGCCGTTCGACCCGCAGCGACAGGGTCGCGAGCGGAGCCTGACAGCCGGGCAGCTCGGGCGCCCACACGGACCAGTAGGTGCCGGCCGGGGGCAGCTGGCCGCCCTCGGCGCAGGAGGCGCCCGCGTCCTCGAGCAGGCGGTAGGCACGCGCGGGCACCTGCAGCTCGTACGCCTGGCCGGGCTGGACGAGCTGGGCCGCCAGGCCGAAGGCCCAGGCATGCGCGCCCAGGCGGAAGCGGCGGAGCCGCAGCCAGTCGCTGGGCGCCACCTGGGACGTGGGCAACCAGCGCCCGTCCAGCAGCCACTCCAGGCGCGCGGGCTCGAGCGCCTCGTCGGCCGGGAAGCCGAGCTCCAGCCCGTGGCGCCGGCGGAGCTCGGTCGCGGCGAACCAGAGGGCGTCGCCGGGCGCGAACAAGAGCTCCCAGCCCGGAGACTCCAGCTCGGCCTCGAGGCTGACCTCGAGCTCGCGGTAGCTGGCGGCGGACCGGAAGAGCGTCGGGTCGAGGAACGGGTTCGGCCCGTCGGTCCAGGGGCCGTCCACCGTCCCGGCCGAGCCACAGGCGGAAAAGAACATCGCGAAGAGCAGGAACCACGACTTCATTGAGCTTCCTCGATCATCCAGGCTGCCGCCCAGGGATGCCGCACCGCGTCTTAGCACTTCCCATGCCAGCCCAAGATTCTACACAACAACTTGAAATAATTGGATTTCGAAGGTGGACGGGGCCAGGGGATTGAATCCCCCAGGCTACACACGTCCACTGCAGGGAGACAAACAACCTCGCGGGTCAGCCTCGTGGAGGGAGGGTCGAACGGAGAGAGCGAGCCTCAGGTGCAGGCGTGATCCACGCAGGTGGCCGGGTCCTCGCAGATCTCGCCCTCGGCGCCGCAGCCGCACACGAAGATCTGGTTGCCATCGGCGTCCGCGCTCTCGACGCACACGTCCAGGGGGTCGCAGGCCGGCTCGCACACGTTGGCCTCGCAGGTGGCGGCCAGCGCGCTGCCCACGATCTCGCAGTGCTGATTGAGCTCGCAGCCCGGGATGCACCACTGGTAGGCGCACACGCCGTCGGCGTTGTCGAGGTAGTCCCAGTCGCAGTCGCAGATCGCCCCCTCGGAGGTGGCGGTGCAGAGCGAGCGGTGCGCCACCAGGGGATCGAAGTTCTCGTCCACGCAGGGGTTGGGATCGCACGCGTTCTCCCGCGGCGCGCTGGACTCGCAGCCGAACCCCACACACAGCACGCCCACGAGCACGACACACACAGCAAAGCTGAACCGCTTCATGGATTCACCTCGTTTGGTCCGCTCCCGCCTGACTTCGACAGTGGCCAGGATATACAACTCCCCGCCACCCGGGGTCAAAAGAAATCGCAAGCGGGTCGGGACGCGGTACAATCGCCGCCCGTGGACCAGCCCTACTACGCCGACCCCGAGCGCTACGAGGCGGAGTACGCTCCGTTCCGGGCCGACGTGGCCTGGTACACGGCCCGCGCGGCCGTGCTCGGCGGCCCGGCCCTGGAGCTGGGCTGCGGTACGGGCCGGGTGCTGTGCGCGCTGGCCGGGGCCGGCCTCGAGGTGGACGGGCTCGACAACGCCCCGGCCATGCTGGCGCGGGCGCGGGAGCGGGTGGCGCGCCTGCCCCCGCCGCTCGCCGCCCGCGTCGGGCTCGTCCAGGCCGACATGGCCGCCTTCAGCCTCCCCCGCCGTTACCACCTGGTGCTCGCGCCGCTGAACGGGCTCATGCACCTGCTCGACGACGCCTCGCTCGCGGCCTGCCTCGCCCGCGTGGCCGAGCACCTCGCGCCCGGCGGCCGCTTCCTGTTCGACCTCAGCGTGCCGCGCCCGGATCTCCTCGCGGAGCACGGCGGGGAGGACGGCCTGCCGCTGCGCTCCCTGCGCCTGCGCGGGCTCACGTACGACGTGTCCGAGAGCCAGCGCTACGACCCGGCCACGCGCATCAGCCTCGTCCGCTACCGGTTCTCGCCCCGGACGGAGGACGGCCAGCCCTTCACCACCGAGCTCCACCTGCGCCTGTTCCCGCCCGGGGAGATCCCTGGGCTGCTCGCGCGGGCCGGGCTCAAGGCGCTGGAACGCCACGGGGATTTCCGCGGGAGCCCGCCTGGCCCGGACGACGTCATGCAGCTGTGGGAGGCAGGGCTGGAACCGCGGAGCGCCGGAGGTGGTCCCAAGCCCGGCCGGAACGAGAACGTGCCCTCCGTCCACTAGAGCCGACAGGAGTCTCCCGGAAAGGAGCCGTCCCCATGCCCAAGGCGCTCACCAGGCTGCTGGCCATGCTGTCCGCGCTCGCCCTGCTGCCGCTCGCCGGCCCGGCCCGCGCCGGGGGAGGAGATCGGGACGTGCGCCTGCTCGAGGGGCTGCGGGCCATGGCGGCCGGTGACCTGTCCGCGGCGCTCCGCCTGCTCCGCGCCCTCGAGGGCGCGCCGCTCGAGTCGAAGCTGCTCCGGGCCCGGGCGGAGCTGAACGCCGGCAAGCTGGAGGCGGCCGCGGACGACTACCGGGAGGTCCAGCGGCTGGCCCCGTCCGGCAGCGCGCACGCCTCGCGGGCCCGCTTCGGCCTGGCCGAGTGCCTGGCGCGCAAGGGCGACTTCGAGGCCGCGGAGCGGCTGTTCGCCGAGGGGCTGAACGGGGTCCAGGGCCGCGCCCGGTCGGGCGCCGTGGCCCGGCGCCTGGTGCTGCTCGGCGACGAGCGCCTGGAGCCGGCCACCCCCGGCAAGGCGGCCGAGCCGGCCCGCGCCGAGCAGCTCTACCGGGCAGCCCTGGAGCTGGCCGAGGAGCCCGGGCTGCGCGCCGAGATCGAGCGCAAGGTGGGCCGGGCCCTGGTCGCGCAGGAGCGCCACGCGGACGCGGCCGCCTGGTACCAGGCGCTGCTCCAGCAGAAGCCGCTGCCCCCGCAGCCGGACGAGCTCGAGCTGCGCGCGGCCGAGTGCCTGATCAAGCAGGGCGATCCCCGCACCGCCCGGCGCCACCTGCGCGATCTCCTGGCCCAGACCCCGCGCTCGCCGCACGCCGCCGAGGCGAGCTGGCTGCTGTCCCGCACCTTCGGCATGCCCGCCCCGTCGGGCGGGGCCGAGCTGGCCCTGGGCCAGGCCGCGCTCAGGAGCTTCCTGGCGGCCTACCCGCAGCACAAGCGCGCCGCCGAGGCGCGCCTGGAGATCGCGCTCGCGCCGCTCGCCCGCGGCCAGCACGCCGCGGCCGAGGACGAGCTGCGCGCGCTGCTCGCCGAGGGCAAGCCCGAGGAGGATCTGGCCCCGGCCCGCTACCACCTGGCGGTGTCGCTCCTGGCGCAGGGCCGGCACGACGAGGCCGTGGCCGCCTTCCAGGAGTACCTGAAGCACCACCCGGCCCACGAGTTCTGGACCCAGGCCCGGCGGGGCATCGAGGACGCCCGGGCCGCCAAGGCCCAGGCCGCCGCGCAGGCCAAGCGCTGGCCCGAGGCCGCCGCCGCGTTCGAGGAGTTCGCCGACAAGCACCCGGCCGCCGCCTTCGCCCCCGAGGCGTTGCTGCGCGGGGCCCAGGCGCGCCTGGAGGCCAAGGACCTGGACGGCGCGCTGCGGGTGCTCGCGCTGCTGACCGCCAAGTTCGCCCAGGACCCCAAGGGCCACGAGGGCTGGCTGCTGGCCGGCGAGATCCACGAGCGCCGGGGCGACGTGGTGCGCGCCAAGGAGGCCTACCAGAAGGCCCGCGCGGACGGCAAGAGCCCGAGCGCGGGCGAGGCCGACCAGCGCCTGAGCCAGCTCGAGCAACCATCCCTGCTGGTGGAGTCGCCCGAGAACTTCAGGAGCGATCAGACCCCGAGCCTGAAGCTGCGCGCCCGCAACCTCGAGGGCCTCGAGGTGCGCGCCTACCGGCTGGTGGCGGAGGACTTCTTCCGCGACCGCTTCGGCCTGGACGCGCTGACCGAGGTGGACATCGCCCTGTGCAGCCCGGACCTCACCTGGAGCGTGCCCATCCCCGGCTACCGGCCCATGGCGCGCGTCGAGCAGCAGGCCGAGCTGCCGCTCGACCGGCCGGGCCTGTACCTGCTCGGCCTGGGGGCCGGCAAGCTCGAGGCCACCACCGCCCTGCTGGTCACGGACCTGGCCGTCGTGGCCAAGGCCGGCTACCGCGAGCTGTTCGTGTTCACCCAGGACCTGCGCACCCTGGCCCCGGCGCCGGGCGCCCGGGTGCTGGTGAGCGACGGGGCGAAGATCGTCGGCGAGGGTGAGACCGACGCCCAGGGAGCGCTGCGCGTGAAGCTGCCGGAGGAGGCCGACGGCAGCCAGCTCCAGGTCTTCGCCTCGCGCGGCGAGCACCTGGCCTGGCTGGGCGGCGCCACCCCGCTCACCAACCCGCCCGAGGTGCTCAACCGCCGCGCCCTGGTGCTCAGCGATCGGCCGGTCTACCGGCCGGGTGAGCGCGTGCACCTCAGCGGCGTGTTCCGCGACGCCAGGGACGGTCTGTACGCCACCGCCGCCGGCGAGACGCTCGAGCTGTGGGTGCGCGACGCCCGCGGCCGCAGCCTGCTCGAGGAGAAGGTGCGCCTCGACGAGTTCGGGGTGTTCGAGCGAGCGCTCGTCCTGGAGCCCGACGCGCCGCCCGGGGCGTACTCCGTGAGCCTCAACCACATCAAGGGGGACAGCTTCAGCGCCCGCTTCGAGGTCCAGGCCCACCGGCGCCTGCCCTACGATCTGGAGGTGCGCCTGGACCACCCGGTGGTCCACCGCGGCGAACCCGCCCAGGGCAGCTTCACGGTGCGCCACGCCCACGGCACGCCCGCCCCGGACGTGGAGGTGCAGTACTGGTACGACGGCGGCCCGCGCGTGGAGACGGGGCGCACCGACACCCAGGGCCGGCTGCCCTTCTCCTTCGCCACCCGCGAGTTCGAGGAGAACCGCACGCTCGTGTTGCACTTCCGCCTGCTGGGCGCCTTCCAGCAGGCCGAGGCCCGGGTGCTGGTGGCCGCCAGCGATCTGCGCCTGCGCCTGGAGGCCGGCCGCGAGGGCCTGTTCGCCGGCCAGCCATTCGAGTTGCTGGTGCACGCCGAGGGCCCACAGGGCGATCCCCGCGCGGCCACCGCCCGCCTCGAGGTGCTCGAGCAGGTGCCACCCTCCCAGGGCGAGCGCCGGGTGTTCGACCAGCAGGTGACGGTGCCGGCGGAGGGCCTGGCCCGGGTGCCCGTGCGTCTGGCCCACCCGGGCAGCTACGTGGTCCGGCTGAGCGCCCGCGACGGCGCGGGCGAGCCCGTGGTGAGCGAGCTGGCGCTCCACGCCAGGGGCGCCGACGAGCCGCGCCTGTCCCTGGAGATCGATCGGCCCGTGCAGACCCTGGGCCGGCCGGCCAAGCTCAGCCTGCGCAGCACGCTGCCGGCCCGGGCCCTGGTGCTGGTCACCGTGGAGACCGAGCGCGTGCTCGAGCATCGCGCCCTGGTGGTGGCGCCGGGCGAGACCGCGCTCGAGGTGCCGGTGCGAGACGCGCTGGTGCCCGCCTTCCAGGTGGCGGCGGTGGCGCTGGAGGGCGACCGGCTGCACCACACCACCCGCAGCCTGGAGGTGTCGCGCGAGCTCCAGGTGGAGATCCGCGCGGATCGCGAGGAGGTCGCGCCGGGCGAGGAGGTGCAGCTGACGCTGACCGCCCGCGACCAGGACGGCCGGCCGGCCGACGCCGAGTTCCTGCTCAGCGTGGTGGACGAGGCCCTGTTGGAGGCCTTCCCCGACCTCACGCCCAGCCTGGACTCGGTCTTCGCGCGCAGCCGCGATCTGGAGGAGCTCGCGCCGCGGGCCTCCAACCTCAACCGCTTCCCGGCCGTGGAGGCCGCCGAGGTGGAGCGGGCCGAGGTCGACGAGACCCAGGGTTCGGCCGCCATGGCCGCGCTCAGCTCCCGCCGGCGGGCGATGACCGAGAAGGCCATCGGCGAGTTCGACTCGCTGGCCGCGCGCGAGTCCATGGGCGTGGGCGGGCTAGGCTCCGTGGGCTACGGCTCCGGGGGCGGCGGCGCGGGCTTCGGCCGTGTCGGCGGCAGGGTCTCCAAGGTCATGATGGGCAAGGCCGGCGTGATGGGCGGCAAGGACGCCCGCTGGCGCAGGGCCTTCGAGGAGGGCGCGCTGTTCCGCGCGGACGTGCGCACCGGCCCGGACGGCGTGGCCGGCCTCGCCGTGCGCATGCCCGACGGCATCTCGCGCTGGCGGGTGACCGCCCGCGGGGTCACCCGCGACACCCTGGTGGGCGAGGCGCGCAAGGAGCTGCGCACCGCGAAGGCGTTCTGGGCGCGGCTCGACCTGCCGCCCGAGCTCGAGTCGGGCGACAGGGTGCTGCCGGTGGCCCGGGTGTTCAACGACACCGCCGAGGCGCGCAAGGCGCGCCTGTCGCTCACGGCTGGGGGCAAGGCCCAGGCCGCCGAGCTGGACGTGCCCGCCCACGGGGTGGCCGCTCACGCCTTCCCCGAGCTCGCGGCGGGCGAGGCCGGCCAGTCCCTGGTGCTCGCGCTGGAGGCGCAGGCCGGCGCCCTGACAGACCGGCTCGAGCTGGCCGTGCCGGTGCGCGCCCGGGGCGTGCGGCTGGAGGTGGGCAGCCAGGGCCTGCTCACGGGCCGCGAGCAGCGCAGCCTCCACCTGGCCGAGGGGCTGCGCGAGCCGCGCCTGGGCGTGCGCCTGGGCACGCGCCTGGCGAGCTTCTTCCTGGGCGACTGCCAGGGCTGCTCGCCCAGCGCCGCCCTGGGTGGCCGCGGCCCCCACGCGGCGCTCGTCGATCTGGCCATCCTCGAGCTGCTCGGCCCCGAGGCCGACGCCACCCTGCTCGCGGGGGTGCGCACCCGCCTGCGGGCCGAGCTGGCCTGGCTGCTGTCGGCGCGCAACAGCGAGGGCGGCTGGGGCTGGAGCGAGGACGGCGCCACCAGCCTGGAGGTGACCGCCGCGGCCGTCGAGGCCCTGGCCCGCGCCCGCGTCCGGGCGGAGGAGCTCGGCTGGCGCCAGCCGCAGGCCGAGCTGGACGCGGCCGCCCAGCTCCTCCAGGCCAGCCTGGCCAGCCTGCCGCCCGAGGACTTCTTGCGCCGGGCCGAGATCCTGCACGCCCTGGCCCAGCTCGGCGAGGCGCAGGTGCCGGCGGTCCAGCTCCACCGCCTGCACCGCCTGCGGCGCGATCTGGGCCTGGGCGCTCAGGCGCTGCTCGGCCTGGCCTGGCTGGCCCTCGGCCGGCCCGAGCAGGCCGCCGAGGTGGCGGCGGTGATCGGCGATCCGCTGGCCGAGACCCCGCCGGGCACGCCCTGGGAGCGCTGGGCCCCCTCGGGCTGGGTCTCCGACCTGGACCGGACCCGGGCGCTGCTGCTGCTCAGCCAGGTGAACCCGGCCGATCCGCGCGTGGCGCGTGCGCTCACCTGGCTGCACGCCGGGGGGCGGGTGCTGGGCTGGAGCTCCCCGCGCCTGGCCGCGGTGGCGCTGCGGGCCATCGCCAGGCTGGAGTCGGCGCGCAGCCAGGGGGCCCGCCTGCGGGTGACGCTTAGGCTGAACGGACAGCCGGCCGGCCAGGCCGAGCTGATCGGCCCGGCCGGGCTGGCCGAGCTCGAGCTCGATCCGCGCCTCATCCGGCCGGGCGCCAACGAGCTGGAGCTGATCGCCGAGGGCAACGGCGCGGCCTGGTGGAGCGCCCGGCTGAGCGGCCACAGCCAGGACGGGTCGCCCACCGCCAAGAGCCCGGTGACGCTCCGCCGCCGGGTGGAGCCCGTGCCGCTGCCCTACCGCGGCCAGCCCATCGAGGCCGGCTTCAGCACGATCGCGCCGACCGGTGAGCGCTGGGTCAACGACGTGCCCCGCATGCCCGCCGGCGGCGAGGTGGACGTGACGCTGGAGCTCGAGCGTCAGTTCGACGCCCCGCTGGACCACTGCGTGCTCGAGGAGCGCATCCCGCCCGGCTTCGCCCTGCAGCCGGGCGTGGAGCGCGGGGACTTCACCCACCTGCGCGCCGAGGGCAGGCGCCTGTACTTCCACCTGGGCCCGGCCGGCAGGCGGGCGCAGCTGCGCTACCGCCTCACGGCCGTGGAGCCCGGGGCCTACGCCTTCCCTCCCCTGCGCCTGGTGTCCCTGGCGCACCCGGAGGTCCAGGCGCTCGGGCCGGGCACGACGTTCACCGTCGACCCGGCCGGCGCGGCCCGGCCCGAGGTCAAGCCGACGCCCGACGAGCTGCACGACCGGGGCATGACGGCCGCCCGGTTAGAGGACTCCGCCCAGGCGCTGCGCGATCTGGAGGCCCTGTGGAGCGGCTACGAGCTGCGCGCGGAGTACGTGCCCGCCGTGCTCGAGCAGCTCCTGTTCAGCGCCATCGCGCTCGAGGATCCCGAGCGTATCCTCAAGTACTTCGAGCTGACCAAGGAGCGGAACCCGGATCTGGTGGTGCCGTTCGAGAAGATCGGCCCGGTCCAGGACGCGTACCGCAAGCTCAAGGCGCACGAGGGCGGCCTGCACCTCGACCGCGGGCTGGCCGAGGCCCTGTTCCTGCGCCAGATCCGCACCGTGGGCGCGCTGGAGGCCGAGGGCGAGGTGGCCGAGGCCATGGCGCTCTTGCGCGAGATCCTGGGTGCCTTCCCCGATCTGCACGTGGCGGCCAGGGCGGCCTACGCCTTCTCGCAGGTGCTGTACGGACGGGCCGACAAGGTGGCCGAGGGCGAGCCGGTCGAGGGCTTCGACCGGCCGGGCCTGCTCCAGGAGGTCGAGCGCTTCATGGCCGGCTTCCTGGCCCTCTTCCCCGAGGACCCGGAGGCGCCCCCGGCCGTCTTCTCGCTGGCCTCGGCGTTGCTGGAGGCCGATCGCCCCGAGCCGGCCGCGGAGTGGTGCGCGGTGGGCCTCGAGCGCCACGCCAAGAGCGACCTGGCCCCGGCCATCGCCTACCTCAAGGCCTTCGCCCACTTCCGCCTGGGCCAGTACGGCGAATCGCTGGAGCTGTGCCGACGGGTCGCCGAGGAGGCCACCCAGGAGGAGCACCGCGGCATGGCGCGCTACATCATGGCCCAGATCTACCACGCGCGCGGCGAGCTCGCGCGGGCCAGGGAGCTCTACGAGGCTGTGCGCGAGACCTTCCGCGACGCGCGCGAGACGCTCGACGAGCTCGCGCGCCAGAGCCTGGCGGTGCCCGACGTGGTGGTGGTGCCGCCGGGCGAGACGCCGCGCCTGCCGGTGAGCGCGACGAACGTCAAGGAGGTGGCCCTGCGGGCCTACCGCGTGGACCTCATGAAACTCTACCTCGTCAAGCGCAGCCTGCGCGATCTCGCCCAGGTGAACCTGGCCGGGGTGAAGCCCATCATGAACCGCGGCGTGCGCCTGCAGTCCCAGGGGCGCAGCGGCCCCGTCGAGGAGCGCCTGCCGCTGGACGTGCCCGGCAAGGGCGCCTACCTGGTGCTGGCCCGGGCCGGCTCGCAGACCGTGCCCAGCCTGGTGCTGGTGGGCGGCCTGACCCTGGAGGTGACCGAGCTGGCCGAGGAGGGGAGGGTGCGGGTCACCGTGCGCGACGCGCGCGGGACGCCGCTGCCCGGCAGCCGCATCCAGCTCAAGGGCGAGCAGAACGACCGCTTCCAGGCGGGCCAGGCGGATCTCCGCGGCGTGTTCCTGGCCAGCGGCATCCAGGGCCCGGTCACCGCCATCGCGCTCAAGGACGGCGCCTACGGCCTGTACCGCGGCACGCAGGACATCCAGGGCAGCGAGGGGCCCGACGAGGGCAAGTCAGGCCAGCGCAACATGATCGACTTCGGGGACGACAACGTCCAGGGAGAGCTCTACAAGGGCATGCTGGAGCAGCAGGCCATGCCCGCCGCCAAGGCCAACGAGTTCTTCAAGCAGGACGTCAAGGGCATGAGCGCCCAGCAGGCCAAGTGATCCTCCCCTCACCCCGGGGTCAGTCGGCGATCACGAACTCCACCCGGCGGTTCTGCTCCCGCCCGCGGTTGGTCGAGTTGGGGGCGATGGGGCGGTCGGGGCCGAAACCCTGGGCCTCGAGCCTCGCGGACGGGACGCCCTGCTCGACCAGGTACTTCATGACCGCCTCGGCCCGGCCCTGGCTGAGGCGCATGTTCATGGCCTGGGCGCCCACGGAGTCGGTGTGGCCCTCGATGCGCAGCTTCTTGATCTCCGGGTGCTGCACCAGCACCTCGATCACCCCGTCCAGGATGGAGTAGGAGTCGGCCACCAGGACGGCCTTGCCCGACTCGAAGTGGATCTTCTTGCGCACCTCGATGCGCTTCTGCTCGATCTGCAGCACCACCACCACCTGCTTGGGCTTGGGGCTCAGCTTGAACTCGGCCGAGAGCGTGCCGCCCTCCTTCACCTCGAGGGTGCGCGCCTTGGCCATGTAGCCCTCGGCCGAGGCCTTGACGGTGTAGCTGCCGGCCGGCACCGGGGCCGAGAAACGCCCGCTGCCCGCATCCGCGCTGAGCTCCAGGCTGGCCGGGCCGCTGAGCTCCAGCTTGGCGGCCAGCGGCTTGTCCTTCTCGTCCAGCACCACACCCTCGAGGGTGCCCGGCTGCGCGTCGGGCTCCAGGGCGAAGTCGAGCAGCGCGGTCTCGCCGGCCCGCACCTCGGCCTCCTGGGTGAGCGGCTTGAAGCCCACGCGGCTGGCGGTCAGGCGCACCCGGCCCGGGGTGAGATCGTAGGTGGAGTACTTGCCCTCCACGTCGTCGGTCGCCACCGGGGTGATGGCCCCGCCCTCGAAGGACAGGATGGCGCCGAACACCGGCGACTGGTCCAGCGCGGACAGCACCCTGCCGACCACCCGCCCGGTCGGCGGCGGCGCGGCCACCTCGGGCTTGGGCTCGGGTTCCAGGGAGAAGTCGAGCATGGCGGTCTCACCGCGCTCGACCTTGATCTCGCGCGAGTCGCTCTTGTACCCCTCGCGGGTGGCCGTCACCTGGACCACTCCCTCGAAGGGCAGGTCCACGCTGTAGCCGCCCCGCTCGAGATCGCTGGAGATCGGCTGCACGGGCCGGCCGGGGAAGGCGATGTGCACCGCGCCGAGCGCGCCCATGTCCTTGGCCGAGGTGACCTTGCCCGACAGGCGGGCGGGCTCCGGCGCGGACTCGCCCCGCCGGGTCGGGTCGAAGGCGTAGGCCAGGCCGAGCCACACGGTGTACGGCGGCACCGACGGCACCCCGTCGATGTAGGCCTTCTCGCCGCCGATGCCCACGTCCACCGCCACATCCAGGCTGAGGTCCTTGAGGTAGGTGAAGCGCACGCCCGGGGTCAGGCGCATGGGCACGATGTGCGCGAGCTCGGTGCCCTCCCCGCGGGACGAGGCGCCCAGGGCGGCGTCGTCCACGCCCACCGGGATCTCCACCGTGTACTCGATGAACGGGGTGATGGCCACGGGGTCCGCGTAGGGCAGCGGCGCGTCGATGCCGAAGCCCAGGGCCACCCGGTGGTAGTTGTTCACCCGCAGCGCATACTGCTCGATCCAGTTGAGCGCGCGCCCGTCCTGCAGGGCGTCGGAGTTCTCGAACACCATGCCCGCGTTCAGGTGCATGCGCAGCGGCACCTCGGGGGCCAGCGGCCGCACGTCGAAGGACAGCAGCAGCGCGGTGCGCACGCTGGTGCCGGAGAAGTCCGGCGTCACGTCCCCGATCCCGTTGAGGAACGACACGGCCACGTCCAGGCCGAGGCCGAGGTAGGGCAGGACCGGGTAGATGCCCTTCACGCCCAGCTCGAGATCGCCCTGGGTCTGCAGCAGCCCCGGGCGGGTGCTGGAGTTCTTGTTCGAGGAGGAGTTCAGGTTGATGAACGCCTCGACGTAGCGGATGGGGGTGAAGCCCAGCCCCAGCCGGCCGATGACGCGCGACTCGGAGTAGTCGTCGGCGGACATGTAGTTGAGGAAGGAGTCCGAGGTGAAGAAGCCCGCGTGCAGCGACAGCCGCATGCTCATGTCCGGGCCGCCGTAGGCCTCCATGACCCGCATCAGGCCGACCTCGCCTCCTGGCGCGGCCGAGTAGAACCGCAGCGGCTGCGCCTCCGCGTCGAACTCCGCCCCGGCCTCGACCGCGGGTGGCTCGCCCTTCGGCTCGGCCTGGTTGGCCTCGATGGCCTCGTCCAGCTCGTCGCTGCTGGCTCCCCCCTCACCGGCCGCCTCCTCGGCCAGGGCGGAGGAGCCGCCCAGGGCCAGGCAGGCCCCCAGGCACAGGGCCGCACATCCCATCCATCGTCCGTGGTTCCAGCGGGTTCGGCGCATGGCGTTCTCCTACCGTGGGTCCTCGGTCCAGGCCTCCATCGTTACATCGAGGGCACCCATAGATTCTCCGACCTGGCCAGCGGAAGTCAAACTGCTGGCCGGGTCACGCGGGCCGGAGGCCGGCCAGGGCTCGCGGTCCTTGACATCACCGGAGACGGGTGCTAGGAAGCAGCCTCGCTGTGGCCTCCCGGGGCGAATGCTCCTTGGAATGCACGGGTTGCGGTGAATGTAGCTCAATTGGCAGAGCGCCGGACTGTGGATCCGGTTGTTGTGGGTTCGATTCCCATCATTCACCCTTGTCTTGGGTCGTTAGCTCAGCTGGTAGAGCAGCGGACTCTTAATCCGCGGGCCAAAGGTTCGAATCCTTTACGACCCATCTCGTACGCCCGTAGCTCAACTGGATAGAGCGGCGGACTTCGAATCCGCAGGTCACAGGTTCGAGCCCTGTCGGGCGTGTCTGCGCGGCGCGGGTGGTCCGGCCGACTGGGGGTGGAACGTGCAGCTCGCCGAACAGCGTCAGGTCCTCGAGTCCCTGGGCTTCCGGGTGCTCGAGGAGCAGACTGACCAGCTGGTGGCCGTGCGCACCAGGTGGCACCTCGAGTGCATGTTCACCAAGCTGACCTACGTGGTGTTCGTGCGCCGGGTGGGCACGCTCAGCGCGACCGAGATCGACGCCGATCGCGAACGCCTGGCGGCCCGCGCCCGGAGCCTCGACCCCTCCGCCCTGCCGCGCGGCTTCCAGAAGGGTGTGGCCGTGCTCACCGTCTACCTGGCAGACCGCGTGGAGCCGGATGCGCGCGAGCTGTGCGCCCGGAAACCCCGCCTCCGCTTCGCCTTCTTCTACCTGCCCGCGGCCCGCGAGCTGCCGGCCGGCGAATCCTTCTACCTGCGCTCGACCCCGGCCTGGGGCATGATCTACTTCGGCAAGTTCCGCCACCTGGTGCGCCGCCTGCTCGACCCCGCGCTGCCGGGCGGCGAGCCGCTGTCGATCTCCGGGCTGGTGCTCACCCTGCTCTTCCTGGCCTGCGCGGCGGGCGCCGCGGCGCTGATGTTCGTGCGCTAGCGCGCCACGGTATTTCCGCCCGGCGCCTCGCGCTGGTACACTACCGGCGTGCTCGACGACCTGGAGATCGGCGGCCGGCTCGGCCGCTTCCGCGTGGACCGGCTGCTCGGCGAGGGCGGCATGGGCAAGGTGTTCGCCGCCCACGACACCCTGCTGGACGTGCCGGTGGCGCTCAAGGTGCTGCGCTCCCAGGCCGCCGACCGGGAGGAGACCGATCGGTTCAAGCGCGAGGTGCTGCTCGCCCGCCGGGTGACCCACCCCGGGGTCTGCCGCCTGTTCGACATCCACGAGGCCGACGGGCAGCTGTTCATCTCCATGGAGCTGGTCGAGGGCCCCACCCTGCACCAGCTCATCCAGCGCACCGGCGGCCTGGGGGTGGAGCGCGCGGTTCGCCTGGTGCGCCAGGTGTGCGAGGCCATGGCCGAGGCCCACGCCCAGGGCGTCATCCACCGCGATCTCAAGCCGGGCAACATCATCGTGCGCCCCGGGGAGCGCGTGTGCATCCTGGACTTCGGCCTGTCCAAGGCCATGGATCTGGCCAGCATCACCCGGGCGGGCATGCGCATCGGCACCATGGCCACCATGGCCCCCGAGGTGCTGTGGGGCAAGGCGGCCACCCCGCGCAGCGACATCTACTCGGTCGGCGCCATGCTGTACGAGGCCACCACCGGGCGCCTGCCCTTCGAGGGCACCGACGTGATCGGCCTGGGCAAGCTCATCCGCCGGGGCGAGGTCATCCCGCCGAGCGAGCTCGAGGAGGACATCTCCCCGGCCCTGGAGGCCGCCATCCTGCGGGCCATCTCCATGGAGCCCGCCGCCCGTTTCCCCGACTTCCGCGCCTTCTCCGCGGCGCTCACCACCGCCTGTCCGGCGGCCGCCCTCGAGCCGCCCGAGCCGCGCACCCAGGTGGCACTCCCGCCGGGCCCGCAGGCGGCTCCTGGCCCGCCTCCCGGCCCGTCCCCCAGCCCGAGCCCGGCCCAGCCGCCCGCCCTGCCCACGGTGCGGGACGGTCGCATCCTGTCGGGCCGTGGACGTGGGCTGGACGACGAGGGCGATCGGGTGCCGACCCGGGTCGCCCCGCCGCCGCTCCTGGCCGAGGTGCCGCGCGAGCCGCCGGAGGCCACCGCGCTCGGCCCGCGCCCGGAGAGCGAGCCGGCCCGCTCCCGCTGGCGCAGCCCGCTCGGGCCCGGCCTGTGGCTGGCCCTGGCCCTGGCCGCCGCGGCGGCGCTGCTCTGGCTGTGGTGGAGCGGGAGGGGCTAGTTCTAGCTTCGCTCACCGGACAAGCAGGACTTTCAGCGCGCCTCCAGCGCTTGAAAGTCCGGTCTTCGCCTTGGGAACCAGGCTCGAGTACCTAGCCGTTCTTCTTGAGGGTCTCGATGATCTCGGTGAAGGCGTTGTCGCCCTTCTCCACCGGCACCTGGCAGGTCCCCACCGTCTCGTGGCCGCCGCCCCCGTAGGCGAGCAGCAGCGAGCCCACGTTCGTGTTGCAGGTGCGGGTCAGGATGGAGTGGCCCACGGTGATCACCACGTTCTTCCGCTCCCGCCCCCACATGCAGCGGGCGGACACGTTCTGCTGGGGGAAGAGCGCGTACTCGACGAAGCGGTTGCCGCTGGGGATCTCGTCCAGATCGAGCAGATCGATGACGATCACGTTCGCCTCGGCGTGGGCGTGCTTCATGAGCATCACCTTGTAGGCGTGCTCCTGCTGCCGGTAGCGCTTGACGCGCTCCTCCACGTCCGGCACCGCCAGGATCTGCTCCAGGCTCATCTGGCGGCAGTAGCCGATCATGTCCTTCATCAGCGCGTAGTTGGAGATGCGGTAGTCCTTGAACCGGCCCAGCCCCGAGCGGGCGTCCATGACGAAGGACAGCAGCGCCCAGCCATGCGGCTGGAGGATGTCGTCGATGGTCCAGTAGGCCGAGTCGGACCGGTCGACGGCGTCCATCAGCCCCGACTCGTCGAACTTGGCGAACTTCGCGGCCCCGCCGTAGTAGTCGTAGATCACCCGGGCGCAGGAGGGCGAGGGCTTGGAGGAGCCCTTGAACTTCAGGCTCTTCATCTCCAGCCGCTCGCGTTCGCTGGAGTGGTGATCGAACCACAGCCCGCAGCCCTCGATGAAGGGCACGTTGGCCACCACGTCGTTCTCGGTGGCCTCGACCTTGCCGTCCTGCACGTCCTTGGGGTGGACGAACAGGTAGTCGTCCACCACGCCGACCTCCTCCAGGAGGACCGCGCAGGCCAGGCCATCGAAGTCGGATCGGGTGATCAGCCGCATGACCGTACCTCCACGCTACTTTGCAGGCGGAACGTACCCCGCCGCGGAGCGAGGGTCAAGACCGCCTGCCGTTTACGAGTTGCGCCGGCCCAGGGGGCTGGCTAGTCTAGCCGGCATGAGACGCACACGACTCGGACGGACGGAGCTCGAGGTGTCGGTGATCGGCTTCGGCGGCATCCCCATCCAGGGGGTCGACGCGGGCGAGGCCGGGCGGGTGGTGCGCGCGGCGCTGGAGGAGGGCATCACCCTGTTCGACTCGGCCCGGGTGTACACCGACAGCGAGGAGAAGCTCGGCCGGGCGCTCCAGGGCCGCCGCCGCGAGGTCGTGCTGGCGACGAAGTCCATGGCCCGCGATCGGGCCGGCATGGCCCGCGAGATCGAGACCAGCCTCGCGGCCCTGCGCACCGACTGCATCGACCTGTACCAGGTGCACAACCCCGGGAGCGAGGAGCAGCTCACCCAGGTGCTGGCCCCCGGCGGAGCGCTCGAGGCGCTGGAGGCGGCCCGGGCCCAGGGCAAGGTGCGCTTCGTGGGCCTGACCGGTCACAGCCGGCCGCTGCTCGCCAGGGCCCTGGGCTGCGGGCGGTTCGACACGGTCCAGCTGCCCTTCAGCCCGCTGGAGAGCGAGGCCTGCGGGGACGTGCTGCCCGCGGCCCGGGCGGCGGGGGCCGGGGTGCTGGCCATGAAGCCGCTCGGCGGCGGGGCGCTGGGGAAGCTGCCGCGGGCGGCGCTTCGCCGGGGGCTCGAGCTCGGCGTGGACGTGGTCCTGGCCGGCATGGACGGCGTGGAGCAGGTGCGCGAGAACGCGGCCGCCGGCCGGGCCGAGGGCCCGCTCGGCGCGGCCGAGCTCGAAGCGCTCGAGGCCGAGTGCGCCCGCTGGGCGGGCGAGTTCTGCCGGCGCTGCGGCTACTGCAAGCCCTGCCCCAACGGGCTGGACATCCCCTTCCTGCTGCTCATCGAGGCCTACTACACCCGCTACGAGCTGGAGGACTGGGCGCGCGCGCGGCTGGCCGCCCTGTCCAAGCGCTTCACCGACTGCCAGGCCTGCGGCCAGTGCACCGAGCGCTGCCCCTACAGCCTGCCCGTGCCCGAGCTGATGGCGCGCGCCGCCGAGCGCGTGCGTTGAGCGCGCCGGCTCACCGGGCGCAGCGCACCCCGGTCCAGGGCTGCTGTTCCAGCCGGTCCTGGTATCCCCGGTAGCGGGCGTCGAGGGCCGTGTCGCCGCTCTGGTAGCCGCCGCCGCGCATGACCGACTCGGGCTCGACGAGGTCGTCCCAGGCGCTGCCGTCCACGGGTGCGCCCAGGTAGCTGTCGTGCCAGCTGTCGCCCACCCACTCCCAGGCGTTGCCCAGCAGATCGCATAGCCCTTGCGCGGAGCGACCATTGGGCCGGCTGCAGATCGCGTCGGTCCCGCCCAGGCCGCAACCAGGGTGGGTCGCTCCCCCCAGCCAGTCGTCGTACACCGCCACGACGCAGCTCAGGCCCTCGTTGCCCCAGGGGAAGCGCTGGTCCCGCCCTCCGCTGCGCGCGGCGTACTCCCACTCGGACTCGCTCGGGAGCCGGCCACCGGCCCAGCGGCAGTAGGCCCCGGCCTGGCTCCAGTCGATCGCGTTCACCGGATGCTCCTGGCGCCCGGCCACGCCCCAGTTGCTGCCCTCGTCCAGGCCCGGCCGGCTGCAGCCGCCCGCCAGGTAGCAGCGCCGGTACTGGGCCACGCTCACCTCGGTGAGCGTCAACTCGAAGGGGGCCAGCCACACCTGGTGCTGCGGCTCCTGGTAGGGCGAGCCCTGCCCCTCCGGGCTCCCCATCAGGAAGCTGTCCCCGGCGAAGGCCACCCAGGTCAAGCCCGGATCACCCGGCGCGCAGGTCGAGGTCGCCTCGTCGCACAGCTCCCCGGCAGGGCAGGCGCCGCACACCGCGCCGCAGCCGTCGTCGCCGCAGGCCCGGTCAGCGCAGTCCGGCAGGCAGCAGGAGGCCTGCCAGCAGACCTCCCCTGCACCGCAGCAGCCCTCGCCGCAACCCTCGAAGAGGCACGCGCAGGCCCCATCCTGGCAGATCTCGCCCGCGCTGCAGCCTCCGCAGCTCCCGCCGCAGCCGTCGTCCCCGCACTGCTTGCCGGCGCAGTCCGGCGGGCAGCAGGCGCCCAGCCAGCAGGTCTCGCCGCCGGCGCAGCAGCCTTCCCCGCACCACGGCCCCGGGCACAGGCAGTCGTCACCGGCCGGGGCGCAGGCGCTGCCCTGGGGGCAGGCGCCGCAGCTCCCGCCGCAGCCATCGTCCCCGCACGTCCGGCCGCCGCAGGCGGGCGAGCAGCAGCCCTGCGCTGCGCACACGTCCCCGGCGGCGCAGCAGGCCAGGCCGCAGCCCGGACCGACGCACACGCAGCCGTCGCCCGCGGCGCTGCAGCTCGAGTTCGCCGGGCAGGTGCCACACGAACCGCCACAGCCGTCGTCCCCGCACACCCTCTGCCCGCAAGCCGGGACGCACACCACCTCGCAGCGCCCGGCCTCCTCGTCGCAGCGCTCCCCGGCCGCGCAGCCCGGGCCGCAGGTCCGCCCGCAGCCGTCCGGGCCGCAGGTGCGCCCCGCGCACTGGGGATCACAGCTGAAGCAGGTGCCGCGCTCCTGGTCGCAGGCCTGGCCCACCGGGCAGCCGGGCAGGCAGAGCCCGCCGCAGCCGTCCGGGCCGCACTGCCTGCCCTCGCAGCGCGGCTCGCAGCCGCAGATCAGGCACGCCAGACCGAAGCCGTTGCAGCCGCACTCGCACTCCTCGACGGTCTCCTCGCGCTGGCCGCAGGCGTCCACCCAGTAGGCCTCGCCCCCGCGGCAGGCCTGGTGCGCGTGCGACGGGCAGCGCTCGTCCGCGCACCCCGCGGCGAGCAGGAGCACGACCAGGCCCGGCGCCAGCCCGGGCAACCTGGGCCGAGGGGGAGTCCGCACGCCCCCAGTTTCGCCGGGTGGCGTTCGCCTGGCAAGGGGCCGCCCGTCCAGCGGCTCGCTGGCCGGGCCGACCCCTCGATCTCGCGGGAGCCGCGGGCTCGGGCCGGGCTCAGAACTTGTAGGCGATCTTGGTGTAGATGAAGCGGCCGACGAAGTCGTAGGTCTGCACGTTGGCGTTCTGCCCGGCCTCGAGCACGTACGGGGGCTCGGCGCCGATCAGGTTGTCCAGGCCCACGATGAAGGTCAGCCCCTCCCAGGTGTACTGCGCGTTGATGTCCCAGTAGGCGATGGCGTCGACCTTGCGGGTCAGGTCGCCGTTCTCCTCGCTGGTCCCGAAGATGTCCGCCCCGCCGATGTAGCGCACCCGGTTGGTGACCGACCAGCTCTCGCCCGAGATGGCGAAGGTGAAGGCCCCGCGCAGGTGGGAGTAGGCGCCGCCGGTCATCCCGGCGGTGATGGTGCCGGCGTACTCGATGGTGTCGCCCATGGCGATCTCGGTGTAGTCCAGCAGGTAGTTCAGGTGGATGCCGAGGTCGAGGCGCAGCCACCTGGGGGCGCCGATCAGGTCGCCGGTCAGCCCGTAGTTCAGGGTGATGTCGAAGCCCATGGTCTCGATCTCGGCGATGTTCTCCAGGGCCGCCTCCATCGAGGTGATCACGCTGCTGGAGTTGCGCGCCATGATCTTCTGGCAGTTGGGGTGGCTCATGCCCTCGCTGCTGTAGCAGGTGTCGAGGAGCCACTGGGGGTTCGGGTTGGTGATGGCGTTGTCCACCTTGACCCAGTAGAAGTCGAAGGTGAGCGAGAAGTTCTTGAGCCAGCTCCCGCCGAAGGTGGGGGTGAACACCAGGCCCGCGTTGGCCACCATGGCGGTCTCGGCGTCCAGGTCCTTGTTGCCGCCGATGTTGGTGCGGATCTGGGAGCCACCGGCGTCGCTCTGGTTGAAGTCCTGGGGCACGCCCTGGGCCTGGCAGTTCGCGCGGATGTTGGGATCGGTGCTGGCGCCCCAGTCGTTGCACGGATCGTCCACCTCCTCGTAGGAGTCGGCCGCCCCGCCGTAGAGATCGGCGATGTCCGGCGCGCGGAAGGCGGTGGAGAACACGCCGCGCAGGCGCACGTCCGCGACCGGGGCCCAGCTCAGGCCCGCGCGGTAGGTGAGGTCGTTGCCGAAGGTGTTGTAGTGCGAGAAGCGCGCGGCCAGGTCGACCGTCAGCGAGTACACCGCCGGCAGCTCGTCGAGCAGCGGCAGGCTCACCTCGGCGAACACCTCCTGGGCGTTGTAGGAGCCCTCGGTGGGATCCAGGCCGTTGCCGCCGGACTCCTCGCCCTGGGTGATCGGGCTGGGCCGGTTGTAGCCGGACTCCTTGCGGGTCTCCACGCCGATCGCGGCACCCAGCGGGCCGCCGGGCAGCTCGAAGTACTGGCCCGACTTCCAGGTCATCTGGCCGGCCACCTGGAACATGTCCCAGGAGGTGCTCTCCACGTCGGTGTAGCGGATGTAGTCGAGCACCTCCCGGCTGAGGTTGCCCTCGCCGAACCAGTTGCCTACCACGCAGCCAGCGGCCTGGGCGTCCCACTGGTTGCACAGGGCCGGGTCCGTGGTCTGGATCATGCGGCGCTGGTTGATGGCGTTGTAGGTGGTGGTGGAGTTACCGTGGTGGCCGTAGTTGAAGAACACGTCGAAGTCGAAGTCCTTCATGATGTCGCCCTTCACGCCGGTGACCAGGCGGAAGGTGTCCGAGTCGTTGTCGTAGATGCGCCGGCCGAGCTGGGTCGGGCGGAACAGCATCCAGGCGCCGCCCAGGCCCGGGTCGATCGAGTCGCGCATCTCCGCGGGCATGTACGGGTTGGTCGTGGGCATGAACACTTCGGGGTAGGCGTTGGTGCCGAAGCCCAGGGGCTGCGGGGCGAGCTGGTTGCGGCTCCAGCGGTTGGTGTACGTGCCCTCGAGGTAGGCGCTGACCTTCTCGCTCAGGAAGTAGTTGCCGAACAGGGTGGCGGAGAAGCGCTCCATGTCGCCGGTCAGCCACTGGTCGTTGCCGAAGTTGTAGCGGCTGCCGTCGTTGAAGTCGTGCAGGCCGCCGTCCGGATCGACGAACTTGTCCTGGAAGTTGCCGTCCCGGTCGATCCAGTAGTAGCGCCCGCCCGGGTGGGTGCCCGAGCCGAACAGGTAACCGGTCGAGCCGTCGCCCTGGTCCCACTCCCACTGCGATGGGTAATGCGCCCAGGCGCGGTCCTTCTGCTCCACCCGGCCCTCGTGGGTGTAGGTGAAGTTGGCCGACGCGTTGCCCTGCTCCCCGCCCACGCCGCCGGTCAGCGAGACGTCGAGCGCCGTGCCGTCGCCGAAGGTGGAGATGCCGCCCGTGACCGCGGCCTCGAAGCCGCGGAAGTCGTCCTTGAGGATGATGTTGATGACGCCGCCGACGGCGTCCGAGCCGTAGGCCGCGGAGGCGCCGTCCAGCAGCACCTCGACCCGGTCGATCATCGACACGGGGATGTTGTTCATGTCCACGGCCGCGCCGCTGCCGGACTTGATGAAGCGCCGGCCGTTGACCAGCACCAGGGTGCGGCTCACGCCCAGGTTGCGGAGATCGACGAACGCCAGGCCGTTGCCGCCGTTGTTGTTCTGCTTGTTCAGGCCCTGCAGGGTGACGGACGGCATGGTGGTCAGCAGCTCGTCCACCGTGGTCACGCCCGACTTCTGGATCTCCTTGGCGGACACCACGGTGATGTGGGCGAACTCCGAGAGGTTGTCACGCCCGATGCGGGTGCCGGTGACCACGATCTCCGGGATCTCCTCCGCCAGCCGGGCCAGCTCGGCCTCCTCGGGCGAGAGCTCGGCCGCCGGCTCGGGCGCTGGCGCGGGCTCGGGTGCCGGCGCCGGCTCGGGCGCTGGCGCAGGCTCGGGCGCCGGCGCGGGCTCGGCCGCGGTGCCGCCCTCCCCGGAACCTTCATCCTGGCCCCAGGCCAGGGTCGGGGCAGCCAGCAGGAGGACGGCCGCCATCGCCACACAGGTTCGCCAGGAAATGATGTGCGCTGTCCGCATGTCCCTCACCTCTCTGAAAAGAGAAGCCTCTCCTCCACAACCCTTGAGCCTCCGAGGTCGGGCGCATCATAGGCGAAAGTGCCAAACGGACGCAAAGGATTTCTCGCCGTCCGCACAGAGGTGCATCCCGGAGGCGAAGGCGCTAGCATCCTGGGCATGCCGACCCGGCTCCTCCTCCTCTCGCTGACGTGCCTGGCGCTGGGGCCCGCCTGCGCGCCGCTCCACCCCAGGGACGCCACGCTCGAGGAGCTGCGGGCGCTGGTGGCCGCGCGGCTGCCCCAGGTGCGGGCCGCGGAGCTGGTCCGCCCGCACCAGGTGAGCCCGGCCGCGCAGGCCCGCGCCCGTGAGCTGACCGCGCTCGCCCGCACCAGGCTGGAGCGGGCCCAGGCGCTCCGGGACGCGCTGTTCGCGCCCGCGGGCTTCGGTCTGCGCTACGCGGAGGGGCTGACCGCCACGGCCGAGGAGACCCTCGCGGCGGGCCAGGGCAACTGCCTGTCGCTGGCCGCGGTGTACGTCGGGCTGGCGCGCGGCCTGGCGCTCGAGGCGACCTTCCTGGACGCCTCGGCCAGCCTGGAGCAGACCCACGCCGCCGGGCCCGTGCTGGTGCGGACCGGCCACGTCACGGCCGCGGTGGAGACGGAGACGGGCCTGCTGGCCCTGGAGTTCGGCCAGCGGCTGGGAGCGCGGGTGACGTTCCGGGCCATGGATGACCTGGAGGCCACGGCCCACTTCTACAACAACCGCGGCTACGAGCTCATGCGCCAGGCCCGCGGGCAGGCGGACCAGGCGGTCTGGGAGCAGATCGCGCGCCAGTTCCGCCTGGCCACCCTGGTGCGGCCCGACTTCGCCCGCGCCTGGAACAACCTGGGCGTGGCACTCCTGCGCCTCGGGCGGCCGGACGAGGCCCTGGCCAGCTACCGCGTGGCGGCCGCGCTGGAGCCGCGCTTCCCCTCCCCGCGCATCAACCTCGGCATCCAGCTCCTGCACGCGGGGGAGCCGGAGGAGGCCCTGCGCGCCCTGGACGAGGTCCAGCGGCTCGAGCCCGCCAACCCGCGGGTCTGGCTGCTGCGGGCCGAGGCGCTGGCCCGGCTGCAGCGGCTGGCCGAGGCCGCCGCCCTCCTGGGCCAGGTGCTGGAGGCGCGGCCCGGGCACCCCAGGGCCCGGGCGCTGCTCGGGGGGGTGTGCGAGCGGGCCGGGGGCAGCCCACCCGCCTGCCGGCTCGCGGCCGGCTCACCGGGCAGCTCCCAGCCCTCGCCGCAGTGAGGCCGCGGCCCGCGGGGGTCACTTCCCGCAGGTGTCGTGGTAGGGGCAGCCGCCGCAATCGTGCTTCGGCGCGGCCCCGTCGTCGCCGGCCGCGGGCGCGACGCCCTTCAGGCTGCAGTCGGCCTTCACCGCCTGCAGCGCCTTGAGCAGCGCGTCCGGGCTGGTCTGGCCCGGGGTGAAGCTGACCGCGTAGGTGCCGCCGGCCTCGTCGGCCTTGGCGGACACCACGCCCGGCTTGTCCGCCAGCGCCTGGGTCAGCTTCGTCACCAGCTCCGCGTTCAGCCCGGGCACCGCGAAGGTGGCCGTCTCGGCCGCCGGGGCGGGGGCGGACTCGACCTTGGCCGGCGCGGGCGGCTGCGGCTGGGCGGGCTCCGCCGGCGCAGCCTGGCCCGGCTCGCCGGCCGGGGCCACGCCCTCGGGCTTGGCGCAGGAGGCCGCCAGGACGAAAAGACCTGCCAGGGTGATCCACATGAGCTTCTTCATCGTCGCCTTCCTCCTTGGAGTCACTCGATCTCCAGCACCTTGTAGACGTGGAAGCGGATCTGTCCGCTCTGCGGGTCGATCACCGGAGCCTCCAGGGCCCGGCGGATGGCCTCCCGATCCAGGCGGGCGCCGTCGTGGTGCACCTCGAGCGTGTGGCGCGCGGCGTAGGCCACCACCCGGATGACGCCCGGCAGCCGCTCGAGCTGGGCGACCGCCTTGCGGGCGGTGTCCACGCAGCGCACCCCGTCCACCACCAGGCTCACCACGGCCGGACGGGCGGCCGGCGCGGCGTCGGGGATGTCGAGCGCGTAGGACGGCATGGACCACAGCCCGCTGGCCACGACCACCAGGACGGCCAGACCGCCGAGCAACCCGGGCACCGCCCAGGCGGACACCCGCGGCCGGGCCCCGAGCGCGCCCGCGCGCACACCCAGGGCGCCCCGCTCCGGACAGGCCGCGCGGCACTCCAGGCAGAGCGTGCACTCCCCCGAGCGCACCTCATCCGCGGCCGACGGCCGCAGCCCGTGCGGGCAGGCCCGGTCGCACTTCCCGCAACCCGTGCAGGCGCTCTCCTCGCGGGCCACGCGCAGCCGCCCGAGCCGGGCGAAGGGCCACAGCGCCCCGCCCAGCGGGCACAGGTACCGGCACCAGGCCATGGGCAAGACCAGGGCCGCGAGCAGCACCGTGCCCAGGATGGCGTAGCTCCAGGCCTCCACGTCATGGCCATGGAACGACGTCAGGCTGTAGTAGGGGCAGTAGGGCCGGAAGACGAGCTCGCTGGTGGTGTAGGTCGCGGCCACGATCGCGGCCAGCACCCCGAGCCGCAGCCAGCGGGCCAGCCGGTCCGGCGCGCGCGCGGGCGCGAGCAGGCCCACGGCCGGGGAGGCGGCCCGACGCCCCCGCAGGCGCGCGCCCAGGCGGCCGAGCCACTCGAGCAGCGTGCCCAGGGGACACAGCCAGGCGCAGAAGGACTTGCGCGCGAGCAGCGCCAGCACGAGCAGTCCGGCCAGCGCGGTGAAGTTGGCCTCCCCGGTGGAGCAGGAGAAGCGCTGGGTCGTGATGGCCGAGGGCAGGGCCGCCAGCCCGCCCATGGGGCAATAGCCCTCCACGCTGGCGCCCTGCAGCCAGCCCATGGCCGCCCCCAGCCCCACGGCCACGGTCAGGCCCAGGAAGGCGAGCTGGACGGTGCGGCGGAGGACGCGCATGCTCCGGACCTCTCGGACAGCCCCGGCGAAACGCCCGGGTGGGCGGCACTCTAGCCCGCGCTCGCAGGCCTGTCAACGCCCCATTACCACAAGAGAAACCTAAAAGGATTCCATTGATCCGAATTCGGTTTCCTGCTACAAAGGGGAGTCACGCTGGAGGAGTTCCATGAAGCTGACGAGCACCCATGCCCTGCTCTGGTCGTGTGCGCTCGGGCTGGCCCCCGCGGGTTGCGATCACCCCGAGCTCGGGCAGGGTCTGCCCGAGGTGACCTGCTCGAGCTGCCACGGCAGCGCGCAGAACCCTGCGCCGCCGTCCGACCTGGACGACAACCTCACCGTGGACCACCCCGGCGTGGGAGCGCACCAGGTGCACCTGACCGACGGCCGCATCCGCGGGGCCCTGGCGTGCGCGGAGTGCCACGTGGTGCCCGCGCAGGTCGACGCGCCCAGGCACGTCGATCCGCGCCCGGCCGAGGTGACCTTCGGCGCCCTGGCCACCACGGGCAGCTCGAACCCGGCCTGGGACCGGGCCGCCGGGCGCTGCGCGAGCACCTACTGCCACGGCGGCACGCTCCACGGCGGGTTGCACGCCGCGCCGGCCTGGACCCAGGTGGACGGCAGCCAGATCACCTGCGGGAGCTGCCACGGCTTCCCCCCTCCCCCGCCCCACCCGACCTCGACGAGCTGCCGGGATTGCCACCCGGACACCCTCACCGCGGCGGGCGCGATCGACCTGGTCAAGGGCAGGCACCTCGACGGCCACCTGGACGTGTCCGGCACGGCGGGCTGCTCGCTGTGCCACGGCGACGAGCTCAGCGCCGCGCCGCCCGTGGATCTCTCCGGGAACGCCGCCACCACGGCGCCCGGCGTGGGCGCCCACCGCGCCCACCTGGGCTACTCGGACTGGCACGCGCCGCTCGCCTGCGACCAGTGCCACCGCGTGCCCGCCACCATGGAGGCCCCCGGCCACCTCGACTCGGAGCCCCCGGCCGAGCTCACCTGGGGCGCGCTGGCCGCGGCCTGGGGCTCGGCGCCGGCCTACGACGGCACCTCCTGCAGCGGCGTGTACTGCCACGGGGCGGCCATCGCCGCCGCCGGCGGCGCGCACCCGAGTCCCCGCTGGACCCAGGTGGACGGCTCCCAGTCGGCCTGCGGCTCGTGCCACGCGCTCCCCCCGGGCGGCGGCCACCCGCAGAACCCGAACTGCGAGATGTGCCACACCCGGGCGATCGCCGAGGGCCGGCGCTGGGTCGATCCGGCCCGGCACATCGACGGCCTGGTCGAGGCCTCGGCCACGGCCTGCAACTCCTGCCACGGCGACGCGGACAGCGCCGCCCCGCCGCTGGACCTGCAGGGCGGCCAGGACACCACCGCCCGCGGCGTGGGCGCCCACCGCGCCCACCTGGGGACCTCGGACTGGCACGCCACGCTGACCTGCCGCGAGTGCCACCAGGTGCCGGCGCAGGTCGGGGACGCCGGGCACAACGACTCCAGCCCCCCGGCCGAGCTGACCTGGGGTCCGCTCGCCGCCAGCGGCGCGGCCGAACCGGCCTTCGACGGCACCACCTGCAGCGGGGTGTACTGCCACGGCGCCACGCTCCCCGATCCGAACGGCTCGAACGTCCAGCCCGCCTGGACCGTGGTGGACGGCAGCCAGGCCGCCTGCGGCACCTGCCACGGACTGCCGCCCGGCGGCACGCACCCCCAGGCGCAGGACTGCCACCGCTGCCACGGCGCGGTGGTGGCCGCCGACCGCAGCTTCACCGCGCCCGAGCGCCACGTGGACGGCCACCTGGACCTCAGCTCGCCGCACCCGGACGGCTACGCCGACCCGGACCAGCACGGCGCGGACTTCAACGACCTGCACCCGGCCGACTGCGCCGTGTGCCACGGGGCGGACCTGCAGGGCGGCCTGTCGGGCCTGGGCTGCGAGGGCTGCCACCCGAACTTCCGCACGAGCTGCACCTTCTGCCACGGCGGCCGGGACAACCAGAGCGGCGCTCCGCCCGAGGGCGTGGCCGGCGCGCTCAACCCGACCATCCGCGGGGTCGGCGCGCACACCGCCCACCTGTCGGCCTCGTCCTGGCGCCGCGCCATCCCCTGCGGCGCCTGCCACGTGATCCACGCCGACGCCCTGGACACCGGGCACATCGACCCACGCCCGGCCGAGCTCGCCTGGGGCGACATCACCCAGGCCGACGGCGCCCAGGCCTCCTGGGACGGCGCCACCTGCGCCGGCACGTACTGCCACGGGGCCAGCCTGGTCGAGGGCGGCAGCCTGCAGGACCCCACCTGGACGCGCGTCGATGGCACCCAGGCCGCCTGCGGCACCTGCCACGGCCTGCCCCCCGGGGGCTGGCACCCGACCAACGATCAGTGCCAGGTGTGCCACGCCGAGGTGATCGCGGCCGGCTACCAGTTCCTGGCGCCCGAGCTGCACATCGACGGCCAGGTGCAGGCCTCCGGCGGCCACCCGCTGGGCTACGACAGCCCGCTGGTGCACGGCACGGACGCGCTGCTCGGGGTGATGGACTGCCGGACCTGCCACGGCCAGGGCCTGGACGGGGGGGGCGCCAACCAGGGCTGCGACCAGTGCCACCCGGCTGGCTGGCGCACCGACTGCACCTTCTGCCACGGCGGGCTGGATAACCAGACCGGTGCGCCGGCCGAGGATCTGCGCAACCGCACCGACCGCGCCCTGCAGACGGTCGGCGCCCACAGCGAGCACGTCACCCGCACCACCCACCCGGCCTACGACTGCGTCCAGTGCCACCAGAAGCCGGCCGCCCTGCTGGTGGCCGGGCACATGTTCGACGCCACCCCCGGGGTGTCCGAGGTGCGCCTGTCCGGCGGGCTGAGCCCGGCCGGCGCCTACGCGGCCCCGGCCTGCAACAACCTCTACTGCCACGGCACCGGGCGGGTGAACCGCAACGCCGCCGACTTCACCACCCCCATCACCACCTGCCGCGCCTGCCACCCGGCCAGCGGCTCGGCCGAGGCCGACTTCGAGGCCATGAGCGGGGAGCACCACAAGCACATCTGGGACGAGGGCTCCGGCTGCAACGACTGCCACAGCCTGGTGGTCAACGGCGCCAGCTCCATCGTCGGCCCGGACCTGCACGTGAACGGCGCGAAGAACGTGAACGCGCCGACCATGACCTGGAGCGGCGGGCGCTGCACCGGCACCTGCCACGGCGAGACGCACTCCGGCTACCTCTGGAACTGACCCCGCGGGAGAATCGAGCCCATGCGCACGATCGCAACCTCCATGTCGAGCCTGGTCCTGCTCGTGGCCCTGACGCCGGCCGCGCGGGCCGAGGACGCCCCGGCCGGACCCGGAGCCGGGGCGGGCGTCGGGGCGCCGGCCGAGGCCGTCGAGGAGCTCGCGCCGCCGCCCCGCTGGGCCTTCTGGCTGCTGGCGCAGGAGCAGTACCGCTTCCGCGCCACCACGACCTACGGCTCCGATCCGATCGGCGACGAGCGCGATCACGACCTGCGCCTGTTCCTGGACGGCGGGGTGATCTCCCCAGACGACGACTTCCAGGCCCACCTGTCGGGGGCGCTGTGGCTGGACGCGGACGGGAACACCCAGGACGGCCGCTCCACGGCCCTGGCCGAGTGGACCGGCTACCGGCGGGTGTGGTGGGACATCTACACGCTCTCGGCCGAGTACCTCTCGGACGGCGTGCTGAAGCTCGCCCGCGGTGGGCGGCAGGTCAGCGAGCACGGCCCGGCCGTCACCTTCGACGGGGTGGCGCTGGACGTGCGCGCGGCCGGCCGGCTGCTGGAGGTGTTCGCCTTCGGGGGCCGCACGGTCCACTTCTTCGAGCTGTCGGCCGGGATGTTCGAGGACTGGCTGGGCTCGGCCGGCCTGGTGCTCCGGCCCCTCGAGGGGCTGCGCCTCGAGCTCGACTACCGCCTCCAGCTCGAGGACGTGCTGAGCGCGGACGAGGTGGCGCGGGAGCAGCGCACCGACCACGGCTACGGCCTGACGCTGGCCTACGCGCTGGAGGACAGGCTGCGGGTCCAGGCCCGCCTGCGCGGGGTGAACGATCAGCTGGCGCTGGCGGGCGCGGACCTGCGTTTCGAGCACCGGCCCTGGGAGCTCGGGCTGGACCTCGGGCTGGACGCCCAGCCCGCCACGCTGCGCGAGCTCGGCGAGCGCCTGGACCCCCTGTACCTCATCCTGGGCGAGAGCCTGCCGAACCTGCGCTGGCGCCTGGACGCCTGGAAGGACTTCAGCACCGAGGCCGGCCGCTTCGGCCTGCACCTGGGCTTCGCCGGGCGGCACGTGCTGTCGGGCGACGAGGGCCCCTTCAACCGCTCGCTGGCCCGCGTGTACGCCGCGGTGGTGGCCCACGACCTGGGGGTACAGGGCCTGTACGCCAGCCTGAGCCTGGAGGAGCACCTCACCCTCCCCGGCAGCGCCCAGCCCGACGTCCACCACGCGGCGGTCGGCGGCTCGCTCGGCTACGACGGGGCGTGGCTGCAGGCGGAGGCCGGCAGCTACTACCAGCGCTTCAAGTACGACTACTTCGCCGACCTGCGCGAGGTGGCCGACGTGCGCACGGTCTACGGCCAGCTCGGGTTCAAGGCCCTGGGCTGGCTCAGCGTGCGCGCGCGCTACGAGCTCGAGTGGACCGATCGGGACGTGCACATCCTGACCCTCACCCTGGGACAGTCGATCTAGAGGAGACAGGCCATGAGCACGCGCACGACCACCCTCGCCCTGCTGGCCGGCCTGCTGGCCGCCTCCGGCGCGGTGCTGGCCGCCGACGGGGCGGCCGAGGGCGCCCCGGCGCCGGCCGCCAGGCTCTTCTCGCACAAGCTCCACCTGGAGCAGGGCGCCGAGTGCTCCCAGTGCCACGACCCGGCGGTCGAGGAGCCGGCGCTCAAGCAGGCGGGCTGCGCCGACTGCCACGAGGACGCGCTGCCGCCCTGGAGGCTGCCCGCCGAGGCCCGCCCGCTGTCGCGCGCGGCCTTCCCCCACAGGCCCCACGCCGCCCGCGTCGAGTGCCGGGAGTGTCACGCGCCCACCCTCGAGGACCGCCAGGTGGCCGGAGAGCCCTTCGGCGCCTTCGACGCTTGCCAGGCCTGTCACCGCGAGCGCAGCCTGCCGCTGCGCGCCAAGGAGTGCGCCCTGTGCCACGGCCAGGACGCCCGCCGGGTGAAGCCCGCCAGCCACGCCCTGGCCGACTTCGGCAAGGCCCACGGCCGGCTCGCGCTCATGCTGGAGGACGCCGCCCACGGCCAGGGCTGCAAGCAGTGCCACCGCGCGGACCAGTGCGCGGCCTGCCACCGGACCCGGGAGCCCGCCAGCCACACGGCCATCTGGCGCATGCGCACCCACGGGCTCGCGGCCGGCTGGGATCGCGACTCCTGCAAGACCTGCCACGAGAGCGGCACCTGCCTGCACTGCCACCGGACCACCAAGCCGCTGAACCACGCGGGCGCCTGGGCCGCCACCCACGGCCTGGCGGCCACCGCCGGCCGGGCGGACGGGCGCTGCCTGGCCTGCCACAGCGCCGGCTACTGCGCCGCCTGCCACGCCGGCCGCTGAGCCTGCACGGTTCCTGCACAAATTCCCCTGACATTCTCCTCCGCCCCGCCATCACCCCTCCCCGGCCCGGCCCCACCCTGGAGCCAGGTGCCCGGGCCGCGCCAACCGCCGGGCCAGGAGGAGGGAAGTCGTGAGACGCCTGCTGCGCGCGCTGTTCGTGGTGCCCGTCCGCCACCACCTGTTCGGCTCCCTGGCCATCGTGCTGGGGGTGGCGGTGGTCCTGTCCGCCCAGATCACCGACCGCACCTCGTTCGCCGACAGCGAGCTGCGGCAAGACGTGATGGACCGCTGGGGCGCGCCCATCCGCCAGCCGGCCCCGTCGGTGCGCTACGTGGGCAGCGGCGCGGTCTTCAACACCCTCCAGCCGCTGCCGCTCGCCAAGCAGCACGTCGACGTCGAGGCGAGCATGAACTACCGGAAGCGCGGGCTGGTGTACTTCTCCGGCTTCGACTTCGCCTTCCGCGGCCGGTACGAGGTGCAGAACCCCGAGCCGCGGGACGTGGACCTCGTGTTCGTCTTCCCCATCGAGGCCCCACGCAACCAGATCCTGCTGTCCGACCTCCAGTTCCTGGTGGACGGCAAGCCGACCGCGGCCGATCTGGCGGAGCAGGCGGCCCTGGTGTGGACCGGCCGGGTGGCCCCGGGCCAGCGGCTCGCTTTCGACATCGCCTTCAAGGGCCGGGGGCTCGACTCCTTCACCTACCTGCTCGACCCGGAGCTGCGGGTGAACGACTTCAGGCTGGCGCTGCGCGCCTCGGGCGGAGCCAACTACGACTACCCGGCCGGGGTGGTGCCCGCGGCCTCGACCGAGGTGGGCGAGGACCAGGTGGCGCTGACCTGGAGCTACGGCTCGCTGGAGTCCGGGGTGCCGGTCGGGCTGATCCTGCCCTCGGAGCAGGCCTACGATCAGCTCCTCTCCAGGATGTTGACCCGCAGCCCGGTGCCCTTCCTGCTGCTGTTCGCCGGGCTGGTGGCCCTGGGGCTCTCGCGCGGGCGCGCCTTCAAGCTGTGGGAGGCCTACCTGCTGGCCGCCGGCTACGGGCTGTTCTTCGTGCTGCTCGCCTACCTGGCGGCCTTCCTGAGCTTTTACCTGGCCTTCGCGCTCTCGCTCGCGGCCGTCTCCGGCCTGCTCTTCGGCTACCTGCGCCTGCTGCTCGGCGGCAGGCCCGCCCTGCTCGGCCTGGCGCTGGTGGCGGCCTTCCTGGGCGTGCCCTCGGTGGCGGTCGTGCTGGACGGCTACACCGGCCTCATCTACACGCTGGAGATCGCCGGTCTGGTGGCCGCGCTCATGGTGTTCACCGCCCGGCCGGCCTTCGGGCGGCTGGTGGCCAGCCTGCTCGATCCGCAGGCAGGCCAGGAGGTGGGTCATGCGGCCTGAACGCGAGGTCCTCGCCTGCGCGCTGTGCCTCACGCTGCTCGGCCTCCCGCCCGCGGCCCGGGCCGAGGACGATCCGCCCGCGGCCGCGGCCCGCGCCAGCCTGCCGCTGGAGGAGGTGCTCCGGCTGGTGCACGAGAACGAACGGGCCAGGGCGCCGCGGCCCGCGCCCGCGCCGCTCGACGCGGCCGTCTCGCGCCTGGTGCTGAGCGGCCGCCTGCTGGAGGACGCGGTCGACCTCAGCGCCCACGTCGAGCTGGCGGTGCTGGCCGACGACGCCTGGGTGCGGGTGCCGCTGCTGAAGCTCGCGCCCGAGGTGCACCTGTCGGCCCTGCCCGCGGTCGAGGGCGGCGAGCTCCTGGACGACGGCGGGACGCTCACCTTCCTCACCCGCGCCCCCGGGCGCTACGCCTTCGACCTGGGGCTCCTGGTGCAGGCCCGGCCGGAGGGCGCGGGCCTGCTGGCCGAGCTGGGCGTGGCCAATGCGGCGCTCACCCGGCTGGACCTCCAGTGGGACGAGGGCCTCTTCCGCCTGCTGGGCGACGGGGCCCGGCGCGGCGCCGAGGGCGCCAGCCTGTTCCCCCGGGGTGAGCGCTTCCGGGTGCGCTGGGCGCCGCGCGCCCAGGCGCGGGTCGTGGAGGCGCCCGCGGAGCGCCCGCCGGTCGAGTCGGTCATCACCGCGGCCCACGCCTCCAGCGTCACCACGCTCGAGGGCCGGCGCGTCACGCGGGTGCAGTACCAGCTCCGCTTCGAGGGCCGGCAGCCGCTGTCCTTCCGCCTGCCAGCCGGGACGCAGGTCGAGAAGATCTACCTGAACGGGGCCAGCGCGCCCTTCCGCCTGGAGGGCGGGGAGCTCAGGCTGGAGGTGACGCCGCCCCGGGTGGGCGATCAGTCCGGCCGCCTGGAGCTGGTGCTGGTGGACCAGCCGGGCGCCTTCCACCTGTCGGGCCGCCTGAGCTTGATCCTGCCCGCGGCCTCCTGGCAGCTCGACGAGCTGCAGGTGAGCCTGCACCTGCCGCCGGTGTTCGATTACACCTGGGCCGGCGGCAGCCTGGCGCTGGACGAGGCTGGCGCGGGCGCGGAGGAGGTGGAGTGGGCCCACCGCCTGCCCACCCCGGGCAAGCAGCTCCGCTTCCGCCAGTCCCTGATCGGCTCGGCCCCGGACGTGAGCGTGCGCTACACGGTCGCCCTCGAGGGGCAGTACTACCGGGGCGGACCCGTCGGCGCGGCCTACCCGCCCGCGGCCGTCCAGGCCCTGCCCGCGGACGGGGCCGGTGTCGGCGGAGGCCGCTGGGACATGGGGGAGTAGCGTCTACGGGCGGGAGAAGCCGGACACGTCGTAGCCGAGATCCTCCATGGAGTCGATCAGCAGCTGCGCGGTGTAGTGGGTGTTGTGCGCCCAGGCGCCCGGCTCCTTCTGGGCGATCTGGAAGTTGTGGGCCGCCTTCATCAAGAATTCGTCCCAGGCGGTGAAACGGTTGGCGTAGGTCAGCTCGTCCGCGTCCGCCAGCCCGTCGCCGTCGGTGTCGATGAAGAAGTAGGGGTAGGTGTGCCCCTCGTAGACGAGCGGGTTGCCTCCCATGCCGGCGTGGGTCTGCATGGCCGCCATGAGCGCGCCCGCCAGGCCGGCGATCTCGTCCGCCAGCGGCTCGGTGTTCGAGCCGTCGCCGTCGTAGTCGAGGGCACGGTTGAAGCGGATGCTGCGCGCGTCGCCGGCCGTGGCCTCGGCGTGGCAGCCGGTGCAGGATGCGTCCACGATCGGGCCGAAGCCGTGGGTGACGGAGCTGACGTCGTGGCAGAACGAGCACTGCTGCGAGGCAGGGCCGGCGTGGTTGAACCTGGCCGCGTAGGTGTGGCCGTCGTACTCGTAGCCCACGTGCGCGTCGGCGCCGTAGAAGACGGCCCCGGCGGGCAGGTAGTGCACGTTGCGGAAGCCGAGGGTGCCGCCGGCGATGGCCGCGTCGATGGTCGCCTTGCTCTCCCGTCCCTGGTGGCAGGTCATGCACAGGAAGGACGGGTTGGGGGTGTCGCCGTCGGTGATCTGGGTGCCGCCCGGGAAGGTCACCTGGCTGGCCACCTTCAAGGCCATGTCCGCCTGGTGGCAGGTGTTGCAGGTCATGCCGTAGGGCGAGGGCGGGAACGGCTCCGCGCTGTCCACGCCGCTGGCCAGGTAGGCGTCCAGGCCGGCCGGGACCGCGTGGCAGCGGGCGCAGGAGCCCGGCACCTCGCCGTCCGCGTCCCAGTGGCGCCAGGCCTCGGCGGTCGGATCGAAGTGGCCCTGGTCGTTGCGCGCGGCGTTCGTCAGGTCCACGCTGACCACCCCGCCCAGGTCCGCGGCCGAATCGTACAGCAGCTCGAGCACGTACTTGGCGTTGTGGGCGAAGGCGCCGAGATCCTTGGTGGCGAACTGGTAGTTGAAGCCCGCCTTGAGCAGGCGCGGGGTCCACCGGTTGAAGCGGTTCGCGCTGACCACCTCGTCGGTGTCCGCCAGCCCGTTGCCGTTGGTGTCCAGGAAGAAGTACGGGTTGGTGTGGGCGTCGTACACGATGCCCGTGCCGCACACGCTGGTGGCGTACGCCTGCATGGCCGAGTACACGATGGCCCTCAGCCCGTCGATCTCGGCGGCGATGCCCTCGGACGTGTCGCCGTCGCCGTCGTGGTCCTGCACCGAGCCGGGCATGCGGATGGCCTGCAGGCTGACCAGATCGGTCGCCCCGGCGTGGCAGCTCGAGCACTCGCCGAGCTTCAGCTCCTGGGCGTGCACGTCGTGGCAGTCCGCGCACTGCTGGTAACCGTCCACGTGGGCGAAGTAGCCATCGTAGAGCAGGCCCGGATACTGGTAGCCGCTGTGGGCCTGCTCGCCGTAGCGCACCGCACCGGCCGCGGCATAGTGCACGTTGACGAACCGCAGGCTGGCGGCCACCTCGTCCTCGGGCAACCCGGTCACGGCGTTCTCGATGCTCACGCCCGACTCGCGGCCCTTGTGGCAGGTCATGCACAGGTTGGTGCCGTTCACCCCGCTGTCGAGCTCCACGCCGCTGGGGAAGATCACGCTGGCCACGGCCCGCGGTCCGAAACCGCTCTCGGGGTCGTGGCAGGTGGCGCAGGCCATGCTGGGGGCAGGCTCGGCGACCGCGTTCATGCGGAAGGCCAGGTAGGTCGGCAGGCCGGTGGCGCTGTGGCAAAGGGCGCAGCTCGCCGACACCTCGCCGTCCTCGTCCCAGTGGCGCCAGGCCTCGGAGGAGCCGTCGAAGTGGCCGACGTCGGTGCGGCTCGCGCCGCTGAGGTCCACCGGCGCGCCCAGGCGGCTGTTGAGATCCTCGATCGAGTCGAACAGCACCTCGATGGCGTACTTGCCGCCGTGGGCGTAGGCGGCCGGATCCTTGAGCGAGTACTGGTAGTTGAAGGCCGCCCTGAGCAGGCGCGCGCTCCAGGCCACGTACTTGTTGGCCGACACGGCCTCGTCCGGATCGGCGAGGCCGTTGCCGTTCGTGTCGATGAAGAAGTACGGGTGGCTGGCCGGGGTGTAGGCGATGGGCGCGCCGAGCACCTCGACGGCGTAGGCCTGGATGGCCTGGTAGAGCTTCTCCTGCAGCCCGGTGATCTCGCCGGCCACGCCCTCGACGATGTCGCCATCGCCGTCGTAGTCCACCAGCGAGCCGGCCATGCGCACCTCGCGGAAGTCCTCGACCGCGACCACCTCGGCGTGGCAGGTGGTGCAGTTCTCGAGCCTGATCTCGAGGGTGTGGGCGTCGTGGCAGGCGCTGCAGCCCTGCACCTCCTCCACGTGCGCGAAGCGACGGTCGTAGGACTTGCCGGAGTACTGGTAGGCGCCGCGCGCCTCGCCGCCGAACTGGCTCACCCCGGCGATGGCGTAGTGGATGTTCTTGAAGCCGACCCCGGCCATGATCGCGTCGTCGTCGGCCGGCGCGGCGGTGGCGATGGCCGCGTCCACGCTGGTGGTGGACTCGCGGCCGGAGTGGCACTCGAGGCAGGTGGCCTCGCGGCCCAGGCCGGCGACCTGGTCGCCCGAGGGGAAGGTCACGCTGTCCTTGGTGAGCGTGGCCGCGTTGTGGCAGGCGGTGCAACCGATGACCGAGCCGAGCGCCGCGGCGTTGTCCACCGCGCCGGGGGCCGTGCCGTCGACGCCCAGGAAGTCCTCGAAGCCGAAGCCGCCGTGGCACTTGGCGCAGCCCGTGGGGATGCTGCCGTCCGCGTCCCAGTGCCGGAAGGCCTCGGAGGCGGCGTCGGCGTGGCCCGAGCTGGCCCACTGCTCCTCGAACGGCACGGCCAGGGCCTCCTCCATGACCACCACGCCCAGGCGGCCGACCGCGCCGGTGTCGGCGCCGGTCGCGGTGATGATCACCTCGCCCTGGGCCACGCCGGTCACCAGGCCGGCCGCGTCCACCGTGGCGATGGCCTCGTCCAGCGAGGCCCAGGTGTAGCCGGAGTCCGTGCCGTCCGTGGTCGCGGCGCTGAGCTGCAGCGCTCCGCCCACCAGGACCGAGAAGGCGCCGCTCACGCTCACCGCCGGGATCGGCCCAGGCAGGAGGTAGACGTACACGCCCCAGCGGCCCGTGGCGCCGGTGTCCAGGCCGGTGGCGCGGATGAAGGTCTGGCCCTCGGCCACGCCGGTCACCAGGCCGGTCGCGTCCACCGTGGCCACGCCGGCATCGCTCGACTCCCAGGTGTAGCCCGAGTCCGTGCCGTCGGCGGTGGTGGCGAGCAGCTGCAGGCTGCCTCCCACCGGCACGGCCGAGTCGCCGCTCAGGGTCACGGTCGGGGTGGGCTCGGCCACCTCGAACACGTGCACGCCCCAGGAGCCCCTCGCGCCCGTGCTCTCGCCCTCGGCGGTCAGGGTGACGTCACCTGCACCCACCCCGGTCACCAGGCCGGTCGCGTCCACCGTGGCCACGCCCGGGTTGCTGGAGGTCCAGGTGTAACCGGGGTCGTCACCTTCCCGGGTGGTCGCCGTGAGCTGGACGGTCTGGCCGACCTCGACCGACACGCCGCCCGACACCATCACGAAAGGCACGGCCTGCCCCCCGCTGTCGCAGCCAGCCATCCACCCCGCGCCGATCCACGCCAGCACCGCACCCAGCAGCACGTTCTTGATCACGGTCAGCTCCTCGCTCGGGTTTCAGCAACCTTGACAGGGAATGAATCCAGGGGCCGTCTCGCGCCGGCCCGACCCTGGGCGCAGGCCATCGTAGCAAACCCCAAGCCACGCTCTGGACTCCGATAGACCCATTGTAATTGACTGGAATCAATAATCAAATCATTTCATCCAAATGAGGAAAACAGCCATCCTGATTGCCGTTGGGTGAAATGCCCCACCCAGATGGGCCATTTGACCCAACAGGGCTTGACCTCCCCCACCGCACAACATAGGATAAATAGACTCTCCTTGGTTACAGGAGGAGCTCACAGGATGGGTACACTTCGTTCCAGGCTGGCGATCGTGCTCCTCGTCTCGTCCCTGGCCAGCATCGCCCTGGTGGCCTCGATCGACGTGGTCTTCCAGCGGCTGGCGGACCGACACGAGCAGACCATCCTCGCGCTCCACCAGGGCGCCCCGGCCGGACCCGCGCTGGAGCAGGCCCGGGCCGACGAGGCCGCCTCCCGCAGGCTGCGCTCGGTGCACCTGGTGCTGAGCGTGGCGGTCACCCAGGCCCTGCTGGCCGGCGCCCTGTGGTTGCTGTCGGGCAGGTTGCTGCTCCGGCCCACGCAGCGGCTGTGGCGCAGCATGCGCCAGGTGGCGCAGGGCGACCTGGGCGTCCGCGCCGAGCTGCAGGGCCCGCGCGAGGTGGCCGATCTGGCGGCCCAGCTCAACGACATGCTGGACAACCTCCAGGAGACCCGCCGGCGGCTCGACCTGGCCTTCGAGGAACGCATGACCCGGGCCGATCGCCTGGCCACCATGGGGGAGCTGGCGACGGCCATCTCGCACGAGATCAAGAATCCCCTGGCCGGGCTGTCCGGGGCGCTGCAGATCCTGCGCGCCGACCCGGCCCTGGCCGGCCGGCGCGAGATCATGGACGAGATGCTGGCCACCCTGGGACGGCTGGACAGGACGGTCGAGGACCTGCTGGACTATGGCCGGCCCTCCCGGCCCGCGCCCTCGCACTGCGACGTGAACCAGCAGGTGTCCTCGGCCCTGGGGCTCATCCGCCAGCAGCGCGAGGTGCGGGAGGCGCACATCGCCGTCGAGGTGCTGCCGGAGGTCGAGCTGCCGCCCGTGCAGGCGGATCCCCAGGCCGTCCAGCAGGTGCTGCTCAACGTGCTGCTCAACGCGGTCCAGGCCATGCCCGCGGGCGGGAGGCTGCGCGTCGAGACCCGCCGCGAGCGGCGCGACCTGGCCGACTGCGTCCACGTCCGGGTGAGCGACACCGGCGTGGGCATCGCAGAGAAGGATCTGGCCAGGGTGTTCCAGCCCTTCTTCACCACCAAGCACCGCGGCACCGGCCTGGGCATGGCCATCTCCAAGCGCCTGGTGGAGAGCGCCGGGGGCTGCATCCACCTCGACAGCCACCTGGGGCGCGGCACCAGCGTGGACATCGGCTTCCCGGCCAGCCCGGAGCATCACTGCGCGGCGCGCACGACGGAGGACGCGGCGCGCGTGAGCGCCGCGTGAGGCCCATGCCGAGCCAGGCCAAGATCCTGGTGGTGGACGACGAGCGGCTGATCCGCTGGACCCTGGTGCAGGCGCTGGGTGAGCTGGGCCACGAGGTGAGCGAGGCCGCCGACGGCGCGGCCGCCCTGGCGCAGGTGGCGGCCGAGGCGCCCGATCTGGTCATCCTCGACATCCGCCTGCCCGGCCTGGGCGGCCTGGAGGTGCTGCAGGCGCTCCGGCGGGAGCACCCCGAGACCTCCGTCGTCATGATCTCGGCCCACGGCACGCTGGAGACCGCGGTCGAGGCCATGAAGCTGGGCGCGGCCGACTACATCCGCAAGCCCTTCCAGGCGGCGGACGTGCAGCACACGGTCTCCCGGCTGCTGACCAGCCAGCGCGCGGAGCGCGAACGCGATCTGGTGCTGGGCCGCGAGGCCCGCAGCTATGGCCTGGAGAGCCTGGTGGGCGTCTCGGACAGCATGCAGCAGGTGCGCGGGCTGATCGCGCAGCTGTCCGCCGCGGGAGCCTCGACCGTGCTGGTGGAGGGAGAGAGCGGCACCGGCAAGGGCCTGGTGGCGCGCCTGCTGCACTACACCGGCCCGCGCGGGCGGAAGCCCTTCGTCGAGGTGAGCTGCACGGCCTTGGCCGAGGGCCTGGTGGAGAGTGAGCTCTTCGGCCACGAGCGCGGCGCCTTCACCGACGCCAAGGCCCGCAAGCAGGGGCTGCTCGAGCTGGCCGATGGCGGCACAGTGTTCCTGGACGAGATCGGCGACATGCCGCTCGCCGCGCAGGCCAAGCTGCTGCGCGCCATGGAGGACCGGCTCTTCAAGCGGGTGGGCGGCGTGCGCGACATCCGGGTGGACGTGCAGGTGGTGGCCGCCACCCACCGCGACCTGGGCCAGGCCGTGGCCGAGGGCCGCTTCCGCAAGGACCTCTACTACCGCCTGGCGGTGGTGCGCATTGCCCTGCCGCCGCTGACGGCCCACCGGGAGGACATCCCGCTGCTGGCCGAGGCCTTCATCCGCCACTACAACCGCGAGCTGGGGCGCTCGCTCACCGGCGTGTCCCCGGCGGCGCTCAGCCTGCTGGGGGCCTACCGCTGGCCGGGCAACGTGCGCGAGCTGCGCAACGTCATCGAGCGCGCGGTGCTGCTGGGGACCCACCCCGAGCTCCAGCCCGAGGACCTGCCGGCCGGCATCGCCCAGCCCACCGCCCACGAGCCGCACGCGTCCGGCCTGTCCTCGCTGCCGCCCAGCGGCCTCAGCATGCAGGAGGTCGAGCGCGGGCTCATCCTGCGCGCACTGCAGGCGGAGGGCGGCAACCAGACCCACGCCGCCCGCCGCCTGGGCATCAGCCGCGACACGCTGCGCTACCGCATGAAGAAGTTCGGCCTGGGGGCCGAGGCCGGCTGAGGCCCCCCTCACTGGTAGACGTGGATGCTCTGCGCCGCCGTGGGCAGCAGGTGCATGCCCAGGTAGGTGAAGGCCATGGCGGCGAAGCCGGCGATGGTCAGGATGGCCAGCCGCCGCCCGCGCCAGTGGTGGAAGTAGTACAGGTGCAGGTAGGCGCAGAACAGCAGCCAGGTGACCAGCGACCAGTTCTCCTTGGGATCCCAGACCCAGTAGTCGCCCCAGGCGACCTTGGCCCAGGCGGCGCCCATCAGCATCCCGGCCGTCAGCAGGGCGAAGCCGAACCGCACGGCCCCGTCGAACAACGCGCTGAGCTCGATCGGCTTCCCGCCGGTCAGATCGGGCCGCCGCTGCCCGATCGGCCCGGGGCGCACCAGGTACACCACGGCCACGACGGCGGCCAGGAAGATGCTGGCGTAGCCGAAGAAGTACACGGTCACGTGCGGGATGAACCAGTGGCTCTGCAGGGCCGGCGGCAGGTTGACCGCCTCGCGATCCGCCCGCAGGAGCGCGACCAGCATGATCACCGCCGCGCCCAGGGCCGCCGGGGCGCCCAGGATGCGCGCCCGGTAGACCAGCTCGATCACCAGGTAGATCAGCGCGAGGCACCCGGCGGCCACGATCAGCGACTCGTACAGCGTCTTGAAGGGCGGCTGGCCCGCCTGCGCCCAGCGCAGGCCGAACTGGAGCAGGTTGATCAGCAGCGCGCCGGCGAAGGTCGCGCTGGCCAGCGCGCGCAGCGCCCGGCTGGCGCGCCACCACAGGGCCAGGTACGCGAGCCCGGCCAGCGCGTACAGCCCGCCCGCGAGCGCCGGGAAGAGCACCGAGGCGTGGCTCATGCGGCGCCTCCCGCGGCCCCGGTCGCGCTCTCACCGGCCGCAGCCCGGCGGCGCCAGGGCAGCCCGCGCGGGAAGAACACCACCAGCAGCACGCCCACCAGGTTCAGCCCGAAGCCCAGGTAGACCGCCGGCAGGCCCGGGTCGCGCACGACTTGGAACCCCGAGAAGGCCAGATCCTCCGGGCGGTAGTCGGACTGGTAGATGGCCAGGCCGCCGTGCTCGAGCGGGTGGTTCACCTCGACGGTCTGCTGCAGGCGGAGCTGGCCGCCCTCGAGCACGCTCACGTCGCTCAGGTAGTCACGCACCATGTCCCCGCCCCGGGGGGCCAGCACCAGCACCCGATCGCCGCCCAGGCGGATCGGCTGCCGCGGCCCGAGCCGGGTGGGCTCCCGCAGCCCGCCCAGGCGGAGCTCGACCACGGGGCCCTCGGCCGGCGCCGCCCCGGCCGGCGGGGTGAACACGTACTGGATGGACACGGGCGCGGGCCCGCCGGCGCCGGCCTCGGCCTGGTGCTGGAAGGCCGGAAACTTGGCGAACAGCCAGGTGCGCTTCTGCTCCCGGCCCTGGGCGTCCAGCAGCGCCACCTCGAGGGCCGGGTTGTCGGGCCGCGGGGAGCGGTTCTGCGGCTGGCGGGTGGCCGCGTCGATCACGAAGTCGTGGAAGGCCCTGAGCACCTGGAGCCTGCCAGCCCCCTCCGGCAGCTCGTAGGTCTGGCCCGGCTCGACCGGCAGGCGGGCGGCGCCCACCACCAGGACGTGCGCGGGCCCCGCGGGCGCCGGAGCCGCCGCCGCGGGCAGCCCCTCGGGCAGGTGGCGCAGCAGCTCCAGCCCGTACTCGCGGAGCGCCGCCGCCTCCCGCGGATCGGCCGGATCCACGCTGAGCAGGCGCTCCTCGCGCTCGCCGTGCACGGCGAAGACCATCAGCCGCCACTGCGGGTCGTACTCCAGCAGGCGGAAGTCGTCGAGCCGGAGCTGGAAGCCGAGCGGCAGCCGCTGTGCGCGCCCGTCGCGCTGCACCGTGAAGTGCTCCGCCACCTGGCCCTCGCGCAGGTTCAGCCGGCCCTTGGCGCCCCACAGCGCCCCCGCGGCCGCGCCCGCGAGGATCAGCAGGATCCCCAGGTGGGCCAGGACGGCGCCGGCCCGCCGCCAGGTGAGCGGCTTCCGGCGCGCGATGGTCAGCGCCAGGCCCGCCGCGCCCAGCCCGAGCACCACGGCGAAGCCCAGCGACTGGAAGACCTCGTGCAGGTAGAGCCCCAGGATGAGCCGCGCGGCCCAGCCGTACACCTCGTGCACCTGGGCCGGGTCGAGGCCCTGGAGGATGACCGTGCCGAGCGCGGCCAGGGCCGTCAGCCAGAGCAGCACCGGCACCGAGAAGCGGTTGGAGGCCAGGAGCCCGTGGGCGCGGGGGTGCAGGCCGGCGGCCACCGCCAGGACGAAGCACAGCAGTCCGCCCGGGACGACCCAGGCCCTGGCCGCGGCGGGCCCGCCCAGCAGCAGCTCGAGCAGGTGCTGCAGCAGGGTGCCGGCCAGGAACCCGGCGGCCAGGAGGACGAACCCCCGGGCCAGCCCCGGCCGCTCGGCGTTCCCGCTGCCCTCTATGCCAGCCGCTGCGCTCGCCTCGTCCGCCATGCCGTGTGCTTCTCCTCCGCGCCCCCGGCCCGACCGCCAGAATATGGACAATCACTATCCGGAAGTCAATCCGGATCTTCGGCGCGAATCCGGAGCGCGGGCGCGCCCCTGCGCGTCTCCGGTTGACATGGGCCGCGGGCTCGTGCTGACTACGCGCATGCCGAGGCGCCTGCACCTCATCAACCCGCGCTACCGCTTCAAGCACTACGCCGCCCAGGCGGAGATGGCCCGGCTGCTCGGCCGTCAGAAGATGCAGGTGCCGCTGCAGCTCCCGCTGCTGGCCGCGCTCACCCCGCCCTCCTGGCAGGTCCGCATCATCGACGACGAGACCGACCCCCTGCCCGCCGAGGTGCCCGCGCTGGCCGGCATCACCACCCTGTCGGCCACCTCCGGGCGGGCCTACGAGCTGGCCGCGCTCTACCGCGCGCGGGGCGCGAAGGTGGTCCTGGGCGGCTCCTACGTCACCTTCATGGTCGAGGAGGCCCTGCAGCACGCCGACAGCGTGGTGGTGGGCGAGGCCGAGGAGACCTGGCCGCGGCTGCTGGCCGACGCGGCCGTGGGCCGCCTGCAGCGCGTCTACCGCGCTGACGCCCCGCCCCCCTTCCACACCAGCCCGCCGCCCCGCTGGGAGCTACTGGACAAGCGGCAGATGATGTCCGTGGGGGTCGAGACCTCGCGGGGCTGTCCCTTCGACTGCGCCTTCTGCATGGTGCACACCATGTTCGGGCGCAAGATGCGACTGCGCGCGCCCGAGGACGTGGTGCGTGAGATCCGCGCCGCGCCGCTGAAGCGGCTGTTCTTCGTGGCCGACAACTTCGCCCTGCGCAAGGGCTACGCCCGCGAGCTGGTCGGGCAGCTCCGGGGCCTGGGCATCTCCTGGGTGTGCCAGACCGGCATCGACATCGCCGACCAGCCGGACCTGCTCCAGGCCATGGCGGAGGCGGGCTGCATCTCCATCCTGATCGGCTTCGAGTCGCTCAACCCGGCCGTGATGGGCGGCTTCCGCAAGAACCAGGACCACCTCAGCCGCTACGCAGAGGTGGTGCGCAGGATCCACGCCCAGGGCATGCACGTGCTGGCCTCCTTCGTGGTGGGCTTCGACGCCGACGAGCTCTCGGCCTTCGATCGGATCCGGGAGTTCGTCGAGGCGAACGACATCGTCTACCCCATGCTGAACGTGCTGTCGGTCTCGCCCGGCTCGCCGATCCACGCGCGCCTGGCGAAGGCCGGGCGGCTGGGCAGCCTGCCGGCCGAGTACAGGAACGGCATGTTCCCCTGCGTGCACTACTACCGCATGGGACAGCGAGAGCTGCTGGAGAAGTACTTCCAGACGCTGCGGGCGCTTTTCTCCACCGAATCGTTCCGCGCCCGGGCGCTGCGGCTGTTCGGCGCGGGCGGCTTCCGCCGCGAGGCGGTCGACTCGGTGCCTCTGCTCGAGAAGGTCACCACGTCGGCCACGGTGCTGCGGCGCTTTTTGCTCGGGCGCGATCGGGCCAAGCGCGACCTGTTCCTCAAGCTCCTGGCGCTGGCCCGCCAGGGCGGGCTGGCCATGGACAAGCTGGTCCTGTTCCTGCTGACCATGCAGGCCTTCCAGGACTTCCTGGGGACCGCCGACGGCTACCTGGACGAGGTGCGCGCCACCCTGGCCCGCACGGATCAGGGGCCCTGGCTGGCCAGCCACCCGGACGATCCACCGCTGCTGGTGGGGGAGGACTGCGGCCACAGCACGGGCACGGACGCCGACCCCGGCTGACCGCGCGCGGGCCTACCTCGCGATGGCGCGGGAGACGATCGCCTGGGCCTCCCGCTGGATGCGGGCGAGGTGCTCCGGGCCACGGAAGCTCTCGGCGTAGATCTTGTACACGTCCTCGGTGCCCGAGGGGCGCGCGGCGAACCAGCCGTTCTCCGTCACCACCTTCAGCCCCCCGATGGCGGCCCGGTTGTGCGGGGCGTGGGTGAGCTTCTCCAAGATGGGCTCGCCGGCCAGCTCGCTGGCGGACACCATCTCGGGCGACAGTTTCTTGAGCCGCTCCTTCTCGGCCGGGCTGGCCGCGGCGTCCATGCGCTCGTACAGCGGCTCTCCGAAGCGGCCGACCAGCTCGCGGTACAGCACGCCGGGGTCGTGGCCGCTGACCGCGGTGATCTCCGCGGCCAGCAGCGCGAGCAGCAGGCCGTCCTTGTCGGTCGTCCACACCGAGCCGTCCAGGCGCAGGAACGAGGCCCCGGCGCTCTCCTCGCCGCCGAAGCCGAACGAACCATCCAGCAGCCCGTCCACGAAGAACTTGAAGCCCACCGGCACCTCGGCCAGCCGCCGGCCCAGGTGCCTGGCCACCCGGTCGATCATCGACGAGGAGACCAGGGTCTTGCCCACGGCCGCGTCGGGCCGCCAGTTCGGCCGGTGCTGGAACAGGTACCAGATGGCGGCCGCCAGGTAATGGTTGGGGTTCAGCAGGCCGGCCGAGCGGGTGACGACGCCGTGCCGGTCCGCGTCGGGATCGGTGCCCACGGCCACGTCGAAGCGATCCTTCAGGCCGATCAGTCCGGCCATGGCCCAGGGAGACGAGCAGTCCATGCGGATCTTGCCGTCCTTGTCCACGGTCATGAAGCCGAAGGTCGGATCCACCCGGCGGTTGACCACCTCGATGTCCAGCCCGTAGCGGCTGGCGATGGGCTCCCAGTAGTCCAGGCTCGAGCCGCCCAGCGGGTCCACGCCGATCTTCACCTTGGCCCGGGCCACCGCCGCCAGGTCGAGCACGTGGCCCAGATCCTCCACGTACGGAGCGACGTAGTCGTGCTCGTGGGTGGTGGCCGCCTTGAGCGCGCGGGAGAAGGGGACGCGCTTCACCTCGCGCAGGCCGTCGGCCAGCAGGCGGTTGGCGCGCTGCTCGATGGCCGTGGTGGTGGCCGAGTCGGCCGGGCCACCCTCGACGGGGTTGTACTTGAAGCCGCCGTCGGCGGGCGGGTTGTGGGAGGGGGTGATCACCACGCCGTCGGCGAGCTGCGGCGGCCGCTTCCGGTTGTGGGTCAGGATGGCGTGCGAGACGACCGGCGTGGGTGTGGCGCGCAGGCCCCGCTGGATGAACGTCTGCACGCCGTTCGCGGCGAACACCTCGAGCGCCGAGGCCAAGGCCGGCTCGCTGAGCGCGTGGGTGTCCATGCCCACGAACAGCGGGCCCTGCACCCCGCGCGCGGCGCGCACCTCGCAGATGGCCTGGGCGATGGCCAGGATGTGGCCCTCGTTGAAGCTGCCCTTGGTCGGGCAGCCGCGGTGGCCCGAGGTGCCGAAGGCGATGCGCTGGCCGACCTCGGCGGGATCGGGCTTCTCCAGGAAGTAGGCGGCCACCAGGCGCGGGATGTTCTCCAGCATCTCCCGTGGGGCGGGCTTTCCGGCGAGCGGGTGCGGAGCCATGCGAGACCTCCCTGGCTAGATGCGCCGACTGTAGCAGACGGCCGCGCCCACGCACAACCGCGGCTTGACACCCGCCGCTCCCGCGTGCGACACAGGAGGCCACAGGCTCGGGCCGCGCGAGGGCGGAAGCCGGCATGCACGACGACGATGAACGCGACGGGAAGCCCCAAGACGCCTGGGACGAGGTGACCAACTCCTCCGCCATCCCGGCGATCCGCGATCCCTCGCTGCTCGGCCACCGGCCCAGCTACCTGCAGCAGGTGGAGGGGCCGGGCGCGCCGCGCCTGCTGGTGCTGCAGAAGGACCAGGTCGTCCTCGGCCGTTCCCTGGAGTCCGACATCCCCCTGGCCTCGACCGAGATCTCCCGGCGCCACCTGATCATCCGGGCCGTCCCCGAGGGGCACGCCTGCGAGGACGCCGGCAGCCGCAACGGGGTGTTCCTGAACGGGGTGAAGATCCACTCCGCCAGCCTGCGCGACGGCGACACCCTCCAGATCGGGAACGTGGTCCTGGTCTACCGGCGGCGGTAGCGCAGCAGGCCGAAGGCCAGCGCCAGCAGCCCCAGCCCGCCCGGGCCGGCGCTGGCGCAGCCGCTGCTGTTCGACACGCACCTGGCCGACCGGCACACCTTGTCCAGCTCGCACGGGGTGCCGTCCTCGACCGGCGGGTTGGTGCAGCCGGCCTGCGGGTCGCAGGTGTCCTGGGTGCACGCGTTGTCGTCCCAGCAGTCCTGCTCGGAGGGCCGGAACACGCAGCCCAGCTCCGGGTCGCACAGATCGCGGGTGCAGGCGATCTCGTCCGCGCACGCGAGCGGCGCGCCCGCCTCGCAGCTCCCCGCCACGCAGCTCTCCGCGCCGTCGCAGGCGTTGCCGTTGGAGCAGTCGGCGCCGTCCTCGAGCGGGGAGCAGCGGCCCTCGCTGCCCGGCAGATCGCAGCGCAGGCAGCGGCTGCCGCACTCCAGATCGCAGCAGAAACCGTCGGAGCAGAAGCCCGAGCCACACACCGACGTCGCGTCGCACGGGCTCCCCTCGGGCAGACCGAGGAAGTCCTCGATGAAGGCCTGGAACCGATCCACCTTGGTGCTGCAGCCATACGTGGTGCAGGTCTCGTCGCCGCCGTAGGAGGTCACCCCGACCACGTACTCCTGGCCCCCTCGGAACAGGAAGGCAGGACCGCCGCTGTCGCCCGAGCAGGTCCCGCCGGGGTTCATGTCGTGGCACAGGGTGTACTTGGCGGCCCACACCCGCATGCCCTGCCCCTCGAAGTAACAGGAGCGATCGCTGTCGCACAACCAGTCGAGCTGGTTCCTCACCGTGAGCTTGGTCCCGGCGATGCCGAGCTCGTCCTCCCCGTAACCGACGAACTCGAGCTCTGCGCCCAGGTCGGCCTGGGTGAGCGCGAGCTCGCTGGTCAGGTGAGGGATGGGCACCACGCCCTCGGGCGCCGGCTCGGACAGGCGCACCAGGGCGATGTCGTTCGACAGCTGGCGTCCGTTGTACAGGGGATGGTGCACCCAATCCGACGCCTCGATCGCCGTGCCGGCGAAGGCGCTGGCTCCGAAGCGCACGTCGACGCCGTTCGCGTCCACCACGCAGTGGGCCGCGGTGAGCACCACCCGCGGGGAGATCAGCGTGCCGCTGCACATGGCCCCGCTCATGTGCAGGGACACCACCGCCTGGTGCGCCGGGTTGGCGTCGGGCTCGCCGTTGATGATCGACTGTCCGAGCGGCGCCAGGGCCGGGTGTGCGCCAGGCTGGTCCGGTCCGCAGGCAGCCAGGCAGGCGGTCAGCCCCAGACCGAACGCGACGCGACAGAGCATGCGAGGACCTCCTTGGCGATCGGCGCGGGGACATCCTAACCCATCCACGCCTCCGGCGCGAGATGACAATCGATGGTTGACACACCGCGCGAAAGCTGGCAAAAAGACGGTCGGCTCGAGCGTGGGTCGTTAGCTCAGCTGGTAGAGCAGCGGACTCTTAATCCGCGGGCCAAAGGTTCAAGTCCTTTACGACCCATCGAAGGGAGCGGCCCGGCGGCCAGACAGGTCGCCGGGCTTTTCTTTCTGCGCCATGGAAGAGCTGGTCATCGCCCGGGACGTGCAGCAGGGCTTCGGCGCGACCGAGGCCCTGCGCGGCGTGTCCTTCGACCTCCACGCCGGGGAGTGCCTGGGGCTGCTCGGCCATGCCGGTGCGGGCAAGAGCTGCCTGACCGGGCTGCTGGCCGGCCGCACCCCCCTGCAGGGCGGCCAGCTCAAGATCCTCGGCAGGGACGCCCGCACCCACGGCCGCGAGCTCCGCCGGCGGGTGGGCTGGGTCCCGCCGGGGGACACGCTGGACGACGAGCTGACCGCGCTCGAGAACCTGTGGGTGTTCGGCCGTTACCACGGCCTGCCCGGCCCGGAGGCCCGGCGCCGGGCCGGGGAGCTGGTGGCCTTCGCCGGCCTGAAGGAGCGGGCCGCCGAGCGGCCCGGGAGCCTGGGCGCCGAGGGGCGGCGCCGGCTGCAGCTCGCCCGGGCGCTCATCCAGCGACCCGAGCTGCTGGTGCTGGACGAGCCCGCCGCCGGGCTCGAGCCCGCCGCCCAGCGCTTCGTGTGGGGGCGGCTGCAGGCGCTGCGGGCCCAGGGCCTGCCCATGCTGCTGGCCACCCCGAGCCCCGAGGAGGCCTGTCTGCTGTGCGGCCGGCTGCTGCTCCTGGAGCGCGGCCGGGTGCTCGACGAGGGCAGTCCACCCGAGCTGGTGGCCCGTCACGCCGGCGGCGAGGTGGTGGAGCTCCGCCCCCTGGACGGCCGGCCGCGCGAGGACCTGGACTCCTTCCTGGCCGAGTCCATCCCGGCCGGGGCGCGCCTCGAGCGCCGCGAGGGCGCGGTGCTGTGCTTCTCCCCGGCCGGGGAGATGTTCCCGGGCGCGCTGCTCGAGCGCGCGCACCTGCGCGGCTTCGCCGTGACCACGCGGCGCGCCAGCCTGGCCGACGCCTTGCGGGCGCTGCGCGGGCGGGAGGCGCGGACGTGAGCTGGCGAGGCGCGGGCAGCCTGCTGGGGCGCCACCTGCGCGTCTACCGGCGCAGGGCGGGCAGCGCCCTGGCCATGGATCTGGCCCTGCCGGCGGCCTGCCTGCTGGGGCTCGGCCTGGCGAGCGCGGGGGGGGTCGCGCCGGCCCGCCACGCGGCCGGGCTCCTGGTGGCGGCCGCGGCGCTCGTGGCCGCGCTCGAGGGCAGCCTGGGCGCCCACCGCCGGCTGCGCGCGGGCCCGGTGGGGGAGAGCGCGCTGGCCTCCCCCCTCGGTCTGCCCGAGCTGCTCGCCGCCGAGCTGCTGTTCGCCGCCCTGCGCGCGGGCCTGTGCGCAGGCCTGCTGGCGGCGATCGCGGGCGGCCTGGGCTGGCTCGGCGGGGGCGAGCTCGCGCGGTCGCTGGCCTTCGGGGTGCTGGGGGGGCTCGCCATGGCCTCGTTGGCGCTGTGGACGACCGCGCTGGCCCGCGGGCCGGAGGATCTGCGCGCGTTCCTGGCGGGGGTGGTCCTGCCCTGCCTGGCGCTGTCGGGTGCCTGGTTCCCGCTGGAGGCCCTGCCTCCCTGGGGCCGGGCGCTCCTGTGGTTGAACCCGCTGTTCCACGCCAGCGCGGGCGCCGGGGCGCACGGCCCGGCCGAGGAGCCCGCCTGGCTCCTGCTGCACCTCGCGGTCCTGGTCGCGTTCGCGGCCCTGCCGCTGTGGGCGACCGCCCGCGCGCTCCGCCGGGCGCTGGCGGCCTGAGCCGATCCGCGCCCTAGCGCTGAATCAGGACGGCCCCGCCTGCTCCCACCGCGCGCAGGCTGGGCGGGGCGCCGCTCTGGTTCGCCGGGGTCCAGGCGCACAGCCCGCGGAGGTCCACGTTGGCGCCGATCTGCACCTGGTGCCAGCCCTGCATGCCGATCGGCGACAGGTTCAGCGCCAGCCCGTGGTCGCCGACCGCCCACCAGTCCCAGCCCGCGCCCTCGATGTAGCGGGCGGTCAGGGCCCAGATGGGTCGCCCAGGCACAGGCTGCAGATGCAGGTGCCAGCCAGGGCCCGTCGCGTAGCGGTAGATCGTCCCGTCCTCGGCCCCGGCGTAGCCCTCCTCCGCCGAGGCCATGACCACGGCGCGAAGCTGGGCCGGCGTCCCTTCGAGGCTGGTCAGGGCAGCGACCCGCGTGCAGGTCGCGCCTGAACAGCGCAGCACCACGCCCTCGTCCCCGACCGCCCAGACCTCGCTGCCGAACGCTGCCGCGGCGTGCAGGTTCGCGACGGTGGACTTCTCCACGGGCGTCCAGGTCTCGCCCAGGCGCCGCAGCACGGTCCCGCCGTTCCCCACCGCCCAGAGCTCGGCTGCACCGCCGGCTGCGTCGGGGATCCCCACCACGGCCCGCAGGGTGATCGCCACCCCGGAGTCCTCCTGGACATAGGCGGGCAGCTCCATGCGGAAGATGGCGCCGCCCGCCCCCACCGCCCAGGCCGCGCCGGTCTCGCCCCCCCACACCCCGTGGAGCTCCACGCCTTGATGCTGGACCGCTGCCCAGCTCTCCACGCCGTTCTCGTCCACGGTGATCTCGACCAGCCTGCCCCCGGAGCCGACCGCCCAGCTCCGGCCCGGCACGCATGAGACCGCGTGCAGATCCTCCTGGAACCGCCGGGTGACCGACAGCGCCGTGGTGCCCGCCTTGCCGTACAGGGCGCCCCGCAGGCCGACCGCGATCACCCCGTCCTTCACGCCGTCCGGACCGAGCTGGCTCCACACCCCCCGGTAGGCCTCGCCCACTGCCCCGAGCTGCGGCTGCCACTGGCCCGAGAGCGGATCGTCCTGCACGTAGAGGACGCCGTCCCCGGCCACCAGGCCGCCCGCGCCGGGATCCCAGAACAGGCCGTACAGCTCGGGGGCGAGGTCGAGCTGGGCGTTCCAGACCCCCTCGCGGTAGACCTCGACGCGCCCCCCGCCGCCGATCGCCAGCGCCTCGGTCTCCGGTTGCGGCTGCGTGTTCCGGAAGGCGGCCAGATCGAGCATCACCAGGCCGTCGGTGTCGACCGCCGTGTCCTCCCAGGCGCTCCCCGCCCAGCGGAACCGCGCGCCCACGGAGTCGGCGGCCCAGGGGATACCCTCGACGGCCGAGACGGCCAGCACGTCCGCGCCGCTGGGCGGTGGGAAGGGCGCGCCGGTGTTGGACTCGAAGCGCCACACCGCGCCCTCGCGGCCGGCCAGCCAGAGGACGCCTCCCGCCTCCACCCACACGTCGAAGAAGGCCTCGACGCTCTGCTCGAAGACCACGCCGATCCAGTCCCCGGCGACCCGCTGGTAGGCTCGGTTTCCGCCCACGGTGACCAGAGTGCTCCCCTCGCCGTGGATGGCGCGCAGGTCGTCGAAGCGGTCGAGCGGCTCGAGCGCGAGCCCCGCCGCGTCGAAGCGGACGATGATCCCGTTCGGGCCCACGCCCCAGGCCTGGGCGCCCTGGCCCCACACCCCGAGTAGATCGTTGCCCTGGGGCAACGGGTTCTCCCAGCACCAGCCCAGCGGGCCGCACAGCGGGCCGGCCGGTGGCCCGCCCTGGCAGCTCGGATCGGCGTAGTCCACCGCGCCGTCACAGTCGTTGTCCAGGCCGTCGGCGCAGGCCGAGGAGCCCGGCCCCACCTCCGGGCTCCCGGGGTTCACCGCGCCGAGCTGGTCATCGCAGTCGTCCCCGCCACACTGGATGTCCGCGTAGCCGTCCCCGTCGACGTCCCGGAGCGAGCCTCCCTGACAATCTCCCTCCAGGCAGGTCTCTCCCGCCGTGCACCCGTCGCTGTCGTCGCAGGCCTGGCCGTCCCCGGCGGGAAGGTTCGCACACGCCCCGCCGGTGCAGGAGTCCTGCGTGCATGGGTCCAGGTCCTCGCACTCGCTGTCCTCGGAGCACGCCACGCACCCCGGATCCAGGCCGTCGGTCTGCCCATCGCAGTCGTCGTCCAGGAGGTTCGCGCAGCCCGGGTCACCCGGCGGGCCCTCGGCCGGCAGACCGGTGATGGCGTCATGGGTGCATCCGGTGAACGAATCGCAGCCGTCCTGGGTGCAGGCGTCCTGGTCATCGCAGTCGACCTGGGTGCCACCCTGACACTGGCCCGCAGCGCATCGCTCTGCGAGGGTGCAGGCATCCCCGTCGTCGCAGGACTCGCCTTCTTCGCAGGCGGTCGGCTGGCAGGCCTCCGGGCCCTCCCGCGGATCCTGGGGCACGCACACCTGGCCCCCCAGGCACTCGCAGCCCGCGCGCAGGCAGGCGCCGTCGACGCAGGCCGGATAGCCGTCCCCCAGACCCGGCGAGAAGTCGCAGCCCAGGCACGCGAGGGCGAAGGCGCTCCAGGCCAGGCAGGTGAGTCTCATGGCCCCAACCTCGCACGAAGCGCCTGGTAGAGGCGCTGCAGGGCCTGGCCGCGGTGGGACAGGCGGTTCTTCTCGTCCAGCCCGAGCTCGGCCATGGTCAGCGTGCAGCCGGCCGGCAGGAAGAGCGGGTCGTAGCCGAAGCCGGTCTGGCCGCGGGGGCTCTCGAGGATCACGCCCTCGCAGGTGCCGCGGGCGGTGAGCAGCTCGCTGGAGGGCCCCACCAGGGCCAGGCAGCAGACGAAGCGGGCGGTGCGCCGTCTGGCCTCGATCCCCTGGAGGGCCTGCAACAGCTTGGCGTTGTTGGCCGCGTCGCGGCCCGCGCCCTCGACCCCGGCGAAGCGGGCCGAGCGCACGCCGGGCGCGCCGCCCAGGGCGTCCACCTCGAGGCCCGAGTCATCCCCCAGGGCCCAGCCACCCAGCAGCCCCTGCAGTGCGCGCGCCTTGGACAGGGCGTTCTCGGCGAAGGTCTCGTGCGGCTCGGGCAGCTCCAGCCCGGGCGCCACCCCCGCCTCGTCCAGGGAGCGCACCTCGAGCCCGAGCTGGGACAGCAGCCGGCGCACCTCCTCGACCTTGCCGCGGTTGCGGCTGGCCACCACCAGGCGCACGCCGGGGGGGCTCAAGGCGCCGCCCCCGCGCCGTCGCCCGCCGGCCCGGCCAGGCTGCGCTTGCGGACCAGGAGCTCGCGGTAGCGCGTCACGGCTCGGCCCACGGCCTGGGCCATGGCCTGCTGGACCTTCGGGCTGCGCAGCGCCCGCTCCTCCTTGCGGTTGGTGACGAAGCCGAGCTCGAGCAGCACGGCCGGGACCCGGGGGCTGCGAAGCACCACGAAGTCGGCCTGCTGCACCCCCAGGTTGCGGAAGCCCAGCGCCTGCACGAGCTCCTCTTGCACCAGGTGCGCCAGGCGGCTCGAGTCGCGCAGCGTCTCCGCCTTCTGCATGTCGGCCAGGATGGACAGGACCGGATCCGCCTGCCCCGGCCGCTCGCGCCGGTCGGCTGCGTTCTCCGCCTCGGCCACCCGACGGGCCTCGGCGTTGGAGGCCTCCACGGCGTGGAAGAAGGTCTCCACCCCGGTCAGCGAGGACCGCACGAAGGCGTTGACGTGCACGCTGACGAACAGATCGGCGCCGGCCTGCTCCGCCAGCGTGACCCGGTCCCATAGCGGCACGTGCTCGTCCTCCACGCGCGTCAGCACCACCTCGACACCGGGCAGGCGCTCGAGCTCCGCCTGCAGCATCCGGGCCAGGCGCAGGACGAGCTCCTTCTCCCGCCCGCCGCTGACGCCCTTGGCGCCCGCCTCCTTGCCCCCGTGCCCAGGGTCCAGCACGACCACCAGGCGCTCTGCGGTAGGCACCTCGACGCGCCCGTCCGCCGCGCCGCCCCTGGCATCCGGCCGCAGCTCGGGGAAGCGCTCGCGCAGCTCGAGGCGCAGGTCGTCCGGCACCAGGCCGGGGACCAGCTCGCCCCGCGCCCGGGGCTCTCCCGGGCAGGCCGGGCCGTCCAGCAGCGCCGCCTGCCCGACCCGAGGCCACACCACCGCCCCGTCGCGGCTGACCTCGGGCGGGGCCGCCCGGGCCTCGTCCGCGCGCGCGGCGAGGCCCCCCAGGAGCAGCGCCAGCCCCAGGGCGAGGCGCAGCGCGGTCAGGCACGGGCGGGGGGTGCAGGCCATCAGCCGCATGCTACCCGGCTTCGACGGACCGGACAAGCCACGCGCAAGGGCTCTTTTTCCTTGCACCTCCCCGGGGGATATGTTATCCGGAGCGCCCGCGTCGACGGAGGACCGTCGGCCCGGAGCTTGGTGAGGTGACGCCATGAAGAAGAGCCCGTTGCAGTTGGTCAAGGACAAGTTCGGCTCCAAGGACAAGCTGATCGAGGAGCTGCTGGCGCTGCTCAAGCGGCCGGCCGAAACGACCAAGGAGCAGTTCAAGAAGCTGCTCAAGGCCCAGAGCAACCGCAAGCTGATCAGCCTGCTGGAGCGCGAGAAGACCATCCAGGCCAAGTTCGGCGGTCGCGACAAGATGGTCGACGCGCTGGTCGAAGCCCGCATGGGCAAGGCGCGCAAGGAGGACAAGGGCTACCGGGCCCACCTCGAGGCGCTGACCAGCGGCCGCCTGTTCGACCTGGCCCGCCGCCTGAAGATCAAGAAGTAGCCGACAGGCGCCCCGCTCTGCAGGGCGACGAGCGGTCAGGGACGCAGCTTGCGCAGCGTGCGTTCGATGAGCTGCCGGAAGCGGGCATCGGTTTCGTTCTTCAGCAGGTACTCGAGGGCGGGGATGGCGCGCGAGTCGCCGGCGTCGCCCAGCGCGAACACGGCGCGCTGGCGCACGAACGGGTCCTCGTGCTTGAGGAGGTTCAGCAGGGCGTCCACCGACTCGCGTCCACCGTGCAGGCCGAGCAGCTGGATGGCCTGGCTCTGGACCCGCCGATCGGCCGACTGGAGCTGCGCCACCAGGGCGGGCACGTCCAGGAGCTGCTTCATGCCGGTCAGGGCCCGGGCGGCCTCCTTCTTGACCTCGGGCACCGCGTCGTCCGCCACCAGCAGGCCCGACAGATCGCTCATCGCCTCGGTCATCTTGAGCTCGCCGATCATCTGGGCCGCGGCGGCCTGGACCCGGTAGGCGTCCTTGCGGGCCAGGCCGAGGCGCAGCAGGGCGAGCAACTGGGAGCGCTCGAGCCGCTGGATCGCCAGCACGGCCTCGGCCCGGACCTCCTCGTCCTCGTCGCCCAGGGCCAGCAGCAAGGCGTCGCGTGCGGCGGGCGCCTCGCGGGTGGCCAGCACCTGGACCGCGGTCATGCGCGCGTTGGGCCGATCGCCCTGCAGCACGGAGACGAACTGGTCCAGGGACTCGTCGCCCACCAGGCGCATCAGCGCCTGACGGGCCTCCTGCTGGACGAACGGCTCCTCGTCGTCCACCAGCTTGAAGATGGACTCCACCGAACCGGCGGCCATCGGCAGCCCCAGGTTGCCGAGCGCGCGCGCGGCGGCGCCCCTCACCACGTAGCTCTCGTCCCGCAGGGCCCGCACCAGGGGCTCCACGGCGCGGGCGTCCGCCAGGCGGCCCAGCATGACCGCCGCCTTCAGCCGGATCTTGAAACTCGAGGCGTCCTTGAGCTTGAGCGCCAGGAAGGCGACCTTGTCCTCCTCCGGCGCGGCCGCCACCCGGGCCGGGGCCCCCCCCGCCGCCCACAAGGCGATCAGCAGGGCCACGGCCGCGGTCCGGGTCCGGACCGGATTCCACAAATGGCGCACCATCCAGGAGATCGTGTTTACCACAGGGCGCCGGTCGTCTCAAGATTTTTTTCCTGTTGACTCACCCGCCTGGCCAGATGTATTCCCTGATTCCATAATCGGAAGATCGACCACGAACCCTTCGACAGGGGGTCCTTCATGAGGCTGTTCCGAATCGGCGTCGTCGCGGTGGCGGTCCTGGCGCTCGGCCTGGCGGGCTGCCAGAAGAAGTGCAAGCCTGGGCAGGATCCCGGGTGCTGGGCAGAGGCGCTCGCGGATGCCGAGCAGCAGGAGCGGGCCATCGAGGAACTCAAGGCGCTCGGTGACGTCAAGGCGGCGCCCAGGCTGCTCGAGGTGTTCAAGGCGTCCGCGGACAACCCCAAGAACCGCGAGAACATCGCCGAGATCTTCGGCAAGTGGCAGTACAAGGAGGCCCTCAAGCCGATGCTCGAGGCCCTGGACTACACCACCGGGCCCGACAAGGACGGCAAGAAGGCCAAGGCCACCAACCGGGCCAACCAGAAGATCGCCTCCGCGCTCGCCCTGCTCGGCGACAAACAGGCGGTGGAGCCGCTGCTGCGGCTGATGCGGTCCACCAAGGAAGAGAACGTCCGGCGGTCGGCCATGCGGTCGCTCGGCGTGCTCAAGGCGACCGAGGCCACGGACGAGCTGCTGTCCATCCTCAAGGACAAGAGCGCTCACCAGATCATCCGCGCCAACGCTGTGTTCGCGCTCGGCGAGATCGCCGATCCGAAGTCGGTGCCCGCCCTGGTCGAGGCGCTCTACCAGGAGAAGGCCATGTTCTTCGCCCACGCGGGCCTGGCCCTGGTGCGCATCGGCGAGCCCGCCGTCGATCTCCTGGTCAAGACCATGAACGGAGAGAACCCCGACGCCAAGCGCATCACCGAGGAGAACCCCGAGGTGCTGGCGGGCGCCCTGGAGAGCAACGCGGCCAAGGTGCTGGGCGACATCGGCAGCCCGCTGGCGGTCGAGCCCCTGCTCAAGCTGTCAGACAAGGTCATGAAGTGGGAGGCCGAGACGAACCAGATGCTGGTCATGACCCGCGTCATCAACTCGCTCGGCTCCATCGGCGATCCGCGCGGCGTGCCCGTGGTGGTCAAGTTCCTGGAGAAGGAGTTTTGGGACGTGCGCACCGTGTGCGCCAACGCCCTCAACCTCATGTCCGACCGCGCCGCCATCGACTCCATGTGGAAGTACATCGAGAAGGGCGAGCATCCGCGCAACCGCGTGCCGCTGATCGAGGCTGTCGGCAACCTGGGCACCGACGTGGCGCTCCCCAAGATCAAGGAGCTGTCCGAGGCGCAGAAGGAGAACATCCTCAGCCCGGCCTACCAGGACACGATCAAGCGCCTGGAGACCTACGCGGCTTGCAAGGACAGCGTGGACTGCTGGATCGGCAAGCTGAAGGATCCCGCGGTGCCGGTGCGCGAGAAGGCCGCCTACGAGCTCGGCCGGCTGGGCGACAAGAAGGCCCTGGACCCGCTCATCGGGCTGCTCGGCGATCAGAACGAGAACGTGCGCTTCGCGATCATCTTCGCCCTGGACAAGATGCACTCGCGCAAACCGCTGGAGGCCATCGAGGAGCTCGTGGCCAAGGAGAAGGGCAGCGCGCGCTTCAAGGTGGTCAACTTCAACTACGAGCTGCTGGCCGCGCGCCTGGCGCGCGCAGGCGCCTGACCCGCGGTCCTCCTCCCCCTCCTCCCGTCAGCCGGGCTTGTTGCCCTCGGCGTAGTCCTTCAGGCTCTTGTGGCGAGTCAGCTTCTTGGTCGCCTGCTTGGTGTTGGTCTTGGCGTTCTCGTTGCCCGCCAGCGAGTTCGTCGAGGTGGCGAACAGCAGGCGGATGTTGTCGCCGAACAGCGACACGACGCCGATCGCGGCGATGGCGATGAGCGCGACGATGATGATGTACTCGGTCATGCCCTGACCCCGACGGTGCCTCGTGAGCATGGCGTCCTCCTGGCCGTCTCCGGCCTGCTCCGTTCCGACCCTGCCCAAAGAACGCCCCGGGGTTCGTCTCGGCTCCCAAGGTACCGCCCGACCCGCGCTGCGACAATCGGGCAGGCGTTCTAGGCCGAGCGACCTAGGACGAACGCCCTAGGACAGCCGACCGAGGGGCGCGGACCTTGACAGGCACGACCGGCGGTCGCTACAACGCGGCCAGGAGCAGGCATGCTGTCGCTCAAGCGCCGCATCGCGATCGGAGACACCGCGCCTCCGCCCGCCGACTGGGCCGCGGAGTTCGGCCGCCGCGCACCGCTCGAGGTGGATCTCGGATGCGGACGCGGCGCCTTCGTCCTGGAGCGCGCCCGGCTGCTGCCCGGCACCGACTTCCTGGCCCTCGAGGCCCGGCGCAAGTGGATCGCCCACCTGCGTGAGGAGATCACGCGGCATGCGCTACCCAACCTGCGGGCGGTGTGGTGCGACCTGCAGCAGGATCTGCCCGATCTGTTCCCGCCCGGCAGCGTGACCGGCTTCACCATCCTCCACCCCGACCCCTGGTGGAAGAAACGCCACCACAAACGCCGCCTGGTGCAGCTCGAGACGGTCGGCCTGCTGGCCGCCCTGCTCCGGCCGGGTGGCTGGCTCTACTTCCAGACCGACGTGCCCGCCCTGGCCGACGAGGCCACGGCCGCCTTCGGAGCTCACCCGGTCTTCGCGCCCCTGGACGCCGAGCACTTCCTGGCCGAGGAGCTGGGTGGGGTGCTCTCCCACCGCGGGCGCCGCTGCGCCCGCCAGGGCATCCCGGTCACCCGGCTGGCCTTCCGCCGCCTGCCGGGCGAGGCGCCATGAGCACCGGGCGCGTGCTCGTGCTGGCCGACGCCCACCTGCGCGGCCGGGCGGATCCGGCCCAGGCCGAGCTGGTGCGCTTCCTCGCGGCAGAGCGCGGGCAGCTCGCCGGCCTGGTGCTGCTGGGGGACATGTTCGAGTACCTGGCCGGTCCGAACCGCGCGGCCCTGGCCGAGTACGCCCCCTTCCTGGAGGCCCTGGAAGGGCTGCCCGGGCTGCACGTCTTCGAGGGCAACCACGACTTCGACCTGCCCGCCACGGCCACCGGCCTGCGGGGAGCGCGCCTGCACTCCGGCCCGGCCGCCCTCGAGCTGGCAGGCCAGCGCTGCTGGCTGCTGCACGGCGACCGCATGAGCCCGTTCGATCTGGGGACCCGCCTGCTGCGGGCCGCGCTGCAGTCCACGCCCGTGCGCCAACTGCGCGATCGCTGGCTGCCCGAGTCGGCCCTGTTTCGCTTCGCCCTGTCCTTCGCCGCCGCGAGCCGGCGGGGGAGGTGGCCCGGCCGCACGGGCGAGGCCACCTGGCTGCGCCGCAGGGCCCTGCGGGCGCTCCGGGCCGGGGGGCTGGACACGGTGCTGTTCGCCCACACCCACGTGGGGCTGCTCGAGCCCTGGCCCGAAGGGCTGCTGGCCAACCCCGGGCAGGCCCGCGCGGGCGGCAGCTACCTCGAGCTCGAGGCGGGCGCAGCGCGGCTGCGCAGCTTCCCCGCCGGACGGCTGCTCGCCGCGCACACCTGCCGGCTTCAGCCGTAGAGGGCGATCACCACGGCCACCACCCAGGCGGCCAGGTTCAACCAGGTGGGCAGATCGGTGACCAGCGCCTCCGTGGGGGAGGCATCGCGGCGCGTCTCCACGAGCTGCAGGTAGCGCAACATCCCGGCCAGGGGGAAGGGCACCGTCAGGAGCAGGCGGGCGTGCCCGAACTTCGCCAGCGTGCCTGGCGCGAGGGTGTAGGCGGCGTAGGCCGCCACGGTCACCACCACCAGCACCCACTCCGCCACCCGCAACGATCTGCGCGAGTAGCCCAGCAGCGCGGGCCGCGTGTCGACCGAGCTGTCCCCGAGGCTCACCAGCTCGTGGCGTCGCTTGCCCAGGCCCAGCAAGCTGGCCAGGCCGAAGGTGCAGACCACCACCCAGGCGGAGATCGCCGCCTCGATGGCCAGCGCCCCACCCACGACCCGCAGCAGGAAGCCCGTGGCGATGCACGCCACGTCCAAGAAGGCGACCCGCTTGAGCCAGAGGGAGTAGATCGCGTTGAGCCCGAGGTACCCGAGACCGACCAGGACGAACCCGGCTCCCAGGGAGAGCCCCGCCAGGACGGCGGCCAGGGCCAGCCCCCCAGCGGCGACGAAGGCCGTGCGCACCGAGATGCGACCCGCGGCGATCGGCCGGCCGCGCTTGAGGGGGTGGGACCGATCCCGCTCGACGTCCAGGGCATCGTTGAAGGCGTACACCGCGGAGGACATGGCGCTGAACAGCGCCGCGGCGGCCAGGGCCCGCAGCCACAGGTCCCAGTCGAACAGGTGTCGCGCGAACAGCAGGGGGGCCAGGACGAAGAGGTTCTTCACCCAGTGCCGCGGCCTGGCGAGCGCCAGCCAGTCTCTCCAGAGAAGAGGCATAGAATGCGGGTCTACCTGGGCCTGTCCCGCGAGTCAACCGCGGGCCCCACCGGCGCGAAAAACCTCCTTGTTTACAATTGGTTGACATCTGACCATGATTTGCCTATTGTGTCCTGGCGGATGGCGGTCTGCCCGCTGGGCGCAGAGACGGAAGGTGTCCGATGAGACGACCGGAAGCCTTGCTGGTGGTGGCCGTGTGTGTGATCTGGCCGGCCCTCTCCTTGGCCGGAGGCAACCTGCGCGGGACCGTGGTCTTGCCTGCGCCCGCGCCCACCCCGACCGACCAGGCCGCGACCTGCTTCTGGCGCTTGGGCCCGATCCCCGCGCCCTCGGCCGCCCGGGAGATCCCGTCCGTGGTCCTCGAGGGGTCTGCCGCGGCCGAGATCAAGCTCGATGCCACGGCCGCGCCGCCCGAGCTACGCTTCGAGGGCTACGGCATCTGGCCTGCCACGCTGGTCGTCCCCAAGGGCAGCAGGGTGCTGCTCAGGAACCTCGATGACCGCGTGTACCGCTGCAAGGCCGCGGGCGGCCCGGAGCCCCTGGGCCTGGAGAAGCTGGACGCCGGCGAGGCCAAGCAGCTCACCCTCGATCTGCCGGGGACGCACGAGCTGACCTGCGAGAGCTACCCGTTCATGCAGGCCCGCATCGTGGTCGCCCCGAGCCCCCTGCTGACCCGGGTCGAGGACGGCGACAAGTTCGCCTTCACCAACGTGCCGGCCGGCACGTACACCGCCCGGGTGTACGTGGGTGGCGCCTGGCAGCTCGAGCGCGAAGTCGAGATCATCAACCTCGGCACCGCACGCCTCGAGCTGGCCGCGGGTCAAGCCGCCGGCCCGGCCGTCGAGGGCGACCGACCCAGCGGGCAGGCGCCCGAGGAGGCCAAGCCCGCGCCGGCCGAGGCCGACAAGCCCAGACCGGTCGAGGTCGACAAGCCAAAACCGGTCGCGGCCGACAAGCCCAAACCCGTCGCGGCCGACAAGCCCAAACCCGTCGCGGCCGACAAGCCCAGGCCGGCCGAGGCCGACAAGCCCAAGCCGGTCGAGGCCGACAAGCCCAAGCCGGTCGCGGCCGACAAGCCCAAGCCGGCCGAGGCCGACAAGCCCAAACCCAAGTCCAAGCCTGACAAGCCCAAGAAGCCAGAGGCGGAGCCGGCCTTCAAGGACGTGGAGCCCGAGATCGAGATCGAGACCGAGTAGAGCCGCCGCCGGCGGAGGGGAGAAGGGTTCTTCACATGGGACGAATCAAGGCAATCATCATCGTCGTGCTCCTGGTGGGCCTTGCGGCGGGCGGCGCCATGTTTGGCCTGGGCGCGCTCCCCGCGGCCCAGCTGCCGGCCATGGCCAAGGCCCGCCTGGCGACCGGTGAGAACGCGGTGCTCGATGGCCTGCGCACCTCGGCCTTCGCCCTCCTGCAGAAGTTGAGCACGGAGAGCCGTAACGAAGCCCTGGGCGCGGCGCTCGGGAAGCTGCCGGCGAGCGAGGGCCTGGCAGACGACGCCCTCGCCCAGGCCCTGAAACCGGCCCAGGAGCAGCTCCAGCCCCTGGTCAACGATCTCCAGGCGAAGCTCAAGATCCCCGCGCTCGAGCTGCTCGGGCCCGACGGCCGCCTGCTGGTCCAGGCACCCGGCGAGGCCAAGTTGCAGAGCATGCGTGGCCTGCCGCCGGTGGCCGAGTGCCTCCAGGGCGTCAGCCGCGACGGCATCCTGGAGCTGGACGGCAAGCTGCAGCAGATGGCGGCCGCGCCCCTGCTCGACGAGCGCGGCAAGATCGCCGGCTGCCTGGTGTCCCAGCGCGAGATCACCGTGGACGACCTCAAGCTGCTGGGGAGCTACGTGGGCCTCGAGGTGGCCATCTTCCTGCGGCAGAAGCCCTATGCCTCGACCCTGGACGAGGCCACCACGGCGGCGCTGGCGCCGCTGTTGAACGCGGACGCGCCGATAGCCTTTGGCAACCCCACCGAGCCCTTGCCGATGTTCGCCGACCTGACCAACCAGGCCTTCCTGGCGCGCAGCCTGCGCCTGCCGTCCGACTCGGATGAGATCCACCTGGCGGTGGTGGCGCCCGTGGCGACCCAGCTCGCGGCCTTCCATGAGGCCCAGGCGAAGATCCTCTACGGCGCTGGCGCCCTGCTGATCCTCGGGCTGGCCCTGGCGTTCCTGCTCGGCGGCTCGAAGAAGGACAACCAGGCCCAGCGGCTGCTCGATGCCATGAACCTGATGCAGGAGCAGAGCGGCTACATGCTCGACGAGGACGGCTTCACCGGCACCTACCAGGAGCTGGCGCGCAACCTCAAGCGGCTGGCAGACCAGGGCAGGGGAGCGAGTCCGGTCAGGCCCGCCGCCACCGTCTCCCAGATCCTCGGCAAGGCCCCGGCCCAGCCCACCCCGGCGCCCGAGATGAGCACCGGGGATCTGGAGCAGATCATGAGGGCGCCGATGCCCGAACCCGCGCGACCCGCCCCGCGCCCCGTGGCGCCGCCCCCGGTCGAGACGCCACCGCGGCCCGTGCCCGCGGCCGCGCCGCCCCGACCGGTGCCCACGGCCGAGGGCGGAGGCAAGGGCCCCCGCGTATCCATGCCCACCGACCTGGCCAACTTCTTCGGCGGTCCTGAGGGGGACGAAGACGCGACCAGCGAGGTGTCCCAGGCGCCGCCACCCGCGGCCTTCCGGCCGGACTTGCCCCCCCCACCGCCGCGCCCCGCCCCGGCAGCGCGCACGGCGGTGCCGCCTCCCACCACCGCCCCGATGGCCTTCGACCCCAGCCAGATGGGTCAGCTCGACGGCGGCGAGGAGGAGGAGGACGTGCGTTCCTCCGACTACCGTCCCGACGCCACCGTGGTGGCCCAGATCCCGGACGAGCTGCTCAAGCAAGCCTCCGACTCGGCCTCGGCCGAGCCGTCGCGTGGCGGCGTGGCCTTGCCGCCGCCCAGGTCGGCGGCCATCTCGGGGCTGGGCGGCGGAGCCGGCTCCGAGGATGCCCACTTCAAGGAGACCTTCGAGCTCTTCCTGCAGACCAAGAAGCAGTGCGGCGAACCGACGGCCGGGCTGACGTACGAGAAGTTCGCCGAGAAGCTCAAGGCGAACACCGCCGAGCTCAAGTCGCGCTACCGCTGCGCGTCGGTCCGCTTCCAGGTCTACGTGAAGAACGGCAAGGCGGCGCTCAAGGCCACGCCGGTCAAGTGAGCCGCGGCCGGGGTCAGTCCCGGCCCTGCAGGATGTCCAGCTCCTCGTCGATGCGATCCTTGAGCAACCGGGGGGAGGGCTGCAGCAGGAACTCCTTGCCGTTGACGAAGATGGCCGGAGTGCCCTGGACGCGGTTCTTCAGCCCCTCGAGCTTCTCGTCGGCGATGCGGTTGAGCACCTCCTCGGAGCCCATGGCCGCGCGGAAGGCCGCCGCTTCCATGCCCAGCTCGACGGCCAGCTTGACCAGCCTCTCCTCGGACAGGTCGGCGCGCAGCTCCCACAGCCGCGGACAGTACTCCCAGAACTTCCCGAAGCGATCGGAGGCCACGCATGCCTTGGCGGCTCCCAGCGCATGGGCATGGCCCTTGATCGGGAACTGCTTGGCGTACAGCCTGACCTTGCCGTGCGTCCGCGCCAGTTGCTCGAGGATCGGCACGATCTGCGAGCAGAACGGGCACTCGAAGTCCGAGAACTCGACCACCACGACGGGCGCGTCCGCCGGTCCGAGTGGCTTCTGCCCATCCAGCTGGAAGTCGCGCATATCCTCGGGCTTGGGGTGCGCCATGGCACGTCGGGTCTCGATCCACTTGACCACGTCCGCGTCGGTGGACTCCTGGGCCATCAGCAGCAGCACATCACGCGCCAGCCGCGCCGCGGTGGGATGGACCGGCACGATCTGCAGGCAGGCGGCGATCGACCCCTGGCAGCGGCCGTAGCAGGGCAGGCTCTCGAGGCGCCTGGCCACCCGCTCCAGGAAGTCGGGCCGGAAGTCGTCGACGCGCACGTCGGGCACCCGCGCCCAGGGGAACGGTCCGGCGCCCGCGACGGTCGCCGACCAGCTCAAGGCGATCAGCCCGGCCCAGAGGCACACCTGCCGTCTCATGCTCAGCTCCCGCGCTCGCTGCGGTTCGACGATCTGCGCCGAGGGTTTCTTCGCACGAACTGCATCGGAGATCAACCGGCCGAAAACACGAAGCGCCCCGATCCTTGCGGATCGAGGCGCCTCGCGGGGCCCGAAACTCGAATCATCCGGTCTGGCCTTCTTCACGCCCCTGTCTTCGTGGCGCTTGAGCTAGCCTGGGCCCGCGAACACGAACCCGCCGGAGCTACTTCTTGCCCCGCTTCTTGGCCTTCTTGGCCTTCTTGGCGGGCTTGCGCACGACCTTCTTGGCCTTCTTCTTGGCGGCCTTCTTCCCGGGCTTCTTGGCGGCCTTGCGCACGACCTTCTTCTTGATCACCTTCTTCTTCGGCTGGCAGCACGGCATCGGTCTTCCTCCCTTCCCGTTGTTCGTCGGCCTGTCTTCGTGGCCTGGCACATGATAGCAGAACCGCGCGCATGCAAACAAAAAAAGTGCGCGTCGCGCATCAGCTCGTGCTCGGGTGATCGGCTGGCGACTCGAGGGGCAGCAGGATGCTGACCACGCTGCCGCGTCCGACCTGCGATTCGATCTCGATGTTGCCGCCGTGCTCCTCGAGGATGCGTTGCACGATGGCCAGCCCCAGGCCGGTGCCGTCTTGCCGCGTGGTGAAGTAAGGCGTGAACACCTTGGCCAGCACCTCGGGTGACATGCCGCGCCCCGTGTCGCTGATGCGAATGACGACGCCGTCTCCCTCGCGGGCCGTGCTGACCACGACCCGCCCGGGCGGCGTGATGGCCTGCACCGCGTTGGTCAACACGTTCCCCAGCACGCGCCCGAGCTGCTCGCGATCGATGGGCAGCTCGGGCAACTCCGCGGCCGGCTCGTAGAGCAGCTCCACCCCGGCGGCCTGGTTGCGGTAGAGGCTCACCGCGCACTCCACTACCGGGTGGAGGGGCTGCCGGACCGGGCTGGGCTTGGGCATGCGCGCGAACTCCGAGAACTCCGTGACGATGCGCTTGAGCGCCGCCACCTCTTCCTGGATGGCCTGGGTGGACTCCTCGAAGATCTCGGCGAAGTCGGGGTGGTTCGACGAGTAGGCCTTGCGCATGGTCTCGATGGACACCTGGATCGGGGACAGGGGGTTCTTGATCTCGTGGGCGATGCGCCGCGCGATCTCCTGCCACGCGGCCACTCGCTCCGCGCGGATCAGCCGCCGCTGGTAGGTGGACAGCTCCTCCATCATGCGGTTGAAGGCCCGCACGAGCTCCCCCATCTCCGCCTGGTACGTGCCCTCGACCCTCGACTCGAGCTCGCCCCTCGCCACGGCCCGGGCGCCGCCCACCAGGGCCTGGACGGGACGGGTGATGCGCCGCGCCCACACCAACCCCAGCAGGAAGGACAGCAGCACCGAGGCGCCGGCCGCCAGGGCCGACGCGATGGCGAAGCGCTGCTGGGCAGCCTCGAGCTCGGCCCGGGAGACGCTCACCTCCACGAAGGCGGACGAGAGCGCCACGCGCCGCATCCCGGGCCCGGCTTGCCAGGCGCCCGGCCCGACCTGTCCGGCGGACGCGCCCAGGGCCACGGGCTTGCCCGCGGCGTCCACGATGCGAATCGCGGCGCCCGACAGTTTCTCCAGGTGCGTGGCGAAGCCCTCGTCCAGGATGGTGCCGCCCACCACCAGCACCTCCGCCTCGTTGAACCTCCGTCGGTGCCCCAGGGCGATGGCCAGCACCTCCCGGATCGTCCCCTGGCGCAGCACCTGCGCCGGGATGACCTGCGGCCGCGGACTCTCCTCGCTGGCCAGGCTGACCGAGGCCGGGTCGACGCCGCCGTAGCGGGCGGGCAGGTGGCCGCAAGACAGCACCGTGCCGCCGCTGTCCAGCAGGCTGAGGAGATCGAGCTCGTAGGTGCGCATCCAGGCCGCCGCCCGCGGCACCAGCGCGCGCCGATCGAGCTGGCCGCGCACCATGTCCACCAGGATGCGCTCGACCTCCTCGGTCTCGCCCAGGGCCTGGAGCTTGGCCTGCAGCCGCTCGCCCATGCGCGCCACCTCGTCCAGCAGGCCGGCGTGGATGCCGTCCAGGCGCCTCTGGTGCTCTTCGTCGAAGCGCTCGGCCAGCGAGCTCCAGGTGGAGAACAGGATGCCACCCGCCGGGATCAGCGCCACGGCCAGGAAGGCGAGGGAGAGTTTGACGCCGAGTCGCACGTGCTCCCCTCCCCTCACTCCGCCAGCCAGGCGTCGGCCCAGTCGAGGCTGCCGCTGGCATCGCGCTGCAGGTCTCGCAAGGCGGGGTGCCGGGCCTCGCGCGGTCCGTACACGAACAGAGGCACCCAGTCGGGCAGCAGTCGCGGGTGGCGGGCTCGCTCGCGGATCAGGCCCGCGCGGCTGGGGCCGCCGGGCATGCCGGCGGTGGTGCGCAGCACGTCCGCCACGGCCTCGTCGCCCTGGGCCTGGGCCACCAGCCCGATCAGCTGGAGCTCGGGATCGCGCACCAGCGGCAGCGGCGTCTCCAGCCGCAGATCGTACCGCCCCTCGGCCAGCCGCCCGGCGTACGCCTCGCGCTCCAGCGGCACGACCGCCACGGACACGCCCGCGTCCAGCAGGTTGACCTGCACGCGCTCGGCCACGGCCCGCTCGAGCGGCCGCCAGGCGCGCACCAGGAACTCGAGCATGACCGGCATGCCCAGGCGCTGCAGGGTCAGCTTCTGGAAGTAGGCGCGCGCGGCGGGCAGGTCGGTGCGGACCGGGGCTGGCTCGCCCGCCTCCAGGCTCAGCGCCTCGTCGGTCGGTCGGCCCGCGTCACCGAGCAGGTACTCGGCCAGCGAGCGCCGGTCGAGCGCGGCCTCGATGGCCTGACGGAGTCCCTCGGGCGCGCCCTGCAGCCGCCCGCGCTGGATGACCAGGAAGGCGACCTGCGCGGCCATGGAACCCTCGAAGGCCTGGCCCGTCCGCCGCTGCAGGGGCGCCTCGCGCAGCAGGTGCACGCGGCCGAGCTCGAACGCCAGGGCGGCGTCGCGGTGGCTGGCGAAGGGCTGGAAGGCCAGGCTGTCGAGGAAAGGTCGCCCTCGCCAGTGCCCTGTGAAGGGGCGCAGGCCCAGGCCGCCGTCGGCGGCCGCCTCGGCCAGCTGGAACGGGCCGCTGCCGACTGGGTGAGCGGCGGGGTCGCCCGTGCGCTGCAGGACTCGCAGCGGCAACGGCGCGGTCGGCACAGCGCACAGCGCCCCCAGGAAGCCAGGCATGGGTGCCTCGAGGCGCAGCCTCACGCTCAGCCGGTTCACCCGTTCGAGCCCGGTGACGCGGTTGAGCTTGCCGCGCCTGAAGCCGAGCGCGCCGCGCACGGGGGCCAGCAGCCACCAGTGGCGCGAGCCGGTCTCGGGTCGCAGCAAGCGCTCCCAGGCAGCCACCAGCTCCTCGGCCGTCACCGCCGTGCCATCCTGGAAGACGGCGTCGGGACGGAGCTGCACGGTCACCTCCAGCCCGTCGTCCGACACCCGCGGCGCGGCGATGGCCAGGCCGGGTTGCAGCGCGCCCTGCGCCGGGCAACGCAGGAGCGTCTCGTGCAGCTGCCGGGCCACCTCGAGCTCGAGATCCGTCTCCAGCCTGGCGGGATCGGTGGTGGTCAGCTCCTCCAGGCGAGGCAGGACCACCGTGCCGCCGTAGGGCTTGCGGGAAGCTGCCGCCGCCGCGGACGCGCCCAGCGCCACACACGCCGACAGGATCAGCGCCCAGTGAAACCCAGAATGCGCCTGCATGCTCGCCTCCCGCACCGTCCGCGCTCAACGCCCCAGCAGGTACACGCGGCTGGCCTGCCCGCCGGGCTCGACCGACACCAGCACGGCCTGCTGCTTTCCATCCCCGCGCGGATCGCCACCGCTGATCGCCACGATGGACCCGATGATGTCCCGCGAGCGCCACAGCGGTTGTCCACCGCCGCGGACGCTCGCCAGGACGCGCACGCCATCAGGCTCGCCCGGCCAGACCGGCTCGGAGAGCACGCTCTCCGGATCTCCATCCATGTCCAGGTCCACGAGCGCCATGCCCGCGCCGGCGTCGGCGGTCACGGGTTCGAGCTGGCCGCCCAGCGAGAGCCGCTGCACTGCGCGGGCGCCATCCACCAGGGCGATGGTCAGGCTTCCGTCCTCGGCCTGGTGGCAGCGCAAGGCGACGAACGGTCCGGGCAGCGTCAAGGCCCGGCCTGCCTCCGAGTTGATGTCGGCGAGCTCCAGCTCTGGAGCCAACCGGTTGGTGCCCGCCTCGGGCACGGCCGTGAGCAGCGTCGGCCGGCGCTCGAGCTGCACCAGGCACAGCGGCAGGCGGGCCAGTCGCCTGATCGGCACGAGCTTCGCGCCGCTCCAGGTGAGCAGCTCCCCCCAGCGGCGGCCGAACAGCTTGAACAGCACCTCGTAGCGGCCGTCCCGGTTGAAGTCCACGACCACCAGGCTGCCGGAGGGATCGCGGGTGCGCACCGGTTCGGCCGGCACACCGCCCAGGCCGTACGTGGTCAGGCGCCGGGCGCGGCCCGTCTGCAGGCTGAATACTTCCAGGGCGTCCTCGTACAACACGACCAGCTCTCCGCCCGACACGCCGTCGAGATCCCCCAGGCCCGCGTCCAGGATCCGCCGCGGAACGACCAGCACCTCCTCCAGGTGCCAGCTCCCCAGGGGCGGCGGCGCCCGCGTGAGCCCCAGGAGCAGGCGCACCTCGTCGTCGATCTCGGCGCCGGCGAACACGTGGTGCAACGCGCCGCGCGGCAGGGGATCGACCAGCCTGTCCCAGAAGGGCGTGTGCAGCGGCACCAGGTCGCAGGTGGCGACCAGCTTGGCGCCCGAGGTGCCCACGGCGCAGCGCAACACCCAGCTCGCTCCGGCCGCCCGGGCGCGCTCCAGGCCCGCCTCTCCGGCCTCCGCGGACACCGGCTCCACGCGCAGGACCGCGGGCCGCGCCGACAGGCGGAAGACGAGCAGGCGCTCCAGCTCCTGGGCCAGCCGGCCAGCCTGGCCCAGGACCGAGGCGTCTCCGGCCACCACCAGCGCCACCACGGGGGCGTCCAGGGTCTCGGCCTGCAGGCGGGCTGCGAGCTGCGCTCCGAGCTCGTCGGCCACCCGCTGCAAGGCCGGCGCCTCGGCGCCGGTCCTGGCGCTGGCCGGCAGCCAGGCGAGGAGCGCTGCGTACAGGCAGAGGCTCGCTCTCACTGGAATAGCTCCTTGGGCAGCCGGTCGGTCGGCAGCGGAAGCGGGCTCGGCCCGTCCTCGCCCTCCGGTTGTCCCTCCACCACGCGGGCGGACAGCGCGCGTGGCTCGGTTCCCTCGATGAACGGCTCGAAACGCGCCCCGACCATGCCCGGCGGGGCCAGCAGACCGTTCTGCGGATCGACCCGCACGAACAGCACGTCGCCGGGGACGGAGAACTCGCGGGGCGGGGTATCGCGCAACGCCCCCCCGACGAACTCGATCCAGGCAGGCAGGGCGGCGGCGGCGCCCTGGGCCCACCCCCCGAGCGGGGAGTGATCGTCGAAGCCCACCCACACCCCGACGGCCAGCTCCGGGCAGTACCCCACGAACCAGGCGTCCCGGTGCTCGTTGGCGGTCCCGGTCTTGCCCGCCAGTGGACGCCCGAGGGCGCGCGCGCGCTGGCCCGTGCCCTCCTCGATCACCGCGCGCAGCATCGAGGTCAGCACGTAGGCTTCGGCCGGCGAGAGCGCCTGGTGGCTGTCGGCGGGCGCCAGCGGCAGCTCGGCCCCGGCGGCGTCCAGGATGCGGGTGATGAAGACGGGCTCGGCCACGCGCCCCTGGTCGGCGAAGGCCGCGTAGGCGTTGGTGAGCTCGAGCAGCGAGACCTCGGACGCGCCCAGGGCCAGCGAAAGGTTGGGGTGCAGCTTGCTGCGCACGCCCAGCGCCTGCGCCAGCCGCACGATGCTCTCCGGCTTGGCGTCGTACGCCAGCTTCACCGCCACGGTGTTGATCGAGTGCGCCAGCGCGTAACGGGCGCTCACCGGACCGAGGAACACGCGCTCGAAGTTCTGCGGCTTCCAGGCGCTGCGCTGCAGGCTCTCGCGGTACACCTCGGGCGTGTCCATCAGCACGCTGGCAGGGGTGATCAAGCGCTGTTGCAGGGCGCTGGCGTACACGAAGGGCTTGAAGGCAGAGCCCGGCTGGCGCACGCTCTGAGCGGCGCGCACCAGCGAGGACAGGCGGAAGTCGCTGCCGCCCACCAGCGCCAGCACCCGGTGGGTGGCGGGTTCGACGGCCACCAGCGAGCCCTGGACCAGCGGCGGCTGGCTGAGCCGGGCCAGCGGCCCGGCGGCGCCCTGAGGGCCGAGCTCCACCTCGACGACGTCGCCCACCGCCAGCACCTCGCGCACCGAGGTCGGCGCCGGGGTGACGCGCGTGGGCGCGAAGGCGCGGGCCCAGCTCACCTGATCCAGCGTCAGCTCGACCACGCGCGAGCCGAGATCGACCCGCGCCACGGCCGCCGGCCCCTCTCCCGTCAGGGCCACCACCGGCGTCTGCAGCCAGGCTCCCGGCACGGACTCCACGGCCCGCGCCCGCCAGCGGCGCTCGGGCGGCGCCTGGCTGTCCCGCTCGACACGCACCAGCGTCCAGACCTTGCCCGCCTCGAGCTCGGCGCGCAGCCTGGCGCGCAGGCCGTCGAGGTGCGCCTGCTCCACCCGGCCCAGCGGACCGCGCCAGCCGTGCCTCCGATCGACGGCGCGCAACCCCCGCGCCACCACGGCCTGGGCCAGACGCTGCTGATCGAGGTCGAGGGCCAGCTCGACCCGGTAGGCGCCCTGGTAGAGCCGCTCCCGGCCCAGGCGCTCCTCCAGCATTCGACGGCAGTGCTCGGCGTAGTAGGGTGCCAGCTCGAAGAAGTCCGGAGCCTGGCCAACCACCACCAGGGGCGCGGCCTGGGCCGCCGCGGCCGCCTCGGGGCTCAACCAATGGTGGGCGGACATCTGGCCGAGCACCCAGTCCCGGCGCTTCCGGGCGTGCTCGGGGTGCTTGATCGGCGAGTAGTAGGTGGGTGACTTGGGCAGCGCGGCCAGCACCGCGGCCTCGCCCGCGCCCAGCTCGGCCACGTCCTTGCCGAAGTAGAAGCGGCTGGCCTCCTGGATGCCGTAGCAGCTATGGCCGAAGTAGATCTCGTTCAGGTACAGCGACAGGATGTCGTCCTTGCCCAGGAAGGACTCGAGCCGGAGCGCGACCAGCAGCTCGCGCACCTTACGCCACATCGTTCGCTCCGGGCCGACCACCAGGTTCTTGGCCACCTGCTGGGTGATGGTGCTGCCGCCCTGGGCCAGGCGGCCCTGCAGCAGGTTCTTCAGCATCGCCCGGGCGATGCCCGTCCAGTCCATGCCCGGGTGGTTGTAGAAGTCGGCGTCCTCGGCGGCCAGGAAGGCGTGGCGCACGTGCGCGGGCACGCGAGCCAGGTCCACCAGCGTGCGCTTCTCCTCGAACAGTTCCGCCACCACCCGTCCCTTGACGTCCACCAGGCGGCTGACCTGCGGCGGCCGGTAGTCGGCCAGGCCGCGGATGTCCGGCAGGCCGGCGCGCACGAAGAACAGCACGCCGACGCACACCAGGCCGCCCACCAGGACGCACAGCGCCAGGACCACCAGGCCTCTCTCCAGCCCGGCCAGCCAGGATCGACGAGGGTGCGAGGGTGCTCGATTCGGGGTTTCCATGGCCGCTCCCAGGCCGACAGCCGCTCCGGGGGGAGCGACCGCGGGCCCATCGTACTACGGGCCCGCCGCGGAGGCCACCGCCCTGGCCGGGATCATTCCCCGGCCTCGCCGGGCTCTAGGCGCTGGGCGAGCTCGGTCAGGCGCGCCAGGTTGAGCCTGGCCTTGAGGTAGCCGGGCGCGCGCTCCAGGGCCTGGCGATAGGTCGCCGAGGCGTCCGGCAGGCGCCCGAGACCCTCGTAGGCCAGGCCCAGGTTGTTCAGCATGAAGGCGGTCGCGCGGTCCTGGTCACCCAGGGGCTGGAGCACCTCCACCGCACGCTGGAAGTCCCGCTTGCGCAGCAGCGCCAGGCCGAGGTTGTTGCGCGCATACAGGCTGGCCGGGGCGAGCTCGAGGGCGCGCTCGAAGGCCGCGATGGCCCGCTCCCAGTGCGAGCGCGCCAGCCAGATCCGCCCGAGCAGGTTGTGCCCGCGCGCGCGCTCGGGCCGGAGCAGCAGCGCCCTGCGGACGAGCTGCTCAGCCTCGGCCAGATCGCCGCGGGCGAGCATCAGGCCGGCGAGCTCCAGCCAGGGCTCGTCCTCGGCCGGCCGGAGCCCGGCCGCGAACAGCCAGGCGTCGGTGGCCAGCTGGGGCCGCCCGCTGGCGGCCGCGCTCTGGCCGAGCAGCAACGCGGCGGTGAAGTTGGCCGGATCGTCGTGCAGCGCCTTCTCGAGCTCCAGCATGGCCGCGGCCTGGTCCCCGAGCTCCCGGGCGGACCGCGCCGCCGCCAGGTGATCGACCGGCTCCGGATCCACGTGCGGGAAGGCGAACTCGAGGGCCGCGCCCTCGGGCGCTTCCGGCGGGCTCTCGCCCGGCAGCTCCCCGGACGGCACGGCAGGCTGGGCGAGCTCCACCGCGGCGCCGGCGTCGGCCGGTCCAGCGACCAGGTCGGTGGTGACCGCGGCCGCCAGATCCGCGCCGGCGTCCGCCGGCTCGGACGGAGGCGCCTCCCGCTGGCAGGCCGACGCCACGAACGGCAGCCCGCACAGCACCACGAACCACACCCAGCGAGACGAAGTACGCAGCATGGCTCCGACCTCCTGCCCCTGGTGGGGCTTGGTTACCTGGCCGGTGGAGTTGCGACTTCCGTGCCAGGCGTCCCCGGGGGCGATGGCACGCGGGCAGGGGCGCGAACCACCTGGAAACGCACGACCTCGGGCGGGAGCCCCGCTGGAGCGCGCAGCGCGGATGGTACAGAACGGGAGCGGCGCGTGTCAGCACAGACACGCGGCTGCGGTCGTGGGAACGAGCCTAGAAGCCCTCTCCGCCGCTGTCGGGAGCGCCGTCGGCCTCTCCCTGGAGGCTGTTGAGCAGCTTCTTGGCCTTGCCGTAGTAGATCTCGTCGGGCGGGACGATCTGGATGGCGGTCTTGAGCTTGCCGATGGCCACGTCCTGATTCGTGGACTTGATCACGTACGCCTCTTCATACAGCTTCTTGGCCTCCCGCTTGAGATCCTCCAGCCGCTCCTTCACCTTGGGCAGGCTGGAATCGTACTGCAGGGCGGAGCGGTAGGCCTTGTACGCCTCGGGCAGCCGACGGCCGGTGTGCGCGTCCACGCCCTTGACCATGTAAGCCTTGGCCAGCTTCTCGGACAGGATTCGCCGGTACTCGCCCTGGCCGCCGGCGATCTTCTTGTCCAGCGCGTAGGCCTTGAGCAAGGCATCCACCGCCTGGCCGGGCTGGCCCGAGTTCTTGGCCGCCTCCATGGCCTTGCTGTAGGCGGTCTGGAACTGGCGAAGCCGCGACAGCTCCTCCCCCGAGGCGCCGCCGTTCTCGGCCTTGTCGATGGCCCGGTCCACCTCGCCGTTCTTGTACAGTGCCAGCGCCTGGCCGGTCAGCCCAGCGCCGGGGCGCGGCTCCGGGTTGGTGACCCGCCTGCGGCGCTTCCCGCCAGAGTTGACGGGCGGGCGCCGCTGCTCTTTGTCCACGGCCTCCTCCGCCATGCGCTTGGCCACCAGCGCCTCCTCGTTGCCGGGGCTGTGGCGCAGCACCTCGTCGAACTTGAGGATGGCCTGGTTGTACTGCTTGGCCTCCATCATCTTCTGGCCCTGGAGGAGCATGTCGTCCAGCAGGTGCGCATCGAGTTCCTTCTTCAGCGCGGCGGCCTGCTCCTTGAGCTCGCTCTCCATCGAGACGCCCTGCAAGGCACCCATGGCCTTGTCCCACTCCTTGGACTCCATGTGCATGCGCGCCATGGACATCGCGCTGGCCGAGGACATCTCGAGCTGGATGTTGCTCTTGTAGCTCACCACCATGGGGTGCTCGGGATCGATCTCCTCGGCCGCCTGCACGGCGGCGAGCGCCTCGCGCCACTTCTTGGCCTGGACCGCGGCCTTGGCGTCATCCATGTGCAGATCGAGCTGGCGCTTGGCCTCCATGCGGGCCTTGCGCTCGAGCTCCTCCGGGGTCGGCTCCCGGGGCGGCGTGGGCATGAACAGGCGCACGATCATCATGATCACGATCAGCCCGACCAGGGCCCCTCCGCCGACCACGACCAGCCGGCGCCGGCGCGGATCGGCCAGGAGGCGCGCCAGCGGACCAGCCGTGCCTGCGCTCTCCGGGAGGACGGCGCCGGTGATGGTCGTGCGCCCGTGGGCGCGAGGGGCGGCGTCCGCCTCGTCCACCTCGTCGGACTCGTCGGCTTCGGCGTCGTCGCGCCCGGCGGAGGCCGCGGCCGGTGGCAGGTGGAACTCGACCGCCGTGTTGCCGATCTCGACGCGATCGCCCTCCTCCAGCCTGGCGCGCTTGATCTTCTTTCCGTTGAGCAGGGTGCCGTTGCCCGAGCCCATGTCCTCGACGAAGTACTCGTCCCCCTCCTGCACGATCTTCGCGTGCCGGCGCGAGCACGCGATGTCCGGGAACACCAGATCGTTGTCCGGCCCCCGTCCGAGCGTGATCTCGGGCCGGGTGATCTCCACTTCGCGGCCCTCTTCATCCCCGGACACGATCACCAGGTAGGCTGGCTCGGGCGCGCCCTCCTGGTCACCCTGCCCGAAGATGAGGGTCTTCTCGCTGGCCGGCGGCGGATCGGGGTTGAAGGGCTCCACGCGGGTGGCCTCGTTCAGCCCGGAGGTCGCCTGGGCGAACGCGGCCACCTCGTCCGCGGGTGATTCCTTCTCGGGCTCCTCGGCCCAGGAGCGACCGCCGGCGGCCTTGTGGCGCGGCGCCTGGCCGGACCCCGCCAGGGGCTTGGGCTCCGCGTTGAAGTCGGGGTCCAGCGGCGCGGGGCTGGCGACCGCCTCGTCCGCCGGCTCGACCTCGGGCTCGGATTCGGCTTCATCCCCGGCGCTGGCCGCCGGCCCCGCCGGGGCGGGCCGCCGGCGACGGCTCCGCGCGGGCCGATGGGTCACAGGCTCTGGCTCGGGTGTCGGCTCGAAGTCCTCTCCCGGCGCGAGCGCGGCCTCGGCCTCGGATTCGGATTCGGATTCGGGCTCTGGCTCGGGCTCGGCTTCGGGCTCCGGTTCGGGCACCGTCTCGGACCTGGGCTCCGGCTCGGGCTCGTCGGAGAGATCCTCGGGCATCAGGGGGTCGGCGGACACGGGCTCAGGCCCGGCATCCCGCGCCAGGCCACCCAGCGGTGGACCGGCCAGCGGCATGGTCGCCCGTCGGCGGGGCAGGGCCGCGGCCAGACGATCCAGGTCCCCGTCTTCGGGCGCAGCCTCCGGTTCGGGCTCCGGCTCTGGCTCCGGCGCGGCGGTGCGGGCACCCTTGGGCGTTCCCTGGTTGGTCGCTTCGTCCCAGGCAGGGGCCGGCCTCTGGGGCGCGGTCTGCTCGCGCACGGCCGCCGCCGACCGGGGATCGGTCGTCTCCTCGGACGGCAACGGCGACTCGACCTCCTGGGTCACCGGGCACTGGATCGCATCGAGATCGGGCGGAGGTTCCACCGCGTCGAGCGATGCCTCGGGCTGCGACCCGGCGGCCGGCGCACCCTCCGGCGGCAGCAGGTGACGGCCCGTGCTCTGCTCTTGCGCATCGTCGCCCGGCTCGTCGTCGAGCTCCTCGAGGATGTCGCCGTCGGAGATGGCATCCTCGGCGGGTTCGTCATCGAGCTCCTCGATGATGTCATCGTCGGAGATGGCGTCCTCCACCGGCTCCTCGTCCGAGGGGCGGGGGGGGGTTCGCTTGTGACCGTCGCCGAGCGGCATCCAACGACTCCGTGGCTTGAGGCCTGCGCCTCACTTCTCGAACTGATCGAAGGCGCCCTTGCACTCCTGGTGCCGCCAGTCGCTCTGGTTCGGGAAGGTGAGCATGCACTGGCGGAACATCTCCTGGGCCTCCTTGAGGCGCCCGAACTCCTCGAGCTGCTGGGCCCGGAAGGTCATGTCCTTGTACTTCCGGGCGAGCTCCTCCTCCGCGCGACGGATGTCGTCCGTGGCCTCCTGGTAGAAGTCGGGCCGCTTGTCATCCGGGAACAGCTCCAGGAGGTCCCGCGCCTGCTGGTAGGACAGCAAGGCCTGGTACGTGTTCGCGGGCGACACGTCCTTCAGCTTGTAGAGCTCCTTGGCGTGGTTGAAGGCCTCCTCGGCTTTCTTGCGATCCGGCTGGGGCAGCGGTTGCTCGTCGATGGGCGCGACCGACACCGACCAGGGGTCCTGCGCGTCAGGATCGGCCTGGTTGTTCTTGTTGATGAACTGCAGGGTGTTCATCTGGTTCTCGAGCAGGTGCTTGCGCGGCAGCGTGACCACGAGGGCGTCCGAGATGCCGTCGAGGGTGACCGGCGCGTAGGCGAACTCCACCTTGTTCAGCACCAGGGCCACCTCGGTCTTCGTGCTCACCCCGGCCGCGTAGTACACCAGGGTGGCCCGGCCGGAGGCGTACTTGAACCCGAAGTTGGCGCTGTACAGGCAGTTGTAGGTCACGTCGGGTCCGAGGCCATACCAGGCGTACTCCTCCTCGCTGATCATCTCGCCGGGCTCGAAGATCTCCTCGTCGTACCAGGAGACGCTCTGCACCACCTGCTGGCCGCCGCGCAGGATGGCGATCAGGCCCAGCAGGACAAACACCCCCACGCACGTCAGGACGATGATCCGCATGCGCTTGGGGAGCGCCAGGAAGCGTTCCTTGCCGCGCATGATCAGGCCGCTCAGCCCCTTGGGTCGCTTGCCCGGCCGGCCGCCGGCGCCGGGCCGGCCCCGCGCGCCGCCGCCCTTCTTCTCCTCGGCGGCCGGGGCCGCGGGTTCGGGCTCGGGGGTCTTCTTGCGAATGCCCGCCGAGCGCACCACGGCCTTGCCCGCCGCCGGCTTGGCGGCAGGCAGCTCGGGCTCCGGAGGACGGGCGCCGCGGGCCTCGGCCCCGCGCCCCACACGCACCTTGACCTGGCCTCCGCCGCGCTCCTTGGGCGCCGCGGGGGACGCCTCCCTCCCCTTGGCCGCTCCCCGCGGGGCCGGCCGAGACTCCTTGCGCGCGGGCCGCTCGGCCTTCTCCGCGCCGACCGGTCCCTCGAACAGGATCAGCGCGCCCCCGGCCTTGATCTGATCGCCAGGCTTGAGGACCTCCTCGGTGATGCGCTGGCCGTTGAGCAGGGTGCCGTTGGAGCTGTTGAGGTCCTTGACGATGTAGGCGCCGCCCTTGTCGCGGATGCTCAGGTGCTGCCGGGAGATGCCCGGATCCGGCAGGACCACGTCGTTGTCCACGGTCCGCCCCACCGTGATCTGGATGCGGTCGAACTGGAAAGTCCGTCCCTGTTCGGGCCCTTGCAGGATTTTCAGGCTGAAGCCCACCGCCACGCTCCTCGGATGCGCGCGCCCTCACGCTCGCCCGCGCGCCGCTGCACGCACCTCTCAGCCACCAATGTTACCGAACACGAACTGGAAGATGATCGGGGCGAAGAGCACCAGGAACACGGTCGGGAAGATGCACGCGATGAGCGGGAACAGCATCTTCACCGGCGCCTCGTTGGCCAGCTTCTCCGCCCGCTGCGTGCGCTCGATGCGAAGCTGGGTGGACTGGATGCGCAGCACCTTGCCCAGGCTGGTGCCCATGCGGTCCGCCTGGATGAGCGCGGACACGAAGCTGCTGAGCGGGGCCAGGCCGACCCGCTCCGAGATGCCCCGCAGGGCCTCCTGGCGCGTCTTGCCCATGCGCATCTCCCGCAGCATCAGAGCGAACTCACCGGTCAGCGGGCCCTGGCGGCCCTTCTTCACCACCGTGTCCACCGCCGCCTGGAAGTCCAGACCGGCCTCCACGGACAGCGTCAACAGGTCCAGGTTGTAGGGCAGCTCGCGGGTGATCTTGAAGTGGCGCTTGACCACCTGATCGCGCAACCAGATCTCCGGGTAGAAGACGCCGAGCAGGGCGAAGGCCACCAGCCAGGACCAGCCCAGGTCCATGCCCATCGAGCCGCGCATGAAGTTGATCATGACCGCGCCGAAGACCAGGAAGCCGACACAGGCCACCTCCTGCAGGGCCATGAACTCCTCGGCGGTCAGCCCGTCCAGCCCGCCCGCGTTCATCGTCCGGCGGCTGATGCGTTTCTCGTACTTGGGCCAGATGAAGCGGCGGTTGATGACCGCGAGCTTCCTCAGGATGACCTTGCGCAGCGCCTTGATCAGCGAGCGCTCCTCGAGCTCCTGGGCCTCGCTGAGGAAGCGCTTCACCGCCACTTCCCACAGGCCGTAGACCAGGAAGAACCCGCCTCCCAGGATGCCCAGGAAGGTCAGGAACGTGTAGATTCCGCCGAGCAGATCGTTGTCCATCGCGGTCCTCCCGCGCCTACACGTTGATGTTCACGATCTTCTGGATGATCCAGATCCCCAGCGACTCGGAGATGATGATCAAGATGATCATCACGTAGCCGAACCAGTGCTCGAACATCGGCTGCATCAGATCCGGTCGCATGTAGTTCAGCACCAGGCCAAGCACCAGCGGCAGGGCGGCCACGATCCAGCCCTGCAGCTTGCCCTGGGAGGTGAGGGCGCGGATCTTGCCCTCCAGCCGGAAGCGCTCGCGGATGGTGGCCGCGATGGTCTCGAACATCTCGGCCATGTTTCCGCCGAGCTGGCGGGAGATGACCGTGGCGGTGACCACCAGGTCCAGGTCCTCGCTGTTGACCCGCCCCGCCATGGCGTTCAGGGCGTCGTCGAGCGGCACCCCGAGCTTGACCTCGCGCACGAAGAGCTGGAACTCCTGCGACAGCGGCGGCTGGGACTCCTGACCCACGTGCTCGATGGCCTGCGGGAAGCTCAGGCCCGCCTTGAAGGCGTTGGACATGGCGCTCAGGGAGTCCACCAGCTGGACGTTGAACTTCTTCAGCCGACGGTAGCGGAAGAAACGCACCAGGATGCCGGGGATGAAGAATCCCACGACGGCCAGGATGATGGTGAAGAAGAGCCCGAAGAAGAGCAGCCCGAGCAGCACGAAGAAGGCCGCGATGCAGATGTTCATGATCAGCAACTGGCGGCCGTCGATGAACAGGAACATGTCCGACAGGTCGTTCATCGACTTGACGACGTACTTCTCCTGGTACTGCTCGAAGGCGCGGCTGAGGATGCTCAGGAAGACGAGGGCGAACATGAACACCGCCCCCATCGTCACCAGCATCGTCAGGCCCTTGTTGAACAGAAGATCCATGCCGCCGCTCCTCTCACCGCGCCCGCGCGTCCACCTCGACCTGGCGCGGATCCCGGTCGGTCGCCCGCAGGTCCGCGCCGCGTCAGTTCGCGCCGCCGCTCCCGCCGCCGCCGGTGGGCAGGCGGATGACCTGGATGGTCTGCTCGCGCTGCCGCTTGAGGGCCTTGACGCGCTCGCCGGTCAGCAGCGTCTCGATGGTGGCCCGCGCCCGCTCCTCCTCGCCGCCGATGTCCTCGGGGTTGCGCAGCGTCAGGTGCAGCGTCCCGAGCTGGGCCGCCAGCACCACGATCTCCGCCTCCTCGGGCAGCACCATGACCGTGATGGCCCCGTACGAG
>JAKLGA010000011.1 GCA_022710975.1 Myxococcota bacterium | reverse complement strand
TCGTCGTCGCGGCGCTTCTTCTCCTCGGCCTCCTTGCGGGCCTTCTCCTCGTCGTCGCGGCGCTTCTTCTCCTCGGCCTCCTTGCGGGCCTTCTCCTCGTCGTCGCGGCGCTTCTTCTCCTCGGCCTCCTTGCGGGCCTTCTCCTCGTCGTCGCGGCGCTTCTTCTCCTCGGCCTGCTTGCGGGCCTTCTCCTCGTCGTCGCGGCGCTTCTTCTCCTCGGCCTGCTTGCGGGCCTTCTCCTCGTCGTCGCGGCGCTTCTTCTCCTCGGCCTGCTTGCGGGCCTTCTCCTCGTCGTCGCGGCGCCTCTTCTCCTCGGCCTCCTTGCGGGCCTTCTCCTCGTCGTCGCGGCGCTTCTTCTCCTCGGCCTCCTTGCGGGCCTTCTCTTCCTCGTCGCGGCGCCTCTTCTCCTCGGCCTCGCGGCGCTTCTTCTCTTCCAGCTCCCGCCGCTTCTTCTCGATCTCCGTTTTGAGCTTCCTGGCCTCTTCTTCCTTGCGCCTGCGCTGCTCCTCCTCGGCGGCCCGCTTGGCGACCAGCTCCTCGACGTGGCGCGCGCGGGCCGCCCGGGCCTCCTCCCGTGCCGCGGCCGCCCTCTCCGCCTCCTGGGCCGCGCGCTTCTCCTCGAGCTCCTCGAGGTGCCTGGCGCGCGCCGCCCGGGCCTCCTCCCGTGCCGCGGCCGCCCTCTCCGCCTCCTGGGCTGCGCGCTTCTCCTCGAGCTCCTCGAGGTGCCTGGCGCGCGCCGCCCGGGCTGCCTCCCGGGCCGCGGCCGCCTCCTCGGCCTTGCGCAGCATCTCGGCCTCGGCCTCGGCCTGCTTGAGGGCCCGGGCCTCGCGCTCCAGCCTGGCCAGCTCGTCGTCCGCCCTGCGCAGCACCTCGGCCTGGGTCGGGGCCGGGGTCGGGGGCGGCAGCGCCGCGGCGTCCATCAGCCCCTCTTCGAAGGAGCGCAGATCCTGGCCGTCCGGCCTGGCCCCGTCCTCGGCCGCGATGGGCTCGAGCCGGAACTCGCCCTCCCGCGGCGCGGAGGACCTGGGCTGCGCGACCGTCCTGGGCGCAGGCTCGGCCACCTCGCCGTCGGAGCGGGGCGGCAGCAGCCCGCCCGCCTCGGCGGGCTGCTCGACCTCGGCGGTCACATCGGAGAACAGCTCGTCGGCCAGGCTGCGGCCCGCGCCTTCCGGCGCCGCCGGGGCGGGAGGCGCCTCGACCGGCGGGGGCTGGCTGTCCGGGCCGCCGGGCGGGGCCAGGAGCCCTCCCATGAAGGACGAACCGAGGTCCATCATCCGCTCGACCCGATCGGCCAGCTCGGCGCCGGTCGGCTCGGGCGGGAGCCCTGCGCCCGGCGCGGCGGGCCCGGCCGTGTCCTGGCCTCCCGGCGGCGGCGAGGACGCGCCGCTCACCACGTAGGTCTGGATCTTGGAGATCAGCAGCTCGAGGTCCACGGGCTTCTGGAAGTAGTAGTCGGCCCCCTCGGCCAGCGCGTCGCCGAAGGAGCTCACGCCCTCCTGGCCGGTGCCCAGCAGCAGGATGGGCACCAGGTCGCCCCCTGGCGCCTCGCGGATCAGGTGGCACAGGGCCACCCCCTGCCCTAGGTCCATGGCGAGGTCGAGCACGATCAGCGCCGGCGGCCGGGCGGCCAGCCGGGCGGTCACCTCCCCGGCCTCCGTCTGCACGCTGGCGGCCAGCCCCGCGGCGCGCACGCCGGCGGCGATGCTGTCCGCAAGCTCCGGTTCCGGCACGAGGACCAGGATCTCGGCCATCAGGTGCGCCCCGTGATAGTAGCTATCTACCTGCTATAGCATGTCGACCGGATCGACATCAAAAAGTAGCTTCGCGCCCGCGGGGGGGGACACGCGCCGCAGGGCCGCCCCGGCCACGCGCTGCAGGTCCTCCACCCGCGGGCACTTGACCAGCAGCTGCCAGCGGTAGCGGCCCCGCAGGCGGGCCAGGGGGGAGACGGCCGGCCCCAGCACCTGGCAGCGGGCGCCCCCCTCGGCGCGCAGCACCTCGGCCAGCCTGCGGGCCAGGGCCGCGGCCTTGGCGGGATCCGCGTGGCTCGCGCGCACCAGCAGCAGCCTGCGGCCGGGCGGGTAGCCCAGGGCGAGGCGCCGCGCGAGCTCGTGCTCCACGAAGTCGTCGAAGCGGTTCTCCCGGGCCAGCACCACGCACTCGTGCTGCGGCAGGAAGGTCTGGACCACCACCTGCCCGGGCCGGTCGCCGCGCCCGGCCCGCCCCGCGACCTGCAGCAGGAGCTGCAGGGTGCGCTCGGCCGCGCGGAAGTCGGGCAGGTGCAGGCCCAGATCGGCCAGCACCACGCCCACCAGGGTGACCCCGGGGATGTCGTGCCCCTTGGTGACCATCTGCGTGCCGACCAGCACGTCGGCCTCCCCGCGGGCGAAGCGCCCCAGGATCTCGGCCACCGCCCCGCGGCCGGTGGCGCTGTCGGAGTCCAGCCGCAGCACGCGCGCGCCGGGGAAGCGCCGGCGCACCTCGGCCTCGCACTTCTCCGTGCCCAGGCCGAAGAGCTGCATGCGGCCGCGCTTGCAGCTCGGGCAGCGCTCCGGCAGCGGCTGCAGCGCCCCGCAGTAGTGGCAGCGCAGCCCGCCCCCCTGCAGGTGGTGGGTCAGCGTCACGCTGCAGTTGGCGCAGCGCACCGCCTCGCCGCAGTCCTTGCACAGCGCGAAGGAGGAGTATCCGCGCCGGTTCAGGAACAGGATGGCCTGCTCCCCGCGGTCCAGCGTGGCGGCCACCAGCTCGGCCAGGCGCGGGCTCAGCGCGTGGGCGCGCTCCAGCGGGTCGAGCACCTCGCGCAGGTCCACCACCTCGATCTCGGGCAGCGGCCGCTGATGCACCCGCTCGGGCAGGCGGAGCAGGCGGTAGCGCCCCCCGCGGGCGTGGGCGCAGGACTCGAGCGACGGGGTGGCCGAGCCGAGCACGGCCACGGCCCCCTCCTGGCGGGCCCGCACCAGGGCCAGATCGCGGCCGTGGTAGGGCAGGCGCTCCGACTGCTTGTAGGAGGGGTCGTGCTCCTCGTCCACGATGATCAGCCCGAGCCGAGGCACGGGGGCGAAGACCGCGGAGCGCGCCCCCACCGCCACCCGGGCCTGCCCGCGCCGGAGGCGCCGCCACTCGTCCTGCCGCTCGCCCGCGCCCAGGCCCGAGTGCAGCACCGCCACCTGGGCGCCGAACCGCGCGGTCACCCGCTGGGTGAGCAGCGGCGTCAGCGCGATCTCCGGCACCAGCAGCACCGCGCCCCGGTCCTGGGACAGCGCCCGGGCGATGGCCCGCAGGTACACCTCGGTCTTGCCGCTGCCGGTGACCCCGTGCAGCAGGCAGGTGACGAACTCGCCGCCGTCCAGGGCGGCGTGGATCTCCGCGAGCGCCCGGACCTGGTCCGGGGTGGGGCTGACCGCGCCCGCGCCCTCGGGCAGGTCCGCGGGGACCGGCGCGCGCGCCCGCGGCTCGCGCTCGAGCCGGACCAGGCCCTTGTGCGCCAGGGCCCGCAGCCCCTCGCGCGCCCCCGCGAGCTCCGCCTCGAGGCGGGCCACCTCGGCCGGCCCTCCCTGGACGAGCGCCCCGAGCAGGCGCGCCTGGAGCGGCGCGCGCCCGGCGAGCCCCGCCAGGGCCTCGGGCCCGACCCCCTCGGCGACCCGCGCCACCAGGACCGCGAGCTCGCCGGAGCCCGCGCCCACCTGGCGGAAGAGCGGCGGCAGGGCGGCGAACAGCATCTCCCCGGGCGGCACCAGGTAGTAGTCGGCGGCCCAGCGCAGGGTGGCGAGCAGCGGCCCCGGCAGGACCGGCTCCGGCTCCACCAGCCGGTCCACGGCCTTCAGCTCCAGGCCCGGCTCAGGCGTCGCGGCCGGGCCGAGCACCACCCCTCGGGCGCGTCCGCGGCCGAACGGCACCTCGACGAGCTGGCCCGGCTGGAGCCCGGCGGGCAACTCCTCGGGCACCAGGTAGGTGAACAGGCGCCGAAGCGGCGCGGCCACCGCCACCTGGACGAGGGTGCGAGGGGAGGAGGTCACGCCTTGCGCTGAAGGCAGGCTCGTTCGGTCATTCTCGCGCCTCCGGAGCCGGGTGGATCGGAGCGGCATCGTATGCCCCCGGTCCGGGCCTGTCAACGCGGGCCAGGCCCGGCGAAGCCGCTTTTTTGACAAGCTTCTGCGGCGTGTTTTATCATGCCCGCAGCATGTTCCCGATTCAGCGGAGGATCCCATGCGACGAAGCGGGCTGACGATCGGCTGTCTGGCCCTGGGTCTCGCCCTGCTGGCCAGCCCGGCGAGCGCACAGTGGTACGACGACGAGGAGGCTCCCGCGGGGGAGGGCGAAATCCTCAACCCCTTCAGCTTCAAGAACTTCGCCCTGGCCTCGGGGTTCCAGATCTCGAACTGGATCTCCCCGGGCGACGAGCTGATCGCCTACACCGGCCTGCTCCGGGGCGGCTACGCCTTCGAGAGCATCCCCATCTACATCGGGCTCGAGCTGCCGGTCAGCTACATCGCCTACGACGCCACCGACGACAGCGAGTTCGCCCTGGGCGCCATCGGCCTGAACTTCAAGGGCCGGGTGGACCCGACCAACCCGGCGGTCGAGATCTTCACCGGCTGGTCGATCGATCTCTACATCCCCACCTTCATGGGCGAGTTCCCGAGCAACTTCACCGGCCCCGCCGCGGCCACCACCATGTTCCACACCCTGCAGCCCGGCCTGCACCAGGAGCAGGAGGCCATCAACCTGGTGGGCACCTTCGACTTCGTGGTGCCGGGCCACATGTTCTTCTTCCAGATGGAGCTGAGCGTCGGCCTGTACATCCCGGTGACGGAGTGGAACAACCGCGACGTGACCGGCGGCGTCTCCTGGGGCGGCGCCCTGGGCTGGAACGCGCACGAGATGGTCGCCCTCCTGGTCGAGCTCAAGGGCTACACCCCCCTGGGGGTCAAGGACGCGACCGGGGCCCAGGCCCCGACCATCCTGGGCGTCAGCCCGGGCCTGCGCATGCACTTCGGCCCGTTCGAGCCGGCCGTGTGGGTGACCTTCGCCTGCGACGAGAACTTCCGCCGGGCCTGGCCGGACGTGATCATCGGCGTCGACCTCGGCCTGTGGTTCTGAGCGCGACCTCCGGGAACTTCGACCGGGACGGGGTGTCCCTGGCCTCTGCGCCAGGAGGATCCCCATGCCCAGGCACCCGTCGTCCGGCCCCCTCGCCTGCCTCGCCCCGCTGATCCCGCTGCTCGCGCTGGCCTGGCCCCCACCGGCCGGGGCCTGGGAGCGCACGCGCGACCCCTTCACCGGGGTGTGCCTGTGGAGCGAGGCGCGGCAGCTCGACTTCTGGCTCGACGAGGAGTGCGAGGTGGAGGGCTCGCGGGCGGCCTGCTGGGAGGCGGTCGCCTCGGCCCTGGAGTCGTGGAACCGGAGCGGCTGCTCGGACCTGCGGCTGCGCCTGGTGGGCACGCGGCGCGCCGCGCGCATCGAGTCCGATCTCGACCACCCGGAGGACAACGCGCGGGTGATCCGCGTGGACGACGCGGGCCGGGCCGGCCGGGCCACGCGGCGCGCGGCCCTGGCCGCGGCGCTCGAGGACGGCCACTCCGTGGTGACCTACGACCGCGCGAGCGGCCGCATCGTGGACGCGGACATCGAGATCGAGCTGCCGGGCCTCTCGGCCGACACCCTGCACAACATGATCCTGCACGAGGCCGGGCACGCGCTCGGCCTGGACCACGCGCGCAGCCCGCGCGCGGTCATGTTCCCTTCCACCCCGGCGGAGCCCCGCCTCGCCGCGCTCGGCGCGGACGAGCTCGCGGCCCTGTGCGCCCTGTACCCGGCCGGCCAGCCCACGCCGAGCTGCACCCCGGCCGGCCCGGTCTACGTCCAGCGCCGGTTCGCGGCCAGCCTGGAGGGTGGTTCCGGCTGCGCCAGCGCAGGCGGCAGCGGGGGGCTGGCCCTGCTCCTCGGGCTCGGCCTCGCGCTCGGACGAGGCCGGCGCGGACGCCGCGGCTGACGGGGCCTCAGAAATATATCACCGCGCGGGTGTCGAAGTCGGTCTGCCGCTCCACCTTGCCGGTGGGGAAGAAGACGCCCTGGACGAACATGGACACCTCGAGGGCGAAGTGCCGATCGAGGAACAGGATCGCCCCGGCCCCGGCGCCGAACGAGCCGGCGTCGTCCTCGGGCAGCCCGTAGTAGCCCGCGCGCACGGCCGCGAACGGCGCCAGCGGAAACACGCGGAAGGGCATGAAGCGCAGGAACAGCCAGCTGCGCGCCTCGGCCCGGGAGCTGGGAGGCACGATGAACTGCTGCTCGTAGCCGAGCTCGAGGCCGTTGACCACGAACACCCCGGCCGTGCCGCCGAAGCGCAGCACCCCGGTCTCCATGGCGCTCACGTTGTCCCAGCTCAGCCCGCCGCGGAGCTGGCCCTGGAAGAAGCACTCGGGCGGATCGCCCTGGTCGTCGCTCTCCGAGGCCGCCCCCATGGGCGCCGCCAGCCCGAGCAGGGCGAGCAGCAGGGTGGCGGGGATCGGAGAAGGGCGCCTCATCGAGGCCCCCTTGTACCCCGGAACCCGCGGCGGATCAAGCCGCTGCGCGCGGCCCGGGTGTTTGACAGGGCCATCCGGGCGGGCTAGCCTCGGGCGCACCACCGCCCCTCCGAGGAGCCGCGCCCATGAAGAAGATCCCCCGCGTGCACGAGAAGTTGCGCCTCAGGCACACCCGGCTGCGCCGGCGGATCTCGCCCGCAGAGCTGCCCGGCCCGCAGCAGGTCCAGCGCCACCGCTCGCACATCATCGGCCAGGATCGGGCCATCGCCGCCCTGGAGCTGGGCCTGTCCCTGGACAGCCCCGGCTACAACATCTACGTGTCCGGCCCGGCCGGCAGCGGCAAGATGACCACCACCAAGCACATCCTGGCCGGCTACAAGCAGCCGCGCGTGCCGCTCCAGGACTACGTCTACGTGCACAACTTCCAGGAGCCCGACCGGCCCCGGCTGCTGATGCTGCCGCCCGGCCAGGGCATGAAGCTCAAGAAGGCGCTCGACACCCTGGTGCACACCCTCAAGCGCGAGCTGCCCCGGGCCGCCGCCACCGAGCACATCCAGAAGGAGCGCGACCGGGTCATCGCCGAGTACCAGCGCAACGAGCACGAGGCCGTGTCCGGCTTCCAGGATCGGGTGCGCCTGGCCAAGTTCGTGGTGGCCGAGGTGCAGAGCGGCCCGGTCGTCGAGCACGACGTGCTGCCGGTGATGGGCGAGGAGCCCCAGCCCATGGCCGCGCTGGAGGAGAAGGTCGGCAAGGGCGAGCTCTCCCGGCGCGAGTACCTGGACCTCGAGCGCAAGCGGGTGAAGCTGCGCACCGAGCTGGAGCAGGTGCAGCGCCGCACCCGCACGCTGTCGCGCGAGCTGACCGAGAAGCTGGAGGAGATCGATCGCCGGGTCGGCTCGGCGGTGATCGACGCGCTGGTCGAGGGGCTGCGCGACCTGTTCCGGCGCGAGCAGATCCAGGACTACATCGAGGAGCTGCGCGAGGCGCTGCTCGAGCGCATCCCGGCCCTGGTGCGCCGCGGCGAGGAGGAGGACGCCGCCCGCGAGGGCGCCCAGGCCGGCGCGCAGGCCGCGACGATGGGCATGGGCCCCGAGATCTCCCCGCCCGATCCGCTGGCGCTCTTCCAGGTCAACGTGGTGCTGAACAACGCCCGGCGGAAGGGCTGCCCCGTGGTCGTCGAGCACAACCCCACGCCCGTGCGCCTGTTCGGCACCATCGAGCGGGGCCTGGACGAGGGCTCCCGCTTCGAGCTGGACTTCATGGCCATCCGCGCGGGCTCGCTGCTGCGGGCCAACGGCGGCTTCCTGGTGGTGCAGGCCGAGGACCTGCTGTCCGAGCCCGGCGTGTGGAAGATGCTGAAGCGCACGGTGTCCTCCAACCAGCTCGAGATCCGCATGCCGGAGGGCCCCATGGCCATGGCGCCCACGGCCCTCAAGCCCGACCCCATCCCGCTGCGGGTCAAGATCATCATGCTGGGCGACGAGGACCTGTACCGCACCATGTACATGGCCGAGGAGGAGTTCAAGAAGACCTTCAAGGTGAAGGCCGAGTTCGACGAGGTGATGACTCTCGAGCGCACGAATCTGGAGAAGCTGCTGGCCTTCGTCCACCGGGTGGTGCACGAGGAGGGGCTGCGGGCCTTCGGCCGCCCGGCGCTGGCCAGGCTGGTCGAGGAGGCCATGCGTTCGGCCGAGGACCAGACCAAGCTGTCCACCGCCTTCCGCGCGCTGGCCGATCTGGCGCGCGAGGCCAACTACTGGGCCGGCCAGGCCGGCCACCGCGCGGTGGTGCCCGCGGACGTGGAGCGCGCGCTGGAGGAGCGCCGCCGGCGCTTCAACCTGTCCGAGGAGAAGTACCAGGAGAGCATCGAGCGCGAACAGATCCTGGTCGCCACCCGCGGCGCCCAGATCGGGCAGGTGAACGGGCTGACGGTCTTCGACATGGGCGACTTCGTGTTCGGCAAGCCCTGCCGCATCACCGCCGCGGTGGGGGTCGGCCGCCGCGGGGTGCTGAACATCGAGAGCGAGAGCGGCCTGTCGGGCGAGATCCACGACAAGGGCGTGCACATCCTGAGCGGCTTCCTGCGGGAGCGCTTCGGCCGGCGCCAGCCGCTGGCGCTGGACGCCAGCGTCTGCTTCGAGCAGAGCTACGGCCCGGTGGACGGCGACAGCGCCTCCTCCACCGAGATCTACGCCATCCTGAGCGCGCTGGCGGAGGTGCCGCTCAGCCAGGCCATCGCGGTGACCGGCTCGGTCAACCAGCGCGGCGATCTGCAGCCCATCGGCGGGGTGAACCAGAAGATCGAGGGCTTCTTCGAGGTGTGCCGCGCGCGCGGGCTGACCGGCCACCAGGGCGTGCTCATCCCGCGCTCCAACGTGCCCAACCTGATGCTCTCGCGCGTGGTGGTCGAGGCCGTGCAGCGCCGCCGCTTCCACGTGTGGGCGGCCGAGACCGTCGACCAGGGCATGGAGCTGCTGACCGGCCTGGCGGCCGGCCGCCCGCGCCCCGACGGCAGCTACCCGCCCGGCTCGCTCAACCGCCGGGTGGCCGACCGCCTGGCCGCGATGGCCGCGGTGCTACGGGACTTCCGCTAGGCTGACCGGCACCCAGGCAGGGCTGCCCTCCCAGCCGGCCCCGTCCGTGAGCCACACCAGGCTGGACAGGCTCATCTGCGGATCGTAGGGGTTGGTCACCACGGCCACGGCCACGTCCAGGCTGCCGTCGCGCTCGCGCGCGTAGGCCAGCAGCCCCAGCGGGCCGTCGTCCTGCGCCCACAGGGCGGGCTGCTCCGCGCGCGCGACCCCCGGGGTGAGCACGCGCAGGGTGTTCTGCTGCGTCAGGTGCGTGACCAGCCAGGAGCCGCCCATGGACTGGCACTCCAGGATGGGCGCGGAGGAGCTCGCGGCGGTCGAGCGGTGCTGCGCGCAGCCCAGGGCCGGCGGGATGGTCGGGTTCATCCACAGGAAGGTCCCCCGGCCGTCGAGCTCCGGGGAGTACATCACCCACTGGGTCTCCTGCTCCAGGAAGGCGCCCCCGCCCAGGGGGTCGAAGGTGCCGAAGAAGTCGGCGCTGAAGGACAGGGTGGGGTTGACGCTCATGCCCAGCCCGCAGCGGGGGTAGCGGAAGGAGTGGGGCCGCCCCGGCACGAGCCCCATCCCGCTGAACATGGCCTCCAGCCCGACCTCGGCCGGCGCGAAGGGCGGCAGGCCGAGCGGCAGGGCGAGCCCGTGGATCTCCCAGTGGTCCAGGACGAACGCGTCGAACATGAGCTGCCCGGCGCACACGGCCGGGTTCATGACCGAGGTCTCGCCGAGGTCGTAGCACACCGGCACCGCGCCCGGGGTGACCCGCACCCGGCACAGCCGGAAGCCGGCGTCACCCGGCCGGCGCTGGTGGAAGTACACCCCCTGGCCGGTCTCGTCCAGGCTCGCCCCCCAGGCCTCGCCGGGCTCCGCGGTGAGCTGCAGCGTCGCCAGCCCGGTCGGCTTCATCTGCGCCGCCCAGAGCTGGATGTGCCCGTCCTCGTCCTGGGCCGCGTACACCAGGCTCTCGGTCCAGTTGCACACCAGCGGCTGGTTGTCCGGGTTGGGCAGCAGCGGGCAAGTGTCGTCCCGATCCAGGAGCCCGTCCTCGTCGTCGTCGGTGTCGCAGGCGTCGCCCAGCGGATCGAGGTCGTGGTTCTCCTGCAGCGGGTTCACCGCCAGCGGGCAGTTGTCGCGATCGCTGGGCACCCCGTCGCCGTCGGGGTCCGCGCCCACCAGCCCCTCGCAGGCGTCGCCGAGCCCGTCGCCGTCCTCGTCCTGCTGGCCGGGGTTGGCCAGCAGCGGGCAGTTGTCTTCGAGATCGGCCACGCCGTCGAGATCGTCGTCGAGGTCGCCGCTGGGATCGCCGTCCCAGGGGTAGCTGGGGTTGGCGCCCGTGTCCGGGGGCAGCACCAGGGTCGCCGGCAGGCTGGTCTCCTCGCCGGCGCGCACCTCCAGGGTGGCCAGCCCGACCGAGCGGTAGCCCGGGTGGCTGGCCACGAGCTGGTACAGCCCGGGCGGCAGGTCCGCGCGCCGGAAGCCCCCCTGCCCGTCCGTACGCGCGCCGTAGGCCACCAGGCTCATGCGGTCCTGCAGCTCGACGGCCACGTTCGGGGCCGGCCCCGGGTTGCCCAGGATCACCACCCCGCTCACCGCGCCGGTGCCCGGCGGCGCGGGCTCGAGGGTCAGGGTGGCCTCGGGCGCCGCCCCGCCGGCCGGGACCACCACCTCCACGCTGGCCGCGGCCTGGTAGCCGGGCCGCGCGGCGCTGAGCAGCCAGGTGCCGGCGGGCAGCCGCTCCAGCTCGAAGCGCCCGTTGTACCCGACCGCGGCCGTGCGCTCCCCGCCCAGCACGAACACCACCGCCCCGAGCGGGCTGGTCCCGTCCGCCATGGAGAGCGCGCCGGCGGCCGAGCCGGCCCGGCCGAGCAGCAGCGTGCCGAGATCGGTGGCCGCGGGGCCGCGCACCAGCGCGGGGGAAGCCCGGCGCAGGCTGAAGGTCTGCGCGGCGCCGCCGACGAGCACCGTGGCGTCCACCTGCACCTGGAAGTCGCCGCTCGGCACGGCCTCGAAGCGGAACAGGCCCTGGCTGTCCGCCACCGTGCTCAACCCGCACTCCAGCAGGCGCACCCGGGCGCCGGACAGGTCCGCGCCGGGCTCGCCCTCGAGGTCGAGATCGCCCTGCACCACGGAGGGCCCCGGCGGCGGGGAGAAGTCCCGCCCGCAGCCGCACGCGAGCACCAGGCCCAGCACCGCTCCAGCCAGCAGAAGTCCGCGCATGTGTCCCACCTCGCCCCGGGGTCCCTGGAGTTTCCACCCCCGAGGTCGATGGCAGTCTAACCCCCCCCGGGCTTCGCGTCCACGCCGCGCCTTGACGCCGGGCCGCGGCAGGTCCTACCATGCGCCCCACGGAGGAACCCCCATGCAGAAGCGGATCCAGCTCGCAATCGTCGCCCTGTCCGCCCTCGGGCTCGTGCTCTCCTCGGCCTGCACCAAGGACGTGCCGCCGGGGCTGAAGGCGGTGCCGGCCGACACAGATCTCGTGGCCAGCGTGGACGCCCCGGCGCTGCTCGGCTTCGCCAAGCAGGTGGCCGGCAAGGCCGTGCCGGCGGATATGAAGGCGCAGATCCCCACCTACGAGATGCTGGCCCAGCAGGCCATGCAGGTGGGCGGCCTGGATCTCTCCAGGCTCACCCGCCTCACGGCGCTCGGCTCGCTCAGCAACCCCGACGACATGGCCGTCATCGCGGAGGGGCTGACCGCGGCTGACGTCAAGGGCCAGCCGAAGGGCGAGCACCAGGGCCAGCCGCTCTTCCAGGTCCCCGCCGTCGGGCTCACCTACGCCGAGCTCAAGGGGCTGGGCCTGGTGGCCGCCGGCAGCGACGCCATGCTCAAGAAGGTGGTGGACACCTACCTCGGCAAGGCCCCGGGCATCGCCGGCACCGAGCGCGGCAAGGTGCTGGAGCGGCTGCTCGACTCCCACAAGGACTACGACCAGCTGCGGGTGTACCTGCTGGCCAGCAGCCTGCCGGACATGCCCATCCCGGTGAAGATGCAGGGCGCGGGCTTCTTCCTGCACCTGGACCGCGGCGCGGCCGGCGTGCTGCTCAGCGACAAGCAGGGGGCCGGCGACATCGCCAGCAAGGTGAACCTCGGCCTGATGACGGTCCAGGCCGCGCTCACCATGGGCGGCGGCAAGGACATGGGCGTGGAGCTGGACAAGGACACCCTCAAGGCGGTCTCCGACGCGCTGGGCAAGCTGCGCACCGAGCACAAGGACGACAGCGTGGCGCTCAACTTCGCCGGCGATCTCAAGCCGCTGCTGGAGAAGGCCGTGGCCGTGGGCATCAAGGAGGCCCGCCGCGACATGGCGCTCCCGGCCGGCGACGACGCCCTGCCCGCCGGCGAGGAAGCCCCCGGCGACAAGCCGGCCGCGCCGAGCGCGACCCCCTGAGTCACGCCGCGCTCCCGCCGCGGGAGCCTGCCCCGCCGCAGACCACACCCCCTGGGAGGATGACCATGCGCGCCTCGCACACTCCTGTCGTCCTGGCCTGCGCAGGCCTGCTGCTCACCGCCTGCGCCGGGCCAGGCGCCGGCCTGCGCGACCCGGTCACGCCCTCGGCCCTGGCCGAGGCGGAGCGCCTGCGCGACGCGGCCGTGGCCCGCCTGCTCGGGCCAGGCGATCCCGGCCCGGTGCTGCAGGAGCTGGAGGCGGCGCTCGCCCGCGCGCCGGCAGACGTCGAGACCCGCCTGTGGGCGGCCTGGACCGCGGAGGCGCTGGGCGAGGACGAGCGCGCCTTCGGCCACCTGCTCGCGGCCCTGGAGGTCCCCCACCCCGCCCTGGAGGCGGTCGTCTGGGAGGCCTTCTGGCTGGCCTCCACCCGCGTCCAGGTGCACGCGCTGGCCGGACGCCTGGAGGCGCTGGCCGAAGAACCCGCCGCGCCCTGGCCCGTGCGCGCCCGGGCGGAATACCACCTGGGGCTGTGCCAGCGCTCGCTCGGCCACTTCCAGCAGGCCGGGGACACCTTCGCCCGGCTCGGCCTGGTGCGCGCCTGGCAGGTCGCGGGTCCGTTCGACAACGATCAGAACGCGGGCTTCGAGACGGCCTTCCCGCCCGAGCGCGGCCTGGCCTCCCTGTCCGAGCGCTACCCGGGCAAGCTCCGCGAGGTGGGCTGGCGCGAGGTCCGGCACCTGGACTTCGACGGGCGGGTGAACCTGGGGGCGCTGCTCGATCCGGCCCGCTGGAGCACCGCGTACCTGGTGACCTGGGTGCGCGCCGAGGCGGAGCGGGACGTGGCCCTGCGCCTGGCCGCCCACCGGGGCGTCAAGCTGTGGCTCAACGATCGGCTGCTGCTCGCGGACGACGAGGCCCGCTCGGCCGCCCTGGACCAGCACGTGCTCGGGGCGCGCCTCCGGTCGGGCTGGAACAAGCTGCTGGTCAAGGTGTGCCAGCGCACCGGCGCCTGGCAGCTGCGCCTGCGCATCACCGAGCCCGACGGCCGGCCGGCCGAGGGGCTGGAGGAGAGCGCCGAGCTGCACCCGGGCGCGGCCGGCCAGGACCCAGGACCCGGCGCGGAGCCGCCGCCCGGGCCCGCCGTGGAGGGAGGGCTGCGCGCCTGGCTCGAGACCCGGCCCGAGGGGCCGTTCCGCGACGCGCTCCAGGTGGGCTGGACCTGGCGCCTGGGCTTCCAGCGCCAGGCCTCCGCGCGGGCCGCGGCCTTCGCCCGGCGCTACCCGCACAGCGCCTTCGCCCAGCTCATGTGGGCGCAGGTGGACCAGACCGACGAGCGCACCAGCTCCGCGCTGCGCGCGCTGGCCGAGGCCGAGCGCCTGGCCCCGGGGCTGCCCGGGGCCGTGCTGACCCGGGTGCGCCACGAGCAGGACCAGCGGCGCCTGGAGCGCGCCATGCGCCTGCTCGAGGCCCTGCGGGCCGCCCGGCCCGAGCTGCGCAGCGCCTCGCTGCAGCGCCTGTCGTTGCTGACCGGGCGCGGCTTCCACCTCGACGCCCTGCGCGAGACCCGCGCGGCCCTGGCGCTCGAGCCCGACCGGGCCTGGCTGTGGCGCCTGCTCGGCGACCAGCAGGCCGCGCTGGGCCAGCCCCTGGAGGCGCGCCGGGCCTACCGGCGCGCGCTCGAGCTGCAGGCCGACCACCAGCCGACCTACGATCGGCTCATCGGGCTGGCCCTGGAGGCGGGCGACTTCCAGGAGGCGCTCGCGCTCACGCGCAGGAACGCCCGCATCTTCCCCACCGCGGTGGTCAAGGCGCTCAAGCAGGCCGAGGTGCTGCTGGCCGCCGACGATCCGGCCGGGGCGCTGGAGGTGTGCGCCCGGGTCGAGCAGATCGCGCCCGAGTACTGGCTGCTCCACCGCCTGCGCGGGGACGCCCTCGACCGCCAGGGCCGGCGCCAGGAGGCCGTGCGCTCGTACCGGCTCGCCCTGGAGCTGGAGCCGAACAACCCGCGCCTGCGCGAGTACCTGGACTTCGCGGACGGCCGGCCCGATCCGGTGCTCGAGCACTACGAGCTGGCCGAGGCGGAGGTGGAGGGGCTGCTGCAGAACACCCGCGCGCTGGCCGAGGCCCACGCCGAGGCCGACGTGGTGTTCCTGCTGGACGACGAGATCACCCACGTGTTCTCCGACGGCTCGAGCAAGCACCGCGTGCGGCAGATCCACCTGGTGCTGACGGAGAACGGACGGCGGGCCTTCGATCACTACCGGGTGCCCAACTCGCCCACCTTCCGCCTGGACGTGGCCGAGGTGATCCAGCCCGACGGCAGCCGCCAGGAGGCCGCCACCATCGAGCCCGGGGTGATCCACTTCCCCTCCCTGCAGCCCGGCTCGGTGCTGCACGTGGCCTACCGCCACGCGCGCTCCTCCTCCTCGTGGATGGAGGATCACTACGACGAGAACTTCGCCTTCCAGGGCGCCAACCCCGTGCAGCAGGCGCGCTGGGTGCTGGCGCTGCCGGCCGACAAGCAGCTCGCGGTCCTGCGTCGCGGGGCGCAGATCCACGAGGCCCGGGAACGCCTGGGCGCCGAGCAGGTGTGGATCTGGCGGGCGAACCACGTGCCGATGCTGCGCTCCGAGCCGCACACACCGGCCGCGCGGGAGCTGGCCCAGGCGGTGTACGTCAGCACGGTGCCCTCCTGGGAGTCGCTGGCCCGCTGGCAGAACAGCCTGATCCAGGACCAGTTCGACGTGTCCGCGGCCATCCGCGACAAGACCCGCGAGCTGGTGGCCAGGGCCGGCACGCCGCTGGAGAAGCTGGAGGCCATCTACGCCTTCGTGGCCCGGGAGGTGCGCTACCTCGACCACGACGCCGGCATCTTCGGCAAGAAGCCCAACAAGGCGGCGGACGTCTTCGACAACCGCTTCGGGGACTGCAAGGACAAGGCCACCCTGATGATCGCCATGCTGCGCGAGGTGGGCATCCAGGCCGCCTACGCCGGCGTGCGCACCCGCGACCGCGGGCCCGTGTTCTGGGAGATCCCCAGCGCCCAGACCAACCACATCATCACCTTCGTCCCGGCCCAGCCGGGTTTCCCCGAGCCGCTGTTCGTCGACGGCACCTCGCGCTTCGGTCACCTCGCCTACCTGCCCGAGCGGGACCAGGGGCTGAAGGCCCTGGTGCTCGACGGGCAGAGCCACCAGATCGTCGAGACGCCCCAGCTCGGGCCGGAGACCTCGCTCGAGGAGGTGCGCCTGGCGGCCGGCATCCAGGGCGGCGCGCTGGCGCTCACGGGCCAGGAGCGCTGGACCGGCCTGTGGTCCTACGGCCGCCGCGAGCGGCTGCAGAACCCGGGCAAGCGCTTCGAGGAGTTCGCGCGCCAGCTCAACTACCGCTACCGCGGGGCGCGGGTGAGCCACGCCACCTTCGCGGGGCTGGACGACCTCGGCCCCGAGGTCCGCGCCGACTACGGCCTGCACGTGCCCGGCAAGGTGCGCGCCGAGGGCGACAGCCTGCGCCTGCTGCCGCTCTGGCCGCTGAACGTCGCCATGCTGCTCGCCCCCCGGCCCGAGCGCTACAACGACCTCGAGATCCAGGTGCCGTGGGTCCAGCGGGTCGAGCTGAGCCTGCAGCTGCCGACGGGGCTGGGCGTGCGCAGCCTGCCCGCCCCCGCCCGGATCGAGACGTCGCTGTTCAGCTACGAGCGCCGCTGCCGGGCCGAGGCGCACGAGGTGCGCTGCACCCGCAGCCTGGCCGTGCGCGCGGGCCGCGAGCCCCGCGCAGGCTACGAGGCCTTCCGCAGCCAGGCCATCCTGGTGGACCAGGCCGAGGAGCAGGAGCTCGTCCTGGGCCCGGCCAGCCCGGCCGGGCCGGCCGCGGCCGCGGCGCCCTGAGCGCGCTCACATCTCGTAGCGGGCCAGCCACTGCACCACGGTGGGCAGGTCGAGATCGGACTGGTCAGGCAGCACCGAGGTGGTGGCGCCGCCGGCGGGCAGGTAGGCGGTGGTGGTGTAGTCCACGACCATGCGATCGGCGTTGTAGCGCCAGGCCAGGCTGCGCAGCGCGTGCTTGATGCGGGCGATCCACTCCCGGGGCAGGCCGCGCGCGTCGCGCTTGTAGAACATGGGCACGACCTCGCGCTCCAGCACCGTGCGCAGATCGCTGCCGTCGCGCTGGTCCTGGAAGCTCGGATCGCGGTGCACCAGCCCGCTGCCGATGGCGAAGCCGTTCAACCCGTCGTAGGCCTCGGCCCACCAGCCGTCCAGGGTCGAGCAGTTCAGGCAGCCGTTCAGCAGCACCTTCTGGCCGCTGGTGCCGCAGGCCTCCAGGGGCCGGCGCGGGTTGTTCAGCCACACGTCCACGCCCTGCACCAGGTGCCGGCCGACGTTGATGTCGTAGTCCTCGACCATCAGGATGTGGCCCTCGAAGCGCGGATCGCGGCCCAGGCGGTAGATGCGCTGGATGATCTCCTTGCCGCGATCGTCCTGGGGGTGGGCCTTGCCGGCGTAGACGATCTGCACCGGCCGCTCGGGGTCGCACAGCAGCTTCTCCAGCCAGGCCTCGTCGTTCAGCAGCAGCCAGGCGCGCTTGTACAGCGCGAAGCGGCGCGCGAAGCCGATGGTCAGGCAGTCCGCGTTGACCTTGCCGAGCCGCCGGCGGATGTCGCCGGCGTCCTCGCCGCGCGCCAGGCTCTGGCGCTCGACCCGGCGCTTCACGAAGTCGAACATCAGCTCCTTGAGGTAGCGGTGAGTCTCCCACAGCTCGCCGTCGTCGACCAGGTCGATGGCCCGCCACACCTCGCGCCGGCGGATGCGCTCCATCCAGTCCCGGCCCAGGTGCCGCTCGTACAGGCGGCGCATCTGGGGCGCCAGCCAGGTGGCCACGTGCACCCCGTTGGTGACGTGGCCGATGGGCACCTCGTGCGTCTGCCGCTGGGGCCACAGCCCGTTCCACATGGCGCGGCTCACGCCGCCGTGGATGTGCGATACGCCGTTGGCCCGCTGGCAGGTCTTCAGCGCCAGCACGGTCATGCAGAAGGGCTCGTGCGGATCCTCGGGCCGGATGCGGCCCAGGCCGTGCAGCGTGTAGGGGTCGATGCCCAGCTCGTCCCGCATGGGCCCGAGGTGCTCCTCGACCAGCTCGGCCGGGAAACGGTCATGGCCGGCCTCGACCGGGGTGTGGGTGGTGAACACGGCCCGCTCGGACACGTGCGCCATCGCCTGGCGGAAGTCCATGCCCTGCTCGCGCATGGCCTGGCGCATGGCCTCCAGGGTGACGAAGCTGCAGTGGCCCTCGTTCAGGTGGAGCACCGCGGGGTGGATGCCGATGGCGCGCAGGGCCCGCAGGCCGCCCACCCCCAGCAGCAGCTCCTGGCGGATGCGCTCGCGCTGCCCGCCGCCGTACAGGCGCTCGAGGTGGGTGGTCAGGCGCTGGTCGGCCGGGTTGTTCTCCTTCACGCTGGGGTCGAGCAGGATGAGCAGCGAGCGCCCCACCCGCACCTTGAGCACCGAGGCGAACAGGGGGCCCGAGCGGGTGTCCACGCGCACGAGCAGCGGCGCGCCCTCGGGCGTGAGGGCGGGCTCCACCGGGATCTGGGTGAGGTCGGAGCCGCCGTAGGACTCCTGCTGCCAGCCGTTGGCGTCGATCACCTGGCGGAAGTAGCCCTGGGCGTAGAACAGGCCCACGCCCACCACGGGCACGCCGAGATCGGAGGCGCTCTTGAGGTGGTCGCCGGCCAGCACCCCCAGGCCGCCCGAGTAGATCGGCAGCGACTCGTGCAGCCCGAACTCGGCCGAGAAGTAGCCGACCGGCCGCACCTTGAGCGGGCCGCCGTGGTGATCGCCCCAGTTGCGGCGGGAGGACAGGTACTCCTGCAGCCGGTGGTAGGCGTACAGCACCCGGCTCTCCAGGGCGGCGCTCTGGGCGCGCTCGGCAATGCCGGCCTTCCCCAGCCGCCTCAGCAGCGCCACCGGGTTGTGGTTCACCTGGCGCCACATGAGCTCGTCCAGGTCCCGGAAGATCTCGGGCACGTCCGGCTGCCAGGACCACCACAGGTTGAAGGCGATCTCCATGAGCTGGTCGTAGAGCCTGTCGGTCGAGGCCATGCTGCCCTCCAGTTGGGGGACGATATTGCCTGCCGGCCGCGCCCCGGTCAAGCGACCCGCCAGGAGGCCCCGCGGGCTGGCGGCCCGCGCGCCGCCGCCCGCTTGACACCGGGTCGCAACGTGGTCTGATGGGGCCGGATGCCGCTGGAGGAGAGATCGGCATGAGCGCCCGGGACCCGGAGCCGACCGCCCTGGACGAGGGCCAGCGCGCCCTGTTCGCCAGGGTGGTGGAGCTGCTGCGCCAGCGCCCCACCGGCGCGGCGAGCCCCGCCTGGATCGCGGAGCTGGAGGCCGCCCGGGAGGCGCTGCGCGCCTTCCTGGCGAAGTTCCGGGAGTCGGTGCCCGGCCTGCGGCTGCTCACCGAGGTGGCGCTGCGCCTGGGGGATCTGGACGAGGCCCGCCGCTCGATCGGCCAGGCCGAGCAGCTCGACCCCTGGAACCTGGAGATCCTCATCATCTCGGAGTCCCTGTACGGGGCCGAGGCGGCCCTGCGCGGGCGGCGGCCCGGCGCCGCGCCCATGCCCGACTCGGAGCTCGACTCGGGCGCCATCACCACGGAGAAGCTGATCGAGAAGGCCATGGGCTCCTTCCGCCTGGGCCAGCTCGATCGCGCCTACTCGCTCTCCAAGCTGGCCTACCGCATCCAGCCGCAGAAGGGCTACCACCTGCTGGACGTGTGGACGGCCGGCTCGGCCCTGGACCCGTCCCGCTGCCGGCGCGAGCTCGCCCTGCTGGCCGACGAGGAGAAGAAGGAGCCCTACCTGTTCCTGGCGCTGGGCTCGGTGGACAACGTGCTCGGGCTGCACGAGGAGGCCGCCGGCTGGCTCGAGCAGGGGCTGGCCCTCGAGCCCAAGGATCCCTACGCCCTGGCCATGCTGCTGAACGAGCTGGCCTACGTGCTGGCCAAGCGCGGGGCGCGGCTCGAGGAGGCCACCCGGCTGGCGCGCAAGGCGCTGGACGTGTTCCCGGATCGCAACGCGAACGGCTTCATCCGCGACACACTCGGGGTGGTGTACCTCAAGCGCGGCGATCTGGAGAAGGCGGTGCGCAACCTGCGCGAGGCCGTCGCCAAGGACCCGACCGCGATCCCCCGTTTCCACCTGGGGATGGCGCTGCTCGAGTGCCTGGACGCGCCCGGCTCCCTGACCGAGTTCCGCGCGGTGGCCGCCGCGCGCCCGTCCCTGGAGACGCCGCACGTCGAGGAGACCGCCATCCTGCAGCGCGTGCAGACCCACTTGAGCCGCATCGAGGATCTGCTGAACCTGGGCGGCGCAGACGATCTGCGTGACGCCATGGCCATCCTGCGCGACCTGATGTAGGCCGCGCGGAGGACCCGAACCACGGACACGGAGAGGAACATGAGCCCGACCAAGAAGAGCCCCGCGAAGTCGACCCCCCCGAAGGGCGCGAAGCCCGCCAAGGCCCCGGCCAAGAAGGCGGCCGCCAAGCCGAAGGCGGAGGCCAAGCCCGCCGCGCCGGCCAAGCCCGCCGCGCCGGCCGAGCCGCCCGCGCCGAAGGCCCCGCCGGCGCCCGCGCCGCAGGTGGACCTCATCGACATGGCCCAGCTGGCCCAGGAGCTCCACCAGCCGCTGCTGCAGGTGCGCAAGATGGTCCAGGGCGGGCAGATCCCCGGCGTCAAGGTCGACGGGGAGTGGCGTTTCAACCTGCAGCTCGTGCGCGAGGCGATGCTGCGCCGCAGCCGGGGCTTCTGAGCACCGCGCGCCGGGGCGCCGCGGCGGCCGGGGGGCCGCGCTGGATCAGCGGGAGCGGTAGATGATCCGGCCGCGCTGCGGGCCGTAGGGGGAGAAGGCGACCCTGACCCGGTCGCCGAGCACGATACGGATGTAGTGCTTGCGCATCTTGCCGCAGACGTAAGCGAGGACGACGGGCCCGCCGTCGAGCTCCACCCGGTACATGCCGCCGGGCAGGACCTCCTTGACGGTTCCTTCGACCTCGAAGCCTTCTTCACCGTTGGGGGTCTGGTTCTCCGCGGCCATGCTCCTCCTCACGAACGCCTTCGGCCCGGTGCACGAGCCTCTCTCGGCCCGGGCGGGAAGCCCGGGCCGGCCTATTCCTGCACGGCCCCCACCCACCTGTCAAGCACGGATCAGGGCCGCGGCGCGCGGGGCGGGAAGGCCGCCTGCCAGCGCCGGTCCAGGTCCCGCAGGCGCGCCAGCTCGGCCGCCCCGAGCCGGATCCAGGTCAGGCCCACGCCGCGGGGGGTGTCGGCCTGCAGCCGCACCGCGCTGGCGGCGGCGCGCACCGTGCCCAGCCCCGCGGGCAGGCGCAGCTCCACGCTGAGCACCTGGCCGGGGCCCGCCTCCAGCTCGCCGATCAGGTAGATGCCGCTCTCGGACACATCCTTGGTCACGAAGCCCCGGCTGAAGGCCTCGCACTCGGCCATCACCGGCAGGCACACGGGCACGCGGAAGGCCGCGCGCCGCTCCTTGACGCCGCTCCCCGGCCGCTCGCTCATGGCTTCCCCTCCCCGCCCGGCGCGCTCGCCCCGGGCCGGGCGTCCGCGCGGAGCCTGTCCGCGATGGCGTCCGCCATCTCGCGGGCCAGGGCCGCCTGCACCCGCGCGCGCTCGTCGTCGTCGGCCACCAGCAGCCGCTCCAGGCTCAGCCCCTGGACGGGCCGCTCGACCTCCAGGCAGTCGCGCCACAGCACCTCGCCGCCCGCGTCCCGCAGCTCGGCCCAGACCTGCCAGCGCACCTGGACGCTGGCGGCGGGATCGGTGGCCAGGATACGCAGCTCCTCCACCTCGGCCCGCAGCATGGCGCTGCGCTCACCCTCCGCGGCCGCCCAGCCCAGGCTGCGCTCGAGCGCGACGGCCAGCGAGACGCTCAGCCCCTCGGCCAGGCGCCCGTCCCCGAGTGCTTCCACCGCCCGGTGGTAGCGGTTGAAGACGTTGCTCAGGCCGCCGCCCCCGCGCATGACCACGCCCTCGGCCCGATCCGCCCGCCGCTCCAGGACGAGGAAGGCCGAGCCGAGGTTGGCGGCCTCGACCGACACCTCGCCGAGCGGCGCGGACAGGCTGGCCAGGCGGTTGAGGTGGCAGCAGGCCCCCGGGCCCAGGGCGAGCAGCAGGCCCAGGACGGGCAGCCAGGCGGTGGGAGGCGGTCGCATGGACCCGAGCCTACACCCCGCGCGGGCGGGCCGTCCACCCCGTCGGGGTGCTTGAAGGCCGGGCGCGGGGCGGATAGACTGCCCCCCGCCGTTCAACCCGAGGGCGAGCCGATGACGCTGAACCCCCGCGACCTGAAGATCCTGGCCGTCTACGAGCTCAAGCTCCTGCTGCGCTCGGGGCCGGGCATGCTGGCGCTCCTGTTCCTGGGCATGTACGCGCTGTGGTGCGTGTCCAAGGTGGCCGACTTCGCGGGCACGCTCAACAGCCTGGCCTCCGGGAGCTACACCCAGGAGGAGTCCATCCTGCTGGCGATCGTGCAGTGGGCGGCGGACCTGGACCAGAGCGTGATGCAGCGCCTGTTCCAGGAGCACTCGCCGTTCATCACCACGCTCTACCTGGCGGTGGCCTTCGCCACGCCGATGTTCACCATGGTGGCGGCGCTCGATCAGAACGCCTCCGACATCTCCGGCAAGGGCATCCGCTTCCTGCTGCCGCGCACCACCCGGCTGAACCTCGTCATCGGCCGCTACCTGGGCACCTACCTGTTCTGGGGGACGCTGATCGTGCTGCTGGGCGTGGGCGCCACCGCGACCGGGCTGATCCTCGACGAGCACCACGGCCCCGCCCTGGTGGTGCTCGACGGGCTGTGGTTCACCGCGGCCCTGCTGCTGCTGTCACTGCCGCTCATCGCGCTGATGACCTTCTGCGGCGTGGTCACTGGCAGCCCGCTGCTGTCGGCCACCATGGGGCTGGGGACCTACATGGGGGTCTGGCTCCTGGGCGGGGTGGGCGGCTGGATCAACGACGGCCTGCGCGTGTTCCGCTACCTGCTGCCCAACCCGTTGCGCTACGACCTGATGATCGGCGCGCCCTCCCAGGTGGCGCTGGCCGGGGTGGCCATGCTGATCTACACGGGCGTGTTCCTGGGCGCGGCCGTGTGGGTCACCCAGAAGAGGGATCTGTAGCCATGCACCAGAGCAACGACGCGGCCGTCGTCGTCGAGGGCGTGCACAAGCGTTTCGGCGCGGTCCAGGCCCTGGCCGGCGTGGAGCTCTCCATCCCGAGGGGCAGCTGTTTCGGCCTGGTCGGGCCCAACGGGGCCGGCAAGACCACGCTGTTCTCCATCATCTCGGGCTTCCTGCGCCCGAGCGCCGGGCGGGTGCGGGTGCTGGGCGAGGAGCACGGCGCCGAGCGCCTGCGCGGGCGGCTGGCGGTGCTGCCCCAGGACGCGTCCTGGCGCAAGGGCGTCCCGCTGGACCGGCAGATGGCGCTGTGCGCCCGGCTGCAGGGCTTCTCGGCCGAGGACGCCAGGCGCGAGGTGCTGCGGGTGCTGACGCTGACCGGCATGGCCGACTGCGTCGGGCGCCACCCGGACAAGCTGTCGCACGGCATGGCCAAGCGGGTGGCCATCTCCCAGGCGCTGATCGGCGACCCCGCGGTGGTGCTGCTCGACGAGCCCATCGCCGGGCTGGACCCGGCCCAGGCCCGCGCCATCCGCCTGCTCGTCCAGGGCGAGAGCGGCAAGCGCACCTTCCTCATCTCGTCGCACGACATGCCCGACATCGAGGCGCTGTGCTCGCACGTGGCCATCATCAAGGCCGGCCGCATCGTGGAGCAGCGCCGCATGGACGAGCTGACCCGGCGCGAGGCCGTGGTGGTGTTCACCCTGGCCGAGGCACCCAAGGACGCCCTGGCCGCGCCCTTCCGCGCGCTGGCCTACGTGAGCGCCGCGGAGGTCCGCCCGGTGGAGCGCAAGCTGCAGCTCACCGTGCGCGTGGATCAGAAGGGTATCGACGAGGCCTCCGCCGAGTTCATCGGGATCCTGGTGGCGCAGGGGGTGAACTTCGTCGGCCTGCAGAAGGGCACCAGCCTCGAGGACGCGGTCCTCAAGGCGACCTGAGCGGGCATGCCGACTTCCTTTTTTCTCCTGGTTCCGTAGTACACTGCCTGGGTCGGCCGACCGGCCGAGGGGAGGAGTCATGGTCGAGACGCTGGTGGGCACGGCAGTGGGCACCACGGAGCACGATCTGGCGCAGCTCGCGCGGATCGTGAGCGGGCTGTTCGCCGAGCGCGGCTGGGTCGCGCCGCCCGAGGATCCCGAGGCGGAGGGCGAGCACCTGCGGGTCCGCGTCCAGGAGCACCCGGGGCGCGGGCGCTGGGTGTTCGTCGAGCGCCAGCCGATCAGCCAGATGCCGCTGGTGCGGGAGCTGGCCGCGCGGCTGGGGGCCGCCGTGCTGGTGCACGAGCTGGTGGCCCGCGAGGAGGTGGTGCGGCGCGCGGACGGCGAGCTGGGCTTCGTCTGCCAGGCCCGCTCGCTGCGGGTCCGCCCCGACGGCCGGCTGGAGCCCCTGGCCGCGAAGCTCGAGCCCGACGCGCTGCGGACGGCGCACGGCGACCTGGCCCAGACGGCCAGCCACCTGCTGCGCGTCCTGGTGGGCGCGGCCGAGGACAGCTCCCCCGCCGGCCAGGTGCTGGAGCTCTTCCTGCCGATCGGCCGGCGGCACGACGCCCTGACCCCTCGGCTCGCGGACCTGGCCGTCCAGATCGCCCTGGCCGGCGGCTACGGGCTGGAGTCCCTGGACGGCCGGCGCATGCTCCGGCTGGTGCTCCCGGACGGCGCGCGCCGCCTGGCCGTGGTCACCGACCAGGATCTCGAGATCCTCGAGCGCGTGACCGGGTTCGGCCCGCCGGGCGCGCCCCCCAGGCCGAGCGCGGCCGCCCCCAGGGCGCCCGCGGCCCCGAAGATCACCTCCACGCCCGCGGCGCCGGCCCCCACCGCCAGGACCGCGACCAGGCCGGCCCCGAAGAAGCCGGCCCCGAAGAGGCCAGCTCCCAAGAAGCCGGTCCCCAAGAGGTCCACCCCGAAGAAGCCGGCCCCGAAGAGGCCAGCTCCCAAGAAGCCGGTCCCGAAGAAGTCCTCGAAGAAGAAGTAGCGCCCGGGGCTAGCCGCGCCGCAGCCGCCTGTAGCGCGCGATGAGCGCGTTGGTCGAGCCGTCGTGCCGCAGCTCGGGGTCCCCGGGCGCGGTGAGCTCCTTCAGCACGGTCCCGGCGAGCTGCTTGCCCAGCTCCACGCCCCACTGGTCGAAGGAGTACACGTCCCACAGGATGCCCTGACAGAAGATCTTGTGCTCGTACAGCGCGACGAGCGCGCCCAGCGCGGCCGGGGTCAGCTCCTCGGCCAGCAGGGTGTTGGTCGGGCGGTTGCCCTCGAAGGTCTTGAAGGGCACCAGCGCCGGCGGCGTGCCGGCGGCGGCCACCTCCGCCTCGGTGCGCCCGAAGGCCAGGGCCTCGGTCTGGGCGAACAGGTTGGCCATCAGCTTGTCGTGGTGATCGCCCAGCGGGTTCCGGGAGCGGCAGAAGCCGATGAAGTCGCACGGCACCAGGCGGGTGCCCTGGTGGATGAGCTGGTAGAAGGCGTGCTGCCCGTTGGTGCCCGGCTCGCCCCACAGCACCGGGCCGGTGGGGTAGGCCACGCGCCGGCCGGCGCGATCCACGCCCTTGCCGTTCGACTCCATGTCGGCCTGCTGCAGGTAGGCCGGCAGCCGCGCCAGGTACTGGTCGTAGGGCAGCACGGCGTGGCTCTCGGCGCCCAGGAAGTCCGCGTACCAGAAGCCGAGCAGCGCGAGCAGCGCGGGCAGGTTGCGCTCGAGCGGGGCCTCGGCGAAGTGCCGGTCCATGGCGTGGAAGCCGTCCAGCAGCTCGCCGAAGCGCCCGGGGCCGATGGCGATCATCACCGGCAGGCCGATGGCCGAGCACAGCGAGTAGCGCCCGCCCACCCAGTCCCAGAAGGGGAACATGTTGCGCTGGGCGTCGATGCCGAACTCGGCCACCAGCGCGGCGTTGGTGGACAGGGCCGCGAAGTGCCGGGCCACCGCGCGCTCGTCCCGGAGTCGCGCGAGCAGCCAGGCCCGGGCCGTGCGGGCGTTCGTCAGGGTCTCCTGGGTGGTGAAGGTCTTGGAGGCCACCAGGAACAGGGTCTCCTCCGCGTCCAGGTCGCGCACGGCCTCGGCGAAGTGGGTGGCGTCCACGTTGGACACGAAGCGCACGCACAGCCCGCGCTCCGCGTAGGAGCGCAGGGCCTCGGTCACCATGGCCGGCCCCAGATCGGAACCGCCGATGCCGATGTTCACCACGTTCCGCACGCGCTTGCCGGTGTGCCCGAGCCAGGCGCCCCCGCGCACCGCCTCGGCGAACTCCGCCATGCGCCCGAGCACCCGCCGCACCTCGGGCATCACGTCCTGGCCCCCCACGCGCACGGGCCGGCCGGAGCGATCGCGCAGCGCCACGTGCAGCACCGCCCGGCCCTCGGTGCGGTTCACCGCCTCGCCCGAGAACATGGCGTCCCGCTCCGCCTCGAGCCGGCAGGCCCGGGCGTAGGCCAGCAGCAGCCCGAGCGCCTCCTGGTCGATGCGGTTCTTGGAGTAGTCGAGGAACCAGCCGGCCGCCTCGGCCGAGAAGCGCCCGGCCCGGTCCGGGTCCGCGGCGAACAGCGCCCGCAGGTGCTGCCCTCGCAGCGCCGCCGCGCGCTGCGAGAGCGCCTTCCACTCGACCAGCTCGTTGCGCCTCGGGTTCATCCCGGACCTCCTTCCAGCTCGCCCCCCGGCTCACCCCGGAGTTGACGCCCGGCCCCCGCCGGCCGTCAAGAGGCACCTGGCCCCTGGCGGGCCACGGGGTTAGAATGCACCGGGGAAGCCCGTCACAGGAGGAGCCATGCACAGGACCGGAACGCTCTTGGCCGCGGCCGCGCTGACCGCCCTGCTCGCGGGGGGCTGCACGCTGGTCGACTCGCAGGACATCAAGACCTCGGGCATCTGGGCCTACTTCGGCCTGGATCACCACCCGGACGACACGGTCGTGGCCTGGGCGGAGATGCGGGTGGGCGGGTCGCTGGGCACCGTGGTCACCATGTCCGGCGGCGAGAGCATCGAGTGCAACGGCACCCGGCTGCGGGAGTACGAGGAGCCCATCACCAACTACCACTGGTACCGCGCCGAGGTCAGCCCGTCGATCTCGGGCTACGACTTCGAGTTCTTGCGCACGGACGAGGAGGTCGAGACCCACCTGGAGTCGGCCGCGCCGCCGGTCATCCTCGACGTCACGCCCTCGCTCGAGGCGCGCGCCGGCGACAGCGTGACCGTCACCTGGGACGACAGCCTGCCGGGCGACTCGATCCGCGTGAGCATCACCGGTGCCTGCATCCAGCTCCAGGCGGACAGCGGGCTCGGCGACAGCGGCAGCTACACCTCCTTGCCCCTCGTGGACGCCGACGAGCTGAACCCGCGCTCCTGCGAGCTCACCGTGACGGTCACCCGGGTGATCGACGGCCAGGTGAACGCGGCCTACGACAGCGGGCACACCGAGTCCCGGCGGATCGACTCCGTGAGCCTGGACTACCGGGTCGACTGAGCCCGCTCACCTCGCGGCCAGGGCGTCGTGCGCCAGCGCCACCAGCGCCAGGCAGGCCACGTCCGTGCGCAGGGGCCGCGGCCCCAGGCCCACCAGCCGGAAGCCGTGCCGGGCGAGCAGCTCGAGCTCGCGCTCGATCCAGCCGCCCTCCGGCCCCACGGCCAGCACGAGCCGGGCGGCCGCGCCCGCGGCCGTGGCCGCGTGCAGGCGCTCGCGGCCGGACGGATCCGCCACGAGCCTGAGCGCCCCGGGGCACAGGCCGTCCAGCTCGTCCTCGAGCAGGGCCCGCAGGTGCTTGTGCACGCTCACCTCGGGCAACCAGGTGTCCTGGGCCTGCTCCAGCCCCAGGCGCAGCTCCGCGCCCAGCGCGGCGGCGCCGAGCACGTGCGTGTCGAAGTAGTCGCGCTCCACCTTCCAGGCGTTGGTCAGCATGAGCCGGCCGACCCCCAGGGCGGCCAGCGGGGCCAGCAGCCTGCGGAGCACCTTGGGGCGCGGCAGCGCCAGCAGCACGTCCACCGCCGGCCGCGGGGGCGGGGGCGCGCCGGCCCGGAAGCGCAGCACCAGCCGCCGGCCGTCGTCGGACAGCACCTCGGCCTCGCCCAGCGGGCCCGCCAGCAGCCCGGCCCGGAGCCGCGTGCCCGGGCGCGCCCCGAGCACCTCGCGCGCGTGCACGGCCCGCCGATCCGCAAGCTCGACCCGGCCGTCGGGGCCGAGCTCCCCGGGCTCCAGCAGCAGCAGGTTCACGGGTCCACCCGGCGGAGGTGGCCGGTCACCTCCTCGCGATCGTGGTAGAGCTGCTTGAAGGCCAGCCGGTGGGGTACGCCGGCCTCGTCCAGGGCGTGGTCGATGAGCGCGCGGCAGCGCTCCACCTCGACCTGGCGGCGCTTCATGGGCAATTTCAGATTGAAGATGCACTCGCGGCACCAGCCCTCGGCCAGCCAGCGCGCCACCAGGTGGGCCACCCGCCCGGGCTGCTCCACCATGTCGCACACCAGCCAGTCCACCGGGTTGGGCGGGCGGTAGCGGAAGCCGTCCTCGCGCTGGTGCTCCACCAGCCCGCTCTTCAGCGCGGCCGGGTCCAGGGGGCCGTTGTCGACCGCGGTCACCAGCAGGCCGCGGCGGGCGAGCAGCTGGCTCCAGCCTCCGGGGGCGGCGCCGAGATCCACCGCCCGCATCCCCTCCCTCAACCGCGCGGCGCGCTCCTCGGGCCCCAGGAAGGTCACCACGGCCTCCTCGAGCTTCCGCGCCGAGCGGCTGGCGATGTCGCCCGGCAGCCTGAGCCTGGCGATGCCGCCCGGCCAGGGCGAGGAGTTCGCCAGCCACGCCAGGGCCGGCTGGGCGGCGACCGTGGACAGGAACACCAGGTGGGCCCGGTGCTCGGCCTGGCCCGGACACCACAGCCCGGCCCGCCCGAGGGCCCGCTCGAAGATCGGGGCGAACTTGCGGCACAACGCCTGCAGCGGCTTCAGCCCGTCGACGTCCGGGGTCTCCACCACCAGCCCGTCCACCGGCCGACCGAAGCCCGCGAAGATCTCGAGCAGGGGCCCGGCGCGATCCTCCGGCGGGAGCCCGGAGCGCACCGGCGCGGCCAGGAGCAGCTGGCGGGCGAACACGAGCTCGCCGAGCGGCACCTCGCGCGCGAAGCGCTCGACGGCCTGGCCGGCGGTCAGCTCCGCGTCCGGGGACGGGCACCACTCCGCCCGGGCCTCACCCGCCCGCGCGCGGCAGAACCCCGGGAGCCCCACGGCCGCGGCCCGCGCCTGCGCCTCGGCGGCCAGCTCGCCCTCGAACCCCGCCCGGCACAGCAGCAGCACGCGCTCCATGGGCCGACCTACCCGAGCCGCACCAGGCCGGCGTCCACCAGCCGCTCCAGGCTGCGCAGGGTCTCCAGCTCCCCGAGCGCGATGGACACCAGCAGGCTGGCCACGTCCGTCCGGCCGCTCAGGCGCGAGGCCAGGTACAGCTCGCGGCGGCCGAGGCGCAGCCCGGCCAGGGACTCGGGCGGCACGGCCAGCACCGGCACCCGGTGGGACTCGAGCTTGCGCCGCAGGTGCGCGAGCTGGTCCGCGCGGGTGCGCGTCAGCAGCTCGCGCGCGCGCTCGCTGTCCGGATCGAGGCCGAGCGCCACCGCCAGCACGGCCTGGGCCTCGTCGTGACGGCCCTGCTCGAGCAGCGCCCGCGCCTGCTCGAGCAGGCGGGCCGCGGCCTCGAGCTCCGCGCCGCCCTCGGCCGCCGGCTCCACGCGCACCAGTCCGCGCGCGTGCCCCTCGACCAGCTGCCGCCGCAGCTCGAAACGGTTGCCGCCCATGCGCAGGCACAGCTCCACCACGTTGAGCGCCTCACCCAGCTCGGCCAGCCGGCGCACCGCCGGCAGCTCGCAGGACAGGGCCTCGGGCGGGGCGCTCACCCGCACGTGACCGGTGGGGAGCACCTGGCGCACCTGGTTCCACTCGTCCACCCGCTGCATGGCGTCGAACAGGAGCCCCTGGGTGCGCAGCGGCCGGGCCAGCACCACCAGGTTCGGCACGCCCGCCTCGCGCGGCTCGGGCAGCGCGCGTGTGGACAGGTGGAAGGAGCCGTCCTCCCGGAAGAGCAGCCCCAGGATGAGCTCGCTCGCGTGCCGGGCCTCGAGCTCCGCCAGGGCCTCCGCGTCCACCCCGCCCTGGCGGCCGAGCGCCTCGCGCAGCCCCTCCCCCTCGGGCAGCTCGCGCACCAGCACCTGCAGCGCGCCCGGGCTGACCAGCCGGGCCGCGAGCAGCTCCTGGCCGAGATCCAGCCGGGCCGGATCGTCCGCGCCCAGCGCCAGCACGTCCCCGCGGGCGAGCACCAGATGCGTGTCCTCCAGGCCGCAGGTGACCGTCAGCAGGCCCGAGATCTGGTTCTGCTGCACCACCTGGAGCAGGTCCGCGAGCGACAGGGTGTCGAAGGTGCCCGACAGCGGCATGGCCCCGCTTCCTTCCCGAACTCCAGCGCAGGCTAGCGCAACGGGCCCTCTTCTTCTAGGGGTAAAGCGGGCTCACCGGGGGCCCCGCGCCCGGAGGCCGGACAGCCAGGTGGAGATCTCCCCGGCCTGGTCCTGGTAGCCCGCGCCCGCGGCCAGGTACAGCTCGCGCGCCTGCTCGGCCAGGGCGCGGACCCGCGGCCGGTCCCGCCCCAGGGCGGCCAGCGCCTTGGCCAGGCTGAAGCGGGTGTTCGCCCCGAGCAGGGGCTCCTCCCCGGCCCGGGTGCGGAGCGCGAGCGAGCGCTCCAGCACCTCCAGGGCCCCGGCCGGCTCGCCCTGCGCCAGCAGGACGCTGCCCAGGGCCGACAGCGCGTCCGCCGCGGCGACGTGGTCCGGCCCGAAGCGCGTCCGGTAGTGGACCAGCGACTCCTCCAGCACCGCCCGGGCCTGGGGGTACTGCCCGGCGTCGATCAGCAGCGAGGCCAGGTTGAAGCGGGTGGTGTTGGTCTGCGGGTGATCCGCGCCCAGCGCTCGGATGCGCGCAGCCAGCACCTCCTCGGCCACCCGGCGGGCCTCGTCCTTGCGCCCGAGCTCGAACAGGGGCTCGATCAGGTTGTTCTGCACCACCGCCAGATCGGGGTGGTCCGGGCCCAGGTTCTGCTCCATGACGGTCCGGGCCTCCTGGTAGAGCGGCAGCGCGGCCTCGAACTTGCGCTGGCCGACCAGGGCCGCCCCCAGGTTGGTGTCGATGCGGCCGAGGTGCAGCGAGTGGACCGCCTGCCCCTGCTCCGCCCGCAGCTTGGCCGCGCGCAGGCGGGTCAGCACGGCCTCGGCCTCGGCGTGCTTGCCCTGGGCCATGAAGCTGGCCGCCTGGTTGTTGTCGACGAACATCTGTAAGTATCCCACGCCCCCCAGCCGATCGAGCAGCGCCTGGGCCAGCTCGAACACGTCCTGCGCCTGCTGGTACTCGTTGCGCGCCGGGCCGAGCAGGTAGCCGAGGTCCGCCAGGATCTCCACCGCCAGGGCGTCGTGCCGACCGGCCAGGGCGTCGGCCAGGGCCCGGCGCAGGGTGGCCTCCTGGGCCGCGTAGTCGGCCTTGGCGAACAGGAGCTTCGCCAGGGCCTGGCCCGCCTCGGCCTGGAGCGGGCGGAAGCCGAGGCCCCTGGCCTGCTCCAGCGTCTCGCGGGCGAGCGGCAGGGCCTGGTCCACCCGCGCGGTCTTGTACATCGCCAGGACGTCGGCCAGGCGCTCGCGGGCCCGGGCGACGGCCGGGGCGAGCTCCGCGGCCGGCTGCAGCGGGGCGCGCAGCGCCACCGTGTCGCCGCAGGAGTCGAGCCCGGTCAGGCGGGCGACGACCTGGGGGGCCTGGCCGAGCAGGGCCGGATCGCCCTCGAGGAAGGCCAGCACCACCTGGTCGAACTCGCGCAGCCGGGTGTCGAGGCACTGGGTCCGCAGCAGCATCACCTCCGGCGACTGCTCGTGGCGCACGGAGCTCGCCAGGCAGGCGTCGCGGTAGCCGTCCTCCCAGCGCCCGGCCCAGCGCTCCAGGCCCTCCAGCGCCGCAGCCGCCCGGCGCTCCGCGCCCGGAGAGGCCTTGGCCAGCAGGGCGGCCAGCGCGCTGCGGCGCTCGGGGCCGAGGCTCTGCTCGATCTTGCCCGCGGCTCGCTCGCACAGCTCGGCCGCCGCGCGCTCCTGCGAGGTGACCCAGGCCCGCAGCCCGAGCCCCGCCGCCGCCGCGAGGCCGGCCGCCGCGAGGCTGGCCGCCAGCACGAGGCGCCGCAGCCGGGGGGCCGGGCGCACCGCCGCGAGCAGGGCCTCCATGCCCGGGTTGCGCGCGCCCGGGTCGGGCGACAGCCCCCGCTGCAGCGCCACCCGCGCCCGCCCGGGCAGCGAGCGCCGGCGCGGCACCTCGCGCAGCCGGCCCTCCACCACCGCCTGCCACAGCGCCTGGGTGCCCTGGCCCGGCTCCCACAGGAAGGGGTGCGCGCCGAACAGGGCCTGGTAGAGGGCCACGCAGAAGGCGAACTGATCCGTGGCCGCGGAGACGGGCTCTCCCCGGATCTGCTCGGGGGCCATGAACGCGGGCGTGCCGAGCTGGGCGCCGGTCTGGGTGAGCGCGCCCTCCGCGGGCGGGCGGGGGGCCTGGCCGGCCGGCTCCGGCCCCTCGGCCAGCCGCGCCAGCCCGAAGTCGGTCACCCGCACCCGCCCGTCCCTGCCCACCATCACGTTGGCCGGCTTGAAGTCCCGGTGGATCAGGCCGGCGCGGTGGGCCGCGGCCAGCCCCTGGCCGGCGGCCTCGAACACCTCCAGGATCTGCCCGACGGTCCGCGGCTCCGCCTGCAGCCAGCGCTCCAGCGTCCAGCCGTCCACCTGCTCCATGGCCACGAAGAGCTGGCCCTCGTGCGCGCCCACGTCGAACACCGGCACCACGTTGGGGTGGGAGAGCCTGGCCAGGGCCTGGCCTTCCCGCTGCAGGCGGCCCGGGCGCTCCTGATCTCCCGGCGCGGAGTCGCGGCGCACCAGCTTGATGGCGACGCGGCGGTCGAGCTCCGGGTCGTAGGCCGACCAGACCACGCCCATGCCGCCCTGCCCCAGGCGGTCGAGCAGCACGTACCGGCCGACCACCGTCCCGCGGCCGAGCGCGGGCGGCTGGGCGGACGACGCGCGGGCCGGGTCGGGCAGCGTGCCGGGCTGGAGCGACGGGGCGGGCCGGCCGAGCAGCCCGCCGGCCACCAGATCGGCCACCACCTTCCGGCAGGCCGCGCACTGGTCCAGGTGGGCCTCGAGGGCCTGGTGCTGGGTGGGCGGCCCCTTCCCCTGGGCGAAGGCCAGGATCGTGTTCTCGTCAGGGCAGTCGGTCTTCATGGGCCGAGCTGAGCACGCCCGCCGGGCGGCCGCAACCGGTCCGCCGGCCGGGTTGAGGCGGGGATCCGGCCGTGCTAGGGTCGCCCCAGTCCGTGCTGGCCGCGGGAGGGCACGTGGCGTTCGGCGGTTCGAGGGTGTGGGCGGAGAGGTGGAGCGAGGCCCGGCGCGCCTGGCCGGAGCTCCGGCTGCCCGAGGAGCACTTCGCCGACTTCGTGGCCGAGCGCCTGGCCAGCCCCGACTGCCCGGACGAGGAGCTCGCCAGCCTGAGGCTGTCCGATCTGTACCTGGCCTGCGGGTGCCTGCGCCACGATCCCGCCGCGCTGTCCGCGCTCGAGCAGCGCGTGTTCCCCCGGGTCGAGGCGGCGGTCCGCAGGCTCGGGAGCAGCACCGTCGCGCCGCAGGACGTCAGCCAGCGCCTGTACGAGAAGCTGCTGCTGCCCGGTCCGGACGGCCGGTTGAAGCTCGCCAACTACGCCGGGCGCGGGGACCTGCTGGGCTGGCTGTGCATCGTGGCCATCCGCGAGGCCCGGGCCCTGACCGGGCGGGCCGGCCGGGAGGTGGCCTCGGAGGAGGAGCTGCTCGAGCGCCTCGACGCCCCCGCCGATCCCGAGCTGGGGTACCTCAAGCAGCACTACCTCGAGGAGTTCCGCGCGGCGTTCGGCGAGGCCCTGGCCGCGCTCGAGGCCAAGGAGCGGAACATCCTGCGCTTCCGCCTGGTGCACGACATGAGCATCGACGACCTCGGCGCCCTGTACCACGTGCACCGCGCCACCTGCGCACGCTGGGTGCAGCGCATCGAACACAGGCTGTTCCAGCTCACCCGCGAGGCCCTGCGCCGGCGCCTGACCCTCAGCGAGGGCGAGTTCGACAGCGTGATCCGGCTGCTGCAGAGCCAGCTCTACGTCTCGGTGGTGGCACTGCTCCACCGCCAGGCGGACGACCCGCCCGCCCCCTGAGCCGGGGTCCGGCGCGGGTGCGACTTTCCGCCCGGCCGCCCCTCCTGGGGCTGGCATGCCGCTGCGCCCCACCCCCCGTGCCGTCCGCGCCCCCTGCCCGGACGAGAATCGCCTGCAGGCCCGCGCGCGGGGTGAGGCCACGCCCGACCTGGAGCAGCACCTGGATCGCTGCCCGCGCTGCCGGGAGCTGATCGCCTTCCTGTTGAAACTCCGGCGGATCGAGCGCGGCCAGAAATCTTCGCGCCCGGCTGCGACATTTTCCGGCAGCCCCCCTCTTGCACCTGACCCCAACCAGAGGTCCGCACGGAACGACCTCGAGAACAAGGAGGAGTGAACATGTTCAAAGGACTGGTGACCCTCGGGATGACGCTCGGCCTCATGGCCCTCGGCTGCACGGCTGGCTCGGAGGAGCGCGGCGCCTGCGCACAGGACACCGACTGCAAGGGGGCGCGCATCTGCGATCTGGGGGTGTGCGTGGATCCCCCGGCCGCCTGCCAGACGGCGGCCGACTGCGGCGCGCTCATGCAGTGCCTCAACGGCGCCTGCGTGCCCGAGAGCGCCGAGTGCGCGCACGACTCCGACTGCGCCGCCGGCGAGGTGTGCGAGGCCGGCGACTGCAAACCCGGGCAGGTGGCCGCCTACGGGTGGTGCTGCCTGAACGACATCTACTACGACTGCGCGACCGAGAGCGCCTTCGAGCTGTGCGTCGGCTTCGACCTCGAAGGCTGCATGGCCGCCTGCCAGCCCATGGACTTCGACTGCATGGACGGGTGCTTCGCCCAGGCCGAGAGCGCCACGCACGACCCCTCGGCCTGCACCCGCAACCCCGCCAAGGACGGCGAGTGCGCGATCTCCGGGACCTGCCTGCAGGGCAGCGCCTGCGACTACGACTCGGACTGCCAGACCCAGAACTGCGCGAACGGCTCCTGCTGGGAGAACGACAACGGCTGCCCCTGCGAGTACGACTCGGACTGTGACTCGCAGAACTGCACCGACGGCCAGTGCCAGGGCAACGGCGAGGGCTCGCCCTGCGACTACGACTCGGACTGCGACACCCAGAACTGCGTGGACGGCACCTGCCACGGCCGCGGTTTCGGCGATCGCTGCGAGTACGACTCGGACTGCGACTCGGGCGCCTGCACCAGCGGGACCTGCTCCTGAGGCCCGGCCAGACCGGCGAGGAGGCCGCCATGAACCCTGGGCGATTCGGAGTGTCCATCTGCGCGCTGCTGCTGCTCGCCTGCCCCGCCCTGGCCGGGGGCGGGCCGGGCAAGCGGGCCCTGCGCGCGGTGGAGGAGGCCATCGACGAGGCCAAGCAGGCCGGCAAGGCCTGCCGCCAGGCCGTGCTCGAGGACCTCGAGGACGCGGCGGACAGGCTGGAGAAGAGGAGCGCCAGGCCGGAGAAGGCGCGGCGCGCGCTCCGGGAGGCCCGCGAGGCGGCCGGGGACGACTGCCCCAGGAAGGTCCAGGCCGCCATCCGCGACGCCCTCGAGGCGCTCGAGGACGCGCGGGACGGGGGCGCGAGCGGCGGCGAGCTGCTGCTCGACGAGACCTTCGACGACAACCGCAACGCCTGGTGGGTCGGGGCGACCGATCAGGCCGAGTCCGGCGTCCAGGACGGTCGCCTGTGGCTGCGCCACCACGTGGCCGGGGGCTACGCGACCTGGATGACGAAGCCCGTGCGCGCGCGCGGGGACTACCGCTTCGAGCTCACCCTGCGCATCCACCAGAACCTCGACAACTACGGCTGCGGGCTGTGGTTCGGGTCCAGCGACGCGAACAACGGCTACTCCTTCGAGGTCACCGACGGCGGCCAGTACCGCCTGTCCTACTTCGAGGGCGGCCAGTGGCGGGACCTGACCGGCTGGCAGGCGCACACGGCCATCCAGGCCGGCGGGGTCCAGTGGATCACCATCGCCCTGGCCAGGCAGGGCCGCAGGTGGGTCCTGCAGGCCAACGGCCAGACCCTGGACACCATCAAGGCCCGCGAGCTCTTCGGCGCGAACATCGGCATGCACATGGAGGCGCGCATGACCTGCGACTTCGACCGCCTCCGGGTGTGGGGAGAGTAGCGCCGGCCTCGCAGTAATGCCCCACCCGTGCTAGCCTCTCCCCGTGGAATCCAGACCCGATGACGGAGCTCGCGCGCGGCGTCGCTCGGGCCTCTGGCTCTTCGCCGGGGGCGCCGCGGTCGTGCTCGCGCTCGGCTGCCTGTTCGCCGCGGTCGACCTCTGGGGCGGGATCCACCGCCTGGGCGTGAGCCCGAGGACGCTCGGCGGCCTCATGCTGCTCGGGGCCGGGCTGCTCGCCGCCGGCGTCTGGCGCTGGCTGGGTGCGTGGCCCAGGGAGCTCCGCCTGCGGCGCGCGCTGCAGGCCACGGGCGTGCTCGCGCTCCTCGCCGCCATCCTCGGGGGCGGGCTGTTTACCTACTATGCGCTCCGGCTCGACGTCTCCGCGGAGATCTGCGCGCGGGCGGGCTGCGAGTCCACCCGGGCCAGCCGGGAGCGGTTGCTCGACGAGGGGCTCGGCCCGCTGTTCCCGGTCATCGACCCGGCTTACGCCTGCATCGAGCTCGAGCGGCAGCGCCGCGAGCTCCGCGCCCGAGGCGCCTGCCCGGCCATCCTGCTCGACGACACGCCCTGCCAGTGCGGCCGCGAGCGCTGGGACCCGGCCAGCTCGCCGCGCTGCCCCTCGGGCCGCACCACCTGCCAGAGCCGCGGGGCGGGCCCCGCGAGCCTCGGCTGCGCGAGCGACCACGTCGCCCGGGCGCTTGCCGGCTGCAATCCCTGACGCTGGCGAACTCGGGTCAGTCGGGCACGGCGGGCGGGGAGAAGTCGAGGGCCAGGGGGCGCTCCGCGCCCGGATCGTCGAGCAGGCGGTAGGCCGCGTAGAAGCACAGCGCCCGCCGGATGTAGCGCGCGGTCTCGGCCACCGGGATCTCCTCCAGCAGCGCGTCCAGCTCGAGCCCGGGCCGCTTCGCGATCCACCGGTCCATGGCCCCCTGGCCGGCGTTGTAGGCCCCCAGGGCGAGCGGCACGTTGCCCTGGTAGCGCTCCAGCAGGAAGGCCAGGAAGGCCGCGCCGACCCGCAGCGAGGTCTCCGGCTCGTACAGCTTCCAGCCGGCGTAGCCGCGCAGCCGCGCGCGCTGGGCCATCCAGGCGCCCGTGGCCGGCAAGACCTGCAGCAGCCCGCGCGCCCCGGCCGGCGAGCGCCCCTCGGCCCAGAAACCGGTCTCCTGGCGCATGACCGCGAAGATCAGCGCGGCCGGCACGCGCGCCTCGCGGGCCGCCAGCTCGACCAGCCCGCCGTAGGCGCGCGGGTAGGCCAGCCGGGCGTCCAGCCCGAGCTCGGCCTCCGGGTAGCCCGGCAGGCCCCCGTCGCGCGGCAGCGGCGCCAGCCGGTGCGAGCGCCGGAGCTCGCCCGCCGCGTCCAGGATGAGCGCGGCCGCGCGCGCGTCCGCCGGCGACGTGTCCCCGGGCCGGAGCCCGGCCAGGCTGGCGAGGGCCTCGCGCCGCAGGCCCATGCGCTCGTAGGCCACGGCCGCTGCCGCCTCCCCGCCCAGCCCGGCCATGTCCGGCGCGGGCCAGCGCGGCCGGAGCGGATCGGGCGGACCCTCCTCGGCGGGCCAGCGCGGGTGGCCGAGCGCCGGGGCGTCGCCGGGCGCGGCGCCCCCCGCCAGCAGGCGCTCCCAGGCCAGCAACCCGTAGTAGCCGAAGGGCTCCTCCTCGGCCAGGGCGCGGTAGGCCGCCCGGGCCGCCAGGGCGTCCGGGGCCGCCCCGGCCTGGCCCAGCCGCTCCCGCGCGCGCGCGGCCCAGTAGCGCGCCCGGGAGCGCAAGGCGGCCGCGCCCAGATCGAACGCGGTGAGCTCGTCGGACTCGTCCTGCCCGGCCTCCTCCGCGGCCGGGTCCTCGCCCTCCGGGGACAGCGGCACCAGCGGCAGCTCGGGGTCGGCGGTGTCCGCGGCCGGGTCCTCGAAGTCCTCGGGATCGAGATCGATCTCCAGCTCCCCGGGTCCGACCCCATCCGCCGGGTCCTCCACGCCCGCCAGCGCGTCGAGGCGCTCGAGGGCGCAGGCCAGGTCGCCGGCCTCGAGCTCGAACCAGGCCAGCCCCCACTGGCAGCCCCCCGCGGCGGGATCCAGGGAGTGCTCCAGCGCGCAGCGCTCGAAGAGCTCCTGGGCCTCCTCGGGGCGCCCCAGCCGGCGGGCGATCTCCGCGGCCCGGTAGAGCCCCGAGCCGGCCGAGCGGGTCTCCGGCCAGCGGTCGGCCACCGCCAGGTAGGCGCGCTGGCCGCCGGCCGAGTCGCGCCGGGCCTGGAGCCGGGCCAGCACCAGCGCGGCCCGGGCCTGCGCCTCCGGGCCGGGCGCCCGCTCGCGCACCCGGACCAGCCGCGCGCTGGCCGCCTCGAAGCGCCGCAGGCGGATGGCCACCTCGGCCCACAGCAGATCCGCCTCGGCCGCGGCCCCGTCGCGCGGGTCCGCGGGCAGGAGCCCGCGCAGGCGCGAGACCAGGCCGAAGTCGGCCGGCCCGAACGGGCGCGAGACCACCGCGCGCATCAGCGACAGCGCCCGCGGGGCGAGCCCGGACCCGGGCCGCACCCTGGCGGCGCGCAGGCGGTCCTCGCCCGCGGCCGCCTGGAGCGCGGCCGGATGCTCGGGCCACACCGCCCGCACCTGCCGGTAGAGGGCGGCCGCCTGACCGAGCAGCCGCAGGGACTCCTCGCGCTCCTTCGCCTGGGCGGCCGCGTGGCCCGCGCGCTCGCTGACCCAGGCCAGCAGCAGCAGCGCCGCGGGCTCACCCGCCCGGCGCTCAAGCCGCGCGGCCGTGTCCTCGGCCAGCGCCAGCGCCTGGGGCAGCGCGCCCGTGGCCACCAGCCCGCGCACCCGCAGCCGGCGGGCCTCCAGCCCGAAGCGGCCGGGGAAGGGCACGTGCTCCAGGTACGGCCCGGCCAGGTCGTAGGCCTTGGCCTCGCTCAGCCGGGCGCCGCGCTCCCACAGCAGCCTGCCCAGGTACCAGGCCGCGTGCCCGTCCAGCCCCCGCAGGCCGGGCGCGTGGAAGGCGCGCATGAAGTCGCCCGGATCGGCCGGGAGCCCGGCGCGCGTGCGGGCCAGCGCGCGCACGAAGCCCAGCGCGGCCGCCTCGTCCTCGGCGAGCGCCTCGCCCCGCAGCCGGCGCTCGGCCGCCTCGGCCGCCTTGCCGACCGCGCCCAGGTCGAGCAGCCGCGCGGCCGCCCGGGCCCCGGGGTCGTCGAGCAGGGGAGGCCAGACCGGCCCGGCCTGGGCCAGGGCGGCGCCCTGCGCGAGCAAGCACACCAGGAGCCACATGCGCGAGACCCCTTGAAGCGGACCCCGAAGAGGGTAAGCTCCGCCCATGCGCACGGCAAGCTTCCGGCCCGGCCCGCTCGCCCTGGGGATCGCGCTCGCGCTCGGCGCGGGCTGCGCGGACGAGGCCGCGCAGCGGGCCCTGGCCGCGCGCCTGGGCTGCCCGCCGGCCACCGGCGCGGTCGAGGAGCTCGTCTGGTTCGGCCGCGCGCAGGGCTGCCAGGACGCGGCCGGGCGCTGGCACGGGCCCCACCAGACCGACTGGCGCAACGGCCAGCCGCGCTCGCGGGGCGCCTACCGCGAGGGGCTCGAGGACGGCGCCTGGCGCCGTTTCTCCGAGCGGGGCGAGCTCCAGGAGGAGGGCACCTACGTCGCGGGCCAGCGGCACGGCCGCTGGCGGGAGCACGAGCGCGGCGCGCTGGCCGCCGAGGGCGAGTACCGGCAGGGCCAGAAGACCGGCCCCTGGCGCCACCTCGACGCCCAGGGCCGGGTGGTGGCCGAGGGCCGTCTCGAGGACGGCGAGCGGGTCGGGGCTTGGACGACCTGGACCGAGGAGCGGCGGCGCTGCGCCGGGGAGTACCGCGCCGGGCGGAAGAGCGGGCGTTGGGTGTGCTGGCACGGGCCCGACGGCGAGCCCGCCCCGCGCTGGACCGAGGGCGAGTACCTGGACGGCCTGGAGCAGGGCCGCTGGACCGCCTGGCACCCGAACGGTCAGGTGGAGCGCACGGGCGAGTACCGGCTCGGCCAGCGCGAGGGCCGCTGGCAGGACTTCGCCCCGGACGGCACCCCCGTCGGCACCTACGACTACCAGGGCGGCCGGCTGGTGAAGGCCGAGCGCACCCGGCCCTGATGCCAAGCCAGAAGAGGGACGTTGGCAGACCTTCCAGGTGTGGATCGCCCAGCGCGTTCTTCCGGGGTGGGGATTCTCGTTGACAGGCCCGCCCGGGGCCGGCACCTTGACCCGGTGAGCGCGGAGCTTCCACCCCTCGAGCTGTGGCTGGTGCGGCACGGCGAGACCATCCGCAACTCGGATGGCCGGCTGAGCGGCTGGCAGGACGTGCCGCTCACCGAGCTCGGCCGCGAGCAGGCCCGCTGGCTCAGGCCGCACCTGGCCGGCCAGCGCTTCGAGGGGGTGTGGAGCTCGGATCTGGCCCGCGCCGTGGAGACGGCCGAGCTGGCCTTCGGCCCGGCCCGGGCGGACGCGCGCCTGCGGGAGATCGGCTTCGGGGAGCTCGAGGGGGTGCCCTTCCTGGAGATCCCCGAGGCGCTGCAGCGCGGGCTGCTGGACTTCGAGGGCTTCCAGGCCCCGGGCGGCGAGGGGGTGGCCGATCTGGAGGGCCGCCTGCGGGCCTTCCTGGCCGAGCTCCAGCCCGGCCGCCACCTGGTGTTCAGCCACGGCGGGGCCATCCGCGCGCTGACGCGCGCGCTGGGCGAGAACCGCTTCCTGCCCAACGGCTCGCTGGCGGTGGTGGACTGGAGCGCCCGCAGGCTCCGGCGGGTGGTGGAGAACGAGCTCGCCCACCGGTTCGGCGGGTGAGCGGGGAGCCCGGCCGTGTGGAGGCGCATCGCCCAGTTCTTCCTGACGGGCCCCGATCAGCCCAGCTGCTCGGCCGACCCCGAGGAGGTGCGGCGGCGCTACCGCCGGCTGCGCTGGCGCGTGCTGCTGAGCATCACGCTCGGCTACGGGCTGTACTACGTCACCCGGCTGAGCCTCCAGGTGGTGAAGGCCCCGCTGATCGAGGCCGGCCTGTTCAGCCCGACCGAGCTGGGCGTCATCAGCGCCGGGCTGCTGTGGGTGTACGCCGTGGGCCGCTTCCTCAACGGGGTGCTGGCCGACCGCTGCAACATGCGCCGCTTCATGTCGGCCGGCCTGCTGGGCACGGCCATCGTCAACCTGGCCCTGGGCTTCTCCAGCGGCTTCATGGTGTTCCTGCTGCTGTGGGGCCTGAACGGCTGGCTGCAGTCCATGGGCGCCGCGCCCAGCGTGGTGAGCATCTCCCAGTGGTTCGGTCGCCGCGAGCGGGGCTCGGCCTACAGCCTGTGGAGCCTGGCCCACAACCTGGGCGAGGCGCTCTCCTTCGCCGGCATCGGGCTGGTGGCCGCGGCCTGGGGCTGGCGCGCGGGCCTGTGGGTGCCCGGGCTGGTGTGCCTGCTGGGCGGGCTGGTGCTGCTGCGGACCCACGCGGACCGACCCCAGACGCTCGGCCTGCCGCCCATCTGGCGGCACGTGGCCGATCCGCCGCCGGACCCGGCCAGCCACGAGCGCAGCCTGGGCGCGCTGCAGCTGGAGGTGCTCAAGAACCCCTGGATCTGGGTGCTGGGCCTGAGCGCCTTCCTGCTGTACGTCTCGCGCTACGGCATCAACCACTGGGCCATGACCTACCTGCAGCTGCAGAAGGGCTACAGCCTCGAGGCCTCCGGCGCGCTGGCCGCGGCCGGTCCGCTGCTCGGCATCCTGGGCACGCTGGGCGCGGGCGTCCTGTCCGATCGCCTGTTCGGCTCGCGGCGCCACCCGCTGCTGCTCGGCTACGGCCTGATCCAGATCGGCGCGCTCGTCCTGCTGCGCCTGGTGCCCCCGGGCGAGCCCTGGCTGGACTCGCTGGCGCTCGGCCTGTTCGGCTTCGCCACGGGCGGGCTGCTCGTGTACCAGGGCGGGCTGCTGGCGGTCGACATCGTGCCCAGGCGCGCCACCGGCGCGGCCATGGGCTTCATCGGGCTGTGCTCGTACCTGGGCGCCGGCGTCCAGGACGTGGCCACCGGCCTGCTGGTCGAGGCGCCCGCCGCGGCCGGGGCGCCCGGCCAGGGCGCCTACGACTTCCACGCCGCCTTCGCCGTCTGGACGGGCGCGTCCGTGCTGTCGCTGGTGCTGGCGCTGGCCACCTGGCGGGTGCGCCCGCGCGAGTGAGCGGCGACCGAGGTAAGCTCTCGCTGGAGGCCAGCGACCACGCCCACAGGGAGGGAGCCATGGCCACGGGCATCTACCGCACCCCACCGCCGCGCAACGAGCCGGTGCGCGAGTACGCGCCCGACAGCCTGGAGCGCACGCACCTCAAGAACCGCCTGGAGGAGCTGTACCGCACCGAGCTGGAGGTGTTGCCGATCATCGGCGGCCGGAGGGTGCGCACCTCCCGCACCGCCGCGCTCACCTGCCCGCACGAGCACGCCCACCGGCTGGGGCTCGCCCACCTGGCCGGGCGGACCGAGCTCGAGTGGGCCGTGGCCGCGGCCCTGGGGGCCGGGCACGAGTGGGCCCGCATGCCCTTCGAGCACCGCGCGGCCGTCTTCCTCAAGGCCGCCGAGCTGCTGGCCGGTCCCCTGCGCGACACGCTGAACGCGGCCAGCATGCTGGCCCTGTCCAAGAGCGCGCACCAGGCCGAGATCGACGCGGCCTGCGAGCTGGTGGACTACCTGCGCTTCAACGTGCACTTCGCCCGCCAGCTCATGGAGCTGCAGCCCGAGAGCGCCCCCGGGGTGTGGAACCGGGTCGAGCTCCGCCCCCTGGGGGGGTTCGTGCTGGCGGTGACCCCGTTCAACTTCACCTCGATCGCCGCCAACCTGCCCACCGCCCCGGCGCTCATGGGCAACACGGTCGTGTGGAAGCCCGCCGCCAGCGCGGTCTACCCGGCCCACTTCATCATGGAGCTGCTGCACCAGGCCGGCCTGCCCGAGGGGGTCATCAACCTCGTGCCCGCGCCGGCCGCGGAGCTCGGCGAGGTGGTGCTGCCCCACCCCGAGCTGGCGGGGCTGCACTTCACCGGCTCCACCGAGGTGTTCAACCACCTGTGGCAGGCCATCGCCGGGCAGCTCGGGCGTTACCGCCGCTACCCGCGCCTGGTGGGCGAGACCGGCGGCAAGGACTTCGTGTTCGTGCACCCCAGCGCCCACCTGGACGAGGCCGTGACCGCGCTCACCCGGGGGGCCTTCGAGTACCAGGGTCAGAAGTGCTCGGCCGCCTCGCGGGCCTACCTGCCCGAGAGCCTGTGGCCCGAGCTGCGGGAGGCCATGCTGGCCCAGCTCGCGCGCGTCCGCCTGGGCGATCCGCGCGACTTCTCCAACTTCATGAACGCGGTGATCGACCGGCGCGCCTTCGAGCGCATCCGCGCGGCGATCGCCGAGGCGCGGGCCACGCCCGGGACGGAGCTGGTCGCCGGGGGCGGCAGCCGGGACGAGCCGGGCTACTTCATCGAGCCCACCGTGCTGCGCGTCGACGATCCGCGCGCGCGGGTCATGCGCGAGGAGATCTTCGGCCCGGTGCTGAGCGTGTTCGTGTACCCGGATCGCGAGTTCGAGGCGACGCTCGAGCTGTGCGACCAGACCTCGCCCTACGCGCTGACCGGCTCCTTCTTCGCCACCGACCGGCGCGCGATCGCGCTGGCCTGCGACCGCCTGGCGGAGGCGGCCGGTAACTTCTACGTGAACGACAAGCCCACCGGGGCCGTGGTGGGCCAGCAACCCTTCGGCGGCGGGCGGGCCTCCGGCACTAACGACAAGTCCGGCAGCCCGCTGAACCTGCAGCGCTGGGTGTCGGTGCGCACCATCAAGGAGAACTTCCTGCCCCCGACCGACTTCTCCTACGGTTTCAACAAGCAGGCGTAGACAGCCCGGCGGCTGGAGGCCGGAGACCGGCGGATGGCGGGGTCCGGCGGATGGCGGATGGAACCCCGGGGGCGCCCTCCGGTATCCTGGGACCATGAAAACCGCGCATCCACCCGTGCGGGCCGGGGCGATGTCTGTCCTCCTGTTCGCCTTCCTGGCGGGGCCTCTGCCCGCCCGGGCCGGGGCCGACGAGCTGTGGGAGGCCGTCCTCGCCCTGGGCCACCCGGACGAGCCGTCCCGCGCCGCGGCGCGGCAGCGGCTGCTCGAGGCCGGCCCGGCGGGCTTCCAGGTGACGCTGCTCGCCACCCGCATGCTGGGCGAGGCGGCCCTGCCCAACCTGGCCCGAGAGCTCCACTGCCCCATGCTGTCCTTCGGCGGCGGGCCGACCTGGTCCTACCCCAGCTCCCCCATGGCCTCGGCCCACGCCGCGGCCAAGGTGCTGGCCGAGCTGATGCTCCAGGACCCCGAGCTGGCCGCCGGGCTGCTCGGGTCGCCCGTGGTCTTCGAGCGCAAGCTCGGGCTGCTCGGCCTGGTGTCGGCCCCGGAGCGCCTGGTGCCCGCCCTGGAGGGGCTGCAGGCCGAACAGGACACCAGCGTGGTGGAGTTCGCCCGCGGCGTGGTGCCCTGCGCCAGCCTCCAGGCCCGGGGCGACGAGCAGCTCATCCTGGCGCTCACCAGGGCCTCGCTGCGGACCCGGGCCAAGCGCGAGGAGATGCTGCCGCCCACCCGCTGCGAGGAGGCCGGCTTCAGCATGGGGCCGGTGCTGGACGGGCTGATCGCCGGCAAGGTGAGCGCCAACGGCTGGCAGCGCTCGAGCAACGAGCTCAGCATCCTGATCCACATGCCCGACGGGGTGCGGGTGCTGCTCAGCCCGCGCTGCGCCTTCGAGCTGTACGACGCGGCCAGGCGCCAGGAGCGCTACCTGCCCGGGCTGATCATGCCCTTCGTCGAGGAGCTGACGCTCGACCCGCGCGATCGCCAGGAGGCCCTGCAGCGGGCCGAGCGGGACGTGGTGTTCTTCCCCGCGGACGAGCGCAACCAGCAGGCCGCCCGCCTGGTGAACGCCGGCGGCCGGTGCGCGCACCTGGTGACCTACAACGCCGAGGATCCCTTCGCCCAGGAGGAGTACCTGGAGGCCGCCGCCCGCCAGGGCCAGGCCCAGGCCTGGCAGGTGATCGACCAGGCCGCGTTCTGCCGGGGCGACTTCGGCGACCAGGATCGCATCGAGCTGCTGGGCTTCGTGGGCACCACGGAGGCGGCCGAGACCGCCGCGGCGCTGGCCCGACGCTGCCCGCGCGCGCGCGGCGCGGCCACCGTGGCGCTCATCCGCCTGGGCGACCGTCGGGCCGTGGACCACCTGGCCAGCGCCCTCGAGGACCCGGGCTTCGCCCGCCAGTCGCTCGACCGGGCGCTGCGCGAGCACCTGACCCCGCAGCTCACCCGGAAACTGGAGGAGATCGCCGGACGGGAGGGCGACGGCAGCGGCGAGGCCCAGCAGGTGCTCGAGCGCCTGCGCGCCGCCGGCAGGATCAGGTAGGCTAGGGATCCGGCACGCAGATCTGGTTGGCGTCGCAGCGGGTGCCGGCCGGGCAGGCCGCGCCGCCCGCGCACGAGCGCAGGTGCAGGCTCAGGCCGTAGGCGCCGGCGACGCCGGGCGCGCCGGTGGCGCCGGGCCCGACCGAGGCCCCGCCGTCGCCCGCCGCGCCCCCGGTGGATGAATCGGCCGGCAGCTCGAACACGTTCTGGCCGAGGTAGGCGGCCGGGTCCACGTCCAGGCACACGAGATCGAAGGACGGCCCGCCCGGGCCGCCGCCCCCGCCCCCGCCCGGGCCGCCGTTGCCGCCGTCACCGCCCTTGCCGGCCAGCGAGGACAGCCAGGAGCCCGGCGGGGGGCCGCCGCCGAAGCCGCCCAGCCCCCCCAGCCCGCCCTGGCCGCCGAAGCCGCCGTCCCCGCCCCGGCCGCCGGTGCCGCGCCGGAGGCTGTTGAAGAGCAGCGCGGGGCCGCCGGCCGGCCCGGCCGCGGTGCGCACCACCAGCACCCCCAGCGAGGCCCCGCCCGCGCGCCCGGCCGCGCCGCCCTCGGCGCCGCAGCCGCCCGCGCCGCCACCCCCGCCCGAGGGCCCGACCTCGTGCTCCTGGCAGCCGCCGCTCGACTCGTAGGCCGTGCCGCCGCCACCCCCGCCGCCGCCCCCGCCCGTGCCCGCCAGCCCGGTCGCGCCGGCCGCCGCCCCGCGGTCCGGGGAGGGCACCCACAGGCCCGCGCGCAGGGAGCCCGCGGCCCCGCTGGCGCCCCGGCCGCCCAGGCCACCGTCGCCGTCCCGCCCGTCCAGCCCGTCCTGCCCCACGTTGAGCTGGATGTCGCTCGGGTAGCCGGACTCGGTGGCGTGCGAGCAGCTCGCCCCGCTCATCCAGTCGAAGCTCCAGTCGTAGCCGCCCAGCCCGTCGCCGGCGACGTCGCTGGCGAACTCGGCCTGGGCGCCGCGCACCGGCTCGGAGCCCCAGTCGAAGTCCGGGCAGCTCGTGCCGCCGCCCCGCCGGCCGGCGGCCTCGGCGCAGCGGGAGTTCCCGCCGGCGCGCCCGCCCTGCCGGCCCGCGCCGTAACAGGCGCCGAACGAGCGGATGCCCTCGATGCCCGCCAGCCCGTCCACCTCTTCGCTCGACTGGCGCCCCCAGCCGGCCCCGCCGCTGTGCCCCCGGCCGCCGTCGCCGCCGCGGCCCGCCTCGATCACGTTGGAGCGCAGGACCAGGTTGGCGTCGCAGTCCTCCAGCCGCAGGACCAGCGAGCTGCCGCCGTCCTGATCGGCGGCCGAGGCGCCCGGCGCCGCGCGGCCGCGCAGCACCAGGCCGGAGACGACGCTCGGCACCCGCACGCCGCGGGCGGTGAGCGCTGCCTCGGCCGACAGGCCGGTCAGGATGGAGGCGTGCTGGACCACGTCGCGGCTCAGGAAGTCGAGCGCGTAGCCGCCGTGGAGCTCGACGCCCGCGGGGAGCGTCAGGTCCTCGTCGTAGCGCCCCTCGGCCACCAGCAGCGCGTCCTTGCCGGCGGCCGGCCAGGCGGCCAGCGCCTGGCCGAGCGAGCCGTAGGGCCGCGCCTGGCTGCCGTCGCCGCCCACCGCCCCGGCGCGCACGAACAGCGCGCGGGCCGCCACCCCGTCCACGCCGTCGCAGTTCTCGTCCACGTAGGTGAGCCCGGGCTCGGGCAGCTCGAGCAGATCGGGTGGATCGACGCCGGTGTTGCCCAGCCGCCGGCGGCACTCGCAGCCGTCGTCCGGGTCGCCGTTCACGTCCACCCACTCGAAGCGCTCCCCGCCCACCACCTCCACCTGGCAGGGCCCCATGGCGCACACCGGCGGCTCGGCCGCGGCGTCGCACACGCCCTCGACGTGGTGCAGCTCCAGGCTCCAGTAGTGGCTGCAGTCGTTGAAGCAGAAGCCGCAGTGCGCCGGGGTGTCGTAGCGCCCGGTGACGGGGTTGAGGAAGCCCTCGTCCACCAGGTGGTTGCAGTTGTTGTCCAGGCCGTCGCAGATCTCGACGTTGTAGTCCTCGGCGTTGCACGGGGTCCAGGCCCACGCGCCCGCCTCCTCGGCGCACACCTGGTAGCCGGCGCAGGTCTCCACCAGGCAGGAGCGCACCAGACCGGCGGTCGCGGCCGTGCACAGGCAGGTGCCGCTCTCCGGCCAGCACTGGGTGCCGTCCAGGTAGGCCAGGCAGGCGTAGCCGCCCGGGCAGCCGGCGCCGTAGGGCGAGTCCGGGCCGCAGTCGCGGCCGCAGAACTGCTCCGGGCCATCCGCCACGCAGCGGCTGCCGGGCGCCAGGCAGTCTTCGTCCGCGGAGCACGGCTGGCACAGGTTGTCGGGCAGGCGCATGCATACCCGCCCGTCGGCGTAGGGGAAGTAGCCCGGCTCGCACTCGAGCGCCCGGCAGCCCGGCGCGCCGTCCTCGAGCCGGCACTCGGCGCGGGTGGCGTGCGGCACGAGCGCCAGGCAGTCCGCGTCGCAGGCCCCGCAGTGCTCCACGTGCACGTAGCGCCCGGCGGCGTCGCGGAAGTCCTCGTCGATCTGGCCGTCGCACTCGTCGTCCAGCCCGTTGCAGGCCTCGGGCGCGGGCACGGGCGCGCCGCAGCTCCAGCCCTCCTCGCCCCGGCAGACCTCCTCGCCGTCGCAGGCCCCGTGCTCGTTCTCGGCGCGGCAGGCCCTGCCCACCAGCTCCTCGTCGAAGAACCCGTCGCAGTCGTCGTCCAGCCCGTTGCACTCCTCGGGCGCGGGCTCCGGCGCCGCGCAGGCGCCCCAGCCCTCGGCCCCCAGGCAGGTCTCGAACCCGCCGCACACCCCGAAGGCGTTCTCGCGCGCGCAGCCGCGCACCTGGCCCGCGTTGTCCGGGCCGCAGCTGCAGGTGTCGCGCTCGGGCAGGCACTGGCGGGCCGGGCCGTCGGGCAGCGCGAGCGCCTGGCAGGCGTAGCCCGCGGGGCAGGCCGCGTAGGTGCAGTCCCCGGCGCAGAAGGTGGCCCCGCCGCCCGCGGGAATCTCCAGGCAGCGGTCGGCTCCGGTGGGGTTGCAGGACCGGTCGTCCTGGCAGCCCGCGCACAGGGCGCTGACCACCACGGCGCACAGCCCCACCGGGTCCGGGCCGCCGTGCGGATCGGCCACCTGCTGGCAGGTCCAGCCCTCCGGGCAGCCCTGGCCGCACAGCCGGGTGCAGAAGGCGCCCCGCGGGTGGGGCAGGCAGTAGGTGCTCTCGCACTCCTCGTTCGCCCGGCAAGGCTCGCCGAAGCCGCGCAGGCGCGCGCCGCCGTCCTCGGGCTCGTACAGCTCGAGCTCCAGGCAGCGCCCGTCCACGCAGTGAAGCCCCTCGCGGCAGTCGCGATCGAACACGCACGCGCCGGCCGGTCCGGCCAGCCAGTCGCGCCCGCAGCCCAGGGCGCACAGCCCCGCGAGCAGCAGGCCGGTCAGCAGGGAGACAGGCGTTCGCTTCAGCATGGCCGGCCTCCCCTAGTACGTGCCCAGGTCGCCCGCGGCGCCTGGTCCGCCCGCGTCGCCTGCCGCGCCGCCGCCCGCCGGGCTCGGCCCGCCGGCGCCGCCCGGCCCGCCGGAGTCGGCCGTGCCCGGCAGCTCGAACTGGTTCTGGGCGGCGTAGGGCGCGCCGGTCAGCTGTTGCCCGGCCAGCCCGAAGCTCACCCCGCCGCAGCCGCCGCCTCCCCCGCCGCCAGCCCCGCCGTCGCCGCCCCGGCCGCCGGCCCCGCCGCTGCCGGCGCACCAGGCCGGCAGCTCGATCCGCCCGCCCGGGCCGCCCTGCCCGCCCAGGCCACCCTGCCCGCCTCCGCCGCCCGGCCCGCCCTGGCCGCCGAAGCCCCGCCGGATGCGGTTGCCCTCGATGCGCGGCAGGCTGGCCGGCGCGGCGCCGTAGGCCAGGAACACGCCGAACGAACCGCCGCCCCCGCCGCCCGCGCCGCCGGCCGCTCCGCCGCACCCACCGGCCCCGCCGCCCCCGCCCGAGGCGCCCAGATCGCCATAGGGGTTGCCCTGGGTGCAGCCGCTGCCCAGGTTCTCGTTGAGGACCGCGCCGCCAGCCCCGCCGCCCCCGCCGCCCTGGCCCGGCGTGCCGCCCCCGCCGCCTCCCGCGGTCGCCGGGCGCCACAGGCCGCCCGACACGCTGCCGCGCGCCGCCGCGCAGCCCTGGCCGCCCGCGGCCGCCGGGCCCTCCGCGCCGGGCTGGGCGTCGTCGCCGTTGATGTCGCCCTCGCCCACCTGGCAGTCGTACTTGCACAGATCGTACTGGCTGGGGTCGGTGTGCAGGTAGATGCAGTTGCCGCCGCCCGCGCCGTCCAGCCCGCCGCCCTGGTAGTCCTGGAAGCCGTAGTAGTAGCCGTGGGCGGTGGCGCCGACGTGCCCGGTGTGCCCGGGGCAGGACGGGTTCTCGGCGCCGGCACCGCCGGACCGGTCGAGGCCGCCGCAGTCCTGGCTGCCGGGGCACTCCCAGGAGTCCAGGCCCGGGCCGCCGTCGCCGCCGTTCTGCCCGGAGGCACCCGCCAGGCCGGAGGCGCCGTCGCCGCCCCGGCCGCCGACGATCAGGTTGTTCGTCAGCTCCAGCCGCCCGTCGCAGTCCCGGAGGTAGACGGCGTAGGCGGAGGCCGCCGCCTGGCCAGGGCCCGGATCGGCGTTCACGTCGTAGCCCTGGACGATGAAGCCCGACAGCACCGTGCGGGCGGTCACCCCGCTCGCGTGCACCGCGCCGGGCAGGGCCTGGGGATCGGAGGCATCGGGCTCCTGGCCCAGGATGAGGGTCGGCCGGAGCACGCTGTCGCGGGCGGAGAAGTCGCTGGCGTACCCGCCGTACAGCTTCACCCCGGAGCGCAGCCGCACGTTCTCCCGGTAGGTGCCGGCGGCCACCAGGATGGCGCTGTGCCGGGCCGGGTCGAAGGCCTGCACCGCCTCGGCCAGGCTGGCGTACGGGTGCGCGCGGGTGCCCTGGCTGAGATCGGTGCCGGACCAGACGAACAGGCTGGTGGCGGCCTCGCCGTCCACCCCGTCGCAGTCGCTGTCCACGTACCACAGCCCGGGCTCGGGCACCGCGCCCGAGGTGTCGGGCTCGTCGGGCCCCGCGCCCAGCGGGGCGGCGCACTCGCAGCCGTTGACCTCGGCCCCGTCCAGATCGTGGAACTGGAACTCGAGGCGGCACTCCCCCTCGCGGCAGGCGAAGCCCGCCCCCAGGGAGGCGCACTCGGCGTCCGCCGCGCAGGCGCGGGGCGCCTGGGTGCAGTGGAACACCACCGGGTCGCAGCTCCCGCCCGGGCAGTCGGCGTCCCGCCGGCAGGCCGGGCCGGTGGCCCAGTCCTCGCGGGTGCAGGCCACGATGTGGCAGGCGTGGCCGCCGCCCTCGGGCACGCAGCCGCCGATGGCGTGCTGGATGTCCGGATCCCAGCGCGAGGGGCAGTCGATGTGGCAGTCGGAGCAGTGGGCGTCGCTCGCGTACGCCCCGCTGTCGTCGCGGAAGTCCTCGTCGGCCTCGCCGTCGCAGTCGTTGTCCAGGTGGTCGCACACCTCCAGGATCACGTCCGCCGACTCGCACGCGCCCCAGGCGTACCCGTCCGCCCCCTCGGCCCGGCAGGCCTGCTCGCCCTGGCAGACCTCGCCGGACGCGCCCAGGCGCAGGCAGGTGCGGGTCTGGCCCACCCGGCTCGCGTCGCAGGTGCAGCTTGCGGACACGGGCACGCACAGCCTGAGCCCGGCCTGCAGCTCGCACAGGGAGTCCTCGGGGCAGCAGGAGCGCACGCCCACCTCCCCGCTGCAGCCGGTGTAAGGCGAGGCCGGATCACAGCTCTGGGCGCAGAAGGCGCCCGGGTCGTCGCCCACCGCCACGCAGCGATCCGAGGACACCCGGCAGTCGGCGTCCTGGCCGCAGGGCTGGCAGGCCGGCGAGACCAGCAGGGCGCAGGCCACCGGCCGGTCCTCGGGGTACGGGTAGAAGCCCGGCGCGCACAGGTGCGGCGCGCAGGCCGGCTCCCCGGCGACGAGCTCGCAGCGCACCGCGCCAGGCACCGGCGCGCCGTCCTGCCCCAGGCGCAGGTTCGGCACCCGCACCCGGCAGTCCCAGCCACACCCGCCGCAGTGCTCCAGCGCCACGTAGCGGCCCTCCGGATCGCGGAAGGGCTCGTCGGCCTGGCCGTCGCAGTTGTCGTCCAGCCCGTTGCACAGCTCGTCCTCGGGATCGTCCGCGCCGCACACCCAGCCGAAGCCCCCCTCGGGCAGCGCCTCGCAGCGCCAGGCGCCCAGGCAGGGGCTGCCCGGCTGGCCCTTCTGGCAGGCGGGGAAGGGCGGCTCGGCCGGCAGCTCCGAGGTGTCCACCCCGGGGTCGCCCGCGTCAGTCAGCCCGTCGCAGTCGTCGTCCAGGCCGTTGCACGTCTCGGTCCGGGGCTCGGGCGCGCCGCACTCGCCCCAGGCGGGCCGCGGCTCGGCCTCCAGGCAGATCTCCTCGCCCTGGCAGACGCCCAGCGCGTTCTCCCGCTCGCACGGCCGCCTCAGCCCGAGGTTGTCCGGGTTGCAGTCGCAGCTCCCCGAGCCAGGCAGGCACAGGCGCGCGGGGGCGCCAGCCACGACCGCGTCCTGGCAGGCGGTGCCCTCGGGGCAGGCGGCCAGGCTGCAGTCCAGCGCGCAGGCGAAGCCGTCCCCGAGCTCCACGCAGGCGTCGCCCACCGCGTTGCACTGGCTGGAGACCGAGCAGGGCAGGCACGTGCGGGCGGGGATGCGCTGGACGCACACCGCCACGGCCGGCAGCGCCTCGCCCCGGCTCCAGCGGGTCTTGCACTCCCAGGCCGTGGGGCAGGGCTCCTCGTCCGAGCAGGCCCGGGTGCACACGCCGCCGTTGCCCGGCCCGGGCGGCAGGCACTGGGCGGACAGGCACTCGGAGTCCTCCAGGCAGGGCTCGCCGAACAGCTTGGTGGGGCCCGGGGGGCCGTAGAGCACCCGGCAGCGTCCGTCCACGCAGTGCTCGTCCGGAGCGCACTGGGCCGCGCTCAGGCACTCGCAGGAGCCGCCCGCCCGGCAATCGCCGCCCCCGTCGGAGCAGCCTGCGGCCAGCAGGGCGGCCAGGAGGGGACACAAGCCGGTCAGGAGCGCGCGCAGCGTGGACACGGCTTCACCTCCGGGTTCACCGGTAGCCTAAACCGAGCCGGAAATCCCGTCCAGGGCTCGACCGGAACCTCCCACCCCTCACCCGGGGTGAGGGAGGACTCGATCAGAAGGCCTGCCCCACCGACAGGGTGAACCACTCCAGGGCGCGGGTGTGGAAGTCGGCCCCGAGCGGGATGCCCATGTCCAGGCGGAACACCACCCGGTCGAACTGGGGCACCAGCCCGCGCAGGCCCACGCCCGCGCTCTGGTGGTAGCGGAAGTCGGTGTCCCGGGTGAAGCCGTAGGCGTCGCCGCCGTCGTAGAAGGCCACGAAGCCCAGGTGCACCGTGTAGAACACCCAGGGCCGGGAGCGGAACTCGACGTTCACGTTGAGCAGCCGCGGCCCGGCCCGGAAGCCCGAGGCGAACCCGCGCAGCGTGCTGTCCCCGCCCAGCGAGAACAGGGCGCGATCCCGGCTGAACTGGGTGTAGGCGTAACGCACCCGGGCGAACAGCCGCCCCAGCCCGAAGAGCTCCGGGCTCACGTTCTCCAGCGAGGCCTCCAGGCTGCGGTCGATCAGCCCGCCCTCCACCCCGGCCAGGCCGTGGGACGGCATGTAGCGCGCCCCGCCCGAGACCTCGAGCGCCAGGATGTCGCCGCCCCACAGGAGCGAGTAGCCCGCCCCGACCCCCAGGCGCAGCGAGCGCTCGGACAGGCCGAAGGACGGGTTGGCCCAGGCCAGCTCGGCCCAGGCCGAGGGGCCGAAGCGGAAGTCCTCGCTCAGCCCGAGCGTCTGCACGTTCTCCAGTCGGCGGTAGTCCGCCTCGTAGAAGGTGAGCCCCACCACCGCCGCGCCCGAGCTCTCGTCGAGCGGCATGACCTGGTCCCGGTAGGCCCGGCGGAGCTCCTCGGGCAGCAGCGCGAGCCCCGGGGTGAGCTCGTACCGGCGCCAGCGCAGGCGCCAGCCCGCGCTCAGGTTCGTCTTCCAGCGCTCGCCGAAGGAGCGGGTGACCTGCGCCCGGGCCTCGACCCGCTCGTAGGCGTGCAGATCCGGCAGCAGGTACGTGGTCCCGTCCAGCTCGGCGCGGAGCTGGCGGTAGCCCGCGCCCTGGAAGTGGCGGGTGATGCCGAGATCGAGCAGCGCCTCGGTGACGAAGGCCCACTCGGTCAGGCGAGAGAAGAGCGGGCGCTCCAGGCGCAGCAACCCGGCCCCGCCCTCGACGCCCTGGCTGTGGTGGTTCACGTACAGGTAGGCGGCCTCGGTCAGCGCGAGCCGGGTGCCCGCCAGGCGCGGCACGCGGTAGATCTCGCCCAGGGTGAGCACCTCGCGGTCGACCGCCACGTGCAGGCTGAGCTGCTGGTTCAGGCCGAGGAAGTTCTGCTCCGAGGGGGTGGCGTAGAAGAAGTTGAACACCCCGCCGCCGAAGTTGCCGTTGGTGTTGAGCCGGATGCTCCACAGGTCCTTGGTCACCACGACCACCACCACCCGGTCCGGCCGCGAGCCGCGCGCGGTGACGATGCGCACCGTGGAGAAGACCAGCGGCAGGGCGCGCAGGTTGCGCGCGCTCTCCTGCACCGCCAGGGCGTCGTACGGCTCGCCCTCGGCGAACAGCAGCTCCTGCCGCACGATGTGCTCGCGGGTGGTGACGTGGAACAGGTTGACGAAGTCCGGCCAGGGATCGGCCGCCTCGACGATCGGCAGGCGCACCAGCGCGACCCGCTCGATGAGCTTGCCCTCGGGCGCCTCGTCGAGCTCCAGCCCCTCCTGGGCCAGGGCGCGCAGGATCATGTCGCGCTCGAACACCTGGCGCTCGGCGTCCAGCACCGCCTCGGAGGCATCGCCGGGTTCCCCGGCCCGGGCGGGCCAGGCGCCCGCCTGCGCGCCGAGCGCGAGCAGCCAGGCGCAGGCCACGAGGGCCCTGCGCGCGCGGCCCACCTCTCTGGCTGGCTTGGCCATGGCTTCCGCCCTGCCGGACGGCCTGGGGGGGAGGCGCCCGGGAGGGCGCGGGGTTCAGCGACCGGGGCGGAGGGTGGACTGTTCGCGCTGCTGGCGCTCCAGCTCCTCCTTGTGCGTCACCGAGTAGCGCGCCCAGGGGCGCGCCTTGAGCCGCGGATAGGAGATGGGCTCCCCGGTGGCCTCGCACAGCCCGTACTCGTCGCTCTCGAACTTCTTCAGCGCGCGCTCGATCTCGCGCAGCAGCTTCACTTCCTTGTCCAGGATGCGCAGCGCCACGTCCTGGGTCTGGCCGGCCGAGGCCTGCTCGAGATCTTCGATGATCTCGCTCGGGTCGATGGCCGAGTCGCGCTCGCGCCGCTCGGCGATGGAGCGCTTCAGCTCGTTCCGCTTGAGGATGAGCTCGTGGTGCAGCTCCTTGGCCTGGGTCGGGGTCAGGCCGTTCGCGGACGTGCTCTTGCGCGCAGGGGCTGGCTTTTCCTTTTTCGCCATGGTGGTCCCTCCGAGAATCTTGAAGGATACCGGAGCGGGGCCTGGTTTGCCAAGCGAAATCGTCGCCGGTCACCCAACGACCCGGGAAAGCTCGGCATTCAAGGCGGTGGCCGGACCCGGTCGACCCCCATCCCGCGTATTGACTGCGTCTGACCACACCCATATATTGTGCCCACTTTGATTCGTGGACTTGTCTCCGTTCGGTGAGGAGCCCTTGCCGATGCAGACCATTGCGCGTCCGAATCTCGACACCGACAGCCGCCCAGCCAGCCGCCCGCTGACCAAGGTCGTACGCCGCGACGGAGGGCTGGCAGACTTCGACCCCGCCCGCATCCGCTCGGCCATCGCCCGCGCCGGCGCGGCCTCCGGCGAGTTCGACGCGGCCGAGGCCGAGCTGCTCGCCGCGCAGGTGCTCAAGGTGCTCGGCTACCGCCACGGCGAGGGCCAGCCCCACATCGAGACCATCCAGGACGTGGTCGAGCAGGTGCTCATCACCGCCAACCACCTGCGCACCGCGCGCGCCTACATCGTCTACCGCGAGCAGCACGCCCGGCTGCGCGAGGAGCAGCGCGTGCTGCTCGACGTGGGCCGCACCATCGACGAGTACCTCAACCGCGAGGACTGGCGCATCCAGGCCAACGCCAACCAGGGCTACAGCCTGGGCGGGCTCATCCTGAACATCTCGGGCAAGATGGTGGCCAACTACTGGCTCAACCAGGTCTACCCGCCCGAGGTGGGCCAGGCGCACCGCGAGGCCGACTACCACATCCACGATCTCGACATGCTCAGCGGCTACTGCGCGGGCTGGTCGCTGCGCAGCCTGCTCCAGGAAGGCTTCAACGGCGTGCCGGGCAAGATCGAGGCCCAGGCCCCGCGCCACCTGGGCAGCGCGGTCGGCCAGATGGTCAACTTCCTGGGCACCCTGCAGAACGAGTGGGCCGGCGCGCAGGCCTTCTCCTCCTTCGACACCTACCTGGCGCCCTTCGTGCGCAAGGACCGGCTGAGCTACGCCGAGGTCAAGCAGCACATCCAGGAGTTCATCTACAACCTCAACGTGCCCTCGCGCTGGGGCACCCAGACCCCGTTCACCAACCTGACCTTCGACTGGGTCTGCCCGCCCGATCTCCGCGACCAGGTGCCCTTCCTGGGCGGGGAGCCGATGGACTTCACCTACGGCGAGCTGCAGGCCGAGATGGACTCGATCAACCAGGCCTACATCGAGGTGATGACCGAGGGCGACGCGCGCGGGCGCATCTTCACCTTCCCCATCCCGACCTACAACATCACCCCGGACTTCGACTGGCAGCACCCGAACACCAGGCGGCTGTTCGAGATGACGGCCAAGTACGGCCTGCCGTACTTCCAGAACTTCCTGAACTCGGATCTCAGCCCGCACCAGGTGCGCTCGATGTGCTGCCGGCTGCAGCTCGATCTGCGCGAGCTGATGAAGCGCGGCAACGGCCTGTTCGGCTCGGCCGAGCAGACTGGCTCGATCGGGGTGGTGACGCTCAACTGCGCCCGGCTGGGCTTCCTGTTCCGCGGCGACTGGCCCGGGCTCGAGCACCGGCTCGATCACCTGCTGGAGCTGGCCAAGACCAGCCTGGAGATCAAGCGCAAGGTGGTCCAGCGGCTGATCGACCAGGGGCTGCTGCCCTACACCCACCGCTGGCTGGGCACGCTGAAGAACCACTTCTCCACCATCGGGGTGAACGGGGTGAACGAGTGCGTGCGCAACTTCAGCGCCGACACCCTCACCCTGGCCGACCCGGAGGGCCGCCGCCTGGCCGGGCAGCTGCTCGACCACATCCGCGCGCGGCTGGTCGCCTTCCAGGAGGAGACCGGCCACATGTACAACCTGGAGGCCACCCCGGCCGAGGGCACCACCTTCCGCTTCGCCAAGGAAGACCGCAAGCGCCTGCCGGGCATCCTGCAGGCCGGCACGCCGGAGGCGCCCTACTACACCAACTCGACCCAGCTCCCCCCGCACGCCACGCGCGATCCCTTCGAGGCGCTCGGCATGCAGGAGCAGCTGCAGCGCAAGTACACCGGCGGGACCGTGTTCCACATGTACCTGGGCGAGCGGGTGGGCTCGGCCGAGGCCTGCAAGCGCCTGGTGCGCAAGGTGCTGGAGCGCTTCCGCATCCCCTACCTGACCGTGACGCCGACCTTCTCCGTCTGCCCGCACCACGGCTACCTGGTCGGCGAGCAGCCGAGCTGCCCGACCTGCGGGGCGGTGTGCGAGGTGTGGACCCGGGTGATGGGCTACCACCGCCCGGTCAGCGAGTTCAACATCGGCAAGAAGTCCGAGTACCGCGAGCGCGAGCCCTACCTGATCGCGCCGGAGGCGGAGCCGTGAGCGGGCCTGGCGCCCTGCCCGTGGGCGGCCTGGTGCCGCTGTCCACCGTGGACTGGCCGGACCGGCTCGCGGCGGTGGTGTTCCTGCGAGGCTGCCCGTGGGCCTGCGGCTACTGCCACAACCCGGACCTGCGCCAGGCCGCCCGGCCGGGCCAGGCCGGCCCGGGCTGGGATCAGCTGCTCAAGCTGCTGGCGCTGCGCCAGGGCCTGCTCGACGGGGTGGTGTTCTCGGGCGGCGAGCCCACCGCGCACGCCGCGCTGGGGGACGCTCTGGCCGAGGTGCGCGCGCTCGGCTTCGGCACCGCGCTGCACACCGGCGGCGCCTACCCCGAGGCGCTGGCCGGGCTGCTCGCGCGCGGGCTGGTGGACTGGGTGGGCTTCGACGTGAAGGGCCCCTTCGGGGACTACGCGCGCATCACCGGCCGCGAGGACGCGGGCGCGCGCGCACGCCGCTCCCTGGAGAGCCTGGTGCGGAGCGGCGTGCCCTTCGAGCTGCGCACCACGGTCGATCCGCGCCTGCTCGACGAGGGCTGCCTGCAGCGCATGGCCGGCGAGCTCCGCGCGGACGGGGCCTCCACCGGCGGGCACCCGCTGGTGCTGCAGCGCTGCAACGCCGCGCAGCCAGGGCTGCCGGCCCTGCCGGGGCTGGATCTGCCGGCGCTGGCCGCCCGCCTGGCCTCCGCCTTCTCGGGCCCGGTCCTGGCCCGGGCCTAGCCTCACCGCTTGAACGATCGACCTCGACCCCTGTGGACGCGTGACTTCGGGCTGCTGCTGGCCGGGGCGCTGCTGCAGGGCGTGGCCTTCTACCTCCTGCTGCCGGCGCTGCCGCTGTACGTGGTGGGCCCGCTCGGGCGGGCCGAGGACAGCGTGGGGCTGGCGATCGCGGTGTTCAGCATCACCGCCATGGCCACCCGGCCCGCGGTGGGGTTCCTGCTGGACCGCTTCGGCCGGCGCGCCTGGCAGCTCGGCGCCTCGGCCGTGTTCACCCTGGCGCTGCTCGGCCACGCGCTGCTGCCGGGCTTCGGGGCGCTCGTCGCGCTCCGGCTGCTGCAGGGCCTGGGCTGGGGCATGGTGGGCGTGGCCTCGGCCACGGTGGCGGCCGACCTGGTGCCCACCGCCCGGCGGGGCGAGGGCATGAGCTTCTACGGCACGGCCATGCCGCTGGCGCTGAGCGTGGGGCCCATGCTCGGCACCCTGGTGGTGGCCGGGGGCCGCTTCCGGCTGCTGTTCCTGTGCGCGGGCGCCCTGGCGGTCATGGCCTGGGCGCTGTTCGCCTGCGTGCGCACCCCGCGGATGAGCGATCCGGCCGCGCGCTACACCTGGCGCACCGCCTTCGAGCCGAAGACCCTGCCGCTGTTTGGCTACATGCTACCCCTGTGCGTGGCCTACGGCGGGCTGATCAGCTTCGCGCCGCTCGACTCGGCCAGGGTCGGCCTGGAGTCGGCCGGGGGCCTGTTCACCGCCTACGCGCTGGGCGCGGTCGGCGCGCGGCTCTTCACCAGCCGCTGGTACGATCGCGCCGGGCCGGGCTGGCCGGCGCTCGGCGGCACGCTCCTGCTGGCGCTTTCCTGGGTCGGGCTCGGCCTGGCGCACGAGCCGCTCGGGGCGCTGGCCGCCTCGGCCGGCATGGGCCTGGGCTTCGGCGCCCTCATGCCGGCCTACCAGGCCATGGCCATGGATCTGGTGCCCCCCGGCCGGCGCGGGGCGGCCAACGCCACCATCTTCTCGGCCTTCGACGTCGGCATCGCGCTGGGGGCGCTGGGCTTCGGGCTGATGGTGAGCCACACCGGCTGGCGGGCGGGGGTGTACTGGCTGTCGGCCGGGCTGACCGCGCTGGCGGGGGTGGTGTACCTGGCCTGGACGGGGCCCCACTTCCGCCGCAACCGGCTGCGCTGAGCCCGGCCTACTTGCGGGCCTGCATGGCCGCGTGCAGCTTGCCGAGCGCGCCCTTCAACCCCTGGTGCACGGCCTGCACCTCCTCGGGCTTCCAGGCGCTCTTGTCGTTGCGGATGAAGCTGGTCTTGTCCACGCGGTTGTCGAAGCGCCCCACCGGCAGGTGGAACTTGCGCCCGTGGGCCGCGACGGTCACCGTGCCGGGCTGCTCGGCGTGGCTCTCGAGGTACTCGAGATCGTCGCAGCCGTAGTCGCCCAGCATGACCGCGATGGGCACGCCGTGGTGCAGGATGGAGCCCGGATCGTTGGGATCGGTGCGGGCCTCGTTCTTGCGGCGCGACTCCTCCGGAGTCACCCACACGTAGAGGATGGAGGCCCGCTCGAGGATGGCCGGGCTGAGCTGGGCCAGCGAGTACTGGTAGCCGTACTCCTTGGGCAGCGGGAAGCTCGAGCCCTGGGGCCCGCCGCGGGCGAACTCGATCACCAGGGTCTTGCCCGCCAGGCTCTTGGGGTAGCCCGCGTGCTTCTCCTGGAGCATCTTCTTGGCCTCTTCCTCGAGCTTGCGGGCCACGCCGGTGCGGGTGCCCTCGTCCAGCGCGGCCAGACGCGCGGGCAGGCCGCACTTGACCGCGGCCGCGTCCAGCCGCTCCATCAGCAGGACCGCGGCCGACTTCGGCCGGCGGCGCTTCCTGGCCACCAGGTCCTCGTGGTCCTCGTTGATGAGCTGGATGAGCGTGCCCCAGTCCTTGGTGTCCTGGAAGGGCTTGTCGGGCGCGAGGAAGAAGATGCGCGGCTTGCCGAGCGCGGCCAGCTCGTCGTCGATGCGCCGCATCAGGTGCACGTAGGGGAAGTCGTCGAGCTGGACCGTGGGGCCCATGTGGAAGTCCTGGCTGCACTCCTTGGGGGACAGGTTCGCCAGGTAGCGGCGGACCTCGCTCTTGCCCGAGGCGGGCAGCGCCAGCAGCAGGACGGTCTCGAGGGTTTCGGCCATGGTTCATCTCCTGGGAAAGGTTTCGCCCGGCAGGGTAGCCCGGCGCCGAGGCCAGCGCAAGCACGAAACCGGGGAACGAGCTCAGTGACGGACCGCGTCATCCTCGGCGGCCAGCTCGTCGAGCAGGCGCTCGAGCGTCCAGCCCTCGGAGGTGGGCGTGAGGGTGGCCCACATCGGCCGCGGGAGGTCCAGGCGGCGGTAGACGGCCATGAGCAGGTGCAGCTCGGCCTCGGCGATCCCGGAGACGATCACCGCGCGCCGCAGGCCCGAGCCCTGGCCCTGGCCGGTCCCGCCCGCGCGGGTGACCAGGCTCCCGAGCTTCGCCCGCCTGTCCCCGTCGGTGGCGAACACGACCGGCAGCGGCTCGGCCTCGCCCTCGCTGAGCCCCTCGGCCAGGCCCAGCATGGCGTCCTGCTCGTCGGGCGGGAAGCCGACCACCAGCAGCGCCCTGGGGCCGTACAGCTTGCGGGCGCCGTTGCCGACCTTCTGCATGGGACAGTCCGCCATGGGACGCGCACCTCGTGGTGAAATGGCCTCATCCACAATGCCGCCGGCCCCCGGGAGGGTCAATTTTTCGGCCGGCCCGCTTGCGACCTCTGCCGGGCTCTGGCATCCTCGGGCCTGGAGGAGCCGACCCATGTCCGAACGACTCAGCGCAGAGGAGCTGCACAGGCTCGTCGAGCGCGTCTTCCAGCCCGGCCCCGAGGATCGCGCCCTGGCGGTGCTGGTGGACCTGCCCGACGGTCACACCCCGGACAACCCGGCCTGGCGGGAGCGCCGCGAGCTGGCCGCGGACTGGGTCGCGCAGCTCTCGCCGCGCCTGGCCGCCCAGGGCCGCGCGATCGCGCTGGTGCTGTACCGCAACGTGCGGGCCTCGAACGCCGACCTGCCCGAGCGCTGCTGGCTGCACCCGGACGGGCCGCTGCCCGCGAGCGCGGACGAGCTCGATCCGGCCGCCCAGGTGCCCTTCGTCGAGGTGCTCTCGGCCCACCGGCTGGTGATGGCGCCGACCGAGTTCTCCACCACCGCGCCGCTGAAGCTGCTGGCGCCGAAGCTCGGCTTCCGCGCGGCCACCATGCCCGGGTTCAGCCCGGCCCTCATCCCGGCGCTGCGCCTGGACTACGCCGAGATCGCCCGCCGGGTGGAGCGCCTGCGGGCCCTGCTCGACCCGGCCGAGGCCTGCGAGATCGCCTTCCGCGCCGAGGGCCACGAGCACCACCTGACGCTCGACCTGCGCCACCGCAAGGCCCACGCCTCGAGCGGACAGTTCCCCTCGCCCGGCGTGGCCGGCAACCTGCCCTCGGGCGAGGCCTACATCGTACCCTACGAGGGCGAGCGCCCGGAGGACCCGAGCCGCTCGGCGGGCGAGCTGCCGGTGCAGCTCGGGGACGAGCTGGTGGTCTACCGGATCGAGCGGAACCGCGCCCGCGCGGTCGCGGGGAGCGGTCCGCGCGCCGCGGCCGAGGCGGCGCTCATCCTGCGCGAGCCGGGCTACAGCAACCTGGCCGAGCTGGGCCTGGGGGTGCTCTCGGATCTCGGGCTCGAGCCCACCGGGGAGCTGCTGCTGGACGAGAAGCTCGGGCTGCACATCGCCTTCGGCCGCAGCGATCACTTCGGCGGCCAGGTGGGGGCGAGGGACTTCAGCTCCCCCGCGGCGGTGGTGCACATCGATCGGGTGTACGGGCCCGCGCTCCAGCCCAAGGTGCACATCTCCTCCGCCGAGCTGATCCTGCCCGGCGGCCAGCGCGAGGCGCTGCTGCGCGACGACCAGTGGATCATCGACTGGAAGCCGTGATCACGGCTGGATGCTGACCAGGAGCAGCAGGCTGACCTTGCGCAGCCCCAGGTCGGTGAGCGGGATGCGGGCCAGCGTGCCGTCGTCCACGCCGGGGGGCACGCTCACCTCGATGGTGTGGTAATCCACCACCCGGCCGCGGCCGTGGCACACGGGGCAGCCCACCGGGCCGGCCAGCGTGCCCCTGCACTCGGCGCAGCCCTGCTCGACCGGGATCTGCAGCGGCAGCATGCCGCCCGCGCGGGCCTCCTGGCGGGAGAGCACCAGCTCGGCGTACAGGTCCTTCTCGCGGGCCGCGTCCGGCCCGGCGCCGAACACCCCCGGAACCCAGCCGGCGAAGAAGTCGTCCAGCTCCGACCACACCGAGGGCCCGGGGGGCTCGCCGCGCGGCACCTCCCGCGCGCGGGTGGCCGCCCGCTTCTTCACCCGCACCCGGTCCCCGGCCTGCGCCCCGCTGCCCTCCAGCGCCTGGTCGTGCTGGCCGCGGGTCTCGGGATCCGACAGGCAGTCGTAGGCGTCCTGCACCTCGATGAACTTGTCCACCGGCGCGCAGGGCGCGGCGTCCGGGTGGTAGAGCTTCACCAGCCGGCGGTAGGCGGTCTTGATCTCGCCGGGGTCCGCGTCGCGCGACACGCCCAGGACCACGTAGAAGTCCCTGGTCTGCATGCCTGCCCTCCTCGGCCACCCATGCTACCCGAACCGGGGCTGCCTGGAAACGGCGGAGGCGGGTCGGGGGGCCCGACCCGCCTCGCGCGGCGCCTGCCGGCTCAGGCCTTGATCTCGATCTTGCGCGGCTTGTGCTCCTCGGCCCGCGGCAAGAACAGGCTGAGCACGCCGTGCTTCAGGTTGGCCTCGATCTTCGCGATGTCCACCCGCTCGCCCACGGTGAAGCGCCGCTGGAAGCCGCCCACCTCGTACTCCTGGTAGGTCAGGCGGTGATGGGTGGGCGGAGGCTCCACCTTGGCCGTCAGGGTCAGCACGCCCTCGCGGTAGTCGATGTCGAGATCCTCCTTGCGCACACCCGGCAGGTCGGCCGTCAGGGTGACGCCGTCCTGGTTCTCGGTGATGTCCACCTCGGGCACGAACAGCACGCCCTGGGTGATGGGCTCCCCGCTCCCGGGCTGGATCTCCTTCTTGGCGCTGACGGTGATCTCCTTCTTCTGCTCGCTGCTCATGACACACCTCCTTGGGCTCAGCTGGCCTGGATCTGGATCTTCCGCTGCTTGGCCGCCTCGGCCCGCGGCAGGCGGACTTCCAGGATCCCGTCCTTGACCATGGCCATCACCTTGGACGTGTCCACGCTGTCCGGCAGGCTGAAGGCCCGGCGGAACTCGCCGCCCGAGCGCTCGCGCCGGTGGTAGGAGCACTCCTTCCCGGCCGGCTCGATCTCGCGCTTGCCGCGGATGGTCAGGGTGTCACCCGTGGCGCTGACGTCGAGGTTCTTCGGGTCCACCCCCGGCACCTCGGCGCGCACGATGAAGCTCTCGCCGTCGTCGTAGATGTTGAGCGCCGGGAACAGCGAGCTGCGGGCCTGGGACATGCCCAGGTTGCCCCACAGCCGCTGGAACTCGCGCTGCGCCTGCTCCGCCTGCCGCTCCATCAGTCTCCACGGATCGCTCTCGCCGAACCAACGAATGAGTGCCATGTCGCACCTCCTGCGAATCGAAAAAGTCCACACCTGTGCCAGGGCCCTGGCGACCTCAACCCCTCGTAACTTTGGGGTTCCTTCCAACTCTCGCACGGGAAACAGTAAGCACCCGGACCGGGCTGTCAAGTCACCCAGGCCCCGGTCAAGGCGGCTTCGGCCGGGCGGCCTCCGGCTCCGGCCCAGACCCCGGCGCGGGCGGGCAGGCGGGCACCCGGTCCACCCCGGCGAAGAACTCGTCCACCAGGAGCCTCCAGGCCCGGGCGTTCTCCGGCGGCCCGCACTTGAAGGGCCGCTTCACCCCGCGGCCGGCCTGCACGGCGAGCTGCTCGCGCAGGTAGTTCATGGCCAGCTCGGCCGCGTACTCCCCCACCCCGTTCCCGGGCATGAAGGCGTAGTAGGTGCCGCCGCGCACCTTGAGCCAGCCCGGGGCGTAGGGCGCGAGGCAGGCGATGCGCGTCCCGCAGCGGGCCACGATGCCGTCGAAGATGTCGCCGAGCGCGCTGGAGGACCAGCCGTCGTGGTCGAAGTCGTTGAGGTGGAAGATCTCGTGGAACAGGAGGTCCCGCACCACGCCCGGCCCGTGGTTGAGGGTGCCGTTCACGTTGTAGGAGACCGTCCAGCCGTGGGCGAAGGCGGCCGGGGTGCGCTTCCTGACCGAGCGGTAGAAACGGAGCGACAGGGCTCGCCAGCGGTAGCGGGCCGGCGCGCCGGCCTGCGCCTCGATGGCCGCGAAGAAGTCGTCGAACCCGAGCAGCGCGGCCGAGACCCAGGCCAGGTGTTTGCGCGTCTCGCCCTGCGGCACGTGCGGCACCAGGTGGATGATGCCCCGGTAGCCGCCGTCGAAGTCCTGCTCCGGGAGCAGCCCGGCCACGCTGCCCGTGCGCCGGTAGAGCTCGGCCGCCAGCCTGAAGGCCTCGGGATCCCTGGCGTAGCGCCGGGCCAGCAGGCAGCGGATCCGGCCGGCCGCGTCCACGTCCACGGTCTGGACGCAGCTCGCCTCGGCCTTCGGATCCGGGAGCGGCCCGAACAGGAGCTCCTGGGCGCGCCCGGGGTCGAGGCGCGGGAGCTCGCCCCCGGCGGCAGGCAGGCCTGCGAAAACAAGCGCGAGGGCGAGGGCGCCGGGCAGGCCAGTGCTCTGCATGCCTCCACCATGCCATGGAACGGGCTCCATCCCCAGGGAGAAATCGGTTAGGATGCGCTCATGACACGCCACCCCTCCCTCGAAGGCCTCCTGCTCTCCTCCGTCCTCTGCCTGGGCTGGCTGCCCGCCTGCGGTTCGGGCGGCGGAGGCGACCGGCCCGGTGGCATCGCCAGCCGCGAGGACGGCTGGTTGCGGGGCGATCTGCACGTGCACACGAACGTGCAGGGCGGCTTCGAGACCCTGGCCTCGACCATCGACCTGGCCGAGGGGCTGGCCGCGGACATGTTCCTGTGGATGAACCCGGCCTACGAGGGCAACCAGCTCGACTACCTGGCCATCACCGATCACGACAGCGTGGCCGCGCTCTCGGACCCGGACTTCGTGAGCGACCAGCTCACCCTGGTGGGCGGCGAGGAGTGGAGCGGCGACGGCCACGCCGGCTGCTGGGGCATCCACGAGCTGGTGGTGAAGGATCCGGACGGCGACGGGAAGAGCCAGGCGGACGTGGACGCGGCCCTGGCCCACGCCCACGCCCAGGGCGGGCTGATGTCCATCAACCACCCCATGCTGCAGAGCAACCCCTTCCTGTGGGACCCGCGCGGGATGGACGGGATGGAGGTGTGGAACAGCGGCTTCGGCATCGGCGATCCGGCCCTCACCCAGGCGGACATCGAGGCCTGGGAGGCGTCCCACGGCCCGGCCAACCCGTTCGTCCGTCGGGCGGCCCAGCTCCAGGGCGGGCTGTGCTCCCGCCAGAACCTGGTGCTGTACGAAGCGCTCTTGGCGCGCGGCGAGCACGTGGCGCTGGTGGGCGGGAGCGACCGCCACGCCTTCCTGCTGCCCGGCTTCCCGGCCACCTACAGCCAGGCCCCGAGCGCGGATCTCGAGGGCGTGCTGGCGGGCCTCCGCGCGCGCCACTCCTTCGTGTCCCGCAACCCGGCCGCGGCCCAGGTGCTGCTCGAGGTCAGGGCGGGCGGCCGGACCTACGGGCTGGGAGACGAGATCCCGGTGGCCGCGGCGGGCGAGGAGCTCACGGTGGTGGTGCGGGTCGGCCGGGCCCAGGGCGGCCTGGTGCGCCTCATCGCCGGCGAGGCGGTGGCGAGCGACGAGGAGCTGGCCACGGCCGAGCTCGGCCGGGTGGCGCTCGAGGAGTCCGTCCGCTCCGATCCGTTCACCGCCCGGGTGACGCTGCAGGCGCGGCCCGGGACCTGGTTCTACCCGGTGGTGCTCGAGCCCCTGGTCGCGCCCGGGCTCGACGCCGCGCAGGCGGCGGAGGTGCGCGACATCGCCCGCCAGGTGGCGGCCACGGGCGCCGAGGAGTTCACCGCGCTCGGGCAGATCATGCTGAAGTACGTGGACACCGCGGTGCTGGTGGACTCGAGCCTGTGCAACCCGCGGAGCTGGTCGCCCGACAGGATGCAGTGCATGCCCCAGGACCCGGACGGGCTGGCCACCTTCTACCTGCCGGACTTCCTCGACCGCACCCTCAACGTGGTGCTGGAGGACGGTGAGATCACCGACTGGTGCATGGGCGCGCTGGGCTCGGCCGCGCTGTGCGTGGCGGAGTAGGGGCAGGGCGAGCCCTGCCCGTGTCACAACCCGGGGGGAAGGGAGGCAGAGATGGCGGGCTCGACGAAGCTGATGGACCTGGTGGGCAAGGAAGTGACCGCGTGGTTCGACGGGTCGTACTTCAAGTGCGAGGTGGTGGCGTTCGATCCGCAGTTCAACTACATCAAGATGATCAACAAGGAGGAGCCGGAGCCCGCCGCCGCCTGGTACGCGCTCCACACCGTCTCGCGCATCCTCGAGTCCTGACCCACAGGCAGGTGCCAGCCACCTGCAAACCGGGCGCAGGCACGGCCGACGCCTCCTGACGCGGGTGGCTGGGAGGGTCAACGACGCCAGAAGAGCGACTCCTCGGCCACGAAGCGGTCGTGCGCCAGGAACCCCAGCAGCACCACCAGGTTCGCCCCGATCCAGCTCAGGCTGCCGATTCCCACGGTGACGTCCGAGCCGCCGGCCAGGGGGGCCACCGCGAGCAGCGCGACCGCCTCGGTCGTGCCGTGGTACAGCCCCGCCGTCACCGACGAGCCGGAGCGCTCCCGCACGTAGGCCACGCAGAAGGCCATGACCAGGATGTGGACCGCCATCAGCGCCACCCCGAGCCCCGGGTGCTGCGGGTAGCCGTAGCCGAGGGCGAGCAGCGGCAGGTGCCAGCCCAGCCACAGCAGGCCGGTGAAGAGCGCGCCGCGGCGGAACCCGAGGGGGCGGAGCTGGCCGTACACGAACCCGCGCCAGCCGATCTCCTCCCCGCAGCCGGCCAGCAGCGACAGGGTCAGGCTGGCCACGATCCCCATGGGCACCAGGAGCAGGATCGGCGGCAGGCCGCTCTTCGCGGCGAACTGCCGCAGCAGGTCGAGCTGCTCCTGGGACACGATGACCCGGTCCACCGCGGGCTGGAGCGAGGCGTCCCAGCGCACCTCCGGCGTGGCGTAGCCGAGCAGCAGGGCCAGGAGCGACAGGGCCCAGGGCACGAGCCAGGCGATGAGCAGCCAGCGATCCCGGCGCGGCTTGAGCGCGAGCGAGGCGACCACCGGGGCGCGCCACAGCCAGCGGGTCAGGGCGATCGCCAGGCCGGCCGGGATCAGGGAGGTCGCCATGGCGAAGAAGACCCAGGACGGGTGCTGGAAGCTGCCGCCCGAGAGGAAAAAGGCCCCCAGGAGCCCGTAGGTGAGGACGTAGACCGCCGCGTAGTAGAGCAGGACGCGGCGCCAGCGGACGGGAGCGCTCGGGGGGGTCGACTGTGCCTGCTCCATGGCGCCGGTCATTTCAGGGGCAGGCGCCCAGGTCCTGCCAGGCCAGGACCTGGCCCTCGCCCTCGGTCAGGAAGCGGTAGTAGCGCGACATCCAGTAGGGCTCGCTGAGGTCCGTGCCGGGGGACTGCTTCTGCCCCTCCACGGCCACGCCCTCCCCCAGCTCGAACGGCCCCCGCTGCCACATGAAGTCCGCGTAGCGCCGCAGGCTCGGCGGCAGCCCCTCCGAGGCCAGCGCGTCCGCGCACTCGCCCGTCTCGAGCTGGCACTCCCCGGGCCGCCCGTCGCAGGCGTACGAGATGTCCTCGCTCTCCAGCGGCACGCCGAAGATGTCTCCGGCCTCCTCGCAGCGGCGGCGCTCGTCCTCGCTCGGGCAGCGCAGCGTGTTCCCGGCCGGCAGGGCGTCGATGATGGCCTGGCGGTCGCGGCTGTAGGTGCGGCGCGGGGCGTCCAGGCTGCCGCCGTTCCCGCCGAAGTCCTGGAGCTGGGCCATGAGCTCCGCCAGGGCCTGGTCGCGGCCCGTGGCCAGCCCCGCCGGCACGGTCGAGGCGTACATGGCGTTGAACTTGGCGCTCTTGTGGTTGGAGAGTGCCTTCTGCCAGGCCTCCTCCTCCATGACCCGCAGCATGGTGTCCCTCAAGGGCGAGTCGCCGAGCAGGGTCAGGAGCTGCCAGTGGGTGTTGTAGGTGATGTGATCGCCGTAGTAGCGGAAGCACCAGTCCGGCAGGCGGAAGGCCATCATGGTCAGCGCCACCTCGGGCGCGCGCAGCCGGCCGATCAGCTCCTCGTGCAGGAAGCGGCGGTAGCGCTCGTCGCCGGTGAAGTAGTACGCCATGGCCGCCAGGTGGATCATGTGGCTCGCGTCCCCGCCGCGCACGTTCACGATGTAGAAGTGGGCGATGCCGTTCGGCATCGGCGTGTCGCCGGTGGTGCTGATGTCGCCGGCCAGGTCCAGCATGTCGGTCATGAAGGTCTGGGAGCTGGCGTCGAGCACCCGGGTGGCGGTCCAGGCCAGGTCTTCCGGGCAGGTGCGGTCGAACCCGGCCGCGCTCTCCCGGTTGAGGTCCGGCAGGTAGTAGGCCACCAGGGTGTCGAGCTGGGTGAGGTCGATGTCGTCCGCATCGAAGTTGGCGTCGGCCCCGGCGAAGAAGCCCGTCAGCTCCGCGAGCACCTCGGGGTTGTCGTGCAGGTTGCGGACCTCCAGGCGCCGCAGGCGCTTCAGGTAGCAGGTCATGTGCTGGACGATGGCGGCCTTGAGCTCCTCGTCCCGCAGCAGGTTGTACACCAGCGGGAAGGCGGTCATGGGCCCGGTGTACTGGTCGATGGACGGGTGGCCGTGCCACCAGACCTCGCCCGGGACCGTGCCGCCCGCGCCGTCGGGCACGCCGGTCGCGTACTCCGCAGGCAGCCCGGCGATGGCCTCGGGCGCCTCCACGGGCAGGTCACGTCCGCCCATGGCGGCCACATCCACGGCGCGCATCATGATGCGGTCGGCCAGCGGGGTGCCGGGCGGGACCACCAGGAAGTGGAAGCGGGCCAGGTAGCCGGGCACCCCGGTCACCTCGAAGTCCCGGAGCATCGCGCGGGTCTTGTCCTCCATGCGCTGGTAGTCGGCCTCGGTGCCGGTCGCGGCGTAGCGGAAGGCGTCGGCCACCAGGGCCGTGCCGGTCCAGATGGCCGCGTCGCCCTCGCCGGCGTAGCCACCGAAGGAGTCCAGCGCCCCCCACTCCTCCTCCGGGGCGTCGCCGGGCATGGCGCGGTTGAAGGTGCGCTCGGCGGTCAGCCCGTTGGGGGACATGTAGAGATCGTACCAGCGGTCGTAGAGCAGCACGCGCCGCAGCAGCGGATCGGGCTGGGCCACGAACTCCCCGGCCTGCGGAGCGTAGAGCGCGCAGCGCTCGAGCCGGCCGGCCTGGCAGCGCTCCTCGAGGTAGACCGCGCAGCTCGCGAGCTCGCTGCCGGCCAGCGGATCCGCGGGGGCCCTGGCGATGGTGGGCACGAGCTCCCGCGCCTCGTCCTGCTCGCAGCCGAGCCCCAGCAGGCCCACGGCGCTCGCCCCGAGCCAGGCCACGACACTGGTTCTCATGGGAAGTCCCTTGTTCAGCGGCCCCATTCGGCCGGTTGGTCCTGCAGGTCGAGGTCCAGCCGCCCGCCCTGCTGGATGTCCCGCTGGCTGAAGCGCGGCGCGTCCAGCCGCCGGCCGTTCAGGTGGGCGGCGCTGACGTACATGCGGGTGGCCGAGGCGCCCAGGGCGCGCACCTCGAGCCGGGTCTCCGGGCTGGGCTCGAACACGAAGCGCTCGAACAGCGGGCTGCCCACCCAGTACCACTCCTGCCCGGCGCTGGGGTAGATGCCGGCCGCGCTCCACACGTACCAGGCCGACATGGTGCCCAGGTCGTCGTTGCCCGGCAGCCCGTCGGGCCCGTCGCCGAAGCTCGTGGCCAGCACGTGCCGCACCCAGTACTGGGCCCGGTCCGGCCGGCCCGCGTCGTTGAACAGGTAGGCGGCGTGGATGTCCGGCTCGTTGCCCTGCCAGTAGTACATCTTCGGCAGGAACTCGGACAGCGGGTTCTCGGGCTCGGGCGTGGCGAAGAAGGCCTCGAGCTTGGCGGCCGCCTCCTCCGGCGTGGGGAACAGCCCCAGCAGCCCCGCGGGATCGTGCGGGGCCAGCCACAGGTACTGCCAGGCCGTGCCCTCGACGTAGTACGGGGCGGCCCAGTCCAGGGGGTTGAACACCCCGCCCTCGTCCGCGGCCCAGCTCCCGTCCGCGTTCCTGCCGCGCAGGAACTGCGTGTCGGGATCCCACAGCGCCTGGTAGCCCCTGGCGTGCGCGCGGAAGGCCGCCGCGTCGTCGGCCTTCCCCAGCGCCTCGGCCCAGGTGGCGATGGCCCCGTCGGCCACCCCGTACTCGAGCGTCAGCGCGGCCGAGTCGCCGAACTCGTCCGCCGGCACGTAGCCGAGCTCCAGGTAGCGCTCCACGCCGTCCCGGCCGATCTTCTCCATGGGCAGGGTGGCGTTCTCCACCACGGCCTGGTAGGCGTACTCCACGTCGAAGTCCTCGACGCCCCGGAGGTAGCTGTCGGCCAGCACCACGTCCGCCGGGGTGCCGATCATGCAGCCGGTGTAGCCGGTGGCCGCCGGCCAGCGCGGCAGGAACCCGCCCTGCGCCCGCATGGCGAGCAGGGAGAGCACCAGATCGCGCTCCACCTCCGGGTACAGCACGCCGAGCAGCGGGTGCAGGGTGCGGTAGGTGTCCCACATCGAGAAGTCCGTGTGGTAGGTGAAGCCCTCGGCCTGGTGGATCTGGAGATCGAAGCCGGTGTAGCGGCCGTCCACGTCCTGGAAGCGGGTCGGGTGCAGCAGCGCGTGGTACAGCGCCGTGTAGAGCTTGCGCCGCTCCAGCTCGGTGCCGCCCGCCACCCGCACGCGGGAGAGCATGCCGTTCCAGGCGCCGCGCGCCTCGTCCCGCAGCTCGTCGAAGCCGCGCCCGGCCACCTCGGCCTCGAGGTTCGCGCGCGCGCCCTCCACGTCCACGTAGGACAGGCCGATCTTGACCGTGAGCGGCGCCTCGAGCGCGCCGAAGCGGAAGGCGACCCCCGCCTCGCTCCCCAGCGCCAGCGGCGCGCCGTCGGTGAGCTCGTCCCCCTGGAAGGCGGTCCAGCCCGCGGCGGGCTGCGACAGCAGGAGCGCGAAGTACAGGCGGAAGCCGCCCGAGCGTCCGGTCAACGCGCCCCGGTAGTGCACGAAGCCGCTGGCCGCGCTGCCGTCGCCGGCCACCTCCACCCGCGCGTCCTCCACGCTGCAGTCCGGGAGCGCGTGCGAGGCGTCCAGGATGAGCACCGGCCCGGCCGCCTCGGGCGGGAAGGTGTAGCGGTGCACGGCCACGCGCTCGGTCGCGGTCAGCTCGGCCCGCACCCCCAGCTCCGACAGGGTCACCGCGTAGTAGCCGGGCGAGGCCACCTCGGTGGACTTGTCCATGCGGGTCTTGTAGCCGCTCTCGCGCACCTTGTCCGGACCGAAGAACAGGGCGGGCACCAGCAGCAGCGCCCCGTAGTCCGTCGCGCCGGTGCCCGAGATGTGCACCTGCGAGAAGCCGTGCACCAGGCTGTCGTCGGGGTGGTAGCCGCTGAAGTGGTGGAAGGCGACCATGCCGTTGTCGCCCACGGTGTCCGGCCCCGGCTTGGCCAGACCGAACGGGCGGCTGGGACCCACGAAGGCGCTGCCGTAGCCGAAGTACAGGCCGCCCGAGCCGATGAACGGCTCCACGTAGTCCGCGGGATCGGTCTCGTCCAGGGCAGGGATGCCCGGCTCGCCGCAGCCGACCAGGCCGGCGCACCCCAGGATCAGCGTACAGACCCCCCACGCCGAGCGTTTCATGGGGACCATCCTCCTCCCGGCACGGCAGGAGTTTGCCACGGAACTATCAGAAAAGATAGGCCAAACTGAGGGAACCGGCCAGGGCCAGGCCGCCGAACTCGTAGCCGGGGAAGCCCGGGTTGTTGGTCTGCAGCCCCTCGGCCTCGGGCATGGGCTGGCCGCCGATGAGCGTCCTGGCCCGGTCGGGGAACTCGTCCTTGATGAGGGCGGGATCCTTGTACACCGTGGTGCGTGGCATGCCCCAGAGCTGGAAGCCCAGCTCGGCGCGGAAGCTCTGCTCCCACAGCGAGAACTCGAAGCGGTGGCCGAGGGAGCCCATGAACAGGTCGGCGTCGACGTAGCTGGTGCGGCCCACCTGGGCCGGCACCGGGGTCGGCCGGTAGCTGAAGCCGGCCGCCAGGGTGAAGCCCTCGAGGTACTCGTAGGTGGCGCCCACGACCAGGGACCAGGTGTCGGAGAAGGCGAAGTCGCTGCCATCGATGGTCGGGTCGCCCTCGTTCACCGGTTCGAACACGGCGTTCTCCTGGGCCCGCTTGTGGTGCGTGTCCAGGAAGTCCGCCCAGTGGTTCCAGGTGACCGACACCTGGCCGGTGAAGTCGCCGAGGTGCAGGCCCGCCCCCAGCGCGATCTCCATGGGCTCGAAGTCGAGCGCCATCAGGTGGCGCTGCTCGACCCGCTTGGGCAGGGTCTCGTCGCCGGCCTCGTGGTAGTTCCACAGGTTGAGCATGGCGGTGGCGTCCACCTTGGAGAAGCGCCGGTCGCGCCAGGTGAGCGAGAAGCTGAGCCAGTCGAGCGGCCGGCCGGTGATCCCCACGATGGCCCGCACGGTGGGCTTGGCGTCGAAGCCGGCGTTGACCAGGGCGTAGTCCTGCACGGTGGCCTCGGGGATGTACATGTCGATGCTGGCGCCGATGTCGAGCGCGACCTCGGCCGAGGCGCCCACGGCCAGCCACGGGAGCGGCTGGTAGGCCAGGCCGAGCAGCAGCGACAGCACCTCGCTCCACTCGCCGAAGCGGGTGAAGTGCACCGTGTTCGAGAAGTACTGCTCGCGCTCGTCCGGGAACTGGCTCTCGATGTTCAGCAGCCCGCTGGTGGGCACCCACAGCCCGAGCCCCAGGCGGAAGTCCTCCACGCCGAAGTCGTGCACGAAGCCCAGGCTCAGGTACATGGAGGTCTGGTCCACCTGGTTGTCGTGGCGCGCCAGCCTGAGCTCCGCGGTGGGCAGGGGCCGGTCGAGGTTCGTGCCCTCGATGCCCACGTCGGAGTCGTAGAAGGTGAGCGGGATGTCCGCGTTGGCCGGCCGGTCCATCAGCTCGACCTTCAGGAACGGCTGGAAGAACATGTAGTTCACGCTGAAGCCCGGCCGCACGTCCACCAGCAGGGCCGGGTTCGAGTACAGCACGCCGATGCCCCGGCCGTAGGCCGACTCGCTGCCGCCCTGCGAGAGCGCCAGGGTGTCGAAGCCGAGCATGCGGAACGGCCCGGCCAGGGCGAGGCCGGGCAGGCTGAGGGCAGTGAGGACCAGGGCCACGGGGACGAGACGCGAGCGCATGTAGACCCCCAATCGCAGACGGTTCGGCCATGGTATTGAGGGCGGCCCGGCCTGTCAACGCAGGCGATCGCCAAGGCAGCGGGGAGGTGGACCGGGAGCGGGGGCGCGGCCAGCCCGGTCACCTGGCCTGGGTGAGCTTGCCGACCACTTCCTTCATGGACTCCGCCAGCTCGTCCTCGCCGCAGCCGCCCTCCTGGCTCGCCCCGCCCTCGCTGGCCGCGGTCTTGAGATCGAAGATCACCGCCGTCACCATGCAGCGCGCGCCCAGCTTGATGACCTGGGTGGACAACGACTTCTCGGCCGCCAGCTCCTTGCCCAGCTCGATCTGGCAGTTCTGGTCGTAGCAGACCTTGTAGGACTCGGTCTTCTGCAGCCCGAGCCGCTCCTTGAGCTGGACGCGGGGGATGACCTGGTAACGCCCCGAGGCCGCGATGGCGGACGCCAGGTACTCGCTCAGGCGCTCCTGCACGTCCTCCCCGAGCTTGGCCCCGCGGTCCTCGAGGGTGAACACCGCGATGATGAACGCCTTGCCGGGCGCGGGCGCCGGCGCGGCCGCGAGCTTCCTGGCCTCCGCCGCGCGCGCGCGGGCGGCCACCTCCTCGTAGGTCGACGCGGTCTGGGAGAGCTCGCTGATGACCTCCTCGAGCTCCTCGTTGAGCCTGACGGCGATGTCTGCGCCCTCGCTGCAGCTCCACGACCCATCCGAGGGGATCATGCTCTTCTTCCAGAGCTCCTCGCCCGAGGGAGCGTACAGCGCGAGCTCCAGGCTCCAGTCGCAGCTGCCCAGGGCGACCGGAAACGCCCAGGCCACCCCGAGGAGCGGGGGCAGCAGCAGGCTGCCGAAGATGAACATCAGGGCACCGCCGTGCGCGGCCCGGTAGTCGCGCATGACCACCTTGGAGGTCATGCGGTAGGCCCCCTCGGCCGGCCGGTCGATGCAGCGGTCCATGACCTGCCTGCGCGCGCACAGGTACTCGCTCAGCCGCTGGCGGAGCGAGAGCGCGAAGGCGTCGGCGATCGGGGTGAAGTCCTTCTCCTCGTCGTTGTCCACCACCTCGGGCTTCTCGAAGAACACCGTGACCACGGCCTTCTGGACCGGGTGCTCCTCGATCATGAAGTCATACACCTCGATCGGTGCGATCTTGCCATCGAAGGCCGCGCAACCCGTGCCGAGGAGCCCGACCAGTGCCAATCCCAGGAACCGCTGGAACAACTGCATGCCGCACCATCCTCCGGATAAAGGAGGCGCCATTAGCCACGAGCGGGTCAGGGATGTCAAGCCGGCTCGAGCGAGACCGCGCCTAGCCTCGGCGGCGCACCTCGGCGAGCGCCTCCAGCGGCTGGCCCGGCTCCACGGCGAAGCAGCGCGGCAGGAGCCCGGCCGCGATCAGCGGGTGCTCCGGGCCCTGGCGGGCGAGGGCGCCGAGCTCGGCCAGGTCCGCCTGGTAGAGATCGATCTCGGCGGCGTGGCGCACCAGCTCGGCCTGCCGGCGCAGGTCCCGGAGCTTCAGGCCGCCCGGCGCCCTGGCGCCCAGGTCCTTGCCCGCCCCCTTCAGCAGCAGGCCCGCGGCCTCGAGCAGCCAGTCCACCCGCGCGTCCCCGAAGCCCTGCAGCGCGTCGAAGCCGAGCTGGGCGATCCTCCGGTCGAGCTGGGCCTGGAGCTTCTTGCGCTCGGCGGCGGTCCCCTCCGCGCGCGGCAGCAGGGCGAGCGCGTCGCCCAGCGCCTGGACCGGACCGGTCCGGCGGTGCAGCGCGACCAGCGCGCGCCGCTCCGCGGGCCCGAGCTTCAGCATGGCCCAGCTGAGGTCAGGCGCGAGGCGCAGGCTCGGCTCCCGGAGGAACAGCAGGGCGTCGGCCAGGCGCCGATCCAGCGCGGGCTCGCGCCCGTCCTGGAGCAGCTCCTCGAGCACCACCGGGGAGAGCACGGTGCGGACGCCGAGCTCGTCCAGGCTGGCCAGCACCGGCCCGGCCTCCGCCTCCGGCAGGGCGGCCAGGTCCCGGTAGAAGCCGGTGTCGAAGTAGACGGTGCAGCGTTCCATGGACAGGGATTGTAACTCGATCGAGTGGACCCGGTGGACGAAGTGGACGGAGTGGACAGGGGGGAGCCGCTAGAGCGCGTCCGCGTCCACGCCCTGGGCGTCCAGCGCGCGGCGCAGGTTGCCGAGCGCGTAGCGCATGCGGCTCTTGGCGGTGTTGACCGAGATGCGCGACTCCTGGGCGATCTCCTGGAAGCACAGCCCGGCCACCTCGCGCAGCAAAAACACCTGCCGCTGCTCGGGCGGGATGGCCCGGATGGCGACCAGCAGCTTGAGCCGGAGCGGCCCGCGGGCGGCGTCCTCGTCGGGCGGCGGCCCGTCCGCGCGCAGGCGCTCGACCAGCGGGGGGCCGCTCGCCTCGCCGCTCTCGTTGGGCAGCTGCTGGTCGAGCGAGGGGTGGTTCCGCAGGCGGCGCTTGCGCAGCATGTCCAGGCACAGGTTGCGGGCGATGGCGTGCAGCCAGGTCGAGAAGCGCGAGCGGGCCTCGAACGAGCCCGGGTGGCGCAGCACCTTGAGGAACACGTCCTGCACCGCGTCCTGGCTGGCCGACTCGTCCCGCAGGAAGCGCAGGATGAAGTGGAACAGCGGCTGGCGGTAGCGGCGGAAGAGCTCGTCGAAGGCCCGCGGGTCCCCGGCCTCGTGCCTGAGCAGCAGCGTCTCGTCGCCCAGGAGCGCCCGCGCGGAGCGCGGTTCGTGGGGGCCGAGCGAATCGCTGGCGAGCTCGGGCGGGTCGTAGGCCAGCTTTTCCACCTGCCAGGCACCTCCAGGCCTCTAGGTGTTCTCTGACGACCGATGGGCCGAAAGGTTTTCACCGATCCGGGTGCCGACAAAACAGCCGACTTTCCAACCCATTGGACGGACAGGCGGCGCGACCTTTGACAGCTCCGCTCCGCTCGGGTACGAACTTCGCTGGGAGGCCCCATGGACGCGAGCACGCCGGCCAGGGTGGAGGTGGAGGGCCTGAGCAAGGTCTTCCGCGGCCCGAAGCACAAGCAGATCAAGGCGGTGGACGACGTGTCCTTCACCGCGCACGCGGGGGAGATCTTCGGCCTCCTGGGCGCCAACGGGGCCGGCAAGACCACCACGCTCCGGGTGCTGTCCACCATGCTGTCCCCCACCGCCGGGGACGCGCGCCTGTGCGGCTTCTCCGTGGTCCGCAGGCCCGAGGAGGTGCGCCGGAGGATCGGCTTCCTGTCGACCGCGACCAGCCTGTACGGCCGGCTGACGGCCCGGGAGATGGTGATCTACTTCGGCCGCCTGCACGGCATGGCGCCGGCGGCGCTCGAGGCCCGGCGGCAGGAGCTGTTCGAGCTCTTCGGCATGCAGAGCTTCGCGGACGTGCGCTGCGACAAGCTCTCCACGGGCATGAAGCAGAAGGTGAGCATCGTGCGCTCGGTGCTGCACGATCCCGAGGTGATGATCTTCGACGAGCCCACCGCCGGCCTGGACGTGCTCACCTCCCGCACCATCGTCGCCTTCGTCCAGGACTGCCGCGCGCGCGGCAAGTGCGTGATCTTCTCCACCCACATCATGGACGAGGTCGACCAGCTCTGCGACCGGGTGGGGGTGATCCACGCCGGGCGGCTGCTGGCCTGCGAGCCGCTGGACGCGCTGCGCGCCCGCGCCCCCAGCCGTCGGGTGGGCGACGCCTTCGTGGCCCTGGTCGAGAGCGCGGGGGTGCAGCCATGAGCGCCGTGGGGACCGTGTTCCGCAAGGAGCTGCTGGACGTGCTGCGCGACCGGCGCACGCTGCTGTTCATGCTGGTCATCCCCACGCTCTCCATCCCGCTCATGATGTGGCTGACCGCCGACCTGGTCACCTCCTTCATGGAGAAGATGGCCCGCAAGCAGGTGGACGTGCTGGTGCTGAACGCGGAGGCCGCGCCGGACCTGGTGGAGGAGCTCCGCCAGCGCTCCAACCCCATGGGGCTCGCGCTGCAGCTCAGCCGGCTGCTCGAGTCCAGGGGCCTGACCGAGAAGGACTTGAGCCTGGTCAAGGGCGAGGACCCGCGAGCCTTCGAGCGGCTGCTCACGGCGCGCGGCATCGACCGGGACGAGCTCATGGGCGAGGTGCGCGGGCTCATGGGGGCGCAGGAGTTCGAGCCCAACGTGGCCAGCCTGATCGGCAGCGCCTTCCCGCCCAACTTCCGGGTGGTGACCGAGCTGGACAAGGACCTGGGCGACCCGCGCGATCCCGCGCAGCGCGAAGCCGTGTTGCTGCAGGCCGTGCGCACGGACCGGCTGGGGGCCGCGGTGCTGCTGCCCGCGGACGCGCGCGAGCGGCTGGCGCGCGGGGACACCGCCGAGCTGCAGGTCTTCTACCTGGACTCGTCCGACCGCTCGACGCTGGCCTTCAAGGGCCTGGAGGGCATCTTCCGCTCCATGGGCAAGCGCATCACCGCCGAGCGCCTGGCCGAGCGCCAGCTCCCGCCGGGCCTGGCCTCGCCGCTCAAGCTCAAGCCCACCCGGCTGCCGGGCCCCGGGCTGCTCATCAAGATCATGGGCCAGCTCCTGCCCTACATGATCCTGATCTTCGCCTTCCTGGGGGCGCTCTACCCGGCCATCGACCTGGGGGCCGGCGAGAAGGAGCGCGGCACCCTGGAGACCCTGCTGGTGGCGCCGGTCAGCCGCCTGTCGCTGGTGCTGGGCAAGTTCCTGGTGGTGCTGCTGGCGGCCCTGGTGTCCGCGGTCCTGGCGACCGTCAGCCTGGGGCTCAGCCTGCAGATCGGCTTCCTGGCCGAGCTGTCGCTCCTGTCGGGCGGGACCTTCAGCTTCAGCTTCCTGGAGGGGGCCATGGCGCTGGCCATGATCCTGCCGGTGAGCTGCATCTTCTCCGCCCTGCTGCTGGCGCTGTCCATCTTCGCCAAGAGCTTCAAGGAGGGCCAGTCCTACGCCGGCCCGCTGCAGCTCGTGGTGATCATGCCGGCCTTCGTCTCCTTCCTGCCCGGGGTGGAGCTGGACTGGTTCATGGCCTCCATGCCGGTGGTCAACGTGTCGCTGGCGCTCAAGGAGATCTTCACCGGCAACCTGGACCAGCACTGGGGGCACATGGGGCTGATCTTCCTGTCCACCTCGGTGTGCGCCGGCCTGCTGCTGTGGGCCGCGGCCTGGTGGTTCCGGCGGGAGCAGGTCCTGTTCCGGTCCTAACCCTCCGGTCCGTAGGCATTTATCGCCTGGCCGGGGTTGACACCCAGGGGCGCTTCTGACATACACGAGGCATCCCCAGCGAGGGGACCAGCCCTGTCGTGGAGGCCACGCCATGCCAGCCAAGATCGGGATCCGCAAGGAAGACAAGAACATCTGGGAGCGCCGCGCCCCGCTCACCCCGGAGCAGGTCAAGCACCTCGCCGGGCTGGGCATCGGCGTGGCGGTCCAGCCGTCGGCCCACCGGGCCTTCAAGGACCAGGCCTACCAGGACGCGGGCGCGGTCATCCAGAAGGACCTGGCCGACTGCCAGACGGTGTTCGCGGTCAAGGAGATCCCGCTCCAGTACCTGCAGCCCAACCGCACCTACGTGTTCTTCTCCCACACCATCAAGGGCCAGTCCCACAACATGCCCATGCTGCAGCGCCTGCTCGACCTCAAGTGCACCCTGATCGACTACGAGAAGGTGACCGACGACAAGGGCAAGCGGCTGATCTTCTTCGGCCGCCACGCCGGGCTGGCCGGGATGCTGGACACCCTGTGGGCGCTCGGCCGCAGGCTGGAGCACGAGGGCCTCCCCTCCCCGTTCAGCGCGGTCCAGCGCACCCACGCCTACGCCAACCTGGAAGCGGCCAAGGCGGGCATCCGCCAGGTGGGCGAGCGCATCGCCACGGAGGGGCTGCCCCCGGCGCTGGGCACCGTGGTGGTCGGGCTCACCGGGTACGGCAACGTGTCCCAGGGCGCCCAGGAGATCTTCGACCTGCTGCCCATCCGCAGCGTCCAGCCGCACGAGGTCGCCGAGGCCGTGGCCACGCCCAACCCGCACGAGCTGGTCAAGGTGGTGTTCCGCGAGGAGCACATGGTCGCCCCGCTGTCGGGCGCCTTCGAGCTGCAGGACTACTTCTCGCACCCGGAGCGCTACCGGGGCGACTTCGCCATGTACGTGCCGTACCTGACCGTGCTGGTCAACTGCATCTACTGGGCCCCCCGCTACCCGCGCCTGGTGACCCGCGACCTCCTGCACGGGCTGTACGGCGCCGGGGCCAAACCGCGCCTGCGGGTGATCGGCGACATCTCCTGCGACATCGAGGGGGCCATCGAGTGCACCCTGGAGAGCACCGACCCGGGCAACCCGGTGTTCACCTACCTGGTCCAGGACGACGAGATCGTCTCCGGGGTCGAGGGCCACGGGCCGGTGGTGCTGGCGGTGGACAACCTGCCCTGCGAGCTGCCGGTCGATGCCTCCCTGGACTTCGGGCGGGCGCTGCTGCCCTTCGTCGAGGCGCTGGCCAGGGCCGACTACGGCGCGCCCTTCGAGCGGCTCGAGCTCCCGCCCGAGATCAAGCGGGCCGTGGTCGCCCACCAGGGCCAGCTCACGCCCGCCTACCGCTACCTGCAGGAGTTCCTGAACGAGTGAGGAGGTGCCCCATGACGGCCATGAAGAAGAAGGCCCGCAAGACCCAGAAGAAGGTCGTCAAGAAGGCCCCGAAGAAGATCCTCAGGAAGAAGGCCCCGAAGAAGATCACCGAGAAGAAGGCCCCGCAGAAGATCCTCGAGCCCGCGCAGATCGCTCCGACGCCGGTCGTCAGGCCCAGGGGCAAGGTGGTCATCTTCGGCGCCGGGCTGGTGGCCCGGCCCATGGTCCGCTACCTGCTCGAGCACGACCTCCAGGTCACGGTCGCCGACGCCGTCGTGGCCAAGGCCGAGGCGCTCGTCCAGGGACACCCCCTGGGCAAGGCTGCGCCCGTGGACGCCGAGGACGCCCAGGCCGTCCGTCACCTCGTGGGCCAGGCCGATCTCGCGGTCAGCCTGCTGCCGGCCCAGCTCCACCCGGTGGTGGCCCGGGCCTGCCTGGCCCAGGGCAAGCACATGGTGACCGCCTCCTACGTGAGCCCGGCCATGCGCGGCCTGGACGCGGAGGCGCGCGCAAAGGGGCTGCTGCTGCTGAACGAGGTGGGCTTGGACCCGGGCATCGACCACATGTCGGCCATGAAGGTGGTGCACGCGGAGCAGCGGCAGGGCTGGACGCTCACCAGCTTCACCTCGTGGTGCGGCGGCCTGCCGGCCCCCGAGATCTCGCGCACCGACCCCTTCCGCTACAAGTTCTCCTGGGCCCCTCGCGGGGTGCTGACGGCGGCCGGCAACCAGGCCGAGTACCTCGAGGACGGGCAGCTGGTGACCATCCCGCCCGAGCGGCTGTTCTCCAGGCCCGCCCAGATCGAGATCCCCGGGGTGGGCGTGTTCGAGGGCTACCCCAACCGGGACTCGGTCTCCTACCTGGACACCTACGGCCTCAGCCGCGGCCAGGTGCGCACCATCCTGCGCGGCACGCTGCGCTACCCGGGCCACTGCGAGCTGTACACCCAGATCGTGAAGCTGGGCCTGCTGGTGCAGGAGCCGGTGCGCGAGCTGGCCGGACTCACCTACCGGAAGCTGCTCGAGGAACTGCTGGGCGGCCCGCCCGAGGCCACCATCCCCTCCCGGCTGGGCCAGCCCACCCCGCGCGCCCTGGAGGCGCTGCGCTTCATCGGCATGCTGGACGACAAGCCGGTGGAGATCCCCCGCGGGGCGCCGATCGACGTGATGGCTCACCGCATGGCCGCGGCGCTCGCCTACGGGGAAGGCGAGCGGGACATGCTGCTCATGCGCCACGATCTGGTGTTCGAGCGCGGCGGCCAGCGCAAGCGGGTGACCGCGATCATGGAGGACTACGGCATCCCGCACGGCGACTCGTCCATGGCCCGCGCGGTCAGCCTGCCGGCGGCCATCGGCGTGCGCATGGCGCTGGAGGGCAAGATCCGGCTGCGCGGGGTGCAGATCCCGGTCGTACCGGAGCTGTACCTGCCCATCCTGGCCGAGCTCGCCCGCCTGGGCATCGCCCTCGAGGAGACCACCCGGCCCCTGTGAGCCGGGCGCCCTCCGCCCGCGCCCGGCCGCGCGCGCCAGCGCCCCGGCGGCCCTTGTGGGCCCGCGGCGAGCGGTGGTACTCCTGGCCCCATGAAGCGCGCCCTGTTCGTCATCGAGAACCCGCAGGTGGAGTTCGCGCTGAACTTCATCTGCGCCATCGGCGAGCTCGGCCGGCAGGGCAGGCTCGCTCCGCGCGTGCTGGTGCGAGATCCCCAGGGTGACCTGCGCACCACCCTCGCGCGGGTCGGCCACTGTCTCCAGGGCGAAAATCAGCTCACCTACGTCGGCAGCGTGCCGGAGCTGTCCGCTGCGCTGGACCAGGTCCGGGCCGCGCAGCGGACCGAGCAGCTGTGCTTCATCGAGACCAGCGAGCTGTTCTTCTCCAGCCTGCTCGAGCGGCACCGGGACCTGCCGCACGTGCTGTACGACATCCACATCCTCAACGGCATGCAGGCCTTCGTGGAGCGGGCCGGGCTCGGGCCGCAGGACCTCGCGGCCCTGCTGCTCGAGCGCGCCCCGCGGCTCAAGGTGTTCCACATCTTCCCGGGCTTCGAGTACCTGTACAGGAACTACGGCATCCCCGCCTCGATGCTGGCCTTCTGTCACTACAGCTTCTACCGTCCGCTGTACCAGGTGCGACCGGCCCCGCTGCCCTTCGCCCACATGGCGGGCAGCCGCATGCGGGACTACCCCCTGCTGCACGAGGCCACCCGCGACATCTACGTGCCCATCCGCGTGCGGGCCATCGACCCCCGCCCGCTCCAGTTCCTCGCGGAGCGGGGCGTCGAGGTGCTGGGTGATCTCGACTACCTCGAGTTCATCGAGGAGACCGCCGCGGCGAAGTTCGTGCTCCTGCCGCTGGTGCAGGAGAAGCACGTCTCCTGCGGCCTGTCCTACCTGGCGCACGCCCTGGCGCTGGGCAAGGCGATCCTCACCACCGAGTGCCGCTCCACCCAGGGCTACATCCAGGACGGCCTGACCGGCCTGCTGGTGCCTCCGGGTGAGGCGCTGCCGCTCCGCGCGGCGATCCTCCGGCTCCTGAGCGACGGCGCCCTGCGAGAACGCCTCGAGCGGAACGCCGCCGAGTTCGCGCGCCAGAACATGGACCTGGTCACCAACCTGGGGCGCATGCTGGCGCCGGAGAGCGCGCCCCGCCTCGGCGGGCAGGTGGACGCGCCCTCCGGCCGCAAGGAGCAGTTCCTCACCCGGATCGCCGGCCTGCGGCTGCCCGGGGTCCACCGAGACTGGCTGCCCCGACGGCGAGCGGCCCGGGACGAGCAGCTCGCGGCGCTGTGCTTCCCCGCGGGCCGGAGGCTCCTGCTGGTGAACGCCATCAAGGGCCAGCAGTTCTACCCCTCGATCACCGACTTCTTCGGCGCGCTCCAGCGACTCCAGCCCGGCCTGCGGGTCACCTGCGCGAGCTACTTCGACATCCACGAGTTCCACCAGGGCGTCGTGGCCAAGGGGCTCGAGGATCTGCCCGTGGATGAGCTGCTGACCTGGGACGCAGCCCGGCTCAACGTCTTCGACCGGATCCTGTTCGTCGGACCCAGCCAGGCCATGGCGCACGCCATGTCCGTGGAGGGCCTGCGCAGCGCGCTGGTGTGCCTGGACCTGGCCTTCTTCCACCAGCTGCTCGAGCTGGACAGCCGGGCCCTCTCGCACAGGGTCAGCCTGTGGCCGGAGCTCCGCTTCCACAACTCGATCGCCCTGCGCTCCTGCCAGCCGGAGGCGAAGATCCTCAGCGACATCGAGCACTACTTCCCGCGGCAGTTCCTCGAGCGGCGCTGGTTCAACTACATCCCCATCGGTTTCGACTACGCCAGCTTCTACCGCAGCCAGGCCAAGCTGTTCGACATCGCGCTGCTGGGCTACGCCGGGCGGGACTTCGCGGCCCTCGACTCCGACCGGCTCGCGGGCAGGAAGATCCTGCTCATGCAGGGCGCGAACCCGGTCTCGAGCCTGGGCGAGCTGGCCCGGCGGAACGACGTGTTCATCGCGCCCCGGGTGGACGAGCGGGTGTACGCCCGGCTGCTGGCCCTGTCCCGCTGCGTCCTGCTGCCGTTGAAGTCCACCACCCGCAACGTGCTGCTGTCGGTGAACGACGCCCTGGCGTCCGGCCTGCCGCTGGTCACCTGCCGCCACCCGGGCGCCGAGCGCATCCTCGCCGAGGACGCGCCGCTGGTGCTCTACGACCCGGACTCGGGGACGGATCTCTTCGACCAGCTCGAGCGCGTGCTGCGCGGGGGCGCGGAGATCGACGCGCTCGCCGAGCGCGGCGTGGCCTTCGCCCGGGAGCACCTGGACATCTACAACGTCCTCTTCGAACTCGCGCGCGAGTTCGCGCGCCAGGACGGGTGAAGCCATGCCGAGCATGCTGGTCACCGGAGCGGCGGGTCTGGTGGGCTCGGCCGCGGTGCGTCACTTCGCGGCCCGCGGCTGGCGGGTGAGCGGCCTCGACAACGATCAGCGCCGGCGGTTCTTCGGGCCGGAGGCCTCGACCGCCGGGACGCGCGCGGCGCTCCAGGCCGAGCTACCAGGGTACACCCACCACGCGCTGGATCTCCGGGACGCGGCCGGGCTGGAGGCGCTGTTCGCCGGCCAGGCCGAGCCCTTCGAGCTCGTGGTGCACGCCGCGGCGCAGCCCTCGCACGACTGGGCGGCCACGGCGCCCCTGGAGGACTTCGACATCAACGCCCGGGGGACCCTCGGCCTGCTGGAGCTCTGCCGTCGGCGCTGCCCGGAGGCGGTGTTCGTCTTCGTCTCGACCAACAAGGTCTACGGGGACACGCCCAACCACCTGCCCCTGGTGGAGCGGGCCACCCGCCTGGAGCTCGACCCTTCCCACGCCTGGGCAGCGCGCGGTATCGACGAGAGCATGCGCGTGGATCAATGCCTGCACAGCCTGTTCGGCTGCTCGAAGCTGGCCGCGGACGCCTACGTCCAGGAGTACGGGCGCTACTTCGGCCTGAAGACCGGCTGCTTCCGCTGCGGGTGCATCACGGGCGCGGCCCACGCGGGCGCCGAGCAGCACGGCTTCCTGGCCTACCTGATGCGCTGCGCCGTGGGCGGGGCGGGCTACACCATCTACGGGCACCAGGGCAAGCAGGTGCGGGACAACATCCACGCCGCCGATCTGGCGGCGGCCTTCGAGTGCTTCCAGGCCGCGCCGCGCCCCGGCGAGGTGTACAACCTGGGCGGGGGCCGGGAGCGCAGCTGCTCCGTGCGCGAGGCCATCGCGCGCTGCGAGGCGCTGACCGGTCGGCCCATGTCGCTGCGCGAGGACCCGCGCCCGCGCAAGGGCGACCACCGCTGGTGGGTGAGCGACGTGTCCAAGTTCGAGCGCCACTACCCCGCCTGGCGCCAGCGCCACGACCTCGACGCCATCTTCGCCGAGCTGCACGCGGGCGCGCAGGCCCGGCACGCGCAGCCGTCGCGCTAGGCCGGCGGGTCAGTCGGCGGGGGGCTCGAGGGCCTTGCTGAGCGCGAAGGCGATCAGCGTGACCTGATCGGCGGGGCTGGTGTCCTTGACCAGCTCGGTGGTGCGCACCTCCAGCGTCACCCGGGTGAGGTCCTCGACGGCCTGCAGATCCACGCTGTAGGTGAAGGGGGTGACCAGGTCGTGCTGGAACACCAGCCGATCCTCGCGCTGGGCCATCAGGCGGGGGGCCTTGGGGCGCACGTCCTTGCGCTGGTGGGCGAAGGTGCGGCCCACCCAGCCCAGCATGCCCTTCTCGGCCGCCCCGTCGTACACCGCCGGCAGCGCGAGCAACATGCGCTGGATCGCCTCGGGGTAGGAGCGGACCTCCCAGACCTTCTTCCACGAACCGGGCATGAGACACCTCCGCGACCGGCCCACCCCGCCGCGCCCGGACTCACACGCGGCCACGCGGGTTGGGGGCGGCCCTCCCGAGGAACGGCTCGAGGTTGCGGGCCACGTCCGAGGCCGTGCCCAGCGGGCGGTAGACGACCTGGGTGGCGCCGCGCTGGATGGCCTGGATGGCGCCGTCCAGGCCGCGCTGGGCGGCCACGGCCACGAAGCCGACCTGGGGCGCGGTCCACAGCGCCGAGCGCAGGAAGCAGGCGCTGGCCTCGTTGCGGCTGATCAGCTCCAGGTCGCACACCAGGGTGTCCAGGCGCTTGTCGCGGATGGCCTGGATCACCCGCGACATGTCCATGGTCAGCTCGGCCTGGTGCCCGAGCATCTCCACCCCGACCCGCAGGATCTCGGCCGAGGCCGGGGAGGGATCGCACACCAGCACCCGCCTCCGGCTGATCCGCAGCCCGACCCTGGGCGGCGGGGCCTCCACGGGCGTCGAGCGGCGCCCGAGGGTCTCGTCCACCCTCTCCTGGAGCTCGGCGATGTCGAAGGGTTTGACCAGGTACGCGTCCACCCCCAGCACCAGCGCCTCCTCGGCGGACTCGCGCGAGGCGAAGCCGGTGATGAGCAGGGTGCCGATCCTGGGGTGCACCGCCCGGGCCCGGCGGATCACGTCCAGCCCGGTGATGCCAGGCAGGTTCTTGTCCACCAGGATGAGATCGAAGTGCTCGGCCAGCAGCAGCCGGATGGCCTCCTCGCCGTCCGCCGCCTCGACCAGGAAGACGCCCGGACGCTCCAGCGCCGAGCGCACCACGCCGCGCACCACGTCCTCGTCGTCCACGACCAGGAAGCGCAGGGTCTCCCGGCCGGAGTTGACCCGGGTCACGCGCGGAATCTTCGGGGCCACCATGCTCCACCCGCCTCCCCAGTCCGGCGGCATTGTACTCCGTGGGAGCTCAGCGCGTCGAGCCGCCCAGCACGAGCTCGGGGAAGCGCGCCCCCTCGCCCCGCACGGCCTCGAGCCAGAGCAGCAGCTCCGCCAGCGCGAGCTCCCGATCCTCCACCACGATCTCCGCCACGCGGCTGTCCGGGAACGCGGCCCGGGCCGCCCCGAGCGCCTCGGCCAGACGGGCGCGGCCGCCGTCCGGCCCGGAGCGCGGCACCCGGGCGCCGAGCGGCGCGAGCTCCGCGGGCGCGGTGCCCGGCCCGAAGCCGCCGAAGGTGAGCTCGAGCTCCTCGGCCCCCAGGAGCACGCTGGCGAGCAGGGCGCCGGGCGCGGGGTTCGCCCCCGGCCCGGGGCCGGCGAACGTCAGGGCGCGCAGCCCCTCCACCCGCGCGGACAGGCACAGCCCGAAGGCCCGCCGCTCGAGGGCGCAGCGCGCCTCGTCGGGCGGCGCCGGCTGCAGCAGCAGCCCGAAGCGCCGCCAGCCGGCCCGCCCGGCCGCCGCCAGCGCGTCGAGCAGCCGGCCCGCCCGGGCTGCGCGATCGACGGCCACGAGCAGGCGCGCGCCCGGCTGGCCGGGCCCGGGCAGGACCGGCGCGCGCGGGTCGAGCACCTGGTCGTCGAGCGCCACGGCCTGCGGCAGGAGCCACAGCACCCGGGCCTCCTCCTCCGCCCAGGGCAGATCGGGTCCGGCCAGGCCGAGCTCCAGGCCCGGGGCCCGCAGCCCCCGGCAGCGCTCCTCGAAGCCCCCCGCCTGCTCCACCAGGAGCGCCGCCGCCAGCAGGGCGGCGGTGGCCGATCCGCCCAGCAGGCCCACCGCCTGGCGCCGCCCGGAGCGTGAGGCGCGCCAGCCGGCCAGCCCGGCCGAGAAGGCCAGGGCCAGCGCCAGGGCCGGCCCCAGCCCGCCGAGCGCGGTCGCGGCCACCAGGCTGGCCTCCAGGGCGTCCCCGGGCCAGGCCGGCAGCGCGCCCAGCCCCTCGAGCTCGAAGGCCATCACCTCCAGGCCCCAGGCGCGGGCGCCCAGCCAGGCGGCCAGCGCCAGGCACAGGAGCCCCCCGAGCGCGGCCCAGGCCACGGCCAGCGCCGCCCCGGCCTGGCGTGGCCCGCCCGCGCGGCGCAGCGCGTGCGCGGCCAGCGCCAGGGCGGGCAGCCCCAGCGCCAGCGGCCACAGCCCGCGCACCGCGGCCCCGCCCACGGCGCCCCGCTCGGGCATGAGCCCGTCGAGGAAGGCCACCGCCGCCGCCGCGGCCCACAGGGCGAGCGCCGCCCCCAGGGTCGCACGTCCCCGCAGCGGCCCCTCGGGCCCGGCCGGCAGGAGCGGCAGCAGGGCCGGGAGCGAGCCCAGCCACAGCGCGGCCGTGCCGAGCAGCCCCAGGGCCCACAGCGTCACGGCCTCGCAGCCCACCGCCAGCAGGAGATCGCAGTGGCCCTTCAGATCGGCCACCCCGGGCAGGTTGCCCGCGCTCAGCGCGGCCAGCAGCGCCCCCAGGCCCACGGGGCCGAGGCCCACCAGCAACGGGAGCAGCGGCCGCTCGGCCAGCCTGGAGGCCACCGGCCCGACCAGCAGGCCGAGCGCCAGCAGGAAGCCGGCCAGCTCGATCGCGTGCGCCGTGCCGGCCTGACCGAGCAAGCCAGCCCAGGCCGCCCCGCCCTGCCAGACCAGGGCCAGCGCGCCCAGCCCGGCCGCCGCGAGCGCGCCGAGCAGCAGCCGCAGGCGCGGGGCGCGGGCCCCGGCCGGGCCGGCCTGTGGCGAGGGGCTAGTAGCCACGGCCCGCGTTGCGGGCGTTGCCGTGGAAGCGGGGGAACCCGCCCGGCTCGGTGTTCAGGCCCGCGACGCCCTGGACCGCGTACAGGTAGCCCGAGCTCGAAGCGCCGTTGTGGGCCACCACGTACACCACCCCGGCGGGGCTGATGGCCGGGGAGGAGGAGATCCAGTCCACCGCGCTCTCCTCCAGGACCGTGTACCACTCCAGCGTGCCGGCCGCGCTGTAGCCGAGCAGGTACCCGGTGCCCCCGGCGCTGTCGACGGAGTGCACGTGGAAGGCGCCGTTGGCGGCCAGGCTGAAGCTGGAGTTGCCCTCGAACAGGGTCGCCCGCCACAGCTCGCTGCCGTCCGCGCCGAAGATGAAGGCGTTGGACGCGTCCGCCCGCGAGGTGGCGTAGATCTCCACCCCGCCGTAGGACGGGAGCAGCACGCTGGCCGAGCAGCCCTTGACCTCGAACACGGAGGTGGCGTCGGGAGCGATGTCCACGGGGAAGCCGGCGCGCGAGGTGCCCGTGGCGGGATCCAGGGCGTCCAGGAAGCCGTCGTCGCAGGCGAAGTAGATGGTCCCGTCCGGCCCGATGGCCGGCGAGCTCAGGCAGGCCTCGGTGCCCTGGGTCCAGCGCCACACCTCGGCCCCGGTCGAGCCGTTCACCGCGGCCAGCTCGCCGTGGCCCACGCCGCCGATGGCCACCACCACCAGGTCCGCCCCGCCCGGCCCCCAGCCCGGGGCCACCGCCGGGGAGGAGTCGAGGGCCGGGCAGCTCCCCGCGGCGCAGCCCGCCGGGCCGTAGCGCCAGCGCAGCGCGCCCGCGGCGCTGTAGGAGTACAGCCCGCCCGCGCGGCTGCCGAAGTAGATGGACCCGTCCGCCCCGACCGCCGGGGTGGAGTACACGTCCTGCCCGGTCTCCACGGGCCAGCCGCCGATGGTGATGCCGGTCGAGGCGCTCAGGGCGTAGACGCCGGTGTCCGAGCCGACGTACAGGGTGGTCTCGTCGTTCGACAGCGCCACCGAGCTGAGGAAGCTGAAGAGGGGGTTGTACACGCGGACGCCGTCCGGGCTGGCCTTGTACAGATCGCCCCAGGAGTCCACGGTGTAGATGTTGCCCCCGGCGTCCAGGGCCGGGGAGGACGTGCCGCCGTAGGCGGCGAGCTGCCACAGCACCTTGCCCGGACCCTCCCAGCCCGGCGAGCAGGCCGTGCGCAGGAAGAAGTCGTTCAGGTTCACCCCGCTGTCGGCATGATCGGCCGAGCGGCTCAGGCAGAAGGTGCCCCAGGTCGCGTCGTAGCCCGCGTTGCCGGCCGCCTGGGTGTAGTCCGCGCCCTCGCCGGCGAACACGTTGCTCACGGTGAAGGCCCCGTAGCCGAGCGCGTCCACCACCTGGCCGCCGGCCCACACGACCTGCAGGTTGTCCGGCCCGTTCTGCAGATCGGCGTAGGAGCTGACCATGTCCACCTCGGGCGCCAGGGCCGCGTCCGCGCTCGCGGTGGCGATCACGAAGTGTCCGTCGGCCGGGAGCTGCCGGCCGTCGAGGTAGATGCGGCTGATCTCGGCGCCCCCGGACCCGTTCACCGCCAGCAGGTAGTAGCCGGACAGCGACAACCCGCCCGGGCCCCACAGCTCGATGAACACCTGCTCCCCGTCCGTGCTCGCGTCGTCGTACAGGATCTCGTTGATCAGCAGCGTGGCCGGCGGCGTCTGGCTCACGCAGCCCCCGCGCCAGCACAGCTCCCCTGCCAGGCAGGCGGTCTGGGTGCCCCACTCCAGGCACTCGTCCGCGTCGTGGTTGGCGGCGCACACCTCGACCGCGTTGCCGCCGCAGCGCACCTCCCCGGGCGTGGCGCAGCCGTCCGCGCACACCACGCTGCAGGCCCCGGCGAGGCACTGCTGGCCATAGCCGCACGAGCCCGGGCTGCCGAGGTCCAGGCAGGCGTCCCCGTCGTAGCTGCCGCACAGCCGGTAGGCCTTGTGGCTGGGGTCGGCCGCGTCGCACACCAGGGCGCCGCTCGGGGAGCAGTCGTCCGTGCAGTTGAGCGAGCACACCCCGGCGCCCGAGCAGGTCTGGGGCGCGGGGCAGCTCGTGGGGAAGCCCCACTCCAGGCAGGCGTCCCCGTCCACGTTGGTCGCGCAGGTCTCGTAGCCCAGGCCATCGCCGGTGCAGCGCCGCTCGTTCGGCGTGTCACACTCGTCGGAGCAGGCCAGCACGCACTGGCTGGTGGCCGGATCGCACACCCGGCCCGCGCCGCAGGCTGTGGCACCGCTCCACTCCAGGCAGGGATCGGCGTCCCCGTTGGCGATGCAGGTGCGCGTGCCGGTCAGATCGGGCGTGCAGCCGGCCGCGCCCTGGGTGGGGCAGTCGTTGCTGCAGGTCACCACGCAGGAGGGGCTCGCGGCCGGGCAGGCCTCCCAGGCGGCGCACGGGTGCACCGCCAGCCAGTCGCGGCAGGCGTCCCCGTCGTTGGCCTCGCCGCACTCGCGCCAGCCCGTGCCGAAGCACTCGCGCTGGCCGCTGGCGCACTCGTCCGCGCAGGTGGCGGAGCACACGCCGGCCGAGCAGGTCTCGCCGGCCCCGCAGGCGGTGATCCCGCTCCAGTCCAGGCAGTCGTCCGCGTCGGAGTCGCCGCACACCTTGTAGCCCGCGCCCTCGCAGGTCTGCTCGCCCGGGGTGTCGCAGTCGTCGGTGCAGTCCTCCACGCACTCGGCGTTCTCGCAGCGGTAGCCCGCGGGGCAGTTGGTGTGCCCGCCCCACTCCAGGCAGCCGTCCCCGTCCCAGTCGGCGCACTGGTCGGTGCCGAGCGTGGCCCCGGAGCCCGAGCACTGCCGGTCGCCCGCGCTCGGGCACTCGTTCGCGCAGGTCGCCTGGCACTGGCCGCTCACGCAGGTCTGCTGCGGGCCGCAGGCGGTCAGCCCGGACCAGTCCCGGCAGGCGTCGCCGTCGTAGTAGCCGCACTGCTTCCAGGCGGTGCCCTCGCACTCCCGCTCGCCCACGTCGCAGTCGTCCTGGCAGCTGGTCGAGCACACCCCGCCGGAGCAGGTGGCGGGCGCGGTGCAGGCCTGGGCGCCGCCGTACTCCAGGCAGGCGTCCGCGTCCCAGTTGCCGCAGGTCAGCACGGCGTTCAGCGGCGGATCGGCGCAGCGCACCTGGTCTCCCGCGCACTCGTCGCTGCAGCCCCCGGTGCAGGCGCCGTCCACGCAGCTCTGGCCCGGCTGGCAGGCCTCGGCCTGGCCCCAGTCCAGGCAGGCGTCCGCGTCGTGCTGGCCGCAGGTCTGCACCCCGGCCGAGGCGGGCGTGGCGCACTGGGTCTTGCCGCTGGCGCACTCGTCCTGGCAGGTGGTGGAGCACAGCCCGGCCGAGCAGGTCTCGGCCCCCACGCAGGCGGCGAACCCGCCCCACTCCAGGCAGGGGTCCCCGTCGAACTCCCCGCAGCTCAGCACCCCGTTGGCGCCGCTCGAGTCGCAGGTGGTCGAGCCCTCGCGGCTGCAGTCGTCCAGGCAGCCCGTCTGGCAGTCGCCGTCCTCGCAGATCTGGCCGTTCGGGCAGACCTGGGCCGGGGTCCAGTCCAGGCAGGTGTCGCCGTTGCTGTCGCCGCACACCTGGAACTCGAGGCTGGAGCCCGGGGCGCACTGTTTCTGGCCCAGCATGCACTGGTGCTGGCAGGGCATGCACTGGCCGGTGACGCAGAACTGGCCGTCCAGGCAGGCCCAGCCGCAGAAGCCGCAGTTGTCGCGGTCCGAGAACACGTCCACGCACGTCCCGCCGCAGGCCGCCTGCCCGGCCGGGCAGCTCGCCCCGTCCCCGCAGCCGCTCCCCGCCAGGGCCAGGGGGCCGCACAACACCAGGAGCACCTCCAGGCGCACGAGACTCTGCCGCATGGTTCGCTCTCCTTCGATCCCGCCCAGGGCCCCATCCTGACACAGCGCCGCGCGTTTGGGTAGCTTCCGGCCGCCCCCTGTGCTATGGCGAAACCGCGGGAGAATCCAGCAGGAGGACGTGGCGCGATGCACTCACCCAGCCCCAGCCCAGGCTCGAAACTGCTGCCCGCGAACGCCTACACCCGGCTCCAGCCCGGCGAGACCTACCAGCCCATCGTCCCGGCCGGGGACGGGCGGGCCGAGGTCACCCCCTGGTCGATCGGCCTGGGGCTGATCATGGTGGTGGTCTTCACCGGCGCCTGCGCCTACATGGCGCTGCGGGCCGGCAACGCCATCGAGGCCTCCATCCCCATCGCCATCCTGGCCATCTTCTTCGGCAAGATGAAGAAGATCCGCTCGACCATCCTGGAGAACGTGATGGTGCAGAGCGTGGGCCAGGCCGCCGGGGTGGTGGCGGCCGGGGCCACCTTCGTCATCCCGGCGCTGTACATCAACGAGCAGCCCGTGGCCTGGTGGCACATCTTCCTGGCGACCGGCATCGGCGGCTGCCTGGGGGTGGCGCTGATCATCCCGCTGCGCAAGTACTTCGTGAAGGACCTGCACGGCGAGTTGCCCTTCCCCGAGGCCACCGCCATCAACGAGATCCTGGTGACCGGCGAGAGCGCCGCGGCCGGGGCGGGCAAGATCCTGCTCATCGCCTTCGGGCTGGGCGCGCTGTTCGACTTCTCTGTGGAGACGCTCAACCTGTGGAACGCCGGGCTCTCCACGAGCTTCCTGCCCGCGGGCATCGGCGAGGCCATGCGGGGGGTGCGGCTCGAGGTGCAGCTCGCCGGCATCGCCGCCCTGTTCGGGCTGGGCTACATCATCGGGATCAAGTACGCCTCGATCATCGCGGCCGGCAGCGTGCTGTCGATGCTGGTGCTGGTGCCGCTGGTGTACCTGTTCGGCAAGGGCCTGGCCGAGTTCGACTTCGCCGGCAAGAGCTTCCAGATCTCCGAGCTGAGCGCGGGGGCCATCTTCAGCGCCTTCGTGAAACCCATCGGCATCGGCGCCATCGCCGTCTCGGGGCTGATCGGCATCCTGCGCATGGGCAAGATCGTGGCCTCCTCGGTGTCGCTCGGCTTCAAGGGGCTCTCCCGCCGGGGCGAGGTGGCGGTCGACGAGCGCACCCAGCGCGATCTTTCCCCGGGCAAGGTGCTCCTGCTGCAGCTCGGGCTGGCGCTGCTGATGGGGGTGCTCTTCCTGGTGGTCTCGCTGGTCACCCCCATGGACGCGACCGGCGCCTCCTATCCGGCCTCGGACGCGCTCCTCTTCGCCGTGGTCGGGATGGTGGTCGGGTTCCTGCTGTCCTTCCTGTTCACCCCGGTGGCGGCCCAGGCCATCGCCATCGTGGGCACCAACCCGGTCTCGGGCATGACGCTCATCACCGTGGCGCTCAGCATCGGCGCCATGCTGCTGACGGGCCTGAAGGGCAACGCCGGGCTGATCATCGCGCTCATCATCGGCACCGCGGTGTGCACCGCGCTGTCCACCTCCGGGGCGCTCATCACCGACTTCAAGATCGGCTACTGGATCGGCTCCACCCCGCGCAACCAGGAGCGCTGGAAGTTCCTGGGCATGGCGGTGGCGGCCCTGGTGATCGCCTTCATCATCCCGCTCATGGACAGCGCCTACCACTTCCTGGTGACCACGCCCGAGGGGCTCAAGATCTCCAACGAGGCCGTGCTGCCTGCACCCCAGGCCAACATGATCGCGGCCGTGTCCAAGGGGTTGATGTCGGACCCGGCCAGCCAGCCCTGGCTGCTGTACGGCCTGGGCGGCATCGTGGCCGTGCTGCTGTTCATGGCCGGGGTGCCCATGCTGGCCTTCGCGCTCGGCATGTACCTGCCCATCTCGATCAACATGGCGGTGCTGGCCGGCGCCTTCTGCGCCTGGCTCATTTCCAGGACCGGCGGCCGCCCCGAGGTGCGCGCGGCCCGGGCCGAGCAGGGCACGCTGATCGCCTCGGGGCTCATGGCCGGGGCGGCCATCTTCGGCATCCTGGGCGCCGTGCTCAGGCTGGCGCCCATCGGCGCCCCCATCCAGCACCTCAGCGTGGGCAAGGACTTCACCGTCGAGGCCGTGGTGGACGCCAAGTTCCAGTGCGGCAAGCACACCTGCGAGGAGCTCCAGCTGCCCGCGGGCAAGGAGTGCAACGAGAACCTGCGCGAGCTCGAGTTCGTCGAGGACGCGAGCTGCAGGCCCGTGCTCGGCGCGGACGGCAAGCCGCAACCCCGCCACCCCTGGTACGTGGGCGGCCTGGGCCAGGGGCTGGGCCTGGGCATGCTCGTGCTGCTCGGGCTGGTCTGCTTCCTGCTCGCCCGGCTGGGCGCGCGCTGGCAGCTCGCGGCCGCGCCGCCGGGCGCAGGCCCGCCGGAGGGCAAGCCATGAGCGTGCTCACGCTCAACTGCGGCTCGTCCTCGGTCAAGTACTCGGTCTACGAGCCCGCCCGGCGCGCGTTCCTGGCGCGCGGCGTGGTCGAGCGCGTGGGCAGCGCCGACGCCTTCCTCAAGGAGAAGCGCGGCGAGCGCGAGCTGCGCCTCGAGGAGGCGGCCCCCGACCACGTGGCGGCCGTGCGCCTGGTGCTGCGCGCGCTCGGCGAGGGCGAGGACGCGCCGGCCCGGGATCCCCGGGCCATCCGCGCGGTCGGGCACCGGGCCGTGCACGGCGGGGAGCGCTTCGCGCAGTCGGCGCTCATCACCGACGAGCTGGTGCGCACGCTGGAGGAGCTCTCGGTGCTGGCGCCGCTGCACAACCCGCCCAACCTGGCGGGCATCCGGGCGGCCCAGGCGCTCCTGCCGGGCGTGCCCCAGGTGGCGGTGTTCGACACCGCCTTCCACCAGAGCATGCCGCGCGCGGCCTACCTGTACGCCCTGCCGTTGGCCTGGTACGAGCGGCACGGCATCCGCCGCTACGGCTTCCACGGCACCAGCCACCTGTACGTCTCGCGCCGGGCGGCGGTCGTGCTCGGGCGGCCGCTGGCGGAGCTCAGGCTGGTGACCCTGCACATCGGCAACGGGGCCAGCGCCGCGGCGGTCCTGGGCGGCCGCTCGGTGGACACCTCCATGGGGTTCACCCCGCTGGAGGGGCTGGTCATGGGCACCCGCTCGGGCTCGATCGATCCGGCCATCCCGCTGTACGTGATGGAGCGCGAGCAGCTCAGCGTGGCGCAGATGGACAAGCAGCTCAACAAGCAGAGCGGGTTGCTGGGGCTGACCGGCCGCTTCAACGACCGGCGCGACATCGAGGCCGCGGCCGCCCAGGGCGACGAGGGCTGCCGCCTGGCGATCGAGCTCGAGTGCCGCGCCCTGTCGAAGACGATCGGGGCCTACGCGGCGGTGATGGGCGGCCTGGACGCGGTCGTGTTCACCGCCGGGGTGGGCGAGAACTCGGCGCTCATCCGCGCGCGCGCCCTGCAGGGGCTCGGCTTCCTGGGCGTCCGCCTGGACGAGGAGAAGAACCAGGCCGCCCGCGGGGGCAAGGCCGAGCTCGACATCGCCGCCCCGGGCAGCCGGGTGCGGGTGCTGGTCATCCCCACCAACGAGGAGCTGGTCATCGCCGAGGACACGCTCGGCATCGTCGAGGGTCGCTTCGGCCAGCCCGGCTTCCGCTACTCGTTCGAGTGATCCGGGCGTGATCCGGCAAGCGAGTCCCCGCGCCGCGGCGTTGACAGGGTCGCCCCCGGGGCGGTTCAATCTCCTCATGCGCGTCGCGCGCTGGCTCACCCTCGCCTGCCTGCTCGCCGCCGGGTGCGGCGGCGGAGAGGCCGGCCCGGGCGACCCCCGGGAGATCACCCTGCTCCGCGACGAGTTCGGCGTGCCGCACGTCTTCGCCGGGAGCCCGCGCGCCGCGGCCTACGCGCTGGGCTGGATCGACGGGGAGGATCTGGGGGTCGAGGCGCTGGAGCTCGCCTTCCTGGGGACGGGCGAGAGCGCGCTGCGCATGGGGCCGGGCTGCGAGCGGTGCGCGGGCATGGATCTCTTCAGCCTGGCCTACCGCCTGCCGGAGGCGGTCGGGCTCGGCTACGAGCGCATCGCGCCCGACGCGCGCGAGTGGCTCGAGGCCTACGCCGAGGGGCTCACGGCCTACTTCGGCTCGCTCCCCTCGCCGCCCGCGGCCTTCGACCCGGCCGATCCGCCCACCGGCCGCGCGCTGGCCATGAGCCTGCTGGCCGGGCGCGCCGCGCACGCGCTCTCGGAGCTCGAGCGCGGCGTGGCCGAGACCGGCGGCTCGAACCAGCTGGCGATCAGCGGGGAGCGGACGCGCGGGCAGGCCACCCTGGTGCTCAAGGATCCCCACAACCCGTGGCAGCGCTCCCAGCGCTACGCGCACGTGTCGATCGCCGGCTTCGACCTGTTCGGGAACTTCTCGCTCGGGGTGATGGGCTGCGGCTCGAACGAGGCGCTGGCCTTCGGCTGCACCCGGGCCGGCCCGGTGACCGGGCTGCGCGTCGAGGCCGCCCTGCGCAGCCTGGACGAGCGCCCGGCCGAGGGGGCCTGCGCTGCGGCCCCGCGCTACGAGCACGCCGACCACGCCGCCGCGAGCGGCTACGCCCCGCTCGACATGCGCTGCGTCGAGGTGTCCGGGGACGGTGTCTGGCTCTACGAGTCGCGCTTCGGGCCGCTGGCCGAGCTCGGCGCCGACGAGGACGGCGACGGCCACCCCGACAGCGCCACCTTCATCCACCTGTTCGCCGCCGCGGACGTCCGCGCGATCGACTACCGGGTGCGCATGGGGCTCGCGCGCAGCGTGGAGGAGTTCGCCGCGCTGTTCGCCGGGCCCACCCCGCCCGAGGACGCCCAGTACCGCGCGCTCGGGGACAGCCAGCACCGCGTGGGCGGCGTCCTGGGCGCGAGCACGCCGGTGCTCGACCCCGCCCTCGACTGGGCGCGCCGGCTGTCGAGCACCGACGCGCGCATCGACTCCTGGACCACCTCGCGGGACTGGAGCGATCTCGGAGGGGCGCGCTGGCACAACCTGGACGGCGCCGGGCCCGAGCTGCCCCACGTCTTCGACCCCGCGGGTGGCTTCTTCCTGAACTGCAACGGCAGCCCGCGCTACGGGACCCTGCCCGAGGGGCAGATCGGCGACGTCCCGGCCACCCTCGAGCGCTGGAGCGCGCCCACCCAGCGCGACCGGCGCATGCTCGAGCTCGTCCGGGACCGGACCGACCTCGACCTGGACGCGCTGGCCGAGCTGGCCACCGACCTGCGGGTACCCTTCTGGCCCGAGCTGGTCGAGGCGATCGACTGCGGGCTCGACGCCCTGGGGCTCGACCCGGTGCAGACGTGGGGGGACGGCGGCCGGATGCTGGTCGACCTGCTCGCCTGGCGCGACGAGGGCTACCTGGCGACCCCCGAGAGCGTGGGCGCCACGCTGGCCGCGCTCGTCGAGGCGGCCTTCCCCACCCTCGGCTACCCGGCCGCGGGCGCGTGCCTCACCCGCGAGCAGCTCGACGCGTTCGCCGGGGCGGCGCTGCGCGACTCGCTCGCGCCCTACCTGCGGACGACCTACCCCGACCGCCCGGATCCGCTGCGCATCCCCTGGGGCTACCTCAACTTCGCGCGGGTGGCGGGGCGCGAGGTGGGCCTGCCGGGCATGGTGGTGGGCAGGCTGGTCACCCTGTTCCCCACGAGCTTCTCCGCCGACCCGGACACGCACCGGGGCGATCCGGACAGCCACGGCGGGAGCGCGCTCCTGCAGCTCACCGCCTACACCGAGGCCGGCCTCGAGGTGCGCGTCCTGCCGCCCTTCGGGCAAGTGTCCGACGCGGTGCACCCGGGCTCGCCCCACGTCGGGCAGTGCATCGACGCCTACGTGCGCCGCGAGCCCAGGCGGGTGTGGCTCGAGCGCGAGGAGGTCGAGGCGCACCTTTGCCCGTACGCGGACGAGCCCGGCCACGAGCACGCCGCGCGCGCCGAGCTGTGGCTGCCCTGAGCCGACCCGCGTCCGGCGCGAGCGACTTGACGCGGCCACGGCGCCGGCGAATCATGGCCACATGGGGAAGGACGACGCCCCGCCGCCCGCCAGGAAGGCCAAGCCCGAGCGCCGCCGCAGCCCGCGCTCCACGGTCGTCGTCCGCCAGATCCGGGTCGAGGACGGGCGCAAGACCTTCCTCGGCCACCTGCACAACCTCAGCCGCAGCGGCCTGTTCGTCGCCACCATGAACGCGCCGAAGAAGGGCAGCGAGCTCGAGGTGGAGTTCGCGCTGCCCGACTCGGACCGGGTGGTGCGCTGCACCTGCCAGGTGGTCTGGCGGCGGCTGTACTCCCCGGCCGCGCGCTTCACGCCTGGCATGGGCCTGCGCTTCGTGGACCTCGATTTCCAGAGCGCCGCGGCCATCCGGGCCTGGGCCGACCAGGCCACGAGCCAGGACGGCTGAGCCCCCATCAGTTGCCCCAGCAGTTCCCTGTCCCCCTTGAACCAGGCGCGCAGGACGCCTCGGCCGCGGCGGGGACGTTGGCCGATCCTCCGTGTGTGAATCGCTCCGGGCCTTCCTCGAGGGAGGGAACCTGGCTGCATCTCCGTCTTGCCCTGCCTCGATGAACCTGCACCAGGAGCCTGGATCCCGCGACGAGGTCCCAGATGCCTACGGAACCTGCGAATGGCACAAGCCGTAGGCGGAGCGGTCCTCGTCCAGAGAGGGCACCTTGGTCGTTGGTGTCAGGTGCCCTCGACGGAGGAGGACCGCGGAGCAGCGGAGCAAACGAGCGCCGCGTAGCCAGGAAACCAGTTCCCGAAGGGGAGAGCGAGTGCAGCGGAGCTGTCCCGCCCCACCCGACTTCGTTCTGGTCGGCAACACTGTATGCGGGACGAAGGCATGGCGCTGGCCAGCAAGCTATTCTTCGGGGGCTTCAAGAAATCCCTGGCACCAAGAGGGGGCCTCAGTGATGCCCGAAGCCATCGAGGCGGACCTCGCTCAGAGCGGTCACTCGGGAGTCGCGGCGGCGCTCAGATCGGCTGGCAGGTCAGGGTGCCGTCGGGCAGGACCGCGCAGGTGGCCGCGTCCCCGCAGGGCCAGATGATCTCTCGGCCGGGCCCCCCGAAGCAGGTGTGCGCGGCGTTGTCCTCGCAGTGCGGGCTGTAGCTGGCCACGTCGCAGGTGGGCGAGTCCGCGGGCAGGCACAGGTAGAGCTCCGCGTCCGCCACGCACACCCGGCCCGGATCGCACATCGCCTCCTGGCGGTAGCCACCCGAGCAGATCACCGCCCGGTCCACCTCGCACCAGAACTCACCCGGCCGGTCGCACGTCGGGCTCCCGGGGTCCACGCAGGTCAGCCCGGTGAAACTCCAGGGGCCGGCGTCCGGCACGCAGATCTCGCCCGCCGAGCAGGTGAGCCGGGTGGTGAAGCCGCTGCCGGAGGCGCACAGCACCTGATCCGCCCCGTCGCAGACCGGCTCGAACAGGGCCGGGTTGCAGGCCTCCGCCTCGGGATCCACGCACACCGGGCCGTAGGCCCCCTCCTGGCAGGGCAGCTCGAACGGGCAGGTGAGCGTCTCCTCCACCCCGTAGTTCCCGCACACCCGCCGGTCCGGGCCCTCGCAGCGGGCCATGAAGGTGGCCGGATCGCAGTCGGGCTGATCCGGGGGGAAGCAGCCGGCCACGCTCGGCCCCTGGCGGCAGCGCCAGCCGACGGCGCAGTCCCAGTGCTGGGTGAAGCCGTTCATGGCCGAGCAGCCCAGGTAGGTGCTCTCGTCCGTGCAGCTGGAGTGGAAGGACAGGTAGTCGCACTCCAGCGCGTCCGGCTCCGCGCACACCGCGCCGCTCGCGCCCAGCCGGCAGGTGAGCCCCTCCTCGCACGCCTCCGCCAGGGTGAGGAAGCCGGTCTGCGGGCTGCAGCTCGCTCGCACGCCCTCGTGGCACACCTGCGCGCCGTCCTCCGGATCGCAGGGCACCGAGCCGGGCCGCACGCACACCGCCCCCAGCGGGCCCACCAGGCACACGTCCTCGTCGCCGCACTCGTAGGTCCTGGTCACGCCGCCCGACAGGCACACCCGCACCGCGGCCTCCCCGTGGCAGCTCGCCTCCTGGTCGGCCGGATCGCACAGCTCCTCGCCCTCGGGCAGGCACACCGTCCAGCGCCCGCGCGGGTCCTCGCCCTGCACGCACAGCTCTTCCCAGCCGCACTCGAACTCCACCGCCACGCCGTCCACGCACTCCGCGTAGGCGTGGCCGTCCGGGGTGCAGGCCGGGTAGCGCGAGGGATCGAGGCAGCGGTCGTCGTCGTAGTTCTCGTCCCACCAGAAGCAGCCACCGAGCTGAGAGGCCAGCAGCACCGCGAGGATCAGGCCCAGCTTCTTCATGATCCGCCTCCCCGGCTCGCGCCCACCACCTGCAGGGGGCCGGAGCCGTATCCACCTCACACGAGCGATCTCTAGCATAGAAAGGCGCGGATTGCCTCCCCCGCCTGGCGCGCAGGCCGAGCGCGGGGTATCCTGGTCGCATGGTCCTGGTCCTGTTCGTGCTCCTCGCCCAGGTCGCGCCCGCGGCCAGCGTGGTCCTCGATCCCGGCCACACCCCGTCCACTCCGGGGGCGCGCTCGGCCGCGGGCCAGGACGAGGTCGGGTACAACGACCGCCTGGCCGCCGCCCTGGCCGCCCGGCTCGGGGACCTGCCGACATCATTGACCCGCCAGCCGGGCATGGAGCTCACGCCCGGGGCCCGCCTCGCGGCCGCGCTGGCCGCGCGCCCCGCGCTCGTGCTCTCGCTGCACCACGACTCGGTCCAGCCCGGGTTCCTGGAGCCCGCCAGCGACCGCCCGGTCTGCTCGAGGTTCAGGGGCTTCTCCCTGTTCGTGTCCTGGCAGGGGCGCCGCCCCCAGATCGCCTTCCGCCTGGCCCGCAGGCTGTCGCGGGCGCTCCGCGAGGACGGCCGCGTGCCCACCGAGCACCACGCCATGCCCATCCCCGGGGAGGGCAGGCCCTGGCTGGATCGGCCGGCTGGCATCCACGAGGGCAGCTACATCCGGCTGGTCCGGGAGCTCGCCCAGGCGGACGTGCCGGCGGTGCTCCTGGAGGCCGGGGTGCTGGTGCACCCCGAGGAGGAGAGGCTGCTCGCCGACCCGCGGCGAATCGAGGACCTGGCGTCCGCGCTGGCCTCGGCCATCCGCGCTCACCTGGAGGCCGAGGCCGCCCTCCGGCGGCTCTTCTCCTGGCCTGGCCCGAGCCTGCTGGCTCCCTGGGCCGGCTACCGCGAGTAGAGGTAGTTCCGGATCTGCTGCTGCACGCCCATGGGCACGTCGTCCGAGACGAGCACCCGGAAGCCGGCCGGCTCGTCGCTCTTGACGCCCCACAGGCACGCGCCCGGCCGGAGGCGCAGCGAGGCCACGAACTCCACCACGTCGGGCAGGCGCCGGCCCGGGACCTGCCCGCGCACGCGCAGCCCGCCGCCGCGCTCCACGCGCAGCTCGAACAGCCGGTTGCGCCGACGCAAGAGGATCCAGGCGCCCCAGGCGAGCAAGCCGAGCAGCGCGATGGGCAGGAGCCGAATCATCCCGAGTAGGGAGGGACGGAAGCGGGCCGCGGAATCTCGCACGCGCAAGCCCTCCAGGCCGTCACGCGGGCGTGGTCGCAGCGCGGGCCGGCGTCCTGGCACAGCTCGCGGATGCTCCCCTCGTCGGGGTTCTCCGTGGCCAGGCCGCAGATGCGGCCGGCCAGCTCGCACACCTGGCCCGCGGCCGTGCAGATCTCCTCGCAGCGCACGGCGGGATCCTCGGGCTCGAGCGCGCCGAGCCGCAGCGACGCCAGGTAGCCGTCCGGGGCCTTGAGCTGCTCCATGAGCGCGCGGGCCTCGTCCCGGGCCGCGCGCGCCGGCTCGGGCCCCGGCCCGGGCGGGGCCACCTTGCCCGCGGCGCAGCCGGCCAGGCAGAGCGCGGCCCAGGCCAGCAGGCCGGGCGCCCTCATGGCGCGCCTCCCCCGGCGTCCGGGCCCAGCGCCTCGGCCAGCAGCCGCTCCTGGATGAGCAGCGCGCGGTGGTAGGCCGCGGCGGCGTCCCCCGGCCGGCCGAGCGCCTCGAGCGCCCGGCCGCGGACGATGTGCAGGTTGGCCTCGAACACGTCGGCTCCGCCCTCCTCGGCGCGCCCCAGGGCCAGGCCCTGCTCGGCCGCGGCCAGGGCCTCGGCGGGCCGCCCGGCCTCGAGCTCGAGCCCCGCCAGGAGGTAGCCCGCGTCCTGGCGGATCGCGCGCGCATCGGCCGGCGCCACGCCGTCGGGCGCCGGGGCACGCACGATCTCTAGCATCGCCGCCCGCGCGCCGTCCAGGTCCCCGCGGCCGAGCGCTGCGTCCGCGCGCTGGAGCGCGGCCTCGGCCGCGGCCACCCAGCGGCCCGCCCCGGCCTGGCCGCAGCCGGGCAGCGACGCGGCCAGGAGCAGGCCGGCGACCAGCGCGGCGGTCCGGCTCATGGCGCCTCCCCGTAGCGCGTGCGCAGCGCGGCGTACACCTCGCGCCGGTAGCCGCGCATGGCCCGCTCGAGCGGCCGCGGGGAGCCGCGCGCGGCCTCGGCCTGGGCGAGGAGCAGCTCGCGGCCGGGCGCGGGCAACGCGGCCGGGCGCGGGGGCGCGACCAGCAGCACCAGCGCGGCCGCGGCCGCCGCGGTCGCCAGCCCGCCCACGGGCAGGAGCCAGCGCCACCGGGCCGGTCTGGGCACCGCGGCGAGCACGCGCGCGGGCGCGGCCTGTCCCGGCGCGGCGGGCGCGGCCGCGCGCAGCGCCGCGAGCGCGCCCGCGAGCTCGGGCGGGACCGCCTGGGGCGCGCGTGGCTCCAGCGCACCGGCCAGGGCCGCGGCCGCGGCCTCCTCCTCGGGGGTGGGGGGCGCGTCCGGATCGGGAGCATGCCGCAGGTCGCTCATGGCTCACTCCTCGGGTTCCCAGGCGCGGGCGAAGGCCCGCACCGCCCGCAACAGCAACACGTCGAAGGTCCCCAGCTTCACCGCCAGTCGCCGGGCGCACTCCTCGCGCCCCAGGCCCTGGAGGAAGCGCAGCTCGAGCGCCTCCCGGTAGCGCGCGTGCAGGCCGGACAGCGCCGCGCGCACCCGGGCCGCCTGGAGCTCCGCCTCGTCCAGCGCCTCCAGCGCCTCGGCCGGGGTCTCCGGCGGCGGCGGCGGTGCCTGCGCCTCCAGGCGCTCGCAGCCACGCGCCGCGCGCGCCCGGGCGCGGTGCACGTCCATGGCCTTGTGTACCGCGATGCGCGCCAGCCAAGGCCACAGCCCGGCCCCGCGATCCTCGAACCCGTCGAGGGCGCGGAAGGCCGCGATGAAGGTCTCGGCCAGGGCGTCCTCGGCCGCGGCCGGGTCGCCGAGCCTCGGGCGCAGCACCAGCCTGAGCAGCGGCCCGGCGTAGGCCCGGTAGAGCTGCTCTCCGGCCAGGCGATCCCCCGCGCGCACCCGCGCGACCACCCGGGCCTCCTCGGCCCGCCAGATCGGGTCGGCGAACGGCGAGGGCAAGGGCGCCTGCCTCCTCGCCGATCCAACGCGCCGGTTGTGATCCGGCTTACACCCCGGCCGGGTGTAAGCCCGGCGGACCGCGCGGCGTTGGATCGGCAGAACGCAGGCAGTCGAACACGAGGAGGAGCCATGCGCAAGGTGATCGAACTCACGGTCGGCAGGCTGACGACGCTGGCGCTGGTCCTGGCGCTGGGCACGGGGCTGGCGGGCCTGGGGGGCTGCGCGGCCGGCAAGGCGCTCGGGCCCGTGGCCATGGAGCCACTGCCGCTCGAGCGGGCGGCCCCGGCGGCGCTCGAGCGCAACCACTTCCAGCGCGACCGCTCGGGCAGCATCACCGAGGAGGGGCTGCGCGAGGTGCTGGCCGCGCCGGTGTTCCTCGAGCCGAACGCCCGGGTGGGGGTGATCCAGGTGGCCTCGGGCTACGAGCCGGACGCCGGCCTGCCGGTGGTGGACGTGCCGGCCGGGCTGACCGAGGCCCTGGAGAAGTCGGGCATGTTCGAGGTGGCCACCGAGGTGTCCAGCGACTGGCCCGCGGACAGCGGCGTCTCGGGCCTGCGCGAGTTGGCGGCCCGCTACCGGGTCGAGTACCTGCTGCTCTACCGCCACCGCTTCGTGGACGAGACCTGGACCAACGGCTGGGGCTGGATGTACATGCTGGTGCTGCCGGCCTTCTTCGTGCCCTCCCAGACCACGGAGACGGCCGGGGTCATGGAGGCGACGCTGTTCGACGTGAAGACCGGGACCATCCTGTACACGGTCTTCGAGCGGGTTAAGGCGCGCGACGAGTTCAACGTGTGGCACAACGAGCAGAAGCTGCGCGGCATGCAGGAGAAGCTGATGCGGGACACCGCCGACGCGCTCTCCCGGGCGGTGGTCTCCAAGACCCGCTTCCTGGTGGCCTCCCGGCCGCGGCCAGAGGCCGCCAGGCCCGCCCCGGCCGTGGCGGCGCCAGCGCCCGAGCCGCCCGTGGTCACCCCGGCTGAACCCGCGCCCGCCGAGCCCGTCCCCAGCGAGAGCTGAGCCCGGCCTTGCTTGCTTCGTGCTTCGTGCGGGGTGCGGGGTGCCTCGATGCACGACGCACGATGAACGAAGCACGGTCCTCCTTGTCCCTGGCCCGTCACGTTGATAGTCTCCCCCGCATGCAGGCCCCGGCGCCCCGAGCCTCGACCGCGCGGCGGCTCGTCCGCTGGGCGCTCCGCGTGGGCGCGGCGCTGCTCGGGCTGGTGGCCCTGCTGCTGGTGGTGCTCTTGCTGCTCGAGTGGCGACCGCCCGCCGAGGAGGACACGCCGGTCCGGGCCGGGACCGCCCCCCAGCCCCCGCCCGCGTCCGAGCTCACGCTGCTGACCTGGAACCTGGGCTACGCCGGGCTCGACCGCCAGGCGGACTTCTTCTTCGACGGCGGCACCCAGTCGCGGGCCGCGAGCCGGGCGCGGGTGGAGGAGAACCTGTCCGGGCTGACGGCCTTCCTGCGGGGGCAGGCGGTGGACGCCCTGCTGCTGCAGGAGGTGGACAGCCCCTCCAGCCGCAGCTTCGGCGTGGACGAGGTCGGCGCGCTCGCGGCCGCGCTGCCCGGCCGCCACCTGGCCCGGGCGCTCAACTACCGGGCGGCCTGGGTGCCGGCGCCGCTCACCCGCCCGATGGGCAGCGTGGAGAGCGGGCTCGTCACCCTGACCCGGATCCGGCCGAGCCTGGCCCGCCGGCTGCAGCTCCCGGGCGACTTCCCCTGGCCGGAGCGGGTGTTCCAGCTCAAGCGCTGCGTGCACGAGGTGCGCCTGCCGGCCGCCGACGGCCGCCCGTGGACGCTCCTGCACGTCCACCTGGCCACCTTCGATCGGGGCGGAGCGCTGCGGCGCCAGCAGATGGACTTCCTGCGCGCGCTGATGCAGCGCCGCTACGCCGAGGGCCAGCACGTGATCGTGGGCGGCGACTGGAACCAGGCCTTGCCCGGGCTCTCCGAGCGCTCCTTCCCCGCGAGCGATCCCACCCCGGACTGGTTCCAGCGGGTGCCGGACGGCTGGACGCCCTCGGGCTGGACCTGGGCCTTCGACGCGGCCACCCCCTCTCTCCGCGCGGTGAGCGCGAGCTACCGCCCGGGCCAGACCTTCCTGACCAGCGTGGACGGCTTCCTGCTCGGCCCGGACGTGGTGCTCGAGTCCGTGCGCGCCCACGATCTGGGCTTCCGCCACACCGATCACAACCCGGTCGAGCTCAAGGTGCGCCTGGCCGGCGCGCGGTGAGGCATGCTGGACCTCTACGTGGACGCGGACGCCTGCCCGGTCAAGGCGGAGATCTACCGGGTGGCCCAGCGCTACGGGCTGCGCGTGGTGGTGGTCAGCGCCACCCCGCTGCAGACTCCGCGGGACGGGCGGGTCGAGTGCGTGGTGGTGGGGCGCGGCGAGGGGGTGGCCGACGACTGGATCGCCGAACGCATCGGCGCGCTGGACGTGTGCGTGACCGCGGACATCCCGCTGGCCGCCCGCTGCCTGGCCCGGGGGGCGCGCGCGCTCGGGCCGCGGGGCAAGGAGTTCAGCCCGGACGCGATCGGCGAGCTGCTGGCCACCCGCGACCTGCTGGCGACCCTGCGCGGGGCGGGCCAGGTGGGCGGCGGCCCGCCGCCCTTCACCAAGGCCGACCGCTCGGAGTTCCTGAACCAGCTCGACCGGGTGCTCCAGGCCCTCCGGCGCGAGGCCGGCCGGGGCTAGCGGAGCGCGGGCTTAGGCGATGGTGAGGCCCAGGTGCTTCTCCACCAGGGCCAGGAAGATCTTGCCGTCGCCGATGTCGGCGAACATGACCTTGGAGCTGCCGAACCAGCCCGCGCCCTTGGGCTTGATGGTGAGCCAGCCCTGGTCCAGCTTCAGCACCTCGACGTCCGCGGGCTCCAGCCGCCGGGGCTCGCCCTTGAGCCCCAGCTCCAGGTAGCCCCGGCCGACCGCCAGGTAGCGCCCCTTGCCGACCGGGAAGCGCACCTCCTGGCCGGCCTGGACCGACTCCAGCACCTGCGGCAGGCGGAAGTGCAGCCAGGCCGCCTCGGCCGCCTGGGCGAAGTGGATGGCGTTGTCCGGCTTGGGCGGCTTCTTGGCGCTCTCCTTGAACATGCCGGTGATGGCGAACAGCACCCGCCCCTGGGCGTCGCGCCAGCGGTAGTCGAAGGAGGTGCCGGTGTACACCCCGTTGTAGTAGTTGCGCGTCTGCCGCAGCCGCAGCTCGGCCGCGTCGTCGAAGCGCAGCCGGTCGATCTTGAGCTTGCCCTCCCGCCGCTTGACGCGCAGGAAGCCGCGCTCGGCCACGAAGGTGCACGCCTGCCAGGGCCGGCCCAGCCAGGCGAACAGCACGGCGCCGAGCAACGCGCCGGCCGCCAGCGCGATCCAGCCGTACTCGTTCGCCAGGGCGCGATCCTGATCCTCCAGGATGGCCCAGGCGATGCCGCCCGGGACGAGCCCCAGGAAGGCGCCCAGGATCACCATGCCGATGCGGGCGCCGGGCCACTTCCTGAAGCCGCGGGTGCGGTTCAGGTTGGTCTGGGCGCTAGCCACCTTGCCGATCTCGGAGGTGTCGCCGAAGTAGATGTCGTCCGGATCGTTGGGCTGGCCCGCGTGGTTGGGGACGCTCAGGGGGAACTCGGGTAGGGGATCCATGGCAACCTCCAGCGGCGCTCCGGACAGGGGACGGATGCGCCGCCTCGCTTCGCGCCTAGCCGCGGGTGCGCAGCGCCTCCAGCACGGCGCGGGTCACCCGCTCGACCAGCGCGGCCTCGTCCGCCTCCGGGCGCTCCAGGGCCGGGCAGGCGCCCGCCGCCTGGCAGGGCAGCACCCGGCCGGTCAGCCCGTAGCGCTCGCGCAGCCGCTGCAGCTTCTCCACCTCCGCGGCCGGCAGCGAGCGCGGGTGGCCCAGCGCCAGCGCGTGGTGGGTGATGGTGGCGGTGTGCTCCAGGGTCTCCATGCGGTGGAAGGCGCCCGGCAGGCTGTCGGCCCAGGTGACCGCGCCGTGGTTGGCCAGCAGCACCGCGTCGCAGCGCGGGACGAACGGCCGGATGGAGGCCGGGATCTCCTCCGTGGAGGGGGTGCCGTAGGGCGCGATGGGGATGGCCCCCAGGCTGACCACCATCTCGGGCAGCAGGCACTGGTCGAGCGGGATGCCGGCCACGGCGAAGGCGGTGGCCACCGGCGGGTGGGCGTGCACCACGGCGCGCACGTCCGGCCGGCCGCGGTAGATCTCGAGGTGCATGGGCAGCTCGGAGGACGGCCGCCCCCGGCCCTCGACCCGCGCGCCCCCGAGGTCGGTCACCAGCAGATCGTCCGGCGCCATGAAGCCCTTGCTGACCCCGGTGGGCGTGGTCAGCACGCGCTCCCCGTCCAGGCGCACCGACAGGTTGCCGTCGTTGGCCGCCACGAAGCCCCGCAGCCACAGGCGGCGGCCGTACTCGACCAGCTCCTGTCGGGCCTGCCAGGTGCGCACGCGAGCTCCCTCGGGGTGGCGCTAGTAGCCCTTGCCGGCCGTCTTCTGCCCGGTGGCGATGGCCACCGAGGCGGAGGCGCCGATGCGGGTCGCGCCCGCGGCCACCATGGCCTCGGCAGTGGCCCGGTCGCGGATGCCGCCCGAGGCCTTGACGCCCATGTCCGGCCCGACCGTCTCGCGCATGAGCGCGATGTCCTGGACCGTGGCGCCGCCCGAGGAGAAGCCGGTGGAGGTCTTGACGAAGTTCGCCCCCGCGGCCTTGGCTAGCAGGCAAGCCTTGATCTTCTCCTCGCGGGTGAGCAGCGCCGTCTCCAGGATCACCTTGACCAGGGCCTGGCCGCGGGCGGCCTGCACCACGCCCTCGATGTCCTGGCTCACCAGCCCGTCGTCGCCCGACTTCAGCGCCCCGATGTTCAGCACCATGTCGATCTCGTTGGCGCCGTTGGCGATGGCGTCGCGGGTCTCGATGGCCTTGGAGGTCGGGGTGGTGGCCCCCAGCGGGAAGCCGATCACCGTGCACACCTTGACCGGCGAGCCGCGCAGCAGCTCCGCGCACAGCTTCACCCGGCCCGGGTTGACGCACACCGAGGCGAACGAGTGCTGGCGGGCCTCCTCGCACAGCTTGCGGATCTCCTTCTCGGTGGCGTCGGGCTTCAGCAGGGTGTGGTCGATGTAGGCCGCCATGTTCTGGCTGGCGGGCCGGGCGCCCTGGGTCGCGCCCAGGCGCGCCGCGCCCTCGGCGACCAGCGTCTGCACCACCTCCGGCCGCTTCTCCACGCACTGGCCGCAGCCGGTGCAGCCGCCCGGGCCGTGGCAGGCCGGCGCGGCCGAGGCCGCAGGGCGGGGCGTCCCCGGCGCGGCGCCGCCCGCGAGCTGCTCGCCGGAGCGGAGCTCCACGCCCAGCGAGGACAGGCCCTGCAGCAGCTCCTCCAGCCGCGCGCGCACGCCGGGCGGCACCCGGGCCGGATCCACGCCCCGGGGCAGCAGGCAGTCCCGCGAGGCCCGCACCGGCAGCCCGCCGAGCAGCGCCCGGACGGCCAGGATGCACACCAGGCTGTCCGGGGTCAGCCGGCCGATCTTGGCCGCGGCGTTCAGCGACAGGTTGGGCAGGTAGACCGCCTCGACGCCCTCCAGCAGCGCCTGCGGCTCGCCGTCGCTGAGCACCTCGGCGGCCGGGGCGGCCCGCCGCACGGCCGGCAGCCCGATCACCCGCTGGGCGGTGGCCGACAGCACCACCGTCAGGCGCGCGTGCTGCTCGGCCAGCCGGCCGAGCTCGGCGAGCGCCAGGTCCAGGCGGGCGTCGCCGCCGGTCAGCAGCACCAGGGCCTTGCCCGAGGGGGACGCGGCGGGCCTGGCCGGCGCGGCCGCTCCCGGCGCGGCCGGGGCCTGGCCCAGCCGGCGCAGCACCTCGGCGGTGATCTGGCGCACCAGTTCGTCGGATTGCATGCGACACCTCCCGCCCGGACCCGCCCGCGCGGAGCGCGGCCAGGCCCGGGCAGACGGGCAAGGTGGCGGCCGGGCGCGCGCGCACCCGTCACCTGTCCCCGGGAGGGGGCCGGTGCGAGGGGCCGCTCACGCGGCCCGGCCGTCACGGGGCCGATCAGCCCTCGATGCGGGGCAGGATGCCCTCGACCTCGGTGTGAGGCCGCGGGATCACGTGCACCGACACCAGCTCGCCGATCTTCTTGGCCGCCACGGCCCCGGCCTCCACGGCCGCCTTGACCGCGCCGACGTCACCGCGCACCATCACGGTCACGTAGCCGCCGCCCACGAACTCCTTGCCGATCAAGGTGACCTTGGCCGCCTTGACCATGGCGTCGGCCGCCTCGACGGAGGCCACCAGACCCCGGGTCTCGATCATTCCAAGCGCTTCCTTCTCCACGATCGTCCTCCTCGTCCAGTTGTTCTCCCCGCCTCGCGGCGGGAGCTACGCGGAACCCTGCTGCACCTCGATGGCCCCCCCGGGCTCGCGCTCCAGGGAGACCTCGTCCACGAACCCGAGGATGGCCGCGTCCACCGGGGCCTTGTCGCCCAGCGCGATGGCCGCGTCCCGCTTGAAGCACAGCCAGACCAGATCGCCCGGGCCGCTGCAGCGCAGGTGATCCACGGCGGCGAACGGCTTGCCCACGGGCTTCAGCCGCTCGTTCACCATCTGCACCACGTAGATGGGCACCCCCGCGATCTGGGGATCCTTCACGCTGCAGACGACCTGGCCGATCACCCGCCCTAGCTGCACGGCTCACCTCTCCTTCATGAAGCGCGCCTCGAGGGCGGTGATCTTGTCGACCCGCGCCTGGTGGCGCCCGCCGGCGTAGGGCGTGTCCAGCCACAGCCCGACCAGGCTGCGGGCCAGGCCCTCGCCCAGCACCGCGCCGCCCAGGCACAGCACGTTGGCGTCGTTGTGCTCGCGGCTGGAGCGCACCGCGAAGGCGTCGTAGCCCGCCACCGCCCGGATGCCGGGCAGCTTGTTGCAGGCGATGGCGCTGGCCTGGCCGATGCTGTCGATCATCACGCCCACCGCGTCGCCGCCCGCCTGGCGGTTGCCGCGCACGGCCTGGGCCACCAGCAGGGCGAAGTCCGGGTAGTCCACGGCCTCGGCGGTGTGGGTGCCGAAGTCGCGCACGTCGTGGCCCTGCTCGCGGAGGTAGGCCGCCAGCCGGTCCTTCAGCGCCAGGCCGCCGTGGTCGGCGCCCATGAAGATCACCCGCTTGCTCATCGCGCGCGCACCTCCGAGAGCTTGAGCGCCATGGCCGAGAGCTTGGCCGGCTCGAGCGAGGCCCCGCCCACCAGGAAACCGTCCACGTCCGGCTGGGCGCCGAGCGCGGCGGCGTTCTCCGGCGTGGCGCTGCCGCCGTACAGCAGGCGCGCCCCGCGCGCCCAGGCCCAGGAGAAGAGCTCCGCCAGGCGCTCGCGCAGGAAGGCCAGGGCCTCCTCGGCCTGGGCGGCGCTGGCGGTCCGGCCGGTGCCGATGGCCCACACCGGCTCGTAGGCCACCACCAGCTCGCCCGGCGCGGGCGCGGGCGGGCCAAGCCCGGCCAGCGCGGCCGTGAGCTGGGCGCGCAGCACCCGGAAGGTGGCCCCGCTCTCGCGCTCCTCCAGCCGCTCGCCCACGCACAGGATCGGCCGCAGGCCCGCCGCCAGGGCCGCGCGGACCTTGCGGGCCACCAGGGCGTCATCGTCGCCGAACATGGCGCGGCGCTCGGAGTGCCCGAGGATCACGTAGCGGCAGCCGGCCTCCCGGAGCATGCCGGGGCTGTGCTCGCCGGTGAAGGCGCCCTTCGGCTCGAAGTGCAGGTTCTGCGCCCCCAGGCCCACCTCGGGCAGCCCCGGCGCGGCGCGCAGCGCGGCCGCGAGCGGGGGCAGCAGCACCAGCGGCGGGCACAGCACCAGCTCCACGCCGGGCGCGGGGCGCAGCCCGGACGGGTAGCCCTCGGCCATGGCGCGCGAGCCGTTCATCTTCCAGTTGGCGGCCACCAGCGGTCGGCGCCGGCCGCCCGGGGTGGACGCGGACGCCAGCTCGCCGCCGACCGCGAGCCGCTCCTCGATCACCTGGCGCACCAGGCGCGCGATGCGTTCGCCGAGCTCGTCCACCGGTCACTCCCCGCCCTTCCCGGCCGGCGGCCGGAGCACCCGCTGCCGGCCGGCCGTCTCCACGTGGTCCACGATGCCCACCGCCACCGCCTCGCAGGGGGCCTTGGGGCGCCCGAGCACGGCCCGGGCGCTCTTGCCCTCCTGGCACACCAGCACGTAGTCGCCGATCCCGGCCTGGGCGCCGTCGGCCACCAGCAACGCCTCCTGGCCCAGCGGCGCGCCGTCCGCGTCCACGGGCAGGGCGAGCAGCAGCTTCAGCCCCTCGAAGGCGGGGTCCTTCACCGTGGAGACCACCTGGCCGATGATGCGCGCCAGCCTCACTTCTTCTTCCTCTTCCCCGGCGCCGGGCCGGGCTCCGGCTCCGGAGCGGACTTCGGCAGGCAGGCGCGCGGTGGCTGCCCCGGCCCGAACACACCGTCCACGGCTTCGTCCGGGTTGGGGATCACGTGCACCGCCACGAGCCGCCCCACCCGCCGGGCGGCCGCGGCCCCGGCCTCCACGGCCGCCTGCACCGCGGCCACCTCCCCGCGCAGGACGACCGTCACCAGGGCGCCGCCGGCCCGGTCCTTGCGGGTCAGGCGCACCCTCGCGGCCTTCAGGGCCGCGTCGGCGGCCTCGATGGCGCCCACCAGCCCGCGGGTCTCGATCATGCCCAGCGCCTCGCCCACGCGTTCACCCTCCTCGCCTCACAGCAGGCTCCGCACCAGGTCCGGGTGCGGGGCCGGGATCAGCGCCGTGCCCAGCAGCAGCCCGCTCTCGCGGGCCGCGGCCACGCCCGCGTCCAGCGCGGCGCGCACCGCGGCCACCTCCCCGGTCAGCAGCACGAAGGCCTTGCCGCCCAGCGCCCGCGCCAGGCGGATCTCGAGCAGCGTCACGTTCGCCGCCTTGGCGGCCTGGTCGCCGCCCAGGATGGCCGCCGCCAGGGAGAAGGTCTCGATCATCCCCAGGGCCGAGACCCTGTCCGGGGCGGTCTGGGCGCTGAAGGCGTCCAGCACCTGGGGGTGGACGTTGGCGATCACCATGCGGTCGACCAGGGTGTCGGCCGCCGCCGCCTCGCCGGCGCGCACCGCGGCCTCCACCTCGGCCACCAGGCCGCCCACCAGGGTCACGTACTTGCCCGGGCAGACCGGGTTGGAGGTCAGCAGCTTCACCCGGGCCGCCTTGAGCATAGCGTCCGCCGCCTCCAGGCCGCGGGCGATGGAGCTCGTCTCCACGCAACCCACCGCCATGGGCTCCGCGGGCGGGGGCGCGTCGCGGCGCAGGCGCAGGCTCTCCTGGGTCGGATCGGGACAGTTCATCGACTGCATCCGCTCACCCCACCTCGAGGACGACCCGCTCGGGGGTCACCTCGGCCACGACGCCGGAGCGCGGCGCGTGGATCCGCGCGCCCAGCTTGCCCTCGGGGATCTCCCCCAGGAGCGCCCCTTCCTCGACCCGCGCGCCGGTGGCCACCACCGGCCGGGCCGGCAGCCCAGCGTGCTGCTTCAGCGGCAGCACCAGCCGCCGCACCGCGACCTGGAAGGGCGCCAGCGGGGCCGGCAGGTCGTAGGCGCCGAGCCCGAGCCGGGCGATGAGCCGCGCGGTGGGCACCTTGCGCACCGGGCCGAACACCCGCTCGACCGCCTCGCGCGGCGTGGGCCGCGGCACGCCGGCCGCCTGCAGGCGACGCTTCAGCTCGCGGTTCACGTAGGCGGGGTCCAGGTTCATCACGCAGCCGTACACCGCGCACAGCCCGCACTCGGAGCACAGGTAGGCGCCCCGGTAGGCCTCCAGATCCTCGGCCACGCCCGCGGCCAGCGAGCGCATCAGCCGGTCGGGGTACAGGCGGTGGCCCAGCAGGTTCCGCGGGCAGACCTCGGAGCACATCATGCACTTCAGGCAGGCGGCCCGGGTGAGCTGGAGCTGGCGGGCCACCGAGCGCCGCCGGCGCGCCACCACCGGGTGGTCCTGCGGCAACACCAGCAGCGCCGAGGTGGTCTTGGTGACCGGCGCCTGCGGATCGTCCGTGAGCTGGCCCATCATCGGGCCGCCCGGCAGCAGCGCCGGTCCGGCCACCCGGGCCCCGCCGGCCGCCTCCAGCAGGGCCGACAGCGGCGTGCCCACCGGCACCTCGAAGGTGCCCGCACGCACCACCTCGCCGGCCACGGTCACCAGGCGGCGGGTGACCGGCCGGCCGTGATCCACGGCCGCGGCCACGTCGATCAGCGTGCCCACGTTGGAGACCACCGCGCCCACCGACAGCGGCAGCCCGAACTCGGGGATGGCCTTGCCCAGCACCTCCCGCACCAGGACGAACTCGTCCCCGGCCGGGTAGTAGTTGCCCAGCTCGAGCAGGCGTACGCGCTGGCCCGAGGAGGTCGCCTGGAGCTGCGCCCGCAGCGCGTCGATGGCGTCGTGGTACTTGGCCTTCAGCCCGATCACCCCGAGGGACGCCCCGGTCATCCGCATGACCAGCTCGAGCCCGCGCAGGAGCTCCGCCGGCCGGCGGGCCATCTGGAGCTGATCCACCCGGATGAGCGGCTCGCACTCGGCCCCGTTGGCGATCACCACGCCCACCTGGGCGGTGTACTTGGCGTGCGCGGGGAAACCGCCGCCGCCCGCGCCCACCACCCCGGCGGCGCGGACGCGCTCCAGCAGCTGTTCTCGGCCGAGCTCCGCCATGATCCTGGCCCACCTACACGATACGGAACGCGCCGGCCAGCACGCAGCGCCGCTGGCGCGTGAAGCTGCGCGCCGAGGTCAGCCCCTCGCCGGTCGGCCCGGCGATGCTCAGCGTGCAGTGGCCCTCGCCGCCGAAGCCCAGCCCGGCGTACGAGGGCGCGTTCTTCACGAAGATGGTGGTCTCGATGTCGCGCGCCACCCGGCTCATGTTGGAGACGCTCTCCGAGTGCATGTAGGCCGAGTGCCGGTAGCCGTGCTCGGCGGCCTTGGCCCTGGCGAGCGCCTCCTCGAGATCGCGCACCCGCACCACCGGCAGGATGGGCATGAGCATCTCGGCCTGCACGAAGGGGTGCTCGAAGACGGTCTCGCACACCACCAGGCGCACCTCGCGGCCCGGGCGGATGCCGGCCGCCTGGAGCAGCACCGCGGCGTCCTTGCCCACGAACTTCTTCTGCGGGTGGGGCAGGCCGCCCGGCTTCTCGGGCGGGTCCACCAGGACCTTCGCCAGCGCGTCGATCTCCGCCCCGCGCGCCAGGTAGGCGCCGCAGCCGACCAGCTCGTGCAGCAGCTCGTCGGCCACGTTCTCGAACACGAACACCTCCTTCTCGGCGGTGCACAGCACGTTGTTGTCGAAGGAGGCGCCGTCGTGGATGCAGCGGGCGGCCTTGGCCAGGACCGCGGTGTCGTCCACGATGACCGGCGGGTTGCCCGGGCCGGCCGCGATGCAGCGCTTGCCGCTCCGCATGGCGAGCTGCACCACCACCCCGCCGCCGGTGACCAGCAGCAGCCGGATGCCCGGGTGCTTCATCAGCGCTTCGGAGCTCTCCAGGCTGGGCGCGGCCAGCGAGGTCAGCAGGCGGGCCGGGCCGCCCGCCTCGCGGATGGCGCGGTTCAGCAGGGCCACGGCGCGGTTGCTGGTCCGCCGGGCCGAGGGGTGCGGGTTGAACACCACCGCGTTGCCCGCGGCCACGATGGAGATGGAGTTGTTGATGATGGTGGCGGCCGGGTTGGTGGTGGGGGTGATGGCGCCCACCACCCCGAACGGGCCCGGCTCGACCAGCGTCAGGCCGTCGTCGCCGGTGAAGACCAGCGGGGTGAGGTCCTCGACCCCGGGGGTCTTGCGGGCGGCCAGCAGGTTCTTCTGGATCTTGTCCTCGACCCGGCCCAGGCCGGTCTCCTCGACCGCCATGCGGGCCAGCGCCTCGGCCTCGGCGGTGGCCACCTTGCGCATGGCCTCGATCAACCCGCGCCGCCGATGCAGGCTGACCGCGGTGTACTCGCGGTAGCTCCTCTCGGCGGCGGCGAAGGCCTCGTCCACCGTGGCGAACACCCCCTCGGCCGGCTCCGCGGCCGCGGGGGCCGGCGGAGGGGCGGACGCCGCGGGCGCGGCCGGGTGCTCGCCGGCCTGCACCCGGCGCACCACCTCGGCCACCAGGCGCTCGAGCTGCTCCGGGTTGACGCCGATGCTCATGCCACGATCCTCCTGCCTCAGCGAGCCGCTCGTCACGACTTGGCGAAGGTGCGCTTGCCGCCGACCTCGAGGTAGTCGACGATGCCCATGATGGTGGCGTCCACCGGCGTGTCCTGGGTGGTCTCGGTCAGCCGTGCGCTCGAGCCCTGCACCACCAGCACGATCTCGCCCTCGCCGGCGCCGACCGAGTCCACCGCCACCAGCGGCTTGCCGTCGGTCTTCTGGGCGACGAAGTCCACCGGCTCGATCACCAGGAGTTTCCGGCCGACCAGCTTCTCGGCCTTGCGGGTCGAGACCACGCTGCCCACCACGCGCGCCAGCATCATGGGGAACCCTCCTGCTCGATGAGCTCCAGCCCCAGCTCCGCGGCCCGCGTGCGGGCCAGCGGGGTCACCAGGCAGCCCCGGGCCAGCCGCACCCGCCGCTCCCCGGCGCGGTGGAGCGCCTCGACGTCCGCCTCGCCGAGCAGTCCGCCCAGCGCCCGCCCGCCCGTGTCGCGTCCGGCCCGCAGCCCCGCCAGGCTGGCGCCGAGCTCCGCCAGCGGGCGCAGCCCGAGCCCCAGGGCGATGAGCTCGCGCAGCAGCTCGTGGGCCCGCTCGGCCACCCGGCCGCGCACGGCCGGGCCCGCGCTGAGCCCGTCGCTCGCGGCCAGCACGGGCCGCCCGGCCAGCAGCGCGCCCAGCACCAGGCGCACGCCCGGCTCGCCGTCGTCGAGCTCGACCAGGCGGCGCGCCCAGGCGAAGCCGAGGCTCCCCACCACCACCACGTCCCCGGGCTGCAGCGCGCCCAGCGCGGCGGCGGCCGCGCCGGCGTCCAGCCCGGGCAGGGTCTCCACGCCGAAGCCCAGCCGCCGCGCCTCCTCGGCCAGCCCCGCCAGCGCGTCGGGCCGGGCCGGCGGCACGGGCAGCAGGATGAGCGCCTTCCCGCGCCACGCGTCGGGCCCGGTCGCCCCGGCCGCGAGCTGGGCCAGGACCGCCTGGGTCACCTCGCGGACGAGCGCCTCGAGCTGCTGTGCGCGGTCGGCCATCGCCAGGGATCGCCTCCGAGGCCCCGGGGCCTCAACGGATCGTCAGCCTGCCGTCGGTGAAGCCGCAGAACGGCCTGCCCTGCCCATCCTGGATCGCGGGCGCGATGGGGCAGCCCGCCTGCCCGCAGGCGTCGCGGCACAGGCTGGCGAGCACCTCGCCGCGCTCGCCGTTCCTCACGCTGGCCGCGTTGCCCTCGTCCGTGTCCAGGTGCAGCTCGGTGCGGAAGTCCTTGCTCACCCGCACCACCACCTGGTCGAACACCACCCCGCGCGAGCCGGGGAAGTGGACGTACACCTTCTGCTTGTCGGCCAGCCCCAGCCTGGACGCGTCCTCGGGGGTCATGTGGATGTGGCGCATGGCCACGATGCAGCCCTCGGGGAGCTTGACCGCGCCGCGCGGGCCGATCAGGTGGCAGCCCGGGCTGCCCTTCAGGTCGCCCGACAGGCGCACCGGCACCTGCAGCCCGAGCACCACCCCGTCGGTGACCGACAGCTCCACCTGGCTCTGGCCGCGGGCCGGGCCCAGCACCCGCACACCCGGCAGGGTGCGCTTCGGGCCGACCACGTCCACGGTCTCCCGACATGCGAACTGCCCCGGCTGGGAGAGGTCGGCCAGGGCGGTGAGCGCATGGCCGGGGCCGAACAGCGCCTCCACGTGCTCCTTCGACAGGTGCACGTGCCGCGCGGACAGGGCTACCGGAATGCTACGGTCCACGCACCCTCCGCTCCGCGGCCGAGCCGCGGACGAGGGCAAATCTCACCACCGAGGTCCAGGAAAGTCAACGGATTCCTGGGGTTCGAAATGCACCGATATATCCGTGGAGCCGCGGGCCGCGGAGCCGTCAGCCGCGCTGGAGAATGCACCAGGCCTGGTCGAACCGGAGGGCGCGCAGGTCGTCCTCGCGGAGCCAGAAGAACAGCCGGCCGCCGTCCCCCCAGGTGGCGCCCATGCGCTCGTCCGAGTCGAGCTGCAGCAAGAGCCGCCAGTCGCCGGCCTCGCGGAGCGCCGGCGCGAGGTCCTCCTCCATGGCCCCCTGGATGGGCAGCGCGTGGCCCCCCAGGCTGTGCGCCGCGTCCTCCCGCACGCCGGCGTAGGCGTCGAGCGCGCGGAGGTAGGCGTCGACCGCCGCCGGCTCGAGGCCGAGCGCGTCGAAGGCCGGGGAGCCCACGCCCGGCAGGCGCAGCTCCTCGAGCAGGCGGAGCCTCACCTCCCGGAACCTGCCCTGGGCGGCCAGCCCGGGGGGCGGGGCGACCCGCGCGAGCCGCTCGATCTGCGGCCAGAGGCACACGCAGGCGCCCCCCCGATCGGCCGGCTCGAGGCCCCGGGGCTGCCCCAGGGCGTCGTAGAAGAAGCTCAGCAGGCCCTCGGGCGGCAGGGACAGCGACCCGCGCACGGCGGCCGGGACCGCCGACAGGCGCACCTGCCCGAGGAAGGCGAGCGGGCGCCCGGCGGACGTCGGCCACGCCGTCCCGCCCGGCAGATCCGGCTCTCCGCCGAGCTTGGAGTCCCCGCGGTCCACGGCCGCGTCCGAGGGCACCGCCGCGAGGAGGGCCGCGGGCCTCGCCAGGGCCAGGACCCTGGCCGCGGCGCCGCCCTCCAGCCCCACCAGGGCGAGCAGCGCGGCCCAGGCCTCCGGGTCGGGCCGGTTCTTGAACAGCAGGCACGCCTCGAGGCGGAGCCGCTCGGCGGCCTCGTCCGCCTCGCAGCGCACCCGGGCCTCCGCCTCGCGCAGTTTCTTCAGCTCGGCGAGCTCGTGCGCTTCCTGCTCCGTGAGCGGCTCCGGCTGCACCGCGGCGGCCACCCGCTCCTGCTTGTGCTCGAGCCGGATCTTGCCGGCCTCGATCTCCGCGGCGGCCGCGGCGCCGAAGGCCGAGGCCTTCTCCTGGTACGCGGCCTCGCCGCCCTCGGCCAGGGCGATCTCGACCGCCTTGAAGCCTCCCAGGGGGTGCTCCACCACGGACCGGACGATCACCCGCATGCCCAGGACCGGGACCAGGCCGCCGAGCGCGCTGGCGCCGAAGCGGACCTCGGAGCCGTCGCCCAGGCGGATCCGTCCCACGGAGTCGGGCAGCGAGTAGCTCACGATCTCCCCGGACTGTGGCACCTTCATCGGTTCCTCCCCGGACCGGCGCGCCGCCCGGACGGGCCGCGTCAGCCGGCCTCATCTTAACGGGTGATGCCGCCGAGGACAAGGGTCCGGACAGGGCTGTCCCCTCGCGGGGGTTCGGGCGAGCCGGTTGGCGTGGGATCAGGTCAGGGGCGGGCGGGCGGGGCCGATCGGCGTCAGCCGATCACTTGCCCATCGAGCCCTTCATGATCTCGGACAGCTTGGCGGCCTGGGCCTGGCACTTCTGCTGGAACTGCATCTGGACGCCGATCATGTCCTGCATGATCGGGCCCATGAGCGCCATCATCTGGCTGGCCACCTTGGCCTTCTGCTCGGGGGTGGCGGTCTTGTCGGCTTCCTCGCCGGCCTTCTTGATGGTCTCGAGCTCCGCCTTGTTCTCCTCCATGTACTTGGTGAGAACGGTGACGGTCTTGTCGCAGTCCGCCATGTTGTCCTTCACCAGCTCGTTGATCTTCTTCACGTGGGCGATCATCTTCACCACGTACTCGGGCGCGTCGCTGGTGTCCACGCCCTTGCCGCCCTCGGCCAGCGCCTTGGCCATGGCCTCGGCCGCGGCCTTGTCGTCGCCGGTCGGCGCGGGGGTGGGCTCCGCGGGCTTGGCGGTGTCAGGGGCCTTCGCCGGCTCGGCCACCGCGGGCTGATCGACCGGCGCGGTCGTGTCGGTCTTCTTCTCGCAGGCCGACAGCAGGCCCAGGCCAGCGATCATGGCGACGACGGTCCACAGGGTGCGCTTCATGGTCTTCTCCTCCGTTCCTTTCTCGTTCCCCATGCGGGGAATGCCGTTTCGGATTAGACGCGCCGCACCATACTCCTCCCGCGAACGGTTTGCAAGAAGTAACGCGCATTGTGCTCCGGCCGCCGAAGTGGTACAGAAATCTCAACCAGGAGTTACACATGCGCGTCCGGTACCAGAAGCTGAAGGGCATGGAGGTGCTGGCCGACAAGGAGGGCCGCCTGCTCGGGGCGGTGCGCCGCATGCTGATCGACTCGCGCAAGCGCGTCCTGCTCGGGCTCGCCTTCCGCGGCCACCTGATGTCGGGCGAGCGCTGGGCCAAGGTGGGCGCCATCCGCCGCATCGGCGAGGACGTGCTCTACCTGGACGAGGCCCGCTCGGTGCGCGAGGACGAGCCCGAGGGGCGCGACCTCAAGGACATCCTGGGGCTGCCGGTCTCCAGCCTGGACGGCCGCCGCCTGGGGGGCCTGGACGACGTGGTGGTCGACACGGACACCTGGACGCTGGTGTCCCTGGTGCTGGACTCGGGCGGGGTGGTGGACCTGGGCCCGGAGTCGGTGCTGGGCGAGGACGTGGTGCTGCTGCGCAAGGGCGCCGCGGCCGAGGTCGCCGCCCCGCCGCTCGAGCAGCCCACGGGCTTCCTGGCGCGCGTGTTCAACTCCAGGCCGCCGCCGGCCGAGGCGCCCGCGCCCAAGAAGAAGCGCAGGAAGAAGCCCGCCCAGCCGCCGCCCGAGGACGCCGGGGGCGGGGCATCATGACGCTCAGGCTGCTGCAGGACATCCAGGGCATGCAGGTCGTGTCCCTGGCCGAGGGGCGCGCCCTGGGGCTGGTGCAGAAGGTGTTCCTGAACCCGGCCCAGAAGAGCGTGTGCGGCCTGCTGGTGCGCCAGCCCGGGCTGGGCGGCGCGGAGAACTGGATCGACATCCAGGACGTGGACCGGGTGGGCGAGGACGTGGTGTTCGTCGGCCGGGCCGCGGCCTGCAAGGCCAAGCCGCCCGTGGGCCGCAGCCTCAAGGAGCTGATGGGCATGCCGGTGGCCACCCGGGACGGGAAGCTGCTCGGCAGCCTGATCGACGTGGAGATAGACGACGGCTGGCAGGTCAAGGAGCTGATCCTGTCCGAGGGCCGCTGGGTGACGCTGGAGCCGGCCACCGCGCTCGTGGGCCAGGACACCATCCTGCTGCCCGAGGGCGCGCGGGCCGAGTCCCGCGAGGGCCCCGGCGCGCCCCGGGGGCTGCTGGCCAGGATGTTCGGCAGCCAGGCCGTGGAGGAGGCCGCCGCGGTGATCAAGCGGGCCGGGCGCGCAGTCCGCCCGCAGCGCAAGGACGCCACGCCCGTGCCCGGCGCGCCGGAGGCCAAGCCGCGCAAGAAGTCCCGGAAGTCGTCGGGTCAGTGACCGCAGGCCCACACGCCGAAACCGACCGCCAGCCCCAGCGCGAGCTTCAGCCCCTTGAGGATCAGCGGATCCCGGAGCCCCGTCGACAGCAGCGGCAGCATGCCGTGGCCGTCCTGGACGATGGCGCTGGTCAAGAGCACCGAGAAGGGCACCGCGCCCTGGGCGTACAGGAAGACGAACAGGAGCTGGGGGCTGGCGTCCGGCAGCAGGCCCACCAGGCCGGCCCCCAGGATCACCCAGCCCACCTGATCGCCGAGCAGCCGGGCGAGGTCCACGTAGTGCTCGGCCAGCGCCAGCAGCACGAGGGTGCCCACGGTCCAGGCGGCCACCTTGGGCAGGTGGCGCACCACCACGTGCCTGAGCAGGTGATCGACCAGGTACTCGTCCGGGGCGGTCACCACCACGAAGGCGCCCACCGCGGCCAGCGCGAGCTCGGACACCCGCACCCAGTTCCAGGCCTCCCCCCCGAGCACGCCGGTGAGCACGCCCGCGACCGCCAGCCCGACCAGCCCGAGCAGCCCGAGGCGCACCGCGTGGGGCCGGCGCCACTCCGCCAGCACCCCGCGCTCGGGCCAGCAGTGGCAGTGGTGCTCCTCGACCGCGTGGTGGTGCTCGTCGCAGCAGGCCGCCTGGGGCCGCACGCCCAGCCGCGGCAGCAGCCAGTCGGCCAGCGCGCCCACCAGGACCCCGCCCAGGATGAGCCCCAGGCTCAGCCACAGCGCGGTGGCGGGGAACTCGGCCAGCATGACGAAGATGGCGTCCCCGGTGGTGGCCACCATGGCCGCGGCGAGCCCCCCCAGGCCGAGCATGCCGCGGATGTAGAGCGTCACCGCCAGGAACGGGCCCAGGCAGCCGGGCACCGCGCCCAGCAGCGAGGCCGAGACGTACTGCCGGAGCCGCCCGCCGCGCATGAAGCTCGTCAGCCGCCCCTCGCTCCAGGTGTTCAGGTAGTCGACCAGCGACATCATCAGGAACACGAACAGCACGATGCCGAGCGCGTGCAGGGAGGCGTCGCCGAGCGCCTCGGCGAGACCGGCTCCGGCGTGTTCGTGGGCGTGCATGGGCAGGGCCTCTCCCGTTCGGCCGGGCCCACCCTACCCTCGCCCCCGCGCGCGAGTCAACGACCCGGCGCTACCTGGTGACGGCCTGGATCAGGTGCTCGCGGCCCTCGCCCAGGCGGCGGGCGGCGAGCCCGAGCAGCGCGCGGTAGGCGAGCAGCGACAGCACCAGCAGCCAGCCCAGCGCCAGGTGCAGGCCCAGCCCGTCGCCGTACACCCCCAGCGCGCTCAGCCCGGCCACGGCCACCGCCGCCAGCGTGCCGAGCGTCCAGGCCACGGCCGCGGCCGCGGGCCGGTCGCGGCGGCTGAGCTGGTGGTGGAAGCGGCGCGGGTGGCGGATGGACAGGAGGTTCCCCACCCCCAGCAGCAGGCACAGCGCGGCCGGCAGCAGGAGGGCCGGCAGGCCGAGCAGCCGGACGCTCGCCCCGGGCATGAGCAGCAGCACGACCAGGCCGAGGCCCACGAGCTGGGCCAGGGCGAAGGCGGCCTGGGCCAGGTTGCGCCCGAGCAGCCAGGCCCTGAGCGGGGCTGGGGTGAGGAACGGCCAGCGCACCGCGTGGCCCGCGTAGCCGAAGGCGTTGGCGAAGAGCTGGCCGCCCAGCACGCTCAGCACGTACAGCCCCAGCACCGCCAGCAGCATGGCCGTCCAGGCCTCCCCCCAGGCCCACGCCAGCAGCGCCGCCCCGCCCACCACCTTGAGGATGATCACCAGGAAGAAGGGCACGGCGAACAGCAGGCGCGCCTTGGGGTTGGAGACGAGCGCCTTCAGCTCCGCCTCGAACACGGCCGAGGCGGCGTCGCCGAGCCACGGCAGGCGCCAGCCGGTGGCCACGGGCCGGGGCGGCGCGGGCGGACGGCTCGGCAGGAAGCGCAGCCCCCGCCCGCCGCGGTAGTAGCGCTTCAGCAGCCACAGCCCCACCAGCCAGGCCGCCCCGCCCAGCGCCAGCATGGAGGCGAGCGCGCCCCAGGCCGCCCGGGTCTCGCCGGCCGCGGCGGCCGCCAGCCCGCGGGCGAGCAGCCCGGGCGGGGTGGTCGCCAGGGCCGAGGCGGTGTTGGCCAGCAGCGCCAGATCCGCGCCCGAGCCGCCGAGCGTGCCCAGGCGCTCGAACAGCCAGGCCGCGTCGACCGGCGGCAGCAGCGCGGCCAGCGACAGGAGCAGCAGGAAGGCGGCGAACAGGATCTCGCCCGAGCGCCGGGAGACCATGATGTTCAGGAACAGGTTCAGCAGCGCCCGCCCGGTGGCCACCAGCATGAGCGCGTACACCGCCATCAGGGCCGCGCAGAAGCCCCAGCCGGGCGCCAGGCCGCGGGAGAGCCCCAGGGCCGCGCCGACCAGGGCCGGGTAGAAGAACAGCACGGCCGGCTCGACCAGCCCGACCAGGGTGAGCAGCCCGTACAGCCGCAGCGGCCGCACCGGGTAGGCCAGGAAACGGCCCAGCTCGTAGGCCTCGTCCACCTGGGCGGCCACCACCGGCCAGATCACCCAGAACAGCCCCAGCAGGAAGCACCACAGGCCGAGGGTGAAGGCGGTCCACACCGGGCTCGCCTGGATGCCCTCGACGCGGCCGAACAGGAAGTACGAGCCGTAGCCCAGCCCACCCGCGAGCCCGGCCGCGACCAGCCCGCCCAGCGCCGCGCCCAGGGCCCCCCGGCCCGAGAGCCGCCGCGCCGCCAGCCTGAAGCGCAGCCCGACCACCAGCCGGAGCGTCTCGCCCAGGCCGGGCCCGGCGCGCTCAGCCGCCACGTCCGCTCCCCTCGAGCAGCCAGCCCGGCAGGGCGGCCGGAGCCTCGGCGCCCACCACCCGGCGGAAGAGCTCGCCCAGATCCTCGCCCCGCGCGCGCAGCCCTTCCGCGTCCGCCTCGTGGGCCAGCCGGCCGCGGTGCAGGATGCCGATGCGCTGGCAGATGCGCCCGGCCACCTCGAGGATGTGGGTGGTCAGGAGCACCGTGGCCCCGCGGCCGACGAGGCCGCCCAGCACCCGGCGGATGGTCTCCGAGCTGACCGCGTCCACCCCCTCGAAGGGCTCGTCGAAGAACAGCAGCTCGGGCGCGTGGATGAGCGCGCAGGCGATGGCCAGCTTCTTCTTCATCCCGCGCGAGTAGTCGGCCACCAGGGTGCGCTCGTGTCGGGCGAGGTCGAACAGCTCGAGCAGCTGCCCGGCCCGCCGGCCGGCCTCGGCCGCGCCCAGGCCGTACATGCGCCCGACGAACACGAGCTGCTCCCGCCCGCGCAGCCGCTCGAACAGCGGCGGCTCCTCGGTCACCACGCCCATGCGGGCCTTGAACCAGGGATCGTCCGGATCGAACCTGCGCCCCAGCAGCCGGATCTCGCCCGCGCTGGGCCGTAGCGTCCCGGTCAACATGCCCACGCTGGTGGACTTGCCCGCCCCGTTCGGCCCGAGCAGCCCGTAGAAGACCCCGCGCGCCACCCGCAGCTCGAGCCCGTCCACCGCGGCCTTGTCGCCGAAGCGCTTCTCCAGGCCGGTGACCTCGATGGCCAGCCGCGGCGCGGCGCTCTCGGCGGGCTCTCCCATGAGGCCGGAGGATACACTGGCCCGGCGCCCACCACCAGACATGATCGCGCGGGCCGTTCGGGCTAGAATGGGTCGAGTCCCTCTCGAAAGGAGGCCGTCATGCGCCCAGGGTTGCTCGGGATCCTCGCGGTCGTCCTGCTCGCCTCGCTGCCCGGGTTCGGCGGTTGCGACGACTCCCCCGGCGGCGGGGGGGACGGCGGCCTCGACGGCCAGGACGGCGGCGCTTGCCTGGCCGAGGGCGCGGGCTGCACCCAGAACGAGCAATGCTGCACCCACATCTGCAACGCCCAGGGGCTGTGCTCTCCCACCCAGGCGGCCTGCGATCCGGCCGGGGTGGCCTGCACCAGCGGCGCCACCTGCTGCTCGGGCCGCTGCGCCGACGACGGCGCCGGGGGCCTGGCATGCCAGGAGGCCGAGGGCCGCTGCGGCCTGGCCGGCGAGGAGTGCGCCGCGGCCGCGGACTGCTGCAGCCTGGCCTGCCAGGGCGGGGTGTGCGCGACGGGGGTGACCTGCGCCTCGCTGCACGAGGGCTGCGGCGCGGGCCCCGACTGCTGCTCCAACACCTGCAGCGCGGGCGAGTGCACCAGCCCGACCGCCTGCCTCCAGGCGGGCGAGCGCTGCGCGGACGACTCGGGCTGCTGCTCCAAGGCCTGCGTCGAGTTCGGCGGGGAGCTGCGCTGCGTGACCGGCGGGGTGTGCCGCACCTCCGAGGAGGTCTGCGCGGAGGACGCGGACTGCTGCAACTACCAGTGCGAGGGCGGCTACTGCGCCAAGATCGAGGGCGTCGGGGTGGTCTCCTGCCGGCTGGTCGGCGAGGCCTGCGAGCAGCCGGGCGACTGCTGCTCCTACTCCTGCTTCGGCGACGGCACGGGCTTCAAGAGCTGCCAGTACCTGGGCGGCTGCCGGCCCTACGGCGAGCTGTGCCGCACGGCCGCCGACTGCTGCAACGGGGCCGGCTCGTGCCACGCCGAGTACGGCGAGTGCGCGCTGTTCCCCGGCAAGCCGGTCGGCCGCTGCACCACCATCAACGGGCCCAAGCCCGCGGGCGAGGTGTGCGACGAGCGCTTCCCCGGCACCCACGACTGCTGCGGCGGCCTGGAGGCCTGCCTGGCGGACGTGCTGGGCATCAAGCGCTGCTTCGGCGAGGGCGCGGCCTGCCTGGCGAACGGCGAGACCTGCGCCTTCGGCGAGCAGTGCTGCAGCGGCCTGTGCGTCCCGGACCAGGCCGGGGCGCTGGTGTGCAGCCAGGGCTGCACCCCGGACGGACAGGCCTGCACCGACGCGGCCGCCTGCTGCGCGGGCGCCTGCAACAGCCAGGGGGTGTGCGGCCCCGAGGCCACCTGCACCGCCACCGGCCAGGCCTGCGCGGCGAGCGCCGAGTGCTGCACCTCCTTCTGCGATCCGGCCACCGGGCTGTGCGCCGAGGTGGTGACCTGCAAGGAATTCGGCGAGAGCTGCACCAGCAACGCCGAGTGTTGCAGCGGGCTGTGCCAGGGCGGCGTGTGCTCCCGGGCCTGCGTGCAGCTCGGGGTCACCTGCACCGCGCATACCGACTGCTGCAGCGGCTACTGCGACCCGGCCACCTCGACCTGCGCCGAGGATCCCACCACCTGCAGCGGGCCGTGGCAGGACTGCTCCACGGCCGCCGACTGCTGCGAGGGCCTGGAGTGCCTGGGCCTGAAGTGCGTGGTGACCTGAAGCCCTGGACGCGACGGGTACGCTAGTCGTCCTTCTTCTTCAGCTTCGGCTTCGCCTTGGGCTGGGGCTTGGGCTTCGGCTGCGGCCGCGCCTTCGGCTGCGGCCGGTTCTGCGGGGCCTTGTGCAGGGCCGGCCGCTCCTGGCGCTCGCGATCGTCCGCGCGCCGGAGCGCGGGCCGGTCGTCGCGGTCGCGGTCGTCCGCGCGGTGCAGCACGGGCCGGTCGTCGCGGTCGCGGTTGCGGTTGCGATCGTCGGCGTTGTGCAGGTGCCTGCCGTCGCGGCTCCGGTCGGCGTAGCGGTGCCCCCGGTACATGGCACCCCGGTGCTGGTACCACGCGTGGTAGGCGCTGCGGTGCTGGTGGTAGTGGTCGATGTAGTACGACCGGTGCGCCACGGGGATCCAGAACTGCACCCCATTCATCCAGATGAAGGGGATGCCCCCGTCCGCGTAGTACACCACGTAGCCGTCGTACAGGATGGGCTCGTACCCATACTCCACCACCGGCCCGTCGTACTCGACGTAGCCGTGGTGATGCACCACGCAGCCGGCCGCCAGCCCAGTGATCGCCATCACGGAGAGAAATGCGAGTAGCTTCTTCATCTGCCACGCTCCCTTCTCCAGCTTCCCTCTGGACGGTCACACGGTGCAACCCGCGTGCCGCCCGGGGGCCCGGCCGCAACCGCTCGACTTCCGAGAAAATGGCATGAAACCGGACGGGTCGGGCGTGATCCAGCGCACCCCCAGAACGGAACACTCATCCCAGGCGGGGGCGGCGGCGGCGCACACCCAGCAGCAGCAGGCCCAGAAGCCCCAGGGAGCCGGCCCGGGCGGTGCTGCAGCCTTGCGCTGCGCCGTCTGATCGGTCCGATCCGTCCGATCCGTCCGATCCGTCGGTCCCATCGGCGCCGCCATCGGGCGCGCTTGCCAGCGCCTCCACCCGGTAGCTCACCCGCCGGACCTGGGAGTAGTCCATGTCGTCCGGCGCGTGCTGCCCGTCGTGGAGCTGGGCCAGCACCAGGAGCAGCCGGTCCACTCCGGGCGCGAGGGCCAGCTCGAGCCCGGCCCGTCCGTCCACCACCTCGATCCCCTGGCGGCTGACGGCCTGGCCCGCCCGCCAGGCGAGCACGGAGGCCGCCCAGCCCGCGGCCGGATCGGCCTCGAGCGCGAGCCGCAGCCCCGCGGGCGCGGGCAGGGGCAGCTCCACGTAGCCGCTGCCCAGCTCGAACAGGGAGAGCGTCCCCTCGGCCGGGAGCTCCCCGTGCACGTGGGTCAGGGCCGGCTCCGGGAGCTCGCCCCCGCGGGTGAAGTGCGCGCCGTCGTCGCGGGCGCCGGCCACCGCCCGGGCGCAGGCGAACTCGGCGAAGGCCTCGGGGAAGGAGCTGCCGCGCGAGCGCAGCCAGAGGTCCACCCCCTCGAGCCAGTCCGGGTGGTTCGCGGGCTCGCAGCGCGGGTGGGGCGGGCCCACCCGGGTCTGCCCGTCCTGGCCGCAGGCGGCGAACAGCCCCGCCAGGGCAGCCGGGTCGCCGCCCGCGAACCGGTCCACGAGGAAGAGCGGGAAGAGCCCGGCCCCGAGCACGTAGCCGAAGCACGGGCGCAGGCCGTCGCAGGGCATGTCCAGGGTGAAGAGGTCGAGCGGGCGCTCGGGGAAGCGCTGGAACTCCCGCAGGCCGAACCGCACGACCGGGGAATCCGGCCGCTCGTGGAACAGGCTGGCGAGGGCGAAGGCCTCGTAGACCGTGGGCGCCTCGGTGCAGTCCACGGCGTACTGGCCCGCGTGGACGAGCTCGTGCAGCACCCCCTCGGCGAGCAGCGCGCTGTCTGGGGAGGTGGTCCGGTCCACCAGGACGGTGGCGGAGCAGTCGCAGGCCGGGGTGCCGGGCACGTCCGCCTGCCACTCGACCATGGCCCCGTCCGCGCCCATGGGGGTCGCGCCCAGCCGCAGGCGCATGCCCCGCACCTCGGCCCCGGCCGCGTCCAGGGTCCAGGGCGCGGCGTGGCCCAGCTCGACGAACAGGCGCGGCCAGGCGGCCTCGGCCGCCGCGAGGGTGGCCCGGGCCAGGGCCTCCTCCCCGGCCCGGTACTCGACCCACACCGGCACCTCGATCGAGGCGAGCTCCGCGGCCCGGCCGGGCCAGCCGGGCAGGAGCGCGCACAGCATCCACGCGCACGCGCGCAGCGCAGCGGCTTCGGTGTCCCGCATGCCCGATCAACCCGCGGCCCGGATGGGACGGCAAGCGGTCGGCTTGAGGCAGGCGGGGAAATGCGCTAGGTTCCCCGGGCGCGCACGCGCGCTCCTGGGAGGAGAGCCATGACCAAGGCGGCCCTGCCCGACGTCAAGGAGAAGACCAAGCGGCTGTACGCCAAGGACGCGACCCCCGCGGGCCTGTCCGCCCAGGCCGAGGAGTACCTGGCGGCCGGCTGGCTCTCGGACGCGATCGACTTCTTCGACAAGGCCAGGGACGTGAAGGGCCTGGAGAGGGTCATGGCCCGGGCCATCGACGAGGGGGACGCCTTCCTGCTCCGGCGCTGCCTGAAGTGCCTGGGCAAAGAAGACAAGGACGGCGAGTGGGGCAGGCTCGCGGAGAAGGCCCTGGAGCTGGGCAAGCTCATGTTCGCCCGCGAGGGCTTCCGCATGGCCGGGGATCGCAGGAACCTGGATCTCGTGGACGCGATGCTGAAGCCCCCGCCCCCGCCCGACCAGCCCGCGGCCGAGCCCGCGCAGCCCGGCGCCACCGCCACCCCACCGCCCGCCTCCGGCGACGGCTCGAGCAGCACGGCGTAGGGGGCGGGTTTGGAAACCCGCCCCTACCTGGCCGGCTGGTTCAGGAAGGCCTCGACCTCGGGGGTCCGGTGCAGGCAGTCCGGGTTGGCCTCGGCCACGGCCCGCACGAAGGCGGGGCACTCCACCTCGAAGGTGTGCCCCTCCGCGCTGTAGGTGTAGAAGACCTTCTTCATCCGCGTGCAGCCGGGGTGCGCCATCTCCCGGCGCGCCTTCGGCTCCTTGACGAACTTGTTGATCGCCACGACGACCAGGTAGAAGAGCCCGAGGGTGAGGAAGACGAGCAGGATGAAGAACCAGTTCGACTGCATGTACTCCGCGTGCGCGCGGCAGGGGCGGCAGTAGGGCAGCTTCATGTTGTTCGAGTGGCGCTTGTTCCCCTGGACGTAGTAGCCCGGGTAGTCGATGGCCGTGTCGGCCTCCGCCCCGCAGCAACAGCACACGGGCGGCATCCCCTTGAGCGCCACGAAACGGACCTTCATCGTTCCCTCCTAGTCTCCCTGGAACTCCTCCAGGATCGCGAACAGGCGGGCCCGCTCGGCGGGCAGGAGCACGAGCGTGAAGGCGGCGGCCGCGAACAGCACCCCGGTCACCCAGGCGGACGCGCCCAGCAGCCCCGCCATCAGGCCGTACAACCCCACGGCCGAGGCCAGCCCCCAGGCCACCACGCACCCGGCCGTGTAGCGCGTCAGGAAGACCGCCTGGCGGCCCACCCTGAGCGGCACGTCCTTGGGCAGCCCCCAGGCCTCGAGCTGCTCCCGGTCCGCGGCCTGCACCCGCGCGGGCGCGAGCAGCCGCCGCCGGGAGAGGGGCACGGCCACGGCCAGCAGCAGCGCCCCGAGCCCGACCAGGCCGCCCTCGAGCCAGAGCGGCGCGCCCAGGCCGAGGCCCGCGTCGAGCGGCGCGCCCAGCACGAGTGCGCTGGCGAGCATCACCAGGGTGAGCCCCCCGAGCCCCAGGCGGATGAGGCCGAGGGCGTGGAGCTGGCGCTCGGCCACCTGCCGGACAAGGACATGCAGCCCGACGGCGGGGTGCAGCCCGCCCCCCTCGCTCACAGCTCCCTCCGGCCGGCCAGCGCGCGGCCGAGCGTGCCGCGGTCCACGTACTCGAGCTCGCCGCCCACGGGGATGCCCGAGGCGATGCGGGTGACCTTCAGCCCCAGGGCCGAGAGGCGCCGCTTGAGGTACAGCGCGGTGGCCTCGCCCTCGACGCTGGCCGAGGTGGCCAGGATCACCTCGCGCACCTCGCCCGGCAGGCGCGCGAGCAGCCCCTCCACCCGCAGCTCGTCCGGCCCCACGCCGTCGAGCGGGCTCAGCGACCCGCCCAGCACGTGGTACAGCCCGCGGTACTCGTGGCTGGCCTCGATGGCCAGCAGATCCGGCACCCGCTCCACCACGCACAGCAGGCCGCGCTCGCGGCGCGGATCCGCGCACAGCTCGCACGGGCTCTCCTCGGTCAGGTTGCCGCACACCCCGCAGGGCCGCACCCGCTCCGCCACCTCGCGCACCGCGTCCGCGAGCGCCGGGCCGAAGTCGGGCCCGGCGTTCAGCAGGGCCATCACCAGGCGCTGGGCGGTTTTCTCGCCCACTCCGGGGAGCTGGCGCAGCAGGCCCACCAGGCGTTTCATGGACTCGGACACGCCCGCCCTCCCCGGCTCAGCCCGGCCCGCCGAGCCCGCCCAGCAGATCGGAGAGCCCACCCAGCGGCAGCCCGCCCGAGGCCTCCTTCAGGGCCTCCTGGGACTGCCGGCGGGCCTCCGCCAGGGCCTGGTTCACCGCGGCCACCACCAGGTCCTGGAGCATCTCCAGATCGCCTGCGGCCACCACCTGGGGCTCGATGCGCACCTCGTGCACCCGACCGGCCCCGTCGGCCACGACCCGCACCATGCCGCCGCCGGCGCTGGCCTCGACCTTGCGCTGGGCCGCCTCCTGCTTCAGGCGGCCGAGGCGCTCGGCGAAGGCCTGGGCCTGCTTGATCGCGTCCTCGAAGGCTGGGGGAAATCCGGACGGCATGGGCTCACCTCGAGGGCTCCGGGTCGGGCTCGGTGCGCACCGCGGCCACCTCGGCGCCGAACACCCGGATGGCCTCCTGGACCATGGGGTGGTTGATCGCCTTCTCGCGCTGCTCGTCGCGGGCCTCCTGCTGGGCCACCTCGCGGGTCTGGCTGAGGGTCGGGCCGTCGCCGCTCCCGCGGTCCTCGATCACCACCTCGGTGGGCTGGCCCAGGCACTCGCTGGCGAAGCGGTTGAGGTCGGCCTGGTTGCGCTTGGCGCGCATCTGATCGGCGAAGAACGAGCCGGGCTCGAGCGCCACCCGCAGCCGGCCCTTCGTCAGCTCGCGCAGCGTCGCGTGCGTCAGGAACGAGCCCAGGGACGGGCGGCGCTGGCTGATGAAGGCCACCAGCTTCTCCCAGGCCTGCGGATCGTCGAGGGCCACCCGGCTGGAGGCGGCCGGCGACGCCGCCGGGGGGGCCGCGCTGGGCGCCGGAGCCGGGGCCGCGGCCGGAGCCGGGCCCGCGGCCGGAGCAGGCGCCGCGGCCGGCACCTGCGTCGCAGCCGGCGCGGCGGGGCGGGCAGGCACCGCCTGCGCGTTCGCCGGCGGGGCACGTCGCTCGGTCTTCTCCCCCGTCCTGGCCGTCCCGGTCCCCCCGCCGCCCGGGCCGCCCCCGCCGCCCACCCTGGCGGCCAGCGCCTCCAGGCGCTGGACCAGGCTGTCCAGCCCCACCGCGGACTCCAGGGTCACCAGCCGCAGCAGCGCGGTCTCCAGGATCAGGCGCGGGAAGGGGCTGCGGGCCAGCTCCTCGGCCGCCCGCAGCAGCACGTCGAAGACCTGGTGCCAGCGCAGCGCCTCGGCCCGCGCGGCCAGCCTGGAGAGCCGCTGGCGCTCCTCGGGCAGCAGCTCCAGCAGCTCGCCCGCGTCGCCGAGCGTGCGGAACAGGATCATGTGGTGGGCGTAGCCCAGCAGGCCGTCCAGGAAGCGCTTGAGGTCGTGGCCCTCGTCGAACAACCGCTCGACCAGGCGCATGAGCGCCTCGGGCTGCCGATCCAGCACCGCCTCCAGCACCGCCTCGTGGACGACGTCCGCGGCCAGCCCGAGCGCGGCCTGCACCTCGGCCGTGCTGATGCGCTGGCCGCCGAAGGCCAGCACCTGATCGGTCAGGCTGAGCGCGTCGCGCATGGAGCCGGCCGCCTGGCGGGCGATGAGGCGCAGGCCCTCGGGCTCGATGACCAGCGCCTCGCGCTGCAGCAGCCCTTCCAGGTGCGCCTGGATGCCGGCGGTGGGGATGCGCTTGAAGTCGAAGCGCTGGCAGCGCGACAGCACGGTGACCGGGATCTTGTGCGGCTCGGTGGTGGCGAAGATGAACTTCACGTGCGCCGGCGGCTCCTCCAGCGTCTTCAGCAGCGCGTTGAAGGCGCTGACCGACAGCATGTGCACTTCGTCGATGATGTAGATCTTGAAGCGGCTGCGGGCCGGCATGTACTGCAAGTTGTCCCGGAGCTGGCGCACGTCGTCGACGCCGGTGTTGGAGGCGCCGTCGATCTCGAACACGTCCGGGGAGGCGCCGCGGATGATCTCCTGGCACACCGGGCAGGTGTTGTCGGGCGTGGCGGTGGGCCCCTGCGCGCAGTTGAGCGCCCGGGCCAGGATGCGGGCGATGGTGGTCTTGCCCACGCCGCGGGCGCCGGTGAACAGGTAGGCGTGGGCCACCCGCGACATCCCGATGGCATTCTTGAGCGTGCGGACCACGCCCTCCTGGCCCACCACCTCGTCGAAGGTGGTCGGCCGGTACTTGCGCGCCAGCACCAGGTATGACATGTCGCCCTCACGGACGCAGGTCGAGTGAATAAAAAGGGGTGGCCAGGAGAGCCTGCATCACACGGACGAAGTTACGACCGCTGCTCCCTTCCGGGCCTGACGGGGTTGATAACCCGCCGTTGCGCAGGACCCAGCCACCCCAGGCCGCGTTCACGGAGAGAGAGGGATTCGAACCCTCGGAGCCTTGCGGCTCATACGATTTCCAATCGTACCCCTTCGGCCTCTCGGGCATCTCTCCTCGATCGATCGGTCGGCCGGCGGTCGCGCCCTTGCAACAACGGAGAGAGAGGGATTCGAACCCCCGGTACCCGTAGGGTACACCCGCTTTCGAGGCGGGCGCCATCGACCTCTCGGCCATCTCTCCACGGACGGCGCGAGGCCCACGGGGAGCGCCCCGCTCGGCCTGCCGATCTCGCGGCGTCAAGCTTTCAAAGAACGCTCTCGGTGCGCTTGCGCCTGAAGAAGGCGCGCAGCAGCTCGGCGGCCTCGTCGGCCAGCAGGCCGCCCTCGACCGCGAAACGGTGGTTCAGGCGGACGTCCTCGCCGAGCCGGTACAGGGAGCGCGCGGCGCCGGCCTTGGGATCTGCGCACCCGAACACCAGGCGCTCGATGCGGGCCGACACGGCCGCCCCCATGCACATGACGCAGGGCTCCAGGGTGACCAGCAGGCTGCACCCCGACAGCCGCCAGCGGCCCAGCCGCTCCGCGGCCTGGCGCAGCGCCAGCACCTCGGCGTGGGCGGTCGGATCGCGCAGGCGTTCCTTGCCGTTGCGGCCCGCGGCGATCACCCGATCGTCCAGGACGATCACGGCCCCGACCGGCACCTCGCCCTCGTCGAAGGCCAGGCGGGCCTGCTCGAGCGCCAGCTGCATGTGGGCCTGATCCCGCTCGCTCATCCTGAAGAAACACGCCCAAGAGGATTTGAACCTCTGACCTTCGGATTCGTAGTCCGACGCTCTATCCAGCTGAGCTATGGGCGTATGTCCAACGGAGAGAGGGGGATTCGAACCCCCGGTACGCTTGTGACGTACACTGGTTTAGCAAACCAGCGCCTTCAGCCTCTCGGCCATCTCTCCAAACCCGAGCGTTCTGTTGCCAAGGAACCTCGCAGGTGCCGTTGTCTAACAAAGGCCCCAGGGGATGTCAAGCATTGCCTGGGACGCCCCGGAGGCGCGCGGCAGGCAAAAAAAGTGGGCCTTCGAGGTTCCCAGGTGTCGGGGGGGATGGGGACGCACCCAGGTACACAAGAAGGCCCTAACTTGTCGACCCTGCGAAAATCCACCCTGAGGGCGGGCCCTTGCGGCGTGCGCCCTATTCGGAGAGATATTGTCAGGTTTGGCGCCCCTAGTCAACGGCAAAGACGCACCGATCTCGTGGCCGCGCAGGCAGGCGGCGCAAGTTTCTGATGACCTCGTCCCCGCCGTAGCGTACTCTGTCTGCATGGGGTCTGATGCCGAAGCACCCGCCCTGGCCGCCCCGCCCACCCTGCAGGACGACCCGGGCGTGACCGAGGCGGGCCAGCGGGCCGCCCAGCTGCGAGACTTCTTTGCGCAATTCAAAAAATCGACCAAGAACATAGCGTTGTACAGGCACAACCCCGCCCAGCACCTGGCCTTCATCCAGGCGCCCCACGCGCTCCTGGCCTCCCTCCTGGAGCGGGTGCCGAACGTCGCCCTGAGGGTCGAGTCCCGCTCCTTCTCCTACCTGAACCAGCAGGTGTACGAGGAGGAGTCGGACGAGCACAACCTGGCGCTGCGCTTCCACCGGGACGGAGTCCGCGTCCTGACCTTCCGCCAGGGCCTGCCTCCGGAGGAGCTGCTGGGCTTCGCCATGGTCTGCCTGAGCGCCCCGCGAGACGCCGCCAGGGTGGAGGATGACGTCGCCAGCCTGATGTGGCAGAAGGACTTCAAGCACATCGAGCACGTGGTCATGGACTCCTTCGCCCTGGGGAGCGAGGCCGAGGGCGCCGAGGCCCAGGTCGAGGTGTCGGCCATCGTCGATCACCTCTACCAGCGCATGAGCACGACCAGCGCCGACTCGCTGCAGTTCGCGCGCGTGTCCCTCGACGACCTCGAGCTGCAGCTCAAGGACGTGGGCCAGATGGGCGGGTTGGCGGTGCAGGGCAAGCCGGCCACGGTCGAGGATCAGATGCGCGCCCAGTTCGAGCTCGATCAGGACGAGACCCACAAGCTCCTGCCACGCATGGGCGAGATCCTGGTCGAGCTGTTCGACGAGGAGCCGGATCTGAAGCTGGCCGAGCTCCTGGCGTCGGCCTTCACCCAGCTCCTGGACTCCTTCCTGTTGCAGGGCAACCTCGAGGCCATCGGGCGCCTGGTGGCCAAGCTCGACGCGCTGGCCCGCTCCGCCCTGCCGGCCGGCAGCCTGGCGGTGGCCAACCACACGGCGCACGGCCTGCGCGCGCGCATGGCCGAGGTGTCTCGCCTGGGCCGGGTGGCGGACGTGCTCGACTCGAATCCGGCCCCCGAGCTCCAGCGCCACGCCGCCACCTACCTGGCCTGCCTGGACGCGAAGAGCGTCCAGCCGCTGCTCGAGACGCTCGAACGCATGAACCGCCCCGAGGCGCGCAAGCTGGTGTGCGACCGCCTGGCGGCCTTCGGCCCGACCCACCTCCCGCTGTACGTCGAGCGGCTGAAGAGCCCCAAGGCCAACCTGGTCCGGGACATGCTCTACCTGGTCGGCTGCGTGGCCCCGGCGGAGAAGACCACCCTCATGCTCGGCCTGCTCAACCACCCCAACCTGGCGCTGCGCCTGGAGGCCCTGGCCGCCATCGGCGACGGGGCCGACCCCAGCGCGGGCCCGTACGTGGTGCGCGCGCTGGGCGACGCCGAGTCCCAGGTGCGCATGACCGCGGCCCGGCTCATGCTCAACTTCGATCCGACCACGGCCAGGCGCACCCTGCTGGCCCTGGTCGGGCAGCCGACCTTCGAGGGGCGCACGGCCCAGGAGCAGGCGGCCATCTACGCCGCGCTGGCCGCGACCAACGCGCCCGAGGCCCTGGAGTACTTCCTGGCCGAGCTGCGCCGCACGAGCCTGCTGCAGCGCAAGCAGCTCCTCGAGCACAAGAAGGTCATCCTGCACGGGCTGGCGGCCTCGGGCTCCATCGCGGTCTACCGCCTCCTGCAGGCCGAGCTCAAAGCGGGCCTGCCCGAGCCAGAGGTGGCCGCGCTGGCCGAGCGGACGGCGGCCCGGCTGCGCGAGCGGCTGCTCGGCGCGGCCAGCTCGGCCAGCCTGCCGGCGGTGGCCGTGGGCCCGGCGGCCGAGCCGCCGCCCACGGGCAAGGGCAAGGGCTGAACGGAGGCGGCGGCGCGTGGCGGACAAGCTCAAGATCGAGGACGAGCTGAAGGTCGACGGCGACCGGCTGGAGCGGGCGCGCGGCTTCGATCGCAAGCTCCAGGAGCTCGGCAGGGCGCTGCTCGCGGGCCTGTTCATGCTGGTGCGCAACGCCAAGCTGTACGACCCGGGCAACGCCATCTTCAACGACCCGCTGGAGAAGCTGCGCTCGGTGGTCAACACCATCTTGGCCAGCGACGGCGCGCTGCACCTGCAGGTGGCCGGGGACTCCTTCTACCTGAACAACATGCTCATCCGCTTCGACCTGAAGGCGGCCGAGAGCCTGCGCCTGCTGCGCGACGAGTTCGAGGCCCACGACATCGGCGGTTTCTCGCTGCAGGAGGCGCTGGGCGTGGAGGAGCTGCGCACCTTCCTGCGCGTCTTCGGCCAGGAGCGCCCCGCGCAGGCCGGCGACGGCGCCGTCTCCTCCAGCAAGCTGACGGCGATCAAGCTGCGGCGCTTCGAGAAGATCCAGGAGATCCTGCGCCGGCAGAAGGAGCAGGAGGCGCCGCTGGCCGCGGCCCAGGCCGCCGAGCAGAAACTCGACCGCAAGCGCTACGGGCTGGTGGTCTACGCCCGCTCGGTGGTGTTCATGCGGAAAGTCCTGGCCGGCATCCGGGGAGAGGGCCCGGAGCAGACCCTGGGCAAGGCGCAGAACTTCGTCCAGGACCTGGTGGACGTGGTCCACGGCCACCGCACCAACCTGCTCGGCCTGACCACACTGAACCCCGGCGACGAGCTGCTGTCCTTCCACTCGGTCAACGTGGCCATGCTGTCGATCGTGTTCGGCGCCGAGCTCGGCCTGCCCAAGGACCGCCTGCGCGAGCTGGGCCTGGCCGGGCTGTTCCACGACCTCGGCAAGGCCGAGCTGGACGAGGGGCTGCTGCAGAAGCGCACCCGGCTCACGGCCGCCGAGCGCAACCAGCTCGCGCGCGCGCCGAAGCTCGGGGTGCGCCGGCTGCTGCGCTCCGCCCCGCTCAGCCTGCGCAACATCCAGTGCATCGTCACCGCCCACGACTGCGCCCTCGACTACGGCCACCAGGTCAAGGACCACCTGGGGGAGCTGCACCACGTGGTCAAGGATCGCGAGCTCGGCCTGTTCCCGCGCATCATCGCCATCGTGGACGGCTTCGACAGCCTGGTGGGCGGCCAGGAGCTGGCCCCCGAGATCGCGCTCAACCTGATGAGCTCCGAGTACAGCCACCGCTTCGAGCCCGAGCTGCTGCGCATCTTCTGCCAGCTCATGAAGGGCTACACCCAGCGCGTGGTCACCGAGGGTCAGACGGTCGAGCTGTTCTGAGCGCGGGCGAGGGGCGGATCAGCGGCCGCGCCGCTCGCGGACCTTTTGGCGGATCTTCTCGCGCTCCTCGGGCGGCAGGCGCAGCCAGCGCTGGAGCTTCCGCATCAGGCGCTGGTAGCGGGCCGGGTCCATGCGTTTCACCCGCCGCAGCTCCTGGCGGAAGCGCTGCCGCTCGCCCTCGGACAGCCTCTGCCAGCGCTCGAAGCGCTTGAGCAGCAGGGCGCGCTCGCCCTCGCCCAGGCGCTTCCAGCGGGCGTGGTTGGCGAGCAGCCGCTCGCGCTCCTCGGCCGGCAGGCCGCGGAAGCGCTGCAGGCGCCCCTCCAGGCGCTCGCGGGTCTCCGGCGGCAGGGCCTGGAAGCGCTCGAGCCGCTGGCGCAGCTCCTCGCGGGCCTCCGGGCTCATGGACCTCCAGCGCTCGACGAGCTCGGGCGACGGGGCGGCGGCCTCCGCCTGCCCGGCCGGGGCCTCGTCACCGGCCCGGGCGGCCGGGCCGACGAGCAACGGGAGCGCCAGCGCCACGGCGCAGCACAGGCTCTTCATGGCTCACCTCCGGAGCCGTCGAGGACGCCCAGGTCCTCGACCACGTCCATGTTCTCCAGGAGCTCCAGGTTCTCCAGCAGCTCCAGGCGCGCGAGGGCCTCGAGCTCCCAGTCTTGCAGGGGAGCGGCCGCGACCGCGGGCGCGCCCCCGCCCGCGGCGCCGCCCGGGGCGGCCACGGCCTGGGGCTCGGCCGCGGCGACCTGCCCCGCCAGCAGGGCCGCCAGGCCGGTGAGCAGCAGCTCGTGCGCGCGCCGCCGCATGCTCAGCCCTCCTCGCCCAGGGACTCGATGGCCTCGAGATCCTCGAGCAGCTCGAGCTGCTCCAGCACCTCGAGATCCGAGACCAGCTCCAGGTGCTGGGCCACGGCCAGCTCGTCGCCCGCGCTCGGCCCCCGGCCGGGCACCAGGACCAGCACCAGCGCCAGGGCGGCGGCCGCGCCGCCGAGCGCCAGCGCCGGCGCGGGCCGGGCCAGCCAGCGCAGCACCCCCCGCAGGCCGCGCGCCCGCTCGCGCGCGAACCGGGCCTCGAAGGCCGCCTCCAGCCCGGGCCCGGGGGCGGTCGCGGGCAGGCCGTCGATCGCCCGCAGCGCCCGCCGGAGCCCCTCCAGCTCCTGCCGGCACGCGGCGCAGCCGGCCAGGTGGGCCTCCACGCGGGAGCGCGCCTCGGCGGGCAGCGCGTCGTCCAGGAGGGCCACCAGCTCCTCCCGGAAAGGATCGCCTGCGTGCGTCATCTCGGACCTCCTGCGCCGGGGACGTCCGCCCCGGCCTCCGCCAGCGCCTGCTGCACCGCGCTGGCCGCGCGGAACACCAGCGACTTCACCGCCGCCTCGCTCACCCCGAGCAGCTCGCCCGCCTCGGCGTAGGCGTGCTCGCCGAAGCGGGTGAGCACCAGCGCCAGGCGCTGGTGCTCGGGCAGGCGGTCGAGGCAGCGCTGCACCACACCCTCCAGCTCCCGGCCGGCCAGGGCCGCCTCGGCGCCCGGGATGGTGCCCGGGTCCGGCGCGGCCTCGGCCGAGGCCTGCGCGAGCCCGTCCTCCGGCCGGCTCCGCCGGCGGCGGAGCTCGTTCAGGCACACCCGGCTGGCGATGGTGTACAGCCAGGTGGTGAAGCGCGCCCGGGGCTCGTACCCCCCGCGGGCGCGGTGCACGCGCAGGAAGATCTCCTGCACCACCTCCTCGGCGACGGCGCGGTTGCGAAAGAACCGATCGGCGTACCCCACCAGGCGCGGGGCGTGCTTGCGGAACAGCGCCCGGAACGCCTCCTCGTCCCCTGCCCGGGCCGCCAGCATGAGCCTGGCGTCCGGGTCGGGCTCGAGGGCTGCTGTGTCCTCCGTGTGATCCAACACACACCGCTCCCGGAAGTTGCGCGGCCCGGGCCTCAGTATAGGAGATCCAGGCCGATCAGGATCTTCCACAGGTCCGGCTCCCGCGTGTACGTCCGCGCGGACGCCTGCAACTCCTCGATGGGCTTGGAGAAGTCGAAGAACCCGCCCGACAGGAGGTAGTCCGCCTCCAGGCTCACCCGCAGCCAGTCGAGCGGCGTCCAGCGCAGCTCGAGATCGGTCTCCCACCCGTAGAACCGCGAGCCGGACATCAGGTGCGCGCCCTGGGAGAAGAGCAGCGCGCTGCGCATGACCAGGTTCAGGCTGGCGTGGATGTCCCAGCCCGCGCTCAGGCCCGGGGCGAGCACCCCGCGGCCGTTCACCCCGCTGGTGGAAAAGGTGCGGGCCGAGAAGTTCTCGTTCAGCCCGCCGGAGAAGAACAGGTTCATGCGGGTCACGTAGGGATAGACGGCCAGGAAGGAGGTGTAGCGCCCGGCCAGCCCCTCGCGCAGCTCGTCTGGCCCGAAGGTTTCCCCGGACTGGAACAGGAAGAAGGCCCCCAGCCCGAAGGAGTCGGTGACGTCCACCTGCAGGTCGAGATCGAGCAGCCCGCCCAGGCAGTCGGCCCGCCCGCCGCGGGAGACGGGCTCGCCGGTCGGGGTCTGGCCCTCCACCGTGAGCTCGAAGCCGCCGACCTCCAGCACCCCCAGCGCACCCAGGCTCCAGCCGTCGAACACCAGCCGGCCGCGCGCGCCCACCCAGAACAGGTTGCCCCGGGTGGAGATGCGCGTGGCCGGATCCTGGAGCGCGAGGTACAGCGGCCGGGTGGGCAGCCCGCCTGCCAGGGCCGCCTCGGACAGCACCGCGTACATGATGCTGGCCAGGCTGGAGTCCCCGTCGTGGTACCAGGCGAACAACAGCCCCAGCTCCTCCAGGAAGGACAGCAGGTAGGCGGCCTCCAGGTGCACGAAGGGGCTGCGCTTGCCCTCCTGCACGAAGCGGCCGTCCGGGAGCAGCGCGTCGAGCGCGACCCGCGCGGGCAGGTCGAAGCCCAGCTCCAGATCCGCGTCCAGCGCGACCCCCAGCGCGTGGTTGTCCAGCACGAAGCCAGCGGCCGCGCTGGCCAGGAACTTGCCCAGGCGGACGTCGAGCCAGCCGCCCTGGCCCAGGTGGAGCGCCAGGTACAGCTCGCGCACGAAGCCCGTCTCGGCCGCCTCGTCGAGCGCGGCCTGGCCGTTGGAGGTCGCCCCGCAGCGCGGGTCGCCCAGGCGGCACAGGGGCGCGGGAGAGTAGCGCGAGAGCGCGGGGAACTTCAGCTCGCCCGAGTCGAGCGCGAGCGCGAGGGAGGCCGTGTCCTCGTAGCGGACGGCCAGGCGCGCGCCGGCGAACAGCGAGTAGCCGAGCTCGTCCTGCTCGAGGCGCAGGTTCAGCGGCCCCTCGTACAGCGCCCCGGAGCCCGCCCCCCCGCCCCCCATGAGCTGGCGGCCGGCCGCGGTCAGCGAGCCCAGGGGGTTGAGGAAGTTCTCCTTCCAGGCGAAGCGCTGGCTCAACCGGAGCGACAGCTCGAAGCCCCAGGCCGAGGCCTCGCCGGCGGGCGGCTGCTCGGCCCGGGCCGCTGCCTGGCAGGCCAGGCAGCCCAGCAGGCAGGTCAGGGTGTGACGCGCCAGACCCATGACACCTCTGGGGTGAAACCCGCCCCGGTGGCCCGAGTTGCGCCCGGCCCTACCTGACCTCCAGCCGGTCGCTGGCCGAGCGGCCGAACACCTCGGGCCGGTACATCTCCTCGGCCCGGGCGGGCGGCACCAGGTACACGCCGGGCGTGGTGGCCCGGGCGATCACCGTCACGTCGTACACCCCGGGCCAGAGCTCGTCGGCGAAGTGCAGCGACCGCTCGTCGCGCAGCTCCCGGTGCTGGAAGAGCCAGGAGATCCAGGCGCCGTACCAGCCCGGATCGCCCCCGTCCTCCAGCGCCCCCTGGGCCGAGGTCTTGAAGGCCAGGTTGACCAGCTCGAGCCCAGCCGGCAGCGGGTCGTCCACCACGGCGTAGAAGCGCCGGTCCGGCGCCACCACCTTGAGGTGCACGCGCACGTAGCTGCCGGCCTTCACCTGCCAGACGCCGTCCGGGCGGCGCACCACGTCCCCCGGCGCCTCGATCGGCTCGTAGGTGCGCTGGACGGTGAAGCCCTCCTCGGCCGCGGGCAGCGCGAGCCCGCGCGGGGCGTAGCGCATCCCCACCCGGTAGTAGAGCCTGCCCGGGCCGTCCTTGGCCAGCACCAGGTCCCCGGGCCCCGCGGCCTGGAGCGCCGCCATGGGCACCTCCAGGCGCTGCTCGACCAGGCTGCGGCGGGAGAAGTCCGCCTGGCCCAGGTAGCCCTGCCCGAGCCACATGCGCGCGGTGAACTCGGTCGGCTCGGCCTCGTAGGCGCGGAAGTAGCGCGACAGGGCGAGCAGCGCCCAGGCGTTGGCCTGGGTGGTCTCCCAGCGCCCGCGCACCCGGGCGTCCAGGAGCCCGCGCACGATCTTGGGCACCAGGGGGTTGCCCGGCTCGATCTCCAGGGCGGCCAGCAGCACGATGGCGTCCGTGCGCGAGGAGGAGTGCATCAGCACCCGCAGCGCCAGGCTGTGGGACTCGACGAAGCGGGCCGCGGCCGGGGTCTGCTCCGCGCGGTTCAGCACCTCGCGCCACAGCGCCTTGACCTCGGGGCCCTGGGGCTCCGCGCGCTGGAACACCACGGCCAGCATGGCCCGGGCGAACACGTCCAGCTCGCCGGCCAGCGGCAACAGCCAGCGGGCCTCCTCCAGCACCTGGCCGTGGCCGCCGCTGAGCGCGAACAGCGCCTGGGCGTGCTGGTCGAGGAGCCAGCGCCGGCGCCAGGCGTCCTGGCTCGCGCTGGGCAGCTCCCGGTGCGCGCGCAGCCAGTCGCGCAGGAAGCCGGCCACCCGCTCCAGGGCCTCCGCCGGCACGTCGAGCTTCGCCGCGCGGGCCTGGTCCAGGACCAGCAGCACGTAGGCGCTCAGATCCGCCCGGCTCTCGCCGGCCCCGCCGAACGAGCCGAAGCCCCCGTCCCCGCGCTGGGCCGCGAGCAGCCGGGCCACGGCGCGCCGGGCCAGCCCCTGCTGCAGCTCCCGGGTCTCCAGGCCGCCCAGGCGGAAGGCCTCCAGGAGGTCTCCCAGCGCCAGGATGGGCAGCGCGCGGCTGGCGGTCTGCTCCACGCACTCGTAGGGGTACTCCACCAGGTAGCGGACGGCGTCCTCCAGGCCCTGCAGCGCGCTCGAGGCGAGCTGGATTTCCAGGCCGCCGAAGCCGGCCAGCGCGTCGGCCGGGGGCCGCACCGGCTGGGACACGCTGCCCTGCGTGGTGCCGTAGGTGGCGAAGGTCTCGGCCGTGGCCGGCACCCACACCGGCAGCCCCACCTCCACCGCGTCCTGCTCCCCGCCCAGGCGGGCGAAGAGCCGCACCCGGGCGCGGCCCGGGCGCGGCGCGCGCACCCGGAAGCTCACCGCCCCGGCCCGCCCGGGCTCGAGGCGCACGCCGGCCTCGGCCGGCCCGAGGAGCTCGAGCCCCTCGACCTCCAGGCGCACGCGCGCCTCGCCGGCCTCGGCGCCGCGGTGGTCGACCAGCGCCCCGAGCTGGAAGGCGTCGCCGGTGTTGACGAAGCGGGGCAGCGCCGGGCGGAGCTGGAGCGGCTTCGACACCCGCACCGCCGCCTGGGCCTGGCCGAAGCGCTCGCCCCCGTCCGCGGCCACCGCGCTCAGGCGGAAGCGGGTCAGGTTGTCCGGGAGCGGCACCTCGAGGGCGGCCCGGCCGTCCGCGCCGGTGGACACCCAGCCGGCCCAGGCCGTGGAGGCGAAGCGCCCGCGCACCGCCGCCGGGGCGCCGCCCGGCCCGGCCGACTCCTCGCCGGCCAGCATCTCGGGGGCGGCCCCGCTGCGGGCCATCTTCTCCTTGGCCGCGTCCCGGCGCTGCTCCGGGGACAGGCTGGACAGATCGGGCACCAGCCGCCGCAGGCCCTCGGCCAGGCTCGCGCCCGCCTCGCGCGGGAAGTGGAAGAAGGGCAGCGGGTCCGGGGCGGCGAAGCCGGTCATGGACAGCACGGCCTCGTCCACCACCGCGAGCCCCACCCGGGCCGGGACCGGCCGGCCCGCGGCGTCCGCGACCGCCACCTCCAGCGGCAGCCGCTGGCCGGGCCGCGCCTCCTCGCGGGCCGGCGCCAGGGTCACCCGCAGGCGGCGCGGCTCGCGCGACACCTCCAGGGCCAGCGTCCCCGCGGCCCAGCCGGGCGGCCCGCGCCATTTGCCGGCCGGCGGCCGCGCCTCCACGGCCGTGGCCGCGACGTGCAGGCGCGGGAGGTGCTCCTCCCCGAGCTCGACCTCCAGCCGGGCCACGTGCCGCTCCAGCTCGAGCAGGTGGTGGGCCAGGATGCCCTCCCGCTCCACGGTCACCAGCACCACGCCCTCGGGGAAGGGCGCCCGCAGCAGCACCGAGGCCGTCTGGCCGGGCTGGTAGCCCTCCCGATCGGCCACCAGGTCCAGGCGGCTGGCCCGGGTGTCGCGCTCGCCCCCGCCCGGCCCCAGCACCTCGACCCACTGGGCGCTCTGCACCCTCCGTCCGCCGGGATCCTGCGCGCTCGCCTCGAGCCGCCAGGAGCCGGGACGGGCGAGCGCCAGGCTGCAGGCCACCGGGTGCGCCGCGGACGTCACCCGGCAGGGCTCCGCCAGGGGCTCGTCCTCGCCGCGCGCGCGATCGCGGCGGGCGGCGCGGAGCTCGAGCGGCGCGCCGGCCTGGGCCCGCCCGGCGACATCCACCAGCACCAGCTCGACCCGGAGCGGCTGGCCGACCTCCAGGAAGACCCGCTCGGGCCGTAGGCCGGCGTAGCGCTCGGCCGGGTGCAGGAGCAGGTGCGCCCGCCCGGCCACGCTCTGGCGGCTGAGATCGACCACCTGGGCCTCCAGCGTCAGGCCGAGCGGATCGGGGCCGGAGGCGCGCGGCGGGGAGAGCGCCGGCGCGAGCGCGCCCTGCCCGTCGAGCGGGCCCTGGCCCTGCTGGATGGGGTGGCGCCGCTCCCGGAAGTGCTCGTGCATGCGCTCCCCGCGCCACCACCACCAGGGCTCGGGGGCGCTGCCGAAGTGGAAGCCCTCCTGGCCCGGCGCGCTGAAGCGCGCGGGGTCGGCGAAGAGCTGCCAGCGGGCCTCGGCCCCGCGCATGGGCGCGCCGAAGAGGTAGCGGCCCTGGACCTTGGCGGTGAGCGCCTGTCCAGCGAGCGCGCCGGCGGGGCCCAGCTCCACCAGCACCTCGTGCTCCGGGGCGCGGTACTCCTCCACCTGCAGGGACAGGCCGGCCCGGCCGCCCTGCCGCTCCGCGGCCGGCAGCGTCACCTCGAGGCTCAGCCGGCCGAGATCCACGTCCGCGGGCAGGCGGAAGGCGAGGCGCAGGCTGCCCTGCTCCTCCAGGCGGCCCTCGCCGCGGGCCACCTCCCGGCCGCGGGCCGAGCGGGCCACCCAGCGGTAGGCCTGCTGGTCCGGGGGCAGCGGCCCGGGCCGCGGGAAGCGCTCGGCCGCGTAGCGCCGGGCCAGGCCGAACACGCTCACCTCCTCGCCGGGGCGGAACAGGTCGCGGTCGGGGAACAGGAACAACCGGACCGCCTCGGCGCGGGGCGGGCGGCCCCAGCTGAGCGAGCTCCAGCGATCGTCGTCGCCCCGCGAGCCGAGCACGACGAAGCCCTCGTCCCGGCCGGCGCGCGCCGAGAGCAGCAGCGAGGAGGAGGCCCGCTCCGCCGGCGCGCCGGTGAGCACCGCCAGGCCGTCGCCACCCGTGACCGCGCCGAGCTCGGGCAGCCCCTGGCCCGGCCGCAGCCGCAGGCGCACCCCGGCGCGCGGCCGGCCGCTGGAGATCGAGGTGGCCAGCACCACCACCCGCTCGCTGTCGTAGCGGGCGGTGAGCCCGAGATCGGACACCTGCAGCATGACCGCGCGCGGCTCGAGGGAGGCCCCCCGCTCGCCGCGCGGGGTGAGGCGCAGCAGGTAGGCCCCGGAGCCGTGCGCGGCCACGAGCCGCCGCAGCGGGAGCCCGCGCACCTCCTCCCGGTCCCAGGCCGTGCGCGGGGCGTCGCGCCAGCCGGCCACGCGCAGCCCGCGGTGCGCCGCCAGCTCCCGGTCGAGATCCTCGGCGTCGCCGAGCTGGCCCTCCAGCCCCAGGAAGGCCGGCAGGGCGGCCTCGGGGAAGCGGTAGGCCTCAACCTGCACCGCGCGCACGTTGAGCAGGAGCAGCGGCAGCTCGAGGCGCCCCTGGCGCTCGAGCAGCGCCACCCCCTCGGTCAGCACCTCGAACACGGGGGCGCGGTGCACCAGGCGCATGCGCCCCGTCCAGGGGGTGGCCAGCCGCTGGCCGAAGGCGTCGCCCAGGCCAGCCTTCACCGTCACGCGGTAGGCCACCCCGGCGGCGAAGGCGCCGCGCAGCGCCACGTAGCTGCCCTCGCGCTCCAGCCGGAGGCCGGGCACCGCGGGCTCGACGCGCACGAAGCCCGCCGGGTCCCGCTCGGCCAGCTCGTTGCTGAAGGCCAGCCGCAGCTCCTCGCCCACCTCGCACTCGCGCGCGTCCTGGCTCCAGCCGCACAGCAGGCCGACCACGGCGAGCGGCCCGTAGGTGCGAAAGCTCGAGGAGAACGCCTGGGTCATGGGCAGCGGCCCGCCCAGGCCGACCAGGCCGGGCTCCACCTCCAGCCGGTAGGCGGCCGCGGGCCGGAGTGGCCGCTCGGGCCGGAGCGCGGCGCTGCGCTCCGCGGCGTCCCCCTCGAGCCCGAGCTCCGGCTTCCAGCGCTCGCGCGGCAAGGGCGCGAGCGGCACCTGCGCGCCGGCCTCGTCCACGAGCCGCGCGTGGCCGAACGCGCGCTCCGCGGCCACGGGCTGATCGAAGGTGAGCACCAGGCCGGGCTCGAGCGGCAGGTGGTCCTGCCCGTCGTGCGGCCGCACCCCCACCACCCTGGGCCGGGGGGTCTCGAAGGCGAAGGCGAAGTCCTCGGCCAGGCTCGCCCCGGACAGCGCGCGCGCCCCGCGGGGCACGCGCACCTCGAAGCGGGTGGCCCGCGGCAGGCGGCCCTCGGGCCGGAAGGTGAGGGTGGTGGAGCCGGCCCAGTGGAAGCTGCCGGGCAGGCGCGGCTCGAGCTCGAGCGGGGTCGGCAGCTTGCGGATCTCCTCCAGCGCGCCGACCGGCACCATGGGCTGGTTGAAGGTGACCGACACGGCGGTCGGCTCCTGGTCGATCCCCTCGGGCTGGTGCAGCAGGACCTGCAGCGGGAGGGCCGGCTCGGCGCCGGGCCGGGGGGCGGCCGGCCGGGCGCCCGCGGGCGGCGGGAAGGGCAGCTCCAGGCGCTCGCCCACCCGATCGGGCGGCCGCGGCCCCTTCTTGATCCCGGTCTCCGCGCCGGGCGCCCAGGCCGCCAGCAAGCTCAGCCCCACCGCGACCGCCAGCATCCGGGTCCGTCGTCCAGCGCGCGCGCTCAAGCTCCACCTCCCCGTGGTCCAGCCCCGGAGGCTACCCCGGACGCGCCACCGGCCACAACGCCCCCCGCGTGCGGCGGCCGGGGGCGTGGTACAAGGGAGGCGGAGGTCGAGCTTGTCCGCAGAGAGACGCACCTCGCGCTGGCGGGCCCTGCGCGGCAACGTGTGGAGGCTCGGGCTGGTGAGCCTGTGGACCGACTTCTCCAGCGAGATGATGAACCCCCTCTTGCCGGTGTTCGTGGCCGGGCTGGTCCCGCTCGGCTGGGCCGCCTTCTGGGTGGGGCTGACCGAGGGCGCGGCCGAGGCCACGGCCAGCCTGCTCAAGGCCTACGCCGGCGGGCTCTCGGACCGCCTCGGGCGCAGGAAGGGGCTCGCGCTCTGGGGGTACGGGCTCTCCAGCCTCCTCCGCCCGCTCACGGGGCTCGCGGGCGCGGCCTGGCAGGTGCTGGCGCTCAAGGTGGGCGACCGGGTGGGGAAGGGGCTGCGCACCGCGCCGCGCGACGCGCTGCTGGGCGCCTCCGCGGATCCGGCCCACCGCGGGCTGGCCTTCGGCTTCCACCGGGCCATGGACCACACCGGGGCGGTGCTCGGGCCGCTGGCGGCCCTCGGCCTGCTCGCGCTCCTGCTGCCGGCCACGCCGAACCCCGGCCAGGAGCTCTCGGCGCTCCGGCTGCTGTTCCTGCTGGCCGTGGTGCCAGGGGCGCTGTCGCTGCTCACCCTGGGCTGGGGGGTGCGCGAGATCCCGCCCCCACCCAGGGCCGCGGGCCCGGCCAGGAGCTTCCGCGGGCTGCCGGGCCGGCTGTGGGCCTTCGTGGGCATCGCCGCGCTGTTCGCGCTCGGGAACTCGTCGGACCTCTTCCTGCTGCTCTACGCCCGCGAGGCCTTCGGGCTGTCGCTGGCGGGCATGGTCGGCCTGTGGATCTTGCTGCACCTGTCCAAGGCCGCCTCCGGCGTGGTCTTCGGCGCGCTCTCGGACCGGGTGGGCCGCAGGCCGCTCATCCTGGCAGGCTGGCTCCTGTACGCGGGCGTGTACCTGGCCATGGCCTGGGCCGCCTCCCTGGTCCAGCTCGCGGTCCTGCTCGGGATCTACGGGCTGTACTACGGGCTGACCGAGGGCGCGGAGAAGGCCCTGGTGCTGGATCTCGCCGGCCAGGAGCGCAGCGGCAGCGCCTTCGGCCTGTACCACGGCGCGGTGGGTCTGAGCGCGCTGCCGGCCAGCCTGCTGTTCGGCGTCTTCTGGATCGAGCTCGGCCCGCGCTGGGCCTTCGGCGTCGGGGCCGGCCTGGCCGGCCTGGCCGCGCTGCTGCTCGGCTTGTTCCTGGCGGTGGGGACCCGCCCCGGACCTAGTTCCTGAGGTACCAGGCGCCGTCCACGCGCTCCCAGGCGAGGTCCTTGCCGGCGACGCCCGGGGCGTCCGGCTTGCCCGCGAACACTGCCCGGTTGCCGTCCGGGCTGAGCTCGGGCCGCTGCCCCTTGGCCTGCTGCAGGCGCTCGAGGAGCTGCGGGGCCTTGCCCTGGGCAAAGCTCTCGGCCAGCTTGTCCCAGGAGCCCGCGGCGCCCAGGGCCTTCTCGCGATCCTGCGGGGCCACGAAGCGCTCCAGCATCTCGCGGTACTTCTTCCCCTCGAGCTGCTCGATGGCCTGCGCCAGGGCCTGGTCCAGCCCGGCGGCCGGGGGCGCAGCGACGGCGGCCGGCGCGGGCTCCGCGGGCTGCTTCACCTGGCCGGGCGCGGCGGCCGGCGCCGCCGCGGGCGGCGGGGCGCTGTCCGCGGGCTTCTGGCAGGCCAGGGCGAACGACAGGCACAGCGCGAGCGGGACGAGCGGGGCGATGCGCATGGAGACCTCCTGGATGGGCCCGAAGGTACCACGCCGCCCGGGGAAGCGGTAGGCGGGCTACTTGAGGGGGTTGACCGGGAGCTGGAAGCCCGCCGCGGCCGGCTCGACCTTCTTCTCGGCCGAGTTGTAGTACAGGCACCTCGAGGCGCCGGTCTTGGCGTCGTACACCAGCATGACCTCGGCGGCGTCGGTGTCCAGGTAGGGCATGATCATCATGCGCTTGGCCTTGATCGGGTTGGTGGGCAGCTGGAACTCGATCCCCGAGCGCTGGAACTTCTTCTCCGCGCCGTCGTAGTACCAGCTCACCGACTGGCCGGTCGAGGCGCTCCACACCAGCACGACCTCGCTGCCGTCCTTGTCCAGGTAGGGCGCCATCCACACGTCCTTCGACACCCCGGGGTTCGCGGGGAGCTGGTAGCCCGCCTCGGAGCGCATGTACTTCTCGTCCGCGCCCGAGTAGTACCAGTTCACCGACTGGCCATTCGCCACGCTCCAGGCCTGGATGGTCTCGTCCCCGTCCTTGGTCAGGTAGGGCCGCAGCATGACCGGCGGCTTGAGCCCCAGATCCGCGGGGAGCTGGTAGCCGGCCGCGGAAGGCATGAACTTGTCGTCCGCCTTGGAGAAGTAGAGGCTCTGGCTCTTGCCGGTGGCGGCGTCCCACGCCAGGATCACCTCGTTGCCGTCCTTGTCCAGGTAGGGCGCCAGGTGGATCTCCTTGCCCTTCTGGACGGGGAGCTGGTACTTGGCCTCGGCGGCCACGAACTTCTCCTCGGCCTTGTCGTAGTACCAGGACACGCTCTTGCCGCCCAGCTTGTCCCACACCAGCACGACCTCGGAGCCGTCCGGGCCGAGGTAGGGCGCCATCATCACGTTCTTGGTGATGCCGGGGTTCTTCGGGAGCTGGAACTTGTCCCCCGAGGGCGTGAACTTCTGCTCGGCCTTGTCGTAGTACCAGGAGCGCGACTGGCCCGTGGCCTCGTCCCACACCAGGATGACCTCGCTCTTGTCCGCGTCGAAGTAGGGCCGCATGTGGATCGGGCCGGCCAGGGCCAGCGCGGCGCTGGTGATGACGAGCAGCCCGGCCGCCAGGGCCGCCCGGATCGTGGAGCTGCGGTTCGCGTGCATGGCGCTCTCCTTGTCGAATGGGGGGCTGCCCCCCTCGGTCGCCCGAAGGACGGAACACCCGGAGATTTTCACGGATGGGAGTGGAATTCCAGAGGGGGGCCGGACCAGCGGGGAGGCGCGCTCGAAAACCTAGCAGCCGAACAGGCCCAGGCCGTCGAAGGCGTCCTTGGCGAAGCCGTCCCACTGCACGGCCGGGTCGAAGGCGTCGGCGCCGTTCGTGTCGCCCGCGGTCACGCTGCACTTGCGGCGGAGCGTGTGGTCCACGGTGCTGGTCGCGCCGCTGCCCCAGGCGGTGCCCGGGTCCTCGCCGATCTTGCCGAACACGTCCAGCACCACGCCGTTGCACACCAGATCGATGGCGTCGTCGCCGTTGAAGTTGCCCACCGAGCCGTTGGTGAGCTGGCACTTCCCCTGCACGGCGGCCGAGGCGCTGGGGTGGCACATCACGAAGGTGCCCCGGGCGGCGATCGAGCCGCTGAGGTCCACGGTGCGGGACACGCTGGCGCTGCCGTTCAGGTAGGCGCGCAGCTGGCAGCCGTCGAGGGAGGCCGAGCCGTTGCCCAGGTTGGCGATCTCGATGGCCTTGTTGTAGGACGAACCCTCGACGTACTCGCTGATGAGCAGCGTGCCGGTGACCTGCTGGGCGCGCACGGTCAGCGCCCCGGCCTGGGCCGGCTGGTAGCCGTTGCCGGAGCCGTCCAGATCGCACAGCGTCCAGGTCGCGCCGCCGTCGCCGGAGAAGCGCACCGCGAAGTCGTAGTCGCCGGCGGCCGGGGAGGTCAGGTTGACCTGGTACTGGTCGTAGCCCGGCTCGTCCGCGTCGTTCCAGCCGGCCGAGGGGGCGGCCACGACCCAGCTCCAGGCCGCGCCGGGCTGGCTGCCGCGCGCGCCCACGCCCACCTGGCCCACCAGGGAGGCGTGGCCGTCGATGCCGCTGGTGAGATCGGTCAGCCCGGCCACGTGCAGCCGGCCGAGGACCTGGAAGCCCTGGCCCGGCTGGCCGTCGAAGGCGGCCGGGGACTCGAGCCGGCACTCGTCGATGGTGACCGTGTCGCCGCCGGTCTGGGTCTGGAAGCGCAGGCTCCAGCGGTTGAGGGTGCCGGTGTCCTGGGAGGCGTGATCGATGACCTTGAGCGTCCACACGCCCTGGGTGCGCTTGCCGTTGAAGGCCGCCACGGGCAGGGTGGTCTTGATGTCGTCGCCCGAGGACGAGTCCGGGGCGATCACCTGGACGTCGGTGCCGTCCGGGTGGATGAGCCGCACCTCGAGGTCGCCGCGGTAGGTGTGGTTGATGTCCACGGTCAGATCGAGCGCGCCGATCACCGCGTCGAGGGTCACCTCGAGGGTGCTGGACACGCCGCTGGCGCTGTTGTCAGGGATGCTGGCCGGGGTGGCGTTCTCGTACACCAGCCGCTCGACCTTGCAGGCGTCGTCCTCGGCGCAGTCCGGATCCAGGCAGTCGGTCTTGCCGTCGCGGTCGTCGTCCAGCGCGTTGGTGCACTGCTCGGGGTTGATGGGCTGATCGACCTTGGGCAGGTCCGAGCCGACGGTGCTCAGCTCCTCGACGTAGCGGTACTGGATCCAGCCGTAGCCGTCGCCCTTGGGGTTCTCCACGCCGAAGCGGCCCGTGCCCCAGGAGTTCTTGAACAGGAAGAAGCCCTTCTGCATGACCGGGTTGCCCTGGGCGTCCACCTCGAGCTGGCCCTGCTCGTTCACCGCCTGGACCTCGAGGTTGTCGTCCCAGCCCACCAGCAGGAAGGCGTGGCCGGCGCGCTTCTTCAGGCTCTCTTCCTTGTCCTTGGCGTTGGGGTACATCACGTAGCCCTTGCGGCTGTAGTCCGAGCGCACGGGCAGGGTGGAGGCGCCGTGGTTCCAGGCCTGGTAGTAGAAGGTGCCGCCCGCGATCACGCCCTGGTTCTTGTTGACCATGAAGGCCTTGATCGAGTTGGCGCGGGAGGACACCCAGCGGCTCTGGGGCAGCTTCCACTTGGTCGCCTCACGCGCGGCCTGGGGGGGATCGCCGTTGGTGTAGCACTTGAGGGGCAGGTCCTCGCCGCTGGTGCAGGCCGGGTCGTTGCTGGTGTTCCAGCGGGTCGGCTCGTAGGGCCACTTGGCCTCCTCGACGATGCCGAAGTTGGCGATCGCCTCGAGGTTGCTGCTGGCGCTCGAGCCCTCGGTGTTGGTGAAGTCGCCGACCTCGTTCTTCACCGACCACTGTAAGTATTGCTCGGAGAAGTCGGGCTGGGGGTAGGTGCCCTCCTTCACGTACAGGTGCTCCATCAGGGCCACCGTGGCGAAGATCGAGCACACCCCGCGCGAGCGCTGGTTGCGCATGGGCGACTGGTACTGGATGAGGTCGAAGGCCGCGGGCGGCACGATGTCCGTCTTCTCGTCCGCGAGGTCGGCCTTGTCCGGCGCGCCGGCGAGCAGGATGTCCACGTCGGCCAGCTCGGGCGAGTCCCCGATGTCGTTCGGCTCTTCCTGCGGGCCGCAGCCCGCGAGCGCCACGCCAGCCGCCAGCCCCATCACCGCCAGGATCTTCCACCACGCGCGCATGTCCGGCTCCTCTCGTGCGAGTCCAATCCGTTGCCTGGGCACGTCCCCGGCTTAACCAACTCCCGGGCCAACCTCGCCCGGCCTCAAGAGCACCCTGAAATAGCTCGACATTAGGAAAAACTCAAGCAAACTCTTCGGCCCTCGATCGCCTCCCCCGGGCTACGCTCCACAGCCCGGCTGAATCCCACGAGAAACACCTCAATTCCCAGGGGGAAGAGCCCAGCTCGTGATATCCTGCCCGAAGGGAACGGAGGGGATGATGCGCATCGAGTTTTCTGTCCTCATTCTCGCCCTGGGCCTGGGAGCCTGTGACTCCGAGAAGGACGGACGGACGGGCCCGTGCGGGCTCAGGTCCATGGACGCCTGCGCCGCCGGAGAATTCTGCTCCCTGGGCGAGTGCGTCGCGGCGCGGGTGCTCCAGTCGGAGTCGATCCCGGGCGCCCGGGACCTCGATCTGCTCCTGGTCATCGACAACTCCGGCTCCATGTGGGACGACCAGCTCCGGCTGGCCCAGGCCCTGCCGTCCCTCCTCGACCCGCTCGAGGAGCGCCTCGGGCCGGGCAGGTGGCAGCTCGCGGTGATCACCACGGGCATGGAGTCCATCGGCTGCCCGCCCTGCACCGAGATCGTCACCGCGGCCTGCCTCAACGAGACGGGCGAGAACGGCCGATTCCAGAGCCGGGTCGGCCGCATCACGGATACCACCACGGACCCGCCCACCTACGAGTTCGGGCCCCCGGACCCGAATTGCCGCATCGTGACCTCGGCGAACCGGGAGTGCCTGTACGACCCCGCGACCCAGAGCGGCACCCTGCTCGTGGGGACGACCGGCTGCGGCTACGAGCACGGGCTCGAGCCCATCCGGGTGGCCCTCGAGGATCTGGCCGGCACGACCAGCGCCGGGTTCCTGCGCGACGGCGCCGTGTTGGCCGTCCTGGTGCTCACGGACGAGGAGGACTGCGGAAGAGTAGGCGAGGTGACCGAGGGCCTCTCGGGCATCGGTAGCCGGGTGTGCTACTACGCCGCCAAGGGCCAGGGCCCGGACGGCACCGTCGTGGATCCGCAGGCGGGGTTGCCCTACCAGCTCACCCCGGTGCAGGAGTACTTCGACTTCCTCTCGGACCTGAAGGGCAACCGCGAAGGCATGGTCAGGTTCGGGGCCATCGTGGGGGTCGAGGACCCGGCCGCCCCGGCCGCGACCGAGATCCGTTACGAGTCGAGCGAGCCCAGCGCGGCGCCCCTGGCGGCCTGCCGGCGGCCGGCCTGCTCCCTGGATGACCCCACCTGCGAGGCCTTCCCGGGCACTCGCTACCTCGAGCTGGCCGAGATGTTCGGGCTGGGCGAGGGCGGCAACGGCAGCGTGTACTCGATCTGCCAGAACGACCTGAACCCGAGCCTGGCCGAGTTCGCGGAGGACCTGATCGCTCCTTGCCGCGAGGCGATCGCGCTCGCCGACCCGGTGGCCGAGCCCGCCCGCCTGGGGCTGGCCACCGGGTGGGGCTGGGTCATCCCGCGCTCCTCGTGCGGCGACTGGAGCGATGACGTGGCCTACCTCCTCGAGGAGCAGCCCTGCCTGAGCGACGCGGACTGCAACGGCAAGGCGTGCAAGCCCTGGTGGGACTTCGAGCCACCCGCGGACCCGCCCGATCCGGCCGCGCCCCACGGCCGCATCCGGCTCCTCGATCCGTACCTGTCCTGCCCGCTGGGCGCGGACATGGACCTCCAGGTGGTCGAGCTGCCCGCGCCCTGAGGCGTCCGCACTCCTGGCAGGCCCCGCTCCCGCCTCCTCAGGCCCCCCCGGGCGGGCAGGTCGGGGGGGGCACCAGGACGTCCCGGTCGCCGAGGGAGGCCTGCACCCACGGGCCGCTGCAGCCGTGTCGGGCGCTGCGCAGCCGGAAGGCGCCGGCCAGCGGCAGGTGGACGTCGAACCGCCCGAACGACCCCGGGCTCACGTCCTTGCGGTACTCGTCCTCCCACCCGTCCACGCGCACGGGCTCGAAGAGCTGCTCGAACGCCGCGTCCGGGGTGTCCATGAAGGAGCGCCGCTCGGCGCGCCGCTCGCGCCGGATCTCGAGCCACACCTGCCCGGCCGAGCTCCACCAGGGGAGATCGACCCGGCCGGCGATCCGCCCGGCCACCGGCACGGGCACCCGGACCTCCCGCGCGCCCGCCCCGACCCGCACGGCCTGCCCGAGCACCGCGTCGAACCCGTCGGCCGCCAGGGCGAGGGTGCCCGCGGGCAGGCCGCGGAAGGAGAAGCGCCCGTCCTCGCCCACCTGCATCGAGCGCCTGGCGTGGGCGAAGCGGCCGTGGGAGTCGGTGCACAGGGCGGTCCACTGGCCGGCGAGGGCGGGCCCCGGCTCGAACAGGTACACCCGGGCCCCGGGGACCGGCCGGCCACGCTCGTCGACCGCCAGGCCGGCGACCTCCCTGCCGGCGGGGAAGTCGAAGCGCACCTCGCGCCATCCGGGCAGGCTGACCTGGCGGCTGAGGTGGGGCAGCCCGGGCGCGGTCGCGTGTAGCGTGTACTCGCCGGGGAAGGCGCCGCGGAAGACCACCAGGCCGTCCGGGCCAGGGCTCGCCCGCTTGGCCCGCCGCAGCCGGGCGGTGCCGCAGCCCGGGCCGTGATCGGCCAGGCGGATCTCCGTCTGCTCGGGCGGCGGCCCGCCGCCCAGGGACACCCGCACGCGCAGATCCACCTGCTCGCCGGCGATCTCCCGAAAGGCCGGCGGGGCGCGCTCGATGTCCACCACGGCCGGCAGGGCCTCCGCCTCACCCTCGAGGCGCTCCAGGCCGCCGTCCGCCCCGCGCAGCAGCAGCCAGGCGCCGCCGCCCGCCAGGAGCAGCGCCCCGAGGGCGCAGGGCCCGCGCCACCTCTGCGCGCTCTGCATGCCGGCACCCTCCTCCCTGCCGTGCGGCCCGTGCCTGCCCTCGATCATGCCAGGGGACGAGGGGACGCGAATCGGGCGAACGTCCGTCGGTCACCCGGCGGACGGGCAGGCTAGCGGCACTCCCAGAAGGCCTCGCCCTCGTACAGGTAGAGCACGCCCGAGTCCCCCAGGTTGACCCCCTGCAGCAGGCCGCCGCCGGCCTGCAGCACGAACCCCCGCTCGTCTCCCGCGGAGGGATCCTGCTGCAGGAAGAAGGGCCGCCCGAGGACCCGGCCCGGCGCCTCGCGCAGCAGGCGCCGCAGCCCGGCCAGCGGCTCCGCCAGCGGGCCGGGCTCGAACACCCCGGGCGGCACCTCGACCCGCTCCACGACCAACGCGGCGCCGCCCTCGAGCCCGGCCGAGGCCTCCTCGGCCGACAGGGGCAGGAGCGCGCTGGCCTCGAAGCCCTCCTCGGTCGAGTCGACGAGCAGGCACAGGCCGCGGGAGCCGGGGAAGCGCGCCGCGAGCTCCGGCATCTCGGCCAGGTCGAGGCAGAGCACCGGCGCGTAGGGCCCGGACGGCCCGCGGGGCCAGCGCCCCTCGGCGAGCCCCCTCGGCCGCGCGCGGATCCCGCCCAGCGCGCCGCGCTTGCGAGCCCGGCCCCGGGAGAGCAGGTACACGGGCTGGGTGCACGGCAGGCCGGCCTCCTCCGCCCTGGCCGCCTGGGCGGCCACGCGCGCGGCCAGGCTCCTGGGCTTGCCGAGCCACGCGCGGCGCTTGGTGGGCAGCACGGACCGCAGGCGCTCCTCGAGGTGGGCCGAGCGCCCGCTCCCCCGCCAGGCCTCGATCCAGGCCCGCACGCGCGCCTCGGGCAGGGCGGCGAACAACGCCTGCGCCTTCTGCAGGCCGAGGAAGAAACAGTAGGGGAAGTCGTCGTTGCCCTCGAACAGCGTGGCGGGCTCGGGCCCCAGGTGTCGCTCCGCGAAGGCCTCCAGGCGCGGGTCGAGCGCCCGGCCCCGCCCGGCCGCCTCGGCCAGGGCCACGGCCAGCGCGTTGCGCAGCGCGAGGACGACCCGCCGCGGCCTGTAACCCTCGCCGGCCGGCCGCGCCGCGGGATCCAGCTCGGCGGTGCGCTGCTCGATGCGGGCCGAGAGCGGCGCGAGCGCAATCGCGCCCAGCTTCCCCAGCGGGGTGAACAGGTGCTCGACGGACACCCCCTTGCTCTGGCGCACGCCCTCCTCGAGCTCGGCGAGCAGGCGCTCCACGGCCGCCTGCCCGTCGACCAGGAGCTCGAGCGGCGCCAGGCCGGGCAGGTGGTGGGGCGGGAGCAGCCCCTGCAGGCGGGCCAGCAGCCGGGCCCGGACGGGCGGCGCGACCGCTTGCAGCGCGGGCATCCAGGGGTCGATGCACTCGGTGAACCGGGAGAAGTGGCCGAGCAGGGCGTCCGGGACCGGTTGCCCGGCCGCCAGGCGCCGCCCGGCCAGGGCCAGGGCGCCCGCCTCGACGGCCTGCAGCGCGTCCCGGCAGGCCAGCTCGCGGGCGGCCCGCAGGCCATCGCGATCGGCCGTGACCTGACGCCCCCAGGCCGGCGCGGGCGGCTCGCGCGCCCAGTCCTCGATCCTCGCAGCCACGGCCTCGAAGGCCTGGAGCGTCCCGTCGGGCGGCTCGTCGGGCAGCCGCGCGGCCCGCGCCTCGAGGAAGGCGACGAGGTCCCCGGTCTGCAGGTGGGCGGGCTCGAGCCGGGGGGCGAGCGCCGCGAGCTCCCCGGCCGGGAGCTCCGCGAGCAGCGCGCCCAGGGCGCGGAGCGGCAGCGGTCCCTCGCCTGCCGCGAGCGCCTCGCGGCCCGGCCCCCGGAGCTCGTCGAGGGCGAGGCCGAGCCAGCCGCAGGCGTCCTCGAGGGTGTGCGGCCCCATGCGGCCGGAGCGGGCGTGGGCAGGCAGCGCCGCCGCGAGCTCGGCGCGCAGGTCGGCGGGCATCGGTCCGCCGGGGTCCCGGCGCATGCCGCGCGCCAGCCAGAAGGCGCGCTGCAGGGGGCGCGGCAGGTCCGCCAGGCGGCCGTGCAGGTAGCTCCCCTCCCGGCAGTCGGTGAACACCAGCAGCTCGAGGACCTGGTCCCCCGCCCCGGGCAGCCAGGCGGCCTGCGACTGCGCGTCGCGCGCCTCGAGGGCGGCGACGACGGTCTCGAGCGGCACCTCGGCGATTCGATCTGCGGTCGCGGCCAGCAGCGCCTGGTGCCAGGGCAGGCGGCCGCGCCCGACGTGCTCCCACAGCCAGGCCGCCCGCGCGGCGACGGGGATCTTCTCGAGCTCGCGCTCGACCGCGCGATCGTCGTGCCGCTCCAGGTGGCGGCGGAGCGCCGCCAGGCAGGCGTCCGGGTCGAAACGCCGGTCGGGCGGGGGCGACGCCGCCCCGGGCTGCGCCGGGCCCTCGAGCTCGACCTCGTGCAGGCCGGCCCAGGCCGTCTCGCCGCCGTCGGTGCGCAGGCCGAGGCGCAGCCCCCGGCCGTACTTGCCGGGGCCCACCCAGAACACCACGCCGGCCTTGCCGCGGTCCTTGCCCCCGGTGATCACCACCCGGTCGCCCTTCTTCACCTCGGCCATCGGTCGCGCCTCCCGTCCCGGGCCCAGCCCCAGGCCTCTGCATGGATACCCGCTGACGGAAGATCGGGCAACTCTCCCGGGTCACAGCCCGCCGCCTCATCCATCCTCGGCCTCGCCCGGGCGTGCTAGAATCCAGTCCGCGAAGGAGGCTCGCGATGCGCGCGACCCTGGTGACCCTGCTGCTGCTCGCCCTGACCGGCTCCGCTGCCCGCGCCGAGGAGGTGGTCATCCCCGGCCCGGACGGGGAGCGCCTCGGGGCGGTGGAGGTCGAGACCGTGTTCCTCGATCGCGTGGAGGCGGAGCTCTCCCCGGCCGGCGACGCCGCGGCCGTGAGCGTGCGGCACGGCCGGCACGGCGGCGCGAGCCTGGTGCTGGTCGAGCGCGGCCGCCGCCCGCGGGTGCTGCTCGAGACCACCACCGAGGAGACCCTGTCCCCGCCCGCCTGGAGCCCCGAGGGGAAGGCGATCGCGGTCGTGCGGCGCGGGCCGGCCCGGCGCGAGCCCGGGGAGCTCTTCCTGCGCCAGGGCGGCGGGCTGTGGGTGTGCGCGCGCGCGGGCGGCTGCGCGCCGCGGGGCGAGGCCGGGGAGCTGTGGCGCGTGCTGGCGCTGTCCGCGGACGGGCGGGCGCTCGCCACCCGGGCGCTCCCGGGCGATCTGGTGGTCGAGGCGCCCGTGCTGGTGGACGCCGCCGGCCGGGGGCCGTTCGAGCTCCCGGCCGGGCTGCTGGCCAGCCTGGGGATCACGCTCGACGAGCCGCCGATCTTCCCCGCCCCGCCCTCGGCGCTCGACCGGCCGCTGCCCGAGCTGGCACCGGATCAGCCGCTGGCCATGCCCTACATCCACCAGGTGTACGACACCCCCAACGCGTTCAACGGCCACTGGGCCTGCGGCCCGACCTCGACGCTGATGTGCATCCAGCACTACGGCCGGCTGGGGACCTGGCCGATCACCGTGGACGTGCCCTACTCTCACAACTCGGACTACGGCGCCTACGTGTCCGAGGTCTACACGGCCTACGGCACCACCTTCGACGCGGTGGGGTACGACGCCTCGGGCAACGCGGCCTACGGCGCCTACGGCTGGTGCACCATCGACGGCTCGGCCTGGGCCTACAAGATGCAGGACTACGCCGCCCGGCACGACCTGACCTCCGACTTCGACGGCTCGTCTACCTTCGGCGAGGTGCAGGCGGCCATCGACGCGGGCAAGGTGATCCCCATGTCCACCCGGCTGACCAACGCGGGCCACATCATCGCGGTCAAGGGCTACACCGGGGACGGCCGGTTGATCACCAACGATCCCTACGGCGACCGGAACGAGCCGTCCTACCCGAACTACAACGGCGAGGGGGCCGTCTACACCTGGGCCCAGGTGAACTCGGGCTGGTTCAACACCGTGTACGGCTCGGGCGCGGTGGAGACGGACGACTCCGAGTTCGTGGCCCAGAGCGTGCTCGACGGCACCCACATGGCGCCGAACACCGCCTTCACCCAGCGCTGGACGTTGCGCAACATCGGCACCTCCACCTGGACCCGGGCCGGCAACTACCTGTTCACCTACGACGGCGAGGAGCGCTACTCGGCCTCCGAGCAGATCCTGCTGCCCGAGGGCGCCAGCGTGGCGCCGCAGCAGACCTGGGACTGGGACGTGCCCATGGTGGCGCCAGCCACCCCCGGCAGCTACCGCGGCTACTTCCGCATGGACCGCTTCGGCACCGCCCGGTTCGGCACCCGGGTGTACCTCGATCTGATCGTCGACGACTACCCGGACGCGGACGGGGACGGCTCGCGCGCCGACGTGGACTGCGACGACGGCGACGCGAGCGTGCACCCGGGCGCGGCCGAGAGCTGCAACGGGCTGGACGAGAACTGCGACGGGCAGGTGGACGAGGGGGTGCTGAACCGCTGCGGGGCCTGCGGCCCGGAGCCAGCCGAGGAGTGCAACGGCGCGGACGACGACTGCGACGGCGAGGTGGACGAGGGCTGCGGCCCGGACGGCTCCACGGAGGAGGACGGCGGGGCGCAGGAGGACGGCCAGGACGGCGCCGGCCCCGACGACGGCGCGCCCCCCGCGGACGGCGCCGACGCCGGCGCCGATCCCGGGACCGACCGGGACGAGCCGGTCGACGGGGGCTGCGGCTGCGCGAGCGGCGCGAGCCCGCTCTCGCCCGTCGGCTGCCTGGCCGGCCTGCTGCTGCTCCGCCGCCGGCGCCACCGGCGCGCCTGACTTGCGCGCGGCCCGGGTCCGGTGCTAGCTTCCGCTCGCTCGCGAACCACCATCACCCCAAGGAGGGAGCCCGTGAACAAGATCACCACCATCCTCGCCTGCCTGGTCGTCGCCACCCTGGCCCTGAGCTTCGCCGCCTGCGGCGAGGACGCGCCGACCTGCGCGTCGGCCATGAACCACCTCTACGGCGAGGGCTGCACCATGACGGTCAACGGCACGGCCGTCAGCCAGAGCGAGGCCATCACCGGCTGCAACGACATGAGGGTGTCGGCCGGGAACTGCGGCTGCACCGGCCAGTTCGAGGACGCGCTCGATTGCCTGTCCGGCATCGGCTCCAGCACGGAGTGCGGCGGCTGCGACAGCTTCTTCAGCGCGCTGAACGGCTGCCTGTCCGCCTGCGGCTGAGCGCCTAGAACGCCCCGGCCAGCGAGATGGAGGGGACGAAGTACCACAGGTCCACGCTGCGGCTCACACCCTCGGTATTCATCGAACCATAGGCGAACGCGAACTCCGGCGTGAGCCGGAGGGAGCCGAGCAGCACCGCGTAGCCCAGCCCGACAGTGGCGAAGTGGGTATCGAGGGCTTCGTCCTCCTCGTCCTCACCCTCGTCGCCGACCGGCTCCTGGTGCGAGAAGGCGTACTTCGCCCCGAGGAAGAAGGAGCCCGAGCGCGACACGTCGAACTGGAGGACCGCGCCCGCCGAGCAGCCCATCTGCAGGAATCCGTTCCAGCCCTGGTCGCCGTCGGGGTCCTGCCCCATGAGCCCCAGCCCCACGCCGTGGATCAACCCCAGACGCGCACCTCCCAGGGGGAAGGTGACCACCCCTTCCAGCGCCAGCATCCCGCCCGAGTGCAGCGACACGGTGAGATCGTAGTTGCGGTGCAGCCAGAAGGACCCACCGCCCTCCACCGGGAACAGGTACAGGGAGGTGTCCAGCGCGTCATCGCCGCCGTCCGTCGACTCGTTGTCCTCCACTCCAATGATGGCCAGCCCCGTGCCCACCCCGACCCGGCCCTTCTTCGCGGTCGCCGCCGCGGCGGGCGCGTCCCCGCCCGGCGGCGCGGGGTCCTCCGGATCGTGCACGAACTTGGACATCGACATGGACAGCGGTGTCGGGTAGTAGCCGCATCCCCCGAGCGTAGCGCACACCACCGCGATCCCGAGCGCGCCGGCACACAGGGCCTTCACGGTCCTCATTCCCATCCTCCTTTTCATCTCCAGGGAGATTTCCCCATGCCTAATCCCTGCGGACCCAGCGCGTCAACTCCGCGACCATTCCGGAATCCGGACTCGATCATGGTCTGAATCCGCCAGAAAAGGCTTGAGCTCCGCGCGGGCCTCTGGATACCGTGGGGTCGATGAGCGACGCACCGGCATCCCAGGGAGGCTGGCTGTCCTTCTGCCTGCTCGAGTGGTTGCCCTTCCGCTGGCGCCTGATCGTGTTCGCGCTGGCGGGGGTGGCGGCGGGGCTCGGGCTGTGGACCGCGCGCATGGCCAACGCGGCCGCCTACCTGTCGGACGATCCGGCCGCCTGCATCAACTGCCACGTGATGACGGACGCCTACGCCTCCTGGGAGCGCGGCAGCCACGGCCGGGCCACGGTGTGCAACGACTGCCACGTGCCGCACACCAACCCCATCGCCATGGCGGCCTTCAAGGCCCGCGACGGCATGCGCCACGCGACCCTGTTCACCCTCCGGCTCGAGCCCCAGGTGCTCGAGCTGTCGGCGGCCGCCCGCCACGTGGTGCAGGGCAACTGCCTGCGCTGCCACGCAGAGATGTTCGGCGCGATCCGGCTGGCCGGGGTGGACGAGCGGCCGTGCTGGACCTGCCACCACAACGTGCACGGCCGGGCGCGCAGCCTGTCGGCCTCGCCCCACGTGCTCCGGCCCGCGCTGCCGTCGGCCGGGCTCGGCTGGATGGATTGAACCGGCTCCGAGGAGGGACCCCGCGATGACCGAGACCGCCTTGCCGAAGCGCCGCCGCTGGGCCGGCCCGCTGATCGCGCTGCTGCTGGCCGCGGTGGTGGTGCTGGTGGGCCTGCTGGCCTCGTCCATCATGGAGCGCCGCTGGGAGCACCAGCGCCCCGCCCTGGTGCTGAAGCCGCTGCCCGAGTGGGAGCCGGACAACGCCAGGTGGGGCGAGAACTACCCCTTCGAGTACGAGTCCTACCTGGCGACCAAGCAGGACACGAGCACCACCCTCTACGGCGGCTCGGTGCCGCGCGACTACCTGGACGAGGACCCGCGCCTGGTGATCCTGTTCGCCGGCTACCCCTTCAGCGTCGAGTACCGCCAGGCGCGCGGCCACTACCACGCGGTCGAGGACGTGACCGGCACCAAGCGCACCGCGAACCCGGCCACGGTCGGCACCTGCATGACCTGCAAGAGCACCGACGTGCCGCGGCTGATGGCCAAGCTCGGGGTGGCGGAGTTCTACAAGACCCCCTTCCACGAGCTGAAGCAGGACATCAAGCACCCCATCGGCTGCCAGGACTGCCACGACCCGGTCAGCATGAACCTGCGCATCACCCGGCCGGCGCTGCGCGAGGCCTTCCAGGCCCAGGGCAAGTCCATCGATCAGGCCAGCCACCAGGAGATGCGCGCCCTGGTGTGCGGCCAGTGCCACGTGGAGTACTTCTTCAAGGACAAGACCTACCTGACCTTCCCCTGGCAGCAGGGCATGGCGGTCGAGCAGATGCTGGCCACCTACGAGGGCAACGGGCACGTGGACTTCGTGCACCCCGTGTCCAAGACGCCCATCCTCAAGGCCCAGCACCCGGACTACGAGCTGTGGGCCACGGGCATCCACGCCTACCGCGGGGTGACCTGCGCCGACTGCCACATGCCCTACCGGACCGAGGGGGCGCTGAAGTACACCAACCACCACGTGCAGAGCCCACTGCTCGACATCGCCAACTCGTGCGCGGTCTGCCACCGCTGGAGCGAGGAGGAGGTCAAGGCGCGCGTGGAGGCCATCCAGGGCAAGGTGGCCGCGCTCAAGCTCAAGGTGGAGGACGCCCTGGTGGCGGCCCACTTCGACGTCGGCGCGGCCGCCCAGGCGGGCGCCGACGAGGCCGGCCTGGCCGAGGCGCGCAGGCTGGTGCGCCAGGCGCAGTTCCGCTGGGACTTCATCGCGGCCAACAACGGCATGGGCTTCCACTCGCCCCAGGAGAGCATGCGCGTCCTGGCCGACGGCGTGGATCTCGCCCAGCAGGCGCGCCTGGTGTGCGCCCGGCTGCTGGCCCAGAAGGGCATCTCGAGCCCGCCCCGCCACCCGGACGTGTCCACCCGCGAGAAGGCCTGGGCGGTGGCCCAGGCCTTCGTGCAGAACCAGCCCATCGACCTTCTGGGCGTGGCGCCCCCGCCGGCCCCGGCCTCGCCGTGATCGGCCGACCGCCCGGACCAAAAAATGCTCCCGGCCGCCGACTTGACTAGGCGCTCGGGCGCGTGCTAACAGGTGCCGGTGGAGCCACCCAAAGCATGCCATTTCGCGTCCAGCACGCCGGCCTGACCAACGTGGGTATGAAACGTACCCACAACGAGGACAACCTGCTCACCCTCCCGGAGGAGCAGCTCTTCCTGGTGGCCGACGGCATGGGCGGCCACGCCTCCGGCGAGATCGCCAGCCAGATCGCGGTCGAGGCCATCGCCAACTTCTTCAAGGCGACCCGCCAGGACGAGGAAATCACCTGGCCCTACAAGATCGACAAGAACCGGCCCTACGACGAGAACCGCTTCATCATGTCGGTCAAGCTGGCCAACCTCCGCATCCACGAGGCCGCCCAGCGCGAGGCCCGCTACCGCGGCATGGGCACGACGCTGGCGGGCATGAACTTCGTGGACGGCAACGCGCTCATCGCCCACGTCGGTGACTCGCGTGTGTACCTGGTGCGCAACGGGCAGCTCAGCCAACTCACCGAGGATCACTCGCTGCTGAACGACTACATCAAGGCGCGCAAGCTGACCGAGGACGAGATCGCCAACTTCCCGCACAAGAACGTCATCGTGCGGGCCCTGGGCATGAAGGACACGGTGCTGGTCGATCTCTCGCGCCACCTGGCCGAGCAGGGCGACCTGTACCTGGCGTGCTCGGACGGCCTGAGCGGCATGGTGCCCGACCCGCGCATGCTGGAGATCATCAAGGCCAACTCGGACCTGCAGGCCATCGCCCAGAAGCTGATCGAAGAGGCCAACAAGAACGGCGGGGTGGACAATATCACCACGGTGATCGCCCGCGTCGTCGAGGCCTGACCGCCCGCCCCCGACAGCTCAGGCCGGCAGCGCGCGGAGCACCCCGCCGCGGTGGACGACCACGCCGTCGAGCCGCGCGCCGGGCGGCACCTCGGCCCCGGGCCACACCACCGCGCGGCTGAGCGCGGCGCCCGCCCCCACCCGCGCGCCCCGGCCCACGGCCACCAGGGGCCCCAGCCGCACCCCGGCCCCCAGCTCGGCCCCGGCCTCCACCAGCACGCCCGGAGGCGAGAGGGTGGCGCCACGCGCCACGGCCTCGGCCAGCGCGTCGAGCTGCCCGAGCCGCAGCCGGCCGGACAGCAGCTCGAGGTTCGCCTCCAGGTAGGCCCGCGGGGTGCCCAGGTCGAACCACGGCCCGCGCTCCTCCACAGCCGCGATCTCGAGCCCGGCCTCCAGCATGGGCTTGAAGCCCTGCTCGACCACGCAGGCCGGGCCCGCGGCGGGCAGGAAGTCGAACAGCGCGGGCTCGAACGCGTACAGCCCGCAGAACATCATCGGGCGCGTGGCCCCGCGCGCCGCCCGCGCCCGGCCGGGCCGCCAGTCGCCCAGCCCGCGCAGGCGCCCCGCGCCGTCCACCGCGAGCGGGGTGAAGCCGGAGCCCGCCGGCAGCGGGCGCACCAGCAGGCTGGCCGCGGCCCCGCGCGCCCGGTGCGCGGCGAGCAGCACCCCGAGCTCCGCGGCGCACAGCACGTCGCCGTTCACCACCAGGACGGTCCCGCCGCCGAGCTCCCCCCGCGCGCGCACCAGCCCGCCGCCGGTGCCCAGGAGCTCCTGCTCCGGCGAGTACACCAGCTCCAGGCCCCCCAGGCGCGCGCCGAGCGCGGCCGGGAGCTGCTCGCCCAGGTGGTGCAGGTTCACCACCACCCGCCGCGCCCCGGCCCGCTCGAGCAGCCGCAGGCCGTACTCGGCCAGCGGCCGGGTGGCCACCGGGACGAGCGGCTTGGGGAGCTCGAGCGTCAGCGGCCGCAGCCGGGTGCCGAAGCCCGCGGCCAGCAGCATGGCGCCCGGCGGCGCGTCGGGAGAGGCAGGCATGGCGCCAGGGCTCAGCGCAGCGCGCGATCGTGGACGCAGCGGAAGGGGCGGTAGTCGCTGCCGTAGCCCACCCCGCCGTGCACCCCCTGGTCGTACTCCCAGTCCGGCAGGCCCACGCCGCTCCAGCGCCCCAGATGGTAGCCGTAGTTGCCGCTGTACCAGTAGGCGAAGTCGTCCAGCCACAGGTAGGCGTCGCTGCCGTTGGGCGCGCCCGCGTGCACCAGCTCGGCGAGCTCGTGGTGGGCCGCCAGGTGACCGCCGACCGCCGCGCACTCGTGCCCGGCCGTGACCACGTCCACGGCCGGCCGGTCGTAGCTGTCGAGGCTCAACCCGTCCGGGCTGCGGAAGCACTCGTCCCCCGGCGGGCCGTAGCAGTTGCGGTTGGCCAGCACGTCCCCGCGCGTGGAGGGCCACACGCAGCGGACGTACTGGGGGGTGGCCTCGGGCGCGTGGCTGGCGCCGCCGTCGGAGACGCGCACCAGGGCGCGCTCCCCGGCCTGGGTGACCGGCGAGGAGGTCCACAGGTAGGAGGTGGCGTTGATGTCCCCGATGGGGTCGTGCGGGTTGCCGGTGGCGCGCACGGCGAAGAGCTCGCTGGCGGTCGGCAGCCTGCCGCCCAGCCCGGCGCACAGGGCGCTGGCCTCGGGGTAGCCGAGCACGTCGCGCTGGATGCCGTCCCAGGCGTTGCCCCAGTCGTCGACGATCTCGATCACGTAGGCCTGGCCGTTCGAGCTGCCGGCCACGGCGGCCTGGCAGGCGTAGGCCCCGTCCCGCCACACCGCCACCTCGCCCGCCTGGCAGGCGGGCACGTCCGGGCCCTGCGCGTGCCACACGCAGCGGTATGGGCGTGCGTCGTAGCCCCAGCTCACCGCGCCGCGGGACCCGTCGTAGATCCAGTGGGGGCTGCCCGCGCCGGTCCACTGGAAGATGGGCTGGCCGTAGCCGTCGGCGTACCAGTACTCGGGCTCGACGAGCCACAGCCACATGCCGGTGCCGTTGGGCCAGCCCGCGTGGATGAGCTCGGTGGCGTCCGCGAGCGTGGGCAGGTCCGCGCCCTCGTCGCGGCAGTCGGCGATGGCCGCGGAGATGCGCGCCGGCGCGCGATCCGCGTCGTCGGCCACCACCGGCGAGCGCCGGGCGTCGAGCGCGAAGCAGGGCCCGTTGCAAGCGGGCGGCGCCGGGGGCGCGAAGTCCGCGGGCGCGCGCAGGCCGATGCAGCGGAAGGCGTGGCTGGCCCCGCCGGTGTCCAGGGAGGCGTAGCCGGCCCCGCCCTGGTAGAAGAACCAGCCCGCGGCGTCGCCATCGGTCCAGCGCACCAGGGGGCTGCCGTACCCGCCGCTGTACCACTCGATGGCCCGGCCCACCCACAGCCAGGCGTTCGTGCCGTGGGGCAGCCCGCCGCGCAGCAGGCGGCTCCAGTCCGAGGAGGCCGGCAGGCTGGCGCCGTGGAAGGCGCACTCGTTGGTGGCCGCGGCGTAGTCGAGCGGCGCGCGGTCGCGGGAGTCCACGCTCCAGAACCGCTCGAAGGCGTGGCAGCCCGCCCCCGGATCGCCGTGGCAGCGCGCCTGGTCGAAGCCCGCGCCGTCGGAGTCCGGCCACACGCAGCGGTAGCGCGCGGCGGCCGTCATGTCCTGGGCCGAGAGTGTCCCGTCGCCCAGGCGGACCAGCACCGCCCAGCCGGGCTGGGCGTTCAGCACCCGCGTCCACAGGAAGTTCTGCGCGTTCGTGTCGCTGAGATCGCCGCTGCCGCCGGAGGCGTGGTTGCGCCACAGCTCGGTGGCCGTGGGCAGGCGGCCGCCGAGCGCGAGGCAGTCCGCCTCGGCCTGGGCCCAGGGCCGCGGGGCGCGCTCGATGCCGTCCCAGGTCTCGCCCCACGAGTCCACCACCGGGTAGCCGTTGTAGTGCTGGCAGAACCCCCAGGCCCAGCAGCCCGGGTCGTCGCAGTCCGCGTCCCCGTCGCCGTCGTCGTCCCCCAGGTTCTGGCACTCCGCCGCGCTGCTCTCGCCCGGGGCGAGGCAGACCGCCAGGCCCTCGCAGCCGGTGTCGTCGCAGTCGGTCGCGCCGTCGCCGTCGTTGTCGACCAGGTCCTGGCAGGTGATCGGCGTGTCCTCGGTGGTCGAGACGCAGAAGACGAAGCCCTGGCAGTCCGGGTCCAGGCAGTCGACGCTCCCGTCGCCGTCGTCGTCCCGGCCGTTGCGGCACAGGTTGGCGTCATTCTCCCGCGGCGGCATGCAGAAGACGAAGCCCTGGCAGTCCGTGTCCAGGCAGTCGATGCGCCCGTCGCCGTCGTTGTCGGTCAAATCCCGGCAGGCCTCGGGGGAGTCCTCGCGCGCCGCCTGGCAGGCCACCAGCAGGGCGCAGCCGGGGTCGTCACAGTCGGTCGCGCCGTCGCCGTCGTTGTCCTGGCCGTCCTGGCAGGTCAGCGCGTCGCCCTCGGCGCGGACGCAGAACACGAAGCCCTGGCAGCCCGGGTCGTCGCAGTCGGTCTGCCCGTCGGCGTCGTTGTCCTCTCCGTCCTGGCAGCCGGCGGCGTCCCCCTCCGCCAGCAGGCAGAAGGTGAACCCCTGGCAGTCGGCGTCCGCGCAGTCGGTGCGCCCGTCGTCGTCGTTGTCCTGGCCGTCCTGGCAGGCGACGGCCGAGCCCTCGCCGCCCGACCCGCAGAAGACGAACCCGGCGCAGTCGCTGTCGTCGCAGTCGCTCGCACCGTCGCCGTCGTTGTCCTGGCCATCCTGGCAGAGCGCCGCCGTGCTCTCGCCCGGATCGTACGAGCCGCCTCCGCAGGCTCCGGCCAGCAGGGCCAGGCTCCCGAGCAGCGCCACGAGCTCCGTCGACACTCGCCCAGTCATGCTCCACCTCCGTCCTGGGGATCGGGCTCGAATCTATCCGAATTTCCGGCGGGTGGCCAGAAACCTTGACAGATCGGGCACGCAGGTGCTAGGTTGACCCCCAAAATAGGCCATTTGTTTTTTCTTCTCCAGCTCTTAGAGGTACGCGGATGAACGCCCGACTTCGCGCCATCGCGGTGACCGCCGGGCTCCTGGCGAGCCTCGTCGGGGCGAACGCCCAGGCCTCGCGGTACGACTTCAACCTGGGACGGTACTTCAGCGGCCAGTGCGAGGACACCTGCAGCACGGACCCGAACGCCGCCCAGTGCTTGATCGACTGCGCCCAGGGGCGGTTCGAGTCCCTGATGATCGAGCTCGGCCACATCACGGCGCCCGTGTTCTTGGCGCCGGCCGAGACGCTCGGGCTGAACGGCTTCGCCATCGGCTTCGAGGGCACCGTGGCGCCGATCGAGGGCGGCGCGGCCTACTGGACCGAGGTCACCGAGGGCAAGCCGGCCGACGTGGTGTTCATCCCCCGGGTGCACGTGCGCAAGGGTCTGCCCTTCTCCTTCGAGATCGGCACCCAGCTCGCCTACGTCCCCGAGAGCGAGATGTTCGTGGTGGGCGCCGAGCTGAAGTGGGCCCTCAACGAGGGCTTCTTCTTCGTGCCTGACATCGCCGTGCGCCTGTCCATCAACCACACCATCGGCCCCAAGGAGTTCGAGCTGACGACCGGCGGCTGGGACGTGAGCATCAGCCACCCGTTCGGGCTGGGTGGCATGGTGTCCCTCACCCCCTACGCCGGCTACAACATGCTGTTCGTCCACTCGTCGTCCCACGTGGTGCTGGACACGCACCTGGTCGTGGATCCTGCCACCGACGTGCCGCGCACCTATGTCTACAACGAGGTGTCCTGGGACGATCACATGTTCCACCGCTTCATGGTCGGCGCGCGCCTGACCACCTTCATCTTCCAGTTCGCCGTCGAGGGAGTCTTCGCCCTCGACCCGCAGATCAACATCTTCAACTTCCTGGTCGGCATGGACTTCTGAGCCCAGCCGAGCGCGGCCCGCCCCATGGTCCCCGTCCCCGGCCTCAACGAGTTCGTCATGCTCATCTTCGTGGCCCTGTGCGTCTTCGGCGCGGGCAAGCTCCCCGCCATCGCCACGGCCATGGGCAAGGCCCTCTGGAAGCTGCACCACCGGGCCGCCTCGTCGGCCCCGGCCCCGGCCTCCCTGGCCGCCGACCAGGAGCAAGAAGAGGAAGAGGACGACGAGGAGGACGAGGACGCGCCTCCCCCCGGCGGGCCGCAGGAGTGAGGCCGGTCAGCGCTCCGCCTGCATGCGGGCGGCCGCCTGCCGCACCAGCGGATGCAGGTTGCCGTCCGCGGCCACCTTCCGCAGCTCCCGCGCGAGCAGCACCCCCACCAGCTTGAGGGCCAGCTCGGTGGGGGTGTAGGGGTTGTGCACCAGGGCGAGCCGCACCCGGTGGCGCTTGCCCCAGGGGCTCTCGTAGATCACCCGCAGCACCTCGGCGCGCACCGGCCTGCGCGCGGCCAGGCGCACCAGATCCGCCTCGACCAGGCTGGGGTTGTGCAGGAGGTTGCGGATGACCGACACCTCCGGATCGAGCAGCAGGCGCTCGAGCCGCAGGCGGTCGTGGCTGCGGGCCATGTACTTGCGCTCGCCCAGGCTGAGCTTGGTCAGCTCCGGATCCCCGTGTGCCTCGGTGGCCTCGATCGGTCCCCGCAGCGGACGGGCGGCCACCAGCACCTCGAGCACCGCGGCCTGGCCGGCCTCCCGGGCCAGGCGGTACACCTCGGCCAGGTGCTCGTAGCGGCGCGCCTCGGCCTGGCTGGCCAGGATGGCGGCCGAGGCGGCCTCCAGGGCCACCAGGTGGCTGACCGAACGGCGGGCAGCCCCCGCGGTCACCTCGGCCAGGAAGTCCGCCACCCCCTCCGGCTCGAGCGCGTCGAACCGCTCGAGCAGCACCTCGCGGCGCATGTCCGGCTCGGGCAGGCTGCGCAGCTTGCGCAGCAAGCTCCGCCAGCGAGCGCGTCGTTCCTGATCTGCCATGAGCTCACGGAGCGGCGTCCGGCCCCTCGGCCCCGGCGGGGGCGGGCCTGGCCGCGGCCGCCGGAGGTTTCTTGGCCGCCCCGGGCTTCTTCGGGGCGGGTGGCTTGCCCGGCTCGACCGGCGGCTCCAGCGCGGGGGCCGGCTCGTCGGGCGGAGGGGCCAGGGCGGGCAGCCCCGCCATCGGGTCCGCCTCCACCGAGGCCAGCACGCGGATGCGCAGCCCCTCCGTCCTGTCGGGCGGATCGGGCATGACCACCATGAAGGCCAGCGACTGGCCGGGGGCCACGCTGCGGGCCGGATCGTGCCGCTGCCGGTAGGCCGCCGAGATGGAGGCCAGGTCCGAGAGGGAGTGCACTTCCTCCGGCGTGAAGACCACCCCCGCGGGCACCTTGAGCTCCCGGGCCACCTGGCCATCCTCGCCCAGCAGCTGGCCCAGCACGCTCACGCCCTGCTTGGCCTCGGCGCTCGAGTTCTCCACCGAGCCCCACAGCACCACCAGCGGCAGGCCGTCCCGGTTGGGGTAGGCCGTGCTGCGCAGCCCCTGGGCCCGGAGATCGCCCCGGGCGCTCTCGTCGGCCGCCTGGCCGGTGAAGGCCTCCACGTAGGTCGACCACTGGGTCAGATCGGGCTTCCCGCCCGAGCGGAAGACGATGAAGACGAACAGCACGATCACCACCAGCAGCAGCCCGAAGCCGAGGCGGTAGGCGATCGAGGGACGCCGCGCGGGCACCTCCGGCGCGGGCGCCACGGGGGCCGGCGCGGTCTGGGGCGCGTGACTCACGGGCGGCGAGACCTTGTCCACCGCCTCCACCGCCGCGGTGGCGAGCGCGCCGCCGGAGGCCCTGGTGACCGCCGCCGGGGCGGGCGCGGGCGTGCCCACCATGCGCCCCTCGGCGTCCACGCCCGGCCCGAGCTGGTCACCCAGCTCGCCTGGCGGGGAGGACGTGTCCAGGGCGGCGAACGGATCGTTGCCCGGCGGCGGCGCCGGCGGGCCCACACCCGGGCCGGCCAGGGCGGCGAAGGGATCCGAGGCGGGCGCGCCCGTAGGCGCCGCCTGCTCGGGGAAGAGATCGGCCCCGGCCGAGGGAGGCAGGGGCGGCGGGCTGGCCTTCGGCGCCGAGGTGCCAGCGAAGGGATCGCCCAGCCCGTCGAACAGCTCGCCGCCGGCGCCCGGCGCGGCCGTCTTCGCCGCCCCGGGCTTGGCCGGGCCGGGCCGCGCGCTGGGCGCAGGCGCCGCGGCGCCCGCGGGCGCGTCGGTGCTCAGCTCGAGGTTCTCGAACGGATCCCCGCCTCCGCCGAAGTCGATGTTGCCCGAGGCGTCACGCACCCCTCCGTCCGCGAGCGTGTCGCTCGTGGCTGCCGACGGACCGGCCGCCGCGCCCGAGAAGTCGATGTTGCCCGAGGCATCGCGGGTGCCGCCGTCCCCGAGGGCCTGGCCGCCAGGCCGCCGGGCAGGGGGCGGAGGGGGCGGCGCGGGCGCAGGCCCCGTCTCCACATCCAGCTCGAGGCTGTCCCCGGGCCCCGCGCCGGCGCCGAAGTCCAGGCCGTCCTGCTGCGAGAGGCCGCTGTCCCTGGGTCGGGCGGGCGGCGGGGGGGGCGGCGCGAGGCCGAGCCCGCCGAAGGGGTCCTCTCCGGCGGAGGGGGCCGGCTTGGCGGGGGCTGGCTTCGCGGCTCCGGGGGACGGGGCCGGCCCGAGCGCCAGGCCGAGATCGGCGAACGGATCGCTTGCGGGTGGCGCGGCCGGCTTGGGGGCCGCGGCCGGCAGGGGCGGCGCGATGGGCGCCAGGTCGGCGAACGGATCGTCCAGGCCCGCGGCCGGGCCGGGCTTGGCCCCCGCGGGCTCGGCGGCTCTCGCCGCCCCAGGCTTCACCGGGGTGGGCGGTGCGATGGGCGCCAGATCGGCGAACGGATCGTCCAGGCCCGCGGCCGGGATGGGCGGCACGACCAGCCTCGGACTCGAGGCGGGCCTGGGCGGCACGACCAGCTTCGGACTCGACGCCGGCCTGGGCGGCGTGGCCGGGGAGGGCGGGGGGCCGACCTTGGTGCTCCCCTCCGCCGCGGGCTTGCCGAGCGGCCTGGGAAAGGCCGCGCCCGCCGCGGGCCTGGGCGGAGGCTTGGGTGCGGCCGCGCCCGCCGCGGGCTTGGCCTGGGGCAAGGGGGCGTCGGAGTCGAGGTCGATGTGGTCCAGCACATTCTTGGGCAGCGCCCCGGGCGCATCCCCGAACACGTCCAGGCCCGGCACCGGCGGCGGCGGCGGCAAGGGCTCCGCGCCCGCGAAACCCTCGAAGCCGGCTGGCGGCGGTCCCACCTTGGTCGGCGAGGAGAAGATGTCGTCGGGCAGCTCGCCGGGCAGCTCGTCGCGGATGAGCTCCGGCAGGTTGGAGGAGACCACGTCCGCCACGGGTGGCGGGGCGGTCGGCGCGGGAGCCGCCGGCCGGGCGGGCGGAGGGATGGCCGGCCGGGACGGAGGCGGCGTCCGGGGGACCGCTGGGGCCGGGAACGGCTTGGCGGGGGGGGCTGCTTTCCCGAGGGCCGGAGGGTTGGCCAGCACCGCCGGCATGGGCGGGGGCGGCGGCAGGGGCGGCTCCGAGGCGGGTCGCGCCGCGTGCGGCGCGGGCTGCGCCGCGGTCGCTCCGCCGGGCGGAGGGTCGGCGACGGTGGTGCCGTCGGGCATCACCAGGAAGGTGTGCTTGCACTTGGAGCAGCGCACCTTCACCCCGCGCGGGTTGAGCTTGTCATCCGCGATCTTGAACTTCGTGCTGCACTGTCCGCAGTGGACGATCAACGCTTCACCTGCGCCCCTGCCGGGGGATCGGGCCGGGTCATCATCTCCCAGGGCGCCTGGGAAATCAAGGCCGGGCGGGCTCCCCCGGTACGCGAATTCCGCCGGCGCCGCCGGTCCTAAGCCCCGACTTGACAGGAATTGACGCAGCTTGTTACCTTGCCCACAGCGCTCCCGCGACAACCGCGGGAGCCCACAGGAAGCGGGCGGGCGAGCATGAGCGACGAGAAGAAGACCCGGGTGATCAAGCGCTACACGAACCGCAAGCTCTACGACACGGCGGACAGCCGATACGTGACCCTCGACGAGATCGCCGCCATGGTGAAGTCGGGCGAGGAAGTCCAGATCGTGGACAACCGCAACGGCGAGGATCTGACCGAGGTGACCCTGGCGCAGATCCTGTTCGAGGAGCAGAAGAAGAACAAGACGCGCATGCCGCTCGGGGTGCTGAAGGATCTCATCCGCACCTCCGGCGAGACCATCACCGACTTCCTCCAGCGCAAGGTGGCCCAGCCCGTGCAGAACCTGAGGGAGGAGGCCGAGCGCCAGGTGGACAAGATCGTGCGCTCGTCCGAGACGCGGGTCGAGGAGACCAGCCGCCAGGTGCGCGAGTTCTTCGCCAGCACCCACAAGAGCCTCGACGAGCTGCAGAAGAAGCTCGACGATCGGGTGCAGGGCGTGCTGACCGGCATGCCCGGGCTGTCCAAGCAGCTCGAGGGGCTGCGCCAGCGCTTCGAGGAGCTCGAGCAGCGGCTCAAGCGCAAGCCCCCCACGACCAAGGACGGCCAGGAGCCGCCCGAGTCCACCTGAGCCCGCGCCCCGCGCGGCCGGGCGGGGATCCTCAAGGCGGAGCGGAGGGCAGGAGCGCGGCGCCGCGGCCGGGCACGCTGACGCCCTCGAGCACGCGCGCCTCGTCCTCCAGGTTGAGCCCCAGCCGCCGGCCGTCCTGCAGGCGCCAGCGCGTGGGGAGCGCGTGGCTGTTCTCCTGCAGCATCAGATCCTCCACCGCCGTCGACAGGCGCGTGGGCAGCCCCTCGGGCAGCGGATCCTCGGGCCGGGCCGCGGCGCCCCGCAGCGCCAGCCCGACCCGATCGGCGTCCAGGCCGAGGGCGTAGCGCTCGGCGGGCAGCGCGCGCAGATCGTCGGACAGGAACAGCCCGCCACCCGCCAGCGCCACCACCCAGGCGCCGAAGCCCACCTCCGCGGGCTCGAGCGGCGCGCGCAGGATGGGCGGATCGGGATCGCACAGCACGGCCTCGCAGAAGGGCCAGCGCGCCGCCAGCGAGCGGGCCTGGTTCACCGCCATGGTCCAGGCGGGCGCGGCCGCCTGCCAGGCGATGTCCCCGCCGGAGCGCCAGGCGTCGACGAACGGCGCGACCGGCACGGGCGGGGCGCCGACCGCCAGGATGAGGACCTCCTCGCCGGCCGCCTCGCGGATGAGCGCCAGGGCGCGGGCGAAGGCGGCCATGCCGGTCATCGGCTCGTGGCGCGTGCCCTCGTAGGTGCCGGCGAACAGGAAGTCGATCTTGAGGAACGTGCAGCCCCAGCCCACGAGGCGCCGCACGCTGTCAGCCAGGAAGGCGGCCGCGTCCGGGTGGGTCACGTCCAGGACGTGGGTCAGGCCGTGGCCGTGCTGGAAGGTCGCCCCACCCACCAGCCAGTCGGGGTGCTCGCGGAACACCCGGCTCTCCTCGTCCACCAGGAGCGGCGCGAACCACACGCCCATCGAGAAGCCCTGGCCGCGGAGCTCATCTGCCAGGCCGGACAGCCCCTCCGGGAACTTGGCGTTGGGCTCCCACTGCCCCCAGGCCACCTGCCAGCCGTCGTCGACCACCACGCGCAGCGGCGCCCCCCCGGCGTAGCCCGCCAGCGCCAGCCGCGCCGCCGCGGCGTTCGCCCGCACGGCCTCCGCGTCCACCCCGCCCCACAGCTCGTACCACGAGTTCCAGCCTAGCTCCGGCGCGGCCGCGACCGTCCGCCGCCGGGCGGGCAGCGCCCGGCCGTAGTCCGCGAGCAGGCCCGTGGGCTCCTCGCCCAGGCCCAGGTGCCAGCGCTCCCCCTCCAGCTGCTCACCGGCCGCGAGCGCCACCCGCTCCACCCCGCCCGAGCCCAGCCGCACGAACAGGGCCCCCTGCGGATCGAGGCCGGCCTGCACCCAGGAGCGCAGCCGCGCGGCGGACAGCGCCCCCGCCGCCAGGTGGGCCCGCCCGCCGCCGACGTGCCCCAGCCACCAGGACAGCTCCTGGCCGCCGCGCAGGGTCTCGGCGTCGCCCTGCTCGGCGAGCGCGGAGAGCAACTCCTCGTCCGTGGCGAGCGGCCCGAGCGCCAGCGCGCCGCTCTGCGACCAGGACTGGAAGCCGTTGGAGAGCATGCCGCGGGCGCCCTCGATCCGCGCCGGTCCCTCCAGCGCCAGCGCCTCGACCACGGTCTCCCGGGCCGCCAGGAGGCGCACCCGCCAGGCCTGCCCCTCGGCGCCGAGCCGCACCTGCCCGGCCTCGCCGGCCGGGCAGCCGAGCTCGACGCCCGCCGGGGAGTCCCGCACGAGCGCGCAGCCGCCGTCGCGTCCGGCCCCGTGCCAGAGCCCGCGCACGCGCACGGCCGGCAGCAGCCGCAGCTCGGCCCGGCCGCAGGCGCCGTTGAGCGCGAGCCCCTGGTCGGTGAGCTCGGCGCGCTGCGGGCAGCCGCTCTCCTCGCCCTGCCCGCACCCGAGCAGCGAGATCCCCGACCAGACACCAGCGACAAGACACCAGACACAGGTCCTCATGGCTGCTTGGCCCGCCAGATCTCCTTGGACAGCGACTCCAGCATGGCCGCGCCGGGCGACCAGGCGGCGTAGTCCCAGATGGTCTTGCCGTGGCTCTGGGCCTCGTCGATCTTCACGTTGTAGCCGATCACCGTGCGGGCGGTGTGCTCGGGGAAGTGCGTCCGGAGCTTCTCCAGGATCTCCTCGGCCAGGCGGGTCGGCCGGTAGAGGGTCGGCACGACCAGGACGATGTCCAGCACGGCCTTGCCGAAGTCCCGGCGCATGCGCTCCACGCTCTCGACGATCTCCGCGCAGCCGTCCAGCGCGAAGTAGGTCAGGTTGACCGGCACCACCACCTCCTCGACGGACAGCAGGATGTTGGTGGTCAGCAGCCCGGCCGAGGGCGGCGAGTCGACCAGCACGAAGTCGTAGCGCCCGAGCCCCTCGAGCTTCTTCGCCAGGCGCCGCTCGCGATCCGCCGCCGGGGCCGCCTCGACCGGGAAGTCGGACAGCCGCTTGTTCGAGCAGATCACGTCCAGGTTGGGGACCTGGCTCGGCCGGATGACCGCCTCGACCGGGAGCGCGGGGTCGAGCAGCAGGTCGTACACGTTGGGGGCGAGGTCCCGCACGTAGAAGCCCAGGCTCTTGCCGGCCTGGCCCTGGGGATCCATGTCCACCAGCAGCACGCGCGACTTCTTCTGCCCGGCGAAGTAGGCCGCGATGTTGACCGCCAGCGTGGTCTTGCAGCTACCGCCCTTCTCGTTGATGAACGCGATCCGGCGCATGCTCACGCCCTCCCGGGGCGATCATCCCCCAGGCGGCCAGCCCAGATCAACCGCGCCGCGTCCCGCCAGCCACGCCTTGCGGGGCAGGGGGCGCCTGGGTAGAGTAGCGCCGTGCCTGCCTCCCCCCCCACGACCGATCTCCGCGCGCTCCTGCAACGGCGGCTGCTGGTGCTGACCGGCAAGGGCGGCGTGGGCAAGAGCGCGCTCAGCGCGGCGCTCGGCCTGGCGGCTCGCGCGCAGGGCAAGCGCGTGCTGCTGGCCGAGGTGCGCGCGCCCCGCCGGCTGCCCGCGCTGCTGGGGGTCCCGGCCGAGGGCGACGGCCCCCTCGAGCTCGCCCCGCAGCTCGGCTGGCTCAACCTGAGGCCCGAGGCGGCCCTGGAGATCTACGCCATGCGGCTGCTGAAGCTGCGCATGGTCTACCGCGCCGTGTTCGAGCAGCGCATGGTGCAGGCCTTCCTGCGGGCGGTGCCCAGCCTGGCGGAGATCCTCGTGCTCGGCCACCTGCGCGCCCTGCTGGACGAGTCGGGCAGCGATCTCGCCATCCTGGACGCCCCCTCGACCGGCCCCGGGGCGATGCTGCTCGAGGCCCCCCAGGCGGTGGTGGAGACCGCCCCGCTGGGCGCGCTGCGGGAGGGGGCCGAGTGGATCCAGCGCCTGCTGACCGATCCGGCGGCGACCGCGGTGCTGCTGGTGGCCGTGCCCGAGGAGCTGCCGGTCAACGAGGCCATCGATCTCCACCACCGGCTGCGGCGCGGCGGCTTCCCCCAGGGCGGCGCGCTGCTGAACCGCGTGCTGCCCGACCCGTTCCCCGCGGGCGCCGACGAGGTGCTCGCGCGGCTGCCGGCGCAGCTCGCGGCCCACGATCTCCTGTCCGCGGCCCGCGCCTACCGCCGCCGGCTGGCCATCCAGCGGGCCCACGCCGACCGCCTGCGGGCCGGCCTCGACCTGCCAGTGCTCGAGCTGCCCGAGCTGCTGGAGGGGCCCTTCGGCCCGGCCGGCGTGGCCGAGCTGGCCGCGCGGCTCGGCGCCGCCCTGCGGGGGGCGCCATGAGCCTCGCGGCCCTCATCCGCGAGCGGCGCATCGTGGTGACCGTCGGTCCGGGCGGGGTGGGCAAGACCACCACGGCCGCGGCGCTCGGCCTGCAGGCCGCCTGCCAGGGACGGCGCGCGCTGGTGCTGACCATCGATCCGGCGCTCCGGCTGGCCGACGCGCTGGGCCTGCCGGGGCTGCCGCCGGGCGAGATCAAGGAATTGCCCGTGGCGGCGCTGCAGGCGGCCGGCACCCCGGCCCGCGCGCCGCTCGGCGTGGGCATGCTGGACACCGGCCTGGCCTGGCAGCGCACCATCGAGCGGCTGGTGCCCGACGTGGAGCGGCGGGGGCGCATGCTCGGCCACCCGTTCTTCCGCCGCATGCAGGCCGATCTGGCCGGGGCCCGGGAGTACGCCGCGCTGGAGGAGCTGCACCACCTCCACGTGCGGGGCGGCTACGAGCTGATCGTGCTCGACACCCCGCCCACCGTGGCCGGGGTGGACTTCCTGCAGGCCCCCGACCGCATCCTGGACGTGCTGGACCAGGACGGCTACCGCTGGCTGCTGCGGCCCGCGCTGCTCGGCGGCAAGCTCGGGCTGCGCGTGCTCAACTTCTCGGGCGGCTACGCGGTGCGCACCCTGTCGCGCTTCACCGGCCTGGACTTCCTGCGCGAGCTGGCCAGCTTCGTCGACCTGTTCAGCGAGCTGCTGGAGGGCTTCCGCGCGCGGGCCGCGGCCATGAAGGCCACCCTGCGCTCGGAGGTGACCGCCTTCGTGCTGGTCACCGCGGCCGATCCCAACCTGGCGCAGGAGTCGCGCTACCTCTACCGCCGCCTGCAGAGCTGGGAGGTGCGCCCGGGCACGGTCGTGGTCAACCGCATGACCCCCGACCCGGGTGAGCCGCCGCCCGAGGGCTGGAGCGCCAGGGCCGGGCGGGCCCTCCAGGCCGAGGGGCTGGCGGCGGCCCCCGCGACGCTGCTGGCGGCCGAGCGCTCCCAGGAGCTGCTCCGCGTCATGCACCGCCGGGACTTCGCCCAGCTCGAGGTCCTGCGCGAGCTGCTCGACCACTGCTGCGACCTGGTCCCGGTCCCCCACCTGGGCCAGGAGGTGTGCGACCTGGCCTGGCTCGAGCAGCTCCGGCGACGGCTCTTCGAGCCGCCCAGCGGAGGCTTCCGATGATCACCCACGAGCTGTCCACGCCGGCGCACGACGCCCTGCTGGACATCACGCCCCAGGTGCGCGCCGCCGTCCGCCAGAGCGGCGTGCGCGCGGGCGTGTGCCTGGTGCACTGCCCGCACACCACGGCCGCGCTGACGGTCAACGAGAACGCCGATCCCGACGTGCCGAGCGACATGCTGGAGGCGCTCGAGCGCGTCGTGCCCTGGCGCGCGGCCTACCGGCACGCCGAGGGCAACTCCGCCGCCCACGTCAAGGCGAGCCTGGTGGGCTGCTCGGTCCAGCTCATCGTGGCGGACGGGGAGCCCGTGCTGGGCACCTGGCAGTCGGTCTTCTTCTGCGAGTTCGACGGCCCGCGCCGCCGGCGGTTCCACGTGCAGGTGGTCGGCGCGTAGGCGCGGCGCTACTTCCCGCCGCAGGTCGGGGCCGGCCTGTCCGCCGGAGCTGGAGCCGGAGCCGGCGCGCGCCCCGCGGACCGCGGGGCCGGCTTGTTCCCTCAGCCGAAGCCCTGGCCGGGGGGGGCCGCGCCGCCGAGCGCGTCCAGGGCGGCTCCGGCCGCCTGGCGCACGCCGGGGTCGGGATCCTTGGTGGCCAGCTGCCTGAGCCGGTCGCGCTGCAGGCCCAGGGCGCCGGGCCCGATGGCCCGGAGCTGCTCCAGCGCGAGGCGCCGCACCCCGGGGGCCGGGGCGGCGAGCAGCTCGCCGAGCTGCTCCACCAGCTCGCGCGGCTCGCTCGACACCCGGGTGAGCACCCGGACCGCCTCGAGCTGGACCTCGGGCGGACCCTCCCGGGCCAGGCGCACCAGCGCCGCCGCGGCCGGCCGGGCGCGCGTGCCGAGCCGATCGATGCTCTCCAGGGCGGAGCGCAGCAGCAGGGGCTCGCGCTCCGTCAGCGCCTGTCCCAGGAGCTCCACCGTGCGCGGATCGGCCTCCCGGCCGGCCAGCGCGCGCAGGGTCTCTTGCCGCACGCGGGGCTCGGGATCCGCCAGGCCCGCCCGGAGCGCCTCGAGAGCCCGCGGATCGGGCAGCGGCGCCAGCGCCTGCAGGACCGCCACGCGCACGCGCGGCGAGGCGTCGCGGTGGGCGAGCAGCGCATCGATGGCCGGGGTGCCCAGCCGTCCGAGCACCCCCGCGGCCGCCACGCGCAGCTCCTCCGCCGGGTCGGTCAGCAAGGCGGCCAGGGGGGGCACCGCGGGCGGACCGAGCCGCCCCAGCGCGTCGGCCGCCACCTGGCGCACCCCCTCATCCGCGTCGCGCAGCAGTGCCACCGCCGGCCCGGCCTGGGCGGCCGCCCTCGGCCCCAGGGCGCACAGCGCCTCCAGCGCGGACAGGCGCACCTCGGGCGCGGGGTCGGCCAGCAGGCCCACCAGGGCCGCCAGGGCCTCGTCCTGCGCGGGGCCCGAGGCCAGGTGCGGCAGCAGCTCCACCGCCTGCAAGCGCTCGCGCACCTGGCCCGCCCGGGCGAGCCGGCCGAGCGCCTCCCGGGTGGGGGCGAGCAGGGCCGCGTCGGCCCCGTCCCCCTCGGCCAGCGCCGCCAGGAGCAACCGCAGCCCCTCGGCCCCCGCGGCGGCCAGCCGTCCGGCCACGCGGCCGCGGGCCTCGGCCTCGGGCGAGCGGAGCCCCTGGGCCAGGACCGCCAGGCCCGCCGGGCCCAGCCGGACGAGCACCCCCTCCACGCGCGCCAGGGGCAGCCGCTCGGCGGCCACGGCCGCCTCCAGGAGCCCGGCCGCCTCGAACGCGCGGGCGCCTGCCAGCAGCTCGGCGGGCGCCGCCTCCAGGGCGGCCAGGGCCGGCTCCAGATCCCGCGCCGGGCCGGCCGCGGGCGCGCGGAGGTCCTCCAGCGCCTGGCGCAGCGCCAGCCGGGCCTCGTCCCGGGCGCCAGGCGCGACCAGCGGGGTGGGCCCGCGCGGGGCCTCCTCCTCCGGACAGCCGGCCAGCCCCAGCGCGAGCACCAGCAGACCGCAGCGCATCCGGTTCCCGGTTCCCATGGGCACCCATGCTAGCAGGGCGCCGCGCGCCTTGCCAACTCCGCGCCAGGCGTGTGAAACTCCTCCAGACCCGGACGGCTGGAGAACCCCGCGGCCCGCCCGGTTGTCCGGGGAGTCATGCGCACGCACCCACCGCGACCTCCGCTCCCGCTCCTGCTGCTGGCGCTCGGCGCCGCCGGCTGCCTCACCCCCCGCGCCGCGGAGCGCCCGGACGAGGACGGCGGCCAGGGCCCGCCCGCCCGCGAGGTGGTCATGGAGCCGCTGCGTATCCGGCTGGCGCCGGATCCGGAGCTGGGGCTGACCGACTTCGACGCGTCCACGCTGTTCCACGAGGGCCTGCGCCTGCAGGAGGCCCAGCAGTGCGAGGCCGCCCTGCGGTTCTACGATCGGCTGCTGGCCGAGTTCTCCGACTCGCGCTACCTGTCCGCCGCGGCCTTCAACGCCGGCCGCTGCCTGGAGACGCTCGGCCGGCTGGAGGAGGCGCTGGCGCGCTACCGCCGGGTGACCGAGGGCCTGCCCCGCTCGAAAGACTGGGTGGACGCCCTGTTCCGCGAGGCCGAGTGCCTGGCCGCCCTGGGGCGGCACGCCGAGGCCGTCAGCGACCTCGGGCGGCTGCTGGCCCGCGCGGACCTGCCGGTCTCCGATCGCGTCGACGGCCAGGTGCTGCTCGGGGAGAACCACCTGGCCCGCGGGGATACGCTCGCGGCCGAGCAGGAGCTGCGCACGGCGCTGCGCCTGTTCCGCGCCCACGAGCGGGACGAGTTCCTCGATCCGGCCCCGGCGGCGCGCGCCGAGCACCGCCTGGCCGAGCTGGCCACCGCGCGCTTCGAGGCGGCGCCCCTGCGCCCGCCCGAGGCGCAGCTCCAGGCCGACCTCGAGGCCAAGGCCCAGCTCCTGCTGGAGGCGCAGAACGCCTACCTGCGCAGCATGCGCTACGGCGACCCCGACTGGGCCACGGCCTCCGGCTTCCGCATCGGGCAGCTCTACCTGGCGCTGCACCGGGCCATGGAGGCCGCGCCGCTGCCCGAGGACCTGAGCCCGGAGGAGGCCGACCTGTACCGCGATCTGCTGCGCAAGCGCACCGCGGTCCTGCTGCGCAAGGCGCTGCGGGTGTTCGAGATGACCGCCCAGCTCGGCGAGCGGACCGGGACCGACAACGACTGGACCCGCAAGGTGCGCGACGAGATGCAGCGGGTGGAGCAGCTCGTGCTCTCCCAGCTCGAGCCGCTGCCCGAGCCCCCCCCGCCCCCGCCGGCCGAGGGCCCAGGGAACAGCTGATGCCGGGGTTCGATCCCAGCCGCTACTTCAGCGTGGCCGAGCTGGCCCACTGGGCCGCCCAGCGGCGGATGGACGACCTGCTGGAGCTGACCTGGCTGGGCCTCAAGCTGCTCATCCTGGGGGTCGTCCTGTGGGGCGGGCTGCACCTGGCGCTGCGCGGGGCGGGCGAGCGGGCGGCCGCCTGGCTGTACACCCGCCCGGGCCTCCAGCGGCTTGGCGCGCGGGCGCCCCTGCTGCGCCGGCTCGTGGCCGTGCCCGAGCGGCTGGCCGGCCGCGATCAGCCCCGCCAGTGGATCGTGGACGCCCTGTTCCCGGTGCTCTTCCTGCTGGTGTGGACCGCGCTGGTCGTGCCGCTCAGCTACTTCGACACCTACGTGCTGGGCCACGAGCGCGGGCTGGTGACCATGGGCCCCGGGCGCTTCTGGGCGGACGTGGGCCTGGCGCTGGCCATGAACTCGGTCTTCTACGCGCTGCTCGGCCTGGGGCTGTTCGGCCTGGCGCGCAGGCTGCCGCGCACCTGGTGGCTGTGGCTGTGGGGCGCGGTGGTGGGCATGCTGGCGGTCTGGAACCTGATGGCGCCGTACGAGGCGCGCGTGTTCCACGACTTCACCCCGCTGCAGGAGGGCCCGCTCAAGGGCGAGATCGCCCGGGTGGTGCGCGGCGCCGGGCTGGAGCTGGAGCAGGTGCAGGTCGTGGACACCTCCACCCGCAGCCGCCACGCCACCGCCTACCTGATGGGCGAGGGGCCCACCCGGCGGGTGGTCCTGGGCGACAACCTGCTGCACACCTTCCACCCCCGCGAGATCGTCGTGGCGGTGGCCCACGAGGTGGGCCACGAGCTGCAGGCCCACCCGCTGCGCACCTGGTTGACCACGGCCCTGGCGGCCCTGCTCTTCCTGGCGCTGGTGCGCCTGGTGCTGTGGCGGGCGCCGCGCCTCGGCCGGCTCGGCCTCAGGCCGGGCGCCGACCCGGCCGTGCTGCCGCTGCTCCTGCTGATCCTGCAGCTGCTGTTCCTGGCCAACCAGCCGCTGTCCGCCTGGCTGGACCGCCGCGAGGAGGCCGCCGCCGATGACCAGGCCCTCCAGCTCACCCGCGATCCGGAGGCCTTCGCCTCGCTGATGGTGCGCCTGGCGCGCACCAACCAGGCCGACATCGCCCCGCCGGCCCTGGTGCACTGGTTCTGGCACCACCACCCGACGCTGGCCGAGCGCATCCGCGCGGCCGCCGCCTGGGCCACCGCCGCCGGCGCGGACTTCTCGCCGGAGCGCGTCCCGCTGCCCGGCCCGGCCCCGGCCGCGGGGGGCTAGCGCCAGGGACCGCGGCCTACGTCCGCAGGCAGGCCATGCGGCCCTCGTGCTCGGCTCGCAGGCAGGCCTCCAGGCGCTCGAGCAGCTTGCCCTCGGCCGCGCGGACCTCGCGCAGCCACTCCTCGGCCGAGCGCTGCTCCGCCAGGCGCTGCTCGCTCTCCGCCTGCATCCAGGTGGCGGCCCGATCGTCCTGGTCGGCCTTGCCGTTCAGCGCCACCTGGCAGGCGCCGCCGGCCAGGGACACCAGGCTCGAGGCCGCGCCGGCCTCCTGGCTGCCGCCGTTCTCGCCGCCGCCGGCGGCGTTGATGGCGCTCTGCGCCGCCTGCGTCGCCATGCCGGCGATGCCCGACCACCGGCGCCAGCCCGCGGCCGAGCGCAGCTCGCACAGCGTCTGGCGCAGCGCCGCCTGGCGGGCCTGGGCCTCGACGCGCTGCAGGGCCGCGGCCGAGCGGCGCTCCGCGCGGTGCTCGCGCACCGCCAGGAGCTCGAGCGCGGAGGCCGGGTCGCCCGCCTGCTGCAGGAGCCCCTCCAGCCGCTCCACGTCCGTCGCGCCGCCCTCCAGCCCGAGCCCCCCCTCACCCGTCCGCTCCACCCGCATGCTCCCCTCCTCCCGCCTCGAGCGCGGTCCGCCGCGACCGCTGCTCGCCCTCGACCAGGGCGAGCAGCCGCTCCCGCATGCGCCGCTCGAGCTCCATGGCCGGCTGCATGTCCTGCAGCAGCGCCTGCGCGCGCTGGCTGCTGTCATCCTTGGCCGCCGCCTGCCGCACCTGCTCCCGCTGGGCCTCCGCCGCCCGCTCCCGGCAGTAGGTGGCCTGGCCGAGGTGGGCCGCGTAGGACAGCCCGTGCAGCAGCCCGCCCCACCAGCAGATGGCCGAGACCAGCCCGGACAGCACCCCGTTGGCCAGTCCGATCCCGTCGCTCGTCTCGGCCGCGTCCTGGAAGCGCTGCTCCTCCTCGCGCGCCTCGCGCAGGGCGCGCTCGGCCCGGTGGAGCGCCTCCCGGCGGTCCTGGGCCGCGCAGCGCAGCCGCGTGTGCTCGGCCGCGCGCAGATCGGTCTGCAGCGCCAGGCACTCGCTCAGGCAGTCCTGCCGCGCGAGCCGGTCGAGCAGCGCGCGGAAGGCCTGCTCCCCGCGCTCTCCCGCCCCGGCCGGCGCGGGCCCGCTCCCCTCGATGCGCATGTCCGCCCGCCTCCCCGGCGGCTCAGGCCGCCATGGCGCGGGCCAGGCGCCCGAACACCTCGGCCGGGCGCGGCTCCCGGCGCTGGCGGAAGGCCTCCTCGATGGCCCGCCACACGCTGGGCTGGTAGGGATCGTACAGCGCCAGCCCGGCCAGCACCTCGAGCGCGGCCTGCGTCTCGCCGCGCCCGAGCAGCTTCCGCCCCGCGCGCACCCCGGCCTCGAACTCCTCGAGGCCGATGCCCTTGAGCTCGCGCAGGGTCGTCTCCCCGCTCTCCACCCGTCGGCGCAGGGCCCGCACGGCCTCCGCGCGCTTGTTCTCCCGCCGCATGTGCTCCTCCCTCGGTTCAGACCTTGAAGTTGGCGATCACCGCCATGGCCGACTGGTGCGTGGAGGCCAGGATGTTGCTGGTGAGCTGGATGGCCTCGTTGCGCTTGGACATGAGCCGGTTCAGATCGATCAGCATGATCTCCGAGCTCGAGCCCAGGTCCTCGAGCTGGCGCCGCAGGCGCTCGATCTCGTCCTGCACCTGCTTGCGGGTGTAGGTCGCGGACACGGTGGACTGCTCTGAGTCTCCGCCCCCGGAGCCCTCCACCGTCAGCCCCTGCTCCACCCTGCCGAACGATTGGCTCGGCTTGGCCTGGCTCCCCGTCATCCCCCCCTCCACCACCACCTCGTCGTCGTCGCTGTCCGCCCCCGAGGCCTCCAGGGCCCGGCTCAGCCGGTCGATCTCGTCGTTCAGGGCCCGCTTCTGCCCGTTCAGCTCGCGCAGCGCCCGCATGCGGTCCAGCAGCGCCTCCGTGGACTCGTCCAGGCAGGCGATCAGGCTCATGAAGGCCAGGTCGTCGATGTCCACGGGGGCGTCGTAGAGGTCCATGCCCGGCACCTCGGCCCCGGTCACCCGTTCAGACATGCAGCCCCCTCCTCTCCGCCCTGCCCGCCGTGGCCTGGACCCCGCCCGCCGGCCGCGCGCGGGCCGGCAGCCGCGCCCGCATGCGCCCGGCCACCCGGGCGAGCCCGTCCCGGTCGAGCCCCAGCCGGCGGAGCAGCAACGCCATGTTCCGCTCCGAGTCCTCCCACTGCCGCCTCAAGCCCCACGGAAGCTCCATGCCTCACCTCCTCGGCCGCAGGTCTTAGCAAGGCGCGCGCCAACGGCGACGAGGCCGGCAACACCTTGAGGTCACAGGGATCGGGAGCTCGTGAAGCGCGGGAGGGGACCGGCGGGGGTGTCCGGAATCCGGACACGTGACCGAAAAAACCGGTCACGGCCTGGCGCCGACCGCGACCCTTGACTTCTCCATGCCATCCTTGATACGGATGAGTCGATCTAGGGCAGGACCACGGGACGCAGTCGGGGACTCGTGGAACGGCGCGGTGTCCGGGAATCGGACATGGTGTCCGAAAAAATCGGACACGCGCTTCGGGGAAGCTGGGTACGAAGACATCCAGATTCAAGGAATCCGGGGGGTTGGAAGAACGGCACGCTCCTTGCTTTGCCACACGCCAATCATGTTCGGCCGACCTCAACCCAAGGAGGACCTAACCATGGCCTATCCACGACGAACAAGACTGCTGCTGACACTGGCTGCACTGCTTTCCCTGGCGCTCGGGAGGCAGCCGGCCGCTGCGTACAACGTCGGCCAGGACATTACTGCGGGCAGTTCACTCCCCCCGCAACACGAGAAACTCGCCGCCATCGCCTGGCAACACCTTGCAGAATACCTTGGACAACTGGGAGGCCACGCAGACCAATTGGCGCCGTTCTTGGATATCAGTGTCGACTGGGAAGATCCGCCTGATTTTCTGTTCGTCGACCAATCCTTGGTCGACTGTCAGGGCCACAACCAAACTTCGTTTCATTTCTTCCATTTCCCAGGAAGTCCGATCCAGTCGCTGATCCTCGGCACACGGCAACCTGACCTCATGGAGCTGAACGCTGATGACGCCAAACTTTATGACGAAAGCACGAACGACATATCCCCTCAGGCTGACATCGCTTCAGACCAGGATCCGATCATGCACTTTCAAGTTCAGGCAGACGGAGAGGTCTTCAGGTGGGACCAAGACGTTGCCATGAATGCAATTCGCGGGTACATCAAGGATTCTTTTCTCGAGTTGGTCCTTCTAGGACTCGAGCCACCCGATCCCGACTTCAGGGACACCTTCAGCAATCAAATCTACAACAGCGTCTCCTATCAAACCTACTACTACGGAGACACCCTCGACGGGGACATGTGCGCAAGCGATCCCGATGCCGATCCATCCGCACTTGTTTCGCATATCGGGTGGCCAGGTTTCGCGCTTGGAATCGTAATCCACGTCATCCAGGACAGCTTCGCGCACAGCCTGCGTTTCGTCCCGGATCCCTGCGCTGGCAGCGAGTGTGACACCGTCAAGATCGGGATCCTGCTCAATGCTCTTTTCCTGGATCAAGATACGGACCCTAACGCAGAACCCGAGAGATTCAGGCACGACGAGGCGAATTGCCTTTGGACTTCGAATGGCATGAGTGCACCCGCGCTCATCGCGGGACTTCAGTTAGGATGCGATTCCGGATCGCGCCTAGACTTCGAGGGACATGATCTCTACTACGAATGCGGTGTTCCTCCATACTTCTCAGGCTTGGTATCCAAGTGCTTCGTGGGCGCTCTTCCCGCCTCCGCTGACCACGCGCGTTACGGCTACAGCAATTGGTACGACTACCATCCCGACTTCCTGTTCAGCACGAACTACTACTTCGGCACATCGAACTTCGACACCTACATGCGATCGATGGAGGACACGACTGCGACCTTCGATCCGCGGACCCAAGGCTGGAGCCTCCTTCAACCCAACGGAGAAGAATGTTCGGAGCAGGACCTATGCAACTACCCAAACTTCAACCACTTCGGCGACAGAACCTACCTGACCCAAGAGAATGTGTCGGCCCTCAGCATCTATGCTGTTGCAGAATTCCTGAGCACCTTGAGCGAGGCCATCTGGGAGCAGCGGCAGGGCAATGGGTCAGCGGTTGAACCGCTGATCGATGACTATCTGAACAAGTGGTTCAGTGATGACTTCGACATCAACAACTCCGTGATGCCAGCAGCCTTCTATCCATACGACCACGAGTACCCAGGGACCGACGGGACCGAGTACTGGCTCGATTTGCCATGGTACAATTTCCGTTTGATCGACAACTGGGAAGGCCAGAACGATCTCGATGAGGACGATGCGTATGATGCCTTCTACTTACCCTGGCATGATCCAGACTCGACGAAGTTCAACGGTAAAGTCGCTACGGCCAGGGTGGTGGTAGAACCTGGACCGGTCGAGAACTGTGTCGAGCCAGTTTGCAGGCTGCTCGGCGACCGATTCTATCTCTTCCACTCCTGGAGGGCAGGATCTGCGCAACAGATGCATCCACCAGTTCGCGTCGACCTCGACCCGCTTGCACACTGGCGTGAAGGCCACTTCGACTCCAAATCTCTACTGGCCTCTAGCGAATCAGGAGAGGAACTGCAACTACATTGGACTGAGGGCGTTGGGAACGCATATGAGCAGTGGATCCAGTGCAAGCATGAAGCGAGCCTAGATGACGAAAACCTCCAGGAAGCATTGGCAGCCTGCTGGAACGAGTGGCAGTCTAACATCGAGGCCCACCAACTCGGGCACACCTACGCCTTCGCCTTCCTGCCTGCTGGCTGGGAGTTGTGCGTTTACAACAACCACCGTGACGACCACAGCTTCCGATACGCCACGGCGAAGGCGCGCTGCTACTATGGCGGCACCGAGGGCAAGACCGTGGACATCTATGGCTCGATCATGGCCGACACCATCCTGACCCTCAAACCGGTGGACCCGGATCTGGATGGCGTGTTCTCCCTTGACAGCCTTGTCGACAACTGCCCGGTCGTTGCCAACCCAGGCCAACTCGACACGGATCTCGACGGCCTCGGGGATGACTGCGACAACTGCCCGACCGTGGCCAACCCCGACCAGCTCGACGGGGACGGCGACGGGATCGCAGACGCTTGCGATAACTGCCCGGCAACCGTCAATCCTGTCCAGGAGGATCACGATTGCGACGGATTGGGAGATGCGTGCGACGTCTTCGTTACCTATTTCATCGCCAGTCCCACCAACCTGTCACTCACCGAGGCTACCGCTGGCGGCAGACTTGTCACGATCAAGAACATGCGCAACGTACCAGTGACGTTCCGCGACATCCGGCTGGTCAACGCGAGCTCATTCACTCTGGCCTACGGAGTCGGTTTCGGCTACTGTGGGAGCGCCTCCCCGACCCTGGGGGCCTACGGCCAGTGCTGGGTGGTGGTGGGTTACACGCCGTCGCACAGGGATGTTTCCGGCACACTCGAGGTAGAGTCCGCCATCCCGACGGGCTGCCCGGGCACCTATGAGACGAAAGCGGTCTTACTGTATGGAGCCCGACTCGAGGGTCTGTACTTGGAGGCTTCGCCAACGTCAATCGCGTTCGGAGACGTCCTACTCGGGAAGTCCAAGACTCGATGGGTGACCCTCAAAAATTGGGGAACTGTTCCTGCCACGGTCGTGCCACGTCTGACGGCTGCCGGATTCCTGATGGTAGCCAAGACACCAGGTTGTCCACAGGAAGGCCTCAGCGCGGTGCTGCAGCCAGACGAGGCTTGTGTCTACGAAATCGCCTTCGCGCCGAGCGTGGCCGGCAACTATTCGGCCAGCGCTTACTTCTTTGGATCCAACAACCTCGACACGGTGAAAAAGACCGTCCCGCTGACCGGTCGGGGCGTGAACTAGAAGCCTAGGCCACGGCGGCCGGGACGGGGGTCAGGTCGTCGAACGTCTCGAGCCGGGCCGACAGCTCGCGCATGCGGGCGCGCACCTCGCCCCGGCGGCAGAACCCCTGCCAGCGGATGCGGGCCTCGACGCTGGCCGCGGCGTAGGGCGAGACCTCCTCGGCCATGCGCAGCGCCCGCCCCCACACCCGCTCGGCCCGGCGCCGGGCCTGCACCTGCTCCACCCCCGCCACCCGGAAGTCCTGCTCCCCGTCCAGCCCGCCGGGCAGGTACACCCAGTCGTCGTCCCCCTCGGCCGAGGAGTACAGCAGCGCCCGGTCCAGGCGCAGGAGCTGCTGCTCGCAGCCGTCCCGCTCGTCGATCTGGGGCGTGTCCTCGGCCCCGTCCTCCGCGTCGTCCTCGAGGTCGGCCGGGTCCGTGACAGCGGCCCGCTCGACCAGCCTGAGGTCCAGTTCGTCCAGGGGCTTGCGGCGCATGACGACCCCTCCTGTCCACCGGGTGTCCGATGTGCGCGGTGGACGGGGCAAGACCATTCAAGCCATGTGCCAGCCGCCCGACGCAGCCGGAAGGATCCGGAAACATTGCCGTCCGGCCTTTCCGGCCCGCACCTCCGTCCCTGCGGGCCGACGGAAAACCGCGTTCGGAACGACGCAGGTGTGGAGCATTCGTCACAGCGCGCGGCAGACGCGGTCCAATCTGTCACGGCCTCCGTTGCCATCCAGGGCACGGGCGGGTATCCTCGGGCCGCATGCGGATGCTCGGCCTCGACTTCGGTACCAAGCGCATCGGCCTGGCGGCGGCCGACCGCGAGGCGGGTCTGGCCCGCCCGCTGGCCACCCTGGCACGCAAGGGTGGGGTGCGCGACCTGGAGGCCGTGGCCCGGCTGGCGGCCGAGCAGCAGGCCGAGGAGGTGGTGGTGGGGCTGCCGCTCAACATGGACGGCAGCGAGGGGCGCATGGCCCGCCTGGCGCGCGAGTTCGCCGCCGCCCTCGGGGCGCGCACCGGGCTGCCCGTGCACCTGTGGGACGAGCGCCTGTCCAGCTTCGAGGCCGAGGCCCAGCTGCGCGAGGTCGGGGACCGCCCGGCCAGGCGGAAACAGAAGGTGGATCAGGTGGCGGCCGCCCTGATCCTCGAGAGCTACCTGGAGGCCCACCGATGAGCGATCCGGCTGCCCCGGCTCCGCCCCCGTCCCCCGCCCGCAAGCCGCGCCGCACGGCGCGCCGGGTGCTGCTCGTCTGCCTGGCGCTCCTGCTGCTGGCCGGCGCCGCCCTGGGCATCCTGTGGCTGCAGCTCCAGGCCTGGGCCGCGCGGCCCATGCCAGGCCAGGGCGCTTCCGTGGAGGTGGACATCCCCAAGGGGGCCGGCCCCCTGGCGGTGGCCGAGCTGCTCGCGGCGCGCAAGGTGATCGACGATCCCGCGACCTTCGTGCGCTGGCTGCGCTACGTGAAGCGCGCGGCCGGCAAGCTCAAGGCCGGGGAGCTGGCCTTCCGCGACGACATGAGCCCGGAGCAGGTGCTGCAGGTGCTGCTCGACGGCACGCCGGTCACCCACCGGATCACCATCCCCGAGGGGCTGAGGCTCGACGAGATCGCCGCCCTCTACCAGCAGGCCGGCCTGGCGGACGCGGCCGAGCTCGAGCGCCGGGCGCGCGACCCGGCCCTGGCCAGGGCGCTCGGGGTGCCCCACGACAGCCTGGAGGGCTACCTGTTCCCCGAGACCTACCAGTTCCGCAAGCCCGTGCCCGCAGACGAGATCCTCAAGACCATGGTGGCCGGCACCCGCAAGCTGTTCTCCCCCGAGTGGCGGGCGCGGGCCGGAGAGCTCGGCATGAGCGAGCTCCAGGTGGTGACGCTCGCCTCCATCGTGGAGAAGGAGACCGGCGCGGCCGCCGAGCGCCCGCAGATCGCGGGCGTGTTCCACAACCGCCTGAAGAAGGGCTGGAAGCTGCAGACCGACCCCACGGTGATCTACGCCGAGATCCTGGCCACCGGCCGCTTCGACGGCACCATCCACCAGTCGGACCTGGACCGCGACCACCCCTACAACACCTACCGCCGCGCGGGCCTCCCGCCGGGGCCCATCTGCAGCCCGGGCGCCAAGGCCCTGGAGGCGGTGCTGTGGCCCGACACCACGAAGAACATGTACTTCGTCTCCAGGAACGACGGCACGCACCAGTTCTGTCCCACCCTCGAGTGCCACAACGCGGCGGTCCAGCGTTACCAGCGCGGAGGCGGGCCATAGACACCCAGGTCCCAGCCATCGAGCTGCGCGGGGTCTCCAAGCGCTTCACCCAGCCGCGGACCTGGCGCGAGATCCTCCGCCACCCCTGCGCGCGCAAGCGGGTGCAAGCCCTGGACGGGATCGACCTGTGCGTGCCCGCGGGCTCGGTGTCCGGGCTGCTGGGGCCCAACGGCTCGGGCAAGACCACGCTCCTGCGGGTGCTGGCCACCAGCCTGCTGCCCGATCAGGGCGAGGTGCGCGTCCTGGGGCGAGACGCCCTGCGCGTCCCGAACCAGGTGCGGCGCCTGGTGGGGGTGGTGCTGAGCGACGAGCGCTCCTTCTACTGGCGCCTGACGGCCAGGCAGAACCTCATGTTCTTCGCGGCGCTGCACGGGCTGGACGGGCGCCGGGCGCGGGCGCGCGTGGCCGAGCTGGGCGGCTGGCTGGGCCTCGGCCCGGAGCTGGACAAGCCCTTCCGCAACCTGTCCACCGGCTGGCGCCACCGCCTGGCGATCGCCCGCGCGCTGCTCGCGGATCCGCCGGTGCTGCTGATGGACGAGCCCACCGCGGGCCTGGATCCGGCCGCGGCCGAGCGCGCCCGGCGGCTGCTGCGGGAGCGCCTGGCGGGCGAGCTCGGGCGGACCGTGCTGGTGGCCAGCCACAACCTGGACGAGGTGCGGGCGGTGTGCGACCGGGTGGCGCTGGTCCACCAGGGCCGGCTGCGCCTGGAGGGGCCGGCGGCCGAGGCCCTGCCGCGGGCGGCCGAGTGGTTCGCGGCCCAGGCCGCGGAGGAGCCGGCGTGAGCGCGCTGCGCAAGGCGTGGGCCTTCCTGGTGAAGGACTTCCGCATCGATCTCTCCTACCGGCTGAGCTTCGCCGGCAACCTGGTGTTCGTGCTGTTCATGGTGTCGGCCTTCTACTTCCTGGCCCGGATGTTCGAGGGCCAGGACCTCCCGGCGCTCAGGCCCTACGGCGGGAGCTACTTCCCCTTCGTGCTGACGGGCGTGGCCTTCTCCTCCTACCTGGGGGTGGCGGTGCGCGCCTTCGCCGAGACCATCCGCTCGGCGCAGGTCATGGGCACGCTCGAGGCGCTGCTGGTCACGCCCACCTCGGTCGGGCAGATCGTGGTGTTCTCCTCGCTGTACGCCTTCCTGGCCACCTCGCTGCGGGTGGTGCTCACCCTGGCGGCGGGCGCGCTGTTCTTCGGGGTGCGCTTCCCCGGGGCCAACTGGGGCGGGGCGGTGCTGGTGCTCGCCCTGTCGGTGGTGGCCTTCTCCTGCCTGGGCATCTTCTCGGCCTCGGTGGTGCTGGCCTTCAAGCGGGCGGACCCCTCCTCCGGCCTGGTGCAGGGGCTCTCCTACCTGCTGGGCGGCGTCTACTACCCGGTGGCGGTGCTGCCCGAGTGGGCCCAGCTCGTGGCCCAGGTGCTGCCCATCACCCACGCCCTGGAGGCCGTCCGCCGGCTGCTGCTCGGCGGCGCCAGCCTGGCCGAGGCCGCCGGACCCATCCTGGGCCTGGTCATCTTCACGGCCGTGGCCGGTCCGCTGAGCCTGACGCTGTTCTGGCTGGCGGTGCGCCGGGTGCGGCGGGACGGCAGCCTGAGCCAATTCTAGAAACTCGAGCGCGCAGTCCAGCGCGAGGACAGGACTTTCTAGCGCCGAAGGCGCGCTGAAAGTCCTGTCTTGTCCCGTGGCGCGAAGCGCCACGGGGCTAGGAACGGGCCAGGATCGCTACAGGCAGCGGGTGCGCAGCTCGCCGGCGATCTCCTCGACCCGGCCGAGCGCCTGGTCGCCGAGCCCCTCGGCCTCCAGCGCCCGGACGAGCTCCGCCCGCACCTCGGGCCGCAGGTAGTCCTCCAGGCGCCCCATGAAGCCCAGGCGCCGGGTGAGCACGAAGCGGGCCTGCTCGTCCGCGGGCAGGGTGAGGAAGCGATCGCACAGGCCGAGGAGCCAGGAGCGCTCGCCCGGCAGCTCGCCCTCGAGCTCCATCAGCAGATTGAGCAGGTGATCGCTCTCCAGCCGGGTGGCGAGCTCCCCGAGCCCGTCGAGCAGCCGGCGGATCTCGGCCACCAGCTCGCCCTCCGTGCAGGGCGCGAAGCGGCCCTCGGCCGCGAGCCGAGCGAGCCCCGAGCCGGGCACCACGGCCACCGTCCGCAGGCGCACGAAGTCCGGGCGCATCACCACCAGTGCCGAGGCGGTCTCGTCCGCGTGGAGCGCGGAGCGCGTGCGGCCGCCCAGGCCCGGCATCACGTAGCAAGACAGCTCGAACCCGGCGGCCTTGGCCCGCCGGCCGGCCTCCAGGCAGTCGGCCCGGGTGGCGCCCTTGTCCACCAGCGCCAGCACCTCGTCGGAGCCCGACTCGAGCCCCACGTGCAGCCGATCGAGCCCGGCCGCCCGGAGCCGGGCGAGCTCCTCGGGCGGGCGCCGGGCGAGGGTGCGCGCCCGGGCGTAGGCGGTCACGCGCGCGACGCGCGGGAAGCGCTCCCGGAGGCCCTCCAGGATGCGCACCAGCTCGTCGGTGGCGAGCAGCAGGGGGTTCGCGTCCTGGAGGAAGACGGTGCGCGGGCCGTCGGGGCCGTAGGCCCGGCGCATGGCGTCGAGGTCGGAGAGCACCTCGTCGGCCGTGCGCGGGGAGAAGCGCGCGCCCTTGTAGACCGGGCAGAAGGCGCAGCGGTTCCAGGGGCAGTTGCGGTTGACCCGCACCAGGAGGCTCCTGGCCTCCGACGGCGGCCGGATCGGTCCTTGCTCGAAGCCCTGCACGCAGGGCCCTCCTCGCGCCACCTAGAAGCTCGCCTCGACCGTGACTTGGCCCGGGCCGGCCACCTCCTGGAGGGTCGCGGTCAGCTTTCCGGTGACCTTGAAGCCGAGCTTGCCCAGGGGCTCCACCTTCTGGATCTCCAGGGTCAGCGAGCCCTTCTTCAGCGCGCCGGAGGCGAAGTAGTCCTTTCCGTCCGTGGCGTTCAGGATGGACCCGCCCCGGCCGAGATCCTTCAGGGTGAGGGTCCCCACCTCCGGTTTGCCCTTGAGGTCGAAGGAACAGGGCGCGAGCGACTTCACGCCCGGGGGCGGCGCGGGGACGGAGATCACCAGGGTGGTCACGTCCTTCTTGGCCCGGTAGCTCGCGTCGAGCGAGCAGGCGAACTCCCCGCTCGCCGCGCCGCTCAGCTTGCCGCGACAGCCCTCGCCGGCCAGGGCGGGGCCCGCGAGCAGGAACAGGCCGCAGGCGGCGAGCACGACCGAGACCCACACACCCCTCTCGCGGACGACCATGAGCACCTCCTCGCGCCAGGCGCAGGGGGAGCGGCGACGGGCCGGCTCCCGGAGGGCATTCACACCACGAACCGCTCGGCGCGGTCAACGTCTGCCCGCAGGTGCCACCCTCCTGAGGCCGGGTCCTGGGGCCCCTGGGGGCGCGCCTCCGTGCGACCGAGCTCGTGCCCGAGGGGTGCCTGCGGAGGGCAAGACGTTGGCTGGCCCTGCGTGTGTGATTCGCTCCAGACATTCCTCAAGGTGGGGGGGACGACTGGCAGGAGGGTTCTCCTGTCCGTACTCTCCCTCGAAGGAAGTCCGGAGTGGAGGCACACGCGAGGTAAGCAAACGCACTGGCGCCTCGCAGCCGCTGGCGTCTGCCTGGCGAAGATATTAGGGTGCAGGCATGGAGGTGTGCTCATGAGCAGGTCGAGACCGATCGCGGCGTGGCTGGCGCTGGCCCTCGCCATCCTGTGCCTCGGCTGCGCCCGGGAGCCCGCGGACGCGGAGATCCCGGCGAAGGCAGGGCACGACCCAGCGCACCCGCCCATCGACTGCCCGCTGGCCCGGGCCGGCGTCGATCCGAACCACCTCCGCCCCTTCGCGGACGTGGAAAAGTACATCGCCTTCCTCGAGCGCACGGATCGGGCCATCTGGCAGAAGCCCGACGAGGTGATCGCTGCACTCGGCCTCCAGGGGACCGAGACCATCGTCGATCTCGGGGCGGGCTCCGGGTACTTCAGCTTCCGCCTGGCCCGGGCCGTGCCCGCCGGGAAGGTGGTGGCCGCGGACACCGAGCCCGAGATGATCCGCCACCTTCACCACAAGCTGGTCGCCGATGGTGTCCCCAACCTGGAGGCCGCGCTGATCCAGCCGGATGATCCGGGCATCCCCGGGGACGCCGATCTGGTGTTCGTGTGCGACGTGCTCCACCACGTCGCGGACAGGGGAGCCTGGCTCGGCAAGTTGTTCGCCCGGATGAAACCCGGCGCGCGCCTCGTGCTCATCGAGTTCAAGGAGGGCGCCCTGCCCGAGGGGCCGCCCGAGTCGGTGAAGATCCCCCGCGCCACTCTGGTGGAGCTCGTGCGCAAGGCCGGGCTCGAGCTCGTGGCCGAGCGTGCCGAGCTGCTCCCCTACCAGACGTTCCTGCTCTTCCGTCGGCCCGGCTGAACCTTGTGTCCCCCGCCCGCAGGTGCCGCCCGCCCCCCGCAGGTGCCAGCCTCTTTCTAGCCCTCAGCGAGGGGGCGGGGTCAACGCCCGCCGAGCCCGGGGCGCGCTCCGGCCGCGGAGCCGCCGCTTGACAGGCCAGCCCGTTGCGCACAGGCTGGACGGACGCCCCGGGGGGTCGCGCCGGGAGGTGCAGGCATGGCCGTCCAGGAAGTGAAGGGCTCCGGGATCATCCCGGTAGTCGAGTACATCAAGCAGCGGTTCGGCCCGGAGAAGTGGGCTGTCCTCGAGGCCGCGTTGCCGCCGGCCACCCGCCAGGCCCTGTCCACCGGCGTCCTGGCCATGAACTGGTACCCGCTGGTCACCCTCTCGAGCATCTACGACACGGCCGCCCAGGTGTTCGGCGGGGGCACGGCGCGGGTGTGCTGGGACATCGGCAAGGCCAGCGCCGACTACGGCCTGGGCCGGGTGTACAAGTTTTTCCTGTCGCTCGGCAACCCCACCAAGTTCGTCTCCCGGGGGCCGGCCATCTGGACCCAGTACTACCGCCCCGGGACCCTCGAGGTGATCCAGAACCTCAAGCAGCACGCCATCGTGGAGCTCAGGAACTTCGAGACCAGCGTGCCGCACCTGCACTCCATCGCCGGCTGGATGGAGCGGGCCGGCGAGCTGACCGGCGGCAAGGAGATGAAGATCGTGATGGACATCTCCAGGCTGCGCTTCGACATCCTCTACCGCTGAGCCCTCGGTCACCTTCCTGGCGCTGATTTTCTTGATTTCCTGGTGCAATCGAATAATTATTCGAGCATGGTCGAAGATACCTTCCGGCTCGGATACGCCGGGTGCAAGAAGCTCCTGGCCCGGCGCCTGACCGAGCCCGCTCCTGGACTCATCCAGCTCCTCACGGGGCCCCGCCAGGTCGGCAAGACCACGCTGCTCCTGGAGCTCGCCCGCGGGCTCGGCCGCCAGTCCATCTACGCCGCCGCCGACAGCCCGGAGGCCGCGCTGCCTGGCTTCTGGGAGCGCCTGCTCGCCCGGGCGGAGGACACGGCGAAGGAGGAGGGGCGGGCCGTCCTGCTCCTCGACGAGGCCCACCTGCTCCACGACTGGGCCGCGCGCTTGAAGGGCATCTGGGACCGCTTCCGGCGGCACAAGACGCCAGTCCACATCGTGGCCACCGGGTCCTCGGCGCTGCGCCTCGCCGCCGGTTCCAGGGAGAGCCTGGCGGGCCGGTTCGAGCGGCTCACCCTGGCGCGCTGGTCGGCGGCGGCGATAGCCGCGCTCCTGGACATCGAGCCCGCCGCGGCAGCCGACCTCATCGTCCACAAGGGCGCCTACCCGGGCGCGCTCCCCTTGCGGGTGGACGTGCCGCGCTGGTCGGCCTACGTGCGCGACGCCATCCTCGAGCCGGCCATCGGCCGCGACATCCTCGCCCTGGCGGCGGTGCGCCGGCCGGCCCTGCTCCGGCAGGTGTTCGGGGTGGCCGCCTCCAGCCCGGCCCAGATCGTGTCCCTGCAGAAGCTCCAGGGGCAGCTCCAGGACCGGGGCGCCCTCGAGACCCTCGCGGGCTACCTGGCGCTCCTCGAGGAGGCGTTCCTGGTGGCGGCGCTGCCCAAGTACTCGCCGCGGGCCTCCAGGCGCCGCTCCTCGCCGCCGAAGCTGGTGACCCTGGACAACGCGCTCGTCGCGGTGATGGACCCGCGCGGGATCGCCGACGCCGGCGCCGATCCCGCGCGTTTCGGCGCCTGGGTCGAGAACGCCTGCCTGGCCCACGCCTGGAACTCGGGCCAGCGGGTCTCCTACTGGCGCGAGGAGCCGCTCGAGGTCGACGGGGTGCTCGAGGGTAGCTGGGGCGAGTGGGCCATCGAGGTGAAGACGGGCCCGTTCCGGCCGAGCGATCTCCGGGGGCTGCTCGAGCTCGTCCGCCGCCACCCGACGCTCCGCCCCCTCGTGGTCTGCGACGCCCGGGACCGCGCCACCGCCGAGCGCGCCGGCACGCCGTCCATCACCTGGCAGGAGTTCCTGCTCGCCGGCCCGCCCGGCGTCCCCCGCGCGGGCTGAGCGCGGCTTGCTCCCCCGTTCCGGCTTCGTGCTAAGCTCGGATCCGCCCGGGCGCCCGCGCCCGGCCCTCACAGGAGGAAGCGCGCGCATGGCCGACAACCCCAAGGAGCTCCTGTCCCTCATCGCCGGGATGCAGGATCGCGAGCAGTACCAGGCGCTGAACTGGCAGGGCGGCTTCGCCGACTACCTGGCGCTGGTGAAGAAGAACCCGCGCGTGGTGCGCACCGCCTACCAGCGCCTGTACGACATGGTGCTGAGCTACGGCACCGACGAGTACGTGGACTCGAAGAAGAAGATCATCCGCTACAACTTCTTCCACGACGGGCTCGACAACGGCCGGGACGCCATCTTCGGGCTCGACATCCCGCTGATGCGCCTGGTGCACGTGTTCAAGTCCGCGGCCCAGTTCTACGGCACCGAGCGCCGGGTGATCCTGCTGCACGGGCCGGTGGGTTCCTCCAAGAGCACCATCGTGCGGCTGCTCAAGAAGGGCGTCGAGCGCTACTCGCGCACCGAGGACGGGGCGCTGTACACCTACGGCTGGATCCTGGCCAAGGGGGCCGACTACAACCCCTGCCCCATGCACGAGGAGCCCTTCAAGCTGGTGCCGCGCGAGCTGCGCCCCAAGGTGCTGGAGCACCTGGGCCTGAAACGCGAGTCGAGCGAGCACCCCATCGCCGACTTCGGCGACCTGTGCCCCTTCTGCCGCTTCACCTACCAGCAGCTCCTGCGGCGCTACAACGGCAACTGGGAGCAGGTGGTCGACCACGTCCAGGTCCGCCGGCTCTCGCTCAGCGAGAAGGATCGCGTGGGCATCGGCACCTTCCAGCCCAAGGACGAGAAGAACCAGGACTCGACCGAGCTGACCGGCGACATCAACTACCGCAAGATCGCCGAGTACGGCTCGGACTCGGACCCGCGCGCCTTCAACTTCGACGGCGAGTTCAACATCGCCAACCGCGGGTTGATCGAGTTCATCGAGATCCTGAAGCTCGACGTGGCCTTCCTGTACGATCTCCTGGGCGCCACCCAGGAGCACCTGATCAAGCCCAAGAAGTTCGCCCAGACCGACATCGACGAGGTGATCATCGGCCACACCAACGAGGCCGAGTACAAGAAGCTGCTGTCCAACGAGTTCATGGAGGCGCTGCGGGACCGGACGGTGAAGATCGACATCCCCTACATCACCAAGCCGTCCGAGGAGGTGCGCATCTACCGCAAGGACTACCGGGCCGAGAAGATCCGCGGCAAGCACATCGCCCCGCACACGCTGGAGATGGCGGCCGCCTTCGCCGTGCTCACCCGGCTCGAGGAGCCCAAGAAGCACGGGCTGACCCGGCTGCAGAAGATGAAGCTGTACGACGGCAAGATGCTGACCGGCTTCACCGAGGACAACATCAAGGAGCTGCGCAAGGAGTCCGAGCGCGAGGGCATGGAGGGCATCAGCCCGCGCTACATCCAGGACAAGATCTCCAACGCGCTGGTCAGCGAGAAGGGCGAGGGCTGCATCAACCCCTTCCTGGTGCTGAACGAGCTGGAGTCGGGCCTGAAGAGCCACACGCTGATCACCAGCGACGAGGCGCGCAAGACCTACCGGGAGCTGCTGCAGGTGGTCAAGCAGGAGTACGAGGATCTGGTCAAGAACGAGATCCAGCGCGCCATCTCCGCGGACGAGGACGCCATCGCCAAGCTGTGCGCCAACTACATCGACAACGTCAAGGCCTTCACCCAGAAGGAGAAGGTGCGCAACAAGTACACCGGCCAGTACGAGGAGCCGGACGAGCGTCTGATGCGCTCCATCGAGGAGAAGATCGAGATCCCCGACAGCCGCAAGGACGACTTCCGCACGGAGCTGATGAACTACATCGGGGCGCTGGCGGTGGAGGGCAAGACCTTCGACTTCCGCGCCAACGAGCGGCTGCAGAAGGCGCTCGAGCTCAAGCTGTTCGAGGATCAGAAGGACTCGATCAAGCTGACCAGCCTGGTCAGCTCGGTGGTGGACAAGGACACGCAGGAGCAGATCGACGTGGTCAAGGGCCGGCTGATCAGGCAGCACGGCTACTGCGAGATCTGCGCCACCGACGTGCTGGCCTTCGTGGCCTCCATCTTCGCCCGCGGCGACGCCAAGGAAGACGATCGCTGAGGCCCAGGCGGGCCGCAGCGGCGGGGTGCCCGAGCCCATGACGCAGAAGATCGACGCCGATCACGCGCGCTTCCGGCACATCGTGCGCGGCAAGATCAAGCAGAACCTCAAGCGCTTCATGAGCCAGGGGGAGATCTTCGGCAAGAAGGGCAAGGACGTGGTGTCCATCCCGCTGCCGCAGATCCAGATCCCTCACTTCCGCTACGGCCACAAACAGACCGGCGGGGTGGGCCAGGGCGACGGCGAGGTGGGCACCGTGCTCGAGCCGGGCCAGGTGGAGGGCGACGGCACCGGCAAGGCCGGCCAGGACCCCGGCGAGCACGTGCTGGAGGTGGACATCACCATCGCCGAGCTGGCCGAGATCCTGGGCGAGGAGCTCGCGCTGCCGCGCATCGAGCCGCGCGGCCAGCACAAGCTGGAGGCCGAGAAGAGCCGCTACACCGGCATCCACCGGGCCGGCCCGGAGAGCCTGCGGCACTTCAAGCGCACCTACCGCGAGGCGCTGAAACGCCAGATCGCGCTGGGCTCCTACGACCTCGAGCGCCCGGTGGTGGTGCCCATCCGCGAGGACAAGCGCTACCGCTCCTGGAAGGTCGCCTGGCTGCGCGAGTCCAACGCCGTCATCGTGTACATCATGGACGTGTCCGGCTCGATGGGCGACGAGCAGAAGGAGATCGTGCGCATCACCTCCTTCTGGCTGGACACCTGGCTGCAGAGCCAGTACCAGGGGCTGGAGGTGCGCTACATCACCCACGACGCCTCCGCCCGGGAGGTGGATCGCGAGACCTTCTTCCACACCCGCGAGAGCGGCGGCACGATGATCTCCTCCGCCTACAAGCTGCTGGCGGACATGATCGCCGGCGACTACGGCTCGGGCGAGTGGAACATCTACCCCTTCCACTTCTCCGACGGCGACAACTGGTCCAACGAGGACACGCGCCTGTGCCTGGAGCTGCTGCAGTCCAAGGTGCTGCCGGCCGTCAACCAGTTCGGCTACGGCCAGGTGGAGAGCCCCTACGGCTCGGGCCAGTTCATCAAGGATCTGCGGCAGGCCTACCCCGAGGACGGGCACGTGGTGATGACCGAGATCCCCGGCCGGGACGCCATCGTCGAGTGCATCCGCTCGTTCCTGGGCAAGGGGAGGTGACACCCGTGAGCCTGCCCCGCTACCTGGAGGAGCTGCAGCAGCAGATCAGGGGCCACGCCGAGGCCTACGGGCTGGACTGCTTCGAGATCCGCTTCGAGGTGCTGTCCTACGACGCCATCAACATGGTGGCGGCCTACGGCGGCTTCCCCACGCGCTACCCGCACTGGCGTTTCGGCATGGAGTACGAGCAGCTGAAACGCACCTACGAGTACGGCCTGGCCAAGATCTACGAGATGGTGATCAACAACGACCCCTGCTACGCCTACCTGCTCGAGGGCAACTCGCTGGTGGACCAGAAGATCGTCATGGCGCACGTGTACGCGCACTGCGACTTCTTCAAGAACAACCTGTTCTTCCGGGACACCAACCGCAAGATGATGAACGAGATGGCCAACCACGCCACCCGGGTGCGGCGCTACATGGCCAAGCTCGGCGCGGACGAGGTCGAGGGGTTCATCGACACCTGCCTGTCGCTCGAGAACCTGATCGACATCCACGCCCCCCACATCCGCCGCCGGCCGCCCGCGCCGCCGGCCGAGGAGCAGGAGGACGCCGAGGCCCGCCCGGCGGTCGAGGTGCCCAGGCTGCGGGTCGGCCGCAAGTACCTCGACCCGTTCATCAACCCGGCCGACTACATGGAGAAGCAGAAGCAGCGCCTGGAGGACGAGCACAAGCGCGCCCAGCGCTTCCCGCCCGAGCCCGAGCGCGACGTGCTCGGCTTCCTGATGGAGCACGCCCCGCTGCGGCCCTGGCAGCGCGACGTGCTGGCCATCGTGCGCGAGGAGGCCTACTACTTCGCCCCCCAGGGCCAGACCAAGATCATGAACGAGGGCTGGGCCACCTACTGGCACGCCAAGATCATGACCCAGCGGGTGCTCGACGACGCCGAGGTGATCGACTTCGCCGACCACCACTCCGGCACCGTGGGCGGCCGGCCGGGCGCGCTGAACCCCTACAAGATCGGCCTGGAGCTGTACCGCCACATCGAGCACAAGTGGGACACCGGGCGCTTCGGCAAGGAGTACGCCGAGTGCCAGGACCTGGAGCTGAAGCGCCGCTGGGACAGGCACCTGGGCCTGGGCCGCGACAAGATCTTCGAGGTGCGCCGGCTGCACAACGACGTCACCTTCATCGACGAGTTCCTCGACCTCGACTTCTGCCTGCAGCAGAAGCTGTTCGGCTACGACTTCAACCCCAAGAGCGAGAACTGGGAGATCTCCACCCGCGACTTCCAGGCGGTGAAGCAGAAGCTCCTGTTCCAGCTCACCAACTTCGGCCAGCCGCTCATCGAGGTGACGGACGCCAACCACATGAACCGGGGCGAGCTCGTCCTGCACCACCGGCACGAGGGGGTGGATCTGCGGGGCGACTGGGCCCAGGCCACCCTGGAGGCGCTCCACCGGGTGTGGACCCGCCCGGTCCAGGTCGAGACGGTGGTGGACGGCAAGCCCACGCTGCTGCGCTACGACGGGCGCGAGCACCAGGCGGAGAAGATCGGGTAGGATCGGACCATGGCCAAAGGCAGTATCTGGTGTCTGGTGTCTGGTGTCTGGCGGCGGAGCAAGCGAGTCCGCGAGCGCCGCGGAGCAGCCCAGCCGAAGGCTGGGTTTCTGGTGTCCGGTGTCTGGCTGGGGGCGGTGCTGGCCGCCTGCGGGGGCGGGGGGGGGCCGGAGTGCGCCGCCGACGCGGACTGCCCGGTCGGGCGGTACTGCGGCGCCGGGGCGTGCACCTACGACTGCGTGTTCGACGCCGAGTGCCCGCAGGGCCAGCGCTGCGACGCGGCCCGCGGCCGGTGCACGGCCGCCTGCCAGCAGACCCACGGCGGGGTGGAGGCCTGCGACGCGCTCGACAACGACTGCGACGGGCTGACCGATGAGGCCTTCCCGCGCCTGGGCACCACCTGCCGGAACGCCGGCTGCGCCGCGGGCGCGTGGGTGTGCTCGGCCGACGGCGAGCGCGAGGAGTGCGACGGCCCGGTCCCGGCCCAGGACGACGCCACCTGCAACGGCCTGGACGAGGACTGCGACGGGGCCACCGACGAGGACGCCCTGGCGCAGCCCTGCCCGCTCCAGCTCGGGGTGTGCGCCGGCGCCTCGACCGCGTGCCAGGACGGGGGCTGGCTCCCGTGCGACTACGGCCTCCAGTACGTGGCCGACCGGGACGCGCGCTGCGACCAGCTCGACGAGGACTGCGACGGGGCCACCGACGAGGACGCCACCTTCGTGCTGCAGCCCGAGGCGGGCGCCCAGGCCAGCGACGGCCTCGACAACAACTGCAACGGGCTCGTGGACGAGCCCGGCGGGGTCATGGTGCCGATCCTCAACTACCCCAACACCTGGATCGACGCCTACGAGCTGACGGTCTTCGAGAACCCCGACTGCACCGGCGCGCGCTATGGCCAGGCCTCCAACGACTACCCGGCCACCTGGCCCGCCGGCCTCGACGCCACCACCACGCTCTACGCCTGCTCGCTGTCCGGGCTCGTCCCCTCGGGCTACCTGTCCTGGTACCGGGCCCTGCGCGCCTGCCAGGCCCAGGGCAAGCGCATGTGCAGCCGGGAGATGTTCCTGCGGGCCTGCTCCAACGGCATGAGCATGTACTTCCCCTACGGCTTCAACTTCGCCGAGGGGCAGTGCAACGATCCCGTGGTCGGCCCCCTGCACGCAACGGCCGCGGGCTCCTACCCGGCCTGCTCCGTGGGCAACGGCACCTTCGACATGAGCGGCAACCTGGCCGAGTGGGTGTCCGACGACAGCGTGTCGAGCCCCGGGCAGGGCGTCCTGGCGAGCTGGAGCTTCGACCGCCGCATCTGCTTCGAGGGCGCGAGCTGCTACACCGCGGATCCGGGCTACGCCGGAGATCTCGAGTACCTCATCCGGCTGCTCGACTGCAACGTGGAGAACACCGTCCTGGGCCTGGACTCCTACCCCCGCGAGACGGTGCGCCTCTCCTTCGGCGCGCGCTGCTGCCTGGATGGGCCATGAGGAAGGGTATCTGGAACCTGGTGGCTGGTGTCTGGCTCGGGACCGCCGCGTGCGGGGGCGGCGGCGGGGCGGAGTGCGCGCTCGACGCCGACTGCCCCACCGGCCGCTACTGCGCCGTGGGCACCTGCACCTACGACTGCGCCGTGGACGGCCAGTGCGCCCAGGGCTACCGCTGCGACCCGGCCCGCGGCCGCTGCGTGGAGGGCTGCACCCGCACCCACGGCGGGGTCGAGGCCTGCGACGGGCTCGACAACGACTGCGACGGGCTCAGCGACGAGGACTTCCCGCGCCTGGGCACGGCCTGCCAGAACGGCGGCTGCCCCGCGGGCGTCTGGGCGTGCGCCGCGGACGGCTCGGGCGAGCGCTGCACCGGGCCCCTGCCCGCCCCGGACGACCCCACCTGCGACGGCCGGGACGAGGACTGCGACGGGGCCACCGACGAGGACGCGCCGGCCCAGCCCTGCCCGCTCCAGCTCGGGCTGTGCCTGGGCTCGAGCGCGGCCTGTGCGCGGGGCACCTACCCCGCCTGCGACTACGGCCCGGACTTCACCGCGGACCGCGACGACACCTGCGATCGCTTGGACAGCGACTGCGACGGGGCGACCGACGAGGACGCGCTCCGGCTCGAGCCCGAGGCCGGCGCCCAGGCCGGCGACGGGCAGGACAACAACTGCAACGGCCTCACGGACGAGCCGGGCGGGGTCATGGTGCCCGTGCCGGGCCGCCCCGGGGTGTGGATCGACGCCTACGAGAGCACGGTGTTCGAGCGCGCGGACTGCGCCGGGGCGCGCTACGGCGAGGCGAGCGACGACTACCCGCCGGGCTTCCCGGCCGAGGGCGAGGCCACCGTCCAGCTCCACGCCTGCTCGCTGGCCGGGCTCGTCCCCTCGGGCCACCTGTCCTGGTACCGGGCCCTGCGCGCTTGCCTGGCCCAGGGCAAGCGGCTGTGCGAAGCCATGGAGTGGAACCTGGGCTGCTCCGCGGATCTCCTCGTGCCGTACCCCTACGGGGACAGCCCGGTCGTCGGTTTCTGCAACGATCCGGGCACCGGGCCCGGCCACGCCACCCCCGCCGGCTCCTACCCGGCCTGCACCTCCCCGAGCCGCACCTACGACATGAGCGGCAACCTGAGCGAGTGGACCGACAGCCTGGACCCCGATCCCCTCCACCCGAACTGCTCCTACCTGGGCGGCGCCAGCTACCTGTGCGAGCTGTGTGACTACGCCGAGGGCTGCGACGCCTGCGATCCCGCCAGCAGCACGCACGAGCGCAACATGGCGCAGGCCCTCAACTGCATCCCCTCCGACCGTTACTTCGAGAGCTTCCCGCGCGCGACCGCCTTCGCCTACCTCGGCGCACGCTGCTGCCTGGACGGACCATGAGGAAGGGTATCTGGAACCTGGTGGCTGGTGTCTGGCTCGGGGCCGCCGCGTGCGGGGGCGGCGGCGGGGCGGAGTGCGCGCTCGACGCCGACTGCCCCACCGGCCGCTACTGCGCCGTGGGCACCTGCACCTACGACTGCGCCGTGGACGGCCAGTGCGCCCAGGGCTACCGCTGCGACCCGGCCCGCGGCCGCTGCGTGGAGGGCTGCACCCGCACCCACGGCGGGGTCGAGGCCTGCGACGGGCTCGACAACGACTGCGACGGGCTCAGCGACGAGGACTTCCCGCGCCTGGGCACGGCCTGCCAGAACGGCGGCTGCCCCGCGGGCGTCTGGGCGTGCGCCGCGGACGGCTCGGGCGAGCGCTGCACCGGGCCCCTGCCCGCCCCGGACGACCCCACCTGCGACGGCCGGGACGAGGACTGCGACGGGGCCACCGACGAGGACGCGCCGGCCCAGCCCTGCCCGCTCCAGCTCGGGCTGTGCCTGGGCTCGAGCGCGGCCTGTGCGCGGGGCACCTACCCCGCCTGCGACTACGGCCCGGACTTCACCGCGGACCGCGACGACACCTGCGATCGCTTGGACAGCGACTGCGACGGGGCGACCGACGAGGACGCGCTCCGGCTCGAGCCCGAGGCCGGCGCCCAGGCCGGCGACGGGCAGGACAACAACTGCAACGGCCTCACGGACGAGCCGGGCGGGGTCATGGTGCCCGTGCCGGGCCGCCCCGGGGTGTGGATCGACGCCTACGAGAGCACGGTGTTCGAGCGCGCGGACTGCGCCGGGGCGCGCTACGGCGAGGCGAGCGACGACTACCCGCCGGGCTTCCCGGCCGAGGGCGAGGCCACCGTCCAGCTCCACGCCTGCTCGCTGGCCGGGCTCGTCCCCTCGGGCCACCTGTCCTGGTACCGGGCCCTGCGCGCCTGCGAGGCCCAGGGCAAGCGGCTGTGCCGCGGCGACGAGTGGAGCGCGGCCTGCTCCGGGGACGGCGTCCTGCTGTTCCCGTACGGAGGCATGTTCGTGACGCGCGTGTGCAACGACCCCATCGGCGGCCCCCAGGCGCCGAGCGCGTGCGGCGACTACCCCGGCTGCGCCTCGCTGGCCCGGGCCCAGGACATGAGTGGCAACCTGGCGGAGTGGCTGGACCAGCTCACCGAGGACGCCGACCTCCCCACCCACAGGCTGGTCGGGGGCTACCACCACCTGTGCGAGCTGTGCGTGAACGGCGCGGCCTGCCGCCCCTGCGACCTCAGCCCGGGCGGCGACGATCGGATCGATCTCGAGGAAGTGCTGCGCTGCCCGATCTCCGACGATCGGGAGCAGCGCTTCCCGCCCGAGGCCGTCCGCCCTACCCTGGGCGGGCGCTGCTGCCTGGGCGGGCTCTGAGCCGCCGGCCGTCAGCGCACGCAGTTCCGCCCGGCGGCCTTGGCCTGGTAGAGCATGTCGTCCGCGGCGCGGATGAAGTTGAGCGGATCGGCGGCCATGGGGGACAGCTCGGCGGTACCCAGCGAGATGGTGACCGGGATGCGCGTGCCGCCGAACTCGAACTCGTGGGCCTCGACCGTGCGGCGCGCCTTCTCGGCGATGGTGGTGGCGGTCGAGAGCCCGGTCTCGGGCAGCACCACCACGAACTCCTCGCCGCCGTAGCGCGCCAGGAGCTCCTCGGGCCGCACCATGGCCTTCAGCAGCGAGCACATCTCCTTGAGCACGAAGTCGCCGGCCAGGTGCCCGAAGGTGTCGTTGACCGACTTGAAGTGATCGAGGTCGAACATGACGAGCGCCAGCGGGCGCCCGACGCGGATGGCGCGCGAGATCTCCCGCTCCAGGAACTCGAGCAGGTAGCGCTTGTTGTGCACCTGCGTCAGGCCGTCCACGATGGTCATGCGGTAGATCTCTTCGTGGTACAGCCCCTCGATGTTGCCGCCCGAGATGAACTTGAACACCACGCTGCCGACCTTGATGAGATCGCCGTGGCGCAGGCGCTCCCGGCGGATGTTGACGTCGTTGACGTAGGTGCCGTTGGTGGAGCGCAGATCCTCGATGAAGATCGAGCCCCGCATGCGCTCGAGCTTGCAGTGCTGGCGCGAGACGGTCTCCTCGTCGATCTGGATGGTGGCGCTGGCCTCCCGGCCGATGCTGATCATGTCCTCGGTGATCTTGTAGTTCTTGCCCAGGTTGGGGCCGTGGATCTCGATCAGGATGCTCTCGGTCTTGGAGGGCGGGCGCTGGATCTCGGCCAGATCCGACTTGCGGGTGAGGTCGTCGGTCATGAACCCGGCCCCGTCGGCCTTGGCTCCCAGCGTCGACATGGGTCTGATTGTACGAAGGTGCAGCGGCCACATCAAGGAATTCGAAGCCGACCGGACCCGCGCAACGGTCCGGATCTCAGCGCATTTTTTGACCGATCCGGCCGCGCGTGCTAGGTGTGTAGAGGCATGGAGCGTTCTCCCCGCAGCCCAGGCCGCAGTCCCGGTCGTCCGCGTGGCCGCAACCCCTGGCCCTGGCTGGTCGGCGGCCTGCTGCTGCTCAACATCTACCTGTTCGGCATCCGCGGGCTGCCCCGCCCCCAGGCCCCGGAGCCAGCGGCGGCCCCGGCCGCGGCCTCCCCACCAGGCGAGGCCCCGTTCCGCAGCGCGCTGGGCGAGATCCGCGGGGTGGCGGGCGTGCGCCTGGCCCACGCCCAGCCCGCCCGCACGGCCGCGCTCACCTCCGGCCCGCGCTTCGATCTCGAGGCGGCCGAGGGCGTGGCCGGCCAGCGCGCGTTCACCGACTGGTGCGAGCCGCGCGCGGGCCAGATCGGCCGGGGCGAGACCTTCGGCGTCGCGGTGATGCGCGCGGGCCTGGACGGCCCCCAGACGACCCGCCTGGTGGACGCGCTCCGGGACGTCCTCGACTTCCGCCGTTGCCGCGAGGGCGACGCCTTCGAGCTGCTGGTCTGCCCGGGCGGCGGCCTGCAGCGCTTCGTCTACCGCAAGTCGGCCGAGCTGGCCTACCGGGTCGACCGCCGGGGCGAACGGCTGGAGGGGCGGCGCGAGGAGCGGCGCGCGGAGGTGGAGCTGGCCGAGGTGGGCGTGCGCATCGAGCGGTGCCTGTACTGCTCGCTGGAGGACGCCCTGGTCGCCGAGCTGGTCGACATCTTCGCCTGGGACATCGACTTCTACGTGGACACCCAGAACGGCGACACGGTCCGCCTGCTGGTCGAGCGCAAGCGCCTGGACGGCAAGGTCATCGGCTACGGCCGGGTGCTGGCGGCCGAGTACGACGGCCGGAGCGTGGGCGCGCACCGCGCCCTGCGCTACACCAGCGCGGACGGCAAGGCCGGCTTCTACGACGAGCAGGGCGGCAGCCTGCGCAAGGCGTTCCTCAAGTCGCCGCTCAAGTTCGCCCGCATCACCTCGGGCTTCGGCACCCGCGTCCACCCCATCCTGGGCTACTCGCGGGTGCACGCCGGGATCGACTTCGGGGCCCCCACCGGCACGCCCGTGTGGGCCCCGGCCGACGGCACCGTGCTGTTCGCGGGCCGGAAGGGCGGCTACGGCAACACCGTGGTGCTGCGCCACGCCAACGGCTACCAGACCCTGTACGCCCACCTGAGCAGCATCAAGGTCAAGGCCGGCGCCCGCGTCCAGCAGAAGGCGGTCATCGCCGCCGTCGGCAGCACCGGCCTGTCCACCGGGCCCCACCTGCACTACGGCATGACCCTCCACGGGAAGAACGTCAGCCCGATGGCGCAGCGCTTCCCGCCGGCCGAGCCGGTGCCCAGGGCCGAGCTGGACGCCTTCCGCGGCGCCACGGCGCCCCTGCTGGACCGCCTGGGCAGGATCCGCCTGCCCGGCCCGATCCAGCCGCGCGATCTGGCCGCCGCGGAGGGCAAGGGGGCCGGCTGATGCGCCCCGCGCGCCGCTGCCTGCTCGCCGCGCTCCTGGCCGGGCTCCTGGCCGGCGGGTTCGCCGGGCCGGCGCCCGCGGACGAGGCGCGCGTGGAGGCCCTGCTCGAGCGCCTCGACCTCGAGTCCAAGGTGGGCCAGCTGCTCATGGTCGGCTTCGGCGGGCGGGAGATGGGCCCCGAGATCGAGCGCCTGCTCAGGGGTCACCACATCGGCGCGGTGGCCCTGTACACCCGCAACATCCAGTCCGCCGCCCAGGCGCAGCGCCTCATCCGCGACGTGCGTCAGGTCATGGCCGAGGAGGTGCAGCCCTTCCTGGCCATCGACCAGGAGGGCGGGAACGTGGTGCGCGTCCACCACCCGTTGGCCGTGCTGCCTGGCGCCATGACGCTGGGGGCCACGCGCGACCCCATGCTGGCCTACCTGGTGGGCCAGGCGGTGGGGACCGAGCTGCGCATGCTGGGCTTCGACATGAACCTGGCCCCGGTGCTGGACATCAACCACAACCCCAGGAACCCGGTCATCAACGTGCGCGCCTTCGGCGACGAGCCGGGCCTGGTGGCCGCCCTGGGCACGGCCTACATCACCGGGCAGCAGGAGGCCGGGCTGGCCACGGTGGCCAAGCACTTCCCCGGGCACGGCACCACCGCGGCCGACTCCCACTTCTCCCTGCCGCGCATCGAGGCCGGTCTGGAGGAGCTGGAGTCCGTGGACCTGGTCCCCTTCCGGCAGGCCGTCGGCGCCGGGCTGGACGCGGTCATGACCGCCCACGTCCAGGTGCCCGCGATCGAGCCGGCGGGGACGCCCGGCTCGCTGTCGCCGCGGGTGGTCCACGACCTGCTGCGGGAGCGGCTGGGCTTCGAGGGGCTGGTGATCACCGACGATCTGGAGATGCGCGCCATCTCCGGCGAGCTGGGGGTGGGCGAGGCCGCCGTGCGCGCCGTCCTGGCGGGCGCGGACATGGTCATGGTCATCTGGACCCCGCGCCGCAAGACCGAGGTGGTGCAGGCCCTGCTCGGCGCCGTGCGCGCGGGGCGCATCCCGTCCGCGCGCCTGGACGAGTCGGTGCGCCGCATCCTGCGCCTCAAGGATCGCCTGGGCACCCTGGACGCCCACCGGGCGCCGCGGGCCGAGCTCGGCCGGCTGCTGCCCAACCCGCGCCACCAGCAGCTCACCTGGGCGGTGGCGGTGCGCGGGCTCACGCTGGTGCGCAACGAGGGCAAGCTGCTGCCGCTCTGCCAGGGCCAGGGCGTCCTGGTGGCCTCCCCGCTCAAGCCCTTCCGCCAGGAGCTCCAGCGGCTGCTGCCAGGGGTCACCGCCGTGGAGCTGCGGGTGCGCCCGTCCGACGCCCAGCGCCAGCGCGAGCTCGCGCGGTTGCTCGAGCTCGCCCCCGACCACCGAGCGCTGGTGGTGGGCGTGCACAACGCCTACCAGGCCTGGCTGGTCCAGGAGCTGGTGCGGCGCACCCGGGTGCCGGTCGTGGCCGTGTCCTTCGCCTCGCCCTACTACCTGCGCAACTTCCCGCGCGTGGCGGGGTACGTGTGCACCTACTCCTACCTGCCCGCGGCCCAGGTGGCCGCCGCCCAGGCCCTGGCGGGGCGCGGGGCGATCACCGGCCGGCTGCCGGTGAGCGTGTCCGCGGGCTACCCCCGGGGCGCGGGGTTCAGCCTGCCGCGCGGGGCGTGCCGGGCGCGGCTGTCCCTTGCCCCCCCTTCCGCGGGCGGAGTAAACTCGGAGCGGCCATGAGCACCACCAGCAACCTGCCGCCGTTCGTGCCCCAGGGTAGGCTGGAGGAGCGGCCGCTGCCCCTGCTCATCGCGCAGATCCTCAACGCGCGGCTGAGCGGGATGCTGCGCCTGGAGGCCGAGGGGCAGAAACCCTGGATCTTCTTCGAGGACGGCTTCCCAGCCGGGGTGCACGCGCCCAGGAGCTCGGACTACCTGGGCCAGGTGCTGCGCGAGCTCGGCTACATCGACGACGCGGCCTTCAACGAGTCGCTCATGCGCCTGGCCAAGGAGAAACGCCTCCAGGGCCAGATCCTGCTGGACATGGGCAAGCTCGACGAGAAGAAGCTCGCGCGCGGTCTGGCGCTGCAGATCGCGCGCAAGATCTCGCGCCTGTTCGCGCTGACCTCGGGCAGCTACGACTTCTTCGAGGACGACGTGCTGCCGCTACCCCTGGAGGCCATCCCCATCAACCCGTTCGCGCTCGTGTACAACGCCATCCGCAACACCTACAAGGCCGACGATCTGAAGAAGGGGCTGAACCCGCTGATCGGCCGGGCGGTGCGGGCGTCGCACCAGTTCGTCGAGCGCGGAGATCTGTTCGAGTTCCCGCCCGACGATCTGGCCGACGCCAAGCTGCTCGAGGAGTTCCGCCTGCCGCAGGAGTACGTGCGCGGCGTCCGCTCCGGGCCGACCTCCGGCATGATGATGCTCATCGCGCTGATGTACTGCGACATGCTGGAGACCGAGGAGGCCTCCTTCGCCCAGCCCATGCCCGGGGCCAGGGCCGCGGCCAGCCCGGCCCCCCAGGCGCCGGCTGTGCCCCACCCCGGCGCCGGTCGCGCCCCCCAGGTGGAGGCCGCCGGACGGCGCGGGGCCAAGCCCGCCCAGGCCGGGGCCACCGGGACGGCCGTGCCGGCCGCGCTCCGGGACAAGATCAACGCCAAGTTCGAGCAGGTCAAGACCGCCGACCACTACGGCGTCCTGGAGGTGCCCAGGGACGCGGACGGCGAGCGGATCAAGAAGTCCTTCCTGACGCTGGCCAAGGTCTACCACCCGGACCGCGTGGCCGACTCCACGGACGAGGATCTCCGGCACCGCATGGACGTGATCCTGTCCAAGATCAACGAGGCCTACCAGGTGCTGTCCAGCTCCGGCGGCCGTGAGCAGTACGAGCAGAAGCAGGCCCAGGAGAAGGCCAAGCCCGGCGGTGGCGCCCAGGGCGCCGGCGGCCAGCCGCGGCCCGAGGAGGCCAGGGTCCAGTTCCAGAAGGGCCTGGTCTTCATGAAGAAGGGTGACCTGACGGCCGCCTCCGAGGCCTTCCGCTGGGCGTCCGAGCTGGACCCCAAGAACGGCGACTACCCCGCCTACCGGCACTGGGTGGATCTGCAGCGCTCGACCGAGCCGGCCGAGGTCAAGCTGCACAACGCCAAGGGCGAGCTGGCCGCGGTGATCAAGGCCTTCCCCGAGGGCTTCTGGGGCTTCCGCTACATGGCGCTGGTGTGCCAGAAGCTGGGCGACGAGCAGGGCTACCAGAACAATCTAATGAAGGCGGCCAAGCTCAACCCCAAGGACGTGGACTGCGCCCGCGAGATCCGCCTGATCGGGCTGCGCAAGGAGAAGGAAGCGGCCAGCCGCTTCTTCGGCCTCAAGCTCAAGTGAGCCTCACACCCGCGCCAGGAAGTCGGCCAGGGCCGCGCGCTCGGTCTCGCTGAGGCCGAGGAACTCGACGCCCATGCCGGACCGGGTGGTGGGATCGTTCTCGTCCGGGTTGCGGTTCACCCACACGACCTTGCCGCGGGAGTGCACCGCCACCTGCGTGCCCGGGATGGAGAAGGTGATCCAGAAGAGGTCACCGACCTCCAGCAGCAGCTCGGAGGTTAGGAAGGCCCCGCCCTCGCTCAGGTTGGAGCTCTCGAAGTAGCACTCTCCGCCCGCGTGCTGCGAGCCGACCAGGATGTCAACCTCGAGCCGCTTGCGAGAGTAGCGACGCTGCTCGCGACCAGGCACGTCCCCCGCCCCGCTCCGCCCTCAGGCCTTCTTGTCGGTCTTGGCCGGCTTGGCCTCGTCGCGCGCGAAGCGCACCTTGCCCGCGGCGATCTCCCGCAACGCCATGATCGGCATCTTGTTCCTGGCCTTGACCAGGGGGTTCGCGCCGTCGAGCAGCTGGCGGGTCCGGCGGGTGGCCAGCATGACCAGCTCGAAACGGTTGGGGACGTTGTCCAGGCAATCTTCCACGGTCACGCGCGCCATGCTCCAAGACCTCCGGGATCGCCCGCGGGAGCGGGTGGGACGGTGGACTCTAGCCAATCGGGGGGTGCGAGTCAATCCCCTGGACGCCCGCCCCCCCCGCCGTCGTCGTCCCGCAGCGCCGCGGGCTCCATGGCGAGCGCGGCCAGGGCCCCCGGCTTCACCAGGCAGGGCTCGGGACGAGCCGAGCCCTTCACCACCACCCGCTCGCCCTCGGTCCGCCCCACCCGCAGGGAGGCCAGCTCCCCGCCCTGCGCGTCCAGCAGCGCGAGCGTGCGCAGCGGCGCGTCCAGCCCGTGCGCACCCTCCGAGCCCGGGGCCAGCACCTGCTCGGCCTCCAGCTCTCCCAGGGCGCCCAGCAGGGCCTGGACCCGCAGCCGCCGGGCCGGGGCGGCCACCGGGGCGACCAGGTCCCAGCCCCCGTCCACCCCCCGGGCGTGCCGCTCGAGCACCACGATCTGTCCCTCGCTCGAGGCGCGGATGCGACTCACGGCGGCCGGATCGAACTCGAGCAGCCGGCGATCGCGCAGCTCCATCACCTGGCGCCGGAACACGGGCAGCACGTGCAGGCCGACCTGGATGGTCGGGCCGGGTGGATCCACGCAGCGCGCGAACAGCCGATCCGCGTTGCTCTTGAGGCTGCCCTGGCCGAACCAAACCTCGCTCCTCACGCCCGGGGCGGCCCCCTCCACGCGCACCTTGGCCGCCGGCCGGTCCAGGCCCAGGGCCGCGTCCGGCAGGTTGGCCCCGGGGAAGCCCGTGGCCCGCAGCGCCGCGAGCGTCTGCAGCACCTTGCCCACGGCCCGCTCGTCGGCCCGGTCCTCCACGGGCGCCTGCAGGCGCCAGCGCCCCTCGCGCCGGGCGAGCACGAGCCTGGCCTCCCCTCCCTCGAGGGTCAGGCGCTCGACCTGATCGGGCTCGAAGCGCACCAGGTCCTTGCGGCGCAGGTCGAACACGGTCCGCTCCAGGGCGGACTCGATCCGGCCCGGCAGGGCCAGCACCTCGTCCGCGCCCTCCACCTGCGCGTACAGCAGCTGCCCCAGCGGGTTGAGCTTGCCCACCCTGAGCGCGAGCCGGCGGCCGTCCGCCAGGGTGAGCTCCCAGCGCAGGCGGGGCTTCGCCAGGCCGTAGCTCTCGGCGGAGCCGGCCTCGCCGGCGGGGATCCGCCGCACGGCGTCGAGGAGCTGCAGGCTGGACAGCACGCCCTCCACCTCGACCCCGTCGGCCTCGGCCTCGACCGGCTCGGTGAGCCGCCAGGCCGGCCCGTCCGTCCCCTGGCTCCGCTCCACCACGGCCCGCTCGCCCGGCGCCTCCAGCGCCAGGCGCCTCACCTCGGACGGCTCCAGGTCGAAGACCAGCCGGGCGAGCACCGCGTCGCGCTGCTCGCGCCCCTCGCCCACGAACGCCTCCAGGTAGGCGTAGGCGCCCAGCCCGGCCACCAGCAGCAGGCCGAGCGCCGCGCCGATCAGGGTGCGCATGCGGTAGGTCATCGCCCGCGCGTCCCCCGCTCAGGCCCAGCGCCTGAGCTGCCAGATCGCGATGCCGAAGGCCAGGATGGAGAGCGGCAGCAGATCGGAGGCCAGGAAGGTGATGAACTTCAGATCCGCCTCCTCGAGCCGCAGCAGCGAGGCGGCCCGCAGCCGGGGCCGGATGGTGATCTTGCTCTCCTCGTGCGCCAGCCAGGCGAGCGTGTTCATCAGCAGATTCCTGTTGAAGGGGAACACGCGGTAGGCGGCGTCGCAGGCCATCAACGACGAGCCGAACACCGCCAGCCGGGTGCCGCCCTGGGGCGCCTCGCCTACCAGCGCCAGGCCCACCGGGCCGGCCACGTCGCGCTCGGGGTCGAAGGCCACCTGGTCCACGGCCGCGACGTCGTCCGCCTCGGCCCAGGCGTTGACGCTGGAGGACGCCAGCACCAGCATGGGCAGCGCGCCCTCGGCCTTGTGCACCGAGAGCTGGCGCGCCATGGGCAGCACCGCCTGGAGCTGGCCGAGCGACACGGACCCGCCCTGGAAGAAGCGGGCGAAGATGGGGTGGGCGCTGGGGTACTGCTGCGGATCGGTCACCACCTCGAGCGGCGAGCGGCCCTCGGGGAAGATGACCGCGCGCCCGGTGACCAACGCCCCGCGCTTGGCCAGCAGGGCGTTCAGCGAGGCCGAGTCGCCGTAGCCGACGAGCGCCAGCAGCCGGCCGCCGCGGTCCAGGTAGGCGGCGATGGCCTGCAGCTCGTCCGGGGCGAGGTCCTGGGCCGGGCCCGCCACCACCAGCGCCAGGCACGCCGCGGGCACCTCGCGCGCCTCCAGCAGGGAGAGCGCCTGGGTGCGGAAGCCCTCGCCCTCGAGATCCCGGGCCCACAGGCTCATGGACAGGCGCGGGTCCTCGCCGGTGAGCGACCGCTCGCCGTGGCCCGAGGTGAAGCACAGCACGCGCTCGCCGCCCGCCTGGGTCAGCCGCATGAGCGCGCCCGTCAGGACCTCCTCGGGGCCGCTGGCGTCCACCTGGCCCAGGCGCACGCGCTCCTCGCGGCCGCGGTAGGTGAGCAGCACGCGCGGCCCGCCGGGCACGATCTTGTGCTTCTCCACGGCCTCCAGGCGCACCACCGGATCGACCAGCTCGTAGGCGAAGCGCGGCGAGGCCAGCCGGTAGCGCTCCAGCCAGCCGCGGACCGACTCGGTCTCCGGCTCCTGGGGCCCGAAGAAGGCGCGCACCTCGAGCGTGTCCTGCAACCCGGCCAGCACGTCCAGGGTCTGCGCGGACAGGCTGAAGATGCGCTCGCGGGTGAGGTCCCAGCGCAGCGGGTGGGCCTGGGCCAGGAAGTTGACCACCACCAGCCCGACCACGGCCAGCGCGCTGAACAACCCGGCGAAGGTGCCGTAGAAGGCCGGCCGGGCCCGGAAGGTCTGCCCCAGGCGCGGGCGGGCGCTGAGGAACCAGGCCGCCAGCGCCGCCAGCCCGAAGGCCAGCTTGGCCACCGCCACCCAGGTGAGCTGCCAGTCCCACAGGAAGAGCGTCAGTGGCACGCTGAGCAGCGCCACCAGCCCGCAGATGCCCAGGATGCGACCCAGCTTGCTCATGGCTCGCGCCTCCCGCCGCCTCAGCGCCAGCGCTGGGCCTCGAGGGCCCGCTGGGTCATGAAGAGGCCGAACAGGCTCAGCGACAGGTAGTAGACCAGATCGCGCAGGTCCAGGGCGCCCGAGGCGAAGGAGCGGATGTGCTCGATGGCGCTCATGGACCGCAGCACCTCGGCGGTGGTGCCGGCGTTCTCCGTGGCCGCCCAGCCCACCACCCACAGCAGCAGCAGGGCGCAGAAGGTGATGACGGCGGCCACCACCTGGGACGAGGTCAGGGCCGAGATGAACAGGCCCAGCGCGACGAAGGCCGCGCCCAGCATGAACAGGCCCAGCAGGCCGGTGCCCACGGTCTCCCAGGCCACGCCGCCCACCTGGGCCACCAGGCCGACCAGCAGCGGGTAGAGCAGCGTCAGCGCCAGCATCACCGCGAGCACCACCAGGGTCGCCAGGTACTTGCCCCAGGCGATGTGCCAGGGGGCGACGGGGTTGGTCATCAGCAGCTCGAAGGTGCGCGTGCGGCGCTCCTCGGCCAGCAGCCGCATGGTGATGAAGGGCACCACGAACACCAGCACCACCGCCGTCTGGAAGGTCAGCGGCGCCAGCACCTGGTCGGTGAAGTTCATGTACTGCAGCAGGTGCGGGCGGAGCTGCGTGTTGAGATCGATCTGCCGCTGGAAGCCGACCAGCAGCCGCAGGAAGAAGAACGAGGTGACGATGCTGAACACGGTGAAGGCCGCGTAGGCCACGGGCGTGGTGAAGTAGACGCGGAGCTCCTTGCGCAGGATGGCGATGGCTGGCCGCATGGCGCTTGGCCTCACTCCTGGGTGAGATCGTGGAAGGTCTGCTCGAGCGAGCGGGCCTCGGAGGTCAGGTTCTCGAGCCGATCGTCGGCCACGATGCGCCCGCGGTGCACGATCAGCACCCGCTGGCACACCTGGATCACCTCCGGCAGGATGTGGGTCGACAGCACGACCGTGTGGTTCTCGGCCAGCCGCCGGATCAACCCGCGGATCTCGGCGATCTGGTTGGGGTCCAGGCCGATGGTCGGCTCGTCCAGGATGAGCACCTCGGGGTCGGCCAGCAGCGCCTGGGCCAGCCCCACCCTCTGGCGGAAGCCCTTGGACAGGTTGGCGATGAGCCGCCCGCGCACCTCGCCCAGGCCGCAGGTCTGCACCACGCGCTCCACCTCGCTCTTCACCCGCCTGCCGGGCAGGCCCTTCAGCCGGGCCACGAAGCGCAGGTAGGCCAGCACGTCGAGCTCCTCGTACAGCGGCGGGACCTCCGGCAGGTAGCCGACCTTGCGCTTGACGGCCATGGGCTGATCGAACACGTCCAGCCCGGCCACGCTCACCCGGCCCTCGGTGGCCGGCAGGGCCCCGGTCAGGATGCGCATGGTGGTGGTCTTGCCGGCCCCGTTCGGCCCGAGGAAGCCCAGCACCTCTCCCCTGGCCACGCTGAAGGAGATGCCGTCGACGGCGGGCTGCGCGCCGTAGCGCTTGACGAGCCTCTGGACCTCGATCATGACGCCCCGCCCTGCCCCCCGCCCTCGCCTCCGCCCTCGCCCCCGCCCGGCTTCTCCTCCTCGCCGGTCAGGCGACGCGACACGCGCTCCAGCAGGCGCCGGCCCTTGCCGCCCACGTCCCGCAGGAAGTTCACCACGGGGTCCTGGCTGCCGGCGGCCTTGTCCCGGTAGTCCCGGGCGGAGGCGGCCGCGTCGCCGGCCACCGAGGCGGTCTTCTCCGCGCCGCGCCGCTCGTACTCGCCGCCCAGCACCCGCGCGTAGGCCCCGGAGGCCACCCAGCCGGCCAGCTCGGCCGCGCGCAGCACCGGGAAGGGGTGGGTCTGGCCGAGCAGGTTCAGCAGCTTGTACAGGCTGTCGAGCATGTCGCCCCCGGCCTTGTACTCCGCGGCCTGGCGGCGGAAGGCCTCCCGGCTCATCTCCGCGGTGCGCCCGCCCCCGGCCAGCTTGAGGAAGACCCCCTCGGAGGCCTGCGGGTCCTGGCTGCACAGCAGGCCGAAGCGATCGGCGCTCAGCTCGCTCTTTCGATCCCACTCGCCCAGCGCCGCCAGCACGGCCGAGATGACCAGCCAGCCGAGCGGGATCCCGAAGCGCAGCACCGCCATGCGCAGCAGCAGCACCAGCATGGTCTTGTACAGCACGTGGTCGGACAGGATGTGGCCCAGCTCGTGGCCCAGGATGAAGCGCAGCTCCTCCTCGTCCAGCAGCTCCAGGGTGGCGGAGTTCAGCACGATGAAGGGGTGGTCGGTGCCGATGGCCCCGGCGTTGACGAAGGGGGTCTGGGAGACGAACAGCTCGGGGGCCGGGGACATGTCCAGGATCTCGGCGCACTCCTGGTACAGGCGCTGGAGCTTGGGGAACTGCTCGTCCGAGACCTTGACCGCGGAGGCCAGGTACAGGACGTGCAGGCGGCGCTCGCCCACCAGGCCGATCACCTTCTTCAGCACCACGTCGAAGCCCGGCACCTTGCGCAGCGCGGTCAGCGCGGCCCGGTCGGCCGGGTGCTCGATGGCGTGCGGGCTCAGGCCCGGGAAGCGGATGCGGGGGGCGCGTGGCATGGTCTCCCTCCTCAGCCGAACACCATCTCACCGCCGCCGGCCGCGGTCAACCACGGAGGCCCGCGGGATTGACCACTCACCTGGCTGCGACCTACACTGCATCTGTTCGGAGTAGCAAATGGGGATTTTCCGCATAGTGGCCCTTGGACTGCTGGCCGGACTGCTGGCATTTCAGCATGTCGCGCTTTCGGGGTGCGATCCGTGCTCTGGAAGAGAGTACCGCAGATATTACGGCGGGTTCGACGGACTCGAGGTTCGCGGCCAGGAGCTCTACCCCACGGTTCCGGCTGCCGAAGACTACCTGGGAACCTCCACCGAGGAGGGAGAGGCAGGCTGGAACGATTTACGCACCCTGGCGACATCGCCGGAGGAATCGAGATGCGCTTGTGAGGGAATGCTGGAGCTTCGGCTGCGGCCGCCGTACTGCCAGGCCGGTACTTCGATCTACTGTGGTTGGGTCAGCATGGTTCAGTTCGTCGTGGGTCCCAAGATGCTGAACGAGACCTACGAGGTCCAGCATGTGCGCCCTGAGGACTTCGACCTGATACCACCCTCGCCTCCGGCAATCTACCTGAACTGGCGAGAGGAAGGCTGGGGATTTCCCGAGTATCGATCTGTTTCTGTAGTTGGCGCGGCTACGGTGACATCCGTCGACCCGCTTCTGATTTCCTACAGCGTTACCTTCCTCGATGATGCGAACAACCGACGCGAGGTGAGCGTGATCTTTGCTCCTGTAGTCACTGGCCCTTTCTGTGATGGCGACTGAGCGCCCCATGCATGTCCACAGCCAGGAAGCAGCGCGATGTGGCCATGTGGTCCGCGGATTGCCGAGTTCGTCTTGACGCATACCTTCGACAAGGAGTGCCAGCCCGACAAGTGAACCATCCCTGGTGCCAAAGCCGTCCCGGTTGATTCCCCGGCCGCATGTTGTTACCGTCCATGGACATGGAGCAAGACAGCCCGATCCACCTGCCCTACCTGCTGGCGGCCCTGTGGCGCACCTCCTTCAGCGGCAAGCTGACCCTGCTCGAGGGGGCGGTCGAGCGGGTGCTGTTCCTGGTCCAGGGCCGGGTGGTCCACGTGCAGTCCCGGCTCCAGGAGGAGACCCTGGGGCGCATCCTGCTCGACGAGGGCAAGCTCAACAAGGCCCAGTACGACCAGCTGCTCGAGCGCATGGTGCAGTCCAAGCGCCCGGCGGGCGAGATCCTGATCCAGCTCGGGATCCTCGGGCCGCAGGAGGTGTTCGGGGCGCTCGAGTTCCAGACCCGCAAGAAGCTGACGAACAGCTTCAGGATGAAGTCCTACGGCTTCCAGCTCGAGGCCGTGGCCGTGCCGATCGAGCTGCAGCTCGCCCGCCTGGAGCTGCCCGAGCACATCTTCGCCGGCCTGCAGGCCCACTACTCCGCCGACCGGCTGATGGACGAGTTCCGCGTGGACGAGGAGACCGTGTTCACCACCCGCCCGCCCCGGCCCGAGCAGCCGGTGCCGCTCGGCCCCAAGGAGAGCCGGCTGCTGCGCACCGTGGCCGCCGGCGCGGCCCTGGCGAGGCTGATGGCCGGGGGCGCGGACCTGCGCCAGCTCCTGTCCATGCTGTACGGCATGCACGCGCTGTGGCTGCTCGAGGCCAGCGGCGTCGAGCGGCCCGCCTTCGACGATCTCGGCCTGCCCGGGCTCGAGCGGGAGGCGCCCGACCCGGAGCAGCCGATCGAGGTCGAGGTGAGCGTGGACGAGGGCGAGGACCTCGGCCTGGACGGCCAGGTCCGCCAGCCCACCCTGGTCAGCATCCTCGACGGCCGCATCGATCCCAAGCTGGCCGAGAAGATCCTGTCGCTGGTGCGGGTGGATCACTTCGGCCTGCTGGGGGTCGGGCTGCAGGCCTCGGAGCCCGAGGTGCGCGCGGCCTACGAGCGGCTGGTCAGGACCTTCAAGCTGCACGACATCGAGCAGGCCTACCCGACCCCCAAGGAGCGCGAGCTGGCCCACCGCCTGCTGGACCAGGCCACGCTGGCCTTCCGCGAGCTGGCGGACGGGGACAGCCGGGCCCGCTACCTGGCGGACCGCGCCGAGCAGCGAGACCCGGAGCGGCGCGAGGTGCCGCCGCGGGTGCTGGCCGACGTGCAGGCGCAGAAGGGCATGCTGGCCATCATCGCGCGGCGCTGGGCCGAGGCCCTGGCCCTGTTCCAGGAGGCCGCCCGGCTCTACCCCCAGGAGCCCAGCTACCACTGTCAGCTGGGCCGGGTGGCCTACCTGGAGGCCCTGGAGAGGGTGCCCGCCAAGGACAAGCTGCCCGACAACCTGCGCACCCCGTTCCTCAAGGCGCTCGGCCTGGATCCGCACTACGACGAGCCCCGCCTGTACCTGGGCTACATCGCCAAGCGCAACGGCGATCTGGCCCGGGCGCTGAAGGAGTTCCAGGCCGCGCTGGAGTCCAACCCGCAGAATCGCCTGGCCCAATCCGAGGTGCGCCTGCTGCAGCGGCGGGTCCAGCCCGCCGGCTCCAAGCCGGGCTGAGCCTCCGTACACAGGGAGCCGAGCCGCCATGGACACGCCCAGCCAAGCCAGGAAGCGGGTGGCCACCTTCGACCCGGAGCACCGCTCGCGGGTGGTCATCCGCGGGCTCCTCGAGCGCCTGGGCTTCGAGGTGGACGAGCACAAGACCGATCGGCGCCTCGAGAACCGGCTGACCGGAGAGCAGCGCGCGGACCTCGTCTTCCTGCACCTGCGCGTCCTGGGGGCCGACTGGCCGGCCATCCTCGCGCGCCTGGAGGGGCTGCGGCTCAAGCGGCCGGGGCTGCCGCCGGTGCTGGCAGTCTCCAGCCTGCCGCTGCAGGCGGACGCCGCAGACAAGCTGCGCGCGCTCGGCTGCAGCGAGGTCCTGTCCCGGGAGGCGCACCTGCTGGAGGTGATGTTCGCCTTCAACCGGTTGCTGTTCCCCAAGATCCGCGAGCTGCGCCGCTACACCCGGGTGTTCGGCGGCTTCGCCATCCACTTCCGCGCCGTGGCCAGCCCGGCCGGCCCGTGGCGCGAGGGGCTGGTCTACAACCTGAGCCGCGAGGGCGCCTTCATCCAGTGCGAGGGCGCCCCGGTCGAGGGCGCGCGCCTCCAGGTGCGCTTCGTGCTGCCCGGAGACGAGGCGCCCATGGAGGCCGAGGCCGTGGTCTCCTGGGTGAACCCGCCCAGCCGCGAGGCCGATCCGCTCTCGCCCCCGGGCCTGGGCGTCAACTTCCTCACGCTGACCGAGGCGCACACAGAGAACATCGCCCGCTTCCTGGACGCGCACGGCGACGAGCCGGCGGAGGCCTCCGAGGGCTGAGCCCGGGCCGCCTCAGCCGGGACCGGGGCGGGCCCTGTCCCGGAAGGGGCGTAGGCCCTCGGTCAGGCGGCGGGCGTGCTCGGCCGAGAGCCGCTCCACGATGCGGGCCAGCTTGGCCTGCTGGCGGGCCCCGGAGAACAGGAACTCCAGGCCCATGCCGCGCGGGCGGCCGAGCGTCTTGACCCAGGCTACCCGGGCGCGCAGGCGCACCCCCAGCAGGTAGCCCGGGGGCTTGAGCTTGACCTCGAGCTGCGTGCCCACCGGGAACAGGCGCTCGGTGCGCAGGAAGGTGCCGCCGGCGCCGATGTCCTCGGCGAAGTCCCGCACGAAGCCCTGGTCGGTGCGGTACTCGACCACCACCTCGCACGGCACGCGCCGCGAGCTCCGATCGATGAAGTCCACGCTCTTGCCCGCGGCGCAGTCGAGCGCGAGCTGCAGCACGTGCAGCTGCTCGCTGCCCACCTCCAGCTCCACCCCGGGGGGGATGGCGGTGCCGGACGAGGCGATGCGCCGGGCGATGATCCTGGCCCGCAGGCGGAAGTGGCGCCGCGCCGCGGGAAAGTCGAGCAGCAGGTTCACCTCCTCGCCGAGCTCGAGCTGGCGGGCGGTGGGCACGAACACGACCGCCAGGGGGCCGCGCCGGGCGACGGACTCCAGCAGGTCCGCGCCCCGCATGCTCAGGCTCCGCAGCGCTCCGCCGGCGGGTGACATCGGCCCCATGGTAGCCCGCGCTCCCCGCCGGGCACAAGTTGCCGCCCGGCTCGGGGCCGGGGTAGGCTGGCGCCATGGCAGCCGCACGCCCCGTCCACGTCCACGGGATCGCCCTCGCCCTGGCGGCGCTGGCCGCCCTGCTCGCGGCCGGCTGCCAGGAGGATCCGCCCGCCTCCCCCCACGCGGCCCTGCTGGCGACCCTCGAGCCCTGGCCCGAGTGCGCCGGGGTGGCCCCGGTGCGCACGGAGTACCAGGTGCTCATCCAGGGCAAGCCCGCCGGCCGGCGGGTGCTCGAGGAGCGGCGCTGCGACACCCCGCGGGGGGCCCGCCGCCTGTTCGACCTCAGGCAGCGCAGCGTGTACCTGCGCCGGGGCGATCGGCTGGACATGGAGGTCCAGGCGCGGGTGCTCGACGACGCGGCCGGGCGGGTGCTGCGCTACCACGAGCGCGCGGCCCAGACCGGCACCCAGGGGCTCGAGCTCGACGCCGGCCGGGTGGGCGACGAGATGCTGACCGTGCGCGGCCAGGAGCTCCGCCGGGTGCCCTTCGAGGCCGCCGGGGTGGACGACTGGCTGGTGCCCGAGCTGGCCTGGCCCGGGCGGCTGCCGCGGCCGGGCGAGCGCCTCAAGCTCCGGGCCTACACCAGCTCCACCGCCAGCTTCACCGATCTGGAGGTGGTCGCGCTCGAGGCCGACCCCGGGCGGGGCCTGGTCCTCGAGCAGACCCTGGGCGCCGAGCCCAGCACCCGCCTGCGCTGGGAGCTCACCCCGGCGCGGGGCCTCAGGCGCCTGGTGGCCACCACCGGGGTGCTCACCTGGGAGCTCCGGCCGGCCGCCCCGGGGCAGGTCGCGGAGGTGCCGGCCGAGCCCGTGGATCTGACCGACCTGATGCGCCTGGAGCTGTCCGGCCGGCCGCTGGACCCGGACCGGCAGGACTTCGTGCGCTTCCTGCTCACGCGCCTGCCGGACTCGGTGAAGGCGGCGGACTTCGAGGGCCCCGGCCAGCGGGCGCTGCCCGGCCCGGCGCCCGGCAGCGTGGTGATCGAGGCCTGGCGCCTGCCGCCGCCGCCGGCCACCGCCTTCCCGCCCAGCGTGCGCGAGCCGGCCCTGCGGAGCCTGCTGGAGCCCACCGCGCTGGCCCAGGCCGACCACCCGGAGATCGCCGAGCGGGCGCGCGCGCTGACCCGGGGCGCGGCCGACGCCTGGGAGGCCGCCCACCGCCTGCGGGCCTGGGTGGCGGCCGAGGTGGACGGCAGCCTGGGCTTCGCCTTCGCCTCGGCGCTGGACACGCTGCGCCGCAAGCAGGGCGACTGCTCGGAGATGGCGCTGCTGCTGACCGCGCTGGCGCGGGCCGCGGGCATCCCGGCCCGCCCGGTCTACGGCCTGGCGGTCAGCGACGGGGCGCTCATCAGCCACATGTGGACCGAGGTGTGGGTGGGCGAGTGGCGCCCGCTGGACGCGGCCCTGGGGGCGGAGCACGTCTCCCCGGCCCGGCTGCGCCTGGCCGAGACCTCGACCGGGCTGTCGGACGACGAGTCGCGCTACCAGACCATGTCGGGCCTGATCCTCTCGGGCATGCAGGTCCTCGTCGAGGAGGCGCGGTAGATCTGAAGCAGATCTCGGCGGGCTCACTTCTTGGCGGCGAGCTGCTCGACCTCGGCCAGGGTCTTCTCCAGCGACTTGAAGGCCACCTGGTAGGGCGCGGCCGTGGTCATGTCCACCCCGCCGAGCTTCAGCAGCTCCACCGGGTAGAGCGAGCCGCCGGCCCGCAGCATGGCCAGGTAGCCGTCCCGCGCGGCCGCGTCGCCGGAGAAGATGCGCTCGGCGATGGCCACCGAGGCGATGAAGCTGGTGGTGTACTGGAACATGTAGAAGTTGTAGTAGAAGTGCGGGATGTAGGCCCACTCGATGGCGTAGAGCGGATCGATCTCCACCACGCCCTCGGCCACGCCGTAGTACTCCTTGAGCAGCTCCAGGTAGGTCGCGTCCAGGAGATCCGCGGTCAGCGGCTTGCCGGCCGCCGCCAGCTCGTGGATCTTCAGCTCGAACTCCGCGAACAGGGCCTGGCGGAAGACCGTCGTGCGCCAGGACTCCAGGTACTCGCCCAGCAGGAACAGCCGCCGCTTGGGGTCGGTCTCCCGGGCGGTCAGGAAGAGCCGCAGCAGGTTCTCGTTGGCGGTCGAGGCCACCTCGGCGGTGAAGGTCGGGTAGCCCGAGTAGTGGAAGGGCTGGGCCTTGTTGGCCAGGTAGGAGTGCACCGCGTGGCCCAGCTCGTGGGCCGCGGTGCTCATGGCGTCGAAGGAGTCGACGTAGTTCAGCAGGATGTAGGGGTGGACGTCGTAGCCCGAGCCGGACATGTAGGCCCCGGAGCGCTTGCCGGCGTTCGGGTACACGTCGATCCAGCGGCTGGCGAAGGCCTCCTCCAGGATGGCCTTGACCTCGGGCCCGAGCGCCGCGAGCGCCTCCAGGATGGTCCCCCGGGCCTGGTCGAAGGGGATGGGCATCTCCACCGAGGGCACGATGGAGGGGTAGAGGTCGCTGTAGGTCAGCTTGTCGAGCCCCAGGAGCTGTGTACGCAGCCTGAGGTAGCGCCACAGCAGCGGCCGGCCCGCGCGCACCTGCTCGAGCATGTTGGTGTAGATGGCCGTGGGCACGTTCGTCGCGTCGAGCGCCGACTCGAGATCGCCCCGGTAGCCGCGCACCTGGGTGTAGAAGTGGTCGCGGCTGACCGCGCCCGAGATCAACCCGGCGTAGCTCTCGCGGAAGGACCGGAGGGCGGCGAAGAAGGCCTGGAACACCCGCCGCCGCTCGTCGCGGTCGGGGCTCGTGCGCAGGCGCGTGTACTGGGCCTGGTTGAGCCTCACCTTCTCCCCGGCCCGGGTGGTGAACTCGGGGAAGGGCAGGTTCAACGTGGACAGGACATTGTAGGCCGTGTAGGGCAGGTTGGCCATGTCGCCCGCCCGGGCCACGACGCGCTCCTCGTCCTTGCCGAGCACGTGCGCGCGCCGCCGGAGGATGTTGTCCAGGAAGTGGCCGTACGGGCCGAGCGCCCGGGCCTTCCGCAGGGCGGCCATCTTCCTGGCCGGGACGGCCAGCAGCTCGGGCTCCACCCAGGCGGTCTCGGCCGCCAGGCGCGTGCCCAGCTTGCCGGCCCGGTCGTTCAGCTCCTGGCCCTGGACCGCGGCGCCGTCCTGGTCGTTGAGCTGCTGGGCATAGGTCGACAGGCGGTAGAAGCGCTTGGTCAGCGAGAACTGCAGATCCAGGCAGCCGCCGAGCCCCTTGGCGCTCTTCCCCAGCCGGCCCTGGCACTTGCCGAGCGCCTGCAGATCGGTCTCGACCGCCTTGAAGTCCGCCTCCCAGGCCTCCTGGGTCGGGTAGAGATCCTCCAGCCGCCAGCGGTACCGCTCCTCGATCTGCTCCCGCGCCTTCACGCCCTGGCTCATCTTCCCCTCCTGCGCCTGCCCGGCCGCGGCGCCCAGGAGCACCGCGCCGAGCGCCACCGTCCGGACCCAGGACCGACTCCGCATGACTGGCTCCCTTCTCTCCTCCTGCGTGAAGCTCCCACACCCCGCGGAAGCGTTCAAGGGTGGGCAAGAAAAAGCCCCGCATCCCAGGGGAAGGATGCGGGGCCCCATCGTCCCAGCCCCGGGGGGCGGGGCGCTTCAGCCTCTGTCAGCCGTCACTGGCACTCGCCCCAGTAGAGCACCTGGGCGTTGGCGCAGCTCGCCTCGCAAGCGTTGCCGAAGGTCCGCAGCTCGCCCGCGGCGTCCGCGGCGCAGACCGGGTCGTACACGTCGGGGCAGGTGCAGCCCTGCTCGACGCAGGTGCCCTGGCAGCCCGGCAGGCAGTTGGGATCCTCGGGCATGCAGTCGTAGCAGGCCAGCGCGCAGAAGGAGCCGGCCGGGCAGTCGCTGTCCGCCTGGCACTCGCCACCGCCCTGGATGCGCTCCAGGCACGCCAGGTACTCGTCGGTCTGGAACCAGCCGCAGGTCTGCTGGCCGGCGGCGTCCATCAGCAGCTCGCAGCGCGAGAACTGCAGGCACTCGTACTCGGGCAGCCACACACAGCTCGAGTTCACCGGGTAGGGGGCGCAGATCTCGCCGCTGCAGCCGGTCTGGATGCAGCCGCCCTCGGCCGGCACGCACTGGCCCCAGCAGGTCGGGCACTCGCCGGTGGCCGGGTCACAGGGCATGCCCGGGCACAGGCCGGCCTCGCAGCGGAAGCCCTCGGGGCAGTCCGCGTCCGCCAGGCACTCCATCACCGGCAGGGGCAGGCACACCCCGCCCTGCTCGGGCGGCATGGTCGGATCCTGGAACAGCTCGCAGTACGTGCCCGCGGGGCAGTCGAGATCCGAGAAGCACTCGCCCGGCTGGCCGCTGCACTCGCCCCAGAAGGCGATGGGCACGCCGGCGCAGTCGGCGAAGCAGGCGTTCGCGTAGGTCTGGCCGTCCACGCCGCACACCGGGTCCCACACTTCCGGGCAGGCGCAGCCGTCGAAGATGCAGTAGCCCTGCACGCAGCGGCCCGGCATACCGTCCGGGGCGATGCAGTCCATGTCGCTGAAGCACTGCGGCTGGCCGTTGGGCACGCAGATGCCCCAGCAGCAGGCCAGCGGGTCCGCGCAGTTCGGGTCGCACTCGACGATGTCGCAGCGGTTGTTGGGCGGGCAGTCGTAATCCAGGCGGCAGCGCAGGGGCTCGAACACGCACAGCCCGTTCACGCAGCGGCCCACGTTGCCGGCCGCGTCGTAGCAGTCGTAGTCGCTGTAGCACTGGGGCTGCACCACCGGGGCGCAGAACCCCTGGCAGCCGGGCAGGCAGTCGGGGTCGGTCGGATCGCAGTCCATGCAGGCCACCAGGCACTCCTGGCCCGGCGGGCACTCGCTGGTGTCCAGGCAGGGGATCTGCTGGAACACGCAGCGGCCCTCGGCGCAGAAGCCCACGGTGCCGTCGGGGTAGATGCAGTCCTGGTCGGAGTAGCACTCGACCTGGTCGGGCACGCAGATGCCCTGGCACACGGGCTCGGGGCACTGGGTGGGATCCTCGCAGCTCCAGCACTCCATGGCGCAGACCATGCCCGCGGGGCAGGGGGTGGCCTCGTCACACGCGGGCGGGCCCTCGAGCACGCAGAAGCCCATGCAGGGGGGGCAGTCGCCGACGTCGGGCGGGCAGGCCGGGCACATCATCTCGCAGATCATCCCGGCCGGGCACTGCTCGTTCATGTCGCAGGGCAACGCGTCCTGGATGCAGCGGCCGTTGATGCAGCGGCCCGCCACCCCGTTGGCGATGCATTCCTCGTCCGAGAAGCACTGGGGCGGCTCCACCGGGCGGCAGTAGCCCGAGCAGGCCCAGCACTCACCCGTGGCCGGATCGCACTGCGGCTCGGTGCAGGCGTCCAGCACGCACTCGAAACCCTCGGGGCAGGTCGGATCCATGTCGCTGCACTGGTAGTCCTCGCCGAACACGCAGGCCCCGTTCAGGCAGCGGCCCGGGATCCCGTCCGGGCTCCAGCAGTCCTCGTCGGTCTGGCACTGTGGCTCCACGCAGCGGCAGATGGCGCAGCCGTTCGGATCGCTCATGAAGCCGAACGGGCAGTACAGGTCGCACATCACCTCGCCGCAGTAGGGGTCGGTGCACTCGCCGTTGCAGCCGAGGTCCACGGTGAAGGGGCCGCCCACCGCGCCGTCGTAGGTGGCCGCGCCGATCAGGTAGCGGCCGCCGCCGGGCAGGCTGAAGTTGTGGATGGCGGAGTTGCGGCCGTCCTTGGCGTCGTCGTCCTGGACGATGGCCCGGCCCCAGATGCCCTGCTCCGAGAGCGGGCCGTAGACCACCAGGACCGGATCCTCGCCGTTCGCGGCGGTCAGGGTGAGGGTCACCCGCGCGCCCGGGTTGGCGCTGAACACGTAGCCGGTCAGGATCTTCTGGGTGGAGAAGTTGCCGCTCGCCTGGGCGCCGAAGTCGAGGCCGCCGACCAGATCCACGAAGGTCTCGGCGTCCTGCTCTCCGGTCAGCAGCGGGGCCTGGTAGGTCACCTTCTCGTGGGTGTTCGTGTAGTCCTGACAGCCGATGGCCAGCAGACAGGCCGCGCCGAGCAGGGCCACCATCCTCGTCATCTTCCTCATCGCGTTCATCGTCTCCCTCCTTGGGTAGATCCAGCGTTCGACATTTCATCCGGCAGCCGTGACAGGAGCAACGCCCGTGCCAGCCCCGGCCCTCGATCCGCCCTCTGGCCCCAACCCCTTGCCGGACAAGCGCAATCCGGACTCTCGCCGGACCGCCGCAGGTGGCTGGCACCTGGCGACTGTCAAGCCAGCCTGACACCTCCCCCGGGGAAAGATTTCTTTCTCCATGCATTTCGTACGGTTGCAATGATTTCCAGCTTTTCGCTCCGATCGTCATGCCAGCTTGACACCTGGAGCTCGCTTGACTTCGCCCCATCTTCCAATAGGCTACCTGCATGCCGAACGAGATCCACGTTCCCTCGCGCCGCGAGGCGATCCGCGCCCAGGTCCAGTCCGGAGGCGGGCTGGCCGCCGTCTTCCCCTACCACCCGCCCCGGGCGTTGCTGCGGGCCCACGGCCTGCTGCCGGTGGAGGTGTGGGGACCGCCCGGGCGCTCCAGCTCCCGCGGGGACGCGCACCTGCAGCCCTACACCTGCTCCCTGGTGCGGGCCGGGCTGAGCTTCCTGCTGGAGGGCGGCCTGGACCAGGCCCGGGTGGTGCTCGTGCCGCACGGCTGCGACTCCCTGCAGGGGCTGGGGAGCGTGCTGCTCGACTTCGTGAAGCCCGCGCCGCCGGTGCTGACCTGCTACCTGCCGCGCGGCGATCGGGCCCTGGACCGCGCCTTCCTGGCCGACGAGCTGCGGGAGCTCGACGCCCGGCTGGCCGCCGCCCTGGGCACCCGCCCGGACGAGGCCGCGCTGCTCGCGGCCGTGGAGCGCGAGGAGCGCGCGGACCAGGCGCTGGGCGAGCTGCTCGAGGGGCGCGCCCGCGTGGGGCTCGGCGAGGAGGCCTTCTACCGCCTGGTGCGCTCCCGCGAGTACCTGCCGGCCGAGGACTTCGCGGCGCTCGCGGGTCGGGCCCTGGCGGCCCCGGCGGCCAGCGCCCGGCCGGCCCGCACCCCGCTGGTGGTGTCCGGGCTCGTGCCCGAGCCCATGGCGCTGCTCTCGGTCCTCGAGGCGGCCGGGGCCACGGTGACCGGGGACGACCTGGCCTGCTCCGGCCGGCGCCGCTACCGGCCCACCCAGGGCCCGGAGCCCTTCGCCCGCATGAGCGAGGGCATGCTGTCCGGACCGCCGGACTCGACCCGCGGGGCCTCGGTGGAGGCCCGCCTCCAGCACCTCCGGCAGCTCGCCCGCGCGGCCGGCGCGCGCGGGGTGGTCTTCCTGACCCTCAAGTTCTGCGAGCCCGAGCTCTACTACCTGCCCCAGCTCCGGGAGGGGCTGGCCCAGGACGGCGTGCGGGCCCTGTCCCTCGAGGTCGACCTGGCGGAGGCGCTCCCGGCCCCGCTGGTCACGCGCCTCGAGGCCTTCGTGGAGACCCTGCGATGAGCAGCCTGGGCGCGCTGCGCTTCCACGCGTCCGTGAGCCTGCTGGGCCGGGCGGCCCTGCGCCTGGACCGCCTGCGCACGGAGCACAAGCTGGCCCGGATGAAGAGCGCCGGCCCCCACCTGGGCCCGCCGCTCATGACCTCGGGCTGGTTGAAGGAGCTCATCTCGCGCCACTACCTGACCGGGCGCTACGTCCGGGGCGTGCGCAAGGTGGCCTGGGTCACCTCGGGCGCGCCGGTCGAGCACCTCAAGGCGCTGGGCTACTACCTGATGTACCCGGAGAACCACGGGGCGGTGTGCGGCATCCGGCGCTGGGGCGAGCGCCAGTGCCTGGCGGCCGAGGACGCGGGCTACTCGCGCGACCTGTGCTCCTACGCGCGCACCGACTTCGGCACCGTGCTCTCGGGCCAGACCCCGGTGGGCCGGCTGCCCCCGCCCGATCTGCTGGTGTGCTGCAACAACATCTGCCAGACCGTGCTGTACTGGTACCAGGTGCTGGCGCACCACTTCCAGGTGCCGCTGGTGCTCATCGACACGCCCTTCCTGTACACCGAGGCCAGGCCGCACATGCTGGCCTTCGTGCGCAAGCAGATCGACGCGGCGGTCGAGGTGGCCGAGCGCACGGCGGGCCGGAGCCTGGCGCCGGCCCGGCTGGAGGAGGTCATGCGCCTGAGCCATGAGGCCATCGGCCTGTGGCTCAAGATCATGCAGACCGGCCGGAACCGCCCGGCGCCCATCACCGCCTTCGACGAGTTCATCCACATGGCGCCCATCGTGGAGATGCGCGGCGAGGAGAGCACGGTGGCCTACTACCGCGCGCTGCTCGCCGAGCTTGAGGAGCGCACGCGCCGCGGGGTGGGCGCGCTCCAGGCCGAGCGCAAGCGGCTGCTGTGGGACAACCTGCCCATCTGGTACCGGCTGCGGCCGCTGTCCGAGAGCCTGGCCGCGCGCGGGGTGGCGCTGGTGGCCTCCACCTACACCAACGCCTGGGGCGAGCTGGTCGAGCGCATCGATCCCACCCGGCCGCTGGACTCCATGGCGGAGGTGTACCTGCACCCCATCCTCAACCGCGGCACCGGCCACAAGCTCGCCACCATGGCGCGCATGCTCAAGGAGTACCAGGCCGACGGCGTCCTGCTGCACTCGGACCGCTCGTGCAAGCCCTACTCGGTGGGCCAGATGGACCAGCAGCGGCGGCTGGCCGGAGAGCTGGGCGCGCCGGCGCTGCTGCTGGACGCGGACCACAACGACCCGCGCGCCTACAGCGAGGAGCAGGCCGAGAACCGCCTGCAGGCCTTCCTGGAGGTCCTGGGCGCATGACGCTGGCGGCGCTCGGCATCGACGTGGGCTCGACCGCCACCAAGCTGGTGGGGGTGACGGCCGCGGGGGACATCGCCTGGCGCCGGCTCGCGCCGACCGCGCCGCGCATCGAGGCCCAGGCCGAGGCGCTGCTGGCCGAGGCCCGCGCGCAGCCGGGCGGCGAGCGCGCGCCCACGGTGGCCACCGGCTACGGCCGGAAGCTGGTCGCCTCGGCCACGCGCGCGCTGACCGAGATCACCTGCCACGCGCGCGGGGTGTACCGCCGCACCGGCCGGGCCGGCACCCTGGTGGACATCGGCGGCCAGGACAGCAAGGTGATCCTGATCGGCGCCCAGGGCCAGGTGCTGCACTTCGTGATGAACGACAAGTGCGCCGCGGGCACGGGCCGCTTCCTGGAGGTGACCGCCGGGCGCCTGCAGCTGCCGGTGGCGGAGATGGGCGACATGGCGCGGGCCGCGACCGCCGAGGTGCCCATCTCGTCCACCTGCACGGTGTTCGCCGAGAGCGAGATCGTCTCCCTGCTCGCCCGCGGCACCCCGGTGGAGCACGTGGTGCGCGGGCTGCACCGGGCGCTGGTGCACCGGGTGACGAGCCTGGTGCGCAGCCTGGGCCCCCGGCCGCCCTACTTCCTGTCGGGGGGCGTGGCGCACAACGCGGCCGTGGCCGCCTTCCTGGGCGAGGCCCTGGGCGCGCCGGTGGAGCGGGCCGAGGAGCCGCAGCTCATGGGCGCCTACGGCGCCGCCCTGAGCGCGCTCGAGCCCTGACGGCCGATGCGCTTCGACTCCCTGCACTTCGGCCTGTTCTTCCCCCTGGCCCTGCTGGTGGTGTGGCTGCTGCGCAGGCGGGTGGGCGCGCGCAACGCCTTTTTGCTGATCGCCTCCTACTACTTCTACGGCTGCTGGGACTGGCGCTTCCTGGGGCTCATCCTGTTCACCACCGCCCTGGACTGGGGCGTGGGGCTGCTGCTCGATCCGGGCCCGCGGGCGCCGGCCTGGGTGGCGCGGCTCGGGGCGCGGCGCAGGCTGGTGCTGACCGCCAGCCTGGCTGCCAACCTGGGCGTGCTCGGCTTCTTCAAGTACTTCGACTTCTTCGCCGCCGGGGCCGCGGCGCTGCTCTCCTCGCTCGGCCTGCAGGCCAGCGCGCCCGAGCTGGGCATCGTCCTGCCGGTGGGCATCAGCTTCTACACCTTCCAGTCGATGGCCTACACCCTGGACGTGTACCGCCGGCGCCTGCCGGCCGAGCGCGACCCGCTGCGCTTCGCGCTGTACGTCGCCTTCTTCCCCCAGCTCGTGGCCGGGCCGATCGAGCGCGCCACGAACCTGCTGCCGCAGATCGCCAGCCCGCGGCCCATGGACCTCGAGCGGCTCCAGGGCGGGCTCGGGCTCATCGGCCTGGGGCTGCTGAAGAAGGTGGTCCTGGCCGACAACCTGGCCCGCCCCGTGGAGGCCGTGTTCTCCGCGGCCGAGCCCTCCGGCCTGGCGGTGCTGCTGGGGGCCTACGCCTTCGCGCTGCAGATCTACCTGGACTTCTCGGCCTACAGCGACATCGCCCGCGGCGCGGCGCGCGCCATGGGCTTCGAGCTGATGCAGAACTTCGACCGCCCCTACCTGGCCACGAGCCCGCGCGAGTTCTGGCGCCGCTGGCACATCAGCCTGAGCTCCTGGCTGCGCGACTACCTGTACATCCCGCTCGGCGGCAGCCGCCGGGGCGAGCTGCGCACCCGGGTGAACCTCATGCTGACCATGCTGCTGGGCGGCCTGTGGCACGGGGCGGGCCTGATGTTCCTGGTCTGGGGGGCCTGGCACGGGCTGCTGCTGTGGTTCGAGCGGGCCGCCGCCCCGGCGCTGGCCCCGCTGCGCGAGCTCCGGGCCGCCTGGGCCCGGGGGCTGTGGCGGGGCGTGCGGGTGCTCACCACCTTCCACCTGATCTGCCTCGGCTGGCTGATGTTCCGCGCCCAGTCGCCCGGCGCCTTCGGCGGCCTGCTGCTCGGGCTGCTGGACGGGCCGCCCATGCGGACGGAGGAGCTGGGCGCCCACGGGCTGTCGATCTTCATCGCCTGCAGCCTGGCCGCGCTCGGCCTCGAGGCCCTGGCCTCGGCCGCGCGCGCGCCGGGCTGGTTCTGGCGCTGGCCCGGCTGGGCCCGCGCCGCGGCCTACACGGGCGGGACCCTGGTCTTCGCCCTGTTCGGGGAGTTTGCCGGTGCGCCCTTCATCTACTTCCAGTTCTGAGCCGCGCCCGCGCCGGCGCTGGCCCTGGGCGCTCGGCGCCGCGGCGCTCGCGCTGCTGCTGCTCGAGCTCGGCGTGCGGCTGCTGCCCGAGCAGGCGGTGCTGCCCTACGAGCCGGGCGAGGTGGAGTACGCCGCGGTCGAGGCCCACCTGCGCCTGGCCGGCCCCGCCGAGGTGGTGGTGCTGGGCTCGAGCCGGGCCCGCGAGGCGCTCAGCGTGCCGCTGCTCGGCGAGCTGCTGGGGGAGGCGCTGGGGCGCGCGCCGCGGGTGGAGAGCTACGCCGTGGGCGGGGCCACGGCCGTGGAGGTGGAGGCCATCCTGGGCATGCTGCTGCGCCGGGGCCGGCCGCGGCTCATCGTCTACGGGCTGAGCCCGCGCCAGCTGTGGGGCGAGCCGACCTACGCCCAGGCCGCGCGCTTCTGGGATCTGGACGACTGGCGCGCGGACTGGCAAGCGCACGGCCCGGCCGCGCTCGGCCGCCTGCCCGAGCTGGTCCGCGGCGGGCTGCGCGCGGTCTCGCGCCTGTTCCTGTGCCGCGAGCGGGCGGCCGAGGCCGTGCGCGAGCTCTTCGGCGCGCCGCGCCTGCGGAACCCGGTCCTGGGCGGCCCCAGCGAGTGGCACCAGCGCGGCCCGACCCTCGCCATGCTCGGGCGCGAGGTCAGCGAGGCGCGCGTGCGCTGGTACGTGTCCCAGCTCCTCCAGGACGGGCGCTACCCGTTCAGCCAGGCCAAGCGCGAGGCGCTCGCCCGCGTGCTGGCCCGCTGCCGCGCGGCGGGCGTGGAGCTCGTGCTGGTCGAGCTGCCGCTCGCGGACGTGCTGTGGCGCTTCAAGCCCGCCGGCACCCGCGAGACCTTCCTGCGCGTGGTCGGGGAGGAGGCCGCCCGGGCCGGGCTGCCCTTCGTGCGGCTCGACGAGCTCGGGCTCGCGCTCGGCCCGGACGAGTTCCTGGACCAGAGCCACCTGAACCTGCGCGGGGCCGAGCGCCTGACCCGGGCGCTGGCGGAGCGCGCGCTGCTCCCGCGGCTCGCCCCGGCCTGGCGTGATAGAATCCCGGGCGATCGAGGAGGGACGTCGCCATGAGCAGACTCGGCTGGCTCGCGCTCGCGCTGGTCGCCCCGGCCCTGGCGGGCCCGGCCCGGGGCGCACCCCCCGCGCAGGCGGACCCGGGCGGGCAGACCCCGCTCGGCGAGGTCCTGGCGCCCAAGCCGTACGACCCGGCCCCCTTCCTGCGGGGGCTGCGCAAGGGCTTCCAGGCGGGCGCCAGGACACGCCTGGGCGGGGCGGCGCTGGGCGAGCTGCCGCTGTACCAGATGGAGCTCGTGCTCAGGCCGCTGTCCTGCCAGCTCGACGGCCAGCTGGAGATCAACTTCACCAACACCTTCGGCGCGCCGCTCGAGGACGTGGTGCTGCGCACCTACCCCAACGTGGCCCACCTGCTGGGCGCGGACGGCCCCAACCTGACGCTCCGGGACGTGCGGGTGAACGGCCGGCCGGCCGAGGCGCGGGAGCTCCACCCGACCACCTTCGCGGTGCGCCTGGACGCGCCGCTCGCCCCGGGCGGGCGGGTGCGGATCGGGCTGGCCTTCGCCAGCCGCATCCCGCGCCTGCCCGAGGGCGCAGACACGCCCCTGGGCGGGGCCGCGGCCGACGACCTGACCCAGCAGCTGTTCGGCAAGGAGCAGCAGGGCGGCTACGGGGTGTACGCCTGCGGCGCCGGCATGCTCAACCTGGGCTTCTTCTACCCCATCATCCCGGCCCGCACCGACGGGGCCTGGGACACCGCCGCGCCCGCCGGGCTCGGGGACGTGGCCCACTTCGAGGTGGCCAACTACCTGGTCAAGGTCACCCTGCCCAGCGATCAGCTGGTGGCCTCCTCGGGCCAGCAGGTGGGCGAGAAGCCGCTCGGCTCCGGGGCCGAGGGGCTCAAGGAGATCTACCTGCTGGGCACGGGGGTGCGCAACTTCGCCCTGCAGGTCTCCAGCCGCTACGAGCTGGAGGAGACCGAGGTCGGGGACGTCCGCGTGCGCTACTTCCACACGGCCGAGACCGCCAAGGGCGCGGCCAAGAACCTCCAGATCGCGGTGGCCAGCCTCAAGGCCTTCGAGGAGATGTTCGGGCCCTACCCCTGGCCGGAGCTGGACGTGGCCGACGCGCCGCTCATCGGCGGCGCCGGCGGCATGGAGTACCCGGGCCTGGTGACGATCGCCATGTCGCTGACCACCTCGGCCGGCCCGGGCGGCGGGCCGATGGACCTGATGGGCATGCTCATGCAGCAGACGGGCATGGTCGAGTTCGTGATCGCCCACGAGGTGGCCCACCAGTGGTGGCACGCCCTGGTGGGCTCGGACTCCAACCGCCACCCGTTCCTGGACGAGGCCCTGGCGAATTACAGCGGCGTGCTCTACTACGAGCACCGCCACGGCGAGCAGGCGGCCACGGAGCAGCTCGAGATGCAGCTCCGCATGCCGTTCCAGCTCCTGGCCCTGATGGGCGGCCAGGACGGCGTGGTCGATCGGCCCACCTCGGCCTTCGGCTCGACGGCGGAGTACGCGGCCCTGGTGTACGGCAAGGGGGCGCTCTTCCTGCACGCCTTCCGCGGCGCCCTGGGCGGCAAGGCGCTGCTGAAGGGCCTCAAGGCCTACGCCCGCGCGCACGCCTTCCGCCAGGCCGAGCCCGCGGATCTGGTGGCCGCGCTGGCCAAGGCCTCGGCCAAGCCCGACCAGGCCCGGGCCCTCTACCGGCGCTGGATCGAGGAGACGCACGGGGACGAGGACATCGGCGGGATCAGCATGGACGCGGTCATGCAGGACCTGGCCAAGCAGATGCAGGGCTTCCACAACTTCCAGATGGACGGCCTGGACCCGGCCATGCTGCAGATGCTGCAGCAGATGCTGGGGGGCGTCCTGGGCGAGTGACGATCCGTCTCCGGGGCAATCGAGCCTGCGGAGCAACGAGGGGAGAACGACCATGACTCGTGTTCTCGGGATGACGGCGATGTTCCTGGCGCTCGCGGCCGCGGGTTGCACGGCGGGCTTCTTCCTGGTAGGCGCCCAGATGCATGACACCGGCGCGCCCGCCGGCGCCGGCGCGATCTTCACCATCGCGACCTGCGAGAGCCTGACGGGCGCGGCCCCGGTGGCCGGGCCGGCCGGGATCCAGTACTACCTCGATCTCGCCGGGGCGCAGCCCAGCCTGTACGAGCTCGACGCGGCCGGGAACGGCGCGCGCATCGTCAACCACTGGGTGGACGCCGAGGGCGACCACTTCTTCACCTACGTGAAGACCGCGGGCGCCTGGCACTACGTGATCCCCAAGGACGCGGCCCAGCCGGCCGTGCGCTTCGCCTACGAGGCGAACGGCGCCTGGAACACGGTGGACGAGGGCGGGGTGATCAAGCCGACCGGCAACCCGTCCTGGAAGTGCCCGCTGGCCAAGAAGTAGCCCTCCGGCCCCCGCAGGCGGATCGAGAACGGAGCACCCATGACTCGGGCCCTCGTGTCGACGGCAGCTCTGGCGGCGATCGCAGCCACGGGCTGCGGGGCGGACTGGTTCATCGTGGGCGCCCAGGTGCACAAGACCGGCGCGCCGGCGCAGGCCACCGCGATCTACACCGGCCAGCCCTGCGAGAACATGAAGGGCACGGGCACCAAGGCCGTGAAGGATGGGGACCAGATCTACCTGGACCTGGGCTCGACGCCCCCCAGCCTGTACGGGCTCGACGCCACGGGCAATGGCGTACGCTTCTCGAACCACTGGGCGGACGCCGAGGGCGACCACTTCTTCATGTACGTGAAGGCCTCGATCGCCGAGCACTTCGTGTTCCCCAGGGACCCGGCGCTGCCCGCCGTGCACTACTCCTACGAGTCCGGCGACTGGCTCGCCAAGGAGGAGGGCGGAGTGCTGAAACCGCTCGGCGCGCCGACCTGGAAGTGCCCGCTGGTCAGGAAGTTGAGCGCGGACGAGCTCGAGCAGAAGCGCCTGGCCGAGGCGGCCCGGGCGCCGGCCGGCGGCCCGAAGCGCGTCGTCGCGGTCTTCACCATCGAGGACCGCGGAGCCAAGCTGGCCACGGACGTCCAGGAGCGGCTGAGCGACTACCTGGCGTCCACCCTGGCCGCCTCGGGGAAGTTCCAGGTGATCCCGCGCTCCCAGCTCAAGGAGCGGCTGGGCCTGCAGCGGACCGAGTCGTACAAGGAGTGCTACGACCAGTCCTGCCAGATCGAGCTGGGCAAGGAGCTGGCGGCCGAGAAGACCCTGTCCACGCAGGTCATCCGGCTGGGCGCGACCTGCTCGGTGACCTCGGTGATCTACGACCTGAAGACCGCGGCCAGCGAGAGCGGGGCCACCCACGAGAGCGGCTGCAGCGAGGACGAGATCTCCAGGGCGCTGAAGGCCGTGGTGGCGAAGCTCACCGGCGCCATGTGAGCCACCGCCAGCCCGACCCGCGCATCCCCTCCCTGTCCCCTGCCCTGCCCTCCCCCACCCTCAAAGAAAACTGCGACCCCGGCTCCAGACGAAGCCAGGAGATCAGGGACGGCTCGAGGCTCTCACGCTGGAACAGCTCTTCTCTCCCTGGTAGATTCCTCTCCATGATCGGTATTCGAACCGTGCTCGCGCTCATGTTCTCGGCTCTAGGCCTCGCCGCCTGCGCGCCCACCCTGGGCGGGACGCCGGGGCCGGAGGCGCTCACCTGTGACCCGGCGGACGAGACCTGCCTGGCGGTCAACCAGGACCTCGAGATCCTCCGGCGCAACATCGGCGGCGAGTGCGGGACCCCGACCGCGGAGGTCCAGCAGAACCTGTTCGAGCTCGAGGTGCGGGCGCTGCGCCACCTGGCGGCCGCGCTCGGCGATCGCGATCTGCCCGTGGCCCAGGCCGCGGCGGAGGCGCTCACGGCCATCGGCGGCCAGCCGCTGGTGATGGAGTTCTGCAAGACGAGCCCGCGGCCCTTCTGCCCCCGGGCCGAGGCCGCGGCGCGGGAGGCGGGGGGGCTGAAGCACACCGGGCGCTGGCAGGGGCAGCTGCTCGGGCGCGGGCCGGGCGGGCGCCCGCTCGAGCTCACCCTGCCCGAGCGCGGCGGCGGGCTGCTGCGCCTGGACGGGGCGGAGCTCCCGGTGGTGGAGGTGAAGCGCTACGGTGTCCGGGTGGACGTCTGGTTCCACCAGGGCCACGACCAGCAGCGCTTCGTCCTGCGCCTGGGCGGCCCGCCCCTCAAGCCCACCCTGACCGGCACCTGGATCGCGCGCGGCGAGCGCCACCCCGAGGCCGTCTCCCTGACCCGCCTGGGGGAGTGAGCCGAGCCGAGGTCAGGGCAGACCACGCGTCAGGGCGGAGGGGTCAGGGTCTCGTTGCGCAGGAAGCGCAGCGAGCGCTCGAGCTGCTGCTCCATGCAGTAGACGATGAGCGCGTGCAGCTCGCTGGGCGAGGCCCGCAGCGCCTCGTAGTAGTGCTGCCGCTCCACGTCCGGGATGATCACCGGGAAGTAGTTGGCCCGCAGCACGAACAGGTTCATCAGCAGCCGGGCCACCTTGCCCGTCTCCTGGTCGAAGGGGAAGGTGGCCATGAAGCGGAAGTGGACCTCGGCCGCCTGCTGGATGGGGTGGAGCTGCTTGAACTCCCGGCCCTTGAGGTCCCGGACGAGCTTGTTCATCTGGTAGGAGATCTTGCCCGGCTCCACGATGTCGTGGAAGTAGGTCCGGTGAATGGGGATCTCCTTGCGGTACAGCCCGGCGCCGGAGCCCTGGATGCCGTGGCACAGGAGCAGGTGCAGCCCCTTGACGAACTGGAGCGTGACGCTCTTGCCCGGCTCGTCGGCCATCTGCCTGATCTTCTCGATGACCAGCCGGTGGTTGCGGATGCGCTGGTAGGTGGGGATGAGCACCCCGTCGCCGATGGTCACGTGGTCGAGCGCGGCCTTCAGATCGAACACGTCGATGACCGTGCCCTCCAGGGCGTTCTCGTGGAAGATCCAGGAGACCTCGAAGCGCTCCTCGAAGTCCCTGGCCACGTCCTTGCGGAGCCCGAGCTCGTGCCGGAGCTCCTCGGTCTTGTCGTCCAGCTCGAAGTATGCGGTGCGCACCTGGGTACCCTCGTCGCAGGACAAATCCCTTTGGAATCGAATCGTTAGCACACCCAGGCCGAACGTGTCAAAAAAATAGCCCCGACCGCCCGGGGGCGGTCGCGCAACCATTCGTAGCGCCTGGACTTTCAGGAATTACATGATCACGAAGAAGGACTTGCAGGCCTGGTCGATGAGCTGCTTGTTGAGGGCGGGCTGGACCGCCCGGAAGCGGGCCACGTCGATCATCAGCCCGATCAGGTCGCGCGGGTGGCAGGAGCGCAGCTCCATGTCGTGGGCCTTGTAGTAGTGGTCGATGATGTAGCTGATGGCCTCGTCCGAGTACTTGATGCCCTTGGCCGCGCACACCTTCTGGAAGATGGCCCGGTACTCGGGCTCGCTCGGGTTGGAGACGTCGATCTTGTACTTGATGCGCCGCAGGAAGGCCTCGTCCACCAGCTCCTTGGGATCCAGGTTGGTGGCGAAGATGATGAGCTGATCGAAGGGGATCTCGAACTTCTTGCCGGTGTGCAGGGTGAGGTAGTCCACCCGCTTCTCCAGCGGCACGATCCAGCGGTTGAGCAGATCGGTCGGGTGCACCCGCTGGCGGCCGAAGTCGTCGATCAGCAGCATGCCGCCGTTGGCCTTGACCTGGAAGGGCGCCTCGTAGAAGGCCGTGTTGGGGTTGTAGATCAGATCCAGCGTGGCCAGCGTCAGCTCGCCGCCGACCATGACCGACGGCCGGCGCGACAGCAGCCAGCGCCGATCGAACTCCGGGCCGACCTTCTTCTGCACCGCCCCGCCCGCCGAGCGCACGCCCTTGAGGGGCGGCGGCTTGACCGCGCGCTCGAGATCCACGGCCCGGTGGCTGAGCGGGTCGAAGACCTTGATCACCTGCCCGTCCACCTCGATGGCGTAGGGCACGAACACCTCGCCGGCCAGGATGTCGGCCACCATCTCGGCCACGGTGGTCTTGCCGTTGCCGGGCGGGCCGTACAGGAACAGCGAGCGGCTGGAGTTGATGGCCGGGCCGATGCGGTCGAAGAACGTGTCGGGCAGGATCAGGCTCTTGAAGTGCTCGGTCAGGGCCTCGCGGCTGATGAAGGGCACGTCCTGCATCTGCAGGCGCACGAGCGAGGTGTACTGCGACAGCGGCACCGGCGCCCTGCCGGTGTAGGCGGTGCGCCGCACGGCCTCGCGGGCCGCCTCGCGCCCGCGCTCGGTGAGGGTGAAGTCCACCGAGGCGCGGCCGAAGCCCTTGCCGCCGCGCATGTCGACCTGTTTCTCCTGGGCCATGAAGTTGATGATGTCCTCGATCACCCCGGCGAACGGCAGGCCCATCTCGTCGGCGATGACCACGCCGCTCATCACCCCGCCGTAGTAGAGGAACTTGAGGGCCAGATCGACCAGGAAGCCCTGCTGCAGGCCGGTCTCCTCCACCGTGCGCGGCTGCGGCGGGGCCAGGTCCAGGATGCCGGGGCGCTCGAGTCCGAACGGGTTTTCCATGGGGCCTCCACGGTCACGGGTGACTGACCCGGAGCGTAACGGACGGGCGCCCCGCGGGCAAGCCCCAGACCACTCGAGGCGGCGCTACCCCTTGACGCCGCCGGCGGTCAGGCCGCCCACCAGGTTCTTCTGCAGCACGAAGAACAGCAGCACCACGGGCACGGAGACGATGATCGCCCCCGCGGCGAAGTGGCCCCACTCGACCGTGGTCTCGGACACGTAGCCGTTCAGCATGACCGGCAGCGTCTGGGCGGTCTCGTCGTTCATGAAGGTGGCCGCCAGGATGAACTCGTTCCAGGCGGCCATGAACGAGAACAGCGCGGTCACCGCGATGGCCGGCCGGGCCAGCGGCAGGATGATGCTCCAGAAGATGCGGATGCGGCTGGCCCCGTCGATGAGCGCCGACTCCTCCAGCTCCCTGGGGATGGTGTCGAAGAAGCCCTTCAGCGTCCAGACGCAGAAGGGGATGGCGCTGACCGAGTACACCAGCACCAGGCCGAGGAGCTGGTCGAGCATCCCCAGCTTGTCCACCAGGATGTACAGCGGGATCATCATCATGGTCCCGGGGAACATCTGGATCACCAGGAAGGACAGCAGCCCCGCCCGGCGACCGGGGAAGCGGAAGCGGCTGAAGGCGTAGGCCGCGGTGCACGCCAGGAAGATGCCGAACAGCGTCGTCGCCAGGGCGGCCACCACGCTGTTGAAGAGCTGGCGGCCGAACAGCCACACCGCGCGCCGCTCCATCGCGCCGCTCGGCGCGGGCCCGCCGATCCCCAGCGCGCGGGCGTGGTCGCGCGTGGGCGCGGCCAGCCAGGCCGCGAGCCCGTCCTCCCCCAGCCGGGCGGCGGCCCGCAGGTCCCCACCCAGCCCGGCCCGGCCCTGGCTGCCCAGCGCGTGGCAGGCGAAGCAGCGCTTCTCGGTCAGGAAGGCGGCCTGGTCCGGCGGCACGTCCCAGGCTGGCTCGGCGGCCCCGGGCACCCCGGCCAGGAAGCGCGCCAGGCGCTCGACCTCCGCGCCGGACAGCTCGGGCCCGAGCCCCAGCACCTTCTCGCGGGTGACCACGTCGGAGAAGTTCTGCAGGGTGAACAGCGCCGGCTTGGGGAAGGGCAGCAGGCTCATGTCGAAGGTCTGCTGGTCCTGCAGCGCCACCTGGAACACCTTGGCCACGGGGAACATCACCCCCACGGTGAACAGGATCAGGAACGCGTGCGTGAGCACCTTCCGGGAGCGCTGGACGGGAGGCATCAGTCGAACGCTCCTTCCGTGGCCCGGGTGATGCGGTTGGTGATGAGGGTGTACAGGAACAGGATGGCGAAGATCAGCGTCGAGTAGGCGGCCGCGTAGCCGTAGCGGTCGCCGCGCTCGAAGGCCCAGCGGAAGGCCTCCACCACCAGGATGTCGGTGCCTCCGTTGGGCGCCCCGCGGCTGACCAGGTAGATGACGTTGAACATGTTGAAGGTCCAGATGACGCCCAGGATGACCGCCGGGAACAGGGCCGGCTTCAGCAGCGGCAGGGTGATGAAGCGGAACTTCTGCCAGCGGGTGGCGCCGTCCACGTCGGCGGCCTCGTACAGCTCCTGGGGGATGGACTGCAGCGCGCCCAGGCTGACCACCATCATGAAGGGGAAGCCCAGCCAGCAGTTGGCCACCAGGTTGGCCAGGAAGGCGCTCCAGGTGGAGCCCCACCAGTTGAAGCCCGTCAGCCCGAACATGTGGTTGATGACGCCGTTCTCGGCGTCGAACATCCCGCGCCACACGATGGCGGTGATGTAGGAGGGCACCGCCCAGGGGATGATCAAGAGCGCCCGGTACAGCCCCTTGAGCCGCAGCAGCGGATCCTTCAGAAGCAGCGCCAGCCCCAGCCCGATGCCCAGGTGCAGCAGCACGTTGGTGGCCGTCCACAGCACGGTGATGAACAGCTTGTAGTAGAAGCTGAAGGTGTCGGTCAGCGAGTAGCCGCGGGACGACAGGATGTCGCCGAAGTTCTTGAAGCCGACGTAGTAGTAGTCGCCCTGGTAGTAGCTGAAGAAGCTGAGCCCCAGGCCCACCAGGAAGGGGATGAAGATCAGCACCGCGGTGCCGATCATGGCCGGGGCGATGTAGGCGTAGGCGCTCCTCTGCCGCCAGGCCTCGCCGAGCCCGCGCCTGAAGCGCCGCCACAGGACCGCGGCCACGCCGAGCAGCGCCAGCAGCGCCCCGCCCAGCCCCCAGGTGATCGCCTGCACGAAGGCCGCCTCGCCGCCGCCCCCGCCGCTCTTGAGGGTCTCGCCCTTGCGGAACTCCTGGATCTGGAAGCTGACCTGCTGCTGGGCGACCGCCAGGGCCTGGGCCGGGGTGGCCCGGCCGATGATCACGTCGTTGATGGCGTTGCCGAAGGGCACCCACAGCATGCCCATCTCGGGCGTGTTCAGCATGGGCTCGGCGTACTCGAGCTGCTCGCGGAAGACCGCCAGCACCGGATCGATCGGCCCCTCCTGGTAGAGCGCCAGGTTGGCCACCGACTGCAGCCCGACCCGCATGCGCACCCGGGCGGCCTCGTCGCGGGTGAGCCACTCCATCACCTGGAAGGCCTCGGCCGGGCGCCTGGCCTGGGCCGAGAGCAGGAAGGCCTCGCTGCCCACGAAGGGGCGGGCCCGCAGCCCGGTGGGGCTGAGCACCGGCATGAGCGCCACCCCGTAGTCCACGGCCGGATCGATCTCCGCCCGGAACCAGGGGCCGTTGAGGACCATGGCCGCCCGCCCGGCGTTGAAGAGCGAGGTGACCTTGATGCTGTCCACGTCCTCCGGGCAGAGCTTCAGGTCGCGCACCAGGTGGCGCACGAACTCAAGCGAGGCGGCGTTCTCCGGGCCGTCGAGCGCCAGGTTCTGCTGGGCGTCGAACAGCCGGCCCTTGAAGCCGTGCAGGAAGCCGGCGTGCATGTAGAGCAGGGAGGCCTGCCACACCAGCCCGAAGATCGGCTGCCCGTCGGCCGCGCGGCGCCCGGCCAGCCCGCGGGCCAGGGCCTCGAGCGCCTGGGTGTCCTGGGGCGGCTCCGGCACCAGGGCCTTGTTGTAGTACAGCACCGCGCTCTTGAAGGCGGTCGGCAGGCCCCACACCTGGCGCCGGTAGCGCAGCGGATCGACCGTCTTGCCGATGAAGCGATCGAGCAGCCCGGGGGTCAGGTAGCCGTCCAGCGGGGCGATGATCCCGCTGTCGGCCCAGGCGCCCACCCGGTCGTGGGCGAAGATGAACACGTCCGGGCCGTTCCCGCGCGGCACGGTCATGTTGAGCTTGTCCGCGAAGGACTGGGAGGGGACGAAGGTGGCCGCCACGCGGAGCTCGGCGTGGGTGGTGTTGAAGTCCTGGATGGCGCGCTCCAGGGCGTCCCGCTCGGTCCCCCGGTAGGAGTGCCACAGCTCGACCGTCACCGGCTCCGCGGCCAGGGCCGGCAGGCACAGCGGCCCGAGCAGCCCGAGGAGGACGGTGCACAGCGCGCGCCCCACGACCCGCCTCCTGCCCGCCTAGAAGAAGGCCTCGCCCGTGGCGCGATCGAACAGGTGGGCCCGCTCGAGGTCGGGCGCGAGCTCGATCGTGTCGCCCTCGGCCAGCGCCGCGGTCGCCTCGACGCGCACGGTCAGCAGCTGCCCCTGGCAGGTGGCGTACAGGTAGGTCTCCGAGCCCATGGGCTCCATCACCTCGATCTTGGCCCGCAGCCGGTCGGCGCGCGGCTCGGCCCCGGCCCTGGACACGGCCAGGGTGTTGGGCCGCATCCCCAGCTCCACCGGCCCGCTCCGGCCCTCGAGCGCCTGGCGGTTCCCCGGCAGCTCGAGCCGCAGGCCGTCCCCGGTCAGCAGGCCGCCCGGGCCCAGCTCGCAGGCGATGAAGTTCATGGCGGGGCTGCCGATGAACCCGGCCACGAAGCGGTTGCGGGGGTGCTCGAACACCTCGAGCGGCGTGCCCACCTGCTGCACCACGCCCTTGTCCATGATCACGATGCGGTCCGCCAGCGTCATGGCCTCGACCTGATCGTGGGTCACGTACACGATGGTGGTCTGGATGCGCTGGTGCAGCTTGGCGATCTCGGCCCGCATCTGCACCCGCAGCTTGGCGTCCAGGTTCGACAGCGGCTCGTCGAACAGGAACACCTTGGGTTTCCTCACGATGGCGCGGCCCATGGCCACCCGCTGGCGCTGGCCACCGCTCATGTCCTTGGGTTTCCGGTCGAGCAGCTCCGCCAGCCCCAGGATGTCGGCCGCCTCCCCCACCCGCGCCTCGATCTCGGCCTTGGTCATGCCGCGGATCTTCAGCCCGAAGCTCATGTTCTCGCGGGCGGTCATGTGGGGGTAGAGGGCGTAGGACTGGAACACCATGGCGATGTCGCGGTCCTTTGGGTGGACCTCGTTCACCCGCCGGCCGTCGATGCTGAGCTCGCCCGCGGTGATCTCCTCCAGCCCGGCGATCATGCGGAGCGTGGTGGACTTGCCGCACCCGGAGGGACCGACCAGCACCACGAACTCGCCCGAGCGGATGGTGAGATCCACACCCGGCACGACCACCGCCTCGCCGTACTGCTTGCGCACGCCCTTCAGGACCACGTCGGCCATGGCGCTCTCCGTCCGCTGGAGGATCCGGGGCCGGAGCGTACACCGCTCCCCGGGGGCATGCAACCCGGTCGCGCGGCCCGGAAACGAACCCGCGAGTTGACTCGGCCCGTCGAAACACATAGACTTTCGCGCTCGGAGGAGGTGCCTTTGGTCGCAGGCTCCGGCAAGCAGGCCCCGCGGCTCCTGGTGGCCAACCCACGCCGCCGGCGCTCCCTGCTCGTGCGTGTCCCGCTGTGGATGCTGGCCTGCCTGGCGTTCTGGTTCGCCGGCGGATCCCTTGGAATCCTGAGCATTTACCTGGCGGTCGAGGACTCGGTGCCCGAGCTGCCCCGGCTCGACCAGTACAACCCCCCGGCCACCACCCGGCTGTACTCCCACGACGGGACGCTGCTGGCCGAGTTCGCCATCGAGCGCCGGGACGTGATGCCCCAGTCCCAGATCCCCCGCCGCCTGGTGCAGGCCTTCATCGCCTCCGAGGACGACAACTTCTTCAACCACGCCGGGATCGATCCGATGGGCATCCTGCGGGCCGCGCTCAAGAACCTGCAGGCCGGCAAGGTGGTCCAGGGCGGCAGCACCATCACCCAGCAGGTGGCCAAGACCTTCGTGGGGCGGGAGAAGACCTTCACCCGCAAGTTCAAGGAGGCCATCCTGGCCCGGCGGCTGGAGACCACCTTCGGCAAGGAGGACATCCTCTACCTGTACCTGAACCAGATCTACCTGGGCCACGGCTCGCACGGCGTGCAGGCGGCCGCGCGCAACTACTTCCACAAGAACGTGTGGGAGCTCGACCTGGGCGAGATGACCGCCATCGCCGGCCTGCCCCAGGCGCCCTCCGAGTACGATCCGGTGGCCCGGCCCGAGGCCGCCCGCGAGCGCCGCAGCTACGTGCTCGAGCGCATGCAGGCAGTGGGCTTCGCCGCGCCGGCCGAGGCCGAGGCGGCCGCCAAGGCGCCCATCCAGGCCCGGCCGATCGTCGACATCTTCCGCCAGCGCTCGCCCTACTTCTCCGAGGAGGTGCGCCGCCAGCTCCAGCAGCGCTACGGCACCGAGGGGGTGTACGAGGCCGGCCTGACGGTCGAGACGACCCTCGATCTCGACTACCAGCTCGCGGCCCAGCAGGTCATGAACGACGGCATCGTCTCCATCGACCACCGCCAGGGCTACCGCGGGCCGCTGCTCCACCTCGCCGAGCCGGCCGAGCGCCAGAAGCTCCTGGAGGCGGCGCAGAAGCACTTCGTCCGCATGGGCTGGCTGGACGAGGCCGGCGAGCTGCCCATGGACCAGCCGCTGCTGGCCATCGTCGACGAGGTCTCGGAGTCTCGCGCGCTGGTGTCCGTGGGCCTCGCCCGCGGGCTGCTGCCGGTCATGGGCATGCGCTGGGCGCGCGATCCCGACCCGACCGTGCACTACCAGTCCGCCTCGGCGCGGGTGAACGACGTGCGCCGGAAGCTCAAGCCGGGCGACGTGATCCTGGTGCGCCGCACCAGCGCGGACGCGCTCATGCGGGACGAGCCCCCGGCGCTGCGGAAGGTGCTCGAGGACCCGCCCGGGGTGGCGCTGCTGCGCCTGGACCAGATCCCCGCGGTGCAGGGCGCGCTGGTCACCACCGAGCCCCAGCTAGGCTACGTGAAGGCCATCATCGGGGGCTACAACTTCGACGACAGCGAGTTCAACCGGGTGCTGCAGGCCTGCCGCCAGCCCGGCTCGGCCTTCAAGCCCATCACCTACTCGCTGGCCATCCAGGAGAAGGAGTACAACCCGGCCAAGGTGCTGATCGACTCGGCCGTGGTGTACGACGACCCCGAGAACCAGAACCGCTGGAAGCCCGAGAACTTCGACGCCGACTTCAAGGGCAAGGTCACCGTGCACATGGCGCTGGTCAACTCGATGAACGTCCCGGCCATCAAGGTGCTGGACGACGTCGGCATCCCGGAGACCATCGCCTGGGCCCACAAGCTGGGGCTGACCACGCCGCTGCGGGAGGAGCTCGGGCTGGCGCTGGGCTCCTCCTGCCTGAAGCCCTGGGATCTCACCCAGGTCTACGCGGTGTTCAACCAGGGCGGGCGGCGGACCCCGGCGGAGTTCGTGCGCAAGGTGACCGATCGCTGGGGCCGGGTGCTCCTCAACCGCACCTCCCCGCTCGATCCCTGGCAGAGCTGGGACGAGAAGCTCGACCGCGGCTACGACCGCCTGGCGCGGCCGCCCGAGCAGCTGATCGAGCCGCGCGCCAACTACATCCTGCTGCACCTGCTCGAGGGGGTGGCCAGCCGCGGCACCGCGGCCAACGCCCGCAGCCTGGGCGCGCCCGTGGCCGGCAAGACCGGCACCACCAACGACTCGGCCGACGCCTGGTTCGTCGGCTTCACCCGCGACCTGGTCACCACCGTGTGGGTGGGCAACGACGAGCCCAAGGATCCGCTGGGCCGCGGGGAGACCGGATCGCGCGCCGCGGTGCCGATGTGGGTCAGCTACATGCGCCAGGCGCTGGGCGAGCGGCCCCAGGGGGAGTTCGAGGTGCCCCCGGGCATCACCTTCGCCCGCATCGATCCGAGCACGGGCCTGCTGGCCCGTCCGGGCACGCCGCACTCGGTGATGGAGGCGTTCCTGCAGGGCAAGGAGCCGAAGGAGTACCTGCCCTCGGCGGACGTGGCGGCCCCTGACCAGTTCTTCAAGGTGGACCGGATGTACTGACCCGGGCGGGGCGACCGCCCGGAAGTCGTGTTAGAATGAGCCCCGGTCCGGCGCGCGAGCCGGGCCGGCCCGAAGGGAGCGAGGCCCATGTCCCAGGACATCCGATCGCGCCGGCGCCGCAGGCCCGTGCCCGCGCCCGATGAGGAGGGTGGGAGCAGCGAGCACACCACCGACGAGGAGCTGGAGGCTGTGGGCGGCCAGGGCGGTCCGATTCACCGCGAGCTCTCGCGCCGCGGCCTGGCGCCCGAGGGCGGGGGGCCGCCGCCCCTGCCGACCGAGGAGGAGGACACCGGCGAGTTCGCGCCGCACGCGGATCTCAGCGATCCCGACGCCGACGCCCTGCCCGACTCCGGCGCCCTGGTGTTCGGCGAGGCGCCGCCGGGCGACGCGGGCGCGACCTTCGTGGGCGAGCTGCCGGCGGCGGCGCCCGCCACCCCGGCCGACAAGACCGCCATCCTGAACATGGCCGACGTGACCAACGAGCCGGTGCCGGTGCTGACGATCGAGACCGGGGATGGGCAGTCCGACGTGGAGATCGTCAAGGAGCGCTTCGTCATCGGGCGCTCCCCCGAGTGCGACGTGGTGCTGCCCGACCAGCTGGTCTCCCGCCAGCACGCCGTCATCGAGAAGCAGGACGACGCCTGGCACCTGGTGGACCAGAAGTCCGGCAACGGCACCTTCCTCAACGACAAGCGCATCACCGACGAGCCGCTCTACGACGGCGACGAGATCCACATCGGCGACGCCCGCATCGTGTTCACCGCCCCCGGCGGGGGCGGGCCGAGGTCCCCCCGGCAGAACGCCACGGCCATGCTGGAGGCGGTGAACGAGACGGGCGAGGGGACCAACGTCACCGGCCACGGCATCCCGTCGCCCAAGAAGAAGAAGCGCAAGAAGATGCTCATGGTGTGCGGCGTCCTGGTGGTGCTGATCGGCGTCCTGGGCATCGCCAAGAAGATGAGCGGGCCCAGCCAGGCCGAGCTGGACGCCGCCGCCGAGGCCGAGGCCGCGGCCGCGGCGGCCGCGGAGGAGGAGGCCGCCCTGGCGCAGGCCGCCACGGACTTCGAGGAGGTCAAGAAGCTGGTCGGCGAGAACAAGTGGGGCGAGGCGCAGAAGCTCCTGGCGGGGGTCTTCGAGCTGCTGCCCGAGGACGAGGACGTCCTGCGCTACAAGAAGACCATCGACGGCGAGGTCGAGGCCGAGCGGGCCGTGGGCGACGCCCGGGCCAAGCTGGACGAGAAGAACTACGAGGGCGCCATCGCCGCCCTGACGCCGGTCCTGGCCGCGGAGTCCAGCTCCACCAAGACCGCCCAGGAGCTGAAGGTCCAGGCCGAGGAGGGCCTGCGCACGGACCGGACCGAGCGGGCCCGCACGGCCCTGGCGGAGAAGCGCTACGAGGAGGCCCAGACCACCGCCGACGAGATCCTGCGCTCCTTCCCGGACGACCCGGTGGCGAGCGACATCAAGCGCAAGGCCGAGGCCGCGCTGCGCAGGCCCGTGGCCCCGCCGCCCTGCGTGGGCAAGGGCTGCAAGAAGCCCAAGGTCGAGAAGCCGCCCCCCGTGGTCAAGTCGCAGTACCTGCTGGCCGGGCAGTGCCTGGATCTCTACCGGGCCAACAAGATCGACGAAGCCCTGGCCCAGGCCTCCTCCTCGGGCGTCAGCCAGGACGGCATCAAGTCGCTGCGCGAGTTCCAGCAGCACGCCAAGAACGGCCTGGGCATGGCCAACAACCCGGGCCAGGCCGAGCAGGCCATCAAGATGCTCGCCCGCGCCATCGAGCTGGACAGGAAGCTGGGCGGGGGCAAGGGCGAGGTGACCGAGAAGGTCAAGGGCACGCTGGGCAAGGTGTACTTCCTGCGCGGCGTGGACGCCCACACCAGCAACAAGTACCCGCTGGCCTACGACAGCTACACCCTGGCGCTGAAGTACAAGCCCGACCTCAAGCAGGCCGAGGATCGCATCAAGAAGCTGGAGGTCGAGGCCAAGAAGCTGTTCGAGACGGCCTACGTGATCAAGGCCACCAGCCCCGAGAAGGCCATCTCCACCTGCCAGACCGTCACCCAGATGGTCAACAAGAGCAACCCGTACTACGCCAAGTGCAAGAAGATGATCCAGAGCATCCAGGGCGGCGGGGACGAGGGCGACTCCGCCGAAGAATTTTAGACTTTCAAGCGCCTCCTGGGCGCGCAGAAAGTCTTACCCGGGTCGCAACGCGACCCGGGTGTGGCTTCACGCAGAACCCCAGATCTCCCGTAGAAGATCCTAGCCCAGCTTCCAGAATTGCCCCTGGACGCGTTTCACCGCCGCCAGGATGGGTCCGGCCTGGCCGACGCCCGCGCGCGGCGGGGGCGGCCCGGGCGGCTCGCCCAGCAGGGCCTGCAGGCAGGCCGCGACCGACTCGGCCTGCCCCTCGACGTGGTACCCGCCCTCCAGGGTGAGCACCACCCGCCCCTGGCAGACCGCGGCCATCTCCATCACCTGGCTGGTGAGCCAGGCGAAGCCCTGCGGGCTCACCCGCATGCCCCCCAGCGGATCCCCGTCGAAGATGTCGAAGCCCGCGCTGACCAGGATGAGCTCGGGCCGGTAGGCCGCCACCACGGGCGCGAAGATCTCCCGGAAGATGGCGGTGTACTCCGCGTCTCCCATGCCGCAGGGCAGCGGCACGTTCACGCTGAAGCCGCGCCCCGGCCCCGCGCCGACCTCGTCCACGGCCCCGGTGCCGGGGTAGTAGGGGTACTGGTGGGTGCTGGCGTACAGCACGTCGGCCCGCTCCCAGAACGAGTGCATGCTGCCGTTGCCGTGGTGGAGATCCCAGTCCAGGATGAGCACCCGCGCCAGGCCGAGCGCCGCCAGGGCGTGCTCGGCCGCCACGGCCACGTTGTTGAACAGGCAGAAGCCCATGGCGCGATCCCGCTCGGCGTGGTGGCCCGGCGGGCGCACCAGGGCGAAGCCGTTTCGCACCTCGCCGCGCACCACCGCCTCGGTGAGCGCGAGCAGCCCGCCCGCGGCCAGCTCCGCGGCGCGGAAGGAGTCGACCGAGGTCTGCGTGTCCGGATCGAGGCTGGCCGTGTGCCCGGCTGTGGCCGCCACCCGGCGGTAGTAGCCCGGGGTGTGCACCCGGCAGATCTCCGCCTGGCTGGCCGCCCGGGGCGCCAGCCGCGCGAGGCGCGTGCGCAGGTCGTCGGCCTCCAGCCTGCACTGGATGGCGCGCGCGCGCGCGGGCGACTCCGGGTGGTAGGGGCCCGGGTCGTGCATGGCGAAGACCGGATCCGTGACCACGGCGGTGCGGTTCATGGGGGGGCCCTCCGGGGTGGCTGGCGATCGACCCATCGTAGCGCGCCGCCGCGCGCCCCGGCAAGCCGGGGAAAGCTTGACTCGCAGGTGGGGGGAACGTACTCTAATATCGCGATTTTTCGCGTGGTTCGGCCCGATCCGAGGAGCGCGTCGCCGGTGCGGACCCGGACGGTCAAGGCGGTGGAGTGCCTCAGTTTCGCGCTCCTCGTGTGCGCGTGGGCGCAGCCCGCCCCGGCCGCCGAGGCCCTGGTGGTGCGCTCGAGCTCCCTCAAGGCGTACGACTCGGCCCTGGCCGGCCTGCGCGACTCCTGGACCGACCCCCTCGAGGTGGTGACCCTGCCCGCGGCCGGGGAGGACCCGAAGCCCCTGGCGGCGCGCATCCGCGCGTCCGCGCCCAGGGTCATCCTGGCGCTCGGCCCGCAGGCGGCGGCCTTCGCGGCCGAGGAGCTCGCCGAGCTGCCGCGGGTCCTGTGCATGGCCGGCCCGTGGAACGCCAGGCGGGACCGGCGCACGGCCACGGTGGCCAACGATCCCCTGCCCGCCTCCCAGCTCGCGGCCTACCGGCTGGTGCTGCCCGGCCTCAAGCGCCTGGCCACGGTCTACCACCCCGGCACGACCGGGGCCTTCGTCGAGCGGGCCAGGACGGCCGCGGCCGAGCTGGGCCTCGAGCTCATCGCGCTGCCGGTCGGCTCCAAGAAGGACGTGCCGGCGGCCCTGCAGCGGGCCTTCGAGCGGGGCGAGGCGGTCTGGCTGCTGCGCGACACGGTGGTGGTGAGCAAGGTGCTGCTGGAGCAGGCCCTGCTGCTGCAGGTGGAGCAGCAGAAGCCGGTCCTGGTCTACGCCGAGCAGTTCGTCAAGAGCGGCGCCCTGGCCGCCTTCACCTCGAGCTACAAGGATCAGGGCCGCGAGGCGGCCCGCCTGGCACGGCAGATCCTGGACGGCGCCGATCCAGCCAGCCTGCCCGAGCGCGAGGCCCGATCGGCGCTGTGGGTCAACGTCAAGACCGCCACCCAGCTCCACCTGGGCCTGCCGGACGGGCTGGGCTCCCGGCCGGACGTCAAGCTGCTGAGCCCCTGAGCGACGGGGGGTCGAGGACCATGAGCGAGCAGATCCTATCGAATCTCAAGACGAGCCTGCGGCGCAAGATCGTGCTCACCATGGTGGCCGCCACGGGCGTCATCCTGCTGCTCGTGGCTGGCCTGCTGTTCGGGCTCGTGTCCGGTCAGCTGCGCGCCTCCTTCGAGGCGCGCGGGACCATCCTGGCCCGCACCCTGTCCTCGGACTCGGTCAGCCGCATGCACCTGCTCTACGAGCAGGAGGACAAGCTCCAGGCGCAGGTGGCCCGGCTGCTCGACCAGTACGCCGAGATCGAGTACGCGCTGGTGCTCGGCCCGGCCCACGAGGGCCAGCCGGGCCTGGGGGGCAGCCCCTACCGGGTGATGGCCAAGCTGCACCGCGGGGACGCGGAGCTGGCGGAGCTGGTCAGGCGCCACCTGGAGCACCCCGAGCAGGTGCTGGAGGCGCCGGGCGTGCTCGGCTTCACCGAGCCCATCCGCTCGAGCGCCGGCGCGGACGCGGGCCCGGGCGCGGCCGTGCCCGACGGCGTGGGCGAGGAGGACGCGCTCCTGCCGGACGAGTCCGACGACGGGGAGGCGGCCCGACCCGCCGGGGAGCCGGCCGCGGCCCCGGCCGCGGCCCCGGCCCCCGCCCCGACCCCCGCCCCGGCGGTGTTCGCGGCGCCGGCCCCGCGAGGGCGCGACGCCAGCCAGCGGGTGATCGGCTACCTGCTGCTCGGCCTGTCCACCGCGGAGCTGAACGCCCAGCGCTCGTCGGTGCTGGCGTTCCTGGCGCTGGTGCTGATGGTGTCGCTGGTCGCCTTCTCCGGCCTGGTCTACCTCGCCTCCAACCGCCTCAACCGGCGGCTGCTCGACATCCTGGAGGCGACCACGCGGCTGTCGGGCGGCGACATGACCGAGCGCATCCGGGTGGCCCAGCAGGACGAGATCGGGCTGGTGGCCGCGGCCATCAACCGCATCATCGGCGCCCTGAGCGACATCATCCGCTCGATCGCCACGGCCTCGCAGAACCTGGGCGCGGCCGTGGACGCCATCACCGGGGCCACCGACGACGTGGCCCTGGGGGCCGAGGGCCAGGTGGCGGCCGTGGACGAGACCTCGGCCTCCATGTCCCAGATGTTCGTGTCCCTCAAGGGCATCGCCGAGAACGTGGAGATCCTGGCGGCCAGCGCCGAGGAGAGCTCGAGCTCCATCCTGGAGATGGCCGCCACCAACGACGAGATGGCCGACAACATCCACTCGCTGGCCACCAGCGTGGAGGAGACCACCGGCAGCGTGGAGCAGATGACCCAGGCCATCAAGGAGGTGGCCGGGAGCGTGGAGGACCTGTCCTCGACGGCGGAGCAGACCTCGGCCGCCATGCGCGAGATGGACGTGAGCATCTCCCACGTGGAGACCAACGCCGATCAGACCGCGCGCCTGAGCGAGGAGGTGCGCCGGGACGCCGAGCGCGGCGTGGAGGCGGTGAAGCTCACCCGCCAGGGCATCACCCGCATCAACGACTCGACCCAGCAGGCCTTCAGCGTGATGGAGACCCTGGGCAAGAAGGTGCTGGCCATCGGGCAGGTGCTGACGGTCATCGACGACGTGGCCGAGCAGACCAACCTGCTGGCGCTCAACGCGGCCATCATCGCCGCCCAGGCCGGCGAGCACGGCAAGGGCTTCGCGGTCGTGGCCGACGAGATCAAGGACCTGGCCGAGCGCACGGCGGCCTCCACCAGCGAGATCGCCGCGCTCATCCAGGCGGTCCAGTCGGAGACGCGCAACGCGCTGGACGCCATGGACCGCGGGCAGAAGGACGTGGACGAGGGCGTGGGCCTGTCCAGCGAGGCGGAGAGCGCGCTGACCAAGATCCTGGACAGCGCCACCAAGTCCACCACCATGATGCGCGACATCGCCCGGGCCACCGTCGAGCAGGTGCGCGGTTCCAAGGAGGTGACCACCTCCATCCAGCGCATCGCCGAGACGGTGCAGCAGATCGCCACCGCCACCGCCCAGCAGGCCAAGGGCTCGGAGCAGCTCATGGGCTCGGCCAAGCGCATGCGGGTGGTCACCCAGCACGTGCACGCCTCCAGCCAGGAGCAGGCCCGCGGCAGCAAGCAGATCACCCGGGCCATCGAGAGCATCTCGGAGATGGTCAACCACCTCAACCGCGCCCAGAAGGAGCAGGCCCGCGGCGCCGAGCAGATCATGGGCGCCATCGAGCGCATCAAGGAGATCGCCGAGCGCCACAGCTCCTCCATGTCGGAGATGAAGAGCACCGTGGGCTCGGTGGCCGAGCAGGCCGTCAACCTGCACCGCATCCTCGAGCGCTTCAAGCTGTGAGGCAGGGCCCGGCGCACGCATGGATCCGAAGAACCTCACCTTCAGCGGCCACCTGGGCGAGCTGCGCCGGGCGCTGACCATCTCGGGGCTGGCGATCGTCGTCGGCTTCGGCGTGGCGGTGGGCTTCTCGGACTACCTGGACCGGGCGCTGCGCTGGCCGATCGAGGGCCTGCTGCCCGAGGGCACCGAGCCGGTCTTCCTGGGCATCTTCGAGCCCATCTTCTACCGCCTGAAGCTCGGCCTGATCGGCGGCATCCTGCTGGCCAGCCCGGTCATCTTCCAGCAGCTGTGGTGGTTCGTCTCCCCGGGCCTGACGGCGCGCGAGCGGCGCCTGGCGCTGCCCTTCGTGTTCGTGGCCACCGGCGCCTTCCTGGGCGGGGCGGCCTTCTGCTACTTCCTCATCCTGCCCCAGGCCACCGAGTTCGCGGTCGGCACCATGGTCGAGAACACGCAGCTCATCCTCAGCATGCAGGGCTACCTGGGCACGGCCTCCTCGTTCGTGCTGGCCTTCGGGCTGGTGTTCGAGACGCCGGTGCTGGTGGTGCTGCTGGCGGCCCTGGGGCTGGTCACCACGCGGGGCCTGGCCAGGGTGCGCAAGTACGTGCTGCTGCTGTGCTTCATCGTGGGGGCCGTCATCACCCCCACCCCGGACCCCTTCAACCAGGCCATCGTGGCCGTGCCCATGTACGCGCTCTACGAGCTGGGCGTGCTGGGGGCCTGGCTGGTGGGCAAGCGCAAGCGGCAGAACGCCGGGCAGACAGACTGAGCGCTTCGCCCCACCCGAATCGGCCAGAGAGGGGTGGCGGCGAGGGGGCCCCCATCCACGCGGAGCGCCGAGTGAGCATGGATGGGGAGCGAGCCGACAGGACCCCGACGGATGCCCTGACGAACGGCTCAGTGCGTGTGCTGCACGAGCTCGGTCAGCACGCCGCCCGTGGACTTGGGGTGCAGGAAGGCCACCAGGCAGCCGTGGGCGCCCGGGCGGGCCTGCTCGTCCACCAGCCGCACCCCGGCCGCCTTCAGCTCGGCCAGCCTGGCCTGGATGTCCTCCACCCGGTAGGCCAGGTGCTGCACGCCCGGCCCCTTCGAGGCCAGGAACTTGCCCACGGCCGAGTCGGGATCGGTGGGGCAGAGCAGCTCGAGGCCCGCCCCGCCGGCGCCCAGATCGACGAACGAGATGCGCAGCTTGCGCTCGGGCAGCTCCTCGACCGGGCCGACGGCGAGCCCCAGCACCTGGCCGTACAGCTTGCGGGCCGCCTCCAGGTCGTCCACCGCGATGCCGATGTGGTCGAGCTTCATCGGGAACCCTCCTCCGGTCGGCCGCCCGCGGCGGCTCAGCCCTCCTGGTGCACTCCGAACACCTTGCGCAGCGCGTCCGCGATCTCGCCCGTGGTGCACATGGCCCGCACCGCCTCGAGGATGGGCGGCACCAGGTTGTCCGCGCCGCGGGCCGTCCGCTCCACGGCCTCGAGCGCCGCGCGGGCCCGGGCCGCGTCGCGCCGCTGCCGCACCGCGCGCACCTGCTCCACCGCGGCCTGCTCGAGCTCCGGGGCGATGCGCAGCCGCGGCGGCTGGAGCCGCTCCTCGATCTGGTACTTGTTCAGCCCCACCAGCACCTGCGCGCCCTTCTCCACGCGCTTCTGGTACTCGTAGGACGCGTCGGCGATGGCGGCCTGCATGAAGCCTTCCTCGATGGCCTTGACCGCGCCGCCCAGCTCGTCGATGCGCTTGATGAGCGCCTCGGCCTCGCGCTCGATGCGGTCGGTCAGCGCCTCCACGGCCCAGGAGCCGCCCAGCGGGTCGACGAACTCGGCCACGCCGCTCTCGTGGGCGGCGATCTGCTGCGTGCGCAGCGCGATGCGCACCGAGTCCTCGGTGGGCAGGCTGAGGGCCTCGTCCCGCGAGTTGGTGTGCAGGCTCTGGGTGCCGCCCAGCACCGCCGCCAGCGCCTGGTAGGCCACCCGCACCACGTTGTTGTCCGGCTGCTGCGCCAGCAGGGTGGAGCCGCAGGTCTGCGTGTGGAAGCGCAGCGCGCAGGAGCGGTCGTCCGCGGCGTGGAAGCGCTCGCGCATCAGCCGCGCCCACAGCCGGCGGGCGGCGCGGAACTTGGCCACCTCCTCGAGGAAGTTGTTGTGGCAGCCGAAGAAGAAGGACAGCCGCCCGGCGAAGTCGTCGACCGCGAGCCCGGCGTCGATGGCGGCCTGCACGTAGGCCACGCCGTGGGCCAGGGTGAAGGCCACCTCCTGGACCGCGGTCGAGCCGGCCTCGCGGATGTGGTAGCCGGAGATGGAGATGGTGTTCCAGCGGGGCAGGTTCGCCTTGCAGTGCACGAACAGGTCGGTGATCACCCGCAGGCTCTGGCGCGGCGGGAAGATGTAGGTGCCGCGGGCCACGTACTCCTTGAGCAGGTCGTTCTGGATGGTGCCGTTGAGCTGGGCGCACGGCACGCCCTGCTCCTCGGCCACCACCACGTACATGGCCAGCAGGATGGCCGCGGTCGAGTTGATGGTCATCGAGGTGGACACCTTGCCGAGCGGGATCTGGTCGAGCAGCCGGCGCATGTCGTCGAGGGTGGCGATGCTGACCCCGACCTTGCCGACCTCGCCGTTGGACATGGGGTGATCCGGGTCGTAGCCCATCTGGGTCGGCAGGTCGAAGGCCACCGACAGGCCGGTCTGGCCCTGCGCCAGCAGGTAGCGGAAGCGCTCGTTGGTCTCCGCGGCGGAGCCGAAGCCGGCGTACTGGCGCATGGTCCAGTAGCGCCCGCGGAACATGGTCGGCTGCACCCCGCGGGTGAAGGGGTACTGGCCGGGGAAGCCCAGGTCCCGGGCGTAGTCGCGCTCGTCGTCGTCCAGCGGCGTGTACAGCCGCTCGACCGCGATGCCCGAGCTGGTCCTGAACTCGGGCTCGCGCTCCGGGTTCTTGACCAGGCTCTTGTCCACCACCTTGCGCCAGGCCGCGAGCCCGGCCTCGATCACCTTGCGTTCGTGCGTCATGGAGCTCCCTCCGCCCACAGACCCTACCTGGCCCCCGGGCCGCCTGGCAAGGGCCGGGAACATCCTCCCCCCGGCGCTTGTCGCAGCGGCCGAACGACGGAGCGCCGCGACGGCCGCGCGGGCAGTTCAGCCCACGCCCCGCGCGGGGGAGGTATGGCCCGATGGGCGCAGGGGAACGACTGCTCGAGGTGGCCGTGCGCTGGGGCCGCAGCACGCTGGCGGTGCGGCACCACCGCGCGGGCGAGCGCGTGGTGCTGGGCCAGGGCGCGCCGGAGGCGCTCGGCGTGCCCGGCCTGGCGCTGCCCGCGCCGGCCTGGACCCTGGTGGAGGCGCTGGGCGAGGACGGCGCCCGCCTGCGGCTGGCCGCCGGGATGGGGTTCTCGGTTCGCGCTGGCGGTCGGCCCGTGGAGCTGGGGCTGCCGGCGGGGCTGAGCGACTTCGGCTGGGAGCTCCGGCCCGGGCAGGAGGCGCGCGTGGGGCTGGGCCAGGCCGAGGTGCGCCTGCGCTGGGTGCCGGCGGCGCGGCCCGCGCGCGGGGCCGGGCTGCGGGGGCGCGACTCCTCGGCCGGGGCCTGGCTGGCGAGCGCCTGCCTGGTGGCCCTGGGGGTGTGGGCCATGATCCAGGCCACCCCCGGGCAGGCGCGCGAGGCGGACGCCTACCTGGTCAGCCCGGGGCGCCTGGCCTCCTTGGCGCCGCCCGCCGCCCCGGAGCGAGCGCGGCCGCGCTTCGCGCTCATCGAGGAGGCGCAGCCCCGGGCGCGCCCCGTCCGGGCCGCCCCGCGTCGCCGGCCCGAGGGGGCCGCGGCGGTGCTCCGCCCCGAGGAGCGTCGCCGGCGGGACGAGCAGGTCGTGGCCGACGCGGGCATCCTGGCCCTGCTCCGGCAGCGGGGCGGCGGCGGCCCGGGCGGGAACCTGCTCGGCGGGGCGCAGCCCGCGGATCTCGACGCGCAGCTCGCGCAGCTCGCCGGCCCGAGCGGGCCCCCGGGCGGCGGCGTCGGCGCCCCGGGCCTGCGCGGCGGCCCCCCGGGTGGCGCTCCGCTGGGGCTCGGCGGCGACGGGCGCTGGAGCGGCGGGCCGGACGGCGGCCCGGCCATGGACCAAGCGCCCCTCGACCACCGCGAGCGGCTGGGGGTCGAGGTGGACGAGCGGCGCACCCGCATCCTGGGCGGGCTGCCCAGGGGGGTGGTGGCCGCGCACATGCAGGCCCACTGGCTGCAGTTCAAGTACTGCTACGAGCAGCAGCTCGGCCGGACGCCGGATCTGCGCGGCAAGGTGGTCACCACCTTCACCATCGGGCCCGAGGGCCGGGTGGCCGAGGCGAGCGTGCTGCAGTCGACCGCGGAGAGCGCGGATCTCGAGGCCTGCCTGCTGCGCAGCTTGCGCCGGCTGCGCTTCCCCCGGCCCCGCGGAGGCGGGGAGGTGCTGGTCACCTACCCCTTCCTGTTCCACTCCGTGCAGTAGCCGCGCCAGGTGCCAGCCACCTGCAACGCACCGTCAGTTCAGGTTTTTCCGAAGAAACGCGGGCTCAGGGATCGCAGTGCATGCCCTCGACCAGGCCGCAGGCCTTGGCGCTCACGCAGCCGCCGTAGTTCACGCCGTCGTACAGCTCGCAGCTGATGGCCTGGCAGTCCGCGTTGGTCATGCAGTGGTCCATGGTCACGGTGCAGATGTTGCAGTCCGCGGCCGTCGAGCAGGGCAGGTCGATGCCCGACATGCTCAGCGCGAAGCACTTCCCGCTCATGCCGCAGGTGTCGCCGGTCAGGCAGGTGTTGGAGGGGCAGGTGTTGTTCGCCGCGCAGGGGCAGAAGCCCTGATCCTCCTCGGCGCTCTTCAGGCAGGGCAAGCCCGAGGGGCAGTCGGCGTTGGTCTGGCACAGGTCGCTCTGCTTGATGGTGATGACGGTGCTGCACTCGAAGCCCTGCGGGCAGCGCTGGCCGCCCGAGCAGTCCGGGGCGCAGTAGTCCTCGTTGCCCGCGTTGGCGAACGGGTCGCCGGTGTACGGGTAGATCAGGCAGGAGTTGCCGCGCGTGCCGCAGCCCAGGATGTCTCCGCCGCCCGCGCACGCCTTGCAGAACGGATTGGCGGCCGAGTAGGCCGAGGTGCAGGTGCCGTCGGTGCAGAACTCGATGAAGTCGCAGAACTCGTCCGACTGGCAGCCGGTCACGCACTGGAAGTTGCTGCAGCGCTGATCGAGCTCGCAGTCGTCGGAGCTGTTGCAGCCGGTGGTGCACACGCGCTGGCTGCACACCTGGCCCAGCGGGCACTGGGTGCTGGCCGAGCAGGTCCCCTCGGGCACGCAGGTGCGGGTGGTGTAGTCGCAGAAGGTGCCGGCGATGTCCACGCAGTCCGCGTTGTCGTAGCAGCCGGGCCGCGGCTGGCAGAAGCCCGAGGCGTTGCACACCTCGTCCGAGCGGCAGCCGGTCTGGGCCTCGGAGTTGCACAGGCACTCGCCGTCGGCCACGTTGCAGAAGCGGCCGGCCGGGCAGTCCTCGTTGGTGGCGCAGGTGGTGCGCGGCTGGCAGTAGCCGTAGAAGTTGCAGAACTCGTTGTCCTGGCAGGCGCCGTCCACCTTGCAGAAGCACTCCCCGATGCTGGTCTCGGGGTTGATGCGGCACTGGAACAGGCTGGGATCGCCGCAGTCCCCGTCCAGCACGCAGCCGGCCTTGTCCTGGCAGGAGCCGGAGGTGTTGCACACCTGCTCCCCGGTGCAGGCCTCGTTGGTCAGGCACAGGCACTGACCCGAGCCCGCGGCGGTGATCTGGCAGCGCCAGGCGCCGGCCGGCAGGCCGCAGTCCGGATCCGTGCGGCAGCCCGTGTAGCGCTGGCAGAAGCCGTCGGCGTTGCAGTACTCGCCCTCCAGGCAGGCCTGATCGATGGTACACAGGCACTGGTGGTCGAGCGAGCAGCGGTAGCCGGCCATGCAGTCGGAGTCGCGCTTGCAGTTGCCGGCGATCTCCTCCCCCTCGCAGCCCGCGAGGGTGGAGAGCAGGGCGAGCGTCGTCAGGGTGATGGCAGTGCGCATGACCGTCCTCCTCACGGGGCGATGGCGCTCGGCCGGTACACCGCGGTCACCACCGCGCCCAGCGGAGGCCACTCGAGCTTCTCGAAGCTGATGGAGTTCGTGTAGGGCGCAGGCTCGGTGGTGCCGTAGTAGATGTAGCCCGGGGCGCCGGCGGGATCGTCCACCGGCACCTCGATCACCTCGAGGGGCCCGTCCCCGTCGTTGTCCAGGGTCACCACCAGGGTCCCGGAGACCGGCACGCGGGTGAGCGGGAACAGCCAGCGCAGGTTGGAGAAGGACACCCGGATGTCGGAGCCGAGCGGCGGCACGAAGTTGCCCTGGAACAGGACGGCGTTGCCGGCCGAGTCGAACAGCCAGCCGGTCGCCTCGTCGCGCAGCACCTGGCGGTAGCCGTTGCCGTCCTTCAGATCCACGTCCACCCGCAGGGTCTCCGGGTTCTCCACCTCCTGCCCCAGCGCGAAGGAGCGCCGCAGGGAGGCGTAGGAGATCTCCACCGTGGCGCCCAGCGGCGGCACGTGCCCGTCCAGGAAGCGGATGGTGTTGGAGGCCGCGTCGTAGACGTAGTCGGTGCTCTCGGTCTGGGTCACCGGCAGGCCCGGGCCGTCGCCGTCCGCGTCCACGGTCACCACCAGCGTCTCGGGATCGCCGCGCCCCGACATGGGGAACTCGTACTGGGAGTTGGAGTACTCGACCTCGATGTCCGCCTCGGGCGGCGGCACGTAGGAGCCGTCGAAGTAGATGGCGTTCTCGCCCTGATCCAGGCGCCAGCCGGTGGCCGGGCTCTCGGTGATCTCGACCCAGTCCTGCGCCCCCGCGGCGCGCACCCTCACCACGATCGAGCTGGGATCCGGGGCCTGGGACAGCACGAACTTGCGCCCCAGGCCGGCCACGGTCAGGCCGAGCTGGGACAGGGTCACGGAGAAGTCCGCGGCGCAGATGGAGGCCGAGCTGCCGCCCAGGGCCTGCACCAGCTCGAGGTAGCGCGCGCCCGGGGCGGCCTCGCCGGCGGCGCCGCTGCAACCGTCCGGGTTCTCGCCCACGATGGCGGCCATGATCACCCGGCGCTCGTTGCCCACGTCCTTGAGGGTGGTGAAGAAGCGCTTGTAGTAGGTCACCCCGCCGTAGGAGTGGTCGTCCTCGTCGGACACGAAGATGACCGCCAGCGAGGCGGTGTCGCGCAGGAAGCCCGCGTTGGCCCCGGACAGCAGCGGCTCGCTGAGGGCGTCGTGGGCGGCCAGGATGCCCATCTCGAAGCCGCCGCCGGTGGTGCCGACGTTGATGTTGTCCTCGAACACGGCCGCCGCGCCGGGCGTCTGCCGGGTGATGACCTTGGTGGTGCCCACCAGCTTGCCCTGGTGGGTGGGGTCCTCCATATCCATGGCGATGACCCCGATGTGGTAGTCGATCAGGCTGGTGTCGATGTACCCGATGAAGGCCGTGAAGTTGTCACCGAGGTTCTGCTGTTCCTGGAGCATGGACGGCGAGTTGTCCACCACCCACAGGATGTCCACCTCGGCCGCGGCCTTCTGCACGAAGGCGTCCACCTGGTGGAAGCCCGTCTGGGCGTAGGTGTCCACCTTGGCGGTGCCGTCCTGGATGAATTGCTCGACGACCTGGGTGCCGTCCTGGAGGAACGTGTCCTTCTGGGTCTCGATGCGGTTGAACCGGGTCTCGTCGCACCCGGCCCCGACTCCGAGCAGGAGCCCGAGCACCGCCAGCGCCCTCACATTCATGTGCCTCATGCGCATACCTGCCTCCAGGTTCCAGCCGTAAGAACGCCGCGTGGATAGAGAGCCGGATTCATTCCTACCACCCGGGCACAAGCCCTTGCAAGTCCCCGGCGGGTGGGTGTACACAAGGGCCCGTGCGACCCAGCCTCGCCGCCATCCCCGAGCTCCCCTCCGAGGAACACCCCTACTTCCTCGTCCCCGCGCGCAGCCTGGAGCTGCCGCCGGCCGCGGGCGGAACGCGCCCCCGGCGGGTGGTCTACCGCGAGCTGGGAGCGGGCCGGCCGGTGCTCTTGCTGCACGGGCTGTGGACCACCGGCTTCACCTTCCGCGCCTTGCTCTCCCGCCTCCAGGCGGCACGCTGCCGGGCGGTGGTGCCCGAGCTCGTGCCCGCGGAGGCCGAGCCGCTCCTCCCGGGCGGGGACGCCACGCCGGCCGCGCTCGCCGCGCTCGTGGCCGAGATCATCCAGGCCCTGGGTCTGGTCACCCCGACCGTGGTGGGCCACGCCGAGCTCGGCCTGGCCGGCCTGTGCCTGGCGCTCGAGCGGCCCCAGGCGGTGGGCACGCTGGTGACGCTGGGGGTCTGCACCCAGCTCCCGGCCAGCGCCCGGCTGCGGGGGTTCTGGCTGAACCGAAGCGGCGGCGCCGAGCGCTGGGCCCGGCGGACCCACAAGGATCCGACCCGGGCCGCGCTGGAGATGCTGGCCTACGCCGACCCCACCGTGCTCTCGCGCCAGGAGCTCCGGGAGCTGGCCCGCGGCTGGGCCAGCCTGCCCGCCGCCCGGACCCGCGCCCGGCTGCTCGCCCAGACGCTGGCACCTGGCTACCGCCGCGACGTGCTCGCGCGGCTGCAGGCCCTGGCGGCCTCGGGCGCGAGCTTCCCCGCGGCCCTGAAGCTGGTGCACGGCGACCGGGATCCTCTGGCGCCGCCGGCGCAGGGCCGCCGGCTGACCCAGCTGCTGCCCGGGGCCGAGCTGTTCGTGGCCGAGCGGGCCGGCGGGGCCCCGCAGGTGGAGTCGCCCGAATGGACCGCGCGCGTCATCTCAGGCGCAGCCGGGGCCGGGCCGGACTCATCCGTCCCCGCTCCCCCGGTGCCAGCCTAGTTCGCGCCGCCTAGCTCGCGTTGGCCGTGACCGGATTTCAGTCACCGTGTCCGTAATCCGGGCACGCCATAGACAACCGAGCAGCCACCCAAGGTGGCTGACACCTGCTCGCGCGAGAGGGGTGATCGCGCGCATCCCTCGGCTCCGACTACGCAATCCAGCCGCGTGCCGCATGCCTGCAACCTCTCCAACTCGACTTGGCAAGCCTCTTGCTTCTCGCCGGCACGAAATGGCACGCCCACTTCGATACAGGCCCGACGGACAGGTCTGGTTCGAGATCACCAACCGCACGATCCAGGGCCGACCCCTGCTCCGGGCATCGCGCGAGTTCAACCGACTCGTCCTCGGCGCCCTCGGCCGCGCGCTCTCCCAGCTTCCGAGCGTGGCCATCTACATCTTCGCCTTTGCCTCCAACCACTTCCACATCATCCTTTCGGTCCCCACCCTCGCTGACATCTCCCGATTCATGAACCGGTTCGATTCCAGCCTCGCCCGCATCGCTTGCCGCCATCACGGCTGGCGCGATCGCCTCTGGGCCGACCGCTTCCACTCCATCCCCATCCTCGACCAGGACGCCCTGGCCGCGCGTGTCCGGTACATCCTCTCCCACGGCTGCAAGGAGGGTCTGGTGCTCCGGCCAGAGGACTGGCCCGGGGCGTCCTGCCTGCCCGCGCTCCTTCACGGTGAGAAGCTCACGGGCGTGTGGATCGACCACACCGCCCTGCACCGCAAGCCCAGGCCCGCAGGGAACGGCGACGGTGGTGGAGCCGCTCTCGCCACCGAAGAGGTGGAGATCGAGTACGAGGTGCCGCTCACGCCCCTGCCCTTCTGGGCTGAGCTTCCGGTGGCAGAGCGACAGGAGAAGGCGCGGGCGCTCGTCGCGGACATCGAGGCGGAGACAAGAAAGCGACACGCCAGGCTGGGCACCCACCCGCTCGGGGCCCCGCGCGTCCTGGCGCAGGAGCCGCATCAGGTTCCGCTCGAGGTGAAGCGCCGGCGGGCGCCGGCTTGCCACACCTCACGCCCGGAGCTCCTGCGCGCATTCAGGCAGGCCTACCGGGCATTCGCCGCCATGTTCCGGGAGGCCTCTCGGCGGCTGCGGGCCGGAGAACCAGGCGCCGTTTTCCCGGAGCACTGTTTCCCGCCCGCCCTCGACTACCTGGGTTCGCTCGGCCCACCCGCCCCGGGCCTGCCCGCGCTGTCGCCAGCCTGACGTGCCTCCGCGAACCCTCGTGGGGAGTCGATCCGTGGCTCGCTCAGCGCAGCGCCTGGACGGCGTTGCGGAAGATGGCCACGCCCGCGCCCTCCTCGGGCAGCCCGGGCTCGCGCGTCCAGCGCGGGTGCAGGGTCCGGTGCAGGAAGGCCTCGGGGTGGGGCATCAGCCCGAACAGCCGCCCGGACGGATCGCACAGCGCCGCGACGCCGCCCGGCGAGCCGTTCGGGTTGAGCGGGTACTGCTCGGTCGGCTGGCCGGTGGCCGGATCCGCGTAGCGCAGCGGGCACAGGTGCTCCCGGGTCAGGGCCTCGAGCTCCTCGGGTGCGCCCACCAGCCGGCCCTCGCCGTGCCGCACCGGCAGCTCGAGCCGCTCGATCCCCCGGGTGAACAGGCAGGGCGAGCGCGGCTCGGCCACCAGCGTCACCCAGCGATCCTCGAAACGCCCCGAGGCGTTGAAGGTGAGCGTCACGCGCTGGACGGGCTCGGCGGCCTCGAGCCGTGGCAGCATCCCCAGCTTCACCAGGAGCTGGAATCCGTTGCAGATGCCGATGACCAGCCCGCCGGCCTCGACGAACGCCCGCAGATCGTCCCACAGCCGCCGCTCACCGCCAGCCACGCGGGCATGGCGCCAGCGGTTGGCCGCCGCCCGGGCCGAACCCAGGTCGTCGCCGTCCATGAAGCCGCCAGGCAGGCACAGCAGGCGGAAGTCTCGCAGGCGCGTCTCGCCGGCGCTGAGGTCCCAGATGGGAGAGACCACCACCTCGTCGGCCCCGCCCAGCCGACAGGCCTCGGCCGTCTCCCGCTCGCAGTTCGTCCCGTTCCCGCTCACCACCAGGGCGCGCACCTTGGCCATGGGTCGTCTCCCTAGAGGGCCAGCGGGGCCTGCCAGGCCCGCTTGAGCTCGGCCAGTGGCTCGTCCAGGATGACGCCGCCGGCCAAGCCGCGAACCCGCAGCCGAGGTTCGGCCATGACCACGCCCACCTGGCCGGACGCCAGGCCGCGCAGCTCGTCCTCGAAGGCCGCCGCATGCTCCTCGGCCACCGTGGCCACGAAGCGGCCGGCGCTCTCCGCGTAGAGCAACAGGTCGTCCCGCCACCGAAAAGAGGCTGGCACGTGGACCGCGTCCAAAGCGTCCAAAGAGGCTGGCACCTGGGAGAGCGCCAGGTCGAGGCCCAGCCCGCCCGCGAACGCTACCTCCGCCAGCGCCACCCCCAGCCCCCCGTCCGAGCAATCGTGGCACGAGGCCACCAGCCCCCTCCGCATCGCCCGGTGCACCGCCCGGTACAGCGCCAGGTTCTCCGCCGCCCGCACCCGCGGCGCCGCGCCCCCCAAGAGCCCCACCGCCCCGAAGTACTCGCTCGCCCCCAGCTCGGGCCGGGTCGTCCCCAGCACGTACACCCGGTGCCCGGCCCGCTTCGCGTCCATGCTGACCGCCAGCCGCGCGTCGTCCATCAGCCCCAGCACCGAGAACAGCAGCGTGGGCGGGATGCTGATGCGCCGCCCCTCCACCACCGCGTCGTTCTTCATGCTGTCCTTGCCCGAGATGCACGGCACGCCGTACGCCACGCACAGCTCGTACAGCCCGCGGGCCGCGCGCACGAGCTGCCCCAGCTTGAAGGCCCCGTCCGGGTTCCCGGGCCCCTCGACCGGATCGCACCAGCAGAAGTTGTCCAGGCCCGCCAGCCGGTCCGGGTCGGCGCCCACGGCCACCGCGTTGCGCACCGCCTCGTCCACCGCCGCCTGGGCCATGGCGTGGGCGTCCAGGTCGGACAGGCGCGGGCACAGCCCGTGGCTGATGGCCACCGCCCGGAAGTCGTCCAGCAGCGGCCGGAACACGGCCGCGTCCGCGGGCCCGTCGCCCTCGAGCCCGCACAGCGGCTTCAGCACGCTGCCCGCCTGCACCTCGTGGTCGTACTGGCGCACCCAGTACTCCTTGGAGCACACGTTCAGCCGGCCCAGCAGCCGGCGGAGCAGCCCGGCCTGATCGGCGGGCGCGGGCGGCAGCCGGTCGTCCCGCGCGGGCGGGGCCCACTCGGCCCTAAGCTCGAGCCGCGGCAGCCCCTCGTGCAGGAAGGCCATGGGCAGGTAGGCCACGCTCACGCCCTGGTCGAGCACGTGGAACCAGCCGCTCGAGGTGAAGCGCCCGAGGTCGGTGGCCTCCACCTGGTAGCGCCGCGCGAGCTCCATGAGCTGCTCCATGCGCTCCGGCGGCACGGCCAGCGTCATGCGCTCCTGCGCCTCGCTGACCAGGATCTCCCAGGCCGCCAGCCCCGCGTACTTCAGCGGCGCGTGGGTGAGGTCGAGCTCGCAGCCGCCCGGCCCCTCGGCCATCTCGCCCACCGAGGAGGACAGCCCGCCGGCGCCGTCGTCGGTGATGCAGCGGTACAGGCCGCGGTCGCGGGCGACCAGCAGCATGTCGGTCATGCGCTTCTGGGTGATGGGGTCGCCGATCTGCACCGCGCTGACCGGCGAGCCCTCGTGCAGCTCCTCGCTGGAGAAGGTGGCCCCGTGGATGCCGTCCTTGCCGATGCGGCCGCCCACCATGACGATGCGGTCGCCGGCCTGGGCCGCCTTCTCGTGCCCCGGCGCGCCGCGCAGGCGGGCGGGCAGCAGCCCGGCCGTGCCGCAGAACACGAGCGGCTTGCCCAGGAAGCGCTCGTCGAAGACCACCGAGCCGTTCAGCGTGGGGATGCCGCTCTTGTTGCCGCCGTGCTCCACCCCCTCCCGCACGCCCTCCAGCACCCGGCGCGGGTGCAGCAGGCCGGGCGGCACGGGCGTCGCGCGGAACGGGTCGGCCAGGCAGAACACGTCCGTGTTGAAGACGAGCCGGGCGCCCTGGCCGGTGCCGAAGGGATCGCGGTTGACCCCCACGATGCCGGTCAGCGCCCCGCCGTAGGGATCGAGCGCGGAGGGGCTGTTGTGGGTCTCCACCTTGAACACCAGGCTCCAGTCCTCGCTGAAGCGGATCACCCCGGCGTTGTCCACGAACACGCTCAGGCACAGGTCGCGCGGGCCCTTGTCCGCGCGCACCCGCTCGGTCAGCCCGCGCACGTAGGTCTTGAAGATCGAGTCCACGAGCTCTTCGGGCCCGCCCGCCTCGCGGTAGTGGACGCGGGCCTGGAAGATCTTGTGCTTGCAGTGCTCGCTCCAGGTCTGGGCCAGGCACTCCAGCTCCACGTCGGTGGGCTCCGGCCCCAGGCCCACGCCGGTGCGCGCGGCGCGCAGGCTCGGGTCGCGGTAGGCGTCGCGGATGGCGCCGAGCTCCGCCAGGTTGAGCGCCAGCACCCGCCGCCGGCTGAGCGCCTGGAGCTCTCCGTCGGCGAGCTCCAGGGAGAGGGTCTCGAGCGGGGCGCGGCCCGCGCCGTGCACCCGGGGCACCTCCGGCGCGAACCCGCCCTGGGCGCGGTGCTCGGCGGCCGAGAGCACCCGGTGGCGCTGGATGAGGGCGTTGGACAGGAGATCGCGGGCCAGGCGCTCCACCGCCTCGCGCGGGAGCGCCCCGGATATCAAGTATTGGCGGGCGTGGTACACGCCCTCGCCCGGCTGGAAGGGCCGGTCGAGCACCAGCGCCAGGGCCTCGCGCGCGGTGCGGCCGACGTTGTCGGTCACCCCGGGCCGCAGGCCCACCTCGAGCGCCCAGTCGAAGGGCGGCCCGTCGTCGGCGAACGGCCGGCCCACCGCGGCCCGCTCGGAGACCGGGTCGGACAGGGCGCCCACGGCCACCCGGGCCAGCGCCTCGGCCGGCAGCTCCGCGTCCACGGTGTACACGTCCACGCAGCGCACCGCCGCGACCTCGAGCCCGAGCTCGGCGCGCAGGCGCCGGCGGACCTTGTCGCCCGGGGCGTCCTGCATGCCCTCCCGCAAGCCGATCTCGATGCGCTGGGCCATCGGGGTCCACCTCCAGCCCTTCCAGGGTGCCCCGAGCTTTCCCGAACCCGGCGGGCTTGTCAATCGGGGCGGGACGGTTGCGGCGGCCCCGGCGGCGTGGTACGAAGGGGCCCGGCCCGTCCACCGGGCGGGGAGGGAGCAGAGCATGTGGATTCCGATCCTGGCCATCCTGGCCGGCGCCGAGCTCATCGTGCTCGTGGTGCTGGTCCGGTCGGTCGCCGGCAAGACCCGCGCGCTGGAGCGCACCCAGCAGGACCTGGCCGACGAGCGCCGCCGCGGCGAGGAGCTCAAGGCCAAGCTGGAGGAGCGCGCGCGCCAGTCCGACGAGTTCCGCGCCAAGCTCGACAAGACCCGCGACGAGGCCAAGAAGGCCAAGAAGAAGGCCTACGAGCTGGAGCAGGAGGACAAGCAGGCCCCGGAGGACGCCGAGGTCGAGCGGGCCCGCGAGGAGGAGCTGCTGGAGGCCCGGGCCGAGGCCCGCCGCGCCCAGGAGGTGGCCGCCCGGGCCGCCGAGGAGGCCCGCCAGCAGCGCGAGACCGCGGAGCGCTTGAAGGCGGACCTGGCCGAGGCCCGGCGATCCGCGGAGGAGCGGGCCGCCAAGGCCAGGGCGCGCGAGCCGACCCCCGCGCCCGCCCCGAAGCCCGCGCCCGCCGGCGACGAGCCGCAGGCCCGCGTCGCCGCGCTGGAGGCCGAGCTGGGCAAGCTGCAGTTCAAGCTGGACACGGCCCAGAAGAAGATGCGCAACGACAACCAGGTCTACCGGGTGACCAAGAGCAAGCTCGACCTGGCCCTGGAGAAGCTGAACTACCTCGAGGCCAAGGTGAAGGTGCTGGGCGAGGGCAAGGCGGAGCGCGACTCCACGCCGCCGCCCAGGGCGGCACCGACGCCCGAGCCGCCCGAGCCGCCCGCGGCGCCCGAGCCGCCCGCGGCGCCCGAGCCGCCCGCAGCGCCCGCGGCGCCCGAGCCGCCCGCGGCCGCGGCCCCGGCCGACGCGCCCTCCGCGCCCGTGGAGCCCCCGCCCGCCAAGCCCGAGGAGCCTAGAACGGATTGACCGGGCCGCCCAGGTCGACCGCCAGCTCGAGCCCGACGATCACCGAGGCCCAGTCCGCGGCCTGGCCGAGCGGCACGCGCACCGAGAGCCCCAGCTCCCACAGGCCGAGGTCGAGCCGGGCCTGGGGCGAGAGCAGCACCCAGGCGCGCCAGGCGTTGTCCGTGCTCATGGCGAAGGCCGGCATGAGCCCCACCCCGCCGTTCAGCTCCAGCCCCAGGTACACCAGGCCGGCCACCCGCCAGTCGTAGGCCAGGTCGTACAGGAAGATCTTCTCCACGTGCTCCCCGCCGGCCATCACGTGGTACTGCAGCCCCAGGGCCAGGAAGTGCTCCGCCGCCACCCGCAGCTGGCCCTCGACGTGGAAGGCGTAGTCGCGCGCGTCGTAGGCGAAGCGGTGGTAGGAGTACGGCGTGGCGAAGGCCGCCGCGTCCAGCAGCCCGCGCTTGTCCTCCGACATCCACACCGACGAGCTGCTGCCCCACAGGAACCCGCCCGAGACGAGCAGCGGCAGATCGTCCTCGCCCTGGAGGTAGGTGCCCCAGTGGCCGCGCAGCCCCAGCACCATGTTGCCGAGCGCGTAGGTCGCGTCCGCGTTGCGGTGGGTGCCCATCACGGTCGGGAGCTCGAAGCGCACGCCGATCCAGGGGATGAGCGCCACCTCGGCGCGCAGGAGCTGGGTCCAGACGGTGTTCTCCACCCCGGCCTTGAACCCGAACCAGTCGTCCAGGACCAGCACGTCGGTGTCCAGCCGGATGCGGTAGCCCGGGCTCGCGTCGAGCAGCCCCGCGTGGGCCGGGAAGTCCAGGTGGCCGGGCTCGATGATGCCGCCGCGCGCCTGCTGGCGCCAGCCCTCCTCGCGCGCCTGCTCCTCGCGCCGCTGCCCGGAGGCCTGGAGCGCCTCGAGCTCCCGGCGGGCCTCCTGCACGCACGGGTTGTGCGGGTAGTTGCGGAGGAACTCCTCCCACACGTCGATCTGCTCCTCGGCCCGCAGCAGATCGGACAGGCGCCCCTTGACCTGGATGAAGATGGGGTCCTGGCAGCCCGCGGGGGCAGCGCCCGGCGCGGCGGCCGCGTCTCCTGGCGCGGGCGGCGCCTCCTGGCCGAGGCACACACCCGGGAGCAGCAGCACGGCGCACAGGCCGAGGAGGCGCGTTCTCATGGGGGCCCATGGTACCAGCGCCGCTCCGGCGAGGCCACCTCTTTGACCCGGCCCGCGGACTTGGGGTACCCTGCCGGCCTGACGAGGAGCCCGCATGCCTGCCTGGTTGCCCTGCTTGCCCCTGGTGATGGCGCTGGCCGCCCGGCTCGGCTCGCCCGACGCCGCCGCCCCGGCGGTCCCGGCCGTGGAGTACCGCCCCCTGGAGCAGATCCTCCAGGAGGTGGTGTCCGACCCGGCCCTGGAGGGGGCGCTGGTGGGCGCGCGGGTGGACAGCCTGACCACGGGCCGCACGGTGTTCGCCCACCAGGCCGACCAGCTCATCAACCCGGCCTCGGTCAGCAAGATGTTCACCACGGCCGCGGCGCTGTGCCTGCTGCACCCCGACTACCGCTGGCGCACCACGCTCTACTCCCACGACAAGCCCGAGAAGGGCGCGCTCAAGGGGCCGCTGTACGTCAAGGGCGGCGCGGACCCCTACCTGGTGGACGAGCGCCTGCACCTGCTGGCGGTCGAGCTCAAGGCCATGGGGCTGAAGACCATCGAGGGGCCGATCATCCTGGACGACAGCTACCTCGACGACGAGGGGGCCGGCCCGGGCTGGAGCCAGGACGCGAGCTCCAAGCCCTACCAGGCGCCCATGAGCGCGCTCAGCCTGGACTTCAACTCGGTCTCGGTGCTGGTGTTCCCGGCCGAGGCGGCCGGCCAGGAGGCGCGCCTCGAGCTGCTGCCCGCCTCCGACCACTTCAAGCTGACCAACAAGGTCAAGACCGTGGAGCGGGGCCGGACCTGGGTGCGGCTGGACGTGGCCCCGCTCGGCAACCAGACCCGGGTGCTGGCCCGCGGCCAGGTGCGCCTGGACGAGCCGGGCCACCGCGCCTTCGTGCGGGTGACCTCCCCGGCCTACTACACCGGCCGCAGCCTGCGCGCCGAGCTCGAGGCCGTGGGCATCAAGCTCACCCGCAAGGGGGTGCTGCGCGGGCAGGTGCCGCGCTACGCCGACCGGCTCTACACCCTGGCCTCGCTGTCGCTGGGGGAGCTGGTGCGCCTGGTGAACAAGCGCTCCCAGAACTTCATGGCCGAGCAGATGTGGAAGACGCTGGGGGCGGAGCTGCTGGGGGAGCCGGGCTCGTGGGCCAAGGGGCAGCAGGTGATGAACGCCTTCCTCGAGGAGGAGGTGGGCATCCCGGCCGGCACCTACGTGCTGCACAACGGCTCCGGGCTGAACGACGTGAACCGGGTGAGCGCCTCGCACGTGGTGCTGCTGCTGCGCGCCATGTGGCGGCGGCTCGACGTGCTGCCCGAGTTCCTGGCGAGCCTGTCGCTCGGCGGCGCGGACGGCACCGCGGTCGGCCGCTTCCGCGAGCCCGAGGTGGCCCGCACGCTGCGGGTCAAGACCGGCTCGCTGAACGGGGTGCGGGCGCTGGCGGGCTACGTGCACGGGCGGGGGGGCGAGGTGTTCGCCTTCAGCGTGCTGGTGGCCCGCTACGGCTGCGAGAGCTACGCGGTGCTGCAGCTCGTGGACCGGTTTGCCTCGGCGCTGTCGCTCGCCAACGCGGACCGGCAGGTGGTGCGGGAGATCGAGGTGCTGCCGGTGAGCGAGCCGCCCGAGGAGCCCCAGGTGGCGCCCGACGGCCCGTTCGAGGGGCTCGAGGACGGCTCCACGCCCATGGGCGAGCCCCGGCCGGCCGTGGACGAACCGGGCAACCCTGCGCCGTAGGGGCCCCGCCCCTGCCGACGGTCCGCGGTCGAATCAGCGAAACAGGTGGAAGATGACGCCCCGCGCGCCCACCACGAACGCGTGGGCGCCGTCCGGGCTGACCGACACGCCGTACAGGTTCTCGTTGGCGTCGATGGGCTCGCCCGACACCTCGAGCCGGCCCCCGCGGCCCTTGATCCGCAGCGCGGCGCCGTAGTCGCCCACGGCGTAGGCCTCGAAGCTGCCGTCGGCCTGCTCGTGCCCGTCCACCGCCCGGAGGTCCGTGGTCAGCTTGCTGGGCTGGGGCAGCCAGGTGCCGGCCTCGGGCGCGGGCCAGCCCCAGACGTACCCGGCCGAGCCCACCACCACCCCCTGGTTGCCCTCGCCCACCCAGACCCCCCACAGCACTGGGTGATCGAGCTGGGTGTCCGGGAGCGGGCACACCCCGGCCTCCAGCTCCACCGGGCAGGCCACGGGATCGTATCGGGTCCAGCTCGTGTTGATGACCCCCATGCACAATCCGCCCCCGACCACGGTGCCCTCGTCATCCAGCTCAGGGGGCCCAGCTGCAAAAACGGTATCCTGGACCACATGAACCCCGATCCGTTGTACACCACAGTTGCTGATATCTCTCAACTCACTGCCATTGTAGTACTGCAGGCTGGTCTCACTTCCTATAAGCGCCCACGAGGCCGAGCTTCCATGGATGTCGCGGAAGTTCGCAGGGGTCTGTGAACTGAGGGCGCGGAGATCCGGCAGGGGCTCGGGGGGCGGGGGGTCGGGGGGCTCCACCGGGCCGTCCCACTGGAGGGCGGTGCCCGCGTCCCCCACCACCACGGCGTGGGTGGCCGACGTGCCCCACACCCCGTAGAGGTCGTTCGCGGTGCCGCTGCGGAGCTGCCTCCACTTCCCGCCCTCCCGCATGAGCACGGTGCCGCCCTGCCCGACCGCGAAGGCGGTCTCCCCGTCCAGCGTCCAGACCCCGCGCAGATCCACGTCCACGCCGCTGTCCTCGGTCACCCAGCCGCTCGGGCAGCCGGCCAGCGCCAGCCCGGCCGCGAGACACCAAAGCGCCCTCACCCCGCGATTCATGTCCGCTCCTCGCTCCGCGTCACTCGGGGACCGGCCGCGCGCCGCTCACCGCGAAGGAGCGCGTGCAGCCCGGGGTCACGTGCCGCATCTGGCCGCTCACCTGCTGCTCCGCGGGCGGGCCCGCGGCCGTGGTCAGGTGCCCGGTCCACTGCAGGGCCTCGCTCGCCCCGAGCTGGCCCGAGGCGGTCATGGCGCCCTGCGCGTCCACCTGGCCGCGCAGGGTGCCCCAGCGCAGCCCGAACCTCAGCACCAGCTCGCTCCCGTCCACGCCCACCTCGACCGTGTTGGCGAAGGGCTCGTCGGGCGGGGCCGCGCACTGGGTGCCGCTCTGCTCCACGAAGTTCTCGGTGAGGTCGTAGTCGCCCTCGTAGACCCGCAGGGGGTTCTCGTCCTCCCCGCCGCCGCAGGCCGGGAGGGCCAGGGCCGCGACCAGGAGCGCGAGCAGGTACCGGCGCCGCATGGGGACCTCCGGCCCCAAGCTACCAGCGCGGCATTCGGGGGTCAACACGGCCTTGACCCGCTGCGCGAATTGGTGTTCAACACGGGGCCGGAGGTGCGCATGTCGAAGATCAAGGGCGGCGTCATCGATCCCCGGCCGCTGCCGAAGAACGCGTCCGTGGTCACCCTGGTGGACGACTTCCTCCCGGCCTACAACGGCGCGCGGCTGCGCGAGGCCTGCCAGCTCCTGGCGGAGAAGGTGCTGCAGCCCGGGGTGACGCTGGGCGTCTCCATCACCGGCGCCCTCACCCCGCCGGGCTTCGGCACCTCGGTGCTGGCTCCCATGGTGCAGGCCGGCTTCATCGACTACATCGTGTCCACCGGCGCCAACCTGTACCACGACCTGCACCACGCGCTGGGGCTCGCCCTGCACCGCTCGTCGCCCTTCGTGGACGACAAGGCGCTGCGCGAGGCGAACATCGTGCGCATCTACGACATCGTGTTCGACTTCGACGTGCTGCTGCGCACCGACCGCTTCTGCTACGAGATGCTGCGCAAGATGGTGGACGCCGGCACCATGTCCTCGTCCGAGCTGCACCACCGCATGGGGGCCCTGGTGGCCGCGGCCGAGAAGAAGCTCCGCCGGCCCCACCCCAGCCTGCTGGCGGCCGCCTACCGCGCGGACGTGCCCATCTACACCTCCTCGCCGGGCGACAGCACCATCGGCATGAACCTGGCCGCGCTGCGCCTGCGGGGCGGCAGCCTGGCGGTGGACCCGAGCATGGACGTGAACGAGACCGCGGCCCTGGTGTACGGGGCCACCCGCGGCAAGGGCAAGAGCGCGGTGCTCATCCTGGGCGGCGGCAGCCCCAAGAACTTCATGCTGCAGACCGAGCCCCAGATCCAGGAGATCCTCGGGCTCACGGGGCGCGGCCACGACCACTTCATCCAGATCACCGACGCCCGGCCGGACACGGGCGGGCTGTCGGGCGCCACCCCCTCCGAGGCGGTCTCCTGGGGCAAGATCGATCCGGACAAGCTCCCGGACACCGTGGTGGTGTACGCCGACACCAGCCTGGCGCTGCCCATCCTGGGCGCCTACGCCCTGGCCAAGGCCAAGCGCCGGCCGCTCAAGCGGCTGTACCGGCAGCGCACCGCGCTGGTCGACCGCATGCGCAAGGACTACCTGAGGCGCAACCCCGATCACGCCCCGGCGGGGCGCTGAACCCAGAGCGTGACTTCTGGTGTCTGGTGTCTGGTGTCTGGTGTCTAGCTTAAACCAGACACCAGATACCCGATACCAGACACGGTGTTCTTCAGGCTACTGCGGGAGCCGCTCCAGCCCCCGGCGGGCCTCGCCGGCGAGCTCCGGGTGCTCGCGCTCCACGCGCTGGTAGGTGCGCGCGGCGTCCTGGAAGCGCCCCAGGCGCACCTCGCAGGAGGCCTGGTCCAGGAGCGCCTCGCCGGCCGACGGGTGGGCCGGCCGCGCGGCCAGCGCCTGGCGGGTGGCGGTCACCGCCTCGGCGCAGCGCCCGGCCAGGAACAGCGCCCGGGCGTGGCGGAAGCGCACCGCCGGGGCGCGCGGGTCGCCGGGCGCCGCCCGCAGGAACGCGCCCAGGGCGTCCGCCGCGCCGGCCGGGTCCCCGGCGGCCAGCAGCCGCTCGCCGCGGGCCAGGAGCCCGTCGTCCCGGCGGGCCTGCCCGCCGCCGCCCTTCCGCCCGGCGTCGTCCGCGGCGCCGTCCTTGGAGCGGGTCGCGGCGAGCTCCTCGTCCGACCCGACCTGGGCGGTCACCTCGTCGGCCCCCCCGGAGCCCAGCTCGCCCTCGGGGGCGGGCGCCGCCGCCGCGGGCCTGGACTCCGCCACCCGGGCCGGCTCCGGCGCGGGCGCGGGCACGACCGGGCGGGCCTCGGCCTTCTTCGAGGTCTTGGCTTCGGCTTCGGCGCCCTCCCCGGCCAGCGTCCCGGACTCGGCCCCGCGCAGCTCCCGGCCGGCCCGGCGCGCGTGCTGCGCGTTCTCGGCCAGGTCGCGGTCCGCCGCGGAGTCGGGCGAGGGCTTCGGCGCGGGCCTGGCCACGGCCGGCCTGGGGCCGTCGGCGGGCTTCGCGGCCTCCGCCGGCTTGTCCGCGGGCGGGGGGGGCTGGGCGTAGCGCGGGTCCACGGCGTCTTCCTTCCACACGCCGCCGAGCACGCCCGCCGTGCCCGGCTCGGGCCGACCCTCGGCGCGCTCCTCCCGGGCGACGCCCGACCCGTCGCTGTCCCAGCCCTGGGCCTCGGCCTTGGCCCGGACCTTCTCGCCGGCCGGGGCCTTGGCGGGGCCTGGGCGGTAGGCGGGCTCGGCCGCGGGCCGCTCGGGCGCGCGCTCCTCCGGCCGGAGCTGCTCCGGGCCGGCGACCCCGCGGGCGGCGACCGCCCGGCCGGCCGCGTCCTGATCCCCGAACGAGAAGTGGTCCAGCCCGACCCCGGGCTCCGGCCTGGCGGTCCCCGTTCCGCCGGGGACGGCGGGCGCTGCCGGGGCCTCGTCGGCGACGGCCTCCTTGCGGGCCTCCGACCTCGGCGCCGCGGGGGCGGGGGCCGGCGGGGGCGCCCACACCTCGCGCGCGTCCTGGACGAGCTCCGGGGAGGGCTGCTGCAGCTTCTGGAAGGCCACCAGCCCCACGGCCACCACCACCAGCCCGAGCATGACCGCCACCAGGGCCGGGCTCCAGCTCCAGCGCCACAGCCGGCCGAGCGGGGCCGCGGCCCCGGCCTCCGACGCGGCGCGGGCCGCGGCGCCGCGCTCGCCCGAGTCGCGGGCCGCGCGGGCCAGGCGCAGGATGCGCTCGCTCACCTGGGGCGCGGGCTCGTCGAGCGGCACGTCGCGCACCACCCGCAGCACGCCCCTCAGCCTGGCCAGCTCGCCCGCGCAGCGGGCGCAGCCCTCCAGGTGGGCCTCCAGGGCCTGGCGCCTGTCCGGCGAGAGCTCCTCGTACAGGAGATCCACGAGACTCTCGTCTGCGAGTTTGCAGTCCATCTGGCGACCGTCCCGCCTCACGGCTCGAAGCCCTCGGCCTCGAGCCGGGTGCGCAGGTTCTGCAGCGCGTAGCGCATCCTGCTCTTGACCGTGTTCACCGGCGCCTCCACGATGCGCGCGATCTCCTCGAAGGGCAGGCCGGCGTCCTCCCGCATCACGAACACCTCGCGCTGCTCCTGGCTGAGCGCGTCCACCGCCCGCTGGAGGCACTCCCGCAGCCTGCGGTTGTGCGCCTCGCGGTCGGGGGCCGGATCGTCTCCGGCCAGCCTGGACAGCAGCGTCACGTCCTCACCCTCCCCTTGCGCGAGCGGTTGATCCAGGGACGAGGTCCTGCGGTGCACGGCCTTGCGCAGGTGGTCGATGCACAGGTTGCGCGCGATGGTGTAGAGCCACGTGGTGAACTTCGAGCGGCGCTCGAACGAGTCGGCCCGGTGGACCAGGCGCAGGAACACGTCCTGCAGCAGGTCCTCGGCCGTGGTCGGGTGGCCCACCTGGCGCCGGATGAAGCGGTAGACCGGCCGCCGGTGCCGCTCGAGCAGCGCCTCGAAGGCGTGCATGTCGCCCTGCTGGAAGAGGGCCATGAGCTTTTCATCGCTCAGCTTCTCCATGGCTCCCGGGCGACGCTTTCCTCGCCGGCCGGGACCCTGGGGCTACAGACGCGCGGGTGCCGTCGGCGATCTGAGACGGTTCGGAGCGCGGGCGCGCCGGGTCCCCGATCCGGGGAACCCCTTGAAGAGGCGCGGCTTTCCGCGACGGGCCGACCATAGCACGAGCCGCGCCCGCTGTCCAACCGGCGGGCGTTGATCCACGCGCGCGGAGTGGGTAGGCTTGCCACGGGCCGCGACCGGCTGGCCCCCAGGAGGACCGCATGCGCGTCGGCTACCCCGCCATCAACCTCGAGCTCGAGCCCCAGGGCCGGGCGCCCACCATGATCTCGCGCTCCCCGGACAAGGTGGCCCAGGTGATCGCCAAGAACCTGGAGGTGCTCGAGCGCACGCTGCGCTTCAACGCCGAGCGCGGCCTGCTGTTCTTCCGCCTGCGGCCCGATCTGGTGCCGGCCCCCGGGCTGACCGGCGCCCCCCTGGACTGGGCCGCGCGCTTCGCGGACCGGTTCCGGGAGCTGGGCGCGTTCATCCGCGCCCACCACATGCGCATCAACATCCACACCCACCTGGCCACCTCGCTGATCCTCAAGCGGCCCGGGGACCGGGAGGAGAGCGCCCAGGAGATCCGCCACCTGGCCGCCGTGCTCGACGCGCTGGAGCTGCCGGACAGCGACAAGGTGCAGCTCCACGTGGGGCCCAAGCACACCGACCTCGACACCAGCCTGCGCCTGTTCATCGAGGCGGTGAACGGGCTGGAGCCCGGGCTGCGGCGGCGCCTGGCCCTGGAGAACGACAACAACTACTGCAACCTGCGCGCCTGCCTGCGGGTGCACGCCGAGACCGGCCTGCCGATCGTGTTCGACGTGCTGCACCACGAGGTGGACAACGCCGGCGAGCGGGTGCGGGAGGCCCAGGAGCAGGCGGCCGCCACCTGGCGGCCCGAGGACGGCCCGCCCATGGTGGACTACAGCACCCAGCGGCCCAAGGTGATGCCGGGCAAGCACGCCGAGCACCTCGACGGGGCGCGCTTCCACATCTACCTCGAGCAGACCCGCGGGCTGGACTTCGATCTGATGATGGAGTTCAAGGACCGCGAGAAGAGCGCCGTCGAGGGCCTGCGCTTCCTGGCCGAGGACGCCCGCCTCGCTCGCCCGTATTGACAAGCATCCCGGGGCGTTGCTATTCGTTGGGCCGGACTATCTTGGGTCTCGCTTCGCCAGGAAGGGGGAGACATGGCCCGAACCGTCTCCGCGATGTGGAGCCTCACCGCCGCGCTCTCGCTGGCCGCCGCGGCCTGCACCCCGGACATCGAGAAGCTGTGGGAGTTCCCCACCGCCTCGCCGCTGTACTCCACCCCGCTGGTGGTCGGCGACCTCATCATCTTCGGCTCGGAGAGCGGCACGCTGCACGCGGTGGACAAGAACGGCAAGGCCCGCTGGACCTACGCGGCGCCCAGCGCCGAGATCTTCGCCCACCCGGCCACCGACGGGAAGATGGTGTTCTTCGGGGCCTCGAACCAGACCTTCTACGCCCTGGATCTGTCCGGCCAGATCAAGTGGCAGTTCGCCACCCGCGAGCGCATCAAGTCCGACCCCACGGTGGTGGACGGGGTGGTGTACCTGACCTCCTACGACGGGCACGTGTACGCGCTGAAGGCCGAGAGCGGCGGCGTGGTGTGGCAGTTCCCGGCCGCGGGCGCCCCGACCGCGGGCGAGCCCGCCCCCGGGGGAGCGGAGGCGGAGCCCGCGAAACCCGCGGACCCGGCCAAACCCGCGGACCCGGCCAAACCCGCGGATCCGGCCAAACCCGCGGACCCCGCCAGGCCGGAGCCCGCCCCGGCCCCCGGCCCGGACGGCGGCGCCGCGCCCGCGACCGCCACGCCCGAGCCCGTGCTGCCCCAGGCCTTCTCCTACGCGGCCCCCACCATCCGGGACGGGGTGCTGTACGTGGGCAACCTGGACGGCGCCATGTACGCCCTCAACACCTCGGACGGCTCGCTGCGCTGGCGCTTCCAGACCGGCGGCGGCATCACCTCAACCGCCGCGGTCGAGGAGGGCGTGGTCTACTTCGGCTCCAAGGACGACCACGTCTACGCCCTCGACGCGGCCAGCGGCACCAAGGTGCTGTGGAAGAAGCAGACTGGCGGGGACGTGATCAGCTCCCCCAAGCTGGCCGACGGGACCCTGTACATCGGCTCGAACGACACGCGCTTCTACGCGCTGGACGCCAAGACCGGCGAGGAGCGCTGCCACTTCAACACCACCTGCGACGAGTTCATCTCCTACGGCGCGGTGTACAAGGACCTGGTCTTCTTCGGCGGCGGGCAGAACGACGCGCAGCTCTACGCCCTGGAGCGCGCCACCTGCAAGCCGTTCTTCAAGTTCAAGACGGGCTACAAGATCGAGAGCGATCCGGTCTTCGACGGGGACGTGCTGTACCTGACCTCCGGGGACCGCAAGCTGTACGCCTTCAAGATCAACAAGACCGCCAAGCAGTAGCTCAGGCCCACAGCCCCTCGATGCGCTCGCCGCAGTCCGGGCAGGCGCCCCGCGCGCCCAGCCGGTCCTCCAGCACCCGGAAGCCGTGGCGCCGCACCAGCATGGCCTGGCAGGCCGGGCAGCGGGTGTGCTCGCCGTCGTCGCCCCAGGCGTTGCCCGAGTAGACGAAGCGCAGCCCGGCCTCCAGGCCGAGGGCGCGCGCCCGGGCCAGCGACTCCGGCGGGGTGGGCGGGAGCCCGCGCAGCTCGAAGTCCGGGTGGAAGGCGGACACGTGCCAGGGCATGGCGCGGTCCACCGAGGCCAGCCAGGCGGCCAGCTCTGCGAGCTCCCCGTCGCCGTCGTTCAGCCCCGGGATGAGCAGCGTGGTCACCTCGACCCACACCCCCAGCGCCCGCAGGCGCTGGATGGTGTCCAGCACCGGCTGCAGCCGCGCGCCGCAGGTGTGGCGGTAGAACCCGTCGCGGAAGGCCTTGAGGTCCACGTTGGCGGCGGACAGGCGCGCGCCCAGGTCCTCGAGCGGGCGGGCCGACAGGAAGCCGTTGGTGACCGCGACCGTGCGCAGCCCCCGCTCCACGGCCAGGGCGGCGATGTCCTGGCACCACTCCCAGAACACGCTCGGCTCGGTGTAGGTGAAGGAGATGCTGGCCGCGCCGGCGCGCACGGCCGCCGCCACCACCTCGGCGGGCGGGAGATCCTCGCCGGGGAGCTCCTGGCCTGAGGCCAGGTCGCGAGGCAACTGCGAGATCGTGTAGTTCTGGCAGTGCTGGCAGCGCAGGTTGCAGCCGGCCGCGGCCACGCTCAGGCTGCGGCTGCCCGGCAGCAGGTGGAACAGCGGCTTCTTCTCGATCGGGTCCAGGTGGGCGGCGACGCAGCGCCCGTAGGAGAGCGCCAGCAGCCGCCCGGCCCGGTTCTCGCGCACCCCGCACCGCCCGCGCGCGCCCGGGGCGATGCGGCAGGCGTGCGGGCAGAGGGAGCAGCGGACGCTCCCGCCGTCCTCGGGCTGCCAGTAGCGGGCCTCGGGCGGGGTGGACATGGGGGGATAGTACTCCGCGAGGGAGATGAGTGGAACTCTGTGGCGAGTGGCGAGTGGCGAGTGGCGAGTGTCTATTGACTCTTGCGACCATCGTCTAACGACCATGTAGTCTGAGGCCTGAATGGCGGAACGCGCTTCGAATCATCTCCGCCTGCGTTCCCTCGAGGGCCTCATGGACCCGTTCCTCGAGGTGCCCG
>JAKLGA010000010.1 GCA_022710975.1 Myxococcota bacterium | reverse complement strand
CCGGCCGGCGGCACGGCCATCGACGAGGCGCTCGGGCTGGCGCTCCTGGGGCACACCAAGGCGGGCGAGCCGAACCTGGTGGTGTTCATGACCGACGGCCACCCGACCGTGGGCGAGACCGACCCGGTCCGCATCATGAAGAACGCCACCGCCGCCAACAAGGTGGCGACCAAGGTGTTCGTCTTCGGCGTGGGCGAGGAGCTGAACACCATCCTGCTGGACAACCTGGCGCGGGAGAACGGCGCGGACACCACCTACGTGGCGGCCAACCAGGAGATCGAGCAGACGGTGTCCTCCTTCTACGACAAGATCAGCCACCCGGTGCTGGCGGAGCTCCGGCTCGACATGGGCTCTATCCACGAGTACGACGTGCTGCCCAAGAAGCTGCCGGATCTGTTCAAGGGCGGCCAGCTCATCGTCATGGGGCGCTTCCGCAACGACGGGCACTCGGCGCTGACGCTGACCGGCCTGGTCGGCAAGGAGTCGAAGCGCTTCGTGTACGAGGGGGTGTTCCCCAAGGGCGAGCGGCAGAACGACTTCATCCCGCGCCTGTGGGCCACCCGCAAGATCGGCTTCCTGCTGGAGCAGATCCGCCTGGGCGGCGAGCGCAAGGAGCTCGTGGACGAGGTCATCTTGCTCTCCAAGCGCTACGGCATCGTGACCCCCTACACCTCCTACCTGGTCACCGAGGACTCCCCGGTGGTGGCCGTGCCCGGCCCGCGCCAGCCCCTGCGCATGGAGGAGCGGCGCCCGACCATCGCCCGGCCCGAGTCGACCGCCACCCGCGGCGGCTGGGACGACCGGCCGAGCGGCCGCCTGGGCGGCGAGGCCAAGTCGCCGGCGCCGGCGGCGGCGGCCCCGGCGCCGGCCGAGGAGCCCGCCTTCCACGCCCGGGCCAAGGCCGCGCGCGAGATGCGCGTGTTCGCCGAGCCGGCGGCCGACAAGGCCATGGAGGCCGAGAGCGGCTCCGGCGCCGTCGACATGGCCCAGGCGGTCCAGGATCTGAAGAAGGCCGACAGCGACAACGCCGAGCGGGACGAGATGGCCGGCATCCGCTACGCGGGCGGGCGCTCCTTCCGCTTCCAGGGCGGGGCCTGGGTGGACCTCGAGTACACCCCGGGCATGCAGGTGCTGAAGCTCAAGTACATGGGCAAGGCCTACTTCGCCCTGCTGCAGAAGAGCACGGAGCTCAAGCGCGTGTTCACCCTGGGCGAGCGGCTGATCGTGGTGGTCGGCAAGGGCAAGGCCATCGAGGTCAGCGCCGACGGCCGCGACGACGTGCCCGACGGCGAGCTGACGAAGTACCTGCCCTAGCCTCTCACTCCCCCCACCGGGCCGGATCGGCCACCACCTCGCAGTCGATGAACGCCGCCCCGGCCGGGTTCCTGAGCGGCGACCAGCAGTACTCCAGCGCCAGCGCCATGTCCTCGATCTCCGCCCAGCGCTCCGTGTCCCGGCCGTCGCCGGGGTGGTGCGGGTACTGGCCGTCCGGGTGGTTCGCGTCCCACAGGTTCCAGTGCTCCCAGGTGGAGTACTCGTCGACGCCCCGGCCCCAGCTCGCGTGGATGGTGCGCGCCTCGCGCGAGGTGAGCGGCAACCCGAAGGCCGCGGCCCGCAGGGCGAGCTGGGCCAGATCCCGCTCCCACTCGGAGCGCGAGCGGGTGAGCTCCTCGTCGGGCCGGGCCAGGTTCTCGTCCAGCCGGGCGGTCATGCCCTCCAGCGAGTCCCGGGCGGCGTAGCCGTCGCCCTTCACCAGGGCCAGGGCCAGGTCGGCCACGTGGAAGAAGCGCACGATGGCGAAGTTGTAGTAGTGGGTGCCGGTGGCCATGGCCTCGTAGTCGTTGGTGGCGGCGGTCCCGCAGTCGAGCTCCCGCCGCTCGCCGTAGCCGATGAAGGCCGCGGCCCGCTTGGCGTGGCACTCGGCCCCGGGGATGAGGTCCTCGTAGTTGTTGAGCATGGCCAGGTCGCCGGCGGCCTGATCCGCCACGGGATCGCCGCTCATGCCGGGGATGAACACCTCGCCGTCCGCGTCCTTGGAGCGGATGTACCAGCCGCTGTCGACGATGTCGCGGGCCGACTTCTCCAGCAGCTCGAGGGCGTCGGCGCAGGCGGCCTGGACCGCGGGCGACTCGGCCCGCGAGGCCGCGTACACCAGCTCGGGCGCGGTCAGGAAGATGTGCGGCATGTCGTCCTTGGAGCGCATGTTGGTCACCCACAGCGGGCCCCAGGTGGGGTTGTCGGGGTACTCGAAGCGGCCCGTATTCCAGTTCTGGTAGGCGTGGTACCAGCCGCTGTAGTCGATGGCCTTGGTGTAGCCCTCGGCCGTCTGGTAGGTGTGGTTGAAGGCCGCGATGTTGCGGGCCATCAGGAAGTCGATCGGGTCCTCGGCGTCGTGCACCATGCCCAGCATGGTGGCGGACAGGCCCTTGCAGTACTGCTCGGCCGCCGCGGCCAGGCTGGGGTCGCCGGTCAGGAGGTATCCGGCCACCGCGGCCGACAGCACCCGCCCCGAGGGGATCATGATGTTGTGCCCGCCGCCGTTCGGGTCGGCGTGGAAGAAGCGCACCGTGTCCCCCTCCTTGAACACGTCCACCCCCCACCACAGCATGTAGTCCGGCTTGCCGGTGGAGGCGTGCACCCCGTGGCTCACCCGCAGGACCCAGTCCCAGTAGCCCCGGTCCTTCCAGAAGCCGGTCAGCTTGCGGGTGAAGTCCGTCACCTCGGCGCCGGTGAGCGGCGTGCCCACGTCCGGCCGGGTGAAGACGATGGGCAGCTCGTCCGGCAGCCCGTCGCCCGGCCCGCCCCCGCCGTCCCCGCAGCCCGAAAGCCCGGCCAGGAGCACCAGCAGCCCCGCACCGCACAGCGTCCTCTTCAGCATGCCTGCACCCACCGTGGTAGTTGGCCCTACCCCGGACACTAGTGGATCAGGCGCTGCGAGGGAAGAGTCGGAGAGCCGGTCCGACTTGTCCGACGGGTCCGGCTACTTCTGGTGGGCCTTGAGCAGCTCGCGCACCACGGTCGCGTAGGCCTCCATGGCCGACTCCCTGGACATGCCGCGCCGCTCGGCCCAGGCGTCGAACTTGGCCCGGCCCTTGAAGTCCAGCACCCCGGGGCGCTTGCCGCTCGCGTCGCCCATGGTGGCCTGCTTGAAGAGCCCGTAGAGCCGCAGCAGCACGTCGGGCGGCTGGTCGGGCAGGCCCTTGACGTCCTGGACGGCCTGGTCGAACTCGGCTTGACCCATGGTGTTCCTCCCCAGTCCAGATCCTGGCCGGCTCGGGTTCGGCTCCAGGCTACCAGGCCGGGGCCGGCCCGGGCAAGGCTCAGGGTGTGGTCGCCGCGCCCCAGGTCGAGGGCTCGGGCCCCATCTGGAAGACCAGCCGGCCGCCGGCGGTGATCCGATCGTGGCGGATCCGGGGCACCTCGAGCGGCGCGCCGTCGAGGCTGGCCGACTGGATGTAAGGCGCCTCGCCGCGGGAGCCCGGCGCCTCGATCACGAAGGTCGAGCCCCGGCTCCAGCCGGGGTGCAGGTGGATGACGACGCGCTCGAACAGCGGGCTCGAGAGCTGGTACACGCCGTCGCCGGGCGCCAGCGGGTAGAGACCCAGGGCGCCGAGCACGAACCAGGCGCTGGTGGCGCCGGCGTCGTCGTTGCCCGGCAGGCCGTCCGGCCGCTCCGAGAAGGCCCCGGCCAGCACGGCCTGGACCCGCGCCTGGGTGCGCGCCGGGGCCCCGGCCAGGTTGTAGAGGTAGGGCGCGTGGAAGCCGGGCTCGTTCGAGGGGTCGAAGTGGCCCTCGTCGAAGTAGCGGTCCAGCCGGGTCAGGAAGGCCTCCCTCCCCCCCAGCAGCTCGATCAGCGAGGGCACGTCGTGGGGCACGAACCAGGTGTAGGTCCAGGCGTCCGACTCGCAGAAGTCCTGGGCGTAGGCGGCCGGGTCGAACGGCTCCACGAACGTGCCGTCCCGGCGGCGGGCCTGCATGAAGCCGGTCGCGGGGTTCCACTGGTTGCGGAAGTTCTGGGCCCGCAGCATGAGCTGCTGGTGCTCGTCCGGCCTGCCGAGCGCCGCGGCCACCTGGGCCGTGCACCAGTCGTCGTAGGCGTACTCCAGGGTCATGGAGGCCGACTGGGTCGGGTCGCACTCGTGCCCCACGTAACCCGCCAGGATGTACTCCGGCGGCGTGCCCAGGTTGAAGTAGCCGCACAGCCCGTCGCGGAAGGTCTCGGCGTTGTCCTCGGTCGCGCTCTTCCACAGCGCCTCCCAGGCCAACCCGAGATCGTAGTCCTCGAAGCCCTTGACCAGCGCGTCGGCCAGGATGGCCGCGACGTGGTTGCCGATCATCACCCGGGAGTAGCCGGTGGCTTGCCAGGAACACTTCTCCAGCCAGCCGCCCTGCCGGAACAGGTGCAGGTAGGAGGCCAGGGTGTCCTCGACCCACTCCGGATCGAGCAGCGTGCCCAGCGGACGCGAGGTGCGGAAGGTGTCCCAGGCGCACCAGTCGTCGGTCACGTACCGGCGGCCACCCGCCACCTTGAACTCGGCGCCCTGCCCATCGGCGCCGCTCCAGAAGCGCCCCCCGGCCTCGGTCAGGTTGGCGGGCTGGAACAGGCTGTGGTAGAGCGCCGTGTAGAACTCCACCCGCTCGGCCTGCGTCCCGCCCTCCACCTCGACGCGGCTCAGCAGGCAGTTCCAGCGGGCGCGCGCCTCGGCAGCGACCTCCTCGAAGCCGCGCTCCCCCAGCTCCGCCTCCAGGTTCTGCCGGGCCAGATCGGTGCTCAGCAGAGACAGGCCGACGCGCACCTCGAGGGGCTCGGCGGCGGTCGCCCCGAAGCCCAGCCAGGCCCCGATCCAAGGCCCTGACTCCGGCGCGGTGCCGGCGCGGAAGAGGTACTCCTCGCCGCTCCTCTTGAAGGTGCCCGCGGAGGTGAACGGCCGGCTGAAGCGGGCGTGGAAGTACACCCGGCTGCGCCCGGTCACCTGCTCGGGCGTGGTGAGCAGCAGGTCCAGCAGCGGGTGGACGTTGTACTCGCCGAACCCCTCGACGGTCCGGGAGTCGGGGAACTCCACCTGCCCGCCGCGCGAGTCGCCCAGCGAGTGGCCGAGATCGATGAGCACCCGCGCGTCCGCGCCCGCCGGGAAGGTGTAGCGGTGCAGGCCCGCGTGTGAACTCGCGGTCAGCTCCACCTGGATGCCGGTGTCCTGCAGCCGGACGGTGTAGAGACCGGGCGAGACCTGCTCCTCGGTGTGGGAGAAGCGCGCCGCGGTGGCCAGGGGGTAACCCTCCACCGGCCCGGTGAGCGGCAGGAACAGGAGCTGGGCGTAGCCGTTGTTGCTGCCCCCCGCGCCGTGGAGCTGCGTGTGGGTGAACCCCCGGATGCGGTCGTTCTCGTAGGCGTAGCCCTCCACGCTGCCGGCCTCCGTGTTCGTGGCCGGCCCCAGGCGCACCATGCCGTGGGGGACCAGCGCCCCGACCGCGACGTTGCCGGGCCCGGCCGAGCCAATCCGCGGGTCGACCAGCGCGGCCAGATCCTGGCTGCCCGGGCAGAAGGGTTGGCGCCGCGGATCGGTCGAGCCGCAGGCCGCGGCCAGCGCGAGGGCGACGAGGAGCGGTAGCTGGGCAGTGCGCGTCACCGGCCCACTCTAGACCAAACCGGCCCGCGCGGGAACGCGCCGGGGCTGGTCTTGAGGCCGACGGGCCGGGATGCTAGGGTGCCGCCATGCCGCTCGCGGTGGATCTCGAACACAGGCGCATCTCGGGCTCGATCGGCGACGTGTGCGAGCTCCTGCGGGAGGGCCCGCGCGGCGCGGGGCTGCTCGGGCGGGCGCGGGCCGAGCTCGGCGCGCGCGTCCATCAGGACCTGCGGGCCGAGCGCGAGGCGGCCAGCCCGGACTACCGGGCCGAGCTGCCGGTCGAGCTCCTGGCCCGGGTGGACGGCTTCGAGGCGCGCCTGGGCGGCCGCATCGACGGGCTGCACAGCCCGCCCGGCCGGCGGCTGGTCGAGGAGGTCAAGTCGGTGACGCTCGGCGCGGCCGAGCTGGCCCGGGTGCGGGCCGAGTTCTTCCCCGACTACTGCCTGCAGCTGCGGCTCTACTGCCTGGCGCTGGCCGAGGCCGAGCCCGGCCCGCCTCCGGAGGCGCGCCTCACCCTGATCTCGCTGCTCGACGGCGGCCGCCGGGAGCTCGAGCTCACGCCCGAGCCCGGGGCCACCCGCGCCCAGCTCGAGGCACTGCTGCGGGAGGCCCTCGAGCGGGCGCGCCAGGCCGAGCTGCGCGCCGCGGAGCTGGCCCGGCTGGCCGAGCGTCTGGTGTTCCCCTACCCCGCCACCCGCCCCCACCAGGCCGACTTCCTGGAGGCCATCGAGCAGGCGCTCGCCCGGGGCCAGCCGGTCCTGGCCATGGCGCCGACGGGCACGGGCAAGACCGTGGCGGCCCTGGTGGGCGGCCTGCGCGCGGCGCTGCGCCGGGGCGGCCGGTTGGCCTTCCTGACCTCCAAGACCACCCAGCAGCGCCTGGTCGAGCGCACCTTCGAGGACGTGTGCCAGGCGGCCGGGCTCACCCGCGGAGAGCTGCGCGAGCTGACCTTCCGGGCCAAGGAGGGCATGTGCCCACCCGGCCACCTGCTATGCCACCCGGACGTGTGCCCCTACCTGCAGGACTTCCAGGGGCGCCTGGAGCGCGGCGGGGCCCTCGAGCAGGCGCTGGCCGCCGGGCCCCGGCTGGATCCGGACGAGGTGCGCGCGGTGGGCGAGGCCCACCGCCTGTGCCCCTTCGAGCTGCAGCTCGCGCTGCTGTCCCACGCCGAGCTCGTGGTGGGGGACTACAACTACGTCTACGACCCCTCGGTGGCCCTGCCGCGCCTGGTCGGCGAGGAGGCCGAGCGCGGCCTGGTGGTGGTGGTGGACGAGGCCCACAACCTGTTCGACCGGGCCCGGGGCTACTACTCCCCCTTCCTGGCCAGCCAGGAGCTCGTCGACCTGGCCGGCGCCCTGGAGCGCGGGGAGTTCCTGGCCAAGGTCGAGCGCAGCGAGCAGCTCAAGCTCGAGGGCCTGGTGACCACGATCGACGGCCCGAGCCTGTTCTCGGACCTGCGCGCCTACGTCCAGGCGCTCGCGGACGCCGTGCAGGTGGAGGCCCGCGCGGCCGAGGAGAGCGGGCGGGCCGCGCTCGAGGGCTGCCGGGTGGCAGAGCCCGCGCGAGAGACCTGGCTGCGGCTGGGCGGGCGGGCCGGGGAGCTACTCATCCCCTACGTGCTGTACAACCGCACCCACCGGCTGATCCGCAAGCCCGATCCGCTGCTCGATCTGCTGCACCGCGCGGGCCGGCTGCGCGACGTGCTGCAGCTCGGCGGGCGCGAGTTCGTGGCCTACACGGCCGACCACGCGGCCCCGGGCGGCGCGGGCTTCGGGGTGCTGTGCGTCAACCCCGCGGAGCGCCTGCGCGCGCGCCACTCCGAGGTGCTGGGCACGCTGGCCATGAGCGCCACCCTGTCGCCGCTCGACTACTTCGCCGACGTGCTGGGCTTCGCGCCCCTGGACCCGCTGAAGCTGAGCCTGCCCTCGCCCTTCCCCCGCGAGAACCTGGGGGTGTTCGTGGTGCCCGAGGTCAAGACCGCCTACCGGGCGCGGGCGCAGTTCCACGAGCCCATCGCCCGGCTCATCGAGGCCACCTGCGCCGCCCGCCCCGGCCGCTACGCGGCCTACTTCCCCAGCTACCAGTTCCTCACCGACGTGCGCCGCCACCTGCGCCTGCCGGCCGAGCGCACGATCGTCCAGGACTCCGGCATGCCCCCGGCCCTGCGCCAGCGCCTGCTCGATCGCTTCCGGGCGGGCGCGGGCCCGATGCTGCTGCTGGCGGTGATGGGCGGGGCGTTCTCCGAGGGGGTCGACCTGCCCGGCGAGGAGCTCGTCGGCGCGGTGGTGATCGGGCCGGGGCTGCCGCAGGTCGGCTTCGAGCGGGCGGTGATGCGGGAGTACTTCGAGGAGTCCTACGAGCGGGGCTTCGCCTACGCCATGCTGTACCCGGGCCTGCAGCGGGTGATCCAGGCGGCCGGACGGGTCATCCGCACGCCCGAGGATCGCGGGGTGGTGGTGCTGGCCGACGAGCGCTTCGCCCAGGCCCACGTGGGCGCCTGCCTGCCGCCGCACTGGTACCGGGACGAGCCGGCGGAGCTGGTCACCGCGGACCTGGCCGCGAGCCTGCGCGCCTTCTGGGGCGGCTGAGCCCCGTTCGCTGCGCTCACCGGACAAGCAGCTCCTCGCGCGGGGAGGCGCGCTCGAGCTGCCAGGCCGCGCGGGCGGCTCAGACCAGGATGCCCTTCTTGGCCAGGAGGTTGGCGGTCAGCACGATGCGCTCCTCGCCGATCTGGCTGACCAGCTCGAGGATCTGCGGGTGGGACATGACCAGGGTGTCGAAGTCCTGGCGCGGGAGCCGCAGCACGGTGGCCGGCAGCTTTGCCCGCACCGTGGCGATGGCGACCTTCTTCTTCAGGCAGGAGATCTCGCCGAACACCTCGCCCTCGCGGATCTCCCCGACCGACACCTGATGACCGTCGGCCATGGCGCACAGCACGTCCATGCTCCCCCGCAGCACCAGGTAGAGGCCGTCCGACTCGACCCCCTCGGTCACCAGCTGCTCGCCCACCTCCACGTCCCGGCTGACGAAGCGCTCGATGATGGCCACGCGCTCGTCCTTGCTGAAGGGCTTGAACAGCGGCGAGGTGGCCATCACGTTGCGGAGCAGGCGCTGCTGGGCGAAGCGCTTGAGCACGTCGTCCACGGTGGGGTACTGGCGGCGCACCTCGTCCAGCACCTCGCGGGTGATCTCGAACAGATCCCCCGCCTCGACCGCCTGGACCGAGGCCCCGCGGGGGCCGCCCCGCAGCACGGCCATCTCGCCGAAGAACTGCCCCTCGCCCAGCACGGCGAGCTGCAGCAGCTTCTTGGCCTCCAGGCGCTTCAGCACCCGCACCTTGCCGCTGGCGATGGTGAACATGCTGTGGCCGGCCTCGCCCTCGCGCAGGATCCACTCGCCGGGACGCATGGGCAGCATGCGCATGCGCTCGACCAGCGCGATGAAGGCCTGCGGCTCGAGGTCGGAGAAGAGCGGGATCTCGGGCAGCTCCGCCGTCTGCTGCGGCGCGGCCGGCTCGTTGACGAAGCTCACGTCGATGTCGAACGCGGACGTGGCCGCCGGCTCGGGCTTCCGCGGGGGCGCCGGGACCGGCGCGGGCTGCGTCGGCTCGAGCTCAGGCTCTGCAGTGCCCGGCCCCGCGGGGGCGACCTCGGGGGCGGGCTGGGCCGGCGCGGGCTGCAGCGGCTCGAGGGCGATCTCGGGCTCGGGCGGGACGGGCTCGGGCGCGGCCGGCTGGGCGTCGGGGGCCGGGGCGGACAGGCGAATCGGCTCGATCTCCACCGCTTCGATGGTGAACGCGTCCAGCAGGATGGGCGCACCGGCGCCGGGCGCAGGCGCGGCCCGCGCGGCGCCGCCCGAGCCCTCGAGCACCATCTCCCCGCCGCTCGCCTCGCCCACCTCGATGGCGCCCGGCCCGGCGCCGGCGGCGGGCCTCCCGCCCGGGGCGTCCTCCATGACCTTGACCCTGGTCTTGGACCCACCCTCGCGGCGCGAGTAGAGGTCGGCCAGCCGGGCCTGGATCTCCTTGTGGTTCGGGTCCAGCTCCAGGACGCGCTTGCAGGTGGCGATGGCCTTGAGCAGGAACCCCTCGTCGGCGAAGAACTTGGCCAGCTCGATGTACGCCTGGATGGCCTCCTGCTTCTTGCCGAGCTTGAGCAGCAGGTCGCCGATGTTGCGGCGGGAGTTGTGGTCCGAGGGCTCCTCGCGGACGACGTCCTCGAGCAGCCCGAGCGCCCGGTCGTACTTGCCCTTCTGGATGAGGCTGGCGGCCTCGTCCTTCAGCTTACGGGTGTTGACCATCCCGCCTGTCTCCGGGCGCCTGGGACCCGCCGTCCGTCGCCGGGGCGACGCCCTCGGTGATCAGTTGTACTTCCTCTCGCACCAGCCGGTCCAGATCGTAGCGCAGTCCCTTGACCGCTTCCCGGGCCTCGGGTGTGCCAACCACGCCCAGGATGCGCACCGCGGCGCGGCGCATGTCGGGGTCGGGGTTGTCCAGCTTCTCCAGCAGGCGAGGCAGCTCGCTGGCGTCGCCCAGGCGGGCGAGCGCCATGAGGATCTCCATCTCCTCCACCGGGCCGGCCTGGCCCAGCGCGGTCCGCAGCGGCTCCAGCCCGGCCGGATCCTTGAGCGCGGCCAGGGCCTGGGCCGCGGCGATGGCGGAGTAGCCCTTGAGCATGCCCGCGAGCGGCTTGACCGCCTCGCTGGCGCCCAGCCGCCCCAGGGCCTGGATGAGCACGTCGCGCTTCTCCCAGTCCGCGGGCTCCAGGCCGGCGGCCAGGAGCCCGCCGGCCTGAGGCAGCCGGGCGCGGACCAGCAACGCGGCGATGGGCTCGGCCTGGCGAGCGTCGGCCGCGGTCAGGGCCTGGGCCAGCGCCCGGGCCCCGGCCTCGGAGGGCTGGAAGGCCTCCGGCAGCCCGAGCAGCACCCCGGCCAGATCGGCCGTGGCGCGGGTCTGGCCGAGCAGCAGCACGCTCTCGGCCGCCTGCGCCACCCGCGCGGGCTCCAGCCGTCCGAGCGCCTCCACCAGCAGGGCCAGATCGGACAGGTCGGCCGGCAGGAGCGGGGCGAACAGGCGATCGCCGACGGTCCGCACGCCCTTCTCCGGGAAGGCGCTGAGGATGTCGCCGATGCCCCGGGGGGAATCGGCGCGCAGCTCGCCCAGCTTGTGCCTCTTGTAGAGCTCCTTGAGCTCCTCCTCGGTGAGCTGGGTGGGCCGGCTCTTGGCTGGCGGGCCGGCGTCCGGGCTGGCCTCGGCCGCCTCCTCGTCCCGGTCCTGCTCCCCCTCGTCCTCCCCGGCGTCCTCGCGCCTGGGCTGGTCCGGGACCAGCTCCACCCCCGGGCCGAGCCTGTCCCCGGGCCAGGACTGCAGCATGCGCGCGGCGTCGCCCACGCCCTGCTCCAGGGCCTGCTCGATCTCCCGCGCCAGTCCGGGCCGGCGGTCACCGGCCCGCGCCCGCGCCGCCAGCAGGAAGGCCGGCGCGACCAGCTTGCGCCGCGCCTGCTCCCGCTCGAGCAGGGCGATGGCCGCCGGGCCGCCGAGCACCCCCAGCACGCCCACCAGGCGGCGGAACACGGGCCCGTCGTCGGCCGCTGTGAGGGCGGCCTCCAGCCCCCCGAGCTCGCAGCTGGCGGCGCGCGAGGCGAGCTGGCCCGCGGCCTCCACGGCCACCCGGGGATCCTCGTCCAGCAGCAGCGCGCACAGGCTCTGGGGCTCGGCCGCGTGCTGGCGGGCCCCCAGCGCCTCCAGGGCCGCGAGCCGCACCTCCGGGTCCGCATCGCGCAGCACCCCCTCTACCAGGGTCAGGCCCTGAGGGCCGTAGGCCGGCAGGGCGCGCACGGCCGCCAGCCGGATGCCCTGCATGGGGTCGGCCAGCAGCAGCTGCAGCCGGCGCAGCGCCTCGGTGCCGCCGCGCCCGTCGAGCGCCGCCACGGCCGCCTGCGTCACCTCGCCGTCCTCCTGCTCCACCCCTGCCAGCAGCAGATCGACGGCCCCGGGGTGGACGCTGCGGCCGGCCAGGACGAGCGCCTGGATGCGATCCTGGGTGCTGCCCTCGGCGAGCTGCCGCTGGACGAACGCGAGCTGGTTCTCGGCCATCTCCCCGGTCAGCTTCTCGCCCGCCAGGCCGCGGGCCGCGAGGGAGTCCACCAGCAGGCGCCGCACCCGGCTGTTCGACTCGCCGCGCAGCAGCATCTGGACCATGGCCTGGGTGGCCGGCGCGCCGTCCCGCTTGGCGAGCACGGTCACCACCGCCTCGCGCACCTCGGGATCGGAGTCCTGCCCGGCGCGCGTGATGGCCGCCAGGGCGTCCCGGCCCTTGAACTCGTGCAGCGACCACACGGCCGCGATGCGCACGATGGCCGAGCGGTCCTCCAGGGCCCTGGAGACGAGCAGGTAGGCCTCGTCGTCGCCCTGCTTCGCCAGCGAGCGCACCGCGCCGGCGCGTTTCACCGGCATCACGTCCTTGTACTCCTGCAGGAGCGTCTGGCGCTCGTCGGCGCAGGCGCCCAGGAGCGCGGCCGCGAGCAGCGCGGCGCCCAGCACAGGACCGAACCCGCGAAGAGATGCCATGGCTCTACCCCTCGTCGCCGGGGGCGTCGAGCCCCCAGCCCCGGAGCGTGGCCGCCTCCTCGGCGGTCAGCGCCCGCGTCTCCCGCTCGCGCAGCCGGCCCAGCTCCAGGCCCCCGTAGGACACCCGCAGGCTGCGCAGCAGCGTGTGCCCGAGCCGTTCGAACAGGCGCGGCAGGATGCGCGGCCGCGTGTCGAGCAACGTCAGCGTGAGCCAGGTGGAGCTGGGGTTCTTCTTGAGCACCTCGGACTCTATCACCGCGGCGTGCCCGTCCTCGAGCTCCACCCCGCGCACCAGACCCTGCAGCGTGGCCGGCGAGGGCTGGCCCTGCACCCGCACCTGGTAGGTGCTCGGCACCCCGCAGTCCGGCCGCCCGAGGCGCCGGGCGAGCTCGCCGTCGCTGCTGAGCACCAGCAGACCCTCGGCCTGGAAGTCCAGGCGGCCGACCGGTAGCAGGCGGGCGGCGCCCGGGGCCTGCTCGCGGAGCAGCGCGCCGAGCGCGGGCCGGCCGCCCTGGGGATCGGTGAGCGTCGCCAGCATCCCGCGCGGCTTGTACAGCATGAGCTCGCGGCGGGCCACCCGCGTGACGAGCGGCTTGCCGTCCACGGCGATCTCCGCCCGGCGCGGGTCGACCCGCGTGCCGAGCTCGGTCACCGCGCGCCCGTCCACGCTCACCCGGCCCGCCTGGATGAGCCGCTCGGCCTCCCGGCGCGAGGCCAGGCCGGTGGCGGCGATGAGCTTCTGCAGCCGCTCGCCGCGCTCCGGACCGTCCTCGCGCTTCGCGCCACGCCGCTTCATCTCGCGCACCACCCGCCCCGCGGGGCGCTCACAGCTCCTCCTGCGGAGGCTCGTCGTCGTCGTCTTCGTCGTCCTCGTCGTCCTCGTCCTCGTCCTCGTCGTCCTCCTCCGTCTCGGCCAGCTCCTCGTCGGTCAGGTCCTCGTCATCGCCCTCGTCGTCAGACTCGGACGATGCGGACCCCTCGGACGATGCGGACACCTCGGAGCTCCCGGGCTCCACGACCTCGGCCACCGGCGCGCCGGTCTGCTCCCCTGCCTCCTCCCCGTCCTCCTCAACCTTCTTTCCCAGCACGTCCCGCTTCAGTTCCCGGTTGCGGTCCTTCAGCTCGTCCAGCGCCTGGCTGAGCTCCTGCAGCACCTCGTCCTCGCCCACGGGCGTGTAGTCGTCGGTGAGCGCGGGCTGCAGCTCGGTCGCCTCGGGCCCCGCGCCCTTCTCGACCGCGGCCTCGCGCGCCTCGAGCCCGAGCTGGGCCCGGTGCTCGTCGGACAGCTCCACGAAGTCCTTCAGGGTGGGCAGGCTCTTGAGGTCCTTCAGCGAGAAGAACTCCAGGAACTCCTTGGTGGTGCCGTAGATCAGCGGCCGGCCCACGTCCTCCTTGCGGCCCAGGATCTTGACCAGCTTCTTCTCCAGCAGGTGCTTCAGCACCGGGCCCGAGTCCACCCCGCGGATGTCCTCGATCTCCGAGCGGGTGACCGGCTGGCGGTAGGCGATGATCGCCAGGGTCTCCAGGGTCGGCCGGGTCATGCGCGGCGGCCGGCGGGTGATGAGCTTCCGCACCAGGGGCGAGAACTCCGACGGCGTGCGGAGCTGGTAGCCGCCGGCCACCTCGGCCAGGCGCACCCCGCGGGCCCCCTCCCGGAGCTCGTCGCGGAGCTGGTCCACCACCCCGCGCAGGGCCCGGCCCGACAGCCCGGGCTGGATGTCGCGCACCAGCCCGAGCAGCGCGGAGACCGGCAGGGGCTCGCCGGCCACGAAAAGCAGGCTCTCCACCACGCCCTTGATGCGCGGAAGCAGGCGCGGCTCGACCTCCTGGCCCTCGGCCGCCGCGGGATCCTCGGGCGCCGGCACGAGCGGCGCGGGCGCCTCGGCCGGCTCGGGCCGGGCCGCCCCGCCGTCCTGCTCGAGGACGTCCTCCCCGGGCTGGGGCTCGGTGCCCGGCGCGTCCGGTGCACCCGGACCGTCCTCGACGAACTCCAGCTCGGAGGCCGGGGCCGCGGGGACGGGCTGCTCCTCCCCGACCGCGGCGCTGCCCTCGTACTCGTCCGGCAGCTCCCGCTCCGCGGCCTCCGCCAGCCCCGCGGGGGTGTCCTCGGGGGCGGGCGCGGAGCCCGCCCCGGCGTCCGGCCCAGGCGAGGGCGGCGCGCCAGGCTCGCCCCCGGACTGGGGCAGGCGGCTCATCTCGGCATCGAGCTGTTCGCGGGTCTTGCGGGTTCCCATGCCTTCCTCACCGATCGATGGTCACGTTCGCCATCCTGGCGTCCACGTCGACATCCTCCAGGCGCGAGAGGATGTGGATCACCTCGGAGGCGTCGGCCTGGTGCACACGGATCATCTTGAGCCTGGCCATCTCGAGGATGGCCAGGAAGGTCGCCACGACGGCCATGCGGGTGCGGGCGCCGACGAACATGTCCTCGAAGGTCACCTCGCGCCGGGTCTTGAGCAGCTCCACCAGCTCCAGGATCCGGTCGGCGATGGACACCCGGTCCATCACCACCTCGTGGCCGATGCGGGTCTGGGTCTTCTTCATCACCCGGTCGAGGGCCTCGACCAGCCGGAACACGGAGACCTCGGAGAACGGGTTGTCGGACTCCACCGAGGGCGCCTGGCCGTCGCGCACGAACACGTCGCGGAACAGCAGCGGCCGGTCCCTCAGCTCGTCGGCGACCTCCTTGTAGCGCTGGTACTCCAGCAGCCGCCGCACGAGCTCCTCGCGCGGATCGCCCTCCTCCTCGGCCTCCTCCTCGCCCACCGCCTCGTCGGGCGGCAGCAGCATGCGCGACTTGATGTGGGCCAGGGTGGCCGCCATCACCAGGAACTCCCCGGCGATGTCGAGGTCCAGCACCTCCATCCACCCGAGGTAGGCCATGTACTTGTCGGTGATCAGCGCGATGGGGATGTCGAAGATGTCGATCTCGTGCTTCTTGATGAGGTGCAGCAGCAGATCGAGCGGCCCCTCGAACACCGGCAGCGCGATGGTCAGGCCGTCCCGGCGCAGCCCCTCGGGCGGCGGGGAGACGTCCTCCCAGTCCCTGGCATCGGCGGCCGCGGCCGCCGGCGCCCCGTCCGCGGCCGGCTCACGGTCCTGGCGGTCCTCGCTGGCGGGGCTCAAGGACGCCACCCCATCTTCATCGCCTCGCGCACCCGGATCATGGTGCGCTCGGCCACCTCCCGCGCGCGAGCCGCGCCGGCGTCCAGGATCTGCCGCACCCGGCCGGGATCCCCGGCCAGGGCCCGGCGGCGGGCGCGGATGTCGCCGAAGGCGCGGAAGAAGGTCTCCACCAGCTCCTTCTTGCAGTCCACGCAGCCGAGCTCGGCCCTGCGGCAGCCGTCGTCGATCTGGGACAGCCGCCCGGCCGGGGCGTACAGGCGGTGGTAGGCGAACACGTTGCACACCTCGGGCCGGCCCGGATCCTTGCGCCGCTGGCGCTGCGGGTCGGTGACCGCGTTCATCAGCTTCTGGCGGACGGCCGCGTCGTCGTCGGACAGGTAGACCGCGTTGCCGTAGCTCTTGGACATCTTGCGGCCGTCCAGCCCGGGCAGCACCTTGTGGCGGGTCAGCAGCGCCTTGGGCTCGACCAGGCAGTCGCCGTAGAGGAAGTTGAAGCGGCGCACGATCTCGCGGGTCAGCTCCAGGTGCGGGAGCTGATCCTCCCCCACCGGCACGAAGTTCGCGTCGTAGATGGAGATGTCGGCCGCCTGCAGCACGGGGTAGCCCAGGAAGCCGAACGAGGACAGGTCCTTGCCCGAGGTGGCCAGGTCGCGCTGCTTGTCCTTGTAGGTCGGCACGCGCTCGAGCCAGGGCACCGGGGTGAGCATCGACAGCAGGGTGAACAGCTCCGCGTGCTGCAGCACCTCCGACTGGACGAAGATGGCGCTGCGCTCGGGGTCCAGCCCGCAGGCCAGGAAGTCGAGCACGATCTCCCGGGTGTGCTCGCGGATCTTGCCCGGGTCCTGGAACAGGGTGGTCAGCGCGTGCCAGTCGGCCACGAAGAAGAAGCACTCGTAGTCGTCCTGGAGCCGCACCCAGTTCTCGAGCGCCCCGTGGTAGTTGCCCAGGTGCAGCAGGCCCGAGGCCTGCATGCCGCTCAACACCCTCTGCTTCGCCATGCCTAACCCTCACGCTCCCATCAGCGTCAGCCACAGGTCGAAGCCCACCAGGGCCGAGAAGCCCGACATGAGCCACTCCACGGCCGCGCCGATGTACCTGCCGCCCAGGAACAGGATCAGGATGAACAGGACGAAGGAGTAGCGGGAGATGAACTCCATCACCCCGCGGTGCCGGTCCGGGAGCAGCCCGGCCAGGACGTGGCTGCCGTCGAGCGGCGGCACCGGGATCAGGTTGAACACGAACAGCCCCAGGTTGATCACCAGGGTCCAGCCCATCAGCCGCACCGCGGCCACGTGCAGGTTGCGGGTGCCCGCGACGATGTCCGGCAACGCCGCCTGGCCCACGACGGCCAGCAGCCCCACCATGACCGCGGCGAACAGCAGGTTCGAGACCGGCCCGGCCGCGGACACCAGGATGTCCGCCGTGCGCATGCGCAGCTTGCGGGTGTAGTTGACCGGCGAGACCGGCACGGGCTTGGCCCAGCCGAAGAAGGGCACCCCGGACACCAGGCCCACCATGGGGATGAGCAGGGTGCCGATGGGGTCGATGTGCGCCACCGGGTTGAGGGTCAGGCGCCCCATGCGCGCCGCGGTGTCGTCCCCCAGCCTGAAGGCCATCCAGGCGTGGGAGAACTCGTGCACCGTGAGCGACAGGATCATCGGGATGAGCACGAACACCGCGCGCAGCAGATCCGACGAGTCCATCGCAGTCCTCGACCCGTCCCCGGGGCGCCTCCGTCCCCGGTTCCCAGGTCCTCCCGGAATCGCCGCAGGGTACCCGGTCGAGCCCGATCTGTCAATGGATTCCTGGGACGGAAAGACGAATCGGCGCAAGGGGATGCGCGGCTCAGAAGCCCTTCGGGAGGTGGGCCCGGACCGACTCCACGAGCTCCAGGGCCTGGTCCAGCCTGCGCTCGGGCTGGCCGCCCAGGACCACGCTGCGGTCGCCGGCGTCCAGGATCACCAGGTGGGTGACGATCTTGGCGTGCTTGACCTGCTGCTCGTGGCGCTGGATCCGGGCGTCCCTCACCTGGTCCCAGGGGAAGAGGTCGGTCCAGGAACGCCGCAGGAGCAGGCCCGAGCGGGAGCGGACCACCACGCCATCCGGGCTGAGGTCCACCCGCCTCCGCACCGTGGCGCTCGGGCTGGCCGCGCCGAACATGACCATGAGCCCGGCGAAGGCGAAGAACAGCCACACCAGCCCCAGGATGATCGAGGTGCCGGTGTCGCCCGCGTGGTCCCAGGCCAGGTCGAGGAAGATCACCCCGGCCACGGCCGCGCCGAGCGCCATGCCCTGCAGCAGCAGGGTGGTGATCGCCCGGCCGATCACGTCCCCCGGGGTGGTGGCGAACACCCTCGGCCGGCCCTCCGGGTCGCGCGCCAGCACCCGGGCCGAGTGCAGCACGGCCCCGTCGTTCCACTGCTCGTGGCCCAGCAGGAGGCGCTCCTTGCGGCTGCGGAGCGCGAAGCGGGCCTCGAAGAACCAGACCGGCAGCAGGCACCCGGCCAGGATGGCCAGGCCGAGCCAGCGGTCGCGATCCTCCTCCGCGGCGGCCGCGGCCCACTCGGCCTCGCGCCTGGCTCGCGCCTGGTCCAGCCGGGAGCGGTAGGCGGCCTCTGCCTCCAGCCGGCCCTCCTGCAGGGCGCGGCCGGCGAGCTCCTCGAGGAGCTTCGAGGCCTGGCCGGACAGCTCGCCCGGGTCGGGCGCCGAGCTCGTGCCGAACAGGATGCTCAGGCGGGGCAGCCAGGCCAGGACGGTCTCGGGCCGGTCAAGCTCGTCCGCGGCCCGGATCGCCTCCTCGGCCACCCCGACCGGGATCTCCTCCCCGGCCGGGAGCTCGATCTCCTGCTGGCGGAAGTCACCCCGCGAGACGTCCCCGACCGGGAAGCGGTAGGGTTTCGTGCCGAACGCCTTGCCCAGGTAGGCCTGGTGGGCCTTCTGCCAAGCTTCCAGGTAGCGCTGGTCGGCCTCCTCGGCCTGGCCCGCCAGGCGGGCCTCCCGGGCCCGGGAGAGGGCCTGCTCGTAGGCCGCCTTGAGCCCGGCCAGGGAACCTCCGTCCCCGAGTCCGGCACTCTGGGCAAGCAGGACAATCAGGCTCCAGGCGAGGGTAGTCACCGCGCGCTCCCTTCAGGCCCGCGGGTGGAACTTATCGTACACCTTGCGCAGACGGGCGGCGTTCACGTGGGTGTAGATCTCGGTCGTGGAGATGTCCACGTGGCCCAGCATGGCCTGCACCGAGCGCAGATCCGCCCCGCGCTCGAGCAGGTGGGTGGCGAAGGAGTGCCGGAGCTTGTGGGGCGAGATGGCCCGGCGGATGCCGGCCGCCACCGCGTAGCGCTTGAGCAGCTTCCAGAAGCCCTGCCGGGTCATGGGCCCGCCGCGCGAGGTGACGAACAGCCGGTCCGAGCGCCGCCCCTTGAGCAGGGCGGGGCGGCTGCTCTCGAGGTAGGCCTGGATGGCGTCCAGGGCCTGGTCGCCCAGCGGTACCAGGCGCTCCTTGCGGCGCTTGCCGAAGGCCCGCACCACGCCCAGCCGCTGGTCGAGCGCGTCGAGCGCCAGCCCGACCAGCTCGCTCACCCGCAGCCCGGTGGCGTACAGCGTCTCCAGCATGGCCTTGTCCCGCAGCCCGCGCGGGTGGTCCAGGCGCGGCTGGGCCAGGAGATCGTCCACCTCCTCGACCGACAGGAACTCCGGCAGCTTCCGGGGCACCTTGGGCATGCTGAGCTCCCGGGTCGGATCGGCCTCGAACTGGCCCTCCTCGATCAGGAAGCGGTAGCAGGTGCGCAACCCCGACAGCAGGCGGGACTGGGAGCGGGGGGAGTAGCGCGGCTGACCATCCCCGACCGGCCGGGACAGCTCCTTGAGCAGGGAGAGCAGGTCGAGGGTGGTCACCTCGCCGAAGTGGCACCGCCCCAGCTTCTCCGCGTGGCTCACCAGCTTGCCGAGGTCGCGCCGGTAGGCCTCCAGGGTGTGCGGGCTCAGGTTCCGCTCCACCTGGATGTGGTTCATGAAGAGGTCGATCTGCTCGTCGAAGGTGCTCGCCATGGGCTCAGCCCGGCTCCTGGACCTCGTCGCGGGCCTGGATGAAGTTCTTCAGGCCCTGGTGGATCCCCTTGACGAGCTTGTCTTTGTAGTCCGATGTGTTGAGAAGCTTTTCCTCATCCTCGTTCGAGATGAAGGAGGTCTCCATCAGCACCGAGGGCATGCGCGCGCCGATCAGCACGTAGAAAAGCGCTGGCTTGAGGCGGAGGTCCTTGACCTTCTTGTAGCTCCGCTTGAGGGTTCCGACCGCAGCCCGCTGGATGCTCTCGCCCAGGGCGATGGAGTCGTCCACGTGGGACTTGAGGGCCAGGTCGGCCAGGATGAACTTCAGGTCGGAGATGGTCTTCTCGCTGGTGGCGTTCTCCCGGGCGGCCAGGCGGATGGAGTAGCGGTCGTCGGTGAGGTCCAGGTAGAACGTCTCGACCCCGCGGAACTTCCGGTTCCGGTGGGCGTTGCAGTGCAGCGAGATGAACAGGTCGGCCCCCAGCTTGTTGGCCAGGGCGGTGCGCTTCTCCAGGGCCAGGAACTCGTCCTTCGTGCGGGTCAGCACGACCTGCTTCAGCCCCAGCTCCTTGTCGGCCTTCAGGAGCTTGGCCAGCCGCTTGGCGAGGTCCAGGGTGACGTCCTTCTCCAGGGTGCCGCCCTTGCCGATGGCGCCGGGGTCGCGCCCCCCGTGGCCCGGGTCGATGACCACCCTGCGCACCTTGAGCCCGGCCAGCATGGACAGGGACTGGCCCGGCTTGCTCATGGACTTGGGGACCGGGGAGCCCGGCCGGCGGACCTTCTTGCCGCGGGGCGGTGGGGCCGGTTCGGGCTCCTCGATCTCCTCGACCTCCCCCTCGCCCTCGCCCTCTCCCTCGTCGCCCTCCCCGACCGCGGCCACCCGCTCCCCGGGGCCGGCGGAGGGCGGGCCGCCGTCCGGCGCCATGGCCCTGGCGATCACCCCATCGAGGTCCGCGCCAGCCTCCGTCCCCGCGTCCGCCTTCCCGGCCGTCTTCACCGGGCCGGCGTCCACCTCCGTCCCCCCGTCCACGGCTGTGGCCGCCGGGTCAGGGGCGGGCTTGCCAGCCGGTTTGTCCTCGACCTTGACCGCGACTCTTTCTGTGGGCTTGCCGAGCTCGCGCGCGGTGCGATCGGTCGAGCCGCTCACGTCCATCACCACCCGGGCCGGGGTGTCCATGGGGAAGACCTTGTGGTCGCCCAGGGACTTGAGATCCACGACCACCCGGGTCACGCCTCGCTGGAAGGGGGCCAGGCGGATGCGCCGGACCACCGAGTCCCGCACCTCGATCGGCCCCTTGAGCTGGGGATCGAGGGCGGTGCCCTTGAGGTCCACGTACAGGCGCGGGAAGGTGTGCTCGCCGTCGGGCGGCAGCGTCCCCCACTTGTAGGTGCAGGCGGCCCCGGTGTGCAGGGTGATGCGGGTGTAGTCCGGGGACGAGTCCACCTGGACGTCGGCCAGGACCGGCCCCTCCCCTTCCGCGGAGGGCTCGGGCCGGGCCTCTGCCTCGACCTTGTCGGGGCCCTTGCGCTCCCCACCCGGCTCGGGCCGTGGGCCGGCGCGGGCCGCCTTCGGCTCGGGGTCGTCCGCGGCCGGGCCTCCCAGGTCCTCGAGCATGCGGCGCGCCTTGGGGGCCACGTCGCCGTGCGGGAACTGCTCGAGCAGGTAGGTCAGGGTGGCGATGGCGCGGGCCTGGTCCTTCTTCACCTCGAGCCAGTGGAGCGAGACGTGGAGCTGGCCGTCGTCGGCCAGCCGGCTCTTGGGATAGCCCTCGACCAGCCTGGTGAAGCGGGCCAGGGCTGCCTCCTGGTCCTCGGGCAGCCTTGAGATCTTGTAGAGATCCAGGTACATGCGGCCCGAGGTGAACAGGGCATCCGCGGCCCGGGCCGAGGCCGGGTGGGCCCTGGCCACCTCGTCGAACATGCCGGCCACCCGCTTCCAGTGGTGGCGCAGCTTCTGCTTGGCCGGGTCGTCCTTGAAGCGGTAGTAGGCGCGCCGGGCCTGCTGGTAAGCGGCCTCGCCGGGCTCCTCGGCGGGCCTGGCCGCGGCCGCCCTGGGGGCAGCCGGCGGCCTGGCGACCGGCGGGCCCCCTGCGGCCGGCAGGGCCAGGAGCAGGCCCAGCCCCAGGGTGAGCAGGCGGAGGGCGCTCATCCGTGCTGGCCCTCCTTCCAGCGGTGCAACAGGTTCAGGGCCTCGAGCGGGGTCAGGCTGTCCACGTCGAGCCGCCTGAGCTCCTCCTCGAGGGCCGAGCGCGCGGCCCCGCCGAAGAGCTGGAGCTGGGCCGGCCCGCCCTGGCCCTCGCCCACCGCCGGCCCCTGGGCCGAGCGCGACAGGCGCGGCCGGCCGAGCTCGTCGAGCTCCTCGCCCTCCAGGTTGGCCAGGATCTCCTTGGCCCGCTGGATGACCGCGGGCGGCAGCCCCGCCAGCTTGCCGACCTGGATGCCGTAGGAGCGGTTGGACACCCCGCGCACCAGGCGGCGGAGGAAGATGATCTGGTCCTTCCACTCCTTGACGCTCACCGTGTAGTTCACCACCCTCGGCTTGGTCAGCGTGAGATCGGACAGCTGGTGGTAGTGGGTGGCGAACAGGCAGCGGGCGCCGACGCGGTCGTGGATGAACTCGGCCACCGCCCAGGCGATGCTCAGCCCGTCGAAGGTGCTGGTGCCGCGGCCGATCTCGTCCAGGATGAGCAGGCTGCGCCGGCTGGCGTGCCTGAGGATGTGGGCGGTCTCGACCATCTCCACCATGAAGGTGCTCTGGCCGCGGGACAAGTTGTCGGCCGCGCCGATGCGGGTGAAGATGCGATCCACCACCCCCACGCGGGCGGCGGCGGCCGGCACGAACGAGCCCATCTGGGCCAGGATGGCGATCAGCGCGGCCTGGCGGATGGCGGTGGACTTGCCGGCCATGTTGGGGCCGGTGATGACCAGCACCTGCTCCGCCTCGGTGTCCACCCGGGTGTCGTTGGGCACGAAGCGCCCCTCGCGCAGCGTCTGCTCCACCATCGGGTGCCGGCCGTCCTTGATCTCCAGCAGCTCCCCGCGATCCACCACCGGCCGGTTGTAGCCGCGCTCGGCGGCCAGCTCGGCCAGGGCCGCCAGCACGTCGCTGGCCGCGACCTGGGAGGCCGCCACGAGCACGGGGCCGGCCGCGCCGCGCACCCGCGCGACCAGCCCGGCCACCAGCTCCCGCTCCAGCGCGACCCGATCGTCGTGGGCGGTGACCACCTGGCTCGCCCAGCGTCCGAGCTCCTCGGTCTCGAAGCGCTCGGCGTTGGCCGTGGTCTGCTTGCGGCGGTAGTCGTCCGGCACCAGGTGCAGGTTGGGCTTGGTCACCTCGATGTAGTAGCCGAAGATGCGGTTGTAGCGGATCTTCAGCGAGCCGATCCCGGTGCGGGCGCGCTCGCGGGCCTCCAGCTCGGCGATGAAGTCGCGGCCCGAGCTGGCCAGGCGCACCAGCTCGTCCAGGCGGGCGTCCCAGCCCGGCCGGATGGCCCCGCCCTCGGCCAGGTCGAGGGGCGGGGCGTCCACCAGCGCCCGGTCCAGCTCGGCGTGGAGCCCCTCCAGGGCCTGCTGGTTCGCGCGCACGGCCCCGAGCAGCCCGGCCAGCGGCCGCTCCTCGCCCCCCTGCAGGACGCAGTCGGCCCAGGCCGGCAGCCGCCCCAGGGAGTCGCGCAGTGCCCCCAGGTCCCGGGCGCTGGCCTGGCCCACGCTGGCCTTGGAGAGCAGGCGCTCGAGGTCGCGGATGCCGGACAGCGCCTGGCGCAGATCCCGGCGCCCCACCCCGTCCTGCACGAGCTGCTCCACCGCGTCCAGCCGCCTGCCGATGGCGGCCGGGTCCGTGAGGGGATAGAGCATCCAGCGCCCGAGCAGGCGCGCGCCCATGGGGGTCAGGCTGCGGTCCACGAGCCCCAGCAGCGAGCCGCGCCGCTTGCCCTCCATGAGGGTCTGCACCAGCTCCAGGTTCGCCCGGGCGTACTCGTCCAGCACCAGGTGCTCGCCCACCTCGTAGGGGACCAGGCGCAGCACGTGCTCCAGGCTCACCGGCAGGCTGGCCGCGGCGTAGGCGTACACCGCGCGGGCCGCCTCCAGGGCCGGCCCCAGGCGCTCGGGCTCGCCGCCGAGCAGGCCGGGCTCGTCGAAGGTCGCCCCGAAGCGGGCCAGGCCCGCGCGCTCCTTGTCCGAGTCCAGCCCGCTGAAGCGCAGGAACAGCCCGCGGTGGCGCTCGGTCAGCGCGCGGGCGAGCTCCCCGCCCTCGAGCGCCCGGGGCAGCACCAGCTCCCGGGGCCGCACCCGCCCGAGCTCGTCGAGCAGCTCGGCCAGCCCGTCCAGGCGGGCCATCCTGAAGTCGGCCGTGGACACGTCGAGGGCTGCGAGGCCAAAGCCCGCCAGGCCGAACCCTGCCCGGTCGGCGCCGCCCTCCCCGGCCTCGCCCTTCCCCACGCCCCCGGCGATCGCCAGCGCGGCCAGGAAGTTCGACTCGGCCGCGTCCAGCTCCTCGGGGTCGGTGATCATGCCCGGGGACACCACCCGGGTCACGGCGCGCTTCACCAGGCCCTTGGCCAGCTTGGCGTCCTCGAGCTGGTCGCAGACCGCCACCTTGTGTCCGGCGGCCACCAGCCTGGCGATGTAGCTCCCGGCCGAGAAGAAGGGCACCCCGCACATGGGGAAGGACTCGGCCGAGTTGGCCCGCGCGGTCAGCGCGATGTCCAGCACCCTGGAGGCCACCTCGGCGTCCTCGAAGAACATCTCGTAGAAGTCGCCGAGGCGGAAGAGCAGGATGCAGTCCGGGTACAGCGCCTTCTGCTCGAGGTACTGGCGCAGCATCGGGGTCTGCTTGGCGGGTGCTGGGGCTTGCTTGCTCTTGGCCATCCGTCCCGGGCTCCAGGTCCCGGGCAGATTAGCAGACGCGGGAAAGACCTGCAAAGGTTTGTTTGATGGGGGAAATCTGACTCAGGGTTCCTCGGGTTCGAGGAAGGCGGCCTTGGGCTTGCCCTGGTAGCCCGGGGCCAGCCCGAGGACCCGCACCCGCTTGCCGACCTCGGGGCGCATGTAGCCGCAGGCGGTCAGCGAGAAGCGCACCTGGCGGCCGTCGTCGAGCTGGACCCAGCCCAGGCCGTCCGTGGGGTCGAAGGCGATGATCTTTCCAGGCTCCATGCTCCTCCCAGGCCACCTCAGGGTACGCCAGTCGCGGGCGCCGGTCCAGGTCCGGCCGCCTGCGGAGGCACGAGCTCGAAACCCCGCAGACAGAGGCCGGACCGGGCCTCGGCGTCGGCCTGCAGCGCGACCGGGTCGCCCTGCCCCGGCGCGTGGTCGAGGGGGTGGACGTACACGTTCCAGCCGTCGACCAGGAGGACGCGCCGCCCGTCCAGGAACACGCCCGTCGACAGGCTCTGCTCGGCCGGGATCACCAGCCGCGGCGCCCGCCGGGCGAGATCCCAGACCACGGCCGCGGTGTCGGTCACGGACAGGAGCAGGTCGCCCTGTGGGGCGAAGGCCAGCGAGTCCACGCCGCGCTCGTTCCAGGTGAGCGCGGCCTGCGCGGGGGCCGGGTCGCCGCGCAGCACCGCCGGGCAGCTCCACAGGATCACCCTGCCGTCCTCACCGCCGGTGGCCAACCAGCGCCCGTCCGCCGAGCGGGCCAGGGTGGAGATGGCGCCCGTGTGCGCCTCGCGGGACGATCTCAGCGTGCCGCTGGAGGCGTCCCACGTGTGCAGCCGGCCCGAGGCGCCGCCGCCGAGCAGGCTGCCGCCGTCCTGCGAGAAGACCACGGCGTGCAGGAAGCTGTCGCCCGGCGCCTCGATGGAGGCCAGCCGGGCCCCGTCCGCCACCCGCCACAGGCTGCCGCCCCCGTCCGAGGACAGGCCGGCCAGGAGATCCGCCCGGGGCGAGAACGACAGCCCGGCCACCTTGGTGCGGTGACCGCCGAGCGTGGCGCGGGTCGCGAGGCTCGCGGCGTCCACCAACAGGACCACGCCCGCGGGGCCATCCATGGCCAGCAGCTCGCCGTCCGGGGACCAGATCAACCCGTTCTGGGCCCCCTCGCCGAGGGCCCGCTCGGCGAGCGGCGCGCCGGTCGAGAGCTCCCAGAGCCGCAGGAGGCCCTCCGAGGTGGTGGTGGCCGCGCGGCGGAGGTCCGGCGAGCTGGCCACCTGGCTCACCACCCCGGGGTGCGGCAGCCGCAGGGCCGTGGACACGGCGCCCAGCTCCCACGCGCGCAGGTGCTGATCGTACCCCCCGGAGTAGAGCAGGCGCCCGTCGCGGGAGAGCGCCAGGCCCGAGATCGAATCGCGGTGGCCGTCGAGCTGGCCCAGCAGCTTGCCGGTGCGCCCGTTCCAGAGGCCGAGCGGGCCCATCGCCCCGCCCGTGCCCACCAGCTCCCCGTCGGCCGAGAGGACCGCGGTGTAGAAACGATCCACGGACGAGCGCAGCTCCCCGACCACCCTGCGGGTGTCGACGTCCCAGAGCCGCGCGGTCTGATCGACCGAGGCCGTCAGCACCCGGCGGCCATCCCTGGAGGACTGGGCGTACATCACGTAGCCGGTGTGGCCGCCGAGGTCGCCCAGGGCCGCGCCGGTCTCCACATCCCACAGCCTGGCGAGGCTGTCATGGCCCGCGGACACCAGCCGGCGGCCGTCCGGGAGGAAGTCCAGATCCATGATCCGCGCGCCGTGTCCGCCCAGGCAGCGGGCCCCCGCGCCGTCCTCGGCGCGCAGCACGCACACCTGGTTGTCCGGGCCGTTGTAGGCCAGCCAGCGCCCGTCCGGCGACAGGGCCACGCAGACCACCGAGCGGGGGCCGACCTCCTTGCGCCACAGGCTCGCCCCCGTCGCCAGGTCGAACACCTCGAGCTCGGGCCGCGAACCGCCCACCGCCAGCCGGCGGCCGTCCGGGAAGAAGGCCGCGGAGTAGGTGATGCGCGCCCCCTCGCGCAGCCGCAGCACGGGCGAGCGGGTCTGGAGATCGAGCAGGGTCAGCCCGCGGGTGGTCTCGGTCAGCGCCAGCAGGCGCCCGTCGGGCGACAGGGCCAGCTCGGAGATCAGGTCCCGCGCGGGCCAGGTCCAGGCCAGGCGGGCGACCGGCCCCAGGTCGGCGCCGAGCGCCACCGCGGCCGCGCGCAGCCGCCAGCGCTCGGCCTCGGGCCAGCGCCCACCGAAGTCCGGGTCCGCGTCCGGGGCCCTGGGGTTGGCCGGGTTCGCCGCCAGCGAGGCCGCGGCGAACACCCGCGCGGACAGGTGCTTCTTCTCCCCCAGCAGGCGCTCGGCCTCCTTGCCGGCGGCCTCGGCGTAGCGCAGGCGGGCGATCAGGTGCTGGTCGTGCTCCCGCGCCCGGGCCGCGCTCTCGCCCTGCCAGGCGCGCCACACGAAGCCCAGGGCCACCAGGATGGTGGCCAGCACGGCCACGCCGGCCACGGCCGCGGCCCGGTTGCGGGCCACGAAGCGCCGCAGCAGCTCCCAGGAGGAGTACTCGTAGGCGCCCACCCGCCGGCCGGTCATGTAGGCGCCGACCTCCTCGGCCAGCTTCCGGGCGCTGGCGTAGCGCGCGTCGGGCGCGCGCTGGAGCGCCTTCTCCACGACCGCGCACAGCTCCGCGGGCGCCTCCGGGGCGAGCGTCCGCGCTGAGGGCGGCGCCTCGCGCATCACCTTGCCGACCACCTCGAAGGGCGTCTCGCCGGTGAAGGGCGGCCGGCCGGTCAGCAGCTCGAACAGCACGGCGCCGAGCCCCCACACGTCCGAGCGCTCGTCGATCCGCGACAGATCCCCGTCGGCCTGCTCCGGGCTCATGTAGGCGGGCGTGCCGAGGGCCGAGCCGGCCAGCGTCTTGCCCGTGTCCGGGGCGTGCAGCAGGCGGGCCTGGGCCTCGAGCTCCTCGGCCCGCAGATCCACCCCGCCGCGCGCCTTGGCCAGCCCCCAGTCGAGCACCACCGTCTCGCCGAACTCGCCCACCATCACGTTGTCGGGCTTGATGTCGCGGTGCACCACCCCGCGGCTGTGGGCGAAGGCGATCGCGTTGCACAGGTCCCAGAACGCGCCCAGCAGCCGCAGCCGCTCGTCCAGCCCGCGGCAGGCGGCCAGCTTCCGGGCCAGGGTCTGGCCGCGCACCAGGCGCATGGTGTAGTAGTGGCGCCCGTCCGCGCGCTGGCCGAGCTCGTGCACCGGCACGATGTTGGGGTGCTCGAGCTAGCCGGTGATGCGCGCCTCGCGCAGGAAGCGCGCGGCCGAGCTGGCCTGGCTCGCGCCGCCCTCGCCCTCGCCCAGCAGCTCCTTCCAGGCGATCTCCCGGCCCACGTGGGCGTCGACGGCCAGCAGCACCCTGGCCTGCCCGCCCCTGCCCTGCTCGGCGCCGAGCCGGTAACGCCCCGCGGCCTCGCTGGTGACCCCGGCGTCGCCGCCCGCGCCAGCCAGGGCGTCGGCCGGGCGGGTGTCGGCCGGTCCGGTGCCGGCCGGGTGCACCTCGCCGCTCGGCTCGAGCACCACCGAGCCCGCCAGGGTGTCCGCGGGGGCCGCCGGCGCGGGCCGGGTGTCGCGGTGATCGTCCACGGTCCTCGCCTCAGCGCCCCGGGCCGAGCGCCAGGCCACCCCGGGCGGCCAGGTGCAGGAAGGCGCAGTGCACCAGCGCGTGGGTGATGCGCCCGTCGCGCAGCATGCCGGGCAGCTCCCCGAGGGGCGCCTCCAGGACCTCGATCTCCTCGCTCTCGTCGGGCCGCTGCGGCCCGTGGAGCCGCGCGCCGCGGGCCAGGAAGGTGTGGGCGCGGTTGTTCTGGAAGGCCGGGTTCGGCTCCACCACCCCGAGCGGCTCCCAGCCCTCCGCCCGGTAGCCGGTCTCCTCCTCCAGCTCGCGCCGGGCGGCCTCGAGCGGGCCCTCGCCGGGCTCCAGCGACCCGCCCGGGATCTCCCAGGTGAGCGCGCCGGTGCCCGCGCGCCACTGGCGCACGAGCAGCACGCCCCCCCCGGGCGTCAGCGCCACGACGTTGACCCAGTCGGAGCAGGTGAGCAGATCGAAGCGGTGCTCGCGCCCGTCGAGGGGCGAGCGCGCCAGGGCCCGCTCGACGCGGAAGATGGGCCCGCGGTACCTCTCCTCCCGGCCGAGCTCGGTCCAGGGCAGCGCGCGCATGCCGTGCCTCCTCCGGCCTCTCTTACCACGTCAGCCGCTCCGCCCGCGAGCCCGCGCGAGCCAGGCCGCCGTGTGGGACACGCCCCGGGCCGCGCGGGCCAGCTCGGCCGGGGTGCCAGCGGCCACCAGCCGCCCGCCCGCGGCGCCGCCCTCGGGCCCGAGATCGAGCACGTGGTCGGCCGCGGCGATCACCTCCAGGTTGTGCTCCACCACGACCACGCTGTCGCCTCGCGCCACCAGCCGCTCGAGCAGCCCGAGCAGCCGGGCCACGTCCTGGTCGTGCAGGCCGGTGGTCGGCTCCTCCAGCACGTACAGGCTGCGGGCCGCACCGCCGCGGGAGAGCTCGGCCACCAGCTTCAGCCGCTGGGCCTCGCCGCCCGAGAGGGTGGGGCTGGTCTGCCCCAGGCTGAGGTAGCCCAGGCCCACCTCGACCAGCATGTCCAGCCGGGCGCGCAGGGCGGGCAGCGCCGCGAACAGCTCGCGGGCCTCCTCGGCGCCCATGGCCAGCACGTCGGCGATGCTCTTGCCCCGGAAGCGCACCTCCAGCGTGTCGGCTCCGAAGCGCCCGCCGCCGCACTCCTCGCAGGTCACGAACACGTCCGGCAGGAAGGCCATCTCCAGGCGCAGCCGGCCCTGGCCCTGGCAGCGCTCGCAGCGCCCGCCGCGCAGGTTGAAGGAGAAGCGGCCCGGGCTGTAGCCGCGCACCTGGGCCTCGGGCAGCTGGGCGAACAGCCGCCGCAGATCGTCGTGCACCCCGGTGTAGGTGGCCACGTTGGAGCGCGGGGTGCGCCCGATGGGCAGCTGGTCCACCCACAGCACCCGCCGCAGCGCCTCGGCGCCCGTGAGCGAGCGCAGCAGGCCCGCGGGCAGCGCCCGGCCGGCCAGCCGCGCCCGGAGCGCGGGCACCAGCACCCCGCCCACCAGGCTCGACTTGCCCGAGCCGCTCACCCCGGTGACGCAGGTGAGCGCGCCCAGCGGCAGGGCCACGTCCACCCCGTCCAGGTTGTTCAGCCGCGCCCCGCGGAGCTCGAGCCAGCCCGCGGGGGGGCGCGCCACGGCCTTCAGGGCCCGCCGCCCGCGCCGCCGGAGCGCCCGCCCGGTGGCGGAGCCTGCCACGCGGGCCACCTCGGCGGGCGTGCCCGCGGCCACCACCCGGCCGCCGTGCAGCCCGGCGCCCGGGCCGAGATCGAGCACGTGGTCGGCCGCCCGCACCGTGGCCTCGTCGTGCTCGACCACCACCACGGTGTTGCCGCGGTCCCGCAGCTCCTCGAGCACGCCGATCAGCCGGGCGCCGTCGCGCGGGTGCAGGCCGATGGTGGGCTCGTCCGCCACGTAGCACACCCCGCGCAGGTTCGAGCCGAGCTGGGCAGCCAGGCGGATGCGCTGGGCCTCGCCGCCCGACAGGCTGTCGCCGGCCCGGTCGAGCCCCAGGTAGCCGAGCCCCAGGCGCGCCAGGAACTCCAGGCGCTGGGTGAGCTCGGCCCGCAACGGCGCCGCCACCGCCTCGCGGCCGGTGCCCCGGGCGAGCCCGGGCGCGAGCGCCAGGGCCGCCTCGACCGGCAGCGCGCACAGCGCGGCCAGGCTCCGCCCGTCCACCAGCACGGCCAGCGCCTCGGGCCGCAGGCGCGTCCCGCCGCAGCGCGGGCAGGCCAGCCGCGGCCCCTGCCCGCCCTCCGCCTCCTCCGCCGGCGCGTGCAGCAGGTCGTCCTCCGCCGCGCCGCCCGCCAGGCCCAGCCCGTGGCAGGCCGGGCAGGCCCCGTGGGGGCTGTTGAAGGAGAACAGGCGCGGATCGAGCTCGGGGAAGCTCCGCCCGCAGCCCGGGCAGGCCCGCAGGCTGGAGTGCAGGCTCTCCCCGCGCGGGGACAGGGCCAGCACGCCTCCCTGGCCGGCCTCCAGGGCCCGCGCCAGGAGCTCGCGCGCCCGGGCCCGATCCCGCCCGCGCGCGGACAGCACCCCGGCCACCGCCTCCACCCGGTGCTCGCGGCGCCCGTCGAGCGAGGGCACCTCGCCCGACCCGAGCAGCCGCCCGTCCACCCGCAGCGGGCCGAGCCCCCGCTGCAGGGCGGACTGCATCAGCTCGCGGTGGGCCCCCTTGCGGCCCGCGACCAGCGGCGCGAGCAGCGTCACCTCCTGGCCCGGGTGCGCCGCCCGCACCCGCGCCAGGAGCTCCTCGGGGCGCTGGGCCGCGACGGCCAGGCGGCAGGCGGGGCAGCGCTGCTCGCCCAGCCGGGCGTACAGCAGGCGCAGGTAGTGGTACAGCTCGGTCAGCGTGGCCACGGTCGAGCGGCGCCCGGCGCGGCTCAGGCGCTGCTCGACCGCCACGGCCGGCGGCAGCCCGCTGACCCGGTCCACCGCCGGCCGGGGCAGCTGGGAGATGTACTGCCGGGCGTAGGCCGAGACGCTGTCCAGGTAGCGGCGCTGGCCCTCGGCGAACAGGATGTCGAAGGCCAGGGTGGACTTGCCCGAGCCGCTCACCCCGGTCACGGCGATGAGCTTGTCCCGCGGCAGCTCCACCTCGGCCAGCGTGAGGTTGTGCTCGCGCGCCCCCTGGACGAGGATCCGGCCCGTGTCTGGCTCGGCCGCGCCCGGCGGCGGCGCCGTGCGCGGGGCGCCTCGCCCGGCCAGCGCCTGGCCGGTGGGGGAGCCCGGGCAGGCGGCCACGGCCTCGGGCGGGCCCTGGCACACCAGCCGGCCGCCCCCCGCGCCCCCCTCGGGCCCGAGCTCGAGCACCCAGTCCGCCGCCCGGATCACCTCCAGGTTGTGCTCGATCACCACCAGGGAGTGACCGGCGTCCAGCAGCCGGTCGAAGGCCTGCAGCAGCACCCGCACGTCCGCGGCGTGCAGCCCGGTGGTGGGCTCGTCGAACAGGAACAGCTGGCCCCGGCCCCGGCGGGCGCGCGGGCCGCCGCCCAGCCCCTGGCCGATGAAGGCGGCCAGCTTCAGCCGCTGCGCCTCGCCGCCCGAGAGCGTGCTGGCCGGCTGGCCCAGGCGCAGGTAGCCGAGCCCCACGGCCTGCAGGCAGGCGAGCGCCCGCGCGGCGCGCGACCGGGGGCCGAAGAACTCCACCGCCTCGTCCGCGCTGAGCTCCAGCACGTCGGCCACGCTCCGCCCGCGGTCGCGCACGGCCAGCAGCTCCTCCCGGTAGCGCCGCCCGCCGCACAGGGCGCAGGGCAGGAACACATCGGACAGGAACTGCATCTCCACCCTCTCGTGGCCCGCGCCCTGGCAGGCCGGGCAGCGCCCGCGGCCCGCGCGCAGCGAGAAGTCCCCGGGCCCGAAGCCCAGCCGCCGGGCCCCGTCCAGCGCCCCGAAGTGCTCCCGGATGGGGGTCCAGCCGCCGACGTAGGAGGCCGGGGTGACCGCCGGGGAGCGCGGCACGCTCTCCTGGTCCACCAGGGTGACCTGCTCCACCTGCTCCAGCCCCTGCACCTCCCGGCAGCGCCCCGGGGGCTCGTCCAGCTCCCCGGCCAGGCGCCGGGCCCAGCGGTGCAGCACGTCGCGCACGAGCGTGCTCTTGCCCGAGCCGCTCACCCCGCACAGGCAGGTGAGCGCGTGCAGCGGCAGATCGACGTCGAGGTCCCGGAGGTTGTGCTCCGCGGCGCCGCGGATGCGCACCGCGCGCGCGGGCTCCACGGGCCGCCGGGCGCGCGCGGCCCCGGGCGCCGCGCCGGGGGCCGGGAACAGCAGGCGCGCGGTGGCCGAGTCCGTCCGCCCCCGCAGGCCCTCCGGCGGGCCCGCGTACAGCACCCGGCCGCCGGCCGCGCCGGGGCCCGGGCCGAGATCGACGAGGTGGTCCGCGGCCCGCACCAGATCGGGATCGTGCTCCACCACCACCAGGGTGTTGCCCCGCTCCCGCAGCCTGGCGAGCACCCCGTTCAACCGGGCCACGTCCCGGGGGTGCAGCCCGATGCTGGGCTCGTCCAGCACGTACAGCGTGTGGACCAGCCGCGCGCCCAGCGCCCGGGCCAGGTCCACCCGCTGCACCTCCCCGCCCGAGAGGGTGCGGCTCTGGCGGTCCAGGCTGAGGTAGCCCAGGCCCACCTCGCGCAGGTAGCGCAGCCTGGAGCGGATCTCGTCGAGCAGCAGCCCGGCGGCCGGGGCCACCTGGGCCGGGGGCGTGTAGCCCTCCAGCCGCTCGAGCGCCTCGGCGATGGGCAGCGCGTACAGCGCGGCCAGATCGAGCCCGGCCAGCCGGTAGCGCAGGGCCTCGGGCCGCAGCCGGCGGCCCCCGCAGGCGGCGCAGGGCGTGTAGCTGCGGTAGCGGGCCAGCAGCACCCGCGCCTGCACCTTGTAGCGCCGGGACTCGAGCCAGCCGAAGAAGCCCCGCACGCCGTACCAGTCGCCCCGGCCGTCCCACACCCAGCGCCGGTGGGTGGCGGAGAGCGCCCGGAAGGGGCGTCCGGTCGGCACCCCGCTGGCCCGGCAGAAACGCAGGAGATCCCGCTGGCACTCGTGCCCCATGCCGCTGCGCCAGGGCCGGATGGCCCCGGCCGCGATCGACAGCTCCGGGTCGGGCACCACCCGCGCGGGGTCGATCTCGACCGTGCGCCCGAACCCGCGGCAGGCGGGGCAGGCGCCGAGCGGGCTGTTGAAGGAGAACAGGTTGGGCGTGGCGGCAGGGAAGCGCCGCTCGCAGCGCGGGCAGCGCAGCCCCGGGGCGAGCCGCCGCTCGCCGTCCGGCAGGACCACGGCCGCCGCCTGGTTGCCCAGGAGCAGGGCCCGCTCCAGGGAGCCGACCAGCCGCGCGCGGGCGTCCGCCTGGAGCCGCAGGCGGTCGACCAGGCCGAGGTCGCGGGGGTCGAGCCTGGCCGCGGCGAGCGGGACCACCTCCGGCCCCTGCTCACCGGGCTGGCGCACCCGCCGCACCCCCTGCGCCGCCAGGAGCGCCCGGCAGGCCTCGGCCGGGAGCCCGGCCAGCGCCCCCAGCGGGAAGCCGATCAGCGCCTCCTGCCCGGCCGCCTCCGCGAGCAGCTCCGCGGCGAAGGGCCCCGGCTCCTCGGGTCGCACGGGCTGGCCGCAGCCGTCGCAGTGCAGCACGGCCGCCTGCGCGAAGAGCACCTTGGCGTGGTCGGTCACCTCGGTCATGGTGCCCACGGTGGAGCGCGAGGTCTTGACCGGGCGGTTCTGATCGATGGCGATGGCCGGCAGGATGCCCCGGATCTCGTCCGCCTGCGGGCGCGGCATGCGCTCCAGGAACTGGCGGGCGTAGGGCGAGAAGGTCTCCACGTAGCGGCGTTGCCCCTCGGCGTAGAGGGTGTCGAAGGCCAGGCTGGACTTGCCCGAGCCGCTCACCCCGGTGACCACGCTCAGGCGGCCGAGGGGGATGTCCACGTCCACGGCCCGGAGGTTGTTCTGGCGGGCGCCGCGGATCTCGATCGCGCGGGGCGGGCGGCGACGGACGGGCATGCTCCACCTCGGTCCCCCCGGGGGCGACGCCGGAGTATGGGCACGCGCGCCGGCGGACGCAACCCCGCCCGACTTGACGCGGGCCGACCCGCGGATATCATGCCCTCATGCCAGCCAGACGCCCCCGCAAGACCGTCGCCGAGCCCCAGCCCTCGCCCCAGGTGCGGGGGGTGGAGAACACCCGCGATCACATCCTGGATCGCACCATCTTCCTGATCGGCAAGAAGGGCACCACCGACGTGTCGGTGCGCGACATCGCCCGCGAGGCCGGGGTGAACGTGGCGGCGGTGAACTACTACTTCTCCTCCAAGGAGCAGATGTACACCCAGATGGGCGAGCGCTTCTGGACCGGCTACAAGCAGGTCATGGGGCTGCTCAGCACCCCGGGCCAGCCGGCCGAGGTCCGCCTCCGCCGCTGGTGCCAGGAGGTCATGCGCTACCTGGCCGACTACCCGGGCATCCTGGCGCTGCTCGCCCGCCAGCTCCTGGCCCAGCCGAACGACCCCTTCGGCAAGGTGCTGCAGCAGGTCATCGCCCAGGCCTACCGCGACGTGGAGGCCGTCCTGGGCGAGGTGCTGGGGAAGATCGATCCCCACGCCCTGGCCTTCAAGCTGAGCATGCTGGTGTCCACCCTGGCCGGGCCGCTGCCGGTCGACGGGGACGGCTCCGAGCTCCGCGACGGCCTGCGCGCCCCCGCGCTGCGCGAGCGCTTCCTCGATCTGCTGATGGAGCACCTGCGGCGCTGAGCCCGGCCCCCGAACCATCCGTTTCAAACAACCCGTTTACAACGCCGTGTTGGGGGTGCTAGGCTCTCCCGAGCGAACCTCGGGAGGAGGCCTGCCATGGAGGAGCCCATCCGCGTGCTGCTCACCGGCGCTGCCGGGGCCGTGGGCCAGGAGGTCGTGCGGGAGCTGGTGGCCCGCGCGCCCCGCCTGGTCACGCGGACCTTCGAGCTGCCCTGCCTGCGCACCCGCCGGCGCCTGTGGCCCTGGCGGGGGCAGATCGAGACGCACTGGGGAGACCTGCGCGACCCGGCCGCCGTGGCCCGGGCGGCCGAGGGCGCCGACGTGGTGATCCACGCCGGCGCGCTCATCCCGCCCCGGGCCGACCGCGAGCCCGCGCTGGCCGCGGCGACCAACGAGGGCGGCACGGCGAACCTGCTCGCGGCCCTCCAGGCCCGCGCCGGCCGCGAGGGCCGGCCGGCCTGGGTGATCTACACCTCCTCCATCTCCATCTACGGAGACCGGGTGGCGGAGCCCTGGATCCGGGTCGGCGACCCGCTCCGCCCCAGCCTGGGCGACCACTACGCCGAGACCAAGCTGCGCGCGGAGGACATGCTGCGGGCCTCGGGGCTGCCGTTCACCATCCTGCGGCTGACCGGCATCCTGGGGCCGCACATGAAGCCCGATCCGCTCATGTTCCACATGCCGCTCGACACCTCCCTGGAGGTGTGCACCAACCGCGACTGCGGCTACGCCCTGGCCGAGGCCGCGCTGCACCCCGCGGAGCTGCAGGGCCGCACCTTCAACCTGGGCGGCGGCCCGCGCGGGCGCACCCTCTACCGTGAGTTCCTGGAGCGCTGGTTCGAGCTGGCCGGCCTGGGCCGGGGCTTCCTGCCCGAGGAGGCCTTCGCCGCGCGCAACTTCCACTGCGGCTACTACGCCGACGGGGACGAGCTCGAGCGCGTCCTGCACTTCCAGCGCGAGGGGCTGGAGGAGCTGTTCGAGCAGGTGCGCGCGCGCTTCGGTCCCCTCACCCGCGCCGCCGCCCGCCTGGCCAGGCCGCTGGTGCGCACCGCGCTGCTGGCCGGCAGCGAGCCGCTCCACGCCCGCGCCACCGGCGACCAGGCCCTGGTCGAACGCTTCTTCTGAGCCGCGCGAGGGATCACCAGGCGAAGGCTGGCTTGAGGTGCTCGCAGGTCCGGTCGAGGTACTCGTTCATCACCCGCACGTCGCCGAGCACCGGCATGAAGTTGTTGTCCCCGTTCCAGCGGGGCACCACGTGCCAGTGCAGGTGATCGGCCACCCCGGCCCCGGCCACCCGCCCGAGGTTCATGCCCACGTTCATCCCGTCCGGGCGCAGGCGTTCCTCGAGGGCCTGGATGGAGCGGTGCAGGAGGGCGTTCAGGGCGGAGAACTGGGCCGCGGACAGCTCGTGCGGCCGGGAGACGTGGGCCCGGGGCACGACCATCACGTGACCGCCCGTGTAGGGGTACTTGTTCAGCAGCACCATGCCCTCGGGCTCACGCCGCAGCACCCAGCGCTCGGGATCCTGGGCCGGCTCGAAGCAGAAGATGCACCCCCCCTCCTTGGGAGCGAGGATGTACTCCATCCGCCAGGGGGCCCAGATGCGGTTCATCGGGGGTGGCCGAGGACGCGGGCGCTCAGGGGGTCGGGAGGGTGCCGGGCGCGGGGGCCGGGGCGCCCTCCTCCTCGTCCACGTTCACCCGCTCCTTGAGCTCCTTGCCGACGGTGAAGAAGGGCGTGCGCTTCTTGGGCACCGAGACCTTGTCACCGGTCTTGGGGTTCCGGCCGTCCCGGGCGTCGCGGATCTTGGAGACGAAGCTGCCGAACCCGCGGATCTCGATGCGCTCGTCGCGGGTCAAGGCGTCGGTCATGCAGTTGAAGATGGTGTCCACGATGATCTCGACGTCTTTCTTGGACACGTTCTCCAGCTTGGTGGCCACCGCCTCGATCAGTTGGCTCTTGGTCACGGCGCTCGGCTCCTTTCCTTCGTCGTCTTCGTCACGGGGCCGGGGGGCGAGCGCGCCCCCACGCCCCATGGAAATCACAACAACCCAGAGAGATCAAGTGGTTCGACGGGTGCCCCCGCCTGCTCATTCCTCTTCTTCCTCGTCCGTGTCGTCCGTGTCCTCGCGGGTCTTCTTGGCCTTCTTGCCGCGCTCGCCCTCGGGCTTGGGCAGGAGGCCGCTGGAGGCCAGCGCGTCGCCGAGGGTCACGCTGGCGTTGCCCTGGCGGCGCAGGTACTCCTGGTAGTCCTCCTCGCCCTTGCTGAGCTGCAGGCTCTTGACGCTGAGCGCGATGCGGCGCTCCTCGGGATCCACGTCCAGCACCATGACCTCGATGGTGTCGTTCTCGTTGACCACCGAGCGGGGATCCTCGACACGGTCCTGGCTGAGCTCGGAGATGTGGATCAGGCCCTCGATGCCCTGGTCGATCTCCACGAAGGCGCCGAACTCGGTGACCTTGATGACCTTGCCCTTCACCCGGGTGCCGGGCGGGAAGCGCTCGGGGATCTTGGTCCAGGGGTCGTCCAGGAGCTGCTTGATGCCCAGCGAGAAGCGCTCGTTCTCGGGGTCGATGTGGAGCACCATGGCCTCCACCTCGTCGCCCTTCTTGTAGAGCTGGCTGGGGTGCTTGATGCGCTGGGTCCAGGAGATGTCGGAGATGTGCACCAGGCCGTCGATGCCCTCCTCGATCCCGATGAACACGCCGAAGTCGGTGATGTTGCGGATGCGGCCCCGGATGACCGAGCCGATGGGGTACTTCTCCTCCAGCGTGGTCCAGGGGTTCGGCTCGACCTGCTTCATGCCGAGCGAGATGCGCTTGTTGGTGGAGTCGATGTCGAGCACGATGGCCTCGACCTCGTCGCCCACGGTCACCACCTTGGAGGGGTGCTTGACGCGCTTGGTCCACGACATCTCGGAGATGTGGATCAGGCCCTCGATGCCCTCCTCGAGCTCCACGAAGGCGCCGTAGTCGGTCAGCGAGACCACCTTGCCCTTGACCTTGTTGCCGACCGGGTAGCGCTCGTCGGCGTGGGTCCAGGGGTCCTCGTTGATCTGCTTCAGGCCCAGGCTGACGCGCTCGGTCTCGGGGTCGAACTTGAGCACCATCACGTTGATCTCGTCGCCCACCGAGAACACCTGGCTCGGGTGGCTGACGCGGCCCCAGGACATGTCGGTGATGTGCAGCAGGCCGTCGATGCCGCCGAGATCGATGAAGGCGCCGTACTCGGTGATGTTCTTCACGATGCCCGGGAGCACCGCGCCGGCCTTGAGCTTCTTCAGGGTCTCGGTCTTCAGCGCCTCGCGCTCCTTCTCCAGGAGCACGCGGCGGCTGAGCACGATGTTGCCCCGGCGCTTGTTGAACTTGATGATCTTGAAGTCGAAGGTCTGGCCGATCAGCTTCTCCAGGTTCCGGATGGGCCGCAGATCCACCTGGGAGCCGGGCAGGAAGGCCTTGACCCCGATGTCCACGCTCAGGCCGCCCTTCACCCGGGCCACGATGACGCCCTTGACGAGCTGGTCCTTCTCGACCGCGTCGCTGATCTCGTCCCAGACCTTGAGCTTGTCGGCCTTCTCCTTGGAGAGCACGATCAGCCCGTCCTCGTCCTCCCAGCGCTCGAGCAGCACGTCGATGCGGTCGCCGACCTTCACGTCGGGCGTGCCGTCGGGCTTGCGGCCGAACTCGCCGATCTGGATGGTGCCCTCGGACTTGAAGCCGATGTCCACCACCACGTGATCCGGGCGGATGTCGATGATCTCGCCCTTGACGATCTCGCCCTCGCGCTTGTCCTGCTCGTTCAGGCTGGCCTCGAACATGCGGGCGAAGTTCTCCTCGCCCTCCTCGGCCTTGCCCATCGCCTCGTCACCGTTCACCTTGGTCGGCTCCTTGTCCATCACGATACCCTGACTCCCTGGGCCGATCGCCGACGCTTCGCGCTCTGGCGGCGTCGGGATCGGGTTCGCCTGTACCCTGTTCCTGCGGGATGCTGGCGAGAAAACCTCTCCTGCTGCGGCCACGCGCGGACCCGATGGAGGTGATCGCGGCCCTGCGCTCGCTCTGCCCCATTGCAAAGCGGGACACAAGCTACTGGCTTTGCCCCCCGGTGTCAAACGATTTTTCTTTGCTGTCGGAGGCTTGGCCCGGGAGGCGCGCGAGCCAGCCCGCCACCTGCTCGATGAGCCAGTCGGGGGTCGAGGCGCCGGCGGCCAGCCCGACCACGGCCACCCCCGCGAAGTCGGCCGCCCGCAGCTCCTCGGCGACCTCGACGTGGAAGCAGCGCGGCTGCACGCGGCGGCAGATCTCGGCCAGGCGCGAGGTGTTGGCGCTGTTGCGGCCTCCCACCACCACCACGGCGTCCACCTCGGCGGCCAGCCGCGCGGCCTCGGCCTGCCTGACCCGGGCATCGTCGCACAGGGCCGCGGACACGCGCGTGTCCGCGTGCCGGGCGCGGATCTCCGCCACCAGCGCCTCGAACTCGGCCGGGGCCAGCGTGGTCTGGGCCACCACCCCCACCCGGGTGGCGGGTGGCAGCGCGGGCAGCCCGGCCCGCGAGCCCACCACGTGGACAGGCCCCTCGGCGTGGCTGACCTGGGCGCTCACCTCGGGGTGGGCCGCGTCCCCCGCCAGGATGACCGTGCGGCCCTCGCGCCCGAACAGCGCGAGATCCCTGCGCGCGCCCAGCACGTGCGGGCAGGTGCCGTCCACGAGCTCGAGCCCCAGGCGCCTGGCGGCCTCCTCCTCCTCGCGCGCGACGCCGTGGGTGCGGACCAGGAGCGGGCCCGGGCCGCACTCCTCCACCCGCCCGCAGGGCAGGATGCCCTGGGAGGCCAGGCGGGCCACCTCTTGCGGGTTGTGCATCAGCGGCCCCAGGGTCCACACCCGCGCGTGCCGCTGGCGCAGCCGGATCGCGAGCCCGGTGGCGCGCCGCACCCCGTAGCAGAAGCCCGACCGCGCGAGGCGCCGCACCTTCACCGGCGGACCTCGCGTGCCAGCGCCAGCACCCGCGCCACGACCTCGTCCAGGCTCAGCGGGCCGGTGTCGATCACCACCGCGTCCGCCGCGGCCTTGAGCGGCGCCACGGCGCGCCCCTCGTCCCGCCGATCGCGCTCGGCCTGCTCGCGCAGGGTGTCCTCGAGGCTGACCTGCAGCCCGCGCGCCAGGAGCTCCGCGTGGCGCCGCCGGGCGCGCACCTCGGCCGAGGCGGTCAGGAAGACCTTCACCTCGGCGTCCGGGAAGACCACCGTGCCGATGTCGCGCCCCTCCAGCACCACCCCGCCGTCCTGGCCCAGCCCGCGCTGCAGCGCGAGCAGCGCGGCCCGGACCTCCGGCAGCGCGCTGACCCGCGAGGCGGCCTGGGACATGGCCGGGCTGCGGAGCTCGAGGGTCACCTCGTCGGGCCCGAGGAACACCCGCTGCCCCTCCGGTCCGGGGCGGAACGAGATGCGCAGCGCCGCCGCCAGCTCGCCCAGGGCCTGGCGGGCCCGCGGCGTGTCGTCCAGCGCCAGGCCGGCCCGGACGGCCGCCAGCGCGGCGCAGCGGTAGATGGCGCCCGTGTCCACCAGGGTGAAGCCCAGCCCCGCGGCCACGCGGCGGGCGACCGTGGACTTGCCCGTGCCGGCCGGGCCGTCGATGGCCACCACCGGGCGCGCCCGGGCGCTCATGCCTGGCCCTCGCCTGGCCCGGTCCGGGTGCGGACCGCCTCCGCGCCCTTGCCCGCCGCCTCGGCCGGCGCACCCGGGCCGCCGGGGCAGCCGCCCAGGGCGCGCAGATCGGCCTGCAGCTCCTCGAGCAGCTCCCCCAGCAGGCCGCACAGCGGACCGGCGTAGAGCTGCTCCCGCCGGCCGAGGGTCTGGTCGTCCCCGACCGCCTCCATCCAGGCGGCCAGCGCCGAGCGGCCCGAGGGCCAGGCCCCGCGCCGTGCCACCCGGGCCGCCGCCGCAGCCACCAGGCGCGGCCAGTCGTGGTGGCCGGCCACCGAGGCGGCGAAGCGATCGGGCGGCAGGTCCACGGGCCGGAGCCCGAGATCGGCCCAGAAGCGGATGGCCTCGCCGAGCGCCACGCTGGAGACGGGCCCGGCGGACACCAGGCAGCGCCGGCCCTGCACGGCCTCCGGGCTGGCCGCGGACGGACCGGCGGCGCGGGTGTGCACCAGGGGGAAGGCCGGCACGAAGTTCTCGGCCGACCGCACCGTGCGCACGAGCTGCACCCGCAGCTTCTCGGTCGTGCCGGCGGTGCAGGTGAGCACCACGCCGGGCTTCACGTCGGGCCCGATCTCCTCGACCAGCTTGAAGACCTCGTCCAGGGGCACGGCCAGCACCACCCGCTCGGCCCCCATGACGGCCCGGGCGGCGTGGTCGGAGGCGCGATCCACCAGGCCGAGCTGGCGGGCGGTCTCGAGGTGCAGCGGGTTGCGATCGACGCCCACCACCTCCTCGGCCAGGCCCCGGGCCTTGGCCAGGGCGGCCACGGAGCCGCCCATGGCGCCGAGCCCCAGGACGGTGATGCGCCGGAATGCAGGTCCCGTGGTCTGGGTCATGCTCGAACCTCCATCGCAGGCCCAATGTGTGACAACCTGCCTCGACCTGTCAACGCCGCGCCCCGGATGTTTGACACCCAACCGCGCGGCCCTCGATAATGCCCCTGGTATCACCCAACCAGGGAGGCCCGGATGCAACCCAGGCATCGCCCCACCGTCCTCGTGGCCGGCCTGCTCGGCCTGGCCTGCGGCCTGCTGTTCACCGCCCCGCCCGCGCGGGCCCAGGACGTGGTCGTGGCCAAGTTCGTGGACAAGACCAAGCGCGGGGCCGGCGAGGCCGCCCGCAAGGCGCTGACGGCCGCGCTGGGCGAGCGGGGCTTCAAGCTGGTGTCCTACGACGACTACCTCAAGCGCGCCGCCAAGCTGCGCTTCAAGGGCGGCAAGGCCCTCACCCCGAAGGGCATCGCCGCCGCGGCCAAGGCCATCCCGCTCGACGGCGTGGTGACCGGCTCCGCCCTGCCCGCCAAGGCCGGGGCCATGCTGGTGACCGTGGTGCTGTACGACCCGCGCGGCAAGCAGGTGCTCAAGAAGACCTACAAGCTGCGCCAGCCCAAGCTCCCGGCCGAGAACGCCTCGGAGCTGGCCGACCAGATCCAGGAGAAGCTCGGGGGGAAGAGGGTCGCGCTCCAGCCGGCCGAGCCGGTGGCCAAGGTCGAGCCGGCGCCCGCGGCCGAGCCCAAGCCCAAGCCGGCCAACGACGCCTTCCTGCCCGCCTGGGCCCGCGCCAAGCCCGGCGAGGAGCCCGCCGCCGGCGGCGCCAGGCCGGCCGACGAGCCCGCGCCGCGCGCCGCCGCGGAGCCGGAGGCCGGGGCCCGCGCCGAGGCCCCGGCCAAGGAGGGCGAGCCCCGCGAGGTCGGCTCCTCCAACGAGGCGCTGGTCACCGCGGGCGCCTCCATGCACTTCCGCCACGGCCTGAGCCCGCGTCACGAGGCCACCTTCTACCCCGGTTTCCGCATCGACGGCCGGCTCTTCCTGGGCGCCTTCGTGGACAACGAGTGGCTGGGCGGCCTGGGCCTGGGCGGGATGTTCGACATGGGCCTGGGGCTGGAGTACGCCCGCTCGGACAACGATCAGACCTTCAGCGCCAGCCAGTACCAGTGGCGCGCGGAGCTCATGTACCGGCTCGCCTTCAAGGCGAGCGTGGCCCCGGCCCTCATCCTGCGCTTCGGCTACGGCGCCACCTCCAACACCATCGAGGACGCGGGCGACGCGCTGGCCACCTCGGCCAGCTACATGGCGCCCTACGTCGGGCTCGACTTCTTCATGTTCCTGTGGAAGCCGTACCTGCGCATCTTCGCCTCGGGGGTCTTCCAATTCGCCGTCCAGCCCGGCGAGGAGGTGGCCGGGAGCGGGCTGGGCTTCGGCGTGTACGCCGGCTTCGACGTGAACGTGACCGACTACCTGACCCTCGGCCTGGGCTACGACCTCACCCAGTACATGATGGAGGACGGCTCGACCGGCGGCATGGGCAGCTACTCGGACACCTTCCAGTCGGCCTTCCTGCGCGTCGGCTACACCTACTACTAGCCGCTGCTAGCGCCCCAGGAACGCGCCCACCTCCGCGGCCACGGCCTCCAGCTCCACGGGCGCGGGCAGCCAGCGCAGGTCCGGGAGCTTGCCGAACAGCCCGAGCTGGTAGCGCGCGTAGCGGCGGTGGGCCCGGCGCACGGCCTCCACGGCCTCGGGCAGGCTGAGCTCGCCGGCCAGGTGCCGATCGAGCTCGCGGTAGCCGACCACGTCCAGCCCGGCCCGCTCGCCCGCGCGCCGCAGGGCGGCCACCTCGTCCAGCCAGCCCGCCGCCAGCATGGCGGCGACCCGGCGGCCGATGCGCTCGTCGAGCTCGGCGCGGGGCCAGTCGGGGGCCAGCAGCAGGGCCGGGTAGCGCCGCTGCCCGAAGGCGTGAGCCGCCTGCAGCTCCGACAGCCTCCGTCCGGTCAGCGCGTGGACCTCGAGCGCCCGGACGAGCCGCAGGCGATCGCCCGGCCCGAGCCGGGCCGCGCAGGCCGGGTCCACGCTCCGCAGGCGCGCGTGCAGGCTGCCCGGCTGGGCGCGCTCCTCGGCCTCCAGGCGGGCCCGCAGGGCCGGGTCGCGGGGCGGGGTGTCGATGATGCCGCGCAGCAGCGCCTTCACGTACAGGCCCGTGCCGCCGACCACCACGGGCACGTGCCCCCGGGCGGCGATCTGCCCGATGGCGGCGTCGGCGAGCTCCACGAAGCGCGCCGCGGAGAAGGCCTCCCCGGGCGCGCACACGTCCAGCAGGTGGTGCGGCAGATCCGCGCGCGCCGCCGCGTCCGGCTTGGCGGTGCCGATGTCGAGGCCGCGGTAGATCTTGCGGGAGTCGGCCGAGACGAGCTCGCCGGCGAAGCGCGCGGCCAGGGCCCGGGCCAGGGCGCCCTTGCCCGAGGCGGTCGGCCCGCACACCACCACCAGGCGCGGGCGGGGGGTCAGGAGCGCAGGAACCACCCGGCCACCTCGTCCCGGCCGAGCTCGACCAGCACCGGCCGGCCGTGGGGGCAGGTGCCGGCGAAGTCGATCCGCTCGAGCTGCCCGAGCAGCTCGCGCACCTCGCCCTCCCCCAGCGCCTGGCCGGCGCGCACCGAGCCGTGGCAGGCCATGCGCGCGAGCACGGCCTCGCGGTGGACGGCGAACGCGCTGCCCTGGCCGGTGTCGCCGAACTCGTCCAGCACGTCGCGCACCAGCGCCGCCACCGGCGCCGCGCCGAGCAGCGCGGGCACGCTGCGGACGCTGAGCGCGCGCGGGCCGAAGGGCTCGAGCTCGAAGCCCATGCTGCGCAGATCGGCGGCGTGCTCCGCGGCCGCCGCCGCCGCGCTGGCGTCCAGCTCGAGCTGCACGGGCACCAGCAGCCGCTGGGCGCGCACCTCCCCGCTGTCCAGCGAGGCGCGCAGCCGCTCGAAGGTGATGCGCTCGTGGGCCGCGTGCTGGTCGACCAGCGCCAGCCGGTCGCCGGCCGTGAGCACCAGGTACGTGTTCCACAGCGTGCCCACGAAGTCCCACTCCCGCAGCGGCCGGTCCACCTCGAAAGCCGGGTCCACCGGGGCGGGCTCGCACAGCCCGGCCAGCGCCCGCGGCGCCGGCGTGGCCGGGCCGGGGGGTGGCGGGGAGAAGCGCAGGCCGGCCTGGGGCCGGCCGGCGCGGGAGGCCTGGAAGCGGCCCAGGGCCGCGCGCACGCCCGCCGGCCCGCCCGCGCCCTCCGCGGCCGCGGGCTCCTGCCCCGGCCGCTCGGCCCGCAGCACGTAGTCCCGGGTGGGCCCGCCGCGGGCCGCCCCGAGCCAGCTCGCCTCGGCCAGCCGGGCGGCCAGGGCGGCGGTGACCGCCCGCTGCACCGCCCGGGTGTCGAGGAAGCGCACCTCGGTCTTCTGCGGGTGCACGTTCACGTCCACCTGGCCCGGCTCGAGCTCGAGCGCGAGCACCACCACCGGGTAGCGCCCCTCGGGCAGCACCGTGCGGTAGCCCTGCATGACGGCGTGCTGCAGCAGCCGATCGCGCACGAAGCGCCCGTTCACGAACAGGTGGATGCCCTGGGCGTTGTTGCGGCTGAGGTTGGGATCGGAGGCGAGCCCCCGCAGGCGCACGCCCCCGTCCTCGCGCGCGACCGGCAGCAGGTGCTCGAACACCTCGCGCCCCAGCAGCGCCGCGGCCCGCTGGGCCGGATCGGCGCTGGGCTCGGCCTCCAGCACCCGCCGGCCGTTGTGCTCGAGGCGCAGGTGCACCCCGGGCCGGGCCAGGCCCAGGCGGGTGAGCCAGGTCGAGACGTGCGCGAGCTCGGTGGCGGCGGTGCGCAGGAACTTCCGCCTGGCCGGCACGTTGAAGAACAGCTCCGCCACCTCGACGCTCGTGCCCACGGGCGCGCCTGCGTCCGACAGGCGGGGCGGCTCCCCGCCCGCGAGGTCCAGCCGGCTGGCCACCTCGTCCTCCCGCCGTCGGGTGACGATGCACAGCCGGCTGACGGCGGCGATGCTCGGCAGCGCCTCGCCCCGGAACCCCAGGCTGACCACGCGCTCGAGCTCCTCCAGGCTGCGGAGCTTGGAGGTGGCGTGGCGCACGACCGACAGCGCCAGGTCCTCGCGGCTCATGCCCTCGCCGTCGTCCACCACCCGCACCAGGGCCCTCCCGCCCTCCTCCACCTGGCACACCACGCGCGTGGCGCCGGCGTCCAGGCTGTTCTCCACCAGCTCCTTGACCACCGAGGCGGGCCGCTCGACCACCTCGCCGGCCGCGATCTGGTCGACGAGCTCCGAGGGCAGGACGTGGATCTTGCCGGGCATGGCTCCCTCCCTTCGGCCGGGCGAAGCTAGCACGAATGCGGCGGGGCCGGAAGCCAGGCGCGCCGGGCGGTCGGCCTTGTCCGGGACCCGGGCCCTCTGCTAGGCTGCGCTCTGTCCGAGGGAGCTTCTCGGGAGGGTGTCTCCATGTCCACGAGCAAGTCCGAGCGGGCCGGCGGCGCGGGCCGGGTGGTGGCGGTCACCGGGATCAGCGAGTTCCTGGGCCAGCGGCTGATCGGCCTGATGGAGTCGGATCCGCGCTTCAGGAAGATCCTGGCGCTCGACGTGCGCGAGCCCGAGCGGCTGGGGCCGAAGTCGGCCTTCCGGCACGTGGACCTCACCCACCCCTCCGCCGGCCAGGAGCTGGCCGAGCTGTTCCGGGCCCAGGGCGTGGACACGGCCGTCCACCTGGCCATCATGTCCAACCCCAGCCACGACGCCTCGTACGCCCACGAGCTGCACGTGGCCGGCACGATGCACATGCTGGGCGCGGCCGCGGCCTCGCAGCTGGCGCACTTCCTCGTGGTGGGCAGCACGCTCACCTACGGCGCCCGGCCCGACAACCCCGCCTACCTCGGGGAGGCGAGCCCGCTGCGAGGCACGGCCCGCTGCCCGTTCATCGACGACCTGGTGGAGTCGGAGAAGCTGGTGGAGGACTTCGCCCGCAGCCACCCCCGGGTGGTCACCTGCGTGCTGCGCATGGCCTCGGCCCTCGGCCCGCACATCGACACGATGCTCAGCCGCCTGCTGCGCTCCAGCCTGGCGCCGGCCGTGCTCGGCCACGACCCGCTGTTCCAGACGGTGCACGAGCTGGACGCGCTGGAGGCCCTCAAGCTGGCGGTGGACGAGCCCCGGCCCGGGGCGTACAACATCGCGGCCGAGGGGGTGCTGCCGCTGTCCAGCCTGACCCGGGTGGCGGGCTGCCTGCCGCTGCCGCTGCCGCCCTGGCTGGCGGACCGGCTGCTGGGCATGCTGTGGGCGGCCCAGGCGGTGACCGTGCCCCCGAGCTTCCTCGACTACCTGCGCTACCCGTGCGTGGCGGACGCCTCCCGCGCCCGGCGGGCCCTGGGCTTCCAGCCCCGCTACACCACCCGGGAGGCGCTGCGCAACTTCGTCCGGCTGCGCGGGCTCGAGGACAACCTGGCCGACGCCGAGGCCTGAGGCCGAGGGAGACACGCCCATGAGCTCATCCGTCCTAGGACGCGACCCCTTCTCCCGGCCGAGCCCGGCGGCCCAGGACCAGCCCGCCAGCCCGGCCCAGCCGACCCCCGGACCAGCCCCGAAGAAGAAGGCCAGGAGGCCCCCTTCGGGGGTGAGGAAGAGGCAGGAAGGGCAGGAAACAGGAGAGGATTCTCTTAGGGTGAGGCAGGAACAGCAGGAAGAAAGAGGAAAGGTTTCCTCGAGGGTCGGGCAGGAAGGCAAGGAAAAAGAAAAGGCTTCTGTGAGGGTGGGGCAGGAACATCAGGAGGAAGAAGGAAAGACTTCTTCGAGGGTTGGGCAGGACAAAGAAGAGGCCCCCCCTGCCCCGCCCGCCGCTTCCAAGGCCTCTCCAGCTTCACCCTTTAAGAATCCTCTTCCTGGCCCTGTTCCTGGCCCTGTTCCTGGCCCTGATCCTGGTACCGGGAAGGAGGCGGGGGAGCTGGACCGGCAGGAGCTGCTCGCGCCCTCGCCCGGGGAGCGCGGCCCGCTCTTCATGCTGGCCGAGGCCGTGTCCGAGGCCCTCCGCCCGGCCACCTACGGCCGCTGGTGGGGCGATCTCGCCATGCGCTGGCGCTCGGACGAGGTCGACCCGTTCGGCTTCGACCCGGTCTTCGCCGCCAAGCTGGCGCCGGCGCTCGATCTCCTGTTCGAGCGCTACTGGCGCGTCGAGGTCAGCGGGACCGAGCACCTGCCCCGGGGCGGGCGGGTGCTGCTGGTCTCCAACCACGCCGGCCTGGTCCCCTGGGACGCGCTCATGCTGCGCCAGGCGCTCGTCCGGGCCGGGCTGCCCGAGGTGCGCTTCCTGCTGGAGGACCTGTTCTTCCACGCGCCCTTCCTGGGCCCGAGCCTGAACCGCCTGGGCGCGGTGCGGGCCTGCCAGGAGAACGCCCAGCGCCTGCTCGAGGCCGGGCGGCCGGTGATCGTGTTCCCCGAGGGCACCAAGGGGGCCACCAAGCTGTACCGCGACCGCTACCGCCTGCAGCGCTTCGGGCGGGGCGGGTTCGTGCGCCTGGCCGCGCGCACCGGCGCGACCCTGGTGCCGGTCGCCATGGTGGGCTCGGAGGAGGTCCACCCCATGCTGGCCAACCTGGCCTGGCTGGCCCGCCAGGTGGGCCTGAGCTTCCTGCCCGTCACCCCGACCTTCCCCTGGCTGGGGCCCCTGGGCGCGCTGCCCCTGCCCAGCAAATGGCTGGTCCGCTTCGGCCGCCCGCAGCCCACCCGCCAGCTCGCCCCGGGCGCGCCCGAGGACGCGGTCCAGGCCATGGCGCAGGCCGAGGCGGTCCGCAACCAGATCCAGGACATGACCAACGATCTGCTGGAGGAGCGCGGCCACCCGTTCCTGGGGGCGCAGAAATCTCCCTAGCCCACCACGCGGTTCCTGCCCTGGCTCTTGGCCTCGTACAGGTTCTTGTCCACCAGGCGCAGGAACTCTTCCAGGGAGGCCATCTGGGGGTCGAAGGCGGCCACCCCGAGCGAGACGGCCACGGGGATGCGCTCGTCGTTGCACACGAAGGCGTGCTCGCCGACCAGCACGCGGATCTTCTCGGCGGCCACCAGGGCCCGGGCCTTGTCGATCTCCGGGAGCACGATGGCGAACTCCTCGCCGCCGTAGCGGGCCAGGAAGTCCTCCCGGCGGATGTTGGCCTTGACCAGCCCGGCCAGCTCCTTGAGCACGTAGTCGCCCGTCAGGTGGCCGAAGGTGTCGTTGATCTGCTTGAAGTGGTCGATGTCGAACAGCACCAGGGACAGGTCGCGCCCGTAGCGCTGGCAGCGGGACATCTCCCGGTCCAGCGTCTCCATGAAGTAGCGCTTGTTGTACACCTGGGTCAGGCCGTCCACCGTGGTCAGCCGGTAGATCTCGTCGTGGTACAGGTTCTCCACGTTGTTGCCGCTGAGGAACTTGAAGATGGTGCGGCCGATCTTGAGGTAGTCCTGGTTGCGCAGGCGCGTCTCGTGGATGGGCAGATCGTTGACCAGCGTCCCGTTCGTGCTGCCGAGATCCTTGACCAGCGGCTCCACGCTGTCGACCAGGATCTTGGCGTGCATGCGCGAGACCGACTCCTGGTCGATCTGGATGTCGCACTTGGCGGAGCGGCCGATCACCATCTCGGGCTTCTCCAGGCTGTAGCGCCGGCCGAGATCGGTGCCGTAGATCATCACCAGGGCCGCGGGGCAGATCACGTTGCGATCGGTCACCTTCGAGACCACGGTGATCACGGTCTTGTTCCTGCTCCGGCCCAAGGGGAACGGCCTCCTCTCGCCTGCTCCGAGCTCCTCGCCACCGTGGGGGCATTCTAACCCCGGTCGCGCTCCCGAGGTCAAGAAGGCGGGCGGGCACGAAAAAGCCCCGCCCCCCTCCGCGAGGGGCGGGGCCGTCAGGACCGGATCAGCTCAGGCTCAGGGCACGTCGGGCAGGATGGCGGTGGTGAACACGAACTCCTTCACCAGGCTCACCAGGTCCGCCATGTTCTGGTCGTCGAAGGCCGGGATGTCCTGGTAGGTCACGCCGTCGATGAGCTTGATGCCCACCACGGCCGCGCCGGCCGAGCGGTCGGTGCCCACCAGGGCGGCGTCCGGCAGGGTGTAGGGGCTGGTCTGGCCCGCCGGGGCGAGCACCTGCCAGGTCGAGTCCCCGTCGCCGGAGAAGATCATGTGCAGGTAGTCGATCCCGGTCAGCCCGCTGAAGGTCACCGCGCGGGTGGCCGGATCGTAGTTGACGGTGGCCGGGGCCATGAACGCGGACAGGTTGAGGGTCCCGGTGAAGTCCTCCACGAAGTACACCTGGCCGGCCAGGTTCATGCCGGCGCTGTCCTCGGCGGTCAGGGAGGCGATGGAGAGCGCCAGCGCCACCACCACGCGCTGGTACTGCCCCTCGGGCAGGCGGCCGGCCACGTCGGAGGCCGCCATGCTGATCGGGTCGATCACGCCGTCCGGGCTCTCCTCCTGGCTCTCGGCGTCCACGCCCGCGGCGATGCCCAGGGGCACCAGGCCCGCGTCGCGCACCAGCGCGCCGGCCACCACGATCACCGCGTCGAAGGGGTACGGCGCGGTCATGTTGGGCACGTTCACCGTCAGCGGGTGCTCCTTGTCCATGGGCACCTTGAGGACCATGTCGCCGCCCGGCAGGCCCGGGAAGGCGTCGTAATTCGGGCGCAGGTCAGCCTCGCTGCCGTCGCCGTTGAGATCGCCCACGTCCGCGACCTTGGCGATCGGGGTCACGGTCACGCCCGGGACCAGCGAGGTGTAGAAGTTGCCGAACAGCGGCAGGATGGCCACCACCAGCGCGCCGATGTCGATGTTCTCGGTGCCGCCGGAGATGATCGGGCCGGCGATCTCGATGATTTTCGACAGGTTCAGCTTGCCGCCCAGGCCCCAGGCCACGCGGGCGCCGGGCACGCCGGTCGGGTTGTAGTACTGCTTGAACCAGGTGGCGTTCAGCCCGAGCACCAGGCCGCCGGGCAGGGGGGCGGTCACCGCGGTGCTTCCCAGAACGATGTCAGTTTGGATGAGCTCGCCGATCAGCACGTCGATGTTCAGGTTGAACAGGTTGCCGGGGATGGACGGGCCGGTCAGGCCGAGCTTGGCCTCGCAGGGGTTGCCCGGGGCGCAGATGATCTTGGAGAAGTCCATCTCGCCGCGGTAGCCGCCGGCCATGCTGTCGTCGAACATCTTGCCGACGTGCACGATGAGATCGTTGCGCTCGATGCCCACCAGGGTCACGTAGCCGTAGCCCTGGTCGGCCACCGTCACGTCCAGCGCGCTGCCGGCCGCGGGGGCCACGCCGGTGAAGGTCACCACGCCCTGGGCGTCGGTGGTCGCGGTGGTCACGGGGTCGGTGTGCAGGATGACGGTGGCGCCCTCGACCGGGGTGCCGGCCAGCTCGTCGATCACCACCACGCGGGTGTCGGCGGCGGCCACGGCGCCGTAGTTCATCACGCTCGCGTCGCAGGTCACGGTGCAGGAGGCCACCGTGGCGGTGATGGTGGCGGTGCCGGTGTTGGCGCCGCCGGTCACCTCGCCCGCATCCACCGCGGCGATGGCGTCATCGCTGGACGCCCAGGTGAAGGTCACGCCGGGGGCCAGGGCGCCGGAATGCAGGAACGCGGTCGCGGAGAAGTCGACCGCCGTGCCCTGCTGGGTCACGGCCGAGCCGGGCACCAGCTTGCACGAGGTGATCTCATCACAATCCGGCGGAGACACGCAGTCGCCGTTGTAGCAGAGCGTTCCAGGCAGGCAGGGACCATCGTTGGTGCAGTGCCGGAAGTCGCACACGCCGTTGTTGCACTCGAGGTTCTCAGCGTAAGGCAGACCCGCGTGGGCCGCGGCGCAGCCCGCGGCGTCCGTGCAGTCCGCCACGCAGGTGGCGTCGAACACGTCGCACACCAGGCCGTCGCAGCATGCGCCGCGATCCGCGGAGCAGTCGGCGTTCTCCTGCAGGCAGACCTTCTCGCACACGAACGCGTCGCTGCACTCCTCGTCGGCCGCGCAGTGATCGTTCAGGCAGCACTCGTGGCAGGCATTGTCGTTGCACTCGTACTCGCCCGTGGCCTCGCAGTCCAGGCCACCGCCGCCGCTGTCGCAGGCGGCCAGGCCGAAGGCGCTGGCGGCCAGCAGGGCCAACCCGAGCAGGAACGCGTTCTTGGACAGCTTGATCATCGTTTCCTTCTCCTTTGTCACGGCTGTGGAAGGTTGCTCGAACCCCTTGCCTAGCGGCCAGGCCGATTCTGACGTTGCCGTCGGACTGCCCAATTTCTAGGCCAGGACGATCGGCTTGTCAAGCAGAGGAAAGCCCCCGACTTCCGGAAGGTTGTCAGCCGCCGCGCCGCGTCGGGCCCGCGCCGTGCGCAGCCTGCTGGCGCGCCACCTCGTCCACGAGCGCGGGCAGCACCTGCCCGGCCCGGGCGTGGAAGCAGACGTGGGCGAAGCCCTCCGAGAGCTCGGTGCGCTCCGGGTTCACCTCGACCAGGAAGGCGCCGGTCTTGTGGGCGATGAGCGGCAGGTAGGAGGCCGGGGCCACCACGTTGGAGGTGCCCACCACCAGGAACACGCCCGGCTGCTGGGCCAGCCGCATGGCCTCCCGGCTGGCCTCGGGCGGGATGGGATCCCCGAACAGCACCACGTCCGGCTTGACCGGGCAGCCGCATTTCGAGCAGCGGGGCGGCAGGTCCTCGCCCGCGCGGATCCGGGCCCGGACCGCGTCGGTCGCCTCCCAGGCCCCGCAGCAGCACACCATGCGCCGGGCGTTGCCGTGGAACTCGATCACCCGCCGGGAGCCGGCGGCCTGGTGCAGGTTGTCGATGTTCTGGGTGATCACCGCCGCGAGCAGGCCGAGCGCCTCGAGCCGGGCCAGCGCCAGGTGGGCCGGGTTGGGCTCGACCCGCTCCAGCACCTCGCCCATGGCGCGGAACATGCGCCAGACCTTGCCCGGATCGGCGCGGAAGGCGTCGGCGGTGGCGTACTCGAAGGGGGGGAAGCGCTCCCACAGCCCGCCGGGGCTGCGGAAGTCGGGCACCCCGCTCTCCACGCTCACCCCGGCCCCGGTGAAGGCGACGTTCCGGCCGCCCGCCAGCAGCTTCTGCGCGACCTGCTCGATCGCCTTCGCCTCCACGGCCATCGCCTCGCCTCCACGGCCCCCCCGGACTACCACCGCGCGGCCCGGCCGGCAAGCCCGCTCGCGCGAGCCAGCCAGTCGTGCTAGCCTCCGGCCCCATGGAGCCCAGCCGCAGGCGCCTCCGCAAGCACCGCAAGGGACCGGTGGCCGTGGCCGATCTCGTGGGCGCCAGCGCCCGGCGCTGGCGCTTCCAGCACCTGCACCGCCTGGAGGTCCTGCGCGGCGCCTGGCGGGAGGCGGCCGGCGAGTTCGTGGCCAGGCACGTGGTGCCGGCGCGCCTGGTGCGCCGCACGCTGCGGGTGGTGGCCGACGACTCCTCCTGGGTGACCGAGATGGCCTACCTGGGGCCGGAGATCCTGGCGCGCCTCAAGGAGGGCCTGCGGGGCGACTGGGTCGACGAGCTCAAGGTGGTGGTGGGCGAGCCGGCCGAGCCCCTGCCCCCTCCCCCGCCAGTCTTCGAGCTGCCGCCCGCCAGCCCCGCCCAGGCGCGCGAGGCGGCCGCGCTCGCCGCCGACGTGCAGGAGCCCCAGCTCCGCGCGGCGGTGGAGCGCGCGGCCCTGGCCTGGCTGCGGCGGCGGGCCAGCGCAGAACCGAATTGACGGCCCGCGGAACCCTCTGCTAGGGTAGCGGAAAATCCCCCAGGAGGAAGGTCCATGAAGAAGGGGCTGCTTCCGGTTTGCGTGTTCCTGGCCTGCGCCGCGCTCGCGCTGGGTGGCTGCTCGGACGGCAACGGCGGTCCCACCGACGGCGGCGCCGACGGCAACACCGGCGGGGAGTGCGGGGCGACCTACTGCGCCGCCAGCCAGACCTGCGTGGCCGAGAGCGTGTGCGTGTCCACCCCCGATCGCCCGGCCCAGGCCTGCGTCGAGGACGAGGACAACGTGTTCACCTGCCAGGGGAACGCGGACCTCGCCTGCCACAACGCGGCCGCCTGCGCCGCGGACACCGACTGCCCCACGGACCACGCCGGGGTGCAGCTCGCCTGCCGCCAGGGGCTGTGCGGCATCCCGGCCCCGGCCGGCCCGGCCACCGTCACCTACCGCGGCTGCGTGGACGCCTTCGGCATCGGGGACGTGACCGACAACATGCGGGTCGCGCTGTACCGCGCGGACCAGGATCCCACCGGCGCCAGCGCCTGGGACATGGCCACGGTGAAGGACGAGGCGGGCTGCGAGTACTGGGGCGCCTTCGAGTTCACCGAGGTGCCCACCAACACCCCGCTCATCCTCAAGTCCTACGACCCCAGCGGCGGCTTCATCACCACCTACAAGCACAACCTGGTGCTGTACGCCGATCTGGCCGCGGACGAGGGCGGCACCTTCGTGTTCGACACCCGGGCCAGCGCCGTCAGCGATCCGCGCACCGGGCTGACCACCACCCTGCACCCCTGGCGCGGCTACGCCATCAGCCAGCCCACCTTCAGCGTGATCCTGCTGGCGGTGGGCATCTCCAGCCTCCCGGACGGCCAGGGCGGCATCGCCGGGACGATGCGCGACTGCCAGTACCGCGAGCTGCAGCACGTGCGCTGCGGGGTGTGGCAGGACGCCAGCGTGCTGACCTACTTCACCAACGCCGAGAACCCGCGCCCCGAGCGCAACCGCGACGCGACCAACGTCAACGGCATCTTCGCCGCCATCGGGCTGCCCGAGGGCACGCACACCGTGGCCTGCATGGGCCAGAACGCGGCGGGCGAGTGCGTGCTGATCGGCAAGCACAGCGTGAAGGTGTTCAGCGGCGCGGTCAGCATCGTGAACATGGACTGGCACCCCGGGCTGTGACGCCCGGGCGATGAGCCTGGGCCGCCTGCGCGCGGCGATCCGGAAGAACACGACCGAGGGGGAGCCTCGGAGGAGGATGGGTCATGCGGGTCGGGCTCCTACGCACGACGGCATTCACTGCGCTATTTCTCGGTTCAACCCTGGTTTCCAGCTGCCGGGATGAGGAGCCTACCGGGCTGGACAAGGCCCTTTGCGCGCGCCTGTCCGCGTGCGATCGCAACGATGAGAAGCTAGGCATCAAGAGCGCCTGCAACTTGTTGATGATGCACGAGAACTACCCGTACAACCAGACCATCCTCCAGCGCGTCTTGCGCGCGCAAGGACTCTGCGTTGCTCGAGCGACAAACTGCGCCGAGCTCGAAACCTGCCTGAGCGGTACGCCAGAACAGCAATCCGTGTGTGCCACCGGAGGCGACATTTTCCACTGCGTCGAGGGTGGGAGTGTGGTTTGCGGTTTTGGGCAGGTTACCGAATTCTACGACTGCGTGGCCGCGGGGCTCATGTGCGACGAGCAGGCAGGGGTGATCTTCTGCGGAGAAGCCGAATGCGATCAGGCGAGCTTCCAGCCACGCTGCGAGGGTACAGAGTTGGTCTCCTGCAAACCCCAGTGCGGCGTGGACCGGCAGGACTGCAACATCTACTGGGGGACGGAATGCGACGGCGTGAATCCCTGCCGGCCAATCGCCGGAGAGACCTGCGGCGAGACCTCTCCGGGCGAGGTGGGCTGCGTGGGCGCAGGCCCACCCTGTGACCCGCTGACCTTCACGGCGCGCTGCGAGGGGGACGTGCTTGTGACCTGCAACCACGGCCGCGAGGGCCGGGTGGACTGCCGGAGATACCACGACAGGTATACCTGCGAGGACGCGAGCCACTGCGACCTTGATGATGACGAGGATGAGTGCACCGCGAGCACGGAGCCGATCTGCTTCAACGGCCTCGTCACCTACTGCCTCGAAGGCCAGGTGGCCTGGCTGGACTGCACAGACTATGGCTTTGCTGGCTGTGCCACAGGCGACTCGCAGTTCGGAACAGTCGCCTACTGCACGGATGAGCCGGACTTGCCCTAGCCTGGCAGCAGCCGGGATGCAGGATCAGAAGCATCGAGGCGAAGCCGCCATGAGAAATTCAGCAAGCGCCGTCGCGATCCTCTGCCTGGCAATGAGCCTGGGGCTCACTGCGTGCAAGAAGAATACCGGGATCGACCTCGCCCGCTGCGCACGGCTCTCCGCCTGCCTCGACGAGTACGGTACGCCGATCGGGGTGAGGAGGGCCTGTCTCTTGCAGACCCTGATCGACCTCTTCCCTCCCGCCGCGAGCACCGAGCGTCAGTTGATGCGCGCCGAGTTCGAGTGCGTCGGGCGCGCCACGACCTGCGCCGAGCTGGACGCGTGCTGGTACGGCGATGCGTCCTACCAGGCCGTGTGTCCCACGGATGGGTCCAATCACGAGGAGTGCATCGACGGCGACGCGTTCATCTGCGGCTACGATTACTACAGTTCCATGGTATTCCACTGCCAGGCTGCTGGGCTGTCATGCATCGAGCAGGCCGGGGCGTTCGCGCGTGTCGTCTGCGGAGAAGCGATCTGCGATCCTGACACGTTCCAGCCGCGCTGCGAGGGTTCCCAGCTCGTCACCTGTGTGGACGGCGGAATCGTGCGCAAGGACTGCAGCGTCTGGCCCAGCGGCGGGGAGACCTGCGGCGAGACCGAGGCGGGCCTGCTGGGATGCATCGGGGCAGGAGCACCCTGCGAGGAGGCCACCTTCGAGGAGCGCTGCGACGGCGACTTCATCGTGGCCTGCAACAGCGGCCGGGTGGGCCGCCTGGACTGCCGGAGCTACCAACGCCAGCACACCTGCATGTACCTCCTCGATGGAGGGATCACCTGCTTCCCGGAGGTCATCGGAGGCTGTGAGAACCCCTCCGGGGTGACCTGCCAGCTCGGCGTGGTCATCTTCTGCCTGGAGGGCGAGCTCACTCACCTGGACTGCAGGGACTATGGCTACGCGGGCTGCGCGGTCACGTACGGTCGTGCCTACTGCACAGACGAGCCCGCCGGACCCTAGAACCCCTGCCCGGCCTCGCCGAGCTCGCGCTCGCGGGGCTGGAGATCGCCCGCGAACAGCGCGTGCAGCTTGCCGGCCACCAGGCGCACCGACGGCCCGGGCATGGTCAACCACCCGGCCGGGCCGATCGGCGCCGGCGGCGTGGGGGCGAGCCCGTCGGGCAGCAGCCGGCCGAAGGGATCCTCGATGATGGCCTTGGTGGTGGCCTCGGCCGCCTCGCGCGGCACCCCCAGCAGCCGGTGGAAGAGCGCCCACACCTCGTCCAGCGCGCGGGCGAACTCCGGCAGCCGCTCCGCCGGCAGGCACAGGGCGTGGAAGCGGAGCTTCCGCCGCTCCTGGTCCAGGCACTCCAGCCGCCCGTGAACCTCGCCGAAGAAGCCCGTGGTCACCGTGCGCAGCACCAGCGAGTCGTCCAGGAAGCCCAGCCCGCCCGGCAGATCGTCGGGCAGCAGATCGCGCGGCCGCACCAGGTAGCCGAGCGCCCCCACCAGCGCGCAGCGCGCGGCCGGGAAGGTCGAGCGGTCGAACACGGCCGCCTCCGCCGCGCGGGCCACGTCGGGCAGCTCGCGGATGAGCCCGATCTGCACCCCGGCCACGGCCTGGGCCAGCCGCTCGAGCTCCGCCCCGGCCCAGCGCTGGGCCAGCTCGGGCCGGAGCGCCAGCATGGCCCGGGCGAAGGCGGGCGCGTCCCGGCGCGGATCCAGGTCGGAGATGCGCTTCAGGCTCTGGTGCAGCAGTTCGAACAGCATGGGCGTCCTCACTCCCCCGGGCGGCCCGCGGGGTAGAGCATGGCCTCCACCTCGGCCGTGTACACCTCGGGACGGGCATATACCACGAGCGGCGGCTCGACCGTGAGCGCCGTCCGGCCGCCGCGGACGCACTCCACCAGCGCGTGGCAGGCCGGCAGCTCGATCCGCCCGTGCACCAGGCGCAGGCGGGCGGGCCGCAGCCCGTGCTCCTGGCACAGCCCCAGCAGCTCGGGCAGCCGGGCCGGCGGCAGCACCACCGCGAAGCGGCCGCGGAAGGCGAGCAGGCGCCGGGCCGCGGCCACCACGTCGCCGAGCCGGCAACCGAGCTCCTGCCGCGCCAGCGCGCGCTCGGAGGTCCGGCAGGCCTGGCCCTCGCCCTGCTTGCCGTAGGGCGGGTTCGAGAGCACCAGGTCGTGGGCCCCGGCCGGCACCGCGCGGGGGAGCGCGCGCAGATCCGCCTCGACGATCTCGACGCGCTGGCCGAGCTGGTTGAGCGCCACCGAGCGGCGGGCCCGCGCGGCCAGGCGGGGCTGCAGCTCCACGCCGGTGACCCGCGCGGCGCCGCCGAAACGCGCCAGCAGGAGAGCCATCACCCCGCTGCCGGTGCCCAGATCCACCGCCGACCGGGCGCCCGGCCGCGCGAAGGCCGGCAGCAAGAGCGCCTCCAGCCCGAAGCGGTAGCCCCGGCGGGCCTGCAGGACCTGCAGCACGCCGCAGATGCGGTCGAGGGTCTCGTCGGCCAGGGGCTCGAGCTCGTCCGGCATGCCTGCGTCCTAGTAGCCGCGGCTGAGCACCACGGCCGCCACGGTCTTCAGCACGATGCGCACGTCCAGCCCGAGCGACCAGTTCTCCAGGTACTGGATGTCGAGCTCGACCATCTCGTCGAAGGACAGCCGGTTGCGGCCCGAGACCTGCCACAGGCCGGTGATGCCCGGCTGGGCCTCCAGCCGGCGCCGGTGCCGCTCGCGGTAGCGGGCCACCTCGTGCGGCACGGCCGGGCGCGGCCCGACCAGGCTCATGTCGCCCTTGAGCACGTTCCACAGCTGCGGCAGCTCGTCGAGCGAGAAGCGCCTGAGCCAGCGCCCCACGCCGGTGACGCGCGGGTCGTCCTTGAGCTTGAAGATGGGGATCTTGCCGTCCTGGTCGCCCGGCTGGCCGCCCTCGATCACCCGGGCCATGGTCTCCCGGTGGAGCTGATCGCCGGCGCCGACCCGCATGGTGCGGAACTTGAGGATGCGGAAGGTGCGCCCGTGGCGCCCGACCCGCTCCTGGACGAACAGGGCCGGGCCGGGCGAGCTGAGCTTCACCAGCAGCGCCGTCAGCAGCCACACGGGCGCGAGCGCCAGCCCGAGCAGCGCGGCCATCACCAGGTCCACCGCGCGCTTCAGCACCCGGTTCATGCCCACGATGTTGGTGCCCGCCGGGCCCATGACCGGGATGCCCACCACCTGATCGAGGTGCAGCCTGTCGAGCAGCAGGTCGTACAGATCGGGCACCACCCCCCAGGCCACGTGGCCCTCGTCGCAGGCCTCGATGGCCTGGATGAGCTCGGCGTGGCTGAGCGCGCCCGAGATGAGCAGCACCCGGTCGACCGGCTGGGCGGCCAGGATGGCGCGCAGGTCCTCCACCCGCGCGCCGAGCCGGCTCACCCCCTCGGGCAGCGGCTGCCTGGGGTGGGCCACCACGCCCAGCAGCGCGTGCGCGTGGCCCGGGCGGAGCAGGCGGCGGATGAGGGTCGGGGTCTCCTCGGAGTAGCCCACGATGATCAGGCGCTCCTGCACCACCTCGAGCCTGAGCAGGCGCGCGCGGGCGGCGCGGTACAGCAGGCGGAAGGCCAGGTTGATCACCAGGGCGAAGGGGATCATCAGCAGCGCCGCCGCCCGGGAGTAGGAGAAGCCCCGGTAGAAGAAGGCGGTGGCGAAGATGAGGGTGAAGGCGGTGGCCTGGGCCTTGACGAGCAGCGCCACCTCCTGGCGCCGCTTGAGGTTCGGCCGGTACAGGCCGAACACGGCCAGGATGGCCGCGTAGCCGAGCAGCATGTAGGGCAGCCCGCGGTAGAGCTCGCCCCAGGGCGCCGGGCCGGTCCTCAGCAGATCGCCCCACTCCACGTAGTAGCGCAGATCGAAGGCCAGGTTGGCGGCCAGGAAGAAGGCCAGCAGATCCACCAGGAGCTTGAGGCCCCGCTCCACGGCGCTGTCGGGCTGTCGGAGCACGCCCCATTCCTACCGCAAGCGGCCGGGCGGATCAAAACCGGCCGCGCCTCAGGCCGGGCGGCGGGCGCCCAGCTCGCGGTACAGGTCGAGGAGCTTCAGCTTCTCCAGCCGCCAGGAGAAGCGCTCGACCGCCGCGCGGCCCTCGGCGGCCAGCGCCGCGCGCGCGGCCGGGTCCGCGGCCAGCGCCAGGATGGCCTCGGCCAGGGCCGCGGGGTCGCCGGGGGGCACGAGCCGGACCCCGCGGGGGAAGGCCTCGCGGATCGCGGTGGTGGCGGAGGCCACCGCCGGCCGCCCGAGCCTCAGCGCCTCGAGCAGCTTGGTGGGCAGCAGCAGATCGGTGAAGGCGTCGGCCAGGTTGGGCACCACGCACAGGTCGGCGGCCGCGACCGCCCGGGCCACCTCCTCCTGCGGCCGGTCACCGAGCAGCCGCACCCGGCCGAGGAGCGGCGGCTCCGCGCTCCGGCGCTGGAGCCCGGGCAGCAGGTCGCCCTCGCCGTAGATGTCCAGGCAGGCGTCCGCCCGGCGGGCGGCCACCAGGGCGAAGGCGTCCAGCAGGGTGCCGAGCCCGTAGCGGGTGACCAGGGTGCCGTGGTGCACCACGCGGAACCCCTGGCCCTGGGCCCGCGGGCCCAGGCGGGCGGGATCGAAGATCTCCTCGTCCGGGCAGTTGTGCAGCACGCCCACCTTGCCGGGCTCCGCCCCGCGCGCGACGAGCAGCCGGCGGAAGGCGTCGGTCACCGTCAGCACCCGGTCGGCCACCCGGCAGGCGCGCTGCTCCATGCGCGCCAGCAGGCCCAGGGCCGCGCGCCCCCCCAGCCCGCGGAAGCGCGCGCCGTACAGCTCCGGGGTGAGGTCGTGGATGTCCACCACCAGGCGCGCCCCGCGGGCCCGGGCCGGGCCGGCCGCGGCCACCAGGAAGTCCGGCGGGGTGTGCACGTGGATCACGTCGAAGGGCGCCGCGCGGGCGAGCGCGCGCACGGCCAGGCCCGCCGCCGCGGCGAAGGCGGAGTACTCGGCCAGGTAGACCGGCAGCGGGCTGCCCCGGTGGCGCCGCACCGGCAGGCGCAGCACCTCGATGCCCTGCCAGCGCTCGCGGGCCTGCTCGCCGCGCTGCCTGAGGGCGATCACGCTCACCTCGAGGCCGGCCGCCGCGAGCGCGCGCGCCTCGCGCCGCACCCGCACGTCGCGCGGGAAGTAGTGGTGCACCAGCATGCACACGCGGCTCACGCGGGCTCCCCTCCCCGCCCCCCGGCCCGGCCGAGCAGGTCGGCCAGCGCGCCCAGCAGCCGGGCCCGCTGCTCCCGCCGCAGATGCCGCACCAGCTCCGGCGGCAGCGCCTGCCGCTCGCCCCGCAGGGCCGCCTCCAGGTAGCCGGCCAGCAGGCCCAGCGGGCCGAGCAGGTGGGGCGGCCGCAGGAGCGCCGCCAGCGCCCGGGCGGCCAGGTAGACCGGCCCGTGGTGGAGCTGCCAGGCGCCGCGGCCGGCCCGCCGGGCCCCGCGCAGCGGGCCGTCGCCCGCGTGGGTCGGCCGCAGGTGCAGCGCGTAGAGCCCCGGGAGCGTGCGCGTGTGCCAGCCCAGGCGCCGCGCCTCGGAGCCGTCCAGCCCGTCCCAGCCCAGCACCGGCCGCAAGCCCCCGATCTCCTCGAGGCACTCCCGCCGCCAGACCTTGCACGGGCCGCGGGTGTGCTGGGGGGCGTTCGGCTCCAGGCGGAAGCGGCCGGGGCGGGCGGAGCGCGGCGCCAGGCAGGCGCCCCCGGCGATGCCCAGGCGGGGCTCGCGCCCGAAGGCCTCGAGCAGCCGGGCGTAGTAGTCGCCGGGCAGGAGCACGTCCCCGTCCAGCTTGCCGACGTAGCCCCAGGGCAGGTCCCGGAGCGCCTCCAGACCGGCCTGGAAGGCGCGCACCACGGCCGGGCCCGGCTGGCGCGCTCCCCGGCGCTCGAGCCGCACCGGGCGCAGGCCGGGCACCCGCCGGGCCAGCTCGCCCAGGAGCTCCCAGGTGCCGTCCGTGGAGCCGTCGTCCACCACCGCCCAGGCCAGCGGCCGCACCCGCTGGGCCAGCACCGAGGCCACGGCGCACGGCAGCCCGGCGGCCTCGTCGCGCACCGGCGAGACCAGCACCAGCGGGCGATCGGCCTCAGCGGGACGCATAGCGGGCCAGGACCTCCTCGGTCGGGCCGTCGGCCAGCACGCGCCCCTTCTCCAGCCACAGGGTCCGGGTGCACAGGGCGCGCACCGTGGCCAGGCTGTGGGACACGACCACCAGGGCCCGGGACTCGGCGATCAGCTCGCGCATGCGGGCCGCGCTCTTCTTCTGGAAACGCTGGTCGCCCACCCCCATGAGCTCGTCCAGGATCAGGATCTCGGGCTGGATCGAGGCCGCGATGGCGAAGGCCAGCCGGGCGCGCATGCCCGAGGAGTAGGTGCGCACCGGGACGTCGATGAAGTCGCCCAGCTCGGCGAAGGCGACGATGTCCTCCAGCAGGGACTCGACCGCCTCGCGCGAGTGGCCCAGGTAGATGCCCTGCAGGAAGATGTTGTCGCGGCCGGTGAGGTCGGGCTGGAACCCGGCCCCCAGGCTGAGCAGCGCCGAGACCCGCCCGGCCACCTCCACCCGGCCGTGGGTCGGCTCCATGATCTGCGACAGCAGCAGGCACAGCGTGCTCTTGCCCGCCCCGTTGTCGCCCACCACCCCCAGGCTCTCCCCGCGCCGGAGCTCGAAGCTGACGTCCCTGAGCGCCCACACCTCCATGATCTCGTCCCGGTGCAGCAGCGAGCGGAAGAGCGCCTCGCGCAGGCTCCGGCGCCGCGAGCGTGGCACGCGGTAGAGCATGCTGAGGCCCGCGGCCTCGATGACGTTCTCGGGCTTCACAGCCGCTGCACCAGCCGGCCCTCGAGGCGCCGGAACACGAGGTAGCCCGCCAGCAGCGCCGCCAGCCCCAGCCCCGCGGCCAGCCCCAGATCCTCCCAGGCCGGAGCCCGGTGGTGCATGAGGATGTCGCGGTAGGCGGTCATCAGCTCGGCGAACGGGTTCAGCCGGAACAGGGGCCGGTAGCGCTCGGGCACCATGTCCAGGCTGTAGAGCCCGGGCGACAGGAAGTACCACATCCGCAGGAGGTGCCCGGTGATGTTGCCGGTGTCCAGGAACAGCACACCCAGCGCGGCCACCAGCAGGGCCAGGCCGGCCGTGACCAGCACCTGCAGCAGCACCACCACGGGCAGCAGCAGGTAGTAGACGCTCGGCCAGGTGCCGTGCTCCGGGCCGTAGTAGAGCGCCAGGCCGATGGCCACCAGGAGGGCGACCAGGAAGTAGATGGTGTTCGACAGCACCACCGCCAGCGGCAGCACCGCCTTGGGGAAGGAGATGGCCTTGACGATCGAGGCCTGGCCGCGGATGCTGAGCACGCTCTGGCCGATCGAGTCGGAGAACGCCTTCCAGGGCAGCAGCCCGCACAGCAGGAACAGGAGGTAGGGCTGCTCCGGCCCGCCGCGGCGGTGGAACAGCACCGCCACCACCAGGTAGTACACCCCGGTCATCAGCAGCGGGTCGAGCAGCCACCACAGGTAGCCGAGCGCCGAGCTCTTGTTCTGGCGCTTGAGGTTGGAGACCGTCAGCACCCCCAGCAGGTGCCGCCGGGCCCACAGGTTGGCCGGGGAGGAGCGCATTCCACCCTGCTGCTACCAGGCCCCCCGCGCCGCGTCAAGCGCCCGGTTCCTGCGACCGGCCCTTGTCCGGCGCGCGCGGCGGGCTATACTCGGCCCATCCCAGGAGATCTCGCCATGCACCCACGCCACGCCGGTACCCCGCAGACGAAGCCCGTCACGCCCGCCGTCCTCGCCGTCCTGGCCGCCCTCGCCTCGGCCCCGGCCCCGGGGGCGGAGGCGCCCGCGGTCACCCCTCCCCGGCTGGTGCCGCTGTGGATCGCCTCGGGGCTCCCGGTGCCCGAGTCGGTCCTGTGGGACCCCGGCCGGCAGGTGTTCTACGTCTCCTGCATCGGCGGGCAGCCCACCGGGAAGGACGGCGACGGGACCATCGCCCGGCTCTCCGCCCAGGGCGAGGTGCTCGCCCGCGGGTGGGCCAGGGGCATGGACGCTCCCAAGGGCATGGGGCTCGTGGGCGGCACCCTGTGGGTGACCGACATCGATCGCCTGCACGCCATCGACACCGCCAGCGGGCGCATCGTCAAGACCGTGCCCGCGCCGGGCGCGGAGTTCCTCAACGACATCGCCGTGGGCCCGGGCGGCGAGGTGTACGTCTCGGACATGACCACCGGCCGGATCCACGTCCTCAGGGGCGACGCGCTCCCGGTGCTGGCGGACCTGTCCGGGCTCAAGGGTTCGAACGGCATGCTGATGCAGGCCGGCGCCCTGCTGGTGGGCACGGCCACGGGGATCGCCCGGGTCGACGTCGGGAGCGGCCGGGCGGAGATCGCGGTCCCCGTGGAGGGCTTCGGCATGATCGACGGGCTCCGGGCCTACGGCCAGGGCGCCTACCTGGTGAGCAACTGGGCTGGCCGCACCCAGCTCGTCCGCCCGGGCGGCCCGGCCACCCCGCTGCTGGACACCACGGCGCAGAAGATCCGCGCGGCCGACCTCGAGTACGTCGAGGCGACCCGCACCCTGCTCATCCCCACCTTCACCGACAACCGCGTGGTGGCCTACCGCCTGGAGCCCTGAGCGCGCCGCCCCGGCCTCGCTCCCGTGACCAGCGCGCCCCGATGCGGGCCGAGGGCCTCGAGCGCATCCAGGAGGACCCGCCTGGCCAGACCTCGGGATTGCGCGACAGGCATGTGGTACCGCATCCGGTGCCACGGCGTGTGCCCAAAATCGTCTTGATGTCCGGACCACGTGGAGGTTCGCCCTGGCTCCCCTCGACCTTCTGCGTCCCCTGCCCTGCCCCGCCAGGGATCCACCCGGTGATGCGAGCTCAGACGAGTGCGGAGGTGCGGGCCTCGGTGGGCGGGCCGGTCATGCGCCGTGACCTTCCGGTCTGGCGCCTCCGTCCCCCGCGCCCTTCCACGGCTCCCCGGCCAGCAGTGCCACGACCTCTCGGAGGACGTCATCGAGCGCGGTGTCGAAGTCCCAGGAGAAGCCCGGCCGAAGCAGCGGGGTCACGTCGTCTCTGAAGTCGGGATCTGCTCGCTTGCTGGCGAGGTTCTCCTCGAACTGCGCGCGAGTGACAGCACGACCCTCTTCCGACAGGTAGCGCCGGAAGCACGAAAGAAGCACGGTCGGGTCGAGCCGACCCGATTCCAGCCCGAGCCAGAGGTCGAACAGGTCCCGACCCTTCTTCCTCTGGTACAGCGCGCGGAGCTTGGTGCAGAGCAGCTCGTCGAGTGCGTACGTGGCGACGTCGGCGGCGCCTGTGAACCAGGGGTTGTCGATCCGGAACGGCACGCGCACAGCGCCAAGCTCCGTGAAGTGTTCGCGGGTGTTGATCTCGACCTTGAGCCGCAGTTTCAGCGGCGGGGCGTCCTCCGAGTCGAAGCGGTAGACGAGGTTGGCCCGGCCTTCCTTGAGCTGACGGCGCGGGACGCCGAGCCAGGGATCGAGCGCCGCCCGAGCCCGGTCGAGCGTGTCGCCGATGGGCCCGGGGCGTGCCTGCACCAGATCGATGTCCTCGGAGTACCTGGCCGGCGGGTCGATGTAGAGCTTGTAGAGCGCGGTGCCGCCGCGGAAGATGAGGCAGTCTGCGAGCTCCGGGACCCGGAACAGCTCGACGATCGCCCGGCTGATGACCAGGTCCTGCTCGACCTGCGCGTCGAGAAGCCATGGGGCCCTCGCCCGCCAGCCGGTGATGTTGGCCCTCGGGATCATGCTTCGGGCTCCACCTCGGCGTTGATGATGAGCTTCCACCTCGCGCTTCGCTTCGCCGGAGCAACGGCTGCAGCTCGGCGTAGCGGCGTGTAGCTCCGCGCTCGCTCCTCGACAAAGGGCGCGAGCCCCTTGGCGAGGTCCTCCTGGCCGACCCGATCGAGGAGATACCCAAGTCGCTGCGACCAGCTGATCGGTGAGAGCCGTGCGGCCTCGAGCAGCTTGCCCGCGTCCAGGTTCTCGGCGAGCTCGGCCACGACCGTGGCGACGTTGCTCAAGCCCCCAGCATGGTTGGGATAGCCCACGAGCTCCAGGGCGGTAACCTCCGGGGTTGCACAACGAACGACGCCACGGAGAGTGTTGACCCTGGAGACGGGCATCTTCTCCAGGTCGCCGCGGGCGATGAACTCGATCCGGACCTCCCGACACCCAAGCGCTTCCCGATTTTTGCGCACCATCACCTGGCAGGCCTGCGGACGCTGGTGCGCCGCTCCGTGCCTCTCGGCTGCGGACAGCAACCCGAGGTAGTACGGCTCCTCCCAGACCTTCATGAGCTGATCGACGAACTGCTCCGCGGGCAGACAGCCCAGGCGACGGTACTCGGGCGGCACGATCACATGGAAGCTCCGCACGGGCTCGGCGATGAGCCCCTTCTCCTTCAGCCGACGAAGCTGGGCTCGCACCGCTGCCTGGCTGCTGCCAATTTCCCGAAAGGCCTCGGTGGAGGTGAAGCTGTAGCGCCCGCTTGCGACCAGGTCTTCGATGTAGGCTCGGGCGAGCATGTGTTACGGTTCTCCTGAAAGAGCACGCCAACAGTGGTCCTCGCCGTGAATCGTCTCGTCAAGAACAAGACGTTTCTCTGGCAAGATAACACGCAACGTAACTTATCTCAAGAATTGTATCCTACAGGGCGAGCTCGACGCCTCTGGATAACCCGAATTCGGGCTCCATCCTCAGGCAGGCCGGTCTGGCCCTGGCGGGCCAGCACCTTGCGCCTCCGACGCCGCCTCCTTCCAACGGTCTCGCTTGTCCTTCTTGTTGGGGCTCCACCGCCACTTCGTTCGCTAGCCTGTCAACAAGAATGTCGAGAGATGGGTAGTGGCCAGCCGTATTGCTTCCCAGGCGATGGCCAGGAGGAGCGCTAGCTCGAGCCGGCGCGCCCAGGCCCAGGCGAGCGGGCCGCGGGCCGGCGCGGCCGCCGGGGGTGAGGGTTCCCGGGCCGCCCACAGCCCGAGCGCCAGCGCCGCGGCCAGCAGCCCGGGGGCGATCCAGGCCGCCGAGCCCGGGCTCATGGCCGCGCTGGAGCGGAGCCCGAGCAACACCCAGGCCGCCCCGGCCGAGAGCAGCGCCAGGACGATGGCCAGCCCGACGGCCAGCGGCACCTCCCGCGCCAGGCGTCCCCCCGGCCGGTCCGGAGCGCGGAGGAGCAGCCAGCCTCCGGCCAGGAGGGCGACGGCGGTTGGCAGCGCCGGCCACCACCCGAGCACGCCCAGCGCGGGGTCCACCCGCGCGCCGCCCGCCCACAGGGCCGCGGCCAGCAGGAACAGCCCGTGCAGCCCCGGGCGGAGGAGCGCGCCCAGCGCGAGCGCGGCGCACACGGCCTGCAGGGCCCAGGGCCGGGGGACGGGCAGCAGGCCGAGCCCCACCAGGCAGCCCGCCCAGGCCAGCGCGACCAGGTGGCGGGCCGGGCTCAGCATGCGCCCTCCCCCGCCCGCCCGCCGGCCAGCGACGCGCCCAGGCAGAACCACAGGGCGAAGGCCACCTCTCCGTCGAAGAAGGCGTCGTGGGCCAGGCCGATCACCAGGAAGGCCGCCACCGCGGCCAGGCTGCCGCGCAGGAACGCGGCCCGGAGCGGATCCCCGCCGGCCCCCGCCCGCAGGCGGGCCCGCGCCGCCCGGAAGTAGGCCACGAACAGCCACACCCAGGCCGCCAGCCCGAGCAGCCCGGTCTCGGCCAGGAAGGTGAGCCCGTGGGAGTGCGCCCAGGCGATCGTGCCCGGGAAACGCCTGGCGCCCACCTCCACCCGCCGGGCCTCGATGCGCTCGGCCGCGTCGCGCTGGAAGTTGCCGTAGCCCACCCCGGTCAGGGGGCGCTCGGCGGCGAGATCCAGGGCCGTGTGCCACAGGGCCAGCCGGCCCCAGTCGTGGGAGCCGGCGAAGGCGCTGGTCAGCCGGGCGGGCAGGAAGGGCAGCGCGGCCGCGCCGGCGAGCAGCAGCGCCGCGGCGGCGCCCAGGGCCCAGCGGCGCGAGCGGCCGGCCCGCAGGCGGGCGAGCCCCAGCCCCATGAGCGCCAGCGCGCCGGCCACCCAGGCCGCCCGGGTGAAGCTCGCGCCGAGGCCCGCGGCCGAGGCCAGGGCGGCGAGCGCGCAGGGCCAGCGCCAGCGCGGCGTGGGTGGCCACAGACACAGGGCCACGGACCAGCACAGCGGGAAGAGCAGCGCGTGGGCGAAGGTCAAGCGGCTGAAGAAGAGCCCCACCGCGCCGGAGAGGCCGGGCGCGCCCGGGGCCGGCTGCAGCGGCGCGGCCACCTGCGGGTGCAGCCAGCCCGCCCCCGGGTACAGGCCGGTCAGGCACTGGAACAGCCCGAACAGCCCGGCCAGCGAGGCCAGCCCCAGGAGGCCCACCAGCGCCCGGCGGAGATCGACGCTGCGGGTGAGGCCGGCCCGGGCCACCAGGCAGGCCGACATGACCCAGAACGAGGTGGCGGTCTGGAGCGAGGTCGGCGGCCGGGGGGCGAGCAGCAGCGACAGGCCGTAGGCCGCGAGCAGGGCCAGCATGGGGAGATCGAGCGGGCTCGGCTCGAGCGCCGCCCCGCGGTGGCGGGCCACGCCCCAGAGCACGAGCAGCCCGCCGGCGATCGCGGCCGCCTGCATGCCGAAGAGCGAGACCGGCAGGCTCCAGGCCAGCGCCACGGCCAGCCAGGCCGCGCCCCTGCGCAGGGCCGGCGGCGCCGGGGAGCTCACGCGGCCTCCGCCGCGCGGCCGCGGCCGCGCCGGGCCTGGCGCAGCCAGACGGCGAGCGCGGCCAGCCCCAGCGCGCCGGCGGGCAGCCAGGCGCCCAGCGCCGGGGCCAGCGCGCCGGTGGCCACCGCCGACTGGCCGGCGGCGAACAGGAAGAAGGCCAGGGCCCCCAGGCCGGCCGCCAGCAGGATGGCGCGCGCCAGGGAGTGCGCGCGCTCCGGCGCCAGGGCGAAGGGCAGCAGCAGCAGCACCAGCAGGATCCCCACCAGCGGCCGGGAGAAGCGGGCGTGCCACTCCAGGCGGTGCTCGGCCGCGCCCAGGCCGCGGGCCTCGAGCGCCGCGGCCGTCTCGGACAGGGCCCCGAGCGCGTGCTGCTGCGGGCGGCCGGACAGATCGCGGAAGCGCGCGGGCCCCTCGCTCCAGGGCAGCGCGAGCTCGCGCGCCTGGCGGCGCTCCACCAGCCGGCCGCCCTCGAACCGCTGGAGCTCCACCTCCCGCGCCAGCCAGCCTCCGCCGGACCAGACCAGCTGCCGGGCGTCCAGGCGCTCGGCCAGCCCCCCGCCCGCCGCCGGGGTGAGCGCCATCACCCCGTCCAGCCGCTGCCCGTCGGCCGACTGGGCCGAGCTGCGCACCAGCCTGCCCTCGTCGCCCGCCGCCCACATGTGGCGGCGGAAGAAGCGCCAGGACGAGTCGATGCGCCCCAGGCGCTCGGCCATCAGGCGCTCCTGCCGGTCGAGGGCGGGCGGCACCAGCCACTCCCCCAGCGCGAAGTGCCCGAACGCGCAGGCCAGCGCCAGGGCCAGGGCCGGCAGCGCCAGCCGGCCCGGGCTCCAGCCGGCGGCCGCGAGCGCCCGAAGCTCCCTCCCCCGCCCCAGGCTCGCCAGCCCGGCGGACACGGCCACCGCCAGCGCCAGCGGCAGCAGCAGGTACAGGAGCACCGGGGCCTTGCACAGGTAGTACAGGCCCACCTCCCAGGCGCTGGCCCGCCCGCCCAGCAGGTGGCGGGCGCTGTCCAGGAAGTCGACCACCAGGCCGAGCGCGAGCAGCGCCCCGCAGGCCCCGAGCAGGCTGCGCCCGAGCACCCGCAGCAGCATCCGATCGACGATCCTCACGCCGGCCTCCGGCTGGCCCAGGCGGACCAGGCGGCCACCAGGCCCGCCAGCCCCAGCGCCGGGGCCCAGGCCGCGAGCCAGCCCGGAAGCGCGTCCCGGTCCACCAGGGTGTCGCCCAGGCGCATGAGCAGGTAGTAGGCGGTCACCACAGCCACGGCGGCCAGCAGCGTGCGGCGCCGCCCGCGCAGACGCCCGGCCCCCACCAGCGCCACGCCCAGCCCGGCGAACAGCACCGCGGCGGCCGGGAAGGCCAGGCGCCGGTGCCAGGCGGCCCGCAGCCGCCGGCGCTCCAGGGCCGGGCGGGCCGGCTCGGCCGCGGCCGCCTCCAGCGCCCCCAGGTCCAGGCGCTCGAGCGGAGACAGCCTCCGGGTCCGGTCGTAGACCAGGCGATCGATGTCCAGCCCGACCGAGGCGCGCTCGAAGCGGGCCACCGAGTAGTCCTGCCCGGCGCCGCGTACGTGCACCTCGCCGTCCTCGAGCTGCAGCTCGAGGGCGTTGCTGCCCGGCATGGGCGCGACCACGGCCCGCCGGGCCATCAGCAGCTGGCGCACCCGCCCCGGGCGGTGGTCGAACAGCAGGAAGTCCTGGAAGCTGCCCGCGTCCGGCCCGGGCCGGCCCGGGTACAGGACCACCCGCGGGATCTCCTCGAAGAAGCGCCCGGGCACCAGGGCGGCCACCACCTGGCGCTTGGCCAGCTCCACCAGGCTGGTGTGCAGGCGCTGGTGCGCGGCCGGCGCGGCCCAGCCGGCCAGCCCGAGGCAACCCAGGGCGGCGAGCAAGCCGAGGCAGACCGGCGCCACCGCCACCCGAGGCAGCGGCACCCCGGCCGCGGCCAGGGCGGCCAGCTCGTGGTCCTCGGCCATGCGGCCCAGGCCCAGCAGCACGCCGGTCAGCAGCGCCACCGGCACGGTCAGCACGGCCAGGGCGGGCAGGCCGAGCGCGGCCAGGGACAGCAGGTCGCCCAGCCCCAGGGCGGCGCCGAAGGTCACCTCCCCGGCCTGGACCAGCTCGAGCACCAGCAGGATCAGGTTGAGGGCCACGAGCGCGCCCAGGCAGGGGCCGAGCACCTGGCGCAGGATGTAGGCGTGGAGCCTCATCGACGGCGCTGCAGGGCCGCGTCCTTCTCCTCGACCTGCCGGGACAGATCGGCCCGGTACGCCTCGAGCCGCTGCTGCACGTCGGGGTCCTGGACCGCCAGCATGGCAGCGGCCAGCAGGCCGGCGTTGAAGCACCCGGCCGGCCCGATGCCCACCGTGGCCACCGGGATGCCGCGCGGCATCTGGATGGTGGAGAAGAGCGCGTCGGCGCCGGCCATCGTGCCGGAGGCCAGCGGCACCCCGATCACCGGCAGCGTGGTGTAGGAGGCCACCACCCCGGCCAGGTGCGCCGCCATGCCGGCCCCGGCCACGATCACCCCGAAGCCTTGCCCGCGCGCCTCGCGGGCCAGCCTGGCCACCCGCTCGGGGGTGCGGTGGGCGGAGGCCACGTGCATGTCGTGGCCGATGCCCATCTTGTCGAGCGCCAGGCCGACCTCCTTCATCGCGTCGAAGTCGCTGTCCGAGCCCATCAGGATGAGGACCCGCCTGTCGCTCATGCTCGCCTCCCCAGGGCCCGGTGGGCGATGTCCCGCCGCACTTGGGCGCCCTCGAAGTGGATCACGTCCACCGCCTGGTAGGCGCGGACCGCCGCCGCGCGCACGTCGCTCCCCAGGCCCACCACGCCCAGCACCCGGCCGCCGCGGGTGACCACCCGGTCGCCCTCGCGGGCGGTGCCGGCGTGGAACACGGCCACGTCCGCGAGGGCCGCGGCCCGCTCCAGCCCGGAGATGGGCCGGCCGCGCTCGACCGGGCCAGGGTAGCCGGCGGCGGCCATCACCACGCACACCGCCGGGCGCGGATCCCAGTCGAGCTCGACGCCGCGCAGATCGCCCCGGGCCACGGCCAGGAGCGCGGGGGCGAGATCCGAGCGCAGCCGGGGCAGCAGCGCCTGGGTCTCCGGATCGCCCAGGCGCACGTTGAACTCCAGCACCTGGGGCCCCCGGGGGCCGAGCATCAGCCCGGCGTACAGGATGCCGCGGAAGGGGCAGCCCGCCGCGGCCAGGCCGCGCACCGCGGGCTCGAACACCCGCGTGCGCACCTCGCGCTCGGCGGCCGCGTCCAGCACCGGGGCCGGCGAGTAGGCGCCCATGCCGCCGGTGTTGGGCCCGCGATCGCCGTCGCCGAGCCGCTTGTGGTCCTGGGACGAGGCCAGCAGCAGGATGCGCTCCCCGTCGGTCAGCCCGATGCAGGAGGCCTCCTCGCCCTCGAGCAGCTCCTCGATCACCACGCGCCGGCCGGCCTCGCCGAAGGCCCCCTCGAGCAGCATGCGCCGCAGGGCCTGCTCGGCCTCGTCCCGGGTGTGGCACAGCAGCACGCCCTTGCCCGCGGCCAGGCCGTCGGCCTTGACCACCCACGGACCCGGGCTGGTGCGCACGTGGCCGAGGGCGTCATCCAGGCGCTCGAAGACCTCGAAGGCCGCGGTGGGGATGCCCTGCCTGGCCATCAGCTCCTTGGCGAAGGCCTTGCTGCCCTCCAGCCTGGCCGCCAGGCGGTTGGGGCCCACGGCCGGCACGCCGCGCTCGCCCAGGCGGTCCACCAGCCCGGACACCAGCGGCGCCTCCGGCCCGACCACCACCAGGTCGACGCGCTCCGCCAGGGCCAGGCGGACGAGCCCGTCCACGTCCGTGTCCGCCACGGGCACGCAGCGCGCCTTGGGCTCCCCGGCCACGCCGGCGTTGCCCGGGGCGCACAGCACCTCGCGCACCTCGGGGCTGCGGGCCAGCTTCCACGCCAGGGCGTGCTCCCGCCCGCCACCGCCGACCACCAGGAGTCTCATGCCCGCCGCGTCCTCCGAGGTGTCTAGTAGCCGAGATCGAACAGCAGCTGCTTGGCCCGCACGTTCTCGTTGTCGCCCTCGTACACCCGCTTGAGCTCCTCGATGGCGGCCTCGCGCTTGCGCTTGGCCAGCAGCACCTCCGCCAGCCGCAGGCGCGCGGACAGATCGCCCGGGTCGGCCTTGAGCACCGCGCGGAGCAGGGCCTCCGCCTTGGGCAGCTTGCCCGCCTCCATGGAAGCGCTGGCCAGGAGCTGGCTGGCGATCGGGTTGAGGGCCTCGGCCTCGTGGGCCTTCTCCAGGTAGCTCAGGGCCCGGCGCTGCTGGCCCTCGGCCTGCAGCAGCAGGCCCAGGTACAGGTTGGCCGGGAAGCTTTCCTCGTCCTGGCCGATGGCCTGGCTCAGCAGGCTGCGCGCCTTGTCGAGCTGGCCGGTGCGCCACATGACGATGCCGCACAGCGACAGCGCCAGGGCGTCTTCCCCGTTCTTGGCCGCCGCGCGCTGCGCCCGCTCGGCCGCCTGCCTGAGCAGGGTGGGCCCCTCGTAGATCTCCACCAGCGCGCGGTGGTTCCGTCCGTAGAACGGATCCATGCGGGTGAGCTTCCGCAGGGCGGCGAAGGCCTGCACGGAGTTGTCGAGATCGAGGTGCAGGCTCGACAGCATGAGCACCGAATCGAACGGCTGCCGGGTGCGCTCGATGGCCTGGGCGAGCAGGCGGGTGGCCGTCTCGAAGTCCGGGATCTGCGCCTCGGCCTCGGCCAGGCGGCCGAGCAGCTCGGGGGAGTCCGACATGGTCTCGCGCAGCGCCCGCAGCATGCCCAGGGCCGCGGCCAGATCGCCGCCGTCCTGGGCCGAGGCGGCCCGCCCGTACTGGGCCAGCAGGTTCGAGGGATCCAGGCGCAGCGCCTCCTCGGCCGCCTCCCGGGCCGGGCCGGGCTGGCCGAGCAGGCGCAGCACGCTGCTGTGCTCGGCCAGCAAGGCCGCCCGGTCCGTGGGGTCCAGCTTGTCGGCCGACTTCAGCGCGGCCTCCAGCAGGTCGCGCGCCGCCTTGAGCTGGCCGAGCGCCTGGTAGTGGACGCGTGCCAGGGTGATCACCGCGCTGGTGCGCGCGGGCTCCGCCGCCAGGATGGTCTCCAGCACCTCGCGGGCCTTCTCGAACTTGCCGGTCGCCAGGTACAGATCGGCCACGGCCACCAGCGCGTCCACCTGGCCCGGATCCTTCTGCAGCCGGGTGTCGAAGAAGTCGAACGCGGCCCGGAAGCGGGCCAGCCGCACGTGCGCCTCGCCCAGCAGGTGGTAGGCCAGGATGAGCTCCGGCTTGGCGGCCACGGACTTCTTCACCAGGTCTACGGCCAGCTCGGTGTTGGTCTCCAGGTAGGTGGCCCCCAGCACGAGCTGGACCTCCGGATCGGGATCGCCCGGACCGGCCATGAGGGCGGTGGCGATGTCCTGCGCGTCCTTGGAGCGTCCCAGGCTGAACAGCAGGTAGGCCTTGGCGCGCAGCAGCGCGGCCAGGTTGGGGGAGCGCTCCAGCGCGTAGTCCACGAGATCCAGGGCGGTCTTGCGGGCGTTCACGTTCGGCGAGCCGCGATCGAGCAGGGCCCGGTTCTGCACCCAGCCGGCGATGGCCTCCGGGTTGGAGGGATCGAGCAGCACGGCGGCCTTGAGGGCCCGATCGGCCTCGAGGTAGGCCAGGCGCTCGTCGCGCAGCATCAGCTCGCGGCCCTTGCGGATCGCGTCGGCGGCGCTCCCGGTGGGGTTGGGGATCTCCGCGCCGAAGCCGTCCAGGATGTCCTCGACCACGGTGGTGGTCTTGTCGCTCGCTCCCAGCCAGGCCTTGATGCGGTCCCACTGGAGGAAGGCCACGAGGCCGCCGCCCAGGATCAGCACGCCCACGACGACCAGCGCGATCTTCAGGCCACCCGAGGCGGGCGGCTGGCGGAAGACGGGCTGGTAGGCGTCGCCGGGCCGGCGGAAGAACTGCGCGAACTCGGGGTAGCTGGAGATCAGCCTGAACTCCCCCTCGCCCCGGGCGACCTTGTCGGCCGCGGTGATCTCGTTCTGGCGGAACTTCTGCCGGACCTCCTGGAGGGTGAGCGGCCCGAGGATGACGCCGCTGGCGGTCTGCACGCGCCACTCGCGCTCGGCCTCCGGCTCCTGGCCCTCCAGCGAGGCGAGCTTCTGGCAGCGCTCGCACAGGCCGCTGGCGCTGGGCGCGCCTGTCAGCTTCCCGCCGCACCGCCCGCAGCGGCTCTCCGGCGCCGCGGCGGGCCCGGCCTTGGCGCCCAGCTCGGGCAGCTCGGGCAGCGGCGCCAGGTCCGCGGGCGGCCTCGAGGTGGCCGAGGCGGCGGTGGCGATCAGCTCGGACAGGTCCTGGCTGGAGGCCCTCGCCGGCGGCAGGTTGTCGGACAGGTCGGGGATCTCGTGAAAGGGGTCGAGCGACGCGCCAGCGGCCGGCTTGGCCTGGACGGCCGGAGCAGCGGGCGCCGGGCCCAGGTTCAGCAGGCTGTCGAAGGGGTCGTCCAGCGGCCCGGGCGCAGGAGCGGGCGCGGGCGCAGCCGGTCGAGGCAGCGGAGGGGGCGAGGCGGGCGCGGCCGGCCGGGGCAGCGGAGGGGGCGAGGCGGGCGCGGCCGGCGCGGCCGGCTCGCCAGCCCGTATGACCTGGATGTCACCGCAGGCCGGGCACTGCGCCTTGATGCCCCCGATGCTCAGCAGGGAGTCGTCGATGCTGTAGACGGCCTGGCACTTGCCACAGGTGATCTTCACGTTTCACCTCTCGGGCCGCCAGCCGCGGGCGGTCCCGCCACCACCTGGACCGCCACGCCCACCTGTGCGGCGCGGGCCAGGATCTCCTCCATCCGCGGGGACCCCTCGGGCTGCCGCACGGCGCTCACGCCCGCCTCGGCCAGGGTCTGGAGGTCCTCCACCATGCGCAACGGCAGCGACAGGGCCGCCACGGCCCCGCGGGCGCTGGTTCCGGCCTTGGCCAGGGCCAGGCGGATCGCCTCCCGCGCGCTGGCCTGGGCCCCGGCGGCCCCGAGGAGGCGCTCACCGTCGCACACCAGCGCCGCCCCGGGCGGCAAGGCCTGCAGCAGGCGCCAGGCCCGCTCCAGGGCCTCCAGCTCCGTCGCCTCCAGGGTCCGGGCCGTGAGCGTGCGGCAGACCCCTTCCGGCGCGGCGGGGCTCCACTCCAGCACCAGCCCCCAGCGGGTCCCGGTGACCTGGAGCGCGGGCCGCGGGGACCGGCGCACCTGGAGCAGGCGCAGGCGCTGGCGCCGCGCCCGGGCCAGCGCGTCGGGCGAGAAGGCCGGGGCGACCACGGCCTCCAGGAACGCGTCCGCCACGGACCGCCCGGCCGCGTCGTCGACCTCGCGGTTGAAGGCGGCCACCGCCCCGAACGCGCCGCGCGGGTCCAGCGCACGCGCGGCCTCGAAGGCCGCGGCCAGCGGGCCCTGGCGCGGGGCGGCGTAGCCCACCAGGCCCGTGCGGTGGGCCAGGGCCGCGGACGCCCGGGGTCCGTCCTCCACGGCCGTCCAGGCCAGGCCGGCGGCCTGCAGGCCGGCGGCGGTCAGGGGCTCCCCGCACACGAGCTGCAGCGCAGGCGCGCCACCGAGGGAGCGCGCCACCTCGTACAGCCCGACGGCGGCCGTGCGCTCCCCGATCAGCGGCAGGGAGTCCAGGACGTCCACCTGCAGGGACCAGGCGCTCGGCAGTCCCCCCGCGGTGGCGGTGCGCCCGGCGCGCGCGGCGTCCAGGCGCGAGATGGCCACCAGGGCCTTGCCCGCCATGCGCCAGCGCAGCCGCTCCAGGGCCCCGGGGTCGGCCGCGCCGAGCAGCTCGATCACCGTGGGCACATCGGCGGGATCGCTGACCACCAGCACCTGCTGGGGGACCCAGGCCGCCGCGCGCAGGATGGTGAGCGCCTCGACGGACGCTCGAGCCCCGTTCCGGCCGGGGTCCTCGACCTCGGCGGGCAGCTCGGCCACCAGCATGTCGATGCGCTTGACCCCCTGGCGCTCGAGCGCCGAGCGGCCCTCGGGCTGCTCCCAGTCGCCCAGGATGCCCTGCAGGAGGCGGGGGTGCAGCAGGTGGAAGGTCTCGTCCGCGGCGCGCCCCGAGGCGGGGTTGTCGACGGGGATGCCAGCGCGCGTCAGGCGGTCGGCCGTCTCGCCCACGGCCATCACCTCCGCGCCCGCAGCCACGATCTCCCTGGCGAGGTCATGGAACCGATCGGTCCCCGGGGCGTGCAGCAGGCACCGTCGAACCAGGCTCATGTCTCGTCCTCGGACCGCACGCAACCCGGCGAGCGGAAAAGGGGTTCGACTCGCAGGTTGCGGGACACCCCCCCAGGTGCGTACCAGGGAATCCGCGGCCCAGTCAAGCCCGGCGTGCGTGCGGGGAGATCGCCGGCCGGGTCAGCCGATGAGGTCCTTCAGCTCGTCGCCGCCGCCCAGCTCGAGCAGCTTCTGCAGGCCGGTGGCCTCCACCTGCCGGATGCGCTCGCGGGTGAGGTTCAGGATCTCCCCCACCTCCTCCAGCGTCATGCCCCCGCGCTCGGCCAGGTCGAGGGCGCAGGTCTCGTGCAGCTCCCACACCTCCCGGTCCGGGAAGTTCAGCTTGATCGACCCGGTGACCGGATTGACGTCGAGGTACAGGTGGTGCTTGCAGGAGACGAACAGGCAGGGACGCTCCGCGTTCTGGCAGTCCCGCCTCACGCGGGGCCGGATCTGGTTGGCCAGCTCGAGCAGCTCGCTGTCCACCTCGAGGTACTTCCGCTCGCGGAGCATCTGCTTGCGCGCGATGGTCTTCGAGCGGCGCCTGCCCTTGCGCCTGGCCTCTTCCCGATCGCCGGGATGGTCGCCTGCGCTGGGTCCCATCATGACATCCCTCCTTGCACGATTCCTGCTGGGGTGGGGCCGGTCACCGCCAACCGGCTGCCGATCTTCTCCAGGCTCTCCAAGAGGCTGGACGCTCCCCGCCGGGACGCCTCCACGTCCTTGGCCAGGGGGCGCAACGCTTCGGGGGTCTCGTGGAGCCGTGTCAGGCGCTCCTCGATGCGCGCGAACAGCGAGTCGAGGGCCTCCCCGACGCGCTCGATGTCGTTCTGGATCGAGACGAAGGAGTCGCGGATCTCCTCCAGGGTCAGGCCGCGATCCATCAACCGCTTGATCAGGTTGATGCTGCGGACCACGGACACGGGGTACAGTCCGCGCGAGCCGCGGTGCTTGCCCTTGCGCCCGACGCGCCGCGACGTGGGCAGCAGGCCGAGCTGGACGTACTTGCGGAAGTTCGCCTCCGACAGGCGCAGGCCGCGCGCCTGGAACAGCGCGATGACCTCCTGCGCGCTGATGCCGTCGGCGTGAGCGCGCTCCAGCCGCTCCAGCTCGCCGGACTCGAACAGCACGCGTGTGTCCTCTCGCCCAGTCATCTATTCAGTAGAATCCATTTGAAATACTATTTTCATTGGTCTATATTTCTTGATGTCTTTTTCATGTCGTATTCTTGATGTATTATATTCACTGTATTTTGTCAAGTGAAAAGTGGAGGCCGCGCACCGGCGGCGCCGCGGCGCGCAGGCGAGCGGGTCGAGGGCGACCTCGCCCTCAGCGCAACTCGACGATTTCCTTCGAGGTCTGGTTGGCCTGGATCCGGACGCGGTGCAGTTTCACGCGGCCCGTCATGGGGTTCTCGAGCCGGAGCTGGTGCTCACCGACCGGCAGCACCAGCCCCTGCAGCGGGGTGTCCCCGAGCAGCCGCCGGTTCAGGTAGACCCGCGCCCAGGGGATCACGTTGAGATCGAGCCGGCCGGTCGCAGGGCGGCGCTCCGCGCTGGGCGCGGGCACCACCCCCGCGCCGGCGCTCTGCCTGGCCGCGGAGGCGAGCGCCGCGAGCGCGGGTCCGGCCACGGCCGGCCCGCCGGTCCCCGGCCCGGTGGGTGAGGCCAGGACGGGCCGGGGCGACGACCCGGCCGCCTCCCCTGCCCCGGCTCCACCCCCGAGATCGCCCGCCGGACCCGCATCTGCGACCTCATCTCCCGGCGACCCGGGCGCCAGCAATGGCCAGGCAGCCAGCAGCCCGGCCAGCAGCCCGGCCAGCAGCGCCAGGCCGAGCAGCGCGGGCCAGACGCGCCGGGTCGACCGGGCGGGGCCCGGAGCCGGCGGAGCGCTGGCGGGCTCGGTGACGGGCTCGACCTCGGTGGGCTCGTCGGTGCCGGGCTCGGGCACGGGCTCGGGCATGAGGGCCGCGGGCTCGGCCGCGGGACCGGCGGCTGCCTCGAGGGCCTGGGCGCTGGCCTCGACCGGCGTGCCGGCCGGCAAGGGCATCACGTCCGTGCCGCCGCGCCGCTCGAGGTCGGGCCACAACGCCCGCACCAGGTCGCCGATCAGCCCGGCCCGATCGAACTCGGGCAGCTCCCGCTGGACCCGCTCGAGCTCCCGGCCCAGACCGGAGGCGCTGGCCGTGCGCTGCTCCCGATCGCGCGCCAGGGCCTTGAGCACGAGGGCATCCAGGCGCGCAGGCACCGCCCGGTTGTGCGCGCTGGGCGGCAGGATGGGCTCGCTGCGCAGGCGCTCGAGCACCGCCAGATCGTTGGGGCCGGTGAACAGCCGCTGGCCCGTGAGCATCTCCCACAGGACGCAGCCCAGGGAGAACAGATCCGTGCGCGGATCGAGCGGCAAGCCCGCCGCCTGCTCCGGCGACATGTAGGCCACCTTGCCCTTGACGACCCCAGGCAGGGTCGATCCGCCGCCCGAGGCGAGCTTGGCGATGCCGAGATCGGCGAGCTTCACCTCGCCGGCCCGGGAGATGATCACGTTGTGCGGGCTGATGTCCCGGTGGATGATGACCGGGGCTCCGGGGGTGAGCTCCCCGTGGGCGTAGGCCAGCCCCCGGCACATCTCGGCGCCGATGACCACGGCCTCCGCCGGGCTGAGGTGTCGCCCGAGCTGGTTCGCCCGGGCCAGGAGCTGACGCAGATCGCGGCCGTCCACCAGCTCCATGGCGATGCAGTACCTGCCCTCGATCTGCTCGAACTCGTGGATGCGGACGATGTTGACGTGGTCCAGGCGAGCCGCCAGGGCGGCCTCGTTGGCGAACATGCGCCTGAACTCCGGATCGTCCGAGAAATGCGGGAGAATCAGCTTGAGCGCCAGGTCCTTGGCGAACCCCTCGGGGCCGTGGATCCGGGCGCGGAAGACCTCCGCCATGCCGCCGCCGCCCAGGCGATGAAGCAGCTCGTACTTGCCGAACCTGCGCCCCACCGACCACCCCACAACCCGGGACCCGGAGCCTCCCGGAGAAGAGAAACCGGGAACGCTCCGTCCCATTTCCACGGGCGCAGGATCTACCACGGCCGGACCCGGACGGCCAGACCGGAGTTGACTGGCCCGACCAGACCCTCGAAACTCGGGCCACGGGCAGCCTGTGCCCCGGGAGGAGATCCAGCGTGCCGAGATCGGGCTTCATCCCCTGGCTGACCCTGACGGTCCTGCTGTGGACCTCCCCGGCGGCCGCCGTGGCCTCGGCCCGCGCCGAGCTCGAGACGGGTGGGGCCTGGGCCGATCTCGGCGACTGGCGGCGGGCGGCCGAGCACTTCCGCAAGGCCGTGGGGCTGGAGCCCGGCTCGGGTGCGGCCCACCTGCGGCTGGCCCAGGCCCTGGTCCGGACCGGGGAGCGCCCGGCCGCGCTGGCCGAGCTGCGCGTCCTGGCCGGGATGCCCTCGCTCGGCGCGGGTGATCTGTCCACCGTGGGCACGCTCTGGCAGGAGCTGGGCCAGGGCCAGCAGGCCTGCGCGGCCTTCGAGCGGGCCCTGCGGGCCGAGCCCGGGCAGGAGCGCGGCCTGTACGGACGCGCCGAGTGCGCGCTGGCCCTGGCCGAGGGTGGCGCCTCCCCGGAGTCGATCCGCGAGGCCGAGGGCCGCCTGCAGGTCTACTTGGAAACCCACCCCCAGGGCGCCCACGCCCTGGCCGCCCGCGAGGCGCTGGAGAAGCTGCGGCTGGGCGCGGCCGGAGCGCGGCTGGCAGAGGCCCGCAGCGCCCTCGCGGCGGGCAAGGTCCGCCTGGCCGAGGAGACCCTGCGGGCGTTGCTCGCCGCCCAGCCGTCCCTGGAGCAGGCCCACTACCTGCTGGGCCTGTGCCTGAGCAGCCCGGTCGTCGACCGCCAGGCGGAGGCGGCCGCGGCCTTCAGGCGCGCGCCCCACGTGAAGGAGGCCATGCTGCAGCTCGGCCTGGCCGAGCTGGAGGCGGGCGAGCTGGAGGAGGCCCGCCGCCGGCTGGAGGCCGCCATCGCGCTCGATCCGACCTTCGGCGAGCCCTACTACCACCTGGGGCTGACCTGGCTGGAGTTGCAGACGGAGCCGCGCGCGGACGCCGAGCACGCGCGCGCCGAGGCGCGCCGCGCCTTCGAGAAGCTGGTGTCGCTCGCGCCCGACAGCCCGCTGGCCCGGCGCGCGGCCTCCAAGCTGCAGCTCCTCTCGGGCGACGTGCGCGCGCTCGACGAGGGCGAGGTCCTGGACGGCGCCAAGGAGCTCGAGCTCGGTCGCAAGCTGACCCGCGCCCTGGAGGCCCAGTTCGGCCTCGGCCAGGACGCGGTCCTCCAGGCCAGGCTGGAGCGCCTGCTCGCCCGCCTGGCGGAGAGCGCCGACGGGCGGCCGGATCCGGGCCGCTACCGGGTCAGGGTCCTGGCGCTGGACGCGGTGAACGCCCTGTCGCTGACCGGCGGCACCATCTACGTCTACCGCGGGCTGGTGGACTTCGTGCGCACCGAGCTCGGCGACAGCGACGACGCCCTGGCGAGCGTGCTGGCCCACGAGCTGGTGCACGTGCAGCTCCGGCACGGGCTGGGCATGCTCGATCTGGTGGGCGGCGCCCAGGACCTGGCCGCGGGCAAGACCTTCGACGTGACCAGCCTGAGCACGCTGATGCGCGGGCTGAGCCGGAAGCACGAATTCGAGGCGGATCAGCTCGGCAGCCTGATCGCGCTGCGCGCCGGGTTCGATCCGGCCGCGGCCTTCCGCTTCCACCGGGCCCTGCAGGCCGCCGGCCGCGAGGTGCCCAGCGATCTCGATCACCCCACCCACGCAGAGCGCGCGGATCGGCTGCGGGAGTACCTGCTCGGCCTGCGCGCCCGCGCCCGCCAGTTCGACCTGGCCGTGGACGCGCTCGGCCGCGACCGGCCGGAGTCCGCGGTGGCCGCGCTGGAGACCTTCCTGGCGGTCTTCCCGGACAACCTGCCGGCGCGCACGAACCTGGGCGTGGCGCTCCACCGGCTGGCCGCGCCGGGGCTGGCCCGCGGCGGCGGCTTCCGCCTGAGCACCGACGTGGAGCCCAGGCACGGCCTGCGTCCCATCCGCCTGCGCGGCCTCTCCCCGGACGCGGTCCAGGCCCTGGACCGCGCGCGCATGCAGGAGTCGGTGGAGCTGCTCGCCTGGGTGGTGGCCCGCGATCCGGGCGCCGACCGCGCGCGCCAGAACCTGGCGGCCTCGCTGCTGGCCCTCGGGCGCAGGGACCAGGCCCTGGCCGAGCTCGAGCGCCTGGCCAGGAGCGCCGCGCCCGGCCCCGGGCTGGAGAACGATCTCGCCGTGGCGCGGGTGCTGGGCGGGCAGGCCGAGGCGGGGCGCAAGCAGCTCGCCGAGCTGGTCCGGCGCTGGCCCGCGCTGCCCGAGGCGCGCTTCAACCTCGGGCAGGCCTTGGCGGCGGCCGGCGACGCGGCCGGCGCGCGCCGGGAGCTGCTCGCCTACCTGGCGCTCGACGATCGCTCCGGCTGGGCCGACCTCGCCCGCCAGGCCCTGTCCGCTCTGCCCGCTCCGTAGCCCCCTGCGGTCCTTGCCGTCCCCGGAGTCCTTGGGTATTGTTCCCCCCATGTCGCCTGAGGCCGCCCCCGCCCCGCCGGGCCGCTCTCCCTGGATCCCCTCCATCTTCGGGCTGGTGGTGGCCCTGGTCGCCCTCGCCTCGACCCACTCGCTGCACATCAAGGCCGACGACATCTGGTGGCACCTCGAGGCCGGGGAGTACATCTGGACCACGCTCACGCTGCCCGACCTCAACATCTTCAGCTTCACCGCCCCGGCGCACCCCTGGCTGCCGCACGAGTGGCTCTCGGAGGTGGTCTTCTACGTCACCTACGCCCACCTGGGCACGTTCGGGCTGGTGGCCCTGGGCACGCTGCTGAACACGCTCGCCTGCGCGCTGGTCTACAGGCTCACCACCCGCTACACCGAGTCCCCGTTCGCCTCGGCGCTCATCACCTTCATGGTCGCCCTGATGATGATGGGCAACTACAGCCTGCGCCCCTACCTGTTCGGCAACCTGTTCTTCCTGGGCGCGCTGCACCTGGTGGAGGAGCCCTCGGCCGGCGGCCGGCTCCGGCCGGTGCTGGTCTTCCTGCTGTTCACCGCCTGGGCCAACTTCCACGGCAGCTTCATCCTGGGCCTGTCGCTCATGCTGCTGTACATGGCCGCCAGCCTGGTGGCCCAGCTGCGCGCGCCCCGCCGCACCTTCGCGCCGCTGCGCGCGCTGGGGATCGATCTGGCCGTGGGCATCGCGGCCTGCATGGTCACCCCCCACCACGTGTACGGCTTCCTGTTCCCCTTCATGTACCTGAAGAACGCCTTCACCGGGCAACTCAGCTTCCTGACGAACATCTCCGAGTGGCAGCCGGCAGGCTTCGACACGCCGCTGGGGCGCATGATCACCTTCTTCGTGCTGTTCTGCCTCTTCGCCATCGCCGGCTCGATGGCCAGCCCGACCCCCGCCCACATCGGGCTGCTGGTGGCCTTCACCATCTTCGCCTACTCGACCGTGCGCAACATCCCGCTGCTGGGCATCGCGGCCGCGCCCGCCCTGGCCCGGCACCTGCCGAAGGCGATCGGTCGCGTGGGCCGGCTGTTCGGCCAGGCGGGCGAGGAGCCGGGCCTGCTCGCGCGCTTCCACCGGCGCTGCGTGGCGGCGGAGCGCCGCGCTTGGAAGAGCAGCCTGCCGGCCCTGGCCGCGCTCGTCCTGCTGGTCGGCTTCCTGGCGCCCACGGCCCCGCTCGTGGGCTACCAGGGCCGCACCGGCGTGGAGGAGCTGTCCGACCTCTCGCCCGACTTCTACCCCGCCGGCCTGCTGGCCGTGCTCGAGCGTCAGGCCAGCCCGCGCCGGACGTTCAACTACTTCAATTGGGGCGGCGCCTTCATCTGGCGCCTGTACCCGCGCCAGCAGGTGTTCATCGACCAGCGCAACGACTGCTACCCGCTCGACGTGTTCGTGGATTACTTCGCGGTGCACGACCTGGAGCCCGACTGGCGTGCGGTGCTGGAGCGCTGGGGCATCGAGCAGATCGCCTACCCGCCGGACTCACGCCTGGCGCGAGCGCTGCGCGACGAGCCCGGCTGGACGGTGACCTACCAGGACGACCAGGCCGTGCTGTTCGAGCGCCTGCCGCCCCCCGCGGAGCCCGCCGAGGAGGAGTACGAGGAGCTGCTCCCGCTGCCCGATCACTTCTGATCCAGGAAGGCCTTGGCGCGCTGGGAGAGCTCCGGGCTCACGTCGGGGGAGTTGGACTTCAGGTACATCTGGAAGTAGTACCGGGCGCGCTCCAGGTCCCCGCTCATGCGGGAGGCCTCGCCCAGCCCGTAGAAGGGCGCGGCCAGGGTCGGGTCGGCTACCATGGCGTCCGAGAACACCCGCTTGGCCTCCGCGTGGCGCTGCAGCACGACCAGCGCCTCGCCCTTGAGCACCAGGGCCCGGGCGTCCTTCCGGTGCCTGAGGGCATCCTCGGCCGCGTCCAGCACCTCCTGGGCGTTCCCGGCGGCCTTGGCCTTCTGGGCCCGGGCCAGGCAGGCCTCGACCTGCGGATCGGCGCCGGCAGCCGGACGCCCGGGCGCGGCGGCCGGACCCGGCGCCGGGGCGCCGCCCGTCCCGAGCTTGGCGCGGGCCTTCTCGATGTTCCTGAGGGCGGACTGGTTGTTCGGGTTGAGCTTCAGCACCTGCTCCCACTTGAACACCGCCACCTTGAAGTTGCCGCTCATGGCGTAGGCCACGCCCAGCTTGAACAGGGCCTCCTCGTGGCTCGGCATGAGCTGGGTGGCGTGGGTGTAGGCGGTGATCGCCTTGGTGTAGGCCTTCTGCTGGAAGAAGGCGTCGCCTTCGGCGAGGATCTTCGTCATCTGGTCCGCGCTCGGACCCGCGACCTTGGAGGCCATGGCCACGGCGGGCTTCTCGGCCGGTTTCTCCACGGGTTTCTCCGCGGGCTTGTCCGCGGGCTTGTCCGCGGGCTTCTCGACGGGTTTCTCGGCAGGCTTCTCCGCGGGCTTCTCGACGGGCCCGGCCGCAGGCTTGTCCGCCACGACGGGTTTGTCAGCGCCTTTCGCAGTCCCCGGTCCTCCGGGGGCCGCAGGTTTGTCCGCAGGTTTGTCCGCGGGTTTGTCCGCGGGTTTCTCGGCGCCCTTGGCTGGCTTGCCAGCCGCGTCCAGGGCCGCGATCGCCTGGGTCGCCCCGGGGTGTCCGGGCTGCAGCTTGAGCACGCTCTCCCACTTCAGCCGGGCGGCCTTGTTGTTCCCGGCCTGCTGGTAGACCAACCCGAGCTTGTAGAGGGCCTCGGTGTTCTTGGGCTCGATCTGCACCGCGTCGAAGTAGGACTTGAGCGCCAGGGTGAACGAGCCCTCGGCCATGGCGCGGTCGCCCTTGGCCAGGAGCTCGGCGACCTTCTCGGAGCCCGCGACAGGCTTTTCGACCATCGCGACCGGGCCGGTGGTGGCGGGCTTGTCGGCGGGCTTCTCGGCCGGCTTGTCGGCCGGTTTGTCGGCCGGTTTGTCGGCCGGCTTCTCGGCGGGCTTGTCGGCGACCGCGGGTTTCTCCGCGGGTTTCTCCGCCGGCTTCTCCACCGGTTTCGCCGCGACCGCGGACTTGCCCAGCTCGGCCTGCAGCTCGGCCACCCGGGTGCGGGCCTTGGCCACGTACTGGCGCTCCGCCGGGCGGGTCTCCTTGTCGGCGTACGTCTGGAAGGCCTGCATGGCCTCGGCCTTCCTGCCCAGGGAGTCGTAGGCCGACGCCAGGCCGTAGTAGGCGTCCGGATCCTGCGGCTGCTTGTCGATGTACTTCTTGTAGTAGGTCACCGCCTTCTCGAAGGCGCCGGCCTTCCGCTCGGCGAAGGCGATGTTGTACAGACCGGTGTGGTAGCGCGGCTCCACCTCGATCGCCTTCTCGAAGGTGGCCACGGCCTCGGCGTAGCGCTTGGCGGCGAACTGGAGGTTGCCCAGCGCCTCGTACGTCACGTACCAGGCCGGGTCCGCCTCGATCGCCTTGCGGAACGCCTGCTCGGCCTCGTCGCGCTTGCCGGCCTTGAGCAGGGCGTCCCCGTCCTGCTTGAGCTTCTCCGCCACCTCGCGGCCCTTGGCCTCGGCCAGGAGGATCCCTCGCGTGCCGGCCTGGACGGGCGACAGCGGCAGGCAAATCGCGAATCCCAGCAGCAACGTGCAGGTGCGGATCATGGTCCCTCCTCGGTGGCCCTCGCGGCGCGACCCCAGTTTAGCCCCCGTCCCCTGCCTGTCAAGGCAGGCGTCGGGCGGCCCGGGAGCCTATCGCAGCACATCCAGCAGGTTGCTGAAGCGATCGGTCCAGAGGCGCGGCGTGCTCGGCGGCCGCCAGCCAGCCCCTTCCAGGCCGGCGAAGGTGGGGAGCTCCAGGGGCTCCGGCCGCCGGGCCAGCAGCATCCAGGTCGAGCGCTGGCGCGCCAGGCCGTCGCCCGGATCGACCGCCAGCCGGGCGTGGAGCCCCCGCGCCCGCCCCTGCGCCCAGGCGAGCGAGCGCAGGTCGAGCGCCTTGTTGGACAGGTGCAGGGCCAGCACGCCGTTCTCCGGTTCGAGGTGGGCCGCGTAGAGGGCGAAGGCCTCCGCCGTGAGCAGGTGCACGGGGATGGCGTCCGAGCCGAAGGCGTCCACGACCAGCAGGTCGAAGCGCCCCGGCTCGCCGCGCCGGAGCTCCGCCTCGAGCAGCAGGCGGCCGTCGCCGACGCGCACCTCGACCTGGCCCTCGGAGTCCGCCAGGAAGGAGAACCACCCGCCCTCGCCCTGGGCCAGGCGCACCACCAGGGGATCGATCTCGTAGTACCGGACCAGGTCCCCGGGCCGGGCGTAGGCGCTCAGGGTGCCGACGCCCAGGCCGATCACCCCGATCCGCATGGGGCGCGAGGGGTGCAAGGCCGGGTGCCCGCGCAGGCACCGGCCGACGCCGGAGGTCTCCCCGTAGTAGGCCGTGGCCAGCCGGCGGCGCTCCGGGGCGGCGAACTGGTACCCGTGCACGGTCTCCCCGTGGACCATCACCATGCGCTCGCGGAGCGGGTCACCCGGGTCGTCGTGGTCGACCCGCAGCACCCCGAAGAAGCTCCGGTCGAGGAAGACCGAGCCCTCGAGCGCGACCTGGCGCTCGAGCGCCAGGGTGAACACCAGGGCGAGCAGCCACAGGCAGCCGGCCGCCCAGACCAGCCCGCGGACCGGGCCGCGCTGGAGCGCGGCGAGCGCCTGGAGGCGGAGCGCGCCCAGGGCGACCAGGGACACCCACAGCAGCGACAGGGAGTGCTCCCAGGGGCCGTCCAGCAGGGCGGGCGCGGCCAGGCCGACCAGCGCCCCGCCCAGGGCGCCGCCCAGGGCCACGTACGCGTAGAAGGAGGTGAGCCGCTCCGGGCCCGGCTTGGCGCGCGCCAGCTCGCCGTGGCACAGCATGCAGCCCGTCCCCAGCAGGCCGAGCTGCAGCGCGACCTGAGCCCAGGTCGAGCCGGCGATCCGGGCCCCGGCCGCCAGGGCGAGCGCGGCCCACAGCAGCAGGCAGAGCCACCGCACGTAGAGCCGCTCGCGCTCGAAGCACAGCACGAAGGTCAGCAGGTAGACCGACAGCGGCAGCACCCACAGGAACGGCACGGCGGCCACGTCCAGGCCGAGCTGGTTGCTGACCGCCATCAGCAAACCGGTCGAGCCGGCGGCCAGGACCAGCCACCCCAGGCGAACCCCGGGTGCCGGGCCCGGCGCGGCGGGCGGCGGTGGAGGTCCGGCGGAGGCGGGCGCCGGGCCGGCCGCGCGCAGGCTGCGCCGTGCGGCCAGCAGCTGGCAGGTCCCCAGCCCGCCGGCGAACAGGGCCATCCACAACCAGCCCTGCGCCTCGAGCTCGAGGGCCGGCTCGAGCCCGAAGGGATAGCCCAGCAGCCCCAGCAGGGAGCCCGCGTTGGAGAGCGCGTACAGGCGGTAGGGCGAACGGCCGGGGAAGCAGCGCGCATACCAGGCCTGCAGCAGCGGGCCGTTGGCCGCCAGCACCAGGTAGGGCAGCCCGATCACCAGCGCCAGGATGACCAGGATGCGCGGCACCGGCCCGGTCACCTCCTGCGGGGCGAGGGCCGGCCCGGGCACGGCCGGCGAGCCGAACCCCAGCGCGGCCACCGCCAGGCCGGCCAGCGCCAGGGCCACCAGCCCGCCGTGCACCCAGGCCTGGCGCCGCGGCGCCACGCGGGTGGCCAGCGCGTGGGCGTACAGGTAGCCGGCCAGCAGCAGCACCTGGAAGAAGACCAGGCAGGTGGTCCACACCGCGGCCGAGCCGCCGAACCAGGGCAGCAGGGCCTTGGCGACCATGGGCTGGACCAGGAAGAGCAGGCAGGCGCCCAGGAAGATCGCGGCCGGGAAGGTCCATCGCATGGGGGTCGGATTGTCGGGCCCCCGCTCCGGGCCTGTCAAGGACCGAACTGGCCGCGCGGCTTGAAGCCCTCGCCCAGCACCTCGTACACGTCGGTGATGATGACGAAGGCCTGGGGGTCCACCTCCCGCACCAGCTCGCGGGCCACGGGGACCTCCTTCTTGGACATCACCACCAGCAGCACCGGGCGCTCCAGGCCGGTCCAGGCGCCCTTGCCAGACAGCACGGTGGCGCCGCGGCCCATCTTCGTGGTGATGGCCTGTCCCACCGCCGTGGCGCGCTCGGAGATCACGAACATGGCGCGGGTGTAGCTGACGCCCTCGAGCACCAGATCGATCATCCAGACCTGCACGTACACGTTCAGGAAGCCGTACAGCGCCAGCTCGAAGTTGGCGTAGGCGAAGCCGGCGCAGGAGATGATGACGATGTCGATCAGCAGCAGCGCGCTCCCCAGGGACAGGTTGGTCCAGCGGCTGAGCACCATGCCCAGGATGTCCGTGCCGCCCGTGGAGCCCCCGGAGCGGAACACCAGCCCGAGCCCGGCCCCCAGCACGATGCCGCCGAACAGGCACGCCATGATCGGATCGTCCGTGGCCTGGCCGGTCGGCACCACGTAGGTGAAGAAGTCGATGGCCAGGGACGACAGCAGCATGCCGATGAACGACTTCAACCCGTACAGCTTGCCCAGCACCTTCACGCCCAGGGCGAACAGCGGCAGGTTGAGCACGATGGTGGTCAGGCCCACCGGCAGGTCGGCCAGGTGGTTGAGGATCATGGCCACGCCGCTCACCCCGCCGGGCACCACCTTGTGCGGGATGAGGAACAGGGTGAAGGCCAGGCCGCAGACCGCCGAGCCGGCCACCATCAGCAGGCCGTCGCCGAGAAGCTTGAGGATGAACCTTCGCCTGGTCACGACGCGCTCGTAGCTGGCGGCGCGGGAATTGTCAACAGGTGCGCGGCAGGCGGACGGGCCTGAGCGTCACGACCCGCCGCGGGGCGGGCCACCGCCCGGGGCCAGCATGCGCCCCGGATCGAGCAGCTCGTCCAGCTCCTCGGCCGGCAGGAGCCCGTGGGTCAGCGCCACCTCGCGCAGCGTGCGCCCGGTCCGCAGCGCCTCCCCGGCCACCCAGGCCGCCCGGTCGTAGCCCAGGCGGGGCACCAGGGCCGTGACCAGCGTGAGCGCCCGCCCGGCCTGAGCCCGCAGTCGCTCCTCGTCGAGCGCCAGGCCCCGCACCAGGCCGGCGTCGAACACCCGCACGCCCGCGGCCAGCAGGCGGATGGACTCCAGCAGGGAGCGCGCCACGAGCGGCAGCATGGTGTGGAGCTCGAAGTTGCCCTGGCTGGCGGCGAAGGCCACGGCCGCGTCGTTGCCCACGACCTGCCCGGCCACCATGAGCAGGGCCTCGGCCAGGACCGGGTTGACCTTCCCGGGCATCATGCTCGAGCCCGGCTGCACGGCCGGGAGCACCAGCTCGCCGTAGCCCAGGCGGGGCCCGCTGCCCAGGAAGCGGAGGTCGTTGGCCACCTTGGTCAGCGCCAGCGCCGTGGCCCGGAGCGCGCCCGAGGCGGCCACGGCCGCGCCCGGGGCGGCCTGGGCGGCGAAGTGGTTCGAGGCCTCCACGAACGTGCGCCCGGTGAGCGCCGACAGGCGAGCCGCCACGCGCCGGCCGAACTCGGGGTGGGTGTTCAGGCCCGTGCCCACGGCCGTGCCTCCCAGCGCCAGCTCCCGGAGCGCGGGCAGGCAGGACTCCAGCTGGAGCCGGGCCTGCCGGACCTGGGCGGCGTAGCCCGAGAACTGCTGGCCCACGCTGAGCGGGGTGGCGTCCTGCAGGTGGGTGCGGCCGATCTTGATCACCTCGCGCCAGCGCGCGGCCTTCTCCCCGAGCCTCTGCTCCAGAACCGCAAGGGCCGGGAGGAGCCGCCCCTCGAGCCCGTCCACGGCGGCCAGGTGGATGGCGCTGGGGAACACGTCGTTGGAGGACTGCCCCAGGTTCACGTGGTCGTGGGGGTGGACCGGCGCCTTCGCCCCGAGCCGGGCGCCCAGGCGCAGGTTGGCCAGGTTGGCGATCACCTCGTTGGCGTTCATGTGGCTGGAGGTGCCCGAGCCGGTCTGGAACACGTCGACCGGGAAGTGGGCGTCGTGCCGGCCCGCGGCCACCTCGGCGGCGGCCGCGGCGATGGCCTCGGCCAGGCGCGGCTCGAGCAGCCCGAGGTCGCGGTGGACCTCCGCGGCCGCCTGCTTGACGAGCCCCAGGGCCCGCACCAGCTCGCGGCCGATGGGCTGGCCGGAGATGGGGAAGTTCTGCACGGCCCGGGCGGTCTCGGCCCCGTACAGGGCCTCCCCCGGTACCTGCATCTCTCCCATGGAATCCCGCTCGACCCTGTCGTCTGCCATGAGGCCCTCCACCCATGGGTCGGTCGGGCCAGAGTTTGATGACCCATTCGGGGGTTATCCGCGGTTCCGCGCCCGGGCCGACGTCCAGCATTCCTTGAAAACCCTCTGGATTCCTGATAGTGACAAAGGTAACAGATTGTTACCACAGTCGAGTCAACGACGAGGTGATTGAACTTCATGGCGTCCACGGCATCTTCCTCGCACGGCGTACTCGGGAACCACCCCACGCACGGTCGCTGCCTCCTCGCGTTGCTCCTGGCCGCCCTCGCGGCCGCCCCGGCGCTGGCCGAGGACGGCGCCGAGCCGGCCGATCCGCCGCCGCCCGCGGGCAAGGCCAGCCTCCCGGAGGAGTTCTCCGACTTCGGCGACATCGACCTCGAGAACCTCCTGCAGACCCCGGTCTCGGCGGTGAGCAAGCACGCCCAGACCGTGGCCGAAGCGCCCGCCACGGTGAGCGTGCTCTCCCGGGAGGACTTCGCGCGCCACGCCTGGACGAGCGTGGCCGAGGCGCTCCGCAGCGTGCCCGGGCTGTACGTCTCCTCGGGGCGCGACAACTACTACCTGGGGGTGCGGGGGCTGAGCTTCCCGCTCGACGCAGGCACGCACGTGCTGGTGCTGCTCGACGGCCACACCATGAACAACCCCTGGTCCGCCGCCAGCGGCCTGGACGAGCTGCAGACCCTGCCGGTGGAGCTCATCGAGCGGGTGGAGATCCTGCGCGGCCCCAGCTCCAGCATGTACGGCTCGAACGCCTTCTTCGCGGTGGTGAACATCGTCTCCAGGCGCCCGGGCGTCCAGGCCGGGGACAGCTTCATGTCGGCCAGCCTGGGCGCCAGCAGCCTGGAGCGCTACCGCGCCCACGCCGGCGGCGCCTACCGCTTCGGCTTCGGGCTGGAGCTCGGGCTGCACGCGCTGGTGCTCGAGGGCGGCGGCCCCGAGGTGCGCTTCGCCGACATGACCCGCCCCCGGCTCAGCCTGCCCCTCCCCACCCCGAGCGGCGGGATCACCCACGGCACCGACTTCGAGCGCGGCTACAACGTGGGGGCCCGGGCGAGCTGGGAGGGCCTCGCGCTCCAGGCGCAGTGGAGCCACCGCTACAAGGGCCTGCCCAGCGCCCCGGCCGACTCCATCTTCGACGACCCCTACAACAGCCTGAGCCAGACCCACGGCTTCCTCGAGCTGTCCTACGCCCGCGAGCTCGACGGCCACCAGCTGCTGGCCCGGGCCTACTACGACCGTTTCGAGGAGCGGCAGTACCTGCACCGCGATCCCAGCGACTGGGAGGCGGGCCGCTGGTTCAGCCTCGACCCGCACACGGTCGGCGAGGGCAACGACGACACGCTCGGCGCCGAGGCCCGGGCCAGCCTCCGGCTGCACGAGCTCGATCGCCTGACCGCCGGCGTCGAGTTCCAGCGCCACAGCATCTCCCAGCCGATGTACGAGCTGGACCCGGTCAGCGGCGCCATCATCCCCGAGTCGCGGCGCGGCGGGCGCGTCGAGGCCGACGGCAGCATCGCGCCCATCAGCTACTGGAACATCGGCGTGTACCTGCAGAACGACTGGCGCCCGCTGGACGAGCTGCAGGTCGTGGCCGGCCTGCGCTTCGACTACAACTCCTGGTTCAGCGAGTCGGGCAGCGCGACCGACGTGCTGCTGTGGCTCTCGCCGCGGGCGGCGCTCATCTACCAGCCGGTCGCGGACCTGTACCTGAAGCTGATGTACGGGGAGGCCTTCCGCAACCCGAGCTTCTTCGAGGCGTCCTTCGACGACGGGGCCGCGGTGTGCGGCAACCCGCGCCTGCACGCCGAGCGCACCCGCAGCGTCGAGCTGGCGGGCATGTGGGAGCCGAGGCCCGGCCTGACCGCCGGGGCCTCGGTGTTCTTCTCCTCGCTGACCGATCTCCTGCAGCGCCTGCCCGTCGACGAGTGTTACCAGGGCTCGGGGCCGCGCCAGCAGTTCCAGAACCAGGGCGCCCTCGAGATCGCGGGCGGCGAGCTGCAGATCGCCTACCGGAACGAGCGGGGGCTGCAGCTGTCCGGCGCGCTGACGCTGGCCCGGCCGCTCGAGGAGGTGGCCAACTCCCCGCTGGCGGTGGTCAGCCTGGGCGCCTCGGTGCCGCTGTGGGAGGACAAGCTGCTGGCGTCCGTCGGCGCGCAGTTCGTGTCCGAGCGCCTGAACTGGACCCTGGACAGCGCGAACCCGGAGAACCCCTACCTGCGGCTGGACGCGGCCCTGGTGCTGCGGCGGGTGCTGGGCGGCCTGCAGGTCAGCCTGGCGCTCACCAACTTCCTCGACTTCTCCTACCGGGATCCGGTCAGCTCCGCGGAGACCATCCCGGACGCCATCCCGCAGGACGGCGTCGCGGTGCAAGGCAAGGTGGGCTATGGCTGGTGACGCGCAGAGGCTCGTGCTCGCCCTGGCGTGGCTCTCGGGCGGCTGCCTGGCCTGGGGCCTGGGCTGCGAGCTCGGCTACCAGCCGGATCTCCCCGGCGACAGCCTGGCGGCGTGCGGCGACGGACAGGACGACGACGGCGACGGCCTCACGGACTTCCCCGCCGACCCCGGTTGCCAGAGCCCGCAGGACCCGGCCGAGGGCGATCCCCGGGTGCGGCCGGCCTGCAGCGACGGCCTGGACAACGACGGCGACGGCCGCACCGACTTCGACACCGATCACGACGGGCAGCTCGACGCCCCGGAGGACCCCGGCTGCGAGTCGGCCGCGGACGACGACGAGGCGAACCTGATCCTGCCGGAGTGCAACGACCGGGTGGACAACGACGGGGACGGGCTGACCGATCTCGGCGATCCCAACTGCCTGAACCGCAACGACGTGAGCGAGACGCCCGAGTGCGCGGACGGGCAGGACAACGACCTGGACGGCCTGACCGACTTCCCGGGCGATCCGCAGTGCCTGGACGCCGACGACGACTCGGAGAGCGGGAGCTAGCGCCCGCGGCCCCCGCTCGGGGGCGGGAGGAGTCCCATGCGCCCGAAGACCTGGGTCCCGCGACTGGCGCTCGGCCTGTGCCTCTGCCTCGCCCTCGGGGGCGGCTGCTCCTCGTCCAAGGGCAGCGACACGGACGGGGACGGCGTGGACGACGCCCTGGACAACTGCGTGTCCGCGCCCAACGAGGACCAGCTCGACGGGGACGGGGACGGCCTGGGCGACGCCTGCGACGGCTGCCTGCGCCCGGAGAACCCCGCCAAGTGGTGCCAGCGCTGCGCGGCCATGCCCAACGCGGACCAGGCGGACGGGGACGGCGACGGCGTGCCGGACGCCTGCGACGACTGCCCGCTGGACCCGAACCCCGACCAGCTCGACCAGAACAACCCGGACTTCTGGGATCTCGCGCCCCACGTGGGCGACGCCTGCGACGGGGAGTTCGACGAGGTGGAGGACCGCGCCGACAACTGCCCGGGCGCGGCCAACCCGGATCAGACCGATCAGGACGGGGACGGGCTGGGCGACGCCTGCGACGCGGACGTGGACGGCGACGGGGTGTGCGACCCCGGGGCCGGCGACGGGGTGTGCGCGGGCGAGGACAACTGCCCGCTGGTGCCGAACCCGGACCAGGCTGACGCGGACGGCGACGGCCTGGGGGACACCTGCGACACGGCCTCGGACGGCGATGGGGACGGGTGGCTGGACGCGGAGGACAACTGCCCGGGGGTCGCCAACCCCGACCAGGCCGACATGGACGGGGACGGCGACGGGGACGCTTGCGATCCGGATCAGGACGGCGACGGCCTGGACGACACCGCCGACAACTGCCCGCTGACCCCCAACCCGGGCCAGGAGAACCAGGACCTCGACCCGCTCGGCGACGCATGCGACGGCGACCTGGACGGGGACGGGTTCGACAACGGCGCGGACAACTGCCCGGACGTGGCCAACCCGGACCAGGCGGACGGCGACGGGGACGGACTGGGCGACGCCTGCGACGGGGACGTGGACGGGGACGGACTGGACGCCGGCGCGGACAACTGCCCGACCGCCTTCAACCCGGACCAGGCCGACGCGGACGGGGATGGGACGGGCGACGTGTGCGACCCGGACCGCGACGGCGACGGGGTCGACAACGGCGTGGACAACTGCCCCGACACCGCCAACGCGAACCAGCAGGACAACGACGGCGACGGGGTGGGCAACGCCTGCGACACGGACACGGACACCGACGGGGACGGCGTCGACGACGGCGTGGACAACTGCCCGGCCGTGCCCAACCCCGACCAGGCCGACACGGACGGGGACGGCCAGGGCGACGCCTGCGACCCGGACCAGGACGGCGACGGGGTGGACAACGCCGCGGACGACTGCCCGGCCGTGCCCAACCCCGACCAGGCCGACCTCGATCTCGACGGCCTCGGGGACGCGTGCGACCCGGACCGGGACGGCGACGGCGTGGACGACGCCGGTGACAACTGCCCCGCCCTGGCCAACCCCGGCCAGGAGGACCTCGAGGGGGACGGGATCGGCGACGCCTGCGACGACGACCTCGACGGGGACAACGTGCCGAACGCCGCCGACAACTGCCCGGTCCTCGCCAACCCGGCCCAGAGCGACCAGGACCTGGACGGCGCGGGCGACGTCTGCGACCCCTGCCCGGCCCTGGACGACCCTGGCCACCCCGACGCGGATCTCGACGGCCGCGGCGACGCCTGCGACAACTGCCCGGCCGTCCCCAACCCGGGCCAGCAGGACGCCGACCAGGACGGGCTCGGCGACGCCTGCGACGGCGAGACGAACTACGCCGGCTACCTGTTCCTGCGCAAGTTCAAGGACTGGGACTGGGTGGACGCCTGGGCCCAGTTCGGCGAGCTCGCGGACTGGCCGGGCCTCAGCTACCTGGCCATGGTCGGGTGGCTCGGCAACGTGGTGCCGCTGCACACCGCCCCGCCGGGCGAGTGGCAGGTGCGCGACATCCCTGCCCCGGCGGCCTACGACGCCTACGCCAGCTACTCCGCGGGCGCGGCGCTGCGGCTCACCACGGCCGGGACGCCCTTCATGAGCGTGCCGTGGGACACCAGCCACTACCCGCCGCTCGCCCTGTACACCTCCTACAACAACTACCCGCTGAACCGCTGGGTGGATCAGGCCGACTACGAGATCTCCGCGCCCGGGTCCACACCCGCGCCGCCGGCCTTGCCGCCGTTCGTCATCCCGGCCGGGCTGGGCACCCCGCAGGACTTCACCGTGTCGCCGACGCTGGACGCCTTCACCACCACGCTCACCATCTACCAGGACAGCGACTCCACCTTCCACTGGACGCCCAGCACCCAGCCCGAGAGCAAGATGGTGGTGACGGTCCAGGCCGGCCACAAGGTGGCCAGCCTGTGGGCAGACGACGCGGCCGGCGCAGTCACCCTGACCGCCGAGCAGCTCGCCCAGCTCCCCGCCCCGGCGCTCGCCTACCTGCAAATCACCCGCTCCGTCGAGCGCTCGTTCAGCGTGGCGGGCAAGGCCTACCAGGCCGCGGGGATCCTCATCCAGGAGGGCTTCGCCAACCTGCTGCCCGGCTGCGGGGTGTACGAGGCGGAGGGCAACGACAGCCTGGCCACGGCCAACCCGCTCGGGCTCCTGCCCGGCGCGGCGGCGACCGGCTGTGGCCTCCGCGACCAGGCGGCCGACGTGGACGTCTACTCGTTCCAGGGCACCGCCGGCCAGGTGGTGTCCGCCCGCAGCCTGTCCTCGGACTACGGCTCCGCGCTCGATCCGCGGATCGAGCTCCTGGCCCCGGACGGCAGCGTGTTCGCCTCCAGCGACAACGTCACCGCGGACACGAGCGAGGCCGACCTGCTGGAGATCCTCGACCAGAGCGGCACCTGGGGCCTGAGCATCCGGAACGCTGCGGCCGGCGGCGGCAGCGGGGCGGCCTACTTCTACACCCTGCAGGCCCACCTGTTCGACGTGCCCGGCGCCCCGGTCCCCTTCCCCGGCACGCTGCTCGGCGGCGCGGCCGACCCCGCCTGCCACGACGTCCTGGACGCCCCGGACTACAACGTCGAGGGGACGGAGGCCGTGTGCAGCACCCAGGCGACCGGCCTGCCGGCCACCACCTCCGGCGTCCGCCTGCTGGTCGACATCCAGACGCCCACGCCCTCGGACATGCACCTCACCCTGGAGCACGGGGGCCGCAGCGTGGTGCTCGCCAACCACACCGGCAAGGCCTGGGGCGTGTTCGGGCTCGAGCTCGCCGACGACGACCCGGCCCAGGACCTGGCCACGGCCTTCGCCGGCCTGGACCCCAACGGCCCCTGGACGCTGCGCGCGACCGACTGGTACCCGGAGAGGATCGCCTCGATCCACCGGCTCATCCTGTTCGTCAGCCCGTGACGAGGGGCCGGAGCTCGCCGGGGGGGGGAACGATGGCCACGCGCGTCTGCCCGAAGTGCAAGCTGGTGAACCCGGAGTCGGCCGCCCTGTGTGACTGCGGGCACGTGTTCGACCCGGCCGGGGCCGAGGCGGCCCGGGCGGCCGGTTTCCAGCCCCGGGACGCCACCCACCCTCGCGGGGTCAAGGTCTGGGTGAAGATCGAGGCCGGCCTCTTCGGCTTCTTGCTGGGTGCCAGCCCCGTCTACTTCGCGCCGGAGATCCGGTGGGTGCTCGGGGAGCGCGGAGAGCTCGGCGGCGCGGCCATCACCCTCGGCGTCCTCATGGGTCTTACCGGGATGTGCATCGCCCTGGCCGTGCTCGACCGCGTCCACGCCCACCGGGCGAAGAAGGCGCGGGACAAGTAGTTTCCAGAGATCGGGCAGGGAACGTTGGCAGACCCTGCGTGTGCGAATCGCTCCGGGCATTTCTTGGAGTGGAGTCCAGGAGCCTGGGATCCCCCCCGATGCCTACGGAACCAGCGAATGGCACAGGCCGTAGGCGGAGCGGTCCTCGTCCGGAGATGGCACCTTGGCAGTTGGTGTCAGGTGCCATCGACGGAGGAGGACCGCGGAGCGACGTCGAGGCGCTCCGCGAGGTTCATTCCCCACCTCCTCGATGAATGCCCGAAGCGATTCACACGCGGAAGGTCTGCCAACGGCCTTGCTCGAAGGACGCCGAAGCCTGCGCGGGACGAAGCCGGGAGTTCCGAGGGCCGGAAGGGAGACACCACCGAAGGGCGAGTCCCCCTAGGTGCCATCAGGCTCCTGCAACGCGGGTGGCACGTCCGGAATCGGCGGCTATCCAACGGGTCCTGTTCGTGGTACCTTTCAAGGGACCGATTGGAGGTACCTATGGCCTCGACCCGTTTCAGCGAAGACATCCGGCCGCTCACCGAGCTGAAGACCCGGACCTCGGCGCTGGTGGAGCAGGTGCGCCGCTCCCGCCGCCCGATGCTGCTGACCCGGCGCGGCCGAGGCGTGGCCGTGCTGCTCGATCTCGCGGAGTACGAGCGTCTGCTCGACCGGGCGGCGTTCGTGGCCGCGGTCAAGGAAGGCGTCCAGGCCGCCGAAGCCGGCGATCTGCATCCGCACGCCGCGGCCGAACGAATCCTCGAGTCTTTTGGCGAGCGAGATGGCGACTAGTCTGTCGATCTCCTGGACCGGTCCCGCGCTGCGCGACCTCGAGGGGATCCGCGAGTACGTCGCCCAGGACGCCCCGGCCGCGGCGAAGCGCCTGGCAGGCCGCCTGCGCATGAGCGTCCTGCGCCTCCAGGCGCATCCCCTCTCGGGACGACCGGTGCCCGAGCTCCCCGGGACCGACCTCCGCGAGGTGATCGTGGCGCCGTACCGGATTGTGTACACGGTCCGCGGTCGACGGGTGATCATCCTGCGCGTCTGGCACGCCCGCCGCGAGCCCGGTGCCCGCTAGGGGCTCGAGCAACGAAGGCTTGCTACGCTGAAAGATACCGGCCATCTTCAGCGAGGGGTCATCAGGTGAAGAATCGCGAAACCCAAATCTACGTCGCGCTCCTCGAAGAGGGTGTCGAGGTCTGGCGCCCCGTGGTCGCCACTCCTCTGGTCGCAGACCTCTTCCGGATCGTGGACGACCCTGCACCTGAGAGCGAGCACCGGGAGTTCGCCCCAGGCTCAATGGTTCGCTGTCACCAGAGGATCTTCGGAGATGGATCGCGCGGCCTCGTCGCGTACGAGCTCGCGGCGGAGGATCCGAAGACCGTGCGCACCTGGCTGGAGTTCCACGACTCGACGCTCGCGAGGGTCGGTGGGAGTTCGGCCGGGGCAGAGATCGTGTTCGAGTCCGGGTACATCCACCGATGGGAAATCCGGGCTGGCCGCAGGGTTGGGACCGGCTGGACCCAGCGGGTGAGGCTGCAGCTTTCAGCCCCCTCCTCCGCCAAGGAGGTGTTCTCGGGCTCCGTGCGGGTCTCCGACGGGAAAGTCATGACCCCGCAGGCATCCAACGCGCATCTCCTGAGGGTTCCAGGGAAGCTCTCCGAACCCGTCCATGTCTGGATACAACTGATCGACTTCCGGGAGCTCCGGGCTTCCGGCGCCAGTATCGAAGCGACCCTGGAGGGTACACCAGTCTTTGTCGAGGCTCTGCCAGCCGACCTCGATCCTGGGCTGGAGGATCAAGGACGCGGATGGCATTGACACACCGGATCGCCACGATGCGGTGCATCGTCGCAGCGGGCGCTGCCCTGGCCTTGGTGACGCTTCCATCGACAGCCCTCGCGGAGGTCATGGACAAGGAAGCCTCCCTCGGGGAGATCTGGGCCTGGGCGGCGATCTCTTCGGTCCTTGTGGTCGGCGCCTGGCGCATCCGCTGGTGGCTGGGTCCCACCCTCACAGCGGTTCTTTCTGTCTACGGCGTCGCGATCTCGCTCGAGCTCGCGGACGTGAGCGTGGGTCCCGCCATCCTTCTCGAAGCAGGCACCACCTACCCCTGGCATTTCGGCGCCGCGTCCCTTCTCTTCCTCTCCTCCAACATCCTCGGATTCCTCCTGTGGCGCTCGTCCCGGCGTCGCCCGCAGGCGATGGGATCGGCTCTTTGATCTTCACCTCGAAGAATCCTCTCTTCTTTCATCCAGTTAATGTCTCATTGTGCCGCAGTTCGGAGGATGGGTTCGGCCTTGACGGGGCCCGGACGCGGTGTTACGCAACAGGCCGAAAATCGGGTCACGCAAAGGAGAAGCTCCATGAGCCAGCGGCACCGGTTCCTCGGGTCCTCGGTGGGCAGGAAGGCCCTCATGGCCACCACCGGGTTGCTGCTGTGCGCCTTCCTGCTGGTGCACCTCATCGGCAACGTGGTCCTGCTGCTCAAGGACGACGGCAGTCCGACCTGGCGCATCGGGGAGGCGGACGGCGGGGCCTTCTTCCAGGGGGTGATGGCCGCCTACGGCCACATCCCGCCGCTGCTCCTGGTGATCGAGATCCTGCTGGCCGCGCTCTTCCTGACCCACATCACCCTCGGGCTGACCCTGTGGTTCCAGAACATCCGGGCGCGCGGCCCGGGCTACGTGGTGCACAAGGCCGAGGGAGGCCGCACCTGGGGCTCGGCCACCATGCCCTACACCGGGGCGGGCTTCATCGGCGCGTTCCTGGTGATCCACCTGGTGAACTTCCGCTTCTCGGGCGTGAGCGAGCCGCGCGGCATGTACGAGCTCGTGGTGGCCACCCTGTCGAACGGGCTGTGGGCCGCCATCTACGGCCTGGCCGTGCTGGGGCTCATGCTGCACCTGTCCCACGGCGTCCAGAGCGCCTTCCAGAGCCTGGGCCTCAACCACGAGCGCTGGACGCCGAAGCTGAAGAAGCTCGGCTGGGCCTACGCGCTGCTGGTGCTCCTGGGCTTCGGCTGCATCCCGGCCCTGCTCGTGCTCAAGGGGGTGCTGTGATGAAACTCGACGCGAGGGTCCCGGCCGGCCCGATCGAGGAGAAGTGGGACAAGCACCGCTTCGCGCTGAAGCTCATCAACCCGGCCAACAAGCGCAAGTACACCGTGATCGTGGTGGGCACCGGGCTGGCGGGCGCCTCGGCCGCGGCCAGCCTGGGCGAGCTCGGCTACCGGGTGAAGAACTTCTGCATCCAGGACTCGGCCCGCCGGGCGCACAGCATCGCGGCCCAGGGCGGCATCAACGCGGCCAAGAACTACACCAACGACGGCGACAGCGTGTGGCGGCTGTTCTACGACACGGTCAAGGGCGGCGACTACCGCGCCCGCGAGGCCAACGTCTACCGCCTGGCCCAGCTCTCCAACCACATCATCGATCAGTGCGTGGCCCAGGGCGTGCCCTTCGCCCGCGAGTACGGCGGCCTGCTGGCCAACCGCTCCTTCGGCGGCGCCCAGGTGTCCCGCACCTTCTACGCCCGCGGCCAGACCGGCCAGCAGCTCCTGCTCGGGGCCTACAGCGCGCTCATGCGCCAGGTGCACGCCGGCAAGGTCGAGCTCGAGACCCGGCGCGAGATGCTCGACCTGGTGGTCGAGGGCGGCCGGGCCGTGGGCATCGTGGCGCGCAACCTGGTCACCGGCGCGCTCGAGCGCCACGCCGCCGACGCCGTGGTGCTGGCCACCGGCGGCTACAGCCGGGTGTACTACCTGTCCACCAACGCCATGAACTGCGCCGTGTCCGCGGCCTGGGCCTGCCACAAGCGCGGGGCCGGCTTCGCCAACCCGTGCTTCACCCAGATCCACCCGACCTGCATCCCGGTGCACGGGGACCGCCAGAGCAAGCTCACCCTCATGAGCGAGAGCCTGCGGAACGACGGCCGGGTGTGGGTGCCGCGGAAGCCGGGCGACCCCCGCCCGGCCAAGGACATCCCGGCCGCCGAGCGCCTCTACTACCTCGAGGAGCGCTACCCCTCCTTCGGCAACCTGGTGCCCCGCGACGTGGCCTCGCGCGCGGCCAAGAAGGTGTGCGACGAGGGCCTGGGGGTCGGCAAGACGAAGCTCGCGGTGTACCTGGACTTCGCGGACGCCATCCAGCGCGACGGGCGCGACAAGATCGAGGAGAAGTACGGGAACCTGTTCCAGATGTACGAGAAGATCAACGCCGAGGACCCCTACCAGGTGCCCATGCGCATCTTCCCGGCGGTGCACTACACCATGGGCGGGCTGTGGGTGGACTACGACCTGATGAGCACCGTGCCCGGCCTGTTCGTGCTGGGCGAGGCCAACTTCTCCGACCACGGCGCCAACCGCCTGGGCGCCTCGGCGCTCATGCAGGGGCTGGCCGACGGCTACTTCGTCATCCCCTACACGCTGGGCGGCTACCTGGCCCAGCTCCCCAGGGCCCGGGTGGACGTGGAGCACGGCGCCTTCGCCGAGGCCGAGCAGGGCATACGCGCGAAGATCGACCGGGTGATGAAGGTCAAGGGCAAGCAGACCTGCGACCAGATCCACAAGAAGCTCGGGCTGCTCTTGTGGAACAAGTGCGGCATGGGCCGCAACGCCGCGAGGCTGGGCGAGGCGCTGCAGGAGATCCCCAGGCTCCGCGAGGAGTTCTGGCACGACGTGACCGTGCCCGGCCGGGCGGACGACCTCAACCAGCAGCTGGAGAAGACGCTGCGGGTGGCCGACTTCCTCGAGTTCGCCGAGCTGCTGGTGCGCGACGCCCTCGAGCGCGTCGAGTCCTGCGGCGGGCACTTCCGCGAGGAGAGCCAAACCGAGGACAACGAGGCCAGGCGCGACGACGAGCGGTTCGCCCACGCGGCGGTCTGGGAGCACCAGGGCGAGGGCAAGCCCCCGCTGCGCCACCAGGAAGAGCTCACCTTCGAGCACGTGAAGCCTTCGCAGAGGTCCTACAAATGAGCACCACCAACTTCTCCCTGACGTTGCACGTCTGGCGGCAGCGCGGCCCCGCGGAGCGCGGGCACATGGAGGTCTTCGAGCGGGCCGACGTCTCGCCCGACCAGAGCTTCCTGGAGATGCTGGACGACCTCAACGAGGAGCTGGTGCGCGCGGGCAAGGAGCCCATCGCCTTCGAGCACGACTGCCGCGAGGGCATCTGCGGCTGCTGCGGGCTGATGGTCAACGGCCGCGCCCACGGCGGCGAGCGGGGCACCACCCTGTGCCAGGTGCACATGCGCTCGTTCAGCCCCGGCTCGCACCTCTACGTGGAGCCCTGGCGGGCGCGGGCCTTCCCCATCCTGCGGGACCTGGTGGTGGACCGCGCGGCCTTCGACCGGATCCAGCAGGCCGGCGGCTACATCTCGGTCAACACCGGCCAGGCGCCCGAGGCGGGCAGCATCCCGGTGCCGAAGCCCAGGGCCGACCAGGCCATGGACGCGGCCGCGTGCATCGGCTGCGGGGCGTGCGTGGCGGCCTGCAAGAACGCCTCCGCCATGCTGTTCGTGGGCGCCCGGGTGAGCCACTTCGTGCTGCTGCCCCAGGGCGAGGTGGAGCGGGCCCGGCGCGCGCTGGCCATGGTGGAGGCGGCCGATCGGGCCGGCTTCGGCAACTGCACCAACGAGGGCGAGTGCTCCGCCGCCTGCCCCAAGCAGATCGAGATGCCCCACATGGCGCGCATGTTCCGCGAGTACCTGCGCGCGGCCCTGACCGAGTCCACCAGGGTCCGCAAGGACGGCGGGGCCTAGGGCCCGCACCGCGCTCCCACCGATCCCGAAGAGCTTCCTCCCGACCCTCTTCGACCCCAGGGGACAAAAGCCGCCGCCGGCGTGTTAACCAGTCGGAAGCAGGCCATTCAACCCATCGGAGGAAGTCATGACGAGGAGCTCTCGGAGGGATCGATCTGTGCTGGGCGCGCTCCTGGCGCCGCTCGCGTTGGTGGGTTTCCTGGGGCTGGGCTGCGGCGAGGGGGAGGCGCCCGGGCAGCAGCTCTGCGCCCTGTGCCAGACTCCGGGCGGCAGCTGCGAGCTGGGTTGCTGCGCCTACCCCGAGGACCCGGTGGCCCTGTGCCAGGCCTACGTGGACGCCCTGTGCGCCCGCGGCCGGGCCTGCGCGCCGGCCGGGACGGAGGAGGCGGATCTCATGTTCTGCGGGCTGGACTGCAGCCAGGCGAGCACCTGCGAGCAGATCTTCCTGTCGGCCTTCCCGGACGAGCTCGGCGCCTGCCAGGACTCCCTGGCCCAGGCGGCCTGCGACCCGGGCGAGCCCGGGGTGTTCGTGGCCGGGACCCCTGCCTGCGTGAGCTGGGAGGCCCAGGCCGAGGCGGCCGTCGAGGACTCCAGCTGCCGGGAGGACGACGGCCGGGAAGGTTCCGGCACGAGCCGCGTGGCGCCCGCCCTGCCCCCGAGCTGAACCCGGTCCTCACCTCCTCGGGGTCCTGTCCAGCCGCGCGCTCCACCTCGCTCGACGCCGGGGACCTCGCCGGGCTATCCTCGGGGACGATCGCCGAGGAGGTGGAGAGCATGCGCCGGAGCCTCGTGCTGTGCGCCCTGCTGTGCGCGCCCGTTCCCGTCCTGGCCCAGGCCCAGGTGACCACCGAGATGGTGCCCATGCGCGACGGGGTGCGCCTCGCCACCGACGTGTACCTGGCGGCCGACTGGGCGCCCGGGCCCGTGCTCCTGGTCCGCACCACCTACGGCCGGGACGGGATCTCGGACCTGGGCCAGGGGCTCGCGCAGTACGGGCTCTTCTGGGTGGTCGCCCAGGACACCCGCGGCCGGGGCGGCTCGGAGGGCGACGACACCGTCTTCCAGGACGACGCCGCGGACGGCGCCGACACCGTGGCCTGGATCCTGGCCCAGCCCTGGTGCAACGGCCTGGTGGGCACGCTCGGGGGCTCGGCGCTCGGCATCACCCAGTACCTGCTGGCCGGGCAGGGCCCCGAGGGGCTCGCCTGCCAGTGGATGGACGTGGCCACCCCGGATCTCTACGCGCACGCCATGTTCCCGGGCGGCGTGTTCCTCAAGGCGCTCATCGAGGGCTGGCTGGGGAACCAGGGCAGCCTGGACTGGCTGCCGCAGATCGTGGCGCACCCGCTGCTCGACGCGTTCTGGGACCCGGTCCGGCTGGAGGGGCTGTACCCGAACGTGAACTGGCCGGCCATGCACTTCGGCGGCTTCTACGACATCTTCCTGCAGGGCACCATCGAGGCCTTCCAGCGCTTCTCGTCCGAAGGCGGCCCGGGCGCCACGCACACCCAGAAGCTGGTGCTCGGGCCCTGGACCCACGGGGCGTTCTTCGACCGCAGCCAGGGCGAGCTCACCTACCCGGCCGACGCGGCCTGGACCGAGGGCGCGTACCTGGCGGCCCAGCTCGACTGGTTCAACTGGTGCCTCAAGGGCCAGGCCAGCGGGGTCGACGACTGGCCCGCGGTGCGCTACTACCTCATGGGCGATCCGGAGGCCGCGGGCGCCCCGGGCAACGAGTGGCGCGAGGCCGACTCCTGGCCGCCGCCCGAGGCCGGTGAGCAGGCCTGGTTCCTCCAGCCCGGCGGCGTGCTCTCGCCCGCGGGGCCTCCGGCGGCGGCAGGCGAGATGAGCTTCCCGTCCGATCCGGCCGATCCCGTGCCCACCGTGTGCGGCGCAAACCTGACCCTCGCGGCCGGTCCGTGCGACCAGGCTCCCCGGGTGGAGAGCCGGGCCGACGTGGCCGTGTGGACCTCAGACGCGCTCACCGAGCCGGTCACCCTGGCCGGCCGGGTCCGGGCGCGGCTCTACTTCTCGGCCGACGTGCTGGACTGCGATCTGGCCGTGCGGCTGACCGACGTCTACCCCGATGGCCGCTCCATGCTGGTGCTCGACGGGGCCCTGCGGGCGCGGCACCGGAACGGGTTCGAGGCCGAGCAGCTCCTCACCCCGGGCCAGGTCGAGGAGGGCTGGGTGGATCTGTGGTCCACCGCGCTGGTCTTCGCCCCGGGGCACCGCATCCGCGTCTCCGTCTCGGGCTCGAACGCACCCCGCTTCGATCCCAACCCCCAGACCGGCGAGCCGTTCCGCCAGCACACCCGCCTCCAGCCCGGCACCCTGACACTGCACCACGGCCCGGACACCCCGAGCGCGCTCGTCCTGCCCGTGCTCGGCCTCGGGCCGGAGCTGGACGGAGGGACGCCGGACGGGGACGACGGGGAGGACCAGGACGGTGACGGGGGGATCGACCCCGAAGATGACGGGGGCGGGACCGAGGACGACGGCGGCGCGGCCGAGGACGACGGCGGCGCGGCCGGGGACGACAGCGGCGCGGCCGAGGACGACGGCGGTGCGGCCGAAGACGACGGCGGCGCGGCCGGGGACGATGCCAGCACGGCGCAGGACGACGGCGGCCTGGACGGCGCGGACGCAGGCGACGAGCCCGCGGAGGACGAGTCTGGCTGCGGCTGCGGGGCCGGCGGCCCGGACGCGGGCGGGCTCTGGCTCGGGCTGCTCGCGCTCGCCGCCCTGACCCGGCGCCGGAGGTGACCTACTTCGCCGATGCAGCGTCCCTACAGGCGACCTCCGTCCCCGCTCCTGAGGCGGTCTTTCCCCGCTGCGCGACATCAAAGCATTACTTCATAGAACTTCTTGATCTTTTCTTGAAATAGGGGCTTTTCAGGATATCTTCGCGGTGTCCCTGGGGAGTGCCGAGGCGATGCTCAGGACGAGCATGGCCAGGGCGCCGAGGATGGACAGGAGCAGGCCCGAGCCCGGGCGGACGAACCAGTCCGCGGCTCGCACGAGACCCTCGAGGTCGCCGGCCAGGTCGGGCGCGGCCGTGGCGAGCGCCGGGACGTACCGGCCCAGGGTCAAGCCGAACAGGAAGGCCTCCCAGGGGAAGGCCAGGGTCCGGCTGGCGAGGTCCCCGGCCCCGTGCCCGAGCACGCCGACGGTCCCCAGGGTGGTGGCCCCGACGCTGGCCGCGGCGCTGAGCAGCAGGTAGCCGAGATCCGCCAGGCACACCCCCAGGGCCGTCACCGGGGCGAGCAGCGAGACGATTCTGCCCGCGAGGCTCGCGCTGGCCTCCCGCCGCCGGCCCCAGAGCGCCAGGGCCGCGACCCCGAGCGCGGCCAGCAGGGCGAGCAGTCCGTCCCCGGCCACGCCCGGCATGCTCCACGGCCCCCACACCACCCAGGGCAGCAGCGTCCCCAGGCAGGTCAGCCCCGCGGCCCCGAGGGACCAGCGCCAGAGACCTGGGCGCCGCCTCGGTGGCTCGGCCGGAACCGCCGAGGCGCGGGCCTGCGGTCTGGGGGCGGACACCGGGGTCCGCCCCTACCTGGCCTGCCTGGCGATCTGCTCGGCCACCTGCCTCATGGCGTCGAGGAGCTGCGCCTCGCCGCAGGCGGTCTGCACCATAGCGGCGGTCGCAGCGGTCTCGGAGCGCAGATCGTACACGTTGGCGACCACGGCGCACTCCGCGCCCACCTGGATGAGCTGGGTGGCCAGCGTCTTCTCCGCGGCCACGGCCTTGCCCAGCTCGATCTGGCAGGCGTTGTCGTAGCACGCCCGGTAGCTGTCCTTCTTCTCTTCCAGCAGCCGCTGGCGGAGCTGCTCCCGGGGCACCACGGTGAACTTTCCGGTCGCCGCCATGGCGGTCGCCAGGAAGGTGGTGAGCTGGACCAGCTCGGCCTCCTTGCCCTTGAAGCGGCTGGCCACGTCCTGGACGTCAAAGACCGCCAGCACCTCGCGCCTGGCGACCCCGGCCGGGGCAGGGGCCTCCACGGGAGAGGCCACCTCGGCGGTCCGTGGCGCCCTCGCCCTGGCCGCCACCTCCTCCGCACCGGAGGCTGCGTTGGCCATCGCGGGCAGGACCTCATCGACCGCTGTCCTGAGAGCGTAACCGATGACCTCTGCCGCCTGACAACTCGCCATCCCCTCGGTCCTCAGCTCTCCTCGCCACAGGACCTCTCCCGCCGGGCCGTGGAGCGCGAGCTCCACCCGGAGGTCGCAGGAGCCGAAGCCGACAGGGAAGGACCAGATCATGCCCAGGAAGGGCGGCAGGAAGAGCCCGGCCACGATGGCGAGAGCGGCGCCGCCCTGGGTCGGGCGGAAATTGCCCACGAGCACCTTGCCCGCCAGCCTGTAGGCCCCCTCGGTCGGCTCGGTGGTGCATCGGGCGAACGCGCCCCGCGCGCACAGGTACTCGGCCAGGCGCTGCTGCAGGGAAACGCTGAACTTCTCGGCGAGGGGGGTGAAGTCCTTCTCTTCGTCGTTGTCCAGGACCTCCGGTCGTTCGACGAAAAGCGGAACGGGTGCGCGCTGGACCGGGTTCGAGGCAGCGGTGTCGGAGTTGACCTTGAGCGGCGGAACCTCGCCCAGCCAGGCCGCGCAGCCCGCGGTCGAGAGTCCGAGGACCCAGAGGATCAGGTTTCCCTTCATGTGCTTGCCACTCCGTCTTTGGCCATTCGATGTCCCGACGAGACTATCACGCGGCCCGGCCTCAAGGCGCGGGCACGCAGCGGCGGAGGAGGTCCACCAGGCCGTCGCCGAGATCGAGGAGTACGTCCGCGCACAGGAGGGTCGGGTCCACGGCCTGGCAGTCGGCGTCGGTGACGCACAGCCCGTTGCAGATCCCGAGATCCGCCAGGCACCAGACCGAGAAGCACTCGGCGTCGCTGGTGCAGCTCGCCCCGGTGTTGTCGTACCCGGGTCCAGCGCCGAACTGGCATGCTTGCGCGAGCCCGCCCATTGGGTCGGAGGCCAGGAACACCTGGCACGACTCGCCAGGCGGGCAGTCCGCGTTCCGGTAGCAGCCCTGGTCGGCGGTGAAGCGCAGCTCGCACCCGTCGCACACGGCGGTGAAGTCCCACGGGTCGAAGCCCGCCTGGACCGAACAACTCGAGCGTTCTTCGCCCCCGCCCACGCACGTCAGGTCCAGACCCCCGTCGTCCCGCACCGCGCCCACGCAGCCCGGGAAATCTCCTGGTGGCACCGAGGGAGCCTGGAAGGAAAGCACACACTGGCCCCAGCGGGTCCGGTAGACTCCCAGGAGGTCGGGGAACCACGGGCAGGCGGACTCGACCGCGTAGCTCGACAGCAACCCGGCCAGGACGCCCACCGGGTGGCCCACGCAGTGGGTACTCTGGCAGCGGTAGTCCACCGCGCAGGCATCGTCCTCGGCGCAGGAGGTGCCCTCCTCCTCGTAGATGGTTTCGCAGCGGCCCTCGATGCACTCCCTGTGCCAGCAGGGTTCCGGGACCTCTCCTCCTGGGCAGTAGCCGTGAACCCCACCGCAGGGCCAGCAGCCGGGCAGGTAGTCGTTGCCCTCACAGACGCCCTGGCTGCAGGCGCTCGAGAGGCTGCAGGCGTTCCCGTCGTCGCAGCTGGCGCCCTCCAGGTTCTCGCTCACGCACACACGCGCCTCGCAGCGGTCCTCGGTGCACGGGTTCTGGTCGTCGCACAGGCCGGGATCGGCCTCGCAGCCGAAGCAGCTGGGGTCGGGCCAGCCGCCGCACGCGCCCGCGCTGCAGCGGTCGTCGAGGGTGCACGGCTCGCCGTCGTCGCAGAACATCCCGTCGCCGGCCTGCTCGTTCACGCAGCTACCCTGGATGCACCCGTCCCGGGTGCAGGGGTTGCCGTCGTCGCAGTCGGCGTCCTCCCGGCAGGGCAGGCAGCCGGGCACGGGCAGGCCGCGGCACACGCCGGTCTGGCAGGCGTCCCCCCCGGTGCACTCGTCCCCGTCGTCGCACGCCAGGCCGTCGGGCTGGGGGTCGGAGTAGCAGCAGGTGTCCAGGCAGGCCTCCGCGGTGCACGGGTTCCCGTCGTCGCAGTCCGCGTCGCTCACGCACCCCCCGCCCGCGCAGCCGCCCTGGCAAGCGCCGGCCAGGCACACGCCCGTCTCGCAGCGCAGGTCCTCGAAGGGGTAGCTGCACTGGCCCGCGCCGCACTGGCCGCGCTCGCCGTACACCCGCAGGGTGAAGTCGTCCTGGCACGCGGGCGCGGGCGGCTCGTCGCACACCACGCCCTGGCAGGGGCAGGCCTGGCCCGTGGGCCAGCACAGCTCCTCGCCCTCGCAGCAGCGCTCTCCGGCAGGACAGCCGCCGCAGGGCTCCACCGGCGGATCGTTCTGGTAGCTCTGGCACCCCGCGAGGCAGACCCAGGCCAGCGCCAGGAGGCGAACTCTCATGGCAAGACCCTCCGGGAACGAGCCCACACCCACCCGGCCGCACACCGCCCCGGCCTACCGGGCCTGGGCCGAGATCTGCGCGGACACCTCCTGCATGGCGCCCAGCAGCCTGTCCGCGTCGCACTCGGTCTGCACCATGGCGGCGGAGGAGGCCGTCTCGGTGTGCAGGTCGTAGAGGTTGGCGACCACGGCGCACTTGCTGCCCACCTTGAGGAGCTGGGTCGCCAGCGTCTTCTGGGCGGACACGGCCTTGCCCATCTCGATCTGGCAGGCGTTGTCGAAGCACTGCCGGTAGCTCGCCTTCTTCTCGTCCACCAGCCGGTCCCGGAGCTGCTCCCGGGGCACCACGGTGAACTTGCCGGTGGCCGCCATGGCGGTCGCCAGGAAGGCGGTGAGCTGGGAGAGCTCGGCCTCCCGGTCCTTGAACTGGTTGGCCACGTCCTGGACGTCGAAGACCGCCAGCACTTCCCGCCTGGCCGCGGGCTCCGGGGCCTTCACCGGCAGGGCCACCTCGACCGGCCTGGCCGCCCGCGCCCGGGCCGCCACCTCCTCCGCGCCGGACGCCGCGTTGGCCATGGCGGGCAGCACCTCGTCGAGCGCGCTCTTCATGTTCCAGCCGAAGTACTCCGCGCTCTCACAGCCCTCGAAGCCATCGGCGAACACCCCTTCGCCCTGCCACAGCGGCTCACCCTCGGGCGAGATCAGGCTCCACTGCACCCCGATGTCGCAGGAGCCGAAGGCGACCGGGAAGGCCCAGGCCATTCCCACGAGGGGAGGCAGCAGGAGCCCGCCGAGGAACCCGAGCGTGAACCCCCCATAACCCTGGCGGAAGTTGTCCACGATCACCTTGCTGGCCAACCGGTAGGCGCCCTCGCTGGGCTTGGCGCTGCAGCGGGCGAAGGCGTTTCGCACGCAGGCGTAGTCGGCGATGCGCTGCTGCAATGCCAGGCTGAAGTTCTCCGCGAAGGGCGTGACGTCCTTCTCGTCGTCGTTGTCCACGATCTCGGGCCGCTCCACGAACAGGGCCACGGGCGCGCGCTGGACCGGATGATCGGTGGCGTCGGAGGGACCGGGCTTGAGGGCCGGGACCTCGCCCAGCCAGACCGCGCAGCCCGCGCTCAGGGACATCCAGGATAGCAGGCCGAGCCTCCAGGCGCTCCTCATGGTCGCTCCACCTCTCTGCAAGTCCATCCAAGAGTTCAGCACGGGCACTCCAACCGGTCAACTGTCACCCGGATGGCCGGAGCGCACCCCAGTTGGAGTATGATGGCCCGGTGAAGACCGACTGGCTGAAACCCTTCCGCCGGCCCGAGCGCCACGAGGCGGCCGCGGCCATCGTGCGCCGCCGGTCCAGCAACCCGGCCGACATCCGGGCGGTGGCCCTCGACGGGCTGGATCTCTCCGGGGTGCGGGACGCGCTCGACCTCGGCTGCGGCTTCGGCCTGTGGGCCGAGGAGCTCTCGCGCCGGCTGCCCGAGGGCGCGCACCTGCTCGGGGTGGACGCGCTCGAGGCCAACCGCGCTCCGTTCCTCGAGCGCGCCGGGCGCGGCCGGGCGCGGGCCGAGTTCCTGTGCGTCCAGGTGGACGAGCGCCCGTACCGGCCGGACGAGTCCTTCGATCTGGTGATGGCGGCCTACTCCCTGTACTTCTTCGTCGAGGCGCTCCCGGACATCGCCCGGGTGCTCCGGCCCGGGGGGCTGTTCGTGGCCGTCACCCACAGCGCGGGCTCGTTCGCCAGCCTGCTCTCGCTGGCCGGGCTCGAGCCGGCCCGCTCCCCGCTGGCCGGGCTGCTCGAGCGCTTCTCGGCCGAGAACGGCGCGGCCCTGCTCGCGCCCCACTTCCGCGAGGTCGAGCGGGTCCCCTACCCCAACCGGCTGGTGTTCCCGCCCGGGACGGAGGAGGAGCTCGTCGCCTACACGGGCTTCAAGCTGCCCATCCTGACGAACGGCGAACCCGCGCCCGGTTTCGCCGAGCGGCTGCGGGCCGCGGCCGGGGCCCGCCACGCGGGCGGGGAGGAGGTCACGGTGGAGAAGGACGACGCCGTGTTCCGCTGCAGGGGTCCGCGGAGCGACCCCCGGAGGGGGAAGCGCAGCAGTCCCCGGAGGGGACCGCGGAAGCCATGAAACCCAAGCTCTGCAACCAGTGCGGCGCGGCCCTGACCCGCCGGGTCGTGGAGGACCGGGAGCGGGACGTGTGCCCGGCCTGCCACACGATCTTCTACCAGAACCCCCTGCCGGTGGCCTCCGCGGTGGTGGTGGACGAGGCCCGGCGGGTGCTGCTGGTGCGCCGCAAGCGCGAGCCCAGGCGCGGCATGTGGTGCCTGCCCATGGGTTTCGCGGAGCTCGACGAGACCATCGAGGCCGCGGCGCTGCGCGAGCTCCGCGAGGAGGCCGGCATCACCGGCCGGGTGCTGGGGCTGCTGGACGTGGACTCCTACGCCAGCGACTTCTACGGCGATCTGCTGGTGGTCTCCTTCGAGATCGAGCGGGTCTCGGGCCAAGCCTGCCCGGGCGACGACGCCGAGGAGGCCACCTACCAGCCGCTGGACCAGGTCCCGCCGCTGGCCTTCCCTTCGAACACGAAGGCGCTCTGCGCCTACGCCGCCCGGCACGGGGAGAGCTGGGCCATCCAGGACTCCTTCCAGCGCATGGAGGCAGGCTCGGAGGGGGCGGCGCTCCTGTCGGACGCCCTGCTGCGGCTGCTCGACGTGCACGTCCGGGAGATCGCCGCGGGCTGGCTGGCCGAGGTGCGCTCCAACCCGACCACGACCTCCTACCGCAAGCTCGAGGAGGACGAGGCCGTCTCGCGGGCGGTGGTCGCGCTCAGCCAGTTCGGCCACTGGCTGTCGGGGGCCGGCGCCCTGGTCGAGGTGCGGGCCTTCTACCAGAACCTCGGCCAGGAGCGCCGCCGCCAGGGCTTCGCCCTGCACGAGGTGTTGAGCTCGCTCACCCTCCTGCGGAAGCAGATCTGGGAATTCGCCCGGGGGCACGGGGTCTGGTCCCGGCCGCTCGAGGCCTACCGCGTGCTGGAGCTCGACCGCCGCATCGTGGCCTTCTTCGACCGGGCCATGGTCCACACCGCCATGGGCTTCGAGAGCCCCTGAACCCTGGCCGCCCAGGCCACCCTTGGCAGACCGAGAGGATTCAGCTATAAACGACTACTGGACGCCTGATATCCAACCTCGGAAGGAGTCTGGATGAAGCGGCGCGACTTCCTCAACCTGGGTGCTGGCTTCGCGGCGCTCGCCGCGCTCGGTGATCCGGGCCGGGCGCGGGCCGCGAACCCCCTGGCGGACCGGGTCAAGGGTGCGCGGGCGAGCTGCCTCGTCGACCTCACCCTGTGCATCGGCTGCCGCCAGTGCGAGGAGGCCTGCAACCGCGCGAATCACCTGCCACGGCCGGCCCGCTCGTTCCGCGATCCCACCGTGCTCCGGGATCACCGCCGCATGGACCACGCCGCCTTCACCGTGGTCAACGCCTACGCGGGTCCCCCCTCCGCCGTCCAGACCAACCACCCCGAGACCTTCGCGAAGATCCAGTGCATGCACTGCATCGACCCGGCCTGCGTCTCGGCCTGCATCGTGGGCGCCTTCACCGTGGCCGAGGACGGCCCGGTGATCTACGACGCCAGCCGTTGCCTGGGCTGCCGCTACTGCATGGTGGCCTGCCCCTTCGGCGTGCCGGCCTACGAGTACCACAAGGTGCTGGCCCCCCGGGTGCGGAAGTGCGAATTCTGCCGGGGCCGCGAGGGCTACGCCGGGGCTCGCCCGGCCTGCGCCGAGGCCTGCCCGGTGGAGGCCATCCTGTTCGGCGACCGCCGGGCGCTGATCGAGCTGGCCCGCAAGCGCATCCGCCGGCGACCGGACCGTTACCTCGACCACATCTACGGCGAGCACGAGGTGGGTGGCACCTCCTGGCTGTACCTAAGCGGCCGCCCGTGGACCGAGCTCGGGTTCCAGGCGCTCCCGCAGGAGGCGCCGCCGAGGCTGACCGAGAGCATCCAGCACGGCATCTTCCGCTACGCGGCCATCCCCACCGCGGTGTACGCCGGGCTGGCCGGGTTGATGTGGTGGACCGGCCGCCGGAACCGCAAGCAGCCGCCCAAGGTCGAGGCGCCGTCCTGCCCCGATCCAGGGGGGAAGTGAACCATGGCGGACGCGCACGCTCCGGCCGCCAGGCCGTTCTTCACCCCGGGCACCCTGCTGCTGGTGGCGGTCGCCCTGGTGGGCTGGGCCTTCGGCCTGGCGCGCTTGCTGACCGGCCTCGGACCGGTCACCAACCTGAGCGACTCCCACCCCTGGGGCATCTGGATCGCCATCGACGTGGCCTGCGGCGTGGCGCTGGCCGCCGGCGGCTTCACCACCGCCGCGCTGGTCGAGATCTTCGGCCGCCGGAGGTACCACGCCCTCCTGCGCCCTGCCATCCTGACGGCCTGGTTGGGCTACGCCTTCGTCGGCCTGGGGTTGACCTTCGACCTGGGACGCTACTGGAACATCTGGCGGCCGATCGTCAACTGGCAGGGCAACTCGGTGCTGTTCGAGGTGGGCATGTGCGTCATGGCCTACCTCTTCGTGTTGACCGTGGAGATGGCCCCCGCGCTGCTGGAGGGGCTGATCGCCCGGGGGGAGGCGCGCGGCTGGGACGCGCGTTTCCTCAGGCCGTTCGTCAAGCCGGCGCGCGCGCTGCAGCGGGTCGTGCGCCTGGCGCTGCCGGTCTTCGTGGTGGCCGGCGTGGTGCTCTCCTGCATGCACCAGTCCTCGCTGGGCGCGCTCATGCTGATCGCCCCCTCCAAGCTGAGCCCGCTGTGGTGGACGCCCATCCTGCCGCTGCTCTTCCTGCTCTCGGCCCTCATGGTCGGCCTGCCCATGGTCATGGTCGAGTCCATCCTGTCGGCGCGCAGCTTCGGCCGCCCGGCCGAGCTGGCCGCGCTCGCGCCCCTCTCGCGCATCATCCCGTGGTTCCTGGGCCTGTACGGCCTGGTCAAGCTCGGCGATCTGCTGGTGCGCCACGGCAGCCTGAGCCTGGGCGAGCACCCGGGCGACGCGGTGGCGCTGGCCGTCGAGCTGATGGTGGGCGTGGTCATCCCCTTCGTCATGCTGCTCCGGCCCGCGCGGCGCTGCTCCGTGCGCTGGCTGATGACCGCGAGCCTGATGATCGTGGCCGGCGTGGTGCTCAACCGGGTGAACGTGTTCGTGGTCGGTTTCCACCCGCCCCACGCCACCTCCTCGTACTACCCGTCCATCGGCGAGCTCGCGCTCACCGCCGGGCTGGTGGCCACCCTCGTGCTGACCTATCGCTTCTTCGTCAACTACCTGCCCGTCATGGAGGCCAGCCAGGCCCCCGGGGCGGCGGAGGCTGCCGGGCCGGCCGAGAGCCTCGATCCCGAGGAGCGGGCCAGCGCCCGGCGCTGGAACTGGACCGTGCGCGGGCTGGCCGCCGCCTTCCTGCTCGGCTTCGTGGTGTTCTACACCCTGGTGCACGAGACCGCCGAGCAGGGCGGCACCTACGAGACCATCGCCGTCACCCGGGTGGCCCAGGTCTGGCAGAAGGTGCCCGAGATCGCCCAGCCCGAGCGCCCCAGGGGCTACCAGACGCTCTACCTGCTCAACAACCCGGTGGTGAACGAGCGCGCCGACGACTTCGAGCCAGTGCTCTTCCCGCACCGCGCGCACGACGCCTGGAGCCACGCCAACTGCGCGGTGTGCCACCACCGCCACTCCGGACAGGAGGGCGATCGCCAGGGGCAGGATATCCTCGCCATGCACCGAGAGGCCGGCGAGCAGATCGGCGGCGCCTGCTCGAGCTGCCACGGGGACCAGTCCGACAACCCGCCCCAGGCCTGCTCGCGCTGCCACGGCCGGCCCAACGAGCCGGACGCCCCCCAGCGCCCGGGGCTGAAGGCGGCCCTCCACCGCCAGTGCATGGGCTGCCACGAGCGGCTCGGCGCCGGCAAGGCCCCGCTCGGCTGCAACGAGTGCCACCACCCGAACGTGCCCGACCACAAGGCCTACATGGAGCTGGCCGCCGGTGCGGGGCCAGAGGAGGTCACCGCCCGCTGCCTCAAGTGCCACCCGGAGTCGGGTCGCGAGGTGCTCGACTCCGTGCACTGGCGCTGGGAGGGCGCCTCGCCGGCCACCCGCGGACACGAGAACCGCGTGGACCTGGGCCTGCCCAACGTGGTGAACAACCTCCGCATCCACGCCGGCGCGAACATGGAGCGGTGCACCAACTGCCACGCAGGCTACGGGCGGGCCGAGGCGAACTTCGACCCGCGCCGCGCCGAGGCCATCGACTGCCTGGTCTGCCACGACACCACCGGGCGCTACACCAAGGATCCCACCCGCGGCGGCCGGCCTCCGGCGGATCTCGACCTGGTGTCCATCGCGGAGAAGGTCGGCCGGCCCAGCCGGGCCAACTGCGGTAGCTGCCACTTCGAGGTGTGCACCGGGCCCAACGAGAAGCACGGCGACCTGGGGCCCGAGCTGGCCACGCCGACCGCGGAAACCGACGTGCACATGGGCCTGGTGGGCTTCAACTGCCAGGCCTGCCACCGCACCGCCGATCACCGCATCGCCGGCCAGTCCCTGTCCTACCCCCCCAACGAGGGCCGGGTGGCCTGCCTGGACTGCCACGGGGAGGCGCCCCACGCCCTGGTGGACAAGACGGGCGCCCACCTCGACGCCCACGTCGCCCACGTGGCCTGCGAGAGCTGCCACATCCCCTCCTTCGCCCGCATCACCCCGACCGTGGTGCTGTGGGACTGGTCCACGGCCGGGGGGCCGCGCCCGGCCGACCTGCCCCAGGACGCCTCGCACCTCCACAGCCCGGCCGAGGGGACGCGGGTGCTGGGCCAGGACCTCGTGCCCACCTACCTGTGGTACGACGGGACCCACGAGCGCTACGCCGTGGGCCAGGAGATCGACCCCGCGGTCGAGACCCAGCTCAACCCGCCCATGGGCTCCAGGGCCGATCCGGCCTCGCGTGTCAGCCCGTTCAAGATCCTCGAGGGCAAGCAGCCCTACGATCTGGGGCGCAAGGTGCTGGCCCTGCCGCGCTGGCTGCCCGGGCTCGGAGAGGCGGTCACCTGGTCCGAGTCTCTCCGCCAGGGCATGGCCGCGGCGGGCCAGGACTTCTCGGGTGAATTCGGTTTCGCGCCGACCCGCCTGTACCTGGGCATCGAGCACGAGGTGCAGAGCGCCGACAAGGCCCTGGGCTGCGCCGACTGCCATCGGTCCGAGCTGCTGGCCTGTGGCCGCTGTCACCCGGGCGCGCGGCAGGACCTGGACGCGGCCGGGCTGACCCGGGCCAGGTACCCGGAGCGCACCGGGCGCATGGACTTCTCGGCGCTCGGCTACCCCGGCGACCCGGCCGAGGTGGGGGGGCGCGCGCGCTCCCTCCCCCTCCCGCCCGTCCAGCCCCCCGCCCCCGCCCGCTGAGCTCCGTACCGCCTGAAAGGAAGCGCACCCGCGGCGCGACCGCTGGGTGAGCCGCACATCCAGGCGACTCGGACAAGGAGCCGTCATGCCCCTCAGCGATCTGGCCAGTTTCCAGGTGCAGCGCCTGCAGGTGCTGGACCAGGACGGCAAGCTGGACCAGTCCCTCGAACCGGACCTGACCAGGGCGCAGAAGCTGGCGCTCTACCGCGCCATGCTGCTGGCCCGGGAGGGCGACCAGAAGGCCATCAAACTGCAGCGCCAGGGCCGCATCGGCACCTTCGGCCCGTCCACGGGCCAGGAGGCGGCCTCGACCGCGCCGGCCTTCGCCATGACCGAGCGGGACTGGTTCGTGGGCGCCTTCCGCGAGCTGGGCGGCTGGCTGGCGCGCGGCATGCCGCTGGAGAACTTCCTGTGGTTCCACAACGGCTGGGAGGAGGGCAGCGTGTTCCCGAGCCTGGGGCGCACCCTGCCCGTCAACATCATCGTCGGCTCGCAGACGCTGCACGCGGTCGGGCTGGCCTACGCCATGAAGCTGAGGGGCGAGCAGGACTCGGCGGTGGTGGCCTTCTTCGGGGACGGCGCCACCTCGCAGGGTGACTTCCACGAGGCGCTCAACTTCGCCTCCGTGTGGCAGGCGCCGGTCGTGTTCATCTGCCAGAACAACCAGTGGGCCATCTCGCTGCCGGTCGGGAAGCAGACCCACTCGCGCACCCTGGCGCAGAAGGCCATCGCCTACGACATGCCCGGGATCCAGGTGGACGGGAACGACGCGCTGGCCATGTTCCGCGCCACCCAGGAGGCCCTCGCGCGCGCCAAGGCGGGCGGCGGGCCCACGCTGATCGAGGCGGTCACCTACCGGCTGATGATGCACACCACCTCCGACGACCCCACCAAGTACCGCACCGAGGCCGAGGTCCAGGAGTGGTGGCAGCGCGACCCCCTCAAGCGCTTCCGCCTGTACCTGGGCGCGCAGGGCCTGCTCGACGAGGCCGGGCACGCGGCCCTGGAGGCCGAGGTCAAGGCCGAGGTCGAGGCGGCCGTGGCGCGCTTCGAGGCGCGCCGCGACTTCAAGCCCGACGCCCCCTTCGACCACGTCTTCGGCACGCCCCACCCGGAGCTCGAGGGCCAGCGCAAGACCTTCCTGCGCGAGCTGGCCCAGGCCGGAGGCCCGGAGGCGCGGCATGGCTAAGCTGAACATGGTCCAGGCCATCAACCTGGCGCTGCACCAGGAGATGGAGCGAGACGGCACGGTGGTCGTGCTGGGCGAGGACGTGGGCCTGGACGAGGGCGTGTTCCGGGTGACGGCCGGCCTGCTCACCAGGTTCGGAGAGGCCCGGGTGATCGACACGCCGCTGGCCGAGGCCGCCATCGTGGGCACCTCCATCGGCATGGCCCTGGGCGGCCTGCGGCCCGTGGCCGAGATGCAGTTCGACGGTTTCTCCTACCTGTCCATCCCCCAGCTCGAGGGGCACGCCAGCCGGCTGCGCGCACGCAGCCAGGGGCAACGCACGGTGCCGATGGTGCTGCGCTTCCCGTACGGCGGCGGGGTGCGCGCCCTGGAGCACCACTCCGAGGCCCGGGAGGTGCTCTACGCCCACGTGCCCGGGCTCAAGGTGGTGATACCCTCGGGCCCGCGCAACGCCCGGGCCCTGCTGGTGTCCGCCATCCGCGATCCGGACCCCGTGGTTTTCATGGAGCCCAAGGCGCTCTACCGGGCCTTCAAGGAGGAGGTACCGGAGCAGGCGGAGGCCCTGCCCCTCGGACAGGCCCAGGTGGTCAAGGAGGGTCGCGACCTGACCCTGGTGACCTGGGGGGCCATGCTGCACCGCAGCCTCCAGGCCGCCGAGGAGGTGGACCGGCGCCGCGGGACGCGCACCGAGGTGGTGGACCTCTTGAGCCTGGCGCCCCTCGACGGCGAGACCGTGGTGAACTCGGTGAGCCGGACCGGCCGCGCGGTGGTGGTCCAGGAATCGCCGCAGAGCTACGGACCGGCCGCGGAGATCATCGCCCGGCTCAACGACCGGGCCCTGGATCGGCTGGAGGCGCCGGTGGCCCGGGTGAGTGGTTTCGACGTGGTGACCCCGTACTTCGGGCGCGAGAAGGCCTACATCCCGGACGCCGCCCGGGTGGCCAGGGCCCTCGAGCACACCCTGGACTACCGTTGAGCGAGGTGCAGCCGTGTACACCCTCAAGTTGCCGGACCTCGGGGAAGGGATCCACGAGGGCGAGATCGTCCAGTGGCACGTGGGCGAGGGCCAGCAGGTGGAGCAGGACGCCCCCCTGGTGGACGTGCTGACGGACAAGGCCACGGTCACCATCCCCAGCCCGGTGAAGGGCCGGCTCGTCCGCCTGGGCGGGAAGCCGGGCGACATCGTCAAGGTCGGCCAGGTGCTGGCCGAGCTGGACACGGGCGCGGCTGAGCAGCCAGCCGCCCAGCCCGCGGCTCCGCCGGCCCCCCGGGCCTCGGCCACGACGCCACCGGCCGCGGCTCCGGCGCCCGCGCGGACAGGGCCGATCCCGGCCGCCCCCGCCACCCGCCGCCTGGCACGCGAGCTAGGCCTCGACTTGAGCCAGGTCCAGGGCACCGGCCCCGGGGGCCGGGTCACGCCCGAGGATCTCGAGACCTTCCAATCGAAGGAGGGAAGGACAGGAGAGGAGTTCTTAAAGGGTGAAGCAGGAGGGCAGGAAGCAGGATTGGCCACAGGGCAGGCAGCGCAGCGGGTGACGGCCAGTGGCCCAGCGAGCCCAGAAAGCAACCGCCCGGCGCAATCCCAACCTTCGCCCGAGCAGGTCTTGGCTGCCTCTTCTTCACCCTCAATGAATCCTTCCTCTTCGGGTTCCTTCCTCTTCTCTCCGGAGCTCCTGCCCGACTACGCGCAGCAGGGCCCGGTGGAGAAGGAACCGCTGCGCGGGGTGCGCCGGCTGACCGCGCGCCGCATGGTCACGGCCGCGACCCTGGTGCCGCACGTGGCCCACTTCGACGAGGCCGACGTGAGCTCGCTGGAGGCCCTGCGCCAGCGCCACAAGGCGCGCCTGAGCGCCCAGGGCGGGCCGCCGCTCAGCCTGCTGCCGTTCGTGGTGCAGGCCGTGACCCGGGCGCTGCGCGCGCACCCGAAGCTGAACGCCTCCGTGGACCTCGGGCGCGAGGAGATCGTGCTCAAGAAGTTCTACCACCTGGGGGTGGCGGTGGCCTCCCCGCGCGGGCTGGTGGTGCCGGTGATACGGGACGCCGAGCGCCGCTCGCCGCTCGAGCTGGCGGCCGAGATCGATCGCCTGGCCAGGGCGGCGCGCGAGGACAAGCTCGAGGCGCAGGAGCTCCGCGGAGGCACCTTCACCATCACCAACATCGGCCCGATCGGCGGCCTGGCCGCCACGCCCATCGTCAACTACCCCGAGGTCGCCATCCTGGCCCTGGGCCGCGCCCAGGACAGGCCCGTGGTGCGGGACGGACAGGTGGTGGTCCGCCGCATCCTGCCGCTGGTGCTGAGCTTCGATCACCGGCTGATCGACGGCGCCGACGCGGCCCGTTTCGTCAACGCCGTGGTGCACATGCTCGAGGAGCCCGAGCAGCTGCTGCTCGGCGGCTGAGCGCGGGGGAGGCACGCCATGGTCATGGGCTCGCTCAGGCAGGAAGCCGAGATCGTCGTCATCGGCGCAGGTCCGGGCGGCTACGTGGCCGCCATCCGGGCCGCCGACCTCGGCCGCGAGGTGGTGCTGGTCGACGAACGCCCCCAGCCTGGCGGCGCCTGCCTGCTGGAGGGCTGCATCCCCTCCAAGGCGCTGATCCACGCCGTGGAGGTGGCCAGCCTGGCCCGCGAGGCGAAGCGGATAGGACTCGACTTCGCCGCGCCGGGGGTGGACCTCGCGCGCCTGCGTACCTTCGTGTCCGGGGTGGTGTCCGGCCTGTCCTCGGGCGTGCAGACGCTGCTGAAGAAGCGCGGGGTCGAGTACGTGCAGGGCCGGGCCCGCTTCGACGGGCCGCACTCGCTGGCCATCGAGGGCGCGGCCAGCGCGGGCATCGACTTCCGCCACGCCATCATCGCCACGGGCTCCCGCGCGCGCCGGCTGGCGCTGGCCGGCGAGCTGCCGGTGTGGGGCTCGGCCGAGGCGCTGGCCCTGCCGGAGGTGCCTCACCGGCTGGTGGTGATCGGCGGCGGCTACATCGGTCTGGAGCTCGGGCTGGTCTACGCCGGGCTCGGCGCCGAGGTGACGCTGGTGGAGTTCTCGCCGCGCTTCTTGCCGGGCGCGGATCCCGACCTGGTCGAGATCATGGTGCGGTCGGCCAGCAAGCGCCTGCACCGGGTGCTGGTGGACTCCAGGGTGGCGGGCGTCGAGCGCCGCGCGGGCGGCTACGCCCTGCGGGTCGAGCACGGCGGGGCGCAGGAGACCCTGGAGGCCGAGCAGGTGCTGGCCGCCGTGGGCCGCGATCCGGCCACGGCCGGGCTCGGGCTGGAGTCACTCGGGCTGGCGCCCGATTCGCGCGGATTCTTGCACGTCGACGAGATGGGTCGCACGCGGGTGCCAGGGATCTGGGCCCTCGGGGACGTCACCCCGGGGCCCATGCTGGCCCACAAAGCCAGCCGGGAGGCCAAGGTGGTGGCCGAGGCGATCTCCGGGCACAAATCGGCCTTCGACAACCGGGCCATCCCGGCCGTGGTGTACACCGATCCCGAGCTCGCCTGGGCTGGGCTGACCGAGCAGGAGGCCCGGACCCAGGGCCGGGCCGTCAAGGTGGGTGCCTTTCCGCTGCGGGCGCTGGGCCGGGCGCGCACGCTCGACCGCACGGACGGGCTGGTCAAGGTACTGGCCGACCCGAGCTCGGGCCTCGTCCTGGGTGTGGGCATCGTCGGCCCGCACGCCTCGGAGATGATCGCCGAGGGGGTGCTGGCGCTGGAGCTGGGCGCCACGCTCGAGGACCTGCTGGTCACCATCCACCCCCACCCCACGCTGTCCGAGGCCATCCTCGAGGCGGCCGAGGTGGCCGCGGGCCAGGCGGTGCACGTGCTGCCTGGCGCGTCCCAGGGAGCCAGGGCGTGAGCCCCTCCCCCTCGCTCCCGCGCTGGGCGGAGGACGACGGGTTGCTGGCGGACACCCGCCGGGACGGCCTGGCGCGGGTGCGGGTGAGCCGGCCGGAGGGTCTGCGGGTGGTCCTGGGCCGGGCCGGGCAGGCGGAGCGGGAGCTGCACCTGGAGCGGGTGCTGGCGGACGGAGTACCCCTGCTCCGCAGGGACGGAGGTGGTGGCGCGGTGGTGCTGGATCCGGGTGACGTGGTGGTCTCCCTGGCGGCGCGGGCCCGCGGCCCGGGCGGTATCCCCGAGCTCTACCGGCGCCTCACCGCCTGGCTGGCGGAGGCCCTGGCGCGCCTGGGCGTGACCGGGGTGGCCATGCGCGGGGTCTGCGACCTCGCCCTGGGCGATCGAAAGATCGGGGGCGCCTCGATGGCTCGCTCCCGGGACCTCGTGCACTACACGACCAGCCTGCTGGTGGAGCCCGACGTGGGGGCGATGGAGCGCTATCTCCGCCATCCGCCAAGAGAACCCGACTACCGCCAAGGCCGCACCCACCGGGAGTTCGTCGGCTCGCTCCGCCAGCTGGCCGGGGTCCCCGACGCGGGCTGGCTGGCCGCCGCGCTACGGCGCAACCTCTCCCCGTCCCTTCGGTTGGCGGCGTGAAGCTGCAACCCGGACGGAAACAAACTTCTTGCATTCCCCCGGAGATGCCCTACTATGCGCCCAGGATCCCCCGGTAGGAGGGGGAACGGACCAAGGCGGTTTGCCCGAGGACCGCGGCGGTTCTTACTCATGCATCGTGCTTCTCGGGCAAGGATTGGGTGAGTCGTGAATATCTTCGTCGGAAACCTGTCGTTCAAAACCACGGATGACCAGCTGCGCGCACTGTTCGAGGCCCACGGAGAAGTCTCCTCGGCCCGCGTCATCACGGATCGCGAGACCGGCCGTTCCCGCGGCTTCGGCTTCGTCGAGATGAACAACGAGGAAGAGGCGCGCCGCGCCATCGAGGCCGTGAATGGCAAGGACCTCGACGGCCGCACGCTGAACGTCAACGAGGCTCGGCCCCGCGAGGGCGGCGGCGGGCGCGGCGGCCGCGGCGGCCGTCGTGACGAATAAGACCTTGCTCCAGCTCGATTGAAGGGCCGCCCCCGCCTCCGGGGGCGGTTTTTTTTGGGGGTCATTCACATGCACCTACGCTGGCAAGTGGTGTTGCTCGCCTCCTGGCTGGCCCTGGGAGGCTGCGCTTCGGACCCGGGCCAGGCGGACGGTGGAGAGGACGGGCAGGACGCGGCCGATGGCATCGACGGGCTGGACGCAGAGGACGGGGCGGACGCGGCGGACGGGCTGGACGCGGAGGACGGGGCGGACCAGGGCGGGCCGGCCGAGCGCTGCGCCGCGTTGCCGCCTCCGGCTGGTCGCGTGGTCCGCGTCGCACCCGCCCAGACCGCGGAGCTGACCGGGATCGTCTCCGGGCTCGCCGAGGGTGACACCCTGCTGTTCGAGGATGGCATCTACCCGCTCGGCGGGGTGTACCTGTGGGTCTCCACCCCCGGGGTGACACTGCGTTCGGCCTCGGGCGACCGCGAGGCCGTGGTGCTCGACGGGGAGTACGCCACCACCGAGGTGATCACCGTGGCGTCCTCCGACGTGACCCTCGCGCACCTCACCATCCGCCGCGCGGGCACCCACGCCGTCCACGTGACCACCGGCGGCGGCGGGGACACGCTCCGGACACGCATCCACGACGTGCAGGTGATCGACCCACGCGAGCAGGCCATCAAGATCAACCCGGCCGGGGCGGGCTACCCGGACCAGGGCGAGATCACCTGCAGCCACCTCGAGCTGACCGCCGCGGGACGCCCGAACGTCAACCCGGTCGCCACCGGTTGCTACACCGGCGGCGTCGACGGGCACCAGGCCCGGGGCTGGGTGCTGAGGGACAACCTGATCGAGGGATTCTGGTGCCCGACCGGCCTGTCCGAGCACGCCATCCACATGTGGCGCGGCTCGCGCGACACCCTGGTGGAGCGCAACCGGTTGCGCAACAACGCCCGCGGGGTGGGGTTCGGCCTGGCCACGGAGGGCGACGCCCGCACCTACGCCGACGCGGCCTGCCCGGGGCTCCCGGCCGGCACCTACGTGGACCACTACCTGGGGATCATCCGCAACAACTTCATCTCGGCCGACGATCCGGCTCTCCTGGCCTCCGCGGACGGCTTCGACTGCGGGGTGTGCCTGTGGTCGGCCTGCGGGGCCCAGGTGGCGCACAACAGCGTGGTATCCACCGGCGCCATGTTCTCGGCGGTCGAGTGGCGGTTCGCCGCCAGCCGCGGCATCGCGCTGGTCTCCAACCTGGCCACCCACCCCTTGCGCGCGCGCGAGGACGCCGAGGCCAGCCTGACGGACAACCTCGAGTCCGCACCCCTGGCGCTGTTCGTGGACGCGGCCGCGGGCGACCTGCACCTGGCCGCCGACGCCGCCCAGGCCATCGACCAGGGCGCCCCGCTCGCGGCCGGGTTGTGCGACGACGACGTGGACGCCGAGCCCCGCGACGCCCAGCCCGACCTCGGCGCGGACGAGCGCTAGTCTCCCACGCGGCTCCAGAACTCGGCGGGAATGCGGTGCTCTTCCAGGAAGCCCTGGATGCCCGCGGCCGCCGGCCCGGTGAAGCGCGCCGCCAGGAGCTCGAGCAGATCGGCCCCGGGCGCACCGCCCAGGGCCTGGAGGAGCCTCGGCAGGTCGGTCCGCTTCACGCTCCAGGCGAACTCGTACTCCGAGCCGCCCTCGCCGAAGAAGTCGGACACGCCCCGACCGAGATCCTGGCCCGCGAGAAGGAGGTCCCCGCCATCGGTGAACGAGGCCTCCAGGTGGCGGGTCCCACGCTCGTCCCGCTCATCCCGGAGGCTCACTTTGCGCGGGATGGCCGGCGGGGGGGGCGCAGGCAGAGGCGCCTGGGGCGAGGCCTCCAGGCCCGCGGCCGCCAGGCCGTCGCCCGGCTTGCCCTGCCAGCACAGGAACTCCTTGTCCTCGGTGCAGCTGCTGGCGTCGATCACGGCCTGGTTGTCGAAGCCCGGCAGGCGCTGGAGCCAGGCCAGCAGGCCCTGGCCGGGTGACAGCTCGCTGCCCACCACGCAGCCCGTCCCGTCCTGGGCGTGCAACACCCAGAACATGTCTTCCGTGATGGGCCCCTGGTCCGTGGTGCGAATCGTGACCCTGACCAGATCGGCCCAGCGCACGCCCTCGAGCAGCCTGTTGCCCGCGTAGCGCCGCACCCCGTCGGCGTCGATGCGCAACGGCGGCAGGTCCAGCTCCTCCATGTCGTCCCCTCCCCCTCACCCGCCTGTCGGGCCGGCGATGCGCTCGAGCAGCCAGGCCATGTTGCGGCCGAGGCAGCGCATGGTCTCCATGCCCTCGGCGTCGGACTCCACCTCGCCCGGGTTCCGGCCGATGCCCACGTTCCAGTAGGAGGCGCCCGGGACGATCATCTCGGCGATGGTGAAGAAGTGGTTGAGGGTGTCGAAGGCGTGCATGGCCCCGGCCCGGCGCACGGCCACCACGGCCGCCCCGGCCTTGCGCCGGTAGGCGTTGCCGTTGAACTTGCCCACCATGCCCGCCCGGTCGATGAGGGCCTTCATCTCGGCGCTCACGTCGGTGAAGTAGGTCGGCGAGCCAAGCAGGATGCCGTCGGCCGCGAGCAGCTTCTCGATGTGCTCGTTCAGCCTGTCGCTCGTCACGGCGCAGCGCCGATCCTTGCGCTCGGCGCACCGGTAGCAGGCCGTGCAGCCCCGCAGGGGCTGGCCCGCGAGCTGCACCAGCTCGGTCTCGATCCCGGCCTTCTCGAGCTCCTGGAGCACGGCCCGCAGCAGGTGGGCGGTGTTGCCGTCCTTGCGGGCGCTCCCGTTCCAGGCCACCACGCGCATGTCGCCTCCGCTCAATCCCCGCAGCTCGCCGCCGCGCCGGCCTGCAGGGTGAAGGCCGGGGCGTCCGGATCGTCCCAGTTCTCGTGCACGCGCAGGGCCAGGTGGCCGTTCTCCTGCAGCTCCCCGTCGATGACCGCGCAGGCCGGGGAATCGCCCTTGCAGGTCAGGTACACCTGGAAGGGGTACCCGAACACGCCTCCTGGCTCGTGCAGGTCGCCCAGCGCCACCTCGCCCTCGACCTCGACCGGCTCGGCGAAGGGCGCCCCTGTCCAGGTGCCCTTCACGTAGGCCAGCACGGCGAAGGGGCAGCCGCCGCAGCCGATGCTCGAGGGCTCGTCCTCGCTGTGCGCGAGCCCCCTGCCACCGCCGCGCACCACGTGGGCCTCCTGGCAACCGCCCGGATCTTTCCAGGCGTCCGAGAGCTCCCGGTTCTCGCACAGGCTGAGGACCGACCCTTCCAGGGTCGAGAATTCCGTGGCCAGCACCTGCATGATCGCGTCATCCTCGGCCACAGTGAAGTTGACCTTGCCCGTGCTGCAGGCGGTCAGCGCCAGACCGATCACCAGACCCCAGCGCAGCTTCCGGCTCGACTCGGCTCTCATGGCTCCCTCTCCCATCGGTTGTTCGTCTCCGTCCATATCCGATGGGCGCTGGCAAAGCAAAGTCTAGGCCACAACATAACCCAAAGAGAAGAATAGGATTTTTTAGAGGGTTGGAATTCGGCCACTGACATGGATGTCAGTATATGGTGGTTTTCAAGGGGCATGGAAGTCCTAGTCGTCGCCTGCGTAGAGTGCGCCTGACGAGAAGCACGCAGCCCATGGCGAGAAGGCCTCCGTCCCCGTTCGCTAAACCAGCGCGGAGCCGACCGCAAGCGCAACCTCCGACGGGTTCCTCCTCGATGGATTCTCCTTCTTCTCCAGAAGAATCATCCTGTTGCAAGTCCTGCGCGATTTCCTCCTCGAGGATTCCGCTGTCCTCCTCCGAGGTTTCGTCCTCGTCCTCCTGTGTGTCTCCGTCCCCGTCCTCGAGGCCGCCTCCGTCCCCATCCTCCTGGCTGCCGTCTCCAGGGCCGCCGTCGGGCTCGCCGCAGCCCTCGTCCACCTCCTGGTCGCAGTCGTCGTCCCGTCCGTTGCAGCGCTCGGCCCCACAGCGCGGGCCGGCCAGGCGGATGCTCGAGTAGTACATGAAGCCGTCCCAGCCCGAGTCATCCGACCAGCCCGGGCCGCTGACCACGGTCGGGAAGGCGTTGCCCGTGGACAGCCAGCACTGCACCCCGGCCGCGGACCGGGCGCACACATCGGCCCGGCGATCGGCGTCGATGTCGGCCAGCCGCAGGCTCGAGTGGTAGCGGTGGTCGTTCCAGCCGCTGGCGTCGGACAGCTCCGGCCCGTCGATGCGCGTGGGGAAGCCGGCGCCGGTGAACAGCCAGCAGTACACCCGCGCTTTGGCCCGGGCGCACAGGTCCGCCCGGCCGTCCCCGTCCACGTCGCCCAGGCGGATGGTGTCGTAGTTACCGTGGTCGGCCCAGCCGCTCGCGTCGGCCAGCACCCCCGAGTCGATGGCCGCCCCGAACCCGTCGCCCGTGGACAGGTGGCAGCGGAAGCCGGCGGCGGCCCGCGCGCACAGATCCGCGCGGCCGTCCCCGTCCATGTCGCGCAGCCGGATGGTGCTCCAGTAGGCCACGTCGTCCCAGCCGCCCGCGTCGCTCCAGCCGGGCCCGGCGATCGGCCCCTCGAAGGCCGCGCCCGTGGAGCGCCAGCACTCCATCCCCGTCCGCCCGCGCCCGCACACATCCATGAGCCCGTCCCCGTCCACGTCGCCCACCCGCAGGGTGCCGAACTTGTCCACCGCGTCGAAGCCGTCGGCGTCGGCGAAGGCCGCGCTGGCGATGGCCGGCCCGAAGCCGGCGCCCGTGGCGGGGTAGCAGCGCAGCCCCGCGGCGGCCCGCGCGCACACGTCGTCCAGCCCGTCCCCGGTCACGTCCGCCAGGCGCAGGGTGCTGAAGTACTGGGGCTTGCTCCAGCCGCTGGCGTCGGACAGCCCCGGCCCGTCGATGCGCGCACCGAACCCGGTGCCGGTGGACGGGAAGCACACCACCCCGCCGTTGCCGCGCAGGCAGGCGTCCGCCAGCCCGTCCCCGGTCACGTCGCCCATGCGCAGGGTCGCGTAGTTGCTCTCGTCGTTCCAGCCGTTGTCGTTCGACAGCTCGTCGACGCGGAAGCCGGCGGCGAAGCCGTCACCCGTGGAGCGGCTGCAGCGCAGGCCGGCCGCGGCCCGGGCGCACACGTCCGCGCGCCCGTCGCCGTCGAGGTCGGTGGTGCCGCTCGCGTCGAGCTCGCCGGCCTGCAGCAGCGGCTCGTCCACGCTCCAGTCGCACGAGCCAGGGGCCCCGCTGCCGTCGGCCAGCACCGCCAGGTGGTCGGACACGGTGCGCTCGCTGCCGTCCGACGGGTCGTTGAGCACGCCCGTCCCGCGCAGCCACATGGTGGTGGAGCCGCCGCCGTCCAGGTTCATGGCCGTCCAGGCGCCCAGGCCGGCCATCAGCGTGGCGAGCTCGCGGCAGGTCATGCCCACGCTGACGCCGGAGCGCCCGTCCACCACCGCCAGGTACAGGGTCTGGCGATCCCGGGACAGGCCCACCGCCGTGCGCGGGTGGCGGACGGTGCAGTCGGTGCGGTTGAAGGAGGTCAGCGCCTCGCCCTCGCGCACCAGCAGGGGCCGCCCTCCCACGGCGTTGCGCATCCAGGCGGCCGGGGTGCTCCAGTTGGTGCCCGGGCACTCGACCAGGGCGTGGTCGTCCCCGAAGGCCGCCTCGCCCGAGCTCGAGCTGTCCGCGTGCCAGTGCTCCCCGGCCCCGATGGCCAGGCCGGTGGGCAGGTGGGTGTCGTAGGAGAAGAAGTCGCCGTTGACGGCCGCCTCGGCGCCCACCAGGCTGCCGAAGGAAGAGGTCCGCCGCCACTTCTCGCCGCCCTTGGTGGCGCGCACCTCGACCCCGCGGGCGCACAGGTTCACCTCCAGGGCGTGGATGCGCCAGGGCGTGCCGGTGGTGCGGTAGAGGTGGCGCACCCCGGTGTAGGGAGTGGTCCAGGTGTCCGTAGCCGCGGCAGGCCACGCCAGCCCCAGGGCCACCAGCAGCGAAGCCAGGCAGCGCAGGTCCATCGGTCTTCGCCTCCTCCGCACCCGGGCATTGTACCCCAGATGCTCGAGCTTGGCTCCGGGCGCGTTGTCCCGGGGCTCTCCTTCGTGCTTCAATGGGTTGACCGGGAGGCTGCCGTGGGTGAACGCCGGAGAGAGGCCGAGGAGAAGCTGGAGGGCGGGCAGGTCAAGGGCACCATGCTGCTGGCCCACCTGCGCTGGTTCGAGCGCCAGGCCGGCGCGGACGCCCAGGCGCGCCTGGCCGCCGCCGCGCCCGCGGTGCTCGCCGAGGCCCTGCGGCAGTCGGTCATGCCCATCAGCTGGTACCCGTTCCGCGCGCTGATCGAGCTCGACCGGACCATCGCCAGCCTGCTGGAGCTGCCCGCCGACCGCGTGGCCCGCGAGCTGGGCCGCTTCTCCGCGGAGCAGAACCTGACCCTGTTCTACAAGGCCTTCCAGCGCGGGGATCCGCACGCCTTCTTCCGCCAGGAGGCCCTGCTGCACGACCGCTTCCTCGACTTCGGCCAGGCCGTCTACGCGCCCCACGAGGGCGGCGCGGGCACCATCCGGCTGTTCGGCTACCCGTGCTGCTCGCGCCTGTTCTGCCTGAGCGCCGAGGGCTACTACCAGCGGGCCGCCGAGATGATGGGCGGCCGCTCGGTGGTGGTGCACGAGGTCACCTGCCAGTGCTTCGGCGAGGCGGCCTGCGAGTACTCCTTCCGCTGGAAGTGACCTACGGGTTCAACCAGACCAGGAACTCGTCCCAGGTGGTCGCGGCCGACCAGGAGGCGCCGGTGTAGGCCGCCTCCACGCTCCAGCTCGGCAGGTAGGCGGCCAGGCCGAACGCGCCCGGGTAGTCGGGCTGGCTGCGGTGGTGCACCACCGTGAGCTCGAGCCGGGTGACGAGCGCCTGGGCCGCGGTCTTGATGTCCTGGTGGACGCCCGCCGCGGCCAGCAGCCCCTCGGCGAAGTCGCGCAGATCGGTGGAGACCCCGGTGAAGCCCTGGCTGGCCTGGGCCACCCCCTGGATGGCGGCCCGGTTCTCGGGGTGGGCCATCATCGCCGTGGCCAGGGCCGACAGCGCCGCCTCCAGGTCCGCGAGCGTGCCGAGGTCCGAGACCGCCAGGGTGCTGTTGCCCGGATCGGCCTGGAAGTAGGCCTCCACGATGGCGGCGCCCAGGGCGGCCGGCGTCATGCCCGGGTCCTGGACGAGCCCGGGCAGGAAGCCGTCGTAGGCCCAGCCCGCGCCCGGTTCGGTCTCCTCGGAGGCCACCAGGTAGTCGGCGTAGGGCGCGCTCTCGTGCGCCACCTCCCACATGCCCATCAGGCAGGCGTCGAAGCCGACGAGATCGAGCTTCTTCCCCAGCGCCTGGGTGATCCCGGCCAGGGCCCGGGCGTAGTCGCCGCCGGCCACCGAGATCTCCCCGGCCGTGCCGTGATCGTCGTTGGAGAAGCCCTTGAGCAGGGGGTTCGGGGGCGCGCCGGCCTTGGTCCAGCCGCTGCCGTGGTTCCACAGGATGAGGGCGTGGTGCCGGGCAGGGAAGCTCTGCACCGCCCAGACGCCGAAGTCGCGCAGCACCTGCCAGTCGGACAGATCCAGCTCGCCCTGCTCGGACACCACGTCGTAGCCGCCCGGGGTCACGTAGATGAGCTGGGCCGGGCCGGCGTAGGTGTCGAACAGGGCGGCGATGTGCACCTGGGCGGTGCTCCCGGCCACCCCCATCTCGGCCACGTCCTCGAAGCCGTAGCTCTCGAGGTTGTTGTCGGCGTTCAGGAACACGAGGAAGGCCCACTCGTTGGCGTCCGGGTCCAGCGCGCACAGGTCGGGGTCGCCCGGATCGGGCAGGTAGCCGACGTCGCACTCGCAGTGCGAGGCGGGCACGCTCGGATCGTCCACCACGCACCTGCCCTGGTGCTCGGCCAGGCTGCACGGATTCGGCGCGCAGGGGTCGTCCAGGCACGCGCCGCTCCAGGGGAGGGTCCCGGCCGGGCACACGCAGGCGAAGCTGGACCAGTCCCCGGACACCTGGCAGACCGGGCTGCCGGGGCAGGCCGCCTCCTCGTCCGCGCAGGGGTTCGGGCGCAGGCTGTAGCTCAGGGTGTAGGCGCCGCCCGCGCCGTAGGAGTCGATCCACAGGCTGTAGCTGCCGGCCGGCAGCACCAGCGTCATGGCCGAGCCCGGGTAGACGCCCGAGTCGTCGTCGCACTCGATCTCGGTGCCGGGGTCGTCGCAGGCCGAGCGCAGGTGCAGCACGGAGTCGTACAGGCCGTCGGTCTCGAAGTGCGCGCGCACGTCGCCGGCCGCGCTGAAGGCGACCACCCGGTCCGGGCCGAGCGCGCCGCCGCCGCAGGTCGCGCCGGCGTCGGGCTGGGCGTCCGCGGTGGTGCCGCTCAGCTGGCCCTCGGCGGCGGTGAGCGGGATGGCGTCCGCGCAGGACTCGCCGCGCGGGTCCGGATCGAGCGCGCAGCCGCCGGCCCCGTCCGGCAGGTAGCCCGGATCGCACGCGCACAGGAAGCCCGGCAGCGCCACCACGCAGCGCGTCTGGTGGGCGGCCTGGCAGGGGTTCGGCGCGCACGGGTCGTCCACGCACGCGCCCGCGCCCGGGTCGTACACCTCGCCCGCGCCGCACTCGACCTCGACGCGCAGCAGGTAGGCCCCGGCGCTGTCCGCGTACCCGTCCACGAGCAGGTAGTAGGTGCCCGCCTGGGTGAAGTCGTAGCTCAGCCGGGAGCCGACGCCGCCGGGGCCGTCGTCGTTGCAGGCGAGATCCGGGCCGGCCGCGCAGCTCCTGCGCAGGTAGAGCACCGAGTCGAAACCGCCGTCGGTGCTGAAGGTCACCCGCACGGGCCGGGTGATGTCGAACACGTACACCACCTCGGGCGCGTCGGAGTTCGCCTGGCAGGAGGGCGCGGCCTCGTCACCTGCCCCCTGGGTGTCGCCCGGCACCTCGGCCTGGCCGAGGTCCAGCCACAGCGGTGAGGCGCAGCTCTGGCCGGTCCCGGTCGGGACGCACTGGCCCGGGTTCCCGGGCTGGTAGCCGTTCTGGCACAGGCAGGTGGCCTCTCCGGTCGTGTCGTCGCACTGGCCGTGCCCGCTGCAGGTCCAGCCCAGCGCCTCGCAGGTCGGCAGGCAGGCGCCGTCCCCGTCGTGGTCCTGGTAGCCGGCGTCGCAGGCCAGGCAGCCGTCGCCGGTGTAGCCCGGGTCGCAGGTGCACCCGGGTGCGCCCGTGCTGTCGTCGCACTGGCCGTGCGGGCCGCACTCCAGGCCCGAAAGGCCGCAGCCAGGCGCGCAGGTGCCGTCCCCGTCGTGGTCCTGGTAGGCCGCGGCGCACTCGTCGCAGTCGGCCCCGGTGTAGCCCGGGTCGCAGCCGCACACGGCCTGGCCGCTCCCGTCGTCGCAGGTCGCGTGCGCCGGGCACGGGGTGAGCGCGCAGCCCGGCAGGCAGGAGCCGTCGCCGTCGTGATCCTGGTGGTCGGCCGCGCAGCCCTCGCAGCGGCCGCCGGTGTAGCCCGCGTCGCAGGTGCATACGGGCGCGCCCGTGCTGTCGTCGCACAGCCCGTGGAAGCTGCAGGAGTCGACCAGGCAGGCGTCGCCGTCGGGCACGCAGCCGCCCGCCCCGTCGTCGTGGTAGCCGGCCGCGCAGGCGGCGCAGGTGTCCCCGGCGTAGCCCGGGTCGCAGGTGCACACGAGCGCGCCGGTCGAGTCGTCGCAGGCGCCGTGGCCGCTGCAGGAGTCAGCCTGGCAGACCACCTGGTCGGGCAGGCACGCGCCGGTGCCGTCGTCGTGGTAGCCGGCCGCGCACAGGCCGCAGTCGGCCCGGGTGTAGCCCGGCTCGCACTCGCACACGGGCTCGCCGGCCTGGTCCACGCAGGTCCCGTGCCCCGAGCACAGGTAGCCCTCGCACACGTCCTCCGGCCCTCCCCCGCCGCCGTCGCAGCCGGCCGCGGCCAGGGCCGCCAAGGCCACCAGCCAGCGCCCCAGACCCGCCCGCGCCTTCAAGCCGTGTTCGAGGCCGCGCATGGACCCTGCCCTTCCTCGCCCCCGGGGGAAACCGCCCCATCCTCGGACGTTCCGGGGCGGGGTGCAAGCGGGAGGGGCGACCCCACGGATCGCCCCTCCCGTCGTGTGTGGTCAGGGAGCGGGTGCTACTGGTTCAGCCAGGTCAGGAAGTCGTCCCAGCGGCTGCCGGCGGCCCACATGGCGCTGGCGTAGGCCGAGCTCGGGCTCGAGGTGGGCAGGTAGGCGGCCAGGCCGTTGGCGCCCGGGTAGTCCGCCTGGTTGCGGTTGTACACCACCGTCAGGCCGAGCTGGCCGATGAGGGCCTGGGCCGCGGCCTTGACGTCCTGGTGGATGGACGCGCCGGCCACCAGCCGCTCGGCGAAGTCCTGCAGGTCCTTGTTGTCGCTGTAGTAGAAGCTCTGGGTGGCGCCGGCGATGGTCACGATGGCGGCCTTGTTCTCCGGGTGGGCCATCATGGCGTCGGCCAGGGCGTTGATGGCGACCTCGAGCTCGTCCAGGGTGTTGAGGTCAGTCACCGCCAGGGTGCTGTTGCCGCTGCCGGAGTTGTAGTAGGCGTCCACGATCGAGCTGGCCAGCTCCACGGCCGACATCTGGTAGTCCGCGACCAGCCCGGGCAGGAACTGGTCATAGGCCCAGCCCGCACCCGGCTCGGTCTCCTCGGAGGCCACCAGGAAGTCGACGTAGGGCGCGCTCTCGTGCGCCACCTCCCACATGCCCATCAGGCAGGCGTCGAAGCCCACGATGTCGAGCTTCGCGCCCAGGGCCGCGGTGATCCCGGCCAGGGCCTGGGCGTAGTCGCCGTTGGCCACCGAGATGCCCTCGTACGAGCCGTTGTCGTCGTTGGAGAAGCCCTTGAGCACCGGGTTCTTGGGCTGGGCGCCCTTCTCCCAGCCCGCGCCGTGGTTCCACATGGTGAAGGCGTAGTGCCGGGCCGGGTAGTTCTGCACCGCCCAGACGCCGAAGTCGCGCAGCGTCTGCCAGGCGCCCATGTCGGTCTCGCCCTCGTCGGAGATCACGTCGTACCCGCCCTGGGTCACGTAGATGATCTGGCCGGGGCCGGAGGCGGTGTCGAACAGGGCCGCGATGTGCACGTAGGCCGTGCTGCCGGCCACCCCCATCTCGGCCACGTCCTCGTGGCCGAAGCTCTCGAGGTTGTTGTCGGCGTTCAGGAACACGATGAAGGCCCACTCGTTGGCGTTCGGGTCCATGACGCACAGGTCGGGATCGCCCGGGTCCGGGATGTAGCCGATGTTGCACTCGCAGTGGGCGTAGGGCGGAGTCGTGGGATCGTCCACCACGCAGCGGTTCTTGTGCTCGATCAGCGTGCACTCGTTCGGATCGCAGGGGTCGTCCAGGCAGTCGCCGTTCCAGGGGATGGTCCCGGCCGGGCACACGCACGTGTAGCTCGACCAGTCGTCGGAGGCCTGGCAGACCGGCACGCCCGCGCACACCAGCTCGTCGTCCGCGCAGGGGTTCGGGCGCATGGTGTAGTCGAGGATGTAGGCGCCGCTCGCGGAGCCGTAGCCGTCCACCCACAGGTAGTAGGAGCCCGGCTGCAGGATCTGCAGCAGGAGCGAGCCGTTGTTCGGGCCGTAGTCGTCGTCGCAGGCGATCTCGCTGCCCAGGTCGCCGCACACGGTCTGCAGGTACATGACCGAGTCGTACTGCCCGTCGGTCTGCGCCTCGAAGCGCACCTCCTCGGTCAGGGTGAAGGCGTACACCCGGTCTGGTCCGGTCGCGCCGCCGCCGCAGCCCGCGCCGGAGTCGGCCAGGGCGTCGGCGGTCGTGCCGGCCACCGAGCCCACCGGCACCACCGGCAGCAGCAGGGCGTCCGCGCAGGCCTCGCCGTGCGGGTTCGGGTCCACCATGCAGCCGCCGCTGCCGTCGGGCACGTAGCCCGGGTTGCAGTCGCACACGTAGCCGGGCAGATCGGGCACGCACTGGTTCTGGTTCTCGTCCGTGCACGGGTTCTGCGGCACGCAGGGATCGTCGATGCAGTCGCCGTTGTAAGGCAGCGTGCCCTCGGGGCAGGTGCAGGTGAAGCTCGACCAGTCGTCCGCGGGCACGCACACCGGGGTGCCCGGGCAGGCCGCCTCCTCGTCCGCGCAGGGGCTCGGGCGGATGGCGTAGTCGAGCACGTAGGCGCCGCCCACGCCCGAGCCGTAGGTGTCCACCCACAGGTAGTAGGTGCCCGGGTCGAGCAGCACCTCGATCAGCGAGCCCGAGGCCGGGCCGCCCTCGTCGTCACACGCCAGCTCGCTGCCCACGTCGCCGCAGATCGACTGCAGGTGCAGGATCGAGTCGTACTGGCCGTCGGTCTGGGCCCACAGGATCGACTGCTCGGTGATCTCGACGAAGTACACCCGGTCCGGGCCCGGGCTCTGGTAGGCGCAGCCGCTGTCGGAGTCGGGCGCGGCGCCGACGGTCGAGCCGCTGACCTGGCCGGGGTTGGCCACCGGCAGGTTCATGGCGTCGGCGCAGCCCTCGCCCTGCGGGTTCGGGTCCAGCATGCAGCCGCCACCTCCGTCGGGGATGTAGCCCGGATCGCACTCGCAGGTGAAGCCCGGCAGGTCCACCACGCACAGGGTCTGGTGGGGAGCCTGGCAGGGGTTGGGATCGAGGCAGGGGTCGTCCACGCAGTCGCCGCTCACCGGGTCGTACACGAAGCCCACGCCGCAGTCCACGTCGATGGTCAGGGTGTAGGCGCCGCTGTTGGTCGTGTAGGCGTCCACGATCAGGTAGTAGGTGCCCGCGGCCAGGTCGGCCTCGAGGAGCGAGCCCAGGCCCGGGCCGCCGTCGTCGTTGCAGAACAGGTCCGCCGCCGCGCAGTCGTCGCGCAGGTACAGCACCGAGTCGAACAGGCCATCGGTCTGCACGCTCAGGTGGATGGCCTGGGGGATGGTGAAGGTGTACACCACATCCGGGGCGCTCGAGTTGCCCTGGCAATCCGGGACGTAGTCGTCGGCGAAGCCCACGGTGGTGCCGCTGACCGAGGTCTGCCCGAGGTCGAGCAGCAGGGGGGATGCGCAGGTCTCGCCGTCGCCCAGGCCGACGCAGTTGCCCAGCCCGTCCGGCTGGTAGTCCTGGTCGCACAGGCACTCCGCCGCGCCGCCCGTGTCGTCGCACTGGCCGTGCCCGCTGCAGGTCCAGCCCAGCGCCTCGCAGGTGGGCAGGCAGGTGCCGTCGCCGTCGTTGTCCTGGTGGCTCGCGGCGCAGGTCGCGCACACGGGCTCGGCGTAGCCCTCGTCGCAGCTGCACACGATCACGCCGGTCGTGTCGTCGCAGGCGCCGTGGAAGCTGCAGGAATCGGCCAGGCAGGTCTCGCCGTCGGGCACGCAGGCGCCCGCGCCGTCGTCGTGGTAGCCCGCCGCGCAGGTCGCGCAGAGGGGCTCGGCGTAGCCCGCGTCGCAGGTGCACACGATGGCGCCCGTGGTGTCGTCGCAGGCGCCGTGCCCGTTGCAGGAGTCGGCCTGGCAGGTCACCCCGTCGGGCACGCACGCGCCCGCGCCGTCGTCGTGGTAGCCCGCCGCGCAGGTCGCGCATACGGGCTGCGCGTAGCCCTCGTCGCAGGTGCACACGATCGCGCCGGTCGAGTCGTCGCAGGCGCCGTGCCCGTTGCAGGAGTCGGCCTGGCAGGTCACCCCGTCGGGCACGCACGCGCCCGCGCCGTCGTCGTGGTAGCCCGCCGCGCAGGTCGCGCAGAAGGGCTCGGCGTAGCCCGCGTCGCAGGTGCACACGATCGCGCCGGTCGAGTCGTCGCAGGCGCCGTGCCCGCTGCAGGAATTCGCCCCGCAGGCGGTGTCGGCCACGCAGGCGCCCGCGCCGTCGTCGTGGTAGCCCGCGTCACACGCGCACACGGCCGCGCCGCTCGCGTCGTCGCAGGAGGCGTTCGGCTGGCAGTCCACCAGGTTGCAGCCCGGGGCGCAGGTGCCGTCCCCGTCGTGGTCCTGGTAGTCGGCCGCGCACGCCTCGCAGAAGTCGCCGGCGTAGCCCTCGTCGCAGGTGCACACCAGCGCGCCGGTCGTGTCGTCGCAGGTGCCGTGCCCGCTGCAGGTGTTCAGCCCGCAGGTGGTGTCGGCCACGCAGGCGCCCGCGCCGTCGTCGTGGTAGCCGGCCGCGCACCCCTCGCAGAAGTCACCGGTGTAGCCCGCATCGCAGGTGCACACCAGCGCGCCGGTCGTGTCGTCGCAGGTGCCGTGCCCGCTGCAGGTGTTCGCCCCGCAGGTGGTGTCGGCCACGCAGGCGCCCGCGCCGTCGTCGTGGTACCCGGCCGCGCACGCCTCGCACGCGTCGCCGGTGTAGCCGGCGTCGCAGCTGCACACGATCGACCCGGTCGAGTCGTCGCACAGCCCGTGCAGGCTGCAGGAGTCGGCCTGGCAGGTCTGGCCGTCGGGCACGCACGCGCCCGCGCCGTCATCGTGGTAACCGGCCGCGCACACCTCGCAGGAGTCGCCGGCGTAGCCGGCGTCGCAGGTGCACACGAGGACGCCGGTCGTGTCGTCGCAGGTCCCGTGCCCGCTGCAGGTGTTCGCCCCGCAGGTGGTGTCGGCCACGCAGGCGCCCGCGCCGTCGTCGTGGTAACCGGCCGCGCAGGCATCGCAGGCAGCGCCGGTGTAGCCCGCGTCGCAGGTGCACACGATCGCCCCGCTCGTGTCGTCGCAGGCGCCGTGGCCGCTGCACGAGTCGGCCTGGCAGGTGACCGCGTCGGGCACGCACGTCCCCTGCCCGTCGTCGTGGTAGCCGGTGGCGCAGGCGTCGCAGACGTCACCCGCGTAGCCCGCGTCGCAGGTGCACACGATGTCCCCGCTCGCGTCGTCGCAGGTGCCGTGCCCGCTGCAGGAGTCCACGGCGCATTCGTCGCCGCCCCCGCCACCGTCGCAGCCCGCGGCGCCGAACAGCGCCAGGGACAGCACCGAGAGACACAGCCCCACATGCTTCCACGTGTTCGACCTGCGCATGCTCACTTCCCCTTTCGAAGAGGGTCCAGGACCTAGAGCGCCAGCCGGATTTCGCAGCTACTCTGGACCCGGGCCGGGCCCGGATGCAACCGAAAAATCCACGCCGGGACCGGCTCGGATTCCGCAGATTGGACGGAGGATTGGGAGGAATTCCAGGCTCAGCGGGGCAGCTCGGGGCGGAACGCGTCCCGGGAGCGGTCGCGAACGGGGCCGAACTCGGGGACGACGGGCGGACGGCTCTTGAGCAGCTGGAGGACCTCCTGGAGGCCGCGCTCGAGCTGGGCGTCCTGCCCGCGGGCCAGCTCCTGGGGCAGATCGTCCACCTCGATGTCCGGCGTCACCCCCCGGTTCTCGGGGTTCCAGCCCGACTGCGGATTCCAGTAGGCGAACTCGGGCTCGGTGCCCATGCCGGTGTCCACCGCCTGGCGCTCGCCGCTGATGCCGATCACCCCGCCCCAGGTGCGCACCCCGATGACCGGGGCCAGCTTCTCGAGCTGGATGACCATGGGGAAGATATCGCCGTCCGAGCCGGCCCACTCGTTGGTCAGCACCACGAACGGCCCGTTCAGCACGCGGGCCGGGTAGGTGAACACCGCGCCCTGGCGGGTGCGGTCGAAGGCCACCACCCTGCGCCGCAGGCGCTCGACGATCTGCTGGGAGACGAAGCCGCCGCCGTTGAAGCGCGCGTCGACGATGAGCGCCTGCTTGTCGAGCTGGGGGTAGAACCAGGTGTTGAAGCGCGTCAGCCCGTCGGTGGACATGTCCGGCAGGTGCAGGTAGCCCACCTTGCCGCCCGTCCGCGCGGCCACCAGCTCGCGGTTCTGCCGCACCCAGTCGGCGTAGCGCAGCGGATCCTCGCTGGCCAGCGGCACCACCACCACCTCGCGCGCCTTCGGGTCCCGGGCCGACTTGCCCACGCTGAGCACGACCGGTTTCCCGGCCAGGCCGGCCAGGTGGCTCTCGAACGGCCGCCCCGGGGTGAAACGGCCGTGGTTCACCGCCAGGATGAAGTCGCCCTCCCGCACCTCCACCCCGGGCTCGGACAGCGGGGAGCGGGCGTTGTCGGCCGCGTCCCCGCGGTAGATGCGGGCCACCCGGAAGGCGTCCCCCTGGCGCTCGAGGTCCGCGCCCAGGAGCCCGGTGGACACCCGCGGCGGCTCCACCCCGGGATCGCCGCCCCAGACGTAGGTGTGCGACGTGCCCAGCTCGCCGATCAGCTCGCCGATCAGGTCGTTGAGCTCGCTCCGGGTGGCCACTCGCGGCAGCAGCCCCTCGTAGCGCGCGCCCATGGCCTTCCAGTCCACCCCGCCCATGCCCGCGTCCCAGTAGAAGTCGCGCATCTGGCGCCAGGCCTCGCGGTAGATCTGCCGCCACTCCTCCCGGGGATCGACCTCGACCACCAGGTGCTCGAGGGCCACGCGCGCCTCCCCCAGCGCCTCGGGGGTGGGCGGCGCGTCCGCGCCCAGCACGAAGATCTCCCCCTTCTTCTTCATCACCGCGAGCTTGGCCCCGCCGGTCGGCAGCGAGTAGGCGCCCACGCCCTCCATGAACGGCTTGGCCTTCTTCTTCTCCAGGTCGTACGCCATCAGCGTCGCGCGCGGCTCGGGCTCCGCGGGCCAGCTCGGCCCCTCGCCCATGCCCTGGATGGGGAACGAGAGGAAGAACAGGGTCTTCGCGGTGGCCCCGAGGCCGGCGTAGGTCCCCACCGGCACGGGCAGCTCGATCACCCTCCCGGCCAGGCCGTCCAGCTCGAGCTCGATCGGCTCGGGCGGCCTGGGCTTGCCGCCCGCCGCCTCCTCCTTCTCCTTCTCCTGCTGCTTCTGCCTGGCCTTGTCCGCGGCCTCCGCCTCCGTGGGCGGCATGCCCTCCAGCGGCGCCACCGGGTTCTTCACCTTGCGGCTGAGCAGCAGGGCGAAGAGCTTGGTGTTGCGCAGCTCGACGTTCTGGGAGTCGCGCGTGTCCAGCACCGGGTTGGTGGCCCGATCGCTCACGAAGTACAGGTAGCGGCCCTGGGGATCCCAGGCCGGCGAGTAGTCGTAGGTGAAGGCGCTGGACAGGCAGTGGACCTTGCCGGCCTGCGTGTCGTACAGGTGGAGCGCCTGGTAGTCGGTGGGCAGGGTCTTGGAGTAGGCCAGCCAGCGCCCGTCCGGGCTCCAGGTGTAGTCGCGGATACGCCACTGGGTCGAGCGATCGGCCAGGCGCGGGGCGCCGCCCGCGACCGCCTGCACGTACAGGCTGCCGGTCTGGTCGGAGTAGGCCAGCCACTTGCCGTCCGGGGAGAGGGCCGGCGGGAACAGGTAGCCGCTCTGGCCCGCCGCGCGCACGGTCTTCGGCTCGCCGCGGCCCCAGGCGTCGAGCACCCGGATCTCCTGCTCGCCGGTCGCGTCCGACACGTAGGCCAGGCGCTTGCCCTCGCGGTCGAAGGAGGCCCAGCGCTCGCGCACGCCGCTGCCGCGGGTGATGGGGATGGTCACCCCGGGCTTCACCGGCACGCTCCAGATCTCCCCGCGCGCCACCACGGCCACGCGGTCGCCCTCCGGAGAGAGCTCGAACCAGTCGAGGAACCGGGCCGGGTTGGGGTAGCGCAGCCGGGTCAGCGCGCGCTCGCTGGGCAGATCGATGTCCAGCTTGCGCTCGCTCCCGGTGGCCGGATCGAACAGGTGGATGTCCCCTGCCAGGCTGAAGGCGATCCGCCCGTCCGGGCCCATCGACGGGAACCGGGCGTCGAAACCCTGCAGATCGGTCAGGCGCTTGCGCTCCGCGCCGTCGGGCTTCATCGACCACAGGTTGGCCGTGCCGCCCTGATCGCTCAGGAAGTAGACGCGCCCGCCGTGCCACATGGGGAAGGCGTTCAGGCCGTCGAAGGCGGTGACCTTCCTGAAGTCGGCCTTGCGCGGATCGCCCACCCAGATGCCCGGCGCGGTGCCGCCCCGGTAGCGCTTCCAGGTGCGCGACTCCCAGCTCTGGCGGTTGAAGGCCCACAGGCCGCTGAGGGGATCGATGGCCAGGCGGAAGGCGTAACCCAGCGGCACCTTGGCCGGCTCGCCGCCCGCGGGCGAGACGCGGAAGATCTCGGCCAGCCCGTGGGGGTGATCGCGCGGGGAGCGGAACAGGACGGCCGCGCCGTCGGGCGTCCAGCCGATCACCCCGTCCGGGGACGGGTGCCAGGTGAGCCGGGTGGGCTCGCCGCCTCCCGCCGGCACCAGGTAGACGTCCTGGTTGCCGTCGTAGTCGCCGCTGAAGGCGATCCACTTGCCGTCCGGGGAGAACTGCGGGGCGGTCTCCACCCCGGGGTGGCTGGTCAGGCGGCGGGCCGCGCCGCCGCGGTCGGAGACCAGCCATAGATCGTCCTCGGCGGTGAAGACCACCTGATCGCCGTGCACGTCCGGCCGGTTCAGGTAGCCGACGCGGGCCTCCGCGGCGCCCGGGCCGCCGAGCAGGAGCAGCACGATCGCCAGCGGGGCAAGACGCGCCTTCATGGAGATCCCTCCCTTCAGGTTCCCCAACCCACCAGGCGGCAGTAGCGCGGTCCGGTCGTGCCTGTCAAGCGGCCGGCGGGCGGGCGCGGGGCTAACGGCGTCGGCGCAGCAGGGCCAGGGCCAGGCCGGCCAGGCCCAGGAGCCCGAGCCCCCCGGCCCCCGCCGCGCCGCAGCCGCAGCCATCCCCGGAGGCCGGGGGCTGCTCGCCGTCCTCCACCGTCAGGGCGTACAGCGTCGTGGGCGCGTCCGCCGGGGCGCGCCCCAGGTTCTGCAGCGCGGAGGCGTCGCGCGCCTCCACGTAGTACTCGAGCACGCCCAGCTCGACCAGGGCGCCCGGCACCGAGGCCTGGTAGGCGTCGCCGCCCTGGGCCTCCAGGGCCACGCCCACGAAGGACAGCCCGGACCCGCGGGTGCGCAGGAACACCTGGGCCGAGGCCACCCCCGAAGGATCGGCGATGGTCGCGGCCAGGGTGACCGGCAGGCCCGCCACGGCCGGGTCCGCGAGCGCGTGCACGTCGGTGATCACGGGCGGGTCGCTGTCCTGGCTGACGTCCTCCTCGACCAGGAACTGGCGCGGGGCCAGCGCCCCGTCGGCCGGCTCCAGCGAGGCGTTCTGGTTGGGGGAGCCGTCCACGGCCTCCAGGTAGTAGAGCACCGCGGGCTGGAGCACCGCCGCGGCCGGGATGCTGGCGCGGTAGGTCCCGTCGCCATCCGGGCTGCAGGTGAGCGCGGTGAAGGACGCCTGCAGGCCGCCCTTGTAGAACAGGGTCACCTCGGCCACCCCCGAGGGGTCGGTGACCTCGGCCTCGATCTCCACCGGCGTGCCCTCGAGCACGGGTCCGGCGACTGGTGTGTGCGCGATGTCCGGGCCGATCCGGTCGCTCGAGTCCACCACCTGGAAGGTGATCGGCGCCGTGGCGTGGTCCACCGGGAAGGCGGAGGAGTTGGAGGCCGGCGACGCGTCGGTGGCCTCCAGGTAGTACTGCACACCCGGCACCTGGACGGCGCCCGCGGGCAGCGTCGCCAGGTAGACGCCGGGCGCGCCCGGGCCGGGCTGCAGCTCGAGCGCCGAGTAGTCCGCGGCGCCCAGGGCGCGGTAGAGCACGCGCACGCCGTCCACGCCGCTCGGATCGCTCACCAGCGCGGTCAGCTCGAGCGCGGTGCCAGCCTCCACTGGGCCGGCGACCGGCTGGTGGGTGATGGACGGGCCCTGGGTGTCGATGGCCGTGTCGTCCACCGTGAAGTGCAGGGCCGCGGCGGCCCCGCCCGCGGGCTGCTCGGAGAGGTTCTGGTTGGGCGAGGCGTCCACCGCCACCACGTAGTAGTCCACGCCCGGCTCGGCCATGGACGCGCCGGGCAGCACGGCCTGGTAGAGGTCTCCGGTGACCAGGGCGAAGTCGGCCTGGGCCCAGCTCCCCGCGCCCTCCAGGCGGTAGAAGCAGGTGGCGCTGGCCAGCCCGCTGGGATCGGCGATGACCGCGTCCAGCAGCACGTCCTGGCCCGCCGGCTGGCCGTCGGCGATCGGGGTGAAGGCGATGGCCGGCCCCTCCTCGTCCACCCCGGCGCCGCAGCTGTCGTTGGGCTCGCCGGGCGTGCCCGTGTCACCGCCGGGCAGCGGCGTGGTCGCCTGGCACCAGTGCTCCGGCAGGTCGTTGGCCGAGGCGTCCAGCCAGGCCGGGTCGAGGCTGAGCGAGCGGCCCTCCGCGAGCGGCCAGCCGGCCGAGCGGTCCCAGGCCACGCGGTCCACCTCGGTCGCCCCGGCCAGCAGGACGAGCTCGTCGGCGGAGTTGGCCAGGATCAGGCCGGCGTAGACGTAGTCCACCCCCACCCCGCCGTTCACCTGCAGGTCCGCGCTGCGCCCGAGCACGAGCGTGCCGCCGGCCGGGATGACCACCGGCCCGGGCCCGCCGATCTCGAACGAGTCCTGGCCCAGATCGGCCACCACCCAGCCCGTCAGGTCGATGTCCGCGTCGGTGGTGTTGGTGAGCTCAAACCACTCGCTGGACGGCTCGGACAGGCTGGTGTCGGCCATGATCTCCGAAACGATCACGTCGCCCGGCTCCGCCACCACCTCGCGCGACACCGCGAAGGTGAACACCTCGGCCGGCGCCCCGGCGGGCAGGCTGCCCTGGTTGGGCGTGGCGGCCTGGTCCACGGCCTCCAGGTAGTAGCTCACCCGCGGGTAGGTCACGGCCGCGGCCGGGATCTCGGCCTCGTACACGTCGCCGCCCACCGCGCTCAGCGCGAGCTCGGTGTAGACCACGGCGCCGCCGCCCAGGTAGAACAGGCGCGCCTCCCCCACCCCGCTCGGGTCGGTCAGCGTGGCCGCGATCCGCACCGGCAGGCCCTCGGGCTGCCCGTCCGCCACCGGCGTGTGCTGGATGCTGGGCGCGGCCGTGTCGGCCGCGGTCACCGTGAAGTGGAAGTAGCTGGCCGGCGCGTCGTCCGGCAGGCTGCCCGCGTGCACGGGCACGGCCGTGTCCGCGGCCTCCAGGTAGTAGTCCACCCCGGCCGCGGTCACCGCGCCGGCGGGGATGTCCGCCTGGTAGCTGTCGCCCGCCCCGTGGATCAGCTCCACGGAGGTGAACCCGGCGGCCCCGGCCACGCGGTACCACAGGCGCACCAGGGCGATCCCGGTCTCGTCGGTCACCTCGGCGGTGACGGACACCGGCTGGCCGGCTGGCTGGCCGTCGCCCACCGGGGTGTGCGCGATGCTGGGCGGATCGCGGTCCACCGCCACCACGCCGAAGTGGTACGGCGCGCCCGCCCCGCCCGCGGGCGACAGGCTCGGGTTGTGCGCCGGGCTGTCGTCCTCGGCCTCCAGGTAGTAGTCCACACCGGCGGTGGTGACCGCCGCGGCCGGGATGAGCCCGGCGTACTGGCTGCCGGCCACCACGACCATGGGCGCCGCGCTGAAGCCCGGCTGCCCCGTCGGGCGGTAGTACAGGCTGGCCGAGCGCACGCCGCTCTCGTCGGAGATGGTGGCCACCACGGCCACGTCCACGCCGTCGGGCTGGCCGTCGGGCACCTGGGTGTGGATCACCACCGGACCCGTGGTGTCGGCGGGGTCGCCGACCGTCACCCGGGCCGTGTCGCTGGCCGAGGCGCCGTCGTCGTCCGTGACGGTCAGGGTGGCCGTGTAGAGGCCGGACGAGGCGTAGCGGTGGCTGGCGAAGCTGGTCGTGGCCGTCTGCCCGTCGCCGAAGTCCCACAGGAAGCCGACCAGGCTGCCGTCCACGTCGGCGGAGCCGCTGGCGTCGAAGTACACCGTCTCGTTCACCGCGGCGTTCTTGTCCGGGCCGGCCGCGGCCGTGGGCCGGGTGTTGACGTGGATGCTGGCCCGGTCCGAGCCCGTCAGCCCGCCGTCGTCGGTCACCACCAGGGTCACCTGGTAGGTGCCGGCCGTGGCGTAGGTGTGGATCGGGGTGGCACCGCTGCCGAGCTGGCCGTCGCCGAAGTCCCAGGCCCAGGCCACCACGCTGCCGTCCGGGTCGACCGAGGGGCTGCCGTCGAACTGGACGGGCGCGTCCTTGACGACCGTGCGATCCGCGCCGGCGTCCGCCACCGGGTAGCGGTTCGAGGTGCGGTTGAACTCGTAGGCGCCCATGTCGTGGATGGGCGAGCCCACCTCGCGGCCCTGCAGCGGCCGGGGCTGGCCCTCGAGGTCGTGGTCGGGCGCGCCCGTGGCGGTGCCGGTGTCGATGCACGGGCTCGAGTCCAGCAGGTGCAGGTTGGGCTCGACGACGTTGACGAACATGGGATCCTCGGTGATCGAGCTCGAGCCCGCGTTGCCGTTGTTGCCGTTCCCCCACACGTCGTTGTACGAGGCAGAGTAGCTCGTCCCGTTGGTGTAGATGCCATTCGAGCTGTTCGCGCTCACGATGCAGTTCTTCACCGTGGCCGTGCCGTACCACAGGTACAGCCCGTAAGCCGTCTGCCCGTGCACCGTGCAGTTCGTCGCCGTCAGCGTGCCGTAGTAGCTCTCCAGCCCGTTGCCCGTGTTCGCGTAGAAGAGCCCGTTCTGCACCGTCAGGCTCTCCCCGTTGCCCACGTACAGCGCCGAGCTGCCCGAGTTCGTCCCGTTGTGGTGCACCCGCACCGCGTCCAGCGTCGCCGAGCGCGCCCCCGCCCCGCTCACCACGTTCACCGCGTTCTGCGTGCAGTCGGCGATCTCCGTCTGGGTCACCAGCGCGCCCGCCGCCTCGCAGCTCAACCCGACCTTGGCCTTGCGGATCACCGCGCTGTCCAGGGTGAAGCTCGCGCCCGGGAGCGCCACCACCCCGGTCCAGGACCCGCGCGCCGCCCCGTCGCTCTCGGGGCGCAGCTCGATCGGCTCCCCCAGCGTGCCGTCGGCGTTCAGCGTCCCCTCCACCCGCAGCTCGGCCAGCGCGTCGTTCGAGCCCATGGCGTCCACGGCCGCGAACTTCAGCACCGCCCCCGGGTCGACCGTCAAGGTCACCCCGGGCGCCACGGTGAAGTCGCCGGCGATGACGAAGTCCCCGGCCGGGATGGTCAGGTCCTCCCACACGTACCCCAGGTTGCCCACGGTCTGGGCCCCGGCCCACTCGAGCGCCCCCTGCCAGGTCCCGCCCTCGCCCAGCTTCCGGCCCGGCGAGCGGTGGGTCAGGCCGAAGTCGTACCCGGCCGCGTCCACGAACAGGGGGTTGGCGCTGATCGAGCTCGAGCCCGCGTTGCCGTTGTTGCCGTTCCCCCACACGTCGTTGTACGAGGCCGAGTAGCTCGTCCCGTTGGTGTAGATGCCATTCGAGCTGTTCGCGCTCACGATGCAGTTCTTCACCGTGGCCGTGCCGTACCACAGGTACAGCCCGTAAGCCGTCTGCCCGTGCACCGTGCAGTTCGTCGCCGTCAGCGTGCCGTAGTAGCTCTCCAGCCCGTTGCCCGTGTTCGCGTAGAAGAGCCCGTTCTGCACCGTCAGGCTCTCCCCGTTGCCCACGTACAGCGCCGAGCTGCCCGAGTTCGTCCCGTTGTGGTGCACCCGCACCGCGTCCAGCGTCGCCGAGCGCGCCCCCGCCCCGCTCACCACGTTCACCGCGCCCAGGGAGCACTCGGAGAACTCGGGCTGACGCACCCCGACCGGGCTGGCGGTGAGACCGTTGACCTGCAGCCCCCACTGGGCCTTGCGGAGGATCGCGTGCTCCAGATCGACGGTCGCGCCAGCCTCCACGACGAGCCCGACCCAGGCGCCCCGCGCCGCGCCGGCGTTCTCGGGCTGGAACACGGCCGGGGCGGCCTGGCTGCCGTTCACCTCCAGCGTCCCGTTCACCGTGAGGCGGTAGGCGCCGCGCACCTGCACCAGGGCGCCCTCGTTCACCGTCAGGGTGATGCCCGGGGCCACGCTGAGGTCGCCGGTGACGACCACCACGTCGCCCGCGCTCCAGGTGGTGTTCGAGTTGAGGGTGCCGGAGTAGTCGACCGCCCGGGCCCCGGGGGCCGCCCCGAGCAGGCCGAGCAGGGTCACGAGCGCCAGCGCCGCGCCGGAATGCGTCCGCACCTTCATGGAAATCCTCCTGGCATGGTGGGTCCCGCCCCGAGAGACGGAAGAACCCGCGAGTTCCTCGCCCTCCGGAGATCTACCGCAGGCGCGAGGCCAGATCCAGGGCAGGGGTTCGATCAGGGCTCGTTGCAGGTCTGGTTGGTGCAAGCGCTGGTGCAGCACTCGGCGGCGGTCTCGCAGGCCCCGCCCAGCGGGGTGCAGGCGTAGGGGTTCTCCTGGCACGACCCGTCCAGGCACACCAGGCCGGAGCAGCAATCGGCGTGGGTGGTGCACAGCCCGGCCGCGGGCACGCACACCGCGCCGCACGTCAGCGCCCCGCCCGCGTCCGGCAGGCAGAGACCGCTGCAGCACTCGTCCGCGAAGGCGCAGGTGGCGCCGTCCGCCAGGCACTGCGTGTTCGTGCCCTCGCCGAAGCAGCGGGTCACCCCGAGCTCGGTCTCCAGGCACAGGGCTGCGCCGCCGCCGGCCCCGGGCGGGCAGCAGTTGTAGGACGTCCCCTGGGAGAAGCCGCCGCAGGTCTCCCCGGCCATCAGGCAGCCCGGGTTCTGCGGCTTCTCGCAGCGCGACACCCCGGTCATGCCCTCGGGCTCGCACAGCCCCCCGCAGCAGTCCGCCTCGCGCCGGCACACCTCGCCGATGGGCCGGCAGCCGGACACGTACTGGCACACCAGGGTCCCGGTGCCCGGATCCGAGCACAGGCCCGAACAGCACTCGTGGAAGCCCGTGCAGGGCTGGCCCGCGGTCCCGCACTCGGCCAGCACCGGGCACAGCCCGTCGGTGCACACCCCGGTGCAGCAGTCGCCAGCCGCGTCGCAGATGTCGCCCTCGCCGCGGCAGACCGAGGACTGCTGGCAGCGCAGCCCGTCCGCGGACTCGGAGCAATCCCCCGAGCAGCACGAGGCGTCATTGGCGCAGGCCTCCCCCAGGGGCAGGCAGCTCGATCCGGTGGAGGCGCACTTCAGATCCTGGCCGCAGTCGTCGCTGCAGCAGTCGGCGTCCGCGGCGCAGTCCTCGCCCACCTGGGCGCAGAGCGCCTCGGCCACGCAGCGGCCCTCCTGGCATGACAGGCTGCAGCAATCCGCGGCCTGCACGCACAGGAAGCCGTCGGCCAGGCAGGCGCCGCCCTCGACGCACTGGTTGGTGCCGCCGGCCACCGACTCGCACCGGCCCGAGCAGCACGCGGCGGAGTCGCTGCACTCCTGGCCCAGCGCCAGGCAATCCCCGCACAGCCCATTCAGGCACCGGCCAGAGCAGCACTCCGCCGCCGAGCCGCAGGTCGCCCCCGTGGCCGAGCAGTCGCCCTGGGTCGGGCCGTCGTCACCCCCGGACGCGCCGTCCTGCCCGTCCTGCGCGAGCCCATCCACGCCGCCGTCGTCCCCGCCCGCGCTGTCGTCCGAGCAGCCAGCGCCCACCCAGCACACGGCGCCCGCGAGCAGGAAGAGGCCCACCAGGTTCGCCCTCATCTCCTCACCTCCAAGAGAGTGGATCGCCACGGGCATGATACGCCCGCCAGAAGGAGAAGGTCACGTCTCAGAGGTCCTTGACCAGGGGTGCCCGAGGTCGGAACATGCCAGAGGCCACGGAGGCAAGCCATGGACCTCGACGGCGCATTCCTTGAGGTGAGCGCGAGCCTGCGCATCCCGCGCGCCGAGCTCGAGTTCACCTTCGCCCGCAGCTCGGGCGCCGGCGGGCAGAACGTGAACAAGGTCAACTCCAAGGCGGTCCTGCGCTGGGACCTCCGTCACAGCCCCAGCCTGCCGCCCGGCGTGCGCGCGCGCTTCCTGGCCCGCTTCGGCTCCCGGGTGACCCGGGAGGGCGAGCTGGTGCTCGCCAGCGAGGAGCACCGCGACCAGGCGCGCAACATCGAGGCCTGTCTGGAGAAGCTCACCGACATGCTGCGCGCGGTGGAGCGCCCTCCCAAGCCGCGCCGCCCCACCCGGCCCTCGGCCGGCCAGAAGCGGCGCCGGCTGGCCGACAAGCGGCACCAGAAGACCAAGAAGACGCTGCGCCGCGGAGGCGGTCAGGAGGGCGCCGACTGAGCCCGGGTTCAGCCCGAGCCGGCCGGCTCCTTGGCCGGGTAGCGCGAGGGGTCCCGACCGCCGCCGCGCGAGCGGTCGCGCAGGCGCGGCCAGCCCTCGAACACCAGGAAGTGCATCAGGAAGGCGATGGCCACCCCGGCCACCGCGTCCATCCAGTAGTGCTGCTTGGCCGTGTGCACGGTCACGAAGATGCCAAGGGCGGTCAGCGTGGGCACCCAGCGCCAGGGGTTCCGCTCGCGCCACAGGGCGAGCGCCGCCAGCGTCGCCAGGGCCACGTGGCTGGAGGGGAAGGTGTTGTTGGGCGGGTCGATGGTCCAGAACCAGCGGATGGCCTCGGCGGTGAAGCCGGTGCCCTGCCAGTCCACCGGCCGCGGGAAGGTCGAGGGCATGGTGAGGTAGACCACGCTGTTGAGCACCTGGGCCAGCATGATGGCGGCCACCGAGCGCAGGTAGACCTTGTCATCGCGGATGGCGATGATGGCGAAGGCCAGCCCGAACAGGTAGCCGGGGAAGTACAGCCACCAGGTCCAGGGGATGAAGGGGATGGAGGCGTCCAGCCTCGTCAGCAGATCGTACGAGCGGTCCGCGGTGTAGTGCGAGGCCGGCATGTACAGCACGTACACCCAGGCCACGGTGAGCAGGCCGATGGTCATCTTCCAGGCCTGCCAGGCCAGGCCCTTGCGGGCCAGCACGGCGGAGAAGCGGGTCCTCAGCGCTCGCAGTTCCACGCGGCCTGTCTATCAGGTTCCGGGCCGGAATCCAACCCCGCCCGTTGACAGCCGGCGAGAAGGGTGGTTGATCCACCCGGGTGAGCAACCTGCCCTTGCACGGCGGGGAGGCCGCGTGGAGCGCGGCCTGGCGGGACGACCTCCCGATGCGCTGCGCCTGCGGCGCGAGCCTCGGGCGGTTCGCCAGGCGCTGCCCGGCCTGCCGCGCCAGAAACCCCCTGCGCGCGCTGCGGAGCCGGCGCAGGCGCCTGGAGCGCAGCCTCGGCCGGAGCCTGCGCGCCGAGGTGCTGGCGAAGCTCTGCCAGGCGGACCTCCTGCCCGAGGCGCTGGCGGGCTTCAGCCGCATGCTGGCCGAGGTGACCCGCCGGCCCGTGGCCGAGCGCCAGCCCACCGAGGAGCTGGGCAACTACCTGCGCCGGCTGATCGCCTTCTTCCCGGCCATGTTCAAGACCACCTCGCCCGAGCTCCTCACCCGGGTGCTGGACGAGAAGCTGCCCCAGTCGGCCCTGGCCATGACCCGCCTGGCCTTCAAGCAAGCCGGCGCGACCCTCGAGCGCGCCCTGGGGCAGCCCGCGCCCCGGCCGGCGGAGGAGGTGGTCCAGGCCCAGGCGGACCGCGTGGGCCAGGACCTGCAGCGGGCGCTGGCCCCGCTGGCGGTCAGGCTGCGGACGCTCCAGGGTTACCACGACGGCCTGGTCCAGGCCTGGGCGCCCGTGCGGCCCCTGTTCCAGCGCAAGCCCAGGGCGGGGGCCTTCCGGACCGCCTGGGCCAAGCTGCGGGAGCTGGTCAGCCCCGTGGGGCGGGTGTTCCGCTTCGGCCAGGCCATCTGGGAGTCCCCCGCGGAGCGCGCCGCGCTGAAACGGCTGGAGGCCGAGCTGCTCCGCTTCCTGGAGGCGGCCAAGCAGTTCCGGGCCGGCGAGGGCTCCTACGCCGCGGGCCGAGATCCGTACTTCGCGGCCTACCTCCACTCGCTGCAGGGCTGGCTGGCGGCCGAGCTGGTCGGGCTCCTGGCGGCCGCGCCGGCCGGCGAGCGCGCGGCCCGGGTCGAGCGGGTGCTGTCGCTGCCCGGCGTGGGCGGCCTGTGGCACCGCCTGTTCGGCGGCCGCGGGCCAGCGCGAGCGGGGACGCAGACATGAGCGCCGGCCGGCCGACCCGGGGCGGCTGCCCCAGCGAGCAGACTCTCCTGGAATACATGGCGGGCCGCCTCAGCCCGGAGGCCAGGCGCGACCTCGACGAGCACCTGGACCGCTGCCCGGATTGCCTGCTGGCGCTGGCGGCCGCGACGCGCGCCCGGGCGAGCCGCGGCCCGACCGCCCCCGCCGCGGACGACGGCCCGCCCACGCTGCCCGCGGGCCTGCCGGAGCCGGCCGAGCTGTCCCGCGGCACGAGCCTGGGCCGCTACGTGGTGCTCCAGCGGCTGGGGCAGGGCGGCATGGGGGTGGTGTACGCGGCCTACGACCCGGTCCTGGACCGCCGGATCGCGCTCAAGCTGCTCGGCCCGGACGGCTCGACCCCGGCGCCCGAGGCGCGGGCGCGGCTGCTGCGCGAGGCCCAGGCCATGGCCCGCCTGGCTCACCCGAACGTGGTGCCGGTGCACGACGTGGGCTCCATCGGCGAGCGCGTGTTCCTGGCCATGGAGCTCATGCCCGGCGGCACGCTGGGGGCCTGGCTGCGGGCGGGCGCGCGGCCCTGGCGTGAGGTCCTCGGGCACTTCACCCAGGCCGGACGCGGGCTCGCCGCCGCGCACGCCGCGGGCCTGGTGCACCGCGACTTCAAGCCCGACAACGTCCTGCTCGACCGGGACGGCCACGCCCGGGTGACGGACTTCGGTCTGGCGCGCCTGGCTGGCGAGGCGCCCGGGCCGGCTCCGGCCTCGGCCCCGCCCCCCGCGCCGGGGGCGCTCGCCAGCCCGCTCACCCTCAGCGGCGCCTGCCTGGGCACCCCGGCCTACATGGCGCCCGAGCAGCGCCAGGGCCTGCCCGCGGACGCGCGCACCGATCAGTACAGCTTCTGCGTGGCGCTGTACGAGGGCCTGTACGGCCGCCTGCCGTTCGCCGGCCGCACCCCCGCGGAGCTGGCCGAGGCCGCGGCGGCCGGGCGCGTGGTCGAACCGCCGGCGGACGGCCGCGTGCCGGCCCGGGTGCGCCGCGCGCTGCTACGCGGCCTGGCCCGGGAGCCTGGCCAGCGGCACGCGGACATGCAGGCGCTGCTGCAGGAGCTCCAGCGCGCCTCGCGCCGGCGGGCCCGCCGTGTCGGCCTGGCGATCGCGGCGAGCGCCGCGCTGGCCGCCGCGGCCGCGCTGACGCTCTTCTCCCTGGGCGGCCTGTCGGCGCCGTGCCAGGGGGCCGGCGAGCGGCTGCGCGGGGTGTGGGACCCGACGCGGCGGGCCAGCGTGCAGCGGGCCTTCCAGGCGACCGGCGCCCCCGCGGCCGGCGAGTCCTGGGAGGCGGTCCGCAGGCTCCTCGATCGCTACGCCGACCAGTGGGCGGCGATGCGCACCGAGGCCTGCGAGGCCACCCAGGTGCGCGGCGAGCAGTCGCCGGCGCTGCTCGATCTGCGCATGGCCTGCCTGGATCGGCGCGCCGAGGAGCTCGGTGCGCTGGCCGGGGTCCTCGAGCGGGCGGACGCCGCCACCCTGCGGCGCGCGCCCATGGCCGCCGCCGGCCTGGGCGATCTGACCGCCTGTGCGGACAGCGAGGCGCTGCGCGCCCTCATCCCTCCGCCGACCGATCCGGCCACCCGGGCCAGGGTCGCCGCGCTGCGCACCCAGCTCGCGCAGGCCAAGGCCCACTTCTCCGCCGGTCAGCTGCCGCAGGCGGCCGAGGCGGCCGGCCGGGCGGTGGCCGCCGCGCGCGAGGTCGGCTACCCGCCGGCGCTGGCCGAGGCCCTCGACCTGCAGGGCCGCGTCCAGGATCTCTCGGGCGATCCCCAGGCGGCCCTGGAGACCCTCTGGCAGGCGGCCGAGGCCGCCCTGGCCGGCCGGCACGACGAGGAGGCCGTGCTGGTCCTCGCGCACCTCGCCTTCGTGCACGGCAACGAGCTCGAGCAGTGGGATCTCGCGCGACACGTCATCGGCCAGGCCGACGCCATCTGCCGCCGGCTGGGCGATCGGCCGGCGCTCCGGGCCGTGGTGGAGAACAACCGCGGCAACCTGGAGGGCGGCCAGGATCACCACCCCCAGGCCTACGAGCACCACCGCCGGGCGGTCGAGCTGTGGGAGCGCCTCCACGGCGCCGCCCACCCGCGGGTGGCGCGCGCTTACGGCAACCTGAGCATCGACGCCCGCAAGCTCGGCCGCCTCGACGAGTCGCTCACGCTGGCCCAGCGCTCTCTCGAGCAGCTGCAAGCCGCGCTCGGGCCCGAGCACCCGGACCTGCAGATGGCACACCAGAACCTGGGCAACCTGTTCGCCGACCAGCAGCAGCCCGAGCGGGCCATCGAGCACTTCCGCCGCGCGCTCGCCATCGCGGAGAGGAGTGAGGGTCCGCAGGGCCCGGGGGCGGTGTCCGCCCTGCTGTCCATCGGGGTCGTGCAGGACGACTTCGGCCGGTACCCGGAGGCCCTGCGGACCTACCGGCGGGCCCTCGAGGCCGCGCGCGCGGCCTACGGCGAGGCGCACCCGAAGGTGGCCGCGTGCCTCAACAACATCGGCAACGTCCTCCAGCGGCAGGGCCAGCACGCCGAGGCGCTGCCGCTCCACGAGTCGGCCCTGGCCATCCTGGTGGGCGCCCTAGGCGAGGACAGCAGCGAGACCTTCATGGAGCTGAACAACATCGGCGCGGCCTACCTCGGGCTCGGCAAGCCGCTCCTGGCCGAGCCCTTCCTGACGCGGGCGGAGCGGCGCTTCGATGCGGCCCGCTGGGAGGACAAGGACCTGGCCGAGCTGCGCAGCAACCAGGCCGAGGTGCGCTGGGCGCAGGGCGACCACGCGCGGGCGCTCGCCCTGGCCGAGGAGGCCCGGGCGCTGCTCGCCGCGGGCGGCGCGCGGGATCGGGAGGAGCTCCGGCGGGTGGAAGCGTGGATCGCGGGGCACCGCCCCACGCGCTAGCTACCGAGCACACGGCGCCCCAGGGACGGGGCCACGCCTCAGGGCTGCTCGCAGGTGGGCTGGCCGAGCGGCGTGTCGTCCCCGTGCTGCTGCTGGATCCAGTCCTTGCCGTGGCTCACCCCGTCCTTGCGCGCCTGGCCGACCGTCAGGAACTTGCCGACGAACAGGGTGTGCATCTCCGCTGGCAGGTGGGCCCAGTCCACCTCGGTCAGGAACTTGCCCACGGTGCTGCGCTCGATCTTCTGGTTCCGGGGATCCCCGGCGAAGGACACCACCGCCACGGGCGTGTCGGCCGGGTAGGCCCTGGCGAGCTGCGCAAAGACCGCGGGGTAGTCGAGGTGCATGGTGTAGAACACCATGCTCGTCCCGGCCGCCATCAACTTTTCGTTGGTGTCGGCCCGGCCGGGCCAGTCCCCCATGGTCAGGATCACCCCGTTGGTGTCCCAGCCGTAGACCGTGCTGCGCTCGAGGGCGGCGCTGGCGGCCTGGAAGGCACCCACCCCGGGCACGACCTCCGTGGGGATCGCGGGCGGCAGCATCTCCAGCAGGTACAGGTTGCCGTAGAGCATCGCGTCGCCCCACTGCAGGTACGCCACGACCTTGCCGGCGACGACGGCCTGCTGGACCTTCGCCGCCAGCTCCTTGCGGATGGCGTCGTTCTTCTCGGCCCAGGCCCGCTTGGCCGGGTCCGTCAGGCTGGCGGGATCGGTCCCGTAGAAGACCTTCGCCAGGTGAGGCGCGTAGACGACCGGCTTCTTCCCGATCCACTTGCCCCAGGCCTCGAGATCCGACTTGTCCTCCAGCAGGACGAGGTCGGCCCGCTTGATCACCTCCAGCCCGCGCACGGTGACCAGGTCGGGCGAGGTGCCCATCCCGATGACGTAGAACTTACCCTGCTGCTTGCCCGCCGCCAGCGCGGCCTGGCCCGCCGCCAGGCTCAGCAGCACGAGCGCCCAGGCCACCAGCTTCTTCCGCATGGATCTCCTCCTTGGGTTGTCGATCTCTCGTGAGCCGCCGCGCGGCCCAGCCCAGCGCGGACAGCGCGCAGCCGATCAGGAAGCCCGCGGCGGTGTCCAGCCCCAGGATGCCGGCCGCGGTGGCCAGCACCACCACCAGCCCCGGGCCGGTCAGCGATTCCCGCGCCGCCCGCGCCAGCTCCAGCCCGGCGAACACCAGCAGCACCCCCAGGATGGCCGAGGGGTAGGACTGCAGCAGGCTCAGGAGCGCGCCGCCGAAGGCGAGCCCGGCCAGCGCCTTGCCGAGACCCAGCATGACCACGCTGCCGCCGGTGCGGGCGCCGAACAGCACCTGGGCCGCCAGCCCGCCCGAGCCGTGGCACATGGGGATGCCGCCCAGCGGTGCGCACAGGAGGTTCATCAGCCCCACGCTGGCCGCCATGCGCCGGGGGGAGATGCCCTGGCCGGGGAAGTAATCGGCCGACAGGGCGCACACCGCCAGCACGGAGTTCAGCACGGTCAGCGGGACCTGCGGCAGGCCGGCCTTCCACAGCCCACCCAGCCAGTCCGCGCCCGCGGGCCAGTGCAGGGCGAAGGCCGGCAGGCCGGGCGTCAGGCCCTGGTAGGCCTCGGGCCGCACCAGGGCCAGGTAGGCGAGCCCGCCCAGGAAGAGCCACAGCACCGCCGGCTTCCGCCAGGCCCACAGCAGCAGCAGCAGCGCGGCCGCCCCCACCCCGAGCAGCAGGCAGTCCGCGCCCAGCCAGGGCAGCTTCCCGAGGGAGGCGAAGCCCTGCACGGCCAGCTTGAGCCCGACCCCGAGCTGGATGCCCCGCACCACGGCCCGCGGCACCCAGCGGGTCAGCAGCCCGATGGCCCCGGTCAGCGACAGCGCCAGCATGATCCCGCCCAGCGCCAGGCCCGAGGCCACCAGCTCCCCCTGGGTGAGCCCCTCGGTGATGGCCACGGCCGCGATGGCCTTCATGGGCTGGACCGGGACGGGCTGGCGGAAGAGCAAGCCGGTGGCCACGTTCATCAGCCCGGCGCACACCAGCACCACCCCCAGATCGAGGCGGCTGGCGAGCACCATGGCCACCACCAGCGGCAGGAAGGTGCCAAGATCGCCCAGCGAGCCCGACAGCTCCAGGCGGTCGAAACGAAACCCGGCCAGCCAGCCGCGGCGGAGCTCAGCCATGGGGCAGGCACCTCGCGCAGGTGCCGTAGGCCAGCAGCTGCTTGCCCTGGACCCGCGCGCCCCGCGGGACCGCCACCCGGGGCATGGGTTGCTCCGAGAGGCACTGCATGCCCCCGCAGCGCAGGCACAGGAAGTGGGCGTGGTCGCCCGGGCAGTGGGCGTCCTGCCCGGGGTGCCAGCCGAAGCGCAGCGTGCCGTCCACGCCGCGCACCTCGTGCACCAGCCCGGCCCGGCGCAGCGCGGCCAGCACCCGGTAGATCGTCACCCGGTCGAGCCCGCCGAGCGCCGCGCGGGCGGCCAGCTCCGCGTGGGCGAGCGGCCGCCGGGCCCGAAACAGCGCCCGCAGCACCGCCAGGCGCGGCCCGGTCCGCCGCAGCCCCGCCGCGGCCAGCGCGGCCTCCGCGGAGGGGTCCGGGCCGGCTCCGCGGGCTCCGTTCTTTGTGCAACTGTGTTGCATCTTGCGGATCGCATACCAGCCCGCCGCTCACGGCGCAAGTGAATTACGGAGTTGACGAGGCGGCGGGGCGATGGAATATTTCCGTTCGGAGCGTGCATGGACAGGATCAAGATCTTCTACTTCATCCCCAACCTGCAGCAGGGCGGCACGGAGCAGCAGCTCCTCAGGCTCATCCGCTCCCTGCCGGCTCGTTTCGAGCCCGTGCTGTGCCTGTACCACGATCTGGTGTTCTACCAGGACGAGCTGATCCCGGGGCAACCCAGGCACGTGCTCGGGCACAAGCGCATGAACCTGGCGGGGGTCGAGGAGCTGACCCGCATCCTGCGCGAGGAGCGGCCGCACATCCTGCACTGCTACCGGGACAAGGCCAACTTCTGGGGCCGGCTGACGGCCCGCCGGGCCGGGGTGCCGATCGTCATCACCTCCTCCCGCAACCGGTTCATGCAGCCGCACCTGATGGCCTTGGAGCGCCACCTCTCGGACCGCGCCGACCTCATCCTGAGCAACTCGGAGTCGGTCAAGGCCGAGCTGGTCACCTGGGCCCGGGTGCGCCCGGAGAAGGTCCAGGTCATCTACAACATCCTGGACACCGAGTTCTTCCGGCCGCCCACGCCCGAGGAGCGCCAGGCCGCCCGGGCCGCCTGGCAGCTCGGCGAGCAGCAGGTCGCCTTCCTGCTGCCCGGCCGGATCAGCCTGCAGAAGCACCAGCTCGGCCTGCTCTGGTCCCTGTCAAGCCTGGCGCACCAGCGGCGCCTGGCGCCGCAGGCGGTCTTCCTGCTGGCCGGCCGCCGCCGGGATCCCGGCACCGCCCGGCTGGTGGACTGGCTGCGCGCGCGGCCCGGGCTGCGGGACCAGGTGCGCTTCCTGGACGCGCAGAAAGACATCCGCAGCCTGTACTGGGCGGCGGACGTGCTCACCCTGCCGTCGCTCTACGAGGGGCTGTCCAACGCCGCCCTGGAGGGCTGCGCCACGGGGCTGCCGGCCATCCTGTCCCGCGCCACCAACCTCGACCAGACCATCGTCGACGGCGAGACCGGCTTCGAGGTGCCCACCTTCTGGCCCGGACCGCTGGCGGACGCCATCGAGCGCATGCTGGCGCTCGGCCCCGGGGCGCGCCAGGCCATGGGCGCGCGCGGCCGGGCCCACGTGGTGGCGCGCTTCGGGCGCTCGCCCACCGAGGCCACGGTGGCGGTCTACGACCGCCTGCTCCGCGAGAAGGGCCTGGCGTAGTAGCCACCCGGCCCCGCTGGACCCGCCGCCGTTTTTACGCTAGCTTGTCTCCCGATCAAGCCCGCAGCTGCGGTCTGCACGTGGAGGGGTCGCCAGGTGAACGCCCTGACCAGGTTCGCCGACCTCGTCGTCCAGGGGCGCCGGTGGTTCACCGTCGCCAACGTCGAGGAGGTGCGCTCCGCGCTGGTGAAGATCTCCCTGATCTTCACCTGCCTGGCGGGCCTGAACGGCGTGTCCGGCTCGATCCTGGCGCTGTGCAGGCCCGAGGGCGCGCTCACCGTGAGGCTCACCTACGCCGCGTGGGTGCTCCTGCACCCCGGGCTGTGGCTGCTGCAGCGGCGCAGGCCGCAGCTCGCCCGCTGGCTGTACCTGATCTCCCTCCAGGTCGTGCTGATCCCCAACCTCTACTACCTGCGCCTGCCCGGGCTGCAGGTCCTGTCGACGGGCGTCATCTACCACTGCAGCATCCTCGCCCTGGCCGCCTCCGTGCTCGATCTGCGCCCCTACCTGCTGTACGCGAGCCTCACGACGGCCGGCCAGTTCGGCCACCTGCTGTGGAGGGTCCCCCTCGAGCAGATCGACGTGTTGACGGGCTTCGCCACCCCGCTGATCGGCATGTGGGTGTTGACGGTGGCGGTCAACGCGCTCGGGGAGCGCAACCTGCGGCAGCTCTCCGCCTCCCGGCGCGAGCTGGAGCAGCACAAGCTGCACCTCGAGGAGGAGGTCCAGGCGCGCACCCGGGTCATCCAGGAGCAGCAGGCGCGCCTGCTGCAGGACGAGAAGCTCAGGGTCATGGGACAGCTCGCGGGCGGCATCGCGCATGACTTCAACAACCTCCTGTCCGGCATCCTCGGACACACCGAGCTGCTGAAGTCCGGCCTGCGCCCCGACAGCGACGAGGCCCGCGCGGTCGAGGTGATCGGGCAGGCGGCCCGGCGAGGCTCCGAGCTCACCCGGCAGCTGCTGGACTACGCCCGGCCAGACCGACACCGCAGCGGCCCGATCGATCTCCACCGGCTGATCGAGGAGGTGCTCGCCTTGCTCGCTCGCCCGCTGGGCGGCAGGGTGCGCCTGGAGCGCTGCCTCCACCCGGAGGCGCTGTTCCTCGAGGGCGAGCCGGGCGAGCTCCACGAGGCCCTGGTGAACCTCACCCTCAACGCCCGCGACGCCATGCCCGACGGCGGCGTGCTCAGCTTCGAGACCTCGCGGGAGGTGGGTGGCTCGCCGGGTGGCCCCCCGGGCAGCGCGCCGGGCACCGAGTTCGCGCGCGTCACGGTGCGCGACACCGGCTGCGGCATCCCGCCGGAGCTCCTGCCGAAGGTGTTCGAGCCCTTCGTGACCACCAAGGCGAATGGCACCGGCATGGGCCTGGCCATGGTGCGTCGGGTGATCGATCGCTGTGGAGGCGTGCTGCAGCTGGAGACCGCCCCCGGCCGGGGCACCGCCTTCCACCTGTTCTTCCCGCTGGCCCAGGCCCCGCGCGCCGGGGCCGAGCCGCCCACGCCCGCCGGCCCCGTGCGGGGCTCGGGCTGCGTCCTGCTCGTGGACGACGAGGAGACCGTCCTGCAGGTGGAGGGCTCCATGCTGGAGCACCTCGGCTACACGGTGGTCCCCGCCTCCTCCCCGCTCGAGGCGCTCGAGCTCTTCCGCGCCGGCAAGGAGCGCATCGACGCCGTGATCCTCGACCAGCGCCTGCCGCACCTCAGCGGCCTCGAGTGCCTGCGCGCCCTGCGCGAGATCGCGCCGCGGGTGCCGGTGGTGCTCGTCAGCGGCAGCCACGACCCGCTGCTCGAGCAGGCGCAGGCGGACGGCGAGGCCGTGGTGCTGTTCAAGCCGATCTCCATCCGCGAACTCGGCCAGGCCCTGGGGCGGGTGCTGGGCGGCGGGTCGCCTCCCTGAGCGCGAGAGAAACGCGCCCGCTTCCGTCTGAGCGTGCTAGCATTCCGCCCGCGCCCGCGCCGCAGGCGCGGGTGGGCGGATCACCCATCTCAAGGAGGAGGAACCATGTCGATGCGGAGAATGCTGGCGGTGGTGGCCATCCTGGCGCTCGGCCTCTTCGCGCTCTCGGCCGTGGCCGGGGAGTACGGCAAGTGCAGCTTCAACTCCGATTGCCACTCGGGCGTGAAGTGCTCGAGCGGCAAGTGCGCGGACTCGGCCGGCTCGAGCTGCTCGTTCGACTCGGACTGCGGCGGCAACGGCGCCAAGTGCAACAGCGGCAAGTGCTCCACCGCCCCGGACGGCAAGTGCAGCTTCAACTCCGAGTGCCCGGGCGGGAGCTGCAGCTCCGGCAAGTGCAAGTTCTGACCCGCCCGCCCGGCCCGCGCCCCTGCTCACCAGGCTGGACCCGCCGGCGTCATTCGGGCTAGCTTGTCCCCCTGGAGGGACAGCCATGGCAGGCTCCCGGCTCGATCCGGCCAGGTGTATCAAGCAGCCCCACTCGTTGAGCCCTCGCGTCCAGCGGCTGCGCGACTTCTACTTCCAGGGGGTCGAGCGCCCCTGGCGGAACGAGTGGTGCGCCTTCACCACCGGCACCGCTTGGGACTCCATCTACAACGAGCTGTCCTTCCACATCGTGCCGGAGACCTACCCCTTCCTGCAGGTCTTCGGCACCTCGCTGCGCCAGGCCGCCAGGCCCGTGCCGCTGCACCCGGACTTCTGGCGCTGGAGCCTGCCCGAGCGGCGGGCCTGGTTCCTGCGCCAGGTCATGCTCGAGCACCTGCCGGCCGAGCTGCTGCCCGGGGACCTGCTGGCCGGCGGCCGCTTCAACGTGCAGTGCTCCGGCTGCTGGACCCGGTCCGAGGCCCGCGCGCGCGAGCGCGGGGTGAAACGCGCCCGCGCCGAGGTGATGCGCTTTCACCGTCACGGCTACGGCAACGCCGGGGCCACCTCCGGCCACCTGATCCCGGACTACCGGCGGGTGCTCCAGGAGGGATTCCAGGGCATCCACCAGGAGCTGGTCGAGCTGCACGACGCCCTGCCGCCGGCCGAGCAGGCCGGCGCGCCGGGGGCGCAGCTCCGCGCCATGCGCACCGCGGCCTGCCTGGCGCGCGATCTGGCGACGCGCTACGCCGGCGTGTGCCGCGCGGCGGCCGAGGCGAAGGCCGACTCCGCCCGGCGGGCCGAGCTCGCGCAGATGGCCGCCAACCTGGAGCGGGTGCCCTGGCGGCCGGCCGAGAGCTTCTGGGAGGCGTTGCAGTCGCTGTGGCTCGCCCACATGCTGGTCATGGCCGACGAGGGCTACCCCGGCCCGGGCGTGTCCTTCGGCCGCTTCGATCAGCTGCTCGGGCCCTACTGGGAGCGCTCCCTGGCCCAGGGCATGCCGCGCGAGCTGGGCAAGGAGCTGCTCGGCTGCTTCTGGATCCACGCCAACACGGCCTACGACGCCATGCTGCGGGTGGGCGGCAACCAGGGCATCACCTCGGGTTTCGGCCAGCTCGTCACCCTGGGCGGGCTCGGGCCCGGTGGCCGCGATCTCACCAACGATCTGACCTGGGCGGTGCTGGAGGTGATCGACGAGCTCTCGCCCATCCTCGAGCCCAAGCCCAACGTGCGCCTGCACCAGCGGAGCCCCGAGGCGCTGCTGGACAGGCTGGTGGACATGATCGCCCGCAGCCAGGGCGCGCCCTTCCTGCTCAACTTCGACGAGCGCTCCATGGCCGGGCTGCTGCGCCAGGCCCGCCTGGCGGGCGTGGAGGACAGGATCCACCCCGGCAACGTGCACGACTACGCCCCGGTCGGCTGCCTGGAGAACACCATGCAGGGCAACGACCGCTCCGGCACGGTGGACTGCAACTTGAACCTGCTCAAGGCGGTCGAGCTGGCGCTGGCCGGCGGGCGCGATCTCGTCCCGGCAGTGGACGCGCTCACCGGCAAGGCCGATCCCGTGCGCCAGGACGGCCCGGCCACCGGCGATCCGGACCGCATGCCCGACTTCGAGGCCTTCTACGCGGCCTTCACCCGCCAGATGCGCGCCATGATCGCGCGCTGCGTGGCGCTGTACGAGCTGTCGGAGTCCATCCGCGCGGAGACCGCCCCCACTCCCTACCTGTCCTGCCTGGTGCGCGGCTGCGCGCGCCAGGCCCGGGACGTCACCCAGGGCGGGGCGGAGCTCAGCTTCGTGACCTTGGAGGGGGTCACCTTCGCCACCTGCGTGGACTCCCTGCTGGCCATCCGCGAGCTGGTCTTCGAGCAGAAGCGCTGCAGCACGGGGGAGCTCGTCCGGGCGCTGCGCGACAACTGGAGCGGCCACGAGCGTCTGCAGGCCTGGGCCCGCTTCCGGGCGCCCAAGTACGGGCGGGACGAGGACGCGGCCGACGCGCTGGCGCTGCGCGTGATGCGCACCTGGACCGACGAGGTCTGGCGCCACCGCACGCGCGCGACCGGCCGGCAGTTCCGTCCGGGCATGCTGTCCTGGAACTACTGGGTGGGCGACGGCTACGTGATGGCGGCCAGCGCCGACGGGCGGCCCCAGGGCCAGTTCCTGTCGAACGCCATCTGCCCCACGAACGGCGCCGATCTCAAGGGCCCGACCGCCTGCGCCAACTCCGTGGGCAAGGCGCTCGGCGGAGCGGCTCCGGACGGCCTGGGCGGCGACTTCGCCGGGCTCTTCAACCTGCTGCCCAACGGCGCCTCGCACACGCTCACCTTCCACCCGGCCCTGGTCCGTGATCCCGCCCACCGCGAGAAGCTCAAGGCCTTCCTGAAGGGCTACGCCAGGAACGGCGGCACGGCCCTGCAGCTCAACGTGCTGGACGCCGAGGTGCTGCGGGAGGCCCAGCGCCGCCCGGGCGACTTCCGCCACCTGCTGGTGCGGGTGACCGGCTACAACGCCTACTTCACCGCCATCGGCAAGGAGCTCCAGGACGAGGTGATCGCCCGGGAGAGCCACCGCGCGCCATGAAGGCCACCCTGCTGAACCTCCAGCGCATGTCCACCGAGGACGGGCCCGGCATCCGCACCACCGTGTTCTTCAAGGGCTGCTCGCTCTCCTGCCGCTGGTGCCACAACCCGGAGAGCATCGAGCGCCGTCCGCGCACGGCCTGGAACCCGCAGGCCTGCCTGGGCTGCCGGGCCTGCGAGCCGGTCTGCCCGCGCGGGGCGCTGCGCCCGCCCGCGCAGGGCCCGCGCCCCGATCCGCAGCGCTGCCAGGCCTGCGGGGCCTGCGCGCGCGAGTGCCCGGCCGCGGCCCTGGAGGTGCTCGGCCGCGAGTGGACGCTGGACGAGCTGGTGGGGGAGCTGCTCCGCGATCGGGCCTACTTCGAGGCGTCTGGCGGCGGGGTGACCGCCTCGGGCGGCGAGCCCAGCCTGTGGCCGGGGTTCGTGGCCGGGCTGTTCGCCCGCCTGCGGGCCGCGGGCGTGTCCACCGCCCTGGACACCTGCGGGCACTGCAGCCCGGAGGCGCTGGCCCAGTGCCTGGCCGACGCGGATCTGGTGCTGTACGATCTGAAGCTGCTCGACCCGGAGCTGCACCGCCGCTGGACCGGCCACGGGCCGGAGCGGGTGCTGGCGAACGCCCGCGCGCTGGCCCGCGGGCTGCGCCCGGGCCAGCGCCTGTGGATCCGCACCCCGCTCATCCCCGGGGCGACCGCCAGCCCGGAGAACCTGGCCGCCCTCGGCGGTTTCATCGCCCGCGAGCTCGGCCCAGCGGTCGAGCGCTGGGAGCTCTTGACCTTCAACAACCTGTGCCGCGAGCAGTACCGGCGGCTGGGGCGGAGCTGGGACTTCGCCGAGACCGCCCTGCTCGGCGCCGCCGAGCTGGAGCGCCTGGCCGCCGCTGCCCGCGGCGCGGGCCTGGAGCCCGCCCGGGTCCTGGTCAGCGGCCCCACGCGCCTGGAGTGAGCCATGCGACGCACGCGCCTGACCGCCGAAGCCATCGAGGCCTTCACCCCGGACGTCAAGGTGGGGCTGCTGGCCACCCTCGATCCGCGCGGCCTGCCGCACGTCAGCCTGATCACCTCGCTGACGGCCAAGGGCGAGGGCGCGCTCATGTTCGGCCAGTTCACCGAGGGCCGCTCCAAGCTCCACGTGCGGCAGGATCCGCGGGTGGGCTTCCTGGTGCTGAGCATGGACCGGCGCATGTGGCGCGGCAAGGCCCGCTGGACCGCGGCCACCCGCGAGGGCGAGGACCACCTGGCCTTCAACGCCCGGTCCATGTTCCGCTACAACGCCTACTTCGGGGTGCACACCGTCCACCACCTCGAGCTGGTGGCGGTCTCGGAGCGGATGCGCGTGCCGCTGCCGAGCATGCTGGCCGGCGGGCTGCGGGCCCGGCTCGTGCGGCCCTCCCTGGGCGCGGGCCGGCCCGAGGTCTTCAACGCCTGGACCCGCCGCCACCTGCAGGGGCTGACCACGCTGAAGTTCCTGTGCTTCGCGGACGCGGACGGCTACCCGCGCCTGGTGCCGTGCGTGCCCTGCGCACCCGTCGGTCCGGGCCGCCTGGCCTTCGCCCCGACCGCCTTCGCCGGCGAGCTGGCGGGGCTCCGCGAGGGTACGCCCGTGGCCGTGTTCGCCCTCAACCTGGCGACCGAGAGCGTGCTGCTGCGCGGGCCCTTCGCCGGCTTCCGCGGCCTCGGCCCGCTGCGCCTGGGGCTCGTCGACGTGGACTGGGTGTACAACTCCATGCCGCCCGTGCCGGGGCGCATCTACCCGCCCGAGCCGCTGCAGAGCGCGGCGACCGTCTGACGGGGAGGCATCCATGAGGGCTGACGTGCTCTGGCTTCTGCGCGGCGGACTCGCGGGCCTGCTGCTCCTGACCGATCCCGCGGCTCCTTCGGCGGCGGAGCCGGCCGAGGCCGGCCTCGGCCCCTGGCTCGGTCGCGCGCTCGACCTGGGGCCGAGCGACCGGCGCAACGCCGAGCTCGCGGGCCAGAAGGCGAGCTTCGTGCCGCTCGGCTTCTCGAAGGATGGCTGGTTCGCCTTCGTCTCGCGGGCGAGCGGCGCCGAGGGGCCGCCCGAGGGGGCCGAGCTGGTCAACCTCCGCTGCGAATCCACGGACTGCCTGACCGACGCCCCCAGCAGCGCGCAGGACGTCTGCTACTGCCTGTTCGGCGCGGGCGCGGCCGAGCTGCGCAAGCACAAGATCGCGCCCTTCGCTCAGCCACCGAAGCAGGGGGTGTTCCCGGCCGCCTTCGGCGGGGACGTGCTGGACATCGAGCTCGTGCTGATCGAGCGGGGCATCCCGTCCGAGGCGCACACCCCGGGCAAGACCCAGGAGAACGAGTTCCCGCGCACGGACGTGGTGCTCACCTCCAGGCTGCGGGGCAAGAAGGTGATCGGCTCGATCGACCACAACCACGCGGACCTCGCCTTCGGCTCGGCCTACCCGCTGGGCTGGCTGCAGAGCCCGCACGAGCGGCGGGTGGTGATCCTGGTAGGCGGGGTGCAGCCGTCCCCCTGCGCGCTCACCATCCGCCCGTTCTGGACCAGCCTGGACTCGGGCTTCGCCAAGTGATCTCCAGGAGGTGACCTCCATGCCGCCGACCCAAGCCGCCCTCGAGCGCCTGCTCGGCGCCCTGGAGCTCGACACGCCGCGTGTCGCGCTGTACGACGCCGCGCCCTCGCCCGCCTTCGGCAAGCTCGTCGAGGCGCGCGGCCGGGCCTGCTGCTTCGCCTACTACCCGCGCTGGGTGAAGGGCGAGACCCTGGTGGTGCGCCGCGCGGACGACGACTTCGGGAAGCCCAGCCACGGCTGCCCCGGCCTGCAGCGCTCGCTCGGGCTGGGCGGGCCCTACCCGCCCTGGATGGCCAACTTCCTGACCGACGGGAAGAACGGCGCCCCCATGGGCGAGGGGCTGAAGGCCAGCCCCGCCCTGGCCCAGGAGTACCTGGACCGCGCGCGGAGGCTCACGCCCTCGGGCGACAGCCTGCTGCTCGGCCCGCTGCGGCTCGAGGCCTGGCCCGCGGTCCGGAGCGTGACCTTCTTCGCCGACGCGGATCGGCTGAGCGCGCTGATGACGCTCGCGGCCTACTGGTCGGCCGAGCCGGACGAGGTGATCGCGCCCTTCTCCTCGGGCTGCGGGCTGCTGTGGCGCGAGCTGGTGCTCGGCGGCCGCGAGCGGGCCGTGCTGGGCTGCACCGACGTCGCCATGCGGAAGTACCTGCCCCGCGAGCTCATGAGCCTGACGGTCGGTCCGGAGCGCCTCGAGCGCATGCTGGGCTACCCCGACGACGCCTTCCTGGGACGCTCCTGGTGGCGCGAGCTGCTGGAGGCGCGCACCAAGCGCCACCCACCCGCCGACCCGGCCTGAGCCCCAGCTCTGAGCAGGTGCCAGCCACTTTTTCGGGGCTCTTTCGGGGTGTCTCGAAGGATGATCCGTTGAGCCACTCAACTTATTGAAATTTCAGCATTGACGCGCGTCAAAAACGCGTCATTAACCGCCTTGAAGAGGCTGGCACCTTTCCGGTGGCTGGACGGAATGGACCAGCTCGCCAAGCAGCTGGCCGCGCCCTAGGGGCCCGCATCGGCAATCGGCGTCCCCGGGTTGGGGCCTGTGTCCGGCCGGACGCGGGGGTGTCCGCCCGACCGCGACGCGTCCGACGCCCAGGAACAGTGATTCTCCGCGATCTTCAGGCTGCGACGGCGGCGTGAGGGGTTGGTCGGCAACTTGCATGGCAGGCCGGCATCCACGGCCGGCTCCGGCCGCGCGGGGTCGCGTGACCGAGGGCCGGTCCATCTCCCGCGGGAGGAACCATGTCATGGACCCGGATGCAATGTGTCGCTCTCGGCGGCCTGCTCACGCTGCTCGCGCCGGTCGTCAACGCGCAAGCCGAGGAGCCGAGCGCCGATCCCTTCGGCGGCCTGGAGGGCTGCTTCCTGCTGGCCGACCTGGACACCGGTGAGACCGAGCGCCTGGGCGGCGCGCTGTGCGAGGAACCGCTGCCGCCGTGCTCGACCTTCAAGGTGCTGAACGCGCTCATCGGCCTGGACACCGGCGTTCTCGCCGGCCCCGAGGCCGCCTACGCCTGGGACGGCCAGCCCAAACGCATGAAGGCCTGGGAGCAGGGCCACACCCTGCGCACGGCCTTCCGGGACTCGGCGGTGTGGTACTTCGAGCGCGTCGCCCGGGAGGTCGGGCAGGCGCGCATGCAGGCCTACCTCGACCTGGTCGGCTACGGCGACCGGCGCGCAGGGCCCGGCCTGTTCTGGATCGACGGCACCCTGCGGGTCACCGCCAGCCAGCAGCTCGACCTGGTGACCAGGCTGTACCAGGGTGGGCTGCCGTTCTCGCCCGCGGCCCAGCGGGTGGTGCGCGGCCTCATGGACCAGGCGGACGAGCGCGGCGACCTGTTCGGCGGTAAGACCGGCACCGGCCTCCTGGCCGGCCGGCCCGGGCTGGGCTGGTTCGTGGGCCACGCTGCCCGGGGCGGGCGCGAGGTGGTGTTCGTGCTGGTGGCGCAGCCAAGGTCCGGCGACTCGCGGGAGGTGCGCGGCGCGGACGCCCGCGAGCTGGCCCGCGCCCTCGTCGAGGCCCGCCTGGCCCTGCCGGGCGGCTGAGCGGAGTGAACGAAGCCAGCTCGGAGCAGGTGCCAGCCACTTTCTCGGGGCGTCTTGGCGGATGTTCCGCTGAGCCACTCAACTCATTGAAATTTCAGCATTGACGCGCGTCAAAAACGCGTCAAAAAGTCCAACAATGGGCTGGCACCTTTCCGGTAGGGGTGTCTAGGCGGGGCGGTCCGCCTTGCGGGGGCCGAACAGGAACTTCGGCTTGATCCAGGCGACCAGCGCGGGCAGCAGGATGATGCCGCCCAGCATGCTGATGATCATCCAGAACAGGAGCAGCAGGCCCATGTCCGCCTGGAATCGCAGGAAGGAGAACGACCAGAACACCACCCCGAACACCATGGTCGAGGCGGTGAACACCACCGCCCTGCCCGAGGTGGTGATGGCCACCCGGATCGACTCCTCGATGTTCCCCAGCCGCTTGAACTCCTCCTGGATGCGGCCGACGACGTACAGGCCGTAGTCCACCCCCATGCCCACGCCCAGGACCACCACCGGCAGCGCGTTCACGTCCAGCCCGATGCCGCGCGCGCCCATCAGCGGGTAGGTCATGTAGTTGGAGACGAGCAGCGGGAACAGGAAGAAGATGCCCGCCACGAACGACAGGTACCCCAGTGCGCAGAAGAGGAAGATGACCCCGAAGGCCAGCACGGTCACCAGGGCCTCCTGCTGGGCGACCACCTCGTTGATGGCCGCCAGCAGGCCCCCGTACCCGCCGGCCAGGCGGAAACGGGCCCCGGGCACCGGGTGCGCGTCGATGAACGCCTTGGCGTGCTCGACCACCCGGCGCAGCGTGTCGCCCTTGTGGTCGCGGAGGTACAGGGTGATGTTGGCGTTCTGGCTGTCGATGGTCACGTTGCGGACCAGGTCCCCGGGCTCGGCCGCCTGGTAGATCATCTCCAGGAAGAAGCCGCTGTCCCGGGGGTCGTCCGGGATGAGCTCCCAGCGCGGATCGCCGCCGTGCAGGATGGAGATGATGCCCGGCAGCAGATCGGCCAGCGAGGCGGTGGCGCCCACCTCGGGGATGGCCTCCATGTGCCGCTGGAACGCCTCCATGGTCCGCAACACCTGGGGGTTCTTGATGGCGTCGCGGCTCTCGCCCTCCACCACCACGGTGAACTCCTCGGTGTTGCGGAACTTCTCGGCGATCCGCTCGGTGTCCTGGTTGTACTTGCTGTCGGGCCACAGCATGGGCGTGCCCGGGTTGACGTCGCCGATCACCAGGTTGCGGGCGAAGACGAAACCGACCAGGCCCATCACCAGGACGCCGGCCAGGATGTAGCGGCGCGAGCGCCCGAGGCACCAGCCCGCCACGCGCGAGAGGAGCCGGCCGAGCAGATCGTCCTTCTTGATCGCCCTGAGCTTGGGCGGCGGGAGGTAGGAGAGGATGATCGGGTTGAGGACCATGTCGCTGACCAGGACGGACAGGATCCACAGCCCGCCCATCATCGCCAGCTTCTGCAGCAGCGGGATGGGCGTCAGCAGCACGAGCATCACGCAGGCCGCGTCAGCGACGATGCCCAGCCAACCCGGCTTGAACAGCCCGACGAAGGTGGCCGTGGCCGCGGCGATCCGATCGCCGCGCTCGATGTACTCCTCGATGTAGCGCTCCACGAGCTGCACCGAGTGGGACAGGGCGCGGGCGCTGATGATGAACGGCACCACGATCAAGAGCGGGTCGAAGTTGTATCCCAGCAAGCTCAGGCAGCCGACGCCCCAGACCGCGGAGACCAGCGCGGTGATCACCGGCACCAGCACCCCGCGCAGATCCCGGAAGTAGAACACCAGCACCGCCAGGATGGAGCCCACCGTCAGCAGGAACAGCCAGACGAGCTGGGGGTACTGGCTCATGATGAAGCCGAGCAGCACCGGCCGGCCGATGAGCTGGACCTTGGTGCGTGCGTCCGCCTCGCGGGCCACGATCTCCTCGACCCCCTGGTAGATCGCCAGCGGTTCCTGCTTGCCCTCGAAGAACCCGGCCAGGATCAGCGTGGCCTTGTCGTCCAGCGACACCAGGCTGCCGTGGATGCGGCGGTTCTTGTGCACCCGCTGGCGCAGCTCCTCGCAACCGGCCTGGTCCGTGGGCACCTCGGGCCAGGCCAGCGGGATGGCCCGGAAGCCGCGCTCCGCGTCGACCTTCTGCTCCTTGACCTTGCGCTGGGCGAGCGACAGGACCTGGTAGTTGTTGACGCCCGGCATCAGCTCCAGGGCCTTGGTGATGCGCTGGACCTTGGCCAGGGTCTCGGGGTTGAACACGTCGCCCTCGGTGACCTCGAGCTGGATGACCACCCGGCTGGCCCCGCCGAACACGTCCGAGTACTTCTTGAAGGTCTCCACGTAAGGGTGGTTCGAGGGGAACAGATCGATGGTCGGGCTCTCCACCCGGACCTGGAGCGCCAGGTAGCCGAAGCCGAGCGTGGTGAGCGCCACGAGCGCGAGCACCGCCAGCCGGTGGCGCATCATGCCCGCGCCCAGCCGCTCGGGGAAGGTCAGCCGGCTGGCCGGAGGCGCGCTGGACGGCTGCGGGTGCTTGATGTCAGTCACGGCGCTCACCTCCCCGCCAGGCGCTGCCAGGTCTCGCCGCCATCCACGGTCCGCAGCAGGTGCCCGCGCCCACCGGCCGCCAGGCCGACGCTGGCGTCGAAGAAACGGATCGCGTTCAGCCACACGTACGTCCCGGTCGGGTGCAGCGCAGGCTGGGCGCCGTCCTCATCGATGGACAGGAGCAATCCATCGCGGCCCGCCAGGAACACCCGCGCGCCGGCGGGGCCCGCGGCCAGGAGGTGGTCCTGGGTGCCCACCGGGACAAGCGTCCAGGTCAGGCCGCCGTCGGCGGTGCGCATGGCCACGCCCTCAGCGCCGAAGGCCAGGGCCCGCAGTGCGTCCACCACGTGCAGGCCGAACAGGAGGTTGCCCGACGCGGCCCGCTGGCGAACCCAGCGCTTGCCGCCGTCCTCGGTGCGCAGGATGAGCCCGAACTCGCCCACGATCCAGCCCCGCAGGCCATCGGCGAAGGCCACCGCCAGCAGCCGGGCCTCCTCCACGGCGCCCTCGTTGTCCTCCTCGGCGGAGCTGAGGGCCTCCACTGCGCCCGGCTCGGCCTGCGCTCCGGCCAGCGGCGGCAGGGTGGCGTCGTAGGCCTGGGCCTGCCAGCTCGCGCCCGCGTCGGCGCTGTGCAGGATGACCCCCAGGTGGCCCACGGCCCAGGCCTGGCCGTCGTCCGTCAGGGCCACGTCGAACAGGCTGGAGGTCACGCCGCTCTCGCGCCGCTGCCAGCTCCGGCCGGCATCGGCGCTGGTGAGCACCAGCCCGGCGCGGCCGACGATGATCCCCTGCCCGGCGCCGTTGAGCGCGATGGCGTACAGCACGTCCCGGGTGCCGGCGTCCAACGCGCGCCAGGTGCGGCCGCGATCGGCCGAGGCGAGCAGCAGGCCGGGGTAGCCCACGGCGAACGCCTCGTCGCCGCGCAGCGCGAGGTCGTAGAGCTTGTCCCGGTGGGAGATCTCCTCCAGCGGGCCCGCCCTCAGTGCCGACGCGCTCAGCAGCAGGGCGAGGGCCAGGCCCCAGGGGGACCGGCGCATGTCACTTGCCTCGCTTCTGGAGGTTCGACAGGGTGAACATCTTCTGGTCGAGGTTCAGGTTGGCCTCGGACTTGTGCATGTCGATCAGCGTGGCGTGCTCGGCTTGCAGATCCACGACCAGCCCCACGCTCAGCACGGGTGGGTGCGTGTTCATGTTCGTCGGCGCGTTCCAGCCCATCAGCATCATCTTCCACAGATCGCCCTTCTTGTCGTAGGCCTCCTTGTACACGATCACGTAGGTCTCGGCGTCGATGTAGAACACCATGCGCTGGTAGGGGTAGTCGGGGAACTTGGGCTTGACCTCGAGCACGTAGGTCGGCCGGGGCTGGTAGACGAGCTTCGGGTTCCAGTAGGGCGGCGACTTCAGATCGAACACCCGCTCCGCGTTGTCCTTGACCACCGGCACCTCGGCGGCCACGGGCATCAGCAGGGTGGCCTTCTCCTTGATCTCCCAGTTCATCCACTCCGGGTAGCCCATGTATCCGCGCACGTCCTCGTACAGCAGGTCGGTCGAGTTCCAGGTGTCGCCGCGCGTGCCGAAGGTGTTGCGCAGCACGCGCCGCATGGCCGGGACGTAGATGTGGCCCTGCTGGTCGAGCGGGTCGACCGAACGCGAGTACAGGGCGCCGAAGCCCTTCTTGTCGTAAGGCTCGAGGGCGTAGGTGATCGAGGTGTACTGCAGGCCCTTGTCCAGGAACGACTTGATGGCCGGGATGGGCGCGATGTCGGTGCGGTTCACGGTGCGGATGATGAACGCCCAGCGCCACAGCTCCTTGTGCTCCACGCCGCTCTTGGCCGAGATCCAGTAGACCGAGAAGACCGAGTCTCCGTCGTCGCCCATGTAGGCGTACTGGTAATCCCAGGCCACCTCCAGGCCCGTCTTGGGCTGGGGGAACGGCAGGCCGGCCACGTAACCATCGATGCCCCGGGCGCGGTAGTCTCCGCCCACGTCCTTGATCTTGGCCTGGCCCAGGTACTTGTTGGTCGCCTCGACGTAGCCCGTCGAGGGGTGCATGGGCTCGTAGGGCTTGAGCGGCATGCTCAGGTTGTACTTCTCGATGAGCAGCTTCATCCCGGGCGGGACGAGCGCCTTGAACTCGGCCAGGTTCTGGGCGCTGACGGTCACGCCCTTCTTGGCCAGGGCCGTCAGGGCCGGATCGGGCGCGAAACCGACCTTCTCGCCCCAGTTCTCGGCGGTGATGTCACCGGCCAGGGCGGTGCCGAAGGACAGCAGGAGCACGCCGACGAGCGCGATCGACTTGGTTCTCATGGGGTCACACCTCTCAGAGGAGATCATCCTGCGCGGTTCAGGACTAGAACTGGCACAGGATGCTCAGGTTGATCTCGTCACGATCCCGGAACAGCCCGACGCCCGAGTAGGCGTCGTTGCCGAAGAAGTCGGTCAGGGCCAGGTTGAGGCGCCAGTAGCTGCCCAGGCGCACCGCCAGGGAGGCGCTGACGAAGCCGGACGAGTCGTTGAACACGTCCGCGCCGCTCACCCGGGCGAGGTCCGGCATGATCCAGGCCACGACCACCTTGGGCATCAGCATCCCGTGCAGGTAGGTGGTGAAGGCGGCGAAGATGACGCGGAGCTGGTGCTGGGTGACCAGGTAGTCGTTGAAGCCCGGGATCTCCACCAGGTCGTAGCGGTCGGTCTCGTTCTCGTCCGGGATGAACACGCCCGAGTACATGAGCTGGAGCATCAGGGTGATGTTCTGCTCCGGGTTCAGGAAGCGGATCATGGTCGGCCGCATGAACACCAGCGCCGTGGTCAGCGCCGGGTAGCGCGGTTGCAGGAAGTGCACCCGCCGGGGGACGTCGGGATCCTGGAGGGTGTTGCCGGTGGTCGAGGTGCGCGGGTACATGCGGTCGGGTTCGATGGCGGCCTCGAAGCGGACCACCATGCCGACCGGGTTCTCCAGGGTGAAGTCGAGCGACAGCCCGGCGATGTGCTGCCGGGGGAAGCCCAGGTAGAGCTTCTCCAGGTGCGTCGAGCTGTAGGAGCCGTCCTCGTTGCGCACCCGGTCGTAGTAGAACGGGATGGGCGGAGACTGCTGGTGCGTGTAGTAGTAGATCACGCTGTAGCCGAGAGCGGGAGTGAGGTTGCCCTTCCAGCGGAAGCCGATCCGCATGGTGTCCTCGATGCTGTTCTTGGGGTAGAGGAACACCTTCTCGTCGACCACGTAAGGCGAGGGCGTGTTGGTGTAGGGCAGGCCCCAGGCGCCCACCAGGGTCAGCGGCACGGTCACCGAGTCCTCGGGCCGGTCGATGCCCGGCACCCAGACCACCTCGAGGGCGTGGTCGATGTCCGGAAACTCCCACAGACCCTTGACGATCCACAGCGGGATGCGCTGGTCCTCGAAGGACTCGATCGAGCCGAAGTGCCAGGTGCTGTCGATGGGGTTGATGACGTCCAGCAGCCGGAACTGGCCGGTCTCGCCCCAGGTCACCTGCTGGCGCCCGATGCGGAAGCTGAGGTCCTCGCTGACGAAGGCGTCCAGGTAGAACTCGCGCAGGTCGAACTCGGTGTAGTAGTTGCGGTTGACGAAGGCGCGGGCCTCGGCCCGGCGCTTGCCCGGGTCGAGCGAGATCGAGGGCCGCGGCATCTGGGCCATGCCGTCCGCGTCGGTCTCGAGCGACTTGGCCGCCCGGACGATGGCGTGCAGCTGGTAGTCGGCCAGCGGCCGCCAGTCGGCCTCGAGCTGGGCGCTCAGCCGGAACATGGACAGGCTACCAGCCTCCTGACCGTGATCGGTCGGGTAGCACGGTTTCTGCGGCGTCATCACCGGATCGCACGGCTCGCCGGTCGGCTGGCCGTCGATGTTGCGGATCTCCCCGGTGTTCTCGTGCGCCTGGAAGAGATCGGACAGGAGCGGCACGAACATGCCGCTCTGCAGCTGCACCAGGCCGTTGACGGAGAACACGGGGTCCTCGCTCAGGTCCTCTCCCCCGCCCTCGTCCTGGGCCCGGGCGGGCAGGGCCAGCGCCGCGGACAGCAGTGCGCAAACAACGAAACGTGTAGATCTCACGTCCGTCTCCTGAGGGGGTGGCCGGCCCGGCTCACTCGCAGGCGGCCGGCTCGGGGTCCGTGGCGGTCTCGGCGTAGATGTTGCTGATGGAGACCGCGTTCGCGTACACGTGCAGCCCGGTGGAGCCGATCTCGGTGCCGTCCACGTAGGCCCGCGCGGTCACCCGGCCCGGGGTGATGTTCGCCACCAGGTAGTAGGCGATGATGGGGTTGGTGGTGTCGCGCGAGTCCAGCGTGGTCGGCATGCCGTTGTCGCCGAAGTAGCGGACCTGGCCGCTCTCGGGATCGGTCCGGGCCGTGGCGCAGCCGATGTGGTTCTCCGTGCCGTTGGCCTCGACGAAGTAGATCCCGCCGGCCAGCACCGCGGTGTCGGGATCCAGGCCGAAGGTGCCGTCCTGCTTGGTGATGCCCGCCATCATCGGCGCGCCCAGGTAGGTGGTCTCGTCGACCACCCACAGCTTCTCCTCCAGGGCCGTGCCCAGGATGTTGAACTGGTAGGTGTCGACGTAGGTCGAGCCCGAGATCACGGCGCCTACCGAGCGGAAGCCGACCAGGCCGGCCGCGTCGCCCGGCAGGTCCTCGGAAAACGTAACCCAGCCCGTGGCATCCGTGGTGGCGCTGATGCCCAAGTCAGTGCCGGTCTCGTTGTCCAGGGCGCGGATCTCGATGCCGGCCACCTTGTCGTCGCCCCCGAAGTGCTGCAGGTACGCCTTGAAGGTGACCTTGCCACCGTCTTCCCCGCAGCCCGCGGCCAGGACGGTCATCGCCAGGGCGCCTACCACCGCGAACACTCTGTACATTGCCGTCATCATGCCTCCCCTTGGTACGAGCAAAAATCGGCCAGGATTGAAATCGGACAATGAAGAGACGGTAGCCTGGCTCGTGAGGGGTTGTCAACCTACTCCGAACTGGTGAGGAGACGGAGAGTTTCGCTACTGCGCGAAGGGATTGCCGTTCGCGTACACCTTGCAGCCCCTGGGCAAGGGCGCGAGCGCGGCCTCGGGCCGGGCGGTCAACTTGTTGTGGTCGAGCGACAGGAAGTCCAACGACGTGAGGCCGGCGAAGGCGTCCGCGGGCAGGGACTCCAGCGCGTTGTGGTTGAGGTACAGATCCCTGAGGGACCCGAGCTGGGAGAACAGCCCGCCGGGCAGCGTCCGCAACCGGCAGCCCTGGAAGCTGAGCGAGTGGAGCTTCCACAGCCCGTCGAAGGTGCCCGGGCTGAGCTCGACGAGCGGGTTGTCGATCAGCTCGAGGCTGGTCAGCTCCGGGAGGCCGGAGAAGTCGCCCGGCGCGAGGCGGGCGACCTGCTGGCCGGACAGGTCCAGCCGCGTGACCCGGGCGAGCTGGTCGGGTCCGAGCGCCTCACAGGGCTGCCCGAGCGCGCGCTCCAGCGCCTGGCGCACCGCCGCGGAGCGCTGGCACACCGGCTTGAGCGGCGGCGGCGCGAACCCGCGGGCCAGCGCGTCGCGGGCCTTGGGCTCGGCGATCTCGAGCGGCGTGAGCCTGCCGTCCTCCCAGGCGTAGGTGGACCTGAGGTACTGGCCGTCCACCGTGCACTCGTGGAACAGCCGGGTGCCCTGCGGCCCGCGCGGCCCGAGCCGGGTCTGGTAGGACAGGAACTGCATGCTGCAGGGCCGCCGGCAGACGAGGCGCACCGGCAGGCTCTCCCAGCGCCGGTCCCCGGCCTCGAACCGGTAGAGCCTCGAGACGCACTCGTCCTCGGGCGAGGCGGCCCCGGGTCCGTCCGCGGCCCGGGTCGCCTTGAACGGCAGCCACACCAGGGCCTCGCGCACGAGGTCGAAGGCCAGCAGGACGCGCTCGTCCGGGCGCAGGGCCGGCTCGCGCCCGAGGTCCAGGACGACGGGAGGGACGCGCTGGCCCGCGCGCTCGTCCGGGCGGTGCTCGAGGCGGAGCGCCAGGCCGCCGTCCCCGGCCGACCAGACCAGGCACACCTGTCCGCCCACCCCCTTGGCGTCGAGCGCGCTGCAGCGCTCCTCGGCCCGGGCCGCGGGCCCGACCAGCACGACCCCCAGCACGACCGCCATGGAGATCCCCATCGACGCACGCATGCTCTCCCTCCTGCGCCCGCTCGCTGCGCGGGATTGTAGCCCATCCCGGGCCGCGTGACGCCAGCTTGAATCTTCGCGGACCGTCTGCTAGCTGAAGCCCACGCGAACCTCTCGCGTCATGGGAGGGAAGCATGCGTCTCACGTTCCTCGTGCTTGCCGCCGCCGCGGTCCCTGCCGCGGTCGCGGCCGCGCCCCGCATGGTCGAGCTGCAGGAGCTGGTCGCCGAGGAGCCGCGCTGAGGCAGGTTGACAGCCCTGGCCGGGGGGACCAGCATCGGAATCATGCGCGGTCTGGCACCATGGATAGGCCTGGCCCTGGGCCTGCTCGGACCCTGGGCCTGCTCCGGCGCAGGCGGCGACGACGCTGGCACACCTGATGCGGCCGGCGAGATCGATCCAGGCCCTGACGCCGGAGACGACGCGGCGGTGGCTGCCGGAGACGAGAGCGGTCCCACCGATGCAGGCGACGTGGATGACGGCCTCGGACAGGGACTCTGGGTCCTGGTGCCGGACGGCGCGCAGGCCTGCTCGAGCGGGGCCATGAGCCCAGACGTGTTCTCGGTCTACCAGCGCCGCACCCGAGTCGACCTGCGCGGCGGAGCGACCCGCCTGCCGGACGCTGGAGAGACCGGCGCCCTGGAGCTGCTCACCGTGATCGAGGTCGGCCCCAGCCGCGCGCGCTACCTCCCGCGCGGGCCCGCCGAGGTCTTCCGTGAGTCCTCCACGGGGTCGGCGCCGGGCCAGGAGATCGTCCGCTTCACCTGCTACCAGGCCCTGGAGGCGGAGACGGGCGGCGAGCCCCTCGAGCTCCTCGCCCACCTGGAGTTCACCTTGCAGGACGGGGCGCCCGTCGCGCCGCTCCTGGTGCTGGACGAGGCCTGGCTGGCTGCACCCTACCCGCAGCGCCTCGAGCTCCAGCCATGGTCCCTCGGCCTGGGGAGCTGCACGCACGCGTCGGACACACCGGCCAACCACCGCGTGCTGCTCTCCAACGGCGATCGGTTCGAGCTCCACACCCGCTCCAACGGCGATCCGGTGCTGTGCATGGAGCACTGCCCGGTGGAGCTCATGGGCGCGGCCATCGAGCACGGCGGGGAGCGGGCCGAGGTGACCGACTTCTTCCGCCTGGCCTTCGCGGACTGGCAGCACAACAGCTTTCCGCAGTACCTGCTGGTGCTCGACGCCCCTCTGGGAGAGGTCTATGGCCTGCACGTGGGACCCGAGGGCAATCCTCGGCCTGCCTGGGCGGCCACCCTGGACGCATCCCTCGCAGAGATCGAGCGCCTCGGCGTGGTCGAGTGGCTCGTGGACCCTTGATTCAATCGTATGGACGCAGCCTCGGCGCGCGCGGCCCTTGCCAAACCGCCCGGCTGGACCCAGGTTGATCCGGGCCGGCCGGTCCTGGCCGGCAGAGGAGCCGCTGGATGGGTGCACAGCCACGCGAGCAGGCCGACCAGGCCCCGACCGATCTCAGCCTCGGTGTGCGCGGCATGACCTGCGCCTCTTGCGTCCTGCGGGTCGAGCGCGCCGTGTCCAGGCTGCCCGGGGTGCAGGCCGCCAGCGTCAACCTGGCCACCGAGCAGGTCCGCGTGCGCTTCTCGCCGGGCCTGGCCAGCGCGGCGCGCATCCAGGCCGCCATCCGCGAGGCCGGCTACGAGCCCGTCGAGCTCGCCCTCGGACCGCGGGAGCCCGATCGCGAGCTCCGTCGTCAGGGCCTCGAGGTCGTGCTGGCCGCGGTGCTGACCGCGCCGGTCGTGCTGATCGCCATGCTGCCGATGCTGGCCGCGCGCCTCCACGAGCTCCTCATGGCGCCCGCGTGGAGCTGGGTGTCGTTCGCCCTGGCCTCCAGCGTGCAGTTCTATTCGGGCAGGCGTTTCTACCGGGCCGGGCTGGCGGCGCTCGGCCACGGCAGCCCGGACATGAACACCCTGGTCATGCTCGGCTCGTCCGCCGCCTACCTCTACTCCTCGCTGGCGCTGGTCGCGCCCGGGCTCTTCCCACCGGGCACGGCGCACGTCTACTTCGAGGCCTCGGCCTCCATCATCACCCTGATCCTGCTGGGAAAGTACCTCGAGGCCAGGGGCCGGGGGCGGGCGTCCCAGGCCATCCGTCGCCTGCTCGAGCTCGCCCCGAAGTCCGCCCACGTGTTGCGCGACGGGGTCGAGCGCGAGCTGCCGGCCGCGGACATCGTGCCGGGCGATCTCATCCAGGTGCGCCCGGGTGAACGCCTGGTGGTGGACGGCACGCTGCTCGAGGGCGAGAGCCACGTGGACGAGTCGATGCTCACCGGCGAGGCGACCCCCGTGCTCAAGCGCGCCGGCGATCCGCTGGTCGGCGGCACCATCAACCACACCGGCGCCTTCACCTACCGGGCGACCCACGTCGGCGCGGCGTCGGTCCTGGGCCGGATCATCGCGCTGGTCGAGGCGGCCCAGGGCGGCAAGCCGCCAATCCAGGCGCTGGCCGATCGCATCGCCGCCGTGTTCGTGCCCGTGGTGATCCTGCTGGCCGCCCTCACGGTGGGCGCCTGGCTCCTGCTCGGCACCGCGCCGGCCCTCGGCCACGCCCTGGTGGCGGGCGTGTCCGTGCTGGTCATCGCCTGCCCTTGCGCCATGGGCCTGGCCACGCCGGCCGCCCTGCTGGTCGGTGGCGGCAGGGCCGCCGAGCTCGGCGTGCTCTTTCGCCACGGCGCGGCGCTGGAGCGGCTCGCCCACGTCGACACGGTCATGCTGGACAAGACCGGCACGCTCACCCAGGGCAAGCCGACGCTCACCGAGCTGCGCGCCTTCGGCCTCGAGGAGCGCGAGGCGCTGCGGCTGGTGGCCTCCCTGGAGGCGCGCAGCGAGCACCCGCTGGCCGAGGCCATCACCGCCGCGGCCAGGGCGCGCGGCGTCGAGCCAGGCGAGGTGTGCGGCTTCGCGGCCGAGCCGGGCCACGGGGTGCGCGGCGAGGTGGACGGCGCGGCGCTGCTCGTCGGCTCCGGGCGTTTCCTCGCGCATCACGGGGTGGAGGTCCCCGGGGACGAGGGCCAGGCACTGGCGGCCGCGGGCAAGACCGTCCTGTACGCCTCCCGCGACGGCGCCGTCTTCGCGGTGCTGGCGGTTTCCGATCCGCCCAAGCCGAGCTCGCGCGAGGCGGTCGGCCGCCTGCGCGGCCTGGGTCTGCGCGTGCTGATGGTGACCGGCGACAACCCCAGCACGGCCGCCGCGGTGGCGCGCCAGGTCGGCCTCGACGAGGTGCTGTCCGAGGTGCTGCCCGCCGACAAGGCCGGCGCGGTCCGGGCGCTCCAGGCCCAGGGGCGCCGGGTGGCCTTCGTCGGCGACGGGATCAACGACGCGCCTGCCCTGGCGCAGGCCGAGGTGGGCGTGGCCCTCGGCACCGGCACCGACATCGCCGTGGAGGCCGCCGACGTGGTCCTGCCCAGCGGAGACCTGCGCGGCGCGGTGAACGCCATCGGCCTGGCCCGGCGGACCCTGCGCACCATCCGGCTGAACTTCGTGTGGGCCTACGGCTACAACGTGCTGCTCCTCCCCGTGGCGGCGGGCGCGCTCTACCCGGTCGCCGGGGTGCTGCTCTCGCCGATGATCGCGGCGGCGGCCATGAGCCTGTCGAGCCTGTTCGTGCTGGCCAACAGCCTGCGCCTGCGCCGCTTCCGTTCGGCCGCCTCCGGCGCCTGAGCGCCCCGGGCCGGCGCGCGCGGGCGCGACCGCCTCAGTCGGGTAGGAAGTCCTCGCCGCAGCCGCCCTCGAGGGTGGTGCGCAGCTGGCCCGAGGCCGGGTAGCGCCAGAGCCGTGCCTGCGCGTCGATCGCCACGAAGTGGTACGAGCGGCAGCCGGCGCCGGTCGCCTGCGAAAGGCTGTAGAAGCCCAGCGACGGGCCGCCGAGCTCGAGCGCCAGCTCGAGCTCCACCCCCTCGACCACCACCGCCACGCGCTGCGGGGCGGCCGCGCCCGAGAAGTTCAGGCCGAAGACGAGCTGGCTGCCGCGGTAGAAGTGGGCCGCCGAGGCGATCGGCGGGATGGCCGGCGCGGCGGCGGTGGTCGGCACCCCGGCCCACTCGGTCTGCCCGCCCACCCGGGCGAAGCCCGCGCCGAGGTTGTGGTACCCGAGCTCCAGCACCAGCAGGCGGCGGTGCCCGGCGGCGCCGTCGCCGTCGCTCACGCAGTCCTCGCCCGGGTAGCCCGCCATGTCCCAGGTGAGCCCGTCGCACAGGAAGCCGTTGACGATCCCCAGCGCCAGCTCCGGCCGCACGGTGAGGGCCCATTCGAAGAACACCTCGCCTGCTCCGCCGGCGACGAACCAGCCGACCCAGGTGGCGAACGCGGTCCCGTCGCACAGGTTGTGCGCGTACACCTCGCCCGTGGTGCAGCCCGTCCGGTCGGTGGCGTGGAAGCGCGCGGCCTGGGCCGCCAGGTGGTTCCAGACCAGCGGCGGGCGAGGAGTCGGGGCGCTGTCGAACACGTTCGCGCCGCTCGCGTCGCGGAAGGACATGTAGGCGTCGCGGTACTCGACGGGCGCCGCGCGGGCCGCGTTGACCAGGGTGAGGAAGGCGCGCTCGCGCCAGGCCGGGCTGCCGCCGCCGCTGGCCTCGTCCCCGCCGTCGCAGGCCACGGCGGGCTGGCAGCGGGCGTGGTCGAGAGGCCGGGGTACGCCCCAGGTGTCGCAGCCAGCCGGGGTGGGCGGCGCGCCCGCGCAGCCGAGCGCCAGGCAGGCGCCGCCGAAGCACACCTGGTCCACGCCGCAGGCGGTCCAGTCGGGCAGCGCGTTGGAGGAGCAGGTGCCGTCGACGCATTCGTCGTCCGTGCACGGATCGCCGTCGTCGCAGTCCACCCCCTCGCACGGATCGGTGTCTTCGTCGACCCCCTCGTCGGGACCCGGATCCTCCCCGGCATCCTCGCCAGCGTCCTCCCCGGCATCCAAGTCTGCATCCTCCCCCTCATCGCCATCGGCACCAGCGTCCTCGTCCCCACCTTCGCCAGCGTCTTCTGTCCCATCCTCGCCAGCGTCTTCCGTCCCCTCCTCGCCAGCGTCTTCTGTCCCATCCTCGCCAGCGTCTTCTGTCCCCTCCTCGCCAGCGTCCGCGGCCCCATCCTCGGCGCCATCCTCGGCCCCATCCTCGGTGTCGTCCTCGGCCTCATCCTCGCCGGCGTCTTCTCCCCCATCCTCGCCAGCGTCTTCTCCCCCATCCTCGGCGCCGTCCCCTGCCCCGTCCTCGCCAGCGTCCTCTCCTGGGTCCTCCTCCGAGTTCGCGGAGATCGAGCCCGTGCAGCCAGCGAGGAGCACGGCCGCGGCCAGGAGGATCTCGACCAGGCGCAGGTTCGATCCTGGGTGCATGCCAGTCCTCCCAGGGAGAGCGCAGCCCGTCAGCCCTGCTGTCTTCCGCCGAGCTTCCGGCGGCGCAGGAGCAGCCAGGGCAGCAGCCACACACCGTGAAGCGCCAGGCCCTCCACCCCACCACAGGAGCAGCCCTCCGGGCGAGCGTCGGGGCCGTGGTCGTCTCCCTGGCCCGCGCGGTCGTCCACGCCCGGATCCTCCCCCGGATCCTCGCCCTCGTCCGGCCCCGCATCGTGGCCCGCATCTTCGCCGGCGTCCTCGCCCGCGTCCAACCCTGCGTCCTCGCCGTCGAGCCCGCCGTCTGGCTCCACCCCGGGGACGCGGTACACGGTCAGCACACCCGCCGCGGGGATGGCGCTCACCAGCTCCTCCCCGGAGGCCAGGTCCACCTCGGGCAAGGCCACGTCGTGCTCCACCGGGATGTTGCCGCTGCCGGTGGTGTAGCGCACCCCGTAGCGGCCCGTGGGAAGCCCGCGCACCGTGAAGCTCCCCCCTGCCGCGGCCAGGATCACCACGGTCGCGCCGAGCTCGGGGTGCACGAAGGCCAGGGGATCGAAGGCGCCGTCGTCCGAGGCGGCCCCGATGCGCACCGCCCCGGGGCGCACGAAACGCATGTACTGGCGCATGAACCAGGTGCCGCCGTTGGTGACCACCCTCGGGTTCTGGGGATCGCCGGTGTCCACCCGGTACAGGGCCGCGGAGCTGTCCGGCGCACCCTCGCTGCAGAACACGCCGCGCTGCCAGGCGGCGTTGTTCCCCACCTTCAGGTCCTCGTGCAGGGTGTGGGAGGTGTTCCCGTCCGCCCACCACTCCAGCATGCTGGTGCCGACGCCGTGCTGCGCACCCCGCTGGGCGATGGCCTGCAGGTTCTGCAGGGAGACGCCGCCGTAGCGGTGGTAGCACAACTCGGCCAGCAGCGGCTGCACCCCGGCCACCTGGATCATGTCGTCGAAGTAGGTGACCGCGTTGCCCATGTTCGTGTTGGAGGGGGCGATGAAGCGCGGGTGGAAGCCCGCCGCGTGGAGCTTGGCGTCCGTGGCCACGATGGCCTGGCCGATGAAGGTGCCGCTGCGCCACTGCGCCGAGTTGTCGGGCTCCAGGATCACCTCGAGGTAGTCCGGCACCCAGCCGAAGGTGTCCTGGAGGTGCTTGAAGGTGGCCAGCATGAGCTCGGCGTACTCCGCGGGCGTATCGTGCTGGTAGAGCCCGCCGCAGGTGATCTGCCCGGTGAAGGCCACGTAGTTGAGGTTGACGACCAGGGCCTGGCCGCGGGCCAGCATGCGCTGGCGCAGCGGCTCGACGAACTCCCGCACCCGCTCGTCCAGCTCGGTGAAGTGAAAACCCTCCGGGCGAAGGTGATCCGGGTCGGCGTCGTCGTTGACCGTCGCGTAGCGGTTGCAGCGCCAGGTGGCGTAGTCGATGGCGCCGTCGCGCTGCAGGGCGTAGTAGTCCTGATCGTTCTCCACGCCGGAGCGCACCTCCAGGCGAATGCGGGTGATGCCCAGCTCGTCGAGGGCGCGGTCCTGGACCTCGCCGATGAACAGCGGGTAGGCCGGGGACTCGTCGGCGCAATAGCAGATGGCCTCCCAGTCGCTCAGGGTCTGGTAGGTGGTGCCAGGATCGAGATCGATCACCGCGGCCCGCCCGGGCGCAGCAGCGAGGACGAGCGCCGCGCTTCCCACCGCCGCGATCCACAGGGCTCGCATCATGTTCCCTCCGCGCCGTGGTTCGCTCCGCCGGCCTCGACAGCAGGATAACACAGGGTCGCTTGGCCCTGGGCGTGGCCCTGCCCGCGTCATGCCACCCTCGTGGCGGAGCGCGACGGTTGCCCCTGGCCGCGGGCGCGCGGAAGGGCTAGAGTGCGGCAGCATGCCAGTCCCTCCCCCAGCCGGCGCCCGCCTCCCGGCGTCGCTCTGCCTGCTCGTGTTGCTGCCCCTGGGCTGCGACCCTGGACAGGCGCCGGGCCTGCGGGCCGCGGCCGGGATCGTGGACCTCACGCCGGCCGTCGAGAGCTTCAGCGACCTCGACCAGGACGGCCGCTGGCAGCCGGGCGAGCCGCTCGAGGACCTGGACGGGGACGGGCAGTGGGACCCCGTGTGGATCGCCGGTTTCAGCTCGGGCCGGTACGCGACCGGGATCCACGACCCCATCGAGGCGCGGCTGCTCGTGCTCGAGCGGGACGGCCGGAGCCTGGCCGTGGTGAGCGTGGACTGGGTCGGCTTCCTGCGCGACGATCTGGAGCTCCTGCGCGCCGACGCGCGCGCGGCCGGGCTGGAGCTGGGCTACCTGGTGGTCAGCTCCACCCACGATCACGAGGGCCCGGACACCATCGGGCTGTGGGGGCCCGACGTGGCTCACACCGGCCGGGACGAGCACTACCTGGCCCGCGCCCGGGCGGAGCTCGTGGCCGGCCTGTCCGCGGCCCTGGCGCGCCTCGAGCCGGTCCGCCTGCGGGCCGCCGTGGGCCACACGGACGGCCTGGTGCACGACAGCCGCCAGCCGCAGGCCCTCGACGAGCGCGTCACCGCCATCGCCTTCGAGCGCCCGGACGACGGCAGCCCGCTGGCGACCGTGGTGCACTGGGCCAACCACCCGGAGGCGCTCGACGGCGACAACACGCTGCTCACCGCGGACTTCCCCGGCGCGCTCCGCAGGCGGCTGGAGGCGGACCAGCCCGGGGCGATCGGCCTCTACTGGCAGGGCGCCCTGGGCGGGCTGCTGAACCCCCTGCACGTCACGGTCCTCGATCCGTCCGGCGCCCCGCTGCCCGACGAGAGCTTCGAGAAGGCCGAGCGCCTGGGCGGCCTGGTGGCCGAGGAGGCGCTGCGGGCCCTGGCCGAGGACGGCGAGGACGCGACCCTGGACGGCCGCCTGCGCTGGCAGGCCCGCGAGGTGCTGCTGCCCTTCGACAACCTCGAGATGACGGCCGCGGTGATGATGGGCCTGCTGCCCCGCCAGGCCTACGACGAGCGGGGCCGCGAGGCCGAGCCGGCCCTGTACGGCCGGTTCGTCCGCACCGAGGTGGCGGTGATCGAGCTCGGCGCGCTCCAGATCGCCACCGCCCCGGGCGAGATGTACCCGGAGTCGGCCCTGGTGGGCCCGGCCGGCGAGACCTTCTACCAGCAGCCCCAGGATCCCGGCGCGGACTTCCAGGGCGCCCCGTGCGAGGCCCCGCTGGAGTCGCGCCTGCGGCCCGACGCCGTCCGCGTCGTCCTCGGCCTGGCCAACGACGAGCTGGGCTACCTGGTGCCGAGGTGCCAGTTCGACCGCGAGGCGCCCTACGCCTACGGGCGGGACGAGCCGCAGTACGGCGAGGGTTTCGCGGTCAGCCCGGAGACCACCCCGCTCCTGTTCGAGGCCTACCAGGAGTGCCTGGACGCGCTGGCGAGCTCGGCGCCCTGAGCGCACTTGTGGCGCTGCCCGTTTCACGCTAGGAATGCTGCCGCAGGGGCGGGCCCCGGCAATGCTGCCGGGGAAGGAAGGAGACCGTCGTGGACCAACTCGTCAAACGTCTAGTGTTCCTCGGTGGCGTCGTCCTGGGCCTGGCCGGCGCGGCGTGTGGCGAGTCGGGCGGCGGCGGCATCGACTGGGCCGCCCAGCAGGCCGCCCCGCCCGCGGGCTACACCCAGGGCACCCAGAGCATGCTGGCCCAGGCCACCATCGATCCGGCCGGCGGCACGCTCGAGGGCCCGGCCGGCTCGCCGCTCGAGGGGGTGGTGGTGACCTTCCCCGCGGGCGCGGTGTCCGCGCCGACCGTGTTCCACCTGGGGCACGACCAGGGCGGCTCGTTCACCAACATCCCCGCGGGCGAGCAGCCCGCGCTGGTGCTGGTGCTCGAGTCGGAGGGCCAGCGCGAGTTCGGGGCTGCGCTGCGGATCGAGTTCCCCTTCACCGAGCCCGAGGCCTACCCCGTCCCCTTCTACATCACCCCGGAGGGAGCCCTCCGGGTGCTCGAGCCGTTGCCCCTCGACCGCACCAGCGGCCGGGCCGGCTTCCTCACCTGGCACGCCTCGAACTTCACCTGGAAGAACACGTTGCCGGCCTCCGGGGACAGCATCTACTTCAACGGCTTCCGGCCGGGCAACGACGGGTTCTCCTTCGCCAACACCATCCGCGACGAGTACGCCCCGGGCGGACGCTGCGTGGGCATCGCGGCCTTCACCAAGTGGTACAAGCTCGGCCACGGCGGCGGCCTGTACACGATGTTCCGCGACATCGTGCCTAGCGAGGCCATGGAGAGGTCCATCACCGCCCAGGAGGTGATCGCCACCCGGGCCCACCTCTCGACCGCGCTCGCCGGGGCGGAATTCGCCGTGCTGCCCCCGGCCCAGGCCGTGGTGACCATCCAGGGCGCCCTGATGGCGGGCGAGGTGGCAGTCCAGATCGGCGTCTCGGGCAACGGCGAGCACGCCCTGCTGGCCATCGGCTTCAGCGACAACCAGATCGCGGTGTACGACTCGAACTGGCCGGGCCAGTGGAAGGCCATCGACTACGCCTTCTCGCTCGACGGGAAGACGGCCACCATCAAGTACGGCACCTGGAACCAGGTCAACGTGATGGGCGATCCGCCCCCGATCGAGGGCTTCGCCGCCATCCTGCAGGACGCCCAGGCCGGCTTCCACCAGGAGAACCAGACCAAGATCGAGATCACTTCGCACCAGAACGGCGAGGAGGTCTCGGAGTACGAGGTGCAGCTCGAGGGTAAGCTCGAATCCGGGCAGGTGCGGATCGAGGAAGTGCGGGTGCAGGTCGAGTACCCGGACGGGACCTACGGCGAGGAGCAGACCAAGACGCTGGCCCTGGGGCAGAAGGACTTCTCGGTGCCGCTGGTCCTGGTCGCGGGCGAGAACCGCATCCGCTTCAAGACCTCCGGCAAGGACATGAGCGGCGCCCTGGTGGACATCCCCAACGACAAGAGCAAGGACGAGACCAAGTTCGTGCTCAAGCTGCCGCCCGAGGGGCCGCAGGGCACCTTCGACCTGGTGCAGACCAGCACCCTGGGCACCTTCCAGATCCACGGCCAGGTCGAGCTCTTCTACAATGGCCAGGACGATCCGGACGGCGGCAACGGCGACTACCTCGACTACGTCCAGTGGACCATGCGCGGCAGCGCCTTCATGCAGACCCCCTCGTTCATCAACCCGGACGACGGCACGCCGTGCGTCCTGACCGGCCCGGGTGAGCAGCCCATCCCCGCGGGCGTGGTGTTCCGGGTGCTCAAGGAGGATCCCCTCAAGGCCCGCTGGCTCAACTTCCAGCTCATCTGGCCCTACGAGTGCGAGGGGGGAGACAGCATCCCGGTGGTGGTCAACTACCAGACCCGCCAGGGCACCATGTGCGCGCAGTTCGCGGACGTGGAGATCACCGACCTCCAGGCCCCCTCGGGCAGCTTCACCATGGACTGCATGCAGGCCCTCCAGCCGGCCATCGGCACGGTCCAGGGCACCTGGACCCTCCACCCCCGCCAGAACCCCTAGCATTTCGAGCCCGAGTCCCGGGGCGAAGAAATACTAGCATTTCGAGCCCGTGTCCCAGGGCGAAGAAATGCTAGCATTTCGAGCCCGTGTCCCAGGGCGAAGAAAAGCTAGCATTTCGAGCCCGCATCCCAGGGCGAAGAAATACTAGCATTTCGAGCCCGTGTCCCAGGGCGAAGAAATGCTAGCCCCCCGCCTCCTCAGGGCCGCCTGGTCCGGTCCAGGAACGTTCCGGCCTGGTACTCCTGGAAGGCCTGGTCGAGCTCCGCCTGCGTGTTCATCACGATCGGGCCGCCCCAGGCCACCGGCTCGCCGAGCGGCTGGCCGGAGGCCAGCAGGCAGCGCGCGCCGGCCTCCGCGGCGAGGGCGCGGAACACGCCCCGCGCCGAGAGGACGAGGGCCTGGCCCGCGTCCGCCTGCGGCCCGCCGCCCGCGGGGCGCAGGCCGCCCTCGTGGACGTACACGAGGGCGTTGTGCCCGTCGGCCAGGGGCAGCTCGACCTCCGCCCCTGGCTCGAGCCGCAGCTCGAGGTAGGTCGGCGCGGTGACGATGTCCGTGACCGGGCCGGTCTGCCCCCCGAGCCGGCCGCAGACGAGGGCCACCTCGACTCCCGCGGCCGGCCGGACCCGGGGGATGTCTCCGGCCTTCACCTCGCGGTAGCGCGGCGGCATCAGCTTGTGGGACCGCGGCAGGTTGGCCCAGAGCTGGAACCCGCGCAGGCGCGCGGCGGCGCGCGGCATCTCCTGGTGGATGATGCCGGCGCCGGCGGTCATCCACTGCACCTCGCCCGGGCCGATCACCCCGCGGTTGCCGAGGCTGTCGCCGTGGGCCACCTCCCCGGCCAGCATCCAGGTGATGGTCTCGATGCCCCGGTGGGGGTGCCAGGGGAAGCCGGCCAGGTAGTCGGCCGGATCGTCCGAGCCGAAGTCGTCGAGCAGCAGGAACGGATCGAGCTCCGCGCTCACCTCGCCGAAGACCCGCCGCAGCCGCACCCCGGCGCCCTCGCGGGTCGGCCTGGCGGTCAGCACCCTGCGGACCTCACGCACCGCGACCATGCTCCACCTCCCCGGGGCCTCAGGGCGCCTTGGCGCCGAAGGCCCGCACGCGGGCCTCGATCTGCGCGAGCACCCCGTCCACGGCCCGGGCCTGGTCACCCTTCACCGCCGCGAGCGCCCCGCGCAGGACGGCCAGCGTCTCCAGATCGTTCGCCCCCAGGTCCTCCCGGCCGAGCTCGCCCTTCTCCAGCGCGGCCAGCACCGGCCGGGCGGCCTCGCCGATGCCGCGCGCGGCGTCCTGCGCGTGCGGCCCGTCCGGGAAGCGCCTCAGGTACTCGGCCTCGACGTGCCGCTTCCAGGCCAGGTAGCAGGGCAGGTAGCCCTCGCACTCGAAGTCGTGGCCGTGCTCCACCGCGAGCCAGGCGCCCTGCTCCGAGGCAGGCGTGCCCTGGACCCGGTCGACGAAGGACCACAGCGCCTCGCGCCTGAGGCGCGCGCCCTGGGACTCGTCGCGGTAGACCCGCGCGTCTCCTCCCAGGTACAGGCAGGCCTGGACCTTGATCAGCCTGAGCTCCGCGAGCTCCCAGCGGGCCTTGTCGCCCGGCCCTGTGGCCGCGGCGGCGCGGGCGAGCAAGAAGCGCTGGAAGCCCCAGACGTCCTCCTTGCGTTTCTCCGCGCAGTACTCGAGGGCCGCCGTGCGCTCGTCCACGATGGCCCGCCAGGCGTCCTCCGGCCGGGCCGGGTCGAAGGGCCCGGTCAGCGCCTCGAAGAAGAAGCCCTCCCGGCCATCGGCCAGCCGGGTCCGGCAGAAGGCGCCCTTCTTCTCCCCCACCACGGCCTCCCCCACCCGCCCGAGGCACGCCGCGGTCGCGCCCAGCTCGAGTTTCTCCAGCACCTCGGAGGTGGTGTCCGGCGCGGAGCGCACCCTGAGCCCCGTGCCCGTCACCACCCGCAGCTCCTCGGCCCGGGCCGCCTGCGCCACCAGGAGCACTCCCAGCCACAGCGTCACGACGCGCATCGCGCGAGACCTCCTCACCTCGTCTCCAGGAACGGCTCGAGCTGCCTGACGACGTCGGCCGCGCTGGGCGGCGCGCCGTGGATGGCGCCGGTCTTGGCCTCCTGGCCGTAGAACTCCTCCGTGTCCTTGCAGGCGCGGGGCACCTCGCCCACCAGGGTGGTCTTCAGCAGCCGCTCCCCGGTGCGGATGACCAGGAGCTGGATCTCGCGATCCACGCGGATGCGCTCCTTGACCGCGCCCTCGGTGTAGCGGCAGCTCTCCACGGTGTCCGGCTTGTCGAGCACGCAGGCCACCAGCTCGACCCGGTCGATCTGGTGCCGGTCGGGCTCGAACCGGCGGTAGAGCTTGTCGTCCTCATAGGGGCAGCGGCTGCCGTGCTCCGTCCGGGTGAACACCACCGCGGGGTGCAGGCCTGGGCGCTTCGGGTCGTAGGCCGCCGCGCGCGGGTCGGGCTGGCCCGTCCCGTCGCACAGCTTCTCGGTGGCCTGGAGCGCGTCGTAGCGTTCGCGGTAGTCGACCCGCACGGCGATGGCCTGGTCCAGGAGGTACCAGCCCGCGCCGAGCCCGCCGAGGAGGAGCAACGCGCCGATCGCACGCCCCGCCCGGCCGAGCAGCCGGCCGAGCACCAGGACCACGCACAAACCGCCGAGCGCGAGCAGCGGCGCCGAGATGTACACCCAGTCGCTGGCGAAGCTCGAGGCCTCGCCCAGGGCGAAGGAGAAGGTGACCCCTCCGGGCAGCAGGAAACACAGCGCCAGGAACGCCGGCCACAGGATGCTCTTGCGCGGGGCCGCCGGTCGCGCGCCGGGTCCGTCCATCTCGCCACCTCCGGAGGGGCATCCTACCGGCGCCCTCCCCGGCCGTCAAAGATGGCCGGGGGACGCGGGTCGACCCGCGCGTGGACGGCGGATCCTGCACAGCAGGGCCCCGGCCGCCGCGCTCGCCAGCAGCCCGGACGCGCCGAGCAGGGCGAAGCCGGGGTGCTCGGGCTCCAGGAACGCGGCCACGAAGGCGGCCGCGCCCAGGCCGAAGCCGAGCACACCGCCCGACAGGGCACGGCCCCGGAGCGCGAGCAGGCCGGCGATGATGGCCGACATCGCGCCGAACGGGACGGTCACCACGCCCAGCACGGTCCAGCCGGCCGAACCGTCCGGGTTGCCCTCCAGCGTGATCACCACCAGCAGCACGGCCCAGGGCAGCAGCGCCGCCAGGCCGCCCACGACGCCGGCCAGCGTGAGCCGCAGCCAGGCGCGGCCTGGGAGAACGGGGTCGATCTGCATGGGCTCCTCACCTCGCCGGCATGGTAGACGGATGCGTTCCGTCCTTCAAGTCGGCGGGGCCGCTCGCGCCTCCGCCGCCGGGCCGGGTTGCCGGGAGGAGGCGTGCGTGCGAGGATCGCCACGTACGTCCCAGTCCGGAGAACCGCGGAGGCCCCCATGCGACACGCGCCCACGCTCCTCTTGGCCCTCGCCTGCGCCCTGGTCTCGTGCGGACAGACGACCGGCGGCCCGGCCTGCGGGGACTGCGACGACGGGGTGGCCTGCACCCTCGACACCTGCGACCAGGCCACGCAGGCCTGCGGGCACCAGCCCCGCGACGCCGACTGCCCGGCCGGGCAGGCCTGCGATCCCGCCTGGGGCTGCGTCGAGGCCGCGCCCTGCGCCTCGGCCGCCGAGTGCGACGACCAGGACGCCTGTACGCTCGACGACTGCGATCCCCTCCACGGCTGCACGCACACGGCGGTCGGCTGCGACGATCTGGACGCTTGCACCACCGACGCCTGCGACCCCGGGAGCGGTTGCAGCCACGCGGCGGTCGGCTGCGACGATCTGGACGCCTGCACCACCGACGCCTGCGACCCCGGGAGCGGCTGCGGCCACGCGGCTGTCGGCTGCGACGATCTGGACGCCTGCACCACGGATAGCTGCGCCCCCGCGATCGGCTGCACCCACGTGGCGGTCGCCTGCGACGACGGCGACGCCTGCACGACCGACGCCTGCGACCCGGCCAGCGGCTGCAGCCAGGCGATCGACTGCGGCGATCCGGCCTGCGTGGGGAGGCCGGAGTGCAACGGCTGCCAGCCTGTCCCCGAGCCCGCGCCGGTCCCCTCGTCCCCGCTGCCCGGGGAGCCCAGCCCTGGACCGGCCGAGTCCACCCTGGTCGACGGCTTCCAGGACGACTACCAGTACTCCGCCGACGGGCAGATCAAGATCGGCACCCGGCGTGAGTGGGGCGGCACGATCATCTTCTTCGGCATGCGGGCCGCGGGCGCGCCCGGGCTGAACAGCACCAACACCATCGACGCCAACGACACCGGCCGGGAGGTGCAGGTGGCCTTCTACGACCCCGACCGGGCCATGCAGGACTGCGCCTGGAACGCGTCTTGCGCCACCACCCCGACCCACTGCGCCAACTCCATCACCTTCCTCGGGTGGAACCCGGTCCAGGGGGGCAACCGCTGCAACCGCGGCTCGGGCGTGGACGGCGTCGAGACCACGGGCGGCGCCCTGGCGATCACCACCACCCCGCTCTTCTGGAACCCCAACTGGGATCGCCAGGACTGCTCCAGCGAGGCCTGCGACGATCCCCAGCTACGCGACCGGCGCTCGGACGTGCGCGTGGAGCAGCGCCTGCGTTTCCTCTCGACGCTGGTGGTGGAGCTGGACTACACGCTCACCAACCTGGGGGACCTCGAGCACCGCCCGGCCGGCCAGGAGATGCCCACGGTCTACACGGCCAACGGCCACGAGGCGCCCGACCTGTGGCGCCTGTTCGACTCCGGCGGCGGCGAGGTCGCCATCGACCAGCCCGGCAACGACGGCTTCTTCTACAAGAACTTCCAGAGCCCGGGCGGCTGGGCCTGCATGCAGCAGACCGGGCTCGACTACGGCGTGGGCCTGTACGTGGAGAACCGCAACCCGGACTGGCAGGGCTGGCAGCTCCGCGCCCTGCCGTTCAACAACTTCAGACCGCTGCACGTCTTCGGCATCCCCGCCCGCGGGGCGGTGCGCTCGCGCGCCTACCTCTTGATCGGCTCGCTGGACACCATCCGCGCCTCGGCCGGGTGGCTGGATGCCACCCTGCCGCCCTTCGGCGTGCTCGACGCCCCGGCCCCGGACGCGGCGCTCTCGGGCGCGGCCAGCGTGGCCGGCTGGGCGCTGGACAACAAGGGGGTCGCGGCGGTCGAGCTCGTCGTGGACGGCGCGCTGCGGGTGCCGCTGGCCTACGGCGACGACCGGCCGGACGTGTGCCGGGTGTGGCCCGGCTACGCGGGCTGCAGCCAGGTCGGCTTCCATGGGACCCTGGACACATCCGGCCTCAGCCGCTGCCAGCACCTGCTGGAGATCGAGGCCCGCGACGCCGACGGCAACACGCGGATCATCGCCCGCCGCCGGGTGTCGGTGGTGGACTGATTCCGCTCCGAGGCCGGGCGGACGCCCTACCTCGCCCCGTGCCGCCTGAGCAGGGCCTGCATGGCGGGATCCCTGGCCAGCTCGGCGTGGTAGAGGGGCGTCTCGCCGTTGTCCCGCCGCGCGTTCGGATCCGCGCCGTGCGAGAGCAGCAGCTCGGCCAGCTCCAGGCGCCGGCTACCCGCGGCGGCCAGCAAGGCGGTCTGGCCAAAACGATCCGCAGCGCTGGCGTTCGCCCCGGCCTCGAGCAGCGCCCGGCACACCTCCAGGTGCCCCCACAGGGCCGCCTGGTGGAGCGCCGTGCCGCCGTCCCGGTCGGTCGCATCCAGCGCGGCGCCCCTGCCGATCAGCGCCCGCACCAGCTCGAGCCACCCCCAGCGGGCGGCCAGATCGAGCGCCGGGCGCCCGTCGCGATCGCGCGCTTCCGGCGCCGCGCCGTGGGCGAGCAAGAGCTCGGCGATCGCGGGCTGGTCCGCACCGAGCGCCTCGATCAATGGGACCTGGGCGCCCGGGGCCGCGGGTCCGGTCCGATCGGGCCCGGCGCCGGCCTGGAGCAAGCGGGTCACGAGCGCGAGGCTCCCATGCCGGCAGGCCAGGTGCAGCGGGGTGCGGCCGTCCGCCGCGGGCAGATCCGGTCGCGCGCCGGCCCCGAGCAGCAGCTCGGCCCGCGCGAGCCCGTCCTCGACGTCCCGGATGCAGTCCGCCACGCGGTGCAGCGGCGTCTCCCCCCGCGCGTCGGCCAGATCGGGGTTCGCCCGGTGCGAGAGCAGCAGGCGCAGCAGCTCGCAGGGAGCCTGGAGGCAAGCCTTGAACAGGGCGCTCTCGCCCTGGCCGTCCTGTGCGTTCACCTCCGCGCCGTGCGCCAGCAGGAATTCCAGCAAGCCTGGTGAGGAGAGGAAGAGCGCGAGGTGCAGGCAGGTCTCGCCGCGCTCGGTCCGCGCGTTGGGGTCGGCCCCGCGCAGGATGAGCGCCCGCACCAGCTCGAGCCCCGGGTTGGACTCCTCGCCCGGCAACGGGTAGCACCCGCCCAGGGCCAGGTGCAGGGCGGTCAGCCCGTCGGGCCCGGCACGATCGATCTCGTTCACCCGCTCGATGAGCAACCGGGCGATCTCGTCCCGTCCCGGGTACGAGATGCCACCCATGGTGGTCTGCACGAAGGTCAGCATGAGCGGGGTGCGGCCCTCGTGGTCGAGCGCGTCCGGATCGGCGCCCAGCTCGAGCGCCGTGCGGGCCAGCCCGGCCAGGCCGAGGAAGGCCGCCCGGTGCAGCGGGGTCTGGCCGCGGGAGTCCCGCGCGCGGGCCGCGGCCGGCTCACGACGCAGCGCCTCGATGCGCGCCGCCTCGTCGAAGGGGAACGGCATGCGGGCCGGGCCGACGGACAGGCTAGCGCTTGATGCCGTGGATCCTGTCGGCTTCCTTCTGCATCAGCGCCGCGAACTTCTTCGACAGCTCCGGGTTGTACTTGGGGTTGGGCTGGCCGAGGATCTCCGGCGCGCCCACGATCGGGGTCCAGTAGCCCTCGCACTCCAGCCAGGCGGGCTGGTTGGTGCCGTTCTGGGCGAGCACCAGCATGAAGTTGATCTTGTTGCCCATGGGATCCTTCATGAAGGCCATCTCGGCGTGCACCTTGGTGTAGAACTCGAGGGTGCAGGGCTCCTTGCCGCCGCGCGCCCTGGCCTGGGCCGCCTGGTAGAGCGGCATGAAGGCCAGCGCCGTCTTGCCCATGTCGGCCGGATCGCTCATCTTGGCGGTGTAGTGCTTCTTGGCCGCGTCCCAGTCGGCCGGGCTCACGCCGGCCGCGCTCGCGATGGCGTTCTCCTTGGCCACGTCGCCGCCGGTCTGGGCCATGGCCGCGCACAGGTCCGCGTACTTCTCGATCGTGATCATGGGGCCTCCTGAATGCCTTCCGGCCTAGTAGTGGTAAGACGCCTGCCATGTAACCATGCAATAACCAGCCGCATCATCCGACGCAACCTGCAGCGCAAGGAGCGCAGCACCGTCGAAAGCAAGGTTCACGGGCAGGACATAGGAACCCGAGCCTGAGTAGTCCGTATCCACAAACGTCAAGTAACTGTAACTCCCCGTGGCCAGCTGGCTACCGATGATTGTTCGGGTGATGTACTCTCCCGCGGAGCAGAGGTAACGCACTGTCACCGTGTCGAGGACCACATTCCTGCCAGCATAGGTATCCGGGATTGGCATCGCGTTGTACCAGTAGAAGGTGGCTGCAGCCCCATTGTACAGATACGTGGCGATTCCGAAGTTGGTGGTGTAGCCAAGAGCGCTGGCGCATCCCCAGCCGGTGCCGCCAACGATCTCGAACACCGAGCCGATCGCGTTCGGGCCGGTGTCGCACACGACCGTCCCGTCCGCGTTGACCGTCCGGACCGCCGACCCCGCGACACAGGTGCCCGATACCCGCCGCTGGACCTCGCTGGTGTTGATGTCCGCCGCGCCGACCGCGCCGGCCGCGATCTCGAGGGTGCCCACTGCGCCGGTGGCGATCTCGGAGGCGCCCACGGCGTCTGCGGCGAGGTCGGCCGCGGTGATGGTGTCGGGCGCGATCATGGCCGAGGTGATGCTGTCGCCCTGGCCCTCGTTCACGTACGTCGCGTCGTGGTTGTGGACGAGGGCGGCGTAGCTCGCGTCGTGGTCGTGGCCGGCCAGCGCGTAGCGGCTGTCGAAGCTCGCCAGCGCCACGTCGCCGAGCACGATGGAGTTGTCCAGGATGTCCTGTGAGTCGATGGTGTCGTTGGCGATGTCGACGCCGCCGATGGCGCCGTCCAGGATCATGGCCGAGGTCACCCCGCTCACCGACAGGCTCAGGTCGCCCGTGGTGCCGCCGCCTGCGAGGCCGCTGCCGGCCGGGGTGAGCACGCCGGTGATGTCCCCGGTGTTCACCGTGTCGATGTCGTCCGCGCACGCCCAGGTGCCGGCCACGTCGTCCCACTTGGCCACCTGGCCGTCCAGGCAGGCCAGCGTCATCAGCGTGTCCGTGTCGAGATCGTCCACGCACTCCCACACCGCGTTCGTGTCGTCCCAGGCCGGGAGCTGCCCGTCCGCGCAGGTCAGCCCCGCCAGGGTGTCGTCGTCGCCGTCCAGCAGGCCCGCGGGCACGTTCAGCAGATCGTTGTAGTCGCCGGTGAAGGCCACCAGCTCGAGATCGGCCGAGAGCGCGTAGCCGTTGTTCGCCACGAACGCGTCCACCTCGGCCTCGCTGAGGGTGGTGTCCGTGTCCGTGTCGATGTCGTCGTCGCAGGCCCAGGCAGCCCCCGTCCACTTGATCACCTGCCCCACCCCGCACGCGATCCCCGCCAGCGTGTCCTGATCGACCGGGACGTTCGCCAGATCGGCGTACTCCCCGGTGAACGCCACCGGGGCGAGATCGCTCTCCTGCGCGTAGCCGTTGTTCGCCACGAACGCGTCCACCTCCGCCTCGGTCACCCCGGCGCCGGTGGAGTCGACGGCGCACTCCCAGGCGCTGGCCGCGGAGCTGTACTTGATCACCTGGCCGTCGCTGCAGATCAGGCCCGCGAGCGCGTCCGCGTCCCCGTCCAGCAGGGTGTCCGGCACGCCGGTCAGGTCGTCCCAGCTCACCTCGTCCGTCCCCAGCCGGAAGTCCTCCACGGTCAAGCCGCCGAGCGTGAGCGCGTCCCCGGCGTACTGGGCGAAGCCCGCGTAGGGGACCGAGCCCAAGGACAGGCGCGGCTGGAGCTCGGCTCCGCCGTTCACCACGATCCCCAGGAACAGATTGTCCTGGTCCCGGAACACCGCCAGGTCGAGCGCCGGGGTCCCGGTACCGCCCAGGTAGAGCGTGAAGAAGCCCTGCTCCACCAGGACGGACTGCGTCTCGGTGAACACCTGCGCCCCGCCGATCATGGCGTCCCACAGCCGGAGCTCCAGGCTCACCTCACCGTCCACAGGGTTCCCTTCCGCGTCGGTCAGGTAGCCCTGCACCGGCACGTAGGCCGGCGCCGCCGCCAGGGCCGAGAAGCCAAAGACCAGGGCAGCCAAGAAGGTGAGGACCACGGCCAGCTTGCGCATCTTCTTCTCCTGTCCCTTGAAAGAAATCCTGGCTCTCTTCCTCGAGGTTCGGTTCTCACCGACCGGGGCCGACCTCGACCGTGCTTCCGGCGCCGGTGGACGTGCCCATCGGCTGCGGCGCGCCCACGTTCAGGCGCACCTTGAAGTTGGCCGACCCGGCCTCCCCGCCGCCCGAGGTGATCGAGAAGCGGGTGGGCCCGCCCGCGGTCGGACCGCCGTCGGTCCCGTCCGCGCCGTCGGCCCCGTCCACCTCATCCCCGCCGTCCAGGCCATCCGCGCCGTCCTCACCGCCGTCCATGGCGTCCTCGCCATCCCCGCCGTCCACCGGAGGGTTCGTGCTGCCGCTGTCGCAACCGGCGAGGCCGGTGCATAGGACGAGGCCGAGACCGAGGACCAGCATGGGCAGATTCCGGACCGAGCGCATGGCGGGCCTCCTCCGCGGCGTGATTGGCGGATCGATGGTTGTGTGAAGCTAGCAGACGAGGATCAGGCAGTCAACCTGACCCGCGGCGAGAGGGTGGGCCCGGCTCGGGATGGATTAGTAGCGAGTCGGAGTATAGATGGCCGAGAAGTTGTGCACCGCGAAGAAATTGCAGTTGTCCGGGCTATCCCAGACGGTCACGGTGATGTCACCGGCCCCAGCACCGACGACCGGGAACGTGCCCGAGAGTTCCATGTTGACGTACTCACCGGCCCTCGGCACACCGCGGACCCAGTTCCCTGTGTGCCAGGCGCCTTGCCTGATCTTCATGTCGAACCAGGCATTGGTCGCGCAGTAGACAGTGGCATCGACCATGACCGTGACTTGGCCGGATCCTGGCCAGGTCATGTTGATGGTCGCCGCGGTCTGCTCCGTCCCGGTCGGGTCAATCTGCGCGAAACCCTGCCCGAACTCCGCTCCTGCCTCCATGGTCTCCATCGCAGGGGTCACGCTGTTCGCCTGACCCTCGTTCACGTAGGTGGCGTCGTGGTTGTGGGTGACGAGGGAGTAGCGCGTGTCGAAGCTGGCCGTGCTGATGTCGGCGAGCACAATGCTCACATCCGCGATCTCGGAGGTGCCCACGGCGCCCGAGGCGATGTCGGCCGCGGTGATGGTGTCATTTGCGATGTCCGCGCTGCTCACCTCGCCGTCGAAGATGTGCTGGGTGCGGATCTGGTTGATGGCGATGTCGAACATGCTAACCTGACCATCGCCGATGTCGTCGGTGCCGATCGAGCCATCCTCGATGTCGAAGCCCCTGATCGTCCCGTCCACGATCATCCAGGTGTCGATGCTGTTCGGCTCTCCCACGTTCACGTAGGCCGCGTCGTGGTTGTGGCCGGTGAGGGCGTAGCGGGAGTCGAAGCTCGCCAGCGCCACGTCGGCGAGCACGATGGAGTTATCCAGGATGTCCTGGGAGTCGATGGTGTTGTTGGCGATGTCGATGCTGCCGATGGAGCCGTCGGCGATGTCGAGGCTGCCGACCGCGCCGGTCTGGATCATGGCCGAGCTGATGCTGTCAGCCTGGCCCTCGTTCACGTAGGTCGCGTCGTGGTTGTGGCCGATGTCCGCGTAGTCCGCGTCGTGGTCGTGGCCGAGCAGCGCGTAGACCGCGTCGTGGTTGTGGCTGGCCATGGCGTAGCCGTTGTTCGCCACGAACGCGTCCACCTCGGCCTCGGTGAGCTGGGTGTTCGTGTCGGTGTCGATGTCGTCCGCGCACGCCCAGGCGCCGGCCAGCCCGTCCCACTTGGCCACCTGGCCGTCCAGGCAGGCCAGCGTCATCAGCGTGTCCGTGTCGAGATCGTCCACGCACTCCCACACCGCGTTCGTGTCGTCCCAGGCCGGGAGCTGCCCGTCCGCGCAGGTCAGCCCCGCCAGGGTGTCGTCGTCGCCGTCCAGCAGGCCCGCGGGCACGTTCAGCAGATCGTTGTAGTCGCCGGTGAAGGCCACCAGCTCGAGATCGGCCGAGAGCGCGTAGCCGTTGTTCGCCACGAACGCGTCCACCTCGGCCTCGCTGAGGGTGGTGTCCGTGTCCGTGTCGACGTCGTCCGCGCACGCCCAGACGCCCCCGACGGACTTGGCCACCTGCCCGTCCCCGCAGAACAGGTTCGCCAGCGTGTCCGTGTCGGTGTCCGTGTCGATGTCGTCCGCGCAGCCCCAGGCCGCGCCCGTCCACTTGATCACCTGGCCCGAGGCGCAGGCGATCCCCGCCAGGGTGTCCGCGTCCCCGTCCAGCAGCGCCGCCGGCACGTTCACCAGGTCGTTCCAGTCCCCGCTGAAGGCCACCGCGGCCAGATCGGCCGTCAGCGCGTAGCCGTTGTTCGCCACGAACCCGTCCACCTCTGCCTCGCTCACCCCGGCGCCCAGCGCGTCGTCCGCGCACGCCCAGGCCGCCCCGTCCCACTTGGCCACCTGGCCCGCCCCGCAGGCGAGCCCCGCCAGCGCGTCCGCGTCCCCGTCCAGCAGGGTGTCCGGCACGCCGGTCAGGTCGTCCCAGCTCACCTCGTCCGTCCCCAGCCGGAAGTCCTCCACGGTCAAGCCGCCGAGTGTGAGCGCGTCCCCGGCGTACTGGGCGAAGCCCGCGTAGGGCACCGAGCCCATGGACAGCCGCGGCGCCATCTCGGCCTCGCCGTTCACCGCGACCCCCATGAACAGGGAGCCGTTGTCGCGGAAGATCGCAAGATCCAGGACCGGGGTGCCCGCCCCGCCCAGGTACAGGGTGAAGAAACCCTGCTCCACCAGCACTTGCTGGGTCTCCGAGAACACCGGGGTCCCGCCGCTCATGCTGTCCCACAGCACCAGCGTCATCGACACCTCGGCGTCCACCGGCGCGCCGTCCGCGTCGGTCAGGTAGCCCTGCACCGGTACGTAGGCAGGCGCCGCTGCCAGCACCGACATCGAGAACCCGAGAACCGCGAGGAGGGAAAGCACGACGGTCAGGTTGCGCATCTTCATTCTCCTACCCTTTCAAGAAAATCCTGTTTTCCTTCCGGGACTGATTCATTGGGTTCAGGGCCTGGCCCCGGGCCCGGCCTCGACCGCGCCGTTCGGGCCGCTCGCCGAGCCGTAGGGCTGCGGCGCGCCCACGTTCAGGCGCACCTTGAAGTTGGCCGACCCGGCCTCCCCGCCGCCCGAGGTGATCGAGAAGCGGGTGGGCCCGCCCGCGGTCGGGCCGCCGTCGGTCCCGTCCGCACCGTCGGCCCCGTCCACCTCATCCACGCCGTCCTGGCCATCCTGGCCGTCCAGGTCCGCGCCGTCCGTGGCGTCCTCGCCATCCCCGCCGTCCACCGGCGGGTTCGTGCTGCCGCTGTCGCATCCCGCCAGGCCCAGGAAAAAGACCCAGGCCAAGCTCAACCCGAACTTCGAGAGCACCCTCATGAAACGCATGCTTCCTGACCTCCTAGAAGCGACAACGCCAAGGCTCATCGAGTGTTGGGCGGAACGGTAACAGGACACCCTGGGACAGTCAATCGCACTCGCCCGGCGGGCGCGGGTCAGCTCAGGATGCGCAGGGAGAGGAGTGCGGACGTGCGCGGCTCCACCTCAGTGATAGTAGAGGACCCAGACCGTGCTCTCGATGACGATGACCCCGGTAGCCTCGCTCGGGGTGATCGTGACCTGGCCGCCCGAGTAGTTCGTGCACGTGCCGCCCGCGGGGATGTCGGTCGTGGCGCCGCTCGTGCTGTAGGCAAAGCGAGTCGGTGCGCCGCCGGCTGTGATGTGGGTGGCCTGATGATTGGAGAACCAGAAGGTCGCATGTTGGGTTGCGGCACCATAGAACAGGCCGTTGAGGTAGTATGTCCGCGCCGCAACGCTGCCGTTGGTGAAGACAGCTCGTACATGGTAGGTCTTGCTGAAACTCGCACCGCCGGAGCTAGGCCAGGTGGCTGGAATGGTCTCGTAGACATAGTAGGCGGCGCCAGCACCAGCACAGTCGGTTGCGGTCGAGCCCCAGACCAGCTGGATATTGCTGTCTGTGCCCGCAGGCCTGGCGTAGCGCGTGTCGAAGCTCGCGGTGTTGATGTCGGCCAAGGTGATGGTCCCGTCCTGGATGTCCCCGCCAAGGATGGTGTTGTCCGCGATCTCGGAGGTGCCCACCGCGCCCGCGGCGATGTCGGCCGCGGTGATGGTGTCGGCCGCGATGTCGTTGGTGGTGATGGTCGAGTCCAGGATGTCCGCGCTGGCGACGGTGTTGTCCACGATCATGGCGCTGGTGATGCTGTTGGCCTGGCCCTCGTTCACGTAGGTCGCGTCGTAGTTGTGGGCGTGGCCGGACAGCGCGTAGCGCGCGTCGAAGGCGATCGTGTTGATGTCGGCGATGGCGATGGTGCCATCGGTGATCTCCGCGGAGACGATGGTCCCGTCGTCGCCGATGGTGTCCGCGGTGGTATCGAACGCGGTGCAGGTCAGCGCGTCGCCCACCGCCGTCACCGCCTGGCCTGCGCCGCAGGGCGCGGGGTGGCCCTGCAAGCCCACCCAGTTGATGGTCAGGTTGTCAGCGGCCTCGGCATCGGAGATCACCCCGTCGTCGGCGATGGTGTCCGCGGTGGCGTCGTACGCGCCGCTGGTGTCCGTGCCCAGCACCACCGCCCCGTCCACGATCATGGAGGAGTTGATGCTGTTCGCCTCGCCCACGTTCACGTAGGCCGCGTCGTGGTTGTGGCCGACGGCCGCGTAGTCCGCGTCGTGGTCGTGGCCGAGCAGCGCGTAGACCGCGTCGTGGTTGTGGCTGGCCATGGCGTAGCCGTTGTCCGCGACCATCGCGTCCACCTCGGCCTCGGTGAGCTGGGTGTCCGTGTCGGTGTCGATGTCGTCCGCGCAGGCCCACATCCCGGCCAGGCTGTCCCACTTCGCCAGCTGACCGTCGAGGCAGGCCAGCGTCATCAGCGTGTCCGTGTCCAGGTCGTCCACGCACTCCCACACCGCGTTCGTGTCGTCCCAGGCCGGGAGCTGGCCGTCCGCGCAGGTCAGCCCTGCCAGGGTGTCGTCGTCACCGTCCAGCAGGCCCGCGGGCACGTTCACCAGGTCGTTGAAGTCGCCGCTGGTCGCCACCGTGGCCAGGTCCGCCGCGAGCGCGTAGCCGTTGTCCGCCACGTATGCGTCCACCTCGGCCTCGCCGAGGGTGGTGTCCGTGTCGACGTCGTCCGCGCACGCCCAGGCATTGCCGTTCCACTTGGCCACCTGGCCGGCGCCGCAGACCAGGCCCGCCAGCGTGTCGGTGTCGGTGTCCGTGTCCGTGTCGACGTCGTCCGCGCACGCCCAGGCATTGCCGTTCCACTTGGCCACCTGGCCCGGAGCGCAGAACAGATCCGCCAGCGTGTCGGTGTCCGTGTCCGTGTCGATGTCGTCCGCGCAAGCCCAGGCGCTCCCGTTCCACTTGATCACCTGGCCCGCCCCGCAGGCGATCCCCGCCAGGGTGTCCGCGTCCCCGTCCAGCAGCGCCGCCGGCACGTTCACCAGATCGTTCCAGTCCCCGCTGAAGGCCACCGCCGCCAGATCCGCCGTCAGCGCGTAGCCGTTGTTCGCCACGAACCCGTCCACCTCGGCCTCGCTCACCCCGGCGCCCAGCGCGTCGTCCGCGCAGGCCCAGGCCGCCCCGTCCCACTTGGCCACCTGCCCCGCCCCGCACGCCAGGCCCGCCAGGCTGTCCGCGTCCCCGTCCAGCAGGGTGTCCGGCACGCCGGTCAGGTCGTCCCAGCTCACCTCGTCCGTCCCCAGCCGGAAGTCCTCCACGGTCAAGCCGCCGAGCGTGAGCGCGTCCCCGGCGTACTGGGCGAAGCCCGCGTAGGGCACCGTGCCCAGGGGCAGCCGCGGCGCCATCTCGCCCTCGGCGTTCACGTTGACGCCCAGGAACAGCGAGCCGTGGTCCCGGAACAGCACCAGATCCAGGGCCGGGGTCCCCGTCCCGCCCAGGTACAGGGTGAAGAAGCCTTGCTCCACCAGCACCTGTTGCGTCTCCGAGAACAACGGCGTCCCGCCGCTCATGTTGTCCCACAGCACCAGCGTCATCGACACCTCGGCGTCCACCGGGGCGCCGTCCGCGTCGGTCAGGTAGCCCTGCACCGGCACGAACACCGGCGCCGCGGCCAGCGCCGACATCGAGAACCCGAGGACCGCCAGGAGGGAAAGCACGACGGTCAGCTTGCGCATCTTCATTCTCCTACCCTTTCGAGAAGATCCTTGTTTCCTTCCGGGACTGATTCATTGGGTTCAGGGCCTGGCCCCGGGCCCGGCCTCGACCGAGCCGCTGGCGCCGCTCGCCGAGCCCATGGGCTGGGGCGCACCGACGTGGAGGCGCACCTTGTACCCCGCCCCCTCGGCCTCCCCGCCGCCCGAGGTGACGCTGAAGCGGGTCGGGCCGCCCGCGGTCGGGCCACCGTCGGTCCCGTCCGCGCCGTCCTGACCGTCCTCGCCCCCGTCCACGCCGTCCTCGCCTCCGTCCACGCCGTCCTCGCCCCCGTCCACACCATCGGCGCCGTCGAGGTCGGGCAGGCCGGAGCTGCTGTCGCAGCCTCCCGAGCCCACGCAGAGGCTCCAGGCTGCCGCAACACCGATCACGAGCCTGAGAAGACGCATTCCTTCTTCCTCCTCCGATGGACCGCGAACCGAATGAACCGTGAAATTTCGGGGAAAATACCAGCGAATCAGCGCGCTGTCAATCGACCTCGGGGGCGGTCTCGGGGCTGGTGGGAGGCGGCATCACCTTGCGGCAGACCGGCTTGCACGTCGGGTTGGGGATGGGCGGCTGGCACGGTGGCTGGTAGTCGCAGCGCTGGATGACGTTGTCGGGCTTGCCCTGGGCGGTCTCGGTGGCCACCAGCGCGCCGAGCTCGTAGAGGTAGCGCCGGTACAGGGTCTTCTCGGGATGCACCTTCTGCTCGCTCGCCCAGAGGATCTCGTTGCCGGCCGCGTCGAGCTCGTGCGTGTGGAGTACGTCCATGCTGCCGTCGCAGCCCTGGTCCACCTCGACCAGGACCCGGGTCGGGCTGGGGTAGGTGTACCGGGCGCACTCGTCCTTCACGCCGTCCTTGTTCCCATCGAACACGGTGGTCAGCAACCGATCCTGGCCGTCGCAGGTGCACTCCAGCGCGTCCTTGCGGCAGGGGGGGCGGCCGGTGCAGGGGCCGGGCGCCTTCGGGGGAAGGGATTTCGGCGGGGCCACGGCGGGCGCCGGGGCAGCCGAGACCAGGGGGGAGCACTCCCAGGCGCCGCCTCCGGCCTGGAGGCACTGGAACGAGGGCGCGCAGGCCCACTCCGCGTAGCGGCAGTCCTTCGAGGGCGTGCACGCGGCGGCGAGCAGGCACAGCGCGCCGGTCGCGAGGACGGAGGACGGGAGGCGTCTCCAGGCGTTCATGGTGATCGTTCTAACCCATCGAGGCAAGGCTTGCCAAGTCGCCTGCGGCGGAAAAGAATGCTTGACTCTCGAACCGGCCTGCGTAATATGGCGCCCGTCGCTGCGGGGTGGAGCAGCTGGTAGCTCGTCGGGCTCATAACCCGAAGGTCGCTGGTTCAAATCCAGCCCCCGCTATAGCAGAACTGAAGGCCCCATCGGAGTTTTCCGGTGGGGCCTTCGCCTTAGTGGGAGCCCACCAAACCCAACTTCGACGGAACTTTGACGTGACTCGGGCTCACGTCGTCCCCTGCCCTACCGCGGCCGGCACAGCGCCCGGCACCGCCGCCTCGAGCCGCCCGACCGCCGCCCTCACGTCGGTCTCGTCCACCACGTTGTAGCGGTCGAACACCGACCGGGTCTTGTGGCCGGACATGCGCATGACCACCGACTCCGGCACGCCCAGCTTGCGCGCCCGGGTGACGAAGGACCGGCGCAGGTCGTGGAACCAGAGATCCTCGAGCTTGGCGGTCTTGCGGGCTGCGCAGAACATCTTGCGGATGTCCCGCCAGGCCTGACCCGTGGCCGGGTTCGTGAAGACGCTCGGGTCGAGGAGCTGCCGGGGCAGGCGCTTCAGCTCGTCGACGACGCGGCTGGTGAGGATCACCACCCTGGCCGTCTCCGTCTTGGTGTCCTGGGCCGCGAGCCGGATGGTCCGCTCCTTGAGGCTGACCTGGTCCCAGGTCAGGTCCAGGATCTCCCGGAGGCGCATCCCGGTGTCGAAGGCCACCAGGAGGATGGGCCTCAGCGGCGGCGACGCCGCTTCGAAGAGGCGCTCGAAGCCCTCCTCGCCGATGACGCTCCGCCTGATGTTGGGCCTCTTGAGCAGCTTGACCCTGGCCAGGGGGTTCGTGGGGATCTTGTTGCACCTGACGGCGTAGCCGAGCATGCGCTTCAGCAGCTCCACCTCGAGGTCCTGCGTGGCCGGAGCCGGCGGCTTGCCCATGCGCGTCTTCTCGCTGGACCTGGCCGTGCGGTAGTCGTCGACATCGCCCTGGTGCAGGAGAGCGGCCAGCTTCGGACCCATGTGCTCGACGATGTGCCTGGCCCGCCACCGGTCGTCCTTGGCCGCACGGTTCTCGCGCTGGGACACGGGCTCGTACAGCGACCACAGCCCGGCCACGGTCAGGCTGGGCTTCTTGGGCCGGTCGAAGAACCGCCCCTCGAAAGCCTCCGCGCGAACCTTGGCCGCCAGCGCCACCGCCTGCTCCTTGGTCGGGATGCAGCGCTTCCTGAAACGCTTCTCCCTGCCGTCCGGCATCACCAACGTCTCGTCGACCTGCCACAGGGTCAGGCCTCGCTTCACGTACTTGCTGACGCCCATCGCTCTTACCTCCTTCCTCGGCAAGCGGGCGTCGTGCCTGCCGATGATACTGCCGTTCGGTGGATGCTTGGAAGGGACTCCGCGATGGCCTGATCGGTCCGTGCTACCCCGAGCACACGGTCGAGCTCGGCGACCCGGAAGCGCAGGCGCCGGCCGATGCGATGGGCGGGCACCAGCCCGCGGCGGACTGCCTGGTAGAGCGCCTTTCGGGAGGGCAAGCCCAGGTACACCGAGGCCTGCTCGGCCGTGTTCCAGGCGGATGTCGGTGGGCAGGAGATCCGCCGGAGCACCGATCCGATGGCCTCGGCGACGCTCAGGACCTGGGAGGTGTCCGCAGGCGCGGGCACCTCCTGAGGCGAGTGCAGCCCAGCGCCATTGCCTTGCCGCCTGGACAGCTCGGCCATCAGCTCTCCGAGGAGTCCAAGGCTCTCGGCGGCGTCGGCCAGACCGCGGGTGGCGATCCTGCAAGAGGTCGGCCCATCGATCACGGGAAGAGGTCTGAGGTTGTGCTCGATCATGCGAGGAGCAATGGCAAGGCTCGTGCCAGCGGACGATCGGAAAACGAAACGCGCGCCGCATGAAAACGCCATGGCGCGGAACATGGCTTCTGCATGGGATTTTAGATCGCGCGCCCCCAGCTTTTCTGTTTCGGCCTGGGGTCCCCCCAGTCCCCTGTATTCACCCCACACCTAACGCAACCGTTGTTTGCCGAGCAACTGACCGCCAGACAAAAGGAAAGGCGTATTACACAGGCGATGATTCGAACACTACGCTTTGGAATACTTCGTGGCCCGGATCTCCGGATTCCACAATTGGTCATTGCCTCTTGCACGTAGTGCGTCGAGTAGTTCGAGATGGGAAAAAACCACCGGGCCGCCTGGTCAGGATTTCGACCACGTTGGCCAAGATTTCGACCACCTTCGGCACCCAGGGAGATTCCGGAAGGGACCTTTTCCGGGTGGTTTCGCGTGCTCATTCGGAAGGCACGAACCTTGCCTAGCCAAGCCTCAAACGGAAGGGAGGACCACTCATGACGATCATGTCGATCCGGCTACCAATCGTGCTCCAAGCCCGGCTCAAGGGGTGCGCACAGAGGCGCAGAACGAGCGTCGCTCAGCTCCTGCGTGAGCTCATCGAGGCCGGCCTCGACAGGCAAGAGAACCTGACAGGTGACCCCGTCACCATGAACGATCTTCGGAAGTACGCGGTCACCTGGGAGCGGCTCATCGTGGCCATCCTCGCGACCGAGCAGATGGTGGTCAGGTGCCTCGATCCCCACCGCACCGTGCTCCCCATGGCGGGCCAGAAGGCGATCGAGCTGGCCGCGGAGATGCTGGGGACCAGCCGCCCGAAGGCGGCTACTTGACTACCTGAAGCCTGCCTGTCAGCGGGGGCAGGAGGCCTCCCGGAGGCGGGCGATGGCCTGGAGCAGCCAGCCCAGGACGTAGTCCTTCTCCACCACCTCGGGCCGAAGCTGCCACTCCCGGGCACGCTCGAGGATGTCCTGCTTCCCGATCATGACAGGCTACCGCCCTGGAGAAGGTCGACGTTGATCCACAGGCGCCAGCGGGTGGACAGCTTCCCCTTTCCTTTGGCTCCAGGTTCGAGGCGCACGTTGCCGGTCGTGCGTCGCGCCAGGCAGGCCTCCACCAACGCTCCGCGCTCGCCCAGGACCGCCTCGGCGAGGTAGCCGAGCCGCCTGAAGGCCGCGCCCGAGCTCACCTCCCCAACGCGCGCCAGCAGCCGGGAAGGTTGCCATTCCGGACTGGAGCGGTAGGACCGCAGCATGTCGATCAGGTGGTGAACCCCGCCGACCCAGGCGGGGATGGCCAGGGCATCGGCGAGAGTCCGCTCCCGGTCGGACACCGCGATGCGCTCCTGTCCTCGCCAGAGGGTCGAGACGCTGGCGACGCGAGGGCTCCTCGCCCGCACCAGATGGAAAGCGGCTCCCAGGTGGGACTGCGTGGAGCTGCGCACGTAGGCGCTCGTGACCACGAAGGTCTCGCGGAAGATCTGCTCGGTGAGTCCCCAGTGCTCGGCGGCGGACCAGCCCCCGATGTAGCAGGGCTTGAACAGCTCACGGGCCAGGATCCACGGGTCCTCGATGGCCGCGCCCTTCCGGTCAGCCTCCAGCGGCAGGATGAGGAACAGGCCCCTTTTCACCCGCTCCAGCCAACCTGCTTTCAGGAGCCGACCGAGCGCCAGGTGGGCAGCACGTGGCTCGAGCCCGAGGATCTCGGCCGCGCGGCGGGTCGTCACCAGGTGGCCTTGGCTGCCCTTGGCGAGCCGCCTGAGCCTCTCCTTCACGTCCCTGTTGGGTCCTGCCGCTTCCTTGGTCATGCCGCCCATCCATGGCATATCGTAGTTGCTGTTAGTCACATTCAAGATGACTTGCAGCAATCTTCATATACTTCCAGGCAGACGGCAAGCTTTTTCGCCCGTTCGACCAGCTGTACCCAGGTCCAGACAGAGGGAATGGCTACGGACAGCCCGTCGTCCCCAGAGTCTCCCCTGCGCCGATCAGGCGGAAGTGGTTGCGGAACGTGAGATCCCTGGTCACCAGGCCACCGCGCAGGAGGGCGTTGTTCTCCAGGGTCACGTCTGCCCGAGGGGCGAAGAGCATCAACCCCAGCCCGGCGTGGTTGCGCAGCGTGAGCAGCTCACCCGCGTCCGAATCGGTCCCGGTCACCACCCAGAGGTCCGCGGCCCGCGCCATGGGGTGGTCGATCCTGGCGTTGTTCTCCACCTGGAGGTTCTCCTCGATGTACAGCTCCACCTGCGCGCCCTCGGCGAGCTCGAGCCGGGCGTTGTTCCGCAGCACGACCGACCGGAAGTAGTAGATGCCCGCGGGCAGGGTGACCCGGTTATTCTTGGTCACCACCAGGGACCCCTCGACGAGGAAGGGAGCAATGCCCGGGTCGGCGGCCAGCAGGGTGTTGTCGTTCACCTCGGCCCGGTAGGCGAGCACCCCGTCCAGGTCGTAGCCGCACAGGCAGCTCGGCACCGGTCCGTCGATGTCCACCACCTGCCCCAGGATCTCCGAGCTGTGCAGGAGGGTGAGCTGACCCACGAGGTGGAGGTCCCCGCCGATCTCGCAGTTGTTGTCGAGCCGGACGTCCCCGCCGGCCGTGGCGTCGTCCGCGATGAAGGCGTGGTTCTCCATCGACAGGTCCCCGCGAGAGACGAGGTCCCCGCCCCGGCCTTCCGCGTCCTGGCTGACCCCGGAGAAGTTCTCCATGACCACCAGGCCCTCGGCGCAGACGGTGTACGCGAATACCGGCCGGGTCGAGGTCCGCAGGCTGAAGCGCACCACCTCGGAGGAGGTGTTGCCCGCGCAGTCGCTGGCCCAGACGACGAGCTCGTGCTCGCCGCCGGCCGAGACGGGGGTCCCCGCGAGGTACGGCAGGCCGTCGAGGAGCGCGGCCAGCTCGGAGAGGTTGTCGTCCGCGGCCTCGAAGGTGGCGGCCACAGGCTGCGTGTACACGGCCCCGTCGGTCACGCCGGCCACGGTCAAGAGGGGCGGCGTCCCGTCCAGCAGGAACGAGGCCGAGGCCTCGCTGCGGTGGCCCAGCGAGTCGACCGCGGCCACGTCGAGCTGGTGGGTCCCCTCGGCCTCTACCGGATCGCCGCTCTCGAAGGGAGCGCCGTCCAGCCAGGCCTCCAGGGAGGTCAGGTTCGGATCCCAGGCCCAGAAGGCAGGCTGGACAGGCGGCGCGTAGCAGGCCCCGTCTGCGATCAGCCAGAGCTCCAGCTCGGGCGGGCTCCGGTCGATGGAGAACCAGGCCGAGGCCTGCCCCACCCGACCGGCGCAGTCGAGCGCGAAGGCCTGCACCCGGTGCTCGCCCTCCGCGGAGACCAGCGGCGTGCCTTCCAGGGCCTGACCGTCGAGGTAGGCCCTGCCGAGCGTCAGGTGGGCGTCCGAGAAGGAAGCCGAGGGCGAGACGTCGGCCTCGGTCACCAGGCCGTCCTGCACCCCGAGGATGGCCACCACCGGGTCGGTCAGATCCACGCTGAAGGACACCGAGGCCTCGGTGCGGTGGCCGGCCAGATCCTCGGCGACCACCTGGAGCAGGTGCTCCCCTTCGCCGACCGGGGTGCCGCTCACGAAGGGCGCCCCGTCGAGCAGCACCTCAACCCAGGCCAGGCTCGGATCCACGACCTGGACCACGGGCGAGACCATGGCCGCGTAGCATTCGCCGTCCGCCACCCCGAGGATGGAGATGCGCGGCGAGGCCGCGTCGACGGAGAAGCCGATCTCGCGACGAGAGAGGTTCCCCGCGAGGTCCTCGGCCTCGACCACCAGCCGGTGCGGCCCCTCGGCCCACACCGCCATGCCCGAGCCCCAGGCCATGCCGTCGAGGGCGATGCGCTGCAGGCGGGGGTTGTGATCGGTGACGGCCACCGCGGGCGACACGGGCGCCGGGTGCAGCCCGCCCTCGGTCACGCCGGTGATCTCGATGGCCGGAGGGATGGTGTCCTGGGTCAGGAAGGCGACGGACGCCTGGCCCACGAGCCCGTCCGCGGTCATGGTCCCCTCGATGCGGTGCTCACCCAGCGCCCAGATCTGCTCCCGGGAGAGCGCCACCGAGAGGCTGGCGTGTCCCTCGAGATCCACCACCTGGCGCAGGACCTCGGCCCCGTCCAGATCGAGGACCACCTCGACGCCGAGCGCATGGCCGAACACCATGGCGGTGGCCGTGGCGCCTTCCTCGCCAGACTCGTACACCGGCTTGTCCGTCGCGATCCCCAGGATGTCGGCATCACCCACCTGAGCCCAGGTCCAGTCCTGGGCCAGAAAAACCTCCTCGCTATCGTCCAGGAAGACGGCGCAATCGAGGCGGTGCCTGCCGAGGTGGTCGGTGTCCATGCTCCCGTGGAACAGGAGCCGCTGAACGCCCTGGTCGAGGGACACGGCCCGCGCCTCGATGGGGAAGGTCGTGCCGTCGGGCCGCAGGCCCTTGCAGCGCATCCAGCCCTCGAAGGCAGAGGCCGACTCCACCACCGCGTCGAGCTCGAGCGGATCGCCCGGCGCGTACTGCAAGCTGTCCGCGGTGAGGGACAGGAAGCGCACCCAGGCCCCGCGCACCTCGTAGGGGTGCATGTGCGAGAGCGAGCCGCAGCCGTACTCCAGGACGTGGGTGCCCCGGCGCATCCCGGCGGGCAGGAGGAACGAGGCGGTTCCCTCTCCGCCGGGCTCGAGCGCAGCCGTGTGCTCCCAGCCTGTGGTGAAGTCGCGGAGGCGGAGGTCACAGACCTCGTCCGCGCCGAAGGTGACCTGAACCGTGTCGCCCGGGTCGTACACGTCCCGGTCGGTGCACACCCAGACCCCGAGGTCAGACGCGCGAACGCGCCTGCCGTCCATGAACACGCTGCGGCCCGAGAGCAGGCGGACCGAGATCATGATCCGCTCCCAGGCCTCCTGGACCTCGGGAATCTCGTAGGAGAGCGACACCGGGCCGGCCTCCAGGGAGACCAGCTCCTCTGTCGAGAACGACGGGTACTCCACGGCCAGCACCACCGGGCCCTGGGGCGGGACGCCCAGGCTCTCGACGAGGAGCTCGAGCTGCGCTGTCTCGCCAGGCAGGTAGTGGCACCTGTCCAGGCTCGAGGTCACCCGGATCTCCACCCCCTGGACCTCCAGGATGACGAAACCACGCTCTCCGCCCGCGCTCTCCCCGTCTGCCACGCTCAGGGTGTACGGCAGCGGGATCTCGCCCGCCTCCAGGTCCCAGGGCAGCAGGTAGTCGAAGGGCACAGATTGCTGCTCGCAGGGGGCCAGACCGCGGACCGCAAGCTCCGGCCCCTGATCCTCGAGCGCACCCAGCTCGAGCCTGCACGTCGCGTGGTGGTCGCCCGCGTTCGACAGGACGAACGGGAAGACCGCGTCCTCGCCCGCCAGGGCCGCCACACGATCGGGCCGGGCGGCAAGCGCGCACATCCCGCCCCGCACCGTGACGCTCCGGTCGGCCGTGGCCAGCAAGATCCCGGCGCCATCCAGGATCTCCACCTCCACCCACGCCGGGCCTGCAGGCGCGGCAGACAGGTCTGGTGCGATCTCGACCACGGCCGTTCCGCCCTGACCGCCAAGCCCCACGGGCGCAGACCACTCCCAGCCCGGAGCCCGGGCCCGCAGCCTGCCGGAGAAGGCCTCGAAGCCGAGGTTCCTGAGGCTCGCCGTGAGGGTGTGTCCGCAGCCTGTGCCGGTCTCCTCGAGCGCGACCGAGAGCGCCCGGTCGGCCAGCACCTCGAAGGAGGCTATCACCTCGGACTCGAGCCTCGCCCCCTGGAGACGGGCGAGGTAGGTCCCTGGCTCGAGCCAGACGGTCATCCTGTCGGTGAAGAGCGCAGATCCGCCACCCGCGGGCCCGAGGCTCACGCTCGGGGACGAGGTTGCCAGGACCTCGCCGCCCCGCTCGACGGAGAGCAGCAGCTCGAAGGTCCCGGCGGTCCCGGCCAGGTTCTCGAGGGTCCAGGGCACGTCGACTGGTCCGGCCCTGTATACAGCGGCCATGGGGATCTCTCCCCGGCCGAGCGGCATCTGTACCTCGAAGGCTTCCTCGCCCGCCTGCCCGTGCTCCACCGCGTGCTGGATCCGGTAGCCGCCCTCGGGGAGGAAGAGCTCCACTGTGCCGAGGTAGCGGTCCCAGCCGGCCGGGTCACCCGACGCCGCGAGCTCGATCGTCTCCGCCCAGCGCTCGACCAGCACCCCACCTAGGGTCACCACCTGGAGCTCGGTCCCGTAGGCGTGTCCGAGCTCACCCAGGTTCTCCACGCTCCAGGGGATCGAAACGATTTCATCGACGGGGTAGCCGGCCAGCGGCTCCGCGAGCATCCGCGCCGCGAGGCCGAAGCGCACCAGGTGCGAGCCGGACCAGGATTCCTCGCCGGTCACCGCGAGGGTGAAGGTGGTGTCCGCGGCGATGGCCCGCGGGTAGCTCTCCTCCAGGGTCTGGCCGGGACCCAGATCGAAGCTCCTGGGGTCGCTCCCACCCGAGACCGCCGCGGTGAGCGCCAGGGGCAGCTCGCCCGCGTTGCGCAGGGTCGCCAGCAGCGCGAACGGCTCGTCGCCCACGACCTCGGGCCCGGTGAAGGCCACCTCCAGGGCGGAGGCCGTCACCCGGTAACGCGCCCAGGCCTGGGCCGTGTCGCCGCCGGTCCCCGTGACCGTCGCCTTGATGTCGTGCACGCCGACCGCGCCTGCACCCGTGGTGAAGGTGTACGGCCGGACCTCGGAGGCCGCCAGATCCATGGAGTCCTGGAACAGCAGGCCGCCGTCCTCGGCCCGAACCTCGAGCACCACGCCAGGCGCGGCGGTCGCACCGAGCTCACGGACCTCGCCGGAGACGGCCACGGTCCCGCCGACCCTGGCCACCTCGGGCGCGGCAGCAATCGACACGGCCAGGTCCCCGTCCACGATCCAGAACGGGTAGGCGTCCCGGGCCAGCTCCTGACCCGCCGCCGAGGTCAGCCAGCCCCGCCACCAGAGCTGGCCCGTGGCGGCCAGCGCTCCCACGGCCTCGTCGAGAGGGAGGGCTTCCGTTGCGGCCAGCCCCTGCGGCCGGTCGGTGGTCCAGAGCACCTCCTCGACCACGCCCCCGCTCCCCGCGGGCCCGCCCGTCGTCAGCGAGTCCAGGGCCAGGTAGGCGCCCTCGCCGGTGGAGTTGTTGGCGCGCACCAGCGCCACCTCCAGCCAGCCGTCCCCGTCCAGATCCCCGAGGGCCGGGTGCGCCGTACCGGCCAGTGAGAGCCCGGAGGCTGCGCTGTCCCACAGCACCGCGCCCGTCGCGCCAGACACGAGCCGCAGGCTCTCCCAGGCCGTGCTGTCGAGCACGAGCACGTCGGCCGATCCGTCGCCGTCGAGGTCGGCCACCGGCAGGCCCGCGCCGAGGGCCGCGCTGAGGGGCAAGCTCCACATGGCGCCCGAGGTCAGATCCGCGGCCACGACCGTCGAGCCGAGGCCCAGCACCGCGTCCTGGTCCCCGTCGCCGTCCAGGTCCGCCACGCTGAGCGGGGTGCTCGCGCTGTCGTAGACGCCCAGGCCGACCGAGCGCAGGAGCGCGCCGGTCGCGCCGGAGACGAGCGCCAGAAACGAGACGTCCCCGCTTGTGCTCGAGCAGCCGACCAGGACTTCCTGGCCGGGCGCTGCATCGAGGTCCGCCACCACCGCGGACGTGGTCTGGGAGCAGCCCGGAATGGCCGTGGACCAGCGCAGCTCCCCGGAGGCGGCGAGCGCCACCAGTCCGCTGGCGGTCGACAGCACGACCTCGTCCGCACCATCCCCGTCGAGGTCTGCGGCCGCCAGCGCCCGGTAGGTCACGGGCTCGGCGGGCAGGCCCGAGGACAGGCTGTCCCAGGTCGGCACGCCGGTCGCTCCGTTCCGCACCTGGAGGAAGGGCACGTTCACCCAGAAGCAGATGTTGTTGAACGGAGGCGCCATGCACCGCCACACCCGGTAGTGCTCGAAGTGCGCCACCTCCGTAAGCCCGTCGCCATCCGTGTCGGCCAGGACGAGCGGCGCGGGTGCGCCCACCCCCACCGCCGTGCGCAGCATGGCCTCCCAGGCGAGGCTCCCGTCCGCGCCGCGGAGCGCAACCACCCGGTCGCGGAGCAGCACGGCCACCTCGGGCAACCCGTCTCCATCCAGATCGTCCACCGCCGGGACCGAGGCGCTCAGGCCGGCAGGGGCCGTGTAGGTCCACAGCAGGCCCCCGTCCGAGCCGCGCAGCGCACGCACCTGGCCATCGACGCTGGCCACCACCAGATCGGCCGCTCCGTCTCCGGTGAGGTCGGCGACCGCGGGGCCCCGCTCGCCGGGCCAGCCGCCGGAGAGCTCGGCCGGCGACTGCTCCCACAGGAGCCGCGGCGAGGAGATCTCTCCCGCGCCATCCACCGCCATCGTCCTGGCCGGGCCCGCACCGAAGGCAGGCCACCCGGGCGCCGCGACCCCGGCGCCGGCCGCGAGCCGGACCACCTCGAGATGCAGGGAACCGCCCGCGATGGGCAGCGGCCCCCCGGTGAGCGTCCCCAGGCCCTGGACCGGCAGCCCGCTCCGGTACACGTCCTGGCTGGTCCACAGGTCCATTCCGGCCTCGAGGCCGGCGAGATCCAGGTCCCACCTGCGCCACGAAGGCGAGCCGCCATCGAGGGAGGTCTCGAGCGACAGGGAGTACCGCCCGCCCTGGAGCCCGTCAGGGACGGTGAACGGAAGGTCCAGGCCCGCGCCGCCGCAGCCCGCGAGCTCTCCGCCCCCCTCGAGCTCGAGCCAGCGCCTGCCGCCTGCATCTGCCAGAAGGATGCGCCAATCCACCCAGCCGCCGGTCTGGCCAGGATTGGAGAGGGCCAGAAGTCCGGCCTCGCCCGCAGCCAGGGGCCTGGTGACCAGGGTCGCATCCAGCCCCGCGCCGCCCACGGCGAAGCTCCCGCCTGCCACGGTCGCGGCGAAAGGCAGCAGATGGGGCGCAACCACCGGGCGGAGCCAGCGCGGGCGAACCGCGTGGGTCCCCGGCCCGAGGGCCGACGGCACGGAGAGCTCGAGATCCTGGGAGAACGAGGCAGCGCCAGGGGCCAGGGTCGCCTGCACCTCGCGAGACAACCCGGCGTCAGGCACCTCCACGAGCACCCGCACGTCCAGCGGCCCGGCCAGCGAAGGTCCGCGTGCCGAGCCGGCCACGCTGATCTGGAGTGGAGCGCCGCTGCAGGCGTCGTAGGCAACCTGGGTCACCTCCAGCTCGAGCAGGGGGGTGAGCACCAGGGCAGTCTCGGAGCCGAGCTCCGAGAAACCGCCCGGCACCAGGGCCTGGAGCTCCATGGACGTGGGGGTGATCACCGAGGGGCATTCGATCCAGGAGGCGGCGTTCTGGAAGAACGGCACCGGCACGGCGGCCGCAGGCCGCACCTCGACCACGGACCGCGGCGGCAACGAGGCCACTGCCTCCCACGCGATGCCCACCTCGGGCAGGGACCGCGAGACGCGGACCTCCGGGTAGAAGAAGTCACCCCGGTTCACCAGATGAACGGGCCGCCCGAAGTCCTCGCCCAGGAGGAAGGAAGTGAGGCAGGCTCCGTTCGCCGCCAGATCCATGCAGACGAGGTCAGCTTGAAGCATCTCGAAGTCGGCGGCGAGCTGGCGCTCGACGCGCGCCTCGGATACCGCCTGGGGCGAGCTGGCCACCACCTCGACAAGGTACGCCCCCCGCTCGAGAGCGCCTACTGGAAGTGTGCAGGTGAAGGGTTGCCCCACCGTGCCTGGAACCACAAAGTCCAGGAACACTTGCTCCGCCTCGAGCGAACCGCCAGGTCCCCAGAGCCTGCATCCAAGGGCTCCGGCAAGAGGAGCCGTACCGGTCTGACGCACCTCACCGGTGACCAGGATCCCACCAGGCAGGGCCTGGACCACCGGAACGATGGCCAGCGAAGGCACCTCGACCGTCACGTGCTTGAAGCCAGTGGCCTGCCAGGTCTCGAACATGATCGCGACGTCCCCACCGCGCACGAGATCCGCGGGCACGGTCACCTGCCGGTTCAAGACCGAGGTGCCACCCTGCGCCAAGGTCATCTCGCCCTCGAACGACCCGAAATCGCCCACCGTGAGCTTGTAGGGTAGCGCGCCACCCTCCTCCCCTTCGTTCCGGACCTCGACCTCGACCCGCAGCTCGTCCCCGCGCTGGTAGACATCCCGGTCGGTCCGGACCTCGACCCAAGGTCGGATGCCGGGCTGGTACACGACGATCGGGTCCTGGGCATTGCCCAGCGGCTGGCCATCGGCCGCGATCATCCGGGCGATCACCAGGTAGGTCTCTCCCGGCCAGGCCAGATCCGGCACTTGCACCGTGGTGGTCACTCGGCCGTCTGCGGCCGGACCGAGGGTCACCGGAGCCGTCCACGGAGCGGTCAGGCCATCCATCTCCAGTTCGAGCGTCCCGCTGAGATCCACGTCTGTCAGGTTGCGGAAGCCCACCTCCACGGAGACGACCGCGCCTGCCCCGGGATACTCCGGCAACGCCTCGGCCGACATGGCTACCGGGAATTCGAGGAACCAGAGCGACTTCCGCGCCATGGCGAGGAGTTCATCCGTGTCTGCATCGAACACCCGCGCCACGACCTGGAATTCTCCGGTGACCGAATCGCCGGTGGAGTACTCCGGCACCCACATATCGCTGGGCGCAACCTCGGCCGTCGCGGCCAGCAGGAGCTCACGCCTGCCGAACCTGTTGAGCTCCAGCCGGAGACGCCGGGCCGCTGGCCCCTGGTTCCCGATCTCGAATCGGTAGCGACCCTCCATGCCCGCAGGCATGCTGGAGCGCTCCACGAGAATGCTCAGCGTCACTTCATTCGGGTCGAACCATGCGTCTTCGCCGGCCTCGGCGGGCACCACGAATCGGCCGCTCAGCGCCTCGCGGTCATCGCGGATCACGTTCCCCTCGGCGTCCAGCAGCTCGATCTGCGTGTGCCAGATGCCCACGGGCGGATAGAAAGGAGAGCCACCAGCACCCTGGTGGAAGCGGGTCCAATCGAAGGGCACGGCCAACGAGAGATCGGCAGACGCCCCTTCCACGAGGTCGACCGGCACCTCGGCCTGCCACATGGTGTAGGTCCGGCTCGGGTCCATCACCATGATCTTGGCTGCGGCTGCGCGCTCCGCGCCCGGCGAGTCGTTCGTGACGTGCAGGACCAGGGGGACGTTCGCCTGCCCGTCAGACACCCGGGCGAACTCAGCCTCAGGTCGAGGGTCCTTGAGCCAGGTCACCAGGTCGCGGAAGAACTCCTCCTCGTCGAGGAGCTGGCCACCGCGCACGGCCTCTGCAGAACGCAACCGGAACGCCCGCACCCTGTCATGGTCGAGGTACGCGGCGCTCACCATGATGGCTCCGAGACCGATTGGATAGCGCACCACGGCAGCCTGGTTGGTGCTGACCCTTCGAAGCCAGACCTCGGCATCGCCTGGCCAACCCGTGAAGTGGCCGTCGACAGGCAGGGTCATGACTCCTCTGCCACTCGAGCTGGTGCCGACCGAGGACATGACCGGGTGCTCGGCGTAGTCCTCGCCGAAGTACAGGTTTCCGATCCAGCACATGAGGTCTTCTTGCCAGCCGTATCCGGCGACCGGTCCAGGAACCGCCCCGAAGTCCCGCCCATAGGGTTGTCCCATGACGATGACCTGACCACCGGTCTCTGCGAAGGCGCGCAGCCCTTCCGCGAGCCCCTGGGGTTCCTGGTTCCGCAGTGCTCCCGAGGGCACGATCAGGAGCTTCACGCCCGCGAGGCTGGCAGGGGCCAGCCGGGTTCCAACCAGCCGCGCGTCCTCGCCGAACTCGGCCAGGAGGCCGAAGGTGGCGGGGTAGACTCCGGCACCGAGGATGGCGATCTCCGAGTCCGGCCGGAGGTTCGTCACATTCTCCATGGTCGGGACCTGGTCGGCGAGGTCCACGTTGTCGTCGGTCCAGTCCTGGCTGCGAGGGTCGTAGTCAGGGTCATTCGGATCTGGGGACGGATCACAGTCGTCGGTCGCTACTGCAAGACATCTTCCTTCTCCGCGAGTACTACTCACGCAATTGTAGCTCTTGCATGTCTCGCCACTGCCTGGAGGAGGGCAGTTCGGAATCCTTTCACAAGTCCTTTCATCAGACTTGCAGGCCACAATATCGCAGCCTGCTTCATTATCGCACTCAGCAACCGTAAAAGTGTTGAATGTCTGTCTATCACCATCATTTTCATTCTCGCTAATCTGATCATAGTTTCCAGCAGAATCCTGGAGGACAATATACCAAAGATACTCACTTCCACCCTCGAATCCACTAAAATCTACTCTCTCATTCAGTCCACCGAGATCAAGCGCTGCAATTGACATCGCAGGGAAAACTTTCTGGATATACAACACCGAAGTTCCAAGGCGCTGGTCCAATGGCACGCTCTCCCCTTCAAGCGATAACCTATCTGGCTCGTCTTCTAACGCAGGGATGACCTCCAGATCGCCGCACTCGACCACTGGTCCGACCCAGCTAGCCACACTCGGCATTGGACGAACCAGGTCAGCCCATAACACAATCGGTGTTTTCTCTTCATCATCGACGACCGACAACTCGGTCGAAATATCTCTATCTTCAGTTCCCAAGCCTTTCACCCGAACAATGGTCATCTGTTGCTCTTTTGACAACTGTGTCTGCAGCTGAGGCATCCTGATTGAAACCGCATAAGTATCGATGATTCCAGAATACCCTTTCACCCATTCGCCACTTGTCGCGATTTCCTCTCCGGATTCATTTAGTCTAATTGTCGGTTTTACATCTGAATCCATTTCCTGATCGAACAGTATTTCAACAAGGACTACGTCACCAATTTTCGCTAGATGCTCGATGGATGCGCCGACCCCACGAATTGTTATCATCCGAACTTTCGGCTTGAAATTGTCGACGATTACGCTCTTCCTCACGCAAGCATAGTTTTCACTCACATCCCAAACGCAGGGCACAAACGAATACTTTCCATCAGGAAAAGCAGCATCTGAAATACTTTCGGCGTCATTCTGGTCCTCCTCGGAATCTGACTCCAGAGTATTCCAACCAGAATCCAACAACACCCCCGGAACAGGCAGACCGATTCTAAACATATCGTTTGTAACGATATATTCTATGGGCATTCTTTCGTCTTGTGGCGGCGAGGAAGTCCTGAACACCAGTGCGTTTGCTAAGGATGCCGGATTTGCAGTAAACTGTATCCTCTGCTCCGGTTCTCTATACCAATAGCCGACCGCTTCATCCGCAACTCCGAAGCCCAGAGCAAATACTCCTGTTCTGGTACCAACATCTGCGACTCCACCTGGCTCTGGAGTATAGAAATCTTTCGCTCTGACAACAGCATCCACCTTTCCAGATACTATTGTATAGTCTTGATTTGTTTGGAATACGCGTCCCTGGCAAATCGCCTCATCGAGATCCGCCTCGTTATCTTCTGGACACAACTCAACAAATGGAGTTTCTCCAGGCCAGACTCCCTCCATGTACGGAGGCACTGTGTCAAGATAGGCATCCAAGTTACTCTGTAATAGAGGATTATATTCCCCACCTAAACGACTGCCCTCATCTCTGGGTCCGTGAATAAAATGTAGGTGTTGCGGAAACCTATATCCGCAGACTGCGCCAATTGGTCCCCCTTCAACTGGTTCTCCGTTTTCGCACATGTCAATGTCACAATCGCAGTCTTTCCCGCAATTGTCGTTGAAGTTAGCAGACAAATGTACATAGGCGGCCATCTGTGATTCAGATTCATCAAGAAATGCATCAACGGACACCCAGGGTGCAGGTAGATGTCTGGTGCTATCCATCATCCTGTGCCGCCTGCAATATCCATTTGCCAACACGTGATAGATTGGAGTACAATTCGGATACGCCATGTCAACGCCATTATGAAATCGACGCGCTTCTCTCGCCTCACCCACAACTCCGGTCACTCGTACGATATTTCGGCCAGGCCACTCGTAACCTGAAACGTTCACCGAAATTGTCGCAATTCCTACGATAATAACTCCGACGAGGTACTTCATCATCGGATCACCCCAATCCTTGCGCCTATCAAGCATGCAACTACTTGCGACGAATAAAATACACTCCGCTTCCAGTCGAATACCCAACGCTACCTGCTCTAACAAATAGAGAATAGACATGCTGATCAGATCTCTCTGTCAACAGTATTCTCCCTGAGAGGCTCGTCAGTACGATAGAATTCTCCCCTCTTCTGTGGCCAAGACTATCGACAGGCAGCTTTCTTCGACCAACATATCCCAGAGAATCGCCATCCAGTATAGCCTGGATAATCCGTAGACTGTCCAGACTCTTCGGTCGGGGAGAAGAATTGTCATCCTGGCCTGAAAGCTCTTTCACGCGGCACAATACTGTATCATGCAGAAAGTCGTAGACAATCCCACCGCCACAGGATTTCCCAATAAATACTCTCGATGACTTCTTATCAAGCGCAATAATGCTGTCACCAACGAAAGCATTCCAAGCCCGGTTTACTTCCTCACCTGTGTCGGAATATACAGCCAAGTAGCCAGTCTTAGATGCAGGATCTATGCACGAGAGAAAGTACCTTCCAATGCCAAGATCGCAACTGGCAATATTACAAGGATGACCGATCTGAATTTCTTTTACTGGAGTTCCGCTGATATCATTGAAAGCTAGCCGAGTCCGCGAATTGCCCTCGATTGTTATCGAACCACTATTCGTTGCACAGGCCTCTACGGTACGGAATCCGTCAGATGCTAACTTCAATTGAATTGGACTCCTATCGCGCTTCAAGAAGGTCAAACCGGAAGTTGAACCATCATTATCAAATTCCATCGTTATCACATTATCGCCATTGCATGAAACAGAAATTACATCACCGGGGACGCTCCATAACTCCGTTCCTGTGTCGCTGACAATCCGTGAAACAGTTCTCCTGCTTAAGGGTTCGCCAATCTCAGCGGCTACCAACCACTTTCCATTGCAATAGCTGGAGTAGGTAGCAGGTTTCTCTCCCAGCAGAGCAACTCTATTGGTAATGCTCTCGTCATGATAGAATGAAATTTCTTTATCAGTTATAATGTACTTAAAACCATTCTCTGTGTCAGCAACGATTTGTTTGATGGTGCCATTTGCAGTAATGGCACTTTTTTCAATTACAATGTCCGATGAATCCATTGAGCAATATTCAGGGGGGCTGACTGGAGGCAAAGCCTGGATTTCTCCTTCAGCCGCTGCTTCATTAGATTTTCGCGATGAATCAAGGAGTAGGCGCAATGGCACATTCGTCTTGGCCATCTCTTTCAGCAATTCCGGCGAATACTCACGCTCAAAATCTGTTTGCGTCCGCATTGTTTTCCAGCCAGGGATCTTAAGCCCACGTCCGTAGACACCATTGTTATTATCAAAATACGCGTTATCCCTCGCATGGTTCCTGTTGGATTCAACTTCTTTCTGAATTTCAGGCACAAAGGAACTTCCGTTGGATGAATCCCGCTCGCTCGATTTTGAAATTACGTTTAGACTACTACTTTTTAGAGCGGTGGACTGCTCTTCGACTTTACGATTACCACATCCGATGGTAAAGATGATGCATAGAATTCCAAGTGCTGATTGAAATACTGGCCCACTACCCATATGGTGCCTCCTACCGTAGTAAGCAAGAGAGTAGCTATCTCATTTCGTGTTCAATAATCCGCATTCTCACTCCAGCTCCACAGGGGTATAGGTCGTCTCGGCGCATACTTGCGAGCGAACAGGATTTCTGCTTCTGGTCTACGCCCAAGTTTTTATGGATCGCGAGCAAGTTGTACTGCGGAAGCATTTTACGACTAGACCCGACACTGCCAAGTTGCCACCAGGCAGCTGCTATATCAAAAAATCGGCGGTAACGATGCAGGCGAAAGGCTCGTCCAACAGCCTGATTGCGCGTGCCAGAAGATGAGAAGAATAGCCTGCAAGGGCTTGGGTATCTCTCCGCCAACCGTGAATCCTTCGGCATGCGCACCCTCCGAGCCCTAAACATCGACGAGTATCATCCCCGGTGTCTTGGGCAGTGTACGCTTCTAACCCAACCACTGGCAAGGGTGAGAATCTGCCCACACTTTCCCACGTTGTGCGCCGCGATGCTGTTGTCGATCGCCTTCAAACAGATCAGGCAAAAGCCTCGCCGAGCCATTCCGTCGGGACGCCCGGGGCAACCAGGACCCTGGCGCACAAGTCCGTGACGGCCTCGACCTGGCGGTCGAAGCGGAAGCGCTGAGGCGCCTCCTCCTGGGCCCGGGCGCCCCAGGCCAGGAGCCGCGCTGGGTCGGCCAGTGCCCCGACCAGGGCCGCGCCAAAGGCCGCCGGGGAATCCTCGCGCACAAGCCGGCCAGTCTCGCGTTGGTCACGATCTCCACGAGCGCCCGGTACACGAGCGCGAGGTCGGTGCGGTAGCCGGCAAACACCTCTGAGGCGCCCCAGGGGCCGAGAGCAGTTATCCACTGGCGTCAGGCGCCTGACAGTGCTAGTCAACAGATCGTCTTTGGGAGGGTGATGACTCCATGAACGGCGACGCCGCATCCAGGCCGGCCATCCGGATATCCAGGGGCTCCGACACCATCATGGTCCTGCCCTTCCTCGAGGCTGAGGTCGTCAAGATCGGCCGGGGAAGAGACTGCGACCTCCAGATCCCGGATCTGGTGGTGGCACCTCACCAGTGCGATCTGGCCCTGACCAAGGATGGGGTTCACCTCAGGGACCAGTCGGGTGCTGGGACAGTCGTCGACGGGAAAGCCGTCCAGGAGGCCACCCTGGCCCCCGGGGCCGTGGTTGTGCTCGGAGCCATCCGGCTGGAGCTCTCCCGCAATGAGGCTTGCGGGGGCTCCTTGGCCAGCCAACTTGGCTCTTGCGGGACAGAGGACATTCCCCGATCAGGTCCTCTGGTCAGTTGTCCGTTCGTCCTCGCGGGCGTTCTGCCAAGCGGCAAGAAGATCCGAGTCCACCTCGGTTCCAACCTGAACATCGGCCGGCACGGCGGGAACGACCTCGTCATCAATGCCCCGGACATCTCGGCTTTCCACAGCCTGATCTCCAGGCGAACCGATGGCTGGTACGTCACCGACCAGGGTTCCAGGAATGGAACCTTCCTGAACGGGGTGAGGGTCCGGGAGGCCAAGCTCGAGTTGGGTCAGACTCTCCGGATCGGATCTCTCGACTTCACCATCGAGCCGGCAGAGCTGGTCCAGTTGCCTGGGAAGGTCCTGACCTGGAACCCAGGCATGCTCGAGGTCCTGGAGGCCGTGTCCAAGGCCGCCAGGACCTCCTGGCCGGTCCTGATCACGGGGGAGCGCGGAACCGGGAAGGAGCTCATTGCCAGAGCCCTCCACGACCAGTCCGGCCGGCCGAGGCTCGTCACCTTGAACTGCTCGGCCGTACCGTCGGAGCTCATCGAGAGCGAGCTCTTCGGCCACGAGAAGGGCACCTTCACCGGGGCCACCAAGGACCGGCCCGGGAAGTTCGAGCAGGCGGACGGCGGGACCCTCTTCCTCGACGAGGTCGGGGACATGCCTCCCGGCATGCAAGCGAAGCTCCTCAGAGCGCTCCAGGAGGGCGAGGTAGCGCGGCTGGGCTCGGACGAGATCCTGAAGGTGGACGTCCGGGTGGTCGCGGCCACGAACAAGCCGCTCATGGAGATGATCAAGGACGGGCGCTTCCGGGCGGACCTCTACGACCGGCTCAACGTGGTCCGGATCGACATCCCACCGCTCCGCGCCCGGCCCGAGGACTTGAGGTTCCTCGCCGAACACTTCCTCGGGCAGCACCTCGGTGAGCTGAAGCGGTCCCTCAGGTTCTCCGAGGCGGCCCTGGCTCGGGTCCAGAGCTACCCATGGCCGGGCAACGTCCGGGAGCTGAAGTCGGCCGTGATGCGATCCATCCTGGCGGCCAAGGGAGCCGAGATCCAGCCAGGGGACCTGGATCTCCGCGCCGGGCCAGAAAGCGAGCCGGGCGCGGCCGGGAGCTTCCAGGACCAGGTCGACGCCAAGGAAAAGGAGCTGATCGAGCGGGAGATCGCGCTGCGCGGCAGCCTCAGGGCAGCCTCCCAGTCGCTCGGGATCGCGTACTCGACGCTGAAGTACCGAGCGAAGAAGCTGGGGATCAGGAGCAAGAGCCGCTGATAATGAACGGCCGATACCACCTGGCTTTCTCCTTGAGATCCGAGACCGAGCATGATACGAAATGTCGGTCACTGGATAAACGGAGCAGCGTTACGTATCATGGCACCCAAGCCCACATCGAAGAACGACGTCCTCAAGCGACTCGCCCAGAAGGGACCGGTGCGAGCTCGCGACCTCGATGAGGCCGGCATTCCAAGGGCCTACCTCCAGCGCCTCTGCGACCGGGGGGTGCTCGAGCGCGTGGACCGCGGGCTGTATCGACTCGTCGAGGCTCCCGCCACCGAGCAGAGCTCCCTCGCCGAGGTCGCCAAGCGCGTACCGCACGCCATCGTCTGCCTGCTCAGCGCGCTCCAGGTGCACGGGCTCACGACCGAGTCCCCGCACGCTGTGTGGGTGCTCATCGATCGCCGTGCTCGCATGCCCAAGCTGGCCTACCCGAAGCTCGAGGTCGTCCGCGCCAGCGGCCGTGCTCGCGAGCACGGCGTCGAGACTCGCGTCATTGGCGGGGTGGACGTGCAGCTCACCACGCCCCCGAAGACGGTGGCCGACTGCTTCCGTTTCCGCCGGCACGTCGGCCTCGAGGTCGCGCTGGCCGCGCTCAAGGACTACCTGAAGAAGCGCAAGGGCAGCATCGACGCGCTCGTCGAAGCCGCCCGCGCCGACCGCATCTACGCGCTCATGCGGCCGTACCTGGAAGCGCTGGCATGAAAAAGACGCCGGCCAAAGACATCGGAGCCTCGGTACGCGCTCGCCTGCTCAGGCTGGCCCGCGAGCAAGGCGAGGACTTCCAGCTCGTGCTCACGCGCTATGCCAACGAGCGGCTCCTGTTCCGACTCGCGTCGTCGAAGCACGCGGGGCGGTTCGTGCTGAAGGGGGCCTCGCTTTTCACCTTGTGGACCGGCAAGCCCCACCGGGCGACGCGCGACCTCGACCTGCTCGGGTCCGGCGACCCGGGCGAAGAGCACATGCGCCAGGTCTTCGCCGAGGTGCTCGCGCTCGACGTGCCCGACGACGGGGTCCGTTTCGATCTCGGCTCGCTCTCGGTCGGCCTCATCCGCGAGGAGCAGGAGTACGGCGGCGTCCGCATCGAGTTCGTCGCGCGTGTGACGAACGCGAAAGTACGCCTTCAGGTCGACGTCGGCTTCGGAGATGCCATCACACCCGATGCCACCATGGTCGACTTCCCAGCCCTGCTGGATTTCCCGGCGCCGCGATTGCGAGCCTACCCGCGCGAGACAGTGGTCGCCGAGAAGCTCGAGGCGATGGTGCAGCTCGGCATGGCGAACAGCCGCATGAAGGACTTCTACGACCTCCTGGTGCTCGCCAGGGATTTCGGCTTCGAGGGCGACCTGCTCGTCCGGGCCATCCGCGCGACCTTCGAGCGCCGCAAGACGCCGCTGTCGATGACCCTGCCGGTGGCGCTCACGAACACCTTCGCCGAGGACCCTACGAAGAAGACCCAGTGGTCTGGCTTCGTGCGGAAGGCCGGCGTGGAGGATGCGGGTAGTCTGGCCGAAACCATCAGGGCCGTGGCCGCCTTCGCAGAGATGCCGTTGCTCGCCGCTGCCCAGGGGGCCCCGCTCTCGGCCACGTGGCTAGCATCTGGTCCGTGGAGATAGGTCCTCTCCCCAGTCTGTTCACCGCCGCCAGGTTCCCCTGCCTGAAGACAACCCATTCCCGGTCCGCTCACCGGTCGGTCGCGCGCACGAGCCCCTTCTCCCTCGCCTGCCTCCGCAGCCGAGCGATCAACCGCTCGAGCCTCCGGGTGAGCGTGTTCTCCACCCGGCGCCGCTCCTCCGCGGGCGCGTCCGGGGCGAGCAGCCCCAGGACGCAGGCCAGCGCCTGGTAGGAGAGCCGCGGCCGGTCCCAGCCCCGGCGCCGCTCCTCCCGCAGCGCCTGTCGCCGCCCCTCCAGCCGCTCGAGCCGGGACTCGAGGATGGCCACGCAGGCCGTGCGCAGCGCGTGCCCGGCCTCCCGGAAGGCCTCCGGGTTGCCCTCCAGCCGCCGCAGCACGGCCTCCTCCAGCCGGCGCTCCGGGCCCTCCCGGCCCTCGCCCAGCTCGGCGATGCGCTCCTCCAGGCGGGCGAGGCGCGCGTGGAGCTGCATCGCCCTGCAGCCGCAGTCCTCGTAGCGCCGGATCTGCGACATGCTCGACTCGCGCCGCTTCATCCCGGCCGTGGCCAGCTCGGTGAGCACCTCGGCCGGGCTCACCCCGCGCGCCCGGGCGACGCGGTCGAGGTCCTCGACCGGCACCTCGTCGGCGCCCAGGAACGCGAACCGGAGCAGGGTGCGCTCGTCCTCGGATGCGTCGAGCAGCACGCCCCACAGGCGGGAGGCGCGCTCGCGCTGCTCCAGGAGGTCCTCCACTAGGCCGCCGCCCACGGGCCGCGGGTCGGCCTCGATCTGCTCGAACATCGCCGGCAGCCGGATCTCCCGGCCCGGGCAGCGGCGCTTGAGGAAGTCGACCGTGAAGTGGCGCGCGCTGTCGGCCGCGTACCCGTCGGGCGTGAGCGCGCGGGCCAGGTGCTGGAGGAACTGGCGCGCGGGGTCGAGCAGCTTCTTCTCCAGCAGCGCGGCCAGGATCTCGTGCTCGAGGCTGTCCCGCCTGTGCGCCGGCATCCGGTCGCCGAGGCGGGGTTTCACGGGCTCGTGGAGCGTGCTCCGGATGGCGGCCTCGAAAAGGGGCAGCAGCCAGGCCACCAGCTCCGCGTGGGCCGGGCCGGGCACGGCCTCGGCCAGCGCCGCTCGCACCCGGGCCCGCTGCGCCGAGGCGCGCGGATCGGGCGGCTCGAGCCGGCGCCACACCTGCAAGACCCGCTCGGACACGGGCCCGCTGCGGGGGAGCGCGGGCGGGGTCGGCGACCGGAGCTGGCTCGGGCTGGCGCTGCTGGGGGCCATGAGTCACCTCCTCGGATTCCTTGCTCTACCCTACCTCGCACCCCTGACATCCCCCCCCGGCGGGCCCTTCGCCGCACTCCGCACCCCGCACGGTCCTATCCCCTCCTCGGCATGAGCGCGGCCCTGACCACCCCCCCCAGCTCGAACAGCACCGGGTCGCGCGGGCCACGGCACAGCACCCGCACCCCGCCGAGCGCGCCGGGCTTCGCTCCGAGCACCGCCAGCGCGCCCTCGAGCTTCACCGGGTCCAGCCGCGCCCCGGCGGGCAGCGCCTGCACCCCGCTCCCGGGCCCGGGCTCGAGGGTCCCCTGCGCGTACCCCTCCGTCCGGAGCAGACGCGGCGGATCGCCCGAGGGCTCGCCGATGACCCGGCCGCGGGTGAGATCGAAGACCAGCCCGAGCACCCCGGCCGGCCGCGGGGCCGCGACCAGCCAGGCCCCATCCGACAGGTGCCCGTCCCCCCAGCTCATCGCCCGCCGCACCGAGCCCGCGAGCAGCCGCACGAGCGCCACCCAGTCGAACCCGCCCTCACGCAGGACCTCGTCCCCGGCCCCGAGCTCGAACAGCACCCGGGCCGCCTCCTCGGCCGGGGGGCCGAACAGGGTGTCGAGCCGCCCCAGGTCCACGGGCACCAGCCGTCCCTCGCGGCGCACCACCATCGCCCTGCCCAGCAGGAAGCCCCCGTATCCCCGCTTCAGGGAATCCCGGATGCCGTCCCCGATCCAGTCCTCCCCGGCCGGATCCTCCGGAGCCAGATCCGCGAGCAGCTCCTCCTCGCGGACCCCGTCCCGGTAGCGGACGAGCAGGTCGCCCATGCAGTCCACGAAGGGCTCGCAGGCGTCGAAGAGCTGCCGGGCGTGCTCGGCCTGCCTGGCGCCGGTCTCCCGCGGCGGCTCGGCCCGGGCCGGGCCGGTCACCCGCAGGCCGTCGTACTCCATCATGAGGGTGCCGCTCACGCCGAAGTGCCTGGAGGCCACCCGCAGCTCCAGCCGGTCGCCGTCGTCGTCGCCGAACAGCCAGGGCCGGTGGGCCAGCCACAGGAGATCGGCCGTGTCGGCCAGATCCCCGAGCAGGTTGAGGTCCTCGAGCCGGGGCGGCCGAGGGGAGTCGTCCAGCGGGGTGCGCTCGCGCAGGCTCTCGGTCGTGGCCAGGACGAGCACCACCGCGTCCAGCTCGCGCGCCAGCGCGCGCAGCTTGTACCCGCACCAGCCGGCCCGCGGGCCGAGCGCGGACAGCGGGTCCACCACCACCAGCCGGAGCCCCAGGCCCTCTCCGCCCGCCTTGCCGAGCGACGCGTGGATGGCCCGGGCCGCGCCCACCAGGGACTCCGCGTCGTCCACCCCGTCCTCCTCGGCGTCCAGCACCCACAGGGGCGAGTCCACGATCCGGGTCAGGGCCGCGGCCAGGCGCTCGGCCTTCGAGCGGCGCCCCTTGCCGGTGTGCAGCACCTCGGAGGGGTGCAGCTTCGCCTCGATCCCCGCGAGCTCCAGCGCCGTGCGCTTGAAGCTCTGGTTGCCGGTGACCAGCAAGGTGGGCTCGAGCCGGTGCAGGGCCGAGTGCAGCGCGATCTGCAGCGCCATCCCCGAGGCCCCGCTGAAGGGCTGGCTGGCCAGCAGGCAGAGCTGCCCGCGCGCGGGCCGGCCGGGGAACTGGTCCAGGCAGTCGATGCCGGTCTCCAGCAGCTCGCTCTCCTCGCGCTGCCGGGGCAGGACCGCCTCGGCCCCGCCCGGCAGCGCCGCCAGCCTGGCCGAGACCGGCCTGTGGAGCGAGATCGGCGCCGGCTCGCGGGTGCGGTCGGTGCGCCGCCGGAGCGCGTCGGTCGCCTCCAGGAGCCGCGCCAGACCGATGGCGGCGGCCCACTCGGCGGCCGGCCCGGGCAGGCCCTGGACGCGGTCGAGCGCCGCGGCCCGCGCCGTCATGCCGAGCTCCGCGTGCGCCAGGGACAGTGCGTCCGGGCGAAGGCCACCCCCGCCAGACAGGACGAGCCCGGCGGGCAACAGGTCCCGGGGGAGGATCCCGGAGCCCAGGAACCCGCCGAGGGAGTCTCGGAGCCAACGCCAGAGCCCGTCCCCGTCCTCGCCTGACCTCCGCCCGGACGCGTACAGCAACCTGCCTCCCGCGAACAGCACCAGCCCGGCCGACTCGGCGCCGAGGTCCAGCACGGCCACGCCGTCCTCGCGCGCCCGCTCGCCGAGGACCGCCAGGGCGGCCGCGAGCGGCGACCAGCCGAGCGCGCGCGTCTCCACCCCGGCCCGGCGCCCGGCCGCGGCCAGGGCCGCGAGAGAGATGGCGTCGGCCTCGAGCACCACGGCCGAGACCAGCAGGCGAGCGCCCTGGAGGCCGACCGGATCCGCCACCTCGACGGGCTCGGGCGCCGCGCCCGCCACCCGGAAGGAGGCGAACTGCTCGAGCAGCCGCTGCCGGCCGGCCGTGCGCGCCAGGGTGCGGATCATGGCCCGCGCCCGCTCCGGATCCCAGGGCTCGACCCGGCCGGCGCGGAGCTCCACCTCGGCGTCCAGCCCCCGGGTCTTCACCATGCCGCCCGCCGCGCCCAGGACCGCCCAGCGGACGTTCGCGCCCGAGGCCCGCTCGGCCTCCTCCACCGCCTCGCGGATGGCGCGCGAGGCCCTGCGCGCGTCGACCACCTCCCCCAGCGCGACCCCGCGCGACTCGGCCACCCCCGCGCCCAGGACCTCGACCGGCCCGAGCAGCCCGTCCTCCCCCGCTCCCGTCCCCGCTCCCTTGGCCGGCCGGAGCACCACCGCCCGCACCGCCCGCGAGCCCACGTCCACGCCCACCCGGATGTCGTTGTCCTGCCGCATGCCTGACCTCCTGGGAGGCCGGACTGTTCAACATCCGTGCCAGGCCCCCCTCTCCCACCTTTCCTCAACCCGATACCCGGGACCCGATACCCGAAACCGTGGTCCTTCGCCGCACGCCGCACGCCGCACGACCTGAACCAGCCACCAGACACAGGCCACCAGACACAGCCAGCCACCTGTTTCCTCATGACCCAACCCCTCCCTTCTTGAGCTTCTGTCCTCAAAAATGCTAGATGTGGTGCATCCACAGGGAGGCCAGGGATGAGCACGCGCGACCGGACCCACGTCATCGTCACCACCGGCGGGCTGGACGGGGCCTGCGCGGCCGCGGCCCTGCTCCTCAGGCACCCCGAGGCCGAGGTGCGCATCACCAGCCAGCACGCCGTGCACCACTGCCTGGCGAACCTGCTCGAGCAGGAGACCGCCCCGGCCGAGGTGCACGTGTGCGGGGTGGGCATCCAGGACAACCTCGAGGCCGCCCTGGACGCGCTGGGCAGGCTCCGCCGCCAGGGCTCGAAGGTGACCTGGTACTGCGGCCGGGGGTACCTCGACACCCACGAGCCGGCCTTCGAGAAGGTGTGCCTGCCCGTGTTCGAGGAGGCCGGCTCCAACACCGCGGTCGTGGCGCAGCGGCTGCGCCTGCCGAGGACCGAGGTGCTGGAGCAGCTCCTGTCCCTGGCCGAGGCCTTCGCCAGGAAGCGGAAGCTCACCGAGGCGCAGGCCTTCTGGAACGACCTCCTCCAGTCCGCCTCCAACCGCTTCTTCCGCCTGGGCAACGAGGCGCCCTTCCTGCGGGTGCTCTCGCTCCTCGCGGGCCAGGCCCAGCTCACCCAGGCCGACCGGGACGAGGTGACCCACTTCCGCCAGGTCGACCAGTCCAAGCCCGTGCTCCTCGGCCGCAGCCCGGCGCTCAAGCGCCTGCGCACCCTCATCGAGCGGCTCGGCCCCTTCGACGAGCCGGTCCTGGTGCTCGGCCCCACGGGCGCGGGCAAGGAGCTCGTGGCCCGGGCGCTCCACGAGGCGAGCCCCCGCCGCCACCACATCTTCCTGCCGGTCAACTGCGCGATTCTCGGCGGCCACACGGATCTGGCCCACGACAGGCTCTTCGGCCACGCCCGGGGGGCCTACACCGGTGCGGACCGGCCCGCGCGCGGGGCCTTCGAGGAGGCGACCGGCGGCACCCTGTTCCTGGACGAGGTGGCCGAGCTGCCGCTCTCCACCCAGACCCAGCTCCTCCGGGTGCTCGAGGAGGGCACGGTCACCCCGCTCGGCACCATGACGCCGCGCAAGGTGGACGTGCGCATCGTGGCCGCGACCAACCAGGATCTCCTCGCCCTGGTGGCCCAGGGCCGGTTCCGGGAGGACCTGTACCACCGCCTGTGCGTGCTGCAGCTCGAGGTGCCGCCGCTCCGGGAGCACCTGGAGGACGCGCGCGCCCTGGTGGACACGCTGCTCTCGAACCTGGTGTCGAAGGACGTGCGGCTGAAGCTCGGGCCCAGGGACTGGGAGGCCATCCAGGGCTACCCCTGGCCCGGGAACGTGCGCGAGCTGGCGAGCATGCTGAAGCGCGCGGCCTACACGGGCGACACCCTGGCCGAGGTGATCGCCCAGGAGGCGGCGCACCGGGAGCGGTCGGAGCAGTCGGCCGTGGACGGCCCGCCAGGCCAGTCACGCCAAGCACGAATGAGGAGCGGGCTCGCCACCCTCTTCCACCCCACCAGCCCGGAGGAGGTCCGCCCCTTCGACGAGGTCCAGCGGGCCTTCATGACCCACGTGCTGGGGCTCTTCGGGGGGAACTACACCCAGGCCCGCAAGGCGATGGGGGTGTCGGACAACACCCTGCGCAGGTGGACCAGGCCGGGGCAGATCAACCTTCCAGGCTGGTGACCCTGCCGCAGGCCGGGCAGGTGAGCACGGCCGGTCGCTGCCTCCCCAAGGGCGCGAAGTAGTCGCCACAGCGCTTGCATGCCCGTGGCCAGTGGGAGTCCTCCGGGTCCAGCCAGACCGGCTCGAGCGCTCCGCATTGGGTGCACTCCATCCCGGCCAGCATCGGCAACCCGCCGCACCCTTCGCAAGGGGAGAGCGGGCCATTCGCGAACAGCGCGTACATCCCGAGCGGCTCCCGGAGGATCCCTTCGAGGGCCGCCAGGTCCACGCGCATGGCCGACCCATCCTCGTCCGCCGCGCAACCGCCGAGCCGCTCCGCCAGGACGCGGACCGAGTGGACCAGCACCTCGAGGGCCTCGATGTGCCTCGCGCCGAAGCTCCGCCACCGCTCCGCGTTGGTCTGCCGGAGGGCGGCATAATCCTGCCGGCGGGCTTCCTGGTCCGCCTTCGCCCTGGCCGCGCGCTGGGCCTCGCGCTGGACCGCCCGCCAGGCCAGCAGATCGATGTACGCCCACACCGCCGCGCAACATCCGGAGAACAGCACGAGCGCCACGAGGCCGATGAACGTCAGGTACGCCTCACGCCCAGCCGTGGCGCTCGTGTAGTAGACCGCACCCTTGACGACGGCGAACACGGCCCACAGGGCGGTCCAGGCGAACGCGCCCAGGGTGAGCAACCCGAACCGCCTCCGCGCCGGCGGCGGGTCCGCGCCGGCGGAGGGGGGATCGGGCGGCCGCTCCGGCCACATCGCCCGCCAGTCTCGCCGCGCCTGGCTGGCGATGCCTTCTATCCGGCAGGCGATCCCGGCAACCCGCGCGCGGAGGCTGGACTCGGCCTGGTCCCGCAACTCGTCTCCGGCGCTCTCCAGATCGGTGATGCTACTGGGCAGCTCCTCGAGGGGTTGCAACATCACCAGCACACCGTCGAGCGCCAGGCCCGGCGCGACCCGGGGCGGCTGGCTCTCGGACAGGGTCGCCAGGGCCCGGCGCCACCCAGCGGCCGTGGCGAGCGCGGCCAGCCCCTCCCGCCTCCGCCCGACTGCCAGCCCCACGAGCAACCGCGTGATCCCCGGCTGAAGCGCGTGCAACGCCACGGAGCCCATGACCGGGACCGAGGAGACGCCATCCCCCTGGAGCATCCCCCCCAGGATGTCCAGGGCCCGAGCCGGCGAGGGGTCAGCCAGGAGCTCTGCGAGATGGAACCTCCAGCGAGCCTCCCAATCATCTATCAGGCCCTTCTGTTGCAGCGCGTTCTCGATCTGCGCGGCGGCCTCCGCGACGCGGCCCCTGCGCTCGAGGAACCTGCTGAACCGGAGCCCGAGGCCGGCCTCCAGGGCGCCCGAGGCCCTGGCGTAGGAGACCGCGCGCAGGTGGTGCTCCTCCGCCCTCCCGTCGTCCCGCCGCGCCGCGCACATCCTGGCGAGCTCGGCGTGCGCCAGGTAGCAGGTGTTGTCGCGCTCCAGCGCCCGCTCGAACCTGGCGAACGCGTCCTCTTCGAAGCCGCTCCGCAGGTTCTCGAGGCCCTGCTTGACCAGCTGCAGCGCCTCTGCCCTCAGCGAGGGGAGCTGGCCGGAGACGGGCAGAGACGAGCCCCGTGTCATCCACGCCACGCACTCCTCGATGGACCGATCGAGGTGCTCGTCCATGTCGGCCAGCCAGGCGAGCGGGGGGCCGTACCGGTCCAGGTCGGCTGGCAACGCGGAGGGCTCTCCGCCCGCCCCCTGGAGCAGGCTGGCCGCCTGAGCAGCCTCCGCGGACTGCAACGCCAGGACGAGCGCAGACACGACGCGCAGATCGTCCAGGTCGAGCCCCCCGGGCGGGCCCAGCCTGGCGAGCGCCTGCCCGTACTCTGGCGGGATCCGTTCCAGCCTGACCGCGAGCTGACCCGCGACCGCGGAGAGGTCCAGGTCGAGCTCCCCGGCGAGCGCCCGGGCGCTGGCGCGGCCGGGCAAGACGCCGAGGACCCGCGTCTCGAGGATCATGTCGACCGCTGCCTCCGCAGTCTTCAGGAAGCCTTGCTGGGAGAACCTCGCAGCCGCCATCCAGGCGCTCCCCTTCCATGACCAGGAACAGGTTGACGGGTCACACCACCCGATGCCACCAGTCTCTCACGCCTCATGCCCCTCCGCGCAACTCCGGAGCCCGGCCCATGCAGCCAATAGTAGGCATCCAGCCCTGCGTTCCTGGGGCAACTCCAGGAGGACCTGCGAGCGGGACCAAGACGACAGAACCGATTCAAGGGCCGGCCACATCGAACTCGAATAGAAGCCGGAGGCCTCATGGAGGGTCACTCCACGCCACCCTCACAGCCTCCTGGTTCTTCCCTGCCCTTTCCTGAAACCAAAAACTCCTTCCTGGACGGCCGGCTCGTAATGAATCGCCTGCCCTCCGATGTGGCAGCCGAAGTCCGGGTTCCTGGACAGCCGCACCGGGACCTCCGGGCCGAGCTCCGGCGGCCGGGCCAGCTCGATGGCCTGGCCGATGGGCCAGAAGCGGAACGGATCGCGGTCCGTCCGCCGCTCGAACGCCTCCCGGTCGAACTCGTGCTCGACCCGGTAGACCGCCCCGCAGCCTGCGCAGCGGACGGCCACCCCCGGCGGGAACCCGGCGAAGGAGACGATCCTCTCGCCGCACCGGCAGCTGAAGCGCGCGCTGCGGGCGATGGGCAGCACGCCCATGTTCGCCACCACCGGGGCCCGGAACCCGGTCTGGATGGCGGCTTCCAGAGCCTTCCGGGCAGCCTGGGTTCGCTTCCATTGCCGCTTGTGGGCCCTCTGTTTCCCCATGAGCGCCTCCTCCATGAGGAATGACGGCCGGGGACGGCCGGATCTGACTCGTATCTCGGATGGACGTTGGTATCGGGTAGCGAGTATCGAGTATCGGGTCTAAACCCGACACCCGATACCCGACACCCGATACCGTGCGTCAGATCTGCCTTGCCATGCCAGTCCATGATCGTATCAGGAGGTGCCCGATGCCCGAAGACACCCTGCTCCTTCCGGACGACGTCCTGGCGCACCTGGGCAAGCTGCCGCCCGGCAAGCAGCAGGAGTTCGTGATCGCCTGGGTGATCCGCAGCCACGCGGCCATGTGCCAGCTCCCCCAGGACGGGGAGGCGCAGAGGAAGCGCCTGGAGGACTTCCGCGAGCTCGTCCTGACCGCCCCGGGCTTCCTGCCGGAGGCGTAGCCCCCCATGCCTCTCAGGAGAAACCCAGGTAGCCGCCGCGAGCACTCCACGCCACCCCCACAGCCTCCTGGTCCTTCTCCGCCCTCTCCTGAAACCAATCAATCCTTCCTGCCCTGAACCTCCACCGGAATTGCCAGCCCCAGCGCCGCGGCGTGGATCCAGGCGCCGATCACCGGCTTGCCCGTGGCGGCCTGGAGCATGCGGGCGTAGGCCCGAAGCTGCCCACCGTACCCCGCGGCCTTCTCCCCCGCTGCCGTTTGTTCGTCCTCTCCGCGCACCTTCATGCCCTTGTGGTCGATGACCACCCAGCCCGCCTCGAGCTCGAGCGCCAGGTCGCAGCTGCCGAACATCTGGCTGCCGCCCTCGAGACGCATGGCCAGGGGCAGCTCCCGCCGCCAGACAGCCCCCGGCCAGCGCCCGGCCACGAACCGGCGCAGCCGATCGCCCGCCTCCAGCAGGTCCCTGGGCATGACGCTGGCCAGGCCGTGACCGTCGAGCAGGGTCCGGGCGATCGCCCGCCGGGACTCATCGCTGAGGCCGTCCCTGTCCGCCGCCAGGAAGGCGTGCAGCACGTCCCCGGCCGGGATCGGATCGGTACCTGCGCGCAGCTCGAGCGGGGGCCCGAGCCGGACCGGCTCTCCCGCCCGCGCCGCCTCCTTCTCCTCCGAGGGCAGCACGCGGGCGCGCGGGCGCTCCCTGGGTTCGGCCGGCACGAAGTCCGCACCCGGCTCCTCCTCGCGCTGCTCGCCCTCCTCGGCAGCCAGCCTCCGCACCTGCAGCTCGACCCTGGCGCCGTGCCAGGTGATGTTCGCCAGCCCCTCCTCACCCGGGGGCTCCTCCAGCTCCAGCGCCGCAGCCATGCCCTTGCCCAGCACGCCGGGCGCGCCGGCGAGCACCAGCCGGTCCCGGGCCCGCGTCCAGCACACGTACAGCACCCGCAGCGCCTCCCGCCGGGCCCGGTTCTTGGCGCGTTTCTGGAACCCGTTCTCCGCCAGCCGCTCGTGGAGCGGCGAGTGTGTCACGGCGGAGTGGTAGGGCGAGGGCCAGCAGCGGAGCCAGCGGTCGGCGAGCGGCTGCTCGACGTCCAGCTCCGGTTCGTCTTCCAGGGTCTCGACCTCCACCCCGAGGGCGCTCGCCCTTCCCTCCCTGTCCTTGTCCAGGTCGGTGAGGATCACCACCGGCCACTCCAGCCCCTTGGCCGAGTGCCAGGTGGACACGACCACGGCCTCGGGATCGTCGGCCAGCGGCGCGCGCTCCTCCTGGGGCTCTTCCTGCGCCAGCGCGATCTCCTGCAGCAGCCCGGCCACGCCAGCGAGCCCGCCGCCGGTGCGCGCCAGGGCCACGGCCCTCTGCCGGACGGCCTCCAGCCCGGCCAGCGGCTCGCTGGGATCGCCCCAGGCGAGCGCCAGCGCGCGCAGCTCCAGGGCCTCGATCACCCGATCCACGGCCTCCACCGGGCCGGCGGTCTCGCGCCCCGTGCGCGCCCGCACCACCCTGCCCCACACCGCCTCCCCCTCGGCCTCGTTCTCCAGGGCGCCGCCCAGCGCGGCGGCCAGGAAGGCGTCCGGGTCCGCGGGGTGCGTGAGCAGCCGCGTGAGCTCGGCCCGGGCCAGCCTGTCCCGCGTGTCCACCCACAGCCTCAGACCCGCGAGCAGCGCCTGCACCACCGGCCCGCCGAACGGGTCGCCGCGCGCCACCACGGCGCGCATGCCCAGCGCGCGCAGGCACTGGGCCACATCGAAGCACCGGTCGTTCGTGCTGCAGAGCACGGCCACGTCCCCTGGCCTGAGCGGCCGGGTCTGCTTGCCGTCCCGGGTGCGGACGAGCGTCCCGGCCGCGAGCAGCGTCTTCACCCCGCCGGCCAGCGCCTGGAAACGGGGCAGGTTGGCCCTGCCGCCCGGGAGGAGCCAGCGCTCCAGCGTGGGCCCGAGCCCACCGGGCTCGGCCTGTTCCATGGGCTGGAGCCGCACCCGCTCAGGGGGGATGCCCTGCCCCTCGAAGGCACGGGCGAACACCTCCGAGGTCAGCCGCACCAGCTCCGGCCGGCTGCGGTGGGACGTGCCCAGGATGCGGAGCGGATCGCCGGCGCCCGAGACTGCCTCCAGGGCCGCGTCCATGAGCCGCGGGTCCGTCCCGCGGAAGCCGTAGATGGCCTGCTTCTGATCCCCCACCCACACGTTCCTGCGGGCCAGCCGGCTGAGCCCCAGGAAGATGGCCAGCTGCATCGGGCTCGTGTCCTGGAACTCGTCCACCACCACCAGCCCGAGCTGCGCGCCGAGGCGCTCCCGGAGGTCCTCCCGGCCGAGCAGCTCGAGCGCCCGGGCCTCCAGGTCGTTGTAGTCCAGCCCGCCCAGGGTCTCCTTGTCCGCCCGGTAGATCCGCATGACCCGGGCGGCCAGGCCGAACACCAGCTCCACGAGGCGCGCGGCCTCCCGGCGGAACGCGGGGAAGCGCAGGTGCATGGCGGCCAGCGAGCTGGCCCGGCTGTCCTCCGGCACGTACTTCCCGAGGGCGCGCAGGTCGTCCCAGGTCGGTAGGAGCCCCTGGCGCAGGATCGCCAGGATCGGGGCAAGGCGCACGAGGGTCTGCTCATCGTCCTGGGTGCGCTCACCTTTCTTCGCCCGCTTGGCGCCGGCTGGCTTGGCCGGCTTGGCCAGGATGGCGGCGTTCAACCTCTCGACCTCGGCGAACAGCTCCCCGGGCGCCCGGTCCGCCTCGGCCTCCGGCAGGGCCTCGCTGCCCAGCAGCTCCAGGAAGGTGTCCATGGACTGCCTGGCCATCCCCGCCAGCTCCTCCGGGCCGATGGCGTTCGAGGTGGCCAGTTCCACCAGCCGCCTCACGCACACCTGCCACTCGAGGTCCTTCCAGCGCGCCGTGAACTCCGCGAGCTCCTCGGCCTCCTCGGACGTGGCCGCACCGGCCAGCGCCCGCTCGAGGGCTGCGCGGGCCTCCGCGGGCTCGATCACCGCGAGGTCCGGGGACAGCCCCAGGTCGAAGGCGAAGTCCGAGAGCAGGCCGGCGCACACCGAGTGCACCGTGCCCACCCGCGCGCGAGTCAGCGCCTCGGCCTCGGCCACCTTGCCCGCCGCGAGCAACCTGGCGCGCACCCGCTCGCGCAGCTCCGCGGCCGCCCGCCGGGTGAACGTCGTGGCCACCACGTGCTCGGGCCGGACGCCCTCCTCCGTGACGGCCCGAAACAGCACCTCGCCCAGCTCGCGCGTCTTCCCGCTGCCCGCGCTGGCCGAGATGATCTCGATCCGCTCGCCCTGGAGAGGCGCGCTCATGAATCGGCCCTCCCCTTCACTGCCGCGGGGGCGAACGCCCGGCCGCACAGCACCCCGAGCTCGCAGTACCCGCAGTCAGGGGGCAGCCTGAGCCGCCCGCCCTCGACGGCGCCCGCATCCTCCCGACTGACCACGACGGCAGCCCCGCCCTCGTCGATGCCGGGCACCCGCACCTCCAGCCTGGCGAGCCCCTCGCGGATCCCCTCGACCGCCCTCAGGATCGCCTTCCAGGTCACCTCCATGGCAGGCCCGGCGACCTCCTCCGCCCCGGGGAACACGCCCGCGCCGAGCAGCCTGCGGGTGGTCAGGGTGTAGAAGGCCGAGCGCGGGAGCGATCGCCTGTCCGTGGCGAGCATGCGAGCGTAGCAGGCGAGCTGGAGCGCGGTGCCTGCCCGGAGCTGGAGGTACCTCTTCTTGCCCCCCAGCTTGAGATCGACCACCAGGGGCTTGCCCGCGTTGTCCCGCACTACCAGGTCCGCCCGGCCGTTCAAGGCCAGGCCGTCCACCGCGGCCTCGAGCACCTGCTCCACACCGTCGACCACGAGCCCTGCGGCGAGGAGCTTGCCCACCAGGTCGGAGGCGGCCTGCTCCACGAGCCGGATGGCCGCGCCCTGCTCCAGGCGGCCCCAGGGCGCCGCGAGCCGGCCGTCGAACTTCGCGACCTCCGCGTCCAGGAAGGCGCGGGCCGCCCGGCCCGCCTCCCCTTCGCTCCGGATGCGGCCGTCCTTCACCCCCAGGAGCACGTGCTCGAGCACCGCGTGCGCGAGGCTGCCGCGGCCCGCCGGGGCGCCTGGTGGGTCGAGGGCGCAGGTGGGCCCGGAGTCCACGTGCGCCAGGAGCGTGAGCAGCCCGCGGTACGGGCAGCCCACCAGGGATTCCAGGCTTGTGGGCGAGATGCTCCCGGGCAGCTCGACCGTATGCGCCATGCTCACCACGGCCTTCGCCGCTAGCCTGGGCCGGGCCGCCACGGGCCGGGCCTCGGGCAGCCCGTCCGCAGGCAACCTCCGGACCGCCAGCTTCTCCACCAGGTGCCACTCGCCAGCGGGCAGGTTGGCCCGGACCCGGTCCCAGGGTGCGGCCGGAAAGGCCTCCTCCCCGTCCGTGCCCTGGCGCGGGCACACCAGGAGGACGGCCTGGCTGGACTGGTCCAGGGGACGCCGCTCCCGTCGCGAGGCCCGGACCGCCTCCGCAGTCGGCTCCGGGAGCTCCACCCCACCGGCTGCGAGCGCTCTCTGCTCGGACCCGGCCAGCGGCGGGAAGTCCGTGGTCGCGGCCCCGGGACGCGCGCAGAAGCCCCACCACAGGACGTGCCGGACCGGGCCAGCCACGCAGCCCGGAGAGGGCACCGAGGCGATCCCGGCCAGTGCCGGCCTCCGGCCGCCACCCGAGGACGTGGCGTGACCGACCAGCCGGGACAGATCGATCTGGCTGATGTCCACCACGCCCCAGGCCTCGAGCAGGCCGCGGAGCGCGGCGCACTGGGCCAGCGCCTCGCCCGCGCCGTCGAGCGCGTGGTCGCCGTGGACCAGCGGCCGCAGCCAGCCCTCCACGAGCTCGATGCGCCGCTGGAGCAGGGCCACGGGCGCCTTTCCCGTGTGCCGGGGGGCGCCGGGCAGAGGGTCGAAGACGCCGGCCAGCCGCTCGAGCACGCGCTCGACATACGCTGGATCAGCGGGCGGTTCTCCGGTCCCGTCCTCGTCCGGCTCGGCCGTCTTCCTCGCCTTCCAGCGCTCCACGCCCTCGACCCACCTGCGGCTGCCCACGGATGGCCACCTGTGGAGCGCCCCGAGGAGGTCCATCGCCAGGTCCCGGGGGAACGGCCCCTTCGGCAGGCAGAGGAGGCGCCAGGCCAGCTCCGGGTCCGGGGGGCTCCAGGCCAACCCGAGCACGAGGGGCAGCACCGACTGCAACGAGGACAGCTCCGAGCTCGCACCCGCCCCGGTGGTCGCGCAGCCGTGCCTCGCCAGAGCCTCGTCCAGCACCGGGTCCGGGTTGACCACCAGGATTTCAGCGTCCTCCCCCAGGCTCCGCACCCAGGCCGCGGCCTGGTCCGCGGCCTCGAGCACGCCCGCGGGCCGGAGCAGCCGGAGCGAGCCATCGGCCGCGGGCCGGAAGTCCTTCTCCCGGCAGGCGAGCAGGTCGCCGCGGGCCTCGACCGGCCGGAGCGCCCTGCCTATCACCTCGACCCCCGCGCCCGCCAGGGCGCACACCAGGTCCCGCCACAGGGGCGGCAGGCTCTTCCAGCCGCCGGGCTCCTGCGTCTCTTCTGCCTCGTCCACCAGCACCTCGAGCCGGCCGAGCTCCAGCCCGTCCTGCGCGCCAAGCTTCTGGAGCGCGGCCAGGCAGGCCTGGATCCTCTCGGGGCTGCCTGCGGGCAGTTCCCGGGTGGCCTCGGCCAGCGCGGCGACCCGGCCCGTTTCCTTGCCCGGCTCGGCCTGCCAGCGGTGCATGCGGAGCGCGTCCCGCCAGGCGAGCAGCCGCCGCGCGGTCCCGATGGGGTCCACGCGGAAGGAGGCGGCGAAGAACGCATCCGGGAAGGCCGCGAGCCTGCCCGCGAGCGCCAGGGCACGCTCCATGGCCGAGGCGTGCAGCCCGATGAGCCCAAGCCCCAGCTCCACCCGGCCGAGCAGCCCGAGCGGCCCGAGCCAGACCTCTCCTGCCACAGCCCGGCCTGCCGCGGCGTCCTTGCCCGAAAGCGGGCCAGGCCACGCGCCCTGATCGAAGTCGAGGTCGAACACCACCCGCGTCCCGTCCCTGGTCATGCGCAGCTCCCCTGTCAGGTCGACCACCCTCCTGATCCTTGTACACCCGAATGGACGCACTGGGTCCCAGATCTCGGACAGGATCTTCGCCAGGGAGACGCGATACCCATGAATGCTACCCATCGTCTTCCACATCGTCATGGTCCGGGGTACGCGGCGAAGAAGGTCAGGTGCACGAGACTCAAACCCTATACTGCGCCCTCGTTGCGATGCATGACGATTCACGCTGCAGACACGGCCAAGCACCCATGCGGTGTGTCAGAGTTGCCCCTGCGCCCGCGTCATTCCAAGCGAGCGCCGACATAAAGGAGGGAGTCATGGAATGGAAGCCACGAGGGACCAGCCGCTCGAGCCGCCGCCCTGACCCTCACCCGGCGAACACCCGCGGGCATGGCGACCGCCTGTTCGCCGTGCGCCTCTTCTACCGCGAGCCGACCTACGAGCTCGAGCAGGGCGTCGCGCGGGTCGAGCCCTACCGCATCACCCTCCACGCCTGGGGCCGCGACGCGGCCGCCGCCCTGTCCGTGGCCGAGGACTGCTTCCGTGCCATGGCCGTGCAGTCCAGCGTGTCCTGGCAGCGCATCCTCGTGGGCCACATGTGCTGGGAAGTCCAGGCGGACCATCAGTGAACGCCACCCGCACTCTCCTCGGCCTGCTGGCTGACCGCCCGGGAAGTGAACGATACACGCTCCTGTCAGAATCCTCTGGCGGGGTGCGTCCTACAAGGCAGGAGGACTCACCCATGACCGATTCGAACCTGACCGAGCTCGTGTGCATCGTCGACCGCTCCGGCTCCATGGGCGCCATCCAGGCGGACGCCGAAGGCGGGCTCCATGCCCTCCTCGAAGATCAGTCCAAGCAGCCAGGAGAGTGCCGCCTGACCTTGGCCCAGTTCGACAACGAGTACGACCTCGTCCACGACAACGCCCCGCTCGGCCGGGCCGTCCACTACAGGCTCGAGCCGCGGGGCACCACGGCGCTACTCGACGCCATGGGCCGCACCATCCTTGCGGTCGGGCAGCGCCTCGCAAACACCCCCGAAAGCCAGCGGCCAGGCAAGGTGATCGTCGTGATCGTGACCGACGGGCAGGAGAACGCCAGCGTGGAGTTCTCTCGGAAGAGAGTCATGGAGATGGTCACCCACCAGCGAGAGGCCTACAGCTGGCAGTTCGTCTTCCTGGCAGCCAACCAGGACGCGATCGCTGAAGGCAGCAGCCTGGGCATCCAGCAGGGCCGGGCCATGAACTTCCGGTCGGACGGAAAGAGCGTCCGGAAGGCCTATGACACGGTGTCGAGATCGGTCTTGGCCTTTCGAACCTCGGGCCAGGCCGAGGATCTCCTCGTCCCCAAGCAGGCGGATGAAGATGATTGAGGTTGACCAACTGACGATCCCGCCGATTGACCACGATTCAGTACCAGGAAGAGGCCATCCAGTACCGCAAGCCACATGCGACTTGCTCAGGAGTGACGCCGAGCGGTGCGAGTTTCCAGAAGTGACGGCTGGCCGCCGGCATGATGGCGCGCGCGGAGTCTGGCGACAGAATCGCGAGCGTCTCTGCGGTTAGCTCCGAAGCCAGTTCATCCTCACCAATCTCCGACGCAGCGAGGATCTCCCATCCGAGGCCCAAGTGCGCGAGCCAGGCGATAAGTGGCCCACCCGTGCACGTCCTGCGCGCCGCACTCAGCAGATCCACGGCAGCGGTGAAGTCACCCTCTTCACACCGGGCCGCGCCACGGACTACCGCCAGCATGATGCCGGGGTAGTCCGTCTGGACCAGCACGTCGGAGTGTCGTTCGACAATGGCGCATGCCACGGCCGGGTGCCCGCTGAACAGCTCGATCCTGGCGCGGGTGTAGCCATTCCAGACGGCCTGGCTCCTCTCGGCTTCACTGCGCTCGACGGCCCGGTCCGCCCCGTCCGCCGCCCGCCTCGCACGGTCCTCGTCCCCGGCCAGGAAAGCCTCCCAGCCCAGGTTGCACCAGGTCCGGCCCATGGACTGGCCCACCTCGGGCAAGCCCGCATCTCGCTGCAGCGACAGGTTCGCCTCCCTGAGCTGCACGGCGAGATCGGCGTCGCCGGACATGCACCTCGCCTGGGCCAAACCCCCTTGCGCATGGACCCGCGACTCCACGAGGGTCGCCTCCCGCAGGACCGCCTCCAGCTCGGAGATGGCCGGGTTGATCTCGAACTGATCGAGGAGCGCGATGGCCGCCTCGGTCCGCTGCAAGAGGGCGTCCTCGTGTCTCAGCAGCCCCTGTCCGACGAGCCGCCTCGCCTCGGCGACGAGGGCGTTGTAGCGGGTGGCCGCGTCCGGCCGGCCCAGATGCAGGCTGGCCCTGGCCGCCCGCCAGCCAAGGCGGAGACGCATGACCGGGGACAGCTCCGGACCGGCGAGGACCGCCTCCGCCCGCGCCAGCGCGCGGCCGTGGTCAAGAGCGGCGATGTCGTGATCGATCCCCTCGAGCTCGGACATGGCGTCGAGGAACTCCGGGAGGAGCCGCGCTGTCCGGGCTGCCTCCCCGAAGACCACCTCCACGGCGGTGGCCAGGTCAGGTACGGCGCGCATGCGCTCGCTGCCGCCCCCGGCGTCTTCCGCGGCCAGGAAGAGCGCATCGAAGCGCAGCAACTCACGGTCGTAGGCCTCGAGCTTCGCCCCAATGTGACCGCAGCGCATGGTGGCGCCCGCCGCGGTCAGGCAAGCCGCGGCGACTACGGTTCGCTCGGGTTCGAGCCCGCTGAGCACCTGAAAGGCCAGCAGGCCTGCGGCCAGACCCACCGAGCCTTCGTCCAGCCTGATTCTGGTGGCCCGCGCGAGTTCCAGCCTGAGGTGGAGCGACGGACGCCTGTGCTGCTCTGCTCCAGGCGTTCTGGCTTGCAGGAGCGCCCAGGCTGCTTGCTGGCCGCACTCGAGCGCCTCCCTGAACTCGTCGCTCATCATGGGACCGTCTGGAGGCCGTTCCAAGGACAGGCGTGATTCGAGCAACAGCGACGCGTCCCTCTCACGGGCGATGAACGCAAGCAACACCCTGGGCGCACGGGACAGCCCGGCATGCCGGTCGGCGAGCCGACTCAGGGTCCGCAGGCGTTCAGCGGGATCGCGCAACTCGCCGGCCAGGCGCTCGGCCAGCGCGATGTTGCCGGTGTCCTCGGCCAGCGACAGCAGCGACGGGGGCTCAGCCAAGGTCGACCTTCTCGCGCACCTCGCGGCCATCGAGCCCGATCACCAGCACACCGCCGGCAGGCGGGGTCGCGCCCAGCTCCACGACCCAGGTGCCCGAGGCCTGCATCCGCCCGGTCAGCCGCTGCCCGCCGGCCGACTCGATGACGGGCGCGCCGGTCACCCGCACACCCTCGGCCGGCTCGAGCAGCAAGCGGTAGCCCTGGCTGCCCGGCAGGAGCAGCGCGGTCACGCCCAGACCCGGTCCGAGGACGGGGCGCGCACCCGGGCCCGCCGCGGCCAGGACCTCCACCCGCCCCTCCTCGAGGGACTCCAGCATGCCCGCCGGGAGGTCAGCCTCACGCGCCCGGCCCTGGCGCACCCTGGCCGCCCGCCGCAGCTGGTCGAGGTGGAGCTCGAAGGTCGGCCAGCGCTCCAGGAGCTCGGCCACGTCCTCGGCCATCACCACGGCCTGCCAGCGGACGTCCACGCCTTCCATCCACCACCACTGGTCCGCGCGGGCCGCGGGCGCGCTCAGCCGCGCGTGACCCTCCCTGCGCTGGTTGGCGAAGGCCAGCGCCCAGGCCATCGGCCGGACGCGGGCGTCGAAGTACTCGACCGCCTCCGCCTGCCCCGGGCTCCACGCGAGCTCCCCGCCCAGCGCGATCCGCGCGCCCTCGAGGCGCCGGGTGAACCGTTGCCGCCGCAGGACGTGCAGCTCCAGCTCGGGCTCCAGGCCCTGCAGCCGCTCCGGCTCTGCCGCGTCCTCCACGGCCTTGTCGAGCAGAGCGCCGAGCCGGTCGGCAGAATCGACGAGGGCCGTGGCGTCGAGGGCCTGGAGCGAGGCGCGGACCAGCGCGGCAGGCAAGTTCGTGTCGGCTGCCTGCGGAGCGCCTGCGGCCTGCAGGTCAGCCAGGCACTCGAGATACAGTCCGGCCTCGACAGCCCGGTCGTCGGTCGCGAGCTCGGGGCGTAGCGCCTCCGCCAGATGCCGTCCGGCCTCCCGCTGCAGGTCCGAGAGCACCTCCAGTGCCAGCTCGAACTCCATGTCCTTGTTCGCCATACCTCACTCCTCGCTCGCGGATGACGGAATCCGGCGGCTGAACACGAACCTTCCACACCCGATCGCGGAACGCCTAGCCCTCTGGAAGTCCGCGTCGAGCTCCCGGTGATTCACGAGGCGGCCGGCGGCGGTGGGCCTGTAGCCGGTGATGGCCGCCAGGCGCATCGGCGCCCCGCTTCGCGCAAGGGCGCTCACCCGAATGCGCCCAGGGGACACGGCCTCCACCAGGAGCGATCCATCCGGGCCGTGCGTGAAGAAGTATCGCGGGCTCGCGTGAGCCTGCTCCTCTCGCAGGCAAGCCATGAGCGCGTCACGGACGCAGCCTTCGTACGCCTCGAGGTGGTCCCGGAACGAAGCTCCGACCGCCCGGAGGGTCCGATCATCGCTCGGCAGCCCATCGCAACCGGCGCACACATCCTCCGCAGCCGGGGCCAGCCGGGCCAGCGCGCAGCGCGGCAGGGTGGCGACAAGGCGGCGCTTGAAGTCGGCCCGCCGCTTCGACAGGTCCTCCTCAAGCGGGGCGCTGGCACTCCAGAGCTCTGTCCAGCGTTCGGGATCCTCGCGCTCCCCGGGGTCGCACTCGTCCAGCCTGGCGACGTGCTTCATGAAGTGCTTGTGGAGGTTCCACGCCGAGGTGAACCCGTGCCACGTCAGGGAGATCTCCCGACCCTCGAGCTCGAAGCGCACAGTGTCCTCGCCTGCAGTCATGGGCGGTCTCCACCTTCTCCCGCAGGACACGGACGCCGGGTGCGGACCTCTTCTGACAGCAGGCCCTCGTAGCAGTCCTTGAAGGCCTTCTTGGCGCGGTAGAAGTGGGTGTTGTAGTTGTCCTCGCTCATGCCGAGCAAGGCGGCTCGCTCGGCGACCAAGGCCTCGGGGTGGTCGAGCGCCAGGCGTAGCACCTCGTGAAGCCGCGGGTTGGTGGCCTTCACGCACTCCATGCAGCGTGCCACCAACTCCTTGCGGGCGAGCTCCAGATGCGGCCCTTCGCACAGCATGGCATCCCTTGCTGATTGCTCGAGATCCAGCCTGGCTTCCTGACGGTACGCCTCCGAGGTGCCCTTGCGGCGCAGGTGGTCGGTGAATCGATTGCGCAGGGTCCTGTTCAGGTAGTCGTAGAAGGCCGCGAGTGTGCTCACCCTGAGAGCTTCACCCCCTGACAATCGCATCGTGAACGACAGCAGGCAGCTTCCGGCGAGATCTTCGCAACTCGCGGGCCCGAGATTCCTGCCGTAGAGGATCCGGCTCTTGCGCAGCAAGTAGACGCGGGCCGCCTCCATCACCACGTCTGCCACCGGGCTCCGGAGGTCGGGCGGGTGCTTCGAGAAGAACTCTCGAATGGCGGCCAGCAGGGCCTCGTCGGACAGCGGGGTCGTGGGTGTCATAGTCCATCCCCTGACGGAGTGATTGGCGCCCGAGGAGCAATAACACAGCCAGGCTCTGCGGCCAAGGGTCACCTCACTCCACCGTTTGGGCCTGCCTGCGGAGGTGGATGATGCCTCGCAGACGCCGGGACCACAGGCCAGCTGCCGCGAGCCGTCCTCGAAGGCGAAGTTGTCGTGCCAGTAGCGCCCTCGATGGGTGCCCTGCAGGCAAGACGAAGCAGGCGGTGTGCGGCTTGCGACTGCGCCTCACCTGGCCTGATCCGGTCTCCCGGGAACCAGGTGGTCGGTCAGGCCGAGAAAGCCCTCCTGGAAGGATGGGCTCCAGAAGACCAGGGAGAGGAAGGAGGCCGCACCGAACCCGAAGGCGCGCCAGTCGAAGCTCACGTCGAGCAGCCAGACCTTGATCGCGAAGAGGAGCGCGATGCCGCAGGCCGCGAGCAGGGAGTAGCGCTGCTCCCCGAAGACCAGCACCGCCGCGCACACGGCGAAGACGGTGAGCATCATGTCGATGCCGGTCCCGAGGAGGTGCATGGCCACCAGGCAGCACCAGAAGCAGGGCACCAGGAAGGCGAAGCATTTCCTCACCAACGAGAGGCCGCCGGTGAACGCCCGCTGGATCCTCGGCAGGTATCCGCGCTTGGTCAGGCCGGCCCACAGGAACAACCCCGCCACAACGGCTGACATCCTGGGCATCATCAGCTCGGTCTCGGTCCAGAAGATCCAGCTCGACCTCGTGATCCAGATCCCGAAGGAGGTAGCGACCAGCATGAAGAACAAGGCGGCGTGATCGAGGGCGCCGGTTCTCTCGGTGGCGGGCTTGTCCATGGCCATGGCTACCTCCCCGAAGCATCTGACCGATGCCTCCACCTCACCAGACGCGGAGCCCCGTCAGGGCCTGACAGCAGGCGCACTGAATCGCTGCACCACCGAACTCTTCCTTCCTCGCTAGCCGGTTGACTCCACCAAGGCCCTGGGCGACCATGCGTTCACGGCGGATAGCTCGGGTGTACTGGAACCTTGCTGATGGAGCTCTGATGGCTCCTCGATTTTCTTCTCGAAGTTGAATGAATGAGGAGTGCAGAGAGTGACGCAGAGAACCTACCTGACCTTTCTCGGCCGTGGCTCACGAGACCCTGCAACAGGAAAGTACGACTACGTTCCGATGCGCTACTGCATCGACGGTGGAGTGGCAGCTTCAAGTGTGACGAAGTTCGTCCAGTGCGCGGAGATCGAGCTCCTCGGACCTGAGAACTTCGACAAAATCCTCGTCGTATGTACACAGCAATCTCATGCGGATCACTTCTCGACCCTGGCTGCCGAGCTCTCCCACCTCGGCGCCGTCGAACCCCTCTCGGTCATGATCTCCGAGGATATGGGAGCGACGCAGCAATGGGATTGGTTCGAGAAGATTCTCCCCGTGGTCGAGCCCGGCGCACTGCTGACTGTTGATCTCACCCATGGGTACCGGGCCGGCTCGATCGTCCTCTCCGCGGCAATCCACTTCCTGGTCCGGGCGAAGAAAGCCATGCTCGCCGCCGTGTACTATGGCCGCGTGGATGGCAAGAAGGGGGAGGACCAACGCGGCGTGATCGTCGATCTCAAGGACTTCTACCGGATCAACGACTGGGCAGATGCAGTATCGCGGCTCGTCGAGGAGGCCGATGCGCGGAAGCTGGCAGAGGTCGCAGAGGCTGCGCCTGATTTCCAGGCCGGCGGTCTGATCGACCCTGCGCTGCGGCAGGCGCTGCTTGACCTGACCAGTGCGGTTCGGAATGTCGAGGTCAACCGCGTGGCCACGCTGGCTCGCGAGGCCATGGCCAGGGTGCACGCAGCCATGGCAGGTGCACCGGTCACCACCAAGGTGCTCCTGGATCTCGTGGCGTACAAGTTCGCCTCGCTCGCGAGCGAGGCTCCGACGAGCGGGCGATACGACAGCGACTATCTCCAGATGCAAGTCGAGATCGCTCGGCTGCTGATCGAACACAAGCTCTATATGCAGGCCTTCACCGTCATGAGAGAGTTGATCGGCTCCATCGGGATGTCAGGCGTCCCCCACAAGGAAATGAACTCATCTAGGGGTCGGGGCCAGCGCAGGAGAGCAGACGTTTTCATCTGCATGGCCCAAATCGATCGGTCCGATTGGAGATTCAAGTTTGAAGACGAGGAACTGGTCCAGATGCTTCTGCCCTGGTACGAGAAACTTGTCTCCGCGGGAATCGCGGACAACGTGCGCGACCTCTCCCGGACCCTGGTGAAGATCCGCAACGGATTCGATCATGCCTGGACCTCCAGTGCCTCAGCGCCGATGGATCTGGAAGAAGCCAGTCGAAACGCCGTTGCTAAGCTGTCCGCGATAGTCGCCACCGTCATTGCCATCACAGGAACCCACGACAGAGGGTGACCCGCTTGCTCACGAAACTCTACCTCCAGAATTTCAAGGGGTTCGACGGGCGCATCCATGCGCTGTCTCTTGCTCCCCTCACCTTCTTGGTCGGGCCCAATTCCTGCGGCAAGAGCTCCGTCATACAATCTCTTCTGCTTCTCTGCCAGTCACAGAGATACCAGTACGACTTTCCGATCCCACGAACACTTACCACGTCTGGGAGCATTGTCGATCTCGGATCTTTCGAGTCCTTGGTCCACGATCATGCCAAGGACAGCACGATGTCCACAGGCTTGCGTTTCACCTCTAGGGACGCCTGGTTCGAAACGATAGCCTCTTACTCCAGGGAGTCCGTCTCCGATCAAACGGGTGCAAGTCGCGCAACACTCGAGGCACTGGAATTCCGCCATGGACAAACCACGAACTCAGTTCGAACGCTACTGCACCTACGCTCCATTGCTGCATCGCAGGCAGCCGACTCGACGGAAGACGGAAATGCCTTCACGTTCGAAGACGAGGAGGTCGACAACCTTATCGAAGGAGTGATGAGCGCCCCAGAACTGAAGAAGCGCGGGGCCGAACCCAAGATACTCGCTCTATGCCACGCGCTGATCCACGGCAACAAGACTCCGGTCAGCAGTAATTTCTACAAGCCGCGGAAGGACGATCCGGGCCCAACGAAGGTCGAACATCTGACTGCGCCGGGGACGACCAGGGCAATGCCGACTGTGGTTCTCGGGAGCAACAACGGTGGGTTTCGCCTCACCGGGGGGGAGATCCTCGCTGACGTGCTCATTCTCCAAGACCTGAAGGACCTCCCGGCCGAATCAACGGTCGACGAAGAGCATTTTTCGCGTTTGGCAGCTGAGGCAGCAGCTGTCGTTGCCATCTTCACGAAGGCAATCGAGCATCTCGTCGACGATAGAGCAGTGCCCCATCTCGACATTGCAGCTCGGGCAATCGAATCCGTTCTCCACATCGGGCCATTTCGCGAAAGACCTCGCAGGTTCATCTCGCTCCAACCTGCCAACAGCTTGTTCGTCGGGAACACAGGCAGGAACCTCCTGTATCCGCTCTCTTCGAATACTCATCTCATACCCAGCGTCAATAAGTGGTTCGAACGCCTTGAAATCCCTTACAGCATCGACATCTTCGGCTCTGGAGACGATGTGACGGGGTACCGGCACTCACTTGGATTCACCCTGAAGAAAACTCCCCCGGTCAAGGTGACCATGGCAGATGTTGGATTCGGACTATCTCAGGTCATGCCAGTAATCGTCCAGCTCCTGATTGCGCGCGAGGTGGCAGAAGAATCTATCCTCTGCATCGAAGAACCAGAGATACACCTCCATCCAAGGATGCAGGCCAATCTGGGCGACCTCTTCATCTATCACATCAAGGACCACCCCAACGGCAAGGAAAACCAACTCCTCATTGAGACCCACAGTGAGCTGGCCATCCTTCGTGTCCAGCGCAGGATCCGCGAGGGGACTCTTGCCCACGACCAGGTGATTATTCTGTTCGTGGACAAGGACATCGTTGGGAATTCCTACGTCAAAGAGATCGGCTTCGACAAGCGTGGCTCGTTCACAGCGAAATGGCCTCAGGGTTTCTTCGAGGAACGCTCGGCAGAACTCTGGGCGGATCCCCCGAAGAAGCCAGACAGCGAAGACAGACATCAGTCATGACGACGAAGTTCCTCATCGCCATGCCAGTGGAACTCGACGAGGGGCTTCTCGATTTCCTCCTTGGTCGCGATTCAGGGAATCTCTGCCAAACGGACAGGTCCGCTGAGGTCAATTCATTCCTCAAGGCGCTACGCGCACACGGCATCATCTTCGACTCGGACGAATTCATCTCAAGGATCGCCAGATCGTCAAAAGAATTCGTTCATCCTGAGATTCGGCAGCGACTCGATGATTGGGTTGCCTCTCGAGGCAAGCGCGTTCTTACAACCCCCGACTTTGACGCCGATTTCACCGAACATGCCGCGTGCATCGCGGGCAAGGATTACGAGAATCGATGCTCGCCCAGGCAGTTCGCATCCCGAGAGTTCTCGTTGAAGAATGGCGACTGCATCCACCTGGAACCATTGATCTCCAATGAAGCAGCCGAGGTTCTGGACACCACCATCGAGTGGCTTTTCAGGTCTTGCACCGAGTTCACCATCATCGATGGATATGCGCTCACTGATAATTCTATCGCGGAGTTGTTTTCCTTCATCGAAACAGCTTGCCGACTAAACACTCACCTCAAAGAAATCAAGGTGATTTGCTTCAAGAGCCAGAGGCCGTACGAGTTCACCAGCACCGCAGATATTGAGAACCGAGTCTCCGGCCACAGTTACCAATGGTCGAGAGCCAACAAGATCAGCATCTACTGCGCTGGCTTCAGCCTCACCCACGACCTCCACAACAGGTACATAATCTTCGATGATAGATGTGTAATGGCGACCTACGGGGTGAGGAGTCTTCAAGGCAGGGCGGGACAGAAGCTTTGCGAAATCGGCCTGTACGATCGACCCACCAAGCTCAGGGAAATCGAAGCGCGTGTGGTGAACTCGAGCAGCGCGATCACCTGGTGTTCATCCACGCCCACAGCTCCTGGTTCTTCGCGATCCACTTCTTCGACGGCTCGCCCATGACCGTCCGGGCGGCCTTCCTGCGCAGCGCTTCGTCTGGCCCGCCCTCCAGCATCCACTGCTTGAAGAGCTTGAGGTGCTCGTCCCGGGCGCGCGCCTCGCGAGCCGCCTTGACGCAGGGCTCCTCCTCCACTGCAGGCCCGGCCGAGCTCGGTGCGTCCCCTGTTGGCGATGACTGCTGCAATTGGCTGGTCCGCGCCGCTGGCGCGGGGTTCGCCAGGCAGGCCTCGCGGTGCTTCTTCCGCCCCTGCGCGTCACCGTGCGGCGGCAGCGCCTTCCCGGCCTGCTTGACCCCCTGGAACTCGTTGCGGAACTCCGGGTGGTCGAGCCGCATGTGCCGGAGCTCCACGGCCTGCGCCTTCGGCACCGGGGTCGCCAGGGCGAGGAGCTGGTAGATGCTCTCCGAGGTCTCCCAGCCACCGTCGAGCCTGGCCTCCATGTATCCCCGGAACTCGTCGCGCAGCGCGGCCAGGTCGATTGCCGCGTCCGCAGCCGGATCGTTCGGTTGCAGCGTGGCGCGGGTGATCTCGAGCCTGACGCCGCCGTACCCGAAGGCCTTGGCCATGCCCAGCCCGTGACGGCAGTGCTCCCTGCCGCCGAAGTCCAGGGTCCACAGGAGCGCGCCGAGCTCGACCCGCCGCAGGTTGTGGATGTGGACGCGGGTGGTGAACACGGTCCCGGCCGGCAAAGGCGCGAGCTTCGAGGCCACCTCTTCGTTCACCCGGCCGTCCCGCGAGGTGGGGGGCGGAGGCAGCTTCTCGACCGCCTCCCGTTGCGGGTAGCGCTTCCAGCCCCGCACCCGGACGCCGTCGTCCATGTACGTCTGGTAGCGCGGCTTGCCGTCCAGGCCACGCGCCACCTCGCCGCGCGCGTCCTTTCCCTGGACGAGGTAGTTCGGGTAGAAGCTCGCCTTGGGTGCGCCCAGCACCCCGGTCACCAGGGGCAGGGGTTGTGGGCTCCCCTCGGCCACTGCGGTCTCGATGCTCACCCGGCCGCGGAGCGCCTGGGAAGCAGAGTCCTTGCCCTTCCCGCGATGGACTCGGCCGAACACGAGCTCGGCCAGGTCATGGCGATCGTCCTGCGCGTCCGGCTGGGTGCTGGTCACAGCGTCCCGGGTGGACATCTTGTAGGCCAGCCGGAACATCATGGCCAGGCCGAAGGCCCTGAGCTCGCCCCGCTCGTCCAGCAGGAAGAACACAGGGACGCGCTCGCCCTGGCGCATCCGCCCGAGCATGTGCTTCCACTCGGGGTTCGGATCGCTGTCCAGGCGGTGCTGCTCACCCGCGTTGCCGTGGACGAACGAGAAGTCGCGTCGCTGCGCGGCAGGGACCACGACGGCGGTTCCGACCTCGCCGAAGAACATGAAGTCGTGGTGCTTGGGGTTGCCCGCCCCGGACCTCTTCGGGGCGTCGGGCCGGTGCTCGCTCGGCTGGCCGGTGAACACCAGGCGGCCCCGGACATCGCCGCCGAGCCCGACCACCCGACCGTAGGAACCGATGGCCGCGGGCTTGCCCTCCTCCCGCGACCTGGCGTCATCGAGGATCTCCACGCTGCAGTCCACGTCCAACGAGGCCGCTCCCCAGGCCTGGTACTTCCGCGGGGCCGACTGCTTCATGCCGGGGTTGAAGCCCTTCACCCCCCGCTCGGCAGCCAGCTTCTGCAGGAAGGTGTACTCGATCTTGGCGAAGTGGCAGGGGACGATCTCCCATTTCGTCTCGCCGTGCAGACCATCCTCCTCGTACTCTTCTCCGTGCTTCTCCTGCAGCCAGCCCGCGCTCACCAGGGGGACCGGCTGGCCGTTGCGGATCTCGGCCATGTGCTTGCCGTACAGCTCCCGGTTGTGCAAATCCCGGACCCCATAGCGGTGATCATTGACGGGTGTGAGCTTGCCGAACGAGGCTATCTGCAAGACAGTCCGCAGCATCCCCTTGATGGAGGTGCCCGGGACGCCGTACAGCCCGCCGGGCAGCCGGAAGAAGCTCTGCCTGTCCTTGCCGTCACGCACGAACAGGGGCGTCTCGGCGCGGACCTCGAGCTCCATATGCCCCGAGAAACCGTCCGAGAACGGCACGTCGTGGCTGACCTGCTCTTTCCAATCCGGGAACACCACGCGTGCGTCCGCTGGCACGAAGTTGTAAGCGGCCCTCGCCCGGTCCGGCACCGGACGAGACGGCCCGCCGCCGCCACGATAGGGTTGCCTCCCTCCGTCGCGCCCACCGCGCCCGCCCTGGCCCTTCAGACCCTTCGGCGTGTACCTGTCGTCCATTGTCGCCACCTCACTCGAGCCCGGCCAGGCGGCCGCACCAGGGACGCCAGCGCCCGTTCTCGAGCTGCCAGGCGACCTCGTACACGAGCTTCCCGCCGCCGATCACCACCCGCTCCTCCCGGAAGCAGAGGTGCTCGTCCCCGGCCTCTCTCCGCAGCCGGGCCAGGATCCAGCCGCCTGACGTCTGGCGGACGTGCAGGCTCTCCGCTCCCTTGCAGAGCTCGGCCGAGAGCGGCGTGCCCTGGGGCAGGGCTGCCCCCTTCGCGAGCCGCTCCACCCTGTCCGTCAGGCACAGCCAGCCCTCTCCTCCGAAGGCCTCGAGGCGCTGCCGGACCGCGGCCGCCTCCGAGACCCGCTCGGATTCCACCACCAGCTTGCAGCTCTCCGGTGCCTGCAGGCCGCGCGCCTCGAGCACCTTCCGGAGCTCGTTCATGGAAGCCGCCATGGTCAGCCCTCCTCCCCGCGCAGCCAGCCTTCGCGTCCCTGCCAGTCCAGCTTGCCTTCGAGCCAGCCGTGCCCGCGGCCACTCCCCGCCCCGATCTGCAACCGCCCGCCGACCAGATCCTCGAGGGCCAGCCGGAGCGCCTCGCGGGCCTCGAGGGGCACATCGGGAACGCGTTTGTCGCCCGCGCCCAGGGCGCCGGTCTGCACGCGCACCTCGAGCTGCCAGGGCCCGCCCTTCCACAGCGCCTCCTCCTCGAAAAGCGCTCCATCCACCGGACCGCAGGTGAAGCGATCGAGGCTCACGTGGGTCATGCGCTGGCTGTCCGGCTGCTTCGCGAAACGCAAGTCGCCCACCCGCACCCGGCCCGCCTGGCCTTCATCGTGCTCGAGCATGCAGCCGAAGAGGGACTGGACGTCGGGGTGGTTCGTGCCGTCGAATCGCTCCAGGGCCGCTCCGGCCTGGTCCGCGAAACGCCTCTGGAGTCGGTTGAGGTGGAAGGCCGCGCGGTGCCGGAGCGCACCCTTGATGGCGCTGGCAGGCACCACGAGCTCCAGCCTGTCCAGGTCGAGTCGGCCCTGGCCCTTCTCCCACACCACCCGTGCCTCGCGGTATGGGTTGATGTCCGGGGCCTTGCCCGCGCCCTCCGCGGGCCGGCCGCCGCCGATCATCCAGAAGCCTCGGGGCCGGAGCTCCAGCCGGGCCACCAGCTCGCCAGTCGAGGGGCCGGTCGCACCGGGCTGCAAGGGCTCGAGAACTCCCCTGGGCATGTCGATCCGCAGATCGGCCGGCACCTCGGCGTAGGCTTCGCGATCCGCCTTCTTGCGGAGATCGAAGCGCCGCCCGAGCGCCTGGACGAGCCGGAGCGCGCCCAGGCCGGAACGGGTCCGCGCCCCCAGGCCCACGCTCCCGTCCGCGAACAGGCCGAGCAGCCCGCGCAGGATCGATTCATCCTCGTCGCGGACCTCGAGCTCGAAGGTGAAGCGGTGGCCCGCAGCGACCATGGAGCGATCGAACAGCCCGTGTCCTTCCGCCGCACCGCGGTGGTCGATGCGCACGTGCTGCCGCACCAGCGGCACACGCGCCAGCCTGAGCAACGGGTCCCTCTCGATGTCCTCGTGCCTCATGCGCGGCGCCACGGGACGGTCGTCCTGGCCGTGGATGGCGCCGAAGGAGATCCACACCCTGGAGGCCTCGCCCTGATCGCGCTCCTGGTGGCCGAACACCTTCTTGGCTTCGGCCTCGCCGCGGGCCTGGAGCCAGGCGGCGCGCAGCACGCCCGCCAAGGAGGTCCCGGGCAGGGTGGGCAGGTCGTTCGCGTCCACCACGAAGGGCGAGTCGAGGAGATCGTCCCAGGCGCCCGAGCCGATGGCCAGCGGGCTCTGGAGCTCCACGGTCACCCGTGCCAGATCGCGGATGGGTGCGCTCATCGCCGCTCCTCCTTCCCGGCGCCCAGCTTCTGCATGCGCGCGGCCAGCAGCATCAGCGCATCGCGGCAGAGCTCGAGCGGACAGCCTTCATCCCTGAGCAGCTGTTCCAGCCTGTCCACAGCGGTGATCCCCTTGTATCGCGCCTTCCATGCCTCCGCGCGCGCCCCGCGCCGGAGGAGCCCGGCGTCCTGACCTGCCTTCGGCTGCTGCTTGCCCTCGGTCACCGGCTTGGTCCGGAAGAGCTCGTCGAGCAGCGCCTTCCCGTCCATGGCCAGCGCGGCCCGCTCCCGCAGCATGCCCCACTGGGCCCGTCCGGGGCCACGTCCTTTCAGGTAGGGCCTCATCTCCAGGTTCCAGGCTGAAGCCAACACGAAGGCCTTCTCCCGCCGCGCGGCGGCCTGCCCGCCGGCCCGGGCCCAGTCGAGGAGCTCGTCCGCCAGGAGCGGGGGCCTGGCTGTCGCGGCCTCCTCCGGGCGCCGCGCCGCGAAGACCGGCTTCCGATCGGCCAGGAAGGGCGGGTCCACCAGGAGCTGGCCCAGGCCCTCCTGCCGGTAGGCGCCCACACCGCCCTCGAGCCGCCGCTGCAGCTCCCTGGCCTCGGGCCCGCCCGCCAGGACGCGGAAGCCCAGCACGCTGCCCTGAAGGATGACCTGGTGCTCGAGGTCGGGCCGCCGCCGCCTGGAGTTGATAGGGGAGTAGCGTCGGATGCGCAGGAAGGTGTGCTCCCGATCGAGCTCCAGCCCCTCGACGCCCAGGCAGGCCGCAGTCGGGTCGAGCGTCGGCTGGCCGGTGCGCGGGTCGAGGAGCGCGAGGTCCGTCAGGCAGTAGAGGAGGATCTGCCTGCCGTCGCCGACCGGGGCAGGCGCGGGCGCCGCCCAGGGCGTGGCCGTGCGGGCCTCGGCCCAGCCGAACTCGGCCGAACGCGATCGGCCGAGCCCGAGCTTGCCCTCGAGCAATGCCTTGTGGATGGCCTGGCCCAGCTCCGCGGGCAGGTCCTCGTCGAGTTGCACGTGGGCCAGGAAGCGGGCGCCGGCCGCGAGGGCCTCGACCGTGAACAGCTGGCCCTCTGCGGCCTGGGTCTTGCCCGCCTGGATGGCGGTCTTGAGCGCCACCCGCTTGCCTGGCACGAGCAAGGCCCCACGATGCGAGATGAAGGGCTTCCCCGGGAGCTCGGGCCGCAGCATGCGGTTCGCGGCCGGCCGGGCCAGGTTCAGGAGGTCCGCCGTCGGCCCGGCCTTCTCCCGGTGGAAGCTGAGCGGCGTGGGCAGGGCCATGCCGCCCTCGACCAGGGGGTATCCCGGCAGGAAGCGCACCTTCCCGGAGTGGAAGGCGTCGAAGGCCTTTGCGCCCAGGCTGGCGTACAGCCGCTTCGCAGCAGCGCCGAGGAGCACCGCGCCCGGGAGGTAGTCCAGGCACCTGTGCCCTCCCGCGGTGGCGCCCGAGGCGCTCAGCACGGCATCGGACAGGAGCTCGATCTCGAATCCAAGCGTCTTCATGGCGGTGCGCTCCTCACTCCACCAGCTCGACCCGGCAGCGGCCGAAGCCACGGCTGCGCTTGTGCCCCAATCCGCGCAGCAGCGGGAGAGCAGCCTTCAGGTCGGCGCGCCAGTCCCCCGCGCCTTCCTCGCCCTCCACGATGGCGAACAGGCGCATGGGCACGGCCACCTCCATGCAGCGCAAGGTCTTGTCGCGGGCCAGACCCTTCTCGTCGATTGCGGTGGAGGCCAGGATGCGGGTGAGCTGGTCGCGCGTGGGACGGTTCTCCTCGTCCGCGGCCCAGGCCTCCCAGGCCTGCCGAGCCTCGGGGTCCTCGCCCAGGCGCGCGTCGCTCACCCGGAGCGTGCCCGCGACCACCTGGAAGCGACCCTCGCCCTTGCCGGCGGCCTCCTCGGCCGCGTGCTCCGCACGCCCGCCGAACAGGGTCTCCACCCTGCCTGCTGACAGGACCTCGAGCTCGCAGGCCTCACGCACGGCCTCCCTGAGCAGTCCCTTGAGCGTCCGACCGGGCAGGTAGGGCAGGCCGCCCGCGGTGCGGGTGACGAGCAGATCCGCACCCAGACCCTCACCCCGGCCGCTCCCCGCGTGCCAGAAGCCGGCCAGCTCGATGCGCAGCAAGGCGTTCATGCGTTCCTCCGCGCGGTCTTCGAACCGGCCGGCGCCAGGCTCTGCCAGGTCAACACGTCCGGGATGGGGCTGGCCTGTGGAGCACGGCCATCGGGCCCCGGGGCGCCCACCTTCCTCCAGCCGCCTCCCGCGCCCATGGCGCCCAGCGCCGCCTCGAACTCCGCGAACCGTTCGCGATCCTTGTCCTTCTGGACCTGCTGGATGCGCTGGAAGTGCTGCCGGGCGCGCTCCCCGCTCTCGCGCATGAGGCCGGCCCACTCGCGCAGCGCGCCGCGCGGCAGGCCCCGGGCCGCCTCGACGAGCCTCTCGAGGGACTCGAGGGTGGCCCGGTCGTCCACGGGTTGCAAGGTGTAGGGGCACAGGGTGAGCAGGTCCTCCCTGTCCCTTGCCGCGCGCCTCTTCCCGCCTTCCGTGGAGTCGGCGCGGAGCTCTTGGTCCAGGATGTCGTCGAAGGTGCCTGCCAGCGAGGTGGTCAGGCGGTGGAAGGACAGCCCCGACGGGGTGGGACTTGCCTTGCCCCGCAGCGCGCGCTTGGCGTGCTTGCACAGGCCCTCGGCCAGGTCGTAGGCCGCATGGAACGGGTGGCGCTTGTGCACCAGGGCCACGCCGGCCGCGGCGGTCAGGTGCTGGCAGCCGAGCGCCGGGAGCTCCTTGCACAGGGCCCCGGTCTGCCGCTCGAAGACCCGCAGCAGGGCCGCGGCGAAGGGCAGGGCCAGGTCACCGCGCACGATGAAGGTCACGTCGTCGCCGCCCACCACGATGGGCCTGGCTGGCAGGGTCACGCTGTCCCCGGGTTCCCGGAGCGTCTCCTCGACAGCCGCCTGGACTGTCGCCAGGGTGGCACGCTCCAGCCCCTCGGAGAAGGCGAGCAGATCCCCGTGCCCGAGGCGTCGCAGGTGCTGGCCCATGTCGTTCCCGTCCAGGTGGACCACGCCCACGTAGGGGTGGCCGATCCTGTCGAGGTCCTCGAGCCAGCCCCCGCGCCCCAGGCGCTTCGCCAGCCGATCTTCCGCGGCGGCCTCGAGCTTCCGCAGGCCCGCCGGATCGACGTAGGTGTCCTTCCGGCCGCATGCGGGCAGCCCGGTGCGCGGGGCGCGGAGCACCATCGGTCCTGCCTCGGGCAGCTCGGGGTCCACCCGCGAGCGGTCCCTGCGGAGCTCGTCGTGGAGCGCGTCCCAGGCGCCTTCGCCCTGGGGCACCATGGCCTGGACGACCTGGAGCCCGGGGGCGTGCCTGGAGACCAGGAGCGGCCAGGCGGACATGAGCGTCTCGATCCGAGACCTCTGTCCGTCCTCGACCTCCAGGCTCCCGCCGCCGGCGGTGGGCATGCTGAGCAGCCGGGCGCCCTGGAGCCCGAAGGCGCTCCGCGCCTCCCCGAACAGCTCCCCGATGGCCTCGATCAGGCTGCTCGCCCCCTGCATCTCGCGAAGCTTGTCCGTGGCCAGGATGTAGGGCTGGATGCCCTTCACCTCGTACCGGTAGATCCAGCGCTGCGCCATCGAACCACCTCCCATGGGACCTCGCGTCCCGAAGACCCACTCCTCATCGCTGTCGGCTCGCTTCTGGAGGATATCGAGCCCAGGGCAAGACGCAACCGAATTCTCCACCTGCAGACGACGAGAACGACCAGGATCTGACTCGGCCAAGTGTCAGGGCCTGGGGAACCTATTCTTCGATGGCCTTGCGCAGCAGATCCCAGTTGTTCTTGTAGGGTTCGATAATCGCCACCTCAGGATGGTACCTCGCTCGGGTCCAGGTTGTGGGGTCGCCACCATCGAAGTACTCGAAGATGACCTTCGAAGGCACGATGAAGATGTCCGGGAGCTCCTGAAAATCCTTCAAGTCGACCAGGGCGAAAAAGAGCCTGCGATGGTCGAGCCTGGCGTTCTTCCACCCGATCTCCCATTCGTAGTGATCGAGCTTTCTCGCCTCACCTCTACCTCGGTTCCGCGCAGCCCAGCCAGTGGTCTTCACCTGGATCGAGACCAGCTTCGAACCGTCCAGGTTGCTCACCAGGAGGTCTGGCCCGTGGGCATTGCGGATCGTCGGAACGGCATGGAAGCCGAGGTAGGTGAGGCGAGCTGCGGTGAAATGGACCCCCGAAATGCCTGTTTGTTGCTGGAACGTGGCGTCACTCATGGCTTTCCTCCTTCGAGAGAATGGAACTTCCTGAACCTGACATGGCGGAATACGTGCTCCGTGTGCACGGCCCCGTCCGGTCCGCGCTCCTCGCGCGCCTCGCGGCGGGTGGTGGCGTGGACCGGCACCAGGCCTAGCTCGAGCGCCCAGCCGACCACCAACCAGGTGGCCCCGAAGTCGCCCTCCACGAGCAGGAAGTTCCCTGCCCTCCCGGTGGCCTCGAGCCAGCGCCGGACCGGTGCGAGCGGTCCGCGGAGATCCTCCACCTCGGCCGGGACCTGCGCCCACAACACCCGCAGCGCCTCGGGCGGGTCCAGGAATCGGTCCACCCCCAGGCTCGCCCGGGCGTCCTCAGCCTGCTCCTCGGTCAGCGTGTGGTTGAACAGCACGAGCATCGCAGCCACGGCGTCCTCCCTAGGTTCTCGGATAGTCCCCGCATCGGACCACCACCGCGGGATCCGGTCAACAGCCTCGAGGCATCATCGCCCCTGCTCCACCTCCACCCAGGCGGCGATACGGGAGGGGCGCTGCTTCTTCCGATCCCAGCCGTCCACTGCCACCACCCGCACCCGGTCGCCCTTCCTGAGCTCGCGGCCGCGGGTCACTTTACGGAGCACGAACACCCGTTCCCTGGCCGCGGTCTCCACGAAGCCGAAGGGCCGTCCCTCGTCCCAGCTCACCACCTCGGCCGGCACCGCCCGGCGGCGCAGGGCCTCGTCCGCCAGGAAGCGGTAGGCGTCCCGGGCGCGTTTCCGCACCGCGCCGGCAGGGAGCCCGCGCCGCGTCTCGGCCTCGCGCGCGACCCGCGCCTGGCCCTCGCAGTCGAGCAACCCGATCATCTCGTCGAGCTCGAGCCGTTCGAGCTCCCGGCTCGGGGCGAACCCGCCCCGCTCGCGCGCTTCGGCCGCGAGCCAGGCCTCCTCGCAGGCGCCAGGCACGCCCCCAAGCGCGGCGAGCAGCTTCGCGCGCTCCAGGTGCAGCCGCCACACCTTGGGCGCGTCCTCCACGCGGTGGTGAGAGAGCGCGATCGCCAGGGCCTCGGCCGCCTCCCGGAGGCGCTCGGCCCGCTGCAGCATGAGGGCCAGCTCGTGCCAGGGCCACACCTCGCGCGACTGCAGGCAGGCCGCCTCGAGCAGGTGGATGCCCTTGTCCCGATCATCCGCGTCTTCCTCGACCCGGGCGCGTTCGAGCGCCACGGCCCAGGCCTCGGGGTGGGCCGTGAAGGCTTCGTGCCCGCGAAGGCGGGCCGCGCCCCGATCCCCACGCAGGCGCGCGGCCTGGATCCAGCCCTGGGCGAACCAGACGTTGTCTGGGTAGCCCCCGTGGGCGAAGGTCATCAGCCGCTCGAGGCAGGCGGGCGGGAGCCCGGCGTCCGCGAGCCGCCGCACCAGGTAGAAGAAGCGCTCCCGCGGGGAGAGCCGCCTTTCTCCGTCGTCGCCTCCCCGATGGCCGTCGCCCTTCCCCTCGGCCTGGTCCGGGAGATCGTGCTGCAGGAGCTCGGCGTGGGCCGCGAGCACCCGGGCCACCTCGACCCGGAGCGTGTGGGCCCGGCCGTTTCCCAGCTCGCCCGCGGCGGTCTCCACAGCCTTGAGATTCCCGAGCAGGCAGCCGAGGAGCAGCCCGCGGTCCTTAACACCAGCCGCGAGCTCGAGCCCGCGCTCGACCGCCGCGAGGGCGTCCGCCGGGCGCTTGCCGCGAAGCGCGGCCCGGGCCTGATCGCGAACGGCCCAGGCCGCGTTTCCGCGCACCCAGCCGTCCTCGGGGAAACGCGCCGCAAGCGCCAGGGCCTCCTCGGCCAGGAGGTCCGCGTCCAGGCCGGCCTTCCGGCCACAGCCGAGGAGCCGGGAGGCGGCGAAGGCGTCCCGCGGGGTCTGCTCGAGCGCCTCGCGCCAGCGCTGGCTGGCTTCCACCCAGAGCACCCGGGCCTCGTCGCCCTTCCCTGCCGCCCTGGCCTGAGCCTCGAGCGCGCGGGCCTCGTCGCCCGGCCCCTTGCCGCGCTCGCGGGTCCGCTGCTCCTGCTTCGCCGCCGCCTGTTGGGTCTGCTCGTCCATGGCCTCACCTCCTACGAGCCTGGACGCGGGCGGACCGGGCGGCCTGACAGGCGGGCACACGTCCAGCTCGCCGCCGATGGTGGCTGGCAGCAGGATGCGGCATCCAGCACGAGAAGTTCAGGACATTTTCGGGTCCGGAACCCAGATCTTTCCCTCGACCCTGTCGATCTCCCTCGGGGTAAACCGATTGTCGATGAGATCGGAGACATGCCTCGCCAATGCCATCGCCGAGACAGTGGCATCGAATGCATCATCGGTGGACACTGCCGAATCCCGGATCGCGCGTGGCATCTTGAAATCGGGCCCTGCCAGGTACTGGCAGCGGGATTCCTTGTCCGTCTTCTTGACACTCAGTCCCATCAGCGCCCTTGGAAAGATCTCAATCACCATTGGAAGGTGAACAGCGTCGAACGGCCAGATCGAGAAACCGTTTTCCTGCATCTTCCTGAGGAGTGGCCAGCCGCGAATGCTCCCGCGGCCCACCTGTCTGGGGCCTACCAGTTTGAACACGGATTCTGCGCTGTCAGGCTCACACTGCCTGCGGCAGGGCCTGCCTCCGAGCGCCCGATTCATGGTGCCCTTCTTCGCCCAGAACGGAGCCGTGGGCTCCAGCCAGGACGCTGCCTCTCTTTCGCTCCTCTCCCATAGCCCACTGGCCGCTGCGCACCCCAACTCTGCCAACCACCACGCGGGAGCGGAAAAAGCGAAATCGAATCCCACGACGATCGGCTCGTCGGTCCTCTCAAGGAGTGCATCGACGACCTCTTCCCTGGTCATCCTGCTCTCGAGCCTCACGATCTCCTTCGTTTCCACATCGGCCTCGGCTACCCAGATCTTCCTCCTCTGCTGCGAGGTGGTCTTGGCGCCGGACCAGTCGATGCCGATGCAGCGTTCTACCCGCAACGATCTGGCAATCATTTCTGCGCCGGACCTCCTTCCTCGAGCCAAATCGACCGACATCGGACGCCGCTGCCTTCTCTGGACATCATTGTTGCTCCAAGTGTGACCACTGCTCAGCCCATGCAAGTTACGCATCGGCCTCGCTGCCGGGGAAGGTCCTGCGACCCCAGAGGACAAGCGGGAGACGCAAGGCATCTGCCAGTTTCAATCCCCTTCTGATGGTATCGCGCCGAACCGGGACCATGCCCGAACGTCACCGTCGACAGGGCGATACCACTGCTCGACTCGAGGTTTCTTCCACCACAGCCTCGCGGTCGGGGAAGGTCCTGCGAGTCAGGGTCGCCGAGATCATCCTGACCACCTGGGGCAACATGTTTCAATCCCCTTCTGATGGTCATGTGGCAGACCGTTCATAGGCCTAACCTGACTTCCGCAGTTGAGGGTAGCTGATCAGTATTTTCGGGGGGTCCGCGCCGGGTAACCCCTTGAGTATTAACGATCCGACCCTCCGAAAAGCGCGTGTAGTGCCAACCTACCCCCTTGCGGATGTCGGGTCCGATGCGGGATACCATGGGCGGAGGAACGCTCCGCGTGTACCTGCGCCACACCACGGTCCGCAAGAACGGCAAGGCCCACACCTACTGGCGTCTGGTCCGTTCCGTTCGCCGGGGCAAGAAGGTAGAGCAGCAGACCGTCGCGCAGCTCGGGGAGCTCGATGCCGCGGGGCGTGCGCGTGCCAAGCGCTGGGCGAGGCGCATCACCGGTCGCGGTGAACAGAGGGAGTTCTTCGAGGAAGAGCCGAGCGAGCAGAGCGTGGCCGTGCGCCTCGACCAGGTGCGGCTGGAGCGCTCGAGGGCCTTCGGGGACGTGTGGCTCGGTTGGCGGCTGTGGCAGGCGCTCGAGCTGGATCGGCTGATTGAGAAGCTCGAGCCCGAAGGCAAGGAGACTGCGCCATGGGCCACTTTGGCCGCGGTGCTCTGCGTCGGCAGGCTGTGCGAACCGTCGAGTGAGCTGTACATCGCGGAGAACTGGTACCGGCGGACGGCGCTGGAGGACATCCTCGGACTCGCCACGGAGAAGGTGAACGACGACCGGCTCTATCGCGCGCTGGACCATCTGCTGCCGCACAAGGCGAGGCTGGAGCAGCACCTAAAGAAGCGGCTCGGGGAGCTGTTTGCGCTGGACTACGACCTGCTGCTGTACGACGTGACCAGCACGTACTTCGAGGGCCTGGCGGAGAAGAACGAACAGGCTGCGCGGGGGCACAGCCGGGATCATCGGCCTGACTGCAAGCAGGTGTGCATCGCGCTGGTGGTGACCCGTGAAGGGATCCCGCTGGGCTACGAGGTATTCCGCGGCAACCGAGTGGACGTGACCACGGTCGAGGAGATCGTGGAGACGATGGAGCAGCGCTTCGGGCTGGCACAGCGGATCTGGGTGATGGACCGGGGCATGACCAGCAAGGAGAACGTGGACTGGCTGCAGCGGACGGGACGGCGGTATCTGATCGGGACGCCGAAGGTGGAGATGAAGCGCTACCGGGAGCAACTCATCGAGAAGAAGGACTGGCGGGAGGTGCGGGACGGCGTGGAGGTGAAGCTCTGCGCGGGGCCCGAGGGCCAGGAGGTTTTCATCCTGTGTCGCTCGCGGGAGCGCCAGCAGAAGGAAGAGGCTATCCACCGGCGGTTCATCGAGCACATGGAGACGGGCCTGCAGTCGCTGGAAAGGCGCATCGAGCGGTCGAAGCAACCCATTGGCCGGGACGAGGTCTGGGAACAGATCGGCCGGCTGCGCGAGCGTAATACTCGCGCAGCCGGCCGCTACGCCATCGAGCTGGAGGATGAGCCCTCCCTGCCTGCGGGCTTTCGGCTGAAGTGGACGGTGCGCCCGGAGTGGGACGACTGGTCGAGGTGCAGCGAGGGCTGCTACGTGCTGCGGAGCAACGTGACGGTGTGGACGCCCGAGGAGCTATGGCGGACGTACATCCAGCTGACCGAAGCGGAGGCGGCGTTTCGAATCCAGAAAAGCGAGCTGTCGCTGCGTCCGGTGTGGCACCAGAAGGCGAGCCGGGTGCAGGCGCACATCCTGGTCTGCTTCCTCGCCTATGTGATGTGGAAGACGCTGGAGCAGTGGCAAGTGAAGGCCGGGCTGGGCAACAGCCCCCGCACGGTGCTGGACGAACTGCGGACGATCCAGAGCACCGACGTCGTACTGCCCACGGCTGAGAGCCCGAGACGAGAGCTGAGGCTACGATGCGTGGTGAGGCCCGATCGCAGCCAAGCAGCCCTCCTCGACAGACTTGGCCTGCGGCTGCCGGAGAGGCTCAAGATCCCCCTCGCAGGGCCCGAAATGTAGTGCCAACCAGACGACCTAACCCATTGAAAAGGCTAGATCCGACCCTCGATTCTGCGGAACTTGGGCTAATGCGACTGTTCAAGGGGCATGACCACTGCTCTGCTCGAGGGTTCTTCCGTCACAGCTTCGCTGTCGGGGAAGGTCCTGCGGTCAATCCCCTCGGCAGACACCCTGGCCCTTACCCAATGCCTCTGCCGTCCTTGGGCGTGCGTCCGGTGCGGGACGGCAGACAAACACAAGCTCAAACACGCATGCAGCTCGCAGTAGCCCAAGGGTCATCTGGTCACGCTACGGGGTAGGCGCTACCACGACACGCTCCAACCACCTGGCGTGACCACTGCTCAGCCCATGCAAGTTGCGCATCGGCTTCGCTGTCGGGGAAGGTCCTGCGGTAAATCCCCTCGGCAGACACCCTCGCCTTTACCCAATGCCTCTGCCGTCCTTGGGCGTGCGTCTAGCACGGGACGGTCATGCACCTCGGACTCGCACTCGCAAACTACCCGCTGCAGCCCAAGGGTCATCTCGGGGAAGGTCCTGCGACTCCGCTGGATGCTCTCGCACCCGACGAGCTGCGCCGCGCTGTTTCAATCCCCTTCATCTCGGGGAAGGTCCTGCGACTCAACGCTGCATGCTACGGCTTGTGACCCAGGCTGGTTTCAATCCCCTTCATCTCGGGGAAGGTCCTGCGACGAGACGGCCACCGCCTGCCACGCCTACCGCTGCGCGCTGCGTTTCAATCCCCTTCATCTCGGGGAAGGTCCTGCGACGCCCTGAACAGGTGGATGGACGACCTGCGCAAGGCGTTTCAATCTCCTTCATCTCGGGGAAGGTCCTGCGACGGCCAAGAAGCACCGCGAGGACCCGGCCTGGGCCGCCAAGTTTCAATCCCCTTCATCTCGGGGAAGGTCCTGCGACCCGGGTACGGGTCCGGGTACGGGTCCGGGTCCGGGTCCGGGTCCGGGTCCGGGTCGTTTCAATCCCCTTCATCTCGGGGAAGGTCCTGCGACGCCGCGGGAATGGACCCCGCACGGACGTTGGATGGAAGTTTCAATCCCCTTCATCTCGGGGAAGGTCCTGCGACGCTCGAGCAGCACCCGGAGGCCCGAGGCCGCACGGCGTTTCAATCCCCTTCATCTCGGGGAAGGTCCTGCGACGCTCGAGCAGCACCCGGAGGCCCGAGGCCGCACGGCGTTTCAATCCCCTTCATCTCGGGGAAGGTCCTGCGACGCCAGCGCCTGGTGGCCAATGCCAGGGAGAACATCGTTTCAATCCCCTTCATCTCGGGGAAGGTCCTGCGACCGCCACGCGATACCCGGACGGCGTGACCGTGTAGAGGAGGTGTTTCAATCCCCTTCATCTCGGGGAAGGTCCTGCGACAGGAAGACCTCAAGAAGCTCCAGAAGAAGAACAAGAGTTTCAATCCCCTTCATCTCGGGGAAGGTCCTGCGACCACGTCCTCAAGGTCCTCAAGACCGAGCCCGCTGGCTGTTTCAATCCCCTTCATCTCGGGGAAGGTCCTGCGACCCGGTGGTTCCGGTAGGAGGTGCTCCGATGCCAGCGAACAGTTTCAATCCCCTTCATCTCGGGGAAGGTCCTGCGACATCCTGCTATCGCTGATGCCATGAAGAACATCGAGTTTCAATCCCCTTCATCTCGGGGAAGGTCCTGCGACGCTGCTGTGGCTGGCGTGCGGGAGCGAGCCGCCGAGGTTTCAATCCCCTTCATCTCGGGGAAGGTCCTGCGACCATCGTGTTGACACCCGTGTCATCAACGGCACATGCGTTTCAATCCCCTTCATCTCGGGGAAGGTCCTGCGACAGACGGTGGTGCCGGTGGCCCCGATCCCATCGATGTCCCCGTTTCAATCCCCTTCATCTCGGGGAAGGTCCTGCGACAGGCCGGTGTGGAGACCTTCTTCCGGCCGGCGGCGTTCGTTTCAATCCCCTTCATCTCGGGGAAGGTCCTGCGACCGAGGATATCGACGCGCTCGCGGGCGATCTCGCCCCGTTTCAATCCCCTTCATCTCGGGGAAGGTCCTGCGACCGCCCTTCGCCATGGCCGGTAAGATGGGGCTCGTGGTTTCAATCCCCTTCATCTCGGGGAAGGTCCTGCGACTCCGGCCCGCTTGGTTAGAGCGGGTGGACGAGGATAGTTTCAATCCCCTTCATCTCGGGGAAGGTCCTGCGACGATCAAGGACATGCCAGATCCTGGCGTGGACATCCAGGTGTTTCAATCCCCTTCATCTCGGGGAAGGTCCTGCGACCGGTCCCGGCATGAATCGTCCGGACCCGGACGCGCTCCCGCGTTTCAATCCCCTTCATCTCGGGGAAGGTCCTGCGACAGGGACGTGAAGGCCCAATACGAAACGTCCGAACCACGGTGTTTCAATCCCCTTCATCTCGGGGAAGGTCCTGCGACAACACGCCATGAACATGCGCATCGACCCCGACTTCGTTGTTTCAATCCCCTTCATCTCGGGGAAGGTCCTGCGACCACGGCGGTTTGTGGGCAAACTGTGAAGCCACCGACCCGTTTCAATCCCCTTCATCTCGGGGAAGGTCCTGCGACAAGGATGGCCAGCTGATCAACACCGGAGAGGTCATCGTTTCAATCCCCTTCATCTCGGGGAAGGTCCTGCGACTCGACACGCCCACCTACCTGAGGCAGGGCAAGAAGTTTCAATCCCCTTCATCTCGGGGAAGGTCCTGCGACCGACGGCGTGGATCCCGAGGAGCTGATGCAGATCAGCTGTTTCAATCCCCTTCATCTCGGGGAAGGTCCTGCGACCGGCCCGGGAGACGGTGGCCGAGGTGGCGCGGCTCCAGCGGAGTTTCAATCCCCTTCATCTCGGGGAAGGTCCTGCGACCTCGCCGTGCGCAGCCGATCGTCCCATCATGGGAGACAAGGTTTCAATCCCCTTCATCTCGGGGAAGGTCCTGCGACGCGGCGAAGATCCAGCGGGCCCTGGCCCTGCACGACTACATGTTTCAATCCCCTTCATCTCGGGGAAGGTCCTGCGACGATGGCGAGGAAGAAGAGGCGAGGCTGTGCAGCGAAGTTTCAATCCCCTTCATCTCGGGGAAGGTCCTGCGACGGGCGAGACTCGCGGCGCTCAAGGCGGAGGCTGATGCGTTTCAATCCCCTTCATCTCGGGGAAGGTCCTGCGACCGATTCAGGCGCACCATCAGGACTACAGCAAGCCATTGGGTTTCAATCCCCTTCATCTCGGGGAAGGTCCTGCGACTTTCCCAACGTTTCGAACCATCGAAGCTAGTTTTCTAGTTTCAATCCCCTTCATCTCGGGGAAGGTCCTGCGACGGTGGAAGTAATTCCACATAGGGGCAAAGCCATGACGTTTCAATCCCTTTCATCTCGGGGAAGGTCCTGCGACAATAGCAGGCCGGTAGGGCGACCATAGTGTAAGAGTTTCAATCCCCTTCATCTCGGGGAAGGTCCTGCGACGGAGTTTGCCCTTCCCACGAGGGCGAAGATCCTGGTTTCAATCCCCTTCATCTCGGGGAAGGTCCTGCGACCGAGCTCGCGGTCCTCTCCGCGCCGCCCAAGACGTTTCAATCCCCTTCATCTCGGGGAAGGTCCTGCGACAGCACCACCGCGATGCCAGGGACGCGGCCTAAAAAGTTTCAATCCCCTTCATCTCGGGGAAGGTCCTGCGACAAAGCCTCTCGAGTGTCGGCTCGCCAACTGCAAAGAAGATGTTTCAATCCCCTTCATCTCGGGGAAGGTCCTGCGACCGAGGGGTTCTTCGCCCGGCAGAACTACTGGCACAAGTTTCAATCCCCTTCATCTCGGGGAAGGTCCTGCGACACGTAAGTAGGTCGACGTCGTAGGGCTCTCGGGGTTTCAATCCCCTTCATCTCGGGGAAGGTCCTGCGACTCTGGTCGCAGAGGTTCGCAAGTTCCACGTGAACTTCGTGGTTTCAATCCCCTTCATCTCGGGGAAGGTCCTGCGACATAGCGGCCGAAGATGCCCGCAAGGAACTGCGTCGTTTCAATCCCCTTCATCTCGGGGAAGGTCCTGCGACGGAGATCAAGTCATGAGCGAGAACGGAAACGGCGTTTCAATCCCCTTCATCTCGGGGAAGGTCCTGCGACTCTGGAACGCTGTTTTGACGGCAAGTTGTGCGCCGAGTTGTTTCAATCCCCTTCATCTCGGGGAAGGTCCTGCGACGAAAACAGGGGTTGAACCATGGAAATCAAAAGCAAAGAGTTTCAATCCCCTTCATCTCGGGGAAGGTCCTGCGACGGTTGGGAGGTCTTCGTGGAGGCGGGGACCACTCAGCCAATGTTTCAATCCCCTTCATCTCGGGGAAGGTCCTGCGACTGTGATCCGGGCCTACGCCAAGACGACGGAGTTCGGGTTCAGGTTTCAATCCCCTTCATCTCGGGGAAGGTCCTGCGACGGCGTGCAAACGACTGTTCGCCACGTGGGTGCCCGTGGTTTCAATCCCCTTCATCTCGGGGAAGGTCCTGCGACGCGGCCTTCTGGGGCAAAGACACACCAAACGGTGTCTCAGTTTCAATCCCCTTCATCTCGGGGAAGGTCCTGCGACCATGGCAATCCTTCGCAGGCGGCGAAACGATGTTGATGAGTTTCAATCCCCTTCATCTCGGGGAAGGTCCTGCGACGTGCGATGAGCCCGTGACGGGCTCGGACCCTCGGGACTGAGTTTCAATCCCCTTCATCTCGGGGAAGGTCCTGCGACCACGATCTGATCCCAACGCTCGAAGAAAGGAATAGTTTCAATCCCCTTCATCTCGGGGAAGGTCCTGCGACCCCTGGACAACTGCGATCTGGCCTACCACAAGGGCAACGTTTCAATCCCCTTCATCTCGGGGAAGGTCCTGCGACTCGTCTGCTCGATGGGCGACCTGTTCCACAAGGACGTGTTGTTTCAATCCCCTTCATCTCGGGGAAGGTCCTGCGACGACCCGCACCTGGACGAGGCGCGGCTGGACGATCTCGAGGTTTCAATCCCCTTCATCTCGGGGAAGGTCCTGCGACCTGCAGCCTCCACGTCCGCAACTTCTCGACGTTTCAATCCCCTTCATCTCGGGGAAGGTCCTGCGACGGGAGCCCTTGTTCGCTCTGCTCGCCAACAAGGTGAAGTTTCAATCCCCTTCATCTCGGGGAAGGTCCTGCGACGTCACCTTCCGCGAGGAGGTGCTCGACCAGCCGCTGCGGTTTCAATCCCCTTCATCTCGGGGAAGGTCCTGCGACTCGTCTGCTCGATGGGCGACCTGTTCCACAAGGACGTGTTGTTTCAATCCCCTTCATCTCGGGGAAGGTCCTGCGACTTCATAAAGCCCGTGCCTTGAATGTTGGATTGAAGTTTCAATCCCCTTCATCTCGGGGAAGGTCCTGCGACGCGCCGGCCGACCGCGGACCAGCGCATCAGCGAGCGCAAGTTGTTTCAATCCCCTTCATCTCGGGGAAGGTCCTGCGACGCGCCTGGACCTGGGCCGCTTCCATGAGCTGGTCGAGGAGTTTCAATCCCCTTCATCTCGGGGAAGGTCCTGCGACCGCCCGGACCGCACGGAGGCCGTGCAGATCGTGATCCCGTTTCAATCCCCTTCATCTCGGGGAAGGTCCTGCGACGCTGATGGCGTCGCTCCGGCAGGACGAGGCTCGCCCGTTTCAATCCCCTTCATCTCGGGGAAGGTCCTGCGACGGGTAGGCTTGGAAACGAGAGTGCCCGGGCAAGCCTGGTTTCAATCCCCTTCATCTCGGGGAAGGTCCTGCGACTCCCGTGCGGCACGAGGCCGCCGAAGCTGAGCGGGGCGAAGTTTCAATCCCCTTCATCTCGGGGAAGGTCCTGCGACGCGGCTGCTATCCGGCACCTGATGTCCCTGCGTGTGCTCAGTTTCAATCCCCTTCATCTCGGGGAAGGTCCTGCGACCTGGAGACCACGATCTGAACGTTCGAACAAGGAAGGGATGAGTTTCAATCCCCTTCATCTCGGGGAAGGTCCTGCGACGGGACGCGGCGCGTGATCGTGTTCGGGGCCGTGCTGCGTTTCAATCCCCTTCATCTCGGGGAAGGTCCTGCGACAAGATCCAGAGCGACCGATACGCCAGCCACAGCGGTTTCAATCCCCTTCATCTCGGGGAAGGTCCTGCGACGATGTGGCTGATCCTCAAGGCAAAGGCGGCGGCTGCAGAGTTTCAATCCCCTTCATCTCGGGGAAGGTCCTGCGACCGGGCTGAGTACGACGCGATCCAGGCCAGGGACGTTTCAATCCCCTTCATCTCGGGGAAGGTCCTGCGACACGGCGCCGGGGCAGCCTCAGCAGCCGCCGTACCAGCCGTTTCAATCCCCTTCATCTCGGGGAAGGTCCTGCGACTCGTGGACCTGGGCGAGGCCCAGGACATGCCGCGGGAATGGAGTTTCAATCCCCTTCATCTCGGGGAAGGTCCTGCGACAGCGACCTCGACAAACTCGCGGCTGACGTGTGCGGCCCGTTTCAATCCCCTTCATCTCGGGGAAGGTCCTGCGACAAGGACACACCGAACGGTATCTATTGCAGAAAGGAAGCGTTTCAATCCCCTTCATCTCGGGGAAGGTCCTGCGACGAGTGTCATGGCAATCTTGCGCAGGCGGCGGAAAGCTGTGTTTCAATCCCCTTCATCTCGGGGAAGGTCCTGCGACCAATCGCAGGAGGTGCGATATGAGCGTCATGGCAAGTTTCAATCCCCTTCATCTCGGGGAAGGTCCTGCGACCGAGCTGCGTTCCAGGGACCGCATGGCAGACACGATCCGCGTTTCAATCCCCTTCATCTCGGGGAAGGTCCTGCGACTAGCGTCATCGCTATCCACCGGATTCTGGCCGGCGATGAATTGTTTCAATCCCCTTCATCTCGGGGAAGGTCCTGCGACGAGAGCCGAGCACAGCAACCTCCAGTTCAGCGCCACCTGGTTTCAATCCCCTTCATCTCGGGGAAGGTCCTGCGACACTACTGGACCTTGGGTTCGTGCGCGCAGCTCATCGAGTTTCAATCCCCTTCATCTCGGGGAAGGTCCTGCGACGCGGCACGACCGTGGTCGGCAAGACGGCCAAGCAGAAGGCGTTTCAATCCCCTTCATCTCGGGGAAGGTCCTGCGACAGCTCGGGGCGCTCGAGTGCGCTCTGTACGGGCCCGACATGGTTTCAATCCCCTTCATCTCGGGGAAGGTCCTGCGACGCACCACCTCGCAGGACCTTGTTCTGTAAGGGTTTCGGGGGCGCGATATGACGCACCCCCCTCCCTTGTCTGGTGGATGTGTTTCGTACACATCCCTTCGTTCTCGCAGGACCTTGTGAAATCATCATTTTCCTCGCCGATGCACCCCCCTGCGTGCCATCCGGTCACGTCGGGAGTGGATTCACCTGTTTTTCAAAGATCTTGAACCCTGATTCGAGCTCCAGAACAGGCACCCCTCGAATTTCCATGGGGGGTGCGTCGATGCATGACTGCCCGTTGCCACCTCGAGATCGTGCCGCGTGCGTCGTGAACCCCGATGCATGTTCGAGCTCGGGACGAAGGTACCATCGTTCCCGGCCTGGATCAAGCTGGCCGGCACCATCACTCCGGCGACTCGAAGGCCGTGTACTCCTCCTGCCCCTCGAAGTGCCGGGCCAGGCGATACGCCTGCGCCTGGGCCACCTCGCGCAGGGATAGCCGCTGGCCACGCGGCTCGTACCAGGCCTGCTCCTCGAGCCGCCGCTCGTAGCAGGCGATCCACTTCTTCACCCCGACCCGGGTGAGCACCATCGAGCGCCGCGGGCCGGCCGGCTCCGCGCCGTCTTGCCCGGCCTCTCCGGCGCTGGCATCTCCGGCACCGTCAGCGGCCTCGCGCGCCTCCCAGGCCTCCCGCTCCCAGGCGTCCTCCACCCCCGGGGCATCGTCGGTGATGGAGACGAAGTCCCCGGGCAGCATGGCGCGGGTGTTGAACGCCCGCAGCACGGCCGTGTCCACCACCACCGGGCGGAGCTCCTCGAGGAGGTCGAGCACCAAGCTCGGCCGACCCGCGCGGAGCTCGTGCAGCGCGCCCAGGTAGGGATCGAGCCCGGCCGTCTCCACGGCCGCGTGCACCAGGTTGCCGAGCAGCGTGTAGCCGAAGGAGAGCAGGATGTTGACCGGATCGGGCGGCGGGCGGCGCACCCGGCGCTCGAAGGCCACCCCCTCGGCCTTGAGCAGCCGGCCGAATACCCCGAAGTAGGCCGCGGCGGCCGCGCCCTCGAGCCCACGCAGGATGTCCACGTCGGCCGCGGTGAGCGCGTCCGCGCCGGCCTGGCGCATGCGCGGCAGCGCGCTCGCCACCGAGGGGTCCTTGAGCCTGCTCTGGTGACGACGGAGGAGCCGCACCTGGTTGGCGATCTTGCCCGCCACCACCCGCCTGGCGAAGCCCAGACGGGCGGTCGGGTCCTGAAGCCGGGCGTACTGGCAGTGGCGGGCTCGGGCGCTGGGGCTCAGGCCCGAGCACAGCCTCCCGAGGAAGCGGCCGTTGCGGGTCAAGAGCACCACCTCGGCTCCGGCCTTGAGCAGCGCCTGCATGGCAGGCGTGCTCAGCCCCGCCGAGCCCACCACCACCACCTGAGCAAGCTCGTCCGCGCGCACGCTCTCCACCTCCTGCTCGCCGACCAGCACCCGGATGCGCTCGCCCTCGCGGGTCACCCGGGCGCCCGGCTCCACCACGTACAGCCGGCGCACGGTGCCTCCTCTCCGGCGGCCTACACCACCATCAGCCTGGGCTGGCCCTCAGGCAGGCCGCCCACCCCCAGCACCTCGACCACCAGGCGGCAGCCGCCGCACTGGCGGTAGAAGCGCAGGTTGTCCTCGGCCTGGTCGATCACCTTGGCGAGCTTGAGCTCCAGCTCGAGCCGCTTCTTGTCGTCCAGCTCAGCCTCGAACACGCTCTCCTGGACCCGGTGGCCGTAGCCCTTGAGCGTCCTCTCCACCCGCCGCCGCCGGCGTTCGTCGGCGATGTCGTAGCAGACCACGTACAGCATGGCGCGCCTCAGTCCCGGCCCGGACGGCCGCGGCCCGGGAAGGGGATCAGCTTGCCCCCGGACGAAGCGAGCGCGGCAGGGGTGTCCTGGGCCTGCGCCGGGGCGGCGCGCGAAGCGACCGCGACGGACGCCTCGGCGGCCAGCGCGGACTGCGCCCCGACCGCGGCCAGGGCCGCCCGGCGCTCCTCGGCCTCCTCGGCCCACAGGGCGGCGAGGTGCAGGAGCGGGTGCGGGTAGGCGCCGAGCGTGGGATCGAAGCGGCAGTCGCAGCGCTCCTCGTCGGGCTGGAGCCCCAGCCGGGCGCGGATCTTCCGGCAGCCCATGGGCTGGCCGCGGAGCCGCGACTTGAGGACCGGGCCGTCCGTGCCGAGCTCGGCCGCGGGCAGCAGGGTGTTCACCGCGTCCGGGCCGTGGGTCAGGTGGCCCAGGGTGAAGGTGAGCACCGCCCGCTCGTCGTGCGTGAGCGGACGGCCCGCACGCGCCACGCGCACGATGCCGAGGAGCGGGGCGCAGCGGTCGAGCAGCGCCTTCACCTCCGGATCGGAGTCCAGGGCGTAGTCCGGCCGCACGGGCGCGGCCTGCGGCCGGCAGTGACGCGCCCGGGACGGGTCACCCTGCGGGTCGTCGCCGCCGGTGCCGTCCTCGTCGCCGCGCCCGGCGTCGGGTGCGCCGCTCGCCAGGCGTCCCGCCAGCTCCGCCTCGGCCCGCGCGAGCGCGGCCTCGAGCGCCTCGGCGGAGGCCCGAGGCGTAGCCACGAGCGCTCGGATGGGATCGCGGAGCGGCTTCCCGTCCTCACCGAGGAGCAGACTCTTGCGGCCGGTCTTCCGGTGAACGCCGAGCGGCAGCTTGATCAGGTTCCCGAGCCCGTCGGCCGGCACCCGGCCTTGGGCCGGGAACACGTCCACCGCCACCCCCTCGGGCGGCGGCCCGGCCAGTCCCAGGGCAGCGCGTGCGAGCCTGCGGGCCAGGGCCGCGGACCAGGGCTCGGCGAAGAACACCCAGGCGTGGTAGCCCTTGTGGCCGCTGTCCTCGAGCACGGGCGAGAGCCCGAAGCCCCGGAGCGCGGACGCGAGCCTTCGGGCGAAGGCCAGGGCCTTGGCCAACACGTCCTCGAAGGCCCGCCGCGGGCCGCGGCCCAGCGCTTCCAGGGCGGGCCGGGTGAGATCCACATCGAGCGCCAGGAAGTTGGCGCCCCCGTCCCGGCGGACCACGTAGGTGCCAAGGGTGATGGCGCCCAGCAGGTGCTCGCGGACCAGCGCCGGGGTGAGCGGCGTGTGCACCGGGCTGTAGCCCGCGCGTCCGTCCGGCCCCTTCCACTGGCGGGCGTGCACCCCCTCGCGGCCGGCGAACAAGTCGGCGAGCGCCACCAGCTCGGCGTCGGAAGCCAAACGCACGGGTGGGCCGGCGGCATCCCCGTTGGCGTCCGGCTCGTCCGGCGCCTCGTCCGTGGTCCGGCCCTCGATGGCCGCCTCGAAACGCACGGTGAGGCTGAGGAGCCGGGACTGGAGCTCAGGCGGGCAGCGCGGGGCGAGCCTGGCCAGGGCCTGCTCGGACTGGGGCAGGCGGCCCGCCTCCAGGAGGAGCGCGATCTCCTCGAGCCCGGCCTGGTGATCGCCGAGGTCCGCGAGCCTGGCGAGGAGCGCCGCAGCGCGCTCGGTGTCGCCCTGGTCGCGACGGAGATCGCACAGCCGGCGGAGCGCGGGTGCGTGGCCAGAGTCCTGGGCCAGGGCCGCGTCCAGGAACCGAATGGCCGCCTCGGCCCGGCCGAGCCGCACGGCCAGCTCGGCCAGCCCCACGAGCTCCGCGGGTGTCAGCCCATCGGGCACGAGCGCGTCCAGGGCGGCGCGGCAAGCGTCGGGATCGGTATCGGCCAGGGTGACGAGCTCGGCCAGGGTTCGCGACTCCATCGGGCACCTCCCGCGAGGGCGTGGGCCTTTCTGCCCTCGAGGATCCAGACGCCGCGCGCGGGACCGGTCTGACGGCCGCTGCGCTTGCGGACGCCGGGCGCATCCGCGACAATGCCTCCGATCAGAGGAGACGCGGCATGTTGGCGACCAGGGCGACAGGGACGAAGCGCGCGCGGGGCCGGGCCACAGAGATCCCGCCGCTGCCGCTCACCCGGCTGGTGCTGCGCTTCGCCGCGACCGCGGACACCCGTATCCAGGTCAACCCGGGCGATCGCTTCCACAGCCGGCTGGGCGCCCACCTTCGACGGCTGGTGTGCGGCCTGCCCGAGCAGGACTGCGGCCGCTGTCTCGCGCTCCACGCCTGCGCCTTCGGGAGCCTGTTCCAGACTCCCGGCCCGGTAGGCGCGGTCGGCGCCCACGGGGACCACGCACCCCACCCGTTCGTGGCCGGGTTGCCGCCCGCGGCGCTCGAGCTCGGCCGGGGCGAGGAAGTGGATGTGCCGTTCACTTGCGTGGGGCAGCCGGCCCTGCACCTGCCCATGGCGCTCCTCGCCATCCGCCGCATGGACGACGCGGCGCAAGGCAGCGACGGCCCCCAGTACTGGCCGCTCCGGCTCGACGCGGCCTGGCAGCTCCTCCCGGACGGCGCAGAGCGGCGGGTCCTGGACCGCGACCGGGAGGCTCCCATCGAGCTCGCCCCGCCCGCACCCTACACGCCTGGGACCGGAGGCAGGCGGAAATCCGCCACGCTCCGGGTCCGGCTCGTCACCCCGCTCGCCCTCCGCGAGCGCGGAAAGCTCGTCGAGAAGGCGCCCAGTCTGTACCAGCTCGTGCTGGCTGCGGTGCGGCGGGTCGGCCAGCTCCTGACCGCGCACACGGACCTGCCGGCCCTGCCCGCCCGGGTGGCCGCGGTCGATCTCGCGGACGAGGCCGAGCTCCTCGAGGCCCTGGTGCGGAAGGTGTGCTGGCTCCGCGACTCCCGTCGCCAGGGCCAGGCCGTGCCGCACGAGGGGCTGGTGGGCGAGCTCGTGTACGGGTCCTGCCCGCCCGCGGCGCGCGACTGGCTCGAGCTCGGCGCGCTCCTGCACCTCGGCCGCGGCACCGCGCTCGGCCTGGGGCGGATCGAGGTAGATCAGGAGGACGCATGACGAAGGGGAGACCGCAGGTCGTGTTCAGCCTGTTCGGCGACCAAAAGGACGGGAGACACCACAAGGATCATGATGCCGGCAGGATCTTCCGATACACCCTCGAGCTCTGTAAGGGCTGGCCGCGTGACAAGCCCGCGCTTCACAAGCTCGTGTTGCTCCACCAGGAGCGCCACGCCGGGAGAGCGCTCGAGCTCGAGCAGACCATCCTCGCGGCGCTGCCTGGTCTGACCGTCGAACGTCGCACGATCGATCTGGGCAGCAAGCCCTGGGATCTACCGAGCGTCCACGAGGCGCTCTCGAAGCTCGCGCGGGAATACCCATTCGATCTCGCCCACGAGGACTACTGGTTCCATCTGAGCACGGGGACAGAGGTGTTCAAAGCCTGCCTGTTCCTACTCGCGGTCTCCCGGGTGCTGCCGGTGAACCTCGTCCAGACCATCCCCGAGAAAGCGGGCCAACTCCAGGCAGAGGCCGAGCCCGCAGGAGTCAAGCCCATCGACCTCGACGTGTCCGCCTACGATCCCATTCGGAAGCGCATCGAGAACGATCGCGTGCGGCGGCTCGACGAGCTGGCCGGCGGCGCCCCTGTCCGGAGCGAGAAGCAGAAGGCGCTGCTCGCGCAGATCCTCGAGGTGGCGGAGCGAACCGACGACACCATCGTCCTGCTGGGTGCGCCCGGGACCGGGAAGACGTTCATCGCCCGGGCGATCCACGAACAACTCGAGCAACGCGCGGTGCATCCTCGCAAGGGCCGGCTCTTCGAGGTCAACTGCGCAGCGCTCCGCGGCGAGCTGGTGCGCTCCGAGATCTTCGGCCACGAGAAAGGCGCATTCAGCGGTGCGCTGGCGAGGCGGACGGGCGCCATCTTGTCCGCGGACGGCGGAACCCTCTTTCTCGACGAGGTCGCGGACCTGGATCCGGAGGCCCAGGGGATGCTGCTCAAGGTCCTCGAGGACAAGAGGTGCAGGCCGCTCGGCGCGGACGTCGAGAAGCCGGTGGACTTCTTCCTGATCTGCGCCACGAACAAGGACATCGCCTCCCTCGTCGTCGAGGGCGAATTCAGGCGCGACCTATGGGAACGCCTCGACGTCCACGTCTTCGAGCTCCATCCGCTCCGGATGCACCCCGAGGAAATCGAAGGGCTGGTGCTCGCCGAGATCGAGAGGCGCGGGAAGAAGAGGCCTATTCGATTCGCTGGGAAACCCCTGGACAGATTCCTTCGCTGGGCGAAGAAGGCACCGTGGCCAGGCAACATCAGGGAGCTCCTCGCCTCCGTGGGCAGGATGGTGGACCTGTCCGTCGACGGCATCATCACCGAAGCCGTTGCAGAAGCAGAGATCGAGAAGCGCAGGGAAGCCTGGCGACGAAAGCAGGCTCCTCGCCGTGAGATCGGTGCCCGACTGCTCGACGAGCTCCTCCCGAGAGCCGAGCTGGATCGAATCCCGCTTGCGAAACGCCGGGAGCTCGAAGCCGTCGTCGAATCGTGTGCTTCCTCCAAGTACGGTTCTGATGCTGCCAAGGAAGTCCTGGCCGAGTGCAAGAACCCCTCCGATAGCATCAGCAAATTCCTCCGCCGCTACGGCCTGACCGTCAAGGCCATCCAGGAAGCAGCGAAGCGCCGGTAGATCCTCAGTGTTCCTCCGGATCGAGGCATCGATCCGGATCCAAGAGCTCTTCCCTCACGTCCTCGGGCAGCTCAACGAAAGGCAAGGCGCGGACCCGTGTCCGGGCGGGCGCGGGCGCCGGCGCGCCGGGCTCCCTGCCCACCTCGTCCTTCGCCTTCCGCACCTCGGCCAGGGCGGTGGCGAAGTCCTCGACCAGCACCGGGCCCAGCCCCTGGGTGCGCAGCACCGCGCGGGAGGCGGCGCCTCGCAGGGCCGACACCAGCTCACCGCCCGAGAGGCCCTCCGAGAGCCCCGCCAGCGCGGCCGGGGTCACGCCCGGCTCGCGGGGGAGCCTCGCGGGCAGCTTCGCCGCCCAGAGCCGCTCGAGGCCGGCCCGGTCAGGCAGCGGGAGCTCCACGTGGAAGTGGATGCGGCGCACGAAGGCCCGGTCGTAGTTCCGCGCCAGATTCGTGGCGAAGACGACCACCCCCTCGAAGCGCTCGAGCGCCTTCAGCAGCTCCGAGCGGCTCACGTTCACCGCGTGGTCGGCCGACTGGGTGACCGCGGTCAGCCGCTGCCCGAGCAGGCTGTCTGCCTCGTCGAAGAACAGGATCGCGCCGGTCTCCTGGGCCCGGTCGAAGGCCGCCTTGATGTTCTTGGGGGTGTCACCCACGTACTTCGACTCGAGCTCGGCATAGTCCACCTCGAGGATCTTCCGGCCGAGCGCTCGGGCGATGGCGTGGGCGCAGTGGGTCTTGCCCGTGCCCGGCGGGCCGTACAGGTTCAGCGCCAGGCCGCGGCCCCAGGGCAGCATCTCGCCGAGCCCCCAGCCGTCCATGAGCAGGTCGCGATGACGCACGACCGCGATGGCCCGCTCCACCTGCTCGCGGGTGGCCTCGGCGAGCACCAGCTCGTCGAGCCCGGCCCGGGGCTCCTCGGGCTCCAGGCCGGCGAGACGCGGCTCGCTCGCCCGGGCCCTGACGCTCGCCCCGCCCGCCCGGATGCTCTCCGCCTTATCCCAGCCGATGGCCATTGGACTCCTCTTCGCGTTCAACCGAGCTGCTCCAGGACGTCGACCACCACCCGCTCCCGCTCCCCGAGCGCCGCCCGGACATCGTCCGGGAGCTCGTCCTCCTCGAGCTCGCGTTCCTCGACCAGGACCGGCTCCTCGCCCGCCCGCTGGACCACGATCAGCCGGCGCAACCCGCACACCAGCTGGTCGAAGACCACCAGGGCGCGCATGAGCCACGAGCGCTGCCATCCGTGGCTGTGCAGGAAGTCCGAAATGAGGTCCACGATCTCGTCCCAGCCCGAGACCAGGGCCCCGAAGCCAACGCCGGCAGCGAGACCGAGGAGGAACGGCAGGAAGAACATGGCTCACCTCCCGCCCTGCGCGCCCGCCCAGTCCGGGTGCCAGGGCAGAACGAAGCTCCTTGCGCGCTCACGCAGCATGCGTCCGCGCACCTCGTCCGGCGTGTCCTCCCAGCGGAGCATCCGCCGCCAGGCCCGCAGCGACCCTTCCCGCGGTGCGACCGCGAGCGTGAGCTCCACCAGTCCCCCGGCCCCTTGGCGGTGGAAGGCGAGCTCGACACCTGCGAGCGCTCCGGCCACCCGATCGCGGAGTCCGCGATCCTCGTGCGAGCGGAGCTCTGCCAGCACCGCCCCATGGCTCGCGCCGAGGAGCGGCGAGAGCGCCTCGGCCACCTTGTCCTCCACCCAGGCCTTGAGGGCCGCCCCCGAGACGCCGCCCGGCCGGCGGCGCGCCCACAGGGCCCACAGCGCCACGAGCGCCGCCAGCAGCCCAAGCCCCAGCAGCCAGGAGCCGCCGAAGCCCGCCTCCATGACCTGGTTCGTCTCCATGTCCGTCCTCCTCTCCGGCCGCTAGTGGCCGACCTCGAGCTCCAGCTCTGCGTCCCGGGCCGCGGTCACGTCCACCTCGACCGTCTGGCACCGCCGGACCAGGGCCTCGCGCAGGTCGTTTGGCAGATCCTCCCAGGCCACCTCCCGCTCGGTCACCACCTCGAGAGGCTGCTCTCGCCCGTCCTCCAGCTGCGTGATGGCCCAGCTGGTGAACCGCTGGACCCAGCGCGCGTCCGAGGTGCGGCGGATGATCATCACGGTCTTGAGCAGCGCGGCCCGCAGGTGCTGCCAGGCTGCCCGGGCCGCGCGCCGCACCGTGGTCACCGCCCTGTCGAGCAGCACCAGCGCGCTGCGCGCGATCCCCGACAGGAAGGGCATCCGGCGGTCGAGGAAGGGCAGCAGGTGCTCCTCGCACCAGGCGAGGATCTGCCCCCAGAACAGGCTGGCGACGCCCAAGCCGACGGCCAGGATGGTGACGATGAGGGTGATGGGTTCCATGTTCGTCCTCCTGTGTTCAGAGCAGCTCGAACTCCATGGCCTGCCTGCCCGGCTCCCCGAGCAAGCCCTCGCGCACCTCGGCCGGGAGCCAGTCCCAGTCCACCATGCGCTCCAGGTGCACCACGCGGACGTTTCCTCCCGCGACGATGTAGGCCTCGATGGTGCGCTGGCTGCGGCCGGCGCGAGCCTTCGAGTAGCGCACCCGCACCCGGACGAGGTGGCCGCGGGCCTCCTCCACCAGCGCGGGCGAGCAGGGCGCGCCGGCCTCGAGCAACTCCGGCTCGCGCTCGCCAAGCACCTGGTGCACGGCGTCCAGGCACAGCGGCAGGCTCCCGCCCGTGTGCCGGGCCACGAGGGTGGCCAGGCCCAGGTACACCTCCCGGCGCTGGCGCCGGTCCGCGTCCCGCTCGCTCTCGGCGATGAGCGCGGGCACCCGCTCGAGGAGCGCGACCATCCAGCCGGGCAGCTCGCCCAGCGCGACCCGCGTCCGCGACCAGAGATCCTTGAGGTAGGCTTCGCTCGGCGCCATGTTTCGACCTCCTTCGTGGGCCGTCATGCGCTCCAGACGGGCTCCAGAACCGGGTTCTGACAGCGAGCCATCACGCGAACGCCTCCCGGAGCGCCTTGCGGGCGCGGGTGCGGAGCTGGTGGGCGTTGGCCGAGGACACCCCGAGCGCCGCCATCAGCTCCTCAGTGCTGGCCTCCGCGAGCTCGAGCTCCAGGACCCGGCGGAGGCGCGGGTTCTTCTCCCCCACCGCCTCGACGCCCGCGCGCACCCGCTCGACGTCCCGCCGCCGGTCGACCGCCTCCTCGGCCTCGGGCTCCACCCTGAGCGCCGCCGGGGTCCTGGCCAGGCCGCCCTCGCCCTCGTCGTCGTCCACGGGCTGGCCGAGACCCTCCACGGGCTTGTGGTGGAAGCGCTTCTCATCCCGCAGCCCGTCCCGCCAGAGGTTCTTCAGGGTGATGCGGCACAGGGCGCGGAGCTCGCCCGCGCTCCGGGCGCGAACCGGCTTCCCGGCGCGGACGTGGTCGAAGAGCTTGTGCCAGGCCTCCATGGCCAGATTCTCGCGGTCCGCCTGGCCGCAACCCGGGAGCCGCACCAGCTCGAGGCTCCACAGGAAGGCGAACAGGGCCTCCTGCACCTCGCGGCCATCCGCGCTCGCCCAGTCCGGCTGCGCCTGGGAGAAGAACCGCGCCACCACCTCGCCCCGGATCGTCTCGTTCGCCTGCTTCATCGGAGCCTCCTTGCACGCGCTTGATTGCGCGTGTCGGGCCCACACTGAGCAGGCGTCGAGCCAACCCTCGCCGCGCCGCAGAACGAACCGTGAACACTATCGAATCTCGCCGAACGAGGAATGCGATCACGGCAGCCGGAGTAGACCTATTTCTATTCTGCTAGACTTTCGTCTATTTCGAATCACGAGGCGTCAGGTCCGCTGGTACTCGTTCGTCCCCGAGGTGCGATGAACACGAGCCCGAACAAACCATCCCCTGCCCTGCCCCGCCCACCCGCGCGGCTGGCCCACCTGCCAGGCGGAGCGGCGCTCTACGCGCTCCGGGTCGAGGCGGAGCTCCACCTGTGGCTCATGGACGGCGACGGCCCGCCGCTCGCGGCGCCAGCCCTGCGCCTGCCCACCGGAGAGGAGGTGCACCCCGCGCGGCGACGCGCGGGTTGGCTGTTCGAGCTCGGGGCCGCGCGGCCGGCGTCGATCTGGCTAACCTATGTGGAGGACGGATGGACCCGGGGCGAGCTCATCGAGCTCGCCTAGAGCGCTCGAGCTGCGCTGCCTTCTCGACCCAGACCAGGGGGAAGCCGCCCACGCGGCCGAAGGGAACCCTGCGGATCAACCTGCGCAGGATGGCCGGCTCGGCCAACGCGGCCTGCGGGCCCTTCCAGCGCCTGAGGGTGTCCAGGGCAGGCAGGAAGTGGCTGCGGAGCGGCGCGGGCTGACCCTCGCGGGTCAGCACCTCGGCCATGGCCTCGGCCACCCCGAAGAACTCGGCCGCCTCGGAGCGCTTGGTCGCATCGAGCTGGCGCAGGTTGTCCAGCCCCTCGAGCGCGGCCCCGAGCGTGATGGCGTGCATGGTGGGCACCTCGTCCCTGGAGGCGAGCTGCATGGCCCACAGGGTGGATTCGACCGAGCGCGCCGCGTCGCCGAGGAAGGCAGCGATGCGCGCCACGCTGGCAGCCGTGGCCGCGCCCGGATAGCCAGACTGGGTGCTTCGGCCCAGCGCGCGAGCGAGGAGCTGAGGGCGGCCCAGGAGGACCCTGGGCAACCAGCTGAGCTTCGAGCCCGGGCCGTCCTCCACCGCGAAGCGGCCCGCGAGAGCCACCAGATCGAGGAGAAACGGATCATCCGCGCGCAGTCCAGCCAGCTCACGGGTCACGCCCAGGCTGCGAATACCCGCCCAGGCGTCCAGCCCCTTACCCATCCCCAGAAACGAGCGCACGCGGTGTTGGGTGAGGATCTCGCGATCGAGGGGCGTGGAGTAGTGCTCGCCAGCCCCGGCGTAGAGCGCCAAGGCCTGCTTGTCCTCTCCCAGGTAGTGGTGCACCTGGGCGCGATGGCTGAGCACCCTCCCCAGGGTGGCGACCCTGGCTCCGAGCGGGAAGTGCCGCCCGACCTCCTCGATCTCCCGACGCAGTCCGTCGAGCGCCTCGCCTGCGCCACGAAAGTCGAACTCGTTGACCGCGCTCTCGGCGGCGCGGTTGCGGAACTCGAAGCTCTCGACCAGGGCGTGCAGCCCCACCTGCCTCCGCAGTTCGGCCTCGCGTCGCATCACCCCCACCGCCCCGGCCACGTCGCCCTGGTGGTTGCAGACGTCCAGCAGACACTCGAGCGCCTGGTAAGCGAAGCGGCCGACCTCCTCCCCGCCGGTGGACTCCAGGCTCACGTGCGCGAGCTCGAGCGCCTCCTCCGCGAGCCGGCGGCCCGCCTTCAGGTTGCGGAAGACTCGCACCTGACGGTTCGCCGCCTCGCACAGCTGGGTCAGGGTCGGCACCAGGAGCTCGGGCTGCACGGCCTGCTTGCGGGCGGTGCGGAGGAGCGCGCGCTCCTCGGCGCTCGGCTGGATGGGCCCCAGCGGCCCGCGCAGCCAGCCGAGGTAGCCAGCCGCGCCGGCTTCCTCGAACACGTGGCGTCCTCGCCGTCGCTCGTCCGCCCGGCGAACGACGTGCGGACAGCCGGGCAGCAACATGCCCATGGCCACCTGGTGCTGGGGCGCGAAGGCATGCTTGCCGGTGAGCATGAGATTCGAGAGCACGTCGGCGATGAAGAGGCCGGCGAAGGCCGGCGCGCGCCAGTCCTGGCCCTTCATGTGCCGGACTGCAACCTCCACACCGGGCGGCGCCTTTGCGCCCATCACCGCGAGCTCCTCGGCGAGCCGCGAGAGGATGACGACCCCGAGAGCCTCGCTGGTGTCGGTGATGCCATCCTTGGCCGCCATTCGTCCGGCCGCCACCACCCGCACTGGCAGATCGGCGGGCGTGGTCGCGAGATCGCTCGCCAGCCCGCGGGCCAGGACCGCCGCGTGGGCGATGTTCCGGTCCTTGAGGTGCACGTGTGCCTGGTCGCGCACCAGGAACACGCCCAGCCGCCCCGCCGCGTGATGGTGCGCCAACCCCTTGAGGAGCGCATCGAGGAATGCGGTGAAGGCGCCGCGATCCAGATCCTTCATCTTGGTGGCGTGTACTCCATCGGGCGGCAAGGGCCGCCGCGGCCACCCCCAGGCCTTCAGCGCTTTCCCCAAGAGCTCGACCAGCTCCTGGTCGCCCGGCTCGGGGCCGAAGACGCGCAAACCCGCCGCGAGCGACTCGTCCTCACCCTCGAAGGTGCCACTCTCGTCGAGGTAGTAGCGCTCGACGGCCTTGGCAGGCTGGGCCTTCGGCTGCTTGGTCTGGACCTCCACTGCCTTGGCCTGCCTCTTCTTTTGCTCGGGACCGGGTCCTGGCTTGGCAAGCAGCGACGCGATCTCGGGGTGTGGCTTCAACTTGCCCTCGGCGATCAGCCGTTCACGCAGGGTCACCATCTGCTCCCCTCCTCCTGATCCGGGATCTTCCCGCGGTCGGTGCAAGCGTAGTCGCATGGCCCGGACATTGTCCAGCCATGTTGTCAGGCGCAAACGCCGCCAGGCGTCTGGAAGGTGAACCAGGAGGTCACGAAGCCATGAGCAAGACCAGGCGAATCCAGGAAGCGGATCAGGGCGCCCCATCCGACATCACCCGCATCGACCCCGTCACCAGCCTGCCCGTCCCCGAAGAGAGCGGCTGGACCTCGGTGCTGAAGGCCTTCAACCCCTTCGGCTTCATCGGCGAGGTGTACGCCCGGACACTCTCCTACAAGCTCGAGGTCCGCAGGCTCGAGGCCGAGGAGCGGCGTATCGGCGAGCAGGCGAGGATGCTGAACTCTGCCATCGACAAGACCTACACCATCAAGATGGAGGAGCTCTCCCAGCGCCGGCTGGCCCTGGAACGCACCTTCGACGCAGTCCAGCAGCAACTTGAGCAGATGCACATCGAGCGGATGACGGTGCTGGCCATGGCCCAGCGCGCCTCGGACTGCATGCTCGAGAAGGGCCGTAGCCTCGAGGAGATGACCTGCTTCAGGCTCATGGCCACGGAGTTGGTCGGTCAGGTGACGGTGTTCGGCGACAAGGCCAACGAGTCGCTGCGCACCCTGGTCGCGGCCCTGCCCGCGGTGGCGTCGCCCAAGGGGCTGCTGCCCGGCGGCCGCCAGTAGGAGGTGTCGCATGCTGTGGCTCATCCCCGTCGGTCTGGTGGCCCTGTTCGGCGGCGCGGCCTGGTGGGTCTCGAGCGAGGAGCAGGAGGCCCGCAAGCGCTGGCACCGGAAGCACCGCGAGGTCCAGCGGAGCCTGGAGGAGCACCGCCAGAACGTGGAGGAGAACCTCGCCCGGGCCGAGAGCTCGCACAGGTTCCACTTCCTGCGGGACCTGCACCACTCCTCCTTCCGGGTGGCGGACGCCGCCCACGGTTTGCTCCACGACGCCCGCACGAGCATCACGGCGGTGGAGCGCATCCTGCAGCACACCTGGGCCGAGCACGATCGCCGGGGGGAGTCGCTCCGGGGCCTGCCCCGACCGGAGCGGCGGGCCCAGCTCGAGGCCGAACGGGCTCAGATGGCCGACCTCATCGACCAGCTCCGAGCGGATCGGGACAAGCTGCGGGCCGAGGCGGAGCACTTCGAGGCCGAGGTGGCGCGCTTCAACCGCACCACCCGCGAGCTCAAGGAGGCCATCCGGGACCGCTGCGGCGAGCGGGGCCAGGAGTGGTATGCGCGGCTCGAGGCGCGCGTGGCCGAGAAGAGGCGCTGTCAGATGGGGACCGCCCGCGCGTCCCTGTCCATGAAGGCCGGATGAACCCCCGGCCGAGGAGGCTGTCATGTCGAGCAAGCCGATGGGAAAGTGCCCGTTCTGCCACCACAAGGTCCACGCCAAGATCGTGGAGGAGAACTCCTGGCGGCGTGACGTGTGCCGCTGCCCGGAGTGCGGGGAGCGCATCCTGGTCTGCCGGATGCCTGGGTGCAAGGACTTCGCCGAGGGCGGGGAGACCTGGGACGAGGAGTTCTGCCCGGACTGCACCGCGGCCGGGACCGGCGCCGCCAGCACACTCGCCATGGTCGCCCTATCGGTGCAGGTGAGGAAGAGCTTCAAGTAGCCAGATGTCAGGAGCGGTCTGGCTCCTGCGTCCAGGAATCGAGGGCGCCACGAAGGCAGCCCGACAAGGAGGTCGGAGACCATGGCGAAGCAGAACGAGGACGAGGCTGGGACGCTGGGGCAGGCTGCGGCGGCGGAGCGGTTCCTGGAGGACCCGCCCTGGTACGCCCGGTTCGCGCCGAAGATGCTGTGGAAGCAGTGCAGGCTGCTGGTCCGGATGGTGGGCGACTACTTCAGCGGCGACTACACCTGACCGGCCGGGCACATAGGTGACGGATCGAACCGGGCACATAGGTGACACTTTCTTCGACTTACAAAGCAAGCCTTCCGTTAGGGGTCTTCGAAAAGCCCCTGCCCATGCGTCGCGCCAGCGACGCGCTGCCCTGATTCTCTCCCTCGGGCCGCAGACCCGAGTCTTCCTGGTTCGGCCCCCCCGAGGGGGGGCCGGCGCGACCATACATGGCCACAGGTTGTCATTCCTGCGCCTCGTCGATCTGGCGGTAACGCATGCCCTTGTTCTTCAGCACCGCGTGCTTCTCCTCGTCCAGCGTCCCGAGCTCGAGCCGCCCGAGGTAGATCCGCCAGCGCCCGTCGGCGAC
>JAKLGA010000001.1 GCA_022710975.1 Myxococcota bacterium | reverse complement strand
CACATCAAAAACAACGGACCACCCGGATGGCTCACCCTGGGGCGCGGATTCGACAAGCTTCTCTTGCTCGAGCTCGGCTGGCTCGCCGCTCAGCCAAAGGAAAAGAGATCCGATCAATCATGAGGTTATCGAAACCCGCCCCTACCGCGCCTCGCTCCGGTCGCGGCCGTTGCGGCACTGCGGGTCCTGGGCGTCCCACAGGAAGTCCAGGTCGTTGTCGCGCCCGTCGTTGCAGGCGGCGTTCGTGTAGCCCCGCTCGGTGGAGGTGGCCTGGCGGCAGTCCGGGTCGGTCCCGTCCGTCCAGCCGTCCCAGTCGTTGTCCACGTTGTCCGCGCAGTTGCCCACCATGGTGCCGCTCTCGTCGTTGCCCCAGGCGTCCCCGCAGTTCGGGTCCGCGCGGTCCACGGACAGGTCGCCGTCGTCGTCCAGGCCGTTGTTGCACTGGTTGATCCCGAGGCCCACCTCGTTGACACCGATCGAGCAGTCCGGGTCCTCCCAGTCGTACCAGCCGTCGCCGTCGTCGTCCTGGCCGTTGCCGCAGGTGATCACCAGCGACTCGTCGTTGGCCCAGGCGTCCAGGCAGCTCGGGTCGTAGACGTCGGTCCAACCGTCGCCGTCGTTGTCCAGGCCGTCGTTGCACTGGGTGGCGCCGAAGCCCAGCTCCTGGGTGCCGGTCGCGCAGTCCGGATCGCTCCAGTCCACCCAGCCGTCGCCGTCGTCATCCATGCCGTTCTGGCAGCGGTTGGGCTGCGACTCGTCGTTGTAGAAGCCGTCGATACACTCGGGGTCCGCGGAGTCCACCTGCCCGTCGCCGTCGTTGTCCTGACCGTCGTTGCACTGGGTCGCGCCGAGGCCGGTCTCGGCCGTGCCGCTGGAGCACTCGGGATCGGCCCAGTCGGTCCAGCCATCGCCGTCGTTGTCGCGGCCGTCGCCGCAGTTGTTCACCAGGTTCGCCTCGTCGAAGTCGAGGGCGCTGGTACAGCCCGTGTCCAGGGCGTCTACGGCGCCGTCGCCGTCGTTGTCCTGTCCGTCGTTGCAGGCCGTGCCCGAGTAGCCCAGCTCCTGGGTGCCGCCCCACAGGCAGTCGGGATCGGTGGCGTCCGTCCAGCCGTCGCCGTCGTCGTCGCGCCCGTTGATGCAGCGGTTGTTGCCGCCGGTGTTGGTCTCGTCCTCGTCCAGCGCGCTCTGGCAGCCGCGATCCGCCGCGTCGACCAGGCCGTCCACGTCGTCGTCCCGGCCGTTGTTGCAGGCCGTCCAGCCGAGCCCCAGCTCGTGGTTGCCGTTCAGGCAGTCCGGATCGGCCGCGTCCGCCCAGCCGTCCCCGTCGTCGTCCAGGCCGTTGTTGCAGTTGATGAGCGCGCCCTCGTCGTCGTCGCGCGCCTCGGTGCACCCGGTGTCCGCGGCGTCGATCGCCCCGTCGCCGTCGTTGTCCTGGCCGTCGTTGCACTGGGTCGCGCCCGGGCCCACCTCGGCCCCGCCCGCGGCGCAGTCCGGGTCGGTCCAGTCGGTCCAGCCGTCGCTGTCGTTGTCCAGGCCGTCGTCGCAGTTCGGCCGGGCCGCCTCGCTGTTCCAGCCGCCGTCGAAGCACATGGCGTCCCGGCTGTCGACGGCCCCGTCGCCGTCGTTGTCGACGCCGTCGTTGCACTGGCTGATGCCGAAGCCCAGCTCGGCCGTGCCGGACACGCAGTCCGGATCGGACCAGTCCGTCCAGCCGTCGTCGTCGTTGTCGCGACCGTCGCCGCAGTTGTTGACCACGCTGACCTCGTCGTTGTCCATGGCGCTGGTGCAGCCCGGGTCCAGGACATCGACCAGCGCGTCGCCGTCGTTGTCGCGGTTGTCGTTGCACTGGCTCCAGCCGTAACCCACCTCGTCCGTCCCACCCCACATGCAGTCCGGGTCCGCGGCGTCGATCCAGCCGTCGCGATCGTCGTCCCGGCCGTTGGTGCAGCGCGGGGACGAGGCGTCGGCCTCGTCCTCGTCGAAGGCCGTCTGGCAACCCGCGTCGGCCGCGTCGACGGCCCCGTCGCCGTCGTCGTCCTGGCCGTTGTTGCAGGCGCTCCAGCCGAGGCCGACCTCCTGGTTGCCGCTCATGCAGTCGGGATCGGCCGCGTCGGCCCAGCCGTCGCCGTCGTCGTCGGCGCCGTTGTTGCAGTTGGTGAGCGCCGCCTCGTCGTCATCCAGGGCGTCGGTGCACTCGGCGTCCGCGGCGTCGGTCAGCCCGTCGCCGTCGTTGTCCTGGCCGTCGTTGCAGCGGGTCGCGCCCGGCCCCGCCTCCGCCCCGCCCGCCTGGCACTCGGGATCGGCCCAGTCCAGCCAGCCGTCGCCGTCGTTGTCCACGCGATCGTCGCAGTTCGGGCCGAGGGACTCGCTGTTCCAGGTGGCCTGCGTGCACTCGGGGTCCAGGGCGTCGGCCCGTCCGTCCCCGTCGTTGTCCGCGCCGTCGTTGCACTCTGCCGTGCCGAAGCCGAGCTCAGCGGTGCCGCTCGAGCAGTCCGGATCGGTCCAGTCGTACCAGCCGTCGCCGTCGTTGTCGCGGCCGTCCCCGCACTGGTTGATCACCGCGGCCTCGTCGCCGTCGAGCGCGCTGAGGCACTCGGGGTCCTCGGCGTCGACGAGCCCGTCGCCGTCGTCGTCCTCCGAGTTGTTGCAGACGGTCCCGCTCACCCCCAGCTCGTCCATCCCGCCCCACAGGCAGTCCGGGTCGGCCGCGTCGGTCCAGCCGTCCAGATCGTTGTCCTGCCCGTCCGTGCAACGGTTGGGCGGGGTGTCGGTCTCGTCCTCGTCGTAGGCCGACTGGCAGCCTGGGTCGTGGCCGTCGGCCAGGCCGTCGCCGTCGTCGTCCTGGCCGTTGTCGCACATGGACCAGCCCACGCCGACCTCGTTCAGCCCGCCCTCGAAGCAGTCCGGGTCGGCCGCGTCGGCCCAGCCGTCGCCGTCGTCGTCGAGCCCGTTCTGGCAGTTGGTCAACAGGGCCTCGTCGTCGTCGCGGGCGTCGCTGCACTCGAGGTCCGCGGAGTCGGCCAGCCCGTCGTCGTCGTTGTCCCGCCCGTCGTTGCATTGGCTCGGGCCGAAGCCGAGCTCGGCCATGCCCGTCTGGCAGTCCGGGTCGCTCCAGTCCAGCCAGCCGTCGCCGTCGTTGTCCAGGCCGTCGCCGCAGTCCGGCACGCCGCCCTCGTCCACCCAGCTCCCGTCCAGGCACTCGGGGTCCGCGGCGTCGGTCGCCCCGTCCCCGTCGTTGTCCTGGCCGTCGTTGCACTGGGCGGTGCCCAGGCCCTGCTCCACGCCGGAGCCCGTCTGGCAGTCCGGATCGCTCCAGTCCACCCATCCGTCGCCGTCGTTGTCCAGGGCGTCGCTGCAGTTCGGCGCGCTGGCCTCATCGTCCTGCCAGCCGATCAGGCAGTCGCGGTCCGCGGCGTCGGTCGCCCCGTCCCCGTCGTTGTCCTGCCCGTCGTTGCACTGGGTGGTGCCCAGCCCGCCCTCCGGCAGGCCATTGTTGCAGTCCGGATCCGCCCCGTCCACCCAGCCGTCGAGGTCGTTGTCCCGGCCGTCGCTGCAGGGGTCCACCACCGTCGCCTCGTCGTTGTCCAGGGCGCTCAGGCACTCCGGATCCTGGGCGTCGATCCGGTTGTCGCCGTCGTTGTCCAGCCCGTCGTTGCACACCAGGAACTCGAAGGTGCCGACCTCCTCCGTGCCGCCCCACAGGCAGTCCGGATCGGCCGCGTCCGTCCAGCCGTCCGAATCGCCGTCCAGGCCGTCGGTGCAGCCGTTCGGCGCCGTGTTGGTTTCGTCCTCGTCGTAGGCCGACTGGCAGCCGGGATCGGCCGCGTCCACCCGGCCGTCGGCGTCGTCGTCCAGGCCGTTGTTGCAGGCCGCCCAGCCCGGGCCCGCCTCGTTGAGGCCGCCCATGCAGTCCGGATCGGCCGCGTCTGCCCAGCCGTCGGCGTCGTCGTCCAGGCCGTTGTTGCAGTTGGTGAGCGCCGCCTCGTCGTCGTCGAGCGCGCTGACGCACTCGGCGTCCAGGATGTCGGCGAGCCCGTCACCGTCGTTGTCCTGCCCGTCGTTGCACTGGGTCGCGCCGAGGCCCACCTCCAGACCGCCCAGGGCGCAGTCCGGGTCGCTCCAGTCCACCCAGCCGTCCCCGTCGTTGTCCAGGCGGTCGTCGCAATTGGGCGCCAGGCCCTCGGAGTCGTGCGCGGCGCTCGGGCACTCGGGGTCCAGCCGGTCCACGAGGCCGTCCCCGTCGTTGTCCCGGCCGTCGTTGCACTCGGAGGCGCCGAAGCCGAGCTCCTGCAGGCCGGTCTGGCAGTCCGGATCCTCCCAGTCCGCCCAGCCGTCGCCGTCGTCGTCCAGCCCGTTCCCGCAGTCGGTCACCGCGTCCGACTCGTCCCAGTCCGCCGCGCTCAGGCAGCCCGGATCCCCGGCGTCGACCAGCAGGTCGCCGTCGTTGTCCAGCCCGTCGTTGCAGACGTCCACGCCGAAGCCCTGCTCGTCCAGCTCGCGCTGGCAGTCCGGGTCCGCGCCGTCAGCCCACCCGTCCAGATCGTCGTCCAGCCCGTTGCGGCAGTTGCCCACCGGGCCCCCGGCCTCGCTCTCGTCCAGGGCCGAGGCGCACTCGGGATCTTCGGCGTCGGCCAGTCCGTCCCCGTCGTCGTCGTCGCGGTTGTTGCACGCGGTCCAGCCGAAGTCGAGCTCCAGGCTGCCCCACAGGCAGTCCGGATCCGCGCCGTCCAGCCAGCCGTCCCCGTCGTCGTCCAGCCCGTTCTGGCAGTTCGAGGAGGAGCCCTCCAGGTCGTCCACGGCCGCGACGCAGTCCGGATCCTGGGCGTCCGCGGCGCCGTCCAGATCGTTGTCCAGGCCGTCGTTGCACTGGGAGGCGCCCAGGCCCGACTCCTCCGCGCCCGCCAGGCAGTCTGGGTCCTGGGCGTCGGTCCACCCGTCCAGATCGTCGTCCAGCCCGTTCTCGCAGCCCGGCGGGACGAGGCCCTCGTCGTCGTCGCCGGCGTCGAGGCAGTCGAGATCCAGCGCGTCCGCCAGACCGTCGCCGTCGTTGTCCTGGCCGTCGTTGCAGGCGGTCAGCCCGTAGCCCTGCTCCTCCTGGGAGGCCAGGCAGTCTGGGTCCTGGGCGTCGGTCCAGCCGTCCAGATCGTCGTCCAGCCCGTTCTCGCAGCCCGTGGGCGGCGCGGCCTCCACGTCTTGCAGCGCCGTCAGGCACTCGGGGTCGTCGCGGTCTACGAGCGTGTCGCCGTCGTTGTCCGCGCCGTCGTTGCACTGGGTCGCGCCCAGGCCCAGCTCCTCGGCGCCCGCCGCGCAGTCCGGATCCTCGGCGTCCAGCCAGCCGTCCAGGTCGTCGTCCAGCCCGTTCGCGCACGGCCCCACGCACTGGCCGCCCAGGCAGCTCTCGCCCGGCGCGCAGGCCGGCCCGGCGCCGCACTGGCAGGTGGAGCTCGCCTCGTCCACGCAGGTCTCGCCCGCGGCGCAGGCCGGCTCGCACACGTTGTCCACGCAGGCACCCGCCTCGCAGCGCTGCCCCGCGGCGCAGGCCGGCTCGCACGCCTCGGGCACGCAGGTCGTGCCCACGCAGCGGTAGCCCGGCTGACAGGCCGGATCGCAGGTGTTGTCCACGCAGGTCCCGTCCACGCACGACTGGTCCGGGTTGCAGGCCGGCTCGCACATGTCCGCCACGCAGGCGCCCTGGCCGTCCTCGACGTAGCCCGGATCGCAGGCGCACACCGCCTCCTCGAGAACCACGCTGCACACCGAGCGGTGGGCCTCGGTGCAGGGGTTCGGGTCGCACAGATCGTCCAGCGGATCTGAGGAGCCGCAGGCGGACAGGAATCCGGCCAGGCACAGGCCCGCCACGCACAGCCACGCATGCTTCCGCGCCATGTTCTTTACCTCTCTGATTTCGCCCGGGGCCCCCCCCGGGACTGCTCGAAGATCGCTGAAGCGTACCCCAGGGCAGGGCGGTTTACAAACCAGCCGCGGCCGGTGCCAGGACCCCACCCTCGCCGAGCAGGCGCTCCACCTCGCGCCAGTGGGCGTCCCAGTCGCGCGGGCAGTCGGCGTGGTCGCAGTCCTCCGCGATCAGCCGGGCCGGGGCGCCCGCGGCGCGGAGGGCGGCCAGGTTGCGCTCGGCGTGGGCGAAGGGCACGAGATCGTCCCGCCGGCCGTGCAGCAGGAGCGTCGGCACGCGCGTGGAGGCGAGCACCGCCTCGCTCTCCCAGGTGTCGAGCACCAGCCAGGCGGGCACGCCCATGGACCAGGCCAGGTCCGCCAGGCGGGCGAAGGTGGACTGCAGCACGAGCGCCCGGGGCGGCCGCCGGGCCAGGAGTTGGCAGGCCACCCCGCCGCCCAGCGAGCGGCCGTGGTAGACCACCCGGTCGCGATCGACGTCGGGCCGGGCCAGGGCAGCCTCCAGGAAGTACAGCGCGTCCTCGACCAGCAGCGCCTGGGAGGGGTGGCCGGCCGAGCGGCCGTAGCCGCGGTACTCGGGGAGCAGCACGCTCACCCCCAGCTCGCGGTAGGGCGCGAGCATCCGGGGCCAGTCGTCGATGAGCTCGGCGTTCCCGTGGGTGAAGACCACGAGCGGCCCGGGCCGGTCCGCGCTCGCCCCGCGGCCCGGCAGGAACCAGGCCTCCACCTCCCCGCCCGCCGGGAGCGCGCGCGACAGGCGCTCAAGGCCTTCGACCCCCTGCCCCGCCGCGGGCCGGGGCTCCCGCAGCCAGCGCGGGTAGATGAGGTAGCGCTGCAGCAGGAAGGCGGCCGAGGCCCCCAGCAGGTAGAGCTCCAGCAGGACGAAGAAGATGCGCGCGGCCGCGCCGCGCCAGCCTCCGTGGGCGCGTCCCATGCGCTCAGGGCGCGCCGCGCACCCACACGCGGTGGAGGGTGCTGAGGGAGTTGTTCCCCGCGTAGTCGTCCGCCTCCCAGCGCCCCGAGGCCCCGATGCCCCAGTGGGCCGTCCCCCCGAGGTAGAACGGGAACGAGGTCAGGGCGAGATCCCCCTGGTCCGAGTACCCGCTGTCCATGGTGCCCGGGAGGATCGCATCGTGGGCGAAGAGCGCGGTGAAGTCCGTGCTCATCCACATGCAGTTGCCGGAGCCCGTGGACAGGTACGAGAGGGTGCTCCCCTCGCCGGTCTTGAAGTGGAGGTGCCGGGTGTGGGAGCTGCTCCGGCCGTAGAAGCGCACCTCGGCCGGATTCAGCAGGGCGAAGAGCTGGTTGCCGGCGTGGCCCCAGGAGGCCGCCGCGAGCGAGCCATCGCGACCGAGCACGGACGGGCCCCGCCGCGGCAGGGCGGTCTCCACGGCCAGCCCGTCCCTCACGCTCAGGACCGGGTCGGTCCCGCCCAGGTGCAGGTACTCGAGCACCAGGGTCCAGCCGCCGCCGTCGGTCAGCATGTCGCACGAGGCCATCATCGGCAGGACCGCGCCGAGCTCGCCGTCGGGGTCGATCAGGTAGTCGCCGCTCGTCGCCCCGGGCTCGACGGCCAGCAGCGCGGTGCAGTCGGGCTGGGTCTGGCAGGTGCCGTCCACGCAGGCGCCGGTCAGGCACTGCCCGTGGGCGGCGCAGGGCTGGCCCGCGTCCACCCGGTCGCAGGGCCGCGGGCAGGGGCCGCCGCAGTCCACGCCCTCCTCCCCGCCGTCGGCCACCCCGCTCGCGCAGTGCGCGGGCGCGCCGCGCACCCAGACGCGGTGCAGGGTGCTGTTCTCGGGGCCGTTGGCCCAGTCGTCCAGCTCCCAGCGGCCGCCCACGCCCACCACCCAGTGGAGGCTCCAGCCGGTGATGAAGGGCTGGAAGAGCAGCGCCTCGGGGCCGGCGTCGCTGGCGAACATGTCCGCCTCCTGGGGCAGGTAGGCGGTGTGGCCAGGCAGGATGCGGTGGTCGAGGGCGAGGCCGGCGCAGCCCTCCGCGCCCGCGCCGGTCACCAGGTAGGAGATGCAGGCCGCGTCGGTGGTGGAGAAGTCCATGCGCCGGGCGTGGCCCGAGGTCCGGCCCTGGAAGCGCACCTCGTCCACGTCGAGCCGCGCGAGCAGGCTCGCCTCGACGTGACCCCAGTGGGCGGTGCCGGACTCGTCCGGCCCGAGCACCTCGTTCCCCAGCGTGGGCAACCGGTCGCCCAGGAACACCGTGGCGGGGTTGGTGCCGCCCTGGTGCAGGTAGTTGAGCACCAGCGTCCAGCCCCCGCCAGCCGAGGTCATGTCGCAGGAGACCGTCAGCGGCGCGAGCGCGCCGTCCCCGTCCACGTCCACCAGGTAGTCGCCGCTCGGCGCCGCGGGGTTGGCGGCGAGCAGCTGGGCGCAGTCGGCCGCCAGGGCGCAGGTGCCCTGGTCGCACAGCCCTGTCTGGCAGTCGGCGTGGACCAGGCAGGCCTGCGCCGGAGCGCAGCCCGTGGGGCAGGTGCCACCGCAGTTGAGGTCGGTCTCGCCGGCGTCCGCGCTGCCGTTGGAGCAGTGCTGCGGGATCGAGCGGATCCACACCCGGTGCAGGGTGTCCGCCTCCGAGCCGCCCTGCCACTCGTCCACGTTCCAGGTCCCCAGGCCCACGTTCCAGCTCGCGCGCTGGGAGAGGTAGAAGGGCTGGGAGGTCAAGCGCCAGTCCACCTCGGCCAGGTCGGCCGCGCCGTCGAGCTCGCCGGGGATCTGGGCGGTGTGGTCCGGGAGGAGGATGGGGGCGCGACCCACGTCCCCGCAGGTGACCCCGCCCTGGCCAGCCAGGTAGGCGAGGCAGTCCGTGGAGCCGGTGGTGAAGTCCACGATCCGCTCGTGGGCCCTGCTGCGGGCGAAGAAGCGCGCCTCGCGGGGAGCGAGCGCCGCGAGCAGCGAGGCCGAGGCGTGTCCCCAGGAGTCCGTGCCCTGCTCGTCCTTGCCGAGCCGGTCGCTGCCCCGCGCGGGCAGGCGGTCGGCGAGGGCCGTGGGCATGGGATCGGTTCCGCCTCGGTGCAGGTAGTTGAGCGCCAGGGTCCAGCCGCCGCCCCGCGTGGTCATGTCGCAGGTCGCGCGCATGGGCGCGAGGGGACCCGCCCCGTCGGCGTCGATCAGGTAGTCCCCGTCGGAGGCGCCCGGCCGCGCGATCAGGATCTCGGTGCAGTTCGCCAGGGTGGTGCACGAGCCGTTCAGGCACAGCCCCGCGCAGTCCTCGTCCCGGCTGCAGGCCGTCGTGTCCACGCAGCCCGGGCACAGGCCCCCGCCGCAGTCGAGCCCCACCTCGGACACGTTGCGCGAGCCGTCGCGGCAGTGGCTGGGCGCGGCGCGCACGAAGATGCGCTGCAGGGTGTCGAAGGCGCTCGAGGAGCGGCCGCTGTCCACGGCCCAGTGCTGCTCCCAGCCCCGGGCCGCCCAGCAGTTCGCCGCCGGATCCGCGTCGCCGCGGCAGAACGGGAAGTCGGTCATGGCCTGGTTGCCGCGGTCGGTCAGGAAGGTGTCGGCCTCCTCGGGCAGCCGCGCGTCGTGCCCGGGCAGCGCCTCGAAGCCGTGCTGGATCCCCGCGCAGGAGCCTTGGCCCGTGGTGAAGTAGTCGATGCACCCCTGGAGCCGGGTGGTGAAGTGCAGCAGGCGCCCGTGGGCCGAGGTGACGCCGAAGAAACGCAGCTCCTCCACCGCCAACTTTGAGAACAGCCCGTTCTGGGTGTGCCGCCAGGAGTAGGTGCCCTGCTCGTCCTCGCCGAGCGCGCTGGAGACCAGCCAGGGCAGGCCGTCGGGGCTGTTGTAGAGCTGGGGGTTCGTGCCGCCCAGGTGGAGGTAGTTGAGCACCAGGGTCCAGCCGCCCCCGTCCGTGACCATGTCGCACCAGGCCCACAACGGCTCGTAGCCGTCCAGCTCCGGGTCGATCAGGTACAGGCCGCTCGGCGAGCCGGGCGAGGCCGAGAGCACGTGGGCGCAGCTCTCGCCGAAGGCGCAGCGGCCGTTGGCCCCGCAGATCCCGCTCTGGCAGTCGCGCGGGACGAGACAGTGCTCGTTGAACTCGCACGGCGGGCAGGTCCCGCCGCAGTCCACGGCGGTCTCGTCCCCGTTGGTCAGCAGGTCGGCGCAGGTGGGCGCCTCGCACACGCCCGCGGTGCAGCGCTGGCTCAGGCAGTCGAGGTTCAGCACGCACGGCTGGCCGCCCGGGCAGGGGTCGCAGCCGCCGGCGCAGTCCGTGCCGAGCTCCTCGCCGTTGCGCACGCCGTCCTGGCAGGTGGCCGCCTGGCACAGGCCCGCGCGGCACATCCGGCTCGCGCAGTCCGAGCCCTGGGCGCAGCCGCCCAGGTCCGGGCAGGGATCGCAGTCCGGGCCGCCGCAGTCCTCGCCCGTCTCCAGCCCGTTCTGGCGCTGGTCGTCGCAGGCGGGCGGCCGGCAGAGCCCGGCCAGGCAGTGGCCGCTCTGGCAGCCGAGGTCGTCGAGGCAGCCGAGCCCGTCCGCGCAGGGCCCGCAGGCGCCGCCGCAGTCCGGGCCCTGCTCGTCGCCGTTCTGCACCCAGTCTGAGCAGCTCGGCGCCAGGCACTTGCCCCCCCCGCAGGAGCCGCTCTCGCAGTTCGCGCCCACCTGGCAGTCGGAGTCGACCGGGCAGCCCGGACAGGTGCCACCGCAGTTGAGGTCGGTCTCGTAGCCGTTGCGCACGTCGTCGTCGCAGGAGGGCGCCGCGCACTTCTGCTCGACGCAGACCTGGCTCGAGCAGTCGTCGCGGGTCAGGCACCCGCCGCCGGCCGCGCACGGCCCGCAGGCGCCGCCGCAGTCGAGGTCCGTTTCCTGGCCGTTCATCAGGCCGTCCGTGCAGGTCGGGTCGACCTGGGACCCGCCCCCGCCGCAGCCCGCGGCGAGCGCGAGGAGCAGCGCGGCCCCGAGGAGGCCCGCGCCGTCGAGCAGCTTCGCCATGTTCCGGCTCCCGTTCCCGGTGTTCAAGGTGGTAACCATCACTTGCACTCCTGGGTGCGGTCGTAGCGGACGGGCCAGCACATGAAGCCGTTGTCGATGAAGGCGCCCACCGTGCCGCAGGGGATGGGCCCGCCGTACCCGAGCGCCCAGCCCGACTGGATGCAGGGGATGAACAGGTTCCAGCGTGGCTGCTCCCAGTTGTCGCAGTTCCAGTCGAAGCTCGTCCGACCGCCGCAGGTGTAGGGCAGCGCGTGCCAGTCGCCCGCGGGGTTGATGCTGCCGGCGTCCGGGCAGCCCGGATCGTCGCAGCAGTCCCAGGCCGGGATCGGGTTGCACGGGGTGACCCCGTCGCTGTCCCGGTCGATGTTGTCGATCTGCCCGTCGCAGTTGTCGTCCAGCCCGTTGCAGGTCTCCTGGGGCGACGGCGGGTCGAAGCACTCGGTGCCCACCCCGCTCACCGAGCAAACCTTGCGGCCGGGGCAGTTGTCGCCGCTCGTCTCGCAGGAGGTGCCCAGGTCCTGGAAGTCCTCGTCGGTGTCCCCGTCGCAGTTGTTGTCGCGGTCGTCGCAGGCCTCGGTCCAGGAGCGGTCGTCGCTGCCGCCGGGCATGGTCGAGCACAGGGCCGCCTCCAGGCCCAGGCATTCGCACACCCCGGGGACCACGCCGCAGTAGCCCTCGCCGATGCAGTCCTGGCCGACCAGCGGGCTGCCGTCCGCGCCCGGGCAGTGGAAGTCCTCGTCGGTCTCGCCGTCGCAGTCGTTGTCCAGCCCGTCACAGGTCTCGGAGTGCGGGACGAAGTCGCTGCCGCCCGGGTTGGTCGAGCAGCGCACGTTGACCTCCCCGGCGCACTCGACCCGGCCCTGGCCGCCCTCGCAGCCGCCGAGGCCGACGCAGGACACGCCCACCCCGAAGTCCTCGTCGACCAGCCCGTCGCAGTCGTCGTCGAGCGAGTTGCAGCTCTCGAGCAGATCGGTCACCCGCTCGGCCCCGCATTCGAGCCCTTGCTGCGCGCCGTCGCAGGCCCACACCCCGTTGGCGCAGCGATCGCTGTCCGGCCCGTCGCAGGCCGTGTCCACCTCCGGGAAGTCCTCGTCCGTCTCGCCGTCGCAGTCGTCGTCGAGCGCGTTGCAGGCCTCCGGGCCCGAGCCGTCCAGGCTCGAACCCGGCGCGGTGCTGCAGCGCATGCTCCACCCGTCGGCGCACTCAATCACGCCCTGGCCGCACTCGCCCGGCACCTCGCAGCGGCTGCCCAGATCGAACCCGTCGTCGGTCTCCCCGTCGCAGTCGTCGTCCAGGCCGTTGCAGCCCTCCTCGGCGGCGGGCACCACGCCGTTGACGCACTCGCTGTAGCGGCCGTCCACGCAGCGCTGCACCCCGGCCCGGCAGGGGGCCTGGTCCAGGCCGCAGGGGACCTCTTCCTCGGGGTGGCAGGGGCAGACCTCGTCCACCAGCCCGTCGCAGTCGTTGTCCAGCCCGTCGCAGCGCTCGGGCACGGGGCCCTGGCCCGAGCAGGCGCCCCAGCGCCCCCCCGAGCAGGTCATGGTGCCCGCGCCGCACTCCCCCAGATCGGTCCCGCAGCGGCGGCTGTCGGCCTGCTCGCAGGCCGGGCAGCCCTCGTCGGTCTCCAGGTCGCAGTCGTTGTCCACGCCGTCGCACACCTCGTGCGCCAGCGGCCGCAGCGTGCGATCGAAGTCGTCGCAGTCCTCGGCCACCGGGCTGCCGTCGGCGTCCCGATCGTTCGCGTCGATCACCACCTGGCAAGCCCCGTCGAAGCAGGCCTCGACCTCCGGGTTGCAGGCCGGGGAGCAGGAGCCAGGCTGGCGCAGGGTGCAGATGTTCGACACGCACACCAGGCCGAGCATGCAGTCCTCGGTGCGCTCGCAGAAGGCGCCCTGCTGGCTGGCCTCGTCGCCGCACCCGGCCAGCCAGAGCGCCACCAGCCCCCACATCGCCAGAGTTCGAGACATCGGGTCCTCCTTGCCGCCTGCGACATCTGCCCGGGAACGTACGCAGGCTAGCACACGCGCGGGCAGGGCGAAACTGGGTCCTGGCTCAGGGCTGTGGCAGGACGTACAGCAGGAAGCAGAAGAAGTGACAGGCGCTCCCGGCCAGCACGAACAGGTGCCAGATGGCGTGGTGGTAGGGCAGCCTGCGGGCCAGGTAGAAGGCCACCCCGCCGGTGTAGGCGAGGCCCCCGGCGGCCAGCCAGGCGAGCCCGCCCCAGGGCAGCGCCTCGACGAGCGGCCTGGTGGCCACCACCGCCAGCCAGCCCATGCCCACGTAAGTGGCGACCGTGAGCCAGCGCAGGCGGTCCATGAAGAACACCTCGAACACGATGCCGGCGGCAGCCAGCCCCCAGATGAGCCCGAACAGGGTCCAGCCCCAGCCGCCCCCCAGGACGACCAGGCTGACCGGGGTGTAGGTGCCGGCGATCAGCAGGAAGATGGCCGTGTGGTCCAGCACCCGGAACAGGCGCTTGAGGCGCGGGGCGCGAAAGGCGTGGTAGAACGTCGAGGCCAGGTAGAGCGAGACCAGGGTGGCGCCGTAGATGCTGAAGCTGACCACCCGCCAGGCGTCCCCGCGCAGCCCGGAGAAGGTGACCAGGACCGCCAGCCCGGCCACGGCCAGCCCCGCCCCCAGCCCGTGGGTGAGGCTGTTGGCCACCTCCTCGGCCGGGGTGTACCGCGTGCCTTCCGCCTTCGCCTGGTCGCCCACGGCCTGCCTCCATTCACCCCGCCCCCTATACTGTCTCCGCCCCTGTCGGGCAAGGCCCATCGGCTTGACACCACCGCGGCCAGCCGATAGGGTCCGGGGCGATGAAATTCGTCCGTTTCGCACTCGCCCTGGCGGTGGCGCTCGGGGCCGGCGGCTGCACGGGGATGGTGGCCGACCTGGCGGGGGACGCCCTATCCGGGGGCGGGCAGACCTTCGCTTCCGACGACGACCCGGAGCTGGTGCGGGACGCCCTGCCCTTCGCCCTGAAGACCATGGAGGGCCTGCTCGAGGGCTCGCCGGAGAACGAGGAGCTGCTGCTGTCCCTGGCCTCCGGCTTCGCCCAGTACGCCTACGCCTTCGTCCAGGCCGACGCCGAGGCGCTGGATCCGGCCGACCCCAAGGCCGCGAAGAGGGTCTTCTCCCGCGCGGCCCGGCTGTTCGCCCGCGCGCGCCGCTACGGCCTGCGCGGGCTCGAGGCGCGGCACCCGGGCTTCAGCGAGGAGTTCGGCCGCGCCCGCGAGGCGGCGCTCGCCCGGCTGGACACCGAGGACGTGCCGTACCTGTACTGGACGGCCGCCGCCTGGGCCGCCCAGATCTCGGTCTCCAAGACCGAGATGAACCTGGTCGGAGAGCTGGCCCCCATGGAGGCGCTCATGAACCGGGCGCTCGCGCTGGACGAGGCCTTCGACGGCGGGGCGATCCACGAGTTCTTCATCAGCTACGACGGTGGGCGCGGCGAGTCCTCGGGCGGCAGCGTGGCGCGCGCCCGGGCGCACTTCGAGCGCGCCCGGGAGCTCAGCCAGGGCCAGAAACTGGGGCCGCTGGTGACCTGGGCCGAGGTCGTCTCGGTCCAGGCCCAGGACCGCAAGCGCTTCGACGAGCTGCTCGACCAGGTGCTGGCCTTCGACGCCGACCAGGCGCCCCGTTACCGGCTGGCCAACCTGCTGGCCCAGCAGCGCGCGCGGCGTCTGAGAGAGCGCGCCAGCGATCTCTTCCTGGAGGAGTGAGCACCATGCGGCAGACCACGATCGGGTTGCTTTTCCTCGTCGCGCTCGGGCTCCCGGCCAGCGTGGTGGCCGGGGACAAGGTGACCCTCAAGCTCGGCACCCTGGCGCCCGACGGCTCATCCTGGCACCAGCTGCTCAAGGAGATGGCCGCCGAGTGGGCCCAGGCCTCGGGCGGCACGGTGGTGGTCAAGATCTACGCGGGCGGAGTGGCGGGCAACGAGGGCGACATGGCCCGCAAGCTGCGCATCGGGCAGCTCCAGGCCGCGGCCATCAGCGCGGTCGGCCTGGCCGACATCTACACCGGGCCGCAGGCCATCTCCTGCCCCGGGCTCATCGCGGACGACGAGGAGTGGAAGTACGTCTTCCCCCGGGCCACGCCGGCCTGGGAGCGGGTGATGGAGCAGAAGGGCTACGTGGTGCTGATGTGGGGCGACACCGGCTGGGTGCACCTGTTCCTCAAGAACCCGGTCAGGAGCCCGGCCGAGCTGGCCGGGCTGAAGGTCTTCGCCTGGGCCGGCGACCCGTCCTCGACCGCCGCCTTCGAGCTGGCCGGGTTCCAGCCGGTGGTGCTGTCGGCCACCGACATCCTGCCCTCCCTGTCCACCGGCATGATCGTGGGCTTCTCCGCCACGCCGGCCATGGCCCTGGGCGCGCGCTGGTACGAGAGCGCGCCCCACATGACCTCGACCGCCTGGGGCCACCTGCCCGGCGCGACCATCGTCTCGCGCGCGGCCTGGGAGAAGATCCCCGAGGCCACCCGCGCCCGGCTGCTCGAGATCGCCGGGGTCTACAGCGTGCGGGTGAACGACGAGGTCACCCGCATGCAGACCGACGCCATCGCCGCCATGAAGAAGAACGGGTTGACCGTTCTCGAGTTCGACGCCGCCGGCCGGGCCGCGTGGCAGGCGCTGTGCGAGCGCACCTGGCCGGCCGTGCGCGGCGGGGTGGTCACCCCCGAGGACTTCGACGCGGTCAAGCGCATCCGCGACGAGTACCGCGCCCAGAAAGCCAAGCAACCCTGAGAGGCTGGCCCTTGGCCGAGAAGAGCGACAGGCCGGACGCGCCGGCCCCCGCGTGGCTGGCCAGGCTCCTGCGCATCGGCGGGCACGCCGAGCGCACCCTGGTCATCAGCGTGCTGGCGCTGATGACGCTCCTGCCCGCGCTCGAGATCGTCGCCCGGCTCGTGTTCCACGCGGGCATCCCCGGCTCGCTGCTGTACACCCAGCACCTGACCCTGTGGGCGGCCTTCCTGGGCGCGCTGCTGGCCACGGCCGGGCCGGGCAAGCACCTGGCCATGCGCACCGGCAACATCCTCAAGGGCAAGAAGCTGCAGCGGGCGGGCAAGATCTACGTGGCGGCCCTGAGCGCGGCGGTGGCGGGCCTGGTCGGCTACGCCAGCGTGCTGCTGGTGCGGGCCGACGCCTCCGAGCCGCGCTACCTGCCCGGCGGCCTGCCCGAGTGGCTGAGCGAGCTGGTCATGCCGGTGGCGCTCTTCCTGATGGCGCTGCGCTTCGTCTGGAGCGCCGGCCAGGGCTGGCGCGGCAAGCTCCTGGCCGGCGGCCTGGCGGCGGCCACCTGCCTGGGGCTGGCCTTCTCGGAGAACCTGGCGGAGGGCCTGATCTGGCCGGGCGCGGGTGTGTTCCTGGTCGGTCTGTTCCTCGGCGCGCCGGTGTTCGTGGCCATGGCCGGGCTGGCGCTGCTGCTGTTCTTCGCCGCCGGCACGCCCGTCGCGGCCGTGCCCGCCGAGACCTACCGGCTGGTGGCCTCCGCCTCCCTGCCGGCGGTGCCGCTGCTGACCGTGGCCGGCTTCGTGCTGGCCGCCGGCGGCGCCCCCCGGCGCCTGCTGCGCCTGGCGCGCGCGGTGGGCGGCTGGCTGCCGGGCGGACTGGCGGTGATCGTGTGCGGCGTGTGCGCGGGCTTCACCGCCTTCACCGGCGGCAGCGGGGTCACCATCCTGGCCATCGGCGGCCTGTTCCTGCCCATGCTGATCACCGAGCGCTACCCCGAGGGCTTCAGCCTGGGCCTGGTGACCTGCTCCGGCTCGCTCGGCCTGCTGCTGCCGCCCAGCCTGCCGGTCATCCTGTACGCCGTGGTGGCCGGGGCCAGCGTCGAGGATCTGTTCATCGCCGGGCTGCTGCCGGGCGTGCTGCTCATCCTGGTGGTGGCCGTCTTCGGGGTGATCGTCGGCCTCCGCAGCCACGCCCCGCGCCAGGCCTTCTCCCCGCTCGAGCTGCTGAGGGCCCTGTGGGAGTCCAAGTGGGAGCTGCTGATCCCCGTGCTGGTGCTGGTGTCGGTGCTGACCGGGGTGGCCACCATCGTCGAGGCCGCGGCCCTGGCGGTGATCCTGGCCGTGGCCTCGCAGTCGCTGGTGTTCCACGACCTGCACCCCACGCGCGACCTGCCCCGGGTGGTGACCGACGGGGCGACCCTGGTGGGCGCGGTGCTTATCCTGCTGGGCATGGCCATGGGGCTGACCAGCTACCTGGTCGAGGCGGAGATCCCCTCGGCCCTGCTCACCTGGACGCGCGCCCACATCGAGTCGCCGGTGGTGTTTTTGCTGGTGCTGAACGGGGCGCTGCTGGTGCTGGGCAGCGTGCTGGAGATCTACTCGGCCATCGTCATCCTGGCGCCGCTGCTCGCCCCGCTCGCCCCCGCCTACGGCATCGACCCGCTGCACCTGGGCATCGTCTTCCTGGCGAATCTGGAGCTGGGGTTCCTGTTCCCGCCCATGGGGCTGAACCTGATCCTGTCCTCCACGCGCTTCGGCCAGCCGCTGGCGAGGCTCTACAAGGTCACCCTGCCCTTCTTGCTGATCAGCGCGGTGGGGCTCTTGCTGGTCACCTACCTGCCCGCCATGACCACGGGCTTCCTGGCCTGGTGGAAGGGCCCCTGAGGAGAACCCATGAGTGAGCTGGAGACCGGTCCTGGCGCCGAGCTGCCGGTGCCCCTGCCCGACCTGCCGGTGGTGGAGGAGATGCAGCTCGGCATCGTCACCCGCTTCGCCGACGTGAAGCTGCAGAAGGCCCAGGGCAAGCCCGCGGTCTACTGCTCGGTGCTCATGCCCAAGGAGATCCTGCTGGCCATGGACGTGGCCACGGTCTACTCGGACATGCTGGGCGCCTACGCCTCGATCATGGGCATGAGCGAGAAGTACTGCCAGGCGGCCGAGGAGGCCGGCCTGTCGCGCGACGTGTGCGCGGTGCACCGCTGCACGGTCGGGGTGGCCAACGCGGCCCAGCGCGACGACTTCTTCGAGATGGCCTTCGCCGTGCCCGATCTGGTGATCGGCTCCAACTACCCCTGCATGTCGGAGTCCAAGTCGTTCCTGCAGGTGGTGGACCGCTACAAGACGCCCTACTACTTCCTGGACGCGCCCATCAACCAGTGGGGCCAGGACGTCCCCCAGCACGTGATCGACTACTACGTGCTGCAGCTCCAGGGCATGATCGACTTCCTGGTGGCGCACGGCCACACCTTCGACCTCGACCGGCTCAAGGAGGAGGTGGCCTTCACCAAGCGGCTCAACACGCTGCTGCAGGAGGTGGACCTCTACAAGCGGGCCGTGCCCACGCCGCTGCGGGCCTACGACAACGTGATCGCCACCACCGCGCCCATCGCGCTCTCGAAGGAGGCCCGCACCCTGGCCATCTTCGAGCGCTACCGCGACGAGCTCAAGGCGCGCGTGGCGCGGGGCTTCGGCGTGGTGCCCGAGGAGAAGCTCAGGCTCATGTGGGTCGGCATGCCGCCGCTGTGCGACTTCAAGCTGCTGAACTACCCGGAGGCGCACGGCGCGGTGGTGGCCAAGAGCATGCTCGAGTTCCTGACCGGCTTCACCCTCGATCCGGCGCTCATGGACCCCGACAAGCCGCTCGAGTCCATCGCCCGGGCCCAGCTCGTCAGCCCGGCCAACCCGCTGTACAAGTCGGTCATTGACTACCTGGTGAACGCCACCCGGGACTACCGTATCGACGGGGTGATCTCCGTGGTCAAGCGCTCGTGCGGCTTCCTGCCCGGCATGCAACGCCTCACCAAGGAGGCCATCCTCGAGGCCACCGGGGTGCCGTCCCTGGTGTTCGACATGGACGGGGTGGACGTGCGCGAGTACGACCCGGCCGCCACCAAGGCCAACCTCGACGCCTTCATCGAGACCCTGCTGGCCAGGAAGAAGAGGGGGGCCTGACATGGGCGCCGCACCCCAGAGCGCGCTCGCGAGCCTGCAGGCGCTGGCGCGCGATCCCTCCCGGGCCGCCCGCGATGCCAGGGCCCGGGGCCAGAAGGTGGTCGGCACGCGCTGCATGTTCGTGCCCGAGGAGCTCGTCTCCGCCGCCGGCATGCTGCCCTTCCCGCTGTACGGCACGCCGGAGCCGGTCGGGCCGGCCGACTCCTACTTCCAGTCCTGCACCTGCGAGTTCGTGCGCAACGTGTTCGACCAGGCCCTGGCCGGCAGGCTCGAGTTCCTGGACGGGCTGGCGCTGGCCAACACCTGCGACGTGATCCGCCGACTGACCGACATCTGGCGGAAGTACCTCCCGCGCGTCCCGGTGAGCCTGCTGGTCAACCCCCAGAAGCTCATGGACGAGCGCAACCGGGACTACTACCTGGCCGAGCTGCGCCGGTTCCGGGGCGAGCTGGAGGCCCTGTCCGGGCAGCGGATCACCGACGCGCGGCTGCAGGAGGCCATCGCGCAGCACAACCGGACGCGGGAGCTCCTGCGCGAGCTGTACACGCTCCGCCGGGCCGAGCACCCGCCGCTCACCGGGGCGGAGGCGCTGGACGTGTGCCAGGCGGTCTCCTGCCTGCCCAGGGACCAGGCCAACCCGCTGCTCGAGCGCCTGTTCGCCGAGCTCGCGGCGCGCCAGGTCACGCCCAGGACCGGCCCGCGCGTGCTGGTGACCGGCAGCATCCTCGACCACCCAGCCCTGCTGCGCATGATCGAGGAGGAGGGCGGCCAGGTGGTGGCCGATGATCTGTGCACCACCACCCGCACCTTCTGGCAGCGGATCGAGCCGGACGCCGATCCCCTGGTGGCCATCTGGCGGCACCAGAACCGGCGGCCGCTGTGCGCCTGCATGCACCCGACCGAGGCGCGCTTCGACTACCTGCGCGAGCTGGTGGAGACCTTCCGGGTCCAGGCGGTCATCTACTTCAACCTCAAGTACTGCCACCCGTTCCTGTACGAGGCGCCTCTCTACAAGGCGGCGCTGACGGAGCGCGGCGTCCCCACCATGGTGCTCGAGGTGGGCCACGACCAGTCGGGGCACGGCCAGCTCCGCACACGCATCCAGGCCTTCCTGGAGATGCTGGAGCTGTGATGGCGAGCGCGAACCGACCGACCGCGGGCCTGGACGTGGGCGCCCTGTGGACCAAGGCGGCGGTGTGCCGGGACGGGGCGCTGGTGGCCTCGCGCGTGGCGCCGACCGGCTGTGAGGCCGGCGAGACGGCCGCGCAGGTGCTGGCCGAGGCGCTGGCGGCCTGCGGCCTGCGCGCGGAGGAGCTCGCGGGGCTGGTGGCCACCGGCGCCGGCAAGGCCGAGGTCGAGCGCGCCACCGGCCGGGCCAGCGAGGTGCTGTGCGCCGCCCGGGGCGCCCAGGCCGTGCACCCGGGCGCCCGCGGGGTGCTCGATCTCGGAGGCGAGAGCACCCGCGCGCTCCGGCTCGATGCGCAGGGGGCGGTGGCCGACTTCGCGCTGAACGACAAGTGCGCGGCCGGGACCGGGGTGTTCCTGGACGCCATGGCCCGGCTGATGGGGGTGGCCATCGAGCAGATGGGCCCGCTGTCGCTGACCGCCGAGGCGGACGTGGCCATCACCTCGATGTGCGTGGCCTTCGCCGAGAGCGAGGTGGTCTCCCAGGTCCACCGCCAGACCCCGAAGCGCGATATCGTCAAGGGCATCCACAAGTCCATCGCCACCCGGGTGTTCGGCCTGCTCCAGCGCGTGGACCTCGGGCCCGAGGTCCTGGCCATCGGCGGCCTGGCGCGCAACGTCGGCATCACCACCTGCCTGCAGGAGCTGACGGGGCACGCGCTGCTCCTGCCCCCGGAGCCCCAGCTCGTCTCGGCCCTCGGGGCCGCGCTCCTGGCCGGTGAGCAGGAGGTCAGGCCGTGATCACCCTGGGGGTCGACATCGGCTCGCTGACCGGCAAGGCGCTGGTGCTCGAGGACGACACCATCCGGGCCTGGGAGCTCATCCCGACGGGACCCGACAGCGTGGAGACGGGCACCGAGGTGACGCGGCGGGCGCTGGCCAAGGCCCACCTGCGGCTCGAGGACATGGAGTTCATCGTGTCCACGGGCTACGGCCGGATCGTCATCCCCTTCGCCCACAAGAACGTGAGCGAGATCTCCTGCCACGCCAAGGGAGCCCACTGGTTCTTCCCGCAGGCCCGCACCATCCTCGACATGGGCGGCCAGGACTGCAAGGCCATCCGCTGCGATGAGCACGGCAAGGTGAGCGACTTCGTGATGAACGACAAGTGCGCCGCCGGCGCCGGCCGCTCCATGGGCATCGTGTCCGGCTTCGTGGACGTGCCCCTGGAGGAGATCGGCGCCCTGTCCCTGCAGGCGGCGCAAGCCGTGCCCATCAGCTCGACCTGCGTGGTGTTCGCCCGCTCCGAGATCCTGGCCCACCTGCGCAGGGGCGTGCCCAAGAGCGAGATCCTGGCCGGGGCCTGCGAGGCGCTGGTCAGCCGGGTGAAGGGGCTGCTGAAGCGGGTGGGCACCGCGCCCGAGTTCGTCATCTCGGGCGGGATCGCCAAGAACGTGGGCGTGGTCAAGCGCCTGGAGAGCCAGCTCGAGCTCGAGGCCCACATCGCCTTCGAGCCGCAGATCGTGGGCGCGCTCGGGGCCGCCCTGTTCGGGCGGGAGATCCTGACCAAGCGCGCCGGCCAGGCCGCGGCCAGGCCCTAGGGGGAGACCGCCATCAAGGCCAACTACGGCTACGCGGACGGCTCGGGCGAGTACTACCTGAGCGTGGACACGGACCTCTGCGACGGCTGCGGCCTGTGCGTGGCCGCCTGCCCGCGGGGGGTGCTGGCCGTCGAGCCGGACGACTACGACGAGCCGAAGGCGGTGGTCAGGGTCGAGCTGCGCAAGACCCTGTCCGAGGCCTGCCTGGGCTTCCACAGGAAGTGCGGCGCGCGGACCCCCAACTGCCAGGGCGTCTGCCGCCCGGGCGCCATCCGCCACTCGTGGTAGGCGCCCGCTACTTCGAGAAGATCGTGTTCATCTTGATGGCCAGGGCCATGTCGCCCTTGAGCTTCAGCCGGCCCGTCATGAAGGCGAGCTGGCCGTTGAGCTTGCCGCTGGCCATGTCCAGGTAGTCCTGGGCGGTCATCCTCACCGTGATGCTGGGAGACGGGTGCAGCCCCTTGCTCACGCAGCAGGCGCAGTCCTTGACCTCGGCCCACCACTGGCCGCCGCCGTCGCCGCTGAGGTCGAACTGGTAGATGGCCGTGATCCCGGCGGCCTTGTCCTTGATCAGCTTGCCGGGCATGGCGTCGAAGGTCTCCTGGACCGTGGGCATGGCGGGCTCCTTTCGGTGCGGCCTTGGAGGCGCGCCGTGCTAGGATACCCGAGTCCCAGCTGACCGCAAGGACAGGAGCGTCCATGGCCGCCAGCAAGGTCCGGGAGTTCACCTGCGGCGTGATCCGCGAGCCGGTGCACATCCAGCTCAAGAACAAGCGCACCCCGGGCATGAGGAGCGCGGACAGGCTCTTCGTCCAGTGCGACCAGGCCGAGTGCCAGTACGTGGACGAGAACCGCCCGCCCTGCCCGCTCAGCCTGGGGATGTTCGAGGCCGAGATCAAGGCGCGCGAGGAGGCCGCGCGGCTGCGCAAGGAGCAGTCCGACCTCGGCTGAGCCGCCGATTGACCTCCCCCCCAGGGTCTGATACCTCGGAGTTGCTCCTGGTGTCTGGAGCCGGGGAGAGCGTGCATGCGAAGGCATCGTGTTCTGGCTGCGCTCCTGGCCGTCGGCCTGGCCGGCCTGGCCGGCTGCGAGCGCGAGGAGGAGGGCTGCGAGAACCGCTGCGCGCGCGAGGGCCTCACCCGCTGCGCCGGCACGGTGCTGCAGACCTGCCGCCTGGGCGGCGCGGGCTGCACGAGCTGGCGCGACACCACCTTCTGCGCCGACAGCGGTCGGGACTGCAGCGACGCGAGCGGCGCGGCCGCCTGCGTGGCGGAGTGCGTCCCGGACTGCGCGGGGAAGACCTGCGGCCAGGACGGCTGCGGCGGGAGCTGCGGGAGCTGCACGCCGCCCGAGACCTGCGGCGGCGGGGGGACGGACTCCGCGTGCGGCTGCAGGCCGGACTGCGCCGGCAAGCTGTGCGGGGACGACGGCTGCGGGGGGTCCTGCGGCGCCTGCACCGCGACCGAGGTGTGCACCTGGTTCCACGCGTGCTGCACCCCGGACTGCGCCGGCAAGGAGTGCGGGTACGACCGCTGCGGGCTGAGCTGCGGGACCTGCCTCGCGCCCGAGGAGTGCTGGAACGACCACCAGTGCTGCGAGCCGGACTGCGCCGGCAGGTGCTCCGGCCCGAACGGCTGCGGAGGCACTTGCCCGGACCGCTGCCTGGCGCCCGAGACGTGCGGCGGCGGCGGCGCGCCGGACGTGTGCGGCTGCACGCCCGCGACCTGCGCCGGGCAGGGCTGGGACTGCGGCCTGAGCGTGGACGGCTGCGGAGACGTCCTGGACTGCGGGACCTGCGCCGTGCCCGGAAGCTGCGGCCTGGGGCTCGATCCGAACACCTGCTGCGTCCCCACCACCTGCGAGCTTCAAGGCCTGGAGTGCGGCCAGTCCCCCGACGGCTGCGGCGGCACGCTGGACTGCGGAACGTGCGCCGGCCAGGACGTCTGCGGCGGGGGTGGCATCCCGAAGATGTGCGGCCAGGACACGTGCGCGCCGGCCACCTGCGAGGCCCTGGGCAGGGACTGCGGGGAGGTGTCCGACGGCTGCAGCGAGCTCGTGGCCTGCGGCGACTGCGACGCGCCCGCGGTGTGCGGCGGGGGCGGGCTGGCCGGGGTGTGCGGCGCGCCGGCGTGCAGCGTGGACCGCTGGTGCCAGGACTTCACCGGCAGCCTCGGCTTCACCGGGATCTGGGGCAGCGGGCCGGAGGACGTGCTCGCGGCCGGCCCCGGCGGCATGCTGCGCTTCGATGGCTCGCGCTGGGCGAGCGTGGAGGGCGTCCGGGGGCGTTGCTTCGCCGGCACCCTCTCGGGCAGCGGCCCCGGCGACGCCTGGGCGATCGGGACCTCGTGCGGCGACGTGACCTCCTGGAGCGTCCTGCACCGGACGGGGGGCGCGTGGGTGACCGTCCTGCCGTACGGCGCCGAGCGGTTCTCGGCCACCTGGGCGGCCGACGCCGGGCACGCCTGGCTGGTCGGCCAGCGGATCTGGCACTGGAACGGCAGCCTGTGGTCGCCCGTGCCGGGTACGGACGTGATGCTCTCCAGCCTGTGGGGCTCGGGGCCGGAGGACGTGTGGGGGATCGGCGGCCAGTCCGAGGCCTTCCTGCACTGGGACGGACACGCCTGGCTGAGCGTCTCGCCAGGGACCACCAGCCGGCTGTCCAGCCTGTGGGGCAGCGGGCCGGACGACATCTGGGCTGTGGGCCGGGAGGGGACCATCCTGCACTGGGACGGGGCCGCCTGGTCGCCCTCGCCGAGCAACACCACCGACAGCCTGAGCGGGGTGTGGGGCAGCGGGCCCCAGGACGTCTGGGCGGTCGGCAGCAACGGCGCCATCGTCCACTGGGACGGGACCGCCTGGTCGCCCAAGGCCAGCGGCACCACCCAGCGGCTGCGCGCGGTCTGGGGCACCGGCCCGGGCCAGGTCTGGGCCGTCGGGGACGGCGGCACGATCCTGCGTTACCGCCCGTGATCTCGCGCCGAAGGCCGCGTACGTTCAGGGGGTGAGGGCATGCGACGCATCTGGCTGGCGCTGGCCGTGCTCGTCTTCTTCCACGCCGTCCCGTCCGCCCGGGCCGAGCCTCGCCTGGACGAGGTGAAGCGCGTGCTGCTGTCCGGGGATCTCGCCAGGGCGGCGGCCCTGGCCGAGGAGCTGGCCCGGGCCGAGCCGGAGCTGCGCGAGGCCTGGGAGATCGTCGCGGCCTGCAGGCAGGTGCTGGACGGCGCGGTCCCGCCCGAGGTCCAGCAGCGGCTCGCCTGGAGGCCCCCGACGCCGCGGGCTCCCCAGCAGGGCGAGCGGTGGCACGTGGCCGCGACCTCGCTGCGCCTCAGGCTGCGGGCCAACCCCGGGGCCGACGTCGTGGCCAGCGTGCCCATCAACACCCCGGTGAACGTGAGCAGCGTGTACCGCGACTGGGTCGAGGTGAGCGCCCAGCGGCCGCCGTCCCTGGCGCTCCGCTTCACCGCCCCGCCGGCCGAGGCCCAGGGGACGGTCCTGGGCTGGGTGCCGTGGCGGTACCTCAGCCCCGCCCCCCTGGAGAAGGCCGCGCTCGTGGCGAACGCCGCGCTGCTCGAGAAGCAGGGCTTCCCGGCCGAGGCGCTGGTGCAGCTCGAGCGCGCCTCCGCCCTGGACCCGCTCGACCGCCCACTCCTGCTGGAGAAGGCCCGGCTGGCCGTGGCCGCGCACCAGTACGAGACCGCGGTCCGGGCCGTGCAGGCCGCGGATCCCATGGCCGGGGCCGGGCTGGAGGACTGGGCCCAGACGGCCGAGGCGAGCGTGTTCCTCGCCTGCCGGGGCAACCGGGAGGCGATGCAGGCGCTCGACAGCGGCCTGCCGGACAAGCGCCTGGAGAAGGGGCCGACCAACGCCTGCGTGCGGCTGGCCGATCCCCTCGGTCCGTGCGTGCCGGCCGCGCCGTTCGCCGGCGCCCCGTTCGGTGCGGCGGAGGCCTGCAGCCCCGAGTACCGCGGCCCCCAGAGCGAGCGCGCCTGTCTGGCCAGCGTGGACGCCCAGCAGCGCAAGCACGAGCGGGAGAAGGAGAAGGTGGAGCGGGAGGCGAGCAGGTTCGCGGAGCGGCTGGCCTTCCTGCGCCGGGCATTTCCCACGCACGGCAGCGCGGTGCGCTTCACCTTCAGCCTGCCGCCCTCGCCGAACGGCGTCGGCAAGCGCCTGTTCGCCTACCGCCTGCCCTACAGCGCCTCCTCGTGCCAGGCCTCCTTCGTGGAGTTCGGCTGGGACAGGCTCGAGCTCTCGACCGGCGCGCTCGACCTTCCGGCCAGCGGCGGGCCGGTCTCGGTGTGGGTCGACATCGATCGACCGGTCTCGGCCGTGGTGGGCCTGGTCCAGGCCGAGAGCGCCGAGCAGGCCCGGGCCGCGGTGCTGGCCCTGAAGGCCGGCGCGCCGAGCGAGGATCCCTCCCGGGCCACCGAGGCGGGCCCGAAGCCGAACGTGGCGCTCCCCACCCCGTGCTGCCACTGCAGCGAGCCCGCCTACAAGTGGGAGTGAGCCGGCGTCGGGTTGGATTCGGCCGCGCCCCGGGCTAGGATGGCCGGACGGGCCCGGGCGACCGGCCCGCCCGAACCGACAGGGAGCGAAGATGAGCCTACCGACCACGCCCGCTGCGCCCGCCCCGGCCCGCGACCGGGCCGAGGCACCCGGCGACAGGCAAGACCCGGGCGACCTGCAGCGCGAGGTGGAGCGGCTGCGACGGCGCATCGCGGAGCTGGAGGGCAGCTCCGAGGCCAGGAACGAGGCGCTGGACAAGGTGAACGTGCGCTCGGACGTCCTGGCCGAGCGGGTGAAGGAGCTGAAGTGCCTCTACTCCATCTCGGCGCTGCTCAAGGGGCGACACAGCGACCTGGGCGAGATCCTGCAGAAGGCGGTCGAGGTCCTGCCCTCCGCCTGGCAGTACCCGGAGCGGGCCTGCGCCTGCATCACCCTGAAGAGCCGCAGGTACCAGTCCCAGAACTTCCGTGAGCCCCAGTGGCGGCAGCACGCCCACATCGTCGTGGACGGCGAGAGCGTCGGCCTGCTCGAGATCGGCTACACCGACGAGCTCGACGACGCGCGGGAGCCCGAGTTCCTCCCAGAGGAGCACCTGCTCCTGTCCTCCGTGGCCGCGCACCTGGCGGAGATCGTCTCGCTCAAGGAAGCCCAGAGCCAGCTCTCGACCTACCAGCAGCACCTGAGATCGCTGGCCTCGGAGCTGACGCTGGCCGAGGAGCGGGAGCGGCGGGCCCTGGCGCTCAGCCTCCACGACCGCATCGGCCAGGGCCTGGCCGTGGCCAAGCTCAAGCTGGAGTCGCTGACCCACGTGCTGCCGGCCGAGCACCACCAGCGGCTCGAGGACATCTCCGCGCTCATCAAGCAGATCGTCCAGGACACCCGCTCCCTGACCTTCGAGATCAGCCCGCCCATCCTGTACGAGCTCGGCCTGCAGCAGGCCATCGCCTGGCTCACCGACCACTTCACCCACCAGTTCGGGCTGCGGATGAGCGTCCGGGGCGACACCCGCATCGTCGAGCTGGTCGAGGGCGTGCGCGTCATGCTGTTCCGCTCCATCCAGGAGCTGCTCTCCAACGCGGTGAAGCACTCCAGGGCCACCCGCGTCACAGTGACCCTGCAGAACGATCTCGGCGAGCTCCACGCGCTGGTGGAGGACGACGGCGTCGGCTTCGACGCGGCCTCCCTCGGCGCCTACCCCTCCGCCGTCGGAGGCTTCGGCCTGTTCAGCATCCGGGAGCGCATCGGCCACCTGGGCGGCCGGGTGGCCATCGACTCCCGCCCCGGCCAGGGGACGAGGATCCGCATCTCGGTCCCCTGCGCCGACGCGGGCGGTGAAGAGACGGGGGCGAGCCCATGAAGATCCTGCTGGCGGACAACCACAAGCTCTTCTGCGAGGGCCTGCGCACCCTCTTCATGCAGCAGCCGGGTATGGAGATCGTGGGCGAGGCCAACAACGGACGGATGGCCGTCCGCCTCGCCCGGGAGCTGTCTCCGGACGTGGTGATCATGGACATCGGCATGCCCGAGCTGAACGGCATGGAGGCCACCCGCCAGATCCACGCGGAGATGCCAGGCATCAAGGTGGTCGCGGTGTCCATGCACGCCGATCGGCAGTACGTGGCCGGGATGCTGTCGGCCGGGGCCTCCGGCTACGTGGTCAAGGACAGCGCCTTCACCGAGCTGATCCAGGCCGTCCAGACCGTCAGGAACGGCGGCCGCTTCCTCAGCCCGGACATCGTCGGCGTCGTGGTCGAGGACTACGTGCAGCGCCTCGCCCCGGCGCCGGGCTCCGCGCTGGCGCGGCTGTCCGACCGCGAGCGGGAGGTGCTGCAGCTCCTGGCGGAGGGGGGGACGACCGCGTCCATCGCGCAGCGGCTGCACGTCAGCCGCAAGACCGTGGAGACCCACCGCAAGAACCTCATGCTCAAGCTGGAGCTCCACAGCGTGGCGGAGCTCACCAAGTTGGCCATCCGCGAGGGCATCACCTCCCTCGAGGGATCCGGCGGCAAGGCCGGCCGCTAGCCCGCACCGTCTGGACCGGAGCCCGCATGTCCCACGGACGCGACGATCGCTGGCAGCACCTGGTGTCGGGCGCCTTCCTGCTCGACGAGGCGGAGCCCCAGGCCGCCCTGCACGAGCTGCGCGCGTACCTCCACAGCGTGCTCGAGGTCTTCCCGCGCGGGCTCGAGCCACCCGAGGACTTCGAGGCCTACGCGGTCAGGCGGATGGCGGGCGCCATCCTGCGCGCCCTGGAGTCAGCCTCCCGGCGCGGAGGCGGCTAGGCGGCGGAGGACTGGTTGCGCCGGGTGTACCGGCGGTGGAACTCGCCCAGCCTGGCGACCAGCGCCTGGATCTCGCTCCTCGGCGGCAGGAAGGTCGTGCGGAAGTGCAGCGTGCCCGGCTGCTGCCCGAAGCCCGAGCCAGGCACCACGCAGATGCCCGTCTCCTCGAGCAGCGTCAGGCAGTACTGGGACTCCTGGCGGGCCGCGTAGCCCGCGCGCTCCTCCGCGGACATGGAGCGCAGATCGATGAAGGGGTCGCTGGGGAGCTCGAAGCGCACGAAGGCGTACATGGCCCCCTGGGGTTGCTCCACCGACATCCCCGGGATCCGGTTGATGCCCTGGCCTAGGATCTCGGCCTTCTTCTTGAGCTCTCCCAGGATGCCGTCCCGCTCGCGCACGTACTCCGCGTGGCTCTCGTCCCCGGGCCCGGGCGGGGCGACCATGGCGTAGGTGGCCAGCTGGCCCGGGATGTTGGCGCACAGGGCGATCGATTGCAGCTTGATGAGCTCCCGGTGGATGGCCGGGGGGATGTTGCGCATCTCGAGGTAGCCGCCCCGGTGGCCACACTCGCCCAGGAAGCCCTTGGAGACCGAGTGCAAGCTGAAGAGCGGCGTCTCCTCGTCCCCCATGGCGTGCATCACCTTGGCGAACGAGTGGAAGGCGCAGCCCTCGGCGTAGACGTTTTCCTGGTACACCTCGTCCGAGATGAGCACCAGCCCGTGGCGCCGCGCGAAGCCGATCACCATCTCGATGTTCTCGCGGCTCAGGACCGCCCCGGTGGGGTTCCCGGGGTTGATGACCACCAGCCCGACCGGGTGGATGCCGGCCTTCTCCGCGTCCTCCAGGCTCTGGGTGAGGATCGCCTCGCGGAGCTGCCAGTGATTCTCCTCGTCCAGGTGGTAGCCGATCCGCTGCCCGCCCAGGAGCGTCAGGCTGGCGCTGTAGAGCGGGTACTGGGGGATGGGGATCATGAAACCATCCTGCGGGGTCTTGACGAACGCGGTCAGCACGGCCTGGACGCCCTTGCTGGCGCCGTCGGTGAGGATGATCGAGGCCGGGTCGGCCGGGATACCGTCCCGGCGGGTGATGAACTCGGCCACGGCCTGGCGGATGAAGGGGATGCCGGGGCTCTGGCTGTAGGCGCCGGTCCCGTGGGGATGCTTCTCCAGGACGGTCCGGGCGCGGGCCACGATGTCCTTGGGGATGCGGGCGGTGACCGCCGGCTCGTCCAGGAGCGCGGGGACCTCCAGCAGGCTGAGGAGCTGGCGGAGGTAGGTCAGCGGTTTCTGTTTCAGCGCCTGGGGGTTGCCGATGTTGCAGTAGATGATCTTCTGGCCTTGTGCCTCGAGCTCCTGGGCGCGCTGCACGATCGGGCCGCGGACCGCGTACTCCGCCCGGAGCAACCTCTCGCTCAAGGCGTCGGTCGTGAGCCGGGCTGCCACGCCTGCTCGCGGGTGGCTGGGCTCTCCGGCGGTCCGGGGAGCGGAGACCTGCTCCTCCGACAGGCTCTCCAGCAGCTCGGTGACGGTCGCGTTCGCGTCGCCGAACAGGAGCAGCGTCGTGGCCTCGTCATAGAGAGGGTTCGGGACGCCGGAGTAGCCCGGCCGCTCGTCGAGGTTGCAGACCAGCACGTTCTTCGCCTCGTGGGCGTTCAGGATGGGCATCCCCGAGATGGGCGTGTCTGCCACGCGGATCGCGGCCGGATTGACGACGTCGCAGGCGCCGACGACGAGCACCGCGTCGGTGGCCGCGAACGAGCTGTTGACGTCGTCCATCTCCTTGAGCTTGTCGTAGTCCACGTCCGCCTCGGCCAGCAGCACGTTCATGTGGCCCGGCATGCGGCCCGCGACGGGGTGGATGGCGAAGGTCACGGTCTTGCCCAGCTCTTCCAGGCGCTTGGCCAGCGAGGCGACCTTGAATTGCGCGCGCGCCAGCGCCATGCCGTAGCCGGGGATGACGATGACGGACCTGGCCTCCCGCAGCACCTTCTTGGCCCGCTCCATGGCTCCAGCGGGTGTCGCCTCCACTTGCGCCTCGGCCGGCGCCGTGGCCGATGCGCCCGAGAGGCCCACGAGCAGCTCGGCGACGGTCGCGTTCGCGTCGCCGAACAGGAGCAGCGTCGCGGCCTCGTCATAGAGAGGGTTCGGGACGCCGGAGTAGCCCGGCCGCTCGTCGAGGTTGCAGACCAGCACGTTCTTCGCCTCGTGGGCGTTCAGGATGGGCATCCCCGAGATGGGCGTGTCTGCCACGCGGATCGCGGCCGGATTGACGACGTCGCAGGCGCCGACGACGAGCACCGCGTCGGTGGCCGCGAACGAGCTGTTGACGTCGTCCATCTCCTTGAGCTTGTCGTAGTCCACGTCCGCCTCGGCCAGCAGCACGTTCATGTGGCCCGGCATGCGGCCCGCGACGGGGTGGATGGCGAAGGTCACGGTCTTGCCCAGCTCCTCCATGCGCTTGGCCAGCGTGGCGACCTTGAATTGCGCGCGCGCCAGCGCCATGCCGTAGCCGGGGATGATGATGACGGACCTGGCCTCCCGCAGCACCTGCTTGGCCCGCTCCATCGGTCCGGCCTGGATGGTCTCCACCCGAACCGGAGCCTTCGCCGGCGGTTTCACTCCTGCGCTGGGCGCGCGGCCCATCTTCCCGCCGGCCAGGACCTTGACGAAGCTCCGGTTCATCGCCCTGCACATCACGGCCGTCAGGATCGAACCGGACGCGGCCACCGTGGCGCCGCACGCGATGAGCAGGCGATTCTGGATGATGACGCCGCAGAACGCGGCCGCCAGCCCCGCCGTGGCGTTGAGGAAGGAGATGAGGACCGGCATGTCCGCGCCGCCGATGCGGATGGAGAAGAAGAGGCCGAGGAGGACCGCGGCCACGAGCACGCCCACGAGCACGAACGGCAACGACGGGCCGCGCGTCATGGCGCCCAACACGCCGAGTCCGGCGATCGCCGTCAGGAGCGTCAGCAGGATCACCCCGTGGCCGGGAAGCACCGTCGGCGTCCCCTTGAGCTTGCCGGCGAGCTTTGCGCTCGCCACCATGCTGCCGCTGAAGGTGGCGGCCCCGATGACGAGGCCCAGGAGGCCCGAGACCTCCCCGACGATGGTTGGCGAGTCGCCGCGCGTGAGCTCGACGAACGCGATGGCGCAGGCAGCGATTCCACCCGCGCCGTGCTGGAACGCGACCATGGCGGGTATCTGGATCATGGTCACCCGCACCGCCACGAGGGTCCCGATCGCGCCTCCGACGACCATCGCGATGATCAGGATGGCTGGCTCCATGACCGCGTTGCGATACAGCACGATCGCCATGGCGAGCAGCAGCGCCAAGGCCGCCGCCGCGTTGCCGCGCCGGGCGCCTCGAGGCGTACGGAACATCGAGATGCCGATCACCAGGAGTACGATGATCGCCAGATCGATCAGGATTTGGGTCCAGTTATCCATGTTGAGCTCCATCGACGCGCACGAAGTGAACGAGCTCGTTCGCGCCTGCAGGCGTCATGACGCACGACCCGCGCCCTGCGCTCCCGACCCGCGATGGGTCTTGAACATCTTCGTCATCCGATCGGTGATCACGAAGCCCCCGACCAGATTGAAGGCCGCCGTGGCGAGCGCGATCGCCCCGATCACCACGTCGCCGACGCTCATGGTCACGGCGAACAGGAGGATGGCGCCGAGGATGGTCACGGCCGAGATGGCATTGGTCATGGACATCAACGGCGTGTGCAGCAGCGGCGGCACGCGCGAGATGAGCAGGTAACCGACGCCGAACGACACCGCGAAGACGACCAGCATCAATGCCAGCTCGGTCATGACCTTGTCCTCCGTTCACTCGGACCCGCGTTCAGTGCTCACCCATCGCGTCGAGGGCAGGCTGGAAGTGGATCTTGCCCTCCTTGGTGACGAGGGAGGCGCGCGCGATCTCGTCCGCGAGGTCCGCGGGCCCCGCGGCGTTCTTGAAGAGGTTCTCGATGTAGTAGAACATGTTGTGCGCGTACAGCCAGGTGGAGTGCATGGCCATGCGCCCGGGGATGTTCTGCAGGCCGCAGATGCACACGTCGTTCTGCACCACCTCCTGCCCGGCCTGCGTGAGCGCGCAGTTGCCGCCCTGATCGATGGACACGTCGATGATCACCGACCCGGGGCGCATGCGGGCCACGGCCTGCTTGGTGACGATGACCGGGGCCAGGGAGCCCGGCACCAGGGCCGAGAGGATGACGATGTCGGCCTCCGCGACCACTGGCTCGATGGCGGCCCGCTCCTTCTCCAGCCAGTCCTGCGGCAGCAGCTTGGCGTAGCCGCCCTCGGCGATGGCCAGCTCCTTCGGCACGTCGAAGCCCGCGACCTTGGCGCCGAGGCTGCCCGCCTCGGTGCGGGCCGCCTCGCGGATGTCCCAGGCCCGGACGACCGCGCCGAGGCGCTTGGCGGTGGCGACGGCCTGCAGCCCCACGACGCCCGTGCCCACGACCAGGACGGTCGCCGGCTTGATGGGCCCGATGGCGGTGCCGATCATCGGCAGGAAGCGCGGGAGGTGCTCGGCGGCGTCGAGTACCGCGCGGTACCCGGTGACCGTGCTCATGGAGGTGAGGGCGTCCATACGCTGCGCCCGCGAGATCCTGGGGATCCCGTCCATGGTGAACGAGGTGATCTTGCGATCGCGGAGCTTGCGCACGATGTCGTGGCTGCCGGGGGCGGCCGGGTGGAGGAAGGTCACCAGGGTGCAACCCTGGGGCATCATGTCCACCTCGTGCTTCTTCTTGGCCTCGTTGAAGACCGGCTGCTTGACCTTCAGGATGATGCCCGCCTTGGCGAACAGCTCCTCGGGGTCCTTCACGATGGTCGCGCCGGCCTTCTCGTACTCGGCGTCGGCGTAGAAGGCGCCCGCCCCGGCGCCGGCCTCCACGGCCACCTCGAAGCCCTTCTGGCGCAGCTTGACGACGGTCTCGGGGATGACGGCGACGCGCTTCTCGGCGTGGAGAATCTCCTTCGGGACGACGATCTGCATGACAGTGACCTCCTTCTCGGCGTGTGGTTTCAGGCGACAGCCTTGGGGTCCGTCCCCACCAGGCCACCGGTGATGCGGCTCAGGGCCTTCGAGAACTCTTCCTGGCTCGTGAACTCCCACTGGCGCTGCCAGATGCGGTGCGGGCTCTCCGCGCCCTTGTCCTTCAGGATCTGGCCACCCAGCTGCCACGGCGTGAGGTAGATGTGGTACAGGCAGTCCTGCGCCTTCTCGGACAACCGCGAGGCCCGCGCCAGCTGCTCCAGCCCCATGGCCACGGGGAACCCCGTCGTCGCGCGCAGATGGTACTCGGGGTTGGGCGTGCCCTCGGAGGGCTCTCCCTCGAACCAGTCCAGGGTCACCAGCACCGCGGAGCCGTCGTTCCAGATCGGGAGGACGCAGTGGGCCTGGACCCGCTTGCCGTCCACCTGCCCCGAGACCTCCGTGGCCACCGCGAGGATCGGCACCTTGGCCAGCGACTGGTTGGCGCCGTTGCCAGGGAGCTGCTGGAAGGCCTTGAGGCCGACGAGCTCCTGCCCCTGGTACACGGGGAACTTGATGATGTGCGGGAAGTTCCCGTCCGCGGCCTTCTGGGTGATCTCGCCGCTGAACGGTCCCACCACGAAGTCCTTGGTCCCGTTCGGGGGGATCTCGACCGGGATCGGCGAGCTGGACCAGATCGGGAAGTCGCACTGCGCGAGCTCGGCGTACTCCGTCTGGATGACCACGTCGCCAGCCTTGATGAGCAGGCTGGTAGAACTGCCCTGGCTCTTCTGGACCTTGGCTTCGATCGGGTTCGAGTTCATGGGGACACGCTCCTTTCGTGCTCTATCCATAGAGCCGCGGCCGCGATTCGGCCATCGGGGCAAGCCGGAATCTGCGGGTGGCAGAGCCGGAAAATGCGGTGCCCCTGAAGCGCAGCGGCAGGTCGGGATGCCCGAGCGGCGAAGGCCGAGATGGAGGGGCGGTCTCGGGCTTCGCCCTAGCCGGAATGGGGGCCGCTTCCCTTCCAGGGTCCGCGCGCGCTACCATCCAGGCCGGGCGAGGCACCGCCCGAACGGAGGTGGCCGGTGAAGGAGCGCTCCTGGTCGATCCTGGCATCCGGCCTGGCCCTGGGCTTGCTCACCTGCGCCTGCGACGGGGGGAGAGACGCTGCCTGCGACCAGGGCACGGAGCGGGTCTGCCTGTGCGCGGACGGCGCCGAGGGAACCCAGGCCTGCCTGGCGGACGGCTCGGGCTGGGAGGCCTGCGCGTGCTGCACGCCCGCCTGCGCCGGCAGGAGCTGCGGCCCGGACGGGTGCGGCGGCTCCTGCGGCGAGTGCACCGCCCCCGCGACCTGCACCGCGGAGGGGGCCTGCGAATGCGCGCCCGACTGCGCGGGCCGCGCCTGCGGCCTGGACCCGGTCTGCGGCGCTCCCTGCGGGACCTGCCTGGCGCCCGACAGCTGCGACGCCCTGGGCCAGTGCGGCTGCGACCCGGCCTGCGGCGCGCGGGTGTGCGGGCCCGATCCGGTCTGCGGGCAGAGCTGCGGCGGGTGCGACACCGCGGCCGGCGAGTGGTGCGACGTGGACGGCGCCTGCCAGACCGGCCCGTGCCAGCCCGACTGCGGCGATCGGGAGTGCGGCCCGGATCCCGTGTGCGGCACGCTCCACTGCGGCGCCTGCCCGGATCCGAACGGCTGCATCTGCCTGCCCACCGGCATGTGCGACTGCTGCGAGCCGGACTGCTCGGCGACCCAGTGCGGCCCGGATCCGGCCTGCGGGGTGCCCTGCGGCGACTGCCTGGGCTGCGACGGCCAGCCCGACCCCGGCCTGTGCGACCAGGGCCAGTGCGCGATCCTATGCTGCCCGGCCTGCGCCGGCAAGGGCTGCGGCCCCGACGGCTGCGGCGGCTCCTGTGGGACCTGCGCGGGCGCGGCCGAGGTGTGCCTCGTGGAGACGGGCCAGTGCGCCGAGGACCCGGCCTGGCCCATCGAGGCGGGCCGCGGGGTGGGCCCGGTCGACGTCAGCCTGTCGCTGGCGAGCTTCACCACGCTGGACCAGGTCCGGGCCGCCCTGTGGGAGGACGGCAGCCTGGTGCCCGACGCCACCTACACAATGAGCTTCCTCGGCGATCGCCTGTGGGTGGCCGGGATCGACGTGAACGGGAGCAAGAGCTTCGACGGCCCGGACCACGTCCTGTCGGTCATCGCCCGGCCCGGTCTGGACGCGCAGACGCCCCAGGGGCTGCGCGTGGGCTCGACGCAGGCGGAGGTGCGCGCGGGCCTCGGGGAGCCCGACCACTCCGAGGTGCTGGCGGCCTCGGAGGGTTTCGAGGGCGGCCGCGTGGACGAGTACTTCGGCCTGGGGCTGTTCGTGAACTACGGCCCCGACGATCTGGCCCGGGCCATCACCGTGACGCGGGTGTACAGCGCGCCGGACGGCAGCTTCGATCCGGTCGCGGGCACGCTGACCTACGGCGGCACGACCATCTACCTGGGCAACGGCCTCTCGACCGGGGACGCGCAGGCCGTGCACCGCGCCGCGGTGGGCGAGCCCGACTGGCCCTCGGGTTTCGAGCGGGTGGTCGAGACGGGCGGGGATCCGGTCAGCGTGCAGTTCTACGTGGACTCCTACCGCATCCAGGGGCTCGAGTTCATCGGGGTGGACACGGTGGCCGGGGTGTACGAGCGGGACAGGCTGGTCCTGGTCGCGCTGTATCCGTTCTACTACGGCCAGGCCGCCGACGGCCTGCGGATCGGCAGCCCCAAGTCCGCCCTGGACGCGGCCTACGGCGCGCCCACCGTCGTGCAGGATCCGGCCTGGACCGGGGTGCTGTACGTGTACACCGCCGGCACGCGCGAGCTGGGCGCGCTGTTCACCGACGACGGCCAGGACGCGGACGACACGGCGGTGATGCTGCTGCTCAACTACCAGTCGCCCTGAGCCCGGGCCCGCCCCCGTCAGTCCGAGGACGGTCTGCCCTCGGCGTACGAGGGGAACTCCGCGGCCTCCTCGAGCTCGAAGGTGTGCTTGCACCTGGGGCAGACGACGAGCAGCCCCTTCTCGGGCAGGTCCTCGGGCTTCAGCTCGAACACCTCGCCGCACAGCGGGCACTTGAGCGCGTCTCTCATCGGCTCCACCTCCGGGTTCGACCCTCCCAGGTCCACCTCCCAGTCGGCTCCGGCAGGCTCGTCGCGGCTCCGCAGACACCTCCGGGTCTGTGCGGTCACGGCCCCACATGCTCTGGTCGCGCGAACAGGGAAACGATAGCACGATCCGCCCGAAGTTTGAGGGCCGAGCGCCGGAGGGCCTGGCCCGGGGATCACCCCTGCCGCGCGCGGCCCAGCCCGAGCTTCTTCATCTTCGAGCGGAAGGTGCTCGCGTTCATCCCGGCCAGGTCCGCGGCCCCGCCCGCGCCCGCGACCCGCCCGCCCGCCGCGGCGAGCGCCCGGCGCAGGTAGTCCGCGGCCGCCTCGTCGAAGGTGGGCAGGTGTTCCCCGGCCGGCCGGGCCGGGCCGGGCTCGGCCGCGGCCGGGGCGGGCGCGCCGGCCACGCTCAAGTGGGGGAAGCGCAGCGGCTCGCTGCGGTAGAGGATGAGCGCGCGCTCGATCGCGTTCTGCAGCTCGCGCACGTTGCCCGGCCAGGGGTAGGCCACGAGCCGCGAGAGCTCCTCCCCGGGCAGGGCCGGCCGCGCTCCCAGGTTCATCTCGCGCGCCTTGCTCTCGATGAAGTGATGGGCGAGCAGGGGGATGTCCTCGCGCCGCTCGCGCAGGGGCGGGATCCGGATCGGGAACACGTCGAGCCGGAACCAGAGGTCCTCGCGGAACTCGCCCCGCCGCACCATCTCCGCCAGGTCGCGGTGGGTGGCCGCGATCAGGCGCACGTGGACGTGCAGGGTCTGGCTCCCGCCCGCCCGCTCGAACTCCCCGGTCTGCAGCACGCGCAGCAGCTTGATCTGGGCCGAGGGCGGCAGGTCGGCCACCTCGTCGAGGAACAGCGTCCCGCCGTCCGCGCGCTCGAAGCGGCCGCGCTTGGTCGCGACCGCGCCGGTGAAGGCCCCGCGCTCGTGGCCGAAGAGCTCGCTGTCCACCAGCGACTCGGCCAGCGCGCCGCAGTTCACCCCGATCATCGGCCCGGCCCGGCAGGCCGAGGCGCGGTGGATGGCCTGGGCGACCACCTCCTTGCCCGTGCCGGTCTCGCCCAGCAGCAGGACCGGCGCCGCGGTGCGCGCGACCTGGTAAGCCAGGGCCATCACCGGCCGGAGCCCGCACTCCGCGCCGATCACCACGTCCGAGCGCTGGATGTCCTGCTGCAGGGCGCGCTGGTCCTCGATCGCCCGGTCCTTGAGCCTGCGCAGTTCGAGGAAGCGCAGGGCGTTCGAGAGCGCGATGTTGATCGGCTCCTTGAGCAGCTCGAACAGCCGCTTGTGGTCCTCGTGGAAGGCGCCAGGCCGGTGGGCAACGGCCACGAGCCCGGCCAGGAGCTCCTTGTTGAGCAGGATCACGAACGACGAGTCGACCGGGAGGTCGGTCAGGTGGAGCAGCGCCACGGCCTCCTCCCGCTCGAGGTCCGGCGGCAGGCCGAGCCACACCGCGGGCCAGCGGTCGAGGCGGCTCATCTTGTCCATGACCCAGTCGGCCTTGCTGTCGGGCATGGCGAAGAGCTCGTCGTCCGGCTCCCCCACCAGGCCGCGCTCGTCCCCCGGACCACGGTCCGGATGGCTACCCGCTCGCCCGCGAGGTCGAGCCGGAACAGCGCCAGCTCGTCCAGCGGCATGAGCCCCCGGAGGTAGGCGAACGCGTCCAACAGGGCCTGGTCGATCTCGAGCGAGCCGGTGATCAGCACCGAGGCTTCGCGGAAGATCCGGTTCTCGTCGCTCAGCATGGCTACCTCGCGCGACGTGAAATAACGCGTCGCACGTCGGGGTTCAAGCGATATTTCGCGTTTTGGGCGCGAAATTTCGCGACGCCTCCGCAGCGAATGGAACATTTCAACAATGAATCAAGGGATTGACTCGGTGTTCCAAGATGGCCCGGTCCGTGCTTTGCGGGGCCCCCGGAGGTGCCACCCGTGTACGCGAAACGAACGCGCCTGGCAGCATGGGTCGGGGTCCTGCTGTGCCTCCCGTGGACCCTGGCCGCGGGAGAGACGAAGCGGCTCACCCTCGAGGAGGCGGTCTCGCTCGCCCTCGCGCAGAGCCCGCGCATGCGGTCGGCGCAGGCCGAGATCGACGCCGCCGACGCGGTCCGGAAGCAGGCCCGGGCGCACTTCGGCCCCATCCTCCAGTTCGAGACCCGCGCCCTGTGGTTCAGCGAGCCGCCGTCCCTGGGCGGCGGGGGCATGACCCCCGAGCAGCTCGCCGCGCTCCAGGCGCTGGCCGGCAGCGACCCCTTCGACAACGCGATGATCCAGTTCTTCCAGGACCTGCCGTCGATGTTCGAGAGCAAGGACTACGACGTGACCGTCACCGCGCGGATCGTCCAGCCGCTCTCCCAGCTCTACGCGGTCTACGTCGGCTACCGGGCGGGCGACCTCGGGGTGGAGGTGGCGAGCGTCGCGAGGCAGCGGCGGCGGGACGAGCTCGCCTACCAGGTCACCGAGGGCTGCCTGCGCCTGCTCCAGGCCCAGGCCGGGGTCCAGGCCCTCGAGGAGGCCACGAGGACCGTCGAGGCCCACGTCGCCCAGGCCCGCTCCTTCGTCGAGGTGGGCCTGATCGGGAAGCAGGACCTGCTCCAGGCCGAGGTTCGCCTGGCCGAGATCCGCGGCCAGCTCCTCAAGGTCCGGCACGGCGTCTCCCTCGCCGGCGCCGCCCTGGCGATGATGCTCGGCCTGCCCGCGGGCACGGCCGTGGAGGTCGTCGCCCCGGGCTTCGGGTTCGGCCCGGAGGAGAAGCTCGGGGTCGAGATGGCGCAGGCGATGGCGCTCACGCGCAGGCCCGAGCTCCAGGAGATCGCGCTGCGCCTCGAGCAGGCCGAGTACGGCAGGAAGCTGGCCATCTCCGGCTTCATCCCCCAGCTCAGCGCGCTGGCCATGTACCAGTACAACGAGGGCTCGCTCATGGCGCCGCCGCCCTGGACCCTCGGGTTGGCGCTGTCCTGGGACGTCTGGGAGTGGGGCGCCACCTACTACAAGGTGGAGGAGGCCGATGCGCACCTGGCCATGGCGCAGGCCGGCCGCGAGGAGGCCGAGCGGGGCATCCTGCTCGACGTCGAGCGGGCGTGGATGGGCACGCGCGAGGCGAAGGAGCTGATCGGCGTCACCGGCTCCGCCCTGGCCCACGCCGAGGAGCAGCTGCGCATCGAGCAGGACCGCTACGCGCAGCACGTGAACACCTCGACCGACGTGCTCGACGCCCAGACGCGCCTGACCCGCGCCCGGGTCGAGAGCGAGAGCGCAAGGTACGACTACCTCATCGCGGTGGCCGCGCTGGAGAAGGCCATCGGCTCCCTGGGCACGGAGGACTCCCATGACCACCCGTGAGATCGCGCGCGCCGCCGTCCGCTCCCTGCTGCTGATCGCCCTGGCCGCGGCCCTCGCCGCGTGCGCGAGCAAGGCGAGCCCGCCCTCCGCGGACGCCGGCCCGCGGGAGCGGCCGAAGACGGTGGAGCCCTGGACCGTGGCCGAGCAGGACTTCGAGCGCTCGATCGAGATCACCGCGGACGTGCTCCCGCGCAGCTCGGTGATCCTGTTCTCGAAGCTCCCCGGCGACGTCACCCGGGTCCACGTGGTCGAGGGCGATCGGGTGAAGGCGGGCCAGGCGCTCGTCGAGCTCGATCGGAGCGACTACCTGCTCGGGCTGCGCCAGGCCGAGGCCCAGCTCGCGGCCGCGAAGGCCGGCCTGAGCGTGGCCGACATCGGCGTCGGCACGGTGTCTAAGAAGTACGAGCGCTTCGCGGTCCTGCACCAGAACCAGTCCCTCTCGGACAACGAGTTCGAGGACATCTCGTCGGCCCGGGAGCAGGGCCTGGCCGGCCAGCAGGGCGCGCGCGCGCAGCTCGCGATGGCCGAGGTCGGTCTGGACGCGGCCCGGGTCAACCTCTCGCGGACGACCATCCGCGCGCCCTTCGACGGCGTGGTCGTCCAGCGCATGGTCGACGAGGGCACCCGCCTGCACGCCATGCCTCCCTCGCCGGTGGTGATGATCGCCGACCTCGATCGCGTCGAGGTGATCGGCTCGGTCGGCCAGCAGGACCTGCTCGGGATCGAGAGGGGTACGAAGGTCGAGATCGTCGTCGACGCGCTGAGCCCCGAGCCCATCCCGGCGACCGTCGACCGCCTCGAGCCGATGGTGGACCCGCGCACGCGCACCGCGAAGGTCAAGGTCTACATCGACAACCCGCCCTACCCCGGCCAGCCCGGGAAGAGGGTCCACCCGGGCATGAGCGCGCGGATGATCCTCCGCCTCGGCTCGCACAAGTCCCCCTGCGTCCCGGACGACGCGCTCGCGAAGCTCTCGGCGGCCGAGCGCAAGGCGGTCCTCTTCGTCCTCAAGAACGACCTGGCCGTGCGCCGGGAGGTCTCGCTCGGGGCCAGGAGCGGCGAGCTCCTGCAGATCCTCGAGGGGCTGTCGCCGGGCGAGGTGGTCGTCCGCGGTGGGCAGGCCAACCTCCAGGACGGCGATCGGGTGGTCGTGGCCAAGAAGGCCGGGGGCGCCCGATGAGCCTGCCCTCGTTCTCGGTGCGCCGGCCGGTCCTGGTCACCATGGTCTTCCTGGGGATCGTGGTGCTCGGGGTGATCACCTTCGTGCGCCTGCCCCTCGACATGTTCCCGGACATCGAGGCCCCGATGATCTCGCTCATCACCACCTGGAAGGGGGCCAGCGCGACCGACGTCGAGGAGAAGGTCACCAAGAACCTCGAGAAGTCGCTCGCGGTCACGGCGGACCTGGACGAGATGTCGTCCATCACCCAGGACAACGTGTCGGTCATCCAGCTGAAGTTCGACTGGGGCGCCAACCTCGACGAGAAGTCGAACGACATCCGCCGCCTGGCCGCGATGGCCAAGCCGCTGATGCCCGAGGAGGTCGACGACCCCCTGCTGTTCCGCATGAACATGGCCCAGATCCCGGTGCTGATCCTCTCGGTGACCACCACCCAGGGCGACATCGCCGAGCACAGCGAGTTCATCGAGGACCACGTCTCCGACGACCTCCAGCGCGTACCCGGGGTCGCCGCGGTGGTCCTGTTCAACGAGCGCAAGCGCCAGCTCATGGTCGAGGTCGACCGCCGGGAGCTCGAGTCCCGCCAGCTCTCGATGGCCCAGCTCGAGGGGGCGCTCAAGGCCAACAACCTCACCCTGCCGGCCGGGACGCTCGAGCTCGGACGGAGCATCTACACCCTGCGCGCCCCGGGCGAGTACCAGAGCATCGCCGACGTGGAGAGCGTGATCGTCGGCCAGAACCAGGGCGCGCTCGTCTACCTCAAGGACGTGGCCAGGGTCCGCTTCGGCCTCGAGGAGCGGACCAGCCTGGGCACGACCAACGGCCAGAGCTCGATGATGCTCATGGTCCAGCGCGAGTCCGGCTCCAACACCGTGGACGTCGCCCGGGCGGTCAAGCAGCGCATCGCGGAGCTCGACGCGTCTCTCGCCCCCCGGGGCTTCCGCATCGCGACGATCATGGACATGTCCGACTCGATCGTCTTCATGATCGGCTCGCTCTCCGAGGCCGTCTACCTGGGCGGGGCGATCGTCTTCCTGGTGGTGCTCTTCTTCCTGCGCCGCCTGCGCACCAGCGTGATCGTCGCCATCAGCATCCCCACCTCGCTCATCGCCGGCTTCGCCATGCTCGCGCTCGGCGGCTACACGCTGAACATCATCACGCTCGCGGCGATGAGCATCGCGGTCGGCCTGGTGGTGGACGACTCCATCGTCTCGGTGGACAACATCGTCCGCAACCTCGAGCAGGGGAAGTCCACCGACACCGCGGCCGCCCTCGGCCCGGAGGAGGTCCAGGGCGCGGTCACCGCGGCCACCCTGACCAACGCGGCCATCTTCATGCCCGTGCTGTTCGTGGGCGGGATGATCGGCATCTTCTTCACCGAGCTGGCCTACGTCATCATCGTGACCCTGGCCATCTCGCTGCTCGTGGCGCTGGCGCTGGTGCCCGTGCTCGCGCGGCGCTTCCTGCGCAACGTGAGCATGGACGAGGACCGACGCGGCGGCTTCTTCCGCTTCAGCGAGCGCCAGCTCCGCCGGCTCGAGGCGGGCTACGGCCGCCTGATCGGCGTGGCGCTGCGCAACCGCAAGAAGACCCTCGCCGTGGCCGTGCTGCTCTTCGCTGCCAGCCTGGGGCTGACCGCGGTGATCGGCGTGGACTTCATGCCACTGATGGACGGCGGCATGATGATCGTCACCGTCGAGCTGCCCATCGGGGCCAACGCCGACCGCACCTTCGCGGTGGCGCAGCAGGTGGAGGGGATCATCCAGCGCCGCATCCCCGAGGCGCTGGTCACCTTCGTCCGCGCCGGCGCGTCCAGCAGCGGCCTCAGCTCCCTCATGGGGGGGCGCAGCGGCCCCAACCTGGCGTCGATCATGGTCCGCGTGCCCAAGCGCAGCGAGCGGGAGCGCACGACCTTCGACATGGCCGAGGCGATCCGCGACGAGGTCCTGGCCATCCCCGGCCCGGTCTCGGTGCAGATCGACGCCTCCAACCCCATGGCCAAGATGACGACCAGCGGGGGGAAGCCGCTCACCCTCGAGGTCTTCTCCTCCTCGGACGACATGCAGGAGATGCGGGCCGTCACCCGCCACATCGAGGCGCTCGTGAAGGGCACGCCGGGCGCGATCAACGTCTCCACCGACACGCTGGACGACAACCCCGAGCTGCAGCTCGCGATCCGGCGCATGGACGCGGCCCGGCTGGGGGTGCCGGTGGCGATGATCGCCGCGGCGGTGCGCACCTCGATGTACGGCAACGCGGTGACCCGCTACCGCGGCGGCGACGAGGACATCGACCTGTTCCTCAAGCTGCGCGACGAGGACCGCGGGAGCGTCGCCGACATCACCAGCCTCACCGTGCCCTCGCTGAGCGGGGCGCAGATCCGCCTCGACAGCATCGCCAGCGTGGTCGACGGCTCGAGCCCGCTCGAGATCCGGCGCATGGACATGCAGCGCCAGCTGCGGGTGATGGCCGACGTCTCCGGCCGCGCCCTGGGCGACGTGGCCGCGGACGTCGAGCGGCAGGTCGCGGCCGACCGCGCGGCGGGCGTGATCCCGGACACGATCACCACCCGCTTCGCCGGCGACGTGAAGGAGCAGCGGGCGATGGTCGTGGACATGACCCTGGCGCTGCTGCTGGCGATCTTTCTGGTCTACATGGTGATGGCCGCCCAGTTCGAGTCCCTGCTCGACCCGTTCGTGGTCATGTTCTCGGTGCCCTTCGGCATCACCGGCGCGCTGGTCGCCCTGCCGCTGACCGGGACCACGATCTCGCTCACCTCCTTCGTCGGGCTGATCATGACGGTGGGCGTCGTGGTCAAGAACGCGATCGTGCTGGTGGACTACATCAACCTGATGCGCGCGCGCGGGATGGGGCTCGAGGAGGCGCTGCGCACGGGCGGCGAGCGCAGGCTGCGGCCGGTGCTGATGACCGCCCTGGCCATCCTGGGCGGCATGCTGCCGCTGGCGCTCTCCTCGGGCGAGGGCTCCGAGATCTGGCGGCCGATGGGCGTGGCCGTGATCGGCGGCGTGCTGGTCTCGACGCTGGTGACCCTGGTGCTCATCCCCTGCGTCTACTCCCTGACCGATCGCTGGCGGGCGCGGAGGGGCGCGGAGCGGGCGCCGCGGCCGAGCCCCGCGTGAGCGCACCGATGACGACCACCGCGCTCGCCCGCCGCGTCCGCGGCTGCGCCCTGGCCCTGGCGCTCGCCCTGCTCGCGTCCTGCGCCGGGGGGCGGCCCGCGCTCACCACGGGCTGGGTCCTGCTCCCGCAAGTCGCGGCGGCGGCCGACCTGTCCGAGGAGCAGCGCTCGACCCTCGCGCGCCAGGGGCCGCCGACCGCCCGCTGGCGCACCCGCCTCGCGACCGAGCGCTGGGTCTACTGCCAGGGGACGAGGGTCCTGCGCGTCCTCGAGTTCGACAGCCAGGGCGGGTTCCTCTCCGAGGCGTACGGGGGCAGGCCGGAGCTGTGCGATCGCCTCGGGGCGGGTGCGGGGTGATCGCGCGGGTGGAGCGGGGGAGAGCTGTGGTAGCATGGCGCCTGAGTCGCACCGGGAGTGAGCCATGCAGAAGCGGGAAGGGCCGGCCGCGCCCGGCGCCGAGGACCTCCTCCTCGGCGTGCTCGCGGTTCAGCTCGGCTTCCTGACCTCCGGGCAGGTCATCGAGGTGGCCGCGGCCTGGGCGACCGACCCGCGCCAGGGCCTGGGGGCCAGGTTGCGGGTGCACCCGGCGCTCGACGCGGAGAAGCTCGCGCTGCTCGAGGCGGTCGTGGCCCGGGCGATCTCCGCCCACGGCGGCGACGCCCACCAGACCCTCGAGGAGCTGGGCGGCGCGGAGGCGGTCGGCCGCTCCTTCGGCCATTCCCTCGTGCTGTCCGGAGCGGACGCAGGCGTTCCTCCGTCGGCCCCGAGCGGCGCGGGAGAGCTCGGCGTCGGCGCCGAGCAGCCCGGCCGGTACGCCCGCCGCGGCGGCGAGGCCGCGGACAGCGGCGAGATAGGCCGCGGCGCCATCGGCCGGGTGCTGCTGGTCTTCGACGAGTTCATCGGCCGGGAAGTCGCCATGAAGGAGCTGCTGGCCGGCGCCGTGGCCGCCCGGCCGGCCTCCCCCACCCCGGCCTCCTTCGCCGTGGCCCGCTTCCTCCGGGAGGCCCGGGTCACCGGCCAGCTCGAGCACCCCAACATCGTACCGGTGTACGAGATCGGCCAGCGGACGGACGGCACCCTGTACTACACCATGAAGGTGGTCCGCGGCCGCACGCTCGGCGCCGCCATCGCCCAGGCCCGGGGGCTGCCCGGACGGCTCGCCCTGCTCGGGCACTTCGCGGACCTGTGCCAGGCCATCGCCTACGCCCACAGCCGCGGCGTGGTCCACCGGGACATCAAGCCCGACAACACCATGGTCGGCGAGTTCGGCGAGACCGTCGTCCTCGACTGGGGTCTGGCCAAGGCCAAGGGGGAGGCGGACCTGCGCGGGAGCGAGCTCCAGCGGAGGATCGAGCTGATCCAGGACGCCCGGGCCAGCGCGACCATGGAGGGCGTGGCCCTGGGCACCCCCTGCTACATGAGCCCGGAGCAGGCGGAGGGCCGGCTCGAGGACGTGGACGAGCGCTCCGACGTCTGGAGCCTGGGCGCGGTGCTGTACGAGATGCTCACCGGCCGGCCACCCTTCCAGGGGGTGACGGCCTACGAGGTCATCGGCAAGGTGATCGCCAGGCCGATCACCCCGGTGCGCGCGCTCTGCCCCCAGGCCCCGGCCGAGCTGGCCTCGGTGGCCGAGAAGGCGCTCTGCCGACCGCCCGAGCGCCGCTACCAGGGCGCCCGGGAGCTGGCGGACGAGGTGACCGCCTTCCTGACCGGCGGCCGGGTCCAGGCCTACGACTACCGGGCCTGGGAGCTGCTGCGGCGCTTCGCCCGCCGCAACTGGACGGCCGTGGCGACGGCCGCGGTGGCGCTGGTGCTGCTGCTGTCGCTGGGAGTCGGCGCCTACCTGAAGGTGGCCCGGGAGCGCAACGCGGCCCTGGCGGCGGAGCAGGCCGAGCGAGGCGGCCGCGCCGCGTTGCTGGCCGAGGGCGCGCGCCACGACCTCACCCGCGGCGCGCCCTTCGAGGCCAGGGCCAAGCTGCGCTCCTCGCTGGAGCTGCGGGACTCCATCCTGGGCCGGGCCCTGTGGAGCGAGCTCGACCGGGAGCCGCTGTCCTGGCTCCACGAGCTCCACTACCCGGTCTACGGCGCCGCCTTCTCGCCCGACAGCCGCCGGCTGGCGCTGGCGCCCCAGGAGGGCCAGATCCGCCTGGTCGATCTGGCCACCATGGACGTCTCGACGCTGGGCCTGACCACCACCTCGGCCCAGCGTCTGGCCTGGACGGCGGATGGCGCGCGCCTGGTGACCTGCTGTGCGGACCGGGGCGCGCAGGTCTGGGACGTGCAGGCCGGGCGCGTCGTCCTCGAGCTGCCCACGCGGGTCACCGGCGTCTACGGCCTGGCCATCGTGCCCGGGACCGGCCGGGTGGTCCTCGGCGGGCGCGCGGGCCAGGTCGAGGTGTGGGACATGGCGACCGCCACGCGCGTCGCCGCGCTGCCGGGTCACACCGCGCGCGTGTACGGGCTGGACGCGAGCCCGGACGGCGCCTGGATCGCCACGGGCGCCGAGGACGGCCGCATCCTGGTGCACGCGGCGGCCACGGGCGAGCCCGGGCCGATCCTCACCGGCCACACGGGCAACGTGACCGCGCTGGCCTTCAGCCCCGACGGCCGGCTCCTGGCCTCGGCCAGCACGGATCGAACCGTGCGCCTGTGGGACGTCCCGGCCTTCACCCCACGCGCGGTCCTGGCGGGCCACTCCGGCCGGCTGTACGCGATCGCCTTCCACCCGGGTGGCAGGCTCCTGGCCACGGCCGGAGCCGACCAGCGGGTCTACGTCTGGGATGTCCCTGGCGACGCCCCTCGCGCGATCCTGCCCGGCTCCACGGACCGGATCTTCGCCCTGGCCTTCAGCCCCGACGGCCGCTGGCTGGCGTCCGGCGACCTGGATCACCAGGCCAGGCTCTGGGACGTCCCCAGGGTGCTGCGCATGCGCCCCGAGGTGGAGCGCATCGAGGTCGAGTTCGCCTCGGTCGTCTCTCCCGACGACCGCACCCTGGCCACCATCGGCCGCGGGGACTACCTCAAGCTGTTCGACATGGAGTCAGGCCGGCTGCTGCGCCGCCTCGAGGGGCACAAGGGCAGCATCCAGACCGTCGACTTCCACCCCTCGAGCGCCCGGCTGGCCACGGGCGGCTGGGACACGACCATCCGCATCTGGGAGCTGAGCTCAGGGGCGCAGGTCCTGGTGCTGGCCGGGCACACCCTGTTCATCCACTCCCTGCGCTGGGGCCGCGACGGCCAGAGCCTGGTGACCCTGGGCGGCGACCGCTCCCTGCGGCGCTGGGACCTCGAGCGGGGCGTGACCCGGTGGGTGGCGGACACCGGGGGCGGCTCCCCCCACATGCTGGCCTGGGCCGAGCGGCTCGTGGTCACGCTCGACGTCGAGGGGCGCTTCCGGACCTGGGACGCGGACACCGGCCAGGCGCGTTCGTCCTGGCGCTGCGATCCGCCCGGGCCGCCCCGCATGGCGCTCGATCCGTCGGGGCGCACCATGGCCTACGCCTGCCCGCTCGGAGCGCTCAGGCTGCGCGACCTGGCCAGCGGACGGGAGCGAATCATCGGACCGCCAGCGGAGAGCTGGAATCCGATCTCCTTCGATCCCCCCGGCCAGCGGCTGTTCGCCCGTCGCTCGGGCCAGGGCGGGGTCTACGACCTGGCCCGGGCCACCTGGCAGACGCGGGAGGGCTGGTGGCTCATGTGCCCGGACTGGAGCTGCGCGCTCGGCAACAGCCTGCACGGCAGCCTGGTGCGCTGGGACATCGAGCGCGAGCGCCCGGCCTGGGGTGCGCCCGCGCTCGTGCCCGCCGACGAAGGACCGCCGCGGGTCAAGACCCAGCGCGGCTGGCTGCGGATGACCGAGCCGGCCGAGCCGGCCGAGCCGCCCGACGCGGCCTGGCGCGACGCCCTGGAGCAGGCCAGCCTGGCGCGGTTCTCGGCCGATGGACGCACGCTGTGCGTGAGCCTGTGGCCGGATCGGCTCCAGGTCTGGGACCGGGACGGCGAGGCACCCCTGCGGGAGGAGCGCCTGCCGCGCGCGCTCGACCTGGTGGCCCTGCCCGGGGGCTGCGCCAGCCTCGGCGTCGAGGTGGCCACGGCCGAGCCGCGCCTCGACGCCGCCGTGAAGCGGGGCCAGCTCACCTGGGTCCCGCGCGCCGGTCCGGCGAGGATCCTGCACCCCGACGCCTCGGCGCTCGGGGCCGCGGGGAGGCTGCTGCTCGCGGCCACCCCCGGCCGGGTCTGGCTGCACGACACGCTCGCCGGGACCGCGAGGTCGGTCGAGGCCAGCGGCGACGTGTCCGCCGTCGACCTCGACGGAGACGACCTCCTCCTCGGCAGCCTCGACGGTGTGCTGACCCGGCTGGATCTCGCGGGCGGCGCGGACAAGCTGGTCTACCAGGCCACCCCGCCGTGCCCGGTGCTGCGCGTCGCCACCGGCGCGCCCGGCGTGGTGCTGGCCGGGTACAGCGATGGCACGGTCGGGTTGTGGGACCGGACCAGCGGGTTCCGGCTTGACGCCAGGGAGATGAACGGGCCCGTCAACCACCTCTGGGTCGAGGGCGCCCGGGCCTACCTGGCGACCGAGCGGGGAGACACCCTGGCCTGGGATCTCGGGGTCCTCGAGCGGCCCTACTGCGACCTGCTGCGGGAGGTCTGGAGCCGTGTCCCGGTGATCTGGGAGGGTGGCGAGGCCCGCGAGCAGCGCCCGGATCCCGGCCACCCCTGCGGCGGCCCGTGAGGGGTCCGCGGGGCGAGCGCGCGGGCGGCGCTCAGGGCTCCGGGGGCAGGCCCGCCTCGACCTCCTGGGCGACCGCGGCCACGGCCCAGGCCGTCAACCAGGCGGCCGGCTCCGACAGCCCGCCCAGGAGCGCGCGGGCGACGGGTCCCCGCCCGCTCGCCCGGAGCCTCTCGGCGAGCCCACGGACGCGGGCCAGGCTGCCCGGGCTGAGCGCGCCGAGCCCGGCGCACAGGACGTCCGCCTGCCAGACCCGGAGCGCCTCGAGGACCCCCTGCGGGGACGGGGGCTCGACCTCCGGACCCGGCGCGGGAGCAGGCGCGCCGGGCCAGCGGCCGGGCCCGGACGGCAGGCCGAGGCTCACCACCCGGGGCTCGTCCGCGTGCAGGCAGGCCACGGGTTCGAGCACCGGGCCCCCGGGCTCGTGCCAGGCCCGGCCGAGGATCTGCCGGGGAGGGCGGGTCAGGAGCTCGCCCCGGACCTGCTCCACCACCCCCTCGAGACCCGGGCGCGGGACCGCGCGGAGCCGCAGGCAGCGGCCGCCGGCGTCCCGGAGGCTGGCCGTCAACCAGCCGGTGACCGGGTCGAGCCGGACCTCCGCCAGGGACACGGGCGCGACGACCCGGGTCAGGCTGCGCGGGCCGGGCTCCAGGGTGAAGCGCCGGAGCGCGGCCGCCTCGCGGGCCAGGGCGCCGAAGTCGAGAACCCGGTCGGGCCCGAGCTCCGCCGCGAGCGGATCGAAGGGCGGCAGGAGCGCCGCGCGGGCCTGGCCGGACGAGGACAGACGCCCGTCGTCGCTGCGCCGCCCGCCCTCCAGGAGCAGCTCCCGCCCCGGCAGCGCCCGGTGATCCCCGAGGTTCCAGACCGGGAGGCCGGCCCCCCCGCCCCGCGCGGGCTCCTGGCCTCCGGAGCGCAGCAGGAGCTCGTGGAAGGCGCCCGCGCCGTGGAAGTGCAGGATCACCCCGCGCAGCCCGTCCTGCGCGGCGAAGGGCTCCACACCCAGGCACAGGAGCCGCGTGGGACCGATCTCGAGGTAGGGGCGGCGGTGGTCGCCGGCCAGCGCGCGGCGGGAGAAGGGGCTCGCCGGGCCGTCTGTCCGGCCGAGCTCCCGGCAGCGCCAGTCGATCCGCGCCAGCTGATCGCCGGCGGCGGCTGGCTCGCAGGCGGCGCTCCTCTGCCGGGCGAGCTCGAGCTGCTCCGCCAGGGCGAGCAGCTCGCGCTCGAGGCTGGGGAGATCCACCGCGTGGGCCATGAGCGCCAACCGGGCGGCCCGGCCGCACCAGCCCGCGTGGCTCGCGTCCAGGCCGACCCTGACGATCTCCTGGACGAAGGCGCGCACGCCGGCGAGGACCTCGGCCTCGCTGCGCCCGGACGCCAGCACCCGCGGCCTCCGGACCTTGGCGGCAGGCTCCAGGCGGCCCAGGTCGGCCAGGAGCGCGAGCGCCGCGATGGCCCGGTGCTCGCAGGGGAAGGGCCGGCGGCAGCTGCAGGACGAGGCCTCGAGCCCCACCAGCGGGGAGAGCTCGCAGCGGACACCGCCGCGGAGGTGCACGCGGACGCCGGCCCCCCGCTCGAGCCCCACCAGCGCGCCCTGCCCGAGGGCCGCGCGGGCCCTGGCGAGCAGCCGCGGGGAGAAGGCGGCCTTCACCGCCTCGAGGTCGAGCGCCGCCAGGCGGTCGCCCGGGGGGGCGCCGGCCTCGCTCCGGCCGAGGCGCCCCTGGAGCACCAGCGCCGCGGACAGCCTGTGGCGGCACACGAGCCCGCGGGCCGGACAGCTACAGCGGCTCCCCGGCAGGCCGCCGCGATCGAGCTCGACCGTGTTCTCGCCGAGCGTCACCCGGGCGGCCTCGGGCCCGAGCTCGACGACCGCGCCGGCGCCGTGCGCCGCGGCGTCCGCGCGCGCCTTGGCCAGCATGGCGGCGCTGGCGTGGCCGAGCAGCGCCTCCTCGTCGAGGGACGCCAGGTAGGCCTCCAGCCAGGCCTTGAAGTCCGCGCCGCTCACCGGAGCTGCTCCGCGACCCAGGCGGCGAGCTCGGCCGGCGAGCGCGCGCCGACCGGGACGCCGAGCTCGAGCACCTGCCGCCGCACGACCGGATCGACCGCGGCCCTGCCGCGCGGGTCGAGCGCGCTGAGGACCAGGAGCCTCGCCCCGGCCTCCTTCAGCCGGCCGATCTCGAGCAGCAGCTCCTCGACCGGGCCGCCCTCGGCCAGATCGGTCACCAGCACCACCAGGCTGCGCGCCGGCTCGCTCAGCAGCCGGGCCGCGTAGGCGAGCGCCCGGGCGATGCAGGTCCCCCCGCCCCGGCCCGTGGCCAGCAGCACCTCGACCGGATCGTCCAGCCTGTCGCTGAGATCGAGGGGCTGCTCGTCGAAGACGACCAGCCGCGTCGAGAGGGAGGGCAGGCTGCCGAACAGGCCGGCCAGGACCGCGGTCTGGACGAGCGCGTCCGCCATGCTGCCCGACTGATCGACCAGCAGCACCAGCCGCCAGGGGTTCCGGCGACGCACCCGGTCGCGGAAGACGAACTCGGTGAGCACCAGCTGCCCGGTCTCGGGATCGGTCCGCTTCAGGTTCCGGCGGAGCGTGCGGCCGAGATCCAGGTTCCGCGCGAGCCTGAGGGGCGAGCGCCCGGGCGCCCGCAGCGCCGCGGCGAAGGCCGGGGCGAGCTCCCGCTCGAGGGCTCTTCGGAGCCCGCCGGTGTAGGCGCGGATGATGCGCCGGATCTCGACCAGCACCTCGGGCGGCACGTCGCGGTGGACGGCCAGCAGCCCGCGCACCAGCTCCATGGAGGGCGTCATCTGGCCCAGCATGCGGGGATCGCGGAGCATCTCGTACAGCCGGTAGCGCTCGATGGCGTGCCGCTCGAGGGTGTCGGCCGCGGCCCCGGGGAAGGCCGCGCGGATGTCGCGCAGCCAGGCCAGGGCGGCGCCCGGATCGGCCCCCTCCGCGGGCGGGCCCTCGGATCCCGCGCCGCCTGGGTCCGCGGCCTCTCCCGGCGCGCGCTCGCCGCCGCGCCGACCCTGGAACTCGCGCCGGTACAGGAAGTCGAGCAGCCGCTCCCGCTGCCGCCCGCGCTCGTCGGCCGGGGGCGGCAGGGCCGTGGCGTACCCGCCGAGCACCAGCCGGAAGCGCTCCGCGCGCAGCGGGCCGATGGCCGGGCGCGGGTGGGCCTCCTCGCCGGGCAGCGCGGGCTCGGGCCCGGGCGCGAGCAGGCCGAGGCGCCCGAGCTCCCGGGCCAGGGCGGCCGCGTGTCCGGCCGGGAGGGTGGGCTCGCCCGCGGCCGCGGGCGGGACGAGCGCCGCGGACAGCCGCCGGAGCTCGCGCGGCGACAGGGCGGAGAAGGCGAACCTGAGCTCCGGCAGGGCGCCGGCGAACACCTCGTCGGGCAGGGCCTCGAGCACCTCGCCGAGCGCGTCGAGAAGGGCGGGGACCTGGATCGGCAGGCTCCGCCCGGGCAGCAGCAGGCCGAGCAGGAAGCGGCACAGCGCCTCGGGATCCCGCGCACCGATCCGGCACTGCATCTCGAACCGCTCCAGGAGCTCAGCCTCCGAGAGCGCCCCGAGCCGGAGGAGCAGCAGGCTGGCCGCCCCCAGGAGCAGCGGGCTCGGCCCGCGCTCCGCGAGCGAGCGGGCCGCGCCGAGCAGCTCGTCCCGGCGCTCGCCGGTCGTGGCCACGTGCACCCGCAGGCCGTGCACGCAGTCCAGCCAGTCGAGCAGCTCCCCCTCGCCCGGATCGCGGGTGGTCGTCGCCAGCACCTCGAGGGCGCGCGCCAGGAGCAGGTCCTCGACGCGACCGAGCGCCAGGGGCGCGGCGGGCTCCTGCGCCAGGACCCGGGCCTGGCCGAGCCTGCTGGCCGCGCGCCACAGGGGGACCAGGTCCGGCTCGCGGGCCGCCAGCCGGGCCAGCGTCCCCAGGTGCGGCCCCAGCTCGTGCCCGAGGCCCATGACCAGGGCGGCGACCAGCTCGCGGCTGACCTCCTCGACCCCCGCCAGGGGGTGACCCAGGCGCTCGCGCAGGAGCGAGCGCACGACCTCGGACAGCGTCTCCCCGCGGGGTGCGAGCTCGAGCAGCTGGCTCTCCGCCGCCTCGTCCCAGCCGAGCGCCCAGTGCTCGAACAGCAGGTGGACGTCCCGCTCCGCGGCGAGGTCCGGCCCCTTCCAGAACCGCACGCCCGGGCTGCCCACGTAGGCGAGCGCGTGCAGCAGCCGGCTCCTCTCGCGGTCCAGGCGGGAGCGCACCACGTCGAGCTCCGGCCGGGCGGGCCGGTCGAGCGGCAGGCGGGCGGCCGCGAGCCGGCGGCGGACGTCGGCCACGATCGGCACCTCGGGCGTGCCCACGGGCAGCGCGCCGCGGCGGGCCCCGACGCAGATGCGCTCCACGATCGGCCCGAGCGGGCCGAAGGCCCCGGCCGCGGACAGATCCTCCTCCCCGCCCTCGCCGGCCGCGTCGCGCACCAGCGTGAGGCGCACGGCGTCGAGCAGGTCCCGGAGCCCCGGACCGCGCTCGGCCCTCAGGTGGGCCAGCGAGCGGGCCACCTGCACCAGCTCGAGCGTATCGGACACGCTCGCGAGCAGGCCGGCGCGCCGGGCCGCGCGGCCGATGGCCACCGCCAGCCCGGGGACGAGTGCCTCGCCCGCCCGGTCCCGGCAGAGCCTCCGCCAGCGGGGGAAGGGCGCCGCGCCCGTCCGGTGCAGCCGCGCCTCGTCGTAGGGCACGAGGAAGAGCTCCCAGGCGCTGGGGGGCACGTCCGGCGCGGGCCCGGCGCCGCCCTCGCGGAGCAGGTCGGCCAGCGCGCGGGCGTGGGCGGCTCCGGCCACCACCAGGATCGGCCCCTGCCCCGCGAGCGCGCGGATCCTGGCCGCCATGAACCGCTCGCGCGGGCTGGGCCCGGTCCCGCCCCAGCCGGCGAGCTCGAGGAGCCATCCGGCCGCCCGCTCGTCGCCCAGCAGGCGCTCGGCCAGCTCGGCGGCGTCGCGGCACCGGAGCCGCCGGCAGGCGAGCTCGAGCCCGGGGAACGCGCGGGGCGCCGGCTCCGCGAGCAGGTGCTCGAACGGGAGGTCGACGAAGGCGACCGGGATCTCGGCCCGCAGGGCCGCCAGCTCGGGCGAGAAGTCCCCGAGCGGCAGGTAGCCGCGCGTGGCGCGGGCGGGTCCGGCGCCGGGCTCCGCGCCGGCCCCGGCGGGCGCCGCCCCGGGCTCGAAGCCGAAGATGGCCAGCGGCAGCTTCCTGGCCGCGCGCAGGTAGGGCAGGAGCGGCTGGGCGTCCACGGGCAGCTCGAGGCACACCTGCCCGGGCGCGAGCGCCGCGAAGGCCCGCTCGACGCGCGCCGCGCACCAGGGGCTCGCGTGGGCGATCGGCAGGACGTGGAAGCGGCCGGCGGCCAGCAGCTCCGCCGGCGCGCCCCGCGCTACCCGGCGGCGATCCGCTCGCGCGCTTCGTAGAAGGCCGCCCACAGCTCGCTCGTCTCCGCGCGGGCCTTCACCACCGTGCGGAAGTAGTCGTGCACCCGGGTCGCGTCCTCCTCCGCGTCCTTGATGGCCGTACCCCGGAGGTGGCCGACCACGTCCCCGGGGCTGACCTCGCCCCGCCCGAAGCTGTGGTTGGCCTGGCAGGCAGAGCAGAAGAGCGCGATGGCCTCGGCGGTGCTCATCACCGTGCTCGGGCGCTCGAAGGTCGCGCCCTCGCGGGTACGGCCCGCGCGCAGCTCCTGGAAGATGGTGACCAGCGCCTCGACCAGCGCGCCGTCCCGGGGCGGCGGCAGCCCGGCCGCGGCCAGGATCTTCTCGCTCTCCCGCAGCACCAGGGCGGTCTCGGCGGCGAGATCGGCGATCGGCCGGATGGTCTCGAAGTTGAAGCGGCGCTTCAGGGCCGCGCTCATCTCGTTGACCCCGCGGTCCCGGGTGTTCGCGGTGGCGATCACGTTGAAGCCCCGGGCGGCGAACAGCGAGCCCGGGGCGCCCAGCTCGGCCACCTGCAGCAGCTTCTCCGACAGGATGGACACCAGGATGTCCTGCACCTCCTGCGAGCAGCGGGTCAGCTCCTCGAAGCGCACCAGCTTGCCGTCCCGCATGCCGCGGTAGAGCGCCGAGGGCACCAGGGCCTCGGGGCTGGGGCCCCGGGCCAGCAGCAGCGCGTAGTTCCAGGAGTAGCGCACCTGCTCGTCGGTGATCCCGGCCGAGCCCTGGATGACGAGGGTCGAGTCGCCGGAGATGGCCGCGGCCAGGAGCTCCGACAGCATGCTCTTGGCCGTGCCCGGCTCGCCGACCAGCATCAGCCCGCGCGAGCCGAGCAGCCCGACGATCACCCGCTCCACCACCGCGGCCGGCCCCACGAACTTGGGCTGCAGGCCGCGCGCCTCGTCGCCCAGGATGAAGTCGCGCACCGCCCGCGGCGAGAGCGCCCAGCCCCGCGGCCGGGCCTCGCGATCGTCCGCGGCCAGCCGCCGGAGCTCGTCCGCGTACAGCACCTCCGCCGGCGGCCGGAGGATGTCGCGCGCGGGGCGCGGCCCGGGGGCCTCCGCCGCGGCCTGGCTGGCCGACCTGTCGCCCCTCTTCGGGCTCACACGTGCCTCAGGTATTCGCGCAGGACGTCCTCCTCGAGGAAGCGGCGCGCGGTCTTGGTGCGGTACTTCTCCAGGTCCGAGGACGAGCCCAGGTAGCGGTTCCAGAACAGCCGCTTGAAGGCCGCGACCTGGTCGTCGTCGCCCTCGTAGCGCAGCCCCTCGTGCGCCACCGCCAGCCGCAGCTCCTTGCCCTGCTTGGAGACGGCGCCCGCCTTCTCCAGCTTCTTCAGGTGGTCGTGCACGTGGTCGCGCTTCACCCCGGCCCAGGCCGCCAGGTTGTCCTTGTCGGGCACGAGCGCGCCGGCCACGCAGCCCGCCAGCACCGCGGCCGTGTCCTCCTTGACCTCGAAGCGCGCGGCCAGCTCGGCGACCACCGCCGCGTTCGCCGCGCGGCCGACCGTGGTCTCCGCGGGCGGGAGCGCGCGCAGGCGCTCGATCTCCCGGCGGGTGGACTCGATCTCCTCCGGGAGGAACCACTCGTCGAGCGGCGCCCAGGCGGGCTTGCCCTTGGGCCAGAGCTTCGCCGGGGTGTCGTCCTTGGCCCCGACCAGCGTGCGCAGCCTCGGCCTGAGCGCCTCGGCGTCCTTCCAGGGACACAGGACGGAGGGCGGATCCCAGTGGGTCGCGCCGAAGTTGTAGAAGCGGATCGGCACCCGCACCAGCGCCTCGCCGACGTGGGCCGTGCAGAAGATCTCCGGATCCCCGGATTGCTCCGGGCCCCAGACCAGCTCCATGGGCCCGAAGCCCCACTTCTCCGCGAGCTTGGCGAGCAGCTCGGCCACTGGCGCGATCGAGCGGGTCTTGGAGACCTCCTTGACCTTGGTCTGCGCGTTCAGGTCCTTGGAGGTCTGCCAGGCCTCGGCCAGCCCGAGCCAGTTCGTGGGCGCGAGGGCCGTGTCGAGGATCTGGGAGGCGAGATCGAGCACCCGGGCGCGCAGCACCGGGGCCAGGCCGGTCTCGCGGGCGATGTCCATGTGGACCGCGAGGATCCGGCGCATGTAGGCCATGTCCTCGTGGCCGGACTCCTTGCGCGTCCAGTGAGGACGGTAGGGCTCGACGCTGCCGGCCAGGACCGCCTGGGGGAAGGGGTAGCCGCGCAGGTTGGAGTCGTCGAAGTACGTGGCCACGAGCCGCTTCAGCTCGGTGGCCGGGATCTTGACCCGCTCCCGCCGCACCTTGGGCGGGAAGCCCTCCGGCGCGGTCTCGAGGGCCGCCGCCAGGGCGTCGATCGCCGCCCGGGAGGCCTGCAGCAGCTCCCGCGCGGGGGCGAAGCCGGGGTCCTGGAGCGCCGCCCGGGCCGCCGCGGGCGCCTTCTGGATGGCCGCGTCGAGGTGGGCGTCCAGGGCCTCGGGCGCGGTCCCCAGCAGGCGCAGGCCGGGCTGCCCGAGCCCCGCGAGCGCCGCCCGGGCCGCCGCCACCGCGGCCCGGGAGCGGGCCGCCCGGTCCACGACCCACCCCACCCGCTTGCGGCGGTGGTCCAGGACGTAGACCTCCTCGAACCCGTCGCCGTCCAGATCGCGCACCAGGATGTCGGTGTACTCGTCCTGCTCGGGGCCCATGTCGGTGTCGACCCGGCCGTGCCGGCCGCCCGCGGCGTCCTCGATCTGCCAGTACTTGTACTCCTCGCGCACCAGCAGCTCGTCGCCGGGCAGCCCCCGCAGGTTGCAGGGCGTCCAGCGGCGCTCGTGCCACTCCTCGCACTGGCCGCACTGACGGAGGCCGGTCAGCACGCTCTGCCGCGCGACCAGGGCGCCGCCCAGGGTGATGATCTCCCCGGCCACCTTGCCGCTCTTGCACACCCCGAGCAGCCGCGTGCCGTCGGAGAAGAAGCCCTCGACCGCCCGGGGCACCACGACCGGGCTGGCCGGATCGTCGCCCAGCAGCAGCGTCGACTCCTCCCCCGCGAAGGCCAGGTGAGAGCGCAGCTGGGTCGGATCGCCCTTGGCGGTGAACTCGTGGTCCGCGAGCACCTGCTGCCCGGACGCGTCGCGGACGGTGATCCTGCCCGGCGTGACCAGCGCCATCCATGCTGCGTGCCGCGGGAAGAAGAGCTCCTTGAGCTCGCCCAGCTCCTGCTCGACCCGGTTGCGGCCGTCGGGGTCGCAGGTCGTGAGCGTCCAGGGCTTCTGTTCCCGGTAGGTGCTCGCGTCGACCACGAGCTGCAGCCTGAGCTCGCCGCCCAGCTCCACGAACCTGGCCGCCTTCAGCTTGCCGGCCGCGTCGTCGTCGTCGTCGTCGCCGCCCTTCGCCGCCGGCGGCCAGGAGTGCAGGAGCTCACCGTCCTTGAGCACCCACAGGACGCAGTTGTAGTCGGTCTTCCCCACCAGGAAGTAGCGCGCGCCCCCGCGCAGCCGGACGTCGAGCGGATCGTGCCTGTGGCCCAGCCGCTCGAGCGCGGCCAGGTCCATCCACACCTCCTGCGGGGTGAGCGTGGCCGCGCTGTCGAGCGCGAGCTCCAGGAAACCCCGCCACACCTCGGCCCCGGCCAGGGCCTCGCGCACCCGCGCGCGGGTCGCGGCCCGCGTCCAGCCGGCGCACTCCCGGAGCAGCCCGAGCAGCCCGAGCCCCTGCCCCGGCCGCCGCGCCGCCTCGGCCGCCAGCCCGACCAGGACCTCCTGCAGCACGTCGGGCGCCTCCACCGCCAGCTTCTCCAGCAGCGGCCGGGCCTCCGCCCCGCGGTCCCCCTCGAACAGGCCGACGACCACCCCCAGCATGTCCTCCGCGCGCGCGCCCTGGCCGTCCGTGAGCTCGAGGAACATCATCAGCTTCTCGAGGAACTCCTCCTTGTTCTCCGCGAGCTTCACCCCCAGCAGCAGCCCCTTGGTGCAGGCCCGCACGATCCCCGGGTGCTTGAAGAGATCCGGGTGGGCCTCCTCCATCTCCTCCATGGTCAGGAAGGCGTCGAAGAACCACTTCCGGGCCCAGTCCTCGTACCCGTCCAGCTCCTGCGCCCAGAAGTCGAACTGCCGCCGGAACGCCTCCCGGCTCACCTTCTGCAGGAACTGCCCGACCCGGGCCCGGAAGTCCTCGTCGGCCCCGGCCCTGGAGTGGCTGTCTCCGATCTTGATGTTCTTGCAGATCTTGGAGGACAGCCGGATGAGCGCGTCCTCGAGCTCGGGGGTCTCCCCGACCCGCTCGGTGAGCACGTGCCACATGGCCACCCGCTTGGGCAGATCGCCGTCGGAGCCCCGGGCGTGCTCGGCCATGGCCGAGAGGGTCTCGAGCCGCTGCCTGGCCGGCAGCCCGTCCACCGCGGCCAGCATGGCGTCGCGCAGGACCTTGACCTCCTTCTTCTTGCTGGCCGACAGGAGCAGCCCGTTCTGCGTGTGCCGCAGCAGCATGGCGGTGATCTCGGCCCGGGCCTCGGCCGTACCGGCCCGTTTCTTGAGCGCGGCGAACAGGCCCTCGTTGGGCTCGAGCGCCCCCGTGAGCAGCCGTTCGAGCAGCTCGAGCGCCAGATCGAAGGCCGCGTCCGGCCCCTCCTCCTGCTCCGCCTTGTCGAGCGCCGCCTCCGCGAGCAGCGAGCTGTAGAAGCCCTTGTCGATGAGCTGCCGGCAGCGCCTGGTGAGCCAGTCGAGCGAGGCCCCGCCCGCCTGCTTGCCCTTCCCCTTGCCCTTGCCCTTGCCCTTGCCCTTGCCCGGGGCCATGGCCGCCACGGCCTCCTTGGCCTGGCGGTTGGCGTAGTGCTCGCTGCCCACCTCCAGGTAGAAGTCGATCAGCCGGTCGTAGAAGGCCGGCACCAGCGAGGCGTCGATGGCCTCCACCCTGGGCAGCACCTTCTCGTAGAGCGTCGCCTCGGCCCGGCCCGGCTTCTCGGCCGCCGTGGCCCGCTCGCGCTCGAACGCCCGCTCGATCGCCAGCAGCTCGTTCACCGCCTTGGGGAAGGACGGGATGGCGCTCCGGGGGAAGAGGAGCGGCCGGGCCGGCAGCAGGCCGATAGGCTCCTCGGCCACCACCCGGTAGCCGAGCGCCTCGACCTCGGCGCGGTGCGCCAGGCGCATCGCGCCGGGAACCTCGTCCACCCGCCGCGCGCCTGTCGCCAGCGGGTGCTCGCACACCACCCGGTACACGCCGTCCAGGCCCTCGGGCAGGGCCTGGGGCTCGAACGCCTGCTCGACGAGCTCGCCCCGGGCGAGCAGCTTCTTGGCTTCTTGGGTGAGCATCTGGGCACCTCACTTGCGGATCGACGCCAGCACCGTCTCGACGTCGCAGCACGCCTCGGAGAAGATGGACGGCGGGATCTCCTTGAGCTGCAGCGCCTTGTCCTTGCGGTAGCTCCACAGGAACCCGTCCTCGTCGTCCTGGTCGCCGCGATCCGACTCGGCCTTCACGGCGAAGAACGACAGGCCCCCGGTCGTGCACTCGCCGTTCATGTCCCCGTAGTCCTCCATGCCCTTGGCGTACTCGAACTCGGCGGAGATCCGCACCAGCTCCTCCCCCTCGAGCATCTCGAAGGTCCTCGAGGCCGTGCCGCGGCTGGCCGCCCAGGCGCGGGCGCCGAAGGCGTAGGAGAGCTGGATGGTGCTCGAGAACTCCCGCTCCGAGAAGCGGTCGGTGCTCTTGTCGGTGGCCTCCTTGGACTCGGGCCGGTGGAGCGGGCGCATGAGCTGGAGCACGCCCTGCCGGAGCCCGTTCTCGGCGGCGATCCTCTGCCAGGCTTCGAGGTCGGGCAGATCCAGCGGGTGCGGGATGCGCCAGGCGTCGCGCTTGACCCACTCGGTCTCGAGGTCGCGGTTCAGCAGGCCGAGGCCCTTCCCGGGGTCCCCGCCCACCACGAAGCCGACGGAGTCGCCCGAGGTGACCAGCAAGGAGCCCAGGGGCCTGGCCCAGGCCGGATCCTGGAGCAGCGGCAAGAGGCGCGCGGAGGAGATCGTGCGCCGGCCGAGCATCCAGCCCTCGATGGTCAGCGTGTTGGCCTTCAGGCGGTTCCGGTGGTTCTCGCGCAGCGCGATGATCTGCTGCCACTCGTCGCTCTTGCGCACGGCGTCCGGCACGCTCGACAGGACGTTCCCGGCCGGGTTGGTGATCCTGGGCTCGAGGGAGTCGTCGAGGGTGATCCGGTAGCCCTTGATCACCAGGCCGCCCTCCGCGGTCGGCAGGGAGGCCGGCGCCCCCGTGTCCGCGGCCTGGTCGGCCTTCCCGGCCTTGGCCTGCCCGGCCTTGGCCTTCGCGGCCTTGGCGGGGGCCTTGCTCGCGGCCCCGCCCTTGGTCGCCTTGGTCGCCTTGGCCGCCGGCACCGCGGCGCCCCCGGCGCCGACCTCCTGGTAGCCCTTGCCGAGCTTCTCCCGGACCAGCTTGTCGTGCTCCGCCTTGGCCTTCTCGGGCGTGGGGAAGCTCTTCTCCTGGGTCTGCCCGTCGGCGCCGATCCGTCCGTACCGGACGGTAAACGACTTGCCGTCGAGCTCGATCTCCCAGAACTTGTTCGAGGACCCGTCGGAGAACTCGAAGCGCCGCATGCTCTCCCTCCTGATTCGAAGAAGCCCCAGCCGTGGACTCGGTGGGAGGAGCGTAGCGACCCGGCCCGGCGCGGTCAAGCCGGGAGGACAAGCCGCCACGAGCGCAGTGGGTCTCCTCGGGCGAAGGGCGGTTTTCCCTCAACCGCCCGAGCCCTGAGGAGGCCCACGGAGCGCCGGAGCCCCTCCCGCGGATGCCCGTCCGCAAGACGTGGGTCAGGGCCGGGCCGCGGTCAGCGCGGCCAGGAAGCGCTCGGGCTGCTCCGGGGTGATCAGCAGCGGCTGGCGCGCGCGGAAGCGGATGAGCACCATGGGCTCCGAGCGCGAGACGTACATGCTCAGCTTGCCCCGGGGGGTGAGCAGCCAGCCGAAGCCGCCCCACAGCCCGCCCGCGCCGAAACGCGCGCCGCGCCCGAACTCGGCCCGCAGCCGGGTGGCGTCCGTGAGCTCGGCCCGGGTCACCTCCGAGAGCGGGAGGCGCTGCGCGCGGAGCGGCCACAGGAGCCTGAGCTCCCCGTCACCGATCTCGAAGCGCGTGGGCCGCAGGAAGAGCCAGATCCCCAGGTAGAGCAGCAGCACCAGGACGACCGTGCCAGACAGGAGCGCGCGCACCGGCGGGATCGGCGCCCCCAGCGCCGCGATCAGCAGGAGCGCCGGCAAGCACAGGCACCCCACGGTCATCCAGGCGATGGGCCGCGACATGGGCGCGAGCCTGAAGCGGACGATCCTGCCCTGCATGTCCTGGAAACTACCACGACGCCCCCACCCGTACGCAGGTGGCAGTCATCCAGGGAGCTGAGCTAGCGGAGTGGGTCTCCTCAGGCGAAGGACGGTTTCCCCTCAACCGCCCGAGCCGGAGGAGCGACCGACGATCAGTAGGATGCTCCCTCAAGTGAAAGGTAAAGGTGTCTGACCCCAGGGATCCCCCCAACGAAACGTCCACCGGCGCGAACCCCTTGCTGCGGGTCGGTGGCACCGGCGAGGGAGGGCGCGTCGCTCAGGGCCAGGAGTACTCGACTTCGCGCGTCCGGATCTCGAGCCCCGGGTGCTCCCCGCAGACCGCCCCGACGGCCTGCGGGAGCCAGGTCTCCTCCACCAGGCTCACCGCGTCCTCCTGGGCGTGCTCCGGGCATTCCCGGACCGCCACCCACACGTCGAAGAGGATCTCCGCATCCCCCTGGGCGACGATCGCGCCGACCGAGAAGCCCACCTCGATCGTCAGCTCGCCGTCTCCCCCGGCTTCGCCCCCGCTCCCCTGCTCCTCCTCCTCGCGCTCGTCCTCGCCGTCCTCGCCGGGGGCGTCCCCGAGCTGCAGGGTGGTGCGGAACGTCGGCTGCTCGAGGGCGGCCCGGAGCTGGGCCTTGACCGCCGCCAGGACCTTCTCATCGACCGGCATGGCAAACCTCCTCGCCCCTGGAGCCACGGGCTGAGTGGACGGCGTCTCCGCCGCCGTCGTCCCACGATGGCGGGACTCGTTGCATGAGGCCTCGGCCCTAAGGGGACGGGATGCAGTAGCAGGTGCCGGACAAGTCCTCGGGGTAGTAGCCGGGATCGCACGCGCCGCCCACGCACTGCGGGGAGCAGAAGCTCACGCCGCAGCGGTCGGCCACGCAGTCCGGGTTCCACAGCGGGGTGAAGTAGGTGTCGCAGTCGCCGTCCACGTCGCAGGGGTAGTCGAACATATCCGTGGGAATCCCCAGGCAGGTGAGCCTGGCGCCGCAGTTGCCCGCGTCGGCGTTCACGCCATCGAAAGCGCAGGGCTCGCCGGCCTGCTGGCCTCCCGGAGCGCTCGCGGGGACGCAGTAACAATCGGCACCGCCCACGTATGTTGGATCATAGCCCGGCTCGCAGGTGCCCCCCACGCACGGGGCCGAACAGAAGCTCGCGCCGCAGCCGCCGCCCACGCAGTCCGGGTTCCAGGCCGGGTTCAGGTAGGCGCTGCAGTCTCCATCCACGGTGCAGGGATAGTCGTAGGGGTCCAGCGACATTCCCAGACACGCCAACCCGACCGCGCAGATCCCCGAGCCCATGTTCACGCCGTCGAATTCGCACGGCTCTCCCGCCTCCTGGGCGGGCGCGCACATGCCGCTCGCGTCGCATTCCTCGCCTGCGGGGCAGGTGCCGCAGTCCTGGGTCCCGCACACGGGATCCGGACCACACTCCTGGCTTCCGCAGTCCGGGGTGCAAGGGAAACAGGTGCCCGAGAACTGGTCGCAGGCCTCCCCGACTCCGCAGATGCCGCAGGAAACTTCGAGACAGACCGGATCCAGACCGCACACCCGGTCGCCGCAGTCCGGAACGCACGGAGGGCTGGGCACGCAGAAGCAGGTGCCCGAGATGAAGATTGGCTCGAACCCTTGTTCACACGAGCCCGCCGCGCACTCGCCGGCGCAGAACGAGAAGCCACAACCGCCACCCACGCAATCCGGGTTGTAGGAACCGGGGAAGTAACCGGCGCAGTCCGCGGTCGTGGAACAGGGGGCGGAGTCCACATCGGGCCACATGCCCAGGCAGGTGAGCCCGGCTCCGCACTCCCCGCTGCCGACATTCACGCTGTCGAATTCGCACGGCTCGCCCGCCTCCTGGACGGGCACGCACATGCCGCTCACGTCGCACTGCTCGCTGGCGAGGCACGCGCCGCAAGAGCTGCCGCACACGGGGTCCGGGCCGCACTCGCGCCCGATGCAATCCGGCGTGCAGACCAGACACGTGCCCGTGTCGAGCACGCACACCTCGCCCGCGCCCGCGCAGATGCCGCAGGAGCCGCCGCATCCGTCGTCCCCGCACTCACGCCCCGCACAGTCCGGGCTGCAGTTCGGGATGCACTGGCCAGCGGCATCGCAGACCTCGTTCACGCTGCAGGTGCCACAGGACGTGCCGCAGCCCTGGGGATCGGGTCCGCACTCGCGCCCGGCGCAGCCGGGGTTGCACACGCACAGGCCCAGACCACCGCAGGTCTCGGGCGCCAGGCAGCCCCCGCAGGAGGTCCCGCACGCGGGGTCCGGGCCACACTCGCGGCCGCTGCAGTCGGGGACGCAGGGCTCCTCGCACAGCCCGCTCAGCGGGTGGCACTCCAGCCCCGGGGCGCAGCACACGCCGTTGCACACGGACTCGGGCAGGCAGCGGCAGGTGAGGGTGAGCGGCTCGCAGTACCAGTTCTCGTCGTACCGGGCGCGACACTCGAGGTGGCTGTCGCAGCCGCCCCAGGCGCACAGGGAGGTCTCCGCGTCGCAGGTCTGCCACTGGTTGCAGGCGCTCGGGCACTGCCCCCCGCAGGCGTCGTCCCCGCACTCCTTGCCGGCGCAGTCCGGGACGCAGTCCGGGACGCAGTGGTTGTCCACGTCGCAGTGCTCGCCCGCGTCGCAGGTGCCGCAGGAGACCCCGTAGCAGGGATCCGGACCGCACTCCTGGCCGGCTGCGCAGCAGGGCACATCTCCCTGACACATGCCGATCTCTTCCCAGCAAACGAGGCCACCCAGGCACTCGCCGCAGCTCCCACCGCAGCCGTCGTCCCCACACTCCCTGCCGGTGCACGCGGGGATGCACGCGCAGGTGCCGTCCGGCTGGCAGACCGCGGGGGCAGTGCACTCCCCACAGCTCCCGCCGCAGCCGTCGTCCCCACACTCCCTGCCGGTGCACGCGGGGATGCACACGCAGGTGCCGTCCGGCTGGCAGACCGCGGGGGCAGTGCACTCCCCACAGCTCCCGCCGCAGCCGTCGTCCCCACACTCCCTGCCGGTGCACGCGGGGATGCACGCGCAGGTGCCGTCCGGCTGGCAGACCGCGGGGGCAGTGCACTCCCCACAGCTCCCGCCGCAGCCGTCGTCCCCACACTCCCTGCCGGTGCACGCGGGGATGCACGCGCAGGTGCCGTCCGGCTGGCAGACCGCGGGGGCAGTGCACTCCCCACAGCTCCCGCCGCAGCCGTCGCCCCCACACACCTTGCCCGCGCACTCGGGCTCGCAGGGGCACGCGCCGCGGCAGGTGAGGCCGCTCTCGGCGCAGCCGCACAGGCAGCTCTCGGCCACCTCGCCCCGCACGTCGCAGGAGTCCACCCAGTAGGTCACGCCCTGGATGCAGATCGTGCTGGCCTCGGGTGTGCAGGTCTCTCCTCCCCCGCCGCAGCCCACAGAGCCGAGAACAGCAACGAGCACCAGCGACAAGCCTGCACGCCCCAGGTTCGGCATCTCCGTCCCCTTTCCCTCGAATCCGGTTCGAACCGATAGTACCACTTCCCGCAGGTCGGGGCACCCGGGAACCCGGCCGGACGTTCGCCGATCGTCCGTGCGCCCCCATCCGGGCATTCTACAAGGGAGAAGCAGAAGGGCGTCGAAGCCTGGAGGGGCGGCCTCCCCAGGCAGATCACCTGCCACGAGCGGAGTGGGTCTCCCCCCCTCGCGGGTGCCGGCCGATTCCCCCCTCGATCTTGTTCGATGGGCGCGTGTCGAGGGCGCGTCACCAGGCGTCATCAAGAGGCAGGCACCTGGGCGATGGGGAATCAGGAAAGTCCCGGAGAGCTCCGTCCAACAGCCGGCCTGGCCACCCCGCTCCAGGCGAACCCAGCGGGGGGAGGAGATCACCATGGACCCGAAGAACGAGATCCGCAGCGCGCTCGGCGAGCTGGCGACCGCGGCCGAACTGCCCTTCCCGCAGGTGGACGACGCGAAGATGGGCCCGCTCGGGCTCACCAAGGCGCTGGTGAAGGGGCTGCCGCGGGACGCGCTCGCGGCGCGGCTGCCCGGCTTCGCGGGGACCTGGCTCGACATGTGGGCCCGCGAGACGCAGGGGGTGATGGTGGACGGGAAGGCGATCATCGCGGGGCTGCTCCCGCCCGCGGCGATGCTCAAGGTGCAGGGCGCCACCGAGGAGCAGGCGGCGGCCCTCCGCACCGGCGCGACGGTGAGCATCCGCCCCCCGGACAACGACCTGCTGGTGATCTCGCCGGTGTCGGCGGAGGGGAAGGTCTACATGCTCTCGGCGGCCGGGATGACGAAGGTCGCCGACGGCGTGGCGCAGCTCGTGCGAGCCGAGGTCAAGCAGATCCTCTCGGCCCGGTAGGCGCACGCAGGCACCGGTCCCACGGATCCCCCGCCGCCTGGGTGGCTGACACCCAGGGGGCGAGGCGGAGTGGGTCTCACCGGGCGAAGGGCGGTTCTTCCTCGACCGCCCGAGCCATGAGGAGGCCCGCGGAGCGACGGGGCGAGCGCTCGTTGCAGTGGTGTTTGACCCCAGGCCTCTGCTCCCAGCCCCCCGAGGGGGCTTGCCCAGCGAAGCCGGGCATCGTGGCCGCGGTCCCCAACCCCATGGGACGGCTTCGCCGGCTTCAGCCCGCGGTACGGGCCGAACCGCGGGAGCAAGGAACGGAGTTGGCCGTCAGATCATGGGTGGACGGCGTCCTCGCCGCCGTCGTCCTGCGATGGCGGGACTCTCACACGGGCCCCGGTCTCCGACCGGGGCCCGTACAGCTCGCTTCGCTCGCTGCCCGCATGAGTGAGAGTTGAGACCGGCGAGCCCGAAACTTCAACAGCCCCCTACCAGGAGGTAGGGGGCTGTTGAAGTTACGGGGTGGACGGGACTCGAATTTGTCCGAGCTGCTTTTCAATAAACGATGATGGCGTGTGCCGTTAGACCATTTTCACTGTGCAGACGCCGAGATGCTTCGTCCCGTCTGGTTCCGTCCTGTGCCGCCTCGTACCCTCCAGTTCCGCAGAGTCAGGTCCCCTATAGGTCCCCAGACGGACGCCGGTATCCGCCTGCCATGGGCGGTCAGCCGTTGGGCCTCTCCTCAGGGCCATGCTTTCCTCGTCCTGGTCCGTCTGGAACCGTCCTGTGGTGCAGAGTCACAGCCCCACCACGGCCCCACTTCGTCAGGGCTTCGCCGACCGCGCGCACCGGAACCCATCGCGGTTGTACCTGGACGTCGGGTCGCTTCCGGTCCGGGCCGATGCGAGCAGGTCGCCCGGATCGGCGCTGCTACCCGAGCCCCCGTGCAACACCCGGTTGGAGCCCTCCGAGGAAGAGGTCCACTCCCAGACGTTCCCGCTCATGTCACACAGCTCACTCACGCTGTTCCCCGCGAGCTTCGAGCACACCGGCCAGGTCGCGTCTTTCCCGCAGCCTTCGCCTCCCTGCTCCCAGATCGCCCGGTCACAGCTCACTTCCTGGTCACCCCAGGGGTACCTCCTCTTGCCGCCATCTGAAGCCTCCGCGTACCACTCCTGCTCCGTCGGCAGCCGGCCGCCAGCCCACTCACAGAAGGCTACCGCCTGGTTCCAGTCCACGCAGGTGACTGGGTGAGCCTCCAGGCCGACTTGGTCCCAGTTGCAGTATTTCGTAGAATCTCCAGCGTCTACCGCGCTGCACTTGCCCGCCTCCACGCAGGCCTTGTACTGCGCCACAGTCACCTCGGTTTTGGTGAACTCAATACCGGCCGGGCGGCTGAAGATCCAATCGAGCGCGTGGCTGCCACCCTGAAGACCAGCTGCCCTGACGCCCGCCTTTGGCTCCACGGCCAGCATCTCTTCGCCGGGGGACGCGGACCCAGCGCAACGAAAGCCGAGACTGCCGAGCCCGTCGCTCGAGTGATACTTGAAACGAAAGGAGGCGCGTTCGCCCCACGTGCCGTTGTCAAAGGACCCGCCCCGCAGAATTCGGTCCTCCCCAATGCTCGGCCCGACCGGGTCGCGGTTCGGTGAGTCCTTGTAGTAGCCCTCCTCATACCGATCCGCGCACCACTCCCACACGTTCCCCAGCATGTCGTACAGTCCAAAAGCATTCGGCTGCTTCTTGCCCACGGGGTGGGTCGCCCCGCCTGAGTTGCCCTCGTACCAGGCAATCGCCTCGAGGTCGTCGTACCTCGCCCCCGGGGCCCCTCCCCGCGCCGCCTTCTCCCACTCTGCCTCAGTCGGCAGCCTCTTGCCAGCCCACTCGCAGTAACCCTTGGCCTGGCTCCAGTCCACGCAGTTCACCGGGTGCTGCTCTTTCCCCACTGCGCCCCAGGTGCGAGCGCCTACCGCTCTCGGCACATTGCACCGCCCGACCTCCACGCATCGTGCATACGCCGCCACCGTCACCTCGGTCGCATCTAGCAGAAACTCGCTCACCCAAACCCGGTGTTGCGGCTTCTCGTTAAGAAGGCACTCTCCGTCCCCCTGGCTGCAGCCCATCATGAACTCCCCTGCCGGAATGAGAACCATTCCATCCGGGATAGCTTTCAGCTCCACCTCCACCTTGCTGACCTGCTTCTCCACGAGGCTGAGCGCCTTCTTCACCGACCCTACCTTGGCGTGCCGCAGCTCGACCTCCTTGGCGCACACCGAGACCTTGAACCTGCCCGGGGTCACGCCTACCTTCTGCCCGTCCACCAGGACGTCCGCCTCGAGGTCGTTGCCCGCACCGTCCCTGGCCTTCACCTCGAGGCCTGCTTCCCTGGCCGCCGGGCTTACCGCCACCTCACGGACCTGGCCGAGCTCCACCTTTACCCGCTCGCCGGCCTCCGCGTGGCAGGGCCCGCCAACCAGTACCTCGTAGCCACCGGGCGCCAGCTCCTTCTTCTCCAGGGGAGTGTTCCCGGACGCCTGGCCGTTGATGCTGACCGGCAGCCCGGCTGGCGCCGAGCGGACGGTGAGCCAGCCGAAGGCCGGCCTGAGCTCCCAGTCGAGCCTGGCGCCCTTGACCACCACCACACGCTCGCTGCGCTCCTGGTACCGCTCCGACTGCATCGAGACCTGGTGCGCGCCCGAGGGCAAGCTCTTCGAGCAGGGCGTCTTCTGGCAGAGGAGCTTCCCGTCGACCATGACCAGCGCGGCCTCGGGCCGGGCGGTGAAGGCGACGACCACCTCCTCGCCGCTGCCGACGTCCCAGGTCTCGGTCTTGCCGCCCAACTTGCCCTCCTGGAAGCCGGAGACCTTGCCGGTCGAGCCGTAGGCCCGCAGGGTGGCCGCGACCTTGTCCAGGGAGGCCATGAGCCCATCGACCCCGCAGGGCCCGCTCTCCTTTGCGGTCACGTCGGTCGCCTTGGTCTTGAGGTCGTAGAGCTCCGCGGTCACCGTGCAGGTGCTGCCCAGCTTCAGGATGCGGGTGGACAGGGACTTCGTGGCCGCCACCTCCCGCCCGATTTCGATCTGGCAGCTCTGGTCGTAGCACTCCTTGTAGCTCTCGGTGGTCTGGGCCATGAGGGCCTTGACCAGGTCGCCCGGCGGCACCCGCCTGAACACCCCGCCCTCGGCGATGGCCGCGCCCAGGTAGTCGGTGAGCTGGTCCAGGGTCGCCTTGTCGGCGGCGTGGGCCTTGTCCTCGATGCGGAACACCGCCACGATGGGGCGGTCTTGGGCGAGGGCGATGGTAGCTGTCAGGGCGATGCTCGAGCTGAGCAAGGCGGCTGCCAGGTGGGCTGTACGCATCCCGGTCCTCCGAGTTGATCCTGGGAAAGATGGTAGCCCTGCCTACCTGGGTGGGCAAGCCCCGCCTGCCGCCGCAGGTCCCATCACCCACCACCTGCCAGCGGGCTGGGCAGGGCCTACTTGACCGGCTCCAGCCGCACCAGGGTGCCGATCAGGGCCAAAATAAGCATATCTTCGGAGAATCGGGTCATGGAAAGGCCGAGCCCGACCACGGCATCGGCGCCCTTCTCCACGGCGAGTATCTTGAGGGCCTCGAGCGCGTCCTGTTCGGCGCTCCGGCACTCGTCCCCAGTCAAGTGCCCATTGAATGTGAGAACCGTGCTCTCGGTGCACTCGACGCCCAGGTAGGCTGCGACCCGGCGGCCGTCGATGCTGCCGGTCGTCGTCACCAGTATCTTGGCGGCGCCCTCTCGAAGGACCCTCAGCCTCACCTCTTTGGCGGCAAGCTGCTCCTTCAAGAGAGCCTTGCAGTTGTCGCAGAGGCAGGACCCGGAGGACTTCGGGTCGATCCTTGCTGGGGTATTTTTCCCTTGACAAGGAATCGTTCCGAACCTAGCATCATTCCAGAATTTCGCCTGCCGTGACCCGCGGCGCTATGCGACCGAGGTGATTACGGTAGGCAAGTATTTCTGGCAGCGTGTCCTACGCTGCCATTTTTTTTCGGGAGGGGACATGGCTGCTAGCGGACCAATCGCCATTTTTATCGACGGTGGATACCTCGACAAGTTGACCCTGTTAGAGCACAACAGGGCACGAATCGATATCGACAAGTTGGCAACAGAAATGGCAATGGGCCAAGAGCGCCACCGCGCGTACTACTACCACTGCCCAAGGTGGATGCCACCCACAAACCCAACTCTTGAGCAGAAAAAGGCATACAACACTCAACAGTCGTTTTTTGCGAGAATTCGCTCGATGGATCGGTTCGAAGTACGTCTCGGAATCCTTAGGCCCCGCGGTACCGACGAAAATGGGAATACCATCTTTCAGCAGAAGAGGGTTGATGTTCAGTTGGCAATCGACGTTGTACGTGTTGTTCTTCAAAAAAACGCCGCGATGATTGCCCTTCTGGCAGGCGATGGGGACTACCAACCCCTGATTCAAGTTGCAAAAGATGCAGGCGTGATCACCAGGCTATTTCACGGGATGGGAACCTGTGACGAGTGCAAGTACTCACCGGAATTGCATCAAGCGTGCGATGAGTGCTTCCCAATCGATGCAGCCTTGGTTAGTAGGGTGAAACGTCTCGACTAGAGCCCATTTCGAGCCCCATTCTGAGCGGAATGGGTCCGCGGGATTCGCGCAAGTTGATCGGTCCCGCCCCACGGGGGCGTGGGGAGGGAGGGCCGCGCAGGCCAGTAGGACCACGCAGCCGAGCGGTTCAGCCCCACGTGCTGTGGGGAGAGCCCAATCGGCCGCCCATCAGGCGGTGTCCCAGGGGCTCGGTTCATCTTCACGCGCGTGTGTGGACCCACCAGGAAGGTGGGTCCCTTCTCAAGTCATGGAGCTGACCGGGATCGAACAGACGGCCTCTTGAATGCCATTCACCCCCGTTGGCTGGAGTTACGGGCAGTTAGGCTGAAAAACCGTTCCCCGGGCGCCCCGGATCGGCAGCATTTTCGATAGGTTGAGTGGGTAATGAACCTGGCGGGCCATTTGGGCTTGTTAACAACCGAATGCCCGGGGCCACGGTACTCTGTGGCCCCGGGCGAATGACGGAGGGGATGGGTTTCGAACCCATGGGGCCTTTCGGCCCAACGGCTTTTCAGGCCGGCGCCTTAAGCCTCTCGGCCACCCCGGAAGTTCGGAAACTCCCCGGTTTCCAACTTTCCGCGATGGCCCAGCTTCCAATGCTTATGGTAGCACGGAATAGGGTCCGATGGGCACCTCAGCAAGCCTCTCCCGTCCGACTGAACACGAGTCAAGTGCCCACCAGCGTGGGGTTGGTGCTCACCGCGCCGTCGAGCCTGCGGTGGACGTAGGACACGAGCGACAGCAGGTCGAGGGCATCCTGCTCCGACATCGGCCAGTGCACCTTCGGCGCGTGAGCCGTGGGATTTCTGAAGGTTCCGAAGAGGCCAACCAAGAGGTTGGCGAAACCCGCCTGCTCGGACTTCTCGGTGTCGGTCGTCAGGGTGTTGATGGCGAGCAGCGGCGCCTTGCCGCCGAACGCTCGCTGGAAGAGTTCGGCGCCGTCACATGGCAGCCCGGTCTTGTTCCGGACCTTGTCGGCCACGCTCTTGCTGGCTTCGAGGACCGCGTGGAAGTAGTTCCCGTCGAGCAGCTCCGGCCTGCAGAAGGACAGGACCTCAGGGTGCACCGCTCGCTGGACCAGCTTGGCCCGGAGCTCGCTCGCTCGCCGCGCTGCCTCGTCGAGCGTTCTGGCCAGCGGCACAGGGCAGAGCTTCCCCGCCTCGTCGACATGGAGGCCGCAGAAAGCGAGAATCAAGTTCACCTCGGCCCTCAGCCTCTCGTAGTAGCCCTCGCTGGCCTTGACGAAGTTGACGGGTGACAGGACGGTCTGGACGAAGGTGCCAACATTGTTGCCAACCCCGTCCCGTTTCTGTCGCGCTGCCAGCGCCTCACGAATCCTTAACCACTTGGCGCCCTGGCTCGGGCCGGGGGCGTCCATCCCAAGCTCAGCGAACAGGTCGGTGAGCTGCGAGTGCGACTTCGCCTGCGCCAGGCATCGGGCGAGCTGCTCGACCTGGGCCGCGGGGAAGGACGGAATCGTCATCGCGGAGCACCTCCAACCGGCCGGCACGCCCGCTCAGTCCCTGGTGAGTTCCTGCACCATGTCGGTCACGTAGCGCTTGAACCCCTCGTTCTCCACGAACTGCTTGCACACTTGGGTGGAATGGGTTGCCGCCTCCCGGATGGCTACTGTGCGAGGGCCTCCTTGCACTCCGTGCGACCAGGCGCCTGGGTGCAGACGTAGGTCTTCCCGCAGGCCTCGATGCGGTACGCCACCTCGCCTCCGCTCGACCATTCGGACTGGGAGAGCACCCTGATGCCGTCAGCGGCGCAGCCGGTCTCCAGCGACAGCCGGTCGATCGCCACCTTCTTCTGCGTCTCGGCGTTGGACGACTCGGTTTCCTTGCAGGTCGAGCTACAGACGTGGGCTGGGCAGCGATGCTCGCAGTGGTAGTCCCTGCCCTTGTACCTCGCAACCCAATCGAAGTTGCCCCCACCATCGTTCTCGGTCTGGGACACGATGGTGATCTCGCCGCGATCGCACTTGAGATTCTCAGCCGATTTCCGCAGCAAGTAGGACCGATCGACGGTGCAGCCCTGTGCGCAGCAGACGGCGACGAGGACGATCAGCATTCTCGTTCCCAGCATGGTATCCCTCCTTCTTCCTGGTGATGCTTGGAGCAGCGTACCTCTGCCAGAGGTCAGCCGCAACGGCCGCCCCGCGTGCCGGCCGTAGCAATTGAACCTGTCTCCGACCTTCCGCTCGACCAGAAAGCCTGGCACTCCTTCCACCCAACCCCTTCAGCCATCCGGGCGACCGAGAGGCTGAAGTCGCGCGAGCTCGAAGGGCTGCAGCGTTGAAACCGGGCAGGCTGCCCATGCCCACACGCAGCCCTGCGTCACGCGAGCGTCGTCTCGGTGAAGTGCGCATGCCAGTCCCCGGACCCCACAAGCGCGTCGATCCGTTTGCCTACCAAACCGACCGGGTCGCCCGTCTGTGGCATGGCGACGATGAACGCGCGGGCGATCTGGCGATGCCAGCGCAGTGCACGTACCGTCCACCGATCGCCTTGCGCCAACTCCTTGCAAAGCCCATCGAGCAGCTCATCGAACTTCACCTTGTGGTTGGCGTGCTGGTACACGACGACAGTGCGTCCATTCTCCAGGAAGCCCTTGATGTCCCCGATGGCAACGTGTTCCTTCCCGGCCGCACCGGCTCCAACACCGAGCTTGATTCCGTTGTCCGGATCGAGGAAGACGACCTCGCACCTGTGATTCCTCTCGCGCTGCAGGATCGCGCCCAGGTATCCTTGCTCCCCCGCCAAACGGACGAATTCAACGCGATGGTCCAGAAGGTCCTGCGTGGCGTCCTCCAAATCGCTCATAGACGGGTTCTTCATGTCCCCGAGCTTCTGCGCGTGGCTCCACAACCTACAGTCGGCTCCGGGAAGACCGTGTCCCTCGGAATAGTCCTTCTGGAGGTACTTGAACCCGCTTTTGGTCAGATCCCGTCTCCCCCTCATATCGTCGTTGAGGCACCAGCAGATCCCCACCCTGAGCTTCGTCTTCCCGTCATTCGACGTGTGCCCCGCGAGCCAGCGCAGCAGGGCGAGCTTGGCGAAGTCCCCGACGTCCCCGATCCACTTGGCCTGCATGTAAGCCTCCTCCTTCGATTGGGTTCAATGCGGCCGCACCCTGGGTTGCAAATACGCACGCACCGGGACCCGCCCACAAACGCCTAGTCGAGGCTCTCGGGAAGATCCGCCGAGTGCAGCGCTTGCTGTGGCTGGTCGATGGCGGGCGGGATGCTCCTTCGCTCGCGCATGGCCATGGACTCACGGAACTCGCGGGCCTCGGCGATCTGGGTGAACTCGATGTCCGCCATTTGCTGCTTGGCGACCTTCTCGATTTCCGGGAGCGTCACCCTGAAGAACTCCTTGCGCAGGTTAACCAGATTGAGCCGGCTCTCGTGGAAGGCCTTCTGCAAGGCGTTCTCGAGGGCAGGGGCGTTCTCCGAGTAGATGATTGCGTGGACGTCGAACTCGAACGGCACGGAGGCGTCGCCCAGCTCTCGCACGCGGTCCATGGGCTCCAGCCGCCGGGTCATCCCGATCTTGTAGACGTTCTCGCCGAAGGAACCCACGTTGGAGATCACGTAGACGTGCCCCGACTTGGTGAGCTGGGCCTGGGAGATGGCTCTCGCCTTGTTCTGCTGCGCATCCTGGAGCTGTTGCTCCAGGTGGGCGATCTTATCGTTCAGCTTCTCAAGCTGCTGCCCCTTGGCGCTCTCGACGGTGGCGCGGGCCTGCTCGAGGGCCTTGGCGTACCTCATCTCCTCGTCTTCAGCCTCCTTCAGGGCACGCTCGATCTCCCGTTGAGCCTTCTCTTCCTCGCGGATCTGAGCCTGGATCTGGCGCTGCTCCTCCTTGGCTTGCTGCACCTTCTCGGCGTACTCGTACACCAGGCGCATCTCGGCCAGCTTCAGCTCCAGGTACGCATCCGTGATGGTGATCTGGTGGTCCTTCCCGAGCTTGTTGATGGCCGCCAAGGAAGACCGGATACGCTCCTCGATGCGCTCGACGTTGTTCCAGCGCACGCCGGAGATGAGCGCATCGCACTCCCCGTTGAAAGCCCGGGTCATCAGCTTGGTGTAGTGGGCGGTCATGCGCTTGCCGGCCGCCAGGCTGCCGCCGACCTGCCACTGGGTGTCACAGGTCGCGACCCGGCCTTCCTTGATGAGCGCCTTCTGCCTGTCGCGGATGCGTTCGAGCTCCTCCTTGTACCTCTCGGGCGCATCGAAGGTGTAGGCAGGCTTGTAGATGCCGAAGGAGGCGGATTCCTCGGCTTCTTCGAGCAGGGCCAGCTCCGCCTTCAGCCGGTCTAATACGCCGTGCTTCTCCTTGTAGTCGCCCCGTAGGTTCTCGATGTCCTTCTCCACCTGCAGCTTGCTCGCCTGGATGGCCTCGAGGGTCTTCACGTGTTCTTGTTCGGCCTTCGCCAGAGCAGCACGGCCGGCGGCGACCTGGTTGTTGGCCTCGTTGCGGTAGGCCTCCAGCTTGCCGACGAACTCCTTCTCAGCCTGCTGCTGGGCGGCGCGGCGCGCTGCGATCTCGGCGTCCACGTCGAGGATGCCCTTGAAGCGGGTCTCCACCGCCTTCACGCGAGCCCTCTCCCGGAGGTAGCTCCGAACCACCCAGACGAGAACCACTGCGAGGACAAGCGCTGTGGCAGCTGAAGCGATCAGCAAGGGAACCATCGCGACCTCCTTGTTCGGGTCGGCAGCAAAACGCATCGGACATCCCATCCGGACCGGTCACCAATGGGGCCGCTCCCCGGAGGGAGCGGATCGCCGCAGATCTGGCGCAACGAGACGCTCGTCGGCCGCCAGCTTCAATGGGGCCGCTCCCCGGAGGGAGCGGATCGCCGCTCATCCACGCACGCCCACGGCACCACCACACCGCTTCAATGGGGCCGCTCCCCGGAGGGAGCGGATCGAAGATTTACCACGCCGACTTGGTTACCAGGGCCATGCTTCAATGGGGCCGCTCCCCGGAGGGAGCGGATCGGGCTCCGTGGGCCAAGGCCGACGACGACCAGGACACGCTTCAATGGGGCCGCTCCCCGGAGGGAGCGGATCGGGCTGTGATGGGTGCTCTCTCGTCGCACTACACGTCGCTTCAATGGGGCCGCTCCCCGGAGGGAGCGGATCGGTTGCGAAGCGTGCGCCGAACTGGCTTCCCGAACTCGCTTCAATGGGGCCGCTCCCCGGAGGGAGCGGATCGCTGTCCGACGTGAAGACCCTGAACCAGAGCCCGACGCTTCAATGGGGCCGCTCCCCGGAGGGAGCGGATCGTTCATCGTCGAACGTCTATTCGACACGGTCCAATCGAGCTTCAATGGGGCCGCTCCCCGGAGGGAGCGGATCGCCGCGAGCGCCCGAGGCGCTTCACCTGGAGGCGCACCCGCTTCAATGGGGCCGCTCCCCGGAGGGAGCGGATCGCAGGAAGGGGCTGAACGGACATGGGTGACCGTGCCGAGCTTCAATGGGGCCGCTCCCCGGAGGGAGCGGATCGGGCGCGTGGTCGTCTCCAGGCTGCGGGTCCTCGATCCAGCTTCAATGGGGCCGCTCCCCGGAGGGAGCGGATCGCCTCGTACTCGACGTGCGCCCCGCCAGGGCCCACGGTGCTTCAATGGGGCCGCTCCCCGGAGGGAGCGGATCGACGCCTACGGGGTACGAGGTGGTGAAGGCCAAGAACGGCTTCAATGGGGCCGCTCCCCGGAGGGAGCGGATCGAAGAGCCAGCCACACAGCACCTCACCCAAGGATAGGATGCTTCAATGGGGCCGCTCCCCGGAGGGAGCGGATCGAACTGAGCGCGTGACGGCTGCTGAGCTGACCTGAGGCTTCAATGGGGCCGCTCCCCGGAGGGAGCGGATCGGTCCCACTGCTCTTGAGCCATGGACCCGTACATGTCGCTTCAATGGGGCCGCTCCCCGGAGGGAGCGGATCGGTCGCTGAAGGCGGCCGGCTGGTTCCCCGGCGTCGGGCTTCAATGGGGCCGCTCCCCGGAGGGAGCGGATCGAGCCGTCGCTATTCTCCTCGTTGTTTCCCTGGGCTGCAACACCGCTTTCGAGCGGTACTGACAACCAGGCACACATGGCGTTGACGACCTCTCGGACGCCACCTGAATTTCCTTTCAGGACAACCGGTTCCTTCCTTCGAGCGCGTCCCGGGTTTTCCTCGCCACCTTCGCGCTCGAAACGCTTGCTCCGGTTGTCAAAGAGCGACCGGCCCGGGCAGATCGACATCTACACCACGATCGCGTGCCGCTCCGGGCAAGTGAATGCCTTGCCAAGGGCCTCGATGCAGTCGCCTCCCCGGCCCTCGGCCGGCCCAAGGTCGATGATCAGGACCTGATCCTCGCCGTGGTGGATCACTTTGTCGAGCGCGGTGATCAGCAGCACCCGCTCGGCGTCTGCCAGCTCGCAGACGAACACCGAGTACTGCACGTGGTCCCCGAAGCCGCGCATGGTCCGGTACACCCGGCGCCAGCGCTTCTGGTCGCAGATGTCGTAGGAGACCACGTACGCCTTCCGCATGGCCTACCTCGGCAGGAACGGCGGCCAGTTGGGGATCTCGCCGGCCAGGTGGCGAGTGAGCAAGCGCGCCTGGACCTCCAAGGTGCGCCTGTAACTCACGCGGTAGCCGAACACCGGGTGGGTCACGAGCTGGTCCATGCGCCGCTCGTAGGCCTCGATGAGCACCTTCTGTGTCTTGGGCTTCATGGCCGCCGAGCGCCCGACCTTGAGGAATCCGTCCGGCGCCACGATGCCGTTGTTCACCAAGGTGAGCACCACCGAGTCGGCCACCAGCGGCCGGAACTCCTCCATGAGATCGAGCGCCAACGCGGGCCGGCCGAAGCGCGGCTGGTGGTAGAAGCCGACGTGGGGGTCGAGACCCACCCCGAGGAGCGTCGTGGTGCAATCCTTGGCCAGCATGGCGTAGGCGAAGGAGAGCATGGCGTTGACCGGATCGCGGGGCGGTCTGCGGTTCCGGCCCTCGAAGTCGAACTCGAAGCCCGCCTCCACCTTGGGCTTGAGCAGCCCCGGGAAGGCGCCGAAGTAGATGCGGGCCGCGCTCCCCTCGTGGCCGAGGAGCGACTCGAGTGACTCGGCCCGCGACGCGGCCTCGGCCTGCTCGTCGAGGGCCCGCAGATCGAGGAGCAGAGGCTCCGGGTGGTTGCGCCTGAGCATAGTGCGCTGGTTCTGGATCTTGGCGCTGGCGATGCGCCGGGCCACCGCCAGGCAGATCGCCGGATTGTCCGCGGCCCGGAACTGGATGCGCCTGGCCATGGCGTTCCGCGGGCCGAGCCCGGTCGTGATGCCGTGGAACCAGCCGCTCGCCTGGAAGTGGCAGACGGGGATGCCCCGGTCGCAGCACTCGTGGAGGGCCTGGGCCGTGATGCCGATGTTGCCGAACAGGCACACCTGGGAGGTGGTCACGAGCTTGGCCTCGGCCCTCACGCTGCCCTTCTCCTTCACCACCAGGACCTCGCCCTGCTTGCCGACCTGCATGCCGTGGGTCTGGACGTAGAGCGGCAGGGCGTCGTCCCGCGCAGGCAGCAAGCGGCGCATCTCCGCCTCGGTGGGCTCGCCCTCGGCCTGGAGGCGCGCGGTCTCCTCGGGCAGGCAGATGGCGACCAGCGAGCAGCCGCCGCACTTCGGGCTTTCGTGGAGCGGCGCGGGCCGCTCGGGTATGGCGGCCACCCGGCGGAACTCGAGGACCAGCTCCCGGGTGCGCTCGATTAGGCCGGCTGTGAAATCGATCTCCACGCGCTCCTTCGAGCCGGCGAAGTAGAGGACCCCCCGATCGGACTGGTAACCGTTCTCGCGCAGGATGAGGCCCTGGGCGCAGAGCTGCACGCGCTCCGGCTCCCAGGCGCCCTGGGAGGTGTCCGGCTTCTTCGAGCGCTTGTAGTCCACGGGGGTCGCGACCTGGCCCTCGAGCTCGACCAGATCGATCTTGGCGATCAGCCCCTCGGTCGGGGCGGACAGCATGACCGATCGGGCGCGGATGCTCTCGGCCGGTTCCGCGTCCTCGGTCTCCTCACCCTCCTGGGCCTCGTCGGCCTCCGGGAGCGCCTGTGGGCCCGAGTCCACCCGCGCGTGGACCCGCCGGCCGTCGAGGGTGAAGGCGTTGTGATCGAACTCGCTCTCCACCCACATAAGATACGCGAGCCTGGGGCAGTAGGCGTACTCGTTGAGCATCCGGGCCGGGAGAAGCTCGGGGACGGAGTCGCCGTAGTCCACTCGCGGTATCACGGCATCCTTTCCTACTACACCCCGCGTGCGGGGGTGAAGTTCAACTTGAAGTTGGCGCCCTGTCCGACCTTGATCCGGGAAGCGCGAAACACCGCCGAAACACCGAGGGCGCGTAGCCGCGCATGATCCGGTCGAGCCTCTTGAAGCTCTCTCAGTTGCAAGAGCGATCGGACGCAGTCGATACCGATGGGGAACTCCCAGATCGGCCAGGTCCATTGCCAGGGTCGATCCTCGCGGCTCAGGCTCCAACCTGTCGCGGCCAGAGCGCCGCGCTGCATCACCAAAGGGAACAGGCAGAGCGACCGGTAGGCGAGAAGGTTGGCCATCCAGACCGTCTGGCTTCGGTTGTCCGCCGCCGTCGGGTCGCGGTCGAGCAAGGCGTACTGTCGGTTGTCCATAGGATCCCACCGCATGGACAGCTTCTCATCCCTGTAACGCCAGGCTTCGAACAGAGCTTCGGCGATCCGCTCCGGCGTGACGAGGGCCATGAGCTGCCTAACAGTCTCAAGGAAGAATTGGTGGCCCGAACCGGTAATGAAGCAGAAGGGCGTAGGGACCACCTTTCCCCGGTCGGTGACGGATTCGTTAGCAAATGCGGCCAAGAGGTCGATGGCGTCGCGATTCCGTGACCCCGCATCGCGGAAGCTGTCCTCGGCGTGGCTACGGTATTCGTCGCTCGTGCAGTCGATCCGTTGGCCTAGCGCGAGCTCCGGGCTGGGGACGGCGACTCGAAGCGCTGCCAGGAACTCTTCGCGCCTGATCTCTCGTTCCGCCTCGAGCGGCGCGAGCTCCTGTTCGAGGGCGGTGGCCCTCTCCTGCTTGTCGAGCTTCCGTTTTTGGATCTCAACGCGTTTGTCCTTGACGCACGTCTTAGCCACCTCGAACACACTCTTGGCCGCAGCGCGGATCTTGTCGGCTTCCTCGGGCACGTCCTTCCCGCGCAAGACTGCGGCCATCTGGCGGCACAGCTCACCTCGTTCGGTCAAAGCGAGCCCGGTCAAGACCGGCCGCCAGGTCGCCTGTCGTGTCCATTTCAGGCGCGCTTCACGCTCTCCGGTTCGATGGGCAACACAGAGCGCGCCGAGCGCGGCCAAGTATCCTAGTGGGTTCAGGCCGTCGAGCCCGTTGAGCTCGATTTCCACCCCGGGTGCCTTCATGTCGGGTCCCCCTTGTTGTTGCGTGGAAGGGCCTCGGGTCGTATGACGTGCTGGCTCCCGTACCAGTCGCCGAGCCTGTGGAGCGCCTCGAGATAGGCGAGCCCCCACCAGCCGAAGCGCCGGGTGAGGAGCCAGAAGCGCTCGGGCACGTTGGAGTCCAGGCGGTGCATGGGTCGAGACCGGCGCTTCTCTTCGGAAAGTGCGATGGATTCTCCAAGAAACTCACTGGAAATGGGCGGCGGCGCGTCGTCTCGGCAGAACGGTGCAAAGGGGCGCGCGAAGCCGTGGTGGCTGGCGATGAGGTGCACGATGAGATCCACCGCCTCATCCGCCTTGAGCATCGACTCCGCAATCTGGGCCGACAGCATCTCGTGGCGAAAACCTGCGGGCAAGCCGCTCTCCTCCCGAAGCCTGCGCCTCATGGATGCCGAGTCGGGCATATTGTTGGACTTGGCGATCGGTGCGCGCAAGAGCGGGGTGTCTCCCCGGCGGAGAAGGAGCTGGAACCTCTCATCGAGCTTGCCAAGGTCATGATAGCGCGCCGCCTTGACCAGCGGCAGTACAAGCTCCGCGGGCAGGCAGCGGGCTGCCACCTTCTCAACGGCCCGCACGACGGCCTCGGTGTGCGCATCCAGCCCTACCTCGACACCGCCGGCCGAGGCCCAGTCGTCGTCGTCCGCGAAGAGGTCCATTTCCTCCTCGGAGCGCGCATCTGCGGATGGCCTGGCGATCAGGACGGCGCCTCCACTAGGGTGCGCGACCAGGCGCCCTGCCCTTGCCCTCTTGAGCAATTCCAGCCACCAGGCGGGGGGCTGCTGGGCCTCCGCATCGGCGGCGTCTGTCGCCAGCACTCGGTCGAGGGCCTGCATGAGGTCTTCCCGCTCGAAGGTAGGGCTCTCGACCAGCCCGAGCACCTCGGCCAGGGGCTGCCATGCTGCCCAGGGCGCGAGCACGTCTCTTTGGAGCCGCAGGGTGATCCCTTTCCCCGTGGCGGCCCGGGCGGTCTCCCACACATCCAGTCCTTCCGTCCCCAACGCTTGTTCACCGATGGTCTCGCCAAGGTCCAGCGGGCCGTAGGCTGCGGGCATGACGACCACGCTCTCAGGGTAGATGTCCGCGGAGTCGTCGACCCACCGGGAGTGGTCCCGGCCGCGATAGACGAGCACGGGCCGGATTCGCCCCTCGATCTCCTCGCGGACGACTTCACCTTCCACGTCGCCTCCGCGGTCGGTCACTTCCTGGGCTTGAAGCCGAGCCCTCAGCAGGTAGAGTGGGAGCGACAGCATCTCGCCGCTCACGGGCGGACAGCGGACCACGATGTCGATCCAGTCCTCGGGGCGCTCGGGGTCGAGGTCCGTCCGCCAGACCACGCGCACTTCTGGTGAGCCTCGGTCCTTGCCGTGCAGGAAAGGCCCGATGTCGGGAACGGGTTGGACGTCACCGCTTGTCTGGCACAGCAGGTCCAGGTGGGCTGGGAGAAGCAGCGGTGCATCCGGATGGGGCGCGAGGCAACGGTCCAGATCCTCAAGGTCGGCGACCTCTCGCAGGCGCCGCTCGATGGACTCCACCCCAAAATCTACCACGCCCGCGGCGTCGGGTGCGCCTTTTCCGCCGGACCAGGAATTGAGCAAGTTCCAGGTGTCACGTAGCGCCGATCCGTAGATGGGATCTTCGGCACCTGGCTCTGTGGCTTCGGGACCGACCTGGTCCGTTCGGGCGAGGATGACGCCCGGCGCGTCGCCCGCGAGCCCCATGCGGTTCAAACGGCCGAAACGCTGGCGTAGGCTGTCCAGGCTGGCGCACTCCGAGACCAGGGCATCGAAGCTGAAGTCCGCGCCTACCTCGAGGCACTGGGTGGCCACCACCACCATGGGCCTCGCGGGCTCTTCGGGCTTCGACGCGCGCAGGTACGGGAGCCAGCGTCGAAGGAGGAGGTCCCTGTCGACGGGCCGCATGCGCCCTGTGAGGAGGAGCACATCAGCGCTGCTTTCCAGAGATCTCCGCAAGCCTTCAGTTAGCGCTCGGGCCGTGGCCACCCGGTTGACGATCAGGCCAACTCTTCTGCGCCCCTCCGCCTTGACCCAGGCCGTTGCAATCTGGATCGCCCTGCCGACCAGCGGGTCACTGCCCTTCCGACATCCCTCGACGGGGACCAGCTTCGCTGGCTTTCGGGCCTTCAATCGTTGCTGAAGCGTCGCATTCGCCAGCGCGGGTTCCCGCGCAGCGCCCGGGAAGATCCCCTCGGCGGGGATCCCGTGGGGTGGGGTGGCGCTCAGTACGGCGAAGGCGAAGGGCGTGGCGATCGGCGTCTCGGCCCAGCGTTGGCTGCGAAGCGCTTCGATCGTCTGCAGCGTCTGCAGGAACGGCACGGAGCAGTGGGCCTCGTCCAGGAGGATGAGGCTGTCGTTGGCCGACAGGCCGGCGAACACGGAGGCCACTCGATGACCGTGGCCATAGGCGCGGAAGAGCAGCCTGGAGCCAAGCTGGTCCACGGTGGTGGCGATGACCGCGGGCTGGCTCGGGATCCGCGCCCAGCCGTCGTCGAGCAGCATCCCGCCGCGCAGCCTGGCGGTGGCCAGCGGTCGTTCGGTGCCGCTGAGCTCGCGTAACCGCGCCGCGATGCAAGCCAGAGGGCCCTCGCGCGCGGAGGCGAGCGCCTCGGCGATCGCCTCCGCCCGGCGATGGGCCTCGTCGACCACGATGCGTCGATCGACCACGAACCAGATCCGCCGTGGTGCCGTGCGATCCTGGGGGAGAAGCCCGACCTGGGCGGCGAGGGCAAAGACTGCAGCGTCGATGCAGGCGGTCTTGCCGGCGGCGGTCGGAAGATCGATCGCCCGCGGCCAGCCACGGCCTGAGAGACGGGCGGCGAGCATCTCCTGCCAGGGAAAAGGCACAATGCCCCACAGGGCCTCGAACACCTCGGCGAAGGAAGGCAATCCGTTCACGTCGAATCCCTCCTCAAAGGCTCATCCTTCGAGCGGACGGAAAACCCCATATCCCTTGTATCGACCAGCGCCCAAGAGCACGGGGCCTCGGACCGGTTCGTTGAACACCAGAATGGCGTGGGCATGCTGTCGCTGCCCGCCATCCTTTCGGGTGAGTGGTGGGAAATCACAAGACAGCGGTGAGCCTGGATGGGCCGAGACCAGCGTGACGATCACCTCAAGGGGCACCGGCAAACCGATCCTCTTGCTGGCCTCACGGAGCATCGCCTCGGCCTCTGTCAGACGAATTGAACGGTCTCTCGACTTCGGGTGGCGATCGAATGCCACCGGTGTCACGCTGGCCCAGCGGCGGGCACCCGCAGCATCCCCCGTCCAAACGTCGGTCTGGAGGTTGAGCAACTGGCGGTCCTCGAGCACCGGCCCGACCTGCCACACACCGAGTCGACCCAACCTCAGCTCCCGGACCCGGCCGACCGCCACGAGCACACCTCTCCGGACGTCTCGAGGGAGGCCCACTGGGAGCACCAACCCCATGCCGACCAGCCTGCCATCGGCATGCTCGTGGCCCACGAATGCCAGAGGCAGAAAAGCCAAGTGTGGACGATCGAGCGGCTTGCCATCAAGAGCGTGGCCGCTCAAGATGAGGCGAACCTCCGCACCCAGATCGTTACTGGCTGCGCAGAGAGCCTCACGCCAACGCTGGATGACCTGCGGCGCGCATGGCAGATCGAGGTACTTGTAGCCCGAGGGGTTCTGGGAGGCCTCCAGGGTGTAGGTCAACAGGTGGGGGCTGAACACCGTGCCCCTCACAGAGATAGCCGCAGCGGTCTCGGCGCGGGCATAGCCGCAGTCCATGGCGAGAAAGGGACGAAGCAAGAGTGGCTCGCCATCGGAAAACTCCTCCTCCATACACTTTTTCGCGGATCTCTTCTCCTTGGCGGTTGAAGCGTATGCCAGCGCGCACCGGAGTTGCCCATATCGTTCGCGTCGCTCGGTTGCGTGGCGACGCTCGAGCTCCAAGAGCGTGCCCTCGGTCGGCAGCCTCAGGCGAACCGTTGCGCGCTCCTCGTCCGGAAGCCAGTTCGGTGGTCGGAGTTCTGCGGGAGTTGCACACCACATATGAACCAGGGAGGACGAATGGCCGATCCGGGTCACCTTGCTGCAGATTTGGGTTAGGGACTGATGTATTTCTGGCGGCGGTTCTTGATCTGGCCAAATGAGAAAAACATTCTCACGTTCGAGCCAGCACCGCGCAAATGTGCGCGGCTGCCTTGGTCGCGGGATGGCGTGGAACGATAGAGGGATAGTCTTGTCTTTATGGGATTTGTGCTCGTCATTGACCGGGACATAGTGCGTGACCAGGAGGCGGCGAAATACTTCGGGCGCATGGATGCGGGGTGGGCAAGGTAGCGACTCGAGCCACTCCAGCGCCCGTCTTTCGGCGGGCTCCTCGCCGGTCTGGAAGTGAGCTGAAGCCATGGCCATGAACACGCGACCGGGATGCGGAGGCCACTCGGGGCTTGTCGGATCGGAGAATTCGGCGGCCGCGGAGAACCCCATCAAGTAGCGGATGCCGAGGGTGAGCATCTCACTTCCCTTCCTTATCTTCCTTGGTCCACTCGAGCTGGCTCAGGCGGACGAGCTTGACGAGCTCCGCATTCGGCTTGAGGACAAGTGCCTGCTCGGGGCAAGGGAGGCCATGCGCCCGCGCCGCCTTCACCGCCGCCTTGTGGAGGTCGATGGTCGTCTCACCGTCGAGGACGAAGCTGCGAGGCTCCTGACCGGGCTTCTCAAGCAATTCCCACATCATCACGCCTTCGGGCCACAGCAGGCAACGGGAACGGAGGTCCATGCCCTTCTCGAACGCCAGCGTCGCGGCGCACAGCCCCAGCGCGGCAAGCGCAACCCTTGCGGCCTGATCGACATCATTCATTAACCCATCCTGGCCCTTCAGCGGGAAGCGGTAACGCCTCAAACCGATGAGCGACAGCGTGGTCACCTGCTCGGCGTACTCGATGGTCACGCCCGCATTTGGCCTGGCGAATGGAACGCTGCCGTGGTTGATCGCGGACGGTTTGTCATTCTTCTTCGAGCCGGCCTCCGCTACCTTCCAGGACTTGTCGGGGTTCTTGATCACGCCGATGTTTGCCCTGATTTCCAGTGGGTCGCGGCGTACCCCGCGGTTCATGTGGTCCGTATCAAGCGCGGCCCCGATGCCGACGATCTCAGAAACCATTGCTCGCTCGAACTTGGGACCGAGGCTGCCCTTGGGGCCAGTCGAGTCCCACATCCCAAAGACCAGCGCCGTGGGACAAAGCTCGAACAAGGGCGTCGCGTTGGCGAAGCTGGCCTCGTCCAGGGTCCTGCCTTTGTCCGAAAGGCGGAAGGGAACCTTGTCGAGCTCGCTGTCCCGGAGAATGGCGTCGGCGAGCCGATGAGGGAGTTGCAGGCTGGTGAGCTTGCCGACCTTGTCGACCAATCGGCCGTGCTGCTCGTCGGCATCGAGATCGCCCGTCGGATCGAAATCTGAGAAGTCAACCACCAACAGAGGCATGTGTAGCCTTTTGGCTTCCATGGCATCCTGAAGCGCCAGCTCCATGCGGTTGGCCTGGCTCTGGACGCTGTCCAGAAGCACGCAGGTCACCGGCTGCTCTCGTCCGGGCACACGCCTCTGTTCCTCGGCGTAGACAGCACCCGAGAAAGTCGGTGGGAACACTTTGTCTCCTGCACCTCCGGCTGGCTGGAGCCTCCGTCGACAGCGGAATGCCGCCGCCGTGTTCACGGCTTCCCTGAGCTGGTCGAGCGTCAATTTCTCAGTCATCGCTTTCTCCTTTCCTTGGAAGGGTGCCCTGACTTTTCGGCACATTCATTCGTCTCATGTTCGCCGCATGCTCCCAGTGCATCTTCTTCCGGAGCTTCTCGGGCTTGACCACCTCGCTCTGGCCGTCGAAGCCGAGTACCCACCTGTGGCCTTGCCGCTCTCCGCACCTCTCGGTGGCCACCCTCAACATGGCCTTGCGGCCCGTGCGTCCCATCTCGCCCCGGTCTCGACCTCGAACCTGATGGACGAACGGTACCAGCCAGGTCTGACATGGTCAACGGAAACAGCGGTAAGCCGATGATGACGATGGAGTTCATGGCGACCTGGGCCAGTTCCATCGCCTCAGACCCTCGAGATCCCCTCAACCCACCGCCTCACCAGGTCCCCCGGCGCGCTCGCCTCCGACCAGGTCACATTGCTTCCGGACTTGTCCGCGCCGCGCAGCCCTGTCGACCTCCCGAAACCATCCCATCCCCTTGTTTCGACGAAACAATTCACCTATACTTTAGGTATGGACGATCCAGCCCAAGTTCAACCAACCGGGCACTGCACTGGACCAACCTGCCCGTCTCCCGCGGTGGCTCTCGACCAGGCCGCGCCCGACCTGTCGTTGCGGGTCGTCCTCGACACCATGGACAAGGTCGCCGTCTCTAGCACCCTCCCCGAGGTATTGGAGTGCACCGAAGGCCACCTGGTGGGCACGGCAACCGACCTCACGAACGAAGGTGGCCGTGGAGCTGCTGCTCGTCGGCTCCTCGCCCGCGATATTGCGACAGGCCGGGTCATCCTCCGCTACCATCAGAGCCTGCTGAACAACATGGTCAACAAGATGTGCAAGGGCCAAGCGAGCGACAAGCTGGTGAAGGTGCTCGGGAGAATCGTGGACGCCGAGCACCGGCGCATGATCACGTCGCTCGAGCTGCTGGCTCGCCTCGACAGCCCTGCCCCGGCCATCAGCGTGCGCGCCAACCAGGCCGCCGTGTTGATCGGCACAGGTGAACCGCGATGACCAGGCCCCGCACCTACTTCGAGGATCTGCCCGCGCTCCACCTGGAGGACGTCCGCCGTCAGGTCGGCGGCAGGCGCAAGCTGGCCGCGGCGAGCAGCGTGACGGTGCTGCTACCCGAGGGCCGCGAGGTCCAGATCACCATCGCCCGCCGGCCCGGTGTCCTCGGGGGCGAGGAGCTGCTGTTCGCGTGCCCGACCTGTGGGCGACCGTGCAGGGTGCTCCGCATCGTGCAGCATGGACCGGGGTTGACTTGCACGAGGTGCCTGCAGGTGGCCTGCGCCGCCAAGTACCGGAGCCAGGTCTTGCAGCGAACGGTAGCCTCCCCAGCAGCCTAGATCCTTCGCACCTCAAACCCCTTCAACCCGCTGCACCAGAACGCTTTGTCAAGGTCCATCCCAACAGCAGCGGCCCCCGTAGTAGGCCAGGCTTGAGGCCGGTGAATCGCACCACGAGTTGGTTCCTGGCTGTCCGCAGCCATACAGCTCAAGAAGGAAGTCGGCCTGCTCCGGGCTCCCAGCGTCGCAGGCTGAGCCGGAGTAGTCGCAGAAGACCGAGCCGCCCATCTGGGTCGTCATGGACGCGTCCCAGGAACACACGTCCGCGACCCACTCGGTCAGGTTACCGCTCATGTCGTTGCTCCCGGCCGGAGACACGCACCCAGAAAGCGTACCCGCCTCCTGCGGTTGACCGCCAATACTGAAGTCCCCGCACGTACCGACCTGAAACGACTCGCCGTAAGGGAAGGCCTGCAAGGAGAGCCCGCCACAGGCCGCAGTCCACTCAGCGCGGGAACACATGCGCTTTCCCTGGGCCTGGCAGGCGCGCTGGGCCCGGTACCAGGATAGGCGGCCCGAGGGCACCAGCCCAGGCAGCGAGCAGGCGTAGAGCACAGTCGTGGCTAGGCCATCGGCCGGCCAGCCGGCTGGGTAGTCGTCTGCGCTCTCCCCGTAGCGCGCGCCCGTGCAGTCGGCGTTCCCAAAGACGGTACTTTCGAACGAGTCGATCCACACACTGCTGCCTGGAATGGGCACCATACAGCCCCCCGGCTCGTCAACCAACCCGTTGCAGTTGTTGTCGATTCCATCGTGGACCTGCAGGCCTGCCTCGCAGGTATCGCTGGGCGCCAATTCCTCGTCTACTTCTCCATCGCAATCGTTGTCCAGACCGTCGCAGAGCTCCGGCAGCAGTATGAACTGCGAGCCGCCCAGGTCAGTGCTGCAGATGGCCGAATCGGTGGTTAGGCACTCGAGTTGGCCTTGGCCGCACTCGCCGATACCGTCGCAAGCAGTGCCGGTCGCGAAGTCCTCGTCCACCTGACCGTCGCAGTCGTTGTCCACCTGGTCGCAGGCCTCGATCCCTTCGTTGGTCGGCTGACACTGCTCCGGCTGGCACTGTCCACTGGCGTCGCAGAACTCGGGCGCCGTGCAGTCGCCACAGCTCCCCTCGCAACCGTCCGAGCCGCAGTTCTTCCCTGCGCAGTCCGGCGTGCAGATTGCCTGGCACGCCTCATCCAGGCACATCTGGCCCTGGGCGGCGCAGTCGATCACGGTCTGCCATGCATCGGCCGTGCAGATCTCCAGCACGTCCTCGGTGCAGCGGAGCGTGCCATTGGTGCAGGGGATGCACTCGCCGTCCACGCACTCCCGGTCGGCGAGCGCGCAATCCACAACCGCCTCCCAGGAGTCGTTCGCGCAGGTCTCGACCATCGTACCGGTGCAAAGGACGCTGGCTGGCACACAGGTGAGGCACGCTGCCTCGTGGCAAATCTTGTTGGAAACGGTGCAGTCGAGAGCCTGCGTCCAGCTCCCGGCCGTGCACACCTCGACCGCGTCCGCGTTGCACTGCGAATCCCCGCTGTGGCAGGTAACGCACGCCCCACCCTCGCACACCTGGGCCGCGGTGGCGCAGTCCACGACCGTGTGCCAGACGTTCGAGGTGCAGGTCTCGAGAACCTCACCTGTGCAGCGCATGGCCCCGTCCGTGCAGTCCGGCGCACAGTCGCAGGTGCCGGCCTCGCAGTGGGTGCCCGAGGCGCAGGCGTCGGGGCAGGTCCCGCCGCAACCGTCGCTATCGCAGCACTTGTCCGTACAAGCCGGGGTGCACACGCACCGGCCCGCCTCGTCGCAAGCCTCGGGCGCTGTGCAGGTGCCGCAGGAGCCTTCGCAACCGTCGTCCCCGCACTCCTTCCCCGCGCAGTCGGGCACACAGGGGCACTGGCTACGGCACGCGAGGCCGTCATCGGCGCAACCGCAGATGCAGTTCTGGTCTACCTCGCCCCGTCCGCCGCAGGAGTCGAGCCAGTAGGTCACGCCCTGGACACAGGTTGTGCTGGCCTCCGGGGTGCAGGTCTCCCCTCCTCCGCCACAGCCGGCAGTCCCCATTGCGGCGACCAACGCCAAGCACAAGCCCACGCGACCCAGGTTTGGCATCTCGGCCCCCTTTGTCACAACCAGACCCATTGCGACCCAGTATTACCGGGATCCAGTGATCCACACGATGGTCCCATCCATCCCATCGCGCGCACACCCAACAAGGCACAGCACCGACAGAAGAAGGATGGACTTCATGGTACCTCCCCGTTGCCGAGATCCTCTTGGCGCCCTGGAAAACGCGCCCAGACGCCGACAGGCATCCATTCGCCGGTCAACCGAACCAGTCCTTCACCTTCGCTGCCGCTTGCCTTTTCACATTGGCGTTGATGTACGAGTTGATCGTGAGGATGGCGCCCGTCAGCACGCCAAGGTCATCTGAAAATCCGATGACGGGGAGGGCATCTGGAATCACATCCAATGGCCAGATGAAGTAGCCGAGAGACACACCAACGGCGGCCTTGGCCCATGCTGGGCACTCCTTACGGAGACCAGCGTAGTAGAGTTGCAGCGACTTCTCGATAACCTCCACCCCTGCTGCCTTCGCGTACTTCTTCACCTTCCTCCAGAAACCCTGCTCCGAGTAGTGGCCAGCAGGGTCCTTCGTCTTCTTGCCGGACTGCCCCTTCTTGGTCATGCGGATTCTCCCTTCCCCGATTGGTTTGATTCACTCACAAAGAAGGTACCCGTTCTTTTAGCACTACGTCAACCAGTGCCCGTAGCACCTTCCCCGCTGCCACCCTCCGCGGTACTGGAGGGAACCAATGCCCATCGATTCCAAGGAAATCGGCGCCCGCATTCAAAGCCATCGCAAGGCGCTCGGCCTCACCCAAGCCGTGCTCGCCGAACGGGTGAAGCTGGACACGACCTACCTGTCCCAGGTCGAACGCGGCGCGAAGACGCTCTCGCTGGAGGCTCTGGATCGGCTTGCGACAGCCCTGCATGTGCGGCTTGGCGCCCTTCTCGACTCCCGTCACGGATCCGGTTCCGGCCAGCTCGCCCAGGAGCTCGAGGAGCTGCTTGAGAAGTGGCCGGCGAAGAAACGAAAGGCCGTCATCCAGGCGCTGCGGCTACTGGCTCCCTAGAGTGGGCCCCGCGCGGGCCAGGCGCTATCCAAGGTTCTCCCTGCTGGCGAGACCCAGTCCGCATCCTCAAGTCCGGTGCAGTAGATTCAGGCCTGGAGCGTAGGGCCTGGGTTTCGAACAACAGCCAGCTACAATGCTGGCCGTCAGCCCGGTTTCCGAAAGACGAGGAACGTCTGATATGGGAGCAGCTCGACGCGCTCGGTGGTGAGCGCCAGCCCGGTCCGAGTAACCAGCTCCACCAACTGCGCCCGGGTGATCTTCACCGACTCGGGAGGCCCCTCGGGCAGGTCTCCCTCCTTGAACTCGATAAGCACCAGGTGCGCGCCCGGCTTCATCTCGGAGGTCAGCTTGGCGAGCCAGGTCGACCGATCCGTGACGTGGTGGAGCACGTCGCAGACGAACACCAGATCAGCGTCCTTGGGGATGCCCGGGTCGCCGGGCTGGATCAGGGCAGCCTCCATGTTGGAGAGGCCATCGCCGAGGATCTTGTGGTGCAGGTGGCGGACCATCTCGGGCTCGGTGTCGGCGGCAATGACCTTCCCGCTGGGCAGAGCCCTTGCCAGGCGGAAGCTGAAGTAGCCGGAGCCGGCCCCGAGATCGAAAACGGTCTCAGTCCCCTGGAGCTTGAGCGCCGCGACCACCTCGTCGGGCTTCTGCCACACGGCGCGGTCCGCCCGCTCCAGGAACGCGATGTACTTCTCCACGTCCTCGAATGGGCGGAGGTGACTCGCATCAACACCCGCCTTGGCCAGCGGACAGTCGATGGGTGGATGCGCGGGGTCGTGGCCGGCCACGTCGGGTGCAGTCGATTCCGTGGAGCCCCGCTCGCAGCCCGCGACCAGGCCAGTGAGGAAGATCCCGAGGATGGCGTACCCGAGCTTCATTCCCATCCCTCCTGGAGAGCCTGTCTCATGATCCACCCGTTGGAACCCATAACACAAGGCCCCGAGGCGGCGTGGCAGGAGTAAACCGCTAGAGCTTCAAAATCCCGCACCGAATTCGGGTATAAGAAGATGGAAGCGACCATCCCCTCCAACAGGCCCTGTTCGTCGTTCGTGCCCTCGCCGCAAACGCCTTAGCCCCTGTCCCCAAACCAGACCCCGAACCCTACGCGCACGCTACCCGTGCGCCTTTCGCAAGGAGGCCCGCCCATGGACATGTCCATCCTCGAGAAGCCGTTCGACCCGTCCGTACTGAAGACCCGCAAGGGCAACTTCGGCCAGGTGCTTTCGTATGCGGAGGGCAGCGAGTACGTCCGCCGCCTCAATGAGGCCTTTGCCGGCGAGTGGAGCTTCGAGGTCCTGGAGCACGCCATCCACGAGAACGAGGTCGTCGTCCTCGGCAAGCTCAGCGCTGCTGGCGTCGTCAAGACGGCGTTCGGCGGCAGCTCGATCACCGTCCACTCCGAGACCGGCGAGCGCATCTCCCTGGCCGACGATCTGAAGGCCGCCGCGACTGACAGCTTGAAGAAGGCGTGCTCGATGTTCGGCATCGGCCTCCACCTGTACAGCGACGCCGCCCCGACGTCGAAGCAGCCCAAGGCCTCAGGCAACGGCGGAAACGGCAGCAACGGTGGCAACGGAAACGGCAACGGCCGCGCCCGTGCCGCCCAGACCAGCCCCAGCCCCAGCCACAGCTCCAGCCCCGGCTCCAACGGCGCGCGCCTGACGCAAAAGCAGTTGAGCGCTCTCTGGAGCCTCGGCCGCAAGCTCCAGATGACCGCGGACGATATCCGCGAGCGAGCGGTCCAGCTCTTCAAGCAGCAGCCCGAGCACCTCTCCCGCGCCGACGCCTCGTCGCTGATCTCCGAGTTCTCCGACGAGCTCGGCGGCGCCCCCGTCTGACCTCAACCCACAAGGAGAACGAGCCATGACCGCATCGTCTGCCCTGGCACTGCTCAGGGCCGAGCGGCACGTCTCCGCCTCGGCCTTGACGAGCTACCTGACCTGCCCGGCCGCCTACCGCTACCGCTACATCCTGCAGTTCAAGCCCACCCATCGCCCCGGTCCGCTGGCCTTCGGTGGCGCGGTCCACGAGGCCCTGGCGCAGTTCTACCTCTCGCTCCGCGACCGGAAGCCCGAGCCCAGCCTGGAAGCCATCCAGGCCGCGTTCAGTGCCGCCCTGAAGCGCAGCTTCTCGGAGTCCCCGCCGGTGCTGCTGGACAACGACCAGACCGAAGAGAGCCTGCTCGAGACTGGCCTCGGAATCCTCAGGATCTTCCACGAAGCCGCCCCTCGTCCCTACCGGGTGGTCGGCGTCGAAGAGCCGTTCTCCGTCGAGATCCACGACCCCGACACCGGCGAGGTCCCACCCGTGAAGTTGGTGGGCGCGTTCGACGTCGTCGCGCAGGAGGAAGACGGCCGTTACGCCGTAATCGAACACAAGACGGCCGCGAAGCGCTGGGCCGAGGACCGCCTGGCCAACGATCACCAGGTCACGGCCTACACGCTGGCCGCGCCGTCGATGGGCCTCGGCGACGCCACCGTCCAGCTCCAGATTCTGCTCAAGCAGAAGACGCCGGCTCTCTCCATCCACAGGCTGACCCGCTCTGAGCAGGACCAGCGCGACTTCCTACGCGTCGCCTGCGGAGTCCTCAAGGCCATCGACGCGGGCGCGTACTACCCCATCAAAGGCTGGCAGTGCCGCTCGTGCCAGTACGCCGGGCCCTGCCTGGCCGGCTGAAGCCACCACAACCCATCTCAGAAAGCGAGGTCATCAGTGAAGAAGAAGCTCGTTCGCCTGTTTCTCGGCCTGCTCCACCTGGCAGGCAAGTTGGCCTTCGTCCTGCTGGCTGGCTGGATCACCGGGAGGTGAAGCCATGGCCGACAGCTACACCCAGTTCAGCGAGGCCATCAGGGACCTCACCTCCGAAGAGGTCGACTGGCTCAAGGCCGAGCTCCACGGCCCGCCCTTCCCCAACCACATGACCGACCGGAACGAGCAGGAGGCTCTCGCCAAGCGCTGGTTCCGCGATCGCGGCATCACCGACCTGGACGGGAGCGCCCGCTTCGTGGACCTGTTCGACTGCTGGCCCGGGTTCGAGTTCGCGTTCCAGAAGACCGTGAACGGCGGCACCGAGGTCTGGCTCTACGCCGACGAGTCCGCCAACCTCGACTACCTGGCGAACGTCGCCCAGCGCTTCTTGGCTCGTTTCCGACCAAACGCCTGCTTCGGTCTGTCCTGGGCGGGCACCTGTTCGCGGATGCGCGTCGGCGAGTTCGGCGGTGGCGCGATGTTCGTGACGGCCAAGGGCATCGAGTGGAAGACGACCTGGGACTTCATCGACGAGCAGCGACAGAAGTTCGAGGCGGCCAAGCAGCGAGTCCGCCCGAAGAAGAACACCAACAAGCCCGCCAAGGCCCCGAAAGCCGCGGCCTAGAAGGAGTAGCCATGAAAGTCGCCCAACGCCCGCTGTACGAGGCCTTGAAGGAGCTCACCCGGGTGGTGCCCATCAAGCACGCCCTGACCGTCCTGACCATGGTGCTGATCGAGGTCCGGAACGGCCTGGCCACGCTGACCTCCACCGACCTCGAGACCCGGTTGACCTACCGCCTGCCCGCGGAGGGCGAGCTGACCACCTGCCTGCCGGTGAAGCTGCTCCGCGACCTGGTCAAGCCCGAGTCCGCCAAGCAGAACGGCGAGGTCGTCATCGAACCCATGAGCGACAAGCAGGTCCGGGTCGAGGTGGCCGGCGCCGAGTCCCGGGTGGCCTGCTACGTCCCACTCGACTTCCCCGACTGGCCCGTGGCGCCCGGGGACTTCAAGCCGAACGTCGTCTGGGACGGCGACCTGCTCCGGCGGTCGCTCGACTTCGTCCTGCCCGCGGTCTCCCACGACAAGACCCGGCCGCACCTGGGCGGGGTCTACTTCGACTCCGGCCGCGCGGTGGCCACCGACGGCCACAGGCTCCACTGGCACGCCCTGGAGCCCAAGCTGCCCAAGTCGCTCCTGCTCCCCGGCGCCGCGGCCAGCATCCTGGCCCAGCTCGCCTGCGATGGCCCGGTGAACCTGTCCCGCGCCGAGGGCTGGAGCCGCTTCGAGGGCGGCAACTGGGTGCTCATGTCCAAGGAGATGGACGGAACCTACCCGCACTACACCCAGGTCGTCCCTGGCGCCAACGAGGCCACCTCGGTCATCCTGCTGCCGAGCGCCCCCATCCGGCGGGAGCTGCAGCGTCTGAAGCGGCTGGCGCCCAAGGCGAACGTGAAGGTCACCTTGAACGGCGCGCTCTCGCTGTCCATCCAGGACCACGACGCCAACCAGGCCACCGCGGTCATCAAGCCGACGGAGAACAGCCACACCGGGAAGGACCTCGTCATCGGCGTGAACCCGGCCTACCTGGTCGAGGCTCTGGGCACCGCGGACGAGACCGTCCGCGTGGGCTTCGGCGACGCCATCGACCCCGTCCGCATCGACCTGCCGGGCGGCCGTCTCAGCATCGTGATGCCAGTCCGCCTCTGACCGAGGTCGGCCATGAAGCACAAGACGGAGTACCTGGCCTCGGGCGGCGTGTTCTGTCCGCACTGCCACGCGGACGACATCGAAGGCGGGCCTGTCGAAATCAGCGCCGGAGAGGCCACCCAGGAAGTGACCTGCCTCAAGTGCGAAGCCGTCTGGCAGGACGTGTACACGCTGACTGACGTCGAGAGCGTTGAGCCGCCGGAGAACACCTAGAAGTCGATCAGGTCACCACTCCAAGCGGGGTGTTCCACCTCGATCCACCATGAGCCTCGCGAGTCCCGTGTCTTCTTCAAGCACTTGATCTCTTCGTCTTTCACCCCGTGGAATCTCTGCATGTACTTGAGCACCTGCGCCCAGGCACCATCGAAGTCCGCAGCCTCGATCTGGAGGATGATCGTCGCCCTTACCGCCGACGAGTTCCCGAATTCCCCCTCGACTTGCTCCCTGGCCATTACCGCGACCTCCCGTACTCCAGAAGCATAGCCCTGGGGCTTACCAGCAACAAGCAAATGGGGGGTGACACGAACCCTCGATACTCCTTCAGGCCCTGTGGCGCCCCTCTGTGCCGACCTACCCACACGTAACGAAAGGGACATCACCATGAAGACCACCGGTTCACCCTTCTGCTGGGTGGACGGGGAGCCCCACGTCATCGAGAACTTCACGCTCGACGACTCCGAGGGCGTTCCGCCCCTCAAGCAGATCCTCGAAGACCTGCTCGAACGCTTCCCCGGCAGCGACCTCCTGATCCTCAGGAAGCTGCAGCCGGCCGAGGCCAAGCTGCTCCAGAACGACATCCTGGAGCGTGAACACGAGACCTGGGCCTACCTCTCGTTCGAGTCCAAGAAAGGAGACATCCGATGAAGGAGAAGAAGTTCGCCTCCGGCGCCTTCGTGTTCACCCGCGCCAAGGGCGTCCAGCCCAAGGAGCCCGAGGAGCTCCGGGCCCTGGCCAAGGCCGCGGGCTTCGACCCGGCCATCGTCCCGACCTACGCCGGTGACCGCGCGGCCATCGGCAGGGCCATCACGGCCACCGAGCGCGGCCTGCAGCGCCGGGGCTTCCTGCTCCGCCCCCTTCGCAGAACGGCCTCGGAAGTGCTCTACGCGGTCGTCCGGGAGCGCAAGGACTCCCTGACCGAGCGCGTCGACCACGAGCAGCTCGACCTGGTCCGCTGGACGGCGGAGCCCGACCCGGCGGTCGTCCAGGGCAGCCACATCGTGGCACAGGAGGTCGCCCAGGCCTACGCGAGCTTCCGGGGTAAGGTCGTGGCCGAGGACTGGGCGAGCAGCATCTCGAGCTTCCTCGAGGCCCACGACGCCGCTTCAGTGCGTTCGGACGGGCGGATCTTCTGGGTGCCGCCCACCCGCCTCGGCGATGTCCGCAAGCTCGGTCAGCTCCTCGCCCCGGTGGGCATCGACCTGGTCCTGTGCGAGCTCGAGCCCGAGGTGAAGACCATCGTCCACGAGGTCGTCTCGGACAGCCTGGCCGACCAGCTCGAGCAGCTCCAGGCGGAGGCCGAGGCCTTCGACGGCAAGGAGAAGCCCAGCACGTTCACCCGGCGGCTGGAGACCTACCAGCGCCTCCGGGAGCGGGCGACGCTGTACAGGGACGCCCTCGGTGTCGGCGTCGAGGCTGCTCAGAACGTCCTGGCCAGCCTGGAGGCCAAGGTCCAGGGCCTGCTCGACGTCCGCCTCCAGACCGTCGTCCACCGGGGCGGCAACAACGCGAGCGCAGGCATCGACCCGGTCCAGACCGCCGCCGCTTGACCCTGTGAACGGTGAGGCATGCAGCTTTGACAAACAGCCTCATCCAGTGCGGTCATTTGGAGAACCCTTGGAGGCTCCTTCATGCAGGCCACAACGCTCGCTGTGCTCTCCGACCTGCACATTGACCTCGAGGACCATCCGGCTTCCTGGGAACTTGCCAAGCGCGCGTTCGCTCTCGCCGCCAAGACCAGGGCCGATCACGTGGTCATCTGCGGTGACATCTTCGACGGTGCCAGCGTCATGGTGCGCGACCGGGAGAAGGTGAGCCAGGCACTGCGCAAGCTCGGGCTCTGGCACCGCGACCGACTCAGCATCATCGTCGGCAACCACGACATCTTCCACCTCGCAGGCCGGTCCTCCGATTGGGGGAAGGTCAGGCGAGTTCTCAAGGCTCTCGGCCGCCGCGCCCAGCGCCACTACGAGATGTTCTGCCACTGGATCGATGATCTCCTCGACGCAGATGACCTCCTCGCGAAGGGCGACAGGTTCCCGTTCCGGAAGGACCTGGGCGACGTCACGCTCGTCGGGGCTGATACCACCGCCCACAGTACCTGGACTTCGACGATCGGCTACTGGCGAAAGGCCGATGATTCTGCAGTGCGCCGGGGCCTGGCAGATGCCAGCCAGCGGCGACTTCTGGCCATCCATCACCCGCCCTACGAGGGCGAAGAAGAGAACCTGATCACGCAGGCGCGAAGGATTCACGCCGACCAGAAGATCTCTTTCGGGTTCCCCTCTGCGGACTTCAAGCGCCTTGCCCGACTCGCCGATGGTGTGGGCCTCGATGCGATTCTGTGCGGGCACATCCACACCAACGGGGGCGAACCCTGGAGCTGGCGTGTCGGGAAGAGCACGCGGGCGTACATGATGGGCAGGACCGGCGGCATGGACGGCGCAACACCGTCCATCGGGGTCCTGAGCATTCCGAGGTCAGGCCCACTGCGCTGGCGCACGGTCCGTGTGACGAGATAGGGCCTGGGGCCGATCGGCTCTCAGCCAAGTCCACCCCGCATTCGAAGACCAGATCCTGACCACAGAAGAGAGCGCCGCTCGGCCGATACCCGGCTGGGCGGCGCGCTCTTCGTCTCTCCTCAACCCAGAAAGGAAAAAGCCCATGAATCAGGTGAACACCCTGGTGACCAAGCTGCAGGCTCTGGCCACCGACCTGGCCTATGGCCTGCTCGAGCGCGAGGTGGCCATCCAGGCCGCGCTGCTGGCGCTGCTCTGCGGCGAGCACATCCTGTTCCTCGGCCCGCCGGGCACGGCCAAGAGCCTGCTGGCCCGGGGGCTGTGCGCCCGCATCGAGGGTGGGCGCTACTTCGAGCGGCTGTTGACCCGCTTCTCTACGCCCGAAGAACTGTTCGGCCCGCTGTCCATCGCCGCGCTCGAGCGCGACACGTACTGCCGGGTGACCAGCGGCACGCTGGTCGAGGCCCACGTGGCCTTCCTGGACGAGGTTTTCAAGGCCAACTCGAGCATCCTGAACTGCCTGCTGGGCCTGATGAACGAGCGGGTGTTCCACGAGAACGGCCAGGCCCAGCCCGTGCCGCTGCTCAGCCTCGTCGGCGCTTCCAACGAGCTGCCGGAGGACAGCTCCCTCGCGGCGTTGTTCGACAGGTTCTTGCTCAGAGTCCAGCTGCCGTACCTCGCCGACGACGCCAGCTTCGCTGCGCTGCTCGACCTGGAGCCCAAGGTGCCCGCGGCCACCATCACCATCGCCGAGCTGAAGGCCGCCCAGGACCTGGTCCGCAAGGTGCCGCTGAGCCAGAACGCCCGGGACGCCCTGCTGACCCTCCGACACGAGCTGGCGGCCGAGGGCGTCCAGGCCAGCGACCGCCGCTGGGCGGCCTGTGCCCGGCTGGTCCGCGCCCGGGCCTGGCTGGAAGGCGAGAACGAGGCCCTCAGCGACCACGCCGAGATCCTGGTCCACGCCCTCTGGTCCGAGCCGGCCCAGGTCCGGACCGTGGAGCGGGTGGTGGGCAAGATCGCCAACCCGCTGAGCCTCGAGGCCGTCGAGCTCGAGGACGCCGCCCGCGACCTCTTCGACCAGAAGCCCAAGGCCGACCAGGCCGACATGGCGCCGGCCCTGGAGCCGCTGCTCAGGCAGCTCGCGGACATCCACACCCGGCTCGAGCAGCGCATCCTGCAGGCGCCGGAGCGGCGGACGTTCCGGGCGAAGCAGGCCCTCGGCCGCATCGAGACCTGGCACCGGGAGCTCGGCCGCCTGGCGCTGAAGAGCATCAGCAGGCTGCACGTCGCCCCCGGTGGGGCCTGAGCCAGGGTGGTGCGTCGTGGGAATGCTCTACGACACGAGCCGCTGGCTCGATCTCCTGTGGCGCGAGCACCTCGAGGTCAGCGAGCCCGCGCTGGAGCTGGTCCAGGCGGGCATCCAGAAACAGGGCGCCGGGTTCGCGGGGTTCCCGGCCGACATCCACGCCAGGCTCTACTTGCCCAGCGACCCGGCCGAGCTGGCCGACGCGCCAGAGTGGGCGATGAGGCTGCACCGGCTGGCGCCCGAGTTGGGCGAGTGGGGCAGGCTCAGGGCGATGTGCGCGAGAAACGGCTTCGCAGCGGGCATCGCCGCGGAGGCCATGCTCAAGGAGCTGCTGCCGCTGGTCCCCGATGCCCCGGAGGGCAAGCCGGCCGGGGAACCCGGGCAGCAGGACCAGGAAGGAGGAGACGAGAAGCAGCAGGGGCAGCCGGAGCAGCCCACGCCGTCCGACGCCGACATCCGCGCTGCCCTGCGGGCCGCCTCTCGCGCTGCCCGTGACGCCGTCCAGGACGCCGAGCAGGGGCTGGATGGTGTTCGCCATGTGCTGCGTCTGTCCACGCCGGGCAGCCTGACCGTGACCGACTCGGGCCCGGCCAACCTGAAGGCGGTTCGCGAAGCCTTCGGGCTCCTGTCCAAGAACCCCAAGCTCCGCCGCATCGCGGAGCTGGCCGGCCGCATCGAACGCCTGGCTGCGGCCAAGCGCAAGAGCGAGATCAAGCCGGGTGTCAGCGAGGTCCACGGCATCGAACGCACGGGCGACATCGCAAGGCTGCTGCCCAGCGAGCTGCTGGCAATGTGCCACCCGAAGCTCCGGACGTCCATGCTCGTCCGGCTCGTCCAGCACCAGGCGCTGGGTTACGCCGTGAAGAGCCGCGAAACCCTGGGGCGCGGGCCGGTGGTCGTGCTGCTGGACGAGAGCAGCTCCATGGCCGAGGACGGCAAGGACGTGTGGTCCAAGGCCGTGACCCTGGCGCTGCTGGACACGGCCACCCGGCAGAAGCGGGCCTGGCACCTCATCGCCTTCAACGGGTCGGTCGTTCGCGAAGTCGAGGTCCAGCCCGGCAAAGCCAACGTGGCCGACATCGTGAAGGCCCTGGACCACCGGTGCGCCGGAGGCACGGACTTCGACGCGCCGATTCTGCGGGCGGTGGACATCATCCGTGGCAGCAGGACCATGGCCAAGGCCGACGTGGCGGTCATCACGGACGGCGAGGACACGCTGGAGCCTGCGACCGTCGAGGCTGCGCAGGCGTTGAGCAAGGCCGAGGGGGTGAACTGGATGGTGGTCGCCGTTGGGCTGGTGGGCGGCGAGACCTGCGGTACGTCGCTGGGGCCCATCGCCACGACGATGACGCACGTGACCGACATCGGGGACTTGAAGGCCGTCCTGCCCGTGGTGGGCCTGGACGGCCGGTAACCTGGAATCAGGAGAGGAGGACGAATGGGTCAGCGAGATGAAGGCTGGGAGATTGCGCTGGGCGCCGCGCTGCAGGCGGTGGCGGTGCTGGTGGTGAGGCTGCTGACCAAGCGGTAGTTGCTGGCGGGCAAGCCCGAGAGGGGGCTGCCCGCGTCTAGCTGGTCTGGGATGTTCCCGGCCCGTATCGATTTTCACCTTGACCACGACCAGTGTCTGGGCTTACCCTTATCCTTGGTCGGAAGACCGAGCGGCCCGAACCTCGGAGGAGTGTTCGGGCGACCTAGACCGAGCTGAGCTGAAGGCTCAGCAAATTGGGCTAAACGCCCGAAGGAGACCCTGGAAATGGCCAAATTCTCGCAATCTCAACAATCCCTTCTCGCTTCGATTAAGGCGACCGCTACCGACCTGAACGAACAGGCCGACAAGGCGACAGAGCTCATCGAGGCGCTCAACGCGGAGTTAGCCGCGGCTGGAGTTGGCATCGAGGTCTGGGGAGCAACCCTATCCTCGACGACGTTCACCGAAGAAAGTGAGAGGGACGATTCCAAGAAGTCGTTCACTCGTGAGAACAAAATCGGCTTCGCGCGCTGCGGAGCCCACTGGTGTCTGGTCTATGGCATGTTCGAGTGCGAGGACGACTTCGAGCACCCTGAATACGAGGTGTCGAAGCAGGTCGATTTGCGACCACTCTCGGCAGCCCCGCGGGAGGCCCGGATTCTTGCGCTGCCCCATCTGGAGGAACTCCTCGTCGAAGTGCAAAAAGAGTTGGGTGAGGCGCTAACCACTTCGAAGAAGGCGCTCGATCGAATGAGCGGAGGTAAGGCGGCAGAGAAGGCCACCAACGGCGGCAAGGTCAGCTCCCGAAAGAACGCGAAGTAGCTCGTCCGAGTGTACTCGGTCTCCGACCAGCCCGACCCGTCGCTCCGGGTCGGGCTTTTTCTTGTCCGAAAACGGAATGTCCCTCGATCGTCTTGATGCTGAACCACGCATGGCGAGGACCAGCCACCTGCCGACAGGCTGGCGGACATCCAGCAGCACCATAAGGACCCGGCCGCGTCTTCTAGCCCCAAGTATCCGTGGACCGTGTGGTGGCTGCCTACGACTCGACCGCCGTGCAGGCAACTATCGCCGGAGATTCTGCCGCCCCAGCTCGACGCGTAGGGCATGCCCGGGGTAGTACCATGACTCGGCGGAAACACGGAGTGTCAGGTTGTGCTCTGCTGCATAGGCTTCCAGCTGAGCCATCTGCGAGACGTCCAGCCCGTAGGGATGCCAGACGAGCGCCGCTGGTTCCCCACTGGCGTCATCGAACATCTGGGCGTGGTCCCGTGTTGGGACAGCGCACCCAGGACAGCAGCCCGATTCGCAGGAGCAGTGTCCGCCCCAAAGCCAGGCGGCGCATTTGGACTGCTCGCGAGAGGAACTGGTCGGGCGCAGGCCAGAGCTCAGCAAGTAGCTGCTGTAGATCGATCGCGCCAGGAAGGCCGAAGCCACGTCATGACCGACCTGCGCACCAAGGGCTTCAAGGCTGGCGAGGACGGGCGCCGCAGGGAGGTACCGCGGATCTCGGACCTGAGCTGAGATCCCAGGTAGCCAGTCATGAAGCGCTTCTTGATCGGATCGGTCACCATCAGCCTGTTTTTCGTGCTCGTGACCGAGTTTCGGAGAAATGATCGTCATGGTAAATTCCTTTCTGGAACCCTCCCACCGGAGGGTTGGTAATACGGCCACGAGGTAATGTAGGCCGGCCAACCAATAGGGGAACGGTCCGCGAGACTAGCGGTCTTCCACCCATACCCGTTTAGGTAATCCATTACAAATCAAGCCCCTGCGGGCACGCGGGCGTCGTCTCCAATCGGCAGCCGGGAACATTTCTTCCGGAATGAGGCAGGCAACCAGGCAACGGCAGGGGCATGTGCTTGCATGGACGCTGGGCGCCCCCACCTTGGCATCCAAGGAATCAGTATTCTTGTGTGGTCGTCGCCTTCCTACTTCTATTCAGGATACTGAGGTCCACATCTACATCGATTACGGGGATCTGTTTCTTCCTCAGCCGCTCGAACTCCCGGATATGGTCGAGGTAGATGGAGTACAACCTGAGGTAGGCGCAGATGTGCCGTCTGACGTCGGACCGCCAGTCGTCGGGGTAGGTACCCTTGCGCTGAGTGAATACGGTCAGCATCTTCCCCATGAGAGAGCGGCTTACCGCGCGGAACAAGCTCTCCAGAACAGGATCCCGAGCGAACGGGCGCAGGACTACCCCACATGCAAGGGTGTAGGTCCGGACGTACATCAGGAAGAACAGCTTCTGCTCGGCTCTGGTCGGCGGGGGTGCCACCGACAGCTTGAGCGCGGCCCATACATACTTCGCAGCGCGCGGGCCGACTTGACTTCCAACGCCCAACGCACGGAGCAGTGCAGCGTTCGTCTGCCGCTCATCCCACTTCTTCCTCCTGGCGGACCTGGCGAGGCCTGTCCTCAGAGCGCGGTGGTAATCCTTCTCGGCCTGATGTGATGCTGTCCAGGGGTTCAAGTCGGGGTGCGCCTGAGCGTAGGCATTATGCTGTTGGACAGCTTCGTTCAGGAGCTCGTGGTAGATGGCCTTGTTAGCCTTGAACCGGGTCTTATCGGCCCCGACCCTTGGTGCGAATGCCTGCTCCGCCGCCCGCCGGATGGTATCGTCCCTGAATGCCATCTGGGTTTGGAGCTTCTTCTCCAGTCCAACGTGAGCTTCTTCATCCCGTCGAATGATGCTGTCCAGGCATTCGCGATCAAGGCGGAGCGCTTCCCTCAGGTCGCCGAGTTTCCGAAACGACTTCCATTCGAACCGCTGGTATGCCTGGATCCGCTGCCCCCGACCCACTGTCCCACGACCTGGCTGCCAGACACTCGCGAGCAGGGCAGCGGCAAAGGACTCGTCACCAGTGCCTGCAAGGTGCTCGATAAGAGAGCCTAGAGTCGGGCTGTCAGGGCGCAGCATCCAGTACCGCACAGAAGCGCCGATCGATTTCCCAGCGGCCTGGACGGGCTGCAGTGCGAGGTCCTCGTCCAGATCCTCCTGGATCGGCGTATGTGACCAAGGCACCCGAACGGTCAGATTCACCTTGCCCATTTTTCAATTCTCATTCGGACTGCACCCGAGGTCCATCCCACAGAACAATGTGGCCGCAACCCTGCGATTTTACGACCCTAAACCGACCCGCCCGCACCAGCGGTCCACATGACCGGCCGGACCGTTCCCCTCTAGGTGAGAGTAAAACCCGCCCGCCGCGAGTGCGGCCCACCCGGGCGGTACGAACATGTGGCCGGCAGACGGCCGTTCGGCGCCCTGGTGGGGGCGCCGGGCGGCCGTTCTTCTTGGTGGACGATGAGTTCGAAGACAGAGACCCCACCACCGGCTGTCCTTCTGCCTGGCGCGGTCTACATCGAGTTGCACGGCGTCTCCCCCACGGGATCTTGCACCTGTTCGCGTGGCGCGAGCTGTAGATCTCCCGGCAAGCACCCTACTGGGACCGGATGGCAGCACGCCGAGGGCCTCACGCCCCAGGCTGTGGACCACGTGCTCGCTGCTGGTAGAAACATCGGAATATCCACCGGCCCGTCGGGACTCGCTGTTGTCGACGTCGACCCGCGGCACGGAGGGACTGTCGAATCGCTCGATCTCACCGAGGACGAGCTTAGAACGCCGACCGTGTCGACGGGCGGCGGTGGTGTCCACCTTTACTTTCTGCAACCAGTAGGTCGACCGCCGCTTAAGAGCCGCGCAGGGGGCCTCCCTGGCGTCGACGTTCGTGGGGCGGGTGGTTGTGCAGTCGCCCCTCCTTCACTCCATGTGTCCGGCAGCCGCTACGCCTGGAAGCCTGGATTCGGGCCTGACGAGGTCGAAGTTCGAGAGCTACCTGCGCGCCTGCTTGAGCTCTTCAGTCGGAGGCCCAATCTCGACGGTGGTGCTCGAGTCGAAGCTTTCAGTCCCTCCGACATGATCGTCGACGGCCACAGACACGCCGATCTTCTTCGTGTTGCCGGCCAGCTGCGGCGGGCGAACGTGCGGCCGGATCTCATCGCCGCCGCTCTCGCGGGGATCAACGAACGCTGCTGCTCGCCGTCGGAGGACTCCACCGAGGTCGAACGGCTCGCGAAGTCGGTCCTGAATTACCCGCCCGGGACCGATCCAGGCGTAGTCCTCGGCGACAAGCCGCGCGGGTTCGCCGCTTCGATCTCAGCGCGTGATTTTCTTAAGCGCAATCTTCCGCCCAAGAGCTGGCTGATCGAAGGGTGGTTTCCTGCGAATGCATTCATCGTTCTCTTCGCGCCGCCCAAGAGTTTCAAGAGTATGCTGGTCATCGCCAGCATGCTCGCTTTGGCCGATGGCAACTCGAATTCCGGGGTCTTCCATTGCTCCAAACCGAAGCGGGTTCTGTACGTCCAGGTCGAGATCGGTCCGAGTTCGTTTCAGGACCGTGTGATCCGCCACAAACGCGGGCTCGGGGTCTCGGATGAAGCCCTCGATCGGATCCGGCTTCTCACGCCACTGCCAGATGGCGGGTTCCTTCCGAAACTCGACGACCCTGAGGGTCTCGCACACATCCGAGCCGCCATCGAGGACTTCGAGCCGGAACTCGTCGTCTTCGACCCGCTCGCACGACTGCATCGAGCCGACGAGAACAACGCCACCGAGATGGCCCCGATCATGGATACGTTTCTGGAGATCCGCGACACCTTCAAATGCAGCGTGGCCGCGATCCATCACGCGACCAAGGCTGCCAGAGGTCGTCCGGACATCTACACTGCTCGTGGATCTTCCGCGATCACCGGGGCAGTCGACTCGGTTATCTGCGTCAGCCGGGATGACCATCGTCTTCCTGTGATCGAGGTCAGCGGGAACCACCGTGACTTCGGCGACACCGGCCCCTTCGCCCTGCGCTTCGTCCACGACGACGAGGACCAGACGATGGGCTTCGAGATGCTCTCCGCAGCCGAACTGCACGCTGAGAAGCGGGCGCCAAGAACCAGCCGTGAGGCCGAGGCGGTCGAACGCGCCCTGCGCGACCTGGGCGGGACAGCAAACCGAAGTGCGCTTGCATCCAAAGTCGGGCGCGGAGTTGCCGAGCGGGGGCTCAGGCACCTGGAGGAACTCGGCATGGTGGAGGAGGACAAGCGCACCCGGAAGAACAACGCGCGCATCTACCAGCTCCGCGAGACGGAGTTGGACGACGAGGTCGGTGATGACGATCTCGCCCGCGGGAACTTCGATGAGATTCCAGAGTGAGTGCGCGAGCAAGCCTGGTCAGCTGGTTGGTCTGCACCCCTTAAGGGGGGGTGCAGACCTACCAACCGACGTCTACTGCTTTCTGCAAACCAGCAAACTGGCCTTCAAACCAGAAAGGCCAATAGAAAGGAGTTCTTATGGCAACAAAGAACCGTGGTATCGGTAACCGCCCTGCAAACCTACAAACCGCCGGGCCAGGTGACCTTGATCTGGGGCCACGGCGATCTCTGAACCCGGAGGACGCAGCAGCCTGGGTCGGGTTCAGCTCCACCGTTGAGCTCTACCGGGCGGTGAGGCGGGGTCAGCTGCCTGCTCACTGGTTTTTCGGCAGGCACGTGTTCTTCATCGACGAGCTCGACAGATTCCTCGCGGAGTTCGGCCTCGAACAGTCGGACAGGTGCGAGACTCCCCCGAATCCAGTCGATCGGCCAGAGGAGAAACGACCGATGCCACAGCCAAGCGCGAGATCGGAGGTCAGCGTCGAATCGTCTCCGTCGCCCCAGTCCCCACTTGGCCGACCAGGCCATGACGAGCGCTGCCTTGATCCGGAGGAGGAGACTCGAGAGCGGAGGGCTGAGGAGGAGTCCGACGCCTGGGTCGATCTCGCTGGCGATGACGTGGAGGACGTCCAAGACCTACTCGACGAGTAGGTGCCGCCAGAGGCCCAGAGGCGCGACGTCAGCCAGGATGCGGCGCGGAGACGGGCATCGGCGCCTGGCGGCTGCGGGGCTGGCAGCGGAAGCTCGGCCACGGCCCATGGCCAGGGCGATGTCGGCGCTCGATGCACGCAGCTCACGCTCGCGAGGATGCGTACCAGTGATCGCATGGCGTGGACCTTGCGCTCCATCTGCGTTCGCTCGCAGGGCAGGCCTTGAGCCGGTGGGTGGCCGGAGGGCGAGGCCAGAGGCTGGCCGTCTCGGGCTTGCGCGAGCACCTGCATGGCGCCCGATCCCCGGACTGGAAGCACCCGTGGAAAATGCTGAGGGAGCTCCTGACGGCACAGGACTGGTTGCCGCGATCTCGACCAAGGTCGTTTTGCCAATAGAAATCAGCTCGCTACGGACATCATTGACATTGCTGCGTTCGACCTGTAGGTCTCGAATTGTCCGCGCCAGATGTGTCTTGTGAGGCCACTTCTGGGCGGACACCACGTCGCCGACGGAAGCACACGAAGTTTATTTTGTGAAAGTGCGTCCCAGGCGGTGTGGCAGGTCTCGACTCCAAATCTGCTGCCACTGCTGCCTAGACGCCAGGCCTGGGTGAGGTGCACCCAGGGTTCGTGGGCGGTGGCATGCGCCAGCAGCGACCAGAGGCTTCAGACCTTGACGAATCCACGGCTGCCCGGCAGCGCGCGGTGACCGGCTTGGCTGATGCGGCCGAGGGGCTCGGGCTCCTCGAAGAGCTGATGGCCGAGCTGTCCAGGCGGCAGGGTGGCATTCCTGGGCAGTGCTCACCGCATGAAGAGCTCCAGCCCGATAACCCCGCCCCCATCCTGACCGTCGCCGAGGTCGCCGCCATGCTCCGCATGAACGTCAAGTCGGTCTACGCCGCAATCGCCGCCGGCGAGCTGCCAGGCAAGAGGATCGGCCGCCGCACTATCGTCCCTCGGGCCGCCTTGCTAGACTGGTTGCGGTCTAACGAGCACACGCCATCGCCCAACCGAAGGAGGGGCTGATGGCCGTGCGAAGAGAGGAGGCCAAAGGGCTCGTGGTGGACGTGACCGTACAGTTGCCCGACGGGACGAGGGTCCGGCGCAAGAGGAGGTCCCCCGACCAGACCGTGGCCGGGGCGCGCGACTACGAGCGCGAGCTCATCCGGGAGCTCCTCCACCCCACAGCGCCGCGGAAGGAGGTGCCCACCCTCAACCAGTACGCGGAGGTGTTCGTGAAGGAGTACGCCCGGAACGAGAACCGGGCCAGCACGGTTGCCGCGGACGAAGCCATCCTGCGCCTCTACCTCCAGCCAGTCGTCGGACGGAAGAGGTTGGACGAGATCGGCAGGACGGACGTCGCCAACATCAAGACGCTCATGCGGGGGCGCGAGCTGTCCGACAAGACCGTGCGAAACGCCCTGGGGGTGCTGAGCAAGGTGTTGCACTACGCCGAGGAGTGCGAGCTCATCGTCAAGGTCCCCCGCATCAAGCTGCCCAGGGCCACGCAGACCGACTTCGACTTCCTCGAGTTCGAAGAGGCCGAGAGGCTCCTGAAGGCCGCCGAGACCACGCAGTGGTTCAGCATGGTCCACATGGCGCTCAAGACGGGCCTGCGCTATGGCGAGCTCGCCGAGCTGCGCTGGGGAGACGTGGACCTGGTGGCCGGGCGCATCCTGGTCAGGCGCAGCTTCTACCGCGGCAGAGTGTCACCGCCCAAGAACGCCAAGGAGCGGGAGGTCCCCCTGTCCCCGGAGGCGGTCCGCGTCCTGAAGGAGGCCAGAAAGCTCCGGCACCTCGACGCCGAAGCCCTGGTCTTCTGCAAGCCGGACGGCGGCCGGCACATCCACCGCCGGGCGGACGTGGCCCTGAAGCGCCTGTGCAGGCGCGCGGACCTGCGCTCCATCGGCTGGCACGTGCTGCGGCACACCTTCGCCAGCCACCTGGCGATGCGCAACGTCTCGCTGAAGGCCATCCAGGAACTCCTGGGGCACTCGGACATCCGGATGACCCTCAGGTATGCCCACTTGAGCCCGGAGGTCCGGCGCGAGGCGGTGATGGTTCTGGACCAAGCCAGTAGCGGTCAGACGGAAAGTCAGGTCCCCCCTGGGTCCCCAAAGCGAATCGCCCACCTGAACATCGTTCAAGTGGGCGATTCTACAGCCTAGAACCGTACGGGGTGGACGGGACTCGAACCCGCGGCCTCCGGCGTGACAGGCCGGCGTTATAGCCAACTTAACTACCACCCCATATCTGCGGCCTGGACGCGATGGGCGGGACAGGGCTTGAACCTGCGACCACCGGCTTGTAAAGCCGACGCTCTTCCGCTGAGCTACCCGCCCAGACCCGTGCCATCCGAACCTGGCCGACCTCCAAAGAGCGAGCCCCACGCGGGGGCAGCGGCATTTGGTAGCAAACGGCCCCGGCCTTGTCAAACAAAAAATCGAAATCGCGAGGGAATCTCCGCTCAGTGGACCCCACGGCGGGCGTCCTGGGCCGGTTCCTCCTCCTCGTGTCCGGAGGGGGGCAGGGAGGCCAGGGTGCCCTCCTCCTCGCCCTCGTGCAGGAACGAGGAGGGGTCGTCGAGCTTGAGGGCGAGCTTCACCACCTCGTCCATGCTGGAGACCAGGTGGAAGGTCATGCACCTGGCCACGGCCTCGGGGATGTCCTTGAGATCCTTCCTGTTCTCCTCGGGTAGCACGATGGTGCGCACCTTGCCCCGGTGGGCGGCGATGATCTTCTCCTTGAGCCCGCCGATGGGCAGCACCCGCCCCCGCAGGGTGATCTCCCCGGTCATGGCCAGATCCCGCCGCACGGGGATCGAGGTGAGCGCCGAGATGAGCGAGGTGGCCATGGTGATGCCGGCCGAGGGGCCGTCCTTGGGGGTGGCGCCCTCGGGCACGTGGATGTGGATGTCGGTCTTCTCGTAGAAGGACGGGTCGAGCCCGAAGCGCTTGGCCCGCGAGCGCACGTAGGACAGGGCGGCCTGGGCCGACTCCTGCATCACGTCGCCGAGCTTCCCGGTGATGATCAGCTTGCCCTTGCCCGGCATGATGGTGACCTCGGTCTGCAAGAGCTCGCCGCCGGCCTCGGTCCAGGCCAGGCCGGTGGTCAGGCCCACGCGGTCCTCGGTCTCGATCTCCCCCACCCGGAAGCGCGGCGCGCCCAACATGCGCTGGACCTGCTTGGGCCCGAGGCGCACCTTGAGGTCGCGCCCGTCCTTGATCACCCGCTTGGCCACCTTGCGGCACAGGGAGGCGATCTCGCGCTCCAGGTTGCGCACGCCCGACTCGCGCGTGTAGCGCTCGATCAGGAAGCGCAGGGCCGAGTCCGCGAACTTCACGTCCACGCCCTCCAGGCCGTTCTCCGCGAGCTGCTTGCGAACCAGGAACTGCTTGGCGATGCTCATCTTGTCGTACTCGGTGTAGCCCGGCAGGCGGATGATCTCCATGCGATCCTGGAGCGGCAGCGGGATGCCCGGGAGCGTGTTGGCCGTGGTGATGAACATGACCCGGCTGAGGTCGTAGTCCACGTCCAGGTAGTGGTCGTTGAAGGAGTTGTTCTGCTCCGGGTCGAGCACCTCGAGCAGGGCGGAGGAGGGATCCCCGCGGAAGTCGGAGGACATCTTGTCCACCTCGTCCAGCAGGAACACGGGGTTGCCGGAGCCGGCCTTCTTCATGTGCTGGATGATCTTGCCGGGCAGCGCGCCGATATAGGTCCGGCGGTGGCCGCGGATCTCGGCCTCGTCGCGCACCCCGCCCAGGCTGAGGCGCACGAACTTCCGCCCGGTGGCCCGGGCGATCGAGCGCCCCAGCGACGTCTTGCCCACGCCCGGGGGGCCCACCAGGCACAGGATGGGGCCCTTGATGCGCTTGGACAGCGCCTGGACCGACAGGAACTCGAGGATGCGCTCCTTGGCCTTCTCCAGCCCGAAGTGGTCCTCGTCCAGGACGCGCTCGGCCTCCTCGATGTTCAGCGCCTCGTCGGTGTACTCCTCCCAGGGCAGGCTGAGCATCCACTCGACGTAGTTGCGCACCACGGTCGCTTCCGCGCTCATGGGCGACATGAGCTTGAGCTTCTTGAGCTCCTTCTGGGTCTTGTCCAGCGCTTCCTTGCTGAGCTTCTTGCCCTTGAGCTTCTCCTCGAGCTCCTGGATCTCGGCCTTGTGGTCGTCCTTCTCGCCCAGCTCCTTCTGGATCGCGCTCATCTGCTCGTTGAGGTAGTACTCCTTCTGCGTGCGCTCCATCTGCTTCTTGACCCGGGTGCGGATCTTGCGCTCGATCTGCAGGATCTCGATCTCGGCCTCCATCAGCTCGTACAGCCGCTTCAGCCGCTCGAGCACGTCCTCGGTCTCCAGGATGGCCTGCTTGTCCGAGAGCTTGAGCGACAGGTGGGCGGCCACGGTGTCGGCCAGCCGCACGGGATCGTCGATGGAGGTCGCGGACATGATCATCTCGGGCGGGATCTTCTTGTTGAGCTTGACGTACTGCTCGAAGGCGCCCTGGATGCTGCGCATCAGCGCCTCGGTCTCCCGCCCGGGCTCGACCGCCTCGCGCACGTCCTCGATCTCCACCCGGAAGAACGGCTCGCTCTCCACGAAGCGCTTGATGCGCGCCCGGCGGCGGCCCTCGACCAGCACCTTGACCGTGCCGTCCGGCAGCCGCAGGAGCTGGATGATGGCCGACAGGGTGCCGATCCTGAAGATGTCGTCGGCCGCGGGGTCGTTGGTCTTGGCCTTGGTCTGGGCCGCCAGCAGGATCTCCTTCTCGTGGCGCATCGACTCCTCGAGCGCCTTGATCGACTTCTCCCGGCCCACGAACAGCGGCACCACCATGTGCGGGAAGACGATGATGTCCCGCAGCGGCAGCAGGGGGATGGTGCGGGTGGCCGGCAGGGGCGGCGGACCGTCGGGCTTGTCGCCCTCGTTCTTGAACAGCATCTCGGGCCTCCCGGAGAGCGAGGGCGCCAGGCGGAGGCCGACCGCCGTCAGGCGCTCTCCTTCTCCGCAACCATCAGGATGGGTGGTTCGTGCTTGAGGATGGTGTCCTCGTTCACCCGCACCTCGCGCACGTTGCGGCGGGAGGGCAGGTCGTACATCAGGTCGAGCATGGCGGCCTCCAGGATGGAGCGCAGCCCCCGCGCGCCGGTCTTGCGCTCCAGCGCCCGGTGGGCCACGGCCCGGAGGGCCTCGGGGGTGAAACGCAGGCTGACCTGCTCCATCTCGAACAGGCGCTGGTACTGCTTGATGAGCGCGTCCTTGGGCTCGGTCAGGATCTCGACCAGCATCTCCTCCGAGAGCTCGTGCAGCGTGGCCATCACCGGCAGGCGGCCGATGAACTCGGGGATCAGCCCGTACTGCAGCAGGTCCTCGGGCGCGGTCTGGGCCAGCAGCTCGCCCGGCGAGCGTTGCACCCGGGCGCTGGCGTCGCCCAGGAAGCCGATGCTGCGCTCCCCGATCCGGCGCTCGATGATCGGCAGCAGCCCGTCGAAGGCGCCGCCGCAGATGAACAGGATGTTGGTGGTGTCGACCTGCAGGAACTCCTGCTGCGGGTGCTTGCGGCCGCCCTTGGGGGGCACGTTGGCGACCGTGCCCTCGATGATCTTGAGCAGGGCCTGCTGGACGCCCTCGCCCGAGACGTCGCGGGTGATGGACGGGTTCTCGCTCTTGCGGGCGATCTTGTCCACCTCGTCGATGTACACGATGCCGTGGCTGGCCCGCTCGATGTCATGGTCGGCCGCGTGCAGCAGGGACACGATGATGTTCTCGACGTCCTCTCCCACGTAGCCCGCCTCGGTGTAGGCGGTCGCGTCCACGATGGCGAAGGGCACCTGCAGGAAGCGCGCCAGGGTGCGGGCCAGCAGCGTCTTGCCCGTGCCGGTCGGCCCGAGCAGCAGGATGTTCGACTTCTGCAGCTCGACGTCGTCCACCACGCCCTTGGTCGCCACGCGCTGGTAGTGGTTGTGCACCGCCACCGACAGCACCTTCTTGGCGCGCTCCTGGCCGATCACGTAGCGATCGAGCTCGGCGTGGATCTCGGCCGGCTTGGGGACCGCCATCCGCTTCTTGACCGTGTCGTTCTTCTGCTCTTCCTCGATGATGTCGTTGCACAGCGAGATGCACTCGTCGCAGATGTACACCGTAGGCCCGGCGATGAGTTTGCGCACCTCGCGCTGGCCCTTCCCGCAGAAGGAGCACGACAGGAAGTCCGGCGGACCCTTCTTGCGCCGGTCAACCACGCCGCTCGGACCTCCTTACCGGGCCCCGGCGCCAGGCGCGCCGGCCGGCTTGCGCGCGACCACCAGATCCACCAGGCCGTACGCCACCGCCTCCTCCGCGCTCATGAAGTAGTCGCGGTCGGAGTCCTTGACCAGCTTGTCCAGCGGCTGGCCGGTGTGCCCGGCCAGGATCTCGGCCAGGGTGGTCTTCAGCCGCATGATCTCCTTGGACTGGATCTCGATGTCCGAGGCCTGCCCGTGGAAGCCGCCCAGCGGCTGGTGGATCATCACCCGGGCGTTGGGCAGGCAGTGGCGCTTGCCCTTGCGACCGGCGGCGAGCAGCAACGCGCCCATGCTGGCGGCCTGGCCCATGCAGATGGTGGCCACGGGGCACTTGACGTACTGCATGGTGTCGTAGATGGCCAGCCCGGCGCTGACGCTGCCGCCGGGGGAGTTGATGTACAGGTTGATGTCCTTGTCGGGGTCCTCGGACTCCAGGAAGAGCATCTGGGCGATGACCAGGTTCGCCTCGAGGTCGTCGATCTCGGTGCCCAGGAAGATGATGCGGTCCTTGAGCAGCCGGGAGTAGATGTCGTAGGCGCGCTCGCCGCGGTGAGACTGCTCGACGACGATGGGTACCAGGGTCATGCCTTGTCTCCTCGGGCCTCGGGCGCTTCGTCCGCGGCGGGAGTCGCCGGCGCGCCCGCGGCCGCCGCGGCGGGCTCCATGTTAGACAGTTTCATCAGATGATCAAGCACCTTCTCCCGCCGGAGCCCCAACCGGGCCTCCTCGCGGTGCTCGGGCTCGTCGAGGTAGGCGCGCACCTGGGCGGCGTTCTGCCCGGAGCGGGCGGCGCGCTCCTGGATGTGCTTCCCGAGATCCTCGTCGCTCACCTCGATCTTCTCGCGGGCGGCCACCGCGGCCAGCAGCAGCGCGGCCTTCACCTCGCGCTCGGCCCGCCCGGCCATGTCCTTCTTCAACCGTTCGAACCCCTGGGACAGCTCCTTGGGATCGAGGCCCTGCATGCTCAGGAAGGTCTGCATCTCGCGGGCCATGGCGTCCTGCTGGCGCTCCACCAGCGCGGGCGGCACCGGGAACGGGTTGGCCTCGATCAGCTTGTCGATGAGCTCGTCCCGCCGCTCGCGCCGCAGCTGCGCCTCGGCCCGCTCCGTGAGGGTGCGCCGGATCTTGGCCTCGAGCTCGGCCACCGTGCTCACGCCCTCCTCGCCCAGATCGCGCACGAACTCGTCGTCGAGCGCGGGCACCTCGCGCTGCTTCAGCGCCTTCAGCTCGACATGGAAACGCACGGTCTGGCCGGCCAGGTCGGGCGCCACGCCCTCGGCCGGGAAGACCAGCTCGAACTCCTTGTGCTGCCCGACCTTCATGCCCAGCACCGCCTCCTCGAAGCCCGGCACGGCGTTGCCGCCGCCGAGCTGCAGGGGGTGGTCCTGCCGCTCCCCGCCGCGCACCGGCTTGCCGTCCCGGGTGGCGCGGTAGTCCAGGATGGCGGTGTCGCCCTTCTGGGCCTCCTCCCGGCCCTCGACCGGCTTGAGGATCGCGCGTCCGTCGCGCAGGTGCTCGAGCTCGTGCTCCACGGCCTCGGCCTGGAGCTCCACCTTCTTCTCGGCGAAGGTGAAGCCCGAGAGCTGCTTCAGCTCGATCTCCGGGCGCACCTCGACCCGGGCCACGTAGGTGTAGGGCTCACCCTCCTTGAGCTCGCCCCGGGTCAGCTCCGGCTTGGCCACCGGGTAGACCTTGTTCTGCACCAGGGCGGCCTCGTAGGAGTCCTGGATCAGCCGGGCCAGCACCTCGTCGTTCACCTGGCGACCGTAGCGCTGCTTGAGCACGCCGTGGGGCACCTTGCCCTTGCGGAAGCCGGGCAGCGCGGCCTTCTTGGCGAGCTCCTGGTACTCGCGCTCGAGCTCCTCCTGGAGCATGTTCCAGGGGATCTCGACCGTCAGCGTCCTGTGCAGGGCATCGTTCACTTCCACCGTGGTCTTCATCCGTCGATTCTCCCTCTCCTCCAGAAACTCGAGGAGCTTCTAGAAGACGAAACCCACGCCGGCCATCAGCGCGGTCGAGAACTCGAACCGCTGGGTCAGCGGATCGCGCATGTACCTGGCATCGGCCCCCAGGTGCAAGGAAAACAAGTCGGTCAGCGGCACCTCCAGCCCCAGCCCGCCCGAGGCGCCGAAGCCGGCCACGGGCGTGGGGGTCCCGGCGGCCTCCTGGGTCACCGCCAGGTGCCGCAGCCCGAAGTCCAGATCCACCAGCAGGCAGACCGGCCCCAGGTGGAAGCGTGCCAGGAAGCCGAACAGGGCGTCGAACATGAGGTACTCGGCCCCCAGCGCGCTCCGGCCGATCACCATGTCCAGGTCGGCCTTGAGGAACAGCCCGGGCCAGCCCAGCACCTTGCCCAGGTTCCAGCCCAGGCCGAACCCGGCCAGCCCCTGGAAGCGCGCCCCGCGCAGGATCATCACCCCGCCGTCGAGGTCCACCAGGAAGTTGGGGTCCTTGTCCTCCTCCTCCGGGGAGCTGGCCGCGGGCTCCGCCCGCGGGGAGGAATCCTTCGAGGGGGAAGGCTCCGGAGGGCGGGCAGGCTCCTCGGCCGGCGCAGGCTCCCCGGCCGGCGCTGGCTCCTCGGCCGGCGCTGGTTTCTTCCTGGGACCCGGCTTCTCCGCGCGGCCTGGCTCGGGAGGCTCCTCGAGGGCCGGGGCCCCCGGCTTGTCGGCGGGCTGCTCCGGAGGTGGGACCAGGTCCACCGGAGGGATGTCCAGGAACGGGCTGTCCTCGAGATCGGCCTCGTGCTCCTCGGGGCCGGGCTTCTTGTCACCCGGTTTCTTGTCGCCCGGTTTCTTGCCGTCCGGTTTCTTGTCGCCGGGCTTCGGGGTCGGCTTCTTCTTCGGGGCGCTGGGGCCGAGGAGGTCGTCCCCCCAGTCCTCGCCCTGGGGGTCGTCCTGGGCGGCGGCCAGGACAGTCCCCTCCCAGGCCGGGGCCGGCTGGGCCGCGGGCTCCAGGAGCGCGAGCAGACCGAGCCACAGAGGGCCCACGATGATCATCCTCCTGGCCCTGGAGGGACATGCGAGAGGGGGGACTCGAACCCCCACGCCGGAGGCACCAGATCCTAAGTCTGGCGCGTCTACCATTCCGCCACTCTCGCGTGGCGCCGGCGTGTTATGCCACGTTCTCCAACCGTTAGCAATCGATCCTTGCTCACCCCAATGGGTAATAGACAGGAGCCGCCAGGTATCTTATGGATTTAACACGTCCTCATGTTGTCGCCGGGTGAGGAGAGCGCATGAGCAAGAGACGAAGATGGCCCTGGAGGGAGGCCTGCCTCGGGCTAGCCGCCTGCGCGCTCGCGATCACGAGCGTGGCGCCATCCCTGGCCGCCGAGGGACCAGGCCCCGAGGTCGTGGACGTGTTCATGAAGGCCTTGCCCTACGACCGCTTCTTCACCGAGCGCTGCCAGGACAAGCTGGTGGTGGGGGTGGTCGCCCAGGCCGGGAGCCAGCCGAGCGTGCTCGCGGCGGAGCGCTCGGAGGAGCTCCTGCGGGCCAAGCTGAAGGACCACTTCCCCGGTGTGTCCACGGAGGTGCGCAGGCTCTCCGTGCGCTCGGCGCGCGAGGCGGAGCTGGCCACGGCGGACCGGGGCTACGACGTGCTCGTCCTCGGCCCGGGACTCCAGCAGGAGCTGCCTGGCCTGGTGGCCCTGGCCGAGCGGCGCCAGGTGCTGCTCCTCGCCCTCGACCCCGAGGACGTGGCCAGGGGTGCCGCCCTGGGGGTGGACGCCCGCACCCAGCCCGTCAGCATGGTGAGCAACCCGGGCGCGGCCCGGCGGCAGGGCGCGGACTTCTCGCACGCCTTCCTCAAGCTCACCCGCCAGGTGGGCGCCCAGGGGGGCCAGGCCATACCGCCCCGGCGCCTCTTCCTGCCCCAGGCGCTGGCCCTCAGCCGGCGGACCCAGGGCAGCCAGCCCGAGTACCCCGACAGGGCGCTCAGGATGAGCTCGGAGGCCACGCTCCTGGCCGAGATCCTCATCGACACCCAGGGCAAGATCCGCGAGACCACGTTCCTCAAGTCCGATCCGCTGTTCGAGGAGGGCGTCCAGGAGGCGCTGCGCACCTGGCGTTTCAAGCCGTTCGTGGCAGGCGGACACCCGGTGGAGGCCGTGGCCGTACTCAAGTTCGACTTCAAGCTGAACCAGCGCTAGCGCGACGCCGGGCTTGATCGCTCCCCTCGGGGTGGACTATCCTGCCCGACCGGATCGGGGCGTAGCGCAGTCTGGTCAGCGCGCCTGCCTTGGGAGCAGGAGGTCGGCGGTTCAAATCCGCCCGCCCCGATTGCATGCGCCTGTAGCTCAGCTGGATAGAGCAACGGCCTTCTAAGCCGTGGGCCGCGTGTTCGAATCACGCCAGGCGCGTCTCACTCCAGAGGCAGCGAGGCCCGGCACCCGGGCCGAGCAGCCCCGGCCCCCGGACATCGGGGGCCGGGGTGAGAGTCCTCTCAGGCGCGTTTCCCGCACGCTAAAGTGACGCCGAGCTGGAGCCACGCTGGCCCTGGGGCGTCGGGCGGTTGCCAGGTCGCGCACGATGGGGCGCTGCCATCGGCCGCTCGCTGCCACACGCTTTGCTCACCGGCGGCCCGCCGTCGACTCCACCCAGGCGGCTCGGCTATACTTGCAGCGCCATGCGCAGGATGACCAAGCGTGCGGATGCCGCCGTAGCGCTCGTGCTCTGGATCGACCTGATGGTAGCCGCTCCGCCGGTTCCGACTCCGAGCCTCGAGCGGTACTCGATGCAGGTCGGTGACCTGCTGCCCCTCGGTCCGCCCGCGGGCCAGGCATGGCACAGCACCTCGCCCGAGGTGGCTCTCCCCTTCCAGACCTCCGAAGGGTGGCTGCTCCGCGGAGAGCGCCCTGGCGCTTGTGAGGTGACGTCGCCGAGCGCGGCGGGCCAGACCGGGCGCAGGCTCTTGCTGGAGGTGTTCCCCGCGCAGGTGACAATCGCGCCAGGCGCCACGGCGCGGCTTCACCTCCCGTCGGTCCGCGCGTTCGCCGTCGCCTCGGAGGAGGTCCTCACCGTCGAGCAGCGCGGCGACGAGATGTGGCTACGCGCAACCAGTGGAGGCACCACCGCGCTGAACATCGTCCGCGCAGACGGCTCGGCCATCCGCATCGAGATCTTGGCCCTGCCCGCCGTGATCGGCTTCACGCTCTCCGTCGATGAGACGCCCTACACCCTGGCGGTGCCCGGCGCCCGCCGCGTCTGGGCCGACTGCCAGGGCTGCCTCCGAATCCAGAGGCCGTACGGAGACACCTTCGAGGTCAGCCCGGTCCAGGTGGGCACGACCATGCTGCACTTCGAGCTTCCGGACGGCGGCGAGCTGGTCATCCGGGTCAGGATCGCCACTGCATGACCGAGCGCTGGACCCGCCCTGGAGGCCGAGGCGCGTAGCATGCCACGGAGGATCGCACAGGTTGCGGTGGTGAGCGCCCTGCCGGGCGTCCTCCTGGCGCTCGCGCTCGCCGGGAGCCTGGGCGGCTGCCGGGAGGCGGGCAGCGTGGACCTCGACGCCGGCCAGGACGCCTCGGACGACGAGGCCCTCGGGGAACCAGACGGGGCCGAGGACGACGGCGGGATCGCAGACGACGGAGTCGAGGCCACGGACGAGGACCACGGGGCCCCCGACGAGGGCGGGGGCCCGGACGGCGACGCGGGCGACCCCGCGGACGACGGCGCGCAATCGCTCGCCATCCAGCGCCTGGGCCCAACCTTCGAGATCCCCACCGTGCCCGGCGGCAAGCGCCACGCGGACGTGGCCTTCGACCCGCTGCACGAGGTCTACCTGGTGGTACACGGGAACGCCCCGGTGGGCGGCGCCTTCCTGGACAGCGACGGGAGCCCCGTGGGCGCCCCGTTCGAGATCCCCGAGACCGACGCCTGGACCCAGACCCCGAGCGTGGCCTGGTGCCCAGCGGCGGCTGGCTTCCTGGTGGTCTGGCACGACACCCGCGCCAACCCCGACCAGGCGGAGCTGCGCGGCCGCCTGGTCGCCCTCGACGGGGGCGCGGCCCGCATGCTCGGCCCGGACTTCGGCCTGGGCGGCGGCGCCTCCTACCAGGAGGTGGCCGCGGCCATCGCCTGCGCCACGGATGTCCCCGAGTGCCTGGTGGTCTGGACCCTGGGGACCGGGGCCCTCACCGCCCAGCGGGTGGGCGCGGCCGGGGCGCTGCTCGGTCCGGCCCTGGCGCTGTCGCCCGCCGACTGGAACGCGGACCCGGCCATCGCCCTGCCGCCCGGGGGCAACGCCTACCTGGTCGCGCACTCGTTCGCCGATGCCACCGGGGCTGCGGTCCACGCCCTCCTCGTCGAGAAGGGCACGAGCGCCATCCTGGGCCCGCCGCAGGTGCTGGGCCAGGCCGCCGGAACCTGGGCCGCCCAGGCGCAGTGGGATCCCCTCCTGGGCCGCTTCCTCACCGCCTGGTGGGACGGCGCGGCCCGGGGCCTGTTCCTCGGCCCGGACGGCAGCCCGCAGGGGGAGCCGTTTCCGCTGGCGCCGGGCTGCGGCGCCTACGATGGTCTCGCCCTGGCCTACAACCCCGCAGCGGGGCTCTTCGCCGCGGCCCTGCACGCCCAGGACGCAGAGGACTGGGCCGCGCTCATCGGCGCCGACGGCGCGAGCGGCCCCTGCGTGCCGGCCACCGCGTCGCCGGCCGGCACGAACGGCAATTACAACCCGCGCATCGCGGCCCACGCCACCCGGCCCGAGTGGCTGCTGGTGTCGGTGCGCGACTACGCCGTCGTGGTCGGCCAGCGCCTATTCGGATCATGGTGATCAGGTCTGTTGATTTCTCCTCTCGGGCACGGCACGCTACGCGCATGGAGCATGGGCCTTTGAATCCGTGAGCCGCGTGTTCGAATCACGCCAGGCGCGTCGCATGAAGCCGCTCCGACAGCTCGGCTGGGTGTTCGCGCTGGCCGCGGTCTCGACCGCGCTGGCAGGGCTGATCTCGTCGGCCGGCTCCTGCGCCCGGCTCGACGACCAGCTCCTGGACGTGTTCTTCAGGCTCCGCGGCCCCCAGCCGCCGGCCGGCGACGTGGCGCTCGTGGCCATCGACGAGGCCTCCCAGCTCCGCGCCTCGCGCAGCCCTGCGCAGGGACCCATCTCCTGGCTCGAGGTCTTCCAGGCGGCCGCCGCCATCAGGCAGGCCGGTGCGAAGGCCGTCGTGCTGGACTTCGTGCCCGACGCCTCCCTGGGCGAGGAGAAGGACCGGGCCGGCCTGCAGCTCCTGGAGCGGTCCGGACCCCTCGTGGTCGGATCCTACTTCGGGACCCTCAGCCAGGGCGGGGCCGAGGCCGCCATCTTCCATGGCCCGCTGCCCTTGTTCCAGCCCCACCTCCGGGCCGGGCTGTCCACGGTGCGCAGGGACACGGACCGGGTGCTGCGGACGATCGCGCTGTGGACCGACGTGGGCGGGAAGCGGTACTACCCCCTGGCGGTCGAGGCCGTGGCCCTGTTCGAGGGCCGGGAGCCCGCCGAGGTCGTCCGCGGCGTGCCGGAGCGCTTCCTGGCCGAGCCGCGGGCAGGGCTGCTGCGCATCGACTTCCTGGGGCCGGACGGGACCTTCCCGGCCCTGTCCTTCTGGGACGTGCTCGAGGATCGCTTCGGCACCAACGCGAGCCTGTTCAAGGACCGGCTGGTGGTGGTGGGCAGCAAGACCCTGGCGGCCAAGAACCGCCTGGCCACACCCTGGTCGGACCCCGGCGGCCAGTTCGACGATCTGAGCGGCGTGGAGTCCCACGCCCACATCATCCACACCCTGCTGCACGGGGGCATCTGGCACGCCCGCTGGCCCGAACGGCTGGGGCTCATGTTCCTGTCGGCCCTGCTGCTGGCCGGGCTGAGCTCGCGCTGGCGCGCGGCCTGGGCGCGCGCCGCGCTCCTGGCCGGCGCGCTGGCGCTCGTGGCCGCGGCCTCCCTGCTGGCCTTCCTGGCCGCGTCCGCCTGGCTGCCGCCCCTGCCGCTCGCCGCGGCAGCGGCCCTGGCGTCCGCCGGCGGCCTGCTCCCCTGGGGGCGGCGGGGCGCCCAGCGCCCGTCCGCGGCCAGCCCGCCGGCGCCCATCCCCCGCGAGGTCCTGGCCCTGTTCGTGGTGGACATGTGCGGCTCGACGGAGCTCAGCAACGTCCAGGGCAACCAGTTCGCCACCCGGCTGAAGGAGGAGCTGCGCACCATCGTCCTCGCCGGCAGCGAGCCGCTCGGGCTGCGCTTCAGCAAGGGGACCGGGGACGGGCTGCTGCAGGGCTTCGCCACGGTCTCCGACGCCGTGCGGGCCGCCCAGCGCAGCCTCGCGGAGCTGGCCCGGCGCAACGCGGGGCGACCCGAGCTGGAGCAGATCCACGTGCGCTTCGCCGTCCACCTGGGCGAGGTGAACCGGGTGGAGGTGCGCGGGCAGGCCGACATCGAGGGCGACCCGGTCAACATGGTGTGCCGCATCGAGGGCCTGAAGGCCGAGGGGCTGATCGAGGACGAGGGCGGCCTGACCCGGGCCGAGTTCCCGCTCCGGGACCGCGTCCTGCTCAGCGAGGCGGCCCACGACGTCCTGCCCAGGGAGGCCGGCATCTCGTCCCGCTACCTCGGCTTCTTCGATCTCAAGGGCATCAAGGGCCGCCACCGCATCTACCAGGCCCTCCCGCCGGAGACTCCAGGAGGGACGCCATGAAGATCGCGCTGGCTTGCATGGGTTGGCTGGCCCTGCTGCCCGCGCTGGCGCTGGCCGCGCCCCCGGAGGATCCCATGCAGGCTGCCGTCGAGAAGGCCTCCGCGGAGATCCGCAAGCACTACCAGGACCCGGTCATCGAGCGGCAGGAGTGCCCCTTCCCGGGCCTCCTCTACCTGACCGCGTTCGAGCGGGCGAACCTGGCCGAGGACCCGCTCGTCCCCGAGCAGTGGTTCGCCACGCTGGAGGGCGCCGAGCCCGGGCAGCCGGGCCGGTCGTTCCCCTTCGAGGCCGTCCACCACCACCCGCAGGACGAGGCCGAGGCCCGCGCGCTCGCCCACTGGCTGCTGTCGGTCGAGCGGCGCTGGAGCCGCATCACCGCGACCGAGGTCGTCACCGACGCCGCGGCCCGGCGGGTGGTGATCACCCTGAAGGCCGAGTTCTCCCTGTCCCACCCCATGTTCCGGCAGGGCTGGAAGCCCGGCCGGGCGGTGATCACCGTCCAGGACGGCCGCTGGTCCCTGCGGGTCGACGACCCCTTCCTGGAGCGGGTGGAGCGGAAGAAGTAGGACCTTGCACCCGGAGCCATCCCCCACCCTGCGCGAGCGGCTCGAGCGCCTCGGGCGGAGCGAGCTGCTCGGCCCCGACGAGCTCGCCCTCCTCGACCGCCCTGAGGTGCGCGCCCTGCCCCACGCCGTCCAGTGGGAGCACCTGCGCACCAACCGGCGGGTGGGGTACTTCGTCACCCTGTTCGCGGGCGGGCTCCGGCTGCTCCTCCTGCTGGGCGGCGCGGCGGCCGCGCTGGGCTTCGGGCTGCGGGATCTCGGCCAGCCGGGCGGTCCGCTCTCCTGGGAGCCGTACCTGATCCTCGGCCTGGGGCTCGGGCTGGTGGGGCTGGGCGTGTGGCTCGGCCGGAGCTTCCTCAGGCGGCTGGCCCAGCTCCGCCGGCGGCTGCCTCCGGCGGAGGAGCTGGGGCTGCGGTAGGCGCCACGATCAGGCGATAGACCACCAGGGGCGGACGAGCCAGCGGGTCGAGGCGTCGGATGGACGTTTCATCACCCCCTCGAGTACCACGACCCCGGAGAAACTGGGACGGGCGCGCCTGCCCCGGCGTGTCCTCACGGCCCAGGAGACGCGGGTCCGGAGCCACGGCGGCCCTCCGCAAGGCACCCACGCCCTTTCGAATCAACCAGTTGGACGAACCACTCCGCTGGCACCGGCCTTGCTACGTCCGTGGACATGCTCGACCCGGAAAGCGAGCCGCCCTGCCCCGAGCGCCCGGATCCTCCGGCTCCCGAGGACGCCGCGGTGCGGGCCTACTACGACGATCTGGCCGCACGCTACGACGAGGTGCGCTTCACCCGCAGCAGCTACGGCCAGTACCTCGACCGGCTGGAGCGTGTTGCGCTCGCGCGCGCCCTGGCCGCCGCCCGCCCCGGCCCCGTGCTGGATCTCGCCTGCGGCACCGGCCGCCTGCTGGATCTCGCGACCCACGGCCTCGACGCCAGCGAGAGCATGCTCACCCGCGCCCGGGCGCGCTGGCCGGACAAGCCGCTCGTCGCGGCCGACGCCGAGCGCACGCCCTTCGAGGATCGGTCCTTCGAGGCGGTCCTCTGCCTCCACCTCCTCATGCACCTCGGGCGCTCGAAGATCGCCCGGGTGCTGCGGGAGTGCCGGCGCATCCTCCGGCCCGGCGGCCGGCTGGTGCTCGACTTCCCCTCGGCGCTGCGCCGGCGGCTGCGCGGCCCGCCCCCGCGCGGCTGGCACGGCGCCACCGCCCTGTCCCCGGAGGAGCTCATGGCCCTGTCCGGACCGGGCTTCGAGCTGGTCGGGGTCGACGGCCTGATGCTGCTCCCGGTCCACCGGCTGCCCGCCTGGCTGCGCCTGCCGCTGCTGCCCCTGGATCGGCTCCTGTGCCGCGGCCCCCTGGCGCGGCTGGCCTCCTTCCAGCTCGTCGAGCTGAGGGCGCGTACATGCGGCTCCTGAGCGACCTCCGGCGGCTCCCCTGGCAGCTCGGCTGGCTGGCCCTGGACGTAGGCCGGACGCTCTCGGGCTGCGCCTCGACCCGCCGGGCCCTCCACCCGGCCGAGCTCGGCGCCTACACCCACCGCCTGCGCGAGAGCCAGCCCATCCCCCGGACCGCGCTCTCGGAGAACAAGGTGCACAACCTGGGCCGGGCCATCCTGGCCCTCGAGCACCGGCCCGTCCTGCCCGGCCAGAGCTTCTCCTTCTGGCACCTGGTCGGGCCCCCGGCCCGGCGCCGGGGTTTCGTCGAGGGCCGCGCCCTGGTGGGCGGGCGGCTCACGGCCGAGGTCGGGGGCGGGCTGTGCCAGCTCTCCGGGATCCTGTACCACCTGGCGCTGCGCGCGGGCCTGGAGGTGCTCGAGCGCCACGCGCACTCGGTCGACCTCTACACCGCCGAGACCCGCTTCTGCCCGCTGGGCGCAGACGCCACCGTGGTCTTCGGCCGCAAGGACCTGCGCCTGCGCAACGGCCTGGGCGCGCCGATCCTGTTCCGCTTCGTGCTCGAGGCCGACCGGCTGCAGGCCAGCCTGTGCTGCACCCGGCCGATCGAGGAGCGACAGATCCGCTTCGCGGAGGCGCCGGCCCCGGGAGGCGTCCAAGTCACCACCCTGCGGCGCGAGGGGGGCCACGAGGAGATCCTCGCGCGCACGCGCTACTTGCGGCCCGCCCTGGGAACCCGCGGCTCGCTGCCGTAGGATGGAGCCATGCGACGCGTCCCTGGGTGCACCACGACCCTCGCCCTGGCCGCCCTGCTGACCGCCTGGGCCCTGCCCGCCTGGGCCGGCCCCGGGGAGGATCGGGAGGCGCTGCAGGCCGAGCTCGCCCGCCAGGCCCCGGAGCTCCGGCCCGAGGTGCTCGGGCTCGCGCTGCGGGCCGAGGCACGGGCGCGGGCCGAGGGCCGGGGCGCGAAGCGGATCCTGGCGGTGATCGACTACTCCCGGCCCTCGACCACGCGGAGGTTGTGGATCTTCGATCTCGGGAGGCGCCGGCTCCTGTTCCACGAGCTGGTCGCGCACGGCAAGGGCAGCGGAGAGAACCTGGCCACGCGCTTCTCCAACCGGGGCCGCTCACTGGCCTCCAGCCTGGGGTTGTTCGAGGCCGGCGCGACCTACCAGGGCAAACACGGCCTGTCGCTGAAGCTCCTGGGGCTGGAGCCCGGCTTCAACGACCGGGCCGAGCGCCGCGCCATCGTGATCCACGGCGCGGACTACGTGAGCCGGGAGTTCGCCCGGGTGCACGGCCGCCTGGGGCGGAGCTGGGGCTGCCCGGCGGTCCGGCCCGAGGTGGCGCGAGCGCTCATCGAGGCCCTGGCGAACGGGGGACTCGTGTTCGTGTACTACCCGGACGAGCGCTGGCTGGCCAGGTCGCGGTACCTCTAGGCCAGGAGCTCCTCCACCACCTGCTTGTACTTCTCGTGGATGAGCTGGCGATCGAACTCCCAGAACTCGGCGAACATGGCGGCCTGCTCCTCCTTGGTGAAGTAGGCCATGACCGGCACGAAGAAGCCCCGGTCCTCCTTTTTGATGTGCACCGGGTAGAAGGCCGCGAGCTGGGCGAGCAGCTCCGCGATGCTCTCCAGCGCGGACCGATCTCCCTGGGCGTGGCGCTGCGTGGCCTCCATGAGCGCCCGCACCATGCCGCGGGCCTGGACGTGCTCCTCGGTGAGCTCCCGCATGATCCGGGCGTGCTCGGGGCTGAGCGGCTTCCTGGCCAGGTCACGGAACAGGATGTCCTCCTCCTTGCCGTGGTGGCACCTGTCCGCGTAGGTGCGGATGAAGTCGACCGCGCGCTCGATGAACACGGGGTCCACCTCCTGGCGCGCGCGGATGCGCTCCACCTCGACACCCAGCCGGCGGATCAGCCGCTCGATCAGCCGGTGCTCGATCATCAGCGGGGCGACGGGCAGCATGCTCGACCTCCTGTGCGTGGGCTCGGGGTCACCATACCAGAAGCGTGTGGTCTTGGAACCCCCGGACATCGAGAGGCCAACCGATTGATGCAATTGCCAATTCATGGCGCGCAAAAAAGATAGGCGGAATCCTGATTGACAGCCCGCGATCCGATGCCGAGCATTTCCCAGGCTGACGGGAGGACCGCATGAGGCGACGCTTCCAGCTCTCTCTCCTGGCGACCGCGCTGCTCCTCGGCGCGCAGGCCAGGCCGGAGGACTCCATGCAGAGGTACCAGAAGCCGAACGAGGAGCGGCTCCGCGAGCTGCTCTCTCCGCTCCAGTACCAGGTCACCCAGCAGTGCGGGACGGAGCGGCCCTTCGCCAACGAGTTCTGGGACGAGCACCGCCCGGGGATCTACGTCGATGTGGTCACCGGCGAGCCGCTGTTCTCGTCGCTCGACAAGTTCGACTCGGGCAGCGGCTGGCCCAGCTTCACCCGGCCGCTCGCGGAGGAGTCCGTGACCACCCGGGAGGATCGCGCCCACGGCATGACCCGGGTCGAGGTGCGCTCGCGCCAGGGAGACTCCCACCTGGGCCACCTGTTCGACGACGGGCCCGCGCCCACGGGCCAGCGCTACTGCATCAACTCCGCGGCGCTGCGCTTCGTGCCCGCCGAGCGGCTCGCCGAGGAGGGCTACCCGGAGCTCGCCGCGCGGTTCGCCGCCGCGGCCGGGCCGGCGGCCCGGGAGGCGCGCGAGGAGGCGGTCCTGGCCGGGGGTTGCTTCTGGGGGATGGAGGAGCTGCTGCGGCGGCTGCCCGGCGTGCTCGAGACGGAGGTCGGCTACACCGGCGGGACGCTCCCGGACGCCACCTACCAGGACGTCAGGACCGGCCGCAGCGGCCACGCCGAGTCCGTGCGGGTGGTCTTCGATCCCCGCGTGCTCCGCTACGAGCAGCTGCTGCTGTACTTCTTCCGCATCCACGATCCGACCACCCTGAATCGCCAGGGCAACGACCGCGGGAGCCAGTACCGCTCGGTCATCTTCCCCCGCACGCCAGAGCAGCAGCAGGTCGCCGAGCGGGTGCGCGCCGAGGTGCAGCGCTCCGGCCGCTGGACCGACCCGCTGACCACGGCCATCGAGCCGGCCGGACCCTTCTACCCCGCCGAGGCGTACCACCAGGACTACCTGCAGAAGAACCCGGGCGGGTACACCTGCCACTTCGTGAGACCGTGAAGCCCAAGGCGGCGCCGTTCCGCATCGCGAACGGGGTGGACGCGGAACCCCGGCGGGGCGAAACTGTCCCAGGCCCCACGGAGGAACCAGGACATGAGACACCCGCGTCTGGTCGGCGCGCTCTTCGCCTTCGCGCTCCCCGCCCTCTCCCCTGCGGACACCCGCGCCTGCACCGCCTTCCTGCTGGAGCAGGACGGCGAGGTGGCGGTGGCCAAGAGCTACGACTGGGACCAGGGCGCAGCCCTGGTGATCTGGAACAAGCGCGGGGTGGCCAAGGCCTCGCTCCCGCTGCCCACGCTGTCCAGGCCGCACCAGTGGTACTCGCGCTACGCCAGCCTGACCTTCAACCAGTACGGCCGCGAGCTGCCGGTGGGCGGGATGAACGAGGCCGGGCTGATGGTGGAGACGCTGTGGCTGGAGAGCGGCCAGAACGAGCCCGTGGACGACCGCCCTGCGCTGAACGAGCTGCAGTGGGTCCAGTGGGTGCTCGACTCCTTCGCCCGGGTCGAGGAGGTGGTGGCGGCCGCGCCCGGGGTGCGCATCGAGCGGGTGTACGGCAAGGGGCACTACCTGGTGTGCGACCGGCGGGCGGAGTGCGCGGTGTTCGAGCTCCTCGGGGGCAAGCTCGAGATCCGCGCGGGCGACGCCCTGCCCGTGCGCGCGCTCGCGAACAACACCTACGACGACTCGCTCACCTCCCTGCGCGGGCACCGGGGCTTCGGCGGCGACAGGCCCCTGCCCGAGGGCCCCAGGTCGCTCGCGCGCTTCACGCGGGCCGCGGCCGCCGCGGGCGCGCCGGCGAGCCGGGAGCCGGTGGTGGCGCGGGCCTTCGGGATCCTCGACGCGGTCAGCCAGGGGGACTTCAGCAAGTGGAACCTGGTCTACCTGCTGAAGGCAGGCAAGGTGGTGTTCCGCACCTCCACCCACCGCCCGGCGCGGGAGGTCGCGCTGGGGCGGCTCGATCCCGCCTGCGGCACGCCGGTGCGCATGCTGGACATCCAGGCCGAGCTCGAGGGCGACGTGACCGGCCGCTTCCAGGACTGGACCCAGGCGGCCAACCGCGACCTGCTCCGGGTGACCTTCAAGGACCTGCCCCTGCCCCCGGGCCTCGGCGAGCTGGTGTCCGCCTTCCCCGAGACCCTCCCCTGCCTGCCCGCCGGCACCCACTGAGCCAGGGCGGCTGAACCCATGACCACACCCCCGCTCGCGGTCGTCACCGGCGCGTTCTCCTACTCGGGCTCGGCCATCGCCCGGGCGCTCCACGCCCGCGGCTTCGCGCTCCGCACGCTGACCAACCGCGCGACGCCCCTCCACCCCTTCGATGGCCCGATCGACGTCCAGCCCCTGCAGTTCGGCGACGAGGGGCGCCTGGCGGCGTCGCTACGCGGGGCGCGGCTGCTGGTCAACACCTACTGGGTGCGCTACGCCCGCCGGGGGGTGGGCTTCGAGCAGGCCATCCGCAACACCGGGGTCCTGCTGCGGGCCGCGCGCGCCGCCGGGCTGGAGCGGGTGGTGCACCTGAGCGTGAGCAACCCCTCCCCCGCCTCCCCGCTCGCCTACTACCGCGGCAAGGCCGAGGTGGAGCGCCTGGTGGCCGCCGCGGGCCTGCCGCACGCCATCGTGCGGCCCACCCTGGTGGTGGGCGCGCGCGACGTGCTGGTGAACAACATCGCCTGGTTCCTGCGGCGCCTGCCGGTGTTCGCCATGCCCGGCTCGGGCAGCTACCGGGTGCAGCCCGTGGCGCTCGACGAGCTCGGCGAGCTGGTGGCCGAGGCCGCCTGCTCGCCCGAGCCCGCGCTCACGCTGGACGCGGCCGGTCCGGACACGATCAGCTTCGAGGAGCTGGTGCGCGCGGTGGCCCGGGCCATCGGGGTGCGGCCGCGCATCGTGCACGTGCCGGGCTGGCTGTCGCTGGCGGCGCTCGGCTTCCTCGGCCTGTTCCTCGGGGAGCCCGTGCTCACCCGGGCGGAGCTGGCCGGCCTGCGCGCGGAGCTGCTCGTGTCCCACACGCCGCCCCGCGGGAGGACGAGCGTGCTCGCCTGGCTGGCGGCGCACGGCCAGGACCTGGGCCGCGCCTTCGCCTCCGAGCAGGCCCGCCACTTCCGGAGGAGCTAGCGCCCTTCCTTTTTCCGCCCGGCTGCGGTACCGATGGAGGCATGGCGGAGCACGCGTGCGTGAAGTGCAAGTTCCGGGCGAAGTACGACCGCGACCCGAGGTCCTTCCTGGGCCGGCTGTGGCGCTGGCACGCGGGCTGGTGCCCGGGCTTCAAGGCCTACCTGCTGTCCCTGGGCGAGGCCGAGCGCCGCGCGCTGGCCGAGCGCTACGGCCTGAAGAAGTACCTGTAGCCACCGTCTCGATTCGTTCGTCCGCGAGCCGTCCCTCGCTCCTCTGCCTTCGTGAGAGGCAGCGGTCGGAGGATCTTTCCTCGAGGGGAGGGCAAACGGCGAAGGAGCCGATGGCTCGCGGCAGGGGGGCCAGGCGGCGATCGCCGGGGTCAGGGCGCCCGGCGGATGCAGGCGCGCACCAGGTTCAGGCGGGAGAACTCGCCCTGGGTGAGCAGCTCGAGGAAGCGGTCCTTGGCCCGCCCGCCCGGGAACACCCGCCGGCAGATCTCCCGCTCCGGGAGCCCGGCCCGGTGCAGGCGCAGGATCTCCCCGGCCGCGGCCTCGATGCGCGCGGCCTTCTCCCGCAGCGCCGCCGCCGGCCGCTCCATGGAGAGGCCGTGGCCGGTCAGCATGCGCGCCGGCTCCAGGTCGGCCACCCGCCGGAGCGAGGCGATCGACTCGTACGGGTCCTCGTGGGACATGACCGCGGTGGCCCCGCCGCTGATGTAGAGATCGCCGACCAGCACGGCGCCGCTCAGCTCGTCGAGGAAGGCCGTATGGCTCGCGGAGTGCCCGGGGATGGGCACGGCGCGGAGCGCCCGCCCGCCCGCGTCGATCCGCTCCGGCATGGGCAGCGGGCCGTACTCCCCGGGCTCGCCCCACCACAGGCGGCGGTAGGGCTTGATGGCGTCCAGCCCCTCGGTCCGGCGGACCTCGGGCCGGCGCAGGTACACCGGGCAGGCGTGCCGGGCGGCGAGCGCGGCCGCGGCGCCGCTGTGGTCCTCGTGGTGGTGGGTGAGCAGGATGGCCGCCAGGCGCTGACCCTCGAGCGCCCGCAGGCTGAGCGCGCGCGCCCGCGCGAAGCCCGTGTCCACCAGCAGCTCCCCCACCCGGTACAGCGCGACCTGCATGTGGTTCAGGCGCGTGGTGCGGCTCGACAGGCGCACCCGGGTGATGCCGCCCGCGAGCTCGTCCAGCTTGCAGGCGAGCCCGCTCAGCGCCCGCTCGGCCAGGGTGGGCAACGACATGCCCGACCGATACCACGCCCGCCGTCCGCGCTCCAGGCTCACGGCTTGCGGATTCTCCGCGGAGGCTGCAGGCTGACAGCAGGAGGCGTGCCATGAATCCGAGGGCGCTGGGGATCGCGCTGGGGGTGCTCGGCCTGTGTCTGCCGGCCTGCCTCGACTACGGTCGGGAGGCGGATGCCTGCGCGGGGGTGGTCTGCGACAGGCCATCGCCCCCGACCTGCGTGGACGGGATCACGCTGCGCACCTACCACGCGCCGGGCGCCTGCAGCCAGGGCGTGTGCTCCTACCCATCCGCGGATGAGCCTTGCGCCGACGGGACCTGCCGGGACGGGCAGTGCGTGGGCTGCCAGCCCGCCTGCGCGGGGCTGGCCTGCGGCCCGGACGGCTGCGGCGGCTCGTGCGGGGCTTGCCAGGCCGGCTGCGCCTGCACCGCGGAGGGCCAGTGCGACTGCGGCTGCCAGGCGCCCGACTTCCCCCCGGACTGCCTGGACGTGCCGGACTTCGAGTGCGGCTTCATGGCCACCTGCCAGGACGGGGCGCTCCAGGTCTCCTGGCACGTGCACCTCTTCTGCAACGGCCAGGAGCAGATCCAGGAGTACAGCTGCAGCCACGCCTGCCTCCACGGCTGCGTCGAGGACTACCTCGGCTGGCCGGCGAGCGGCACCGCGCTGGTGGAGGAGGCCTGCCTGCCCGCGGCCGGCTGCCAGGGCATCCTGCTGGACAACCAGGGCATCCCCGAAGGCTACCCCTCGCTGTACGTCGAGCCCGCGGACGCCGAGCAGACCTTCCAGGACCGCCTGGCCGCCTTCAAGGCCCGCTGGGGGCTCGGCGCGTTCGACTACGACATCAGCACCACCGGCATCACCTGGACCCCGAGACTCTGGCGCCGGAGCAGCGGACCCTACATCCGGCTGGGCGAGGGCGTGTTCGACGAGAGCGACGCCCTGGCGCGGTCCGAGGAGCTGCTGACCGCCGACGGGGAGTTCTTCCGCACGGCCGGCCTCGCCTTCACGCCTGGTGAGCTGAGCTGCAACGATCCCTATTGCCGGGTGATCCTCGCGCAGGACTACTGTGGACTCTCTGTGGCCTCAGCGGATCCGAGCTTCGATGGCACGGTCGAGCTGCTCGTGGCCCAGGAGTATGCCGGCCTGCACGAGGCCAGAACGGGCGTGGTGCCGCTGGTCCCCGTGCCCCGCAACCCGTTGCTGACAGGGCAGGAAGCCCGGGAGCGCCTGCTCGGCCTGGAGCTCGAGTACTGGTGCGCCGACGGGCTACACACGGCCACGGTCTCCGACCTCTCGGAGCTCACCCTCGAGCCCGAGGTTCCCCTGGTGTGGGCGCAACCGAGCGGGACCCGGCCCGACGCGTTGGAGCTGCGTCTGGCCTACCGGGTGGAGGTGCTCGTGGACTGGGGCCTCGGCTGGACCTGCGCGCTGGACGCCGTCGACGGGACGCTGATCTCCGAGACGGCCGGGTTCATCTGCGACTGAGCCTTCCCCTCCGAACCATCAGGCCTCCTGCCCGTGGACCCGGGGCTCGCGCCGGGTGGCGCGGGACGGCGGCCCGAGGTCGGGGCATGACGTGGGCTCCCCGGGCAGGTGGGCGGTGGTGTAGCATGAGGCCATCGTCCATGGGAGGTCGCGCATGCCGATTCCACCCCGAGGCCTGATCTTGTGCGCGCTGGGGCTGCTCGCCACCTGCGCCGCCTGCGCGGACAGCCAGGGCCTGCCCCGGCCGGTGGCCGATCCCGAGGCGGCCGCGCGCGCCTTCAAGCTCTACTACAAGGAGCGCGTGGAGCGCACGGTGGTGGCCTACCAGCGCTTCATGCTGGTGGGCGACACGACCTTCGGCGTGGTGCTCGACAAGGTCGGGGTGGCCCGGACGGGCGACGAGTTCGAGGTGGTGCCCGGCCCGAACGACAACAACGACATCGGCGTCTCGGTCTGGACCACCTGGCACGCCTACCGCCTGTTCCGCACCCGCACGCTCGAGCTGGCGCTGCTGCGCATGCTGAACGGGCTCGTCTTCTTCGAGGCCGTGTCCGGCCACCCGGGCCTGACCGGCCGCTTCGTCTACCCCGGCTGGACGCGGGTGGTGGACGGCCCGGCGGGCACGGTGAGCCGCAGCCGACAGGGCGCGCCGGCCGCGCCCCCCGAGCCGCCGGATCCCGCGCTCGAGGCCGAGATGATCGCCACCTTCTACCGGGGCGTGCGGGTCACCCACCGCGAGGATCCGGAGGACATCCTGTTCGCCTACATGCCGGCCCGCGAGGTCGGGCAGTACGCGCTGACCTACAGCTTCTCGGCCCTGCCGGTCCACCTGCGCTCCAGCGACTGCTGCGCCTCGATCATGCGCACCCCCGCGCCCTACCCCTGGGAGGGCGCCTACTGGGGCAACCACAACTCGCGCGACAACTTCCCCGATCTGTCCCTGGGCTACGTGGCCGCGCTGGGCGTGGCGCGCGACCGGGAGGCCTCGGCGGAGCTGCGCGCGGCCGCCGAGCGGGCGCTGGAGGCAGGCCGGCGCATCGGCGACTCCATCGCCGCGCACGACGCCATCCTCACGGTCAGCGAGCACCACCCCTACGACCACCTGGAGCCGAGCGGCACGGTGCGCCCGGACGGCGAGACCGAGGACGAGGATCTGGGCACCCTGGCCGACTGCGAGATGGCCTTCCTGTCGCGGGCCATCTCCTCCTCGGGGCTGTCCACGCCGCTGCCCGCGGTGCGCGCGCCGGGCTCCATCGAGTACCTGCTGGTCGCCGCCCTCGGCCAGGACGTGAGCTGCGAGGTCGTCGCCGAGCGGACCTGCACCCGCCTGGAGGAGGCCTTCTGCGGCTACGACTGGGACGAGATGGAGCAGATGACCGTGTTCGGCACCCCCTGGCTGGAGCTGGTGCGCCAGTTCGAGGCCAGCTCCCCGGGCATGGCCGAGACGTTCATCGGCGGCTTCCAGGACGACTTCTACGAGATCACCCTGGCGGTCCACGCGCTGGTCCAGTACGCCGACCTGGCCGGCGAGCGCGAGCTCGGCGCGCGGGCGCGCGGGGTGCTGGGCGACCTCACCCACCTGATGCGGGTCTTCGCGGACATCATCTACACCCGGACCCGGCCCGACCGGCTGGCCGAGCGCCTGGCCCAGGCCGCCCTGTTCGACGCCTGGGCCGGGCTGGAGAGCACCCCGGTCGGGGATCTCGCCGACTTCGGCCTGCTCGAGGGGCAGACGGCGGCCATCGAGGGCTGGCCCGCGCTGGCCGACACCCAGCCCGCGCCGCTGCTGACGGACGAGGAGATCCGCGCCGAGGTCGCGCGCGAGTACGAGGGCGACAGCGACTCGGTCAAGCAGCGCTACACCGAGGCCTACGGGGACACGCCGCCCCTGCGGCGCAGCGCGGACGGCTACGAGGCGCGCGGCGTGCCCGAGGCCGAGCACCCCTGGCAGCCGGTCGATCGCCCGCACCACGTGGTGCTGGGCGGCGCGCGCCTGCTCCGGGCGCTGCCCCTGTGCGCCACGGCGCCCGCGCTGCTCGACTGTACCTGGGCCGTCCTCGGCTGCGCGCGGCCCGACCTGGACGGGAGCGGAGCGGTCGACGCGGCGGACACGGCCCTGTGGCAGGCGGCCAGGGACGCGCACGCGGGCGAGGATTGCCGCGAGCGCAACGCCTGGTGCGGCGGGGCGGATCTCGACCGCACCGGCGAGGTGGACGAGGTCGACGAGGCCTTCCTCGCCGCCGCCCAGGGCTGCCGGGTCTAGCGGGCGGAGGCCGGGGCGGGCGCGCGGCGGTGGAAGAGCGTGTAGAGGATCGGGATCAGGATCAGGGTGAAGAAGGTCGAGACGATGAGCCCGCCCACCACCGCGCGGGCCAGCGGCACGTTCGACTCCGAGCCCTCGCCGATGCCGATGGCCATGGGCAGGAGCCCGAGCAGGGTGGTCAGCACGGTCATGAGGATGGGCCGCAGGCGCACGGTGCCCGCCTCGAGGATGGCCTCCCGCCGGTCCAGCCCCTGGCGGCGGCGCACGTTGGCGAACTCCACCAGCAGGATGCCGTTGGACAGCACGATGCCCACCATCATGATCACGCCCATGGCGGACATGATGTTGATCGACGTGTCGGTCAGCCACAGCGCCAGCACCACGCCGATCACCCCCAGCGGCACCGAGAACATGACGATGAACGGGTCGAGCAGCGAGCGGAACTGGGAGGCCATGGTCATGTAGACCAGCATCAGCGCCAGCAGCAGCGCGCCGGCCAGGCTCTCGAAGCTCTCCTTCTGCTGGGCGGTCTGGCCGCCCAGGCGCACGTCGAAGCCCGGCGGCCTGGGCAGGTCGGCCAGCTTGCGCTCGATCTCGCCGGCCACGTCGCCCAGCGGCCGGTCCTTCACGTTGGCGGTCACGTGGATGATGCGCTGCTGGTACTTGCGGTCCACCTGGACCGGGCCGGCGCCCGGGACCACGTCCGCCACCGAGCGCAGGCTGACCAGGTTGCCGCCCCGCCCGACCAGCGGCACGTCCTCGAGGTCGGCGAGGGTCTGCCGGTCGGCCTCCCGGAAGCGCACGATGATCTGGTACTCCTTGCCGGTGATCGGATCGGTGTAGATGGAGGGTGAGTTCAGGTTGCCCGAGACCGAGGTCAGCGCGGTCTGGGCCACGTCGCGCGTGGTCAGCCCGAGCCGGCCGGCCTTCTCGCGATCGACCAGGATGTCGAGCTCGGGGTAGTCCTCCTCGCGGCTGAGGCGCACGTCCGTGGCCCCGGGGGTGGACTCGACCGCGGCCAGGATCTGCGCCGCGTACCCCCGGGCGGCCTCCAGATCGTAACCCAGGATCTCCACGTCGATGGGCTGCTCGGAGCCGAAGGACAGGATGCGCTGGACGATGCCGCCCGTGTCGATGAACACCCTCACGCCGGGCAGCTTGTCCCCGAGCACCCGGCGCAGCTTGTCCGCGGCCTGGATGTCGGTGAAGGGGCGCCGGGTCGGCGGGACGAGCTGGATGCGGAGCTGGGCCGAGTGCGGTCCGGTGTTCTGCGAGAACATGCCCCCGCCGCCGCTCTGGCGGGCGCCCACGTCGGCCATCAACGAGAGGATGTTGTCGGCGCCCAGGGTCTCGCGCACCACCGCCTGCAGATTTCGGGTCAGGGCCGCGGTGCGCTCCACCCGCGTACCGACCGGGGCCCGCACCACCACCCGGAGCTGGCTCTCGTCCGTCGCGGGGTAGAACTCCGTGCCCAGCCGCGGCGCGAGCGCGGCCGCGCCGCCCAGGCCGAGCAGGATGAGCGCGATCACCACCGCGCGGTGGCCGAGCGCGACGGTCAGCAGCCACCGGTACAGCTGCTCCAGGCCCGTGATCAGCCCGGCCCAGCGAGCCATGAAGCGCTCGCCGCGCGTCGGCGCGTCGCGCCGCGGCTCCCGGGGCGGGGGCAGGAAGCGCACGCACAGCACCGGGATGACCGTCATGGACACGAAGTAGGAGGCGGCCAGGGAGAAGACGATCGCCAGGGTGAGCGGGATGAACAGCGCCTTGGCGATGCCGGCCAGGAACACCACCGGGAAGAACACCACGATGGTGGCGATGGTCGAGGCCAGCACCGGCATGGCCACCTCCCGGGCGCCTTCCAGCGAGGCCTGCTCGGCCGGCTCCCCGCGCGCCCGGTGGCGGTAGATATTCTCCAGCACGACGATCGAGTCGTCCAGCAGGCGGCCTACGCCGAGCGCCAGCCCGCCCAGGGTGAAGGTGTTGAGCGTCTGCCCGCCCAGGAAGTACAGCAGCAGGAAGGTGGTCAGGATCGACAGCGGGATGGACAGCGCGATGACCAGGGTGGAGCGCACCATGCGCAGGAACAGGAAGATGATCAGGATGGACAGCCCGGCCCCCAGCAGCGCCTCGTCGGTCAGGCTGCCGATGGAGTTGCGGATGTACAGGCTCTGATCGAAGACCGGCTCCAGGCTCACCCCGGCCGGGAGACCGGTCAGCCCGGGCAGGGCCGCCAGCAGCCGGTCGACCACCTCGACCGTGTTGGCGCCGGGCTGCTTTCGCACGTACAGGCCCACCCCGCGCTTGCCGTTGATGCGCACCACGTTGGTGACGTTCTCGCCGCCGTCCTCGAGGGTGGCCACGTCGCGCACCAGCACCGGGTAGGCGTCCTGGCCGCCCACCCGCACGGGCACGTCGCCCAGGCGCTGGACCTCGTCGATCTGGGTGGCGGTGAACAGGTTGTAGTCCACCTCCGCCACGCGCAGGTTGCCCGACGGCATCAGGAAGTTGGCGCTGCCGATGGCGCTGACCAGATCGCCGGCCGACAGCCCGCGCGCGGCCAGCGCCTCGCGCTCGGCCAGCACGTTGATCTGGCGGATGCGCCCGCCGCTGATCGACACGGTGGACACGCCCTGGATGCGCTCGAGCTGGGGCATGAGCACGTTGTAGGCCAGGTCGTACAGCCCCCGGTCGTCCAGCCCGCCCGACAGGGCCAGGCTGAGCACGGCCATGTTGGACATGTCCATCTTCACCACGAAGGGCTGCTGCGTCCCGGGCGGCAGGCTGGACATGACCTGCTGGATCTTCTGGACGCAGTCGCTCGCGCCCACGTCGACGTCGGCCTCCCAGTCGAAGAACACGCGCAGCACGGCGATGCCCTGGCGGGAGGTGCTCTCGACGTAGTTCACGTTGGGCACCGAGGTGAGCACGCGCTCGAGCGGGTAGGTGATGGACGACTCCACGTCCTTCGGTCCGGCGCCGGGGTAGACCACGCCGACGATGACCATGGGCATGGAGAAGGTGGGGAACAGGTCGACGGGGATACGCCGCAGCGAGGTCACCCCGAGCACGCACAGGGCCAGCGCGATCATCAGGACGGCGACGGGGTTCTTGAGCGCGGCGCGGGTGAGCATGGGTCCCTCGCCCGGTCAGAGCTTCTGGGCCTCGACCGTGCGCACGGCCTGCCCGTCGCGCACCAGCTCGCGGCCGACGACGATCAGCACGTCCCCGGGCCGGAGCCCGGCGGTGATCACGATGCGGCCGTCCGGCAGGGTCGCTCCGAGCTGGAGCTCGACCTGGCGGGCCTTGCCGTCCGCGACCACGAAGGCCACCCCGCCTTGGTCGCGCCGGCTGACCGCCAGCGGCGGGGCCAGGATGGCCTGCGAGAGCCGCTCCAGCACGATCTCGGCCCGCCCGAACATGCCCGGTTTCAGCGCCTCGGCCGGGTTCTCGAACTCCAGCTCGACCTCCATGGTGCGGGTGGCGGGATCGAGCGCCGGGGCGAAGCGCCGCACGGCGCCGGGCAGCGCCCCGTCGAGCCCCTCGAGGCGCAGGCTGACCGGCGTGCCGAGGGTGATGAAGCGCAGATCGGCCTGGGGTACCGCGGCCAGGGCCTTCACCCGCCCGATGGCGCCGAGCTGGAAGAGCGGCGCGCCGCCCGGGCCGACCATGGCCCCGACGTCCACCAGCCGCTCGAGCACCACGCCGTCGAACGGCGCGGTGATGTTGGCGTAACCGGCGCGGGTCTCGCTCAGGCCGAGCCCGGCCTGGGCGGCGTCGACCTGGGCCTGGGCCAGGTTCGCGGCCGTGCGGGCGTTGTCCACCTCGGCCTGGGAGACGAGCTGCTGGGCCAGCAGCCGCTCCAGGCGCTCCAGGTTGGTGCGCGCGTACTCGTGGTTGGCGCGGGCCGCCTGCAGCCCGGCCGCGGCCTGGCGCTGCTGCTCGTTCATCTCCTCGCGCTCGATGAGCGCCAGGCGCTGGCCACGGCGCACCCGGTCGCCCCGATCGACCAGCCAGGCGACCACGTAGCCCGAGGCGCGCGAGACCACCTGCACCTGCTCGGCCGGCAGCAGGGTGACCAGGTAGGCGCGGCGCAGCTCGTGGTCCTCGGGCGCCACGCTCCGCACCTGGACCAGCGGCGCGGGCCGGTCCCGCTTCTCCGGCGCCGCCTGGCTGGCGCAGCCGGCCAGCGCGAGCAGGCCGAGCGCGGCGCCCAGGAGTGCGATCCGACGCGGGCTCGCTTGCATCAGGGACTCCCTCCCGCCCCACCGTCGTGAAAACGCTCCGGCAAACGCCCCAGCGCGCGCCGGAGCGCGGTCCAGGCCAGCGCCAGGTCGTAGCGCGCGCGGATCTGGTTCGCCTCGGCGTTGGCCAGGGCGGCCTGGGCGTCGAGCAGCTCGACCTGGTTGCCGGTGCCGGCCTCGTAGCGTCCCTCGGCGAGCTTGAGCGCCTCGCGGGCCGTGTCCACCGCCGCGCCCACCGGCCGCAGCCGGGCCCCGGCGTCGGCCACGCTCGCCAGCGCCTGCTCGACCTCCATGCGCACCGACAGCGCCAGCGTCTCCTGGTTCGCCTCCAGGATCGCGCGCTGGGCCAAGGCCTCCTCGACCTGGTGCGCGCTGGACAGGAAGGCGAACAGCGGCACCGACAGCCCGATGCCCAGGCTCCAGTTCCAGACCAGCTCGGTCAGGTCGATGCCGGCGTAGGAGAAGGAGGCCTGGGCGTCCAGCCTGGGGTAGTAGCCGCCCCGCGCCGCGCGCAGCACGCCCTCCTGGGCCTCCAGCCGGGCGCGCAGCTCGGCCACCTCGGGCCGGGCGGCCAGCGCCTCCGCCAGGGCCGCCTCCAGGCCGGGCGCCGCGGCCCCGTCCGCGGGCTCGGGCGGCTCGACCACCTGGAAGTCGAACCGCTCGCTCGAGCCGAGCGCGGTCAGCAGCGCGGACTCGCTGAGCTTCAGGGCGTCCTCGGCCGAGACCCGCGCGGCCTCCGCGCCCAGGGCGTCGGACTCGGTGCGCAGCACGTCGATCTTGGGCCGGAGGCCGGCCTCGAACAGGGCCCGGGCCCGGGCCGCGTAGCGCTGCGCCTGGGCGAGGGTGCGGTCCGCCACCTGCAGCATCTGCTGGGAGGCCAGCACCGCCCAGTAGCGGTTGACCACCAGGGTCCACAGCCCCAGGCGCGCGCCGCGCAGGCCCTGGCGTGCCGCCCGGCTGCCGGCCTCGGCGGCGTCGTTGGCGCCCAGGGTCCGGCCGAAGTCCCAGATCGGCTGGCGCAGGCTCAGGGAGAAGTTGAAGACGTTGTAGGACTCGGTGCTCGTGCCGAGCGCGGAGGCGTCGAAGCCCCCCAGCCCGGGCCGCGGCACGTAGTTCCCGGTCTGGCGGGCGTAGGCGGCGTCCAGGTTGAGCCCGGGCAGGTAACCGGCGAAGGCCGTGTCCTCGCGCGCCTCGGCGGCCTCCACCTGATGGCGCGCGGCCGCCAGTGACGGGTTCTGGCGGAAGGCCAGCTCGAGCGCCTCGTCCAGGGTCAGCACCCGCGGATCGGCCGCGAGCGCGGGCGCCACGCACGCCGCGCACGCGGCGATGCCCAGGAGGCTGGCGATCCGGCGGTGAGTCGAGCGCACCCTCATTCGCCGGCACACTAGGACAGGCCCCCGGGAGATTCAAGCATTCCAGCCACCTGCGCCGCTGAATGCCCCCCGGCGCGCACACGTCTCTTCTCGCGGGAGTTCGGGAGTGCTACCATCCGGAGTTCGAGGCATCCCACACGGAGGAGAGACATGAGCAGGCGCACAAAGATCTTCGGTTCGCTGGTGATGGCCGCGATGTTCCTGGGCGCGGTGGCGCTGGCTGCGGACGCACCGGCCAGCGTGGACCTGTCCCGCTACAAGTCCAGCAAGCCCGTGTCGGCCTTCGACCACAAGGCCCACGTGGACGCCAAGATCGAGTGCAAGGAGTGCCACCACGCGGCCAAGGACGGCAACTTCAACGTGAAGTGCGACACCTGCCACCAGAAGAAGGCCGAGGGCAAGGCGCCCGGCATCAAGGACGCCTTCCACAAGAACTGCAAGGGTTGCCACGAGAAGGCCAAGAACCCCAAGGCACCCACCAAGTGCAACGGCTGCCACAAGGCGTAGGGCGGCAGCGAGCGATCTAGGCAGAGCCGGGCGGCGCCTCGGGTACGAAGCGCTCGAGCCAGGCCACCATCCCCATCACCGCCTGTCTCCAGGGCCGCGGCGGCATCAGGTGCGGCGCGCCCGGGAATTCGACCAGCCGCAGCCGCTCCGGGTGCGCCGCGTACAGGGGCGCCAGGCGCGCGTGCAGCTCCCGGGCCGGGCCGGGCCGGACCAGCTCGTCCCCGCCCGCGAGCTGGCTGAGCAGGGCCACGGGCGGGAAGCGCGCCGCCTGGGCGTGCGGGCTCCGCTCCCCGAAGCCCGGCCACACGGGGGAGGCGAGCAGCGCCACCACGGCGCGGAGCCGCCGTTCGCGCAGCGCCGCCCCGTAGGCGATGAAGCCGCCCATGCTCACCCCGGCCAGCCCCAGGCGCGCGCCGTCCGAGAGCCCCTCGGCCACGAGCGCGTCCACGATGCCCGGGACCTCCGCGACCGACCGCTCCACGACCTCGTGGAAGCCCTGCTCCGCCAGGTGGGCGGCGAAGCGCGCCTCGAAGTCGGGGAAGCGCCGGGTGCCGTGCCCGACCGCGTCGACGCCCACCGCCAGGAAGCCCGCCCGGGCCAGGCGCCGCAGCTCGGGCAGGTGCCGCAGCGCGTCCGCGCCGAAGCCGTGGTAGTGGAGCACGGCCCCGCGCCGGCCCGCCTCGCGGGCGTCCCCGAGCCACACCAGCCAGGCCGGCACCCCGCCGAGCTCCACCCGGCGCATGCTGGCGCGGGCCAGCACCTACACCACCACCCCGTAGGCGTCCTCGAAGGCCGCCCGCGCGTACTCGTCGGTCACGTGGGCATAGCCGCCCTTGCCCCAGGACCTGCCCCAGCTGTTGCGCAGGATGAAGTAGCCCGGGCCGTAACCCACCAGGCAGGCGGCGTGGCCGCCGTCGTCCTTGCGCGGCCGGTACCTCCTCAGCCACCAGTCCGTGCGATCGCATTGCTCGAAGGCCCGGTCCACGTTCAGGCTGATCATGATCGGCCCGCGGAAGGCCAGCCAGCGCCGCCAGTCGTCCAGATCCCTGTCCAGGTTGCGGTAGGAGGCGATGCGCAGCCGGGCGGCCCGGGTGTAGAAGTCGTCCATGGTCCGGCGCGAGAGCCTGCCGCTCATGGGCAGCTCGCGCTCGAGCACGCAGCCGTACTTGCGCACCACCCGCAGGGCCTGTTTCACCTCGGTGCCCTCGGGCTCGATGAAGGTGGTCGGGTAGTCGGTGTAGGTGTCGGTCTCCTTGACCGCCATCCAGATGAAGCGCGGCGAGAGCCGGTCGCCGGGGCGGATCTTGCGGGCCTTGACCAGGTGGTAGTGCAGCACGCCGCGCGCCAGCGAGAAGCCGATGCAGGCGCCGGTGTCGCCCTGGTCGCACACCTCCCACCCGCGGATGCTCTTGCGCAGATCGCACGCGCTGGGCGGCCGGCGCAGGCGTGCGGCCCCCTTCCCGAGCGCGTCCCCGATGCGCCAGTCCTTGTCCTTGTCCCGTGACTTGATCCGGACGTTCAGGATGCGCTTGCCCATGCCCCTCCTCCTTGCAGTTCGAGGGCAGCAGACCAGAACTCCCCCTGGCGCGCAAGGCGGCCGCGGTGTCAGGCAGCGGCGCGCCCCGCCGACCGAGCAGTGAACCGAGCCAGGAGAGGAGAGAACCATGACGAGCAAGTTCGCGCCGCTGAACATCCACCGCGTCGAGCGGGTCGTCCGCATCCTGCTGGGGCTGGGCGTCCTGTCGCTGCTGTTCGTCGGTCCCCAGAGCCCCTGGGCGCTGCTGGGCCTCATCCCGGTGGTGACCGGCATCCTGGGCACGTGCCCCATCTACACGCTGCTCGGGGTGAAGACGTGCCACGGGACGTGCCAGCCCCTCCTGGGCACGCACCGCCCGGGCTGAGCGCCCGGCCGGGTTGACAGCCCCGGACTCCCGGACCATCCTCGGAGCCCGGGAGGACCTCCGTGACATCCCGAACCGCGCGAGCCGGCTGGACCGGCGCCCTCGTCCTCGCGGCCCTGGCCGCGCTGCTGGCGGGGGTGCAGGCCTACCGCGCCTGGACGGACCCCGCCCTCGACGCGGGGGAAGAGGGCCACGGCGCGCAGCCCGCGGCGGCGGAGGCCGACCTGGCCGGCACCGTCCTGGACGCGGCCAGCGACCTCGGCATCCCCGGCGCCGAGGTGAGCCTGCGCTGCGAGGCCGGCGGGCGGCGCGCGAGCCGCACGGACGGGCGCGGCGCCTACGCCTTCACCGGCCTGCCCGAGGGCGACTGCACGCTCGCGGCCACGGCCCCGGGCTTCGCCGCCAGCGGCCGGCGCCGGGAGGCCGAGCTGTCGGTGCGCGTCAGGCCGGGGCTGCCGCTCGCGGACGCCGACCTCGTCCTGCACCGCTCGGCCCAGGTGGCGGGCACCGTTCGCCTGTACGGCCAGCCCGTGGCCGGCGCCCGGCTGAGCGCCCTGTACCTCGAGTCCCCTGGCGAGGGGGAGCCCTTCAGCCTGGAGCTGGAGGCGCCCTCCGGCGCGGACGGGTCCTACCGGCTCGAGGAGCTCGGGCCGGGGCGGATGCAGGTGGTGGCGGAGCTCGACCCGCACCCGCCGGCCGAGAGCCAGGAGGTGTTCCTGCGAGGCGGCGAGCGCCTGGACGGCCTGGACGTGGAGCTGGGCGCCGCGGCCAGCCTGGCCGTGTCGGTGCGGGACGAGGCCAGACGCCCGCTCTCCGGGGTCGAGCTCGTGCTGCTGGCCGAGGGCCGCCGCGGGGCGCTGCGCGCGGCGAGCGACCAGGCCGGCCAGGCCCTGTTCGAGCGCATCCCGCCGGGCGCCTTCCGCCTGACGGCGCGCCTGGCCGGCTACGCCCCGCCGCCCCCGCGCGAGGGACGCCTGGAGACCGGCCAGCGCCTCGAGCTCAGCCTGGTGCTCGCGGGCGTGCCGGGCCTGTCCGGGACGGTGGTGGACCGCGGCGGCGCGCCCGTGCCCGGCGCGGCCGTGTTCGCCCTGCCCGACGGCCAGGTCGGCCCCGAGGTGCCGGCCGCGTACGCGCGCTCCGGCGGCGCGTTCTTCGTGCCCGGTCCGTTCGCCACCGAGCGGCTGCGCCTGTGGGCCAGCCACCCGGAGCACGGCCCCTCGGACCCGGTGCGCGTGCGGCTCGGCGACGGGCCGGTGACGCTCGTGCTCGGGGAGCCGGGCAGCCTGGCCGGGCGGGTGGTCTCCTCCGCGGGCGGACAGCCCGTGCCCCAGTTCTCGGTGCTGCTCAGCCGCGCCCGCGCGCCTGGCGGCGGCGGCATCCCCTTCACCCAGCGCGCGGTGCGCGACCCCGCCGGCCGCTTCGAGCTCGCCCGGCTGGCTCCAGGCGAGTACATGCTGGAGGTCCAGGCCCCGGGCGTGACCCCGGCCCGGCGCGCGGGCGTGAGTGTGCTGGCCGGCCGGCGCACCGAGCTCGGCGACCTGGCCCTCGGGCCGGGCGGGGAGTTCGTCGGCCAGGTGGTGGACGAGCGCACCGGCGCCCCGCTGTCCGGCGTCAGCGTGCGCCACGGCACGGGCGGCCTGGTCCGCTCCGCGGGCCGCACCGGCCCGGACGGCCGCTTCCGGGTGGCCGCCGCGGCCGAGCGGCTGAGCCTCGAGTTCAGCCGGCCGGGCTACGTGACCGAGATGCTGACCGGCCAGGAGGTGCCCGCGGGCGGGGAGCGCGACCTGGGGGTGGTGCGCCTGGAGCCGGACGACGGGGACGGGCGGGGCGCCTTCCGCTACGGCGGCATGGGCGCCCAGCTCTCCTTCCAGGACGGGCGCCTGCGGGTCGGAGAGGTGTTCCCGGACTCCCCCGCCGCCGGGGCCGGGCTGCCCGACGGGGCGGAGATCCTGCGCATCGACGGCATCGACGTGTCCGAGCTCGATCTGGCCCGGGCGGTGGAGCTCATCCGCGGGGAGCCGGGCAGCGAGCTGCGCCTGGACGTGCTGCTGCCGGGCGCGAGCCACCCCCAGTCGCTGCTCGTCACCCGCCAGCGCCTGCGCTCGCGGTGAGCTCAGTTGACCAGCTTGCTGATCAGCTCGCGGAACTCGTTGCAGCCCAGGAACAGGAACTCCATGTTGCCGATGCGCACCTCGGAGCCGGACTCGACCCGCGCGGGCGGGCCCTTGCCCTGGGCGGGCACCCGCTGATCGTTGACCCAGGTGCCGTTCTTGGAGCCGGCGTCCTGGAGCACGAAGCCACCGTCCTGCTCCTCGCGGAAGAAGGCGTGGTAGAGCGACACGGACGTGTCGGGCACCACCAGATCGCAGGTCTCCGCCCGGCCGACGGCGATGTGCCCCAGGCGCGAAGGGCGGCGCTGCTTGAGCGCGATGACCACGTAGTTCTTGGCCAGATCCCGGGCGCCGTGGTAGCCCTGCACGTCGTCGCTCACCACGGTCCACTGGGGGAGCTGGCCGGGCCGGCTGAGCTGGGCGTCCGAGCCGTGCATGAGCAGGAAGGCCCCGCCGTGCCGGGCGCGGAAGCCGGGCGGGTCCAGCTCCTTGACGTCCTTGGCGAAGCTCTCGATGCAGGGCAGCGGTTGACGCTCGATCTGCGCAGCCATGCTCAGCTCCCGACCAGCATCCTCACCGGCAAGGGCGGGGAACGCAGCGCGCGCCGCAGCGGGCGCAGCGCGAAGCCCAGGCCGATGACGACGCCCTCCAGTCCCAGCACTACCACGGCGAAGGCGGCGCCGTCCAGCGCGTCGAAGAGCACCGGCAGCAGGTAGGCCAGCAGCGCCAGGTGCCCCACGTAGCAGGCCAGGGAGGCCTCGCCCAGCGCGCGCAGCGGAGCCCAGGCCCGGCCGCGGGCCCAGGCCGAGGCGGCCTCGAGCAGCAGGCCGATGGCCCCCGCGGCCACGAGCAGGAAACCCGGCGCCGGCGGATAGAACAGCTCGCTGTACCCCTCGCGGGTGAGCGCGGCCCCGGGGAAGGACCACCACAGCCCGCCCCCCACCGCGACCAGGGCGGCGGACAACCCGAGGGACCAGGCCCGGGGCAGGCCCGTGGGGGTCGCCCGCGCCAGGCGCGCGCGGCCGGCCGCCCCGCCCAGCAGGCCGAAGCCCAGCCAGGGGCAGAGCGGGAACCAGCCATCCACCAGCCAGTGCTGCAGCACGGACACGGGCTGCTCGGGCGCCATCTGGATCGCCCCGCTCAGGCCGATCTCCAGGGGCGCCGCCGAGTAGCCCAGCCAGGCCTGGAGGAGCGGCGTGAGGGCGAACACCAGGGTCGCGAGCGCCAGCAGGGACCAGGCCGGCAGGCGGCGCAGCGCCCCGAGCACCAGCATGGCCACCGCCATCAGGTACAGCACGTCCATGGTGGTGAAGGGCACGATGCGCCAGATGGCCACGTCCACCAGGGCGGCGAAGCACAGCACCCACAGGGCCCGCTGCCACAGGTAGCCGGCCCGGCGGCCCCGGCCCGCGCTCATGCCGGCCATCAGCCCGGACAGGAAGACGAACAGCGGCGCGGCGAAGCTGCTCGCCAGGCGGAAGGCGAAGGGGTGCGGTTCGGCCAGCAGCGGGGCCGCGTTGGCCGGCAGCATGATGAGCACGGCCAGCCCACGCACCACGTCGATGGAGGTGTCGCGCACCCCGGCCACGCCGCTCTCCTCCCGGCTCAGCCGACGAACTGCCGCAGCAGGTGCCGGAACAGCGAGCAGGTCAGGAACATGAAGCGCACGTTGCCGATGCGCACCTCGCTGCCCGCGCCGACCGACGCCGGCGCGCCCTTGCCCTGCGGCGCGACCCGCTTGCCCTCCACGAAGGTCCCGTTCTTGGAGCCGCCGTCCACCAGGCTGAACCCGCCCTCGGCCTCCTCGCGGAAGAAGGCGTGCACCAGCGACACGGACAGGTCGGGCACGACCACGTCGCAGCTGTCCGCCCGGCCGACCGACAGCAGCGCCTTCCTGGAGTCCGCGCGGCGGTGGCGCACGGGCAGGACCGCCTGGTCCAGATCCGACTGGGCGGCCTCCTGGCGGGGCGCGGGCGCGCCGCCGCCCATGGTCCACTGGGGCACGTCGCCGGGCTGGCTGAGCTCGTCGGTCGCCGCCAGCATGAGCAGGAAGGCCGCGCCGTGCCGGGCGCGGAAGGCGTCTTCCTCCAGGGCGCGGGAGTCCTGGAGGAAGTCCCTCACCCGCGGCAGCGCCGGCCCCTGGCTGGTCGAATCCATGGCGTGTGCGTACCGCGGCCGGGCCTGGCTGTCAAACCGGGGCAGGCAGGTGCGCCCTCCCGGTCAGGCCCCGAACAGCACCCCGCAGCGGGTCAGGCACTCCCCCATGCGGTCCATGTCGAGCCGCTCGCAGGGGAGCAGGCGGATGCACTCGCCGCCGCACGCCAGCACGCCCTGGGCGTAGATCACCAGCCCCTGCACGTACGGGTCGGCCAGCCAGGTCTGGCGGCAGTCCGCCGCCGAGGCCACCTGGCCGCAGGCGAGCTGCCGGCCGCAGGCCACGTCGGTCAGGGCCACCAGCGCGGCCGGGTCCACCACCTGGGCGGCGGCCGCGAAGCAGGCGTCCAGCGAGAAGGCGGGGCAGGCCGTCCGGCGCACGCAGTGGTCCAGGGTGGCCATCAGCTCCGGGCGCAGCACCACGTCGTACATCTCGCAGTACTCGACGCAGGCGCCGAAGCGGCAGGCCAGGAGCTCCTCCCAGGTGAGGTCGTCGGCCTGCAGGGCGGCCTGGCAGCCGCGCCCGGCCGGCGGGCCGCAGGCGGCCAGCTTGTCGCAGAAGCTGTCGCAGGCCGGCTCGGCGTCGCAGGCCACCCCGGCCGCCGCGAGCGCGAAGACCAGCACCCAGCGCGAGATCCGCATGGGGTGCTGGATACCAGCATCTGGCCCAGGAGGCAACCCGCAGGCTTCCATGCTACATTCGGCCGCATGGACACGCCATCCCTCGCCTCGATGCGGCCCGCTCCCCGTTGCGGATTCCTCCGCTCCCTGGCCCTCCCGGCCGCGCTCCTGCTGCTGGCCGGCGGGTGCGACGGAGGCTCGGTGCTCGAGCCCCCGGACGGCGACGACGGCGACGCGGGCTGCACGCCGAGCTGCCTGGACAGGGTGTGCGGCGACGATGGCTGCGGCGGCTCGTGCGGCGCCTGCGGCGCGGGCGAGGAGTGCGCCCCGGACGGCCAATGCCTGCCGGCCTGCGTGCCCGCCTGCCAGGGCCACGAGTGCGGCCTGGACCCGGCCTGCGGGACGCTCGACTGCGGCGTCTGCGGCCAGGGCCTGGAGTGCAGCGATCAGGGCCGCTGCCTGCCCGCGTGCGTGCCCGACTGCGCCGGCCGCGCGTGCGGCGGGGACGGCTGCGGCGGCTCGTGCGGCGCCTGCGACGCCGGGGCGGGCCTGGTGTGCGTCGAGGTGAGCGGCCAGTGCGCCGCCTGCGCGCCGGACTGCGCCGGCCTGGAGTGCGGCCTGGATCCGCTGTGCGGCGCCGCCTGCGGCGCCTGCCCCGCCGGCTGGGTCTGCACGCCGGACGGCCAGTGCGACGAGCAGTGCGCCCCCGACTGCTGGACGTTCGTGTGCGGCCTCGATCCGCTGTGCGGCAGCCTCGACTGCGGCGCCTGCCCCGCGGGCGAGGAGTGCGACGGCCAGGGCCGGTGCCTGCCCGCGTGCAGCCCCGATTGCCAGGGCCGGGCCTGCGGCCCGGATCCGCTCTGCGGCAGCCTCGACTGCGGTGCCTGCCCCGCGGACGAACGCTGCGACGCGAGCGGCCAGTGCGGGCCCGCCTGCGGGGACGCGTGCGAGCCCTTCTCCATCGTGCTGCTGCCCGACACCCAGTACTACACCAGCAAGCAGGCGGCCGGGCCGAACAACACCCTGTTCAAGCAGCTGCGCTGGGTGCTCGACCACCGCGCGGAGCGCGACATCCGCTTCGTGATCCACCTGGGCGACATCACCAACAACAACTACCGCTCCCAGTGGGAGGTGGCCGACGCGGCCTTCGACCTGCTGGACGCGGCCAGCATGCCCTACAGCATCATGCCCGGCAACCACGACAGCCGGGGGGCCAACGACTCCTGGGCCCGCGGCAACACCCTGATGAACGACCCGGCCTTCTTCCCTCCCAGCCGCTACGCGGGCGAGCCCTGGTACGGCGGCGCGTACGGCGGGAGCAGCACGAACAGCTACGCCCTGTTCGAGGCCGGGCCCTACAAGTTCATGGTGATCAGCCTGGAGTACGGCCCGCGCAAGGGCCCGCTGTGCTGGGCCGAGGAGCTCATCGCCGCGCACCCGGATCGGCGGGTCATCCTCGTCAGCCACTGCATCCAGACCCACGGAGGCGGCCTCAACCAGAGCTGCCCCGCGGCGGACTGGCTGCTCATCGGCGGCTCCGGCCAGACGATCTGGGACGAGCTGGCCGCGCGCCACAGCAACGTGTTCCTGGTGCTGAGCGGCCACATCAACGACTCGGAGTACAAGCTGCGCCACGGGCTGGCCGGCAACCCGGTGCACACAATCCTGACCGACTACCAGTTCGAGGGCGTCCGGGGCTGCAAGGCGGGCACGTACACCGGCAACGGCTGGATACGGGAGCTGGTGTTCACCCCGCGCGAGAACCGCGTGTACGCCCGGACCTTCACCGTCGAGGACGGCAACACCACCCTCTTCGCGGGCGGGGAGCCCGCCCTCTACTGCGGCGACTACAGCGCGGATCCGGCCGCCGGCGCCCACCAGTTCCACTTCGACTACGATCTCTCCACGGCGCCGCTCGACGAGCGCCGGGAGGGCGGCCGGGCCTTCGTCGACCAGACCGTGAACACCGACGCGGACGGCGACCAGCTCCAGCCGGTGCTGGCCGGCCGCGAGGCCGGGGGGTTCGTGGCGGTCTGGGAGGACGACTCCTCGACGGCCGACGGCGCGGGCAACTTCGACGTGATGATGCGCGGCTTCGAGCCCGGCGGCTGCGAGGCGTTCGGCCAGCGCCTGGCCTCGGCCGACGGCGCCGGCCAGCAGCTCGCGCCGGCCGCGGGCATGGCCGCGGATGGCTCGTTCGTGGTGGCCTGGCAGGACGACACGGACGCGAACGGCAGCTTCCAGATCCACGCCCGGGGCTTCACCGCCGGCGGCGCGGAGCGCTTCGCGCGCCTGACGGTGAACGCCGTGGACACGGGCCAGCAGGAGAACCCGGCCGTGGCCGTGGCGCCGGACGGCCGCTTCTGCGTGGCCTGGGAGGACGACCGGGATCGGGACGGGGACATGCAGATCTGGCTGCGCGGCTTCGCCGCCGACGGCAGCCAGCGCTTCGCCGAGCGCAGCGTCCACGCCGACGACGCCGGCAACCGCCAGCGGCCGGCCGTGGCCGCGCTCCCGGACGGCGGCTGCGTGGTGGTCTGGGAGGACGACGGCGACGGCAACGGCGCCTACCAGATCCACGCCCGGGGCTTCGGCGACGACGGCGGCCAGCGCTTCGCGCGCCTGACCGTCAACACCCAGTCCGCGGGCCAGCAGAAGAACCCCGCGGTGGGCGCGGACGCCGGGGGCGGTTTCGTGGTGGCGTGGGAGGACGATCAGGACGGGGACGGCAACTTCCAGATCCTGGCCCGCGGCTTCGAGGCCGGCGGGGGCCAGCGTTTCGCCGACCGGCGGGTGCACGAGGTGGCGGGTGGCCAGCACCTGCGGCCCGCCCTGGGGGTGGGCGCGGGCGGCGCCTTCGCGCTCGCCTGGCAGGACGACGGCGACGGCAACGGCACCTACCAGATCCGCGCCGCGGGCTTCGGCGCCAGCGGCGCCGCGGGGGTGGCCGAGCGGACCGTCAACCGCATCGCCGACGGCCAGCAGCTCGCGCCAGGCGCGGCGCTCGACGGGACCGGTTCCCTGGCGGTCATCTGGCAGGATGACATGGACGGCAACGACGCCTTCCAGCTCCTGGCCCGCGGCCTGGACGGCTACCTGCCCTGACGGCCACCCGCCGGATTGACCGCCCGCGGTGGGCTGCGCTAGACAGTCCCCATGAGCCCCAACCCCTCCCCGTCCACTCCCCCGCCCGGCCGGCGCCTGTACTGCAACCGCACGCTCAACATGCGCGCCATCAAGGCCATCGGCTTCGACATGGACTACACCCTCATCCACTACCACCCCGAGGCCTGGGAGCGCCGCGCCTACGCCGAGCTCCGCAAGCGGCTGGCCGAGCGCGGCTTCCCCGTGGCCGACCTCGAGTTCGACCCCGGGGCGGTCAGCCTGGGCCTGGTGCTGGATCTCGAGCTCGGCAACCTGGTCAAGGCCAACCGCTTCGGCTACGTGCACCAGGCCGTGCACGGCGCCGTGCGCCTGGACCACGTGGCGCGCCGCAAGGTGTACGGGCGGGTGCTGGTGGATCTGGCCGAACCCCGCTGGGCCTTCCAGAACACGCTCTTCTCGCTGAGCGAGGCCTGCATGTACGCCCAGCTCGTGGAGCGGCTCGACCAGGGCCGGCTGCCCGGACCGCTGGGGTACGCCGGCCTGTACGCCGTGGTGCGCTCCAGCCTGGACGCGGCCCACGCCGAGGGCGAGCTGAAGGCCGAGATCATGGCGGCGCCCGAGCGCTACGTGGTGCTGGACGAGGACCTGCCGCTCGCGCTCCTGGACCTCAAGGCGGCCGGCAAGAAGCTGCTGCTGATCACCAACTCCGAGTGGGACTACACCCGGGCCATGCTGGCCTACGTGCTCGACCGCCACCTGCCCGCGGGCCAGACCTGGGAGACGCTCTTCGACCTCAAGATCGTCCAGGCCCGGAAACCCGAGTTCTTCGCCACCCGCCACCCCATGTTCGAGGTGGTGGACGCGGACGGACGGCTGCGGCCCCTGGTGGGGAGGCTGCGCCAGGGCGGCACGTACCTGGGCGGGCACGCCGGCCTGGTGGAGCAGCACCTGGGGCTGGACGGCGAGGAGATCCTGTACGTGGGCGATCACATCTTCGCCGACGTGCACGTGTCCAAGAGCCTGCTGCGCTGGCGGACGGCGCTCATCCTGCGGCAGCTCGAGGAGGAGATCACCGCGCTGGAGGGCTTCCGCGAGCACCAGGCCCAGCTCGACGCCTGGATGGCGGAGAAGACCACCCTCGAAGAGCGCCAGGCCCGGCTGCGCCTGGCGCTGCAGCGGGCGGAGCTCGGCTACGGCCCGGCGGGCGAGCGCCCCAAGCCCGAGCTGCAGGCCGAGCTGCAGCGCCTGCGGTCGAACCTCGAGGACCTGGACGAGCGCATCGCCCCGCTGGCCAGGGAGTACAGCGAGCTGGTCCACCCGCGCTGGGGGCTGCTCATGCGCGCGGGCGGAGACAAGAGCCACCTGGCCCGGCAGATCGAGCGGTACGCCGACGTGTACACCTCGCGGCCCTCCAACTTCCTGTGGCAGACCCCGTTCGGCTACCTGCGGGCCCCGCACGGCGGCCTGCCGCACGACCCGGCGCCCCAGGCCGGAGCGGAGGAAGCATGAAGACCGGACAGGCCGGCCGCCTGGCCACCGCGCTGCTGCTGCTGGGGGCCCTGGCGGGCTGCGAGTCGGAGCCGCCGAGGTTCGAGATGGAGCCGCTGGTCCGCCCGCCCGACGCCCGGCCCGCGCCCGCCGAGCCCGACGCCGGCGCACCCGCGCAGGCGCTCCCGGCGGAGGCGCCGGCCCCCGAGGAGGATCCGCAGCCCACGGGCGAGGAGCCGATCCCGGAGGGCGCCGTGCGCCTGGCCTGGCGCGTGCCTGAGAAGGGTGCGCTGGCCTTCCGCGCAGGGCTGGAACGTTTCCCCGGGGACGGCCTGTCCATCCCCATCCCCGCCCTGGCCGAGAAGGGCGAGCTGCCGGCCGAGACCGCCCGGCGCCTGAGCGGCTACCGCCCGGCCGGGCCCGCGCCCCAGGTGCTGGTGCTGCTGCCCAACCCGGGTGGCACCTTCAGCGCCCGCATGTACGGCCGGGACACGCTGTCCGTGCGCGATCCCAACGTGGCCAAGCTGGCGGAGGTGGAGACGCGCGTGAGCTTCAAGGGCGCGCTGGACGAGCACGGCGGCGTGCTGGCCTACGAGCTGCCCTCCCTCCAGCGCCTGGCCCTGGGGCTGTTCTTCGAGCTGCCGGCCCGGCCCGTGCGCCCGGGAGACACCTGGTCGACGGACGTCGATCTGCTCGGTCTGGACGAGGGCTTCACCGCCTCCAAGACCCTCAGGTGGAACCAGGTGAAGCTCGTGTCCCTCGCGCCGCTCGCCGACGGCGAGCAGCTGGCCGTGCTGGAGTACCGCCTGGGCGCGCACGAGGAGGGCCAGGCGCTGGACGACGAGGAGCGCCCCCAGCCGGCCACCCGCGGCGCGGCCTTCCTGGGCCGGGCCGAGTTCCTGGTCAAGCAGGGCACCTGGCGGGTGTTCGCCGGACGGCTGGTGACCCGGCTGACCGGCCCCGCCCGGCTCGAGGAACACCGCGCCCTGGTGCTCACCCCGCTCGACGCCCTGCCCAGGGAGATCAGCCAGGATCTGCCGTGAGCCCGGGCGCCTCGCGCGGGCTGGCGCGCACGACCTGGAACCGATCGAGCGTCACCTCGCCGGCCGGCGCGCCCCGGCGCTTGTGGACGTAGCGCCGCAGCGTCCAGTGCACCGCCACCTGCCCGCCGTCCCGCGCCTTGCTGTGCCTGGCCGCCAGGGCCGCGGCCTGGCGCAGGCTCTGCCTGGGCGGGCGCGGGAGGCGCCCGGGGTTGCGCAGCACCACGTGCGAGCCGGGCACCCCGGCCGCGTGCAGCCAGAAGTCGTCCTGCCCCGCCAGCTCGAAGGTGAGCGCGTCGTTGTCCGCGGCCGTGCGCCCGACCAGGATCTCCAGCCCGTCTGCGGACAGAAAGCGGAGGACGCCCTTGCTCGCCTGCATGGGCTGGCAGCAAAGCAGACCCTGCGCGGACGTGTCAACCCGAGCTGCCTATTGCAATCCCCAAGGAATTCGAATATATGAGCCCCAAGACAGGACACCCGGGAGGCGATGGACCACCCCAAGAACAAGCAGGCCCCCGCGACCGAGGAGCCGCAGGCGCGCATCGCCTTCCTCGAGTGCTGGGTGGAGCAGCTGCAGACCGAGGTGGCCATGCTGCGCCGTGCCGCCGAGGCCGGCCGGGCCGAGGTCGAGGCCGCCGTGGCCCGGGCCGCCGAGGCCGAGGCGGCGCTGGCCGGCGCCGAGCACGAGCGGGCCGGCCTGGCGGAGCACGGCGCCCGCCTGGGCGAGCAGCTCCGCGCGCTGGAGGCCGCCCGCGGCCAGGATCAGGCCCGCCAGGAGGCCGCGCGGGTGCTGCAGGCCAACGAGCTGCGCGCCGCGATCCTGGCGCTCGAGGTCCACACCCGGGAGCGCACGCTCCAGCAGGCCCGCCTGCAGGACGCCCGCGAGCGGCTGCGCGCCCTGGAGTCCGCCCACGACCGCCTGTTCCAGCGCCTGCTCGAGGTGCACGCCCAGGCCGCGCGCGGAGAGCCGACCGAGATCGATCTGGCCGCCTTCATCGCCGAGCTGCGCTCCGAGGTGCAGAGCCTCCAGGAATTGCTGGCGCGCGCCGAGGCCCGCCGCGGACCCGACCAGGCGCCGGCCGCGCCGGCGGACGCCAAGGCGCCCCCCGCCTCCGCCGAGCGCGCGAGCCTGCTGGCGCGCGTGGCCGGGCCCGCCGATCTGCCGCTGGCCGAGCGGCTGCTCGCCGATCTCGAGGCGCCCGGCCCGGCCGACGCCCGCCTGCGGGCCGCGGCCAAGCTGCTCGGCCTGGGGGGCGCGGCGGCGGCGCCGTTCCTGGCCGCCACGGCCGCCCGCGAGCCGGAGCTGCGGGCCGGGCTGGTGCGCGCGCTGGGGGCCGCCGGCGAGCCGGCCCTGCTGCCCACGATCGAGGGCTTCCTGGCGGACGAGGCCGGGGAGGTGCGCGCGGCCGCCCTGGACGCGGCCGCCGAGCTGGCGGCCAGCCTGCGCGGGGAGGAGGCCGAGGGCTTCCGCGCGCTGCTCGAGCGCCTGGCGCTCGACCCCGACCCCGGCGTGCGCCGCCGCGTGGCGGTGCACGCGGCCGGCGTGCGGGCCTGGGACCCGGGCGCGCTGGCCGCCCGCCTGCTGGCGGATCCCGAGCCGGCCGTGCGCCGGGTGGCCTGCGCGGCCCTGGCGGGCACGCGCCAGATCCCCGCGATCTGCGCCCTGCTCGGCGCGCTGCTCGATCCCGAGCCGAACGTGCGCGCGGCCGCCGGCCGGGCGGCGGTCCAGGCGCTCGGTCCCCGGGCGGAGGGGCTGCTGGAGCTGGCCGAGGACGCGCGCCGCGCGGCCGTCGAAGGCCTGACGGGCTACCTGGCCACCCGCGGCGAGCTGGAGCTGCCCGGCCAGGCGCCCCCGGCCGGGCGAGGCCGGCCCGCCAGCCCCGCCCTGGAGGACGTGCGCCGGGTGCTGCGCTCCTCGCTGGGGGGGCTGAGCCCCGCGGCCCTGGGGCGCGAGCTGGGCCAGCCGCCCGACGCGCTCGAGCACCCGCTGGAGACCTGGGTGCGCGCCGGCGAGGTGGTGCGCCGCGGCGGCAAGCTGTTCCTGCCCTGAGGCGAGCCTGGAGGAAGCGTGGAGCGCATCAGCTACAGCCGCGGCCGCTTCGCCGAGATCCTCGGCCTGACCGACAAGCAGCTCCGCGCCGCCGAGCGCAAGCACCAGCTGCCCGCCCGCGAGGCCGCCGGTGAACGCTACACGCCGGCCGATCTCAGCCGCTACCGGCAGGCCCTGGCGCTCCGGCCCGCGGCCCGGCCCCAGCGGCGCCAGCTCTTCCTCAACTTCAAGGGCGGCACGGGCAAGACCAGCCTGTCCTCGGCCTACGCCTACCGCCTGGCGGAGATGGGCCACCGCGTGCTGCTGGTCGACCTGGACTCGCAGGGCCACGCCTCCAAGTGCCTGGGGCTGGAGGCCGAGCGCTACGAGCTCACGCTGTTCGACGTGCTGGTCAAGCGCACGCCGGTCGCGGAGGTCATCCAGCGCCTGCCGCTGACCGAGCTCGCCCTGCTGCCCTCCAACCTGCGCATGAGCACGGTGGAGCTGGCGCTCATGCCGCTGCACGCCCGGGAGTTCCGCCTGCGGCTCAGCCTGGACGAGCTGCAGGAGCCCTTCGACTTCGTGGTCATGGACGCCCCGCCGTCCTTCGGGCTGCTCAACCTGAACGCGCTGCTGGCCGCCCACGACCTGATCATCCCGGTGCTGGCCGACTTCCTGTCCTTCCACGGCCTGCGGCTGCTGTTCGAGACCATCGCCGACCTGGAGCGCGACCTGGAGCTCGCCCTGCAGCAGGTCTGCGTGGTCATCAACAACTTCAACCCCACCACCCGCATCGCGCGCCAGGCGCGCACGGCGCTGGAGGAGCACTACAAGGACTACCTGCTCGGCACGGTGGTCCGGCAGTGCACCAAGTTCGCCCAGGCGTCCAGCGAGGGGGTACCCATCTCCGCTTTCCTGCCCGGGAGCAAGGGCGCGGAGGACATCGACCGGCTGGTGGCCGAGGTCCTGCCGCGCTGCCTGCCGCCCAGGGTCGAGGAGCCGATCGCATGAAGAACGCATTCGACCAGAACGTCCCCCGCCTGCGGCCCCTGGGGGGCCAGAAGAAGGCCGCCGCCGTGGTCTCGGCGCCACCCGCGCAGCCCGCCAGCGCGCCGGCCGAGGCCCCGCCCGCCCCCGCGGCCGATGTGGCCCCGGGCGAGGCTCCAGCCGCGCAGGCCCCGGAGGACGCGGCCGCCGCGGCCGAGCGCCTGCGGGCGCACATGCAGTCGCGCTCCCGCAAGGCCAAGCCCGCCGAGCCCCTGGCCGAGGCGGTCAAGGCCCGGCAGGCGCGGCCGGCGCCCGCCACCGCGCCCGAGGAGCTGTCCCGCGCGGAGCTGGCCCACAGCATCGCCGCCGCGGTCGCCGGGGCGGGGGCCGGACCGGCCCCCGGCGCGGACGAGACCCTGGCCCGGGGACAGGAGCGCATCGCGCGCCTGCGCGATCGCCTGGAGGCCGCCGAGCGCTCCGGGGCCGAGCAGGAGCCGCTCGAGCCGCGGGCCGCGACCGAGGCCACCCGCCAGATGGTGGATGGCTTCCGCGCCCGGCTGCGCGCCCTGGCCGAGGAGCGGGACGCGCTGGAGGGAGCGCTGGCGGGCGCCCGGCACGAGGTCCAGCAGCTCCGCGCCCAGGTGGCCGAGGTGCAGCACCGTCTGGAGGCCGCCGAGGCCACGGCCCGCGAGCGGGTGGAGCTGGCCCGCGGCCTGATGGCCGAGTCGGAGTCCCTGGCCGCGGAGCGCGATCAGGCCCTGGCGCGCATCGCCGAGCTCAAGGCCCTGGACGAGCAGCAGACCCGGCTGATCGGGCAGGCCGAAGCCGCCCTGGTGGAGCGCGACGATCGCCTGGCGGGGCTGGAGGCCCGGCTCCAGGAGCAGGCCCGGCTGCAGCAGGCCCGCGCCGCCGAGGTGGCCGAGCTGACCGGGCGGGTGGCCCGCCGCACCGCCGAGCGCGACGAGCAGCTCGCCCGCGTCCAGAGCCTGGAAGCCGAGGTGCAGGCCCTGCAGGAGAGCCGCCTGGCGCTGGCCGAGATCAAGCGCATGGTCGAGGCGGCCAAGCTCTGAGCCGGAGGAGGTGTTCCCGTGCGGGCGAGGAGAGCGATCGCGCTGTGCGTCCTGGCGTTCACCTGCGTGGCCGGCCTCGGCCTGGCGGCTGCGGGCGACCAGCCGAAGGTCCGCCCCTGGCTGAAGCTCGAGCCGATCGTCGCCAAGCGCCTGGTGCTCAAGAAGGACCTCCTCGACGGGCTGCGCACCTACCTGGCCGCGCGCCTGACCGAGGCCGGCCTCTACCGGGTGCTCACCTCCGACAAGGTCACCCAGGCCGAGGTGTCCATGCGGGTCGAGATCCTCAAGCTGGGCAGCCAGTGCACCGTGCTGGCCGCCACCCGCAAGGCCTCCGAGGAGGCCGACGAGGACGTGGTCACGGCCCGCGCCGACTGCACCGAGGACGCCCTGGTGGCCGCCCTGGACATGGTCGTGGCCAAGCTGAGCGCGGCGGACGAGCCCTTCCTGGACGCGCCGCGCGAGCAGGGCCCGGACGAAGGCCGCCCGGCCAAGCGCGCGGCGCGCTGAGCTCCCTGCCCGTCCGCCGAGGCCCCCCATGCCGCGCCGCGCCTTGCTCCTCCTGCCCGGGCTGCTGGCCGCGGCCTGGCTGCTCGCCGCCGGCTGCGACCCGGCCGACCCGGGGCAGGACGCTCACGACGGGGGCGACGACGGTGGCGAGGACGCGGGGGACGGCGCCCCGGACGCGGACGACGGCGCGCGCGAGGACGTGGGTGGAGACGAGACAGCCGACCTCGAGGACGCCCCCTGCACGGGCGAGGAGGTGCCCCAGCCCAACGCGGGGCTCGAGGAGCCGCCTGGCCTGGGCGGCTGCCCTGCCGGCATGGCGCCCGTCCCCGGCGGGAGCGCGTGCATCGACCGGTGGGAGGCCTTTCTCGAGGAGCTCAGCGCGGACGGCCCCGGGCCCAGGTCGCCCTACTTCAACCCGGGCGCGGCGCGGGTGGTCGCTCGCAGCGCCCCGGGCGCGGTGCCCCAGGGGTACGTGAGCAGGCTGCAGGCCGGACAGGCCTGCGCCGAGGCCGGCAAGCGGCTGTGCACCCGGGCCGAGTGGGAGCTGGCCTGCCGCGGGAGCGAGGGACGCACCTACCCCTACGGGAACACTCGCCAGGACGGGTTGTGCAACGACGCCCGGGCGGTGCACCCGGCCGTGGAGTACTTCGGCACCAGCGCGGCCTGGATCTGGTCCGAGCTGGATCACCCCTGCCTGAACCAGCTGGCCGACGGCCTGGCCCCGGCCGGCGCCCACCCGGGTTGCGCGACCCCGGAGGGCGTGCTCGATCTCATGGGCAACCTGCACGAGTGGGTCGACGACCCGGCCGGCACCTTCAAGGGCGGGTACTACGTCGACACCCGCCTGAACGGCGAAGGCTGCCTGTACACCACCACGGCCCACCCCGCCGGCTACTGGGACTACAGCACCGGATTCCGCTGCTGTGCCGAGCACCTGTGAGCCTGCGGGAGGGAGTTCTTGACATCGGAGTCGGAGTGTTCCATCGTCGCCTCGATTTTTGACAACCCGGTTCTCGATCGGATGTACGCCGGCCTGTCGCCGGCGTGTTGCGGGCGTTCCTCCAGCGCTGAGAGAACCCATGGGGGCGGAGGGCGCCAGAAGAAGGAGCGGTAGGATGTCGCAGGGAAAAGTGAAGTGGTTCAACAACACCAAGGGCTACGGGTTCATCGAGCAGGAGGGCGGCGACGACGTCTTCGTCCACTTCTCTGCCATCGATGGTGAGGGCTACAAGACCCTGAATGAGGGTGATCCCGTCGAGTTCGAAATCGTCCAGGGCCCCAAGGGCCTGCAGGCGAAGAACGTCCGCTCGGTCACTGCCTGACCGGCCGGAGATTCGAATTCGCAGGGCCGGGCTTCGCCCGGCCTTTTTCGTTTCGGGAGGCAGCGATGAGGGTCCTGGTGCTCAACGGCAGCCCCAAGGGCGAGCAGAGCGTCAGCCTGCAATACGTCCGCTACCTCGCCAGGCGCCTTCCGGCGCACAATCTGGACTTCTTCCATGTTTCCAAAGAGATCCGCGGGCTCGAACGCGACCCGTCGGCCCGGTCTGCCCTGCTCGCCCGGCTGGGCGAGGCCGACCTGGTGCTCTGGTGCACACCGGTCTATTACTTCCTGGTCCCCTCCCAGCTCAAGCGGCTGGTCGAGCTGCTCTTCGCGGCCGGCCCCCCCGAGGCGCTGCGGGGACGCTACGCCACGGCGCTCACCACCTCGATCCACTTCTTCGACCACGCCGCCCACGAGTACCTGCACGCCGTCAGCGAGGACCTGGGGCTGCGCTTCCTGCCGGGCTACTCGGCCGGCATGGACGACCTGCTGAAGGCCGGCGCGCGTCGCAGCCTCGAGGGCTGGCTCGACGCGGCCTTGCGCTCCGTCGCGCAGCGGGCCCCGCAGCCCAGGCGCTTCGCCCCGCTCTCCCCCCCGGCGCTCGTCCACCGGCCCGCGGTGCCGGCCCCGGCGGCCAGGGCGGACACCCGCCGCGTGACCCTGGTGACCGACGCCGGGCCGGACAGCCCCCACGTGGAGTCCATGCAGCGGGTGCTGTCGGACGCGCTGCCCTGCCGGGTCGAGGAGCTCCGGCTGCGCGAGCTCGAGCTGAAGGGCTGCCTGGGCTGCCTGCGCTGCGCCTGGAACGGGGAGTGCGTGCACCGGGACGGTTTCGGCGAGCTCTACCGCCAGAAGGTCCTCGGCGCGGACGCCCTGGTGTTCGCTGGCGCCGTCCGGGATCGCTACCTGTCCGCCCGCTTCAAGGCCTTCTTCGATCGCACCTTCTTCCTCGGCCACCAGCCGCTGCTGGAGGGCAAGCAGGTGCTGTGGCTGATCTCGGGGCCGCTGCAGCAGCTCGGGGGGCTGCGCCAGATCCTGGAGGCCTACACCCAGCTCCAGAAGGCCCACCTGGTTGGCGTGGTCACCGACGAGGTGGCCACCTCGGCGGAGCTGGACGCGCTGCTCGCCCAGGCCGCGCGCGACCTGGTGCAGGCCCTGGACCGGGGGCTGCGCACCCCGCGCCTGTTCCCGGCGCACGCGGGCACCAAGCTGTTCCGCGACTTCGTCTACCTGACCAGCGCGCTGTTCCAGGCCGATCACCGCCACTACCGCGCGCACGGCATCTACGACTTCCCCCAGGACGCCTGGGGCGCCCGCCTGCGCAACGGCCTGGCCGGGCTGGCCATGCGGCTCCCGCCCGTGCGCCGCCGGGTGCTGGGCAAGATGCGGACCCTCATGCTCGGCCCCTACCTGAAGGTCGTGGAGCACGCGCCGCGCGGCTGACGGCTCAGGGCCAGGTGGTATCGCAGGGGGTGAGCTGGCAGGTGGAGAAGCCGGGCAGCAGCGGGTTCGGGCAGCAGTAGGTCACCACCCCCAGATCGCCGGCGCAGTCGAGGTCCTCGCCGCACAGGATGCCGGTGGCGCTGCACTCCATCGCCGGGCGGCAGGCCACGGAGCGGTCGAGTCCCCCGACGGAGCTCTCGCAGCAGGCCTGGCCCTGCGGGCAGTCCGCGGGGCCGGTGCAGCTCAGGGTGACCAGGCAGTTGTCAGCCACCACCGGGTCCACGCACTGGAGCGAGTGCGCCATGTCGTTGCCCAGGCAGCACACCTCGCCGGGAGCGCAGGTGAGCCCGTCGCAGACCACGGTGTCCCTGGGCTTGCACTCGCCGTCCAGGCAGATCTCCCCCGAGGGGCAACGGCCGTCGCAGGCCAGGCAGTCGAACTCCGGGGTCACCTCGGTCTCGCACAAGACGTTGTCCTCGAAGATGCAGTCCACCCGGCCCGGCGGGCAGGTGAAGGGCCGGCACACCGCGTCCTCGCAGATCATGGTGCAGGAACCGTCCTGCAGGCAGGCGGGCGTCGAGTACATGAGGCAGCTCACGCCGCACTGACCGCAGTCGGTGACCCAGTCGAGGTGGGTCTCGCACACCTCCGCGGACAGGCGATCGCACTCGGCCCGGAGCTGCTGGCAGGTCGCGGGCGCGCACCGCCCGCCGTCCGCCACGGCGCAGATCGGGTAGATGGTGAACTCGTAGACCCCGGCCCAGAACGCCGGGTCCTGCCAGCAGTCGTGGGCGCAGCTCCCGCACTGGAGGTCGCTCATGGAGGTCTCGCAGGCCTGGCCCTGCTCGCCGACGATCCCGTCGCATTCCAGGAGTCCGCCGCCGCAGGGCGACACGGTGCAGCCCTGGTCCGCGGCGCACACCGGGTAGCACATCCCCCCATCGCAATCGAGGTACGCGGGGGACAGCCAGCAGTTGTCATTGCAGAACGAGCAATCCGTGAGGGTCCTCAGGGTGGTCTCGCAGGACCCGTCGCCGTCGCAGTCCGCCATGGCAGCCGGGCAGGTCGAGACATCGCACTCGTTGGGCCCGCACACCTGGCCGTTCGAGCATTCGTTCCCGCAGAAGTGGCAGTTCTGGGGGTCCTGCGCGAGATCGGCCTCGCAGCCGTTGCGCCGGTCCCCGTCGCAGTCGTCGAAGCCCAGCAGGCAACCGCCGTCGTAGTTGCACTCGCCCAGGAAGCAGACGGCGGAGCTCACGTTCGCGGGGGTGCAGATGTGGCCGCACGCGCCGCAGTTCTCGGCATCGTCGAGCAGGTAGGCCTCGCAGCCGTCCTCGGGGTCGCCGTCGCAGTCGGCGTAGAACCCCAGACAAGCGAAGATCACGCAGCGCCCGGCATCGCACCCCACGCCGGCGGGATCCACGCTATCCAGGGTGGTGCAATCGTCCTCGCAGCCCAGGCAGGCGGTGGGCGTGCCGAGGGGCTCGCATGAGCCCTCCCCGTTGCAGTCCGCGAAGCCCTCCGCGCACACGCACGCGCCGTCCGCGCAAACCTCGACGCCGGGGACACACAGGTGGCCGCCGTTCACCAGGCAGGCTCCGCAGTTCAGCGCATCGGTCATGGGGTCCGACTCGCAGCTGTTGAGCAGGTTGTCGTCGCAGTCGTTCCAGTCGTACTCGCAGGAGTTCACCCTGCACACGCCCTGGTCGCAGAGCTCGAGGCGCGCAGGCTCGCAGACCTCACCGGCCTCGAAGGCACAGCCCCCGCAGTTGAGGCCGTCGGTCAAGGGATCGGACTCGCAGATCGAGTCCCCGTCGCAGTCGTTCCAGCCGGAGGGGCAGGGAGCGGAGGTGCACGTGCCCAGGACGCAGGCCTCGCCCGCCGACACCTCGCACGCCTGCCCGCCCGAGCCCACGCAGCCGCCACAATTGGCCGGATCGATGTCCGGGTCGCTCTCGCAGCCGTTCTCCGCCAGCCCGTCGCAGTCGAGGTAGGGCGGACTGCAGCCCTCGAGCTCGCACACCCCGCGGTGGCAGATCGCCTGGGCGTTCTGGGCCGTGGCCCGGCAGTCCGCGTCCGCGTCGCACTCCCGGGCGCAGGAGTCGCCGCTCTCGATCGGCACGCACACCGAGCCCCCCAGGCAGACGCAGGACTCCAGGCAGTCCTGATCGCTCGCGCAGGGGGGGTAGAGGCCGGCGTCCGAGTGATCGTCGAGGCCCGGCGAGAAGTCGCAGCCCAGGACGAGCCAGCCCGCCGCGAGCCACCCCCAACGAACCACGCGCGCGGAGCCCATGGCAGCCTCCTGTCGTTCTCGGCCCACCCATACTACACCGGGAAGCCCTGCGGGGTGACGTGACGGCCCTCACGGCCACCCGCGGCCCCGCCCGCGTGGACAAGCCGGTCTGGATTCGCCTAGGATGTCGAGGAGCTGGAGGACGAACAGGCATGACGCGCACGACGGCCAAGGGCAAGCGGCGGGAAGAGAAGATCTGGCTGGACGACCAGGAGCGGCTCGAGCGCCTGGCCCACCTGCTGGCCCGGGAGATCGACCGGGTGGTGTTCGACCTCGAGTTCCGCCGCGATCTGCTGCTGAAGCTATGGTCCAAGGAGCGCATCCGGGTGCCGCTGCTGCGGGTCATGAGCGCCCGCTACTACGAGTCCGACCTCGACATGCTGGTGCTGTTCCCGCCGGACGCGGCCCAGATGCTGGACGACTTCTACCGCACCCTCGACACGTTCATCTTCTACGTGTCCTACACCGAGGACATGCCCAACACCATGGCCCAGCGCTTCGACGTGCTGCTGCAGGACCTCAAGGACCGCTCGGGCCCGCTGCTCAAGCGGCTGGCCCAGCTCGGACCGACCGACCTCGAGGCGAACACCGTCACCGACAGCGGACCCACCCTGGCCTTCGAGGATCACGACGGCCGGAGCATGAAGGTATTCGAGGACACCGACCCGCGCATCAAGCTGCCCCCGCTGCCGCCCGAGGCGCCGCCCGCCCGGCCGGACCGGCGCACCCAGGCGGGCAAGCGCGGGCGCAAGCGGGGCTGACCGTCAGGGCAGGAGCGGCAGGAGCAGGTTGGCCACCCAGGTGCCGGCCGCCAGCAGGGTGACGTGCTGCGCCCGGCGGTAGGCGCGGAACTTGCGTTCCACGATGCCCGCCAGCCCGTACACCTGCCGGGCGGTGCTCTCCAGCACAGCCTCCTCCGGCTGATCGCGGAGGTCGGCCAGGTAATCCCCGGGGCTGCGGCGCAGCAGGATGTCCTGGTAGAACACCAGCCGGGCCGGATCGCGGCAGGTGAGCCCCACCCCGCGCGCCGCGATCACCGCCACGCACAGCAGCAGCGCCAGGGCCGCCAGCGAGAGCCCGATCAGGCCGAGGGCCGAGCGCGCCGCCGCGGCGCCCGTGGCCAGGAAGATGGAGTTCATCAGCAGCAGCGAGTTGGCCTTGCCGTCCACGAAGGTGATCAGCGACTGGTTGTGGGCGAGCGCGGTCATGGCGAGCTCGATGCGACTGCAGGCGACGGCGTTCATCCTGCACCTCCGGGAGGGCGCGTCCAGGCCCCGGGCAGAGGTCCAGCAAACGGCGTGCCAGCCGCGCGCGGGCCGAAACCGACGGTTGACCCGGCCGTGGACCGACCCGATACTCCAGGGAGCGGGCCGGGGATGCACCGGGTCGGAGCAGCCCCGGGGCCGCCCTGCTCCAGAAAGGACCAGCCGGCATGAGCACCACGCGGGTCGCCGCCTCCCTGTGCCTGGCCCTGTCCGCGCTCCTGGCTGCCCGGTCCCCCGCCCGGGCGGACGAGCCCCTCGACGACAGGCACCCCGTGCGCGCCCAGCTCGTGGCGGACGTGGACCCGGCCGCCGCAGGCGAGGAGCTCCAGGTCGGCCTGCTGCTCGAGATGGCCCCGGGCTGGCACATCTACTGGACCTACCCGGGCAACACCGGGAAGCCCACGCAGGTCGCCTTCCGCACGGACGAGCGCCTGGCCAAGGTGCTCGAGCCGCGCTTCCCGGCGCCCAGGGTGTTCGACGCCGAGTCGATCGAGGAGCTGAGCTTCGGCTACGAGGGCTCGGTGCTGATCCCGGCCGCCGCCTTCGTGCACGAGGCCCCGCCGGAGGGAGGCGCGCTGGAGGTCCGGGCCGAGGTGAGCTGGCTGGCCTGCAAGACCTCCTGCGTCACCGGCCGGGCCGCCCCCAGCCTGCGGCTCGCGCTGGCCGAGGCCTCCAAGCCCTCGGCCTGGGCCCCGCGTTTCAAGGGGGCGGCCGAACAGCTCTCCAGCCCGCTGCCGCCCTCCGACGGCTGGCTGGAGGAGCTCGGCTACCAGGCCGGCCGGGTGCACCTGCACTACCACCTGCCCGGGCTGGCCCGGGCCGAGGCCCTGGTCCCGCGCTGGACCACCAGCGGCGCGTGCAAGCTCGTGGCCTACAGCGTGGTCCCCTCCGTCGAGGGCAAGGGCTTCGTGGCCGACGTGGAGCTGGCCGGCCCGGCCTGCCTGCCCCAGGCCGGCGGCCTGCTGCTCGGCGCGCGCGCCCCGGACGAGCCGTCCCGCCCCTTCGAGCTGGCGGCCCACGCACCGCCGGCGAAGGCGCCCGGGCCCGACCAGGCGCGGGCCGCGCCCGGGGTCCCGCCCGGTCCGGGCTCGCCGGAGGCCGAGCGGCCCTGGTGGCTGCTGCTCGTGTTCGCCTTCCTGGGCGGGCTCATCCTCAACGTGATGCCCTGCGTGATCCCGGTGGTGGTGCCCAAGCTGCTGCACGTGGTGCGCACCGCCCAGCGGACCGAGGATCCCGCCGAGCGGCGGCGCCTGCTGTGGACGAACAGCGTGGCCTACGCCGCCGGGGTGCTGGCCACCATGGCCAGCCTGGGCCTGCTGGTCGTGGTGCTCAAGGCCGTGGGCCACGAGGTCGGCTGGGGCTTCCAGTTCCAGAACCCCTGGTTCCTGGTGTTCATGATCGCGCTGCTGCTCGTGCTCGGCCTGGGCATGCTGCACGTCTTCCCGCTCCAGGCCGCCTCGCACGCCGACGATCTCAAGAGCCTGCGCCAGGTGCGGCGGGCGAGCCCCCTGCTGGAGAGCTTCCTGACCGGGCTGCTGGTCACCTTCCTGGGCACGCCCTGCACGGCGCCGTTCCTGGGGCCGGCCATGGGCTACGCCTTCACCGCGCCCGCCTACCAGGTGGTGCTGTTCCTGATGACGGTCGGGCTCGGCCTGGCCTCCCCGTTCCTGCTGCTCGGCGCCTGGATCGGCTGGACGCGCATCCTGCCCACCAGGGTCACCGAGCGCTACGACCGGATCATGCGCGGCATGGCCTTCCTGCTGTTCGCCACCGCGGTCTGGCTGCTCGACGTGCTGGGCGAGGCCTATGGCCAGGCGGCGGCCCAGGGGGTGCTGTGGTTCGCCCTGGCGCTGGGCGGCCTGGCCTGGGCGTACGGGCTGCTGGTGAGCGGCGCGGATCGCTGGCCCCGGCGGCTCGCGCGCCTGGCGCCGCTCGCGGCCCTGGCGACGCTGGCGGGCTGGCTGCTGCTGGACCTGACGCCCACCGCCACGGGTGGCCCCGCCGGCGCGGAGGCCGCCAGCGCGGACGGGCTCCCCTGGGAGCCCTTCTCCGAGGGACGCCTGGGCGAGCTGCGCCGCGAGGGCAAGAGCGTGTTCGTGGACTTCACCGCGGGCTGGTGCATGAACTGCAAGGCCAACGAGCGGCTGGTGATCGAGACGCCGCCCATCCGCGACCTGGTGCGCCAGCGGGGGATCGCCACCCTCAAGGCCGACTTCACCCGCTACGATCCGGTGATCCACGCCTGGCTGAAGCGCCACGGCCGGGCCGGGGTGCCCATGTACCTGGTCTACCCCGCCTGCGCCGGGGACGAGGCCGTGCGCGTGCTGCCCGAGATCCTGACCGGCAACTTATTGTCCGAGGCGCTGGAGGCCGCCGGCCCGAGCAGGGCCGGCTGCGGCGGGCCGCGCTGATCTCAGGCGGGGGGGCGCACGAGCCAGCCCACGGCCCGACCGGCCGCGGTGCACAGGAGCTCGGCCCGCGCGCCCTGGCCCGGCCCCGCGGGCAGCGCCGCCACCACCTCGCGCGGACCCTCGCCCGTCTCGGCCGCGCGGAGCTGCACCCGCCCCGGGCCCTGCAGCCAGAGCTGGACCGCGGCCAGCCACTCCGCGGCCGGCGCGGGCGACCCGGCCGCCAGCAGCTCCCCGTCCTCACCGCACAGGACCGCGCCCGCGCCCAGCGCGCGCACCAGCCCCAGCACCAGGTCCCGGTGCAGGTTGAGCCGCCCCTCGAGCTCGCCCTGCAGCCTGTCCCGGCCGTCCAGGGTCTCGTTGAGCAGGCGGGCCACCAGCCCGAGCTCGTCCGGTTCGCCCACGGGCAGCCTTCGGCGGCGCTCGCCCCCGGCGATGGCCTGGGCGAAGCCGCCCATGTGGCCCAGGCGCGCGAGGAAGTCGCGCTGCAGCTTGCGGGTGAGCCAGGCCATGGAGCCGACGGCCAGGAGCACCACCAGCCCCAGCCAGGCCGAGCCGCGCACGGCCCGACCCCGGGTGTCCTGATCCGCGCGCCGCATGGCGGCCTCGTTCAGCTCCCGCAGCGCCCGCGCCTGGGCCTGGACCTCGCGCAGGCGCGGGGCGGTCGAGGCGCGGTAGCTCGCCAGGGCCTGGGCGCCGGGCGCGGCCAGGAGCGCGCTGCGGCTGGGCAGGTAGGCCACGTGGGCCGCCTCCAGGCGGGCGACCACCTCGGCCTCGCCGGGCTCGGTGATATTCTTCCTGGCCCGCGACAGCCCCTTGCCGAAGGCCTCGTCCGCCGCGGCCAGCCCGTCGCGGCTGCCGGCGGGGTCGAGCAGGAGCTGCAGCGTGGCGGTGTCCTGGCGCTCGAGCGCCTCGAGCATGATCTGGGCCGCGTCCACGCTGGCGTAGTTCTGGTCCAGCATCTTCTCGATGCCCTGGCCGAGGCCCTGGAAGGCCACCGCCGAGGAGACCGCGCTCACCATCAGCAGGGCCACCAGGTAGCCGTAGCCGAGCAGCAGTCGGGTGCGCAGCGTCATGGCGTGTGCCTACACCAGCGTGGCCAGGCGCTGGACGTCGTCCCGCTCGCCGAACACCACCAGGATGTCGCCGGGCTTCAGCGCCTCGGTGGCGCCCGGGTTGGTGAGCACCTCCTCGCCCCGGCGGATGGCCACGACCGAGACGCCCAGCCGGTTGCGGATGTCGAGCTCGCGCAGGTTCTTGCCCGCGAGCTGGGCCGGCACGTCCACCTCGGCCACCACCGCGCGGCCCATCTCGAGCGCATCCTTGATGGACGGCTGGATCAGGCGCTGGGCCAGGCGGTGGCCCATCTCCTGCTCCGGGTTGATCACCACGTGCGCCCCGACCGAGCGCAGCACCCGCTCGTGCAGCTCGCTGACCGCCCGGGCCACCACCCGCGGCACGCCGATCTGGCGCAGGAGCGCCGTGGTCAGGATGGAGGCCTCCATCGACTCCAGGCCGATGGTCACCACCGCGGTGGACACCTTCTGCAGGCCGAGCTCGAGCAGCGTCTTCTCGTCGGTCGCGTCCACGGTCACGGCCGCGTCCACCTCGGAGGAGATCTCCTGCACCTCCTCGGCGTGCCGGTCGAGCACCATGACCGACTGACCGGCCCGCGCCAGGCTGCGGGCCAGCGCCTTGCCGAACTGTCCCAGACCGATGATGGCGTAGTCACCCACGACGTGGCCTCCTCGCTCCCCCGGGGCTAGCCGACCGGGATGGGCGCCTCGGGGTACCCGACGTGCCCCTCCCGGGTGCGGCTCCACAGCAGGGCGAAGGTGAGCGGGCCCAGGCGGCCCGCGAACATGACCAGGGCGATGATCAGCTTTCCGGTCGGATCGAGCAGCGGGGTGGTGTTCAGGCTGAGCCCGACCGTGCCCAGCGCGCTCGCCACCTCGAAGGCCAGGGCCTCGAAGGGCAGGCGCTGCGTCATCTGCAGGACCAGCAGCGCCACGAGCCAGATACCCAGCGCAAGGAGCAGGATCACCACCGCGCGGAAGATGGCCGCCTGGCCTACCTGGCGGCGGAACAGCACGACCCGGTTCTCGCCCCGGGAGATGGCCCGCACGCAGCCGAGCAGGATCACCAGGGTGGTGGTCTTGATGCCGCCGCTCGTGCCGCCCGGCGAACCGCCGATGAACATGAGCACCATCATCAGCAAGGGCGTGCCCGCGCCCAGCGCGCCCATGTCTGTCGAGTTGAAGCCGGCCGTGCGGGTGGTCACGCTGTGGAAGAGCGCGTTGACCAGCTTGTGTCCCCAGGGCAGCCCGGCCAGGGAGGCGTTCCACTCGTTCCAGCCGATCAGCAGGGCGCCCAGGAGCACCAGCGCCAGCGAGGCCCAGCCCACCACCTGGACGCTCATCCACAGCGGGCCCGGGCGGCCGGTGCGCAGGCGCAGCCACACCCCGGTGAGCACCAGGAAACCGATCCCCCCCAGGGTGATGAGCGCCGAGACGACCAGCAGGAAGACGGGATCGCGCTGGAAGGCGATCAGGTTGTCGCCCTGCAGGGAGAAACCCGCGTTGCAGAAGGCGCTGACCGCGTGGAACACCCCCCGCCAGATGGCCTCCCCCAGCGCGAAGCCGTGCCACAGGAAGCTCGAGGTCAGGGCCAGGGCGCCCACGGCCTCGATGCCGAGGGTGGACAGCACCACGAACATGACCAGCCGGTCCGCGCGCATGGCGCCCGAGGTGCCCAGGCTCTCGCTCAGCGCCTGCCCGCCCTTCAGCCCGAGCCTGCCGCCCACCAGGAGCGTGGCGAAGGTGGACAGCACCATGATGCCCAGGCCGCCCACCTGGATGAGCCCCAGGATGACCGCGTGCCCGAAGGGGCTGAAGGCGCTGGCCGTGTCCAGCACCGTGAGCCCGGTCACACAGGTGGCGCTGGTGGCGGTGAACAGCGCGTCCAGCACCGCCAGGCGCTGGCCGCCGGCGGCCGCCAGGGGGAAGGACAGGAGCAGCGTGCCGAGCGCGATCACCGCGGCGAAGGAGAGCACCGCCAGGGCCGCCGGCCGGCGCAGGAAGAAGTCCGCCAGCTCCCGGGCCATGCTGCCCTGCAACCACAGGACCGCCCAGCACAGGGCCAGGACGACCGCCAGCATGGCCAGCATGAGCGTCGGCCACGGCGCCAGGGCCAGGCAGCCGAGCTCGAGCGCGAACAGCACGAGCGCCAGGCGGTGCCCGGCGCGGAACAGCCGCCACACGAAGGCGTTGGCCAGGGCCAGGGCCAGCGCGTCGAGCGCCAGGCAGGCGGCCAGCACCCAGGGGCCGGTGACCAGGGCGAAGCCGACCACGGCCACGGTCGCCACCACCGCCATGCCCAGCAGGTGGCGGGCGGCCGGCCCGTTCACCTGCAGCCAGGTGCGCAGGCGCTCCCGCCGGGGGTCGGGCTCCACCGCCTGGCTGGCCTCCGGCGGCAGCCAGGGGAAGACCCGCCCGAGCAGCAGCCCGCCCATCCACACCACCACCAGCCCGGCCACCGCCGGATCGTCCGCCAGCGCGGGCACAAACACCAGCAGGTGCACGCCGTAGATCAGCGGGCTCAGCCGCCGCGCCCAGGTGGTGTGGGACTGCCAGGCCCAGGTCAGCAGCCCGGCCAGTCCCGCGGCCAGCCCGGAGTACACCGCGCCGAAGAGCGTCACCTGCCGGGCGAAGCCCAGCAGGCCGCCGGGGTTGTCCACCGCCGCCTGGGCCAGCACCACCAGCCCCGTGGCGCACACCAGCCGGGCTGATTCGTGGCGCCGGACGCGGAGGCTCAAGAGCGACGGCATGCATCTCCCGGGGGATTGGGCCGACATCATACGCCAGGCCACGCGCGCGCCACAAGCCGGACCGGGCGCCCGGTCAGGGCCCGGGGCTGGACCCCCTCTAGGCAACCGGGGGCGGGCGTGGGATCCTGGGTCCGGTAGCGCCGCGCACCTGGCCAGCTCAGCGGTCTCTCGAAGCGAGCCGAAGGGGAGGTCGTCATGCGGCTGGAAGAGCGCGCCAGGGCCGCCCGGAACTGGGCGGACATGCTGGTGCAGGAACTGGGGGAGAACCTGCGCGACCGCTGGGCCGATCACCTGGCGGAGACCCTGTCCCGCGAGCTCCAGGAGGAGCTCGACGAGGACCTCCAGGAGGTCATGCCGCCGGTGCAGGCGGCCCGGCTGGCCGACGCCATGAGCGACGACCTGTGGGAGGAGCTGCACGAGGAGCTTCGGCGCGAGCTGCCGGCGGACGTGCAGCGCGCGCTGCACGAGGAGCTGGAGGCGCTGCTCTTCCAGGAGCTCACCCGGGGCCGGCCCCGCCAGAGCATCCGCCGCATGGCCGTGGCCCGCGAGGAGCAGCTGGCCGAGGAGTGGGCCCGCTACCTGGCCGGCGAGGTGGTCCACCACCTGTTCGAGCGGGTCGTCAACCGTCTAGGCAAGGATCCCCGCCGGCCCTAGAGCACCCGGCAGCCGGTCTGGCCCGCCCCGCAGTGCGAGCCCAGCAGCCCGGCGTAGCGCTCCGCCCAGGCGAGCAGCGCGGGGCCCGGCTCGTCCGCCGGCGCGAACAGCACCCCCACCACCCGGCGCGTCCCGGGGCGGATCTTGGTGGCCATGGAGTCCTTGACCGGGTTGCCGCACGGCTCCCAGCCCTCGCCCCGGCGGCGGCAGACGAGCAGCAGATCCTCCAGCTCGATGACCTGGCCGGCCTGGTTGAACACGTAGCGCTCCCCGGGCAGCCCGCGGCGCACGAGCAGCCGCTCGCCGCAGAGCTCGGCGTCGAAGATCGAGCCGGGCAGGCCCGAGGCCAGGCTGATGGCGTTGTTCACGTCCACCGGCCCGTTCACCGCGGGGAAGGTCCCCTCCAGGGCCGCGCGCAGCAGGAACTCGCTGGCCGGCTTGGCCCGCCCCGAGGGCCGGTACTTGCCGTGGCGCAGCATGGCCCGCACGCGCTCCCGCACCCCCCGGGGCCAGAAGCCCTCGCCGGCCGCCCGGGCCCCGGCCAGCACCTCGGCCAAGAAGGACGGGGTGCCGGGCGGGCCGCCGGCCGGGGGCGCAGCCGCCAGCCCCTCGGCCCAGACCAGGGCGGGCTTCACCGGGCAGGGGTCGAGGGCGGGATCGAGCTCGAGGGTCGGAGCGCTCATGGCGCCTCCTCTCGGCGGCGGCTGCGCGGAGCGGCCCAGGAGCAGATCGGGCAGGCCGCGGGCAGGTGACCGCGGGCCGGGCAGTGGCGCCGGCCGAACAGGATGAGCTGCAGGTGGCGCCGGCCCCACTCCTCGGGCGGGAACAGGCGCTTGAGATCGGCCTCGGTGCGCTCCACGCGGCTGCCGTCGGAGAGCCCCCAGCGGGCCGCCAGCCGGTGGATGTGGGTGTCGACGGGGAAGGCCGGCAGGCCGAAGGCCTGCACCTGCACCACGCTGGCGGTCTTGTGGCCCACCCCGGGCAGGCTCTCCAGCGCCTCGAGCTCGCGGGGCACTTGCCCACCGAAGCGCACCACCAGCTCGCGGGCCATGGCCCGCAGGTGCCTGGCCTTGGTGGGCGCCAGGCCCAGGCTGCGGATGTGGGCGCACAGCTCGGCCTCGGGCAGCGCCGCCAGGGCGGCCGGCGTGGGCGCGCGCGCCAGCAGGCCCGGGGTCACCAGGTTGACCCGGGCGTCGGTGGTCTGTGCGGACAGCACCACCGCCACCAGCAGGCTGAACGGATCGCGGTGGACGAGCGGGATGTCCGGGCTGGGCACGAGCTCGTCCAGCAGCTCGCCGATCCGCCGGGCCTTGTCCGCCTTGCGCACCGCCGCGCCCTCCTCGTCAGGCGCCATGATACACCGCTCACGCAGCCGCGCGCAGCCCCGGCAGGAGGTAACCGTCCTCGAGCCGGCCGTCGGGCAGCAGGCTGAGCGCGCGGAGCGTGGTCCGGGCGAAGTCCCACACGCTCACCTCGAGCCCGTCCAGATCGTAGACCGGGTTGCCGGCGAAGAGGCCCACCGGCCGGTGCGCCGGCAGCGGGTCGTAGGCGTCCCGCGCGCCGACCCGCTGGCGCAGCGCCACCCGGCGCACGCCGGCCGCCCGCGCCCGCTCCAGCAGCTCGGGCAGCTCGGCCCGGTTCTCGGGCCCGAGCAGCACCGACACCTTGACGGGCACGAGCGCCGCGCGCACCAGGGCCGGCAGGTCCAGCACCTCGGGCGAGCCGGTCAGCGCCAGGCAGGTGGCCGGCCGGAGCGAGGGCACGGACAGGCTCAGGCGGGTCAGGCCCTCGAGCTCGGCCCGGCGGGCGAGCAGCAGGCGCCCGTTGGTGTGCAGCGACAGGCGCACGCCCGGGTGCTCGGCCCGCAGCCAGCCGAGCAGCCGTCCGAGGTGGCGGTACAGCAGCGGATCGGTGTTCACCCCGCTGAGGCTCAGCTCCCGCAGCCCCTCGGCCCGCAGGCGCGCGCCGAAGCGCAGGAGCCCGGGCGGCGGCCAGGCGCCCAGGGTGTCGGGCACCTCCCAGGCGAGCGCACGGCCGACGCAGTCCCGGCAGCGCAGGTTGCACGGCCCGCCGAACAGGAGCTGGGCGAAGTCGTGGCGCGGCATGTCAGCCCCCCTCCAGCCCCAGCAGGTGGCGCTGCACGGCCGCGGAGTAGAACAGCGCGATCACCCCGGGGAAGCTCTGCGCCCCGGCCGCGGTCAACCGCAACGCCGAGCCCGCGCGCTCCATCAGCCCTCGGCCGAGCACGAACTCGACCTCGGCCGGGAAGCGCTCCTCGAGCGCGACCCCGAAGCGGCGCTGGAAGGTGTCGAGCCTGACGGCGCCGAAGTAGAAGGACACCGAGATCATCTTGGCCATGCCCTCCGAGGGCGGCAGGTGGTAGAGGTCCTGGATGCCGAGCTCGCCCGCGTCGAGCGCGCGCAGGTAGGGCTCGAGCTGCTTGGTGGCCGCGCCGTGGTTGTACGCCAGCAGGTGGTTGGTGAAGGTCTGCGCGCCCAGCCCCAACCCGAGGTAGGGCACGCTCTCCACCACCCGGCTGGTCAGGTAGGCGCTGGTGCCCGGATCGCGCGCGCTGCGCACGTAGGCGTTCTTGCCCGGCGGGGCGTGGTAGCCGGCCTCCGCCAGCGTCCGCCCGGCCAGCTCGGCCATGGCCACGGCCTGGGACAGGGCCGCCTCGGCGGCCTCGCCCTCCACGCGCGTGCCCTTGTAGCGCATGCGGTAGAGGGTGATCACCTCGGGCCCCAGCGCCACCGCCGCCCGCAGGCTCTCCGCCCAGTCGTCCAGGCCCTGCCGGGCGAAGCCGTACATCAGATCGACGTTGAGGGTGCGGAACCCGGCCGCGCGGATGTTCTCCACGGCCCGCCGGTTGTGATCCACCTGCTGCACCTCCCGGCCGTAGGCGTGCAGCAGCCCGGCGCTCACGGTCTGCAGCCCGAGGCTGATGCGCTCGATGCCGAAGGCCCGGTAGGCCGCGAGCCGCGCCGGGGCCAGGGCCGCGATCTTGGGGGTGGTCTCGATGCTCATGCCGAAGCCCGGCGCCGGGCGCAGGCGCGCGAGCACCCACGCCACGATCTCCCCCAGGCGCGCGGGCTCCACCAGGGAGGGCGTGCCGCCGCCGAGATCGAGCCCCCGCAGGCGCTTGCCCGCGAGACCCAGCCCCTCGGTCAGGCGCGCGAGCTGGGTCTTCAACGCGGCGAAGTAGGCCGCCTCCAGGGCCGCGTCGTGCCGGTCCAGCACGGTGTACTCGCAGAAGGCGCAGCGCCGTTCACAGAAGGGCACGTGCACGTACAGGCTCACCTCCGGGCTGTGGGTGAGCGACTGGACCAGCAGGCGGGCGTGCTCCTCGACCGGCCGCCGGTGGGCCCAGATGGTCCGGCGGTGGGCGATCGGGTAGGCCGTGTTGGCCAGGTGGTGATGCCGGAGCCCCGCCGCGAACACCTCCGCGGGGCGAGGACGCCCGCGTTCGGTCTCGACGGCGAAGCCCCCGGTCCCCGTCTCCAGCGCCCGCGATTCGAAGCTCATGGCCGCCCTCCGGCTTGTTTAATTACTTTCTAATCTTTCTAGACGTCGCTGTCAATGAATATATTTCTTGACAAGAATAAGACACCATGCAACGTTTTATTTGTATGGAACTTTTCAGCGGAGGTGGGCATGCTCGAGCGGCCGGTGCTGGCGGTGGACGTGGCGCTGTTCGGTCTCGGGGCGGAGGGGCTCATGGTGCTGCTGCACCCCAGGCGGGAGGCGCCCTTCCGCGGGGCCCGGGCCCTGCCCGGGGTGGCCCTGCAGGCCGACGAAAGCCTGCTCGACGGGGCCCGGCGGGCGCTGGCGAGCAAGGCCGGCCTGCCCGCGGCGGCCGGGGCCGGCGTGCACCTGGAGCAGCTGGCCACCTTCGACGGCCTGTACCGGGATCCGCGCGGCCGCACGGTCAGCGTGGTCTACCTGGGCCTGTGCCGCGCCCCCCTGCCCACGCCGGCCCGCGGGGCGGCCTTCACCGCCCTGCGCGAGGTGACGCCGGGCGGCCTGCCCTTCGACCACGCGCAGGTGCTGGAGGCCGCCCTGGTGCGGCTGCGCGGCAAGCTGCGCTACACCAACCTCGCCGCCTTCCTGCTGCCCGAGGCCTTCCGCCTGGAGGAGCTGCAGAGGGTGTACGAGGCCATCCTCGGCCGGCGCCTCAACCGGGCCAACTTCCGCACCAAGCTGCTGCGCATCGGGCTGCTCGAGCGCTGCGGGGTGGTCCGCGACGCGCCCGGGGAGCAGGGCGGCCGCCCGCCCCACCTGTACCGGTTCACGCGCGGGGATCTGGAGGCCGAGGACAGGGATTTCCTATGAATCCGTGCGTCGTGCATGGTGCATGGTGCATCGAAGCACGATGCACGCAGCACGATGCACGCAGCACGATGCACGCAGGTCAGAAGCCGGTGACCAGGCCGAGCAGCAGCTCCAGGCGCCACAGCACGATGTCGTCGTCCTGGTAGGCGTTCCAGCTGCTGTCGTAGAGGTAGTAGGAGTTGCGGTTGGACATCGGCGACACCGAGCCCGCCAGCTCGAGGTGGATGCCGAGGTGCTTGAAGAACATGAGCCGCAGGCCCAGGCCCAGGTTGGCGTAGAAACCGACGTACTCGAACTCCTCGTCGACCGGGTAGGGCGACTCCCAGCAGCAGCTCTTGTGCACCGTCCAGGAGGACAGCCCCAGCCCCAGGTTCCCGTACAGCGCCAGCTTCCACACCAGCGGGATGTGGAACCCGAACCGGCCGGCCGCCTCCACGAAGCGCGTCTCCTGGTCGCCGAACAGGCCGGCGATGTGGCCGCCCACGGTGAAGTAGCGGCCCAGCCGCGCCTCGAGCACCAGCTTGGGCCCGATCTGGTCGGGCTGCTTGACCCCGTCCTCCCAGCCCGAGTCCCCGTCCCGGGTCAGCAGCGGCGCCATGCTGTAGGACGCCCCCAGGGTGAAGATGAAGCGCGGGAAGTCATCCATCAGCGAGGGATCCTCGGGCTCGGCCTCGGCCGGCGGCAGCTCCCCCCCGGCGCCGTCCACGGGCGGCTCCAGGCCGGCCCCGGCCGCGGGCGGCTCCCCGCCGGCCCCGGCCGCGGGTGGCTCCCCGCCGGCCCCGGCGCTCCCCTGCCCGGCCTCCTCCGCGGCGAGCTCGCCGAAGGCCGAGCGGGCCCGGCCGCGGGTGTCCCGCGGCAGCAGCGGCCCCGAGGCCACCAGGCGCTCGGCCAGCGAATCCAGGCCCGCGACCAGCTCGTCGCCCGTGCAGCCCCCGCGCACCGAGGCGGTGCGTGCGCTCTGGCCGCCGCCGGCCGGGTAGACGATGCCGGTCGTCACGCAGGCCTTGCCCAGCGGCACGATCAGCACGTGCAGCCCGTAGTCCACCCCCAGCTTCGCCTCCAGCGGCATCTGGCAGTCGCGGTCCACGCAGGCCTTCGGGTCCGCGTCCGCGGCGAACAGCGGCACCATCTCCAGCCAGTTCACCGTCTGGGAGCGCGACTTCTCGTGGAACACGTCGGCCAGGTAGACGCTCAGCGCCACCACCTGGTCCTCGCTGAGCTCCAGCCCGCGGGGCTCCACGCGGAATACGGCCACCCTGGACGGCGCCACGGCCACCTGGGCGAGCGCGCTCGAGCCGACGAGCAACACCCCGAGCACCAAGACCCAGGCCACGCGATGAGCGTTGTGCATCTCTGGAACCCTCCTCTCGACGATCACCAGGCTGCGATCACACCGACCGCGAACTCGAGCTTGAGGAAACTGAAGCTGTCCCGGGGCTCGCCCGCGCCGCGGGTGTCCACCAGCCACAGCGTGTCGCTGCCGCCCGACAGCTCGAGCTGGGCCCCCAGGTGCTCGAGGAACATGTAGCGCGCGCCGCCGCCCAGCCCCAGGGTGAAGCCCAGGTAGTCGGCGGCCACGTGGTCCCGGCAGGGCGGGCGGTCGCAGGCCGGCTCCGAGTCGAGGTAGTAGTAGCTCATCCCGGCCATGAGACGCCCGTAGATGCTGAAGTGTTCGAACAGCTCCAGCACCACCCCCAGCCGCAGGGCCGGGATGACGACCACCCTGTCGGTGCCGAACAGGGCCGAGAGCTGGAGACCCAGGCTGCCGTACTCGCCCACGCGGAGCTCGGCCGCCACCCAGGGCCCGTATTGATCCGGGGACTTGGCGTGCTCGAGCCCACCCGCGTCGTAGACCAGGAGCGGCGCCGGGGAGTAGAGCATCGAGCCCATCAGCAGGAAGCGCGGCGCGTCCCCGCCGTCGCCGGCCGGGCCGGTCTGGCGCTCCGCGGGCGCGGTCCCGATCGCGTCGCGCCGTGGCCGCAGGGCGCCCTGCGCGGCCACCCTGTCCATGAGCTGCTCCAGCCCGGCCACCAGCGCGTCCTCGCTGCAGCCGCCCTTGACCAGCGCGCTGCGCAGGCTGGCCGCGCGGCCCCGGGGATACAGGGTGGCGGTCAGGTGGCAGCTCTTGCCCATGGGCAGGATCTGCACGGCCAGCCCGAAGTCCGCGCCCAGCTTGCGCTCCACGTCCTGCTGGCAGGTGCGGTCGAGGCACATGATCTGGTCCTGGCTGCGCAGGTAGGTGTACACCTCGTCCCAGGCGATGATGTCCACCCTGGCCGCCTCGGCGAAGCGGGTGCCCGCCAGGTAGCTCAGGGCGGCCAGCTTCTCCTCGCTGAGCTCGAGCCCCCCGGGCAGGATCTGGAACACCGCCACCCTGGCCCGCGCGCCCTGCGCGGAGGCCGCCCCGGGCAGCAGCCCGCCGAGCAGCAGGAGCAGCAAGCAGGCCCAGGCCGCGATCCTCTCACGCATGGCTCGCCTCGCGATGGGATGCACGGGCTCCATTGTGGACGAGTCCTCCCCGGCTGACAAGCCATGCGTGCCCGGGCTCACGCGGCCTCCTTGCGGGCGCCCAGCGACACGGCCAGGCCGAGCAGCAGGCAGGCCAGCACGCACAGCACCGCCAGGCTGGTGAGCGCCGAGGCGGGCTCGGTGGCCGGCAAGAGCAGCGTCAGCAGCCCCTGCGCCTCGGGCCCCAGGCCGAGCAGCGACTTCAGGTAGAACATCGCGCTCAGGCGCGGGAAGGCCCCGGGCAGGTTGGCGACCGCCCCCTCCCAGCCGATGGCCACCACCAGGGCCGGGATCATCGGGTGGCGGAAGAGCACCCCGCACAGGCCGAACAGGCCCGTGTACACCAGCGACGCCAGCGCCAGCGCGCCCACCACCTGGGCCAGGCGCGCCAGGCCGGTCAGCAGGGCGGCCGCGCCGTCCGCGCTGACGACGATCGCGTACACGCCCGCCACCAGCAGGGCCTGACCGAGCGCCACCACCACCGCCACGGCCCCCAGCTTGCCGGCCAGGATCACCCAGCGCTCCACCGGCCGGACCAGCAGGAAGACGAGGGTGCGATCCTCGAGCTCGTCCCGCACCGCCGACACGCCCAGGTAGAGCGGCAGGCCGAGCGAGATGAACTGCAGGAAGACGTTCACCGACATCTCCAGGAAGAAGCCCTGGCCCGAGCCGCCCTGGCGTAGCCGCCAGTAGGCCGCCATCCCCAGGGGGACGAGCATGCCCAGCGCGGCCCACAGCACCCGCCGGCGGCCCAGCGTCTGGCGGAAGAACAGCCGGGCCAGCAGCGCGGCCGCCTCCCAGGCCCCGGGCAGGCGGCGGCGGGCCAGCACCTGGGCGAGCTCCGGGGACTGCAGCGGGCTGGTGTGGCGCTCGGCGTCCAACTCAGCGCTCCTCCGGCTGGACCAGGTAGCGGAAGACCGCCTGCATGTTGTCGTCCAGCGACAGCATGGAGCGCAGCTCGAACGCGCCCGAGGCGGCCAGCTCGCCGATGCGCTCGTAGCACGCGTCCGGGCTGCGCGTCTCGACCACCACGCGCGCGCCGTCGACCTCCACCCTCACCACGTCCTCGAACGCGAGCAACGCCCGGGCCAGCTCCCGGGCCCGCCCGGCCTCGAGCGCGATGCGGTGGGGGTGGGCGTCGATCAGCTCGCGCACGCGGCCCACCGCGCCCTGGGCCAGCAGCCGCCCGCGGTGCAGCAGCAGGATGTGATCGGTCATGGCCTCCAGCTCGTGCAGCACGTGGCTGGAGATCAGCACGCACACGCCCCGGTCGCCCAGATCGCGCAGCAGCTCGATGGAGCGCGCGCGCTGCAGCGGGTCCAGGCCCGAGAGCGGCTCGTCCAGGACGAGCACCTCGGGGGCGTGGGCCAGGGCCTGGGCGAGCTTCAGCCGCTGCCGCATGCCGTGCGACAGACTGCGGATCGGCCGGCCGGCCACCTCGCCGAGCTCCACCTGCTCCAGCGCCGCCCGCGCCAGCCTGTGCGCGTCGGGCGCGCGGAAGCCGTGCAGGCGTGTCAGCAGCGCCGCGAACTCCAGCGCGGGCATGTCCTCGTAGAAGCGATCGCTCTCGGGGCAGTAACCCAGGCGGGCCATGAGCCGGCGGTTGTCCCAGGGCACCTCGCCCAGCAGCCGGACCTCCCCCTTGGAGGGCCGGAGCTGGCCGGTCAGCAGCTTCAGCAGGGTGGACTTGCCCGCCCCGTTGGGCCCCAGCAGGCCCAGCACGGGCGCGTCCACCGCGAAGCCCAGGTCGTTGAGCGCCACGACCTGGCCGTACCACTTGCACAGGCCCGCGGCCTGCACGCGCGCGCTGCCCACCTCAGTACCCCCGCCAGCGCCGCAGCCGCGCCAGCACGATGGCCAGGCCGCCGAGCGCCCACAGGGCGTGGCTGGCCAGCGCGGCCAGGGCGGTGGCGTCGAAACCGTCCTGGCCGAACAGCCACTCGGCCAGGCGGGCGTGGGCGTCCGGGAAGCCCACCATGCGCAGGACGGGCAACCCGGTGCCCTCGGCCAGGGCGGCGCTCAGGCCGGCGCTCAGGAAGAAGACCAGCACCCAGGCGATCCCGGCCACCCGGCCCCGCGGGGCCAGGCTGGAGATGGCCAGCACCACCGCCCCCTCCACCGCGGCCAGCAGCGCGGACAGCACCACCACCGCAGCGGTGGAGCGCAGGAACACCAGCGGCCCGGTCTCCTGGCCCACCAGGGCCTGCACCGCGGCCAGCACCAGGCCGGGCGCCAGGGTCACGCCCCCGACCCCCAGCGCCACCGCCAGCCACTTGCCGCCCAGGTACTGGGCGAAGCTCACCGGGCGGGAGAAGTACACTCCCAGCGCCCCGGTGCGCAGATCCTCCGCGATGGCGTTGCGCCCCAGGTGGTAGACCACCAGCATGGCGAAGAACTGCTGCACGCCCCAGAACTGGATCCAGATGTCGGCGGGCCCGGCCTGGACGAAGCCTCCCAGCCGGCTGTAGACGATCAGCATCACGCTGAAGACTCCCAGCGGGAAGAAGGCGATCCACACCACCCGCCGGAACCACTTGTTCTTCCAGGCCTGGGCGATCTCGTGCCAGGCCACGATCCAGAAGCGGGTGCCCACCGCGCCGCGCGGGCCGCTCCAGGAGTGGTAGCCCTGATCGTAGATGCGCGCCTCGCTGACGGGGCTGGCCTGGCTCACGCGCCACCCCCTCGCGCGCCGGTCACCGCCTGCTGGTAGGCGGCGTCCAGGCTGGCCGAGGCCGGCTCGACCCGCCTAAGTTGCAGGCCGTGCTCGCGCGCCAGCCGCCAGAGCTGCTCGGCGCCCAGGCCCTCGGGCAGGTCCGCCTCGAGGTCGGCCGCGCCCGGCCGCGCCTCCACCTGGCAGCCGGCCGCCCGCAGCACCTCGGCCAGCCGCGCGCGGTCCGCCTTGACCCGCAGGCGCACGCGGCGCGCCTCGCGGCGCTGGAAGTCCAGGCGCGGGCCGCTGAAGACCACCCGGCCGCCGGCCAGCACCACCACCCGATCGCAGGTGCGCTCGATGTCCTGCAGGATGTGGGATGAGAGCAGCGTGCTCAGGCCCCGCCGGTGGGCCACGTCGTCGACCAGCTCCAGCATGGCGTCGCGCCCGCCCGGATCGAGGCCGGTGGTGGGCTCGTCGAGCAGCAGCAGCTCCGGCCCGTGCACCAGCGCCGCGGCCAGCTTGACCCGCTGGCGCATGCCGGTGGAGTAGCCGTCCACCTCCCGGTAGCGGGCCTCGCCCAGCCCCACGTAGTGCAGCACCTCGTGCGCGCGCCCGAGCGCGTCCACGCGCCGCAGTCCGCTGAGCTGGCCGCAGTAGGCCACCAGCTCCAGGCCGCTCATGCCCGGCAGGTACACGTCGGACTCGGGCATGTAGCCCACCCGCTGGCGCACGGCCAGCGGCTCCAGGGCCGGATCGCGCCCCAGCACCCGCACCCTCCCGGGCGGCACCACCAGCTGGCCCAGCAGGCTGCGCACCAGGGTGGACTTCCCGGCCCCGTTGGGGCCGAGCAGGCCGGTGCAGCCCGGCTCCACGCCCAGGCTCACGCCGTGCAGCACCTGCAGGGCGCCGTAGGCTTGGTCGAGCTGCTGGCAATCGACGAGGCTCACGGGCGGCGAGTCTACCCCGCGCCGCAGGGGGCGCACAACCTCAACCCGACACCTCAGCCAGGCCGGCCGCGCAGCCGGTGGAGCAGCGCGCGCACGGCCAGGCGCAGGGCCGCGGCCCGCGGCAGGCGGCGCGCCTCGAGGCGGGCGCCCACCTGGACGGGCGCACTCAGCTCGCGCGGGGAGACGCGCACCTCCACCACCACCGGCGCCTCGGTGGTCAGCGCCCGCTTGAGCCCGGCCGGGAGCTCGGCGTCGGTGCGGATCACCTGGTGGGCCACCCCCAGCGCCTCGGCCAGCGGCCCGTAGCCCACCGGGGTGAGGCCCGAGAGCGTCTCCCGGCCCAGCGCCCGCCCCTGGAAGGCGGCCAGCTCCGCGCGCGGGCCCTCGCAGAAGACCAGCACCACCGGGTCGACGCCGCAGCGCCGGGCGGTCAGCAGCTCGGCCGCCGACTGCAGGAAACCGTCCTCGCCGGCGCAGGCCACCACCCGCAGGTCGGGCCGGGCCAGCTTGACGGCCACCGCCGCCGGCACGGCGAAGCCGCTGGCGCGGAAGTCCACCGGCAGCAGCAGCGTGCGCGGGGCCTGCACCGGGTAGGCCGCCACCCCGTAGGCGGCCGGGGGGCCCGCGTCCAGGACGAGCACGTCCTCGCTGGCCATCAGCTCGCGGAGCACGACGAACACCTTGAGCGGATCCACCGAGTCCAGCCAGGCCGGCCGCTCGGCCAGCGCGCGGCGGGCCGCGCGCTTGCGCTCCCGGACGAGCTCGCGCATCTCGGGGTGCTTGCGGGGCTGGACCCGGTCGAGCAGGTGGCGCAGGGCCGCCTTGGCCGGGGCCGGCACCCCGATCTTGCAGGGCACGTAGCGCCCCAGGGCCGCGGGCTCGATGTCCACGTGCACCAGCTCGACGCCCTGCCCGAGCTTCAGCCCCCCGGTGGCCGACTCCGAGAAGCGGCAGCCGATGGCCAGCAGGAGATCGCAGCGCGCCAGGGCGTCCTGGGCCAGCGGCGCGCCGGCCGGCCCGGGGCCGAAGCCGACGCTCAGCGGGTGGATGTGGGGCAGCAGCCCGAGGCCGGACAGGCTGGTGGCCACCGGCGCGTCCAGGGTCTCGGCCAGCCGCTGCAGCTCCTCGAGGGCCGACAGGCAGCCGGCGCCCGCGTACAGCCCGACCTGGCGGGCCGCGCCCAGCAGCGCCGCGGCCTGCTCCAGCCCGGCCCGGGCCTCCTCGGACAGCTCGCGCGGCTCGGGGCGGAAGCCGGTGCCCTCCTGCCGGCCGCTGCGGCGCTGCACGTCGATGGGTATCTCCACCAGCACCGGGCCGGGCTCGCCCTCCAGCGCCAGGCGCACCGCGCGCGCCATGGCGGCCGGCACCTCCTCCGGCTCCTCGAGGCGGAAGACGCGCTTGCACACCGGGCGGGCGAACTCCAGCAGGTCGAACCCGCCGGCCGGCCCGGGCGAGGCCACCAGCCCCAGCACGGGCGAGGAGTCCAGGCGGGCCTCGGCCAGGCCGGTCAGGGCCTTGGTCAGGCCCGGGCCCGGCCCGAGCAGGCAGGCCGACAGCTCGCCGGTGGCCCGGGCGTGGGCGTCGGCCATGTGCACCGCGCTCTGCTCGTGGGTCACCATCACCGTGGGCAGCTCGCCCTGGGCGAAGGCCTCGAACAGCGGGGTGGCCTCGACCGCCGGGATGGCGAAGACCTGGCCCACCCCGGCCCGCCGCAGGCAGCGCACCACGCCCTCGGCGCCCGTCATGTAGCCCCACTCGGTCGAGCCGGTCCTGGCTGGCATGCCGCCTCCGCGAGCCGAGCGTAGCCCCCTTGCCCGGCGCGCGACAAGGGCCCTGTCGGGCGGGCCGGCGGGGTTGCGGGCGGGGCCGCGCTGCGCGATACTCGCCGCACCGAGGAGGGAGGCGACATGCGCTGGTTCGATCGATCCGTTCCCCCGCGCCCGCGGCGGGCCCTGGCCGCCGCCGTGCTCGCGCTCGCGCTGCTCGGGCTCGCGCCGGGCGCGGCCCGCGCCGAGGTGAGCATGAGCGGCTGGTACTTCCCCCTGCCCTTCACCCTGAACAGCCCCACCACGCCCCACCGCTTCGGGGGCATCCTGTACAGCATGACCTTCGCCGACGGCGGCGTCGGCCTGGCCTTCCCCCTGTGGAGCATCATCACCAACGAGGCCCAGACATTCGTCGTGGATCTCGGCTTCCCGCTGGCCATCGGCGTGCCGGACGAAGGGGACGCGAGCTTCTACGGCGGGAACATCCGCGTCGGGATGTATGGCTCCTGGCACTTCACCATGCCCTTCGGCGACAACATCAAGCTTCCGGCCGCCTGGAGCGTGGGCGGCGAGGTCGGCCTGCCCACCGCCGGGATCTGGGGCGGCAACGCGGCCTACCACCTCAACTACCCCATGTACGTGCACGACCCCATCGGCTGGGTGCCGGAGGCCTTCGGCTTCCGCCCGCGGGCCATGCTGGCCATCGGCAAGCCGATCTTCTACACCCAGTTCGACTTCTCGCTGGTCAACCTGGCCGACTTCGGGGGGGCCTACATGCTCTCCCCGTCCTGGGGCTTCGCCCTGGGCTCGAACCCGCACGAGATGGTGTCCATCTCGGTCGAGCTCGGCGGGGTGCACTGGGTGACCCCGGACCGCGAGCACGACGTGGCCCTGGGCGACAAGGTGGATCAGGTCTGGACGGCCTTCGGCTGCCGCCTGTACTTCGGCCAGTTCACCCTGGGGGTCATGGGCCGGGTGCCGTTCCTGGACATGTTCGGGGCGGCCGAGTCGATCTTCAGCTTCCAGCTCTTCGCCGGCTACGAGCTGCGCTCCAAGGAGCCGTTCTAGCGCCGCGCCGGCGGGTCAGGCCGCCGGCGGCAGGCCGCGCAGGAACTTCTCCACCCGCAGGTTGAACAGCTCGGGCAGCTCGATCGGCCCGGTGTGGCTGCCCATGGGCAGGGTGAGCAGCTCCGCGCCCGGGATGAGCGCGTGCATGCGCTGGGAGATCCAGTACGGGGTGAAGCGATCCCGCTCGCTGGCCACCACCAGGGTGGGCACGCGGATGTCGGCCAGGTAGGGCTCGGCCGTGTGGCGCGCGGCGCTCTGCAGCGTGCGCAGGAACACGTCGGGATCCATGCGCGACAGGTGGTCGAGGTAGGGGAAGAAGTCCTCGCGCCGCACCAGGCTCGCGTTGATCTCGAAGGTGGTGGCGTACCAGAAGGCCAGCTCCGAGCGCAGCAGCTCCCGCCACAGCGGGCGCAGCACGGGCATCACGCTCGGGGCCAGGGAGCCGAGCAGCGGGAACAGGTGGCGCACGAGCGAGGAGTCGTGCACGTGATCGACGGCCTTGCCGTAGGAGCCGGTCACCGGGATGAGCGCCCGCGTCCGCTGGGGCTGCTGGTGCCAGGCCTCCAGGATGACCTGCACGCCCATGCTGTGCCCGGCCAGCACGGCCGGAGCGCGCACGCCCGCGTGCTCCACGATGCTCCACAGGTCCTGGGCGCACTCCTCGACGCCGAGGTGGCCGAGGTCCGCGGGCGTGCCGCTGCGGCCGTGGCCCCGGTAGTGCCAGTGGATCATGCGCACCCGGCCCTGCAGGTGCGGGATGAGGTGGCGCCACACGTAGCCGTCGCAGCCGATGCCGTCGCACAGCACCAGCGTGGGCTCCTCGCCCTCGAAGCGCTGGTACCACAGCGGCGTGCCGTCGGGCGCGCCGAGGGTGGTCTCGAGGTAGCCGTCCATGCGCGCCTCAGTCGGGCCGGATGATCTGCAGGCCGGGCGGCGGGCGCTTGCCGACCTTGCCCTTGCGCTCCTGCGCGCGCTTGGCGTCGGCGATCTTGGCCCGCAGCTCGACCAGCTCGGGCTCCTCCGGGGAGATGCCCAGGGCCGCGTCGGCCGCCTCCAGGGCCGGGCCGAATTCCTTGCGGGCGAACAGCACCTGGGCCTTGATCTTCAGCATCTCCAGATCCTGCTCCGACTGTTTGAGCTGCTCCTGGACCAGCTCCAGCGCCCGATCGAGCTGATCGGTGCCCTCGGCCAGCAGGGAGGCCAGCATGCGCTTGGCGGCGTTGTTCCCGGGCTGGAAGGACAGCAGCGTGTCCAGCTCGTTGGCGGCCTCGGCCGGCTGGCCCTGGAGCTGGTACATGCGCGCCAGGCGCAGGCGGGCCTGGGGGCTGCCCGGGTCGATCTCCACGGCGCGCTGGAAGCTCTTGAGCGCGCCCGCCTCGTCCTTCTGCTTGAGCATGATCTCGCCCAGCGCCAGGTGCGCCTCGAGGAAGGTCGGCTTGAGGGTGATGGCGTTCTCCACCGACACCTGGGCCTTCTCCAGCTCGCCCAGCGCGAGCTGCACCATGCCGACGCCCACGTGGGCCCGCAGGTTGCCCTCGTCGGCCTTCAGCACCGCCTGGAACTCGCGCTGGGCCTCCTCCGGCTTGTTCAGCTTGAGGTACACCTCGCCGAGATCCACGCGGCAGCCGGCGTCGTCGGCCTGGATGCCGAGCGCGACCTCCAGCTCCTTGGAGGCCAGCTCGAACTTGTTGGCCCGCATCAGGTGGCGTCCGAGGCTGGCGTGCACCTTGAAGTTGTCGGGGGCCATGCCGGCGGCCTCCTGCAGCTTCCGCAGGGCCTGATCGTCCTTGCCCTGGCGGCCGAGCACGTCGGACTGCAGGACGACGATCTCGACGTCGTCGGGCACCACCTGGCGCAGCCGCCGCAGCATGCGCTCGGCGTCCTCGAACTGCTCCTGCTGGATGTTGATGGCGGCCACCTTCTTGAGCAGCTCGGGGTTGTCCCCGTCCACCGCCAGGGCCTTGCGGAAGTGGACCAGCGCCTGGTCGGGCTTGTTCAGCTCGAGGTACAGCTCGCCCAGGGTGACCACCGGCTCGATCTGCTCGGGCTGCATCTCCACGGCCCGCGACAGCGTCATGATGGCCTGCCCGGTCTCGCCGCTCTTGGCCAGCGCCAGCCCCTGCTGCATGACGTACTTGGCCTGGCGCGGGTCCAGGCGGGTCGCCTGCCCGAACAGGCCGGCGGCCGTGGCCGCGTCGTCCCGCTTCATGGCGGCCATGCCCTGGGCGAACAGGTCGGCGGCCTTCTCCTGGTTGGACTTCTCGGGCGTGAACAAGCTGCAGCCCGACAGCAACCACACCGAACACGCAGCCACCACGCAACGCTTCATCATCGCTTGCCTCCGGCTCCGGCTTGTCCCCCGCGGCCTGCCCGCGCTAGGCTCGAGCGGGCGGAGGAGGACACGTGTCGCAGGTGATCGGTTTTTCTAGCACCTCCCATCGGACGGGTCAACCTCGGCCGATGGCCTCGAGGCCGAACAGGTTGACCCGTCAACCTCGGCCGATGGCCTTCGGGGGACGGGCGCGGGCCGCCCTCCTGCTCGCGCTGCTCACCGCGGGGGCGGGCTGCCTCCGCCTACCCGGGCCCTTCGATCCGGATCCGCGCCTGCCCGAGGGCTTCCGCTCCCCGGCCCTGGCCTTCCAGAGCTGGCAGCAGGCCGTCCAGCGCGGCGACCGGGAGGCGCTGGTCGGGTGCTACTGGCCGGGCCTGGCCCGGGAGGAGCGGGAGGCCTACGCCGCGCGGGATCTCGGCCCCGAGGCCCGCGCGCTGCTCGCGGGCGCCCGCTGGCTCGGCCACCAGCCGACCAGCCGGGTCGAGGTCACCTTCCGGTTCCAGACCGCCGCCGGCGAGGAGCTGCGCGGGGTCATGGTGCGCACGCACGAGGGCTGGCGCCTGCAACACTGGTGAGCTCTCCTGACGCGCCGCGCCGAAGGCCCGCCGGGTGGCGGCCACTTGACCGATGCCCGTCCGATTCCAACGCAACCACCCGGGAACAAAGAGACAATGGCTGGTCCACCTTACGGATTGTGAGGGCTCTCAGCCCGGGCCTAGCCTGGAGGCGTGAGGGGGACCCCCCTCCGCGACGCGAGGAGCGGCCATGAACGATCCGAGAGTCGGGCAGGACAGGCTTCCGAGGACGGGCTCGACGGCCGGCCAGGTCGAGGTGGAGACGGCCATCGTGCTCCCCATGGTGGTGTTCCTGCTGCTCGGCCTGCTGCAGATGGGGCTGCTGCAGCAGGCCCGCCTGTTCGCCGAGTACGCGGCCTACAAGGCCGTGCGCACCGGGACGCTGTACAACCTCGAGATGGGCGACATGGAGCGCGCCGCGGTGGCCGCCGCGCTGCCGGTCCTGAGCTACGGCAAGAGCGGCGGCGAGGTGCTGTCCATCACCAGCACGCCCAGCAAGTGGGTCAAGAAGTACGCCTACCTGATGTCCAACATGATGTTCGACGCGCTGGGCATGAAGTACGCCGAGGTCGTCCTGTGCGGCCCGCTGCGCAATGACGTGCCGGGCACCTACTCGGCCGAGGGGGACGGCAACGTCGTGCCCTTCGACAACCCGGAGGTGGCCGGGGGGACGGGCAAGGGCACCCACATCCGCCTCGAGCTGACGCTGAACTACCGCCTGGTGATCCCCTTCGCCGACTACGTCATCCACCGCATGTGGCTGAACAAGGACATCACCGACGTGCTGCGCGTCGATCAGAACCGCAGCGGCATGCCGAAGTTCGACAAGTACTCGATGGCCGCGGACATGTTCGGCGTCTACATCGTGCCCATCCGCGCGCACTACTCGGCGAAGCTCATGTCCGACGCCAAGATCGACAAGTTCCCGCAGTCGAACGACTGCGTGGTCCATTGAGGGAGGAGGACCCCATGCTGGCGCTCAAGCTTCGCAGCCTGGCCCGCGCGCGGCGCGGTCAGACCATGGTGCTCGGGGTCCTGGGCATCCTCATGGTGGCCGTCACCATGATCATGACCCTCAACGTCGGCCAGGCGCTGCACGAGAAGATCCGCGTGCAGCAGCTCGCCGACGCCGCCGCCTTCACCAACGCCAACCAGATGGCGCGCGCCTTCAACTTCTTCGCGTACACCAACCGGGCCAACGTCGGCGCCCTGGTGGCGGCCTCCTCGGTGCACGCCTACATGGCCATGGCCACGGCCGTGCCCGAGCTGTTCTTCGCCGGCCGGATGAACTTCCTGATCCTGGCCGGCATCGAGTTCGTGGCCTGCCTGACCTGCTGCTGGCCCTACTGCTTCTCCATGTGCAAGCACTGCATCCACGCCATCAAGAACCTGCGCTCGGCCATGAAGCACGGCAAGCAGGGCCGCGCGGTCCAGGACGACGTCAAGGACCTCGACGGCGACTTCGTCGACGTCATCACCTGGCTGGACCGCCACATGCTCTACATCGCCGGCTCCCAGACCATCACCTACGCCAAGGTGTCCATGCAGCTGATGCAGGACAAGCTCATCAAGGATCTGAAGGGGGCCGAGCGCGACGGCGGCCAGTTCGCGCCCAAGGCCACCAACAACCTGGGCCAGATCAAGCTGGTCAACGCCTACAAGTTCGCCAGCGCCGTCTACCTGCCGACGCAGGGCGAGGATCAGCGCCGCTTCCTGGGGGCCGAGATCGCCAACGCCAGCCGCTGGAGCCGGATGGTCTCCGACCGCAACCTGTTCCGGCCGTTCATCTTCTTCGTGCACCCCGAGCAGCTCCTGTCCCAGCTCCTGGACGAGTGCCCCCAGCCCTCGGACGGCATGACCTTCCCGCTGAGCTACAAGGGCGAGAGCCGGGTGATCGCCAGCCCGAACAGCACCAAGTCGCAGATCAAGAAGAACCAGCACGGCCCGACCGACGCCCAGGGCGTGGGCGCGGCCGAGGAGGGCCTGGTCGGCTCGACCGCCATCTCCATGTGCATCTTCTCCGCCTTCATGCTGTTCCCCATCAGCGATGTCGAGCTGGGGTCGGGCGACGACAAGGCCACGCACAAGCCGAAGAAGTCCTGCGACGACCAGGACGCCCACAAGAACATGAGCTGCCTCAACTCCAGCGTGCCGGCCTGCTTCACCATCTACAAGGGCGAGGAGGACGGCGATCAGGGCCAGCCCCACGCCTACTCGCTGGTGGGCCAGGATCTGCGCCTGCTCAACAACACCGACGAGCAGGGCCCCTGGAAGATCACCGACAGCGGCAAGGTCAGCGTCGACCTGGGCGGCGACGCGGGCGTGATGACGGTCCACCTGGCCGACAGCCCGGGCGAGGAGCTCGGCGGCCAGGAGATCAAGACCGGCGTGAACATGAATTCCCCCTACACGGGCGCCAAGGCCACCGTGGATCGCGACGGCGGCCTGGCCATGTCCAAGGCCATCGCCTACTACCACTTCCCGCCCGACTGGAAGGAAGAGCCCAACCTGTTCGCCCCGCACTGGAAGGCCAAGCTGCAGCCCATGCGCATCGCGGAGGCCGTCATCGTCCTGGGGGCCGGTGGCAAGACCACCTACCTGCCCATGGCCATCATCGGCCCGCGCCCGTGAGCGAGGAGGATGCCATGAGACACGCCATCGCCCTGAGGAAGGCGCTCCGCTCCAGCCGCGGCGCGGCCGTGGTGGAGCTGGCCGTGCTGATGATGGTGTTCGTGCCGCTGACCCTGCTGCCGCTCTACTTCCAGGACGCGCTGCGCTACCGCCTGGACGCCCAGGAGGCGATCACCCAGACCACCTGGGACTTCGCCTACCAGAACTACGAGCACCAGACCGCCCAGGACGTCGTCAAGAAGGTGACGGAGGACTTCAACCAGAAAATCAACGAGAGCCTGTGGTCCGGCGACGATCCGCCCATGCGCAGCAAGTCCGGGCCGTGGGCCGAGTTCGACTGGGAGAAGAAGATCGACTGCGCGGTGGACAAGGACTTCGGCGACAAGGGCTACATGCTGCTCTCGAAGGAGTACCACAAGAAGTACACCAAGGGCGGGCTGGTGACCTGCTCGGGCCAGATCTCGGTCACCAACACCTTCCTGCCCTCGACCTTCCTCCAGGAGTTCTCCCACGACGACGTCGACTTCTTCAAGCCCCGCAAGGACAAGCTGACCTACCCCGTGTACGCGGCCGGGTTGATGGTGGACTCCTGGTCGGTCAACGGCTGCAACGACACCGGCAGCCAGTGCCCGCGCGACACGGGCGACACCGAGCAGTTCAACATCACCGAGGGGCTCGAGACCGGCGGCAACGGCGGGGACGCCTTCTACGAGCGCACCGAGCTGATGTGGAAGAAGCCCTTCACCTACTACATCTTCTACGCCATGTACCTCAAGTTCATCGGCCAGGCGGTCAGCGACGAGATCGCCAGCCCCCTGGTGCTGGTGGCGGCCTTCATCAAGAAGGGCATCCTGGGCCTGGACAACCCGCTCACCCTCAAGATGGGCGTCAACCACGACAACGGGGACAAGTTCGTCATCGACGTGGACGCGGCCTACGGCCCGAGCGACTTCTACTCCCTGCCCTACGAGGACGGCGACGAGGACATGCCCAAGAAGATGCTCGACAACCGCAAGAGCACCTACATGGGCTGCGGGGTCAAGCCCAACTGCTGAGGGGTGCCATGGCCGGAGCCGTCCACAGCCAGAGGAGCGCGCGCCGGATCGCCCGGGGCTGGGCGCTGGCCCTGGCGCTGTCCCTGGCCGCGCCGCTGGCCAGCGCGGACGTGCTCGGCCTGCCGGCCTACCCGCAGCTCTCGACCCCCATCCCGGCCGATCTGCGGACCAACGGCGTGCCGCAGCGCACGCTGATCGCCTTCACCGACGATCCGATCCGCACCGTGCTGCGCTTCTACCGCGAGGCGCTGGCCACCCGGGGCGTGAGCGTCCTCGAGCACGCCTACAGCCTGAACTCCGCCTACATCGGCTACCTCGACCGGGCCAGCGCGCAAACCCACCTGGTCAGCGCCATGGGCCAGCCCGACGGCCGGACCATGCTGGTCTTCTCCAGCATGGATCCCAGGCCGCTGGTGGGCCTGCCGACCGCGCTGCCGGACGACCTGCCCGCCCTGCCCCGGGCGACCGAGGTGACCAGCACCGACGGCACCTACGGCGGCACGCGTCACCGCACGCTGCACTACGTGGTCCCGGGCATGACGCCGGACGGAGCGCGGCGCGCGCTGGCCGCGCAGGCCAAGGCCGACGGCTGGAGGCTGCAGGGGGAGCAGGAGGCCCTGCCCGGGCAGGATTTCAGCTTGAGCCGGGGCTCGGCCACGTGCATGATCCAGGTGCAGGCCGGGGCCGACGCCGAGACGGGCGGCCCGGCGGCCTCGGTGACCATGGTGGTGCTGGAGACGGGGGTCACGTCCCCCGCGGAGGAGAAGAAGCCATGACGATCCGCTGGAAGGACCTGCTCGGCCTCGCCCTGGCGGGCGGGATGCTGCTCACCCCGCTCGCGGTCCGCGCCGAGACCTACGCCGAGTGCGCCAAGGGCTGCAAGGAAGACCAGGCCATGTGCCACAAGGTGTGCGAGGACAAGGTGAAGAACCCGATGGGCAAGCAGAAGTGCAAGGAGTCCTGCGACCAGGTCATGCTCGACGAGTGCCTGGACGACTGCAAGGAGCAGCACCGGCGCTAGACCCCTGGCGGAAGGAGGGCACGGCCATGACCCAGACGAAGAAGACCCTGCGGCGGGCGCTCAAGGCGCGGCGCGGCCAGGCCATGATGTCGTACGCGCTCATCACCATGATCCTCCTGGGCGGGCTGGTGGGCTCCACCGCGCTCATCGTGCCGCAGGTATTCAAGGCGCTCGACAGCTACTCGGCCAACATCTACTTCTGCATCAACGCGCCCATCCCCTGACCCTCCGGCCGGGCCTCAGGCCTGCTCGTCCCGCGGCGGGCGCGGCCCGGGGCGCAGCCCGCACTTCTCCATCCGCTGCGTGAGCGTGCTGCGGGCGATGCCCAGGCTGCGGGCGGCCTCCTTCTGGTTGCCGTCGGCGGCCTCGAGCGCCTGGCGCAGGGCCTCGGTCTCGATCTCGCGCCACGTCCGGGCCGGGCTGTAGGTGCGGCCCTCGGCCACCCGATCGGCCAGGCTGGGCGCCAGGAAGGTGAGGTGCTCGGGGCCGATCTCGTCGTCCGGGCTGAGGATGGCCGCGCGGGTCACCGTGTGCTTCAGCTCCCGCACGTTGCCCGGGAAGCGGTAGCCCTTCAGGCGCGCCAGGGCGGCCGGGCTCAGGCGGCGCGGGCGGGTGTGCCGGGTGGCGGCCGCCAGGAAGTGCGCCGCGAGCAGCGGGACGTCCGCCGGCCGCGCGCGCAGTGGAGGGATGGCCACCTCGATCACCTGCACGCGGAAGAACAGGTCCTCGCGGAACGCGCCGGCCCGCACGCGCTCGAGCAGCGAGCGGTGCGTGGCGGCCACCACGCGGGTGTCCACCCGGCGCGGCGCGCTGGAGCCCACCGGCCGGATCTCGCCGTTCTCCAGGACGCGCAGCAGCTTGGCCTGGAGATCGAGCGCCAGCTCGCCGATCTCGTCGAGGAACAGGGTGCCGCCGTTGGCCTCCTCGAACAGCCCGCGCCGCCGGGCCTGGGCGCCGGTGAAGGCGCCCCGCTCGTGGCCGAAGAGCTCCGATTCGAGCAGCTCCCGGGTGATGGCCGAGCAGTTGACCGGCACCAGGGGCCCGGCCGCGCGCCGGCTGAGCCGGTGGATGGCCCGGGCCACCAGCTCCTTGCCCGAGCCGCTCTCGCCCGTGACGAGCACCGTCTCGTCCGTGGGCGCCGCCCGCCGCACCAGCTCGAAGACCGGCTGCATGGCCGGATCCGCGCTGAGCAGGCCGAGGAAGTCCTCGGGGGCCGCGGCCGGGCGGGCCGGCTCCGCGCGCAGGCTGAGCTCCCCCAGACGCAACAGCGCGCCGGCGTCCAGGCGGGCCTCGCCCACCCGCACGCCGTTGACCCAGGTGCCGTTCGTGCTGCCGAGATCCTGGACGTGCCAGGCGCCGCCCACGCGCGCCAGCCGGCAGTGGAAGGCCGACACGTAGGGCAGCGGCGCGCACAGGTCGTTGGCCGGATCGGCGCCCAGGCTCAGGCCCGCGCCCGAGAGCTCCAGGCGCAGCGGCTGCCCCTGGAGCTCGCCCACCAGCACCAGCTCCCCCTCCTCGCCCTGGGCGCCTGGCTGGGCGTCCGTGCCGCGGCCCGACAGGGTGGCGCCGGGCGGGGACTCCTCCGCGCGCAGGCGCACCAGCACCGCGAGGGAGCCGCAGCCGATGCGCGCGCCGGGCTTGAGCTCGGCCTCGGGCACCAGGGCCCCGTCCAGGCGGGTGCCCTTGCCGCTGCGATCGATCAGCCGCCAGCCGTGCGGGCTGGAGACGAGCTCGCATTGCACCCGGGACACGGTCGGCTCGGGCAGGGCCAGATCGTTCGTGGTGGCCCGCCCCAGGCGGAACCGCTCCCGCTCCAGGGGGACGGCCACCAGCTCCTGCTCTCCGCGGATGACGACCAGCTCCAGCATGCGCGCCCTCCCGCGCTCAGAACCGCAGCTCGATCTCCGGCGCCTCGGGCGTGCGGGGGCCCGCCTGGCAGTAGGGGTGGGCCGTGGTGACGCCGATGAGGCGCGTCTTGCAGGTCGGGTCCACGTCCAGCTCGATGCGATCGGGGTGCTTGCGGCGGAAGGCGGGCGGCTCGCCGGCGTGCCCGCCGTGCTCCTTCTCGTGCTGCTCGAGCTCGTCCTTGAACTTGGCGTACAGCTCGTCCGACAGCCCGTCCCGGAAGACCTCCTTGGGGACCTCGTCGTGGGCGGTCGGCTCGTAGAACAGCGCCCGGCCCCGGCCCTCGCCGCAGTCGAGCTCCACCAGCCAGTCGCGCGCCTGCAGGCTGGGCTTGAGCTTCACCGTGATGTGCTGGAACCAGATCGGGTTGACCAGGCGCAGCTTGTAGGTGCAGTTGCGCTCCATGCGCGGGCGGGCCTTGCCCCGGGCCAGGTGGGCCTCGGCCCCGGGGCTGGAGCGCTCCAGATCCACCCGCATGAGCTGCAGCTCCGCACCGCCGGCGGGGAACCCGCCCGGGAAGGCGAAGCGCAGCGAGGTCACGGGCTCGGCCCGCAGGAGCCACAGCGGGGTGTTGGCCGCGCCCTGCGCGCTCCACACGCGGTGGGGGCCGAACCAGCCCTCGACCTCGAGGCGGGCGCCGGCCGGCGCGCCAGGCGCCTGCAGCAGGGCGGCCGCCACCTGGCTCGCGCCCTGCCCCTGGGTACAGTCCGGCTCCAGCAGGCCGACGCCGCGGCAGCTCGCCAGCAGGCGCAGCTCGGGCACCTCGCCCGGACAGCCCGTGGGGGCCCAGCGGCTGTCCGCCTCCCCGTCCAGCGCGTCCCAGGGGCGCCCCGCGCAGGCGCTCTGGGCCCCGTCGCGCAGCCAGAAGAAGACCGCCCAGCGCTCGTCCGGGGCGGGCAGGCTCCCGACGCGCTCCAGCAGCCGGTCCATGCGCTCCCAGTCCCCGCCCTGGCTGTCCTCCAGGGCCCGCGCCTCGGGCTCGCTGGCCACGTAGAACGCGCCCGGCTCCAGGCGCACCCTGCGGCTCACGCGCGCGGGCTTGCCGGCCCACAGGCCGGTGGTCCACAGGTCCTCCGCCTGCAGCAGCCGCCACACGCCGTAGCGCTCCTCGGCCCCGTGCGGCTGCCACCAGCTCAGCTCCAGGCCGAGCGTCTGGCCGGCCGCCAGCTCGACCTCGAAGGCGAGCCAGGCGCGCGGCCGGGCGGGGTCCTGGCCGACCCACGGGGTGACCCTGGGCGCCGGGCGGGCCGCGTCCTCCCCCAGGAAGCGCACGGCCAGATCCTGCGCGCCGAGGCCCGCGGCCACCGGGCGCGGCACGCCCAGCAGCACCACGCCCGCCGGGCCCGCGTTGCGCAGGCGGACCTGCTCGACGTAGAGCCCGCGCTCCGGCTGCAGCGCGAGCTCCAGGCTGTCCTCGAGGAGCTCGAGGGCGGGCTTGGAGGCCGGCGCCACGGCGCGGCCGACCCGCTCGAGCGGCGCCAGCCCGGCCCAGGCGGTGGCCGGGACCAGCAGCGCGAGGACGGCCAGCAGGCATCCACGACGAGGCATGCGCTCCTCCTTGGGCTCGCGGGGGCGGGGCCATTGAACCCCAGGGAGCGGAGGGCTGTCAACGCCGGTCGCGGCGGGGGTCACGGCCCGGGGATGGGGTACTCGACGTCGAACTTCTTCTTCTGGCAGATCTTGTCGTCGCACAGCACGAAGTCGAAGCTCAGCTTGAGCGGGTGCTTGCCCGGGGAGGTCACCTGGTAGCCGACCTCGAAGCGGGCGCGCTCCTTGGTCTTGACCAGCAGGTCGTCCTTCTTCAGCAGCGTCTTGGCCACGCTCAGGCCGGCCGGCGGCGCCAGGCCCACCTTGAGGGGCGCCTCGAGGGTGATCTTCCACTTGCCGCGCGGCACCAGGGTGAGCGCCAGCTTGCCCTCGCCCCTGGCCGCGCCGGCCAGGAGCTCGGCGGTCCACACGAAGTTGTCGCCGTCCTTCAGCACCTGGCCCTCGGCCCGGGCCGGGCCGGCCCACGCCGTCAACGCGCCCAGCGCCACGACTCCAAGCCACGTCCGCATGCCGCCTCCGTTGCTCCCCCCGTGGGACGGGGCCCCCGGTGGGGACATTCAGTCAGTACGGAGCGTCCTCGCCCAGGAAGGGGTTGGTGCGCTTCTCCACCCCCACGCTGGTCCTGGGGCCGTGGCCCGGGAAGAGCTGGGTGTCGTCCGGGTGACAGAAGATCTTCTCGAACACGCTCTGCCGCAGGGCCTCGAGGGAGCCACCCGGCAGATCGGTGCGGCCGATCGAGCCGGCGAACACCAGATCGCCCACCAGGATCTTCTTGGCCCCGGCGATCACCAGCGAGATGCTGCCCGGCGAGTGGCCCGGGGTGTGGCGCACCTCGAGCCGGACCTGCCCGAGCTCGACCACGTCCCCCTCGGCCAGGGTGCGATCGGCGGCCGGCGAGTCGCTGGCCGCGAGCCCGAACATGCGCGCCTGGGCCTTGAGCTGCAGCAGCCAGCCGGCCTCCTCGGGGTGGATGAGCAGCTCGGCGCCGGTGGCCCGCTTCAGCTCGGCGTTGCCGCCCACGTGATCGAAGTGCGCGTGGGTGTTGATGATGTACTTGCAGGTGAGCCCGTGCCGGTCGAGCGCGGAGCGGATGGCGCCCACGTGCCCGCCCGGATCCACCACCGCCGTCTCCTTGGTCTCGGAGTCGCCCACGATGTAGCAGTTGGTGGCCAGCGGCCCGGTCTCCAGGGAGTCGAACACCAGCATGCGCACCTCCGGCCCAACACAGTAGCCACGATGTCACCGCTTGTCCACCGATGATCCCGGTGTGCAATTGACGCCTCGGGACACGATTGACTACACTGGAATCGTCCCTGTCCTCTCGCAGCGGGAAATCGGTTCGCAACCCTTCCGGGAGGTCGGGCCATGGCTGTCAAGCCTGGGCTCTGGCGCACGGCAGCGCTCTACGCGCTAGGTGCTCTTTCTGGCCTCTGCGTAACCGCTTGTGAATGTGGTCCCTACGAACACCTGGTCAGGTACTTGCATGTCGAGAACAGTGGTAGCCGCGTCCAGGGGCAATCCCATTACCCAGAGTTGCTGGACGATCCTGGCAGCAGGTCCATTGACAGCAATGGCCCTGGCTGGGAGGACTACCATCGGTTTTTTAGCGGACCTTCCGAATTCGCAGGAGAGGTGTACCTGGGAATGGGCGCCGATCTGGTTCCTCCCTGGTGCGAGGATTCCATCGGATCGGCTGATGATTTCTGTGCCAGTGTTTTCATGGACCGTCTTTTCGTGGGCCCAAAACGCGAGGGAGAGATCTACAACGTCTTGCATATGGACGCCGACCTGTACGTTCCCGGTGAGCCCGCAATCTACGTGAGATGGGAAGAAGCGCCCACCTATAGGGACTTCTGCGATTTTCCTGAGTACCATTCCACCGTGGCGAGCGGCACCGCGACCGTGGCTTCCGAAGACCCTTTCACCATGACCTTCGCCGTGGAGTTCCAGGACGACGAGGACCAATTCCGCCTCGTGACAACAACCCTCACTTTCACCGGCTACAATGAGGAGTGCCGCGCCGACAATTGAGGGTAGACACCGCCTTCCGCTTCAGCAAACGAAATGGCCAATCGGTACACAGGTTGACCGCCCGCGGGGGCGGTGGTACCCAAGGACCCATGGCCAGCCCGCGCAACCCCTACCCCACCGTGGACGTGATCATCGAGCCCGAGGGCGCGCCTGGGCAGGTGGTGCTCGTCCGCCGCAAGAACCCGCCCGAGGGCTGGGCGCTGCCGGGCGGCTTCGTGGAGTACGGCGAGAGCCTGGAGGCGGCGGCCGTGCGCGAGGCGCGCGAGGAGACCGGCCTGGAGGTCGAGCTCACCGAGCAGCTCCACGCCTACGGCGATCCGGCCCGCGATCCGCGCCACCACACCGTGAGCGTGGTCTACCTGGGCCGGGCGCGGGGCGAGCCGCGGGGCGCGGACGACGCGGCCGAGGCGCGCGCCTTCCCGCTGGAGTCCCTGCCCTCGCCGCTGGCCTTCGATCACGCCCGCATCCTGGCCGACTACCTGGCCCGCCGGCGAGGGGGCCCCCGCGGCCGCTTCACCCTGCCCGGCCGGCCCCGAGGGGAGGGAGAGCCATGACCGGCACGCCGCGCGAGGACGAGCTGACCCCGGAGGAGCGCGCGCTGCTCTTGCGCACCGCCCGCCAGGCCATCTCCGACCAGCTGCAGGGCTGCCGGGTGACGCCGGCCGAGCCGACGGGCGCGCGGCTGGCGGCCCTGGCCGGGGCCTTCGTCAGCCTGCACGCCGCCGGCGATCTGCGCGGCTGCATCGGCACCTTCGTCGGCCGGCGGCCGCTGGTGCAGACGGTGCAGGAGATGGCCGTCTCCGCCGCCTTCCGCGATCCGCGCTTCCCCCCGCTCGCGGCCGACGAGCTGGCCGGGCTCGAGCTGGAGATCTCGGTGCTGAGCCCGCTGCGGCAGATCTCCGACGTGAGCGAGATCGAGGTGGGCCGGCACGGGCTGTACATCACCCGCGGCCTGCGGGCGGGCGTGCTGCTGCCCCAGGTGGCCACCGAGTTCGGCTGGGACCGGGAGGAGTTCCTGGCCCACACCTGCATGAAGGCCGGCCTGCCGCCCGAGGCCTGGCGCGAGGGCGGCACGCGCATCGAGCTGTTCGAGGCCCAGGTGTTCGGCGAGCGGCAGGAGCAGGAGTAGCCCTCAGGGCTGGGCGCCCGAGCTGCTGCCCTCGCGCCCGCCGCCCTGCCGCAGCCGCCGGTCGCGCTCGGCGAAGGCGCGCGGCTTCAGCCCGTCGGGCAGCATGCGGAAGACGAGCGGCAGCAGCACCGCGCCGCCCGGCAGCGAGAAGATGGCCAGCGCGGGGATGCTGCGCACCACGTCCAGCAGCCGCGCGCGCACCCGCCGCCAGTCCTCGGGCGGCAGGCGCTCGCCCGAGGCCGCGCGCATCAGCAGCTCGGCCAGGTCCCCGGTGCGCCGGATCTCCTGCACGATCAGCCCGGCGTTCTCGCCGAGGGCGCGCTGCAACCGCCCGAGCATGCGCCCGCGGTGGGAGCGCACCGCGCCGGCCACGGTGAACACGTCCAGCAGCTCGCGGTGAGACTCGTAGAAGGCCACCACCTCGGCCTCCCGCCGCACCAGCTCCTCGCCCCCCAGCCCCAGCCAGCCGGCCAGCCTGGCCAGGTAGTCCCGCTCGCGCTGGCTGAACTCCCCGTCCAGGATGGCGGCCAGGACGAGCTGCTCGAGGACGAAGTCGCGGGCCCGGTCGTCGCGCGCGGCCGCGGCGATCTCCAGCGGGCGGATGGGCCGCTCCAGCAGCCGGTCGAGCTCGCGCCGCGTGCGCCGGGGCAGGCGCGCGGCCAGGAGCTGCTCGCGCACCACCAGGCGCGACTCGTGCTCCACCGGCCGGTCGGCCAGCGCCAGGCCCACCTGGGCGAGCAGCAGCAGCTCGCGCTCCTGGACGTGGAAGTCCAGCACGCGCCGGGCGGCCGGGCGATCCACCCGCCCGCGCTCGAAGTACATCACCGCCAGACGGCCGAGCGTCTTGGCGTCCACGTAGGCCAGGCTGTTCTGGATGGGCAACCCGAGCAGCGGGTTGCCGGCCAGGTAGGCCCGCCCGACCAGCGCCCGGCCCAGCCGCCGCAGGCGGCGCCTGAGCACGCCCGGCAGCGGGCCATCCTCGGGGATGGTGCGGTGGGCCAGGTGGATGCGCTCGGCCAGGCAGAAGCGCCCGCACAGCAGCGCCAGGCACACGCCCAGCTCGAGCGTGCGCACGTTCCCCAGGCTGCAGTGGCCGATCGCGCAGCCGACCTCCATGGCCAGCTCGGCCTGCACCTTGAGCAGCGCCTGGAACACCGCCCGGCGCAGCGCCGCCCCCTGCCCCTCGCCCGCCACGGCCCGGAGCGCGGAGGCGTCGCCGAGCGGCGTGCCGTACACCAGCCCGGTCTCGCGCAGGCGCTGCTCCACGAACCGGCGGATCAGCTCGCCGCCCGAGAGCTCGGGGCGAGCCGCGCGGAAGGCGTCCAGGCGCGCGCCCGCGGCGGCCCCGTCGAAACGGGCCGAGCAGGCGCCGAGCAGATCCAGCAGCCAGTCACGCGGGAGGTTCTGCAAGCGGCGTCTCCAGAATACCAGCGGGCAGACTAAGCCCCGTGCGCCGGGCGGTCAAGCCGCCGCGCCCGGGGAATAGCCTTGCGGCGTGAGCCGGTTGCAGCGCCAGGTCGAACGCTTGGCCCAGCTCCGCTGGACCGGCGATTGTTCGCCCGGGGAGGCGGGCTCCAATCGCTTGACAGCCGCTCGCCTTTTGGACCAACTTGGGTCCGCCGCCCTCAGGCGGCGAGGAGGTCGCATGCAGCTCTTCTCTTCCGGTCCCAGGCTGCTCGGGCTCTGCCTGGCCCTCCTGGCCGGGCCCGGCCTGCTGGCCGGCTGCAGCCCCAAGCGCATCCCCGGCCTGGGCATCAGCGTGGACGACACGCCGGACAACCGGGCCATCGTCCAGGTGCTCAAGGACTACGCCGAGGCCTTCGAGGCCAAGGATCTGGAGCGCCTGGTGGGGCTCGCCTCCGAGAGCTACTTCGAGACCGCCGGGACGCCCGATCCCGTGGACGACTACAACCGGGACGGGCTGCGCGCCAAGATGACCGAGTACTTCAAGACCATCGACAAGCCCACGGTGAGCCTCACCCTCAAGAGCCTCAAGGTCGAGGAGCAGCGCGCCACGGTCGACTACCAGTACGTCTGCCGGTACCTCATGAAGCTGCCCAGCGGCGAGCGCTGGCAGGTCACCGACGAGCTGGCCCGCATGGAGCTCGAGAAGGTCGGCCAGGACTGGAAGATCACCCGCGGCATGTGAGCCGCCCGCCGAGCGATTGGAGCCCGCCTCCCCGGGCGAACAATCGCCTGTCCTTGGCGCGCCTGCGGCGCCCGAGGACCTACCGGGCCGCCCCGCCGGGCCCGTCCTCCTCCAGCTCCAGCGCGAGCAGCGAGTGCGGATCGAAGGTCACGCCCTCGAGCTTCACCGACAGGTGCAGGTGCGGGCCCGTCGAGCGCCCGCTCGAGCCCACCTTCCCCAGGATCTGGCCGCGCTCCACGCGCGCGCCCGCCTCGACCAGCAGCTCCGACAGGTGGAAGTACATGGAGAAGAGCCGCAGGCCGTGGTCGACCACCAGCGTGCCGCCGCTGTAGTAGCGGTCGGGGGCGGCCATCACCACCGTGCCCGCGCCGATGGCGGCCACCGGGTCGCCCAGGCGCCCGTCGATGTCCACCCCGTAGTGGCGGGAGGCCAGCCTGCCGTTGAACAGCCGCCGGGTCCCGAAGCCGGACCCCAGCACGTCCTTGCGCGGCCACAGGAAGCCCCCCCGCCACAGGCGCGGGCCCGGCGGCGCGGCCCACAGGCGCGCCATCTCGGCGGCCTCGCGCCGGATGCGCTTGCGCTCGCGGGCCGGCGGGCTGACGTACTTCGGGTTCACCCGGATGGTCTGGCGCTCGAACTTCCCGGCGCCCACCTGGACCGGGGCCGAGAGCCGCGTCCAGCCCTCTCCGGCCGGGCGGACGCGGACCTTCAGCCCGGCCGGACCGGGCCTGCGGCCCAGCGGCACCGCGGCCAGCGCCCGCACCCGCCCCCGCCCGTCCACGAAGAAGCGCAGGTCCCGCCCCAGGAAGGTGCCCTGCACCTCGTCCTCGGGCTCGGCCCCGCGCACCTCCACCACGAAGGCCGCGCCCTGGACGGGCTCGGACGGCGACACCGTGAGCCCCAGCCCGGCCGCGGCCGCCAGGAGCGCGCCCAGCCCGATCACCGCCCCTGCCCCCCGGCCAGCCAGGCCGCCACCGCGGCCGAGGTCGGCTCGATGCGCGTGGGTTTCCGCTCCACCGCGCGGATGGCGGAGGCCACGTCCTTCAGCCCGTTGCCGGTCACCAGGACCACCACGCGCTCGCCGCGCCCCAGGCGCCCCTCGGCCCGGAGCCGCAGCAGGCCGGCGAAGGCGGTCGCCCCGGCCGGCTCGGCGAACACCCCGGCCTCGCGGGCGAGCCGGCGCATGGCCCCCAGGATCTCCTCGTCCTCGACCGCCAGCATGGCGCCGCCGCTGTCGCGCACCGCGCGCAGCGCCTTCAGGTGATCGCGCGGGGCGCCCACGCAGATCGAGTCGGCCAGCGTCTGGGCCGGCCCGGGCGTGGCCGCGCGCTCGCCCCGCTCGAAGGCCGCGACCAGCGGGCTCGCGCCCCGGGCCTGCACGCCGAGCAGGCGCGGCCTCCGGCCGCACCAGCCCATGGCCTGCGCGTCCGAGAACCCCTTCCAGGTGCCGGACAGGATGCAGCCGTCGCCCACGCTGACCACCACCGCGTCGGGCGGCTCGAAGCCGAGCTGCTCGACGATCTCCAGGGCGGCGGTCTTCTTGCCCTCGCCCAGGTAGGGGTTGACCGCGGTGTTGCGGCAGTACCAGCCCTGCGCGACAGCCGTCTCCAGGCACAGGTCGAAGGCCTGGTCGTAGCTGCCGCGCACCATCAGCACCTCGGCCCCGAACATCAGCAGCTGGGCCACCTTGGCCTGGGGCGCGGTCTCGGGCACGAAGATGACCGCCCGCAGGCCCGCGCAGGCGGCGAACAGCGACAGCGAGGAGGCCGCGTTGCCGGTCGAGGCGGCGGTGATCACCTCGCGCCCGCCGAGCAGCGCGCGGGCGACCCCCACGCTGGAGGCCCGGTCCTTGAAGGAGGCCGAGGGGTTCAGCCCGTCGTCCTTGACCCACAGCCGCCCGAGGCCGAGCGCGCGCGCGAGCGCCGGCAGCTCGTACAGCGGGGTCATGCCCACCCGCGGGTGCAGGCACGCCGGCCGCTCCGCGACCGGGAGGATCTCGAGGTAGCGCCAGTGGGACGGCTCGCTCCGCCCGGCCAGGGTCGCCGGGGACAGCTCCCGGCCCACCCGGGCGCAGTCGAAGTGCACCGTGAGGGTGCCCAGCCAGGGTCCGCAGGCTGGGCAGGTCAGCTCCACCTCTCCGGAAGGAAAGCGCTTTCCGCAGCTATCGCAGGTCAGGAACTCCTCGCGGCCCATGGCGTGCCTCCCTTGCTGGTCGGCCCAGCATAACCCGCGCCTCCTGGGCGGGCAACTCCGCGCCCATCGTCGGGTTGTCCTATTGCCCTCGCGGTGGCTTCGGGTTAGTATTCCCGCACGAGAATCGAGGCCTTGAGCTTCCGCAAGGAGGATCCCATGCACATTCCGAGGACCACGCGGTTCGCCTGCCTGTCCCTGGCCCTGAGCCTGGTCGTCGCCCTCGGCGCCGGCTGCGGCGACACGGCCTCGCCGGACGGTGGCAGCGGCGACGGGTGCGCCGGGGCAGGCGTGCGCCTGCTCAGCGTGGTCGGCGACCCGACCCACACCATGTACCCGGGCGACCAGGCCGAGCTCAAGGTGGTGTTCCTGGAGAAGTGCCTGGGCGCGGTCCAGGGCGAGACCATCACCTTCGAGATCGTGGGCAACCCGGGCGACTCCAGCCTGGACCTCGGCACCCCGGTGACCGAGGCCAGCGGCCTGGCCAAGGTGACCCTCACGGCCGGGCAGCAGGTCGGCAGCTTCCAGGTCTGGGCCCACCACCCGGACGACTCCACGGGCGTGTACTTCTCCATCGTGCTCAAGCAGGTCGTGCGCCAGCTGGTGAACGTCAGCGAGCTCAACCGCGAGATCTACGTGGGCGAGAACCTCGATCTCATCGTCAAGGTCATCGACGCCGGCACGCAGCAGCCGGTGCGCGGCGTGGACGTGGCCTTCGCCATCGAGGCCACCAACGGCGACGCCAGCCTGTCCGCCGCCCAGGTGGCCAGCAACCTGTCGGGCCTGTGCACCACCACCTTCCGCGGCGGCAGCCAGGCGCTGCAGTACCGGGTGCGGGTGGAGGGCGCCTCGCTGCAGATCGGCACCGTCACCTTCACCGTGCTGGTCAAGCAGAAGACCACCTGCGTCACCCCGGCCGACTGCCCGGCCGGCATGGTGTGCGAGGGCGGCCAGTGCCAGCCGGGCGGCGACATCGACTGCGACACCACCGACGAGTGCCCCGCGGGCTACAGCTGCGTCAGCGGCTACTGCCGGCCCGACGGCGTGCTGCCCGAGTCCTGCGAGACCAGCGCGGACTGCCCGGCCGGCTACTTCTGCGAGAACCTGACCTGCTACCCGTGCGACGAGGGCAACACCCTGCCCGAGTGCACCAACACCGGCACGGGCTGCACCACGGACGCCGACTGCCCGCCGGGCTTCATCTGCCAGAACGGGATCTGCATCCCGGACAACCCCGAGGGTGTGACCCTCCCGGATCTGGGCGGCACCTGGTACACCAAGCACTACTTCGACATCCACAACTCCCTGCCGGGCTTCGCCCAGACCATCACGGACGTGATCTCCTTCCTCAACCAGGCGCTGAACTACTGCGAGATCACCGGCATCGACTTCGTGGACGACCTGCTGTGCGATCTCATCGACGAGTACGTGCCCGACTGGGTGGGCACCCTCATCAGCATCCTGGACAACCTGGGCAACATGCTCTCGGAGCTGCGGGCCGAGGGCGAGATGGAGCTGACCCACATCAACCCGCCCGAGCTCCTGTCGGGCAGCGAGCTGTGGGACAAGATCATCATCCGCTACCTGGACGCCTGCTGCGAGGGCCAGCCGGCCGGCTGCAACCCCTACAACCAGCCCGGCTTCCCGGACTGCGCCGCCATCGACATCTACCGCGACGACCTCGAGTTCGCCGATGTCGGCATCCAGGTGCTGCCCTTCACCGCCAAGATCAACGTGACCGAGGGGGTGATCAACACCTACACGCTGGCGGTCGATCCGCGCCAGGTGAAGATCGAGGTGAGCAAGTTCGTGGCCTTCCTGGTGGACCTCATGTGCCAGATCTTCCTGGGCTACGACAGCCTGGACGAGGCGCTCATCGACATCATCGACTGCTACGCCATCCAGGGCTTCGTGGACGACATCTGGCCGTTCGGCGGCTCGGCCCCGGACATCGTCCAGGCCTGCGAGAACTTCAAGCCGAGCGCGGGCGAGCTGCTGCGCGGGCTGCTCGACCAGATCGGCATCGGCTGGAAGTTCCTGAACTTCAGCGGCTGGGCCACCATCGGGGTGGAGGGAGACGATCCGCCCTACGGCACCACGCTCGGCACCCGCAACTACGAGAACGAGCCGCGCGACGGCTTCTGGTCCGGCAACTTCACCATCCTGGTCCAGGGCGACATCGCCGGCGGCTGGTTCGCCGAGCGCTGAGCCTCCGCCCGGACCTCCTCCCTCCCTGACCCGGACCTCGCCCCTTCCAGCAGGAATCCCCTTGCCCGAACCGAGGGGCCACGGGTTGATCCGCTTGACAGGTGGGCTGCGCGAGCGGGCCAAAAAATGGGCCAACACCCCGCGTCCAAAAGGGAAAAAACCGATTGACAGGCTCGCTGGCCCGCGCCTAGTATGTGGCGGTTTTCAGGAAAAAAAGGAATAGACGGAAGCGAGTTTCTGGATTCCGTTCCCAGTCCCAAGGTCCCCAACGTTCCGTAGGAACCCCCAAGGAGGAAGGAAGACATGAGGAAGTTGCTGAGCTGTACGATGCTGGCCGTGTTCGCCCTGACCCTCGGCGTGCTCGCGGGCGCGTGCGACGGCGGCGGCGGCGGGGATGACTGCCTCTCCCACGCGGAGTGCATCACCGCCCACGGCGCGAACTGGTTCTGCAACCCGCTGACCTTCACCTGCGAGTGCAACTCGGCAGCGGCCTGCGTCGGCAAGTGCGGCGGCTCGGACAACTGCGGCGGGACCTGCGCCAACACCTGCGTCGCCCCGCTGACCTGCAACGCGACCTCCTTCGTGTGCGAGAACACGACCTGCGTGCCGACCTGTGGCACGCGCGAGTGCGGCCCGGATCCCACCTGCGGCCAGAGCTGCGGCACCTGCGGCGCCGACGAGTGGTGCGACATGGACGGCGCGTGCCAGACCGGCGCCTGCGTGCCGGACTGCGGCAGCCGCGAGTGCGGCATGGATCCCCCGTGCGGCACCCTGAGCTGCGGCACCTGCACCGCGCCCGAGACCTGCAACGCCGCCACCGGCATGTGCGAGGGCGTCTGCACCCCGAACTGCGGCGCGCGCGAGTGCGGCGTGGACCCCCAGGGCTGCGGCACCTCCTGCGGCACCTGCACCGGGACCGACACCTGCAACGTCGCGACCGGCATGTGCGAGCCCGAGGTCTGCATCCCGAACTGCACCGGCCGTGAGTGCGGCCTGGACCCCGTGTGTGGCACCCAGAACTGCGGCACCTGCACCGCGCCCGAGTGGTGCGACCTGGATGGCGCCTGCCAGGACGGCCCTTGCGTGGAGGATTGCGGCAACCGCGAGTGCGGCATGGATCCCCCGTGCGGCACGCTGAGCTGCGGCACCTGCACCGGCACCGACGTGTGCAACGCCGTCGGCATGTGCGAACCCGTCTGCCAGCCGTCCTGCACCGGCCGCGTGTGCGGCCTGGATCCCGTGTGCGGCACCCAGAACTGCGGCACCTGCACCGGCACCGACGTGTGCAACGCCGCGGGCCAGTGCGAGCCGCAGGGCACCGGCCAGCAGGTCGGCGAGCCCTGTGACTTCGGCACGGTGAACGTGGGCGCCGGCGCGTGCATCACCGGGCTGACCTGCCTGGGCATGGAGCCCAACGCCACGAGCATGCCCTGCAGCGCGGACGGCGACTGCGCCCAGTTCATGGACGCCCTGTGGAACGCGGACTGCATCGCCGGCGGCTGCGGCGCCTCCTTCTGCGTGGACGAGTGCGTGGGCGGCGTCTGCGGCGCGGGCTTCGCGGCCCAGACCATCGAGGGCACCTGCTTCTGCATCCCCTCCAGCACGGTGGTCGGCGATCAGCAGGCCGGCGAGCCCTGCGACTTCGCCATCAACGAAGGCGACCCGATCGTCAACGAGGGCAGCGGCAACTGCGCCACCGGCCTGCAGTGCCTGGGTGTGGGCGCGGACCCCACGGGCTCCCCATGCGCCGCCGTGGGCGACTGCACCGGCCTGGACGCCCTGTGGAACCCGGACTGCGTCAGCGGCGGCTGCGGCGCCTCCTTCTGCTCGGCCGAGTGCGTGGCCGGCGCCTGCGACACGGGCTTCGCGCCCCAGACCATCGAGGGCGTGTGCCTCTGCATCCCGTCCAGCCAGCAGCCCGGCGACCAGCAGGTCGGCGAGCCCTGCGACTTCGCCCTCGCCGAGGGCGACCCGATCGTCAACGAGGGCAGCGGCGACTGCGCCGCGGGCCTGACCTGCCTGGGCATGTCCGCGGACCCCGACGGCGCCCCCTGCGCCGCCGTGGGCGAGTGCACCGGCCTGGACCCCCTGTGGAACCCGGACTGCGTCGGCGGCGGCTGCGGCGCGTCCTTCTGCTCGGACGAGTGCGTGGCCGGCGCCTGCGGCGCGGGCTACGTGCCCCAGACCGTCAACGGCACCTGCTTCTGCCTGCCCTCGAGCACGGGCCCCGGCGACGGCCAGGTCGGCGACATCTGCGACCAGCAGAACCCCTGCGCGGAGGGCCTGGACTGCATCGGCACCCAGACCAGCCTGTCGTTCTGCACCGAGCAGTGCGACTGCGAGGCCGGGACGGGCTGCACCGTGGCCAACTGGGAGTGCATGTGGTCCGACGGCGCGGCGACCCCCACCTGCTGGTGCGGCCTGCCCTGCCCGAGCCAGACCAACGCCGATTGCCCGAACACGACGCAGTGGAACTGCGAGGACATCGGCGAGGAAGGCTCCCCGTTCTGGGCCTGCTTCCCCATCGACGGCTAATCGCGTCCTGATCTGACCCTGGCCTCTGGAGCCCCCTCCCCCGCGGGAGGGGGCTTTTCTATGGACGGCCGGTTGACTTCCCCGCCCGCGCTGGGTAGGTTCCGCGCATGCCGGCGCGCGACACGGTCTACTGCTGCCTGGTCGAGGTGCGGCCACAGCCCGGCTGCGAGCTCGATCCGCGCCAGGTGGCCGGGGCCTTCGTGCGCTGCTACGCGCTCGCGGAGGACGAGGCCTCGGCGCAGCAGCAGATCCGCGCGGCGCTGGCCGCCAAGCGCTTCGAGGTGGTCGAGATCGGCTGGACCGCGGACACCTACCACCCGGCCTGGGAGCCGCCCGACCCGGACGAGGCCGAGCGCTGCAGGACCTGGGCGGAGCGCACCCGCCTGGTCACCCACGGCCGCTTCGACGCCTGGGCCCCGGAGCCGAACGACTGCCCCGTGTAGGCCGCCTGGCGGGCGCCTGGAGGACGGTTGAGCGCGGGCGCGGACATCGAGCTGGTGGTGGCCCGCTACCGGGAGCCGGTGGCCTGGCTGCGGCGCGTGCCGCGGGGCGTCCGCGTCCGGCTGTACGACAAGGGCGGCGACCTCGCCCCCGCGGACGCGCCCCGGGCGGTGCTCGAGCGGCTCCCGAACCAGGGCCGCGAGGCCCACACCTACCTGCACCACCTGCTCACCCGGCGGGACGAGCTCGCGCCGCTGACCGTCTTCTGCCAGGGCCACCCCTTCGACCACGCCTCCGACTTCCACCGCACGCTCGGCGCGCTGGCCGCGGGCGCGGAGCGGGTGGCCGACTTCCGCTGGCTGGGCTTCATCATCGACACCGACGACGATCACGGTCGGCGGCTGTTCGTGCCCTGGAGCAAGAACCCCGGGCGCCGCGAGCTGCGCCTGGATCTCTTCCACCCGGCGCTCTTCGGCGCGCCGGCCCCACCGCGGGTGCGCTTCTACCCCGGGGCCCAGTTCGCGGTCACGGCCGGGCGCGCGCGCACCCGGCCGGCCGGGTTCTACGCCCGCGCCCTGGAGCTCAGCCTGGGCTTCCCGGACGCCGCCCACTGCTTCGAGCGGCTGTGGGACCGGGTGTTCGGGGTGAGCGGGGTGGACGAGGCGAGCCTGCAGGGCCAGGACACCGTGTACCTGAAGCCCATCCGCCGCCTACAACGCCCTGGGTCCTGATCCCACCCCCCCGCTCCTCCTCCTGCGAATGGAACCGACGTTCGAAGGCGCACGCGATCCGTGCACCGCCGCACACCTGCCTGCCTGTCCCACCCTCAAAGAAGAAGTTTCTTAAAGAGTAAGAGGGACTTGGCGTAAGCCTGGGCCGCGGATTGGATGGCAGGGGGCTTGCAAGGCTTGGCCTCAGCCTCATTCCTCCTCCAACTCTTTCTGGGAGGTTCCAGATGTCTCGCTCGAGGTCGTGGTCGGTCGGTGTGCTGGCGGCGGTGGTCATGGCGGGGCTGGTCCTGGGCGGCTGCTCGGACGGCGGGGGGGGCGAGGCCGGGCTGCCCGTGGGCTCGCCCTGCACCCTGGACGCCGAGTGCGCCGGGCCGGGCACGCCCGACTGCCTGACCGACGGCCTGTACCCGCTCTCCGGGCTGGCCTCCTCCCAGGATCCGGCCGCGCAGGGGCTGGCCGGCATCGGCGTGCCCCTGCCCGGGGGCTACTGCTCCACGGTCACGCCCTGCGCCACGAACGCGGACTGCGGCCAGGGCGGGAGCTGCTTCTTCCCGCTGCGCGACGTGGACCCCACCTACTTCGCCACCCTGGTCGCGGCGCTCGGCCTGCAGCCGGCGGACGCGGAGGTGCTCGAGGGCTTCTTGACCTACGGCCAGTGCCTGGACGCCTGCCGCACGGACGCCGACTGCGCCCGGACCGGCTACGTGTGCGCCACCCCGATCGACGACTTCCTGGCCCTGGTCGAGGGCGCGGACCGGAGCACCTACTGCATCGGCGTGGTCCCGAGCTGCGACCCGGCCTGCGCGCACGGCACCTGCGACACCCTGGCCTCTCCGCCGGCCTGCGAATGCCAGGCGGGCTGGGAGGGCGCGGCCTGCGACCAGAACATCGACGACTGCGACCCGAACCCGTGCCAGAACGGCGGCACCTGCCAGGACGGGGTGGACGCGTTCACCTGCACCTGCCCGGCCGGCTGGACCGGCCCGACCTGCGAGAGCGAGGTCCAGGGCTGCGCGGACGCCCCCTGCGTGCACGGCACCTGCCAGGACACCGGCCCGGGCAGCTACGCGTGCACCTGCGAGGCCGGCTGGTCCGGCGCCAACTGCGACACGAACGCCGACGACTGCGACCCGAACCCCTGCCAGAACGGCGGCGCCTGCCAGGACGGCCTGGCCGAGTTCACCTGCACCTGCCTGACCGGCTGGACCGGCCCGACCTGCGAGAGCGCGGTCCAGGGCTGCGTGGACAACCCCTGCGTGCATGGCGCTTGCCAGGACACCGGCCCGGGCGCCTACACCTGCACCTGCGAGACCGGCTGGACGGGCGCGAACTGCGACCAGGACATCGACGACTGCGCCCCCGGGCCCTGCCAGCACGGCGGCACCTGCAGCGACCTGGTCGGGGCCTTCGCCTGCGACTGCGCCACGGCCCCGGGCTGGCAGGGCGCGACCTGCGCCGACGACATCCCTGACTGCGCCCAGGACCCCTGCGCCTTCGGCGCCTGCGAGGAGGGCGCGGCCGGCACGGGCGAGTTCACCTGCACCTGCGACCCGGGCTGGGAGGGCGCGCTCTGCGACCAGAACATCGACGACTGCGATCCCGATCCCTGCCAGAACGGAGGCACCTGCCAGGACGGGCTGGACGAGTTCACCTGCGCCTGCCCGGCCGGCTGGACCGGCCCGACCTGCGAGAGCGCGGTCCAGGGCTGCGCGGACGACCCCTGCGTGCACGGCACCTGCCAGGACACCGGTCCGGGCGCCTACACCTGCACCTGCGAGGACGGCTGGAGCGGGGTCAACTGCGACACCAACATCGACGACTGCAATCCGGATCCCTGCCAGAACGGCGGCACCTGCTTCGACCTGGTGGGCGGCTTCTCCTGCGACTGCGCCACGGCCCCTGGCTGGCAGGGCGCGCTGTGCGATCAGGACATCCCCGACTGCGACGCGGCCCCATGCCTGCACGGCGCCTGCACCGAGGGCGCGCCCGGCACGGGCGAGTTCACCTGCACCTGCGACCCGGGCTGGCAGGGCGCGCTGTGCGACCTGGACATCCCCGACTGCGCCGCGGCCCCGTGCGTCCACGGCGCCTGCACCGAGGGCGCGCCCGGCACGGGCGAGTTCACCTGCACCTGCGACCCGGGCTGGCAGGGCGCGCTGTGCGACCTGGACATCCCCGACTGCGCCGCGGCCCCGTGCGTCCACGGCGCCTGCACCGAGGGCGCGCCCGGCACGGGCGAGTTCACCTGCACCTGCGACCCGGGCTGGGAGGGGCCGCTGTGTGACGTGGACCACGACGACTGCGACCCGGACCCGTGCCTGAACGGCGGCACCTGCGACGACCAGCTCGGCGGCTACATCTGCGACTGCCTGCCGGGCACCAGCGGCACGAACTGCGAGATCGTGGCCACCAGCGAGTGCGTGCTGACCTACACCCTGGTGCGCGGGAACGGGAACAACGGCGCCGGTTACACCGGCTCCAACCTGCGCATCCGCGACACCACCGGGGGGTTCGGCGACGGGACCTTCGCGGCCGGCCCAGGCACCCTCATCCTGCGGGTGCCCAGCGACGGCGGGACGAACCCGGCCGCGGGCCTGGCCGAGGTGCTGTACTTCCACCTGCCGCTCGAGTTCTCGCAGAGCATCTTCGGCACCGACATCGTCACCGACGTGGACGCCTTCAGCCCGGTGCTCGACCAGACCGACAACACCGTCGAGATGGCGCTCGGCGCCCTGTCGCTCACCGGCACCCCGACCATCACCTGGAACGCCTGCAGCTACCCGGCCGGCTGGAACGACACGGTGAACTCCTTCACCCCGGACGTGGTGGGCACGGGCGACGGCTGCGTGTTCCCCTACCGCAGCGTGGGCAACGTGAGCTGCTCGGGGGCGTTCTGCGGCTCGGGCGGCCTCGACCAGGGCGACAACCCCCAGGACGAGACCTGGGAGCAGGCCCTGAACACCCTCACCTTCAGCGCGGACCTCGCCACCTTCAGCATGCCGTTGATGCAGGTGCCCGACCGCAGCCCGGCCCGCACCTACATCAGCTGGGGCGGCAGCCTGGTCAGCGCGACCTGCCAGTGATCCAGCGGCCCGGGCAGGGCCCGGCCCGGGGGGGATGATCGAGGCCGCCGGGGGCTCCAGCAGCTCCCCGCGACCGGAGGTCAGCGGTGCGGCAGGTGATCCGGGTCCTTGCCCAGGAGCTCCTCGAAGCCGATGTCCACGCCGAGGTGCACGATGCCCTCGAGCTTGAAGGTCTCCCCCACCAGCGGCACGCTGCCCGACACGAAGAACTCCAGCCAGGGCTTCCACCACCAGAACGACGAGTACGCGGTGAGGGAGAACCCATGTTCTCCTCCCTCCCCGAAGCTCACCAGGCCCGCTCCGCCGATGGCGTAGGTGTTTGTCCAGTACTTGGGCTCCCCGAAGGCCCCGCCGAAGGAGAAGGAGTATACGAGCGACGCCTGGACGTCCCTGGCCTCCCGCCGGTAGACAGGCAAGGCGATGTCCGAGCCGATGCGCACCGCCCCCACCAGCCAGTCCAGCGAGAGGAAGCCGGTGACGTGGGGGCTCAGCACGACGCTCTCGGGCAAGGAGCGGACCCAACGACGATCGGCCACCAGGGCCAGGGGCACGGTCCGCGTGCGCACCTGTTCGTCCACCGGCCACAGCCCGAGCCCCAGTCCACAGCCAGCGCCGATGCCCGCGTAGGGCGGCCCCTTGTCGAAGTTGGTGTGGATGAGGAGTCCGCTGTCCAGCTTGAGGTTGCCGGGCAGGACCCGGCCCTCGGGATCCTGGAACAGGCTCCAGCCCAGGGACAGCGCGAAGGGATCCCGGAAGTTGAAGCTGCCGCCCAGGCTGAACGTGAGCCCCTCCTGGCCGTCGACGATCGGGACACCCAGGGAGAACCCGGCCTCCAGGTCGCCGGTCTCGTTGAGCATGGACGCCCGGCGGTGTTTCTTCCTCTGATCCTCCTCTTCTTCTTCAGCGGCCACGCCCACCGAGAGGATCAGCCCCAGCAGGGCGCACCCCACCACCACCGGCCGCTTCCGTCCCCACATGAGTCCTGTCCCCTCTCCCCCCACGGCTGACTGAAGCGGATCGGAGGCGCGGACGCTCGCCGGTTCACCCGGGCTTGGGCCGGGGATCGGGGTTCTCGACGGTGTCGCCGTCCGGGGCCTCCTCCTTGACCACCTTCTTCGGGCACCCGGTCAGGGTCAGCATGCCCAGGCCGAGAACGACGACGACCAGCCACGAAATCAAGCGGCGCATGGTGTGCTCCTCCAGCCTCGCAGGCAAGTAAGAGAGGTTCCACCGCGGACAGGACCCAAGGTATCAAGCCGAGCCGCCCGGGTCAACGAAACGCTCGATTTACGCGGAGCCGGGCGGCCGTGCTAACCACACCTGCATGACCGACCCCCTCGTGGATCAGGACGCGCGCGAGCTGGCGGAGCACCTGCTCGGGCTGCTCGGGCGTTTCGAGCTGGCCTCCAGCCAGCACCAGCGCGACGAGTCGTTCGTGGCCGTGGACGCCACCCGCTACCGGCTGAGGGTGAAGCTCGCCAGCCCCTTCGGGCAGGGCGAGAGCCAGGAGCAGGTGGCCAGCACGAACGAGCTCCAGCAGCGGCTGAACCACTGGCTGGCCGTGCAGCGCGAGCTGGGCCGCCTGGCCGCCATCCGCCTGGTGCTCACCCCGGACCTCGACGCCCAGGAACCCGAGGCCTGAGCCCCCGGCCCGCTTGACGCCCCGGCCCCGAAGTTGCCAATATCCCAGGCAGGGTCCCTGGCCGTATCCCCGCACGATCCCTGGAGGTGCCCATGCCCAGAAGCGCAACCCTGGCGGCGATCCTGGCCCTGCTCCTGCTGGCTGGCCCGTCGCTGGCGGCCGAGCCGGCCCTGCAGCAGCTCACCGAGGAGAACGGCTCCGCGCCCACGGTCTGGCGGGCGGCGCCCGGCCAGGCGCCCCGCGTGGTGGGCGGGCTCGGGCTGTGGCTCCCCGGCCGGAACGCCATCGAGCGGGCCCAGGCCTTCGTGGCCGGGCACCGCGAGCTCCTGCTGCCAGGCGACGAGCGCAGCGAGCTCGTGGTCACGCGCAGCGTGGCCACCCCGCTCGGCCGCGTGGTGCAGCTCGAGCAGCGCATCCAGGGACTGCCGGTCGTGGGCGGCTCGGCCAGCCTGGCCTTCGATCCGGCCGGGCGGCTCACCAGCCTGATCCTGGGCGCGCGCCCGGCGGGCGCCCAGCGCCTGGACGCGGCCCTGGCCTCGCCCGAGGCGGCCCGCGACCAGGCCGAGGCGGCCTTCCTGGGCGGCGGCGGGCTGCTGCGCGGCCCCGCCCGGATCGAGACCGTGTGGCTGCCCGGCCCGGAGGCGTTCCTCAAGGCGCACCTGGTGACCCTGCCGGCCTCGAGGCCGCTCGGCGACCACACCTTCATCGTGGCCGGCCCCGACGCGCGGGTGCTGTGGGCCTACCAGCGCTCGCCCATGGCCCGCGGCTACGCCTACCCGCAGAACCCGACCCGCGGCTCCTGGGAGGAGGTGGAGCTGCTGTACCTCACCTCCCTCGAGCACCTCAGCGGCGAGCACGTCGAGGTGTACAACTGCACCGGCTCCGCCGCCGGCTCCTGCACCCCGGTGCAGCTCGCCGCGCCGGACGCGAACGGCGACTACCTGATCGTCCCAGAGAACGAGAACGACCCCAACCTCAACAGCGACCTGTTCGTCGAGGTGCAGGGCTACTACGCCATCAACACCGTCCGGGATTACTTCGTCGGCCTGGGGGCCGACCCGAGCCCGCTCAAGGTCGGGGTGAACTACCCCATGCGCTACACCGACGGGCCCAACGCCTTCTACAGCCCCCAGGAGGCCAGCTTCCAGAACGGCCCGGCCATCATGATGGGCCAGTGGACCACCATCGACCTGGCGGTGGACAACGACGTCATCTTCCACGAGTACGGCCACCACGTGTTCGGCGAGTTCTCGCAGGCCGGCATGTTCGACATGGACCCCTACGGCCCGGTGTTCTGGGGCCTGGCGCTGAACGAGGCCACCGCGGACTACTTCTCCTGCGCCGCGCTGGAGGACCCCATCCTGGGCGAGTACTTCGCCTCCCGGCTGCCGCAGGCCCTGCCCAAGGGCTACCTGCGCATCGTGGACAACGACTACACCTGCCCGGACGGGCTGTACGGCGAGGGGCACGACGACGGCATGGTGTGGAGCGGGTTCTTGTGGGAGGTGCGCACCCTGCTGGGCGAGGCCATCGTGGACCCGCTCTACCTGGACGTGATCGCCGCCTTCCCCCAGGACATCGACATCCCCACCGCCACGCAGACCTTCCTCACCCGCAGCGCGCTGGTGCTGGACGCGACCCAGCAGGGCCAGGTCCAGGACATCGCCACCCGCCGCGGGCTGCCGGGCTGCGAGCGCTTCATCACCCTCACCCCCGAGGGCCACACCGGCCTGGTGATCGGCAAGGAGATGCTGGGCCAGTACGGCAACATGGTCGCCTTCGTGCCCGCGGAGCTGCACTACAAGGCCGAGCTCCCGGCCGAGGCGACCGCGCTCACCGTGGAGTGGACGGTCAGCGTGGGCACCAGCGACGTGGAGCTGCTGGTGCGCGCCGATCAGCCCGTGCAGCACAGCCTGGGCATGGCTGGGCTCACCTCGACCTACGACTTCATCCTGGAGCAGGGCGGCACCTTCGACCTCACCCAGGCCGGCGGGCAGTTCGAGCCCGGCCACACCTACTTCTTCCACCCGGTCAACCGCGCCCAGCCCTCCACCGAGTACACCATCTCGGGCGAGGTCGCGGTGCCCCAGCCCGACGGCGGCCCCGACGGCGAGGACGGCGGCGCGGACGGCGAGGACGCCGGCGACGACTCCGGCGCGGACGGGGGCGCGGATGGCGGCCAGGACGGGGAGTGCCCGGAGGGCCAGCACCCCGAGGTCCTGGACGGGCAGAGCGTGTGCGCGCCCGACTGCCGCGCGGGCTTCACCTCCGAGTACCGGGACGGCTCCTGGCTGTGCGTGGGCGGCAGCAGCGGCTGCGCCGGCGCCGGCGCGGGCGCCACGGGCCTGGGCCTCGGCCTGCTCGGGCTGCTCGGCCTGGTCTGCCTGGGCGCGCTCCGCCGCCGGTCTTCCTCTCGCTAGCCCCCGCACCACCTCTCCGAGCTCCCTCTTCGGGCCCCCTCGAGCCGTCCCTGATCACCTACCTTCGTCGGAGGCCGGGGTCGGAGGATTCTCCTCGAGGGTGGAGGCAGCGGGCCGAGGAACCAGGGACTCGGGACCTGGGACCAAGAGCTCGGGCTCGTGCGCCGCACGCCGCACGAAGCACGAGCGAAGGATGGGGGGACGGAGGGCGCGCGCCGCTGGTCCATGGCGTGGGGCGCCACGGACAGGAAACTCCTCGCGCTGGGAGGCGCGCTCGAGTTACTAGTCGCGCTCCATGATGATCATCTCGACCCGGCGGTTGATGGCCCGGCCCTCGGCCGTCTTGTTGGTGGCCAGGGGCTTGTCCTCGCCGTAGCCGTTGGCCTGCAGCCGGTTCGGGTCCACGCCCTTCCTGGTCAGGTAGTTCACCACGGCCTGGGCGCGGCGCTGGCTCAGGTTCTGGTTGTAGGCGCTCGGGCCCACGTCGTCGGTGTGGCCCTGGATCTCCAGCTTGCGGATCTCCGCGTAGTTGGTTAGGGTGGCGGCCACCTGGTCGAGCAGGGCGAACGAGTCGGGCTTGATCACGTCCTTGTTGGTCTCGAAGTGGATCTGCTCCCGCAGCTCGATGGCCTTGCGGCTCAGCTTGATCTTGATGTCCGACTTCTTCTGGCAGCCCTCGAACTCCTTGAAGCCCTTCTTCTCCGGGCACAGGTCGATCTTGTCCGGGATGCCGTCCTCGTCCTGGTCGGCCTCGGGGCAGCCCTCGTTCTCGCGGGGACCCGGCTGATCCGGGCAGCGGTCCAGGTTGTCGGCCAGCCCGTCCTTGTCGCGATCGACCTCGCGCGGGCAGCCGGCGTTGTCCTTGGGGCCCGGCACCTCGGGGCAGCGATCCTCGCGATCCACCACCCCGTCGCCGTCGGTGTCCGGCTCGGGGCAGCCCTTGTTCCACTCCGGGCCCCACTTGTCCGGGCAGGCGTCCTTGTCGTCGGGCACCCCGTCGAAGTCCCGGTCCTCGGGCGGCTTGACCTCGCGCACCTCGTTGAAGCCCCAGGTGAAGCGCACCATCGGGTAGATCGCCAGGGACACGTCGCCGCGGATGGGCAGGATGGTCGCCTCGGCCTCGAGCCCGAAGGAGAAGTGGCGCAGCTTGGTGTAGTACTCCAGGCTGCACCCGGCCAGGATGGCGAGGTCGTCGTCCCCGGCCACCGGCACCCCGTCCATGCTCTTGGGGGTGGTGAACAGGTAGCCGAGCCCGGCGTTGAGGTAGAAGAACAGGCGCTCGGTGGCGAAGGGCGCGAAGCCGACCCCGGCGTACAGCAGCCGGTGCTCGTAGTCCATCCTGAAACGCTCCCCGCGGTGGTTGTCCGTGGCCGCGGAGTACAGGCTGTCGTTGAAGCCGACCTTCACCCGCAGGACGTCCAGCACGTCGTAGCCCAGCTCCAGGCCGAGGTGCAGGCCGGGCCCCGGTTCGTCCACGGGCGGCAGGAAGTTCCAGCTGAAGCCCGCCCGGCCCCCCAGGAACAGCCCCTTCTCGACGTCCTCGAAGAGCTGGATCTTGGGGGAGGCGGCCGAGGCAGGCGAGGCCAGGGCCAGGATCCCGGTCATCGCCACCACGAGGCTGAATGCGCTTGCGCGTCTCATGCGAGTCCCACCGCTCCACCCTGGACAGGGTCCTTCGTCCGCGGCCTCAGCCTAGCGCAGCTCCGGTCGAGGTGCAACATTCCCGAAACGCCCGCCGCGCCAGAAATACCCTGGCGGCCTGCACGCTTGCGTCGGCCCGCCATCTGTGGGATTCTGGCGGCCGAGGAACGACCGAGATGGGCTCGACCCCCAGACAGCCGCGGCAGCCGCCGCGCAGGGCCAGGCAGGCGAGGGACGGCGAGGCCCACCTGGAGCGCCTGGAGCAGCTCCTCGACCTGCTGCTGGCCGCCGGCCTGCGCGGCCACCTGTTGCCGAGCGAGCGCCGGGTGATCAAGGCCTACCTGGAGGAGCGCCGGATCGCTCGCCACGAGCGCGCGGAACGCCTGCGCGAGGCACGGGGGCCGGAGTGCCCGGCCTGCCACGGCCCGCTGCCCTCGGCGGACCTGCCCCGCTGCCCGCACTGCAAGCTCTTGCTCGGGGTGGTCCGCCCGCGCAAGGCCTGAGCCCCGGGGGCTGGAGGCGGTGTGCAGCTCGAGCTGATCGAGAAACTGGCCGACGAGAACCTGGCCGAGCTGTGGGTCGGCAGGCTGCTCGACGACTCCGGGCGCAGCCTGGTGACCGTGCGCCGCCTGCTGCGCGCGGTGGCGTCCGCCCCCGGCGTGCTGGAAGGGCTGCGCGCGGCCTCCGCGGCGGTGTCCGGCCTGGCGCACCCGTGCATCCTGCCCCACGTCGCCTTCGTCGAGGCGGGCGGCGACCACTACTGGATCAGCCAGCGCGTCGAGGGCTTCGACCTGGCCACCGCCCTGAACCGCCTCTCGTCCCGCGAGGTGCACATCTCGCCGCTGCGCACCCTGAAGATCGGGGAGGACTTCCTGGCCGGCCTGGCCGCGCTGCACGAGGCTGGCCAGGTCCACGGCGGGCTCGATCCGCGCCACGTGCTGGTGGGCGCGGACGGGCTGAGCCGCCTGGACGGCGTGGGCTACGAGTCGGTGCTGATGGGCATCAAGGAGCTCAAGCAGAAGGCGCGCCGCGGCCGGCGGGAGACCCTGCCGCCCGAGGTGATCAACGGTCGGGGTGGCAGCACCCAGGCCGACGTGTTCTCGGCCGCGGCCATCCTGTACAGGTTGCTCACCGGCCAACCGCCGCTGGGCGCGGGGGACGGCGGCAGCGTCTCCACCCGCCACCAGGCCATCCAGCCGCCCTCCAAGCTGGACCGCAGCCTGCCGTTCTCGTGCGACGCCGTGTTCGTCAAGGCGCTGGGGACCGCGCCCCACAGCCGCCACGAGAACGGCGCCGCCCTGCAGCGCGCCGTGGCGCAGCTCCGCCGGGCCATGAGCGAGGGCCCGGACGAGGGCCAGGCCGGGGTGATCGAGTTCGTCCGCAGCCTGTTCCCCAACGAGGCCGTGGTGGCCGGGATGCCGGGCACGCTGGAGCGCCCGGCCAAGGGCGAGCCGATCCCGCTGGCCGGCCCTGCGGTCGGGGCGCGGCTGCCGTCCCTGGCCAGCCTGCCGGAGGAGCCGACCCAGCCCGCCTCGCCCGCGCAGCCCGCGGCGCCGCCACCCGCCCCGCCGCCGCTGCCGTCCAGGGCCACCCAGGCCGCACCGGCCCGGGCCTGGTCCGCGGAGTTCGAGGCCCCCCCGGTCCCGCTCGCGCAGCCGGCCGCCGGGAGCCCGGCCCCGCCGGCCACCTCGACCCAGCCGCTCGATCGGGGTTTCGCGCAGGGCGAGGGCACCGACGAGGAGGACGCGCCCGTCCGGGACACCCAGGTCATGCCCGTGGTGTCGGTGGACGAGCCCGCGCCGCCGGCCGAGGTCACGCCTCCCAAGCACGACACGCGGGAGCTGAAGGCCGCCGGGGCCAGGCCGGCCTGGAGCAAGCCCACGGTCCTGCTCGCGGGCGGGCTGCTGGCCCTGGTGGTGGCGCTGGTGCTCTACTTCGGGTTCGGTTCGGTCCCCGAGGAGCCAGCCCTGGGCCCGCCCAGCGGGCCCTCCTCGCCCATCGGCTTCCTGAGCATCGACTCGGACGTGCCCGCCCAGATCACCCTGGACGGAGAGCTGCTGCCGGGCACGACCCCGCTGGTGAAGAAGTTGCTGCGGGCCGGCATGCACCGGGTGGTGCTGACGCTTCCGAACGGCCAGAAGCTCTTCGATGAGCAGGTCGAGGTGACGATCGGAGGCACCCGGGAGCTGCACGCCGGGGCCCCGGCGGCCGACGCCGGGCTCCTCGAGGCGCGCCCCGCGCCGCCCGCGCCGAAGCCGCCCCCGCCCAAGAAGAAGCCGTCGCGCAAGAGGACGCAGAAGCTGCGCGTCACCAAGAGGCCCCCGTGAGCGAGCCCATCGAGCTGGTGGTCGTCGAGGACGACCCCAAGACGATGAAGAACCTGCTGCGGCTGCTCAGCGCCTTCGAGGAGTTCCGGGTGGTGGGCAACGCCCTGTCGGGCGAGGCGGGCGTGGAGGCCATCACGGCGCTCCAGCCCCACCTGGCGCTGCTGGACCTCGAGCTGCCGGACATCGACGGCATCGAGGTCACCGCGCGCGTCAAGGCGGCCCGCCCGCAGACCGAGGTGCTGATCCTCACCTCGTTCGAGGACGAGGTGAAGGTGTACAAGGCCATCCAGGCCGGGGCCAGCGGTTACCTGGTCAAGAGCCTGGCGCCGCCCCGCCTGCGCCAGGCGATCCTGGACGTGCTGGCCGGCGGCACGGTCATCGAGCCGCGCCTGGCCCGCCGCTTCTGGAACTACTTCCAGAGCGTCCAGGGCAAGCCCCAGGGGGCGCTCCAGCTCCTGGAGGAGCTGGAGCGCGACATCCTGACCATGATCGCCCGCGGGTTGACCAACCAGGAGGCCGGCAAGGTGCTGCAGCTCGAGCGCCGCACGGTGCGCACGCACCTGGGCCACATCTACCAGAAGCTGGGCACCACCAGCCGGGCCGAGGCCGTGGTGATCGCGCTCCGCAAGGGCCTCATCCAGCTGTGACGCCGGGCTTGGGCCCCTGGATGGCCACGCCCAGCTCCCGCCGCAGGCGCATGAAGGTCTCGCTGAAGGAGTAGCGGAACAGCCCCAGGATGTCCTGATCGTCGCGCAGCAGGCTCGCCCGGCTGGGCACGAAGGCCAGCTCGCGGCCACCGGCGGCCGGGCTCCCGCGCGCCATGACCGCCATGGCCGCGCCGAGGTCCCCGCAGGCGAGCAGGGCCAGCCGATCCGCGCTGCAGCGCACCCCGCCCAGCCACCGATCCAGGTCGTGGGCCCGGGGCTCGAGGGCGAACTGCCGCAGCAGCGGCTCCACCAGGCTCATCACGTCCGGGGGCGTGGACTTGCGGATGGCGTCCATGTACTGCGGCGCGGTGGGCGGCAGCGCCACGGGCGACGGCGACTCCGGGTAGACCATGCGGCACAGGATGGCCAGCAGCTGCACGAGATCGGCGCGGCTGAATCGCCGCGGCAGCACGCAGCCCATGGCGATCTGCGCCACCTCGCGGGCCACGAAGAACTGCAGCTCGGCGGCCGAGCTGCGATCGAGCACCGCGCGCGACAGGATCAGGGTGGGACGCGTGCCGCACTCGAGCCAGGCCTGGCTGGCGCCCTCCCGCACCACCAGCAGGTTGAAGGGCCGCGCCGCGAGCACGGTGCGGGCCGTCTCCAGCGCCTCCTGCAGCTCGGGCGTCGGCCGCTGCGGATCCGCGGTGAAGCGGCCCAGGTTGGGCGGGAACAGCCGCTCGAGGTAGGGCGCCAGGGCCGCGAACACCCGCTGGAGCAGGCAGTCCGCCGAGGGGTGCAGGATCTCGTCCCACTCGGCCCGGGTGAGGGCCCGGCTCGGGCGCGCGCTCGCCCCGGCGTAGCCCATGTAGCGCCGCACCTCCTGATCCATGGGCTGCAGGAACTTCAGCCCGCCGTAGTAGCAGGTGGCCCGATCCATGTCGCCGCGGGCCGCCTCCAGGCGGGCCAGCAGGCGATAGCAGTCGGCGTCCGTGGGGTCCAGGCCCTGCAGCTCGCGGAAGACGTCCACGGCCTCCTGGAGCGTCTCGAAGTCGGAGGCGTACAGGTAGCCCAGGCGGCGCAGCAGCTCCGGATCCCGGGGGTGCAGCTCGAGGGCCCGCCGCACGGCCGCGGCCGCGCGGCCGATGTCCTGGAGCTGCTCCTGGTACAGACGCGCCAGCTCCAGGTAACCCTCGAGGGCCACCTCGGGATCCAGCCCCTGGCGCAGGCGCTCCTCCAGCGCTTGCCCCGCCAGGGAGGCGTGCAGCGCCCAGCGGCCGTGGTCGCGGGCGAGCTTGCTGACCTCGTCCACCAGATCCAGGCCGGCCAGGCCGGTGGCCAGGGCGACGCCGTAGTGCTCGAGCGCGACCTGGGGATCGCGGCCGGTGGCCAGCCAGGCGGCGCCCAGGCCGCGGCCCACCTCCAGGCGCCGCTCGGCCGGGAGCGGGTGCTGCAGCAGGGCGGGGCCCAGGCCGCACATGGCCTCCCACGCGCCCCGGCCGTGCAGCACCTGCCACAGCCTCCAGGCGGCGTCCAGGGCCACCTCGGGCGGCGGCTGGGCTCGCAGGGCCGCCTCGAAGGCGCGCTGCGCGCCCTCGAGATCGTCCAGCTTGGACCTCAGGATCTCTCCCAGCTCCAGCCAGCGCGCGCCGGCGTCGGCGGCTCCGGGCTGGAGCGTCAGCACGCGCTGGCCGTACTCCACGGCCTTGCGCCAGTGCATGCGGTTGGTGTGGAAGTCGCGCAGCGCCGAGATCGCCTCGAGGTCCTCGGGCGCCCGGGCGACCACCTCGCGGTAGCACGCGGCGGACGCCTCCAGGTGCAGCAGGCAGCGGTTGGCGCGCGCCATGCGCCGCCAGACCTCCACCACCAGGTCCTCGAAACCCTCCTCGGTGACCCGCTCCAGCAGGGCGCGGGCGGACTCCAGCAGCTCGGCGTGCCGGCCCAGGCGCCCCAGCAGGTCGAGCAGGCGCTGGTGCGCGCTCAGGAAGGAGGGGTTGGCCTCCAGCGAGGAGCGCAGGTGGACCAGCGCGACCTCCAGCTCGCCCCGGGCCTCGGCCATCTCCCCACGGCGGAAGGCCACCACGAAGCGCTTGGAGGCGGAGCCCCCGCCGTGGAGCCGCTGGTACAGCTCCTCGGCCTCGTCCCAGGCGCGCTGCTGGTAACGGATCTCCGCCAGCTCCTCCAGCGCCCCGGCGTGCCCGGGGTCCTCCTGCAGGCAGGCGCGGAAGGCGCTGGCAGCGCCCTCCAGGTCGCCCATGTGGTCCTTGCACAGCAGCCCCATCTCGAACGTCATGGCCCGGCGCCGTTCGGGCTCCAGGGTCACGGAGCGCAACAGGCCGAGGATCGCCAGCAGCTCGGGCCAGCGTTGTTCCTGGCCCAGGAGCAATGCCAGCGGCTCAAGCAAGGCAGGATCACCGGGCTCGAGCTGGAGGGCCTCCTGCAGCGCGACGATGGCCGCCGGGCCCTCTCCGCCGCGAGACATCTGCCGGGAGGCGGTCCGCAGCAGGTGTGCCCGGCTGGTGCCGGCCGCCGGGCTGCGGGCCCAGCGCAGGTAGAAGCGGCCGCGCTCGAGGGCGCTGCCAGAGGCCGTCAGCAGCTGCTCGAGCCGCTCGTAGGCCTGGCGGTAGGCGGGGTCCAGCTCGATGGCCCGCTCGAACGAGGCCCGGGCGGCCTCGCCCTGCCCCAGCCTGAGCTGCACGTCGCCGAGCCGCAGGGCCAGCCCGGGGCGCTGCTCGGCCGGGGCGCGCTCCAGGAGCCGCGCGGTCACCTCCGCAGCCTCCTCCCAGCGCTCCTGGCCCCAGTAGCGCTCGCCCAGCGCCTGCAGGGCCTCGAGCGAGTCGGGGCGGATCCTCAGCGCGTCTTCCAAGGCGCGCAGGCCGCCGGCCTCGTCGCCTAGGTGCTCGAAACGCACGCTCGCCAGGCGCAGGGCGAGATCGTGGGCCGAGGGCTCGCTGCGCCGACCGCTCAGGGCGGGGTCGAGCAGGCGCGCGAGCAGCTTCTCGGCGTCGCGCCAGCGCTCCTGCTCCAGCCGGATGCCGGCCAGGGCCTCGAGCGCCCCGGGGTGATCGGGCACCAGGCGCAGGCACTCCTCGAAGTGCTCGGCGGCGGCCTCCCGACCTCCACCCGGGATGGTCCCGTGCCCGCCGGCGGCCAGGGCCGCGGCGGCGGCCAGCCGCTCCGCCCCGGGCTTGGCGGGCGCGCCCCGCGCGACCACACCCAGCTCGAAGCTCAGCGCCGCGCGGGCGGTGTCGTCGGCCGCGGCCTCGCGGGCCAGGCCGAGGGCCTCGAGCAGCTCCTCCTGGCGCCCCAGCCGCCGCAGCAAGGGCGGCAGCGCGGCCAGGGCCTCGGCCTGGGCGCCGTCCAGCCTCAGCGCGGCCCACCAGGCCCCGCCGGCGCCGGCCTCATCACCCGCCGCGGCCAGGGCCCGGGCGGCCTGGACCAGGCGCTCCACGCGGCGCGGGATCACGGGCTCCTGCTCGGCCTGACGCCAGAGCAGCGCCGCGCGGGCCCGGGCGTCCATCCCTGGCGCGACGCCCTTGTCGGCCAGCCCCTCGAGCGCGCCGAGCGCCTGGCCGCAGGACGCATCCAGCTCCAGGGCGGCCAGGTACAAGCGCCGCGCCCCCTCCAGCTCGCCGCGAGCCTCGGCCCGCGCGCCCCGCAGCGAGGCCAGGTGCGCGGCCACCCGGGCGTCGAGCGGGGCCAGCTCCCGCTGCAGCTCCTCCAGCCAGTCCTCCAGGGCGACGTGATCGGCCAGCGTGGACAGCATGGCGTCAAGCGCCGCGCGCGCTTGCTCCAGCCGGCCGAGGCGCGCCAGGCTGCGCACCAGACCGCGGTGGGCCCCGGGCTCCTCGATCTGATCGGCCAGGGCCGCGCGGTAGGCCTCCAGGGCCTCCTCGGGTCGCCCGAGCCCCTCGGCCACCCGGGCGCGCACCAGCGCCAGCTCGCCCCCACGCTCCGCGGGCGTGCGGTTGCCCAGCCGGCGCAGCAGGCCGTCGGCCTCTGCCAGCCGGCCCTCCGCCAGCTCGAGCTCGGCCAGCCGCGCCAGCGCGCCCAGGTGCTCGGGGGTCCGCGCCAGGCAGGCGCGCAGCAGCTCCGCCGCGCGCGCGGTCCCCCCGAGCTTCTCGGGCTGCGCCTCGGCCAGCACGGCGCGGTCGAAGGCCAGCTCCGCCTGGCGCGCCGGATCGGTCTCCGCGGCCATCCAGGCGGCCAGCTCGGCCTCGAGCTCCTCGTAGCGTTGCTGCTTGCGCAGCAGCTCGGCCAGGCGGCCGTGGGCCTCCCGGCGCTGCGGCTCGAGGCGCAGCGCCTCCTGCAGCGCCGCCACCGCGCCGGGCTCGTCCCACGCGTCCTGGAGCAGCTCCGCGGCGCGGCAGAAGAGCTCGGCCTGCCGCGGACCGGCGGCGGGACCACGGGCCCAGCGCAGGTAGAAGTCCGCCAGCTCGGCGGCGCTGCTGCCGTCCCGCAGCAGGACCTCCATGCGGGTGAACGCCTCCAGGTTGCCGGGATCGCTCTCCAGGGCGCGCTCGTAGGCCGCCAGGCTCGACTCGCGGGACTGGCGCCGGCCGCGCACGTCGCCGAGCCGCAGGGCCACGCTGGCGCGGGCGGACTCCGGCGCCCGCTCCAGCCAGCTCGCCAGCACCTCCTCCGCCTGGCGCCACTGGGCCGCCTGCTCGTACAGCTCGGCCAGCGCCTCCAGCGCTCCCAGATCGCCGGGCGCCTCGGCCCGCACGATCTCCAGGGCCTCGATGGCCGCGGCGGGCTCGCGCAGCGCGCCGCGGGCGAGCTCCGCCAGCCGGCGGGCCGCGTGCAGACGGGCGGCGCCGTCCTGGGCCAGGGCACGCCGCCAGGCCGCGCCGGCCTCGGCCAGCGCGCCGGCTCGCTCCAGACCCTCGGCGTGCAGGGCCCAGCTCGCCGGCGCCAGCCGCTCGGGTGCCCGCCCGGCCAGCTCCGCCAGGCTCCGGTCGCGGACCGTCCCGGCCGGCAGGGACCCGGCCAGCGACTCGAGCGCCTCCAGCGCGGCCTCCTCGGGCTCGGCCTGGCCCAGGAGCTGCTGCAGGGCCGCCAGGGCGGCCTCGGGCTCACCCGCGCGCGCGCGCAGCAGCACCAGCTCGCGGTGCGCCGCGGCCAGGCCCGGGGCCGCGGCCACGGCCGCCTCGGTCAGGGGGGCCGCCCCGGCCAGCTCGCCCTGGCGCGCCAGCAACCCGGCCTGCTGGAGCAGGGCGCCGGCGCGCTGCGCGCCCTGGGCGGCCTCGGCCAGGCGCGCGAGCAGCTCCCCGGCCTCGACCTCCCGGCGCTGGTCCAACCGGATGGCGGCCAGGCCGGCCAGGGCCGCCAGGTTCTGCGGCTCGAAGCCCAGGCAGGCGGTGAAGTGCGCCGCGGCCGCACCCGGGTTGGCGAGCTGCTCCTGGGCCAGCTGGCCCATCTCGCACGCCAGGCGGGCCCGGGTGGAGTCATCCTGCACCCGCGCGCGCCACTGGCCGAGCACCGTGAGCAGGTCCTCCCAGCGCTGTTCCCGGCGGCGGATGTCCGCCAGCAGCGCAAAGGTCTCCAGGGCCCCGGGCACCAGCTCGGCGGCGCGCTCGGCCAGCCGGGCGGCCGCGTCCAGCTCGTCCAGGGCCAGGCGCTGCCCGGCGGCCCGTCGCAGGAGGTCGGCCTCGAGCCCGCGGCCCGCTGGGGCGGCGGCCCAGCGCTCCAGCAGCTCGACCAGGGCCCGCCGGTCTCCCGCCCGCTCCAGCGCCTCGGCCAGGTGCTCGTGGCCCTCGACCGAGTCCGGGACCAGCGCCAGCGCCTGCTCCAGGGCCTCGCGGGCCTGCGCGTCCTGGCCCAGCGAGCGCTGCGCCGCCGCCAGGCGCAGCAGGAGCCCGCCGCGGGCGCCCGCCTCGGAGTGCTCCAGCAGCCCGGGCAGGATCTCGGCCACCTGCGCGTGCCTGCCCAGCTGCTCGAGCAGGCCGACCCACTCGAGGCGCAGCGCGTGGTCCTCGGGACGCTCTGCCAGCGCGGCCTCCAGGGAGGCGGCGGCCCCCGCCTGGTCTCCCAGCGCGCGCCGCAGGGACGCCAGGCGCAGCGCGACCTCGTGGCGGTGGGCGCCCGGCAGCGCCAGCGCGTGCTGCAACGCCTCGGCCGCCTCGGCGGGCCGCTCCAGGCCATCCAGCAGTTCGGCCCGCGCGACCCACACCTGCGCGCCGGCACCGGGATCCGCCTCGGCCAGCCGCAGCAGGACGTGGGCGCGCAGCGCGGGCGCCGAGAGCTGCTCGACCAGCGCGTGGAGCAACGCCGGGGCCTGCCCGGCCTCCAGCCGCGGGAGGAGCGTCTGGTCCAGGGCGGCGATGGCCTCCTCCACGCGCGCGAGTCGATCCAGCGCCCGGATCCAGCCCACCGCGGCCTGCTGCGCCCACGGCCCGGCCTCCGGTGCGTGCCGCACCGCCTGTCCGAGGAGCAGGGCCGCCTCCTGGGCATCGCCCAGGCGCGCCGCGATCAACCCACGGCGCAAGGTCACCTCCGCCAGCCGCTCCGCCCGGACGCGCTCGCCGAGCCGGGCGTACAGCCGGCCGGCCTCCTCGTAGCGCTCCTCGGCCCAGCGCAGGTCGGCCAGCAGCTCCAGGGCCTCGCCGAGCTCGGGCACCGCCTCGAGGGCCAGGGCCAGCCGCTTGGCCCCGGCCTCCGAGTCGCCCAGGCGCTCCAGGTGGACCCGCGCCGAGGCGGTCAACTGCTGCGCGCGGGCCTCCGCGTCCGCCTGCCGCTCCGCCAGGCAGTCGAGCAGCTCGGCCTGCTCGGCGTGCCGGCCGGCCTTCTCCAGCCAGGGCAACATGGCGGCCCAGGTGGTGGCGTCCTCGGGCACCGCCCGGCGGGCCGCCTCCAGGTCGCGCAGCACGTCCTCCAGCCTGCCGGCCAGCGCGTAGTCGCGGGCGCTCAGCTTCAGCAGCTCGGCCTGTCGCGCGGGCTCGGTGGCCGCCTGGGCCCAGCGGCGGTAGAAGGCCGCGCGCGCCTCGGGTGGATCGTCCTCCTCCCAGAGCGCCTCCAGCCGCCGCCACACGTCCTCGCGGGCCGGCTCCTCGGCCAGCACCCGCTCCCAGGCCTCACGCGCCAGATCCGGCCGTCCCTGGGCCAGGCGCGCGTCCCCGAGCCGCAGGGCCGCCGCGGCCCGCTCGCCGCGCGGAGCGCGGGCCAGCAGCCTCTCCAGCCAGGTGGCGGCCTGGGCCGCCTGCCCCGTGGACAGGGCCAGCTCGGCCAGCTCCAGGAGCACCTCCTGGGACTCGGGTTCGAGCGCCAGGGCCTGCTCGAGGGAACGTGCCGCCGCGGCCGCGTCGCCCAGCGCCTCGCGCTGCAACGAGGCCAGGCGCCGCAGCGCCGCGAAGCGGTGGGCGCCCTCCTGCTCCACCGCCCGGGCGAGCGCCTCGGCGGCGGCGGCGGGCTCACCGCCCGCCTGCAGCCTGTCAGCCCGCTCCAGCCAGCGCCCGGCGGGCTCCGCCCCGGCCGCGGGGCCCAGGCGCACGAGCTCCCGCGCCACCCGGGCCCGCCACGCCACGGGGCCGGCCACGCCCTCAAGCTCCGCCCACACCGCGGCCAGGGCCTGCGTCCCGTCCGGACCGGCGTGCAGCGCGACCAGGCGCTCCAGGGCTGCCAGGGCCTCCGCCTCGCGACCGGCCGCTGCCAGGCTGGCCGCCAGACGCTGCGCCGTCCGTCGGTCGTCGGGCGAGAGCGCGGCGGCGCGCCGCAGGTGCTCGAGGGCCTCGGCCGGGCGCTGCAGCCGCTCGGCGACCTCCGCGCGCAGCAGCAACACCTCCGCGCGCGGCTCGCCCTGCGACGCCAGGCGCACCAGCAACCGCTCGGCCTCCTCGTCACCTCCCAGCCGCAGGTGGTGGCGGGCCAGGGCCAGCAAGGCTCCCGGATGCTCCGGGTCGAGATCGAGGCAACGGGCGTAGTGCTCGGCAGCGCCGGCGGCGTCCGCGCGGCGCTCCTCGACCAGGCGCCCCAGCTGGAAGGCCAGCTCGGCCCGCTCGACAGGCTGCGGCTCGAGCTCGAAGCACCTCTGCAGGGCCTGGGCCCAGGCGTCCACCGGGCCTTGCTCGGCCAGCGCGGCCGCCAGCCGCCGCCAGGCCTCGAGCCGCTCGGGCGCGGCCTCGACCGCGCCGCGCAGGGCCTCCAGGTGCGCGCGCGGCTCACCCGCGGCCCGCGCGAGCTCGGCGATCTCCAGCCACAGGTCGGCGCGCCGCTCGCCCGCACCCGGGCTGCGGGCCCAGCGCAGCAGCAGCTCGCGCAGCTCGGCTGGGGCCAACCGCTCGCGCTGCAGCTCCACCAGCAGGCTCCAGCAAGCGCTCAGGCCCGGATCGTCCGCCAGGGCCTGCTCGGCCGCCGCCACGGCCTCGGCCGTCAGCCCCAACCGCGCCCTCACCGCGGCCAGGCGCGCGGCCAGCCCGGCCCGGCGGGCCGCCTCGACGCCGGGCAACAGCCGCTCCAGGGTCTCCGCCAGGCCGGCCCAGCGCCCGGCCCCCTCCTGGAGGTCCGCCAGGTGCAGCAGCAACCCGACCCAGTCGGCGTCGGTCGTGTCCGCGGGCCTGTGGGCCAGGGCGAAGGCGAGGCTGTCGGCGGCCCCGGCGCCGTCCCTGAGCACCTCCTGCTGCAGCTCCGCCAGCCGCAGGGCGAGCTCGAAGCGGTGCTCCCCGGGCAAGGCGAGCGCCCGCTGCATGCGCGCGGCGGCCTCCGCCTGGCGCTCGATGCGCAGCAGGATCTCGGCCTGCTGCATCCACAACCCGACCTGCTCCCCAGGGGCGGCCCGCTCCGCCATACGCTCGAGCAGGTGGACGCGCACCTCGGGCGCCTCCACCTGCTGCTCGAGCTGCGACAGGGCGGCCTCGACCGCCTCTCCGTCCGCGACTCCCGCGAGCAGACGATCGATCGTGTCGCGCGCCTCCTGGGCGCGCCCGGAGGCCGCCAGCACCCGCACCAGGCTGCGGTGGGCGGAGCCGTCCGCATCCCCCAGCGCGGCGGCCCGGGCGAAGCGCTCGGCGGCCTGCCCGAGCTCGCCCAGCCGCTCGGCGATGCGTCCCCGGCGGATGTCCAGATCGCGGCGCCGCGCCTCGGGTGCCCGCTCGCCGAGCTGCGCGTAGAAGGCCTCGGCCTCCTGCCAGCGCTCGTCGGCGAAGCGCAGGTCGCCCAGCAGCAGCAGCGCCTCGGCGTGCTCGGGCGCGAGCTGCAGGCAGCGCTCCAGGTGGGCCGCCGCGGCGCCGGGATCGCCCAGCCGCTCCGCCGACAGCCGCCCGAGCTCGTAGGCCAGCGCCGCCCGGCGCTCCTGGCCGGGCTCCCGGACGAACCACTCCCCGAGCAACCCGGCCAGCTCCTCCCAGGCCGCCTGCGCCCGCAACAGGGGGGCCAGCAGCCGGTGAGACTCGGTGCCGCTGGGGTCGAAGCGCAGCGACAGGCGCAGCGCCTCCGCGGCCTGCCCGGCCTGCCCCGCCGCTGAGAACTGCTCGGCCGCCTGGCGCAGGCGGTGCGCGCGGGCCTCACCGCCGGCCGGTCCAGTGGCCCAGGCCTGGTACAGCGCCGCCAGGCGCGCGGCGCGCTCGGCCGCCCGGGCGCCGTCCTCGGGCTGCGCCAGCCACAGGCTCTCCAGGGCGGCGTAGGCGGCCTCGGCGGCCGGATCGAGCTGCAGCGCGCGCTCCAGCGCTGCGCTGGCCAGCTCCGGTGTGCCGAGCCGCTGGCGCAGCTCGCCCAGCCTGAGCCACCAGCCCACCGCCTCGGAGCCCTGGGCGCCAGCCGCCAGCCGCTCCAGCAACTCGACGGCGCGCTCCTCCTGGCCCAGCTCTACCAGCAAGCTGGACAGCGCCTCCAGGATCGCGGGCGCGTCCGGCCACACGCCGAGCGCGTCTTCCAGCGTGCGGCGCGCCTCCTGCGCCTGGCCCAGCCGCCGCTGCAGCCCCGCCAGCCGGAGCGTCGAGTCCGGCTGGTGCGCGCCCTCCACCGCCAGGGCCCGCTGCAGCGCGACCAGCGCCTCGGGCAGCTGGCCGCCGTGCTCGAGCAGATCCGCGCGTTCGAGCCACAGCTCCGGCGAGGCCGCGGTGCTGCCGCGCTCGGCCAGCAGCAGCAGCAGGTGCGCCCGCAGCCGGTCGGCGCGCAGGCTCTCGCGCAGATCCTGCAGGGCCTGCGCAGCCACGGGCCCCTCCAGCGCGGCCAGGCTGGTGAGCGCCTCGCAGCCCTGCTCGTGCTGGCCGGCCTCCTCGAGCGCCTGGACCAGCGAGACCCGCGTGCTCACGTCCCCCGGCGCGGCCTGCAGGGCCTCGCGGTAGAAGCGCACCTGGGCCTCGAGCTCGCCCAGGCGCTCGCCCATGTGCGCCCTTCTCAGCGCCAGGGCCGCCCGCTCCCCGACCGGCGCGCGCTCCAGCATACGCTCCACCAAGCGCGCGGCCTCCTCCACCCGCCCCTCGCGCTCGCGCAGGTCCGCCAGGGCGCGCAGGCACGGCAGGTGATCGGGGCACAGCTCCAGGCAGGCCTCGTAAGGCTCGTCGGCCTCGTCCGGCCGGCCCAGGCGCTCCAGCAGGGAGGCGACCTCGAAGGCCAGCTCGGCGCGCTCCTCGGTCCGGGTGACGACCCGCCGTCGCCGCTCAAGGACCTCGAGCAGCGCCTCCCAGGCCTGCCGGGCCCGCAGGCCCTCGCTCAGGCGCTGGAAGGCCTCGTCCAGCTCGGGCGCGGCCAGGAACAAGCGCCGCCAGGCTTCCTCGGCGCCGGCCCGATCACCGCCCTCCTCGAGCGCTGCGGCTGCCTTGGCCACCAGCGCCGGACGCTCGGCGCCGGCGGCCGGCCCCTCGGCCCAGCGCAGGTAGAAGGCCCCGCGCTCGGCCGGCGGTCGCCCGATCAGCAGGGGCTCGAGTCGCTCGAGGGCGGCGCGGTCGGCCGGGTCCTGCGCCAGGCGGATCTCCAGCGCGTGGGCCAGCTCGGCCTTCACCCGGCTGGCGTCCGAGGGCAGGAGCAGCTCGGCCCGCCGCTCCAGCCAGTCCAGGTGGTGCAGGGCCTGCAGCGGCTCGGTCTCGACCAGCAGCCGGGCCAGGAAGCGGTGGGCGGTCAGATCCTCGGCGTCCAGGACCAGCAGCCGCTCGAAGTTCCGGCGCGCCTCCTGGGGCTGTCCGAGGCGCCAGTGGAGCAAGCCCGCCGAACGGTGGAACTCGGCCTGCTCGGCCGGCCTGGAGCCCAGGTTCGCCAGGCTCTCCAGCGCCTCGGCCAGCAGGGGCAGGTCGTCCAGCCTCACCGCCAGCTCGCGCAGGCGATGCAGCGGCTCGGGGGCCGCGGGCGCCAGGCGCGCGGCCTCGCGGAAGGCGTCCGCCGCCCCGCGCTCGTCGCCGAGCTGGCCGAGCCGCAGCTCGCCCAGCTCCGACCACAGGCGGGCCTGCTCCTCCGCCGTGCCTCCCAGGGCCACCAGGTGCTGCAGGGCCCCGGCGGCCTGCGACGGGCGCTCCGCGCCCCGGTACAGGCGGACCAGGGCCCGCCAGGTGCCGCGCTCGGCCGGCAGCAGCCCCGCCAGCCGCTCGAGCACGGGCAGGGCCTCGGGCTCCCGGTCGAGCTGGACCATGAGCAGCTCGGCCCGCTCGCGCAGCAGCGCGGCCAGGCGCACCGTGTTCTCGGCGGACAGCGCGCGCCTGGCCAGGAGCTCCGCCAGCGACTCGTGGCGGTGCTCCAGGCGATCGAGGGCGATCAGCTGGTCGAGCCCCTCCGGGTCGTCCGGCGCGCAGGCCAGCAGGCGCTCCAGATCGGTCCGCAGCCGCTGCACCGTGGGCCGCACGGCGGTGGGCACCGCGCCACCCCAGGCGCCCACGGCGCGCCCCAGCGACGAGTTCAATCCCTCCCAGGACAGGCGGGCCACGCGCCGCAGCGCCTGCAGGCGCTCGCCCGCCTGCACCACCTCGGCCAGGCGCCGCAGGGCCTCGGCCTCACGATCGGGCCGGTGGATCTCCGCGGCCAGGCTCGCCAGGCGGGACCAGACCGCCGGCCAGTCCGGGTGCTCAGCGGCCAGCCTCTCCAGCCAGGCGATCGCCTCCCCGCCCGAGGGCGCCTGCAGCAGCGCCTTGTCCAGGGCCGCGCGAGCCTGCTCCGGCCGATCCGCCCGCCACCATCCCACGGCCGCCTGCAACCAGCGGCCGGGCTCGGGTGCGCCGCCCGGCTGGGCCAGCCCGGATTCGATCGAGGCGGCCAGCTCGGCGTGTCGCCCCGCCAGCCCGAGCAGCCGCTCGAGCTCCACGCGGCCAGCCAGGTCGCCGGGCGCCAGCTCGACCAGCTGGCCCAGGGCCGCGATGGCGGCCTCGGGCTGGCCAGCCTGCGCGCGCAGGGTCGCCAGCCGTCGCAGCCCCTCGGCGCGCTGCTCGGGCGGGCAACGCTCCAGGACCGCCTGCATGCCGTCCGCGGCGCCGGCTGGATCCCCGCCGCGCTCCAGCGCCTCCACCAGCGCCTCGGCCGGCTCCAGCCAGGCCGGGGCCCGCCGGGCGGCCTCGGCGAAGGCGGCCGCCGCGCGCGTGTGCCCCTCCTCGCGGCGCGCGTACAGCCGGCCCAGGCGCATGAGCTGCCGGGCCGAGTCCTCTCCGTCCCCGGCCAGATCGACCAGCACGCCCAGCAGCTCGCTGGCGGCCTGCTCGTCGCCATCCCGCTCGGCCAGGGCCAGCGCCCGCGCGGCCGTCTCGGCCTCGGGCTCGAGCTCCAGCGCCTGGCGGAGCGCGCCCAGGGCCCGCGCCCGGGCCTCGCGCCCGGGTTCGCCCGCCAGGCAGCCCTCCGCCAGCTCCAGCCACAGGCGCCTGCGCTCCTCCGGGTCGGGCTCGTCGGTCGCGGCGGCCTCCAGGAACTGCAGCCGGCGCGCGTCCAGCCCCAGCTCCGCCAGGACAGCCAGCATGGCCTGGCGCACCTCGCGGTCCGGGCGGGCGGCGTGGGCGCGCCCGAAGGCCTCGAGCGCCCGGGCCCGGTCCTGCAGCGGTCCCCGGGCCAGGTGACCCAGCTCGGCCCACAGCGGAGCCGCCTCGGCCGGGCTCTCGCGCGCCGCGCGCTCGGCCAGCAGCTCGGCCAGCTCGGCGTGGCGGCCCTCGCGCCTGAGCAGGCCGGCCAGCCGGTCCCAGGCGGGCGGGTGGCCCAGCGCGATCAGGCGCCGGTAGCAGTCCGCGGCGCCGTCCGGGTCGTCCAGCCGCAGGTGCAGCAGCTCGGCCAGCTCCTCGAGCCGCTTCAGCCGCTCGGCCTCCTGCGGTGCGCGCTCCCACTGCCCCCGCCACAGCGCGGCCAGGTTGGCCCAGCGGCTGGCCTGCCTGAGCAGGCGGGCCAGATCGCCGACCGCGAGCTGATCCTCGGGCTGGGCCTGCACGTGCTCGGACAGCACCGCCAACCCCTCCCCGGGCTGCTCGAGGTGCTCGTACAGCAGCAGGGCGAGCGCGCGCCTGACGCCCGCGTGCCGCTCGGGCAGCTGGCCGGCCTGCAGCCACTGCTGGTACAGCCGCGCCAGCTCCTCGAAGCGCCGCGCCTCGCGCAGCAGCAGCTCCAGCCGCTCGAAGGCCTCGGGGTCCACGTCGGCGCAGGAGCGCCCGGCGAAGGCCTGCAGGTGGGCCTGGTAGAGCTCGGTGGCCTCCGTGCTTCGCCGCAGCGCCCAGGCCGCGCGCGCGCCCACCAGCGCCACGGCGCCGCGCTGCTCGGCGGTCAGCGCGCCCTCCGGAGCGGCCAGCGCCTGCCGGACCAGGGCCATCGCCTCGGCGTGGCGCTCCTCCTGGGCGCGGCGCTCGGCCAGCCGCAGCAGGGCCGGCAGGTGCGAGGGCTCGGCCTCCAGGGCCTGCTGCCAGCAGGCCGCCGCCGCGGCCGGATCGGCGAGCTGCGCCTCGAGCACCGAGGCGAGCGCCATGCACAGCGGCGCCACCTCGGAGGCCGGTGCCCGCGCGATGCGCCGGCGCAGCACCTCGGCCACGCGATCCCACTGGCCCTGCTCGGCCGCCAGGCGCTGCAGGGAGGCCAGCCTGGCCGGCGCGGCCTCGCTGTCGGGCGAGGCCTGCACCGCCCGCTCGAACTCGTCACCGGCCGCCTCCAGGCGGCGCAGCTTCTCCCACCAGATCGAGGCCGCCGCCGTGTGCAGCGCCGCGGCCTGCTCTCCGCTCGCCCGCGCCGCGCGGCCGGCGTACAGCTCGGCCAGCTCCTCCCAGCGGGCCTCTGCCCGCAGGAGCTGGGCCATGCGATCCGCGGCGTCCTCGTCCTCCGGGAAGCGCCCTAGCACCACCTTCAGGTGGTTGATGGCCGCCTCGTGGTCGCCGAGCGCCTGCTCGGCCGCGGCCAGGCGGCGGTGCAGGTCGGTCAGCCCCGGCCCGGACAGCCCGCCCTCCCCGGCCAGGTCCAGCACTCGCTGGATGGCCACCCGCGCCTGGGCCCAGTCCTCGGTCTCGGCGTACAGGTCCGCCAGCGCCCGGTGCGCCTCCAGCAGCTCGGGATCGTCCTCCAGCGCACGGCGGTAGGCCGCGATGGCGCGCTCGGCCTGCCCCGGCTGCTCGGCCAGCAGGCGCGCCTGCTCCAGCCACAGATCCACCCGGGCCGCCACCTCGAAGGCGCTCGGGTCGATGCGGCCGATCAATTCCACGAGCTCCGCCCGGCGACCGTGTTTCCGGTAGAGCTCCAGCAACCGCTCCACCACCTTGCGGTTGCCGCGGTCCAGCCGGAACGCCAGCTCGAGGGCCTGCAGCCCGCCCGCCAGGTCGCCGAGGTGCTCGATGCGCAGCTCACCCACGCGGGCCCAGCGGGTGGCCGCCTCGGCCGAGCTCATGTCGGCGCGGATCGTGGACTGCCACAGCGCGTCCAGCTCGGCGTAGCGGCGGCCCTTCTCCAGCAGCGCGGTCAGGCCGTCCAGGGCCACCTGGTCCCCGGGCACTCCCTCGAGCGCGCGCCGGTAGAAGCCCTCGGCGCGGCCCGGGTCCTTGAGGGAGTGCTCACACACCAGGGCGGCCTCGCGCAGGGCGGCCTGGGCCGCGGGCGGGGCCTGGCGCAGCACGGCCAGGGCCTCGAGATCCTCGACCAGCTCGGCCCAGGCCTGCCGCTGCCGGTCGATCGCCTCCAGCGCCTCCCAGGCCTCGAGATCGCGCGGGTCCTGGCGCACCGCCCGGGCCAGGTGGCGCCGGGCCTCGCGTGCCCCGTCGGGCCGGCTGGCGTGGATGCGGCCCAGCCCCAGGCAGGTGGCCCGCAGCACGTCGGGCGTCAGGGCCTGCCCGGCCGCCTCGGCCTCCAGCAGCCGGCTCCACAGGTCGTCGGCCTGGTCGAGCTGGCCGAGCTCCAGGGCCAGCCGGCCGGCGCGGAACAGCGACTCGAGGTGGTCGGGCCGCAGGCGCAGCACGTGGGTGTAGTGGCCCAGCGCCGCGGCGCGGTCGTCGAGGGCCTCCTCCCACAGGCGGGCCAACCGCAGGCGCGTGTCCAGGGACCGCTCGAGCGCGGCCTGATCGTCGGCGGGCTCGAGCCGCTCGAGCACCTCGCCCAGCAACCGGGCGGCGCGCTCGGCCTGGCCGCGGCGCTGCTGGACCTCGGCCATGGCGGTCAGCGCGTCCAGGTTGCCCGGGTCGGAGGCCAGGGCCACGTCCAGGTGGCGCCGGGCCTGCTCGAGGTCCTCGAGCCGCTCGAGGTAGATGGCGCCCATGCGGGCGTGGTGGGCCGCGGCCGCCTGCGGGCTCTCCTCCCCTCGGGCCAGGCGCAGCAGCACCCGCAGGGCCCGGTACCACTGGCCCTCCAGCCCGTAGAGCTCCGCCAGCCCGAGCAGGGTCGGCCGGTGCTCGGGCTCGAGCACCAGGCGGCGCTCCAGATTCTCCACCGCCCGCGGGCGATCGGGGCCGCTGAGCAGCGCTCCGGCCCGGCCCCGGGCGAGGGCCGCATCGCGGTTCTGCCCCAGCGCCTCGCACAGCTCGGCCACGCGCTCGTGGCTCCGGCCGGCCTCGGCCAGGGCGCCGCGCCGCTCGAGCAGCGCGGCCCTGGCCAGCCAGGTGTGCACGTCCTCGGGCTGGCGGGTCAGGCGATCGCGCACCAGGTCCTCGACCGCCTCCGCCCGCTGCTCCTCGGCCTGGCCGATCTCGAGCAGCCGGCGGGCGGCCAGCGGGTGGCCCGGCTCGACCTGGCCCGGGCCGAGGTAGCCCGCGCGGGCCTCGGCCAGCCGCCCATCACGCAGGGCAGCCTCGGCCGTGGCGTGCAGCTCCGTCCCCTCGCGGAAGAGCAGGAAGGCCCGCCGGGCCGCGCGCTCTCCCTCCAGCTCCACGTCCCCGGGCAGCTCGTCGGGGTAGCGGGCGGTCCAGACCTCCAGCCGCCCGCGGCTCAGGCGCACACGGTCCAGCCGCAACCCCTTGAGATCGGGGACCTTCCATCCGTGCATCGGCAGCAGGCGGCGCAGCAGGTCACGCACCGGGTGGCACACCAGCCAGCCGGCCGAGGGCTGCTCCACCCGCCAGCCGGCGAGCGCGCGGGCCAGGCGTCCCACCAACGCGGAGGCCGGCAACGGCAGCGGACCGAACAGGCGCAGGTCGTGGAAGCCGACCCGCAGCCCGAGATCGTCGATCCCCTCGGCGGCGAAGCGCGCGGTGAAGGGCGCGGCCTGCGCCCCGGCGGACAGGCTCCCGGCCAGCCAGCCCTCCCCGCCGTCGAGCGCCAGGCGCAGCTCCGCGACGCCCTGCTGGCCCTCGGCCAGCGCCGCCTCCAGCCAGGGAGCCAGCTCGGCCTGACCGATCGAGACTCCCAGCAGGCGCAGGCGGCAGCGGCGGTGGCGGAACTGCTCGGCCCCGCCGCTCACGTCGAAGGGGAAGCTGACCTCGGGGACCTCGAGCTCCAGGCGCTCCACCCGGAGCCCGCCCGGGAGGGTCCGCCCCCCGAGCGTCACGAGCGTGCTTCCGCGCCTGAATTCGAGCCCGAAGCCGAGCGGATTCCCAGCGGATTTCCGCAGCTCGGGATCGGGGTCCTGGGCGTCCTGCCCGTGCATGCCGAGCCCTCGCCCTCGTGGAGGGGGGAGGTCCCCCTGGGGCCGGAGGCATGGTAGCACACCGCCCCGGAGGGGGGCCAATTTCTGGCCGGGAAGCGGGCGGGTTTGACAGCCCGGGGTTGGGCGTGGTAGCAAGGGGCGACCTCGCTCTTCCGGGGCACGGCCCGCCTGGCCGCCCCGAGGTCGCAACGCGCGAGAAAGAAAAGTGTTCAGCCTGCGCGAGGAGCGCACGTGGACTTCTGGTCGGACGCCTCGGTGCTGCGGATCCTGACGGTGGCCGCGATCGTGCTGGGGCTGTTCGCCGTGTACTTGATCGTGATCATGGTGGCCAACCGGGCCACCCGCCGTCTGGGCGAGAGCCTGAACCGACGGCGGCCCTCCACACCGCCCGCCGGGCCCCCTGGAGAGGGGAGCGCCGGACAAGGGAGAGTCTCATGATTCCGGATGGGTACCGAGTGGTGATCCAGTACGACGCGGAGCGCAGCCACTTCCTGGTGCGCGTGCCCGAGCTGGACGGCGTGCAGGCCGAGGGCGCCACCCGCGCCGAGGCCCTGGGCAAGGTCGAGGAGGCCATCGAGGCCGCCTTCCGCCAGGCGGCCGAGGCCGGCAAGAACATGCCGACGCCCATCGACCGGGCCGAGTGGAGCGGAGAGCTCCAGCTCAAGGTGAGCGCCGGGCTGCACCGCGAGCTGGCCTTCCTGGCCCGCCAGGAGGGGATCGAGCTGGACGCCCTGTGCGGCGAGCTCTTGACCATGGCGCTCGGCGCGCGCAGCGCTGGCCGGCCTCCCCGCCCGGCTGGCGGCGAGCGCCGGGACGACCGCGGCGGAGCCCGGCGCCACGACGGCGGCCACCGGGGCGGGCGCGGCCGGGGCGACTACCACAACATCATGGACGATCGCGCCGCGTTCATCGAGTACGTGCGCAGCATCGGCACCGGCGGCGGCCCGAACCGCTCGCGCTCCGGGCGCAACCGCAAGGACGAGGAGTGACGGCCGCTAGCGGTCGTCGCCCCAGACGGCCGAGGCCTTGAGCTCCGCGATGCAGGTGTCGTCGAACTGCCCCTTGTAGATGCGCTGCAGGATCACCACGCCCACGTACATGGTCCGGTCGGTGATGGCCAGCTCGGGCAGCTTGACCGGCACCTCCATCCGCACCGGGGTGGGTGCGTCCTTGAAGGCGAACTTGGAGCGGCCGAGCCACACGAAGCGGGGCTTGTACTCGTCCGACTCCTTGTCCCGCTCCAGCTTGACCTGGTAGTAGTCCACCAGCAGATCCCTGGGCCGGTTGAAGTTGGCGAAGTCGTCCTTGCCCGCGCCCGGGGTGAGCTCCAGGTGCGTGGTCTCGTCGGGGACGTAGAAGGCCACCCACTCGTCCTTGCCCGAGCCCTTGGCGCCCTCGGCCCAGAACGTCTCCGGCAACCCGTCCACCAGCTTGATCACCCCGTAGTAGTCCTCGCTGCGCCCCTTCTCCACCAGGGTCGAGGAGGCCACGGGCATGCGGTCATCCTTGGCCAGCTTGATCAGCGCCTCGGTGAATTCCTTCTTGGGGATGGTCTTGGTGACGTTGTTGTAGCGGTCCTTCTTCTTGGAGCTCTTCTTGCCTGCCGCCAGCGCCTCTCCACCCGGACCGAGGCCCAGGCAGACCGCCAGCGCCAGTGCCAGCCACCTCGCGTTCATGAACCGTCCTCCGTCTCCCGCCCCGCCGCCTGCTTGGACGGGCGGCCCCACCGGTCTATTGCCTGGTGAAGTCGCGCTCGAACACCCCTGCGCTGCACTCGATGCGCAGCCGCTGCAGGCCGATGTCCTCGGCCGGCGGGACGCCGCGTGCATCTTGGAACTGGCTGAAGAAGAAGGCCTTCTTCCGCCCGGGCCGAAGCACCGGCCAGCGCGCGTCGAAGGTGTTGTTGAGCTTCAGGTGCACGTCCTTCCACACCGCGGTGCCCTGGTTCACCACCAGGAAGTAGCGCCCGCCGATGATCTCGGTCTTGCTCACCCGCAGCCGCGCGTCGATCTCGTTGAGCTCGCCCGGCGGCACGAACACCAGCACGGTGGCCAGGCCCACCAGCACGTATCCGACGATCATCCCGGCCTTGAGCTTGAAGTAGCGGTTGGAGTCCCTGAAGTCCTGGAGCAGGTTGCCGAACAGCTCCCGGACGCCCTCCAGGAGGTCCAGGATCTTCGACCACACCATCTCGAAGAAGCCACCCATGGCGTCCCTCAGCCCTGCTCCTCGCCCGGATCCCCGGCCTTCGGCCGCGGCCGCAGCCCGAGCGGCCGGCGCGCCGGGCTCTCGGCGGACTCCTCACCCGCGGCCTGCCGCTGGCGCTGCAGCTGCCGCTGCAGCAGGGAGGCGGCCGTGCGGCCCTCGGTGGCCCCGGCGCCCCCGCCCTCCTCGGCCGGCTTGCGGCCGACGCCGAGCGGCAGCCGCCGCTCCGGCTTGGCGGCGGCCTTGTCCCCGCCCTCGGCCGGCGGCGCGGGCTTGTCGGCAGGCTTGTCGCCGACCGGCGCGCCGGGCTTCTCCTCGGCCTTGGCGGCCGGTTGCCCGGCGGCCGCGTCGCCCGGGGCGGCCTCGCCCGCCGGAGCGTCCGGGGCCTCGTCCTTCTCCTCGGGCAGCATGGGCGGCGGGATCAGATCCTTCTCCTCGAGCGTGTCCTGGAAGGCCTTGTCCAGGACCTTCTGCTGCTCCGGGTTGAAGGGCTGGCCCGGCTGCCGCTCCACGCCCTCCTCCATCCGGGCCACCCAGCGCACCTTGAACTCCTGCACCGCCACGACGGGGGGCCGCGGCAGGCCGTGGCTGGCCGGGTCGAAGAAGCTCTCGTCCATCTCGGTGAAGCCGTAGGCGCGCAGCTTGTTGAAGAAGGTCGGCAGGATGCCCGTGGGTGCGTGGTAGCCCTGGAAGCGCCCATCCTTGTCCTTGCCGGTGATGGTGAACACGAAGAGGTCCTGGGTGCGGTAGTCGCCCTTGTCGTTGAGCGGCAGCACCTCGCTGATGTGGGTCGTGCGCCGGGAGCCGTCATGCAGGCGGGCGCACTGGATGACCACGTTCAGGGCCGAGGCCACCTGGGCGCGCACGGCCACCATGGGCAGCTCGACCGTGGACATCAGGCACAGGGACTCGAGCCGGCGCAGGGTGTCGGTGGGCGTGTTGGCGTGCACCGTGCACATGGAGCCCGAGTGGCCGGTGTTCATCGACTGGATGAGGTCGAAGGCCTCGCCGCCGCGCACCTCGCCGATGACGATGCGATCGGGCCGCAGGCGCAGGGCGGACCGGAGCAGGGCCGCCATGTTGACCTCGCCCTTGCCGAACTTGTCGGGCGGCCGCGACTCGAAGGGCACCAGGTGATCCTGCTGCATCTGCAGCTCGGCCGAGTCCTCGATGGTCAGGATGCGCTCCTCGTTGGGGATCAGCGAGGAGACGACGTTGAGCAAGGTGGTCTTGCCCGAACCGGTGCCGCCGGAGACCACCAGGTTCTGGGAGGTGACCACGCAGGCCTCGATCAGCCGGGCCATGGGCTTGCTCATCGAGCCGAACTCGACGAGCTGCTTGATGGTCAGCTTGCCCGGGAAGAACTTGCGGATGGAGATGGTGGTGCCCTTGCGCCCGATGGGCGGCAGCACCACGTGGATGCGGGAGCCATCGGGCAGGCGGGCGTCGAGCTGGGGCCGCTCGTTGGTGATGGTGCGCCCCACGTACTGGGCCATGTTGCGGGCGGCGGCCTCCAGCCCCTCGGCGGTGAACTTGGCCCGGGTCTTGTACAGCCGGCCCTTGCGCTCGACCCAGATGTCGTTGGGGCCGTTGATCATCACCTCGGAGACGCTCTTGTCGTCGAGGTACTTGGCCACCGGCCGGAGGAAGGCGGCCAGGGATTTCTTGTATATCTCTACGACCTCTTCGTCGCCCATGCAGCACCTCGCGGCGTGTGGCTCCGCCCTTGCATGGTAGGGAATCTCGCCCTGCGCTTCAAGCTTCTCGTGCCGGCGCCTCGTCCGGTCGGGTGCCTTGAGACACCCGCGCGGGGGTGCTACACTGCGTGCGCCCGCTCGAGGAGGTGGACCGGATGAAGTGTCCCCAGTGCGGCATGCAGAACCGCGAAGGCGCCTCCATCTGCCAGAGCTGCGACTTCATCCTGGACGACAGCTTCCTGGCCGGTGACGGCGAGGACGGGGCAGACGCGCGCGCCGAGGGCGAGGACACCGGCGTCAAGCGCGCGCCCACGGCCGAGGACGACACCCAGGCGGGACCGCCGCCGGTCCCCAGCCGGGCGCGCCCGGCCGCGCCGGCGAGGCCCCCGCGCCACGGCTCGCGCTTCATCGCCGGCAAGCAGGGCGAGACCGACGACTTCGTGGCGGACGAGCCACAGGCGCAGCCCGAGGAGGGCGGCGACCCCAACGACGACTGGCGCGCGGAGCTCCGGCGGGAGCGCGAGAGCCGCGCCGCCGAGGAGCAGCGCCAGGCCGCGGAGGCCCCGCCCCAGCCCAAGCTGAGCGAGGAGCAGCGCATCGTCGGCGACCTCAAGGCGGTCTTCTCCAAGGGCAAGGGCGCCTACAAGGGCCTCGAGCGTCCGGATCAGCTCTGCCTGCTCGGCGCCGGCGGCATGTTCCTGATGTGCTTCTTCCCCTGGGTGAGCATCGAGCACCAGGGCGCCAGGATCGGGCTGGAGGTGGGCGGCTGGGTGCTGATCCTGCTGGCCGGCTGCATCGGCGGGGCGGTCTTCCTGCGCAAGAGCCCCCACTGGCAGACCCGGCAGAAACCGCTGGCCCTCGGCCAGGTGGGCGCGGTGGCGCTGGCCATCCTGTTCTGCCTGTCCAAGCTGCTCACCCTGAACTCCATCAAGGTGATGGTGCCCGAGGCCGATCTCGACGTCCCCGCCCAGGCCCAGGTCCAGTTCGGCGTGTTCCTGGCCCTGCTGTCGGCCGGGGTGGCGGCCCTCGGCACCTGGCCGACCCTGCGCTCCCAGGTCCTCAAGCGCTGAGCGGCGCCTGCCGCCGCGCCTGCCGCCGCGCCCGCCAGGCGCGGAGCGCGCACGCGCCCCACGCCCCGGCGGCGAAGGCCGCGCAGGCCCAGGCGGGCAGATCGCCCAGCCAGGCGTACGGCGTCCGCCCGTCGAGCAGCGCCACCTCCGCGGACAGCCACCCGGGCGGCTCGAGCTCGCTGGCGCGCACGCGCTCGGCCTGGGTCCGGGCCAGCCCCAGCCCGAGCTCGGCCAGCACCCGGCCGCGGGGATCGACCACCGCGCTCACCCCGGTGTTGGCCGCCCGCAGCAGGTAGCGCCCGGCCTCCACGGCGCGCATCCGGCTCATGGCCAGATGCTGCCAGGGCGCGGAGGTGCGCCCGAACCAGCTGTCGTTGGTGATGTTGACCAGGAGCTCCGCCCCCTGCCCCACCTGGGCGCGGGCCAGTTCCGGGAAGATGGCCTCGTAGCAGATGAGCAGCCCCAGCCGTCCAGCCTGGGCGGGCAGCGGGCGCGGCTCCTCGCCGGGGGTGAAGAAGCGCACCCCGGGCGGCACGAACCACTCCCAGGGCAGGATGGCGCCGAGCGGCACGTACTCGCCGAAGGGCACCAGGTGGACCTTGTCGTAGCGCGCCTGGGCGCGCAGTTGCCCTGACAGCAGGAAGGCGCTGTTCCACTGGCGCGCCTCGCCGCCCCGCTCCCGGCCCACCGCGCCAATCACCAGCTCGGCCGCGAGCGGCGCGGGCAGCCCGGCGGCCACGCCGAGCTCGGCGCCCTCGGCCGGCAGCGCCTCGGGCAGGCTGCCCTCGGGCCAGACGACCAGGCGCGCGCCCCGCTCGACCGCCGCGCGGCTCTCCCGCAGCAGCCGCTCGAGCACCCAGCGGGTGGCCGCCGGACCCCGCAGGTAGGCCTTCTCGTCCAGGTTGCCCTGGACCACGGCCGCCACCAGGCGCCGGGCCTCGGCCGGCGCCGGCACCCCGCCCAGGCGGAGCACGGCCCAGCCGCCCGCCAGGAGCAGCAACCCGGCCAGGGTGACGAGCCCGCCGAGCGCGCGCGGACCACGCCAGCGCAGCCAGCCCCAGCCGGCCGCCAGGGCGGCGTTGCTGAAGATCACCAGGCCGCCGACCAGGTGCACCCCGCCCAGCGCGGCGAGCTGCAGCAGCCACAGGCTGCGCACCTGGGTGTAGCCCACGTGGGCCCAGGGGAAACCGGTCAGCACGTGGCTGCGCAGCAGCTCGAACCCCACCCACAGCAGCGGCAGGCTCCACAGCGAGCGCCAGCCGAGCTGGAGCTCCAGGCGCCTGGCGAGCCACAGCGGCAGGGCCCAGAAGAGCGCCAGGAAGCCCACCAGCAGCAGCAGGACCGGCAGCGCCACCAGCATGGGCAGGTGACCGAAGGTGGTCATGACCTCGGTCAGCCAGTAGAGCGCCAGCCCGAAGTAGGCCAGGCCGGCCAGGTAGCCGAGGGCGAAGCAGCGGCCGGGGCTGGCCGCGCGCAGCCGGTCGAGCAGCGGCACCAGCCCGAACAGCGCCAGAGGCTCGCTCCAGCCCCCGGCGAAGAGCTCGTCCGGGGACAGGGCCGGGAGCAGCACCGGCAGCGCGAGCGCCAGCAGCAGCCCGCTGCCGAGGGCGGCGCCGAGATCCTGGGCGGTGCTGGCGCGCCGCGGCTTCATCGACGCCCGGGGCCGGTGAGCAGCGCGACCAGCCGCGCCTGCTCGGCCCGCATGGCGCGCGCCCGCGCCGGGCCCACGCCCTCGTGGTCGAAGCCCGCCAGGTGCAGCACCCCATGCACCAGCAGCGTGAGCAGCTCGTGGCGCAGGGGCACGCCCCGGGCGCGCGCCTGACGCCGCGCGCTGGTCAAGGAGATCACCACGTCGCCCAGGAGCTCGGGGTGGAGCCCCCCGCCCTCGCCCTCGAGCTGCGAGAACGACAGCACATCGGTGGCCCGATCCCGGCCGCGGTGGGCCAGGTTGAGCGCGCGCATGCGCGCGTCATCGGTCAGCAGCACGGACAGCTCACGATCGGCCAGCCCCAGCTCGGCCAGCAGGCGCCCGGCCGCACGCGCGAGTGGGCGGTGATCCAGGGCCGGCGCGCCGCGCTGGCGGCGGAGTTGCACGCTCACGGGGTGCCTCCTTCACTGTCCCAGGCGTTTGATGTCCTCGGGCCGGCTGCCCTCGGCCTCGGCCCGGGCCGCGGCCTCGCCCCGCGCCAGCTCGGCCTCCAGATCCGCGGCCAGGCGCTCGGCCTCGCGCGCCTCGCGCTCACGGGTCTCCTTGGTGGCAGCCTCGGGGTAGTCGGGCCGGTGGTGGTAGATGCCGGTCAGCACGCGGTTGAAGGCGCGGGCGATGACGTGCAGATCCTTGAGGGTGAGATCGCACTCGTCCAGCTGGCCGTCGACGAAGATGCGGTTGATGATGTTCTGCACCAGGCCCTGCAGCCGGGCCGGAGACGGGTCGGACACGCTCTTGGCCGCGGCCTCCACGGCGTCGGCCAGCATGACCAGGGCCACCTCGCGGCTCTGGGGCTTCGGGCCGGGGTAGCGGAAGTCCTCCTCGCGCACCACCTCGTCGGCGCCGGCCTGGTCCTTGGCGCGCTGGAAGAAGAACTTGATGAGCGAGGTGCCGTGGTGCTGCTGGATGGCCTCCACGATGGGCCGCCCGAGGCGGCTGGCGCGGGCCAGCTCGGCTCCGTCCTTGACGTGGGCCCTGAGCACGGAGGCGGACAGCGAGGGCTTCAGCTTGTCGTGCCGGTTCGTCCCGTCGCGCTGGTTCTCGGAGAAGTACTGCGGCTTCTTGATCTTGCCGATGTCGTGGTAGTAGGCCATCACCCGCGCCAGCAGCGGGTTGCAGTGGATCGTCTCGGCCGCGGCCTCCACCAGGGAGCCGACGATGATGCTGTGGTGGTAGCTGCCGGGGGCCTGGACGATCAGCTCCTTCAGCAGCGGGTGGTTCAGGTTGGCCAGCTCCAGCAGCGTGATGTCCGTGGTGAAGCCGAAGATGGCCTCCAGGATGGGGGCCACCCCCAGCACGATGATGGCCGCCAGGATGCCCCCGGAGAAGGCGAACAGGGCGTTCCACAGCGTCGTGGCGGTCAGGAAGTCCTGCCCGAGCATGGAGATCGACAGGGCCAGCAGCACGTTGAGCAGGCCGGTCGTGGCGCCCGCGCGCAGCAGCGAGTTGCGCTGCTTCACGTGCCGCAGGGCGCCCGCGCCGACCAGGGAGCTGGCCAGGCAGAACACGCCGTAGGGCAGGCTGCCCTCCATCAGGATGCCGGCCAGGAAGGAGGCCGCCGCGGTGAAGGTGAGCGCCATCTCGCTGTTGAGCACGAAGCGCACCAGCATGGCCCCGGCGGCGAAGGGGATGGCGAAGTAGTACGACTCGAGCGGGATGGTGCGGTAGAGCGTGGAGACCGCGCCGAAGACCCAGAACCACAGCTTGACCGACACCAGGAAGGTGAACATCACCACGCCCATCAGGGCCAGCTCCTTGGCCCCGGCGCGGAACTTGCGGATGTTCAAGCGGGCGAACTGGCTCAGCAGGTAGAGCAGCACCGTGACCAGCAGCACCATGCCCAGCATGAGCTGGGGGGCGTTGGACAGGTCCGTGCGCCGGGCCATCTCCTGGAACACGCGGATGTGGCGCTTCTCGATGAGATCACCCTCGCGGATGATCTTCTCGCCCTTGCGGATGCTGATCTCCAGCGGCTGCACCCGGGCGCGGGCCTGCTGCTTGCGCCGATCGGTCTCGACCCGGTTGAAGAACAGGTTGGGCGTCACCAGGCTCTCGGCCAGGCGGATGACGGTGACCCGCAGGCCCGGCTGCATGTCCGGCAGCTCCAGGGCGGCGTTCTGCCGGACCCGCTGGAGCGCCTCCTCCATGTCCAGCAGCCGGGCGAAGGAGGTCACCAGGGCCTCCGACTGGGAGGTGCCGTCCTTCAGGAACCTGACGGTCAGGCCCTTGGAGCGGTCGGCCTCCAGCAGCTCGCGGCTGGAGACCACCATGTTCCGCATGACGCGGTCCACCAGGCTGGCGATGGCGTTCAGGCTGGCCGGGGAGAAGCCCTCGGCCTTCAGCCGGGCGAAGTCCTCGTCCTTGACCACCACCTGCAGGGCGCGCAGGAACTGGCCCTTCTGCTGATCCAGCAGGCCGTCCAGGCTGGCCTTGAGTCTCTCCAGCTCGTCGCGCGGGTTGGCCGGGACGGCCTCCGGCTCCGCGGCCGCGCCGGGCCCGGGGGCGTGCCCCCTGGGCGGCCTGGGCTTGCGGCCGGCGTCCTCGGCCGGGGCGCGCAGGTCCACCCCGGCCGCGGTCAGCTCCGCCTCCAGGGCGGCCACCTGGGCCCGGTGGGTCTCGATCACCCGCTGCATCTCGCCGAAGGCGTCCCGCAGGCGCTGGATGCGCTGGGCGCCCAGCTCGGCCTCGTGATCGTAGACCGACAGGATCGAGTCGGAGGCCTCCTGGCGCTTGCGCTCGGTGGTCTCCACGTCCGGGACCGGGAAGCTCATCGGCGCGCGGATGTCCGCCCTGGCCACCCGGCCGATCTCCTCGTCCAGGAGCGGCAGGCTGGGGCTGGTGGTGGCCGGGTTGACCATGATGGCGACCGTCACCCCCAGCAGGCACAGCCCGGCCCAGAAGCCCAGCGAGCGCACCCAGGCGCGCCAGTCGCGGAGCTCGGCCAGCCAGGTGGCCAGGCGCCGCTCCCGGGTCGGCCTATCGCTGGCCATTCCGCCTCCCTCCAGCTGAGCCGCCCGGCTCGGTCGCGCGCGCGGCCTCGAAACGCTCGTAGGCCTTGATCACCTCCTGCACCAGGGGGTGCCGGACCACGTCGCGCTCGGTGAACAGGCAGAAGCCGATGCCGGGGATGCCGTCCAGGATCCTGCGCGCCTGCACCAGGCCAGAGGCCATGCCGCTGGGCAGATCCACCTGGGTGACGTCCCCGGTGATGACCGCCTTGGACTGGTAGCCCAGGCGGGTCAGGAACATCTTCATCTGCTCGGCCGTGGTGTTCTGGGCCTCGTCGAGGATGATGAAGCTGTCGTTCAGCGTGCGGCCGCGCATGAAGGCCAGCGGGGCCACCTCGATGGTGCCGCGCTCCAGCATGCGCTCCACGGCCTCGTAGTCGAGCATGTCGTGCAGCGCGTCGTACAGCGGGCGCAGGTAGGGGTTGACCTTCTGGGCCAGATCGCCGGGCAGGAAGCCGAGCCGCTCGCCGGCCTCGACCGCCGGGCGGGTGATCACGATGCGCTGCACCGCCTGGTCCTTCAGCGCGGCCACCGCCATGGCCATGGCCAGGTAGGTCTTGCCGGTCCCGGCCGGGCCGATGCCGAAGACCACGTCGTGCTCCCGGATGGAGTCGATGTAGCGTTTCTGGCCCAGGCCCTGCGGGGTGATCGGCCGCTTGCGGTAGGACACGCACACCGTGTCGAGGAAGATGTCCCGCAGGTGCACCGTGCGATCGGCCGCCTTGACCCGGTAGGCGTGCTCGACGTCGGAGGCCACCAGGGCGCGGCCCTCCCGGGCCATGGCGTACAGCTCCTCGAGTAGCTCGCCGACCAGCGCGGTGCGCTCCTCCTCCCCGTGCAGCAAAAGCTCCGTGCCGCGCGTGGTCACGCGGATCCCGGCCACCTGCTCCAGGAGCTGCAGGTGCTGGTGGCCGGGGCCGAACAGCACACGGGCCACGCCCGCATCGTCCAGCGCGATCCGGCGTGCCGTGGCGTCACCGGCGGGGTCGTCGCGGTTCGTGGCCATGGGTTCACTCGAAGGGGCGCAGGATCAGGTAGCCGCTGCCCTCGCGGCGGTAGATGCGCTCCTGGCGCCACGGGAAGCGTAGATCGCCCTCGGCCACCAGCCCCGCGTCGACCAGCTCGGCCAGCTTCTCCGGGTAATGGCCCAGCTCCAGCCGGTACAGCTCGAGCGCGTTTCGCAGGCGCTCGCGCTGGCCGTCGTCCATCAGCTCGCGCGCGGCCGGATCCTGGAAGCGGCGCAGGCCCGACTCGTCGAGCACGCTCATCGGATCCAGCCCCAGCACCTTGTACAGCACCAGCAGCACGCCCACCACGACGAAGTACATCCCCAGCTGGATGAGCAGCCGCCCGAAGGGGAAGGCGCGGCGTGTCCCGCCCGGGCGACCCCTGGGGGCCTCCTCCGCGCCGGTCAGCCGGCCGGCCACCTTGATGTACTCCTGCTCGACCAGGTTCAGCAGGGCCTTGCAGGTCTCGAACTCGCCCAGGCGGGAGAGGTCGATGAGCTTCTGCACGTCCCGGTCGTCGGTCAGCAGGCTGAAGACCTTGAGCTCGGAGGCGCCGATGCCCTTGGGCAGGCTCTTCTTGCCGCCCTCGCCGAACATGTTGTCGAGGGCGCCGTCCACGTCGGCCTCGGCGGCGCCCGCCTTGGCCGCGGAGCCCGGCAGCTCCTTGAGCTTCTTGAAGGTCAGGTCGTAGGAGGTGATCCGCTTCCGGATCATGGGCCACTCGTCGACCATCCGGAACCCCTCCATGAGCACGTTCTCGCTCCGGATGGGGTCGACCGAGTCCCGGTCGTAGTTGACCTCTTCGGCCTCGAAGGCGTAGGTGCCGTTCTCCCAGTTGAACAGCTGGTAGAGGGTCTCGGTGGTCTGCAGCTGGGTGAACTGCTTCAGCTCCTGGCGGGTCAGCACCTGCAGCTGCTCCACCAGCACGTCCCCCAGCCGCCGCAGGGTGCGCTTCTGCGTCTCCAGGGCGGACTCGAGCTGCTCGGCGCCGATCACCCCGGCGCGCACCAGCATCGCGCCCAGCAGGTCCTTCTTCTTGCGCGTGCTGGACTCGGCCCGCACCACGTCGCCGTTGACGAACGAGATGCGCACCTCGCGGTCCTTGGAGGACAGGTGCAGCACGCCGGTCTTCGACTGATGGCTGATCAGCTGGAAGATGTCGGCGATGCCGAAGTCCTTGAGGGTTCCCTTGAGCGCCATGCAGCCTGTCCCCTCAGTCCTCGGCGCGGAAGGCGTCCAGGACGGCCCACAGGTAGAAGGCCAGGAAAACCACGGCCAGCGGAGCGACCTTCAGCCACTCCACGCCCGCCGCGGCGTCCCACGGATCGCGCAGCACCGCCGGCTGGAGGAGCGCCAGCACCAGGCTGAGCGAGCACGCCGAGAGGATCAACACGCCCCGCAGCGGCCGGTCCTTGAGGAGCTGGCCCACCCCGGGGGCGACGAAGGACAGCGCGCGGGCCAGCGTCTCGATCCGCGCGCGGTGCTGCCGGACCTGGATCTCCTTGGAGATGCGCACCCGCGCGTCCACCTTGTCCTTGCGCACGAAGGCGTGGAAGCACTGGCCGCACAGGCTGTTGTCGCGCAGCTCCGCCTCGCAGCGCCGGCACACCGGCCGGCCGCAGCGCACGCAGCCGTGGGTGGCGAACACCTTGCCGCGCGCCATCGCCAGCAGGCCGAAGGCGAGCAGCGTCCCGCCCAGCCAGAACCAGCCTGCCAGCGGCGTGCCGGTGCCGGCGGAGGAGCGCCACAGCATCAGCTCGGCCTTCTCCAGCCGCTCGGGCGACAGCCGCCCGGCCGCCGCGCCCAGCCAGGCCTCCGGCACCGGCAGATCCGCCAGCACCAGGTTGGCCGCGCCGGTCTCGGCGCGCTGGCTCAGCTCGCGGGTGAGGTCAGGGTCGAGCTGGATGGCCTGCTGGCGGGCCGCCCGGCCCTTGTCGAGCTGCATGCTGCTGAAGTAGGCCCGGCTGATGTTGAAGTAGCCGGCCACCAGGTCGGGCCGCAGCATGGTCACCCGCTGGTAGTGCTCCAGCGCCCTGGGCAGCTCCCCCTGCAGGAAGCAGACGTTGCCCAGGTTGTTGAGCACCACCTCCGAGCCGGGCTGCGCGGCGAGCGCGCGCTCCAGCAGCTCCCGGGCCCGGACCAGATCGCCGCCGCGCTTGTGGTGGCCCGCCAGGGTGACCAGCAGCACCGGATCCGCGGGCCTGGCCTCGAGGGCCATCCGCAGCCGCCGCAGGCTCTCCTCGGGGGCCGGGCCCCGCTCCACGGCCAGGATGTCGGCCAGCTCGGTGCGCGGGCGCTCCAGCCCCGCGACCACCAGGCCGAGCCCCAGCGGTGCGGCGGCCAGGAGCGCCACCGCGAGCAGGCTCAGCGCGCGCTCGCTCCTGCCCTGGTAGATCCAGGCCACCGCCAGCCAGGACAGGAGGATGGGCAGCGCCCCGGCCCGCAGGAACACCGGCAGCAGCAGCAGGATGAGCGCCAGCAGCCCCGTCTGGATGCGGGCCGCCCCGGCCGGGAACAGGTGGTGGAAGTCGTGCAGGAACAGCCGCACGTAGCGCAGCAGCTCCGTCAGGGTGAACACGGCCACGGCCAGGCCCAGGCCCAGCAGCAGGCCCAGCAGGCCGTTGGCCAGCCAGCGGTTGCGCACGAAGGGATCGCGCCAGGCCGCCCCGGCCGCGTTCAGCAGCGGACCGGCCACGGCGCCGAGCGCCCAGGGCGAGTCGCGGAAGGCCTGCCAGGCCTGGATCAGGTGCAGCCCGGGCAGGTCGGGCGACAGCCTGATCGCTGTCGCCAGGCGCTCGGCGGCCGCCTCGGGGTCGCCGCGGGCGGCCTCCCGCTCGGACTCGCGCGCCAGCGCCAGGGAGTGGAGCGGCGTGTTCTGGAGCCCCAGCTCCTCCTTGAGCTTGACGAAGCGCTCGAGGTCCAGCCGGGCGAGCTCGAAGTCGCGCTGCTCCAGGTGCAGCCGCCGGGTCTCCCACAGCGCTCCGAGGTCCGCCAGCGTGCCCGAGGGCGGGCGGATCACCCCCAGCCCCTCCGGCGGCGGGCCGTCCGGCGGGGCCACGAGGGGCGGCTCGGCGCCTCCGTCCGCCGCGCCAGGCGCCGCCAGCGCGGCGGGCGCGCCGTCGGCTCCGCCCGGCCCGGCGTCGGCTGCGCCCTGCCCGCCGTCCAGGCCCGGGATGCGGATCACCCCGGGTTGCCCGCCGGGGGTCCCCGCGTCGGGCTTCTTCCTGGCGCCGTCGCCGCCCGGCACGTCGGTGCGGACCTCGCCCTTGTCCTGGTAGGCCTCGTCGCCCCAGCTCTCCTGCTCGGCCTTCGCTCCCCAGCCGCCGCCGGTGCGATCGTCCTTGGCCTCGCCCTTGTCGTCCCCGGCCTGCTCGACGTCCTCGACCTCCCCCTCGGGGGTCTCGGTCGGGGGCTCCCTGGAGCCGTCATCCTCCTCGGGGCTCCACAGATCGGCCTCGCTCTCGGGCTCCTTCTTGGGCGGCTTCTTCTTCTCGGCCTTGTCGGCGGGCTTCTTCTTGGCCGGGGCGGGTTCCTCGCTCCCGGGCAGATCGAAGGACTGGGCCAGGCGCACCCGGGCGGGCTCCTCGCCCCCGCCGCTCCACAGGCCCAGGGCCAGCAGGCAGACCGCAATCATGGCGCCGAGGATAGCCCAAGCCCGGGGGCAAGGCAAGCCGCCGAGCGCTGGAAAATCTCGGGAAAACCTCGTCCGATACGACTCGGCCCGCCCCCCTCGCGGGGAGCGGGCCGATCAAGGACTGCATGCCGAGGGCGGGACTCGAACCCGCAAGCCGTAAGGCATACGCCCCTCAAACGTACGTGTATACCATTCCACCACCTCGGCATCGCGTGTGAGGGGCGCGAAGCGCGGAGGGTTGTCTACCACACGACATTTGAGGGGGCAACAGAAAAATCAGAAGAACACGGTGGCCAGGCGCAGCAGGCGGGAATCGAATTCGACCTCCTCGTTCTTGCAGCCGGACAGGTTGACCATCAGCTTGGGCTCCTTGCCCTCCCGCTCCACCCCCAGGGAGACCCCCAGCCAGTGGACGTAGTCCGCGTCCGTGGTGAAGGACAGGACCTTCACCACCATGGTCACGTTGAGCATCTGACGCACGGACTTGCGGGTGCCCTCGCACAGGAAGACCGCCCCGACGCCCTGGGCCCGGAGCTCCGCGTCGAAAGATTTGGAGTCCTTGTATACGAGGTCGATCGTGGTGAAGCTCCTGCCGCCGATCTTGACGCGCTTGTGCTCCTCGAAGGCGGCCCTGGCCTGGGCGACCACCTCGGGCGGGGTGTCGTCGTCATAACATATTGCGATCACGATGTTTTTCTTGGAGCTCATCGCCTTGGAGCGGTGGTAGCCCACGGCGGTCAGCAGGGCTTTGACCTTGCTCGAGAGGGACGGGGCGTCCCCGGCGATCGCGACCGGCGCGCCCAGCAGGAGGCTGAACGCCAGGACCAGGCACGGCAGCAGACGTCTCGGGTTCAGGATGGCCCCAATCCCCTCCCCTCTTTTAGGTAGCACGCACATGCCGTCCGGTCAACTCGCCCCTCCGACGCGGCGCGAAACAAGAAAGGGCCGCCCCCTTCGCAGGGAGCGGCCCGTCGGGATCAGGTCCAATCAGCCAGTCCCGCGAACTTCGCGGGGCAAGTCACTCTTCGAGTTTCTAGTACCTGTAGCGCAGGCCCAGGCCGCAGTTGAAGCCCGAGCGGTGCGCGGTGTAGTCGCCGTACTGCTGGGGAGCGCCCTCGGGGTAGTCCGTGGTGATCAGGCCGGTCTTGTCGCGCAGGTGCAGCACGTTGACGAAGTCGGCGATGATGTCGAGCTGCTGGCCGGTCAGCTCCTTGAGGTCCCACACCAGCTTGAGGTCGAGCTGGAAGATGTCGAAGGTGCGGTTCCAGTAGGGGTCGCCCGGGTGATCCCGGTCGTAGCCGGAGACGTAGTCGTAGTTGTTGTAGCCGCCCCAGTAGTTGTTCTTGACCGACTTGGAGTACGGGTAGCCCGTGCGCCAGAAGACGCCCGCGCCGATCTCGATGCCGTAGGGCAGGCGGTAGGAGCCGTCCACCCGGATGTTGTGGCGGCGATCGTAGCCCAGCCAGCTCCAGAAGTACTTGTTCTGGCGCGGGTTGTCCAGGTAGGACGAGATCAGGTCGTCCGGGGCGCCCTCGGCGCGGGAGTAGGTGTAGAAGGCGTTCATCTGCCAGTTGTCCGAGAACGCCTTGTGGGCCACGATCTCGAAGCCCCAGTACCGGCGCCACGCCTCGCGCGGGGTGCCGAGCGACCAGATGTAGCTCTCCTCGCCGTTCTTGTAGCCGATGACGTCCGTGCCCTCGCGGTTCCAGATCAGGTTGGACTCGTCGTCCTCGAAGATGTACATGGTCTGGCGCCACAGCCCGTTGACCGCCAGCGAGAAGTCGGTGAACAGCTCCCGCTCGATCTGGAGGTTCAGCTCGTCCACGTGCGGGGCGGTCAGGTTGTCCTTGACCACCACGCCGTCGTCGCCGCCCGCGCTGGTGACGGGGATGTCGTACTGCTGGGTGGCCGGGTTGTACTCGTAGGTGTTGGTGGCCAGGCTCTTGCCCACGAAGTCCGGGAGCATCAGGTAGCCGGAGTCGACGTAGCGGTTGTACCCGGCGCGCATCACGGTCTTGCCGTCGCCGGTGATGTCCCACACCAGGTTGATGCGCGGGCTGGTGGTCAGGAACTCGGTGATGACCGTGTCGTTGTAGTTGCGCATCTGGGCCCAGTCCACGCGGAGGCCGGGCTTGAAGGTCAGGTTCTTGGTGATCTTCCAGGCGTCCTGGAGGTACACGCCCAGGATGTCGCCCGTGAGCTGGACCTTGAGCTTCTCGTACTCGCCCTGCTCGTTGCGCGCGAGCTCGGTGATGCGGTAGGGCCGGCCGTTCTGGTCGTTGTAGGTGGCGCCGCCGGGGATACCCTCGGTCACGTCGTTCCAGACATGCGCGAACTGCCAGCCCAGCTTCCACTCGTGGTCGCCCAGGAAGTCGTCCAGGTAGTAGGTCCAGGCCGAGTCGAACTGCAGCCGGTTGCGCAAGGTCAGGGTGTCGTCGGCCGAGTTGCCGGTGATCAGGCCCGTCACCGAGTCGGAGTGCCTGCGGCAGGCCGGGTCGTTGTTGTCACGGCAGCCCATGGGGTAGATGTCGAGGGTGGACTGCTTGTAGGCCAGCATGGTCTTCTGGAACAGGTTCTTGGTCCACAGGGCCTCCCAGGACGCCATGAGGAAGTAGCCGCCCTGGTCCTGCTCGGTCTCGGCCTCGGCCGAGATGAAGGAGCTCTGGTCCACGTTCTCGATCCAGGTCGGATCGCCCTGGGCCATCACGGTCAGCTTGTGCTTGTCGGTGGCCTGGTAGGTCAGCTTGGCCAGGTAGTACACGCTGAACCAGTTACGCGACGGGTGCTGGATCTTGTCCGGGTTGGCCGGGTTGAAGTAGTCCGGGCTCGAGCTCATCTTCTGGATGCTGCTGTCGATCTCGATGGAGGCGAAGTACCACAGCTTGTCCTTCAGGATCGGGCCCCCGATGTTGACGTTGAAGTTGTAGGCGTCGGTGGTCGGGGCGCCTTCCTGCTCGAAGTCGTCCTTGTAGGCGAACACGTCCGGGTTGGCGTAGAAGGACACGTCGAGCTGGAACTCGTTGCCGCCGCTCTTGGTCACCAGGTTGATGATGCCGCCCGTGGACTGGCCGTACTCGGCGTCCAGGCCGCCGGTCAGCACCTGGACCTCCTTGATGGCGTCGAAGTTGAAGTTGGCGCTGAAGGTGTTGGTCACCGGGTCGGTGGTATTCACCCCGTCGACCAGGTACTGGTTGGAGTACAGCGAGCCGCCGTGGATGTTGGGGTTGCCGCCGCCCACCACGCCGGGGGCCAGCGAGGCCACGCTCTGGTACTGCCGGGAGAGCGGGATGCTCTCCAGGAACTCGTCGTCGTAGTTGCCGCCCAGGCTGGTCTTCTCCTTGTCGACCACGGGCCTACGGGCGGTGACCACCACGGTCTCCTCGGCGGTGGGCAGCTCGAGCAGGATGTCGAGGGTCACCGTGCCGCCGATGTTGACGCGCACGGCCTCCTGCTTGAAGGGCAGGAAGCCGGGCTGCTCGATGCCGATCACGTACTTGCCGGGGGGCAGGCCGAAGAACAGGAAGCTGCCGTCCTCGGCGGTCTGGATCTGGCGCTGGCCCATCAGGTTCTCGCCGGTGATGGTGACGGTCACGCCGGCCAGCGGCACCCCGTCCGGATCGAACACGTTGCCGGCCAGCTTGCCGGTCTGCTCCGAGGCCAGGGCGGGCGCCGCGAGCGCCAGCACGAGCGGAACGACGAACAACGACGCGTACGTCGAGATTCTGAAGAGTCTCATGCTCGTTCTCCTTTCTTTCGCGCTGGCTTCAGGGCGCGTCGATTGTGACGTGCACATTGTAGGGTCCCGGGTCCCCGGACCAGCCGGCGACCATCACGATGTACAGGTGCCCGGCGACCACGGGCACGTCCGTCGCGACCTCGGGCTTGTCCGCGGTCATCTGCTGGGCCACGTACTCCCCGGCCGTGTTGTCCATGACCAGCATGTCGTAGTCCGCGCCCGCGGCCGACCAGTCGAACACCACGTCCATCAACCCATCCGACTCGGCGACGAACATGATCCAGTCGATGTCGCCGGTGGGCATCGCGCCGTCGTTGCTGATCGCCGGGAGCTCGCCCAGGAGGTGGATGCCGGCCTTGGTCGGCACGCCGCCGTCCAGCGGGTAGTCCGTGTAGTTGTAGGTGAAGCCCAGCGCGCCCGCGTCGCTGGGCTGCCCGGCCAGCTCGTCGCCGGTCCAGGGGTTGAACCAGTCGTTGGGCTCGGTCTCCTCGACGGACACGTACCCGAAGTCGAGGGAGTACAGGCCGGCCCCGCCGTCGTAGCCGGTCACGTTGAGGGCGTACAGCCGCCCGGGCTCGACGTCGATGATCAGCACCTCGGGCTGGTACGTGGTGCTGGCCATGTAGTTGTCCGGGTAGCGGGTGAGGGAGCCGCTGCCGGGGACCTCCTCGTAGAAGATGTCCATGTCGTAGTCGGCGCCCGCCACGGCCCAGTCGAGCACGAAGCGGAAGGTGCCAGGCTCGGAGAAGGTCAGGAAGAAGAAGTCCTCGTCCTGGTTGCTCCCGGCCGCGTCCGCGGCCTCGACGTAGCCCTGGATGTGGTAGCCGTAGCCCGGCTTCATGTCGCCGTCCGCGGTCAGATCCTGGGCGTCGCCCTGGTACAGGTCGTTGGGCTCCTGCTCGAAGAACTCGGTGACGACCTCGCCGGCCTCACACGCGTCGCCGAGGCCGTTGGTGTTCGTGTCGAGCTGGGCGCCCAGCGCGATCTCCTCGGCGGTGACCTCGTCATCGCCATTCACGTTGCAGTTGAGCGGGGTCACGTCGCAACCCATGCCGTTGGCGTTCGCCGGGCAGTTGTCAGAGGCGTTGTCCAGCCCGTCCCCGTCGAGGTCCGGGTCGCAGGTGTCGCCGATCAGGTCCTTGTCGACGTCCTCCTGCCCCTCGTTCACCAGGACCGGGCAGTTGTCACAGGCGTCGCCAAACCCGTCCGGGTCCGCCTGGCCTTCGACGTCGACCTCGCTGTCGGCCTGGTCCTGGTTGGGGACCCGCGGGCAGTTGTCGTTGTCATCGGCGATGCCGTCGTTGTCGTCGTCGGCGTCCGCGTCGTTCAGGACGGCGTCGTTGTCGAAGTCGTTGTCGCAGGCGTCGCCCAGCGCGTCGCCGTCGGTGTTCGACTGATCCCGGTTGGGGATCAGCGGGCAGTTGTCGCTGGCGTCGAGCACCAGGTCGTTGTCGTCGTCGGGGTCGCAGGCGTCGCCGATATCGTCGCCGTCCGTGTCCGTCCGGCCGTCGGGCGCACCCGGGCAGAGATCGCAGGCGTCGCCCACGCCGTCCGCGTCGGAGTCGAGCTGCGCCCCCAGGGCGAGCTCCTCCGCGGAGGTGCCGCCGGCCCCGTCCACGTCGCAGCGGCTGGCGAAGGTCTCGCAGTCATGGCCGTTCGGGTTGTCGGGACAGTTGTCCTGGCCGTCGAACACCCCGTCGAGATCGGCGTCATCGGAGCAGGCATCGCCGACCCCGTCGCCGTTCTCGTCGGCCTGGCTGGCGTTGGCGATGGTCGGGCAGTTGTCCGCGCCGCTGCAGCCGGAGACGACCACGCCCGGATCGCACACGCCGTCCCCGTCGTCGTCCGGATCGCACTCATCGCCGAGCAGGTCCGTGGTCACGGCCCCGAACCCGTCGCTGTTCTGCTGCTCCACGCACACGCCGTCCGCGGAGCCGGTCGGGACCATGCACAGCCAGGCGGCGTAGCCGCAGGCCTCCGTCCGCGCGAGGCACAGGCCGGACGCGGATCCGCACGTGCTCGTGAGGCTGCAGGCCGGGCGCCCGTTCCCGATGGCCGCGCAGTTATCGCAGGCGTCGCCCACCCCGTCCTCGTCGCCGTCGGCCTGGGCCGCGTCGGCCACCGCCGGGCACACGTCGCAGGCGTCGCCGAAGCCGTCGGCGTCCGTGTCGCGCTGGCCGGTGCAGAAGTCCGTGGTGGCGGGGTCGCCGTCGATGTTGCACAGCGCGCCGGCGCCGGCGCAGTCCTCGTCGGCCGCGCACGCCGGGAGCCCGTTGAAGACCGCGGGGCAGTCGTCCGCGGCGTTCAGCACGCCGTCGTCGTCCAGGTCGGGGTCACAGGCGTCGCCCAGGAGGTCGCCGTCGGTGTCGGCCTGGTCGTTCGCGACGTCCGGGCAGTTGTCACACAGATCGCCCCAGAAGTCGCCGTCGGCGTCGTCCTGGTCCGGGTCGTACTCGTTGGTGCACACGTCGCAGTCGTCCGGGATCAGGTCGCCGTCGGCGTCGGCCGTGCCGTTCGGGAACATCTGGCACAGCCCGCTGGCCTCGTCGGCGTCCAGGGTGCCGTCGTTGTCGTCGTCGGCGTCGCACGCGTCGCCGATGCCGTCCCCGTCGTTGTCGGCCTGGTCCGGGTTGCCCACCGCGCAGCTCGCGCCGCAGTCCGCGCCGTAGGCCTGGCACAGGCCGTCGTAGCCGGAGCACAGCTCGGTGCACACGCCCATGCAGGTGGTGCAGCGGTCGTACTTCTGGCGGCTGCAGGCGCCCTCGTCCACGCAGCGGTCGCGGGTGGACTCGCAGCGCTTGTAGCAGTCGTCCTGATCTCCCTCGAGCTCGGCCGGGAACCGGTCGCACTTGGCGATGCAGGCGCCGAGCGCCGCCTCGCAGGCCGCGACGCTCGCCTCGCTGCAGCCGGAGAAGGCCAGGCAGTCCACCCCGCCCTCGGCGCAGTCGCCGCAGGCGGTCTCCAGGCAGCGGGTGTTCAGCTGCCCGCACTCGGCCTGGGTGTAGCTGGAAAGGCGCTCACAGGCCGCCCAGGCGGCGTCCCACTCCAGGCGCGGGTTGTCGAACACCCGGTCGCCGACCGGGTCCGTGTCCAGGCAGGCCAGCATCGGCCCGCGGCAGTTGTCGCACGCGTCGCCCGCGCTGTCCCCGTCCGCGTCGGCCTGGTCCGCGTTGCCGGCGAGCTCGCAGTTGTCGGACTCGTTGGGCACGTTGTCGTTGTCCGCGTCCGCGTCGCACTCGTCGCCCAGCCCGTCGTTGTCCAGATCGGCCTGCTCGGGGTTGGCGGCCTCGGGGCAGTTGTCGCCCTTCTCGGTCTCCGCCGGGCGATACTCCACGTCGTCCCCGTCGCTGTCCAGCGCGCCGTTGCAGACGTCGCCGGGGCCCACCCCGTCCCAGTTGTCCTGGGCGGGGTTCGGGGTGTCGAGGCAGTTGTCGCACACGTCGCCCACGCCGTCCCCGTCCGCGTCGGCCTGGTCCAGGTTGTAGGCGGCCGGGCAGTTGTCGTCGGGCAGCCCGTCGCCGTTGCGGTCGCCGTCCTCGACGCTGTCGAAGTCGGAGTCGGCCACGGTCCCGCCGATCACCAGCTCGCGCATGGTGTAGAGCTTCCAGCCCTTGTCGAAGTCCACCTTGTCGTCAGGCACCGGCAGGGTGCCGTCCATCACGAAGTCGGCCGAGCCAGGCGGTCCATTCATGGCGAAGTTCAGCAGGTGGCTGCCGTCGTTGTCCGCGTAGGCGAACACGTAGTAGCGGCAGTAGCCCGAGATCGTGTCGCAGGTGGCCGGGGTGCAGTCGCTGTCTTCGCGGCACCCGATCTCGGGCACCAGCAGGCCGTCGTACCAGCCGGTCATGTCGCCGGTGACCGGATCCACCTGCAGCCCGCTCACCGTGGTGCCGCCCATGGGGTGCTTGGGGTCGCCGCGATCCGCGAAGCCCTCGAGGTCGTCCGTGTTGGCGTAGTTGCCCGGGACGATCTTGTAGGGCTCGGGGTCGCCGTACAGGCCGATCAGCACCTTGCCCACCACCACGCCCGACACGGCCGAGAGCGAGAGGGTGTAGTCCACCGGACCATCCCCGTAGTACCACTTCAGAAGCCGGATGTAGTAGGTGCTGTTGGGGTTGGCAACCACGTTCAGCACGGTCGGGCTGACGCCGCTGAGATCCCAGGTCACGAAGGCTGCGTTGGTGGCGTTTGCCGCCTGGCCGTCCGGGATCACGTACAGCCCGGTCACGTAGCCATCGTTGGCGCTGGCCCACTCGGTCCTCACCGACAGGCTCGACTTCTTGTCGACCCTGAACTTGTACCAGACGGTTGCGATGTCGCACCACCCACCCTGGTACATCGGCGTGATCGCGCCCTTGACCTGCAGGGCAGGCTGGTCCGCGACGACCATGGGCAGCGGGGCAGCGTTGGCGATCGCGGTGTCCGCGCTCGTGCAGTTGTATGGCTCAGCGCCCGGGACCGTCGCTCCGGCCGTTGCCTCGGAGGGCAGCAGCGGGTTGAGCGCGCCGGGGATGCGGATGGTGCCCCGCACCTCGACGTACTTCAGCACGCCCTCCGGATCGTACTCGGTGTCACATGCCCACAGGGGCACGAGCACCAAGCCCGCGAGCGAAGCCAGGGCCCACTTTCTGATCGCTCCGTTCATCATGGCCTCCAGGAGTGTTAGGTCGAACCCCATTCAAAGCATGTGCGCGCGGGCTCACCCGCGCTCTGTCACGGAAACGTCATCGGCGGTAAGCTGCTACCATGAAGCCCAGCAACCCTGCAAGGAAAAAATGATTCCGGGAATTTCGAGCTGCCTCGCGGTGTTCCGCGCCGCGCCAGGGGCTCCGGGCGTGTCACAGAATTGTCTTGCACCCCGGAAAAAAACCCGTTAAGGGAAAGGGCCTGACGGCCCCCCTCGACTGGACGCGCTGGGGCAAGCGAAGGAGAGCGCGGTGCGTAGCTGCTGGCCAATCCTGGCACTCTGGGGTGCCGGCCTGCTGACCACGGGCTGCACGGTCATCGAGGCCCGCTCCCTGGCCCGCGAGGGCAACGAGGCCTACCTGGCCTCGGACTACCGGACGGCCATCCTGAAGTACGAGGAGGCCCTGAAGCTCGATCCGGAGACCCCCAACCTGTACCTCAACCTGGGGTACGCGTACTTCAGCGTGTACGACCCGGCCTCCGAGAAACCCGAGGATCGCGCCGCGGCCAAGGCCGCCGTCGAGGCCTTCGAGAGACACCTGCAGAAGGTGCCCGGGGACGACAGCGCCAAGGTGTTCCGCATCAAGACGCTGCTCAAGTCCGCGCCGTTCGAGAAGGAGCTGGCCGACAAGGCGCTGAGCACCTTCCTCGACATGCTCAAGCAGGACCCCCAGGATCACGAGGCCCGCCAGTACCTGATCACCCTGTTCATCGACTGCCGGCGCTACGAGGACGCGGTGGCCTTCTTCCAGGCCAAGCTGGACGAGAAGAAGGACGACATCGAGACGATGAAGATCCTGGCCATCATCGCCGACAAGAGCAAGCAGACCCAGGCCGCGCTGGAGTGGTACTGGAGGCGGGCCGAGACCGTGCAGGATCAGGAGAAGAAGGCCACGCTCTTCTACGAGGTGGGCACCTACGCCTGGAACCTGCTGCACTACCAGCCCGACCGGGTGAAGGGCGTGGACGCGCTCAAGCTGGCCGATCAGGGCACCGAGGCCTGCCTGCGGGCGATCAAGCTCAAGGACAAGTACGCCGAGGCCATGATCTACGCGAACCTCCTGTACCTGAAGCGGGTCGGCCTGGAGCCGGACGAGCAGTCCAGGTTCTTCTCCCAGAACCGGGCGTTCGAGCTGCGCAAGACGGCCGGCGAGATCATGCTGGAGCGCAAGCAGGCCGAGGAGGCCGCCAAGGGCGGCGCGGCGGCCCCGGGGGCGCCGGCGTCCGGGCCGGAGGCCGCCCCGGCGGGGAGCGGATCGGAGCAGGGCGGGAAGCCGTCCAACTGAAGCGAGGTTGGGCGCACTTCCTTCCTCGACGGGCCGCGGCCCGGTCGAGCGCAGCGCGGGATGGTGGAAGCCATGCTCGAGTCATTCACCGAGAAGCAGGAGACCCGCACCAGGCGCATGAGCAAGGTGCTGGTCGGCTCCGTGTTCATGCACGGGGCGCTGCTGGGCGTCGTGCTGTTCCTGGATCACCTGCGGGTCGAGGTCATGCCGGCGCCGCCGGTCACCATCACCTTCGTCGACTTCGCCTCGCTGCCGCCGCCGCCCCCGCCCCCGCCCCCGCCCAAGAAGCGCTCCAAGCCCAAGGAGACCAAGATCGAGCAGCCCAAGGTCGAGCCGAAGATCCGCGAGTTCCTGGCGCCCAAGGAGATCCCCTCCGAGAAGCCCAAGGAGCCCGAGGTGCCCGAGGAGGGCCTGGACGACGGCGTCGAGGGCGGCGTCGAGGGCGGCGTGGTCGGCGGCGTGGTCGGCGGCGTGATCGGCGGAGAGATGGAGGCGCCCCCGCCTCCGCCCCCGCCCCCGCCTCCCCCGCCCAAGCCCGAGTACCAGGCGCCCGAGGTCCTGGTGAAACGCCTCGTGTCCGGCGCCCAGCCCGAATACCCGCGCATCGCCCGGGCCGCAGGCCTGGAGGCGGTGGTCGTGGCCAAGATCTTCATCACCCCCGAGGGCAAGGTGGCGGACGTGACCTTCCTGAAGACGGACAAGCACTTCGAGCCGGCGATCCGCGAGGCGCTGGCCACCTGGAAGTTCGCGCCCCACATGGTCAACGGGCGCCCGGTGGGCACCTACACGGTCTACAAGTTCGTGTTCAAGCTCGAGTGAGGATACGCATCCGTCCCAACCCCTGGCGCGCAAACCCGGTCGCGTGAGGTCGTGAGGAGGCCAAGTATGGATTTCACCCTGACTCAGATGTGGGCCCAGATGGGCGTCATCGCCAAGGTCGTGGTCATCGTCCTGGGCATCATGTCGATCTACGTGATCGGCGTGGCCGCGGAGCGCATGATCGTGTTCGCCAAGGCCAAGAGCCAGTCGCGCAAGTACGCCCAGCTCATCCGCGGCCTGCTGGAGAAGAAGGACTACAAGGCCGCCGCCGAGGCCGCCTCCGGCTTCGAGGGCAGCCACATCGCGCGCATCATCAAGGCCGGCCTGGGCGAGTACGTGCGCTCCGAGGGCAAGACCGGCTACGACGTGATGGACGCGGTGAACCGGGCCATCGACAAGACCAGCGATCGCCAGATGGCGCTGCTGCGGCGCGGCCTGGGCGGCCTGGCCACGGTGGGCTCGACCTCCCCGTTCGTGGGGCTGTTCGGCACCGTGTTCGGCATCATCAACTCCTTCCAGGGCATGGCCCGCGAGGGCGGCGGCGGCCTGGGCGCGGTGGCCGGCGGCATCGCCGAGGCGCTCATCACCACCGCGGTGGGCATCGGCGTGGCCATCGTGGCGGTCATGGTCTACAACTACTTCACCTCGAAGGTGGAGTCGCTGGCCGTGGACACGCGCGAGTCGGCCACCGAGGTCCTGGACCTGCTGATCAAGCAGTCGGCCAAGGCCGCCTGAGGCGCCCCGCGGGGCGCGAGGAGGGCTTCCCATGTCGATGCAGCTGGGGAGCAAGGAGCTCAACGCCACCATCAACGTCACCCCCCTGGTCGACGTGATGCTGGTGCTGATGATCATCTTCATGGTGATCACCCCCATGCTCCAGCGCGGCAAGGCGGTCATGCTGCCGCAGGTCGCCATGCCCGAGAAGCAGAACGACGACGGCAAGGATCTGGTCGTCTCCGTCGAGTACGTGAAGCGCGGCGCGACCTTCGACTTCAACCTGTACCTGGGCCAGGGCCTGGTGGACGAAGAGGGCCTGCGCACCCGCCTGGCGGACGAGCTGCGCAAGGACCCCGGCCGGGAGATCTACCTCAAGGGCGACCAGCGCCTGACCTACGGCGCGGTGCGCAAGGTGATGCAGATGTGCCACGAGTCGGGGTTCCAGCAGGTCAAGCTGGCCACCGAAGAGATCAAGACCAAAGAGGGGGCCTAGCCCCATGTCGATGCAAGTAGGTGCCAAGGGCGTCAACTCCGAGATGAACGTGACGCCGCTGATCGACGTCCTGCTGGTGCTGCTCATCATCTTCATGGTGGTCACCCCGCTGATGATGATGCAGCACCGCCTGGAGGTCCCCAAGAAGGCCGAGGTGGACCTCCCGCCGGACGTGACCCAGGATCAGGTGGTGCTCACCTTCACCCGCGACAAGCACGTCTACCTGAACACCAAGGAAGTCGAGCTGGCCCAGCTGCGCAAGTCGCTGGACGACATCTTCCGCAACCGCCGGGAGAAGACCATCTTCCTGAACATCGACCCGGACGCCAACTACGGCGACTCGGTCAAGGTGGTGGACACGGTGCGCAACGCCGGCCTGGAGAAGATGGCCGTCATCACCCTCAAGGAAGGCGAGAAGTTCCAGATCCCCGGCGCCAAGTCCGACGCGCCCGAGCCCTCGGGCGGCTGACAGCTTTTCAGCGTGGACCGATCCGACGGATCCGACCGATCGGTCGGATCGGTCTGATCAGGGCGCGGGAGCGGGCGCAGGCGCGGGGGCGGGAGCCGGCGCGGGGGCCTCGGCGGGCTTCGGCGCCTCGACCGGCTTCGGGGCGTCCACCGGCTGGGCGTCGATCGGCGCCTCGGCCGGCTTGGCGTCGCCCGGCTGGCTCGTGCCCATGCTGCCGCCCTGGTCGGCCGGCTGCAGCCCCTCCTCCTGGCCGGCGGGCACCTCGCCCTCCTCTCCGGCCAGGTCCGAGGAGGCACCGGTGGAGAAGGAGGTCAGGATCACCGACAGCGCCATGAACAGCACCGCCGAGATGGTGGTGATCTTCTGCAGGGGCGTCACCTGACCGCGCGCGCCGAAGAGCGTGTTGCTGGCCCCGCCGAAGGCAGCGCCCATCCCGGAGCCCTTGCCCTGCTGCAGCAGCACCACCATGATCAGGAACAGGGAGCAGAACACATACAGGACCACGATCAAGACGTACATGGGATCGTTCCTCCCGCCGCTGTCACATGCGAAGCAACGCGGCGAAGCTATCCGCCTTCAGGCTCGCCCCGCCCACCAGGGCGCCGTCGATGTCGGGCTGGGCCATCAGGTCCTTCACGTTGTCGGGTTTCACCGAACCGCCGTACTGGAGCCGCACCTCGGAGGCCAGCCCGCGGCCGTAGAGCTCCCCCAGGAGCTCTCGCAGCCGGGCGTGGACCTCCTGGGCCTGGGCCGGGCTGGCAACCTTGCCGGTGCCGATGGCCCACACGGGCTCGTACGCCAGGGTGAGCTGGGGCATGCGCTCCGGGGCCACCTCGCGCAGCGCGCCGCGCACCTGGCGCTCGACCACCTCGAGGGTGCGGCCCGCCTCGCGCTCGGCCAGGGTCTCGCCCACGCACACGATGGGCTTCAGGCCCGCCCGGTGGGCGGCGTGGGTCTTCTTGTTCACCGTCTCGTCGGTCTCGCCGAAGAGCTGGCGCCGCTCCGAGTGGCCCACGATCACGTGGGTCGCGCCCAGCGCGCGCAGCATCTCGGCCGAGACCTCGCCGGTGAAGGCCCCCTGGATCTCCCAGTGGCAGTTCTGCGCCGCCAGGCCCACGCGGCTGCCCTTGAGCTCCTCGGCCACCGCGGCCAGGCCGGCGAAGGTGGGCGCCACCGCGACGTCCACCTGGGGCAGCCCCGCCGCCAGCTCCTTGACCGCCCGGGCCAGCGCCCGCGCCTCGGGCGGCAGCAGGTGCATCTTCCAGTTGCCGGCGATGAACTTCCTGCGCATGCTCGCCTCGCTCTCTGTCTGCCCCGGCCGGCTCAGCCCTCCAGGGCCGCCACGCCGGGCAGGATCCGTCCCTCGACGTACTCCAGGCTCGCGGCCCCGCCGGTGGACACGTGGCTCACCCTGTCCACGAGTCCCGCCTGCGCCAGGGCCAGCGCGGCCTGGCCGCCACCCACCACGCTCACCGCCTGCGCCCCGGCCACCGCCCGGGCCATCCCCAGGGTGCCGGCGGCGAAGGCCTGCCGTTCGAACATGCCCAGCGAGCCGGTCCAGAACACCGTGCGGGCGCCCTGCAGGGCCCGCTCGAAACGCGCCAGGGTGCGGGGGCCGATGTCCAGGCCGACGCCCCCGGCGGGGATGGCGCCCACGACGGTCTCGCCCTGGGTGGCCTCGGGGCCGCTGGCCACCACGTGGTCCTCGGGCAGCACGACCTCCACCTTGCGCTCGCGGGCCGCCTCCAGGAACTCGAGCGCGGCGCGCTCCTTGTCCGGCTCCACCAGGGAGGCGCCCACCGCCACCCCGCGCGCCTTCAGCAGGGTGCAGGCCAGGGCGCCGCCGAGCAGCAGGACGTCGGCCCGGGCGAGCAGGCTCTGCAGCAGGCCGAGCCGCTCGGACAGCCGGGCCCCGCCCACCACCGCCACGAACGGGTGGTTGGGTTTCACCAGCGTCTCCCCCAGGAAGCGCAGCTCCTTGCGCATCTGGTAGCCGACGCCCCGGTGCTTGAAGTGCTTCAGCGCCCCGACCGTGGAGGCGCAGGCGCGGTGCGCGCTGCCGAAGGCGTCGTTGACGTACACCTCCGCCAGGGCGGCCAGGCGCTCGGCGAAGGCCGGCTCGTTGGCCTCCTCCCCCGCGTGGAAGCGCAGGTTCTCGAGCAGCAGGACCTGTCCGTCGCGGAGATCCTGGGAGAGCTTCCGCACCCCGTCGCCGATGCAGTCGTCCGCGGCGATGATGTCCACCTCGAGCAGCTCGGCCAGCTTGGCGCCGACCGGCTCGAGGCGCAGACCCTCGTGGACCTTGGCGCGCGGCCGGCCGAGGTGGCTGGCCAGGATCACCCGCGCCCCCCGGGCCACCGCGTGGCGGATGGTGGGCAGGGCCTCGCGCACCCGGGTGTCGTCGGACACCTGGCCGTCCTTCAGGGGGACGTCGAGGTCCACCCGGATGAAGGTGCGCTTGCCCGTGATGGGCAGATCCTCGATGAACCGGACGCCCATGCGCTCAACCGACCACGTGCCCCACCATGTCCAGCATGCGGCAGGAGAAGCCCCACTCGTTGTCGTACCAGGTGAGGATCTTGGCCAGGTTGCCGTGCAGCACCTTGGTCATCGAGCCGTCCACGATGGAGGAGCGATCGTCGCCCAGGAAGTCGCTGGAGACCACCGGCTCCATGGTGAAGCCCAGGATGCCCTTCAGGCTGCCCTCGGAGGCCTTGCGCAGCGCCTCGTTGATGGCCTCGGCCGTGGCCGCCTTCTCGAGCACCGCCACCAGATCCACCACCGACACGTTGGGCGTGGGCACGCGCATGGAGAAGCCGTCCAGCTTGCCGTTGAGCTCCGGGAGCACCATGCCCACGGCCTTGGCCGCGCCCGTGGTGGTGGGGATCATGTTCAGCGCCGCCGCCCGGGCGCGCCGGAGATCCTTGTGCTCGAGATCCAGCACGCGCTGGTCGTTGGTGTAGGAGTGGATGGTGGTCATCAGGCCATGCTCGATGCCGAAGGTCTCATGCACGACCTTGGCCATCGGGGCCAGGCAGTTCGTGGTGCAGGAGGCGTTGGAGAACACCTTGTCCTTGGCCCGATCGAACTTCGCCTGGTTCACCCCGAACACGAAGGCCGGGATGTCCTTGTCCTTCGGGGGCGCGGAGAGGAACACGTAGGGCGCGCCGGCCTTCATGTGCTTGTCGGCGCCGGCCCGGTCGAGGAACTTGCCGGTGCACTCCAGGACGATGTCCACCTTCTTGGCCGCCCAGGGCAGCTCGGCCGGGTCCTTGATGGCCGACACGTCGATGGTCCGGCCGTCGACGGCGATGCCCTTCTCCAGGGCCTTCACCTCGTGGGGGAAGGTGCGGTGCACCGAGTCGTACTTGAGCAGGTGGGCCAGGGTCTTGGGCTCGCTGATGTCGTTGATGTGCACGACCTCGTACTTCCCGGCCAGGCCGCGCTGGTAGATGACCCGGGTGACGATCCGACCGATGCGCCCGAACCCATTGATCCCGATACGGATAGCCATGCGACACCTCCCTTGCGTGGCGTGCGAGCACACCACAGGCCGGGCACTTCTATCCCAGCCCCGGGAGCGAGTCAAACCTTTTTGGGGAGGCCGCGGGGGGCTCAGACGTACCCGAGCTGCTCGAGGTTGACCTCGAAGCACAGCCCCCACCGGGAGTTGGTGGGGATCAGGACGTGGTCCTCGGACGGGCGGGGCAGGGCCTTGACCGCCAGCTCGGCCAGGTCCCTGGACAGGGCCAGGATCTGGGACTCCGAGTAGCCGTTGGCCTTGAGCTGACCGAACACGCTCCGGACCATGGAGGAGGAAATCTGCACCTCTTCGTCGAACACCTGACGCACCATGATGACCTCCTTTCCTCGCTCCCTGCGCCCTGCATCCAAGCAAGGAGCCGGCCAGGCAGGTCCCCACAGGCAACCCATCGAAAAACAACGTTTCGTGCGCCGCGTCACACCTGCGGGCACGCCACCGCGGATTCCCGACTCGGGAGTCAGTGCGAACGGGGATACGCAGCTACGGGGCTCAGCGGCCCGGAGGAGGGAGCCGCCCGGAGCACACCTCCGCGCCCACGGGCACGAGCAGCTCCTCGACCTGCGCCTCGAGGACGTCCATGTCGTTCCACACCTTCTGGGTCACGTGCAGGCCGTCGGCCTCGAGGCGGTCGCTGGACTCGACCTTGCCGCGCGTGGCCAGCCGGTAGCTGGCGGTCCAGGCCTGCCAGGCCCAGGCCTCCCCCTCGAGGCAGCCCAGGCCCTCGAAGCGGTCCGTGTCCTCCGAGGCCCGGAAGAAGAAGGCGCAGCGCAGGTTGGGCTCCACCGCGGCCGGATCCGGCCGTGGGTTCCGCTCGACCTTGAGGCGCACCACCCACACCTGGGGCGGCCGCTCGCCGGAGGGATCCAGCTCCAGGACCTCCTCCAGGATGCGGCTGTTGAGCGGATCCAGGGTGCGCCGCACGACCTTCTCGCCGGTCGGCAGCTTGCGCCCGTCGGCCAGCGTCACCTCGCCCTTGCCGGCGTAGCACTGCACCTGGGGCTGGGCCGGACGGACGGTCCGCTGCTCCGCCGCCCCACCTGCGCACCCGAGCAGCGCCAGGCAAGGCCCCAGCGCGACCACGCACATGGATCGCCTCATGCTCGTCACCTCCCGCGCAGAACGTACCACGAGGCCCGCGCGCGGTTCCAGCCCGGGCGCTTCGCTCCACGGGCTGGAACCACGGCCCGACCTCCGCTAGAGTCCCGTCCGTGGAGCCGACCTCGCACCCGCCTGCGCCCCGGTCCGTCCGCGCGGCGGTCACCGCCCTGTTCGTGGTGTCCGGGGCCAGCGGCCTGGTCTTCGAGCTGCTGTGGGTGCGGGAGCTCGGCCTGCTCGTCGGCCACACCTCGCTGGCGGTCAGCCTGGTGGTGGCGGCCTTCCTGGCCGGGCTGGTGCTGGGCAGCCTGCTGCTCGGCCGGCTGGCCGACCAGGTGCGGCGGCCGCTGCTCGCGTACGGGCTGCTGGAGGTGCTCACCGGGGCGAGCGCGCTCGGCGTCTCGGCCCTGCTCCCGGCCCTGCCCGGGCTGCTGGAGCGCCTGGGCAGCCCGGGCGGCGGACCGCTCGCGCTGCGCGCGGTGGTCGCCTTCGCCGTGGTGCTGCCGCCCACCTTCCTGATGGGCGGCACGCTGCCGGTCCTGGTGCGCTTCGCCGCCCGGGAGCTCGGCACGCTGGGCCGCTCGTTCGCCGGGCTGTACGCGCTGAACACCCTGGGGGCGGCCGCGGGCTGCGGCCTGGCGGGCTTCGTGCTGCTGGGCGGCCTGGGCCTGGCGGGCACCGCGCGGATCGCGGCGGTGACCAACCTGGCGGTGGGCTGCCTGGCGTGGCTGCTGCACGCGCTGGCCCGCCCGGCCCCGATGGCCAGCGCCGCTCCGCTCGCGGACGTCGAGGCGGGCGCGCCGGCGGCGCTCGACGGGGCGCGCCGGGCGCTGCTCGTGGCCGGCTTCGCGGCCTGCGGCTTCGTGTCCATCGGCTACGAGGTGCTGTGGTTCAGGGTGCTGGCCACCTACCTCGACTCGACGGCCTACGCCTTCAGCGTGCTGCTCACCACCTTCCTGCTGGGCCTGGTGCTGGGCGGGCTCACCTACACCCGGCTGCCGGGGCCGGGCAGCCTCGGCCGCCTCGCGCGGATCGAGCTCTGGCTGGCGCTGGCCGGGCTCGTGTCGCTGGTGCTGCTGGCGCTCGCCCCGTGGCTGCGCGCACAGCTCGGCGCCTGGCTCGACGGACCGCGCGCGGGCATCGGGGCCATGCTGCTGCTGTCCGCGCTCGTCCTGCTCGCCCCGGCCACCCTGATCGGGCTCGTCTTCCCGGGGGTGGTCCAGCTCACCACCCGCCACCTGTCCCGGGCGGCCAGCCAGGTGGGCCTGCTCTACTCGCTGAACACCCTGGGCGGCATCGCCGGCTCGCTGGCGGTGGGCTTCGCGCTCATCCCCTGGCTCGGCACCCAGGCGACCTACGCCCTGCTGATCGGCGCGAGCGCGGCGCTGGCCCTCCTCTTCCAGGCCCTGGAGCCCACCCCCGCGCCCCGGCTCCGGCGGCTGGGCAGCTGGGCCACGGCCGCGCTGCTCGCGCTGGCGCTCTCCCTCCTGCCGGGCGACATGCTGTGGGCCGGGCTCTGCGTGCGGCCCGACGCCCGGCTCGTCTTCCTGCGCGACGGCATCGACGGACCGCTGGCCGTGCTCGAGTACGACGCGGCCTCGACCTGCGGCTCGGGCCTGTACGCCTGCGGGCCCGGCTGCCGCGAGCGCGCCTTCCGCCACCAGCAGCTCGTGTTCGGCTCGGTGTCCTACGCCAACACCGTGCTGCCGCGCAAGCGCTACATGGCCGCGCTCGGTCACCTGCCCATGCTGGCCCACCCGGCCGCGCGGGAGGCACTGCTGGTCTGTTTCGGCACGGGCAGCACGGCCGGGGCCTTCCTCGGCCACCCGCGGCTCGAGCGCCTGACCGTGGTGGACACGAACCCCGACGTGCTCGCGGCCGCGCCGCTGTTCGCCGAGCACAACCACGGGGCGCTCCAGGACCCGCGGGTGGAGGTGGTGGTGGACGACGGGCGCCACTTCCTGCTGGCCGACTCCCGGGAGTTCGACGTGATCTCCTTCGAGCCGCCCCCGCCCACCGCGGCCGGGGTGGTCAACCTCTACAGCGTCGACTTCTACCGCCTGGTGCGCGGGCGCCTGCGGGCCGGGGGCGTGCTGGCCCAGTGGATCCCGCTCGACCAGCCCCCGGACGCGCTGGTCCGCGGCCTGGTCCGCTCGCTCCAGGCGGTGTTCCCCGAAGTCAGCCTGTGGATCCCCTCCGACCACGAGGCGGTGCTGCTGGCCTCCGAGCAGCCCCTCGACCTGTCGCTCGGGCGCTGGCGGCAGCGCGCCTCCGAGCCCGGCGTGGCTTCCGCCCTGGCCGAGGTGGGCTTCGGCTCGGCCGAGGCGGTCCTGGGGACCTACGTGGCGGGCACGGCGGCGCTCGCGCGCTGGACCGCGGGCGCGCGGTTGATCACCGACGACTGGCCCGGGGTGGAGTACTTCCTGTCCGTGGACCCCGCGCCCTTCGCGCCCGGGGCCCTGCTCGACCTGGCCCACCCCCCGCCCGTGGTCGGGGCCGGGCCCTGGCAGCTCCAGCGCCTGTCGCTGGAGCTGGCCGCGGCGGGGCTGGCGCTGCGCTCCACCCCCCCGAAGCGGCAGGGCCGCTTCGACGAGGCCCGCGAGTACGTCCTGGCCGCCCGCGCCCTGGTGGGCCCCGGCGCCTACCTGGACTTCCTGCTGGAGCTCGAGCTCGGCTGCCTGCTGCCGGCCGGGGAGGGACCGGCGCCGTGACCGCCGCTGCGCCCACCCCCTGGCTGCTGCGCGACGTGGCCGTGAGGCTCGAGGACGCGGCGCTGCCCGCGGCCGAGCTGGCCGCCCGCAGGCTCGGCCTGGCCGCGGCGCAGGTGCTCACCGCGCGGGTGGTGCGCCGGGCCGTGGACGCGCGCAAGAAGCCCCCGCGCCTGGTGCTGCACCTGGCGCTCGAGCTGGCCGGCCCGCCACCCGCGGGCGCCAGGGGGCTGGCGCCCCTGCCGCCCGCGCCGGTCCTGCCCCCGCCCCGCGCGGCGCGGGCGGGGCTCGAGGTGGCCGTGCTGGGCACCGGGCCGGCGGGCATGTTCGCCGCCCTGCGCCTGGTCCAGGCCGGGCTGCGGCCCGTGCTCCTGGAGCGCGGCCCGGCCTTCCCTCGCCGGCACGAGGCGGTGGCGGCCCTGCTCACGCGCGGCGAGCTAGACCCCGAGGCCAACCTGCACTTCGGGCTGGGCGGCGCGGGCACCTACTCGGACGGCAAGCTGTTCACCCGCCTGGACAGCCCGGGGGTCCGCTGGGTGCTCGAGACCCTCTGGCGCCACGGGGCCGGGAGCGCCGAGCGCCTGCTGGTCGACGCCCAGCCCCACGTAGGCACGGATCGCTGGCCGCCGGCCCTGGAGTCGCTGCGCGCCGCGCTGGAGGCGGCCGGCTGCCGCTTCCGCTTCGGGCTCCAGGTGACCGGGGTGCGCCTGCGGGGGGGCCGGCTGGCCGCGCTCAGCACGCGCGAGGGCGAGCACGCCTGCCAGGCCGCCGTGCTGGCCCCGGGCAACAGCGCCCGAGAGCTGTTCGCCGGCCTGCTCGCCGCGGGCCTGCCGCTGGCTCCCAAACCCTTCGCGCTGGGGGTGCGCATGACCCACCCCCAGGCCGTCATCGACCGCATCCAGCACGGGCGCTCGGCGGGCCACCCGGCGCTCGGCCCGGCCAGCTACCGGCTCACCGCGCGCGCCGAGGAGCGGCCGGTGTTCAGCTTCTGCATGTGCCCAGGCGGCCAGGTGGTGCCGACCCCCACCGAGCCCGAGGGCCTGTGCCTCAACGGCATGTCCAGCTCGGCCCGCGACTCGGGCGAGGCCAACGCGGCGGTGGTGGTGGGGGTGACGCCCGCGGACTTCGGCGCGGACGGGCCGCTGGCCGGGGTGGAGCTCCAGCGGCGCCTGGAGCGGGCCGCCTACCAGGCGGGCGGGGGCGGCTACCGGGCCCCGGCCGAGCGGCTGCAGGACTTCCTGGCCGGGCGGGCCCCGCGGGCGCTGCCCGCCTGCGGCTACCGGCCGGGCGTGGTCCCGGCCGAGCTCGGCGCCCTGCTGCCCGCGCCGCTCGGCGCGGCGCTGCGCGCGGGGCTGGGGGTGTTCTGCCAGCGGCTGCGCGGTCTGGACCACCCGGACAGCCTGCTGCTCGGGCTGGAGACGCGCACCTCGAGCCCAGTGCGCATCCCGCGCGGGCCCGACGGCATGAGCCTGGGCGCCGCCGGCCTGTTCCCGGCCGGCGAGGGGGCCGGGTACGCGGGCGGCATCACCTCGTCGGCGCTCGACGGGCTCGAGGCCGCGGACGCGCTGCTCGCCTGGGCCGCCCGGGAGGCCCCATGAGCCCGGGGATCCGTGCCCTGGTGTGGGACGAGAACGGGGCGCACGTGCCCCGCGCGGTCTACCCGCAGGGCATCCGCGGGGCGCTGGCCGGGGCGCTCGCGCAGAGCGGCCGCTTCCAGCTCGAACCGGCCCACCTGGACGAGCCGGAGCAGGGCCTCCCGCCCGCGCGCCTGGACGCGGCCGAGGTGCTGCTGTGGTGGGGCCACCGGCGTCACGCCGAGCTCGCCGATGGGCGGGTGGCGGAGCTGGTGGCGCGCGTGCACGCGGGCCGCCTGGGGCTCCTCGCGCTCCACTCGGGGCACCACTCCAAGCCCTTCAGGCAGGCGCTGGGCGCGAGCGGCGACCTGGGCGGCGGCTGGGACGAGGACGGCGGCCCGGAGCAGGTGCGGGTGTGCGCGCCCTGGCACCCGGTGGCCGAGGGCGTCCAGGACTTCGAGCTCGCGGCCGAGGAGCTCTACGCCGCGCCCTTCCACGTGCCGCCGCCCGAGGCGGTCATCGTGCAGTCCTTCTTCCCGCGCCACGGGAAGGGCTTCCCCTCGGGGCTGGTGTGGCGCGCGGCGGAGGGCCGGGTGGCCTACCTGCGCTTCGGGCACGAGAGCTGCCCGAGCCTGCACCACCCGATGGTCCAGCGCCTGATCGCCAACGCCGCCGCCTGGGCGGCGGGGGCTCAGCGGCGCCAGTAGTCCTGGAACAGGAAGGTGGCCCGGTTGCGCTCGTCCTCGTCGTCGCCCGCGCGGCGAGCCTCGATCACCATGCTCGCGCGGCGCCAGGCCCCCTCGGCGGCCGGCGCGTAGCGCACCCGCACCTGGCACTCGGCCAGGCCCGCGGGCGCGGGGCTCAGGCGGTAGGCCAGCTCCACCGGCCGGCCGTCCTCCTCGGCCAGCCAGGCCTCGCCCGTCTGGGACGATCCGCCCGGCTCGCGGAAGGAGTAGCGGAAGCCCTGGCAGGCCACCCCGCCCACGCTGCGCCGGGTCTCGAGCGCCACCCGCTCGAGCCCGGCCTGCACCTCGGGCAGGAACGGGTGGGGGCCGGTGCGCACCTGGGTGCCGGCCACGGAGCGCGGCCTCCGGGTCGCGGGCCGCTCGCCCGGGCCGGCCGGGTAGAGCCGGACCACCTGCTTGCTCGAGGCCGGCCAGCCGCTCTCGTCGAGCTGCTCGACCGTGATGACCACCTTGCCCGCCACCCAGCCGCGGTTGGCCGCGGCCAGCCGCACGGCCGCCTGCCACAGCGCCTCGGCCTCGGAGGCCGCTTCCGGCGCGGCCAGCAGCGCGGCCGCGACGAGCAGCGCCAGCGCGCTCATGGGCCGACCGTCGGCGCGCCCGCGTGCAGCAGGCTGTCGAGGAAGTCCGTGTAGTGGCGCATGGCGTCCGCGTTGTGGAACACGGCGAAGTGGCCGTCCTCGGGGTACTGGATCATGACGGCGGTGTAGGCCTGGCCGTCCGGGCCCTGGGCGTTGCCGGAGATCGGCGGGGCGAGCGGCTGCACCCCGCGCGCGGTGAAGGGCGCGAAGGGCTGTTGCAGGGGCACCATGGGCGCGCAGCCCGAGGCCGCGGCCATGGCCGCCGCCTGGGCCGGCATGGCGTACACATCCAGCAACCCCTGGGTGAACAGCAGGTGCTTGGAGGGCGTGCCCGCGGGCGGGTCGAGCAGCAGGCGCGGGCCGTAGTTCAGCGGGTCGGCCCGCTCGGCGAAGGCGGTGAACACGGTGATGACCGGGTGGTCCAGATCGAACTCCCCGTCGACCAGGCCCAGCCCGGCCACGATCAGCGCGCGGATGTCCACCGGCTCGACCTTCTCCAGCAGCGCCACCCCCAGCCCGCCGCCCGGGCCGGAGAACACGCCGCCCGCGGTGTCCCGGCTCACCGCCAGGAAGATCGGCCCGTTCAGGCTGCCCTGACTGTGGCCGAAGAAGGCCACCCGGGTCCCGTCCAGCGGCAGGGCGGCCCCGGTGGGGGACACCCCGGCCGGGACCGCCAGCCCCTCGAGCAGCCGCCGCAGCACGAGCACGTCCAGCGCGCCCTGGCGGAAGTTGTCGCGCATGGCCAGGACGTTGTACGGGTTGAAGGTGACGATGTCCTCGTTCCGTCCCCAGGGGTTGCGATCCCCGTGCAGCGGCTGATCGATGGAGACGACCGCCAGGCCCGCGCGGGCCAGGTTGTCCCCCACCCCCTCCCCGACGAAGGACGTGCGGCTGCCGCCCGTGCCGTGGGCGTAGATCACCACCGGCCAGCCCGCGGCCGGGGGAGCGCCCTTGGGCGTGGTGAGGGTGAAGGGGATCTCCGGCCGGCGCTGGACCACGGGCGCGCCGCCCGCGTCGAACACGAAGCCCCCGCCCCCCTCGAAGTCGGGCGGCTCGCCCGCCTGCAGCTCGGGCACCGGGAACCAGCCCTCGAACCGGTAGCAGTCGGTCCGATCGGTCTGGTGGGCCCAGCGGCTGGCCGCGGGCGCGGTGTCCGCGGCCGCGAAGTCGCGCACCCGCTGCATCTCGCCCAGCACGTCCTGGGTGGTGTAGACCGTCAGCGCCGCGACCTCGGAGGCGGGCACGTCCAGGACGGCGAAGGCCGGCTGCAGGACCCGCCACCAGGCCGCCAGGCGGGGATCCTCGGGCTGCTGCGGCAGCTTCATGCGCTCGAAGTCGGAGGTCGAGCCGAGCGGGCCGAGCGCGCCGCCGGCCGAGCGCAGCACGACCAGCGCGTAGGTGGTCTTCTCCCGCAGCGGGAAGCCGAGCTCGGGCCGCACCACCAGGGTGTTCTCCGGGGTGAACTGGCGGGCCTGGGCGAAGAAGCGCGCGGCCACGGGGCTGCGCTCGCCCCGGCCGGGCCCGTCCGAGACGTCCAGCAGGAACACGCCGTCGACCAGCGCGGCCGGGTCCAGGGGGCCGTCGAAGGTGAGGTAGTCGGCCTGGTTGGTGCCGAAACCCACGGTCTCGGCCTCGATGGTGGCCAGGATGTCCTGCAGCATGGAGCTCGGCCCAGGGTTGGGGAACCCGGTCAGATCGAGCCGGCCGTCCGGGCGCAGGCGCGCGTCGCACGGCCAGGGCGTCTCGAAGAAGTCGGCCCGGGCGGAGCGCGCCAGGAAGACGAGCGCCGTGCCGGGCACCGAGCAGTCGCTGCCCTCGGGGCAGCCGTCCGGCCCGCCGCCGCCGGCGCAGCCCGGTCCGAGCCCACCCAGCCCCACGGCCAGGAGCACCACCCACGCCTGCGCCGACCGACCGCGTTTCATGGCTGCACCTCTCCGCCTTGCCTGGGCGGTTCCTGCCGCTCGTCCCGGGCCGGGTCCCTGGCGGGCATGCGCTCCAGCATGCGCGCGAGATCCGACTCCTCGAGGCCCAGGTGCCAGTTGACCAGATGATCGAGCACCTGGTCCAGCCAGGCCGCCCGGCCGGGCTCCTGGGCGGACTGGCGCAGGCGCGCCACGCGCCCGATCAGCAGGGCCACGGCACGATCTTCGCGCGCGGGCACGCCCCAGCCGCCGGTGATGCGGTGCACCGTGCCCAGCGGGCTCGCCCGGCTCCCGGCCACCAGGGCGGCCGCGCCCGCGGCGAAGGCCTCGAGCCGCTCGGCCGGCAGCCGCCGCCCCAGGCGCGGCAGCGGCAGCGCGCGCACCTCGTACAGGTTCACGTTGTGGTTGGAGGAGGTCAGCCGGAAGCGCCACTCGAGCGGCGCGGAGTTCAGCAGCCCGAGCAGGTAGGCCCGCAGCGCCTCCTCGTCCAGCTCCTCGCGCGGGCGCGGCACCCAGGCGTTGACCGAGTTGCCCAGGTACACGCCCGCGGGCACCTCGGCCGCCACCAGCCGCCGGCCGGCCTCCAGGTTGACGATGCCGGTCTGCACCACCCTGGCGCGGGTCACGTCCTCACGCCAGCCGCCGCCCCGGGCCGCGCCGAAGCCCTCGGCGTCCAGCCAGCGCTCCTCGGGCTGGTCCAGCCCCAGCTCCACCCGGTAGGGCGCGAGGTGCGCGCCCCGCACCAGGAGCGCGGAGGCCGGGGCGCTGCGCATGAAGGGGCGGTGCACGGTCTGGTCCACCTCCCCCACCCGCCCCTCGGCCAGCTCGGACAGCTCGCCCGGGTTCAGCGACCGGAGCCGGGCCGCCAGCCCCACGCCCGCGGCGCCCTCCAGGGGCAGGGGCAGGTTCTCCGGGTCCAGGGCCACCAGGTGCTCGAACTCGAGGCGCTCCTCGCGGCCGCTCGCCCCGTCCACCACGCGCACGCCGTGCCCGGGGGCGGAGCGCTGGACCGCGGACAGCAGCAGGACGCCCTGCCCCACGCCCTCGAAGGTCTGCAGGCTCTCCTGGAAGAAGACCACCTGGTCGAGCTGCCCCCGCCGCAGCAGGTGGGCGCGCAGCGGCGTGGAGGCGCGATCCATCAGGAAGCTGAAGGGCAGCACGATGGCCAGCCGGCCGCCCGGGGCGAGCAGCTCGAGGCAGCGCTCGAGGAACAGGCGGCAGGTGTTCAGCACCCCCTCGAGGGAGAGCTGGTACCCGGCCCGCCGCAGCAGGGCGGCGTAGGCGCGCCGGCGCGGCTCCCGGCGGAAGCCGGTCAGCACCTCGAAGGGCGGGTTGGTCAGGATGACGTCGAAGCCCTGCCGCCCTGGGTCCCCGGCCTCGGGGAAGGCGCGCGTCCAGTCGATCGCCCCCGGCGGCGCGGCGCCGGGCCCGGGGCGGACCGGACCGGTGAGGGCGTCGCCGCACACCACGGTCGCGGCCGGGCCTCCACCCGCCGCGGCCAGGCGCCAGAGGTTCGTGCGGGCCAGGGCCACCGCCAGGGGATCGCGATCCACGCCGAGCACCGCGGCGCGCCCCAGGCGCCGGGCCGCTGCCACCAGCAGCCGGCCGTCGCCGCAGGCCGGGTCGAGGACGCAGGGCGGGAGGGCGCCCGGCGCGAGCTCGTCCAGGGCCAGGTCCACCAGGCGCGCGACCATCCAGGCCGGGGTATAGAACGCGCCCCGCGCGCGGCGCTCCTCGCGCGCCCGGCCGAGGTTCAGGGCGCCGGCGCGCCTCGCCAGCTCGAGGTCCTGGAGCCGCTCGTAGAGCCGCTCGGGCTCGGCCTCCGGCGGGGGGCTGGCCAGCCGGCAGGCCGGCCGAGCCTCCTCCGGCCTCGGGTCGAGCGCGGGGTCCAGCAGCGGGCAGCCCGCGGCCGCCGCCTCGCCCCAGGCGCGCTCGGGCTCCAGGCCGGGGTGCAGCCCGGCCAGGGCGCTGCGGCGCAGCAACGCCAGGACGGCGGCCTCGCGCAGCGCCGAGGCCTTGCGCCCCGGCCAGGTCCGATCGAGCGCCCGCGCGGTCTCGAGCAGCGCCCCGGCCACACCGTCCCGGCCCTGGCGCGCCCGTCCCATGCGGCCGCCCGGGGCCCTACTTGCCGCGGCAGTGCTTGAGGATGTCGATCTTCATGTCCTCGCAGCAGGTCTCTTTGCCGAAGTAGATGTCCCACAGCACCCTGGCGAAGTCGAAGCCGTCCAGCACCGGACCGAGCTGCTTGCCGTTCTGCTTCATCAGCGTGCCGGTGCCTGGCAGGTAGAAGAACTCCAGCACGGTGCCCTCGGTGCACTCGTCCTTGAAGTAGCCCTCGAAGGTCTTGCGCTGGGCCTTGAGCTTCTCGGAGGCGTTCGCCGGCATGTGCTCCTCGAAGGAGCCGCCGATGGTGTCGGCCATCTTCTCGGCCGAGACGTCGCGCAGCAGATCCATGCGCAGGTACTTGGGCTCGTCCTTGGCGACGATGTCGGCCGTGGCGCACGAGCCGCTCTCGGAGTACGCGGCCATCACGTACACGTCCACGAACCACTTCTCCCGCAGGCCGGCCCCGAGGAGCTTCAGCTCCTTGCCCTCCTGGCTCAGGGTGGGCTGGTAGGTCTTGCCCTCCACCGTGGCCACACCGGCCGCCAGGGCGGTCGCCGAGATCAGGGCCACCGCCAGGAACCCGAACGCGCGCCGCCTCATCGTCCCCTCCATTCCCCCCTCGGGGGGCTTGCCGGTGCGGACCTCACTTCTTCGTCAGCACGGTCTTGACCCGGGAGAAGATGCCCCTCGGCTTCTCCTCCTCGTCCACGGGCCGCATGTTCACCTTGGTGGTCTTCTTCTGCACGGCCTGGCCGGCCACGGGCGCCGGCAGGAAGCGCAGCCGGGTGTCGCCCAGCTCGATCAGATCGCCGGGCTTCAGCCGGGCCTCGCGCACCCGCTCGCCGTTGACGAAGGTGCCGTTGGTGCTCTCCAGATCGACCAGGACCCAGTCCTCGCCCTGCCGGTCGAGCCGCGCGTGCACCCGGGACAGGCTGGGATCCTCGGCGATGGCGATGTCGCACTCGTCGCCGCGGCCGATCTCCTTGATCAACCCGGTCAACGAGAACGTCCTCTGCCGACCCTCGTCGAACAGCTGGAACATGGGAGCACCTTTCGTCTCGCGTGCCCATGCTACCCAGGCCAGCGAGCCCGTGCAAGCCCCAAGGCTCAGCCCGTCTCCCGGGCCGCCTGCGTCAGGCGCCGCGCGGCCTCGCAGGCCTGCTCGGGTCCGAGCCCATCGAAGCAGGCGCGCCCGCCGCACTCCTCGAGCCGCTCCGGCGCGCACGGCGCGCACGGGGCCTGGCCGCGGGCGATCGCCACCCTGGGCCCCAGGGGGCGCCAGGTGTCCGCCTGGGTCGGCCCGAACAGGACCAGCGTGGGCCGGCCGAGCAGGGCTGCCAGGTGAGCCGGGCCGGAGTCGTTGCCAACGAACAGCTCGCAGGCCGCGAGCAGCGCCCGGAGCTCGGAGGGATCCTGGTCGGTGAGCGTGGGCGTGGCCGGCGCGCCCGCCGCCCGCGCGGCCGCCTGCGCGGCCGCCAGGGCGTCCGCGTCCGCGGGCCCGCCGCACAGCGCCACCCGCCAGCCGTCCCGCGCCAGCAGGGCCGACAGGGCCGCGAAGCGTTCGGCCGGCCAGCACTTGGCCGGGCTGCCGCTGCCCGGGGCGAGCAGCGCCACACGCCCGGGCGCCAGGCCGGCCGCGGCCAGCCTGGTCCGACCCTGCTCCACGGCCCCGGCCGGGACGGGCAGCGGCGGGGCGCGCGAGGCGTCGCCGGGCGCGGCCAGGCCCGCGCGGACCAGGGCGTCCAGGGCGTGGGCGGCGGCGTGCACGCCCTCGGGGGGCCGGGGCAGGAAGGCGTGCACCTCCCCGGCCCCGCAGGCGGACAGGTTCTCGGCCAGGGCGCAGTCGCCGACCGCGGTGAAGGCCACGATCACGTCGTAGGCCCCGAAACGCGCGCGCACCTCCGCGGGCGGCGCGGCCTCCGGGGAGTACAGGTGGTGCAGGCCTGAGCCTTCGACCTCGAGCGCGGCGTCCGCTCCGCCCGGCCCACACAGCAGCCCGAGCCGGCCGCGGTGGCCGAGCAGCTCGAGCCGCGCCGCGGGCCTGCGCTGGCGCGCGGCGGCGACCGCCGGCCACAGGAGCAACGAGTCGCCCAGCCCGCCCGTGCGGATGACGAGGATGCGCGCGTCCGGCATGGCTCCAGAGCATGCCAGGCGAGGATCCCGCCCGTCAAATGCGCGCCAGGAGCTTGGCGCTTCCGGACCTTTCGGTTATGCTCGCCCCAGGTTCCCGACGAGGCGGATGGAATGCTCAACGAACGCTCGGCCGAATGGAAGAAGCTCCACCGCGAGCTCAAGATCCTGCGGGCGCGCAAGGCGGCCTCGGGCCGGCTCCTGCCGAAGGAGGAGGAGCGCCTGCGCTTCCTGGAGGAGACGCTCGGCGACGCCGAGGAGGTCAAGCGGCACGAGGTGGTCGAGGAGGCGCCCGCGGGCAAGACCCGCACCACCGCCGACGGCGCCTTCGCCACCGAGGTGGCCGAGGACCTGCTGGAGAAGGCCGAGGACTTCAAGGCCGAGAAGGCCTGGGAGAAGGACGTCGAGCGGGAGCCCAAGGCCAAGGTGATCAAGGACTCCCGCGAGGGCAAGGCCACCTTCCAGCAGAAGGGCCTGTCGCCCTTCGCCGTCGACCTCTCGAGCGACCTCAAGGGCCTGGGGCTGGAGGAGGAGCAACCGGCGGAGGAGGAGGAGCTGCCCCACCAGGCCGGTATGAAACGCTCGTTCCAGGTGGACATGACCGACGAGACCCCCATCGCCGGGCGCGAGGCCCCCGCCAACCCGTTCGTCATCCAGCTCGACGACGGGCTGGCCTCCAGGCTGGAGAAGGAGGCCGCCCGCGCCCCGGTCGTGCCGGACCTGGTCGATCGCGCACGCCAGGCGAACATCGACCCCGACCCGGAGCCCGAGGTGCCCACCCGCGCCGACGAGCTCGATCCGGAGCTGGAGGCCCTGCTGCAGAAGACCATGACCTCGGACTACGACCAGAAGGACGTGTCCCGCGGTGGACGCACCTCCTTCGAGGTGTCCGCGGACGACGAGTCGACCAGGCTGGACGACGAGCTGGTGCGCCAGGCCATGCGGGAGGCCGAGCAGAAGGGCCAGGCGGTCGAGGTCACCGAGACCTGGCAGGTGGACGAGCAGGGCCACGAGATCCCCGTCAGCCAGGAGGCCGACGCGGAGGCGCCGACCAGCGCCTTCCTCGTGCCGCCACCCCCGCCCGCGCCGCCGCCCGAGCCCCCGGCCCGGCCCCGTCCGGTGGCGCGCTTCTCCGACGGCGAGACCGCGCCCGGGACGCTGAGCGAGGCCGCCCGCACCCCGCGCTTCGCCGAGGGCACGACCGCCCCGGGTGCAGACGCCGAGGCGGCGGTGCGGCCGGCCCGGGCCGAGCCCACCGTGGCCAACGTGCCCATGGTGACCCAGGCCGAGGACTCTCCCGCGGGCCGGATGGCGACCGCGGCGGGCATCTCCGAGGCGCGCCTGGACGACGTCCCGGACTTCTCGGACGCCGCCGAGTCCGAGCTCGGCCTGCTGGTCGAGCCGGAGGAGGCGCCGCCGGGCCAGCGCAAGCCCGCGGTCGAGCCGGACTACGACTACCAGAAGGCGATGCACGACGACCTCTCGGCCGTGCCGGAGTTCGAGGCCGAGGACATGTCCCAGGTGAGCAAGCCCAACGCGGTGCCGCTCGCGCCGCCCCAGGCCCCCTCGGAGCTGGACTCCTTCTGGGGTCTGGCGGACGAGCCCACGACCTCCCCGACCGTGGCCGCCCGACCCGCCGCGGCCCCGGTCCGCGGCGCGAAGCCCGCGGCCAGCGTGCCCTTCCCGGAGGCGGACGACGCGCCGGCCCTGCCTGCGCCTTCGCCCGCGCCCGCGGCCAGGGCCAAGGCGGGCGGCGCCCGCCCGCTGCCGGCGCTCAACGTGCAGGCGGTCAAGGTGACCGCCCAGCCCGCCGCGGCCAGGCCCGCGGCGGCCAGGCCTGCCCCGGCCCCGGTGGCCAAGGCCGAGCCCAGGGACCAGGGCGCCGACCTGATGGGCAGCCTGTTCTCCGAGGCCGACGACGCGGCCGAGGCCCCTGCTCCGGCGAGGGGCCGGCCCGCGGCGAGTGCCCGGCCCGCGGCGGGCGCCCGGTCCGCGGCGAGTGCCCGGCCCGCGGCGGGCGCCCGGCCCGCGCCGGCCACCCGGCAGACCGCCGCCAAGGGCAAGCCGCTCTCCGCCCGGCCGGCCGCGGCCGGGGCCAAGGGGCGGCCGAACGATCTCCGGGGGCCACGCAAGGCGACCGTGCACTTCAAGGACGGCGCCAGCAAACGCGGCACGGTCTCCGAGATCGACCTGGACGCGGACTGGATCCGCCTCGAGCCGGCCGCGACCGGCCAGGGTCAGGCCGAGGAGCTGAACGCGCTGGCGCTCAAGGCCATCTTCCTCATGCTGCCGCCGGGCCTGGCCTACCCGGCCAAGTCGGGCACGGCGCTCAAGCTGCGCATGATCGACGGGCGCAACCTCGAGGGCCATTCGCCGGACTACCACCCCAACCGCAAGGGCTTCACCCTGTTCCCGAAGCTCGACCAGGCCAACATCGAGCGCATCCTCGTGTTCAACGACGCGATCAAGAACATCTGGCTGGAGGAGAGCTGAGCCTCAGCCCCGTGTCGCTTCGCGCCACGGGACAAGCAGGACTTTCAGCGCGCCTTCGGCGCTAGAAAGTCCAGTCTTCGCGCGGAGAGGCGCGCTCGAGTTTCTAGTGCCGCCACCCGCCGGGGGGCGGCTCGTCGTCCTGGCGGTCGACGACCTTGAGCCGTCGCTTGAGCCGCCGGTAACGGAGCTTCATCCAGCCCAGCCGCGCGTAGCTGGCCACCCGGCTGGGGCGCCACAGGCCGGTGACCAGGATCAGCCCGGCCAGCATGCCGCCGAAGTGGGCCGCCAGGGAGACGTTGCTGGCACCGAGGGTCAAGGCCTGCAGCACCCCCAACCCGATGAACAGCAGCACCAGGTGCTTGCCCTTGATGGGGAACAGGCCGAACAGGTAGATGACCACGTCGGGGAAGTTGAAACCGAAGGCCACCAGCAGGGCGTATAGCGCGCCCGAGGCGCCCAGGGTCGGTGCCAGGCGCTGTCCGGGGAACACGGCCGCCACCAGCAGGATGGCGCCGGCGGCGAGCAGCCCGGTCAGCAGGTAGAAGCGGAGGAAGCGCCGGGCGCCCCAGAAGCCCTCGAGCGGCGAGCCGAACATCCACAGCATGAGCATGTTCCACAGGATGTGGGAGATGCCCATGGGATCGTGCAGGAACATGTAGGTCAGCGGCTGCCACAGGCGCGCCCGGCCGAACACGCCGTCGAAGGAGATCGCCAGCTCGTCCAGGATGAGGTCCAGCCCGCCGTCGAGGCGGCCCACCACCAGCTCGAGCACGAACACGATGGCGTTGGCGAGCAGCAGCCACTTGACCGCCCGGGTCAGCCGCATGCTCAGCCCGAAGCGGTTGAAGGCCGGCTGGTAGGGTTCGCCCGGCATGGCCTCACCCGAAGAACAGGCTCGTCAGCACCACCGCGGCGATCACCCCGGCCAGGTCCGCGAGGAGCCCGGCGGCCAGCGCGTGCCGCACGCGGAAGACGCCCACCGCGCCGAAGTACACGGCCAGCACGTACAGGGTCGTCTCCATGCTGCCCTGGATCACCGACACCATCTGCCCCAGGTAGGAGTCCGGCCCGTACTGGGTGAAGATCGAGCTCATGTAGGCGAAGGCGCCGTTGCCCGACAGCGGCCGGATGATGGCCATGGGCACGGCCTCGGCCGGCATGCCCACCAGCTCGGTCAGGCGGCCGACCGTGGCCTTGAGGAGATCCATGGCGCCCGAGGCCTTGAACATGGCCACCACCACCAGGATCGCCACCAGGTAGGGGATGATGCGCACCGCCACCTGGAAGCCTTCCTTGGCGCCCTCCACCACGCTCTCGTAGACCCGCACCCCGCGCGCCACCCCGTAGAGCAGCAGCCCGCCCATGAGCGCCGGGATGGCCCAGAAGGAGAAGGCGTTCTTGACCAGCGTGCCCACGCCGAGCGCGGGCGGGTCGATCAGCCGCCCGAGCAGCGGGTCGAGCCAGGGGGCCAGGGACCTGAGCGCCTCGGCCGCCGTGGCCACCCGCTCCACCCGCCACACCAGCCCCAGGTGGTGGTAGAGGAGCGCGGCCAGGAAGCCGGCCAGGCTCAGCCACACGAAGATCCGCGCCGCGGGTCCGGCCACAGCGGGCGCGGCCAGGGGCACGACCGGGGTCTCGGGCGCCGCCGCGGCGGCCTGCACCTCGGCCTGCACCCCCTCGGCCGGGAGCTGGTAGCGCCTGAGGCGCTGCAGGAGCTTCACCACCGCGATGGCGGTCAGGGTGGAGCAGGCCGTGGCCAGCAGGGTGGGCAGCCAGATCGAGGCCGGATCCTTGGAGCCGGCCGCGGCCCGCAGCCCCATGGTGCCGGTGGGGAAGAGCGACAGGCTGGAGGTGTTGATGGCCAGGAACAGGCACATGGCGTTGGTGGCCGTCCCCCGGTGCCGGTTCAGCTTGTCCAGCTCGACCATGGCCTTGATGCCGAAGGGCGTGGCCGCGTTGGCCAGGCCGATCATGTTGGCCCCGAAGTTCATGATCATGGCGCTCATGGCCGGGTGCTCGGGGGGGACGTCGGGGAAGAGCCAGCGCATGGGCCGGCGCAGGAGCCGGGCGATCGAGCCCATCAGCCCGCTGTCCTGGGCCACCCGCATGACGCCCAGCCAGAAGGCCATGATCCCGACCAGCTTGAGCGCCAGCCAGACCGCCTCCTGGGCGGACTCGAAGGAGGCCAGGGTGAGCGCCTGCATCTGGCCGGTGAAGCCGGCGCACAGGATGGAGAAGACCAGCAGGCCGATCCAGATCCAGTTCATCATGCCGACTAGCAAGGTCCCCCAGCCCCCGGGGGCTGTCAAGGATCGAGCGCCCGCTCAGGCGCGCCGCCGGCTCCGCGCGAGGGCCAGGCAGGCCAGCGCGAGCAACCCGAGGGAGAGCGAGGTCGCCCCGCCGGCGCCGCAGCCGCAGCTCCCGGAGAGGGTCGCGTGGTCGGCCGTGTCCGATCCGTCCGAACCGTCCGCCCCGTCGGATCCGTCCGATCCGTCCGATCCGTCGGATCCGTCCGATCCGTCGGATCCGTCGTCGGACCCGTCGTCCACATCGTCCGATCCGTCCGATCCGTCCGATCCGTCCGATCCGTCGGATCCGTCCGATCCGTCCGCTCCGTCCTCGCAGTCCCCGAGCGAGTGCTCCAGCGCCCCCCAGTCGTACCTCCCGTCCGTCCGGACTCGCCCGCAGAAGTCGTCGGCCACCCCCGCCGTCGCGCCGCCGCGATCGAGCAGGGCCGACACGTCTCCGCGCAGGCGCAGGTCGCCCTCGAGGGGGTTTGCGTACCAGGCGGCGAAGTCGGCGGCGGCGACGCCCGTGAGATTGTCGTCGCCGGTGAAGCTCGCGCCGTCGCGGGTGCGGATGACCGAGGACAGCACGTTGCCATGCGCCTCACCCGTGGAGGTCGCGAAGCGGAAGTCCACGCCCGTGGTCTCGACGAGCGTGTTGTGCAGCAGCCGCGTGTCCTGCGCCTCGTTCAGGTAGATGCCCACGTCGCTGCATTGGATCACGATGTTGTTCCGCATCACGCCGCCCACGGTCTCGGGGTTGCAGTCCGAGCCGTCCCAGGGCGGGCACAGCCCGGCCCCCATCCCGCCGCCGCCGAAGGACAGGCCGATGCGGGTGTCACCGCCCGTGTCGTGCCAGGCGCACAGCACCAGGTTGCGCTCGAACACCGGGTCCTGGCTGCCCCCCTTGTGGAACGCCCCGTAGGACACCCCGCCGACCTTGTGGAAATCGTACAGGAGGTTGTCGCGCACGACCCAGCCCGAGGCGTTGTCGATGTTGAGCTTGGTGACCGGGTTGCCGGTCTGGCGCGCGCGGGTGTCGAAGACCTCGTTCCCCTCGACCAGCCCGCCGTCGGGCAGCCGGTGATCCCCGTCCGCGTTCACCTTGAGCTGGGCGTTGAAGTCCACGATCCGGTTGCCCCGCAGCACGAAGCCCACCGCCCCGCCCACCACGTGGAAGGCGTGCTCGCAGGCCGAGTCGTCCGCGCAGGTGCCCCGGACGTCGAGCCCCTCGACGCGCCAGTGCGGCCCGCTGACGTGGAAGCCCTCCACCACCGAACCGCTGGCCGCGTTCCCGAGCTCGATCCGCGCCTGCCGGGGGTTCACCGCGCGTACCACGATGGGCTGGGCCTCGCTGCCCGCCGCTGCGCAGTCGAGCGCCCACCCGCCCTGATCGAAGGCGTACGTCCCATCGGCGAGCAGGATCACGTCCCCCGGCTGCGCGGCCTGGACGGCCGCCCTGAGCTCCGCCACGGTCGAGACCGGCACGTCCCGTGCGAACGCGGACGCCACGGCAACCAGCACGACAGCCACGAGGACCATGCCCTGGACCCTGCGCATGCGCCGAAGTTATCACACTCTCCCTCCTCACTCGCCACTCGCCACTAGCCACCAGACACCCGCCCCGGTGTCCACCCACGCCCGATCGTGTTTGAGCCCCACCCTGGGCCGCGGTATACCTCCCCGAGGAGGCCCACGGATGAAGCCCAGCCCCCTGCTCGTCATCGACAACGCCCTGGACCACGACTTCTACCGGCCCCTCGGCCACTGGACCGCCGCGGCCGGCTTCGCGCCGGACTGCGTGCACCCGGTCTCGGGCCAGGCGCTGCCCGAGCCGGGGCTCCACCGCGCGGTCATCCTGACCGGCTCGGAGGCCTCCATCTGCGAGCGGGCGCCCTGGGCCGAGGCCGAGGCCGCCTGGGTGCGCGAGGCCGCCCGGCGTGGGGCGCGCATCCTGGGCTCCTGCTGGGGGCACCAGCTCATCGCCTATGCCTTCGCCGGCCCCCGGGCCGTGCGCCGCTCGGCCACGCCCGAGTTCGGCTGGCTCGAGGTCCAGGTCGACTGCGCGGACGAGCTGCTGCCCGCGGCCCCCTTCGCCTGCTGGGTGTCGCACTTCGACGAGGTGGTGCCCGGCTGCCACCCGGAGCTGCAGCTGCTGGCCAGGAGCCCCGGCTGCGCCGTGCAGGCGCTCCGCTGGGGCGCGCTCGCGGTCTGGGGCGTCCAGGCCCACCCCGAGGTCGGGCCCGAGGAGGGCGCGGGGTTCCTGCGGGGCTCCATCTCGCGCTGGCCCGCCCAGCGGGCCGACTTCGAGCGCGCGCTGGCCGGCCCGGTGCGGGACAGCCGCGTGGCGCCCGCCCTGGTCAAACGACTGCTGGGGGAACGTCGCTGAGCTGGAAGCAGAAGCGCGCCCCGCCCGAGCTGGCGCGCTCGACCCAGATGCGCCCCCCGTACAGCTCCACCACCCGCCGGGCGATGACCAGGCCGATGCCCGCCCCGGGTCGGTCGCGATCCGCGCGGAAGCCAAGCTCGAAGACCCGCTCCCGGTCGGCCTCGGACACGCCCCGGCCGTCGTCCTCAAGGCAGTAGGACACCCCGCCCCCCTCGCGCCGCCAGCCGAGCGACACCCGGGGCGCGCCCGGGCCGCCGTGGTGCTTGAGCGCGTTGGAGAGCAGGTTGTCCAGCAGCAGGAAGAGCTTGACCGGATGCGCCAGGGCCCGGGGCAGCTCGGGGGCCACCTCCACCCGCGCTCCGCACGCCTCGAGATCCGCCCTCCGACCCTCGAGCACCTGCCGCATGACCTGGGCGAGATCCACCTCCACCCGCCGCTCGCTCTCCTCCCCCAGGAGCACCAGTTCCTGAAGACCGCGCATGACCAGCGCCATCTGCTCCGCGCCCGCGCGAATACGCGCGACCAGCCGGCCGCCCTGCTCCCCGAGCGCCGCGGCGTGATCCGCCTGCAGCATCTCGGCGAAGCCCTTCAGCGTGGTCAGCGGCGCGCGCAGATCGTGGGTCACCGCGGCGGTGAACTCGCGCAGGTGGCGGTTGCGCTTCTGCAGGGCCGCGTTGCTCTCGCGCAGGGCCCGGCCGGTGCTCTCCAGCCGGCGGTGCGCCTCGACCAGCTCGGCGTGCAGCCGGTCGCGGGCCAGCTCGGCCTCGCGCCGGGCGGTCAGATCGCGGAACACCCCCCAGAAGCCGGTCACCGCGCCGGCAGGATCGCGCACGGTGTGGGCCGACACCTCCAGCCACAGGCTGGCTCCGTCGCGGCGGCGCACCTGGAACTCGGCCCCCGGGACCGTGCCCTGCTCCCGGGTATTTCGCACCAGGGCCTGCATCTCCTCCGGCGCGGTGAAGAAGGCGGACATGCTGGCGCCGCTGGCCAGGAGCTCGGCCGCGTCGGCGTACCCGAGCACGCGCGCCCCGTAGTCGTTGATGTAGGCCAGGGCCGGCCGGGCGTCGACCACGAACAGCCCCTCGTGCACCTGGGAGAGCATCAGCCCGACCGCCGGGCCCTGTGGCAGCACGTGCTCCATCCCGACCCTCCCCGGAGGCCACGCCTCCACCCGCGGGACACCCCGCCGCGCGGGGTGACAAGAGCGTTTGACGGCTCCCGCGCAGGGGCGGCACGAGCCAGGAGCCCTGTCCACAAGCACTTTCCCCTGGCCGCCTCCGGGCCGTCAAGCCCGCTTGTCGCCCGCGCCAGCGAACCGGCCGGTCCGGGGCGGCGTCCGATCCCCGCCGCGGCCTGGGGTTGGAGCCTGGCGTCCCACCTGGTATCATTCGTGCACAGCCTGCGCCCGTGGCGCAGGAGGTCGCGATGGCAGGAGGATCTCGAGTGACCGGCGCGCGGACGCTGCTGGGGCTGGCCTGGCTGGCCGGCCTGTGCGCCTGCGGCCAGGGCGAGCAGGCCTTCACGCCCCCGCTGCTGCTCGATCAGGCCGGGCTCGAGGGCCGGGTGGAGCTCGTCCCCGAGGCCGTGTCCTTCGGCAGCCCCGCGCAGGGACGCTTCACGGGCCAGACCCGCTACACCGGCCTGGTGGTCGGGATCGGCGGCGGCACCCTGCTGTCCCTGGAGCTGGACTCCGGGGCCGGGGTGAGCCTGGCGCTGTACGGCCCCCGCCGGTCCGACGGACTGTTCGGCGCGGCGCTGGCCTGGACCCCCCGGGTCACCCCGGGCGGGACGGCCCTGAGCGCACCGCCCCTGGCGACCGCCGGAGACTACCTCGTCCTGGCCGCGGACCCGGACCGCGCGGGCCTCGCCTACAGCCTGGTGGTGGATTGCCTCGCGGGCTGCGAGGCGCCCCGCTGCCCCGCCCTGGTGTGCGGGCTGTACTGCCCGAACGGGCTGGCCTCCGACGCCGGCGGTTGCCCGACCTGCGCCTGCGCGGCGGGCTGCACCGGCGACGCCGGTTGCCCGCTCGACTTCGTCTGCCGGGACGGGAGCTGCCAGCGCGAGCAGTCGACCTGCGACTGCGCCGCGGACCCCTACGCGCCGGTGTGCGGGCAGGACGGCCTCACCTACGCCAACGCCTGCGAGCTCGCCTGCGCCGGGGTCGCGCTCGCCCAGACGGGCGCCTGCGCCAGCCCGGCCTGCGCGGCCGACGCCGACTGCCCGGCCGGCATGCGCTGCCAGGCCGGCGCCTGCCAGCCGGCCTGTGACTGCGGCGGCGCGGCCTACGCGCCCGTCTGCGGCCGTGACGGGCGCACCTACCCGAACGCCTGCGAGCTCGCCTGCGCCGGGGTCGGCCTGGCTCACCAGGGTTCCTGCGACACCTGCAACGCCGAGGTGTGCGGCGACGGGCTGGACAACGACTGCGACGGGTACGCCGACGAGGGTTGCGCGGGCCCCTGCGCGGCGGACGCGGACTGCCCGGCCGGCCTGGTGTGCCAGGCTGGCACCTGCGCCGCGCCGACCCCCTGCGCGGCCGGCCTGGACTGCCCGGCCGGCCAGACCTGCGAGGCAGGCGTGTGCCGCCCGGCGACCGGCTGCCTGGTGGAGAGCTGCAACGGCCTGGACGACGACTGCGACGGGCTGGTGGACGAGGGCTGTCCGGCCTGCCGAGCGGACGCCGACTGCGCCGCGGGCGAGACCTGCGACGTCGCCACGGGCCTGTGCCGGCAGACCTGCCAGCCGGCGGCCGAGCTGTGCGACGGCGTGGACAACGACTGTGACGGGCTCGTCGACGAGGGCTGCGCCACGACCTGCACCGGCGACGCCGAGTGCGCCGCTGGCGAGCTCTGCCTCGACGGCTGGTGCGAGATCCCACCCGCCTGCTCCACCGACGCGGACTGCCCGGCCGACCTGGTGTGCGTGGCTGGCACCTGCGCCCGCGCCCCGGTCGATCTCGACGGCGACGGGTACGCGCCCCCGGAGGACTGCGACGACGGGGACGCCGCGGTGAACCCCGGGGCGGCCGAGGCCTGCGACGACGGCGTGGACAACGACTGCGACGGCGCGATCGACGAGGACTGCCCGAGCGCGTGCTCCTCCGACGCCGACTGCGCCGCGGGCGAGGTGTGCGTGTCCGGGGTGTGCGTCATCGCCTGCCGCACGGACGCGGAGTGCCCGGCCGGCCAGACCTGCCAGGGCGGCGTGTGCAGTCCATGAGCTGGCTGCGCGGCACCGGCCTCGCGGCCCTGGCTGCGGCCGGGCTCACCCTGGCGGGTCCGTCGGGATGCAGCGATGCCCTCTCCTCCCTGGAGACCGTCCAGCGCGGGAACCGCGAGGTGTTCCCCTGCCAGCTCCGGCCGGACTTCGGCCGGCGCGGGCAGACGCTGTCGGTCGCCGTCACCCTGGACGCGCGCCTGGTCGCCCGCCTGTCCGGCCAGCCGGCCTTCCCGACCGAGATCTCGTTCGGGAGCGGGGTGTCGCTGAGCTCCTTCGACTCCACCGGCCCGGACGGCATGCAGGTCGAGCTGCTGATCTCGCCCCTGGCCGAGGAGGGCGAGCGCAGCCCCAGCCTGATCTTCGCGCTGGACAAGGTCCGCGTGGAGGCCGAGGGCAAGTTCTGGGTCCTGCCCTCCCTGGAGTGACAACCGCCGTTGTCACCCGCAGGGTCCGCCTGTCACAGCCTGGAAAACAATCAACATGATGGAAGAAAAGGACTTCTCAAAGGGTAAGCGCGGAGGCGACAATCGAGGTTGTCGGCTGCCCACGAGACCCAGGTGGACCGCGGCGCCTCCCGGCCGGAGCTCTTTCCACTTGAAGAAGAACGTGTTGGCTTCGAGCCAGCCGTGCTGGGCCAGCCTGGGTCGGGGCTGGCACGGGGCTTGTAACACGGTCCGGCGGTCCCAAGAGCGGCGAACCCGAACCGATGGAGGATCGAGCCATGAGTACGCGGTCAGTGACCTGGATGGCGATGGCGGGTCTGGCGGCCCTGGTGTGCGTGGCCGGCTGCAATTCGGCCCAGGACTACGCGCCCCCGGACCTCGGCGATTCCGATGAGGCCCTGGTGATCGACGACGACCCGATGCAGCGCGGCGAGCAGCGCTCCGGCTCCTATGCGGGCGACGGCATCTACCTGGGCTTCGTCTTCCAGGCCATGGCCGGCGAGACCTACGACATCAGCCTGACCCGGGTGACCGGCACGGCCGTCCCCGCCATCGCCATCTACCAGCACGGCGCCGAAGGGTTCGGCGAGCCGCTCGCCTGGGCCAGCGCCGACGCCGGCAGCATCACCCTGGGCGGCTGGAACGCGCCCGGCGCCGGCACCTACCTGCTGCTGGTGGACGTGGCCTCGGGCCCGCGCGACGGCACCTTCCTGGTCACCATCGCCTGCACCGAGGGCTGCGGCGATCCGCTCGACTGCGCCACCGACGCGGACTGCGCGGCCGGCCAGGTGTGCTACGGCGGCCTGTGCTTCGACGACGGCGTGGAGTGCGGGGCGAACCAGGACTGCCGCGCCGGCGAGGTGTGCGAGCGCGGCTTCTGCGTCGAGGTGTGCACGCCCACGGTCGAGACCTGCGACGGCGTGGACAACGACTGCGACGGCCTCGTCGACGAGGACTGCGGCGACCCCTGCACCAGCGATGCCGACTGCGCAACCGGCGAGGTGTGCATGAACGGGCTGTGCGTCCCCGACAGCACGCGCTGCAGCGCGAACGTCGACTGCCCGGCCGGCCAGGTGTGCGTGGCAGGCCAGTGCGTGGTGGACAGCCTGCCCTGCGCCACGGACGCGGACTGCCCGGCGGGCGAGTTCTGCGATGCCGCCACCGGCACCTGCCAGGTGGCCTGCCTGTGCGCCACCGACGCCGACTGCCCCACCGGCAGCGTGTGCCGCGACTGCGCCTGCTGGCCGGTGTGCGAGCCCGCGGTCGAGACCTGCGACGGAGTGGACAACGACTGCGACGGCCTGATCGACGAGGACTGCGGCAACCCCTGCACCAGCGACGCGGACTGCGCGGCCGGCGAGGTGTGTCTGGACGGCGTGTGCGTGGCGGACAGCCTGCCGTGCCGCACGGACGCGGACTGCCCGGCGGGCCAGTTCTGCGACGCCGCCACCGGCACCTGCGTGGCCGACACCTGCCAGGTGGACCTGGACGGCGACGGCTTCACCTGCTCGGTGGACTGCGACGACGCGGACGCGGCCGTCTACCCCGGCGCGCTCGAGGCCTGCGACGGGCTGGACAACGACTGCGACGGCCAGGTGGACGAGGGCTGCGGGACCGGCTGCAGCGCGGACGCGGACTGCCCCGCGGGTCTGGTGTGCCTGGCCGGGGTGTGCACCGATCCGGGCACGCTGTGCAGCACCGACGCCGACTGCGCCGCGGGCGAGATCTGCTGGAGCGGCGTGTGCATCCTGGCCTGCCGCACGGACGCGGAGTGCGCCGCGGGCGAGGTGTGCGTGGGCGGCGTGTGCACGGCGGCCTGCGTCCCCGGGCAAGAGCTGTGCGACGGGCTGGACAACGACTGCGACGGCCTGGTCGACGAGGACTGCGGGATGACCTGCGCCAGCGACGCGGACTGCCCGGCCGGCATGGTGTGCATGAGCGGCCTGTGCACGGCCACCTGCACCGACCAGGACGGCGACGGCTTCTGCGCCGACGAGGACTGCGACGACGCGGACGCCTCGGTGAACCCGGCCGCGGCCGAGTTCTGCGACGGCCTGGACAACGACTGCGACGGCCAGGTGGACGAGGGCTGCGCCGCGACCTGCGGCGCGGACGCCGACTGCGCGGCCGGCGAGATGTGCCTGGACGGGGTGTGCGTGGTGAACTCCTGCCGCACCGACGCCGAGTGCCCGGCCGGCCTGGTGTGCGTGGCCAACGTGTGCCAGCTGCCCTGAGGCCGCCGCGCGCCCGCCTCCGACCTTGACCCGCAGCCCACCCTCCGCCACTCTCGAGGCTGATGCCTGACGCGCCCCAGAGGCTCGGCCCCTACCGCCTGCTGCGGCCCCTCGGCGCCGGCGGGATGGGCGAGGTCTTCCTGGCCCAGCTCGACCGGGACGAGGGCTTCCGCAAGCTCGTGGCGCTGAAACGCATGCGGCCCGAGCTGGCCTGCCTGCCCGCCTTCCGCGACCAGTTCGCCCAGGAGGCCCGCCTGGCCGCCTCGCTGAACCACCCGCACGTGGCCCAGGTGCTCGACTACGGCCGCGAGGGCGACCTGGCCTACCTGGCCATGGAGCTGGTGGAGGGGCTCGACCTCGCCCGCCTGCTCGCGGCCCGCAGGGCGGCCGGGCAGGGGCCCGAGGGCCTGCCGCTGGGCCTGACGCTGGCCGTGGCCCAGGGCTGCCTGCGCGCGCTGGCCTACGCCCACGCCCAGTCGCCCCCGGTGGTCCACGGCGACCTGGGGCCGTCCAACGTGCTGCTCGGCCGGGCGGGCGAGGTGAAGCTGGCGGACTTCGGGCTGGCCCGGCTGCAGGGGCTGACGGCCGGCCCGTCGAGCGGCGCGGGCAAGCCGGCCTACCTGGCGCCCGAGGTGGCCCAGGGCGCGCCGGCCGGCCCGGCCGCCGACGTGTTCGGGCTGGGCGGGGTGCTGCTCGAGCTGCTGACCGGCGCGCCGCCCTGGCCGGGCCCCGGCCCCGCCGAGGCCCTGGCCCAGGCGCGGCGCGGCGTGGTCGAGCTCGCCGGCCGCGCCCCCGCGCTGCACCCGGGCCTGGCCCTCGTCCTGCGGCGGGCCCTGGCCGCACAGCCGGCCGAGCGCTACGCCGCGGCGGCGGACATGCTGGAGGACCTCGAGCGCCTGGCGGCCGGGCTGGGGGTGGACGCCGGCCCGCGCAGCGTGGCCGAGCAGGTGGAGGCCTTCGGCCCGGACCCGCAGGCCGCGCCCGCGCCCCTGCCCCCCGCCGCCCGCACGCGGGTGGCCGACCGCGGGGTCGGCACCCGGGCGCCGGCCCGCTCCGGCGGGCGCGCGTGGGCGACCTGGCTCGCCCTGGCCGGCAGCCTGGCGGCCGCCGCGCTGGCCGCCTGGCTGACCCTCCGCCCCCAGCCCGCCCCTCCCCCTTCCAATCCTCTTCAGCCCCAGAAAGAAGGATTTTCATTGAGGGTGGGAGACCCGAGGGCATGGCCGGAATCGTCCAGATCCAGCCTCGCGCTCGCCTCCCTGGTCCGCGAGGCGGGCCTGGCCGCGACCGACCAGGCGGGGCATGCCAGCCCTCCTCCCCCTCCTGCCTCACCCTCAAAGAAAGATTTTTCCTCGAGGGATAAGGAACCGGCGCAGATCGTACCGATCCTGCCGGACGAGAGCGCGACGGATCCGGTGGAGGCCGGGCCGGAGCCAGAGCCTGGGCCGGGTGTGGAGCTCACCTGCGCCGGGCTGCGGGGCTGGGCCGGCGAGGACGGGGTGGTCCAGCCTGGGTCGCTGGCCGGACGGCGGTTCGGGTCGGGAGTGCATAGCCTGCGGCTGCAGGCCGCGGGGCTCGAGGTGCAGGTGCGACTCGAGGTGCCGGCAGGAGCGGGCCAGCCCGCCAGGCTGGCACTGCGCAGCGCACCCGCCTCCGTGGTGCGGCTGGACGGCAGGCCCCGCGGCATGACGCCCATGGGCGGGCTGGAGCTCGCCAGCGGCCTCCACCGGCTCGAGCTGGCCGCGGCCGGCGGGCCACCCCTGGCGCTCACCCTGGCGGTGCGCTGAGCCTTGGGCTAGACTGCGCCCGTCATGCCTGAACCGCGATTGCCCTCCGGCCTGCTCGTCGGCCTGTGCGCCTGGGCCCTGCTGCTGCCCACGCCAGCCCGACCCGCGGACCAGGCCGATCCGCTCGAGGCAGGCCTGCAGTGCTTCGCCGAGCTGGACTACGCCTGCGCGGTGGAGCTGCTGGGCGCGGCCTGCACGGCGCCGTACCTGCCGGCGGAGCGGCTGCGGCTGGGCCTGACCCGGCTGGCGGAGAGCCACCTGGCGCTCGGCCAGCGCGAGGCGGCCGTGGCCGCCCTGCAGCGCCTGCTGGAGCGGGAGCCCAGCCTGGCCCTGCCGGCCGAGGCCCCGCCCAAGCTCCAGGCCGCGCTTGAGGAGGCCCGCCGCCTGCGGACGCCCGGGCCCGGCCCGGGTGACGCCCGGGCCGACGCCCAGGCCGAAGCCCGGGCCGACACCTGGCTGCGCCTCGGCCTGGGAGGTGGCGGGGAGTTCCTGCTGGGCCGCGACGCCGAGCTCCTGCAGCACGGGCCGCTGCTGGAGCTCGAGGCCTCGCTCGAGCTCAACGCCCTGGTGCGGGTGGGGCTGGGCCTGCGCTGGTCCCAGCACGGCCTGCGGACGGAGGGCAGGGACGCGGCCCTGCAGGCGCTGGGCGCCTGGCTGGAGGTGGGCGTGGCGGGAGACGTCGGGCCGGTGGGCCTGCAGGCCATGCTGGGCTTCGGCCTCCACCACTTCGGCGTCCTGGGCGAGGAGGCCAAGAGCGGCGTGTGGGTCCCCCTGCGGCTGGGCGTGGACTTCCGCCTGCTGTCCTGGCTCCGGCTGGGCGTGTGCGTGGTGCCCGCCCTCACGGCGCTGCCCGACGAGGGCCGCACGTCGCTGACGATCGGCCTGGCCGCCGGCCTGCAATTCGAGCTGTAGCGCCCTGGACGGGGAGGCACGCGCTTGCTGCGGTTGCGAAGGTTGCCCGAGGGCCCCGTGTTCGACTTCCCGGAGGAGGCCGAGTCCGTCAGCCTCGGCCGGGGGGCGCCGGCGGACCTCGTCCTGGACGATCCCCACGTGTCCGCGCTGCACGCCCGCATCCAGCGGCGGGGCGAGGGCTACGCCGTCGAGGACCTGCGCTCGACCAACGGCTCGGCCCTGGAGCGGGCCGGGCTGCGGACACCGCTCGCGCCGGGAGGGCCCGGGCTGGAGCTGCGCACCGGGGACCGGCTGCTGCTGGGCTCGGACGCGACGCCGCTGGTGCTCGAGGTGCTGGCGGCCAGCGCCGGCGCCAGCGCGGCCGGGGCCGGCGCGGCTCCACCCGCGGGCCTCACCCTGGTGGCGACCGCCAGGCTGGCCGGGGCGCTGGAGCTGTCCGGGCGGCTGCAGGCCGCGGGGCGGGGGCTGGCGCCCTTCCTCGAGCTGGCCGAGGCCCTGGGGCGCGCGGACGAGGCGGCCGCGGTGCGCCGGGTGGCCGCGGGGTGGCTGCCCGGCAACCTGCCCGGGGCGGACGCGGGCCTGTGGCTCGGCCCGGCCGACGCCGCGCGGGAGGTGCTGTGGGGGCCCGCCGCGGCGCTGGACGCGTGGACGGCGCCGCCCCCCGGCGCCGCTGGAGAGCTCCTGGTGCTGCGCCCGGCGGACGCCCGCGGAGCCATGGTGGCCGTGCCGCTGCCGGCCCCTCAGGGGGCGGTGGCGAGCCTGCTGGTGCGCTTCCGCGCGGAGGCGCCTCCGGCCGAGGAGCTGGACGGCCTCCAGCTCGCGGCCGCCTTCCTCGCCCGCCGCCTGGCGGAGCTCGCGGCGCTCGCGGCCCTGGAGCGGGCCCGGGCCCAGCTCCTGGCCCAGAACCGCTACCTGCGCGAGCGGGCCGAGGGGCGGGCCGGCCAGGAGCTGGTCGGCCGGAGCGCGGCCATGGAGCGGCTGCGCAAGGAGCTCCGCGGCGTGGCCGTGACCGACGCCACGGTGCTCGTCCTGGGGCCCTCGGGCTCCGGCAAGGAGCTGGTGGCCCGCGAGCTCCACCGCCAGAGCCTGCGCCACGCCGGGCTGTTCGCGGCGCTGAACTGCGGGGCCCTGGTGGACAGCCTGCTGGAGAGCGAGCTGTTCGGCCACCGCAAGGGCGCCTTCACCGGCGCGCACCGCGACCGCGAGGGGTTGTTCGAGGTGGCCCACGGCGGCAGCCTGTTCCTGGACGAGATCGGCGAGATGAGCCCGGCCCTGCAGGTCAAGCTGCTGCGCGTCCTGGAGACCCGCGAGGTCCAGCCGGTCGGCGGCACGCGGACCAAGCGGGTGGACGTGCGGGTGATCTGCGCCACCCACCGCGATCTCGCGGCCGAGGTGCGCGCCGGCCGCTTCCGCGAGGATCTGTTCTACCGTATCCACGTCTTCCCCCTGAAGGTGCCCTCGCTGGCCGAGCGCCGCGAGGACATCCCGCTGCTGGTCGAGCACCTGCTCGCGCGCCTGGCCGCGCAGGACAGCCTGCCCGTGCCGGAGGTGTCCCCGGAGGCGATGCGGGCGCTGTCCGCCCGCGACTACCCGGGCAACGTGCGCGAACTGTCCAACGAGGTGCACCGCGCGCTCATCGCGGCGGCCGGCGAGGCCCGCATCGAGCTGGGTCACCTGGCCTTCGCCCAGGAGGATCCCCTGGCGCGCGCCTGCCGCGCGGCCGGCCAGGGGGAGCTCAAGGCGCAGCTCGCGCGGGTCGAGCGCATCCTGGTCGAGGAGGCGCTGACACGCTGCGGAGGCAACCGCACCCACGCCGCGCGGCAACTGGGCATCACCCGCCAGGCGCTGCTGCTCAAGCTCGAGCGCCTCGGCCTGAAACCGCCGGCCCCGAGCGATGGAGGTGACGCATGAGACGCCTGGTGCCCGCCGCCCTGACCGCGATCCTGGCGCCGTGCCTGCTGGCCAGCGGACTCGCCCGCGCCCAGAGCGCCGGCGCCTACGACATGGCCCTGCCGGCCGACTCGGCGGCCGCGTGCCGCGGCCCGCTGTGCCTGGCCTGGAACCCGGCCGGCCTGGCCTGGGGGGGCACGCTCGAGGTGGCCTACCTGCACCACGAGCGCTGGGGTCAGCAGTTCCAGGCCGCCGGCCGGGCCGATGGCCTGTTCATCTCCACGCCCTGGGTGAGCGCCTCGGTCCAGTACCTGAACCCCAACGTGGACGATCAGGCGCGAGACTACCTCAAGTTCGACCTGGCGCTGAGCGCGCCGCTGTGGGACCTGGCGGCCCTGGCCGTGGGGCTGAGCGTCCTGGATCCGACCGAGACCGACGCGGATCCCGCGGTGGACTGGTTCGTCGGCGTGATGCTGCGCCCCTGGCGCTACCTGTCCTTCGGTCTGGTGGGCCGCGATCTGGCCGAGGCCCGGCTCGGGGGCAGCCACGGCCACCGCAGCCTGGATCTGTCCGTGGCCGCGCGTCCCCTGTGGTTCGCGCCGGAGACGCTGACGCTGGCGGTCGACTACCGCATGCTCGAGGATCTGGGCGACCCGTCCATCCGCTTCACGGCCCAGGCCCAGGTCTGGGAGGGGCTGTCGCTGTTCGCCTCGGCCGACCTGGAGGGCGCCTTCGGGTTCGGCCTGGCGCTGGACCTGCCTCACCTCGGCGTCTCGGGCTACACCAGCTTCGGCGGCGAGGAGGAGTACGTCAACCAGGGCCTGGTGGTGGGCGCCCGCATGTCGCTCGAGCCCCGCCCGGGATTCCGCGTGCTGCACGGGCAGACCGCCGTGATCGTCCTCGACGGGGAGCTGGCCGACGCCGACGTCAAGCGCGGGCTGTTTTCGAGCCGCCCGACCCTGTACGACGCGGAGCTCGCCCTGCGCTACGCCGCCCGCGACGAGGGCGTGGACTCGGTGCTGGTGCGGGTGGAGGACGTCGAGCTCGGCCTGACCCGCGTCCAGGAGCTGCGCGAGGCTTGCGCCGCCGTCCGGGCCGCAGGCAAGAAGCTCGTCTTCCACCTGGAGACCGCGACCAACGAGAGCTACTACCTGGCCGCCGGCGCGGACCGCATCTTCCTCTCGCCGGGCGGGAGCTGGGCCGTGACCGGACCGCAGGTGTCGGCGTTGTTCCTCGGCGGCGCCCTGACCCTCGTGGGCGGCCGGGCCGAGTCGGTGCAGGCCGGCAAGTACAAGTCGGCGGTGGAGATGTTCACCCGCGAGGAGCCGAGCCCGGAGAGCCGCGAGGTGCTCGACAGCCTGGCGGACGAGCTCGCCGACCAGCAGTTCACGGCCATCGCCGAGGGGCGTGGCCTGTCCCGCGAGCAGGTCCAGCAGGCGGTGGACGAGGGCCTGCTCACCCCGGAGGAGGCGCTCACCCGGCGCCTCGTGGACGGGATCGAGCACATCCACGATCTCGACGCGCCGCTCGAGAAGCTGCTCGGCCACGCCCCGAGCTACCTGGGGCGCTACCGTGAGGAGCGCTGGCTGGACGACCGCTGGAGCCCTCCGCCGACCATCGCCGTGGTCCACGCCCAGGGCAGCATCTCTTACGGGCAGGGGGGCCTGCTGCCTGGCATGCCGGTGCGTGAGCTGCTCCGCACCCTGCGCAGCCTGGCCCGCGATCCGGAGGTCGAGGCGGTGGTGCTGCGCATCGACTCGCCTGGCGGCAGCGGGCTGGCCTCCGAGCTGCTGTGGAACGAGCTCAAGCGCCTGCGGGAGAAGAAGCCGCTCATCGTCTCGATGGTCGGTGTGGCGGCGTCGGGGGGCTACTACATCGCGGTCCCCGCCCACGCCATCGTGGCCAACCCGGCCACGCTCACGGGGTCGATTGGCGTCTTCAGCCTGCTGTTCGATCTCAGCGAGCTGGCGGCCCGGCTCGGGGTGAGTCAGGAGGTCATCGGGCGCGGCGAGAAGGCCGACCTCTACTCCTACCTGCGCGGCCGCACGCCGGAGGAGCTCGCCCGGCTGCAGGCGGTGGTCGACGGCTTCTACAAGGTGTTCGTCGATCGCGTGGCGGAGGGACGGCAGCTCGAGCGCACCCGGGTCGAGGAGGTCGCCCAGGGTCGGGTCTGGACCGGCCAGCAGGCGCGGGCGCGCGGCCTGGTGGACGAGCTCGGGGGCCTGCACAAGGCCCTCGCCCTGGCCCGCGAGCGCATCGGGCTCGGCCCGGAGGACCCGGTGCGGCTGGTCCACCTGCCCAAGGCCCGCTGGACGCTGATGCGACTCCTGGGAGAGCTCGGCCTGGGCTCGACCGAGGCGGAGCTCCTGCCCGAGAGCCTGCGCGGCGCGCTCCAGCAGCTCGCGGCCCTGGCAGCCCTCAGCCAGGAGCCCGCGCTGGCCCTGCTGCCCTGGCTGTCTCTGCAGATCCGGTAAAAAAATGCCCGGGTGGGGGCCCGGGCACGCTCAGGACAAAAAAAGTGGGAGATGCGTTCATGAGCGCGGGTGGGGGGGGAACCCGCATGCCCGTAGAGCGCACCTCCCAAAAAATGAGGAGTTCTCGTGCAGACCCGCAGGCGGGGGGGAAACCATGCCGGCCCGCAGCGATTCCTCCTCTAAACGCATCCGGTTTTCAGTGAGGAGCCGCCTTCCTACCCGCTGTATTCGCCGACTCTGTGGACCGACTCCTCGTGCGGCAGGTATAGCAGGAGGCGTGCCATTACCACCGGTCCTCCGGGTAAAAAAATAATCGCTTGGGAAACAGCCTGTTGATGGAGCGCGACCGAGATGATTTCTCTTGCCATGTTCGGAGTAATTGGGGTATGTTTACCACGCGGATTTTGGAGAATTCTGTATTTCTATTTCATTTCGAGATGTTGACGGTGCGGCAAGTCTGCCCCGGAGGTAGCCTTGAAAGTCCTCGTCGTCGACGATGATCCCAACACCCGCTACCTCATCGAGGTGTTTTGCCGGAACGAGGAGTACGAGCTCGTGCTCGCCTCGAACGGCAAGGAGGCGCTCGAGCTCATCCAGCGCGGCGACATCAACGTGGTGGTGACCGACATCCGCATGCCCGAGGTCAGCGGGGACGCCGTGCTGGACGCGGTGCTGAAGCTCAACCCCGAGATCCCGGTGATCATCATGACGAGCTACGGCACCATCGAGGACGCCGTGCACTTCCTCCAGTCCGGGGCCCACGACTACATCACCAAGCCGCTCACCCGCGAGGTGTTCTGCCACCGCGTGCGGCGAGCCATGGAGAAGCTGCACCTCTCCCGGGAGATCCACCGGCTGAAGACCTCGCTCCGCCAGTACACGGACCGCGAGCACGTCGTGGGCAACTCGGCCTCCATGCGCAAGGTGATCGAGACGCTGCCGGCCATCGCCCAGACCGACGCCTCGGTGGTGGTCTACGGTGAGAGCGGCACCGGCAAGGAGCTCATCGCCCGCACCATCCACTACTTCTCCCGGAGGGCCAGCCGCCCGTTCGTGCCGGTCAACTGCGGGGCCCTGCCCGAGAACCTGCTGGAGAGCGAACTGTTCGGCTACAAGCGCGGCGCCTTCACCGACGCGCACTCCGACACGCCCGGGCTGGTGGAGGAGGCCAACACCGGCACGCTGTTCCTCGACGAGGTCGGGGAGATCAGCACCAAGGTCCAGGTCAAGCTGCTGCGCTTCCTCCAGGAGAAGGAGGTCAAGCCGCTCGGCAGCAACAAGACCATCCACGTGGACGTGCGCATCATCTCGGCCACCAACCGCGATCTCAAGGCGGCCATCGCGGAGGGCCAGTTCCGCGACGACCTCTACTACCGGCTGAACATCGTGCCCATCCGCATCCCGCCGCTGCGGGACCGCAAGGAGGACATCCCGCTGCTGGCCAACCACTTCCTGCGCAAGTTCGCCAAGGAGCACGACAAGGACGTGTCCGAGATCTCGCCGCTCGCCCTGCAGAAGCTGGTCGGCTACAACTGGCCGGGCAACATCCGGGAGCTGGAGAACAAGATCCAGCAGACCGTGGTGGTGGCCACCGAGGACACGATCCGGCCCGAGGACATCGATCTCCCCGGGGAGATGCGCTCCTTCAAGGAGGAGAAGTCCAAGATCGTGGCCGACTTCGAGCACAACTACGTGGCCAAGCTGCTGTCCCTCCACGACGGCAACATCACGCGCGCCTCCAGGGCCGCGGGCATGGATCGGAAGAACTTCTGGCAGCTCATGAAGAAGTACAAGGTCAACGCGGTGGATTTCGGAGAGGATCGCGAGAAGGAGTCCTGACCGCCTCGCGGCAGAAGTACCACAACGCCCCAACCCGTTTCGCGTTTTCGCCCTGTCTCCCGCCCTCCCTGCCGGGCCACGCCTGCCCTGGATCGGCCCGGGGAAATCCGGGTTCGCCCGCAACTTCAAAGGGCTGGCTTGCGGCCCGAGGCCCCGGCGCGAGGGGCCCGGAGATTCTCCTGGTGGCATGGGCCTTGCTAAACCCTGGCCGATGACGCCGCTCTCAGCCAAGGCACCCTCATCCGTGGGCGTGGAGGAAACCACCCCCGAGCTGTCCCGCATGGCGCTGGTGCGCATCATCGCCTACCTGCGCAGCCACCCGCTCGCGCGCGACACGGCCAAGTGGATCGCCCAGTTCTGGGCCAAGGCCTCCCTCCAGGCGGTCGATTCCGCGCTGCAGTTCCTCACCCAGCGCGGGTTCCTGCGCACCTCCCGGATCAACGGCGAGGTGCTCTACTCCCGCAACCCCGACTACCCTTGGAAGGATCTGCAGCGCCTGGTGCGCGACTTCACCCTCCGGGGCTGAGGCCCAGCTCACGATCCAGCCGGGCCAGCTCCTCGAGGTACGGCCCCAGGATGGCCGCGGCCTCCGCCTCGTCCTGGAAACCGTAGGCCCGCTCCTGCTCGAGGACCCAGGCGACGTAGTCCCGCCTCAGGCGGTCCTTGGTCGAGCCCGCGGCCGCGCGGGCCCAGGCGGCCGCGTCGCGCTCGGCCAGGTACTGCGAGAAGCCGGGCTTCACGTGCTCCCCGCCCGGATGCTCCCGGCTCTTGTACCCCGCGGCGTGGAACTCGATGCCCTCCGCGAGGATCTCCCGCACCCGCGTCCCCACGGAGTAGTTCATCCAGGCGGCGCTCACGCGCGAGAAGGAGTACCGCTCGTCGTCCAGGTGGGCGATCAGGCGGGGGTAGGCGCGCGTCCCCAGGGCGACCAGCCTGGCCGTCGCCGCGGTCACCCGGGGGTGCTCGTACCCCGTGGCGAAGCCGACGATCCGGTGCGTGCCCGGATGGCCCGGCACCTCCTCCTGCACCAGGCCAGCCGAGTGGTCCTGGTCCGGGTGGGGGGGCGGCACCGGCGAGGCCAGCTCCGCGACCAGGGCCTCGACCTCGTCCGCGGGCCGCGGGCTCGCGGGCGGCGCGGCCTGGCAACCGGCCAGGCACACACCCAGCGCCAGGGCACCCAGGGCAAACCACCCGCGCATGATCACCTCCCGGCCCACCCTCGGTAGACGGAAGAGAGCCGGGCTTCCCCTTGCTTCAGGGCGCTGCTTGGGATGTTGGCAGACCCTCCGTGTGTGAATCGCTCCGGGCATTCTTATGGGATGGGGGAAGGGGTCATCAGTCCTCGCAGAATTCGCTGAGCGAGCCAGGCACGCTGGACCTGCATACACCTCGACGGCCTGCAATCGGCACCTGCCGGGGAGCACCTGTCAGGGAATCCTTCGAGGGGGGCTGGGGGCGGAGCCCCCAGTGAGCCCGTGGCGACTCGCGGCCCAGCTGCGGCGCCACGGGCGCGGATCCTAGGCAGGCGTGCACAGGGCCTTCGATGTCGTGATGCGCCTCGGCCACCCGGGAGGCCGAGCCCGCCGGTCGCCCCTTTAAGGAATCCTCAGGTGGGCGGCACCCGCCGGGAGGGGTCCTTGCAACCCCGGCCCCCTGCGGCTACACTGCCCGTCCCATGTGGGCCGATGTCGTCTCCTTCTGCCTGCTGAGCTTCACCTCGGTGTTCTTCATCATGAACCCGTTCGGCGCGGTGCCGGTCTTCCTGGCGCTCACCGAGGGCTGGGAGACGCCCGAGCGCCGGCGGGCCGCGCGGCGCGCGGTGCTGGTCGCCGGCGCGGTGCTCATCACCTTCCTGCTGACCGGCAGCCTGATCTTCCGCCTGTTCAACATCAGCCTGGGCGCCTTCCGGCTGGCCGGCGGCCTGCTGCTGCTCAAGGTGGCCATGGACATGCTGCACGGCCAGACCAGCCGCACCAAGTCCACGGCCGAGGACCACGCGGCCGCGGCCGCCAAGGACGACATCGCCGTGACCCCCATGGGCATGCCGCAGCTCGCGGGCCCCGGCTCCATCGCCACGGTGATCCTGCTGCCGGGCGAGCCGCGCGAGCTGTGGCGCTTCTTCCCGGTGATCGGCGCGGTGGCGCTGACCCTGCTCATCGCCTGGGTGCTGCTGCGCTACGCGGACCGCGTGCTCGGCGTCATCGGCGAGAGCGGGGCCCGCATCCTGTCCAAGATCATGGGCCTGCTGATCGCCGCGGTGGCCGTGCAGTTCGTGGCCTACGGCGTCCGCGATCTCCTGCCCCTGGTGCTCGAGAGGGCGGCGGGCTAGGCGCGGAAAGGAGCTACCCATTGTCCATCCTGGTGCAGAAGTACGGCGGCAGTTCGGTGGCGGACGAGCAGAAGATCCAGCAGGTGGCCGAGCGCGTGGTGGCGGCCAAGCGCGCGGGCCGCGAGCTGGTGGTGGTGGTCTCGGCCATGGGCAAGACCACCGATCAGCTGCTGGCGCAGGCCCGGCGCATCCACCCCGATCCGCCCCGGCGCGAGCTCGACATGCTGACCTCGGTGGGCGAGCGCATCTCGATGGCGCTGCTCAGCATGGCCATCCAGCGCCTGGGCTTCGACGCCATCTCCTTCACCGGCAGCCAGAGCGGCATCATCACCAACGACCGCCACTCGGACGCGCGCATCATCGAGGTGCGCCCCTTCCGCCTGCAGGACGAGCTCTCGCGCGGCCGCATCGTGATCGTGGCCGGCTTCCAGGGCATGAGCTACCGGCGCGAGATCACCACGCTGGGCCGGGGCGGCTCGGACACCACCGCGGTCGCCCTGGCCGCGGCCCTCGGCGCCGAGTGCGAGATCTACGGGGACGTGGACGGGGTGTACACGGCCGATCCCAAGGTGGTGGCGGACGCGCGCCACATCCCCAGCCTGGAGTACCCCGAGATGCAGGAGCTGGCCGAGCACGGCGCCAAGGTGCTCAACGCCGCGGCGGTGGAGTTCGCCAAGGAGCGGGACATCGCCATCTTCGTGAAGCGCACCGACGGCCAGGGCGGCCAGACGGTCGTGCGCCGCTACGCCCCGGTGGCCCCGGGCCAGGTGGTCGGCCTGGCCCACGAGCGCTCGGTGCGGGTGATCGCCGCCCAGGGGGAGTCGCGCGACGAGCTGCTGGCCTTCCTGGATGAGCGCGGCATCCCCGGCAAGCAGCTCAGCGTGCACCGCTTCCGCGAGCGCCCCGATGGGCTGTACGCGGCGGTGGTGGTCTCGCGCGAGTTCCTCGAGGACGCGGACGCGTTCCGGGCGGCGCTCCGGGAGCGCCTCGGCGAGCGCGCCCTGCTGGACGCGGACCTGGGCGCGGTCAGCCTGATCGGGGCCGGGATCAACCAGAGCTTCCGCACCCTGCGCCGGGCGCTGGGTGTGCTGGCCGAGGCGGGCGTCGAGCCCTCGGGCCTGCACACCTCGTCCTTCCGCATCACCGCCCTGGTGCCTGGCCCGCGCGTGGACGAGGCCGTGCAGCGCCTGCACCGCGCCTTCATCGAGGCCGAGGGCGTGCCCGAGAACGCGTGCTGACGAGCTACTTCTGCCAGGCCTCGCCCACGGTCACGTCCACCACCACCGGCACCTGCGAGATGTAGCGCTCCCCCGCCCGGACCATCTCCTCGCGCGTGAGCTCGGCCACGTCCCAGGCGTCGTCCGCGCTCGCCTCCAGCAGCAGCTCGTCGTGCACGCAGTTGACCGTGCAGGCGTCCCGGCCCTCCTCGGCCAGCCGGGCGCGGATGCCGGCCATGGCGATCTTCAGCATGTCGGCGTTGGTGCCCTGGATGGGCATGTTCTTGGCCACCCGGGCCAGGCCGGCCAGCTCGGGGCCCTGCATGTCCTCGCCCGGCGCCAGGTACAGGCGGCGCCCGCCCAGCGTCTCGGCGTAGCCGCGCTCGAGCGCCAGGCGGGCGGAAGACTCCAGATAATCGCGCACCTTGGGGTAGGCGCGGAAGTACTGGGCCAGCAGGCGCTCGGCCTCGTCCTGCGGCATGCCGGTCACCCCGGCCAGGCCGGCCGCGCCCATGCCGTAGGCCAGGCCGAAGTTGATGGCCTTGGCCCGCTCGCGGAGCTGGGGGTTGCGGTCCTTGGACACGGGCTGGCCGAAGATCTCGGCCGCCACGATGGAGTGCAGATCGCCCCCACGCTGGAAGGTGTTGACGAAGGCGCGGTCGCCGCTGGCCTCGGCCAGGATGCGCAGCTCGCAGCCGGCGTAGTCGGCGGTCACCATGCGGCGCGTGCCCGGCGCCCGGAAGCAGCCCCGGAAACGGCTGCCGCGCGGGACGTTCTGCAGGTTCGGATCCCGGCAGGCCACCCGCCCGGTGGGGGCGCCGATCTGCATGAAGTCGGCGTGGATGCGGCCGGTGCGCGGGTGGATGGCCTCCAGGAAGCTGGCCCCGTAGGTGGACACGAGCTTGTGCATCTCCCGGTAGCGCACCAGCGGCTCGGCCACCGGGTGCTGCAGCGCCTTCAGGGCGGCCTTGCCGAGATCGCGCAGCTCCACGCCCGTCAGCCGCGTGAGCGCCCGGCGCAGCTCGGCCTCCGACTCGAGATTCAGATCCAGGTGCCCGAACAGATCGGTGGGGGCCACGCCGCGGAGCTGCTGCTCGACCTCGGCGCGCGCCTGGTCGCGCCGCGCCCGGGCCTCCTCGATGAGCGCCCGCCAGCCGTCGCCGTCCAGCCACACCCCGTCGTAGCGCAGGTCGGCGAAGGCCGGCGCGGCCCGGCACTCGAGCCGGACGGTGTCCTCCAGCCCCTCGCGCACCACGGCCGGCATCTGCTCCAGCAGCACGTGGAAGGTCGCCAGCAGGTCCCGCCGGGCGTACTCGAGCTGGCCGGGGGTGAACTCGGCCCCGGCCTGGGCGAAGGAGGTCCGCTCGCGCTTGTCGAGCGGCAGGCCGAGGTACTTCTCGGACAGCTCGGACAGGGAGCGGCGCCCCTCCTGCCGGCCGTTGGTCAGCACCTGCTCGATCAGCATGGTGTCCAGCAGGTTCTCGACCCGCACCCCCAGCCCGCGCAGCATGGCCGCGTCGAAGGCACCGTGGTGGGTCACCTTGGGCACGGCGCCCTCGAGCAGCGGCCGGAGCGGCTCGAGCGGCGTCTGGCGGAGATCGAGCAGGAGCTGGTCGCGGTCGTCGCCCAACGCCAGCAGCACCGGCCGGTGCAGGTGGGGATCGAGCCCCTCGGTCTCGAGATCGAGGGCCAGCAGCGGCCGGTCCGCGAGCAGGGCGGCCGCCCGCCGGAGGGTGTCCGGATCGACGATCGGTGCCGGCAGGGGCGGGGGTGCGGCTGGGCTCATCCGGGGCGGGCGGTTCCGGCGCCGCTCAGGGCGCCAGGCAGATCGAGCCGATGCCGATCCACTGGCAGTTCCAGCCCTCCGGACACTGCGGGTTGGCGGCCTGGGGATCACAGGCCACGGAGCAGTAGTCCTGCCCGCCCGGATCGATCACGCAGGTGCCGTCCTGCACCCCGTCCACGCCGCAGTTCGCGCCGAAGCCGTCGCAGGCGCTCTCGATGGCGCGCGTCCCGGCGCAGGTGGGCAGCGCCTCGGCGTTGGACGGCCGGCACTGGGTGGCGTCGCCCGCCGCCGCGCAGGCGTAGCCCGCGGGGCAGGGGTTCTGCTCGCCGCAGGCCCGCCCGCAACCCCGGTCGACCACGGCGCCGTTCCCGTCGGCGAAGCTCAGGCACACGTCGCCGGCCACGCCGCACTGGGCGTCCTCGGTGCACGGCTCGCACAGGCCGCGGCCCGAGGCGGGCAGGCAGGCGTGGACGTTCGGATCACAGATCTCACCGTCCTCGCAGTGGTCGTCGCTCAGGCAGTCCACGCAGCGCAGCTCCCCCGGCAGGCAGAAGCGCGGGGTGTTGCCCACGCTGGGGCAGTCGGCGTCCACCAGGCACTCCACGCACACCCGGTTGGCCTCGTCGCACATCAGCCCTTCGCGCGTGCAGGGTTCGGTGTTGCCGGCGTAGCACTCCACGCACAGGCCCGGATCCTGGCTGGTGTCGCACACCAGCCCGCCCTGGCACTGCCAATCCTGGGTGCAGGTGCGCACGCAGGTGTAGGTGTCGAGATCGCAGAACTCGTTGTTGCCGCAGTCGCCGTCGCCCAGGCAATCCACGCAGCGGTGCTCGGCCACCAGGCAGACCTGGCCCTGCTGGCAGTCCTGGTTCGTGCTGCAGCCGGGCACGCACTGACCGGCCTCGCACCAGGAGCCGTCGGCGCAGTCGCGGTCGTCCCGGCAGCCGGGCACGCACACGCTGCCCTCGCAGATCTCGCCCATGGCGCAGTCGCTGTCGATGGAGCAGCCCTGCACGCAGGCGTTGTCGACGCAGGTCTCGCCGGGCGCGCAGTCCGCGTCCTGCTCGCAGCCGGGCACGCACACCAGCGCCGTGCCGTCGCAGTAGCTGCCGTCCGGGCAGTCGTCGCTGGTGCGGCAGCCCTGGACGCAGGCGCTGCCCTCGCAGATGGTGCCGGGCTCCTGGCAGTCCGCGTCCTCGCGGCAGCCCCGCACGCACTGGCTGCCCTCGCAGATCGTCCCCGGGGTCAGGCAGTCCAGGTCCTCGCGGCAGCCCGGGACGCAGCTGTCGCCCTCGCAGATCTCGCCGGCCGCGCAGTCGTCGTCGGTCGTGCAGTAGGCCTCGCACACGGCGTCCACGCAGCGCTCCCCGTCCTGGCAGTCCAGGTCGGTCAGGCAGTCCACGCAGTACCCGCTGGTCCGATCGCACACCTGGGGCGGCGGGCAGTCACGGTCGTTCGCGCACTCCACCACGCACACGTTGTCCGCGCTGCAGACGCGGCCCGGGCCGCAGTCGGCGTCCTCGTCGCACTCGATGCAGCGGCCGGGGGTGGTGGTGAGATCGCAGGACCAGCCCGGCTGGCAGTCCTGGTCCGTGCTGCAGCCCTCCACGCAGGCGCCCGCCGCGCACACCGTGCCCAGCCCGCAGTCGTTGTCGTCCAGGCAGGCCACGCACAGACCGCTGGCGGCGTCGCAGCGCGGCAGCTCGGGGATCAGGCAGTCCGCGTCGGTCAGGCAGCCCGCGTCGGGCACGCAGGTGGGCGGGACCACGCTCTGGTCGCAGTGCTCGTTGGCCTCGCAGTCGGCGTCCGACTGGCAGCCCGCCGGCACGCAGGTGGGCGGGACCACGCTCTGGTCGCAGCGCTCGTTCGCCCCGCAGTCGGCGTCCGACTGGCAGCCCACGGGCACGCAGGCATTGCCGGTGCACTCGTGGCCGGTGTCGCAGTCATCGAGGGTCAGGCACTCCACGCACAGGCCGCTCGTGGACTCGCAGCGGCCGAGCGGGGCCGCGCAGTCCGCGTCCGACTGGCAGCTCTGGGGCACGCACTCCTGGTCGACGCACACGTAGGCCCGCGATGGGCAATCGGCGTCTCCGAGGCAGGCCACGCACTCGCCGCTGGCGGTGTCGCACTTGCCGAGCGGCGCCGCGCAGTCCGCGTCCGACTCGCAGCCGGGCGCGTCGACGCATACGTGCTCCGTGCACACCTCGTCGCGCTGGCAGTCGTCGTCGTCGCGGCACACCCAGCACTCGCCCGAGGCCGTGTCGCAGAAGGCCCCGTTGCAGTCCTCGTCGGTCGCGCAGGCGGTCACGTCGGTGCACACGCCCTGCTCGCAGGTCTTGCCCGGGGCGCAGTTCACGTCCGTCTCGCACACCCTGGGGACGCAGTAACCCTGCATGCACTGCTCGGAGGCGTCGCACTGCGCGTCGCTGTCGCAGGGCGTACCCGCGGTCTTGGAGGAGTCGCAGGCCACGCCCATCCAGGCCAGGGTGACGCACGCGGACAGCACCAGCCACAGGTTCCGGCTCGGGTTCATTTCCTGCTCCTTTCCCGAGAGTTCCAGGGTCGTTCTCTTGAGTCCGGCTGCATACTAGCTCCATTTCACGGTGGCGACAAGTCCGCGCCGGCTGTTCCCGAACGCCCGGAAAGGGTGTAGATTCGGCCGGCTGCAGGAGGATCCCGCATGATCGCCAGGTCTTCACTCGTCCCCGGGTTGATGCTGCTGTGCCTGGGAGGTTGCGACTCCGGAGGGGGGGCGCCGGTGCGGCTGCCGCTCGACGAGCCGCTCGGGCCGGGCCAGGTGCGCGCCGGGCGCATCGCGCTCGAGAGCGAGCTCCTCCAGGGCCCCGAGGCCCACGGCTGGCTGGGCGACTACAAGCTGTACAACGCGCGGGTGGCCTTCGTGGTCCAGGCCATCGACGCCCCGCGGGGCTGGGCGCCCTACGGCGGCACCCTGCTCGACGCGGACGTGACCGAGCCGCTCCCGGGCGGAGACCCGGACCAGGCGCGCGAGGCCTTCCAGGAGCTGTTCGCCGGCTTCGAGCTGCAGACCCTGCGGCCGACCTCCCTCGAGCTCGTGGCCGACGGCGCGGACGGCGCGCCCGCCGTCGTGCGCGTGACCGGCGTGGACCAGGGCATCCCGCTCATCGACGCGGCGCTGGCCGGGACCATCGAGCCCATGGGGCTGGAGGTGACCCTGGACTACTCGCTGGCGCCCGACAGCGATCACCTGGTGCTCACCACCGAGCTGCGGGTGCGCGGCTCGAGCCCGCTGCAGTGCTCGGTGGGCGACATCGTGCTGAACGGCGATCGCACCCTGGACTACATGCCCGGCGCGGGGCTGCTCGAGTCGGGGCAGGTGCCGAGCGGAGAGCAGGCCTTCTTCGCCGGCACGAACCCGTCGAGCTGCAGCCTGTACACCGGCCGCGACGGCGCGCCCATCCGCCCGCGCTTCTCGATCGAGAACGTGACCCCGCTCGAGGTGGTGGCCGGGCTGGTGCCCCCGGCGCGCGGCGAGGAGCCGGCGCTACGCGCCGAACGCTGGCTGTTCGTCGGCCGGGGCGGGGTGGACGACTGCCAGCGGCGGCTGCGCCGGGCGCTGGGCGCCGAGGCCGAGGCCGGCCTGGTGGCCGGCCAGGTGACCGCAGGCGGGGCGCCCGAGGGGGGCGCCGTGGTGCTGGCGCACGACCAGGGCCTGCAGGAGGGGCTGGCTGCCGCCGGGCAGACCTTCGCCGGCGCGGACGGCGCCTTCGAGCTCGAGCTGCCCGCGGGCAGCTACCGGCTGGAGATCCTGGCCGCGGGCCGCGAGCCCCACTGGACCGCGCCCTTCGCGGTGCAGGCTGGCCAGTCGCACGCGCTCCAGGCGGACCTGCCCGCGCCGGCCCGGGTGGCCTTCACCTGCAGCGGCCGGGACCGCGAGGGCGCCCCCACGGGTCCCCTGCCCTGCAAGGCCAGCCTCCAGCCGGGCCTGGACGCGGCCATGACCGCCGCGGTGGACACGCGGCTCATCACCTTCAGCGTCACCGGCGAGGGCGAGGTGTTCGTCCCGCCGGGCGACTGGACCGTGACCCTGTCGCGCGGCTGGGAGTACTCCATCCACCGCCAGGGGGTGAGCGTGGCCGCCGGTGAGCGGGCCGAGGTGCGGGGCGAGCTGACCCGCCAGGTGGACACCCGGGGCTACATCGCGGCCGACCTCCACAACCACTCGGCCCGCTCGGCCGACACTGACTACGAGCTCACGGACAAGATCGGCTCGAACGCCGCCGAGGGGGTGGAGCTCCTGGTGGCCACCGACCACGATTGCCAGACCGACCTCGGCCCGTGGGTGGCCCGGCTCGAGCGCGCCACCGGCGCGGACCTGGGGGTGTGGCTGCGCACGGTGGTGGGGGCCGAGGTGTCGCCGCTGTTCGGCCACTTCACGGCCTTCCCGCTGCCCACCCACCCCACGGGCTGGGTCTACTGGCAGTTCCCCTTCGTCGAGTACGGCGCCGACGGGCGCTACGCCCGGGCGCGCGAGTTCCCCGAGCTGTGGGAGCTGGTGCGCGCCCAGGGGGCGGAGATCGTCAACGTGGCCCACCCGCTGCGCGACTCGGGCTGGTTCACCCACCTGGGCTTCGAGCCGCCCGCGAGCATGCCGGCCTTCGCCGACATCCCCGCCGGGCTGTGGGGCACGGGCTTCGACACCCTGGAGCTCTTGAACTCGAGCAACGTGACCGACATGCTCGGCAGCGTGCTCACGCTCTGGAGCGAGCTCAACAACCGCGCCTTCTTCCGCACCGCGGTGGGCACGTCCGACTCCCACGGGCGCACCAGCGAGGCCGGCTTCGGCCGCACCCTGGTGCAGAGCGCGAGCGACGAACCCCTGGCCATGGACCTGGCCGAGATCTGGGCCAACCTGCGCGCCGGCAAGGCCCTGGTGGGCGCGGGCATCCTGGTGGTGCTGCGGGTGGGCGAGCACACCGAGGGCGAGCTGATCCCGGCCGGCGCCCAGGTGACCGCCCACCTGCGCGTGGAGGCGGCCGACTGGGTGCCGGTGGAGCGCGTGGATCTCCTGCTCAACGGGGCGGTGGTGGCCACCCGGCCGCTGGCCACGCCCGGCCTGGTGGACGCCGCCCACCCGGCCGTGCGGCTGGACGAGGACCTCGTCCTGGAGCTCACCGGCGACGCCTGGGTGGCGGCCGTGGCCCGGGGGGCCGAGGGCGCCAGCCTCGACCCGGTCTTCCGCGGGGACCGGCCCGCGGGCCTGTCCAACGCCATCCGCCTGGACTTCGACGGAGACGGCCAGTGCCAGCCGGTCCTGCCGTGACCCACCCCCGCCGCGCAGCCGCGGCGCTGTGCGAGCCCGGGCGGCTGCCGCTGTCCGCGCGCGCCCGGGCCGAGGTGGCCCGGGTGGCCGAGCGCTACCCCATGCGCATCCCGCCCCACCTGGCCGCCTGCATCGACTGGTCCGATCCGCGCTGCCCGGTCCGGCGCCAGCTGGTGCCGGACCGCCGGGAGCTCGAGCCCGGCGGGGCGGCCGACCCGCTGGACGAGGAGCGCTTCTGCCTGGCGCCGGGCGTGGTGCGCCGCTTCGAGGACCGCCTGCTGGCCATCGTCACCCACGCCTGCCCGGTGCACTGCCGCCACTGCAACCGCAAGCGCCTGTGGCGCCGGGGCGGAGAGCACGGCCTGGAGGTGGCCGGGCCCGAGCAGATCGCGCTCGCGCTCCGCCGGGCGCCCGGCGCGCGCGAGGTGATCCTGAGCGGCGGGGAGCCGCTGCTGCTGTCCGACCGGGCGCTCGGCGAGCGGCTCGAGGCGGCCCGCGCCGCCCCGGGGGTGGAGCTGGTGCGCATCCACTCGCGCGCCCCGGTCAGCGTCCCCGAGCGCATCACCCCGGCGCTGGCCCGGCGCCTGGGCCGGGAGCGGCCGCTGTGGTTCGTGACCCACTTCAACGCGGCCCGGGAGGTGACCCCCCGGGCGGCCCGCGCGGTCGCCCGCCTGCTCCAGGCGGGCGTGCCGGTGCTGAACCAGGCGGTGCTGCTGCGCGGGGTGAACGACTCGTTCGCCGCCCTGGAGGCGCTCGGCCGGGCGCTGGTGCGCGTCGGGGTCAAGCCCCACACCCTGTTCCAGCTCGATCACGCCGAGGGGGTGCTGCACTTCCAGGTGCCGCTCAGGCGGGCGGTCGAGCTCGTGGGCGCGCTCCGGCGGCGGGCCTCGGGGCTGCTGGTGCCCCACCTGCTGGTGGATCTCCCGGGCCGCGGGGGCAAGGTGGCCGTGGGGCCCGACACCATCCGCCGCTGGACGCGGCGCGGGGCCTGGCTCCGCGGCGCCGACGGGAGGGAGCGCTTCTACTTCGACGGGGGGGCGGGCGGGAGCGCGGGCGCGGCCTGGTAGGACTGCGCGCCGAGCAACCCGCGGAACATCTCCAGCGGGATGGGGAACACGATGGTGCTGGAGTTCTCGGTGGAGATCTCGGCCAGCGTCTGCAGGTAGCGCAGCTGCAGCGCGGCCGGCTGGGTGCCGATCACCTCGGCCGCCTGGGCCAGCTTCATGGAGGCCTGGAACTCGCCGTCCGCGTGGATGACCTTGGCGCGCCGCTCGCGCTCCGCCTCGGCCTGCTTGGCCATGGCGCGCTGCATCTCCTGGGGCAGATCGACGTGCTTGATCTCCACCTTGGAGACCTTGACGCCCCAGGGCTCGGTGTCCGCGTCCAGCATGGTCTGCAGCTGCTCGTTGAGCTGATCGCGCTGGGTGAGGAGCTGATCGAGGTCGGCCTGGCCGAGCAGGGAGCGCAGCGTGGTCTGGGACAGCTGGCTGGTGTTGTACAGGTAGTTGTCCACCTCGAGGATGGCCTTGTCCGGGTTGACCACCCGCATGAACACGACCGCGTTGACCTGCACGGTCACGTTGTCCTTGGTGATGATGTCCTGGGGGGGCACGTCGCGGGCGATGGTGCGCAGATCCACCTTCACCATCTGATCGATGAAGGGGATGATGAAGCGCAGGCCCGGATCCTTCATGCCGGCGTACTTGCCCAGCCGGAAGACCACCCCGCGCTGGTACTCGAAGATGGTGCGCAGGCCGATCAGGATGAACAGCACCAGGAGCCCACCGGGAATGCCGATCGCGTAGCCCATTCGATCCTCCTCTGCCTCAGTTCTTCAGCTTCACGTGCGCCACGAGGCCGTCCACGCGGACGATCTCGATCTTGCTGCCCTTGGGGATGGGCTCCGCGCTGATCGCGGCCCACCACTCGCCGTGCACGAACGCCCTGCCGCCCTGGGGGCCGATGTCCGTGCGCGCCTCGCCCACGTCGCCCACCATGCCCTCGCTCCCGGTGCGGATCTTCCTGCGCTGCGAGCGCACGATGAAGTAGCCGATGCCCACGAAGAGCAGCCCCAGCAACAACGCGGTTGGTATAAGCACGCTGAGATCCACCTGCATGGTGGGGTCCATGTAATGGGGCGCGTCGGCGGGGTCCACCAGCAGGATGCCGCCCAGGACCAGCAGCACCGCCCCGCCCACCGCCAGGAGGCCGAAGGCGCCCACCAGCACCTCGGCCACGAACAGGCCAATGCCGACCAGCACCAGCAGCAGGCCGCCCACGTTGATGGGCAGGATCTGCATCGACACCAGGGCGAGAAGCAGGCACAGCCCGCCCACCACGCCGGGGAAGATCATGCCCGGGTGGTAGAACTCCATGGCCAGGCCGCCCAGGCCGATCAGGAACAGCAGCCACAGCAGATCGGGGTTGGCCAGGCCGGACAGCAAGCGCTGTTTGAGGGTCGGCGCCCAGCGCTCCACGGCCGCGCCCTTGGTGTGCAGCGTGGTCGTGGTGCGGGTGTCCAGGCGCACCTCGCGGCCCTCCAGCTTGTCCAGCAGATCCTGCAGGTCCTCGGCCAAGAAGTCCACCACGTCCAGCGTCACGGCCTCGTCGGCGGTGATGGACACGGCGTCCCGCACGGCCTTCTCGGCCCACTCGGCGTTGCGGCCGCGCTCCTTGGCGATGCTGGTCGCGAAGGCCACCGTGTCGTTGGTGACCTTCATGTTCATGATGTCTTCCTGGGTCTCGCGGCGCTTCTTCTGCTCCTCGTCTTCCTTCTTGTCCCCGTCACCCGGCAGGCTGGGCATGAAGTTCATCATCACCGGGTGGGCCGCGCCGATGCGGGTGCCCGGGGACATGACCGCCACGTGGCCGGCCATGGTGATGAAGGTGCCGGCCGAGGCGGCCTGGGCGCCCTTGGGGGCGACGAACACCACCACCGGCACCCGCGCGGACAGCATGCGCTTGACGATGTCCTCGGTGTCCTCGAGGCCGCCGCCGGGGGTGTCCAGCTCCACCACCAGGGCGGCGTGCCCCTCGCGCTCGGCCCGCTCGATGGAGCGGACGACGTACTCCTCGGCGCCGCCCAGGATGGCGCCGTCCACGCGGATGACGGCCACCTTGCCGGTCCCGGTTCCGCTCCGGGGCTCCCAGCCAGGCCGCGCGCCGGCGTCGGCCTCGCTCCCGCCATCTACGCCCCCGTCCACGCCCCCATCCGCCGTGGCCAGGCCGGCCAGGCCCAGGCCCCCGAGGAGCACGAACATGGCCGCGAGGAGTTTCTCGCCCAGCCGCCTCACACGCCGCATGGTCATCTCTTGGCTCCCTCCGCGGACAGGCCGAGCTCGGCCATCACCTGCTTGACGTCATCCCAGACGAGTTTCTTGTCCAGGGGGTTCCGCAGCAGGTAGGCCGGGTGGTAGGTCGGCATCACCCGCGCGCCGCTGGGGTGGTCGTGGAACCGCCCGCGGACCTTGCCCAGCGGGCCCTCCAGGCCGATCAGCCGGCGGGCGGCCGTGGCGCCCAGGCACAGGATGTGGCTCGGCCGGATGATCTCGATCTGGCGCTCGAGGAAGGGCGCGCAGGTGGCCACCTCGTCCTCCTCGGGCTGGCGGTTCGAGGGCGGGCGGCACTTGACCACGTTGCAGATGTAGACCCGCTCCCGGCCCAGGCCCATGGCGGCCAGGATGCGCTCCAGGAGCTGCCCGGCCTCGCCCACGAACGGCCGGCCGCTGCGATCCTCGTCCGCGCCGGGCCCCTCGCCGGCCACGAGCAGCCGGGCCCGCGCGTCGCCCTCGCCGAAGACGATGTGCCGCCGCTTGCGGTGGAGCTTGCAGCGGGTGCACTCGCCCAGCTCCTGGCGCAGCGCCTGCAGGCCGGCCTCCGGCCCGCCCTCCGGGCCGGGCGCGGCCGGCGCGAACAGGGCTGGCTGGACCGGCGCCGCCCCGGAGGCGGGCGCCGCCAGGACCCCGGGGGACGCCTCGCGCAGGCCGAAGGCCTGCAGGGTGCCCAGCAGGGCCTGCGCCCCGCGCACCACCCCGCCCAGCTCTTCACGAACGTCATCCGTCACGCTTCGGTCCTCTCGCCCGGGGACGCGTTGCCCGCCGGCGCCCGCCTGGTATACCATCGGCGGCAGGCGCGGAACAAGGCCCGTCCGCGCTCCAAGAGGATGTCGAACAGGCGAACCCCTCACCCCCTCGGCTGGCTCATCGCGCTGGCGCTCGGCGTCTGGCTGCTGCCCGCGCCGGCCTGGGCCTGGGGCCCGGCCGCGCACCTGGACTTCGGCCTGAGCGCCCTGGAGAGCCTGGCCCTGCTGGCGCCGGCGGTGGCCGCGCTGCTCAGGCGCTACTCCGACGACTTCCTGTACGGCAACCTGGCCGCCGACATCACCATCGGCAAGAACCTGTCCCCCTGGCGGCAGCACTGCCACAACTGGCAGGTGGGCTTCGCCGTGCTGGACCGGGCCGAGCGGGAGGACACCCAGGCCTTCGCCTGGGGCTACCTGGCCCACCTGGCCGCGGACTCGGTGGCCCACAACTACTTCGTGCCCTACAAGCTGGTGGAGAGCTTCCCCCGCCCCGGGGCCGGCCACAGCTACTGGGAGGTGCGCTTCGACACCCGCGTGAGCCGAGAGGCCTGGGCGCTGGCCAAGCGCCTGTCCACCCGCGCCCACCCCGATCACGACCGCCACCTGCGCGCGCTGCTGCAGGGCCCGCTCTTCCCCTTCGCCGTGCAGAAGCAGATGTTCATCGGCTTCGTGGCCTTCACCCGCCTCCTGCGCTGGCGGCGCATGGCCGCGGCCATCGACCGCCGGAGCCCGCGCCAGCTCACGGACGAGCAGGTGCGAGAGGCCAGGGACCTGTGCGTGGCGCGGGTGCTGGACCTGCTCACCCACGGCCGGGTGGCGGCCTGTGTCCAGGCGGATCCGACCGGCCTGCGCAACCTGCGCATCGCGGCCGAGCTGCGCGAGCGCCTGCACGACCTGGCGGGCCGCGGGCGCCTGGCGGACCCGCAGGGCATCGCCGCCCGCTTCCGGCCGCTGTTCCGCGAGGCCATCGACCAGAAGCTGAGCCTGCCCTCCCTGCTGGAGCTGGCGGCCCCGGGCCCGGCCTCGCCCTGGCCGCCGCCCAGGCGCGGGCTGATGGACGGGCGCGCGGCCCGCACCCGTGAGGAGCGCCGCGCCCGGCAGAGGCGCCGGCAGCGCGAGCGCCAGGGCACGCACGAGGCCCGGGCGGTGGCCCGCGCGGCCTACGCCTCGGTCGAGCAGGCCGAGGAGCGGACGCGCCGGGAGACCCGCGCGTCCCGGCGGGCCGAGGCCCGGGCCAGCCGCGCGGAGCGGCGGCGCCAGGGCCAGGCGGCGCGGGCCGCGCGGAGCCCGGAGCAGGAGGCCCGCGCCGTGGCCGAGGCAGCCTACCAGGCGCTGCGCGAGGCCAGCCGGGCCGCGGCGGCCAGCCAGGCGGCCAGGCGGCGCCGGTTCCCGCGGGCCCGGGCCCTGGCCCGGGCGCTGCTCACCGCCATGCGCCTGAAGCGCCGCCGCCCGGCCGACTGACCCGGCGCCTCAGGCGCGCGCGCGGCGGGGCCCGCGTGCGCGCGAGGCTCTGCGCGCGAGCAGCGCCACCACCCGATCGAGGATGCGCGCGGCCGTGTCGGCCTTGGAGAGCAGCGGCAGCTCCTCGTCGCCCGCTTCGTCCACCAGGTGCACCCGGTTGGTCTGCACGTCGAAGCCCGCCCCAGGCAGGTTCACGTCGTTGCCCACCACCAGATCCAGGCGCTTGCGGCGGAGCTTGTCCCGGGCCGCCGGGCGCGGATCGCCCGTCTCGGCCGCGAAGCCCACCAGGACACGCGGCCGGCCCGCGCGGGTGCGGCGCTCGCCCAGCCCGGCCAGGATGTCCTGGGTCGGCACCAGCTCCAGGGCCGGCGGCCCCGAGGCCTTCTTGAGCTTCTCGCCCGCCGCGCGGCGCGGGGCGAAGTCGGCCACGGCCGCGGCCATGAGCACCGCGTCCGCCCGGCCGGCCTCGGCGCGGATCGCCCGGGCCATCTCGGCCGCGGTCTGGACCTCCACCCGGCGCACGCCGGGCGGGGCCTGGAGCGCGGTGGGCCCACTCACCAGGACGACCTCCGCGCCCCGGCGGGCGGCCACCCGGGCCAGCGCGTAGCCCATGCGCCCGCTCGAGCGGTTGGACAGGTAGCGCACCGGATCGAGCGGCTCGCGGGTGGGTCCGGCGCTGACCAGCACCCGCCGGCCGGCCAGGTCCTGCGGGCTCAGCGCGGCCAGCGCGGCCTCGAGCAGCTCCTCCGGCTCGGCCATGCGCCCGACGCCCTCCTCGCCGCAGGCCAGCGCGCCCACCCCGGGGCCCACCGCGCGGAAGCGGGGCAACGCCAGCAGCCGCGCCAGGTTCTGCTGGGTGAGCGGGTTCTCCCACATGCGGGTGTTCATGGCCGGGGCCAGCACCACCGGCGCCCGGCTGGCCAGCACGGTGGTGGTGAGCAGGTTGTCGGCCAGCCCGCAGGCCAGCTTGGCCAGCGTGTTGGCCGTGGCCGGGGCCACCACCAGCAGCGCGGCGTCCCGGCCGAGGTCGATGTGGTCCATGCCGGCCTGGGCCAGCGCGCCGCCCGCGCCCACCTCCGCCGGCCGGCCCGTCAGGGCCTGGAAGGTGAGCGGCCCCACCAGCCGGGCAGCGTAGTCGGTCAACACCGCCTGGACCCGCGCGCCGGCCTTCACGAGCAGGCGCGCCAGCTCGCAGCTTCGGTAGGCGGCGATGCCGCCGCTGACCCCCAGCACCACCAGCTTGCCTTCGAGCACGCCCATGTCGCCCCTCCTCCTCAGTCCCGCAGCATGAACCGCCAGCGCCCGTCCACCTCGACGAAGGCGAGCGCCAGGGTGGGCGGCCGGGCGCCCTTGTCCTGGGGCGGGTGCAGGCGCAGGTGGAAGACCGCCATGACGACCGGGCGGCGCAGCTTCTCGTCCCTGGGCAGCAGGAGCACGTCGGCCAGCACCGGGTCGTCCACGGCCAGCCCGGCGCGGAGCTCCCGCGCGAGCCCGCCCAGCCAGCCGCGCAGCGCCGCCTCGTGCTGCGCCCGGTCCAGGCGCCGCAGCGAGAGCGCGGACCACTCCTCGAAGGTGATGGCCCGGGCCAGCGCCCCGGCCTCGTCCCCCGCGCGCAGCGCGTCCACGAGGCCGAGCGCCGCCTGCTGGGCCGAGGCGGGCCAGGCCGGCGCGGGCTCGGCTGCCAGGGCGAGCCGGCCCGCAAGGACGAGTCCGAGCGACGCCAGGCGCGGAAGTGCGCGAACCATGCTCCACCTCCAGGGCCGGAGCCTACCACGAGGCCGGGCTGCAGGGCAGCACGCCTCAAGCACCTTGACCACCACAGACTGGGGCGCGCACAATCGATCCGTCAGTGGACCAGCCAACGGCGGGTGGATTGTCTCGGGGATGGATCCCTCGCCGGCGGCGCCACCCGGGAGGGACGTATGACCGGGACGGCGGCGAAGCGGCGCGGGTTCGGCTCATCGAAGGCCTGTTCCTTGCAGGGGGGGCTTGCTGTAGCCCGCACGGGCTCCGGCTCGTCCTGCCGCTGCTCTTGTCGCTCGCCTTCTTCCTCTCTCCGCAGACCGCACGCGCGGCGGTGCCGTGCGACGATCCCCTCGTCCAGGTCGCGTACGAGGCCGACACCCTGCCCGAGGACGATCCTGTCGCCCCCTGGATCGCCAACGTCACAGGCGACGTGCTGGCCTTCGTCGAGGGCGGCATCCTGACCATCGTGGCCCAGGCCAACGGCTCGGTCGTCTACGACCGCGGCGAGGAGCGCATGGCGAGCTCCGATGCCTACGCCTTCTCGGCCCGCGTGTGGCTCGAACAGACGCAACCCGACGCAAGCCGGGCGGGGATCCTCATCGGGGGGAAGGACGGCATCAAGTCCCCGCGGATCATCCTCTTCGACTGGCCGGACTACGGCCGGCGCTTCGTGCGGCTGGAGACCCTGTCCTGGCCAGCGCCCGAGGTGGAGCTCGACTGGAGCGAGCCGCACGCCTACCGGCTGGAGGTCGAGCGGGGCGGTTTGGTCAGGGTGTACGTGGACGGCGGCCTGATCATCGAGCACCCCTACGCGGATCTCACCGACTGCACCCCGGGCGAGGAGAGCTTCGGCCTGTCGCAGTTCGGCATGGCCGAGAGCATCGTCCACTGGGACTGGGTGAGGTACGAGTTCTGCACGAGCCCCGAAGAACCCTCGAACAAGCCGCCGGTGGCCGAGGCCGGGGACAACCAGAGCGCATCGGTCGGACAGTGGGTGACGCTCGACGGAACCGCGAGCCATGACCCGGATGGGGATTCCCTGAGCTACCGCTGGAGCCAGATCGCGGGTCCCCAGGCCGTCCTCGACGACCGCGGCGCGGCGACGCCATCCTTCGTGGTGTCCGCCGCTGTGGACCTCGCGACCCTCACCTTCGCGCTCGTGGTGAGCGATGGGACGCTGGAGAGCGCGGCCGACACCGTCACGATCCTCGTGCATGCGTCTTCTCTGGACGAAACGCTGGCAGGTCTCCTCGCCGAGACGCAGAGCGCGGACTTGAGCGGCAGCCTGCGGCGCAGGATCATCCGGCTGCTCCAGGATGCGATTTCCGCCGACACCTGCGCCGAGAAGTTAGAGCTGATCTCCCGGGCCATGGCCATGCTGCAGGGCCCCGGGAACACCAATCCCCAGGGCAACCAGGATCTGCTGGCGGGCCTCCAGGCGATGAGCAATGCCCTCGGGCCATGCACGAGGAGCTGCCGCGAGGATGGTGGTATCGAGGGAGTCAACCTGTCGTTGGGAGGGAGCGTCGCGGACGCGACCTCGGGGCCAGCTTCGACCGGTGGCTGGCCCCTGCCGGAGCCCGGGGCCTTCGCCCCAGCGGCCATCGACGGCGAGCTGGGCTCGGTGTGGGTGGCGCCCGGCTGGGGACACGAGCTCATTGTGGATCTCGGCGCCAAGCAGAAGGTGACGGGCTTCCGCATAGTCTCGCAACAGCCGCAGACCTTCGCGATCGAGGCCTGGGACGATCTGGGCATGGGCTGGGTAGTGCTCGCGGAGCAGGCCTCCGCCGCGAAGGATGTGGTCCTGGACACCTGCGACACCACCACCCGATTCGTGCGCTGGATCCACCAGAGCACGGAGGGAGGCGCGGATTCGGTCCTCGCGGAGCTCGAGATCTATGGGCCGAGCACGGAGAGACCCCGCCAGGAATGGCCCGGGAGCGATCCGGCGCTCGGTCACGACCTTGGTGAAGCGGCCGGAACAGCCTGGGTCGGCCAGGCCTCCGACGGCGCAGGCTGGCTGTCCACCGGGCCGGCGATCCGTCTGGCGCCGGGCCCGTGGTGGGTGGAGTACTGGGTGCACACCGATGCCGAGGTGGAGAGCGAGACCCTTGTCGGCCAGGCGGTGGTCGTGCGCGAGGTGGATGGCCGCGCGATTATCGTCTCCCAGCAGGACCTGTCCGCCGCGAACCTGTCGGGATCGATCCCGATCGAGCTGGGGTTCCAGGCTGAATCCGCAGGCCGCTACTCGTTCGTCGTGTACACCGCTGGCGCCGCAGCTCTGACACTCGAACGCCTCGTCCTCAAGGATCACGCGGGTCAGTTCATGACCGCCCCGCTCGGGTTCCTCGTCGGCGGCAACGGGCGCAGGATCGGGGTGGACGACCCAAACCACGTCCTTGACGGGCTCATCGTGGACCTCGCCGCCGGAAGCGTGCCGCCCGGGACGTTGGTAATGCTCGCTCTCGCGCCGCCGGTGTCGTCTCTCGTCCCCGCGGGATCGCCGGTGTCGCCGCCGGTCAGCCTGACCACGGCCGGCGATCCCTCCGCGGAGCTCGGCGGGCCCGTGCACCTGCGGCTACCCATGGACCGCCGCGCCTTGCAGGAGGCTGGTCTCAGCCCCTGGAACCTCGAGCTCGTGGTCCAGACCGGCGCCAGCGGTCAGTTCGCGCTACCATCGAGCGGTCTCTCGGAGGAATTCACGCTTCGCCCTGGCCTCGTACCGGCGCCTGGCCGCATCCCGCTCGGGCCCGCGGGGCTCACCTTCGAGGTGAACCAGCGCTACGACGACCTTCTGCCATTGGATCCGCCTTTCCAGGTCGGCGTTCCGCTCACCGGCTTCACGTCGGATTATGCTGAACACAACCTCTGCTACTTCCCCTTGGAAGACCGCCTGGGGTCGAACACGGTGGCCGACGCGAGCGGCTCAGGTCACCCCGGGGCGGCTTCCGGGTCAGTATCCTTGGGCGCCCGGGGCTTCACGGACCGCGGCGCCTGGCTCCGTGGTGGCTCCATCCATGCAGAGGTGGGAAAGAACCCGAGTGCGTTCGCGCTCGACTTCCACATCCGGCCCATCAACGCATCTGACGCAAGCCTGATTCACCAGGCAGGGAACTTCGATCTGCGACTGTCGAGCCAGTGCGCTGGGCTGCCGCAGTGCAGGATGGACCTCACCCTCTGGGTTCACGACGCCGAATCGGACGAGTACCACGAGGTCGCCACCACGGCCCACGACCTGCCTCAGCGCCTGGGACAGGGTCTCTGGAACCACGTGGTGGTCATCTACGATGGCCACTTCCAGGCCAGGATTTACGTCAACGGCGCGGTCAACTCGGCGGACATCGCGAACCACCTGGTTCTCAACCACATGCCGTTCAATCCTGCCTCGAGCCCTGGATGGCCGCGCCATGTGGCCAGCGAGGTCTCGCCGCTCGTCATCGGTGGCCAAGGGATCGATGCCCTGGTGGACAACGTCAGGTTATCGGACATCGCCAGGTTCCGCGTGCGGGAAGGCGGCGGCTGTCCGCCGCGATGCCTGCTGGGCGAGCAGGCAGTTCCGGGTTCGATGGCCTATCAGAATCCGCTGCTCGAGTCGGAGAGACCTCCCTGGGATTCATACTGGATGCACGATCATGTGACTTTCGAGTACCGTAACCCGTTCGTGCAGAAGCTGACCGACCACTCGGCCACGTTCGCCTGGCGTCGCCACGCAAGCGACACGAATGGCACGAGCATCTTCAAGGACCAGATGGACTTCTGCTTCGGCGAGGCGGGTCAGGAGATGTCCCGCTGCGTCCCCGTGTTCTCCCACCCGGTCGACACGAATGGCCGCTCGAACTTCCCGGATCGCGGTTACGTGGTCGACATCGAGCACCTCCGTCCCTCGACCTGGTACCACTACAAGGTGGTCCGCAGGACCCTCCGTCCGCTCGCCGACCTCCAGGACTACTTCGGACCGGTGCGTTACGAGGTCTCCAGCGATACCTACTTCCGGACGGCGCCCCTGGCGCTGTCCGATCAGTTCGAGTTCATCGCCTTCGGAGACTTCGGACCCACGGTGTCGACTTGTACCTCGTTCTGTTCCGACTACTACTGGCGAGGCGACCTCATCACCGGCTACGACATGTACCACTTCCGATACGAGAAGTCGGTGGCGCTGCACCTGCGCGCCATCACCGGAGAGTGGGGGTGGGAGAGGCCATCGTTCTGGCTGGCGACCGGGGACATTGACCAGACCGGCTACAACGGACACCACTTCGAGGCCTACCTGTTCGGAGCATTCAACAAGGTGGACCGGTTGCAGGGTCCATTCAACGGGATCATGGGGGGAATGGACCTCAAGGCGACCCTCGGGAACCACAACTGGACCTATGCCAAGGACACGGCCAGCGAGTACATGAACAACCTAATCCAGCATCCGAGGGTGTTCCCGGATGATCCTCCTGTGGGTACCCGGCGAGACCTCCATTTCAAGTATCCATCCTCTTCCTACTCAACCGATTTCGGAAACCTCCACCTGGTCTCGCTGAGCTACGCCTCGGACAACAACTGCGACTTCTACTACTACAGCGATGATTCCATCAGGGATCCTTCAGTCGATCGAAGCTGTTTCATGTGGGAGTGGATGAGCGGAAATCCGGGATTCTCGGATGAGGCAAGGCTCTGGAGCGATACAGATCTGCCGCCAGGTCCCGGCAGGAGGCGAGACACCGATCAGATCGCCTGGCTGAAGCGAGATCTCTGGCGGTACAAGGATGATGACGGGATCTGGAAGGTGGTCTTCTTCCATGTCCCGCTCTCTGGTGATCCAGATGGACGGAGCGCAGACTGTCCACAGGAGGACACCTGCGGGACAAGCGACCACGGAAACGACGGAGCACGCGACCGCCTTGCGCGATTCTTCGAGAATGCTGGCGTGGATCTCGTGCTCACGGGTCACGAGCACCGCTTTCACGTGATGTCCACGGCCTCGATCGTCGAAGGCTACAGTTACCCCGGCTACGATTTTGATACTGACCACCAAGAGAAAGCGGCCAAGAACATCATCACCGGAACGGGCGGCTATGCCCACTGGACCGAGGACGACTGGCCCTACCACGTGGGCGTGCCCCGCTTCTTCGTGGACGGAAACATGATGTACATGGTCTTCAATGACCTGAACGACGAGCTCCACAATGGTCAGATCGGAGGGCCGCTCTGGGACTGCCTGATGCTCAAGGGACTGGAGTCGGCGGGTATCTACAAGAGCGTCTGCCAGCCGCTCGAAAGGTTCCCGACCTCGGAGTGCTCCGAGCAGTCCTCCCAAGAGGGATCACCCTGCTCCCACGACCTCTTCGGCGACCTGACCATGGCCGCCGCCGGAAGATGCGTGCGACTTCACACACAGGCCACGGATGTGATGGGCGGGTATGAATCCGGGTCCGGGCGCCCGGGGCCGGTCACCTGGCCTGGTACCTGGGGTCCGGGGCTGCGCTGCATACCCTGGCCAAGTGGGGAGGCCCCATGACCTCCTATCGCAACGCATCGATCTTGATCACAGTCCTGTCGACTTCGATCTTCGCAGCCTTGTCTGCCTGCTCGGACTACCCCGCAGAGTCTCTGCAATTCGAAGGCTCGACGGCCAATTTCGTCTTCAATCCAGACGGCTCCAAACTTCTGGTCGCATCGACGGTTGGCTACGTTCAAGGGACAGGATTCACCGAGATCATCTGGACGGTCTTCGAGGTCGATTCCTGGAAGACAAGCGCCTCCCATCGAACGACAAACCGAGAACCAAGCTACCTATGGGTCTGCAGGAATCCTGGAACCTTCGCATCGCTGGAATACGACCTGTCCGCGATGGGCCGCTACCTCGTTGTTCGCAAGTTCGACACGGGAGAGGAGTTGAACGCAATCGCGGTCACCAGCGACGTCTACGGCTTCGGACGAGGAGCCTGGCATTGCGATGAAGAAACTGGGATGGGCCTCATCACGCTGAGGCCGGATGTCGTGTCGGCGGTCGACATGACCACGGGCCAGGTGGCAAGGGAGTACCCTGGCGGAGGAGAGGATGGAATCCTCTGGATCCAGCGGGCCAGGGACCGCCTGGTGATCGTGGACTGGGCCATTGGCGTCTACACCACGTACCGCTTGTCGAGCGGAGAGCTGATAGGCTCGGTTTGCGGCATCTGCGGCTTCCCGGGAGAGATCCTCTCCGGCCACGCCATGCTGGATGACGACCACATCATGGTGGAGGTCGTCACAGGCGAGGCTATGGACATGCATGTCTTCCTCGTGGTCGTAGACCTCGAGGCACTGGAGATAGAGCGCACTTACGACATCGGGAACTACGGCCCCATCGGCTTCGGATCGATGGATTCAGTGCTGGACACCTACTACCTCTTCCTTGCGCCCTTGGACCAGTGGAGGTGCTACATCCTTGCAGCGCTCGATGCGGCGAGCGGCGAGATCCGCTCTGGACCCGATGACTGCGAGGATGGATTGTCCTTTGGCAATCTCCTGCGAGACAAGCGCCAGGTCTGGATGCTCGACCAGACCGACCGGAGCGCCTGGAAGTATGTGGTCTACGACTTCCCCTCGTTCCGCATCCTGGGTAGAGCACCCGTCCCGAGGGTCTTTCTGCCGAGGCAGATCTACGCGCCTGGCATCCAGCGGATCTTCGAGACAGGCGAGGCGGTTGGAGATTTCGTGGTCTACGATCCTAATCGCATCGCGCTGCTCGATCATTTCAAGCTGTGCGACGATGGAATCGTGGACATCGGCATCGATCCTACCGAGCGCTGGCTCGCGGCGCGATGCTACGACCAGGAGTGCGACGTTCAGGCCGAACCCATGACCTGTTCAGGGAAAGGTGTCGTCGTTCTTGACCTCGACAGATACAGGTAGCTTGCCGCGCTCGCCGACTGTCCTCGACATCACAGGAGCCTACACCCAGCAGAACAAGCCCCGAGGCACCGGATTCGCCGTGGTGGACCTGGAGCATTACGAGAATTGGTGAAATCCCACCGCGTGCAGGGGCCGCACAGGTTGGAGACCACGTTTGACCAGGATGCGAAGCTGCTGGTCGCGGGCTCGACAGGAAGTGCAGAGACGTGGCAGGCTCGGGCCGCGTGGAACCCCGGAGGGGCGGCATGGCGGACATCGAGGAGCTGCTGCAGGCGGCCGAGGCGGCCCTGGACGACGGCCAGCCCGAGGCCGCCCTGGAGGCGGCCCGCAAGGCGCAGAAGCGCGCGCCGGACGATGCGGACGCGGTCTTCCTGGAGGCCGAGGCGCTGCTCGAGCTGGGGGACTACGCCCGCGCGGCCGAGCGCTACCGGCGGGCCGACCAGCTCCTGCCGGACACCGCCACCATCCTGGCCGGCTGGGGCATCGCGCGGTTCGAGCGCGCGGAGCTCGACGAGGCCGAGCGCCTGCTCCGGCGGGCGGCGGCCCTGGAGGGCCGCGAGCCGCTGCCCGAGGTGCACCACCACCTGGGGCTGCTGCTCGAGCGCCAGGGCCAGGACGGGGAGGCCGAGCGCCACTTCGTGCGCGCCCGGCGCCTGGCCCCGGAGGCCTACCCGCCCCCCGTCAGGATCCCCACGCCGGAGTTCGAGCGGCTGGCCGGCGAGGCCATCGACGAGCTGGCCGAGCTGCTCGGGGTGGCCGAGCTGGACGCGCGCCAGGCGGCGGCGCTGAACAACCTGGTGCCCCGGGTGCTGCCCTTCCCCGCGCTGGAGGATCTGCGGGCCGTGGACCCGCCCCACAGCCCCCAGCTCCTGGGGCTGTTCCGCGGGAGCGCGCTGCCGCAGCAGTCCGAGCTCGGCAGCCCGCCCCAGCTGCCCGCGTTCATCGAGCTGTACCAGCGCAACCTGGAGCGCGCCTGCCGGGATCGCGCCGAGCTCGAGGAGCAGATCCGCGTCACCGTGTTCCACGAGGTGGGCCACGAGCTGGGGCTGGACGAGGACGACCTGGACCGGCTCGGGCTGGCCTGAGCCCTACATCTCGTAGCCGTCGTCGTCGTCCTCGAGCGCGGAGGCCTCGACCGACAGCTTGCGCTCGAGCACCATCAGGGCCGCCGCGTCCAGCGAGAAGCGCGGCGCGAACGCGGCCTCGGTGGCGCCCAGCAGCGGATCGGCGTTGCCCGCGCCGTGGGCACGCATCTGCGCCTCGAGGCAGCTCGAAGGCACGGCCATGACGTTGAAGGCGTTCACCCCGCCGCCGATGTCGGTGTCGTGCCCCAGCTGCAGGCAGTGCCCCAGCTCGTGCACCAGCGTGCCCACCACCATCTCCTCGGCGGTGATGGCGGGCAGCTCCGGCGGCACCGGCCGCTCGCAGGCGGGGAAGGTGGCCTCGATCACGTCGACGTAGACGAACACGCCCGTCTTCTCCGCGTCGCCGTCGTCGCTGGTCAGGACCTCACCCCCGCGATCGGGGATGTCCAGCCGGCGCGCGGCGAACACCACGTGCACCAGCTCGTCGAGCGGCAGCGCGCCGCCCGGGTTCGCCAGGCCGGGCGGGTGGGCGCGCAGGTAGGCCTGGCGCTCGGCGAACGAGCCGTCGAACTCCACCGCCGGCAGCGCGAGCTCGTCCCCCAGGAAGTGCACCGCCACGCCCTGGCTGCCGTCCGGGTTGTCCACGGGCGCGGCGGCGTAGGCCGCCTCCACGCCGGCCAGGGCCGCCGACGACGGCTCGCGGCCCTGCATGGCGTCCAGCTCGACGAGCAGATCGCGGCGCAGCGGGTGCGGGGCGGGACCCGCCAGCAGCCAGGGCAGCTCCGCCGCGGCCTGCTCCTCCAGGTTGGTCAGCCCGTCCTGGTCGGGATCCTCGTCGCCGTCGCCGAGCCCGTCCCCGTCGCTGTCCGCCGCGCGCCAGTCGAGCAGGCCCGGCTCGCCGGCCGCGGCCTCCCAGGCGTCGTCGAGCCCGTCCCCGTCGCGATCCTGGCCCGGCTGCGGGCCGGAGTCGTCGAGGTCCGGGTCGACGCCCCCGTCGTCCAGGCCGTCCGCGGGGCCACCGTCCGGCGGATCGCCCTCGATGGAGCCCGGGCCGCAGCCCGCGGCCAGGGCCCAGGCGCAGGTGAGGCACAGGAGCGTGGAGGGCAGCAGGCGCACGGCTCGGGCTCCTCCTCCCCGCGCTCAGATCACGTCCCGGCCCTGCTTGATCAGCCACAGGTCGGCGACGCGCCGGTAGAACTCCGGCAGCTCCAGGCGCGTGGGCAGCACGCAGTTGAAGAAGTTGTACCTCTCCAGGTCGTGGTCCACGATGCGGTCCCGCTCGGCCGCGTGGAGCGGCGTGCCGGGCATCGGTGTCAGCACGGTGTAGCCGGCGTAGGCCACCCGGTGGGAGGCGGCCCAGTCCGCGAGCGCGGCGAAGTCCTCGGGCCCGTAGTCGGGCGGCACCACGTAGTTGCCCCGCAGCATGATCCCGTTCTCGTGGAAGATGCGGATGGCCTCGGCGATCTGGGCGCTGCGGGCGGCCTTGCCGTAGGCCTGGAGCTCCGCGTCGCGGAAGGACTCGAAGCCGCAGATGACCACCCTGAGCCCGCCCCGCGCCAGGCGCTCGATGAGCCGCGGGTTCTCCACCGCCGAGTCGACGCGCATGTCCATCACGAAGAGCTTCTGCAGCCCCTCCGCCGCCAGGCGCTCGAACAGCGCCTCCAGGAAGGCCGGGTCCACCAGGCTGCTGGCGTCCGCGAAGCGCACCACCGGGTAGTCCTGGAGCTCGCGCAGCTCCGCCAGCACGCTGTCGACCGAGCGCTGGAGGTAGCGCCCCTCGTGCTGGGGCCAGATGGAGCAGAAGGTGCAGCGGCCCGGGCAGCCCAGGGAGGTGAACAGGTAGGTGATCGGGCCGTCCTGGGGCCGCACCAGGTAGGTCGAGCGCCAGCGCTCGAGCAGGCGGCGGTCGAGTGGCAGGAAGTCCCGACCGGCCGGCTCGGGTTCGCGCGCCGCCGGGCCGGTGAAGCGCAGCCGCTCGCCCGACCGCGCCCAGATACCCGGCACCTCGCCCGGCGCCCGGCCCCGCTCGAAGGCCTCCACCACGGCGCGGAAGGCCTGGGCCCCGTGGCCCGGCACGACCACGTCCACCCACGGTTGCTCGAAGTCCAGGGGGCACAGGCTGGCGTGCAGCCCGCCCACCACGGTCAGCGCGCGGGGGTCCACGGCCTTGACCGCCGCCAGGGCCGCCAGCGCCCCGCGGGCCTCGGAGGTGATGGCGGTGACCCCCACCACGCGCGGCTGCTCGCGCGCGACCCAGGCCCGCACCAGCTCGTCGGGGGGCGGTGCGCCGGGATCGAGATCGAGCTCCCCCTTCAACTCGAGCAGCGTCAGCGCGTGGCGCGGGGCGACCGCCGCGGCCACGGTCAGCAGCCCCAGGGGGGGGCCCACCAGCTTGCGGTGGATGAAGGGCCGGGCGGCCTCGGAGGCGTGCTCCAGGATGGCGTTGTGCGGCGAGCGCGGCGGGTTGATGAGCCCGACCTTCACGCCCGCCCCCGGGCGCGCGGGCCGCTCCGCCAGCCGGCCTCGCCGCTGGTGCGGTGCAGCGCGTGGATCAGCCTGCGGGCCGTGGTCAGCAGCTCGTGCCGCCCGGCCAGCAGATCCACCAGGCCGATGGTCTGGGCCTCGTCCGCCAGCAGGGAGCGGCCGGTGAGCACCAGCTCGAGCGCCCGGGCCCGGCCCACCAGCCGGGTGAGCCGCACCGAGCCGCCGCAGCCGGGCATCAGCCCGAAGCTCACCTCGGGCAGGGCGAACACGGCCCGCGGGGCCGCCACCCGGAAGTGGCAGGCCAGCGCCAGCTCCAGCCCGGCCCCGTAGCAGCAGCCGTTGACCGCGGCCACCACCGGGAAGGGCAGCTGCTCGAGCGCCAGCAGGTTGTCCAGGTTGTCCGTCAGGAAGGCCGGGGTGCGCCCCGGCTGGCAGTTCCGCAGCAGCTCCCGCAGCTCGGCCACGTCGGCGCCCGAGGAGAAGTGGCGCCCCCGCCCGTAGACGATCATGCCCGCCAGGTCGAGGCCGGCCAGCAGGTCCCGGCGCAGGCGGGCCAGATCCTGGAACAGGGCGTGGGTGGTCTCGTTGCGCGGAGGGCTGTCCAGCACCAGGTGGCCGACGCGATCCTCGACGCTGAAGTCGAGGGTGGGCGCCACCCGGCTCAAGGCTCCTCGCCCCCCCGCTCGGCGGCCAGGCTGGCCAGCCGGCAGAAGGCCTCGCCCTCCGCCCGCAGGGCCTCCTCGTGGCCCAGGCGAGTGGCCCGCTGCACGGCCTGCACCACCTCGTGCACCAGGCTGGCGGATCGAGACGCGACCAGGCCGTGGAGCAGCTCCTCGCCCTCGGCCTCCAGGCGCCCGGCGGGCACGCACCGATCCACCAGCAGGCCGAAGGCCGCCGCCTCCTCACCCCGCACCAGCCGGCCCGAGAGGACCAGCTCCAGGGCCCGCGCCCGGGGCATCACGCCCAGCGAGGCCAGCACGCCGCCCAGGCCGGGCAGCAGGCCGTGGTCCGTCTCGGGGAAGCCCAGCAGCGCGTTCGGCGTGGCCAGGCGGAAGTGGCAGGCCAGGGCGATCTCCAGCCCGGCCCCCAGGCAGGAGCCGCGCACCAGCGCCACCACCGGCACCGGCGCGTTGGCGATGAGCTCCAGCAGCGCCTGGCCCTCACGCATGCTGGCGCCGAGCTCGCGCGGATCGCCGTGGACCGCGGCGCGCAGCGCCTCCACGTTGGCCCCGGCGCAGAAGTGGCGCCCCTCGCCCACCACCATCACCCCGCGCAGCTCGGGCTGGGCCAGGAAGGCGGCCAGCTCCGCCCGCGCGGCGAACACCGGGGAGACCAGCGCGTTGTGGGGCGGGTTGTGCAAGCGCAGCACGCCCAGGTCGCCACGCATCTCGTAGTGGAGCCTCACGCCTCGTTCTCCTCGAGCCCCTCGGACCAGCCCAGCGCGCCCCGCAGGAGCCGCTCCAGGGCCTCGCGCCCGAGCCAGCCCGCCGCGAGCGCCCGGGCCGCACCGGCCAGCGACCCGCGCCGGCACGCGGCCGCGAGCTCCTCGAGCTCTCCCGGGCGGGCGGCGCGCGGCGCCCAGGGCAGCGGCCGCGCCGCCAGGAAACCGTCGCCGGCCACGCGACCGCGCCGGCCCTGGGCCAGGAGCGCGCCCAGCACGCCCCGCAGCCCGTCCAGCTCCCCCGCCTGCTCGGGGGACAGGCGGCGCCGGTAATTCTCCACGGCCGCGGCGATCAAGTCCAGGCCCACCTCGTCCATGAGCGCCAGCGGGCCCAGCGGCAGCAGGCCGCCCCGCGCGGCCGCGTCCACCTCCGCCGGGGGCAGGCCCGCCGCGACCGCCCGGGCCGCCAGCGCCTGGGCCGGCAGCAGCAGCCGGTTGGCCAGCAGGGCGGCCGGGCCCGACTCCTCCACCACCTGGAGGCCCGCGCCCTCGGCCAGGGCCCTGGCGCCGGCCACGTCCGCCGCCGCCGCGCCCGGCGGCAGGACCAGCTCGGCCCACGGGCACAGCTCCACCGGGTGGAAGCAGTGCAGGCCCAGCAGCCCGGGGCCGATCTCCTCGGGCAGCAGCGACGAGGAGCCGGTCAGCCGCAGGCAACCGGTCGGCAGCCGGGGCGTGAGCTCCGCCCACACGGCGCGCTTGGCCGCCAGATCCTCCTCGACCACCTCGAGCACCGCCCCAGGCACCGCCGGCCCGCCCTGCGCGAGCAACGCGGCGCCGGCCTCGGGCGCGGCGCCGCGCGCGCGCGCCGCCCGGCGGGCCGCCCGGGCGCCGAAGCGCGCGAGCTCATCACGCCGGCCCGCGTCCCGGCTCAGCCAGGTCACCGGCAGGCCCGCCAGCAGCAGGTGGGCGCCGAGGCTGCGGGCCATGCGGCCGGTGCCCGCGATCCACACCCGGATCACGGCGCGGCCCCAGGCTCGAGGCCGAGCGCGCGGCCGGCGCTGCGCACGTTCAGGTAGGCGAGCTCGTAGGGCATGAAGCGCCCGTTCTGCGTGAGCGACAGGCCCGGGCCGCACTCGACCAGGCGCCGCACGCCCCGGGCGTGCAGCTCGGCCACCACCGCGCGCCATGAGATGGGCTCGGCGATGTTGCGGGCGGTGAAGTCGGCGAGCTCCTCCGGCTCGCGGAGCCAGCGCCGATCGAGGGAGGAGATCACGGGCACGGCCGCGGGCCGCCAGCGCAGCCCGGCCAGGAACCCGCGGAAACGCTCGCTGGCGCCGGCCAGCAGGCGCGGGTGGTGGTAGGGCAGGGCCACCTCGAGCAGCTCGGCCTTGAGCGCGCCCAGCGAGGCGCACTCGCGCAGGAAGTCCTCGAGCTCGCGCCGCAGGCCGGCCACCACGCAGCACAGGTCGCTGTTCTGGTTCACCAGGCACAGGCTGCGGCGGCGCGGGTCGTCCAGCAGGGCGGCCAGATCGGCCCCGTCCATGCCCAGCACCACCCCCAGGCCGCCGCCCACGCCGCGGGCGGTCTCGGCCACCACCGCCTCCGCCCGCTCCAGGGCCGCCATGGCGTCGGCGAAGGGCAGGCTGCCGGCGGCCTCCAGCGCGGCGTACACCCCGAAGGAGGTGGCGGCCAGCGCCACGGGCCGCGCCCGCGCGCCCAGCACGCGCCACAGGCCCGCGCTGAAGGCGAAGGTGAGGAGCTGCCGGGCGCGATCGTCGAGGGCCTCGAACCCGCCGCCCTCGAGCCGCGAGGCCAGCTCGACGCCCGCCCGCTCCGAGGCCAGGCGCAGCAGCGGGCGGAACGCCTTGGGGTGGCGCGCCACCCAGCCCGGCTCGTGCCCGCACAGGCGCACGCCCACCCCGGGGAAGGCGAACGCGGTGGTGGGCTCGGGCGACAAGCGTCAGGCTCCGTGGGCCCGCAGCAGGTAGCCGGCCTGCATGAACTTGGACACCTCGGTCACGAAGCTGGCCACGCGCTCGCCCGGCCGCAGGCGCTCCTCGCGCACGATGCGGTCCAGGCAGATGAGCGCCATGGGCGGCCCGCTGTAACCCAGCTCGTGCAGCTTGGTGTAGAAGCGCTCGCGCGGCAGCCCCAGGCGCTCGAACTCGTCCATGACCGACTCGACGATGTGGCGGGTCGGCAGGTTGACCTGGAACAGGCGGATGCTCTCCAGCGGCACGGGGCAGCGGGCCAGCATGCGCTGGAAGCCTCGCAGGAAGATGGACGCCCCGCCCTCCTGGAACATACCCTCGCCCAGCGAGTTGGCGAAGTTCTGGCGCAGGTGGTGCCGCGCCTCGTCCCACTCCTGCCGCGGGGAGATCCAGTGGGCCGGCCGGTGGTTGAACATGAGCGGGTCGCGCTTGCCGCCCACCGACTCGATGTAGCTCGTCTCCACCTCGAAGCCCTTGGAGCGGGCTCGATCGGCGCAGAGCACCACCGCCCCGGCCCCGTCGCACAGGAACCAGCGCAGGAACAGCGACTCCCGATCCACCCTGGCCTGGTTGTAGTACTCGGCGCACAGCTCCGAGGAGGCCACGCTGGAGGACAGCACCAGCGCGCAGCGGTTCTGGCCCGCGCGCACGAGCTGGTGGGCCAGGTAGAAGGCCTTGTAGGCCGAGGTGCAGTTGGCGTGCAGCCCCAGCTCCTCGCAGCTCTCGATGCCCAGCTCGGCCTGGATGCGCACCGAGGTGGTGGGCATCTGGTCCTGGTGGGCCGAGCCGTAGCAGATGAGATCCACGTCCGTCGGCGCGAGCCCGGCGTGCTCCAGGGCCAGCCGGGCGGCCTTGACCGACATGCTCACGTTGTCGTCGGTGAAACGCCGGGTGACCGGGTCGAGCGCGTAGTGGAACCAGCGCACCGCCAGCAGCTCCTTCATCACCGGGGCGGTGCGCTCGATCCAGCGCTGGATCTTCTCCGGGGCCTCGGTCAGCCGGCCCAGCACCCTCTCGATGTCGTCGAAGGCGACGGGCGGGCCCGGCAGGTAGGTGCCGCTGCCGGCGATGTACACGGGCTGGGGCACTGGGACCTCCCGGCCGCGCCGCCTCAGGGGCAGCGCGAGAAGATGCACACCCCGTTCTGGCCGCCGAAGGCGAAGGAGTTGGACATCACGTGCCGGAGCTCCTCGGGCGCCACCCGCCGCGCGCGCCCGGGGATGAAGTCGAGCCCCAGGGCGGGATCCGGCTCCGCCAGGTTGCGCGTGGGCGGGAGCCAGCCCTCGACCAGCGCCATCACGCTGATGACCGCCTCCACCCCGGCCGCGGCCGACAGGCAGTGCCCGGTCATGGACTTGGTGGAGGACACGGGCAGCCGCGCGGCGTGCTCTCCGAACACCGCCCGGATGGCCTGGGTCTCGTACAGGTCGTTGAGCTGGGTCGAGGTGCCGTGGGCGTTGAGGTAGCCGATGTCCGCGGGCTGGAGGCCCGCGTTCTCCAGCGCCAGGCGCATGGCCCGCGCCATGCTCAGCCCGCCGGGCTCCGGGGAGATGATGTTGTACCCCTCGCAGCACAGCCCCGGCAGCGACAGCTCGGCCAGCACCCGGGCGCCCGTGCGCCGGGCGTGCTCCCGGGTCTCGAGCACCAACACCCCGCCGCCCTCGCCGATCACGAAGCCCGAGCGGTGGAGATCGAAGGGGCGGGAGGCGAGGGCCGGGTCCGGCACGTCCTCGCACAGCGCCATCAGGGAGCAGAAGCCCTGCACGTCCAGGTAGGAGATGGCCGAGTCGGCCGCGCCGGCCAGCACCACGTCGCACTGGCCCGTGGTGAGCAGGAGCTGGGCCGCGTGCAGCGCGTAGGCCCCGGAGGAGCAGGCGGTGGACACCACGCAGGACGGGCCCTGGAACTTGCCCTTGAGGCTCACCCAGGCGGCCGAGGCGCTGGCCATGTTGCGCAGGATGCGGTGCTCGTCGAGCGCGCCGTCCCGCGGGGCGTAGCCGGTGCCGGTGGCGCCCAGCACCACGCCCACCCGGGCGCGGTCGCCCAGGCGCTCCTCGAGCCGGGCGTGCTGCGCGGCCTGCTGCGCGGTCGCGCAGGCGAGCATGGTGCCACGGGTCATCTGGGCCCGCTGGCGCGGCTTGATGTGGGCGGCGAACAGGGCCTCCACCTCCGGGGGCAGCTCCACCCCGAAGGTGCAGGCCAAGCCCGTGGGATCGAAGGCGCGGAAGCGCGCGGTGGCGTTGCGGCCCTCCAGCAGCCCGCGCCAGGAGCTCTCGAGCTCCAGCCCGAGCCCGGTCACGAGCCCCAGGCCGGTCACGGCCACCCGGGGCACGCGCGCAGCGCCAGACTCGCCAGGCATCCGAGGCTCTCCTCGCGTGCGCCGCCCGGCGGGCGGCCCGGCGTCACAGCTCGACGCTGAGGATGTCGTTGCCGTGCCTGACCAGCTCGGCGGTGAGCGACACCACCTGGCCCACGGTGCGAGCCGGGCGCTTCATCAGGTGCTTGCCGAGCGACTTCAGCTCGACGGTGAGGCCGTACTTCTTGCGGAACATCTCCAGGAGGGCGAGCAGCATGAGCGAGTCGCCCTCCAGGTCGCGGATGATGTCGGTCTCGTCCGAGATGGTCCCGCGGTCGATGTCGCACTCGTCGGCGAAGTAGTCCAGCACCAGGTCGCGGATCTCGCCCAGGGTCTTCGGTTCGACTGGATTCATGCCGGTTGCACCTCCACCGGGCCACCCTCCGTCATTGGACGTCGGAAGGTGCCAAGGATTTACGGGATTCCCGAGAATGTGTCAAGCAATCCCGGGCTCGAGGCCGGGCGGTCGGGGCGTGCGTTCCCGCACGCTGCGCAACGGTCGGAACAACAAAAATAATACGCCTTCTCAGGAGGTTGGGGCGAGCCTGCGGGCCGCCTCCTCGGGCACGGGCAGGATGCCCTTGCTGGCCGGATCCACGAACACGAGGGCGGTCCGGGCCTTGCACACCAGTCCCTGGGGACCCTGGATGCGATAACCGAGCACCAGCTTGACCTCGCTGAGCTCCTCCACCCAGGCCGCCACCTGGAGGCGGTCGAGGAGCTGGGCCGGTTTCTTGAAGTCCACCTGGAGCTCGTACAGCACCATGTGGAAGGGCCCGGCGCGCAGGTCGAGCCCCACCGCGGCGAACAGCCGCACCCTCGCCCGTTCGAGGTAGGCCACCAGCTTGGTGTGGTGGGCGATCTGGTAGGAGTCCACGTCCTCGAACTCGACCACCACCTCCAGGCTGGCTTCCTTGCGCATGGCTGGGTACGGTAGGGGGACGGGGCGGGTCCTGTCAACCCGCGCCGGAGAGGATGGCCATGGGCCGCTTGCTGCTCTTCGCCCTGGTCGGCGGCGCGCTGGTGAGCCTGGTCTGGCACCTGGCGGCGGCGGCCCGGCGCCGCGCCCAGGGGCGCCGGGAAGCCCAGGCGGCCGCCGAGGAGGCCTGGCGCCGGGAGGCCGAGGCCCGGGCCGCGCCCGGCGGCGATCCGTCCCGGCCCCTCGAGGTGAGCTCCCCCGCGGTGGTCGAGCCCCGGGCCGAGGGCCTGCCCTGCCCGGTGTGCGGCGGCGAGGTCCGGGTGGACGAGCACCTGGCCCGGCTGGTCGATGGCCAGCGCCTGCGGGTGGCCCGGGTCTCCTGCCGGCGCTGCGCCCACACCCGGGAGATCTTCTTCCGCCTCACCGGCCAGGGTTGACCCGCCGGCCGGCGCGTGCTACGCAGCGCTCAGAGTCCGTCATCCCCGTCTGGCCGAGGCCGGCGGGTGAGGAGCGCGAGATGCGCAGGCTGGAGCTGCTGAAGAAGTGCAACTGACGCGCCGCCCGGGAGGCTGGTCAGCCTCCGAGCACGGCGCGCTCCCGCGCGGAGCGCCCGCCCGCCTGAGCACCCCCGGGGCCCGCGGGCGGAGCCGATCCGCCCACGACCCGAGGAGGTGCGCGATGATCTACCTCGACAACGCCGCGACCTCCTGGCCCAAGCCGGACAGCGTGCCCGCGGCGATGGAGCGGTTCCTCCGCGAGCACGGGGCGAACCCGGGCCGCTCGGGCCACGCGCTCTCCATCCAGGCCGGGCGGGTGGTGTACGACGCGCGCGAGCGGGTGGCGCGGCTCCTCGGCCACGGCGATCCCCTGTCGGTGGTGTTCACCAAGAACGCCACCGAGGCCTTGAACCTCGCCCTCCAGGGGCTCCTCCAGCCGGGCGACCAGGTGATCACCAGCACCATGGAGCACAACTCGGTGCTGCGGCCGCTCCGGTTCCTCGAGGGACGCGGCGTCGAGGTGTCGCGCCTGCCCTGCGGCGCCGATGGCTCGCTCGACCCCGCCGACGTCGCCCGGTCGATCTCGACCAGGACGAGGCTGGTCGTGCTGAGCCACGCCTCCAACGTCGTCGGCACCCTGTGCCCGATCGCGGAGATCGGCCGGCTGACCGCGGACCGCGAGATCCTCTTCTGCGTGGACGCCGCGCAGAGCGCGGGCGCCGTCCCCATCGACATGGCCTCGCTGGGCGTCGACCTCCTGGCGTTCACCGGCCACAAGTCGCTCTACGGGCCGCAGGGCACCGGGGGCCTGTGCATCGGCGAGCGAGCGAAGGGTCGGCTGCGCCCGCTCCTCCACGGCGGGACCGGCAGCGCGTCGGACGCGGACGTCCAACCCGAGTTCCTGCCCGACTGCTTCGAGGCCGGGACGCTCAACGCGGTGGGCCTGGCCGGGCTCGCGGCGGGGCTCGAGTTCGTCGAGGGGCGCGGCCTCGGGGCCATCCGCGCGCACGCGGCCACGCTCACCGCCCGGCTCCTCGACGGGCTGCGGGGGATCCCGCGCGTGCGGGTCCTCGGGACCGGCGAGGCCGCGCGGCAGACCGCGGTGGTCTCGTTCAACCTCGACGGGTGGAGCTGCTCCGAGGTCGCCCAGGCGCTCGAGGAGCGCGCCGGGGTGTGCTGCCGCGCGGGGCTCCACTGCGCCCCGCTGGCGCACCGGCAGCTCGGCACCTTCCCGGAGGGGGCGGTGCGCTTCAGCCTGGGGCTCTTCAACACCGAAACGGAGATCGCCACCGCGCTCGGCGCCCTGCGGGAGCTCGCGGTGCGGCCGAAAGGAGATCTGTCGTGAAGAAGACCGTGGACGCGCGCGGGCTCTCCTGCCCGCAGCCAGTCGTGCTGACCCTCAAGGCCCTCGACCTGGCCGACGAGGTGACGACCCTCGTGGACAACCAGGCCGCGGTCGAGAACGTGACCCGGCTCGCCCATTCGAAGGGATGCTCCGTCGAGGTCTCGGAGAAGGAGGACGGGATCTACCTCACCCTCAAGCGCGGAGGCGCGCCGGCCGAGCCCGCGGCCATCGGGCACGGCGTGGCGGGCTCCACGGCGGAGGCGCCGGCGGGGCCGCTGGTGGTCTTCGTGCCGTCCGACTGCTTCGGCCGCGGGCCTTCCGAGCTGGGAGAGCGGCTCATGGGTGCCTTCTTCCACTCTCTCCTGGAGGTCAGGCCGAAGCCGCAGACGATCATCTTCATGAACTCGGGCGTGAAGCTGGTGGCCCAGGGCTCCCGCGCGCTCGACGACCTCGAGGCCCTGGCCGCCCAGGGGATCGACGTGCTGGCCTGCGGCACCTGCCTGGGCTACTTCGAGCTGACGGAGAAGCTCGCGGTGGGCCGGGTCTCGAACATGTACGACATCGCCACGGCGCTCCTGGAGGCAGGCAAGGTTGTCGAGCTCTGAGTCACCCAGCGGCTTCGGCGTGGTGCTGTTCCGCTCCGTCCAGGGCGCGCTCGGCGCGGAGCGCCTCCTGGTCGCGGCCGGCGTGGCGCACAAGCTCATCGCCGTGCCGCGTCACCTGAGCTCGAGCTGCGGGTTCTGCGTCCGGTTCGCCTGGGGCGATCGGGAGCGCATCGAGCGGCTGCTGCCCGGGGACAGGCTCGGCGTGGAGGGGATCGTGGGCCTGTGATAGGTTCCGCCCATGGCGCGCGTGCTGCTGGTCAACGCCAACCCCGAGACCGCCCCCTACCCGGTGCCCCCGCTCGGGCTGTGCCTGGCCGCCGAGGCCCTGGCCGGCGCGCCCGAGGCCCACGAGGTGCGGGTGCTGGACGGCACCTTCGCCCCCCCCGGGGCCCTGGAGGAGGCGGTGCGCGCCTTCGCGCCCGAGGTGATCGGCCTGGGGGTCCGCAACGTCGATGACGTGGTCATGGAGGGCGGCCGGCACTACGTGGCCGAGATCCGCGCCCGCTTCGTGGAGCCGCTGGCGGCCTGCAGCCGGGCGCCGCGGGTGCTGGGCGGAGCCGGCTTCAGCCTGTACCCGGAGGCGCTGCTGGACGCGCTGGACGCGGACTGCGGCCTGGTGGGCGAGGCCGAGGCGGGCCTGCCCGCGCTGGTCGCCGCCCTGGTGGCCGGCCGCTCGCCGGCGGATCTCCCGGGCGTGGTGACCCGCGGCCCACCGCCCGGGCGGCGGGTCGAGCCGGCCCGCCTGCCGGGCGCCGAGCTCCGCCTGCCCCCCGCGCGCATCGAGCGCTGGCTCGACTACGCCCCCTACCGCGAGCGGGGCTCCTACCCGGTGCAGACCAAGCGCGGCTGCGCCCACGACTGCCTGTACTGCTCCTACGTGCGCATCGAGGGCGGGCGCTACCGGCTGCGCGCGCCCGGCCTGGTGGCGGACGAGATCGCCCGGGCCTGCCAGGCCCTGGGGGACCCGCCGCCCGCCTTCGAGATCGTGGACTCCACCTTCAACGATCCGCCCGGCCACGCCGAGGAGGTCTGCCGGGCGATCGCCGCGCGCGGGCTCGGCGTGCGGCTGCGCACCATGGGGGTGAACCCTGGCCAGGTGAGCGCCTCGCTGCTCGCGCTCATGCGCCGGGCCGGTTTCGCCCAGGTGGACTGCACGCCCGACAGCGCCTCCCCGCGCATGCTGGCCGCGCTCCACAAGAACTTCGACCGCCCGGCCCTGGAGCGGGCCGCGGCGGAGCTGCGCCGGGCGGACATGCCCACCATGTGGTTCTTCCTGCTGGGCGGCCCGGGCGAGGACGAGGCCAGCCTGGCCGAGACCTTCGACTTCGTCGACCGCTGCGTCGATCCGGCCGACATGGTCCACCTGACCGCGGGCCTGCGCATCTACCCGCGCACCGGGCTCCACCGCGCGGCCCTGGCGGAGGGCCTGGTCGCCCCGGACGACCCGCTGCTCGCGGCGCGTTTCTACGTCTCGCCCCGCCTGGGCGCGGCGCGCCTGCGGGAGCTGGTGGCCCGCGCGGCCGAGACCCGCCCGAACTGCGTGCCGGCCTGGGAGGCCACCCCGCCAGCCGACATGCTGCGCGAGGCCGCGGCGCTCCGCGCGCGCGACGGCCTCCAGGAGCCCATGTTCCGCACGCTGCTGCGGCTGCGCCGGGCGCGCATGCGGCGAGCTTGAGCGCGCCCGGCGGCGCTCAGAGGCGGCTGATCTGCAGGTCGAACAGGCCCGCGGGGGCGGGCTCCAGGCCGCGGGCGTCCAGCACCACGACCACCAGGCGGCCGGCGTACGGAGCGCCGAAGGGCAGCGTCAGCGCCTCGCCCGGAGCGGCCGCCGCGGCCAGGCCGACGCGCCCGAGCTCGCGCTGGGCGGGCGAGGAGTACCAGCTCGCCTGGTAGTGGTAGCCGAAGGCCAGCACCCACACCTCGGGCTGCAGGTCCGAGCCGGCCTGCGGGTCGAGCGCGAGCTGGTAGCTCCCGCCCTGGGCCACGTCCACGCTGAAGAGCGCGGCCCGGCTGTCCGCCGCCAGGGCGAGCCCGGCCTGGCCGACGGGCGCACCGGCCGTGGGCTCCCCGAGCGCGGCCGGGCTGGCCAGGCTGAGCCCCAGGTCGTAGCTCGCGCCCGCGAGCTCCGCGGCCGGGTCGAGGTCGAAGGCCCGCGCCAGGAAGGTGCCGTCGGCCGGGATCCAGGCCAGGGCCGGCGCGAGCCGGGCCAGGGCCGGGTCGGCCGTGTCCAGGGCCGGCCCCAGGAAGGCGAGCTCCGGATCGACCAGCTCGAGCGCCGGCTGGGTCCAGGTCCCGCCGGGGTCCAGGGGCGCGAAGCCGCTCACCACGGCCACCTGGCCCGCCAGGGCCTCGAAGCGCACCAGGCCGCTGTCGCTGAAGCCCGCCCCGGGCATGGGCTCGACCGCCACCCCCGAGAGCGCGCCGCCCGCGGGCAGGGCCGGCACCGGGAACAGGACCGTGCCCAGCGTCCAGTCGGGCACGGCCGCGCCGGTCCAGCCCTCGATCCACAGGTAGACCCAGGTGTCGGCCCCCGCCAGCAGGTGGTCCCAGCGCTCCCAGCTCGGACCGGCCGAGGCCTCGCTCAGCACCTGGAACTGCGCGTCCAGCAGGCTCACTTTCAGATTCTCCGTGCCGCTCGGCAGGCTGGCGGAGAACAGGAAGAAGTCGCCCGCGGCGAGATCGAAGCTCCACAGCCGGTGCTCGCCCGCCCCGAGCGGCGCGGCCGCGCAGGCGGTGAGCGTGCAGTCCTCCACCGCCTCCTCCACGGCCGAGAGGGCGAAGGCCAGGTTCGGGCCGGTGGACACCAGGAAGTCCTGCACCAGCAGGTGCGGCCCGGCCTCCGTCAGCACCAGGGTCGCGGCCGCGTCTTCGCTCCGGCCGCCTACCTCCTCGCGCACCAGCGCGCCCTGGGGATCGAACAGCAACCAGGCCACGCGCAGAATTTCCTCTTGCCCGCCCACGCCCTCGGCCGGCGAGCGCAGGGAGAGCACGTCCCGCGGCTCCAGGCCGCCCAGGGCGTAGAACCGGAGCGCCCCGCCCTCGAGCTGGCCCGCGTCCGCGAGCGGCAGGTTCGCCGGGGTCGGCTGGGGCGCGCCCAGGTTCTCCAGGAGCACCTGGTAGCTCCACTCCTCGCCGCCCACCGGCAGGAAGCCGAAGCCGTACACCTCCGCCAGCATGTTGTGGCTGTCGCTGACCCACAGGAGGTAGCGCCCGGCCCGGGGCAGGTACACCTCCCGGCCGGCCTCCAGGCCGACCAGGTTGAGGGCCAACCGCGCGAAGAGGGCGTAACCCTCGTCGTCGAGCGCCTCGGACTGCACGAAGAAGGCCGGTACCGCCACGCCCTCCGAGGTGGAGGACAGCCGGAGCCAGGCGCCGGCCGGCGCGTCGAAGGCGAAGGCGTCCCAGTCCGCCTCCACGTACCCGTCGCCGTTGCCGTCCACGGGGGTGTCCACCGTGCCGCCCAGGCGCACGGCCTGGCCGGCCGCGGGCAGCGCGACCGCCGCCGCCTGGTCCGGCTCGGCCGCCTCCCATACGTCGGGCGAGGGTAGCCGATCCGGGACGCACACCCCGCCCTCGGCGTGGGTGCCGGGGCCGCAGACGAGATCGGCCACGCACTGGCCGGCCTCCTGGTGGGTGCCCGCCGCGCACACCTCGGGCCCGGGCAAGCACTGCCCGCTCTGGGGATCGAGCTGGGTGCCCGGCGCGCACAGCGGCGCGCAGGCCTGCCCGTCCCACTGCTCCGCGGGGCCGCAGGCCGGCACGCAGGCCGCGGCGCCCGCGTCGAACACGGTCCCGGCCTCGCAGGCGGGCACCGCCAGGCACCCCGCCGGGGCCCAGTACTGGCCGGCCGGGCAGGCCGGCACGCACACCCCGCCCTGCAGCGTGGTGCCGTCCCCGCAGGCGGTGATCTCGGGCAGGCACTGGCCGTCCTGCTCCACGGTGCCCGCGCCACACAGCATGTCCTCGCCGGAGCCATCGCAGGCGGCCAGGCCCAGCGCCAGGCAGGCGCTCAGCAGCAGCATCCCCTGGGGAGCGCGCATGGCTGTCACCTCCCCCCCCCGGCCGGGGCCGGCGCGGCGGGTGTCTCCAGCGTCAGGTTGAACAGGTCCAGCGGGCCGGCCTGGCCGCCCGCGTCCATGACCAGCAGGATGCTCGAGCCCTCGTAGGGCGACAGGTAGTGGACGGTGATGTCGTCGCCCGGCGCCGCGGCGACCTCGGCCAGCACCAGCCCGAGCTGGGCCGCGTCCGGGGAGGCCAGCCACACGTAGTAGATCCAGTCCCACACCGCGGCCCCGAAGTTGAGCACCCAGATCTCCGCCTGGATGTCCGACAGCAGCACCGGGTGCACGGTGATGTCCACCGCCTGGCCCTGGCCGGCCTCGAACGAGTAGTAGTTGCGGCCGTTGGGCATCTGGTTGTTGCGCGTGACGGGCGCGCCCACCTCGGGCCGGCCGACGGGGGTGACGTCCACCGCGTCCAGCCTCACGTCGTAGGTGCCGCCGCTGGGATCGCCGCCCTGGTCGTAGAGGTAGTACAGGTGGTGGCCGTCGTCGCGGACGTAGGTGAACAGCGGGGTGCAGAAGCCTTCCGGGAAGTTCCAGGCGTTCGTGTCCACCACCGGGCCCTCCTGCTCGAGGCGCGCGTTCCACACCGCCTCGAACGGCTGCACCCAGCCCGCGCCGTGGGTGGTGAGCCCGCCCAGGAACACCATCTTCCCGCCCAGCCCGGAGAAGTGCAGGATGCCCGCCGGGCGCAGGGTCCAGGGCGGCATGTCGAAGACCGGCTGGGCGCTGGCGGTCTGGCCGTCCGCCAGGGCGCCGGTGGCGTGCACGCGGGCGTCCAGGTCCCAGGTGCCCTGCGGCCCGCCGTCGCCCCAGCGCAGCCACAGGTGGAACGTGGTCGGGGCGTCGGCGTAGGCCCAGGCCGTGGCGTCCTGGCCCGGGTAGGTCATCTGGGCCTCGCCCAGCGGCGCGAGCCCGTCGTCCAGGAGCTGCTGGTGGGCCATGGCCTCGCCCATGGGGTCGAAGTAGGTGCCTGCCACGAAGAAGTCGCCAGCCACGAGGCTCCAGCGCAGCAGCACGCTCTGGTCCATGCTGACCGTGGCCTGGGTGCACTGGCCCGCGCTGCAGGGCGTGGGCTCGAGCCGGCGGGCCAGGAAGGTCAGCGCGGGCCCGGCGCCGGTCGCGGCGAAGAAGTCGCGCACCACCAGGCGGGCGCCGCCCGCGGCGCTCGGGGTGAGCAGCGCGGCCGACTCCCAGGTCCGGTAGGAGACGGACTCGGCCACCAGGGCACCGGCCGGATCCATGAGCAGGAGCGCCGGGTACACGTCCGCCTCGGCCAGCCCCTCGGGCCGCTCCGGCCGGGCGAGCAGCTCGATGCCCGCGCCGGACGGCTGCGAGGCCAGGCTGTAGAAGGCCAGGGCGCCGTCGGCCAGATCGTGCTGCGCCTGGGTGGGCAACGCCAGCGGCTCCGGCTGGGGCACGCCCAGGTTCTCGAGCCGGACGAGGTAGTCGAAGGCCGGCCCGCCCACGGGCAGCGTGCCGTAGCCGAACAGGAAGGCCGCGGCCTGGTTGAAGTCCGAGACCCACACCACGTACCGGCCGGCGCGCGGCAGGTACACCTCGCGGCTGCAGGTGCCGGCGGTGGGGCTGAGGGCCACCCGCCGGTAGACGAGCTCCCCCTCGTCGCCCTCCCCGCGGGAGTCCACCAGGAAGGCCGGCAGCGCCGCCCCGCTCGAGCTGGCCGAGAGGCGCAGCCAGGCGCCGGCCGGGGCGTCGAAGGCGAAGGCGTCCCAGTCGCCGTCGGCGTAGCCGTCCCCGTCCTTGTCCACGGGCAGATCGACCGCGCCGCCGAGCAGCACCTCGGCCCCGGCGCCCGGCAGCTCGAACCGGGCGAACTCCCCGTCCACCGGGGCCTCGACCACGTCCGGCGCGGGCGGCGCGTCGGGCACGCACTCCCCGCCCGCGGCGTGGGTGCCAGGCCCGCAGGCGACCTCGGGCTGGCAGGCGCCGTCCCGCCAGACCGTGCCCGGGGCGCAGGCGTCCGCGCCGGGCTGGCAGTCGCCCGTGGCCGGATCGAAGGCCGTGCCCGGGCCGCAGGTCGGGACCTGGGCGCAGGCCGCGCCGTCCCAGTACTCCCCGGCCGCGCAGGCCGGCAGGCAGTCGCCCGTGGCCGGATCGAAGCGTGTGCCCGCCTCGCAGCGGGTCACGGTCTGGCAGCCCTGGCCGTCCCAGTAGCCGTCCTCCCCGCAGGCCGGCACGCACACCCCGCCCTGTAGCACGGTGCCCGGGGCGCACTCCCCGAGCTCGGGTACGCACGTGTCCCCCTCGGCCCGCGTGCCGGGCCCGCACTCCGTGCCCGCCTCCGCGCCACAACCCAGGGCCCAGCCGGCGAACACCACGGCCGAGCAGCCCAGGCAGGCGAACCGGACCGCACCCCTGCGCCATGAAGGCATGCGAAGCTCCTCTCCCTGGAAGGTGATCCCAAGGTAGTCGCCGGGGCGGCCGGAGTCAACGCCGGACGGGTGGAGGGCGGCTCAGGCGGACTCGCGCAGCTGCTGCCGGATGGCGGCCACGACCACGCCGATGGCCACGTCGTTCGGCCCGGCCGAGGGGATGATCACGTCCGCGTAGCGCTTGGATGGCTCCACGAACTGCAGGTGCATCGGCCGCACCGTCGACAGGTACTGCTCCACCACCGCGTCGATGGAGCGGCCGCGATCCTTCACGTCCCGGGTGAGCCGCCGGATGAAGCGGATGTCGTCGTCGGCCGAGGCGTAGATCTTGATGTCGAGCGCCCGGCGCAGCTCCTCGAGGGCCAGCACCATGATGCCCTCGACGATCACCACGCGGCCGGGCTCCACCCGGCGGTTGCCGGCCAGCCGGGTGTACTCCTTGAAGGAGTAGATGGGCTTGTCCACCGCCCGCCCGGCGCGGAGATCGCGCACGTGCCGCAGCATCAGCTCGGTGTCGAAGGCGTCCGGGTGGTCGAAGTTGAAGGCCTTGCGCTCCTCGAGCGACAGGTGGCCGAGGTCCTGGTAGTAGGAGTCCTGGTCGAGCAGCGCGATGGGCTCGCCGATCAGCGCGGCCAGGATCTTCTTGGCCACCGTGGTCTTGCCCGACGCGGACCCCCCGGCGATGCCTATCACCACCACGCCCATGGCCCAGCCCTTCCCTCCGCCCCGCCAGGGAGGAAGCTAGCCCCGTGTCGCGCCGCGGACAAGGCCAAACTTCACGCCCCTTCCCTCGCCACCCGGAAGCATCTAAGCTCCGGCCTCGAGGGAGAGGAGGGACCTGCGATGAGCGAGCGCCAGTTCCTGACCGGCAACCAGGCGGTGGCCCGGGCGGCCTGGGAGGCCGGGGTCACGGTGGCCACCTCCTACCCGGGCTCGCCCGCCACCCAGCTCATGGAGGCGCTGGCCGGGCACCCGGGGCTCTACACCGAGTGGTCCGCCAGCGAGAAGGTGGCGCTCGAGGTGGCCATCGGCGCCTCGCTGGCCGGCGCGCGGGCCTTCTGCGCCATGAAGCACGTGGGGGTGAACATCGCCTCCGACCCGCTCATGACCTTCGCCTACAGCCGGGTGAACGGCGGCTTCGTGCTGGCGGTGGGCGACGATCCGGGCATGCACTCCTCGCAGAACGAGCAGGACAGCCGGACGTGGGGGCCGTTCGGCTTCCTGCCCGTGCTCGAGCCGGGCGACGCCGACTCGGCCCGCCGGCTGACGCTCGAGGCCTTCGCGCTGTCGGAGCGCCTGGAGACGCCGGTGATGCTCAGGCTGTTCGACAAGACCTGCCACATGGCCGGCCGGGTCGAGGTGGGCGAGCGCCGGCCGCCAGCGTCGCGGGGCTACACGCCCAGCCAGGCCGACCACTTCATGGCGCCGCCCTACTCCATCGCGCGCCGGGAGAAGCTCGAGGAGCGCATGCGCGCCCTGCAGGCCTGGGCCGAGGGCTGGGAGGAGAACCGCGAGTTGCCCGGCCAGGGCCGGCTGGGCCTGGTGGCCTCGGGCCACCTGGCGCTCTACGCCCGCGAGCTCGCGCCCGGGCTGCCGCTGTTCCAGCTCGCCTCGGTCTTCCCCCTGCCGCTCGAACGCCTGCGGGCCTTCGCCGCCCGCCACGAGCGGCTGCTGGTGCTGGAGGAGCTGGGGCCCTTCCTTGAGGACCGCCTGAGGCTCGCGGGCATCGCCTGCGAGGGCAAGCGCTGGTTCCCCGATCGCGGTGAGCTCACGCCCGAGCTCATCCACCGGGGGCTCGTCCAGGCCGGCGTGGCGCTCCCCCCGCTGCCCGAGGCCGCGGCCGTCCCGGCGCCCATCCCGCGCAGCCCCATGCTGTGCCCGGGCTGCCCCCACCGGCCGGTCATCCGCATCCTGCAGGACCTCAAGATCACCTGCCACGGGGACATCGGCTGCTACCTGATGGGCTCCTACGAGCCGTTCAGCGCCTTCAAGACCTCCATCTCCATGGCGGCCTCGCTGGGGGTGGCCATGGGCATGGGCCGGGCCCAGCAGGACGACCCCGCCGCCCGGCCCCCGGTGTCGGTGCTCGGCGACTCGACCTTCGTGCACTCGGGCCTGCCGTCGATGGCCAACGCGGCCTACAACGGGCACACGCTCAAGGTGGTGCTGCTCGACAACCAGTCCACCTCCATGACCGGCTGCCAGGAGAACCCGTCCACCGGCAAGGACATCCGCGGGGTGAAGCACCGGGCCTTCGACTTCCTGGGCTTCTGCCGGGTGGTGGGCATGGAGGACGTGACCGAGGTGGACCAGTTCGACTTCAAGGCGACCAAGGCGGTCCTCAAGGAGAAGCTGGAGGCGCCGGGCAAGAGCGCGGTGGTGATCGCCAAGCGGCCCTGCGCGCTGAAGTACAAGGTGCGGGAGCCCTTCTTCTACGTGGACCCGGACGTGTGCATCGGCTGCCGCACGTGCATCAAGGTCTCCTGCCCGCCCATCTCGATGCAGCGCTACGCCCACAAGCCCGAGGGCAAGCTGAACTCCTTCATCGACGAGACCCAGTGCGTGGGCTGCTCGGTCTGCAGCCAGGTCTGCCCGGTGGGGGCCATCAAGCGCTCCACGCCCGGCGCGGAGCCGCCCGTGCCCCGGCCCGCGGGACACGAGAGGAAGGGGTGAGCGCCATGGGCGTGAAGAACCTGTTCTTCGCCGGCGTGGGCGGCCAGGGGCTGGTGCTGTCGAACCAGATCCAGGCCCGGGCGGCCCTGCGGGCGGGCTTCGACGTGAAGACCTCCGACATCTACGGGCTGGCCATGCGCGGGGGCAGCGTGTACGGCTACCAGCGCTTCGGCGTCCTCGCCGAGGGCGGCGTGCTCAGCTCGACCTTCCCGGCCGGGGCCGGCGACGTGCTGGTGTCCTTCGAGCCGCTCGAGGCGCTGCGCTGGGCGCACCTGATGCGCCGGGGCGCGCGGGCGGTGGTGAACGCGAGCCCGGTCTACCCCTCGGCGGTGCTGCTGGAGAAGGCGCCCTACCCGCGCGACGTGGTCGCCACCCTGGCCGGGGCCGGGCTGGAGGTCACGGCCGTGGACGCGCAGGCCATCGCGCTGCGGGCCGGGAGCGCCAAGCTCGTCAACGTGGCGCTGCTGGGGGCGCTGGCGCGGGAGCTGCCCGAGGTGGGCCCGGAGCACGTGCGGGCCGCCATCCGCGAGCTGGTCCCCGCGGCCATGCTGGAGGCCAATCTGAAAGCCTTCGAGCTGGCGTACGCGGGCTGAGCCGGGGCGGATCCGGTCAGTGGTGGTAGGCCGCCCGCCAGGTCACCCGGCAGTAGCCCGCCGCGTCGTCCGTGGAGACGTTGACGTACAGGGACAGTCCGCTCGAGGCCGGTGCGCCCAGGGTGAGGGTGAAGCTACCGCGGCCGCCGTGATCGGTCCCGTCCACGACCAGGGGGTCTGCGCCGTCCGGTCCGTTCTGCGCGTAGATCCCCGCGTAGCCGATGAAGTCGCCGGCGTCACACAGGTAGTCCACCTGCACCCGATCCAGCACCACGTCGCGGCCGGCGAAGGTGTCCGGGACGGGCAGCTCGTGGAAGTAGCCCGCCTCGGCCGCGGCGCCGTTCCTCAGGACGCCCGCCAGGCCGCTGTAGCGCACGGCGCCGAGCGCGCCTTCGGGGCCCCAGGCCGTCCCGCCGGCGATCTCGAAGGTGGTGCCCGGGGCGGCGGTGTCATCGTCCATCTCGCAGGACACCGTCCCGGCAGCGTCGACCACGCGGATGGCCTGGCCCGCCGGGCAGGCGCCGGACACCCGGGCCTGCACCGCGTTGACGTCGATATCCGCGACACCGACCTGACCGTTCACGATCATGGCGCTGGTGACGCTGTTGGACTCATTCGCGTTCAGGTACCAGCCGTCGAACTGGTCCCGATCGACATTGAGGATTACGTCGCCCACGCTGGCATCCGCGACCAGCCCGCTGCCGACGGCTAGTCTGGTGACCGGGATGACGCACAACGGCATGCCGAAGGGGTCGAGGCCCGAGAGGTAACCGGAGTTGCATGTCGTGGCCACCATCGCCACGACGTACGGGTCGTCCAGCGACAGGCTCAGCTCACCCGCCCCGCCGCCGCCCGTCAGGCCGCTACCGGGGGAGGTGTACACGCCGGTGATGTCACCCTGGCCCCCGCCGCCGTAGCGCGCGTCGAGGGCCGCGTAGTCCACGGCCAGATCCACGCTGCCCTCGGTCGCCCCGCCCAGCAGGCCGTCGCCGGCGTTCACCGCGGTGATGTCGCCGGCGCCCGCGCCGCCCGAGAGGTCGTCCGCGCAGGCCCAGACCGCGCCGTCCCACTTGGCCACCTGGCCCGAGGCGCAGGACAGCCCGGCCAGGGTGTCCGCGTCCCCGTCGAGCAGGGAGTCCGGCACGCCCGCGAGCTCGTCCCAGCTCACCCCGCCCGCGGCGAGCAGGAAGTCCGCGACCGCGTGGCCGTCGAGGGTGAGCGCGTCACCCGCGAACTGGGCGAAGCCCGCGTAGGGCACCGTGCCGACCGGCAGGCGCGGGGCCATCTCGGCCTCGCCGTCCACCGCGATCCCCAGGTACAGCTCGGCCTGGTCCCGGAACAGCGCCAGGTCCAGGAGCGGATCCCCTGCCCCGCCCAGGTAGGCGGTGAAGAAGCCCTGCTCGACGAGCACGCTGAGCTCCTCCTGGAACAAAGCCTGCCCGGCCAGCATGCTGTCCCAGAGGATAAAGCGCACGGTGACCGCCGTGTCCACCGGCCGCCCGTCGGCATCCGTCAGGTAGCCCTGCACCGTCACGAAGGCCGGGGCCGCCGCCAGTGCCGGCTGGGCGAGCGCGAGGACCGCGGCCAGGACCCAACCCGTGGAAAGCATCCTCATGACGACCTCCCCTGATGGCGGCGTGATGCCGACCTGGTAGCACACTTCCCGTCCTCTTTCCAGCGCTTGCCGCCGGGTCCCCTTTCTGCTATCCCGGTTCCAACGACTCTGGACAGGGAGCCACGATGACGCTGCACGCCAGCATGGAGCTCAGGCAGGTGCTCGCCGAGGCCGAGGACATCGCCGCCCAGGTCGGGCAGAAGCTCACCTCGGCCCACCTGCTGCTCGCGCTGTTCACCCTGGAGAACCGGGCCAAGATCCTGCTCAACGAGAAGGGCATCACCGAGGACACCATCCTGGCGCAGGTGCACACGGTGGACGACGAGCCGGCCGACACGGTCAAGCAGGTGCAGCACAAGGCCCGCGAGATCGGGGCCGGCTGCAGCGCCGAGGCGGTGGACTGCCTGCACCTGCTGATCGCCATGTGCGGGCTCAGGGGCATCGTGGCCTTCGACCTGCTGCAGCGCTCGGGGCTCCAGGTGGCCCAGTTCCGCATCCAGGCCATGAGCTACGCCACCTCGACCCTGCCCCGCCGGCTGACGGTCAAGAAGAAGCAGCAGCGGGGCGCCGCCCCCCAGGACGCCCAGCGCAGCGCGGCGCCGCAGGGGCTGCTGGCCGATCTCCCGGCGCACACCGGCGAGAGCCAGATCTCGGCCCCGCCAGCCGTGCTCGACCTGCCCGCGCGCCGGGCCGCGGCGCCCGAGCCGCCCGAGCCGGCCGCGGAGGAGGAGGAGGAGGACGCGGAGTGCGAGGCCGAGGCGGAGCCGCCCACCGAGTGGGATCTGCTGCCCACCCAGTTCCCCCTGCTCCACAAGCTCGGCCGCAACCTCACGGCGCTGGCCGCCCGCGGCAAGCTCGACCCGCTGATCGGACGGGCGAAGGAGCTCGACGAGGTGATCGACACCCTGCTGAAGCGCCGCTCCAACAACCCGCTGCTGGTGGGCGAGCCCGGCGTGGGCAAGACCGCCATCGTCGAGGGGCTGGCGGTGCGGGTGGCGAGCGGCGCGCCCGACGCCCAGGCGCTGCGCGGCCGGCGCATCGTCGAGCTGGACGTGTCGGGGCTGCTGGCGGGCACGCAGCTGCGGGGCTCGTTCTCCGAGAAGCTGCAGCAGATCCGCAACGAGGTGCGCAAGGCCGAGGGCTCGGTGGTGGTGTTCTTCGACGAGCTGCACACCCTGGTCGGCGCCGGGGCCAGCGGCGACGGGCCGCAGGACGCGGCCAACGAGCTCAAGAGCTCGCTGGCCCGCGGCGAGTTCCCCTGCATCGGCGCCACCACCCACGACGAGTACCGCCGCTTCATCGAGGGTGATCCGGCCCTGGCCCGGCGCTTCCAGGTGATCCAGGTGCCCGAGCCGAGCCCCGAGGCCAGCGTGCAGATCCTGGCCGGCATCGCCCAGGAGTACGCCGGCCACCACGGGGTGGCCTACACGCCCGAGGCCATCGAGGCCGCCGTGCACCTGTCGTCGCGCTACATCACCGACCGCTGCCTGCCCGACAAGGCCGTGGCGCTGCTCGATCTGGCCGGCAGCCGCGCGCGCCGCTCCGGCCGGGACCAGGTGGATCGCGAGGCGGTCGCGCGCGTGGTGTCCGCCATCGCCGGCATCCCCGTCGAGCGGCTGCTGATGACCGACGCCGAGCGGCTGCTGAACATGGAGCAGATCCTGGGGCTGCAGATCATCGGCCACACCCAGGTCATCCGCGCGGTGGCCAAGGTCATCCGCCGCAACTACGCCGGCTTCGTGCACCGCCGGCCGATCGGCTCGTTCCTGTTCCTGGGGCCCACCGGCGTGGGCAAGACCGAGACCGCCCGCGCCCTGGCGCAGTTCCTGTTCGGCCACCGGGACGCGCTGGTCAAGCTGGACATGAGCGAGTACAGCGAGGGGCACACCGTCTCTCGGCTGGTCGGCTCGCCCCCCGGCTACGTCGGCCACCACGAGGGCGGCCAGCTCACCGAGGCGGTGCGCCGGCGGCCCTACACCATCGTGCTGTTCGACGAGGTGGAGAAGGCCCACTCCGAGGTGCAGCAGCTCCTGCTGCAGATCCTGGACGAGGGCCGGCTGACCGACGGCCGCGGGCGGACCGTGGACTTCACCAACACGGTGGTGGTGCTCACCACCAACCAGGGCGCGGACAAGCTGGGCCGCCCGTCCGCCCGCATCGGCTTCGGCGACAGCGCGCCGCCCCCGCTCGAGGTGTCGCGCGAGGTGACGGCCGCCGCCCGCAGGGGCTTCCCGCCCGAGCTGTGGGGCCGCATGGACGAGCACCTGTTCTTCCGCCCGCTGGGCGGCGACGACCTGGCCGCCATCGCCGGGCTGCTCCTGCGCGAGTCCTCCACCCGGCTGGACAAGGAGCGCTCCATCCGCCTGGCGGCCGACCCGGCCGTGTCCCGCTTCCTGGTGGAGCGGGGCTGCCCGGACACCACCCTCGGCGCCCGCCCGCTCCGCTCCGCCGTGCGCCGCCTGGTCGAGGAGCCGCTGGCCGACGCGATCCTGCAGGGCAAGTTCGGACGCGGGGACGAGATCCGCGTGGCGCTGGCCGGCGGCGAGCTGCGCTTCAGCCGGGTGGGCACCACCATCGCCCCGCCCGCCTGAGGGCCGAGCCGGCTCAGCGCGCGGGCGAGCAGGGATGGCCCGCCGGCGGCCCGAGCCTCACCAGCCGACCGGCCTGCCACACGACCGGGACACGGCGCCACACCTGCCGCAGGAGCTCGCAGCGACCGGCCAGGAGCGCGGAGACGTCCCAGCTGCGCTGGTCCCCGAGCCCCGTGGCGGCCGAGAGTCGCCCGCCCTCGAGCCGAACCTCGACGATCGGACCGTGCAGCCGGGCCGCGTCCAGCAGCCCGCCGTTCTCGAGCGACCACATCGCCAGGGTGCCGTCGGCGAAGCCGGCCACCAGGCTGCCCGGCGGGCCCGCGAGCAGACGGAGGACTGGGCTGGCCGAGGCGCCCTGCAGCGCCAGCGGGCGCGCCCCAGGCCCCGCCACCCGCGGATGGACCTCCAGGCTGCCGTCGGGGTGGCCCTGCGCCAGGCGGTCGGCCAGGGCGAGCTCCGGCGTTCGCGGCTCGGCCACCACCGGCAGGCCGGCCGGGCCGTGCCAGGCCGGCGCCCCCCGGGCGAAGTCCCAGGCGCAGGGCGCCCCGTGCTGGCAGGTGCCCCAGCCCCAGCGCCAGTCCCTGGACAGCGCCAGGTCCTCCCGGCGCTCGAGCACCCGGCCGCTCGCGGCCTCCAGGATCCACAGGGCGCCATCGGCCCGCACCGTCAGGCGGTCTCCCTCCGGGCTGAGCGCCAGCCCGGCCAGCCTCTCGCCGGGGCGGCCGAGCGACCAGGCGCGGCCATCCGACAGGCGCACCCTGCGGAGCTCCCGGCCCGGCCCGGGGTAGATCACCTCCTCGCCGCCCGGCGGGAAGGCGCCGGCCACGAAGCTGTCCGCGTCGGCGGGCAGCGCCAGCAGCTCGCGGCCCGCGGCCACGTCCCACACCCGCAGGCTGCCGTCGGTTCCGCCGCTCGCCAGCCGGCGGCCACCGCCATCGAAGCGCAGGTCGCCGACCACGCGCGTGTGGCCCCGCAGCAGGCGCGAGGGCCCGTCGCCATCCGCCGGCCACAGGCGGATGTCGCCGTCCCCGCCCCCGGACGCCAGCCAGCGGCCGTCCGGCGAGAAGGCCAGCGACTGCACCCACAGCCGGTGCCCGCGCAGCTCGGCCGCGAGCCGCCCGTCGTCCGCCCCCCACAGGCGCACGACGCCGTCCCAGCCCCCCGTGGCCAGCCGGCGGCCGTCGGGCGAGAAGGCCACGGCGAACACGTCCCCGCGATCGGCCCGCAGCGTGCGCACCAGCGCGCCGTCCGCGACGGCCCGGAGCTCGAGCAGCCCGTCCGCGCGGGCCAGCGCCAGGAGCCCCCCGGGCCCGAAGTCGACGGCCTCGACCCGCTCGGGCGGGTTCTCCGCGGCCGGCTCGGGCCGCGGCGCGGACGCGTCCCACAGGCGCAGCTCGTGGTCCAGACCGCAGGAGGCTAGCCGCTGGCCGTCGGGGCTCCAGCGCACCGCCATGACCCTGCGGGTGTGCCCGCCGAGGGCGAGCAGCTCCCGGCCAGCGTCCACGTCCCACACCCGGACCACCGCGTCCGCTCCGGCGGAGGCGAGCAGCCTCCCGTCCGGGCTCCAGTCCACCGAGTAGGCGCGGTCGGCGTGCTGGCCGAGCACGCGCGCACCGCCGCCCGGGGCGAGATCCCAGACGCGCAGGCTGTGGTCGACGCTGGCCGAGGCCAGCCGCCGCCCATCCGGCGAGAAGGCGATCTCGCGCACCTCGTCCGTGTGCCCCTCGAGCGCGCCGGCCGGCCGCCCGTCCTCCGCCCGCCACAGCAGGATGCGGCCGTCGCTCAGGCCGGCGGCCAGGAGCCCGCCGCCGCCGGGCTGGAAGCGCGCCGAGACCAGCAGGCCGCCTGGCACCTCGAGCTCCCGCGACACCTCCCCGCGCTGCGGATCGAAGAGCCGCAGCGCGTGGGCGAAGCCGACCGCCAGGCGCCGGCCGTCCGGGCTGAAGGCCAGCCCCCAGGCGGACACCCGCCCGGTCTGCAGGCTGGCGAGCTGCTCCCCGCCGGGCAGCGCCAGCACGCGCACCTCCGTGCCGCCCGCGGCCAGGGCCAGGCGCCGGCCGTCCGGGGACAGCGCCACGGCCGGCTCCCAGGGGCTCGAGGAGCGCAGCGTCCGGGTCGTCAGGGTGCGCGGATCGACCCGCGTGACGGCCCCGGAGCGGGCGGCCAGGAGGAGCTCCTCGCCGTCGGGGGTGAAGGCCAGGGTGAAGCCCTGCCCGGTCAGGGGCAGCGCCGCCAGCCGCCGCTCCTGGCCGAGCCGGCGCCACAGGGCCCGGGCGGCCAGCGAGTCCTCCGCCTCCAGGGCCGAGCGCAGCATGCCCCCCGCGCGCAGGCCCTCCCCGCGGCCGAGCGCGTCCCGGGCGCCGGCCACCAGGAGCTCGACCGCGCGGACGCGCTCGGCCCGCTCGGCCGCGAGCGCCCGATCGCGCTCGGCCACCACCCCCAGGTACGACAGGACGCCGAGGACGAGCAGCAAGAGCAGCGCCACGCCCGCGGTCGCCGCCGCCGAGCGGTGGCGCACGGCGAGGCGGCGCAGCAGGTCCCAGAGGCCGTAGCGGTAGGCGCTCACCCGCCCGCCCGTCAGGAACGCCTCGATCTCGCCGGCCAGCGCGCGCGCGTCCGGGTAGCGCCCGGCGGGCTCGCGGCTGAGCGCCTTCTGGCAGATCGCGGCCAGCTCCGCGGGCGCCTGCGGGCAGCGCTCGCGCACCGATCTGACGGGCTCGCGCAGCACCTTGCCCAGCACCTCGCCCGCCGTGCTGCCCTCGTGGGGCGGCCGGCCCGTGAGGAGCTCGTGCAGCACCGCGCCCAGGCCCCACACGTCGGAGCGCTCGTCGATGGCGTCCACCCGTCCGTCGGCCTGCTCGGGGCTCATGTAGGCGGGCGTGCCCAGAGTGGCGCCATCCTGGGTGTGGCAGGGATCCTCCCCGAGCGACAGCGGCCGCTCGAGACACCCGGGGAGTTGCCTGTCCCCTGTCGCGGAGCGACCGGGGGCGAGCTCCTGCGCGCGCACGTCCTCGTGGCCGCGGGCCTTGGCTAGCCCCCAGTCGAGCACCACCGTCTCGCCGAACTCGCCGAGCATGACGTTGTGCGGCTTGAGATCCCGGTGCACCACGCCGCGGCTGTGGGCGTAGGCCACGGCCTGGCACAGGTCCTTGAAGTGGGTCAGCAGGCGCAGCCGATCCGCCAGGCCGCCGCAGGCGCGCAGGCGCTCGGCCAGGCTCTGCCCGCGCACGAGCCGCATGGTGTAATACAGCCGGCCGTCCGGCCGGCGGCCCAGCTCGTAGACGGGCACGATGCCAGGGTGCTCGAGCTGGCCGGTCACCCGCGCCTCGCGCAGGAAGCGGACCAGGGGCGCGGCGGTGGCCTGGCGCGGCGAGCCCGCCGCGTCCGCGCTCAGGCCGCCCGCGCCGCCCAGGAGCTCCTTGAGCGCCACCTGCCGTCCCAGGTGGGTGTCGAGCGCCACCAGCACCCGCCCGATGCCGCCCCGCCCGAGCTCGGCCGCCTCCGCCGCGGCCCGGTCCGTCCGGCCCTCGGGGCCGTAGACGTACCGGCCGACGTGCTCGGCGACGACCGCGTCCGCGCCGGCGTCCTGCGCCGGCCGGGGCGCCCCGGGCGGCTCCTCCCCGCCGAAGCTGGCCAGCGCACCCGCAGGTGGCTCGCGGTCCTGGCTCACCTCGTCCCCCTCCCCACGCCGCGGGGCCTCAGGATCTGGACTTGAGCAGGGGCCGGAGTTTCCTTGCATCCTTGCTGGGGTCGAGCCGCTCGGCCTCGCGCAGCGCCGCCTGCGCCTTGGCCTGCCAGCCGGCCCGCTGGTAGAAGCGCGCCAGGGCGGTCAGGTGGTTGGCGTTCTTGCCGTGCAGCCGGGTGATGCCCAGCAGGTGCTTCTCCGCCTCCTCGAGCTGGCCCGAGCGCTCGTACAGCACGGCCAGGTTGCGCATGGAGCCGAGGTGGGAGGGCCGCTGGGTCAGCACCAGCTCGAACTGCTGGATGCCCTCGGCCTGGCGGCCCTCCTCCACGTAGAGCGTCGCCAGGCGGTAGCGCGCGTCGAGCAGCGACGGGCGGAGCTTCAGCGCCTGGACGAGCTCGTGGACGGCGGCCGGCCGGTCGCCGGCCTCGTGCAGGAACACCCCGTACAGGTAGCGCGCGCGGGGGATGTCCGGGCCGAGCTCGACCGCCCGTTTCAGCGCGGCGCCGATCGCGGCCCGGTCGTTGTCGGTCATCAGGTGGGCGACCGCGATCTCGACGTGCGGCAGGGCCCAGTTGGGGGAGAGCGCGCGGGCCTTCTCGAAGCGCGCGAGGGCCGCGGGGTAATCGCCCTGCTGGGCCAGCTCCGCCCCTTGCTTGAACCAGGCCAGCGCCCCTTCGGGCTTCCTGGCCTTGGCGGCGGCCTGCATGGCCGCGTCCCCCTCGGTGCCCGGGGGGGCGGCCGGCGGCTCCTGGGCCGCGACAGGGCCGAGCCAGGCCAGCAACACCAGGCCACCGCAGAGCCACGAGGAGAGCGCTTGGGGTGCATGCCAGCCCATTCGGTGTTTCCCTACCAGAAAGACGGCCCGGCCTCAACTCCGAGGTGCGGGGCGAAGCGGCGGATGCGGCTTGACATTCCCGGGACTGGATGCTACCTCCCTGTGCGGCCCACGTCCCTCCCCTCCCAGGGGGAAACGCGGGCCCCAAACAACGGAGATGGATCCGATGCGCGCGCTGACCCCCATCCTGGCGTTGACCCTGGTGGCCTCCCTGGGCGCGACCGCCTGTGACAGCCCCTGCGAGAGCGAGATCGCCTCGGTGCGGGACGCGGTGGTCGATTACGCGGTCGACGCGGACCCGTTCACCCCCGGGCTGCAGGCCTGCGTGACCAACCCGGCCGACCCGAACTACGACGAGTTCTGCGACCTGGCCCTGAAGGCCACCAGCACCCGCTGGCCCTACTACGACTGCACCTCCTGCGACGCCGTGGAGATCTCCCTGTGCAGCTGCTTCTCCGATCAGACCTGGATCAGCATCTCGGCCGGCGCCGCGGACGCCAACCAGCGCATCCCCAAGGTGCCCGGGCTGATCTACTGCCTGGCCAACACCTACCGCATGCGCAGCCTGTGCGAGTGCAGGGCTGACTTCTGTCTGTGCGACGAGCCGGACCAGTGGATCGACTCGAACACCGGCGCGTGCATGATCACTGTCGACGGAAATCCGCCGAAAGACGTCTATGTCTGCAGCAAGTTCGACTGCTACGACGGCACTGGCACCCGGCAGTGCGATCCGGAGCACGACTCTCCGCTCATGACCATGCCGAACCTCCAGCAGACCGACACCTGCGACGCCCTGCAGAGCAGCTTCGCCTGCGGCTCCTTCGACGCGGACCTGGACGGGGTGCCGGACCAGTACGACGGCACCCAGACCCAGGGGCGCGCGAAGCTGGCCATGGCCGCGACCTGCGTGGGCGGCCCACCCAGCGCGGCCGAGTGGCAGCAGTGGCACACCGCCCCCCTGTCCCTGTTCGCAGGTGGCCGGATCTACATCGAGGCGTCCGGCTGCGGCGCCGCCGGTGAGAACGACGACATGGACGTAGAGGACGACGGCGTAGGCGACACCTGCGACAACTGCCCGGCGACCCCGAACGGCTTCGAGTGCGACCGCCTGTTCAACGGCGCGCCGCTCAACCGGCTGCGCTGCGACGTCGACAAGGACGGGTACGCGACCGACGCCGAGATGGCCCTGGGCGGCCAGCTCGACTCCGACGGGGACGGCGTGGGCGACGCCTGCGACGACTGCCCGACCAAGATCAACCCGGACCAGACCGCCGAGGACTACGTGCCCGGCACGGCCTGCGCCGACGAGGACACGGACGTGGACGGGCGCCGCAACCCCGTGGACACCTGCTGGAACCTGTTCACCCTGAGCACGGCCGATAGCGACGGGGACGGGCTGGGCGACGACTGTGACAGCTGCCCGCAGGTCGCCAACTCCACCCAGTTCGACGGCGACGACGACGGCGTCGGTTACGCCTGCGACAACTGCAGGCTGGTGTCCAACCCGGACCAGGCGGACACGGACGCCGACGGCCTGGGCGACCTGTGCGACCCCTGACCCGTCCCGCCCGGCTCCCTTGATCCTCGAAGAGCAAAGCGGCGCCGAGCTCGGCTGGGACCGGGTGCTCGCGCACCTGGCCGCGGGCGCCCGCACGCCCTACGGCCGGGCCGCGTGCCTGGCGCTGGCGCCCGGCGACTCCCCGCAGGAGATCCAGTCCGCCCAGGCGCGCGTGCGGGAGCTGCAGCGGCTGCTGGCCGAGGGGCTGCCGCCGCCCCTCGAGGCGCTCGAGGAGGTGGACGCCGATCTCCTGCGGGCCGAGAAGGGCGGCGCCCTCGCGGCCGAGGCCGTGCTACGGGCCAGCCTGGCCATGCAGGTCTCGAGCCGCGTCAGGCAGTACCTGCTGCGCGAGGGCGAGCGGGTGGGCGGGGCGCTCCTCCAGCTCGCCCGCGGCAGCCACGACCTGTCCGCCGCGGCCCGGGATCTCGCCCAGGCCTTCGACGCGGAGGGGAAGCTCCGGGACAGCGCCACGCCCGAGCTCCAGCAGTGCCGGCGCCGCTCGCGCGCCATCGCCGACGGCATCCGCGCCCAGCTCGAGCGGTTCCTGCGCCAGGGCCGGGTGGCCGAGGCGCTCAGCGACGAGTTCATCACCCAGCGCGGCGACCGCTACGTGCTGCCCGTGCGCGCGGGCTCGCGGGCCGAGGTGCCGGGCATCGTGCACGACACCTCGCAGAGCGGGCAGACCCTGTTCGTCGAGCCGGCCGCGGTGGTGGACGACGGCAACCGGCTGATCATCGCCCACGCGGCCGAGCAGGAGGAGGAGCGGCGCATCCTGGCCGAGTACTCGCGCGAGATCGGGGAGCGCGCGAGCGAGCTGCGGGACAACCTGATCATGGTGGCGGCGCTCGACCTGGTCTTCGCCGCATGCCAGCTCGGCGAGCGCCTGGGGGGCGCGCTGCCCGAGGTGGAGGGCGCCGGCTTCGAGCTGCTCCGGGCCCGCCACCCGCTCATGCTGCTCGAGCCGGGCGGCGACGGCCAGGTGGTGGCCAACGACATCCGCCTGGGCGACGACCAGCGCGCGCTGCTCCTGACCGGGCCCAACGCGGGCGGCAAGACCGTGGTGCTGAAGGTGGTGGGCCTGTGCTGCCTGATGGCCCAGGCCGGGCTGCCCATCCCGGCCGGCGAGGGCTCCCGGGTGGGGCTGCACCTGCGGCTCGGGGCGGTCATCGGCGACGCGCAGGACCTCAGCCGTGGGCTGTCCACCTTCTCGGCCCACATCGAGCAGATCGGGCGCATCCTGGCCCGGACCGGCCCGGGCGCGCTCGTGCTGCTGGACGAGCTGGCCGCCGACACCGACCCGCGCCACGGCGCGGCGCTGGCGATCGCGCTGCTCGAGGGCCTGGTCGCGCGGGGGGCCACCCTGGTGGTGACCACCCACTTCGAGGAGCTCAAGCAGCTCCCCTTCCGCGATCCGCGCTTCGCCAACGCCTCGGTGGGCTTCGACGTGGAGCGGCTGACCCCCACCTTCGAGCTGCACCCGGACGTGCCCGGCCGCAGCCTGACCCTCGACATCGCCCGCCGCCTGGGGCTGCCGGAGGAGGTGCTGGCGCGCGCCCGGGCGCTGCTCGCGCCCGACGCCCAGGAGGTCGAGCAGGTGCTCTCCCGCCTGGAGGCCGAGCGCCAGGCCCTGCAGGCCCAGCGCGAGGAGCTCTCGACCCGCGCGCGTGAGGCCAGGGAGGCGGCCGCCGCGCAACGCGGCGAGGCCGAGGCGCTGGCCGCCCGCCGGGCCGAGCTCCTGGGCAAGGGCCGGGAGCAGCTGCTGTCCGAGATCGCCACCGCCCGGCGGGAGGTGGCCTCGGTCATCGAGTCGCTGCGCAAGGGGACCGAGCTGCGCCAGGCGGTGGAGGCCTCCCAGCGCCTGATCGGGCTGCAGGCCGAGCTGGCCGCCGCGGCCGCGGCGAGCGCGCCGGCCGCGGACGGCGGGGCGCCCGCGGTCGGCGACGAGGTGCGCCTGGATCGGCTGGGCCAGGTGGGCGAGGTCACCGCCATCGACGGCCCGGCCGGCATGCTGACCGTGCGGCTGGGCTCCATGCGCACCCGCGTGCCGGTGGAGCAGGCCACCCTGGTCAAGCGGGCCGGGCCGCGCGCGGGCTCCGGCGTGCGGGGCCAGGGCGGCGGGCAGGGCGGCGCGGGGGGCGAGCCCACGGCGGTGCGCGGCAGCCACAACACGCTGGATCTGCGCGGGCTGCGCGCGGACGAGGCGCTCCCCGAGCTCGACAAGTTCCTCGATTCGCTGTTCGCCCGGGGCGAGCCGGCGGCCTTCCTCATCCACGGACACGGCACCGGGGCGCTGCGGGCCGCCATCCGCGCGCACCTCAAGGGCTCCCCCTACCCGCGCCACTTCCGCGCGGGCGCCCTCGAGGAGGGCGGGGACGGGGTGACCGTGGTGAGCCTCAAGTAGGGCCCCGGACCTCCACCAGGCAGCCCACCACCGGACAGGCCGCCCGGCAGCGCGGCCCGCGCGCCTCGGTCCGGCAAAGGTCGCACAGGGCCGGCGTCACCCGGTAGCGCTCCTGCCCCCCCTCCTCGCGGCGCTCGATGGCCCCGCGCGGACACTCCGCCCAGCACGCCCCGCAGCGCTCGCACAGCTCTTCACGTATGCACATGACCTGCACCCGGAGCCTCCCGCGCAACGATCCTGACGCTCCAGGAAAAGAAAGAAAAGGCATTCTTAAAGGGTAAGGGCCGGAGGACCAGGCAGGCGCGGGCCGAGGCGCTCGGTGGACGCGGCGAGCCTCGCCCACCTACCCTTCCCTTCCCCTCCTGCCTCCTCCTACCCTAAAAGAAATCCTAGTCCTTGCCCCTCCTCCTCCGAGCCAATCAGAGTTTCCTGTCCTCCTAGATCCGGGCCGGGGGCGTGGTAGGCTGGGGCCATGACGCGCTCGAAGCCCTGCACCTGGGTGCTGCTGTCGTGCTCGCTCGCGCTGCTCGCCGCGCCGGGGGCGCGCGGGCAGGAGCTCGTCCCGGAGCGGGTGTGGGTGCTGGCCCAGGGGCCGGGGGAGAGCGTGGCCCGGGTGGGCATCGCGCGCGCCCGGCTCGACCAGGGCGTCACCCTGTTCGCCGCGGTCGAGGCCCGCCTGGACGGCAGGCCCGTGGTGGTGAGCGAGGCCGAGGCGGTCGAGCTCCCGGACGGGCGGGTGCCCGCGGCGCGGCTGCGCAGACCCGCCACCCTGCCCGCGGCCGCGGGCTGGACGCTCGCCTGGTCCAAGGTGCAGCCGGTCGGCGACAGCTACAACAACACCCGAGGCGGCTTCCACTGGGACGCGATCGAGTACCGCACCTTCCCCTGGGCCGCCCCGGACGCGCCCGGCGCGCCCTGGTCCCGGCCGGCCGACGCCCGCCCGCTGCCGCCCTACGCGGACGCGCAGGGCGGGCTCGGCACCATGGCCTTCCAGGTGGAGCTGGCCCGCGAGGGGGCGGCGCCGCTCGCCTCGCCCGGGGCCGGGAGCCTCCACCGCGGCGGGCTGTCGAGCCAGGTCACCCGCGTGGCGCTGCGGCGCGACGACAGCTACCTGGGCCGGCTCACCGAGCTGTTCAACACCCCCTACATCTGGGGCTCGGCCGGGGAGCCGCCCGCCGAGCACCAGGCCGAGCGGCTGATCGGCTCGGACTGCGCGGACTTCATCGTGTACGGGGCGCGCCGCCTGGGCAAGGAGCTGCCCTACCGGGCCACCTGGCACCTGCCGGAGGTGGCCTCCACCGTGGCCCGCGCCGCGCGGGTGGACGCGGACGGGCGCTTCGTGACCGAGCGCGGGCAGCCCGTGCGCATCGGCGCGGGGGCCGGCGAGATCCAGCCCGGGGATCTGCTGCTCTTCCCCGGACACGTGGGGGCGCTCCGCGAGGACCGGGCGCCGCTGGGGGTGCTCGACCTGAACGACGTGCTCATCCACACCTACTGGGCGCCGCCCTGCGAGCAGCCCATCCGGGACACGGCCTACACCCAGAGCCGGGTGCGGGTGCTGCGCTGGAGGCGCGGGGCTCAGCGGACGCGGCGGAGGCGGATGGGCGAGCTGCCGGGCACGCGCTCGATCAGGCCGCGCTCCTCGAGATCGAGCTGCACGGCCTTGGCGTAGCGGCTCACGGTGCGCCGCAGGGGAAACGCCACGGGGTTCAAGTGCATGGCCAGCCGATCGACCAGCTCGTCGAACAGCATCCCGGGCCGGCTCCGCGGCAGGGTGCTGAGGATGGCGGCCTCGATGGTCTTGGCCTGGCGCCGACCCATCTCGGGCGCGGCGCGGCAGCACAGGCGCGTCAGATCCACGGCCCGGGCCGTGGGGCGCCGCACCCGGCGCCGGACAGTCACGCGGTTCTCCGTCTTCTTGCGCATGGGCGCACCTCCACGACTGGGACCCAGCTCCTCCCTCCCCGGCGCTCCTCGGCAGGGCCCCCGGGGTCGGAAGATGCGCATGCTCACACGAGCGGCGGCCCGGCTGCAACCTAAAAGATGGTGAGGCCCATGGAGGACATCCTCGGCATCCTCAGGCTGCGGGTGGGCGACCGGGTCGTCATGCCGCCCCACGGCCTGGCCGAGGTGCGGGGGGTGGCCGAGGCGCCCGGCGCGGACGGCGCCCCGGAACCCCTGCTGGTGCTCGCCTTCGCCAGCGGCCTGCGGCTCGAGATCGGGCTGGAGGACGCGGTGCTGAAGCTGCGCCCCCCGTCGCCGCGGCCGGAGGCCGAGGCGGCCCTGGCGCTGCTGCGGGCCCCCCGGCCGCCCGCCGACGCCCGCCCCGAGGAGACCTCGCCCGACGCGCGCCTGGCCACCGCGGCCGCGGGGCAGCTCGGCGGCCTGGCCCGCCTGGTGCGCCTGCTGCACGCGCTGCCCGACCCCAGCCCGGGCGAGCTGCGGTTCCGGGAGGAGCTCGAGGCCCAGGTGCTGGCCGAGCTCGGCCTGGCGCTCGGGTTCCCGCCCGCCACGCTCCGGGCCGAGCTCGAGGCCGTGTGGCACCCCCCGGCGCCCGCCGCCCCGCCGGAGCCGGACGGCCCGGCCCCGGCCGTGCCCTGCCACCAGCACCCGCGCAAGGCCGCCACGGACTCCTGCGCGGAGTGCCTCCGGCCGATGTGCGAGCTGTGCGCCACGGCCGACGGCGCACGCTTCCTGTGCCCGGCCTGCGCCCGCGCCCGCCGGCGCGCACGCCGGGCACTCGCGCTGAGCCTGGCGCTGGGGCTGGCGGGCCTCCTGGGCGGCTTGACCGCCTGGCTGGTCGCCACCTACGAGGAGCCCTTCGACTACGGCAAGCACGAGCTCGAGGTGAAACGGGCGGCCCAGCGCCTCGAGCAGGAGCCCTGCGACCGGGTCAAGATGCTCCACTTCGCCGAGCAGCTCCTCGAGCTCGGGGACCACCCGCGCCTGGTGGCCCGCGCCCGCCGCTTCCTGGCCGAGTGCGGCCCGTTCGACCGCCTGCTGTGGGTGACCCACGAGGCCCACAAGCGCCAGGGCGAGTACCCCGAGGCCCTGGCCGACGTGGGCCAGCTCATCGAGCGCTACCCGCGCGACAAGGACTTCCGCTGGTGGCGCGCGGAGGTGCACGAGCGGCTGCGCGACTGGCCCCGGGCGCTGGAGGACTACCGCCAGGCGCTGGCCCTGCAGCCCCGCCTGCGCACCATCCCCTTCTCCATGGCCCGCGCGGCCCGCGAGGCCGGCCGGGAGTGCGAGGGCATCTTCGCGCTCGAGCAGGTGGCCTTCCACCACCCGGAGGCGGCCGAGGACGAGGAGCTGCTGTCCGCCCTCGAGGGGCTCTACCGCGCCCCGGACTGCCAGGGCATGGCCGGCAGCGGGCACGCCTTCGTGGAGGCGCAGGAGGACGGCGCGCTGCCGCCGGTGGAGGTCGGCCTGGGCGACGGGCGGCGGGCGCGCGTGCTGCTCGACCTCCAGCTCGGCCTGTCGCTGGTCAGCCCGGCGCTGGCCAGCCGGCTGGGCCTGGACCGCCCCGCCGGCCAGCCCGACCTGCTCCTGTGGGACGGGCGGGAGGTGCGCACGGGCTGGCTGGCCGTGCTGCCCCAGGTGGAGCTCGACGGCGCCCGGGCGGGCAGGGTCGAGGCCCTGGTCGCGGAGCTCGCGGGCTGGCAGGACGAGGCCGGGACGCCGCTCGACGGGGTGCTGGGGCTGTCGTTCCTGGGGCGCTTCGCGCTGGGCGAGGCGGACGGCGGGATCGCGCTGGGGCCGAAGATCGCGGAGTAGCCCGGCCTCAGGGCCGCAGGGCCTCGATGACCGTCAGCTCGCCGCTGTCGAGGAACACGCCCTTGCAGCCCGGGCACCAGTCCACGCGCACCTCGCCCGGGGCCTTCTTGGCCACCATCGACAGCCCGCACAGGTAGCAGTGGGCGGGGTTGCCGTCGCGCTGGCCGGTCTGCACCAGGATCTCGGGCAGCCCCTCGACCTGGTCCACCAGCCTGCGCTGGAGCACGGTCTGGAGCTCGCCCGGGTCGAAGAAGATCCCCCGGCAGGTCGGGCAGCGGTCCAGCTCGAGGTCCTGGACCTGCTCCTTGACCATCTCCACGTCCCCGCACTTCGGGCACTTCATCGGCGACCTCCCGGGTTGCACCTATCCTCTCCGAAAGCCCGGCCGAGTCAAGCGTGACGCGTCGCGGACCGGGTGGTAGATTCGGCCAGACCGGAGGTGCGGCCATGAAGGCGTGGATCTGGGGACTCGCTGCGCTCCTGTGCCTGGCCGGGTCGGGCTGCGCAGGGGACCAGGATGGGGAATCCGACGGATCCGACGGATCCGACGGGTCCGACGGATCGGACGACGGCGCCGGGCCCACCTACCGCGCGGTGTTCGAGCCCGGCGCCCAGGCCTGCGCCGGGTTCATGAGGCAGCGCACGGCCGCCGAGGAGCTGGCGCTGCGCGCCCGGGTGCAGTTCCCGGCCCAGACCCTTGAGCTCCGCCCGGGCCTGCAGGCCGAGCCCGCGCTGTTCACCGGCCTGGAGATCGGCGGCCCCAGCCCCGCCCCGGCGACCGCCACCTCGGCGGCCGCGCTCAGCCACCGGCGGGAGACCTTCCTGGGCGGCTTCTGCGACCGGTTCGAGGCCCAGCAGGCCTTCGAGCTCCAGGCCGGCACGCACCAGGCCAGCCTGAGCCTGCGAATGACGTTCTGCACCCGGGAGGGGGTCGCGGATCCGGCCGAGCTGCGCTTCGAGGCCGATCAGGTCGGCGAGCCCCTGCAGGGGCTGGACGAGGACGGGCGCCAGGTGGAGCTCGAGCTGCGGCTCGACTCGGGCAGCGACTACCGGACCGAGCAGCAGTCGCTCACCTCGTGCAGCCTGGGCCAGGCCGGCGCCTACGCCCAGGTCCTCGGCCTGGAGGGCGGCGACACCGTCGAGGCCACCCGGCGCTACCTGCCGCCCAGCATGGGCACGGGCGCGGCCGGGCTCACCTGGGCCCGGGTGACCCTCGGCGGGCAGGCCCAGGAGGTGGAAGGCCCCTTCCGGCTGGCCTACGGCGCCGATCTGCACAACCTGGGAGAGCGCTTCCTGGTGGTGCTCGAGCCGCCGCTCGGGGAGGTCCACGGCATCCACTGGCAGCTCGTCGTGCAGGGCAGCCAGAACGGTCCGCCCACCCACGTCGATCTGCTCGACGCAGCCCTGGACCCCGACCAGCCCCTGGCCGAGCGGGCGGTGACGAGCTACTCCGAGACCCCGCCGTGAGCCCCCAGGCAACGCCCCCTGACGCCGCGCCTCCAGACGCGGCGCCCTCTGGCCCGCCGGCCGGACCCGCGCCCATGCCCGGCCCGCCCCGGCGGCCCGCGCTCCAGCGTCTGTGGCGGGGCGTCCGCCGCGCCCGGCTGCCCCTCGGCCTGGTGCTGCTCCTGGGGGCGCTGCTGGCCTGGTGCGGCCTGAGCCAGCCGGACGTGGGGCGGCTGCGCGATCACAACCCGGAGACCACGGCGCTGATCGAGCTCAGGCGGGAGCAGGGCAAGCTGCCGAAGGGCTTCCCGCCGCTGACCCGCGCCTGGGTGCCGCTCGGCCGCATCCCGCGCCTGCTGCAGCGGGCGGTGGTGCTGGCCGAGGACGCCGCCTTCTGGCAGCACGACGGGGTGGACTGGCACGAGGTGGAGGCGGCCGCCCGCACCAACCTGCGCGAGGGGCGGGTGGTGCGCGGGGCGAGCACCATCAGCCAGCAGCTCGTCAAGAACCTGTACCTGTCGCCCAGGCGCAGCTACCTGCGCAAGCTCGAGGAGTGGTACCTGGTCGACCGGCTCGAGGAGGAGCTGCCCAAGGCGCGCATCCTGGAGCTGTACCTGAACTGCATCGAGTGGGGCCCCGGCATCTACGGCGTGGGCCCGGCCAGCCGCGCCTACTTCGGCAAGGCGCCGGCCGCGCTCGGCCTGGACGAGATGGCCCGCCTGGCCGCCGTCATCCCCCGCCCGCTCCGCCTGAGCCCGGTGCGGCGCTCGGCCGAGCTGGTGCGCCGGTCCGAGGTCGTGCTCGCGCGCCTGGAGGCGGCCGGCTTCGCCTCCGCGGAGGAGCACCAGGCGGCGCTCGCCGCCATCCAGGCCTGCTGCGGTCCTCCGTCCGCCCCTCCCCCGGAGCAGGCGGAGAGGCCCCTCCCGGACTCAGGTCCCCCCCCGACCCCGGAGCCCGCCGCCCCGGACTGAAAGGATGGTCCGGCCGAAAGCGACACAAGTCCGGCACCCTGCGCGCCGCGGCGAACCTCCCGTAGGATCGCGAAAAACAGCGTTGACTCGCCCCGACCAGGGGATTAGAAGAGTGCGTTGGTCAGGAGGTGGCACGCATGCCCGGTTGGCGCTTTTCGGCTTGTATCCTCATGGAATTCTCGCTCGTGTGGATCGCCTCCGGCTGCGACGGACGCGCGGGCGAGCTCTTCCCCGAGTACTTCCTGGACGCCAACGGGGACGGCGCCGCGGACGACCTGCCCATCCAGGCGCTGCAGAACCCGGAGCACCCGGACTTCGTCGAGGCCGGCTCGGCGGTGACGCTGCGGGAGGTGGTGGTGACCACCACCATGATCGAGGGCACCTCGGCCTCCACCACGCCGGACTCCTTCTGGGTGTCCGAGCCCGAGGGCGGCGAGTGGTCGGGCGTGTTCGTCTACGCGCCCGAGCTGGAGGACGGCGTCCAGCCCGGCGATCTGGTCAACCTGCGCGGCATGGTGCAGGAGTTCTACGACTACACCGAGGTGGTCGCCACCACCGTCGTCGTGCTCGAATCCGGGCACCCCCTGCCGCCCCCCAGCGTGGTCACCACCGACCAGATCGCGACCGGCGGCAGCGACTGCGAGCGGTGGGAGAGCGTGGTCGTGCGGGTCGAGGACGTCACCCTCTCCAACGCCGACCTGGGCTACGGCGACTTCGGCGTGCGGCCCGCCTCGGGCGAGGGGCTGGAGCTGACGGTCGGCCCCAAGTTCGACTCCAACTACTACTTCGTGAAGACCGTCGGCCTGGCCTTCGCCCACCTCGACGGGGTGCTGGAGTACTCCTACAGCGCCTTCCGGCTGCAGCCCCGCTCGTGCGACGACCTGTGGGCCCCCGAGGACGTCACCGCCTGCCTCCCGGACCCCTGCCCGACCGAGCCGGTGACCGTCGCGCAGATCCAGAACCGGGCCGACGCGGCGGCGGTGCAGGCGGAGTGCGAGGTGGAGGTGCGCGGGCTGGTGGTCACCTCGCCGGTGTTCCCCACCTCGAACCAGCCCTCCTTCTACGCGCAGGATCCGGCCGGCGGCCCCTGGAGCGGCATCTTCGTGTACGCCCGCGGGCTCACCCTGCCGCCGGGCTTCGGCCCGGGTAGCCTGATCGACCTCACCGGGACCTACGTCGAGTACTACGACAACTCGCAGATCGAGGCCGCCTCGGTCGTGGTCCAGGGCGCCGCCCCGCTGCCCGACCCGGCCGTGCTCCCCTGCGGCGAGATCAACGACACCGGCCCCCAGGGCGAGGCCTACGAGAGCGTGCTGGTGCGGGTGGAGGGGGTCAGCACCACCGCCGCGGTCTACGGCGCCACCGACTACGGCGACTTCGTGGTCGCCCCCACCGCCGAGCCCGCCCAGACCCTGATCGTGGGCTGGCAGATGAAGTACCCCTTCGTCTGCCCGGCCACGGGCGGCACCCCGTGCCCGACCGACCAGCGCGCGCTGGGCCAGGCCTTCGACTCCATCACCGGCGTGCTGACCTGGTCCTTCTACCACTTCCGCCTGCAGCCGCGCACGGACGCGGATCTCGTGCTGAGCGCCGGGCCATGAAGGGATACGCCATGCCTGCCTGGAGATTCAGGACCCTGGGCGCGGCGGTGATCGGGCTGCTGGCCGCCACCGCCTGCACCATCGAGACCGAGCAGTCCAACATCGCGGGCTCGACCATCCGGCTGACGGTGCTGCGCACCTCCGACATCCACTCGCGCCTGTTCCCCTACGATCTGAAGCCGAACTCCCACGACGAGGGCGACGGGCTGTACGGCGGCACGGCGCCCTACGGCGGCCTGGAGCGCATCGCCGCGCTGATCCAGCGCGAGCGCCAGCGCGGCCAGCGCGTGGTGTACCTCGACTCGGGCGACATCTTCCAGGGCGCGCCCGTGTTCAACTTCGGCGACGGCGAGCCCGAGTTCCGCTGGCTGGCCGCGATCGGCGCGGACGCCGTGGCGCTGGGGAACCACGAGTTCGACAAGGGTCACACCAACCTGGCCATCCAGGCCGAGCGCTGGGTCAACTACCCGCTGCTGGCGGCCAACTACGTGTTCAAGGACTGGAGCGTCGAGCAGAACACCAACCTGGGGCGCACCATCCAGCCCTTCACCATCGTCAACGCGGGCGGGCTGCGGCTGGGCATCATCGGCATGGGCGACATCGGCTCGATGTACACCATCATGGACGGGGCCAACTCGGCCGGCATCACCCCGCTCGAGGCCAACGAGACGGTGCGGGCCTACGTCGAGTTCCTCAGCCCCGCGGTGGATCTCGTCGTGGTGCTCAGCCACCTGGGCCTGACCGAGGACCAGGAGCTGACCGACGGCCACGACATGTACTTCGGCGAGGACCAGGATCTGCGCCAGTTCACCGAGCGGGACCAGGATCCCTGGATCGAGATGGACTGCCCGGAGTGCCAGCCGGGGGTGGAGAAGTTCTGGGTGCCCGGGGTGCGGGGCATCGACGTCATCCTGGGCGGGCACCTGCACGTGCTCACCCGCCCGCCCATGGTGCTGACCGACCCGGCCGGGCGCAAGGTGCTGCTCGAGCACCCCGGCGCCTTCGCCAAGTTCATGACCCGCCTGGACCTGATGGTGGCCGTGCCGGCGGACGAGTACCTGTGCGTCTCAGGCCGCTGCGTGCCGGAGGACAACCACTTCAGCTACCAGACCGCCTGCACCACGGACGCGGACTGCGAGCGCGGCAGGCTGGCGCCCTACGGGGCCGAGATCGTGGCACACGAGCAGACGCTGTCGCCCATCGACACCATCTGGTGCTCGGAGCCGCGGCCCCAGTCCTACCTCCCGGACGGCTCGATGAACCCCTTCTTCGCCCTGGAGACCGGGGTGCTGGCGGCCCACTGCGCCGCCCGCGGGCACGCGGCCACGCGCAACCTGCTCACCCCCTACCGCACCCAGATGGAGTTCGACCCGCGCTTCATCCTGACCCAGGTGTTCGGCTACACGCCCAAGGGCGTCGACCGCAAGGACACCGCCACCGGCGGCGACGCGCCGCTGGGGGACATGACCACCACGGCCATGATGGTGCGCAAGCGCGTCGAGGCCGAGTTCTGCGTGACCAACACGCTCGGCATCCGCGACAACTTCTACCCGGGCGTGATCGACATGGAGACGGTGTTCAACGTGTTCCCCTTCGAGAACACCATCACCGTGATGTACCTCAGCGGCTACGAGATCGAGGAGATGTTCGACTTCATCACCGAGCGCTCCTCCGGCCGCGGCTGCCAGAGCCAGGCCCAGATCTCGGGCTGCTCCTTCGTGATGAACTGCGGCCAGGTGAAGCTGAACGATCGGGCCCAGCCCTGCGACGCCCCCGAGGACTGCTGCGCGCTCAGGCCCGAGCTGTGCTCCCCGGACTACGAGGGCTCCAACGCCTGGCAGTGCCTGCTGGACAAGGGCGCCGCGCAGGGCCGCTGCTACGCGCACCCGGCCGAGGACATCCGCATCAGCGGCGCACCGCTGAACCTGACCGCCTCCTACAAGATGGCCACCAACGACTACATCGCCGGCGGCGGCTCGGGCTTCAGCATGCTCCGGCGCAACACCACCAAGATCAACACCAACATCCCCATGCGCGAGGCGCTGATCGAGTACATGGGCCGCTACCCGACCTGCCGGGACCTGCTGAGCAGCGACCCCAACTCGGTCGACCCCTTCAGCCTGGCCTTCTGCCTGCAGTACCGCACCCCGGATACCCAGCGCGGCCTGCTGGTCAAGGGCAGCTGCACCTGCGGGGACGTGCAGGACGGGAACCTGGTCAAGTGCCCGGCCATCAACCCGGCGGTGGAGAAGTTCTGCCAGAACCCGCTCGAGTTCCCCATCGTGGTGGCCCGCTCGGACGGGCGCATCGTCCGCAAGGTCAACTGAGGAGGCCGGCCATGGCGAAGAAGACGATGCGCGTGCTGGCCGGTGTCCTGGGGACGGGCCTGGTGCTGCTGGCCGGGCTGGCCGCGGGACCCTGCGTGGAGCAGCGCAGCCTGGAGAACGGCCTGGCCTCCTTCCGCGTCACGGTGGTCGAGGTGCAGGGGATCGCCGGCGGCGATGGCACCCTGGCCGCGCCCTGGGACGTGCCCGAGAACGACGTCGGCCTGGTGTTCGTGGCCGAGGCCATCGACCAGCACGGCGCCCGCATGCTGGACTACGCGGGCGAGGCGCGTTTCCGCATCACCCCGGGCGAGATCGTGGACCCGGCCACGGTGACCTTCTTCGAGGGCCGGGCCTCGGGCACGGTCAGCGTGCGCAAGGTGTTCGGCCGCACCACGCTGTGGATCGAGGACGTGCGCTGGGTGCCCGGGCCGCCGGCCCAGGCCGGCATGGACAGCGTGGAGCAGATCGTGCCCGAGGGCACCTGGGCGGCCGGGGTGTCCAACATCCTGCACTTCGCAAACCCCAGCCTGCGCCAGGTCCAGTACCAGCCCGAGTGGGTGCTGAAGAACGACACCTCGGCCCTGGCCGACCGCTTCGTGGAGTTCGACTGCAAGCGGGACGCCACGGGTCCCTTCACCGACGGCCACGGCCAGCTCCTGGTGACCGGCATCTTCAACGAGGGCTTCTTCGTGACCGATCTGGCCGACCAGGGCCTGGGCTTCAATCACCTGTACTCCTACTCCTACTCGTACCCGGAGGATCTCGACGAGGGCGACCGCCTCGACCGGCTGGTCGGCACCACCCAGGACTTCTCCGGCTGCACCCAGATCGGCTTCCCGGCCTGGACCCGGGCCATGGACGCCAACCACGACAACCGGCCCTTCAAGGTGGCGGACATCGACGCCGCGGTCCCGCCCGCCCCCATCACCACGGAGATGTGCCGGGACGACTCCAAGCCCACCGACGCGCACCAGTGCGGCTACAGCAAGGCGAGCTTCGTGATCGAGGCGCTCGAGTCGGCCCGGGTGCGCCTCGAGGACGTGCACACGACCGATCTCTTCCTGGACTGCGACTTCAACTCCGATCTCGAGCTGCCGCTCATCTCCACCGACAACCCCGAGGAGTACGCCTGCCGGGACGCGTGCCTCAAGCACGACGGCGCCACGCTGCTGACGGTCAAGCGGGTGCGGGCCAAGCCGGAGACCCTGTGGGCGGTCAGCACCGAGGGTCGCTGCGACGCCGACGCGGACTGCGCGAGCCTGCGCTGCGGTGGCTGGACCGACGAGGACGCGCTCGATCACGTCTGCCGGGTGATCTGCCCCTGGGAGGCAGACATCACCGACATCCGCCCGAACTGCATGCAGCTGACGGTGAAGCCAGAGTTCATCTGCTCGGAGCTGTCGACCCTGGAGCAGTTCGGCCAGTGGGGCGTGGCCCTGCCCCCGGACCCGGCCGCCGACCCGCCCGAGGTGAACGGTCCGCAGATCAGCGTGATCAGCCGCGAGACGCTGGTGACCTACGACCCGACCGCCCAGGAGAACCTGGGGCGGGACATCGCGGTCCTGCAGGGCAACCTGCGCCAGGTCCGCGCGGCCCGGCCCCGCTGGCTCGTCATCATCGGCCACGGGCCGAACGACGTGCCCCCGGAAATCCGAGACTGAACGAGGCTCCCCATGACCCACCCGGAATCCATGACGGAGAGAGGACACCGCATGCACCGCCGAACCCCTGTCGCGACGCTGGCCCTGCTGCTGGTCGGCGCCCTGGCCACGCCGGCCCTGGCCGGCGACTTCATCGACGCCCGCCTGAGCTTCGTGCTGTCGGAGAACAACTTCTTCGCGGACCCGGGCGACACCGAGATCAACAGCCCCGGCTTCGGCATCGGCGCCGACAAGTCGAACACGCTGTTCTTCGACAACTACGAGACGAAGTTCTCCGGCTTCGAGACCATGAGCCACCTGGTGCTGTACAAGAAGATGCCGGCCTTCTTCGACTACCTCACCACGGAGGCCGCCCTGGTGGTGCGCTTCCTGATCCAGGGCGAGTCGTCCGGCGACGACTGGACCACCTACAACAAGTTCTACGACGCCGGCTCGTACATCCGCCTGGTGTACGACCTGTCCCAGGGCGACGCCAAGGACCGGAACATCGAGCTGGTGGTCTTCCCCGTGTCCGGCGACCGCTTCCGCCTGGGCTACTCCTACAAGATCTCCTGGGGCGGCAGCCGCGTGTTCCCGCTGCGCAAGGGCGACGCCAACCTGGTGCCGGCCATGAAGCTGCAGCTCAACCTGCCCTGGGGCTACGGCTTCCTGGGGCTGAAGACCACGCGCATCTCGGAGAACATCGACGAAGCCGACCAGACCGAGCAGGTCACCAACTACGGCGCCCTGGCGGGCCTGGGGGTGGACATCGAGGGCATCCGGGCCGAGGTGAACGGCGGCTTCTTTACCCGCGGCAACTTCGCCGAGGAGGGCGTGAAGGGCTTCCCCATGTACGGCGGCGGCGGCTCCTACCAGATCGGCTACCACTCGGGCATGCCCATCGGCACCTCGATCGACTTCTCGCTGTACAAGAACGACCCGGACATGGAGGCCAAGTTCTTCCGCCTCGAGACCTACGACGACAGCTTCTCCTTCGTGGTCAAGCACGAGGGCTCGATCCTGTTCCAGACGCTGTCCGATCCCGACCAGTACGGCACCACGGTCAACCAGATCGCCTACGCCTTCGACCTCAACTTCATGATGAAGTGGAAGTACCTGCGCGCGCACCTGGACGCCATGTTCCGCACCATGTCCTTCCTGCTGTACGAGGTGCCCTCGTTCACCCCGTTCCAGGAGCTGCCGGCCTCGGCCAGCGTCAACCCCGAGTACTTCGTGGCCCTGGGCTTCGACTACCACTTCCCCTCGCTGCACCTCACCCCGGGCCTGGTCTTCGGCATGCAGTCCCCGGCCACCTACACCATCGAGAACCTGGACGTCGGCGGGGCCACCTTCATGGGCAAGCGCACCGTGGTGGTGCGCGACATCGCCAGCCGCTCCATCCTGCCGGTCAACGAGGGCGCCCGCCTGATCTGGTCGGTCAAGGCCACCTGCAAGTGGGACATCTCGGAGATCCTGGCGGTGGTGGCCGAGCTGTACTACACCTGGGACGACAACCAGGTGCGCTACGTCAGCGACACCGGCGGCCTGAACGTGTACTCGACTTTCACCGATCCGCACATCCTGGGCATGAACATCGCCGCGCAGGCGAGGTTTTAGAGCGCCTTCAGGCGCGAACAAAACCCAGTCCCTGTGCGCTCCCAGCGCACAGGGGCGCGTTTCTGAAACCCCGCGCTCCGCGAGCTCAGCGCATCCACGACCTGCACAGCGGCACCAGGGCCTCGGGATGGCGCACGATGGCGTCCGGGACGGGCGCCGGCGCCACGGGCTGGGCGCCGTCGCCGAAGAAGTCCGCCAGCACCGAGCGCAGCCCGGCCCGCCCGGCGCCCAGCACGTCCGTCTCCAGCCGATCGCCGACCATGGCCGCCGCCCCGGGCGCGACCCCGAGCCGCGCGAGCGCCCGGAGCATGAGCTCGGGCTCGGGCTTGCACATGCCCTCCTCGGCGGAGACCACCACCAGCTCGAAGGCGTACAGCAGCCCGCGCCGCGCGAGGGCCCGGCGGATGAGCTGGCCGCAGGTGGCGTTGGACACGACCCCGAGCCGGAGCCCCAGCGCGCGCAGCCTGGCCAGGGCCTCGGGCACGCCGGTCAGGATCGAGTAGGCGGCCTCCTCCGGGGCGAAGAAGGCGTCCACCCCTGCCTGGAGCAGCCCGGGCGACGGATCGCGCACGCCCTGCAGCCCGAGCGCGCGCTCCAGGCTCAGCGTGGCCGGGGTCTCCACGTGCTTCCGGGCGGCCCGGCGCTTGCCCTCCCCGCGCACCGCCAGGAAGTCCCGCTGCAGGCGGGGGAAGTCCAGGCCCGGCAGCAGGGGCCGCAGCGCCTCGACCAGGCTGTCGGCGTTCTGCTGCAGCACCCGCGGCCAGTCCAGCCGGGTGGATAGCAGGGTGTCGCCGAAGTCGAACAGCACCGCCCTGAGCGCCATGCCTCCTCCTGACCGAAGCTGTACCGCGAAACGCGAGGACGGCGCCAGCGGGACGAGGGCGGCGACAGCCGGGGGTGCCGGGGGGGTGCCCGGAATCCGGACACGCCGACCGGCTCCTGCGCGCACCGGCAGGGCGGCCGGCCGGGAAAACTCCCGGAGAATCGTGCCCCCGGGCCCGCGCGAGGACGCTGGCCCGCCGGTTGCTAGCTCCGCCGGTGGACGCACTGCGCGGCCGCTCGCGGCCGCCAACGAGGAGGGGCGCATGGGAGATCTGGGCGTGAGCGTGTTCGACCGCCGCGAGGAGGAGCTGGCCGCCGACTGCCGCGTGGACCGGGAGGACGCGCTGCAGCTGGCCGAGGGCGCGGACGCCTCGGCCCACCTGCTGGACCCGCGGGGTCGGGTGACCGACCTGGTGCGGCGCTGCGCCGCGCGCGTGAGCCCCGAGGCCTTCGAGGTCCTCAAGGCCTACATCCAGGGGCGGGTCCCGGAGCTCGAGGACACCAGCCGGGTGCTGCTGCGGCCCGGCGCGCGCGGGCTCGAGGTGGCCCGGCTGCGCGCGGCCCTGGGCGCGGCGGCCGAGCTGCTCGGCGACCGCCGGCTGGACCCGGGGCCGGGCACGCGCTACGACGCGGGCTGCCAGGCCGCGGTGCGGGCGCTGCAGGAGTCCGTGCACACCCCGCCGAGCGGGACGCTGGACACCACCACCCTGCTGCGGCTGAACCACCTGCTGACCGAGAGCCAGGCCCCGCTGCTCGACCTGGACCGCCCCTCGGCCCCGCCGTCCGGGGTCCAGCTCGACTTCTACCCCGGCGACCAGGCCCGGCTGTTGGTGGTGCGCCAGCGCGGGCAGGTGGTGGACGTCTACCCCATGCGCGGCGGACCCGCCGAGGGCCGCCCGGACGGGCGGAGCTGGGTGGACCCGCACTTCTCCTGGGCCCCCACCCCGGCGGGCACCTTCACGCTGGCCGGGAGCGGCCCCCACGTGACCTCGAGCTGGAAGTACTCCCAGATCCCCTTCGGGGCCGAGCTGCGCGAGCGGGAGGGCCAGATCGAGTTTCGCCTGCCCGGGGGCGACGAGTGGCGGGCGGCCACCGGTCCGCGTAGCGTCTTCGCCCGCATGCCCGAGTCGTAGCGCTTCGTCCGCGAGGACTTCCTGGTGCGGGGCGAGCTGCCCGCCCGCTACGAGCTGTCCGACTTCGGCCACCGCGGCATCTACCTGCAGGACCGTCAGGGGCGCATCGCCGGGCACCTGATCCACCCCACCGCGCCGGGCGAGCGGCGCTACGGCCAGGCGGTCCCCCTGCTCGAGTCCCACGGCTGCGAGCACATGCGCCCCCTCGATCTGGACGAGGCCCTGTCCAAGGGCTACCTGCGCAGCGGGCTCCGCTTCCGGGTGCACACCTACGCCGAGCAGGCGCCCGGGGACGCCCTGGCGTGGCTGGCCGTCCGCGGCCGGGCCGGCGAGGTCGGGCTGGAGTGAGCAGGGCGCCCAGTGCTCCGCGGCCTGGAGGTGCTCAGCCTGGACGCACGCAGCCGGGAGAATGCGCGGGCGCCGGGTCCGGGTTGCCTGCCGCGCCGAGCGCCTGGCGGGCGGCCAGCAGCTCGGCCACGCGCGGGTACCAGAGCTCCGGCAGGGCCAGGGAGTCCAGCACCAGGTCGGCGCCGGCCTGCACGAGCGCCGCGGCCGGGTAGCCCGCGGCGGCCACCCCCACGGCCAGGGCGCCCGCGGCGTGGGCCGCGAGCACGTCCCGCGGCGTGTCGCCGAGCACCACGGCCGGGGCGGCCGGCTGCCGGGTGCGGAGCCGGCCCCGCAGCATGGCCAGCTTGACCAGCTCCGCGCGCGGCTCGGCGTCCGAGCCGAAGCCGCCGAAGGGGAAGTGCGGGAGCAGCCCGACGGCCTCCAGCTTGAGCCGGGCCCCGGGCTCGACGTTCCCGGTGGCCAGCCCCAGGCACACCTCGGGCCGGGCCGCCAGGAAGCGCAGGCAGTCGCGCACGCCCGGCAGCACGCGCACCCCGTCCCGCACCTCGGCCAGGGTCCGGTCCAGATGCGCGAGGTAGGCCTCCAGGGTGCGGCCGATGTTGGTGTCCGTGTCCAGGCCGCGGGGCTGCAGCACCTTGCGCACGATGGCGGGATCGGTCATGCCGTCGCACTCCACCCCGCGCATGGCGTCCGGCAGGTCGTACAGCTCGAGGAAGGCGCGCTCCAGGGCGCGCAGCCCGGCGCCGCCCGAGAGCATCAGGGTCCCGTCGATGTCGAAAAGCCACAGGCCTACCATCCGCTAGATACTACGCCGCGGCGGACCGGAAGCAACCCCGAGTTCGGGCCGCCGGTGCCCGAGACCGGCCTTGACAACCCGGCCGATGGCGGAATATATAGATATCGCTATATTCATGGAGGAGCCGCATGACCCCACGCCACACCCCCTCCCCCGCGCCCGGCGCCGAGCCCGACGACGCCCAGGCCGGGGCCGGCCTGCGGGACGATCCGGACGGCTGCGACCTGGGCGCCGAGCTGCTCAAGGCCATCGCCCACCCGCTGCGCCTGCGCATCGTGGCCATCCTGTGCGAAGGCGAGCAGCAGGTGGGCGCCCTGGCCGCGCGCCTGGGGGCGCCGCAGGCCATCGTCTCCCAGCAGCTGCGGCTGCTGCGCATGCGCGAGCTGGTCAAGGCGAACCGCTCCAACGGCCACGCCCGCTACCACCTGGCCGAGGTGCGCCTGCGCCGGGTGATCCTCTGCCTGGAGGGCTGCGTCCGCGAGCGGCGGGGGGGGGGGCGGTCATGAGCGCGCGGCGCGCGGGCTGGGCGGCGGCGGTCCTGGCCCTGGCCCTGGTGGGCGCCCTGGCCTGGACGCTCGTCCCGGCGCGGGCCGAGGCGGACCGGCCCCGGGAGCACCTGCGCCCCCGGCTGACCCCCACGGACCACTCCGGCCTGTTCGAGGGCAAGCGCTTCGCGGACGGCCCCGCGGTCACCCGGGCCTGCCTGGAGTGCCACCCGCGGGCGGCCGAGGAGCTCATGCAGACCTCGCACTGGTTGTGGCTGGGCGACCCGGAGGTGGTCCCTGGGCACCAGGAGCCGGTGCGCATCGGCAAGCGCAACCTGATCAACAACTTCTGCATCAGCATCGAGGGCAACTGGCCGAGGTGCACGATCTGCCACGCGGGCTACGGCTGGCGGGACGCGAGCTTCGACTTCTCGCGGGCCGAGCTGGTCGACTGCCTGGTGTGCCACGATCGCTCGGGCACCTACTCCAAGGGCGCCTCCGGCCTGCCGGCCGAGGGGGTGGATCTGCTGGCCGCGGCCAGGAGCGTCGGCCGCCCCGGCCGCGACAACTGCGGCGCCTGCCACTTCAGCGGCGGCGGCGGCGACGCGGTCAAGCACGGCGACCTCGACGGCTCGCTGGCCAGGCCCGTGGAGCGGGTGGACGTGCACATGGGCCGGGAGGACTTCGCCTGCACCGAGTGCCACCGCACCGAGCACCACCGCATCCGCGGCCGCATGATCTCGGTCAGCGCGACCGACACGAACCAGTTCGGCTGCACCGCCTGCCACGCCGCCCGCCCGCACGCCAGCACGCGGCTGAACGACCACCTGTCGGCGGTGGCCTGCCAGACCTGCCACCTGCCCGAGGTGGCGCGCTCCCTGCCGACCAAGGTGGTCTGGGACTGGTCGACCGCCGGGGCGGACGTGCCCCAGGCCGATCCGCACCACTACATGAAGATCAAGGGCTCCTTCGTCTACCAGACCGGCCTGGTGCCCGAGTACGGGTGGTTCAACGGCGACGTGGCCCGCTACCTGAAGGGCGACCCGATCGACCCGACCGCGGTGGTGCACATCAACAAGCCCCAGGGCGACATCCACGATCCGCGCGCGCTCATCTGGCCCTTCAAGATCCACCGGGGTAAGCAACCCTACGACGTCGAGCACCGCGTCCTGCTGGTGCCCAAGACGGTCGGGCAGGACGGCTACTGGACCACCTTCGACTGGGGCCAGGCCCTGGCGCTCGGCGCCCAGGCGGCCGGCCTGCCCTTCAGCGGCAAGTTCGCCTTCGCCGAGACCGACATGCACTGGAACCTGAACCACATGGTGGCGCCCAAGGGGCGCAGCCTGCAGTGCACCGACTGCCACACGGAGGGCGGGCGCATGGACTGGCGGGCGCTCGGCTACCCGGGCGACCCGGCCCGCATGGGCGGTCGCGTCATGCGCCGGCTGGTGGCCGGCCCGCAGGGGGTGGAGCCATGAGCCTGCGACGAGCGGCCCTCGTGGCGCTGGCCGGCCTGGGGCTGGCGGGGCTCGCCCGCGCCGACGACGGGGCGCCTTCGGTGAGCGCGGACCCGGCCGCCCCGCAGGCCGCGCCGCCGCCGGTCACCCTCGAGCACGCCGGCCCGCCGGCGCGCGAGCCGCGCCACGAGATCCACCCGGCCACGCCGCTCCTCGACGCCCAGGGCGAACCCGTGCTGCGCAGCGGCCGGCCGGTGTCGTTCATGCGCTCCTGCGCCGGCTGCCACGACACGGCCTTCATCGCCGCGCACAACTACCACGCCCAGGCCGGCCTGGACGAGCTCGCGGAGCCCGGCCGGACCGAGAGCGGCCGCCCGTGGGACACCGGCCCGGGCCTGTTCGGGCGCTGGGACCCCCTCACCTACCGCGCGCTCACGCCGCCCGGCGCGGCCAGCCTGGATCTCGGCACGGCCGAGTGGATCCAGCGCCTGGGGGCCCGCCACGTGGGCGGCGGCCCGGCCGAGCGCAGTAGAATCGACGGCCAGCTCCTCGACGCCCGCGGCCCACGGGGCGCCTGGGACCCGGACAGCCACGTGCTCGATCCCGCCAGCGGCGAGCCGCGCGCCTGGGACTGGAAGGCCTCGGGCACCGTGGAGCTCAACTGCATGCTGTGCCACGCGGCGGCCCCCGACAACGCGGCCCGCATCCAGGCGCTCCAGCAGGGGCGCTTCGCCTGGGCCTCGACCGCCACCCTGCTGGGCACCGGCCTGGTCGCGCGCGACGAGGCGGGTTTCCGCTACCTGGCCGCGGCCTTCGAGCCCGACGGCAGCGTGCGGGCCGAGCGGCTGGGCCTCGGCCGGGCGCGCAGCGCGAGCTGCCGCCAGTGCCACGGCCGCGCCTGCCGCTGCAGCGACCCGGTGGTGTTCGAGAACTCCCTGCAGAACTGGTCGGCCGAGACCGGCGGCGCCATCTACTCCCCGGCCCGGGCCCGCCTGAGCGGCATGAACCTGGCCGGCAAGGACGGGCTGGACATGCCCTGGGACGTGCACGCCGAGCGCCTGCTCGAGTGCAGCGACTGCCACCACGCGCCCAACAACCCGGCCTTCGACCTCAAGCGGGCCGGGCCGGAGCGGCCGCTGCTCCACCTGGCCTTCGACGCCCGCCGCACCTCCGTGGAGGACTACCTGTGGCGGCCCGATCACGAGCTGGTCAAGGGCCACACCTCGCAGGGCACGGCCGCGCGGCGCCTGGACGGCAGCATGCGCGACTGCCGCGACTGCCACGACGCCCAGGCCGTGCACGACTTCCTGCCCTTCAAGCGCACCCACTTCGAGCGCCTGGCGTGCGAGGCCTGCCACCTGCCGCGACTGCTGGCGCCGGCCCGCATGTCCACCGACTGGACCCTGCTCGGCCCGGATCGCCAGCCGCGGGTGAGCCACCGCGGGGTGGAGGGACCGGTCAACGACCCGGCCAGCCTGGTGACCGGTTTCGAGCCGGCGCTGCTGCCCCACCGGACCCAGGCGGGCTCGCTCCGGCTCGCGCCCCACAACCTGACCAGCGCCTGGTTCTGGGTGCAGGGCGAGCCGCCCGCGCCGGTGCGCCTCCTGGACCTGGAGCGGGCGCTGTTCAGCCCCGAGGGCTACCACCCCGCGGTCACGGCCGCGCTGGACGCGGACGGCGACGGGCAGCTCCGCGAGGCCGAGCTGCGCCTGGACACCCCCGCCGAGGTGGCCGCCGTGGCCGCGCGGCTCGAGGCGGTCGGCGTGCGGGCGCCCCGCATCCAGGCGGAGCTGCAGCCCTACACCCTCGGGCACGGGGTGCCCCCGGCCCGCTGGGCGCTGCGGGACTGCACGGCCTGCCACGCCCCGGGCGGCCGGGTGACGCGCGCCTTCGCCCTGGCGGACCACGCCCCGGGCGGGGTGCTGCCGCGGGTGGTGGGGGACACGCGCACCGAGCTGGCCGGCCGGATCTCGGCCGGCGCGGACGGCCGGGTCACCTACCAGGCCGCGGCCCGGCCCGGCGGCGCCTACGTGCACGGCGCCCAGGGGCTCACCTGGCTGGATGTCCTCGGCCTGCTGCTGGTGGTCGGCACCGGCGTGGGCGTCATGGTCCACGGCGGCCTGCGCATCCTCGTCCAGCGCCGGCGCGGCCGCGCCGGGAGGTGAAGCATGGGATCCGCGAACGCCTCCAGCCCCGGGCTGGTTCGGTTCTACACCCTGTACGAGCGCCTGTGGCACTGGCTCCAGGCGCTGAGCGCCGTGGCGCTGCTGCTGACCGGGTTCGCCATCGCCTTCCCCGCGGCCTTCGCCCCGCTCGGCTTCGCCTCGGCCGTGGCGGTGCACCACGCGGCCGCCTGGGTGCTGCTGGTGAACGCGGGCCTGGCGCTGTTCTACAACCTGGCCTCGGGCCTCATCCGGCGCTACGTCCCCTCGGTGAAGGACATCTTCCCGCTGGGCATGCACCACGCCCGCTACTACGTGCTGGGCATCTTCCGCGGCGAGCCGCACCCCTTCGAGCGCACCCCGGAGAAGCGCCTGCTGCCCCTGCAGAAGGTGACCTACTTCCTGATCCTGAACGTGCTGCTGCCGCTGATGGCCCTGACCGGCCTGCTGAAGCTGGGCGCAGACAGCCAGCCCGAGCTGCTGGGCTGGTTCGGCGGCATGCCCGTGGTGGCCGTGCTGCACCGGCTGGGCGCCTGGCTGTTCGCCGCCTTCCTCATCCTGCACGTGTACATGACGACCACCGGCTCGACCTGGTGGGCCAACCTGCGCACCATGCTGACCGGCTACGGCCAGGCCGAGTGCCGCGAGGAGGAGCCGAAATGAAACGCGCAGCCTGGAAGTACATGAACCCCTACCTGGCCGGGGTGTTCCTGGGCGTGGTGCTGTTCGGCTCGTTCCTGGTGTTCGGGCACGGCCTGGGCGCCTCCGGCGGGGTGGCGCTGCTGGCCGGCTCGGCCGAGGCGGCTCTGCTGCCCGGCCACGCCGCGCAGAACGCCTACCTGGTCAACCTGGTGGAGAGCCCCCCGAGCCCGCTGGACAACTGGATCGTGTGGGAGATCCTGGGGGTGGTGCTGGGCGGCCTGGCCTCGGGCCTGCTGGCCGGCCGGGTGAGGCCCGAGACCTACCACGGCCCGCGCATCACCCCCCGCGCCCGCTGGGCCTACGCGCTGCTGGGCGGCTCCATCGCCGGCTTCGGCGTGCGCCTGGCCCGCGGCTGCACCTCCAGCCAGGCGCTCTCGGGCGGCGCCGTGCTGTCGGCCGGCTCCTGGGCCTTCATGTTCGCCGTGTTCGCGGGCGCCTACCTGGTGGCGTACTTCGTGCGCCGGCTGTGGACCTGAGGAGGCGAGGCCATGTTCCCACTGGATCTGGACGCGAGCGTGGGCCACCTGGGGGCGAACGCCCTGTACGTGCTGGCCGGCTTCTTGTTCGGCTTCGCCCTGGAGCAGGCCGGCTTCGGCAACTCGAAGAACCTGGCGGCCCAGTTCTACCTGCGCGACATGCGGGTGCTCAAGGTGATGTTCACCGCCATCGTCACCGCCATGCTGCTGCTGGTCGGCGGGGACGCGCTGGGGCTGGTGAGGTCCGAGGTGCTGTTCGTCAACCCCACCCACCTGTGGCCGGGGATCGTGGGCGGGCTCGTCTTCGGGGTCGGTTTCGTGGTGGGCGGCTACTGCCCGGGCACGGCCCTGGTGAGCCTGGCCACCCTCAAGGCGGATGGGCTGTTCTTCGTGCTGGGGCTGTTCGTGGGGGTGACCGCGTTCGGCGAGTCGGTCGGCCTGTTCCAGGCCTTCTTCGACGCCTCGGGCAACTACGGCGAGCTGACCCTTCCGGCTCTCCTGGGGGTCAGCCCGGGCCTGGTGGCCTTCGGCGTGGTGGCCATGGCGCTGGCCATGTTCTTCGTGGCCGAGCGGGTGGAGGCCCACTTCGCCGCCCGGGACGGAGGCAAGCCATGCTGACCTGGAAGCGCGCCGGGGCGCTCCTGGCCCTGCTGCTCGGGGCGGCGCTGTGGCTGTTCGGCAGCCCGAGCCCGGAGGAGCGCCTGGCGGCCCAGGCCGCCGCCCTGGAGGCCCGCCTGGCGGCCGGGGAGGCCCAGCTCGAGCCGTTCGAGCTGCTGGAGCTCGGCCACAACCCGGGCCTGCGCCTCGAGCTGCTCGACCTGCGCGAGGAGAACGAGTTCAACCTGTTCCACATCCTCGACGCGCGCCGGACGACGCTCCCGGAGCTCGCCACCCCCGCCTTCGCCTCCGGCCTGCCCCGCGACGCGGTGGTGGTGCTGGTCTCCAACGGCGAGGGGCGCGCCCGCGAGGGCTGGAAGCTGCTCAGCGCCCAGCGCGTGCCGCGCGTCTACCTGCTGGCGGGCGGCATCCATGGCTGGCTCCAGGCCTTCGGTTTCCAGGCGCGGCTCGGCCTGACGCGGGGCGACTGCCCGCTCGACGACTGCCGCCGCTACACCTTCGAGGCCGCCCTGGGCGATCGCCACCCGGAGAGCGATCCGGGCGTCCAGTCCCTGGCCGGCCGGGAGTTCACCCGCAAGGTGAAGCTGCAGGCCTCCGCCCGCCGCAAGGCCGGATCCTGTGGATAGCCGGGATCGCCCGGCCACTGGACGGGCCGGGAGGCCAGAGGGTATCCTCGGGCCATGCGCCTCGCGCTCCACGCCGCGGTCCTGATGTGTTCGCTGGCCGGGCTCGACGGCTGCGGGCCGGTGGACCGGCTGAGCTCGCTGGCCATCCGGGTGCAGCGCGCCAGCTCGCCCGCGGCGCTGCGGGGCTTCGATCCGCTCAACCCGCCCGTGTGGGTGCGGGTCAAGGTGGTGCGGAGCACGGACGTGCTGGACCCGGTGGTCTACCGGGAGCCCCTGTGGGACGACCTGCCGCTCGACCCCGACACCGGGCGCAGGCGCCTGGCGGTGGGCGTCGCGCCCAACGCCGGCGGGCAGGACCCGTACCTGCTGCAACTCGCCAGCGAGGTCGAGGACGACCTCAACCGCAAGGTCGTGGACGAGTGCGGGGTGGCGGGCGGCCTCGAGACCCGGGAGGGCCAGGAGGCCCGGGTCACGGTCGCCACCCACCTGGGCGAGTGCGGCATCCTGTGCGCCAGGGACGCGGACTGCCCGGGCAGCCGCTACTGCCTGGGCTTCGAGTGCCAGGACGGCCGCGACTGCGACCTGGACGCGGACTGCCCCGCGGGCGCCCACTGCGGGGCGGATCTGCGCTGCACGGCCCTGTGCGGCGAGGCGCTGCCCGCCTGTCCGACCGGCTTCACCTGCTGCGGCGCGCTCTGCGCCCCCGGCTGCGGGGTCGAGCCCGAACCCCCTTGACACCTGGTCATCTGTTCAGTAGTCTGGGGGCATGGAGATCAGGCGCAAGCTCGAGCTGCTGACCGGCCAGGCCGACGTGGAGGCCGAGGGCGAGGCCCAGGCGGCGGACCGGGGCTCGGCCCAGGGCGGCTTCATCTACCGCGCGGTGCACCCCTCGGGCCGGCCGGTGGCCATGCTGAAGACGCTGCTCGACAACGCCTGCACCGGGGACTGCGGCTACTGCGCCCAGCGCGCCGGCCGGGACACCTGCCGGACCCGCTTCGCGCCCGAGGAGCTGGCCCGGCTGTTCGCCGAGCTGGTGCGCGCCGGCCGGGCCGAGGCCCTGTTCCTGTCCTCGGGCCTGGGGAGCGACCCGATCCGCACCATGGATCGCATGCTGGCGGCGGTGGAGCTGGTGCGCACCCGGCACGCCTTCCAGGGCTTCGTGCACCTCAAGATCCTGCCCGGCGTGGAGCGGTCCCAGGTGGTCCGGGCGGCCGCGCTCGCCGACCGGCTGTCCATCAACCTGGAGGCGCCCACCCCGGCGCGCCTGCGGGCGCTGTCCGGAGGCAAGCAGCTGTCCGCGGACATCCTGACCCGGGTGGGCTGGATCGCGGACGAGGTGCGCGCCCGGCGCGGGCGGGCCCGCGGCCACACCACCCAGCTCGTGGTGGGGCCGGCCGGCGAGACCGACGCCGAGCTGCTCGGCGCGGCCGCCCGCATGTACCGCCGGCATGGCGCCAGCCGGGTGTACTACTCGGCCTTCCGGCCCGTGCCGGGCACCCCGCTCGAGGATCGGCCGGCGGCCCCGGCCAGACGTCAGCTCCGCCTGTACCAGGCCGACTTCCTGCTGAGACGCTACGGCTTCGAGGAGGATGACATGGCGCTCGACCCCGCTGGCAACCTGCCGCTCGACGAGGATCCCAAGACCGCCTGGGCCCGCCGCCACCCGGAGCGCTTCCCGCTGGAGGTGAACCGGGCCGACCGGGAGGAGTTGCTCCAGGTGCCCGGCCTGGGGCCGCTCGCGGTCGAACGCATCCTGGCCGCCCGGCGGGCGAGCCCCATCCGCAGCCTCGAGGATCTCCGCCGGCTGAGCCTGCGGGCCGAGCGGGCCGCGCCCTTCCTGCTCTTCGAGGGCCGCCCGGCCATGCGCCAGCTCCGGCTCGCCCTGGCCAGCTGATCCCGTCCCTGTCTCCGGTGTCCACTCGGTCCACCGCGTCCACTTCGTCCACTCGATCGGGTTTCAGCCCCGCACGTATCGCATCAAGGACTGCAGCCCCCCGTCAGCGCCCAGGAGCTCGTCCACCAGGTGGGCGCCCAGCACCTCGGCCACCCGCGCGAGCCCGGCGCCCCGCGCCGCCTCCAGCGCCTGGCGGTAGTCCGGCGTGGGCTCCGCCAGGGGGTTCTCGAGCAGCCGCCGGCAGGAGCCGAGCACGTACGGCCCGAGCTCGGCGAGGAGCCCCGCGCGCAGCGCCGCGGACTCCTCCCCCGCCGCGCCGCGCAGCGCCGCGGTGAGCCCAGCCGCGCCCTCCAGCCGGGCCTGCAGCCCGTCCAGGGCGTGGCCGCTCGCGCGGGCGTACCGCAGCATGCGCAGCAGCACCTCCCGCCCGGCCGGTCCCTCGGGTGGCACCCGCCTGGCGAGCTGCTCCAGCACGAGCTCCAGCTCGGCCCCCAGGCGCAGCTCGTCGGCGAAGCGCTCCAGGCGCCCGAAGGCGGGCAGCCCCTCGAAACAGGCGCCGGCCTCGTCCCCCATGAGCCTCCCGGGCGCGGCGCCGCTCCGGCCGAGCAGCTCGTCGGCCCTGGCGAGCAGCTCATCGACGGGGCGCGCGTCCGCCCGCGCCGCGCGCGGGCGCCGGGCCGCGTAGCGCTCCGCCAGCGCCCGGTGCAGGCGCAGCATGCAGGCCAGGGTCTGGACCGCCTCCGCGTGCAGCCCGGCGAAGCCCGCCAGCTTGCGCAGCGTCTCGACCTCGTGGAAGGTGGCCGGCAGGTGGGCCAGCCAGCGCACCCCGCGCTTGTCCGCGCCCGGGGCGTGCTGCGCCAGGCCCTCCAGCAGGCTGCGGATGTCCGCGTCGCGCGGGACGGTGAGCGTCAGGGTGGCCAGCGCGTCCGGGCTGGCCAGCCCGCCGAGCGCCTGCGGCTCCCCGCTGCGCCAGAACTCGAGCACCCGCTCCGCGTCCACCAGGTTGTCCGGCCCGGGCGCATCCAGCACCCGCTCGCGCAGATCCCCCAGGTAGCTCGGGCCGGCGGGCGCCAGGGCCAGCAGGGTCGCGCGGGTGGTCGGTCCGCTGAGCTGCAGGGGCGGCAGCGGCGCCAGCCGCACCAGGGCCCGCAGCGGGAACCTCAGGGGCTCGGGCCAGCCGCGGCCGAGGAGCGCGGCCAGGAGCTCGGCCAGCTCCGCGGCGCCGGCGCCGGCCTCGGGCAGGCGCACGCGCTCCAGGCCGAAGGCCGCCAGGGTGTCGAGCACCAGCGCCCGCGCCCAGCCCGGCCGCGCCTCGAGCAGCCCGAGGCGCCAGCGCACATCCGCCAGCGACAGGGGCAACCCGGCCACCGGGCCGCTGCGCAGCGCCAGCGCCTGCGCCAGGGCCCCGGGCCCCTCGGCCTCCAGCCAGGCGGCCGCGGCGGAGCGCAGCGCCTCGTGGACCGGCTCCAGGGCGCCGCGTCCCGCCTCCTCCGCGAGGCGCGCGCCCAGGACCCCGGCCACGCCCCCGGCCTGCGGGCCGCCGGCGGCGGCCAGGCCGCGCAGGCCCCGGGCGAGGCGCAGGAGGTGTCCGCGGTCGCGGGTGCGCGCGAGCCAGTCGGTGAGGCCGGCCTGGAGCAGCGCCCGGGCGGTGGGCGCGGGCGCAGGGCCCGCCGCGGGCAGCACGGCCCGCAACCAGGCCTCCCAGGCCGCGGCGCGCGCGGCGGGCCGCTCGTACTCCAGCAGATCCATGAAGACCTCGGTGGACGAGCGCCGGCCCGCGCGCCAGGCCGACTCCAGCCCTCCCAGCCAGGCCCGATCCTCGTCCAGGCGCGCGGCGCGCACCGGCGCGAGCAGCCCGAGCGAGCGTGCCAATTCCCCGGCCTCCGCCTGCGCGTCCCAGCGCCCGTCGTAACCCGCCTCGCGCTCGAGCGCCGCGCGGGTCACCCCGAGCAGCAGCTCCAGCAGGCGATCGAGCAGGCCGAACCACAGCGCAGGCGGCCGGCCCTCCTCGGCCAGCAGCACCACCGCCCGGCCGATCTCGCGCAGCCGCGGGAGCTCGTCCGGCCCGAGCTCGGCCGCGTGCCCCTGGCCGAGCGCCGTCAGCAGCCCGGTCAGGCCGCGGGGCAGCTCGGGCGCCACCCGATCGGCGCCCACCCGGGACACCTCGGTGCACACGCTGGAGGCGAGGCGCAGCGAGGCGGCGGCCGCGCGCTGGCGCAGGGCCGCGGACGGGGCGCGGGCGGCGGCTTCCAGGCATCCCGCGCCCAGCGCGCTCACCGCGGCCGGGGCGCCTACCAGGGTGGAGGGGTAGTGGTCGGCGAAGGCCTCGATGCCCCACAGCAGGAAGGCCCAGTCGGCGGGCGCGTCGCCCGCGGCGCCAGCGGCCGCGCGGCACAGCTCGCGATCGAGCGCGCTGGCCTCGGCCAGCACCGAGTGGGGGAGGCGGGCCCGGACCGCCGCCTCCAGCGGGCCCTCGGCCTGGCAGGTTCGCTCGGGCATGGTCACAGGAGCGGTTCGAGCTCCAGCTCGAAGGCGGCCGCGGGCACGCCGATCTGCCAGCGCTCGAGCACGCCCGGGTGCAGCTCTCCCAGCCAGCCAATGGGCCGGTCGGCCAGCAGCACGCGCGCGGAGCGGCCGGGCAGGAAGGAGGGGTGCTCCTCCTCGCGCAGGCTGACCTCGCCGCCGAGCTGCTGGGCCAGGAAGTCGAGGTCGGCGTGCGCCTCGGACAGGCTGGCCTCGCGGTGCACCACCAGCGCCCCCAGCAGCAGCCGGGTGCGCGAGCCGTGCGGCGCCTGCGGATCGAACCAGGCCACCTCGCCGGCCTCGAACAGCCGGTGCGGGTAGGTGGCGGTGCCGCTGCGCGCCTCGACCCGCAGCAGGCAGGGCAGCAGCGAGTCGCGCAGCGCGGCGAAGTTCTCGTTCATCACGTTGGCCACCTCGACCAGCGGCGGGGCCTCGCGCTGCATGTGCGTCCGGAGCTCCGTCCGGCTGGTGAGGATGTTGGAGATGATCTCCTCGTAGCCCAGGCCGATCATCGCGTCGCGGGTCTTGTCCTCCAGCAGGCTGACGGGGTCCGCGCGGCCCGCGGTGAAGTCCCGGGGCATGCGCGGCTCGAAGGTCTCGTAGCCGCGCGCGATGGCGAAGTCCTCGACCACGTCCACCGGGTGCAGGTAGTCGGCCCGGTAGGGCGGCAGCACCACCCGCACGCTCTGGCCCTCCACGTGGACTTCGCAGCCGTAGCGCTCGAGCACGTTGTCCACCTCGACCGGGGTGACCGGCACGCCCAGGAGCCGCCCGAACTCGGTCAGCGGGATGCTGAGCCCCAGGTCCAGATCGCGCGGCGCGTCCACCTCCCGGCCGAAGGGGGTGGCGGCCGGGAAGACGGTCCGCACGCGCTGGACGCGCCCGCCCCGATCGGCCAGATCGCAGGCCAGGATGTCGAGCGCCAGCAGCACCTTGGCCAGGTCGGTGCCGGTGGCCTCGACGAACAGCTCACTGTCGCCCGGCTGCACCTCGCCCAGCTCGCGCGAGTTGATGATCGGCGGCATGCTCAGCGTGAGCCCCCCGGCGTCGGTCAGGTAGGGCACCCGCGCGTGGCCGGCCAGGACGTCGCCGTACTGGATGCCCTTGGGGTGGCGGGTGAGGATCTCCGCGAGCGGCATGGGCTCCTCGAAGCCCAGCGGGACGTAGGCGTGCGCCCTGGGATCCACGGCCCGGTAGCTGACCGGGAAGCGGATCTTGGCCAGGTTGTAAACCCCGATGGCCACGTCCTTGCGCTTGCGGCCGAAGTTCTCGGCCAGCTTCTCCTGGGTCTGGATGAGCTGGGCGAGCGAGCGCTCGGTCACCCGCACCCCGCGCACGACGAAGGCCGCGACGCAGGGCCGGATGGCCTCCAGGCCCGGCTCCACGCGGATCTCGCCGCACGGCTCGCCGCGGAAGAAGGGGTAGTCCCGGCGCCGGCCGCGGGCCGCCCGCAGCTGGCGGGCGATGCCCTCGGCCGACCACAGGTCGGGGCGGTTGGTGTCGTTCAGCTCCACGCGCCACTGGCCGGCCTCGTCGCGGCCCTTGAACTCCCCCTTGACCAGATCGAGGTGGGTGCCCAGGGCGGCCTCGTCCATGGCGAAGCCCAGCAGCTCCTGGAAGTCGCTCGGATCGACGGTGATGGTCGGCATGGCCTAGTCCCTCAGCCGCACGTTGGTGGTGCGCATCCGGTTGAGATCGGAGGAGAACAGCTCGCGGATGTCGTCCAGTCCCATGGCCATCATGGCCATGCGATCCAGGCCCAGGCCCCAGGCGATCACCGGCACCTCCACGCCCTGCGGCCGGACCACCTCGGGCCGGAAGATGCCCGCCCCGCCCAGCTCGGTCCAGCCGAGCGTCGGGTGCTTCACGTGGATCTCCACCGAGGGCTCGGTGAAGGGGAAGTAGGCCGGGGCGAAGTGGATCTCCTCCGCCCGGGCCACCTCCTTGGCGAACAGCCTGAGCAGGCCGAGCAGGGTCACGAAGTCGATCTGCTCCCCCAGCACGATGCCCTCGCACTGGAAGAAGTCCGGCGCGTGGGTGGCGTCCACCTGGTCGTAGCGGAAGCAGCGCGCCACCGCGAAGTACTTGCCCGGCACCGCGGCCCGGTGCAGCCAGCGCGCGGACAGCACCGTGCCCTGGCTGCGCAGCACCAGCCGCCGGGAGCGCTCGCGATCGAAGTCGTAGCCCCAGCCGCGGCTGCCGGTCTGGCCGCCGTCGGAGTGGGCCGCGGCCACCCGGGAGGCGAAGGGCTCCTCCAGCGCCGGGGCGTGCGTGGGTTGCTTCACGAAGTACACGTCGTGGATGTCGCGCGCCGAGTGGAACTGGGGCATGAACAGCGCGTCCATGTTCCAGAACTCGGTCTCCACGAGCTGGCCGCGCATCTCCTCGAAGCCCAGGCCGATGAGCTTGCGCCGCACGCGGTCGAGGAACTCGCGGTACGGGTTGCGCCGGCCGGCCACCCGGCGCGGGGGGCGGATCTGGAGGTTGTAGCGCCGGAAGGACTTGCCGCGCCAGGAGCCGTCCGCCAGCATGGCCGAGGTCAGGGCGTTGACCTCGTCCCCGGAGCGGCCCAGCTTCCGGGCGGCCTCCCGCACCGCCTGGCCGAGCTCGGTCAGCTCGAGCTGCCGGGCCTGCTCGGTCACCAGGCGGAACACGCCCTTCTCCTTGCCCCGCTTCCTGCTGCCCCCCTCCACCAGGGACTTCTCCTCGAGGGTGAGCGCCGACATCTCCTGGCGTCCGGCGGCCTTCACCTTCTCGATCAGCGCCTGCTCCAGCGAGAAACGCGCGGGCAGGCTGGCCGCCGGCTTCCAGGAGAAGACGCCATTCTCGACCTCCAGGAGGCAGTTCTCCTTCTTCAGGGCGCCGAAGGCGCTGCCCCTCTCCGCCTGGTCGTAGACCGGCAGCGAGGCCGCGAGCTGGGCGCTGGAGAGCGTGGTCTGGGTCTGGAACAGCTTGAAGATGGCCTGGGCCGGGGTCTTCTGGGCGGCGTATTTCTCGCCCAGCTCGGTCAGCTCGACCCAGGTCTTCTCCTCGGTGGCCAGCAGGCGCATGCACTCCTTGGCGAGCTGCCACTCGATCACGGTGCGTAGCTGGGCCTGCGTCACCCCCTCGGCGGAGAAGGTCCGTTCGGCCAGCCGGCCCTCGGGCCCCAGGGCCAGCAGGACCCGGATCTCCAGGGGGTGCAAGGTGGCTGCGAGCTCTTCCGGCTTCATGCGCGCTCCTCGCCCGGCGCACGCTGGCGCCGCACGGCAAGCGTTCACTAGCACATGCACTCCAGGCGGTCAACCCGGCCAAACGCTTTGAGCGAGCATGGTTTTTCAGCTTCCGCCGGGGTCCCGGAGGGGGGATGTTTGACACCCCGCGACAGGCGAGGTTAGTCTCGGATGGACGGGGCGGCCAAAGGCGCGAGGACCATGCTCGACGAGTCCATCCGAAACCGTTTCATCACCTATCAGGACAAGGAAGGGCGTGAGGGTCGGATCCGGTACAAGGATCTGCTGGTCGAGCTGGGCGAAGGGCGGCTGCTGACCCTGTCGGACGCGTTGCTCGAGGAGCAGGCCAAGGTCCAGGAATTCAACCAGATCGCCAACCGCCTGACCCGAAAGATCGAGGCGCTCACCCCGTTCTACGACCGCATCGAGGCCGATCCGCACGGGCACTACCAGGAGTGCGAACGCCGGCGGGCGGATCTGGCATCCAAGCCGTACGCCAAGCGCCTGCAGGTCCTCAACACCTACTACACGCTGGACGCGGAGCACGCCCGCATCCTGGCCGACCTCACCCGCCACCTGCTGTCCGGCGCGGAGGGCGACCACAGCCCGCACCTCATCTCGCTCATGCAGCGGGCCATCGACATGATCTGCCGGGTCATGCGCAACATCCCGCGCAAGAGTAAGCGCGCGGCCGCCATCCACCCGCTGGAGGCGGCCCGCGGGGCGGCGCGCAACGGGCTGCGCGAGCTCAGCATCATCCCCACCCTGCTGCACGACATCATCGAGGAGAAGCTGGACCTGTGGACCGAGGGGCTGATCGAGCGGGAGCTGCGCGATCCGGCGTACGGGGAGTACGCCGGCAAGCGCATGAAGGACGTGCCGGTCCAGCTCCGCCACCGCATCATCCAGAAGCACATCGACGCCTACAACGACCACGCCTCGGGCATCTTCTTCGAGATCGCCCTGACGCTCTTCGACCACGTCCGCTACTTCCCCTCGCCGCACCGCTACCACGAGTCGCTGCACTCGATCATGGACATCCTCGCCGCGCTCTCCCGGCGCCGCGACATGAGCTACTACGCCTACCTGCAGGGCCTGCTGTACCCCAAGCCGGACGCGACGCTGGACACCATGGATCGGTCCAGGCTGCTCGAGGAGCTCCGGCCGATCTTCCCGAACGCCGAGCGGCTGCTCGACGACTACCTGGTCCAGGTGCACAACTTCTACGAGACCGGCCTGGGCGAGTACTCGGCCAAGGAGGAGGTGCGCCGCAACGCCTTCCGCGAGATCCTGGCCAAGCTCCTGGACCGCTTGAACAACACCCGCGACATGGATCGGAGCCTGGGCTTCAGCATCCCCAAGCGGCTGTACGGCACGGGCTTCAAGAACATCTTCTTCCTGCAGGCGCTCGAGGACAAGCTGCGGCGGCCCTCGTTCAACACCGAGGAGCGCCGGCTGATCGAGGTCAAGTTCATCAACAAGCCCAAGGTGGCCGCGCTGTACCAGATCCTGGACGACATCGAGTTCCTGGGGCGCGAGTTCCTCGGGCGCGAGATGATGGAGTTCCTGGAGCACGAGATCGATCGCTACCGCTGCACCCGCAACTTCCGCCGCCTGACCCCGCCCGGTCGCTCGGGCTACTTCAACGGGCTCATCTACCTGTTCAACGAGATCACCCTCGGCCGCAAGCAGAGCCTGGTGGAGCTGGAGAAGCGCCGGGACAAGCAGGCCGAGGTGCTGGTGGCCTTCAAGGCGGTGCTGGAGTCCTACCTGGTCTACCCGGCCCTCATCCGCGAGGATCAGGAGTCCCAGGGCTTCCTGCGCCACAGCCAGTCCGAGTACCGCACCTACCGCATCGAGGGCATGGGCCCTGGCCTGGAGGCCCGCTCGGACGCGCGCAAGGAGCAGGGCGTCGAGCTCCTGGCGATCAAGAGCTTCTCCCGCCGGGTGTCCTGAGCGGCGCCGCCCGGCGCCGGGCTCCCCCGCGCCGCGGGGGCCCCTGGCCGGCGCTCACGCGAGCCGGGGTCAGTAGGTATCCTGGGCGGTCAGCAGCAGCGGCACGCTCAGCTCGTAGGCCTCGCCATCGAAGGTGGGGAACATCCACTGCTGCACCTTCTTCACCAGGCAGTCCTCGAGGAAGGTGTTGCGGAACTTCTCGGTGGCCACCTTGACCCACTCCACCCGGCCGTCGGGCCGGACCCGCACCGTGAGCTCGAGCTTCCCGGCCACGGACGAGTCCTTCTTGAGCTGGCGCTCGAGGCAGTACTTCACCTGGGGTCGGTTGCGCTGCACCGTGAGCCGGATCTGCAGCTCGGTCAACCGCCGGGGCCCGCCCGCCGCGCCCGGCGCGTCCGGGACCACCTCGGGCTTGGCGAGCGCCGGCGCGAGCGGGTCGGCCGGACCGCCCAGCCCGCCGGGCAGCTGGAGCCCCGCGGCGCTGAAGTCCACGCCGCCCACGCCGCGCAGCGTCGGGCTCTCGGGCTTGTCCCCCGCCTGCGCCCCGTAGAAGGCGGCCAGGGCCGCCTCGGACTCGCTCAGCGCCGGCTTGCCCTGGCCGAGCACGTCGGCCAGCGCCTCCGCGCCCGGATCGCGGCCGGCCTTGCCCGCCCCGCCCGGGCGCTTGCCGTTCCGCCGCGCGCCCGCCTTGCGGCTGGTCAGGAGGCGCTCGCGCAGGCGGCGCGCCTCCTCGGGCGACAGGTTGCCGGCCTGGGCCAGCTCGAGGTCGAGCAGCTCCCCGTCCGCGTCCTGCAGGCTCAGCCCGCCGAAGGCCGAGAACCAGCCCTGCACCTGGGCCAGGGCCAGCAGGCCGCCCAGCACCGCGATCACCAGCCCCATGGAGAGCAGCGCCATGGCCAGGCGCCGTTTCTGCGACCTGACCCCGGCCTGCGCGGCGGCCACCCGGGCGACCTCCGCGTCGCGCTCCTGGCGCCGGCGTTGCGCCTCGGGGTCGTTGCCCTCCAGGATGGCGTACTCCTCGTGGATGGACTCCTGGTGGAGCCGCTGGGCCAGCTCGGACGCGTCACCAGCCACCGGGGGCGGCGGCAGGGACTCGTCGTCCAGGCCCTCCTCGCCGCCGCTGAAGAACTCGTCGGCGATGCGCTCCTCGTGCCGGCCGACGCGCGCCTTGGCCCGCCGCTTGATGGCCCGCTCGACGAGCTGCTTGCGCTCCGCATCGGACTCGTCCACGCTGGAGGCCTGCGGCACGACCTTGCGGACCGCCGGGGCGATCGCGCCGCCCTCGAGCGTGCTGAACTTGCCCGTGTCCACCCGGCCGATCTCGGCCTCGGCCTGCTCGGCCTCGCGCGCGGCCTGGGCGCGGCGCGCCTCGGCCTCGGCCGCCTTGCGCTCCGCCTCGGCCGCCTTGCGCTCGGCCTCGGCCGCCCTGCGCTCCGCCTCGGCCGCCTTGCGGTCCGCCTCCCGGCGCAGCTGCAGCGCGGACTCGCGCTCCCGCTCCACCGCGCGCTGGCGCTCGTCCCGCCGCGCGTCGCGCGGGACCGGCGGGGGGGCGGGCAACCCGGCCGGCCGCGCGCCGGCCGTGCCCGCCAGGTGGGCCAGCTCGGGCACCTGCTCGAGCGGCAACCAGTCCTGCATCCCCTCCCGCCAGAAGAAGTGCTCCTGCGTCAGGGCGCCGCTGCGGAGCCGGCGCTCCAGCTCGGCCAGCCCGATCGGGCCCTGCTCCTGGCCGTCCAGGCCGGCGAACCACTCCACCGGGGCGCCCGGACGGCCGGCGGACGCGGCCTCCGGCGCGGGCGGCTGCGCGGCGCCTCCCGCGCGCGCCGCCCCGTCCCCCCGCAGCAGGAGGACCTGCTGGCATCGCTTGCAGCGAAACCGCACCAGCTTGCCGCGGACCTTGTCGTCCGCGATGGAGTACAGGGCATTGCACTTGTCGCAGGTGAACCGCATGTCGCTCGCTCGCCCGACCGCCCCCGCCGGGCTCCGTCACAGGAGCTTGAGGAGCTGCGCCTTGACCTCGTCGCGCTCGCCCTCCGGGCTGCAGCGCAGGGCCCGCTCCCACAGCTCGATGGCCTTGTTCCGGAACCCCTTCTTCTGGTACAGGATCGCCAGGCTGCGCAGCGGGGCGAACAGGTCGGGCTTCAGCTCGATGGTCGCCTCGAACTCCTGGATGGCCTCGTAGATCAGGTTGCGGGCCAGCAGCACGTTGGCGAGCGCGTAGTGCACGTTGGGGCTGAACGGGTCGAGCTGGGCCGCTTCCCGCAGCGCGGCCTCGGCCTCGGTGAGCTTCTTGTCCCGATAGAGCGCCACGCCGCGCTGGTAGGCTGCGTTGGCCACCTCGGGTTCGGCCTCGGCCTGCGCCACGCCGGAGTCGGTCAGCTCCCGCACCCTTTTCAGCAGCTGGGCGATGCGGAAGGGCTTCTCGAAGAAGTCGTCGGCCCCGTAGGCCTCCTTGGCGTCGAGCGCGTAGCGCCAGCCGCGGTAGACGGCGCTGATCATGATCACCGGGATGGTCCCGAAGCGCTTGCTGGTCTTGATCTTCTTGCAGATCTCGAAGCCGTGGATCTCGGGCAGCATGGCGTCCAGCAAGATCAGGGCCGGGCTGTGGCTCTTGACCGCCTGCAGCGCCTCCAGGCCGCGGGTGGCGGTGATCACCTGGTAGCCTTCCGAGGTGAGCGCCTTCTCCAGCATGCGCAGGATGTCCGGCTCGTCGTCCACCACCAGCACCTTCTTGCCGCCCGCGGGCTCGGCCGCGGCCATCTCCTGGAGCACGTCCTGGCTGGTGGACACCTCGATGGTCAGGATCTCCTCGTCCGGCGCCAGGCTCACGTCCGGTTCGGGCAGCTCGGGCGCCACGATGGTCAGCACGCCCTGCGGCGGGAGCTTGCCCGCGGGCTCGTGCGCGCGCATGCCGCGCCAGAACTCTTGCTTGGGATCGCGCTGGCGGATGGCGTACAGCTCGCGCTGCACCTGGCGCAGGCGCACGTCGATCACCACGTAGGGCTCGATCTTCTTGCCGGTGACGAACTTGACCTCGTCGATGGTCTGTTGGTCCTGGGGGTTGGCCATGGCCAGCATGACCCGATCCTCGCGCATCCCCAGAGGCAGGATGGAGGCCTGGCTGGCCACCTGCGCGGGCACCAGATCCGCGGCCGAGAGGGGCAGGATGCAGCCGGCCAGATCCACGGCCGGCACCCCGAGCTGCTCGGACAGCGCCCGCAGCAGATCCTCCTCGCCGGCCGCGCCCATCTCGAGCAGGATCGAGGCCAGGCGCCCACCTTGCTGCCGCTGCCGCTCGAGGGCCGCGCCCAGCTGGGCCTGGTCGATCTTCTTCTTCTCCAGCAGGATCTTTCCGATGGGTGCCTTCTGCATTCCGACCCTTCTCCTGCTGTCTCCCCAGGGGAGACCCGGCCTTGTCGCGCCGGAAATATACACCCCTCCCCCGGGGTGGAGGCAAGCGGCGCAAGCGGTCCCCTCACTCCTCCTCGGGCCCGACCTCGCCCGGCCGCCTGCCGTGGCCCGCCGCGGCCCAGGCCGCGCGCAGCTCCCGGTCGAGCAGGTGGCTCGGGCGCACGTGCTTCAGCGACGCCAGCAGCGAACGGCGCACCCGGGGGTAGGGCCCGGCCAGCTCCTCGATCATCCGACGCATCATGCCCCGGCGGGGGTCCTGGTGCTTGGCGTGGTGCGGGCAGTCCACGGCGACCGGGCTGAAGCCGACCGCCTCGACGTAGGCCTTGAGCAGTGAGGCCTCCACGTAGGCCAGCGGCCGGATGACCCGGTTGCGCCCGTCGTCCGCGGTCAGATCCACGGCCATGGACTTGAGCTGGCCGGTGAAGAACAGGTTCAACAGCACCGTCTCGGCCAGGTCGTCCAGGTGGTGGCCCAGGGCGATCTTGTGGAAACCGCGGGCGTGCGCCAGATCGTACAGGAAACCGCGCCGGAGCCGGGCGCAGAAGGCGCACGGGTTGGTGTTCGGCCGCAGGTGGGCCTGGACGCAGCCCTTGATGTCCCGGCGCACGACCTCCACCTCGAGCCCCTGGGCGCGCACCCGCTCGGCCACCCGATCGGCCGAGGCGGGGTCCCAGCCGGCGTCCAGGTGCACGGCGTGGAGCTCGAAGGGGAACGGGGAGCGCCGGCGGTGGAGCTCGAGGATGCGCAGCAGGCTGAAGGAGTCCTTGCCGCCGGACAGCGCCACCAGGATGCGATCCCCGGGGCGCACCAGGTCGAAGTCGCCGATGGCTTGCCCCACCCGGCGCATGATCAGGTGCTCGAGATCGCTGCTCGGCCGGGCCCGATCGCTGCGCGCGGGCATCGTCCGCCTCAGGCCCCGCCGGCCGGAGGCCCGGCCTGGGCGCTCCGCTTCCGCCGCACCAGCCAGCGGATCAGGCAGTAGAGCGCGACGGCGATGGCCAGCCAGCCCGCGTTCAGCGGGAAGCCGAGCGCGTGCTCGGTGAAGCGCACGCCGATGAAGGCCTCGTCTCCCCGGAGGTGGTTCCAGGTGAACAACCCGGCGGCGACCAGCACCCACACGATGGTCATGATCATGCGAGCCTCCTCGACCCCGGGGAGCATGCCAGCAAGGGGGCCCGGGGACAAGCCCGCTGCCCGCCAGCGCGCGGGCGTTGTGCGGGCGCGGCCCGGATGGTAGCATCCCGGATCGCCATGGGACGCCCTATCTCCAACCTTCTCGTGTGCCTGGTCCTGGTCCTCGCGACCGCGTGCGCGACCACCCCGTCCGCCCCCGGCGCCCAGCCCGCCCACCGGGCCGCCGCCGGCGCCGTCGAGCCCGGACCGCCCGGGCCGCCCCCGGCCGAGCCCCGCGTGGGTGCGGCCGAGCCGACCGGGCCCGCGGCCAGCGCGCTGGCCTACGGCCACTACCTGAAGGCCCGGCTGCTGCTCGAGTCCGGCCGGCCCCGGGAGGCGGTCCTCGAGATGCGCCAGGCGCTGGTGTACGACAACGGCTCGCCCTGGCTGCACGTGTCGCTGGGCAGGCTGTACGCGCGGCAGGGCCTGTGGCGCCTGGCGTCCGAGGAGGCCGAGGCGGCCCTGGAGCTCAAGCCCGACCACGTGGAGTCGCTGCTGCTCCGGGCCGACGGCCTGGTGCAGGCCCAGCGCCTGGACGAGGCGGTCAAGACGCTCGACCGCATCGTGGCCCTGGCACCCCGCCAGATCGACGCCTTCGCCCGCCTGGCGGCCATCTACCTCGACCGCAAGCAGCGCGATCTGGCCCTGGACGTGCTCGAGCGCATGACCGAGGCCAACCCGGACAGCGCGGCCGGGTTCCGCAAGATCGGCGACATCTACTTCGAGCGCGGCGAAGAGGCGCGCGCCGAGCAGTACTTCCGCCGGGCCCTGGCCGTCGATCCGAACGACCTGGAGACCATCCAGCTGATGGCCTCCCTGCTCGAGGGCCAGGGGCGCTACAAGGAGTCGATCGCCGTCCAGTCCGAGGCCCTCGAGGTCAACCCGGAGGACCCGGCCATCATGGCGGCGCTGGCCCGGCTGTACCTCAAGGACGGGGACGAGGCCGCCGCCCAGGCCTACCTCGCCCAGCTGCGCTCCGGCGACCCGACCAACGCCTACTACGTGGCCCAGGCGCTGGTGGAGGTCAACCAGCAGGAGGCCGCCATCGCCGAGCTCGAGCGGGCCGTGGGCGCGAGCCCGGGGCTGGACGGGCTGCGCATGTTCCTGGCGTACCTGTACGAGGAGCGCAAGGAGTTCGACAAAGCCATCGTGCAGATGCAGAAGGTGCTGCCCGACTCCCGCTTCTACCTGCGGGCCCAGACCACGCTCGGCTACGCGCTGCAGCGCCTGGACCGGCTGCAGGAGGCCGCGCAGGTGCTGGAGGCCGCCCGGTCGAAGGCGGCCGAGCCGGAGGACGTGGCGCGGGTGCTGCGCACGCTGGGCGTGGTGCTGGCCAAGCTCCAGCGCACGCCCGAGGCGCTCAGGCTGCTCGACCAGGGCCTGCAGGCGAACCCGGAGCTGCCCGAGCTCGTCGAGGCCAAGGCCAGCGTGCTGCAGGAGGCCGGCCGTGGTCCGGAGGGGGTCAAGCTCCTGCGCGCCGCCCTGGAGCGCAAACCCGAGGAGGTGGCCCTGCTCTACGCCCTGGGCGCGCTGCTCGAGCAGCTCGGCCAGGCGGACGAGAGCATCACCGCCATGCGGAAACTCCTCGAGGTGGACCCGAACAACTCCGCGGCGCTCAACTTCATCGGCTACACCCTGGCCGACCAGAACCGCGATCTGGACGAGGCCGAGCGCCTGATCCGGCGCGCGCTGCTGCTGAACCCGGGCAACGGCGCGATCACCGACTCGCTCGGCTGGGTGCTCTTCCGCAAGGGCGACTTCCCCAGGGCGCTCGAGTACCTGCAGCGGGCCGACCGCATCTCCCCGGGAGAGGCGGTCATCATCATGCACATCGGCGACGCCCACGAGAAGCTCGGCCAGCGTGAGGAGGCCATCCAGCACTACCGGCGCGCGCTGCAGTCCCGGCCCGAGCCTCGCGATCGCAAGGAGATCGAGGTGCGCCTGCAGAAGCTCGGGTTGACGCCGTGAGCGCGCTTGACAGGCTTTCCGCGCGCGGCCTACGGTGAGGGCGGAACCACACGCATGTCCCGGATGATCAACGACTACCTGCCCATCGCCCGCAGCCTGACGAGAGAGCAGTTCCTCGAGCGCTACCCGGAGCCCGTGCTGATCCAGCGCTCCTCGCCCGACAGCCTGGCGCCGCGCGAGGAGTACGGCAACACCCAGAAGATGCGCATCGACCCGTCCACGAAGGAGCTGCGCATCGAGCAGCCGCTGCCCTCCCCGCTGGAGAGCGTGGTGCCGGTGTCCAAGGCCGAACGCAACTCCTTCGCCTCCCAGGTGCTGGTGGGGCGCACCGACTCCAACGATCTGGTGGTGGCCCACCTGACCGTGTCCAAGCACCACGCCTTCTTCCGCCTGGACGACACCTGTGGGCGGTTCACGCTCACCGACATGGACTCGACCAACGGCACCCGGGTCAACGGCCAGGCGCTCGCCGGGCGGCAGCCCAAGGCGCTGGACGACGGCGACCTGGTGGCCTTCGGCGACATGAACTTCATCTTCTACACGGCGGGCGGGTTCTACGACCTGCTCGTCAGCCTGTCGGCGCTGCGATGAACCGACTCTCGCCCTGGCTGTGCCTGGCGCTGGCGGCCGGCCTGGCCGGCTGCCCGGGCCGCCGGCCGGATGGGCCGGGGCACGGCCAGACCTTCGAGTCGCCCGAGGCGCTCTTGCAGGCCATGCGCGCGGATCTCTCGCGGCTCGAGTCGCTGCGCGCGGCGGGCAGCGTCGACATGCGCCAGGGCGGCCAGCGCATCAAGGCCCACGTGCTCTACCTGGCGGCGCGCCCGGCCTGGCTGCGCTTCGAGACCGAGAGCTTCTTCGAGGCTCCGCTGTCGATCCTGGTCTCGGACGGAGAGCGGTTCACGGTCTGGGACCTGGAGCAGGGCCGGGTGATCGGCGGGCGCGCCACCCCGGCCAACCTGGGCCGCATGCTGCCCGTGCCGCTCGACGGGGCCCAGCTCGGGGCGCTCCTGCTCGGCGAGCCGCCCTGGATCGCCTACGCCGAGGCGGCCCTGTCCGGCGGGGCGGCCGGGCGGCCCTACCTGCTCAGCCTGCAGAACGCCCGCGAACGCCAGACGATCGTGGTGGACGCCGAGCTGCTGCGGCCTGTACGGATCGAGCTGCTCGCGGGCGGCCGGCGCCGCTACCTGATCGAGTACGAGGATTGGAAGGTGCGGGACGGGCTGGCGGTGGCCCCAGAGAAGCTGCGCCTGGAGATGCCGGCCGAGGAGATGCACCTCAAGCTCAAGCTCCAGGAGATCGAGGCGAACCCCGCGCTGGAGCAGGCCCTGTTCAAGCTCTCGCCCCCGGAGGGTACGCCGTTCGAGAGCCTCGACCTGGAGCCCGCGCCCGCGGCTCAACCCTGAGGGCAGCCCTCACCGTGTCTGGTGTCGGGTGTCGGGCAGCGAAGCAAGCGAGCACGGCGAGCGCAGCGCAGCGGCCCCCGAAGGGGGTCTCGGGTTCAGAGCACGGGCCAGGAAGGGTGCTCAGGGCGCCTTGGCCGGGGCAGGCACGGGAGCCGGGGCCGGAGCCGGAGCGGGAGCCGGAGCAGGAGCCGGGGCAGGCTCGGGAGCCGGGGCCGGGGCTGCGCCCTCGCCACCCGGAGCAGGCGCAGGGGCCGGGACCTCGCCGCCCTCACCTGCCTCACCTGCCTCACCGCCCTCGTCGACCTCGCCCTCCCCGGGCGCGCCCTCTTCCTCGTTGCCCCCCTGGAGCTCGATGATCTGGTTCTGCTGATCGGCGACCGTCAGCTGTGTCTGGATGATGTAGGGCACCACGAAGAAGTAGGTGCCGATCACGAACACCACGATCGACACCAGGAACATCAGCAGCACGTGGATGAAGAGCGAACGCTGTCCGCGGATCCGCTCCCGGCGCTCGCCCGAGGAGAGCTCCGGGAGGGCCGCAGCGGGAGCAGCGGGAGCAGCGGGAGGCGCGGGCGGCGCCACCGGGGCGGGCTTGGGGGCCTCCACGGGTGCACCGGTGGCCTGGTTCGGGGTCTCGCTGCTCATGGCTCATCCTCCTGGCAGGTTTGCATCACGGTATGGCCGTGGCCGGGAGGTTGTCAAGGCGCGCCTCACGGCAGCAGCGCGCCCAGGAGTTTCTCCACGGCGGCGGGCGGCAGCCCGTCGACCAGCGCCACGCGGCTGCCCGCGCGCACCACCGCGCTCGCGCGGCCGTCGGCCAGCCGCCAGGCCATGCGCGGGCGGGCATCCACCGGCTCCGGCGTGGCGCCGGGCCAGCGCAGCGGGAGCTCCTGCGCCGCGGCCGCGGCGAACTCCACGGCGTCGGTCTCGGTGTCCCACACCCACAGCCCGGCCCAGCCGAGCTCCGCCCCGCGCTGGTAGGCCCGGAAGCGATCCCCGTCCCAGCCGGCGGCGGCCTGGCGGGCCGTCCCGTCGTCCGCGCCCCAGGCCGCGAGGAGCTGCAGGCTCATGGCCTCGCCCAGCTCGTCCTCGAAGATCGTCTCCCAGCCCTCGGGCACGAGCTCCTCGAGCGCGCGCAGGCTGACCGCCGTGGGCGGATCGGGCGAATCCAGGTAGCGCTCGGGGTGCATGATCTGCTCGCTCGACTCGGGCAGCCGCCGGTAGAGGCCATCCACCGCCTTCCAGCCCCCGCGGGCGCGCACCGCGGAGACGAAGGCCATCCCCTGGATGTAGGGGAACATGAGCGCCTCGCGCAGCGCGCGCGGGGCGCGGGCCAGGGCCGGGTACTGCCCGGCGGACGCCTGCACCAGCAGATCCGCCATCGGTCCGTCCAGCCCCAGGGCGGCCGGCTCGATGTCCAGGCCGAGGGCGCTGACCGAGTCGAGCAGCATGACCAGGCTGGCGTCGCCCTCGGCCACCGCGGCGCGGGCCAGCATGGCGTCCGACCGGCCTCGCAGGCGCTCCTGGTAGGCGTCCAGATCGAAGCTCTGGTCCTGGAGTGCGTGGGTGAGCTCGTGGGCGATGATGGGCGCCTGGGTCCCGGCCGACATCCAGGCGGCCAGGTAGAACACCTCGCCCTTGGGATCGTAGTAGCCGCCCACCTGCTCCTGGAGCAGCTCCAGGATCAGGCCAGGGTAGTCGAGTCCCCTGGGGATCAGGCCCAGCGCCTGCATGGCCAGGCCCTCGCGGGCGAACTCGCCCGGGGCGTACTGCTCGTCCATGGCCCGCTTCACGTAGGCGCGCACCCGCTCGGCGTCCGCCAGCTCGAAGCGGATGGCCCGCCGGGCCTTGAGGCCGCGCAGCGTCTCCACCCGGGCCTGCACCCCGCGGGCCAGGCTGAGGAGCTCCTGGGCCGGGACCTGGCCGGAGGCCTGGGGCCCGGCCAGGCCGACCAGCACCAGGCTGACGATCCAGAGGTGAGCCCGTCTCATGCTCAGCCCGGCTGCTTGTGCTGATCGAGGAAGCGGGCGATGAGCAGCTCGTTGCGCAGATCGAGGTCGACGAAGCGGACCCGGGTACCGACCGCGGAGGGCTTGCCCACGGCCGTGATCTCCACCACCTCGGCCTTGGCCTCGACGGCCTTGTCCATCTCGGGCAGGGTGAAGCGCAGCTGCACCATGGCGCCGGTGGGCAGATCGAGGGGCTTCTCGAAGTACATCCCGCCGATGCCCACGTTGCCCATGTGGCTCTCGTAGGGCCCGTTGCCCACCCTGACCTCGACCGAGATGGCCACCCGGTGGCTCTCGCGCCGATCCCCGCTGCGCCGCTCCGCGCTGCGGCTCCCCTCGCGGCGATCGTCTCCGTTCCTGCGCTCCGACATACCAGCCGCTCCTTTGTCTCTGGACCCGGCACATCCTATCGCCGCAGACCTCGCGGCACAAGACCGAATCGCGTTCACAGCCGGCGGAGGAGCAGCTCCAGGCAGTACAGCCCCAGGGCGAGCAGCAGCAACGGCGGCCAGCGCGGGGACTGGTGCTCGCGCGTGGCGCTGCCGGGGGCCAGCACCTCCGCGAGCGAGGGCTCGAGGCTGCCGTCGGCCAGGCGGGCCGCCTGGGTGAGCCGCGCCAGATCCGGCGCGGCCGACAGGTACTCCTCGGGGTAGCTCCTGGCCAGCGAGCCGTAGGCCGCCTCGCGCGCGCCGCGCCGCCCGAGCCGCTCGGCGCGCAGCGCGTACGAGCCGAGCTGCTCGAGCTCCAGCTCGGCCCGGTACAGGCCCATGCCACGGCGCACGAGGGGGAGCGGCCGCTCGGCCTCGCCCGGCGGGGTGAGCCACAGCTCGGGCACCAGGGCCTCCCAGCCGGGCCGATCGGCAGGCACGCGCACGCTGACCACCCCGCGCTCGGCCTGCACGCGGGTCTGCAGCCTGAGCTCTCCCGGGGGGCTGCGCCGCAGGGTGTCCATGGCCACCTGCCGCCACAGCGGGGCGAAGCCCTCCCAGGCCGGCCAGTCCGCGGCCCAGGTCCCCTGGGCGTCCGCGGACAGGCACACCACCCGCCCGAGCCCGAAACGCCAGCGGCTGAGGACCGGCTCGTTGCGGTCGGAGCTCGTCAGCAGCACCTCGGCGGTGGGCTTCGCCTCGGAGGCCACGTAGGCCTTGAGCGCCGGCGCGCTGCTGAAGTCCAGCCCGGCCAGGGCCTGCACGCGCTTGGCGGCCGACACCCGGATGGGCTTGTCCACGGTGTTGGTCTCGGTGATGTTCTCCGTCTCGGCGGTGAAGATCTTGGGGACGTTGTCCATGCTGTCGGTGTAGTAGTACCGCCCCTGGCCCGCGGCCGCGACCTTCTTCAGCTCCTCCTGGTCGGCGTCCTGGCCCAGGGCCACCGCGGTCACGGTGATGTCCCGCTCGACCATCTTCTGCACGATGTAGCCGTAGTGGTCGAACAGGCTGATGCTCTGCCCATCGGACAGGAGGATCACGTGCTTGAGCTTGGCCGCGCTCTTCTTGAGCTGCTTGTGCGCCTCCTCCAGGGCCGGGAACATCGAGGTGCCGCCGCCCAGCCGCTGGGACAGCACCACCTTGCGGATCTCGTCGCGCTGGCGCGCTTCGGTCAGCGGCACGACCACCTCGGGGAAGTCGTCGAACATGATCACCGTCACCTGGGCCGAGTCCTTGAGCCGGCCCATGGTGTCGGCCACGGCGCGCAGCAGGATGCTGAACTTCTCCCCGCGGGCCATGCTGGAGGAGCGATCCATGACGAAGGCCAGGGCGGCCGGGATGTCCTCCTTCTTCTTCACCTGGCGGAACTCGACCGGCAGGAGCGACTCCATCGGCGCCGGCTCGGGATCGGCCAGGGCTGCGCCGCGCGGGCCCACCGTCACCACCAGCCCGGCGCCGAACTCCTCCACCGCGGTCTGCAGCCGGCCGACCTGCTCCCGCCCGAGCTCGGACAGGGCCAGGTCGTCGAGCACCAGCAGATCGAGGTCGGCCAGGGCGGCCGGCTCCGCGGGCAGCTCGGCCAGGCCGACGGGGCGCAGATCCACCTCCAGCCCGCGCAGCGCGGCCTCCAGCGGATCGTCCCCCGGCTGGGCCTGCACCAGCAGCACCTGCGGCCGGCCGAGCACGAACACCCGGGCCTGGGCGCGGTCGTTCTGCGGGAAGCGGTCGCCGGCGGCGCGCAGGCGCACCTCCAGCTCGTGCCAGCCGGGCCCCGTCAGCGGGGCGCGGACCTTGAGCTGGTTCCGGCCGGGGGCCAGCCGCACGCGCTCCTCGGCCGCGGGCTTGCCGTCCACCCGCAGCTCCAGGCGCACCTGGCGCGCGCCGTTCGCGGCCACCTCCACCTCCACCTCGGGGGAATCACCCGAGCGGGCGGTGGCCGGCGCCCGGAGCTGCTCCAGCCGGGCATCGAAGGCGTCCGCGTCGCCCAGCGGCACCACGAACAGGCGCACGTCCTGGGCCTTGGCCAGGGCCGCCTCGGCCAGCAGGTCGCCCTGGGTCTCGAGCCCGTCGCTGAGCAGCACCACCCGTCGATCGTGGTTCGGCGGGAACAGGCTGTAGGCCAGCCTCAGCGCCGCGGCCGGATCGCTGCCCTCGGCCGCGGGCTCCTCCGGCAACCCCACCCGGCGGTGCTCCGGTCCGGCCAGCAGCCTGGGCGTGCGGCCGAAGCCGACCAGGTAGGTGGGCGCCTCGCCGCGCTCGGACCACAGCTCCTGGATCCAGGTCCGCATGCGCTCGCGGGCCGCGGCGGAAATGCTGGCGGACAGGTCGGCCAGCAGGACCACCGCCGGCTGGCGCTGGCGCTCCACGCGCACGGGCTGGGCGAGCGCCACCGCGAGCGCCATGACCAGGCCGGCCCGCAGCGTCATCACCAGGGCCTTGCGCCACCAGCGCATGCCCTCGCCCATGCGCAGGCCCACCAGCAGGAAGACCGGCAGGCCGGCCAGCAGCCACAGGCCCTCCGGGTTCTCCAGGCGTAGCTCGAAACGACCCAGGAAGTACTGCAGGTCGGCGAGCAGCTGATCGAGCAGTGCGCCCACGGGTCCCTCGCTAGAACAGGATCCTGAAACAGTAGAACACCCAGTCGAACAGCAACAGCCACACGACCGCGAGCAGGAGCCGCGGCCACTGGGGCGGCGGCACCACCGGCTCCGCCCCGCCCAGCCCGGCCCGCAGCTCGGCGGGCAGCTCGCCGCCGGCCCAGCGCAGCCGGCTCGGGCCCACCTGCCGATCGCCGGCCAGGTCGGACTCCGCGCGGAGCTGGAAGGCCACCGGCACGCTCAGCCGCTCGCGCCCGGCCTGGACCCGGTAGAAGCCTGGCAGCCGCGGCCGGAGCAGCGTCCGCCCGCCGAGCGCGAGCGGCGCGAGCGAGCTCCCGTCCGGGGTCTCCACCCTCCCCCTGGCCGCCCAGTCGGGCAGCGGGATGAGGCCGCCGACCGAGCGCTCCTGGGCGCCCAGATCGGGCTCCTCGCCCAGGAACCAGGCCAGCGAGTTGTGCAGCAGCAGCGGGAAGGCCACCCGCAGGGGCAGATCGCTGCGGGCCGGATCGAGGCCGAGGCCCAGCAGCTTCAGCCCGCCGCGCTCGCGCGCCAGCATGATCGGCCCGCCCGCGTCCGACCACAGCTCGAGGTCGCCCGCCTCGGGCACCAGCCGACGGGCGGCCTGCGCCTGGAGATCCACCAGGTTGAGATCGGTGGTCACCGGGTGATCGCCGCGCACCGGGCCGAGGACCGGCTCGACCACCTCCTCGGCCACGGCGAACGGGCAGCCCGGCCCGCCGGGCGGATCGAAGTACAGGCTCGGCACGCCCGTGGCCGGGCACAGCCCGTCGAACACGGCCGCCTGGAAGCCGGCCTCGCCCGCGCCCTGCAGGCTGGCCGGATCGAGCTGGTCGGGGCGCTGCACGCTCAGCGCCAGGCTGGGATCCAGGCCCAGGGCCTTCTCGAGGAAGAGGTTCCCGGGGGTCACCAGCAGCACCTTGCGCGCCACCCGCTGGGGCACCAGCCCGTAGGCGCGATCGTCCAGCGAGAACGCGTCGGCCGCCCCCCCGCCGCCCGGCGCGAGCAGGCTGGCCATGACCTCGGCCTCCTCGATGGGCTGGAGGAAGTAGGCGCGGCTGGTCTGCCCGCCGGCGGGCACCCGCAGCTCCTCCTCGCCCAGCAGGGCGGCCCGGGTGTGCAACGCCAGGCGCACCGCCCGCTCCCGCCGGCCCAGGTTGGAGACCTCGACGAACACCTCGCTGCCCTTGGCCGCGCCGCCCCGCCGGCGGAGATCGAAGGCGGTCAGCGCCAGGTTGTCGCGGGGCTCACCCACCGCGAGCTGCCACAACCCCAGGCGCGGGTCGAGCTCCCCCACGGGGTGGAAGCGGTCGCTCACCACCACCAGGCGGCGCTCGGCCTGCTCGGGCACCGCCTCGGACAGCAGCGCGCTCCCGGCGAACTCCAGGGCCGCGGGCAGGTCCTCCGCGACGGCCGAGGGGGCCAGGCTGGCCAGCGCCTGGCCGATCACGGCCGGCTCGCGCTCGAAGCGGCCCAGCGGCCGGCAGCCGTCGTCCATGGCCAGCAAGAGCAGCCGATCGCGCGGCCCCAGCTCCGCGGCCAGGCGCCCCACCAGCAGCCGGGCGAGGTCCAGGCGGGTGCCGCCCTCCTCCAGCGCGCCCATGCTGGCCGAGACGTCCACGGCCACGGCCAGGTACACCGGCGGGCTGGCCTGGCCGGGCTCCTCGCGCGGATCGGCCAGCGCCAGGCACAGCAGCAGCAGCACCAGCAGCTCGAGGGCCAGGGCCAGGAGCTTCCTGAGCGGGGTCCGGCGCCGGCTGGCCACCAGCCTCCAGATGGGGGCCGTGGCCACGCGCGCGGCCCGGCGGCGGAACGAGAGCAGGTAGGCGATGAGCGCCACGGTCGCCGCGGCGGCGAACAGCAGGGTGAACTCGGCGGCTGTCAGCCCGAACAGACGCATGGGCCCGCCTACGCCAGCAAGTGGCCTGCGCGCAGCTCGCGCAGCACCAGGTCCTCGAGGGGCAGATCCGAGCGCACCCGCACGTACGCCCCGCGCCGGGCCTGCAGGTGCCGCCGCACACGCTCGCCGTGCTGCTGGAGCGCCGTCTTGTAGCGGGCCACCATGCGGCGCGTCAGGTGCACGCGGCGGGGCGGTCCGCCCTCGGGATCCTCCAGGCGCCACTCCCCCAGCAGGCGGGGCTCGAGCTCGGCCGGGGTGACCACGTGCAGCCCGACCACCTCGAGCCCCAGGCGGAAGAACCCGTCCAGGGCGGCGGCCACCCGCTCCAGGTCGAGGAAATCGGACACCAGGAACAGCAGCCCGTCCTTGCCCCCGTGCAGCCCGGTGAAGTGGTGCAGTGTCCGGCCCAGGTCGGTGGCGCCACCGGTGCGCAGCCCCGAGAGGAAGCGCAGCATCTCGACCACCGCGCGGCGCCCGCGCAGCACCGGCCGCGCCACGGTGATGCCGCTGGAGAAGCCGGCCAGGTAGACGCGATCCATCTCGTGCAGGCCGATGTAGGCCAGGCAGGCCGCCAGCCTCCGGGCGCAGTCGAACTTGGCCTGCTCCACCCCCATCGAGCCGCTCACGTCGACCAGGAAGAACAGGTTGCGGTCCTCCTCCTGGCGGAACAGCTTGGTGTAGAGCCGGCCGGTGCGGGCATAGACGTTCCAGTCCAGCAGGCGCAGATCGTCGCCGGCCGCGTACGGGCGGTGGTCGGCGAACTCGGTGCCCGTGCCCAGTTTCCGCGACACGTGCTGGGCGTTCTGCCGGCCGGAGAAGATGCGCCTGGCCGAGAGGTGAAGCTGCTCGAGCCGGGAGAGGAAGGCGGGGTCGAAAGCCGGGAGCTCACCCAGAGGCATCTGTCCCGCCGTGTTTCAGTTCGAGCGCTCGGTGTCCGCGGCGGGCGCGGGCTCGGGGCGGATGGCGCGGAAGTAGTCGCGCACGTAGTCCCGGAGGTCGAGGGGCACGGCCTCGCTGTTCAGCTCGGCCTCGGCGCCCCGGGCGTACGCGCCGAACACGTCGCTCCAGGTGGTCGTCTGGCTGCCGTCGCCCACGGCGGCCGGCCCGAGGTGGCGCCGGCCGCGGGCGTCGATCACCTGCAGCACCGAGCGCCCGTCGCCGAGCTTGCCCTCGAGCGGCAGGTACTCGCCGCCGGTGGCCCGCGGCAGGACCGCCGGGCCCTCGCCCTGGCCGCCGGCCGCCGAACCCACGCCGGCGCCCTGGCCGCCCAGGCGCGTGCCCGTGCCGCGCACGGCCGTCTTGTCGCCAGCGCTCTCGGAGCCGGTGAGCTTGCCGCCGCCCGCGGCCATGCGGGACAGCTTGGCCAACTGGTCCGGGCTGCCCTTCAGCTCGCTCCCGGCGGGCTTGTCGGTCACCGCCTTGAGGGCCAGCTCGCCGTCCTCGGGCGGCGCGGCGCTGGCCGGATCGAAGGCCGTGGCCTTGCCGGCCTGGGCCTCGCGGTTGGCGCGGGTCGCGGCCCGACCCGCCGCCCGGTCGCCCAGGTGGGAGGCGTAGCGCCGCAGGAACTCGGCGAAGGCCTTGTGGTGCAGCGAGCGGACGTTCGACCCGAAGGGATCGAAGCCCGGGTTCTCCATGAGCTCCTTGCCGTTGGGGGCCGCCATCTGGCCGCCCATCGAGGCGGACTGGGAGTCGTCCTTCATGCCCATGTTGCCCACGCGACCGGACATGTCGCCCAGGTAGTCGGACATGCGCTCCATCTCGGCCTCGCCCAGGTCGAGATCGGAGAAGTTCTCGTCCAGCTCGGCGAACACCTCGGCGTAGGCGGCCTCGGGGAAGGCGTCGAACTTGCCCACCGGCTTGTAGGCGCCCAGCCGGGAGACGCGCACCGCGCCGTCCACGTTGCCCGCGCCGCCCTCGGAGCCGGCCCGGGCGTCCGCGTCCCGGGCAGACTGGAGGGTGTCCTCCGCCGCGCCGGGATCCTGCGGAGCCGCCTGCGGCTCGGGCGGGGGCTCGGGGTCCAGGATGCGCAGCTCCTCGCGCATGGCCTCCTCGGCCCGGGCCACGGCCTTCGCCAGCTTGGGCAGGCCCTTGCGCTCGACCTGGCTGCGCAGCTCCGACAGCTCGCGCACCAGCCCCTGGACGGCGCGCGTGCGCTCCAGCCGCTCGTCCAGGTTGCCGCGCGCCTCCACCTGGCTGCGATCGGCGTGGGGCAGGAGCGCCACCAGGGCCAGCGCCAGGAACAGGCCGAAGGAGCGGGCCCGGGCGGGCCAGGGCACCCTGACGCGCGGCTCGCCGGCGCGCTCCAGGAACGCGGCCGTCTCGCGCAGGTGGGCCGACATGAACTCGCTGCGGCGCGGGGCGCGGGCGAAGGCGAAGGCGCTCGAGATGCGGTCGTGGAGGCCGAGCTCGCGGTCCAGCCGGCCGGCGTGCTCGGCCAGCGAGTTCTGCCGCAGCGCCTCCCACACCAGGTAGCCCGCGGCCCCGAGCAGGAGCGCGACCGCGATCGCCCCCACGCCCCAGGGCCCGAGGGCCTGGGCCGCGGCGCCCAGCGCGAGCGCGGCCAGCAGCCCGAAGACCACCACGTCCAGCGCGCCGCCCACGAGCCGCCCGAGGATCACCCGGCGACGGCTCCGACGCAGCAGACTCTCCAGCCGGGATGCTTGCACGCGAGGCCCTCGCCTGGGTTCCGACGCCCGAGGATTGAACCCGCTCCCCTCCCCCGACGGGCAACCAGGGAGGGAGAAAGGCAGAGAGATTCTAGAGCCCCGGCCCAGGAGCGTCAATGGAACAAGAGCAGGGAGGACAGGCTGTCATCCACGGGTGCCAGGAGGCTCCGGCCGCGGACAAGTTGTCCTCGCGCCCGCCAGCGCCAGCGTAGGAAATACACCTTCAAAGACATCCCGTTACAGCCCGTGTGGTGCAGCGCGCCCCCTGGCATGTGGATTGCTCTACCTGCCCTCGAGGAGGTGGGACATGCGCGCACTCGGCTCCGGTCGAATCCTGCTCCGGCTCGGGTGGCTGGTCGCGGCCGCCTGGCTCACGTCCGGCATCATCCAGGACCTGATCTCCCAGGGGCCAGGGCCCTGGACCGGGCCGGGGGCCTGGACCCCGGCCGCGTCCGCGGCCGCTCCCCAGGCCGCGCCTTCCAACGCGATCATCGTCGAGCGCAACGCCTTCGGCTCGCGCCTGGCGGGCCCGCCCGCGCCGGGGCTCCCGCCCGCGCTCCCGCTCAGCCCGCTGCGGGCCCAGCTGGTGGCCACGGTGGTAGCCGAGCCCGAGGCCTGGTCGCTGGCGCTGGTCACCGACCTGGAGCGCGCCGAGACGGGCGCGTACCGGCTCGGGGATTCGCTGCTTGGGGAGGCGACCCTGGAGGGCATCCGCCTGGACCGGGTGCTGCTGCGGCGCGGGGAGAGCCTGGAGGTGCTGGCGTTCGGGCCGCACGCGCCCGCCCTGCCGCCGCGCGGGACGGCCCCGGCCGCGCCTGCCGCGGCCGAGGTGCGCGTCCGGGCGGAGGGGGCGGACCGGTGGGTCGTCGAGCGCGAGGGGTTGGAGCGGCTGCTGGCCTCGCCGGGCGCCGCGCTCCAGGGGGTACGCGCGGTGCCGGCCCTCGAGGGCGGCGCGCTGTCCGGCTTCAAGCTGTTCGCCATCCGCCCCGGCTCGCTGGTCCACCAGCTCGGCCTGCAGAACGGCGACGTGCTGGAGCGCGTCGACGGGATCGGCCTGACCGACCTCGAGGTCGTGCTGCAGGCCCTCCAGAGGCTGCGCGGGGCGCGCGAGGTGGAGCTCGACGTGCGCCGGCGTGGCCAGCCGCACAAGCTGCGCTACCGGCTGGAGTGAGGCCCGGGCGCTTGACCACCCCGCCCGGGCGGTGGTAGCAGTCGAGACATGCGCAGCAGGCTCCTCGCTCTCCGCGGCCTGGCCCTGGCGACCCTGTGCGCCGGCTGCGGCGGCGCCACCCAGGTGGGCGACGCCTGCCAGACCGACGCGCAGTGCGGCCAGGAGGACGGGTTCGAGCTCACCTGCCAGGTGGGGGTGCCCGGCGGCTACTGCACCGTGCGCGACTGCACCCCCGACGACCCGGCCACCGAGGCCCTCGAGGGCGAGGACACCTGCCCGCGCTCCGCCCGCTGCGTCCAGGACGGCGTCCGGCAGAGCTTCGTGTGCCGCCTGGCGTGCGACACCGTCGACGGGTGCCGCGACATCTGGGACTGCTCCGGCGGGGAGTGCGAGAACCGCATGAGCTGCGCCCTGGTCCACCCCGAGCTGCCCGAGCTCGAGGGCGCCCCGCGCGCGTGCGTCTATGCCCCTCCCGCCGGCTGAGCGGGTCGGTCAGATCCAGATCGGCACGCCGGGCTGGACCCGGCGCTCGACGAACTCCGCGGCGCAGGCCCCGCGCGAGGTCAGGGTCCCCAGGCTCTGGCCCCGGGTGTCGGACAGGTGCAGACGGATGTCGGCGAGCTTCGTGTTGCTGCACCACAGCGGCCGGCCGTCCGGGTCCTGGTAGCTCACCCCGAGCATGCGGCCGGGCTCCGCCTCGACCAGCCCGACCACCCGCAACTCCTCGTCCTCCGCGGCGAAGCTCCAGCGCCCCAGGCTCCAGCGGCTGGCCTGGCGCAGCCAGCGCCAGGGGGCGTCGAAGCGGTGCCAGCGCCCGGCCCGGCGCAGGAAGAACATCCCCAGGTGCGGGCTCTCGAGCGGCCCGAGGGGGAGCTGCGTGTCCAGGCCCTCCCAGACCGCCTGCGGGTCCTCCTCGAAGCAGTTGCAGTGACCCCAGGCCCAGCGCAGGGCGTGCTGGGTGCCCCACAGGTGCGACTGCTGGCCGGGGGCCCCCTCGAGGCGCAGGGTGCGCTCGCCGACCTGCAGCGTGCCCGAGAAGCGCGCGTCCACGTGCGGAGAGAGGACCTTGGTGCGGGGCAAGCCCAGGCGGTACATGGGCTCGTACGGGAAGTGGACCAGCGGCCCCTCCCGCGAGCTGAGCTGCAGGTCCCAGGCCAGGCGGTGGCCGCGATCGGGATCGTCGAGGGCGCCCCGGCAGGCCCCGTCCTCGAGCAGCGCCTCGCCGAGCTCCAGCCGGAAGCGGTTGGGGTCGAGCCGCAGGCGCTCGATGGGCAGGCTGCGCTTCAGCGCGAAGCTGCGGCGCGCGTCGGCGGCGTCGAAGAAGATGCCCCACAGCTCGGCCAGCGCGGGGCCCCGACCCTTGCGGGGACTGAGCAGCGTGTAGCGCAGCCAGCCCGCGGTCTGGCTGGGGCGGTCGTTCCACTTGAGGAAGTACACCTCGTAGAAGCCCGCCTGGCTGCCGTCCCAGCGCAGCCGGTTGGCCTCGTCCCGCAGCCGGGCGGCCTCCCGCAGCCCTGGCTCCCCTCGCTGTCCCGGCGTGTCCGCCTCGCCCGTCATGGGACACTCCCCTTGCTCAGCCCCGCCGGGCGGACCGCAGCCAGCGCCCGAGCAGCAGGCCGAGCAGGGCCAGCCCGGCCGCCGCGCCGGGGGCCCCGCCGGTGGCGCAGCCGCCGGGCTCGCCCGACGGATCGGACGGCCCGTGCTCGGGGTAGAAGGAGACCTGGCCTTGCCCGTCCGGGCCGCGCCGGTCGGTGGCCACGAGCTGGAGCAGGTACGGGGCGTACAGCTCGATGGTGCCGTACTCGTCCTTGACCAGCGGGATGAGGGCGGTCTGCACCGGGGCGTCCTCGCCGCGCAGGCCCAGGGCGGCGGCGCAGATCATCTTCACGCCGTCGTCCGCATCCTGGAGCCCCGCCTCCACCGCGGCGCGCTGGCCGTCCTCGCCGAGCACGAACAGCGCCGCCCGGCCCATGGCCTGGGCCGCGGGCGAGGGCGTCCAGCCGTAGTGCGCGCAGCGCCCGGCGTCCCCGCAGGCGTCGGCCTCGGCCAGGCTGGTCAGCCGCGCGCGCACCGCCTCCGCCTGCCCGCTCACCCGCGCCAGGTAGGCCGCCAGCAGGGCCGAGGCGCCGCGGTACACCACGTCCGGGTCGTCCATGGCCAGGCGCATGGCCTCCAGGGCGCGCGGGTCGCTCGCGCGGCGGATGGCCAGCTCGGTGCCGGCGCGCAGCAGCTGGTAGTCCATGACCGACAGGGCGCGCTCCCCGAACCACTCCCCGTCGCCGTAGGCCCCGTCGGAGTTGTACTGGAGGCGCGGGCGGCCGTAGAGCTCGACCAGCAGGCCCACGCCCTCGCCCTCGCTGACCCGATCGGCCAGCTTGGCGGCGTTGAGCTGCACGGCCTGCGAGGCCGAGGCCAACCTGTCGCGCAGCAGCGCCTCGGCCGGCGCCTGGTCGATCCACTCGTCGTCCGGGCCGCGCCACTCCTTCATGCTCGAGCCGTGGTCGGTGTCCTCGAAGACCCGGAGCTGCAGGTGCAGATCGTCATCCCCCGAGCTGCCGCTGCGGGAGATGCGCAGGTCGAAGGCCACGTCCTGGCCGGGGAAGATATCCTGCCGGGCCGGGCTCACCGAGACGTCGAAGTCCGCGTTCGAGGCGCGCAGCTCCGCGTTCTTGACCAGGTAAGGGAAGTTGTTGCGCACCCACACCCTGAGCGTGCCGGCGTCGCCGGGGAAGATGGTGGACTGCTCGGGCTTCACCACCAGCCGGGCGGGCGTGTCGTAGATGTTGGTGCACCAGTGTGCGCGGGCCGGGGCCGGCGCGAGCGCACAGGCGAGCGTGAGCGCGCAGAGACAGGCGGCAGGGGTCGCACGCATGGAGGCTCCTTCCCGTGTGCAGTGGCCTGGACGAGGCCATTCTACCCGATCCCGGGCGCCGGGCGCCACGGCCGCGGCGGGCCACCTCCGGCGTTGCCTCGCCCCGGGCGGCGCAGTATGCTCCGCCCCGTGGGCGAAGGGCAGAAACGGCCGGCCAACCTGTACACCAGCGAGTCCGAGGACACGGATCCCGGGCTCTCGGTCAAGCGCTTCTTCCTGGTTCGCTGGTACCGCGGGCTGACCCACGGGATGGGCCAGAGCCGGTCCTTCTTCCTGCCCTTCGGCATCCTGGCGCTGTGCGGGCTGGGGTTCCACCTCGGCTTCCCGGCCCTGCAGGAGGGCATCGATCTCCTGCTGCGCATGGCGCACGCCACGCTGGGCATCTTCGGCCAGGGGGCCCAGGGCTTCCTCGACCTGCCCGCCCGCCACGCGGCCGTGGAGGTGGGCGCGCTGCTGTGGGCCGTGCTGGCCGCCCTGTGGCTGTGCGTGCTGAGCATGACGGTCGAGACCGAGACGGAGGGTCTGGGCTACGTGGTGCCGGGCTCGGGGCTGATCGCGCGTTGCTGGGCGGTGATCGGGAAACGCCTGTACCAGCTCAAGCAGAGCTTCAAGGTCCTGGCGGCCTACCTGCGCGACCTCAACCTGGCCAAGCTGCACCTGCCGGCGACCGTGCCGCTGGTGGTCCTGCTCGGCTTCTTCGGGCTGGCCGACGCCCTGGACAACGGGCTGAGGGAGGTGGCACGGATCGCGCCCGGGCTCGCGGAGCATCCAGGCTGGATCCCGGTGACCGCCCAGATCACCGCGGCGGTGGTGGCCGTGGTGCTGGGCCTGCCCATGCTGCTCGGCGCGCTGGTGCGGGCCCACCGGCGCTCGGTCCAGGCCCGCGAGCGCAAGCAGGGCCTGGTGCACCGTTTCCTCCGCGGCCTGCCCGGGCTGCTCATCCTCCTGCCCCCGGTGGCCTGGATGGTCCTGTCCCTGCTGGCCGGGCGGCTGGGCTGAGGCGCGCCGTGGAGAACCCGCAGCAGCCACCTGCCGGCCCGCCCGCAGCCCCCCCGGCGTCCGCGACCGGCCGGCTCGCCTGGCTGCAGGGCACGCGCGGCTGGCTGCTGGTCGCGGCCCTGGGGCTCGCGCTCTACCTCCCCTGGCTGGGCTCGACCGGCCTGTGGGATCCCTGGGAGCCCCACTACGCCGAGGTGGCGCGGGAGATGGTGGTCAGCGGCAACTGGCTCGAGCCCACCTGGGAGTGGAGCCCGGGCCAGAGCCGGGATCGCAAACACTTCTTCTCCAAGCCGGCGCTCACCCTGTGGCTGCTGGCCGCGCCCATGGCGCTGGCGGGGGTGGAGCCATCCCCGGCCGGCCTGAGGCCGGGGCTCGAGTGGCTGCTGCGCCTGCCCTTCGCGCTGCTGGCCATCGCCGGCCTGGTCTTCGCCTTCCTGCTGGGGCGCCGTTTCTTCGGCCCGCGGGTCGGGCTGCTGGCGGCGGTGATCCTGGCCACCTGTCCGCAGTACTACTTCATCGCCCGCCAGGCCATGACCGACATGCCGTTCGTGGCCCTGCTCACGGGTGGCATGGCGCTGCTGGCCGGGGGCGGGCTCGACGATCGGCCCCGGCCCGGGCTGCTGTACACCGGCTACGCCCTGCTCGGGCTGGGGGTGCTGGCCAAGGGGTTGCTGGCGGCGCTGCTGCCGGGCCTCGTCTTCCTGCTCTACTTCGTCATCAGCTGGGACTGGGCCCGCCTGGCCCGCATGCGGGTCTGGAGCGGCGCCGCCTTGCTGATCGCCGTGGCCGCGCCCTGGTTCGTGTACCTGAGCCTCACCTCGGCGCTGCAGGCCCTGCAGGACGACGAGGGCAAGACCTTCTTCCAGCGCTTCTTCCTGCACGATCACCTCTACCGCCTGGCCTCGGGCGTGCACGGCGACCGGGGCACCTTCGCCTACTTCATCGAGCAGCTCGGGCTGGGCACCCACCCCTGGTTCCCCTTCATGGCCTGGGGCGCCGTGCGCTCGGCCCGGCGCCTGGAGGGCGGCGGGGCGGCCCTGGATCGCGCCGGGCGGGTGGAGCTCCTGCTGTGGCTGTGGGCCGTGGCCGGCTTCGCCCTGGTCGCCCTGTCGGTGACCAAGTTCCACCACTACGCCCTGCCCATGGTGCCCGCCCTGGCGCTGCTGGCCGCGCTGTGGCTGGACCGCTTCGCGCGCGGCGAGGAGCGCCCCGGCCGGCTCACCGCGCTCGCCCTGGTGCTGTTCGTGGCGCTGATCTCCCGCGACCTCGGCCTGCTGCCCAAGGCCTTCACCGACCTCTTCGTCTACAAGTACGAGCGACCCTTCCCCGCAGCCGAAGCGCTGGTCGGCCAGATCGGCTTCGCCGCGCTGTTCGGGCTGATGGCGCTCGGCCTGGCCGGCCTGCTGCTGCGTGGGCGCGAGCAGCTCCGGCGCCTCGCGCTCCCGGTGCTGGTGGCCGGCGCCCTGGCCTCGGCGGTGTGGGGCGGCTGGTACTACTTCCAGGCCATGGGCCCGCACTGGAGCCAGCGCCACCTGTTCGACGCCTACCACGCCCTGCGCGCGCCCGACGACCCCATCGGCGCGTACCTGATGAACTGGCGGGGCGAGACCTTCTACTCGCAGAACGAGGTCACGCAGCTCAAGAACAACGCCGGCCTCAAGGCCTGGCTGGCCGAGCACCGCGACCGCCGCCGGTTCCTGCTGGTGGAGCAGGCGCGCCTGGAGAAGCTCAAGGAACAGCTCGGGCCGGAACAGAGGAAGTCCCTCAGGGTGCTCGACCGCACCTGCAACAAATTCTTCCTGCTCAGCCTGGAGCCGGAGCCGCCCGCGCCCCCGCCGGCCCCGGCCGGGGGCGCCCAGGGCTGAGCCTGCCCGGGTGGGGCTGCCAGGAAGAGACCGCCCACGGGTTCATTTCGGCGGAGGTGGAGCTTGACGCACGCGCTCGAGACCGCGACCTGGGCCTGCCTCGGGCTGGCGCTCGCCGCGGGTGTGGGGGGCTGCGGTCCGGACGAGGGCCTGGTCACCCTGGCCAGCGGCCTGGAGCTGCGGGTGCCCGGCGCGGGGCCGGGCGAGCGCCTGCTCGAGTTCGACCTGGGCGGGCCGGGCGGGGCGGCCGTGCCCCTGGAGCGGGCGCTGTGGCGAGACGAGCGCCGCGCCGTGCTGCGGCTCACGCGCGCAGGGGCCGAGGCGCTCTTCCGCCAGGGCGCGCGCGGCAGGCGGCTCGCGGAGGGGCCCGCGCCCTCGCTCTGGCCGGATCCGTCACGGCTCGGTCCGCGGACGCGCTGCGCGAACCCCCCCGCCGTGGACGAGCTGCTGCAGGCCACGGCGCCGGACACCTGGCTGGCCTGGGTCGAGCGGGTGAGCGGCGCCCGCGCGGCCTGGCTCGACGGCGCGCGCCAGTTCTTCCCCACCCGCTACCACGACGTCCTGTTCGGCGCGACCGACCACGCCGCTTACACCTTCCTGGTGCGGCAGGCCGAGCAGTGGGGCTACGGCCCCTGGCTCGAGGAGCACGCCTGGACCGACGGCTGGGCGGGCCGGGGCAAGAACCTGGTGCTCACGCTGCCAGGCGCCGCGCCAGACGCGGGCGAGTTGCTGCTCACCGCCCACTACGACAGCACCTCGAACCAGCCCTACTCGCTCGCGCCCGGCGCGGACGACAACGGCAGCGGCAGCGCCACGCTGCTGGAGGCCGCCCGCCTGCTGCGGCGCTGGCGGTTCCAGCGCACCATCCGCATCATCTTCTTCACCGGCGAGGAGTTCGGGCTGCTGGGCAGCGACGCCTACGTGGCCGGGCACGACGTGTCGGACGTGCGCGGGGTGCTGAACGTGGACATGGCGGGCTGGGACGGGGACGGGGACGGCTGCTTCGAGATCCACGCCGGCGAGCTCCAGGGCTCCCAGCAGCTGGGGGCCTGCCTGGCGGCCCATGGCGACCGGCACGGGCTGGCGCTGGACCACGATCTGCTCACCGCCAGCGCGACCTGGGCCTCGGACCACGCCTCGTTCTGGGCGGCCGGCGTGCCGGCCGTGGAGATCGCCGAGAACTTCTTCGAGCCCGACGAGCCCGGCGAGTGCGACGGCGCGGACTTCAACCCCTACTACCACACCACCCAGGATCGCGCGGGGCTCGCCGTGCACCTGGCCTTCGCCTTCCCGGTCGCCCAGGCCGCCCTGGCCACCCTGATCGGCGAGGCCGCGCCGCTGGAGCCGTGCTTCGAGGGCAAGCCGAGGCTGCAGGCGCGTGCCTCCCCCACCGGCGTCGAGCTCACCTGGACGGCCGTGCCGGGCGCGGCGCGCTACCGGATCTACCGCGCCCGCGAGGGCTGCGCGGGGCAGTGGGAGGCCGCGCTGGAGACGGGCGCGACCAGGCTGCGGCTGCCGGCCGCCCCGCCCGGGCAGGCCTTCCAGGTGGAGGCCGTGGCCAAGGACGGCCTGTGCGCCTCCACCCCCAGCCCCTGCGTCCCGGCCCCGGCCCCCTGAGCGGAGTGCGCGCTCAGCTCACGGCCCGACGATGTCGAGGTTGAGGTCATAGGGCGCCACCCAGTCCGGGTGGTGCTTGTTGAAGTACAGCAGCAGGAACACCGGTCCGTCCTGGGTCAGGGTGGCGGTGACCTGCTCGGTGCCGGTCACCCCCTCGCTCGCGTCGAGCAGCGTCAGGCCGTCCGCGTCCAGCAGGTAGAGGTCGATGTCGGTCGCCGGGGCGAAGGTGGCGGTGGCGGTGAGCGTCTGGCCCGCCAGGGCGTCCACGGCGTAGTAGTCGTCCTCCGCGCCGCACAGGTTGAGCGCCGGGTAGGCTCCCGCGGTCAGGTGGCCGCCGGCGACCGCCTCGGCCGGAGAGGCATTGGGCTCGAAGGGGTCGAACGGCTCGGCCCGGCAGATGAAGGCCCGATCGGAGACGAGCGACATGGCGTAGGCGAAGGAGTTGTTCACCTGGTCCTTGGCCAGCACCTTGAGGTAGTAGACGCCGTCGGCGGGCGCGCCGAAGGCGCCGAAGTCGACCACCTCCGGGTTGGCGCTGGCCGCGCTGGAGTCGAGCAGGGTTGTCCCATCCGGGCCGTACAGGTACACGTCCGCGTTGCGGGCGACCGGGAAGCTCACGCTCACCGACAGGTGCGTGCCCGCGGCCAGCCAGAAGGAGTACCAGTCCGGCGGGTTCGCCGCGCCGGCGCGGCAGGCGTACAGGCCGGACAGGTCCAGCACCCACTGATCGAGCACCGGCTGCCAGCGCTCGCCGTCCAGAGCGCTGGCCGTGGCCGCGCTGTCGTTGGGCTCGAAGGCGTCGTCGTCGCACGGGACGAAGGTGTCCAGGACGACCTCCAGGCGGTAGTCGACGATGTCGTCGGCCAGCAGATCCTTGGGCACCACCCTCAGGTAGTAGGTCTGGTCGTACAGGCTGTCCACGTTGGCGATGCTGTCCGTCACCGCCCCCGCCAGGGTCGAGCTGCGCAGCGTCGCGCCCTGGGCGTCGAGCAGGTACAGGTCCGCGTCACCGAGCCCGCCGGTGTTGACCAGGCTGAACGAGGCGCGCGTGCCCCGGGTGACCGTGAGCGCATGCACGTCCGCGTCGGCCGGGCACAGCACCAGGTCGCCCGTGCCGGGCGCGACCAGCGGGCTGGCAGAGGCCAGATCGTTGTTCGGCTCGAGGGCGTCGTCCACGCACTCCTGGGGGGACTCCAGCACCACGTCCAGGGCGTAGGGCAGCCGCTTCAGGTCGGTCGGCTGGTACATGGCGAGCTGCAGCAGCACGGTGCTGCTCGCGGCCAGGCGCCGGTCGATCACCTCGGTGCCCGAGTGGGTGGTCGAGGCGGCGATGAGGGTCGTGCCGTCGGCCTCGTAGGCGCGCAGCTCCAGGGCGGCCGCGGCCGGATCGTAGCTGGCCGCCGCGCGCAGGCGGAAGCGCGCCGGGACCTCCAGCGCGAACCAGTCCGGGTCCACGTGGCACAGCACCCCATCCAGCGCGCCGGCGCCCAGCAGGTTGGCCTCCTGGGCCACGTCGTCCTCCTCCAGCGCGTCGTCCTGGCAGTCGGGCGGCGGATCCGCCCAGGCCGCCAGGCGGTAGGCGAGATCGGCTGCGTTGGGCACGGCCCGGTTGAGCACGCGCACCAGGTAGGTGGTCTCCCCGGCCACCCGTGGCCCGTTCACCTGCTCCCGCGCGCCGGCCTGGTCGGAGGCGCCCACGAGGGTGACGCCGTCGTCCCGGTAGACGGTCAGGCCCAGGTCGCCGTCGGCCGGGTTGGAGTCGGCCGCCACGTGCAGCCGCCCCCAGGCGCCCACGCTCAGGTGGTACCAGTCCTGATCGTTCGGGGCGGCCCGGCACACGGCCAGGCCGGTGTAATCGCCGAGCGGCAGCGGCGCGGCCGCGACCGCGCTGTTGTTCGGCTCGCGCCCGCCGTCCAGGCAGTCGAAGGACGAGCGCGCCACCAGGAACTGGTAGGGCGCGCGGTCGCTCGGCGCGGGGGTCTGGAGCTCGGCCCGCAGGTAGAAGCGCCCGTCGGCCTGGGCGCGGCCAGCCACCTCCAGGTTGGGGTGCCCGGCCGAGCCGGTGTCCTGGTCGAGCACGCTGGCGCCGTCGGGCCCCAGCAGGGCGATGGCCAGGTGGTGGCTACCCGCCGGGGTGTAGTCCAGGAGCACCCGCACGTACTCGCCGGCCGCGACCGGGATGGCGTACCAGTCCTGGTCGCCGCCGCACACGGCCGCGTCCGCCAGCGACAGCCCCACGGGTGCGGCCGCCGCGGCCGAGTCATTGGGCTCCAGCGGATCGTCCTGGCAGGTGGGATCCACGCCGCCGGGGAAGTAGGTCACCGTCATCTGGTAGGGGTTGGTGGCGTCGTCGTCGCTGGACCAGTGGTAGACCTTGACCTTGTGCAGGCCGGCGCCCGAGTCGACCACCTCGACGCTCTCGGCGTCGCTGCCCGAGGTGCTGGAGTCGAGGCTCGAGCCGTTGGGGCCGAACAGGTACATCTCGATGTCGCCCTGGCTGCTGGTGAAGGCGAGATCGACCCGGAAGGAGTCGCCCGCCTGCAGCGGGAAGGCGTACCAGTCCTCGTTGTCCAGGCAGCTCACCAGGCCGGCGTACACGTCCGGGCCGGGGGACGGCAGCGGCATGTTGACCGCCTGCTGGGTGGTGTCGTTGGGCTCGAAGGGATCGTCCCCCAGGCACTCGGGCGCGCCCTGGCTCAGGCGGAGCCCGTAGGTGTTGCTGGCGCCGGACTGGCCGTAGACCTTGAAGAAGTAGCCGGTGTCGGCCACCGGCTGGACGATGATGAGCTCCTCGTCGTCGGCGGTGGTGCTGGTGGCCACCGTCGCCCCGGCCGGGTCGATGTAGGCCGCCAGCTGCAGGTTGCCGGCGTAGTGATCGAACTGGATGCGGAGCTCCAGGCGCGCGCCGGCCGGCGCGTCCACCCGGTACCAGTCCACGTCCGCGCCGCACACGGTCAGCGCCAGGTGCTCGATGGCCTGGCCCAGGGCCGGGACGGCCAGCGCGCTGGCCTGGGCGGCGGAGTCGTTGTCCTCGAAGGGATCGGCGTAGGTGCAGGGATCGACCACCGGCTCCAGGCTGACCCGCACCAGGTAGGTGTTGCTCCCGCCCGAGTAGAGATGGACCTTGAGCTGGTAGGTGGTGTCCGCGGCCTGCTCGTCGTCCTCGACCTCCTCGTAGTCACCCGTGCCCGCGCTGCTGTCGATCGAGTAGCCGCCGGCGGAGTCGTACAGCGCGATGTCGATGTCGCCCAGCGCGTCGGAGAACTCCACCCGCACCCGCAGCCGGTGGTTGGCCGGTACCAGGATGGCGTACCAGTCGTCGTCCCCGTCGCACACCGTCAGGCCCGGGTACTCCGCCGCGCCGCCGGGCACCAGCCCGGGCAGGGGCGAGGCCGTCAGGCTGGTGTCGTTGTCCTCGAAGGGATCGTCCGCGCCGCAGGCCGGGCTGCACCAGGCCTGCAGGCACACCTGGCCCGCCGGGCAGTCCCAGTCGTCCACGCAGGTCGAGCCCAGGACGCAGCAGCCGCTGCGGCAGGCGTAGCCGTTGAGGCACTCGGCGTCGGTCTCGCAGGGGGTCTGGCACTGGAACACGCAGGTGCCGGCCAGGCAGATGTCGCCGGCGTTGCAGTCCGCGTCGGTGACGCAGATGGAGCCCCGCGGGACGCAGCTGTTGTCCTTCGGGTTGCACACCAGCTCCGCGTCGGCGCAGTCCTCGGTGTCGTAGCACTCGCCCGGGCCCAGCGGCAGGACGCAGGAGCGCAGGCGCTCATGGCAGTAGTAGTCGGGGCCGTAGGCCGCCTGGCACTCGAGGTCGCTCGAGCAGTCCCCGGTGAAGGGGTCGGGCTGACAGGTGTGCACGTATAGGTTGCAGTAGCGCGGGGCGCACTCGTCGTCGGACGAGCAGCTGTCGGGGTAGGCCTCGCAGCGCTGCGAGACGGGGTTGCAGCGCTCGTCCGCGCCGCAGTCCGCGTGCACCTGGCACTCGGCCTGCAGCGGGAAGCACTCGTGGAAGTTGCAGAAGGTGCCCGTGGGGCACTCGGTGCAGCCGCGGCCGACGGGATCGCAGTAGAGCCCCGGGCGGCAGTCGGCGTCGGCCGCGCAGGTGGCGCTGCCCACCGTGCAGGTCAGGCGCTCGCACAGCCCCGTGTCCGGGTTGCAGCGCTCGTCCGGCTGGCAGGCCACGCCCTCGCAGCGCGGCAGGCACACGCCGTCCTGGCAACGCTCCGCCGCCGGGCAATCCCCGTCCACCAGGCACTCGGCCGCCACGCAGGCGTGGTTGAGCTGGTTGCACAGGCTGCCCTCCGGGCAGTCCCCCTCGTCGGCGCACCAGCCGGCCGGACGGCACACGCCGTCCACGCAGCGGGCGTCCCCTCCGCAGTCGGCGTCCATGGCGCACAGCCCGCCGCCGTCGCCGTCCGCGGCCTGATCCCCGTCCTCGCCGGCGTCGACGTCTCCGGCCTGCCCCCCGCCGCACCCGGCCGGGCCCCAGCTCCACACGGCGACCGCCAGCAGACCCAGTCCAAGCCAGCTCCTCATCGCGTGCACCCTCTCGCTCGCCCCGCTCAGGCGGGGTCGAGGCACAGCGTCTCTCCGGGCACCACCTGCCCGTCTCGCTCGACCAGCCGGCAGGCGGCGGTGAGCGGATCGTGCTCGAACACCAGGGCCCAGCCCTCCTCGACCGCCTGGGCCACCAGCACCTTCTTCTCGTCCAGGGTCAGCAGCGGCCGCTGATCGTAGGCCATGATCCACGGCAGGCGCACGTGGGTCGCGGTGGGGATCAGATCGGCGCAGAACACCAGCGTGTCCGGGCCCTCGCCCACCACCACGAGTTGGTGGCCGGGGGTGTGCCCCGCGGTCACCTGGACCCGCAGCCCCTCGGCCAGGGTCTCGTCCCCCTGCAGCAGACGCAGATCGAGCTCCGCCTCGCAGCGGGCTGCGTCGCCAGGCAGGAACGAGGCCTGGTCGACCAGGCTGGGCGCGGCGGCCCAGCGGCAGGCGGCCTCCTGGACGTGCACCTGGGCCCGGGGGAAGGCGGGCGCCAGGCCGCCCCGCCCATCGGGCGCGAACAGCCCGCCGGCGTGATCGAAGTGCAGGTGGGTGAGCACCACGTCGGTCACGTCCTGGCAGGCGAGCCCGAGCGCAGCCAGCCCGGCGGGCAGCCCGCCCGCCCGCGGCGTGTGCTGGTACAGGGCCTGCCGGCGATCGTCCAGGCGGTCGCCCATGCCCGTGTCCACCAGCACGCGGCGCCCGTGCCCCACGCACAGCAGGGTGCGCAGCGCCATCACGATGCGCCCCTCGCCGTCGGGCGGGTGGTGGCGCGCCCACCTCGACCGGGGCACGATCCCGAACATCGAGCCCCCGTCGAGCAGGAAGGTGCCCTCGAGCAACGTGTGGATCTGCCAGCCGCCGACCTGCATCGCCATCCTGCCTGCGCTTGCAACCCCAGAAAAAACTAAATACTAATAGACCACCGGCCCGCCGGATGCAACCGGGCCACGAGGGGTCCCAGGCGCCGTGCGCTACGAACTCTACCTCCGCCCCGGCGACGACTCCGCCGCCGGCGCCCCCCTCCCCTGGGAGGTGGTGCAGGACGCCCTGGCCCTGGCCGGCGTCCAGACCGCCCAGGGGTTGCCGGCCGAGCTCGAGGCGAGCCAGGGACGCCTGCGCCTCGAGGCCTTCCACCGCCCGGCTGCAGCCCAGCCACCTCCCGCGGCCCCGCCGGCCGAGGCGCCACCCGCCGCGCTCCCCCAGCCTGCGTCCCCGCCGGCCGCGCGCCCGCTCCTCGACGGACTGAACGCCTCCTTCCCCCTGGGGCTGCAGGACGCCCAGGGCGACCGGGCCGTGGCCGTCGTGCTGCTCACCGCCGAGCAGCTCGGCTGGGTGGTGTTCGATCCCCAGCTCGGCCGCCTGGTGACCAAGGCCGACCACGAGCGCATCCTGTCCTCGTGGCGGCGGGCCTACGAATTCCACCTGGGGGTGGTGGGCGCGGCCGAGCTCGGCGCCGGCGCCCCGGCGCCATCCCGGCCAGAGCGCGGCACTTCGTCGGCCAAGCTCAAGCTCATCCTGTGGATCGCGCTCGGCCTGATCGTGGCCTCGTTCATCTTCCGGGCTTGCTTCGACAGCTGGATCGAGCGCCAGTGGAATCCGCCGGTGCCCGGCCAGATCGAGCCCATGGAGCCGGGCCAGGCGCCGGGCTGAGGGAGGTCCTGTGGCCAAGGGGTTCATGGAGCTCAGACCGGCGGCGGAGGTTCTCGAACTCTTCACGCGCTTCACCCCCCTCACCCGCGTCGAGCGCCTGCCGCTGGCCGAGGCCGTCGGCCGGGTGACCGCCGAGGAGCTGCGGGCGGCGGAGCCCGTGCCCGCCTTCGCCCGCTCCCTCATGGACGGTTTCGCCGTGCGCGCGCGCGAGGTGGCCGCCGCCCGCGAGACCTCGCCCCAGGTGCTGGAGCTGGCCGGCGAGGTCCGCATGGGCCAGCCGCCGCCCGGCCCGCTCCCGCCCGGCCAGGCCATGGCCATCCCCACCGGCGGCATGCTGCCCGAGGGCGCGGACGCGGTGGTGATGGTCGAGCACACCCGCCCGCTGGGCGGCTCCGCCGTGGAGATCTGCCGCGCCGTGGCCAGCGGCGAGCACGTGCTCCAGGCGGGCCAGGACGTCCCCGGAGGCGGCCTGCTCATGCCCGCCGGCCACGCCCTCTCGCCGCTCGACCTGGGCGCGCTGCTGACCGCCGGGCTCACCCACGCACGTGTGCACGCCCGCCCGCGGGTGGCGGTGCTGTCCACCGGGGACGAGCTGGTGGAGCCCGGGGCACCGGTCGGCCCCGGCCAGGTGCGCGACACCAACGCGCTCACCCTGGCGGCCCAGGTGCGGGCCTGGGGCGGCGAGCCCGAGGTGCTGCCGCGCTCCGGCGACGTGTACGCGGAGCTGCTCCAGGCCGCCCAGGCGGGGCTGGCGCGCGCGGACGTGTTGCTGCTGTCGGGCGGCTCCTCGGTGGGGGTCCGCGACCACACGGCCCGCGTCCTGGCCGCGCTGGGGCCTCCGGGCCTGCTCGTGTCCGGGGTGGCCCTGGCCCCGGGCAAGCCCACCCTGGTGGCCGACGCGGGCGGCCGTCCGGCGCTGGGACTGCCTGGCCACCCGGTGTCCTCCTTCGTGGTCTTCCAGGTGCTGGTGGGGCCGTTGCTCGATCGCCTGGGCGGACGCGCCCGCGCCCGCCTGCGCCCGCGGGTGCGCGGGCGGCTGACCCAGAACCTGCCCGGCGCCGCGGGTCGCGACACCTACGTGCGCGTGCGCCTGGCGGAGGATCCAGAGGGCGTGCGGGTGGTGCCGGTGCGCGGGGATTCGGCCGTGTACTCCTCCCTGCTGGGCTGCGACGGGCTGGCCTGCATCCCGGCCGCGCGCGAGGGGCTGGCCGAGGGCGACGAGGTCGAGGTGGAGCTGCTGCGATGAAGCCCCGCTACCGGGAGCTGGTCTCGCCAGCCGAGGCGCTCGCGCGCCTGCTCGGCCGGCTCGGCCCGCCGGGCAGCCTGCCCGCGGAGGAGGTGGCCGTCGAGGCGGCCTGCGGCCGGGTGAGCGCCGAGCCCGTGTTCGCCGCGCTGAGCTCGCCGCCCTACCACGCGGCCGCCATGGACGGCATCGCCGTGCGGGCCGCGGACACGCTCGGCGCGGCCCCCACCCGCCCGCGGGTGCTGGCCAGCCCGGCCGAGGCGCTGCCGCTGGACACCGGGGATCCGCTGCCGCCCGGTTTCGATGCGGTCATCCCGGTCGAGCAGCTCAACGACGCGCCCGGCGGGTTCGAGATCCTGCAGGCCGCGGCCGAGCGCCAGCACGTGCGCCTCAAGGGCGAGGACGTGGTGTCCGGCGAGCTGCTGCTGGCGCGCGGCCGCAGGCTCGGCCCGGCCCAGCTGGGCGCGCTGCTGTCGGCCAACGTCACCCGCGTCCGGGTCCGTCGCCGCCCGCGCGTGGCCATCCTGCCCACCGGGGACGAGCTGTGCGAGCCCGGGGAGGATCCCTCCGACGGCCGGGTGATCGACTCCAACTCGCGCATGCTGGCGGCCATGGTGGAGGCCTGGGGCGGCGCGGCCGAGCGGCTCCCGCCCGAGCGGGACGAGCCGGAGCGCCTGGCGGACCGCGTCCGCCAGGCCTTCGCCCGGGGCGCCGACGCGCTGCTGGTGCTGGCCGGCTCCTCGGCCGGCCGGGGCGACTTCACCCCGCGGGTGCTGGCCTCGGCCGGCGAGCTCCTGTTCCACGGCCTGGCGCTCATGCCCGGCAAGCCCACAGCGGCCGGGCTGGTGGACGGCCGGCCGGTGCTGGGCGTGCCCGGCTTCCCGGTCAGCGCGGCCCTGGCGGCCGAGCGCCTGCTCCGGCCGCTGCTCGCCCACCTGCTGGGGGTGGCGCCGGAGCAGCCCGAGGCGGTGCGCGCCCGGCTGCTGCGCGCGCTGCCCAGCCGGCCGGGGCTGGAGGAGGTGGTGCGGGTGGTGCTGGGGCGCTTCGCGCACGGCTGGGTGGCCGCGCCGATGGGGCGCGGGGCCGGGGCCATCGCCTCCCTCAGCCGGGCCCACGGGCTGCTGGTCGTGCCGGCCGCCCTGGAGGGCTTGGAGGCCGGCGCCGAGGTGGAGGTGGAGCTCCTGCGGCCGCGGCCCGAGGTCGAGCAGGGGCTGCTGTTCGCCGGCTCGCACGATCTGGCCCTGGCGCTCGTGGACGACGCCCTGAGCGCGACGCGCCCCGGGGCGGGTCTGAGCGTCACCCCGCTGGGCAGCCTGGGCGGCCTGGGGGCGCTCGCGCGCGGGGAGGCCCACCTGGCCGGCTGCCACCTGCTGGATCCGCCGAGCGGCGAGTACAACCTGCCCCAGGTGCGCGCGGTGCTGCCCGGCCGGGAGCTCGAGCTGGTCTGCCTGGCCCACCGGCAGCAGGGGCTGTGCTTCCGCCGCGGCGACGCGCGCGCGGCCGGCTCCTTCCGCGAGGTGGTCGCGCGGGGGCTGCGCTTCGCCAACCGCCAGGGCGGCTCGGGCACCCGGCTGCTGACCGATCAGCGGCTCAGGCAGGAGGGCGTCCCGACCTCCGCGCTACTCGGTTACGGACACGAGGAGTTCACCCACGCGGCGGCGGCCGAGGCGGTCCGCTCGGGCCTGTCCGACTGCGCCCTGGTGATCCGCGCCGCGGCGCTCGCCCTGGGGCTGGACTTCGTGCCGCTGGCCGAGGAGCGCTACGACCTGGTCATCCCGCGCGAGGCGCTCGGCGATGGGCGCATCCAGGCGCTGCTCTCGATCCTGGGCTCGGCCGAGTTCCAGGCCCGGGTCCGGGCCCTCGGGGGCTACGACACGCGCGAGACAGGCCGCGTGCGCCTGCCCTGAGATCGGCCTAGCGCGGCTTGGGCTTCCCGCCCGCCTTCTTGCTCGCCTTCTTGTCCGCCTTCTTGTCCACCGCCGCGGCCGAGGCGCCCACCGGGGTGCCGCAGGGCTGGATGGGCACGATCAGCGCCTTGCCAGCCCGGACGCGGCGGGCGTCGGTGATGCGGTTGGCGCTCATCAGCGCCTCGATCGAGGTCTTGTAGGTGAGCGCCACGTGGCTGAGCGTCTCGCCCGGGCGCAGCACGTGCCGGGTGAAGGTCACCCCGCGGTCGCGGGCCGAGGGGTTGTAGCCCTTGCGGAAGCGCTCGGCGCGGCCCTTGGGGATGCGCAGCAGGTAGGACTTGAGGTAGGGCGGGCTGCACCAGAAGCGCAGCTCGGGGTTCAGCTCCTTCAGCTCCTCCAGGTTCGCGCCCACCGCCCGGGCGGCGGCCTTGAGGTCCACCATGCCCTGCACCTGGACGTCCTCCCACTCCAGCGGCCTGAGGTACTCCACGTCTCCGAAGCCGTACTGCTCGGGGTCCTTGGAGATGATGGCCGCAGCCAGGATCTTGGGCACGTAGCGGCGGGTCTCGTCGGCCAGCTCGCCGGCCGCCAGCAGGCCCCAGAAGTCCTCGGCGCCCGAGCGCTTGAGGGCGCGGTCCACGGCCCCCTCCCCGGTGTTGTAGGCCGCCCAGGCCAGCAGCCAATCGCCGAAGCGCGCGTACAGATCCCGCAGGTGGCGGGCGGCCGCGTCGGTGGCCTTGAGGTAGTCGCGCCGCTCGTCCAGCCAGAAGTCTGACTTCAGCCCGTAGCGCTCGCCGGTGGCCTTGATGAACTGCCAGGGGCCGCTGGCGTGGGCGGGCGAGTAGGCCGCGTAGTTCAGCCCGCTCTCGACCAGGGCCACGAACACCAGGTCCTCGGGCAGCCCGTGCTTCTTCAGGATCGAGCGCATGAGCGGGTAGTAGCGCGTCGAGCGCCCCAGCCAGCGGGCGAACCACCTCCGTCCGGGCCCCTGCAAAAACCCCAGCAGCTGCTCCACGGCCGGGTTCATCACCACGGGGATGTCGAACCCGTCGGCCTCCCCTCCCTCGGCGCGGCCGGTCGGCCCGCCACCCGGCCGCGCGCTGCCGGACATGCGCCCGCCGGTGCCCAGCTCCCACTCCAGGCGGTCGGTCCGCAGCACGCCGGCGCGGACGGGTGGGGCGAGCCCCTCGTAGATGCTCTGCTCCCGGGGATCGGGCCCGACCCAGGCCGCCCCGCCGAGCTCCTGGTCCTCGGCCTTGGCCATGGCCTCGAGCTCATCCTGGCCGGCCAGCTCGTCGGTCGAGGGCGCCTCGGCCGCGGGCGCGCTGCCCTCGCCGGCCGCGGCCTCCACGGCCGCGGGCGGCGGCCCCGGCTCGGCCTGCGCCCGGGCCGGGGTGGCCGGGAGCGACAGCAGCAGCAGGGCGAACAGCCAGGCGGATCTCATGGGCAGCAAGACTACCCAGCCCGGCCGACCCAGGGCAACCCGAAAGATCGCGCGGCGGGCCGGGTTGACTCCCGAGACCCGGACGTGGTCTGCTCCGAGCGCGATGCCTCCTCCGGCTGACCGCACCGCCCGGCTGCGGTGGTTCGCCTGGCTGCTCCCGCCGCTGGCTCCGGTGCTGCTCCTGCTGCCCGGCCTGCTCGGCGGCCAGTGGCTGGCCGCCCGGGACACGTCGAGCTTCGTCTACGCGCTGCGCCGCTGGTTCTGGCGGCGGCTTGTCGAGGACGGCAGCGTGCCGCTGTGGAACGACGGCCTGTTCTCCGGCCTGGAGCAGGTGGCCGATCCCCAGCTCGGGCTCTACGCGCCGCTCGGCTGGCTCTACCTGCTCGGCGACAGCTACCTGGTCCACGAGCTGTACCTGATCGCGCTGCTCGCGCTGGGCGGGCTCGGCATGGCCATGTGGCTGCGCGCCCTGACCCGTGACGAGCCCACCGCCTGGCTGGTCGGCGCCTGCTACCCCCTCAGCGGCGTGGTGCTGTCCACGGTCTCGGGCTCCCCCTTCCTGGCCGGCATCTGCCTGTTCCCCTGGGCGCTGTGGGCCTCCGGCCGCTGGCAGGTCCGGCCCAGCCCGGCGCGGCTGGCCGTGCTGACGGTCTGCCTGGCCTGGCCGGTCCTGGAGGGCGACCCCTTCGGCGTGTTCTGGATGTCGGGCATCCTGCTGCTCGACGCGCTGCTGGGCGGCCTGCGCGGCCGGCGGAGGGTGCTGCTGGGCCTGCTGCTGGCCGGCCTGCTGGCGGTGGGGGTCAGCGCCCCGGCCTGGCTGCCCGCCTTCGACACGCTGGGGGAGAGCCTGCGGGCGGAGGGTGTGCCCTACCCGGAGGCGAGCTGGTTCTCCCTGGCGCCCGGCCAGCTCGCCCAGCTCGTGGTCCCGGGGCTGTGGGGCCGGGCGGCCGAGGGCACCTTCTGGGGCCAGGCGCTCACCGCCCCGGATCTGCCCTACGCCCGCCGGTTCTGGCACGACTCCCTCTACCTCGGGCTGCCGCTGCTGCTGCTGGCCGGCCTGGGCGCCTGGCGCGCCCTGCGCGCCCCACGCAACCTCGGCCTGCTCCTGGCGGTGCTCGTCTTCCTGGGCGTGGCGCTCGGCGACGCCTTCGTGCTCCACCCGCTGCTGCACGCGCACGCGCCCGTCTACGCGCACCTGCGCTTCCCGGCCAAGTTCTGGAGCTACGCGAACCTGTTCCTGTTCGGCCTGATCGGCCTGGGGCTGGCCCACCTGCGCGCGCGCGCCCGCGCGGAGGATCGTCCGCTGCGGCTCGGGCTGGGCGCGCTGGTCGCGCTGTGCGGCCTGTCCGCCGGACTGGCCCTGGGGCTCTCGCCCGGCGGGGGCGCAGACGGGGCGGCGGAGCTGCTCCGGCAGAACGCGCTGACCGCCGGCGGGCTGGGGCTGGCGGCCGCGCTCATGCTGCTGCTCGCCTGCCTGGGCCCCGGCAGCCCGCTCCGGCGCCAGCGCCTGCTGGCGGGCTTCATGGCGCTCGCGCTGCTGGACGCGCTGCTCTGGGCGCCGACCTCCTGGCGGGCCCCGTCCGCCGCGCTGGACCAGCCCTCGCGGGCCGGCGGGCTGCTGGCCGGGCCAGGCTGGACCAAGCTGCTGCGCGACGGGCAGCTCGACCGCCAGCCGCCCGGGCTGGACGACCGCGTGGGCCGGGCCAGCCTGCGCCACAACTGGGGGCTGCTGGAGGGGCTGCGCTACACCTTCGGCTACGCGCCCACCGTGCCGTCCCGGTTCATGACCCTGCACGGCGGGGAGGTCTTCGCCGGGCTGCCCAGCTGGGCCCGCGCGCTGGGGGTGACCCACGTGCTGACCACGGTGCGGCCGGCCGCGCCCGGGCTCCGGGCGCTGGCCGAGCAGGGCCGGCTCGAGCTCGTGGAGACCCTGCCCGAGGAGAACGTGGCCGTGCTGGCGGTGCACCCGGCCGGCGCGCCGCACGAGCTGTTCGGCGGCTGCGCGCTGGTCTCGGGCCCGGCAGAGGCCCGGGCGCAGATCGCCGGGCTCGGGCCGGAGCGCCGGGTGGCGCTGCTCGAGCCGGCCGAGCTCCTGTTCGAGGGGCGGCGGCCGGGATCCGCGGCGCGGGCCGCGCTGCCCGCGGAGCGCCTGCCCGCGTGCGGAGCGGTCCAGCCGCCGCCCGGAGAGGTGCGGCTCGAGGAGCGCAGCACCTCGCGGCGCGCCTGGGCGCTGGCGCTGACCGGGCCGGGCTGGCTGGTCGTGCGGGACACCTTCCACCCGGGCTGGCGGGCGCGGGTCGACGGCCGGGAGATCCCCATCCTGCGCGCCGACTACCTGGGCATGGCGGTGCGCCTCGGCCCGGACGACGGCCGCCTGGAGCTCAGCTTCGAGCCGGCCGGCCCGGGCCGGGCCGCGCGCCTGTCGCTGCTGAGCCTCGGGCTGCTGACCGCCCTGCTCCTGCTCGGGCTCGGGCTCGACCTGCGGCGCCGCCGGCGGTTGCCCGCCGCGGCCCCGCCGCCTACAATGGCGCCCCCCTGAGGGGGGAGGAGGCGACCGACGCATGGCCTGGCTGACCGAGTCCGGACCGGTGAGCGCCCACACGCGCGCCGTGGGCGCCATGGCCTTCCCCTGCTACCTGGTGACCGGCGAGCGCGCGGCCCTCGTGGACGGGGCCATCAGCTCGGCCGCGCCGCTGCTCGAGGAGCACTTCGGCCCGGGCAAGCTCACGCCCGCGTGGGTGCTGCTGACCCACACCCACTACGACCACGTGGGGGGGCTGGGCCTGCTCCGCCGCCTGCTGCCCGGCCTCCAGGTGGCCGGCTCGGCCGTGGCCGCCGCGACCCTCGAGAAGCCGCGGGTGCGGGAGTTCGTCCTGCGCATGAACCGCCAGGAGGAGGGCATGTACGGCCTCGCCCAGGTGTGGGGCGATCGCGAGGTGCCGCTCGAGCCCGAGGATCTGCGCGTGGACCGGGTGCTGCGGGACGGCGAGCACCTGGACCTGGGGGCCGGCGTGCGGGTCCAGGCGCTGGAGGCGCCCGGGCACACCCGCTGCTCGATGGTCTACCTGGTCGAGCCCGACCGGCTGCTCGTGGGCGGCGAGGCGCTGGGCGCCTACGTCAGCCCGGACGAGGTGCAGGCCCAGTCGGTGTCCTCGTTCCGCGAGTACGTGGCCAGCCTGGAGCGGCTGGCCGGCCTGGAGCTCGAGGCCATCGCGCTGCCCCACCACGGCGTGCGCACGGGCGCCGACGCCCGCAGCCACATCCCGGTGGCGCTGGAGACGGCCCGGCGGTTCCGGGCCCGCGTGCGGGAGCTGCACGCGCAGGGCCTCGCGCCGGCCGCCCTGGCCGCCGCGCTCACCGGCGAGCTGCGGCACGGGCTGTCGGCCGGGCAGCCCGAGAAGGCCTTCCAGCTCAACCTGGAGGCCATGATCCGGGCCGTGCTCGAGGAGCGCTGAGCCGCCATGATCCCCCCGCTCGTGCTCGGCGGCCTGCGGGTCGCCCCCGCGGTCTGGATGGCCCCCATGGCCGGGGTGACCGACTCGCCCTTCCGGCGGGTGCTGCGCCGCCTGGGCTGCCCGGCGGTGGTGACCGAGATGATCTCGGCCGAGGGCCTGCTGCGCGCCCAGCGCCCGACGCGGGCGCTGCTCGCCTTCGACCCGGAGGAGCGCCCCCTGTTCGCCCAGCTCTTCGGCCGGGAGCCGGCGCGCCTGGCGGCCGCGGCCGAGCAGGTGGTGGCGCTGGGCTTCGACGGGATCGACCTCAACATGGGCTGCCCGGTGCCCAAGATCGTGCGCCAGGGCAGCGGCGCCGCGCTCATGCGCGATCCCGGGCGGGCCGAGGCCATCGTGCGGGCCGTGCGCAAGGTGGTCGCCTGTCCGCTGACGGCCAAGATCCGCGCGGGCTGGTCGGCCGACGAGGTGAACGCGCTGGAGGTGGCCGAGCGGCTGCAGGACGCCGGCGCGGACGCCGTCGCGCTGCACGCCCGCACGCGGGCCCAGGGCTACGCGGGCCGCGCCGACTGGGCCCTGATCGGCCGGCTGGTGGCCCGCCTGCGCATCCCGGTGCTGGGCAACGGGGATCTGCACACGCCCGAGGACGGCGAGCGCATGCGGGCCGAGACCGGCTGCGCCGGGCTGATGATCGGGCGCGGGGCGCTGGGTAACCCCTGGCTGCCGCGGGCGCTCGGCCAGCTCGGCGCGCCCGGCGCGCCCGCCTACCCGCCCCCGGCGCGCGAGCGCCACGAAGTGTTTTGCACCCACCTCGGCCTCATGCTAGCCTGGGTGGGTTCGGAGCGGCACGCGGTGCCGCCCATGCGCAAGCACCTCATCTGGTATTCCCGAGGCCTGCGAGGCGCGACGGAGCTGCGACGCAGCCTGGGAAGGATGAGCACCGCCGCGGAGCTCGAGGCCGCCTTCGCCCGCCTGGTCGGGCTCCCGGAGACAGAGAACCACGGCCCGGAACACACGAGGTCATAGCACGCCATGCTGATCGATCTGATCCGCTCCAACTTCCCCCACAAAGGCTGGGACACGCTGATCCAGGTGCTGGGAGAGCCCCCGGCGCTGCAGCAGGCCCGCAGCGAGGCGAACGACCGGCGCCGCCAGTCCGAGCAGCTCACGGCCTCGCTCCAGCAGGCCGAGGCCGGCCTGGCCCAGGCCAAGGCGGAGCTGGACAAGGCGCGCGAGGAGCGCCTGACCTGGATGGGCCGCGAGGCGGCCGTGCGCAAGGAGCTCCAGGACGCCCAGGAGCGCAACAAGGACCTGCTCGAGCAGGTGGTGCGGCTGACCCACCAGAAGCGCGAGGCGGCCAAGGACCTCCTGGACCAGAAGTTCAAGACCGAGGCCACCCCGCTCGAGCGCAACCGCTTCGAGATGGAGCTGACCGAGGCGCGCGGCACCGTGCGCCGGGCCGAGGAGCGGGTCAAGCAGGCCGAGGAGCAGGCGGCCGTGGCCAAGAAGCGGGCCGAGGAGGCGCTGCGCGAGGCGGCCGTGGCCAAGAAGCTGGCCGAGGACCTGGACTGGGCCAGGCGCCAGTCCAAGGCCCACCTGACCGCCCTGGCCGGCGCCATCCAGCGCATCCAGCAGTACGAGATCCGGCTGAACAAGCTCGAGCAGGCCGAGCAGAAGCTGCGCATCGCCTCGAGCGAGCTACGCTCGACCCAGCAGAAGCTGGCCGCCCTGCAGCCCCGCGCCCAGCTCAAGGCCCGTGCCAAGGCCCGCAACGAGGCCCGCGCCGCGCTGCCCCCGGCCAGGCGCTCCTACAAGAAGCCGCTGCTGCTCGGGGTCACCGAGGAGCAGCGCGCCGCCTTCGGCGCCCCCGCCTGAGCTCGGTCCCGGCCGCAGAGCCGGTCGAAGAGGTCGGGCGAGAAACTCGAGCGCGCCGTCCCGCGCGAAGAGTTTCCAGCCCAACGCCCCAGAGGCTCAGGGACGGTAGAAGCGATCGAACAGATCCCCCAGCCCAGGCACGGCCTCCTCTACGTTGCGGAGAGCCGCGGGCGAGAAACTCGAGCGCGCCGTCCCGCGCGAAGAGTTTCCAGCCCAACACCCCAGAGGCTCAGGGACGGTAGAAGCGATCGAACAGATCCCCCAGCCCAGGCACGGCCTCCTCTACGTTGCGGAGAGCCGCGGGGCGGAGCTTCCGGTACAGCTTCACCAGGGTGGTGTGGCGGCTCCCGTCGGCCCGGCGGTCGGTCACCCCCAGCAGGGCCTCGGCCGCCTCGTGCGCCCGCCCCTTCAGGAAGCCGCCGAAGCTGCCCCGGGGTTCCGCCTGGAACTGCCCGTGCAGCGGATCGAGCGAGTCCACGAAGTCGTCCAGGAGCCCGTCGATGGCCTCCCGCGCCAGCCCCGGCTTGATGGCCTTGAACACCTTGTAGGCGGTCTTGACCGCCAGGCCAGACATGCCGGTCTTGCGGCCGACCTCGGTCTCCAGCAAGCCCACGCAGGCCTCCACGATCTCCTTGCGCCGCTCCGGGAGCGGCAAGCGCGCCGCCAGCTTGTCCATCGGGCGTTCACCTCCGGCTCCGGCTTACCGCAGTTCGCCCCGGCCTGGCAAGTCGGAGGGGGGCGCGCAGGCCCGGGGCTTGACGGGCTTCCGCCGCTGGGGCTACGCTGCCGACGAACCCAAACCCTGGAGGGATGTCATGAAGCGGATCGCGTGCATCGTGGCGGTGCTCGGTATCAGCCTGTTCGCCCTGTCGGCCCTGGCGGGCGTGACCCTGTCCAACCAGGACTCCCAGAGCTACAAGCTGCTCATCGCGAGCTCGGACTCGTGCTTCTCCGGCACCCACACCTCCATCTCCAGCAACACCACCACGGGCGTGGGCCCGGGCTGGCTGTGCATCGACGAGAAGAAGCCCGGCTACGAGATGAAGGACGGCGAGACCTGGATCATCAAGAACGGCAAGCCCTCCAAGAAGTGACGGGAGGCCGGTCCCCCTCGCGTTTCAGCATGCGCCCTTCCCCCCGGTCCCCCGGCGTGCTAGCGTGGCGCCGGATGTGCGACGAGGAGAACCCATGAAGCGCATGTTCAAGCTCGACCTGGAGAAGGCCTTCCCGCCGGGGGTCGCGGCCGAGGTGTCGGACGCGGAGCGGGAGGCGATGATGGAGGTGGCCTACCTGGCCATCGCCTCCGACGGCGTGCTGTCCGACGAGGAGCTGGACGCCTTCGTCAAGGCCATGCTGGTGCTGTACGGGCCGCAGGTGAACAAGGGCTCGGTGCGCGCCAAGGCGGGCGAGCTGTCCGAGCGCGCTTCGGCCGAGGGCCAGGAGAAGCGCCTGGGCAAGGCCGCCGCCAGGCTGTCACGCCCCTTCGCCCGCGACCAGGCCTACAAGCTGGCCTACGCCATGGCCATGGCCGACTACGACACGAACACCTGCGAGTTCGAGTACGATCAGCGGCTGCGCTCGGCGCTCGGGCTCACCGAGGACCAGGCCGAGGGGCTGGTCGACGAGGTGATCGGCGTCTTCGAGGCGGCCCACTAGCGATTGGAGCCCGGCGCCCCGCCCTCCACCGGCCCGAGCGAGATCCAGATCTCCTCCCCCCGCAGCTCCAGGGCGTGCCGCCTCAGCGGCGCCGAGGCGTGATCCAGGCAGCGACCGGTGGCCAGCTCGTAGCGCCAGCCGTGGCGCGGGCAGGTGACCACCCCGCCCACGACCCGGCCAGCGGACAGATCCGCGCCCTGGTGCTTGCAGGTCAGCTCCAGGGCGAAGAACCCGTCCCCGTCCGCGAACACGCCCACCTTGCGCCCGAGCAGCGCCAGCACCTTGCGCCCGCGCTCGCGCACCTCGCCGACGCGGCCTGCCTTGACCATCTCCACGCCGCTCACCCTCCTGCCGTCCCGGCCGGCGCGCCCCACAGCTCGGCCCCCAGGCGCGCCAACTCGTCCGGGCCGCGCACCACGCGGGGCTTGGCCTCCACCACCTGCACCGGCACCGCGCCGACCACCTGCCGCAGGTGCTCGAGCTCGCGCAGGTGGATGGTCCGCCGGGCCTGGCAGTGGACGCAGCCCGGCGACTCGGGCTGCACCTGGTTGGCCAGCACGCGCGCCACGGGGATGCCCTGCTGGGCGAGGCTGGCCAGGGTGCGCTGGCTCTCCAGCACGCTGAGCGCCTCGGGGATGCTGACCAGCACGAAGGAGGTGCGGGCCGCGTCGCCGAGTAGCCCGCGCAGCGCGCCCACCCGCTCGCGGGCCGAGGCCATCTCCGCGCCCAGATCGGGCGGCTCGGCCTCGCCCTCGCGCGAGCGCGGCAGCAGCCGCCGGAACACGCGCCCCAGGCGGGAGAAGTGGCCGCGCAGCGAGAGCAGCGCGCCGAACCAGCCCTCCAGCATGTGCGGCAGAGACATCAGCCGGAGCGTGTGCCCGGTCGGGGCGGTGTCGAAGATGACCGCGTCGTGGTCGGGTGAGCTGGCGGCCTGCAGCAGCAGGTCGAGCGAGATCATCTCGTCCACGCCGGGGGCCTCACCCAGCACCTGGACCGCCTCGGCCAGCTTGCGCTGCAGGCGACCCGCCGGCCTGGGCACCGCCCCGTCCGCGGGCGCGGCCTGCCCGGTGGCCTCGGCCCAGCGGGCGGTGGCGTCGATCTCCAGGGCGAACAGGTTGGGCTCGATCCACGCCCCGTGGTGACCGATGGCGCGGTCGAACACGTCCGAGAGGTTGTGCGCCGGGTCGGTCGAGGTGAGCAGCACCCGCTCGCCCCGGCGCGCGAGCCACACCGCGGTGGCCGCGGCCAGGGTGGTCTTGCCCACCCCGCCCTTGCCCGAGAAGAAGTAGATGTGCGGGGAGGCGGTCATGGGCGGGCATTCCAGCACCCACGCGGGGCGCGCGTCAACCGGCCGGCCGGACACGGCTTGTGGCCAGCCCGCCCGGGGTGGTAGGCATGGAGGGACCACGCCACCTCCAGGAGGTGCCCCCCATGAGCGCCCGCGCCGCCATCCGCCGGTCCGCCGGACGGTCCCCGTGTCTGCCCGCGGTCCTGGGCCTGCTCGCGCTGCTCGGCTCCGGCTGCCAGGACTACGGCCTGGGCAGCATCTGCACCGACGACGGCCAGTGCGAGCCCGGCCAGATCTGCGTCGAGCAGCACTGCCGGGAGGGCTTCCGCCCTTGCCAGGACTCCTCGGACTGCGAGGGCGGCATGATCTGCCAGGCTGACGGCCGCTGCGGCAACTGCTCCCTGGACGCGGACTGCCCCGAGGGGCTGCGCTGCCTGGACGGCCTGTGCCGCTCCCAGGAGTGCAGCGACGACGAGGACTGCCCCGGCGGCCAGCGCTGCTTCGAGGGGACCTGCCGGTCGTGCGAGTGCGAGGCGGACCAGGACTGCGGCCTGTTCGAGGTGTGCGTGGACTGCGCCTGCGCCACCCAGACCCGGCCGTGCCTGGACCCGGCGGACTGCCTGCCCTTCGAGCTGTGCGTGGAGGGGGCCTGCACGCTGCCCTCCCGCTGCGCGACCGACGAGGAGTGCCCCGCCGGCCAGGTGTGCAACGGCTGGTTCTGCGAGCTGGGCTGCGCGGCGGACGAGGACTGCGGACAGCTGCGGGCCTGCGTGGACGGCCGCTGCAGCCTGCGCTGCCTGAGCGACGCGACCTGCTTCCAGGCCGGCACCATCTGCGTGGACTACGTGTGCGTCCCGGCCGAGTGCCAGGCGGACGCCGACTGCCCGGGCGAGCTCATGCGCTGCCAGGCCGGCCGCTGCGAGGTCTACACGCCGTGCCAGGCCGACGGGGACTGCCCGGACTGGAACTTCGTCTGCCTGGCCGGCCGCTGCGAGGAGCTGCCGGCCTGCAGCCTGGACGGGAGCTGCGGGGCCGGGGCCACCTGCGAGGACGGGCACTGCCACCCGGCCGCGGGCTGCCAGGCCGAGGCCGACTGCTCTCCGGACCAGGACTGCGTGGGCGGCCTGTGCCGGCCGCACGTGTGCCGCGGGCCGGCCGACTGCCAGGCCCCCCTGGTGTGCAGCGGCGGGGCGTGCGTGGAGCCCGGCAACCCGACCTCCGTCTACGAGGTGCTGGTGCTCACCCCGGGCGGGCCGATCCGGCCGGGCCAGCGGGTGCGCCTCGAGGCCCTGGCCCTCAACCAGGCCGGCCAGGCCGTGCCCGGGATCACCTTCGCCTGGACCTCCAGCGACCCGCCCCGCGCCGCCATCGAGGGCCGGGAGCTGGTGGGCGGGGCCGAGGCCGGCGCCACCCTGGTCACGGCCGAGGCGGTGGACGCGGGCCGCCGCAGCCGCCCGGTCACCTTCACCAACGTGCTGGAGCCGGCCGCGGACACGCTGCGCGTGACCGCGGTCTCGGCGGTGGGCCGGCGGCCGATCGCCGGCGCCGCGGTGCTGCTGGTGGCCGACGGCCAGACGCTGCAGGCCGAGACCGACGCGCTGGGCGCGGCCTCCTTCCCGGCCCCGGCCGGCCCGGCGGACGTGCACCTGTTCCACGCGGAGTACGACTGGGTGTCGATCGCCGGCAGCGCGTCTCGCGACCTGTTCGTCGCCCTGCCGCCCCGCACCGGGGTGGCCACCGCCGGCGGCTTCAGCGGGCAGATGACCTTCCCGGGCGTGGGCCCGCTGGCCATGGGGCTGGCCGGCACCAGCCTGTCCGGAGATCTGCTGGCCATCGACTTCGCCGCGCTGCTCGGGCCCACCTACCAGGTGGAGGTGAACCTGCTCGGGCAGGTGTTCGACCTGCCGCTGCCGGCGCACATGACGCTCGGCCTCGAGCTCCAGGGGCTGCCCATCTCGATCAAGCCTGGCTACGACGTGACCGGGCCGGCGGGGCTGCGAAACGCCTGGGCGCTGGGCGGCAAGGTGGACATGAGCCTGCTGGGCGAGCTGCTGGGCGGGATCGGCTCGCTGGAGGAGCTGGTGCTGGCGCTCTTCCCGGCCTTCTCCGCCCTGCAGCACGGGCTGCGGCCGGCCTTCGAGGTGTTCCCCCTGCCGCTGGTCGCCGACGCGGACGATCGCGATCGGGACGGGGACCTCGCCGAGCTCCGGCCGGACTGGGCCAACCTGCCCGATCTCGATCTGGCCCCGGACCAGCCCCAGACGCTGGCGCTCGAGGTGCTCACCCCGCAACCGCCCAGCCTGGACGGCGCGCCGCTGTCCACGGTCGTGGTGGTGGCCGGCGGCTTCTCCGGGCTGGGCTTCACCCCGCTCGGGCTCTCCGCCGCGCAGGCCTCGGGCAGCGGGGCCTCGCTGGTCATGCGCCTGGCCCCGGCCCACGACGGCCTGGAGGTGGGCGCCTACGGGGTGCTGGCGCTGGCCATGCCGGCCGGCGCCGGCCTGGCCACCCCCGAGGACGCGGCGGCGGTGCTGCACGTGGCCGCCGATCTGCCCACGGCGGTGACCTTCGAGCCCGGCTTCCTGCCCTTCCCCGAGGGGGCGAGCTGGGACGTGGCCACGCGCGAGCTGGTGGCCGGCGCGGTGCCTGGCGCCGGCGTCCAGCGGCTCGAGCTGGCCGCCCCGAACGGCCGCTGGCTGGTGTACCTGCCGGCCGCGGATCCGCTGCTCCTGAGCCTGCCCCTGCCGCCGGCGGGGCTCGAGGACCGCGCCACCGGGGCGACGGCCTCGCTGGCCGCCATCGCGCTCTCCGGCGGGCTGGGCTTCGAGGAGCTGGTGGCCTTCGACGGGGACGACCTCGACCGGCTCAGCGAGCTGGTGCGGGCCTACTCCCGGCGCCGCCTGCCCTGACCGCGCCGCGGCCGGCGCCGCCCGTCCAGGTCCCCACCACGGGGGGCAGCTCCTCGCGGGTCATGTCCGGGCCTACCCCCTCGAGGAAGCAGTCGTCCGGGACGCCGAAGGGCAGCGGGTAGAGCAGGCCCGCCGGGGTGAGGTCGGCCGGCAGCGCCCCGCCGCCGAGATCGGCGCTGTCGCCGAGCGCCTCCCAGCGCGCGCGCACCGCCGCGTTCCAGTCGGCCGCGGCCACGAGCTGGGCGAACCAGGTGGCCGTGTCCTCGGACGGGGTGGCGCCCGCGCCCAGCCAGTCGCCGACCACCCGGCGGCGCGCCCCGCGGGTCAGCGGTTCGTCCAGCGCGGCCACGTTCAGCTCGCCCTCGTACAGCATGCCGCGGTTGTTCTTGTTGCAGGAGCCCACGCTGAGGAAGCGGTCGTCCACCACCAGGAGCTTCGAGTGGGTGTCGATGTCCACGAAGTTGGCCGCGACCTCCCCGGCCTGCGCGGACGGGCTGGTGTCGAAGGAGCGGAGCTGATAGGTGCGGTAGCGCGTCGGCCCGAACTCCCCCAGCAGCTGCTGGTGGGTCGTGTAGGTCCACTCGCAGCCCGGATCGGTCCACTCGTCGATGGCCTTGGTCACCACCACCAGGAGCAGCCCCGGCTGCTCGCGCATGCGCCTGGCGATGGCGTCCACGAGCAGCGGGATGCGCCAGTACTGGTCCTCGATCAGGATGTAGCGCTCCGCCTGGACGACCGCGTTGAACCAGGTCTCGGCGATGGCGTGCTCCCAGAAGGGCTGGGGCATGGTGGCGGTCACCTGGAGCTGGATGCCCCCGGCCCGCTCCGGGATGGCGCGCTCCACCTCGAAGTCGGTGGTGTTCTCGGCGTAGGTCACGCCGTCGGCCCGCGCCTGGCGCCAGCGGGCCTGGAACACCTCGGCCGCGTCCTGGGCGGCCGGGCCCTCCAGCCGCAGGATGTAGTCGCGCCGCGGACCCAGGTCGGGCAGGCGCTCCTTGGCCATGACCGCGTGCCGCTCGGCCGACGTGGCGTCGAACTCCATGCGGCGGTGCTCGAAGACCAGGTGCTGCGGGCCGTCCCAGTCGGTGCTCTTGATGTTCATGCCGCCCACGTAGGCCACCTGGTGGTCCACCACGCTGAACTTCTGGTGCCAGGAGGCCAGCTCGACCTCGAGGTCGATGAAGGGCCAGTCGGTCATGTCCACCCAGGCCGCCGGCAGGCGCGAGGCGGTGGGCTGCTCGGCCTCGAAGGCGCGCCCGGCGGTCTCCGGGAAGGCGCCGCGCACCCGGTCGCCGAACACGAAGTCCGACGGATCCCAGGCGAACTCGCCGAAGGAGGCGTTCCCCTGGCCCATGAACTCGATGCCGTCGCCCGCGGTCTCGGCGTAGGCCAGCAGGGTCGAGTCGGTGGTGAGCCAGTCCATCACGTCGTGCGAGCCCCAGAACTCGCCCACCAGGATGCGGACGGTGGCCGGCAGGCGCTCGAGCACGCCCAGCACCGTGTTGGCCCAGCGCTCGGCCTGGGTCAGGTCGGCGTGGGTGGCGGCGTCCCGCACCAGCTCGAAGTCCGACATCCACCACCAGCTCGACAGGAGCACCTCGCCCTGGGCGGCGACGAGGTCCTGGTGCAGCCTGCCGAACGCCTCCTCGCCGTTGACCAGCAGCTCGGCCAGGTTGCCCCGGCGGGCCGGCCGGCCCTGGGCCGAGAACCAGGCGTGGCGCAGCCCCAGGTACACGCTGTGCACCGGCGTCTGCTGGCCGTCCACCAGCCGCAGATCGTAGGAGGAGGTCAGGCCCGCGTCGCGCACGCCGGCGTCCAGGCTCGCGCTCACCCCGCCCGCGCCGGCGGGATCGACGACCTCGACCGAGAAGTACAGCTCCTCGTGATCCGGGGCCGCCAGCCGGCCCTCCAGCGTGCCAGGGGCCCGCAGGAGCAGCACCGCCCGGGGCCAGCCCGAGGCCTCGACGGGTTGGCCGTTCCAGACCAGCGAGAGCTGGGCCTCGCCCTGCGGCAGCGGCTGGGCCCACAGATCGAGCGCCCAGAGCTCCAGGCGCGGGATGGCCGGGCCGCAGCAGGCCCCCTGGCTGCAGCCCGCGTCCCCCTCGTCGCAGTCCGGCCCCAGGCAACCCGTGCCCTGGCCGAACCCGTCGCCGTCGGGGTCCGTGCAGCCCGGGCACACCCCGTCCTCGTCCGTCTGGCCGTCGCAGTCCTGGTCCAGCGTGTCGCACACCTCGGGCGCGCCGGGGTGGATGCCCGAGCCGGCGTCGTTGCAGTCCGGGCCCGCGCAGCCAGCGCCCAGGCCGTACCCGTCCCCGTCGAGGTCCTCGCACGCGGCCGGGCAGCACGCGCCCGCGTGGCAGCCGGGCGCGCCCTCGTCGCAGTCCGCGCCCAGGCAGGCGCCGCCCTGCCCGTACCCGTCCCCGTCGGGATCGCTGCAGTCCACCGGACAGCACAGCCCGGTCCAGCAGCGCGCGTCGTCCTCGTCGCAGTCCGCGCCCAGGCAGCCCGCGCCCTGGCCGTAGCGATCGCCGTCGGGGTCGGTGCAGGACGGCTCCGGGTCCGGGGACGAGCCGCAGGCCGCCGCGGCCAGGACGAGGAGCAGCCAGAGACACTGGGCTATTCGGTTGGACATGGTCACCCTCCAGCGGTCACATCTTGGCCATGGCGTCCGAGGTGAGCCCGCCGAGCCAGCGGCTGCGGGCCAGGCCGACCACCACGTCCAGCGCCGGCACGCCCAGGCGCATGAAGGCCTCCCCCAGGAGGAACCCGAGCTGCAGCTCGCGCGAGAGCCCGCGGGCGTAGCGGCGCACGGCCTCGCGCTCCGGCAGGCCGGCGCGCATCGCCAGCAGCGCCTCGGCGGCCAGGCGCCCGCTGGTCAGCGCCTGGGCGATACCCTCGCCCGTGGCCGGGTTCACCAGCCGGGCGGCCTCGCCGAGCGCCAGGCAGCCCGGCGGGGCCGCGGGCCGCACGCGGGTCGAGACGGAGATGGGGTGGCTCAGCCACCCGCCCACCTGGCGGGCGGCCCGCACACGCGGGCCGAACTGCCGCTCCAGGAAACGGGCGAACAGCGCCCGCACCGAGCGGCGCCCCAGCCGCTCGGCGGCGATGCACACGCCGAGGTTGGCCACGCGGTCCGACTCCGGGAACAACCAGCCGTAGTGGGGCGCGAGCTCCTCGTCCCACAGCATCTCGACGGTGTTCGGCCGCAGCGCCAGATCCTCGTACCAGCCCAGGCAGGTCTGCAGCAGCCGGCGCGGGCGCGGCTCGGCGGCCACGCCGAGGTGGCCGGTGGCCCCGTGGGCGAGCAGCACCCAGCCCGCCTCGAGGTCTTGGCCCGCCGCGCGCACCCCCACCACCCGGCCGGCGCGCCACAGGAGCCGTTCGGCCTTGCAGCGCGTGTGCACCTCGACCCCGGCGGCCCGGGCGGCCTCCACCAGCAACCCGTCCAGCACGCGCCGCCGCAGCACGTGGGCGCTGGCCCGCCCGGCCGCGACCGCCTCCCGCCCGCCTGGGCTCACCAGGCGCACGCCCGAGATGGGGTAGGCCCGCGCGGCCACCTGCTCCCACAGCCCGAGGCGCTGGAGCTCGGCCCGCGCCTTGGGGCCCAGCCCGCCGGCGCAGGCCTTGTCGCGCGGCAGCGCCTGGCGCTCGAGCACGAGCACCCCCGGCACGCCCGCGCGGGCCAGCCCCAGGGCCGCCGCGGCGCCGGCCGGGCCCGCGCCCACGAGCACCACCTCGCGCGTCTCGCCCATCACGCCTCCCTCATGGCGCGGCCCCCGGATCCCCGCCCTCCGGGCGCAGCTCGAGCAGGCTCACCTCTCCCCGGGTGAACAGCCGCATGGGCGGGCCCCAGAAGCCGGTCCCGGCGCTGACGTACACCAGGGTCGACCCGCGCCGCAGGAAGCCCGAGACCACCGGCTGCTGCAGGCGCACGAAGTAGCCGAAGGGCCAGATCTGCCCCGCGTGGTTGTGGCCCGCGAGCACCAGCTCCACGCCCTGCGCCGCGGCCTCGCCCACGACGCGGGCCTGGTGCGACAGGAGCACCACCGGCAGCTCCGCGGCGCGACCCGCGAGCACCCGGGCCAGATCCGGCCGGGCGGCGGGCTCCATGCGGGCAGCCTCGAGATCGGGCAGGCCGCACAGCTCGAAGGCCGCCCCGTCCCGCCCGAGGGTCACCCGGCGGTTGTCGAGCACCTGCAACCCCAGCCCGGGCAGGGCCTCGAGCCAGGCCCGGTAGCCAGAGTACAGCTCGTGGTTGCCGCTGGTGAACCACACCCCGAGGGGCGGGTTGAGGGCGCGCAGCGCCTCGAGCTCGGGCATCACCACGCCCGGCGGGCCGTCCACCAGATCCCCGACCACGGCCACCAGGTCCGGGCGCAACCCCTGGACCTGCGCCACCACCCGGCCGAGGAAACGCCGGCCCAGCATCTCCCCCAGGTGCAGATCGGCCAGCAGCACCAGGCGGAAGCCGTCCAGGGCCGCGGGCCAGCGCGGCAGGCGGAGGGTGTGGGTCACCACCCTCGGGGGCAGGGCCGCGCCCAGGAAGCCGAGCAGGCTGCCCAGCCCCGCCAGGCCGAACGCGGCGCAGGCCACCAGCCGGTCCAGGCCGATCGAGTCGCGCAGCGCGGCCCAGGCGGCCTCCTCCCCCGCGAGGTGGAAGCCGGCCCAGGCCGCCAGGCGCAGCGCGTCCAGGGCCAGCAGGCTGAAGAGCAAGAGCAGCGCCACGCCCAGCCAGGTGAAGGGCAGCGCCAGCACCAGGCGGGCCTGCGCCTGGGGCAGCCGCCGCGCGACCAGCATGCCCAGCGGCGAACCCAGCACCAGGCCTGCCAGGGCCCAGGCCCCGGCCGCGGCCACGCCCTCGCCCCAGCCGGGCTCGAGCAGCAGGCGGGTCCACAGGTAGAGGTGCAGCCCCCCCAGCACGGCCAGGGCCAGGACGGCGAACACGGCGAGCTGCAGCAGGCGCCTCATCCGGGGCAGTCTACGCGCAGGGGCCGTCGGAGGCCAGCCCGCGGTGGCGTGCGCGGTGCTCCTCGACCCCGTCCGCCGGGCCGCGGCTACCGCGGCGGGCCCTGCTCCTCGAGATCGTAGAGCGCGTTGCCGGCCTGGATGAGCGCGTTGTAGTCGTCGAACAGCGCCTGCTTGGCCTGGGCCCAGGCGGCCTCGGCGGGGGGGGCGCCGCCATCGCCGGGCTGCACCGCCGCGCCGAGGCGGCCGGCGCTGGCCAGCGTGCGGGTCAGGGCCTCACGGTAGGCGGTGAAGGCGCCGGGCAGCGCCTGCGCGTGGCTCGCGGCGAAGGCGTCGAGCTCCCCGGCCAGCGACTGGAGCGCCGCGCGCTCGGCCTCGAAGGGCCGCGCGTCGGGCAGCGCGCGCACCGCGCCCAGCATGCGCTTGGCGGCCTGGTTGGCGCGCCGGAACCAGTAGGCCGGGCCCTTGGCCGCCGCCAGGGCCTCGATCTCCGCCTGGGCCTGGCGATCCTCCACGCCGTCCAGCGCCACGGCCAGGTCCGACAGCGCCTGGCGGAAGTCCGCACCCCGCGCGCGCATCTCCTCGTGGTACTTGGCCGCGCCGGCGCCGGCGTCGGCCTTGAAACCGCCCGAGCTGTAGTAGTGCTCCGCCTCGGCGTAGGTCTTCATCACCTTGCGCGCGGTGGCGCGCAGCCGGTCGGCCAGCGGCGCCAGCCCGGCCAGCGCCTCGCCGCCGTCGCGCTTGCCCACCTCGAACTCCTCGCGGGCGCTCTTCAGGCGGGCGCCCAGCTCGACGTGCGCCGGCTCGAGGCGCACCTTGGCCGGGTCGGCGGCGCCGGCCGCGGGCACGGACGCGGCGTAGCGCGCGAGCAGCGCGTTCACCGACTCGCCCAGAAGGTTGTAGCCCTCGACGTAGGAGCCGATGGCGTTGCGCAGCCGCTCGTCGGAGGCGGCCACCGCGCCGGCGTCTCCGTCCGCGGGGCTCCTGGCGCAGCCCGCCGCCGCGAGCAGCAGCAGCCCGGCCAGACCGCGCCCTAGCAGAGAAGTTGGAGTCCTCACGCGTGCCCTCCGTCCCGGCCGCCAGGCCAGCTCGCCAGGAAGTTACACGCACTGGGCGGAGTCGATCAACCTCAGCGGCCCTGGAGCTGCTGCATGAGCTTGGCGCGGACCTCCGGCGGGAGCTGCTCGAGGCCCTGGGGCATCCTGCCCGGCGGAGGCCCCGGCCGGACGGACTTCTTGAAGGTCTCCAGGCCGCCCAGCAGGGAGCGCTGGGTGGCCGGGTCCAGCATGTAGACCTCGGCGTCGGCGTTGCCCCGCGCGTACACGCCCTCGCGATCCTGGACCTTGTCGCGGGCCCCGAAGGCGAGCGTCGCCTCGCCGCCCTGGGCGAGCTCCGCGACCACCCGGGCCGTGGGCCGCTCCGGGCTCGACCGGCCGCGGGTGCCCTGCGGGGCCAGGGCGTAGGCCCGGGCCTGGGCCAGGGCCTGCAGCCGCCGCTCCACCGCCGCGGGCTCGAGCTCGAAGCCGGCGGGCGCGGGCTCGCTGGTCTCCAGCAGCCCCCAGCCGGCCTGCCCGCGCTCGAACACCAGGCGGCGCGCGCCCTCCTCCAACCGCAGGCGTTTCACCTGATCGGGCGCCAGCGCCATCGGGCGCAGGTCGCGCAGCTCCGCCAGGCGCTTGCGCAGCAGCGCGGCCGAGGCCTTGGCCAGCACCAGCACGTCCTGGCTGCCCTCCACCTGGGCGTAGACATCCTGCTTGTCGGTGGCGGCGCCCAGGGCGAGCGCGTGCCGCTGGCCCTGGGCGTCGACGAAGGCCAGCCGGTCCACCGCCCCGGCCAGGCCGGTCTTCTCCGGGGCCAGGGGCTCGAGCACCAGGTCGATGGCCCGGGCGTTGACGAGCGCCATGCCCAGCGCGCGCCCCGCGCCCGCGTCGAAGCGGAAGCCGGGCGGCGAGGCGCCGTCGAGCGCCCACACGCCGTCCTGCTGGCGCAGGGCGTAGGCGGGCTCTCCGGCCAGGGCCACCTCCAGCCGCCGGGCGTCCTCCACCTTGGCGTCGAAGAGCTTCAGCTGGTACCAGCCGCTCGGGGCACGGGAGAAGGCGTAGGGGAACACCTTGGGCACCAGGTAGGTCGCGCCCCCGGCCTTCAGGTACACCCCGCCCGGGGCGGCCTTGCCCACGCTGAACGAGGCCGCCAGGGCGCCTCCGGCGTGGATCTCCACCTGCTGGGCCTTCTCCCCTGCCACCTCGTACTCCGCGTCGCGCGCCTCGCCCTCGGCCACCACCTCGCTGGACTCCAGCCGGCCGAGGGAGTCCAGCAGCTGCTTCACCGCGCCGGGGTCGGCCGCGCGCCCGTCGGCCAGCTGCCAGCCCTCGCCCTGCCTGCGCAGCTCCACGGGGTTCTTGCCGCGGATGACCACGCGCTCGACGGAGGCCGGCTCGAGCCCGAGCTCCAGGCGGCGGATGCCGCGCGAGGCGCCCTCGCCCAGGCGCAGGCCGAGCAGCGCGGCCAGCAGGCCGCCGAACACCACCAGGGACGCGATCGTGCTCTTGCTCACCGCACATCTCCTCGCGCGCGGTCGGCCTAGACCCGCACGCGCTTGCGCCGCGCCTCGCGCAGGCGCCAGCGCACCAGGCCGAAGCCCACCAGCAGCAGCGGCAGGCCGGCGATGTTGGCCAGCTTGAGGGTCTGGCGCACGCCCTCGGACACGGGCTCCAGCGGGGCCGCCCGCAGGCCGCGCGCGCGCATGCCCATGAGCGCCTCGTCGGCCAGCAGCCAGTCCACCAGGTTCAGGACCAGGGCCTGGTTGGCCTTGCCCAGGTAGGCGTCCTGGAGCATGCCGTGGGCGCCGATCACCACCACCCGGGCCTGGCTGGCGCGCGCCGGCGGCTCGGCCTCGCCGGGCGCGGCCGGCACCTGGCTGGGCAGCGCGCCCCGGAGGGCCAGCGCCAGATCCTGCGCCCCCTGCGCGCCCACGTCCGCCTGGGTCAGCCGACGGAAGGGATCCAGGTCGTAGGGCGGCTGCACCACGCCGGCGGACTCCGACGAGCGGGCCAGCACCTCGGCCTGCACGCCCTCGGGCAGCGGCTGCTGGAGCGAGAGCGGCGCGGCGAAGGGGAACATCACCCCGCCCAGCCCGCGGGTCACGGGGTGGGGCGGGCCCAGCCGGCGCGGGGCGACCAGGTAGGGGTAGGGCACCTGCTGCGTGACCCGCATCGGGCCGTCCTGGCGGCTGACGGTCATGGCCACGTTCTCGCCGTCCACCACCAACCCGGGCCCGAGCCGCACCCCCCAGCCGGCCAGCAGGCCCTCCAGCCCGTGCTGGAGGGGGGTCGTCCCCAGCGTCTTCAGATCCACGTCGACCGGCCCGAGGAAGAAGGCCGCCCCCCGGCCGGACATGACGAAGCGGTCCACGGCCCGCAGCGCCTCCTCGCCCAGCGGCGCCCGCGGGCCCACCACCCAGAGGAGATCGGCGTCGTCGGGGATGGTCGGCTTGCGGGTGGGATCCACGGGCTCCACCTGGTAGAGGGAGCCCAGCAGGCCGCCCAGGTTCGCGAGCTGCGTCTGCTCCTCGGGCCCGGCGGCGCCGGCCAGCAGCGCGATCTTGGGGGCGCGCGCGCGCGTCACCTTGCGGATGCGGCTGGTCAGCTCGTACTCCAGCGTCTCGCTGCGCTGGACGAGCGGCAGCACCTCGCGCTTGCCCCCGGCGGAGATCACCAGCCCCAGGTAGCCGCGCATGGACTCGACCTTGTCGCCCTGGTTCACCTTGAGCGGGATGGAGGGGATGCCCAGGCCCTGCAGCTCCTGCTCCACGCTGGTCATCTCGCGCACCAGGTTGCCGAAGGGATCGCGCTTCAGCTCCTTCTTCTTCTGCCGGTCGGCCTCGGTCTCCACCGCGGCCGGGTCGATCACCTCGTAGCGCACCTGGCCGTGGCTGCGGGCGTGGTACTCCTCCAGCACGTCCCCCAGGTAGCGGGCCAGCGTGGACAGGGGCGCCGGCAGATCGCGGGTCACGTAGGCCCGGACGGTGACCGGGTCCTGCAGGCCCGTCAGGGTCGCGAGGGTGGCCGCGTCCAGGGTGTAGACGCGGTCCCGGGTGAGATCCAGGCGGGCCACCAGGCCGAGCGCCAGCAGGTTCGCGAGCACCAGGCAGCCCAGCACGGCCAGCGTGCGGAGCCAGACATCCAGGCGACGGACGGCGCGCATGCGAGCCTCCCCGCCTCAGGCGTGCTGGCGCGCCAGCGCGCGCTCGGACAGCAGCAGCGCGCCCGCGGTCAGCGTCAGGTAGTAGGTGACGTCGCGGAGATCGATCACCCCGCGCGCCAGGTTGTCCAGGTGGCCCGACAGCGCCAGGTAGTCGGCCGCCGGCGCCAGCCACTCGGGCAGGAAGAACTGCAGCCAGTAGACGAAGTACAGCACGGCCGAGATGCCGAAGGCGGCGATGAAGGCCACGATCTGGTTCGAGGTCAGCGCCGAGCACGCCAGGCCGATGGCCAGCAGCGCCGCGCTGAACAGCAGCAGGCCCAGGTAGCCAGCCAGGACGCCGCCCCAGTCGAGCGGTCCGAGCCAGGTCACCGTCAGCGGGTAGGCCAGCGTCAGCGCCAGGGCCACCGTGGCCAGGCCGAGGGCGCCCAGGAACTTGCCCAGCACCACCTGCCAGTCGCTGACCGGCAGGCTGCACAGGAGCTCCAGGCTGCCGCTCTTGCGCTCCTCGGCCACCAGCCGCATGGTGATGGCCGGCGCCAGGATGACCAGCAGCAGCGCCGGCGAGAGCAGCCCGGGCGTGAAGAGCTGCCGCAGGTCCGCCTCCCCGAGCAGGAACAGGGTGGAGAACACCAGCCAGCCGCTGAGCAGCAGGAAGACCACCAGCACGATGTAGGCCACCGGGGAGTCGAAGTAGGCCCTGAGCTCGCGCCGGGCCAGGACGGCGACCTTACGCATGGCGGCCTCCCTCGGACTCGTCCGCCCCCAGCGTCAGCCGGCGGAAGGTGTCCTCCAGGGTGGCGCTCTCGCGGTGCAGATCGAGCAGCACCAGCCCGGCCGCCACCACGGCGGCGAACAGGCCGGGGCGCGGGTCCGCGCCCTGGGCGGCCTGCACCCGCATCCCCAGGCTGCCCTCGCCCTCCCCGTCGGCCGGCAGCACCGCGGCCACGCCCGGCACCGCGGACAGCCGCGCCCGGAGCTCGTCCAGCCCGGGCGGCGGGCCCGCCTGGGCGCGCACCACCAGCCGCACCACGGGCCCGCTGCCGCGCGCCGCCAGGGCCGCGGGCGTGTCGTCGGCCACCAGCCGCCCATCGGCGATGATGACGATGCGATCGCAGGTGGCCTGCACCTCGGGCAAGATGTGGGTCGAGAGGATGACCGTCTTCTCCCGGCCCAGCTCGCGGATGAGGGTGCGGATCTCGGCGATCTGGTTGGGGTCGAGGCCCGAGGTGGGCTCGTCCAGGATGAGCAGATCGGGGTCGTGGATCATGGCCTGGGCCAGGCCCACGCGCTGGCGGTAGCCCTTGCTGAGCTGGCGGATGTCCTTGCCCAGCACCTCCGCGAGCCCGCAGCGCGACACCATGGCGGAGATGGCCGCGCGGCGGCCCCGGGCGGGCACCTCGCGCAGCGCCGCCGCGAGCCGCAGGAAGTCCAGCACCTGCATGTCGTCGTACAGCGGGGCGTTCTCCGGCAGGTAGCCGATCCGCCGGCGCGTCTCCAGCGGCGCCGCGGACACGTCCAGGCCGGCCACCCGCACCTCGCCGGCGCTGGGCCGCAAGGTGCCGGTGGCCATGCGAAGCGTGGTGGTCTTGCCGGCCCCGTTGGGCCCGAGGAAACCCAGGATCTCCCCCCGCTGGACCTGGAAGGACACCCCATTCACCGCCAGCGTACCGCCGAAGCGCTTGGTCAGCCCGCGCGTCTCCAGCACGGGCCCCGAGGCGGGCGTTGCCATGCGTCCTCCTCCTCGCCGGGCAGGGGCGTCACGCGCCCCGGCCGGCGCATCAACCAGACGAGCCCGGAGACTATTCCGGAGGGGCTTCCCGTGGGAAGCAAAAGGTGGCATGCCTGGGGCGAACGGAGGATCGCGCCATGCCGTGCCTGCCTGGGCCCGTCCGCCTGCCCGCCTGCCTCTGGGCCGTGTGCCTGCTGCCGGGCTGTCCCGGGCCCGGGCTCCAGGGGCCGCCGCCCCTGCCCGTCCAGCGCTTCGCCGAGGCGCAGCCGGCGCCCGCCCGCCCGGATCGGGAGCGCCTGCTCGAGGCCGTGCCCGAGCTCCGCCAGCGGCTGAAGGACTGGTTCGCGCAGGGTCAGGCCCCGGGCCTGGCCTTCGGGGTGGTCACCCCCGAGGGCCGGCTGTGGTCGCTGGGCCTGGGGCTGGCCGGCCTGGAGGATGGCGAGCCGGTCACCGGCCACACCCTGTTCGCCATCGGCTCGCTGACCAAGACCTTCACCGGCCTCACGGCGCTCGCGCTGCGCGACCGCGGCCTGCTCGACCTCGACGAGCCGCTCGAGCGCTGGGTGCCCGAGCTCGGCCGGGTGCTGTACCCGACCCGGGACAGCCCGCGCATCACGCTGCGGCACCTGGTCACCCACACCTCCGGCCTGCCGCGCGTGGGCCGGCTGGAGTACACCGACCCCGCGCGCCCGCCGGGCGAGGCGGAGCTCTTCGCCGCGCTCGACGGCCAGCGCCTCGAGGCCGCGCCCGGCACCCGCACCAGCTACTCCAACCTGGGCATGGCCGTGGCCGGCGTGGCGCTCGCGCGGGCCGGGGGCAAGCCGCTGCGGGAGCTCCTGCGCGAGCAGGTGCTCGAGCCCCTGGAGCTGGGCGAGACCACCTTCGACCCGGAGGATCGCCCCGACCGCTCGCTCGCCCGGGGCTACGCACCGCGCGACGGCACCTTCGAGGCCCAGGCGCCCTGGGCCATGGGCGCGGCCGAGGGCATGGGCGGGCTGTGGTCCAGCCTGGAGGACATGACCCGCTTCGCGGCCTTCCAGCTCCGCGCCTGGCCGCCCCGGGACGAGCCCGATCCCGGCCCGGTGGCGCGCGCCAGCGTGCGCGAGAGCCACCTGCCGGCCGGCCCCACCCGGCCCGACGGCCAGCTCTTCGGGGTGAACTGGGTGACGCTCTCCCACCCCGAGCAAGGCTGGGTGGTGACCCACGCGGGCGGCACCGCCACCCACGCGGCCGTGGTGTGGCTGCTGCCCGAGCGCGGCCTGGGCGTGGTGCTGCTGGCCAACGCCGGCGGCGAGCTGCCCCAGCGCCTGACGGGCCTGGCCCAGGTGCTGACCGCGCTGCTGCTCGACCGCCTGCCGGCGCCCGCGGCGGACCTCGGCCCCGACCTGACGGGGGCGCTCGCCCGCGTGCAGGCCCTGCTGGCCGACCCAGACGCGGCCACCGACGCCGCGTTGGAGGCGCTGCTGCACCCCAGCTTCCGCAAGGCCATCCCCGACGAGCGCCTGCGCAAACTCCTCCGGGAGGTGCACGACCAGGCCGGGGCCTGCCCCGAGGCCCGGCCGCTGCGCGCGCTGGGTGAGCACGCCGCGGTCATCCGGCTCGGCTGCGAGCGCGGCCAGATCGATCTCACCCTGCACCTCGAGGCCGACCCGCCCCACCGGGCCACCGGGCTCGGCCTCGGCCCGGTCGGCTCGCGATAAGCCTTTGACTTCCGACAGCGTGGGGGATAGGTAGGCAGATCTCGGGGGCAGGTTCCGCACGGGCGCGAGGTGACCTTGAACCTGGGCATCGACCCCACCCTGAGCAAGCGCATCGGCACCCTGGCCGTCCCGGTCATCCTGGGCATGTTCACCGAGACCCTGGTCAACCACGTGGACACGGCCCTGGTCGGGCGCCTGCCGGGCTCGACCGGGGTGGACGGCGTGGCCGCCATCGGCCTCAGCCTGCCGCTCTTCTGGGCCATCGGCGGCTTCTTCTCGTCCATCTCGGTCGGCACCCAGGCCATCACCGCCCGGCGCTTCGGCGAGGGCCAGATGGAGCTGGCCGGGCGGGCGCTCAGCAACTCGCTGGTGATCGCCCTGGCCTGCGGGCTGTGCATCTCGCTCGTCGGCTGGTTCGTCATCCCCGAGGTGTTCCCCCTGCTGTCGCCCAACCCCAACGTGGCGAGGCTCGGCGCCGCCTACTGCCAGATCCGCATGCTGAACGTGTTCTCGATGGTGGTCACCTTCAGCTTCAAGTCCTTCTTCGACGCCATCGGCAAGACCTACGTCCACATGATCGCCTCGATCACCATGAACTTCGTCAACATCGGCATGGCGCTGCTGCTGGTGTACGGCAACCTGGGTTTCCCGCGCCTGGAGGTGGCCGGCTCGGCCTGGGCCACGCTGATCGCCACCTACGTCGGCCTGGGCTTCATGGTCTACTGGAGCCTGCGCAAGGAGAACCGCGAGGCCTTCCGCTACTTCCGCCTGAGCAACCTGAACCGCCACGTGGCCTGGGAGATCGTGCGCCTGAGCGTGCCCTCGGGCCTGGCCACCATCTTCGTCATGAGCGGCTTCGAGTTCTTCCTGTGGGTCATGGGCCACATCCAGCCCACGCCCGTGTACCTGCGCGAGCTCGCCACGCTGCCGCTGGGCGGCGCGATGCTCCAGGCGGCCGGGATCCTGCGGCCCGATCTCATCACCAGCGCGAGCTGGATCATGATCTCCTTCCTGATGATGGTCTTCATGATCTCGATCGCCTTCGGCACCGCCACCGCCACCCTGGTCGGCCAGAGCCTGGGCGCGGGCAAGCCCGATCTGGCCGAGCGCTACGGCTGGCAGTCGGTGCGCATCGGCGGCTACGTGATGGGCCTGCTGGGCGTGGCGATCATCCTCTTCCCGCGCGTGTTCCTGGCCATCTTCACCGACAAGGTCGCGGTCATCGAGGTGGCCGTGCCGGCCTTCCGCCTGATGGGCGCCTTCACCGGGGTGATCAGCGCCGGGCTGGTCCTAGTCCAGGCCCTGTACGGGGCGGGCAACCCGAAGTTCGTCATGAAGGTCGAGCTGCTGCTGCACTTCGGCTGCCTGATCCCGCTGTCCTACCTGCTGGGCATCGTCCTGGGCGGCGGGATGCTGGGCACCTGGTCCGCGGCGGCCGTCTACGCGGTGCTGCTCACCTCGATCCTGGCCTGGAAGTTCCGCCAGGGGAAGTGGAAGCAGATCCAGCTCTGAGCCCTAGTAGGCCTTGTCGAAGGGCCACATCGCCAGCCCCCCGTCCAGCACCCACACCCGCTCGAAGCCCGCCGCGCGCAGGATGATCTGCGCCTCGTAGCCGCGCAGCGACAGGTTGCAGAAGGCCACGATGTCCCGGTCGCGGGGCAGCTCGTGCAGCCGCCCGCGCAGCGCGCCGAGCGGGATGAGGGTCGAGCCCGGCAGGCGCTCGCGCTCGTACTCGGCCGGGGAGCGCACGTCCAGCAGGCACAGGGGCTCCCCGCGCTCGAGCCGCTCCTGCAGCTCGAGCGGCGAGATGCCCCGCAGCAGGCCGTCCAGCTTGTTGCGCACCACGTTGGCGGCGGTGATCAGGTTGTCGAGCGCCTCCGAGTAGGGCGGCGCGTAGGCCAGGTCGAGGTGGGCCAGGTGATCCACGCTGGCCCCGAGCGCGATGGCCGTCGCGGCCACGTCCACGCGCTTGTCGCCCCGCCCGGGGCCCACCGCCTGCGCGCCCAGCAGCCGGCGGCTGCGGGCGTCCACCACCAGCTTCAGGTACAGCGGCTGCGAGTCGGGCAGGTAGGACGCCCGATCCGGTCCGGGCACGAGCGCGGTGACCACGGCCCGCCGCTCGGCGCGGGCCTCGGCCTCGGTCAACCCGGTGCGGGCCACGCACCAGTCGAACACCCGGCAGATGGCGGTGGCCAGCGAGCCCGGGTAGGTGTCCTCGCGGCCGCACAGCACTCCGGCCAGCACCCGCCCCTGGCGGTTGGCGGTCGAGCCCATGGGCATGAAGCGCGGCTCGGCCAGCATCAGGTGGGGGGTCTCGACGCAGTCGCCGGCGGCGAACACGGACGGATCGGAGGTGCGCATCTGCGCGTCCACCCGCAGCCCACCGAAGGGCCCCAGCGCCAGGCCCGCGGCCCGGGCCAGATCGACGTTGGGCTCGACCCCGGCGCTCAGGATGACCAGATCGGCGCGCAGCTCGCCGTCCCCGAGCAGCACGCGCTCCACCCGCCCGCGGCCGGCGAAGCCGCGCACCTCGGTCTGGGTGAGCACCCGCACGCCGTGCGCCTCGAACTGCCGCTCCACCAGCCTGGCCATCTCCTCGTCCAGCATGCCCAGGATGCGCCGGGCGAGCTCCACGATGGTCACCCGGCAGCCCTTGGCGGCCAGGGCCTCGGTCACCTCGACGCCCAGCAGGCCGCCGCCCACCACCGCCACGTCGAGCGCCCGGCCCTCGCCCAGCGCGCGCCGGATGCCGTCGGCGTCGTCCGGGCCGTGCAGCGAGTAGATGCCCGGCAGCTCCACGCCCGGCACGTCCAGGCGCCTGGCCCGGGCGCCCGTGGCCAGCACCAGCGCGTCGTAGGGCAGCCAGTCCTCCTCGCCGCTGGCCAGATCGCGCACCCGCACCCGCTTGCCGGCGCGGTCGATCTCCAGGGCCTCGGTGCGCGGCCGCACCTGGACGTGCTTCACGTCGTGGAAGAAGACCGGATCCCGGAGCGCGCCCGCGGCGGTGCTCATCAGCTCCTTGCGATCGGCCACCACGCCCGAGACGTAGTACGGCAGGCCGCAGCCGGTGAAGGCCAGGTGGCGGCCGCGCTCCAGGATGGTCACCTGGGCGTCCGGCTTCAACCGGCACAGGCGCGAGGCCACCTTGGGCCCGGCGGCCGCGCCGCCCACGATCACCACCCGCAGCCCGGCCGGCGCGGCCACCGCCGCCGGGGCGGACGCCTGGGCCGGCAGGCGCACGCTGAAGCAGGCCCCGCCCAGCTCGCCCCGCTCCACCGCCACCGTGCCCCCGGCCTCCTCCACCACGGCCTTGACGAAGAACAGCCCCAGCCCCACCCCGGGCCGGGCGGAGGCGACCGCCAGCGCCGAGCGCACGAACGGCAGGAAGATGCGCTCGCGCTCGGCCTCGGGCACGCCGACGCCGGAGTCGTCCACCTGCACCAGCACCTCCCGCCCCTGGAGCAGGGCGCGCAACCGCACCTTCCCCCGCGGCGGGGTGTACTTGATGGCGTTGGACACCAGGGCCGAGAGCACCTCCACCAGCGCCGCCTCGCGCATCGCCGCCCGGGCCGGGCCCTGCAGCTCGGCGCTGAAGGCGATCTCGCGCTCGGCCGCCTGGGAACGGAAGGGAACCGCGAAGCGCTCGGCCACCTGGGCCACGTCCACGATCTCGGGCACCTGGCCGCTGGGGGTGGGCCGCGCCAGCTCAAGCAGGCGCCTGGCCGCCGCCAGGGCCTCGCCGCAGCGGCCCTGGGCGCGCCACAGCAGGTCGCGCTGGCGGGCGGACAGCCCGCCCAGGCTCTCGTCGAGCAGCACCTGCAGCAGCGAGGAGACGGCCACCACCGGGCTCTTGAGCTGGTGGGCCACGATGGCGGCGAACTGCAGCGAGTCGTGGGGCGAGTCTGGCGCGGACATGCTACCCCCTGGCGGTGCTGCGGGCCGGTGGGTTCACTCCTCCACCAGCTCGGCGTAGGTGCGATCGAAGCGGCGCTCCTGGAGGTCCTCGCGTCGGACCATCACGTTCAGCACCCCGTCGCCCCAGAGCTGGAATGCCACCTCGGGCGCGGAGCGCACGCGCAGCAGGCAGCGCCAGGCCCCGACCTCGCGGTCCGCCTCGGCGCGGTGCTGCTCGTACCAGGCCAGGGAGTCGAGCTGCTGGCGCAGGTAGCGCACCATGGCCGGCTGGCCCTTGCCCTCCCAGCCCGCCAGCACGCGCTGCACCTCCTCGCGCCGGAGCAGGCGCGGGTTGGTCAGCCCGCGCTGGTGGAAGAAGGCGTTGGCCGCGGGATCCTCGCCCGTGCTGTAGGGGTGCCCCAGCAGCCGCACCGGCGCGTCGCCCGCGAGCCGCGCGAGCAGGCTGGCGTAGCGCTCCGCCAGCGGCGCGACCGCGACGCCGGCCAGGGCGGGATCGGCGGGCGCGGGCAGGCTGACCGCCAGGCGCGGGCGCAGCTTGTGGGCCGGCAGCAGCCCCATGTCCGGGTTGAGGAACTCGGACCCGTCGGGCACCGGGACCAGGCGCAGCGGCAGCTCGGTGGGCAGGCGGAAGAGCACCCGGTGCTGGACGCCCTTGCCGGGCGTGAGATCACCCAGGAACAGGTACAGGCGGCCGGCCGCGGGCAGCGGCCCATCCCCGAAGCGCGGCACGGAGGCCAGATCGGCCTGCAGCACGAAGGAGTACAGGCGCCCGTCCTCCGCGGGCCACTCGGCGCCCACCGGCAGATCGGGGCAGCCGCCCAGGCGGCTGTTGCCCAGCCGCAGCAGGTCGTCCCCGCCGGCCGGGGCCAGGTCCACGGCCACCAGGGCGGCCGCCTGCAGCTGCGCCAGGTGCTCTCCGAGGCCGCAGGCCTGCGCGCCTTCACCGAGCAGCTTGTGTACGTGCGGATGCGAGAGCACCACCCGGGCACCTCCCCACGACCCGCCCAGCGTACACCGAGGCCGGGTGCCGGGCCAAGATCGCGAGGTCCGCGCCCTACGGGCAGGAGCGCGACAGCAGCGCGCAGGTCTCCGCCAGGGGGCCGAGCATGACCCGGGCCCGGCGGGTGTCCACCTCGGCCGCGGGCTCCTCCAGCGGCCACGGTTCCCACGCCCCGGGGCCGACGCAGCGCCCCTGCGTGCCGTAGCGCTGGGGGCGCTCCCCGGCCACGCTCACCGCGTCATGCAGCGCCGCGTAGTGCGAGATGCTGGTCTCGCCGCGGAAGGCCAGCCGCTCCAGCCGCTCGAGCGCCAGCCGCTGCAGCTCGGGATCGCTCCCGGCCCGGGCCAGCAGCCACAGCCCCTGCTTGTCCGCCTCCGGGCCGAAGGCCGAGATGGTGAACCAGTCGTGCACCATGAGCAGCGCCCGCAGCCGGCGGGAGGTGCGCCGATCGAGGGCCAGGGCCCGGTCGCCGAGCTCGTCCGCCAGCCAGTTGAGCTCGGGCGGCAGGAGCTCGGCGTCGACCGCCAGGACGAGCGCCCCGCGCACGGCCTGATCCTCCTCGACCAGCAGCGCGAGCTGTCGCTGGACGGCCTCCCGGTCGCGCGGATCCTGGCCGAGCCCGGCCAGCTCGCTCTCCAGGCGCTCGAGCGCCCCGTCCACCGCGGCCAGGAGCTCCTCGGCCCGGGGGCTGGGCAGCCGGCCCTCGAACCAGGCGGCGAAGTCGGTCCGGTCCCCGGGCGCGTCCGGGCTCGCCTCCGCGGGCTCGTCCTCCGCCCGCGCCGGCGCGCTCGGCCCGGGCCAGAGCTGCGGGAGCAGCAGGAGGAGCGCGAGCCGGAGGGGGCGGTGGGTCTTCACCCGCCCAGCATGGACCGGGGCGCGAGGGCATGACAAGCCCCCGGGGCTGGGGTATCCTTCCCGCGACCGTCGGAGGAGGCGACCCGGCATGGAGCTCGCGCGCGGCTTCGGCATCCTGCTGCACCCCACCTCGCTGCCCGGGCCCTGGGGCATCGGCAACCTCGGGGACGCGGCGCGTGCCTTCGTGGACTGGCTGCAGGCGGCCGGCGCGAGCTGGTGGCAGACCCTGCCGGTCGGGCCGACCGGGTTCGGGGACTCGCCCTACCAGGCAGTGTCCTCCTTCGCCGGCAACCCCTACCTGATCGATCCCGAACGCCTGGTCGAACGCGGCTGGCTCCAGGCGCCGGAGCGGCCGGACTTCCCCGCCGGCTGGGTGGACTACGGCTGGATCTACACCTCGCGCTGGCCGCTGCTGCGGCAGGCCTTCGCCGGCTTCCAGCGCAAGGCCCGCGCCGCGGACAAGCGCCGCCTGGGCGCCTTCCGCGAGGCGCAGCGCTTCTGGGTGGAGGACTACGCGCTCTTCCGGGCGCTGAAGACCCGGCACCAGGAGCAGCCCTGGGATCGCTGGCCCGAGCCGCTGCAGCACCGCGGCGATACGGCGCTCGGCGAGGCGCGCCGGACGCTCGCGGAGGACATCGACTTCCACGTGTGGACCCAGTGGCAGTTCTTCGAGGCCTGGGGGGCGCTGCGGGCCTACGCCCGCGAGCGGGGCGTGCGGCTGCTCGGCGACATCCCCATCTTCGTGGCCCACGACTCGCCCGAGGTGTGGGCCCACCCGGAGCTGTTCCACATGGACGAGTCCGGCCACCCCACGGTCGTGGCCGGGGTGCCGCCGGACTACTTCTCGGCCACGGGCCAGCTGTGGGGCAACCCGCTGTACCGCTGGGAGCGCATGGCCGAGGACGGCTACGCCTGGTGGACGGAGCGCCTGCGCACGGCGCTGGAGATCTGCGACCTGGTGCGCATCGATCACTTCCGCGGCTTCGAGGCCTACTGGCAGGTGCCCGTAGGCGCGCCGAACGCCATCGGCGGCCGCTGGGTGCCCGGTCCGGGCCGGGCCCTGTTCGACGCCCTGCGCGCCAAGCTGGGCGACGCGCCCGTGCTGGCCGAGGACCTGGGGGTGATCACCCCGGAGGTGGAGGCGCTCCGGGACGGGCTGGGCTTCCCCGGGATGAAGGTGCTGCAGTTCGCCTTCGACGGCGATCCGCGCAACGCCTTCCTGCCCCACCTGCACCCCGAGCACGGCAACTACGTGGTCTACCCGGGCACGCACGACAACGAGACCAGCCTGGGCTGGTACCGCAACCTGGGGCGCAAGCTGCGCAGCGCCTTCCAGGACTACCTGCTGAGCTACGAGCTCGCCTTCAAGCCCGAGCCCGAGGTGTCCTGGGCGATGCTGGATCTCGCCATGGGCAGCCCCGGCCGGCTGGCCGTGGCGCCGCTCCAGGACGTGCTCGGCCTGGGAAACGAGGCCCGCATGAACACCCCCTCCACGGCCGAGGGCAACTGGGCCTGGCGCTTCCAGGACGGCGATCTCACCGCCGCGCACGCGGCTCGCTGCCGCCTGCTGGCCGGCCGGCACCTGCGCCTGGCGGACGGGGGCTGAGCGGTGCGGGGGGCGCGCACACGCCTGCTCGCCGCGCTGCTGGCCGCAGGCTGCGGCGGCCTGGGCTGCGGAGGAGACGAGCGGCCGGGGGTGACCTCGCTCTACCCGCCCGAGGGCGGCCGCGGGGTGCCGCTCGACGCGGTGCTCGAGGTGGCCTTCGACCGGCCGGTGCTGCTGCACGGCGGCGGGCCTGCGCTCGAGCTCAGCCTGGACGGCGCGGCGGTGCCCGGGGAGGTGAGCGTGGGCGAGGGCGGCGGCCCGCTGCGCTTCACCCCGCGCAACCTGTTGCTGGCGGGCCGCGCCTACACGGCCAGCCTGCGGGCGGCCGGGGTGCGCACGCTCGGCGGCACCCACCCGGACGGGGATCGCAGCTGGAGCTTCGAGGTGCTGGCGGGCTGCGAGCTGCAGGCCTCCCCGGCGGCCCACGCCCCGGCCGGGCCGACCGCCGACGGGGCCGTGGTGATCCCCGGCGGGCGGCGCATCACCCCGGCCGGCGCGCAGCTCGACGTGGGCTCCTTCCCCACGAACCTGCTCGTGTGGCCGGACCGCGACCTGCTGATCACCACCGACAACGGCAAGGGCCTGGCCCCGCGCAAGATCCAGTCGCTCACGCTGATCGATCCGCGCGCCGGGCGAATCCTCCAGACCATCCCGCACGACCGCCCGGCGGCCTTCTTCTACGGGCTGGCGCTGTCCGCAGACGGCCAGCGGCTGTTCGCGGCCGGCGGAGGCTCGGACGACGTGGAGCTCTACGCGCTCAGGCCCGACGGCTCCGGCCTCGAGCTCGTGCGCACCTACCCGGTGGAGGGCTACCCGGCCGGCCTGGCCCTGGACGAGGCGCGCGGGGTGCTGTACGTGGCCGCCCAGCTCGCCAACGAGCTGGTGGCGCTGGACGTATCCTTCGATCCGGCCACGGAGCCGGAGCGGCCCCTGGAGCTCTACCGGCGGCGGGTGGGCATGTTCCCCTACGACCTGCAGCTCGGCCCTGGCGGCGCCAAGCTGTACGTCAGCCTGTGGGCCCGCGACAGCCTGTTCGAGCCGGGCCTGGTGGCCGCGGTGGACCCGGCCACGGGCGAGGTGCTGGCGCGCATCGAGGTGGGCAAGAACCCCGAGGATCTGGCGCTGGCCTCCGACGGGCGGCTGTTCGTGGCCGCCTCGGACGCGGACGCGGTCGAGGTGATCGACACCGCCGGCGACACGCGCCTGGCCACCTGGAGCCTGCGCCGCACCCCCGACGAGCCGGTGGGCCTGAGCCCGGTGGCGCTCGCCCTGGACGAGCCGCGCGGCCGGCTGTACGTGGCCTGCGCCCAGAAGAACAGCGTGGACGCCCTGTCGCTCGTCGACGGGCGGCACCTGGGCAGCCTGCCGGCGGGCTGGTACCCGACCGGCGTGGCGCTCTCCCGCGACGGCCAGCAGCTCTACCTGCTCAACGGCAAGGGCCACGGCAGCGGCCCCAACCTGGGCGACCTCGACATCGAGTCCAACATGCACGGCACGCTCAGCATCGCCCCGGTGCCCGATCAGGCCGGGCTGGAGGCCGGCGCGCAGGCGGTGCACCTCAACAACACCGCCCCGCTGGGTTTCTTCCCCGATCGCTGCGTGGGCCGCGCCCACCCGGTGCCGCGCAGCCCGGGCGAGGCGAGCCCCATCAAGCACGTCATCTTCGTGCTGCGAGAGAACAAGACCTACGACCAGAACCTGGGCGACCTCGAGGGCACCAACGGCGATCCCAGCCTGGTCATGTTCGGTGAGCGGCACACCCCCAACCTGCACGCGCTGGCGCGCACCTTCTGCAACCTGGACAACTTCCACGCCGACATCGAGGTGTCGGTGCAGGGCCACTACTGGGTGACCGCCGCGACCATCAACGACTACGCGGAGAAGGTGTGGCACGCCTCCTACCGCGACGAGAGCCGCATCCCGGCCACCGGCACCCAGCAGCCGGACTACCCGGCCGGCGAGTTCATCTGGCACAAGCTGGAGAAGGCCGGGATCGACTTCCGCGACTACGGCGAGCCCCTGGGCATCGCCGGGGAGTACCCCCGCTTCAAGGACCGGGTGAACGCGGACTACATGCTCGATCTGGGGCTCAACCTGTACAGCACCCCCGACACCCAGCGGGTGCGCTGGTTCTGGGAGGAGGTGGAGGCCGGCATCTTCCCGCCCTTCGTCTTCCTGTCCCTGCTGAACGATCACACCTACGGCCGCAGCCCGGGCCAGCCATCGCCGGAGTGGATGGTGGCCGAGAACGACTACGCCACCGGCCTGCTGATCGAGCTCCTCAGCCACAGCCCCCACTGGGCCGACACGCTCGTCATCATCACCGAGGACGATCCCCAGTCGGGCGCCGACCACGTGGACAACCACCGCTCGCTGGCGCTGCTCATCTCGCCCTACACCCAGCGCGGCATGACCAGCTCGGTGCACCACGACTTCTCCAGCCTGATCCGCACCTACGGGCTGATCCTGGGCATGCCCGCGCTGAACCTGCTGGACGCCACCGCGGCCCCGGTCTACGAGTGCTTCACCTCGCGGCCGGACTTCAGCCCGTACACCGCGCGGCCCCAGGAGATCCCCTACGAGGTGAACTCCTACGCCATGCCCGGCGCCTGGGAGTCCAGCCGCATGGACTTCAGCCGGCCGGATCGCGCCCGTGGCCTGGGCAAGGTGCTGTGGCTGACGACCCGGCCGGGGGAGCCGGTCCCGCCCCGGCTCGAGGCCGAGGCGGAGCCGGAGGAAGACGAATTCGAGGAGGAGGCCGAGCCGCGCCAGGCGCTGCCCGTGCCCCTCGGGAGGAGCTGGAGATGAACGCCCGCGCGCTCGCCCTGTGCCTGGCCTGCGGCCTGAGCGGCTGCCCGTCCTCGGATCGGCCCGTGGCCTTCCCGCCCGCGCCCCCCCCGCCCGAGCTGGCCCGCGAGCTCCTCGCCCGCGACGCCGAGCGCGTCAAGGGCTTCAGCCCGCAGGGCCCGGCCGCGGGCCTGTCCAAGCTCTTCCGCCAGGCGAACCTCCTGGCGGTCGAGCAGCGCGACAACCCGGCGGCCGCCGACGGGGCCCAGCAGGACCTGCGCATGGCCGCCAAGCGGGCCATGGAGGACCAGGGCCAGGACAGCCTGGTCAGGGTCGGGCTGCTCGAGCTCCAGGAGTTCGAGCGGCGCCTGGACGCCCTGCTCTCCGCCGCGGCCCAGGTGGACGGCTCGGCCGGCCCCCTGCTGACCGGGTCCCCGCCGCCCGCGGCGCTGAAGGCCGCCTACCACGACTTCGCCGAGCTGGGCGGCGACTTCCTCCTCCTGGCAGCCGCCAACGATCTGGTGCGCCCGGGCGAGGGCGGCCGGGGCCTGGACATGAGCCCCGAGGGCCGCTTCTTCACCCGCCTGGCCTTCAAGGTGTACTGGAGCAGCATGGCGCCCGAGGCCACCCAGCCGCTCGACTGGGCGCTGAGCGACGTGGAGCGGCTGTGGTACGAGCGCTGGGTGGCCGAGCGCTCGCGCACCGCGCTGCGCCCGCGGCGGCTGGAGGCGGTGCGCTACCTGAAGTCGCGCGATCCGGCCTACCCCGAGGCCAAGGCCGCAGGCATCATCCTGTTCCAGCAGCGCCAGTACGCCGAGGCCGCGCAGGCCTTCCAGAAGGCGCTCGAGCAGACCCCCCAGGACCCCGACCTGCCGTCCTTCCTGGAGCAGGCCAAGAGACACGCGGGCTAGACCCCCAGCTCCACCAGCAGTGGTGACAGATCCTCGGGCGGGGTGCGGCAGGGCGGGCCCTCGCGGTGCAGCAGGCGCGGAGCGCCCCGGCCCTCCTCGGGCAGCCACAGGCGGGTGGCCGAGCGGGTGCCGTACTGCCAGGCGTCCGCGTGCACGCAGGTGCCCTCGAAGGGATCGAGCGGGTCGTGCTGGGTGAGCAGCGCCTGCAGCCAGGAGTCGCCGGGCGCCTCCGGCCCGGGCCAGGCCCGGAAGGCCGCGCGCACCCGCGCCTCGCGGCCGCCCGGCGCCGCGCCCAGGCTGCGCTCGGTGAGCACGTGCACCCCGGGGGCGAGCGCCTGGCGGCGCAACCGCGCGCCGTCGCTCCACGCCAGCCAGGCCGAGCGCCGATCGGCCACGAGCAGGTGGAAGCGGTTCGTGCTCCCGGGCTCGAGGGCCGCCAGGGCCCGCGCGGCCGCGGCCGCGTCCGGGTGGGCCAGGGCGTCGGCCACCAGCGCGCCCCGCGAGCGCAGGCCGCTCACCGGCGGCGCGCCGAAGCGGTTGGTCAGCCCGGCGAACACGCCGGCCGAGTTCACCCCCAGCCAGGTGCCGCCCGCCTGCAGATCCTCGGGGGCCACCAGCGCCATGGGTCCGTCCCGGCGCAGGTGGGGCGGGCCCGAGGGCCGCGCCAGGCGCTCGTCGCGGTTGGCCGCCACCAGCAACCAGGTCCCGGGCCAGGCCCGCCAGGCGACCACCAGGGTGCACACGCGAGAGGCCCCCCCTCAGCCGCCCAGCAGGGCGGTGATGCGCGGGCGGTCGAAGCCCACCACGAGCTGGCCGCCGATGTCGAGCACCGGGATGCCCGCGTCCCGCAGCCCCGCCTGGCGGAGCTTCCGCGCGAGCTCCGCGGCCGCCTCCGGCTCGGCCTCGATGTCGCGCAGCTCGAAGGCCACCCCGCGCTCGCGCAGGAACGCGGCCGCCTTGCGGCAGAAGCCGCACCACGGGGCGGTGTACAGCACCACCCTCGCCCGGGTCGGGCGGGGCGGGCTCAGACCCACGGCCTCCCCCAGCCGCTCGAGCCCCAGGCGCACCAGGCGGCGGGCCAGCTCGCCCGGCTCGCGCGCGCCGGCCAGCGGCTCCGCCGGCCGGGCCAGCCGCGCCAGATCCACCAGCGAGTAGTTCAGCGGCTTGCCGTTGTCGACCTGGCGCAGATCGACCAGCACGGCGCGGTCGGCCCGCAGGCGCTCGTCGCGCGCGCGCGACAGATCGGTCACCACCACCCGGTCGCGGAAGGCCGGCGGCACGTCCTCGGGCGAGTCGGCCAGCCGGATACGGCCGTCCTGATCCACCCAGGAGTAGGCCACCCGGCCGGCGGGGGCCGGCGCCTGCGCGGTCGCGCCCCCGTCGGCCGTCGCCGCGGCCGCGGGCGGAGCCGGCGCGTGCCCGGGGCCCGCGCCGGGGCCGACCGGGTCGCAGCCGGGCACCCCCTGCAGGAGGGCCAGCGCGAGCCCCAGCGCGAGCGTGCGCGAGCGCCTCACTCCTCCTCCTCGAGCGCGGCGCACAGCGCCTCGGCCACGCCGACCCGCTCCGGGCTCGCGCCGGTCTCGTCCGCGAGCAGCCGGTTGACCGTGGCCAGCACCGCGTTGACCGGCCCCAGGTCCAGCACCCCGAGCCCCGAGAACCGGGCCACGTCATGGAAGTTGAGCGGGCACACGGACAGCTCGGGCGGGCCCGTCGGGCCGGGCACCAGCAGCGGCAGCCCGTGGGTGCGGCAGATCACCGGCCGGGCCGGGTACACCGCGCAGCGCCCGTCCACGAGCAGCGGGCAGGCGGCCTCGGGCTCCCTCAGGGCCAGCGCGGCCCGGGCCCGGACGCCGGCGCGCAGCCCGGGTGGCAGCGCGCGCGCGGCCTCCACCAGGCGCTGCACCTCGACCGGGAACAGGCTGAGCGACCGCGCGCAGCAGTCGGCGCAGCCTGGCGCGCAGCGCATGCTCGTCCCGGCCTCGGCCCGGACGCGCGCGAAGAACGCGTCCAGGCGCGAGAGCAGCGCGGCGTAGGCTTCACGCGGATCCATGGCTCGCGGTCCCGGGTGGGTCTAGTCGCCCTTCGACTCGTCGGGGCTGGCGCCGTCGAGCACGTCGGCCACCACCCCGTCCGGGGCGATGGCGGCCTGGAAGGAGGCGGGGCAGTCGGCGGCGGCCAGGAGCTCCGCCCGTACGGTCCAGGGCGGGGGGGGCTCGGGCGGGACCCTGGCCGGCGGCCCGGCCGGGTTCCTGGGGATCGGCTCGACCGGGGGCGCGGGCTGGACACGGGCCTCGATCCACACGGGCCGGCAGCGCGGGTGGCGCTGGCTGAGCACCTCGAGGAAGCGCAGCAGCTCCGGGCGGGCCGGCCAGGCGTCCATGCGCGCGAGCTGGTAGCTCACCACGCTGCCCTTGGCGCCCAGGCGGAAGCCCATGGCCGCGCCGCGCTCCACCGGCTGCTGCGGCCCCGGATCGGTCAGCACCGCGGCCAGCATCCCGGCGCCGCCCTCCCCCGGCCTCAGCTCCACGCGCACCGCGCCGTGACGCTCCAGGAAGCGCAGCGCGTCCTCGTCCGCCTCCAGCTCGGTCACCAGGCGCTTCACCTCCGCCGGCCAGGCGCGCCAGGCCGCGGGCGCCTCGGCCAGCGGATCGCCCGAGGCCTCGTCCAGCGCGAGCCCGAGCCGCAGGCGGTAGGGCAGGCCGCGCCGGGACCACTTCTCCGGCGGGGCCAGCTCGAGCCGGGCGGCCACCTGGCCGTCGCGGACGCAGGGCTCCAGGCTCACCTCGGCGAGCTTCCACTGGGCGAAGGGCCCGAGCCCGCTCCAGCGGCGCAGCTCCTCCTTGACGACGGCGGGGGTGAGCTCATGGCGGGCGCAGCCCCCGTCCGCCGGCGCCTGCTCCGCCGCGCCGGGACCAGCCAGCAGCAGGCCGAGCAGCGCCGCGGCCCGTCCGAGCGCGCTCGGGCTCACGCCACACCCCCGTCCCCGGCGTCGTCGCCCACCTTCGGCACCCGGCCCTTGCGCACCTTGCGCAGCCACAGCGCGAGCAGCGGCACCAGCACCACGGCCGCCACCGGGACCCAGAAGGCGATGGCCTTGCGGGTGCGGATGGAGGAGCGCAGGTTGGCGGCGTCGGCCCGGGCGGGTTCGGCCGCCAGCACCTGATCCAGCATCTCCGCGGCGCCGGCCAGGTCGTCCTGCACGTACAGGGATTCGGCCAGCTTCTGCCTGGCGTCCGTGTCCTCCGGGTGCCGCGCCACCCAGGCGCGCAGCACCTCGATGGCCTGATCCACCTTCTTCTGGAAGGACAGGGCGCGCGCCAGGCCCAGGGGACCGGCGCGGCGCTCGGCGTCCAGCCGGCTGAGCTCGCGGAAGGCCGCCTCGGCCTTGGCCGCCTCGAGCTGGCTCTCGTCCAGGTAGATCTCGCCCAGCACCTCCCAGGCCCGCGGGTCGTCGGGCCGGGCCTCGGCGGCCTTGCGCGCCCACTCGGCGGCCTTGGCGAGATCGGCCAGGCCGGCCAGGGCCCGCGCCCGGCCCAGCATGGCGGGGATGGAGCTCATGTCCGCGAGGTAGACGGCGCTGAAAGCGTTCAGCGCGTGCTGGTAGCGCTCGAGCCCGAGCCAGGCCTGGCCGAGCTGCAGGCCCGCCTCCACGTCGCCGGGGGCGCGCTGCAGCGCCTCGTCCAGCGCGCGGGCCGCCTCCTCCCGGGCGGGCGCCTCGCGGGCGGCCGCCAGCCTCGCCAGGGCCTCGCCCACCGCGGGATCGCGGCTCGGGGTGGGGGACGGGGCCGCCGCCTCCGGGGCCGCGGGGGCGGGCGCCGCGGCGGCCGGAGCCTCGGCGGCGGCGAGCAGAAACCACGCACAGCATGCGCTCAGCAGGGCCAAGGTTGCCTCCCTGGCCCATGATGGCCCAAGCCCCCTGGCCGCGCAAGTTGCCACCCGGCCGGGCCGCGGTGTAGGACCGAGCCATGGCCTCGAGAGCCGCCGGCCTGCTGCTGCTCGCCCTCGCCCTGGCGCTCCCGCCCCGCGGGGCCGGCGCCCACGCGCAGTACAAGCCCTTCAGCCTGAACCGCTTCGCGCTGCTCACCTTCGAGGCGCCCGGGCTGCACGTCCGCTACGACGTCACCGCGGGCGACGTGCCGGCCCAGCGCCTGCGCGCCCGGCTGGACGCGGACGGGGACGGCGTGGTGTCGGAGCCGGAGCGCCTGGCGCTGCTCGCGCAGCTGCGGGCGCGCGTCGAGCAGGGCCTGCACCTGCGCCTCGACGAGCGGACGGCGACCCCCGAGGTGGTCGGGGCGGAGCTCGAGCTGGTCAGCGATCAGGTCGAGCTGCTGGCCCCGCTCCGGCTGCGGCTGCACCTGGTGCTCGCCTGCGGGCCGGGCCGCCACACCCTGGTCTACCAGGACGGGGCGGTGTTCGAGGAGCTGGAGCAGACCGAGCTGCTCGTCCAGGCCGGCCCCGAGGTCCGGCTCACCCGCGCCTCGCGGCCGCCCCGCGAGCGGGGGGTGGTGCCGCACATGTTCTGGGAGCAGGGCGAGGCCCCCGGGGCGGTCTGGATCCAGTTCGAGCGCCTCGGGCCGGGCCAGGCACCCGCGCCGGGCGCGCCGCTCGCGGACGAGTCGAACCCGCTCAAGCGCGCCCTGGCGGATCCCGCGCTCGGCCTGCTCGGGCTGCTGGCGGCGCTCGGCCTGGCGTTCGCCCTGGGCGCCCTGCACGCGCTCTCGCCGGGCCACGGCAAGACGCTGGTGGCCGCCTACCTGGTGGGCGCGCGCGGCCGGGTGCGCCACGCCCTGCTGCTCGGGCTGGTGGTGAGCGCCACCCACGTGGCCGCGGTCTTCGCCCTCGGGCTCGCGGCGCTGGTGGCCTCGGAGCGCGCGCTGCCCGAGCGGGCGCTGCCGTGGATCGAGGTGGGCGCGGCGCTGCTGGTGGCGGCGCTCGGCGCGCTCATGCTGCTCCGCCGGCTGCGGGCCGCGCTGCTCCACCGCCTGGCCCACGCCCAGGGGGCGGGGCACGAGCACGACCACGGGCACGGCCACGATCACGCTCACGCGCATGAGCATGAGCATGGGCACGACCAGGCGCCGCCCGCCGGGGTGCGCACCGGCGAGCTCGTGTGGCTGGGGGTGACGGGCGGGCTGGTCCCCTGCCCCTCCGCGACCGTGGTGCTGTTGATGGCCCTCTACCTGGGCCGGGTGGGGCTGGGGCTCGCCCTGCTCGCGGCCTTCAGCCTGGGGCTGGCCGCCACCCTGGTGACGCTGGGCATCCTGGTGGTCAAGGCGCAGGGGTTGGCCGCGCGCCTGGCCGGCCCGCGCTTCCAGGCCTGGTCGCGCTGGGCCCCCGCGCTGAGCGCGGGCCTGATCCTGATCATCGGCGCGGCCATGACCGTGTTCGCCCTGCTGCGGGTGTGAGCCAACGCTTCGGCCGAGTCTGACCCGACCCCCGATACCCGACACCCGATACCCAGTTCACCCCCTCCGCAGGTGCCATCAGGCTCCTGCAAACCGGGCCCCTGCAGGAAACGAACTGGCGCCCGCCGCCCTGCCCTCCTGCCCTTCCCCACCTGCTTGAAGAATGTCCTGAGAGATCCACACACGGAGGGTCTGCCAACGCCCTGCCCGAAACCAAAAAGGCCGCCCCCAAGGGGGGGGCGGCCCGGATCGGTCACGGACCTGGGTGGCTCAGCCGTTCTTCTTGGCGAACTCGTCGATCAGCCCGGCCAGGGCCTTGGCGCCCTCGAGCGGCATGGCGTTGTACACCGAGGCGCGGCAGCCGCCCACCGAGCGGTGGCCCTTGAGGCCGTCGAGCTTGTGCTTCTTGGCCTCCTCCAGGAACTTGGCCTCGAGCTCCTCGGTCTTCAGCCGGAAGACCAGGTTCATCTTCGAGCGGCAGGCCTTGGGCACCGGGCAGTTGAACACGCCCGCGTTGCGCTCGATGGCGTCGTAGATGAGCTTGGAGCGCTCGGCGGCCAGCTTCTCCGCGGCCGGCAGGCCGCCCTGGGCCTTCAGCCACTCCATGACCAGCTTGATCATCCAGATGCTGAACACCGGCGGGGTGTTGTACATCGAGTTTTCTTTGGCGTGCAGCCGGTAGTCCAGGTAGGCCACGATGCTGGGCGGGCAGCGCTCGAGCAGCTCCTCGCGCATGATGACGATGGTGGCGCCGGCCGGGCCCACGTTCTTCTGCGCCCCGGCGTAGATCAGCGAGAACTTCTCCACCGGCACGCGCCGGCTCATGAAGTCGGACGACATGTCGCAGAACAGCGGCACCTTGCCGGTCTCGGGCCAGTCCTGCCACTCCACCCCGCCGATGGTCTCGTTGGCGGTCATGTGCAGGTAGGCGGCGTCGGGGCTGACCTTGAGGGTCTTGGGATCCGGCAGGTTCAGGTAGTTGTCGGCCTTGCCGTCCCACAGCACGTTGACCTTGCCGACCTTCTTGGCGTCCTCGAGGGCCTTCTTGGCCCAGGCGCCGGTCTGGGTGAAGTCGCAGCTCTTGCCGCCCCACAGGAAGTTCATCGGGATCATGCCGAACTGGAGGGTGGCGCCGCCGCCCAGGATCATCACCTTGTAGCTGGCTGGCACCCCGAGCAGCTCGCGGATGAGGGCCAGGGCCTGGTTGTGGATCTCGTCGATCACCTTGCCGCGGTGGCTCATCTCCACGATCGACATGCCCTTGCCCTGGTAATCCACGAACTCGTCGCGGACCTTCTCCAGGACGGGCAGCGGCAGGGTGGACGGGCCAGCGGCGAAATTGAAGATGCGGGCCATGTCACTTGCCTCCTTTGCGCTGGGACAGGATCTCCACGACCTCCACGCCGATGCGCAGCAGGTTCTCCTTCGTGCTGGCGCCCAGGTGGGGGATCATGATCACCTTGGGGTGCTTGAGCAGCGGGTAGTCGGCTGGGGGCGGGTCGGACGGCCACACGTCGGTGGCGTAGGCGCCGAGCTGGCCGCTGTCGAGCGCCGCCTTGACGTCCTCGGGTACCACGCACGCCCCGCGGCCCGCGTTCACCACCACCGCGCCCTTCTTCATCTTGGCGATCAGCGCGGAGTTGAACATGCCGCGGGTCTCGTCGGTCAGCGGCACGTGCAGGGACACGTAGTCGGCCTTGGCCACCAGCTCGTCGAGCTTGGCCACCATCTTGGCCACCGGCGAGCTCTTCACGTACGGATCGTAGGCCAGCACGGTCATGCCGAAGGCGGCGGCGCGGGTGGCCACCTCCTGGGCGATGCGCCCGATGCCGATCAGCCCGAGCGTCTTCTGGTAGAGCTCGGTGCGCTTGATCTCCTTCTTGAGGAACTTGCCCTCCAGCATGGCGTTGTGCGCCTCGATCAGCCGGTTGGGCACCGCCAGCATCATGGCGAAGGCCAGCTCGGCCACCGCCACCGAGGAGGCCTTGGGCGTGTTCAGCACCTCGACGCCCTTCTCCTTGGCCGCGGCCTTGTCGATGTTGTCCGTGCCCACGCCGCCGCGGATGATCAGCTTGCACTGCTTGGCCTTCTCGAAGAAGGCCTTGTCGGCCTTGGTGGCGGCCCGCACCAGCACCACCTCGGCCTCGGCCAGCCGGCCGATGTCGGTGGTGACCTCGCCGAACTTCTTCAGCTTCTCGGGCAGCACGTCGTCGAACTTGTCAGCGATCAGGATCAGCACGGGGGTCCTCCTTTCGATCAATCCTCGAGGCTTCGCACCACCATGCCCGAGCGTAGCTTGGGCTCGAACCAGGTGGACTTGGGGGGCATGACCTTGCTGGCGTCCGCGATGGCCATGAGCTGCTCGATGCTGGTCGGGTGCATGGCGAAGGCCACGCCGGCGCCGCCGGTCTTCTGCACCCGGCGCTCGAGCTCGGCCGTGCCGCGGATGCCGCCCACGAACTGGATGCGCTTGTCGGTGCGCGGATCCGCGATGCCCAGCACCGGCCCGAGCAGGTTGTTCTGCAGGATCGCCACGTCCAGGCTGTCGACCGGATCTTTCTCCGGGAAGGTGCCGGGCCTGGCCGTGAGCCGCCGCCAGCGCCCGCCCAGGTACATGCCGAAGCAGCGCGGCCGGTCGGGGCTGGCCTGGTCCGCGTCGACCACGCTGAACTTCTCCTCGACCTTCTTCAGGAAGGCCTCGGGGCTGAGCCCGCGCAGATCGTTCACCACCCGGTTGTACTCCATGATCTTCATCTGATCGTGGGGGAAGATCACCGTCAGGAAGAAGTTGTAGGCCTCCTGCCCGGTGTGCTTCGGGTTCCTGGCCTTGCGCACCTGCTGCACCCGGGAGGCCGCGGCCGAGCGGTGGTGTCCGTCAGCCACGTACAGGTGCGGGATGGCGGCGAAGAGCTGGCGCAGCTCCTCCACCTCGGCCGGCTTGGAGATCACCCACAGGGTGTGCCCGATGCCGTCCTCGCTGACGAGGTCCACGGTCTTCTTGCGCTTGCAGACCTTCTTCACGAAGGCGTCCAGCGCGGGCATGGCCCGGTAGGTCAGGAACACCGGCCCGGTGTTGGCGGACAGCGTGTCCACGTGCTGGGTGCGCTCGTCCTCCTTGTCCTTGCGGGTGTGCTCGTGCTTCTTGATCAGGTCGCGCTGGTACTCGTCCACCGAGGCGCCGGCCACCACGCCGGTCTGCACGTGCTTGCCCATCTTCTGGCGGTACAGGTAGAAGCAGGGCTGCTCGTCCTGGATGAGCTTGCCCTCCTTCAGCCAGGCCTGCAGGGTGTCGCGGCCCTTCTGGAAGATGCGCGGATCGAGGGTCTCCAGCCCCTTCTCGAGCTGGATCTCGGACTTCTCGATGCGCAGGAAGCTGTTGGGCTTGTCGGCCACGTAGGCCTTGGCCTCGTCGAAGTCCACCACGTCGTAGGGCGGCGCGGCGATCGCGGCGGCGAGGTCGGGGCGGGGACGGATTCCGCGGAAGGGTCGAATGTCGGACACGGCAGTCCTCCTTACGAAAGCGTCCGGAAAACGGTATGTTGGTTCTTCGAAACCATCTCGCTTATACCCCCGCGCGCCATGAATGCAAGAGGAAAACGGGCGCGCCCCTGGTCGGGCTCAACCCTCCGGATCCGGAGGAGGGCCCCCGCCCCTGCCCCGGCCGAGCGCGGCCTGGCGGCGGGCCTCCCGGGCGGCCTCCTCCGCGGCCCGCTCCGCCCGGTAGGGGCCGTCGGCCTCGAAGGAGGCTCGCAGCGCCGCCGGCAGGGCCACGGCCCGGCGCCTGTCCAGGTGGAACATGGTGAAGGTGAGCCACAGCCGGGCGGCCACCGCGCCGTCGGCCTTCACCATCTCCTGGCCGATCACGCCCTTGACCGACTCCAGGGCCTGCACCCAGGTGCGCACACGCACCGCCTCGTGCATGCGCAGCTCCTTGAGGAAGGACAGATCGACGTGCAGCACGGCCGGGGCGGTGCGCTCCTCGGCGACCAGCCGGTCGAGGCCCATGCCCTCGGCCGCGGCCCACTCCCAGCGGGCCCACTCGAAGATCTCCAGGTACACGGCGTGGTTCAGGTGGCCGAACGTGTCCACCTGGGTCGGGCGGATGACGGTCTCGAACTCGCGCACGGCGGGCACCTCCTCCGGTGCGGGAGCAGAGCACGCCCCCGGCAGCGCGGGCAAGAGCCTTGCGCCGCCCGGCGCCTGCCTGTAACCTGCGATCATTCCTTCGGAGGACTCCCATGAGGACACGCTCGGCTTGGTTGGTGGGGGGCTGGATCCTGGCCCTGCTCGGGTCCGGGGCGGCCCGGGCCGCGGACGAGGGCCTGCCCGCGGTGGCGGTCATGGAGTTCGCCAGCAAGGGTGGCGTCACCCAGGAGCAGATGGACGCGCTGGGCGAGCTGCTGGCCAACGACATCCGCGAGCTCGGCACGTTCAGGGTCATCGGCAAGTCGGACATCCAGGCCGTGCTGCAGTACGAGGAGAAGAAGACCCTGGCCGGCTGCAACGACGACTCCTGCATCGCCGAGATCGGCGGCGCGCTCGGCGCCCAGTACGTGGTGGTGGGCAGCGTGTCGCTGTTCGGCGAGACCTACCTGCTCAACCTCAAGGTGCTGGACGTCAAGAAGATCAGCGTGGTCAAGGGCGTGTCGGAGAAGATCAAGGGCGGCCAGGACGCGCTGCTGGACGCCACCTCGGCGGCCGTGCGCCAGATCTTCGTGCCGCTGGCCGCCGCCCTGCAGGCCCCGCCCGCCGACAAGCCGCCCGAGGGCCAGCCCGGGGACACGCCCGCCGACGTCCGGCCCGGGGATACCCCGGAGCCCGCGGTGGTCGAGGAGGCCCCGGCCAAGCCCCGCAGCAAGCAGCGCCTGGCGGCCCACATCACCCTGTGGACGGGGGTCGGGCTCACGGTGCTGGGCGGGGTGGCGGGCGTGCTCGGCTACCAGGAAGGTCAGGCCTACCGCGACGGCGAGCCCGACGCGGTGGGGCCGGCCAAGGCCTACGCGGCGGGCATGTACGCGGGCCTCGGCCTGGGCGTCGCCCTGATGGTCACCGGCCTGACCCTCTGGTTCACCGAGCCGGCGGAGGGGGAGGCCGCGGTCACCTCGGGCGGACTGGCGCCGACCCCGGACGGCCAGGGGCTGGTGCTCGGCCTGGGCGGGAGGTGGTGAACATGCATACGCCTGCACTGACCTGCGCGGTAGCCCTGGCGCTGGCCTGCGGACTCTCCTCTGGCTGCGAGATCTTCCTGCCCGAGGACTGGGGGCTCCGGGGCTGGCCCTGCAACGACGACAGCCAGTGCCGCGGAGGTACCTGGTGCTACAAGGGCAACTGTGCCCAGGACGAAATCAACATCTGCGACGATGGCGTCGTCGATCCCTCTGAGGACTGCGACTCCGGCGGGGTCTACGACAGCTGCGAGGCTCTCGGCCTGGGCGCGGGGACACCCAACTGCCATCCGAAAGGCCATGACCAGGAGTGCACCTACGATGTCACCCCCTGCAGCGGACGGACGACTGAATGCATTCCCGGAACTGCCCCTTGCCCCTCCGATCTGACGTGTGCTACCTTCCGCCGCCCGGACACAGACGTCGTGGTCCATCGTTGCGCGAACCGGTGCGCTTCCAACTCCGATTGTCGGTTCACGAAGCTCAGGTGCACCTTCGCGCCGGGTGAAAGCGGCAATGAGGTCGGACCGTTCTGCGCCCTGGATGAATGGTCTGGAGGTCATGGCGCCCAATGCGATGATTCCGGCCTTCTTCCGCCCTGCGAGTTGTTCGCGGCCTCTCTAATCTGCCAAGCGGTGGAGATCGAGGGCACAGGGCACGAGGTCTGCGTGGAGCCCTGTCCTCTAGGAAACTGCACCAGTAGCGCGCAGTCATGCACGAGCGCGACCCTGCCGGAGGTCGACTACTGCGAATGGAATGGCTGGTAGGGTGACCTGGGGACATCCGGTGTGCGCGGAATCACCTACCCCAGGTCCCACGTGCTCCAGGTCACTGTTCCGGGGCCGAGGGATGTGTTACACAGGAGGAGTGCTCGGGTTCCTACCCGAGGGAGGTGGACGATGAGGCGGACGACCTGGATCCTGGTGGTGACGCTCCTGCTGGCCGCGGCGGTGGCGGTGGCGGCCGATCCCCCCAAGGACTTCAAGTCCAAGTTCGCGGCCCTGTCCAAGGGCGGGGCGGGCGTGTTCAAGGTCACCGCCCGGCCGGGCGAGGAGATCCCCGAGGCCACCCTCAACCTGGCCTTCGGCCCGGGCGCGACCATCTCGGTCTCCCGCGGGGACGAGGCGCCCAAGGACATGCTGGGCGACGACGACATCAACTCGGTGGTCAACCGCAACCTGCGCACGGTCAAGTTCTGCTACTGCAAGGCGCTCAAGGCCGACCCCGAGTTCGAGGGCGAGGCCATCGTGGGGCTCAAGATCAAGACCTCCGGCTCCGTGGAGAAGGTGGCCATCGAGCCCGAGGACATGGCCGAGCACCAGTTCGGCAAGTGCCTGCAGCCCAAGGTGGCCTCCTGGAAGTTCCCGAAGTTCTCGGGCAAGAAGGAGGACGGCCTGACCGTCACCAGCATGGGCTACGAGTTCCCGCTCGAGTTCAGCCCGGCCGAGGAGTGACGCTCCCCCACCCGTCCCGATTTCGCCGTACAATGGAGACGTAACCCGGGAGGTGCCGCATGCGCGCTCCGTGGCTCCGCCTGATCCTGGCCCTGGTGCTCGGCCTGGCGCTGCTCCTGCCCGTCCTGGCCTCGGCCCAGTCCGAGGAGTCCATGGTGGTCTACAAGAAGACCACCCACATCACCTTCGACAAGGGCGACGTGATCGAGGTGGGCGTGGAGCGGCCCGACGCGGACGTCTACCAGCTGCGCCCACCCACCACGGGCAAGAGCTACATCCGCCTGCGGGAGGACTGGAAGGACAGGGTCCTGGCCTCGGCCCGCGGGAGCTGACCTGGCTCACTCCGCGGGTTGGTCGGCCACCTCGGGCGGGCTGTCGCCTGCCCCGGCCTCCCCGCGGAAGGCCCGCTCGGCCTCGGCCTCCAGATCCTGGAAACGGCCCTCGTACTTCGGGGAGTGGTGGAACACCACCAGGCGCCTGGCGCCGGCCTCGCGCGCGATCTCGCCGGCCTGCCGGGCGGTGAGGTGGTAGGTCTCGCGGGCCCGCTCCAGATCCTCGTGCAGGAAGGCCCCCTCGCAGTAGAGCAAATCGGCCCCGCGGGCGAGCTCGCACAGGCGGCTCCGGTTCTGCGGGCTGCCCAGCGCGTCGGCGGCGTAGGCCAGCAGGTGGCCCGGGGAGTGCAGCAGCAGCGCGTCGGCCAGCTCCCGGGCGGGGTAGAGCTTGCCCTCCACCTCCACCCGCGCGTCCTCCGGCCGGCCGGCCCGGGCCCAGTCCTTGAGCCGGCCCAGCCAGGGCCCGGCCCGGTGGCCCGTGGCCTCCAGGGCCACCGGATCGACGTTGTAGAAGTCCCGCTCGCGGACCGCGTAGGCCACCGACGGGATGCGGTGGTCGAGCAACGCGGCCCGCACCTCCAGCAGGTCGTCCCGCAGCACGGGCTCGTGGCGCGGCTGCCGGCACCCGGGGGTCGGGCGGAAGCGCCGCCGGCAGGCGAACTCGGTCACCACCTCTTCGTCCTCGCCCAGCTCGTGCACCTCGAACACCAGGCGCTGGCTGTGCAGCAGGTTCCAGGTGTAACCGCTGAGCTTGCCGCCCACGCAGTCCCGTATGCCCGGCGGGCCGAACACCCGCACCCGGCTGCGCCGGCCGAGCTGGAGCCGGAGCAGGTGATCGAAACCGATGAAGTGGTCGATGTGGGCGTGGGAGACGAACACGTCCGAGATGCGCAGCAACTCGGCCGCCGCCAGGACGTGCAGCTGCCCGCAGTCGAACAGCAGGGCGCGGCGCTCGCGCAGGATGTCCACGAACAGGGCCGGATCGCCGGCGGGCCCGTTCACCAGGCGCGGCTGCAGGGCGGTCTTCATGTCGCGGCGGCGGCCCCCTCCGGCTCGGCCCAGGGCAGCCTGACCTCGAAGGACGCGCCCAGCTCCTGCCCGAAGACGGCCGCGGCCTCCTCGCGCGAGAGCAGGCGGATGTCCCCGCCGCAGCGCTGCAGGATGTCCCGGCAGATGGACAGCCCCAGGCCCGTGCCGCGGCCCGGCGCCTTGGACGTGTAGAAGGCCTCGAACAAGCGCGCGCGGTGCTCCTCCGGGACCCCCGCCCCGCTGTCGGCCACGAGCAGCCGCAGGCCGGCCTCCTCGCGCGAGAGCCGCAGCAGGATCCGCCCGCCGTGGCGCGGCTCGAGCTCGTCGAGGGCGTTGGTCAGGAGATTGACCACGATCTGCTGCAGCTTGCCCGGGCTGCAGCGCACCTCCCGCGCCGGAGCCTCCGGTCCGCCCTGATCGCCGTCCACCAGCACCTGCACCCGCAGCTTGCGGGCGCGCTCGCCCAGGAGCTCCACGCAGGAGCGCACCACCGCCCCCGGCTCCGCGCGCGGGCGGGCGCCGACGGCCGTGCGCCCGTACTGCCGCAGGCCCGAGAGCATCTCGTCCATCAGCTCGGCCTGCCTGACGATGATCTCGAGCTTGGGCCCCAGGAAGGCGTCGTCCTGGTACTTGCGCTGCAGGATCTGGGCGAAGGCCTTGATGCCCAGCAGCGGCTGGCTGAGCTCGTGCACCACGACCGCGACCTGCTGTCCGAGCTCCGCCAGCTTGGCGAGCTGGTGGAGCGCCTCGGGCGAGCGCTGCAGCGCCTCGCCGAGCTCGTCCTGCGGGTGCTCGGGCGCGCGGCTCATTTCCACAGCCCCTTGGCGTCCACGTCCAGGGCGGGTGGCTTGGTGTCCACCAGGATGGTCGGCGACTCCTTGAGCGCGGCGTTGCCCGCGTTGTCGGTGGCGTTGACCACGAGCTTGTTGGGCCCCTCGCGCAGCGGCACGTCCACCTGGAAGCTGCCCGCGCCGTCCGCCCGCACCATGAGGCCGTTGACCATCACCACGGCGCCGGCCACCGTGCTGCCCTCGAGGCGCACCGAGGTCTTGTCGGTCTTGGCGGCGGGCCAGCGCACCTGCAACGCCACCGAGGACGGGATGGGCAGGACCGGGGCAGGCTGCGCGTCAGGCAGCACGATCGAGCGCCGGCCCTTCGGCACGAGCACCTCCCCGCCCTTGGCCACCAGCTTGACCTCGCCCTCGAGCGCGTCCACGACCACCGTGCCCTTGCCGTCGGTGGCCACCGAGAACTCGCCCGCCTTGCCCGTGGCCACCGCGTCGCTGCCGCGCGAGTAGAACAGGTACTCCCGTTCCCCCTGGCGGGCCAGGTCCGCGGTGATGCGCCCCTCCGCCAGCTCGAAGGCCGAGGCCAGATCCTTCTCCCGGCCCACCACGAAGCTCGAGTTGGGGTCCACGGTGACCTCGGAGGCGCCCTTCAGCAGAAGGCTGGCCTCGGAGAACAGCCCGGTGCGGACCTCGTCGCCCTCCTCGAGCAGCACCCCGATCTGGGCGACGCTCCAGACCTTCGTCCCTTGGCGGCGGACCTCCACCTGCCCCACCAGGGCCCCCAGCACGGCCCGGGAGCCCTGCGGCGCGAGCGTCGGGGGCTCGGGGGGCGCGGCCACGTGGAAGCCCACGAGGCCGGCCAGCGCGACCAGGTTCAGGCCGATGAGGACACCGGCGGTCCGGCGGGTCATGCGAGCACTCCCTCAACCCATCGTAGCCCGTCCCCGGCGGTGGGGCAAACTTCAGGCTGCCTGCACGCCCGGATCGGGCTGCTCCCGGCCCTCCCGCGGCAGGCGGAAGGTCACCACCGTGCCGCGGCCCAGCTGGCTCTCGATGGCGACCGAGCCGCCGTGCTCCTGCACTGTCTGGTAGACCACCCACAGCCCCAGCCCGGCGCCCTTCCAGTTGTCCTTGGTGGTGAAGAAGGGCTCGAACACGCGCTCCAGGTTCTCGGGCGGGATGCCGCGGCCGGTGTCCGCCACGCGGGTCACGATCCAGTCTCCGTCGGTCGCCGTGGACAGGCGCAGCTCCCCGCCCTCGGGCATGGCGGTCTCGGCGTTCAGCAGCAGGTTGAGGTAGGCCCGCTGCAGATCGCCCTCGCTGCCGAAGACGCGCGGCAGCTCCGCGGCGTAGTCGCGCACGATGCGGATGCGCTGGCGGTCCAGCTTGCTCAGCACCAGGTCGACCGCCTTGTCCATGACCCGCTCGATGCGCAGCGGCTCGCGGTGGTTGCTGCCCGCCTGCTCGGAGAAGCGCAGCAGGTTGTCGGTGATGGCCTTGCAGCGCTTGGCCTCGGTCTCGATGCGCCGCAGGAACTCGACGTCGGGATCGCCGTCCTTCTTCTTGCGCAGCAGCAGCTGGGTCAGGCCCAGGATGCCGCCCAGGGGGTTGTTGAACTCGTGGGCCACCCCCGCCCCCAGATCGCCGATGGCGTTCAGCTTCCGCGACTCGAGCAGCGAGGCCTGCACGCGGCCCAGCTCGACCTGCTGCCGCTCGGCCTCCTGGCGCAGGGCCTCGATGGCGTCCAGCTTGCGCTGGAGGTTGCGCGCCCCGAGCAGCCCCACCGCGGCCAGCGCCAGGACGGCCGCGAACCAGGCCGCCCAGCGCCACCCGAGCGGCAGGCCGGGGGAGGCCGCCGGGCCCGCGAGCTCGAGCCCCACGGCCCAGTCCGCCGTGTCCAGCCGCTGGAGGGCCCCGAACATCGTGCGCCCGTCGGCGCCCTGCCAGGTGCGCTGCAGCGCGCGCTGGCCCTGGAGGAAGGCGGCCACCAGCGGGTGCTCGGCCCACGGCTCCCGGGCCAGCGCCCGCCGGCCATCCGGGTGGGCCAGCAGCCGCCCGCCGCCGTCCACCACCCACAGGGTCTGCTCGGAGCCGCCCAGGCCGGCGGTCACCACCTTCTGCACCCGGCGCAGGTTGCGCTCGAAACCCAGGATCCAGGCCGGCTGGTCGGGGCCGGCGGACACGGCCAGGGCGCCCGCCACCAGCACGGCGTTCGTGTGCGGATCCACGTAGGCGTCCGACATGGCGAAGCCCTTCTCGCGCGCGACCTGCACCGGCAGGTTGTGCAGGCAGCGCACCAGCCCCTCGGCCGAGAGTGGCAGGTGCCCCGCCTCGTCGCCGCGGCTGGCGACCTGCTCGACGCGCAAGAAAACGGGCTCCACCACGGCCTGGTCCTGGCCGTCCAGGAGCACCACCGCGGTCAGATCCTCGTCCTGCTTGTAGAGGATACGCAGCACGCCGGTGGTCTCCGCCGCCGGCAGGCTGGGCAGGTCGAACAGGCGCGCGCCCAGCTCCACCCCGCGGGCGGTCGCGGTCAGGTCCCGGTCCAGGGCCCGGGCGACCAGCCGCGCCAGGGCCTCGTCGTGCTCCGCCGGTCGCGCATCCTCCGGCCTGGAGGTCAGGCCGGCCAGGCCCAGCAGGACCGCGCTCAGGACCGCCGCCAGGACCACCAGGGCGATCGCCAGGCTGCGCGCATTCATCCGGGACGCTCCCGAGCCACGGCGGGCTCCGGGCCACATCATACTCTGCGGCGCCGAGGCAAGGCCAGTTCTGCGCCGGCCTTTACACCACCGGGCAGCTCTGGCAACCTATCGCCATGCGGACGAGCCACCTCCTCCTGACCGGGGCCTGCCTGGCGCTCCTGTGCCTGGGGGCCTGTCTGATCGACGAAGCAGCCGTGCTGGACGGCAAGCCCTGCGCGCCGGACGGGAGCTGCGCGCCCGGCTACACCTGCGTGCGCGAGGCCTGCGGGGTCGGGTACCTGTGCTCGCTGTGCCGCAGCCACCCCGCCGCCACCGATGGCGGCGACGGCGGTGACGGCGAGGACGGCGAGGACGGCACGGACGGCGCCGACGGGCCGCCGACCTGCGACCAGGCCCCGCCGGCCTGCAAGACCCTGCCCGACTGCCAGGATGCCAGCCCCACCTGCACCGGGGGGGTGTGGCTGTGCGGCACGGGCTACGAGGAGGTCGAGCGCTCCTGCGACGGCCAGGACAACGACTGCGACGGGCAGACGGACACGGGCCTGGTGTGCACCCTGGCGGGTGGCCCGGGCCCCGGCCTGCAGGACGGCCAGGGCGCCGCGGCCCGCTTCGACGAGCCGCGCGGCCTGGCCGTGGACCCGGCCGGCGGGCTGGTGGTGGCCGACCGCAACAACCACGCGCTCCGGCGGGTGGCCCTCGACGGCAGCGTCACCACCCTGGCCGGCGATGGCCAGTTCGGCGACACGGACGGCCCGGCGGCCGAGGCCCGCTTCCGCGAGCCGACCGCGCTGGCGTACGCTCCGGACGGCAGCCTGCTGGTGGCCGACAGCCTGAACAACCGCATCCGCAGGTTGACCCCGGCTGGCCAGGTCGAGACCGTGGCCGGCTCGGGCTTCGCCGACTTCCAGGATGGCCCCGCGGCGCAGGCCCAGTTCGCCCTGCCCACCGGGGTCGCGGTGGGGACCGATGGCGCGGTGTACGTGGCCGACACCGGGAACCACTGCCTGCGCCGCATCGCCGCGGGGGAGGTGAGCACCTTCGCCGGACGCTGCGAGTCGCCGGGGTTCGTCGACGGAGCAGCCGCGGACGCCCGCTTCAACGGGCCGACCGACCTCCTCTTCCTGGCCGACGGGCGCCTGGTGGTGAGCGAGGAGTCCAGCCACGCGTTGCGGGTGGTGGCCACGGACGGCAGCGTGAGCACGCTCGCCGGCGCGGGCCAGGCGGGCTTCGCCGACGGGCCGCTGCTCGAGGCGCGCTTCTGGAAGCCTGCCGGGCTGGCGCTCGAGGCGGCCGGCGGCGAGCTGCTGGTGGCGGACTACGGCAACCACCGCGTACGGCGGGTGGGCGTGAGCCAGGTCAGCACCCGCCTGGGCTCGGGCGCCCTGGGCCTGGACGACGGGCCCGCGGCCGAGGCCACCTTCCGCTACCCGAGCGGGGTGGCCGTGCTGCCCGACGGCAGGGTGGTCGTCGCCGACACGAAGAACCACGCGCTGAGGGTGAGCCAGCCATGAGCGCCACACGTCACCTGCGGACCGCCCTGCTCGCCCTGCTCGCCTGCGCCGCGCTGTCCGGGCCGGCCCGGGCCGAGGACAAGCCGCTCCTGGTGCACTTCGCCATCACGGGTGACGAACGCATGGAGGAGCTGCTGCCGCTCATCAACGCGGAGGTGTTCATCGCCCTGGAGGCGGGCGGCAAGTACCGGCTCATGTCGCAGGACCAGCTCGGCGAGCACCTCATCATGGATCCGGCCGAGAACCTGGCCTTCTGCAACCAGGATCCGGGCTGCATCTCCGATCTGACCACGGAGGTCCACGCCGCCTTCCTGATGTACGGGGACGCCAAGCTATCCTTCGACGGCAAGAAGGTCATCCTGCACCTGGTGCTGCTCGACACCCTGGCGAAGAAGCAGGCCGACGAGCGGTTCGGGCAGTTCACCAGGGACGGCCCCCTGGTCCAGCAGGCCGGCGATCTGGTGCGCGAGCTGCTCGGCCTCCCCAAGCCCCCGCCGCCCGAGCCGCCCAAGGTCGCCCCCAAGCCCGCCCCGGACGAGGCCGGGCTGGAGGCCGGCAAGGGCGCCGCCACGGCCGGGGGCAAGCCTCCGGCCGCCGCGCCCGAGGCGGCCGCCCCGCCGGCGGCCGCGATCGAGGCCCCGGACGGGCCGAGCCCCTGGACCAACCCCTGGACCTGGAGCACGTTCGGCGTGGGGATCGCCGCGATCGGGGCCGGCGTGGCGCTGGGTGTCCTGGCCGACCAGAAAGAGTCCGACGCCACCAGCGCGGCCAACCTGGGCCGCCCGCAGGAGGCCTACGGGCTGGTCCAGGACGCGGGGGATCTGGCCCTGGGGGCCAACATCTCCTACGGCGTGGGCGGCGCGCTGGTCCTGACGGGCGTCGTGCTGTTCATCGTGGACGCCGTCTCCGGTCCTTCCGAGGAGCCCCCTCCGCCCGCGGCCGGCTCACGCGGGGAGCCCGCGCCCGCCGGCGGGGCCACGCCGGGCTGCCTGCCGTCGGTAGGCTGCGGCCCCGAGGGCTGCGGCGCGAGCCTCACCCTGCGTTTCTAGCCACCCCGCGTTTCTCGCTGGGAAATCCGGGCAGAGCCTTCTCTCGGCCCACCCAGACCACGGATGTGTGGGGGTCGGGGGAGGACGAGCGGGCGCTCAGGGCGCCTTCTCGTTCATGCGGGCCTTGAGGACCGGGCTGGCCTTGAAGGTCACCACCCGCCGGGCGGAGATCTCGATGGCCTCGCCCGTCTTCGGGTTGCGGCCGATGCGGGTTTTCTTGTCCCTGGGCGTGAAGTTGCCGAACCCGGAGATCTTGAGCTTCTCGCCGCGCTCGAGGGTCTCCTTCATCGTCTCGAAGACCGACTCGACGATCTCGGCCGCCTGGCTCTTCGAGAAGCCGACCTTCTTGTAGACTTCCTCGACGATGTTCGCCTTCGTCATGGCCATGTCCGGCACTCCTTGTCCAGCGATATCATTACGTTGGCGGAATGCAGCTATAGGACGAATCCCGCCGTCAATGCAAGATCTTTTTTTCCCCTCTCCGCCCCGTCCGCTCACCCGCAAGCCCACTCCGGATCGATCTCGCCGTCGCAGTCGTTGTCCTTGCCGTCGCACAGCTCGGGTGCGCCGGGGAACACGCTGGCGTCGTTCACCTCGCAGTCGTCGTCGCAGGTGCGGAACCCGTCTCCGTCCCCGTCGAAACCCTCGTCGGTGTCGCCATCGCAGTCGTTGTCCCGGCCGTCGCACAGCTCCTCGGCGCCGGGGTGATCGGCCGCCAGGGCGTCGTCGCAGTCCCCGCCGCAGCGCGTGAAACCATCGGCGTCAGCGTCGAAACCCTCGTCGGTCAGCCCGTCGCAGTCGTCGTCCAGGGCGTTGCAGTCCTCGGCCTGCGGCACGCAGTCGATGAAGCGCTGGTAGGAAGCCACCACGTCCAGACCGTCCACGGTGGGCCGGTAGCTGCCGTAGAACACGACCGCGTTCGACACCCCGTCGTAGTCGAACCCGTCGGTGCGGCTGCGCGGCACCTCGACGGGCGAGCCGCCGGGCTGCAGCACCTCGGCCACCTCGAGGGTCGCGGAGATGGGCGGCTGGGTCAGGCGGTAGGTCGAGGACGCCCCGAAGGCCGCCCGGATGATGTTCTCCATGTTGCGCGTCTGGTCCACCTCGCAGATCGAGCCCACCGAGCCGCTGCCCACGCCGCGCACCACGGCGTCGATGCCGCGGGAGTGGTTCATGGCCGTGGGGCACTTCGGATCGCCCCCGGAGATGGAGAACAGGGTGACCGAGCGCTGCCGGTAGCGCGCGATGAAGTCGGCCACCTGGGCCGGGTCCGGCGGGCCTGGGTAGTCCTCGACACCCCCGGTGGCGTCCTCGATGGTCTCGTCCTCCTCGTCGGTCAGCACGACCACCACGCGGCTGGCAGCGCAGCGCAGCCGGTACTGGTTCTCGGCCTGGCCCGGCGCCGTGCAGGGCAGCGAGTTGTCGATGGCCAGGAGCCCCGCCTCCAGGGTGCGCTCGAGCGGCGAGCCGCTCGTCCCCTGGCGGATGTCGGTGCGGAACCGGTCGATGTCGCGGATGAACCCGGACCACAGCGAGCCGCCCCAGGTGGCGGTGTCGGTGATGGTCACCCCGATGCGCCAGTCCAGGCTGGTGGTGGCCAGGAGGTCGGCCATGGCGGCGGCCGCGTTGGCGACCGCCTGCTGCTCCTCGCCCATCGAGTCCGAGTTGTCCACCACCCAGATGATGTCCAGGGGCTGCACCCCCAGGGAGCCGAAGGCGTCGCACTGCAGGGCGGCCTGGTCGGTGTAGCCCGCCAGGGCCGTGGCGTTGGTCACGTCGGCCTGGCGCACCAGGTGGGACTCATCCGCGTCGCCGTCCGAGAGCAGCAGGCCCAGCACCAGCACCGCCGCCCCGCGCACCACGGTCTCGGTCGACAACCGCCAGTCGTCCGAGGCCGGACCGGCGGCCGGGAGCAGGCCGGACAGCGGCTCGGCCCCGAACAGGGCCTGGGCGAGCTGGCCTGCCACCTCCGGGCCGCTGGCCGGCCCGAGGCCCAGCTCGTACTCGGCCAGCACGGCCGGGTACCCGTCGAAGCTGGTCAGGGCACGGGCGCTGGCGGCCCGGATCTCGGCCAGACCGCCCAGCACGCCGCGGTCGTGGGCCTCCTCGGCCCCGGCGTCCCCGGCGCCGGCCGGCCGCCGCACCAGGAAGCCGGCCAGCCGCTGGGTGCCGTCCAGGAAGACCAGGCCCACCTCGCCCCCACCGCCGACGAGCGGCGAGACCTGGTCGAAGCCGAGCTCGAGCGCCAGGCGGAAGTCGGCCGGCTCGGAGCCGTGGAAGGCGACGGGCTTGAGCCGCTCGGCGGCGCACACCAGGGTGGCCGCCTCCTGGCCGTCGCCCACCCCGTCCCCATCCGTGTCGGCGTCGAAGGGATCAGATTCGCCGCGCGAGCAGCCGGCCGAGTAGCACACCCGGGCCCGAGGGCTGCAGACCTCGCCCTCCGCGCAGTCGCCCGCGGCGTGGCAGACCCGCGTGCAGTCGCCGAGCTGCCCGTCGCCGTCCCGGTCCTCGTCGCCGTCGAGCACCCCGTCGCCGTCCCCGTCCGCCACCACCGGGTCGGTCTCGCCCGGATCGACCAGCCCGTCCCGATCGCGGTCCTCCAGCCCGTCCGCGAGCCCGTCGGCGTCCGTGTCCTCGGCGTTCGGGTCGGTCTCGTGCGCGTCCACCTGCCCGTCGTGGTCGCCGTCCTCCACGCCGTCCAGGAGGCCATCGCGGTCGCTGTCGGCCTTGAGCGGGTCGGCCTCCCCTGGATCGCGGAGGCCGTTGCGGTTCGCGTCCTCGACGCCGTCGGCCAGCCCGTCCCCGTCCGTGTCCGCCGCGCGCGGGTCGGTCTCGCCCCAGTCCACGCGGCCGTTGTGGTTGCGATCCTCCTGGCCGTCGTAGAGCCCGTCGCGATCCGTGTCCGGGTCGTCGGGATCGGTCTCGCCCGCGTCCACCTCGCCGTCCCCATCCGCGTCCTCCAGCTCGTCCGGGACGCCGTCCCCGTCGCGATCATCCTCCGTGGGGTTGAGGTCGCCCTGGCCACCGCCTTCGTCCGCGCTCTGCCCGTCCTCGCCGTCCTCCACTCCGTCCAGTCCGGCGTCCGAGCCTCCCCCACCGCCCTGGCAGCCGAGCAGCCCCAGGCCCAGCCCGAGGACCCCCGCCAGAACACCCTGCCGCAGGCCGTCCAGGCGCATGCTCGCTCCTTCCCGAAAATCCATGACCCACGACAGGTTACTACGTCCAGCCGGCACGCTCAAGGCACCCCTTCGGCCCCGGTCCCGCACGCGCCGCAGGCGCGGCAGGCGTCCCCTCCGGGGCAACTCGGGCCAGGACGCCCCTCCAGGGCCCGGGCCCGCTCGGCCGCCAGGAAGGCGGGCGCGACGCCGCAGGCCACCACCTCCCAGGGCGCCGGCAGGCCCTCCGGCCAGGGCGCGTGCGCCCGGGCGAGGAGCACCTCGCCTGGCCCGGCCAGCAGCCCGGCGGGCGGCGGCCAGCGCCCCTGGCAGGCCTCGAGCAACCCGGCCACGCCCTCGTCGGCGCGGGTGAGGCCGGCCTGCAGGACCGCCCGCCGGATCCCCAGACCACCCACCTGCACCCCGCCGGCGCGGCCCAGGCTCGCGAGCAGCCGGGCGCGGCGGCGGCGCAGCTCGTCCGCGGCCGGCATGGGCTCGCGCGCGAACGGGGTGTGGGGTTTGGGCACGAAGGGGTTGAGCGACACGCTCACCCGCCCGGTCCCGCCCCTCCCGTGGTGGGCCGCGTCCAGCCAGCCGCGCACCCGGCCGACCAGGGCCGCGGCGGCGTCCAGGTCCTCGTCCACCTCGGTCGGCAGGCCGAACATGAGGTAGAGCTTGAGGTGGATCACCCCTGCCTCTCCGAGCCGGCGCACTGCGGCCTCGAGCTCCTGGTCCGTGTAGGCCTTGCCGAGCACCCGCCGCAGCCGCTCCGACCCGGCCTCGGGCGCGAGCGTGACAGTGCGCTGGGCGCCCCGGGCCAGCGCCGCGGCCAGGCGCTCCCCGTCCGGCCCGGCCAGCACGGCCGGATCGAGCGAGGCGGGCGACAGGTCCGCGCCCTCGGCGGCCAGCCCCTCCAGCAGCTCGCCCAGGCCCGGGTGGCGCCCGAGGCTGGCCCCCACCAGGCCCACCCGCCCGCCCCCGGCCGCGCGCACCGCCTCGAGGATGGCGGCCGGCGCGAAGAACATGGGCGGGCGCCGCGAGAAGCCCAGGGCGCAGAAGCGGCAGCCGGCCGGGCAGCCGCGCCCGGTCTCGACCAGCCGCATGCCCGGTAGCAGCGAGCGCCCGCGCGCCAGGTGCTCGACCACCGGCCGGGGCGGGGAGCTGAAGCGGGCCTGCACCGGGGCGGCGAAGGGCTGCACCCCCAGGCCGCCCAGATCGCGCAGTGAGTCCAGCAGGGCGGCCCGGCTCGAGCCACGCCCGGATTCCAGCCGCGCGAGCAGCGACGGCAGGACGGCCTCGGCGTCGCCGGGGGCCAGCAGATCGACGAAGGGCAGCACCGGGCGGGGGTTCAACCGTGCGGCCACGCCGCCCAGCAGGACGATCGGCTGCCCCTCGTCGCGGGCCGCCGCGCGGGCGGGCAGGCCGGCCCGGGCGAGCAGGTGGGGCAACACCGGCCATTGCTCCTCGAAGGCCGCGGAGACGGCCAGGAGATCGAACTCCCCCAGCGGCAGGCCGCTCAGCAGCCCGCGCGGGCGCTCGCCTGGCCGGACGGGCAGGAACACCGGCTCCGCCTCGGCGCCCGCCTGCTCGGCCAGGGCGACCAGGGCGTGCACGGCCAGGCTGGCCAGCCCCTCGCCGGCCGGCGCGGGGTGCACCACGGCCACCCTCAGCCCGCCCGCCCCCCGCGTGCGCAGGTGCCTACGCCCGGTGGGCGGCGGACCCTGATCGGCCTGGCGGGGGCGGCGGCGAGGCATCGGCCCACGCTAGCACGGCCGCCCCGTGGCCCTCAACCGCGGGCGCCGGCGAGCGGTCCGGCGGGGAACCGCGCCGGCGCGATGTTGTCCGAGACGCTTGGTGTCAAAAAAGTGTAGCAGGGAGTACCACATGCGGACTCCTGGACATCGGCGCAGGCCCTTTTTTTTCTTGACTTGGCCGGACTCGCCGAGGGATGTTGCCTCTTGTTTTGAGCGGCAGAACGGGTTCCGAACGGGTGCTCGGAGCCTCAACCCATCGACCCCTTTGAGCGGAGAAAAGGAGTCAGAGTCATGTTCGAGTCCATCGCGGAGGCCTTCAAGGAGGGCGGCTGGGGCATGTACCCGATCGCGGCGTGCCTGGTGTTCATCATCGCCGTCGCGGCCGAGCGCATCTCGTTCCTGTTCTTCAAGGCGCGCATCAACAAGAATGACTTCTTGAACACGATGCACAAGTACCTGTTCCAGGGGAACCTGCAGCGCGCCATCACCTACTGCTCCTCCAACCGGGCGCCGCTGGCCAACATCGTGAAGGCCGGCCTGCTGCGCATCGACGGCACCGAGGCCGAGATCCAGTCGGCCATGGACGAGGTGGCCCTGCAGGAGTTGCCGCGCATCGAGAAGCGCACCGGCTACCTGGCCATGCTCGGCAACGTGGCGGTGCTGGCCGGCCTGCTGGGCACCATCACCGGGCTGATCCGCGCGTTCGCGGCCGTGTCCTTCGCCGACGCCGCCGAGAAGGCCGTGCTGCTGGCCAAGGGCATCTCCGAGGCCATGAACTGCACCGCCTTCGGGCTGGGCACCGCCATCACCGGCCTGGTGCTGTTCTCGATCCTGTCGGGCACCACCCAGAACCTGGTGGACGACATCAACGAGAGCACCGTGCGGATGCTCAACCTGATCCTGGCGAACCGCGACAAGCTCAACACCTCCGACGTGCGCGCCGCGGAGTGACGCGGGCCCGCCCCGGCCGGGGGAACTTTTCGGGCCGGGGCGCCTCGAAACGGCGTGAAGGAGGACGGAGATGGCAAGCTTCAGCGCACCCGGCGGTCGCAGCGGCGGCAAGAAGTCGCTGAACGTCGAGTTGAACCTCGTGCCGTTCATCGATCTGCTCACCTGCCTGATCTGCTTCCTGCTGATGGCGGCGGTGTGGATCCAGATCGGCAAGATCTCAGTCACCCAGTCCGGGCAAGGCGCGCCGCAGGATCAGACCCAGGAAGACCGCGACCGGCTCAACCTGGTCGTGGCCATCACCCCGCAGAGCTACCTGGTGACCGGCAACGGCACGACCATCGCGGACATCCTGAAGAAGGATGACAAGTACGACACCAAGACGCTCGGCCAGAAACTCAAGGAGATCCACGGCCAGTTCCCGGACAAGAGCGACATCGTGGTGATGAGCGAGGACTCGATCAGTTACCAGGACCTCATCGACGTGATGGACGTGTGCCTGGCCACCGACTTCCCGAACATCTCGGTGTCGGGCACCATCTGAGTCCGGAAAGAGCGGAGACGCCATGCCGATCAAGAAGCCAGGCTCTCAGCACTTCAAGAGCGTCAAGCTCAAGTTCGCCAAGTCCAAGCTGGCCAAGAAGGCCGGCCGCTCGGTGGACACGTCGCTCAACTTGACCCCGATGATCGACATGTTCGTCGTGTTGACCATCTTCCTGCTGATGACCTTCTCCACCTCGGGCGAGATCCTGTTCATCCAGAAGGACATCGAGCTGCCCAAGGCCACCCGCACGGACGAGCTGGAGCAGGCCCCGGCCATCATCATCGGCAGCGGTCAGGTGGTCATCGAAGGCAAGGCAGTCGGCCGCATGGACGACATCGCCGAGGACGAGAACTTCGAGATCGCCGACCTGTCCGAGATCCTGAACAACCTCAAGAAGCAGTACACGCAGCTGCACCCGAACCAGACCTTCGCCGGCAAGATCATCATCCAGGGCGACAAGACGGTGCCCTTCCGCGTGTTGAAGAAGGTGATGTTCACCTGCACCTCGGTGGGCTACACCAACATCAACTTCGCGGTGCTGCCCACGGGCGGCGGTGGTCCTCCTCCTGGCGAGGGCGGCGAGACCGCGCCCGCCGGGGGCTCCGCGGAGGGCTGACCCCCTCCTCCCCCGAACCGGGCCCGCTCGAGAGCACCCGAGGCCCCGTCCTTTCGGACGGGGCCTTTTTCTTAGTAGAGTCCTACCGGTCGGGGCGGCGCAGGAAGGTCGGCACGTCGTACTCCTCCTCGATGGACAGGGCGAGGTCGGAGTCGGCCACCGACTGCAGCTCCCGCACTGGCTGGGCCGACGCGGGCCGCGGGGCCACGGCAGCCGGCCGGGCGGGCGGCGGCGGCACCGGCACGGGCCGCTCCACCGCCGGCGGCGGGGTGGAGACCAGCTCGGTCAGCCGGGTGTTGCGGCGGATGTGGGTGGGGATGTCGAGATCCTCCGGCCGCAGGCGCTGCGCGTGCAGGGGCTGCTCGGTGGCCAGCTCGGCGCGGGTCTCGAAGCCGGTGGCGATCACCGTGACCGACAGGTCCTCGCCCATGCGCTCGTCCACCACCGCGCCGAAGATGATGTTGGCGTCCTCGTGCGCGGCCTCCTGCACGAAGCGGGCGCAGGCGCTCACCTCGAACAGGCGCATGTCCGGGCCGCCGGTGATATTGAGCAGGATGCCCGTGGCCCCCTCGATGGCCACCTCCTCCAGCAGCGGCGAGCTGACCGCCCGGTGCACCGCCTCGCGGGCGCGGTTCTGGCCGTTGGCCCGGCCGGTGCCCATCAGCGCCATGCCGCGGTTCTGCATCACCGTGCGCACGTCGGCGAAGTCCACGTTGATCAACCCAGGCACCACGACCAAGTCGCTGATGCCCTGGACCGCGTTCAGCAGGATCTGGTCCACGCGGCTGAAGGCGTCCACCATGGTCAGGTTCTCGCCGGCCAGCTCGAGCAGCTTCTCGTTGGGGATGGTGATCAGCGTGTCCACGGCCGCCTTGAGCTCGAGGATGCCCTGCTCGGCCTGGCTGGCCCGGCGCCGGCCCTCGAACACGAAGGGGCGCGTGACCACGCCCACCGTCAGGCAGCCGAGCTCGCGGGCCACCTCCGCGATGACCGGCGCCGCGCCGGTGCCGGTGCCGCCACCCATGCCGGCGGTGATGAAGACCATGTCGGCGCCCTCCAGGATCTCGGCGAAGCGCTCCTTGGCCTCCAGGGCCGCGCTGCGGCCGACCTCCGGGTTGGCGCCAGCGCCCAGGCCGCGGGTCAGGTTCTGGCCCATCTGGACCTTGACCGGGGCCAGGCTCATGGCCAGCGCCTGGGAGTCGGTGTTGGCGGCGATGAAGTCCACGCCGTCCATGCCGCTGCGGATCATGGTGTTGACCGCGTTGTTGCCGCCGCCCCCCGCCCCGACGACCCGGATGCGGGCTCCTGACTGTTCGGCGTCCATCAGCTCGATCATGCGTCCCTCCTTGGACAACGGGCCCGCGCGCACGGGCCCATGGGGTTACCGGGCCATGTGCCTCAGAAGAAGTCCTGCATCCAGGTCTTCATCCGTTCCTTGATGCGCTTGTACAGGTTGCGATCCGGCCGGATGGGGAAGAACCGGTTGTTCAGGTGGCCGCGGCCGTAGTGCACCAACCCCACGCCGGTGGCGTACACGGGCGAGCGCACCACGTCCACCAGGCCCTGGACCTTCTCCGGCACGCCGCGCCGCACCGGCATGCCCAGCACGTCCTCGGCCAGCTCGGGCATGCCCTCCATGATGGTGGAGCCGCCGGTGATGACCGCCCCGGAGGCCAGCAGCTCCTCGTAGCCCGAGCGCTGGATCTCGCGCTTGACCAGGCCGAAGATCTCCTCGACCCGAGGCTCGATGATCTCGCACAGGATCTGGCGGGACAGGTTGCGCGGCGACCGGCCGCCCACCGAGGGCACCTCGATCATCTCGTCCTTGTCCACCATCGAGGCCATGGCGCAGCCGTGCTTGATCTTCAGCCGCTCGGCCTCCGGCGCCGGGGTGCGCAGCCCGATGGCGATGTCGTTGGTGATGTGGTTCCCGGCCAGCGCCAGCACGGAGGTGTGCACGATGCTGCCGTTGGCGAACACGGCGATGTCGGTCGTGCCGCCGCCGATGTCCACCAGCACCACGCCCAGGTCCTTCTCGTCGTCGGCCAGCACGGCCATGGCCGAGGCCAGCGGCTGGAGCACCAGATCGGCCACGTCCAGGCCGGTCTGGTTGGCGCACTTGATCAGGTTCTGGGCCGAGGAGCAGGCGGCGGTGACCAGGTGCACCTTGGCCTCCAGGCGCATGCCGCTCATGCCCAGCGGCTCCTTGATGCCATCCTGGTTGTCGACGATGAATTCCTGGGGCAGGACGTGGATCACCTCGCGGTCGAGCGGGATGACCACCGCGCGGGCCGCCTCGATCACCCGGCGGATGTCGTCCTCGCGGATCTCCTTCTCCTTGACGGCCACGATGCCGTGGGAGTTGATGCCCTTGATGTGCCCGCCGGCGATGCCGATGTAGCAGCACTTGATCTCGCAGCCGGCCATCATCTCGGCTTCCTCGATGGCGCGCTTGATGGACGAGACGGTGGACTCGATGTTGATCACCACCCCTCGCCGCAGACCGCGCGACGGGGAGGTGCCGATGCCGATGATGTCCACGTTCCCGTCGGTCTGGACCTCTCCGACGACGGCGCAGATCTTCGTCGTACCGATGTCCAGCCCCACGACCAGCTCGCTGCCCTTGCTCATGTGTCACCTCGCTCCACGTGTGCCTCAACCCGGATTCTTGGGTTCCAGTGTCTCGTCGGCCCGCAGGCCCTCCACCCGCACGGTCGCCCAGCGCGCGGTGGCGCCGTGGTCCAGCAGGATGCTGTGCGCGACCAGGCGCCGCTCGGCCAGCTCGTCCAGCAACTGGCAGAGCCACGGCAGGCGCGCCGCGGGCGCCTCCCGCCCGAGGCGCACGCTCACCGCCCCGGGATCGAGCGTCAGCCCGAGGCCGGTCAGCTCGTCGTGATGAACCTCGGCCACCCGCCGCTCGGCCAGGCAGGTGTTCGCCTCGATCGCCCGCAGCAGTCCCAGGCAGGCGCGCACGCCCTGCGCCACGCGCTCCGGCTCCCGGCGGAAGGTGTCGCGGTCGAAGCCGGTCAGCACCGGCAGGTCGAGGCCGTCCGCCGGCTGCAGCCGCTTGAAGAGCCGCCCCTCGGAGTCGGCCACGTACAGGTCCTCGAGCGCCACCAGCGCGGCCGGCTGGTGCTCCTCGATCTCCACCACCAGCCGATCGGGCACCACGCGCCGCACCACCGCCCGCCGCACCCAGGGGTGGCGCAGCAGGCGCTCCTCGGCGCTGGCGAGATCGACCGCGAACACGTTGCTGCCCTCGCGCAGGTCCGCGAGCCGCAGCAGCTCCTCGCGGTGGGTGCGGGTGGCGCCGTGCACCTCGATGCAGCGCACCGACAGGGCCGGCGAGGTGCGCAGGTAGTGCGTCACCGCGTAGGCGCCGATCCCCAGGCCACCGCCCACGGCGGCCAGGAGCAGCGCCTTGAGCGGCCACCACACCAGGAGGGAGACCAGCCGCGCGCGACCGGCGCGGCGCTCCTCGGGGGCCCTCAGCTTGCGGTTCCGCTTGCCCATGCCCTCTCGTCCGTCCTCAGGCCTTCAAGGCCGCGCCCAGGAGCAGCCGCTCGGCCAGCTCCTCGAAGGAGATCCCCAGCCCGGCGGCGATCTTGGGCACCAGGCTGGTCTCGGTCATGCCCGGGATGGCGTTCACCTCGAGCAGGTAGCACTCCCCGTCCGGCGCCAGGATGGTGTCCACCCGGCTCACCCCGGCGCAGCCCAGCGCCCGGTGGGCGCCCAGGCCCACCGCCAGGGCGCGCGCCTGCTCGGCCGGCGTCAGCGGCGCGGGGAACAGGTAGCGGGTGCCCGAGCCCTTGTCGTACTTGGCCTTGTAGTTGTAGAACTCCTCGGCTGGCACCACCTCGATGGCCCCCAGCGCCCGATCGTCCAGCACCGCCACCTGGATCTCGCGCCCCTTGACGAAGCGCTCGAGCAGCACGTCCCCGGCCAGCCCGCGGGTCGCCGCCAGCGCGGCGCCGAGTTCGGCCGGGCCCTTGACCACGCTCACCCCGACGCTGGAGCCCTCGCAGGCGGGCTTCACCACGATCGGGTAGGGCAGCCGCACATCCTCGGGCCGGAAGGTCGGCAGCTCCCGCTGCGGCACCACCTGCTCCTCGACCACGCGCAGGCCGGCCGCGCGGAACATGCGCTTGGCCACGATCTTGTCCATGGACAGGGCCGAGGCCAGCACGCCGCTGCCGGTGTAGGGGACGCGCATGGCCTCCAGCAGCCCCTGCACGCAGCCGTCCTCGCCCCAGCGCCCGTGCAGGGCCACGAAGGCCACCTCGATCTTCTCGTGCCTGAGCGCGGCCGGCAGCTCCGTGTCCACCACGATCTCGGCCACCTGGTAGCCGCGCGCGCGCAGCGCCTTGGCCAGGGCCGCGCCCGTGCGCAGCGAGATCTCGTGCTCCGCGTTGTGCCCGCCCATCAGCATGCCGATGCGCTTCGCCTTCACGCCGTCCTCCCTTCCCCTGCCTGCGCGCGGGCCAGGAAGTCGTCCCCCACCCGCCACACGTCGCCGGCCCCCATGGTGATCAGGTAGTCGTCCGCCCGGGTGTGCTCGAGCAGCCAGTCCACCACCAGCTTGCGGTCCGAGATGAAGTGGGCGTTGTGGTGACCGTGCCGGCGGATGCCCTCGAACAGCGCCTGCCCGCTGACGCCCGGGATGGGTGGCTCGCCGGCCGGGTACACGTCCATCACCACCAGCACGTCGGCCAGGTTGAAGGCCGAGTAGAACTCGCGCTCCAGGAGCTGGGTGCGGGTGTAGCGGTGGGGCTGGAACACGACCACCAGCCGGTTGGAGTAGGAGCGGCGCGCGCCCTGCAGCGTGGCCTTGATCTCCTCGGGGTGGTGGCCGTAGTCGTCGACCACGGTCACCCCGCGCTGCGTGCCCTTCACGCTGAAGCGGCGCTGGACCCCCTGGAACTGCTCCAGCGCCCGCCGCACCACCTCGAACGGGACGCGCAGCTCGTCTGCCACGGCCACGCAGGCCAGGGCGTTGAGCACGTTGTGCTCGCCCAGCATGTGCAGGCGGACCTCGCCCAGGGCCTCCCCGCGCCGTCGCACCTGGAAGCGGACCGCGCCGGGCTCGAAGCGCAGCTCCTCGGCCCGGAAGTCCGCCTGGGAGGCGATGCCGTAGGTGGCCACCCGCTTGTGCACCCGCGGCAGCAAGCCCTGCACGCTGGGGTGATCCAGGCACAGCACGGCCTGGCCGTAGAACGGGACCTTGTTGGCGAACTCCGCGAAGGCGTCCACCAGGGCCTCGAAGGTGCCGTGGTGATCCAGGTGCTCCGGATCGATGTTGGTCACCACCGCGAAGGTGGGGGTGAGCTTGAGGAACGAGCCGTCGCTCTCGTCCGCCTCGGCCACCAGGAACTCGCCCTGTCCGAGGCGGGCGTTGCTGCCGAGCGAGTTGAGTCGTCCCCCCACGACCAGGGTGGGATCCAGGCCAGCCTCGGCCAGGATCGAGCCCAGCATGGAGGTGGTGGTGGTCTTGCCGTGGGAGCCCGCCACCGCCACGGCGTGCTTCATGCGCATCAACTCGGCCAGCATCTCGGCCCGCTGGATGACGGGGATGCCGCGCTCCCGGGCGGCCAGCACCTCGGGGTTGTCCTCGGCCACGGCGCCGGAGACCACCACCACGTCGGCCTCGCCCAGGTTCTCCAGGCGGTGGCCGGTGCACACCCGGGCTCCCAGGTTCTCCAGCCGCAGGGTGGTCTCGCTCTCGACCAGATCGGAGCCGCTGATCTGGTAGCCCAGGTTCAGCAGCACCTCGGCGATGCCGCTCATGCCGATGCCGCCGATGCCGACGAAGTGCACGCGGTAGGTGCGGCGCAGCGGCATCAGGCCACCCCCTCGCGCAGCGCCCGTGGGGCCCCGAGCTCCAGGCAGGTGTCCGCGATCTCGCGGGCCGACTCGGGCCGGCTCACCCGCCCGGCGGCCGCCTGCATCTCGCCCAGCCGGGCCGGATCGGCCAGCAGGGCAGCAGTCCGCTCCGCCAGCCCGGCGGCGTCGAGCTCGGCCTCGCGCAGCATCTCGGCCGCGCCGGCGTCCACCAGCGAGCGTGCGTTCAGCTCCTGGTGGTTGTCGGCCGCGTGCGGGAAGGGGATCAGGATGGAGGGCTTCCGGCACAGGCTGAGCTCGGCCACGCTGGTGGCCCCCGCGCGGCAGATGACCAGGTCAGCGCGCCGGTAGGCCGCCGCCATGTCCTCGATGAACGGCAGCACCTCGGCCGCCCCGGCCAGGCCCAGCGCCGCGTAGCGCTCGCGCACGGTCGCGAGCTCGGCCTCGCCGGTCTGGTGCACCACCCGCAGCGTCGGCAGGTGCGCGCGCAGCAGCGCTGCAGCCTCCGGCACCACGCGATTGAGCGTGCGCGCGCCCTGGGAGCCGCCGAACACCAGCAGGTGCGGCGCGTCGTGCGGCTCCTTGCTGCGCAGGAAGTTCTCCACCACCGCGCGGCGCACCGGGTTGCCGAGCAGCACCGCCTTGCCGCGCGGGAAGCGGGCCTGGGCCTCGGGGAAGGCCACCACCGCCCGCCGCACCAGCCGGCCCAGGAAACGGTTGGTGAAGCCGGGCAGCGCGTTCTGCTCGAGCACCATGGTGGGCAGGCGCCGGAGCCAGGCGGCCAGCACCACGGGCCCGGAGGCGTAGCCCCCCACCCCCACCACCACGTGCGGGCGGAAGCGCGCGAGGATACGGCGCGACTGCCACAGGGCGCGGGGGATGCGCAGCAGCCCGCGCAGCCAGCCCAGGAGCCCGCGTCCCTTGAGCGCGCCCACCTCGATGAGCTGGAGCTCGAAGCCGGCCCGGGGCACGTGGCGGGTCTCCAGGCCGCGCGCGGTGCCCACGAACAGCACCTGGTGGCCCTGGTTGCGACCGGTGAGCTCCTCCGCGAGCGCGATGCCCGGGAAGAGGTGCCCGCCGGTGCCGCCGCCTGCGATCAGGACCCGCATTCGCTCGTGCTCCCGCCTGGCCTCATGGCCAGGTCACCTTGGCGCCGGCCTCGGCCCCTTCGGGCGCCGTCGAGGCCGAGATGTCCAGCAACAGGCCGACCGCCAGCATCATGCAGATCATCGAGCTGCCGCCGTAGCTGACGAACGGCAGGGTCAGACCCTTGGTGGGCAGCAGGCCGGTGACCACGCCCATGTTGACGAGCGCCTGCATGCCGATGAGCGCGGTCAGGCCGAAGGCCAGGTAGGTGCCGAACAGATCCGGCGCCCGCCAGGCGGCGCGCACCCCGCGCCACACCACCACCCCGAAGACCGCCACCAGCGCCGTGGCGCCCACGAAACCCAGCTCCTCGCCCACCTGGGAGAAGATGAAGTCGGTGTGCGCCGCCGGCAGGAAGAACAGCTTGTGCTTCCCTTCGCCCAGCCCCACGCCCGCCACCCCGCCCGAGCCGAAACTCATCAGGCTCTCGGTGATCTGGTAGCCGACGTTGTAGCGGTCCGCCCAGGGGTCCATGAAGGCCAGCAGCCGCCGCATGCGGTAATCCGAGCCGGTCACCAGCATGTAGGCCATGGGCAGGGCCGCCAGGGCCGAGACCGCCAGGTAGGACAGGCGCGTCCCCGCCACGAACAGCAGGAAGAACAGCAGGATGGTCAGGGTGGCGGCGGTGCCGAAGTCCGGCTGCAGCAGGAGCAGCACCAGCAGCAGGCCGCTGACCAGCATGTGCGGCAGGAAGCCCACCGAGAAGGCCTGGATCTGCTCCTTCTTGCGGGTCAGCGAGCAGGCCAGGTAGACCACGAAGGCCACCTTGGCCAGCTCGGCCGGCTGGAAGTTCATCAGCCCCAGGCGCAGCCAGCGGGACGAGCCGCCCACGCGCGTCCCCAGCCCCGGGATCAGCACCGCCACCAGCAGCAGCACGGTCAGCATGAGCAGCGGGTAGCCCCAGCGCACCAGCCGGCGGTAGCCGAAGCGCCAGCCCAGCCACAGCGCGGCCAGGCCCAGGCCGACGTGCAGCAGCTGACGCCTGGCGTAGAACAGCGGGTCGCCGAGCTCGGCCCCGGCGTACACCGCGCTGGCCGAGTACACCATCACCAGGCCGAAGCCGACCAGGCCCAGCACGCCGAACAGCAGCACGGAGTCCATGGCCGGTCGCTCGGTCATGCACCCTCCGGGAGCGCGCGCACCAGCTCGGCGAACACCTCGCCGCGCTGCTCGAAGTCGCGGAACATGTCGAAGGAGGCGCAGGCCGGGCTGAGCAGGACCACCTGCCCGGGCTCGGCCAGGCGCCGCGCCAGCGCCACCGCCGCGGCGAGATCGGCCACCCGGTGGGTGGGCGCGCAACCCGCGAGCTCGGCCTCGAGCCGCGGCGCGTCCTGGCCCAGCAGGATCAGGTGCCGCACCCGCTGGCGCACCGCCTCGCGCAGGGCCAGGTAGCCGGTGCCCTTGCCCAGGCCGCCGGCGATCAGCACGACGGGCACCTCGAAGGCGCCCAGCGACTTCAGGGTCGCGTCCACGTTGGTGCCCTTGGAGTCGTTCACCCAGCGCACGCCCTGGAGCTCGCGCACCGGCTCGATGCGGTGCGGCAGGCCCGGGAAGTCGTCCAGGCCGGCCTGCAGGCAGGCCGGGTCCGCCCCGGCCTCCAGCACGGCCAGCACGGCCGCCGCCGCGTTCTCCGCGTTGTGCGCCCCGGCCAGGCGCGGGTTGCCGAGCTCGAGCCGCAGCCCCAGCGCGCCGAGCTCGAGCCGCCGCCCCTGCCGCCTCTCCTGGATGATGAGCGCGTCGTCGGCCGCCAGGTGGGCGGGCGCGTGGCCGAAGCCCCGCACCCGGCAGGCCAGCCCCTCGGCCGCGCGGGACACGACGGGATCATCGCGGAAGACGACGGCGGCTGCCCGGGCGTCCTGGCCCTCCAGCAGGCGCCGCTTCATGGCGGCGTAGGTCTCGAGCGAGCCGTGGCGCTCCAGGTGATCGGGGGTCAGGTTGAGCCACACCGCGACCCTGGGCGCCAGGGCCGCCGGCGCGCTGAGGTGCTCGAGCTGGTAGCTGGACACCTCCACGACCGCCCAGCGGCAGGCGCGCCGCTCGGCCTCGGGCAGGAGCAGCAGATCGCACAGCGGCCGGCCGATGTTGCCGCCCAGGAAGGGCGCCAGGCCGGCGCGCGCCAGCAGGTGCGCGCACAGCGCCGTGGTGGTGGACTTGCCGTTGGTGCCGGTGACGGCCAGGAGCGGCAGGCCGCACAGGCGGGCCCCCAGCTCGAGCTCGCCCAGCACCGGCACGCCCGCGGCCAGGGCCGCGCGCGGCACGGGCGCGGCCAGCGGCACGCCCGGGCTGAGCACCACGAGCTCCGCCGCGGCCGTCAGCTCGGGCCGGTCGGCGCCCAGGGCGAGCTCCACGCCGGCCGCCCGCAGCGGCTCCAGGCCCTCGAGGGCGGCCCGCCGATCGGTGGCCACCACCCGGGCCCCGCGCGCGGCCAGCACCAGGGCGGCCGCGCGGCCGCTGCGCGCCAGGCCGACCACCAGGATCCGGCGACCCGCGGGCGAGCTCAGCATGTGGGCGAGGCGCTCCACCCGTCCTCCCTCAGCGCAGCTTCAGGCTGGCCAGGCCCATCATGGCCAGCATGATCGACACGACCCAGAAGCGGACGATGATCTTGGGCTCGGGCCAGCCCTTCAGCTCGTAGTGGTGGTGCAGCGGCGCCATCTTGAACACGCGCTTGCCGGTCAGCTTGAAGGAGCAGACCTGGATCATCACCGACAGGATCTCCATCAGGAACACGCCGTGGATGATGGCCGAGGTGAGCTCGTTCTTGGTCAGCACCGCCAGCGTGCCCAGGCCGGCGCCGAGCGCCAGCGAGCCGACGTCCCCCATGAAGACCGAGGCCGGGTAGGAGTTGTACCAGAGGAAGGAGATGCCCGCCCCCATCAGCGCGGCGCAGTAGATGGTGAGCTCCCCGGCCCCCTCGATGTGCGGGATGCGCAGGTAGTCCGCGATCACGAAGCCCTTCAGCACGGCCCCGGCCGCGTAGGCCAGCACCAGGAACACGAAGGCCGAGGTGATCGACGGACCGATGGCCAGGCCGTCCAGGCCGTCGGTGATGTTGACCGCGTTGGCCGTGCCCACGATGACCAGCACCGCCAGCGGCACGTAGAAGGCGCCGATGTCCGGGTTGAAGCGCTCGAAGTTGATGACCGGGAAGGACACGCGCGAGTCGAAGTCCGGCTGCAGGTAGAGCAGCACCATGACCCCGGTGGTCAGGCCGAGCTCGAGCAGCAGCCGCAGCTTGCCGCTGACCCCCTTGGAGCTCTTGCGGGTGAGCTTGCGGAAGTCGTCGGCGAAGCCGATCAGCCCGAAGCAGATGGTCATGCCCATGACCACCCACAGCCGCAGATCGGTCAGGTCCCCCCACAGCAGGCAGCTCACCAGCATGGCCGCCAGCAGCAGCGCGCCGCCCATGGTGGGCGTGCCGCTCTTGGCCTGGTGCGCCTCGGGCGTGTCCTCGCGCACGTTGGAGGCGCCGTGCTGCACCCGCCGCAGCCAGGAGATGAAGGGCGGGTAGAGCAGCAGGCCGGCGATGAGCGCCGTGGCCCCCGCGGCGATGGCGCGGAAGGACGGGTAGCGCACCACGTTGAGCCACTGATCGTGCTGGTAGAGCAGGTAGTAGAGCATGGCGCCTCAGTGCTCCTCGCCCCGGTCCCAGGGGACACCCAGCTCGCTGGCCAGCGCCCTGGCCACGCGCTCGAGGCGCATGCCGCGCGAGCCCTTGAGCAGCACCCAGCTCCCCACCCCCATCTGCTCGCGCAGCCAGGCCAGGACCTCGTCCAGCTCGCGCGTGTGCACCACGGCCTTGAGGCCAGCCTCGCGGGCGCCCTCGGCCAGGAAGCGAGCCTGGGGCCCGAAGGCGCACAGCCCGTCCAGCCGGGCCTCGGCCGCGGCCCGGCCGACCTGGCGGTGGAGCTGCTCGGAGGCCTCGCCCAGCTCGAGCATGTCGCCCAGCACCGCCAGCTTGGGCCGGCCCCGGGCGATCTCCGCCAGGGACTGCAGGGCCGCCTGCACCGAGCGGGGGTTGGCGTTGTAGCAGTCCACCAGCAGGTGCGCGTCGCCGAGGTCCAGCCGCTCCATGCGCATGGGCGGCACCGGCGCGTGCGCCAGGCGCTCGACGATCTGCTCGGGCGGCACGCCCTCGACCCAGCCCACCGCGGCCGCCGCCGCCGCGTTCAGCGCGTTGTGCGCCCCGAGGCGCTCGAGGCGCACCGGCCAGGCGCGCCCGGCCAGGCTGAGCTGGAAGGTCACCGCGTCGGCCTCCTGGTGTACCTCGGCCACGCGCACGTCCGCGGCCGGGCTCTGGCCGAAGGTCACCCGGCGGGCGCCGGTGCGCTCGCCCTGCTTGAGCACGTAAGGATCGTCCGCGTTCAGCACCGCCACGGCCCCGGCGCCCAGGGTGGCCACCAGCTCGCCCTTGGCCTCGGCCACGGCCTGGAGGCTGCCCAGCCCCTGCAGGTGCACCGGGTGCACGTTGGTGATGAGGCCCACCTGCGGCCGGGCCGTGGCGGCCAGGCGCGAGATCTCCCCGGGGGCGTTCATGCCCATCTCCAGCACGGCGTGGTGCTGGGCGGGCCCGAGCCGCAGCAGGGTCAGCGGCAGGCCCACCAGGTTGTTCAGGTTGCCCCGGGTGGACAGCACCCCGGGCTCGCCGCCGAGCACGGCCGCGGTCATCTCCTTGGTGGAGGTCTTGCCGTTCGAGCCGGTCACCCCCACCACCCGGGCGGGCTGGCGCTGGCGGTGCCAGGCGGCCAGCGCGCCCAGCGCCGCCAGGCTGTCCTCCACGGCCACCACGGCCACCTCGGCGGGCAGCTCGCCGCACAGGCGCGCCTCCCAGGCCGCCCGGGAGAGCACCACGATGCGCGCGCCGCCCGCCACGGCCTGGGCGGCGTAGCGGGCCCCGTCGAAGCTCGGCCCGCGCAGGGCCAGGAACAGGGAGTCCGCCGCCGGCCGGCGGCTGTCGGTGCTGACCACCTGGGCGGCCGCGCTGCCCGGCCCCTGCACCAGCGCCCCGCCCGTCGCGGCGGCGGCCTCGGCCGCCGTGCACACCGCGCGCGTCTGTTCCTTGGGCTTGCCAGGGCTCATTCCGCTCGCCCTCCTCGCTGCGCCTCCAGCGCCAGCCGGGCCTCCTGCAGGTCATCGAAGTCGTGCTTCTCGCGGCCCACGATCTGGTAGTTCTCGTGGCCCTTGCCGGCCACCAGCACCACGTCCTCGGGCCGGGTGATCGCCAGGGCGCCGCGGATGGCCGCGCGCCGGTCGGGCACGACCGCGTAGGCCCGCGAGCGCCCGGCCAGCGCCGCGAGCTCGCAGCGCGCGAACCCCTCCCGCTCCAGCCCCGGCAGGATCTGGGCGATGATGGCGTCCGGCTCCTCGGTGCGCGGGTTGTCGGAGGTGACCACCGCCACGTCCGCGCCCCGGGCCACCGCCGCGCCCATGAGCGGCCGCTTGCCGCGATCCCGATCGCCGCCGCAGCCGAAGATCGCCCAGAGGCGCCCCCGGGTCAGCGGCCGCAGGGCGCCCAGCACGTTCCGCAGCGCGTCGTCGGTGTGGGCGTAGTCCACGAACACCGCCGGCCCGCCCGCGACGGGCACGCGCTCCAGCCGACCGGGCACGCGCGCGCAGGCCGCCAGCCCGGCCTGGATGACCTCGACCGGCAGCTCCAGGGCGCAGGCCACGGCGACCGCGGTGAGCAGGTTCTCCAGGTTGTGCGCGCCGGTCAGCGGGCTTGCGAGCTCCAGCGCACCGGCGGGGCACCTCACCCGGGCGCGGATGCCGTCCAGGCCCTGGTGCACCGGACCCTCGACGCACACGTCCGCCGGCCCCCGGCGCGAGAAGCCCAGCACCGGGCCGCGGTGGTCGCGCAGCATGCGCTCGGCGCGCTCGTCGTCCCGGTTGACCACGGCCGTCCGCCGGGGCGCCTGGCTCTCCATCAGCTCCCGGGAGAACAGCAGCGCCTTGGCCGCGGCGTAGCGCTCGAGATCCCCGTGGAAGTCGAGGTGATCGCGGCTCAGGTTGGTGAAGGCCGCCACCTCGAAGTCGCAGCCGCGCACCCGCTGCAGCTCGAGGGCGTGCGAGGACACCTCCATGATGGCGTGGCTCACCCCGGCCGCGCGCATGCGCGCGAACAGGGCCTGCAGCTCGGTCGCCATGGGCGTGGTGTGCTGGCTGTCCTGACGCTGGCCGGCGAAGCGCACCTCCACCGTGCCGATCACCCCGGGCGAGCCGCCCGCGGCCCGCACCACCTGCTCCACCAGGTAGGTGAGCGTGGTCTTGCCGTTGGTGCCGGTCACCCCCACCAGGCGCAGCGCCCGCGTGGGGTGCCGCCAGAAGCGGGCCGCCAGGCGGGCCAGGGCCTCGCGGGCCTCGGGCACGCGCACCAGGGCCGACAGCCGGCCGCGCGGCGCCTCCCGCTCCACCACCGCGGCCACGGCCCCGGCTGCGGCCGCCGCCTCGAGGAAGGCGTGGCCGTCCACGCGCTGGCCGGGCAGGGCCACGAACAGGTGGCCGGGCCGCACCTGGCGCGAGTCGTGCTCCACGCCCGTGATGCGCAGGGAGGGCTCGCCCTCCAGGCGCGCCCCGGGCAGCTCCGCCAGCAGCTCCACCAGGCTGCAGCTCGTGCTCACTTCAGCCGCCACGTCGGCCGCCCTCCTCCGCCCTCACCACCCGCGTCCGCGCCACGCTCGAGCAGCAGCCGCACCCGGGCGGGCGCGACCAGCGGGGTCCCCGGGGCCGGCTCCTGGCGCGCGACCCGGCCGCTGCCGAGCAGCGCCACTTCGATCCCCCGCGCGCTCAGCCGCTGCAGGGACTCGCGCGCCGACAGCCCGCGCACGTCCGGCATGCGCCCGGCCGCAGACCCCACCGGCGCGGCCTCGACCGGCTCCTCGTCCAGGGCCACCGCCTCCTCGTCCTGACGCGGGGATGCTTGGAGGGCCGGCCGCGCGTCGGCCACGGCCGCCTGGGCGGGGAACACGCCCAGGTAGGCCAGCGCGCCCTCGGCGATGCGGGCGAAGGCCGGGGCCGCCACCACGCCGCCGTACGGGCTCGTCTGGGGCTCGTCGATCAGCACCAGGATGGCCACGCGCGGCGCCTCCGCGGGCACGAATCCCATGAAGGAGGCCACCCGCTTGTCGGAGTAGCCGCCGGCGATGGCGTCGGGCTTCTGGGCGGTGCCCGTCTTGCCCGCCACGCGGAAGCCGGCCAGGGCGGCCCGGGTGCCCGTCCCGCCGGGCTCGGTGACCCCCACCATCATGTTGGCCAGCGCCCTGGCCCAGCGCTCCTCGAGCACGCGCCCGGCCGGGTCGGGCTGGAAAGCCTGCACCAGCCGGCCGCGCGGGGCGCGGATCTCCTTGACGATGAGCGGGCGCAGCCACACGCCACCGTTGGCCACCGCCCCCAGGGCCGCGGCGAGCTGCAGCGGGGTGGCGCTCACCCCCTGGCCGAAGGAGATGTTGGCCAGGCCGACCTCGCTCCAGGAGCCGGGCCGCCGCAGGCGGCAGCCCGACTCTCCGGGCAGATCCACGCCCGTGCGCCGGCCGAAGCCGAAGGCATCCAGCCCCTGCCACAGCCGCTCGCGACCCAGGCGCAGGCCGATGCGGGCCATGCCCACGTTGCTGGACTGCACCAGGATGTCGCGCACCGAGGCGACCCGCAGGCGGTGCCCGCCCGAGTCGTGGATGGTGTGGCGCCCGATGGTCAACGCGCCGCCCTGGCAGTCGAAGGTCTCGTCCAGCCGCAGGGCGTTGGCCTGCATGGCCGCGGCCAGGGAGAACACCTTCAGGGTCGAGCCGGGCTCGAAACAGTCGGTCACCGCGCGGTTGCGGAAGCGCTCGCGCGGCACCTTGGCGAAGGTGTTGGGGTTGAACCCGGGCCAGTTGGCCAGGGCCAGGATCTCCCCGCTGTGGGGCTCGAGCACCACGGCCGAACCGGCCCGCGCCTCGGACTCGCGCACGGCGCGCTCCAGCTCGGCCTCGGTCAGCTCCTGGAGGGTGAGGTCGAGGGTCAGCGTGAGCCCGGTGCCCTCGCTGGCCGTGTCGGCGCCGGCCGCCTCGGCGAACAGCACGTTGCCGCGGGCGTCGCGCAGGCCCTGGGCCAGCACGGTCGAGCCGCGCAGCTGGCCGTCGAACAGGAGCTCCAGGCCCTCCAGCCCGCGCCCGTCGCCGGCGAAGCCCACCACGCTGGCGGCGAGCTCGCGGGCCGGGTAGTAGCGTCGGCTCTCGGCGGTCGCGTGCACGCCGGGCAGCCCCAGGGCCTGCACCGCCTCGGCCTCGGCCGCGGGGATGCGCCGCTTCACCCAGGTGAACTGGCGGCGCCCGGCCAGCTTGCGCTCCAGCGCGCGGGCGTCGAGGCCCAGGGTCTTGGCCAGGGCGGCGGCGGTGCCGGGCAGATCCTGCACCTCCTGGGGCATGACGAAGATGGACTCGGTCATCACGCTGACGGCCAGCGGCGCGCCGTGCCGGTCGAGGATCGGCCCGCGCATGGGCTCGAGGGTGATCTCCTTGAGGTACTGATCCTGGGCCAGCCCGCGCAGCCAGTCCGCCTGGGACACCTGCAGGGTCCAGAAGCGCCAAACCAGGCCGGCGGTGGCGAGGCCCAGCAGGCCCACCACCACGAGCAACCGCACCCGCATCCAGCGCATCTGTCGCCTGTCGGGCACCCTCGCTCCTCCTCAGCGCGCCGGCTGGCCCAGGGCCAGCTTGCGCGGCGCCGCCTGCTCCAGGCGGATGATCTGCTGGGGGTTGCGCTCCAGCAGGCCCATCTGCTCCATGGCCAGCTTGCGCAGCCGCCGGGGGCTGCGCAGGGTGGCCACCTCGACCTGCAGCTCGCGCGCCTCGACCAGCAGCTCGCGGTTCTCGCGCGCGGCCTGGGACAGGGCGTAGCCGAGCTCGACCACGGACAGCTTGGCGCGCACCTGCAGGGCCGCGGCCGCGGCCAGCAACACGAGCACCAGGCTCCAGGCCCACCAGCGCCGCGGCCAGGCCGAACGCGGCGCGGCGGCCTGCCGGGCCTTGTCCGCGCGGGCGGCGCGGTTCCTGGCCGGCGTGGCCTTCATGCGGCCACCCGCTCGGCCGCCCGCAGCCGGGCGCTGCGCGCGCGTGGGTTCAGGGACTCCTCCTCGGGCCCGGGCCGCAGGGCGCGCCGGGTCAGCCGGCGCAGGCGCACCCGGGCGCCGCACCCGCACACGGGCAGGCCGGGCGGGCAGCTGCAGCGCCCGTCCAGCTCCGCCAGCCGCGTCTTGACCAGGCGGTCCTCCAGGCTGTGGAAGGCCAGCACCACCACCCGCCCGCCCAGGGCCAGGGGCTCCGGCAGGGCCCCGAGCAGCGCCCGCAGCTCGCCCAGCTCGTCGTTCACCAGCAGCCGCAGGGCCTGGAAGGCCCGCGTGGCCGGGTGGATGTGGCCCGGGCGCTCCCCCAGGGCGACCACCTCAGCAAGCGCCCGGGTGCCGGTCAGGCGCCCCGCCTGGAAGGCCTCGAGCACCCGCCGGGCCACCGCCCGCGGCCGGGCGATCTCGCCCAGCTCCGCCAGGGCGCGGGCCAGCGCGTCCTCGTCCAGGCGCGCGAGCCAGGCGGACAGCGGCTCGTCGTCGCGCGGGTCCATGCGCATGTCCAGCGGTCCATCGGCCTGGAAGCTGAAGCCCCGGGCCGGGTCGTCGAGCTGCATCGAGGACACGCCCAGATCCGCGAGCACCCCGTCCACCGGGCCCACGCCCTCGCGCAGCAGCAGCGCGGGCAGCTCGGACATGCGTCCGTGCACCAGGCGGGCGCGCGCCCCGAAGGGCCGCAGGCGCTCGGCGGCCAGCTCCAGGGCGCGCGGATCGCGGTCGACGCCCAGCAGCCGCCCCTCGGGCGCCGAGCGCTCGAGGATGGCCGCGGCGTGGCCGCCCGCGCCGACCGTCACGTCCACGTACGTGCCACCGGAGCGCGGCTGCAGCAGCGCCATGGTCGGCTCGAGCAACACCGGCTGGTGCGGGATGGAACCCACCCTGGCTTCCCTCCGAGCGGTCCCTGCCGGCCGACGCGCATCGTCCGGCGAGGAACCGTGCGGCCCGGACGCGCATCCGGTCCGCGACCTCAACCTCCGCGGCCTACAACCCGAGCTCGCCCAGGGCTCCACCCAGGTCGGGCCCCTGGCCGCGGGACTGCTCGAACATCCGGTCCCAGTTCTGCTTGGACCAGATCTCGATGGACTCCACCATGCCGGCCCAGATCACCTCGCGCCCCAGGCCGGCGAAGTCGCGCAGCACGGGCGGGATCAGGATGCGGCCGTTCTTGTCGATCGCGCATTCGCTGGCGCCCGAGATGAACAGGCGCTTGAACTGCATCACCTTGGGGTCGAAACGAGGCAGGGCCCGCACCTTCTGCTCGAGCGCCTGCCACTCCGCCGGCGGGAAGGCCATCAGGCAGGGCTCGTTGAACGAGGTGACGATCAGGCGCTCGTCGCGGTAGCGCGCGGAGAGCACCTCGCGGAAGCGCGAGGGGATGCTCACGCGGCCCTTCGAGTCGATGGTGTGCTCGTAGCGCCCGTTGAACATTCAGTGGTCCTGGCCGCGCGGTGTCACGCTGCGGCCTGTCATGGGAGATGGTCTACACGATACGGCACGATTTACCACCATCTCCCACTTTCCGGGCATCGTGTTCCATTCGACTCGGGAAGTCAAGAAAAACACATTGAAAACTGGGGGATACGAAAAAACGCGAGGAAACGGGGGAGAACCTCATATATATACATACGATACTTTATTGTCGAGACATAACGACTTGACATTGCTATGGATTGCAAGAAGGCAATCCGGGCACTATCGCATGCCTTCCAGGTCGGCCTGCGTTTTTCCCTGATTTAGGGCCGAAAAACGGCGTTCCAGGCTGGTTTTGGTTGATCTGGACCCGGCCTCTCCCGTATGCTGCCCGACCGATGGACACACCGAGCGATCCCAGCGTCCAGACGCCGACCTCGATCGAAGAGGCGCATGCCCTGGCTGCCACCGGGGACTTCCAGCGCGCCCGCCGGGTGCTCGACAAGGCCCGTCAGACGGCCCAGGCGCCCGAGGTGGAGCGCCTGGACGCCGCCCAGCGTTCCTTCCACCTCGACCCGGCCGGCGTGGTGGTGGTGGTGCTCACCGCCCTCGCCCTGGTCGTGGTGATCGCCTCGAGCCTGTTCCACTGAGCACGGAGATGCCCCCATGAGCCAGGAGACCAAGATCACCCCGCGGGCCCAGGACTACAACCAGTGGTACATCGACGTGATCCAGGCGGCCGAGATGGCCGACTACAGCCCGGTCAAGGGCTGCATGGTCATCCGCCCCACCGGCTACGCCCTCTGGGAGAACATCCAGCGGGTGCTGGACGGCATGTTCAAGGACACGGGTCACGTGAACGCCTACTTCCCGCTGCTCATCCCGGAGAGCTTCTTCAAGAAGGAGGCCGAGCACGTGGAGGGCTTCGCGCCCGAGTGCGCGGTGGTCACCCACGGCGGCGGCCAGAAGCTCGAGGAGCCGCTGTTCATCCGCCCGACCAGCGAGACCATCATCTGGAGCATGTACAAGCGCTGGATCGCCTCGCACCGCGATCTGCCCATCCTGATCAACCAGTGGGCCAACGTGGTGCGCTGGGAGATGCGCACCCGGCTGTTCCTGCGCACCACCGAGTTCCTCTGGCAGGAGGGCCACACCGCGCACGCCACCGAGGCCGAGGCCGAGGAGGAGACCCGGCGCATGCTGGGCGTCTACCAGCGCCTGGCCGAGGACCACCTGGCCATCCCGGTCGTACCCGGGCTGAAGTCGGATCGGGAGAAGTTCGCCGGGGCCGTGCGCACCTACTGCATCGAGGCCATGATGCAGGATCACCGCGCGCTGCAGGCCGGCACCTCCCACATGCTGGGGCAGAACTTCGCCCGCGCCTTCGACGTGACCTTCCAGGACGACGCCGGCCAGCGCCAGCTCGTGTGGGCCACCTCCTGGGGTGTGAGCACCCGGCTCATCGGCGCGCTCATCATGGCCCACTCGGACGACAAGGGCCTGGTGGTGCCGCCGCGCATCGCCGCCACCAAGGCGGTCGTCATCCCCATCCTGGGCAAGAAGGCCGACCCGGCCGTCGTCCTCGCCGAGGCGCGGAAACTGGCCGACGAGACGGGCCTGGGCCGCGGCATCCAGGTGGACGCCCGCGAGAACCAGAGCCCGGGCTGGAAGTACAACCACTGGGAGCAGCGCGGCGTGCCGGTGCGCATCGAGCTGGGGCCGCGCGACATCGACAGCGGCCAGGCCGTCCTGGTGCGCCGGGACACGGGCGAGAAGAAGCCCGTGCCGCGGGCTGGCATCGCCCAGGCGCTGGCCGACCTGCTGGAGGACATCCACCGCAGCCTGTACGCGCGGGCCAAGGCCTACCGCGACGAGTTCACCTTCGACGTCGACTCGGCCGACGAGTTCAGGCAGAAGCTCGAGTCTCCGGGCGGCTTCCTGCGGACCCACTGGTGCGGCGACGGGGTGTGCGAGGGCAAGGTACAGGAGGAGACCAAGGCCACCATCCGCTGCATCCCGCTAGACGCCAAGCCCGAGCAGGGCGCCTGCCCCTTCTGCGGCAAGCCCTCCACCCGCCGGGTCATCTACGCCAAGGCCTACTGAGCGCGCCATGCGCGTCAGCCTCATCAGCACCGGGGAGGAGATCCTGCGCGGCGAGGTGCAGGACACCAACGCCACGCACGCCGCGGCGCTGCTCGATCTGCACGGCTTCGAGGTCGTCCGCCGCCACACCTGCGGGGACGCGCTGGCGGACAACGTCAGCGTGCTGCTGCTGGCGATGGCCGAGGCCGACGCCGTGCTGGTGTGCGGCGGGCTGGGGCCGACCGTGGACGACCGCACCCTGGACGCGCTCGGCGCGGCGCTCGGGCTCCCGCTCCTCGAGGACCCCGCGCTGCTCGCGGACGTGCGCCGCAAGTTCGAGGCCATGGGCGTGGACATGACCCCCAACCAGGCCCGCCAGGCGCGCCTGCCCGCGGGCGGGGAGAGCATCCCCAACCCGCGCGGCACGGCCCCGGGCGTGCGCCTGGCCCGGTCCGACGGGCGGCTCGTCTTCTGCCTGCCCGGGCCGCCGGGCGAGTACCGGCCCATGCTCGAGGAGGCGGTGCTGCCCGCGCTGGAGGCCGAGCGCGTCCGGCGCGGGGAGCGCGCGGCCCACGGCCAGCGGGTGCTCAAGGTGTTCGGCAAGGGCGAGGGCCACGTGGCCCACCTGCTGGGCGACCTCGAGGCCGCGGTGCCCGGGCTGGTGCTCGGCTACCGGGCGGCGGTCCCGGAGATCCACGTCAAGCTGCGCAGCCGCGGGCCCACGCCGGCGGCGGTGGCCGCGGTGCTGGACGAGGCCGAGCGGTGGGTGCGCGAGCGGCTGGGCATCCTGGTGTTCAGCGCGGACGGGCGCTCGCTGCCCGAGGTGGTGCTGGACGCGCTGGTCGCCCGGAGGCTCAAGCTGGCCGCGGCCGAGAGCTGCACCGGCGGGCTGCTGGCGAAGCTCTTGACCGATGTGCCGGGCGCGTCCCGCGCCTTCGTGCTCTCGGCGGTCACCTACGCGAACGAGGCCAAGACGGCGGTCCTGGGCGTGCGCGCGGAGCTGCTGGCCGCGCACGGCGCGGTGAGCGAGCCCGTGGCCCGGGCCATGGCCGAGGGGGCGCGGCGGGTGAGCGGCGCGGACCTGGCGCTGGCCCTCACCGGCATCGCCGGGCCGGACGGCGGCACGCCCGAGAAGCCGGTCGGCCTGGTGCACCTGGCGCTGGCCCACGCGGGCGGCACCGAGCACCACCGCCGCCAGTTCCCCTACCGCGACCGCGACTTCGTGCGCGCGCTGGCCGCCCACGCCGCCCTCGACCTCGTCCGCCGCCACCTGGCGCGCTGACCCCCGCCCCGCGTTGACAGTCGCAGCAGGTGACCCCTGGCCAATCCGCAGGCCGGAGCACCAGATCCTCCTTGCATCCCGTGGGCCGAGGCAAGGAGGAAGACAAGGAGACAGATCTCCGGACAGCGGGCCAGTGCCCGGCCGAGGCAGCCCAAGATGATTGCGCCGATCTCCTCGGAGAGCCTGAGCAAGAGGCGACCATGGAGAGTGCGGTTGGTGATCTCGAAGAGGGTTCCCTCCTCGGGAACGAAGCGCAGCGGCCTCGGCAAGGCTCCTCCCCGAACGGCTTGCCAAGCAAACCGCTTGCCAGCTCGGGGCGAGACCGGCCTGAGCCGTTGACCCGGCAGCGGTTGTAGCCTGACAATCGAGGCATGGCGGCGAGTTGCGAGCACTGGAGACGGCGGCATCAAGCGGCGAAGTCCGCGCTGAAATCGGGTGGCACCTGGAAGTGGGGGAAGCTGGGTTTGCCGCTGGTCGGGGTCCTCTGCCAGTGCGTCCTCGCGGCGGGCTGTGATGATTGCCCGACCTGGGAGGAGGGCCGCGTGTACTGGGATCGTTCCGATTTCAAGATCTCGGGCCAGAGCCTCTACCCCGAGCAGCCGCACAGAGAAGAGTATATGGGATTCGTCGCAGGCGAGGGGGCAGATGACTGGACCTGTCAGCTCGCGATGGTGAACTCGCCGGGAAGCAACACAGGTGTGTGCTGGGTGGTCATCGGCTTCGGCATCTTGCCGCCCTACTGTGAGCCTGGTTCCCTGGCCAAGTACTGCGCCCATGTGACGATGTACCAGTACATCGCGGGCCCGAAAAGACGAGGAGAGAGCTATCCAGTTCAGCACCACATCTGGCAGAACGTGGGCATGCCACCAGCCGAACCTCCGGCGATCTACGCGAGCTGGGACGAATCCGGCTGGGGTTTTCCCGACTACCAGTCGGTCTCCGTCTCGGGATCCGCCACCGTACTCTCCGAGGACCCTTTCAGGCTTGCCTTCGATGTGGTGTTTCTCGACGCGAATGGAAACCGTCGGGAGGTGACCGTACAGGTATCGCCCCGGTACTACACTTACTGTGAGAACAACTAGCTCCAGCATCCCGTCAGGAGGTTGCGCGATGCGCGTTCGGCTCGTGTTCCAGGCTGTCCTGCTCGCCTGCACCGCCGGGTGCGGGGCGGGCGACGACGGGCGGTACGCGCTCGACGGGTTCGAGGTGATCCTCACCGAGGACCCGGCCGGCCTGCAGATCCTGGCCTCCGACGGGCGGGTGCTGCTGGACGCCCTGCCCGCGGCGGGCGAGGCGGGGGCCGCCGAGGCGCCCCGCGTGCTGGCCGCCTTCCGCGCGGCCACCGCCACCTTCGAGCACAGCTTCGGCTCCTTCCGCATCAGCGAGGACGGCCGCGCGTGGAGCGGGGCGACCCGGCTCGCGTTGCACGGCCAGGACGGCGAGGTGATCCGTTTCTCCCTCCACGGCCCGGCCGGCGCGCTGGCCGAGGGCTCCGTCGAGCGGGTGGCCGAGGGGGAGCTGCTGCTCACGCTCACGGCCGCGAACCCCAACCACAACCGGGCCAGCCTCGGGTTCCGCGCGGAGGCGGGTGAGCACTTCCTGGGCTTCGGCGGCATGAGCTTCGACGTGGACCACCGCGGCCAGCGCCTGCCCCTGTGGGTCGAGGAGGACGGCATCGGCAAGAACCCGACCGACGACTACGACCCCGTGGCCTGGTTCCTGACCGGCCGGCGGCACACCACCCACTCGCCCATGCCGCTGTGCCTGTCCAGCCGCGGCTACGCCGCGCTGCTCGACACCCCGGCCCGCTCGATCTTCCACGTGGCCTCCGAGGCCGGGGACGAGGTGCGCGTCGAGGCCTGGGAGGGGACGATTCGCCTGCACCTGTTCGACGGCCCCGATCTGCCCGGCGCGCTCGCGCGGCTCACCGCCCGGCTCGGCCGGCCCGAGCTGCCGCCGGCCTTCGCCTTCGCCCCGTGGCTGGACGCCCTGTTCGGCTCGGAGAACGTGCGCCGCGTGGCGGCCAGGCTCCGCAGCGAGGGCGTGCCCTGCTCCGCGATCTGGACCGAGGACTGGCGCGGCGGCACACGCTCGGGCGACGCCTACACGCTCGACGAGGACTGGGAGGTGGACCGGGCGCTGTACCCGGACTTCGAGGCGCTGGCCGCCGACCTGCACGCGCAGGGCTTCAAGTTCCTGACCTACTACAACACCTTCCTGGACTCGGAGGTGGGCACCTACGCCGAGGCCGTGTCCCTCGACCACACCATCCGGGACGCGGCCGGCGCGCCCTACCTGTTCACCAGCGGCAAGTTCACCCCGACCAGCCTGGTGGACCTCTCGAGCCCCGCGGCCGTGGCCTGGACCAAGCAGAAGCACCGCGACGGGCTCGCGCTCGGTGCGGACGGGTACATGGCCGACTTCGCCGAGTGGCTGCCGCCCGACGCAGTGCTCGCCTCGGGCGAGGACGCGGCGCTTGCCCACAACCTGTACCCGGTCGCCTACCAGCGGCTGAACAAGGAGCTGCTGGACGAGCTGCGCGCCGAGGACGGCATCGAGCGGCTGTTCTTCGTGCGCTCGGCCTACCTCGGCTCCCAGCCGCTGGTGTCGGTGCTCTGGGCCGGCGACCAGCTCACCGACTTCTCGCAGGGCGACGGGCTGCCCTCGGTGATCCCCATGGGCCTGAACCTGGGGCTCAGCGGCTTCCCCTACTTCGCCCACGACATCGGCGGCTACACCGGCAACATCGCCCCGCCGACCACCCGGGAGCTGTGGTTCCGCTGGGTGACCCTGGGCGCGCTCACGCCGGTCATGCGCACCCACCACGGGCGCATGGCCTTCGCCAACTGGAGCTGGGAGAGCGACGCGGAGTCGATCGCGCACCTCAGGCGCTGGGCCAGCCTGCACCTCCGGCTCTACCCCTACCTGCGCGCGCTGGCCGTGGAGGCGGCCGCCACGGGCCTGCCGCTCATGCGCCCGCTCGCGCTCCATCACCCGGACTTCGAGCCGGGCTGGTCGGCGACCGACCAGTACCTGCTGGGGGATCGGCTGTACGTGGCGCCGGTCGTCGTGGATCAGGCGCGCACCCGGCGGGTGAGCCTGCCCGCGGGCACCTACTTCCCGCTGCTGGGCGGGCCCGGCCTGCAGGGCGGCGAGCTCGAGGTCGCGGCCCCGCTCGAGGAGATCCCGGTGTTCGTGCCGGCGGGCGCCCTGCTCGTGCTCCTGCCCGGGCAGGTGAACAGCCTGGTGCCGGGCGCCGTCGGAGCGGGTGTGGTGACCCACCTGGACATCGGCGACGACCGCGAGCTGTGGCTGTGGCCCGGCCAGGCCAGCGCAGCGCAGGGCGCGCTCACCGAGGAGTCCGGGCTCAGCTACGCCTGGAGCCCGGGCGGCGCCGAGCCCCCCCTGACCGAGGCCCGCTGGAACGGCCAGGCGGTGTCCATCGCCGCCGACGGCAGCGTGGAGTTGACCGGCCAGGGCACGCTCGAGCTCGACGGCCAGGGCCAGCTCACGGTCACCGGGGGGAGCGCGGCGCGGCGGCTGAAGATCGTGCTGAGAGGCGAGTGAACGCATGAGGACCTGCTGCCTGATGCTGGCGCTGCTGTGCGGCCTGCCCGGCCGGGCCGCCCTGGCCGGCCCGGAGGGGACCGGCGCGCGCTTCCTGGTCGGCCGCGATCCCGGCTCGGGAGGACAGCCCGAGCGCTACCGCTCCTACCTGGTGGTCCCGACCCCGGAGCTGGCGGGCCTGCGCATCGCGGAGGCGCGCGCCGTGGTGGACCCGTCCATGGGCCAGCCCGAGGTGAGCGTGGTGCTCGACCCCGCCGGCGCCAGGGCCTTCGCGGCCTACACGGCCGCCCACCTCCGGGAGAGGCTGGCCATCGCGCTCGACGGCGAAGTGCTGTTCGCGCCGGTCATCCAGACCGCCATCCAGGAGGGACGGCTGCGCATCTCCCTGGGCGGTCTGGCGGGCTACGAGGAGGGCCTGGCCGAGGCCAGGCGGATCGCGGACCTGGCCCGCCAGGGCCGGCTCCAGTTCCTCGGCGTGGACGAGCGCACCGAGGTGGTGGCCCCGGGGCTGACCCTGCCGCGCGGGATCCAGGCGGCCTGGGACGGGCTGTCCGGAGAGGACGGGGTGGCCCACGCCAGGCACTTCGTCGCGGAGGGTTCCGGAGCCCGCCAGCGACTGCGGGACTTCCTGGCCACCAGGCTGAAGGCTCCAGGTCCACCGCCCCAGATTCCTTGACGATCTAGGGCGCTCCCCAAGCGGACGGAAAATCCCCTTCTCCTACCCTTTGGAATGCACTAGTCTTCGCCGGCCCGTGGCGGGGCGCGAGGACCGAAGATGAGCACGGCGAGGATCGGCGGAAACGGCAAGGCGGCCTGCATCCCGCTGGCGCAGGCCCACGACCTGCCCGTGGGCGGCAAGGCCCAGGGGCTGTCCCACCTGCTGCGCCTGGGCCTGCCGGTGCCGGCCGGCTTCGTGATCCTGGGCGCCAGCCTGGCCGAGCTGCCCCACGACCTGGAGCAGGCCCTCGAGGGGCTGGGCGGCGGTCCGGTGGCGGTGCGCTCCTCGGCGCTCGGCGAGGACTCGGCCGAGGCCTCCTTCGCCGGGCAGTACCGGACCATCCTGGACGTGCAGGGCTTCACGGCGCTCAGGGAGGCGGTGCGGGACTGCCTGGCCTCCTTGGACAGCCGGCGGGCCGAGGCCTACCGGGAGCGGCGCGCGGAGCGGGCGGAGCGCCGCATGTCGGTCGTGGTGCAGCGCATGGTGGCCAGCCGGGCCGCGGGCGTGCTGTTCACCGCGGACCCGGTCTCGGGCCGGCGCAACTGCGTGCTGGTGGACGCCGTGGCGGGACAGGGCGAGCAGCTCGTCAGCGGCCACGCGGAGCCGGATCGCTACCGGCTCGGGCGCGACGGTCGGCTGCTGCGGGCCGAGGCGCAGGGTGCGCGCCCGCTGCTCGACGAGCAGCAGCTCCGCGCCCTGGTGGCCGGCGCGCTGACGGCCGAGGCCGCGCTCGGCCAGCCGCTGGACCTCGAGTGGGCCCTCGACCGCGACGGGCGGCTGTACTGGCTGCAGGCCCGGCCCATCACCGCGTTGCCGGCCGATCCCAACGAGCTCGACTGCATGCAGGCGCCCGGCGATCACTACACCAGCGGCAACGTCGGCGAGTGCATGCCGGGGGCCATCACCCCGCTGGCCTTCTCCACGGTCTGGTGGGCCAACGACCGCGGGCTGCAGGTCATGCAGGTGGAGGCCGGCGCCCGCGCGAGCGTGGTCGAGCGCTTCACCATGTCGCGCCTGTACTACGGCCGGCTGTTCCTCAACCTGACCGCCATGGGCCGCATCGGCACGCAGGTGGTCGGGGCCAGCGCCGAGCGCCTGGGCCTGGCCATCACCGGCCGGCACGTGCCCGACCTCGATCCGGGCCCACCGGCCGCCAGGCTCACCCGCCTGCGCAACGGCCTGCGCTACGCGCGCTACCTGGCCTCGGGCGAGCGTTTCGCCCGGGAGCTCGAGCGGCTCGTGGCCGGGCTCGACATCCCCCAGCCCGCGAGCGCCCAGGAGGCCCACGCGGCCATCGGGGCCGCGCTGCCCTGCCTGTTCGAGGCCTTCGAGGCCCACCTGGGATCCTCGGCCGGGGCGGGCGCCCTGGAGTCGGCCCTGCCCGAGCTGCTGGCGCGCGGCGGGCGCTCGCTGGACGAGGCCCTGGCGCTCATGGCCGATCTGCTGGCCCAGGCCAGCGCGCACGACGTGGAGAGCGCCGACATCCTGGCCGGCGTGGAGCGGGTGGTGGACGCCCTCGAGCAGGCGCCCCGGGGGCTGGCCGAGCTGGCCGGGCTGCCCGCCGCCGCGGCCCTGGCCTGGCTGCGCGGCCCCGGGGCCGGCGAGGCCGGGAGGCGCTTCGCCGACCACCTGGCCCGGCACGGGCACCGCTCCATCCGGGAGCTGGAGCTGCGCCAGCCCGAGTGGGCCGCGGATCCCTTGCCGCTGGTGGAGTCGATCCAGAGCTCCTGCCGCGCCCGGCTGCAGTCCGGCCGCTCCGGGCCGCGCCCGGCCGGCCGGCCGACCGGGCGCCCGGCGCCCCGCCTGGCGGGCTGGCTGCGCACCCTGGTGCGCTGGACCCAGTCCGCGGTGCGCCGCCGGGAGCACACCAAGTCGCTGCTGGTCAAGGTGGTGGCCCGCTTCAAGGCCGCCTACCGCCACCTGGGGGCGCGCCTGGCCGCCGAGGGGCTGCTGCCCGACGAGGATCTGGTCTTCTTCCTGACGCACGCGGAGCTCGGTCGGCTGCTCGCGGGCGAGCGCGCCCTGGCGGGCCGGGCCGAGGGCCGGAGGCGCGCCCTCGACTACCAGATGGGCCTGGAGCTGCCGGACGTGTTCACCCACTCGCCCGAGCCCATCAGCCCCGAGGAGCATCCGCCCCGGGGGGGTGAGCTGCGCGGGAAACCCGTCAGCCGCGGGGTGGTGACCGGCCCGGCCCGGGTGGCGCGAACCGTGGAAGAAGCCGCCGGCCTGCGGCCCGGCGAGATCCTGATCGCCCCGGTGACCGACGTGGCCTGGAGTCCGTACTTCGCCGTGATCGCCGGCCTGGCCACCGACGTGGGCTCGAGCGTGTCCCACGGCGCGGTGGTGGCCCGGGAGTTCGGGCTGCCGGCCGTGGTCGGCCTGCGGCACGCCACCCGCACCTTCCGCACCGGCGATCGGGTGGTGCTCGACGCGGATCGCGGCAGCCTGAGCCTGGCGCCCGACTCCCCACAGAACCACGGAGGTGCTGCGTGATCACCCGCTTCGACGACTTCCCCGTGCACCAGGCGCCCGCGCCCGTGGCCCGGCCGGCCGGTGGCGAGCGCAACTTCTACGACCGCTACTGGTTCAACGCCTTCGACGCCGAGGCCGGCGTCTACGTGGGCGCCGGCCTGGGCCTGTACCCCAACCGGGGCGTCATGGACGCCCACCTGTCGGTGCTCCTCGATGGGGTCCAGCACAGCCTGCACGCCTCGCGCCGTGCCCCCGAGGAGCGCCGCGACACGCGCGTGGGGCCGTTCCAGCTCGAGGTGCAGGAGCCGCTGCGGCGCATCGCCATCCGCGTGGCCCCGAACGACGCGGGCCTGGAGGGCGAGCTCGTGTTCCAGGCCGCCTCCTCGGCCTACCAGGAGCCGCCCTCGCGGCTCACCTCCGGCGGGCGGGTGATGCTGGAGACCTGCCGCTTCACCCAGCTCGGCGCCTGGCAGGGCGAGCTGCGCGTGCACGGCCGCAAGCTCGCACTCCGGCGCGAGCGCTTCCCCGGCGCGCGCGACCGCTCCTGGGGGGTCCGCCCGGTGGGTGAGCCCGAGCCCGGGGCGCCCGCGACCGAGCTGCCCGGGGTGGCCTGGTTCTGGAACGTGAACCACTTCGACGACCTGGGGGTGCACTTCGGCACCTTCGAGGACAGCCTGGGCTGGCCGCTGCAGGCCAGCGCCGCCCTGCTGCCGCTCCACCGGACGCCCGCACAGATCCCCGAGGGCGACGATCCCGGGGCGCAGGAGCTGGGCGCGGGCAAGCTCGAGCTGCGCATGCGCAAGGGCACCCGCTGGCCCGAGGGCGCGACGCTCCGGCTCACCCACCGGAGCGGCGAGCAGGAGCGGATCGAGCTCGAGCCGCTCTTCCGCTTCCACATGAAGGGCATCGGCTACCAGCACCCCGAGTGGGGCCACGCCCGCTGGAAGGGCGAGGAGGCGCTGGGCGGCGAGAGCTTCGAGGTCGCGGGGCTGGACCCCGAGGCGCTCGAGAACAACCACGTGCACACCATCTGCCGGGCGCGCTTCGGTGACCGGGTGGGGGTGAGCACGCTCGAGACCGTGATCCTCGGCCCCCACCGGCCCTCGGGCCTGGAGGGCTTCCTGGACGGCAAGGTATAGAAACTCGAGCGCGCCTCCCCGCGCGAAGAGTCTCTCACCCCGCGCAGCGGGGCCTGAGCCCGCTGCGAGATCCCCTCAGTCGAGCCCGCGGGCGGCGCGGCAGGTCTTGGTGTACACGTCGCGGAACAGGTTGCGCGGATCGGTGATCTTCTTGACCGCCTCGTAGTTGGGGCGGCTCCAGGTGCTCCAGAACTCATCCGGCGCGTAGAAGTTGTGCGAGATGAGGGTCTTCATCCCGTTCAGCTCCAGCAGCTTCTCCTCGAGCATGCGGTAGTAGTTGCGCCCGTCGCGCTGCTCGAAGCCGTAGATGGCCAGGTCGATCACCATCTCGTCCTGCATCTTCGCCCACCACTCGTCCGCCAGCCACTCGTAGCGCCGGGCAGGGCGGTAGGGCACGCACCACAGCGGGTGGTTGCCGAACTCGCGCCAGTACCAGCTCATGAAGTCGCCGAAGCGGGAGGAGGGCACGAACACGTCCACGGTGACCGAGGGCCGCTCGGCCGGCAGCATCCAGTAGAACTTCTCGGCCAGCCTGAGCAGCGGGGTCGAGCGCGAGAACGGGCCGACCAGCAGGCGCCCCACCTTGGAGCGCGGGCGGACGTTGGTCACCCCGCGGTCGTAGCGGAAGAAGTAGTCGGCGGTGCGGAAGTAGTCCTCGCTCCGCTCGGCGGTGGTCTCGTAGTAGGCCTTCACCCACTCGTACCGGCTGGTGTAGGGCGCGCTCTCGACGAATCGCCCCAGCGACAGCACGTGCTGCTCGGGCCCGTGGATGATGCCGTCCATGAAGTCGACGCCCCGGCCCGCGGCCACGGCGGCGATCTCGGCCTGGTAGCCCGGCAGGTCGCGGTGGGTGTGGTAGTCGACCCGCACGAAGGGGGTGGCCGGCACCAGCCGGAAGGTGAGCTTCGACAGGATGCCGAGGGTGCCGAAGGAGCCGTGCATCATCTGGAACACGAGCCGGTGCTCGTTGTCCGGCGTGCAGTGCAGCACGTCGCCCTGGGCGGAGATGATCTCGTACTCCAGGCAGGTGTCGGCGAACCCGCCGCAGCGGAAGGACATCGACTCGATGGAGCAGCCCGAGACCGCGCCGCCCAGGGTGATGGTCTTGAGCTCGGGCACGACCAGGGGCACCAGGCCGTGCGCCAGCGTGGCCTCCACCAGATCGACGAAGGTCACCCCGGGCTCCGCGGTGCAGGTGCGCGCCTGGACGTCGATGGACAGGATGCGGTCGAGGTCCGAGAGGTCGATCTTGTCGTCGTGGTACTTCCGATCGCGGGCCTTGGGGACCTGGTGGCTCGGGGCCTTCTTGCGCAGCGACAGCGGCCGGTCGCCCCGCTGGGCGCGCAGCTGCGCGACCACCCGCGCCACCTTCTGCTCGTGATCCACGCGCTCTCCGGCGCTCGGGCTGTCGATCAGGTTGAGCCACGCCATGGTCGTCCTCCCTGCAGGGTGCTGCCTGGGTGCCTTTCGGGTGCCCCAAGGTGCCCCTTCGGGCGCCCCAAGTCAACCCGCCTGCACAGGGCGACCGGTGGACGGTCGATTAATGCTTGTCGCAGAACCGGTTGGCCGAGCCGGGGGTGCCCAGGTCGCCGGCGCCGAAGGGGGTGGTCGCCGCGCACCAGTGGCCCGGGACGTCGTTGCCCGCGGCTGTCTGCCAAGCGAGATCGAGCTGCAGCGAGGCGCCGGACGGCATGCTCCAGCCCTGGGACGTGTCGTAACGCACCGCGTCGACGACCGTCCCGTTCGGGGCCTCGAGCACGATCTCGTCGGCTGTGTTGGCGAGGCCGAAGCTCCCCCAGACGAGGTCCGGCTTGAAGCCGCCGTTGACCGCGCTGTCGTCGCTGGCGGCGACCACCAGGAGCCCGCCGGTGGGCACGGGCAGCGAGCGGTCGGCGGCCAGCGTGGTGCGCTGGGTGCCGTCGTCCCGGAGCACCACGCCCGAGAGCTCCAGGGTGCGGCCGCTCACATTCAGCAGCTCCACCCACTCCCCGTCCGCGTCGCCCGCGGCGCCCGGGTTGGCCAGGAACTCGTTCACCAGCAGCTCGCCCGCGGCAGGAGGCGCGAAGGCGCTCGCGCAGGCGTCGACGCGGCAGATCCGCTCGGTGGCCGCGCAGTCGGTCTCCACGTCCACCTGGACGCACTCGCCGCCCTCGCAGGCGGTCAGGTACTCGACCAGGTGGGTGCCGTCGCGGCAGAAGGACGGCGGCGGCGGGCAGTCCGTGTCCTCGGCGCAGAAGGCGCAGCCCCCGCCCGCCTCGCCCGGGGTGCCCTGGTCCCCGTCCCCGTAGGGGTCCGCGGCCGGGCACCAGGCGGCCGGGGCGTCGTTCTGCTGCGCGTCGAGGAACCCGTCCCGCAGCAGCAGGGAGGCCCCCGCCCGCAGCGGCCAGCCCTGGGCCGCGTCGTAGGCCACGGCGTCGATGAGCTGGCCGTCCGCGGCGGTCAGGGCGATGGAGTCGGCCGTGTTGGCGAGGGTGAAGGAGCCGTAGTCCCAGTCCACCGGCAGGCCGCCGTTGGTGGCCTCGTCGGCGTTGGCCCCCAGCACCAGGCGGGCCCCGGGCTGGAGGGGCAGCGAGGCGCTGGGCGACAGGGTGAAGGCCACCGTGTCCGCGTCCCCCACCCGCACGCCCGAGAGCTCCAGGACCTCGGCGTGGGTCGAGGCGATCTCGAACCACTCGCCCAGGGTGTCCCCGACCGCCGCCGGGTTGGGCATGAGCTCGGTGACGACCAGATCGCCCGGCCCGGGGCGCCGCACCTGGGTGCTGCACAGGCCGTTCTCGCACACCTGGCCCTGGGCGCCGCAGTCCTCCGGGGTCGGCTCCTGCTGGCAGGCGCCCGCCAGGCAGCGCGGCTCGTACACCTCGCGGGTGGTGCCCGAGGTACACACCGGGGGCTGCGCCCCGCAGTCCCCGTCCTGGCGGCACTGGGCGCAGGCCGCGGCCGCGCAGCCGAAGGGGCAGGCCACCCGCTCCGGGGCGTAGGCGCAGCCCCCGCCCGGATCGCACACGCCCTGGGCCGGGTAGTCGAGCAGCGTGTCCGTGCCCTCGCACTCGTCGGCCGGCGGCGAGGTGCACGCAAGCGGATCGCACTCGTCCGTCACGCACTGGCCCGCCAGGCAGGCCACGGGGCAGACCTCGGAGGCCGGGTCGTAGCGGCACACGCCCACGGAGCACACACCCGCGCCGAAGGTCAGCCGCACGCCGCCCTCGCAGCGCGCCGCGGGCGGATGGTCGCAGGCCACCCCGTCGCAGGGATCGGTCGCGGCGCCGCCCGAGCCGCAGGCCGCGGCGCCGAGCGCGAGCAGGGCGAGCCAGGCAGCCGGGAGCGCGGGTCGGGCCATGGGGCTCCTCCCTCCGCTCAGCGAGGCGGCAGGGCCTCGAGCCCGTCCACGAAGTTCTTGTCGGACACCTGCTGGCCGGCCTCGTCCCACTCCACCCAGCGCCCGCTCTTCTCCCCGCGCTCGAAGGTCCCCTCGGCCGTCTTCTGCCCGTTGTCGTAGTAGTAGGTCCAGGGGCCGTGCTTCTGCCCGGCCTGGTACTCGCCCTCCGCCGACTTCTTCCCGTTGGCGTGGAAGAAGGTCCAGCGACCCACCCGCTGGCCGTCCTTCTCCTCGCCCTGGGGCAGCGGACCGGCCGGCGCGACCTGCGCGCCCGCGTCGGCCACCGGCTCGGGCGGCTGGAGCGCGCCCGCGTCCTCGGCCGGCGCCGCGCCGGAGTCGTCCAGCGCGGGCTCCGCGGGCTTGCTGCAGCCGGCGCACAACGCCAGCGCGAGTCCCCAGGCCATCCAAGCGACGAACGTCTTCATGGTTTTCCCTCCGGCCCCCAGGCTACCACCGGGCCCGGGAGGGTCAAGCGGGTCCGTCGTCCAGGAGCGCGAGCAGCCCCTCGGCCAGCAGCGCGTGGCCGTCGTCGGTGGGGTGCACCCCGTCCCGACCCCACAGCGCCCGGGCGGCGCGCGACCCGGCCCGCGCCGTCCAGTGCCGGTCCAGCTCGGCCACGGCGCAACCGAGCGCCGCACCCACCCGGCGCACGGCGTCGTAGTAGGGGCGGATCCAGCGGTTGCCCTCCGGGTCGGGCAGCGGGCAGGAGGTGACCAGCACCGCCGCGCTGCCCGCGTCGAGCAGGCGCCGACCGATCCCCTCCAGGGCCCCGGCGTAGGCTGCCACGGGCACGCCCATGGACGCGTCGTTCAGCCCGAACTGCACCACGGCCAGCTCGGGAGCCGGCGCGAGCAGGCGGCCGACCCGCCCGAGCCCACCCTCGGCCGTATCTCCCGGAACCCCGGCCTGGACTGGCACCAGCGAGGCCCGCGGGAAGCGCGCGGCCAGCCCGTCCGCGAAGCGGTCGAAGAAGCCCCGCGACACCTCCCAGCCGGCGGTGAGCGAGTCCCCCAGGCCGAGCAGGCGCACGCGCTCTCCCCGGGCCAGGCGCTCGCGCAGCGCTCGGAGGTAGGGGTGAATCGGCATCGCCGCCCAGTCTAGCACGCCGGGATCGCGCCGCGCCCGGTTGCGCCTCCGCCCGCGGGCGGGGTAGCATGCGGGGCATGGGCAAGCTCCTGTTCCTGGGCACGCTGCTGCTGACGGTCGCCTGCATGGTCTGGCACCTGGCCGGCCGGCCGGACGCGGTCGACGACCTGGAGGCGGCCGAGGCCAAGCTCGAGGAGGGCCGCGCCAAGGTGGAGGCGGTGGCCCACCTGGTCGACCCGGCCGCCGTGCCCGAGTGGATCCGCGCGGCGGGCCTCGGGATGGAGGAGTCGGCCGAGGCCCTGGACCGCGCCGCGCCCGATTGCCAGGCCGCGCGCCAGGCCCTGGAGGGGAGCGCCGCCCGCCAGCGGGAGCGGGCCGCGGCCATGGACCCGACCCAGCTCATGGGCAAGGTGGCGTCCATGGGACCCGGCCAGCAGCAGCAGTTCGCGCTCCAGACCGCGGTCACCCTGTACCGCGCGGCCCGGCGTTTCCTGCCCAGCGCCAAGGCCTTCGCGCTGGCCTGCCCGGACGAGGCCCAGGCCGTGGGCCCCCTGCTGCGGTGAGGCAGCCCCGGGGCCTCGCGCCCACGTCCGAGCCCTTCCAGGCCTGACATCCGGATCACACATCCCGCCCCGAGAAAAGGTGCCAGCCACTTTATTTTATCGAAGAGACAAGCAGATACGCGCTGGCGGCCTGGCGGCACGCCGATTGCTCCGTCCACGGACATCACGACCGAACCACGAGGTGCGTGTCATGCTTCGATTCCTCGCCCGCCCACTCCTGTGGCTCCTCAACCTGCTCGTGCCCGTGTTCATCGCCGCCTGCTACGGCGCCCCGGCGGACTTCTCGGGCGCCACCCTGACGGGCAAGGTCCTCGACGGCACCACCCAGGGCGGCATCTACGGCATCCAGGTGACCTGCCTACGCGCTGGCCAGCCCTTCACCACCGACTACACGGACCTGGACGGCTCCTTCGCCCTCTGGGACAGCTGCGATCAGGTCCGCTTCGAGGACCTGGACGGCGCCGAGAACGGCGGCCTCTACGTGCAGCGCACCGTGACCCTCGACCCGGGCTGCACCGAGATCACAGTCGAGCTGCACGATTGAGCCCCGACCCCTCCTGTGGTCCAATGGCCCGGCGGGTGAATTCAGCCCGGGCGGTCGGCGTCCCACCGCGCACCCTGAGGGAGGGTCGAGCCATGAACAAGCTGCCGCGCCTCGTTCTCGGTCTGGGGATCTGCCTGCTGGCCGCCAGCGCCTCGGCGGTCGAGCTCAGCTACACCTGGAAGCCAGGTGACGTGCACCGCTTCCGCTACCAGGACACCACCCACATGCAGATGAGCATGGGGGGCATGGGCGCCATGGCGGGCGCGTCCGCCGCCCTCAGGGTGGAGACCGAGTTCAGCCAGAAGGTGCTGGCGGTCCGCCCGGACGGCGTGGCCGAGGTGGAGCTGACCGTGGAGAAGCTCTCGGTCTTCCAGGGGGACAAGCAGCTCGCCGGGCTGAAGGAGATCCCCAGGCCCGCCCGGGTCGTGCGGGCCGAGGTGGACCGCAAGGGCCACGCGCGCTTCCTCCGCATGGTGACCGTGTACCTGCGCGACGACCGCTTCTACATGGGCATCCACAAGGCCGAGGCCGGCCCGGGCCGGGTGGCCGTGTCCGCCGGCGCCGACACGCCCGAGGGCGGGGTGTCGGTCGACCTCGTGGCCACCATCGATCCCAAGACCGGCAAGCTGACCGCCTCGGCCTCGGTCGAGGAGCGGCCGCCGGAGCTGCGCAAGGTCAAGATCCGCGAGGACGACCCGGCCGTGGACGTGCTGCCGAAGAACATCTTCGAGATGATGGTGCTGCCCGATGGCGAGCTCGCGCCCGGCCAGACCGTCGAGGTGACCCTGCCCTTCGTCGCGCTCACGGTGAACCTCCAGGAGATGGCGGGCCCGGTGGCGAAGCTACGGCTCGAGACCAAGACGGCCGCCGCGGCGCCCGTGCAGGCCCAGGGCGGCGACCCCGCCGAGGCCGACGAGGAGGCCGGGGCGGACGAGGACGCCATGCCCGGGATGGGCGGCATGCCGGGCATGGGCGGCATGCCCGGGCTGGGCGGGCTGGGCATGCCCGGCGCGGCCGGGGCCGCGGGTGCCGGCGCGCCCGGGGAGGCGCGGGTCGACATGGACGCCGACGTGCGCACCGACTTCGACACCGCGGCCGGACGGCTGCTGCGCATGTCCGGCACGCTGAAGACGCGCATGTCGGTCGGCGGCATGGGCGGCATGCAGACCGAGTCCCGCTTCGAGCTCTCGCGGATGTGACGATGGCGCGCGCGCGGCTACGGCGGCTGCTCCACCCGCTCTACCGGAGGCTGGAGACCACCGTCCACCCGCTGCGCTACCTGTTCGTCGAGATCACCCAGCGCTGCAACCTGCGCTGCCTGCACTGCGGCAGCGACTGCTCTCGCGAGGCGCACCCGGACGAGCTCCACACGGACGAGTGGCTGGCCTTCTTCGAGCGCCTGGCCCGCGGCGTGGATCCACGCCGGCTCATGCTGGTGGTCACCGGCGGCGAGCCGCTCTGCCACCCGGAGCTCGAGCGCCTGGCGGACGGCCTGCGGGCGCACGGCCTGCGCTGGGGCATGGTCACCAACGGCTGGGCGCTCGAGCCCGGGCGCCTGCGGGCGCTGCGCGAGCGCGGGCTCGTCTCGGTGACCGTCAGCCTGGACGGGCTCGAGGCGAACCACGACTGGCTGCGCGGCCGGCCGGGCTCCTTCGCCCGGGCCGTGGCCGGCCTCCAGCACCTGGTCCGCGCCGGCCTGCCCTTCCTGGACGTGGTCACCTGCACCAACCCGCGCAACCTTGGTGAGCTGCCCGAGGTGCTCGCGCTGCTCGGCCGCCTGGGGGTGCCCGCCTGGCGCCTGTTCTCGATCTTCCCCAAGGGCCGCGCGCGCGGGAACGCGGAGCTCCTGCTGCCGCCCGAGGGCTTCCGGCGGCTGCTCGACTTCGTGGCCGAGGCCCGCCGGGCGGGCCGCGGCCCGCGGGTGGACTTCTGCTGCGAGGGGTTCCTGCCGCCCGCGCTGGACGCCGCGGTGCGCGACGAGCCCTACTTCTGCCGGGCGGGGATCGCCATCGGCTCGGTCTTGTGCGACGGGGCCATCTCGGCCTGCCCCAACGTCAGCCGCTCCCTGGTGCAGGGGAACATCCGCACGCACGACTTCCTCGAGGTCTGGGAGACCCGCTTCCAGCCCTTCCGCGACCGGCGCTGGATGCGCGCGGGCCCGTGCGTGACCTGCGCGCACTGGCGGCGCTGCCAGGGCAACTCGCTGCACCTGTGGGACGCGGAGGCCGGCCAGACCGGCTGCTGCAGCCTGGCCCTGGTGGAGCCCCCGGGCGGGGCCTAGGGAGCGCCGGAGGCGGCGGGCTTCTGGAGCGCCTGCACCACGCGCAGCACGCCGTCCGGCAGCTCGGCCTCCAGGCAGGGGAGCTTCACCGACGCGGCCCGCTCGGTGGCCTCGCTCCGGATGTCCAGGATGGTGACGGACAGCGAGCAGCTCTGGCCGAAGCGCAGCAGGCTGGCAGCCACGGCCTTGTTGGCCGCCAGGGCCTTGCCCAGCTCGATCTGGCAGGCCCGGTCGAAGCACTCCTTGTAGCTGGCCACCTTGACCTCGGTCAGCTGCCCGCGGAGCTGCTCCGCGCTGGTCACGCGCAGCCCGAGCTGGGCCACGAGCTGGGTGGACAGGATCTCGGTCAGCTGCTCCATGAGCGGCGCCCCGAACAGACCGGTCACGTCGCGGATCTGGAACACCACCGCGATGGACGCGCTGGCCGGGCGCTCCTCGAGGAGCGCCCGCGGGGGCGCCGCGGGCACGGGGGGCGGCGCGGAGCGGGCCAGCAGGCCCAGGATCTCGCTGCGGTTCAGCGACAGCCGATCGCGGAAGGCCTCGGCCAGCTTCCGGGCCGGGCAGCCGAAGCTGAGATCCTCGTGGCCGTAGTACACGCCCTGGTGCTGCGAGCAGCCCGCCCGCTCCGCGAGCCGGTAGAGCGGATCGCCCTTCAGGGAGGTGAGCTGCAGCTCGGCCCCGAGCTCCACGGAGCCCTTCCACACCGGCACGCCCAGCAGCCACAGGGGGGCCAGGAACCAGATCATCCAGTACAGCTTGAGCTCCGTGGCCTTGGCCTCGCGCAGCGTCACCACCAGGCGGGCCTCGGGCTGGTCGGAGCTCGGGGTGACGGGGCCGTTCGCGCGCAGATCCTGCTGCAGCGCCTCCTGGAAGCCCTGGCGGACGGCCTCGAGCTGCGGGCGGCGGTCCTCGTCCCAGGACTCGCGCAGGGCGGGATCGAGCACCACGGTCACCGTGGCGCGCAGCGGCAGCACCTCGTGGCGCACCGCGGAGCTGTAGCTGGCCTGGTAGCGGAGCGAGGCGCAGCCCGCGCACAGGATCGCCCCGCTGGTGAAGAGCGCCACGAGCTGTCTACCCGCGCCGACCCTGCGATGCATGGCGTCCTCCCTGCCCCGGGGCTCCCCCCCTGGGCCGAGGATATCAACCCCGGGCGCCGCGTGCTACTCTCGCCCGGACGAGCACGCGAGGAGGTGGCGCATGGGAGCGCGCATCCGCAGCTTCGTGGCGGTGCACCTGTCGGAGGAAGTCCGCCAGAGCCTGGGCAAGCTCCAGGACGAGCTCCGGCGGCCGGTCGAACGGCTGGCCCAGGTGAAGTGGGTGCCGCCCGGGCTCATGCACCTGACGCTCCAGTTCCTGGGTGACGTGGACGAGGGGCTGCTCCCCAAGCTGGTCGACAGCCTGCGGGGCGGGTTCGGCGACACGCCGCCCTTCGAGGTGGAGATGGCCGGGGCGGGCGCCTTCCCCAGCCCGGGCCGCCCGCGGGTGCTGTGGGCGGGCTGCCGGCGCGGGGTCGACGGACTGAAGGCCCTGGTGTCGGCCACCTGCGGGGTGACCGGGCCGCTGGGCTTTCCGGCCGAGGATCGGCCCTTCAAGGCGCACATCACGCTGGGGCGCATCAAGGATGGCAGCCGCCCCGGGGACCTGGGCCCCTGCCTGGCGGGCCTGGCGGAGCGGGAGCTGGGGCGATGTCAGATCGAGCGTGTATACCTCATGAAGAGTGAGCTGAGGCCGAGCGGGCCTGTATACACGGTGCTTGACAGCTTCCCTCTCGGCCGCTAGGATACTGAACACCTGAACAGGTAAAGCCAGGGAGGCTCCATGACCAAGGGCGACGAGAACGGAACCAAGGGCAACGAGCGGGAGCGGTCGATCGAGCTGGCCATCGGCACGATCGAGAAGCAGTTCGGCAAGGGCTCCATCATGCGGCTGAACGACGCCAACACGCAGCCGCCGGAGGTGGCCGTCATCTCCAGCGGTTCGCCCTCCCTGGACATCGCCCTGGGGATCGGCGGCCTGCCGCGCGGGCGCGTGATCGAGATCTTCGGCCCGGAGTCCTCGGGCAAGACCACGCTGGCGCTGCACATCATCGCCGAGGCCAACCGCACGGGCGGCCTGGCGGCCTTCATCGACGCCGAGCACGCCCTCGATCCGGGCTACGCCCGCAAGCTCGGGGTGAACACCGACGATCTGCTGGTCTCCCAGCCCGACACCGGCGAGCAGGCGCTGGAGATCGCCGAGATGCTGGTGCGCTCGGGCGCCATCGACGTGCTGGTGGTCGACAGCGTGGCCGCCCTGGTGCCCAAGGCCGAGATCGAGGGCGAGATGGGCGACAGCCACATGGGCCTGCAGGCCCGGCTGATGAGCCAGGCGCTGCGGAAGCTCACCGGCACCATCGCCAAGAGCCGCACCTGCGTCATCTTCATCAACCAGATCCGCATGAAGATCGGCGTCCTGTTCGGCAACCCGGAGACCACCACGGGCGGCAACGCGCTCAAGTTCTACTCCAGCATCCGGCTGGACATCCGCCGGGTGGGCGGGGTGAAGAAGGGCGAGGAGGTGATCGGCTCCCGCACGCGGGTCAAGGTGGTCAAGAACAAGATGGCGCCCCCGTTCAAGCAGTGCGAGTTCGACATCCTGTTCAACCAGGGCATCTCCAAGTCCGGCGACCTGCTCGACCTGGCCTCGGAGATCGGCGTGGTCGACAAGAGCGGGGCCTGGTACTCGTTCAACGAGGAGCGCATCGGCCAGGGCCGGGACAACACCCGCGACTACCTTCAGGAGCACCCCGAGCTGCTCAAGGAGATCGAGGCGAAGGTGCGGGCCCACTTCCACATGCCCGGCAGCGAGTTGCCCGGGCTGCCGGCGCTCGCGACCGAGGGCGCGGAGAGCGCCGGCGGCAACGGCAAGGACCCCGACGCCGCCATCGAACCCGCCCCGCAGGGCCGCCGCGGCCGCGGCGAAGCCCGCCGCTGAGCCGCGCCGGCCGGGGCGGAGCGCCCGCGGCCGCGCTCACGAACCCCGCTGGGAGCGCAGCTCGTCCAGCTTGCTGTTGTTCCGCACGCAGCCGATGGTGCACCAGTCTGCGCAGGCCTTCGGCTGGTGGAACTGGCGCACCAGATCCGCGCAGGTGTAGTCCAGCAGATCCTTCGAGAACCAGTCCCGCTTCTGGGAGCAGTAGCTCACCTTGCCGAGCTCGTCCACGTAGAGGTAGCGGGAGCCGGCCCGGCACTTGAAGGGCGCGGGCTTGCCCGCGAGAAGCTTGGGGAGGTACTCGCGCGCCAGGCGGAACTGGCCCTTGCCCAGGGCCCTGGAGAGGTCGTGGTAGGCCGCGCGCTGCTCGTCGTTGAGCTTGATGGCCCCGCCCCCGTCGTGGATGAGGCCCACCCTGGGGATGAAGCCCAGCGAGCGGGCCAGGCGCAGCACCTCCGCGGCGTCGCGCGGGTTCGCGGAGCCGATGACCGCGTTGATGGTCACCCGGAAGGTGGCCTCCTTCGACAGCAGCTCGAGCTTCTTGCCCAGGACGTCCAGGGTCTTCTTGGTCGCCTCGCTGCGGGACACCCCGTCCACGCTGATCTGGAGGTCGGTCAGGCCGGCCCGGCCCAGCTCCCAGATGCGCACCCCGTCGAGAAGCAGGCCGTTGGTGATCAGCATCCGCCTGAAGAAGCCGCGGCTGGTGCAGTGCGCCACCAGCGAGACGATGTCCGGGTGGAGCAGCGGCTCGCCGCCTGAGAACTCGATGGCGAACGTGCCGAGGGAGCGGAGCTTGTCCACCCGGGCGCGTAGCGTCTCGATCGGCACCGGCGGAGACTCGCGGTCGTACTCGTTGCAGTAGGCGCAGGCCAGGTTGCAGCGCCGGGTGACCACCATCTGGGCCAGAAAGGGAGAGTAGAGCAGCCTGCGCAGACCGCCCATCTCCGCGCCCTTCGTCCAAGGCATCATTCCCCACCTCGCTCGAGCTGCTCCGGCGTGAAGAGCTCGTCAAGGAGCTCGACCTCTGTCCCGACCGTCGCCATTCTATCCACAGTGCGGGATTTGTCCAGGTGGTCGGTGATATCCAGGCGGGTCGGCAACCAGCTCGAAGATGAAGAGGCTCGGGCTCCCCGGGGTGCGCCGGGGCAGGCCGCGGGGCCGAAACGCCAGGACCCCCTCGCGCCGAGCGGAGGGGGTCCCGGGGGTGTCGCGGGTACGCTGCGTCAGCGCTTGTTGTTCTCGGCGAAGTCCTTCATGCCGCGGTGCCCGTGCAGCTTCTTCACCGACTCCTTGGTGTTGGTCTTGGCGTTCTCGTTGCCGGCCAGCGCGTTCGCCGAGGTGGCGAAGAGCAGGCGGATGTTGTCGCCGAACAGTGACACGACACCGATGGCGGCGATGGCGATGAGCGCGACGATGATGATGTACTCGGTCATGCCCTGGCCTCTGCGTCCGTTCAGCTTCATGACTCTCTCCTTTTCGTTTCGAACCTGAGTGGCCCCAGGTCGGGCCGGTTTTCGATCCTCGGTTTTCATCCTCACGAGCCCAACGTACCCCCGCGCCCCCGAGCGCGCAATCCGCCACCCGACCTACGTCAGCTGACCGATGGGACGCCGGCGCGCCAACCCTCCGGAAAGGATGGGCTATCTCTCGAAGAGCGGCAGCACCTCGTCCGGCGCGAAGCCCTTCTGGAGCAGGTAGCGCTGGGCCCGGGCGCGCAGCTTCGGGTCGGCTTCCGCGCCCAGGCAGCCCTCGCCGAAGCGCTTCACCACCAGCGCCCGCATGCGCTCGGCCGGCCGTTCTCCCTCGAGGGCCTGCTCGAGCGCCGCGGCGATGTCCTCGCGCGACACCCCCCGCGCGCGCAGATCGGCCTCGATGCGCCGCGGACCCTGACCGCGCCGCACGAGCGCCCGGGCGCGCAAGCAGGCGAAACGCCGATCGTCGAGCAGCCCCACCTCGGCCAGGCGCTCGAGCTCCGGCTCGATCTGGGCGGGCTCGAAGCCCTTCTCCCGCAGGCGGCCGGCCAGCTCCCGGCGCGAGCGCTCGCGCACGTCGAGCAGCCGCAGCGCCGCCTCGTGGGCATCGGCGGGCGGTCTGGAGCCGCGACCCGGCACGGCGGGGCTCAGAACCGGTCGATGGGGATGTCTCCGCCCCCGGTGGGCGGCTTCTCGGGCGCGGGTTGCTGCGGCTGGCCGCCGGCCTGGCTCTCGAACTGGTCCCAGGTGGCGTCCGAGGTGGCCGAGATGCCGGAGACGCGCAGCGCGAAGTCGTCCGGGTTGGAGCAGGCCCGCAGGGCCTCCTCGTAGGAGATCAGGTTGCGCTTCAGCAGGCCCATCAGGGCCTGGTCGAAGGTCTGCATGCCGTAGGCGATGTGGCCCTGGGCGATGGCGTCGGGGATCTCCTTGGTGCGATCCTTGTCCTCGATCAGCTCGCGCACGCGGGCCGTGGCGATGAGGATCTCCAGGGCGGCCACCCGGCCCTTGACGTCCGAGCGGGGCAGCAGGCGCTGGCTGACGATGGCCTTGAGCACCGCCCCGAGCTGCATGCGCACCTGCTTCTGCTGGTAGGGCGGGAAGACCGAGATGATGCGGTTGATGGTCTCCGTGGCGTCCAGGGTGTGCAGCGTGCTCATGACCAGGTGGCCGGTCTCGGCGGCCAGCAGCGCGGTCTCGATGGTCTCGAGATCGCGCATCTCGCCCACCAGGATCACGTCCGGGTCCTGGCGCAGCGCGCTCTTCAGGGCCTGGGCGAAGGACATGGTATCGACGCCCACCTCGCGCTGGTTGATGATGCTGCGCTTGTCGCGGATGAGGAACTCGATGGGATCCTCGATGGTCATCACGTGGCAGGTCTCGTGCGTGTTGATGTGATCGACCATGGCCGCCAGCGTGGTGGACTTGCCCGAGCCGGTCGTGCCGGTCACCAGGATGAGCCCGCGCTCCTCCATGGCGATCTTCTCCAGCACCTTGGGCAGCAGCAGCTCCTCGATGGAGTTGATCTTGAAGGGGATGACGCGGAAGACGATGCCGATCGTGCCGCGCTGCTGGAAGACGTTCACGCGGAAGCGCCCCAGGCCGGGCACGCCGTAGGCGAGATCGAGCTCGTTGAACTCCTTGAAGCGCTCCTTCTGGTAGTTGTTCATGATGCCGAAGGCCATGCGCCCGATCTCCTCGGGGGGCAGGCGGCGCTCGTCCTTGAGCGGCACCAGATCGCCGTTGATGCGGAACATGGGCGGCAGGCCCGCCTTGAGGTGGATGTCGGACGCCCCTGCCTTCATGGCGACCTTGAGGATGTCGTTGAGCTCCATTTGGGATCCTCCCGGCTGTACGCCTGGCAACGTAGCACAGGCCGCCTGGCCCGGCAACGGCTCAGGGGGCCGTGGCGAACTCGACTTCCCAGGCGTCGCCCAGGGGATTGCCCAGGCGATCGGTGACCCAACCCTCCAGGCGCAGGTGGTAGCGAACCCCGCCCAGCAGGGGCTCGCGCGGTTCGAGCGCCAGCACGCCGCGGCCGTCCTCGTCCTCGCCGGCGACCAGGCCGAGCCGCTCCTCGCGCGGGCCGCTCCACAGGCGGACCGCGCCCGGGAGCAGGCTGTCCTCGTCGAGGGGCTCGGACAGCCACACCCGAGGTCGCAGCCCGGGCGGCACCTGGATCCACCCGTCCGCGGGCAGGCTGGCCACCACCCGCGGGGGCTGCCCGTCGAGCGGCGGGTAGAGGGCCGGCCCCTCCAGCGAGCAGCCTCCCAGCCAGCGGCCCAGCGCCAGCAGGCCGAGCGCGAGGGACAGGCAGGGGAGCGGGCGGGCGGGGCTCATGGGCATAGCACCTCCAGCCGCTCCTCGCGGTGACACTTGAGGCACGGCCGGGGGTTGCGCGCGCGCATCAGGCCGCAGCGCCCGGTGAAGCCCGGCGGGTGGGGCGAGAGCCCCAGGCCGCGCCCCGGCTCGCCGTGGCAGCGCACGCAGTCGCCCTCCGGGTGGCAGGCCGCGCAAGCGCGCAGGTTGCGCCGCGCCTCCCCCGCGTGGGCAGCCGCGAACCCCTCGGGGTGCACCCGCAGATCGCGCTCCGACCGGGGGCCCCCCAGCCCGGCCTGCCGGTGGCAGCGCAGGCAGTCGGTCTGGGCCCGGTGGCAGGCGCCGCACCGATCCGCGGCGAAGCGCGCCTCGGCCGCGTGGGCGAGCGCCCAGTCGCCCGGGTGCGTCCGCATCGGCCGCAGCACCCCGCGGTGGCAGCCGTCACAGGCCGCCCGCGCGTGGCACGCGTCGCACTCGGTCGCCCGGGCGCGCGCGGCCGGACCGTGGCCGTGCTCCCAGCCCGCCCCGTGCTCGTCGCCACCGTGCCCCCCGCGGGGACGCAGGGCCCCGGAGGCGGCCTCGAGCACCAGCCGGCCATCGGCCCGGGCCGGGTGGCAGGCCGAGCAGCGCCGCGTGCGCACCAACTCGGCGTGGCAGGCCGCGCAGGCCGGGTAGCCCGGGGCCATGGCCGGCTCCGGCAGCGCCTCGTCCAGCGCGTGGCAGGCCACGCAGCCCCCCGGCGTGGCCTGGTGCAGCCGGTGCGAGAAGCGCAGGCTGGCCGCGCGCGGACGCTCCCGCTGGCCGTCCACCGGGTGGCAGCTCTCGCAGGCGGCCCCCGCGGCCCCGGCGTGCAGCGCCCGCGAGTCCCCGGCGGGCGCCGGATAGACAGGTCGGGCCGCGGCGGCGGGCGCCGCGGAGGCGAGGACGAGCAACAGGCCGGGCAGCACGCGCAAGGCCGTCCTCCCCTAGAAGCGCACACCCGTCGGACCCAGCGACAGGCCCAGGTCGAGCACCAGGAGCACCCGCGCCTGCAACGGCGAGACGCGGTTCCCGTTCAGCTCGAGCGTCAGCAACAGGCGCGGCACTTCACCCAGGCGCCAGGCCGCCCCGGCCGAGCCGCCGAGGGTCAGCGCGCTCAGCCCCTCGACCCGGGGATCGAGCGCCTGCATGAGCAGCAGGCGGGCCTCGAGCTCGAGCCGCTCCTGGAGACCGCGCCACCTGAGCGACGGCATCAGCAGCCAGCGGCGGCCGGCGGCGCCGTCCTCGAAGTCGAAGGCCAGGCCGAGGCGCAGGGGCGGCCGGAGCCAGCGTCCGTCCAGCCCGAGCCCATCCACCGCCCCGCCCTGGGCGTACAGCCTCCGGTGGTAGGCGGCCCGCAGCGCCAGGCCGAGCGCCTCGGGCGAGGCCCCGACGGCCACGCGGGCCTCGTAGAAGGTCTCCGGGCTGAAGAAGTTGAAGATCGAGTCGCCGGCGAACAACGGCCGCGCCATGAGGCCCGCGGCCTCCAGCCGCAGCCCGGCCTCCGGCGCCCAGGGCAGGCGCCAGCCGGCCTCCAGCCAGGCGCGCTCCCAGCGGTCCTGCAGCAGGTCGAAGATCCCGGCCGCGTCCAGGGCCAGGCGGCGCTCGAACAGCCGCGCGCTCAGGTGGCCGCTCAGGCGCTCCTCCCACAGCGGCCAGCCGTCGGTCCACAGGGCCACCCGGCGGTAATCGACCCCCACGGCCAGCTCCTCCCGGCGGTAGCCCAGCCCCACGCCCAGGACCGGCGCCGGGGTGTCGTCGCCCTCCACGCCGTCCAGCTCGAGCAGCCCCTCGCCCAGCCAGCCCTGGTCACGCACCGACAGCCCGGCCTGGAGGCGGGCGGTCAGCCCGAAGGGCAGGCCGAGCTCCGCGCGCAGGCCGTCCAGGGCCAGGAAGCCGAGCTCGTCCAGCACGAGCTGGCGGCCGAGGGCCAGGTCCAGGCCGGGCAGGGCGCCCCGCCAGGTCACCGCCGCGGCGCGCAGCTCGAAGCCCAGCACCTCGCCGTCTTGCGCCGCGCGCGTCAGGCCGAGGTCGGTGTCGAAGCGCAGCGCGAGCTCCAGCCCCAGCCCGCCCACCCCGAACAGCTCGCTGGCGCGCAGCTCCGCGAGCTGGGTGATCCGGCGCCGGTCCAGGAGCTCACCCGTGGCCGTGCGGGTCTGGTAGCCCAGGCCGAGCAGCCCGAGGCGGATCTCCACCTCGTCCGCGCGGGCCGGGGGGGACGCGCCCGGGAGCAGCCCACCGAGGGTGAGCAGGCCGAGGACGAGCGGGCCGAGGGAGCGCGGGCCGAGCGTCCGCGGGCGACGCCGCGGCCAGGCGCGCTCAGCCGGCAGGGCCGCCTCCCGGAGGCAACCCAGCCGGCGGGTCGGAGCCGGGGCCGGCCACGGGCGCGGGCGGGGCGGAGCCGCCCGGCCCGCTCCCGGGGCCGGGCAGCGGGGGCGGGTCCTGGAGCTGACCCATCGCCTTGCGGATCTCACCGCGCACATCCAGCTCCTGCTCGAGCTTCTTGAGCTCGGGATCCCCCAACAGCTCGGAGCGCACGCCGTCGATGTCGATCTCCCGGCGCACCTCGTCGGCCGTCCGCCGGAGCTTCTGGACCGTCTTGCCCACCTGGCGCGCGAGCTCAGGCAGCTTCTGCGGCCCCAGGATGACCAGGGCCAGCACCAGGATGATCAGCAGCTCCCAGGTACCGATGCCGAACATGGCGGTCCGCGGGCGGGGGGTCCTCGCCTAGCCGCGCTCGACGGAGGACTTGGCGCGCTCCTCTTCGGCGGAGGTCCCCGACCGGCCGGGCGGCAGGGGCTCGGTCCGCTCACCCTCCTCCAGCCGCTTGGCGTCGGCGGGCACCTCGTGCGCCTCTTCCTTGAACGAGCGCTTGAAGTTGCGGATGGCCTTGCCGAAGGCCTCGCCGATCTGCGGCAGCTTGCCTGCGCCGAAGATGACCAGGACGATGGCCAGGATGATCAGCAGCTCCCAGATCCCGAACGTCGCCAGCGCGTACTGCTTCATGGGGCATCCTCCAGGCCGGCCACGCGGCCGGCCTTCAGGCGGGCAGGATCACGAAACGCAGGTCCGCCTCGCCTCCCGAGACCTTGAGTGGATAGGACACGGCCGACATGCCGGCGCCGAGCTCCGGGATGCCCTCCAGCGACTCCGGCGGCCCGAGCTCGACCTCCATGCCCTGCTGGGACATCTTGGCCACCGCGTTGCCGCACACGATGTTGCAGAACTCCCGCACCGCGTCCTCCACCACCTCCTCGGACTCCCGGGTGGCGTCTTCCTTGAGGATGCGGGTGGCGATGGTCACGGCCACGTCGCTGGAGACGCTGAGCACGTAGCGCACCGCGGGCCGCGCGCCCAGCGGCACCGCGATGGTCAGGTGGAACTCGAGCTCGCGCGAGACATCGGGCGCGCCCGGCGCGACCAGCGCGGGCTCGCCGGTCTTGGCCAGCATCCCGGCCACCCGCAGCATCAGCTTGCGGGTGAGATCGACACAGGCCGCGATCAGCCCGGCCACCGGCACCCCCGGGGGCACCGGCACCGCCTCCAGGTTGTAGCGCGACTGCTCCTCCTTGAAGATGGCCAGCTCCCGCTCGAGCACGTCCTCGGTGAGGTGGCCGAGCTCCAGCAGCGCCTCGCCCAGATACAGGTAGTTGTTCTTCTGCAGGGTGATGATCTCGCGCACCTGCTCCGGGTTCATCCAGCCCTTCTCCAGGGCCAGATCGCCGAAGCGCCGATCGGTGCCTCGCTGGAAGTCGTTGATCGCCTCCACCTGGTCCGCGCGCAGGAAGCCCTTCTGCACGGCCAGCACCCCGAACTTGAGGTTCCGGTACTCCTGCAGCTCGAGCGCCTCGAGCAGCTGTCCCCGGGTGATCACCCAGCGATCCAGCAGGAACTCGCCGAAGAACTGGATGCCCATGACCGCGCTCACTCCTGGGCGAACAGGCCGTCCAGGACGGCCCGGATGCGATCGGATTCGAAGGGCTTGGAGATCACCGCCCGCGCCCCGAGCCGGATGGCCTCCTCGACCTTGGCGCCCACCCCTCCCAGCGAGGACACCATCACCACCCGCGCGGCGGGATCCAGGCGCAGCAGGGTGCGCAGCGACTGGATGCCATCCATCATCGGCATGACGATGTCCATCAGCACCACGTCGGGCGCCACGGTCTTGAAGAGCTTGACCGCCTCGGCCCCGTTCTTGGCGTGCGCCACCACCTCGTAGTCCCCCAGGTCGGTCAGCAGCTTGGTCAGCTGCCGGGCGATGGCCACACTGTCGTCCACCAACAGGACCTTGCGCGCCATGCCAGCCTCCCGTGGGACGCTCCAACCCTCGGACCCGCTTCGGAAAAGCACAGCAGGGTTCCAGGGGCATCGTACCGGGCCGCCGAGAAACAAGTCAAGAACGCAGGCCGCATCGACAAGCGCGGCCCGCGCGGATAGACTCCGGCCGAGGAGGGAAGGCATGCCAATCCCCATGCTGCTGCCCTGGGCCGGACTGGCCGCGGTGTGGCTCGCCCAGGCGGGAGCCCAGCCGGCGCCTGCGCCCGCCGAGCCCGCACCCATCGCCGCCCCGGCAGCGCCCGCCGAGCCTGCGCCTGACGAGCCAGCCCTGGCGGCCCTGGAGCCCGTCTGCCAGGCGATCGCCCGCGAGCTCGGCGGGCTGCGCTCGCTGGCCGTCACGCGCCTCCAGCAGGAGGGCGGCCGCCGGGCGACCTCCGATCTCGAGGCCTACCTCGCGCGCGCCCTGGGGCGTCGCGCGGAGCTCGAGCTGGTGCTACCCGAGGAGGTGCCCACCGACTGCGACAGGCGCGAGGAGCGCGACAGGCTGGCGTGCCTCACCCAGCGGCTCGGGCTCGAGGCAGCCCTGGGCGGGAGGCTGATCCAGACCCCCCAGGGGGACGATCTGGCGCTGCTGCTCGTGGACGCCCGCGGCCGCGTCCTCCTGGACGAGTCCTTTCCGCTGGGCCGCCTGCCGCCTCCGGCCGCCCCCGTGGAGATCTCGGCCACCCCGCTCGAGGACAGCCTGCGCGCGGCCCGCGACGCGCTGCGCACGGTGCCGGACGCCACCCACGGACCCGCCGCGGCCGAGCTCGCGCCCGACGGGACCGCGCCGCCGGGGCCCGCGGCGGAAGAGTCCGGCGCGGCCAGCGGGGCCGACGCGCGGCTCGCGTTCCAGCTCCGGCGCCTGGAGCTCACGTTGGATGGAGACGGCTGGCGCGTGACCCAGGCCGGGCAGGAGCGCGTCACGGACCTCGAGCTCAGCCTGCGAGGGGGTCGGCCCGACCTGGTCGCGCGCGTCGAGCGCGAGCTGGACGGGCTGACCTTCCGCCGCGATCTCGGCATCGGGCTCACCCTGGCGGGGGTGGTGCTGGCCGGCCTGACCTTGCCCTTCCTCAAGGCGGAGGACGACGCGGTCTTCGGGGCGGGCATCGGCACCGTGGGCGGCGGGCTGGCCGTGGCCGTGGCCGGCGCGGTGCTGTGGGGGCTGTACGGCCCGAGGGCCGGCGGTCTGGAGCGCGGCGCCTCGGACCAGCACCTGCTCGAGCGCGGCGAGGCCGAGCAGCTCGTCCGCGCCTACAACGACTCGCTGCTGCGGGAGCTGGGCTTGTCGTTCTGAGGCGCTCAGCCCTGCAGGGCCAGCTCCAGCCGGGCCTGCAGCCGGCGCCGGCTCCCCTCGGGCAGCGGCGCGCCGCCCTCGCCGAGGGCCTCCTCGACCAGCTCGCGGCAGCAACGCCGGATGAGCTCGAGCTCGCGCGCGTACCGCAGGCAGGCCGGGCAAGCCCGTGTGTGCTGCTCGACCAGGCGGGACTCCTCGCCGCCGAGCTGGACGTCGAACGATCTGGAGATGAGCGCGCTCGCCTGCAGGCAGGTGATCATCCGGCGTCCTCTGGGCCCTCGCCACCGGAGCCGGCGCCGCCCTCGGCCCCGCCCTCGCTCCAGTTGGCCTGGATGCAGCCGCGCAGGCGCAACCTGGCGCGGTGCAACATGACCCAGAGGTTCGTCTCGGTGATTCCCATGGCCTTACAAATCTCTTCGCTGGTCAGGTCATCCAGCTCGCGCATGGCGAACGCCTCGCCCTGGCGCGGGGGGAGCTCCTCCAGGCACTCGGTCAGGACCTCGCGGAACTCGCTGCGCTCCTGCGCCATGGAGGGGTCCACCTGCCAGTCGGGCTGGCCGTTCTTCCAGCGCCCCTCCCCGTCGAAGCTCTGCTCCCCGATGCGCTCGAGGGCCTCGGGGTCCGCGGGCGGCTTCTCCCGGCTCTGCTTGCGGATCAGATCCACGATCTTGTGCTTGAGGATGCCCACCAGCCAGGTGCGCTCCGTGGACAGGCCGGAGAACCGCTCGCGCGCCCTGAGGGCCGCCAGGAAGGTGTCCTGCACCGCCTCCTCGGCCAGGGCGGCGTCCCGCAGGCGCAGCAGCGCGAAGCGGAACAGCGCATCCCCGTGGTCCGCCACCCAGGTCGCGGGGTTGCTCTCGACGGGCTTGTCCTCTGGCATGTCCGATCCCTTCTCGCGTGGGCAAGCCACCATAGCGTGTGTCCGCGGGCCGGGTCAACCCGACCCGGCGGCGCGCGTCGCCGGGTAGCCAGCCCGCGCGGGGCGTGCTAACCTCGGCTCCATCGGCGCACCCCGCCCGGAGGTGGACCATGCGACGCGCGCACTTGCTCGGCATGCTGCTCCTGCTCGCGCTGCCCGGGGCGGCCCGAGCCCAGATGGGCATCGTCTCGGTGGTGCCGGCCTCGGGAGAGGCGGGCACGCAGCTGACGGTGACCATCACCGGCGGGCCGGACTGCGTGTTCGGCACCAACTCGCAGGTGGGCTTCTTCCCGGCCGCCACCATCTCCCACGGCGAGATCACCCCGATCGAGCACAACGTCATCGCGGTGGCGCTCACCATCCCGGCCGACGCCACGCCGGGCCTGCAGCGGGTCAGCGTGCTGACCACGGGCGGCGTCACCGCCTGCGTGGGCGAGGACGCCTTCGAGGTGACCGGCGGCGCCAGCGCCAGCCTGCTCTCGGTCACCCCGGACCACGGCGCCTCGGGGACCCAGGTCACGGTCGAGGTCCTGGGCGAGGGCACCCACTTCGGCGCGAGCTCCGTGCTGTCCTTCTCGGGCGGCGGCATCCAGGTCACCAGCCGCAGCGCCGTGTCCGAGACCGTGCTGCAGGCCGTGCTGGAGATCGATCCGGCGGCGGCCGAGGGCCCGCGCGACGCGACCGTCAGCACGGACGACGAGATCGCCACGGGCGACGGGCTGTTCCGCGTCGAGCGGGCCCCGCTGCTGGTCAGCCCGGAGACCGGGGCCCAGGGCGCGCTCCTGGCGGCGGTCAGCCTGAGCGGCGGTGGGCTGGACATGACCACGGTGACCTCGGTGAGCCTCGGGCCCGACATCCAGGTGGGCGGCTTCGCGGCCACGGATGCGAACACGCTCGGCCTGAGCCAGGTGAGCATCTCGGCCGACGCCGTGGTCGGCCTGGTGGACGTCGTGCTCGGCGTGGCCGGCGCACAGCGCACCTTCACCGACGCCTTCGGCGTCACCCAGGGCGCGACCACCGCCCTGCTCCAGGTCACGCCCGCGCGCGCCGACCGCGGCCACCCGGGCCTGGCCATCGAGTTCCTGGGCGAGCACACCCACTTCGACGGCGGCGAGGTCGTCGCGGGGCTGACCGGCACCGGCGACGCCATGGTGGGGTTGATGGCCACGGATGCCACCCACCTGTCGGGCAGCCTGGTGCTGGCCGACGACGCGGCCGAGGGCGTGCGGGGCTGGACCGTCGCGGTGAACACGGGCCGCTGCACCTGGGCGGCCCCTGTGGTCCCCTGCGAGTCGGTCAGCCTGCCGGACGCCTTCACCGTGAGCGCCGCGGGCACGATCCAGTCGGTGGCCCCGGCCCTGGTCGAGGCCGGCGCCGACGTCGAGGTGATCGTCACCGGCGTCGACGCGGCCTTCGCCGCGGGGCAGACCAGCCTGCGGTTCGAGCCGCCCGAGGGGATCGAGGTGCTCTCGATCAGCGTGACCAGCGACAGCCAGCTGACCGCCAGCCTGCGCGTGGCGGCCGAGGCCGAGGGCACGCTGCGCGCCCTCAGGGCGGTCACCGGCCCGGACGTGGCGCTGGGCGTAGACGTGCTGGACGTCCACCACCCCGCCGTGCGCCGGGTGATTCCCAGCGCCATTCCCGCGGGCACCCTGAACATGACGGTGCACGTGGAGTGCGTCGACCTGCCCCTCGACGCCTCGGCCCAGGTGAGCCTCTCGGGCGAGGGCATCACCGTCGGCGCGGTCAGCTTCGATCCCGAGGCGCCCGATCGGGTGAGCGTCGTGCTCGACGTGGCCGAGACCGCCCCGATCGGTCCGCGCGACGTCCGCGTGACCGCGGGCGGCATCACCGCCGTGGGCGAGGGCGCGCTCAGCGTCACCCGCGCCACCCCCCAGGACGACGGCGGCTGCGCCTCGGCCGGCGGCCCGGCCGGCGCCGGGCTCTGGTCGGTCCTGCTCCTGGCCTACCGCCGCAGGCGCTCGCTCAGCCGCCGGTAGGCGGCCTGCCCGTCCGCGGCCAGCCAGGCGAAGCTCTCCTCCACGTCCACGTCGAGCGCGGGGCCCGGGGAAGGTCCCACCAGCATGCGGGCGGGGGCGTCGAGCAGCCAGCTGCCGATGGCCTCCACGTCGCGCTGGGGCAGCAGGCGCCGGAACGGCCAGGCCAGGGGGCGCGCCACCCGGCCGAGGGCGCGGGCCGCGGCCATGGCCAGCACGGCCGGCACGAAGTTCAGCACCCCGCGCAGGTAGCGCCCCGGGCTGCGGGTGCGCCGGCCGTGGATCAGGAAGGCGCGCACGATGGCCCACCAGTTGCGCCACAGGATGCGGCCGTCCCGCCCGAGCAGCCAGCGGTGGGCGTACACCTCGCCCACCAGCGTGTACAGGGCCGCCTGGGCCAGCAGCGGACGGAACAGCCACAGGTTGTTGGGACGCACGCTCCAGGGCCACAGCGGGAGGCCGCCGAGCTTCCACCGGTCCAGCCCCGCGCCGGGCACGTCGGCCAGCAGCTCCGCCAGCTGCCGGTGATCGCACATGCCCACCACCATCGCGCCCTCCGCGGGGACGGCGGCCAGGAAGGCCTCCACGTCCTCGGCCGTCACGAAGGGCAGGTCGGAGGTCAACACCAGGATGGGCGTCCGGCGCAGCTCGGGGTGCTCCGCGCTCAGGCGGTCGATGGCGGCCGGCTCGAGGCCCTCGCCGCCCGGGGCGGGCACGCCGCGCGTCGGCAACAGGTGTCCGAAGAAGACCCGCAGGCACGAGCCCAGCAGGTCGCTGGCCTGCGGCACCAGGTGCAGGCGGCCGGGCGGGGCCGGCTCCAGCGGCGCGAGCGCCCGGCCGAGCGCCGCCGGCTCCCCCACCACGAAGACCTGGCCCACCCCGCGGGCCCCGAGCGCGGCCCGGACGGCCCGCCGGACCAGCGGCTCGCCGCCCAGCTCGAGGTAGGGCTTGGGGATCGCCTGCCCGCCCACCCGGAAGGGCTGCGCCTCCCCGCCGCCGGCCAGCACCAGGGCGTCGACGGGCTGGCCGGGGGCCGGCTCCGCTGCGGTCTGGCTGGGCGCGATCACCGTCCTCCCCCGGGGCGGTTCAGTACATCGCCAGCGTCAGGAAGTAGTCCAGCACCATGATGCCGACCGAGCCGATCACCACCGAGCGGGTGGTGGCGGCGCCCACGCCCCGGGCCCCGCCCTCGGCGTTGTAGCCCCGGTGGCAGGCGACCAGGGTGACCAGGGCCCCGAAGAGGCCGGCCTTCACCAGCCCCGACAGGACGTCGTGGGGCAGGACCATGAGGCGGATCTTCGCGATGAAGGCGCCCGGATCGATGCCGTACATCTCCACGGCCACGGTGTAGGAGCCCAGCACGCCCACCATGTTGAAGATCATGGTCATCACCGGGAACATGACCAGCGCGGCCAGCACACGCGGCACCACCAGGTACTGGATGGGGTTGACCGCCATGGACTTGAGGGCGTCCACCTGCTCGGTCACCCGCATCGTGCCGAGCTCGGTGGCCATGGCCGAGCCGGCCCGGCCGCAGATCATCAGCGCGGCCAGCACGGGGCTCAGCTCGCGGGAGAGCGCCAGCGCCACCGTGGCGCCGACCATGCTCTCCATGCTGAACAGCGAGAAGGCGTAGACGGTCTGCAGGGTGAAGACCGCCCCGGTGAAGGTGCCGGTCAGCAGGATGATGAACAGCGAGCCGACCCCGATGAAGTCCATCTGCTGCAGGATCAGCCCGGGCCGGAAGGGAGGCCGGACCCCGGCCCAGAGGACCTCGCCGAGGAAGAAGACGAACTCCCCCACCTGGCGGACGGGGGCGGACAGCGGCGCGAGGGTCGGCTTGGCGGTCGCCATGGCGGCCCATGATAGCCCAGCGGGCGCCCTTCGACACCGAAAATCTACTCCAGGAGGGGAGCTTCCGGTCCCGACGGGGAGGGGGCGAAGGGATGCTTGACAGGGGGTGGGTAATCTGATTTTTTCCAGGGGCAACAAAGGGGTTGACCCCTCCCCCGGAAGGTGAACGATGCGAACGCTGCTGAGATTCTGGCTGCTCGGATCCATCACCCTGGCGCCTCTGCCCGTGCTCGCCGCGGCCTTCGAGGAGCACACCCACGAGCAAGCGGAGCCTGTGCTCGAGACGGCCAAGGGCGTCAGCGTCGGCCGCGCGGTGCTCGAGATCAAGAGCGGCTTCCGCTACCTGCGCAGCGACGTGTACTTCAACTCGAACGGCAACCTGCAGCCCGCGCCCTACGAGTTCGACGTGTGGACGTGGGACATCAACATGCGCTTCGGCTTCACCGAGAACTGGACCCTGTGGGGGAACATTCCGGTGGTCTGGAGCGAGCAGACCAACGCCACCCGCCCGCGCGCGACCGAGGGCGAGGTGGGCGACTGCGAGCTCGGCGTCATCTACCAGTTCTACCGGGCGGACGATCCCACCCTGTCGATGGGCGCGCAGGTGCGCTGGAAGCTGCCCACCGGGCGCGAGGGCGTCGGCACCCAGAACCTGAACATCACCGGCACCGGCACCACGGACGCGGAGCTGGCCTTCGTGGGCCGCGCGCAGCTCTGGGACTACATCGCGCTGAACTGGAGCGTCGGCTACAACCTGCGCTTCCCCGGCACCGTGCAGTACATCCTGGACGGCTACACCTCGATGACCAACGGCAGCATCGATCTGGGGGACGAGCTGCACGCCGAGCTGGGCGTGATGGGCGGCTTCGAGTACCTGATGGTCAACCTGGCGGCCCGCTTCACCTACCGCTTCGAGAGCTCGCTGGCGGTCCCCGACATCCGCAAGGAGACCGTGCGCTTCACCGGCCCCGACGGCACGAGCATCGAGGAGGTGCGCATGGTGTTCAACACCGGCGAGTACAAGACCTGGGACACCCTGGACCCGCAGATGCAGCCCACCTCGAGCGCCGGCTACATGTTCTCGCTGACGCCGACCATCATCGTCCGGCCGGTCGACTGGCTGGACGTCACCCTGTTCGCCAAGCTGCACCTCATGGGCAAGAACAGCATCTACCTGGTGGACAAGAACCGCGACAACGCCACCATCGAGAACTTCATGCCCATGCAGACCCTGGGAACCGAGCTGCTCGGCGGTTTCGTGGTGGGCGAGGTCGGCGCCAGCCTCCTGGCGCGCTGGTAACCGCGGCGAGGTCGGAGGAACCCCATGAGAACCATCACGCTCCGCCAGACCCTGGTCGCGCTCGCGCTGGTCGGCGCCCTGCTCACCCCCTCGCTGGCCACGGGCCAGAGCTACTCCACCTACCCGGACGTGGACTGGCTGACGCTCGAGACCGAGCACTTCCGCATCTACTACTACCCCGAGGTGGAGTGGACCGCGCGGATGACTGCCAAGTACGCCGAGGCGTCCTACCCCAAGGTGACCGCGCTGTTCGACTTCCCGCTGAAGGAAAAGCTCGGCATCATGATCCGCGACCAGGAGGACTACTCCAACGGCTACGCAGCCTTCCTGATCGACAAGATCGCCATCTGGGCCAAGCCGCTGTACTACATCCTGCGTGGCCGCCAGGACTGGATCCCGGACTGCTTCGCCCACGAGTTCGGCCACATGGTGTCGCTCAAGGCCAACGACTGGAAGGCCGTGCCCACGCTGCTGATCGGCTCGGGCCTGATCGAGGACGGCGTCCGCAACGCCGATTACGGCATCGCCTTCACCATCGGTTTCACCCTGCCCTTCTGGTGGATCGAGGGCATCGCCGAGTACAGCGACCACATGACCGGCTTCAACTGGTGGACCACCTCGCGCGACATGCACCTGCGCATGGCCGTGCTGGAGGAGACCTTCCTCACCTACGACGAGATGTCGAACGCCTACTTCTCCAGCCGCTTCGACGGCGAGAAGGGCTACCAGCAGGGCTACTCCATGGGCCTGTACGTCCAGGAGAACTTCGGCGCCGAGAAGTACGCCCAGCTCGCGCTGAACAACTCCCGCAACGGCTACACCAACTGGGACAAGAACCTCGAGGACGTGCTCGGGGTGGACGGCAAGGCGCTGTTCGACGGCTACATCAAGTGGATGAAGGACCGCTACAACCGCCAGATCGAGCCCATCCTGAAGGCCGAGCACGTAGGGCGGAAGCTCTTCACCACCTCCCGCGAGGAGGAGCTCGACGTCGTCGAGCGGGCCGCGGACGGCCGGGTCAAGGTGGAGATGGGCCGCCGCTACCAGGAGGACCCCGTCCCCGCGGACGAGGAGGAGAAGAAGGAGCTCGAGGAGGCCCGCAAGAAGGAGAAGCCCAAGACCGCCTGGCTCGATCGGCGCCAGCGCCGGGCCAAGTTCGGCCCCCGCCCGGGCTTCAACCTGTGGCCGCGCTCCTCGCCGGACGGCAAGTACACCGCCTTCGCCAGCGAGATGGGCATCACCCTCTACCCCCTGGCGGTCGAGGACTGGCCGGTGTTCGCCGGCCGCTACCTGGGCAAGAAGGTCAACGAGAAGCTGGGCGAGGACACCAAGGTGCTGCCGGGCTCCGAGCCGTCCTACGAGGGCAGCTTCGACTTCAGCCCGGACTCGAAGAAGGTGCTCTACCCGGGCTTCTGCGGCAGCGCCTACCTGCCCTGCATCGAGCTGGACGGCTACCAGCGCCTGGATCTGTACGAGTACGACATCGAGACCGAGGACGTCACCCGGCTGACCAAGAAGCTGCGGGTGGAGCTGGCGGCCTACTCCCCGGACGGCACCCGCATCGCCTTCATCCACTTCTTCGACGGCCAGAACTGGCTGGGCGTCATGCCGGCCAACGCCCGCGAGGTGACCAAGGAAGGCAAGTGCGAGATCGACGGCGAGCCGCGCGAGAACTGCATCACCTGGCTCATCAAGAAGCACGACGGCACGCTGCTCGGGCAGCCCTCCTGGAGCCCGGACAGCCAGAAGATCGTGCTCGACATGTTCCGCAACAACCAGCAGGACGTGTGGTGGATCAACGCCGACGGCAGCGGGCTCGAGCCGCTGACCTGGGACCGGGCCGAGGACCGCGACGGCAAGTTCGCCCCGGACGGCAAGTCCGTCATCTACAGCTCGGACCGCAGCGGCGTGTTCAACATCTACCAGCTCGACCTGGCCAAGCGCGAGGTCAAGCAGCTCACCAACGTGCTGGGCGGCGCCTACACCCCGTGGCTGACCCCCAACGGGAACCTGCTCTACGCCTACTTCACCTCGCTGCGCTTCGAGATCCACGGGCTGAAGAAGGAGAACTTCTACAACCAGGTGGTGGACGCCGGCTACGACTTCACCGCGGAGGAGGTGGCCCGCAACCTGGCCTACCACGAGCCGCTGCCCGAGATCCGCGACAAGAGCGAGTCCTACAACCCGTTCGCCCCGTCGAACTGGGCCCCGCCCATCGGGCTGCCGCTGCTCATCTACGAGAGCCGCGGCCTGCAGCTCGGCGCGGCCGCCTTCATGAGCGACATGCTGGACAAGCACACCCTGTTCGCCCAGGCGCTGCTCGGCCAGAGCACCTACTACTACATCGGTTACGAGAACGCGATGTGGTACCCGACCATCGGCCTGGTCTACCTACACGCCGACATCAACTACGACTTCTCCCAGGGCATGAGCGCCGGCTACCTGGAGAACAACACCTACGGCGACCCGGAGTTCCACTTCGAGGCGCCGCTGACCTACAAGAACCGCCAGTCCTACGACCTGGCCGCCATCAGCATCGACTTCCCCATCACCAACACGCTGTCGATCTCGGCCAACTACGACTACCGCTACATCACCGGCCAGGGGCGCTCGAACGACAAGGCCCAGGCCTACCTGACCAACAACTCCTACCGCCTGACCCTGGAGTACACGAACGCGCTGCCGTCCTACTACGGGATCATCAACCCGCGCGGACGCAACCTCATGCTGGAGTACGTGTTCACCCGCACCGGCCTGCCCACCAAGAGCTTCGCCGACGTGGAGTGGCTCGGGCGCATCAACCCGCCGGGCGATCACTCGGACGACTACAACTACCACGAGCTGCAGCTCGGCTACACCGAGTCCATCCCGGTGACCTGGTGGAACCGCGACGCCGGCCACACCCTCGAGTTCCACTTCCGCGGCGGCTGGCAGAACCGCAACGTGGACCGCTTCGACGAGTTCTTCGCCGGCTCGCTGCACCCGATGCGGTGGGTGCCGACCCAGTCCACCACCCACGAGTTCGCCGGCTACGAGGACTTCTCGCTGGGCGGCGAGACCATGCTGATCATGTCGCTGATGTACCGCTTCCCCATCTACAAGGAGATGGGGCTGAAGATGGGGCCGTTCTTCTTCACCGACCTGTACTGCGAGCTGTTCGGCACGGCCGGCAACCTGTGGGGCTACACCGGCGAGCTGGTCACCGACCCCTACGGCAACATCAGGCCGGACGACAACAGCCCCTGGGATCCCATGGTCAAGCGCGGCACGGTGCGGCGCGAGCGGCCCTTCGTGGACATCGCCTCCAAGAACGGCAACTACATGCTGTACGACGTGGGCATGACGCTGAAGCTCAAGGGCTACTTCTCCAACGACAACATCTGGAACAGCTTCGTGCGGCTGAGCTACGGGCTGAACGAGATCGCCGGGCGCTTCGAGGTCAACGACGACCGGGTGTACGTGGACAACTACCCGAACGACCCGCGCTACTCGGAGACCGAGCCCAAGAGCTTCCGCATCTCGATCGGCCTGGGCTCGAGCTTCTGAGCGGGCCCGCCTCCTCGCCCCGGCCTCCACCCCCGCACAGCCCTGCGCCGCCTGGCACGCGCGGATCAGCGCGCGCGCTCGAAGAGCTCCTCCACCACGTCGATGACGGCCTCGACCTTCAGCTCGTGCACATACTCGACCCCGTCCAGGAACAGGGTGGGGGTGACCTTGACCTTGTTGCGCACGCCCTCCTGCTTGGACGCGACCAGTGCCGCGCGGGTGGCGGGGTCCGCCAGCAGGGCCTCGAACTCCCCCCGCGGCAGGCCCAGCCCGGCGGCCCACCCGGCCAGCCTGTCCGGGCTGAACTCGGCGAAGCGGGCGTAGATGTCGAGCACCTCGGGCCAGAACTGGCCCAGGCGGGCCGCGGCCACCATGGCCAGGCCGCCCTCGGCGGAGAAGGGGTGGTCCTTGATGGGGAAGGGTCGGTAGTACAGCCGGGCCTTGCCCTGGAGCGGCCCGACGGTCACCGCCCGGTGCAGCGCGGGCACGAGCACCGCGCAGAACGGGCAGCGGGCGCAGGCGTACACCGCGATGACCACGGGGGCGCCGGGCTCGCCCGCCCGGCAGGCCTCGTCGAGGGTGATGCTCGCCTTCTTGCCGAGGCCCAGCACGCTGCGGGCGCGCTTGCCGAGCGCGTGCTCGATGGACTTCACGTCCTGCCCGGCCTGGACCCGCCGGCACACCTCCGCGGCCAGGCGCAGCACCACCGGGGCGGGCGGCGTCTCCGCCAGGCAGCGGGTGAAGGTCTGGTCGCAGCCGTCGTAGGGGTGCAGCCTGTCCAGGGCCTCGACGGCCCTGGCCCGGAGCTCGGGCGGCAGGGCGTCGCAGGCCGGGGCCCCGGCCCGGGCGGGCGCCGCCAGCGCCAGCCAGGCCAGGCCCACGAGCAGGAGTCCGCTCCTCATGGCTTCTCCTCTCTCCGCCGCGCGAGCCACCCGTCGAGCCCCACCGGGGTGTGGTCGCACAGGAACACGTACACGGCCAGCAGCAGCCAGCCGAGATCCGGCAGCACGGTCAGCCCGGAGATGGGGTCCTCCGCCGCGCCCTGGGAGGCGAAGCAGCCGCACGACATGTCCAGGCCCTTCGAGAGCGCCAGCGCGATGGCCACGCTGAACATGAGCATCATGCCCGCGACCAGCAGGGCCGCGGCCCGCGCCCGGAACCCCACGAGCAGCAGCAGCCCGGCCGCGAGCTCCACCCAGGGCAGGGCGATGGCGAGCGGGTTCACCAGGGCGAGCGGGAGGATCTGGTAGGTGGCGATGTCGACCGCGAAGGACTCCGGGTGGGCGAGCTTGTGCCAGCAGGCCAGCAGGAACACGGCCGCCAGGTAGACGCGCGCGGGCAGCGCCAGCCAGGGGTGGCCGCGCCACGCCAGGCAGCGCTTCAAGGCGCCCTCCCGGCGGCCCCGGCCTGGCGCAGCGCGGCGGCCCCGCCGCGCACGTAGCCCACGTGGCGGATGCCCTTGCCGGCCAGCTCGCGGGCGAGCTGCTCGCCCGAGTCGGGATCCGCCCCGTCGCCGATCACCACCACCCGGGCCGCGCCGCTCTGCAGCACGCGCTTCAGGGCCCCGGGCGAGACCGGCTCCAGGTAGTCGTAGGGCAGGTGCGTGGCCCCGGGCGCGTGCCAGGCCTGGAACTCCTCGGCGGAGCGCGCGTCGAGCAGCAGCGTGCGCGCCTCCCGCAGGGCCGGATGGTCGGGCTCGAGCGCGTCCGCCTCGCCCTGGACCTCGGAGCAGGGTACCAGGATCTCGTACTCCTTTTCGGCCAGGAGCGGCAGGCCGCCCGGCCGGAGCGCGTTCACCGCGAGGCCCAGCCCGGAGGCCAGCGCGGCCACCAGGCAGGCGTCCCGCAGCGCCGCGAGCGGCCAGCCGGGGAGGCTCCGGGAGCCAGGGATACGTCTCACAAGTGCCATTTTACCCACGTCGCGCCCGCAGACCAGCCCCCCCGCGGGCCGCGCTCAGCCGTGCTGGTGCCCATGGTGGGCGCAGGCCTGGCCGGGCTGGACCACCTGGAGCTGGCCCGCCTTGAAGGCCGCCAGGGTCTCCTCCACGGTGGGGTGCTGGGCCATGAACACCTGGATGCCGGCCGCCATGAGCTTGTTCAGGGCGCCCATGCCGATCCCGCCCACCACCATGCCATCGAGCTGCTCGCCGGAGAGCGACTGCAGCGGCATGCACATGCCGTGGCCGTGGTGCTGGTTCTGGTTCACCACCGGCCGGCAGGCCAGGCTGTCCGTGTCCACGATCAGGAACAGCGGGGCGGAGCCGAAGTGGGCGCACACCAGGCTCTTCAGGCCGAGATCCTCTTCCACCGGAATGCACAGGTTCATCGGTCCTCCTCGGGTGATCCGCGGCGCCGGCAGCGGCGGCCCGGGCCCTTGCCCGACCGCTGCGGCGCCTCGTCGGTTTCTCTTCCATCGTGCCAGCGACAGCATGCGCGGGGCCCCGCGCAGGCCACCGGCCCACCCTCGATGCGCAGGGCGTGCCCGTGCACCAGGACATCGGCCAGCTTGCGGTGGGCCGCGTCGAGGATGCGGCCGAACGTGGGTCGGGAGACCCCCATCCGCTCCGCGGCCTGTTCCTGGTACAGGCCCTCGAGGTCAGCCAGGCGCAGCGCCTCGAACTCGTCGAGCGCCAGCACCACCTCGTCCAGCTCGCGGGCCGGGATGCCCGCGGGCTTGAACACGCTGGCGGCCGGGCTCCCGGACACCCGGCGGCAACAGGGGGGTCGCGGCACGGCTCACCTCCAGGCTGCCTTATTGAACATATGCTCATAATTGTCAAGGCCAGAGTTTGGCGGTCCGGTCAGCGATCCGTGACCGGGACCTCTCTTCCTGACGATTCAGGCGGACCCAGGCTCGCGCTCTCGGCCCCAGGACGAACCGCGGGAACGGACCGCGGCTCAGGGGCTCTCCGGCCCCCAGGCGCTGTAGCCCGCCAGCTCGACGTAGCCCAGGCCCGCGGTCGCGGCGCCGCGGTGGGTGCCGGCCACGTCCACCGCGCCCTCCCAGTACACGTTGAGGGTGGTGGCGCGGGAGTCGACCTCCTGGTCCGCCAGCGCAGGCGTGATGACGAGCTCGAGGCCCTCGTCGGGCACCGACAGCGTCCAGCCGTGGGGATAGACCGCGCCGGTGTGCGGGCTCACCCACTCGCCCGTGGCCTGGATCTCGAAGTCGGTGAACTCGCGCGCGCAGCCCTCCGGGGACACCAGGGTGCCGCCGGTGATGTCGACGTGGCCGTCGGTGAAGTGCAGCAGGAACAGCATCAGCTCCCAGCCGTCCTCGAGCTGCAGGCTGAACCAGTCCCAGCCGTCCGAGCCGAACACGTCGAAGTCTCCCCACTGGTGGTCCATCCAGGCCTGGCCGCTGACCGCCAGCGCCTGGCCGTCCAGGCTCAGGCTGCCCGCGGCCCGCAGGCGAGTCTTGGAGTAGTAGAAGGAGGTCTTGTCCGAGCCCATGTCGATCAGCCCGTCCCCGCCGTGGATGGCGGGCGGCTTCTCGGGCACGAGCTCGAGGGAGAGCGCGTAGCGCTCGAGGCCGAACTCCAGGCGGTCTGTCTGGCCCTCCGCGCGCATGCTCCAGGGTCCCACCGCCAGGTCGAAGCGCGGGTAGAGCTCCGCCCGGGTGATGATGTCCTGGGCGTAGACGTGCTCGCCGCGCTCGAGATCGGTCAGCGCCGCGTGGCCGATGTACGACAGGTCCGCGCCGACGTCGACCTGGAAGATGGTCAGCTCGAAGCCGAAGCGCCGCTGCCCGGCGAACAGGTGGCCGGTGTAGTACCACCACTCCATGGAGTCGTCGTGCGGCGCCGCGTCCGCCGGCAGGCGCACGGAGGTCGCCACGGCCGGGCAGCCCGAGCCCTCCGAGCTGCAGGCCCCCAGGCCGCAGCCCAGCGCGGCCAGGGCGGCCAGGGCGAGCGCCCCGTCGAGCCCCAGGCGGTGGCTCACTTGCCACCCTCGAAGCGCAACCCCTCGAGCATGGCCCGCAGCGGCTCCAGCTCGGCGGCCGTGGGGGCGCCGCAGAAGGCGTGCACGTTCAGCCCGTTGCTCCCTGGCATGGGGACGATGCCCTCGAGCATGTGCCGCCCCTCCCGCTGCCAGCGTTGCCAGCTCACCTCCTGGCCGAGCAGCGTGCCCTTGTGTTGCTCGACCTGGCCCTCGGGCAGCCCGGTCTGGCGGTGCTGGTAGGAGGGGTGGCCGCCCTGGTACAGGCCGCAGGAGGCGCCGACCGTTCCGAGCGGGGCGACGAGGCGCAGGTGGTGCACCAGGAAATCCGGCCCCTGCTGGGTGGACTGGCTGGTCCCAGCCGGCGTCCGGATCACCAGGAAGCCGCCGTCCAGCCCCCGCAGCCGCCGCTCCCCGGCGGTCAAGGAGAGCGCGCGCCGCCCCTGGCCGAGGGTGGCCGCCATCCGCCGCGCGAGCGCGATCCAGCCCTCGGCCGCCGGGACCCCCTCGGGGCTCACGTAGAAGGCCAGGTACTGCGCCAGGCCGTCCCCGTGGCGCACGTACACCCCTAGCACCAGGTTGGCCGGGCCGGCGCCGGTGGGCCGCGGGGGGGTGTTGGCCACCGCCGCGAGCGGCTTCCCCACCGCCAGCGCCTCCAGCTTGCAGTCCTTGGCCTGCGCGCCCCACCCTGCGGACACGTCGGCCCGCACGGCGCCCAGCAGATCGCCCTCCACCCGGGCGTACAGCTCGTACACCATGACCACCAGGCGCACGCCCTGGTGGTCGAGCACCAGCCGCGACTCGTCCTCGCCGGCCTCGGGCGCGGCCATGATGCTCGCCTGGCGCGCCTCCAGGCGCATCCCCTTGGGCACCTGGACGGTCAGCCGGCCGGCCAGCACCTCCACCGGCGTGGCCTCGAGGGCCAGCCCCTCGGGCCCGGTGGGTTTCGCGGGTCCGGCCGCCAGGGCGGCCAGCGGCAGGGCCGGCAGCAGCCAGGCCAGGCACACCAGGGAGTCTCGGAACTCGCCGCAGCAACTCATGACAGGCCTCCGTTCCCTCGTTCGCCAGCGACTGGCCCATCCTACCCCAAGCCCGGCCAGCCTCCCAGGGCCGCTGGCGGGGTTGCCGGCGGGGGCGGGCTGGGGGATGATCGGGCCATGCGTCGCGCGCGCCTGCTCGCGTGTCTGGGAACGGGCCTGCTGCTCGCGGGGGCGGCCCGGGCCGGCCCCGTGCTGGGCCCGCGCCTGGCGCTCGAGCTGCGCGCGGCCGGGGACCGGCCCGGCCTGCGCGAGGCCGACCCCGGTCAGCTCGTCACCACCTGGGACGCGCCCGGGCAGGCGCCCGCGGGGGCCGTGTGCGTGGGCCGGGCCTGCGCGCTGGTGTGGCCGCGCGCCGCGCTGCCCGCCCTGCTCGCCCGGCCCGGCCTCAGGCGGGTGGATCGCCCGGGTCGGTTCCGCCCGCGGCTCGAGCAGGCCGGAGCCTCCCTGCGCCTGCCCGAGGCCCGGGCGAGCTACAGGCTCACCGGCCAGGGGGTGCTGGTGGCCCTGGTGGACACCGGCCTGGACTGGGGCCACCCCGACTTCCTGGACCCGGCCGGCCAGACCCGGGTGGCCTGGCTGCTCGATCAGACGCTGCCGGCCGCCGGGCTGCACCCCGAGCTCGAGGCGCTCGGCGGCGGGGCGGTGTTCTCCGCGGCCGAGCTGCAGGCCGCGCTCGACGGCCAGTCCGGGGCGGCCCTGGGCGCGGGCCGGGACACCTTCGGCCACGGCACCCACGTGGCCGGCGTCGCCGCCGGGGACGACCCGCTGTACGCGGGCGTGGCCCCGGGCGCGCGCCTGGTGGCGGTCAAGGCCATGGGCGCGGGGGACACGGGCTTCGACGAGGCGCGCGTGCTGCGGGCGCTGGCCTTCGTGGCCGAGGCCGCGCGCCTGGAGGGCGCGCCGGTGGCGCTCAACCTCAGCCTGGGCAGCCAGATGGGCGCCCACAACGGCAGCGAGGCCGTGGAGCTGGCGCTCACCCAGCTCGCGCGCGGGAGCGCGCCCAGGTGCGGGGTGGCCGTGGCGGCCGGCAACGAGGGCCAGCTCTGGCTGCACGCCCGCGCGCCCGTCGCGGACGAGCTGCGCCTCGGGCTGCGGGTGGCCGAGGCCGAGCCGCCCAGCCCCGACCGGCCCGCGCGGGTGGTGGTGGACCTGTGGCACGACGCGGCGCTCGAGGTGCGCGTGGAGAGCCCGGCCGGGGCGCGGAGCGAGCCGGTCTCGGGGCGCGGCCCGAACCTGGCCGTGGACCAGCGCGACACCTACGGCCGGGTGCAGCTCGTGGCGGCCGCGGAGGCGGCGCCCGAGAGCGGCTTGTGGCGCACCACGCTCACCCTCTCGGGCGAGGCCGGCGCGCCCCTGGAGCTCGGCGACTGGGCCCTGGTGGTCCGCGGCAGCGCCGGCCGCCTGGACGCCTGGATCGGCGAGCTGGACCTGCTGGGCACGCCCCTCCCGCGCTTCGTCGATCACCAGGATCCGGGCACCATGGTGGGGCCCCCGGCCACGGCCGCGGACGCGGTGGCGGTGGCCGCACGGCACCACCGCACGGACTGGACCGACGCCGTGGGCGAGGTCCACCTGACCGGCGTGCCGCCGGGCGCGCTGGCCTCCTTCTCCACCCGCGGCCCCACACGCGACGGGCGCCTGAGCCCGACGCTCACGGCCCCGGGGGTGGCGGTGGCCTCCAGCCTTTCCGCGGACGCCGATCCGCGCACGCCCGCCAGCATGTTCTACGCCGGCGGCAGCCTGCGCCTGGTGCTGCCCGACGGCCGGCACGCGCTGGGCTCGGGCACCAGCATGGCCGCGCCCTTCGCCACCGGCCTGATGGCGCTGCTCCTGGAGCAGGACCCGGAGCGCACCGGCGCCGAGCTGCGGGCGCTGCTCGAGCTGGGCGGGCTGGCCGACGCGGACACCGGCCGGGCGCTGTTCGAGCCCGGCTGGGGCCTGGGCAAGGCCGAGGCAGCGCGCCTGCTCGGCCTGGGCGCGGGCGAGCCCGGCGGGGCGCCCGCGGAGGCCGAGGGGCTGTGCGGCGCGAGCGAGCTGTGGCTGCCGGACGACGGCTCGCGGGTGTGGGCCGTGGCCGTACCCCGGGACGCGGCCGGGCTGAACGCGGGGCCGGGCCTGCCGATCACCATCGAGGCCGACGGCGCCGCCTTCGACGGGCCGGTCGAGGACCGCGGGGACGGGCTGTACCTGCGCGCGCTCCGGGCGGCGGTCCCGCGCGGCCGCGTGCTCGCGCTGCGCTGCGCCGCGGGCGGCGAGCCCTTCAGCGCCGCCCCGGAGCTCAGGGTGGCGCGCTCCTACCAGGAGGCCAGCGATCCGGACTTCGGACGGGACGGCGGCTGCGCCTCGGCCGGCGCGCTCGGCGGCGGGCCCGCGCTCCTGCTCTCGGCGCTCGGGCTGGCCGGGCTCGGCCGCCGTGCCCGCTGAAACGGCGCCGGGGGTGAGGGGGTCTACCGGTCGGATGGTCGATGGGGAGCTCATCGCCCTGGTGGAGGGCACCCGGCGAGGGGAGCGGCCCGCCGCCGAGGCGCTGGCCGCGCGCTACCACAGGCGCGTGGTGCGCTTCTGCCTGAGCTTCCCCGCCATCCGGGAGGCCGACGCCATGGATCTGGCCCAGGACACGCTGGTGCGCGCGCTGCGCGGGCTTGGCGGCCTGCGCGAGCCCGCGCGCTTCGAGGGCTGGCTGTTCGCCATCGCCCGCGGCCGCTGCCTGACTCACCTCGGCCAGCTCGGACGCCAGCGCCGGGCGCTCGAGGCCTTCGCCCAGGAGCTGGCCACCCGGGAGGACCCGGTCGGAGCCGCCAGGCAGCGCGAGGCCGAGCAGGCCGTGGTGGCCGAGGAGCTCGCGCGCCTGGAGGACTCCGGCCCGAAGCAGGCCGGCCGGCTGTACTACCTGGACGGGCTGGACACGGCGGAGATCGCCGCGCGCCTGGGGGTGCCCCAGGGCACGGTGTCCACCTGGCTGTTCCGCCTGCGCGCCAGGCTGCGCGCCCGCCTGATCCAGCGCGTGCTCGCGCTGCGCACGGGGGAGGCCAGCCCGTGAGCGCGCACCTCGACCGCGCGCGCCTGCAGGCGCTGCTCCTGGGCGGGCTCACGCCGGAGGAGGAGCGCGCGCTGGCCGCCCACCTGGCCGCCGGCTGCGACACCTGCGAGGCCGCCCTGGCCGAGCTCCCGGCCGAGGACGAGGCCGCGCTGATCGGGCTCCTGGCCCGGGCCGAGGCCGCGCCCGCGGCGCGGCTCCCGGCGGAGGCGGTCGAGCGCGCCCTCTCCCGGCCCGCCTGGTGGCGCCTGGCCTGGCTGGCGCCGGTCGCCGCGGTCGCGCTCGGGCTCCTGGCGTGGCTGTGGCTGCCGGCGCCGCCCGCGCCGCCCGGGCCGGGCCAGCGGATCAAGGGCCCCGGCGGGGTGCCCGAAATCGGCCTCGCCCTGGGGGTGGTGGTCCGCGGCGGGCAGGGCGAGGCCCAGATCACCCGGCTCGGAGCGGACGCCCGCCTGCCCCAGGACCGCACCCTGGTGTTCCAGATCACCCTCCGCGAGCGCTGCCACCTGGGCCTGGCGCGCCTCGGCCCGGACGGGGCCATCGCGCCGCTGCTGCCCGAGCCGCCCGGGGCGCCCCTCGAGCTCGGCCCGGGGGTGCACACCCCCACGGCGGGTGGGGTGCCGGGCGCCGCCAGCCTGGGGCTGCCGCTGGCGGGGCTGCGCGGACGCCAGGTGTTCGTGGCCACCTGCTCGGCCAGGCCGCTCGACCTGCCCGCGGCCCTCGCGCCGCTCGCCCGCGCGCTGGCCGCCGGCGCGGAGCCGGACTCGGGCACGCTCCCCTTCGGCCACGCGCTGGCCGCCGTCGAGGTGCTGGGAGGCGATCCGTGAAGCGCGCCGGGCTCACCCTGGCGGCGCTCTGCGCCGCCGCCTGGCTGGCCGCCTGCCTCGCGGGCGGGCGCCCCAAGGGCGGCCTGGAGCCGCTCCCCGGGGTGAGCGCCGAGGCGGTGGACGCGGCCCTCGGCCCCCGCCGGCTCGCGCTGCTGGTCGGCATCGACAGTTTCCAGGACGCGCGCTGGCCGGCGCTGCGGCACGCGGCCGCGGACGCCAGCGCGCTGGGCGCGGCGCTCGGGGCGCCAGAGCTGGGAGACTTCGACCGGGTCGAGGTGCTGGCCGCCGAGGCCGGCACGCCGCTGGCGGACATCCGCGCGGCGCTCGACCGCCTGGCCGAGGCCAACCAGAGCCCGGCCGACACGCTGGTGGTCTACTTCTCCACCCACGGCACGCTCGCCCGCGGGCCGGACGGCGCGCTGGCCCGCTACCTGGTCGCCTCCGACACCGACCAGGCCCACGTGCCCACGAGCGCGCTGCCGGTGCGCGAGCTCCTGGATGACTTCGAGCGACTGCCCTCCCGCAGGAAGGCCCTGGTGCTGGCCTCCTGCCACTCGGGCGCGGGCAAGTCCGGCCTGCCCGCCGAGGTGGCCGACGAGCTCCAGGGCCTGAAGAGCGGCTTCTTCGTGCGCCCGCTGGAGGAGATCAGCCAGGCCAGCATGGTGCTCTCGGCCTGCGCCTGGGGCGAGACGGCCCGCGAGGACGACGCGCTCGGGCACGACATCTACACCGCCTTCCTGCTGGAGGCGCTGCGCGAGGGCGACACGGACAGGGACGGCGCGGTGACCGCCTCCGAGGCCCACGCCCGGGCCATGGAGCGCACCTACTACTTCTCCGGCGGTCGCCAGCGCCCCCAGGCGGAGTCCAGCGTGCTGGGCGCGGATCCCATCGTGCTGGCCGGCAAGCGGGCGCGGCCGGGCCAGCCCGTGCTGTTCTCCTTCCTGCCCTCCCTGCAAGGGCTGCGGGTGGAGGTGGACGGCCGGGACAAGGGCGAGCTCCCGGCCCGGCTGGTGCTCGAGCCCGGGGCGCACCGGGTGGTGTTGCGCGAGGCGGGCGCCCAGGGGGCGCTCGTCGACCGCGAGGTCGAGCTCCGCGAGGGGGACGAGCTCCGGGTGGAGGAGCTGCTCTCGCGCGAGCGGCCGCGCTGGCTGCTCGCCGCGCGGGGCGGGTACCAGACCTTCCTGGACGGGGCCACGCGCGCCTCGCTGGTGGGCGACCTGGGGCTGGCCGATCTGTCGCTCAGCCTGCTCGACTGGCCCGTGGCCTCCCTGGAGACGCGCCTGGACGTGGGCCTGGGCGGGGCCCGCCAGCGCCTCACCGAGGCCGGGGCGCCGCTCGACCAGGACTGCCTGACCTGGCACTACGGGCTGAGCGCGCTCTACCGCTTCGAGCTCGAGCCCGTGGAGCTGCTGCTCGGCCCGCGCCTGGCCGGGCTGCACGTGAAGCGCTGGATCCGCTCGCCCGCAGAGCGCACCCAGCAGGTATGGAACTTCGCCGGCGGGCTGGTGGCCGGCGCGCGGGTGGCGCTCGCCGAGGGGCTGGTCCTCGAGCTCGAGGCCCGGCTGCACTACTTCGCCCTGCAGGCGGGCGAGTCGGTCCGCCACCTGGGCTTCGTGGAGCTGCTGGCGGGCCTGGGTTGGCGGTTCTGACGCGGAGGGAGGCCATGACGCGGACGCACGGCGCATGGATGATCGTCGCAGCCCTGGCCGCGGGCTGCGGTTCGGTGGACAACGACTTCCTGTACCACGGCGAGGGCACCCTCACGGGCCGGCTGCTGCAGGGCGGCGCGCCCGCCCCGGGCGCCCTGGTGTTCGTGCGGGGCGAGCCCCGGGCCGTGACCACCACCGATCTCGACGGCCGCTTCGAGCTCGCCGCGGTGTCGGGCCGCGACCGGCAGCTCGTGGCCCTGTGGGGCGCCTCCCACGGCCTTCGCCGAGGGGTCGATCTACCCGGCGACCGGGTGCGGGACCTGGGCGAGCTCTTGCTCTCCGGGGTGGGGGTGATCGAGGGCCGGCTGGAGTTCGCGGCCCCGCGCCGGGCCGCGGTGCGGGTCGAGGGCACGCCGCTCGTGCTCCGGCCGGACGACGCCGGCCGGTTCCGGGTGGGGCTGCCCGCGGGCGACTGGGAGCTGGTGGCCACCGCGGTGGGCGCGCTCGAGGCGCGCGCCGGGGTGCGCCCGCGCCCGGGCCAGGCCGTGTCCGTGGGCGCGGTCCCGCTCCAGGCGGATCCGGCCTACGTGTGTCAGCCCGGCGAGCCGCGCACCGAGGTGTACAGCCAGGGCGGCGGCGGGGCGCTCGACCTCCTGCTCGTCGTGGACAGCAGCGGCTCCATGGCCGCGGACCAGCTCGTGCTGGCCCAGAACCTGAGAGCCCTGGCCGCCTCCCTCGAGGCCACCCTGACCGACTTCCGCCTCGCGATCATCACACCGGGCATCGAGTGCCCCGGTTGCCCACCCTGCGACGGGCTGATCATGCAGAGCTGCACCAACGAGACCGGCGAGAGCGGCCGTTTCCAGGACCGGCGTGGCCGGATCGACGACCCGACCACCGAGCCGCCGACCTTCGCCTTCACCCGGGATCCCGCTTGCCGGGTGATCACCCGGGACAACCTCGACTGCCTGTGGCGCGAGGCGGACCAGTCCAGCGTGGCCCTGGTGGGCACGAATGGCTGCGGCTACGAACGGCCACTGGCCGCCATGCGCCTGGCGCTCTCCGCGCCCCTGGCCGACGTCGCCAACCAGGGGTTCCTGCGCGAACACGCCCGCCTGGCGGTGCTGTCCTTCACCGACGAGGAAGACTGCGGCGAGGTGGGCGAGGTGACCGAGGGCATGTCCGTGATCGGCGGCAAGGTGTGCTACTACGCCTCCAGGGGCGAGGGCCCGGACGGTTCGGGCGAGGATCCCGTGGCCGGCCTGCCCTACCGGCTCACTCCGGTGGAGGACTACGCCGCGTTCCTGCGAGAGCTCAAGGGAGGCGACCCTGCGCGGGCGACCTTCTCGGTCATCGCCGGGGTGGACGATCCCGGGCACCCGGAGGACACGACCATCGAGTACGTGGACACCAGCGAGCACGCGAACGTGCAGACCGTGTGCGCCCGCCCGGGCTGCACGGGGCCCGCCTGCCAGGCCTACCCCAGCACCCGCCAGATCGCGCTGGCGCTCGCCACGGGCGGGGCGATCGAGTCCATCTGCCAGGAGGACTACACCGACGCCACCCTGCGGGTGGGCGGGCTGAGCAGCGGGGCCCGCCTGCACTTCCCGCTGGGCGCGGCGCCCGTGGCGCCGGAGACCGTCCGGGTGGAGGTGGCGGGCCAGCCGGCCCAGGGCTGGAGCCTGGAGCTCGACCAGCCGGCCATCGGCTTCGCGGCCGAGCACACCCCGCCGGCCTTCTCCCAGGTGCGCGTGGACTACGAGGCGACCTGCCCGTGAGGATCTGGCCCCGAGCGCTCTACGCGCTCGGGGTAAGACTCTCTGCGCGCCTTCGGCGCTTGAGAGTCTAATGGCAACCCGAGCAGGACGACGAGCTGCAGCCCGAGCAGGAGGACTTGCCCGCGGACGGGGTGAAACCCGAGTCGCTCTTGTGGGCGAAGACCGACATGCACTTTTTGACCTTCGTGGCCCCGCACTTGGGGCAGGGCGGCGTCGTGCTGCGGTCGAACACCAGCTCCTCGAACTCGTGCTCGCACTTGCAGCACACGTACTCGTAGATGGGCACGGCTCACTCCTCCGCGCTCTTGCGCAGCTCCGCCACCCGCGCGTCGTCGGGCGCGAGCTCGTCGGCCCGGTCCAGGTGCTGGAGCGCCTGCTCCCGGTGCTTCTTCCTGGCGACCGGATCGGACTCGGCCAGCTTCAGGTGGATCTGGGCCAGGGCCAGCCGGGCCGCCAGGTCGTCCTCGGGCCGCTCGATGAGCTGCTCGTAGACGGCCAGGGCCTCGTCCACCCGCCCCTCGCGGATCAGCAGCTGGCCGAGCTGGTAGCGCACCTTGAGGTCGTCAGGCAACAGCATGCCGAGCCGCTCCAGCGCCACCAGGGCCCGGGCGAAGTCGTTCAGCGCCAGCGCCAGGTTGCCCAGCCGCTGGCAGGCCTCGGGGTCGAACGGGTCCAGGGCGGACGCGCGCTCGAAGAAGTCGCGCGCCTCGCTCCAGCGCTCCAGGCGCTGGTACACGTCCCCCAGCCCCACCAGGGCCACCGGGTCGGCCGGCTGCAGCTCCAGCGCCTTCTCGAAGGCGGCGATGGCCTGGCCGTCGTTCTGCAGGCGGCTGTGGGCCAGGCCGCGCAGGGTGTGCAGGTAGGCGGTCTCGGGGAAGCGGGTGAGCAGCCCGTCGAGCTGGGCGAGCGCCTGGTTGGCGAGGTCCTGGGAGAGCTGCTCCTCGGCCCGGTGCACCTCGGCCGCCACCTCGGGCGGGAGGGCCCGGGTCGGGTCGTAGAGCTCCTCGGCCACCGTCCGGCCGAGCGCGGCCTCGACCGGTTTCAGCGGCTGCCCGGCCGCGGCCCGGAGCTGCTCGAGGGCCTCGGCCGCGCGGCCCAGCCGGGCCAGGCTGGCGGCCAGGTGCAGCCGCACGGCCGGCTCGGGCTGGCCCCGGCCGAGCGCCCGCTGGAAGGCCACCACCGCCTCCGCGTGCCGCCCGTCGAGCGCCAGCACCCGGCCGATGCGGTAGGGCAGCTCGGGCTCGTCGACCAGCGCCTCCGCCAGGGCGAAGGCCTCCAGGGCCGCGGCCATGCCGGCCGGCCCGCGCGCGAGCGCCACCAGCCCGAGCCCGTACCGGCCGAGGCCGGCGCTGCCCGGCGCGGCCAGCAGCTTCTGGTAGCGCGCCTCCGCCTCGGCCAGCCGGCCCGCGGCCAGCGCGGCCTCGACCAGCGCCCGGTGGGCGGCGAGCTCGGCCGGCTTGCCGGCCAGGTAGCTGTCCAGGCGCTTGAGCGCCTCCTCGGGCTCGCCCTGGCGGGTGAGCTGGCGGGCCGCCTCGATCGGATCCCGGGGCAGCCGGAGGTCCGGTCCGTGCTTGCACCCGGCCCCGGCGAGGACGAGCAGCAGGGCGGTGAGTGCGGCGGCGAGGCGCGTCATGGCACCCCAATCTAGGCCCTCCCCAGGGGGCTGTCAAACGGGGCGAGAAGCGGTTGCGGGCGGGTGCCCCCTGTGAAATCATGGGTCTCCACAAGGAGAACGAGCGATGCGCGCGCACCCGATCCCCGCCCTGCCCGCCTGGCTGCTCACCGCCGGCGCACTTGCCCTCCTGCTCGCCGCCTGCGCCGGGCCCGCGGCCGAGGGGCCGCGGCCCGCGCCCGGGGAGCACCCGGGCGCGCTGCGGATCGCGCCGGCCTCCCCGACCGCGCTGCTGGCGCTCCCCCGGGCCGACTTCAACCGTCTGGCGGTCAAGCTGGAGCGGCCGCTCTTCTGGGCGCGTGACGACGTGAATCCGGGCGCGCTCGATCCCGACGAGCTGGTCATCCTGGGGGTCGGCAACCCCCGCGAGCGGTTCGTGGACCCCCAGGGTCGCTTCGCCCCGGCCTTCGAGCGCGACCGGGCCGCCCTGGTGGAGGCCCGCCGCCTGGAGGCCGTCCAGCGCGAGCTGGACGCCGGCCGGCCCACGCTGGTTCGCACCGAGTTCCTCGACGCGCCGCCCGAGGAGCGCGCCATGCTGGCCCGGGTGATCCAGGCCGCCCGGATCGTGGAGGAGATGTACGCCGAGCAGCGCGGCACGCTCCGCCTACGCGCCTGCCTGCGGCCGGGCGACCTGGCGAGCGCCGCGCTCTTCCGGCGCAACCAGTCGCCCTGGTGCGTCACGCCCGGCGGGGAGCACGACCCCTTCTGCAACGCCTGCCCGGACTTCCCGCCCCAGCGCAGCGCGCTGTACCCCGCCGCCCTCCAGGCGAAGCCCGGCTTCTGCGAGGAGCTCACCCGCCACCCGGACGCCGCGCAGCTCGACGCCCCCTTCAGCGTGGTGCGCGAGGTGGACGGCCAGCTCCGCGCGCTGCCCTACCACGAGGCCTTCGCCCCCCGCGCGCGCGCCGTGGCACTCGAGCTGCGCGCGGCCGCGGACGCGCTCCAGGCCCGCGAGCCAGCCCTGCAGGCCTACCTGCGGGCCGCGGCCGCGGGCTTCGAGTCCGGGGACTGGCGCGCGGCGGACGAGGCCTGGGCCGCCATGAACGGCCAGAACAGCCGCTACTACCTGCGCATCGGCCCGGACGAGGTGTACGAGGACCCCTGCGGCCGCAAGGGCGGCTTCCACGCCGACCTGGCCCGCATCGATCCGGACGCGGCCTACTGGCAGGAGCGCCTCACGCCGCTCAGGGCCGAGCTCGAGGGGCGGGTGGCGGCGCTGGCCGGCCCGACCTACCAGGCGCGGGACGTGCGCGTGCACCTGCCCGACTTCATCGAGGTGGTGCTCAACGCCGGGGACAGCCGCAGCCCGCTGGGGGCCACCATCGGCCAGTCGCTGCCCAACTGGGGCCCGGTGGCGGACGAGGGCCGCGGGCGCACCGTGGTCATGTCCAACCTGTACACCGACCCCGACTCCCGGGCCGTCGCGCGCGCCCAGGCCATGAGCCTGCTCGCCCCCGAGGCCGTCACCCGCCTGACCGAGGAGAAACGGCTCACGCTGCTCGACATCATCCTGCACGAGGCCACCCACAACTTCGGGCCCAGCTCGGACACCCGGATCAGCGGCAAGTCCGTGCGCGACCTGCTGGGCGGGCCCACGGCCACGGTGCTGGAGGAGCTCAAGGCGCAGACCGGCAGCCTGCTGTTCGTCGACCTGCTGCGGCAGAAGGGTCTGCTGAGCGCCGAGGACGCCGAGCGGGTCTACCTGCACGCGCTGGTGTGGTGCTTCGGGCACATCGCCCGCGGGCTTTTCGAGGCCGACGGCTCGCCCAAGCACTACAGCCAGGTGGCCGCGGTCCAGGTGGCCTTCCTGTCGCGCGAGGGGGCGCTCCAGTGGCGGCCGGATCAGCCCGCGGCGGACGGCCAGGCCCAGGGCCGCTTCGAGGTGCGCTTCGAGCGCCTCCCGGCCGCGGCCGAGAAGCTGATGGGGCTGGCCGCCAGGGCACTGGCCACGGGCGATCCGGCCCAGGCGCGCGACCTGCTCGAGCCGTACCTCCGGGGAGAGCACCTCCCCCTGGTGCGCCAGGCCGACGTGGCGGCGCGGTACCTCCGTTTTCCCAAGGCGAGCTTCGTGTACTCGGTGACGCCCTGAACCCAGAGCCCGAAGGGGGTGCCAGCGTGGAAGGCGAGCACAAGGCGCGGTGGCCATTCGCTCCCGGAGCCGGACGCGGACCGCTGACCGGACTCCTGGCCGGGCTCCTGGTCCTGGCCGCGGCTCCCGCGGTCCGGGCCGGCGGCTTCACCATCATCGAGTTCGGCGGCGCCAAGACGGGCATGATGACCTCCATCGCCAAGCCCTACGACCTGTCGGGCGTGTACCACAACCCGGCCGGCATCGCCGACCTGCACGGCACCCGGCTGCACCTGTCGGCCGGGCTGTCCTTCGTCGACGCCGAGCTGCGCCTGCGGCCGTGGGAGGCCGGCCCGGGCTACGGGGCGAGCGAGGACTTCATCGACACCCCGGTCGGCGCGGACGGCTATTTCGAGGGCACCATCAAGCCCACCAAGTACTTCGGGGTCATGCCCATGCTGGCCGCCTCCTCCGACTTCGGCCTGGAGAACGGCCCGGTGGTGGCGCTGGCGGCCTACGTGCCCGACTTCATCGGCGCCTTCCTGCCCGAGGACGCGCCCACCCGCTACATGGTGACCGAGGCCTACTTCGTGGCCGGCATGGCGGCGCTCACCGTGGGCTACCGCCTGCCCGCGCCCGTGGATCGGGTGGCGCTGGGGGTCAGCGCCGGGGTGATGTACGTGCGCATCCAGGGCGCCCGCTGGCTGAACCAGCCGCTGCTGGCCGGCCTGAGCGCGGACTACGTGCTGCGACTGCAGGGCGAGGACGTGATCCCGTTCTACAACGTGGGCGCGACCGTGCGGGCGACCGACCAGCTCACCCTGGGCCTGGCCTTCATCGGCGGCAGCGAGGTGCGCCTGGACGGCAGCCTGGAGATCGGGCTGCCGCCCGGGGTGACCGAGGAGGACCCCATCATCCGGGCCCTGGGTGGGCTGGCGGGCGAGTACGACCAGACCACGGTCATGCAGGTGCCGCCGGGTCTGTGCGCCGGCCTGCACTACCAGCACAGCGAGTACCTGGCGGTGGCCCTGGACTTCCGCTACTGGTTCTACCGGGTGTTCGACAAGCAGGAGATGTACCACGACATCGATCTCGAGATCCTCGGCCAGCCGGCGGTCGCGAACCCGCTGATCACCCCCAAGGACTACGGCGACTCGTGGACCTTCTCGCTGGGCTTCCAGGTGACCCCGCTGCCCGACCGGGTGCCGCTCGACCTCATGGCGGGCTTCACCTACGACGAGTCGCCGGCGCCCAACCGCACCAAGAGCCTGGACTCGCCCACCGTGGATCTGTGGGGGTTCTCGTTCGGGCTGCGCTACGACTTCAACGAGACCTGGCGCGGCGTGCTGACCTATTACCACTACTTCTACCTGCGCGACGAGACCACGGACTCGGTCCTCACCCCGCCGCAGAACGTGGACTTCGGCGGCAGCGTGGACACCGTCTCGCTCCAGCTCGAGGTGCGCCTGTGAGGCCCGCCGCGCGCGGGACAGGGAGGTGAGCATGCGCAGACACCCCAGGGGTTGGCGCCTGGCGCTGGCGGGCCTGGCGCTGCTGGCCGCCGGCGCGGGCTGCAAGCTGTTCCAGGCCAAGCAGGCCGACGAGAAGCCCGCCAAGGCGGCAGCGCAGACACCGGCCGGGGCCAGGGACTGGGGCCAGACCATCGGCGGCTCGGCCTACCAGGTTACGCCGGGCGACATCGAGGAGTCGGGCTTCGCCGCCCACGCCGATCGCATCGGCCTGGCGCAGGTCGACACCCTCCGGCTGGAGGGTCCGCAGGCCGCGGCCAAGGTGGCCGCGTTCCTGACCGACCCGAGCCCGGCCGTGCGGCAGCGCGCGGTGGACGTGCTGGCCGAGTGGGGCCAGGCGGCCGAGGGGGCGGCGCCGCGCGCGCTCGAGCTGCTGCGCTCCTCCGACGCGGAGCAGCGCCTGGTGGGCGCCAAGACGCTGGCGGCCATCGCCTCGCCCTCGAGCGAGGACGCGCTCGAGCGGGCGCTCAAGGACCAGAGCCCGGCCGTGGCGGCCTGGGCCCGGGCCGCCCTGGTGCGCGCCGGGGCCGACTGCGACGATCACCTGAGCGAGGTGGCCGAGAGCGTGGCCAGGCACCCCGGCCGCATCCCGGCCGAGGCGGCCGACGCGCTGGCGGTCATGCCGTGCCAGGACGCCGAGGCCCTGGAGGACGCCGCCGGGGAGCTGCTGCCGGGCTTCGAGCGCAGCGACGAGACCGGCCTGGCGGCCGTGGCCAAGGCCGTCGGCGTGCTCGGCCCGGCGGCGGCGGCGGCCGTGCCCGGGCTGGTGGGGCTGCTCGGCAAGCAGCACCCGCCCCGCGTCCGGCAGGCCGCCATGTTCGCGCTGGCGCGCATGGGCGCCCACGGCGCCCCGGCGGTCGCGCTGCTCGCCGCGGAGCTGGAGAGCCAGTCGCCGCGCTTCCGCGAGCTGGCCGCCCACGCGCTGGGCGGCATCGGGCCCGCGGCCCGGCCGGCCGTGGACGCGCTGCGCAAGGCCTCGCAGGATCAGGAGCCCGCCGTGCAGGCGGCGGCCAAGCGCGCCCTGCGCGCCATCCTGGGGGACAGCGAGGAGGCCCAGCCGTGAGCCAGGAGAGCGCCTACAGCCGGGCCACGCTGATGGATCTGGCCCACCACCTGCCGGACGTGCCCGGCATCGACATGCTGGTCAACCTGCCCGAGGACGAGCGGGTCCTGGATCTGCGCGTGGCGGAGCTCACGCCCAAGGCGGGCGACGCGGTCCAGGGCCGCCCCGAGCGCGGGGTGCTGTGCTCCACCGATCGCCGCATGCTGTTCTTCCTCAGGCCGGTCACCGGGGAGCTGGACCGCGAGCTGCAGGTGGCCACCGGCTACCTGGTGGAGAGCCTGCTGCTCGATCAGCCGCTCGACCGCGAGCGGGCGGCCCGCTTCTTCCCCAAGAAGGCCCGCGAGGTGCTGGCGCTGCGGGCCCGCATGGCCAAGCTGTTCTTCCCCGATCTGCAGCCGGTGCTCAGCCTGCCGCTGGCCGGCCTGGCCGCGTTCATGTACCACCAGGGCTCCGACCGACTGGCTCACCTGGACCTGGAGGTCGATCTCCGCGCCGAGAGCCATGAGCTGCGCGCGGCCATCCCGCAGAACCCCCAGCTCCGGCTGACGCTCGGCCCGCGCTTCGTCTCCAAACCCTATCCGAAGCCCGATCCCAACCTGCCGCTGGTGGGCACCTGCGAGGTGGCGGAGCTGGTCCGCCTGGTGGACGAGCTGCGCCACGCGCAGTCCGAGCTCGACTACGATCGGTTGCCGAGCAGGCTCTTCCGCGCGCCCTGGGCCATCGCCCTGCTCAGCTTCGGCCCGCGGGCCAAGGCCGAGGTGGTCTACCGCGGCGAGCGCCTGTCGGGCGCGCTGGGCGTGGAGCACGGCGAGCTCTTCCTGCCCCGCAAGCTCCTGGGGCGTGACGTGCTGTTCAACGTGGGCGAGGTGGACGAGGTGAGCTGGGACGCGGCGGCGCTCACCCTGGTGATCAAGGGCTCGGGCATGCACCACCGCTGGAAGGTGGAGGCCCCGGACGCCGAGTTCCACTGGCTGCGCAGCTACCTCGAGGAGCTGGTCGAGGTGAAGCACCTCGTCTGGGAGCTGCCGGGCCGGGCCGGCATGGCCCCCGACGCCAAGCAGGACCCGGTGGGCGGGCTGCTGTGCTACCACCTGGAGACCTGCAACGACCCGGCCGTCATCCTGCCGGCGCGCCTCACCCAGCCGCTGATCGAGGAGTTCATGGACGAGTTCGGCCAGCTCCTCCCGGCCGAGGAGGTGCCCCAGGGGCTGGTGCTGCTGATGGAGAGCGAGCCGCGCCAGGAGGGCATGCTGTTCACCGACCGCGCCCTGTACGCGCGGCGCGTGGGCCAGCCGGGCGCGCGCATCCCTTACGCGCGGGTGGAGGGCGAGGTGCAGGTCAAGAAGGGCCTGGTCTCCACCCAGCTCGGCCTGGGGCCGATCCAGCTCGGGCTGGGCAAGCTGGGCAAGGAGACCCTGCGTTGCCTGCTCCAGGCGTTCAAGGACCTGCCCAAGCTGGCCCGCTGAACGGCGAGGCGAGGGAAGCGATGAACCCGACGAACCCGACGACCCCCAAGGACCTGGCCATGACCTTCCTGCAGGAGCTGGCCGGCATGCCGCGCGAGCGGCTCCAGGAGCTCATCCGCACCAAGGTGGGCGAGGAGCTGGCGGCGATCATGTTCAACTACGCCAAGCTGATCATGGAGTCCGATCCCAGCCGGACCATCGAGAACAGCTCCTCGCTCATGATCCTCGGCTACCTGATCCGCGTGCACGAGGAGGGCGGCATCCAGCCGGAGGGCCTGCCGGCCTGACGGGTGCGCGCCCCTGCCAGCGCGGCGGCTCAGCCCAGGATGGGCAGGCGGCGCTTACCGCCCAGCTCGTCCATGGCGGCCTGCATCCGGCTGGTGACCTGCGCGTACAGGGCGTCCACCGCGGCGGGATCGTCCGCGGCCGCGGCCCCTCGCGGGTCGGGCAGGATGGGCTCCAGGAAACGGACCTGGCTCTTGGTCGGCAGCGGCAGGTGGAAGATCGGCCCCACGCCCAGGCCCCAGGGCAGCCCCAGGAAGATGGCGCAGGTCTCCGAGCGCACCAGCTTCTTGAGCCCCAGCCTGCGCGCCAGGGGCTGGCCGTCGTGCAACACGTAGAAGCTCTCGTGGCCGCCGACCACGACGAAGGGCACCACCGGCACGCCCGCGCGGAGGGCCAGCCGGGCGAAGCCCTTGTGGCCGGCGAACTTGATGCGGTAGCGCTCGCGGTATGGCCGGAAGGCCTCGAGGTTCCCGCCCGGGAAGACCACCACCTTGTGGCCGCGGCCCAGGGCCGCCTCGGCGTTGCTGTGGGAGGCGCGCACGCACCCGGCGCGCACCAGCAGCGTGCGCAGGCCAGGCAGCGCCAGCATGGCGTCGTGCACCAGCCACAGCAACGGATCGCGCCCACCGCGCTGGCGGTACCAGCGCGCGCCGAAGCCGAAGGGCTCCATGAAGGTGATGCCGGCGTTGTGGTTGCCCACCAGCAGCGCGGGCCCGTCGGGCACGCCCTCGAGCCCCTCGACCTCCATGCGGAAGTAGAGCCTGGACAGGGCGTCGATGGCCGGGGCCACGCGGGCGAGCAGGGCCGCGTCGAAGCCGTCCACGTCGTCCGGGTCCACCCCGGAGGCCAGCGCGCGCCGCAGGCGGCGCAGGAGCTCCCTCACGCCCATGGGTTCCCCTCCTGCCGGCTCCAGTTTCTCGCTCAGCTGTCCAGCCATCGCAGCACCTCCGTGGCGGCCTGCTCGATGCGCTCCGCCGGTCCGACGATGTAGTCCATGTGCTGGTAACCCTCCATGAGGGTCCTGCGCTCCATGTCCACGTACTGGCTGTCCGGGGGGATCAGGCTGTCGTGGGTGGCCACCAGGCAGCGCACCACCAGGTGGGAGGCGCGCTCCGCGCGGGCCAGGGCCTCGGCCCCGGGGATCAGATCCCGGCAGCAGGGCAGCATGGGGCTCAGCGCCCGCGCCCCCGGGAAGCCCCGGAAGGGCGTGGCCATGGTGACCACCCGGCGCAGGCGGACCCTGCAGCTCGCCTCGCCGCGCGCCACGCGATCGTGCGCCAGGAGCGCGATCAGCCCGCCGTTCGAGTGGCCGGCCACGTCCACCTCCTCCACCCCCAGGCGGCCGCCGAGCTCGTCCAGCCAGGGCAGGAAGCGGTCGACCGCCTGCTCCAGCCGGCACAGGTTGGCCGCGGCGGCCACGTAGAAGGGGAAGGTCGGGGCCACGGCCACGGAGCCGCCGTGCGCCTGCATGCGCCGTCCGAGCCAGTTCATCACACTGGCGGTGCAGAAGGCCCCGGGCACCAGCACCACGGGCCGGGGCGGACGGGCCTCGAAGCGCGCCGGCGGCACCAGGGTGGCCAGGGTCTGGAGGGTCGAGCCCTTCAGGTACGAAGGCAGGGTCCTCAGGTAGGCGACATCGACCACGGTGTTCCTCCGGGTGGTTTGACGCCTTGCAACATAGCTCCTTTGACGCACTACGTCAAGACGGAAACCACGCCCCGAACCTGGCCGCTCTCTTGACACCCCGAATGGTTATGTGCTACCGCAAGAAGGATTTTCGAGTCGCTCCTCGCGTACCCACGAGGACCGCAGCACCCCCGCCCGGCGGCCGCCGCGTGCGGCCATGCGGGGATCAGGAGGCCCGGATGCCCAAGAGCCTGCTACTGGCGGATGACAGCATCACCATCCAGCGCGTGGTCGGCATCACCTTCGCCAACGAGGACTTCACCATCACCACGGTGGACAACGGCGAGGACGCCATCCAGAAGGCCCGCCAGCTGAAGCCCCATATCATCCTGGCGGACGTGATCATGCCGAAGAAGAACGGCTACGAGGTGTGCCAGGCGGTCAAGTCGGATCCCGAGCTACGCGGGATCCCCGTGCTGCTGCTGGCGGGCACCTTCGAGGCCTTCGACGAGAACCGGGCCCGCGAGGCCGGGGCCAACGGCCACATCACCAAGCCCTTCGAGAGCCAGGCGCTCATCGACAAGGTGAACGAGCTGCTGGCGGGCGGTGGCGACGCCGCGCGCCCGGCGGCTGCCCAGCCCGTGGCCGCGGCGCCGGTGGCCCAGCCGAGGCCGATCGCGCCGGTGCAGCCCCTGCCCCCGGTCCAGCCCCGGCCGGTCGCGCCGGTGCAGCCCCTGCCCCCGGTCCAGCCCCGGCCAGTCGCGCCGGTGCAGCCCCTGCCCCCGGTCCAGCCCCGGCCGGTCGCGCCGCTGCAGCCCCTGCCCCCGGTCCAGCCCCGGCCGGTCGCGCCGCTGCAGCCCCTGCCCCCGGTCCAGCCCCGGCCGGTCGCGCCGCTGCAGCCCCTGCCCCCGGTCCAACCCCGGCCGGTCGCGCCGCTGCAGCCCCTGCCCCCGGTCCAGGCTGCGCCCGTCCCGGCCGTGCAGCCCTCCTCGAGGCCCGTGGTCGGCACGCCCGTCTCGCCCTCTCCGCTCGGCGCGCAGCCGCCGGCGGCCCGACCGACCATGCCGGATCTCTTCGGCGCCGACGCCCTGGAGCCGCCCGCCTCGGAGCCCATCGAGCTGGAGCCCATGGAGCCCGAGCCGCTCGAGCCCATGCCGGTCGAGCCCGAACCCGCTCCGGCGGCGCAGTCCGGCGCCGCCCCCCTGAGCTTCGACACGGTGAACTGGGGGCAGGCGCAGGAGCCCGCGCACGCTCCGGTCGAGGAGCCGGCCGCCATGGATATCCCCATGGAGGAGACTCCCATGGAGGAGGTGCCGGCCGAGCCGCCGGCCGCCGACCTCGAGCCGGCGCCCCAGGACCAGCCGACCGTCGAGGGCTGGGGCGCGGCCGCGTCGCAGCCGCCCACCTGGGACAGCACCCCGCCGGCCGAGCCGGACGCCGCGATGCCGATCGACCTCGAGCCCGAGCCGCCCGCCACCGAGCCCATGGTGGCCAGGCCGGCCTCGCTGGCCGAGCTGGCCCAGGAGACGGTCACCGCCCCGCCGCCGCCCGACAGCGAGATGCCCTCGGTGGACATCGACGACGAGGGCGCCGCCGAGGATCGCCCCCGGCTCGCGCCCATGCACGAGTTCATCCCCGCCTCCGAGGCGGTCGGCGCGCCGCCGGCCAAGGCCGCGCACAGGCCCGAGCCGGAGGAGGAGCCCGCGCCTGCCACCCGGCGCATGGTCGTCGATCCGGCCAAGCTCGAGGCCCAGGCCCGCGAGGCCGTGCAGGAGAAGGCCGGCGAGGCCGTCGAGCGCGTGGTCCGCGAGATCGTCGAGCGCGTGGCCCGCGAGGTGCTGTCCAAGGCCGCCCGTGAGCTCCTGGAGAAGGTGGCCTGGGAGGTCGTGCCCTCGCTGGCGGAGACCATCCTGAGGGAAGAGATCGAGAAGCTCGTGCAGGAGAAGCTGCGCGAGGGCTGACGGCCTCGACCGGCCGGGTCGCCCGCGCTCCCATGCCACCGCCCGTCGCCATCCAGGCATTGATCGAGCTGGCCCTGGCCGAGGACCTCGGCACCGGCGATCTCACCAGCGAGGCCCTGTTCTCGCCCACGCGCCGTAGCGCCGCCCGGCTGGTGGCGCGGGAGCCGCTCGTGGTCAGCGGGCTGTGGCTGGCCGAGGTCATCTTCCAGCGGCTGGACGGACGTTGCCGCGTGCGCGCCCGGGTGGACGAGGGGGCGTGGGTCCGGGCGGGCGCGGTGCTGGCCGAGGTGCGCGGCCCCACGCGCGCCCTGCTATCCGGCGAGCGGACCGCGCTCAACTTCGTGCGCCACCTGTGCGGGGTGGCCAGCCTGACCCGGAGCTACGCGCGGGTCCTGGCGGGCACAGGCTGCACGCTGCTCGACACCCGCAAGACCACCCCGGGCATGCGCGCGCTGGAGAAGGCCGCCGTGCGGGCGGGCGGAGGCCACAACCACCGCATGGGGCTGTTCGACGGGGTGATGATCAAGGACAACCACATCGCCGCGGCCGGCTCCATCGCCCGGGCCGTGGCCGCCGCCCGCAGGCGCGTGCCCCCGACCGTGCGCATCGAGGTCGAGTGCGAGCGCCTGGCGCAGGTCGAGCAGGCCGTGCGGGCCGGGGCGGACATCGTCATGCTCGACAACATGCCGCCCGCGCGCATGGCGGCCGCCGTGCGGCGCGTGGCCGGGCGGGCCAGGACCGAGGCCTCTGGCAGGGTGACCCTGGCGCGCCTGGCCGAGGTGGCCCGGACCGGCGTCGACTACGTCTCGGTGGGCGCCCTGACCCACAGCGCACCCTCGGCCGACATCGCCCTGGACTTCGGTCGGTAGATGCGCACCCTGGACCGCGCGCACCTGCGCTTCCTCGAGGTGTGTGAGTCGACCAACGCGGAGGCCCGCGCCTGGGCCGAGGCCGGGGCGCCCGACGGCGCCACGGTGGTGGCGGACACCCAGACCGCGGGCCGGGGCCGGCTCGGGCGTGCCTGGTGCTCGCCGGCCGGGGTCAACCTGTACCTCTCCCAGGTGGCGCGCCTGCCCGCGGCCGGCCTGCGGCTGCTGCCGCTGGCCGGGGGGCTGGCGGCCTGGGAGGCCGTGCACGCCGGCCTGCCCGACGGACCGCTCCCGGCCCTCAAGTGGCCCAACGACGTCCGGGTGGGGGGGCTCAAGCTGGCCGGGGTGCTGTGCGAGTGGGTGGCCGGGCAGCCCCCCGCCGGGGTGGTGGGGATCGGGCTCAACGTGAACATGCAGCCCTGGCAGTTCCCGGCGGAGCTGCGCCGGCCGGCCACCTCGCTGGCCATGCTGCGGGGCGCGCCCCTGGAGCGCGCGGCCTGCCTGGAGCACCTGCTCGCGGCGCTGGACGACTGGCGCGCCCGGGCCGGCTCCGCGCCGGCCGAGGTGGTGGCGGCCTTCAGCGCGCGCTGCGAGACGCTGGGCGCGCGGGTGCGGGTGGAGCCGCCCGGCGCCCCGCCCTACCTGGCGCTGGCCCGCCGCATCGACGCGGACGGTGTGCTGGTGGTCGAGGACCAGCGCGGCGCGCTCCTGCGCGTCGAGGCCGGCGAGGTGGACGCCCTGCCCGCGGCCTTGTCGCCCGAGCGCACGGCGCGCTAGACTGCCTGGAGACGGACCGCGCGAGGTGCCCCATGCGTGCTGCGCTGTTCCCCGCGGCGCTCCTCGCCGCCCTGGGCTGGCTGTGCGCCGCCTGCGACGGCGGAGGGGGCGCGGATCGCTGCGCCAGCGACGAGAGCTGCCCCATCGGACGCTACTGCCAGCTCAGCACGGGCGAGTGCAGCTACGACTGCACCTCGAACGCCGAGTGCGCCGAGGGTTACACCTGCACCCTGCGCGGCCGCTGCGCGCCCGGCTGCCGCCCGAGCAACGGCGGCGTCGAGGCCTGTGACGACCAGGACAACGACTGCGACGGCGCGACCGACGAGGAGCTCGCGCCCAGGGACTGCGAGCGCCGCAACGCCCAGGGCGTTTGCACGGGCAGCGAGTCCTGCCAGGCCGGGGCGTGGGCGTGCGACGCGCGCGTGCCCACCGCGGAGATCTGTGACGGGGAGGACGACAACTGCGACGGGCTGGTGGACAACGCCGCTCCGCCAGCCTGCCCTCTCACCCTGGGGGTATGCGCGGCGGGGGTGCGTGTCTGCCAGGGCCAGACCGGCTGGAGCGACTGCCAGTACCCGCAGAGCCACGAGCCAGAAGGCGAGACGCTGTGCGACGGACTGGACAACGACTGTGACGGGGCGACCGACGTCGGCCTGCCCGACCGGCCCTGCCCCCTGCAGCAGGGCGTGTGCGCCGGCGTGGTGCAGATGTGCCTCGAGCACAGCTACACCCCCTGCCTGTACGGGCCGTTCCACGAGGAGGTCGAGCTCACCTGCGACGGCCGGGACAATGACTGCGACGGCGAGGTGGACGAGGGTCTTCCGGAGAACGACAGCTGCGAGGTCGGCCCGCTGGCCCGCGACGGGATCGACAACAACTGCGACGGGCTGGTGGATGAGCCCGGGGGCTGCCTGCGGCCCATCCCCGGCCTGGAGGTGTGGATCGACCGGTTCGAGGCCAGCGTCTTCCTCAACAGCGACTGCACCGGGACGCGCTACGGCGAGCTGGAGGACGACTACCCGGCCTCCTTCCCGGCCCAGAGCTTCCTGTACGCCTGCTCGCTGCCCGGCGTCCGGCCCTCGGGCTACGTCACCTGGGAGAAGGCGCGCAAGGCCTGCGAGTTCCAGGGCAAGCGGCTGTGCACCCGTTCCGAGTGGGTGGCCGCCTGCGGCGGGCCCCAGAGCCAGGCCTTCCCCTACGGGGCGGACTTCGAGGCGGGGGTGTGCGTGGACTTCAGCGTGTCCGAGTGGGCCCTGGCCACCGGCTCCTACACCGGCTGCGTCTCGTCCGTCGGCGTCTTCGACATGAGCGGCAACCTGACCGAGTGGGTCGCGGATGTCTGCGCCTGGGACAGCACCAAGTACCACCTGCAGGGCGGCTCCACTTCCTGCGACTCGGGCGGCGCGCCCTGCGACCCCGCCAACCCGGCCCACGCGGACGACATCGAGAGCCGCTACTGCTGCGGCGGGCCAGGGGTCGATTCCTGGTGCAACGAGCCCACCAGCTCCTGGTTCGCCCACGGCATCCGCTGTTGCTGGGACGGCCCCTAGGGCAAGCGCTCGAGCGGGTGGAGCCAGCTGGCCGCCCGGCCGGCCTCGCGCACCAGATCCGCGCAGGAGGCCGCCTCGTCCAGGCGCTGCATCCGGAAGTGGGTGCGCTCCGGCTCCGGGTGCACCGAGGTCTGGATGTCGTAGACCAGCTCGCGCTTGCTGGAGGAGATCAGCTTCTCCTCCGTGACCAGGCGCACCAGCCCCTGCACCCGATCCCCGTCCACCACCCGGCCGTCGAGGGCCAGGCGCACGCGCTGCACGACGTAGATCTCCCCCCGCAGCACCCCGTCGGTCAGCGTGGTCATGCCCACCCGGCCGTCCTCGTCCTGGTCCAGGAAGCGCGGGTCGCGCGGATCGGCCTCGAAGTCCGCCCGATCCGGCAGCGGATCCAGCGCTGGCGCGGTCAGCGCCGCGCCGCGCACCTCGAGCGACTGGTCCGAGCGCCAGGGCGCGCCCGCCCCGGCGGAGGGCAGCTCCACGCTGCGGCGCACCAGCGGAAGGGCCGCCAGGAAGGTGGCCGGGATGGTCACGTGGATCAGATCGGAGGGCGGCTCCCCCGAGTCCGAGAAGTTGGTCATGCCGAGATCGCACAGCTTCTCGGTGAGCTCCAGCCTGTCCCCCGCCTGGTGCCGGAGCTTGACCAGGATCAGGTTCGAGGCGTTGGTGGTCTGGCGCTGCAGCAGCGGCAGCCCCAGGGTGACCATGGCCATGTTCAACCGCATGCCCCAGGTGCCCTCGAAGGCGTGGGCCGGCCGCCCGGCGGGCCCGGCGCCCGGCAGGAGGTCCCCGGGATCCTCGACGCAGCGGCCGGTCTGGCCAGGCGCGCAGCGGCCGTCCTCTTCCGTGGCGCAGTCGCAGGCGTGTCCCCAGCCGAGCGCCTGGCACTGGCTGTCCCGCCGGCAGTCGAGCGGCGGCAGCGCGGCGGGCGACACCCAGCGCTCCCAGCCGGGCGGCAGGCAGAGCCCGAGCGGGGTGCAGTCGAGCCCCTCCCCGAGCCCCAGGCAATCGTCGTCCAGGCCGCACGGCGCCGCGCAGCTCGCCAGGCAGCCCTCGCCCGGCCAGGGGCACTCGGCGTCCTCTGCGCACAGGGCGCCGCTCGAGGCGCAGCGGCCCTGGCACAGCCCGCCGAAGCCGCACTCCGCGTGGCCCTGGCAAGCACGCGGCCGGGTGGCCGCGACGCACCGGCCGAGCGTGGTGCACACCGCCTCCGGCTGCCCCAAGAGCGCGCAGTCACCGCTGTGGCGGCACTCGGCCGCGCAGAAGCCGTCGGGGTTGCAGAACCGCCCCGGCCCGCACTCCCACGGGTCGGAGCAGGGCAGGTAACCCAGCTCTTCCAGGCCGAGGGGCGCACCCTGCTCGAGGCCGCACCCGGCCAGGAGCGCGAGGGACAGGATGGGGACGGAGGTGCGCATGCCCTGGTGAAGAGCAAGCCGCGAGCCATTCGGCCCGCCAGCTCCAACCCACTGAAAGGGCTCAGCAAGGATGGCTAGGAGAGGCACATGGACCTCGTCCCCGCGCGCGGTGGTCGGTGCCCCGGCGCACGCCGGGTGCACGCGGCGCGCTTTCGCACGCATGGCCTGCCCGGCCGTTCGTAGCCCCGAGGCCCTCGAATGCATCCCTGGGGTTACACCGCGTGCTCGCCACGCCTCTCCCGGAGAAGAATAATATTCTTTGATTTCATATTGATAGCCACAGATGAGCGCCATCCAGGCCGTGGCATGCCGGTTGCTCTACTCCGCGGCGAACCCCACGCGAGGTGATTTCGATGAAGAAGCTCGTGGCGCTGTGGCTGGCCAAGTTCCTGGCGATCGGACTCGCGGGCTGCTCGGGCGAGAGCGCCCTGGACATCCCCTCCGAGGACGAGGACCTGGTGGCGTCCTTCGACAAGGAGGACACCGGCTACCTGTCCGACCAGGCCACCGAGATGGAGGGCATGTTCGTGGCCGAGCTGCGGCTGGACACCTCCAGCATGGACCCGGCGTCGCGCGACACCTTCGTCAGCCAGCTCCGCGGCGGCTCCTGGAGCCTGCGCTCGCTCATCGGCGACCAGATCAAGTTCGGCAAGAACCAGCTCAACACCGAGAAGCTGCACATGAACCTGTCGGCCCAGGACATCGTCCAGTCCGACGTGCTGGTCGAGGGGACGCTGGTGCGCGTGCCCTACGCGCTGCGCATCGAGACCATCGTGTCCTTCGAGGAGCTGCGCGCGGCGGGCATCGAGCCGGACACCCTGACCGAGCGCGCCTTCCCGGTCAAGCTGCCCGCCGACCACCGCGACATCTTCGCCCGGGTGAGCGAGCGCTGCGCCGAGGGTTTCACCGCCGGCGACCTGGCCGACTACAACTACTTCTCCTACTTCACGCCCGCCAAGGCCGGCTGCGACCTGGATCTCGTGGACGCGACCTTCACCCTGAACTCCCTCCTGCCGCGCAAGACCACCTACCCCGAGTACCACCGCCTGGTGGCCGACGGGCAGGTGACCGTGGCGGTGTTCTTCGGCGCGGCGGGCCACGAGGAGACGGTGCCGGCGAGCGACGAGGGCGTGCAGGAGTGGAACGAGTTCGTCTCCGCCCTCAAGTCGCGCGGCTTCAAGAAGACCGAGGACCTGCAGCCCAAGGGCGCGCGCTACACCCGCACCAAGGCCGGCCTGCTGGAGATCGTGGACGTGGTCAGCCCCTACGATCTGCACTCCCTGCAGAGCGACACCCAGGGCCTGTTCCGCACCGCGCTTCGCACCCACGAGGTCATGGTGTACGACGGCCACTCCTTCTACGGCTCGCTCAGCGTGCTGGGGGACAAGGACGCCTACCCGGCGGACACCTACCAGGTGCTGTTCATGAACTCCTGCTGGAGCTACGAGTACTACACCAAGCAGGTGTTCCAGATGAAGGCCACCGCGGCCGACCCCAGCGGCTGGTCGCTGGCGGACGTGGTCAACGACACCGAGAGCGGCTGGTTCACCAACATGGCCGAGGAGACCCGCATCCTGCTGACCAACCTGCTGGCCGGCTGCGAGAGCGGCGGCCAGGAGGGCACGCGCCAGTACACCTGGGACGCCATCATCGAGGCCATGAACAAGCACGCCCTGGACCGCTACCGGGCCTGGGGCATGAAGAGCCACGAGATCTACGGCGTCAGCGGCGTGCGCACCAACTGCTACGACCCGCAGAACCCGGAGTCCTGCAAGGGCGAGCGCGACGACACCGGCGGCGGCGAGAGCGTCACTCACACCGCCAGCCCGGCCACGGCCATCCCGGACAACGACCCCGCCGGCGTGCGCTCGACCCTCAGCGTGCCCGAGCAGATCGCCTTCACCGGCCTCGTGGTCCAGGTCGACCTGACCCACACCTTCGTGGGCGATCTGGTGATCGAGCTGGAGCACGCCGGCAAGCGCGTGACCCTCCAGTCCCGCGAGGGCGGCTCCCAGCAGGACCTGATCAAGGAGTGGAGGCCGATCGGCTTCGACGGCACCCCCTCCACCGGCGACTGGACGCTGATCGTCACCGATCTGGCCGCCCGGGACGCCGGCACGCTCCGCGCCTGGACGCTCACCCTCTCCTTCCAGGGCGAGGTCCAGGACCCGGTGCACGTCGAGGCCCAGCCGGGTCTGGACATCCCGGACAACGCGCCCGGGGGGGTGAGCTCGAGCCTGGAGGTCACCGCGGAGCGCGACGTGCGCGGGCTGCAGGTCGAGGTGGACATCACCCACACCTACGTGGGCGATCTGGTGGTGACGCTCGAGCACGGCGGCAAGACGATCAGCCTGCAGGACCGCGCGGGCGGCTCGGCCCAGGATCTCGTGCGCCAGTTCAGCCCGGTCGACTTCGAGGGGCTGCCGGCGGCCGGAACCTGGACGCTCAAGGTGGTGGACACCGCCGCCCAGGACGTGGGCCGGCTGAACCGCTGGGCGCTGACGATCGGTGGCTGACCGGGACCCGGGCTCAGGCGGGTGTCTGCGGTCCCTTCTTCCTGCCCGACATGAGGAGCAGCAGCCCGGACAGCGCCGGCACCGCGCAGAAGATCGCCCCCAGGACGATGTTCTGCGAGGCCTCGGAGCGCCCCTGGGCCAGCAGCGCGTCCCGCACGTCCGGCGAGGCCGCGGCCAGCGCCTGCCCCACCGCCTTCATCCCGACCAGGTAGCCGATCACCCCCAGCCCGAAGATCAGCAGCGCGCCCAGCACCCAGGCCACCCCCAGGACGAGGCGCCGCCGCGGGCTGGCCTCCTTCCGCGCCACGGCCCAGGTCCAGACCGAGAAGCCGGCGGAGAGCACGCCCACGATCACCACCATGTAGCCGAACAGCCCGGCCTCCTTGAGCATCTGCAGCATCAGGGCCCTCCTTGTCCGTCCGGCGGGCAGCCGCGGGCGCACTCCACGCGCCACCCGGCCCCATCGGTCCGGAAGCGCACCGCGCCGTCCCGGTCGGTGCGCAGCCAGTGTACACCCGAGTCCCGCAGGCGGGCGAGCGCGCTGGGGTGTGGCAGCCCGTAGGGGTTGCCGGCGCCCACCGAGATCACCGCCCGGCGCGGCCCCACCGCCTGCAGGAAAGCCGAGGCGCTGGCGCCCTGAGAGCCGTGGTGCCCGACCTTCAGCAGCTCGGCTCGCAGGTCACCGCCGCCCGCGGTCAGCGCCCGCTCGCCCTCGCCCTCCAGGTCGGCCGCCAGGAGCGCCCGGCGCTCCCCGAGCGCCACCCGCAGCACGAGCGAGCGCTCGTTCTCGTCCAGCGCGTCGGCGCCCTGGCGCGGCGGCCAGAGCACCTCGAGGCTCGCCCCGCCGCGCTCGAGCGGCCGGTCGCCCTGGCCCAGCTCCCGCACCTCGGCGCCCACCTCCCGGGCGGCCGCCAGCACCTCCGCGTGCGCCTGGCTGCCGGCCTCGTCCTCCGCCCAGGGTTGCCGCGGAGGCCACCACAGCGCCCGCGGACGCAGCTCGCGCAGCACGGCCGGGAGCCCGCCGGTGTGATCGGGGTGGCGGTGGGTGGCCACCACGGCCTCGAGCCGGCGCACCCCCAGGGCGCCGAGCGCCGGCAGCAGCACCCGCGCGGCCGGATCGTACCCCGGGCCGAAGCGCCCCGGTCCGCCGTCCACCAGCACGTCCGCGCCGTCCGGCAGGCGGACCAGGATCGCGTCGCCCTGCCCCACGTCCAGGACGACGAGCTCCAGCCCGCCGCCCAGGCGCGGGGCCCAGGCCGACCAGGCCAGGCCCACGACGAGCAGCGCGCCGGCCGCCGCCGCCAGGCCGCGGCCCAGGCGGCCGCGACCCGCGACCAGCAGCCCCAGCAGCAGCGCGTAGGCCAGGGCCACCCCGAGCCAGCCGGGCGGATTGAGCTCGAGCGCGGCGCCCGGCAGGCCGCCCAGCAACCGGGCCAGGGCCACCAGCCCCTGGCAGAGCCACACCCCCAGATCGGCCACTGGACCCGCGACCACCGCCCCCAGCGGCAGCAGCACGGCCGCCCCGAGCCCCAGGGGAACGATCAACCAGGTGGACAGCGGCACCGCCGCCAGGTTGGCCAGCAAGCCCATCCAGCTCACCTGGCCGAAGTGGTGGGCCACCAGCGGCGCGGTCGCCAGCCCGGCCACCAGGCTCACCACGCCGAGCTGCAAAAGCCTGGCCCGCAGCCGCGCCCACGCGCCGGCGGGCGGGGCGCCGAGCGGCGCCCCCAGGAACGCGCACAGGCGCGGCGCGGCCAGCACCAGGCCGGCGGCCGCGGCGAAGCTGAGCTGGAAGGAGGCACCGAACAGCGCCTGCGGCCACAGGCCCAGGATGACCAGCGCGGCGGCCGCCAGGGTCTGGGCCGCGTCCGCCCGCCGGCGCAGGATCTCGGCCACCAGGAAGGCGGCCACCATGACCCCGGCCCGCACCACGGGCGCCTGCGCCCCGGTCAACAGGACGTAGAACCCGAGCGCGGGCAGGCACAGGCAGGCCGCCAGCCGGCGCACGTCCAGGCGCAGGGCCAGGCGCGGCAGCCGCACCAGCAGCCAGCGCAGGGCCAGGTACAGCCCCAGGGCCACCAGGCCCAGGTGCAGGCCGGAGATGGACAGCAGGTGGGCCAGGCCCGAGCGGGCGAAGGCCTGGCGCACCTCCGGGCTCAACCCGGCGGTGTCCCCCGTGGTCAAGGCGGCCAGCACGGCGCGGGCCTCGGGCGGGCCCTCTCGACCTGCCAGCAGCGCTCCCACGGCCGAGCGGGAGCGGGCCGCGAGCCGCGCCAGGGAGGGCGCCACCGGCTCGAGCTCCAGCAGGACATCCCGGCAGCTCGCCACCTTGCCCGACCAGTACAGCCCCTGGCGCCGCTGGGCCAGGCTGGCGTCGGGCAGGCCGAAGTTGGCCGGCCCGCGCACCGGGCGCAGGCGGGAGAGCGCCCGCACCCGGTCGCCGGGCAGCACCTCGGGGCAGCCCGCGAGCCCGCCCGGCTCCTCGCCGCCGAGCACCCGCAGGCGGGCCACGCCTCCCAGGGGGCGGAAGTCGCCGAGCGGCGGCTGCACCGCCTCGAGCGCCAGCCGGAGCTCCAGCGAGTCCGGGCCGCGCGCCCAGCCGGACAGGGCCCGTCCGCGGACGACGGCCCGCTCCTCGGGCGGCTCGCCCGCCGGCGCCGCGGGGAAGACCCCCCGGGCGAGCCCCAGGGCCAGCAGGGCCAGCAGCCACAGCAGGAAGCGCAGCGGCCCCCCCCGCCGGGCGAGCGCCAGCCCCCCGGCCGCGAGCGCCATCCCGCCTGCCAGGGCGAAGCCCAGGACGGGCGGCGGGGCCAGCGCGTCGGCCAGCACCAGGCCCAGGCTGTAGGCCACGGCCAGACCCAGCAGGGGCCGCCGCATGGGCAGGCGCTCAGCCGGCATCGGGCTCCCCGCTGGCCCGCAGGAAGGCGAGCAGCTCCTCAGGGGTGTTCAAGTTGCAGGTGACTCCCGGATCGTCGAGCTCCACCCAGGCCAGCCGCCCCGCGAGCGCCAGGCGCTCCGTCAGCGCCCGGGCGCCCAGGTCGCAGGCCGGCGCGCGCAGCTCGGGGAACAGCTCCCGGGCGAAGGCCGCCGGGTGCCCGGGCTGGCCCCGGTGGCGGGCCACCGCCAGCGGCGCCCGCTCCAGGGCCGCGCCCACCGCGGCCACCGTGCCGGGCTCGAGCCCGGCCTGGTCCACGGTGACCACCAGCAGCCCGTCCACCTCACCCGTGGCGGCCAGCGCGCAGCGCAGCGAGGAGATCTGGCCCCGGGCCGGCTCGGGGTTCAACACGTAGCGGGCCGCGGGCAGGGGGCAGGCGGCCTGGATCGCCTCGGCCCAGGGCGGCGCCACGACCGCCAGCACCGGGCTGCAGCCGCCCGCGGCCAGCGCGCCCGTCAGCCGCTCCAGGAAGGTCTGCCCCCCCACGCGCAGCAGGGCCTTGGGCCGGCCCATCCGGCGCGAGGCGCCGCCGGCCAGCACCGCCCCGGCCAGCCTCATCATCGGCGACCGCGACCGCGGGCGCGCCTGGCGCGGCGCAGGCCCTCGGCCCGCCGCTCGGCCCGGCGCAGCCGCTCGAGGATCTCCAGCAACCCCTCGCTGAGCAGCGCGCCCACGACGGCGCGCCGGTAGCCGGCGCTGGAGCGCAGATCGTCGATGGGCCGGGCGGCCGCGACGCACGCCTCGGCCGCCTGGGCGATCAGCCGCGGGCTCAGGCGCTGGCCCTCCAGCAGGGCCTCGGCCGCGGGCACGCCGAGCACCGTGGGCGCCACTGCGCCCATGGCGACCCGCACGTCCACCAGGCGCAGGCCGGGCCGCACGCGGGCGTCCAGGGCCACGCTGGCCTTGGAGCAGCACATGCCCTTGCGCTGGCCGGCCTTCTTGAAGCAGGCCGCCGCGCGCCCCCGCCGGAGCGGGACGCGCACCGACTCGATCAGCTCGTCCGGCCGCAGCACGGTCTGGCCCGGGCCGGTGTAGAGCTCGCTCACCGGCACCTCGCGCGCCCCCTGGCGGGCGACCAGGCGCACGCTGGCTCCCAGGCACACCAGCGCCGGCAGCGTGTCGGCCGCGGGCGAGGCGTTGCCCAGGTTGCCGCCCAGCGTGCCGCGGTTGCGGATCTGCAGCGAGCCCACCGAGGCGCAGGCCAGGCCCAGCAGGCGGGCGTGCCGGCGCACCAGGGGGTGCTCGACCACCTCCTGGTGGCAGGCCAGGGCACCCACCCGCAGCCGCCCCTGCGCGTCCAGGCCGATGCCCGCGAGCTCCGCGCAGCGGCTGATGTCCAGCCACAGGGTCCGCTCGGGTCGCGGGGCGCGCACCAGCAGGTCCGTCCCGCCGGCCACCAGCGCGCAGGTCGGGCCCTCGGCCCACAGCATCTCGGCCACGTCCTCCAGGCTGGTCAAGCTCAGGAAACTCGGCATGGCGTCCTCGCTCCTCAGCCCTCGGCGGCGCCGCGCTTGGCCTTCAGCGGCCTGGCCCGCCGGTCCTCGGGCACGGCCCCCCGGCGCCACAGCCACACCAGCTCGGCCCCGATGGCCACGGCGATCTCCTCCGGGGTGACCGCGCCGATGTCCAGGCCGATCGGCGCGTGCACCGCCTCCAGCGCCTCGGCCGGGAGCTCCAGGTCGCGCAGCTTCTCCAGCGCGGCCTTGACCTTCTTGCGGCTGCCGATCATGCCCACGTAGGCCGGCCGCCTGTGGACCACGCCCTCCAGGACGAGCTGGTCGTGGTCGTGCCCGCGGGTGACGATGATGACGTGGTCCTTCGAGGTGGGCGGCTGGCTGGCCAGGTGCTCGGCGAAGGGGCGGGTGGCGATCACGTCCACCTCCGGCAGGCGCTCGCGGCTGGCCCACTCCGGCCGCTCGTCCACCACGGTCACGTGGCAGCCGAGCAGCTTGGCCACCCGGGCCACCGCCGTGCCCACGTGCCCGGCGCCGAAGATGACCACCCGGCGCGGCGCCACGATGGGCTCGAGGTACACGCCCATCTGGCCCCCGCAGCCCATGCCCAGCTCGGCCAGCTGGTACTCGGTCGTGCGCGGCCCCTGACCGTCCTCCAGCGCGTTCAGCGCATCCGAGATCACCCGCGCCTCCAGCACGCCCCCGCCGACGGTGCCGCGGATGCTGCCGTCGGCCAGCACCAGCATCTTGGCCCCCACCTTGCCCGGGGCCGAGCCGCTCACCGAGGTGACCACGGCCAGCACCCCGGGCTCCTCGGCCTCCACCAGGCGCTGGATCTCGCGCGCCAGCAGTTGCAGGCCCTCGGTCGAGGTCGGCTGCATGGCTCACCTCCTCCCGCCGCGCGCGGCGCGGCGCTTGGCCACCTTGCGCACGGCCGCCACGATCTTGGTGTACCCGGTGCAGCGGCACAGGTTCCCGGCCAGCCCCTGACGGATCTGCTCGCCGGTCGGCCGCTTGTGCCGCCGGAGCAGCGCCTCGGCCGCCATCAGCATGCCCGGGGTGCAGTAGCCGCACTGCACCGCGCCCTCCTCCACGAAGGCGCGCTGCAGGTCCGACAGGCGTCCGCCCGGGGCGAGGCCCTCCACGGTGAACACCTCGCAGCCGTCGGCCTGGGCGGCCAGCACCAGGCAGGCGCACACCAGCTTGCCGTCCAGCAGCACCGAGCAGGCGCCGCACTCCCCCACCCCGCAGCCCAGCTTGGTCCCGGTCAGGCCGGCCTTCTCGCGCACCGTCTCCACCAGTCGCTCGTCCGGCTCGACCTCGAACCGGCAGGCCGCGCCGTTCAGCTTGAGGTTCACGCTCACCGCCATGGCTCAGCTCCCCTTCCGCCGCGTCCGCGCGCCGGCGCGCCCGCCCGGCGCCTGCTCCGCCAGGGCGCGGAGCACCGCCTCGGCCCGCACCGGCAGCCTGGTGAAGCGCACCCCGAGGGCGTCCTCGAGCGCGTTCAGGATGGCCGGCGTCACGCCCACCATGCAGGTCTCGCTGATGCCCTTGGCGCCCCAGGGCCCGGTCGGCTCGCGCACCACCACGGGCACGGTGCGGATGGCCGTGGGCACGTCCAGGCTGGTGGGCAGCACGTAGGTGTTGAAGTTGGTAGTCAGGCAGCGCCCGCGCTCGAACTCGACGGCCTCGAAGAGCGCGTAGCCGATGCCCTGGGCCACGCCGCCCTCGCTCTGGCCCTCGAAGCCGGTGCGCAGGATGACCTGGCCGCCGTCCAGGTGGGCCTCGACCGCCTGGACGGTGATCTCGCCGGTCAGCGTGTCCACCTCCACCCCGGCCACGTGCGTGCCGTAGCTGTACAGCAGGTGAGGCAGGCCGTCGCCCAGCTCCACCTCGGCCACCGGGATGTGGTAGGTGGCGCGAACCTCCAGCGGCGTCTGCCCGAGCAGGCCGGCCAGCGCCGCCTGGCCGCCCGCGCCCTGCACGCGCGGCTCGCGGCCGGCCCTCAGGCGGGCTGGGCCGGCCGGCCAGCCCAGACGCTCGGCGGCCAGCCGTCCGAGCTCCGCCTCCAGCCGCTCGCAGGCCATGAGGAGGGCGTTGCCCACGGCGTAGGTCGTGCGCGAGGCGGTGGTGGTGCCCGAGTCCGGCGCCAGGCCCGTGTCGCCGCCCACGATGCGGACGCGCTCCATGGGCACGTCCAGCCGCTCGGCCAGCATGGCGGCGTAGGCCGTGTAGGCGCCCTGGCCGAACTCGCTGGTGGACGCGCGCAGGGTGCAGTCGCCCGCGGGGCCGAGCTCGAGGGCCACCTCGCAGTAGTCGGGCAGGCCGATGCCCAGCCCCATGCCCTGCATCTGGCTGGCCACCCCCAGGCCGCGCTTCACGTGGGGCCGGAGCGCCGCCGGCACCTTGCGGAGATCCTTGCGCCAGGCCGCCCGGCCGCGCCACAGCTTGCCCTTCTGGGCCGAGCGGATGGTGGCCGCGGCGCCCACGGCGGTCTTCATCTCGTAGTCGAGGGCCGCGCGGTCCCCGGTCTGCAGCGCGTTCTTCAACCGGAACGCCAGCGGGTCCATGCGGATGGCCCGGGCCATGAGATCCATCTGGCTCTCGATGCCCACGCAGGCCTGCGTGCAGCCGAAGCCGCGGAAGGCGCCCGCGAACCCGTTGTTGGTGTACACCGCGAAGCCGTCCACCTTGACGTGCGGCACCCGGTACGGCCCGGCCACGTGCTCCAGCATGAGGTTCAGCACCGGCCCGCCCAGCGAGGCGTACGCCCCGGTGTCGGCCACGAAACGCGCCTCCACCGCCAGCAGGCGGCCGTCCCGGCTGCAGCCGGTCTTGTAGCGCACGCGCGTGGCGTGCCGCTTGGTGGAGAAGAGGATCGACTCCTCCCGGGTCAGCACCAGCTTGCAGGGCCGCCCGGTCAGGTGGGTCATCAGCGCCAGGTGGATCTGGACCGTGATCTCGTCCTTGCCTCCGAAGGCGCCGCCGACGTGGGCGCCGATGGCGCGCACGCGCTCCAGCGGCAGGCCGAGCGCGCGGGCGATCTGGGTCTGATCGCGGTACACGTACTGGCCGCACGAGTCCACGGTCAGCCGGCCCAGCTCGTCGTAGAACGACACGCCCGCCTCGGTCTCGAGGTAGGCGTGCTCCATCATGGGCAGGTCGTACTCGCGCTCGACGACCACGTGGCTCTGGCGGAAGCCCTCGGCCACGTCGCCCTTGGTGAAGTGGCCCTGGTGCAGGATGTTTCCCCCGGGGTGCAGGGCCGGCGAGTCGGGCCGCATGGCCGCCTCGGGCTCGACCACCGGCTCGAGCGGCTCGTAGTCCACCCGCACGGCCGCCGCCCCGGCCCGCGCGGCGCGCAGGCTCTCGGCGGCCACCACGGCCACCGCGTCGCCCTGGTAGCGCACCCGCTCGCCGCACAGCACCGGCTGGTCCTGGATGGCGATGCCGAAGGCGTTCTCGCCGGGCACGTCCCTGGCGGTCGCCACCCGCACCACGCCCGGCACCGCCTCGGCCGCGGCGCAGTCCACGCCCAGCACCCGCGCGTGCGGGTGGGGCGAGCGCACCACCGCCAGCCACAGCATGTCGTCCGGGGCCTTGTCGGACGGGTAGACGAGCGCGCCGGTCACCTTGGCCTCGGCGTCCAGCCGCCGCGTCCGCTTGCCCAGGACCTTGAGCGCACGAGCCACGCGCACCTCCTCCCCGTCAGCCGCCGCCGACGGGCTGGAACAGCCTCAACCTGGCGCCCGGCCGCAGCGGCGCGTCGCGCGCCGCGCGGGCGTCGTCGACCAGCGCCCAGATGTCCACCCGATCCGGCAGGCCGAGGGCGGCGAGCGCGTCGCGCACGCAGGCGCCGGCGGGCAGCTCCAGGGTGCGGCGGGAGGCGCCGACCTGGTCGCGAAGCGCGCCGAACAGCTCCACCTCGATGGCGATGCGCATGCCCCTCCTCGGCCGCCCCCGCGGGCGGGCCGGGGTCGGGCGCCATGATACCCAACCGGCCCGCAAGTCTCAAGCAGGCTCGGAGGGTTAGCCTAGCCCGCTTCGCGGACAGGATACGCTTCGCGCGGGGAGGCGCGCTCGGGTTCCTAGCCCCCTTCGCGGGCTGGAGACCCTTCGCGCGGGGAGACGCGCTCGGGTTCCTAGCGTGACCAGAACACGTGCGGGTTGCGGAAGGAGGGGCGCACCCCGTCCTGGGTGGTGCTCAGCACCACGTCCATGGACAGCCAGCGGTGGCCCTGGAGATCCGCGCAGCCCGAGAAATCGGCCGGCGAGGTGGCGAAGGGGCCGCAGAGCGCGGAGGGCGCGGTCACCAGGCCGGCCTCGGTGTCGGCCGACTTGACCGTCACCCGCACCGCGGTGCCGGCCGGCTCGACCGACTCCCAGGTGGCCGACACCCAGATCGGCGCCGGGTAGCCGGAGTCGAAATTCTGGATCCAGTGCCCCTCGCGCGTGGTGATGGTGCGCAGCTGCATGCCGGTCATGTCCGAGTAGGTGTACAGCTCCGCGCCGGCGTGCACCTCGAAGGTGTCCGGGCCGGTGCAGTCGGGGTTGAAGCGGTTGGCGTAGCCGTCGTAGCGGTTGGGCACCCACACCCGGCCGCTGGCGTCGATCGCCACGCCGTGCGGGTTGGTGCCCGCGGGGGTGGGGGCCCGGCAGACCACCGCGCCCGAGCTCGGATCGATCTTGACCACCTCGTTGGTGCCGTAGCTCGAGCCCCAGATGTACCCGTCCGGGGCCACGGTCACCGCGGTGACGTTGTAGGTGCCGGTGTTGAAGATGCCGTGCGCGCCGGCGCCGTCCACCCGGTGCACGTCCCCGCCCCCGTTGTAACCGCCGAACCAGACGTTGTTCTGCTGGTCGATGGCGATGCCGTAGTGGGTGGGGTTGGTGACCGTCTCGACCAGCGTGGCCGTGGCCGTGTCCACCTTGGCCGTGGGGCTCGAGGAGGTCCACAGGTAGCCGTTGCCGTCGATGGCCAGGCCGTAGACGTACACCCCCACCGGGACCTGCGCCAGGACCACGCAGCGCGGCGGGCTCTGGTTGGTGTCCACCTGGGAGCCGGAGATCTTCCACACCGCCTGCCCGTAGTACAGGCCGATCCACACGTCCCCGCCGCCGTCGATGGCCACGCCGCGCACCAGCCCGGGGGCGTCCACCCGGCAGATCAGGTTGCCGTCCGCGTCCAGGTGGGCGGCGTTCGAGTAGTTCCCGTTGCTGGTGTCGTCGAAGCCGCGGTTGCCCACCCACACCGAGTAGTCGAGCGCCACCGCGGTGCGGGACGGCCAGGTGCCGTAGGTGGGCGCCTCCCAGATCTTCTGGCCGGTCACCGTGTCCAGCTTGGCCACGGTGTTGAACTGGGTCACGGCGATGTAGATGAACGGGGTGAGCGCCGCGCCCTGGCCCAGGGTGACCGCGGTCGGATCGCTGGGATCGGTCTCGGTGCCGGCGCAGTCGCGCAGATCCGCGCCGCAGTCGCCGGCGTCGTCCCAGCCCATCTCGTAGCAGGCCACGGCGGGGCAGGTGCCGCAGGCCGTGAGCAGGCCCTCGTCGACGAGCCCGTCGCAGTCGTCGTCCAGGCCATCGCAGGCGACCTCGCCGCCGGTCGGCAGGCACTGTCCGCAGGCGTTCCTGAGGCCCTCGTCGGTGAGCCCGTCGCAGTCCTCGTCCGTGCCGTCGCAGGTCTCGGTGGCCTGGCAGTAGCCGCAGGCGTTCGAGCCCATGGCCCAGCGCTCGTCCACCTCGAGATCGCAGTCGTTGTCCACGCCGTCGCAGCGCTCGAGCTCGGGCAGCACGTCGCCCTGGCACTCGCTCCAGAACTCACCGTCGCAGGCCTGGGAGCCGAACACGCACTGCCCCACGCCGGCGGTGGCGGGCGGGCCGCGGTAGCAGGGCCGGGTCTCGCTGCCCGAGCAGCCGCCGCAGGCGCCGTCCGGGCTGCCGTCGCAGTCCTCGTCCAGCCCGTTGCCGCAGATCTCCTGGGGCACCTCGCCGCAGCCGCCGCAGGCGTTGGTCACCCCGTCGTCGGGCACCCCGTTGCAGTCGTCGTCCAGCCCGTTGCACACCTCGGCCGCGCCCGGGCGCACGTCCGGGTTGGTGTCGTCGCAGTCCTCGGGCGGCGCGAACCCGTCACCGTCGCCGTCCGGCAGGCAGCCGTCGTCGGTCGCGCCGTCGCAGTCGTCGTCGAGCCCGTTGCCCCCGCCCACGCACTCGGGGGTCGGCAGCACCTCGCCTGCGCAGGCGGTCCAGGACCACCCGCCGGCCGGATCGGCCTGGCAGTCGTGGAAGCCGCCCCGGCAGGGGCCGAAGCCGAGCGTGCCGGGCGAGCCGGAGTAGCACGGCTGGTGGATCGGCGGGTGGCAGGTGCAGTTCGAGCCCGCGCCCGGCTCGCCGCACAGGCACTGCGGATCGCAGGAGCAGTTCTCGTCCATCTGGCCGTTGCAGTCGTCGTCCAGCCCGTTGCCGCACAGCTCGACAAGCTCGGGATCGAGCGGCAGGCACGCGCCGCAGCGGTTCAGCAGCCCCTCGTCGCTCTGGCCGTCGCAGTTCTCGTCCAGGCCGTTGCACGCCTCGACGCCCGGCAGGATCTGCCCGGTGCACTCGCCGAAGGTGCGATCCTGCTGGCACAGGGCCACGCCCGTCCGGCACAGGCCCACCCCGGTCGTGGGGGCCGGCCCGTCGTAGCAGGGCGCGCGCTGGCCCGGGGTGCAGCCGCAGTCGGCCTCGTCGGTCTGCGCGTCGCAGTCGTTGTCCCGGCCGTCGCCGCAGATCTCCAGGGCTCCCGGGCGCACGCTGCGATCGGTGTCGTCGCAGTCCGCGCCACGCGCGCAGCCCTGCCCGAAGCCGTCCTGGTCCTGGTCGACGCACACCGGGCCGCCGTCGCCGTCGCCCCCGTCCGGGCCGTCCGGCTGGCCGGGGCGGCAGTAGCCCAGCTTGCACACCTGGCCGCCCGGGCAGTTCGAATCCAGGTTGCACGGCAGCAGGCAGACCTGGCTCGCGCACACCAGGGGCTCGGGGCAGGGCACCGCCAGCCCGCACACCTGGTAGCAGTAGCCCTCGAAGCAGGCCTGGTCCTCGGGGCAATCGGCCGGGGTGAGGCAGGCCAGCGGCCCTCCCGCCGCGTCCTTGCAGCCGGCGCCTGCCAGCGACAGGACCAGTACCAGGATCACTCCGAGCGACGCGCAGGAGACAGGCGCTTGGACGCGGTGCGGCATGGATCGCTCCTCTCCGAGGTTCCGGGGACATTCTATACCCGGAGCGCGCAAGGGGGGAGGATCTCTTGGAGGGGCCCCTCAGAAGGCCAGGACCAGGCCCAGGTCGAAGCCCAGGTCGACGAACTCGTGCCCGTCGCCGTCGGACTCCGTGAGCATGGGCACGGGATCCGGGAAGAAGAAGTAGCCCAGCTGCAGGTCGGCGGCCAGCCCGAGCCAGGAGAGGAACATCCACTTGACCCCCAGGCCGGCCCCGAAGCGCACCCCGAGGTTGTCGTCGGGGCACTCCCAGGAGAAGCAGTCGGCGGTGAAGGTCTTGGCCGCCAGGCCCACCCGGCCGTAGGGCGCCAGCAGCAAGCCCTCGGCGAGTTCGACGAGCCCGCCCAGCTTCAGCCCCGCCCCGTACCGGGCCCAGTCGCCCAGATCGTCGAAGAAGGCCATGTAGTCCACGTACACCCCGAGGGTGAAGGGACCCATGCGGAAGTCGATGTCGGCGTCGAACCCCAGGCTGAGCTCGTCCTGCAGCTTGCCCAGGTTCTCGTCCCCGACGTACACGTTCACCAGGGCCTGGATGCTGAGCGTGCCGTAGAACCAGGGGTGCCCCGCCGGGGCCTGGGCCGTCACGGGCTCGGACTCCTTCACAGGCTCCGGCTCCTTGACAGGCTCCGGCTCCCGGACCGGCTCGGGCTCCTGCACCACCGGTTCCTTGACGGGCTCCGGCTCCTTGACAGGCTCCGGCTCCCGGACCGGCTCGGGCTCCTGCACCACCGGTTCCTTGACCGGTTCCGGCTCCTTGACTGGCTCCTTGGCGGGTTCCTTCGCCGGCTCGGGCCAGGTGGTCGGCGCGTCCTTCATGGCCTGGGTCATGGCCTCGGCCAGCTTGTCGGTGACCTTCTCGACCAGCGGGATCAGCTCGTCCACGTCGCAGGGGCCCTTGTTGGTGGCCGAGCGGATCTGGGTGGCCCGCCGCAGATCCCAGACCGACGCGGTGATCAGGCACCGGTTGCCCACCTTGGCGATGCTGGAGGAGATGGAGAACTCGGCCGCCAGCTCCTTGCCCACCTCGATCTGGCAGGAGGAGTCGTAGCACTCCTTGAAGGTGTCGGCCTTGGCCGCCACCAGGCGCTTCTTGATCTCCTCGCGCGGGATGATCTGGAAGTCGCCGCCCTCGCCCAGGCGGGCCGCCAGGTAGTCGGTCAGCCCCACCAGATCGTCCCCGCTCAGCGGCGAGCCCTTGCTCTCCATGGTGAACACCGCCACCACGGGGATGCGCACCTCGCCGGCCAGGGCAGGCGCGGTCAGCAGCAGCAGCGACGCGAGGATCGTGTGAAGGCGCGGCATGGCAAACCCCCCGCGTGGAACGCCGAGATCAGAAGGCGAACACGATCCCCAGGTCGAAGCCGACGTCCACGAAGCCGCTGTCCTCGAAGTCCGGGAAGTAGAGGTAGCCCAGCTGGAGGTTGGCGCCCATCCCCAGCCAACGCAGGAACATGACCTTCACCCCGAACCCGCCGCCGATGCGCACACCGAAGGTCTCCTCGGCCCCATAGCAGTCCCACTCGTCGCAGTCGGCGACGCCCGCCCCGACGAACCCGATGCGCCCGAAGGGCACCAGCAGCACCTTGGTGCCGACCTTGATCAGCCCGCCGATGCGCATGCCCAGGCCGTAGCGGTAGGAGTCATCCGCCTCGATGGTCTCCAGGTACTCCACGTAGCCGCCCAGCATGAAGCTCCCGCCCAGCCGGAAGTCGAAGTCGAAGTCGAACCCCATGGTGAAGAAATCGTCCCCGGTGTCCACGTACAAGTTGTCCATCCCGATGAGCCCGAGGCTCAGGTACACGAAGGGCTGATCGAAGGCCTCGCCGCCCCCCACGGGTTCGGGCTGGGCCACGGGTTCGGGCTGCCTGACGGGCTCGGGCTGCCTGACGGGCTCGGGCTGGGCCACGGGCTCGGGCTGCGCCACGGGCTCGGGCTGGGCCACGGGCTCGGGCTGCTTGACCGCGGTCGGCCGGGCCGTGGGCGCCTCGGCCAGGGCCTTGTCCATGGCGGCGATGAGCTTGTCGGTCACCCGCTCGATCGAGCCGATCAGCGCGTCGGCGTCGCACTTCTCCTTGTCGGTGGCCGAGCGGATCTGGGTGGAGCGCCGCAGATCCCAGACCGAGGCGGTGATCAGGCACTTGGAGCCCACCTTGGCGATGCTGGAGGAGATGGAGAACTCGGCCGCCAGCTCCTTGCCCACCTCGATCTGGCAGGCGGTGTCGTAGCAGTTCTTGTAGGTGTCTGCCTTGGCCGCCACCAGGCGCTTCTTGATCTCGTCCCGGGGGATGATCTGGAAGCGTCCGGCCTCGCCCAGGCGCGCCGACATGTAGTCGGTGAGGTACCCGGGCTCGTCCGCGTTCAGCGTCGAGCCCTTGCTCTCCATCAGGAACACCGCCACCACGGGTGCGTGCTGCTGCGCCAGGGCCGGGGCGCACCACAGGCCGAGCAACGCCGCCGCCAAGGCGAACCGGATCGGGTCTCTCATGACATCGCCCTCCTCGTGGGTGCCGCCATTCTAGTTTCGTCGCTCCCCCGGAGCAAGCGCCATCAGGGCTGGATGGCAGCCCCGTACACGATCCCGGCGTTGCCCCCGCCGAAGCCGAGCGGGGTGCCGCGCACCACGCTGGCGTCGGGGGAGAGCCGGAGCGGCACCAGCTCGGCGACCGAGCTGACCAGGCACAGCCCGGCCAGGCTCCCCTCGCGCACGCAGGTGAGGTGGTCGGCCAGCCCCACCGTCAGGGTCTGGACCAGCGCGGGCGGGTCGCTCGACAGGTCCAGCACGTAGACCGCGTCCTGGTCCCAGCTCGTCACCAGGGCGGCGCCGTCGGCCGGGTGGATGGCCACCCGCGCTGCGCCCACCACCGGGACGGAGGTCCAGCTCGAGATGGTGTCCCCGTCGAAGCGCACGACCAGCACCTGGGGGTTGGGAGGATCGTTCCAGGGGTCGGCCGCGGGCACCAGGGCGAGCGCGCCGTCGGAGGTGACCGCCACCGTGTCGGCCAGCGAGCCCACCCCGGCCACCTGCTGATCGAGGACGGTCAGGGACTGGAGATCCAGGAGGGTCAGGTCGTAGGGCGGGTCGTCGATGACCAGGGCCCCGCCCGAGACGATCGCCCGCCGGTTGTCAGGCAGGATGGCCAGGCCGGCGGGCAGCGTCATCGGCAGCAGCAGGTGGCCCCCGGCCGCGTCCTCCAGCAGCGCGGGCGCGCCGCCCTCGAAGGACAGGAAGAACAGGCCGCCCTGGCCGGTGCGGTAGGTGAGCCACAAGCCCGAGCCGTCTGGCGCGGGTACGAGGTCCGAGCCCATCAGGTCGAGCGCCTGGATGTCGAGGGTCCCACCCAGCGCGCTGACGGCCCCGTCCCGGGCCACGGCGAAGGGCGTGAGCGTGTGGTGCACCCCGCCGTCCCCCTCGGCCAGCACCGCGCCGAAGCGTCCGTCCGCGGTGAAGGCCACCAGCGAGGCCCGCTCGGGCGTGGCCAGGTCCTGGCCGGTGTCCTCCAGGCTGCCGTCGGCGCGCAGCCACAGGAGCGAGGCCCCGGGACCGTAGAAGTGCGCCACCAGCCCGGGCCGGTCGAAGTCCCGCGCGTCGTGGAGCTCGAGCGGGCCGAGCTCGTCGGTGGCGCGCACCGTGCCGCCCACCCGCAGGCTGGCCCGGAGCCACACCTGGGCGTCCACCTCCAGGTCCGCCTTGGAGTCCCACACGCAACGTCCCGGCACCCCGGCCGGTGACAGGCCGAGCCCGTGGCAGCCGGCCAGGCTCCCGGGGAGCGCCGTGGCCGGCACGAACGCGGTCCCGTCCTGGCTGAAGGACAGGCCCACGTCCCCTAGCTCGCCAGCCGGGCCCATGGCCACGAGGTCCACCCTCACCGGGCCTCGCTGCCAGCCGTCCAGGGGCAGCAGGCTCAACCCGTAGGACGGGGTGGCGCCTTCGTCCGCGCCGGCGTCCTCGCCGGCGTCCTCGCCTGCATCCTCACCGGCGTCCTCACCCGCGTCCTCACCCGCGTCCTCGCCGGCATCCGCACCGGCGTCCTCGCCGGCGTCCTCGCCAGCGTCCTCGCCAGCATCCTCGCCAGCGTCCTCGCCAGCATCCTCGCCAGCGTCCTCGCCAGCGTCCTCGCCAGCGTCCTCGCCAGCGTCGCCATCCAGGGTCGCATCCAGGCCGGCGTCCTCGTCGCCGCCGCCCCCATCGCAGCCGGCCAGGAGGAGCAGGGCCGCGCACAGCGCGGCGATCAGCGTGGGCCTCCAGGTCTGGGACATGGTCACCCCCGAGGACGATGCTCGTTCCTGGTATCGGGTATCGGGTGGCTGGTGGCTGGTTGGCCGCCAGCGCGATCAGCCGCCCAGGGGCACGCAGGCGCTCAGGATGCAGCGCTGGCCCGAGCGGCAGTCGCCGTCCTCGGCGCAGCCCAGGCAGTAGCTCAGCATGCCGCAGGTCTGGCCCTCGCGGCAGTCCGCGTCGTCCGCGCAGGTGCCGTCCTCCGGGTAGCACGAGCCGTTGTCCGGATCGCACACCTCGCCGCTCGGGCAGCTCACGTCCGCGCAGGGATCGGTCAGGCGCGGGATGCACGCGGACAGCAGGCACTGCTCGCGCGGCTTGCACTGCGCGTCGCTGTCGCAGCCGATGCACATGCTGAACTGGCACTGCAGCCCGAAGGCGCAGTCCGAGATGTCCTCGCAGCCGGTGTCGGCCACGCAGGTGCCGGCCTCGCAGCGATCGCCGTAGGCGCAGTCCTCGTCCAGGGTGCAGGACGAGGTGTCCTCCACGCAGTTGCCGCCCTGGCACAGCTCGCCCGCGGGGCAGTCGGCGTCCACGCTGCACTCGGTGCCGTCGGCCACGCAGCCGCCGGCCTCGCAGTGGAAGCCCGGGTCGCAAGTGACGCCGGCGCAGGCGTCGGCCTCCCCGAAGCAGGCGGTCAGCACGCAGGTCTGGCCCGGGAAGCAATCGGTGTCGTCGTCGCAGCCGGTGCACATGGAGAAGGAGCAGGTCAGGCCCGCGGGGCAGTCGGCGTCCGTCTCGCAGCCCGTGTTGCCCTGGTCCAGCTCGCACTCGCCGGTCAAGAGATTGCAGCGCTCCCCGGCCGCGCAGTCGGCCGCCGTCCAGCAGCGCGCCTGCCCGGGCTCGCACACCCCCTGGTTGCACACCTCGCCCGCGTCGCAGTCGGCGTCGGTGGTGCACTCCGGGGCCACCGGCTGGCAGGTACCCTGATCGCAGAACTCGCCCGCGCCACAGTCTGCGTCGGTGGTGCACTCCGGGAGCACCGGCTGGCAGGTGCCTTGATCGCAGAACTCGCCCGCGTCGCAGTCGGCGTCGGTCGTGCAGACCTGCGGCTCCGGCGCGCACTCGCCCAGCACGCACACCTCGCCCGCGGCGCAGTCGGTGTCCTCGCGGCAGCCCACGGCCACGGGCTGGCACACGCCCTCCACGCAGGTCTCGTCCAGGCGGCAGTCCGCGGTCGTGGCGCACACCGGCCCGGCCCACACGCAGCGGCCCTCGGCGCAGCGCTCGTCGAAGCGGCAGTCCGCGTCCGCCTGGCACTGGGGCCCGGGCACGCACAGACCGGCCTCCAGGTCGCACAGCTTGCCCGCCGGGCAGTCGGCGTCGGCCTGGCAGTCGCCGGTGGCCTGGGCGCTGACGCAGCGGGCCGTGGCCTGGCTGCACACCTGGCCCAGCTCGCAGTCCTGGTCCAGCAGGCAGCCGTCCACGCACTGGGCCGTGTAGGGGCTGCAGATCTGCCCGCGCGAGCACTCCGCCGTCGTCAAGCAGCCCGGCATGCACTGGGCCGTGTAGGGGTTGCAGATCTCGCCCCGCAGGCAGTCCTCGTGGCCGCGGCAGCCCGCCATGCACTGGCCGCTCCAGGGGTTGCACACCTGGTCCGCGTCGCAGTCCTCGTCGGTCGAGCAAGGCAGGGCCTCCAGGCCGCCGCCCTCGTCGCAGCCCGCTCCCAGGGACGCGAGCAGGAGCACCGCCAAGCCGATCTGCTTCATGTCTGCCACCTCCGCGTGGGGATCGTGCGGGACTCTACACCGTTTCGGGTGGCTCGGCCAGCGCCCGGGCGGCCTGGGCCACGCACAGGGCGGCGCCCGCGTGCACCCCCCACTCGATCTCCGGGTGGTGGCGCAGGAAGACGTTGAGCAGCCAGCCCAGGGAGCGGGGGTCGAAGGCGATGTGGGTGCGCAGCAGGCAGCCGTCGGCGCCCAGCGGGGTCGTCTCCAGCCGGATGAGCACGTCGCGCACCTTGCCCTCCAGGAAGGTGAGCTGCAGCCAGCGCCCCTCCTGGCGGGTCACGCGGGCGGTGAAGTGGAAGCGCACCGACAGGAAGGCCAGGTGGAAACGCAGGCGCACCCGCACCTGCTCGCCCCCGTCCGCGAGCGGCGGCAGCCGGTCCACGGCCTCCATCATCTCCACCAGCTTCGGCAGGCCGTCGAGATCGCGGATGCGGCGCCACAGGCGCGCCGGCGGGGCGCCCACCCGCAGCAGGCAGGTGGCCGCGGCGGGATGGCCGCGCGGGTCGAGCCGCACGCGCAGGAGCGGCCCGGGCCCGAGGCTGGCGGCCAGGCCCTCCGCGTCCGCGGCGCCGAGCCCGGCCAGCCCGTCGAGGTAGCCCAGGGGATCCACGGCCGCCATTCTCCCCCGCTCGGCCCCGTCCGGGCAACTGGGGTGTCCCGGCTCCGGGCCTGTGGTACATTGCGCTCAGCATGCGCGCCCCGATCGCCTCCGCCCTGGCCGCCGCCCTGCTGCTCTGGGCCGCGGGCTGCCCCGAACCCCTGGATGGGGCGGACGGGGGGCCGGCCACGGCGGGGCCGGCCGGCCGGCCGCCCATGGTCGACTCCCACGTCCACCTGCTGCCCAGCCCCAGGGCGCTGGCGCGGGCGCTGGCGCTCTTCGACCAGGTCGGGGTGACCCGCTTCTGCGCCAAGAGCGCGGGCGTGCCCGGCTCGGGGCGCTACCGGGCCACCCTGGCCGTGCAGCGCCGGCTGGGCGAGCGCTTCGCCTTCTTCGTCAACCCGGACTGGGACGGCTTCGGCCAGCCGGGCTGGCTCGAGCGGGAGGTGGGCCGGCTGGAGGTCGCGGCCCGGGACGGCGCGCGCGGGGTCAAGATCTTCAAGGCGCTGGGGCTGTCCGTGCGAGATCCGGAGGGCCGGCTGGTCCCGGTCGACGACCCGCGCCTGGACCCGTGGTTCGAGGCCGCCGGCCGGCTGGGGCTCATCGTCGCCATCCACACCGCGGACCCGCTGACCTTCTTCGACCCGCCCGGCCCGCGCAACGAGCGGCACCTCGAGCTCCTGTTCGCGCCGAACTGGAGCTTCGCCGGGGAGGGGCTGCCCTCCAAGGCCGAGCTCCTGGCCCAGCGCGACCGGCGCCTCGCGCGCCACCCGGGCACCACCTTCCTGGGCATCCACCTGGCCAACTCCCCCGAGGATCTGGGGTACGTCGACCGGCTGCTCGACGCCCGGCCGAACCTGCTGGTGGACACCTCGGCCCGGGTGCCCGAGTTCGGCCGCCACCCGCCGGCCGAGGTGCGCGCCTTCTTCCTCGAGCACCAGGCCCGCATCCTGTTCGGCACGGACATCGTGATCGACGAGGACAGCTACCAGCTCGGCAGCCTGAGCATCTGGCCGGACGAGGACCAGGACGCGGTCCGCTTCTTCCAGGCCCACCGGGACTTCTTCGAGACCGAGCGGCGGGGGCTCCGGCACCCCACCCCCATCCAGGGCGCCTGGACGGTGGACGGCATCGGGCTGCCGCGCGAGGCGCTGGACAGGATCTACCGGCAGAACGCCGAGCGCCTGATCTGGAAGGTGCGCTGAGCGGGGAGGCGGCCGCGGTGACGCTGCGCGCGGTGCACAACTACCTCAGGCACGCGCTGTCGCGCAGCCCCGCGGGCTTCTACCCGCTGCTGGCGGTCTACTACCTGACCTACCGCTGCGGCTGCCGCTGCCCGTTCTGCTCGGACGGAGAGGGCCGTCCGTACTGGACGCTCGACGATCCGGCCCTGCCCGCCCCGCGGGTGCTCGAGCTGCTCGCCCGCATCCGGCGCCACACCGACCACCTGGTGCTGACCGGCGGGGAGCCGCTGGAGCACCCCGAGGTGGACGCGGTGCTCTCGGGCCTGCCGGCGCTCGGCTTCGACGGGGTGGTGCTGACCACGAACGCGCTGGCGCTGGCAGGCCACCTCGGGCCCATCCAGCGGGCGGTGCGCTACCTGGTGGTCAGCCTGTCCTCGCTGGACGAGGCCACGGCCGACCGCTGGCTGGGCCGGCCCGGGGCGCTCGGCCACGCGCTCGGGCAGATCGAGCTCGCGCGCCGCACCCGGCCCGCCGGCCAGGAGATCATCGTCTCGGCCGTGGCCACCCCCGACAACCTGGAGGGTCTGCCGGCCCTCTACCGCTGGAGCCAGGCGCGGGGCTTCCGCTTCGCGCTCTGCCCCCAGCTCGTGGGGGTGCACCCGCACCCGGCGCTCCGCGCCGCCCCGGCCTACCGGGCCATGTTCGAGCTGCTGCTCGCGGAGAAGCGGCGCGGGGCGCGGGTGAACGGCTCGCGCCTGTACCTCGAGCACATGCGCGATCTCACCCAGTTCCGCTGCCGCCCGTCCACCACCCTGGCGGTCGCGCCCGACGGGGGCGTCTACTACCCCTGCCTGGAGCTCGGTCAGGTGGCCGGGAACCTGCTCGCGGAGGACCTGCACGCCATCCGCGCCGCGGGCCTGCGGCGCTTCGGGCCGGAGCCAGCCTGCGACAACCGCTGCCAGTCGGCCTGCGCGCTGGGCTTCGCGCTGATCTTGAACCACCCGGCCTCCCTGCTCGCGGAGGCCGGGTGGGTGCTGCGTTCGAAGCTGGGTAGGGGAACCTAGGCGGGACGGCGCCGGCTCAGTTGTGCTGGAAGATCACCTTCTCGTATTCTGCGCCAGGATAGACGTCACCGCAGCGGTAGCCCCACTGGGTTGCGCCGGCATCGGTGTGCCAGCACATGCGCACGTCGTTGAAGTCGGGGTTCTGCCAGTCGCACGAGTTGCGGTTCACCGCCACTCCCTCGGGCGCGAAGCCCCAGGAGAAGCTGTCGCTGTAGTACCAGCCCACGCCGTTGGCGTTGTGCACACAGGTCGTGTCCGAACCGCACTCGAAGAGCACATCGGCGCGCGGGGCGTTGGCCGCAAGGGTCAGGGTGTCGCTGCCCGTGGGCCGGCAGGCGATCAGCAGGTGGTTACCCGGGCAGGCCGCCAGCACGTCGGCCATGGGGACGCCAGTCACATCGTAGGTGTTGCTCCAGCACTGGGTCCAGCCGGTCAGGTCGGACACGGGCAGGTTCTGGGCGATGCCGGAGAAGTTGAAGGCCGGGCTCACGTTGATGCCGAGGTAGGCGAGCATGTTGGCGCGCAGGTTGAGCGACTCGGGGTTGGGCGACCAGAAGTTCGAGGTGGTCAGCCCGCCGAACAGGACCCGGCCGGCGCCCCAGGTGAGCTCGGCCAGGTTGGGGTCGCCGCCGTCGGCGTCGATGATGACCGGTACGAGCCCGGGCCCGTTCACCGAGGCGTGGGCGTAAGAGCCGCCGGTGAAGCTCAGCGCGATGGGCGTGAACGGCCCGTTCCAGATCGGATGGGTCGGATCGGCCGGACCGCCCGGGTTCACGGAGAAGTCGGAGTTCGTCAACGTCACGCCGGTGAAGCCCCAGCTCTGGTTACCGCCCTCGTTGGGCGCGGAGTTGACCAGCAGCCTCCCGCCGTTGGCCACCCAGCTCTCGATGGCACCCTGGTTGGCCGTCATGAAGGCCTGCAGCTCCTCAGCATTGCTGTCGCTGCCCTCCAGGTAGATGAAGGTGTAGGCCGGCGAGAACAGGGCCGCGGGGTTCACCGTCTCGTAGCGCAGGTCCTGCCAGAGGCCCGCGCCGAACGCCAGGTCCATGGCCTGCTCATTGGTGTTCTGGCCCCAGGGCGCGCCCACGGTCGAGCGCAGGTACGCCGCAGCGCCGGGCGTCACGACCTCACAAAGGTCGCCGGTACCGTCGCCGTCGTAGTCCGCCTGGCCGGGGTTGGCCACGTCCGGGCAGTTGTCGGCCGCGTCTCCCACGCCGTCGCCGTCCAGGTCCTGCACCGGGCCGGTGGTGTACACCACGCGGGTGTACTCCGCCCCGAACATCCACTGGGTGGCGCCGCAGCTCCAGCCCGCGCTCATCGCCCCGGCGTTGGAGTGCCAGCACATGCGCTGCTCGATGTTCTGCCCGTCCGTGTCGCACGTATAGCGCGCGACCGGCAGCCCGGCCGGGGCGAAGCCCCAGGAGCAGGAGTCGCTGAAGTACCAGCCCACGCCGTTCGCCTCGTGGACGCAGGTGGGATCAAGCCCGCAGTCGAACAGCACGTCCGCGCGCGGGGCCATGGCGGCCACCGTCAGCACGTCCGTGCCCGTGGGCATGCAGCCCAGGAGCAGCTCGGCGCCCGGGCAGGCCGCCAGGATCTCGGCCACCGGCGGCTGGTTCTGATCGTAGGTCCCGCGCCAGCAGGCGGTCCAGCCGCGGAGGTCGCCCTCGGGCAGGTTCTGCTGCACGCCGGAGAGCCACAGCAGGTCGCACACGTCGCCCACGCCGTTCCCGTCCACGTCCTCCTGGCCGGGGTTGAAGTCCGCCGGGCAGTTGTCGCAGGCGTCCGCGATGCCGTCGCCGTCCGTGTCCCCACCGTCGATCAGGCCGTCGCAGTCGTTGTCGAAGCCGTCGCACACGTCGGGCTCGGGATCGATGATGGGCGCGTCGCACACCAGCGCGCCGGTGCCGAAGTCACACACCATCGCGCCCGTGGCGAAGCAGTCGCCCAGGAGGCCGTTGTCGCAGTCCGCGCCCAGGCCCTCCACGTCGTCCACGATCCCGCTGCAGTCGTTGTCGATGTTGTCGCACACCTCGGGCTCGCCCTGGCCGGGCACCGCGTCGCACACCAGCTCGACGAGGTCCGTGTCGCACACGAACACGCCCTCGGCGTAGCACACGCCCTCGCCCACGCTGCAGAACTCGCCCAGGCCGATCACGTCGTCCACCTGGTCGTTGCAGTCGTTGTCGAGCAGATCGCACAGCTCGGCCGTGGGCTGGCCGGGGGTGGCGCTGCAGGCCAGCTCGCCGGCCGCCAGGTCGCAGGTCATGATGCCCGAGTCCAGGCACACGCCCACGCCCTCGGTGCACGCGGCGCCCAGGCCGGCCACGTCGTCGATCAGGTTGTTGCAGTCGTTGTCCACGCCGTCGCACACCTCGAGCGCGGGCACGCAGATGGGCACGCACACGCCGCCCTCGCACTCGAAGCCCGTGTCGCAGTCGGCGTCGGTGGTGCAGGCCGGGCAGCCCTCGTCGATGTCGCCGTCGCAGTCGTTGTCCACGCCGTCGCACACCTCGGTCTCGGGCACGCAGCTGGGCACGCACACCCCGGCCTCGCACTCGAAGCCCGGATCGCAGTCGGCGTCGGTGGTGCAGGCCGGGCAGCCCTCGTCGATGTCGCCGTCGCAGTCGTTGTCCACGCCGTCGCACTCCTCGGTCGCGGGCACGCAGCCGGGCTCGCACATCCCGGCGTTGCACACCTCGCCCGGCAGGCAGTCGGCGTCGGTGGTGCAGGTCCCGCCGCAGCCCTCGTCGATCTGGCCGTCGCAGTCGTTGTCGACGTTGTCGCACACCTCGGTCTCGGCCACGCAGCCGGGCACGCAGGTGCCGGCCTCGCAGATCTCGCCAGGCTGGCAGTCGGCGTTCGTGGTGCAGTTGCCGCCGCAGCCCTCGTCGATCTGGCCGTCGCAGTCGTCGTCCAGGTTGTTGCACACCTCGGGGGACACGATGCAGCCGGGCACGCAGGTGCCGGCCTCGCAGACCTCGCCCGGCAGGCAGTCGGCGTGGGTGGTGCAGCCGCCGCCGCAGCCCTCGTCGGTCTGGCCGTCGCAGTCGTCGTCGAGGTTGTTGCACACCTCGGTGGCGGGCACGCAGCCCTGTTCGCAGAAGCCGTCGGCGTTGCACACCCAGCCCGGATCGCAGTCCGCGTCGGTGGTGCAGGTGTCGCCGCAGCCCTCGTCGGTCTCGCCGTCGCAGTCGTCATCCGTGCCGTTGCAGCTCTCGGCCGGGGTGACGCAGGTGCCCCACACCCCGAGCAGGCAGGTCTGGGTGCCGCTGGGGCAGTCCGGGCACGGCCGCACGTCGAGATCGGCGCAGTCGGTGGTGCCGCCGCCGTCGCAGCCGACCAGCCCGAGCCCGCTCACCAGGCCCACCCACATGAAAGCCATCAACGCCCACTGCTTCGTCCGCATGTACCTCTCCTCCTTCAAAGGGAACGAGTTCGGGTCCGTCATGGACCGGTTTCGCTGGATGGAGCCTCCGACGCAGGAGATTCCCTGAAATTCGAGGACGGCCGAGCCTAGCCCAGATTGACCCGCCGCGCAATAGAGACGTAGCTCATTGATATGGCAGGGTAAAACAGACGACAGGGGACCGGGTGGGGGGCGGCGCGAGCAGGACCGGCTCAGTCGGCGGTGTAGACCACCTTCAGCCAGCCGGCATCTCCGTTCAGCATGTTGTCCCCGCAGCGGTAGCCGGAATCCACGACCTGGCCGTTCGTGTGCCAGCACATGCGCAGCGCACCCGCGGTGACGTCGCACGAGATCCGCTCGACGCCCTCTCCCTCGGGCGCGAAGCCCCAGGAGTAGCTGTCGCTGTAGTACCAGCCCGCGCCGTTGGCCGGGTGCACGCAGGCCAGGTCCGCGCCGCACTCGAACAGCACGTCCGCGCGGGGGGCGTTGGCCGCCAGGGTGAGCGCGGCGTTGCCCACGGGCTTGCAGCCCAGCAGGAGCTGGCTGCCCGGGCAGGCCGCCAGGATGTCCGCCAGCGGCGTGCCGAACTGATCGTAGGTGGCGCTCCAGCACAGGGTCCAGCCCGCCAGGTCGGCCTCGGGCAGCTCCTGGCGGATGCCGGAGAAGCGCAGGCGATCGCAGGCGTCGCCGATCCCGTTGCCGTCCACGTCCTCCTGGCCCGGGTTGGCGGCCGCGGGGCAATTGTCGCACGCGTCGCCCGGGCCGTCCCCGTCCGCGTCCTCCTGGCCCGGGTTGGCGGCCGCGGGGCAGTTGTCGCAGGCGTCGCCCAGCCCGTCCCCGTCCGCGTCCTCCTGGCCCGGGTTGGAGCCCGCGGGGCAATTGTCGCACGCGTCGCCCGCGCCGTCGGCGTCGCCGTCCTCCTGGTGCTGGTTCGGGCGGTCAGGGCAGTTGTCGCGGGCCCCGGGCACGCCGTCCGCGTCGAAGTCCGTGCCGAGGTACTGGTACACCACGCGCGTCCAGGTCACATCCCACAAGCCGAGGTCGTCGCCGCAGCGGTAGCCCCCGTTCATCGATCCGCCCCCGGTGTGCCAGCACAGCCGCCCGGCGCCGGGGCCGATGTCGCATGAGCTCCGCTCCACGGCATCGCCCCCAGGGGCGAAGCCCCAGGACCACTCGCCGCTGAAATACCAGCCCACGCCGTTGGCCTCGTGGCGGCAGGCGGGGTCGGTGCCGCACTCCCACAGGACGTCCGCGCGCGCGGCCATGGCCGCGACCGCCAGGGTGTCTGCCTCGGTCGGCTTGCAGCCGAGCAGCAGGTGGCTGCCCGGGCAGGCCGCCAGGAGGTCGGCCAGCGCGGGCGCGTTCTGGTCGTACGTCCCGCTCCAGCACGGCGCCCAGCCGGTCAGCCCGGCCTCGGGCAGGTTCAGGGCCACGCCGTGGAAGTAGGCGGTCTCGCAGACGTCGCCAGCGCCGTTCTGGTTCGCGTCCTCCTGGCCCGGGTTGGCCATGGTCGGGCAGTTGTCGCACAGGGCCCCGACGCCGTCCAGGTCCTCGTCCAGCCCGTCGATGTTGCCGTTGCAGTCGTTGTCCAGCCCGTCGCACACCTCGACCCCGGGCTCGAGCACGGGCGCGTCGCACGCCAGCGCGCCGGTGCCGGGGTCGCACGCCATGGCGCCCGTGGCCAGGCACTGCCCCAGGAGGCCGTTGTCGCACGGCAGCCCCGCGCCCGGCAGGTCGTCCGCCTGGCCGTTGCAGTCGTTGTCCAGGGTGTCGCACACCTCGGTTTCCGGCTGGCCCGGCTGGGCGCTGCAGGCCGGAGCCTGGGACAGCAGATCGCACACCAGGGTGCCCGTGGCCAGGCACTCGCCCTGGCCCGCGCTGCACTCCGCCCCCAGCCCCTCCACGTCGTCGGTCAGCGAGTCGCAGTCGTTGTCCAGGCCGTCGCACACCTCGGCCTGGGGCCGGCAGCCCGCCTCGCAGAAGCCGTCGTCGTTGCACACCTCGCCGGCGCCGCAGTCGCCGTCGCCGGTGCAGGGGGTGCCGCAGCCCTCGTCGGTCTGGCCGTCGCAGTCGTCGTCCGCGCCGTTGCAGCTCTCCGCCAGCACCATGCAGGCGCCCCACGCTCCGCCCGTGCAGGTCTGGGTGCCGCTGGGGCAGTCCGGGCAGGGGCGCACGTCCAGCTCGGTGCAGGTCGACCCGCCGCCGCCGCCGCCGCAGGCGCCCGCCCCGAGCCCCGCCGCCAGGACCGCCACCGCCCACGCCGCCCCCGCGAACCGCCGCTTCCACATGTGTCGCGCTCCTCTCGTGGCTCCGCCCACGCCGGATTGGCCCTGGCGCCAGGACGTCGGCCTGGCCACCCGGGGCAAGGCCGACTAGGTACTGCCCGGCGACGCGCCGCGCAATGGAAATCTGCCGCGCGGGCGCCCACGCCGGCTCAGACCCGCCGCTCCGCGAGCGCCGCGTCGCGGGTCATCTGGTGGTAGTCCCACAGGTTGGCGAGCGGCCGCTCGCCGTAGAGCAGGGTCTCGATGGAGCCCCGGCAGCTCGTCCAGCAGGCCCGGCAGGTGTTCCCGTCGTGCCGCGCGCGCAATCGCCGCTCGAGCAGCCGCGGCTCGTCCCGGAAGATGTTGCCGACCGGCTCCTGCAGCCTGTCGATGCACAGGGACACGTCGCCCTGGGAGTCGATGTTGCACAGGTTGCGCCCGGCCCGGCAGGGCCCCAGGCCGCCCGCGCGGATGGCCTCGGAGAAGCGCCCCACGTAGCCGCGCAGGGACACGAACTCGGGGTGGCGGCGCTTGAGCTCGAGCAGGCGCGCGCCAACGTCGTTCGGCACCCGCCGCACGGGCAGGGCCCCGCGCTTGTCGGAGTAGAGGGTCACCAGGTACGTGATGCCGAGCTCGCGGCAGCGCAGGACCAGCGCCTCCAGGTCGTCCACGTTGTCGTCCATGACCACGCTGATCATGTGCACCCGCTGGTGCGGGGCCACGCGGGTGCGCGCCAGGATCTCGAGCGCCCTGAGCGCCCGCTCGAAGGCGCCCGGCATGCCGCGCTGGGCGTCGTGGCGGGCGGGATCGGCGTAGTCGACCGACACGCTCACCTCGTAGATGCCGGCCCGCCACAGGGCCCGGGCGATGGGCTCCTCCACGAACCAGCCGTTGCAGATCATGACCGGGAAGTGGTGCCGGGCCAGCGCCTCGACCACCTCGACCAGCTCGGGGTGCAGCAGCGGCTCGCCCCCGCCGATGCTGACCACCTGGGGGCCGATCTCGGCCATCCGGTCCGAGAGCACCCGGACCTGGGCGGCCGAGAGGCGGGGCGGGTTCCTGCCCTTCTCCCGCCAGAAGTCGCAGATGCGGCAGTGGAAGTTGCAGTCGTACAGGAGCTGCATGTTGGTGTGGACCAGGCGCCGCCGGGCGAAGTTCGCCAGGTAGCGGGCCTTCTTCGCGCCGTCCTTCAGGCTGAGCCCGAGCATGCCGCGCCTCCGTCTCTCGCCCCGAAACAACACCATCACCCCCGAAAATGCAACGCCCCGGCTGGCCCCCCTCACCTCGGCGAATGCCCCCTCGCGTGGGTGCCACCCTCCCGCGATGAAGGGGGAACACCTTCCTCCTGGGGCGCGAGAAGAGCCCGAGGGGGTGTCTCCCTGACGGCCCGAGGTGTCCGACCCACAGCAGCCCCCCGCGGGTGAGGGAGCGAGCAGCCTTGCCCCGAGTGACGCCGAAGCCTGCGCGGGACCACGCCGGGAGTTCCGAGGGCCGGAAGGGAGACACCGCCGAAGGCTAGAGGAAACTCAGTCGGCGCCCGAGGCGGCGCGAAGACGTTGGCGGACCCTGTGTGTGTGAATCGCTCCGGGCATTCATGGAGTGGAGGAATGAATGAGGAACCAGGAACGTGTGCGACACGGGTAAGGTCCACCTCAAGAAGGACCATAGCACCGGGCTAGGAGCACCGCCGTGTGGGGTCGCTCGTTCCGCCCGGCACCTAGGGTCCCAGTGCCTTCCTCAACTCGGTCAGAGATGCATCCACAGAAGCATCCTTCCCCAGGAATCTGCTCTCGAGCATTGTCATCAATCTCGCCGCTTCCGGCCCCTTCTTCTGATCAAGCAATGCCTCGATCACTGCGCCTCCACAAGTGACGTTCTCAGGAAAGGCGATCCGCGGGTCGTCGAGGCATTTCAGCGCAACCTCTTCGCCCTGGTTGTACTCCTTGGCACACCTGAAGTACTCGAAGAGCACCATGTAGTTGGCCTTGATCTCTCCAGAGTCGGTCGGCGCGCGGGGCTCTCGGGCAAGCCATTCGTTGGCCCTGTCAAATAGTTCTCGCGCTAGCTCAGGTCTGCCGTCTGCACATGCGGCCTTCGCATGGATGGACAACGCCCTCGCGGGGACAGACTTGTGGCATCCCCTGCAAGCCTCTGCGAGGCGTACCCACTCCCCGACCCACTTCAAGAGATGCTGCACTCGTCGCTCCTCTGCTAGCGTCTCACACAAGGTGCCGATCGCCCAGCGTCGCAGGGGATGATCCCGATACCCAAGGGTCTCAATCATCTTCGCGAGCACCTCCGCTGCCTCGATCGCCGTGGCCTTGTCCCCCATCTTCAGGGACAGACCCAGGATCTGTTCACTGATGAAGGCCTCATGCCAGGTCTTCTCCGCTCTCGTGCCACGTATCGACAAAGCGGCCCGCTTCAACCTTTCGAGCGCCTGAACATGGCGCCCAAGTGGGCATTCGACGAATGCATACTCGTACTCCCCGGTCAGAGATCGTTTGTTCGGCTCAGGAGAAAGAGACTCGAAGAGAGCCAAAGCTCGCCCATAGGAGAGCAGCGCATTCTCGTAGTCCCCCTTCATTCTATACAGCTCGGCTGCCCTCTCGTGGGTCAACCCCTTTTCAAGTCTGCCCATCCATCCGCAAAGATCACCCTGGACGCCGCCACCACACACGTATTTCCCAGCCGTGACGAAGATGTCTTTATCACCCACCTTGCTTGATCTTTCATGCCTTGGGCACATGTGTGTCAAGCCGGGTTCGCAATCGACCCTCACCATCTGCTCACTCAGGCTTTCGAGCTCGCCCTCATCCCTGCGAACGAGTCCGAGATCGCCATTGCTCTCATGCACGAGTCTAGCAACACGAAGAAGTTTGGTTCGCCACCTCAAGCACTTGCAGCATTCCCGGTCATAGGATCTCTCGAGGCCAGCAGCGACTAGCGCGAGCGCTTCCTCGTACCTGCCGACTTTCATCAGACCCACCGACAGAAGTACCTCGAGAGAATCCGTGGAGAGTGTTTCATCCAGTTCGCTTCCTGCGAGTGCCTGATCGAGCAGACACCTGAGGATTTTAATTGCCTGATCAAATCTCTCCATGTTCTTCAAATAAACGGCAAGTTCCCACTGGATACGAGCCCGTACCCGTGCATCCGGTTCCTCGCTGGCAATCCCCAAGAGGTGGTCGCACAGAGCCCCTGCCTCGCTCCAACGGAACGTGAACGTGAGCATCATGAGCCGGCTTCGGTTGCGATCCAACTCCATCTCAGCTTGGATACCCTCTCGGACCATGGAAGGATCCACGCAGTCGTCAGGTGAATCTTGGTTGCAGCCTCGTGCTGTGCTATCCGGCTTCTCTCCCTCGGCCGCAGATGCCTTCAGCGCCGCAACCCTCATGCACAGAAGAGCCACGACTGCCACAACCTGCATTAACCAATGATGACATCCGAGCTGTTTGATATTCATAGTCATTCCATGCATTCTTCGCCACCCCGATCCAGGTGCCAGCCCATTTTCAGCGCCAGCTCTCAATGTTCTGCCTCCGCCCGGAGCGTGTCCGGTCTTTTCATCCACGGTGACCGGATTCCGGTCACGGCAGGAACCACGGGGAGGACCCGCTGAAGGCGATACCCCGCAAGATTCCTCCGTCCCCGATCCTCGCAACCCTTCGCCATGCCTCGATTGTCAGCCCACGACCGCGTCCAAGTCAGCGCTTTCGTCCTTGTCCGGCTCGCGCTGGCAAGGGGTTTGCTAGGCGAATGCCCAAACTCCAGGTACCAACCTATTTTCAGTGCCAGCTCTCAATCTCCTGCCTCCGCGTCCTGCCTCCGCCCGGAGCGTGTGTGGAGGAAGGAACTCCTGCAGGAGGTTGGCCCTTGCTGGAGGGGTTATCGAAGCCTCCAATTTCACCTTTCTGAGCGCAGTTCCTCAGCTGCCTGTCGGTCATTCCTGGCGTCGTCCGGCTTGCCCATCTTTTCGTAAACCAATGCACGAGCCCTTAGAAGCTCTCCCTTCTCTTCATGGAATCCTCCTCCTAACTTCGTGATCCACCCTGTAGCCGTCTCGACGGCCTCTTCTTTCTGATCGCGCTTGACTAGCGACGATATTAGCCAGGTCGCACAGCGGGCCGAGTCTTTCAAGGCGACCTCAGGCGCACTCCTAGATGCAATTTCTAAGCACATCCGTGCAGACCTTTCTGTATTGTAGTCATCTCCCGACTCCGCATAGGCATTCGCCAATAATCCGAAGTATGTTGCCATGATATGGCCATCGAGCTCGCCAACAGGCGGCTTTGACATGGTGTCAATCGCCTCGATGAAGGACGCAGCAGCCGCGTCCGCTCTATCGAGTGCAAGTAGCGCGCGACCTTCGATTTCGGAAGCTCTCGCAATAGCCGCTTTATCACAGTCCTCGCAGCGCCTGGCGAACTCTTTCCACCTTCCCGCGAAATTCGTGGCGCGCAAGTATTCTCCTGCCTCGAGAGCCAAGCTTGCGGACGATGCCAGGCCGTAACGCAGTATATTCGATCCTCTACCTGTGCTCTGCCCTGCCACATCGACCAGACGCTCAGCAAAGCCCAGGGCCGTAGCGGGGCCCCTGGTCTCTCGCATCACCTCCAGCGCAGAAGACAGAAGTAGCTCCTCCAGCCATGTCCCAGCGAAGCCAGATTCCTGCACTTGACCTAGAACATACTGAATTCGATCTGTGGCCTGGTGCTTCCTACCGAGCAGATACTCGGCCTTCGCGTACTGCGCTGCGACCAGCAACGAGAACGCGTTCGGACGAACTGACAGTGCTTCTGCAAGCGCCAGAGCTCTTCCTGAAGAAATCAATGCAGACTTGATTTCGCCAAGAAGTCGCAACCGGGTATAGCTGCGCCTATGGAACTCCATACGACCTGCCAGGCGCATCCAATCGCGGAGGTCGCGGTCGGTCCATTTCATCGAAACTTCGAGCAAATCAATCGCACAAAGCACTGACCTTCCAGTCTCATCGGGCGCAGTACCTTCGCCTGCGCACCACCCGGCATCCCCAGCAGCAAGTTCGCGGGCACGGACCGCAGCATTGGTCCAAGTGGAGTAGTCTCCAGCGATTGCACTTATCTCGGCAAGGTATTCAGTGTTGCGAATTCGAGCCAGCAATCGATCGCAACGGGTATCTTGGTCCCCATCGGCGGGATCATCCTTCACCCTCTTAGCCAGAGCACCAAACTGGCCACCCAACAGCATCGCATCCAAAATCCTCTGCTCTAGCGCCCAGGCAGGTTCGAGCCTACCGAACTCGGGGGTCTCCCGCGACTCATCAGCGATCTGTTGGAGCCATTTAAGTGCGATATTGAACTCGCCCGCGAACTCCGCGGTGTCCACGAACACCATGCTCAACACAAAACGTGCAGCCCGCGAATTGCATCGAGCAAGAGACTCCCGTATGCCAACCTCCAATTGGTCGATGTCAAGTTTGTCACCCATGACTGCATGCCTATATGCATCAAGAGCCCGTGGAAGCACCTCCTCGAGGCACCGGATGGACATGGGTTCGACTAGAGTGTCGAGACCACGACAGCTCTCAATGTCCTTGGTGAATCGGGTGACTTCAGAGAAGGCTCTCGAATCAGAGGCCCGAGCATCTGACCCCCAATGGATTACCATGGCGAGGCAGACTGCGAGCAATGCCGGCCGAGCATTGCGCCCGAGAAGTTTCAGTTTAAACCTCACTTGCCCCCCGATCCAGGTGCCAGCCCATTTTCAGCGCCAGCTCTCGAGGTCCCGGCCCAGCCCGGAGCGTGTCCGGTATTTTCATCCACGGTGACCGGATTCTGGTCACGCCAGGAACCACGGGGAGGGCCCGCTGATGGCGATACCCCGCAAGATTCCTCCGTCCCCGATCCTCACAACCCTTCGCCTTGCCTCGATTGTCAGCCCACGACCGCGTCCAAGTCAACGCTTTCGTCCTCATCCGGCTCGCGCTGGCAAGCGGTTTGCTAGAGGTCATGCACGGGGGGAGACGCTCCTTGCCATGACCGCTACGCTTCATGCCCGAGCCGGGCACCCTGTTCGAGATCACCAACCGCACCGCCATGGGCAGGCTCCTGCTCCGCCCCTCCGAGGAGCTCAACGCCATCATCCTCGGTTGCCTCGGCCGGGCCCTGGACCAATTCACCAATTCCCCGAGATCAGCCTGTTCGCCTTCTTCTGGGCCTCCAACCACTTCCACCTGATCCTCAGGGCCCTGAGCTCCCAGGCCATCTCCGCCTTCATGGGCTATCTCGAGTCCAACATCGCCCGCAAGGTGAACAAGCTCCACGGCTGGCACGGGCCCTTCTGGGAGAGGCGCTACCGCGCCATCCCCATCCGCGACGACGAGGCGCTGGTCGCCCGCTTGCGCTACATCCTCTCCCACGGCTGCAAGGAGGGCCTGGTGATGATGCCCGGGGACTGGCCCGGGGTCAGCTGCCTGCCCGCTTTCAAGAAAGTCCCCGGCACCAAAAAGGGGGCCTGAAAAATGAGAGGCCCAGTGAGTGTAGTGATGGAGATGAGCTTGCCCAGCAGTCAAGCCAAAGCGAATCACTCGCAACCGTTCAAAGGTTGGCCTCGTTCGATGATCATCTTCGCAATCGCATCTTTCCTTTCCACAGCAACCTTGGCGTGTTCTGGGCGATCGAGCTTGTTCAGGATGCTCGCATGGGTGTCGTGCAGGCAGTACTCCATCTGCGGGACTGGATCCCCGGTGAGAAGCCTGAGCCAACCTATGGCCTCTTCGACAACCGCCAGACCATCCTGGAGCCTGCCTTGCCGTGCCAGGTAGGCTGCCAAACCTCGGGCCCACTCAACGGACACCTTTCCCGCCTCCCCGCCGATCGGGAGACAGATCGAGGCGCTCTTTCTGTTGGCTGCAAGGGAGTCATCGATCCTCCCCTCCCACTGCGCCAACGTAGCCACAGTCCTGAATACCTCAGCCATGAGCCTGGATTTCTCGCCGGTTCTTTCCAAGACCAATGCACTAACCTTCTGCAGCAACTCGTGGGCGCCAGCCTTGTTGCCGAGCTCGCTTTCAATCAGGACCAGCCTCAGCATGATTCTGGCCCCATCAAGCGCTCCATCCCCGAATGCATCCGTGACAAGGGTCAGTGCCCTGCGATAGGCCTCCCTGGATTCCATGAATCGTCCTGCATTGAATTCACAGGCGCCGAGAATCATGAGCGGCTCGACGATAGAGTAACTCCAGGGGCCCGAGGATTTCACGACGCAAACCACGGCCTTTTCTGGCCGTTCGCAGCCCGCCCGTGTGCTTCCTGAGGAAATGGCGTCTGCCTCAAGCAACTCCTGATGGCAGGGCTTTTCCCCAACCCTTCTATCTCTGTGTTTGTCTTGTCGGTCTAGGGCTTCAAGCAGTTTCCCTATCTCTCCAATGTCTCCATTGCGTGAGGCGATGGCGACGTGCCTGGTCAGCGCACTCCTCACGAGCGGCTGACTATCCGTGGAGAGTTCTTCAGCACGGCCTAGTAGCCCATTCGCTTCCTGGAACTTTCCATGGAGGATCATGTTCGCGGCCAAATTGCTGAGACAAACAGCTTTCACCTCTTTCTCAAAATCGGATGTTGGTGCATCCAGCAGGTCCAGCGCGACAAGAAGGTACCTTTCCGCCTCATCAAAGTCATCCTGAGCGTTTGCCAGAGAAGCCAGACTGACATACCAAGTCGCCCTGGAGGCAGCACTGACACCTGCTTCACCCCTGAGCAGCATCTCGATTTCCCTCTCCAGACTCCGCGCTTCTTCGAGGCGCCCTTGAAGCGCTCGGACCCGAGCAACCCAGTAGCGCGTATGAAGCTTCTGCAGAACCGGCTGCCTGTCGTCCTCCAGCCGTTCGGATGCCAGGGCCTCGAAGCCGCTCTTGAGATCGACGAAGTAGCCGGCTTCAAAATGAGAAACCATCGTCGACCAAGATTCTGTCTCGACAGCACCGCGGGTAGATGCACAGCTCGCCACCAGGCAAGCGACAAGCCACAGAAGCGCGTATTCGCGAACAGGGCGATCCACGCGTCCGATTTTACTCATCGGGTCTTCCTGAAGCTTGAAAATGGACGCTCCAACTCCAGGTGCCCAACTCCAGGTGCCTCCAGGTGCCAACCTATTTTCAGCGCCAGCTCTCAATGTTCTGCCTCCGCCCGGAGCGTGTCCGGTCTTTTCATCCACGGTGACCGGATTCCGGTCACGCCAGGTGCTGCGGGGAGCGTCCCCTGAGGGCGATCCGCCGCTTGATCCTCGTGTCCCCGATCCTCGCAACCCATCGGCATGCCACGATTGTCAGCCCACGGCCGCGTCCAAGTCAAAGCCACTACGCGGGCGCCACCCGCCTGCGGCGAGAAAGTGACGCCCAAGGCGATGCCGAGACGTCGGCAGACCCAGCGTGTGTGGATCGCTCCGGACACTCATGGAGTGGAACGAGGGACCAGAAACAAGGAACCAGGAACGGGTGCGGCTCGGGCCTCTCCCTCGCTGCCTGTCCGAGCGGATGCGCACGCGAGATCAACCAGCTCTTCAAGGAATATCCTGGCACCGGGACGAGAGGCTCCGATCTTCTCCTCCAACCTCGAGGAAGTCCCCCTGTTCCACAGCCGATATGGACATGAAGGTCGTGGACAAGGGTGGGCCTGGGGGCTGACCCCGGGCCCTCCTGCTTCTCAGGTTGTCGGTTGACGGGACGAGCGCGGAGCGGGTCCTACTTGCGCGCGCGGCGGCGGGACACGATCAGGCCGAGCACGAGGGCCAGGCCGGCCCAGGCCGGGGTGTCGGAGCCGGAGCTGGCGCAGCCGCAGCCGCCGCCCTCCTCCGTGCCACAGTCCGTGTCGGCGTCGTCCGTGTCCCCGTCACAGTCGTCGTCGATCAGGTTGTCGCACACCTCGTCGGCGTCCGGGTTCACGTCCGCGTTGGTGTCCAGGCAGTCGTCGCCGCCGCAGGCCGCGTCCAGGAAGCCGTCCTGGTCCGCGTCCGCGCACACCTGGCAGTCACCCGCCGCGCAGGCCTGGCCCGCCTCGCAGGCGTGGCCGCACTCGCCGCAGTTCGCCTCGTCGGTCGCCAGGGTCACCTCGCAGCCGTCGGCCGGGTCCTGGTTGCAGTCGGCCAGGCCGGCGTCGCAGCCGCCCGTCACGCACTCGCCCGCCTGGCAGCTCTCGTCCGCCTCGCAGGCGTGGCCGCACTCTCCGCAGTTCGCCGCGTCGGTGGCCAGGGTGACCTCGCAGCCGTCGGCCGGGTCCTGGTTGCAGTCGGCCAGGCCGGCGTCGCAGCCGCCCGCCACGCACCCGCCCGCCTGGCAGCTCTCGTCCGCCTCGCAGGCGTGCCCGCACTCGCCGCAGTTCGCCGCGTCGGTGGCCAGGGTGGCCTCGCAGCCGCTGGCCGCGTCCCCGTCGCAGTCGCCAAAGCCCGCCTCGCAGGCGCCCAGCACGCAGGCGTTCGCCGCGCAGCTCGCGGCCGCGTGCGCGAAGCTGCACACCGTGCCGCACGCCCCGCAGTTCTGCGCGTCCAGCGCGAGCTCCGCCTCGCAGCCGGTGGCCGGATCCTGGTCGCAGTCGCCGAAGCCCGCGTCGCAGGCGCCCATGACGCAGGCGCTCGCCACGCAGCTCGCCCCGGCGTTGGCGAAGGCGCACACCGCGCCGCAGGCGCTGCAGTGCTGCGCGTCCAGGGTGGTGTCCACCTCGCAGCCGGTGGCCGGGTCCTGGTCACAGTCCCCGAAGCCCGCGTCGCAGGCGCCCATGACACAGGCGCTGGCCACGCAGCTCGCCCCGGCGTTGGCGAAGGCGCAGGCTGCGCCGCAGGCGCTGCAGTTCTGGGCGTCCGCGCCGGTGTCCACCTCGCAGCCGGTGGCCGGGTCCTGGTCGCAGTCGGCCCAGCCCGCCTCGCAGGCGCCCATGGCGCACGCGCCGGCCAGGCAGCCCGTGGCCGCGTGGGGCAGCGCCTCGCACACCGTGCCGCAGGCGTTGCAGTTCAGCGGATCCGTCGCCAGCTCGGCCTCGCAGCCGTTCAGCACGTCCCCGTCGCAGTTGTCATAGCCGGCCTCGCAGGCGGCCAGGGTGCACAGGCTCGCCAGGCACTCGCCCGTGCCGTGCACCATGGCGCACAGGACGCCGCACCCGCCGCAGTTCTGCTCGTCGCTGGCGATGTCCAGCTCGCAGCCGTCGGCCATGTCCTGGTTGCAGTCGCCCCAGCCCGCCAGGCAGGCGCCGGGCAGGCACTCGCTGGCCTGGCAGTCGGCCGAAGCGTGATCCGGGGCAGTGCAGACCAGCCCGCAGCCGCCGCAGTTCAGCGGGTCCTCCGCCACCTCGGACTCGCAGCCGGTGTTGCCCAGGCCGTCGCAGTCGGCGAACCCGTCCAGGCAGGCGCCCTCGCCGCAGGGCATGACCTGGTCGATCACGAAACCCTGGTAGGTGACCGAGCCGTCCGCGTGGAACCTGATCCGGATGGAGTCGCCCGTCACCCAGGCGGACCAGAACGCGGGCATCTCCCGCTGGTTGTAGGTCTCGATGACCTGGCCCGCGCTGTCCTCGAGGTAGAGGAAGTCGTAACCGACCTCCACATCCACGTAAGCGAAGTGCACCCGCAGGCGGGTGGCGCCGGCGCGGGTGATGGTCCAGGTGAGATCTGGATCCCCGTAGGGTTGGTTTTCGTAGGGGTGGAGCGACTCGACCAGGTCGGGCTCGGCCGCGCAGTTCCCCAGCCAGCACTGGGCCGCGTCGCAGTAGGCGTTCTCCACGCCCGGCAGCGCCATGCAGTCCACGCCGCAGCCGCCGCAGTTCACCGGGTCGGCGGTCACGTCGGTCTCGCAGCCGTCGGCCAGGACACCGTTGCAATCGTCCCAGCCCGCCTCGCACTCGACGATGGCGCACTGGCCGCCGGCGCAGCCGGGCAGCGCGTGTGGCATGGCCGCGCACGGGGCGCCGCAGCCCCCGCAGTTCAGGGGATCGTTCAGCGGATCGGACTCACAGCCGTTCAGCAGCGAGGCGTCGCAGTCGGACCAGCCCGGGTCGCAGGCCAGGAACTGGCAGATGGCGCTCTGGCAGTCGAACTGCGCGTGGGGCTTGGCGCAGCTGTGCGCGCACCAGCCGCAGTTGAGGTCGTCGTCCGAGGTGTCGGTCTCGCAGCCGTCGGCCGGGTCGTCGTTGCAGTCGCCCTGGCCGGCCGGGCAGTTGCCCGCGTCGCACCACCACACCTGGTCGATGGTGAAGCCCTGGTAGGTCACGCTGCTGTCCGTGGTGAAGCGGACGATCATGGTGTCGCCGGTGATCGTGGGGGTGTCGAAGGCCCCACGCTGGCCGCTGTAGCTGGCCACCTCGGTGCCGGCGCCGTCCAGGATGGTGACGAAGTCCCAGCCGCTCTCGGTGTCGAACAGGGAGAAGTGCGCGGCCAGGGTGACCGCGCCCGGCTGGGTGATCACCCACTCGTTCGTGTAGTCGCTGTCGTAGGGGTGCGGGGACTCGACCGCCGGGGTGAGCACGCTCAGGTTCAGCGCCTGGATGCGCCCCCGGTCGGGCTGCGACACCAGCCCGCCGTCGTCGGTCACCGTGAGCACGCCCTGGTACAGGCCGCACACGTCCGCGGTGAAGCGCGGGCTCGCGAGGGTCAGGCTATCCAGGGCGGCCGCGGACCACGCGGGCGGGTAGAACGCCCACGCGAAGGTGATGGGATCCTGGTTCGGATCGAAGGAGCGCGAGCCGTCCAGCACCACCTCGGTGCCGGTCATGACCGTGTGATTGCCGCCGGCCAGCGCCACGGGCGGCAGCGGCATGCCGCTGATCACCGCCATGGCCCGGTAGAGGTTGATGCGCCCGCCGGTGGTGGTGATGCCCTGCAGGCTGGGCAGCGGATCCACCGAGCCGAACAGCGCCGCCTTGACCCCGGCCGGATCCAGGTCGGGCCGGATGCTGAGCATCAGCGCCACCGCGCCGGCCACGTGCGGGCAGGCCATGGAGGTGCCCGAGTAGAGCTCGTAGCCGCCGCCCAGGACCGAGGACAGGATGTTGTGCCCCGGGGCGCCCACGTCGATGGTGGTGGCCCCGAAGTTCGAGGCCCACCAGTTCTCGGTGTTCTCGTAGGTCACTAGCTCGTCGTTGTGCTCGGTGGCGGCCACCCCGATCATGTTGGCCGGGTGCCAGGAGGCCGGGTAGATGTTCATGGCCGGGTCGTCCACGTCCTCGCCGTAGTTGCCGGCCGCGAACACCAGGACGGCGCCCGTGCTCTCGGTCCACAGGACCGTGTCGTGCAGGGTCTGGTTGTACTGGCGCACGGTCCACCAGGAGTTCGACAGCACCCGGGCGCCGTTGTCGCAGGCGTACCGGATGCCCTCGGCCGCGTCCAGGCAGAACGCATCCAGCTCCTGGTTGCCGATGATGCGCACCGGCATGATGCTCACCCGCCAGTTCACGCCTGCCACCCCCAGCCCGTCGTTGCCGTACGCGCCGATGGTGCCCGAGCAGTGGGTGCCGTGGCTGTCCTCGTCCATGGGGTCGTTGTCGCCCGCGTCCACGAAGTCGTAGCCGCGCACGTCGTCCACGTAACCGTTGTTGTCGTCGTCGAGGCCGTTCCCGGCGATCTCGTCCTCGTTCACCCAGATGTTCGGGGCCAGGTCCGGGTGGGTGTAGTCCACGCCCGTGTCCACCACGGCCACGATGACGTTGGCCGAGCCGATCGAGATGTCCCAGGCCTCGACCGCGCCGATGTCCGCGCCGGCCGTGCCGCCGGTCTGGCCGGTGTTGTCCAGCCCCCAGCACTCGGTGAAGCGCGGATCGTTCGGGGTGTTCAGCAGCGCGATGCGGTGGTTGGGCTCCGCGTAGACCACGCGCGGGTCCTTGGACACCCGGGCCGCCGCGGCCGGCACGCTCTCGCCCGTGGTGATCTTCATGTGGTCGACGCCGGTCGCGCGCCGGGGCTTGCCCCGCCGCAGGCCCAGCGAATCGGCGATCTGGTCGGCGCTCGCGGCGGTGACGCCGGGCTTGAACTTCACCAGCACCACCCCGGGCTCCCAGGGGTCCCTGGGGGGCGCGGCCTTGGCCGGGGCCGGCTTCGCCGGGGCGGCCTGGACGGCCGCCTGGGCCGAGGACAGCGCCGGGCCGTCCTTGGCCGGCTCGGACTGCTGGCAGGCGGCCAGCGCGCCCATCAGGACCAAGCTCAGGGCCAGGCCCACGAGTCTCTCGGTCAGCCTGTTCATCGCCTTCTCCTCCTGGGGGTTCGAACCCGGGGCAGACTAACCCGGAACGGCGCCCGGGGCAATCCCGGGAGGCGCCGCGGGCGTGTGGCCAGGAGGGGCTGGAGGGACGAGCGGGCGGGGCGGAGGCAGGCGATTCTTCGAGCCGCTACCTGCGCGCCCGGCGGCGGGAGGCGATCAGCCCGAGCGCGAGGGCCAGGCCGAGCCAGGCCGGGGTGTCGGAGCCGGAGCTCGCGCAGCCGCAGCCGCCGCCGTCGTCGTCCTCGCCGCAGTCGGCGTCGTCGGCGTCGGTCGCCCCGTCGCAGTCGTCGTCGAGCAGGTTGTCGCACACCTCGTCGGCGTCCGGGTTCACGTCGGCGTTGTTGTCCACGCAGTCCTCGCCGCCGCAGGCCGCGTCGGTGAAGCCGTCCTGGTCCGCGTCCGGGCAGCCCACGCACTCGCCGGCCTGGCAGCTCTCGTCCGCCTCGCAGGCGTGGCCGCACTCGCCGCAGTTCGCCGCATCGGTGGCCAGGGTCGCCTCGCAGCCGCTGGCCGCGTCCGCGTCGCAGTCGTCGTAGCCAGCCTCGCAGGCGCCCAGCAGGCAGGCGTTCGCCGCGCAGCTCGCGGCCGCGTGCGGGAAGCTGCAGACCGTGCCGCACGCCCCGCAGTTCTCCGCGTCCGCCGCGAGCTCCGCCTCGCAGCCGTCGACCGGGTACTGGTTGCAGTCGCCGAAGCCCGCCTCGCAGGCGCCCAGCGCGCAGGCGCTCCCGGCGCAGCCCGCGGCCGCGTGCGGGAAGGCGCACACCGCGCCGCAGGCGCTGCAGTTCTGCGCGTCCGCGCGGGTGTCCACCTCGCAGCCGTCGGCCGGATCCACGTTGCAGTCGGCGAAACCCGCGTCGCACGCGCCCATCACGCAGGCGCTGGCCACGCAGCTCGCCCCGGCCTGAGCGAAGGCGCACTGCGTGCCGCAGGTCGCGCAATTCTGCGCGTCCGTGCTGGTGTCGATCTCGCAGCCGGTGGCCGGATCCAGGTCGCAATCGGCGAAGCCCGCGTCGCACGCGCCCAGGCCGCACGCGCCGGTCAGGCAGGCGGGGGCCGCGTGGGCCGGGGCCGGGCACGCCGTCCCGCACCCGTTGCAGTTCAGCGGGTCAGTCGCCAGCTCGGCCTCGCAGCCGTTGGGCACGTCCCCGTCGCAGTTGTCGTAGCCGGCCTCGCAGGCGGCCAGCGTGCACAGGCTGGCCACGCACTCGCCCGTGCCGTGCGCCGGGGTGCACAGCGCGCCGCAGGCTCCGCAGTTCTGCTCGTCGGCGGTGACGTCCAGCTCGCAGCCGTCGGCCATGTCCAGGTTGCAGTCGCCCCAGCCCGCCAGGCAGGTGCCGGGCTGGCACTCGCTGGCCAGGCAGCCGGCCTCCGCGTGATCCGGGGTCGGGCACACGAGCCCGCAGCCGCCGCAGTTCAGCGGGTCGTCCGCCACCTCGGACTCGCAGCCGGTCTCCGCCAGCCCGTCGCAGTCGTCGAACCCGTCCAGGCAGGCGCCCTCGCCGCAGGGCATGACCTGATCCACGACGAAGCCGTCGGCCGTCACCGAATAGTCGGTGAACAGGCGGATCTGGAGCGTGTCACCGACCACCCACTCGGACCAGAAGGCCGGCAAGGCGTAGCCGCGGTACTCGCCGACGACCGTGCCCAGGCCGTCGATCACCTGGACCGCGTCGCAGCAAGGCTCGGTGTCCACGTAGGCGAAGTGCACCCGCATGCGGGTGGCGCCGGCGCGCTGGACGGTCCAGGTGTGATCGTACCCGTCGCTGTAGGGGTGCGGGCTCTCGACCAGGTCGGGCTCGGCCGTGCAGTTCCCCAGCCAGCACTGGGCCGCGTCGCAGTAGGCGCTCTCCACACCCGGCAGCGCCATGCAATCGACGCCGCAGCCGCCGCAGTTCACCGGGTCGGCGGTCACGTCGGTCTCGCAGCCGTCGGCCATGACGCCGTTGCAGTCGTCCCAGCCGAACTCGCACTCGACGATGGCGCACTGGCCGTCGGCGCAGCCGGGCAGCGCGTGGGGCATGGCCTCGCACGGGGCGCCGCAGCCCCCGCAGTTCAGGGGATCGTTCAGCGGATCGGACTCGCAGCCGTTCAGCAGCGAGGCGTCGCAGTCGGACCAGCCCGGGTCGCAGGCCAGGAACTGGCAGATGGCGTTCACGCAGTCGAACTGCGCGTGGGGCTTGGCGCAGCTGTGATCGCACCAGCCGCAGTTGAGGTCGTCGTCCGAGGTGTCGGTCTCGCAGCCGTCGGCCGGGTCGTCGTTGCAGTCGCCCTGGCCGGCCGGGCAGGCGCCCGCGTCGCACCACCACACCTGGTCGACGATGAAGCCCTGCAGGCCGCCCCCCCAGGGATCCGAGACCAGGCGCACGATCATGGTGTCGCCGGTCACCGTGGCGGTGTCGAAGGGCGGGAGCGCGCCGCTGTAGCGGGCCACCTCGTTCCCGGCGCCGTCCAGGATGGTGACGTACTCCCAGCCGCTGTAGGTCTCGAACAGGGAGAAGTGCGCCGCCATGACCACGGCGCCGGGTCGCTGGATGACCCAGTCCTGGTTGATGCCCGCGGGGTACGGGTGCGGCGACTCCACCACCGGGTCGAGCGCGTTCAGGTTCATGGCCTGGATGCGCCCCCGGTCGGGCTGGGACACCAGCCCGCCGTCGTCGGTCACCGTGAGCACCCCCTGGTACAGGCCGCACACGTCCGCGGTGAAGCGCGGGCTCGCGATGGTCAGGCTGTCCAGGCTGGCCGCGGACCACGCGGGCGGGTAGAACGCCCACGCGTAGGTGATGGGATCCTGGTTCGGGTCGAACGAGCGCGAGCCGTCCAGCACCACCTCGGTGCCGGTCATGACCGTGTGGTTGCCGCCGGCCAGCGCCACGGGCGGTAGCGGCATGCCGCTGATCACCGCCATGGCCCGGTAGAGGTTGATCCGGCCGCCGGTGGTGGTCACCCCCTGCAGCGAGGGCAGCGGGTCCACCGAGCCGAACAGCGCCGCCTTGACCCCGGCCGGATCCAGGTCGGGCCGGATGCTGAGCATCAGCGCCACCGCGCCCGACACGTGCGGGCAGGCCATGGAGGTGCCGGAGTAGAGCTCGTAGGCGCCGCCCAGGACCGTGGACAGGATGTTGTGGCCCGGGGCGCCCACGTCGATGGTGGTGGCGCCGAAGTTCGAGGCCCACCAGCCCTCGGTGTTCTCGTAGGTCACCAGCTCGTCGGTGTGCACCGTGGCGGCCACCCCGATCATGTTGGAGGGGTGCCAGGAGGCTGGGTAGATGTTGTTGGCCGGATTGTCCACGTCCTCGCCGTAGTTGCCGGCCGCGAACACCAGGATGGCGCCCGTGCCCTCGGTCCACATCACCGTGTCGTGCAGCGTCTGGTTGTACTGGCGCACGGTCCACCAGGAGTTCGACAGCACCCGGGCGCCGTTGTCCACCGCGTAGCGGATGCCCTCGGCCGCGTCCAGGCAGAAGTCGTTGAGATCCGGCTGCTCGGGGTTGCCGATCACCCGCACCGGCATGATGCTCACCCGCCAGTTCACGCCTGCCACCCCCAGCCCGTCGTTGCCGTACGCGCCGATGGTGCCCGCGCAGTGGGTGCCGTGCCCCATCTCGTCCATGGGATCGTTGTCGTTGGCGTAGCTGAAGTCGTACCCGCGCACGTCGTCCACGTAGCCGTTGTTGTCGTCGTCGATGCCGTTCCCGGCGATCTCGTCCTCGTTCACCCAGATGTTCGGGGCCAGGTCCGGGTGGGTGTAGTCCACGCCCGTGTCCACCACGGCCACGATGACGTTGGCCGAGCCGATCGAGATGTCCCAGGCCTCGACCGCGCCGATGTCCGCGCCGGCCGTGCCGCCGGTCTGGCCGGTGTTGTCCAGCCCCCAGCACTCGGTGAAGCGCGGATCGTTCGGGGTGTTCAGCAGCGCGATGCGGTGGTTGGGCTCCGCGTAGACCACGCGCGGGTCCTTGGACACCCGGGCCGCCGCGGCCGGCACGCTCTCGCCCGTGGTGATCTTCATGTGGTCGACGCCGGTCGCGCGCCGGGGCTTGCCCCGCCGCAGGCCCAGCGAATCGGCGATCTGGTCGGCGCTCGCGGCGGTGACGCCGGGCTTGAACTTCACCAGCACCACCCCGGGCTCCCAGGGGTCCCTGGGGGGCGCGGCCTTGGCCGGGGCCGGCTTCGCCGGGGCGGCCTGGACGGCCGCCTGGGCCGAGGACAGCGCCGGGCCGTCCTTGGCCGGCTCGGACTGCTGGCAGGCGGCCAGCGCGCCCATCAGGGCCAAGCTCAGGGCCAGGCCCACGAGTCTCGCGATCATCCTGTTCATCGGATACTCCTCCTGGGGGTTCGAACCCGGGGCAGACTAGCCCGGAACCAGCCCGACCGCAACCACCGCGGCCGACGCTTGAGGCCGGGCCAGGACGGCGCTAGACTGCCCCGCGGAGGTCGCCAGGCGCCATGTGGATCTTCCTGCTGGGGCTCGCGCTGCTCGTGGGTGGGTACTTCCTGTACGGCGGGCTGGTCACCCGGAGCCTGAAGCCCGAGCCCGACCGCCCCACGCCGGCCTACCGGCTCCAGGACGGCATGGACTACGTGCCCATGTCCACCTGGCGCATCTACCTGATCCAGCTCCTGAACATCGCCGGCCTGGGGCCCGTGTTCGGCCCCATCATGGGCGCCCTGTGGGGACCCCAGGTCTTCCTGTGGGTGGTGCTCGGCTGCATCCTGGGCGGGGCGGTGCACGATCTGGTGCTGGGCGCCATGTCGCTGCGCAACAACGGGGCGGGGCTGCCCGACCTCATCGGCCACTACCTGGGCAGGCCCGCCCGGCACGCGGCCACCGTCTTCATCCTGGTCCTGATGGTGCTGGTCGGCACGGTGTTCGTGAAGGGCCCCTCGCTGCTCATCGCGGGGCTGCTGCCGGCCGAGACGGTCGGCGGCTGGTTCGGCCCTGGCGCCACGGCCTGGCTGCAGGGCACCTTCCAGGGCAGCTCGGCCTGGCTGTGGATCGTGATGATCTTCGTGTTCCTGTACTACGTGCTGGCGACCCTGCTGCCCATCGACAAGCTGATCGGCCGCATCTACCCGGTATTCGCGGCCGCGCTGCTGGTCATGGTGGCCGGCCTGGGGGTGAGCATCCTGTTCGGCCGCATCCCGGCGGTCGACTTCACCCTGGCGAACCTGCACCCCAGCGAGCTCCCGGCCTGGCCGCTCATCTTCATCACCGTGTCCTGCGGCGCGATCAGCGGCTTCCACGCCACCCAGAGCCCGCTCATGGCCCGCTGCCTCAAGAGCGAGCGCCGCATGAAGGCGGTCTTCTACGGGGCCATGATCGTCGAGGGGGTGATCGCGCTCATCTGGGCCTACGCGGCCCAGGGCTACTACGGCGGGGTGGAGGGGCTGGCCGCGGCGCTGGGGCCCGGGCTCAACAAGACCAACGAGGTGGTGCACACCATCTGCACCGGCACCATGGGCGCCTTCGGCGGCGCGCTGGCCATCCTGGGGGTGATCGTGCTGCCCATCACCTCCGGGGACACGGCCTTCCGCGCGGGCAGGCTGATCGCCGCGGACTACCTCCGGCTGCCCCAGAAGCGGGTGCGCAACCGCTACCTGATCGCCCTGCCCATGTTCGCGCTCTCGCTGGTGCTCATGTTCGTCCCCTTCGGGATCATCTGGCGCTACTTCGGCTGGGCCAACCAGACCCTGGCCGCCTTCAGCCTGTGGGCGGCCACGGTGTACCTGGCGCGGCGCCGCAGCCGCTGGTGGCTGACCCTGCCGCCGGCCGCCTTCATGACCGCCATGACCCTCACCTACATCCTGGTCGAGAGCCGGGCCAACGGCTGCCTGGGGCTGGACATGTGGCTGGGCACCGCCCTCGGCGCGGCCGTGGCGGCGGCCGCCTGCGGCTGGTTCTTCTGGAAGCTCCGGCGCCTGCCGCCCGAGGACGGCAGGCTGGCCCTCGAGGTGGAGCCGCCGCCCGTGGCGAAGGACCCGGCCTGCTGACCCGGGCCGGGAGGGGAGCCCGCATGCGCCTGACCGCCCTGACGACCTGCGCCCTGCTCGGCCTGCTCACGGCCCCGGCCGAGGCCGGGACCCTCAGCGGGACGGTCACCCGCACGGACACCGGGGAGCCCGTGGCGGGCGCGGTGGTGGTGGTGCGCGGCACGAACCTCTTCGACCAGACCCAGGCCGACGGGCAGTTCTCGATCGCGGCCCCGGCCGGTGTGTTCGGCGTGTCCTGCGCCGCGCCCGGGCTGGTCGGGGCCTCGACCGGCGCGCTCGACCTCGGCGCGGACACCGCCCGCGACTTCGGCCTGGACCCGGCCGCGGGCGGGCAGATCCAGGGCACGTCGAGCTGCGGCGGGGCGGCCTGCGGCGGGGTGCTGGTGATCGCCCGCCAGGAGGACCGCGCCGTGGCCTTCGGGCTGTCGAACGCGGCCGGGGCCTACGTCATCCCCGGGCTGGCGGACGGGAGCTACGACCTGCGCGCCATCCAGCTCGGCCACGAGGTGCTGGACGTGCCCGGGCTGCAGGTGACCGCCGCGCTGCCGGCCACCCTGGACTTCACCCTGGTGGCCCGGCCGGGCGGGTACACGCTGTCGGGCGTGGTCGGCCTGTCGGACAACCCGCTCGACAAGAGCGGCAGCCAGGTGAGCCTGCACGGCCAGCCCGGGCCGGGCACCGCCGGCACGGACGCGGGCGGGGCCTACCTGCTCCCGGGCGCGCCGCCCGGCCTGCTGTCGGTGGCGGTGCGCCACCCGGGCTACGACCCGCGCGACCAGATCGACGTGCTGGTGCGCGCCGATCGCGCGCTCGACCTGGCGCTTTCCAAGCCGGGCGGGAGCACCGATCCGACCTACCGGGTGTCCGGCCTGGTCCGCCTGCGGGAGCCCGACGCGCCCGACCCCACCACGGCCGCGGGCTGCCGGGTCAGCCTGTGGTCGGACGACGACCGGCCGGTGCCCTACCGCCAGGTGGCCCAGACCGGCGCGGACGGCGCCTACGCCCTCCAGGGCGTGCCGCCGGGCCGCTACCGGGCCGGGGCGGCGCGCGAGGGCTACCTGGAGCAGCTCCAGGAGGCCTTCGACCTCGCGGCGGACCGGGGCCTCGACTTCGAGCTCCAGCGCGACCCGGGCTACGACTTCGGCCCTGGCGCCAGGGACGGCGAGCTGGGCTGCGGCGCCCCACCCGGCCGGCGGACGCGCCTGGGGCTGGTGCTGGCGCTGCTCGCGCTGCTGGCGCTGCGCACCCACAGGGGCCGGAGCGCGCTGAAACGAACGAGATCGTTCCGTCCCCCGGAGTGACCGGGGGGGCTGGACCGGGAGGGAACCATGCCTACCCAGACCCTTCGCTTCCTCGGGCTCGCCCTGTGCGCCCTGCTGGCCGGGGCCTGCACGCCGGCCGACCGCGACGGCTGCCTGCTCGACGCCGACTGCCCCGCGGGCCAGCTCTGCGCCGCGGGCCGCTGCACGCAGGCGGCCGTCTGCGCGAGCGACGCGGACTGCGCGGCGCCGCTGGCGCGCTGCGAGCCCGGGCTCGGCGTCTGCGTGGCCTGCCTGGCCGACGCCGACTGCCCGGCGGACATGCGCTGCCAGGACCACGACTGCCTGACGGTGACCACCTGCCAGAGCGACGCCGACTGCGAGGCGCCCACGCCCCGCTGCCAGGCCGGGACGGGCGAGTGCGTGGCCTGCGTGTCGCCGGCCGACTGCGCCCTGGGCCAGACCTGCGAGCAGGGCCAGTGCGAGGCGCTGCCCGTGTGCGTGTCGGACAGCGACTGCCCGCGCGGCTTCTTGTGCGAGGCGGACGCGTGCCAGCCCGGCTGCCGCAGCGACCGCGACTGCCTGACGGGCTGGACCTGCCTGACCGAGGTGGGCCCGCTGGGCACCTGCGCCCAGTGCCAGGCGGACGGCGACTGCGCGGAGGCGTACCGCTGCGTCGAGCACCGCTGCCAGTTCGCCTGCTCCGCGGACGCCCACTGCGCGCCGCGGGTGTGCGACCTCGCCCAGGGCGTGTGCGTGGACTGCAACCAGGACGGCGACTGCCCGGGCGGCAGCCTGTGCCAGGCGCACGCCTGCGTGAGCGGCTGCCGCGACGACGCGGACTGCCCCGCCGGGCGCTGCGATCCGGCCGCCCAGGTGTGCGTCGACTGCCTGCAGAACGGGGACTGCCCGCTCGGCCACCTGTGCCTGGCCACGGACTGCGTGGCCGGCTGCGCCTCCGATCGCGACTGCCCGGGCGGGCTGCGCTGCGCGAGCGACGCGGGCGAGCACGGCCTGTGCGTGGCCTGCCTGGACGACACCCACTGCGCGGCCGGCCAGACCTGCCTGGAGCACCAGTGCCTGGCGATCTGCCAGGGCGACGCCCAGTGCGCCCCGCCCACCCCGGTCTGCGATCTCGCGGCCGGCGCCTGCGTGGGCTGCCTGCAGAAGGACGACTGCGAGCTCGGTGAGCTGTGCCGCGACGCGCTGTGCGTGCCGGGCTGCGAGACCGCGCGCGACTGCCCCGCGGGCCAGGAGTGCACCGCCGGGCAGTGCCAGGCCGCCTGCGTGCCGAGCGGGGCCGAGCTGTGCGACGGGCAGGACAACGACTGCGACGGGCGCACCGACGCCCTCGATCCGCAGCTCGAGCCCGGCGCCTGCGAGCTCACCGCCGGGGTGTGCGCGGGCGCCCTGCACGGCGCGGCCCAGTGCCAGGACGGCGGGTGGCTGGCCTGCGGCGCCGCGGAGTACGGCCCGGACTTCGGCCAGGAGAGCTGCGACGGGCTGGACAGCGACTGCGACGGGCTGGGCGACGACGGGCTGCAGCTCGACTGCGGCGCGGGCTACCAGTGCCTGGCCGGCGACTGCGTCCCGGCCGGCGACTGCGCCAACGAGTGCGCCCCGGGCTCGAGCGACTGCAGCTTCTGGGATCCCGATCACATCAGCGTGTGCGGCAACGCCGATCAGGACGTGTGCACCGAGTGGGTCAGCGAGACCTGCCCGCCCCAGAGCTGGTGCGACTTCATCTCCAACGTGTGCGCGTGCAGCTTCGCCGAGTGCGGCGGCGCCTGCTGCGCCGAGGGCCAGGTGTGCGACGGCGCGGACTGCTGCACGCCCACCTGCCCGGCGCGCACCTGCGGCGCGGACGGCTGCGGCGGCGCCTGCGCCTGCGACCAGCCCAACGACGCCTGCGTGCAGGGCGTGTGCGTGTGCAGCCCGAGCTGCGCCGGCAAGGAGTGCGGCGACAACGGCTGCGGCGGCGCCTGCGCCGACACCTGCGCCGCCATCGAGCACTGCGAGGACAACCAGTGCGTGTGCGACTACGCCACCTGCCTGGGCGCGTGCTGCGCGTCGGGCCAGGTGTGCAGCACCAGCACGGGCGCCTGCTGCGATCCGGCCTGCGACGGCGCCGAGTGCGGGCCGGACGGCTGCGGCCACACCTGCGGCACCTGCCCCTCGGGCTACGCCTGCTACGGCGATGTGTGCGAGTGCGTGCCCGACTGCTCCGGGGTCGAGTGCGGCGGCGACGGCTGCGGCGGCTCGTGCGGGAGCTGCGCCGGTGGCGAGGTGTGCGATCAGGGCTGGTGCTGCCTGCCGAGCTGCGGCGGGCGGGAGTGCGGCGACGACGGCTGCGGCGGCTCGTGCGGGAGCTGCGGGGACAACGAGACCTGCGCGGGCGACACCTGCGCCTGCCTCGACCCGCTGTGCGGCGGGGTGTGCTGCGGCAGCGACCAAACCTGCCACGGGGGCGCGTGCTGCACCCAGGCCTGCGGCGACTGGTCGGCCGGCTGGACCTGCGGGGACGACGGCTGCGGCGGCACCTGCCCCGCCTGCAGCCAGACCTACGGGCCGGGCGCGACCTGCGCCGCGGACGACACCTGCACCTGCCCCTCCCCCGGCTTCCAGTGCCTGGCCCTGCTCTACGGGATCCAGTGCTGCAGCGCGGACCAGACCTGCGACAACTTCTTCGGCTGCGTCGAGAGCTGAGGCCGGCCCCCCGGCGGGTCACTTCTTCCTGGCGGGGTGGGCGGCCAGCCACCTGCGGGCGGCCTCCAGGCCGGGCTCGAGGGCCAGCGCGCGCTCCACGGCCTGGCGAGCCTCGGCGCGCTTACCCTGCTTCTCCAGCACCTCGCCGAGCTGCAGCAGCGGGGCGCCCCGGTCCGGCACCAGGCGGGCCAGCGCCTCGAGGGCACCGGCCGCGGCGCCCAGATCGCCGGTCGCCACGCAGGCCTTGGCCAGGTGGAAGATCACCTCGGGCTGGGAGGGATCGCGGTCCACCGCCTCCTGGAGCGCGGCGCGGGCCTCCCCGGCCCGGCCCGAGACCAGGTAGGCGTAGCCCAGATCCCCCAGCAGCGCGGCGTCGGCGGGCTGCAGGGCGCGGGCCTTCTCCAGGCTGGCCAGCCCCTCGGCCGGCTCGCCCAGCAGCATCAGGCTCAGGCCCAGCTCGTGCAGCAGCTCGGCGTGGTCCGGGTTCTGCGCCAGGGCGGTCCGGTACACCCGGACCGCGTCGGCCGCCCGGCCCTGGAGGTCGTAGGCCATGCCCAGCAGCAGGGCCGCCTCGGCCCGGCCGGGCTCGAGGGCATGGGCCTTCTCCAGGGCGGAGGTCGCCTCGGGCACCCGCTCGAGGCGGGACAGGGCCAGCCCCAGCTCGAAGTGCGCCTCGGCCAGCCCGGGCGCCCTGGCCACCGCCTGCTGGAGCACGCTCACCGCCTTGTCGCTCTCGGCCCGGGCGTTGTAGGCCTTGCCCACCCGCAGCAGATCCTCGGCCGACATGGCCGGCGGCTCCGCCCCGGCCGGGCCCTCCCGGGGCGCGGCCTGCCCCTCGCCCGCGGGCCGCCCGGCCCGCTCCCCACCCGCGCAGCCGGCTCCTGCCAGCAACCCGGCCAGCAGCGCGACGACCGGCACGGAGAGTCTCATGGCTGGGCGCCTACTTCTTGCGGGTGGTGAGGCGGATGTTGTCGATCAGCCGCGTCTCGCCGACGCGGCAGGCCACCAGCAGCACGGCCTCCCGCTCCACCTCCTGCACCCGCTCGAGGGTCTCGGGGTGGCAGACGGCCACGTACTCGATCTCGAGATCGCGCTGCTCGCGCAGGATGTCCACCACCACCGCGGCCAGCTCGGCCGCGTCGCGCTCGCCGCTCTCGCACAGCTTCCTGGCCTTGCGCAGGCCGCGCGAGAGGGCCAGGGCCTGCTGCCGCTGGGACGGTGACAGGTAGGTGTTGCGCGAGCTCATCGCCAGGCCGTCCTCCTCGCGGACGGTCGGCATGCCCACCACCTGGATGTCCAGCCCGAGGTCGCGCACCATGCGGCGGATGATGATGAGCTGCTGGTAGTCCTTCTCGCCGAACAGGGCCACGTCGGGCTGCACCAGCAGGCACAGCTTGGCGACCACCGTGGTCACCCCCCGGAAGTGGCCCGGGCGGCTGGCGCCGCACAGGTCGCGGGACACGTCGGTGACCTCCACCGCGGTCTGGAAGCCCTCGGGGTACATCTCGGCCACGTCCGGGCAGAACAGGACGCTGGCGCCGGCCGAGGCGATCTTGCGCCGATCGCCGGAGAAGTCGCGCGGGTAGCGATCGAGGTCCTCCTGGGGGCCGAACTGCATGGGGTTGACGAACACGCTGACCACCACCAGGGAGGCCTGCCGCCGCGCCTCGTGGATGAGCGAGACGTGTCCGTCGTGGAGGAAGCCCATGGTCGGGACCAGCGCGATGCGCCTCCCGCGGGAGCGCGCCTCGCGAATGAACTTCTTCATGTCCGCGATCTTGCGGATGACCTTGAGGGGTCCCTTGGGCTTGGGGAGCCGGAGGGAGGCCTTGGCCGGGGCCTTCTTGGCCTTGGCCGGAGCCTTCTTGACCTTGGCCGGAGCCTTCTTGGCCTTGGCCGGAGCCTTCTTGGTCTTGGCCGGAGCCTTCCTGGCCTTGGCCGGGGCCTTCTTGGCCTTGGCCGGGGCCTTCCTTGCCGAAGGCCGGGCCTGGTGGACGGACTTCCGCTTGGCCTTGTCGCGAGCCATCTTGCCAGCCATGGAGACCCCCTGCGGGAACACCGGCGCGTGCGCGCCCCGCGAATGTACCGAGGCCATACCGCAGAGCGGAACGGAAAGTCAATGGAAATCCGCAGGTTCAACGCTTGTCGGGCGGGGTCGGGGCCACGCCGTCCGCGAGGGCCAGGCGCACGCGTTGCTCGAGCATTCGAGCAGTGAACGGCTTGGAAAGAAAGGGGATTGTCTTCCCTGGCTCGCCCGGCTGGACCTCTTCTTCGGCGGAGTAGCCGGACATGAACACGGCGGCCAGCCCGGGCCGCAGCTCCCGCAGCCGGCCCAGCAGCTCCCGTCCGCTCATCTCGGGCATGACCATGTCGGTCAGCACCAGGGCGAGCGGACCGTCGAGGCCGCTCACCAGGGCGACCGCCTCCTCGCCGCTGGCGGCGACCAGCACCTGGAACCCGAGCTGCTCGAGGATCTCGCGGGCCAGCGACCGCACGGTGGCCTCGTCCTCCACCACCAGCACCCGGCCGGTCAGCGCCGGTCCGCCGCCCTCCTCCGGAGCGCCGTCGACCGGCGGCGCGGGCGCGGCGATGCGCGGCAGATCGAGGGTCAGGCGCGCGCCCGCCCCGACCGCGCTCTCCACCGAGATCGCCCCGCCGTGCTTCTGCACGATGCCGTACACCGAGGCCAGCCCCAGGCCCGTGCCCTTGCCCAGGGGCTTGGTGGTGAAGAAGGGCTCGAACAGGTGGTTGCGGACCTCGGCGTCCATGCCCACGCCGGTGTCGCTGACCTGGAGCCGGACGGCCGGCCCCGCGAACCCCGCGACCTGCGGCGGCGCGGACAGCGTCACGCCCACCGTGCCTCCCCGGGGCATGGCGTCCTGGGCGTTGACCACCAGGCTCAGCAGCGCCAGCTCGAGCTGGGTCGGATCGGCCAGCACCCACAGCGGCGCCTCCGGGCGCTCGAAGCGCAGCTCCACGTCCTCGCGGATGGTGCGGCGCAGCATGCCCTCCAGCCCGGCCACCAGCCCGCCCAGCTCCACCGGCTGCATCTCCAGCACCTGCTTGCGGCTGAAGGCCAGGAGCCGCACGACCAGATCCCGGGCCCGCACCGCCGCCCGGCGGATCTCCTCCAGCCAGTCGCGCCGGGCCGGGTCCGCGGGCGGGTCCATGAGCAGCAGATCGGCGTAGCCCAGGATGGGGGTGAGCAGGTTGTTCACGTCGTGCGCCACCCCGCCGGCGAGCTGGCCCAGCGCCTCCATCTTCTGCGCCTGCCGCAGCTGCGCCTCGAGGCGCGCCTTCTCGGACAGGTCGATCACCAGGCCGCGCACCCCCACCAGGCGCCCGTCGTCCACGATGGCCACCGAGCGCAGCATGACCGGGAAGGTGCTCCCGTCCTTGCGCCTGGCCACGTACTCGCTGCCCACGGCGCGCCGGCCCGCCAGCACCTCGGCGAAGCGCTCGAGCGCCCGGTCGCGGTCCGCGGGCACGAGCATGTCGAGGACGGTCAGGCCCCGGCCGAGGTCCTCGGGCGCGTAGCCGAACGTCTCGAAGGCGGCCCGGTTGGCGTACAGCAGGCGCCCGCGCGGATCGGCCTCGTAGATGGCCTCGGGCAGCAGCTCGGCCAGGTTGCGGAAGCGCTCCTCGCTCCGCCGGCGCGCCTCCTCGGCCAGCTTGCGGGCGTGGATGTCGAGCGCCACCCCGGTGATGCCGCTGAAGCGCCCGCCCTCGAGCACCGGCTGGCTGTAGCTCAGCACCCAGCGGGGCTCGCCGGAGCCGTGCAGCACCCGGTACTCGTCGGAGGTCAGCTGGCCGCGCCCCAGGGCCTCGAAGCGGCGCTGGATGTGCGGCAGGTCGTCGGGGTGGATGAGCTCCTGGAAGGGCCGGCCGAGGAGCTCCTCGGGTGGGCGGCCGATCAGCGCCCGGACGGACTGGCTGGCGTAGACGAACCGGCCGGCCTCGTCCAGCGAGTAGACCACCACCATGGGGTTGGTGAGCACCGTCTGCAGCCGCGCGTCCAGGCCCACGCCCCCCGGCCCGTCGGCCTCACCCTCGCGCTCGGTGCCCATGGCTCCCTCCAGCGGCGGAACCGCCTACAGGAACAGGAAAGCCGATCCGGCCACCGCGATGCAAGCCCCCGCCAGCGCGCGCAGGGTCACCGGCTCGCGGCGCAGCAGCCAGGCGGCCGGGATGACCAGCACCGGCACCAGGGCCATCAGGGTGGCGGCCACCCCGGCCTGGGTGTGCTGCACCGCCAGCAGCGACAGGCTCACCCCCAGGAAGGGCCCGAACAGCGCCCCCAGGCCGAGCTGGGCCATGGCCCGCCGGTCCTTGAACGCCGGCCGCAGCCGGCCCCAGAGCCCGCAGGCGGTGAACAGCAGGACGAAACCGCCCAGGCCGGCCAGCACCCGGATGTGGCTGGCGGCGAAGGCGTCGTACTCCCCCATGCCGTGCTTGCTGAGCACCAGCCCCACCGCCTGGCCCGCGGCCCCACCCAGCGCCAGCGCGAGCCCGCTCCAGCGCGCGCGGGGGTCGGCGCCCCGGGGATCCGGCGGCCGGCGCTCGAGCACCACCCAGCCCACCCCGACCAGGGTCAGCAGCATGCCCAGCCCGTCCAGCCAGGTGAGCGCCTCCCCCAGGAACACCCAGCCGAGGAGCGCGGTGAGGGGGGGCACCAGCGCCATGATCAACATCGACAGGCGCGCGCCCACGAGCACCAAGGCCCGGAACAGGCACAGGTCGCCCAGGGTGAAACCCACCAGGCCCGACAGCGACAGCCACAGCCAGGCGTGGGCCGAGGCGTCGGTGGGCAGGGCCAGCCCGCGGTTGGCCAGGCCGAACAGGCTGTAGATGCCCGCGGCCAGCGCCAGGCGCAGCAGGTTGACCGCCAGCGAGCCCACCCGGCGGCCGGCCGCCTCGAACGCCAACGCGGTCACCGTCCAGCAGGTGGCCGTGCCCAGCGCGGCCAGCTCGCCCAGGCTCGCCACGGCGGCGCCCGTCACAGGGCCACCGCGCGCAGGAACGCGGCGCTGTCCTCGGGCAACGTGGTGTTGATGTACATCCCGGAGCCGAGCTCGAAGCCGGCCTGCTTGCTGGTGCGGGGCACCAGGCTCAGGTACCAGTGGAACCAGTGGACCCGCTCGTAGGTCTGCGGCGCCATGCGGATGATGGCGTTGTAGGGCGGGTCGCCCAGGCCGCGGTACATGCGCGCCAGGACGTCGCGCAGCACCTCGGCCAGGGAGTCCAGCTCCTGATCGGTCACCTGCAGGAACTGGGGCCGGTGGATCTTGGGCACGATCCAGGTGTGGAAGGGGGAGAAGGCGGCGAAGGGGATGAAGGCCGCGAAGTGCTCGTTCTCGGCCAGCATGCGCAGCCCGGAGCGCGTCTCCTCGCGCACCATGTCGCAGTACACGCAGCGGCCGGACTCGTCGTAGTAGCGCTGGGCCGTCTCCAGCCGGGTGCGGATGGCCGCCGGCACGATGGGCAGGCTCATGAGCTGGCCGTGGGGGTGCTCGAGGGAGGAGCCGGCCGGGGCGCCGTGGTTCTTGAAGGGCACGATCTGGCGGATGGCCGGGTGGGCGGCGTGCAGCCTGCCCACCTCGCGGAAGGCCGCCAGCACGCGGGCCACCTCCGCGATGGACAGCAGCGCCAGGGTGTCGTTGTGGTGCGGGCTCTCCACCAGCACCTCGTGGAAGCCGAACCCGTGCACCCGGCGCAGGAAGCCCTCCTCGAGCCACTTCGCCCCCCCTTGCGGGGCCAGGGCCGGGAACTTGTTGCTCACCACCCGCACACGCCACAGGCCGTCGGGTCCGTCCAGCCTGAGGACCTCGCCCTGGGACTGGTGCTCGTTGCCCGCGCACAGCGGACAGGTGTCCAGGTGGGCCGGGCGGGTGTGGGTCGGCTCCCGGGCCGGCTCGGCGAAGTCCTCGGGCCGCTGGGCCCGCTCGGTGGCGATGATCACCCACTCCTTCGTGGCGATGTTCTGACGGATCTCCGACACCCGCGAGACCTCGTTTCCCGATCCCCCGTCCGGGTGGCACATTCGTAGCAAAAACGCGCGGCCCGGGGAAGGAAATAAAGGTGTCAGGGGCGTGCGCTAGCCTGGAGTCGGGCCTGGACGAGAGGAGGACCGCCATGCGCGCCCCGAGGAACCTGGAAGCCCTGGCCGCCCGGCTGGGCGCCGCGCCCGGCGCCACCATCCCGCTGGCCGAGCCCGACTGCCTGCGCGAGCTGGAGATCCTCGCGGGTACGCCCGCGGGCCCGCTCGGCCCGGTCCACATGGCTGCCGCCGCGCTGGTCCAGGCCCGGCTCGGTCAGGAGGCCGAGGCCAGCCCGGCCGCCCTGGGGCTGGCGCTCGAGGCGCTGGCCCACGCCCGGCGCCTGGCCGCCCGGGCCGAGGCCCTGCGAACCCCGCGCGGCCCCGGGGAGGAGCTGCGGGCCGCGGCCCTGGAGGCGGCCCTGGAGCGGGCCGCCCGGGCCCTCGGCGGCCTGCCCGGCCTGGTGGACGAGGACTGGGTGGACGCCCCCCTGCTGGCGCTCGGCCCGGCCGAGGCGCCCGCCCTGGCCGCCTGAGCCCGGGACGGAACCCGTCCGCCCCGGGGCTGTCGTAGCTCCCGAGCGCCCGGACGCCTGGGCGCCACACGCGGCACAGCGGCGCTCCCCGCCCGGAGGTGACCCATGTCGAACCCCGGTCCGGCCGATCCTTGCCTCGAGCTCGCGGTCCTGTGGGGCGAGGTGGTCCTGGACGTGCGCTCCTTCCTGCCCGAGGCCGGGCCGGCCCGGGCCGGCGCAGGCACCCCGGCCGCGCTCGCCCTGCGGGAGCCTGGCGCCTGCCTGGCACGCTTCGCCTCGGGCGCCGCCCACCTCCCGCGGCCCCCGGGCGCCGAGGGCGTGCTGGAGACGCCCGCCGGCCGGCGGGCGCTGCCGCCCGGGGACGAGGATCCCTGCGAGCTGCCCGCGGACGGGAGCCTGACCTGGAGACTGCACGGGGCGGCCCTCCGCTTCCGCTGGGTGCCCCGGGTGCACGGCCTGCGCACGCCCTTCCAGGAGCGCCTGGACACGGCCTTCCTCAACGTGCTGCTCCTGGCGGTGTTCTCGGCCGCCGCCCTGGTGGCCACCTTCCACCTGCGGCCCGCGGGTCTGGTGCGGGCGGAGGCCGAGCTCCACCGGGTACCGCCGCGCGCGGTCGAGTTCCTGGTGTCCCACGTCAAGCCCAGGCCGCCGCCTCCGCTGCGGGCCGAGCTCGGCCCGGCCGAGGCGACCCCGCGCGGGCCCAGGTTGAAGGGGACCGAGGGCGAGGCGGGTGCGCGGGACCAGGTGCGCCGCCCGCGCCGCACGGCCATCCGCGGCCGGGCCCGGCCCGACCAGGCGCGCCTGGCCGGCCAGGGCACCTTCCTCCTCGGGAGCGGGGCCGCGCCGGGCCTGAACGACCTGATCGACGGCCGCAGACTGGGCGCAGATCTGGAGGACGCCATCGGCGACATGCGCTCCCCCCTGCCCGGCCCGAGCGGAGGTCAGGGCGGGCTGGCGCTGCGCGGGCCCGGCCCCGGCGGCGGCGGCCAGGACGACGAGATCTTCATCGGGCGGCTGCCCATCGGCGGCGACTGGCTCCACGATCGGCCCGCCGGCCCGAGCCGCACGCGCAAGTCCACGGAGTCTGCGGTGCACATCGCCGTCGGCGACCTGCGGGTCCACGGTCCGCTGAGCATGGACGCCATCCGCGCGGTGGTCCACGGTCACCGCGACCAGGTGCGCTACTGCTACAACCAGGCCCTGCTCGGCCACCCCGACCTGAGGGGCAAGGTCACCCTGCGCTTCGTGATCGACGAGCGCGGCTACGTGTCCCACTCCGCGGCCGTGGGCAACGACACCGGGGATCCCGGCCTGGCCGCCTGCGTCCAGGGCCGGGTGGGCACCTGGCGCTTCCCCATGCCGCGGGGCGGCGGCGAGGTCCACGTGACCTACCCGTTCGTCTTCCACCGGTCGAAGTAGGCTCAGCGCGCGCGCAGATCCACGAGCTCGCAGCCGTCCGCCAGCTCCTCCAGGAACCGGCTGGGCCCCTCGCCCCGCCCGGGCAGGCGCTCGGGCGCGCACAGCCACAGGTGATCGCGGGCCCGGCTCAGGCCCACGAACAGCAGGCGGCGCTCCTCCTGCTCGTCCTCGGCGCGCCGGTGGGGCAGCACCCCCTGGGTGAGATCCAGCAGGAACACGGCCGCCCACTCCCGGCCCTTGGCGTGGTGCAGGCTGGCGAGCGTGACGCGCCCGCCGGCCTGCTCGGGCGCGAGCGCGCCCGCGCGCAGCCTGGCGCCCAGCTCCTCGGGCGCGAGCTCCGCGGCCAGCCCGGCCGCGCGCTCGACGTCCCGGGCCACCTCGTCCGCGCGCTCGGCCGGGGCGAGGCCGAGCCGCGGGGCGAGGACCGCCCGGTGGAGCTCGCGCACCCGCTCGGCCGGGTCGGGCTGGGCGGCCAGCCGCGCGAGCTGCGCGCGCGCCTCGAGGTAGGCGCGCAGCGACGCCTGCCGCGGGCGGGCGAGCTTCCCCAGGGCGCGCTCCACGGCGGCCTCGAGCCCGCCCGCCCCGTCCAGCTCGGCCAGCACCGCGGCCCAGGTGCGGGCCGAGCCGCGCACCACCTGGTCGAAGAACAGGAACTGGACGCGGGGGTCCTCGGGCAGCCCGAGGGCCTCCAGCGCGAGCACCAAAGCCCGCAGGTGCGGGCGCGCCTCCGGCCGCTCCTCGCGCGGCGCCCAGAACGGCAGGCCGCGGCGCCCGAGCTCCCGCGCCAGGGCGACCGGCAGGCCCTCGCGGCAGAGCGCGGCCACGTCGCCCGGGGCCAGCCCCTGCTCCCGGATCAGGCGCTCGATCTCCCCGGCCACCGCCCGGGCCTGCTGCTCCTCCCCGGCCAGGCGCACCAGCCGGGGACGGGCGGACCCCTGGCGCACCGCGAACTGGGGCGGGCCCCGCCGCAGCCGGCCGGCCAGCGCCACCAGCGCGGGCAGGGCGCGGGCGTTGGCCGACAGCCGCAGGAGCTCCGCGCCGGCGAAGCGCTCGGCGAAGCGGGGCAGCTGGCTCGCGTCCGCGCCGGCGAAGGCGAACACGGCCTGGTCAGGATCGCCCACCACCCCGACCCACGCGCCGCGCCGCGCCAGGGCCGAGAGCAGGCGGGCCTGCAGCCCGGAGGTGTCCTGGTACTCGTCCACCCACAGCGTGTGCGGCGTGGGGGCCAGCCCGGCCTCCACCGCCTCGAGCGCCCAGAGCTGCAGCAGACCGAAGCAGGCCAGCCCGTCCCGGCGCATGGCCTGCGCGTAGGTCTCCCAGGCCCGCCCGCCCTCCAGCAGGGCCGGCGGCCGGGGCCCGAGGCCGTCCCACCGGCACCAGGCCAGCGACAGGGCCTCGAAGCGCCGGTCCGCGGTCTGCGGGTCGGCCTCGTCGCAGCACAGCGCGAACAGGCGCGCGGCGCTGTCGGGCTCCAGGATGCGCGGGCGCGCGGGCAGCCCCAGGGCCTGCAGCCCCGCCGGCTCGGCCCGGCGCAGCAGCTCCGCGCAGAGCTGGTGGAGCGTGCCGACGAACGGCCGCGCGCCGGCCTCCGCGCCCAGGGCCAGGCGCAGCCTGGCGCGCAGCTCGTCGCGGGCCGAGTTCGTGTAGGTGACCAGGGCCAGCCGCTCGGCCGGCACGCCGGACGCCGCCAGCGCGGCCACGCGGTCCACCAGCACGTGGGTCTTGCCAGCGCCCGGGCCGGCCAGCACGCACAGGTGCTGCCCGGGCGGGGCGGCCACCACCGCCCGCTGCTCCGCCTCACGCCGGGCTCCGGGGGAGGCCTCGGCGGGCTCCGGGCGCGTGGGCTCCACCTCAGTCCCCTCCCGGCGCGGGCGCGGGCGCGGGCAGCGCGCGCGCCTCGCACACCGCGCGGAACTCGCAGGCCGCGCAGCGCGCCGGGCTGGCCTGGGCTGGGAAGTCCTCCTCCCGGGCGGCGTTGGCGTCCACGTCCGCCAGGCAGGCGCGGATGGCCTGCACGCTCTCCCGGGCGCGGCCGAGCGCGGCCTGCAGATCGTCCGGGCCCAGCTCGCCACCCCGGCAGGCCTGGCCCGGCCAGTACACCTCGTAGGCCTCGAGTCCGGCCCCCCGGGCCAGCGGATCGAGCCCGAGGCGGTGCCGGGCCCAGAGCGCGTACAGCGCGAGCTGCAGGCTGGCCCGATCGGAGGCCTCCTCGGGCGGGCGGCCGGTCTTCCAGTCGAGGATCAGTACGCGGCCACCCTCGCCCGCCAGCAGGTGGTCGGGCATGGCGTAGATCGTCACGCCGGGCAGGGCCGGATCGCAGAAACGCATGCGCCCGAGATCGGGGCTGTCCGGATCCTCGACGTGCAGCGCCCGGCCCGCGGCCCGCGCCCGGCGGGCGTCCTCGCGGTAGCCGGCGCGGGCGAAGGCCTGCAGGCAGGCCTCCACGTGCTGCCAGCAGGCGCGCACCTCCCCGTCGGCCAGCTCCCCGCCCTCCTGGTAGTAGTGCTCCAGCAGCCCGAACAGCTTGGCCCGGCCGGGCTTCAGGAACTCCCGCGCGCGCGAGAGGCGGAACTGCTCGCGCATGCGCTGGCGCAGCTCCGGGAGGATGTGCTCCATGGGCGCGCCGCCCTGGAGGTAGGCGGCCATGCCCCGGTGCGCCTCGCGCCCGGCCCACTCGGCCAGCGAGGTGCGCTTGGTGAGCAGGTAGGTCAGGCGCGCCCTGGCCGGGGCGCCGTCCTCCCAGCCCCGCCACATGCCGTGGTAGCGGTGGAAGTACTTGCGCGGGCAGAACTCGAACAGGCTCGCGCGGGAGGCGCTCCAGGCGAACTCGGGGTGGGGTCCCAGGGCCATGCGCTGGTGGATACGCCTGTCCCGCGCGCCTGGCAAGCGCGCCGGCTTGACACCCCGGCGGGTGGCGGGACAACGTGGGCGACATGGGAGCCGAGCCCGCGCGCATGCGCCGCCTGCAGGACGAGGCGGCCGCGACCTACGCCCGGGACCTGGCGCAGGTCCTGGCCGGCGCGCGCCTGAACCAGCAGTACCCGGACGCCGCCGCGGTGGCGGCCTGGACGGCCTGCATGGCCCAGGCCGTGCGGCTCGGGTTGCTGCCCGGCCTGGAGGTCGATCTGCGCTCCGGCCTCCCGGCCCGCGGCATGTGGGAGCGGCTGCGCGCGGACGCGGCCCTGGCCCCGGCCTCGCTGGCGGTGCTCCGGCCGCTGCCCGAGCTCGAGCAGCGCGCCCGCCGCTACCCGCGCGGGCCCTACCAGGATCACCTGCGCCGGCACGCGCACTACACCGCCCTCGGCGGGCTGCCGCCCTACCCCTGCGAGGCGCTCGCGGCCGCCCCCCGGCGCGAGGCCGGCGCGGGCCAGGCCGCCTCCTACCAGCTCACCCTCGACACCCTCGGCGCCGACGGCCTGCCCGTCCGGCTCGGGCTCCACGTGCGGGTGGCGCCGGTCAAGCGCTGCCCGCCGCTGGCCCTGCGGGGCGAGGCCGTGCTGCCCTCGGCGGAGTTCGCCGCCCGGCTGCGCGCGCTGGCCGGCCTGGACGCGGAGCTGGCCTTCACCCGGCTGGCCGAGGAGCCCGGGCTCACTCCGCTCGAGCTGCTGCGCGGCAGCCTGGGGCCGGTGTTCGTGGGCGGGTTGCGCAGCGAGGGGCCGGCCGCCGAGGCCGGCGCGCCGTTCGTGGGCACGTTCGGCCTGGAGCGCGCGGGGACCGAGGGCGCCGAGGGCGACAACGACCCGCTGTCCGCCAGCGCGCCCGTGGAGCGCACCGGCGAGGAGGCGCGCGCCTGCGCCGGGGCACGCGCGCGGCTGGGGTTCAGGGTCTTCCGCGATCGCAAGCTGGTGGTGCCCGCCGCGCTGGTGCCGGCGGTGCAGGCCTGGTGCCAGGGCCGCGGCACGCGCAACGTGGTCTACGGCCTGGAGGCGCCATGAGCCCGGAGGCCGGCTACACCCTGGCGGCCGAGGGCGCCCTGGCGAGCCTGGTCTCCCAGTTCAGCTCGCGCCTGGACTGCTTCCGCGAGCTGGTGCAGAACTCCATCGACGCCGGCAGCCGGCGGATCGACGTGCGGCTGGAGTGGGAGCCCGGCGCGGGCGGCCAGGGCACCAGCGCCATCCACGTGTGGGACGACGGCGAGGGCATGACCGCGGCCATCATCGATCAGGAGCTCACCCGCCTGTTCGCCTCCAGCAAGGAGGACGACCTCACCAAGATCGGCAAGTTCGGCATCGGGTTCGTGTCCATCTTCGCCCTGGCGCCCAGGGCGGTGCTGGTGCACACCGGCCGCCAGGGCGAGGCCTGGGAGGTCCTGTTCCACGAGGATCGCAGCTACGACCGCCTGCCCCTGCCGACGGCCTGCGAGGGCACCCGCATCACCCTGTTCGTGCCGGGCGACGCCGCGCGCCACGCCGAGCTCGCCGCGGGCGCCCGCGAGGCGCTGTGGCGCTGGTGCCGCTTCACGCCGGTGGCGCTGTGGTTCGAGGATCGCGCCTCCGGCCGGCCGGCGGAGCTCATCCGCGCGCCGTTCGCGGTGGAGGGCGAGTGCCCCGTGCGGGTGGAGGCGGAGGGCATGGAGCTCGCGCTGGCGTGGTCGGAGTGCCCCACCCATGGCTTCTACAACCGCGGCCTGACCCTGCTGGAGACGGCGGACACGGACGAGGCCGTGGGCGCGCGGGCCGCGCTCTTCCGCCGGGTGAGCTTCCGCGCCCGGGCGGACAAGCTCGAGCACACCCTCAGCCGGGAGACGGTCTACCGCGACGAGAACCTGGCCCGGGTGCTGGAGGCGCTGGAGGCGGCCGTTTGCGGCCCGCTGGCCGACGCCCTGGCCGACGAGCTCGAGCGCCTGGCCGCGCTCCCGGCCCCCGGACCGCTCGAGCTCGGGCGCGGCCTGCGGCTGCTCGCCTTCCTCTCGGCGGCGCCCTTCGAGGTGCTCCGCCGGCTCGAGGACCGGCCGCTGCTCGCCGCCCACGACGGGCCGCCGCGCAGCCTGGCAGACGTGTGGGCGACCGCCCGGCAGGGTCCGGTGGCGCTCGGCGCCGAGCGCACCGCCGTGGCGGAGGCGCTCCACGCCCAGGGCGGCTTCTGCCTGCGGGAGGGCCCCGAGGGCCAGGTGCGGCGGCTTTTGCTGCGCTACCTGCTGGAGCGCGAGCGCCGCAGCGCGCTGGGGGTGCTGAGCACCCTGTTCGGCCTCGACCTGCGCGCGGACGCAGGCCGGCCCCGGGACTGGCTCGGCTACCACCCCGAGGAGCGCCTGGGCGCCCGGCTGGTGGCACCGGAGGATGGCTACCTGGCGGTCGAGCTCCTGCCGGCGCCCGGCCCGGACGCGCTGGCGCTGCTCGCGGCGGCCCAGGCCCTGCTGGCCGGCGCCGGGGTGGGCTTTCGCGAGCTCGGCGCCTGCCGGCTGCGCGATCCGCTGCCCGAGCCGCCCCTGCTGCTGCAGGGCCCGAGGCTCACGCCGCTCATGCCGCGCGCCTGGCTCCGCCCGCGGGGCCCGGAGCAGGCCTGGCCGGTGGCCGCGGTCAACCTCGAGCATCCCCAGGCGCGGGCCTGCCTGGCCGCCCAGCCGGTCCAGCCGCGTGTGGCGGCCTGCGCGCTGGCGCGGGCGCTGGCCCTGGCCTCGGCCGAGGCGCCGCTCTCCGTCGAGGCGCTGCTCGGGGCGGCCGCGGACAGGCGCGGCGGGGGGGCAGGCTAGGTGGCAGGCATCGAGGAGGTCATCGCGCGCTCGCGGCGGGGCGCCGGCTTCTCCGAGCGGCGGCGCTTCAGCCTGGCCCGCGACGAGGCCCTGCGGAAGCTGCGCGACTTCGCCCTGGCGGATCCCCACTTCTATGTGCTCGAGCTGGTGCAGGCGGCGGTGGCCGGCGGCGCGCGGGTGATCCACGTCGACGTCGGCCCGGAGCACAGCCTGTTCGCCTGGCAGGGCTGGAGCCTGTCCCGGGATGAGCTGCAGCACCTGCTCGACTACCTGTTCGCCTCCCAGGACCAGCTCGCGGTCGCGCGCCTGCGCCACCTGGCGCTCGGGCTGAACGCGCTGCGCCACTTCCACCCGCGCGAGATCGCGCTGGAGTCCGGCGACGGGCGGCGGGCCCACCGGCTGGCGCTCCAGCCGCGGGGCCCGGAGGGCCTCAGCCTCGAGGTCGGCGAGGCCGATCAGGCCCTGGACTGGAGCTACGTCCACGCCACGGGCCTGCAGCGCCCCCTGGTCCCGTCCGGGGCCCGCACGGCCGATGAGGTCGAGGCCATCGAGACGCGCTGTCTGTGCACGCCGGTGCCGATCCTGGTGGGCCTGCGGGCGCCCTTCGGCCCGGGCCGGCAGCGCATCCCGCGCGCCTGGGGCTACCACCCGAGCGTGGCCTTCGACGAGGGCGACCTCACCGGCACGCTGGGGCTGGCCCCGCGCACGGGCCTGCCCGCGCCCGAGGGGCTCGAGCCCCAGGAGGCCCGCCTGCTGCGCTTCCAGCCCAGCGTGCGCCTGATCACCTACGGCGTGTGGGTGCAGTCCGTGTCCCTGACCCTGGTCCCCGGCGCCCCGATCGGCGGAGCGGTCAGCTTCGATCGCCTGCGCAAGACCGCGGACCACTCCGCCGTCGTGAGGGACGAGGTCTTCGCGGAGCTGCTGGTGCGCCTGCGGCCCTACGCGCTCCGGCTCTGCCAGGGCGGGCCCGCCCCAGGGCTGCACGCCGTGCGCCAGCTCGCGGGCGCGGCCTTCGCGCCCGGCGCGCTCGGACCCTGGCTGCGGGCCCAGGGCAGGGTGGTCGTCGTGCCCCCGGCCACGGCCGAGGACGGCGAGGCCCGCGGCCGGGCCGAAGGCGTGGGCCAGGCCCTGCAGGCGCCGGTGATCGTCTGCCCGCCGGCCGAGCTCCCGGGCCTGCGCAGCCTGGCCGGGCCCGACGTGTCCCTGGTGTGCCCCGACCTCTCGCGGCCCGAGGAGCTGCGCTTCTTCGCCCGGCCGCCCGCCCCGCCTCCCCCCGAGCCCTGGCTGGCCGCCCCGCTGGCCCTGCCGCCGCTCGGCAGGGCGGCGTTGCCCGCGGGGCTGGAGGGCGCCCTGGCCGAGGGCGGCGCGGAGACCGGGCTCGAGGCCAGCCTGTACGCCCCGGCCGCGCCGGGCCCGGCGGGCCCGGGCGTGTGGGCCCAGGTGCTGACCAGCGGGCGCGTGGTCTGGGAGGGGCGGCTGGCGAGCGACTTCGCCGGCCAGTGGCTGGTCGTGCGGCTCCCGGACACACTCCCGGACCGGCTGCACCGGGCCGGCGGCCCGCGGCCCTGCCTGGCCGAGCGGCTGGCCGCCCACGTGCTCGGCCTGGCGCGCGAGGCCCAGGCCACGCTGGCCGCCCGCGTGGTGCGCGGTCTGTCGGCCCACGGGGGGCTCGACTGCAGCCAGCCCGCGCCCCAGCGGCTCCTGCTCCAGGCGCTGTCCCGGGGCGCAGCCGTGCGCTTCCGCGCCGGCCTCGGCCCGGGCGCCCCCCCCCGCCTGGCCGCGTCGCTGCTCCACGGCGAGGAGGCCCTGCTGGACGTGCCGGCCTTCGCCACCCTGTCGGGGGCGCGGCTCTCCCTGCGCGAGCTGCTGGCGAGCCTGCCCGCGACCGGCGGCCTGGTCTACACCACCGTCGAGGTCGTGCCCGCCGACCTGGACGGGCTGGAGCGAGGCCGCATCCTGGCCCTCGAGGCCGAGGGCGAAGCGCGCCTGGCCGCCCTGCTGGGATCGGGCTGCCTGTGCCGGGTGGATCGGCGCGAGGTGCTGGCCGAGGCCGCCGGCCTGCGGGTCCGGGACATGGCCGTGGGCCTGCGGACCTTCGCCGACTTCCCCCTGCAGGTGGAGGGCGCGGACCCCGCCGGCCTGGCCGCCGGCGCGCGGGCGGAGGCGCTCCGCAGCCTGGCCGCCCAGCTCCGCGCCCGCTGCCTGGACGTCGGCGCGGACGAGGAGGACCGGCGCCAGGCGCTGCGTCACCTCCAGTGGCTCGCGCTCGGCGGGCTCCGGCGCGGAGAGCTCGAGCAGCTCGACGAGCTCGGGCTGGCCGACCTGCCGCTGCTGCTGGAGGAGGATGGGCAGGCGCTCAGCCCGCGCCGACTGGCAGGGGCCCTGGCCGAAGGCCGGCCGCTCCGCCTGACCCTGGCCGGCGAGCTGGGGCAGGCCGAGCTCGCCGCGCTCCGCGCGGCCGCCTCCGCCCGCCGCCCCGGTCGCCGTCCGGTGGGCTCCGTGGCGGCGAGCCCGTTCGCGGCGCAGCTGCTCGCCCGGCTGGGAGACTTCCGGCTGGACTTCGACTTCGACCTCTCGGACGCCGAGGCCGAGGCCGATCCGGCCCCGCCCGTGCGCGCCTTCCTCGAGTCGGCCGAGGTGGTAGGGGAGAGCGTGGCCGGCCGGGTGGGCATCCCGGCCGAGGCCGGCGTGCGCGGCGCGCTGGTGCTCCTGGACGAGCGCCTGCGCCTCCGGGCGCGCCTGTCCGCGCGGGTGCCGGTGCGCGGCCTGGTAGGCGCGCTCCGGCTGCTCGCGCCCCTGCCGCCCGAGGAGGCCCTGGTCGCGGCCGAGGACGCCCTGGAGGCGGCGCTCGAGCGCCTGGGCGAGCGCCTGCTGCTGCGCCTGGGCGGCGCCGCGGACCCGCTGCCGGCGGGCGACACGGCCCGTGTCGAGGCGGTCCTGCTGGCCTACGCCGGCCGACGCCTCCGGCTGGTCGAGGACGCCAGCGGCGCGCGCCTGCTCGAGGTGTCCCGGCCGCTGGTCGGGCGGGTGCTCGATCTGCCGCTGTTCCCGCTCGGCGCGCCGGACGGCGCGCGCCCGGTCCACCGCGCCAGCGGGCGGCGGCTCCTCCTGGAGCTGTGCGCCTTCGGGCCCGAGGCCCTGGACGATCCCAGGCGCGCGAGCGCCTGGTCCGCTGCCCGCGCCGCGTCGCCGGCCCACCTGGCGGCCTGGCTGGACGGCCTGCGGGCGCCCGGCCGCCTGGCGCGGCTCGGCCGCTCGCCTGCGCCTTCCGGGGTAGAGGACACGCCGGCGACGGGGCAGGCCGGCCTGACCCGCGCCCTGGCGCGCTGGCTGCACGCCCTGGGCGCGGACGGCGGGGGGCGCCTGGAGCTGCCGCTCCAGGTCGAGCTGCAGCGTCCGCCCCGGGCGCTCGCCTCCCAGGATCCCCTGTCCTTCGCGCCCTGGCGCCTGGGCGCCGCCACCTGCCTGCTGGATGCGCAAGGCGCTCCGTCCGGGCTTCGGCTCGTGCTCAACCGCGAGCACGCCCTCACCCGCGCCGCGCTGGCGCGGCCCGGCGACCCGGAGGCGCTGTGCCTGCTGCTGCTGGCCTCGGCCTGCCTGCTCCAGGAGCAGCTGCACGTGGTGATCCCGGAGGACGAGCTCGCCTTCCAGCGGGGGCTGTGCCACGCCCTGGCCGCCGGCCAGCTCGGCCAGGAGGCGTGAGCCTTGCGGTCCCGACCGGGGCCGGGTAGGCTGCGCCGAACGTCCGTCACGCCTCGGGAGTTCGCGCGGTGCGGATTCTCCGGCCGTGCCGCTGGAGGAGCCGCGCATGAAGATCGCCGCAGGAGTGTGGGTGTCGCTGGAGTACGCGCTCTCGACCGAGGGCGGCGAGGAGGTCGACCGCACCGAGCCCGGGGAGCCGATGGGGTTCGTGTTCGCCCCCGGCGCCATCCTGCCTGGCCTGGAGCGCGGCCTGCTCGGCCTGGAGCAGGGCGCGGAGCTCTCCCTCGAGCTCGGGCCCGAGGAGGGTTTCGGGCCGGCGCAGCCCGACATGTGCCTGGACCTGCCCCGGGACCGCTTCCCCGCGGACGCCAGGCTCGAGCCGGGCATGCAGTTCGCCGCCCAGGGGCCGCACGGCCCCATGCGCTGCCGGGTCGTGTCGCTGTCCGCCGACGAGGTGCGCGTGGACTTCAACCACCCCCTGGCCGGCCAGCGCCTGCGCGTCCGGGCCACCGTGCTCGAGGTGCGCGCGCCGACCGCCGAGGAGCTGGCCGAGCACGAGGCCGCGCAGACCTGCGGCCACGGCGGCTGCTGCGATTCGGGCTGCTCGAGCTGCGGCTGAGCCCGCGCTTCAGTCCGCGCCTCCGCCGTCGCTGGTGGCCGGGGGTTCGCCGTCCTTGCCGGGCACGGGCTCCAGGTGGGGCGGTTTCCGCAGGAAGGAGATCAGCACCGCGCCCGTCAAGATGCCGAACACGATGCCCAGCGAGACCGGCGTGGGGATGTGCACCCACTCGGCGATGAGCATCTTCACCCCGATGAAGGCCAGGACCACGGACAGGCCGAGCTTCAGGTAGTGGAAGCGGTCCATGATGCCGGCCAGCAGGAAGTACAGGGCGCGCAGCCCCATGATGGCGAAGATGTTCGAGGTGAGCAGGATGAAGGCGTCCTGGGTGATGCCGAAGATGGCCGGGATGGAGTCGACCGCGAACATCACGTCCGACAGCTCGACGGTCACCAGCACCACGAACATCGGCGTGGCCAGGCGCTTGCCGTCCAGCTTCACGAAGAAGTGCTCGCCGTGGAACTGGGGGGTGACCGAGAACAGCTTGCGCGCCACGCGCACCGCCAGGTTCTTGCCGGGGTCGACGGCCTCGCCCTTGGACACGGCCAGCTTGACGCCGGTGTAGATCAGGAAGGCGCCGAAGATGTACAGCAACCAGTTGAAGCGGGCCACCAGGGCGGCCCCGGCCACGATCATCAGCGTGCGCAGGATGATGGCGCCCAGCACCCCCCAGTACAGCACCCGGTGCTGGTACTTCGCCTCCACCCCGAAGTAGGTGAAGATCACCAGGAACACGAACAGGTTGTCCACCGACAGGGACTTCTCCACCAGGTAGCCGGCCAGGAACTGCATGGCCGGCTCGGCCCCCAGCAGCCACCACACCCCGCCGCAGAACAGGAGCGAGATCCCGATCCACACCGCACTCCAGATGGCCGCGGCCCGGATGCTGACCTTGTGCGCATGGCGGTTGAACACCGCCAGGTCGAGGGCCAGCAGGGCGATGATGATCGCCCAGAAGCCGGCCCACAGCTCCAAGTGCACCACGTCGAACATCGATCCTCCTCGGCTAGGAAGCCCTATCTAGCAGACGGAACCAGCCCTGGCAATTGGCTTGAGCGGCCCGGGCCGGTCCGCTAGGATGAGGCCATGGCGACTCCAACCCTGTGGATCGGCCTGGGGATCCTCGGCGCGCTGGCGGTGCTCGGGGCGCTCCTCCTGCTGATCCTGCACCGGGTGCGCGCCAGCCTGCGCCGGCGTGTGCAGGCTCGCTTCCCGCGCGAGTCCATCCTGCTGGCCGGGGGCGCCAACTTCTTCGGCCGGCGCTCGGCCGGCCTGGCGCAGCTGCGCGGCAACGGCGCCCTGGTGCTGACCAGGGATCTGCTGTGGTTCGCCCAGGCCGTGCCGGCGCGGGACCTCGAGATCCCGGTGGCCAGCATCCGCTCGGTGACCACGCCGCGCTCCTTCCTGGGCAAGACCATCTTCCGCCCGCTGCTGGCGGTGCGCTTCGAGGCGCCCGAGGGCGAGGACGAGATCGGCTGGGCGGTGCCCGACGTGGAGAAGTGGCGCCAGGCCCTGGAGACGGCGCGCGCCTCGCGCTGAGGACCAGCCTTCCGCGGGCTCAGTAGCCGCGCGCCTTCACCGTGGCCATCAGCGACTGCATGTGGGCGTTGAGGTAGTGGCGGAACTCGGTCTCCTCGAGCTCCATGTCCTTGAGGATCTCCCGGAAGATGTCCTCGAAGCCGCGCAGCTCTTCCTTGCGCATCTTCATCGCGATGCGCAGCAGCGCCGCCTGGTACATGCGCTCCTGCTTGGATTCGGGTTCGGGCATGCGACCGTTCCTCCCGCGGCAAGGTTCTGGCCGCGAATGGCGTTACCATACACTGCCATACGGGAGCTGTCAAATTTCTTGTTCATGTTTCTCCTGTAACAATAAGAAAAGAAAACGAATTAGAGAGTTTGTCAGGCGATGGCTTCTGCCAGGGCATCTGCCAGGGCACCGAGCTGGACGAGTCCGAGCTGCTCGGCCCGCACGCCGGCTTCCAGCCCTGCCCGGTCCAGGACCCTGTCGAGCGCCGGCGGATCGAGCTGGGCGCCGAAAGCCGCCTTCAGGCCATTGCGCAGGGTCTTGCGGCGCTGCTGGAACAGCCCCTTGACCAGGCGCTCGAACAGTCGCTCGTCCCGCACCGGCACCCGCAGCCCCTGGAGCGGGCTGAATCGCAGCACCGTGGAGTGCACCTCGGGCTTGGGGTGGAAGGCCGAGGGCGGCACCTCGAGCACCCGCTGGACGTCCGCGCGCTGCTGCACCAGGGCGCCCAGGACGCCCCACGCCTTGCTGCCCGGCCGCGAGGCCACCCGCTCGGCCATCTCGCGCTGGACCATGAGCACCCACGAGCGCAACCCGGCCCCGGCCTCCAGGAGGTGGAACAGGATCTGCGAGGCCATGTGGTAGGGCAGGTTCCCCACCACCCGCGGCGGGTGGCCCAGCCGCGCGACCAGCCCCGGCCAGTCCAGGGTCGCGGCGTTGGCCTCCACCACCTCGACCCGCCCATCCCCGGCGAACTCGCTGCGCAGCACACACGCCATGTCCCGATCCCGCTCCACGGCCACCACCCTGCCCGCCCGGCGCGCCAGGAGCGCGGTCAGCGCCCCCAGCCCGGCCCCGAGCTCCACCACCGCGTCCTCGGGCCCTGCCTCGCAGGCCGCGGCGATGGCCGTGAGCACGTCCACATCCACCAGGAAGTTCTGGCTCCAGGAGCGCTTGGGCCGCAGGCCATGGCGGCGGAGCAAGGCCTTGACGTTCAGCCGCTCGCCCATGGCCGCTCCTTCACCACGCCAGCCCGGCGTCTGCGTCGAGGCCTGGCCCATCGTCCCGGCCCGCGGCCAGGTACACCTCGGCCAGCGCCGCCACCATGGCCGCGTTGTCCCCGCACAGGGCGACCGACGGGAAGACGACCTCGACACCCTGGCGCGCCGCCGCGGCGCCGAGCTTCTCCCGGAGCCGTGAGTTGGCGGCCACGCCGCCGGCCACCAGCACGCGTTCCAGCCCCTCCACCCTCGCGGCCAGCAGCGTCTTCTTCACCAGGCTGTCCACCACCGCCTCCTGGAACGAGGCGGCGAAGTCCCTGAGCGCCTGCCCCGTGGGCCGGCCCTCGCGTTTCAGGCGCACCGCCGCCGAGGTCTTCAGCCCGGAGAAGGAGAAGTCCAGGCGCTTGCCGGGGAGCGGCCGCGGGAAGCGCAGGGCCTGGGGATCTCCGCCCTCGGCCGTCCGCTGGATGCTCACCCCACCCGGGTAGCCGAGCCCCAGCAGCTTGGCCACCTTGTCGAGGGCCTCGCCGGCCGCGTCGTCCAGGGTGCGGCCGAGCAACCTGACCCGGCCCACGCCCTCCACACGCACCAGGCTGGTGTGTCCGCCCGAGACCACCAGACCCAGGTGCGGGTAGGCGAAGGACGGCGCCTCCAGATAGACGGCCCGCAGATGGGCCTCCAGGTGGTGGACGCCCACCAGGGGTTTCCGCAGCGTCCAGGCCAGCGTCTTGGCCGCGCACACCCCCACCAGCAAGGAGCCGATCAGGCCTGGCCCCGCGGTCACGCCGAGCCCGTCGAGGTCCTCAAGCCGCAGGCCGGACTCGGCCAGGGCCGCCTGCACCACCGCCACCACCTTGCGGATGTGATCCCGCGAGGCCAGCTCCGGGACCACCCCGCCGTAGCGCGCGTGGATGGCGATCTGGGAGGCCACGCGCTGGCCGCGGAGCGCCCCATCGACCACGACGGCGGCGGCGCATTCGTCGCACGAAGACTCGATGCCCAGGACCCGCACGCGCAGAGACTCCCTGCGGCTCAGCGCAGGTTCTTCAGGATGGAGCGCACGTCGGCGGCGAACTGGCCGCGGGGCTCCAGCTTCAGGTAGGTGGAGTACGCCTGGCGGGCGGCCTGGTTCTGCCCCAGGGTCTGGTAGATGGTGCCGAGGGTCAGGTGGGCCCGGGCGTGTCCCGGCCGGAGCTCCACCGCCCGCTTGGCCACCGCCAGCGCCTCCTGGTTCTTGTCCAGCTCGTAGTACGCATTGGCCAGCGCCACCATGGCGTCCACGCCCTGGGGGTTGGCCTCCACGGCCTGGTTGAAGAACTGGGAGGCGCCCTTGAGGTCGCCGGCCTTGTAGCGCGCCTGCCCCTTGGCCAGCAGCCCCTGGTAGGCGGCCGAGCCGCCAGGAGGCGGCGCGGGTTTCACCGGGGCCGGTTTCACGGGCGAGGGCTCGGGCTTGGCCGCCCCCGGCCCTCCGGGGGTCACGGGCACAGGCTTCACGGGCTCCGGCTTGACGGGCGCAGGTTTCACGGGCTCCGGCTTGACGGGTTCCGGCTTGACGGGCTCAGGCTTGCCAGGTGCGGCAGCAACCACGCCTGCGTCCGCGGCCTGCGGGGCCGCGCCCGCGTCGGCGCCGACCGCAGCTTCCGGCCCGGGCGGCACGAGCGGCGCCACCGGGATGCCCTCCTCCGGGACGGGCTCGGCTTGCAGGCCGGCGTCCAGGGGGGTGGGTTCGACCGGGGGCGGCACGGGCTTCACGGGCTCGGGGACCGGCTGGGGCTGGGCCACCACCGGCTCCTCGGGCTTCCCGGCCAGGTACTTGTTGTAGCCGAACCACCCGCCCACGCCGAGGCCGACGCCGACCAGCGCGATCACCAGCCAGCCGTAGCGGAAACCGGAGCGGCGGGCCGGGTAGTCCAGATCGTCCTCGGCCGCGGGCGGAGCCTTGGCGGCGAAGAAGCCCGCCTCGGGATCCTGGCCCGGGCTCGAGGGCCTGGAGGGCCGCGTCAGGACGACCGGCTCCGAGCCGGACTCCGCGGGCCGCGGCCGCATGAGTGTCAACATGTCCTCGATGATCTCGGAGGCCGCCGCGTCCGGGGGCGGGCTCGGTTTTCCCTGGTCCTCGGGGGGCGCGAGCTGCACGGTCCCGGGGGTGGAAGCGGCCGGAGCGGGGGGGACCTCCACGGCGCCAGGCGCTGGCTCCTGGGTCTTCTTTCGCCGCTCCAGCACGACCCACGTGTCCTCGTGGCCCGGGTCCTGGTCGGGCCCCTTCGGCCCGGCCGAGATCACGTTGCCGGTGATGTCTTCCAGCACCGCGGGCGGGGTGGACGGACCGAGCCCGACCAGCACGGGCGGTGGAGGCAAGGGCTCCACCTTGATCTTCTCGGGGGCGATGGGCCGCGGCGGCGGCGGCTCGAGCGGGACGGTCGCCTCGGCCACGCTCGGCAGCGGCTCGATGCGCTGCGCCTCGACCACCGGCAGCCCTGCCATGGACTCGTCCGCTGGCGGCATGGGGGCCAGGCAGGGCGGTTCGGGCACCGCGCCTGCCGGCCCCTGGGAAGCAGGGGCCGCTGGCGCCGCCGCTGGAGGAGCAGGGACTGCGGCCGCCGCGCGCAGGCGGGTGCTGGTGATGGGCCGCTCGGGGAGCTCCTCGATCTGCACGCGCTGCTCGACGGGCCTGGGCGGCTCGGGGGCCAGGACCTCCGCCGGCTGCGGCGGGAGCGCGGGGAGCTCGGGCGGGGCCGGCGGGCTGGGCTGCACCACCACGGAGGCCAGCACGACTTCGGGCTCTGCCGTGCCCGGTCCTCCGGGTGCCGGCTCTGCGGCCCTCGGTCCTCCAAGGGCGGGCTCTGCGGCCCTCGGTCCTCCAAGGGCGGGCTCTGCGGCCCTCGGTCCTCCAAGGGCGGGCTCTGCGGTGCCCGGCTTCACGGGGTCCGGCTCAGCGGCCCGCGGCTCCGGAGGCGTGGGCTCGGCGGCCACGGGCTCGGCGGCCTCCGGCGCCGCCACCTGCCCCTCCCCTGCCCCCTCGGCGCCTGCCGGCTCCGCCTCGGCCGGCCCAGGGCTCGGCGGCTGCGAGATCCACTCCTGGAAGGAGGGCTTGTTGCCCTGCTTCTCCTCGGGCGCCCGCCGGGCCGGCTCGAAGATCAGGCCCTCGAAGTACAGCTTGGAGATGATGCCCAGGGCCTCGAGGTCGTCGAAGTCGCCGTCGTCCACGACGTCCACGAGCGAGCGGCGCCCGTCGAACAGCTTCAGCACCCCGTTGACCTCGTCGGGGATCTCGGTCAGCCGCTCGGCCAGCTCGCGGTAGTCCACCTCGAAGACCGAGTCGAGGGCGGGGAGCTGCTCGAGCATCCGCCCCCACTCGTCGACCCGGCGCATGCCCTCCATCAGCAGCGCCTGGATGGACAGCGAGATCTCGTCCGGGTGCGAGAGGGCGTTCTTGAAGTCGATCTCGAACGAGCCGCTGTTCCACAGCAGCAGGCGGTAGATGGCCTTCTCGCCCTTCAGCTTGCCCAGCTCGGCGTCGATCACCTTGCCGTTGCGGAAGTACACCACGCCGCGCCGGGGCGGCTTGGACTCCGATTCGAAGTGGGCGAGGCCCGTCTTGCGGCCGATCTCGATGGTCTGGATGAGATCCACCACGCCCATGTCGTTCAGCGAGCCGGCGAAGCGGGTCTTGACGTCCTTGCGCTCGATGCTCTCGCGGGTCTTCTTCTGCAGCAGGATCTTGACCCGGGTGATGATCTCCTTGATGTAGATGGGCTTGGTCAGGTAGTCGTCGACGCCCAGCTCGAGCCCCTTGACCTTGTCCTCGACGGTCTTCTGGTTGGTCAGGAACACGAAGGGGATGTCGGCCAGCTTGGGGTTGCCCTTGATCTTCTGGCAGAACTCGAAGCCGTCCATCACCGGCATCTTGGTGTCGGAGATGATCAGATCCGGGGGGGAGATGACCACCTTCTCCAGGGCGTCCGCCCCGTGGATGGCGGTGGTGACCGAGTAGCCCGCCTTGCGCAGGCTGACCTCCATCACCCGCAGCGACTTGGCATCACCGTCGATCAGCAGCAGGCTCTGTCGAGACACGGTGTCCGCCCTTCTCGCGAGAAAGACTCAGCTTTTCAGGTCTTACCCCGGGCCGCCCCAGGAAGTCAACGACCTGCCCCGGTTGGACGCGCACCACCGGGGAGCCGGTCTCGGGGCTCAGTCGTCCGCGTCCTCGTCCTCGAAGTTGACGATGCCCCGCTTGCGCTCCCGGGCCTGGCGCTCCTTCTCCAGCTCGCGCACCCGGGACCGGCCCACCTCGTCCCACAGCCGGTCGACCCCCTTGCGCACGGCGGCCGACGGGCTGCGGCGCAGCAGCGGGCCGACCGTGCCGCGGATGATCCCGGCCACCGTCTTGTGGCTGCGCTCCGCGTACCCGTCCCCCACCCGCACGCGGATCTCGCGCTCCTTGCGCGCCACGAACAGCAGGATGGCGTTGGCCTGCTCCTCGTACTCCACGTCCATCTCGTCGAACAGATCGTCGACGAAACGCTCCATGCCCTGCAGGCGCGACTTGTGGAGCTCCAGGCTCTCCACGGTGACCACCGTGATGGCGATCTTCTGCTTGCGGGCCTTCTCGCAAACGGCCCGCACCGCCGCCAGATCCTTGGGCCCGAGCAGCCCCCCGTGATCGTTCACGCAGGGGTCGTCCATGGCCGGCGGCTCTTCGCGGGCGGCGGCGGGCAGGCAGGCCATCACCAGCGACCCCAGCATCAGCCCCCAGCCGACTCTTCGGCGCGCGTCGATCACCGCAGACCTCCTCAGCCGCCCTTGGCCGGCCTGGCCTTGAGTCGCTTCTCGGCTTCCTTGAGCCGCTGCTTGGCCTTGCCCGCCAGCGGGTGGCCGGGGTAGGAGGCCACGAACTCCTTCAGGAACGGGAGGGCCTCGCGATCCAGCTTGAGCTCGATGAAGCAGAACCCCAGCTTGAGCAGGGCGTCCGAGTTCTTGTCCCCCTTGGGGAACTCTTGGCGCACGCGCTGGAAGGCGAGCGCGGCCTCGCGGAACTTCCCCTCGGCGTAGAAGCTCTCGGCGATCCAGTACATGGCGTTGTCTGCGTAGCCGTCCTTGGGCCACTTGGAGAGGAACTCCTCGAACAGCAGCCGCGCCGCCTGGGTCTGGCCCCCCTCCAGCAGCCCGTAGGCCAGCTTGTAGAAGTCCTCCTGCTTGTCCGGACGCTGGATGGCCGAGAGCGGATCCTTCTTGGCGTCGGCCTCTCGCTTGCGCGAGTCCAGCTCGGCCTTGAGCCGGGCCTCGTCCTCGCGCCGCTTGGCCTCGGCCCGCTGATCGCTGAGATCGCCGTGGATGATGTTCAGCTTCCTCTCGATCTTGTCCACGCGGAAGGCCGTCACCTCGAACTGGCCCCGCAGCTCCATGAGCAGCGACTTGAGCTGCTCGATGACCACCTCGGCGTCCGCCGCGTTGCGCCCCGCGCTGCGGCGGGTCTCGCCGTGCGCCAGATCGAGCTCGGCCAGCTTCTTGTCCCCGGCCTCGAGGCGCGCGCCCAGGGCCGCCTGCTGCTCGGCCTGGGCGGCCTTGATGGCCTGCAGCTCGGCCTGCAGCGCCAGGATGTCGGCCCGCATGCGCTCGCCGACGTCCTTCTTGACCCAGCAGCCGGCCAGCGCGAGGGAAAGCGCCAGCGCGGTTCCCAGCCAGGCCAGGCACGGCCGTTTCATGTCTCGCACCTCCGCGCTCGAAGCACCCAGATACGATGCACCCGGCCCAGCGCTGGATCCACAAAAAAAGCGGGGTCCCGGTCGGGACCCCGCTCTCAGGTCTTGCTCTGCGCCAGGCTCAGTACTTGAACTCGCAGCGGCGGTTCTGGGCCCAGCAGTCCTCGGTCTCCTCGTTGCACACCGGGCGCTCCTCGCCGTAGGAGATGGACTTCAGCCGCTTCTTGTCGATGCCCAGCTTCTGGATGTACTTCAGGGCCGCGTTGGCGCGCTTGTTGCCGAGCTGGATGTTGTAGTCGGTGGTGCCGCGGTCGTCGCAGTGCCCCTCGATGGTGACCACCAGGTCGGTCCGGCTCTTCAGGCACTCGACGTTGCGGTCGAGGATCTCCTGGTCGCCGGAGCGCAGCTCGTAGCGGTTGAAGTCGAAGTTGATCACCTGGAGCTCGCACAGCGGCTTGTCCACGCACTCACAGTCCCGGCACATCTTGCCCTCGGGGCAGTCGGCGTCGGACTGGCACTTGCACTTCACCACGCAGTGGTGCTCCTTGCACTCGTAGCCTTCCTGGCAGTCGGCGTCGGACTCGCACTCCCACTGGCACTTGTGCTCCTTGCAGATCATCCCGTCCTTGCCGCGGCGGGTGCAGTCCGCGTCGATCTCGCACTCGAACACGCACTTCTCGCTCTCGCACACCGGCTTCTCGGGCTTGCAGTCCTTGTCCTCCATGCACTCCACGCAGCGGTTCTCCTTGCAGCGCGGGCGGTCGGCGGACTTGCAGTCCGGGTCCGTGCAGCACTCCTGGCACTGGTTGTTGCAGCACACCATGAGGGTGTTGCCCTCGGGGCCATTGTCCACGCAGTGCTCGTTCTTGTCGCACTGGGGGAACGGCGGCGGGCAACCAGCCACCAGGAGGGCCAGGGGGAGGAGCCCGGCCAAGGCCAGCAGGTAACCGAGGTTCAGCTTGCGAATCATGCTCATAGGAACTCACCTCATCGCACGGCCCGCCGAATCTGCCATGCTTGGGTTGGGGTGCTACAGCCTCGGCCGCATGAAACCCCAAGGCGTTTTGTATGTCAACGAAAATCCTCCCGGGGCCGGGAAATGAATTGCCATTCCCGAACCAGTCCGATAGGTTGCCCCGGGGAGGGTCGCATGCCGAGCGTGCTGATCATCGACGACGAGCAGAACATCCTGGTGACCCTGTCGCGCGCCCTGCAGCTCGAGGGCTACCGCACCGAGGTGGCCGGCGGGGGCAAGCTGGGGCTGGAGAAGGTGGCCAGCCACGGAGCCCTGGACGCCGTGCTGCTGGACGTGCTCATGCCCGACATGGACGGCCTCGAGGTGCTCGGGCGCATCCGCACGGCCGCCCCGGAGCTGCCGGTGGTGATGATGAGCGGGCACGCCACGGTGGAGGTGGCCGTGCGGGCGGTGCGCCTGGGCGCCGCGGACTTCCTGGAGAAGCCGCTGAGCACCGACAAGGTCCTGGTGACGCTCGCCAACGCGCTGGCCATCCGCCGCCTGGCCGAGGAGAACCGCTCGCTCAGGGCGCAGATGGGCCTCGCCCGCCGCATGGTGGGCCAGAGCCGCTGCCTGCAGGAGATCCTCGAGCAGATCCGCATGGTGGCCCCCTCCAACGGGCGGGTGCTGATCACCGGCGAGAACGGCACCGGCAAGGAGCTGGTCGCCCGCGCCATCCACGAGGAGTCGGCCCGCCGGGCCGGCCCGTTCGTCAAGCTGAACTGCGCGGCCGTGCCCCAGGAGCTCATCGAGAGCGAGCTGTTCGGCCACGAGAAGGGCTCCTTCACCGGGGCGAGCAGCCTGCGGCGGGGCAAGTTCGAGGCGGCCGACGGCGGCACGCTGCTGCTGGACGAGATCGGCGACATGCCGCTCAGCATGCAGGCGAAGCTGCTGCGGGTGCTCCAGGAGGGCGAGCTCGAGCGGGTCGGCTCGAGCGAGACCCTGCGCGTGGACGTGCGCGTGCTGGCCGCCACCAACCAGGATCTCGAGGCGGCCATCGAGGCGGGCCGCTTCCGCCAGGACCTCTTCTACCGGCTGAACGTGGTGCCCATCCGGGTGCCGCCGCTCCGGGAGCGGCGGGAGGACATCCCCTGGCTCGGCCAGCACTTCCTGCAGCTCGCCTGCGAGGAGCACAACCGCCGGGCCAAGGCGTTCGGCCCGGGCGCCCTGGAGCGGCTGGGGGAGCACGACTGGCCGGGCAACGTGCGCGAGCTGAAGAACACCATCGAGCGGCTGGTGATCATGGCGCCCGGGGACGAGATCCGCCGCGAGGACGTGGAGCGGGTCATGCAGCCGACCCGCGCGGGCGGGGCCGAGCGCGCCGCCTCCGGGCTGGAGGAGTTCTACAGCCCCACGCGCCAGCTCCGGGAGATGGTCGAGCTCGCGGAGCGGGCCTTCATCACCCGGGCGATGAGGGACTGCGAGGGCCACGCGACCCAGGCCGCCAAGCAGCTCGGCCTGGAGCGCAGCCACCTGTACAAGAAGATGAAGGCCCTGGGGATCAAGTAGGCGCACCCCGGGAGTTCGACAGGATCCGAAGGGAAAGGTATCCTCGAAGCTGGGAGGAAGCCGGCCCATGGAGCTTCGGGAGCTAGAGCAGACGCTGCACGCGCGCCTCGTACTCGTCCCCGAGGTGCGCTTCGCCCTGCTGTTCGGCTCGCAGGCCAGGGGCCGAACCCACCCGCAGTCCGATCTCGACCTGGGCGTGTACCTCGATCCCGGGCTCCTCGCGCGCCAGCGCTTCGACCTCCGTCTCCGGCTGGTGGGCCAGCTCGGCGACCTCGGCGAGCCCGATGTGGTCGTGCTGAATGATGCCCCGGCGCTGCTCGGCCACCAGGCCCTGCTGGGGCGGCAGGTGCTGGTGCGCGATCGCGAGGAGTACGTGCGCTACTTCGTGCGCACGCTCCGGGACGCGGACGACGAGCGGCACTTCAATGCCATCCACCGCCGCGCCAGGGAACAACGGCTCCGAGAGGGCACCTATGGTCGACCGTGAGGTCTTCGACAGGCGCCTGTCGCGCCTGGAGCTGCTGCTGTCGCACCTGCGACGTCTGGCCGCGGGGGATCGGGCCGCCTACCTGATGGACGCGGGGCTGCAGGCCCAGGCTGAACGCTGGCTGCACCTCGCATCCGAGTGCTGCCTGGATCTGGCCAACCACCTCATCTCGGATCGCGGCTGGCGCACGCCGGCCACCTACCGCGAGACCTTCGACGTGCTGCTCGAGCAGGATGTGCTGGACGAGGCCCTCGCGGCGAAGATGCAGGCCTGGGCCGGGCTGCGCAACGTGCTGGCCCACCTCTACCTGACCATCGACCACCAGATCCTGTGGGGCGTGCTGCAGTCCGACCTCGACCAGCTCGAGGCCTACGCCCGGGCGCTGCTCGAGGCGGTGGACGGCCTGGCGCCTTGACTCCAGGCCACCGCCCCCCCTAACATGCCGCCCGGAGCAGCTCCGCTCCTGTCGACAGGTCCCCTCGCTCCCAGGAGTCTCTCGATGAAAGCCCTCGCCCAACCGCTGCTCGTCGCGCTGGCCGCCCTGGTGCTCGTGGTCGCCCTGCCCGCCTCCGCGCAGGCCCAGTGCGCGGACGCGGATCTCGACGGGCACGAGGACGCGGGCTGCGGCGGGGACGACTGCGACGATCTCGATCCCCTGGCCTACCCCGGCGCGGCCGAGCTGTGCGACGGGGCGGACAACGACTGCGACACGGTCATCGACCAGACCTGGCCCGAGCTGGGCCAGGCCTGCGACGGCGCCGACGTGGACCTGTGCACGAACGGCGCCTGGGCCTGCCTGGCCGACCAGACCGGGGTCGAGTGCCTGGAGGAGGGCTCCGGGCTGACGGAGCTGTGCAACACGCTGGACGACGACTGCGACGGGGCGACCGACGAGGACTGGCTCGACCTCGGCCAGGTCTGCGACGGGCCGGACCCCGACCAGTGCGCGACGGGCAGCGTGGTGTGCGCCCCGGGCGGCCAGGCCACCGAGTGCCAGGAGACCGTGAGCGCGGACGACGAGGAGCTCTGCAACGCCCTCGACGACGACTGCGACGGCCAGACCGACGAGGACTTCGGCGACTTCGTGTGCGGCCTGGGCGAGTGCCAGACCCGCGTGGCGGCCTGCCTGGACGGGGTGCCCCAGACCTGCAGCCCGGCCGCGGCGCCCGAGCCGGACCGGGAGCTGTCCTGCGAGGACGGGCTGGACAACGACTGCGACGGGGCCTCGGACGACGAGGACGTGGCCGACTGCGGCGAGGGCGGCTCGGGCTGCAGCCTGGCCCCGGGCCGGAGCTCCTCGGGCGCGGCCTTCGCCCTGCTCAGCGCGCTGCTGGTCGGCCTGGCGCTGGTCGCGCTCCGCCGTCGTGCCTAGTGCCTGGTGCTTCGTGCTTCGTGCTTCGATGCACGATGCACCAGGCACGCTCCTCACGAAAAATCAGTCACCTTGCAGCGGAACAGGCTGTCCACCTCGTGCTCCATGCTCTCCGAGCAGCCCACGGCCTCGGGCAGCTTGAGCACGGTCTCGGCCCGGTCGGCCGTGACGCGGATGTGCAGGAAGGTCGAGCAGGAGCCCTGGTAGCGGCGCAGGATGGTCTTCAGCGTCTGCAGCCGCTCGGAGGTGAGGTCCTCGGCCGCCAGGCGGATGTGCACCCGCTTGGTCTGCTTCAGCGTCGCGTCCTGCAGCGAGGCGATGGCGCGCACCCGCAGGCGCGGCTCCGGGTTCTCCTCGTCCTCGACGGTCGCCTGGCCGGTCACCAGCAGCGGCTCCCCGGACTTCAGCACCGCCTCGCACTCGGCGTACTCCTTGGAGAACACCACCGCCTCGCAGCGCCCGGTGAGATCCTCGAGCTGCAGGATGGCCATGCGGCCGCCGCCGCTCTTGAGCGGTCGCTCGCGGAAGGCGATCACGATGGCCGCCACGGTCACGTCCCGGGGCCGGCCGTTCTGGCTGGAGGCCACGTCCAGCAGCCGCCCGATCTGGGCCGAGGACAGCTTGGGGATCATGCGCCGGTAGCGCTCGAGCGGGTGGCCGGTCAGGTAGTAGCCCAGCGCGTCGCGCTCGTGGCTCAGGCGCTCCTTCTCGTGCCACTCGGGCAGATCGGGCACGACCGGCGCGGTCTCGACCCGCTCCTCGCACTTGTTCCCGATCACCTCCAGCAGCGAGCGCTGGCCCGAGTCGCGGTCCTTCTGGCGGGCCTGCGCCCAGTGGAAGGCATCGTCCACGGCCGCGCTGAGCCCGGCGCGGGTCTTGCCGAACCCGTCCAGCGAGCCGCTCTTGATCATCGCCTCGACCAGGCGCTTGTTGAGCCCCCGGCCCACCCGGGCCACCAGGTCGTACAGCGAGCAGAAGGGTCCGGCCTGGCGCGCCTCGAGGATGCACTGGATGGCCGCGTCACCCAGGCCGTTCACCGCCCCCAGGCCGAAGAGGATCTTGCCCTCGGCCACGGAGAAGTCCTTCACCGAGCGGTTGACGTCCGGCGGCAGCACCTGGATGCCCATCTCGCGCACCTTGGCGATGTGCCGCACGAGCTTGTCGGTGGCGCCCATCTCGCTGGACAGGAGCGCCGCCATGAACTCCACTGGGTGGTGGGCCTTCAGGTAGGCCGTGTGGTAGGAGACCACCGCGTAGGCCGCCGAGTGGGACTTGTTGAAGGCGTACTCGGCGAACTTCTCGATCTTCTCGAACAGCTCGGTGGCCGCCTCGCGCGGCATGGCGCTGCCCGAGACCGCCCCGTCCACGAACTGGGCCTTGAACTTGGCCAGCAGATCGGCCTTCTTCTTGCCCATCGCCTTGCGCAGGCTGTCGGCTTGACCCATGGTGAAGCCCGAGAGCTCCACCGCGATGCGCATGACCTGCTCCTGGTAGATGATCACCCCGTAGGTCGGCTTGAGGATGGGCTCCAGCTTGGGGTTCGGGTAGGAGACCGGCGCGCGGCCGTGCTTGCGGTCGATGTAGTCGTCCACCATGCCCGCGCCGAGCGGCCCGGGGCGGTAGAGCGCGACCGCGGCCACGATGTCCTCGAAGCAGTCCGGGCGGAGCTTCTTCATCAGCTCCTTGAAGCCGTCCGACTCTACCTGGAACACGCCGTCGGTCTCGCCCGAGGTGAGCAGCGCGTACACGTCGGGATCGGCGAAGGGCATGGCGCGCAGATCGAGCGGGGTGCCGCCCGCGCGGATGAGCCGCAGGGCGTGCTCGATCACCGTGAGCGTCTTCAACCCCAGGAAGTCGAACTTGACCAGCCCGGCCTGCTCCACCTCGTCCTTGGCGAACTGGGTGACCAGCGCGCCGTCCTCGCCGCAGTGCACGGGCACGTGCTCCCACAGCGGCTTCTGGGCGATCACCACGCCGGCGGCGTGGATGCCGATCTGGCGGTTTAGCCCCTCCAGGGCGCGCGCCACCTCGATCACCCGCTGGAAGGTGGGGTTCTCCTTCTGGATCTCGGTCAGGCGCGGCTCGTCCTTGAGGGCCGACTCCAGGGTCACCTTGGGCCCGGCCGGGACCAGCTTCGAGATCCTGTCGGTCTCGGCGAAGCTGAGGCCCAGCACCCGCCCCACGTCCTTGATGGCCGAGCGGGGTTTCAGCTGGCTGAAGGTGACGATCTGCCCGACCCGGTCGCGCCCGTACTTCCCGGTGACGTACTGGATCACCTCGCCCCGCCGGTCCTGACAGAAGTCGATGTCGAAGTCGGGCATCGAGATGCGCTCGGGGTTCAGGAAGCGCTCGAACAGCAGGTCGTAGGGCAACGGGTCGAGATCGGTGATGCCCAGCGAGAAGGCCACCAGCGAGCCGGCGCCCGAGCCGCGCCCCGGGCCCACGGGAATGCCTTGCTCCTTGGCCCAGCGGATGAAGTCCCACACGATCAGGAAGTAGCCCGGGAAGTCCATGCGCTCGATGACCCCGAGCTCGTACGCGAGCCGCTCGCGGTAGCGACCGGGATCCGCGATCGCGGGGTGGGCGGACAGGTAGCGCTCCAGCCCCTCGGAGGCCTGCCGGGTCAGGTAGGAGGCCAGGCTGTGGCCCTCGGGCACCTGGTACTGGGGCAGAAAATTCTTGCCCAGCTCGAGCGATACGCTGCAGGCCTCGGCGATGCGCCCGGCGTTCTCCAGCGCCTCGGGCAAGTCCTTGAACAGCTCGGCCATCTCCTCGGACGTGCGCAGGTAGAGCTCCTGCGTGTCGTGGCGCAGGCGGTTGGGATCGTCGAGCGTCTTGCCGGTGGAGATGCACAGCAGCACGTCGTGCGCGAAGGCGTCCTCGCGCCTGAGGTAGTGGCAGTCGTTGGTGGCCACCAGCGGCAGGCCCTCCTCGCGGGCCACCTCGACGAGCAGCGGGTTCACCCGCTCCTGCTCGGCCAGACCGTTGTGCTGCACCTCGAGGAAGAACCAGCCCGGCTCGAAGATGCCCGCGTACTCGCGGGCCACCTGGCGCGCGGCGTCCTTGCGCCCGTGCAGCAGGTGCTGGGCCACCTCGCCGCCCAGGCAGGCGGACAGGGCCACCAGGCCGCGGCTGCGCTCGCGCAGCAGCTCCTTGTCCACCCGCGCGTGGTAGTAGAACCCCTCCAGGTGGGCCATGCTGACCAGGTAGGCCAGGTTGGCGTAGCCCTCCGGCGTGCGCGCCAGCAGCACCAGGTGGTAGGCCTCGCGGTCGCTGCGGTCCTTCCGGCCCTTGGGCCCGGCCACGTAGGTCTCGCAGCCCAGGATGGGCTTCACCCCGGCCTTCTTGGCCCGCTGGTAGAAGTCCACCGCGCCGTACATGTTGCCGTGGTCGGTGATGGCCACGGCCTGCATGCCCAGCTCCTGGACGCGGGGGAACAGGCGATCGAGGCGGATGGCGCCATCCAGCAGGCTGTACTGGGTGTGCAGGTGGAGGTGCGCGAATGAAGCCATGGCTCCCTCCCAGGAGGACGCCACATCATGCGGACTCGCGCCCCGGCCTGTCAAGCGCGCCCCGGACTTGCAACCGCCTGGAATCCAAGGGTTTTGAAGCCAGGCGCGCCACCCCAGAATCCAACGGTTTCGCGGAGTTGGTTGAGGCCCCGTGCAGCGCGTGCTAGATTTCAGGGAGAGGTGGACCATGCGGATGATGAAGATGGCAGGTGTGTCGGTGTGGTGCGGGCTGGTGCTGCTCGGGGCGCCATCCTGCACCGATGACGCCGTGAACCAGCTCGTCCCCTGCGCGACCGACGAGCAGTGCAGGGCCGAGGAGCGCTGCCTGCTGGGCTACTGCTGGCCGAGCTGCGCCAGCGAGGCCGACTGCCCGGCGGGCCGGGACTGCTTCTCGGGCGCCTGCATGCAGCCCTGCGCGGAGCCGGCCGACTGCCCGGCGGGCCAGGAGTGCAAGCTGGGCCACTGCGCGCCCGAGATCCCGGACACCGACGGCGGCGACGCCACGGACGGCGCGGACGGCGGCGACACCTGCGTCGATCTCGACCGCGACGGCTACGGCCCGAATTGCCTGGCCGGCCAGGACTGCGACGACACCGATCGCACCATCCACCCGCACGCGGCCGAGATCTGCGCCGACCAGAAGGACAACGACTGCGACGGCGAGACCGACGAGGCCGGCTGCGGCTGCAACCTGGGCGACCGCATCGCCTGCTACGAGGGCCCAGCCGGCACCGACGGCCAGGGCGTGTGCCACGCGGGGGTGGCCGTGTGCCTGTCGGACCGCACCTACGGCCCATGCCAGGGCCAGCTCACGCCTCCCGAACCGTCGGAGGCCACCTGCGATGGGGCGGACAACGACTGCGACGGCGAGACCGACGAGGGCCTGCTGAACCGCTGCGGGGCCTGCTTCCCGGCGGACGCGGCGCTGGTGGAGCTGTGCGGCAACGGCCTGGACGACGACTGCGACGGGCAGATGGACGAGGACTGCTCGTGCGATCCCAACTGCCAGTGCACCGAGCCCGGCTCCGGCCAGACCTGCGAGTGCCACCCGCCCACGCACCAGCCCTGCTACTCCGGTCCTCCGGACACGCTGGGCTTCGGCGCCTGCCGGGGCGGCTACCACGACTGCGAGGCGCTGCCGGGCGGGGGCTACGCCTGGACGGCCTGCGCGGGCGAGGTGCTGCCGCTGGAGGAGTGCGCGGGCGGCGCGGCCAACAACCAGGACGACGACTGCAACGGCGAGACCGACGAGAGCTGCCTGCCCGACCAGGACGGCGACGGCTACGCGCCCCCGCAGGACTGCGACGACAGCGACGCCAGCGTGTACCCGGGCGCGCCGGAGGAGTGCAACGGACGGGACGACAACTGCAACGGCGTGCCCGACGAGGGCGTCACCAACGCCTGCGGCGGCTGCGGCGCGCCGCCCGAGGAGACCTGCGAGGACGGCCTAGACAACGACTGCGACGGCGCGGTCGACGAGGTCTGCGGCGGCTGCTCGGGCGGCGCCAGCCGGCCCTGCTACCGCGGTCCGGCCGGCACGGTCGACGTGGGCACCTGCGCCTGGGGCAGCCAGGCCTGCGATGGCGAGTTCTGGAGCGAGTGTCAGGGCGACGTGCTGCCCGGCATCGAGTCGTGCAACGGCCTGGACGACGACTGCGACGACGAGATCGATGAGCGCTGGGCGCTGGGTGCCAACGCCTGCGGCTACTGCCTGAGCGAGGAGCTGTGCGACGGGCTGGACAACGACTGCGACGGGCTGACGGACGAGGGCGCCCGCAACTCCTGCGGTGACTGCCTGCCCGTGCCCGAGGAGGCCCTGTGCGACGGGCTGGACGACGACTGCGACGGGCTGACCGACGAGGGCGTGCTGAACGCCTGCGGCACCTGCGGCGAGTCGTGCTACGACCCCCAGTGGGGCGGTGAGGACGACTGGGTGCTGGGCAGCGCCGACGGCGTGTCCAACACGGTGGACCCGGACGCGCTGATGCTCGACTCCGAGACCCTCTCGCCCCACTTCATCTGGATCGCCGGCACGAGCATCCACTGCGCGCCGAACGCGGACCCGCTGCGCAACTGCGTGAGCGATCCGCCCTGCTGGCCCGGGCAGAACGACTGCGACACGGTCAAGAAGTTCGACACCCACACCAACGAGATCGTGGGGGTGTACTCCTCCTGGGGCTGGAGCTCGTCCCGCACCGCCGTGGCGGTGGACAACTCGGTCTGGGTCGGCAACCGCGGCTGCCAGAACGAGCTGTCGGACTGCGACGGCTCGAACCCCGACCACGGCAACGCCGTGCACCTGGACGCGGACGGCAACTTCCTGTGCCGGGCCGAGGTGGCCTCCTCGGCCGGCGGCATCGCGGTGCGCGCGGTGACCATCGACAAGGACGGCAACGCCTGGATCGGCGACTGGAACGGGGCCACCATGACCAAGTTCTCCGGCACCCAGGTGGACACCTCGAACCCGGACGGCATTGCGCGCTGCGTGCAGCTCTGCCAGGTGAGCCTGGTGGACGGCGATGGCACCAGCCGGGCCTACGGCGCGGCGGTGGACTCGAACGGGTTCATGTGGATCGCCACCCTGGGCAACGGCCCGCTGCGCAAGATCGACACCGCCACCTGCCAGATCGTGATGAGCGTCGCCCCGGGCCGCCAGACCTACGGGGTGGCCATCGACAAGAACAACAACCCCTGGTACGGCTGCTGGGACGGGAGCTGTCCGTGCGGCGCGGTCACGGTCGACACGGCCAGCGGCGCGGTGGGCTGCCCGGCCCGCACGCTGGGTGACACCGCGGGCGGCCAGACCCGCGGGGTGGCGGTCGATCTCGACGGCAACGTGTGGGTGTCCGAGTGGAGCAAGAACCGGGTCTCCAAGTTCTCGCCCGCGGGCGTCCACCTGGGCCAGTGGTCGATCGCGGGCAACGGTTACTCGCCCACCGGGCCGCTGGGCATGGCGGTCGACTTCGACAACAACATCTGGGCGGTGGCCTACTCGAGCGGACACGCCACCAAGTTCGCCCCGGACGGCACCCTGCTCACGGTCTTCCCCGTGGGCGGCGCCTCCTACTCCTACTCCGACATGACCGGCTACCAGCTGCGCACCATCACCCTCAAGCAGGGCTCCTGGACGCTGGACTACGATAGCGGCTACGCGGACGCCCAGTGGGACATGCTGGAGTGGACCGGCAGCCTGGCCGCGGACGACGGGCTGGAGGTGCGGGCCACCTCGGCCGCCACCCAGGGCGCGCTGGCCAGCCCCTCCAACCCGGCCGCCTGGACGCAGTTCTTCCCGGCCGACCCGGCCGTGGCGCCGCCCTGGCGGGCCGACATCCACGGGCTCCTGCCCGACAGCCGCTGGCTGCGGGTGCAGGTCATGCTGACCACGGTGGACGACGTGTCCCCGGCCTTCACCGGGCTGCGCGTCCTGTGGCAGCGCTGAGGCAGCCATGACGGCGCCTCCCCCCCCGCGTCCTCCCCCGCCCCGGGTGGGTTTCTTCGGCTGGCTGAAGCGCGGCGTGGCCCTGCTGCTGCTCGTCCTGCTGGGCGCGCTCGGCCTGTGGATCTGGCAGGGCATCCGGGAGAAGGACATCCTGCGCCAGATCGTCTCCCGGCTGACCGCCGAGCAGCGGGTGGCGGAGGTGGTGGTCGAGGATCTCGTGCCCGGGCCGGACGGGCGCCCGGCCCAGCTCACGCTCAAGATCCTGGAGCTGGATCCCGCGGGCAAGCCGCTCGAGCCCCGGCGCTGCACCTTCACCAAGAACGACGTGATCCACTTCGAGGCGCTGGTGGTGCGCCTGGACGACCGCCTGGTCATGGAGGGCGAGGGGCGCAGCGTGCACCTCTTCCGGCGCGCCTTCGCCCTGAGCCCTAAGGACAACACCTACGAGGCCTGCGACATCAACCGGCCCGACGAGGTGCCCGGCGGCTATGCGCTGCGCAGCGCCGACCGGGAGGTGAGCGAGGGCGAGGCGCGCTTCTGGCGCACCTTCTGGGAGCTGGCGCTGGACGAGGAGCGCCGCCAGCAGGCCGGGGTGAAGAACGCCCAGATCGAGGCGCCCGCCACCCGGTTCGTGCCGGAGATGGTCTACCGGCTGGTGCTCGAGGCCGACGGCGGGCTGAGCATCCAGGCCTCGCCCGTGCCGGCCATCCTCAAGAGCGAGCGGCCGCGCCTGGAGACGGCGCCCCGCCCGGAGGGCCCCGCGGCACCGCCCCGCCCCGCGCCGCCTTGATCCGCCCCGCGCCAGGGGGGCCCAGGTTGGAGGATCCATGGACAGGCCGATCACCCCTCTCCTCTGGCTGTGCGTCGCCCTCCTCGGACTGACCGGCTGCGGCGGCTCGACCGCCCCCGGCGACGGCGGCCCCGGAGACGGGGACGGGGGCACGCCGCCCGAGTGCAGCCAGGACGGCGACTGCTCCGGCGGGGGGTTCTGCGTGGCCGGGCAATGCGTGGCGTGCCGCCACGCCGCGGACTGCGCCAGCGGCGAGGTCTGCCAGGCCGGCCGCTGCGTCACGGCCTGCCCGATCGGGGAGCGCTGCGAGAGCGGCGGGACGTGCTGCCCCGAGGACTGGGAGTGCGTCGAGCGCGTCTGCCGGGCGCCCTGCGACGGGAGCCGCTGCGGCCACCACCGCGAGCAGTGCTGCGGCGCGGGCTGGCTGTGCGAGGACGAACGCTGTCTGGTCGACTGCGGCGGGGACAGCCGCTGCGGCCGCAGCCTGGACATCTGCTGCGCCGCCGGCGAGCTGTGCTACGGCTTCGGCTGCACCCGGCCCCTGGGCCACTGCGCCACCCAGAGCGACTGCGCACCCGGGCAGGTGTGCGAGGTGGATCTGGATGTGTGCCTGGACGAGGAGGTGGTCGGCGACTGCCTGTACCACCCCCCGGTCGGGGTGTTCCAGCCCGAGGTCGAGTGGGTCTGGTCGGGCAGCCAGGTCGAACCCGAGTTCGACCAGGTCATGATGGCGCCGGTGGTGGCCAACCTCACCGACGACAACGGTGACGGCACCGTGTCCTGGAGCGACGTGCCCGACGTGGTGTTCACCAGCTTCCACCGCGGCGGCGACTACAACGGCCGCGGGGTGCTGCGCGTGCTCAGCGGCGCCGACGGCAGCGAGCACCTGAACCTGACAGGCTACTCGGTCCACCCGGGCAGCTGCCCGGCGATCGGCGATCTGGAAGCCGACGGCGTGCCGGAGATCGTGGTGGATCAGGCGCTGGCCGGCGGACAGGTCGCTGGCACGTACGCCTTCCGAGTGGACGGGACCCTCGTCTGGCAGGCGCCGGGGACGGGTTGCTCCACCGGCGGTCCGGCCATCGCGGACCTCGACGGCGACGGCCGGGCGGAGGTCATCACCCAGACCGCGGTGCTCCAGAGCGACGGTAGCCTGGCCTGCACCTTCCCCGAGGGCGCCCACGTGCCGGCGGCCGCCGACATCGATCTGGACGGGTTCCAGGAGGTGCTGAGCGGCAAGGGCGCCTACCGGCTGGCGACCGGGGGCGGCGCCTGCCCCGCGCTCTGGGAGTTGCCCGCGGGCGGCTCCGTGGCCGTGGCCGACTTCGACGCCGACCCCTACCCCGAGATCGTCTTCCCCGTCGCGGGCCAGCTGGTGGTGCTCGAGCACGACGGCGGTGAGCTGTGGTCGGCGCCCATCCCCCTGGATCAGCCGCGCATCGAGCAGCTCTACGGCATCGCCGACTGCGCGGGGAGCGCGGAGAAGGCCTGCCAGCCCGGCGGCGGACCGCCGACCGTGGCCGACTTCGACGGGGACGGTGAGCCCGAGATCGGCCTGGCCGCCCGCTGGTACTACCTGGTGTACGACTCGGACGGCGCGGTGCTCTGGGCCCACAAGACCCAAGACTTCTCCTCGGCCGTCACCGGCTCGTCGGTCTTCGACTTCGAGGGCGATGGCCAGGCCGAGGTGATCTACAACGACGAGCTGTACCTGCGGATGTACAAGGGCGCAGGCTCCAGCCAGGACGCCGACGGCGACGGGTTCCTCGACCCCGAGATCCTGGTGGAGATCGCCAACCCGTCGGGCACCCTGCTCGAGTACCCCCTGGTGGTGGACGTGGACGCCGACGGCCGGGCGGAGATCCTGGTGGCCGCCAACAACTACGCCTTCCCCGGGGTCACCGGGCTGCGGGTCTTCGGCGACGCCCTCGACAACTGGGTGGGCACGCGCAGGATCTGGAACCAGCACAGCTACCACGTCACCAACCTGTGCGACGGCGTCGACCCGTCCTGCAGCGCGGCCGACAACTTCCACGCCAGGGTGCCCGCCGCCGAGCAGCGCAACTGGCAGCTCTCCTGGCTCAACAACTACCGCCAGAACGTGCAGGGCGAGGGCCTGTTCTGGGCCCCGGACCTGACGGTCATCAACCTGCACGCCGTGTGCGAGCTCGCCAGCCTGTCGCTGTACATCACCTTCGACGTGATGAACCAGGGCAGCCGGCAGGTGGGCCCGGGCGTGGCGGTCAGCGTGTACATCGACGACACGCCGGTCCACACCGCGCACACCACCTTCGCCCTGCTGCCCGGCCACCTCGAGCACTTCAGCCTCTCCTGGACGCTGCCGGCGGAGATGCTCGGCGAGCTCTTCGGCCTGCACGTCGCGGCCGACGACGCCGGCGACGGCGTCAGCCGGCTGAACGAGTGCGAGGACGGCGGCGAGGACAACAACCGCGCCTCCCTGCTCGACCTGTCCTGCGACTACGAGGACTGACGGCGGGGCCCGGACCGGCGGTGGCCGGAAGCTCACCCGAGCCCGGGCAGGAAGCGGGCGCTGGCGAGCAGGCCGCGCGCCAGCACCCACAGCTCGAAGGCCGGCTCGAGCGCGGGGGTCGCGCCCTCCTGGGCCGCGGGCCCGGGCAGGAGCTCGCGCGCCGAGAAGTCCTCCGCGCCGAGCCTGGCGCGGAGCGCGGGCGACTCGTAGCGGAGCTCCGCACCCTCGCGCTCGAGCGTCTGCAGCCCGCCCTCACAGCGCTGCTCGATGCGGAACCCGCCTGGCGTGCGGGTCAGCCGGTAGCCGCGCTCCTCCGCGGCGAAGCTCTCCGCCGAGGCGCACAGCCGCGGCTTGTCGCGGTAGGGCGCCCCCCGGGTGGGGCAGAAGGTCATGCAGTTGCCGCACTCGTTGCACAGGTCGGCCAGGTTGGCGATCTGCGAGCGCTGCTCCACCCGCACGACGCGCTCGGGCCCGCGCTCGATCCGGCCGAGCGCGACGCGCAGCCCGGGCAGGCGCACCTCCACGGGCTGCACGCTGTACACCAGGTTCGCCCGGTTGGGGCACACGCTCACGCACAGGCCACAGAACTCGTCGCAGTCCAGGCACCTGCCGGCCTCGCGCCGGGCCTGCTCCTCGCTCCAGCGCGGAACGCGGGCGGTGAAGTCCGGGCAGTCCAGGTGTTCCTCGGCGGGTAGCCCCGCGGGGTACTCGCGGCGCGACTTGCGCGCCAGGAAGCTCCGCGGAGTGCCCGGCTTGGCGAGCGGCGCCTCGCCCGGCAGCTCCCGCCCCTCCCGGCGGGCCATGGCGCGCACGGCCCGGCGGGCCTCGGCCTCGGCGCGGATGATGTCGGCCCCGCCGTTGACCGCGTCCCCGCCGGCGAACACGCCAGGCAACTCGGTCTCGCCGGTCGCCTCGTCCACCCGCGCCAGGCCCGCGCGGGTGAGGCTGGCGCCGGCCCGGGCCAGGAAGTCCAGCGCGGGCCGCTGGCCCACCGCCACCACGATGGCGTCGCAGGCCAGCGTGTGCTCGGAGCCCGGCACGGGCACCGGGGTCGGCCGGCCGCTCGCGTCCGGCGCGCCGAGCTCCATGCGCACGCACGCCAGGCCGGTGACCCGGCCGTCCGCGCCCACCACCACCCGCACGGGTGCGCAGCGCTCCGTGAGCTCCATGCCCTCGGCCCGGGTGGCCTGGATCTCCTCGTCGTCGGCCGGCATCTGGGCCAGGGCACGACGGTAGACCACCCGCACCTGGCCGCCCCGGCCCACCAGGCGCCGGGCGGTGCGGGCCGCGTCCATGGCCGAGTTGCCGCCACCCACCACCAGCACGCTCGCGCCCACCTCGGGCGCGCACCCGGCCCGGACCCGGGTGAGGAAGTCGAGCGCCTCGTACACCCCGCGGGCGTCCTCGCCCTGGATGCCGAGCGGTGCGCCCTGGGCGCTGCCCGCCCCCACGAACACGTAGCGGTGCGCGCGCCGGAGCTCGGCCAGGTCGAGATCCTGGCCCACCCGCACCCCGAAGCGGAGCTCCACCCCCAGGGAGCGCACGCGCTCCACGTCCCGCGCCAGGGCCTCGGCCGGCAGCCGGTAGGCGGGGATCTGGGTGGCCGGCACCCCGCCGGGCGCCGGCCCGGCCTCGAACACGGTCACCCGGAAGCCCGCCAGGGCGGCGAAGTAGGCGGCCGCCAGCCCCGCGGGCCCGGCGCCCACCACGGCCAGGCCGGCGTCCAGGGGCGCCGCGCGCGCGGGCAGTCGCGCACTCCCGGCCCGTTCGGTGAGGAAGCGCTTGACCTCGCGGATGGCCAGCGGCCGGTCGTAGTGGTTGCGCACGCACTTCAGCGCGCAGGGGTGATCGCACACGTGCCCGGTGATGACCGGCAGCGGGTTCGAGCGCAGCACCACCTCGAGCGCCTCGTCGTAGCGACCCTGGGCGGTCAGGAACAGGTAGTCAGGGATGTTCTGGTTGGCGGGGCAACCCTCCTGGCAGGGGGCCCCGGCGCAGTCGAACACGCGCAGCTCCCGCTCGGTCTTGGTGGGCGCGTACCTGCGCGGACGCCGGTAGCGCCCGTCCCGGCGTGCGGTCGCCGCGTGGACGGCCAGGTTGACCCGGCACAGCGCCCGCTGCACCACCGCCGCCATATCCGCGGGCGGCCGCTCCAGCTCCGCATCGGAGACCGGCCGGCCGAGCTCGGCGGTCAGCAGCTCCCGGGCCCGGGTGCGGCGCTCGGAGCGGGTGAGCGCGCTCTGCCGCGCGAAGGCGCCCAGGTCCGCCGCCCCCACGGCCCGCAGCTCCGCGGCCAGCACCTCGAGGTGCTGGGACAGCCGGCCGTAGCCGCCCGGGCGCAGGAGGTCCGAGCACACGGTCACCGTGGCGACGCCGCCAGCCAGCAGCGCCCCGAGGTTGAAGGCGTCCGCGCCGCCCGCCAGCGACATGGGCAGCTCCCCGCGGAACTCCTCGGCCAGCCGGTGGGCCAGCTCCGCGGTCAGCGGGTGCAGGGCCCGGCCGGACAGGTAGTGCATGACCTCGCGCTCGGGCAGCACCTTGCGCAGGTTGACCGTCTCCAGGGTGTTGGTCAGCTTGACCCCGAAGAACACCCCGCGCTTGATGGCCTCGGCGCGCAGCGCCCGCAGCATGGCCACCGCGTCCGGGTAGCGCGGATCGTGCTGGAAGGCCTGGTCGGGGACCTGCACGTCGTGGAACCCGAGCTCGCCGTTGAGGATCTCGCGCAGCAGCTCGGGGCCGAGCAGCGTTGGGTTGAGCTTGATGGTGGTCCGTAGCCCCCGCTCGATCAGGTAGCGGCCGATGCGCTCGATCTCGTCCGGTGGGCAGCCATGCATGGTGGAGAGCGTGATGCTGGTGGACAGGCGTGCAGGCACCTCCAGGTCCGCCAGGGCAGGATCGGCCCGGGCCGCCTCGGCGCGGAGCTCCTCCAGCCGCGCGCCCGCGTCCGCCATGCCCGCCAGAAAACGCTGCACGTTGTCCTTGCGGATGCCCTCCAGGTTGTAGCCCACGCTCATGTTGAAGGCGAAGCCGGGCGCCGCGGCCGGCCGGCCGGCCCGGCGCGCGAGCCCATGCAGCAGGATCCAGGCCTTGAGGTACTCGTCGAAGGACTGCTCCAGGCGGAGCTCCTGGGACCACTCGCAGTTGTAGCCCACGTCCGCCACGTCGATGCAGGGCTTCGACACCTCGAGCCGGTCGAGGGTCTGGACCGTCTTCAGCTCCAGGAAGCGGGCGCCGGCCAGGTAGGCGGCGACCAGGTTCTGGGCGAGCTGGGTGTGGGGCCCGGCGGCCACGCCCACGGGCGAGTCCAGGGCTTCGCCCTGGGCCTGGGTGGCGAGCGCGGGCGCCTCGGCCGGGCGGAACCACACCTCCTCGGGCAGCCCGAACACCATGCCATGCGCCTCGCGCTCCGCGCGCATCCAGCGGGCCAGCTCGAACATGGGCAGCGGGAACATGCGATCGGCCATGGCCGGACCTCCTGGCAAGGGAACCTCGGACCGGGCCAGGATACCAGCCACGGCCCGTAAAAATGAACACCTTCTTTGGGCTAGGCGCGGAGACGCTTCTCCAGCTTGTGGCAGGCCCCGCGCAGGATGGCCACCTCCCGCCGGTCCAGACGGGCGCGGGCCAGGATGCGCCTGAGGTCGGCCAGGATGTGCTCGGGGTTCTGCGGGTTCAGGAAGCCCGCCTGCGCGAGCAGGCGGGCGGCGTGGGCCAGGAGCTCCTCCTGCTCCCCGGCCGTGGCCGGCGCGTGCGCGGGCGGAGGCGCCGGCACCACCACGGCCTGCCCGGCCGCCAGGGCGAGCTTGCGCAGCTCCCACGCCATCACGGTCACCGCCGCGGCCAGGTTCATGCTCGGGTAGGCCGGGTCGGTGGGCAGGCGCAGCAGGTCGTGGCACAGATCGAGCTGCAGCTCCCGGAGCCCGACGCGCTCCGAGCCGAACACCAGGGCCAGGCGGGCTCCGGGCGGGAGCGCGCGCACCCTGGCCAGGAACCCGTCCAGGTCGAGCCCCGGCCGCTCGGCCTCGTGGTTCCGGCCGCGGCCGCTCACCCCGACCACCCAGCCGCACTCGGCCACCGCCGCGGCCAGCCCGCGGACCCGCGGCGCCTGGTCCACCAGCTCCCGGGCCCGGATGGCCCGCTTGTGGGCCTCGTACCAGTCCTCGAGCACGGGGTCGACCAGCACCAGATCGGCCAGCCCGGTGTTGCGCATGGCGCGGGCGATCGCGCCCAGGTTGCCCCCCTCCCCGGTCTCGACCAGCACCACCCGGACCCGCGCCAGCAGGTCCGTGGCCGCGCGGGGTGTCACTTCAGATCCTCCCGCACGTCCTCGGGGAACATGTCCAGGCCGGCCGGATCGCGCGCGTGCTGCAGCAGGGGCTCGAGGCCCTTCAGCGCCTCGGGCGACAGGCCGCCCTGGCCAGGCTGCAGCCCCTGGAGCAGACCCTCCAGATCCGCCCCCTGGGCGCCCTGCCCCCCCTGCAGCAACTTCTGCAGATCTCCCCCGCCCCCACCCCCGGGGTCCACGCCCAGCTCCTTGAGCACCTGGTCCATCTGCTTGCTGGCGCCGCCCAGCACGTCCTCGAACTCGCCCACCACCTTGCCGGCCACGAACAGGTAGGTGAGGAGCAGCACGCTGACCGACAGGAGCTGGACGGCGACGTTCAGCCGGTGGCTGAGGGTGGCCTGCCGCAGCCGGCCCTGCTCGGCCAGGGCCTCGACCAGCCGGCCGGCGCGCTCCCCACCCGCCACGGCCAGCAGCAGGTCGGCGTCCAGCAGCCCGAGCCGGGTGAAGGCCTCGTGCAGGCTCGCGCCCTGGGCCACCGCGCGCTGTACCCCCTCCAGGCGGTCCTCGAGGCGCGGCTCCCCGCTGGCGTGGAAGGCCAGCCGCAGCGCCTCGGGCATGCCCAGCCCGGCCTCCAGGGCCGCGCCGAGCTCCCGGCACAGGCGCACCTCCCCTCGCAGCCTGAGCAGGCCCCGCAGGCCCGGCAGCAGCCGCACCATGCGTGCCACCCTCCGCGGCCCGAGCAGGAGCCCGAGCAGCCAGGGCACACCCCAGACCACCACCGCCAGCGCGACCAGCGCCGCCAGGTAGGGCAAGGCGCAGGCCTTCAGGTAGCCGCCCAGGCCGGAGGTGATCAGCAGGTGGGCCCGGGGCACGAAGAACACCAGGCTGAACAGCACGAAGGGGTAGATGGCCCCGCGCCACACCTGGCGGCGCAGGTCGAGGGCCGCCTCGGCCTCGGCGGCCAGCGCGCGGAAGGCGGCCGGCAGCCCGCCGGTGGTCTCCCCGGCCTGCAGCAGCGCCTGGCTGCCCCCGGGGAACAACCCCGGCGCCGCGTCGGCCGCCTCGTGCAGCCCGGCGCCGGCCTCGACGCGGGCGCGCACGGCGTCCAGGCCGTCGGCCAGGGCCGCGGGGCTCCCGCGGGCGGCCACCCGCAGCGCCTCGGTCAGCGGCAGGCCGGCCTCCAGCATCCGCCCGAGCTGGCCGAACAGGGCCACCCGGCGGCCGAGCTTGAGCCTGACCGGCGCGGAAGCCCCTGCCGCACGCGCGGGGGCAGGCCTGGGAGCGGGCGCGGCGCTGGCCGCGGGCGGGGGCCTGGGCTCGGCGGAGCGCGGGCGGAGCTTGCTGAACACCACCCCGCAGTGGGCGCACTCCGCGGCCTCGGGTACCTGCTGATGGCAGCGCGGACAGAGCATCGGGCCGGGAGGGCTAGAAGCCGACGGTGTTGAACATGAACGGGTAGGTCACTTCCACGGTCCCGCCCTTCGGCTCGGGGAACTTCCAGCTCTTGATCTTGGCCGAGATGCACATGGCCACGGCCGGGGTGTTCATGGTGTTCTGGCCCGTCTTGACGAGGCTGACCGAGCCGTTCAAGGCGATGGTCCACTCCATGATCACCTTGCCGGACAGGTTCGGGTTCAGCAACAAATTTTTCTCGTAGCAGTACTGGATCTCGGCCAGGTGCTTCTTGACCACCGCGGCGATGGCCTCCTTGCTCAGCGAGCCGCGCACCTTCATCGAGCGCGTCGGCGCCTTGAAGACCACCCCGCCCACCTTGCGCTTGCCGGTCACGCCGCCGGACAGCGCGCCCGGGCCGATGCCGGCGGCCCCGTTGCCCTTGCCGCCCCGCAGCAGCTCGATGCCGGCCTTCACCCCCACCCCCTGCCCGTTGGAGAACACCACGTTGGAGGTCGGCAGCTTGGTCACCAGGCCCGAGACCTTGTAGCGGGCGTTGCCGCCCGGGACGCGCACCGCGTCCAGGTTGGTCACCGCGGCCACGATGTTCGTGGTGGGCTTCTTCTGGGACAGGTTGCCGAGCGCGGCCATGATGCCCGCGCCGCCGCCCGGGTCCTGGGCCGGGGCAGGCTTGCCCGAGCTCTTCTTGGTGGGCCTGGGCTTCTCCGTCTTGACCGGCTTGGGGGCCTCCTCGGGCTTCTTCTCCGGCTTGACCTCCTCGGGCTTCTCCTCCGGAGGCGGCAGCTCGTCCAGCGGGACCTCGGGCTCCTCCTCGGGCTTCTCGATCTCCAGGTCCTTGAGATCGATCTGTGCGAAGCGATCGGTCGGCTCCTCGGTCGTGGCCTGGGCGTTGAGCGCGGCGACGATGCCGAGGACGATCATGCCGACGATGTGCAGCCCGGCGGACGAGCCCAGGCTCCTGAGGAAGCTCGGATCGGGCCGCAGCTTGGGCACCGGCGGCAGCCGCGGGGGGAACACGAACCGCATGAACCAGCAGCCCGAGGGCGTCATGAGGTTCGCGTAGTCGCCCTTGCGCAGCGTGCAGTTGTACACCGAGGCGCCGGTCGCCTTGGGGTCCAGGTTCTCGGGCGTGCGGTACTGCTCGATGGACACGGTGCGGCCGTCGACGATCACCCCGCCGGTCATGTCCGGCGTGATACGGATGCGGCAGCTACCCTCCCCGGTGCAGCGCACCAGGCCGAGCTTCTCGCCGCCGGTGCGGTACGTCGCGCCCACCCCGAGCTCGGCGTACTCCTGGACCTTCTTGTCCTGGTTGTAGCCGATGATCTCCAGGGTGAGGCGCGGCTCGGTGGCCACCCGCGACTGGGCGAAGTTCTCGCTGACCAGGTTGTGCAGCAGCGAGAAGGGCTCCACGTAGTTCTGGACCTCGAGCTCCTCCTCCTCGTCCTCGTCCAGGTCGTCGCTGGCCACGAGCGGCGCGGCCGAGGCCGCCGCGGGCGCCGCGGCGAACGCCCCGCCGAAGGCCTCGGCCGGGGGCGGCGCGGCCGGCTCGAAACGCGGCGCGGGCTCGGGCCTGGCCGGCGCTGGCTCCGCGACGGCCTGCTTCACGGGCGCCTGGGTCCGCGGGCGGGCACGCGCGGGCTCGGGCTCGCGGGCCAGCTCGAGGGCAGGCTCCTCGGGGGCTTCGGCTGGCGGCTCGACCCAGCGCCCCTCGCCAGGCGCGGGCTCCGCCGGGGGTTGCGGCTGGAGCTCCGGGCTGATCTGGGTCGCGACGCGATCCCCGGCCTCGGCGCGCCCCGGGTCGAGCGCCTCCCGGGAGGGCAGACCAGCCACCCGCTGGGTCTCGGGCACCCGGCCCCAGTCCTCCTCCGGGGCGGGCTCCTCGGGCCGCAGCGCCTGGGCGGTCACCTGCGTCTCGAGCTCCTCGGGCTCGCCCTCCTCGAAGCTGGGCACGCTCTGCCGGGCGGTGATGTCCGACACTGGCTCGTCGGCCAGCGGGGGGGCGCCCACGTCCTCGCGGGCGACCATGCGAGTCGAGCCCTGGAAGCGCGGCTGGGCCTTGCGCTTGGCCAGCAGCTTGAACTTGAGCTGGAAGTGGCCGACGGTCACCTCGTCCTTCGAGGTGACGTAGCAGCGCGCGACGGGCTCGCCGTTGACGAAGGTGCCGTTGGACGAGCCTAGGTCCTCGAGGATCAGCCCCTCGGGCGTCTGCGTGATGGAGGCGTGGTTGCGGGAGCACAGATCGTCGTCGAGCTCCAGATCGACGTCGGGGCTGCGCCCCATGACCACCTTGCCCTGGGAGAAGCACTCCGTGCCCCAGAAGCGTCCATCCCGGAAGATGAACACCTGCAGCACGCCCACTTCCTGACCCGATGGATTTCGTCCCGCCATGGCGCTCACTCCCTCGGCGTCCGGTCCGTCAGTCGGCCTTGGACACCGCGAAGCGGAAGTTGGGCAACCCGGCCATGCCACAGGTCTTCATCAGGTTGACCACCAGGTCGGACTTGAGTCGCTTGTCGGCCACGAGCATCACGGCGGTCTTGTCCAGCTTGATCTGGTTCATCTTCTCCTGCTCCAGGATCTTCTGCAGCAGGTTGTACACCGGGACGATCTTGCTGCCGCTGAGGTGCTTGTCGGCCAGCTTGCCCTCCTGGAGGGCCACCGCCTCGAGCTGCTCGACCTTGATGGCGTCCATGCTGGCGGACACGGTGATGGTGAGGGTCAGGCCCTTGTCGGAGATGGAGGTCGGCAGCTCCAGCTCGTTGATGCCCTGGACGCTCTCGGCCTGGCTGCGGTAGCCCAGCAGCAGGAAGAACAGCAGGCAGGTCAGGATGTCGATCATCGGGGTGAGGTTGAGGGACACCTCGTTTTCGCCGCCGCCGCCGCCTGCCATGGCTTACCTCCAGCCCTCGCGCCGCTCACTTCACCAGGGTCGAGACCACGGCGGCGGGGAACAGGGGCATGCGCATGGGCCTGCCCGCCTCGCCGCTGAGATCGCGCTCCCGGGTGGCGTCGAGCACCCGTACGAGCACCTCGTAGGGGATGTCGGGGTTCGGCACGATCACCACCGATTCCGACTCCTTGTACTGCTTCTTCACCTCGAACAGGAAGTCGTTGAGCGCCGGGTAGTCGTAGCCCTCGGCGCCCAGGGCGATCTTCTTCTGCAGCTTCTTGGTGGCGTCCTCGGACAGCCCGCCGGCGCCGCCGCTCACGTCGAAGCCCTTGTCGGTGACCGATACGGACATGGTCACCTTGATCGTCTTGTCCGGCTCGGCGGCGTCCCCGCCCTCGCTGAGCGCCGGGACGGACACGTTGATCAGGGCCACCACGATGGCGCCGAAGCTCAGCAGCAGGAAGAACAGCAGGCAGGTCAGGATGTCGATCATGGGGGTGAGGTTGAGGTAGGGCTCGTCCCCGCCTGCGTGGGCATCCAGGAGCTTGAGCCGGTTCTTCAGAAACACCGCGAACCTCTCCTCGCACTGTTGGACGCGCGAGGGGCGCGTCCAGTTCCCTCGGACCTCACTCGGTCGCGCCCGCCGCGCCGCCCTCGGGAGCCGGCTCCTCCTGGTCGCGCGCGGCCATCTTCTCCACCCACAGCTTGGCCACGCCGGCCTGCTTGCCGGAGCCCTTGGCGGCCTTGTTGAGCAGCTGCACCATGGGGGACTGGGCCTCACCGTGCAGCGCCCCGACCACGATGTTGGCCACCGGGTCCTCCTCGAACTTGAGGCCGGCCTGGGTGGCGGCCTTGAGCACCAGCTCGGGCTTGGCCGTGGCCAGCTGCACCACCGGCTCCACGTACTCGCTGCGGGTGGCGTCCTCGGCCTGATGGCAGCCCTTGTACAGCCGCAGCATGGGCTCGGGATCCTTGGAGGTGGCCGCGCACTCGATCAGCCCGGCCAGCATCACCCGGTAGGAGTCCACGTCGCCGTCGAACAGCTCTTTCTGCTGGGCCTTGTCGATGGGGAAGACCTTCGAGTACGCCTCGCAGGTGCCCGCGCCGGCCTTCCACTGTGCGTACAGGAGCGCTGCCTTGACCGCCGGCGGGTTTTCCTCCTGGAGCAGGCTCGCCAGCAGGTCCTTGTTGGAGGCGTCCGCCAGCCGCAGGGCCTCCTTGATCTTCTCCTTCGGGCTGGCCAGCGGATCCTGGAGCATGGCCAGGGAGGCGGTGATCTGGGGCGGGAAGGCCGGCACCGTGCCCTTGTCGTTGAACTTCTTCACGAAGTCGCCGAAGGCGATGTCCACGTCGTCCAGCTTCCAACCGCCAGTGGCCTGGACGAAGGGCACGTTGCCCTTGCCCGCGGCGGTGGTGATCAGCAGCAGGCGCACCCGGCTCGGGGCGCGGGCGCCGCGGATCTCGAGCTTGTCCCACTTGCCGGCCCCGACCTCCCCGATGAACTTGGAGGCCTTCTCCTGGAAGCTCGGCACCGGCACCCCGCTCAGGGAGGCGCTGGAGAAGTGCTTGATGAGCTTCAGCGATTCCTCGGGCTTGGTCTTCTTGGCGTCGTCCAGCAGACGCTTGTACAGCTCGGTCAGCGCCTGGGCCTCGGCGTCGCTCGCCGCGGGCATGCGCTCGAACTCGTCCCGGCAACCCACCACGCCGGCCAGGGACGCGATCACCAGCCAGGTCCAGAAGCTCCGATTCACGTGCGCGAACATGGCTCCCCTCCTCTAGGGCTCTGCCCCGGCGCCCCCCGGAGCGCCCGCCGGGCGTCCAGCACGCTCATTGACCCAACGTCTTCTTGTTCTTCACCGCCAGCGAATCGATCAGCAGGCTGCCCGAGTGCTCGATCTTGCCGATCAGGCGCTTCTCACGCGAGGTGATGACCAGCCAGCACAGGATCATCACCACGGCGACCGACAGGGCGAAGAAGGTGGCCCGGAAGGCCATGGCGATGCCCTTGGACAGCGCCTCCTGCCGCTTGACCGCGTCGCCGCCGCCCATCCCGGAGAAGGCCAGGATCAGGCCGCGGATGGTTCCCAGCAGCCCCAGCAGGGTGGACACGTTCGAGAGCTGGGGCAGGGCCCCGGTGAACTTCTTGATGCGGGCGGTCTCCTCCTGGGCGGTCATCTCCATGGCCCGCCGGATCTCCTTCTCCGGACGGTTGGCGCGCATCAGGCCCGCCTTGAGCACGTTCGTCAGCGGGTGGGCCTTGGCGTTGCAGATCTGCAGGGCCCGCGAGTAGTTGTTGGCCTCCACGTTCTGCAGGACCGCCTTGGTCACGTCGTCCTCGGCCAGGCGATACTTGCCGAAGAACGTGTACATCCGCTGGATGATCATCCCCATGGCGATGATCGAGAGCAGCAGGATGGCGTACATGAAGACTCCGCCTTCGTTGAACTCCTCGATGAGCTCCATCATGGGTCTCGCCCTCCAGGCGCCAGCCAGCAGGTCCGTACGAACTTCCGCTTTGTTTCCGCGGGGTCCCTAGTCCTCAACCGGGCCGAGTGTAGGCCGCCGGGGCCGGGCTTGGCAAGCAATTTCCGCCCTGCCACCCCCCCCTCCCGGTCCACAACCCCCTTGCATTGCGAGCCAGGGAGCATATAAAGTGCCAGCCTTGCCGGAGACTCGAGCGCGGCTGTCCGCGCAGAGAGTCGCCCGCCCACGGCGCGCAGCGGCGCGGGGCACCGAGAGGAGGTCCACCCATGATCATCGAGATCAACCCGAGGCACCCGCAGCCGCGTCTCATCCGCCGCGTGGTGGAGGCTCTGGCGCGCGGCGCCGTGATCTCCTACCCCACGGACACCATCTACGGCATCGGCTGCGACATCTTCTCGAAGTCGGGCATCGAGCGCATCTACCAGCTCAAGGACCGCTCGCGCAAGAAGCCGCTGTCCTTCATCTGCTCCGACCTCAAGGACATCAGCCGGTACGCCCAGGTGAGCGACAACTCCTACCGGCTCATGCGCAAGTACCTGCCCGGGCCCTACACCTTCATCCTGGAGGCCACCAAGGAGGTGCCGCGCATCATGATGTCCAAGCGGCGCACGGTGGGCATCCGGGTGCCCGACAACCCCATCTGCCTGTCCCTGGTGCGGGAGCTGATGCACCCCATCATCACCACCAGCGCCAACGTGAGCGAGCAGGATCCGCTGTGCGATCCCAAGGAGATCGACGCCCAGTTCGGCAAGGTGCTCGATCTGGTCATCGACGGCGGGGCGCTGGTCAACATCCCGTCCACGGTCATCGACCTGACCGGCGATCAACCCTACGTGGTGCGAGAGGGCAAGGGCCCGGTGGACTGGCTGGCGGCCTGAGCTACTTCGTCTTCTGCAGCGCCTCGAGCTCCAGCTTGGCGTCGGACAGGTCCGGGGCGAGGGCCAGGGCCGCCTTGTAGGCGGCCTCGGCCTTGGCGCGATCGCCGGCGTCGGCGTAGGCCTTGCCCAGGCGCGCGTGGGCCTGGGCGAAGTCGGGCTGCAGCTTGACGGTCTTCTCCAGCTCGCCGATGGCGAGCCGGAGCACCTTCTGCTTCTTGGCCCGGGTGGCGGTCGAGCGCTGGTAGTGCACGATGCCCAGGTAGTAGTGGGCCTTGGCCGAGTCGTCCCGCTCCTTGATGGCCTGCTGCAGGGCCTCGGCGGCCTGGTCCGGCTTGTTCTGGTTGAAGAGCGCGACCCCGAGGTCGATGCGCGCGTCCACCAGCTTGGGGTCCAGGGTGAGCGCGGTCCTGAGGTGGCGGATCTCCTCGTCCAGGTTCCCGCGGCGCAGGAATACGTCCGCCATGCGGTGGTGGGCCACGGCGCTCTTCTCGTCCAGGCGGATGGCCTCCTGGAACTCGGCCGCGGCGAGATCCATCAGCCCGCGGTCACGGTACAGCTCGCCGAGCCGCAGGCGGGCGGACACCCGCCGGGCGTCCAGGCGCACCACGTCCTTGGCGTGGGCCATGGCCTTCTCGAAGTCGGACTTCTGGGCGTACAGCCCGGCCAGGGTCTCGTGCACCTCGATCTGGTTGGGATCGTCGACCAGCGCCCGCGCGTACTCCTCGATGGCCAGGTCGATCTTGCCCTGGGCCAGGTAGGTGCGCGCCAGGTCGGCGCGGGCCGCGGCGTCCTCGGGGCTCATGGCCAGCGCGGCCTTGAAGGCCTTCTCGGCCTCGGCCAGGCGGCCCTCCTCGAGGTGCACGATGCCCATGCGGGAGCGGAACTCGGCCTTCTCCGGGCTCAGCTCCACGGCCTGCTTCAGGTGGATCATGGCCTGGCGGAAGTTGCCCTTGGCGCGCAGCGCGTCGCCCAGGAAGGCGTGGGCCTCGGCGTGGTCCCGCTTGACCAGCAGCACCTCCTGGAACCTGCCGATGGCCTGGTCCCACTGGCGCTGGTTGAAGTGGGCCAGGCCCAGGTTGAAGTGGGCCTCCACGTAGCGCGGCGCGAGCTGGCAGGCCTTCTCCAGGGCCTGCAGCATCGGCTCGCGCTCGCCCTTGGCCTCCAGGGCCACGCCCAGGTTGTTGTAGGCCTCGGCGTAGTCCGGCTGGAGCTCGATGGCCGCCTTGTAGCTCGCCACGGCCTCGTCGAGCTTGGCGGCCCGGAAGTAGGCCAGGCCGAGGTTGTAGCGGAACTCGGCGTCGTGCGGCCGCAGCTCGATCGCCCGCCGGTACAGCTCCAGGGCCTTGCCCGGCTCGCCCTTGTCGTAGTACAGGTTGCCCAGGTTGTTGTAGGCGTCGGCGAAGTCCGGATCCGCCTGCACGGCCTGGCGGTAGTGCGCCACGGCGCGATCGAAGTCGAGCTGGCGGCGGTACAGATCGGCGAGCTGGAAGTGGCCCGGGGCGAACTTGGGGTCGACCTGGATGGCGGTCCGGTAGGCCGCGACCGCCAGCTCCAGCCGGCCCATCTTGGTGTACACGATCCCCAGGTTGAAGTACGGCTCCACCGCCGAGGGGCGCGCGGCGATGGCCTTCTGGTAGTGCTGCACGGCCTCCTGGAACTTGCCCTGGGACTGCTGCAGCGCGCCCAGGTTCAGCATGGCGTCCAGATCGCCCGGCTTCACGCGCAGCACGCGCTGGTAGAAGTCGGCCGCCTGCTTGAGCTCGCCCTTGGCCTGGTGGGCGAGCCCCAGGGTGAACAGCACCTCCGGGTCGTCCGGGGTCTCCTTGAGCTGGGCGCGGTACTCCTTGAGGACCTCCTCGAGGGCCTGGTCGCCGACCTTGTCCGTCCCGCGCAGCACCGCATCCTGGCTGGCGTCCTTCTGCTCCACCTCGGAGGAGGCCGGCTGGCCGGGCTCCCGCGCCTCGGCCGGCTTGGCCTCCGGGGCCGGGCCGCCGTCGGCGCCAGGCCCGGGGGCCTGCGCCCGGATCGCGCCGGGGGCGAGCAGCAGCCAGGCCGCCAGGGCGCCGGCCCACGGGCCAGCGCGGAGTACTCGCTCGAGCTTGGGAGTCATGGGGTTCGCCTCGCGCCGGATCACTGTTCGGTCCACCAGCCCTTGGAGGACTCGCCGATGGCGGCGAAGTAGGCCTTCTTGGCCTCCAGCCAGCGGTTCTCCTCCTCCTTGAGGTCGGCGGCCTCCTCGTCCACGTCCTTGCGGAACTCGGCCACGCGGGCCTGGATGTCCTTCACCTGGCCCTCGAAGTCCTCCACCGCCATGTCGCCCTGGATGGAGTGCTTCTTGATGAGCTGGGCCTTGGCCAGCTCGAACTGCGCCCGGGCCAGCAGCAGCTCGAGGTCGGAGAGCTTCAGCACCGTGCGCTGGTGGTCGACGAAGGCGTCGTTGTAGTCGAGCTTGGCCCTCAGCATGCGGATCTCGAGGTCGATCTTGGCGACCTGGTCGCCGCTGGCCTTGCCGCGCCGGTCCTTGGCCTCGGAGATCTTGGCCTCCAGGCGGTCGTCCTCGCGGATGGTGTTGTCGATCTTGCGCTTGACCGCGCCCTTGGCGTCGATGGCGATGGTCACGATGGTCTCGGCCTGGTAGACCGAGCGCCGGCTGGCCTTGGGCAGGCGCTGCAGCATGTCCTCGTCCACGGTGTAGCTGAGGGTCATTCCGCAGGCCGGCAGGCACGCGGCCGCGAGGGCGGCCAGGCCGAGGGTCAGGCAGGCACGGCCGAGGGCTCGAAGCTGGTTGCGCCGGTTCATGGCTCCTCCCGGTTGTGACGAGCGCGCCCCTAGCGGATGCGCAGCTCGGCCAGCGCGTCCTTGGCGGCCGCGTGGAAGTCCGCGGCCGACAGGTCGGCCGTCTTGGCCTGGGACTGGACGTTCTTGAGCACCGCCCGCGCGCGGGCCTCGTCCTTGTACTTCATGAACAGCCCGGCCAGGTTGAGGCGCGGGGCCAGCCCCTGCGAGTCCAGCTCGGAGGCCTTGCGGTAGGAGTCGTAGGCCGCCTGGTCGTCGCCGAAGCTCTGCATGGCCACGCCCATGAGGTTGAGCGAGGCGGCGTGGTTCTCGTCCACCTCCAGCGCCTTGGACAGGATGAGCCGCGCCAGGTGCAGGTCGCCGCCCTGCAGCGCGGCCCGGGCCAGGTCGCCCAGCGCCTGCAGGTCGTTCGGGTTCTTCAGCAGCCGGGCCCGCAGCGGCTCGGCCCGGGTCTCGTCCAGCGCCCCGCCGCGCCGGCGCTGCACCTCCTCGCGCGCGGGCGGGGTGCCGGTCAGGCAGGCCAGGGCGAAGGGGCCGAACACCTTCTTGTCCTGGACGAACTTCTTGCAGGCCTCCAGGTAGGTCTTGCCCTGGTCGCGCTGGGCCTTGGCCTGCTCGGCGATCACCGCCTGGTACTGCTTCTTCTGCTCGGCGTTCAGCTCGCCCGGCACCGGGGCGCCCTCCAGGAAGGCGCCGAACTCCTCGTAGGCCTTCGACAGCCGGTACAGGGAGGCGATGGCCCAGTAGGGGTCCTTCATCTCCACCACACCGGCGTAGAACTGCTCCATCTGGCCGATGAGCTGCATCTTGGTCTGGACGACCACGTTGTCGTCCTGGCCGGCGCCGAAGCGCACCTTCTGGAAGTCGTCCAGCAGCATGTCGGCCAGGCGGAACTGGGCCTCGGCCGAGAGCGCGGTGTCGTCCGGGCCGCCCGAGGAGGCCGCGGCCATGAAGGAGTTCTTGGCATCGTCGAGCTTGCCGCGCTTCTCCTGGGCCTTGGCCAGCAGGAGCTGCCCCTTCACGCTGCCCGGCACCTCGCCGGTGGCCTTCTGCGCGGTCTCCAGCACCATGCGCCAGTCGTCCATCTTGGCGTAGGCGTCCGCCATGTCCACCAGCAAGAGGCCGTGCTCGTCGCCGCTGGCGCCCTCCAGCAGCACCTTGTAGGTCTGCACCGCCTGCTGGTGGTCGCCCAGGAACACGTAGAAGTTGGCCGCCGCGCGCATGGCCTCGCGCGCCTCGGCCTGGGCGGGGAAGCGCTTGAAGTAGTCCACGTACAGCGCCGCGGCGCGCTCGAAGTCGCCCATCTGGGCCGAGAAGTTGCCCAGGGTGGCGTACACGTCCTGCAGGAACTTGGACTGCTTGTACTGGGCGGCGAGCTGCGCGCCGGCCTTGAAGGCCATCTCGATGCTGCGTTTCTCCTTGGCCATGACGAAGGAGCGGTACAGCGCGTTCTCGGCCTGCTCGCCCTGGATGGTGCCGGCGTACTTGAGCAGCTCCTCGACCGCGTCGCCGCCCTCCTTGGTCACGCTGAGCGTCTTCTGGTCGAGCTCGCGGTTCTCCGCCCGGGCGACGATCTCGCCCACCTCCTTCTTGAAGGTGTCGTCCTTGATGGCCGGGTCCGACACGAAGGCGCGGCCCTGCGTGGCCAGGCCGGTGTAGTCCTCGAGCTGCTTGTAGCAGTCGAGCACCAGGTGCCCGGCCACCGCCACCTCGGAGTGGGTCGGGTACTGCTTGATGTACTCGAGGAAGGACTCGATGGCCTGCTTGTACTCGCCCTGGTCGTAGAACATGCGCGCCACGTTGAACTTGATGGTCGGCGTGTGCTCGTCCTTGGGGTACTTGGCGACGAAGAAGGCGCCGAGCTGCTTCAGGCCCTGGCGCGCCTCGACCAGCTCGAAGCGGCTCAGGTAGCGGATGTCGCCCAGCGCCTTCTGGTAGGCCGAGATCGCCGAGTACAGCGAGTCCATGCGATCCTTGCTCTCCTCCATGGTGCGGGCGATGTCCTCGTAGGCGCGGCCGGCGGGCAGGTTCTGGTCCGAGTTGAACAGCGACTCGGCGTGGTTGTACTTCACCTCGGCCAGCTTCTCCCCGTAGTCGAAGAAGCTCAGGTAGTTTTTGTAGGCCTGGGCGGCCAGGCGGAAGGCGCGCTTCTCCTGGCGCTGCTGCGCCAGCAGGTGCAGCTTGGTGATGATGTCGCGCGCGTAGACCTCGAACTCCTTGGCGAGCTGCGCCTTCTCGGCGTCCGGGATGCGCCAGGAGTAAGCGTACTTGGAGGCCGCCTTGACGATGGCCTGCACGTCCTCGTCCACCTTGTCCTTGGTCTTGGAGAACGTGGAGGCGTCGTAGATGCGCTGGGCGTAGTCCAGGTTCTTCTCCACGTCGAAGGACAGGTCGATGATGCGCCGGTAGATCAGCGCCGCCGCGTCGAAGTTCTCCTTGATGAAGTAGCGGTTGGCCAGGCGCTCGAGGGCCTGCAGGTAGACCTGCTTGGAGGTGGCCAGCTTGCGGAAGTACTCCAGGGCCATCTTCGGCCCGTGCACCTCGGTGTAGCAGAAGACGATGCCAGCCAGGGCCTCGGCCTTGATGTGGACCGGCCGGGCCGAGTCGAGCGCCATGCTCTCCTCGCGCGTGTTCTCGGAGGTGACCACGCTCTCGAACAGCTCGAGCGCCTTCTTCCAGAACTTCTTGTCCACCCGGGCCCGGTTGATGGCCACCCAGCCCAGCTTGTAGCGGGCCATGTCGTGGATGGGCGCCTCGCGGAACTCGAGGATGCGGTTGTAGTACTTCTCGGCCCCGTCCAGGTTGTCGTTGTTGAAGTTGAAGTCGCCCAGGATGTAGAGCGCCTCCAGCAGCAGCGAGCTCTTCGGGTAGTCCTCGACCAGCTTCTCGTAGGTCTTGATCATCTCGTCGTGCATGCCGAGCTCGTTGAACTCGTGCCCGAGGAAGAACAGGACCTTGTCGTTGTCCTTGTAGTCGGGGAACTCCCGCATCACGTCCTTGTAGATGTTGATGGCCTCGTTCTTCAGCAGCTTCGCCTCGGCCGACGAGGCCGCCTCCTGGCCGCGCGTCTCCACCTCCAGGTAGTACACCAGCCGGGACTTCTCGACGAAGAGCTCCGCCAGGCGGAAGACGATGTCGGGCAGGAACTTGGCGCCCTTGGACTTCTTGATGAGGTCCTTGGTGACCTCGATGGAGTGGTCCACCTTGACGATGTCACGCCTCAGGCCGTCGACGAACTCGGCCTTCTCCTCCGCCCCGTCGGTCAGGGAGAAGGCGCTGAGCGTCGTCCACATCCACACCAGGCCCGCGGCCGCCGTCCACGTGCGCATCACCCGCATGGCGTTCCCACCTCGCGCGAACGCTGTCATTCCCAGCGCTCCTCGCTGAAGCAGCGGTCTTCGATGAAGAAACGGAAGTCGTGCAGCTCGTCGTTCCAGAACTCACCGTCGAACTCGTAGTAGGCCTGCAGCCCGTAGTAGGGGATCTCCTCGGCCTTGCCTTCCTTCTGCGTGGGGGCGCCCTTGAGGCGCTTGTAGATGGACAGGCCGATCTCGTACTCGAGCAGGTTCATCTGCTCCTCGTACTCCAGCAGGCGTTCGGCCACCCGGCGCAGGGAGTCCTGCAGCCCCACCTGGAGCAGCCGGTTGACCTCCTGGATCTTCAGCCCGTAGATGCGCTGCAGGTGCGCCATCAGGCCGTTCTCGGTCCACTGGGAGTCGAAGCGATCCAGGCTGTTCAGCTCGGTGTCCAGCAGGCTCTGGAACTTCCCCCGCTCCACCATGATCGGGTCCTGCAGCGCGGCGTCGAGCAGGATCGGGTTCTTGTCCAGGTCCACCCGATCGTACACCGCGCGCACCGCCTCGCCGTAGCCCTGCAGGAACTCGCTGATCGCGTCCTTGGCCACGTTGTAGTGGCACAGGTTCTTGTAGATCAGCGACTTGAGGATGTACTTCTCCGGCCCGAAGAAGCGGAAGAAGGCCGGCGCCTCGAGCGCGTAGAGCAGGCCCATGGCGCGCTGGTAGTTGCGCATGTAGTACTGGGCCCAGGCCTCCTCCAGGAACACGGTGGCCTGTTTCTCGATGGGCGCGTCGATCTGCTCGTACATGGCGTACGCCTCGGCGTACTTCTTCTGCTCGAACAGGATGCGGGCCACGCTCTGCCGGGCGTTGTTCATCACGTCGGTCTGCTTGACGTTGGCCGCCAGGATCTCGCGGAACATCTCCAGGGCCTTGTCCAGGTTGTAGCGCACCAGCTCGTAGACGGCCTCGACGTACACGGCCTTGTAGTAGTAGTAGCTGCCCTTGTCGAGCTGGGCGAAGTGGTTGCGGCCCCAGCGCACGAACCCGCTGCGGTAGTCGAGCAGCCCCTGGTAGAACAGGATGAACTCGCGCAGGTCCTCGCGCAGGTAACCGAAGTTGGTGTCGTAGAGCAGGTCCTTGAGCACCAGGTCCTGGTCGAAGGGGTAGCGGCGGGTGATGCGCTCGAGCGCCACCAGGGCGTCCGGCAGCAGCTCCGGCTTGGTGCGGTCCTTGGCCACGTTGTAGTAGTACTCGACCGCCGCGTGGGTCAGGCCGAGCTTCTCGAAGGCCTGCGCCAGGAAGAACTCCGCGTAGCCGTAGTTCTCGGCGCCCTTCTCGTTGCCGGCCATGTAGTCCCACAGCCGCCGGGAGGCGCCGATGTACTTCTTCTCATAGAACAGCTTGACGCCTTCGTCGAACACCTCCGGACCCACCTGGACCTTCTGCTCCACCGCCCCCTCGAGCTGCTTGAGCTCCTCCTCGGACAGGTTGGGAGCCGGGGCGGGCGCGGGCGCGGGCTGCTCCGCGGTGGGCTCATCGCCCTGCCCGCCCCCGTCGCCGCCCCCGCCCTCGCCCTCCTGGGCCAGGGTCCAGCCCGGGGCGCCCAGCAGCCACCCGGCCACAAGCACCGCTCCGCCGATCCACAGTCGCGCGCGCATGCTCCGGCCCTCCTACAGGTTGACCGACAGCGCCAGGGACACCTCGACCGAGTTCTCCAGGGGCCAGTCGAGGTTGTTGACGCCGAAGACGATGAGGGTGTCGCGGAGATCCACGCGCAGCGACCAGTCCGGGCTCAGCCAGAAGCGGAACCCCACGCCCAGGTTGAAGCCCAGGTCGAAGCGCGAGTGGTCCGTGTCGATCTGGTCCAGGTTGAACGGGTTGCGGTAGAGCAACGCCGCGCCGGCCAGCAGGAAGAGATCGTAGTGCAGCACCGCGGCGTTGAGCCCGCTCTGCTTGCCGTACAGCAGCTTCAGGATGAGGTTGGTGTTCTCGTAGAACACCACCGCCGGGAACTCCTCCGGCGTGGCCTGGGGCATGGCGTCGATGACCTTGGTCTTCAGCGAGGTGTCCACGTTCCAGGAGAAGCCCACCCGCAGCAGCTCCAGGGCCCAAAGATCGTCGAAGTGGATGGTGTAGGCCAGGTGCGCCCCGTAGCCCTTGGTGTAGGGGTCGAGCGGCAGGTAGCTGAAGCCGATGGATAGCTCGTTGTCCAGCGCGTACAGGCGCTTCTGGATCGGCCCGTAGATGCTCTTGTCCTTCGGCGCCCCGCCCTCGTCGGCCTCCTCCTCTTCCTCCTCGTCCTCCGCCGCCTCCTCCTCTTCCGCGGCGTCCTGCTGCTCCTCCTCGCCGCTGGCGCCCGGCTCCTCGGCCCGGGCCGGGCCCGGCCGACCGGCCAGCGCGAACACCCAGGCGAGGGCCAGCCACAGCGGCAGCCCGCGGGCCGCCAGGACGCGGCTCATGGCGTCACCCCCTGGACGGGCAGCGCGGCGGGTTTCAGCAGATCCTCGGCGAAGGCGTTGTAGCAGAACGACAGGGCGAACAGCAGCGTCCCGCCGGTGCTCTCGCCGAAGTGGATGTACTCGCGCACCTCGAGGCGCATCGAGATGGTCTCCCCCAGGAAGATGCGCATGCCCAGGCCGAGGTTGATGGCCGGGTACCAGGCGGTCTCGAACTTCTCCGTGCCGATGCCGAGCAGCAGGTAGGTCTCGCCGAAGATGACCGTGTCCCCGAGCAGGGTGGACTTGCCGTACAGCGGCTTCCACATGAGGTTGGTGTCCAGCGCGAAGTCGATCCGGTTCTCCTCCGGATCGGTGGGGCTCGCGTCCCAGCGGTCGGCCAGCTCGCTGCGCAGCCCCGTGTCCACGTCCAGGTACTTGCTGTAGGTCAGGTGCACCGCCTCCCAGGCCCACATCTCGTCGAAGTGGACCACGTAGTGGCCACCGATCGAGAACATCTTGTAGAAGGCGTCCAGCGGCAGGAACCCGAGCGACAGGCCGAACTCGTGGTTCATGCGGAACGCCCGATCCTGGATGGCGTACACCCGACCCTGGTCCAGACCTTCCTCGGTGGTCTCGGCCCGCAGCGGGACCGCCGCCAGCAACACCACGGCAGTCAGACCGAGCCACAGACACCACCGGCCGCGATCAGCACGCTCGGGGTGCATCGAACCCTCCATGGGGGAAGTCGAGTCGATCGGGGTTGCGCATCGGTCTGGTTCACAGGCTCTCGGCCTGCTCCGGGAAGACGGTCTGGATGATCTCTTCGCGGTAGCTGGTCCGACGCTTGACCATGCTCTTCAGCGCGTTGTCCTTGCGCTCGAGGATCTGGACCTCGCCCGCCTTGGTGGTCTGGCCCTTGATCTGCATGCCCTCGAACTCCACGCGCGTCGTTCCGCCGGGGCCCACCGGCAGGGCCGCGCCTGCGCCGCTGCCCTCCGGGGACGCAGCCGGTTCGGGCGCCGGCTCGGGCGCGGTCGGCTCCGGCGCGGGCGCCGGAGCCGGCTTGGGCGCCGGCTTCTTCCGGGGCGCGCGCCTGCGGCGGGCCTGGGCCAGCAGCGGCCCGGCCTGCGCCTGCCCGAGGCCCGGGGCCGTGGGTCGCTCCGGCGGGAGGAGGTCGAGCCCATCCCCCAGGAGCAGACACAGCCCGACGCTGGACGCGCTGATCAGCAGGTGACGAGTAGCCCAACGCATGGTCCCGTCCTCCTGTCACGGTGCGCCTGGAGGGCCTGCCGGCCTCCCGGCCTCCGGGTCGTCCACCCGGCCCCCGGCCTCGAGACTTCGCCGGATTCCGAGGGATTTCTGGGCGGTTGGATTATAGAAGTCGGCATCCTGGGGAGTCAAGCGATTCTGCGGTACAAAGAAGGAGGGCCGCGGTTGCCCGCGGCCCTCCGGAACGTCACCCGCCGGTGCCGGTTACTTCCTGCGGAGGAGCAGGGCCGCACCCAGGAGCAGCAGGGCCAGGGAGCCCGCGCCGCCGCCGGTCGCGCAGCCGCTGCCGACCGGGTCGCCCTCGGCGGTCAGGGTCATGACGTGGTCGTCCAGGCGCTTGCCAGGGTACACGTCGTCGTCGAACACGAGCTGGGCGCTCAGCTTCAGGGTGTAGGTGCCCGGCTGATCCGGGGAGAACTCCACCATGCGGTCGGCCTTGTAGTGGTACTGGTAGGGCGTCGACAGGCTGACCGTGCCGCGGGGGTGACGGATCGTGGCGCTGGAGCCCGAGGGCCGCTCGACCACGCTCCACTCGTAGGAGATGCCGCGGTTCACGCGGTTGGCCCAGAACAGCAGGGGCACGGTCTCGCCGGTGCTGACCGCGCGGTCCGCGCCGGTGTACACGCTGAAGGTGCTGCTGGGATCCAGGCAGGAGCCCAGCTCGTCCACCACGAAGCAGAAGGTCGGGTCGCACAGGTTGCCGGTGCCGTCGCGGTCGTCATCGCTCTGGTCCGGGTTGGGCATCACCGGGCAGGTGTCGAGCGCGTTCGTGATGCCGTCGTCGTCCATGTCCGCGTCGCACAGGTCGCCCAGGTCGTCGCCGTCGGTGTCGAGCTGATCCGGGTTCGCCAGGGTGGCGCAGTTGTCGATGGCGTTGCCCACGGTGTCCAGGTCGTCGTCCGGGTTGCAGACCGTGCCCGGGTCCATGACGTTCTGCTGGGGGTTCGACACGAACGGGCAGTTGTCCTCGAGGTTCTGCCAGCCGTCGCCGTCGATGTCCGGGTCGCAGGAGTCGCCCAGCGCGTCCCCGTCCACGTTGAGCTGGGCCGGGTTCTTCACCTGCAGGCAGTTGTCCAGGGCGTTGTCGATGGCGTCGCCGTCGATGTCCGGGTCGCACGCGTCGCCCAGCATGTTGCCGTCGGTGTCGAGCTGGGTGTCGTTGGCGTCCTGCGGGCAGTTGTCGCAGGCGGTGCCGATGCCGTCGCCGTCGCCGTCCACCTGGTCGCGGTTGGCGGAGAACGGGCAGTTGTCGAAGTCGTCCTCGTAGCCGTCCTCGTCGTAGTCGTCCGCGTACTGGTAGGTGTCGCCGAGGTCCGTGTTGGCGATCAGGATGCTGCCGCAGCCGCAGCCGCAGCCGCCGCCGGACTCGTCGGGCGTGCCGCACAGGCCACCCGTGCACTCGCCGGGGGCCGCATCATCCTGGGCCATGGCCGGGCCCGCCAGGACCAGCGCCGCCACCGCCAGCACCGCGATCAAGAGGTTCTTCTTCATGACAGGGCTCCTTTCGGTTCGTATGACAGTTTGGACCTTGGTTCCTCGGTTCTCGGCCAGGGAACCCTGCGAGGACCGGGCCAAACCTGGGTCGAGCTCCGGGAAGGAAGAAAAAATCTTTCTTAAAGAGTAGTTGGGATAAAACCGAGGAACCGGCAGGGGTACGGGTCGTGAGGGCGGTGGGGGGCGGACACCCCACGCAGGGGGCGGATTGGGCTGCGCATGGCCCTCCCCATCTCCCGTCCATCAACAAATCCATTTCTTTTCTTCATGTTAGGAGCGTGGGGGGCGTGGCACCCCAGACGGGTACGGCATGGGGGGCCGGGTCTACACCTGGCCGCGCGCTATCTCACCACGCCGGAAACGTTCAGCAATCTTGCTAGCTACGCGGAACGAATTGGCCAGGATGGTGGGGGTCGCGGGGCACCCGCCCGAGGTCGGCATGAAACTGGCGTCGGTGACGTACAGGTTTCGGACCTCGTGGGCCTGGCAATCCCGGTCGAGCACCGAGCGGCCCGGGTCGTCCCCGAAACGGCAGGTGCCGTGCTGGAGGTGGTACGTGGTGTTGGCCCAGGCCCAGGGGTAGACCTTGACCGGCCTGGGCTGCATGGCCTCCAGCACATCCAGCCCGCGGCGCACCATGAGCCGGTTCACGTCGTCGGCCACCGGGTGGTGGGCGACCGAGATGCGCGCCGCGGGCAGGCCCCAGCGATCCTTGGCCCTGGGGTCGAGGTCGACGAAGGAGCCCGGCACCGGCAGGAACTCGCCGAACACCTCGAACTCGATCCACAGCTCGTCGTGGAAGTAGCGCCGCAGCGCCTCCTTGAGGGGCTGTCCCCACAGGGTCCACTTCGCGTCCATGGCCATGCGCACGCCGGCGTTGATCGGGTTGGGGTGGTGCAGCAGGAAGTTGTGCGTGCCGCCCTTGGGCAACGCGGCCCCCAGCCTGGGGTTCCAGTAGTCGTCCTGCAACGAGCGCTGCAGGAAGGGCAGATCCATGTGGTCGGCGCCCAGGCGCGCGGCCACCTGGGCCCGGTCCAGGATGGCCGTCCCCTTGCCGAAGGTGGACAGGGTCAGGTGCTTGCCCACCAGCCCGGTGCCGTTGGCCAGCCCGTGCGGGTGCCGCCCATCGGCCGACAGCAGCAGCAGGCGGGCGCTCTCGATGGCGGAGGCGGCCAGCACCACCACCCGCGCCTGGACCCGCCGCTCGACCCCCTGCGCGTCGAGGTACACCACGCCCTGGACCCGATCCTGCCCGTCCACCTCGATGCGGCTGGCCATGCAACCGGCGCGGATCTCGCACCGGCCGCTGGCCTCGGCCGGCGGCAGCAGGCTCGCCAGCACCGAGGACTTCGAGCCGTTCTCGCAGCCGTACTCCCCGCAGAAGCCGCAGTAGTTGCAGGGCGGGCGGCCGCCGTAGCTGCGCGAGAGCACGGCCCGCGCGGTGGGGAAGGGCGTGAGCCCCAGCCCGCGGGCCGCCTCGTCCACCAGGGCCGCGGCGGGGTGGGGGTGGAGCGGCGGGAGCGGGAAGGGGCGCTTGCGAACCTCGAACGGGTTGAGGCCGGCCTGGCCGGAGACCCCCACGCGCACCTCGGCCAGGTCGTAGAAGGGCTCGAGCTCGGCGAGATCGATGGGCCAGTCGGCCAGCTCGGCGCCGTCCAGGCCGCCGGTCAGGGTGGCCAGGCGGAAGTCCTCCGCGTGCAGCCTGTAGAAGAAGCCGCTCATGTGGACCGTGCCGCCGCCCACGCACTGGCTCACCCACCCCTCGCGGGTCACCCGCGCCTCGGGCTCCGCGCCCTTGCGGATGGTGTGCGGATCGAGGTGCTCCCAGGGCACCCAGAAGTCCCGCCGGCAGATGCTCACCTCGTCGTGGGTGAAGTCGCCCAGCGAGTAGTACGGCCCCTTCTCCAGGATCAGCACCCGCGCGCCGGCCTCGGCCAGCGTGAGGGCCGCCGGGGCGCCGCCGGCGCCCGAGCCGATCACCACCACGTCCACCGACTCTCGCTCCCTCGCCACGGCTCCTCCCCGTCAGTAGGGCAGGGCTCGCCCGCGCCGGGTCAGGCTGTCGATGCGCCGCGGCGACCACCAGCAGGGGTGGTGGCCGATGAAGCGCCAGCCCACCTCGGCCCGGTTGCCGCCGTGGCGCGGATCCCCCAGGAAGCCCTCCAGGCAGAACCGCACCAGGTGCTCGAAGAACGGGCGGGCCTGGAAGCCCTGGGCCTGCACCGCGCCCGCCTGGAAGCGGCCGAGGATGGCGTCCTGGGCCTCGGCCGGCAGCTCGGCGAACACCTGGCCGTGCGCCTCCCTGGCCTGGCTGTCCAGCAGCTCCGCGGCGCGCCCGAAGGTCGGGGCCAGGAAGCGGGAGAAGGGCTCGCGGGCCAGCTGGCGGTCCAGGTACCCGGGCACCCCGGCCTCGCCCGCGCCGGGCAGGACGCGCTCGCAGGCCGCCGCCAGGGCGCGCCGCTGCCGCGCGTCGAAGGGAGAGCGGCCCGGGGCGAGCGGCGCCGGGGCGCGCGCGTGGCCCTGGGGGCGCACGCGGCGGGGCCACAGGCCGGCCGCGCCGAGGCCGAGCAGGCCGCAGATCCAGGCGCGTCGCGAGAAACGGTTCACGGGCCGACCTCCGGATCCGCCACCAGGTGGCACACCCCGCACGCCCCGCGCTGGACGGCCACCGCCGGGCACTCCCCGCCGCCTGGCCCGGCCGGGGGGATCTCGCCCGGGTGGCAGCGGGCGCAGCGGAGCTCCTCGGCGCGCGCGCGCAGGTGGTCGCAGCGGTGGACGAAGCGCCCGGCGGCCTCACCGCCCGGGCCGGCGTGGCAGTCCGCGCAAGGTCGCCCGGCCCAGCCCGCGCTCAGCGCCTGGAGGCCGCAGTCTCCGCCCGGGGGGAGCCCGAGAGACTCCAGGAAGACCAGCAGGTCCAGCAGTGCCTCCGGCTGGCCCTCGAAGGTGGCGCGGAAGGAAGGCATGCTGGAGTCGGGGAAGTTGGCGGTGGGGTCGATCAGGCTGGTCTCGAGGGCACGCGGGCTGCGCCGGCCGAGGGCGCGCAGCTCGGGTCCGAAGTCGAAGCCACCCCGCCCGCCCGCGGACAGCGGGTGGCACAGGGCGCAGCCGAGCTCGAGGTAGAGATCGGCGCCCGACACCACGCGGGGCATGCCCAGGGCCGCGCTCGGCAGGTGGCAGCGGGCGCAGCGGGCCTGCTGGTGGGCGCCGCGGAGCTGCGGCTCGGGCGACTCGCCGTCCGGCATGGCGTGGGCCGCCGGCAGGCCGAGCGCCCTCCCCAGGCCGCCGTGGCAGTCGGTGCAGCCGACCCGCGGCGGGTGGAGCCGCAGGAGATCCCCCGGGTGGGGCCGGAAGGGGATCGGCAGCGCCCGGCCGCCGAGCTCCGGCCGGCGCACGGCCAGGTGGCAACTCGTGCAGCGCTCCACCTCGCCGGCACAGTTCACGCCTTGCTGCAGGCCAAGCGCGCCCTCGTCGGCCGCCAGGCCGAGCGCCTGGAACTCCGCCTGGGTGCTGCGCCAGGCGGGCGTCCAGGCCCGCACGGCCGCGAGCACGAGCGCTCCGGCCAGCGCCAGGGCAGCCAGCAGCAGCGCGAGGGCGGCGCGGCGGCCGTCGCGTGTGGGTTCAAACGCCACCGGGCCACGCCTCCCAGGGCCAGTAGAACACCCAGTCGGGTCCCCGGCACTGGCCCACCGCCATGAAACCGACCAGCGCCACGAGTAGCACCAGCAGGCACGCCAGGCAGGCCGCGCGCGTCGAGCGGGCGAGCGTCCCGGCGCCGAGGAAGGCCAGGCCGGCGACCAGCAGCATGCCGGTGGCCGGATTCCACAGGTCGGAGGCGGGCGCGTCCCCGCCTGCCTGGGCCCCGAGGTAGAGCGCCTCGAAGGCCACGAAGGCCAGCAGGCCCGCGCCGCCCCAGCCGAGCGCCCAGGCGCGCACCCGGCCCGGGCCGAACCAGCGGCCCAGCCCCTCGTCCTCCCGGTCCAGGAAGGGCAGCAGGCACAGGAGCAGGCCGAGCAACCCGGGGAAGATCACCCCGCCCACCGGCGCCGAGTAGGACACCATCTCCTGGACCCACACGAAGTACCAGGGGGCCTTCTCCGGGTTCGAGGGCAGGTGCGGATCGATCGGCGCGCCCAGGGGGGCGTCCAGCAACGCGGCCAGGGTGCACACCGCCGCCAGCGCGGCCAGGGCCACGGCTGCCTCGCGCAACACCAGGTGCGGCCAGGCGGGCACCAGGGCCGGCTGGCCGGCCGAGGCAGCCAGCCCGCCGTCCTTTCGCAGGCGCCACAGGTGGAGCGCCAGCAGGCCGAGCAGGAGCGCGGGCAGCACCGCCACGTGCAGGGCGTAGAAGCGCACCAGCGCCGCCGGGCCGACCTGGTCGCCCCCCAGGAACAGCGCCTTGAGCCAGGCCCCCAGCCAGGGCACGTGATCCAGCAGGTTGGCCGACACGGTCACCGCCCAGAAGCTGCGCTGGTCCCAGGGCAACAGGTAGCCGGTGAAGGCCAGCCCCAGGGTCGTGCCGAGCAGCCCGAGCCCGAGCAGCCAGTTCAGCTCCCGCCGCCGGTAGGCCCCCTGGGCGGTCACGCGCAGCAAGTGCAGTCCGACCGTCACCAGCATGCCGTGCGCAGCCCAGCGGTGCACGGCCCGCAGGAACGCGCCGAAGGCCACCGCGTGCTGCAGGTCCAGCATGCTGGCGTGCGCCCGCTCCGGGCTGGGCACGTAGTAGACCATCAGCAGCGCGCCGCTCAGGGCAAGGGCCAGGAACAGGGTCCCGGTCAGCAGACCGAGCCCCAGGGTGACCCAGGGCGAGAGCGCCCGCTCGGTCACCCGGAGCGGGTGCAGGTGGAGCACGAACGCCCGCCGCAGGCGCCGGGAGGCCTCGTCGCCGCCCGGCGGGAGCGGGTCGCGGCCGGGCCGCAGCTCGCGCCACGCCCGCCGCGGCAGCAGGCGCAGGTTCTCGAGCAGCGCGCCCAGGAAGCTCATGCGCGCCCCCCGTCAGGCGTCGGCACCGCGCTCAACTCCGCGGCCGGCCGGGTGCCTCCCTCGACGGGCCGCGAGGTGTCCACCCACAGCCGCCCGTCCGGTTCCAGCCACACCCGGAACCAGGGCAGCGGCCGGCGGGCCGGACCGCTGATGGGCTGCCCCAGCGGATCGAACCGCGCTCCGTGGCAGGGGCAACGGAAGCCCTCGGCCGTGCGCTGCACCGTGCAGCCCAGGTGGGTGCAGCGGGCCGAGAAGGCCCCGAAACCGCCGTCGTCGTGCAGCACGAACAGGTCGCGCCGCCGCAGCCAGGTGAGGGTGCGGATCTTGAAGTCGGCGGCCAGCCCAAGCGCGAAGCGCGCGGCGGGTCCAGCGCGGACGTCGGTCGAGACGAAGCGCACCGCCCCGGCCAGGGCGGCCAGGCCCGCTCCTCCGGCCACCCAGGCGCCCAGGCGGGCCAGAAACTCCCGGCGCGGCGAGCCGGCGCCGGCGTCCGCGGACGGCGGGGCGGGGGCGGCGGGCTTGTCGTCCATGGCTTGTGGCATGACTCGTGGCGGGGGAGTGTACTACTTCGAGGGCAACCGCGCCACCAGGCCGGTCAGGCCGTACAGGCCCACCCCGATCCACAGGACGGCCGTGAAGCCAGCCGTCATGCCCAGCACCACCGCGCCCACCGAGCCCACCACCGAGGCGAAGCCGTTCACCCCCCAGGCCCAGGGGATGCGCTCCGGGAAGGTCTGCTCGAGCTGGCGTACGAGCAGCGGGAAGGGCATGCCCATGGCGAAGCCAGGCGCGGCCACCAGCGCCGCCGCCATCGCCACGCGCGCGGGCAGCGGCCAGGCCAGGCTGGCGTCCAGCAGCGGAGCCAGCGCGGACATCGCGGCCGCCGCGCCACCCGCGGCCCAGGCCGCCCAGCGGGGCGCGCTCGCGGCGCTGAAGCGCCTGGCGAAGGCCGAGCCCAGGCCAGAAGCCAGCAGCAGGCTGCCCAGCACGGTGGAGAACAGCACCACCGGCCTGCCCAGGTACAGGTTCAGACGCTGCAGCAGGCCCACCTCCACGACGATGAAGGCCAGTCCCAGGCCCACGAAGGCGCCCAGCGTGCGCAGGCGGCCCCGGCCGGCCAGGGCCCGCCGCCGGAACACCCACAGCGGGCCCAGGATGAGCAGCACGCCCAGCGCGGCGATCTCTGCCAGCAGCACCAGCAGCGAGCTCTCGGCCACCGGCCGGTCCTCGAGGGCCATGCGCCCATCCCGACCTCGGGAGAACACCCCGGCCAGGTCGTCCCAGCCGATCTCGGAGAACGGCACCCGCTGGTTGAAGAAGGGCCGGTCGTCGGTGGCCGGCGTGAGGATGGCGGCGAAGGGCACGGGCACCGTCTCCGGCGAGGGCTCCGCGAGCAGCCGGGCGTACATCCCCCCCGGGGGATCCCCGGGCAGGTAGAGCGGCTCGAGCCGGCGGGCGGTCAGGCGCGCCCGGAAACGCTCCACCTCCTCGGCCGAGAGCGGGCGCAGCACGAAGGCCATGCCCCCGTAGAAGCTCTGGCCCGGACCCGCGGCGGGCGCGCGCCACAGCAGGACATCCCCCGGCAGGCCCGGATCCGGCAGCCCTGAGCCCGCCGCGGGGGCGCGCCGCGCGAGCGCCGCCCGGAGCGTGGTCACCAGGCGCGGCAGGTGCGCCTCGGGCCGGGTCACCAGCAGCACCCCGCTCGGGGCCAGGTGGGCCAGGTAGTCCTCGAAGGCCTCCCTGGTCATCAGGTGGTTCTCCGCCAGGCTGAGGGAGCCGGAGCTCATGGCGGCGTTGGAGATGGTGTGCGGCAGGTGGATCAGGTCGTAGCGCGTCGAGTCGCGGCGGATGAAGCTGCGCGCCTCGTCCGTGTGCACCACCACCCGCGGGTCCTGGTACAGGCCCCCGGTGAAGTCCGCCATGCGCTCGGCCACCAGCTCGTTGATGGCCGGGTTGATCTCCACCCCGACCACCTGGGCAGCGCCGTTGCGCAGCGCCAGCAGCACCTCGCGCCCGCCGCCGGAGCCGACCACCAGCACCCTGGGCCGGGCGAGGAGCTGGAGGAAGAAGGCCTCCTCGTCCTGGGTGGGCCCGAGCTCCGCGATGGGCCCGCCCGGGTGGGCCAGCCGGGTGACGGCCGTGCCGGCGTCGATCAGCACGCTGCGCTGGACGCGGCCTCCCGCGCGGTGCTCGATCACGTCCACGCGCGAGATGGTGTTCCAGGCCTCGGCCAGGTGCACGCGCCCGTCCTCGAGCACCTCGCCGACCGGGCGGCCGTCACCGGTCACCTTGTCCGCGCTCACCCGCAGCGGCAGGAGCTCCTCGCCCCAGGGCGCGGCGCCGCCGAGCGCGAGGCCCAGCGCGAGCGCCGCCCAGGCCAGCCGGCGGGGGCCGGGCCAGCACAGGAGCGCCGCCCCCAGCGCGGCCAGGGCCGCGGCGGCCAGCACGCTGCCCGCCCCGCCCAGCCAGGGCAGCAGCACCACCACCGCCAGGCTGCCCAGCCCTGCGCCCAGCAGGTCGGCCAGGTACAGGCGGTGGACCGAGGCCGCGTGGCGGGTGAGGAGCGCCGCGATGGTCAAGCCCGAGCAGAAGAAGGGCAGGGTCACGCTCAGGTAGCTGAGCGGCATCCACAGCCACTGCAGCGGGTCCAGGCCCAAGGAGAACGGTTCGAAGGGTACGGCGTTGAAGAGCGCGTAGCCGCCGGCGAAGGCCAGCGGCGCCGACAGCGCGGCGCCCCCGAGCAGCCGGTCCGAGATGCGCTCCGGCGCCCGGCGCACGGACAGGGCCACCCCGGCGAAACCCAGCCCGAACAGGGCCGTGGACACCACCATGAAGGCGAAGTGGTACCACAGCGCCACCGACAGGATGCGGGTCAGGGCCACCTCGAGCAGCAGGGTGGCCGCGGCGAGCAGCAGCAGGCCCGGGTAGACGGGCCGCGGGGTGAGGGCGGGCGCCTGGCTCATCCGGGGGGCTCAGCCCGGGGTGGACAGCCCCACCCGCAGGAAGTAGTGCGTGGTGGCGTCGGAGTAGACCTCGATCAGGTGGTCGCCGGCCCGCCGCACCATGTGGGAGTGGCTGAAGACCCGATCGGCGCCGGCCTTGGAGAACATGTCGATGCCGCCGGACTCCCACACGTAGCTGTCGCCGCAGCCCGGTTCGTACCAGACGAACTCGGTGTCCTCGCCCGGGTGCACCCGGGTCTTGAAGAACAGCCTGACCTCGATGGTGGTGTCCGCCGGGGTGGTCACCACGAAGCTGGCCAGGCCGGGGAAGTCCCCCTCCATGTACTTGGTCTCGGCCAGCACGCAGCCGGCGGAGGTGGCGCACACGGGCACGTTGCCCTGACAGGGATCCGGATCGGCGCCGGCGATGAAGTCGCCCTCGCTCACCCCGCAGCCGGACAGCGCGGCCAGCCAGGCGATCAGCCCGACCAGCCGCCCCCCGGGCCACCTGGACGCAGTCCTCGCGCTCATGGTCCCCTGCCCTGCTCGCGGCTAACGCAACACCACGCCCTCGACGCTCGAGCTCACGTCGATCAGCGTGGCCGCCCTCGTCACCCCGCCCGCCTGCTCGGAGTGCAGCAGGAAGTTGTGGCGCTCGAGGCGGAAGCGGAAGTTGGTGGCCGAGTCCAGGGCCAGCTGCCCCAGGGCGGCGCCCGGGATCTCCAGGCAGCCGTCGTCGAAGGTGATGCAGCGCAGCTTGCCGTACGGGGTGCCCGAGCCCGCGCCCGGGAGGATCTTCACCTCCACGTAGTCGCCCGCGGCCGGCGTCCAGCACACCCGCAGCGGCGCGACGCGCTCGACGGCCACGCCCAGGGCGAGCGCCCCGGTGGCCAGGCCGTCCCCGGGCTGGCCGTCCAGGCTCTCGAGCACGGGGGCCTCCGGCGCGGCGATGGACTCCGCGAAGGGCGGGAAGTCCTCGGCGCCGGCGCCGGAGAACAGCTCGATCTCGATGGCCGGCTCGGCGAAGCCGCGCTCCGGCAGCAGGACCCCCTCGATGTGGCGGAACTCGTCGGGCGTCAGGGTCTGCTCGCCGCCGGCCAGGCCGCGGAAGACCACCCGCTCGATCTGCAGGGGCTCCGCGCTGCCGGTGACGACCGGCTGGCCGGTGTACACGAAGCAGGCCTCGCTGAAGGCGATGGTGGGCGCGAGCTGCACGCGGTAGTCGGTGAAGTCGTTGAAGTTGGCCTGCACCAGGGTGTCGTGGCTGGCGCCGAAGCCCACCACCTCGAGCTCGTCGACCCCGACCGCCCCCACCCAGAAGGTCTCGAGCTGGGTGGAGTCCGGGATGATCACCGGCACGCCGTCGTACCCCTCCCCGCACACGGGCGTCTCCTCCCCGCAGCCGGCCGCCCCCAGCAACGCCCACCCCACCCCGATCCACACCAGCCAGCACGCCGTGCCTCGCATCTTGGGCTCCCTCTCGTGACCCGGCAGGTCACTTCTCTTCGATGGGGAAGAAGTCGGCGTCGGACAGCGGCGCCTCCGACCAGTTGGGCTCCTTCACGCCTTTGTAGTACCGCATCTGCACCAGCGCAACCCGGAAGATGGAGAAGGCGTAGGGGTTGTCCAGCGGCGTCTGGGCGAAGTAGATGAAGATGTTGTTGAAGCCCGCGCCTAAGCCGGGCTGGGTCTCCAGGGTCTCCACCAGGGTGACGTTCTTGACCTTGAAGGAGATGCAGTTCTTCTGCGCCACGCCCACCACCAGCGCCTCGCGCAGGCGGCAGACCGAGTTGATGGGGCAGGTGGCGTCGCTCACGCAGGGCTCCATGGCGTCCGAACCGTCGCAGAAACAACCCGACTGGGGCAGCAGCGCGGCGTCCACGCGCACGGTGATCCAGACCGGCTTCTGCGAGGGGTCCACGCGCCGGCCGGCGGGGCAGGACCACGAGGCGCAAGGCGGGGCCGAGCACACGCCGGACTCGGGATCGCACTCCAGGCCGCCGGAGCAGTCCAGGCTCAGGCAGCGATCGGTCAGGCAGCGGCCGAGCAGCGGGTCGCAGCGCTCGCCCACGGGGCAGTCGGCCCGCTGGCAGTCCACGATGCAGCGCCCCTCGGTCGGATCGCAGGTCTCCGTGGAGGTGCAGCTCTTGCCCGCGCAGGCGTCCGGCTCGCAGCCGCCGGTGTTCGGGTTGCACCACTCGCCCGGCGCGCAGCCGGCCGGGCAGTCCTGCACGCAGGCGCAGGCGGCGAACAGCACGTAGTCGCCGCTGCCGGTCAGCGGCACCTCCGGACCGATCTGCGCGTCCGCCGGGAAGGCCCAGGCCAGCGCGGGCACGTCCCGCAGCCCGCCGTCCGCCCGGCTGGTGCCGGCCGGGTAGAAGAACAGCTTGCCGGCGCCGGCCGGAGAGCGCGGGGACACGTCGGTGGCCTTCACGCCGGTCACCGCCCGCGGCTGGCTGATGAAGGGCAGCGTCTTCAGCCCCTCGTCCACCAGATCGTAGCGGTAGGAGCCGCCGGAGCGGGCCGTGGTGTCGTTGCACTGCGGGTCCAGGTGCTCCTCGAGCTCCCGGCCGTTCTTCAGCCCGTCCATGTCGCTGTCGTGCAGGTTGTCCGCCCGCAGGTAGTTCGCGCCGGCGCGGAACTCGAGCACGTCCGGGTAGCCATCGCGATCGCTGTCGAACAAGCTGCGGTCGGTGCCCAGCACCTGCTCCTCGCAGTCGTTCAACCCGTCGGAGTCCAGGTCCTTGTAGGGCCGCTCGAGCTCCAGGCAGGCCTGGGGCACGTCGACCCGCAGCGGGTCCAGGTCGACGGTGGCGAACAGCATCTCCAGCAGATCGCCCAGGCCGTCCCCGTCGGTGTCGGCCTTGGTCGGGTCGGTGTCGGAGCCGAGGCCGCTCACCTTGTCCCAGGGCTCGGACACGCAGTCGCAACGCCGCAGATCGTCGCAGCGGCGGCTCAGCACCTCGGCGTAGCAGGCCTCCTCCAGATCGCTCAGCCCGTCCGCGTCGCTGTCCGCCTCGACCTCGCCGCACAGGGTGCGCACGTTGGTGTTGGCCACCACCAGGGCCTTCTTGACGAACACGCCCTGGGTCGTGTCCAGGTCGACGACCTCCAGGTTGAGCTCCGGCCCGGTGGTGAAACGCACGCTCTCGCCGCGGCCGGCGAAGGCCGTGGCCTGCAGCAGCTCGGCGGTGCGCTCGTTCTCGAGCTGGCGCGGCTCGTTGCAGGCGTAGCGCGGGCAACAGGTCTCGTCGCGCACGCACACGCGGGTGGCGTCGTTGAGGCACACCTGGGTGACGCGGCACAGCCCGGCCGCGCAGTCGGCGTCGGTCGCGCAGCCCACGCTCAGGTCGTCGGTGCAGCGGCGCAGCCCCGCGTCCTCGCAGGCCTCGCCGCCGGCGCAGTTGGCCGGGCAGGGCTTGTTCGAGCTGCAGTAGCGCGGCGGGTCACCCGCCGGCAGGCCGGCGCACATGCCCGGGATGTTGTCGAGCTGGATGGCGTGGAAGGCCACCTCGGCGGCGCCCTTGTCCTGGCCGAAGTCCGCCAGATCCTCCACCGCGGCCACGAGCTGCGCCTTGACGGCGGCCACGGCGCCGTCGTTGTTGAGGTCCCCGGCGCTCAGGCCCGGGTCCGGGGGGCCGTTGGCCACGAAGATGAACACGTACCGGGTCCGGGACAGGGCGCCCGGGTTGGTGATCAGCACGTCTCCGGTGAAGATGCTGGAGGCCAGCGACAGCGCCCCGATCCAGTCGCGGCAGCCATTCTCGCACGGGTCGACCGAGGCCAGCTCGTAGATGGCGTCGTTCAGCACCGCCAGGTTCTTGGTGTACCCGCTCTGGCTGAGCGGATCCGCGGTGAGCTGGACCGCCTGGCCGGCGAACTTGACCACGGCGAAGGTGTAGTTGGGCGAGGTGGCGTAGCGGTTGACGATGGCCTGCACCGCACTCTGACGGCGCGCCTCGGCGTCGTTCTCCCCCATGCTGCCCGAGGTGTCCACCAGGAACATCACCCGCACCGGGAACTGGCGCTCGGCGGGATCGTCGGTGCACACGGTGCCCGAGATGGTGATCTTGTTGGGCACGTTGGGCTCGATGTTGTTCGAGTAGACGTTCGACTGCGTGCAGCCGGCCGCCCCGAGGGCGGCGAGCCACAGCAGCCAGGTCGAGGTGCGCGCGCGCATGGGGGGCCTCCGTCAGCCTCCGGGGTTCGGGTTGCCCGGGTTCGGGCAGGCGTAGTCCACCGTCGTGGGCAGGCACCACTCGCAGGTCTGCGGGCACCCGCGGATGGCGCGGATGGTGACGGTGTAGGCGTTCTGGAAGTCGTACAGCTTGCGGTCGTAGTGCATCACCCGCAGGTACACCGGCCGACCGCCGTGATACTCGCCGCAGATGTAGGAGCAGTCGCTCTCGCCCATGGTCCCGGAGGACGAGTTCGTGTAGCAGCCGCCCTCGTGGGCCGAGGGACCCGGCGTGGCGCACATGCCGGAGCGCATGGCCGACTCGTCCCCGCTCCCCATGAAGAGGGTGTAGTACACCTCCATGGAGGCCAGGCCGGCGAAGGCGTACTGGAAGCGGAGATCCCAGTCCACCTTGGTGCTCAGCGCGTTCGGCGTGAGCTCGGCCAGGTCGGGGATGGAGTCGAGCTCGTACCAGTCCTGGTCACCGCGGTAGGACAGGTAGCCGGTGATCGGGCCGCAGGTCACGGTGGTGCCGTCGTCGCTGCAGGTCACCGGGCTGGACCGGGCGGGGTTGGCGTTGCGCGCCTCCTCCTCCTGCTCGTTCGTGGCGTAGGGCAGGTACACCCCGTTGGGCTCGTAGGTGTCCGGCTCGGGGTGCACGGTCACGGTGAGGGTGTAGGCGCGGTCGGGATCCAGGTCGTCCGACTGGAAGTCGCGCACCACGACGTAGTAGACCGAGCCGTACATGGGCGCCACGGTGCGCAGCACGTGTGGATCGCCGCTCGGGCTCCAGTCCGTGCCGTGCAGCACCAGGTGCCGGATGGCGCACAGCCCCTCAGGCAGGCAGAACCCGCCGCCCCGGCAGCGGTTCTCGTTGAGCACGCACTCGTGGGAGGGGCACTGGGCGTTGGCGCAGGCGGTGTTCTCGCAGCCCCCGCCGCAGGAGGAGGACAGCAGATCGCACGGATCGCCGGCCTGGCAGGCCGTGCGCGGGTCGCCCAGGATGAGGTCCACGGCCGGGTCCACCGGGCTGGCGGGGTCGAGGTTCAGCTCCACCTCGATCAGCGCCGGGGCCGTGTCGCTGACCCCGGCGGCCTCGAGGCGGTACCAGTCCTCGTCCGCGCGGGTGGCCAGGAAGCCCTGGGTGACCGCGCCGCCGCTGGTGATGGGCACGGCGCTGGTGTAGTCGTCGTTGCGCGAGGTGCGGTCACGCGTGTCGGGGTCGAGCTCGAGCGCGGTCGTCAGGGTGTACCCGACCTCCAGGCTCGAGTCGTCGTCGAGGTCGTCGGAGATCACCAGGTAGTAGGTGCCCGCCGTGTTCACCGGCAGGATGTCCTCGATCCGCGTGGCCCCGTCCATGCCGTTGAGGTCCGCGCTGGTGTTGACGACCGTCGTGCCGTCCGGGCGGAACAGGGTGTAGCGCAGATCGACCGGGCCGGCCTGGGCGGCGGTCAGGCTCAGGCTGAGGATCTGGCCGGGCTGTCCGACCTCCACGCGGTACCAGTCCTTGTCGCCCAGGAACGAGATGTAGCCGGGCACCCCGGCCTGCAGGGCCTTGGCCGAGGCGGCCGTGTTGTTCGGCTCGTAGGTGTCCGGGTCCACGATCTCGCCGATGTTCAGGCGGTAGGTGTTGCGCGCGTCCTCCTCGTCGGACGAGCCGTCGCGCACCTCCAGGAAGTACAGCCCCGCCTGGCTGAGGTAGTGCGTCCCGCGCAGATCGGTCTGGCCGTCCATGCCGTCCTGATCGCACAGGCCGCCCACGGCCGGGGCGCCCTCGTCGGCGGGGAAGATGGTGTAGCACAGATCCACCGGGGACATGGGCACGTTGTTGGCGAGCTGGACGCTCAGGATGGTGCCCGCGCTGGCCACCTCGAACCAGTAGTAGTCCGTGTCTCCGGGCGGGCAGACCAGGCCGGCCTTGTCCTCCCCGCCCGCCGTGAGCTCCCAGTTCGGATCGGCGTCGCTGCGCGGCTGGGAGTTGTCCACCACGCAGGTGCCCGGATCCACGTCCCCGTCCCCGGCGTCGGCCTGCTCGTTCCCCCCGCCGCAGCCGACGGCGCTCCAGGCCAGGACAGCCAGGGCCGCCAGCGTCCAAGCGTTCCGGCAATGCGTCGCATCGAATCTCATGCGCCTCTCCTCGTGATGAGCACGCGCGGCTCAGTCGAAGGTCAAGCAGTCCCGCTCGGGGTCGAACCAGTCGGTGCAGCGCTGGCGCTCCCCGGGATCGATCGGGCGGCAGCGCCCCTGGCAACTGGCGGTCGGGCAGTCGACGTCGTCGTTGCAGGACTTCTGGCACCTGCCCCAGGTGGAGGGCGGGCTGCCGCCCACGCAGTCCATGCCCGCCGGGCACTCGGCGGTCGACAGGCAGACCACGTCCACCGGCACCTCGCACAGGCCGCTGATGGGGTTGCAGGCGTAGGGGGGGCACTGGCTGTCCTCGGTGCAGGCCTCGCGCCCCGCCGTGTCGCAGGCGCCCAGACCCTCGTCGCGGGCGCACATGCCGACCTGGCAGGCGCTGTCCTCGTAGCGCTGGGTCGGATCGCAGGTCCGGGCGGGGTCGTTCAGGCACGTGCCGTCGGTGCGGCAGAAGGTCTGCGGGCAGTCGATCGACATGGTGCAGCCGATGCTCGGATCGTTGGAGCACACGGTGAAGGCGTTGCACATGTTCGGGGTGCACTGCAGATCGCTGGCGCAGTCCCGGTCCTCCAGGGTGCAGCGCCCGGCGGCCACGTCGCAGGTGTTGGTCGGGCAGTCCGCGCTCAGCACGCAGTCCTCGCGCGCCCCACCCGGTCCCATGGCGCAGCGGAAGACCTTCTGCGTGCAGTAGTCGAAGGGGCAGTCCAGGTCACGCACGCACGGCTCGCCCGCCACCGGGTTGCAGCTGAAGCCGCGCTCCCCGCGGCAGTCGGCGTCGTCCTCGCAGGTGGTGCCCATGCAGAAGCCCACCACCAGCTCGCAGTCCTGGTGCGGGCAGTCACGCGAGTCCAGGCAGGCCAGGGTCCGGCAACGGCCCACCTCGGGATCGCATGGCATCTGGGGGCAGTCGGCGTCCGCGGCGCAGGGCACGAGGGCGCAGGAGCCGCCGTGGTGATCGGCGCAGTGCCGGCTGACGCAGGCGTCCGCCACGCAGGAGTCCAGCGGGGAGGCGCAGTCGGCGCTGGTCACGCAGGCCCGCCGGCACACGCCGTTCACGCAGCCGTCGCCCGGCTGGGCGCAGTCGGCCGCCGTGGCGCACGCGCCCAGCTCGGCCTCCCCGTCTGCGTCGCAGGTCTCGCCCGGGTTGCAGCCGGTGGCGTCCTGGCAGGGGACGCGGCAGAGGCCCAGCAGGCACACGGGGTCGTTGTTCGGCTCGGTGTCCCCGTCGGCCAGGCAGTCGCTGGCGGCCTGGCAGGTGGGGTACTGGGGGATGCACTCTCGCCGCGGGCACTGGCCGCTCACGGGATCCAGCGGCGAGCCGGCCGGGTCCATGCACAGCCCGGTCTGCGGGTGCGCGGGGTAGGGCGGGCAGTCCCCGGCCTCCAGGCAGGAGACGGCCACCGGCGAGGCGCAGTAGCCCTGTCCGGTCATGTCGTCGGGCACGCAGGCGAAGCTGCCGCAGGGGGTCTGCGCGTCACAGCGATCGCCGAGCGGCGCCAGGCACACGTGCGTCTCGGGCTCGCACACGTGGTGCGGGCACTCCTCGTCGGAGCCGCAGGCGCGGGCCACCGGCCGCTTGAAGTCGCGCTGCTCGAAGGTCACCCGGCCGCTGGCCGGGATCTTGATGTCGTCCTCCGGGTAGCGCGGGACGTAGCGCACGCGGGCGCAGGCCACCCGCCAGGTGCCGTTGTCCTCCGGGTCGTCGTTGGGCACCTGCCCGGCGTAGACCATGATGTCGTTGTAGCCCCGGGGCTCTCCCGCCACGCGGGGCTCGGTGCCCACCAGGGTGATGTTCTGCACGTCGAAGTCGTAGCACAGGCGGCTCTCGTACACCCCGGGCACCCGGCCCAGCTCGTAGCGGTAGGCCAGCTTGGAGAACTGGGCCGCGTCGTTGTAGGAGGGGTTCGTGTGCCAGGCCACCTCGCTGGAGTTCTGCGTGCCGTCGTAGTCCTGATCCACCTCCCCGTCGAGGTAGACGGGGTTGGTGCCGGCGCGCACCTCGAGCGGATCGGGCAGGCCGTCCGCGTCCGAGTCGAACAGATCCGGGCTGGTGCCCAGGAAGCGCTCCTCGCAGTTGAGCAGCGCGTCGCCGTCGTTGTCCAGCCGGTCGAGGACCAGCTGGCAGTCGGCGTCGTCGGGGTCGAGCGGATCGAAGCCCGAGCGGCGCAGGGTGTACTCGAGGTAGTCGTTGAACCCGTCGCCGTCCGTGTCGCGCAGGCCCACGTCCGCGCCGAGGTCCACCTCGAGCTGATCGACCAGCCCGTCGCCGTCCGTGTCGATGCCCTCGCTCGGGTCCCAGGCCGGGTTGGCGCTCTCGTTGGCCACCAGGAAGGCCCCGTCCTTCATGGCGTACATGCGCTTGACCGAGGTGAAGTCGATGTCCAGGAAGTTGATCTGCTCGCCGTTGTCGAAGTTGCGGAAGGTGCCGCCGCCGTCCTCGGCCATGCCGCTGAGCAGCGACTCGGCCTGGGCCTGGATGAACGCCGGGGTGTCGACCGCCAGGAAGGCGGTGTGCACGGTGAGCTCGCCGACCTCGAAACGGTCGGCCAGGTTCATCATCTCCCGCACCGCCCGCCGGATGCTGGCCGGCGTGTTGGTGCCCATCTGGTAGTCCACCGGGTAGGGCAGGCCGTCGGACAGGAAGATCACCACGTACTTGGCCCGCGAGCGCTCGTCCACGTTCGTGTTGGCCATGTCCATGGCCAGGGTGGCCTCGGCCAGCCCGAGCGCCGCCTGGTAGCTGGTGTTGCCGCCGGCGGCCTGCAGCGAGTTCAGCGCCCGCAGCAGGGTGGGCAGATCGTTGACGAAGCCGAACATGTCGGCCACGCCGTCATTGTTGGTGTCGCGCTGGGTGGCCACGTTGGCCGCGGCCTCGAAACGCACGACGGCGAACTCCACGCCCGGATCGTTGCGGAACTTCTGGACCACCTCCCACACCGCGCGCACCCGGCCCGGGTACTCGGTGGGCGACGGCGGCGGGTCGGTCACGTTCATGCTCTGCGAGCAGTCGATCACGAACATGATCTTGACCGGGAAGAGCAGCTCGTCGGGGTGCTCGGTGCAGAACGAGCCCCGGACCCGGAGCTTGTTGTCGTGCTGGCCCGAGCCCACGGACGGGATCTCGAAGATCTCCGTGTCCGTGCAGCCCGGCGCCAGCAGGGTCAGCAGGAGCGCCCAGGCCGCACAGGGCAGGAGGCGAGAGGCTTGCGTGCTCAAGGGGACACCTCCGGTGGCGCGCTCACTGGCTGGCCGAGACGCAGCTCGAGTTGAGGAAGCCGAGGTCGAGCATGGTCGGCTCGACGAAGTCCGCGTCGGTCAGCTGGAGCTTGCCCTGGAACGGGATCTTGTAGTCGGGCGCGATGTACTGGGCCCGCACGCAGGCCACCCGGAAGATGCCCGGGTCCATGGGGTTGTCGAAGGAGGCCTGGTTGAACCAGATCAGGATGTCGTTGTAGCCGCGGCTGGCCGGGCCATCGCGGTCGAGCGTGGTCACCAGGCTGACGTACTTGATGTCGAAGGCGTAGCACGGGCGCGCCTCGGTCGAGCTGGGGCCGTCGGCCATGTCATACCAGTAGCGGTGCTCGCGGAAGAGATCGGGGTCCGAGCGCAGCGGGTGCGAGTGGTACAGCAACTCGTCCATGTTGCGCTTGCCGTCCGAGTCCGGATCCTCGGAGGTGTCGTCGCGCAGCGGGTCGGTCCCCAGGCGCACCTCGCTGAGGTCGGGGAAACCGTCCAGATCGGTGTCCACCATCTTGTCGTCGGTCTCGTACAGCGCCTCCTCGCAGCGCATCAGGCCGTCGCCGTCGGCGTCCTCGTACGGATAGGCGCAGGCCGTCTCCGGCCGATCGGCCCGCAGCGGGTCGAAGCCGGCCGCCTGCAGGGCCACCTCGGTGAAGTCGCCGTAGCCGTCGGCGTCCTTGTCGGCCACCAGCGGATCGGTCCCCAGCCTGAGCTCGTTGTCGTCGTCCAGCCCGTCGCCGTCGGAGTCGGGCAGGTAGCGGACGCTGGCCGGGAAGGCGTTGCGGTTGGTCACCAGCAGGTTCTTCGCCCCGTAGGTGCGCTTGATCGAGGTGTAGTCGATGCTCAGGAAGTCGATGGCCTGGCCCGAGGTGAAGTCGCGGAACGTCCCCTGCCCGCGCCGGGCGATCTCCCGCAGCAGCGCGCGCCCGCGGTCAGGGTCCAGGTTGTAGGCCAGCTCGGCCGCGGCGCACAGGGCCGAGGTGGGGTTGCCGAACTGGTCGCGGCAATACAGGAAGGCGCTGTGCAGCCGCAGGTCCCCCACGTGGAAGGTCTCCTTGAGGTCCATGATCGCGTCCACCAGCTGGAAGATCTGGTAGTTGTGGTTGTAGTCGGCCCCGCCCTCCAGCATGGGGAAGAGATCCTCGGTCCGCATGTCCATGTTCAGCACGACCGTGTCCATGGTGGTGCATACCACGTGCAGATCCTCGTTGCAGCAGTAGGTGGAGGGGTCGTACTGCTCGCACAGCGGCCGGTAGCGGGGGTGGTTGGGCGGATCGGTCACGCAGCCGTAGCAGACCGGATCGGGCGTGCCGTCCGAGAAGAAGATCATCACGTACTTGGTGCGGGTCAGATCGGTCAGCGAGGTCTGGGTCATGTCGTTGAGCAGCACCTGGTATGCCACGCCCAGGGCGCCCTGGTAGTCGGTCATCGAGTCGGCTTCCTGCAGGCCCTGGGGCCCGAACACCGTGTCCTCGTCGCCGGTCAGGCGCACGAAGGAGTCGCCGGTGAGCTTGGCCACGCGGCCGTTGAACTTGATCACGCTGAAGAACACGTTGGGGTTGGCCGCGTACCGGCGCACCACCTGCTGCACGGCCTCGGAGCGGCGGTGGCCCTCGTCGGTCTGCTGCATGCTGCCCGAGCAGTCCACCACGAACATGATCTTGACCGGAAAGTCCTCCCCGTCACCGGTGGGGATGGTGCACACCTCCCCCTGGATGGCGAGCTGGTCGTCCACCTGCGGGACGTTGAAGGTCTCCTTGACCTCGACGTCGCTCTCGGTGCAGGCCGCGGCGGCCACCAGCACGGTCAGCCCGACCAGGACCAAGGCAGCGCGCATGTATCCCGCCATGACCACCTCCCTGGGGACGGGCCCATTATCGCCGTCCCGGGTCCGACAAGCAAGCCGATCCCGAGCAGCACCATCCAAGAAGCGTGCCAGGCAAGGCCGGCCATCACCAGGAAATTCGTCTTGAGAATCAGGCGACAAGGGGCGGGCCGGGCACCTCTTCAAGAGGCCCCGGCCCGCAGGTGAAACCGATGGGCGACAGGTCCGCCCAAGATTGCGTGGTCAGCGGCGTCGCAGCGCCAGCGCCGCGCCCAGGAGCAGCAGGGCCAGGGAGCCCGCGCCGCCGCCGGTCGCGCAGCCGCTGCCGACCGGGTCGCCCTCGGCGGTCAGGGTCATGACGTGCTCGTCCAGGCGCTTGCCAGGGTACAGATCGTCGTCGAACACGAGCTGGGCGCTCAGCTTCAGGGTGTAGGTGCCCGGCTGGTCCGGCATGAACTCCACCATCCGCCCGGCCTTGTAGTGGTACTGGTAGGGCGTGGACAGGGTCACGGTGCCGCGCGGGTGGCGCACCGTGGCGCTGGAGCCCGAGGGCCGCTCGACCACGCTCCACTCGTAGGAGATGCCGCGGTTCACGCGGTTGGCCCAGAACAGCAGGGGCACGGTCTCGCCGGTGCTGACCGCGCGGTCCGCGCCGGTGTACACGCTGAAGGTGCTGCTGGGATCCAGGCAGGAGCCCAGCTCGTCCACCACGAAGCAGAAGGTCGGGTCGCACAGGTTGCCGGTGCCGTCGCGGTCGTCATCGCTCTGGTCCGGGTTGGGCATCACCGGGCAGGTGTCGAGCGCGTTCGTGATGCCGTCGTCGTCCATGTCCGCGTCGCACAGGTCGCCCAGGTCGTCGCCGTCGGTGTCGAGCTGATCCGGGTTCGCCAGGGTGGCGCAGTTGTCGATGGCGTTGCCCACGGTGTCCAGGTCGTCGTCCGGGTTGCAGACCGTGCCCGGGTCCATGACGTTCTGCTGGGGGTTCGACACGAACGGGCAGTTGTCCTCGAGGTTCTGCCAGCCGTCGCCGTCGATGTCCGGGTCGCAGGAGTCGCCCAGCGCGTCCCCGTCCACGTTGAGCTGGGCCGGGTTCTTCACCTGCAGGCAGTTGTCCAGGGCGTTGTCGATGGCGTCGCCGTCGATGTCCGGGTCGCACGCGTCGCCCAGCATGTTGCCGTCGGTGTCGAGCTGGGTGTCGTTGGCGTCCTGCGGGCAGTTGTCGCAGGCGGTGCCGATGCCGTCGCCGTCGCCGTCCACCTGGTCGCGGTTGGCGGAGAACGGGCAGTTGTCGAAGTCGTCCTCGTAGCCGTCCTCGTCGTAGTCGTCCGCGTACTGGTAGGTGTCGCCGAGGTCCGTGTTGGCGATCAGGATGCTGCCGCAGCCGCACCCGCAGCCGCAGCCGCCGCCGCCCGACTCGTCGGGCGTGCCGCACAGGCCCCCCGTGCACTCGCCCGGGGCCTGCCCGAAGGCCTGAATGGGGATGAGGGCCAGCACGAGGATTCCGACGACCAGGACAAAGCGGTTCATGGCGGCCTCCTTGGTTTTCTCTGGCCGCATGCCAAAGCACGTCCCGCGCCAGGAACACCGATCCTGCGCAACCCGCTGAAAAATCGAATCTTCGTCAGGCAGGAGCCGCCGTCTCGGGCGCGAGACCGAAGCAAATGGGTTTCACCTGGGGTGCCGCCCCCCCACGAGGGACTCGCGGAAACAGTCAACTCATTGTTTTACAGGAGAACCTAGGTGTCTCCGGATTGCTTCATCCCGGATCGGACGGCTCGAGCTCGCTGGCCTTCAGGTCGTGCTTGCGCAGCAGCCGGTGGAGGCTCTGGCGGTGGATCCCGGCGGTGCGGGCCGCGGCGGTCACGTTGAAGCGGTGGCGCCGCAGGAGATCGACCAGGTACTCGCGCTCGGCCAGCTCGCGGGCCGCCTCGAAGCTCAGGTTGCCGCGGCTGTAGGAGCCGGTCGGGGTGTGCACCGGCACGCCGGCCAGGGCGGTGGACATGAGCGAGCCGCGGTCGATGATCGGATCGTCCACGAGCTGAGCCACGCGCTCGATCACGTTCCGCAGCTCGCGCACGTTGCCCGGCCAGTCGTGGTGGCCGAGCAACCGCAGCGCGTCGTCGCCGAAACGCCGGGCGGGATCGCCGCTGATGTCGAGCAGGAACTCGCGGGCCAGGTAGGGGATGTCGTCCCGCCGCTCGCGCAGCGCGGGGATGCGCAGCTCGATCACGCTCAGGCGAAAGTAGAGGTCCTCGCGGAAGCGCCCGGCGGCCACCTCGGCCTTGAGCTCGCGGTTGGTGGCCGCCAGGATGCGCACGTCCACCTGGGCGGTGTCGTTCGTGCCGACCGGCTTCACCTCGCGCTTCTCGAGCACCCGCAGCAGCTTGGGCTGCAGGGGCAGCGGCAGCTCGCCGATCTCGTCGAAGAAGATCGTCCCCCGGTTGGCCTCGAGGAAGGCGCCCGGCCGGGCGGCCACCGCCCCGGTGAAGGCGCCCTTGACGTGCCCGAACAGCTCCGACTCCATCAGGTCGGCCGGGATGGTGGCGCAGTCGACCACCACGAACGGTCCCTTGGCGCGCGGGCTGTGCGCGTGCACCTCCTCCGCCAGCAACCCCTTGCCCGTGCCGGTCTCGCCGGTCACCAGCACGTTGGCGTCCCGCACCGCGATCCGCCCGGCCAGGTGGAACAGGGCGCGCATCTTGGTCGAGGCGCCGAGCATGCGCCCGAAGGCGTTGGTCTGGCTGAGCGGGATCTCCACCTTCTCCTGGAGGGGCTGGAACACCAGCACGGCCTCCCCTGCCCCGATGCGGGCGCCCGGGTGCAGGAAGGCCTCGCGGATCCAGCAGCCCTCCACGCTGGTGCCGTTGGTGCTGCCCAGATCGCGGATCAGGTAGCTCTCCTCGTGCAGCTGGATCTCGAAGTGGCGCCGGGAGACGGTGTCGTCGTCGATCTGCAGGTCGTTCTCGGGGCTGGAGCCCACCTGGACGCGGTCGCGGTCCACCACGAACTCGCGGCCGGTGGCCGCGCCCTGGACCACGACCAGCTTGTACTTGAAGTAGCTCAGCGTGGAGGGGTGGTGGCCCTCCCGGGTGACCTGGGTCTTCTTCGGGGCGAACTTCGACATGCGCGGCCATCATCCCAGGCCGGCGCGCGGACTGTCAACCGCGGGCTTGGGCTAGCCCGGTTCGCTTCACTCACCGGACAAGAAACTCTTCGCGCGGCAAGACGCGCTCGAGTTTCTAGGGGATGTCCGTGTCCTCGAGGGTGCAGCAGAAGGAGGCGCTCACGCTGTAACCGTTGTCGAAGCGCAGGGAGCACTTGCCCTCGAGGTCCGCGCCGATCTCGTCCCCGCCCTTGGTCACGTCGCACTTGCCGGGGTTGTCCAGGTCGGGATCGGGCCAATTGTTGCCCTCGAGCCGGTAGAACAGGACGCGGTCGAGGAAGTCCTGGCCCTCGACGTGCAGCCCCTCGGCCGAGGGCAGGCCCGCGAGATCGATCACCAGGATGGCGGTGTACTCGCTGCCGGTGTCGAAGGTGCGCTTGTAGTTCATCTTGAGGGCGTCGTTGGGCGCGGCGTAGCGCTGGCAGTTCAGCTCGGTGAAACCGCAGCTGATCAGCTCGCACTGGCTCCCGTCGAGCTTGGGGCAATCCTCCCCGCAGCCCGCGGCGAGCGCGGCCAGGGCCAGGCAGGCGAGCAAGGCGGTGCAGACGCGACGCATGGTGGAACCCTCCTCCCCCGAGCTCATTCCGCTTTCCACTCGCCCAGCTTGAACATCAGCGACGAGTGCGACTCGCTGGTGACCGGATCGATGTAGGCGTAGGAGTAGGCCAGCCCGACCCGCCCGTCCGGCAGCACCGCGGCCGAGACCGCGTCGCCGTCGGTGGCGTCCGGGTCGCTGGACACGTCCACCCGCCGCCACTTGTTCTGCTGGGTCAGCTCGGTCGGGTAGACGCCGGTGAAGTACGAGAAGCGCACCCCGTCCTGGCCCGGGTCGCACACCAGCGTGTCCGGGTTGTGGTCGCTGCAGCGGTAGTAGGCCACCCCCGGCTGGCCGGTGACCGGATCGACGACCAGGGAGGGCGACAGGCCCGTGGCACCGTTCGTGTCGATGCGCCCCTTGGTCCAGGTCAGGCCGTCGGTCGAGTGGGCCAGCATGAGGTTCTTCTCGTCGGGGTCGAAGAAGGCCACCAAGAAGCGGCCGTCCGCGCCCAGGGCGAAGCTCAGGGCGCGGGGGGGGAGCGAGCCGGCCGGCCGGTGGATCATCTGGAAGCAGAACGACGAGCCCTCCACGCAGGTCAGCCCCTCCGGGCAGTCGGCCTGGGTGGTGCAGCGCACGTAGGCCGCGAAGGGCAGCGGCGCGGCCGGGTCGCGGTGGGCGAAGGTGATCACCCCGTACTTGCCGTTGTAGGACACCACCGCCGGCTCGCCCTGCGCGTCGAAGGCCATGCTCGTGTACAGGCCAGCCCCGCGGCCGAGGTCCATCCACTCGTGGCTCCAGCCGCCGCCCGAGCTCGAGGTCCACTCCATGTCGGCCGAGTCGTTCGACTCCTTCTCGTAGCCATTGTGGATGTCGCGGTAGGCGATGGCCAGGCGGCCGTCCGGGGCGACCGCCATGGCCGGCCACATGCCGACCACGTCGCCGAAGTCGCACATGCCCTGGCCCTTGGGGCAGTTGTCCCCCTCGGGCGCCTCGTTGGACATGGTCACCGCGGCCGCCTCGCCCCAGGTGCCGGCCCCGGAGCGGGTGGCCACCATCAGGTCGGTGCCGCCGCAGATCTGCAGTCCCTCGGTCCCGCCCAGGTAGGTCACCTTCGCGGCGCCCTGGGCGTAGGCGAGCTGGATGCCGTACAGGGACGTGCTCTCGATGGTGGCCACCTCCTCGCGGGTCCAGGTCTCCCCGGACAGCGAGGCGTAGCGCACCCCGTTCTGCATCACCGGCCCGGCCGGTCCGCCCAGGATCGGCAGCAGGCACTCGGCCATCTCGGCCACCCGGCGGTAGTAGGCCACGGCGAAGCCGCCCTCGGGGGTGGCGGCGAGGTCGTGCTGCATGCCGGCCTCCTCGTCGTCCACCAGGCTGGGCGGGCCGAACTCGAGCACGCGCGGGGGCGTCACCTCGTCCGCCCCGTCCTGCCCGTCGGCCGCGTCGGGATCCGGGCCGCCGTCCCCGGAGCCACCGCCGCCCGAGCAGGCGGGCACCCAGGCGAACAGACACAGGCCGAGCCACAGCGCCGGCACTCCAATCCAGGTACGGGCAGCGCGCATCGGGCACCTCCTCGCGGGCGCACAGGGGCGACGGCCCATTCTACTCCGCGGGCCGCGGCCCGGGCAACGTCGCGGTCGGGCCGGTCCTCAGCCGCAGGTCGGAGGGGTGAGCGGGAGGGAGTCGAAGTCCTCCGCGGCGCAGTTGGACAGGCACTCCGCGCACTGGTCGCCCAGCCCCTCGGCGCACTCGGCCTCCACCGACTGGCCGCACAGCAGCAGCGGCAGGGGGTTGTTGGACTCCGAGTTGCTGACCACGTCGATGCGCCCGCGGAAGAAGCCCGTGCCCGCGGCCCGGAAGAAGACCCGCAGCTGCACGCTCTCGCCGGCCTCCACCACGACCGTGTCGCCCGGCAGGCTCCACTCGAAGTGGCTGAAGGCGCAGGCGTCCGCCGCGCCCAGGAGCCGGGTGCCGAGCGCGTCGATGCTCAGCGTCTTGTCCCCGGTGTTGGTGAAGGAGAAGTCGGTGAAGTGGGGCTTGCGGCACAGCGACTCGGTGCAGGCCTCGCCCGTCCCGCAGTCGGCGTCCTGGCTACAGGCCGCGTGGCACCAGCCGTGGTCGCAGGTCAGGCCCGGGTCGCACTGGTTGTCGTCCAGGCACTGGCGGCAGAAGCCGCGCACGAACCCGGTCAGCCCGGCCAGCTCGGGATCCCAGCAGATGGACGCGTCCGCCCCGCAGGCCGGCGCCGCCAGCTCGCAGCGCTCCTCGTCCTCGCCCTGCACCCCGAAGTTGCACAGGTTGCGCACGTTCACGTCGTCGATGTCGAGCTGCGGTCCGCCTCCGCCGCCACAGGCGGACAGCGCCAGGCAGGCGGCCACGCACGCCATCAGCCCCAGGAGTCCACGGTTGCTGCGCATGTCCCTACCCTCCTCATTGGTCGACCCAACACACCGGTGGTCGCTGGAAATCTGCCGCATTCTGACCGCGCGGGGCGAGCCTGTCAATCCTGTCCCGCCGGGCGCTTGCCGCTGGCCCACAGCCCGTGCTTCTCCAGCAGGGAGTAGAGGTGCTTGCGATCGATGCCGGCCTCGCGGGCGGCGCCCGCGATGCCGCCGCTCGCGCGCGCCAGCAGCCGCTCGAGGTACTCCCGCTCGAAGGCCTCCAGCAGCCGCTCCTTGGCCTCCTTGAAGGGCAGGTGGTAGTCCGCCTGCAGGCCCGTGCCCGCGCGGGCCGCCTCGGGGAATAGCAGCAGGCCGCTCGCCAGCCCGTCGCCCGAGAGCGCCAGGCTCCGCTCCACGGCGTTCCTGAGCTCGCGCACGTTGCCCGGCCAGGCGTGCTCCAGCCAGCGCCGGCGGGTGGCCTCGTCGAGCTCGGCGAAGGCCGGGCCGCGGCCCTGGCGGAAGTGCTCGAACAGCAGCGGGATGTCCTCGGGCCGCTCGCGCAGCGAGGGCAGCCGCACGGCCACCACGCTCAGGCGGTAGAACAGATCCTCGCGGAAGCGGCCGGCGGCCACCTCGAGGCGCAGGTCCTTCTTGCTGGCGCCCACCACGCGGGCGTCGAAGGGCATGGCCTGGTTCGCGCCCAGGCGCACGAACACGCGCTCCTCGATCGCCCGCAGGAGCTTGGGCTGCAGGTCGAGCGGCAGGTCGTCCAGCTCGTCCAGGAAGAGCGTGCCGCCCCGGCTCTCCTCCAGGGCCCCGCGCCGCTGGGCGACCGCCCCGGTGAAGGCGCCCTTGACGTGCCCGAACAGCTCGCTCTCGATCAGGTTGCGGGCCACCGCCCCGCAGTCCACCACCACGAACGGCCCGCCGGCCCGCGCGCCCTGGGAGTGCAGCGCAGCGGCCGCGGCGCCCTTGCCGGTGCCGGTTGGCCCCAGCAGCAGCACGGTGGCGTCGCTCGCGGCCACCCGCTCCAGCAGGGCGAAGATCTCGCGCATGCGTACCGAGCGGCCGAGCAGGCCGCCGAAGGACTCTCGCGCCGAGGGCTCCACGCGCACCGCCTCGGCCTCGGTCTGGAAGCGGAAGACCACCTCGCCGGCCTGGATGAGCGCCCCGGGCCGCAGGTAGGCCTCGCGCACGCGGGCCCCGTCCAGGCTGGTCCCGTTGGTGCTGCCGAGATCGCGCACCAGGTACCGCCCGCCCTCGGGCAGCACCTCGAAGTGGTTGCGGCTCACGGTGAGATCGGCCACCACCAGGTCGGCCTCGGGGCTCTTGCCCACCACCACCCGGCGGCCGCCCAGCGGGCAGACCTTGCCCGGCTCCGGGCCGCGCACCTCGACCAGGCTGCAGCGCTGCTCGGTGAGTCCGGGGCCCTGCTCGAGCAGCAGCGCCTGGGTGGCCAGCGGGGCGGGCGCGGAGGGATCGGTCATGGCCGGGGAGTATAACCCGCCCGGGGCGCCTTTGCCATTTCACAGACAGGGCGGTAGAAGGGGTCATGGCCAGGACGAAGACCAGCTTCCGCTGCACCGCCTGCGGCCGCCAGGAGCTCAAGTGGCTCGGCCAGTGCCAGGGCTGCGGCGAGTGGAACACGCTCGTGGAGGTCGCGCCGGCGGCCGCCTCGGCCCGGCCGGGCGCGCGGCCGGGCGCGCGGCCGGCGGCCCGGCCGGTGCGCGCGCTGGAGGTGCAGACGCTCCGGGAGGCGCGCTTCACCACCGGGCTCGGCGAGCTCGACCGGGTGCTCGGCGGCGGGCTGGTGCCGGGCAGCAGCGTGCTGCTCGGAGGCGACCCGGGCATCGGCAAGTCGACGCTGATGCTGCAGGTGTGCGCGGGCATGGCGCGGCCCGAGGCGCCCGTGCTGTACGCCACCGGCGAGGAGAGCCTGGAGCAGGTGCGCGCCCGCGCGGTGCGCCTGGGCCTGCCGCTGGACGGCCTGCAGCTCCTGGCCGAGACGGACGTGGAGGCCCTGGCAGGCGCGCTGCAGGCGGGCAGCTTCCGGGCGGTCGTGTTCGACTCCGTGCAGACCCTGCGCTGCCCCGACATCCCCTCGGCGCCCGGCAGCGTGGGGCAGGTGCGCGAGTCGGCGGCCCGCCTGGCCGAGGTGGCCCGGGCGCGCGGCCAGCCGATCTTCCTGATCGGCCAGGTGACCAAGGAGGGCACGCTGGCCGGGCCGCGCATGCTCGAGCACATGGTGGACACGGTGCTGTACTTCGAGGCGGATCCCGGCCGCAGCCTGCGGGTGGTGCGGGCCCACAAGAATCGCTTCGGCCCGGTGTCCGAGATCGGCGTGTTCGAGATGACCGGCCAGGGGCTGGTGGTCGTGGACAACCCCTCGCGGGCCTTCCTCCAGGACCGCCCGGCGCGGGCCTGCGGCTCGGCGGTCCTGGCCATGCTGCGCGGCACGCGGCCGCTGCTGGTGGAGGTGCAGGCCCTGGTGTCCAGCTCGGTCTACGCCCAGCCCCGACGCACGGCCTGGGGCTGCGATCCGAACCGCGTGGCGCTGCTGGCCGCGGTGCTCGAGCGCCGGGCGGGTCTCCAGCTGGCGGGCTGCGACCTGTTCCTCAACGTGGCCGGCGGGCTGGAGCTCGACGAGCCCGCGGCCGATCTCGCCATCTGCGCCGCCATCCTCAGCTCGCAGGCCGACCGCCCCATCCACCCCCGGCTGGCCGTGTTCGGCGAGGTGGGCCTGGCGGGCGAGGTTCGCGCCGTGCCCGCCGCCGAGGCGCGCGCGCAGGAGGCGCTGCGCCTGGGCTACGCGCGGGTGCTGCTGCCCGCCGGCTGCCTGGAGCAGCTCCACGCCCCGCGCGGGCTGGAGCCCACCGGCATCGCCAGCCTGGACAGGCTGGCCGAGCTCGCGCTGGAGGACCGATGAACGCCGCGACCCGCCTCGCCCGCTGTCGCCTGGTGGCCGGCCTGGCCCTGCTGACCCTCGGCTGCGCCGGAGCGCCGGGCCCTGGGCCCCGGCCCCCGCCCGCGGAGCTCCCCGCGGCCGAGGGCCGGCAGCTCGTGCTGGCCTACCAGGCCAACGTGCAGGGCGAGCTCGAGCCCTGCGGGTGAGCCTCGGGACGGCTTGGCGGTCTGGCCAGGCGCGCGCGGTTCATCGAGGGGCTCCGACAGGAGCGGACGCCGGTCCTGTGGCTGGACGCGGGCGATCTGCTGTACCCGCGCCTGCGCAGCCCCTACGACCACCCCGTCCGGCTGCGCTCCCGGGCCGACTTCGTGCTCGCGGCGCATGCGCGGCTCCGCCTGGACGCCTGGGCGCCCTCGGCCAGCGACCTGCGCCAGGGCGCCGCGGCGCTGGAGGTCGCCCGCGCTCTCGGGCTCCCGCTGCTGGCCTCCAACCTGGCGGCCGCGGATGGGGGAGAGCTGCCCGTGGCCCGGCACCTGGTGCGCGAGGTGGGGGGGGTGCGGGTGGGGTTGCTCGGCCTGGTCGGCGGGCAGGTGCAGGGCGCGCGGGTGGAGGCGCCTGCGGAGGCCGTCCGGCGCGAGCTGGCGGCGCTGCGCGGGCGCGTGGAGCTGGTGGTGTGCCTGAGCAACCTGGGCATCGAGGCCGACGCCGCGCTGGCCGCCGAGGTGGAGGGCATCCACTTCATCCTCGGCGCCGGCGACGACCGCATGATCCTGCGCCCGCGGCGGGTCGGGGACACCTACCTGCTGCAGCCCTACAAGAAGGGCGAGTACCTGGGCCTGCTCCGGCTCGACCTGCGCACGCCGCCGGGGAGGTTCGCCGACGAGCTGGAGCTCGACGACCTGGGGCGCAAGCTGTCCGTGGCGCCGCCCGCCGAGGCCGCCGGGCTGCGGGCGCGGCTCGAGGAGCTGGGCGGGCGGAGCCGCTTTCGCGCCGTGCTGCGGCCCCTGCCAGAGGACGAGCCCGAGGATCCGGAGCTGCGGGACGCGGTGGCCAGGCAGCTGGCCCAGGAGGCCGGCCTCTGACCTGGGGCCCGCCGCGCGGCTGTACAAGCCCGGCGCGCGGGTAGTACACTCCCCTGGCGCTACTCGAGGAGAGCCATGGCACACAAGCAGGGCAAGGACGAGCGCCGCAGGTACCCCCGGGTGCCCCTGTCGCTCCTCATCCAGTTCCGGTTCGACACCCTGGCCGATTTCCTGGCCGAGTACTCGGTGGACATCTCCGAGGGCGGCATGTTCATCCGCACCGACGAGCCCCGCGAGGAGGGCAGCCTGATCTACCTCCAGTTCTACCTGCGCGACGGGGCCAAGCTCATCGAAGGCCTGGGCAAGGTCGTGCGGGTCAACCCGCCCGGCCGCGAGGGCGCGGTGGCCGGCATGGGCGTCGAGTTCGTGAACTTCGACGACGAGTCGATGCGGTTGATCAAGCAGATCGTCTCGCGCAACGTCGAGCAGCGCCCGGGCTGAGTCCCGCCCCGGGGCGGGCTCATTCGGGCGAACCGAGCCCCAGCACCCGCGCCACCACCTGGCGGAAGGCCCGCAGCGAGAAGGGCTTGCCGATGAACTCGTCGCAGCCGGCCCCCAGGGCCCGCTCGCGCTCGCCCCGCAGCACGTTGGCGGTCAGGGCCACCACCGGCGTGCGCGCCAGGCCGGGCTCGGCGCGCAGCGCGCGGGTCAGCTCGAGGCCGTCCATGCCGGGCAGGTGCATGTCCACCAGCACGAGATCGGGCGGCGTCGCCCGCGCGAGTCGCAACCCCTCGAGCCCGTCCCGCGCCCGCTGGACCTCGAGCTCGGGCCAGCGCGCCAGGGCGCGGGCCACCAGCAGGAAGTTGGCCTCGTCGTCCTCCACGTACAGCACCCGCTTGCCCGCCATGCGCCACCCCCTCGGGATCAGAAGACACCCACGTTGAAGTGGAAGCTCCAGGGCGCCTCGGCCCGCGCCTCGTCCGGCAACAGGTTCACGCCCAGATCGAAGGCCACCGGCCCGAGCGGCGTCACCAGCCGCAGCCCGAAACCCGCGGCGGGGCGCAGCAGGTAGGGCCGGAAGCTCTTGAGCTCCTGCCACAGGTTGCCCGCGTCCAGGAACACGGCCCCGTCCAGCCGGCCCGGCCACAGGGGGAAGCGCAGCTCCCCCTTGAGCAGCAGGAACGCATTGCCGCCTGGAGACACGCACGTCCGCGCGCCGTCCAGGGTGGTGCCCTCGATGCACGGCTCGCCGAGGTCGGCGGGGATGAGCTGATCCTCGGGGAAGCCGCGCACGCTGTTGCGCCCCCCCAGGTAGAACAGCTTGTGGGACGGAGTGCGCGAGTCATCGAGCAGGTGGACGACCACCCCGGCCCGCAGCAGCAGGGCCAGCGTCACCAGCCGGCCCAGCGGGATGTAGCCCGACAGCTGGCCGTCGAGCTTGAGGTAGAAGACCTGGCCCGCGGCCTGCAGGCTCTTGGCCAGCTCCGTGCGCAGGCTGACGAACCAGCCCTCGCGCGGGTTGAAGGGGTTGTCACGGCGGTCCCAGGAGACCTCCGGGCGCAGCGCCAGCAGCAGCAGCGACCCCTCGTCGTAGCGCAGCCAGGCCTCGCCGGTGGCGCCGCCGCAGGGCGAGTCGGCGCCGAAGGGGCACACCAGGCTGTTGTACTCCAGCTCCATCGCCAGGTTCAGGGACAGGTCCTCGAGCAGCTTGAAGTCCAGCCCCGGGGTGAACGAGACCTTGGTCAGCTCGTAGGAGGGGTTGATCTCGTGCAGGCCCAGCAGATCCAGGCGGCCGGTCACGTTGCGTCCGACCCACCACATCTTCGGCCAGTGCAGGCCGGAGATCAGCGACCACTCCAGCCCCTCGAAGAAGCTGAGCTCGCGCAGCCGATCCGCCAGCGCGTCGCCGAGCAGGGGGTAGAACACCTGGTAGTTGACCTTGGCGCGGTTGACCGACTCGATCGCGTAGCCGGCCAGGTTGCGGTGGGTGTACTCCAGCGCCAGGCGCACGCCCTCGCCGGAGGACAGGCCCGGGCTGATGGTCATGGCGTTGGACACGCGCTCGCGCACCTGCACCGCGACGTCCTTGATTCCCGCGGGCTCATCCGGATCGAGCAGCTTGAGCTCGGCGCTGGAGAACACCCCCAGATCCAGCAGATCCTCCCGGCTGGCCTGCACGCGCGCTGGGGTGAACAGCGCCCCCGGGGCGACGGACAGCAGGTGGTCGAAGACCGTCCGCTCGGTGACCAGGTTGCCCTGCACCAGCACCCGGCCCACCCGCACCTGGGGTCCCTCCTGGAAGCGGTACCGCACCTCCGCCAGGCTGCGATCCTCCGAGAACACCAGCTCGGGCTCCACCTGGCAGAAGGCGAAGCCGCGCGCGGTGTAGTGCTTCTGCAGCACGCGGCGCAGCTCCTCGATGGCCAGCCCGTCCAGGGGCATGCCCGGCCGCACCGGGCGGGCCGCGGCCTCGGTGACGCCGAGCAAGACCTGGCTGGCCACGGTCTGGTTGCCCTCGAAGGTCACCGACTCGACCCGGGTCTGGGGCCCCTCGCGCACGGGCACGTCCACGAACAGCCGACCGTCCACGGGGTCGTAGGACAGCAGCGGCGGTCCCACCTCGGCCTCGAGGTAGCCCTGGCTGCGGTACAGATCGGCGATGGCGCGCAGGCCCGCCAGGTAGGGCTCGCGCAGGAAGATGGTCTCCGGCCGCAGCTCGAACCAGAAGCCCTGCGGCCGGTCGGTCCGGCGGGCAGGCTGCGTCGGCGGGTGGCCACCCCCCAGGTTGTCCAGGTCGCCGGGGTCCACGGGCTGAGCGGCCAGCGGCTGCGGGATGGCCTCCAGCATGGCGTCGTCGATGTACGCCCGCAGCTCGCCGTCGGAGAAGGCGTGGTTGCCGTCGAAGGTGACCTGCGCGACCTCCACCCGGGGCCCCTCCTCCACCAGGAAGGTCACCCGCGCCTCGCGCCGGGCCTCGTCCCGCGCCAGCCGCGGCACGACCTGCACCCGGGCGTGGCCGTGGCGGCGGTAGAACTCCGCGATGCGCTCGGCCTGGTCGCGCAGCTGGAAGGCCGCCAGGCCGAAGCCCTCCTCCAGGTCCACCTCCTCCAGCAGCCGCCGCGCGCGGAAACGGGTGGCCCCCTCGACGGCCAGGCTGACCCTCGGCCCGGCGGCCACCTCCAGCACGACGACCTCGGCGCTCGCGCTGCGCTCGCCGCGCAAGCGCGGCACCTCCACCCGGGCGGTGAGGAACCCCGCGCGGCGCAGGTAGGCGAGCAGGCGATCGCGGGCCGCCTCGACCGCCTCGACATCCAGGACATCCCCCGGCCCGAGCGCCAGCTGCCCCAGCAGGCGGGCCGCGGACAGGCCCGTCTCACCGCGCAGCTCCACGCGCGCGACCCGGGTGGGCTCCCCCTCCTGGACGAAGAAGCTGACCCGCACGTCGCGCTCCCCGTCCTGCTCGGCGGTGGAGACGATGCGCGCCGCCCGGTAACCGCGACGGCGCGCCAGCGCGAGCATGTCGGCCGCCGAGGCCTGCAGCTTCCAGTGGTCGTACTCCTCTCCCCGCTGCAGCCGGCTCAGGCGCAGCAGATCGTCCTCCGGGATGGCCACGGCGCCGACGACCGAGAGCTTGCGCACCCGCACCTTGGGCTGGAGCTGGAAGGTGACCTCGACCCCCTCGCCGTCCGCCGCCGGCCGGGCCGTGGCCCGCACCTGCCCGAACAGGCCCAGCTGGTACAGCAGCTTGAGCGAGCGGCGCACGGCGGCCAGGCTCAGCCGCTCCCCGGGTCGCACATCCAGGTAGCCGAGCGCCTCCGCCTCGGGCAGCTCGCCGCCCTCCACGCGCACCGCGGCCACCGGCCGGCCGACGAAGTCGGCGGGTTCGCCGGCCCGCGCGGGCCCCGCGCTGGCGAGGACCGTCGCCAGCAGCGCGACTGCCGCTGGCCAGGCACCCATCCAGGCTGGGGTCCGTCTCGCCGTCACCTCACCACTCCCAGTTGAAGCGCAGATCGAGGCCGAGATCGCCGAAGTTCGTGTCGCCCGAATCCTCCCAGGCCAGACGGGTGGACACCCCCCGGGACAGCCGGTAGCTCAGGTCCAGGCTCTGGTCCGTCTCGTCGTACAGCGAGCGGCTGTAGTCCAGATCGAGTGAATCGCTGAGCACCTTGAGCTTCACCCCGGCCTCGAGCCGCGGGGCGGTCGAGGCCGTCTTCTTCGAAAGCCGGCTGCGGAGCCTGAAGTACTTGGGCTGGATGAGGTCGGGCGGGAACGGGAACAGCTGGCTCAGCCGCTCGTCGAGCCTGAACGAACGCAGCACGATCTCGCCGCCCAGGCCCACCAGATCCTGGCCCTTGAAGGTCTCGAGATCCCGGCTGGTGACCCCCAGCGACAGCAGGGTGATGATGTCTCGCTCGTCCAGGGACGGGTTGCTGGTCAGGCTGACGCGGACGTCGTCCCCCTCGCCGAGCAACCCCAGCTCGATCTGGTAGGCGACCTTGCCCTCGTCGCCGCGGTCCACCACCTCGGGCCGGCTGGCGCGGATCTCCAGGCGCGGCTGGATGGCGAGCGGATCGATGAACTGGATGCGCGTGGTGGAGACCTCGAAGTCCTTGCTCAGGTAGGAGACCTGCCCGTCCAGGGCGTCCAGCTCCCCCAGCAGCCCCAGGCGCTCGTTGGTGCCCACGAGCTGCAGGTTGCCGGCCAGCTGCGCCCGGAACGCCACCAGGTCCAGGTTGTAATCGACCCGCAGGCGCTCGGGGAAACGCAGGCCCACGTCGAAGGACAGGACCTCGCGGGCGCGATCGTAGGTGCGCGGGGCCGCCCTCCGCCTGCGGAAGGCGCCCTGGTCCAGGGGCACCAGGGCGATGTGCTCGCGGAAGACCGCCTCCTGCATCCGCACCTGGCCGGAGAGCTCCAGCAGCCCGTCCCGGGCCCGGCGCAGACGCAGCTCCCCGCTGCCCACCCCCCACAGGTCGTGCGACAGCTCGAGCCGCACCCGCCTCAGCTCGGCCGAGAGCGCCAGGTTGTCCAGGCCCGCGGCCCCCAGCCCGAGGCTGCCGCTCAGGCTGAACTCGCCGCCGCCCGCCCGCCCGCTCAGGGGCGGCACCTCGAGCCTGCCCGGCCGCAGCAGCACGTGCCCCCGGCTGGCCTCGAGATCCAGCGGCAGGAAGCTCAGGCGCAGTCGCTCCAGCTCGAAGTCCAGCCGGCCCGTCAGCCGCGGCGCGGCCCAGGCGCCGTCCAGCGCCAGCCGCAGGTGGGCCTTGCCCACCGCGCTCTCGACCCAGGGGAGCAGCAGTCCAGCCAGGCCGGCGTCCAGAGCGCCCGACAGCTCCAGGCGTGGTCCGGAGAGCGGATCGAGGTGCCCCTCCAGCGCCAGATCGGTGCCGCTGCCCACCAGGCCGCAGCGGCGCAGCAGGAGCCGACCCTGGCGCAGCGTGGCCAGCACCCCGTCCCGGTTCTGGAGCTGGAACTTGCCCCAGCGCAGCAGCGCCTGCTCGAAGGACAGCTCCGCCTCGATGCCCGCGGGCTGCAGCATCAGGCCGCGTGCCTGCACCCGGCCCGCGAGCTGCAGCTTGCCCGGACGCTGGTCCGGCGCGGGCGGCAGGAACCTCCCGCCGAGCTCGGTGGCGAAGCCAAGCTCGGCGCGGAAGGGCAGGTCGGTGGTCAGCTCGGCCAGCCCCTCGAGGTGGGCGGCATCCCCCAGGAAGCGCCCGGTGACGTCCACGCGCTCGGCCGTGGCCCGCGCGGACACGAACGAGGATGGCAGCTCCACGCCCGCCAGGCGCGTGTCGTACAGCTTGGCCCAGCCCTCGAAGGCAGGCGAGCGCAGCGGACCGCGCAGGCTGGCGTTGAGATCCAGGCGGAACGCGACGGCCGCCTCGGCGGGGAGCAGGGTGCGGAAGGAGTCGGCCTTCAGGCCGGTGGAGTAGCCCACCAGATCGATGCCGGCCTCCTGGCTCAGGCTGCCCTTGGCGAACAGCCAGCCGCTGCCCATGCGAGCCTCGAACGTCTCGAGCTGCCAGACGCCCCGCGCGAGCCGGCCCAGGACGCCGCCCTCCTCGAACACCAGCCCGCCCGCCTGCAGGTCGGCGAAGGCCACCTGGAAATCGAGCTCCGGCTGGAGCAAGGAGCCGCGGGCCTGCGCCCGTCCGCCGACCTTGCCGCGCAGCCCCTCGGGGACCCGGCCCGCGCGCACGGCCGAGACGAGCACCTCGAGCGGTACGGCCACCAGCTCCAGGCCTGCGTCCACCGGGTAGGGCGGCAGCAGGCCCAGGCGTCCCCTGGCCTGCAGGGTGCCCTCCCGGTTGGACACCGCCAGCGGCTCGAGCTGCATGTCGGCGCCGTCCAGCATGAGGTGCCCGCTCACGGCCCCGACGCTGCGCTCCTCGATGACCACGCCCTGGAAGCCCAGCCGCGCGTCGAGGTGGGGCCGGGGGAAGGCGCCCGCCACCTGGATCTGGGCGTTCCCCTCTCCTGCCACGCGCAACCCGGCGATGGGCGCCAGGTCGGCGAGCTGCAGGCGGTCGGCGTGCAAGGCGGCCTGGACCGCGCCGTCGTGGAAGCCGATGCGGCCCTGGCCCTCCAGCAGGCTGTCCCCCTTCTCGAAGCGGATCGCGGGGAACCGCACCTGCCGGCCGTCGAAGACCGCCTCGGTCTGCAGCCGCCCCCCGGACAGGACCACCGCCGCCAGGTCGGGGCCGGCCTGGACCACCAGGCGCCGGGTCTCGAGGTCCACCTGGACGCGCACCCAGGCGCCCTGCTTGGCGATGAACCGGCCCTTGAACTCCAGGCCCCCCTGCCCGTGGAGGTCGATGACCTGGAAGTCGATCCCGCCCATGCCCAACGAGGGGATCAGCTCGGCGTGCTCGAGGGTCAGCTTCCCACCGAAGCCCAGCTTCTCGTCGAAGTCGAGGTGCGCCTCGCCGCTCACGGTCCCGCCCGGGCTCGTGGCCCGCAGTCCCTCGAGCTTGAGCCCGCGCAGATCCACCCGGAAGCGGGTGGTCACGTCGATCTGGGTCGCGGTCATCACCCCGTAGCCCTTGGCGTCCAGCGCCCCGCGCGCCTCCAGGCCGTTCGGGCCCAGATCCGTGTCGGCGCTCACCACGACCTGGCCCTGCATGGGCGGGATGATCGGCAGCAGCAGGTTCAGCAGGCTCATGGACCCGCGGATGGCCAGCCCGAGCCGGGGGCGCACTCCCTCGGCGAGGAAGTCCACGCGTCCCTGGGCCGCCAGGTGGAGCTCGTGCACCTTCAGCGCCAGCCGTTTCAGATCGACGCCAGCCGAGTCGACCACGGCCGCGGCCTGGAAGCGCCCGAGCGCGAGAGAGGTCCCCAGCCCGCCGGCCAGGTCCAGGCTGCCCCCGCCGAACTCCAGGCTCACCTCGCGGGTGGACGCGCCGGCCTCGTCCTCCTCGCCCTCCTCCGCGACCGCGGCCACCTCCTGCGCGTGGAGCATGCCGAAGCCCTCGAGCAGGACATCCACCTGCCCGTGTTCGATCTCGATCCTCTCGAGCGCCAGGGCCGCCGGGACCTCGCCGCCTGCGGCCGGTGGGGGCGAGGGCAGGTTCGCCAGCCGGCCGTCGCGCAGCACGAGCACGACCCGCGGCTCGCGCAGCACCACGCGGTCGATGGCCAGGCGCCCGACCAGCAGCGACAGGGAGTCCAGCTCCACGCGGACCGCCGCGGCCTGCAGCAGCCGCCCGCCGTGGCCATCGCCCAGGTGGACCTCGCTGGCCTCGAGACCAGGCGGCAGCAGCTCGATGGCGCAGCGGGTGATCTCCACCTCGGCGCCGAGCTGGCCACCCGCGCGCTCCCGCAGCATGCCGCAGGCCAGCTCGCCGGCGTAGTCGCTCTTGAGGAAGATGACCGCCGCCACGAGGAGCAGCACGATGCTCAGGACCGGGATCGAGATGAAGATGCGGAGCTTGCTTCGCACGAGCCCACCCGACAAAAAAAACCTCAATCACCCTGTGGGCGATTGAGGTTTTCGCGGAGCATGAAGCGGGTGATGGGGCTCGAACCCACGACGTCAAGCTTGGGAAGCTTGCATTCTACCACTGAATTACACCCGCGCAGCGAACTCGTCCGCGCACCACCTCCTGGGCCGTCTCCGCCTCGGCCCGCCAACGCTTGCGATTACTATACCTTACCGAACCTGTCAAGGAAGCTATCGACCTCCTGCATGGTCACCGGCCGGCGGCCCCGGCCGGCGCCCAGGATCTGCCCGGCGGTGGACTCCCCGGGGGCCTGGATGCCCGCCTCGCGCCGGGCCCGGATCGACTCGCTCACCTGGGACTCCTCCAGCAGTCCCAGGTTGCGGGCTGCCAGCTCGACCAGGGTGCGATCGACCACGTGCTTCTGCGCCACGGCGGCCTCGAACAGGCAGTTGTCGCACAGGGTGTTGATCAGCCGGGGCGTGCCCCGGCTCGCCTGGTGGGCGGCCTCCACGGCCTGGTTGGTGAACAGCATCTTCTTGGAGCCGGCCATGCGCAGCCGGTGCTTGATGTAGGCCTCGGTGGATTCCTGGTTGAAGGGCTCGAGCTTGTACCGCAGGGCCACCCGCTGCGCCAGCGGCGGGTCGAGCATCAGGTTCTGGTCCAGCTCGGGCAGGCCGAAGAACACGAAGGACAGCAGCTTGCGCTCGGGCACCTCGAGGTTGAGCAGCCCGCGGAACTCCTCCATGATCTCGCGCGTCTGCAGCATCTGGGCTTCGTCGATCAGCACGACCGCGCGCTTGCCTTTCTCGTACACCTCCACCAGCCGCTGGTAGAGCTGGCTGAGCAGCGCCAGCTTGTCATCGGCCGGGCTGGGGACGCCGAGCTGCAGCGCGATGCGTCGGAGCAACCAGCTCGCGGTGATGCCCGAGTGGATGATGACCAGCAGCGCGGCCTCGTACTGCGCCTCGGGCATGTGGTCCAGCATGCGCCGCGCGAGCGTGGTCTTGCCCGCGCCGATGTCACCCACGCACAGCGCCAGGCCGCGCATGCTGTCCACGGCGTACATCAGCCGCAGCATGGCCTGGGAGTGCTGGACACTGTTGTAGTAGAAGCGCGTGACCGGCGCGTTCGAGAAAGGCTCCTGGCTGAGCTGGAAGTGTTGCAGGTAGTTCATGGGCCTCACGTGCCGCGCGCGTCACATGTACGAGATCTTGTCCTTCTTCCCCGCCGAGGGCGTCCCCTGCCCGGGCCCGGCCGCGTCCTCGGCCGCGTCCTCGGTGCCTTCCGCCCCGTTGCCCCCCGTGGCCTTGCCGCCGGCCGCGCCCGCCCCCTTGACCAGGGTCTTGAGCCGCTGGGCCACATCGCGGAACTTGGGATCGCGCTTGAAGACCTTCTTGAAGTAGTAGAGCGCCTCGCCTGACTCGTGCAGCAGCTCGTACACGAGGCCCATCTCGTAGTACAGGCCCGTGGCCTTCTCCTCGTCCAGCCCGGGGGTGTGCAGGGCGTCCTTGAACCGATTGATCGCGTCGCTGTACTGGCCCTTCTCCGACAGGCACAGCCCCACCATGCTGAGCGCCTCGACCTGCTTGTGCGCGTCCTGCGCGGCCAGGGAGAACTCCCCGATGGCGTCGTCGATGAGCCCCATCTCCTTGTAAGCGATGCCCAGATCGAAGTGGGTGGCCGAGTCCTCCTTGGCCACCACCTTGGCCACGCCCTTCTTGAACTCGGACAGCACGTCGTCGACCGAGTACTGGAACTCGTCGGTCATCGGCGCGCTGAAGGTGTCACCCCCGACCTCGTCGGAGATGGCCTGCGCCAGGTCGAAGCCGTCGGACAGCTCCTCCGGGGACACGGCCGGGGCCTGCGACTCGCCGGCCAGCAGCCGATCGAGCTTGGCCTGGCGCTCGAGCACGCCCGCGTGACCAGGGTGCTCGGCCCGCAGGGCGGCCAGGCCGTCCCGGGCTTCGTCGATCAGGTTCTGCTCCAGGAAGAAGTCGATCTCCTCCAGGCTGTCCGCGAGCGGATCGCCCACCTCCTCGCTCTCGACCGGAGGCGCGGGCGCCCGGTGGCTGGACCCCATCGGCCCGGTGATCTCCTCCTCCAGCGAGCTGAGCGGCGCTGCCTCGCTCGCGCCCGCGCCGGGCACCGTCATCTCCAACTCGGTCGAGGGCGGATCGACTTCGGCCGCCTCGCCCGCGTCGAGGAGATCGACGTCGTCGGCCGAGGCCGAGGGCAGCTCCTCGAGATCCGCCTCCAGGTTCGCCTCCAGGCCCGGCCCAGGAGCGTCCCCGGCCTCCGCCTGTCCGGCGCCAGCGTCGAGCTGGGCCTCCGCGACTTCGGGTTCCTCCGACATGTCCTCGGGCTCGAGCTCGTCGTGACCCGCGACCGGCGTCGCCGCGGGCTCCCCGCGGAAGAACTCGTTCTCCTGCTCCTCCTCCTCGAAGGGCAGGAGCTCGGGCTCGGCCGAGGCCGGCGGGACCTGGGTCGCCGGATCTCCGCGCAGGGCCTCCGCCTCCATGGTCTCGTCGCCCACCTGGTAGTCGTCCAGGGTGGAGGCTGGCTCCTCGAGCAGGGACGGCACGTCGATCGCGGCCGGCTCCGCGGGCGCGACCGGCGCCGGGGAGAGGGACCGCAGCGAGGCGGCGTCGAGCTCGGACATGCTGGCCACGCGGGTGGGGAGCTCCCCCTCCTCCTCCTCCTCCTCCACGTCGTCCACCGAGGCGATCAGGGCCAGGTCTTCCGGGCTGGCGTCTGAGAGCTCGACCGCCCCCGCCTCGGGCGAAGCCGCGGGGTCGGCGTCCAGCTCCTCGACCAGGGCCGGATCCAGGTCGCCCGCGGCGGGATCGAGACCCACCTCGAGCTCGTCGTCCAGGTCGTCGAAGTCGGGCAGGGCGTCCTGCGCCTCCGCGGCCTGGCCCGCGCCGTCCTCCAGCACGACGACCTCGGGGACCGCCTCCGCACCCGGCTCGGGCTGAACCGCCTCGAACTGACCGCTGTCCTCCTCGATGCCCGGCGGCAGGTCGATGTCGATCTCGGCGTCGATGGCCACGTCGATCGACTCGGGCTCCTCGCCCACCTGGACCGCGCCGCCGTCGTCCGACACGAGCACGTCGGAGGCGCCTGGCTCGACCACCGCGAACTCACCGCCCCCGGCCTCGGACCCCACCTCGGCCAGCGGGGCCTGGGCGTCGAGCTGGGCCACGAGCTGCAGGCCGATCGGGTGGTTGGGCGCGATGCTGAGCAGCGCGCGCAGGTGGTTGCGGGCCGCGTCCGTCCGCCCGCGCCGCATGTTCAGGTGGGCCAGCGTGGCCAGCTCCTGCGCGGCGTGGTCCATCTGCCCGGCGGCCACGTACAGGTCCTTGAGCTTCTCGTGGGCCTCCACATTGTTCGGATCGCGCTCGAAGACCCGCTGCAGGTGCTCGTAGGCCTTGTTGGTCAGGCCGTACTTGATGTAGACGTCGGTCTCGGTCAGCAGGCGGGAGATCGTCTCCCGCTCGGCCTCGGACAGGTGCCCGGCCTCGGCGCCGGCCTGGCCTTGCGGCTCGGCCCCTGGGGCGGTGGGCGCGGTCAGCGCGCTGACCTCCACGGCCTCCATCTCGGGCTCCGCAGGCAGATCCAGGTCGGCCTCGGCGGGCAGCTCCAGCTCCGCGACGGTGGCGGGCTCGGCCGGCAAGCCTCCGTCGAGCTCCACCGCCTGCGCAGGCGCACCCGATTCGAGCCCCAGCGCCTGCCGGGCCTCGGGGTCGTCGGGGCTGACCTCCAGGACGCGGCGATAGGTCTGTTGCATCTCCTCGACCGCGCCCATGTCCTGGTAGATCTTGGCCATCTCCTTGTACACGGAGATGGTCTTGGAGAGCTGGTTCAGCTCCTGGAAGGCCATGGCCAGCATGCTCAGCGTGTCGAGATCGCGCGGCTCGGCCTTGAAGCACACCTGGAGCTTGCCCAGGGCCCGCTTGGTGTCGCCGCGCTGCAGGTAGATGCCGGCCAGCTCCTTCATCACCACGACGTTGCTCTGGTCGTGGTAGATGAGCCGCTCGGCGACCTTGATGTAGTCCTCGATGCGGTTCGCGTTCTTGAGGAACTCGGCGGCCTGGTTGAACTCCTGGACGGCCTCGGCCACCATCTGCTCGCGCGAGTACATCTCGGCCAGCTTGATGCGGCTGGCGACGTTCTCGGGATCGAGCTCCACCATGCGCCGCAGGATGTCCAGCGACTCGCGCACCATGCCTTGCTGGTCGTAGTAGCCGGCCATGATCTGCAGGTGCGACATGGCATCGCCGGTGATGCCGAGGTTCTGGTACTCCTCGGCCAGGCGCAGGTTCACGTCGATGCGGCTCTCGTCGATCTTGAGGATCTGCTTGAAGACCGCCACGGCCTTGAGGTGGAAGCCCTGCTGCGAGTAGGCGTTGGCCACCTGCAGGTAGGTCTCGACGGCGTCCGAGCGCTCCCCGGCCCGGACCAGCAGGTCGCCCTTCTTCAGCAGGGTGCGGACGTCAGCCGGATCCTCGGCCAGGATCTTGTCGTACTCCTTGATGGCCTTCTTGAGCTGACCCTTCTGAACGAACTTGAGGGCCGCGTCGTTGATCTTGTTCTTGTTGATGGCCACGGTCAGCCCTCGGGCGGCCGCGCCGCCCAGTTCCTACACGCACCTCGACGCCTCGGTTCCGTTTCTGCCGAAACGAGGGCCGAAGCGCTCGCGCGCCGGACGGCAAACCCTTTGAAAACAAAAGGGTTTCCGGCACACGAACCCAGCAAATGATATTAGCTGGATCCTACCGCTCAGTCAATTTCTTTTTCGGCGGATGGCTGCCCGGCGAGGCCGTGGCGGGTGCTACTTGACGCGCTCCATGTACATGCCGGTGCGGGTGTCGATCCGGATGCGCTCCCCCTCGTTGACGAACAGGGGGACCGAAACCACCGCGCCCGTCTCCATGGTGGCAGGCTTGGTGCCCCCGGTGGCGGTGTCGCCGCGCAGGCCTGGATCGGTCTTTTTCACCTTCAACTCCACGAAGGTAGGCACTTCCAGGGTGATGGGCTTGTTGTTGTGGAACAGCACATCGACCATGGTGTTCTCCACCAGCCAGATCTCGTTGCCCTGCATCTGGGAGATGTCGAGGGACTGCTGCTCGTAGTTCTTGGTGTCCATGAAGTGGAAGGCATCGCCCTCGCGGTAGAGGAACTGCATCTCCTTCTCCTCGAGGTCCGGCCGCCCCACCTTGTCGCCCGACTTGAAGGTCGGCTCGAGCACGTTGCCGGTCAGCAGGCTCTTGATCTTGGTCCGCGTGAAGGCGTTGCCCTTGCCCGGCTTGATGTGCTGGAACTCGATGATGACGAACGGCTCACCGTTGATCTCGATCTTCAGGCCCCGTCGGAATTCGGAAGTCTCGTACATGGGACTGCCTCTCTGCTCAGTCGGAAGGAATCCGAGCTTGGATGGTCAGGGGTTCAAGCGAGCTCACGGGCGAGATCGACCGCGTGGTTCCGGACCTCGAACCGGCCCCGGCCGACCAGGCCCCCGGGCTCGAGGATCAGCGCGACGAAGTACTCCTCGTTCAGCATGCGCAGGACGACGACGCCGAGCTCCGTCTGCAGCTCCAGGCTGCGCACCGTGCCGGCCTGCGCCAGCGACAACCCGTTGCGCAGCGACTTGATCGGCCCGCCGAGCTCCACCAGCAGCGCCTCGAGATCCATCGGACCGAGGTCGCCTTCGAGGTGCTGCGCCACGGAGATGCCGTCGGTGCTCATGACCCAGGCCGCGCGCGCGCCGGGTACCGTCTTGCAGAGCTTCTGCAGGGACTCCTGGAACGACATGCGGACCTCCTCAGGCTTCGGGCGCGGTCGCGGCCTGGCCCAGGCGCGCCAGCATGCTGCGCAGGGCCTGGAGCCGGCGGGCGCGGGCATCCGGCACCGCAGCGGGCGCCGCAGCCTCCGGCGCGTCCAGGGGAACGCTGGGCGCGCTCAGCACGGCAGGCGGGTGCTCGGGCGCGGGCGGCGGCTCCCCGCGCAAGCGGGCGAGCAGGCACCTCAGGGCGACCAACCTGTTCTCGCGTGCCATCCGGTCCTCGCAGCGACGGCCCCTGGCCCAGATCCGCCAGCATCGCCGCCCTTTGATTATCCGAGGAGCGCTCGGCTGTCAAGCCACGCGGGGCTGGGGAGGGAGCGGCCAGGCCGGCCTCAGGTCGCATCGTCCGGGCAGGACTCCGGGTTGAGGCCGTCTTGCCCAGGGACGCAGCCCTCCATCGGGGTCACGCCGTCGGAGCACACGCCCCCTGACACACAGCCGAAGCAGAAGTAAATCGGGAACAGGAGGGGCGTGGACTCCACGCGGGTGCCACCGAGCGTCGTGCCGACCACCCGGATGTTGGCCCCCAGCACGAGCTGCGAGAGGTTGTCCGGGTCGTTGGCGAAGTCCGCCAGGGTCACCAGCCGGGAGCCGAGATGATGCGGGATGATGCCGGTCCCCAGCAGCAGCCTCCCCGGCTCGTCGGGGCTCGCGGCGGCGCCCACCATGCCCGACATGGGGATGGACACGTCCTCGTCCTCCAACGCACGCAGGAGCTGGTAGGGGTCGGAGGCCAGCAGGGACTCGTTGCGGATCCAGGCGTACGACACCTCCACGGTCTGTAGCATGACGTCCCGGCTGTTGATGCGCCCGACCTCGTCGTCACCGTTGTTCTGCGTGTAGTTGTGCACCTGCATCCAGATGTAGTAGTTGGGCACCACGTCCGGCAGTCCGTAAATGGGGTGGCCGAGATCGATCATCCCGTGCGACAGGAACCTGAACTCCGACTCGGAGTCCTGGATCTGGTGATCGCAGGTGTCGGCGTCCGGGGCGACGGCGTACATGATCACCATGTTGAAGTTGGCGTTGTCGCAAGCGCCGGCCAGCAGGGCCAGGGCGATCAGGGTGACGAGGGTACCGAGCTTCAGCGACCGCATGGGGACACCTCCCTCTCGCTCGCAGCCACGGCCTACTGCTTGGCCGTCACGCTGGACTGGAGCCGGTTCACGATGCGCGGCGTGATGAAGATGAGCAGCTCCGTCCTCTCATCATTATACTGCGTATTGCGGAAGAGCCAACCGAGGATGGGGATGTGCGATAGCACCGGGATGCCGGCGACGTTGTCGGAGGTCTTGCGGGTGTAGATGCCGCCGATGACCGTGGTGTCCCCGTCCTTCACCAGGACCTGGGTCTGGGCTTCCTTGCGCAGGATGGTGGGGTCGCCCTTGGCGCCCGTGCGCGAGAAGTCGGGCTCGTTCTTCTTCACGTCGATCTCCAGGAGCACGCTGCCCTCCTGGGTGATGTGCGGGGTGACCTCCAGCTCCAGGCGAGCCTCGACGAACACCGTGTTGGCGCCCGCGGCCGAGGTCACCGTGATGGGGATGGACACGCCCTGGCTGATCTTGGCCTTCTTGTTGTCGAGCGTGGTGACCTTGGGCGCGCTGATGATCTTGACCGCGCCCTTGTTCTCCAGCGCGCTCAGGCGGAGGTTCAGCCCCACCGCGCCGCCGGCCGAGCCGAAGATGAAGCCCAGCGCGCCGCCGCTGCCCATGCCGACGGCGGCCGGCAGGTTGATGGCGAAGTTGCCGGGGTTGCCGGTGCCCGACTCTGCCTTGTTGCTGTCCGGCTGGTCGGCCCCGCCGCGGATGGAGATGTCGTTGGGGAACGGCAGGCCCGTGTTGCTGCCGGTCGCCCCGGTGAAGTCCATGCGCGGGCCCCACTGGATGCCGACCTGCCGCAGGTACTGGGTGTTGGCCTCCACCACGCGGGCCTCGATCAGCACCTGGGGCGTCTCGGTGTCCAGGCTGCGCACCAGCCCCTCGGCCTTGACCAGGTTCTCCAGCACGTCCTTGATGATCAGCACGTTGGTGCGCTCGTCGATGCTGATCGTGCCGCGCTCGGACAGCAGGTTGCGCACCTGGGTCTCGATGTCCTTGGCGCGGGCGTAGTTCACCGCGATCAGGCGCACGCGCAGCGGCTCGAGCACCTTCTTGGCCTCCTCGGCCTTGGCCTGCATCTCCTGTTCCTTGGCGAGCTCCTCGAGCTTGGCCACGCGGATGATGTTGCCGTGCTTGACCATGCCCAGCTTCTTGGTCTTCAGGATGATGTCCAGGGCCTGATCCCACGGCACGTTGCGCATGGTGATGGTGATCTTGCCGGACACCTCGTCGCTGGTGACGATGTTCAGCTTGGCGACCTCGGAGATCAGCCTCAGGATGTTGTGGATGTCGGCGTCCTTGAAGTCGAGGGAGATGCGCCGGCCCGTGTAGCGGGCCTTGCGGGCGCCGCCGCCGCCCTCGGGCGCCATCTCGGGCTGCCGGACCGAGTAACCGGCCACCTCGTCGGGCGCGTAGGCGTACTGCACCGACTCCGCGGACGCCGCGGCAGGCGCCTTGGCGGCGGCCTCGGGAGCCGCAGGGGCCTGGCCCTCGAAGACCCACACCAGCTTGCCGTCCTCGCGCTCCAGCCGGCTCGGGGCCAGGCCGCCGACCACCGCCACCACCTTGATCGAGCGCGAGGCCTGCACCCGGTACGCGGCCAGCGACTGGACCACGCCGCCGAACTCCGAGGTGTCCAGGGTGCGCTCCAGCAGGGCGGACATCTGACAGCCCGGGATCTCGAGCACCGCCGAGCGCCCGTCCGCGTGCACCACCTTGGGCGCGGCCTCGCCCTGCACGTCGAGGATGACGCGCGACTCGCCGCCCACCTGGCGGAAGGTGAGGTCCTGCAGCTTGGCCAGGGCCCCCGCGGCGGAGGCCGGCTCGGCCGCGGCGCCCTGGACGGTCGCGCTGGCGGTCTCCTCGGCGGCCGGCTGGACGGAGTCGAAGCGGATCTGCAGGCCCTTGCGGCCCTTCTCGATGCGGTAGCTGGGCCGCGCGCCAGCGGCCAGATCGATCACCATGCGGACCTTGCCGTCGTGCTGCGCCAACCGCACGCGCTCGGCCACGGAACCTTCGAGCTTCTGCTCGATGGCCTTGCGGCGCAGCGCGCCGCCGTAGATGTCCACCACCAGCCGCAGGGGGTTGTACACCTCGAGGACCTCGTAGGCGACCACGGGCCGGTTGGTCTCGACGCTCAGGCCGGCCGCCTCGGGGCGCACCCGGCGGATGGCCACCGGCGCGGCGCCTTCGCGCTGGCCGTGGGTCTCGACCACCTTGAAGTCCGCCGGAGGCGCGGGCGGAGGCGGCACCTCGGCCTCGAGCGCGGGGGCGGCCACCGCGGCGGCCGCCGGGGCGGGCACCTCCGCGGCCTCGGCCTGCGCCGCCTCGGCCGGGGCCGCCTCGGGCGCCGGCACGGCCTCGGGGGCGGGCGCGGCCGCGGAGTCGGCCGGGGCGTCCTTGTCCTGAATGGACACGATCACCGAGCTGCCCTCGGTGCGCGCGTTGAAGCGCACGCCCTCGCGCAGGCCGACGATCACCCGGCTGACCAGGCTGCCCGCCTGGCGGAACTGGGTCGTGCCGATGCGGCCGACGCGGCCGTCGTCCACGACCCGCGGCTGCCGGGCGTCCTCGCCGAGGTCGGCGTTCAACAGGTCCAGGACCAGCCGATCCGGGTTCTTGAGCTTGAACACGGTGAAGGTCGGCGTGCTCCTGGCGTGCAGCACCACCTGGGTGGCGTGGGCGCCCGCCTGGACCTCGAGTCCAGTGACCAGGTTGTCCGCCTCACCCGCCACGCCGGTCGCTGCGCCCCCAACCCCGAGGGCCAGGACCACCAGCCAGCTGACCACGACTTTGCGAGATGCCATGGATCCTCTCCTTCACCGCCCGGGCTGGCGCGCCCAGGAACGAATCACAGGAGCCACTTCGCCGCGCGAGCTCACTTGGCCTTCTCCACCTCGAGCGCCATGGTGATGTAGTTGGTCACCTTGCGCCCGATGGGATCGCGGTAGTCCTCGGCGATGACCACCTCGCTGGTCTTGATGCGCACCACCCGCCCGAAGTTCTTGCCGATCAGCGTGCCGATCTTGACCGTGTGCCCCCGGCCGTCCGGGGTGACCACCATGGCCTTCGGCTGCGAGATGCCCGAGACCACGGCGATGAGCTTGAGCTGGTCGATCTCGTAGAGCTGCAGGATGGTGGTCGCGTTGGGTCCCTTGTCCCCGCTGACGCCGGGCTTCTTGTCCTCCTTGTAGAAGGACTTGAACGGATCGCGCTTGCCCACCGGCGTGTAGATGTAGGTCTCGCCCTCGGCCGTCGCGGTCGGATCGGCGACCGCCGGGGCGGCGACCGGCGCGGGGCCGGCGACCGGCGCGGTCCCGCCCGGGCCCGGGTCGAGGGAGCCGGTGGCGACGTCGCCGCAGCTCACCCCGCAGGCCACCAGGAGACAGAGCAGCAGCGACGTCCCCAGCCTTGGCATGTTTCCGAGAACCGTTCGCATGGCCCGTTCCTCTCGCCTTCCCAATCGAGCCCTCAAGGCCAGACCCTCACCCTCATGGACCGGCCGGCGGCGCAGCCCCCGGAGCGCCCGGGGCGCCTGCCACGGCGCCTGGCGCGGCGGCGCCCGGCCGCTCGGGCACCGCCTTGAACGTCTTGGCCAGGCAGGCGCCCTTCAGGATCACCTTGCCGTTGCGCACGCTCGGGTCGGCGAACTCGATGTTGGTGATGTTGATGATGCGCTCTTCCTTCGAGACCTTGTCGAAGAACGTGGCGATCTCGTGGTAGTTGCCCTCGATCTCCATGGCCACCGGGATCTCGGCGTAGAAGTTCTTCATCGCCTCGGGCTGCGGGATGAACTTCATGATGCGCATGTCCGACTTCTCGGACAGCTCGTTGAGCGTCTTCAGCAGCTGATCCAGGTTGGCGTCGTCGGGCAGGTTCTTCTTCTTCTCCTCGAGCTTCTGCTGCAGGTACTCGACCTTCTTCTTGTACTTGGTGAGGTTGCCGGCGATCTCCTGCTTCGCCATCAGCTCCTCTTCCAGCTTGGCGAGCTGCCCGTCCAGGCGGGCCAGCTCCTCGTCTTGATCCGTGTAGATCAGGAAGTAGTGCCCGACCCCCAACATCACCAGCAGCAGGCCGACCACGGCCAACTTCTGGCTCATCGGGGTCTTCTGGAGGATGGCGATGACTTTTTCCATGGCTTCCCTGCCCTCGCGCGAAGGCCGTGCACCCAGCTCAGATCGCGTAGTTCACCGTCATGGTGAGCTTGAACTTGACGAAGTTCTTGCCCGCGTCCTTCTCGAAGTACGTCTCCGTCATCACGATCTGGATGTTGCTGAAGAAGCTGAGGCCACCCGGCGCGGCCACCGGGGCCGGCGCGGGCTGACCCGGGACCGCGGGCGCCGGCGCCGCGGGCACGGCCGGCGCCGCGGGCGCGGCCGCGGCGGGCCCGCTCGGGGCCTCCCGGCTCTCCTTCAGCGCGGTCACGAAGGTGGACACCCACTTGTTGCTGATGGCCTCGCCCTCCAGGATGACGAGGCCGCCCTTGTCGTGCCAGCTGGTCAGCCACACCTGCTTGGGCACCAGGGCGCTGATGCGGTCCAGCACCCGCACGGGGCCGGTCTTGCCCTTGATCAGGCTCTCGATGATGGCCAGCTTGCGGTTGAGCTGCTCCTCGAGGCCCTTGAACTTCTCGACCTCGCCGATGGCCTTCTGGTACTGCTCGATCTGCTGCTGGGTCTGGGTGATCGTGCGCCGCCGCTGATCGAGCTGGCCCTCCATGTAGTCGTAGGCGAAGTACATGGCGATGCCGCCGCCCAGCAGCAGGATGGCGAACAGCAACATCTGCTGCTTGACGGACTTCTGTTTCCGCGCCGCCTTGATCGGGAGCAGGTTGATTCGAATCATGGCCCGGGCCTCACTTGTCGTCAGGGGTCCTGAGCCCCAGCCCCACCGCCACCGCGGCGGCTGGCCCCACGTCCCGGATGTACTCCGGGTCGAAGCGCTTGGGATCGAACTCGATGTTGCGGAACGGGTTCATGATCTCGACCGGCACGCCCACCTTGTTCTCGATGATCTTGTAGAGCGAGGGGATCTTGCACGTCCCGCCGCTCAGGTAGATGCGCGAGATGTGGCTCTCGGCCGCCGTGGCGGCGTAGAAGTCGAGCGAGCGCTGCACCTCGCCCGCCAGCGTCTCGGACACCGACACGATCACCCGCTCGACCTCCTGGGGCACCACCGAGTCGGCGTCGGCCGAGCTGCCGCCGCCCAGCTTCAGCGCCTCGGCCTCGTCGTAGGAGACGTTGAGCTGCTTCTGGATCTCCTCGGTGAACTGGTTCCCGCCCATGGAGATGTCGCGGGTGAAGGCGGTCATGCCGTTGGTGAGCACGTTGATGTTGATCACGCTGGCGCCGATGTTGATGAGCACCAGGGTGTCCTTCGGCGGCAGCTCGTAGTTGGTCTCGAAGGCGTTCTCGGCGCAGAAGGCGGCCACGTCGACGATCACCGGCTGCAGCCCCGCCTCCTGCACGACCGCCAGGTAGTCGTTGATCATGTCCTTCTTGGCGGCCACCAGCAGCACGTCCATCTGGCCCTGCTCGGTGGGCTCGGGGGTCAGCACCTGGACGTCGATGTTGACGTCGTTGATGTCGAAGGGGATGTACTGCTCGGCCTCCCACTGGATGGACTCCTCGAGCTCCTCCTGGGTCATGGCCGGCAGGGTGATCTTCTTGATGATCACCGAGTGGCCGCTGATGGCGATGCCCGCCTCCTTGTGCTTCACGCGCTGGGAGGAGAGCAGCTCGCGGATGGTGGAGACGATCACCGTGGAGTTCATCAGCGCGCCGTCGATGATCGCCTCGGGCGGCAGCGGCGCCATGCCGAAGTGCTGGAGCTGGTAGCCCCGCTTGGTCGGCTTGAGCTGGATGAGCTTCACCGCGCTCGATCCGATGTCCAGCCCGATCACGTTCTTCGCTTTGCCCATGGCTCTTCTTTCCCCGCACCCTGGGCGGTCACGACTCGAACACCTTGGCCTTGTCCGCGACCTTCAGCCCCAGCGCCAGGATGATCTTGCGCTTGGTGTCCATGCGGCAGCTGAACCCGTTCTCGACCCGATCGATGGTGAGCGCGGAGAGCCCGGCCTTGCGCGCCAGCTCCGCCTTGCTCATCAGCAGCGCCTCGCGCAGCTCGCGCACGTGGTTCACCAGCCGCTGGGCCTCCTCGGCCGCGGCCTGGTCCGCACCCTGGGGCTCCGCGGGGGCCCGGACCTCCTCCGCCTCGCGCTCCAGCACGATGTCCGCCGTCCGGCTTCGGTCCTTTTTCATCACCGTCGCTCTCCCGTTCGCCCCAGCACCCAGGGGCGGCCCGATCCTGGACAGCCCGAGTATCTTCCAGCCCAGGCGATCAAGTCAAGAAACCGACGGTAAAGTTAGCTCAAATTAGATATCAATTAGGCATAAATGACTACATCTTGGGCCCCGCCCGCGGGGCGCTCCAAGGGCTTGTGGTGTGGCCGGAGGAGAGGGTCTCAGGGAGCCTTGGCGGGTCCCTTCTTGACGTTGTCGGAGGGCGGTTCGGCGGTGGGGTCGCCCGGGTTGCGCTTGGGGTCGAAGCGCGGGTCGGTCTGGGTGAGCTTCTGCAGCACCTTGAGGGTCCGCTTCGTGCCCGGGGGCAGGTTCGGGTTCTTGCTCAGGGCGGGATCGTTGTCGATCTCCTCGTCGCTCACCGCCGGCAGCGGCACGAGGCGCATGGGCTTGCCCGACTCCATCGGCTGCGGCGCGTCCGTGGGGGGCTCGTAGCGCTTGCCGAACGCGTCCTGCTCGCCGGCCGGGGCCACGCCGGGCGCCGGGCTCACCGGAGCCGGCTCCGGGGCCGCGGCGGCGCCGTCCGCGGCCGCAGCCTGTGGGCCGGCGTCCGCGGGAGGAGGCGCCTCCTGGCAGCCGCGGCAGCCGGCCGCGGCGCCCAGGCCCGCCAGCAACAGCATCATCCCAAGGAAGCGCAGCCGGGCTCCTTCGTGCATGGTCCTCTCCCCTCTCCTCGCGCCCGCGAGCCTAGCAGAGGGGTGGGCGGGGCTCAAGCCCGCCCACGCCCTACCCCGCTTGCGCGCTGCAGCCTAGAGCACGCGGCCCCAGCTGGACATCTGGGCGCTCGGCGCCAGGCCCGGGATGTCTATGGTGTAGACGTCGGTGCCCACCATCTCTCTCGCCTTGGGCTTACCGTCGGGGGTGAACACAACAGTCAGAGGAGGGGGCGGTCCTTTGGTCGGAGGCTCCCACGGTGGGATGACCTGATCGGTGAAGTCGGCGAAGTCGAGGCCGTACAGCTTGCCCGTGCCCTGATCGCAGCGGTTCGCGTTGGAGATGTAGGTGGTGTAGTAGACGTTGCCGCCCGCCACGAGCGGCTTGCCCCACATGCGCTCGCCCGCCCCCAGGAGCGTGAACATCTTGGGATCGAGGAAGCCCAGGGCGTCCGGCTTGCGGTAGCTCGAGGCGTCGCCCGACAGGGTCTGCTCCACCCCGAAGAAGTACTCCTGGTTGGTGCGGTGCTCGAAGGTGTCGTTCTCGCCCGTGCCGAAGAACAGCACCAGGTTGCGCTCGTAGTTCAGCGCCAGGGTGGGCGACACCATGATCGGCCGCGGGGTGAGGCCCTTGTCCCGCTGCATGTCGAACCAGGGCGAGGGCTCCTTGGCGGGATCGTTGTCCACCCGGCCCACGTCCCAGCGGTAGGTCGTGGCGCCGGCCACGTTGGGCTGGATCAGCATGTTGGCCACGTTGCTCTTCTCGGTCTCCAGGCCGGTTCTATTGTAGAGCGCTGTCTCGAAGCCGACCTGGTACACCCGGCCCTTGGTGGTGGGGAAGAAGGCCGAGGTGATGTACTCGCCCAGGCTGGTGTTGTAGGCCACGGGCGTGCCGGCCACGCTTTCGATCATGAAGTCGTCGTCCACGTCCAGCTCGAAGCGACCCTTGCCGAACGGCCCGGGCAGGGCGCAGCCCTCGGTCTTGAGGAAGATGTAGATGCCGCCGGGCACGCCCTTGAGCTTCTCGTAGGTGTAGTGGCAGGGGGTGGTGCCGTTGCAGGTGAGGTCGCCGTTGCCCGGGTTGTAGCAGCACTCCTTCAGGTAGTGGACGGCGTCGTCGACCACCGTGCAGTGGTCGAGCAGATCGTCCGGCACGTAGGGCGGGTTCTGCACCTCGTCGCGCTTCTCGTCGCAGGTCCAGCCCTCGCCCTCGAAGCGCGGGCTGGCGTTCCAGTTCCCGGTCGGGTTGTTGGCCAGCGCGTCGTAGAAGTCGTCCAGCATGGCCTGGTTGCTGGCCGGCACCGCGTTGGAGACCACGAAGCGCTTGAGCAGCTTGCCGGTCTCCACGTCGATCACGTGCACGGCGTTGGCCGAGGTCAGCCCCTCGACGAAGTCGATGCAGTTGGTCACGTTCAGCAGCGACGCCGGGGACACGTAGCCGCCCGGGATGATCATCACCGGCTTGCTGACGTAGGCCGGCTCGCCCGCGCCGGCGTTCGCGTCCTTCAGCCACACCTGGCCCACGATGGGCCGGGCAAAGGACTGGGTCCGCGAGCCGCTGCACTGCTTGACGGAGTAGTCCATGGTCACGTCGATGTCGGGCCGGTACTCCCACAGGTACTTGGGGTTCTGCGGGTCGGTCACGTCCAGCGCGAAGTAGCCCGAGCCGCCCCCGCGCAGGCTGCCGAACAGCACCGTGCGGTAGGCGCCCAGGATGGGCTGGTTGGCGGCGTCCTTGACCGGGTTGCCCAGCTTGTCGAGCAGCGGCACCTTGTTGAAGTACACGTCGCGCACCACCGGCGTGTTGTCCACGTAGTAGTCGTGCCGCATGCGCACGTTCTGGATCTTGTGCAGGAGCTGGTTGGGGAGGAAGGCCCACAGCTCCTTCCCGGTCTCGTCCGCCCCCACCCCGTCCACGTCCTCGGCCACGAAGGCGTGCAGCAGACCGTCGTTGGCGCCCACGTACACCATGGTGTGGCGATCGATGTTGTTGCGGTAGTGGAACTCGTACTTGTAGTCCTCGCCCAGCGCGGACGGCGCGCCCACCACCGTCGGGTTGGAGTGGAAGATGTCGCCCAGGTAGGGGGCGGTCAGGATCACCTTGTTGCCCACCGAGTTCGTGCCGGGCACGCCGCGCACGAAGTTCTTGATCTTGTCCGAGAGGGCCGGCACGCCGATGCCCTCGCTGTCCCACAGGCACATCCAGGGGTCGGTGTCGTGCAGCCCGGCCTCGAAGGAGTACAGGCCGTCGTTCGGGTTGGCCGACACCGGCCGCGGGAGCTGGCTGGCCAGGAAGGTGGAGGAGCGCGGGTCGTTGACCACGGTGTAGATGCGCCGGGTGTTCGGGTTCTGGGTGGCCAGCACCTCGTCGAAGCGGGTCCACTGGGCCTGGGGCGTCCACTGCGGGTCCCCGGACGCGTCCAGGATCACCGGGATGCGGATGAGGTGGCCCTGCCAGCCGACGCCCGACAGGCTGACCTCGAAGTAGGCGGCGAACTCGTAGCTCTTGTCGTAGCTCAGGCTGGAGGCCACCGAGGTCATCTCGGTGCGGCTGGCCGCGCCGGACAGGATGGCGTCCAGGACCGCGGAGAAGGCCAGGTAGAGCGTCAGCGGGTCGTCGGCCACGAAGGAGGGCACCAGCCCGCCCGAGCCGGCGTAGGCGATGGGGTCGGTCCAGGGGCGCACGTCGCCGAACCCGACCACGAACACCGGGACGCCCATGGAGAACAGGAGGAAGGCCTCCATCTCGGGCGACTGGTAGCCCCAGGCCGAGGGGCCGTTGTTGCCGCCGTCGGTCATCAGCAGCACGAACCTCCGGCGGCAGAGCTCCAGCGGGTCCGTGTAGGCCGGGGTGACCTCGGTGGTCCAGTGGGTGTAGTACCAGCGGGCGTCCCACAGGGCCGCGTTCAGCGGGGTGCAGCTCGACGCGTCGGTCGCGCAGGCGCCCTGCTGGACCTTCACGTTGTTGCCCAGCACGTCCGCGGGATCGGCCGGGTTCACCAGATCGACCAGCCCGCCGTGGGGCTGGCCGCGGCCCTTGATGCCGAGCTGGCCCTTGCTGGCCTTGGAGTCGCCCAGCCCCCAGACCGGGTAGTTGTAGGTGTTCTGGCCCCGCTCGTAGCCGCAGGACCAGCGCTCGTCGTCGAAGGTGGCGAAGGCGAAGCGCACCAGGTCCTTGTAGATGTCCAGGATGCCGTTCTCCGCCTGGACCCCGATCCCGCCGCAGGTGCCGCGGGTCTGGAGGTAGGTCCCGGTGAGCACCTCGCGGGTGGAGTACCAGGCCGAGCAGTGGCCCGTGGCCGCGCCGCCGCCGCACGGGTACCAGCCGCCCGCCATGGAGCCCGAGGTGTCGATGATGGTGAACACGTCGGGCAGGGCCAGCAGGGGATCGTCCCCCGAGTAGATCCCCTGGGCCTGAGCCGGGCCCCACGCCGCCAGCACGGCCAGCGCCGTGCCGAACGCCACCAGCGCCGCTCTCCTCGTCATGGCCTGCCTCCTTCGTTTCCTCGTAAGAACAAGAAATATCCTCGTATCCCAACAGACAGAATCATTTGCACGGAATCGGCCCGGCCACGGCCCGGGCCCGGGTCTCGATCACCACGGTCTCGGCCACGCAGGCCGGGTCGTTGCGGGGACACAGGGTGCTGGAGATGGCCTCGAGCTTGGTGGGGATGCCGCCGCGTGCGTTGAAATCAAAGACACCATGACAAATCTTTCGATCGTCGAGTCCGAAACCAGTAACCTCGCGCTCACCCAGAGGGATGAGCTCGGAGTCGTACGCCAGGTCCTGGTTCAGCCGGGCCAGCTCCAGGGGCGCGGCGGGCTGGACCACGGGCAGGTGCTGCGCGGGGTTGGGCACATCCAGGGCGCTGCTGCGGCAGGCCACGTCCACGGCCAGCCGCTTGCTGGCACTCGGGGGGGTGCAAGTCACGGCCTGCAGACCACTCATGTCCACCGAGCGAGCGCTGTTCGCGGCATCCCGCTGCGCAATGGCCGCAAGGGTGTAGGAAGGCGGCGACCCTGCCACCAGCCCCAGGGCGTGGAACAGGCCGGCCTCCGCGGCCAGGCCCGCCTGCATGGAGCGGGCCACGTTGCCCGACACCATGAGCTCGGTGTTGGTGCGCATCACGGACATGATGCCCACCGCGGTCAGGGACAGCAGGATCATCATCGACAGGACCAGCGCGTTGCCCCGGGCGGAGCGCGCGCGAAGGATGCAAACTCCCATCGGCCACCTCCTCACAGGGTCAGGTTGAGGCTCAGGTTGCGGAGCTGGATCACCGTGCGCTCGGAGCGCACGTAGGCCAGCCCGTTGCTCAGGGAGTTGTCGAGATCCACCCCGTGGTTCATCCAGATGGCCGGGGCCGCGCTCAGGTTCGGCAGGAAGTAGTTGGGATCCTCGGCCACGGTCCGGCCGCGGAGGGTGATCACGAAGGCCCGCACCCGGGTCGGGTTGAGCTGGCCGGCCGCGGTGAGCAGGGTGCGCGGGCCGAACATCGCCGGGGCGCTGTTCATTGGGCACTGGCCCGGGGCGGGAAAGTTGGCGGGGTTGGTGTCATCGACGAACTCCAGGCTGAAGCCCGAGGGCAGCGCTGGATCCTGGGGCAGCAGGAACTCGGCCAGCTCGATGGGGTTGGCCCAGGTCAGCGCCCCGTTCTCGCACCCGTCGTGCTGGCGGGTCAGCACCCAGCGCTTGGCGGCAGCGGTGGGGTTGGAGAAGGGGACCGTGTAGCCGGCATCCTCGGCGACCTGATACTGGACCAGGGTCAGCGGATTGGTGAAGTGGAGGTAGCCCTGTTTCTCGTTGAAGCTGTAGGCGGCCAGGTTCAACAGGATGCCGTTTGTGCCAGGGTTCACGGAGGTGACAGGCAGGTACTGGAACCTGCCTGGGCTGGTCTCCATGCGCACGATCTGCCCCGGGCAGAACACGTCGCCCAGGTTGTCCGGCCCGTCCGCGAAGGGTGCCAGGTAGGGCTCGTACCCTCCACACTCGCCGCTCATTTCGGCCGACACCACTGCGGCATTGAGGTCCATTTCGTTACGGCACATGACCTTGCCGAGGTTCAGGTCGATCAGGTAGTCGCGGGCGCTGACGAAGTTGCCCCGCAGCGAGAGCACGCTGCCGTCGAACGCCAACGCAGGCATCGCAGGAGGCTCCGGGCCGTCTCGGTGGCAATCCGTGCCGGGATTCGGCGCATGCATGTAGGACACCCGCGCCAGATCGTCCACCACGGTCTTCATGGCGAAGCGCAGGTTGCCCTGCAGCTCGGTGATGTCCTTGGCGTAGCCGAAGGAGCGCTGCACCGAGGCCGACAGCCCCACCACCGAGGCCATCAGCAGCCCGGCCGCCGCCAGGGCGACCATCAGTTCGATCAGCGTGAATCCGGTCCTCGTTCTCGCGCTCATGGTTCCCGCCTCTGCCCCGCCCTCACAGCACCTGGGCCAGGTAGAAGGTGATGGCGATCATGTGCCGGTTCCAGAAGGCCGCCAGCGCGGGGTTCTCCCACGCCCCGGTCTGCAGCCCGTGGTCCTTGTTGTCCCAGGACACCAGCACCGTCACTCGAACCAAGCCCGGGTTCACGGGCAGGCCGGGCGCCGGGCGGACCTGGTACATGGCGTAGTGCACCCGGTAGATGGAGCGCTGCCCGTCCACGGCGCCAGCCAGGGCGCCGAACACGTTGATTGGATCGGCGTTTTCGAAGGCCGAATCGCCCAAGGGTGTATCGTTGTAGAAGGGGAACGTCTGAAGCTGGGTGTCGAGGATGTCCACGCCGTCCAGGGGCTGGGCGCCGGGGTTGGGCAGCGAGGAGGGGTTGTAGAACACCGCGGAGAAGACGGTGCCCGGCTTCCAGCGCAACGACTGCAGGCGCATCTCCTCCGCCACGCCGAGCGCGATCTCGTAGGCCTCGGTGCGCTCCCGGGCGTAGGCGTTGCCGCGGATCGCCACCACCTGGAGCTGGATCACCGCGAACACGCCGAGCGACATCACCACCATGGCCATCATCACCTCGATCAGGGTGAAGCCGGCCCGGCCGCTGCCCGCGCCCGGATTGCCTGCTGCCTGTGCGCTGCGCCTCATGCTCGCTCCCCTCGCGTCAGCCGCCGTAGCGGACCGAGCCACCCGAGGTGATGATGACCCGCCGCGGGAGCCCCCGCGGCACCCCGGCGTCGGTGTACATGGTGATGGTGTAAGCGCGCGGGTCGGCGTTGCGCACCCACAGCCCGCCCGAGGGCTCGAACACGACCGTGTCCGGGTTGTTGAGGTTGCCCATCATGGCCGAGATGGCCACGTCCTTGCCCGCCAGGGCGACACGCGGCTGGCCCAGCACGTTGCCGCCGCCCACCGACTTCACGGAGACCGAGGTCCAGGTGCCGGAGTTCATGGCGCGGCTGCACTCGGCCATGTTCGACTCCTGCACCGCCACCCAGCCCCCCGTGCCCCCGCTCACCGCGGGGTTGGCCGGGGCCACCACCACCCGGTGGCAGCGGCCGGTGCGGGCGGCGCGCGACCGGGCGGTGAAGACCCCCTCGACGATCAGCCAGCCCGCCTCGCGCTGCCGGCCGCGCTGGAGCGACATGGCGAAGGTCGGCACCACGGCGGCCGACACGAAGGCGATGATGGCCACCACCACCATGAGCTCCATGAGACTGAAGCCGCCTGTCCGGCGTCGCCTGCGATTCGCGCCCATGCTGGACCTCCGCTTCGCCATCCGAGGCCATGCCTGCAATCCACATACCACCCCGGGTTGGCTCTCAACATATTGTTTGAAATATGAAATCTGCGCCAATGGGCTGCGCTGGACCGGGGTGGAATAGGAAAACATTTCCACGTCCTGCAATCTTTTCCACTCCCCGAGGACAGGGAAGAGTCGCCCGGGAGTCTCCTCACTCCCCGGTCGGTACCCCCTGCGCGAAGGCATCCGCTTCGATGTGGTAGTCCTTGAGCTTGTAGAGCAGGGTGCGGTGGCTGATCTCCAGCAGGCGGGCCGCCCGGGTGCGGTTGCCGTGGGTCTCGGCCAGCGCGCGCCGGATCAGCTCCTCCTCGATGGCCCGCACCGTCTTCTTGATGGAGATCTGCCCGGGCGGCAGGACGGCCGCCGCGGACGGCAGCGCGGCGCGCACCCGATCGGTCAGCAGCTCCGGGGTGATCACCTCGCCCTCGCACAGGATGACCGCGCGCTCGATGAGGTTCTCGAGCTCGCGCACGTTGCCGGGCCAGGCGTAGTCCACCAGGAGCTTCATGGCGGCGGGCTCCACCCCGCGCACCGCCGTGTGCAGCTTGGCGTTGCAGCGCTGGAGGAAGTGCTCCACCAGCACCGGGATGTCCTCGGGCCGCTCGCGCAGCGCGGGGATCTTCACCATCAGCACGTTCAGCCGGTAGAACAGATCCTCGCGGAAGCGGCCTGCCGCGACCTCCGCGCCCAGGTCGCGGATGGTGGCGGCCAGGATGCGCACGTCCACCTTGCGCGGGCGGTTCTCGCCCACGCGGCGGATCTCGTCCTCCTGGAGCACGCGTAGGAGCTTCACCTGGAGCCCCAGCGGCAGCTCGCCGATCTCGTCCAGGAACAGCGTCCCCCCGTCGGCCTCCTCGAACAGCCCCTCCTTGTTGCGGATGGCGTCGGTGAAGGCCCCGCGGGTGTGGCCGAACAGCTCGCTCTCCAGCAGGTTCTCGGGGATGGCCCCGCAGTTGACCGCCACGAACGGCTTGTCCTTGCGCGGGCTGTGGTCGTGCACCGCGCGGGCCAGCAGCTCCTTGCCGGTGCCGCTCTCGCCGAGGATCAGCACCGTGGACTTGAACTCGGCGATCTTCTCGACCGTGCGGAACATGCGCTGCATGACCGCCGCCTGGCCGACGATGCGCTCGAACCCGGACTCGCGGCGGATCTGTTGCCTGAGCTGGCGGTTCTCGCGCCGGAGTTGCTGGCGGGCCTCGACGATGCTGATGCGCAGCAGCAGCTCCTCGTTCTTGTACGGCTTGTTCAGGTAGTCGGCGGCGCCGCGGCGCACCGCCTCGCGGGCCAGCTCGAGGTCGCCGTAGGCGGACATGATGATGACCGCCTCGTCGGCCTCGGTGCCGCCCAGCTTGTCCAGCACCGACAGCCCGTCCATGCCCGGCATGCGCACGTCGCACAGGACCAGATCGCAGGGCCGCTCCTCGAGCAGCGCCAGCGCGGCCGGCCCGTCCCCGACCGCCTCCACCTGGAAGCCCTTGAGCTTCAGCAGCGCGGCGATCTGGTGCCGCACGCTCTCCTCGTCGTCCACCACCAGGATCCTCGTGGCCGTGCCCATGGGTGCTCCCGGCGCCATTGTACAGGCGGCCCCGGGGATGTCAAAGACCGGGGGGGGCCACCGCAGGCACGAAGAAGGCCACCTGGGTGCCCAGGCCGGGCCGGCTCCAGGCCCAGATCTCGCCCCCCAGGCTGGCCACCGCGGACTGGCAGATGGCCAGCCCGAGGCCCGTGCCGCGGCCGGGCTCCTTGGTGGTGAAGAAGGGGTCGAACACGTGCGGGAGATCCTGCGGAGCGATGCCCGCGCCGTCGTCGGTGACGCTGAACACCACCGCGCGCCGCCCGGCGGGCAGGCCCGCGCCCCCCCGCGGGAGCTGGATGGCGTGCAGCTCGCCCAGGCCGAAGGAGGCCGGCTCGCCGCCCACCCAGCGCGTCTCGCCCGCGGGCTCCGCCTCCGCGACCGCGGCGCGCACCCACAGGTGCCCGCCCTCCGGGAGCGCGTCGAGGGCGTTGAGCAGCAGGTTCACCAGCACCTGGCGCAGCAGATCGGCGTCCACCTGCACCGCGGGCAGGTCGGCGGACAGCTCCACGGCGCAGGTGATGCTCTTCCACTTCTTCTGCGGGCGGAGCAGGCCGAGCGCGTCGTCCACGAGCGCCGCGGGCGCGTGCGGGGCCACGCTGCCCCGGCCCGGCCGCGAGTAGGCCAGCAGATCGCGGATGATGCGGTCCACGCGCTCGACCTCGCGCTCCACCCGCCGCAGCATGTCGGCCGCCTCCTCGGGCGGGATGCGCTCGGTGCGCAGCATGCTCACGTAGCCCAGCACCGCGGCGATGGGGTTGCCGACCTCGTGCGCCAGGCCGGCCGCCAGCCGGCCCACCGAGGCCAGCTTCTCCGTGCGCACCAGCCCCTGCTGGGTCTGGTGCAGGTGGGCGTTGAGCCGCTCGAGCTCGGCGATCTGCGCGCGCAGGCGATCGCGGTCCGCCTCGATGCGCCTGGCCATGCGGCCGAGGGACAGCCCCAGGCGGCCCACCTCGTTGCCCAGATCGGCGTCGCGCAGCCAGGCCAGATCGCCCTCCTCGGAGGCGCGCTCGGCCACCCGCAGCAGCCGGTCGAGCGGCCGCACCACCAGGCGCCAGAGCAGCCCGAAGCCGAGCAGCACCAGGCCGCCCGCCACCAGGAAGGCGTACAGCGCGATGCTGGCGGTCGCCCGCCGGGCGGCGCGATCGGTGTCCGCGAGCAGGAAGGTGCCCTGCAGCCGCCAGCCCCCGCCGCCCACCGGCACGTCGGTGCGCAGCCCGCGCGCCTGGCGGCCGAGCTCGACGATCTCCCAGCCCGCCGGCAGGCCGGGCGGCGAGGAGGCGGACCCGCCGGCCAGGCCGTCCCAGCCGGCGCCCGGCTCGCTGGACACCGCGGGCCGGCCCGCCGGGTCCAGCACGGTCAAGGCGTGCAGATCCGGGTGCAGCCGGGTCCTGGCGCGCGTCCAGGCCGCGAGCCCTGGACAGGGCTGGCGCGCCAGCAGGCCCGGACAGACCGCCGGCAGGCGCTCGCCCAGCTCGAGCAGCACCCCTCGGCGCGAGTTGGCGAACTCCACCAGCATGCCGTAGCGCAGCAGCCGGTTCGCGGCCAGGCTCATCAGCAGCGCGCCCAGCCCGAGCAGCACCGCCAGGTGGAGCGCCAGGAGCGGCTTGAGCCCGATGCCCGCGCGGACCATGCCGGCCCCTCCCCTACCCCTGCCCGGCCAGCAACCCGTAGAACCACGGCCCCAGGAACAGGTACTCGACCGCGGCCAGCGCCAGGAACGGGCCGAAGGGGATGGCCGCGCCGAGGAAGCCGACGGCGGGTTCCTGCCCGCCGTCCGCGCCCGCGCCGGTCGCCTCCGGATCGGCCGCGCCCTGCGCGGGCGGGGCGGCACCCGCGGCCTCGGCCGCGCGGCGCTGCTCCTCCTCGAGCTCCCACTCCTCCGGCAGCGGCGGCTTGAGCTTGACCCCCGCGAGCGTCAGGACCACGCTCACCAGCACGCCCTGCAGGGAGGCGAACAGCGCGATGAACAGCAGCGAGCGCCAGCCCAACCAGGCCCCCAGCATGCCCAGCAGCTTGACGTCGCCCATGCCCATGCCCTCGCGCCCGCGCAGCAGCGCGTAGCCCCAGGACATCAGGAACAGGCCCAGCCCGCCGACCAGGAGGCCGATCAGGGACTCGAGCCACATGCCCTCCCACAGGAAGGAGCAGGCGAAGCCGATCGCGATCCCGGGCAGGCTGATCTCGTCGGGGATGATGCGGTGGTCGTAGTCGATGAACGCGATGGCCACCAGGGCCGCGCTGAAGGCGAAGTGCACCCCCAGCGCCGCGCTCAGCCCGAACCGCCACCACAGCGCCACGGCCAGGGCGCCGGTCAGCGCCTCGACCAGGGGGTAGCGCCAGGAGATGGGCGCCCGGCAGGAACGGCACCGGGCCCGCAGCCAGAGGAAGCTCAGGATGGGCACGTTGTCGTACCAGCGGATGAGCGCGCCGCAGGCCGGGCAGGCGGAGCGCGGCCGCACGATGGACTTGCCCGGGATCGGCAGCCGGTAGATGACCACGTTCAGGAAGCTGCCCACCGTGGCCGCGAACAGGAACACGAACACGCCCACCCACCAGGCCTGGGGATCCAGCAGATCCAAGGGTGACCTCCCGCGCGCGCGGCGCTCACGATCTGGCGATGGTGGCGATCTCCCCGCGATCGAGCCAGACCAGGGCGCACGGCCCGCAGGTGTCGATCAGCACCCGGCCCGGGCCGTAGTACGGATGCAGGTCCATGGCGGCCCGGCAGCGTGGGCACTGGAGCCGGCGCTCCTGCTCCGGCGGGGCGAGCGGCGCAGGCGGCAGGCGCGGGCCGGAATGCCGCGCGCGCAGCTCGTCCACCAGCAGCGACAGGCTGCCCGGCCCCACCAGCACGCCCTGGCACTTCGGGCAGGCCTGCACCCGGTGGCGGCGGATGTACCCCACCACGAGCCCGGCCCGGCAGACCGGGCACTCGAGCTCGGAGGGCTCCCCGGCCGAGCGCACCCCGTCCGCCGTGCGCTCCGGGAAGTGGAAGCTGGTGCAGTGGTCGCAGGTGAAGTACTCGCCGCCCCCGGCCGGGCGCATGGGCGCTCCACAGTTCTTGCAGTTCATCGGCCTGCCTCCCCGGGCGCCGGGTCGCAGGTGGCCGCCCGGACGACACTGGCGAGCATCTCCCGGGAGACCCAGGAATGCAAGCGGACCTCCGGACAGGAGGAAGGGGTTGACACTGACGAGAAACGGCAGTTTCCTGTACCCAGGAACGTCACCTGCGACCCGGATCGACCCAGTCCCGCCATGAAAACGTCGCGTTTCCATGGCGGTCCGGAGGCTGCATCCGGGGCATGGAAACTGCAAGAATGCGCGCCGTCGCGCTCTGCGCAAACGGCAGGCTGGAGTCATGGAATGCTGATCCTCTCTTCTCCGCGTGTAGGCCGTCCCCGAGGCTTCACCCTGATCGAGCTCATGGTGGTGGTTGCCATCATCGGCATCCTGGCCGCGGTGGCCATCCCGGCCTTCATCAACTACATCCGCAAGTCGAAGTCCACCGAGGTCCACGAGAACCTGGATCGCTGCTACAAGGGCGTGGTCGACTACTTCGAGAAACCGCGCGGGGAGACCGACGGCCAGGTGCGCTCGGCGGCGCTCCCCCCGACCATGGCCGCCCGCTGCGCCCCCCCGCTCCCGCTCAGCGGTGACTCACAGGTCATCCTGGCCACCCAGTACAACGCGGGCGGGACCTGCGCGATCTTCAAGTCGCTCGGCTTCATCCTGACCGAGGCCACGTACGGAGCCTACCGGTTCTTCACCCCGTTCTCGAACGCGACCCCGCCCGAGGGTGGCACCTTCGATTGCGAGGCTTGGACCGACATCGACAACGACGACTCCGAGGCCCACTGGGTCAAGCGCGGGACTTACCACACCAACACCTCCTCCTGGCAGGGCGGCCACGTGTGGAACGACAACGGCGCGGACGACTGGTGAAGAGATGCGCGCACCAGGCACACAGGACTCCCTCGGGCAGACTGACAATTGCCGTCACCCGGCGGCTGACGAGTTTCGTCCGGACCGAGGCCACGCGCCCCCGCCCGCCGCAGGTTCCGAGCCGATCCGGCCAGTTGCGACGGGAGCTTGTGCGGCACGGATGTTGCGTATACAATGCGACCGCTGACTGGAACGAGCGAGGAAAGGAGGCGCGCGCCCAGGGCAAGCAAGTGCGTTCGTGGATGAGAACCCGGAGGTCCAGGTCGCGAGAGTGAAACGGACTCCGTGGAGACACGGAGAGCAAGAAGACGGAGGAAAAATGATTCTGAGGATTCGCAGGAAGTTCAACGCCAAGGGCTTCACGCTGATCGAGCTCATGATCGTCGTCGCCATCATCGGCATCCTGGCCGCGGTGGCCATCCCGGCGTTCATCAACTACATCCGCAAGTCGAAGGCGACGGAAGTCAACGAGAACCTCGACAAGTGCTACAAGGGCGTCGTGGACTACTTCGACAAGCCGCGCGGCCAGACGGACGGCACGGTGCGTTCGTCGCTGCTCCCGCCCGCCATGGCGGCGCGCTGCGCCCCCCCGCTGCCGCTCAGCGGCGACTCGCAGATCATCGTGGCCACCCAGTACAACGCGGGCGGCACCTGTGTGATCTTCAAGTCCCTCGGCTTCGTGCTGACCGAGGCGACCTACGGCGCCTACCAGTACACCACCCCGTTCCCCAACGCGACGCCGCCTGACACCGGCACCTTCGACTGCGAGGCCTGGACCGACATCGACAACGACGACATCGAGGCCCACTGGGTGAAGCGCGGCACGTACCGCGTGGCGACCTCCTCCTGGCAGGGCGGCCACGTGTGGGCGGACAACACGGTCGATGATTGGTAGACCCCGATCCGTCTCGACCTGACCTCTTCTCGGGGCGGGGCAGTTGAAGCCCCGCCCCCTTTTTGTTAATGATCCGAACGATGGGCACCCGCGCACTCCCCAGCCGGCTCCTGTCCGCTGGCCTGTGCCTGGGCCTGATGGGCCTGGCCGGGCTCGGCCGCTGGGGGCAGCTCCAGTACCCATCCTCGGAGGAGCTGCGCGGCAAGGAGGTCCTGCTCGTGCCGCCCGGCCGGATCCTCAGGCACCTCGACCTGGGCTACCACACCCTGGCCGCCGACCTGCTGTTCATCCGGGCCAACCTGTACTACGGGCAGCACATCCTCGGCGACGAGTCCCTGCCCTGGCTGGACACCTTCGTGGAGGAGGTGATCGCCCTGGACCCGGACTTCGCCAAGATCTACCTGTGGGGGGCGGTGACCTCCGTGTACCGCCGCCGGGTCAACACGGACACCCTGCCCGAGTGGGTCCAGCGCGCCAACCAGATCCTCGAGCGCGGCATGCGGCGCTTCCCCCAGGACTCCAGATTCCCCATGCGCATCGCCTTCAACCTGCACTACGAGCTCGGCCAGGCCGACGCGGCCATCCCCTACTTCGAGCGCGCCGCGCGCCTGCCGGGCGCGCCCCCCTGGCTGCGCCAGAAGCTGGCCGACCTGTACACCCGCGAGGGCAACCGGGAGCTCGCCCGGAGGATGGTCCAGGAGCTGGCCATGGAGACCGAGGAGCTGCAGCTCGGCCCGGCGCTGCAGCAGCGTCTGGCCGTCCTGCTGGACGAGGACACCCGCGCGGCGGTCGCGCGCGGCCGGGAGCGCTGGCTGCAGGGCTGGCGCGGCTCCTACGAGCACATCCCGCTCGACCTGTACCTCTTGCTGCGCGAGGAAGATTCACCATGACCCATGCCATCGCCATCCGCGGCCTGCGCAAGGAGTTCCGCTCCGGCCTGCGCCGCAAGCGCAGCGAAGCCGTGCGCGGGCTGGACCTGCAGGTCGAGCCCGGAGAGGTGTTCGGGTTCCTGGGCCACAACGGCGCGGGCAAGACCACCACCATCAAGATCCTGGTGGGGCTGCTGCGCGCGGACGCCGGGCAAGCGGAGATCTTCGGGGTGCCGGTGAGCCAGCCGGCCGCGCGCCGCCGCCTGGCCTACCTGCCCGAGCTGCCCGACTTCTACGACTACCTCACCCCGGGCGAGTTCCTGTCCCACGTGGGCGGCCTGGCGGGCCTCGACCGCGCCAGCCTGCGCCGCAAGGTGCCCGAGGTGCTGGAGACGGTCGGCCTCGACCCGGCCGAGCGCCGGGCGCTGCGCAAGTTCTCCAAGGGCATGTTGCAGCGGGTGGGCATCGCCCAGACCCTGCTGGCCGATCCCGACCTGTACATCTGGGACGAGCCCATGGGCGGGCTGGACCCGCTCGGCCGCCGCTGGGTCAAGGACCTGCTGCTCGAGCTGGGCAGGCGAGGCAAGACCGTGTTCTTCTCCTCGCACGTGCTGGCCGAGGCGGAGACCATCTGCCACCGGGTGGCCATCCTGCATCGGGGGGCGCTGGTGGACCAGGGCGCCATGCAGGAGCTGCTGCAGCAGCAGGCCAGCGGCTGGGAGATCGCGCTGGAGGGCCACCCCGCGTTCGGGCCGGACGAGCTCACGGCGTTCGGCGCGCGGGCCGAGCAGACCGGGTCCGACACGCTCATCCGCGCGCCGGTCGAGCGCCGGCCGGAGGAGCTGCTGGCCCACCTGCTCGGCCGCGCCCTGCGCCTGCGCTCGGTCCAGCGCCAGCACCGTTCGCTGGAGGACGTGTTCCTCGAGCGGGTCCGCCAGAGCAAGGAGGGCTGAGATCATGCGCGCCGTGCTCAGCGTGGCCGCCACGGCCTTCCGCGAGTCCATCCGCAGCCGCACGCTGCTGGGGGTGCTGCTCCTGGCCGTGGCCTTCGTCGCCTCGGCGCTGCTGCTGGCCGAGCTGGCCCTCGACCAGCGCGTCCGTGTCATCCAGGACTGGGGGCTGTTCTGCGTGACGGCCTTCGGCGTGCTGCTGGCGATCCTGCTGGGCGTCAGCCAGGTGCACAAGGAGGTCCGGCGCAAGACCATCTACGTGGTGCTCACCCGCCCCATCCGGCGCTGGCAGTACGTGCTCGGCAAGTACCTGGGCATGTGCACCACCCTCATCCTCGAGGTGCTGTGCCTGTCGGTGGCCCTGGCGATCCTGCTGGCCGTCGAGGGAGGCCCGGTGGACGCCTCGCTGCTGGCCGCGCTGGGGCTGGCGCTGCTGGAGATCCTGCTGGTGGCCGCCATGGCCACCTTCTTCGCCGCCCTCGCCAGCCCGTACCTGTCGGGCCTGTTCACCCTGGGCCTGTTCGTCATCGGCCGTTCGCTGCCCTCGCTGCTGGGGCTGGCGGACAGCATCGAGTCAGCCGGCCTGCGCGCGCTGGCGCGCGGCCTGACCCAGCTGCTGCCCGACCTCAGCGGCTTCAACCTCTCGTCCCAGGTGGTGTTCGGCGTGCCGCCCAGCCCGGCCCAGGTCGGCTGGACCGCGCTCTACGGGCTGAGCTACATGGCCGTCCTGCTGCTGCTCGCGGCGGCGGTCTTCTCCCGCAGGGACATGACCTGAGGCGCGGCTTCAGTAGGTGTCGTCGGGGGTGATGAAGGTACGGTTGTTGATGTTGTTGGTCCGGATGAAGACCTGCGCCCCGTCCTTGTCCGTGTCGCCCACCGCCTCGACCACCACCCAGGGCTGCATGACCGCCAGGTTGGCCGAGACCTCCGTGCTCCAGTCGAGGCCGTAGCATTTCCCGCCCGGGCAGAGCATGCCCGGGGGAGCGGCGCTCACCGGGTGGAAGACCCGCGCGCCGACGGCGTTGTAGGCCGAGAAGGTCCGGTACTGGAAGGCCACTGCGTCGTCCGGCGTCCAGCCGAGCGTCCTCCAGTCGGCGCTACACAGGGCCAGGTTGAAGAGCTGCTTCTGGCCGATGTTGGCCGGGGGGGCTGGCGGGCACAGCGGCAGCGCCGGGAGGTACCGCTGGAAGCGGACGAAGTGAGCCTGCATGGCCTCCATGATGCCCTGGATGTTGGCGGTCCCCTCCGAAAGGTAGGCGCGTTTCTTGTAGGTGCTGAAGGCAGGGATGGCGACGGCCGCCAGCACCCCGACCACCACGATGGCGATCATCAGCTCCATCAGCGTCGAGCCGCGGGAGGTCCGGCCGCTGGAAAGAACGCGCGCGAGAGGCGATGGCATGGCACGCTCCTGACGGTCCGGTCAGAACTCGCTGGTGCTGGCGCGGTCGTGGAAGACGTTCTTGTTCGCGGAGGAGATCCAGAAGTTCGCGGACAGCCCGTTGCAGTCGAGATCGCCGCAGGCGTGGCCCAGGAACCACGGCCGCACCGTGGCGGGCCAGGTGGTGCCCAGGTTGGGGGGCCGGGCCGCGCCGCTGTTGAACACACCGGCCGCGTTGTACGGCGACTGCACCTCGTAGTTGTAGTAGGTCGGGCCGTCCGGCGCGAAGCCCAGGTTGAGCCACGGGTCGCCCACGGGCAAGTTCCACACGCGCGAGTTCGAGCAGCACTCGGCGCAGGTCCCACCCGCCGGCCGGAAGGGCAACGGCTCGGTGTAGCGCCGGAACTCGCCGAAGAACTCCTCCTCCCGATCGCGGATGCCCTGCAGCACGGTGAAGGCCTCGGAGGCCTTGGAGCGGCGCATGTACGAGCCGAACACGGGGATGGCCACGGCGGCCAGGATGCCCACGATGGCCACCACGACCATGAGCTCGATGAGCGTGATGCCGGATCGCCGGGTTTTCAGAGCCATCAGCATCTTGCGCGCCTCCTTCCAACGCCCTTCCCTGCGAGCGCCCGACCCATGGATCTGTTTCCGGGGTAGCACGTTCCATGCCATCACGCCAGTTTCCGGCCAGCGCACGGGGAGCGCGCCTCTCTCGCAACACGTCGTACCGCAAGCGCAATCTCCGGCGACCGGGGCAGGGACCTGCCAGTCACTGGAACCCTGCCAGGAACCAGGCGGGTCCTGCCATGAAATGATTGCGCAGCCGGCAAGAATTTCAAGCCCGTGCCTGCCGGCCGAGCTCACTCGATGCCGAGCTTGGAGAGCCGGTAGCGCAGCGAGCGGAAGGAGATGCCGAGCAGCTTGGCGGCCTCCGTCTTCACCCCGTTCGCCGCCTGCAGGGCCTGCTCGAGCAGGCGTCGCTCCAGCGAGGCCAGGACCGCGTCGAGCGACAGCCCTTCGGCCGGCAGCTCCGCGGGCACGGCCCCGAGGGGTTCGGACTTGCGCAGGTGATCCGCGAACAGCTCGGCCGAGATCGGCTGGGCGCCGCACAGGGCGACGGCCCGCTCCACCAGGTTCTCGAGCTCCCGCACGTTGCCAGGGAAGTCGTAGGCGCGCAGCACCTCGACCGCCTCGGGCAACACCAGCGGCGCGGCGCGCCCCTCCGCCCGGCAGACCTTGTCGACGAAGTGGCGCACCAGCTCCGGGATGTCCTCGCGCCGCGTCCTGAGCGGCGGCAGGTGCACGCGGATGACGTTGAGCCGGTAGAAGAGATCCTCGCGGAAGCCTCCCCCGCGCACCTCGGCCTCGATGTCTCGGTTGGTGGCCGCCACCACCCGCAGGTCCACGGCCCGGTCGCGCCCGTCGCCCAGCCGTTTCAGCGAGCGCTCCTGGATGACCCGCAGGAGCTTCACCTGCAGGCTGGCGGGCACCTCGCCGATCTCGTCCAGGAACACCGTCCCGCCGTCGGCCAGCTCGAACAGCCCTCTGCGGTCGGCGTTGGCGCCGGTGAACGCGCCGCGCACGTGGCCGAACAGCTCGCCCTCCATGAGGCTGGCGGGGATCGAGCTGCAGTCGATGGGCACGAACGGCCCGTCGCGGCGCTCCGAGCGCGCGTGCAGCGCGCGGGCCACCAGCTCCTTGCCGGTGCCGCTCTCGCCGGTGATCAGCACGTTGGAGCGGGTGGGGGCCACCTGCTCGATGAGCCGGTAGACCTCCTGCATGCGCGCGCTGCGGCCCACCAGGTTGCCGAAGTCGTAGCGCGAGCTGAGCTCCACCCGCATGCGCACGTTGTCCCGCAGCAGGCGCTGGCGCTCCAGGGCCCGCTGGGCCACCACCCGGATCTCGTCCACCTGGAAGGGCTTGTGGACGTAGTCGTAGGCCCCCAGGCGCAGCGCCTCGTAGGCCGTCTCGTCGGTCGAGTAGGCGGTCACCACGATGACCTCCACGCCGGGCGAGGCGGCCTTGAGCTGGCGCAGTAGATCGATGCCGGTGCTGCCCTTCATGCGGAGATCGGTGATCACCAGATCGGGCTCCCGCTCCGCGACCCGCGCGAGCGCCTCGCCCACCCCGGAGGCGCAGCGCACGCTGTGGCCCTCCTTGGTGAACATGATCTCGAGGAACTCGCGCATGCTGCGCTCGTCGTCCACGACCAGCAGTTCGCTCACGGCGACACCCCCGGCAGGCGCACCTCGACGCGGCAGCCGCCCTCACGCGGGCAGTCGAGCTCGACCTGCCCGCCGTGCGCCTCGACGATCTGGTTGACCACGGCCAGGCCCAGGCCCGTGCCCTTCTCGCGCGTGGAGAAGAACGGCTCGAAGACGCGCTCCTGCAGCTCGGGCGGGATGCCCGGCCCGCTGTCGCGCACCTCGAGGTGGACGCGCGCCGCCCCTGCCTCCAGCGTGCGCCACAGCCGCACCCGGATGCGGCCGCGGCCCTCTCCGCCCAGCGCCTGGGCCGCGTTGCTCAGCAGGTTCCACAGCACCTGGCGGATCTGGTCGGGATCGACCAGGCCGTGGACGTCCTCGAGCTCGGGCACGAGCTCGAGCTGCCCGCCCAGCTCCGAGCGCGCGAACATGGTCAGCGAATCCTGGACCAGGGCGTGGAGCTCGCACTCCACGCGCCGTGGCTCCTTGGGCCGGGCGAAGGCCAGGAACTCGCCCAGCAGGCCATCCAGGCGGCCGGTCTCCCGCAGGATGATCTCCATCAGCTTGCGGTCGGCGCCGTCGAGCAGCGAGGAGCGCTGCAGCATCTGCACCGAGCCGCTGATCGAGGCCAGCGGATTGCGGATCTCGTGCGCCAGCACCGCGGCCATGCCGCCCAGCGCGGCCAGGCGCTCGGCCTTCTTCATCTTGGCCTCGAGCGCGCGCAGCTCGGTCAGATCCTGCATGTGCACCAGCGTGCCCGCAGCGCTCCCGTCGGCCCTGGAGAGCGCCGAGAGGGTCAGGCCCACCGGCACCTCGCGCGGGCCCGGCAGGCGCTGGTGCAGCACCTGGACGCGCTGGAGCACGGCCGCCACGCCGCGCCCGGCGTGAGCCGGCTCGCCCTCGAGCAGCCTGGCCAGCGGCGGCAGCAGCTCCACCCCGGGTCTGCCGAGGCTGTCCGCGGCCCGCGCGCCCAGGATCTCCTCGGCCACCGGGTTCAGCAGGCGCACCCGGCCGGCCTGGTCCATGGCCATCAGCCCGGAGCGCAGGCTCTGCACGATGTCCCGGTTCAGCGAGGCCAGGGCCTGGAGATCCTCGGAGGCGGTGCGCAGCTCGCGCCCGGTGCGCTGGAGCTGCTCGCCGAGCTGGGCGGCCAGCCAGGCCACGGCGAAGAACACGGCGAAGTGGAACACCATCAGGAAGACCACCCGCCCGGTGGCCGGCGGGAGAACGCGCTCGCCCTCGAGCTCCATGGGCAGGTAACCCAGGCTCTGCAGCATGAACATCGCCCCGACCAGCAGGCAGGCCAGCCCCGCGGTCAGCATCGCGCCGCGCCGGGGGAAGAACAGGGCCGCGGCGATGATGGGCAACGCGAACAGGAAGGTGAACGGGCTCTCCGCGCCGTTGGTGAGGAACACCAGCCAGGTCGACACCAGCAAATCCAGGACGACCTGGATCTGGAGGTGCCAACCCCAGCGCGGCGCCCTGGCCTGCGCCCAGGCGGCGTACAGGATCGTCGCCCCCAGCACCAAGGCCAGGACCAGGATCAGGCTGAGCTGGGTCGCCCCCAGGAACGGCAGCCCCGCCTTCAAGTTGAAGAACAGGGTCGCGGCCGCGAGCGGCGCGACGACCGCGCTGCGCACGACGACCAGCAGGCGGATGTGCTGCCTGCGCTCGGAGCCCTCCTGGGTCGGACGGCCGGACGGCGGCGAGCTGGAGGTGGCGCCCAAGGGCCGAGGCCCTCTCTCCGCGGAGCCTAGCCTTCGATCGCGTTGGCCAGGCCGAAGATGGGCAGGTACATGGCGACCATGAAGTAGCCGACCATGCCGCCCAGCAAGACCATCATGAAGGGCTCCATCAGGGAGGTGAGCGCCTCGACGGCCACGTCCACCTCCTCGTCGTAGAAGTCAGCGATCTTGTTCAGCATCTGGTCCAGGGCGCCGGTGTTCTCGCCGACCGCGATCATCTGCACCACCATGCCGGGGAAGACCCCCGCCTCGGCCAGGGGCTCGGCCATGGTCTTGCCCTCGCTGATCTTCTCCCGGGTGTAGTAGATGCCCTCCTCGATCACCTTGTTGCCGGCCGACTTGGCCACGATGTCCAGCGCGTCCAGGATGGGCACGCCCGAGGAGACCATGGTGCCCATGGTGCGGGTGAACTTGGCCACGGCCACCTTGCGCAGCAGCGAGCCGATCATCGGGACCTTGAGCATCATCTTGTCCCAGAGGTACCGGCCCTTCTTCGTCTTCTTGAAGTAACGCGTGCCGAAGATGATGAAGGCGAGCGTGCCGAACACGATGTACCAGTTGGTGCGCACCCACTTGGACAGGTCGATCAGGTTCTGGGTCGGTCCGGGCAGGACCGCCCGGGCGCCGAAGTCGTGGAACATCTTCTCGAACACCGGGATGATGTAATACAGCATCACGATCATCACGATGATGGCCACGACCACGATGCAGATCGGGTAGATCATGGCGCCTTTGATCTTCTTGATCAGCTTCATGTTCTTCTCGATGTACACCGCCAGGCGGTTCATGATGGTGTCCAGGATGCCGCCCACCTCGCCGGCTTGCACGAGGTTCACGAACAGGTTGTCGAACACCTTGGGGTACTTGCGCAGCGAATCGGCGAAGGTGGCGCCACCCTCGACGTTCTCCTTCACCCCGCGCAGCACCTCCTTCATGGCCGTGTTGTCGGACTGCGTGGAGAGGATCTCCAGGCATTGCACCAGCGGCAGGCCGGCGTCGATCATGGTCGAGAACTGGCGGGTGAAGATGACCAGGTCCTTGGTGCCCACGCCGCCGAAGCCCGGCAGCTTGGGCATCCGGATGACGATGCCCTTGCCCTTGACCTTGGTGGGTGTGACGCCCTGGGCCTTGAGCTTCTGGTTCACCTCTTCGGCGTTCTTGGCGTCCATCTGGCCAGAGCGGTACTCGCCGGCCTTGGTCTTGCCTTCCCAAGTGAACGAAGCCATGGTCACGCCCTCCGGGCCCCCTCAGGAGCCGTGAGACAGCCGGACCGTCAAGAGCTGAACTTCGGCCCCGGTCCCTTCGGTCCACCGGCGCCGGCCGTCTCGGGCGCCGCCCTGGGGCCGGTGGCCGAACCACCGCCCGCGCCCGTGGCCAGCATGTCGCGCAGCTCGTCCACGTTCGTGCTGCGCCCGAGCGCCTCGTCCAGGGTGATCATCTTGCGCGAGTACAGCGCGTACAGCGCCTGGTTCATGGTCTGCATGCCGAACTTGGACTGGCCCACCTGCATCTGGCTGTAGATCTGGTGGACCTTGTCCTCGCGGATCAGGTTGCGGATGGCGGGGTTCGGCACCATGACCTCGACGCAGATCACCCGCCCCTGGCCGGAGGCCTTGGGGATGAGCTGCTGGGCCAGGATGCCCTGCAACACGAAGGACAGCTGCGCGCGCACCTGCGGCTGCTGGTAGGGCGGGAACACGTCCAGCACGCGGTTGATGGTCTGCACCGCGTTGTTGGTGTGCAGGGTGGCGAAGCTCAGGTGTCCGGTCTCGGAGACCACCAGGGCCGACTCGATGGTCTCGAGGTCGCGCATCTCGCCGATCAGCACCACGTCGGGATCCTGGCGCAGGATGTACTTGAGCGCGCGCTTGAAGCTCTGGGTGTCGGCGCCCACCTCGCGCTGGTTGACGATGCAGTTCTTGTGCGGGTGCAGGTACTCGATGGGATCCTCGATGGTCACGATGTGCTCGTGGCGCTCCGAGTTGATCTTGTCGATGATCGCCGCCAGCGTGGTGCTCTTGCCCGAGCCGGTCGGGCCGGTGACCAGCACCAGGCCGCGTGGGCGCTTGGAGAGCTCGGCCACCACGGGCGGCAGGCCCAGCTCGGTGAACGAGAGGATCTTGAAGGGGATGGTGCGGAAGGCGCCCGCGACCGCGCCGCGCTGCATGAAGATGTTCGAGCGGAAGCGGCTCAGGCCCTTGACGCCGAAGCTGAGGTCGAGCTCGTTCTCCTCCTCGAAGCGGTGCTTCTGCGCGTCGGTCAGCACCGAGTAGCACAGCTGCCGGGTCTCCACGGGCGTCAGCGGCGGGGTCTTGAGCGGGACCAGCCGGCCGTCGATGCGCAGCTGCGGAGGCGAGCCCGTGGTGATGTGGAGATCGGAGGCCCCCTTCTCGATCATCGCCTTCAGCAGCTGGTGCAGGTTCGGCATCCTCGGCTCCCCGCGGGCCCCGAGGCCCGCGCTCGGACACTTCCGCTCAGGCGCGGTCGGCGGCGGTCACGCGCAGCACTTCGTCGACGGTGGTCGTCCCGTCCTTCAGCTTGTTCAGGCCCGACATGCGCAGGGACTGCATGCCGATCTTGATCGCCTCCATCTTGAGCTCGGCCGCGGAGGCGCCGTTGAGCACCAGCTCCTTGATGCCATCCCAGAAGGGCATGACCTCGTACAGCGCCACGCGGCCGCGGTAGCCCGTGTCGGCGCAGTTGCGGCAGCCGCTGCCCTTGTAGATCGTCAGGCCCTTGAGCTCATCGGCCTTCATGCCGAGATCGAGCAGCGACTGCTCGGGCACCTTGACCGGCTGCTTGCACTCCTGGCACACCTTGCGCGCCAGGCGCTGGGCCATGATCAGCACCACCGAGGCGGTCACCAGGAAGGGCTCCACGCCCATGTTCAGCAGGCGGCTGATGGTGGAGGGCGCGTCGTTGGTGTGCAGGGTGGACAGCACCAGGTGGCCGGTGAGGGCGGCCTTGACCGCGATCTCGGCGGTCTCGAAGTCGCGGATCTCGCCCACCATGATGATGTTGGGATCCTGACGCAGGAACGAGCGCAGGGCCGCGGCGAAGTTCAGGCCGATCTCGTCGTGCATCTGGCACTGGTTGATGCCCGCCAGGTTGTACTCGACCGGATCCTCGGCCGTGGTCAGGTTGACCGTCGTCTGGTTCAGCTCCGACAGGGCCGAGTACAGGGTGGTGGTCTTGCCAGAGCCGGTCGGTCCGGTGACCAGCACCATGCCGTACGGGCTCTTGATGGCCTTCTTGAACTGTTTGAGCGGCTCGGGATCGAAGCCCAGCTTGGTCATGTCGAGCTGCAGGTTGCCCTTGTCCAGCAGGCGCATGACGATCTTCTCGCCGAACAGGGTCGGCAGCACGCTGACGCGGAAGTCCATCTCGCGGCCCTTGCCGAGCTTGAGCTTGATGCGCCCGTCCTGCGGCAGGCGGCGCTCGGCGATGTCGAGATCGGACATGATCTTCACGCGCGAGATGATGGCGTTGCGCAGCTTCAAGGGCGGCTTCATGACCTCGTACAGCACGCCGTCGATGCGGTAGCGGACGCGGAAGCTCTTCTCGTAGGGCTCGATGTGGATGTCGGAGGCGCCCTTCTTGATGGCGTCCACCAGGATCAGGTTCACCAGGCGGACGACCGGCGCCTCCTCCGCGCCCTTCTCGAGATCGACCACGTCGACCTCTTCCTCCTCCTCGCCGAACCCGATCTCCTCCTCGTTGAAGCCCTCCATCACGTCGTCGTACGAGACCACCTCGCCGTAGTACTTGTCGATGGACTCCTTGATGGACTGCTCGGCGGCCACCATGACCTCGACGTTGTACCCGGTGATGAACTTGATGTCGTCGATGGCGAAGATGTTGGAGGGGTCGCTCATGGCCACGCTGAGGGTCGAGCCCGAGCGATTGATGGCGATGAGGTGGTGCTTCTCGGCCACGTCCTTGGGGACCAGGTGCACGATCTCGCGATCCAGGTCGAACTCGGTCAGGTTGATGGCCGGCACCCCGTACTGTTTCGACAGGAACGAGGTCAGCTCCGTCTCTTCGATCATGCCGAGCTTGATCAAGCTGGCGCCGAGGCGGCCGCCGGACTTGCGCTGCTCGTCCTGGGCCTTCTTCAACTGCGCGGTGTTGATCACGTTCTCGCGAACGAGCAGCTCACCCAACCGACCGGCCATGACGCCTCCTCGAGCCCGTGGTGATGCCCCGGTCGCCTGGAGCGCGGACGGCCCCGCGTGTACGCGGGCACACCCTGGCTCCCAGAAGCGACTGGGGCCGCCTCCAAGTTCGGCAATTATCTTTGCGACGACGGCATGTTGTCAAGAACGATGCCGTCCATGGGCGCCGGGGCGGGGCAGGCAGGCCAGGAGGCAGCCAGGGCGCGGGCCAGCTCCACGTCCTCGGCGATCTGCGCCGAGAGCTCGCCAGGAGAGGAGAAGGTCCTCTCCTCCCGGAGCCGGACGACCAGCGCCAGCGCCAGCTGCTGGCCCCGCAGGTCCCCGTCCCAGTCCAGCACGTGCGGCTCGGCGGTCCAGGGTCCGGGGCCGAAGGTCGGATTGCGGCCCAGGTTGGCCACGGCCAACCTGGCGGCCGGCCAGCCGGGGGACCAGGCCCGGCAGGCGTACACCCCCGAGGCCGGGCGCAGCTCGGCGTCGCAGGCCAGGTTGGCCGTGGGGTAGCCCAGCCGGCGTCCCCGGCCCGCCCCGGCCACCACCGGGCCGAACAGGGTGAAGGGACGGCCGAGCAGCACCGCGGCCGCTTCGGGCGAGCCCTGCATCAAGAAGGCGCGGATGCGGGTGGAGGAGGCGATCATGCCCTGGACCGCCAGCCGCGGCACGGCCAGCACCTCGAAGCCGAGCGCAGCCCCGAACGCCGCCAGCTCGGACACCCCGGCCGCGCGATCCCGCCCGAAGGTGAAGTCGTCTCCCACCACCACCAGGCGGGCCGCCAGGCTGGCCGCCAGCACCTCCGCCGCGAAGCGCTCGGGCGGCATGGCCGCGAAGTCGAGTCCGAACCGCTGCAGCAGGGCCCACTCCAGCCCCGCGCGCGCGATCGCCTCGCGCCTGCGGCCGGTCGGCATGATCAAGGGCGGGCTGAAGGCGGGGGCCAGGGTCCGGGCGGGGTGCGGGTCGAAGGTGACCAGGCCGGGCGCCAGCCGCCTGCGCTGGGCCTCCGCGCGCACCGTGCGCAGCAGGAGCTGGTGGCCGAGGTGGAAGCCATCGAAGGAGCCGATCGTCAGCGCGCTCGGCCCGAGCGCGCCGCGCAGCTCGAGGTGATCACCGGCCCACAGCATGGGGTCTGCCGTTAGCACGCCCCCCGGGGAGGGTCAAGGCCAGGCCCGTTTTTTGTTGCAACCGGGCCGGCGATGCGCTAGACATCCCTGCCCTTGGCCCCCGGCCGGACCGGTGGGCCTGGAGCGAAGCAAGCCTGACCCCAGGAGGAGCGCCGTGGCGGACGAGAAGAAGACCGAGACCAAGCCGCAGACCAAGAAGGCCTGCACGATCAAGGGCTGCAAGCGGCCCTACCGGGCCAAGGGCTACTGCACCACGCACTACCTGAAGTGGCGCAAGGGCGACATGCCCAAGGCCCGCTACAAGACCTGCAACCACGGGGTCAAGAAGCTCAAGAACGGTGAGAAGAAGGAATGCCTGAAGAAGGTGTTCCAGGCCGGGCTGTGCGAGGAGCACTTCAAGGCCGCCATGGGCAAGGCCCCCGAGGCGCCCGCGGCTGCGCCGGCTGCTGCCCCCGCTGCCCCGGCCTGACAAGCTCGCCGTCCGGCTACTCCCCCCCCCTCCAACGCTTGGGGAATGCCAGGTAGCGCGCCGCCTGCTGCCTCAGCAGGTAGAAGCGGAGCATCGCGCCCGGCGGGGCCGCCGACAGGCGTGCGCGCAGATCCGCCCGATCGAGGATGGGACGCCCGTCGAGCTCGAGTAGCACGTCTCCCGGCCTGAGACCACCGAGGCCGGCCTCCCCGTCCGAGCGCAGCACCAGCACACCGCCCACGCCGCCATCCAGGCCGGCGGCGAGCGAGGCCGCCGCGGACAGCTCCTCCACCTCGAGGCCGAGCTCTCCGGGGGCCACGGGCTCGTCCGCGGCGGGCGCGGCCAGCTCTCCGTCCCCGGCGCGCGGTGTGGGCCGGACCTCCAGCTCCAGCTCGGCCCCGTCCCTCCACACCCGCAGGCGCAGGGGGACCCCGGCCGGCCAGGTCGCCACCCGCCAGGCCAGATCGGAGCGCGCGCGGAGCGGCCGCCCCGCCACGGCGCGCAGCACGTCTCCGGTGCGCACGCCCGCCGTGGCCGCGGGCGTGCCGGCCTTCACGCGCGTGACGATGGCGCCGCGCGTGTCCGTGAGCCCCAGCGAGCTGGCCACCTCCCAGGAGAGGTCCTCCACGCCCACGCCGATGCTGACCCGCTGCAGCCGGCCTGCCCGGAGCAGGTGGGGCAGCACGGCCCGGGCCACGTTCACCGGGATGGCGAAGCCGATGCCCCGGGCGCGGGCGTTGGTGGCGGTGTTGATGCCCACCACCTCGCCGCGCAGGTTCAACAGCGGTCCGCCGGAGTTGCCGCGCTCGATCGCGGCGTCGGTCTGCAGGAAGTCGAAGAAGCCCGCGCGGAACCGCTCCAGATCGCCCACGGCCCGGCCCACACCGCTCAGCACGCCCTTGGTCACCGCGGGCTGCAGGCCCCAGGGGTGGCCGATGGCGAACAGCCAGCCGCCCACGCGCAGCGCATCCGAGTCGCCCAGCGGCAGCGCGGGCACCGGGCCCTCGACCTCCACCTTCAGCAGGGCCAGATCCGTGCGGGCGTCCAGCCCGAGCACCCTGGCGGCGAGCCTCTGCCCTGCGTCGAGCTGGAGCCACACCCGCTGCGCGCCCTCGACCACGTGGGCGTTGGTCACCGCCAGCCCATCCGGGCGGATGAAGAACCCGGACCCCAGCCCCTCCCCCGCGGGCGCAGCGGCCAGACCCTCGGCCCGCACCGCGACGACCGCGCCCCGGGCCCGGGCGACCAGGTCGGCCAGCTCGGCGGGCGCCGCGGGCTCGAGGCCGGGGGGCAGCTCCGTCCACGGCGGAGCCTCCTCGGCCCCGAGCGGCGCACCGGCCAGCAGAAGACCCAGGCAGGCCAGCGCGAGTCCGCCCCGACGGCTCAGCGGGCCGCGGGGCCGCCGGCCTCCGGGCTGGCCTTCAGCTTGCCCTCGATCAGCCGATCCAGCGCCTGGCGATCGGAGTCGGTGGTCAGGTCGGCCGGGGGCGGCGCTGGCTCGGCGGGCTGGGCCGCCCCGGGGCCCCCGGGCTCCGGCCGCGCGGGGCCTGATCCCCCGGGGGCCGGGCGCGCAGCCGCCTGGGCCTCGGCCGCCGCCGGAGTCGCGGGCGCAGGCGCCCCGCGGAGGCGATCCCACAGCGTCTGACCTCCCAGCGGCACGGCCCAGGCCACATAGGCCAGGCCCGCCAGGCAGGCCACCAGCAACACCCAGCGCAACGTTCGCATCAAGCTCCCTCCCCCGAGCCATCCTCGGACCTCCGCGGCGCCTGGCGGCGCTCCTCTTCCGCCTCCGGGATCTCGAGCTGGCGGCGCTCGTCGCCGGTCCGCCGGTCGCCCAGCGGCCGGCCAGGCAGGTACGGGCGCTCCACCAGGCTCAGGATCTGACGGATCTTGCCCGACTTGGGATCCCGCGGGATCTCGTCCACCGCCTCGACCGCCAGGGACACACAACTCTCCAGCCCGCGCTGGGCGAGGTGCTCCTGCAGGCGGCAGCGGATCTGCTCGGTCAGGCGGGGCACGTCCGCGCGCCTGCGCGGCCGGAAGCGCACCAGCAACCGCTGGCGCTCGACCTGGACCAGCTGGTACTGCAGCAGCCCCTCCACGTTGAGGAACTGGGCCTCGAAGGGGATGGGCGGCAGGGGCAGCCACTCGCCGCGCGGATCCTGGACCCAGAAGATGTCGTCCGTGCGGCCCTGCACCCGGATGCGCGGGAAGGGGAGCCCGCAAGGGCAGGGCTCGTCGATGGGCATGGTGACGTCGTTGATCTCGTAGCGCACGATGGGCAGCGTCCGGGTGAACAGGCAGGTCAGCAGGATCTTGTCGCCAGCCTGCCCGCTCGGCGTGGGGCGGTTGTCGGTGTCGACGCTCTCGACGATGTAGAAGTCCGTGTTCAGGTGCAGTCCGTCGTGCTGGCCGCACTCGCTCGCCAGGTTGACGCCCTCCGAGGTGCCGTAGGTCTCGAACAGCGGGCTGCTCGGGAAGGCCCCCTCGATGGACTGCCTGGCCAGACGGGTGAGCGGTTCGGACGAGCAGGAGATCACCCACGGCCGGATGGCCAGGCGGCCCTCGCGCTGCTCGTGGGCCAGGATCTCGAGCATGGTCGGGTAACAGTGGAGCACCTGCGGCTGGATGGCGTTCAGCCGGGCCACCAGGGCGCCCACCGGCTCGACCACAGGCAGGTAGTGGATGCGGGAGGCCAGCCGCGCGACGCGCGGGGTCAGGCGGAAGAGCACGTAGGTCACGAAGTGCCCGCCCAGCACGGACACCAGGGCCACCCTTACCTTGTGCACCAGGATGCTGGCCGCGTGGCGGAAGAAGGCCCCGAACGAGGGCTTGAAGCGCACCCCGCGGGTCACGCTGAAAGCGTGGATCCAGTCCCACTCGCGCCGGTCGAAGACGAAGATGCCCGGCGCGCCCGTGGTGCCCGAGGTGTGGGTCACCACGTAGCGCCCGCGGTACCACTGGCCGACCTGGGTGGGATCGCGGATCCACTCCCGGATCTCGTCCATGCGCAGGTCGGGCCGGGTGACGACCCGGTCGAAGTTCTCCATCAGCATGGCCTTGGAGGTTGGCGGCACCTGCTCGATGGAGAAGTCCGGCGCCTCGGGATCCACGTGCCGGTAGTGCTCACGCAGGAAGGGCGAGCGGTCCTTGGCGAAGCGGACCAGCCGCCTCAGGCGGCGCTGCTGGAGCTGCTGGATGCGTTCCGGGGACAGCTTCTCGTCGTGGCGCAACCAGAGGCAGTAGAAGACCTTGCGCCAAAGACCCATGCACGCTCCGACACCTCCCCGCCCACGGGGACGATGGCACACCCCTCCGAGGCGAGTCAATCTCGCGGCCGGCCGGGAGCCTGGCCTCCGTCCGGCGCCGGGGCGGGCTCGACGCCGCCATCCGCCGCCACGGCGGGCGGGGGACCTCCATCCACGGCGCCGCCCGCCGCCGGGGGGGCGTCCTCGGCCGCCTCGCCCGGAGCGCGGATGGGCCAGCGCACCTCGACGGAGCTGACCGTGGACAGGCGCCGGATCGGGGAGAGCCGCGGCGTGTAGGCGAACTGCTTGCCGAGATCGTCGGTGATGTAGAAGGTGGTGTCGGGCGTGACGGGGACTTCCTGGAACTGCGCCAGGGCCTGGCCCTTGGGTTTCACCCGCACGACCAGGCTGTCCTTGTCGCCCGGCCAGGGGAACACCTTGGTCACGTCCTCCGGGTGGATCAGCGCGCGGCTCGGAGCCGCGCAACCCGCCACCCACAGCGCCAGGCTGGCCACGCACACGCAGGCGGTCCGCATCGAGCACCTCCCGAGGAAGCCATCTTACCTCCCCGGGTGCGGCGGCACAAACAGATCAGCCGAAGGCGCGCAGCACCACGCCCGTGGTGCCGAGCGAGCGCAGGTAGGCCCGGTAGGTCTCCTGGACCTTGCGGAAGTACTCGGTGTACTCGGTGCCCAGCCCGCCGTCCCGCTGGACCAGGAACCGCACCCCACGCGGCCCGCGGTTGTAGGCCGTCACGGCCAGGCGGTAGTTGCCCCGGTAGAGCTCGAGCAGCCGGCCGAGGTAACCCGTGCCCAGCCGGACGTTCGTGGCCGGATCGTGGAGCTGCTCGGCGCCGCTCCACTCCAGCCCGAGCGACAGCGCCATCTCGCGGCCCGTCGCGGGCATCACCTGCATCAGCCCGCGGGCGCCCTTGTTCGAGATGGCCTGGTTCGAGAAGGCGCTCTCCACGCGGATGAGGGCGGCCAGGAAGAGGGGATCGATGCCCTCCCGCCTGCCCTCGTCGGTCAGCATGCGGGCGAGTTGCTCGGCCTCGCCGGGCGGGAGGTTGGCCGCTTGCTGCTCGAGGACGCGCCGGACCGCATCCTCCATGGCAGCGTCCCGGATCTCGGCCAGGAGCTCGTGGGGGTCCCAGTTCGTGAGGGCCGCGCTGTCGGGGGACTGCCCACCGCGGGTCAGCAGGATGTCCGCGGCGCCCGAGTCGGACACCGAGAAGCAGGGCCTGTCCGCGGCCTCGGGCATGCTGGTCCACAGGGCCAGCACCACGACCGCGAGCACCCACGCCATCGTCATCGGTCGTCGTAAGTAGGGATCCTCGAAACCGGACATCACAGCTACCTCCATCCGCGTCGCGACCTTGGCCCCAGGGGCGCAGATCGCCTCGGGCCGACCGCTTAGCAAGATGGACTCCAACTGTCCAAGGAAATTCTATAAATCTATTTATCCTTTTATTTACAACATGATGTGTTATTCATACCTAACACGCATGAATTGGAATCAATTGGCCTCTGCAACCCGAACTACCTATCATCAAAATGGAACATCTCCGCTTTCTCGAATAGACGCAACGCGCTAAGGCGGGATGTGGGGGGAGACTGGGGAAATGTTCCGAGCTACTGACTGTAACCCTCGGTATACACCCCCCCGCTCCGAGTGCTTTCTTGACGCCCTGGACCGTGGGTGTTACATAGGAGAGGAACCGGCTGCGTGGGAAAGCCGGAGACAGGAGCGTTCCCATGCCGCTCGCCCGCGAGCAGTGGTCGCGCCTCGATGGAGACGTCAAGATCGAGTCACCGCGCAAGACCTTCAAGTTCCCCATCCTGTTCGTCAGTCCGGTCGGCATGTTCGTGCCGACGCCTCAGCCCGTCGATCTCCGCACGCAGGTGACGGTGAAGTTCAAGGTGGAGAACCAGGCGGTGGTGGCGCACGCCGAGGTCCGCCGCCTGCTGACCGCCAAGGACACCCTGGAGCGCGGCATCAGCCACGATCAGGGTGGCTGGGAGCTGCGCATCGTGCGCATGGAAGGCGATGGCTCCCAGATCCTGGCCGAGCACATCAAGAAGATCCTGCTGGAGTCCGGCGGCCCCCGCTGAGCTCGGCGCCGTGGCGCCCCGCCCTCATCCCCTGGCGTAGACTACGCGGCCCGCACGGTTCGCTGGTCGTCACATGCCGGCGAGGCGCGCCGGATGCACGCGCCGAGCCCGCGCAGTTTCTGATCGAGCCCCTGGTAGCCCCGATCGAGGTGGTAGATGCGCTGCACAGCAGTGCACCCCTCGGCCGCCAGACCCGCCAGCACCAGGCTGGCGCTGGCGCGCAGATCCGTGGCCATGACCGGCGCGCCCGAGAGCCTGGGCACGCCGCTCACGATCGCCCGGGAGCCCTCGATGCGGATGCGCGCGCCCAGGCGCTCGAGCTCCAGCGCGTGCATGTAGCGGTTCTCGAAGATGTGCTCACACAGGCTCGAGGTCCCGTCGGCCAGGCACAGCAGCGCCATGAACTGCGCCTGCATGTCGGTGGGGAAACCGGGGTGGGGCTGTGTCTCCAGATCGACCGCCCGCGGGCGCTCGGGCCCCCGCACGCGCATCCCGCCCTCGACCGGCTCCAGGGAGACGCCGGCCTCGCGCAGCTTGTCGAGCACGGCGACCAGGTGCCCGGGCACGAGCCCCTCGACGATCACCTCTCCACGCGTGATGGCGGCGGCCAGCAGCAGCGTGCCCGCCTCGATCCGATCGGGGATCACCCGGCAGCGCAAGGGCGCGAGCCCGGCCACGCCCTCCACGCGGATCTCCTCACCGCCCGCGCCCTCGATGCGAGCCCCGGAGGCGTTGAGCACCTCCGCCAGCTGCACGACCTCCGGCTCGCGGGCCGCGCGGCGCAGCACCGTCGTGCCGCGCGCCAGCACCGCGGCCATGATCAGGTTCTCGGTGCCGGTCACGGTGACCACGTCGAAGTCGATCTCGGCCCCGCGCAGTTGCCGGGCGCTGGCCTCCACGTAGCCGTGGCGGAGCTCCACCCGGGCGCCCATCCTCTCCAGCCCCTTCAGGTGCTGGTCGATGGGGCGCGCGCCAATGGCGCACCCGCCGGGCAGCGCCACCCGCGCCAGCCCGAAGCGGCCGACCAGCGGCCCCAGGCACAGCACCGAGGCGCGCATGGTCCTGACCAGATCGTAGGGCGCCTCGCAGCGGCACAGGCCGTGCGTGGAGACCTCCAGCCGGCCCCGGCGGTACTGCACCGCCGCGCCCAGGCTCTCCAGCAGCCGCGCGCTGGTGCTCACGTCCGCGAGGTCGGGCACGTTGTCGAGCTGGTGATCGCCCTCGGCCAGGAGGGTGGCCATCATCAGCGGCAGGGCGGCGTTCTTGGCCCCGGACACCGCCACCCGCCCGCGCAACGCCACGCCGCCCTCGAGGATGAGCTGCTGCATGACCCGGCGTTCCCTTCCGGGCCGCCCACTCCGGGGCAGCCCGGTCGGGGTCCAGAGCAACCGCCGTGCCAGCATGCGCGGGCCGCGCCCAGCCGTGGAGTTCGGAGAATCCGGGCCGCCGATCGCGGCCGGCCGGACACGCGCGGGGTGTCCCTCGGCCCACGCCGCGTCAGCAGCGCCTGGCCGCCACCACCCGCTCCAGGCCCGCCAGATCGCGTCGCGTGTGGAGCTCGCCCAGCCCGGCCGCGACGCACAGCCCGGCCACCGCCTCGGCCGCGCCATCGCCCACCTCGAGCACCAACCACCCGCCCGGCACGAGGTGCTCCGGCGCCGCCTGCACCAGCGCCCGCACCAGGCTCAGCCCGTCCGCGCCCCCGTCCAGGGCGAGCCGCGGCTCGAACAGGCGGATCTCGGGCTCGAGGGCGGCGATCTCGGCGCTCCGCACGTAGGGCGGATTGGACACCAGGAGCTCCTGGCGCCCCCCCGCGAGCGGCGCGAGCAGATCGCCCAGCCGGGTCTCCACGCGTTCGGCGAAGCCCAGCCGCGCGAGGTTCTCGGCGGCCAGCGCCAGCGCGTCGGCGGAGCGGTCCGTGGCCACGCCCCGGGCGGCCGGGAACATGCTGGCCAGGGCGCAGGCCAGGCAACCGGAGCCGGTGCCCACGTCGGCGAAGGTGGCGGGCCCGCCCGCGGGCCAGAGCGCGCGGGCCTCCTCGAGCACCGTCTCCGTGTCGGGCCGCGGGACGAGCACCCGGCGATCCACCTTGAGGGTGAGCGACCAGAACTCCTTCTCGCCGATCAGGTAGGCCACGGGCTCGCGCTGGGCTCGCCGCCGGATCAGCTCGCGGTAGCGGCCGAGCTCCACCGGCCCGAGCGGCTTGTCGTGGTCGACGTAGAGGCGCACGCGATCGCAGCCCAGCACGTGGGCGAGCAGCACCTGGGCGTCCAGCCGCGGCGTGGCGCAGCCCCGCGCGCCCAGGAAGCCCTCGGCCTTCTGCAGCACCGAGATCAGGCGGTGGTCGTCGGACGCCTGGGCCATGGGATCCCCCGGCCTAGGCCCCGCTGCTCGTGCGCAGGGCCTCGGCCTGGTGATGGGCCTTGACGGCCTCCAGCAGGGGACCCAGCTCCCCGTCCATGAGCCGATCGAGCGTGTGCAGGGTGAGGCCGATGCGGTGATCGGTCACCCGGTTCTGCGGGAAGTTGTAGGTGCGGATCTTCTCCGCCCGCTCCCCCGAGCCCACCATGCTCCGGCGCGCCTGGGTGCGCTCGGCGTGCTGCTCGGCCAGCTTCATGTCCAGCAGGCGCGAGCGGAGGATTTTCATCGCGCGGGCCTTGTTCTTGATCTGCGAGCGCTCGTCCTGGCACTGCACCACCAGGCCGCTGGGCACATGCACGATGCGCACGGCCGAGTCGGTGGTGTTCACCCCCTGCCCGCCCGGCCCGCTCGCGCGGCACACGCTGATCTCGAGATCCTTGTCCTCGAGGGACACGTCCACCTCGTCCGCCTCCGGCATCACCGCCACGGTGACCGTCGAGGTGTGGATGCGGCCCTGGGCCTCGGTCACCGGCACCCGCTGCACGCGGTGCACACCGGCCTCGTGCTTCAGCGTGCTGTAGACGGCCTCGCCGCTCAGCAGCGCCACCACCTCCTTGAGGCCCCCGGCCGCAGCCAGGCTCTCGCCGAGCAGCTCCACGCGCCAGCGCCTGGATTCGGCGAAGCGGGTGTACATGCGGAAGAGATCTGCGGCGAACAGGGCCGCCTCCTCGCCGCCCGTGCCCGCGCGGATCTCCAGCAGGACGTTCTTCTCGTCCATGGGATCCTTGGGCAGGAGCAAGACGAACAGGCGCTGGTGGAGCTCCTCGCGCCGCGCCCGCAGGCCAGGCAGCTCCTCCTGGGCGAGCGCGGCCAGCTCGCGGTCGGCGCCGCGCTGGAGCTCCTCGTTGTCCCGGATCTGGGCCTCCAGCTTGCGGAACTGGCGGAAGGTGACGACCACCTCCTCGAGTGACCTGCGCTCGCGGTTGAGCTTCTGCACCCGCTGGGGGTCGGAGTAGATGCGCGTGTCCTCGAGCAGCGCCGAGAGCTCGTCGAACCGCTTCTCCACCTCGGCCAGCTTCTCGAGCACGGGGCTCCTCCTCAGGCGCCGCAGGCCGGGCCCGCACCGGGGGCCGGCTCATCGAGGGCCTGGACCACGGCGCCGAAGTCCGGGAACACGCGGATGGTGGAGGCGCCTGCAGCGCCGGGCTCGGCCCGGTCGGCGCGGGCCTCCCGCCACAGCGTCTGGCGCAGCGAGGCCAGGGCCACCTCGAGCTGGCGGTCGTCGGGCGGGCGGGTGGTCAGGCGCTGGATGAACATGCCCGGCCAGGCCAGCGCGCGCGCCCACAGCCGGCCCAGGCTGCGGCTGGTCAGCCGCTGCAGCTCGTAGGCCAGCCCGGCGATGGGCAGCAGGAGCGGCAGCTTGATAGCGATGAAGATGAGCTGGTCCAGGATGCCGATCCCGGTCGGCTGCCCGACGAGCCACACCAGCGCCGGGAAGACCAGCGAGAAGACCAGGATGGACAGGGCGATGACCAGCAGCAGGAAGGTGGTGCCGCAGCGCGGGTGCAGGGGCGAGTGCCGGCGGGCGTGCTCGACCGTCAACGCCTCCCCGGCCTCGAAGGTGTGGATCGATTGGTGCTCGGCGCCGTGGTACTGGAAGACCCGGCGCACGTCGGGCATGAGCGAGATGAGCCCGATGTAGCCGACGAACACCAGCATCTTCACCACGCCCACGATGGCGTGGAAGCTCACGTCCTCCACGCCCAGCTCCCTGCCCGCCAGCAGGCTCCCGCCCCAGACCGCCAGGTGCGGCAGGGCGATGAACAGCCCGATGCCCAGCCCCAGGGCCAGCGCCATGGTGGCCCACACCACCAGCCGCGACGACTCCTTCTCCTCGGCCAGGGACTCCAGCGAGGGCGCCGCCGCCCCGGCCTCGCCCTGCTTTCGGCGCTCCTCGGCCTCGAGGTCGGCCATGGCCACCCGGGCGGAGAAGTTCAGCGCCGAGACGCCGTTGGCCAGCGACTCGATGAGCACCAGGGAGCCCCGCAGGAACGGCCAGCGCAGCCAGCGCCAGCCCTTGAGCAGCGGCCGCCAGGGGGCCTCGCGCAGCACGATCTCGCCGCTCGCGCGGCGCAGCGCGACCGCCAGGCAGTTGGGAGAGCGCATCATGACGCCCTCCATGACGGCCTGGCCGCCCACCTTGAGCTGATTGCGCGCGGCAGGGCTCACGTCGTGTTCCAGGGGGGAGCTGGCCCGCCCGGCGAGATCTCTGGCGGGCCGTGCGGACCAACCCAACCGACGAGGAGCGCGGGCAGGGGCAGCCTACTCGGCGGCGCCTTCGGGGGCGGCCTGGCCGGCGTCCTTCTTGGACTTGTCTTGCAGGCCGTACTTCTTCAGGAAACGGTCCACGCGCCCGGCGCTGTCCACCAGCTTCTGCTTGCCGGTGAAGAACGGGTGGCAGGCGGAGCAGATGTCCACCTTGAAGCTGCCCCGCGTCGAGCGGGTCTCGATCACGTTGCCGCAGGCGCACTCGACCGTGGCCTTCTCGTACTTGGGGTGAATGCCTTCCTTCATGACGTCCTCGATTCCTTCGCCTTCCGCGCACACCTGGACAGAATGGCCGGCGTATTCTAGTCGAGGCAAGCGGCTTGTCAAGCCATTTCCCCGCCCGCCACCGCCCGCCGGTCCTACTGGTTCATGGAGTCCAGGAACTCCTTGTTGGTCTCCGCGCGGCTGATCTTGGACAGCAGGAACTCCATGGAATCAATGACGTTCAGCGGGTGCAGCAGCTGGCGCAGGATCCACACCCGGTTGAGCACGCCCGGCCCCATGAGCAGCTCCTCCTTGCGGGTGGAGCTGGCGTTGATGTCCAGGCAGGGGAAGATGCGCTTCTCCATGAGCTTGCGGTCGAGGCGCATCTCGGAGTTGCCGGTGCCCTTGAACTCCTCGAAGATGACCTCGTCCATGCGCGAGCCGGTGTCCACCAGCGCGGTGCCGATGATGGTCAGGGAGCCGCCGCCCTCGATGTTGCGCGCGGCGCCGAAGAAGCGCTTGGGCTTGTGCAGGGCGTTGGAGTCCACGCCGCCGGACAGGATCTTACCCGAGGGCGGGACGACCGCGTTGTAGGCGCGCGCCAGGCGGGTGATGGAGTCGAGCAGGATGACCACGTCGCGGCCGTGCTCGACCATGCGCTTGGCCTTCTCGATGACCATCTCGGCCACCTGGACGTGGCGCTGCGCGGGCTCGTCGAAGGTGGAGGAGATCACCTCCCCGTGCACGGTGCGCTCCATGTCGGTCACCTCCTCGGGCCGCTCGTCGATGAGCAGCACGATCAGGTAGACCTCCTTGTGGTTGGTCTCGAGCGCCCGGGCGATGTCCTGCAGCAGCACGGTCTTGCCGGCGCGCGGGGGGCTGACGATCAGGCAGCGCTGGCCCTTGCCGATCGGCACCAGCAGGTCGATGATGCGCGTGCTCATGTTCTTCGGATCGAACTCGAGCTGGAACTTCGTGTTCGGGTAGAGCGGGGTCAGGTTGTCGAACAGGATCTTGTCCCGCGCGTTCTCGGGATCCTCGGTGTTGGTCACCTCGACCTTGAGCATGGCGAAGTAACGCTCGCCGTCCTTCGGCGGCCGGATCTGCCCGGCGATGGTGTCGCCCGTGCGCAGGTTGAAGCGCCGGATCTGGGACGGGGAGACGTAGATGTCGTCAGGACCGGGCAGGTAGTTGTAGTCCGGCGAGCGCAGGAACCCGAAGCCGTCAGGCAGGATCTCCAGCACGCCCTCGCCGTAGATGTGCCCGTCCTTCTCGGCCTGGGCCTGCAGGACGGCGAAGATCAGCTCGGACTTGCGCAACCCGCCGGTGCTCGGCACCTTGAGCTCCTTGGCGAGGTTGTTGAGCTCGGCGATCTTCATTTCTTTGAGTTCTTTGAGGTTCATGGTCAGTCCTCCACGGAAGGAATTGGAGCGGCCCGCCGCGGCGCCAGCCGGGGGGCAGGTTCGAGGGGTAGATCCGACGAATTCACGAGCAGGCACATCGTCCTGGAAACAACCTCACATGCTAGCAGGGATAGGAAATCAGGTTGACGTGGGCGGTCTTAGTACGCCGCGGCGGGGATGTCAAGCGAAAAGCGGCACGACCATGCGAGGCGCGACGCTGGCGACCCCCCCCGCGGCCGGTGTACCATGCCCCCCGCCTGACCGGAGGTGGATCATGCAGCGCGCCCAGGCCGCGGCCCGCATCGCCGCCCTGACCGACGAACTCCACGAGCACGCCTACCGCTACTACGCCCTGGACGCGCCCACCATCTCGGACGCCGAGTACGACCGGCGGATGCGAGAGCTCGAGTCCCTCGAGCGAGAGTGGCCGGCGCTGATCCGCCCGGACTCGCCCACCCGGCGGGTGGGCGCCGCGCCCCAGCCGGGCTTCACCCCCTTCCCCCACCCCGCGCCCATGCTCAGCCTGCAGAACGCCTTCAGCGACGAGGAGCTGCGCGAGTACGACGAACGGGTGCGGAAGGGGCTGGCGACCGCCGGCCCGGTCGAGTACGTGGCCGAGCCCAAGCTGGACGGGGTGGCCATCGAGCTGGTCTACCGCCGGGGCCTGCTGGAGGCGGCCTCCACCCGCGGGGACGGGCTGGTCGGTGAGACGGTCACGGACAACGCGCGCACCATCAAGAGCGTGCCGCTGAAGCTGCGCGCCCAGGCCGGCGCGGCGCTGCCGGACGAGCTGGTGCTGCGCGGGGAGGCCATCATCCACAAGGCTGCCTTCGAGCGGCTCAACCGCCAGCGCGAGGAGGCCGGCGAGCCGTCCTTCGCCAACCCGCGCAACGCCGCGGCCGGGAGCCTGCGGCAGCTCGACTCGCGGGTCACCGCGCGCAGGCCGCTGGAGGTCATGCTCTACGCCCCGGGGCTGGACGTGCCGGGTCTGGACAGCCAGCTCGCGCTGCTCGAGTGGATGCGCGCCGTGGGTTTCCGGGTGAACCCCCTGTCGCGCCTGTGCCGCGGCCCGGACGAGGTGCTCCAGGCCTACCGCGAGCTGCTCGCCCGCCGGCACGACCTGCCCTACGAGATCGACGGGCTGGTGGTCAAGGTGAACCGCTTCGCCGCGCAGCGCGCGCTGGGGGAGATCTCGCGCTCACCGCGCTGGGCCATCGCCTACAAGTTCCCCGCGGTCCAGGAGACGACCCGGGTCGAGGACATCCTGGTCCAGGTGGGACGCACCGGGGTGCTCACCCCCGTGGCCGCGCTGCGGCCGGTGCGCGTGGGCGGGGTCGAGGTCTCGCGGGCGACCCTCCACAACCAGGACGAGATCGACCGCAAGGACGTGCGCGTCGGCGACACGGTGGTCATCCAGCGCGCGGGCGACGTGATCCCCGAGGTGGTGGCCGTGATTCGCGAGAAGCGCGTCGGCGACCCGCCCCGCTACCGCCTGCCCGACACCTGCCCGGCCTGCGGCGGGCGCGCGGTGCGCGAGGAGGACGAGGCGGCCAAGCGCTGCTCGAACATGGCCTGCCCGGCCCAGCTCCGCGAGCGCCTGCTGCACTTCGCCAGCCGCGAGGGGCTGGACATCCAGGGGCTGGGCGAGAAGCTGGTGGCCCAGCTCGTCGAGCGTGGGCTGGTCAGGGACGCGGCCGACCTGTACGCCCTGGACCTCCCCCGCCTGGCCGGCCTGGAGCGCCTGGGCGAGAAGTCGGCCCAGAACCTCCTGGCGCAGCTGGCCGCGAGCCGCGCGCGGCCGCTCGGGCGCTTCCTGTTCGCGCTGGGCATCCGCCACGTGGGCGAGCACGTGGCCGGCCTGCTGGCCGAGGCCTTCGGCGGCCTGGAGGCCCTGGCCGCGGCCGACGAAGAGGCCCTGCAGGCCGTCCCCGGGGTCGGGCCGGAGGTGGCCGGCAGCGTGCGGGCCTTCTTCGCCGAGCCGGCCAACCTGCGTGCGCTCGCGCGCTTGCGCGCGGCCGGGGTCGAGCCCCAGGCGCCGGCCCGCCCGGGGCCACGCGGGACGGGCGCCGCCCGACCGCTGGAGGGCAAGACGGCCGTGCTGACCGGCACGCTGGCCACCCTGGACCGGCGCGCGGCCAAGCAGCTCCTCGGCGCGCTGGGCGCCAAGGTGACCGGCTCGGTGAGCCGCAAGACCGACCTCCTGGTGGCGGGCGAGAGCCCGGGCTCCAAGCTGGCCGAGGCGGAGCGGCTGGGCGTTCGCGTCGTGGACGAGGCTGGCCTGCTGGCGCTGGCGCGCGAGGCGGGCCTGGAGCCACCCGCCCCCTGACAGGAATGTCGTGAACCGCGCCAGCGGCCCCCGGCCGGCGCCGGAGCGATTCCTTCCAAGGCTGCGATTCCAGAGCGGACGCAGGACGGCCCCGGGCCTGGCACACGCCTTGCTGTGCATGACGGCCAGGGTGCCAGGCACCCTAGGAACCACCGGCGAAGGACGCGTGCGACCCGGGCTTCCCTCCCCGCCCGCGCCCGCGCCGGTGCTTCCTGGGCGGCCTCGCGGGGCCGCTCGCGACCGACAGGGGCCCTGACCCTGTTCACATAGAGTCTCCGGCGGGTTCGCCGGAGCGTGTTCCCAACCTCCTTTTCTCGCTCCCGTTCCAGGGCCCTCCCACCCGGACTCGCTCCGGGCGGGAGGGCCGCGTTTCGGCGCCGCCCCGCTCCACAAGCCGCTTGTGCCCCAGGGGCCCGCGGGGTAGGTTGGGCCCGCCATGGCCGCGCTCGACGATCTGCTGCTGTCCGTCCGCCACCCCAGCCGCTACCTCGGTGGAGAGGTGGGCTCCGTGCGCAAGGCGCCGGCCGACGTGCGCGCCCGGCTGGTGCTGGCCTACCCGGAGCTGTACGAGCTGGGCATGAGCTACCTGGGCTTCCAGGTGCTCTACGAGGCCGTCAACCAGCGTCCGGGGCTGGCCGCCGAGCGCGTGTTCGCGCCCGATCTCGACATGGAGCGGGCGCTGCGCGCGGCGGGCGAGCCGCTCCGCAGCCTGGAGTCGGGCGCGCCGCTGTCCGCGTTCGACGTCATCGGCTTCAGCCTGCAGCACGAGCTGAACCTGCCCGACGTGCTCTGCATGCTGGAGCTCGGCGGCGTGCCGCTGCGGGCGGCGGAGCGCCAGGACGCCCATCCCCTGGTGCTGGCCGGAGGCCCGTGTGCCGCCAACCCGGAGCCCCTGGCCGAGGCCCTGGACGCGGTGTTCCTGGGCGAGGCCGACCGGGCCCTGCCGGACATGCTGGCGGCCCTGGCCGAGGCCAGGCGCCGTGGCGCGCCGCGCCGGGCGCAGCTCGACTGCCTGCAGAGCTTCCCCGGCGTCTACCTGCCGGGACGCTACCGGCCGCGCTACGCCCCGGACGGGCGCCTGGCGGAGCTCGAGCCCCTGGACGGCGCCCCGGCCCGGATCACCCGGGCCCTGCAGCCGGACCTCGGCGCGCTGCCGCCGCCCACGCGGCCGGTGGTGCCCTGGATGCAGACCGTGCACGACCGGCTGACGCTCGAGATCCAGCGGGGCTGCACCCACGGCTGCCGCTTCTGCCAGGCGGGCATGATCACCCGGCCGGTGCGCCAGCGCGCCCTGCCGGCGCTGCTCCCCGCCGTGGACGCGGGGCTCGGCTCCAGCGGCCACGACGAGGTCTCCCTGCTGTCGCTCTCGGCCGGGGACCACCCCCAGATCCTGGCGCTGCTGGCCGGGGTGATCGCGCGGCACGCCGGCGAGTGCGTGTCGGTCAGCCTGCCCTCGCTGCGGGCCGAGACCCTGACGCCCGCCCTGGCCGAGCAGGTCCGGGCCGTCCGCAAGTCCGGCTTCACCATCGCGCCCGAGGCGGGCAGCGAGCGGCTGCGCCGGGTGATCAACAAGGATCTCAGCGACCAGGACGTGCTCCGGGCCGCCCTGGGGGCGTTCGCGGCGGGCTGGCAGCTCATCAAGCTGTACTTCATGATCGGCCTGCCCACCGAGACGCCCGCCGATCGCGCCGGGATCGCCCGGCTGACCGCCTGGCTGCGCGACGAGCTCCGCCGCGCCGGCCACCGCCCCGACATCCACGTGGGCGTGTCGACCTTCGTGCCCAAGGCGCACACACCCTTCCAGTGGGAGGCCATGGCGCTGCCCGCCGAGGTGAGCGCCTGGCACGCCGAGCTGCGCGCCGAGCTGCGCCGCATCCCGGGCGTCAAGGTGGGCTGGACCCGGCCCGAGATGGCCTGGGCCGAGGGGCTGCTGGCCCGCGGCGACAGGCGCCAGTTCGCCGCCCTGGAGCGGCTGGCCCGCGCCGGCGCGCGGCTGCAGGCCTGGGGCGAGCACTTCGACCAGGCGGGCTTCGCCGCGGCGTTGGCCGAGCTGCCCGTGCCGGGCGGAGCGGCCCACTACCTGCGCGCGCGCAGCCCGGACGAGCTGCTGCCCTGGGAGCACCTGCAGGCCGGCCCGACGCGCGCCTTCCTGCTGGAGGAGCTCGGGCGCTCCCGGCGCGCGGAGCCCACGCCCGACTGCGCCCGGGGGGACTGCGCCGGCTGCGGGGTGTGTCAGGAGGGAATCGCCCCGCGCCTGGTGGAGCCCCTCGCGCCGCCCGCGGCGAGCGAGGCGCCCGCCTTCGGCGCCCAGTCGCCCGCCACCCCGACCGTGGTCCGCCTCCGCCTGCGGCTGGCCCGGCGCGGAGGGGCGGCCTTCCTCAGCCACCTGGAGACCATGGCCGTGATCCAGCGCGCGCTGCGCCGGGCCGGCTGGCCGCTGGCCCACTCCGGCGGCTTCCACCCGAAGCCGCGCGTGGCCTTCGGGCCGGCCTGTCCGGTGGGCGTGGAGAGCCAGGCCGAGCTGGTGGACGTGGCCCTGCGCCGGGCGGACGAGCCCGCGGGGTTGCTCGCGGCGCTGCGCCAGGCGCTCCCGGAGGGGCTCGAGCTCCTCGAGGGGCGGGCGCTCCTGCCGGGTGAGCCGGGCCCCTCCGGCGTGGCGGGCGCGGTGCGCTACCGCCTGACCTGGGAGGGCGAGCCGTCCCCGGCCGAGGCGGCCGCGCGGGTGGCGGGCCTGCTCGCCCGGCCGAGCTGGGTCATGACGCGTCAGGCCAAGGGCGCCCACCGCAGCGTGGATCTGAGGCCGGGCCTGCGCAGCCTCCTGGCCGAGCCGGAGGCACGCGCCGTGGTGCTGGAGGTGGCCGTGAACCGGGGCGCCGTGCCCCGCCCGGCTGAGATCGCCGAGGCCCTCGGCCTGCCGCGCCCGCGCGTGATGCGCGAGGCGCTCCTGCCGCCGGCGCCAGGAACCCCGACCGCGCCGGACACGCGCGAGGAGGCGCCCGGATGAGCACGCTCCTGGCGATCAACGCCCTGCACCACGAGCGCAGGGTGGCGCTGGTGGAGAAGGGCACCCTGGCCGAGCTGTACATCGAGCGGCCCAGCGGCCGCGGCCTGGTGGGCAACATCTACCTGGGCCGCGTGGTGCGCGTCCTGCCGGGGATGGACGCGGCCTTCGTGGACATCGGTCTGGACAAGGCCGGCTTCCTGTACGTCTCCGACGTGCTCCAGCCCGTCTCGACCGCCGACCTGGGCCTGGTGGCCGACAAGGAGGCCGACGAGGAGGACGAGGTCAAGCCGCCGGACGAGAGCGCCGAGGAGGGCGAGGGCCCGTCGCTGCCGCCCCCGGCCCGCATCTCCGATCTGCTCCACAACGGCCAGGAGATCGTGGTCCAGGTGGCCAAGGCGCCCATCGGCACCAAGGGCGCACGCCTGACCACCCACATCACCCTGCCCGGCCGGCTGCTGGTCTTCCTGCCGACCGTCGACCACATCGGCATCTCGCGCCGCATCCTCCAGGAGGGCGAGCGCAGGCGGCTCAAGGAGCTGGTCGAGCAGCTACGCCAGCCCAAGACCGGCTTCATCATCCGCACCGCCGCCGAGGGCGCCGACGAGGAGGTCCTGGCGGCCGACATGCGCTTCCTGACCCGGCTGTGGCAGGACGTGCAGGCGCGCGCCAGCGCCTCGGGCGCGCCCACCCAGCTCTACCAGGACCTGGATCTGATCCGCCGCGCCACCCGGGACCTCTTCACCGCCGAGGTGGACCGGCTGGTCATCGACGACCCGGCCGAGCACCGCACCCTGCTCGAGTTCGTGCGCACCTTCATGCCCGCCCTGGCCGCGCGGGTGGAGCTGTACGAGGGCGGCGAGCCCCTGTTCGACGCCCTCGGCCTGGAGGTGGAGATCGGCCGCGCGCTCGACCGCAAGGTGTGGCTGAAGAGCGGCGGCACGATCGTCATCGACCAGACCGAGGCGCTCACCGCCATCGACGTCAACACGGGCCGCTACGTGGGCAAGCACAACCTGGAAGACACCATCACCAAGATCAACCTGGAGGCGGTGCGCGAGATCGTCTGCCAGCTCAGGCTGCGGGACCTGGGCGGCATCATCATCATCGACTTCATCGACATGGAGCGCCCGGCCAACCGCGAGCGCGTGTTCAGCACGCTGCAGGAGGCGCTGACCGCCGACCGGGCCCGCACCAACATCCTCAAGATCTCCGAGCTGGGGCTGGTGGAGATGACCCGCAAGCGGGTGCGCGAGAGCCTGATCCGCAGCCTGACCGAGCCCTGCCCCTACTGCGACGGCACCGGCCGGGTGAAGTCCGCCGCGTCGGTGTGCTACGAGCTGCTGCGCGCCGTGGAGCGCGAGGCCCGCGGCCGGCGGGGCATCCTGCGGGTCTCCGCCAGCCCCGCGGTCGCCAAGCGGCTGATCGACGAGGAGCAGGCCGTGCTCGAGTCGCTCGAGCGCCGCCTGGGGGTGCAGCTGCGCGTGGACGCGGTGCCGCACTTCCACCTGGAGCAGTACGAGGTCCGCTTTGAGCCCTGAGCGCCGCCCGTCCACCCGCCCGCGCCTGCTGTGGGCCGACGACGCCGGGCAGGTCTACGATCACCCTCAGCTCCTGGCGGCCGGCTGGGACGGCCAGGCGCTGCGACCGCTCGAGGCACGGGGCGGCATGCCGGCCCCCGACGGGCTGCAGCTCGCCTACTTGCCCGGCCGATGCCCGGTGGGGCTGGACCCGCGCACCGGCCACGCGGTGGAGCTCTGCGAGGTGCGGCTGCACGGCCGCGCGCTGCGGCCGCACGCCGTGGCCGGCGTGCCGCCCCCGGGCCACGTGCGGCACCTGCTGCCGGCGGCCGAGGCCGGCAGGGGCGCGCCCCCGCTGCCGCTGCGCGCCTACACCGCGGTGGGCTTCCACCGCGGCGGCGTCCTGTGCGCGCTCTCCCGGCTGGACCCCCACACCCACTGGGATCCGGCGCGTTTCCGCCTGCCGGACTGGGGGGCGCGCCTGACCCGTTTCCGAACGCGGTTCCCGCGCAACCGGGTGGTGGCCCAGCTCGCCCGCTGCGTGACGGAGTACGGCTGCTGCACGGCCAGCAACCTGTTCCTGGGCGCCTACGAGGCCGGGCTGCCCACGGCCCCGCGCTGCAACGCGCGCTGCCGGGGTTGCATCTCGGAGTCCGACGGGCCGGTGCCGAGCCCGCAGGTGCGCCTGGACGCCGCGCCCCCCCTGGCCCACATCGTCGAGGTGGCCGTGCACCACCTGTCCCACGCCCGCCCGGCCATGGTGAGCTTCGGCCAGGGCTGCGAGGGCGAGCCGCTGACCGAGGCCGCGCGCATCGTCGAGGCCCTGCGGGCCATCCGCCGCCGCACCTCCCGCGGCACCCTGCACATGAACACCAACGGCAGCCGCCCGGAGGCGGTGGAGGCGCTGGCGCAGGCCGGGCTGCAGAGCGTGCGGGTGAGCCTGGCCAGCGCCCGGCCGCGCGCCTTCCGCGCCTACCACCGCGGCGACTTCAGCCTGGCGGAGGTCGAGGAGTTCGCCACCCGCGCGGCGGCCCGGGGGCTGTGGGTCGCCTTCAACCTGCTCAGCCTGCCCGGGCACACCGACCGGCCCGAGGAGCTCGAGGCGCTCGTCGGGCTGCTCGAGCGCAGCGGCGCGCACATGCTGCAGGTGCGCAACCTCGACCTGGATCCGCGCCCGGGCGGGCCCTGGCCGCCGCGCGCGGGCGGAGCCCCGCTGGGCATGCGCGCCTTCCTGCGCGCCCTCACCAGGCGCAGGCCCGGCCTGGAGCTCGGCTGCTTCAACCGTTTCAGGGAGGAGTGGCCGGGCCAGTTTGTTGATCGGCCCGGCGGCCTGCGCTAGCATGGGCCTCAGCCGAGGCATGATCATGGACAACCCCGTGCGCAAGTCGGTCCAGCTCGATCCGCGCATGCTGGCGATCATCCGCCAGATCGGTCAGACCTCCGGCCTGGATCCGGACCAGGTCATCCACCTGGCCCTGTTCGATCTGGGCCGGCGCATGGGGCTCATCAAGGTGACCCCCGTGTCGATGGCGCCGCCCTCCGGGGTGGACCTCCTCGACGAGGCCGAGCCGGAGCCCCCGCCCGCGGCCCGGCCGGGACGCCCCAGCGTCGCGCCGCAGCTCGCGCCCGCGCCCGTCGCCCGCCCGGCCTCCCGGCCCGCCGCCCGCCCGGGCGGCGGCGACCTGCTGCTGCTGCAGGTGGACGACGGCCCGCTCATCTCCGTGCGCAAGGACATCTTCCTGATCGGCCGCGGCAGCAAGTGCGATCACGTCATCCAGCACCGCTCCGTCTCCCGCGAGCACGCGGTCGTCACCCGCGAGCGGAACGGCTGGTTCATCGAGGATCTCAACTCCGCCAACGGCACCTGGCTGGACGGCGAGCAGATCACCAAGCACCGGCTGTCCCAGGGGGACGAGATCCTGATCTCCAACCACCGCCTGCGCTTCACCGTCCGGGCGAGTTGACTCGGCTCCCCGGCGCCCCCGAGAATCGAGGCAGGATCCAGCCCCGCCCGTCCGCTCACGCGGCGCGCGGGGGGGGAGGCTGACGTCATGGCCCGCCAGACCCGCGCCGTGTGGAGGCTCGCCTCGCTGCTGCTGCCCGTGACCTGCCTGGCCTGTCAGCCCCCCGGGGAGCCCAGGCCCGAGGCCGGGTCGCAGGCCGCGGCGCTGCGGGCCGGGCCACGCGCCGCCCCGACCTGGGGCCAGGCCACCAGGCTGTTCCTGGAGCGCGACGCGCGCCGGGTGCACCGCGATCCCGCGCGCGGGGTGTTCATCGCGCACCGGCCCGGGCTGCGCCTGAGCGCCGCCGCCCCGGCCTTCAGCCTGGAGCCGTCAGGGCCGTCCCCGGCCTGGCGCCTGCAGGTGCGCCTCGAGCGGCTCGCGGCGGGGGGCGAGGAGCGCGCGCTGCCGCCGGCGGCGCTGGTGGCCGAGGGGACGCGCCTGCGCTGGTCGCACCCCGGGCTGGTGGTGCAGGAGCTGGACAACGGCCCCGAGGCCTTCCAGCAGACCCTGCACGTGCTCGCGCCGCAGGGGGAGCGTTTCGCGCTGGGCTTCGGGCTGGAGGGCGCCGCCTGGGGGCTCAGCCCGGGCGGCCTGCGGGTCGACCACGCCGGGGCCGAGGTGCTGCGCGCCAGCCCACCGCGGGCCTTCGAGCCGGACGGCCGCGAGCTGCCCTGCAGCTTCGCCCGCCGGGCCGGGCGCCTGTGGATCGAGGTGCAGGACGCCCGGCGCTACCCGGTCACCATCGACCCGGCCTGGACGAGCTCGGGCCAGGACCGCGAGCTGGCCCGCTTCGGCTGGGCGCTGGCCGGGGTGGGCGACGTGAACGGCGACGGGTTCGGCGACGTGCTGGTGACCGCGCCCTACTTCTCCACGGCCAACACCGCGGCCGGCAAGGCGTACCTGTTCTACGGCCAGGCCACCGGGCTGGGCGCGACCCCGGCCTGGAGCTCCTCGGGCGACGACCGCACCCGGGCCCACTTCGGCCTGTCCGCCGCGCCGGCCGGCGACCTCGACAGGGACGGCTACGCCGACTTCGCCGTGGGCGCACCCGACCAGGACGGGGTCCAGACCGACGCCGGGCGTGCCTTCGTGTTCATGGGCTCGAGCAACGGCCCCGGAGCCAGCGCCGCCTGGGCCGCCTCGGGCTATGACGAGGCGCAGGCCTACTTCGGCACCTCCCTGGCCGCGGCCGGCGACGTGAACGGCGACTCCTACCCCGACCTGGTGGTCGGGGCCCCGGCCCAGAGCATGGAGCTCGGCCCGACCAGCGGCCCGGGCCGGGCGTTCGTGTACCTGGGCACGGCGCAGGGCCTGTCCTCGACCCACGCCTGGACCCACCTCGGAGACGACCTGGCCGGGGCCGGCTTCGGCTTCTCCGTGGCCGGGGCGGGCGACGTGAACGGAGACGGCTTCGGCGACCTGATCGTCGGCGCTTATCTGCACACCTTCACCTACCAGGCCAGCGGCCGGGCCTTCCTGTTCCTGGGCGGCGCGGGCGGACCCGCGGCCACGGCCAGCTGGAGCGCCTCGGGCGACGCCCAGGCCTACGCCCAGTTCGGCTTCTCCGTGGCCGGCGCCGGCGACGTGGACGCCGATGGCTTCGACGACGTGGTGGTGGGCGCCCCGGGGCACGACACGGCCCAGGGCGGCGCGGGCCGGGCGTACGCCTACCGCGGAGGCGTGCCGGGCACGGGCCTGTCCACGGCCTACTGGTGGCGCTACTCGGGCACCGACCGGGCCCAGGCGCGCTTCGGCTGGTCCGTGGCCGGGGTGGGCGACGCGAACGGCGACGGCAAGGCCGACGTCCTGGTGGGCGCCCCCGGCGAGGACACGCTGGGCACCGCGGTGGGCCGGGCCTTCATGTACCTGGGGTCGCTGTCCGGGCCGCTCACGCCGCCGGCCTGGTCCGCCTCGGGCGACGAGCAGGTCGGGGCGAGCTTCGGCTCGTGCGTGGCCCCGGCCGGGGACGTGAACGCGGACGGCGCCGCGGACCTCCTGGCGTCCGCGCCCTACCAGGACATCCCGGGCCAGGACGGCGGCCGCGCCTTCCTGTACCTGGGGGTCGAGGACGGCCCGGGCCTGTGCGAGCCCGTGGGCAGCGGCTGCGACGATCTGGACCCGTGCACCTACCCGGACCTGTGCGACGCCGCGGGCGCCTGCCACGGCACGCCCTTCTCCTGCGACGACCAGAACCCCTGCAGCACGGACGAGTGCCGCCCGGACGGCAGCTGCGGCCACCTGCACAGCTCCGATCCCTGCGACGACTCGAACCCCTGCACCGAGGGCGACACCTGCTCCGCCGCCCAGTGCATGGGCACGCCCCGCGATTGCTCCTGGCTGGACGGGGTCTGCAGCCAGGGCAGCTGCGACGCGGCCTCGGGCACTTGCCAGGCGCTGTCCAGGGCGGACGGCACCCCCTGCGACGACGGCGACGCCTGCACCGCCGGGGACGCCTGCCGCGGGGGCAACTGCGTGCCGGTGCAGGACCTGTGCGCCGAGGGGGACAGCGGCTGCGCCAGCGCGGGCGGTGCGGGCGCAGGCCCCGGCTGCAGCCTGCTCCTCGGCCTGCTGCTCCTCGGGCTGCGGGGCAGGCGGATCAGCCGCGCCAGATCACCTGGCTCGGCATGCTCACCCGGTAGGCCAGCTTCAGCCGGGCGTCCGCACCCGGCTTGAGCTCGAGCGCCCAGGTCACCAGGCCCTGGGCGTCCCGGGAGTACCCGGGGCTGGTCTCCTTGGCCAGGATCTCCACCTCCACCGCCTCCAGCTCGGCCACCGGCACCCGCTCGGACACGCGCACCCTGCGCGGGGCGCCGGACTGGTTGGCCAGGTACAGCTCCACGCGGAAGTCGTGCTGGCGCCGCTTGCGCAGCCCCGTCTCCTCGAACTCCTGGTGCTGCTCGCGGTGGACCGGCAGCCCGTCCTCCGAGCCCCACGACAGCCCGAAGCGCTCCCCCGGCGCCACGAAGCGGATGCGCCCGCGGCCGGTGTAGCCGCCGTCGCGCATGAGCGCCACCGGCCCGGCCAGCAGCGGCTGGGCGCCAGGGTAGGTCTGCAGGGAGCGCAGGAAGACGAACTCGGCCTTCTCCGGCAGGCACACGTACTCGCACTCCGTCGGCGCCTGCCAGCGCTCGAACTCCAGCCTGTGCGGTCGCCCGTCCGAGGGCACGTCCACCCGGCCCGGGACGCGGAACAGGCGCGCCTCGCCGCCGTCGTCCAGCCCGGGCGGCGTGTCGCTGCTGCGGCCCTGCGGGGCCGAGGCGGTGGTGGCGATGACCTGGTCACGCGAGGCCACCTCGACCACCTTCCGCTCCACCTCGGTCTTCTCCCGGGTGGACAGCCAGTCGTCCTCGAGCAGGGGCAGCTCGGCCCCCAGGCTCGGCCGGGCGGTGGAGAAGGCGAGCTCCACGCCGGTCCAGTCCTCGCCGGTCAGCTGCCACACCATGCCGGCCGAGGCCCAGGCGAGCCCGGCGCCGTCGGGCGCCAGCTCGGCGGTGTAGGTCGGGCGCCACAGCGCGCAGGGCGCCTGGTACTCCACCTCTACCAGGTAGGTCCCGGCGCGCTCGATGACCGCCTCCAGGCCGACCTCGGCCCGGTAGTCCGAGACCGGGGTCAACGCCGCGCGCCGCTCCTGGACCAGCCGCTCCACCCGCGCCCGGCGGTCGTCCTGCGCCCACTGCAGGTCGAGCAGCTCCTCCTCCAGCTCGCCGCGCCGCCCGAAGGCCGCCTCGAGCTCCTCGGCCCAGGCAGGCTCGAAGGGCCCGATCACCACCCGCTCGCCCACGTGCCGGGCGAGATCGCGCACGGCCTGGGCCACCCGGCCGCGCTCGTGCAGGCGCACCGCGGCCCGCTGGTTCTCCTGCAGGTACTCGGCCACCAGACCCTCCAAGGCCTGGACCAGCTCCTGCTCGCGCTCGGGCCGGGCGGCGCGCACCACGTACGCGCGCGTCACCCGCCAGTCCAGCACCTTGGCCGGGGCGTCGTCCGCGCCCGCCGAGCGCACCCGGCAGCGCAGCGTGCGATCCGCGAGCAGCGGGGTGCACGGACCGAGCCGGAGCGCCAGGCGGCCGGGCCTGAGCTCCACGCGCGCGCGGCGCAGCACCTGGGCCCGATCCTCCATGATCAGCACCTCGGCCACCGGCGCCTCGAGGATCTGCCCGGCCGGCGCGGGCTGGACCGTCAGGGGTGTGTCAGACACGGCGGTTCCCTCCCTGGATGACCCGCTTGCTGGGGATGGTCACGCGGTAGGCGAGCTGGCAGGTGGCCACCTCCCCGGGGGCCAGCGCCAGCCGGAAGCGGCGCCCCCCGCGCACCGGGCGGCCGCGCTCGAGCTGCTCGTACACCTCGGGCTCGGGGCTGGCGCGCACCACCTCCACCTTGACCCCGTCCTCGTGGCTGACCGGCACCCGCTCGAAGATCTCCACCTGGGCCGGGGCGGCCAGGCGGGAGCGCACCTCGATCTCCACCTTGTGGTCCAGCACCGCGTCGCCGCCGAACAACCCCCCGCTGCTCTCCTGGAAGGAGGTGTTGCGGGCCACGCGGATGGCCGGCTCGACGCCCATGTTGACGACCAGCGCCTTGCCGGGCGGGGTGGTCTCGAGCGGCGCGCTGACCAGGAAGTCGCCGCCCCGGTACACCCGCACCGGGCCGGCCAGCAGCGGCAGCTCGAGCGGGTTGGGAAACTCGGCCACCAGGTAGACCTGCTCGTCCAGGAGCGGCACGCAGCGGTACACCCTGCGGACCTCCCCCTCCCGGCGCAGCAGCGCCTGGGCGTGGAACTGGCCGTCGGACAGCACCCGCCCGGCGCCGTCCATGGGGTAGCGCAGCGCGAAGTGTCCGGCCGACTGCTCCACCGCCACGGCGTGCGAGGGCAACGCCAGGCGGCCGAGCGCGAGGCGCTCCGGCTCGAGCAGCGCGCGCCCGAGCTCCCCGGCCAGCCCCTGGAGCCCGCCGGCGGACGCCCGCCCGGCCAGCTGCTCCACCAGCCGCTCGGCCGCGCCCACCGCGCGGAGCTGCCCGCGGCCGGCGGTGTCCGGGCCCTCCATGCGCAGGCTCTCGTAGCCCAGGGCCTCGCGGCTGGCCTCCGACAGGGCCAGGGCGGGCGCGGCGTCGTCCGGGCACGGGGGCTCGCACGAGTCCGCGCACACCGACTTGCACTCCTCGGCCTCCTCCCGCTCGGCCAGGCGGGCACGCGGCTGCATGGGCGCGGACGCGCGCCGCGCCTCCTTCTTGGCCACGGCCCGCCCGCCGCCCCCGGCCCGCCCCGGCGCGGGTGGCGGGCGCGGGCGCGAGCTCGCCATGGCCACGCTGGCGGGCGGGGCGCAGGGGACGGCGGCGAAGCCATCCACGTCTCCGTCGGCGCAGTGGACCGAGCCCTCGTCCGCGCCCAGATCGTCATCCGCCTCCGCCTGCGGCGCGGGCTCGCACACGGGCATCGGCGACGCGGCCGGCGGTGGCGGAGGGGCGCTCGCGGCCAGGGCGCCCAGCACCTGGGCCAACCCGGGCGCGGCGTCCTTGCGCCCCGCGGCGGCCTTCCGCTTGCCGCCCAGCCGCTCGGGCTGCGGCAGCGAGGGGGCGCTCAGGCTAGGCGGGCCGGGCAGGCTGCGCCGCCCGCGGTCGTACCCCTCGAACAGCTCCTCCAGGCCCTCGGGCAGCGGCCTCCAGCCCGAGGGCCGCGGCGGTTGCGCCTTGCCGATGCGCCAGGAGTCCAGCTCGGGCAGCTCGGTCGAGCGGCGCAGATCGGCGGTCGAGAAGGCCAGCGCCGCCCCGTCCCAGTCCTCGCCCGTGCGCTGGGCCACCAGGGCCTTCAGCACCAGCTCGGCCCGGCCCAGGTCGGCCGCGACCCGCAGCTCGTACTCGGGCACCCAGCGGGCCAGCGGCACCAGGTAGCTGAGCTCCAGGCGGGCTGCGGACGTCCCCGCGGGCAGCTCCAGGGCCAGGCGGGCCGCCTTGCGGCAGGTCCCCAGGGCCTCCGCCTCGGCGCTCGACTGCCGGGTCAGCTCGTGCTCCAGGCCGGTCAGGCGATCGTCGACGGCGCGCAGCTCCCGGTCGAGCCGGCCCACCTCGGCCCAGGCCCGATCCAGCCCCTCGCGCGCGAAGCGGGCCAGCTCCAGCCAGGCCTGCATGGGGTGGCGCGGGCTGTAGGCCAGCTCCTCGGGCAGCTCCGCCGCGCCCACCTCGGCGGGCGCCAACCCCTCCAGCGTGGCCGCCCGATCGAGCCAGCGCTTGCGCTCGACCTCCAGCGCCGCCCGCTGGCGCTCCAGGGCGTGCAGCAGCTCGGCCCCGTCGGTGCGCACCGCCGCCTCGCGCGCGACCAGGCTCCACTCCAGCGACAGATCGCCGGCGCGCGGCGCGACCCCGGACTGGCCCGAGAGCACCCGCACCCGGAGCGAGTCGTCCAGCAGCCGGAGCGGCAGGCCCGCGATCCGCACCGACAGCGCTCCGCCGGCGCCGGCCGGCAGCGCAGCCTCCCGGGTGACCAGGGCCTGGCCGCGGTAGACGTCCACCCGCGCGATGCGCGATACGAGCTCCAGGGGTCCGTGGGCTTCGCTCATCCCGCCTCCCTCGCGGCCCGTCCGGGCCGGGGCCGGATTGTACCCCGCGGGGTCCGTCAGGGGGAAGGGCGGAGTCCCTGTCGAGCCAGCTCAATCCTCTCGCCGGGACAGCATGAAGCGGCCGAGCCACATCGGCAGCCAGCTCCCGCCGACGCCCAGGACGAGCAGCGCCCCCAGCGAGCTCGCCAGCCAGCTCACGCGCCCGAAGGGGTGGTTGAGCTGGTGCGGGAGCTGGAAGGCCAGGTAGGTGGGGTAGACGCTGGCCAGCAGGAACACGAGCACGAAGCCCATGCTCAGGATCATGTAGGTCACGCCCCCGACGCCGGCCGGGATCTTGGCCGGGTTCTCGGCGTGAAAGTTGGGGAAGATCGCCCCCAGTCCCACCCCCAGGGCGCAGATCACCAGGCTCATCACCAGCACCAGCGCCACGGTGAACAGGTAGAAGACCGCCGGCACGTCGATCACCGCGCAGGACAGCAGCGCCAGGCAGAGCCCCAGGCCGGCCAGCGGCAGGTAGGCGATCAGCAGCTTCGAGTGCATGAAGGCTGCGAGCTGCACGGGCGCGGTGCGCACGATCCACCAGGCCCGGCCCTCCAGGCTGACCGCCGGGAAGACGAAGCGCACCGCCACCCCCGCCAGCACCAGGCCCACCATGACGTGGTTGACCGTGTACAGGGTGAACCAGCCGAACTCGGCCAGCTTGAGGTAGGAGAAGTTGAGCAGGTACACCGCGGCCAGCGCGCCCAGCAGCAGCAGCTGCAGCCACTGGTTGGGATCGCGCAGGAACACCCGGCCGTCCTTGAGCAGCAGCGGCGCGGTCAGCCCGGGGGCGGACAGGGCCAGGCGGTCCAGCCAGCGCCCGAACGCGCGGCGGCCCCTGGCCGGGCCCGCGCCCACGCCCGGGGAGTCGGCCAGCGCGTCGCCGTGGCGCACCCGGCCGCGCTGGGCGCGGTCGTAGGCGGCGCGCATGAGCCCGCTGCCCAGCCAGCCCGCGAGCGCCAGCAGGCCGGCCGCCGTGGTCCACACCGCCAGCGCCGGCAGCCAGGAGGCCACCCCCCGGCCCTGCAGCAGGGGGAACAGGAAGTCGGTCAGCCACTGGTGCGGCAGCAGGCGCGACTCCTGCCCGCCCACGAGCTGCATGAACTCCACCATGGTGCCGAAGGAGTCGGGCTGCAGCAGCCGCTCGGGTTGCAGCAGGCGGATGATCAGGTACAGCGCCACGAAACCCAGCACGGCCAGCACCACGATGAGGTCGCGCGAGCGCCTGGCGGAGAAGGCGCGCGTGAGCGACACGGCCACGATCGCGCCCAGCGCCCCGGGGATGAGCACCAGCGGCGGGAACAGGCCCAGCACCGCCAGGTAGTAGCTCCAGGGAGCCTGGTAGGCGACGCCGAAGGCCAGGAAGATGGGCAGGCCGAAGCCCAGCACCATCCAGGAGGAGTAGACGACCATCTCCAGCAGACGGGCGAAGAACAGCGCCCCGGTGGGCACGGGCGCCGCCATGAGCAGCCCCAGATCGTCCGACAGGAAGAAGACCGAGAAGGAGGCGATGGTGGTGGACAGGAGCAGCACGCCCAGCAGCACCAGCAGCACCAGCGACATGAGTTTCCGCGGGATGAGCTGGCCCACCAGCTCGACGGCCATCACCTGGCGCAGGAACCAGGTCGACAGTGCGAAGATGCCCCAGGCGAACGTCAGCGCCAGGGCCGCGTACAGGAGCGGCCGCAGGCTCGCGCGGCGGTTCGCGCCGCTGAGGTGCCGTCCCAGGCCCAGCCACTTGGGCCTGAGCAGCACACCCAGATCGCGCAGGGCGTCAAGCACGCGACGCGCTCCCCGGAGGCGGGCTCACAGGTGGAACTCCTCGAGCACCGCCCCCACGTCCACCCCGCCGGTCAGGCGCAGGAACAGCTCCTCGAGTCGCCCGCCGCTGTCGCCCACCTGGGCGCGGAGATCGGCCAGCGTCCCCAGCGCGATCATCCGCCCCCGGTGCAGGATGGCCACCCGGTCGCACAGCTCCTCGGCCACCTCCAGGGTGTGGGTGGACAGGAACACGGTGCTGCGGCCGTCGGCGGCCAGCCGGCGCAGCAGCGACTTGACCAGCACCGCCCCGCGCGGGTCGAGGCCGATCATGGGCTCGTCCACGACCAGCAGCTCGGGCCTGTGCAGCAGGGCCGCGGCCATGGTCAGCCGCTGCTTCATGCCGTGGGAGTAGCTCTCCACCAGCTCGTCCGCCCAGGCCTTGAGATCGAACAGCTCCAGCAGCTCCTGCGCCCGGGCGGCCAGATCCGGGAAGCGCAGCCCGTACAGCCCGGCCACGAAGGCCAGGAACTCCCGCGCGGTCAGCTTCTCGTACAGGTAGGGCCGGTCGGGCACGTAGCCCACGATCTGCCGGGCGCGGATGGGCTCGCGCACCACGTCCACGCCGCCCACCAGCACGCGGCCGCGGGTCGGGCGCGCCAGGCCGACCAGGATCTTCATGGTCGTGGTCTTGCCCGCCCCGTTGGGGCCGAGGAAGCCGAACACCTCCCCGCGCCGCACGTGCAGCTCGAGATCCTGGACGGCGGCGAAGTCGCCAAACAACTTGGTCAGGCCCTCGATCTGGATCACGGCGTCCGCCGACCTCCCTCCCCGCCCAGGTCGAGCTCCGGCCACAGCGGGGGCAGGCCGCCTGGCGGCGCCACCAGCCCCTCGACGCCCCGCTTCACCCAGTCCGCGTCCTCGCGCTGCAGCACGAGCCCGCCGGGCAGCTCCTCCTTGAGCACGGCCCCGCCCACGTCGATCCAGCTATCCATGGTCAGGCCCGCGGCGCTGCGCCGCAGGTGGTAGGCCGGCCGCATGGCCCCGCCCAGGCTCAGCGCGTCCGGCCCCACCACCTCGATGGTGGTCTCGCGGTTGGAGAGCGTCTGGGGATCGAACACCACCGCCCGGAAGCGGTCGCCCGCCTGGGGATCGCGGGCCAGGATGGCGTAGGGCAGGGCCAGGTCGAACAGCGGGGCCTCCGCCAGGGCCAGCCGGCTGGCCGAGCGCTGGCCGCCCAGATCGAGCTCGAGCGCCAGGCCCGCCTGGTCCATCCGCCCCCGGGCGGAGACGCTCACCGGGCCGGCCTGCAGGCCGAAGTCGAGGTCCAGCAGGCGGCCCGCGGGGTCCAGGCGGACCGCGAGCCTGGAGTCCATGGCCTGGGAGAAACCACCCACCTTGACCAGGACCTGGGACTCCTGCGTCAGGCTGGAGCCGTGCGCCGCGAGCTCCACCCGGGTGTGGAACCAGCCGATCTTCCGCCCGTCGCGGTAGGCGCCCAGCCACCACTCGCCGGGCCGGATGGCCCCGGACAGCTCCGCCGGGCCGAGCAGCGCGCCGGCCTCGCTGTCCGGGACGGGCCACAGCATCACGGCCAGCACCCAGAGCCAGCCGGCCACCGAAGCGCCACCCAGCGCGTGCCAGCCCCAGTGTGACTTCAGCCGTCTGCCGCCCATGCGCCCTTCACCACGGACCTTCCTCCGCCCCGGGACCGCAAGAGTGTAACCTCAGTGGGCCCGGATTGCATCCCGGGGGAAGGGAGCCGAGGCCGGCCGCCCCCACGCGTCGACGTCCGCAGAGTCGGATCACTTCAGCAGGCGCAGCACGCCCACCACCACGCCGCACAGGCGCACGTCGCGGCCCTCGTCCGCCCGGACCACGATGGGGGCGAAGGCCGGGTTGGCCGCCTCGAGGGTCAGGCCCTGGCCCGACGGCCGGAAGGTCTTGACCGTGGCCTCGCCGTCGATCAGCGCCACCACGATCTCCCCCGGGCGGGCGGTCGCCTGGGGGCGCACCAGCACGTGATCGCCGTCCAGGATGCCCGCGCCCTGCATGGAGTCGCCGCGCACCCGCAGGGCGAACACGCCGTCCTGCTGGGCGCGCACGTCGCGCTCGAGCTGCAGGTGGCCCTCGAGGTTCTCCTCGGCCAGCAGCGGCAGGCCGGCGGCCACCCGGCCCAGGACGGGGATGCCCGGCGGCTCCGCCCGCCGGCCCGCGCGGCGCGGGCGCATCACCGTGATGGCCCGCGACTTCGGCCCGGCGTCGCGCGCGATGAGCCCCTTCCTCTCGAGCGCCTTGAGGTGATCGTTCACCCCGTTGGTCGAGTGGATGCCCATGGCCTCTGCCATCTCGCGGATGGACGGCGGGTAGCCGTGCTCCTCGAGGTGGGCCTCGATGAACTCCAGGAGCTTCCGCTGTCGCTCGGTCAGTTCGCGCATGCCCGGCCTCCCCTGCCTGGAAGACGATCCCAGGGTACTGAACGCGCGTGCAGATGTCAAGCAACCCGGCCGCGCGGTCTGCCCGGGGGCCTCTCGCCTTGACAGGTCCGGATCGATGCGCTTTGTTAGTCCCGGTTTCGGGGGGAGACGATCCGCGAGGAGACCATGGCGCGCGCCCGCAGGCTCGACCGCTCCAGCGACAACCCGTACCCGCACGGCGAGCAGGTGGAGTTCCAGTACGAGGGCCGGCCCATGCTGGGCCAGGCCGGGGAGCCGCTGGCCGTCGCGCTGCTCGCGGGCGGGGTGCGCATCTTCGGCCGCAGCATCAAGTACCACCGGCCCCGCAGCCCCTTCTGCCTGCACGGCCACTGCTCCGGCTGCCTGCTGCGCGTGGACGGCCTCCCCAACGTGCGGTCCTGCCGTACCGCGCTGCGGGCCGGGATGCAGGTCGAGCGGCAGCTCGGCTGGCCCGGCAGCGGCCGGGACCTCTTCCGCACGCTCGACTGGGTGTACGGCGAGCGCCTGGATCACCACAGCCTGCTCACCTCGAGCGGCACGCTGGCGCGCATGGCCATGGGTTTCGTGCGCAAGATGGCCGGCTTCGGCCACCCGCCGACCGCCGAGCCCGGCCCGCCCGCGCCCAAGCGCCGGATGAGCGTCCCGGCCGTAGTGATCGGCGCCGGCCTGGCCGGCCTGCACGCGGCCGTGGAGCTCGGCCAGGCGGGCCACCGGGTGGTCGTGCTGGAGGCGGAGGAGCTGGCCGGCGGGCGGCTGTGCGACGCGAGCTGCAAGCTCGCGGGCGCGACCGGCTGGGCTGCGCGGCGCGAGCTGCTCTCGCGCCTGAGCGCGCTACCCGGGGTGGAGCTCAGGCTCGGCACGCCGGCGCTGGCGGTCTACGGTGACCAGGCCGTGCTGCAGGTGCTGGCGGCCGGCCCGGACGAGACCCTGGCGCTCGAGCCCCAGCGCCTGGTGGTGGCGACCGGGGCCTACGCGCCGCTGCCCCAGTTCGAGGACAACGACCTGCCGGGGGTGCTCGGCCCGCGCGCGCTGGATCGCCTGGTCTGCGGCCATGGCGTGCTGCCCGGGGAGCCCGTGCTGATCGCGGGCGACGCTCAGGAGACGCTCGAGCTCGCGGCCGCGCTCGTCGAGCGCGGGATCGCCCTGGCCGGTCTGGTGACCGATCGCCCGGAGCCCGAGCTGCCGGCGCAGCTGCGCACCGCCAAGGTGCCGCGCGTGGCCGGCCACCGCATCCTGCGGGCCCGGGGCGGGCGCTGGGTGCAGCGGGTGGAGCTGGCGCCGGCCGGCAGGGAGACGCCTGATCTGGTGCTCGACTGCGGGCTGGTGGCGGCCGAGGCGCCGGCCGCGCCGGCCTTCGAGCTCGCGCACCACGCCGGCTGCCGGGTGGTCTTCCGCTCGGCCCTGGGGCACCTGGTGCAGACGGACGCTGAGGGGCACACCTCCCATGGCCAGGTGCTGGCCGCGGGCCACTGCGCCGGGGCGGGCTCGGCCGAGGAGGCCCGGCTCCAGGGACAGCGGGCCGGGCTGGCCTGCGCGCTCGGCCTGAAGGACGAACCCGGGCTGCGCCAACGGCTCGCGGCGCTGAAGGCCTAGGTCGGGAGGAGCCATGGGCAAGACCATCGTGTGCCAGTGCGAGGACGTCACCCAGGGCGACCTCGAGGACGCCTTCGAGCAGGGCTTCCGCGATCTCGAGTCCCTCAAGCGCTACACGGGGCTGGCCACCGGCCTGTGCCAGGGCAAGTGCTGCATCGCGCACGCGGCGCGTTTCCTGGCCGCGCTGAAGGGCGGCGACGAGGCGGCCGCGGATCCGCCCCGCACCCGCCCGTTGCTGCAGCCCACCCCGATCTCCTGCTTCGCGGGCCCGGAGGAGCTGTCCGCCTCGCCCGCCTCCCGGGAGGGCCAGAAATGAGGGACCGCGCCGATCTGGTCATCATCGGCGGCGGCGTGGTGGGCCTGTCGCTGGCCTACCACCTGGCCCGCCTGGGCTTCACCGACGTGGTGGTGCTGGAGCAGGGCTACCTGTGCTTCGGGGCCTCGGGCAGGAACGGCGGCGGCGTGCGCCAGCAGTGGTCCACCGAGGAGAACATCCAGCTCATGAAGGAGAGCGTGCAGATGTTCCGCCGGCTCTCCTCCGAGACCGGCTACAACGTCTGGTTCCGCCAGGGCGGCTACCTGTTCCTGGCCCGCGACGCGGCCAGCGCCCAGGGCCTGGAGGCCAACGTCAAGCTGCAGAACCGCTGCGGCGTGCCCACCCGGCTGATCTCCCCGGCCGAGGCCCAGCGGGTGGTGCCGGGGCTCGCCCCGGCCGGCATCCAGGTGTGCGCCTACAACCCCACCGACGGGGTGCTGTTCCCCTTCCCGGCCGTGTGGGGCATGGCCCGGGCCGCCACCCAGCTCGGCGTGGCGGTCGAGACCTTCACCCGCGTCACCGCCATCGAGGCGCGCGGCCGGCAGATCGTCAAGGTGGTCACCGACCGCGGGGCGATCGCCACCAACCGCGTGGTCAACGCGGCCGGGGCCTGGTCGGTGCAGGTGGCGCGGCTGCTGGGGGTGGAGCTGCCCAACAAGCCCTACCGGCACGAGATCCTGATCAGCGAGCCGCTGAAGCCCTTCCTCGATCCGATGGTGTCCGATCTGTCGGACGGCACCTACTTCAGCCAGACCATGCGGGGCGAGATCTGCGGCGGCGTGTCCGATCCGGCCGAGCCCTCCTCCATGGAGACGCGCTCCTCCCTGCGCTTCCTGGAGCGCATGTGCCGCGCCATGGTGCGGGTGGTGCCCACGCTCGCCAACGTGCGCGTCATGCGCCAGTGGGCCGGGTTCTACGACGAGACCCCGGACGGCCAGCCCATCCTCGGCCGCGTGGACGAGGTGGACGGCTTCATCCAGCTCCACGGCTTCGGCGGGCACGGCATGATGCTCGCGCCCATCGTGGGGAAGCTGGCGGCCGAGTGGATCCTGCGCAAGGCCGACCACGCCCTGTTCCAGCGCTACGACCTCGGGCGCTTCAAGCGCGGAGAGGTGCAGAAGGAGACCTTCAGCATCGGCTGAGGGCCCCGCCCCGTCCGCTCCTCCCCGAACGCCTCAGCCGGACGTGGGCGCGGAGGGCACCGCCACGGGGGTGGGGGCCAGGGCCGGGCGCGGCTCGGCGATCATGATGCCGTCCCGGGTGGTGTCCTTCACCCGGTACATGGCCTCGTCCGCCAGGCGCAGGAGATCCTCGCGCTCGCCGGTGTCCTCCGGGTAGGCGGCCACTCCGAAGGAGGCGGTCAGGCGCACCTCCAGCCCCTCGGAGCGCAGGAACACGGCCTCGTTCAGCGCCAGCCGGATGCGCCGGGTCACGTGCAAGGCCTGCTCCTTGGAGGTCTGCGGCAGGATCACCACGAACTCGTCCCCGCCGTAGCGCACCGCCAGATCCACCGAGCGCAGGCTGCCCAGCAGCAGCTCGCCCACCTCCCGCAGCAAGCGCGAGCCGCGCAGGTGCCCGTAGGTGTCGTTGACGCTCTTGAAGCGATCGAGGTCGAAGAACACCAGGCCGAACTGGTGGCCGTAGCGCCGCGAGCGGTCGAACTCGCGCTGCAGGGCCTCGTGCAGGAAGCGGGAGTTGTACAGGCGCGTCACGTCGTCGGTCACCGTCAGCTCGCGCACGCGCTGGTAGTTGCGCGCGTTCTCGATGGCGATGGCGGCGAAGTCCGCCAGCGACTGCAGCAGCCGCAGATCCGGGTCCCCGAAGGTGTGCGGCGTCGAGTTGACCAGCTCGATCACCCCCAGCACGCTGCCGTGGGCCAGCAGCGGCACGCACAGCACCGAGCGGGTCTGGAACTTGGTCACCCCGTCCATGCGCTTGCACCAGCGCTCGTCGGCCTGGGCGTCGTCGACCAGGAGCGGCCGGGCCTCGCGCGCCACCCAGCCCACCATGCCCTCCCCCACCGGCAGGCGGAGATCCTTCAGCTTCTCGGCGCCGTCGCCCACGGCCACCTCGAAACGCAGGTGCGCGCCGTCCGGCTCCATGAGCAGCAGCGACCAGTTGGTGGGCCTGAGCAGCTCGCTGACCTTCAGCATGATGCCGTTCAAGACCTCGCGCAGATCGAGCGTCGAGGTGAGCGACTTGCCGATGAGGTTGAAGGCGCGCAGCTCCGCGATCGTGCGCGACATCTCCTTGACCAGGTCTTCGCGGTCCATCAGCCTGCGGCCTCCCGCCGCGCGGGGCGAGGTTCGTCCCACGGAATCAAGGAGTTGGAGTGTAGCAGGCCACCCGATCGCCCGTCAACCGCCAAGAACGCGTATTTGACCGTGCGCGCCGCCGGCGGTAGCATCACGGCTGTGGAAATCGTGCTGGCATCGGCCTCGCCGCGCCGGCGGGAGCTGCTCGCGCTGGCCGGCGTGCCCCACCGGGTGCAGCCGAGCGCGATCGACGAGCGGCGCGCGCCCGGGGAGACGCCGGCGGGCTTCGCCGAGCGGGCCGCCCAGGACAAGGCCCGGGCGGTCGCGCAGGGCTGCCCGGCGGGCACCTGGGTGCTCGGCGCCGACACGGTGGTGGTGGCCGACGACGAGGTGCTGGGGAAGCCCCGCGACCGGCGGGACGGCCAGCGCATGCTGCGGCTGCTCTCGGGCCGCACCCACCGGGTGATCACCGGGGTGGCGCTGGTGGCGGCGCCCAGCGGGCGGAGCGAGTCGTTCGCCGCCGAGACGGCCGTGACCTTCCGCCCTCTGGCGGAGGGCTGGATCGAGGGCTACCTGGACAGCGGGGAGCCCATGGACAAGGCCGGGGCCTACGGCATCCAGGGCCTGGGCGGGCTGCTGGTGGCGGGCATCCAGGGCTCGTACACCAACGTGGTGGGCCTGCCGCTGGGCGAGACGGTGCTGCTCCTGGAGCGCGCCGGGCTGTTCGCCGCGTTCTCCCGCGCCGGAGGTGCGACATGAAGATCACCCCCATCGACATCCGCCAGCAGCAGTTCCGCCGCGCGCTGCGCGGCCTGGACGCGCGCGAGGTGGACTCCTTCCTCAACCTGATCGGCGACGAGCTGGAGGGGCTGCTCCGGGACAACAACAAGCTCAAGGACGAGCTGATGCGCACCCAGCGCATCGTGGACGAGTACCGCGAGCGCGAGCGGGCCCTCAAGGAGACGATGATCACCGCCCAGCGCATCACCGACGACATCAAGGAGAACGCGCGCAAGGAGGCCGAGGTGATCATCTCGCGGGCCGAGATCCAGGCCGAGAAGATCATCCACGCGGCCAACGACCGGCTGGTCAAGGTGATCGAGGACATCCACGAGATGCGGCGCCAGCGGGATCAGCTCCAGGCCAACCTGGGCGGGGTGATCGAGGCCCACCGCAAGCAGCTCCACGAGGTCCACGAGGAGCTGGCCGAGGGGCTGTTCCTGAGCGTCGAGGAGCTGCGCCAGCGCCGCAGCCGGCTGCACGCCGAGATCCAGGCGCTGCTGGGGGCCCACGCCGATCTGCTCGGGCTGGAGCGCGACAAGGAGGTGGACGGGCTGCGCGAGGAGGTCGAGCGCCTGCGCGCGCTCCAGACCAACCTGGTCTCCCGCCTGCAGGGCGCCATCGACACCCACTCCAAGATGCTGGAGGCGCGCGAGGAGGCCGAGAAGGGCGCCCGCGGCCACGGGGTCGAGGACACCGTGCGCGTGCTCCGCAAGCCCGAGGACAAGGCCGCCCCGGCGCCGGCCGAGAAGGACGGACTCGAGAAGTCCGCCAAGGACGGCTCGGCCTGAGGCCGGGGGGGGTTGCCTTCCCCCGCGCAGACCCCACCTTGACGGGATGCGCAGCCTGACCCGCATCCTCTGCGCCCTGCTCCTGCTCCTGGCGACGGCGCCGGCGGTCCTGGCCGCCGCGCGCGGGGAGACCCGCCGCGGCGAGCTGTGGGTGACCTTCCCCGCGGGCCGGGAGCGCGCGGGTCAGGCGTTCCTGGAGCAAGCCGAGCGCGACCTCGTCAGGCTGGGGCGCGAGCTCGGCCAGGGGCCGGGCGCGATCGAGATCGGCCTGGCCGAGGACTTCGCCGAGATGAAGCGCCTCGCGCCCCCGGGCCGGGCGCCCCCCTCCTGGGCGGCCGGGCTGGCCTTCCCCCGGGAGCGCCTGCTGCTCCTGCGGCTCGACGCCCGGGTTGAGGGCCTCGACGGGCTCGAGCGCATCCTGTCCCACGAGCTGGCCCACCTGTGCCTGGCCCGGGCCACCCGGCTCCGGCCGCTCCCGCGCTGGTTCCACGAGGGCTTCGCGGTGTACGCGGCCGGGGAGTTCTCCTTCGGCCGGGCGGCCACGCTGGCCCACGCGGCCCTGTCCGGGAGGCTGTTCTCCCTGGAGGCGCTGGTGGACAGCTTCCCCGAGGACCCCGCCCAGGCCGAGCTGGCCTACGCCGAGAGCATCGACTTCGTCGGCTACCTGCTCGGCACCCAGGGCCGGCCGGCCTTCCAGCGGCTGATCGGTCTGCTGGGCGAGGGCTGGGCGCTGCCCGACGCCCTGGAGGAGGCCTACGACGCGAGCCTGGCCGGCCTGGAGCGCCGCTGGCGCACCGACCTCGAGCGCCGCGCCACCTGGATCCCGTTGCTGACCGGCGCGGGCGCCGTGTGGGCCCTGGTGGCCGCCCTCATGGGCGCGGTCTTCCTGCGCCGGCGCCGCGCCCGGCGGCTGGCGCTGCTCATGCGCGGGGCCGGCGCCGAGCCCGCGGACGACGAGCCGCCCCCGCCGCTCAGCCCGTGGAGCCCGTGAGCGGCCAGCAGCCGCCTCGCAAGACCTCCCTTCCTCCCCGCAGGAAGCGCGCCTCGCCCGGGAGGACTCCTTTCTCCTCATCGGGTTGAGATCGGCTGGCACCTTCCGGCGGGCCTTGTTCCCCCGGGGGCTGAGATCGGCTGGCACCTTCCCCTGGGCACCTTCCCCGGGGGGCCGGCGCGGGGGTCAGAGCCCGGCGGCGGTGCCGAGCACGAGCACCCGCGCGAGCTGGCTGGAGCGCGAGTTGTCGTCGGACACCAGGAAGAGGAGCCGCGTGCCGTCGGCCAGGGTCGGCCCGAGCGCGATCCCCTCGTAGTTGGCGAGCACCCGGGTGGGCTGGGGCTCGGGCGGCTCGGGGAAGCCCTGCCCGGGGAGCGCGGCCAGGTCCAGGAGCAGCTCCTTGGGCAGGACCGCGATCGCGTCCGAGAGCGCGGCCTCGGCGATCACCTCCGGGCCCTGGTCGATGTCCACCCGGAAGAGCCGCGCCGAGTTGCCCACGCCCGGCTCGAACCCGCGCTCCATCACGATTACGCGGGTGGCGGAGAGCGCGGCTATGTCGCTCACCCCGAGCGAGCCGCCGCCCGCGCCGGGCAGGGGATCGGTGAGGTAGGCGCGCTCGGTCTGCGCGCCGGTCGTCAGCTCGACGCGCAGCAGGCGCAGGCGCGTGCCCCCGGTCGCGGTGGCCAGCGGGCCATCCGACGAGAGCGCGGCCTCGTTCATGGTGAACAGGGTGCGGCCGTCCGGCGAGAGCGAGAGCGACTCGAGCGACTTGTTGCTGCGCGCCTGGGCGAAGTGGGCGGGGAGCGCGATCCCGGCCCCGGCCGCGCCGGCCCCGTCCACGGGCAGCACGGCCGGGCCGAGCTCGTTCGCGCAGTAGAACCCCGCGGCCGCGCGCGCGAGCCCCTCGCCGTCCCATGGGCCCGCGCCGGTGACGGCGAGGCCGTCCGCGAGGGTGAAGCCGGTGAAGTCCGCGTCCGGCAGGAGCCGGTGGAGCCGCGCCGCGCCGTTGGTCACGGCCCACAGGGTCTGCGCGCCCTCGTCCCAGCCGAGCCCGGAGAGCTCGTGGCTCCGCGGGTCCGCGCTCGGGAGGTCCGTGAAGCCCACCACCCGGAACGCCCCGCCGTCCGTGGCGCCGTCCGCGCCGCCATCGGGCGCGCCCGCCGCGTCGCAGCCCGGTCCCGCCAGGCCGAGGGCGAGCGCGGCGCCGAGCGCGAGGAGGCTCCTCACCGTGGTCATGTCCTGCTCCCGCTCTCCGGCCTCAGGCCGGCTTCGGAATGACAATGGGGGTGCACGACCCCGCGCGCCCCGATGCCCCTTCCTCCACCCCTCAGGGCTTCACGTCCTGGCTGGCCGGGCGGTGCCACCCTACTCCCGGGTCCTGGATATCGAAGAGGATACCACGAGTGAGGCCACGCTCCTCGCAGGTGCCTCGGCCCAGGTGCTAGCCGCTTCGTGCCAGGGCGGCGCGTTCGCGCTGCGGGAGCAGCGACGGCGAGGACGGAGCCCCCCGGAGACAGGCGGGCGGAAAGATGATACCTACCCCGGCATGAACTCCAGAGGATGGATCGTGCTCGGTTGCGCTGCCATGGGCGTGCTGCTCGGCTGCTCGGCCACCCACGTGGCCCAGCCGCGACCGGGGGCCGCGCCGGGCGCCCAGGCGCAGCCGGTCCGCGAGGGCCGCTGGGAGATCCGGGGCACCCGGCTCTTCGTGCGAGACGTCGGGCCCGAGACGGCGCCGGTCGTGGTCGTCGTCCATGGCGGGCCCGGCGGCAACCACCTGAGCCTGCGCGCCCTCGAGGCGCTGGCCCCGCGCTTCCGCGTGATCCTCTACGATCAGCGGGGCACCGGGGAGTCGGACCGCTTCCAGGTCGCCTCCGAGGCGGATCTCGCGACCCTCTCGATGGAGGAGAACGTCGAGGATCTGGAGGCCCTCCGGCAGCGGGCGGGCCAGGACCGGATCACCCTCGTCGGCCACTCGTGGGGAGCCGGGCTGGCCGTCCTCTACGCCGCGGCCCATCCCGAGCACGTCGAGAAGCTGGTCGTCTACTCGGGTGGGCCGGAGGACGAGCCGCTCTCGAAGCTGAAGAGCAAGGCCCACTTCGCCAGGCTCACGGACGAGGAGAAGGCGCGCGCGCAACAGGGGCTGGCCGGGCTCCAGGAGGCCGTGGGGAGAGGCGCGCCGCAGGACGAGCTCGATCGCCTCTTCCTCCAGGTCGCCGAGGTCATGTTCCCGTCCCTGTACTGCCAGCGCCCGGCGACCGGCCCGGGCGCGGCCCAGGGGCGGGCCGGCTTCTGGGCGAGCCAGGGCGTGAACCGGTATCTCGGCGCCTTCGATCGGGCCGCCTTCGCCCGGAAGCTCGCGCTGGTGAAGGCACCCGCCCTCCTCACCTGGGGGCGCTGCGAGCCTTCACCGCAAGAGCGGCTGCTCTACCTGCTCGACAACCTGCCGGATGCGCGGCTCGTCATCTTCGAGGAGAGCGGCCACAACGCGATGGAGGAGGAGCCCGCGCTCTTCTTCGGCACGCTGAACGCGTTCCTCGACGGGCAGCCCCTCCCCGCCAGGTCCTTCCGCTCACGTGCGGAGGTGCGAGCAGCGGAGGGAGCGGCGCCAGACGCCGGCAGCTGACACTTTCCGCCTCTCGCGCTGGTGCCAGCCACCCGCGCGACGGCCAGTCCGGCTTGAGGTGACGGGCGGCAGGCGCTACCCTCGGGGCATGAGGAACGAGATCGATCTCGCGGCGAAGGCGCTCGGGCTGTGCGCTCTCCTGGCTTGCCTCGCCCCGGCGGCCCGGGCCCGCGCCGCGGAGGGCGGCTGCCCGGACAAGGACCCGCGCTGCAAGGAGGTGTCCCTGGTCGCGCCCGGCGACGCGCGCCGGGTGGTCCTCGAACGCGAGGGCGTGAGGATGACCTTCGGGCTGTCGGCCTTCGAGGAGGCCGCGAAGGCCCGGAACGACAGGGACCTGATCGCGCTGCTCGCGTCCCGGAAGGGCGACGAGATCCGCCTGGAGCCGGACAAGATGAAGGACGGCTGGCTCGCCAACGCGGTCCTGTTCGCGGCAGCCAGGCTGCTCGAGGAGGGCAAGGCGGGGCTCGTGGTGATCGCCACCGGGCAGCCGGCGACCCGGGTCCTCGTCCAGCAGTGGGACTGGATCGGCTGCAGCGGCGGCTGCCGCCAGGCCGGCCGCGAGTTCCGCCTGAAGATCCCTGGAGCGCCGTTCCTGCGGCTCACGGACATGTTCGAGGACGGCGAGCCCGGGACGTTCTGAACGGGGGGCGACGCCGGCAGGGTGCGGCCCGGAGAGGTCCGATCACGGAGGATAGGTCCCCGAGTGCCTCGAATCGTGCTGGAACATCGGCCACTCGAGCATTTCCGGGTTGTAGCTCCCCGGTCCGAGCCTGTAGGCGACCAGGGTCGTGGAGTTGTAGCTCGAGGCGATGATCTCGAGCCTGCCGTCGCCGTCCAGATCTCCCGCGGCGAGGAAATCGATTTGTGATCCGACCCAAATCGATCCCCCCGGGAGCAACCGGCCGTCCCCGTCGTACATGCAGATACTATCCCCGCCGTCGCACTTCTGGATGATCTCGCTGAGGTCGTCGTTGTCGATGTCGAGGAGAACACTGCATTGACTCAACCCAGGCACCAGAGGCCAGCCGGGAAGGCTCGCCCCATTCCTGTCCAGGGCATAGCCACCGTACACCACGTCGAGGAACCCGTCGCCATCGATATGCCCGAGGGCGATGCACGACGAAAGGTTCTCCCGAAACACCGGCACGGGCCATCCCTCCTTGATCCGGCCGTCCGACTCGAGCACGTAAAGGTAGCTGTCAGAGGGCGAGCCATCGGGGTGACCCACAGTGACGACCTCGAGCATGCCATCGCTGTCGAGGTCACCGAGGACAGGAGGTACCCTCGAGGCCTGCAGAACAGCCGAAGGCCAGCCCTCGATATCCTGCCCGGCGTGGTTCCACGCCTGCATCCTGTCATCTTGGCAACCGACGACAATATCCTCCAGGCCGTCGCCGTCGAGATCCCCGAGAGCAGGAGTCTGGTGGCAGTACTGTCCTGCAACCTGTTTCGGCCATCCCGGGAGTGGAGCTCCATCACGGCTCAGTCCAATGATCGCGCCACTTCCGCCCATGCACGAGTTGGCTTCGCCTATGAATACTTCGAGATGACCGCCTCCATTTACGTCGCCGACCGCGGGAGAGGAGTACGTCAACTCCTGTAGGGCAGGCCACCCTGGCAGGAGTGTGCCGTCGACCTCCATCGCCGACAGCTCTCCATACGGGGGCGGCCATTCCGTGTAGGGGCGCACGTTGAAGTAGACAAGCTCACTCGCCTGATCCTCGTCCAGATCCACGATGGCCGGGGCGGTGGGAAGTCCCTTGATGGCGAGTGGCCAGCCCGGCAGGTCGGTCCCGTCCGGGTTGAGGGCATAGAGCATTCCTGGATAGATGACGGATCCTTCTGAAGTGCCAAGCACTACCTCCAGGTCGCTGTCCTCGTCCAGGTTCCCGAGGGCCATGGCCGAATCGCCGGTCGGCCTGTCGAGGAGCCTGCTCCACATCAAGGTCGGGCAGGTCGTGTCGATGAAGCCGTCGCAGTTGTCGTCCAGGCCGTTGCAGAGGTCCGGCTCCTCCGCGAGGAGGGCGACACACCGAAGCTCGGAGCCCCGGCACCGCATCTGGCCTGCCTCGCAGGAGCCGCCCTGCCCGGTGTTGCACGGCTCGCCCCAGCCAGGGTCGTCCTCGTCGGCAGAGCCATCGCAGTCGTCGTCGATGCCGTTGCACACCTCCAGGCCCGGCTCCTGATCGCGCACGCAGACAGGCACGGCCTCCACGCATCGCCAGCTTCCCAGGGCGCAGGAGCCGGACTCCCCGGTGTCGCACGGGCCTCCTCCCTCCGGATCCACCTCGTCGATGGTCCCATCGCAATCGTTGTCGATGCCGTCTCCGCAGCTCGCGTCAACCAGCCACTCGGTGGCCGCGGGGCTCACGGCCGCGTCCTGGTCGTCGCAGTCCTCCCCGCCGCAAGCCGCCGCGACGTAGCCGTCTCCGTCCTCGTCGAGGTCGAGCAGGCCGGCCGCGCACACCCCGCCGAGGCAGGAGTCATGCGTCGAGCACGGATCCAGGTCGTCACACAGCGTGCCGTCCTCCGCGAGGGACGGCGCGCACCCGCCCTGCCCGTCGCACAGATCCGGGTGGTCGCAGACGCTGTCCGCCGGACCGCCACACGGGGTCCCCGGGTCCTCGAAGCAGGAGTCGACGTCCTCCCGGCAGCGGACACACCCTCCCTCGTCCGGGCACGGCAAAACGCCAGGACCGCAACCAGACACCGGGTCGCACACCTCGACGCCGTCGCAGAAGAGCCCGTCGTCGCAGGCGAGCGGCGTGCCCGACTGGCAGGCGCCCGAGGCGCAGCGCTCCTCCCCGTTGCAGGTGTCCAGGTCGTCGCACTCGGCGTCGGAGAAACAGGGCCAGCAGCCTAGGTCCAGGGCGTCGGTGAACCCGTCGCAGTCGTTGTCCAGACCGTCGTCGCAACCGCTCTTGTCGAGGGACTCCGGAGTGCCCGGGTGGATGGCCGGCTGGAAGTCGTCGCAGTCGTCCCCTCCGCAGCCCGCGGCCGGGTGACCGTCGCGATCTTCGTCCCGGCAGGGCTCGATCAGGCAGCTCGACGAGCAGCCGTCGCCGTCCTCGAGGTTCCAGTCGTCGCACTGCTCCTGGCAGGAGACCACGCCGTCGCCGCACGCGGCCGCGCACGGCCCGCTGTCACCGCATCCGGCCGCGACCGAGAAGGCGGCGAGGGCCAGGACGAGGGAGGCGACGGACGAGCCCGCGCGTGTCGCGATCCTGCGGATCCCCAACATCGTCCCTCCTGTGTGGTCCGGGTGGCGTCAGCAGGCATTGTACCCCTGCGAGAGCCCCCCGGGAATCCCCGCCCGTTCCCTCCGGTTGACGGGCCGCGGCAGGGAGACCCCCTCCGCCCAACCTCTTCCCGGGACGCCCAGGCGCTCCGGCGCGCGACCACGAGGAGCACCGACTCATGCGTTCCACCCACACGCTGCCCGTCCCCCTCTTCCTCGCCACCTGCGCGTGCTGCGCGGCGCTCGCCGCCGGGTGCGCCACGGTCCGGAGCATGGACGTCTCGGGCGTGCCCGCCTTCACCCTCGCGGAGCTCAGCGCCCAACCCGACCAGACCGTGGGCCAGGCCGTGGCCGCGGGCCCGAAGGCGTTCGTGGTCGAGATCAAGAAGGGCGACCGGATCCCGCTCGAGCTCCGCGCCGCGATCGGGCCGATCGCGCTGGAGACCGGCCAGGACTTCGTCGCCTTCGCCGAGGACCTGTTCCTGTACGTGTCCATGGACCCGGACCACGCCGCCCTGCTGGTGAGCAGGGACGGCAAGCGCTGGGCCGCGGCCCACGAGCCCGGGGCGCTGGGCGAGGTGTTCGGGCTCGGGCAGGGCAGCCTCCAGTTCGGCTTCGGGGTGACCAAGGAGGAGGGCCCGCGCTTCACCCTGATCGTCGAGAAGAGGTAGCTCCGCCCCGCGTGGGCCCTTGCCCCCTCCCGGCCCCTGTGGTATTCGAAAGTTCCGGAATTCGTGACAGTTCGTTGCCACTCGGATGCGGAGGGTTGCCCGATGAGCCAGGATCCCCAGGACCTCCGGAACCCCCAGGCGCCAGGCGCCGCCCCGGCCCCCGAGGTGCAGGTCTCCGAGCCGCCCGCCTCGGGCATCGAAGTGTCGGTGGAGTCCCTGCCTCCGGCCATCGAGGTGCACCTGGCCGAGGACAGCCCCGCGCCGGCCGAGAGCCTGCCGCTCGCGGGCGGTCCGGGCAGCCAGCCCGCGCCCTACGACCCGCGCCAGGCGCCCACCTGGCAGGCGCTGATCGCCGAGTACGAGCGCGAGATCGCCACCCTGGGCGAGCTGCCCGAGGCGGCCCGGCTGTACTACGAGTGCGGGCGCATCTGGGAGGAGAAGCTGGCCCAGCCGCGCAACGCCTGGCAGTGCTACAACCGCGCCTTCCAGCTCCAGCCCGGCTACCTGCCCAACATCCGGGCCGCCCGCCGCCTGGCCTCCCAGGTGGGCAACTGGAACGTGGCCGTGCAGATCATCGACTCCGAGCTGGGCGCGGTCGCGGACCCGAGCCTGCGCGCCCACCTGCTGCACACCCGCGGACGGATCCTGGAGGAGAAGCTCGGCCGGGTGGACGACGCGCGCGCGGCCTACGAGGCGGCGCTCAAGGAGAGCCCGGGCCACGTGGAGGTGCTCCGGCAGCTCGAGCGGCTGGCCATCGCGGCCAGCGACTGGGGCCGGGTCGTGGAGCTCCGCGAGCTCCTGCTGGAGCGCGCCTCCGACCCGCAGGTTGCCGTCCAGCTGCTGCTCAGCCTGGCCCGCATGCGGCTCGGCCAGGGCAAGGACGCGGCCGGCGCGGAGGAGCTGTACCGCCAGGTGCTGGCCCGCGATCCCCGCAACCCCATCGCCATGCAGGCGCTCCGACGCCTGTACACCGAGGCGAGCAACTGGGAGCCGCTGGTGGGGCTCCTGCTGGCCGAGGCGGCCACCCTGGAGGAGCCGGGCGCGGCCAGCGAGCGCATGTACCGGGCCGCGCGCCTGCTCAAGGATCAGCTCGGGGACGACGAGCGGGCCATCCAGGCGCTGCAGAAGGCGCTGGAGCTCAGCCCGGGCGACCACATGGTGCTGGCCGAGCTGGCCCTCACGCTCGAGGGGCTGATGCGCTGGCAGGAGCTCATCCCCATCATCCAGCGCCAGGTGCAGGTCATCACCGACCGCCAGGAGCTGGTGGCCCTGCACTTCAAGCTCGGCACCCTGTGGGAGGGGAAGCTCTTCAACGAGGACCAGGCCATCCCCTGTTACCAGCGGGTGGTCGAGCTCGACCCCGCCTACCTGCCCGCGCTGCAGGCCCTGGGCAAGCTCTTCTACCGCAAGGGCATGTGGGCCCAGCTGGTGGGCATGTACGAGGTGGAGGTCCGCGAGGCCCAGGATCCCAAGCAGCGCGTCAACCGCACCTACAAGCTGGCCGAGATCCTCGAGGAGCGCCTGGGGCGCCACGACGAGGCCATCCAGCGCTACGAGAGCTGCCTGGAGCACAACCCGGGCTTCCTGCCCGCCATCCAGGCCCTGAGCCGCCTGTACACCAAGTTCAGCCGCTGGGAGGCGCTCATCCAGATGTACGAGCGCGAGCTGGCCGGGAACCAGGACCACGATCAGGTGGTGTTCCTGCTGGACAAGGTCGGGGCCCTGTGGGAGGAGAAGCTCAACAACGTCGACAAGGCCATCGAGACCTACCAGCGCATCCTGGAGGTCAGCCCCAACCACGTGCCGGCCATCCGGGCGCTGGGGAAGCTGTACTCGCGGGTCGACCGCTGGGCCGACATGGTGCGCATCAACGAGCTCGAGGGCCAGCTGGTCAACGACCAGAAGCAGGTCGTGGCGCTGCTGCACCGCAACGGCGAGATCTACGAGGAGAAGCTGAACGACAAGGACAAGGCCATCGAGCTGTACCAGCAGGCCCTGGTGCTGTCGCCCTCCTACCTGCCGGCCCTGCAGAGCCTGGGCCGGCTGTACTTCGTCAAGGGGCGCTGGGTCGAGCTGATCGCCATGTACCGCCAGGAGATGGAGGTCACCCAGAACCCCGCCCAGCAGGTCACCCTGCTGTTCAAGATCGGCGAGCTGTACGAGGACCGGCTGAACGAGATCGACCAGGCCGTCGGCTCCTACCGCGAGGTGCTGCGCCTGCTGCCGGGGCACTTCCCGGCCCTCAAGGCGCTGCGGCGCATCCACCGCAAGCGCGGCGACTGGGAGGGGCTCATCGAGGCCATCGAGCAGGAGGCCAACACCCTCGAGGACCCGGCCCAGAAGGCCCTGGCGCTGTTCCAGTCGGCCGAGATCTGGGAGCACAAGCTGGGCCAGGTGAACCGGGCGGTGGACGCCTACCAGCGCATCCTGACGCTCATCCCGGAGCACGGCCCGACCACCCACGCCCTGGTGCGCCTCTACTCCCAGACCCGGGCCTGGCGGGAGCTGCTCGGCCTGCACGAGCGGGAGCTGAAGGCCGCCACCTCCGCCGCGCGCCAGGTGGAGCTGCTGTACCGCATGGCCGACCTGTACGCGGGCGAGCTGAACGATCTGGTGCGCGCGGCTGAGTGCTACGAGCGCATCCTGACGCTGGACGCGGGGCACATGCCGACCCTGGAGGCCCTCGAGCGCATCTACCTCCAGCAGCGCAACTACGCCGCCCTGCTGCGGGTGTACGAGGCCCAGTCCGCGCGGGTGGCCGACGGGCGCTTCCAGGCCGCCCTGCAGTCCCGCCTGGCGGACCTGAAGGAGAACCGGGTCCAGCCGCCGCAGAACGCCTCCAGCCACTACCTGAAGCTCCTCCACCTGGAGCCCGGCAACCTCGAGGCGGCCCGCGCGCTCGACATCCTGTACCACAAGTTCGGCACCTGGCACGGGCTGCGCATGCTGTACGAGCGCGAGCTCGCCTTCGTGCACGGCGCGGACGAGGCGGCCGATCTGTGCCTGCGCATCGCGGACCTGGCCGAGACCCGGCTCAACCTCCCGGCCGCGGCGGTGCACTACTGCCAGGAGGCGCTCCGGCTCCAGCAAGACAGCCTGCCGGCGGTCAAGGCGCTGAAGCGGCTCTACCAGGCCATGGGCAACGCCCAGGCCACCATCGACATGCTGAACCGCGAGGGCCAGCTCACGCACGACCCGCACCAGGCCATCGCCAACCTCCTGCTGGCCGGCCAGGTGTACCGCGACCAGTTCCAGGCCACGCCCCAGGCCATCGAGTGCTTCTTCCAGGTGCTGCAGCGCAACCCGCGCGAGGCCCAGGCCTACACCCAGCTCGAGCCCCTGCTGATCGCCCAGCAGGACTGGGCCCGGCTGGTGGAGCTCTACCAGCTGCGGCTGCAGGTGGCCGAGGACACCCCGAGCCAGCTCGACTTCAACTCGAAGCTTGGCGGCCTGCTGCGCACCCAGCTCAAGCGGCCCGAGGAGGCCTCGGCCCACTACCGCGAGGTGCTGCGCCTGGTGCCCGGGCACCTGGCAGCGCTCACGGCGCTGTCGGAGCTGACCTTCGAGCTGCAGAGCTGGGACGAGGCGGTGACGCTGATCAGCCGGCTGCTGGAGCTGCCGATCGAGCCGACCGCGGGGCTGGCGGCCCACCTGCGGCTGGGCGTCATCTTCCAGGAGAAGCGGCCCGATCTCGATCGCGCGGTGCACCACCTGCGCCAGGTGCTCAACCGGGATCCCGATCACCCCGAGGCGCTCACCCGCCTGCGGGCCATCCACACCGCCCGTCAGCAGTGGCCCGAGGTGGCCGGCATCCTCGAGCGCATGGCCGCGGCCGACCCGGCCAACCAGATCGTCTACCTGCTCGATCTCGCCCAGGTGCACGAGGTCGGGCTGGGCGACGCGGCCCAGGCCGTGGCCACCTACCAGCGCATCCACCAGCTCCAGCCGGGCAACCTGGACGTGGTCCAGCGCCTGGGCGGCCTGTACGCGCGCCTGGAGCGCTGGGCCGATCTGGTGGCCTCCCTGCAGTCGGCCGTGGGCCTGCTGCCGCCCGAGCGGACGGCGGACGCCATCGCGCTGCACATGCAGATGGGCCAGCTCCAGGCAGAGAAGCTCGGCGCCGCCGACAAGGCCATCCTGGAGTACAAGCGGGTGCTCGAGCTCGATCCCAGCCACGCCGAGGCCCACGTGGCCCTGGCCGCGCTGTACGGCAAGACCGGCCTGTACTACGCCAACGCCGTCGAGGTGCACCGCAGGCTGCTGGCGCTCCAGCCCTTCCGGCTGGAGTCGCTGCACGAGATGCGCCGCATCTTCGACGAGCAGCGCGCCCACGACAAGGTGTTCGCCGTGTGCGCCGTGCTGCACCACCTGCGCGCGGCCGATCAGAACGAGGAGTTCTTCTACGGGGAGAACGCCGCCAAGCTGCCCGAGCGCACCAGCGAGCGGCTCTCGGCCGAGGAGGTGGAGCGGCTCGTCGTGCACCCCGAGGAGCGCGGCCCGGTGCGCTCCATCCTGCAGCTCGCGGGCAAGGAGTTCTGCAAGCTCTTCCCGGGCGATCTGGCTCAGCATGGGGTGGGCAAGGCCGACCGCGTGCGGCCCGACGACCCGCTGCGCACCCTGTGCGACAGCCTGCTCGCCACCCTGGGGACGCTCGAGTACGAGCTGTACCGCTCCACCAAGCCGACCCACCTGGTGTTCGTGGAGAACACCGATCCACTCTCCATCGTGGTGGGCGACAGCCTGGTCAAGCACACCAACGTCAAGGAGCAGCGCTTCGCCCTGGCGCGGGCGCTGAAACGCCTGGTGGACGGCTCGTTCCTGGCGTCCAAGCTCGGGCCACGCGACCTGCCCCAGCTCATCGCCGCGCTGGTCCAGCCCACCGCCTCCGGCTCGGCCCTGGCCACCTTCCCGGGTCAGCTGTCCGCGGATTTCGCCAAGCGCGTACAGAAGGCCATCTCGCGCAAGGCCAGGAAGGCCGTCGAGGAGCTGCTCTCGAGCCCGGGCCAGCAGGCCGCGCTGCAGCGCCGGCCGGACTACGACGCGTACCTGCGCGGGGTGGAGCACTCGGCGGTGCGGGCCGGCCTGGCGCTCTCGGCCGACCTGCCGAACGCCGTCATGCACCTCAGCCGCGAGCGCTCGGATCTGGCCGGCCGGCGCTTCGCCAGCACGGCCGAGATGGTGGCGGCCTTCACCCCCCAGCCGGTCATCAGCGAGCTCTTCCGCTTCGCGGTCAGCGAGGAGTACTTCAACCTGCGCACCCGCCTGAAGCTGACCATCCTGAGCTGACGTGAGCGCATGATCGTCCCCCTCGTCATCGGCGCGCTGTGGCTCGCGGCCGCGGGGCTCTACGCCCTGGGCCAGGCCTGGATCGTCGCGGGGGTGGCCGCGGGCCTGAGCCCGCTGGCGCTCCTGCTGACCCTCTACCTGCGGCGCTGCAAGGTGGCGCTGGCGGCCAGGCAGTTCCTGGCCGAACAGGCCGCGCGCGGGGTGCCGCCCGAGGAGGCCCGCGCCCGGGCGGCCGAGCTCGCCCCGGAGGGGGTGAGCGTGGACACGGACGATCTGCCCGGCTGGCCCTTCCCGGTGATCCTGCTGTCGGGCCTGCTGGCGATCGCCGCCCTGATCTCCGCCCTGGTCAGGCTGCTTTGATTCCTCCAGGAGAGGTTCCTCGACGCACGCGCCCCGCGCCGTCCCTGATCCCGCGGACTTCGTCAGTGGCCGGACTCGCTGTTCTCCTCGAGGGGGACCCGCGCATGGGGGGGCCAGGTTTCCAAGCGCCCCTGGGGCGCGCAGGAAACTTAGCCCCCGAAGGGGGACGTTGGCAGACCCCCCGTGTGTGGATCGCTCAGGGCATTCTTCGAGGATGTGAGGGAAGGCGAGAGCCAGGCTGGGCCGCCCTGCTGATCATCCCCTGCCCTCCCATCTCCAGGAACTGCCCGGGGCGATTCACACACGCGAGATTGGCCAACTCTCCGGCGCCACCAGCACCTGGTCCCTTGCACATGTCCGGTTTTCTCGGACACCGTGACCGGATTCCGGTCACCCGCCGACCCGAGGGCCAGCACGCCCTGGGCCTGGCACCTCGCCCTTCGCGCCCAGGACCGTCGTGATTCCGAGGGGCTGCGTGCATCTTCGCGCGCCCTGCAGAAGGACCGGCCGCTTGGCCCGAAGTTTGCTGGGCTAGAGGACGAGAGGGGGCAGGAGTTGACTCCGGTCATCGCAGGTTGGATACTTGCACCATCTGCTCCCCGCTGGATCAGCCGCGAGGCCTCCAGCGGGGTTTTGTGTTTCTAGCTCGGAGGGTGGGACGTGGGCTCGCTGGCCTTGGCGATCTGCAGACAGAGGGACTGGAGGCTCAGCCAGATCAGGTTCTACACCGGGGTCCCGGACCGGGAGGTGAATCCTCGCTGGCACTCCTTCTGGCAGCGCAAGCTGGCGGTCATGGGAACGAGGGGCATCTGGTCCTTCACCCGACCCCTGCGGTACCGGAACGAGGTGGCCATCGTCGACGGGCTCGAGAGGTCGGTGCTGGTCGGCCGGGAGAAGGGCGTCGACGTGCGCCTCGCCCTCGACGTCATCCGCCTCGCCAGCCGACGAGAGTTCGAGGTGGCCGTGCTCTTCAGCCAGGGACCAGGATCTGTCCGAGGTCGCGGACGAGGTGCGGGCCATCTCCATCGAGCATCAGCGCTGGCTCAAGGTCGCCAGCGTAGTCCCTGTGAGCCCCACGTACCACAACAGGCGGGGCATCAACGGCACCGATTGGATCCGACTCGATCGCGGGACCTACGACGCCTGCATCGACCCAGTCGACTATCGGTAGCTGACTGGTACCAGCCCCCCGCAGTCCGGTGCCGCGCCAGGCTGGACCGCCCTGCTGATCATCCCCTGTCCTCCCCTCTCGAGGGACTGCCCGGGGCGATTCACACACGCGGGATCGGCCAAGGCCCAGGACACGGCCGCGGGTGGATGGCACCTTCCCTGCGGGGCGACAGTACCCTCCGGGCGCTGTGTCCGGAATCCGGGCACGGTGTCCGGGAAATCCGGTCACGCGACTGTTCGTCCCGGGTCGAGCTCCCATGCAACACCCCGGAATCTCTGTCTCTGCGCCTTGGCATCTCGCTTGCACGGATGAGCCGACGAATCGCAGTCACCTGGCGGTTGCTTTCCGCCGCGTGGTCCCCTACCCTGGAGGCGCCATGGAGCTGAACGACCTCGGTGTGATGATCGAGGATCTCAAGTCCACCATCCAGGCCGTCGCCGACGGCGTGGTCATGGCCAACGAGCACCTCACGAGGCACGACGCCCGCTTCGACCAGCTCGAGCTACGGATGGATCGCCAGGAAGGTCGCATGGACCGCTTGGACGGTCGCATGGAACGGATGGAAGGTCGCATGGACCGCATCGAGCAGGCGGTGCTCGACCTGGCGGGCGACGTGCGCGTCCTGAAGCGGGACGTGTCCGAGCTGAAGACGGATCTGGCCACGGTCCGTTCCGGGGATCCGGTCACCCGCCTGCACTAGATATTCGAGCCTGTTTCCCAAGGCGAAGACTGGACTTTCAAGCGCCGGAGGCGCGCTGAGAGTCCTGCTTGTCCGGTGAGCGAAGCGAACCGGGCTGATCCACCGCCCCCCTCCCGACGAAGAACGCGCGTTGGCCGAGCATGCGTGTGTGGATCGCTCAGGGCATCGCCTGGAGGGTGAAGGGCGGGCAGCCGAGGCGGCAGGCGCCCGCTCGCTGCAGTGGGCTGGCGCCCTTCCGGGAGGCGCAGGTCTCATCGAGGGGGAGGTCCCGACAGGCCTGGGGCATCGGCGGGCGCCGGGGTGGGTGGTGGCGCGCCATCGCTCTCGGGCAGTCTTCCGGCCAGCTCGTCTTCCTGTGCTGCCTCGTTGAACCTGGTCAGGGCGCGCAGGGTGAAGGCGCGGGTCTGGTGCCACCTCTTCAACTGCGCGGGGGACATCTTTTCGATCACCTTCGGCGCCCAGGTGTCCAGCAGATCCAGGGCGGCCTGGCCATCCCTCGTGCCCAGCCGCGCGTTGACAATGGTGTAGAGGCAATCGAGCGCTTGCCAGGTCTCGAGCGCTCCGTCGCCACCCGCCTCCAGGCATCGCTGGGCCGCGGGGACAGGATCGGGGAAAGGGGCGTTGCGCATCTGGCAACTGACCAGGCGGTACCAGCCTTCGGCGCGCGTCCTGGCGTCGATCTGTCCGGCCTCGTCCCCCGCGGAGAAGGCGTCATGCAGCGCGGCCTCGCAGCCCGCGCAGTTGCCGGCCTGACACTCCCACGCGGCGAGCAGGTCGGCCTGGGCAGCCAACTCGGCTTTGGTCTTCGTCACGTCCGCCAGCCAAACGCGGCGCTGCTCGCGAAGGAAGTAGGCAGCTTCTGGGCTCCGCTTCGACTGGCTGGCCAGGTTCACCAGGCGTCCGAGTGTTTCGGTCGTCTTCTCGTGAATGTCTCCCAGAACCCGTCGGTACATCCCCCAGGCTGCACGACCGAGAGCCACAGCCTCCTCGATCCTCCCCTCCTGCCAGCTCAGGTAGGACTGCCAGTCGAGTATGGCTGCCAGAAGGGAGTGCTCTCCGCCCATCCGAGCCTGCATTCGCTGGCGCAACGACTCCAGCCTGGTGATCGCCTGCGCGGGCCTGTCCAGGCGGAATTCGACAACGGCGTAATCCAGTTCAGCCCTTGCACCCTCGAGAGAGTCAGGGCCGAATAGAGCAGCCGCGATCGCCATCCAGCGCCCTCCCCAGAGCATTGCATCGACGTGCCGCTCATGCCTCTCAGCGCACTTGAGTACGGCCTGGAGGGCATCCAGGACACTCTCCGGCTCCTCGAAGAAGCCTTGCCCGTGCGCCTCCAGGTATGCCCTGGCGGGATCGCAGTCAGGCGGTCCGTCCTCCGACAGGAGCCGAGACGCCAGCTCGACGGGTGTAGAATCGCGCCCCGACGAGCACGTGGCGCCACGACTTCGGGCGCCGAGCAACTCCTCCAGGGTGGACTCGTGGTGTCGGGCCTCAGCCGAGCGACCGAGCCTACGCAAGAGATCCGCCATGACCGCGTGCAGCTGGATCGCACCGAGATAGCGGCTGCATTCATCGAACCTGGAAGAACCGTCGTCATGGTAGCTCTCCACCAGCTCGAGCGCGGAGTCGGCTTCCTCGAGAGCTTCCCGAAGCTGTCCCCTGGCCATCATGCTGGCGGCCATGGACATGTGGAGCTGCACCCTGAAGCCGCGGCCCGTGGCAGAGGTCTCGGGACCCAGCTCCAGCAAGCCGCGGCGCAGGAACCCGAGGGCATCCTGGTGGCGGTCCTGGATGCGCGCCAACTCGGCCAGGGTGAGCAGCACGAGCACCATGCCCGGACCACTCACCTCACAGGCTGCCAGCCGAGCGAGCAAGAGTTCCTCTGCCTGGCGAGCCTCCGGGAAGCGTGCCTGCATGACCAGGAGGCTGGCCTCAGCCAAGCGCAATGCCAACCCATCCCCCATTTCCCCATCGGCGCAGGCGCCGGTGGTGGGCAAGGTGCCCTGGTGCTTTGCGAGCTTGGCCTCACGGACCCGCAGGTGCTCAGAGGCGAGACCGAGCACCGCACCTCCCGGACTGAACGCCCAGTCCGAGGTGGCAATGCACCCCGGCTCCAAACAGGCTAGGCCAATCAACACCACGCCCGTGATTCGCCAGCCCATCGCCCCGCTCCTCATGTCGCTTCTCGCCCCTCCCCCCAAACCAGCCACGATGGTACCACGTTCACTCTCAGGACCGGAGCAGGTAGAGGCCGAGCCGCAGGAGGGCGAAGAGCGCCAGCACACCGCCCACCCCCACCAGCAGCACCCAGGCGATCCGGTTCTTCTCATCCCCGAGCAGCGGCACGAAGCTCGCGAGCAGCAACAGCCCCAGCACCAGGTTGCCGCTCATGGCGAGCACATGGGTCCGCGCGTGGCGGGCGCCGTCCTGGAGGCCGCCGAAGCGCGCCCGGCGCACGCCCAGGCACACGGCCGCCAGCCCCAGGCTGGAGCCCGCGAGCGCGAACAGCCACAGCACGAGGTCCAGCCCGAACACCCCGCTCGGCCACTTGTGGAGGAGGGAGAGCAGGAAGGCCGCCAGCAAGAACAGGCAGACCTGGATGACGAGCGCCTGCCCCAGCCGCACGGCGTCCCGGAACCTCAGCCACCCTTCGGGCTTCTCCGCCGGCCGCAGCATGCCCCGACCCTACGCCTGCCCTGCCCTCCGGGCAAACCCCCGGAGCAGACGTTGGCAGACCCCCCGTGTGTGGATCGCTCCGGGCATTCTTCGAGGATGTGAGGGAAGGCGAGAGCCAGGCTGGGCCGCCCTCCTGACCTTCCCCTGTCCTCCCCTCTCGAGGGACTGCCCGGGGCGATTCACACACGCGGGATCGGCCAACACCCGGACACGGCACCCATTCTATGGGTGGCTGGCACCTTTCAGCGAGCACCTATCAGCGGGGGCGGGGCATTCATCGAAACAGAGGCAGGAGAAGGCGGGAATGGCTCAGCGCTCGACCCCCTGGATGGACTCCGCACGGGCCTCGAGGGACTTGGCCTTGGCCTCTCGACCGGTCTTCCGAAAGAGCAGTGCCAGCGGCTTGAGGGTGCCCACGAGGTCAGGGTGATCAGGCCCCAGGGTCTTCTCTCGGATGGCCAGCGCAAGCTTGAGATAGAGTTCAGCATCCTCGAGCCGTCCCTGAAGGAGGAAAACAAACCCCAGGCTGCTGAGGTCAGACGCGACCAGCGGGTGATCTGGACCGGCGACCCGTCGGTCAATCGCCAGCGCGCGCTTGAGTAGCACCTCCGCTTGGTCAAGACGGCCCCGCAGGACAAAGACATCCGCGATGGCGCCGTAGCTGGAGGCCAGGTTGGGGTGGTCCGGGCCGAGCTCCTTTTCCCACACTTTGAGGGCACGCAGGTAGAGGGGCTCGGCCTTCGCAAAATGGCCCAGCTCGTTGTAGCAGCCAGCGAGGTTGTGCAGGGTGGTGGCGACGTCCCGATGCTCAGGACCTAGCGCCTTCTCCTGGATGGCCAGCGCGCGCAGGTAGACCTGCTCGGCCTCTGCAAGCCGGCGATGGCTCCGGTGGATACTCGCCAAGACGTTCAGCCGGAGAGCCACGTCGGGGTGCTCTGGCCCGGAGACCTGCTCGGCGATGGCGATCGAGCGCAGGATGCACTCCAGCGCTTCCTCGTTGCGCTCGAGATCCTCGTAGAGCAGCGCGAGGTTGTGGAGGCAGATGCCGACCAACGGATGCGCCTTGCCCAACCGTTTCTCCCTGATCGCCAGGGCGCGCCGGAGGACCGGCTCGGCCTCCGCATACCTGCCGAGGTTGTTTTGGATCGTACCCAGGTTGTTCAGGCTGGTGGCCGCCTGCAGGGCGTAAGGCCCGAAGGCTCGCTCGGCGAGCTGCACGGCCCTGGCTGCCATGACCACGGCCTGGGCATACTCCCCCTGCTTGTAGAGCTCCGCGGCCTGATCGTTGACCTCTTTCCACTGGAACATCGTCACCAAGGTGACGCTCCCCGCGTCTACCGCCTCAGGCGCCTGCTTGGAGACGGCGACGCCAGTCTCCGGGGGATCGGCCGGGCAAGCCACCAGCGCGCCGACAGCGCAGACCCCGAGGAGGAGCATCCCGCAACCATGCCCCAAAACCAGCCTCCACGTGGATCCAGGCCGAGCGACCCGGCACTGGTTGAGCATGGCCTTCCCCAAAAGGAAGACGTCCCTGAACCTCAACCGCCCCTCGGACTTCTCCACCGGTCGCAGCATCCCCTCGAACCCGCCAAGCCCATGTCGAGCAGCTCAGGGCTTGCGGCCGACGGCGACCAGCGAGATGCCGGGCAGGCTGAGCGTGGACTCCACGCGCTTGAGCGCCGGCACCAGGCTGTCGTAGGCCTTGAGCTGGAGCTTGCCGAGATCCTTGCGGCCCAGCAGGCGCGCGTTCACCAGCCAGCCCAGGATGGCCAGGCTGTTGAACTGCTCGAGCGACTCGAGCTCGAGCCCGGCCGCCTCCAGCGCCGCGCGCAGCGCCCCCCGGTCGTAGCGCCGGTGGTGGCCGAGCTCGCGGTCCATGGCGGACATGAGGAAGGGGTGCTGCGGCACCAGCACCACCAGCCGCCCGCCCGGCTCCAGCGCGCCGGCCATGCGGGCGACGGCCGCCCGGTCGTCCTGGATGTGCTCGAGTACGTTCAGGCACACCACCGTGTCGTAGCGGCGCCGCAGGCGCGCGAAGTCCGCGTCCGAGTCGAGGTCGAGCTTGGCCACGTCCACGCAGTCGAAGTCGGCGAAGGCCTGGGTGAGCAGCCGCACGTACTCGGGGTCCTTGTCGGACACCGTCAGCCACTCGCGCTTGGGCAGCAGGCGCGAGAGGTTGCCCATGCCCGCGCCCACCTCGAGGATGCGCTGCCCCAGGTGGGGCTCGATGGCCTCGGACATCCAGCGGTTGAAGCGCCGGGTGCTGGAGAGCGAGCGCAGCACCTCGTGCCCGAAACGCTCCTCGAAGCAGTCGTCCAGCACCGCGTACTTGCCGATCAGCCACAGGGCCTCGAGGCCGTCCCGCCAGGTGATCTTCTTGCCCTCGGCGTAGGAGCGGCCGTGGTAGGAGATGGGCACCTCGTACACCACGCACTCGCGCTTGGCCACCTTGGCGGTGATCTCGGGCTCGATGCCGAAGCGGCGCGAGCGCAGCGGGATGGTGCGCAGGATGTCGGCCCGGAAGGCCTTGTAGCAGGTCTCCATGTCGGTCAGGTTCAGGCCCGTGGTCAGGTTGGACAGGAGCGTCAGCACCCGGTTGCCCATCTCGTGGTGGAAGTTGAGCACCCGCCGGCTGCCGGCGTTGCCGAAACGCGAGCCGTACACCACGTCCGCGTGTCCCTCCAGGATGGGGGTGAGCAGGCGGGCGTAGTCGCGCGGGTCGTACTCCAGATCGGCGTCCTGGAAGATGGCCAGGTCCCCGCGCATCTCCTGGATGGCCCGGGCGATGGCCGCGCCCTTGCCCTGGTTCTCGGGCTGGTGGAAGGCGCGCAGCACGCCCGCGTGCGAGGCCGCCAGCTCGTCGAGCAGCGCCCCGCCGCCGTCGGTGGAGGCGTCGTCCACCACCACCACCTCGCGCGCCAGCCCCTTGGGCAGGGGGGCGGCCAGCACTCGCTCCACGAGCCGCCGCAGGTAGGCCCGCTCGTTGTAGAGCGGGACCAGGATCGAGACGAGTTTCAGCTTGCCTGCCAAGCCGGCCGCGCCTCTCAGGAGCAGGGCGAGGTGCTGCAGTAGTACAGCAGGGCCTCGAGTTGATAGTCGTGGCAGTCGCTGGTCGGCGAGGCCTGGTCGGCGCTGCGCACCTGGAGGTAGTAGCGGAAGGAGTCGTCCAGGCCGCAGGTGCCGATGAGCTGGAAGGCGATGGCGTAGTAGCCGGCGCCGGCCTGCCAGTCGGTGTCGGGGTCGGTGCAGTAGACGTCGGGATCGCCGCAGGTCTCGAACACCACGCACAGCTGGTACTGCTCCCAGTAGCCGGGGACGGCTGAGGCCGGCGGGGTGAAGTTCACCTGGAACCCGAAGTACTGGTCCGGGACCGGGAAGTTCACGCAGTTCGGATCGATGTGGCTGGCCTCGACCGCCTGGCCCTGGTACCAGTCCACGTCGCCGCCCGGGTAGAGGGTGGCGCCGGTCAGCAGCGGAGCGAACTCCTCGAGCTCCTCGAGATCGGTCAGCACGGCCGGGTTGGCGCATGCCTCGTTGGTCTCGTAGCCGTCCCCCGGCAGCCCGTCGTCGACCTGGCCGTCGCAGTCGTTGTCCAGCCCGTCGCAGCCGGTCAACGTCTCGGCGGCCTCGCCGATGTACAGCCCGCGGCACTCGAGGCTGGCGGTCTGGCCGACGGTCACGCAGGTCTCGGTGCCCTTCTGGCACTCGCCCGTGTCCACGCCGCACTCCCCGCCGCCGCCCGGGTTGCCCTCGTCCACCTGGCCGTCGCAGTCGTTGTCCAGCCCGTCGCAGGCCTCGGCCAGCGTGTTGGGCAGGGTGACCGGCAGGTTGTCGCCGTCCAGGCAGGGGCCCCAGGCGCCGCCGGCCTGGCAGGCCTGGTTGCCGGCCACGCACACGCCCTGGGTGGCGCCGCAGGGCTGGGTGTCGGGCACGGTGCAGGAGCAGCCCTCGTCGATCTGCCCGTTGCAGTTGTCGTCCTTGCCGTTGCAGTCCTCGGCGTGGCCGGGGAAGACGGCCGCGTCGTTGTCCAGGCAGTCGTCGTGGGGCGCGGCGCAGGACTCCGGCGTGTAGTGGCCGTCGTGGTCCCCGTCGATGTCCAGGCCCTCGTCGGTCTGGCCGTCGCAGTCGTCGTCCAGGGTGTTGCAGCTCTCGTCGACCGGCTGCTGCGCGGTGCAGCCCTCCCACTGCCCGAGCTGGCAGTGCTCGGTGCCCTGGCCGCAAACGCTCGAGCAGGCGCGCTCCAGGGGCTGGGGCCCGCTGGCGCCCTCGTCGAAGTAGCCGTCGCAGTCATCGTCCCGCCCGTTGCACTCCTCGGCCGCGGGCTGGCGCGCGGTGCAGCCCAGCCACTGGCCGGCCTCGCACACCTCGACGCCGGTGCCGCAGTCGGTCTGGCACAGGCGCTGCAACCCGTCGTCGATGATCCCGTTGCAGTCGTTGTCCAGGGTGTCGCAGGTCTCGGTCTTGGCCACGCAGCCCTCGTCGCCGCAGCCCGCGGCCGCGAACGCCAGCACGCCGAGGGCCAGACCGGTCAGCACGCACACGCCGAGGCCACGCATCGCAGGCTCCTCCTGCCGGGTCCGGGCCCGGCGCATCTCCTGTTCAGGCTGGGTATTGTACGCCCTGGCGACGCGGCGCATCAAGAGCTGCGCGCCGAGGGCCCGAGCTCCGGCCGCACCTGCCCGACCACCGCCACGAAGGCCTCGACCACCCGGGGGTCGAACTGCTGGCCGGAGGACTTGACCAGCTCCGCGAGCGCCACCTCGTGGGCCAGCGCCTGCCGGTAGGGCCGGTCGGAGGTCATGGCGTCGTAGGCGTCGGCCACGGCGATGATGCGGGCCTCGAGCGGGATCTCCTCGCCGCGCAGGTTGCCGGGGTAGCCCGAGCCGTCGTACCGCTCGTGGTGCCTGAGCACGATCTTCTGCGCGTCCGACAGGAAGCGGATCGGCCCCAGGATGGCGTCGCCGAACAGCGGGTGGTTGCGGATGGACTGCCACTCCTCGTCGGACAGGTCCAGGCGCTTGTGCAGGATGGAGTCGGCGATGCCGATCTTCCCGATGTCGTGCAGCAGCCCGGCGTAGTGCAGCACCTTGCGGCTGTGGGGGTCGAGCCCCAGCTGATCGGCGATGGCCAGCGAGTAGCGCGTCACCCGCTCGGAGTGGCCCTTGGTGTAGCTGTCGCGCGCCTCCAGCGCCTGGGCCAGCCCGCGGATGGTCTCGTAGTAGGTCTGTTGCGTGCTCTCGAACAGCCGGGCGTTCTCGATGGCGATGGCCGCCTGGCTGGCCAGCACCTGCAGGACCCGCTGGTCGGCGGGGCTGAAGTCGCCCTCGCCCTGGGCGCGGATCTCGAAGTAGCCGATCAGCCGGCTGCCCACCTTGAGCGGCACCGCCAGCGTGGTGCGCGCCGGGGCGACCGGGGCGGTCGTGTCCGCGCCGGTCTGGACGGGCGCCTCGCCGCTGCCCGCCAGCGTGCGGACCTCCTTGCTCTCCTCGTCCAGCAGGCGGATGGCGCAGCCCGAGGACTCCACGATCTCGCGGGTCATGCGCACGATGGACGACAGCGTCTCGCCGAGATCCAGGCTGGAGGTGATGGCCCGCGAGGCCGCCTGCAGCGTCTCCAGCTCGCGCACCCGCCGCTGCAGATCGCGGTTGCCCTGCTCGATGCGGGTGGCGTACTCCCGCAGCTCGAGGTTCATGCGGTCGAGCTGCACGCGCTTCTGCTCCAGGCGGGAGTGGATCTCGGCGTTGTGCAGCGCCACTGCGGCCGAGGAGGCGAAGGTGGCGAAGAGCTGCAGGTCCGCCTCGTCGAAGGCGTTGGGCTCGACCGACTCCGCGTCCAGGACGCCGATCACCTCGTCCCGCACGATGAGCGGCGCGGCCATCTCGCAGCGCCCACCCACCACGCCCTGGATGTAGCGGCCGTTCATCTTCACGTCTGGCACCAGGATGGGCTCGCCGGTGGTCAGCACCCGCCCGGTGATGCCCTCGCCGGTGCGGATGCGCAGCCCCGCGGCGACCTCCTCGCGGTAGCCCAGCGCCGCGCGCACCACCAGCACCGGCTGGCCGCCAGGCTCGGGCTCCTTGAGCAGCACCGCGCAGTGATCGAAGCGCAGCGCCTTCTGCGCCAGCCCGAGCACCTCCTGCAGCAGGGCGTCCAGCGACAGGGTCGAGTTCACCTGCCGGCCCAGGCGCTGCAGCAGCGCCAGCTCGGAGACCGACTTCTCGAGCTCGGAGGTGCGCTCCTCGAGGCGCTTCACCAGGCGGGCGTTGTTGATGGCGGTGGCCGCCTGGTTGGCGAAGATGCGGAACAGATCGAGATCCGACTCGAGGAACGCATTGGGCCGCCGGGTCTCGGCGTCCAGCACCCCGATCACCTTGTCGTCGATGCGCAGCGGCGCGGCCATCTCCGAGCGCGCCCCCGTGACCCCCTGGATGTAGCCCGGCCAGGCGCGCACGTCGTTGACCACCAGCGGGTCGCCGGACTCGTAAACCTGGCCGGTGATGCCCTGGCCCGGGCGGGCCCTGAAGGTCTTGACCACGTCGGGCTTGTAGCCGCGCGCCGCGCGGATGCCGAGCGACCCGGCCTCCGGGTCGAACAGCAGCAGCGCGCAGGTGTCCAGCGAGAAGACGTCCTCGACCAGCTGCAGGATCGTGTCCAGGAGCCGGTCCGGGTCGAGGACCGAGTTCATGGCACGGGCAGCCTGGTTCAGCGCGGCCAGCTTCCTGACGATCTCAGACACGTGCCGGCTCTCCACCCCCCTCGGGTCGAGTAGCCTGCCCCGCCGCGAGCGCGAGCGCACGGTCACTGTACGTCCCCGCCCCCCAAGTTGCAAGGACCAAGGCCCCGCCGGGCGGACAGAGTTTTCCCTTGACGACCGGGTTTGATCCAGTACGATACCACCCGACGGGCGCCGCCAACTGCCCGTAACCAGAGCGGATGACCGCGTGGAGCCACAGCCTTTCGGGAGGCCAGAACGATGAACATTCCGGCGACCTTGAAGTACACGAAGGACCACGAGTGGGTGCGCGTCGACGGCAAGCGCGCCACCATCGGCATCACCGACTACGCCCAGGAGGAGCTCGGCGACATCGTCAACATCGAGCTCCCCAGCGAGGGCGATCTGGTGACCAAGGAAGACAGCTTCGCCGCCGTGGAGTCGGTCAAGGCCTCCAGCGAGGTGTTCGCGCCCGTGTCCGGCAAGGTGGTCGAGGTCAACGAGCCGCTGATGGACTCGCCCGAGACGATCAACGCCGAGCCGTACGACGACGGCTGGATGGTGCGCATCGAGATGAGCAAGCCCGCCGAGCTAGACGGCCTCATGGACGCCGCGGCGTACACCAAGTACGTCGAGGAGGAGTCCAAGTAACGAAAGGGGTCCACCATGCGCTACATCCCCCACACGGAAGATGACGTTCGCAGGATGCTGGCGGCGGTGGGGGTGGAGGCGGTGGACAGCCTCTTCGCCTGCATCCCCGAGGCCCTGCGGCTTCACCGGCCGCTCGCCCTGCCCGCCCCGCTCGACGAGGACTCGCTGACGCGCCACCTGGCCGAGCTCTCGGCCCGCAACACGGGCTCGGCCGACCGCATGAGCGTGTTCCTGGGCGCGGGCGCCTACGCGCACCACGTCCCCGCGGCCGTGGACCAGCTCCTGCTGCGCGGGGAGTTCTTCACCGCCTACACCCCCTACCAGCCCGAGGTCGGGCAGGGCACGCTGCAGGCCATCTTCGAGTACCAGTCGATGATGGCCGAGCTGCTGGGGGTCGACGTGGTCAACGCCTCCATGTACGACGGGGCCACGGCCACGGCCGAGGCCGTGCTGATGGCGCTGCGGGTCGCGCGCAAGCGCAGCCGGGTGCTGCTCAGCCGGGCCGTGCACCCCGAGGTGCGCGCCACCTGCCGCACCTACACCAGCGAGCTCGAGCCGCCGCTCGAGGAAGTGGGCCTGGGGCCCGACGGGCTGACCGACTTCGCGGCCCTGGAGCGCGCGCTGGACGAGCGGGTGGCGGCCGTGGTGGTGCAGCAGCCGAACGCGCTGGGCTGCCTCGAGCCGCTGGACAGGCTGGCCGCCCTGGCGCACGGCAAGGGCGCCCAGCTCGTGGTGGTGGTGCTCGAGCCGGTCAGCCTGGGCCTGCTCCAGTCCCCCGGGGCGCTGGGGGCCGACATCGTGACCGGCGAGGGCATGGGGCTGGGCACGGGGCTCAACTTCGGCGGCCCCGGCCTGGGCCTGTTCGGCGCCTCGTCCAAGGCGGTCTGGCAGATGCCCGGCCGGCTGGTGGGCCAGACGGTCGACGCACGCGGCCAGGCCGGCTACGTGCTGACCATGTCCACCCGCGAGCAGCACATCCGCCGGGCGCGGGCCACGTCCAACATCTGCAGCAACGAGGGGCTGTGCGCCCTGGCCGCCGCGATCCACCTGGGGCTGCTGGGCAAGCAGGGCTTCACCGAGCTCGCCCGCACGAACGCGGCCAACGCGCGCGCGGCCGCCGCGCGCCTGTGCCGGGTCAAGGGCGTGTCGCGCGCCTTCCCCGGGCCCTTCTTCAACGAGTTCGCCCTGCGCCTGCCCGGGGGCAGCCTGGAGCGCGCCCTGACGGCCCTGGCCGCCGAGGGCATCCTGGGCGGCTTGCCGCTCGCGCGCTTCTACCCCGAGCTCGCCGATCACCTGCTGGTGTGCGTGACCGAGCTCCACACCCAGGACGATGTCGAGCGCCACGCCGCGGCGCTCGGCCGGGCCCTGCAGGGCTGAAAGGACGGTGCGCCCATGGAATCCTCAGGTCGCAGCGGTCTCAGCCACGCCGAGCCGCTCCTGTTCGAGCGCAGCGTCCCCGGCCGCCACGGGCACTCCCTGCCCCGCTCCTTCGGAGACACGCCGCAGGCCGGCGCGGACATCCCGGCCGCCCTGCTGCGCAGCGCCCCGCCCGAGTTGCCCGAGGTGGACGAGCCGAGCGTGGTGCGCCACTTCACCCGGCTGTCTACCTGGAACCACGGCCTCGACCTCGGCTTCTACCCGCTGGGCTCCTGCACCATGAAGTACAACCCGCGGGTGAACGAGCGCGTGGCGCGCCTGGACGGCTTCGCCCGCCTGCACCCCTACGCGCCCGAGGAGCACGCCCAGGGCGCGCTCGGGCTCATGTACGAGCTCGCCCGGCTCCTGGCGGAGATCTCCGGCTTCGCCCGGGTCACGCTGCAGCCCGCGGCCGGAGCGCACGGCGAGCTGACGGGCATGAAGATGGTGCGCGCCTACCACGTGTCCCGGGGCCGGCCGCGCTCCAAGGTGCTGGTGCCCGACACGGCCCACGGCACCAACCCGGCCTCCTCCACCCTGGCGGGCTACGACGTGGTCGAGGTCCACAGCGGGCCGGACGGCATCCTGGAGCCGGCGGCCGTGGCCGCGGCCATGGACGAGGACGTGGCCGCGCTGATGATGACCAACCCCAACACGCTGGGGCTGTTCGAGCAGCACGTCGGGGAGATCGCCCGCATCCTGCACGAGCGGGGCGGGCTGCTGTACTGCGACGGCGCCAACCTGAACTCGCTGATGGGCATCGCCCGGCCCGGGGACATGGGCGTGGACGTGATGCAGTTCAACCTGCACAAGACCTTCGCCACGCCCCACGGCGGCGGCGGCCCGGGCTCCGGCCCGGTGGGCGTCTGCGCCGCGCTCGAGCCCTTCCTGCCCGTGCCCGTGGTGGAGAAGGTGGGCGAGCGCTACACCCTGGCGAGCGACCGCCCGCGCAGCATCGGACGGATGAAGGGCTTCTACGGCAACTTCGCGGTCATGCTGCGCGCCTACGCCTACGTGCGCGAGCTCGGCGCCGAGGGGCTCAAGCGCTCCACCGAGATGGCCGTGCTGAACGCCAACTACGTGCGGGCCGGCCTGGAGGGCACCTACCACCTGCCCTACCCGCGCCGGTCGCTGCACGAGGTGATCTTCTCCGACCACGATCTGGAGGCCACGGGCGTGACCACCATGGACGTGGCCAAGCGGCTCATCGACCACGGCTTCCACCCGCCCACGGTGTACTTCCCGCTGGTGGTGCACGGCGCCATCATGATCGAGCCCACCGAGAGCGAGTCGGTGCAGACCCTGGACGAGTTCATCGCCGCCATGCAGGCCATCGCGGCCGAGGCCAGGACGGCGCCGGAGCAGGTCAAGGGCGCCCCGCACCGCACGATCCTCGGCCGGCTGGACGAGGTGCGCGCGGCGCGCCAGCCCGTGCTGCGCTGGCGTGCCTCCCAGTCGAGCCCGCACGCGCCCGAGGCGAAGAGCGCCGAGCCCCGCCGGACCTGCTGAGCCCCGCTCAGAAGTCGCGCGAGTCGAAGCGGAAGGCGCGCAGCATCGGGCGCTCGCCGATCTGGAAGAAGAAACCGAACTGGAAGCGGATCATGCCGTCCGGGTCGGCCAGGGCGCGGGGCGGGTTGGGGAAGGGCGAAGCAGCCTGGAAGGCCTCCACCGCCACGTCGTCGAAGAACGACACCCCGCTCGAGCGCTGCACGCTGATCTCCCCCACCTTGCCCTCCAGGTCGAGGGCCACGTTGAGCAGCGTGTAGCGGTCGGACACCCCGTAGACGTTGCCGTAGGGATCGCGCCGCAGGTACTCCTCGGTCACCCGCGGGCTCCAGGTCTCGCTCACTCCGCGCTTCACCCGGTTGAAGAAGGTCGCGTACTTGAACTCGCGGCTGTTGAGCAGGGTCTCGGCGCCCTGGGGCACGTCCTCCACGTGATCGTTGGCCGGCGCGCCGGTCACCATGGACAGCGCGTCGAGCGAGGGCTTCTTCAGCAGGGACAGGGTCTGCTCGTCCGCCCCGCCGTCACCGCTCTCGGACGCGCCCTCGGCGGGCTGGCCGGCGCGGCCGAGCTGCAGGCGCAGCCTGTCCGAGTTGCCCTGCGAGCCCTCGCTGCCCGCGTAGCTGGCCAGCGAGCCGAAGTCGAGATCGAGCTGCAGCTTCAGCGCCTCGCGCGGGTTGCGGTCCGGGATCTCCAGGCGCGACTCGGCCGGCTCGGCCGGCGGCTCGGGCAGGCGCTCGCCGCGCTTGCGCATGTGGAGCGCGACCAGATCCCGGCCCGGCGTGGCCTCGGCCGCCTCCACCTGCCGGAAGAGCTCCTTGGCCACGGTGGGTCGCGGCTGGGCCACGTTGTAGTCGGGCCGCCTGTCGCGGCTGATGGTCTCCTTCTCCACCCGCGTGTTGTGCTCCGACAGGAACCGGGCGTCCTCGGGCGGCCGGTCGTCCGGGGTGGGGGCCACGTCGACCACCTGGCCGGACCAGTTCTCCTTCTTGGGCGGCTCCGGCGGCTTCGGGGGCTCCGGCTCCTTCGGCTCCGGCGCCTGGGCGAGCTCCTCCGGGCGGTCGCCCGGCGCGCGCTTCGGCGGCTGGTAACCGTCCGGGCTGCGGGTGCGGGCCTCCCGCGCGAGCTGGGCGAACTCCGCCTTCGACAGCGGCATGAAGTCCACCCGGGTGGGCGCCGTGTGCTGCGGCGGCGGCACCAGCTCCTGCCAGTAGCGCAGCGCCGCGGGCAGCCAGTCGGACAGCACGAGCTGGAGGTGGAGCAGCACGACGGCCAGCGCCGCGAGCCCCAGGGGCTTCCAGTCCGTGTCGTTCTTTCGTACTTGCATGCCATCCAACCGCAGCGAGCCTGGATCGCTCTCCGCATCGCAACCTTAACACCACGGGCCCCGACGGTCAATCCGCCGCCTGACAACTCCAAGGCATTCAACCGATTTCGACGCTTAGCCAGCTGGTTGGGTTCTGGAGGCAGAACAGCCGATAACGTGTATCCATAAATCTCTTGACACCTTCGCCGCATTCCGGTATTCGGGTTCCAGAATAGGAAATGGAGCCATCCGATGTTTCGAGTCTCCGACGCCGCCAACCTGGCCATGCACGCGATGGCCCTGCTGGCCTCCACGGCCGAGGCGGAGCTCACGGTGACGCGCATGGCCGACCGGCTGGGGGTGTCCGGGACCCACCTGGCCAAGGTCATGCAGCGGCTGGTCCGGGTCGGCCTGGCCACCTCCCGGCGGGGGCCCGCCGGCGGCTTCCACCTCGGTCGCCCGGCCACGGACATCCGCCTGCTCGACATCCTCGAGGCCATCGAGGGGCCGTGGAAGTCCCGGGGCTGCCTGCTGCCGCGACCGGTCTGCGACGGCCGCTGCTGCGCGCTGGGCAGCGCCATCCAGGAGCTGGACCAGCAGGCGCGCGCGCGCCTGCAGAGCACCCGCCTGGCCGACATGTGCCAGGGCTTCGGGGGAGAGGTGAGGAGCGCGTGAAACGCAAGATCATCCAGATCGACGAGGCCAGGTGCAACGGCTGCGGGCTGTGCGTGCCCGCTTGCGCCGAGGGCGCCATCCGCATCGTGGACGGCAAGGCCCGGCTGGTGAGCGACAGGCACTGCGACGGGCTCGGGGCCTGCCTGGGGGAGTGTCCCCAGGACGCGCTGCACATCGTCGAACGCGAGGCGGAAGAGCACGACGAGGCCGCGCCGCCGGCCCCGCCCCCAGCCGGTCTCCACGCCCATCGGGAGGGCGGCTGCCCCTCCGCCCGCCTGGTCCAACTCCGCCCCGCCGAGGCGCTCGCCCCCGCCCGCGCGCCGGCCGGGGAGCTCGACTCCGCGCTGGGCCACTGGCCGGTCAAGCTCCGGCTGGTGCCGCCCCACGCCCCGTTCCTGCGGGACGTGGAGCTGGTGCTGGCGGCCGACTGCGTGCCCTTCGCCTACCCGGCCATGCACCGCGACATCCTGCCTGGCCGGGCCGTGCTCATCGGTTGCCCCAAGTTCGACGAGCCCGGGCCGGCGCTCGAACGGCTGACCGCCATCCTGGCGTGCCAGGACGTACGCAGCCTGACCGTGGTCCACATGCAGGTGCCCTGCTGCCACGGCTACCTGGAGCTGGCCGCGCGGGCCCTCGTGGCCTCGGGCAAGAAGATCCCCCTCCACCGGGTCGAGATCGGCCTGGATGGACGGGTTCTCCACGACACGCGCGAGGCTGAGCCCGCGCCCCGACGCAAGGAGGAGTGCTGACATGTTCTGCTACCAGTGTGAACAGACGGCCAAGGGCAGCGGCTGCACCAAGGCGGGCGTGTGCGGCAAGGACGGCACCAGCGCGGACCTGCAGGACGTGCTCACCCACCTGGCCAAGGGGGTGGCCATGCTGGCCCACCGGGCCCGCCAGCTCGGCGGGGTCCGTGACCCGGCGGTGGACCGCTTCGTGGTGGAGGCGCTCTTCACCACGGTGACCAACGTCAACTTCGACGCCCAGCGGCTGGAGGGGTTGATCCGCCGGGGCGTCGAGGTGCGCGCCCGAGCCCGCGGGCTGTACGAGGCCGCTTGCCAGCAGGCCGGACGCGCCCCCGAGGCGCTGTCCGGTCCGGTCGACTTCCAGCCGGCCGGCGATCGCCAGGGGCTCGCGGCCCAGGCGCCTGCCCTGGGCATCCAGGCGCGCAGGGAGCGCCTGGGCGACGATCGCGCGGGCGTCCTGGAGCTGGCGCTCTACGGGCTGAAGGGCGCCGCGGCCTACGTCGACCACGCCCTGGTGCTGGGGCAGGAGGACGAGGGCCTGTACGCCTTCTTCCACGCCGCGCTCGATCTCCTGGCCTCCGAGCCGGAGCTCGGGGAGCTGGTCGGCCTGAGCCTCGAGGTCGGCGCCCACAACCTCAAGGCGATGGAGCTGCTCGACCGGGCCAACACCGGCACCTACGGACACCCCGAGCCGACCTCGGTGCGGGTGAGCGCGGTCGAGGGCAAGGCCATCCTGGTCTCCGGCCACGACCTCAGGGACCTCGAGCTACTGCTCCAGCAGACCCAGGGCCAGGGGGTGAACATCTACACCCACGGCGAGATGCTGCCCGCGCTGGCCTACCCGGGGCTGAAGAAGTACCCCCACCTGGTCGGCAACTACGGCGGCGCCTGGCAGGATCAGCAGAAGGAGTTCGAGGCCTTCCCGGGCGCGGTGCTGATGACCACCAACTGCATCCAGAGGCCGAGGGATAGCTACAAGGGCCGCATCTTCACCACCGGCCTGGTGGCCTTCCCGGGCGTCGCGCACGTAGCGGACAAGGACTTCGGACCGGTGATCCGGGCCGCGCGCGAGGCCCCGGGCTTCGCGGCCGACGAGCCCGAGCGGCGCATCCTGGTGGGCTTCGCCAGGCAGGCCGTGCTGGGCGTGGCCGGCCAGGTGGTCGAGGCGGTCCGGGCCGGGAAGATCAGGCACTTCTTCCTGGTGGGCGGCTGCGACGGCGCCAAGCCAGGCCGCAACTACTACACCGAGTTCGCCCAGCAGGCGCCCGCGGACACGCTCATCCTGACGCTGGCCTGCGGCAAGTACCGCTTCAACAAGCTGGAGTTCGGCGACATCGGCGGCATCCCCCGCCTCCTAGACGTCGGCCAGTGCAACGACGCCTACTCGGCCATCCAGATCGCGCTGGCCCTGGCGCAGGCCTTCCAGACCGACGTCAACTCGCTGCCCCTGAGCCTGGTGCTGTCCTGGTACGAGCAGAAGGCGGTCGCCATCCTGCTGACCCTGCTGCACCTCGGCATCCGCAACATCCGCCTGGGCCCCAGCCTGCCGGCCTTCGTCACCCCGGCCGTGCTGGGCGTCCTGGTCGAGAAGTTCGGCATCGCGCCGGTCACCACGCCCGAGGCCGACCTGAAGGCCCTGCTGAAGACCGCCTGAGCCACCCAGAACTTCCTTGACCTCGGCCGCGCCATTGTCTAAAAGGGCGCCATCGGTCCCCCTCTCTGCTCCCCGGGGAGCGGCGCGGCGGGCAAACCCGGAGGAAGGCACCATGAAGCCGGTGATCGACCAGAGCAAGTGCACGGGCTGCGGCGACTGCAAGGACGTCTGCCCGTCCGAGCCGAACGTGTTCGAGGTGGACGGCACCCCGGCCAAGGCCCGCGTGGCCAACCCCGACGCCTGCATCGAGTGCGGAGCGTGCGAGGACGGTTGCCCCGAGGAAGCCATCGAGCTCAAGGACTGAGCTCAGCCCGCGAAGAAGTACAGCCCCGAGGGACGCGCCTCCGCGCGCACCCGACCGGCCTCGCGCGCCCGGCGCAGGATGTCCGCCAGCACCTCGTCCCCCAGGCCCAGGCAGACCCGCAGATCGGCCTGGGTGCAGGGCCGCCGCGCCAGCAGCTCCAGCACCACGCGCTCGGCGTCAGCCAGGGCGACCGGCGTGGCCGCACCTCCGCGGAAGCCTCCCACCAGCAGGGCCCCCGGGCCGAAGCGCGCCCGGGCGCACTCCAGCCGCTCTGGGCTGCAGGCCTGGATGCTCCGTCCGGGCGCCGGCCGGACCGGCGTGTTGATGTCCACCACCTCGGCGCGGATGCCCCGCAGGACGCGGCCGAATGCCTCCAGCCGCTCCTCGTCGTCGTTCCAGCCCGCGGCCAGCATCACCTCCAGGCGCACCGTGCCCGGGTGGCGGGCGCAGGCCTGGCGCAGCCCCGCCAGCATGCGCCCGAAGTCGACTCCCGGGTGGGGCCGGTTGATGGCCGCGAAGGTGGCCTCGTCCGGGGCGTCCAGCGAGGGGGCCAGGATGTCCGCGCGGCTGGCGTCCGCGGCCACGTCCTCTCGCCACAGCAGCGAGCCGTTGGTCAGCAGCAGCACCGGCACGCCGCTCAGGCGCTTCAGCCGTTCGATCAGCCGCCCCAGGGACAGGACCAGGCTGGGCTCGCCCGAGCCGGCCAGGGTGAGCACCTCGGGCCGCGGCCCGCGCTCGAGCGCGTGCGCCACCGCCTGCTCGACCGCCTCGGGCGGCACGAAGTCGCGACGCTCCACGCACAGCTCCTGGGTGGGACCCACCTGGCAGTACACGCAATCGTAGCTGCAGATCTTGCGCGGCAGCAGGTCCACGCCCAGCGACAGGCCGTAGCGCCGCGAGGGCACCGGGCCGTAGACGAGCTCACGCGCCATGCCTGCCTCGCCTCCCTGCCCAGGCTAGCCGAGCAGCATGCGGACGCCCAGGCCCACCAGCACCAGGCCGGCCAGGGCCTCGGCCTTGCGGCCCAGGCGGCAGACCAGGGCGCCTCCGGCCCGCATGCCCAGCCAGGTGGCCAGGCCCGCCACCACGCCGATGACCGCCACGGCCCAGGCCAGCTCGAGCCATCCCATCAGCACGCCCATGCCCACCCCCGCCCCGAGCGCGTCGATGGAGGTGGCCAGCGACAGCATGACCAGGCTCCAGCCCCTGGTCGGATCGCCCGGCGCGCACACCTCGGCGCACTCGTCTCGCTTCCGCAGGGCGCCCCAGATCATCTTGCCGCCGACCGCCAGCAGCAGCCCGAAGGCCACCCAGTGGGTGAAACCCGCGATCCAGCCGACCACGGCCCGGCCGAGCAGCGCGCCCAGGACGGGCATGAGCGCCTGGAACACGCCGAAGTGGAAGGACAGGCGGAAGACCTGGCGCGGGTTGCAGGCCCTGAGACCCACGGCCGCGCCCACGGTGAGCGCGTCGAGCGCCAGGGCGAGCGCCAGCAGGAGCACCTCCACGACGCCCATCCAGGCACCTCCGCCTGGCAACCTACCCGGGCCGCCCCGAGACCGCAAGGGCCCGGTCCGGGTTGACTGGGCCGGGCCCGAGGTTACACTGGCCGGGATGGTCCACGAGCACCACGGGCACGCCCACGCACCCGGACATGAGCCCGCCCCCGGTCGGCCGACCGCGGAGCGGGCCCTGTGGGTGGCGCTCCTGCTCAACGCGAGCTTCCTGGTGGTCGAGCTCGTGGTCGGGTTGCTGGCCAACTCGCTGGCCCTGCTGTCCGACGCGGGCCACATGACGAGCGACGTGGCCGCGCTGGCGCTGGCGCTGGTCGCCCAGCGCCTGGCCCGCGCCGTGCCCGGGCCTGGCTTCACCTTCGGGCTCCGGCGGGTGCCCGTGCTGGGAGCGCTCGGCAACGCGCTCAGCCTGCTGATCATCGCGGCGCTGGTCCTGGCGGAGGCCTACCAGCGCATGCTGGCCCCGCCGCCCGTGCCGGGCTGGCCCGTGCTGGCGGCCGGGGTGGCGGGCCTGGGGGTGAACCTGGTGTCGGCCTGGTACCTGCACCGCTCGGCGGACCGGAGCCTCAACGTCCGCGGGGCCATGCTGCACCTGTTCGCCGATGCGCTGGGCTCCATGGGGGTCATCGCGGCCGCGCTGGTGCTGCTCGCCACGGGCTGGGCGCCCATCGATCCGCTGATCTCCGCGGGCATCGGCCTGCTGCTGATCGTGTCCACCTGGCCGCTGCTGCGGGACACGATCCGGGTGCTGCTGCAGGGCACCCCGGGCCACCTCGACCTCGAGCGCCTGCGCGCGCTCCTCACCCAGAGCCCGCCCGTGTGCAGCGTGGCCGACCTGCACCTGTGGCAGATCGACGCCGGCCAGGTCGTGTTGACCGCGGTGCTGGTCACGGACCGCACCGCGCTGCCCGAGCTGGACGCGGCCTCCCAGACGCTCAAGGCGCGCCTGCGGGACGAGCTCGGCATCCACCACGCCACCTTCGAGTGGTGCGCCCCCGGCTCGGCCGGCGCGGCCTGCGCCATGAGCAACCCGGAGGTCGCCGCGCCGGATGACTGAGCCCGGGGCCGGACTCTGCTAGGATGGCCGCGAGAGGAGGACCCTGCATGCACGCACGCGCCCTGTCCTGCCTGGTGGCGATGCTGTCCCTGGCGGCTCCGGCCGGAGCGGCGCCGCCCGTGGCCGCGCCGCCCGCGGCGGGCCCGCCCCGACTGGTCAAGCGGCTCGAGGTGACCACCGACCGCAACTTCCGCCTGCTGAACCCGGACCGCTACGTCCAGGTGCGCGAGGAGCGCGAGACGGGCGCGGAGCCCAGCTTCACCCTGGACGCCTTGCTGCCGACGATCCTCGATCTTTCCACGCTGGAGACGGCCAGGCTCCGCGTGGGGCTGCAGGCGCTCTACGGTGAGCGCGCCGCCGCGCTGCTCGACGGGCAGGCCACCTGGCAGAACAAGCACGGCCAGTCCTTCCCGACCTTCCGGGTGAAGCTCCTGGCCTACGACCCTGGGCGCAAGCGCGCGGGGGTGCTGGTGGACAACACCGCCTGGGATCGCGCGGACGACTCCTGGCGCAACCGCTGGCTGTACCTGGCCTGGGATCCGGCCGAGGACCGCCTGGGCCGGGAGGTGCTGCTGCGCGAGGACGCGGGCACCAAGGCGGAGCGCTACCTCAAGTTCTTCGTCGAGCTGGGGCCGGACCCCACCGGCCGCTACCAGTACTTCGCGTCCATGCAGGCGCTGCCCTCGGAGGAGCAGCCCGGGCGGGCCGCCGGCCGGCTGGAGCTCTCGCGCCTGGATCTCGACAGCCTGCAGGTGGACTGGCGCTACACCTTCGACACGCCGGTCAGCAACAACAAGAACGTCTACTCGAGCTACCGCTGGGCCTTCAGCCCGGACGGCGCCCACCTGGTGCTGGCCGAGTACAGCGAGGAGGACGGCGTGGTGTACGAGCCGCCGCCCTCCCTCTACGTGGTGAGCATCGCCGGCAAGAGCCACCTGCGCCTGCCGGTGCGCCACACGCCCTACGGGCTGGTCATGGACGCGGCCAACCGCAGCCTGGTGGTGGCCTCGAGCCAGGATCGCAAGCTCACGCTCTACGACCTCGAGAAGCGCGCCCAGGTGCGCGAGGTCGGCGCGCCCTCCCGGGTCCACCAAGCCGCGCTCAGCCGCGACGGCAAGCAGCTCATCCTCTTCCCGCGCGGCAGGGCCCTGGAGCTGCGGGACCTCGCCAGCCTCAAGCTGAAGGCCAGCCTGCAGGTCTCCAAGCTGCTGCCGGGCACGCCGGCCCTGGACGCCGAGCGGACCTGCCTCACCCTCGACCGCCGCTTCGCGGTGGTGCCGCCCGCGGACGAGTACGGCTTCGGCACCGAGCAGGGGCTGTACGTGCTCGAGTTGCCCTGACCGCACCGCCCGCCGGGCGCGGCCCGGCGCCGGGGGGAGCCCCGCGCCTCAGCGCCCCGGGCGGAAGCCGACGCACACCGGCTCCGCGAAGCGGAGCCTGCGGGCCATCACCTGGACGGCCTCCGGCTGGCTGTCGATCAGGTAGAAGTCGCGCCCCTCCCGGGCCGCGGCCTCTCCGGCCGTGCCGCTGCCGGCGAAGAAGTCCAGCACCAGCTCGCCCGGGTTGGAGTGCACCCGCACGATGCGCCGCAGGATGGCCAGCGGCTTCTGGGTGGGGTAGCCGGTGCGCTCCCGGCCGCGGGTGGGCACGATGGTCTGCCACCACACGTCGGTCGGGGTCTTGCCCCGCCGGGCCTTCTCCTCCCCGACCAGCCCCGGGGCCAGGTAGGGGATGCGATCGATGTCCGCGTAGCGGAAGGTGAAGCGCGTGGGGTGGCGGGAGTACCACAGGATGTTGTCGTGCTTGGCCGGCCAGCGGCTGCGGCTGCGGGCGCCGTAGTCGTAGGCCCAGATGATCTCGTTCTGGAAGCAGTCCCGGCCGAAGATGCCGTCCAGCAGCACCTTGACGTAGTGCACCTCGCGCGCGTCCAGGTGGACGAACAGGCTGCCGTGGGGCGCGAGCAGCCGGTGCGCCTCGCGCAGGCGCGGCTCGAGGAAGCGCGGCAGATCGTCGAAGTCGTCCGCGAAGGCCATGCGGCCCAGGCGCTCGGTGCGGTAGCGGCGGCCGCCGAACCCCACCCGATCGCCCTGCGGGTCGCGCACCGTGCGCAGGCGCGTGCGGGCCTGGGCGTGCCCGGTGTTGAAGGGCGGGTCGATGGTGATGAGGTCCACCGAGCGCGAGCGCAGGCCCGGCAGCACCTGCATGTTGTCGCCGAGCGCGATGGTGCCCAAGCGGCCCCTCCCCGGAGGTCAGCGGCCGGGGCGCCGCAGGGCGTAGCCGGGGATGTTGCGCTGCCTGACCCGCGAGATGGCCAGGGCCTCGTCCGGCACGTCGATGGTCACGGTCGTGCCCGCCCCCACGTACGCCCCCGTGCCCACCCGGACCGGCGCCACGAGCTGGGTGTCCGAGCCGATGAAGGCCCCGTCCCCGATCTCGGTCGGCAGCTTGCGCTCTCCGTCGTAGTTGCAGGTGATGGTGCCGGCGCCCACGTTGACCTCCCGGCCGATGGTGGCGTCGCCCAGGTAGCTCAGGTGGCTGGCCTTGGTGCCGCGCCCCAGGCGCGACTTCTTCACCTCGACGAAGTTGCCCACCCGCACCTCCGCCTCGAGCACGCTGCCGGGCCGCAGCCGGGCGAAGGGTCCGACCTGGGCCCGCCGGCCTATCCGGCAGCCCTCGAGCACCGAGTAGGCGCGCACCTCGACGCCGTCGGCCAGGCGCGCGTCGTGGAGCACCGCGCCCGGGCCGAGCCGGCAGCCCCTGCCCACGCGCGTGTCCCCGCTCAGCGTGCAGCCGGGCAGCAGCACGCTGTCCTGGCCCACCCGCACGCCCGCCTCGACCCAGGTGGTGTCCGGATCCACCACGCTCACCCCGCGGGCCATCAACGCAGCCAGCAGCCGGCGGTTGAGATCGCGCCCGGCCCGGGAGAGCTCGGCCCGATCGTTCACCCCGAGCACGGCCGCGGCCGCCCCACCGCCCAGCTCGACCCCCGCCACCGCCAGCCCGGCGCGGCGGGCCGCGCGGACGAGATCGGTCAGGTAGTACTCGCCCTGGGCGTTCGCGCGCCGCACCCGCCGGAGCGCCCGGAGGGCGAAGGCCGCGTCCACCAGGTAGATGCCGGTGTTGATCTCGTCCAGGCGGCGCTCGGCCGGGCTGGCGTCGGCCTGCTCCACGATGCGCTCGACGGCCCCGCGCCGGTCGCGCACCACCCGGCCGTAGCCGCGCGGGTCGTCGAGCCGGCAGGTCAGGAAGGCCACCGCCGCGCGGCGGCCGGCCCGCTCCAGGGCCCCGAGCTCCGCCCCGGTCAGCAACGGCACGTCGCCCGACAGGATGACGAGCTTGCCGCGGACGCCGGCCAGGGCCTCGGTCGCGCACAGCACCGCGTGGCCCGTGCCGCGCGGCGGATCCTGCAGGGCGAAGCGCACCCGCCTGCCGAAGCGCTCGCCCAGGTGGGCCTGCACCTCGGCGGCCTGGCGGCCCACCACCACCACCACGGGCGCGTAGCGGCGCGCGAGCGCCAGGGACACCGGGTAGTCGATCATCGGGCGCCCGCAGACCGGGTGCAGCACCTTGACCCGCTGCGAGCGCATCCGCTTGCCCTGGCCGGCCGCCAGGATGACACAGGCCGCCTTCATCGGAACCTCCAGGCGAATTCGGGGGGAGTGTACGGCAGGCCCCCCGGCCCCGCAACCTCCCGGGGAGCTCCCCGCCCCCCTGGTGAGGGAGAATAAAGGTGGTATAATGCCCGTCCAAGTTCAGGTAGCGTCACCTGCGCAGGGAGGAAGCCCATGCAGAAAGTCAATCGAATCCTCGGGTTGCTGACGATCGCCGCCTTCCTGGCGCCCAGCGCGTCCCTGGCTCGCATGACGCCCCGGGAGATCTACAAGGCGAAGGCCAACGGCGTGGTGCTGATCGTGGCCTCCCAGGAAGGCTCCTCCTCGGCCTCGGCCGGTACGGGCTCGATCGTCGCCCGGGAGGGCAAGGACGCCCTGGTCATCACCAACAGCCACGTGGTCTTCGACGCCACGGCCAAGGCGCCCTTCCCCGTGATCCACATCTTCATGAAGCCCGAGCGGGTGACCGGCGACATGAACCGCGACCTCACCCGGCACTTCGCCGCGGAGCTGGTGGCCCACGACCCGACCCTGGACCTCGCGCTGCTGCGCATGAAGGACGCGCCCGGCGACGCCCCGGTCATCTCGCTCGGCGATCCCGAGGAGGTCGGCCCCGGCGACGACACCATCGCCATCGGCCACCCCGAGCAGGGCGGCCTGTGGACCATCACCACCGGCGTGATCGGCGCCGAGTTCGCCGACTTCAAGGGCGTGCCCGGCAAGGACGTGTTCCAGATGGAGACCAGCCTGAACCGCGGCAACTCGGGCGGCCCGCTGTTCGACGTGCGCGGCTTCCAGGTGGGGGTGAACACCGCCATCGCCCGCCAGGGCCAGGGCGGCATCGCCATCACCGGCGTGAACTTCGCCCTCAAGGCCAGCGTGGCCAAGAAGTGGCTGGAGAAGAACCGGGTCACGCTGGCCTACGGCCGCGAGCCAGCGGCCGCGGACACCCGCGTGGCGGCGGCGGAGCCTGCCCGCGAGGCGCCCCCGGCGGCCGGCCCTGGCGAGACGCACCGCGATCCCGCTGGCCAGGGCTCGCTGACCGTGGAGGCGGGCGAGGGCGAGGTCGCGGCCGCGGCCAGCGCCGACGAGGGCGAGGAGGTCGAGGCGCCCGCCCCGGTCCAGGAGACCCAGGTCAACCGCCCGACCGCGGTCAAGGGCCGGAAACCCGAGCGCTTCGCCAAGCAGTACCGGCTGCCGCCGCGCCCCTACACCTTCACCAAGCTGTTCACCGAGGTGGACAAGGTCCGGGCGCGCGCCAAGGAGGCCTTCGACGACCTGGACGGCGAGATCATGAAGCGCGGCGGCCGCTGAGCCGTCTGCCCCGCCTGCCCCCCGCCCCCCGCTCCGAACGAGCCATCGAAGGAAGCGCCGCCGGACACCCGGGCCCGAGGGCCTGGCTCAGCGGTGCTGGAACTTGGCGGGCCGCTTGGCCAGGAAGGCCTGGGTGCCCTCGCGCTTGTCCTCGGTGGCGCAGCACAGGCCGAACAGGTGGGCCTCCAGGTTGAGGCCCTCGGCCAGGCTGCCCTCGAGCCCGTGGTGGACCGCCTGCATGCAGTAGCGCACCACCGGCGCGCTCTTGCCGGCCAGCTTCTCGGCCAGCGCGCGGGCCGCGGCCAGGAGCTCGGCCGCGGGCACCACCTTGTTCACCAGGCCGATGCGCCAGGCCTCCTCGGCCGAGATGGCGTCCCCGCACAGCACGAGCTCCATGGCCCGGCCCTCGCCCACCAGGCGCGCCAGGCGCTGGGTGCCGCCGAAGCCCGGGATGATGCCCAGGTTGATCTCCGGCTGGCCGAGCTTGGCCGTCGCGGCCGCCAGGCGCAGGTGGCAGGCCATGGCGATCTCGCAGCCCCCGCCCAGGGCGAACCCGTTGATGGCGGCGATGACCGGCTTGCCGAGCCCCTCGATCAGCCCGAGCACCGCCTGGCCCTTGTGGGCGAACTGCACGCCGTCGCCGGGCCCGTAGGTGGCCAGCTCGTTGATGTCCGCGCCGGCGATGAAGGCCTTCTCGCCCGCCCCGGTGAAGATCACCGCGCGGACGTCCTGGTCCGCCCCCAGCTCGCCGAACGCCCGCGCCAGCTCGTCCAGGGTCTGCCGGTTCAACGCGTTCAGCACCTTGGGCCGGTTCAGGGTCAGCACGGCCACCGCCCCCTGACGCTCGAGCAGCAGGTTCTGGAACTCGCTCATCGCGCTCCGCCTCCCTCGTGAAAAGTGCGGCCCACGCTACCAGAGCCGGACGGCGCTTGGCAAGGCGCGGCCAGGGAGGGTATCCTCTCCGCCCGGAGGAAGGAACATGCTCTCGCCCGTCATGTGGAACGCCGGCCGTGTGCGCATCCTCGACCAGACCCGCCTGCCGGCCGCGGAGGTGTGGCTGGAGCTCGAGCAGGTGGACGCCCTGGACGAGGCCATCCGCGCGCTGCGCGTGCGCGGCGCCCCGGCCATCGGCGTGGCCGCGGCCCTGGGTTGCGCCCTGGCCGCCCACCGTTTCGCCGGGGACGACGCCGAGCGGCTGCGGGCGGCGGTCGCCCGGGCGGCCGACCAGCTCGCCGCCACCCGGCCGACCGCGGTCAACCTCTTCTGGGCGCTCGAGCGCATGCGGCGGCGGCTGGCCAGCCTGGTGGGGCAGCCCGCCGGGGCCATCCGCCAGGCCCTGCTGGCGGAGGCCGAGTCCATCCGCCAGGAGGATCTGGCCGCCTGCCAGGCCATCGGCGCCCACGGCGCCGCGCTGCTCCCCCAGGACGCCACGGTGCTGACCCACTGCAACGCGGGCGCGCTGGCCACCGCGGGCCACGGCACCGCGCTGGGGGTGATCCGCTCCGCGGTCGCGGCCGGCAAGCGGGTGCGGGTGTTCGCCGACGAGACCCGGCCGCTCCTGCAGGGGGCGCGCCTGACCGCCTGGGAGCTCATGCGGGACGGGCTGGAGGTGACGCTCATCTGCGACAACATGGCCGGCGCGCTGCTCGGCCGCGGCGGGGTGTCCGCCTGCGTGGTGGGCGCCGATCGAATCGCCCGCAACGGGGACGCGGCCAACAAGATCGGCACCTACGGCCTGGCCGTGCTGGCCAGGCGCCACGCGGTGCCCTTCTACGTCGCCGCGCCCTTCACCACCGTGGACCTGTCCGTCGCGGACGGGGCCGGCATCCCCATCGAGGAGCGCGCGCCCGAGGAGGTGACCTGCCCGCAGGGCGTGCCCTTCGCGCCGGCCGGGGTGCGGGTGTGGAACCCGGCCTTCGACGTGACCCCGGCCGAGCTGATCACCGCCCTGGTGACCGAGCGCGGCGTGATCCACGGGCCGGATCTGGCGGCCGGCCTGCGCCGGCTTGCCAGGCCCGGAGATCGCGGATTTGAATGAAAAATCAGCCCTCGCCCGAAGCGCGGCCCGCCGCCCCGCGCCAGAGCGGTGAAAATGCTTGACATCTTTCCTCTGCTTCCATAGGTTGTAGCCCCTCCGGGAACCGATCCGGAGGGCGCCGCGAGGCGCGAGACGGACGAAGGAGTGCTGGTCATGTACGCAGTCATCAAGAGCGGCGGCAAGCAGTACCGGGTGGCCGTGGGCCAGAAAGTCAAGCTGGAGAAGCTGGCTGGCGCCGTGGGCGACACGGTGAGCTTCGACGAGATCCTGCTGGTCGGCAGCGGCGAGGCGGTGGACATCGGCCGGCCCAGGGTGTCCGGCGCGAAGGTCGCGGCCAAGATCGTGGAGCAGGACCGCTCGAAGAAGGTGCTGGTGGTCAAGTTCCGGCGCCGCAAGGGCTACCTCAAGACCCAGGGCCACCGTCAGTCCTTCACCCGGGTGGAGATCACCGACATCGCCGGGCCCAAGGGCTGAGGCAGGTCGGCCGCCTCGCAAGACGTCAAGGAGCAGATCATGGCACACAAGAAAGGTCAGGGCGCCACTCGCAACGGACGGGACTCGAACCCCCAGCGCCGTGGCGTGAAGATCTTCGGCGGGCAGGTGGTCAAGGCGGGCAACATCCTGGTCCGCCAGGTGGGCACCCGCATCCACCCCGGGCGCAACGTCGGCCTGGGCCGCGACTTCACCCTGTACGCCCTCGTGGACGGCATCGTGCAGTACGGCCGCCTGGGCCGCTTCCGGCAGCAGGCGTGGGTGGTGGCGGCGGCCAAGCCGAGCGCGTAGGGCCCCGCCCTCCAGGCACGGTCCCCAGGCGGGCCACGGTGCAGCCACCGTGGCCCTTTCCTTTTGAGGGCACCATGAAGTTCGTCGACGAGGTCACCCTCGAGGTCCACTCGGGCAAGGGCGGGGACGGCTGCATCGCCTTCCGCCGGGAGAAGTACCGCCCCATGGGTGGCCCCAGCGGCGGCGACGGCGGCCGCGGGGGGAGCGTGATCCTGCGCGCCGACCCGCAGCTCGCCACCCTGCTCGACTACAAGTTCATGCGCATCGTCCGGGCGGACAACGGCCGCCCCGGCGAGGGCAGCGACTGCTACGGCGCCGCGGGCGAGGACGTGGTGCTGCCGGTGCCCGTGGGGACGCTGGTCTACGACGCCGAGACGGACGAGCCGCTGGGCGACCTGGACCGCCCCGGGGCCGAGCTGGTGGCGGCCCGCGGGGGCAAGGGCGGCCGGGGCAACATCCACTTCAAGAGCTCCACCCAGCAGGCCCCGCGCAAGGCCGAGCCCGGCGAGCCAGCCGAGAGCCGCCGGCTGCGCCTGGAGCTGAAGCTGCTGGCGGACGTCGGCGTGGTCGGCTACCCCAACACCGGCAAGTCCACCCTGATCTCGCGCATGTCCCGGGCCAGACCCAAGATCGCCGATTACCCGTTCACCACCCTGGTGCCCACGCTCGGCGTGGTGGCGGTGGGCGACCACGACGGTTTCGTGATGGCGGACGTGCCCGGGCTGATCGAGGGCGCCTCGGAGGGCGCCGGCCTGGGGCACCGCTTCCTGCGCCACGTCGAGCGCTGCCGGGTGCTGGTGGAGCTGACCTGCCTGCTGCCGGGTGATCCCCCCGAGCCCGAGGCCATGCTGGACAAGCTGGACGTGCTGGAGCGCGAGATGGCCCGCTACAGCCCCGAGCTGGCCGCCAAGCCGCGCCTGGTGGGGGTCTCCAAGCTCGACCTGCCCGAGGTGCAGGCCGCCTTGCCCGGTTTCAAGGCCGCCCTGGCCGCGCGCGGCCAGGAGGGCGAGGTGGTGGCCTTCTCGGCCGTCACCGGCCAGGGCCTGCCCGAGCTCCTGGGCGCCATCCACGCCATGCTCCAGGCGCACGAGCGCCAGCCGGGCCCGGCGGATCAGGACTGAGCCCCGGCCCCACGGACGGGCTCAGCGGGTGATGGTCTCCTTGCGCAGCCCGCGCGGTCGATCCACGGGGCAGCCCTTGGCGCCGGCCAGGTGGCGGGCGAAGAGCTGCCCGGGCACCACGGCCGAGATGGGGCTCAGCCACTCGGGCACCCCCAGCGGGAGCCGCAGCGGGGTCCGCGCCCGGCGCAGCAGCCCGGGCACGTCGGAGATGATGATCGTCTCGGCCCGGCGGGTCGCGAGCTCGGCAGCCAGCGCCTGCATGTCCCGGGCGGTGCGCCCCCGCGGGGCCACCAGCAGCGCGGGGAAGCCCTCCTGGACCACGGCGATCGGCCCGTGCCGGAAGTCGGCCGAGGAGGACGGCTCGGCCGTCACGTAGGCCAGCTCCTTGAGCTTCAGCGCCAGCTCGAAGGCGGTGGCGTAGTTGAAGCCCCGGCCGATCACCGCCAGCCGCTCGGCGTAGCGGTAGCGGGCGGCCTGGGCCTCGACCCCCCGGGCCGCCTCCAGGGCCGCGGCCACGGCCGCCGGCACCCGCCGCAACGCCTCCCGCTCGGCCCGCCCGCCGTCGAGCGCCACGCTCAGCATGGCCAGCGCCAGCAGCTCGGCGGTGTAGGTCTTGGTGGCGGCGATGCTGCGCTCGAGGCCCGCGTGCAGCGGCAGGACCTCGTCCGCCTCGTTCGCCAGCGGGCTGCGGGTGCGGTTGGTCAGCACCAGGCTGGGCGCACCCTGGCGCCGCGCCTCGGCCACCACCTGGCGCAGATCCTCCGAGGCCCCCGACTGGGAGATGGCCAGCACCAGCACCCCGGCCAGCCGGGGCGGACGGCGGTACAGGGTCACCAGCGAGGGCGCGGCCAGGGCCACCAGCAGCCCGTTGCGCGCCCCCAGCAGGTACTTGCCGTACAGCCCCGCGTTGTCCGACGAGCCACGGGCCACCACCAGCACGGTGTGGACCCCGGCCCGCTTGACGGCGCGGGCCAGGCGCTCCACGCGGACGCGCTCCCCCGCCAGCAGGCGCTCGAGGACCTCGGGCTGGGCCGCGATCTCGCGCTCGAGCTGGGTCACGCGCTCACCAGATGCTGCGCGGCACGTACACGATGTCGCCGGGCTGGAGGAAGAAGTTCTTGGCCTTGCCCTGGGCGATGGCCTCCACCGGGACCGGGTACTTCTGCTCCGAGCCGTCGATCAGCCGGGTCACGTTGGTGCTGTCCTTGGACGCCATGGCGGTGAAGCCGCCCGCCTGGCTGACGGCCTGGATGACGGTCATGCCGTCCTCGAACTTGAAGATGCCGGGCTTGGTCACCTCGCCGAACACCGACACCTTCTTCGAGTTGTACTCCCGGATGAAGATGCTCACCTGGGGATCGCGCAGGTACTTGGCGCCCAGCAGGCGCTGCAACTCGGCGGCGGCGTCCGTGCTGGACAGGCCGTCCACGGCGATCTGGCCCACCAGCGGGAAGGTGATGGAGCCGGCCGAGGAGACCCGGTACACGCCGCTCAGCTCGGGCTCGTCGTAGACCTTGACCTCGAACACGTCGCCCGCCCCGAGGGTGGAGGCGGGCATGAAGGCCTGGGGTGGGGGCTCGGGCGTCTCGGGCGCGGTCTGCCACCAGCAGCCCAGCCCGGGCACCAGCCACAGCACCAGAAATGGAGTCAGCTTCCTCATCGGGGACCCTCGCGCCCTGCCCATTCTACTCCCTGTCGTACCCGGATCAACCCCTGGCCCGGGCCCCATGGGCATCAGTAGTCCAGGACGACCCGGAAGATGACGGCGTGCTTGGTGTAGTCGAGCTCGGTGCTGCCCACGGCGGTCGGATCCGTCCAGTCGGTCAGCAGCACCTGGAACTGGTAGGCGAGCCCCAGCGACAGCCAGTCGAGGATCATGTAGTCGGCCGAGGCGCCGCCGTAGAGCAGGTAGTCCTCGCGGTCGGTGGCGGTCGAGTTGATCGGCTTGCCGTAGGCCAGCATGTCGAAGGCGAAGTCGGCGCCCAGGTTGAGCTTGCCCAGGAACTGCTGCTGGAAGCGCAGGTAGAGCTTGTCCGTGCCGAACCAGCCGAAGTTGATCACCGGCTGGAAGTTGCGCGAGTAGCCGAGCTGGAGGAAGGTGGTGGCGAAACGCAGCGAGGCCTCCACCTGGGCCACGGCCGAGCGGAAGTCCCCGCCCGCGTAAGGGGTGCCGTCCAGGTTGGTGCCGCCCTCGAGGAGCGTGTCCCCGTACCCGACCTTGGCCACGATGCTCAGGCTCGAGGTGATCTGGCCGAGCAGCCCGACGTAGGAGCGGATGCCGTTGATGTCCGGGTTGTGCGCCCCGCTCTCGTACCTGTTCGGGTAGCGGCGCAGGTCCGCGTCGAAGTCGATCACCAGGGCGGTCTTGGGGAAGAAGCGCCACTTGCCCGAGAAGTAGCAGCGGTGCCCGTAGCTCGACATCCCCTCGAGGTCGTCGAACCAGTCGAGGAAGAAGCCGTAGGCCAGGTCGAACTGCAGCGCGCCGCCCGTGGGGCGGATCTGGAAGCGCAGCTTGGCCTCGTTGTCGGTCCGGTCGAACTTGCCGGCCAGCGAGGTGTAGCGCGGGTCGCCGGTGCGCGAGAGCTGGTCCTCCAGGAACACGGCGAACACGCCGTTCGGGTTGAAGCCCACGGTCATGTCGGCCGAGCCCACCACGCTCGACAGGTCGCTGGTATCGGATTCCTCGATGCCGAAGTAGTAGTCGTAGCCCACCTTGCCGTTCAGCAGGAACGACACCACGTCCGAGGGGAAGTCCAGGGTCAGGCCGGGGCGCATGCGCAGGATCAGGTCGCCGACCGCGCCGTCGCTGGCCGCGTAGTTGGCGTTGGTCTCGTAGACCAGGTCGAGGTCCAGCCCGAGGTGAAGCCGGCCGGGGCCGGCCTTGATGCCATCACCGCGGGCGCCGGCGGGCACAGCCGCCGCACACAGCATGGCCCACACCGCAATCGCGGCCAGGACGTGCTGCCCGATGCTGCCCACGCGTGATGCCATCTTCCCTGGTCCCACCCCAGATAGGTCCCGGCGATGCCGGTCCCTCGAAAGCCCTCCACCCATCCAGCGGGTGGCGGATTTCTATCAGATTCTTCCCCGGGATGCCAAACTTTTTCAGATGTAGGGGCTGGCCGCCGGTGGACGCACCACCGGCGTGTCAGGCAGGTCCACGTTGGTCGGATCGGCCTCGGGCACCGCGTCCCCATCCACCTCGACCTCCACCGTGGTCTTGCCCACGGCGAAGGCCAGCTCGCCCACGCACTGCTCGGCCTCGGCCTGTAGAGCCTTCACCTTCTGGTGGGAGATGGACACCTTGTGGAACTCGTGGGTCGCGGTGTCCTTCTCGTTCTTGGCCACGGCCTCCTGCAGGGCCACGTCGGCCTGCTCCGAGATCCTCAGCAACCCCTTGATGCTGGTAAGTTTTTCGTTCACGCAGTTGATCTTGATGACGTCCTTCTCCTCGCGCGCCTCCTTGAGCAAGGCCAGGGTGGACGACAGGAGATCACGCATCTCGGAGAGGTACTCGGTGGCCAGGCTGAGCTTCTGGGAGTCCCCGAGCTTGGCGGCCTGCTCGAAGTCCACTTCGCCCTTCTTGGCCCCGTCCGCGGCCCAGGCCGCCGGGGCCACCAGGACCAGGGTCAGCACCATCGTCATCATCTGGCGCATCGTCGCACCTCCGTCCCTCGGGCGAATCCAGCCTAGCCTAAAGCATCGGACGCGTAAAGTCCTAATACTTCGTCCTGAATATCTCTGCAACCCTTTTCACCCCGGGTATGTGACCGGGATCACGGGGTCGGGAACCCCTCGCCGGCTCACCGGATGATGACCTCCGGGCTGAACGTGGCCGGGCCTTCGGCCTGGCCATCGGTCGCCACGAGCGAGCACTGCCAGATGTCCCGGGAGCGGGTCAGCCGGGCGGGCACCACCTCGGTCTCCTCGGCGAAGGGCTGCACCACCCCGTCCTTGGTCCAGCGCACCTTGTAGCGCAAGGCGTCCCCATCCGGATCGACGGCCGGCTTCACCAGAGCGCAGCGCAGCCCGTCGTCGTCCCCCGGGCTGGAGGGCTGGAGATCCACCTCGGCCTGTCCGGGCGGGGCGTTGCCGATCCCCGCCCCGACCCAGCCCGGCTCCCCTGCCAGCGCGCCGTCCGTGGCCACGCCCACGCACACCCAGCGCTGGCCCTTCTCGCTGGCGCTGGCCGGCAGCCGGGCGCCGCGCAGCCGCGGCTCACCGGTCGGCGCGGCCCTGGGCTCCGCCGTGACCAGGTACCAGGCGAAGGTGTGCTCGGCGGCGTCTCCGTCCGGGTCCGGGGTGGCCTGGCGGAGCACGCACTCGAGCTCGTCCGCCGACGTCGGCGACTCCGGCCGGATGGCCAGCGCGGGGATGGCCGGGGGCGAGTTCGCCACCATGGCCTCGGCGCGCGCGACGGGGCTGGCCAGCTCGCCGTCGCTGGCCACGACCTCCACGGCCCAGCGCTGCCCCTTGCGCAGCACGCCGGCTGGCAGGCCGCCCGGGTCCACGCCCCCCGGGACGGGCTGACCGTCCAGGCTCCAGCGGGTGGTGAGCTGGACGGGATCCCCGTCCGGATCCCGGGGCGGCGCGGCGAAGCGCAGCACCAGGGCCTCCGTGGCGCGCGGGGCGGCCGGCGCGAGCTGGGGTTGGGGCGGGAGCGGCGGCTGGTTGACCACCACGGCCTCGGCCTGGCAGGCGGGCCCCTCCACCTCGCCGTCGAACGGCACCGCGCGCAGCACCCAGCGCTGGCCCCGGCGCACCTCCTGGCCGGCCACGGCCTCCCCGGACCCGGCGGCTGCGGGCAGGCTCTGGCCATCCCGGCTCCAGGCGTAGCGCAGCTCCACCGCGTCCCCGTCGGGATCGGCCGGGCGAACCGCCACCCGCGCCCGGAGCCCGTCGCCCGTCCTGGGCTGGGCGGGCTCGATGGCCACCTGGCAGGCGGCGGGTGGGCTGTTCTGGACCTCGAAGCCCACCTCCACGGCCGGCCCGGCGGCCGCTCCGTCCGAGGGCGTGAGCCGCGCGGTGACCAGCCCGTGCTTGCGGACCCTGGTGGCCGGGAGCCGCAGCAGCTCGCGCCCTCGCGCCAGCTCGCGGCCCGCCTCGGACCACACCACCTCCAGCGAGACCGGGTCTCCGTCCGGATCCCGGGCCGGCCGCTCGAGGGCCACCACCAGATCCTCGCCGGCGTGCGGCCTGGGCTGCACGGCCCTGGCCAGCGGGGCCGCGGGCGGGCTGTTGGCGATCACGCACTCCGCCTCCCCGGCCGGCCCGGCCGCGGACGCGTCGCGCGGGGTCACCCGCACCCGCCAGCGCTCTGCCTTGCGCGTCTCCGAGGCCGGCAGGCGCCAGGCGTGGCCCGAGCCGAGCTGCCGGATCTCCCCGCCCCGCTGCCACTCGAGCTGGTAGCCGACGGCATCCCCCTCGGGATCCAGGGCGGGCTGGACGATCTCGACGACCAGGTCGTCGCCCGAGCGCGGCTGCTCGGGCAGCAGGCGCACGCGCGGCGCGGACGGGGGGCGATTGCCCACCAGCACCGAGGCCTCACAGGGCAGGCCGGCGGCCTCGCCGTCCGTCGGCGTGACCCGCACGCTCCAGCGCTGGTCCCGCCGCACCTGCTCGCCCGGGATCGCGTCGCCCGGACCGGCGGCCTGGATGGGCAGGCCGTCCCGGGACCAGCGGTAGGTGAGCTGCACCGCGTCTCCGTCCCGATCGACAGGGGCGGCGGCCAGCTTGGCGCGCAGCGCGTCCCCGGTGCGCGGAGCGTCCGGCGCGATGGCCACCTGGCAGGCGCCGGGCGGGCTGTTCTGGACCTCGAAGCCGACCTCGGCCGGGGGACCTGCCGCCTGCCCGTCCCGGGCCGAGACCCGGGCGAGGTACCGGGCGTGCTTGCGCGTGCGGGCGGCCGGCAAGCGCAGCTCCGGGCCGCGCGCCACCTCCCGACCGTCCTCGAGCCAGGCCACCTCGAGGCTCAGCCTGTCGCCGTCCGCGTCAGCCAGGGGCGCCGCCAGCTCGACGACCAGATCCGCGTCGCTCGGCGGCCGAGGGTCCACCGCCCGCAGCGTCGGCCGAGGCGGGGGGGCGTTCCCGAGGACCACCTCGGCCCGGGCCGGAGCGCCGAGGGCCTCTCCGTCCCAGGGCGTGGCCACGAGCGTCCAGCGCTCGCCCCGGCGCCCCTCGCCGGCGGGCAGGTAGGCCGCGCCGGCGAGCGCGCCGGCCAGCGGCTTGCCCTGCCGCGACCAGGCCAGGCGCAGCGCGACCGGGTCGCGATCCGGATCGGCCGCCTCCCTGGTGACGCGCGCCTCGAGGGCGTCCGCCCGGCTGGGGTTGGCCGGGTGGATGGCCAGCCCGGGTGCGGCCGGAGGGGTGTTCTCGACCTTCGCCTGCGCCACGGATTGCCCGCCCCGGTCGGTGCCGTCGAAGGCGGTCACGCGGACGCTGAGCTCGGTGTGCTTGGGAGCGAACCCGGGCGGCAGGCTCAGCGCGTCCTCCGGCAGGGCGAGCTCGCGCCCGGCCGCGCTCCAGCGCGTGAGGTAGCGCACGGGGTCCCCGTCCGCGTCGCGGCCCGGCTGCTCCACGCGCAGCTCCACGGCCTGGGTCACGCCGGGCGCCCCGGGCACCAGGCGCACCCTGGGCGCGGTCGGGGCCGTGTTGACCACGAGCAGCGAGGCGCGGGCGGGCGGTCCGTCGGCCTCCCCGTCGCTGGGCGTCACCACGGCGGTCCAGCGCTGGCCCTTGGCGGTGAGCCTGGCGGGGACGGTCATCCCCTTGAGCGCCGGCACCGGCTCGCGATCCCGCAGCCAGGTCACGCGGTAGGCGATGCGATCCCCGTCCGGATCCTCGGCCTCGCGCCCCACCTTCAGGCCGAGCTCGTCCTCGGTCCGGGCGGGCTCGGGCGCGAGCTGCACCTCCGGGGCCGCCGGGGGCGTGTTGGCGATCTCCACGGGCGGGCACCGGAAGACGCGCTCGCCCTCGCGGGCCTGCAGGCTGAAGTGCCAGCGCTCGTGCTTGCGGGTCCGCTCGGCCGGGACCTCGCGCGCCCCGTCCAGGGCCTTCTCGTGGGTGCCGTCGCGGTACCAGCGCAGGAGGCCGGCCGGCTCGGCGTCGCCGTCGAGGTCGAAGAAGCGGTAGCGCGCGCGCAGCGCGTCCCGGGTGGTGGGCCGCTCCGGCTCGACGGCCAGGGAGGTGTAGCGCGCCGGGTTGGGCCCGCTGCGGCCCGTGCGCGCCGCGTCCCGGGCCTCCGAGGGCCACACGGCCGCCGGCGCCGCCTTGCCCTTGCGCAGGAACTTGAACACGTTCAGCGTGCCGTCGTGGGTGAGGACGGCGAGCTGCTCGAGGTCTCCGCCAGTGAGGACGGCCAGGAGCGGCGCCGAGTCCACCGCCTCGCCGAGGGCGGCCGGGAAGCCCGGGTAGTCCTTGCCGTCTGACCGCAGCAGGTACAGCCGGCCCTGATCCGAGCCGACCGCGATCTCCGGCCGGCCGTCGGCGTCCAGATCGCCGACCACCGGGGCGCTGCGCGGCCGGTTGCCCACCCGCACCGGGAACCCCTTGGCCGGCCGGCCGCGGCCATCCACGGCGTACAGCAGCCCGTCGCCCGAGGTGGCCAGCACCTCGGCCACCCCGTCGTCGTCCAGGTCGGCCAGGGCGCAGGCGGCGTAGATGCGGTAGCCGGTCTTCACCGGGAAACCGGGCGCGGCCTTGCCCTCCGCCGTCACGGCGTGGATGTGGTAGTCCACGGCGCCGAAGATCAGCTCGAAGCGGCCGTCGTCGTCGATGTCCCCGAGCACCGGCTGGGAGGTGATGGCGTTGCGCGCGTCGTAGGGGAAGCCCGCCGCCTCGGTCCCGCTCCGGCGCCGGGCGTGCAGACGCCCCTGCTCGTCCCCGAAGAACAGCAGCAGCTCGCCGCCGGGCGCGAAGCGCCCCGCGCTCACCGCGGTCGAGACCGGCGCCCCCACCTGGACGGGGAAACCGGGCAGCTCCTTGCCCTCCGCGGTCAGGGCGTGCAGCCGGCCGTCGGCGCCGCCCACCAGCGCCTCCAGCCGGCCGTCGCCGTCCACGTCGGCCAGGCTGGGCGCCCCGGCCGCGCGGCCGACGTCCACCGGGAAGCCGGCCCGCGGGCGGCCGTCGCCCTCCAGGGCCATCAGCCCGCCGTCGGGGGTGCCCCACAGCAGCGCGGGCCGCGCTCCACCCCAGGCGCCTGCGCACAGCCCCGTGGCCACCCCCTGCCCCTTGGGCAGGGTGACCGGGAAGCCCCGCACCGGGCTGCCATCCGCCTCGAACGCCGCCACCTGCACGCGGCTGGCGGCCACGAGCTCGAGCCGTCCGTCCCCGTCGAGATCCACCGCCAGCGGAGAGGCGGCGTCCGCGATGCCCTCCAGCTTGGCCGGAAAGCCATCCAGCTTGGTCGCGGCGCGAGCCGCGCCGGTCCCGAGGACGGCCGGGAGACAGCCGAGCACGATGGTCAAGACCCAGCAACGCATGCCGTGGCTCCACCCGCCCCAGGGCCTCCGGGGAGGTCGGTTACAGCTTGGACGCCAGTTTCTCGTTGGTCTCGCGCAGCCGGGCGCTCAGCACCCGGGAGATGTTGATCACCACCAGGGTGAAGGCGTTCTTGTACACCCGGGCGAACGACTGGAGGTTCTTGTTGCTCAGGCACAGCAGGGAGGTCTCGGTGCGCGCGCGCACGGTGGCGGAGCGCGGCTCCTTGTCGACCAGCGACATCTCGCCGAAGAAGTCTGGCGCGCTCAGGGAGGCGATCACCCGGCCGCTGCCGTCGGTCCGCTTGCGGATGATGTCGACCTCGCCCTCGACCAGGAGGCACAGCGAGTCGCCCGGCTCGTCCTGCTCGAAGACCACCTCCCCGGCCGGCAGGCGCTTGGCCTGGCACAGGTCGGCCAGCATCTCCGACTCCTCGGGCAGCAACCCCGCGAAGAGACGCGAGTTCTGGAGCACCTCGGCCTTGTTCATCGACCCACCTCGCGCTTGCGGACGGATTTCGGCGCGACCATAGCACGCCAGGGCAGGCCGGGCAAGCCGGTCGCGGGCGGCGGGGCGCTCCTCAGCCGGGGTCCGAGCCGCCCCGGCCGAAGAAGTCGTCGACGCGCGGGTCCTCGTCCTCGAGGGGCGTGTCCCCAGGGGGCAGCAGCTCGATGAACTCGACCCCCCGCTGGCGGCCCACCAGGTAGATGGTGCGGCCCTTGACCTCGAGGTTGTAGCCCTCGGACTGGTCGCTGATGGGCACGCAGTAGACTTCCTTGCTGTTCTCCCGGCGCGGCCAGTACAGGAACTCCTCCCCCACCAGGCAGCCGAACAGCTTGCGGGCGGTCAGGCGAGTCTGCGCGATGTTACGCTCGGCCTCCTCGGCCACCCGGCGGGCCTCCTCGCCCTCGCGCTGGAGCCCCTCGGCCAGCTGCTTCTGACGCTCGGCCTCCTTGAACAGCCGCTCGGCGCCCTTGCGCGCCCGCCGGCCCTTGGAGCGGCGCTCGGCCACGCTCAGGTTGATGTCCAGGCTGCGCGCCCAGAGCTGCTCGACCTCCTCCCACAGGCGCATCTTGCGGGCGTTCTCCCGCTCGTAGGTCGTCTGCGCCTCCCGGAAGCGCCGCTCGAGCTCGGCCGCCGTCTCCTCCTTGCGGTGGAGCTGGTGCTGCAGCTCCTTGCGCCGCTCGGCCTCCCCGGCCTCCGCCAGGGAGCGCCGCAGCTCCTCGGCTCCGGCCTGGGTGGAGAGCAGGTTGTGCTCGCTGGCGTCCATCTGCGAGTACAGGTCGCTGACCGCGATGCGCTGGCTCTCGAAGTTCGCCACGGCCTCGTAGGCCTTGTTCTCCAGCTCGGCCGATTCGGCCAGGAGCTGCGCCGCCGAGTCCTCGAGCTCCCCGGCCAGGTAGAGCGTGTCGATGGCGTTCTTCTGGGTGAACTCCGCGCGGAACTCGGACAGGTTGATCTGCGACAGGAGCTCCTCGCGCCGGGCGCGGATCTCCTCCAGCCGCTGGGCGAGGGCCACCAGCCCCTGCCACCAGCCGCCGAACTCCCGGCTGGCCAGGATCGCCTGCACTTCGCGCAGCCACAGCGCCTTCATACGATCACCTCGTTCCGCGGATGCGGCCCGCCCCCCCGGCCCCGGAACTCGCCGGCTCAGACGGGCGCCAGGATGAACGGGTAGGTGACGACCGTCTCGCCGCCCTCGGCGGCCGGGAAGCGGATGGACTTGACCTTGGCGGCGATGCACGCGGCCAGATCGGAGTCGCCGGTGGTGTTCTCGATCACGTCGGCCTCGAGCACCTTGCCTCCGGGGTGGATGACGAACTTCACCACCACCTTGCCCTTCAGCTCCGGGTTGCGCTTCAGCCGCGCCTCGTAGCAGCTCTTGATGCCGCCCACGCGCCGCTGCACCACCTTCTTGATGTCCTCCCGGCTGCGGGAGTCCGAGTCGAAGTCCTCGAGGGCGGCCGAGGAGACCTTGGCCACGACGCGGGCCTCCGCCTTGGCCTTGGTGCCCGTGCCGGCGCCGTCCACCACGCCCCGCGTCCCCATGTCCGCGATCGTGGCCGCCTCGCCGCCGTCTCCCCCGCCGCGGATGCCCTTCTCGCCGGCCGTGGTGGCCACGTCGATGCCGCCGATGCCATCGAAGGCCCCATCGCCGCTGTCTCCCGAGCCCTCGCCGAACACATCGGCCACGGCGCTGCCGGCCCCGAACCCGCTGGGCCCCTTGGCGCCCAGGATCTTCAGCAGCCCGCGGCCCGAGACCTTCTTCTCCATGTCGGCCCGCTTGCGGGCGGCCGCGGCCGCCCTGGCCGCCTCGTCGCCCTCGGCGGGGGTCTTGTCGGGCTCGTCCTTCTCCGCCTTGTCCTCCGTCGGCTCGGGTTCTTCCTTGTCGCCGGCGCCGTCGTCCGCGGGCAGGTCCATCTCCTTGTCCGGCATGACCATCTTGGCGAACCGGTCCGGGATGTCCTCCAGGGCCAGATCCTCCGAGGGCAGCGGGACGTACTTCGACCAGATGGACAGCACCGCCAGGCAGGCGAACAGCGCGGCCAGGGTGGAGGTGTAGGGCCAGTCGATGTTGCGCATCCAATAGCCCTTGACCGACGCGGGCAGCTGGGGACGCGCGGGCTCGGGCGGGGGCGTCACGAACTGGAACAGGATGATCACTTCCCCCAGCTCGACCCGGCCGCGGTGGGACTCGGTCAGCCTGAGCTGGAAGGTGTCCCCCACCTGGCGCACGAGCTTCTGGGCCTTGAGAGACTGCAGATCCGAGGCGGCCTGGTCGCCCACGGACACCCGGCCCTGGATCTGATCGCTGAAGCAGAGGTAGTAGTCGCTGCCCTTGACCTCGAACAGGGACAGGCTCCTGGGCACGCCGGCGGCGGTCAGGATCAGCGTGTTCTTGGTCGAGCTGCCCACGGTGATCGAGGCCCGCTTGCGGACGAGCTTCTCCTCGATGATCTTGCCGCCCTGGACCACTCCGACGCGGAGGATCTTGGCTCGGTTCGTCTCGCTCATGGCCTCGCTCCCGGGTCGAGGAGCATCATTCCTTCTTGATCACCGCGAACTTGTACTGGCCGTACTCGGCCTGGCCGGCCGTGTAGAGCACCTCCGTCAGCAAGCGGAACGGTACCCGCTTGTCTGCGATCACCGTCAGCAGTCCCTTGAACTGCAGCTCGGACTTGCTCTTGTTGTACCGGGCGAAGAGCTTCTGCCGATCGCCCTCGGCCCGCAGGGCCTCGAACAACGGGGGCACCATCATCTGGGCCGGGTTGTTGTCCTTCTTGGCCTCCGCCGCCACCCGCCCGTCGCGCACCCGCGCCACCGTCTTGTCGTTGACCAGGATGACCTTCGAGGTGATGGCCACCTGGACGGCCTCCTGGGGGCTGAGCTGCGTGCTGGACATGGGCAGCTGCGTGTCCTGGGACGGCGTGATCTGGACCGGATCCGAGGCGTAGCCCTTGAGCAGGTAGACCAGGATGATGGTCATCATGTCCATCATCGCCACGATGTTGATCTCGGGGGCCTCGTACTCATGCCGCTTGGCCCGGTGCTTGGCCGCCTTGGCCGCCCTGCGCAGCCGGCGCCGCTCCATCTCCGCCGCCGAGAACTCTGCCGGGGCCGCCTCGGCCTGCGGGAGGCCGGGCTGGCCGGCGGGGGCACCTGGGAGGATGACCGGGTCCATCAGCTGATCTCCGGGCTCAGGATGACGTCGTAGAACAGCGCTCGGTCGGCCTGCTGGCGGGTCGCGTCCATGACCTTGACCAGCACCTCGTAGGGCACGTCGGGCTGAGCGAAGATGATCACCTTGGTTTCCTGGGGGAACGCGTTCTTGATGTCGATCATCTTCAGCGTCAGGTGCTTGTAGTCGTAGCACGCGGCCGGCGGCGGCACGTTGCGGGCCATGGCGCTGGCGCAGGCCGGATCGTTGCCCAGCAGCCGGATGGTGGGCTCCTTGTCCTGGGCGGCCGGCTCGGCGCCCTCGACCGGCGGCTCCTGCCCCGGCAGCACGCCGCCGACGGCGGCGATGTAGAAGCCCTTGTAGGTGATGCCCACCGTCAGGTTGAGGTCCTTCTTCTCCTCTTTGTCGTCCTGCTTGTCCGAGCCGCTGCCGTCCAGGGGGTCCTGGTAGCGCGGCGCGTTGACGTTGATCACCCCGATCTGGATCAGCCCGGTCGAGGTGAACAGCATGAACATGATGATGTTGACGACCACATCCAGGTAGGGGATGAGGTTGAGGTCCACGGGCTTGGACATCGAGTTCGAGCGGCCCGAAGGTTTACGCGCCATGACCTCACCCACCGATCATCCGCACGGTCATCCGACAACCTCGCAGAGCGTGGGTTCCACGCTCACTCGGGAGTCCCGTCGGACCGGACAGGCAGCCCCTTCCCCCGGGAAATCAACAGGTTCTCGAGTTTCACCGAGTACTGATCGATCTCGTCGACGATCTTCTTGGTCATGTTGGTCAGGAACAGGTGGCCCAGCATGCAGATGATGGCGATGCCCAGGCCCATGGCCGTGTTGTACATGGCCTCGGAGATGCCCTTGGAGAGGATGGCCGCCTTCAGCTCCGGGCTGACCGCGCCCAGGGAGGCGAAGGCCCGGATCAGGCCGGTGATGGTGCCCAGCAGTCCGAACAGGGTGGCCAGGTTGGCGATCTGGGCCAGGTTCGGGGTGCGCTTCTGGAGGATGGGCACGATCTCCAGAGTGGCCTCCTCGACCGCGTTCTGGATCTCCACCTCGCCGCGGTTGGCGCGGGTCAGGCCGGCCTTCACCACGCGCGGGAGCGCGGCGGACGGCGCCGCGTTGCACAGCTTGATGGCCCGCTCGATGTTGTTGGCCATGACCAGCTTCTGCACCTGCGCCATGAACGCCTCGGCGTTCACGTTGTAACGGAAGAAGATGAAGAACATCCGCTCGATGATGATGGCCAGGCCCCAGCACAGCATGGCGCAGTTGATGTAGATGAAGATTCCGCCCGCCTCGAAGAAGTAGGCGATGGTGCTCATCAGCCCCTCGCCGTTGGCGGCGGCGGGCTCTGCGGCCCAGGCCCCGGCCGGTGCGAGCAAGAGCGCCATCAGCGCGGCCTGGGTCCAGAACGGGATTCGCTTGGTCATGTTCACTCCCTCGATGGGACGTTCCGCGGCTTCCGCGGGGCTCACTCCACCAGGAACAGGTTCTTCTTGGTCGCTTCTTCGATCTTCGGCACCAGGTTGCTCTCCAGCCTGAGGCCCTCGAAGTTCAGGTTCGAACGCGGCAGCAGGTACCACACCTCGGGCTTCTGGATCTTGCCCTCGACCCGGGTCACCTCATCGATCACCACCTGGCGGACCATCTTCTTGTCCTTGGCCTGGACCGCCCCGCCCGGCAGATACGCCAGGAGCAGCGCGATCGTCACGGCCAGGAGCTTCAACACGTGGTCGCTCAAGTGCTTGCCCTCCAGGGATGCCCGTGGCCCTTCGTGCATGGCATCGTATTGGAAGTGCCCGCGGCGATCAAGTGCCCCTCACTTCTCGTCTCCGCCGAGCTTCTCCCCGGCCGGCGTCCCCTCGTCGTCGTCCTTGCCACCGCCGAGCTTCTGCCCCACGCCGCCCGTCCCGCTGGCCTTCTTGGCGGCAGCCTCGTCCGCGGCCTTCTTCCTGGCGGCCTCCTCGGCGGCCTTCTTCCTGGCAGCGGCCTCGTCTGCGGCCTTCCTGGCAGCGGCCTCGTCCGCGGCCTTCCTGGCAGCGGCCTCGTCTGCGGCCTTCCTGGCAGCGGCCTCGTCTGCGGCCTTCCTGGCAGCGGCCTCGTCCGCGGCCTTCTTGGCAGCGGCCTCGTCCGCGGCCTGCCTGGCCGCGGCCTCGTCTGCGGCCTTCTTGGCGGCAGCCTCCTCGGCGGCCTTCTTGGCGGCAGCCTCCTCGGCGGCCTTCTTGGCGGCAGCCTCCTCGGCGGCCTTCTTGGCTGCGGCGGCCTCCTCGTCGGCCTTGCGCTTGCGCTCGCGCTCCTCGGACTGCAGGGCACGCTCCTTCTTCTTGCGCGCCTCTTCCAGGTAGCTCGCCAGCTTGGGGTGCTTGCCGCCCGCCCGCTCGAAGCGCGCCAGGTGCTCCTCGGCCAGCCCATAGCGCTTGGACTTCTCGAGGTCGGGCACCTCGTCATCGAGGTAGAGCAGGCCCAGGTTGAACAGCACCCCGAGGTGGCCGGGATCGAGCTCCTGAACCTTGCGGTAGGCCTCCGCGGCCTCCTTGAACAGCTTGTCCCCGCGCAGCGCGTTGCCCAGGTTCAGGTAGGCCTCGACGAAGTACGGGTCGATGGCCACCGCGGCGCGCAGCTGCTCGACGGCGGAGGTGGGGTCGTTGGCCCGGCTGTAGAGCACACCCAGGTTGTTGCGGGCCTCCGCCAGCGACGGATCGAGCTCCACGGCCCGCTTGAAGGACGCCATGGCGGCGGTGGGGTTCTCCATGGCCGAGTACACGAAGCCGAGCAGGTTGTGGATGCGCGGGTTGGCCTTGTCGACCTCCTGGGCCTTGGTCAGGATGCGCTCGGCCAGCTCGTGCTTGCCGCGGGCGTGATAGCTGCGGGCGAGCAGCAGCATGGCCTCCGAGTTGCGCTCGTCGAGCTTGAGCACCCACTTGGACTGCTCGGCGGCCTCCTCGTTCTTGCCCAGGCCGAGCAGGACCGCGGCGAGCTGGTTGCGCAGGCCCGGGTCCTTGGGCGCCGCCTTGACGGCCGCGGTGATGGTGGCCTGGGCCTCCGCCGGCCGGCGCAGGCGGAGCTGGAGGTTGGACAGGTTGATCACCGAGGCCAGGTGCGCGGCGTGGATCTGCAGCGCCTTGCGGTAGGCCAGCGCCGCGTCGTCCCAGCGGCCCTGCCGCTCGAGCAGCACGCCCCGGTTGTACTGGCACGGGTAGCACTTCGGGTTGCCCTCCGCGGCCTGCTCGACCAGGCGCAGCGCGGCGGCCGGATCGCCGTCGGCGGCCTGCGCCGCCGCGGCCAGCAGGCGGGAGGTGTCCTCGCTCAGGCTGAGCTCGTCCGGGGGCGGGGTCGCCTCGTCCAGCTTGGTCCCGGCGGCCGCCTCCTCCCCCGGCGGGGGCGGCGGCTCTGGGGGCTTGTCCGGCTCGGAGGGTTTGTCCGCCTGGTCCGCCGGCGGAGGCGCCGGCTCGGGCTTGGGCTCCGGGGCCGAGGCGCAGCCGGCCACGGCGGCCAGCACGCACGCCGCGCACCAGGGCCCCAGGCTCCGCAGGCCTCCGCCGGTTCGTCTGTCTGCGCGCACCCTCGAGCTCCTCTGGCTACTTGCCCTCGGGTTTGACGCCGCTGTCCACCACCTGGATCAGCGGTTCGGCGCCATGCCGATCCATGACCAGATCCGCCTCGGGCCGCTTCTGCAGCGGGTACTGCAGCGGCTCGAAGCGGTTCAGGCTCTCGAGCGCCATCTGCGTCCAGGCGTTGGCCACCTTGAACTCCTTGGCCTTGGCCATGGTCTCCACGTAGGCCGTGACGGCCTTCTTGATGGGCTGCTCGGCCAGGTCCTCGAGCTTGCCCTTGTAGAGATCGCACTCCTCCTCGTTGAGCCCGGCCGGGCACGGGGAGTTGACCAGCACGTCGGCGAAGTTCTCGTACAGGTAGCCCAGGCGGAAGTAGGCCGCCAGCGTCCACTGCACGCGCTTGAAGTTGAAGGTCGCCTTGTAGCGGTCCTCCAGCTTCTTCAGCGTCTCGGCCTTGTTCTTCAGCGTCTTCTCCAGCAAGCGGGGCGCCACGGCGAAGGTGATCTTCTCGAAGCCCTTGAGCGCCTCCTCCACCGTGAGGAAGTGGGCCTTGGCCGCGGCCTCGGCCGCCCGGCCGCCGCCGGGCAGCTTGGCCGACAGGAACATCTTAATCACCGCGGCGTAGGTCTGCAGCGCCTTGCGGTGATCGCCCAGGGCCTCCTGGGCCTCGGCGATCTTCATCTGGGCTTCCACCAGCCGCTCGCCGGAGGCCGCGTCGTTCCGGTAGGCCTGCATGTAGCGCTGGTAGATGGCGATCACCTCGCGCCAGTCCTTCTGCCGCTCGAGCATCTGCCCCCCGCGGAAGAAGTTCTCTGAGGCGTCCGGCCGGTCCTTGAACAGCTTGGCGTAACGCTCGTAGGCCTGGGCCGCGCGGCGGTACTGCTGGTCGCCCTCCAGGGCCACGGCGGCGTTGTACAGCGCGTCCGCCCGGTGCTCCGAGTCGGGGTAGGCGTCCACCAGCTTGAGGAAGTTGTCGATGGCCCGATCGTACTGGTAGCTGGCCTCGGCGCTGGTGGCCATGAGGAACAGGGCCTTGTCGGCGAAGTCGCTCCTGGGGTACTCGCGCACGATGCGCTCGTAGATCTCGCCCGCGGCCATGGGCCGGCTGGCCCGGGTGTAGCACAGCGCCGCGTTGTTCAGCGCCTTGTCGGACACCTCGCCCCGGGGGTCGTCGTCCACCAGCCGCACGAACTCCTGGGCCGCGGCCTCGAGCTGCTTGTTGGCCTCCTCGGGCTTGTCGCCCTCCAGCAGCTTCGTGCCCTCCTGCATGAACCCGGCCGCCTTCTTGAACCGGGCGCCGAGCTCGTAGGCCTTCAGGCTCTTCTTCATCTGCGGGTCGCGGGTGAGCGAGGCCAGCTTGCGGCTCCAGGTCTCGACCTGCGGCCAGTCCTGGGTGAACAGGTAGCTCTCGATGATCAGGTTGATCGACGAGGTGGCCAGGGCGTCCTTCCTGGTGCTGGCCACGATGCGCGCCAACCGCTCGCGGGCCTCGTCCAGGTGGTCGAAGGCGTAGAACACGTTGGCCGCGCGGAAGGCCAGATCGTCCACCTGCTCGTCCGCAGGCAGGCGGGCCACGTAGGTGTCGCAGGCCTCGACCAGCTTGCCGCGGAGCTCCGGGATGTCGCGGGGCGTGACCGCCAGCTCCTTGGGGCGGTTGGCGCTGGTGTAGATGGTGAGCGGCGCGAGGCGGCCCGCCTCCTCCTCGGCCTTGATCAGGTTCAGGTAGGAGAGCACCACCGCGTTGGCGGACTCGGCCAGGAACTTGGTGCCCGCGCTGGAGTCCCGCACCCGCGCGTAGGCCTCGGCGGCCGGGCCGAACTGGAGCGAGTAGTAGTAGCAGTCGGCCAGGTAGTAGGTCAGCTCGTACACGTCGCGGGCCTGCGGGAAGCGCTCCAGGAAGCCGCGGTAGCCGTCGGCCGCCATGGCGTACTGCCGGCGCTTCTCCTCCGGCTGCTCCTCGGCGGACAGCTTCTGGGCCTGCAGGTGGTGGAAGACGGCCGCGCGGTACAGCGCGTCCTGGGCGAGCTGGTCGGCCTCGCCGATCACCTCGGGCTTGTCCTGGTTGGCCTGCCACCAGGCCGAGCCCGGGCCGAAGCGCTTGACCATCTCCTCCTGGGCGGCGGTGGCCTCGTCCTGCAGGTGCAGCCGGCCGTAGCTGTCGATCATCGCGGCCATCAGCTTGGGGTTGTCGGCGTGCAGCGGGTAGCGCTCGATGGCCTCGCGCACCGCCTTCACGTTGAGATCGTAGCGGGCGTCGACGAAGTACACCTCGGCCAGCTGGCGGAAGAACTCCCCGTCGTACTTGCGCCCGCCCCGGGAGGCGAAGAAGGCCTTGGCGTTCTCCACGCCCGCCCCCGGCCACTCGTCGTCGGCGAAGGAGATGGCCAGGTACAGCATGGCCTCCTTGCGCAGCTCCTTGCGGCTGAGCGTCTCCTCCTCGACCTCCTGATCGGCCCAGGCGATCAGCTCGTCGAAGCGCTCCACCGCCTCCTGGAAGCGGTCGACCTTGTAGTAGGCCCAGGCCAGCTTGTAGAGGGCCTTGTCGAACATGCGGCTCTGCGGGTAGGCCAGCACCTTGCGGTAGGCCTCGATGGCCAGCTCCTGCTTGTCCGGATCGTCGAAGTACAGCTCGCCCAGGCGGGTGTACACCTCGGGCAGCAGCTTGCTCTGGGGGTAGCGCGCGGCGAAGGACAGCCAGGCCTTCTCGGACTCCTCGGCCTCGCCCTGCTCCTGCAGGCAGTAGGCCAGCAGGTACTGGGCGCCGTCGTTGAGCTTGTAGGTCGGGAAGTCGCGCAGCAGCTGCTGCAGCAGCGCCACGGTGCGCTCGAAGTGCGGCGTGGGCGGCAGCGGCTCCTTCTTCAGCTCGCCGCGGGTGAAGGCCTGGAACTGCTTCTCGAACTCGGTCTCGGCCAGGGCCAGCTCGCGCGCGCTGCGCTCGTAGTGCAGCTCCGCCAGGCGCCACAGCGCGCCCGGGGTGTAGGAAGGATCGACCGGGTACTTGGCCAGGAAGCGCTCGAACACCTCGATGGCCTCGTCCCGGCGCACGATCTCCTGGCCCTCGAGCTCGACGATCACGCGGGTGTAGGTGGACACGGCCGCCTCGCGCTGCTCGTCGTACTTCCGCTCGATGATGAGCTGGATCTCCTTCTTGAAGGCCGTGGACTGCTCGTTGAAGTCCTCGACGATGGACAGCATCTCCTGCAGCTCGCGCTCCTCGTCGCCCGTCGGCGCGCCGGGCGCGGCAGCCTCGGGCGCAGCCGGGGCAGCGGCCGGCTCCGTCGCGGCGGCCGGAGCAGGCTCCTCCGCCCCGGCGACGAGCGGCAGCCACGCGCCCAGGCAGGCGAGCGAACAGCCGAACAGCAGGTGGAGCCCGAGGGTGCGCACGGTTCAGTCCACCTCGCCCAGGACGCCCTTGAACTCGTCGTACAGCCGCTTGCGCTCCGCGGACTGCTTCTTGTTCAGCTCGGCGATGTCGTCGGTCACGCGCTGCTTGCGGCCCCAGGCCACGTCCAGCACGCCCACGTCGGCCTCGAGCACGATCTGGTAGAACTTGTGGCGCACCTCTTCCAGGGCGCGGAAGGCCACCTCGCCGGCCAGCCCCTGGGACTCGGCCTCCAGCCGGTCCAGGGCGGCGGCGAAGGTGTCGAGGTTCTTGCGCTCCCGGTCGGCCTGGGCGCGCAGGCGTTCGGCCTCGACCCCCACCCGCCCGTCCAGGTCGCGGCGCAGCTGGATGCCGTCCCGGCGCAGCTTCTCCGCGCGCAGGCGGATGGCCTGCACCCGCTCGATCTGGGCCGCGCCCTCCTTGCCCAGCCGCCCGTGGATCTGCTCGGCCAGCCGGCGCTCGCGCGCGCAGGTCTCGTCGAACTGCTTGCGCAGCGCCTCCTCCTGGGACAGCGCCCCGGCGTCCAGGCCCGCGCGCACCAGCTCGCCCTGGAGCTGGGCGGCCAGGCCGTCCAGCTCGCCCTGGAGCTGGTTGGCCATGGCCCAGCCGCGGCGGATCTCCTCGCGGAAGTCGCGCACCGCCTCCTCGCGCCCGCGGAACTCCCGCTCGTTCTGCCGGAGCCACTCCTCCATGGCCGAGAGCTGGGCCTTCATGCCCTTGAGGTGGATGCCCGACTGGAAGACCGCCACCTCCAGCTCCTCGATCCGGGCGCGGATGCGGGCCTCGCGGCTCTCCATGGCCTTGCGCGTGGTGGGCAGGCCGTCCAGCTTGGACTCCAGGGCCTCGCGCGCCTCGCGCGCCTCCCTCAGCGCCTGGCGCTCCTCCACGGACACGTGGGCCTCGATGATCTCCTGCTCCACCTGGGACAGGTTCCGCTCCAGCAGCGTGCGGGCGTTCTCCACCTCGACCAGGCGCTTGGCGCCCTCGCGCAGGACGGTGAACAGGTTGACCCGATCCGCCTGGTTGGCCAGCAGCTCGTCCAGGGACTTCAGCAGCGCGCGGGACTCCTGCACGTAGCGGCGGCCGACGTCGAGATCGCGCATCACGCCCAGCGCGGCGGCCATCTCGTCGTTGCGGCTCATCCAGCGCACCGCCAGCGGCGGCAGGTAGCTCGAGAGGTCGAAGGACTCCAGGTTCTTGCCGGCCACCTCGTTGAAGTAGCGCACCGGGTCCTCGTGGCTGGCGACCTGGGCGTCCAGGGCCTTCTTCACCTCGGCGTAGGTGGTCGAGATCTTCTCGAAGATCTCCGAGGCCTCCTCGAACTTGCCCATCTTCTCCTGCAGGTGGGCCTTCATGAGGTTGGCCCGCGGCAGCAGCGCGGCGTCCTGGGTGGACAGCTCGAGCAGCTCCACCGTGCGGTAGGCCTCCAGGAGCCAGCGGTTGCGCTGCCTGGGCTTCTTGGCCTGCTCGGCGAGCTGCACGAAGGTCCAGCAGGTCTCCAGCAGCGCGTCGTCGAAGTAGATCGAGGTGTGCTCGATGGCCTGGTAGGCGTCCAGCGCCTCGATGGGCCGCCCGAGGTCGTGCAGCAGCCGGCCGCGCGCCAGGTGGCTGAGCTCGACCAACTCGCGCTGGGTGACGTCGCGCGGCGCGATCTGCACCAGCCGCTTGTAGATCTCGAGGGCCTCTGCCTGCTTGCCCTGGCGGATGAGGCACACCCCGGTCAGGTAGAGCGCCTGCATGTGGAAGGGCTGGCCCAAGGCCACGGCGGCGAAGGCCTGCATGGCCTCGTCCAGCCGTCCGCGCGCCATCAGCGTGCGGCCCCACAGGTACTCGCCCTCGGGCGAGATCCCCTCGGCCTCCCGCCGCAGGCGCTCGCGGTACCCGTCCAGGCTCTCGAAGTCCATGGTGCGCAGCGCGATCTGCATCAGGCGCACCAGCGCCAGGCGCCGGTAGCTCTTGCCGCTCGACTCCTCGAGCACCCGCCTGAAGTAGGTGCGCGCGTCGAGGAAGTTCTTGTTGAAGAACAGCGCCTCGCCCAGGTTGTACAGGGCATCGGCCCAGCCGGGCTGGTCGACGTTGTCCGGGTTGTCCACCAGCTCCAGGAAGATCAGCGAGGCCTGCACGTGGTCCTTCAGCAGCATCAGCGCCTGGCCGTCGTTCAGCCGCGACTCGAACACCTCGACGCTCGTGCGCCGGCTCGTCCCGCGCTGCAGCTCGTGGCCGACCAGGGCCGCCTTGCCCTCGAGCAGCGAGATCTGCCGCTCGGCGCGCTCCAGCGCCTCATCCAGATCGGCGGCCGCCGCGAGGGCGGGCGCCAGCAGGCAGACGAGTGCCGCGCACACCAGCGTGGCGGGCGCGAGCGCGGGGAGGTCGCGGGTGCGCGGGCTCACTCCTTGTCCTCACCTCCGGCGGTCTCCTCGGTCTTCTCCTGCAGCGTCTTGGCCCGCTCGGGGGTCAGCTTCTCGATCTCGATGTCGTAGCGCACCGCGGGCCGCTCCTCGAGCTTGGTGGTGATCCCGCCGCGCTCGAAGGCCACGATGCGCACGGTGATGATCTTGCCCTCCTCCGCGGAGAAGGTGTAGCTGGAGGTCACCTTGAACTTGTAGCCCTTGACGTAGGAGAAGAAGCCGAAGCCCTGGCCCTGGAAGACCATCTGCACGGCGATGTTGTGGTTGCCCGGGACCAGGTTGGAGTTGAAGATCTCCTTCTCCTTGAGCCCGTCCAGATCGCCCTCCACGTCCACCTTCTTGAACACCGGCTGGGTGTCGAGGGCGTACTGCACCGAGGCCAGCTTGAAGGCGCCGCCCATCTCGTTCACGTGCACCAGCACGGCGCGCGTGCCCGCTCCGATGGACTTGTTCACCACCGTCTCCTGGAGTTGCATGATGCGTGCCTTGGTGCGGAAGATCTTCTCCTTGAGCTCGTTGACCCGCTCCTCGAGCCCGCGCAGCTTCAGCTCGTAGGCGTCGTCGGCCGTGCCCGGGGCCGCGGCGGCCGGACCGTCGTCGGGCGCGGGCACGGCCGCGGCCGGCTCCCCCGGGGCGGGGGCCGGGGCGGGCGTCCCGGCGGCCGGATCGGCCGCGGTCTCTCCCCCGGCGGCGGGTTCCGCGCCCGCCCCCTCCTCCTGGCCCCACGCGAGGCCAGCCCCGAGGGCCACGCACCCCAGCGCGCACAGGCTCGCCCAGCGCATCAGCACAGACACCTTGGCCATGGGCCCTCCAGGCCGGCGCTCCGGTGACCGACAGGTCCCATCGAGGCCCCGCCGTTCGCGCCGCATGTCCGGACATTGCCGGCAAAAGCTCTAGCCCGGCCCGGCCGGACTGTCAACTCAAACCCGGGCGCGGGCCGCCCGGAACTCGTGGGATTCTCTACCAACGCCCCCCGGAAATCTACAATGATGAGTGTCACACCCTCCGGACATCTGCCTGCATCGTCCTATCCAACCCGACACACGATACCAGACACCAGATACAGAAAAGCCTCCCTGGTGGGGAGGCCCGGGAAGACACAGCAGCGGATACGGCTCAGCGGCCCTTCTTGAGCTCCTGCAGCACGAGCTTGGCGATGGCCTTGAGGGTGTCGAACACGCCCCAGCCGGTGGCGGCGATGGACTGGAACTCGGGCACCCGCTCCGCGTTGAGCAGGCGGGACAGCTCCTCGACGGTGGCCGCGTTCGGCAGGTCGCGCTTGTTGTACTGGACCACGTATGGGATCTGCTTCAGGTCGTAGCCCTGCTCCTGCAGGTTGACCTTGAGGTTCTCCATGCTCTCGAGGTTGGCTTCCATGCGCTCGATCTGGGAGTCGGCCACGAACACCACGCCGTCCACGCCCTTCAGGATGAGCTTCCGGCTGGCGTCGTAGAACACCTGGCCGGGCACGGTGTACAGGTGGAAGCGAGTCTTGAAGCCCCGGATCTCGCCGAGGCTGAGCGGCAGGAAGTCGAAGAACAGCGTGCGCTCGGTCTCGGTGGCGAGGGAGATCATCTTGCCCTTCGCCTCGGGGTTGGTCTTGGCATAGATGTACTGCAAGTTGGTCGTCTTCCCGCACAGGCCGGGCCCGTAGTAGACGATCTTGCAGTTGATCTCGCGCGAGGAGTAGTTGATGAAGGACATGTCGGCGACCTCGGCTGCGCTCAATCGCTGAACAGGTTGTCGATGTCCTCGTCCGTGATTTCGGCGAACGGGGAGCCCGCGGCCGGATCCTCGATCTTCTTAAGGAGCCTCTCGAAGATCCCTGTCAACTCCAGGGTGGACTTCTTCACCCGCAGGCGCACCAGGCCCAGGGAGGAACGCGCGTCGAAGATCACCACCAGGATGACCCGGCCCGCCACGATGGAGATGTGGAGGTTGTCCTTCTCGCCCTCGTGGAACAGGATCGAGAACTCCCGCTCGCCGATCAGCTTGGCCAGGCCGCCGGTGGCCGCGATGTTGCCTGCGGTCAGCGAGGCGAGCGAGGTGGTGTCCAGGTTCTCGGTCTCGCCGGCGCTGGCGATCAGCTGGCCGTTCTTGTCGACCAGGAAGACCACCTTGGAGTTCGCTTCACGGCACAGGCGATCACAGATCGCGCTGATCTGGTTGAACTCCTCCTCGTACATCACCATCTGGGGACTGACCATCCGACCCTCCCGAATCCACCCTGCCGGCGAAGCCCGACCAGGTGCAACTCCAGGCGGTGCACGGCTCGAACTGCGCCGCTTGGAGGCGAGCCGACGCCGACGGCGAGCGCACTATAGTACCCCGGTTTCAGGGGTGTCAAGCCATTTGTCCGCGCCCGACTTCCCCTGCGCCGAAAAGGTGTTCGCTGCCTCCGCGCCGGCCGGGGATTTTGGTTGACAGGGGCGTTTCCGGGCAGTACAAACCGGGCGGCATTGGCCCGATTCCCGCTTCTGTCCATGACTCCCGGAGGCCTCATGATGCATGAAATCACCTTCCACGGACGCGGCGGCCAGGGGGCGGTGACCTCGGCCGAGCTGCTCGCCCTGGCCGCCATCGACGAGGGCAAGGACGCCCGCTCCTTCCCCTCCTTCGGACCCGAGCGCCGCGGCGCCCCGGTGCGGGCGTTCGCCCGGGTGTCCGATCAGCCCATCCGGGACCGCACCGCGGTCCGCACGCCCAGCGTGGTGCTGGTGCTCGATCCCTCGTTGCCCGGCCTGGTCAAGGTGGACGACGGCCTGCGGGCCGACGGGCTCATGATCATCAACAGCACCAAGAGCATCGCTGAGCTGCGCAAGCTGTTCGGCTTCAAGTCCCGCCTGGGCGTGATCGACGCCAACAAGGTGGCCCGCGAGGTGATCGGCCGGGTCATCACCAACACCACCATGCTGGGCGCGCTCGTGGCGGCGCTCCCGCTGGTCAAGCCCGAGAGCATCGAGAAACGCCTCGAGGAACGTTTCGGCCGCCTGGCGGCCAAGAACATCGCCGCCTTCCGCCGCGCTCAGCAAGAGTGCGTGGTCCAGGACGCGGTCTGACGCGCCGGCCCCGGAAGACGACAAGGAGGTTGCGAGCGTGGCCTACCAGAACGCGCGCCCCAAGTGGACCGAGCTGGCCGTGGGCACGGCGGTCACCTGCCCCGGCAGCTCCCGCGCCACCAAGACCGGCGACTGGCGCTCGGCCCGGCCGGTGTGGACGAACGAGCACTGCGTGAAGTGCGGCGTGTGCGTCATCTTCTGCCCGGAGGGCTGCATCCAGTTCCAGGCCGACGGCTACCCGACGGCCGACCTGGACTACTGCAAGGGCTGCGGCATCTGCCCGCACGAGTGCCCCACCGGCTGCATCCGCATGCAGGACGAGGTGGAGTGATGGAAAAGCGCATCGGCATCGAGGCCTCCATCGCCATCGCCGAGGCCGTGGGCCTCTGCGACGCCGACGTGGTGGCCGCCTACCCGATCACCCCGCAGACCCACATCGTCGAGCACCTGTCCGAGATGGTCGCCGACGGCCACCTGGACGCGGCCTTCGTCCCGGTGGAGAGCGAGCACTCGGCCATGAGCGTGTGCTGCGGCACCTCCGCGGCCGGGGCGCGCACCTTCACCGCGACCAGCTCCCAGGGCCTGGCGCTCATGCACGAGATCCTGTACATCGCCTCGGCCCTGCGGCTGCCGATCGTGATGTCGGTGGCCAACCGGGCCATCTCCGGCCCCATCAACATCTGGAACGACCACTCCGACGTGATGGTCGAGCGCGACGTGGGCTGGGTGCAGATCTTCTGCGAGAACGGCCAGGAGGCCGTCGACCTCACCATCTGGGCCTTCCGCCTGGCCGAGGATCCGCGCGTGTCCCTGCCGATCATGGTCAACTTCGACGGCTTCATCGTCTCCCACATGGTGGAGCCGCTGTTCATGCCGGACCGGGAGATGGTCAAGGCCTTCCTGCCGCCGTTCAAGCCGCTGCAGCGCCTGGACATCGACAACCCCATCAGCATGGGGCCCGTGGGCATCCCCGACATCTTCACCGAGGCCAAGCAGGTCCAGCAGCACCTGCTCACCCAGGCCTACCAGCCCATCGTCGAGACCCTGGGGGAGTTCGCCAAGGTCTTCAAGCGCCAGTACAAGCCCGTCGAGACCTACCGGGGCGACGACGCGGACGTGCTGCTGCTGACCATGGGCGCCATCGGCGAGACGGCCATGACGGCCGTGGACCAGCGCCGCGCCAAGGGCGACAAGGTGGGTCTGGTCCGGCTGCGCCTGTGGCGTCCCTTCCCCTTCGAGGACCTCTTCCGGGCCCTCGGCCGGATCCCCGTGCTGGGGGTGATCGATCGCTGCATCTCCTTCGGCGGCCCGGTGGGCCCGGTGGCCTGCGAGGTCAAGGGCGCGCTGTACGGCCGCAAGGACCACCCCCTGGTGGTCGAGTTCGTGGCCGGCCTGGGTGGCCGCGACGTGACCGTGACCGACTTCGACAAGATGTTCGACGCCCTGTTCGAGGCCAAGCGCAGCGGCAAGGTGCCGGCCCCGGTCCTCGTCGGGCTGAGGGAGTGAGCCATGGAGTCGCTGAACGTCTTCGCGGCCCGGCTGTGGCCCACCGAAAACCGCTTCGCCTCCGGTCACCGCGCCTGCCAGGGCTGCGCCGAGGCGCTGGCCGTGCGCATGATCCACGGCGTGCTCGGGCGCAACACCATCGTGGCCTCGGCCACCGGCTGCATGGAGATCATCTCCTCCTCCTACCCGGACACGGCCTGGACCGTGCCCTGGCTGCACGTGGCCTTCGAGAACGCCGCGGCGGTCGCCTCCGGCGTCGAGGCCGGGCTGAAGATCCTGGTCAAGAAGGGCAAGCTGCCGAAGCGCAAGATCACCGTGGTGGGCATGGGCGGTGACGGCGCCACGGCCGACATCGGCCTGCAGGCCCTGTCCGGCGCCATGGAGCGCGGCCACAAGATGATCTACGTGTGCTACGACAACGAAGCCTACATGAACACCGGCATCCAGCGCTCGAGCTCCACGCCCTTCGGGGCCTCCACCACCACCTCGCCCGCGGGCAGCCTGAGCGTCGGCCAGTCGACCTGGAAGAAGAACATGCCGATGGTCATCGCCGCGCACAACGTGCCCTACGTGGCGACCGTCAACCCGAGCTTCCCCTTCGACCTGGCCTCCAAGGTGAGGAAGGCCCAGGCCGCCAACGGCCCGGCCTACCTGCACGTGTACGCCTGCTGCCCGACCGGCTGGCGCATGGCGCCCGAGCTGGCCATCGCCATCGGCCGCCTGGCCTCCCGCACCGGCGTCTTCCCGCTGTACGAGGTCGAGAACGGCAAGCTCCACATCACCGTGCCCACCCCCAAGCTCTCGCCGCTCAAGGAGTACATCCAGCCCCAGGGCCGCTTCCGCCACCTGGACGACGCCACCGTCGCCGAGATCGAGAAGCGCGTGGAGGAGGAGTACCGCAAGCTCGAGCGCCGCGAGGGCCTGGTGCTCTGAGGGAGGTCCCCCATGGACGACGCCAAGCTGAAGAGCATCATCGAGAAGCACGACCGCGATCCGGCCAACCTGCTGGCCATCCTGATGGACATCCAGAAGGAGGAGCGCTGGCTGCCCAAGGAGACGCTGAAGGCGCTGGCCGCGGAGATGAACCTGCCGCTGGCCCGCGTCTACGCCCTGGCCACCTTCTTCGCCGCGTTCTCGCTCAAGCCGCGCGGGAAGCACCTGTGCACGGTGTGCATGGGCACGGCCTGCCACGTGCGCGGCGCGCCCAGGCTGGTGGATCACATCCAGCGCGAGTTCGACGTGCTGGCCGGCAACACCACCGCCGACATGAAGCTCACCCTGGAGACGGTCAACTGCGTCGGCGCGTGCGCCCTCGGCCCGCTGGTCATCGTGGACGGCGAGTACCACGGCAACATGAACGCAGGCAAGATGGATCGGGTCCTCAAGCCGATCAAGCAGGAATAGCGCCATGGCCAACCGAATCAAGAGCGTGTCGGATCTGGAAGTCTACCGGAAGAAGCTGCTGGCGGCCCGCGATCCCAAGCGCAAGACCGTCGCCATCTGCACCTCCGGCTGCACCGCCTACGGCTCCATGAAGCTGAACACGGCGTTCCGCGAGGAGCTCCGGCGCCGCGGCCTCGAGCAGAAGATCGACATCAAGCTGACCGGCTGCCACGGCTACTGCGAGCGCGGCCCGCTGGTGGTCATCCACCCGGCCGGCATCTTCTACCAGCGCGTCAAGGTGGAGGACGTGCCGCAGATCATCGAGCGGACCCTGCTCAAGGACGAGCTGGTCGAGTCCCTACTCTTCAAGGACGCGGACGGCAAGCCCTGCCCGCACGAGGACGACGTCCCCTTCTACAAGCACCAGATGCGGGTGCTGCTGGCCAACAACAGCCGCCTCGATCCGACCAGCCTCGACGACTACATCGCGCTGGGCGGCTACCAGTCGCTGGCCAAGGCGCTGAGCAAGCACACGCCCGAGGCCCTGGTCAAGCTGATCAAGGACTCGGGCCTGCGCGGCCGGGGCGGCGGCGGGTTCCCCGCCGGGGTGAAGTGGGAGAGCTGCCGCAAGGCGCCCAGCGCCGATGGCGTGCGCTACATCATCTGCAACGCCGACGAGGGCGACCCGGGCGCGTTCATGGACCGGGCGGTGATGGAGGGCAACCCGCACCTGGTGCTCGAGGGCATGATCATCGGGGCCTTCGCCATCGGCCACCCGGGCGACCCGCGCGGCTACATCTACATCCGCAACGAGTACCCGCTGGCGGTCGAGCGCGTGGGCATCGCCCTGCAGCAGGCGCGCGAGTACGGCCTGCTGGGCAAGGACATCCTGGGCACGGGCTTCAGCTTCGACATCAAGGTCAACAAGGGTGGCGGCGCCTTCGTGTGCGGCGAGTCCACCGCCCTGATGGCCTCCATCGAGGGCGACGTGGGCGAGCCGCGCGCCAAGCACATCCACACCGTGGAGCAGGGCCTGTACGACAAGCCCACCAACCTCAACAACGTGGAGACCTGGGCCAACGTGCCGCTGATCCTGGAGCGCGGGCTCGAGTGGTTCACCGGCATCGGCACCGGGGACGTGAAGGACAACCCCTGGGGCGGCTCGAAGGGCACCAAGATCTTCGCCCTGGTGGGCAAGGTGAACAACACCGGCCTGGTCGAGGTGCCGATGGGCGCCAGCCTGCGCGACATCATCTTCAAGATCGGCGGCGGCATCATCGGCGGCAAGAAGTTCAAGGCCGTCCAGACCGGCGGCCCCTCGGGCGGCTGCCTGCCCGACAGCCTGCTCGACATGACGGTCGACTTCGACAAGCTGTCCGAGGCCGGCTCGATGATGGGCTCGGGCGGCATGATCGTCATGGACGAGTCCACCTGCATGGTGGACGTGGCCCGCTACTTCCTGCACTTCCTGGCGGAGGAGAGCTGCGGCAAGTGCGTGACCTGCCGCGAGGGCCTGGTGCAGCTGTGCGTGATCGTCGATCGCATCTGCGCCGGCCAGGGCAAGGCGGGCGATCTCGAGCTGCTCGAGGAGCTGGGCAACACGGTGGCGGACGCGTCCCTGTGCGCGCTCGGCCAGACCGCCCCGAACCCCCTGCGCTCGACCATCCGCTACTTCCGCGAGGAGTACGAGCGGCACATCAGGGACAAGCGCTGCCCGGCCAAGGTGTGCAAGGCGCTGATCACCTTCAGCATCAACGACAAGTGCACCGGCTGCACCATCTGCGCCAAGAAGTGCCCGCAGAGCTGCATCTCCGGCGAGAAGAAGAAGCTCCACACCATCGACCAGTCGAAGTGCATCAAGTGCGGCGTGTGCAACGACGTCTGCAACTTCGACGCCGTAAGCGTGGAGTGAGGAGCTCACCATGAGCCACGAAGACACGCCCAAGGGCGCCAAGATCACCTTCCAGGTGGACGGCCGGGCCTGCGAGGGCTTCCACCACGAGAGCCTGCTCGGCGCGCTGCGGCGCCTCGGCTTCGAGGTCCCCTCCCTGTGCTTCCACGAGGCGGTCAGCACCTACGGCGCCTGCCGCCTGTGCCTGGTCGAGGTGCAGAAGGGCCGCAAGAGCCGCATCACCACCTCCTGCAACTTCCCGGTCACCGCCGGCCTGCAGGTCCGCCTGGACACCCCCGCGGTGCAGCAGAACCGGAAGATCGTCTTCCAGCTCCTGCTGGCCAAGGCCCCGGCCTCCCCGGAGGTCCGCGCGCTGGCCGCCGAGTACGGCGTGCACTCGACGCCCTACAAGGTGTCCGAGGAGGCCAAGGACAACAAGTGCATCCTGTGCGGCCTGTGCGCCCGGGTGTGCACCGAGGTGGTGGGCGCCAACGCCATCGCCTTCTCCGGCCGGGGCTCGCACAAGGACATGGTCGCCCCCTATGACGAGGCCGCCGAGGCCTGCATCGGCTGCGGCGCCTGCGTCGAGGTCTGCCCGACCCACTGCATCGGCCTGCGGGAGACCCCGGAGATCCGCACCATCGAGAAGTGGCACCGCGACCTGCCGCTGCAGAAGTGCGAGAAGTGCGGCCGGCCCTTCGCCCCCACCTTCCAGCTCATGACTCTCGGCAAGCGCGTGGGCATGAAGCTGTCGGACTTCAAGGTGTGCAACGACTGTCGGTAGCCCGGGATGCCGTGAGTGTTTCGAAGCCCTCCTCCGGGAGGGCTTTTTCGTGTCTGGTGTCTGGTGTCTGGTGTCTGGTGTCTGGTGTCTGGTGTCTGGTAATGAGGTGGTAGGAGGACGGACATGCGAACGCACCTCACCGCCGTCTGGCTGGCCGCCGCGCTCGTCGCCTCGGGCGCGAGCGCCGGCGCGCCGCCGGAGCCCAAGGAGCAAGCCGTGGCAGCCAACTGCGAGCAGGCGTGGGTCATCTCGCGCGGGGACAGCCCCTGGCAGGGCTACACCTCGAGCGCGGAGGAGGAGTCGGCCGGCAAGCACATCCAGGCCGTCCCCCTGCGGCCGGACTTCGAGGTGCCCAAGCACCTCAGCCGGTACGTGTCCGGAGGCAAGCCGCTGCTGGCCATCGACCGCAAGGCCCGCCGGGTGCACGTGGAGGCGGCCTACTTCGGCGACCTCGAGCGGCCGGACGCCACCCGCCTGGGCAAGGGCGCGCAGGCCAGCCTGGGCACGCTGAAGAAGTTGCCCGCGGGGCTCAGCCACGCGGACCTGGCCCGCTTCCTGGTCGAGTCGCAGCTCGTCCAGACCTACTGGCACCTCGAGGCGCGCCTGTGCCCGGGGTCGGTCCAGGACGACGCGGGCGCCTACCGGATCGAGCTGCGCGGGACGCACTCCTACTGCACCAACCGGTGCCAGGACGACCCGGTGGAGTTCGCCGTCCGCCTCGACAAGCAGACCGGGGCCATGACCATCGAGGGGCTGTGAGCCGGGGCGCGACCGGCGGCGCCCCTACGCCTCCGGGCCGGGCAGCCCCACCAGCCTGAGCAGGGCCAGCGCGTTGGTGGTCGGGGTCAAGCCGGGCCGCAGCACGTAGTCGAAGCTCATGCGCGGCGCCTCGCCCGCGGGGGCCTCCTCCAGCCGCTCGCGGAAGTGCACCGGCACGACGGCCGCGGACAGCCCCTCGGCCTCCGCCAGGCTGAGATCGTGGGTGGCCAGCGCCCCCAGCGCGGGCCGGCCGAGCAGGTGCCTGAGCACGGCCTGCACCGCGAGTTGCCGCTCGCGCACGTTGGTGCCCAGCAGGATCTCGTCCAGCAGGTAGAGCAGCCGCGCGGCGCCGGGCGCCGGGTCCGCGGCCCCGGCGGCGTCCACCACGGCCTTCAGCCGCCGCAGCTCGGCCAGGAACAGGGACTCCCCGGCCGCCAGCGAGTCCCGCGGGCGGATGCTGGTGGCGAGCCGCACGGGCGGGAGCGCGAGCCTGTGGGCGCAGGCGGGCCCGCCCGCCATGGCCAGCAGCGCGTTCACCCCGAGCGCGCGCAGCAGCGTGCTCTTGCCCGACATGTTCGAACCGGTCACCAGGAGCAACCGGCCCGACGGGCCCAGCTCCACGTCGTTGCGCACGGCCCGGGCGGGCGGGAGCAGCGGGTGGCCGAGCGCCGTGGCCGTCAGGCGCTCCGCCCCGGGCGAGAGCTCGGGCAGGCACCAGCCGGCCTGCTCGTGCCTGAGCGCGGCCAGGGCGCCGAGCGCCTCGCGCCGCCCGAGCGCCTCGAGCCAGCCGCGCACCGCCGGCCCCGCCCGGAGCTGCCAGCCCTCGAGCAGCCCGAGCACGTGGAAGTCCCACAGCACCAGGGCCTGCAGCGGGAAGTGCACCAGGCTGGCCAGGCGCACCTCGGCCAGGCCGAGCAGCCGCTCCAGCCGCCGCAGCTCGCGGGCCGCCGCGGGCGCCTCGTCCCCGAGCCGCCCGAGCGCCTCGGCGTAGCCGTCGAAGGCCCGGGCCGAGCCCGCGCAGGCGGCGAACACGCGGTTGACCGGCGCCAGGAAGACCACCGACAGCACCGCGTTCAGCACGACCAGCGGCATCCACAGGGGCAGCGGCAGCAGGCCCGTGGCCTGGAGCGCGATGGCCAGGACCATCGCCGCGCTGAGCGCCCGGCAGGTCCAGGTCAGCCAGGGCCGGGCCGCGAGCCAGGCCGGGCCCTCGGCCCAGGCGAGCAGCGCCCGCGGCTCCTCGGCGCCGGCCAGCCCGCGCGTGGCCAGCAGCAGGCGCTGGCGCGCCTCGACCTCGGGCGCCAGGCGCTCCACGGCCGCCTGCCGGGCGCGCAGCTCCTCCAGCGACGGGGCCTGCGGCGCGAGCAGCCAGCCCGCCAGGAGCCGGCGGGCCTGGGGGCTGTGGGCCGCGCAGGTCAGGTGGTAGAGCGAGCCCCGCCCGAACAGATCCAGATCGTCCGCGAGCCCCGAGGGGGGCGGGGCCACGGGCGGGGCTGGCAGCGGCACGGCGTCCCAGTCGCGGGCCATGCGCCCGAGCGCCTCGCGGTTGAGCGCGGTGAGCGCCCGGGCGCGCTCGAGCCCGGCGTGGACGGAGGCGTGCAGCCCGAGCAGGACGACGAACCCGAGCAGGCAGGCGAGCCCGGGCCCGAGCCAGCGCCAGTCGGGCGTCGAGAGCTCCCACAGCCCGGCGGCGAGGCCACCCGCGCCCAGCAGGAAGACGAGCAGCCGGAGGTTGGCCAGCCGGCGCGAGCGCCGCTCGTGCCGCGCCGCCTCCCGCTCGAAGGCCTCGACCCGCTCCCGGTAGAGCGCCTCGATCGGGGTGTGCCCGTCCTCCATGCCCGGTGTTGTCCCTCGCGCGGCAGCCGAACACAAGCTCCACGGCGTGGCTCTGGCGCCGCGCGGCCCGCGGGGCTAGGCTCGAGCCAGGAGAGACGCCATGCGGACCGCACGCCTGACCGCCGTACGCTGCGCGAGCCTGCTCGCCCTGCTGGCCGGCCTGACCGGCTGCGGCGGGACGCCCGCGGGCCCGGCCTGCCTGGAGACGAACGGCGGGCAGGAGGCCTGCGACGGGCTCGACAACGACTGCGACGGGACCACCGACGAGCCCGACACGCCGCTGTGCGAAGCCGGCGCGCACGAGATCGTCGCCTGCCTGGACGCGGCCTGCCAGCGCACGGCCTGCCAGGACGGCTGGCTCGACGGGGACGGGGAGCGCGCCACCGGCTGCGAGCTGCCCGAGGCCTGCGCGCCGAGCCCGGCCTTCGACTTCGGCGCCCAGGCGCCCTGGTTCCCCTGCGTCGGGCTCGGCCCGGTGGCCACCCGGCTCACCCAGACCACCCTGTTCGACCAGGTCGACCAGTACTTCGGCGCCGAGGACCGGCGCACGGTGGAGGCCAGCGCCGAGCTGCCCGCGCAGGGCTGCTTCGGGCAGGTGGGGCTGCTGCTCGAGCTCGGGTGTCCGGCCGACGGGCAGTGCGACTACTGGGACCGCACGGCCTCCCTCGGCCTGGTCCCCCCGGACGGCGAGCCCGAGATCGAGCTCGCCCGCTACATCACCCCCTACCGCACGGGGCTGTGCGCCCTGCTGGACGTCAGCGAGTTGGCCAGCCGACTGCGCGGCGCGGTCGCGCTGCGCTCGAGCGTCGACACCTGGGTGGGGCCCGACTCCTCCCAGGGGCACGGCTGGCGGGTGAGCGCGCGCCTGCTGCACATCCCCAGCCCGGTCGCGGCGCCGCAGCTCGAGCTGATCCCCATCTACGCCCGCACCTACGTGGCGCTGGGCGATCCCGGGAACCCGGTCGCGGCGCAGCTCCCGCCGCGGAGCGTCCGCATCCCGGCCGACGCCACCCGCGTGGAGGCGCGGCTGCTGGCCACCGGCCACGGCCAGGGCAACGCGCTGAACTGCGCCGAGTTCTGCGACCTGCAGCCGGTGCTGCGGGTGGGCGCCGACCGCTACCCCGTGTCGACCTGGCGCGCGGACTGCGCCGACAACCCGGTCTCGCCCCAGGCCGGCACCTGGCAGTACCCTCGCCAGGGCTGGTGCCCCGGCGCCGTGGTGGCGCCTGCGCGCCTGGACGTGAGCGCCTCGGCGCCCGCGGGCGCGGAGGTCGAGATCGGGCTCGAGTTCGCCCTGTCGTCGGGCCAGGAGTACGTGAACACCTGCCGGCCGGGCGCCGGGGAGGTGGTGGACGGGGTCGAGTACTGCTCCGGCTGCACCTGGGGCCAGCGCGGCTGCGCCTACAACTCGACCGGCCACACCCAGCCATCCGAGGACGTGTCCCTGGTCCTGCTGGTGACCCGCTGAGCGAGACGCGCCGGGAATCCGCCTGCGCGCCTGGCAGGGCCGTGGTGCGCAGCGCCTTGCGCAACGCGGCAATCCCGGCAGGGGCAAGCGCTCGCCGGGGGGCGCGCGAACCTCCCGGGATGGCGTCGGATTCCGGCAGCGCTCCGATTTGCATGGCAATTCCGGAGTATTTCTTGCATGCTTGGCCGACCGAAGGGAGCTGGGCATGGGCATGAAGAAGACGCGTGCGCTCCTGTTCGTGCTGCCGAACCTGTTCACGGTCTCCAGCGTCCTGTGCGGCCTGTTCGCCATCCTGACCGCCACCGAGCCGAACGATCCGGAGCGCTTCTACTACGCGGCCGTGGCCATCCTGTTCGGCGTGCTGTTCGACGCGGCCGATGGGCGGGTGGCGCGCCTGACGCGCACCCAGAGCGACTTCGGCCTGCAGCTCGACTCCCTGGCGGACGTGATCACCTTCGGCGTGGCCCCGGCGGTGCTGGTGTACAAGTGGGCGCTGGCGCCCTACGGCTGGGCCGGGCTGCTCGTGTCCTTCGTCTTCGCCACCTGCGGCGCCTTGCGGCTCGCGCGCTTCAACGTGCTGGCCATGCGCCAGACCGCGCCGCCCAGGCACTTCGTGGGCATGCCCATCCCCCTGGCGGCCGCCGTCCTGGTGTCCCTGGTCATGGTCCACCACGGCCAGGGCGGGGTGGTGCTGGTGGATCAGCCCGGCATCATCGCCGTGGTGCTGCTGCTCTCTGTGCTGATGGTCTCCAACGTGCGCTACCGGACCTTCAAGAAGCTGAAGGCCAGCCGCTGGACCATGCCGCTGCTCGCGGGCATGGCCGGGCTCATCCTGGTGGCGGTCTGGCAGCAGGTGTTCACCTACCTGCTGGTCGGGGCGCTGGGTGGCTTCGCGGCGTTCGGCCTGCTCGAGGAGGGCGTGCGCCAGGCCCGGCGCCTGGTGCGGCTCGCCCGCCACGCCCCCGGCCCGGACCAGGGCCCCCGGCGCCCTGCCTGAACGAGGCCGGGCTCAGCTCTCCAGATCCGCCTCGTCCAGCTCCAGCACCAGGGAGAAGCGGCAGCCGTGCTCGGGCGGGGCCTCCACCTCCAGCCAGCCGCCCAGCGCGCGGGCGGCCTGGCGGGCGAGCGCCAGCCCCAGCCCCAGGCCCTGGAAGGGCCAGGCCAGGGGAGCCTGCGCGGGCTCGAAGGCCGCGCGCAGCTCCGCGAGCTGCGCGGGCTTCATCCCCACGCCCGGGTCGTGGACCCAGAAGCGCACCCGCCGCGCGCCCGGGCGCCCGCCCGCCTCGAGCCCGAGCCCGAGCCGGATCTCGCCCTGCCGCGAGAAGCGCACCGCGTTCGAGACGAGCTCCCGCAGCGCCCGCTGCACCAGGCGCAGATCGGTCCGCAGCCGCGCGGGCCCGCCGCGCGGCTCCGCCGCGAGCGCGAGCCCCTTGCCCTCGGCCGCGGCGCGGGCCTCCTCCGCGGCCTGTAGCAGGAGCTCCCCGGGGAACAGCCAGTCGGGCTGGGGCGCCAGCACCCCGGCCTCCAGCCGGTGCAGCTCCACCAGGGCGTTGATGCGCTCGAGCATCAGCCGGGCGCTGTCGTACACCAGGCCGAGCTTCTTGCCCGCCTCGGTGCCCTGGAGATCGAGCAGCAGCACGCTGGTGAAGCCCACCACCGCGTTCAGCGGCGTCTTGAGATCGTGGCTCACGGTGGCGATGAACTGCGCCCGCTCGCGGGCCCGCGCCTCGGCCGCACCCGGTTCGCTCATGGCTTCGTCCCCTCTCCCGCCGGCCGCCGGCGGCGCCGCAGCAGGAACCACACCCCCGCCGCGGCCAGCCCGAGGCCCAGCAGGATCCACACCACGGTCGTATAGGAAGTGAACACCGACCGCAACCTGGCGAACGAGGCGCCGATCAGCGTGCCCACCCCCAGCAGCGCCGCGTTCCAGGCCACGGCCGACAGCCCGGCGAACAGCATGACCGCGCCGAAGCCCATGCCGGACGCCCCGGCCGCCACGAAGAAGAAGGCGCGGATGCCCGGCAGGAAGCGGTTGATGGCGATGTACACCGCGCCGTGCTTGCGGAAGCGTCCGGCCAGGAGCTCGTACTTCTCCCGGGTGAGCGGCGTCCAGCGTTTCAGCTCGGCCTCCCGGGGCAGGCGATCGAGGCGCTTGCCCAGCCAGCGGCCGAACAGGAACCCCAGGGCGGCGCCCGCCAGCGAGCCGGCCGTGGTGAGCGCGAGCGCGAACCAGAAGCTCCACAGCCCCTTCAGGACCAGGTAGGTGCCGAAGAGCGTGATGGCGTCGCCGGGGAAGGGCGGGAACACGTACTCGATGAGCGAGGCGCCGAACAGGATGAGCGGCCCGAGGCCCGCGTGCTGGGCCTCGATGAAGGCGAGCGCCTGGGACAGCAGGCCGGCGTCTTCCATGCCCGCCCCTCACCCCAGGGTCGAGGAGGCGGCCAGCACCTCCTCGGCCGCTCCGGGCAGCACCCCCAGCTCCTCGGCCAGGTCCAGGACCGTGTAGCGGCCGCGGATCTGCCGCGCCACGAGGAGCGCCCGCCGCAGGTGCCCGGGCGTGAGCCCCACGGCCCGCGCCGTCACGGGCGCGCCGCCGGCCTCGAGCACCGCGCGGGTGAGCCGGGCGGGCCGCAGCGCCGGGGCCAGCGCGCCCCACAGCTCGTCCCAGCCGTCCAGGACGCGCCCGAGCTCCGCCTCGCGCTCCACGCCCGTCCGCAGCTTGGGCAGGAACTCGGCCTCCACCTCGGCCGCGCGCGGGCCGTGCTCGGCCCGCAGCCGCTCCCGCCAGGCCTCCCGGCTGAGCCCGCCCGAGCGCAGCCAGGCCCGATCGAGCTCGCCCGGGCACAGGCGGCCGAGCCGCTCGTACAGGCTTGCGGTGATCAGCGTGGCCACCCCCACCTGGGCGCCGTGCCAGCCCTCCACCCGGCCCTCGGCCGCGGCCTCCATGTCCCACAGGTGGCTCATCAGGTGCTCGCCGCCCGAGGCCGGGCTGGACGAGCCCGCCAGCTTCATGGACAGGCCAGAGAGCAGCAGCGCCTCGGTCAGCCGACGCATCGCCTCCGGGTCGCGCCGCGGCAGCCCGGCGGCGGACTCCGCCACGCGCGCCTCGGCCGCGAGCACCACCCGCTCGGGGGCCGGGCAGTGGTGCTCCCCGCGCACCCAGGCGGCCAGGCGGTGGTCGGCCGTGGCCGTGGGCTTGGACTCCAGATCGCCCAGCCCGGCCGCCACGAGCGCCGCGGGCGCCTGCCCGAGCACGTCGAGGTCGGCCACCACGGCAAAGGGCTGGACGCAGGGCACGGTCCGCTTGAGCCCGCCGAGCGACATGGCCGCCAGCCCCGAGGTGTAGCCGTTCATGGACGGGGCCGTGGCCACGCACAGGTAGGGGACGCCGCGCCTGTGGCTGGCGAGCTTGGTGAGGTCGTTGAGCGTGCCCGCGCCGACGGCCACGGCCAGGTCGGCCGCGGCCAGGCTGGCCTCCACCACCGCGAGCGCGCCCTCGTCGGCGTGGGGCCGGCCGCCCGCACCGTCCGGCACCAGGCAGGTCTCGACGCGCTGGCCGTCGGCGGCGAGCAGCCGCGCCACGCGCTCCCCCAGCACCGCCCGGGTCACCCGGTCCTGCACCACCACCACGCGCCGGCCGGCCCCGGCGGCCCGGCGCGCGAGCCCGGGCAGCTCCGCCACGACCCCCGGCCCGACCGGCGCGGCCTGGAGGGTCACCTCGTGGGTCCGGCCGCAGGCGCACGCCACCCGCAGGCCGAGCAACCCCTCCAGATGTTCGGGCAGTTCGAGCGGCTCAGTCCCCGGACACACAGAAGCGCTCCTCGGTGCCCTCGGCGGAGCCGTTGAACATGGCCTGGGCCGCGCACCTGGGCATGTCCTCCGGGCAGTCCGCGTCGGTGGAGCAGAGCTTGTGGCAGCGCTTGTCGCCCGCGGCCGAGCACTGGTCGGTGCCCAGCTTGCAGTACCAGGAGTCGAAGCACAGGAAGCCCTCGGCGCAGCCGCCGGTCTCCCGGTTGCACTCGGCCTGCTCGGCCGCGGCCGGCCCGGGCTGATCGCCGTCCACCGGGCGGTCCTTGTCCGCGGCCACCTGGCGGGCGTACTCGAGCAGCTCCGGATCGTAGGCCGAGTCGGGCGGCAGATCGCGCTTGGGGCACCCGCCCAGGAGTACGCCCAGCCCGAGCGCGCACACGACGACGATGGAGGTCCGCATGGCACTGCCCCCTTTCACCTGGCACCATGCCAGAGCCGCGCGGTGTTCGCAAGCCGGCGCGCCCGCGCCCGCGGTTGACCGCTGCGCGCGGACGGGCCATGATCCCCGCGGACGAGGGAGCCATGCCGCCGCGCGAACCGAGCCCCGACGACCTCCGCGCCCTGGTCGAGCACGCCATGACCGGGGTGTTCGTGCTGGCGAACGACCGCATCGCCTACGCCAACCGGGCCTTCGAGGAGCTGGTGGGCTACGGCCGCGAGGAGCTGGCCGGGCTCGACGCCTGGGCCATCGTCCACCCGGAGGATCGCGAGGCGGTGCGGGCCCGCGGCCAGGCGCGCCTGGCCCGCCAGCGCGAGGGCGAGGTCTACGAGACCCGCATGCTGCACCGCGACGGGCGGGTGCTGTGGGTCGAGGTGCGGGCCACCGCCATCACCTTCGACGGCCAGCCGGCCGCGATCGTCCACATGCAGGACATCACCGAGCGCCACCGGGCCGAGGCCGCGCTGGCCGACAGCGAGGCCCGCCTGCGGGGCTTCCTGGACCACGCGCCGGTGGGCATCTACCACATGACGCCCGCGGGCCGCCTGGGGCTGGCGAACCCCGCGCTCCGGCGCATGCTGGGCTACGGCAACCTGGTCTGGCCCCCGGGCGGGCTGGAGCGCGAGTCCTTCGACCCGGCCTACCCGCAGAGCGAACTGCGCCGCCGCCTGGAGCGGGAGGGCGAGGCGCGCGGGCTGGAGTCGGCCTGGATCCGGCGCGACAACGCCCTGCTGTACGTGCGTGAGAGCGCCCGCTGCGTGCGCGGCGCCGCGGACGAGCTGCTGTACATCGAGGGCACGGTCCTGGACGTGACCGGCGAGAAGCAGGCCTTCCAGACGCTCCAGCTCTTCTCGCAGCGCCTGGCGGCCAGGCACGAGCTGGACAGCGCCATCCTCTCCTCCCGCTCGACCACCACCCTGGCCGGCGAGGTCGTGACCCGCCTGCAGCGCCTGATGCGCAGCCAGCGCACCTCGGTCATCCTGGTGGATCGGGGGCGCGGGGTGGGGCGGGTGGTGGCCGTGGCGGTGGAGCCCGGCTTCCGCGGAGGGCCCGGGCCGGGCGAGGAGATCCCGCTCGCGCGGCTGTCCTCCCCCGAGGAGCTGGCCGAGCTGCCCTTCGTCTACCTGACCGACCTCACCCAGGCGCAGGGCCTGGCCCCGCTGCAGGCCGAGCTCGGCGCGTGCGGGGTGCGCTCGCTCTTGACCGTGCCGCTGCGGGTCGAGGAGCAGCTCGTCGGCCAGCTCAACATCGCGGCCACCCGCCCGGCGGCCTTCGACTCCGAGGCCAAGCGCACCGCGCTGGAGCTCGCCCACCAGCTCGCCGTGGCGCTCGACCAGGCGCGCCTGCGGGAGGCGCTGGAGGCCGAGCGGACCAGCCTGCGGGCGGTGCTGGACAACCTGCCCGCCGGGGTGATCTGGCTGGGCGGGGACGGCCGCGTAGAGGTCGCCAACCGGCACGCCCAGCAGATCCTGGAGCTGCCCGGCGCCCCCGCGGCCGGGGCGCTGGCCGAGCTGGCCGCGGGCGCCAGCGCGCCGGTGGAGCTGCAGCTCGCCGGCCCGCCGCTCCGGCTGTTCGAGGTGGTGGCCCGGCCGGTGGCCCCGCCGGGCAGCCCCAGCGGCCAGCTCCTGCTGCTGCGGGAGGTGACCTCCGAGCGCACCCTGCAGCGCCAGGTGCGCCAGCAGGAGCGCCTGGCGGCCATCGGGGAGCTGGCCCGCGGCGTGGCTCACGACTTCAACAATTTACTGACCGCCATCCAGGGGCTGGGGGCGGTGGTCCGCCGGAGGCTCGAGGACGGGCACCCGGCCGCCCCGGCCCTGGAGGAGATCGAGCAGACCTGCGGGCGCGGCTCGGCGCTCGCCCGCCAGCTCATGGCCTTCGGCCGGCAGCAGACGCTGGAGCCGCAGCCGCTGCTGCTCGACGAGGTGGTCGAGGGCATGGCGCGCATGCTGCGGCGCCTGCTGGGGGCCGACATCCGGCTCGAGCTCCGCCTGGCCGCCCCCGCGGACCGGGTGGAGGTGGACCCGGCCCAGCTCGAGCAGGTCGTCCTCAACCTGGTGCTCAACGCCCGGGACGCCATGCCGCGGGGCGGGACGGTGGTCCTGGAGACCGAGCCCGTGGACATCGACGCGACCGACGTGGCCCACCTGATGTGGGCCGTCCCGCTGGGCTCCTTCGTGCGGCTCTCGGTGCTCGACGACGGCGAGGGCATGAGCGAGGGCACCCAGGCCCACGCCTTCGAGCCCTTCTTCACCACCAAGGCCGAGCGCGGCGGGACCGGCCTCGGCCTGTCCACGGTCTACGGCATCGTCAAGCAGTCGGGCGGCGAGGTGCGCCTGACGAGCACCCCGGGCGTCGGCACCCGTTTCGACATCCTGTTGCCGCGCCTCCCGGGTTGACGCGGGTGTCGAGCCTCGGGTCCAGCCCGCTGGAAACAAAGACGAATCAAAGGAATTGACAGCGACCCGGGAAGTCCTTAGTCTTGGGGCGCCCTGGAAATCCCTGGACGAGCCGGCCCGGAGGGGGCTCGCTCCTTGGGGGTAGATTCCCAAACCGCTGTTCGAAGGAGGCTCGAAAATGAAGAAGCTGCTCATCGTGGTCCTGGCGCTCTCCCTGGCTGGCCTGGCGTTCGGCTGCGGCGACGACGGCGAGGAGTGCACGGCCGGCGCGCTCGGCTGCGCCTGCCTGGCCGGCGACACCTGCACCGGCGCGCTGGTGTGCAACACCACCACCGACCTGTGCGAGGAAGCCGCCGCGTGCTGCACGAACCAGCAGGTTCACGTGAGCGGCGCGGTCGTCGACGTGACCACCCAGCAGGGCATCGTCGCGGACCTCGGCCCGGTGGCCCCCATGGGCTTCATCACCGGCACCAACACCACCCCGCTGACCACCACCACCTCGGCCGCCAACGGCACCTTCGCCACCGACTGCTTCGACGCGACCAACGTCGCGCTCGGCCTGGTGGTGCTGGCGGACGACGCCGGCTTCGACGGCGCGGCCGGCACCTACTTCCCCACCGGCACCGGCGTCAAGGCCTGGAGCCTCCCGGAGGAGAAGGTGTGCGTGGAGGGCGCCACCGTGTTCGCGGTGCCCAACAGCATGGTGACCGGGCTGAGCCAGCTCCCGGGCTTCGCCGCGGCGGACGGCTTCGTGCTCGGCTTCGTGATGGACGCCGCCCACGCCCCGATCGCCGACGCGGTGGTCAAGAAGGCCGACGGCACGGACTTCACCACCATCTACTACCCGAACGCGACCTTCACCGACTTCACCGGCACCATGACCAGCGCGACCGGCATGTTCCTGATCCCGGGCCCGCTGGCCCTGGTCACCGCCAAGCCCGAGAAGGCCGGCGTGACCTGGGGCGAGTCCCAGGTCGCGGCCGTGCCGAACTACTGCTACATGTCGATGATGATCGCCGAGTGAGTCCGTCACCCGGCTGGGTGATCGCCCGCTGCGCGCCGGACCTTGAACCGTCCGGCGCGCTTTTCGTATCCACGAGGAGGCGCCCATGAACCGCAAGCTCTCGCTCCTGGCCCTGGCGGCCTGCCTGGCCCTGGCCCCGTCGGCCCTGGCCGGCGGCTTCTACATCTACGAGCACAACGCGTCCGGCACGGGCATGTGCGGCGCGCGCACGGGCGTGGCCGACGATCCGTCGGCCATGTTCTACAACCCCGCGGCCATCACCGAGCTGCCGGGCGTGCAGCTCCAGCTCGGGGTGACCGGCATCCTGCCCTTCACCAGCTACGAGGCCGGCAACGAGCTGCCCGCCCGCAGCCCGTACGGGACCGTGGTCAACGACGGCACGAACGACGTGGACGCCAAGGTCAAGGGCTTCAACCCGATCCACCTGTACGCCACCTGGAACATCTTCGAGTCGGGCTTCCACCTGGGCTTCGGCATGACCAACGCCTTCGGCCTGGGCACCTACTGGCCGGGCGACTGGGACGGCCGCTTCATCGGCACCGAGACCGAGATCCAGACCTTCCTCCCCAACCTGGCGCTGGCGGTCGACCTCGCCAAGCTGGCCGGGTTCAAGGACAGCTTCAAGCTCTCGCTGGCCGCGGGCTACACCTTCATCTACGGCACGGCGCGCCTGTCCAAGCGCATCGATCTGTCCGGCGTGCACTACCTGTACCCGGCCGTGGTCGGCGAGGATCCCTGGGGCGAGATGCGCCTGACCGGCAGCGGCACCAGCCACGGCTGGAACGTGGCGCTGTACGGCGAGTGGCCCGGCATCCTCGGCCTCGGCCTGTCCCTGCGCGGCGGCTTCAACGGGGACGCCAGCATGGGCCTGCCCTTCGAGGGCACCGCCAACTTCGTCTTCAACCAGACCGGCCTGCAGGCCCGCCAGCAGCTCGCCGACCAGGGCCTGACCCGGATCCCGGACTCGACCACCGGCAGCGTGACCGTCGACCTGCCCTTCAACTTCAACGTGGGGGTGGCCTTCCTGGGGGTGGAGAACCTGATCGTGGCGGCCGACTTCTACCTGGCGGACTTCAGCTCGTACGACTCGCTGTCGATCGAGTTCGCCTGCACCAAGCCGAGCGACGGGACCTGCTCCGAGAGCCTCAACACGACGATCGAGAAGAACTGGGGTCTGTCCTGGCAGTTCTCGCTCGGCCTCGAGTACACCCTGTTCGACGTGTGGCCGCTGCGCGTCGGCTGGGGCACGGTCTCCTCGCCGGTGCCGGACGACACCTACGACCCCTCGCTGCCCGACGGCCAGCGCCAGCTCATCACCGTGGGCACCGGCTACCACTGGTCCTGGGGTAAGCTGGACATCGGCTACATGCTGGCCTTCTGGAGCGGCGAGAAGCAGAACGAGGTGGGCAGCGGCGGGGACGGCCTCAACTACGAGGGCCGGGCGAACGGCAAGTTCTCCACCATCAGCCACCTGCTCGGCCTGACCTTCACCGCGGCCCTGTAGCCTCCTCCTCCCCGAACACCAGCGCGCTGAAGCGCTGCAGCACCGCCTCGGGCCGGCGCCAGCAGCCGCGCTCCGGGACGTGCGCCTTGCGGCACAGGTTGTCCAGGTAGACCGGGACCGTGTCCCAGCCCTGCTCGACCGGCACCTGGGGCAGGAACACCCCGCGGTGGGGCCCGAGCTCGAGCCACACCCCGTCCCGGCCGATGACGATGTCCGCCTCCGGGGACTTGACCGGGACGCGCGGGGACAGCACCGAGATCTCGATGCGGAGCTCCGCCAGCTCCGCCCGGGTCACCTGCGGGAAGCGGTTGTCGTTCAGGGCCGCGTCGAGCGCGCGATCGCGGATCATCTCCCATAGCGGAGAGGTCGGCTCCATGTGGCCGATGCAGCCCCGGAGCTCGCCGTGCTTCTTCAGGGTGACGAAGGCGGCCCCGGGCGCGCGCAGCTTCTCGCTCGCGGGCACGGGCAGATCGACCGAGCCGGTGGCGAAGTGGCGCTCGAGCGCCTGGCGCGCGACGCCGAGCAGCGCGGCCTTCTCCTCGGCCGACAGGAAGTCGCCGGTCGTTCCGGGCCCCTGCGCCTTCACCCCGGTCGGGGCCGGGCGCGGGCTGGCGAGCTGGATGGCCACCGCCCCGTAGCCCACGATGCGCGAGCGGGTGTCACCCACGACGTCCCCGGAGGTGCGCCGGTCGAGCAGCACCCCCGCGGCGCCCGGGTGGAGCCGGGCCAGCTCGACCAGCGCCAGCACCGGGCCCAGCCCGCAGAGCTGGCACGCCGCGGGCTCGGGCGCGCCGTCCTGCCCCACCCGGATGGCCTCGCCCGCGCGGCGGAAACGGCCATCGCCGGCCACCAGCCCGTCGGCGTCGAGCGCCGTCACCAGGCGCATGGCCAGCGCGTCCATGGCGACCGCCACCTCGTAGGGGTAGTCGTGGGACAGGTCGGTGGAGGCCACCACCAGGGTGTCCCGGCCGGGGAAGGCCGCCTGGATGGCCGCGGCCAGCCGCTGCATCGCGGGCCGATCAGGCTCGCTCACCATCACCGGCACGAGCTGGAAGTCGCCGAGCGCCACCTGCAGGAAGGGCAGCTCCACCTCCAGGGCGTGCTCCTCCAGGAACCTGTCGGGCGCGACCTGGGCGGTGCCGGAGGCCGCCAGCGCGCGCACCCCGTCCCGGTCGATGGGGATGGGCCCCAGCGGCGTCTGGTAGGCCGGGGCGTCGAGCAGCGCGGGCACGGGGAAGCGCCGCCGGTGCGCCGGCCCCAGCACCACCACCCGCCGCAGCTCGCGCCCGCGGAGGGCGGCGAAGGCGTGCGCGGCCACCGGCCCGGAGTAGGGGTAGCCGGCGTGTGGCACGACCACGCCCAGGATGTCCGCGCCCGCGGGCACCTTCACCCCCGCGGTCTTGTCCGCCTCGGCCAGGTGGCCGGCGATCATGGCCCGCAGCGCCTCGGGTCGCGCGGGGTAGAACTGCCCGGCCACCTGGGCCGGGAAGGGCTCACCCACCGGCTCCGCCGCGGGAGCGGCCACGGGCGCGACGGGCCCGGGATCCTGCGTGGCCGCCCCGCGCTCACACGAGGCCGCCACGAAGAGCGGAGAGAGCATGATCAGGATCCACACCCCGCACCAGCCAGATCTTTCGCGCATTTCACTCCCCGCAGTCTTGGTGGGAAGGAACCTGGAAGTTGGAGCCCGGAACCGGGCACGCCGCACGCAGCACGCCGCACGATCTCTCAGAGGCAGACCGCCTCGTAGTCGACCTCGATGCGCGCGCCGCGGCCTGGCACCCGGTTGTCGCCGAAGAAGATGCTGTTGGTGTCCGGGTAGTAGGTGTAGCCGTCGGTGCAGCCGGGCGTGCCGCAGGCCGGGACGGCCACGCCGTCCACGGTGACCGTGAGCGTGCCGGCGTCCGCCGGCCGCGACAGGGGGAACTCGCGGATGGCGGCGAAGGCGTCGATGCCCAGGTTCTGCAGCGACTGGGCCCAGTTCGCGGTGCAGATCGACTCGAAGATGCCGCCGGTGCGGTTGGCCACGTCGATGTAGCGGCTGCCCGAGACGGCGTTCGCGCAGCCGTCCGGCGCGTCGCCCACGATGGCCGACATCTTCATCATGTCCGTGTTGCGGTAGCCCTTGATGGACAGGAAGAAGTCCACGTAGAAGTCGGGGTCGCCGCGCGACTGGTCCTGCTCGTCGCTGAGCATGATCAGGTACAGCTTGGCGTCCTCGCGCAGGAAGCCGTCGTTGGCGGTCGGGTCGCTCACCAGGGGCTCCGACAGCGCCATGTGGGCCGCCTGCAGGCCCGACTCCTGCTCGTCCGAGCAGCAGTCGCCCACGTTGGCGTTGTCGCTGAAGGCAGCGTTCAGGTTGGGGGTCTGGTTGGTGATGATCTTGGGCCGGCTGGGGGCCTGCACCAGGACGCCCGGGATGATGTCGCGGGGCGGGTCGCCCATGTTCGTCTCGGACGAGTTCACCTCGGTGGTGATGACCCCGATGTGGTAGTCGACCTGCAGGCTGGTGGCGTAGGAGATGAACGAGGCGAAGTTGTCCGCCAGGGCCTGCTGCGCCCAGCCCATGGAGCCCGAGTTGTCGATCACGAACAGCACGTCCGACTTCACCTCGGTCGGCTGGTGGAACACGTCGGTCTGGTGCGACAGCAGCGTGCCGCGGCCGAACAGCGGCACGGCCAGCATCTGGGCGTTGGAGGCGTCGGAGGTGATGATCAGGTTGTTGCGGTGGGCGCGGTCCTCCTGGGGGTGGTAGCGCAGCCGCACCTGGAAGGAGCCGCCGCCGGCCAGGTTGTAGGGCAGGGCCGGGGCCTGGCGGATCTCGAAGTTGGGATCGGGCTGGGTCTCCAGGTACATGTCCTGGATGTTCAGCGCCTCGGTGCCCAGGTTGTAGACCGTCACGTGCAGCTCGGGCGAGTTGCAGCCCACCTCGACCACGCCGAAGTCGAGCTCGCTGGGCACCACCTCGATGGCCGACTCGACCGACATGCCCGAGACCGGCACGCAGGCCTGGCCCAGGGTGGGCGGGGGCAGGCAGGCCCAAACGTCCCACATGCTGCCGCCCTGGAGCTGCAGGTCGGGATCGTCGCAGGTGATCCTGAGCGCCGCCGACTGCTTGAGCACCTCGTCCTGCGACACCGTGTCCGGGGCGTAGGTGATCTCGACGCTGGCCTGGGAGTTGGGCTGGCCGCGCCGGTTCAGCACGAAGGGCGCGCTGGGCCCGGCGGTGATGGTGAAGTTGCCCGGGAACATCGCGCTCTGCTTGAGCTCGAGCTGGGTGATGCTGCACTGCGCCTGGCCGACGTTGGTGAGCTGCACCACCTGCGTCGCGGTGGTGTTCACCTTGACCGTGCCGAAGTTCAGGCTGTCGGGGTTCACCTCCAGATCGCACACCGCGGCCTGGATGCCCTCGCCGTTGAGGTCCACCCGCACCTCGTTGCCGTCCGCGTCGTTGCCGAAGATGCTGAGCGTGCCCGTGTCCACCCCCAGGTCGACCGGGCTGTAGCGCACCACCGCGACCAGGGAGTCGCCCGGCTGGAGCTCGCTGCCGGCCGGCGGGACCTGGTCCAGGGCGAACTCGCCGCTGGCCGTGTTCGCGGAGATCTCCACGCTCTGCAGGGTGCACAGGTCCGAGCCCTGGTTGGAGATCACCAGGTTCACGGTGGCGCTCTGCTGCTGCACCACCCCGCCGAAGGTGACCGCGAAGGGCGTGGCCTGGATCTGGCACTGGCGCGGGACGCTCTGACCCACCAGGCTGACCGCGCCCGTCAGGTGGCTCACGGGATCGGAGGCCGGATCGTTGGAGAAGATCTCCACCCCGCCCCGGTCCGAGCCCTGGGCCTGCGGCCAGTAGCGCACGGTCACGGTGGCCTGCGCCCCGACGGCGAGCGCGGTGGGGGCCGGGTTGCCGGTCAGGCTGAAGTCGGCGCTCGTGCTGGCCGCGAGCGACAGCCCCTCGAGCTGCAGCTCGAGCAGGCCGCAGTTGGTGATGACGAAGGACTGCTCCAGGGACTGGCCCGTGGGCACGTTGCCGAAGTCGAGCGCCATGGGCTCCGGGCACACGCGCGGCGCGAGCCCGCGGCCCGACAGCACCAGGTTGATCTCGCGCTCGTTGACGTCGTTCGACTGCACCTGGAGGGTGGTCTGGTGCTCGCCGCCCAGGCCGGGGTCGAACACCAGGTGCACCACGGCCTCCTGGCCGGCCGGGAGCACGCCGGGCAGCGCCTGCCCGCCGGTGACCTCCAGGCTGAACTGGCTGTGGGCCCCGGAGATGAACACCAGGCCGCTCACCGAGAGCGGGCGATCGCCCAGGTTGCGGATGAGCATGTCGCGCCCCACCGCGGTGCTCATGTCCGTGTCGCCGAAGTCCACCTCCAGGTTGGCCGGGGCCAGGGCGTCGTTGCACACGAGCCCGGCGCCGGCGCAGCCCGCCCCGGCCTGATCGCCGGTGCAGTCGCTGACGCACACCTGGACCTCCGGGGTGACGCCCTCGCCCGCCAGCGTCACGGTCAGCGCCGGGTGGTCGTGGGCGTCGGTGTGGATGACGAAGGAGCCCGCGTCCGCGCCCACGTCGCGCGGGGCGTAGGTCACCCGCAACACCAGGTCCTGCCCGGCCGGGACCACCAGGGTGTGCGTGTCGTCGTAGGGGCAGCCCAGACGGAACTGTCCGCCCTCCAGGCAGGCCGGGGCGAAGTCGCCGCTCGAGCCGTCGGCCAGGGTGAGCCCGGCCATGTGCAGATCGCCGTTGCCGGTGTTGCGCAGGAACAGGTAGCGCGAGTTGGCGATGTCCACGTCCGTCAGCCCGAAGTCGAGGGCGATGGTCTCGGACCCGGGCACGTCGACGTACTGCTCGAGCGCGGGCGTCACGTCCTCCTGGCCGACGAAGTGCTTCTCCAGCTTCGGCCAGATGTCGGTCAGGTTGCCGCCGCCGTCGCACTCGCAGGCCAGGGTGCCGAGCAGCAGCACGAACCCGGCCAGCCACAGCACGCTCGCCTTCCGCAGCATGGGGACCTCCTCGTCGGGACCGTCTGTCCGAGCCTACACCCGGATTTCCGGGGGCCGCAACCGGGGGGGGGCCTAGAGGCATGCGGCGGTGTAGTGGATCTCGATGCGGTCGCCCTTCTCCGGCACGATGCCGTCGCCGAAGAAGATCGTGTTGGAGTCCGGGTAGTAGGTGTACCCGTCGGAGCAGCCGGGCGTGCCGCAGGGCGGGACTGCCACCCCGTCCACGGTGACGCTGATCGAGCCCGGATCCGCCGGCCGGGAGAGCGGGAACTCCTGGATGGCGGCGAAGGCGTCGATGCCCAGGTTCTGCAGCGACTGGGCCCAGTTCGAGGTGCAGATGCTCTCGAAGATGCCGCCGGTGCGGTTGGCCACCTCGATGTAGCGGCTGCCGGAGCCCGCGGTGGGCTCGGCCGCGCCGGCCGGGCAGCCGTCGGGCGCGTCGCCCACGATGGCCGACATCTTCATCCAGGCGGTGTTGCGGAATCCCTTGATCGACTGGAAGAAGTCCACGTAGAAGTCGGGCTCGCCGCGGGACTGGTCCTGCTCGTCGCTGAGCATGATCAGGTACAGCTTGGCGTCCTCGCGCACGAAGCCGTCGTTGGCGGCCGGATCGCTCACCAGCGGCTCGCTGAGCGCCATGTGCGCGGCCTGCAGGCCGGCCTCCTGCTCGTCCGAGCAGCAGGTGCCCACGTTCACGTTGTCGGTGAAGGCCGCGTTCAGCTCCGGGGTCTGGTTGGTGATGATCTTGGGCCGGCCCGGCGCCTGCACCAGCACCCCCGGGAAGATGTCGCGGTCCGGGTCGCCCTGGCCGGTCTCGGCATCGTTCACCTCGGTGGTGATGACCCCGATGTGGTAGTCGACCTCCAGGCTGGTGGCGTAGGCGATGAACGAGGCGAAGTTGTTCGCCAGCTCGGTCTGGGCCCAGCCCATGGAGCCCGAGTTGTCCACCACGAACAGCACGTCCGACTTCACCTCGGTCGGCTGGTGGAACACGTCGGTCTGGTCCGAGATGTTCGTGCCGCGCCCGAACAGCGGCACGATCAGCATGTCCTCGTTGGAGGCGTCGGACACGATGTACAGCGAGTTGCGGTGCACGCTCATGTCCTGCGGGTGGTAGCGCAGGCGCACCTCGAAGCTCTGCCCGCCGGGCAGCGCGTACGGGGTGGCCGGGGCCTGGCGGATCTCGAAGTTGGGGTCGGCCGGGTCCTCGAGGTAGATGTCGGCCACGTTCAGATCGATGGTGCCCAGGTTGTAGACGGTCACCCGCAGCTCGGGCGAGTTGCAGCCCAGCGTCACCACGCCGAAGTCCAGCTCGCTCGGCACCACCTCGATGTTCGACTCGGCCGCGCTGCCCGAGATGGGCACGCAGGCCTGGCCGGGCTCGGGCGGCGCGGGCCAGGTGCAGGAGAACTGGTCGAACGGGTTGGAGCCGGACTGCTGCAGGTCGGGATCGTTGCTGGTCACCCAGAAGGCGGCCGCGTGCAGGCCGAGCTGGCTCGGGGCGAAGGTGATCTCGAGGTCCACGCGCGAGCCGGCCTGGCCCCGGCGGGCCACGTTGAACGGCGTGGGCGGCGCGCCGGTGACGGTGAACTCGTAGGGGAACAGGATGCCGTGGGTCATCTCGTAGCCCGAGATCTGGCAGGGCGCGTTGCCGCTGTTCTCCAGGGTGATGTACAGGGCGCGGGTGTTGTTCAGCTTGGTGGTGCCGAAGCGCAGCGAGGCCGGGGTGACCGACAGCTCGCACACCGCGGTGGCCACCCCCTCGCCGACCAGCGGCACGTCGATGGTCGGGCCGTCCTTGTCCGTGCCGGTCAGCGTCAGCACGCCCGCGTCGAGCCCCAGCGCGGTCGGCGCGTAGCTCACCTCGAGCTGCAGGGTGTCGCCCGGCTGGAAGACCGTGCCCGAGGGCGGCGCGGACAGCACGCCGAACTCGCCCTCGGCCGAGTTCTGGGTGATCTCGGCCCCCAGGAAGGTGCACTGGTGGTTGCCCACGTTGGACAGCACCAGGAGCTGGACGTCCGACTGCTGCTGCACCACGCCGCCGAAGTTGAGCGGGCTGGGCACGGCCAGGATGTCGCACTCCAGCACCAGGCCGTTGCCCCGGAGCGCCACCACGCCGGTCAGCCCGGTGGCCGGATCGGAGGCCGGGTCGTTGGAGAAGATGGCCGCCCCGCCCAGGTCCGAGCCCCGGTCGGTGGGGGTGTAGGCCGCGGTCACCGTGGCCGACTCGCCGGGCTGGAGCACGAGCGGGAAGTCGGTCGGGCTCACCATGGAGAAGTCGGCGCTCGAGTCGGCGGTCAGCGCGATGCTCGAGACCGACAGCTCGAGCAGGCCGCAGTTGGTCAGCAGGAAGGAGCCCTCACGGCTCTCGCCCACGGGCACGGTGCCGAAGTCCACGGTCAGCGGCTCCGGGCACACCCGGGGGGCCAGCCCGCGGCCGGCGAGATCCACGCGCAGCTCGCCCTCGTTCACGTCGTTCGACAGGATCTGGAGCTCCGAGGCGTGCTCGCCACCGGTGGTCGGGGTGTAGGTGACGCTGAGCTCGACCTCCTGGCCGGCGGCCAGGGTCCCGGGCAGGGCATCGCCCGCGGCCGTCCAGGCGAACTGGCTGGCGTCGCCGCCGGAGAGCTGGATCAAGCTGACCACCAGGCTCTGGTTGCCGAGGTTCTTCACCACCACCCGGCGGGTGGAGGTCTGGCCGGTCACGCCGTCGCCGAAGTCCACCCGCAGGTCGCCCGGGGCCACGTCGTTGCACAGGTCGGTCGCCCCGCTGCAGCCCGCGGCCCCCTGGTCGCCGACGCAGTCGCTGATGCACACCTGGATCTCGGGCGTCACCCCGGCGCCGGTGAGCGACACGCGCACCTCGGAGAAGTCGGCGGCGGTGGACACGATCACGAACGCGGCCGCGTGGGCGCGCACCTCCTGCGGGGCGAAGGCCGCCTGGATGACCAGATCGCCGCCGGCCGGGATGGCCAGCGGGGCGGAGTCGGAGTACGGGCAGCCGGCCACGAAGCTGCCGTCCTGCAGGCAGGCCACGGCGAAGGCGGGATCCGCGCCCTGCTCGAAGCTCACCGCGCCGACCAGCAGATCGGCCGTGCCCGTGTTGCGGAAGAAGAGGTAGCGCATGGCCTGGGTGTCCACGTCCACCGAGCCGAAGTCCACGGCCACCTCGGCCCGATCCGGGTCCACGCCCGGCTGCGCCTCGGCGTACTGGTCGAGCGGCGGGGGCGTGGTGCCCGTGGACACGTGGTAGCGCCCGATGTTGCCGGACTGGGGAACGAACTCGGAGCCGCCGCACTCGCAGCCCAGGGCGATGGGCAGCAGGGCCAGGGCCACGATCGCCAAGCGGATCTGCCTCGGGTTCATGCCTTCGCTCCTCCGTCCCGCGAGCTCCAAGGAAAGGTAGGCCGCCCTGCGCCACTGGCGCACATCGAACCGGTGCAAGAGACACCTAGCACGAGGTTTCCCTTGCTGGCAAGAGGGAGCGAACGCGCGCCAGCTCGTCACAGACCCCGCCCGATCGGCCCGTCCCGCCAGAAGTTGCCCTCGTGGGGAGGCCTGGCTATCATCGAACCATGCGCCGGGCCTGCATTTTCCTGGTCGCCCTGCTCCAGCTCGGCTGCGCGCCGAGGCTGCGGCTGGACCGCGATCCGACGCCCGGTCTGTCACGCCACCGGGTCTCCCAGCAGGCCGGCTGGGCGAGCTGGCAGGACCACCGCGCCGAGCCGCCCCGGAGCCCCGACGAGCGCGCGCGGGCGGCCGACGGGGACGGCCTGGCCCCGCCGAGCCTCGAGGAGGTCGAGGAGGCCATCTCCCAGTTCCAGCGCCAGCGGCGGCTGACCGGGCCGGCCCTGGACTCGGCCTGGCCACCCTTCCTGGAGACCGTGGACGCCTACCTGTCCCAGGCCCCGGAGCGCCTGGCGCTGGCCCCGCTGGTGCGCGCGCGGGTGGCGGCCGAGTACGAGATCGACCGCGAGCTGCGGCGCGAGGACGGGCCGCCGGCCGAGTTGGCGACCGTGGTGGGCGGGCTGGTGCTGCGCATCGACCGCAAGGTGTGGGCCATGCGCACCCTCGCCGCGGCCTCGACCCGGTTGAAGGGCCCCAGCGAGGAGGACGGCCTGGCCTGGCCCATCTCGCACGGGGTGATCACCTCGGGCTACGGCAACCGGCGCGACCCGCTCCAGCCCCTGCGGGTGCGCTTCCACGCCGGCATCGATCTGGCCGCGCCGCCCCACGAGCCGGTGTACGCCGTGGCCGCGGGCACGGTGGTCAAGGCCGGCTGGGGCGGCTCGGGCGGGCGGGTGGTGCGGCTCAAGCACGCCGACGGCAGCCACACGGTCTACGCCCACCTGGCGCTCATCATGGTCGAGGTGGACCAGGACCTCGGCCAGGGCGACGTGCTGGGGCTGCTGGGCGACACGGGCCGGACCACCGGCCCGCACCTGCACTTCGCCGTGTTCGTGGACGGCCGCGCGGTCGACCCGCTCGAGCGCCTGCGCTCGGTGCCCATGGCCTTCTCCGACACCACGCCCGGGATCGTCTTCGGCTACGGGGAGTGAGCGCCCGGCGCGCTACAGGACCACCCCCAGGGCCAGGCCGCCCCAGGCCGAGACCTCGTCGCGGAAGCTGAAGGCGGGGCCGTCCTCGGGGTCGTCCAGGTTGGTCCAGGAGAAGTACACCCCCGGCCTGAGGTAGAAGCCGTGGGGCAGGTTGATGGGCACCTCGAGGCTCACCTGCACGTCGCACATGTTGTTCGTGTCCCCGTTGACCCAGGCCTTGATCCCGAACCCCAGGCCGGCCAGCAGGGCCACGTCCGGCGAGAGCTGCAGGCGCTTCGCCAGCCAGGGGTTCACGTAGGCGTAGCGCAGGAAGTCGAGGCTGTCCGGCACCCCGTGGAAGTAGGACACCCGCAGGCCCACGTCCAGCGGCCCGGACCAGGTGATCCCCACCAGCGGCTCGATCACCGAGGGCATGCCCGTGCCCATGACCTCCTGGTCGGCGAACGGCCACACCAGCCAGGTGAACGCCGCCTGGAACGAGAAGCCAGCGGGCAGGGCGAGGCTGTAGCCCAGGATGAGATCCTGCTCGAGATCCAGGGCGCCGTCGCGGTTGGCGCCCCGGCCCTCGTCGCTGAGCTGGAAGGCGCCGAGGTAGGTGAGGCTCAGGCCGGTGTCGCCGATCGCCCAGCTCACCAGCGGGTTGACCACCGGCCGCTGGGCGCCCACCTCGTCGAGGGAGAACAGGTTGGAGCCGCGGAACATGTAGGCCGACTTGAAGCCCAGCTCCACGCACAGCCCCGCGGCCGGGGCGGGCGCGGCCTGCTCGTCCGCCGCCGGCTCGGGCTCCGCGCCCGCCTCGGCGGCCAGCGCCGCGGACGGGGCCACCCACGCGACCGCCAGCGCCAGCACCAGCCCGCGCGACCTGGAAACCGATCTCATCGTAGCCTCCCTGTCAGTAGCGGTCGAAGGCCGCCTTGGATGAGTAGCACAGCGGGCACACCCAACCCTCCGGGAGCGCCTCGAAGGCGGTCCCGGCCGGGAACCCCCGGGCCGGATCCCCGCGCCGCGGATCGTAGATGAAACCGCAGCTCACGCACACCCAGCGCCCGTCCTGCTCCTCTCCGAGCGCGGGCCCCGGGACCGGGGGCGGCACGGCGTCCGCCTTCATGGCGCGATCACCTGGAGCGCGGTGGCCACGTGGCCGAACGGCGCGCTCACCTGGACGCCCGCCACCGCCGGGCGCACCTGGTCGCGGAGCTCCCTGGCGATGGCCACGCCCTCGTCCCGGGCCGCCTCCTTGCCGCGGGCCGAGGCGGCGGCCATGCGCGCGAGCACGCGCGCCGGCACCTTGACCCCGGGCACCTCGTTGTTCAGGAACTCCGCGTTGCGGGCGCTGGCCAGCGGCCAGATCCCGGCCAGCAGCGGCAGCCCGAGCGGCCGGGCGCGCTCCGCGAAGCGCAGCAGCACCTCGGCGTCGAACACCGGCTGGGTGATGGCGAGCTCGGCGCCGGCCTCGCGCTTCCGGGCCAGGCGGTCCAGCTCGCGCTCCTGCTCGAGGTGGGACGGGTCGACGCCCACGGCCTTGAGGAAGCGGGTGGGCGGCTTGACCGGGTGGCCGCCGATGTCCACCCCGCGGTTCAGCCGGTCGGCGATGCGGGTGAAGCCGATCGAGTCGAGGTCGAAGACCGCGGTGGCGAAGGGGTAGTCGCCCACCTTGGGTGGATCGCCGGTGATGATGAGCACGTTGTGGATGCCGGCCGCGGCGCAGCCCAGGAGATCGGCCTGCATGCCCAGGATGTTGCGATCGCGGCAGCACAGGTGCAGCACCACCTCCACCCCGGCCTGCGCCTGGATGAGGCTAGCGGCGATGAGCGGGCTGACCCGCGAGGAGGCCCGCGGCCCGTCGGGCACGTTGATGGCGTCCACCCCCTGGACGGCGCACAGCCGGGCGCGCTCCACGGTGGGCGCCATGTCGTAGCCGAGCGGCGGCACCAGCTCGACCAGGGTCACCCACTGCCCGTGCGCGAGCTTCCAGGCCAGCCGCGAGCGGAGCTCGAGCGGGTGCGGCTCGCTGAGCTCCACGCCCGCGGCCGCGGCCGGCGCGATCTCAACCCGGCGCCTGTGCAGCGACTTCACCCCGGCCGCCAGCGCGCGGATGTGGTCCGGCCCGGTGCCGCAGCAGCCGCCCACCGCCCGCGCCCCGAGCTGCACGAAGTGCAGCGCGTAGGTCATGAAGTACTCGGGGCTGGTCATGTAGATCATGCGGTCGGCCACCCGCTTGGGGAAGCCGGCGTTGGGCTGCACCAGCACCGGGAACGGCAGACCGGGCAGGCGCCGCTCGAGCAGCTCCAGCCACTCGGCCGGGCCCACGCCGCAGTTGAAGCCCAGCATGAGCGGGGCGGGCAGGTCGGCCGGGAAGGGCGCGAACAGGCCGTCGATGGTCTCGCCGAAGCGCGACAGCCCGCGCTCGTCCACCGCGATGGAGGGCAGGTAGTCGAGCCCGACCCGGGTCGCGGCCCGGGCCGCGGCCAGCAGATCCTCCCGCCGCCCGAAGGTCTCGAGGATGGCGAAGTCCGCCCCGCCCTCCCGCAACCCCTGGATGGCGTCGGCGTACATGGCCTCGGCCTCGGCCTCGGGCACGCCGCCGATCCCCACGGGCACCCCCAGCGGGCCGACGCTGCCGGCCACCAGCAGCTCCTCGCCGGCCACCTCGCGGGCCAGGCACGCCGCGGCGCGGTTCACCTCCCGCACCTGATCGCCCAGCAGGAAGGCCTCCAGCTTCTTGCGGTTGGCGCCGAAGGTGTTGGTGGTCAGCACGTCCGCGCCGGCCTGGCGATGGGCCTGGTGGACCGCCCGCACCAGCTCCGGGTCGCTGACGCACAGGTGGTCGTAGCACACGTTGACGAACTGGTGGCGCTGGTAGAGCTCGGTGCCCATGGCCCCGTCGAACAGGACCACGCGCTCCTCGACGAGCTCGCGCAGGCTCTTCCTCGCCATGCTCCCTCCCGCCCCTACGTCGCGAAGTACTTGGCCTGGGGGTGGTGCAGCACCAGGGCCACGGTAGCGTACTCGGGCACGAGCTGGAAGCCCTCGGCCAGCGCGAGCCCGATGCGCTCGGGCCGCAGCAGCTCGAACACCAGCCGGTGGGCCGAGAGATCGGGCGCGGCCGGGTAGCCGAAGCCGTAGCGGCTGCCGCGGTAGCGCTGGGTGACAAGCTCCTGCCAGCCGAGCGGGCGCGGCTCCCCGATGCCCAGCTCCTGGCGCAGCCGGGCGTGGGCCAGCTCGGCCAGGGCCTCGGTCGCCTCGACCGCCAGCCCGTGCAGCAGGAAGTAATCCAGGTAGCCGTCGCGCGCCAGCACCTGGCGCCCGCGGCGCACGGCCTCGTCGCCCAGGCTGACCGCGAACAGGCCGAGCACGTCGCCGTCGGGGCGCACGAAGTCGGCCAGGCACAGGCGCGGCTCGCGGCGCCGGCGCGGGAACTCGAGCACGTGCTCCCGCCCGCCGTCGGCGATCCGCACCCGCTCGCCCTGGCCGCGCGCCTCGAAGAAGCCATACACCAGGCGCGGGCGGAAGAGCTCCTCCCGCGCGACCAGCTCGAGCAGGGCCGCCTGGCGGGGCCGCACCTCGCGCTCCAGCACCTGCTCGTACTCCGCCCGCGTGAGCCCGCCGCGCCGGTACCCCCAGCGGCCGCGCACCAGGGCCACCGGGTTGAGGTAGGCGAGCACGTCCTGCAGGCGGATGTCCTCGACCACCCGGCTGCCCAGGAAGGGCGGCCGGGGCGGCGTCACCTCCTGCAGCGCGAGCGGCCCGGGCGGGTAGGCGTCGCGCGGCAGCTCCCCCGCGCCGACCGCCGGGCCGGGCGCGGGCGGCGGCCCCCCGGCGTCCAGGCGCTGCATGGCGCGCAGCCCGTCGAACGCGTCCGCGCAGTAGATGACCTCGCCCCCCGGGTAGGCGGGGGCCAGCACGTCGCGCACGAACCCGGGCGTCAGCGCGGCGCCGCCCACCAGCACCGGCAGGCGCAGGCCCTGATCGCTCATGGCCCGCAGGTTCTCGGCCATCACCAGGGCCGAGCTGACCAGCAGCCCGCTCATGCCCACCGCGTCCACGGCGTGCTCGCGGGCCTGCCGCACGATGGTCTCGACCGGCACCTTGATGCCGAGATCCAGCACCTCGACGCCGTTGTTGGACAGGATGATGTCCACCAGGTTCTTGCCGATGTCGTGCACGTCCCCGCGCACCGTGGCCAGCAGCAGCCTGCGGGGCCGGTCCGCGGAGCGCCGGCCCGCCCCCAGCCTGGGGCGGAGCGCGTCCACCGCGAGCTTCATGGCCTCGGCGCTCTTCAGCACGAAGGGCAGCTGCAGCTCGCCCGCGCCGAACAGCTCCCCCACCCTCCGCATGGCGGGCAGCAGCACCTCGTCCAGCACCGCCCCGGCCGGGAGCTCCCCGAGCAGGGCCGGTAGCCGGGCCAGCACCTGGGAGCCGCGCCCGTGCAGCACGCCCTGGAAGACCGCCTCGCGCGGGCCGAGCTCGGCGGCCTCCGCGGCCGCGGGCGCGGCCGGCCGGCCGGCGAAGTGCTCGACGAAGGCCTGCAGCGGCTCGCGCCCCCCGTCGCGCCGGTCGAGGAGCAGGGCCTCGGCCAGGCGGACCTCCTCGGGCGGGAGGGACGGCAGCGGCAGGATGTGGCGGGGGTCGAGGATGGCGGCCGTCAACCCGGCCCGCAGGGCGGCCTCGAGGAACACCGAGTTCAGCACCGGCCGGCTGCGGGCCGACAGCCCGAACGAGACGTTGGAGATCCCCAGCAGGGTGTGCACCCCGGGCAGGCGCGCGCGGATGAGGCGCAGGCCCTCCAGGGTCTCCTGGGCCGCCGCGCGCAGGGAGGCGTCGCCCGAGCCCACGGTGAAGGTGAGCGGATCGACCAGCAGGTCGCCGGGCCGCAGCCCGTAGCGGCCCACACAGCGCTCCACCAGGCGCTCGGCCACCTCCAGCTTCCGCCTGGCGGTCATGGCCATGCCCTGCTCGTCGATGCACCCGCAGATGAGCGCCGCGCCGTGCTCGCGGGCCAGCGGCCCGAGCCGGTCGGCGCGCGCGCCGCCGTCCTCCAGGTTGACCGAGTTCACCGCCGCCCGGCCGGGGTAGAGCTCCAGGGCGAGCTGGATGGCGTCGACGCTGTTCGAGTCGATGACCAGCGGCAGCCGGCAGCCGCGCGCGGCCAGCTCCACCAGCGCCCGCATGTGCCGGGGCTCGTCCTGCCCGGCGAAGGCCACCGACAGATCGGCCGCGTGGCTGCCCTGCTCGGCCTGCGCGTCGAGCAGCTCGAAGGCGGCCCGGTGATCCCCGCCGAGCAGCGCGTCGCGGAAGGCGCGCGAGCCGGTGGCGTTGGCCCGCTCGCCGATGTAGAGCGGCGGGGGCTGCTGGGCGATGGGCACGGCCGAGAACAGGCTGGCGAGCTGCGGCCGCGGCTCGGGCGCGGGCCGCGGACGGGGCGCGCGGCCGCCCAGCAGCTCGGCCAGCCGCCGGATGTGCGCGGGCGTGGTGCCGCAGCAGCCGCCCACGAAGGAGAGCGGCAGGCTGTCGAGGAAGCTCGCCAGCGCGGCGGCCAGCTCCTCGGGCCCCTCGGGGTAGCGCACCCCGCCGGCGCAGGCCCGCGGCAGGCCGGCGTTCGGGTAGACGCCCAGCAGCCCCGGCCAGGTCCGCGCCAGCGCCTCGAGGTGGGGGCGCATGGGCACGGGGCCCGTGCCGCAGTTCAGCCCCAGCACGTCGACCCCCAGCGGCTCCAGCACCGCCACCACCGCGCCCAGGTCCGAGCCGGTCAGCAGGCTGCCGCCCGGCTCGACCGTCACCGACACCCACAACGGCACGCGCCGCGAGGCCGCCATGGCGTCCCGGGCCGCGCCCAGGGCGGCCCGGGCCTGCAGCAGATCCTGGACCGTCTCGATGAGCAGGAGGTCGACCCCGCCCGCGAGCAGCCCCTCGATCTGCCGGCGGAAACCCGCCCGCAGCTCGGCGTACGAGCCCTGCCCCAGGCTGGGGAGCCGGGTGCCCGGGCCGACGGAGCCGGCCACGAAGCGCGGGCGGCCGGGCGAGGACAGGCGCGCGGCCTCGACGCGGGCCAGCCGAGCGGCGGCCTCGTTCAGCTCCTCGCAGCGCCCGGCCAGGCCGAACTCACCCAGCACCTGCGGGCTGGCGCCGAAGGTGTCGGTCTCGACGAGGTCCGCGCCCGCCTCCAGGTAGGCCCGGTGGATCCCGGCCACGCGCTCCGGGGCCGTCAGCACCAGGGCCTCGAGGCAGCCCGCGTGGGCGCCGAAGGCCTCGGCCGGGAGCCTCAGGTCCTGGATGGCGGTGCCCATGGCGCCGTCGAGCAGCAGCACCCGCTCGCGGGCCAGGGCCAGGAGATCGGCCATCTCGCCTCCTCGAGGCGGCAAGCTAGCACCGAATTCCGGCGCCGGCAACGCGCGGTCGCGCCCTGGCCTCGCCCGGGTTGACTCGCCTGCGGCCGGAGGCTATGAGGGAACCAGGCGTGCGCGACACGCGAAAGGACAGGCAAGGATGGCCATCTCCGCCAAGATCCAGAAGTTCATGACGAACGCCTCCTTCATCCGCAAGATGTTCGAGGAGGGGGTGCGGATGCGGCGGGAGTTCGGGGCCGAGAACGTGTTCGACTTCAGCCTGGGCAACCCCATCCTGGAGCCCCCGCCCCAGGTGCACGCCTCCATCCGCCGCCTGCTGGAGAAGCCCCAGCCGGGGCTGCACCGCTACATGTCCAACGCCGGTTTCCCAGAGGTCCGCGAGCGCATCGCCGCCTACCTGCGGGACGAGTTCGCCGAGCCCTTCGAGGCCGCGGATCTCGTCATGACCACCGGCGCGGCCGGGGCGCTGAACATCGCGCTGAAGTCGCTGCTCGATCCCGGCGATCAGGTGGTGGTGGTGGCGCCCTTCTTCCCCGAGTACCGCTTCTACGTGGACAACCACGGCGGCGAGCTGCGGGTGGCCGAGAGCGCCGCGGACTTCGATCTCGACCTGGCCTCCCTCGAGGCCCAGTTCGGGCCGCGCACCAAGGCGGTCTTGATCAACTCGCCCAACAACCCCACCGGCCGCATGTACAGCGCCGCGCGCCTGACCGAGCTGGGCGCGCTGCTCGCGGCGTGGGAGCAGAAGACCGGCCACACGATCACCCTGCTGTCCGACGACCCCTACCGCAAGCTGGTGTACGACGGGGCCAGGGCGCCCAACCCCTTCGCCGCGTACCCGGACACGGTGCTGCTGACCTCGCACTCCAAGGACCTCGGCCTGGCCGGCGAGCGCATCGGCTACGCGGCCATCTCCCCGCGGCACCGGGATCGGCGCGAGCTCACGGACGCGCTCACCTTCGTCAACCGCACGCTCGGCTACGTGAACGCGCCGGCGCTCTTCCAGCGGGTGGCCGCGGAGACGCAGAGCGCGGCGGTGGACATCGGCGTCTACCAGGCGCTGCGCGACCGGCTGTGCGCCGGCCTGGCGGACATCGGCTACCGGTTCACCCGGCCGCAGGGGGCCTTCTACGTGTACCCCCAGACCCCCATCCCCGACGACCAGGCCTTCATCCGGATTCTCCAGAAGCACCGGGTGCTGGCCGTGCCCGGCTGCGGCTTCGCCCGCACCGGCCACATGCGCCTGTCCTACTCCGTCAGCATGGCCGAGGTGGAGGGCGCCCTGGAGCCGCTGCGCGCGGCCTTCCAGGAGGCGACCTCGAAGCGTTGAGGATCGTGCTTGGTGCTGAGTGCTTGGTGCTTCGAGGGACGATGCACCATGCACGGTGCACGAAGCAGGCCGTTCAAGGGCGTCACCGTGCCTGGTGTCTGGTGTCTGGTTGCGATCGGGGGCGGGGCCGTCACTCCATCAGCGCGGACGGGTCCTCCTCGTCCTCGGCGCTCTTGGGCCTGTCCAGGCCGCCCGGGCGGGTGACCACCACGGTGCGCTGGGACGAGTAGCGGCTGCCCTCGCGGGCGATGACCGACACGAAGTTGGGCCCCGGCTCGAGGGTGAGCGGCACCTCGAGGGTCATGCGGCGCGGGTCGCGCGACTCGGAGCCGGGCTTCAGGTACACCTTCTTCGAGCCCACCCACACGGCCACGTCGCGCAGATCGTGGTCCTCGTCGACGATCACCCCGCGCAGCACCACCCGGTCGCCGCTCTCGAGGTAGGCGGGCAGGGCCTCCAGCCGGATGTCCGGCGGGGTGCTCTGGCTGAAGGGCCGCAGCCCCTCCGGGCCCGCCAGCCGGGCCTTGGCGCCGGCCTTGGCCAGCTCGGCCGCGCGCACCCAGCCGCTGCCGGCGTCCTTGCCCGGGAGCTGCACCCGGCGCCAGTCCCCGGCCCGGCGATCGGCCTGCAGCACCGCGCCCTTGCGCAGGCGGGCCACCGCGGGCGCCTGGGCGTCGGGGGTCGCGCGCACCTCGACGCCGTCCGCGGCCGCCTTCACCCGGCCCGGCTCGGGGCTGGAGGCCAGGCCCGGCGGCAGGAGCGGCAGCTCGAGGCGCGCCACGTGGTTCGTGCCCAGCACCGCGTCCCACATGTCCACCTCCACGGTCAGGCTCGCGCTGGTGGCCTCGGCCGGGACGTGGAAGGAGAAGGCGTGGCTGCGGGACTCGCCGGGCGGGAGCTCGCCGAAGGTGGCCCGGCCGCTGCCGGCCTCCAGGAAGAGATCCTTGCCCGACTCGTTGCGCAGCATGACGCGCGCGTCCTTGGCCAGGCCCTCGCCCAGGTTGGTGACGGTGAAGCCGAGCTCGGCCTTCTCCCCGGCCTGCAGCAGCCCGTCGCCGTTGCCCTCGCGCTCGCGCACCGCGTAGGTGTAGCCGAAGGAGGGCTTGGGCACGCCCTGGGTCCGCACCAGCGTCTCCATGCGGGCCGGCGCCGGGCTGCCCTCGGCGAAGAAGTCGAAGCGCAGGTCGTCGGTGCGGGTGGACACGCCCAGCGGCACCTTGACCGGCACCTTCCAGGTGCGCTCCTGGCCGGGGTCGAGCCGGCCGAACAGGAACTCGCGCCGGTCGAAGAGCGGGTTCTCGCAGCGCGACTCGGCCCGCAGCCGGTAGAACGGGGCGCTGCCGGTGTTGCGCACGCTGAGCTCCATCTGCACGGTCTTGTCGGCCAGGGCCTGGCCCTCGCCGCCCACGCCCTCGCCGCCCAGCTTGAAGCCGGCGCTCCCGGCGGCGCCCTCCCCGCCCCCGGCCGACCAGTCCACCTTGAGCTTGGCCAGCGCCTCCACCATCTTCTTCTGCTCGGCCTGGCTCACCTCGGCCAGGTAGGCGGCGGCCTCGTCCAGCATGGCGCTGCCGCGCGGGGACTTCACCCGCAGCAGCAGCTCCTTGGCGAAGCGCACGGTGAAGTCCTCCTTGAAGCCCGGCTCCTCGAGCGGCGGCTCCTCGTCCGGGGCCAGCTTCGGGGGCGGATCGTCCAGGAAGGGGATCTCGAAGGCCGGCTTCAGCGCCACCTTGTCGGCCTGCTTCTTCAGGTGGGCCGGGATGTTCTCCTCGCGGAAGCTGACGGGCTTCACGTGCATGCGCACCCCGTCCTCCTCCAGCAGCGTGGGCACCAGGGCCACGTCCGGGGTCACGCCGACCTCCTGGATGCTCACGTCGCCCGGGATCAGGTACTCGGCCACCGTCAGCTTCAGGCAGGCGCCCTCGATCGAGGGCGGCACGCGCTCGTTGAGGATCTGCACGGTGCCCTTGCCGAAGGTCTGCTCGCCGACCAGCACCGCGCGGTCCAGGTTCTTCAGCGCGCCGGCCAGGATCTCGGAGGCCGAGGCGCTGCCGTCGTTGACCAGCACCACGATGGGCAGCTCCACCTCCGAGTCGCCCTCCTTGGCGCGCTGCTCCTCGCGGCTCTTCTGCACCCGGTCCTCCGGTGTGGAGTCCTCGCCGTAGGCCACCGTGGCCACGATGATGCCGCGGTCGAGCAGCAGGTCGGCCACCTGCACGGCCGCCTTGAGCAGGCCGCCGGCGTTGTTGCGCAGATCCACGATCAGCCCGCGCAGCCCCTTGGCCTCGCTCTTCAGGTCCGACAGGTGGCGCAGGAAGTCGCCGCCCGTGTGGCGCGAGAAGTCCACGATCTGGATGTAGCCCACCTGGCCGGCCAGCAGGCGGGACTCGATGCTGCGCACCCGGATCACCTCGCGGTTGATCACGTACTTGTGCGCCTCGGTCCAGCCCTGGCGCTTGACCCAGATGGTGACCGGGGAGCCGGCCGGCCCCCGCAGCAGGTTGACCGCCTCGTCCAGGGGCATGTTGACCGTGGACTGGTCCTCGATGCGCACGATCTGATCGCCGGATTTCAGCCCCAGGCGGGCGGCCGGCGAGTCGGGCAGCGGGGAGATGACGGTCAGGGCGCCCTTGCGGACAGAGATGCGGATGCCCAGGCCGCCGAACTCGCCGGTGGTCTTGAGCTGCATCTCGCGGAACAGCTCGGGCGGCAGCAGGTTCGAGTGCGGGTCGAGGGTGGTCAGCAGGCCGTTGATGGCCGTGTACTCCACGTCCTTGGCGTCGGTCGTGGGCTCCAGGTTCTCGGCGATGAAGCGGAAGATCGGCTGCAGGTTGTAGTTCAGCTCCCAGACCGTGGTGGGCTGGCCGACCTTGAAGGTGGCCTTGCGCGGGCCGACCTGGACCACGGCCTCGCCGCCCTCGATGCGGATCTCGACCTCGGCCACGTTGCGCTCGATGGCCTCGAGGGTGCGCCGGAGCATCTTCTCCGGGTCCACCCGGGTCGGATCCACGTAGTCCTGCTTGAGCTGCAGGATGGTCCAGCTGAAGGCCTCCATGCGGGACAGATCGTAGGACGGCTGGGCGCCCTTGCCCTCGGCCGCCCCCGCCGCTCCCGCGCCCAGCGCCAGGACGCCCCCCAACCACCACGCCAACCGCGAAAAGCGTCGCATATCTATCTCCCTGTCACGCCGAGCGAAACCCGCCCCGACCAGCGGATGTTAAGGGCCACCCCTGGAGGTGTCAAGCGGCCATCCGCGGTCCTGGTCCGGCTCCATCGGCGCGCCTCCGGGCCCGTCAGCTGAACGCGGGGGCCCACGGCCGCGTTCCCGCGCGCCGGGAACCAGGCCGTGCCCCCGGCGTCCAACCGACAAGTTTGACGGAGCAGACCCTGGAAACGTACCATGCAGCCACCGTGACCGAGGAGCTCCGAGAAGAGGATCGCCGGCTCGTGTCCGCGCTCAAGCGCGGCGAGGAGGCCGCGTTCGAGCTGCTGGTGCGGCTGCACCAGCACCGGGTCTACGGCCTGTGCCTGCGCATGCTGGCCGACCGGGCCGAGGCCGAGGACCTGGCCCAGGAGGTCTTCATCAGCGTCTTCAGGAACATCCAGACCTTCCGCGAGGAGAGCCTGCTGTCGACCTGGATCTACCGCATCACCCGCAACCACTGCCTCAACCGGCTGAAGTTCCTGCGCCGCCGGGCGCACGAGCGCCAGCAACCGCTGGAGGACACCCGCCAGGCCGACCTGGCCGGCGAGTCGCTGGCCGATCCGGTGGCCGGCAGCCGCCTCCAGCGCCCCGATCGCGCCATCGAGGGCCGCGAGCTCGAGAGCCGCGTCTTGCAGGAGTTGGCCGGGATGAGCGAGGACCACCGCGAGCTGGTCGTGCTGCGGGACCTCGAGCAGCTCACCTACGAGGAGATCCAGGACATCACCGGCCTGGCCGAGGGCACGGTGAAGAGCAGGTTGCACCGCGCGCGCATGGAGCTGGCGCGCCGCATGGCGCCCCATCTCAAAGATACGTGAGCGTGGCCATGGAGCACGATACCGCCCAGTTGCACCTGTCCGAGCTGCTCGAGGAGAGCCTCCCGCCCGAGCTGAAGGCCGGGCTGGAGGCCCACCTGGCGACCTGCGCGGAGTGCCGCGACAGCCTGGCGCTGCTCGAGCGCACGCTGCGGGCGGTGCGCGGGCTGCCCAGGGTGGAGGCGCCGCCCCAGTTCGCCAGCCGGCTCCGGCGGCGGGCCGCGCAGGCCGGGCTGCTGGCCGCCCGCCGCCGGCGGCGCCAGGGCCCGGCCGGGATGAACTTCAGCTCGACCATGGCGCTGGCGGTGGTGCTGGCCGCGGTGGGCGCCCTGCTGGTGCTGGTGCTGCTGATGCAGAAGCAGATCGCGCTGCTGGTGGAGGAGGCCCCGCCGCCCGTGCTGCAGCTCGCCCAGCCCGCGGCGCTCCAGACGCTGGCCGAGGCGAGCTGGGCGGTGGGCGGCGCGGTGCGCGCGGACGGGCGCCTGGTCCCGCCCGGGAGCGCGCTCGGCGGGGCGTCCCTGGAGGTGGATCTCGAGCTGCCCGCGGCCCGCTGGGCCGAGTTCCGGCGGGCGGCCGGCGCCGTCGCGGGCCTGACCCGGGAGGCGCCCCGGGTCGGGCCGGACGGCCTGGTTCACTTGCTGGTGGCCCTGCGCCCGGGCAGCTGAGCCGCCTCGAGCGTCAGGCGGAGCTCCTGCACGCACTCGTGCAACACGGCGGCCGCGTCCGGGCCGTGGGGCCTGCGCTGGCGCAGGTGGAGCCTCAGGCGGAGCGCGGTCCGGGTAGGCCAGGGGCCGCCCGGCTGCAGGCGCTGCTCGGCCTCGCCGTCCCCGTCCGCCACGAGCTGGATGAGCTCCTGGGTGCCGCCCAGCATGCCCTCGTGCGCCACCTGGAGCCGCTGGCGCAGGAGCGCCCCCTCCCGCGGCCCGGGCCCGGCCTCCAGCCGGTGCTCCGCGCGCACCCCGACCCGCAGGCCCTCCACCCCCTGCAGGGCGGCCAGGTAGCTGCCCTCGAGCTGCCAGCTCCCGCCCGGCGCGCGCTCCCCGTCCGGCGGTGCGGCCGGCCAGGCCAGCGCGAGCGCGGTGCGCAGGGCCTCCACCAGATCGGCCACCGGGCCCCAGGTGGAGGCGTCCGTGGCCGAGGCCAGCTCCAGCCCGGCCGAGCCGCGCGGGGCGCCCGCCGCGAGGTCGAGCACCAGCCCCACCCGTCCCAGGTGCTCGACGCCCACGGGGTAGAGCTCGCTGGCGCCCAGGCTCTGCTCGAGCCGCGCCTCGCTCAGGCGCCCGAGCAGTCGGCCGCGCGCGTCGGCCACGAGCTCCAGCCGCGCCTCGAGCGTGCGGCGGACGCGCTGGCCCTCGACGACGAAGTCCGGCAGGCCGCGCTCGGCGCCGCCCCGGGGCTCGAGCCCCTCGGCGCCCATCGGCGGCAGCTCCGGCCGGGGCGGGACCACGTCCAGCACCAGCTCGAGCCGCAGCCAGTAGCTGGCCCGCTCCCCGGCCGCCGGCTGGACCCACGCCCCGGCGTCCTGCGCGCGCGCGGGAGCCGCCGCGAGCGCGGCCGCGGCCCAGAGCCACGCCGCGATCCACAGGCTGGTCGTCAGGCGGCTCACCGGAGCTCCTGGGTCAGGCTGGCCTCCAGCTTGAGGGTGGTCACGGCCGACTGCCCGGCCTGGCTGGCCTCGAGCGTGCCCGCCATGCCCAGGCTGGCCTGGGTGCGCAGCATGCGCCCCTCCTCCAGGGAGAAGCAGGCCTGGCCCTGGCCGCGGCCCTGGAGGTCCGCCTCCACCGGCAGCCCGTTCTTCACCAACCGGCCCTTGATGCCCATCAGCACCTGGCTGTCGATGCGGGCGCAGGCGCGGCCCTGGACCTTCTCCAGCCCGCGCAGGGTGTAGGTGGCCTTGAGCGCCAGGCTCAGCCCCTCGGTCCCGGGCAACCCGGAGGGCAGCGAGCGCTCCTCGGTCCAGCTCTCGCCCGGCGCCAGCGCTCGCTCGGGGAAGACGATGGCGTTCTGGATGAAGTTCTTCTTCAGCTCCGCGGCCAGGCGCTGGACCTCGGGGGACAGCTCGGGGGCGACCAGCGCCTCGACCGCGGACACCTGTCCGCGCTCGCTGACGCGCAGGTTGAACTTCAGCCGCGGCAGGTCGTCCAGCCCGGCCACGGGCACCTCCAGCCCCTGCAGCGTCGCGGTGGCCCGGGGGGCGCCGAACCCGTACTCGACCACCGCCCCCTCGGGGCCGGCCGAGAGCACCGTCTGCCGGGTGTCCACCGTGAGGCGGTTGCTGAACTTCTGGGTCTCGCCGGCCGTCAGGCTGGTGCCCACCTCGAGCTTCTGCTCCGCCGAGAGCCGGTAGGCGCTGACCCCCCCGGGCTGGAACCGGTAGCGGAGCTCCACGGCCGGCCTGGCGGGCTGGGCCGGCGCGGGCCGGGGGGCCAGGCAGACGAGCGCGAGGGCGAGGGCGGCAGCGGAGCGGAGCGGCGCCATGCGGTTCCTCCTCGGGCCTGCCCCTTGGACGGGGTCACGACCCGGATGCTTCCTGGTTAGCCCAGTGCGTGATACGGATCAACAGATCTTCCGCGAGCCTGATGCGTTGGTAACCGGGGTGAGGCGCAATCCAAGGAGGGAGAGCGACATGCATTCCAGGGTAGGACGGCTTCTCTTGGGCGGAATCGTGAGCAGTTGTCTGGCGTTGGCGGCCGGCCCGGCCTCGGCCACCGGCCTGCTGGTGCCGACCGACGGCAGCATCCCGCCGCTGGCCATCAAGTACCACCGGGCCGAGGTGAAGATCCAGGACCGGGTGGCGGTGACCCACGTGGACCAG